>JAEYMU010000048.1 GCA_023407175.1 Bacillota bacterium
CTATCCTTTTCATTGCCATTAAAGCAATAGTCCATAATTTCGTCCAAACCTTCGCTAATAGACCAAAAGTCTAATTTTTTGAATATTGCCACAATCAGGCTCCTTTCTTCTGAAAATCCTTCAGGTATTCAACAATCTCAGTTATGCTGGTGGTGGAGTGCTCATATCGCTGTTCATAAGGGGTTTTGATCCATCGACTGGTTTTCTGCTTCACGCATAAGTGATAATTCGCCTGATCAAATTCTTCGTTCCTGTTCCAATATCGAATCAAGCCCTTATATTCTTCTACTACAAGCCTATCGCCGTTTTCAAAATCATATTTATAATAATGGCAGTCGATATGCTCATCATAATACCACTCACCCCAGGCCTTATAATTCTCCGCCCACTCTTTGCGCTGATCATTGTTCTTCAGCATCGGCAACCCCGGCTGTACTTGTTTAGGCTCTTCGGATACCGGTGGCCTCTGCATTTCTCTGGCAAGCATCGTCAAGGCATCAACATACATCTTCTGTTTTTTGATAAGATTATCTGGCATACCGGCGGCAGAATACTCTTTCAGGTTAGTCATGTGATCCTGTAATAATGATTCTACATGGCCGTCATGGTACTTACTCGGATCTGTCTGGACAATATCAGCCTCTACGGTTTCGATCTGTTCGGACTCTGGATCATGTCCTTGCAATTCAGGATAATAATCATCGCCCTCTGGATAAATAACATCTTCCTGCTTATCAGTAACAGATTCAGCTGTTTCAATAACACTTTTCTCCACATCGTTCACGGTTTCGGGCTGATTATCCACAATTTCAGGCCGATTGTTCACGGTTTCCGGTTTTTTATTTGGTCTGGGCTCGTCATATACAGAGGCAAACGGATTATAAAGCTTCATGACCTCTTCAACCAAGCGACCATATTTCAGATGTATATTTTCATCACTTACCCGAAAGTCCATTCCTCCTGCAAAGTTGTGAAAGTCAAACTCCCAATCTGAACAACCTATGTTATGGGCCCCATACGGAGATATATATTGCTGGAACTCTTTTGCTATCTCACCTCGGACTTTTGACTTCCGACACATCAGCATAAGCTTGGCAAGATCTGTCGGATAGCGGTCAAAGTACTGTTTAACAAACCAGGCTTCATTATGCTGCTCTTCAGTAACAAGTGCATTCTCATCCGATTTATCGCAGCTATCACAATCTGCTTCGACATGCGCCGGCTCCTGAATCTCTTCCTGATCGGCAATCCCTGCCCTTATCTTCTCGCTGGTCAGCCAGTCCTTCCAGCAGCTGATACAATCCTTGCAAGGCCCGTTTTTCTTACGGTCATAATAATCTTCCGTCCAGTTACGCCTACAGCTGGCCTGATCGGGCGGGCAGCCACCTTTTTCCTCAAACTCTCTTGCCAGGCTGTCCAGGCTCCGGGTAAAATCAATGACAAGATTATGGGCCTTTGGTTTCGCATTTACTGGTGCAGCTGATTCCGGTTCGAGTTTCGACGTCGAAACTTTTTCCGGGTTTTTGATTTCCCGGATTTGTGCAACTGTAGTTCCGATCGCTACCTGCTCCTGTTGATTCTCATCAAGGTAAATGATTTCCTCCAGTTTAGCTATGCTAAATTCCTTCCACCTATCCTCCAGGACAGGGGAGTTACCGTTAATCGATAAGTCCTCAATAATTTTGATCAGCCTGGAAGCTCTCTGCTTCTTGATTCCGAACTCACCAAACGCATAATCCTGAATACAGCTGTAGCCGTCCTGCTTGTAAAATTCCTTATCCCTGGCCTGCTTCAGGACAAAGCCGGTAGATATCCAGCTGTCACACATTCGATTGATGTTATTCCTGATAATGTTCTTTGCCTGCTCATTAGAGCCGATCTCATATCCGACCCATAGAGTACGCCTGTCAACAACCTCTTGCAATTCTTCACTCACTTTGGGCACCTCCTTTGCCTTAAAATCTTTACATTTCGCACCCGGAATAAATATCTTATATTTTCCGTTGTTTTTATGGCAGTATCCGTATAAATCTCCACTATCGATACCGTCGGTATAGTATTCCGGCTTATCAAGTATTTCAGAATACTGGCATGTATAACAGCTATTTAGGCCAGACACTTAAATTCCTCCTTCAGCTCCCTTACAAACTCCTTGGCTGAATCCATCCCGTATATCACCCGGAAGTCGCAGCCCATTTCCCGGAATTGTTCACGTTGCCATACCTGTACCCCAGATAACTTTCCAATGATCCGCTTCAATTCCATGAAATATACCTTGTCGCCAGGGAAGAGATATATCCGATCAGGCACACCAGGATTATCAGGACTGATGAATTTATACGACTTGCCGCCGAGCTTTTTAATCTGGCTGGTTAGCCAGTCCTCAATCTCACTTTCTAACATGGCCTCCACCTCTATCCAGTTACACTGGTTACATTTTTTAAGAAAAGTTACAATAATGTGTAACCGCTACAAGCCAGTGTTTTCAATGCTTTGCGGTCACGGTTACAAAGTTACAAGATTTTTTGTATCTTCTTACGCGTGAGTAAATATATTTTTTTAAATTTCATTTTTTTATTTACTTATATTAAAAGGTCTATTTTTCAGTGTAACTTTGTAACCGGACTATAAAAAATCGCTACAGCCATTGAAAACAGGGCATTCCAGCAAATTATATTTTTGTAACCGGCACCTGAAAAATTGTAACTTTTGTAACCTAGATAAATGGCAGCTCCTCCTGATCGGATAAATGATAAAACCCTTGTTCATCTGTTTCTGACCCAGAGACCTGCTCTTCCGGCTCTGGATCATCCATTTTCAGGAATACGCACCTGGCAGATTTTCCGGCCAGTTTCTTAACCTTCGTATCAACACCGTACTTTAACAGACTGTTACGGTCCGCCCATGTAAGAAATGACTTCCCGGAAAAATTGCCGCGGTCGCACATTGTCTTAAAGATGTTGTTGTGTATTACCGCATACCCGTCTTCGATGCAGCCCCATATATCGCCCCGATAGCTGCCATAGATATCAGGAGTGAAATTATTTCGATGGACCGCTATATCGGACATGATGAAGTTATATGCCCTCTCTTCTTCTGATACATCGTCCTTGCTCTTAAGCATTTCGAAACACATATCAAAATCCAGGTATTCTCCATCTTCAAAAATACGTTCCGTAGCAATTTTGTCGGCCGTCAATAGAATACTCATGGGAAGGATTTGCTTGTCTTCCTTCTCAATACCTTCCGCCCTTGCCTTGGCATAGATCTGATCCTGAAATTCCTTACGAATTGATTTCAATTCCTTTTGGTCCATATCGCTTATGATTTCGATGAATTCCCTGCCGGCATAACCGTAATGCTCCTTAACCGTACTAACAACCGCAGCGGATTCCGTTATGTCCCCGAAGATATTTCCATCAGCTGATTCAAACTCAATGATGCGGTTAATTGCTCCTCCTTGCATCGTGTCACTGATTAGGGACCGCTCCGAGTTGGTCAGTATGATGTTTTTCCAATATCGCTGTCGTTGAAGGCCTATGTTGGTATTGGACCGTTCTTTTCCTCCTCCGGAGCACAAGCTATAAACATATCCAGAGAAATCATCCTTAAGCTTTTTCTGGATTTCCGAGAAGTCATCTATAGCAAGAGGCAGGTGATTCAAGAAATCAAGCCGTGCCTCCAGAGCAATTTCATTCGCCTTGGATTTTATCCAGTATCTCCCTTCCGCCGGATCAGCCCAGACGGACGTTGCAATCATAAGGGTAACCGTCTTTCCTTTTCCAGTTCTGCCGTAATTATTGATAATGAATGGCAGTGCATCGAATTTATGTAACAGAGGACTCGCAAGGGAGCCCGCCAGATATAATTTAGGTTCAATCCTGCCAGATTTACGGATAGACTTCATAAGCTCCAACCACTTTATATATGATCCTGATTGCCGGATGTTTTTAAAGACACCGGAAAGCGCATCATCATTGTCAAAAATCACACTGTCATCGTAGGGAATGAAGCCTTTATTTAACCATCCGAGCTTTGAAGTTGAAATTTGTTCCGGTATCTGGTTGTCATTCATACTCTCGATATCTGCCAAGTATTGAACGAGAGCCCTCGCATTTTCAGAAGTAACCCTAATTCCGTGTTTGGAAAGACTAACTATTCTGTTATTACTTGATACGGTTTCCTTATCAACAATAACCTCTTTCCACCGGCTACGAACCTTAAAGGCAAGAACTAGTTTTACATATCCAGTCTCGGCATTGATCAATAATTTAACCGGAAGGATCGGATGACTGCATGCGGTCTTGACTCCAAATTGAGTAAGAATTCTTACACCATCTTCATCTGCAATCCACCCTCCGGAAAATAACTGCTGATAACTGCCTTCAAAATGGGTAAGCCCATTTTGATCAATCTGGCTTAGAGCCTTCTGAACTCCCTGTTTATCGAATTTTGCTTTTTCCTTTTTATATGCTGCTACGAGTTTTGAAAATTTAGTTTTAACCTTAAGTTCATCAGCCCGATCCATAAGTGATAAAAGTAATCTTGCTTTAAAAATTTCATCCTGCTCTTCCATGACCTCGCATAATAATTCATCACTCAATATAGTTTCAGCAGTTAAATCATTTAATGGTTGCAGTTATCTCACCTCTTTTCCGTCCGTAGCATCATGCATTCCAGATGATATATTTCGAGCATTAATTGATTCTGACAATAACACCATAAATCTGAAAATGGCTCTGATATTCTAATCAGCTCTCTGTATGCTGTTATAAAAGCATTTATCCGCCTTAATTCGGATTTCTCGGCTTTAGTCCTGGTAACGATAATGTCCCTTTGTTTAATAGCTGATTTTGCTTTACGAATTGCTGTAAAAGAAGGGTTTTCAGTTCCACCAAGAAGCGTGAATGCAGTCCAAAAGTCGCAATTATTGAAATGCATGGTTATATCGAATATGTCGAAGCTGCGACCGCAGACAAAACAGTGACAACCGGTTCTAAATACCTTCATGTTGAAATCTTTTCCGCTATGGCACCACCCCCGGCATCGATTATGTCTGGTCGATACTCCATATTGCGATAACACTTCATAGGCCGAAATCGTACTAATCAGCAGCTGCTTTCTTTCTTCGATTTCTTCCTTAGTCAATGCAACCACCGCCTAACAATTCAATGATCCGCTTGCCAGTATGCAGCTTATCGCAGAAATGAAATTCACAACCATACTTCTGTTCCATGGTACGCATAATCTTGGATAAGGTTTCACCGGTCATAGCCTTTGTGCTTGCTGTATCCCAGTGACCGGGAATCCAATACTCATTTTCTCCTGTACCTACACATCGATCTGGTATCCAACTTCTTTTACGCCCCCTGGGATTTTGCCAACCGGCGACATCATCTATAGATCTGATCTGATTGCTATGCTCAATCAGGATAATAAGCTTTATGCCGTTTCCCTTCGCCCTAATCAGCTCATTTCGAAACCGATCATGGTTCTGGCAGACATTCGCGCATATTTCGGTTAAATTTTGTTTGCGATCGATAATTAATCTGGGGTTATCCAGGGACATATAGTCCCCGGTCCATAGCTTTGAAATGTAATGTCTAACCCCTTGACGATCAAACTCGTCAACGATTTTCTGTATAGCTCTCGCCTTCTCCCGGCTGTCGATTTGTATATCCATAGGCATTCACCTAATTAAAGGGTAATTCTTCATCAATGCCGTCCGGAATATTCATAAATCCATCACCATATGGAGAAGGTTCATACTGATGCGTCCCGGACGATTTGCTCTCGGCAAACTCCACATTTTCAATTACCACATCTGTTGTATAAACTTTTACTCCATCCTTATTCGTGTAGGAACCGGTCTGAATTCGACCATCAGCTGCAATCTTTGATCCTTGCTTGAAATACCTCTCGATGAATTCAGCAGTCTTTCCAAAGGCAATACAGCTGATAAAATCTGCTGTCTGCCCGCCTTCTTGTTTATACCTGCGGTCAACCGCAAGAGTGAGCCGAGCGATTGACGTTCCCCCATCGGTATATCTGACTTCCGGATCTCTGGTAAGCCGGCCTATCAATATGGCTTTATTCATATGGCAATTCCCCGCTTTCTGTATTTTCCGGAACAGGAGCTATTCCAATAATGGTTTTGACCTTATTTCTAAATGTTTCAATCTCGTCCTCCGGAACATCAATCTGGGTAACCATGCCCTTGTTGTAAGGCGTCCCTTCGGGCTGCGGTACCGGATGGGGAAGCTCGACAATATCTCCAGCCTTTACATCTATCGCTGACCAGTATGTGTAGTCTCTTCCTGCTGGCATGCCGAATCTAAAAAACTTTACCTTGATTAACTTCATTTACCCTCCTTGTTGGGTGTCTTTTTTAAGGCATTCATAGCCTTAATAAATATACCCTCTGTACAATCTTCCAATTTTTCCAACCCGTACCTTGAACAAATCGATTCCTCTCTCACGCCAGTCCGGACAAGCTCCTTTCGGATTGTAGAAACCTTGACATGATCTATGATATGGTTTGCCGCATCTGTCATCTGCGGCTCGGTAGGCATCGGGGCCGGTGGCGGGGAAGCTGCTGGCGCTGCATTCTTAGCCCCTGCATCTGCTGCCTGTTTCTGTTGCTTATTTCTCTGTGGCTTTTGCTGCTCGCCATTCTTAGGAGCCGGTTCATGGCATTCTGCATCCGGATCCAGCATTTCCTCGGTCGGAATACAAAACACCTGGAAGCAGGCGTATTTGTAGCCAATTGACATAGCCTTGTTTGTGGCCTTATCACCGCTATCCATAGCTTCACCGATTACCTTTGCTGACACAAAACTACCGTCAACAGCATAAAACATAAAAACAATCTCCAATCGGGTATAAAACAGGACAGTACCATTTTTATTTGTTCGCTCTTCTCTCGTTTCAGTCAATACATCCGGAACGATAAATACTTTATGCTTTATCAATGCTGGTTGCAGAGCATTCATAACGTCGTCGATTCCTCGATACATAAAACCCTGTTGTTGATTTTTTTTATCTTTTCCAATAGCTCCAATTTCAGCCATTACATTGCTGATAGCTTCATAGATTTTTCCGCTACTTCCCTCCATTAAACATCCTTCCTTTCAAATAAAAGGCCAATACTATTCAAATACATTTCGACCTGCTGCAACTCAAAAAGTGTACCGGCAACAGTAAATACCGCTTTGACATTTATGTCACCCGGAGCTACAAACGGATCATTATCCGCAATAAAGGGAGCTTCGAGATCTACGGGTGCTGCTGGCTCCTTAATGCTCATTAATCTCTTTTCCGTAGCAAGCCTTTCCTCCTTGCGGATTATCCCCTCTGCTTCAGCAGCCTTCCGGTGTTCTTCCTCACGGATACGCTCCTCTTCCCTGACCCTGGCCCGCTCCTCATCACGAATACGCTGCCTTTCACGCTCCTGGGCAATCTCTTCCTCGCGGCGTTTCCGTTCCTCCTCCTGGGCGAGGATCCGGCGTTTATTCTCCTCATATGTATTAATTAGGGAAACAGCCTTCGCAAGATTCAGGTCAACCCAGTATCCATTCAGCGCATCCTGCTGCTTATCTGACTTCATGGAGCTGATTACGGAAACCTCACTCCGGATTTTATCTAATCTGGCAGAAATGTCTTCACGAATGGATTTCATGGAAGTAGCTGTATTTTCCCACTTGCCATCATAAATTTGATCAAGTGAAATGTTCTCCTCCAGCTCATTAACGTATCCCGTGAAGATTTTTTTGATTTCAGCAACCTTTAATAACCGCTGCTTGTCCTCAAATTCCTTTACCTGGCTATCAATTATTTTGATCGGTTCGTTGATAATTTCAGCAAGTTCGTTGGCTTGCCTGTTGAATTCATCATATGGAGCCAGGCAAAAATTACGTACCTCTGACTTCTTATCAGTAATGGATTTTTGTATCTTTCGAAGAGTCGCAACATCCTTTTTGCGTTCGGCCTTATTCTCTTCCGAGACTTCCAGCTCCTTATAAATCTGCATTTGTGTAGCCAAAGCTTTTTTAACATTTTCAAAGTTTGTAGAAATAGAACCCGGCTTCAAATCTACGGATATCTGTAATTCATTCATTCTCTTTTTCCCCCTTACCATACAAATCTTCATGCGTCCCATAGTCATTCGGAACGGTAATCAGAGGAAGATCACAATCGCAGGGCTCACCTGGATCAAGTGTTGCTCCGCATTCAGGACAAATGCTGTAATATGCCATAGGCTATCCCTCCGCCTGCATCTTAACCGCAAAAGCAATGCCGGCAATGAAATCCGTATTTCGGACCTTACCCTTTACCTTGCCAAAATATCGCTCCTGGATCTCCGGCGCTACATATGCAGCTGAAGCTTCCGCACCATGCCGGATGCAGCGTTCTGCCCTCTGGGCGGTCGTATCGTGCGCTTTTGCGACGGTATCATACAGGCCTCCTCCTTTGGTCATGTTATCAAGTATCGTTTCATCTTCAATGACAGACATTACCGCTGTTTTTATGTATCGAAATCCCAGATTACCCATAGGGACGCAAAGCTCCTTGAGAGCTTCCATAATTTTATTTTCCATGATTGACCTCCATTAATTCCGGTGATATAATCACCTTAGATAGTTTTTGTTTTGGGCTCATTCAGATTTTGCGGATCTGGTGAGCCTTTTTCTCTTTCTGTAGCTCCAGAATCTTCTTTTCCACCCGCTCAATATCCTCGCCGACCATGTTCTGCGGGTCGAGCAGTCCGAGACCGTTCAAAGCCTGATAGAAGCCACGGGCGATATTAAGTACCCGGTATGCATCGATAAGCTCTGCTTGCGTACTTCTGGTATTTGCCGAATTTGCTGCACCCAGATACCGGTGCATACGTTTGTCCTGGATTACCACAGCCTCCTTCGGAACGGTATAAAGTATCTCGTTTGGCATGTGCCTCCTCCTTCCTATATGATTTTTGATACTGCCAGTACGATGACCGCGCCGATCGATATGCCGGAACCAAGTAACAACGCCTGGACAAAGATATCCAGGTACTCCTTAAATTTCTTCATTAGCTCTCGCCTCCTTTCTCTACAATCGTGTAGAATGATGTAATTTTTTCTGGTATAATCTCCCTATCAGCTGATAACTGAAATACAAATGAAAGGAGAATATACTAATGACTGAATTATTTAAACCGGGCGAGGACAATAAACCTGCCGGTGACTACAAGGAAGTTGGCCCTAGGGGCGGAGCTGTAAATCATCCAAGGGAAGTAACTATTGACTCGGGCGATAGGCTTCCGCCAACCCAAGAAAAGGGTCACAAATGGGAAAAGCAATAATCCTAATCCATATGAGCCGCTGTTCACAGCAGTGGCTCATATTTCTATTCGCTTTTTCCAAAAACAAAAGCATTTACCTAACAAATTGATCTGTATCCATGCTTCTACGTATTTAATTCCATTCTCTGTATATTTGGTTATATAATGTTTCATAAGCCTGCCCCCTCCTTTCTACCGCCTAAGCGGTTACTGATTAATAAACTCCAGTAGCGCCTCTCTTGTAATTCTGGTCTTGCCAAGAAGTTTAATCTTTCTGATCTTTCCGTTTCTGATTAACCTCCTGACAGTTTCCTCGCTGACTGACAGATAGGCCGCTACTTGTTCAATAGTATTGATTGAAGTAATAATATCGTTCATGGTGCCTCCCTATCCTGTTTTGACTTTTTCCTTGATAAATTCACCTTTTCGGCCAAGCAACTCATCTAGCGATACTCCAAGATAATCAGCTGTTTTGATAATCCTATCTACAGATGGTATGTTTTCATCCCATTTGCAGACGCTTCCAGACGAAAACTCTAAATCTGATTCAAGTTGTCTTATAGGAATTTTTTTTGCTTGGCATATTTTTTTAACTCTTGCGTAAAGCAATATGTTTCCTCCTTTCAAATACTGAATATTTTACATATTTAAGTTGACATTATGCTGAAAATATTCTATAATATTGACTGTCGAGGTAAATAAATATGGAATACTTTCAGCGTTCTGCCTTTTTTACGTAAAATATTCAACTGATATATTTTATTATACGTAATATTTTCAGATTGTCAATACCTTTGCGTAAAAAATTCAGTATTTTTAAGGGAGGCATTATGGAAATATTTGATATTATCAAGAAACTATGTGATGAAAGAGGAATAAAGATAACTGCTTTGGAAAGAGATCTTGATTTTAGTCGTGGATCGATTTATAAAATGGTAACATCTGCGCCTAGCTCAGATAAGGTGAAAAAGCTTGCTGATTATTTTGATGTATCAACTGATTATTTATTGAGCAGGAAAAACAAGGATGATACCACTCCTACTTATGATACACTATTAAAAATTTATACTAGAGGAAAGAGTAACTTAACTCCAGAAGAAAAGATAAAATTAGCCCAGATTATATTATCAGATAGAAATGATTAAATATGGATTATTGCTGCATTTAAATTAAATAATCATAATGTAGATCAATATACATATTACTCCTTAAAAAAAACGGCACATTGCCGAACATATGTTTACATCAGATAAAACATGCTGTATCATAAAGGAGAATAATAATATGGAAAATAAATCAGATTATGTTGTAACCAGATATTCATTACTTCCTGATACCCAAATTAATTTACATGCTTTTTTGGCCAGTGAGACAAAAGAACAAATATTCCTTAATTGGCTTAATCAATTTGAACAACAACCCAGCCAATCAATATCAGTACATAAGAGTAATTTTACATTCTACTGTAAAAGAATATCAAAATTTAGATTTATATTAAAATTTGCCAAAAAGACAAATAAAAAAATTAATGAAGCAACTAAGGATGATATTTATGAAAAACTTGTTTGTGATTATCCTTATTCTAACATTGTAATAGATATAAATACGCAAATAATGCTTATACAAAAAAATCCTAAAGTTTTTCAAAATATTATTTATTTTAAAGATACTATCAGTAAATGTATATCATACTTTATTAAACCAAAAGGTATTTCCATTTATATAGAGTTATTAACCCAAAAGCATGATTTTTGGACTCATATTAAAGAAAATAAAGGATTTATACAAACAGTAGAATTAAAATTAATTTCACCTAATTTTTTAAAAACGACAAGAACCGCTAGAGAATTTGTTCAAAGCTTAAAAGAACAATATAACAATAAAGCTGTCAGTATAAAATTGGAAAACGATGATGGAAACTTGAATATTTCTGAAGATCAGATATTTATTAATGATGCAGTTAAATATGCATCATCAGGTTGTGGTAATTGGAAGATAAAAACAAAAAGAAATACTAAACAATTAAAAAGTGAAGATAAATCTATAACTATGTCATTGCCACATGACATAATAAATGTGACCAAGGAAAATATAATAGAAATTGAATATGTATTTGACAGAATTCGTTTAATAGAAAATTCAAATTTAGATGATGAAGGTGAATAGTATGAAGTTTTTAAGATCAACAATTTTTAAAATATTAGTTATTGCAATAATTTCTTTTCTTATCATTTTAAATTTTGATTATTCTAAAAGTGAGATCATTAAATATAGTTTTATATTAAGTTCATTAATTGATTTATTTTCAATTTCACTTGCAATTATTGCTATATTATTTACACTTCTGGATAGATACAAAAATTTATCAGCCAATAAGGAGGCCTTTACCAGCGCAACTAATGAAATTTTAAAAGAAATGTCAGAGGATTCAATAAGTTTGTTTTTTATAATTTGCTTACTTTTTATTTCTGAGTTGCTAAAATCATTAACAGAAAAATTTAAATTGTTTGATATATATGGTTTTCTATTAATATTTTCATTAATACTAATATTGTTTATTGTATTTGATATATCCTTTTCTATTATTAAATTAGTCAATTCCTTGCAACAGTTTAGGAAAATTGATGAAACGGAGTTTTCTATAACAGAATCTGAAAAGCATCTTATTGAAGCTTATAGAAAACTAGATAAGAAACATTCCAATGAATTACTGGAAACAATAAAAACATTGATTATAAAACAGAATATAGATAAAAAATAGCCGCTCCTACGACAGGAGCGGCTACACAATAGAATAACCAGGTGGTTATAATACTGCTCTCGACAAGCCTATTATAACACCTTTAACATAAATTCACAACCATTATGTTGGGTGTATTTTTTATACCCATTTTTAAGGAGGAATGTACATGTCAGTACAAAAAAAGAACGGGAAATGGTATGCTGCCGTCTATCTCGGCATGGAAAACGGCAAACAAAAGTATGAATGGTCCGATGGCTACGACCTTAAGCCAGATGCACAGCTGAAAGAAATCGAAATGAAGAAAGATGTCATCCAGCGCAACCATGTAGTTCGGAAGAAAGAGAGCTTCGTATCTGTGTCGGAATCCTGGTTCGGCTCCAGAAAAAAGACTATAGCTCCAACCACATACCGGCAAAACGAATGGTATTACAACCATTACATAAAGCCCTATTTTAAAGATTTTATGATAAGCAAAATTGACACCCAGGATATTGTTAATTTTATGAGTGGCTTAAACGTTGCCCCCGGAACGGTAAATAAGGCTATGAACATTTTAAAGCAGATTCTTGATCTTGCAGTGCTCTATGGATACATTCGGTATAATCCATGCACAGGTATTAAGAAACCTCGCATAAGGACAACCAGAAAGCCCACGTGGACCCAGGAGGAGATCAGGGACTTCCTAAACCTGAAGGATGTAAAAGAATGTACCGGATATATCGCTTTCTGTCTGCTCTTCACTACCGGCATGCGCCCCGGGGAGGTATGTGGCCTGCGCTGGTGTGACTGGTACGGAGAATATTTTCTCCCTGCTCACGGAATTGATAATTTTAAAGTGCAGACCGATTTAAAAAATGAATTTGCACATCAGGAAGTATATATTGGATCCAAGCTCCAGGCAGAGCTTAAGAAGTTGAAAAAATATCAGAGGGAATACTGCATAGCCAATGGCCTGAAATTCAGTGAGGAAAATTACATTAACTGCTTTGAGCCCGATCTGCGTCCTATGACTCCGGAATATCTGCGCAAATCCCTTGAGCGGATCCTGAAGCGCAACGGAATAGATAAGATATCTCCTTATTCGGCTAGACACAGCTTCGGAACCAATATGATGCGCAATGGTGTAAACCCGAAAAAGGTAAGTGAAGCTATGCGCCATTCATCAGTGAGGACCACACTGGACCAATATTCTCACGTTGATTCAGATATGAAAAAGAAGACGTTTAGTGAGTATGCGGACGGTGTATTATGAAAGTCATAGAAAAAGTCATAGAAAAAGCACCCATGCGGATGCCTTTTCATAATCTCTCTTTTCCCTCAAAAGCCTTATTTTATCAACGCTTCATAAATTAAGCTGCCAACGGGAATCGAACCCGTGACCTCCACCTTACCAATCTGTAAAGTGTAATTTTGTGATTTTGCGTGAAATGCTGCAACGCTTGATTTTACTGGGTTTTATGAGATTTATGTTTTATGTAATGTTGTGATTTTTAATCAGTTTTTATAAAACCAGTCCCCAAATAGTCCCCTGTGTTAATTCTAAATAATATATTTGAGGTTTGTGTCCGTTGAAAGTCCGTTGTTGGTAGTACCGTTTATTAATTACATGATGAACGATAAATTTCTCATCATTGAATATAAGTCCTCACACGCAACACCTAAAACAGAACATACATCTGGAATTTTTGCCCGAGCAGATTTATTGACAATATTTAAGTTCCCGTTCTTTGTCTCAAAAGTAATTATTCTATAACCATATGTACAGGCTGTTGCAATCAGCCAAGGATCAGCTGCATCAGACTTTGACCAATCCAAAAGCGCTTTTTCTTTATAAAAATTTGACGTTTGAATATGTTGTAATATCTCCGCATATCTTGTAATGATTGCTGGCTGTATATGATTTAGTATTAATGAACTATCTAATTCATTCATCCATTCACTAAGTTGATCGTCACCTTTCTTAACCTCTTCATAAACCAAATCCAAGATCAATATATTACCTCTGTCAATAGCCTGATGCATTTGATCCCAAAACTTCTTTGCAAAATCAAAAGGATAATATGTCTTGTAAGGAGTGATTAATGAGTTTGTATCTAATAAATATTTATCCGAGGTATTATTCATATATCTATACCTCTCACCTTATCAATCAATTTGGCAAAGGTCTTTCTGTTAGTATGAGTAATACGATATGCATCAGTAAACAGCGTTTTTCCTTCTCTAACACTATTGTCTAGCAGTACTAAGAATCTATTATCATAACGAGATGCTGCAGTAACATAATAATCACCGCCACTTGTTTCCTTATTTATTTCTTTTTCTATATAATTCTTAATAGCTTCTTCTGCAATAGCATAATATGCGTCTTTTGTAATATAACCATTGTCCAATGCCCTTCTCGCTATAACCGTTGTTCCACATCTAAATGTAATTGCTAATTTCTTTACTTTACTGAAATCATCCAGATAATTATATAAACCACTCCACAAATCAACAAAAACATCATTAGGTACCAGCAATTCGGCAGCAATAGCATTACAGATAATTTCATCCTGATTGGAATTAATTGCTTTACTATATCTATCATTATAAAAGCTATTCACTCCGATCCAAATATGAGCAGTTTCATGCAAAAGAGAAAACAACTTACCACTCTTAGAGTCATTTGTATTAATAAAAATCAATGGGGCATAATTATCTAATAACGTAAACGCCCTAAACTCTTCGATATTTAATTTTCTATGGGTGTTTTGGTCAACGATACCACTCATCATTACTATAACCCCAATATCTTCAAGCTTTTTTCTAAGAACCCTAAAGGATTCTGCGGTATCAGAATTTAGACTATACCACTCCTTATTAATTCCAATTACACTACGAATATCATTTGCAATTGTCAATGGATCTCGTACATCATTCATAGCTCCTACAAAACTCAGTTCACTATAATCAGATTTTATGAGGTGATTTTTCATCCAATCTTGAATACTTTCCATGCTACTAATTGTATCAATTAAATCACGACTTGGATTATTCGTATAATAATTATCTATTGTTCGGTACTGCAATATTGCAATATCTTCAACCGGTGGTTGCTGCAAGAAAAAATAGCCCAAGGGTATTTTGGTCGCTTTACTTACATTCTCGACTTGATTGAAAGTAGGTATTTTTTCACCACTTTTCCATTTTAACATTATTTCATATAAAGATTTATTGATTTGATCATAATTAACCTTGTTAATGGCCCAACTAATAACTTCGGGTGCTATATTTACATTAATAGATGGCATAAAAAAACCTCCTTTCATCGTATTGCTTCTGATATCATTATATCAATAGTATGCTCTTTTTATCAACCAATTACTAATAATATTATATGATAATAATGAAAATAGTTTATTTATTAAAACACACTCAACAAGCCACTTCATCGTTTTTCTACAATGTTTTGCCCTGATTATACACCATACTCTATATTTCAGCAACAATAAAGACACCTGCTGGAGAGCAAGTGCTATTTCTCTTATGACTGTAGGAGGCTATTCATTTATATACTACCAGTTAACGGCGATGTTATCCGCATTATTGCGGATAACTCCCGTGTCGGTATTGACTACATAAGGTCTGATATTATGTCGATGATGGGTGGCAAAATACCGGGTACCGTTAAATATTCTCCCTTCAGGACGCCCCCATAATCAGTTCATTCTTCATACAAGGCGCGACACAGCACTGGCCCCATCCCTTCCCAGATCTGGTACGTCAGTCGGTCACCCCAGGGCCTGGGCCGCTCCCTTCCGTATTAACTCACCTGCTGACCTATTTGGTATATAAAATGTATAGAAGAAAGAAAGTAGAATCTTTTACTGTCATGTGTTTTCATTTGACTTTCTGACCTTGTATTCTGGCTATATAAGCATTTATATATCAATGAATAGCTATATGGCTTTTTGTCGTCTCATATTTAATTCTATGAGTTTAAAATGTATATAGCTATAGGCAGACTAATGTTTTTTCACCTAACAAGGGGCATCCTGATTGCCTTCAATCTTATGTTCTTTTAAAGATTTCTCTATTTCTTCGAGTAACTTCCTTTTTGTGACCCTTTTCCATAACTTGTATTGCGCTGCCGCAAACCGCTCCTCCCATCCTTCACTAAATGTTACAATAACTTCAATCTCTGGTTCTTGTTTCTTCATAATTGAGCACCTCCTTTATAAAGAATGCCCAAAATACTAAAGTCTATCCTGATTATTTGCATCATTATATGTACTATCTGAAAAGAATTCGCCGTGGGGAAAATCTCCCTCGGCTAACTGCATTGCTCCGTCTCTGCCGAAGGAATAACACGGTCTTTTTTCGCCCTTTGCGTCAGTGTAATTAACCAACTCAAATATGAGGGCGTTACCTTTAACCAATCCAAAAATGGATTGACCTATTTCTTCACCGAGACTGTCAATCTCATTTCTTATGTCTCTCATAACGTGTGCGTGTTGCTTTCCTGTAATCTCTGCAAGCTCAAGGCTTGTCATTTTAATTTCTCTTAAAACTTATTCGCTTATTATATGGTTTATTTTGTTATAATGTGGTATAATCTTCGTATCGTTGGCGAACGAAATACATTTTCATAGGAGATGGTCATTATGGATGTAAACAAACAACTTATAAATGATTTACCGGATGAGACAATTGCAACTTTTAAAAGCGATGCTAGTCAAGCAATTACTTATTGTCCTGATGATACAGTCAATACCATGGGTGAAACTCATAAGGCAATGGTAAAAGCCTTGGAATCGTTCAAAAATATTATTGTTCAATGTTGCTAAAAAGACTTTTGAGGCAGATAAGAATTTGTCTCTTCTTTTTGAATTGGTCCGTCAATTAATTCATGCTAAAATTCTTCAACCCTCTGCAAATAAAGCTGTTCATTTTTCATATTGGTTTTAAAAATCATCTTTTTATTAATATTTGTATTGCTTTCAACGCATCTCTTCATTTTCCAAAAACTTTTCTTGGAATTTCAAAATTTGTCCTGTGTGTTCTTCTGATGAGTACACTCGGTATTTTTGGATTCTCAAAATTAAATTTGTACGGGGGGGGTGTCTGCCTACACGCCGCAGACTAGGGACAAGGATTTAATCCTTACAATAGATGAAATGGGACGAACATATGACAAGACACGGCGGCATCGTTAAGGCCTGGAGCAGGCATTGACAGCCCCGGATATGAGACATATAGGAATTCATTTGGTATAAAGAAAAGAAGAAAGAAATTAGCTTGTTAAATGTTTATTGTTTACATTTATTACAAATTATGTTAATATAATATTGCTCAAGTGTAAAGAGCCCTGCACATCTCTGGGGATATGGTGTGTAGGGCATCTTTTTATTTACAAATCGCGACAATTATATTACTATATAATGGTAAACATTAGTATATACATAGGAGGGATTACATGAAAAAGTTTTTATCATTACTATTAATGCTTGTTTTATGTTTATCATTGGCAGCACCTGGTATTTCATATGCCGCAACAATCAAACTGAATAAAACCAGCCTTACTCTATATGAGGGGAATATTTATACCCTGAAGCTGACAGGTACAACTAAAACCGTAAAATGGTCAACAAGCAATAAAACTGTTGCTACTGTAACATCAAAAGGCAAAATAACAGCCGTAAAAGCAGGCAAGGCTACCATAACCGCATCTGTTTCCACAAAGAAGTACACCTGTAAATTAACCGTAAAGGAATCTTTTAATGCAAAAAAAGCAATTGATAGCATAGATGCCGATGTTCAGGACTTGGGGACCGGACTTGTCGCAACATTGAAAAACAATTATTCTTTCAATTTTCAGATGACTGCTACTGCTGTGTTTTATGATTCTGATGGAAAAATGCTTGGAAAATCTACCGCAGATAACTATTATTTTGAAAAAGGAAGAAGTTGTGCTCTCTATTTCTACGGTCCTTATGATAGTAATTACTCTCCAGTAGAATATGATAGTTATAAGATTTTATATTCTGTTGATGCTGTCTCCGAATATATAACAAGCAATGTATCAGACATTAAGACCAATTCAAACATAGGAGCTGATAATGTCATGGTCGAGGCAACTAACTCCGGAGACAAGGAAAGCGAGTATACATGTGTAAGTATAGTTTTCTATAAGGGGGATGTTGTGGTTGGATATGATTATACTTATGTTGACGTAAGTTCTCCAGGCTCTACGAATTATGCTGATTTCTCGTTCCCGTATGATAGCGATTACAATACTATACAGATAGATAACTATAAAGTATATGTGAACTATTCTTATAATTATACTTGGTAAATATCTCACCCCGGCCAGTACATCATAATGACCGGGGGGTTCACTTGTGCCGACGCAACTTTCTCAGACTCCAGTTTGAGTTTCGACGTTGAAACTTCATACTATCATATCCCATAGCGATAAGAGTAAAACCATCCTTTGTCATTTGGTACATTGGATTGCTTTTGCCATTAGAAGCTATATACGAGGTCAAATTGAATAGCCCCGAAAATTCGATGCCGCGAATTCTTAGAATCACTTATTACGTATACAATAATTTACTTAACATTCAAAAGTACCATGCTAAATCAAACTACTACAATACATCTATATTGCACCCAAATGATACACACATTTCTTATTCATAGTATAAAAGGAGGTACAGTATGGCAGAACGTATTTCTGTTAAAAAAGCTGCCGAACTAACAGGGCTAAGTGAGTTAACAATCAGATTGGGAATTAAGTGCGGAAGTCTCGAATTTGGGAGAGCAATTCCATCCAAATCAGGTAAACAACATACATACCATATTAGCCCTAAAAAACTTGAAGAGTATCTCGGCATGCAAAAAGAACTTAATAAAGAAATAGATCCAGGGTCTGTAATCGATACAAAAATCAAACTACTGGAAGATGAAGTCCAACAACTTAAATCCAATTTGCATGAACTTAGCTTGGTAATTAATGGGCTGCTTGATAACCAAGAATACTTAATTAAAAGATTGAATGGCGAAAAAGTCAAAGGATATTCAACTACCTTCAGCAGCACAATTATGAATTTTAGAAAAAAGCCTGTATATGATATCCCAGAAGAAAAAGTCACTGTCAAAAGAACTGCCGAGCTTTTGGGTGTATCGCCAATAGTAATCCACTTAGGTATCATTCACGGAGAGTTTCCTTTTGGAACTGTTACGCAAAAAGTTCAATATAACGGAAATCACCAGAATGTTTATCATATCAATGCCAGGAAACTTGCTGAATATTTAGGCATAACAATCGAACAGGTTAAAGGTACCCAGTAACCTCGTATTTTAGCAATACAATCGCTTTATATTCACTTGATAAAATACAAGATGCATCTCTTATTCCCTATAATCTGATTTCTGGCAGTTTTTAACGATATCTTTTAATAATAGGGCTCTTCCTTCTTTTCCGGTATAGGATCACTACCATGACCCCTAATACCAAGGATTTCATCCGTTTTTCTTATCGTGGGATCATACCAATCCGCTTTATCATTTGCCCAAGCTATCCATTCTGAATTTTTGTTATTCAGGTCTCTTTGCTGAACATAATTTGTATATGCTCGAATTTTCATGGCAATATCAAAATTATTTACTTCGTTTAAAAGCAACTCTAATTTCTCTTTTTCTTTTATACGTTCCTGATTATGTAATTGAGCCAGGCGACTTTCCTCCTTTTTCTTTAAGTCCATTTCCAGTGTTTCCAAATGTGTATTATGTCGTTCTTCTGATAATTGAAGAAATTTATATATAATTTCTGGTACTCTATCCTCGAGTTTTCTCTTTGAGGTATCTCCAATTCGTGTATCTCGCTTCCCATAGCTATAAATTATAAAAACAAGTTTTCCATTATGAACATGGTCATACTTAGATATTTTGGGTGGGTTCTCTATGGATTCTTTACCTTGCCTCTTCTCACACTTAATAGTTTCAGTTTTTTCAAATTCATTAAATACATGAGAAGCATCGCTTATTTGCTCCATTAAATGAAAAGCAATGTCTTCCCCACGTATATCAAGTGTTGAATCATCGTTAAATCGCCCACCCAATTTGATTAGTCCGGCGACTACATAGTCGATAATCTCTATAGCTCGATCTTTCTGGGCATCAGAAGTGACGCAGCGTTTATGTACCCTATTCATTATATCCTTATCATAAGAAAAACCGCTTAATAGTTGATTTGCACCTCTAGTAAATAAAGTCACTGTTTCTTTAAATGCTTTTTGTTCATCCTGTGTTAAAAAGCTTAAAGATCCGTAATTGAAGTTTCTATAAGTATCTCCTGTATTCTCACGACTGCATCCTACTATTTTAGATCGTCCATTTGATTGCATTGGAAGATCTATCTTCTGGACCTCTTTACCATGTGCAAGCTTAGCCCAATAACCATTAGGAGGTGTCGGTATATTCATGGACTTACATATTTTCTTAATTGCTACATTGGAAACCCCGTATAACTTAGCGACCTGAATAACCGGTGCATTCCAGACTTGTTCATATAATTTTTCTCGCTCATACACATTTTTACCATCTGTTGACATAAATTCTCCTCACATCCTATTGATAGATTAATAAGATATTATACCATTTTATAACGGAGAATTGGCGTTTACAATATGCAACTTTTATGTGGTATTTTGTTCTATTTACGCAACTATTATTAATAAGCTTTGAATTATACTCGGATGTCCGAATTTCCGACGTCTCAATATCTCTCTTTATTTATTAATAAGCTTTGGATTATACGGGTCTGTCAAATCCCACCCTTCATAGTCTTTCATGAATTTTTCTAAGGCAGATCTCCTTACTTTTCTACTTCCTAACTGTAAATATGGGAGTAGCCCGGATTTCAACAAATCACCAACATAATTCTTATTGCATTTTAAAAGCTTTGCTATTTCAGCCGTAGTAAAAAGCTCATCGCAATTGCTTTCATTGGTATAATAATGGTGATAATCTACATGCGCCAGACGCATACCGCTAGAATTATATTCCTCAATTTTTTTTTGCAATTTACAAACTGCCTCTATTAATCTCTCTATTTGATCTTCTAAATACATCCCACACAATGACTCCCTTCTTTTGATACTCTTTGTTTATAAATATGGTCATCACGGCGGTACATTATCTGAATACATTATATTATTTCAAATTGGATACCTCCATGCAGTTTTTTGCATGCCGATGATAAAGATATTATAATACCATTTTCAACTACAAAGATATCTCCAGCTAATACACGAATTTCATAGAGAGATATCTTCAAAAATTGAGGATATCGCACGTCATACCAACATGCTACCATTGTCTTATATAACCTTGTACGCTTTTGCCAGCGCAGAGGTGTTTGAGTGTGAACAAAATTCAATTGAACGCTTAAAGAGGTATAGGAAAAAGTTCCGACACCACTTTCCTTAGTCTGGAATAAGTGCAAAACGCTGCCCTCACTTCTATGCCTAATGAAAATTCAGTACAACCTACATATTTCGCTGTGAATAGAACGAAAAACTCCGTTGTACTGTTTTCACATACCTTAATCTGAACGGAATTTTCCGTTGAGTATAATTTATCCGCCTTACTCACTTTGATATACATTACTATAAAGAAATCGGAGTGGGCGATTTTCCCCGCTCGGCGATGCCGTGAAAGGTCAATCACAATATAGCTGCCCTCAATTTTGAGGCCAGCTATAACTGCACTGATTGACTTATCTATATTCATATCTTAGTACAAAAATCATATGATGCTTAAATAGCACATAATGCAAATGCTAAAGAAGGAAAATAGGGCTGTCCATAAAGTGGACACCCCTACCAAAGTACGAGAGGTAGTCTTTGGAGCCGTTCCACTTGATATGTACTTTCAGTGAAGAAATCGCCCAGCGCAATATTGCTCCCGGATAATTGATCAGAATATCTTCTGTATTTATATGAATTCCCTTGCTTCGTCCTCGCTTCGTTTGATTTTTTTCTGCGCCTAAAGATTTAAAATATGTCTGTCTCAAGCACACATCAAAAAATATTTCTCACGGTTCGCTCGTGGTTCACGTGTTGTTCGCTTGCATTATTGTGCGCATAAAGCATACATCCCGGTATTCCAAAAGGATTCCCAAAACTCTGTGAAGCCCGCCCTTGTAGATGCGCTCAAAATTGAGCTAACCTATCAGAATTAAGGCTAACCGGAGGATGGCGCAATATTGCGCTCACCGATTTCTATCCGGTACCTCTTACAAACCAAATAATTCAATTTTAAATTTAATCGTAAATATAAGATGTATAGCTCGGTATATCAAAAGGACTCTCCAAAATTGGAGAAACGTCCCCTTTTAATGAACGAAAAATTTCGTTTATCTTTTCTGCCGGCTTTCTTATGATTAATCACTTATTACATTATCCCACTATCTACCCAGCCCATATTGACCGCATATTTAAGCTCCCTCTTATTCAGATAAGTTAGTTTTCCTTCCTCTGCCCAGCATTTTACCCTGTGTGCATCAATCGGGCATTCTCCGCTCCACAAACCCAACTCCTGACCCAGCCTACGTGTCCGGGAATTGCATCTTAATTGCTTTAATGCCTTGGCTTCGTATTGTCTTACCATCTCTCTTGTAATGCCCATTCGAGAACCAGCACTATCCAACGTACTACTTTCAACAAACCTATATTGAATAACCTTGATCATTCTCTCATCCTTCAGCACCTGGGACACGATATCCCAAAGCTCTCCCCGGAACTGTACTGCTGCCAGCCGCTCCACTGCATCCCCTTCCACATCGACCTCTGCCGATACCGTATCCCCTAGGGACAGACTTTCATTATCGTTCCCGGGTATTACTTCATCCAGGCTCCGGACCGCCCCCTGGAACATGAACTGCTCCAGCTTCTCCACTCTGGCTGGAGATATCGCAATCCAAGAAGCATATTCCCACTTATCAGGTTCCCGATTGTAATTGCTAAGGAAATAGGCCCTTGCCTGGTTATACTTATATATCTTCTCCTGGGTATGTATTGGTATCCGAATTATCCGACCGGAGTTATCCAGGAAGTGCTTTACCACCTGATTGATCCACAGGCTGGCATAGGTAAGGAAATTTGCTCCCTGATCGGGATCATAACGCTTTACAGCCTCAATCAGGCCAAAATATGCTTCATGCATCAATTCCTCCTTCTCGATGATTGGAAGGCTGTCATGGCCGCTCTGGTACACATAGCGGAATCTTTTTATTACTGTAGCTATGAATCCTTTATTCTGTATATAGAGATGTTCCATGTTATGCTCCTGATCAATCCCCTGCTGGATCAGGCCCACTAATTCCTCATTGGTCATGATATCCCCTACCTTTTCACATTTCTTTCACTGAATGGATATACTTCCGACATAAATGTCCGTTATAATAAGCTCATAAAGTTAATCAGCGCCAGCAAGCAACTTTTACATAGATTTTTTCATAAATTCTCCCATTTAAAAGCCGACCTTACCAGTTGGCTTTTCCTCTACTCAAAATTATTTTTTCACAAAAAAACTACCAACTGAATATTGATAGTTGGTAGTCCCCTTATTACATTCGATTAAAGTTATTTAGTTGCCTCTTAGTTTTATCTTTATTATCTGAAATAATTAATTTGTTTGGATCAGCATATGTTTCCGTAATTGGCATTACCTGATCTTCATTAAAATCTATAAAACAGTATTTTGGGGTATATAATCTGACTATCTTACTATCTAACATTTCAAAGCCATTTCTTTCTGCACCTTTAAACAATACATAATTACAGTGTCCTGTAAGGGAGCTTTTGAATACTATTCCATCATATCCATTTTCTTTAATCATTTCTGAAAAATATTGAGTTACCGAATAATCCTTTTCATTTGATACTGCCGCTCTAAACTCTCTCTTAATGTAAGATATCACCGAGTCTATAGAAATATTATTTTTTTCTACATCCCCCCAAAATTGGCTATCAAGGCGATTGCCGCCACTATATAAATCAATCATCTTTAATTCTTGTTTATTCATAAATTTTGCTACAGAGATTAGTTGCCCCAAATCTGGCTTAACTTCACAACATGCTGTATATTCATCATCAGCTAAATATAACACTGATATATTTTCTTTATTGCATCTTGAAGCTTTAGCAATTCCGTTTGGAGGTTCAATAGAGTTATAATAATCACATCCTTTAAATCTATCATTTATATCGACATTAATCCCAAGTTGTTTATGATTGCATATATCATCTTCTCCTAGCGGACGTGCTCGGTAAAATAAATTTCCTTTAGATACTATTTTAGTATAATTTCCGTCAAATTTTAAAATGAACCTTCGAAAAATATCATTTATTACGTTGCCCTCTTGACAATCTCCTGATATTACCGCTTTACGGAATTGTTTATACCATATATCAGCATTTAGGTATATTACTGTCGGTTTATTCATTTCCACAATTATACCTCCTAAAATATGTTATATAAACATTCTAAATCATTGAGAGCCAACTATCAATATACAATTGTCAATGTTCGTCATTTTTTATTCGCGTACTCAAATTACTGCATTCTTTCTTCCAAGTCTGCAATCATTAGTAAAATTAATGGTATAAACTCCTCATATCTAAGGCCATAATCATAGTCAATAATCTCGCTTGCAGTATCATCGTCCGGCAGCTCTTTGTCGTCTTTATCGATCAGCTTCTTCGCATACACAGGAGATTTTATAAGCCCTGCAAACTCCATATCGGTAATTCCACATGCCGCCATGGCCTCCTCTACTTCCTGGGCAATAAAACCTATATGAGTACGCCCAGAAGTCCCCTCCTTCATAGTAAATGATTTGGGTACAAGCATTTTTGCAAACTTCAAATATCTGTCATCCATAACAGAAATGTTATCCTTCTTACGCTGATCGGAGGTCTGGATTGTAGCATTAAGCGCATATATGCCAGCCCATGGATTACCACTTGATCCTACATACATCGTATTTGACTCTGGGATAAAGTTTTTATTCACAGACATATGGGCCTCCGCAGTCATATTTGAATTGTTAATTGAATATGCGACTTGTGATAAGGATGCCATATTAGCATTACTTGCATTCGCGACCGCCTGCTGATTGATATTTCCGGCATGTATTACTGAATATCCATTGATATTCACAAAGACATAATCACCATTCATCAAGAAATTGATACCTTTGTTAATATATTTAAGACCTGTTTCTTTAAGAATTTCTTCATATAGCAGTTTAGTTCCGCAGGCATCAAATGAATACAACAGGATTTCTCCCCCGATTCCCTCTGAATAGTTTAATCTATAGGCATCAAGAATATCTTCTACAATATTATGAAACCCTGTGCGCTTATATCTTGCTTCGTTATACTCCATGATTTTATCAAAAAAGAAGACATTCTCGTGTCCATCAGTTACAACATTAATCCCTTCCAGTGGAGCATCTACTCTCTTAATTTCGTAATTATTATAACCTTGCTTCATCCCTATGATGACTGTGTGTCCATTTTCGATCATTAATATAGCAACTCCAACCTCTGAATGTCCATTTGTGTTGCCTGGATCGGGGTATTCGTTTTTTAAATACCCCTGCAAATCTACAATATTAATATGACCCTCGTCATTTATGAACTCGGACATCTTTTTCCGCACACAATCCCTGAAGGGATCCTTCCCAGCAAAAAACACAACATCTTTTCCCATACAGAAGGTCTTTTGAATTTTTGAATTCCTGACCCTAAATAAAACATTATTGGCAAAACAGCTTAAGGCCGTGTCAACTGCGTATATGAATTTATCTTTTTCCTGAATTATTGAAATACTACTCATATTATCGCTCCTATCTTTTAATTGAATTTATACTGGTTTATTCCATTGATTTTGTTTAAAAATGGTGCAAAAACGCGCTATTTTATAGTGTTTTTCATAATATTTTTATATAAAATATAATAAAATAGCTATAATCTTAATCCTTATGAAAGCACATAAATAAAGTAATTCAGGCTCTTTCAACTTTTATTTATATAACTTTGTGCAATAAAATCACTTCGAAAAGCTATTCAAGGAATATTTTATGCGTGAATATGGACACGTGGTATCCGAGAGCTTCATATTTTGATATCGGCCTACCCCGGGGGTACACCTGCACCACTTGTTGATGGGATCTGCATATCCACGCCTTTATCCCAAAATATACGATTACAATAGTTCTGCATATCGCTTAGATCAAAGATATATAGGCAGGAATTTGTCCATGTTAATACGCTTTTTATTGTTTTTGTATTCCAGTGTTTATTGAATGCCAAAGACTGATGCCTCATATTTTCGAGAGCCTGCAGCACATTCAAATCTTTAACCCACCAACTTTCTTTTCTATGTGCCGGTTTTTGATAATAGACATAGTTAAATGGGCCCTTTTTAAGCTCTATTCCATGTCTCTCTGCAAACCGTCCCATCATATAAGCAATATACTTATATCCACCCCTAGGGCAATTCTGAACAGTTCTATAAATATTATAGGGATAGCAACACCGACATAAATATTCTTCATTGGAGTAATAGAGTTTTGTTCGCCTGCATCCGCAATTGGGGCAAATCAGAAAGTATTTGAAACCGTATCCCGTCCTTTGCTTAGCAAATCTTAGTCTACTTTGTACAGTTCCATCCGTGACGATATCCGAATAATCAACTCCAGTTGCTATTACCTCTTTAAAGGAGTCTATATCAATATAATAGTTCATCAACGCTCACCTCGGTTTTGTTTTGGAAAAATACTAAATACTAAACACAATACAACGGAGTTTTCCGTTCTATAATCGTCCAAATTCCTATAAACAGGGCTTTCACGAATGCAACGCGTTGCATACATAACGTTCCGAACGTTGCATACAATTAAGCGAACGTTTCACTCAAATAATTTTACATCAACGATACATAACCTCCACTACACCCCCTTATGTGAGATTTTAGGATTTATGATTTGTCTAGCCCCTAGCCGAGTTACAAGCCAAAAATCAAAATGCATTTTATTTTGACCTGGGGTATACGATGTATAAAATAAAAGCGCAGGAATAACCGGCTTTAAACCAATCATTCCCGCGCCATTTTTCAGGCTTCCATCCTTTGGGATAGGGTACTCTCTCGCTCATTCTGTTATACACTATGTATCATAAATATATTATTGCTATTGCCTTACTGTAATATCAGCGACTTTAAACTCTCCTATAGCTTTTTTGCGCCGCTTTATGTGGTGTGTGATCGGGCTTAGCAATTTAATCACATTCTGCAGCTCCTGTTCCTCTGAATATGATACTGTGATTTTAACTGACATCCATCCCTCCTAATAACAATCAGATATGTAAATGTTACCATCACCACTAAGAGATAGATCAATACATGAGTTACCGGCATCCGGAATATCTTTTTTGAAGGAAATAAGAGTTCCCTTTTTATTATATTCATTCGTTGTATCAAGAACTGATTCCACTGTATAGCCGGCTAACTGTTTTAATTCATATCTGCCCCGTAGTAAATGCAGATCAAGGCTCACTTCATCGTCTATAACATTATCATTGATAATCTCTTTCAGTTCTTCCGTTAAGTAACCTCCCTCCTTTAAATAATCCGTTACCATAATTGCTTCTTCTCTTAACATGCTTCTTCCTCACTTTCGTTTTTATTTAATATTAATCTCATGGCATCATTGAAGCCCTGCAGATAGCATAATTCTTCTGCCATAGCTTCCATCTGATCTGATATATCAAAAGCTAATTTATCGTTGCTGCTCTTTTTAGCTTCACAATATTTACTCTGCAATTTCATATATTTCGAATTTTGTACCAATGCCTTTTCCGTTCTTGCGTATACATACTGCATAAAATCCTTATTCATTGCCTGTCCCTCCCTTTCCCAATGCTTCAATAACTTCAGATAATTTTGCTCTTGCATCTTCGATATTAGTTGAAAACTTTACTGTGTAATCCATTGCAATTCCTATAAAGCTTAGAATCTTCCTCGCTTCGAATAGAATCATGGATGCCTCTTGTTGTGTAGGCTGACTGCCGTTAAAATCATATTCATTTATTAATGCACTCAAAACCGTTAAATTTTTCTCTGCACTCACGGCTGCTTCCAACAAAAAACCATCTATGATATACACACTATCCTTCATATAATTTTTCTCCTTTTCTCTTGCACCGGAGAATGTCTTGTGCTATACTATATATAACAATTCCGGCATAATCAGGTTGACGGGTTGCGTGCTATTGGTAAGGTGGCTCTTATTCAATAGCTTTTTTCATATAATTTCTTTGATAAATTCTGCATTCTCCTCCTTTGTTTTCAAATCCCGAATTGATACTTCCGGCATAACTAACGGAATTGACATTGCAGCTATTCTGCTTCGGGTCCTTTCATCAATCTTCAATTCATCCGCTGCCATGTTGCTTGTAAAGACTGTAACAAGCTGTTTTGTCATTCTGAAATTAATCAAGCGATATAGCACCGTATCAACCCATTCACGATTCATCTGTACTCCGATATCATCGAGCACCAGCAGCCGCGTACGGAATATGGTGTCAACTTCATCGTTACAATCTTCAAACTTAAAACCCTTTTTTGTTAGCTCAATAAAATCCAATGCTGTAATGAACTTGGCATTTATTGGCTTTGTATCAATCAACTCATTTACCAGGCAGGCAGCAAGCATTGTCTTTCCGGATCCCTTCCGTTTCGAAAAAATATACAATCCTTTGCCTTTAGCTTCAAATTTCTCGAAATTAATGATAAAGGCATTTGCAATTTTCTTTTGAGCTTCCACATCACAATCATATTTGTTCCAGATAAAATCCTTTGGTTTCATTCCGATAAACTCGAATGGTATCATGGCGCGGACCTTTCTAAAATCACCATCAGTACGGCCTGCTTCCTGAACATATAAGGCTTCCCCATAATTCTCAATGTCGTATGTATTCCAGATATAATCTGCTCCACTGCAGGATACCTTTTCGGATTTTAAAAGCTTTCTATTGATCGGCTTTGAATTGTTTGTAATAGTCTGATCTGTAGTAACCCTCGGTGTCATTGTTCTCGCCATAGGCTTTATTCCCTCCTTTCTTATCCGTTCCGACATCTTCTTTTTTTACTGCGTCAATAACCCATTTTCGAATACATAGATTATGATTTTTAGCTTTATACCCTTTCATTTCGATATACTCATCCAGCTTAACGATGCACTTATCAAACAAATCTTGTCCATATTCAGATACCAGGCGTTCTTTTTCTTCATCCGCCAACAACACGTGCTTATAATCACCATATTTATGCTTTTGTGGGTGCAGGGTATATCTTTTACTGTTTCTTTTAATACTGTTACTTTTAATACTGTTTCTTTTAGTGGTCGTGTTTTCCGTAGTCGGAAAACCGGTATCCTCAAATTCCGCCGTCGGAAATTCCGTAGTCGGAAAACCAGGAAACGGATTAATAACATATGTGTTTTTAGCAAATTTTGTTCCATTCATTTCCTGCTGCTTAACAACAATACCTTGGTTAACTAATAAATTCATATGTTTATAAAATCTTTCTTTGCTCATTAGTAATTCATCCATCATTAATGATGTTCCTGGATAACATTTTTCATAATTCCCGGCAAAACTTGCAAGATAGGCATAGATAGCTTTCGCTTCTGGAGTGAGTAATTTATCCCTCATTACATTTTGATATACATAACCAAAACCCTTCTTTTCATATTGCATTCCCTCACCCGCTTATTCCGTCACCCTTCTTATTGTTCCGTAGCTGAAAGAGCTTTCATCTTCTTTTACCGGTTCACTGTTCAGATAATCGATAAACTTATCATAATTGATAAGGTATTTGCACCCAGCTTTTACTACCGGAATTTTCCCTTGCTTAGCCAAGGATCGGATGTACCAAAGAGAGACGGAACTGTCCGGATCTTCCATATGTATCTGATCATAGATTTGCTGCGCTGTTCGCATTTTTGCTAATGCCATGCTTTACGCTCCTTCCTGTTGTTCAAGCTTTAAATCTTCTAATAGCTCTCCTTGTTCGTCAGTCATACTATTAACTCCTTTCAATTAATAACTCAGTTACATCAATACCAAGTGCTTTAGCTACGCTACCTAAAGCCTTAGGTGTTGGGTTCCTTTTGCCTGTATTTTTTAACCAACTATTAATTGTATTGCTAGATATTCCAGAAGCATTTGACAAATCTGCTACATTCATGGATTTCCTAGCTAAGGCAATTTTGAACTTATATACTGACAAATCCATCCACTCATCTCCTTTTTAGTGCTTCGCACTATTTCTAAGTCAATTATATAGTGCATCGCACTAATTGTCAAGATGAAATTCACAGAATATTAATGCGCTGCACTAATTTTTTATTGCACTAATTGAAATAGTATGTTTTAATATATTCAAAGGAGGTCTTATTGTGGGATACGGTACCAGAATTAAAGCTTTATTAAAAGAAAAGAAAATATCGATCAAAGAAGTGTCGAAGCAAACAGGGATATCTTTAAATACACTTTATTCAATAACTAAGCGTGACAGTGATAAAGTGGATATTGGAATACTTATTAAAATTGCGTCTTTCTTAGAAATCGATATTACAGAGTTGGTCGACTCAGATTCAATGCATCATATTGATTATTTAGATGCTATTAACGAATATGATTATAAGCAGAACATGCTAAAGATGAATTTTTCCAATAATTTAAATTATCTAATAGGTCATTATAAAATTAATTTGTCAGATTTGGCTCATGCTTTAGATGTTCATATTGATAATTTAACCAAATGGATAAGTGGTGATGTTCTACCAAATCAAAATGAAAGAAAATTATTGGAACAATATTTTAAGCTTGAAGATAATTCAATGACCGAAAAGGTGATTTTAGGAATATTTTCAGAAAAACCCGAAAATGAGACCGTAATAAATGCAGTTAATAATAGTCTTTCATCTGTTCACGCAAATGGGAAAATACCTTCTATATATTTCGATGAAAAGATTGATGATAATCCATTAAATAGAGCGCTAAATAAATTGGATAATGGCGATAAAGATCTTTCTGAAGAAGAAATCAAATCAATTGTTTCGTTTTTTAAACATTTCTCAGACAGATTTAAGTAATTAAATAAAACATCTCCCGGTGCTACCAATACCGAACCGCTACACATTGACAATCTATTATGCTTTTATCAAGGCAGTCGGCGTGGCGGTCATGCCATCCGTTTCTAACCTTACCAAGAAACCAATGAATATATATTTATAAACCAAAGAAGGAGGAGCACATGAACGACATAAAAAATTACAATGAAGCTATATTTGAATCCATCAAGCATATCAATAATTTCGGCCAAGAATATTGGTATGCTCGGGAGCTGCAGCAAGCATTAGAATACACTGAATGGAGAAATTTTTACAAGGTAATAGAAAAAGCGAAAATCTCATGTGAAGGCAGTAAAAATCAGGTTTCTGACCATTTTGTTGACGTCAACAAAATCGTTGAAGCCGGAATTAGTTCAAAGTCAATTGATGATATCGAACTTTCCCGTTATGCGTGTTATCTTATTGTTCAGAACGGTGATCCAAGAAAAGAAGTCATTGCGCTGGGACAAACATATTTTGCTGTTAAAACCAGGCAGCAGGAATTGATTGATAATTACGATCAGCTGTCAGAGGATCAGAAAAGGCTTGCTATTCGAAATGAAATGATCAATCACAACAAATCTCTTGCTGAAGCTGCTTACAATGCTGGAGTAATTGATTCAAAAGATTTTGCAATATTCCAGAACAAGGGGTATCAGGGTTTGTATGGGGGACTCGGGGTAAAAGAAATCCATGCCAGAAAGGGTTTAAAGAAAAGCCAGAAGATATTGGACCACATGGGAAGCACAGAGCTGGCTGCCAACCTATTCCGAGCAACGCAGACAGATGAAAAGCTAAGACGTGAAGGAATTACCGGCAAGGAGGAAGCCAATAAAACGCATTATGAAGTCGGGGCCAAGGTAAGGCAGACTATAAAAGACTTAGGCGGCACCATGCCCGAAGATTTGCCTACCCCCGATAAGAGCATAAAGCAAGTTGAACGCACCATAAAGGATTTACCGGATAAATAGAAACCGCCCCGGCTGCAACCAGGACGGATTTAACGATACCATATAAGCAAGAGCCTATACAATAACCTTTGACGAGATTATTGTATCATACAGGCTCTTTAAATACAACCAGAAAGGATGTTTGATACAATGGCTAATATTGAAAAGAGAGGCGCCAGCTACCGGATCACCGTGAGCAATGGCTATGATACTTCCGGAAAGAAGCTGAGGGAAAAAGCCACCTTCACTCCGGATCCAACCATGACGCCGAAGCAGCAACAAAAGGCCCTTGATAAATTTGTATTTGAGTTTGAAGAGAAGGTCAAAAACGGGAATTACCTGAAAGGTGAAAAGATCACCTTAAAAGACTTCACAGGAAAATGGATCAAGGAATACGCGGAACAGCAGCTTGAGAAAACCACACTGACACACTATAACGAAGTCCTGAACCATAAAATTCTTCCAGCTCTAGGGCATATCAAATTATCAAAACTTCAGCCGCTGCATCTGCAGAGCCTCTATAATAATCTTCTGGAGGATGGCGTTCGAAGAGATGGTAAGACAGGCGGCTATAGCCCGGCCACCATAAAGAAATGTCATGTGGTCTTAAGTAGTATTCTATCAACAGCTGTTCATTGGCAGCTGATTGAATCAAATCCCTGTGACCGTGTATCACCACCCAAGAACAAGAATATAACTGGTAATGTAAAACACTTCACACTGGAGCAGGCTGAAACCTTCCTACAGGCGCTTGATATGGAATATGTGACCACATACCAGGCCCATGACCGTATTGACGATACCGGCAAGAAATACCATGTGGAAGCTTATACAGAAAACCGTAAAATGTCGATACAGCTTAAGGTATTATTCAATATCGCTCTGTTCGGCGGCCTGCGCAGGGGTGAATTACTGGCTTTAACCTGGGATGATGTCGATTTTGACCGCAACGCCATCAGCATATCGAAATCAACCGGCTATACCGGTAAGGAAACATACATCAAAACCCCGAAGAATAAAAGCTCCATACGGGAAATAAAGCTACCCGGCACGGTAATGGATATGATCAGGCAACATAAGAAGAAACAGCAAGAACTCCGGCTCTCCTTGGGAGATCAATGGCAGGGTGAGAATTATTTATTCATCCAATGGAATGGCAGACAGATGAATATAGCCACTCCATACCATGCTTTTAAGGATATCGTAATCAAGTACAATGCAACTGTTACCGATACAGCCCAGAAGCTTCCGGACATTCCTTTCCATGGGCTTCGGCACACATCGGCCACATTGCTTATATCAGAGAATGTTGACATCCGGACCGTATCGGCCCGGCTCGGCCATGCTCAAACCAGTACCACTATGAATATATATGCTCACAGCCTAAAGGAACTGGACGAAAAGGCAGCGAATACCTTAGGAAATATACTAAAACGAAAAGCATAAACTGATAACTTTCATAGGCTGCAATGTATGCAGCCTATTATTTTTTGTTTCAATAGTCCCCAAACAGTCCCCACAGCAACAAAAAAGGCACCCTTACGGATGCCTTTTTCATTTCTCTTCAAATCCCTCAAGCCCTAATTTCCTAACCTTTTTTATAAGCTGCCAACGGGAATCGAACCCGTGACCTCCACCTTACCAAGGTGACGCTCTACCGACTGAGCCATGGCAGCAAATGCACTAAATTTCTTTGAGCACCTTATTGAGTTTTATCTTGATTCTGGTCAATGCATTATCAATTGTCTTCGGTTCTTTCCCCAGAACCTCTGCTATCTGCACATACTTCAAATCCTTCATATATAAGCCTAAAACCTGCTTTTCAAGGTCGCTCAAACGCCTTACAAGTTCATATTCTATCATACTGGTATTCTCTTTGTCAATAACTAATTCCTCAGGATTTGTTATATTATTCTGGAGTATTATGTCAACTAAATTCTCCTTGTCCTCCGTATCATTATTCTCCCCATATACCGGTGTATCCAGTGAAATATAATTATTCAGCGGTATATTTTTCTTCCGGTTGGAGGCTTTGATTGCACTGTAAATCTGGCGCGATATACAAAGATCGGCAAAATTAAAGAAGGAATTTTCCTTGTCGGCCTGATAATCACGGATCGCCTTATAAAGGCCAATCATTCCCTCCTGTATTAAATCATCCTTATCACCGCCGATCAGGTAGAGAGCCTTCGCCTTATTACGAACGAGGAACTTGTATTTCTCAAAAAGATAATCTACGGCAGGCTGATCTCCATTTTGAATTCTGCATACGATTTCTTCATCCGATAATATCTCATATTTAATTGCAGCTTTCAAATTAATAATCCTCCCTTGGAAGCTTCACCTCCATCCTTTTTCAGCATTGATATATCTTCAAAAGTGAAGCTTGCTTATACTGATGATCCCTTGTTACTTCAGTCTCTGTCTAACAATTTCATAGGCCAGGATGCCCATGGCTACGGATGCATTCAGTGAATCTACCTTTCCAAACATCGGTATCTTCGCGGTATAGTCACATTTTTCCTTTATTAATCTGCCCACACCCTCACCCTCGCTTCCGATTACGAGTCCGATTGGCCCTGTAAGATTTAGCCGGTACATCAGCTCCCCTTCCATATCGGCGCAGACAAACCATAAGCCTTTGTCCTTCAATTCATCAATGGTTACCGACAGGTTTGTCACCTTGGCAACCGGAAGATAGTTAAGCGCTCCGGCAGACACCTTGGCAACCGTTGCCGTCAGCCCTGCGGCGCGTCTTTTTGGAATGATGACACCGTGTGCCCCAGCCTGATGTGCAGTTCGGATGATTGCACCAAGATTATGCGGGTCCTCGATACTATCCAATAATATGATAAAGGGAGGCTCGGCTTTTTCCTCTGCTGCTTTTAAGATATCCTCTACCTCTGCATATTCATAGGCCGCGGCATATGCGATAACCCCCTGGTGTTTGCCTGTCTCGGAAATCTGATCCAGACGTTCCTTCTTAACATAGGAAACGATGCAGTCTGTTTTCTTTGCTTCCCTGACAATGGACTTTACAGGGCCATCCTGGCAGCCATCCAGCACAAACAAACGGTCAATGGTCTTCCCTGCCCGAAAAGCCTCCATTACCGTATTTCGTCCTTCTATCGTAAATTCCTCATATCTCATATGGGTACCAAACCTCTCTGTATATTACTATTTTATCTAAACTTTTTAAATCTCATGTTGTATCAGTAACACGATAAATGAACGTGGGCCATGGCAGCCCATATTTTAAATACCTCTATACACGATACATTTCACCGTAATACCTCTGGTAATCTCCTTTGGTCACATGCTCCATCCAGTCCATATTCTTAAGGTACCAGTCGATTGTCAGCTTAATCCCCTTGGCAAAGGGAGTTTCCGGCTCCCATCCAAGCTCGGTCCTGATTTTGTCCGGTGCAATTGCATAGCGGAAATCATGCCCCTTACGGTCCTCCACATAGGTGATCAGCTCGTGACTGATTTTATCACGTCTTGCATCCTCCTTCGGCAGGATTTCCAGCAGAGTATCAATGATTATCGTTACAATCTCGATGTTCTTCTTCTCATTATGCCCGCCCACATTATAAATCTCACCGGCCTTTGCCTTTTCCGCTACCATATCAATTGCTTTCGCATGATCCTCCACATAGAGCCAGTCTCTTACATTCTTCCCGGTACCGTAAACCGGAAGCTTTCTGCCGGAGAGAGCATTATTAATCATCAGCGGAATCAGCTTCTCCGGGAACTGATGGGGACCATAATTATTGCTGCATCTTGTAATATTGGCAGGGAAGTGGAAGGTATCCATATATGCCTTTACCAGAAAATCCGCAGAGGCCTTGCTTGCAGAATATGGGCTGTGAGGGTTTAACGGAGTTGTCTCATAGAAAAAGCCTTCGTCACCCTCCAATGCTCCGTACACCTCATCCGTAGACACCTGAACAAACTTCTTATCCTCCTTATATCCATCCGGAGTTTCCCAGGCAAGCTTTGCCGCATTAATCAAATTCAAGGTTCCGAGAACATTCGTACTCACAAAAACCTCCGGGTTTTTGATACTGCGGTCCACATGGCTTTCTGCTGCAAAATGTATCACCCGGTCTATCTCGTAATTCTCAAAAACCTTTATAACCGCTTCCTTATCGCAGATATCCAGCTTAAGGAACTCATAATTATCCCGTTTTTCTACTTCCTTCAGATTCTCCAGATTGCCTGCATAGGTTAGAGCATCCAGATTGATTACCCTGATATCCTTATTATATTTCTGAAAGAGATACAAAATAAAATTTGATCCGATGAATCCGGCACCGCCGGTAACAAGATATGTCTTCATATTTTCTCCCATTCCTGTACATAATTTGAAAGTGGCTTTCTTTCAAACCTCTCACATTCCGCCTGGCAGTTCCTTCATATACTCCTGAAAGGCTTCCTTCCAATCCTTCATATAATAGCCATGCCGTTCCCTAAGGGCCTTGTTATCTAAGACAGAATACATCGGCCTCTGTGTTGGAGAAGGGTATTCTGATGTGGATATCGGTTCGACCTCAACAGCTTTACCGGCTTCTTTAAAAATTGTAGCTGCAAATTCATACCAACTGGTACTGCCCTCACAGGTTGCATGATAAATTCCGTAGCTGTCCGTCTCCATCAGGAAGATAATTACCCGGGCAAGCTCCAGCGCACTCGTCGGAGTCCCGAACTGGTCGGAAACCACCCTGACCTTATTGTTCTGATCTGCAAGACGGAGCATTGTTTTTACAAAGTTTTTACCCTCGCCGTACACCCAGGCCGTTCTTAAAATAAAGGCCTTCCCACAATACTCTTGTACGAACTCATCCCCTGCCTGCTTGGTTCTGCCATAGGCACTGATCGGGTTAATCGGAAAATCCTCCGTATAGGGAACTTCTGCACGCCCGTCAAACACATAATCTGTTGATACATGAACCAGCTTTGCTCCTGTCCGGGCGGCTGCCATGGCAAGATTTTTCGGTCCAAGTGCATTAATACGATACGCTCTTTCCTGCTCACTTTCGCACAGATCAACCGCCGTCATTGCAGCACAGTTAATTATAATATCCGGCCTCGTCCGGCTCACATAGCTGCTGACCGCTGTTTCCTCTGTTATATCCAAAACCTCAACGGATTTGTCCGGAGCCTCAAATGCATCCGTACGAAGCAGCTCATATTCCTTCCTGTCCTTAAGCAGCCGGTTCAAGGCCAGCCCCAGCTGACCGGCTGCGCCGGTAATCATGATTCGTTTCATTACAATCTCCATTCTAGAACACAATTCCGCTCTCTCTAAGTGTCGGATGTTTCATATCCTTGTCAGAGAGGGTCGGCCCGATGCCTTCCGGCAACGGCCAGTCTATTCCAATTTCAGGATCATTCCACAGGATACCGCCTTCATCCTCAGGATGATAAAAATCGGTACATTTATAAGTAAATACCGCCATGTCGGATAATACCAGATAACCATGGGCAAAACCCTCGGGAACGTAGAACATCCGACGGTTTTCCTCTGAAAGGATTACACCATGATATTTTCCGTAAGTAGGAGAATTTCTTCTTAAGTCCACTGCCACATCATATACGCTCCCTGAAAAAGCCCGGACCAGCTTTCCCTGAGGATATTGCTTTTGATAATGCAGGCCCCGCAGCACTCCTTTTTTGGAAGAGGACTGGTTGTCCTGTACAAATACCATGGACAGACCGGCCTGCTTAAAATCCTCATAGTGATAGGTTTCCATAAAATATCCGCGCTCATCGCCATATATCTTCGGCTCAATAACATATAAGCCCTCTATCTCACATTTATGATAAATAAAGTTACCCATTTCCAACCTCCATCGTATCTGCCGGCTTTATAAGCCTTCCGCTACATCCAGCAGATATCTTCCATAATCCGTCGATTTCATCTGCTCGGCAAGTACAAGCAGCTGTTCTCGGTCAATAAAGCCCTGCTTATATGCAATCTCCTCTATACAGGAAACATAAAGCCCCTGTCTTTTCTGAATTGAGGCCACATAATTCGAGGCCTCCAAAAGCGCGTCATGATTGCCGGTATCCAGCCATGCCATACCGCGGCCCAGAAGCTCCACCCTAAGCTTTCCCTGCTCAAGGTAACGATTGTTAACCTCGGTAATCTCCAGTTCCCCCCGGGCAGAGGGCTTAATGCTTTTTGCTATGCTTATTACCTCATTGTCATAGAAATATAACCCGGGAACCGCATAATTTGATTTCGGATCCCTGGGCTTTTCCTCAATGGAGGTTACCCTTCCGGTCTCATCAAAGGCTACAACACCGTATGCCTCAGGAGCTTTCACATAATATCCAAAGATAGTGGCACCGGCTTCATTCTTCACCGCATTTTTCAGAACGCCTTGAAAACCGCTCCCATAAAAAATATTATCACCAAGCACCAAAGCCACGCGGTCATCTCCAATGAACTCTTCCCCAAGGAGAAATGCCTGTGCCAGACCCTTCGGTTCTGCCTGAACCTTATATTCAATATGCAGCCCCAGCCTGCCCCCATCGCCGAATAGCTCCTCAAAGCCTCCGATATCCCGGGGAGTAGAAATAATCAGTATCTCCCGTATCCCCGCAAGCATTAATACCGACATCGGATAATAAATCATCGGTTTATCGTAAACCGGCAGAATTTGCTTTGACAACGCCAACGTAAGCGGGTACAGCCTTGTCCCCATTCCTCCGGCCAATACAATTCCTTTCACTCCATACCTCCGTTCACCCATCACATACTTTTATCGTTCCCTGTGAATTCCAGAATCAAAACAAGCCATAATAATCTATAGTATAATCAATTCATTAGGAAATTACAATATATTTTACCATTTCGGTTACCACTGCTCATATCATAAGCCAAAGGTTCACCCCATACCATTCATTACGGCATCAGAGAAATATCCTTTGCTTCCTAGGAAGAAGAGTCTTCTTCCCCATCCCGATCCTTCAGGGCCTTGGTGGTTGCATAAATCACATGCAGCTCATGAGCTGTGCATAGATGCAGTAACCGGTTAAGCTTGTCCACCAATTCGATTTTATCTGTTTTATTTGGAAAGAATACCCCATCAACAGAAAAGTTCAAGGTTATTGCAATATTATAAAGAACCTCCAAAGACGGTAACCGCGTACCTGCCTCTATTTGCTTGACATGTACCGGCGTTACCCCAAGCAGCTCCGCCAATTTTTCCTGCGTAAGCTTGTTTTCTATCCGTGCACTCCGTATTGCTGATCCAAATTCTTTTCTATTAATCATAATATACTCTAAGCCCCCTTTATAGTAATCTTAAAGAATACATTTGCCCTTGAAAATTAACTGAAAGCATATTATAATATATTCTTATAGAATATGATAAAGCCTATCTTTTATGCATAACTCATTAAACAGAAGGAAAACAGGGGTAAAATTTACTATAAAGGATATAATCATGAATTTTGATAACCTAAGTCAGGTACTGGCATCTGTTCAAATGCTACATACCTTTTATCCTGTCATCCGTATCTGGGACAGAGATAAAAAACGATTACTTTATGAAAATGAGGGAACCGATATTGAAACGGAATCCTCGAAAGCCCTTACCGTTTTTTCTAAAGCAACCATCCATATACGAAGCCAGGAGGGCATCTTAGAAGTATGCATTCCTGTAACAATTGGAGGACAACCCTGTAAGCTGGAGCTTTTGCAATATGACGATAGAAGAAGCGGCACCAATTCGCTGCTGCAAATGCACCGGCTCATGATTACAGACGCTTTGACTAATCTGTACAACCGCAGATTTATCGATGAGCAGCTTCCGATTATTTTGGAGCGGGCTTTTCGAAGTAATACCACAGTGTCCTTCGTTTATGCAGATATTGATTACTTTAAGAAAATTAATGACCATTACGGGCATATAGCAGGAGATTATATCCTGAAAGAAATATCCGATGTGTTTCAGAAGCTCCTTTTGAAAAAGGAGGGCTGGGTGGCACGCTATGGGGGTGATGAATTCCTGTTCTGTCTTCCCGGAGCCAATCAAAACACCGCTGCTCACATAGCAAACAAAATCCGCCATACCGTTGAAGTAAAAAGATTTTCCATCAGTACACATTTTTTTAAGATAACCTGCAGCCTCGGAGTACAGACCTTTTCCAGGGCAGATGAAGTACTTACTGTAAATCAGGTAATTCGATTATTGGATAAAAAATTATACCAGGCAAAGCGCAATGGCCGAAACCAGGTTGTCATATAACAGCCTTCCCCACCTTACACCACGCCAACTCTTGTATCGGTATTATATAGATCAAAAAAAAGCTGGGTCATGGTTAAACCGCCCCAGCTTTATATCTTCGTATTTTAATTGTCAGCTTAGCATTCCTCCTACCATCCCGCCTACTCCGCAGATAATAAATGCGGTCAAAAGGTTGCCGATCGGCATAGGCGATACCTTATTGAGCATCAGCGATACCAGAAGAAGTACAATAAAATAAATCACTCCCATGAGCAAGCCCCATAGAAATTTCTTCTGCTCCGCCTTTTTCCCAACAAAAAAGCCTCCGACAAAGGAAGAAAGAATATAAGCTACAATAACTCCTCCGCTGATTACAGCGGATGACAGATCCAGCTTTAACATAAGAAATGACAGGAGCAGCAATAAGAACGCCGTAATAAGATACGAGAATAACAAGCCCTTCAGCAATGCGAACAGCTTTGTATTTTGATGGATTACTTTATCCATGGGACACCTCCAGATATTTATACTAGATGTATATTAGAAAGTGTCCCAATTTATTCGTACCTTACTATGGAAAAAGCATCACTCCTCCAGCAATCCGCCCTCCGTATAGTTACTACCCGAATTCCACAGCAGCCATTCATCATATCCTACACTGTAGACTGCCTCAATCTGTTCCCTAATTTCATCCGGGCCATATTTAATATGATGCTCCACCCAGGTTGCGGTAAAATCCTGCAGCCACGGCCGTACAATGGCACAATGCTCTCCCGAAGAAAGCTCGCTAAGCTTTTCCTCAGACAGGGCCAGGACCTTGCTGATAATTTGAAACGGCTCTGTATCCGGGTATTGAATTCCAAAGTTCCCCTCTCCAAAATGAGAGGGATAAATCATCGGACAGATATAATCGAGATATTTTGCCATTTGTACATAATCCTGCCCTACCAGTCCGGCATCAACGCTGCTCGCAATGATTGTCCCATATACATCGGCAGACAGATATACGCCAAGAGGCTTTAGCTTTTCATAGGCATACTTCGTAAACTCTGTAATGATCTCCGCTTTACTGATGCCTTCGGCCTCATCTCCAAAATTAGCCTGTGTAATCGCTTTACTGGTTGAAAAACGTATATAGTCAAATTGCACTTCATCAAAGCCCACTGCTGCCGCCTGAGAAGCTACGTCCACAAGATAATCCCAAACCTTCTTATTATAAGGATTTACCCATGCCAGGCCATTGCTGTCCACAAAGGTGGTACCATCCTTATTCTTGATCGCCAAATCCGGACGCTGCCCGGCAAGGTATGGGTCCTTGAACGCTACAACACGCGCAATCAGATAGATATTCTTTTCCTTGAGTCTATGAATTAGCTCCTGTATATCCGTAATTGTGTTTGTAGCTGCTCCAATTTCATTTACAAGGTCAGAATCCATCGCATAGGATATCTTGCCATCATCATCTTTTACATCAATCACCATGGCGTTTACCTCTGTTTCCTCAACCATATCAATCAGAGAATTGATTTTATCGGAACCTGCTACTCTTGCCGGTACATAAATCCCCTTGATGGAATTACCGAAAGCCGTTGATGCAGGGATATCATTTTGAACATCCTCTGTTGTTACTACCTCGACCGGTGGGGAAGTGGGGGCTTGTGTCGGCGTTATGGCAGCTATTTGCTGTGTAGGCGTAATTTCTACAGTTTTATTCACAGTATCATCCGGTCCATTGGAATTGTCCGGGGCCCCCTGCGACAAAGCCGGCCGCATAAAATAAAACACGGTAAAGCCCATTCCGGCCACAAGGACAATGATGCAAAGGAAAAATATCCATCTGCTCCTTCCTTTATTACCGCGCTTTTTATTGGCACTCTTGTAATTAATATACATATCCTGCCTTCTACTCATATAATCACGACCCACCCCTTCTTTGTATGCAAATATTAGCATGATTAAAGCGTCAAAAGTGCTGCGCAGCTCCCTGATACAATATATTGTTATTACAAGCAAGCTTGCATAACAATATATTGTATCAGGAAAGCACCTACGGTGCTTTTGACGCTTTAATCATTAGTATTATTACATGTTCATGGCAAATTATTCAATAACCCGGAAACATCAATAACGATATGATGCATCCAATTGAAAGCACTGTTTTGGGCAATGCATATCAGTACTTTAATTGATACTGTATCTTATTAAAGACATAAATAATATCCGGGTCGAAATAGATACCTGATTTTTTATTGATATATTCCAGAGTTCTTTCATAGCTATAGGCCTTCCCGTAATCTGCATGGCTAATGAGCAGATTAAAGGTGTTAACAACCGAAATGATCCGAGCACTTAGTGGGATATCCATCCCGCTGATACCCTCCGGATATCCGGACCCGTCCCAGTTCTCATGGTGATATTTTGTAATATCCAAAGCCAGCTTCAGGAATTCATTCTGTGTATTCATGGCCAATAGCTCCTCCAGCAGAGCGGCTCCTGCGAGAGTGTGGATTTTCGCCCCTCCCGTCCCCTCTTCACTGATATCGCAGACACTTCCCGGACCTTCATTACCAATAAGCATCCGGCCGATGTGAAATAAGGGGGCTGTGAGCTCAATCCCATCAATAAAGCCTGATGTGATCTTATTTCTGTACTTCGAGGACATCTGAAGACTGATGGCAAGCATCCTGCTGTTTTTAGCCACATATTCAAAATGCTGCGACATGTTATAATTCATTTTGATCACCAGCTTCACCAACGCATTCACAACATGCTGCTTTGCTTCATAAAGCATATTGATCTGATCATTGATTACAGTATACAGCTTCGTATAATTTTCTTCCATCTCAAATTTTTCCCGAAAAAGCTTAAGATACATCTTAATCCGCATAATAAACTCTTCTGCTTCAAAGGGCGCTGCCATATAATCCACTGCTCCTGCCCTAAGGCATTTGAGCTTATCCTCCAGGACATAGTGTGCGGAAACAAATATCACAGGTATCTCGCGTGTCGTCACATTCTTTTTTAGCATCGTACAGAATAGAAGACTATCAATATCAGCTATGAGGATATCCAGTAAAATTAAGCAGGGCGGCAAAGCCTCGATTGCATTCACTGCCTGTCTTGCATTGGCAACCGGCCTGGTAATACAACCTGCATTTTGTATGATTTCTCCCAAATCCAGAAGATATGTATTTTCTCCAACAATCAGAATATTTGAGGGTAAGTTAGGTAAACTATCTATAATAATTACCTCCTAGCATTATGTATCCTTAATTCATTTATAATGGAAAGTGAAAGGTCGTGGTTTTCTCTTCTGATTGCAAATAACAAACGGAATATTTCCTTTGAATTCAAATTTTGATACTTGGGAAGCAAACACTTTAATCTGCCGGCAAGCTGCTCTGCCTTCTCCCAATTCTCTAATTCGATACAGATAGTCAGATTTTCCATAAGATTATTTATATCAATAAAATCATCAGCCTCTGGAGGATTCGACTGCTCTTTTTCATTGGCATTGATAGCTTCCAGTCTCTTACTGACATAGTCCAAATCAGATATATCCTGCTCCTGAATTATTTCTTCCCCGTCCTCCTGATCCACAGGAAATTTCTTACCGTCCGACTCTGATATAAAAATTCCTGATTGCGGGGAAATTCCCAGACATACTGTAAAGGAAAAGGTACTTCCTTTATTTTTCTCACTGTCAACTGTGATGGTACCCTTCATAGCTTCGACAATTATTTTACAAATAGAAAGCCCCAGGCCGGTGCCTCCATATTTTCTGTTGATAGAGCTGTCCACCTGTGAGAAGCTATGAAACAGCTTGTCCATATCCTTACGGTCTATTCCGATTCCGGTATCAATCAGCATGAATAGAAGTTCTATTTCGTTCTCTGACTGAAATACCTTCATAACCTCAAGACTTACTTGTCCTGCCATCGTGAATTTTATTGCATTGGAAAACAGGTTATTTAAAATCTGTGCCAATCTGCGCTCATCACCTACCAGTCGGTCCGGAATATCATATCCTACATATACTAACAGCTTCAGTCCCTTTTCATTGATGCTTCCAATGTTAAAATCAACAATATTATGTATTAGCTCCGTAAGGCTGAATTCTTCGGCTTCAATGGTCATTGTCTGACTATTGAGCACCGAGTAGTCCATCAGATCATTAATCAAACAACTGATGTTATTGGAGCACTTATTAATAAAATTAACCGCTTCCCTCTGATTCGGACGCAAATCCATCTCCATAAGATTATTTGCAAAGCCCATGATCCCGTTCAAGGGCGTCCGCAGCTCATGTGCTACCTTTGCAACTATTTCACGGTTGACTTGGTTATTGTGATACAATTCTTTCTTTAAATCATTGATTTCTCTTGCCGCCTGCTTTTTCTCTTCAACACTTACGGCTGTACAAATACCGGCCCTACGGTTTTTCTTCTTCCCTAAAATAATTTTTAAATCAACGGCAAAGCTTGTCTGGTTAACGCGGCAGGCTACCGTTTCCCGGATACAATCTAAAAATTTCTCATCGATTTTGAACCGGGAAGCTTCATATGCAAAAGCCTCTTTAAATATTAACCCGATCGGCACATGAAATATATCATCTCCATAGCCAAGCTCCAGCCTTGCTTTCCTGCTGCACTGCGTAATTCTGCCTTTCTTATCAAAGAACAGGATCATTTCCTGCGAATTTTCCAGTAATAACCGATTTTTCAATAAGCTACCCGGAGCCTTAGGCCATTTCATAACAATCACCAGATTTAATATCCCTTATTTTTTTCTAATATCCTATTTTTCTACTAATTATTATCATATTTTCCTTTTCAGAATTTGTCAAATTAATTTTATGTGTCAAAATAGTCCTTCCTTTTGTAGTTGACATAGTCAAATTTCTGGTTATATAATATTTTTGGCTTAAAATTCACACAATATGAAGCAAGGAATCGACAAGTCAGCACACTTGTCATGAAATAGCAAGATCGGAAAGGATTGCATATGAATTTTAATGTACGTCTCAAACAATTAAGGCAGAAGAATAAGCTGACACAGGGGGAGTTGGCTGCTATTCTAGGCCTGAAGCCTACCGCTATCTCAAATTATGAATCTGAGCGGAATGAGCCTTCTTTCGAAAAGCTTATCGCCCTGTCAAAATACTTCGATGTGACCTGTGACTATTTATTAGGGGTTACTGATTCCTATCTCCCGGTTGGAGGAGAAGTCCTGGACAAGGATATTGTTGAGTTTTTTGATTTATATCAACAGCTTACCCCTGAGAATGTAGTTGAAATTACGAAGTATATCAGATATCTGCTATACAAACAGGAAAACTCGTTGTAACAGCTGAAATGTAATGGTTTCAGCCGTCAGAAATAGCGAGAGGCTTCCGCAAATGACTTGCGAAAGCCCCTTTCTTTTGCCCTGATTTAGGTTATGCACTAATACCGCAGCACTTCTTGTACTTCTTTCCGCTTCCGCAGGGACAGGGATCATTCCTGCCAACTTTCTTGTCCTTCACTATTGTTCCCGATGCCTTCTGCTGCCAGTATATTTCCTTTCTGCGTTCCTCTGGTAACAAAGAATCCCATTCTTCCAGGCCGTAGAGCCATTCAGCCTTAGCCTCTACCATATTATAATATAATTTTTCTTTATCGATATTCAGGATGATATTCGTATCCTGCTCCATCTCTTCAATCGAATTCGGAGTCACCAGGCTGTCATTAATTCCGTCCAAAAAACCGACAAAAAGCTTGATATCCGTATCAAACTCCTGTGCCAGTGAAGCAACGGTACCCTCCCATACTTTATCTGCATCTACCAGTAGCTTTTTATAAATTTCCTTCTCAATGTTAAAATAATTCGCCCAGAATAACTGCCCGGAGCGTTCATTCATATCCTTACCGTACGCCCGGTCTCTCCATTCCTGTAATAAACTCATGGTTTTCATCCTTCCTCGTACAAAATTCATAAAGCCCGCGGTTTTATCACGCTTTACTTCCGTTGCTGATTATAGCATGAAATAAGATAAATTTCCATTATGAAATATTTTTTTATTTCATGTATAAATCTTCAAAACCTGTAAACAATAGTAATATCCTAATGTGGAACAAAGGCGTTCCGTTAGAAGGATGTAAATGCGTATGCTCTTTCATAATTGGACTCCCCCTCCAGTTATGATTACCAAAGAAAAGTTAAATACTTATCCTCCCCTTTTTAGTGAAACCCCCGTTACAAAAACGTAACGGGGGTTTTGCTTGTGATGCACTAATCCTTTATCCTTTTCTAATTTCTCCCACACTATTTGTTATCCATATTTCAGATTTGGTTATTTCTTTGGAATTTCTATTTCAATTCTTTCATCAAGTTGTATTGTTTTCGCTAATCCGTTGTCAGACAACGTATCATAACATGGTATCAAATATATCTTTGAAACATTTTCTTTTACATTTTCATATATATAAGTAGCCTGCACGATAGTTGAATTATCTGCACTTTCTGTTCCTCTCTCATAAGTTTTAATTTCTTTACCGGATTCGTCCACTGCCTTTAAATAAAAGTTATCTTTTTTATTAAAATCAGAATTATATTCAGCTTCAAGCTTTATATATAATCCATTTAAGGTTAATTTAGATACTATTATCGTACCATTATCTATGACTATTTTTTGATTGATATTCAATACTTTTTCATTATAAATCTTAGTCGGCGTATAATGAAAACTAAAATTTTTGACAACCGGATTTGAATCTTTATCAGACCAAGCCATCTTAGTGTTAATTTCAAGTGGAGAATTTACCCACTCCTCTGTATTAATATTAGAATCTTCGAAAGTAATTAATGACAGATACGGAGATAAATCATCTTCTATAAATGTTTTTTCATGATATTCTACCCTACCATTGATTGTTCTATTTTTGTTATCTGATATATGTACAGCACCCATTGTATGAAAGGCAACTGCTTCACCCCGCAATTCTGTTACTACCGCATTGCCGTCTTCATCAATTAAATTATACGTAATAATCATTCCATGCTTTCCCATTACAATATCATATATATTCATTGTGATACCATCCACCGTAACCGATTGGTTTATTTCATCTTTATAACTGTTCACATTCGTTTCATAATTGTGATAAACGCCCTCTGTAATATAGGCAAATACATTTCGAATCGCAGCCTGTATTGGTTTTGTGGATAAACCGACAAAAGCAAAAAGGCATATCACAAGTACAAAGGACACTTTACGGATTTTTTGCTTTATTAATATTTTTCCTACCTCTGTTCTTTTGAATTTAGAGTAAGTCTTATTTGTCGTATGATTTGCTAATGCATCCATCAATTTTTCCTTGTAATCATGTCTAAACTCAATTTTATCAATTGCCTTATTATATTGATTATACATGCTAAAACTCTCCTTTCAGTACTTTTTTAAGTGCATTACGCCCTCGTTCCAGTCTTGTTCCCACCGTTGAGGAAGGGATATTTAAAATCTTAGCTATTTCTTTGATGGAATACCCCTCATAATAAAACAAATGGATGATGATTTTATATTTATCTGGTAAGCATAAAACCGCGCTTAATAGTTCGCTTTCTTCCTCTGAAAGATATGAAATATTATCACTAAGAGTAACATGCTTTCTATAAGTAGCTTTTAAGTAATTTATACTAATATTAATCGTCACTTTGATTAGCCATGCTTTTTCATGTTCCTCACTCGCAAATCTCGGTTTTTTCGTCATAAGCCGAATATAAACTTCTTGGACAATTTCTTCTGAATCATATGTATTTTTCAAATAGGTATAAGCAATACGTAGCAGCATTTTGCTATACTTATTTATTATTTTCTCTAAGTCATCCTTCGTACTGTAATAAAAATTCATTCGTTGTTACCTCCCTTTACCTATAATACATATGATAATGGCCAAATTTCTCACTATTAAAAAAATATTTAGATAAACATTTTCACAAAGCTCGTAAAATATTTTTTCAATAGGAATAACATCCAAATAAATATAGCATAAAAATAGACCCTGTAAAGTAGAGGCAATTTGAACGTAAGCAAAAATACTCTTATTTCAAGGTTTATTTTACTTGTTTTTATCCAGAAATAAATGTATATTAATACTATATTTGTCATTAGATAGCACTTTAAATTAATGTTAAACAGGGGGAAAAAGAAACTATGAGACGGTATCTAATATTATTTTCAATAGTTGTCCTTATGGTAATTCTCAATCCTGGCATAAAAGCAAAAGCAGCCACCCAGGGATATGAGAAGATTGAAGTTAATTACGATGAATCAACCAGTTCATCAAGGACAAACATTGCAGGAGTTTATTTTTGGTACGATAAAGACGAAACTGGAAATTCCATACTTCGTGTGTCCAGTTCAGAAACCCAGAATAATGGGATCGCACTGACAGCTTTAACCTCTGATGGCGTTTGGGAAGGCCTTGCCGACGCTTGGACGAATGGAAAATATATTTATTACACAAAAGGAACTCGCATTTCATCATCCGAAGGAACTGTCACACTCTATAAAATGACAATCAGTACGCAGAAAGCCCAAACAATCGGAAGCTTTTCTGCCAAAGTACATACCGACTCTACCGGCGGATATTACGGCATTCTGGGTATTTATGACAGCAAAATATACATTGGGCTGAATCTGAATAAAATATATACCATCGACACTAAAAATGTTACCAACAAAAAAATAGTGCCTACAAAGTTCCTATCCAAGATTGACCTTTCAAATAATGACCTTGCGGAAAATTGGGATGGTTGGAATGGAAGCGGCTATGTATCTTATTCCAATGCACCATCAGGTCCACAAAGTCTGTATAATGGGCGCTATCTGGTATATTCCAGCGACAACAAATTATATGCTTATGACCTAAAAACAGGGACAGAAAAGAAGCTTGCTTCTTCCTGCTATGGTTGGAAAGTATATGAGATCACCGCAAAATATGCTTATATTCGGTTGTGGCATTATATTGTGGATGAAGATATAGTCAATGAAAGTGATAAGTTCTATAAATTGACCCTGAGCAATTTGAAAATGGCAGCAATTCTGTCACAAGATTTTTGTTACAATGTAGAAAGTGAACAGGAAGGTCTGTTCAAGTACACTGCAGATGAAATCGTATATTATGACATGAATAAAAAAACTTACTATCGGTTAAATGCAGATGGTACAAAAGATAAGTTGACGCTACAAGATATTTACGATAATTATTGGTAATAATTTGGGGCTCAGTTTATTATTTCACGCAAACTCGTTTTACAAAGTACCCCATTTGGGGGCTTAGTTATAATACACAAAATCCATGAAACGCTGTCAAGGTAAGAGTTTCAGCCTTTACTGCGGTTCATGGATTTTTCTTTCACTTCTTAATTCTCACTTCATCAATTTCGCGTTATTATTTCCTTAATTTGCTCATCTTCCTCTACGATAGATGGTTCATGTGAGAAATATACTCTAAAATCTGGTCCGTTGTACATACTTATGAATTTCCTGCTTTGCTCAATATTACAAGTCCTTCCGGTTGGGATCTGCTGCTCCAGGTTCGCATTTACATAACACGCATCACCACCCAGCACATACTTAAGACCACCCGTTTCAAATTGGACTAACGAAGACCCCTTAGTATGCCCTCCAACACATAACAGCAGAAATTTATTCATAACTGTTATTGAGGAACTAAAAGTAATTATTTTCTTGTTATGTACCATCAAATCACGGCAGCTTTCAAGTTCATTTTCCTGTATATAAACGTCTGCATTTTTATATATTGACATATCACCGATATGATCAAAATCCGCATGGGTGATAAAAATATCTGTTATATCATCCGGAGCAAGTCCATATTTATATAATAATGCAGACGGCATATAGAAATTTCGCATTTTAAATCCATATGCATTAAAAATATCTATATTTCCATTTCCAACATCAACCAAAATATGCCGATCTTCATAATTAATAAGAAAAAACAACCAGGATATATCTATCTCCCCATCGGTATTGCTATCATAAAATACGTTCTTTATAGAAATAGGCGAATTTCCATATTTAAAGGCAATCATAGAAATGTCATTGAAATTTCTGTTATCAGCTAATTTATTATTCATTTTTTAAACCCTCCATAATCTCAACTGCAAAACCCTGCCAATTTTATGGTTTCCCAAAGTTCTGCTTGTCTACATTCCGGTTCTCCAGTACTCCACACTGAATAGAACCAATCAAGATAATGCTTGAATCCAAGGCTTTCCCAATTGTCAATTAGTCCAAGATGATTCTCATGACTATCATAAGAATCTACCAAAGAGGCCAGGTCATCTGTGCTCAATCTCTTATATTCATTATAATGAATAGCTCCCAAATCAGTAATACGCCCTTTCTTATGCAGCGGTTCCTTTTGAGGATAGCCAAGAATAAGGGCGATCAACGGAAAAATATACTTATTGGGAAGCTGGAAAGCTGAATATAGATTATTCATGTTACATCTATGTACAGCGTTTGTGAATAAAGAATCAATTCCTAATGATTTGGCAGCAATCGCAGCTGTCTGTGCCGCTAAAATGGTATCCGTACTGCCTGTTATAAATGAATGAATACCACTCATAATAAATTCTTTGCCCAAATATGCTGCCGTATCTATGATACGATTATAGTCAACACAAAACAGCAGGGCTTTGCTACCGTTATAGGAAAATTGCTTACTAATGACCTGCCGGTCAGTTATCGCAATAATTGAGTATGACTGGCGCGCAGATGCATTTGCTGCCCTGACACTTGCATCCAGGATGATTTGAAGCTCATCATCTGATACCTCCTTTTCTGAAAAATCTCCATGAATAGATCGTAACTGATAAATTGTGTTTAAAGTATCATTCATATAAATACCTCCTAATGATTAGAATTCAAATTATATAGGTAAAAAATATCATTCGATTTGTTTTAAATGATTTGACAATTTATTCAAAAGACCATTAAGTTGATCTTTTTCCTCCTCTGTAAAGCATGAAAGAGGATCGAAATATTTGATAGCATCATCCCATTGAATATAATTTACTTTTTTAAGTCCATCGGGTGTGAGGAATATTTTAATTTGCCTTGCATTCTGATTATCTTTTTCACGTCGAACCCAACCAGACTTCTCCAAATTCTTAATTATTACGGTTGCGGTCGGTCTATCACAAAAGCACATATCGGCTATTTGTGACGGATAAAGGTATTCATTTTTTGAAAGTTGCGATAGCACATATAGCTGTTTTAATGTTATTTTATTAGGATTAAGACATTTTTGCTGAAAACGCCTCCATGTCAGAAATATTGTACCAATTTTTGGCATTATGGCAAGATTATTTTTCATGAATGCACCTCTATATAATAATTTGAATTCTAACTATAAAGTATAGCAATCATTTTAGATTTGTCAAGAACAAAACTTCCTCTTTTTAGTGAAACCCCCATGACAATGGTGCCATGGGGGTTTTGCTTGTGCAAGAATTGTACCGATTCTTTTTTACTAACTACTTTTCTCTTTATTCGATTTGCATAATAACTAAGTGTGCTGAAACAGCTGCTGCTCCCCCAGCGAGCGGAGTAATAGTTAAGGCTGTTGAATTACCTGCTGGATTTTGTACTGTGAGTATTGAATCAATAACTGTTGTATCTACAAGTGCCATTCCTACTATCTGAGAAGTTCCTGTTGCTCTACCAACTACCGTATAATCCAGGGCAGCACCATTAAGAGTTAAAATCAGCTGTCCTGCTTCGCTAACACTTACTTGGAAAAAAATCTGATACGTTCCAATCTCAGATAAGTTAAATGAGCTGGGACCAGTTCGTACTATCGTAGTACCGCTGGTAGGTCCATCTTGTGGAAAGCTTACATCTGTACCAGGTGCAATTGTTGCTGTGTTATCTGGCGGCATTAGTGCATAGAAATCCGCATAATTTAATACCCCAGTCGTGCCTGTTGCTCCAAATAGTAAGAACAGCAGAAGAGGCACTGCCAGTAGTACAATTGCAATGGCTGCAATTGCCAGGCCTCTTGGTCTTCTTGCTCCTCTTGCTCCTGCCAGGCCTGCTAGGCCCGCTGTACCTGCTAAGCCTGCTGCACCTGCTAGGCCTGCTGTACCTGCTAACCCTGCTGCACCTGCTAACCCTGCTGCACCTGCTAGGCCTGCTAAGCCTGCTGCACCTGCTAAGCCTGCTTTACCTGCTGGGCCTACTGGACCCACCGGAGTGTTTATATTAGGAAAACAAACTGCCTGTAAAATTGCGGTCTGTCTAAACCGCATTTGAGTGGGTATTGAGCTTGATGTATTCAGCTACTCTGCGGTACTCATTGGCGAATTTCAAGCTAACGCTGATATTGCCGTTTTCATGTACCTTAATATGGTCTACAAGCTCAATCAAAACCTCTCTTGTCAGCTTGTCGATGTTTTCATACTTCCTAAAGGTTGCTAAAAATGGGTTTTCTGTATCAATCCCATTTTCAAGCCCTGCCTTTTCTTCGTTTAGGTTCCTTATAACCTCGTTTATGGCTTCCATTTGCCGCTCGTAATCTTCCTGCATATGGCGGTAATCTTTGTGGGTAATCTCTCCGTCTTTCCAGTCTTGGTAAATGCTTTGCTTGTAACGCATAATCTTGGAAAGCTCTTTTTCCTTTGCCGCTATCAAGTCATTCAGCCTGATAGATTGGCTTTTCTGCAAGGGGGCGGTGTTAATACGGGAAACAATCTCGGAAAACTCTGCCGCAAGGAAAACCATTTTCTGAATGACATGGAATACACCATGTTCAAGGTAATTGTGCTTTATGGTGTGTTTGGTACAAGCTGTTTTCGACTGGTCTTTATAGGTGCGGCAATAGTAATATACATTTCCCCCAGCCTTGCTTCGTGTTATGGCCTTGCCGCAATCGGCACAACGGAGAAAGCCGCTGAACAGGTACAAGTTCTTTTGCGTTGGTGCGGTGCGGGTGTCCTTTCTTGAAAGCTCCTGTACCTTGTCAAAATCCTCCCGGCTGATAATAGCTTCGTGCGTATTCTCAACAATAAACCATTCATCTTCCGGGACAGTTTCCTGCACATGGATTTTATAGCTCTTAATGCGATAACGGCCCTGTACCATATCCCCAACATAAATGCGGTTTTTCAGAATATTGTTGATACTCACGGCGCACCAAAGAGGATTGCCGCCCTCGGCGTTGGGATTTTTGTATTTCATGCCCTTACTTTTCTTGTAAGCCGCCGGGCATAGAATACCGCTGTCATTGAGCTTTCGTACAATCGCATTTTTGCTCATCCCCTCTAAAAACCAAGTAAAAATACTTTTTACATGTTCTGCCGCTTCTTCGTCTATGACAAGGGCGTTTTTGTCCTCCGGGTCTTTCTGATAGCCATAAGCCGCAAAGGAACCGATATGCAAGCCTTTTTCCCGCTTCTTGTCAAAGGTTCTCCGAACGCTTTCTGATGTACCCCTTGCGTATTCCTCATTTAAAACGCCTTGAACGGGTACAGCGATATTTTGAGCGTTTTGCGGGTCTTTGTAAGTATCAATGGGTTGTTGGTAAAGAGAGATAAACCGCACATTGTTTCGTGGAAACCAGTCACCAAGATAATAACTCTGATCGCCGTTGTTGCGGAAACTCCGGGCAAGGTTCTTAACGATAACACAGTTGATTTTTCCCTTTTGTATATCTGCCAATAACCTTTGGAAGTTTTCACGTTCTTCGTCCGTTGTGCCGCTTACGCCATCATCAACATATTCGTCAACATAAACGTATTCGTCACCATCTTCCTGCTGTTCGAGAAAATCGGTCAGGATAAGCCTTTGATTGGTAATGCTTTCCGACTCGTCTTTTCCTCGTTTGTCCTCCCTTGATAAGCGGATATAGAATGCTACTAACCATACCTTGTTTTTGGGTGCTGCTTTGACAATATTATACCTGTTGGCCACTCGTGCCATGTGTCCTCCTTCCTCACATTACACCTATATGATACCATTTTGGCGTAATGCGAACAATGTTGTCGAGGACACAAAGCCGCATTATAAGCCGCTTTTCTTGCGTATAAGAAAGTTGGTGAGTACCTCTTGAATCGGCGGCGCATTGTCGTCAAATTCAAGTTTGATGCCCATTTCCCCATAACGAAAGCAAAAGGGGTTTTTCAGCTTTTCTAAAACATAATCCATCCGTTTTTCTTTGGGGAGGGAGTTATCCAGCTTCAATGTGCTTATGTCAGCCAGCGTTCCCACATCTACCGTGTTCATATTTACGCTCATAAAATCATCTATCATTTCCAGCGTAAGCATAATCATGCACCTCCTTATTCTGCATGATTCAATATATGCGTTTGCTTGTTTGTCCTATGAGGAAACACAAAAAGCCTCCACTTTTAAGGTTGATATGTTTCCCCCCTTTCAATGGGCGGTCTTGGCGTACTCTGTGTCTTGGCTCCCTTTTGATTGAACGTATCCGGGCCAACGGTATTTAGTTGTCAAAGAGCAGAAAGGGAGAAGTATGTCCCTCTACTTATTAGGACTGGGAAATGCGTTTTGCCAACCCGAACCATACATAAATTTACATAGAAAAACGCCCGGCAGTTTGATTCTGCAAGGCGTTTTCTGTTGCTTCGGCTTATTCAATTTCTGGCGGCAGATTTCTAAGTAAATCTCAATCGTGAAAGTCGTTTCATATGGTCGTCCCCGTTTTGTTTATGACAAAGGTGGATCAGTTTTCATTGCTAGACGGCAAAGTTTGCATGAGGGCAAAGAAATGTTTGGGCTCACCGGTACTGAAATATTCATACCAGGACTCCAGTGTGTTTGATTGAAAAACACCTAAATGCTCAATAATTTGTTTTGCCCACAACAAAGCTCCGGTGGAACTTGCAGTGATAAGGTTGTTATCCGCTACAGATGGCTTGTCTATATAAAAACTTTGCCCTTTATAACCAGGAGAAACCATTTCAAGAAATCCCGGTCCATTACTGGTATGCGAACGCTTATCCAATAGCCCAAAGTTGGCAAGCGCAGCGGTAGCCCCACAGATTGCGCACACCGTAGCGCCTAAAGAGAGAAATTCGCTTGCTTTTTCGATGATAGCGCCATGCTTTGGGTCGTTCCATGTATCTGCGCCCGGTAATAGCAATATGCTTGTTTCACTCACAACAATATCATCAATTAAGCAATTGGGCACTATTGTCATCCCCCCCATTGTATTGATTGGCTCTTTAGAATAACTAACCGTTTTGAGCGATACACGTTGCTCGCCCTTTTTGAAAAATCGACCAGAATTCAGCTCCGAAATAACATACCCCAGTTCCCAGTCGGCTAAAGTATCAAGAACGTAAACATAGATTGTAAACATAAATTCCCTCCATTTTCATTGTGTTTCTATATCCGCATTCGTTATAAAAAATGAAGATATAGTGATTGGACATTTATTAGAATAGCATAATTTACCTGACAACAGCATGTCCCCTTTGTTGTAAAGTATATTTTTTTGCTCAAAATAATTCGCTGTAGAAACACGAAAATCCAATAAAATACCGCAAAACGCTATTCAACAATAAAATCTTCTGAACTAAAATTTGTGTAGTAGCGTCCCGTTTTCGCTGTAAATTTCAAGACACAATAATCAGGATCGGTGACACCTTTTGAATAATACATAGTATCGCCCTCTTGCCAAATCATTTCCTTACTTGCGGCATCTTCTAATACTTCCATAATACCTATCAACATAACCCCACGAAAAAATCTTTTATCGCAAAAATAAATTGATGCCTTTGGATTTTTGCGAAATTGCGCTACTCGCATGGAAGAAGTGTTTGTTGTAAAAAAGAAAGTCTTTATGCCTTCATGTTTTCTCGGCGGCAGCATTGCTTTAGTGTTTGGAAATCCCTCAATATCTATTGAGCTTATAAAAGAAACACCTTGTTTGTCAATTAATTTTCCTATAGTTTGTTCTTTATCCTTCATCATAGCCTATTCCTCCGTAAAATTGATTATAGATCAATTTTAATACAAGAAAGTCAAATATTACCAAGCCCTTTTTCTGCATAGTGTTTCCTCCTGATAGGTAGATTGATTTGTTTACTTTTTTATTATACTTTATAATTGTTGACATCAGTATGGCAACAATCTATAATGATAAAAAGAAATTTTGAAAGGCGGATATCAGATGAAAGTTGACAGGCTTGTTAGCATTATTATGATACTCCTTGATAAAGAGCGTATAGGCGCACAGGAGTTAGCAGATATGTTTGAAGTTTCACCCCGCACAATCTACCGCGACATAGACACGATCAACATGGCGGGTATTCCTGTTCGCGGGGCATCGGGAGTGGGTGGCGGCTTTGAAATCATGCAGAAATATAAGATTGATAGAAAGGTCTTTTCAACTGCCGACCTTTCCGCTATTTTGATGGGGCTTTCCAGTCTTTCCAACATGATACGAGGTAATGAACTAGTAAACGCTCTGGCGAAAGTCAAGAGTTTTATCCCCGCCGACAGATCGAAAGACATTGAATTAAAAGCAAATCAAATATATATAGATTTAAGTCCGTGGATGGGCAATAGGAACACACAACCGTATTTAGAAATGATCAAAACAGCTTTACAGGAAAGCAAGCTACTTTCGTTTGAATATGCAGACCGCTACGGAAATAAAACCGCACGAACAGCCGAGCCGTATCAGCTTGTATTGAAAAGTAGTCATTGGTATTGGCAAGGGTATTGCTATAAAAGAAATGATTTTCGCTTATTCAAACTATCCCGCACATCAAACCTGCAAATACAAGAGGAATTTTTTACGCCGCGGGATTATCAAAAACCGCAGTTGGATTTTACTGATATTTTGGCAGCTATGCAAATAAAAATTAAAATTCGTATTCATAAATCTGTCATGGACAGGGTACTTGATTATTGCACTTATGAACACTTTTCGCCAGACGGTGATGAGCATTACATTGTTGGTTTTCCTTTCATAGAGAACGAATACTACTACAATATTCTTTTCAGTTTTGGGGATAAATGCGAGTGTTTAGAGCCGTTACATATCCGCACAGAAATGAAGCGCAGAATACACGATATAGCTACCTTATACGAAAACTAGAACAAGGAGTCTATTCTTATTCACAATACTATGGTCGCTATATTGTACTATTTCGTTTTCCACTAACCGGCAAGCAGGAAAAGTGCGGCCACAGTTGCAAAAGAAAAAAGGACCCGGGTTCAGGCCCTTTTGCGCTATGTTTAGAGAAAACTATTTTTTCTTGAGAATGGCCGCAATCCAATTGGGCGCATAGGCGGAAGTGCAGCCCTTGGGCACTTTTAAATCCTTATATACGCCCAGGATTTCGCCTAAAGCAATACACCGCTGTGTAAAATGCGGATACGTGTATCCGATTGCGCACAGGGCGTGGTTCATTGCCCACTGCTTGCCCGGCGTGGCAGGCTGCAATTCAGCTGTGATGATTGCAAGAAGCGCTTCTAACGTTTCATCGGGTACTTTGCCGCCGGACACTTGCTCCACAATCAAGTTCCATCCCGCGCGGCCCAGGTTGTCCGCTGTTGAGGCCGACCATTCCCCGGCTAGAGCGTCCGCGGATTTATTTCTTGCTACAACCTCGCCGACAAATTTGTCTATGAGTTCGGAAAACGTTACTTCCGAAGCCATAGTACGGATTTCGTCTATCTTCAGCTTCTTTGGGTCAAGCAGCATGCACGAAAGCCATTGTGCCTCTGTGTTTCCACTTTGCCACAGCTCCAGCGCCAGCTCGTGATTTCTCCCCAATTGTTTCGCAAGTTTCCTGAGCTCCCCCCGCGGGACGCCGTACGTGTTTTCGCCCGCGCCGTTCTTTTGGTCAATTTGCTTTCGTCTTTCGTCGCCCAAACCCCTTAATATTGAGAGAACCTCATCTTTTGTCATGTATTATGCTCCCTTATTTTTATTTCACAGAGTAAATCATGCGCATCGCATCCCGGAAGTATGCCGGCTTCAATGCGGCCTGATGGGCTTATAAACTGTTACGGAGTATCAAACCAGCCGCCTCTTCCGGTGTGATATTTGATACATCCACCTTATACGTGCCCAGGGTTTCATAAAGGGGGATACGTTCCACGCTTCTGCGGATGATATCTTCTGCCCGTATGCCCGCCGCGATATCCTCTCTCAGGCGGGTTTTCAGTGCCTGCTCGCTGCATATCAGGGATATTGCATGAACCTTGCACCCCGCTGTGTCAACGCGTGAGAGGATGTCGTCAATGATCGCCTGTTCGTGCATCACCCAGCAAAATATGATGTTTTCAAAAGCAGGGCACCGAATAAAATTGTTCAGGAGAAAGCAGATATTCTGCATTACCATTTGCTTTGTTTCTTTGGTCATCTGAAAAGGGTGCATATCCCAGCACCAATCGCCATCGAGAAAAACGCTGTTCTGCAATTTGGTTTTTAAGACCTGGCAGGTAGCTGTTTTCCCGGCCCCCATTGTGCCGCCAATCAAAAAAATATGCTTCATATACGACTCCTACGTTACCGGCTGAATATCTCTTTTTTTATATAACGGCAAAACTGTTGCCCAAGGTCAACGTCAATTTCCGCTTCTTTGTCTGACGAATAGCAATCAAGCGCGTCCCGGACAATCCGGGCAAATTCATGCGGAAGATGGGCCAATCCCCATTTTCCTCCTTCCGCTTTGGATAGAATGAGGCCGGATTTCACATAAGCCAATACCCTGCAAAGGTTCAGTACGATATACACGGGATTGCCTGCAAATTCATATTCCGCATTTTCAATATCAAATTGTATGCTCGCCAAATAATAATCTTTTGGTACTTCCTCAAAAACGTCCTTGATGGAACTTCCATACACAACGATACCCATATCCCTGATCACGGTAACGTGCGCGGCCAAATCACGGCACCCCATAGAAGTATCATAGCAGCATGCTACCCGTTTGTCAGGGAGCTAAACTTTTTATTAAGGTGCCTTGCCTTATTTGCAACTTCCTGGGGTTGTCTGGCGTCATACTTGACAGGTCCTGCGGTAGATGCAACAATGAAAAAAACCAATAAATGGTGGCACCCACGCCGGTGAAAGGAGACGCCATGCGCAGCAAAGCGCTTCAAGCAGTTATATTGGCAGCACTTGCCCTTGCGGTCGTTATCCTTGCGATCGTGCTCTTCGGCGGATACACGGGCATTTCCGACATGTTCACGCAGATTTTCAAGGGAAGAGAAATTGTTCCGCCGGAAGAGGTTTTTCAACAGTATACGGCCTATATTGAAGAAGGCCGGTATGCGGACATGTACGCCATGCTGGATGCAGAGAGTCGGCTTGGCATCACGCAGGATGAGTTTATCGCAAGAAATCAGAACATATACGAGGGCATAGGCGCCGCCAATATCGCAGCCGCACCGGGGGAGTTTGATAAAGAAACGTCGACGCTGCCATACGACTTCTCAATGGGTACCTCAGCGGGGCAAATCGCTTTTTCCAATACCATATCGTTTGCGTTTGAAAAGGAAGAAGGGGTCTGGGAAATTGTTTGGGACGACAGCCTGATATTCCCCAACCTTCGGCGGACGGATAAAGTGCGGGTGTCCACGCAAAAAGCAAAGCGCGGGGACATATTCGACCGAAACGGCACGCTTCTGGCAGGGGAAGGTACCGTAACGTCGGTGGGTCTGGTGCCGGGCAAAATGAACGAGGACCCCGCGGCGGATCTACAAACACTGGCGGCGCTCCTTGACCTGCAGGTGGAGGCCATACAGAAAAGCCTTGGCGCTTCCTGGGTCAAAGACGACCTGTTTGTGCCCATACGCAGGCTGAAAAAAGCCTATCAGGCGGAAACGGGTACCTGGGAGGTTGCGGATACTGAGCTGGAGGGGGCACTTTTAGAAATCCCCGGCGTCATGATCTCAAACGAGAATAGCCGCGTTTATCCCTTGGGCGAAAAGGCCGCGCATCTTGTGGGCTATGTGCAGGCCATTACCGCGGAAGAGTTGGATACGAAAAAAACGGAAGGGTACACGGGCCAGAGCCTCATCGGCAAGGTGGGTCTGGAAGCATTGTATGAAGACCGGCTCCGGGCACGGGACGGCATAAAGATCTATATTGAGGACGAATACGGAAAAGAAAAGGAAGTGCTAAGAACTACAGAGGCGAGGGATGGGGAGAACATCATCTGCACAATCGACTCTAAAGTCCAGACCGCGCTCTACGATCAATTCCGTGAGGACAAAAGCTGCTCCGTAGCCATGGACCCATGGACGGGTGAGGTATTGGCGCTTGTGAGCACCCCGGCGTATAACAACAACGACTTTGTGGTCGGTTTTACAAAAAGCGCATGGGACGCGCTGCTTGCGGATGAAGATCTACCCATGTACAACCGTTTCCGTAAAACATGGGTGCCGGGCTCGTCCTTCAAGCCCGTGACCGCCGCCATAGGACTTACGACGGGCGCGTTCACGCAGACGGAAAACTTCGGCTACAGCGGCACAAGCTGGCAAAAGGACGCAAGCTGGGGCGATTATTCTGTGACCACGCTGCATACCTACGGGGAAGACGTTTCCCTGAAAAACGCGCTGATCTATTCCGACAACATCTATTTTGCGAAGGCGGCGCTCAAGATCGGCGCGGATACTCTGATACAGCAGCTGCAGAGGATAGGCTTTGACCAGACGCCGCCGTTCGATATCATCATGACCGCCTCGCAGTATGCCAACCAAGGTGCAATCGCTTCCGAAATCCAGTTGGCCGACAGCGGATACGGACAGGGCGAGGTGTTAGTAAACCCCCTGCACCTTGCAGCGATCTACTCCGCTTTTGTCAACGACGGCAGCATGATGCGTCCATATCTCCTCTATAGTGAAAACGCAGCGCCAACCTACTGGGTGGACGGCGTGTTTTCCGCCGAGGCCGCGAACGCCGTTTCGGATGCGCTGGCCGGGGTAATCAGTTCCCCGAACGGAACGGGGCACGCCGCCTATATGGAGGGACTGTCTCTTGCGGGCAAGACGGGTACCGCCGAAATCAAGGCGACGAAGGATGATACGACAGGAACGGAACTGGGCTGGTTCGTGGTGTTCCCAACCGAGCGTAATGCCGCAAACTCCGTCATGATCGTGAGCATGGTGGAAGATGTAAAGGAGCGAGGCGGCAGCGGCTATGTGGTCGGAAAGGTGAGAGGGGTCCTGGAGGAATTGTTCCGGTAGCTCCAAGTTGGGGAAGCCCTTTTTTACAACTCCGCTATGACCCGGCAGGGCAACCCCGTCAGTTCCGCATAGTTCATGGGGTATGTATTTGCCGTAAAGCTTCCGTCCCCCCGCGCAAGCACTTGCTGCAGGTTGCAGAGGTTTTCAATAATAAATGCGCCCCTGTCCGCGCAATACTGGTCCTTTAAAGGATGCACCGGATCTCTGCGTATTCCCGCAAAGTCGATACCGATCATGGACACTCCCTTATCAAGGAGGCGGTCGATCAGTTCGTCCGACAGCTGTGGGTGTTCGCCAAAATACAGCTCTCCGCCGTATCCCATCTTTTCGATAAATCCCGTATAGAACGCTACGAACATATTGGCGGACACTCTGTTTAAATCAATATCTTCGGATGTAATATCCCGGTCTACAACCCGGCTCACATCAAATACGATTGCTTCCCGCTTCGTAAACTCCAGCGGGAATTCCTTGTTCATGACGTCAAAATGTGTTCCGAGATGGCCGTTCAGACTTCTCTCATGGCCCGCATCCGCTCTCATCTTGGGCGTGACTTTCAAAGTAATATCAACCAGCATGCTCATTCCTCCGGTATGCTTTATTTGGAAAAGTCATGCTGAAAATCGTCTTTCAGCAATCCAAACAGTATTTCGTTGAGATATCTTCCGCCTGAATAAACCATAGCTTTCCGGACGCCCTCCTGCTTGCAGCCCAACTTCTTCAGCATGGCCTGGGACGCCAGGTTGTTTTCAAGGGTGCTTCCGTAATACTTATTGAGCCTTCGCTCAAAGAACGCGTAATTCAGGACAATGCGCATGGCCGCCGTGCCATAGCCCCTTCCCCGAAAGTCCCTGTCTATCTGCATTCCAATGGAGAATGTGCCGTTTCTTTCATCGATGCTGTTTAAATTGATTCCGCCGACATTCCAGCCGTCCAGGGTTTCAATCGTAAACATGATCCTGCCGCTGTCGGGATTGAAATTTGCATATCGGTTGGTTGCGTCTTTTGCCTCGGCTTCCGTAGGCGGCAATTCGACCTCATACTGCAGCAGCAGCCTTGCCGGTGTGTCGAACCTGTTATAATGATGCATCTCCCAGTCGCTCTCAGCGGATGCCCTTAGCCGTACCAAATCATTTTGCCAAAAATAAGTGCTGTAATCGATCTCTCTCATGTATCTCACGCCTTTTTGGTTATCTATGCACAGGACACCCAAAGGGCGGCCGGTGCATGCCTACTTCTTGCTGTTTCGTAATTATCACCAGCATGCCTGAGAAATGGGCAATAAGATGTGACGCTATGGATGCCGTATTATTGTCCGGCAGGCTTCTTTTTTATCTTCACAAATTCTAAAACATCGTTAAGTTCATCCGGATCTATGACCCTGTAATGAATCCAGCCGCCTTGCTCGCCGCAAGGATAGCGGCCCTGCCATAATTCTTTCGCTTTTTGCGACAAACCAGGCAGAACTTGTTCAACTTTGGGAACACAATTGTCACCGAGCTGCAATGTTACGGTAAACGCACCGGATTCAAAAAACACATAGCAAATATGGCTCGACTTATGGCTATACTTATATCCCCAACCGTAATGGCCGCCGAACGGGAATTTCATCTCCCTAGAAAGGTGGTAGTTATTGCTTAAGAAATTTTCAAGCTGCAATAGGACGGCATAATTTTTTGCACCGATAAATGCTCCGACAAAATCGGCTGCAGGAGGATTATTTTTATCAAGCAAGCGTTCATACATCGGTTTTCACCACAGGAACCCATAACTCAAACTCACCGCAAACGCTATCGGGATAGTATTCAAAGTAGAGGTTATGTTCGTCGTTGATCTCGAGCCCGGCTTTGGGAATTTGATGATAAAAAAATTCGGCCCAGGCCTTAATGATATCTTCTCCTTGCGAAAAGCGTGCCATAGCATATGTTGCTTTGGGGACTTTCATTAGAACAGCGCTTTCGGGAATGGTATTCTCCTGCGCTACCTCTATCCCCAGTAAATAGCAGTACCGTTCATGGCCCTGAATATACCGGATTAATCCATAATATCCTTTTTTGCTGCCATCCAGGTCCATTAAAACCGCTTCTTTTTTATTGTGAAAAAATCATCATATAGAGCCGAAATGTCCTTATCGTTGTGTGTCAAAGTTGTTTCTACTGAAAAACCGCATACCAAAAAAGTTTCTTTTTCTATAATACTAATTTCCATGCGCCCACCTCAATGGCATTTTCTAATAAAGCTATTCTATTGGCATGACGACTGTATGTTTATATTATAAAACAAAAACAGGAAGAAATGGGATTTTATTTAATTATCGACAGGCTTTTCTTTTGCTCCGCATGGCGAGTAGGTTCAGGTTTTCCGCATCATTAAAGATAGAACAATGCTTTTCCCAACTGCCAATATGGCAAACCCAACAAGCTATTGATTGATCAATAGCGCAATCATGCGCCAACCCCGCATCGAATGGCACGCGATATCCAATACAAAAAGCGCCCCAATGGGCGCCTATATTAAGAAGCAGCTAATAAAAGATGACCTAATTAGCCGATATTTTCTTGATCGGCATATTAGGTCAACCGATAAATGATTCTTTTATATTCGGGATATTGTTTCAGCAGATACTCCCTGCTTAACAATTCAAAGTCTGTGAAATCAAAACCGTGTGTAACCATGCAGCCAGCCAAACTGTATCCGGCGCCATCCGGAGCGGAACCGAAGATCGTTCCACCCGGGACAAGCACTTGCGGCCTTTCACCATTACAAAGGTTTAGTCCCAGTTTTTTTATGACCAGTTTCCCGTCTCTCCCGATGCAGAATATCATTACGGGACGGCCGACATGATAATACCAGAGCTCGTCTGAGAGTAACCGGTGAAATCGAGAGACCTGGCCGTTATTTAATAAAAAATATATGCTGGTTGCAAGGGGCCTTCTGCCGTCAAAACTGACGGAAAGTTCCCTATCCGAAATGGTCTCCCTGCTTTCATAACTGACTCTGTAATATCCCCCTTCAGGATGTTCCTGAAGCTTAAGTCCTTTTATCCAGTATTCTGCCGTATACATATTTTTGATCCTTTCAGAAAATCGAGAATGTTACATTGTATACTATGCAACTTGCTTGAATTTGTGGTTTAAAACCCTCCGGTTCCCTTTCATGCTCCTTCATGCTTTCCTGCTTCCGGCAACAAAAAAAGGTGATAAACCTAGATTTCTTTAAAACAGGGTCATCCATTGGGGCGACTTCTTTACGCGGCTTCAAATTCCACAAAATATGTCTGGCAACAGAATGGGCACCCCACAGGGGCGCCCATTCTGTTGAGAGTTAGGTAAAAAGAATACCGGCGGGTTTAAATTGTTTACGCAATAAATCTTTTATGCTTATTCCAATTGATGATTAAGAGTTATAATTTCTAAGTTTTTGGTTGAGCTTTCTGTATATTTCCTGCATCCAGGGTTCGCTTGACGCCGAAACGGCCTCCTCAATCCCCATCCATTTTACCCCGCTAATTTCATCGGGCTTTGTAACAAGCGCCTCATCCTCAAACGCTTTCAATAAAAATGTAATGTTCAAATGCAGATGAGATGATACGTATTTCCCCCTTTTTACATGTCCATCTACGGTTATGATCTCCAGCGAGAAAATGTCATCTGTCACCGGAACAACTTTTGTGATGCCCGTTTCCTCCTGAGTCTCACGTATTGCGACTGAAAGGAGATTCTCCTCCCCATCTGCATGGCCGCCTGTCCAGGCCCATGACTTATATATATTATGATATATCATCAATAACTTATTTTCACTGGGATTTATCACCCAAGCGGAAGCAGTAAAATGTGCAATCTCATTGCTTCTTGTTAAAACATCATGATTATGATCTATATATTCCAACATGATCCTTTTGTCGTTTTCTTCCTGCTCATTGTAAGCGATATACTCCTGTATCTGTTTTTTTAAAATCATTCGTTTTTCTCCCATTAAGGCTATTTCAATAAATTCGCAATATAAACGCTACTTGCTCGCTTCCGAACACACCCTATGGGTGATCTGCTGAGAAGTTAGGCGATGTATGTCCCGGCCGTTACTTTCTTATTTCCATCCATTTTTCGGGCTCTGAAACAGGAGCAAATCCAACGATCTCGTACAATTCGTTTGCCGCACTCACCATTGATATACGTCTTTTAAAGAATCGTGCGATAAAATGTAAGCCAGCATTCTTTTGGCTATTCCATTATGTCTGAAAGCATCATCGACATATACATCCGCTATATAAGCAAATCTTGTTTTATCTGATATTACCCTTGCGTACCCAATTTGAAGGGTTCTCATGGAATGCTCCAACAACCAAAGCGGAATTGCAGGCGCCTCGTTTCACCTCTTCAATTCCGATCCCTGTGCTCCATTTCGCCTGGGATAACATTTGAGTTACTTTTTCAAAATCCATATTTGCAAAGCCGTCGTATATTTCTATTTTGCTTATTTCCATGGTGGGCCTCACAAAAACATAATTTAACTATAATTGTACCATGAGCATCATAAAAAGCAAAAGGACTTAGACCACGAGGATTCAAGTCCTTTTGCTTGGTTTTTGATTGCAGGAAGAGGAGGGAATTGAGTTGGGGCAGTGGCATCGCCTGACCTGCGCTACGCTTGGTAAGTCGGCCTGGGTCCGAAATCCCGGCCGCTAAAATCGCTCCACTGGAGCGATTTCTTTGCAAGTTATATACCCATAGCTCTATTCAACCAGTTTGGTTTGTTTCTTTGGCATAAACCTTCTAAATATTATAACCAATAAGCCAACAACGATTAAAAACATACTTATCATGATAAATAGGCCTTTTAATTGTGTAAATATACTTGCAATTTTAACGATTTCATTTTGTCGCTGTGGATAGTTTTGTAACAGATTAATTATCATAATATTTTCCGACCAATCTAAAAGTGTTGCACAAACACCAACAAGACCGATAAGCCATGGCCTTTTTATATTACTTCTTATAGTCTTCAATATAAGAGTTAAAGTAATAAAGTAAAACAATCCATAGGATAAAGGGAAGGGAAAATCAAGAGGAACAATAAATTTCATATTGAATGCTCTGCCTTCCTCTCCAAGAGCATCTAAAAGCTCATATGCCTTATCCACGGAGTATCCCTGCATTTCCATGTCAAGAATACTATGTCCGCCTGTTATCTCAACTAGTTTTGATAGCCCATAAGGAGAGTAATTAATTAAGAAATTCATAAACATAAAAAATGCAAATGAAATAATTACGTTTCTTAAACAAAAAAACTGTTTAATTTTCATATAAACTATAAATCCTCCCTAATGCGCTGCATATAAACAATGTATACTTTACCATATAAAGTTAATAAAGGCCAATCTCAACAACAACTTTTTTCGATAAAAACTTCGGCGGAAGAGGTGGGATTTGATTTCGGCCATCGGCATCGCCTTGCTTGTGCTTCGCACTGCGCAAGTCGGCCTAGGCACGAAATCCCGGTGCGGGCAAACGCGTCACTGGCGCGTTTGCTGTTCCGCCCTTCGAATCCCGGCGAATTCATACGCCAAGACAAAAGGACGCCCTCTGGGTGTCCTTTTGTATTGAGAAGTTAGGTAAATATAGATGCCCCGAAGCTGCTCTGTCCGGATGGGGGGGGCGTATGTGGGGGAACCGTCAGGATTTCTACCACACGTCGAGCGAGCAGGGCGAGCGGATAACCCGCCCGCAGTCGGCAACCACCCATATAATTCCGAATATAGAAAATACGGAAATCACTGCCCCAAAACTACATTGAAAAGGTATATTTAGCCTGTTTTCAAGCGTTTCCAGTGTGCCAATTGCACCAAGAAGAGAAACGATATAGAGCAAAATATTAAGTAGAACGGCATTTCTATTTTTCTTCAATTCGTTTTCAGCAGCCATATATGAAATCTTGAGCTTGGCGGCTTCTTTCCAATGCTGAAATGACCGGGTTTTATAAATATAGCTAAGTAAATTATAGGTTTCAATAGGTATATGGGGGGCAAAAAACAGGTTTTCTAAATACATATCATTACGCACAACTTTGTTCATATCTTCGGTTATTTCTACATTGATGATTTGAAATAAGTATATATATAATTTAATGGACTCGAGCATAATCCCGTTATACAAAGAAATATCAACATCATCGGGATTATAGTTTTTGATAACACTTGACCCATCTTGGGGATAATATTCATAATTCTCTGTAGTGCTGATATTTTCAAGTGGGGACGGCAATTCCCTTGTGCCTATTAAGTCACAAAAATATTTGGCAACATCATCAATTTCATTTGATAAAACAAGTGTGTTATGTAAAAAAGAGTATTCTTCAGCCTTGAATCTTTTACCGACCATCTCGCAGAAAAAGTCACTAACATTATCGTATATTATTTCTGATATCTTGCCATTGTATAACGTAGTATTTTTATCTCCAAAATACTGATATCCTTTGACAGTCAATAAATTGTAATTACCTTTTTTCCCAAATACATCATCTTTTTTTAGTGGAATTCCTGTTTCAAAATCAATAACCTCAAATATAGTAATCAACATTCTATTCATTGAAAAGATTACAGGATCAATTTGAAAAAGGCGTTCCCCAATATGGACAAGAAACGATTCCATGCAAATCAAGTAATCTATTTTAAAATATGCAGAATCGGCGAGAACAGATTGAGCGTGAAGAAGTTTGATACAAAAACCTGTTCTGTTAATAGTTTCCTGTAATTCCTCAATATTGTGCTCTTCCTTAACAGGCTCGAAAGAAAAGGTGGTGTTCTGATGGATATAATCATACTCTGTGTTTAAAGTTAATGTACCTTTTGGCGAGACGAGCTTATCACCAAGCAACATATAAGTTAGATGGTGCTTTTCCAACAATATATCTAAGCCTTGTTTTTTGTTGAAACGTGGCAACTTGGCCTTAGAATATTTCGTTATGTCATACGCACTCATAAAAACAATTGTATCGTTCATTAAAGCGCCCCCTGCTTAAATAGCAGTCTATTATGGTGATTATAACAGAAAAACAGTCGAGTGAAAAACTCGACTGTTTGCATAGCTTTCATATAAAAAGCACAAATCTGAACTCCTTGCCAATCGGCGACAATGAGTTCGGATTACAATGCTTTGGTGGAGCATGGGGATTCGATTTCGGCCATCGGCAGGCTATATGCTGCGCTCGTCACGCCTAGGCACGAAATCCCGGGGCGGGCAAACGCGTCACTGGCGCGTTTGCTGTTCCGCCCTTCGAATCCCATTAGCAAGTGAAGAGGTGGAATTCGATTTCGGCCATCGGCAGGCCAAGCTTGCATTACATGCTGCGCTCGTCACGCCTAGGCTCGAAATCCCGGCCGCTAAAATCGCTCCACTGGAGCGATTTCTTAACGCGGCTTCGAATCCCTTTATAAGGAAAAGGTGGGATTCGATTTCGGCCATCGGCAGGTCGAGCTGGCACTCCGTGCTGCGCTCGTCACGCCTGGGCTCGAAATCCCGGGGCGGGCAAACGCGTCACTGGCGCGTTTGCTGTTCCGCCCTTCGAATCCCGCCGAATTCTTCCGCCAAGACAAAAGGACACCCTCTGGGTGTCCTTTTGTCTTGGCGGAAGAGGTGGGATTCGAACCCACGTGCCCTTGCGGACAACCGCATTTCGAGTGCGGCTCGTTGCGACCACTTCGATACTCTTCCAATTCAGCTGTGACGTCCTTAGCAAGAGACCTGCTGCAGGCGCTTAGAAAGCATACCACAGGCGAGCAAAATTTGCAATATCCCGCGGGAGTGCGCGGGCGCTGGAGCCGCAAAGGGTGACGCGCGCTGTTTACACCCATGGAAATTGATACGATAATAGAAACAAGCCAAAGCGCGGGAGGGTGTAGCTAGCAGCATGGAAATCAGGAACATGACGATGGACGAGTATGACGGCGTGTATGACCTTTGGATCAATACCCCGGGCATGGGCCTCAATACCGCCGATGATTCCAGGGAAGGCATTTTAAAGTATCTGAACAGGAACCCCAATACATGCTTTGTAGCAAAGATAGATGGGGAAGTGATAGGCGTCATCCTGAGCGGGCATGACGGCCGCAGGGGCTTTATCCATCATACGGCGGTAAAACAGACCGAACGGCACCAAGGCATAGGCACGGCGCTTGTGCAGCGCGCGCTTGCCGCGCTTGAAGCGGAGGGCATCCATAAGGTGGCGCTGGTCGTGTTTTCTCGCAACGAAACCGGCAACGGGTTCTGGGAAAAGCAGGGGTTTACCGTGCGGGAGGATCTATGCTACCGGAACAAAGCCATTCATAAACTGACGCGAATCGATACATAAGCGGCCTGTGCGGCCCGGAATAAGGAAAAAGCAGACGCATGTGACGCCTGCTTTTGTACTGTGTTTCTTTGGGTTACTTCGCCGGGGCGGCGGAACGGCCCGGCGTGTTCTTGCATATTACGGGGATCGCCGCAAGCAGTGCCTCGGTGAGTTCGTCCACCGCTTCCCGTATCTCGGGGGAGAGGTCCGCGCCGAATTCAATGTCCTTATACTGAAGCCCCAGCATGGTGACATTCGTGCCGGTCTCGTTCACCAGGTAATCCACCATGATTTTAAGCGGCAGCATATGCGAGCTGAAGCTCGGGCCGCCGATTTCCACGCGCGGGATATCCACGATGCTACCCGGTTCGCACCCTGCGTCCGCAGCGTCTATGATCAGCATATGGTCGGGCGCAAACAGGCGGACGTTGCCGCTGAAATTTTCGGGCGCTGTACCGCCGCCGCAGAGGAGCAAATCGGGGTAGTCCTGCGGGGGAAACGCTTCTATTAAGCGTTCCACAATCAGCATACCGGCAGCGTCGTCCCCGCGAAGGAGAGAGCCCACGCCAAGTATCGCAAGGCGCTTTGCGCCCGCGAGCTTTTCTAAAAGAAAGGGAAGCAGTTCGCTCATTTAGATTTCCTTTTTGAGCGAGTCGCGGCTTAAGCTCGCAAGCTCGAACGCCTCGGTGTTCTCCAGCGCCTTCTTGGGGCAGGAGTCCACGCACTGCCCGCAGAAGATGCATTTGTCCATATGCACGATTGCCTTGAACTTCTTCTCTTCTTCCGGGATCTTCTCAATCTCGATGGCGGTGGCGGGACATACGCGCATGCAGATTTTGCAGCCGATGCACTTTTCACGGTCAAATTTTAGCGCGCCGCGAAAATGGTCCGCAACCTTGGCGGGCACCATCGGGTAGGCGATGGTGTCCGGCTTGCGCACCAGCATTTTCATCATGTACGGGAGCATGGTTCCCGTCACTTTTCTTTTCATGTTTTAGAGGGCTCCTTTCACGATCAGGTCGATCAGGATCTGCGCCAAGGAAACGGGTGCAAGCACCTTCCAGCAGAAACTGACCATCTGATCAATGCGCAGCCGCGCGAGCACGGCGCGCATGACGGTAAGCAGGATGACTACGACGAGCACCTTCACAAGGAATACAAGCAATCCCAGCACCGCATTCCCCGGGATATAGAACGGGAAGAATACCGCGGAGATCAGCGCCGCCATTACCACCAGCTCGCTGTCTATCGTCATACGGAACATGGCGAGCAAACGCCCGCTATACTCTGTAAACGTTCCGCCGACGATTTCGGTTTCAGCGTCCGGAATATCGAAGGGAGCGCGCTCAAGCTTACCCTGGGTCGCGACCAGCGCCACAAACAGGCCGGGCAGGTTGACGAGCGTTAAAAGCGGGTTGGCCTGGTAAAACGCCGTGATGCCCGATATAGACCAGGAACCGGCCAACAGAGCCGGGCCAAGGAGGGACATATACAGCGGCACCTCATACG
>JAEYMU010000001.1 GCA_023407175.1 Bacillota bacterium
TAGGAGGAGTGGCCGGCTTAACGGGAGGACTGGGACTAGGAGCTGTGGCAATGTCAGGAGCCGGATTTGCATCATCAGCAGTAGGAAATACGGCGAATCAGGTAATAAGGAACGGCGGCTTCAAAGACTTTAGTATGAAGGAATTGGCAGTGTCGTCATTAACTGGAGGAATCAGCTTTGGAGCAGCCGGAGCGGTCAGTGGACCTGTAAAAGCACTGACGGACGGCATAGCCTCCCAGGCACTCAGGCAGACAGCCCAGGGAGCAATGGTGGGAGGAGTATCCGGAGCCACCGCGGGTGTGACGGCAAATGTAGCAACCCAATCCTGGGATCTAGTAACCAAAGAAAAAACCAGCTTTGATATGGGAAGTCTCGCTAAAGACACGATTACCGGAGGAATCGCAGGGGGAGCCATCGGAGGAGGTCTTGGATATGCCGGTTCGAGATACGGGGCAAAGATAAGAGAGCTAGATGAAAAGGCCTATAGTAGCATGAGCAAAGGCATGACTAAAATAGCAGAAGGAGCAAAAAAGGCATTTGCGGGTATCTTAAAAAATGAAACAGGCTCCATAAATATTGGGACGGAAGGTAACTATGAGGGTGGCTCTCAGGCTGGAACGCTATATCATTATACAAATGAAAGTGGTATGAATGGAATAATTGAATCAAATCAGTTAAATCCATCGTTGAAAGCAAATAACCCAAAGGATGCAAGGTATGGAAGTGGTCAATATTTATCTGATATTGCACCAGATTCGAAAACACCATCACAGTTGGCTAAGCAATTCGTAAATATTCCAAATAAGTATAAATACACAAATTACGTAGAAATAGATGTTAGTGGTTTAAATTTAATAAATGGGCGAAAAGGAATTTTTGTGATACCAAATGAATTACCACTAGATTTAACTGGGCGGATAGTTAGTTCGGGAAAAGTTGGAGTTAAATAGAAAGGAAAAGATAATGAAATATTGGCTAATTAATTTAGAAGAAGAAAAATATTGGATAGAGGTTTCAGATGATAATATTGCCATGAGGCAAGTAATTAAGGAGGTAGGTAATGTTATTAGGATTTCTTGCATAGAAGACTGCCTGGCAGAAGGAATATTTGATGTTGAGGATCTAGAAGGTGAAATACTTGAAACATCTATGGAAGAATTTGAAAAGGTATGGAGTAATGAAACAAAACCTTATCGTAACCTTTGGAAAATTCAAAAAGAAAAATACCAAATTGGCAACATTGTAGAAGGTGAAATTAAATACTTTTATCCGCAAGGGATTATTATGCAAATTGGCGAGGGTAAAGGATTTTATGTTGATAAGAAAAAAAATAATGCGTATAGTAAGTACCCTTTGGATACTATAAAAGGAATAGTCAAAGGATATGATGAAAAAAATATGTGGATAATAATATCTTCATTCTAATGTATTGTAGTATTATATTTCTGGTCAAACAATGTTATTAGGTTAATAGCCTTGTATATACTCTGTGCATTAGATATATTGCCTGACATAGGTTTGAAGAGCACGAAGTGTCTTCTCTATAATGATATCAGATGCACAGTCCTGAATTTCAAGAGAGAAGTCATTAACCTTTAGTATTATAGCAGCACCTGTCTTGTGTTTTTCAAACACAGGCACAGGCGGGATGAGTTGGACCACCTTAGGCAATTGTGAGAAATTCATCTAAGTAATGCTGATTTTATTGTAGGTTCAACCGAACTGTTGCTCACGTCTTCGGAAACAACGGCTCGGTTGAGCCGAAGTATGCATATTGACAAGCATGGGAATTACAACTTTACTTTTTTTAAATAGAAAAGCATATTATTCAACCAAAAAGCGAATTAATTCTCCGCTTACGTTATAGCATTGGCTGCATGTTTTTGATAACATTAAGTCATTAAATATTTGAGCGGAGGTATTCTATGGCAACAGTGAAACTTAAAATCGCAGAATTGAGAAAACAAAAAGGGATAGGACAACAGGATTTGGCAGATGTTCTGGGGGTGTCATTTCAATCCGTCAGTAAATGGGAGACAGGCATAACGATGCCGGATATTACATTGCTGCCGGATATAGCAGAGTATTTCAGTGTATCAGTTGATGAATTGTTGGGAGTAAAGCCTTTGCACCGGCAAGACTACATACCAAGTAACACGGACAACCATGATACTTCAAACGGTAAGGAAAATGGTCTTTATAAAAACAGGAAATATTTCTGGAACGACGATTATCTTGAGTTTCTTGCGAGAAATGTCTGGAAAGTGGAAGCTTCGGTTGATGTAATTGACTTCAGGTGCTGTGAGGGATACCTGGGGCGGCAGCTGCTTGATATTATGCCAAAGGGGAGCACTTACACCGGAATAGATAATGAGTATTTTACAGATAAGGCAAGGCTTAAATTTGAGAATACCGGTTATAGTGCAAGGTTTCTAGCATCAGACATCTATTCCTTTGAAGCGGATAAAAAATATGATATAGCTATCATCCAGGCAGGATTACGGCATATGAACAGACCGTTGGAGGTTGTGAAGAAAATGATAGCGTCTGTTAAAAAGGGCGGTCTTATCATATGTGTTGATGTGAACAGGGAATTTGAAAATGATGGACTTTACATAGACGGCCTCGATTATGATTACCTTTGTACAGCCTTTGATTTCCATAAACTATGGAAAAAGGAATTGGAATACGAGGGCAGGGATTATGCAATCGGAATGAGGCTGCCGTTCTATATGCGGCAGTTAGGCTTACATGATGTTGATGTCCGTATGAATGACAGAGTAATGCTTGTGAATTCTGACAGACCGGATTATGGGCAGGCAGTGCAGGATTTTATTGATATTCAAGGCTTGGACAAGTCCTTTAGCATATCCGGCGATGAAAGCATAATTGAATACTTTATGAATCGGGGAATCGACAGGGCACAGGCGGAAGCATACATAAAAATGCGCGCACAGGTAGCTGATTATTTTAAAAAGAAAGAAAACAAGTCATTTTTGAAGGTGACCGGATTACTCATAGCATACGGAAGAAAATGAGAAGAATATAGAAAAGAGGATACTATCCTCATATCAACAGAGTCCATAGTGTAAAAACTATAGGACTCTTATTAACATGAGAACGGCTCGCAAAGCGTGCCGTTCGTTGTTTGCGTGCTGCCGTTATGCTGTTGTTGAAAAATGCCTGGTACTATGGTAAGATATAGGAATAAATTTGCAGGACAAAAGACGCCATAAATCTACAAAAATGGCTTGATCAGGCGAAGGCTGTCATAGAGGATGGCCATAAGGGGAAAGTTATGCAGAGAGGAACGAGAGAGGATGCATTTTGGGCTGAAAACGGATAAATTTGATTTTGAAGATATGCATATAGATGAGATACAGAGAGAATATGTGAGAATTGACGGAGACTGGCTATCGCTTCATTATAAAGCAACCATTGTACTGGCCGTATTTGCATTTATTGTGGAAGGTGTTTTGGGAATTTATCTGGTTAATTCCGACATGCTGACAACTACCGTGGAAAGATTTTTCTGGAAATTTTTATTTATTCCCAGTGGCATCAATATTCTTTTAATCATAATTGATACAATGGTTATAAAGTCAAAGCGACTTTCGCAAAAGGTGAAAATTTATTCTGTCTCCTTTATATTTATCGGTCTCTGTTTCATACTTTTTACGGTGCACAGTGTATTCGTGTCTGTGTTCTATATTTTTGCAATAGCAATTATGCTGACAACCATCTATGCGAATTACCTCGTGACCAGCATTACCGCAGGGGTGAGCATTCTGGCCATCGTCTTCTCTGAGCTGTTCATTGTATGGGATGCGGATAAGGTCAGTATTTTTCATGATACTTACCGCTTCAGTGATTTCATGATTTCTCTCTGTGTATTGTTTGCCTTTTCCATTGCCTGTATGATCGTAATCCGGTTTGAGCAGGAGAAGAATGCGGCCAGTATTCAAAAGGAAGCAGAAAGGCAGCAGCTACAGAAAAGCCTTCATATGGATGAATTAACCGGTATCTATAACCGGAAGGCGCTGCACGCCGCATTTAAGGATGTGGATGATGATAATGCATCCGACGGTAAATATATCCTGGCTATCGTCGATATTGACAAATTTAAAAAAATTAATGATAAATGGGGACATCACATCGGAGATCTCTGCTTGACAGAATTCGCAAAAATTCTGAAGGAAGAGAGTTCAACACTTACACCGTTTCGCTATGGGGGAGATGAGTTCTGTATCTTATTCAGAAGTATAGACATGGAAGAGGCGGAGGCCGTTTGCGGACGGCTTTTGGCGAGACTCAATGGATTGAGCTTTGAGGAATATCCTGACCTAAAGCTGACAGCCAGTTTTGGGCTGTCGGCATGTGCCGGAAAGATTGATGCGGTCAGGCTTTTTATTAATGCAGATCATGCCTTGTATGAGGCGAAGAAGATACGCAATACAATCTATATTTTTAGATAAGATCCCATGTTTTCTGAGGATAATCAATACTGAGGTGCAGTCATGATAAAAAAATACGCCAGATATTTAGAAATACAGTTAATCATTATGCTTGTGATTTTTCTCACCCTGATCTTCTTTCTTACACGTTATCGAAGATCGGAGGATCATTATCAGCTTACGAATATCGGACAATCCGTATCCCACTCTCTGCAGCAGCACATTACAATGGCGGAAGGTGTTCTGATTTCTCTTGCCTATAATTATGAAATAGATAAAAATATTGACCAGTATAAGTTTGTTATTTTAGCGGACAAATATATGAGGGAGAATGAAGACATTCTTTACCTTCAGCACAAAAACAAAGATACTGTGACGGATATGGTGTTTCCGGATACCTATGCATATACTCTGGGTTCCTCCTTACGGGAGAGGCCGGAAACAGAAGAAGCCACTAATAAGGCCATTGAAAATCGGATGATGACGGCAAATGATCCCTATATCTTGAAAAATACAGATGAGCTGCTTGGACTGGTCGTACGCTATCCTCTTTACAGGGAGGACCAGTTTGACGGTTTTTTTGTGGCAGTATTTGATTTGAATTCCAGCATGGATAAGGTGACAAAGGGAGTGGGAATGGAGGCATTCCAGATGGCTCTCTATAACAAAAAGGGGGAAATCTTCTGGGGAGCTTCTCCCGGACTGGAGAAAGACATTTATTCGGTCCCAATTTCGGTCATGGATAATGAGTGGACGATGAAGCTGTGGAGAAAAGAAACGAGCATCAAGGCTAATGATATCATGATTTTAATCATAATGCTGATTGTTTTGTCTCTTATGGGTCTTCTCGTTTATATGCAGGCGGGGCTTTTCAAAAAGGATAAAAATCTTCAATCTCTTGCCGCGCTCCACAGAGAGCTGGAACGGTTGAAGGAGAGCTATACGCTGGCTCTGGACAGTGCCAATGATGCTCTCTGGGAATGGAATCTCAAATCAGGTGAAATTGTGACTTCGGATAAATGGATTGAGATTACCGGCAATGCACTGGAGGGAAGGGGACTCGAAGCAATTCTGCAGAAAGAGACCATTCACCGGGAGGATTACCCGGAGGTATTGAAAGAGTTTCAGCTATGCCTGGAAGGTTCCATAAGGGAGTTTCACAGAGAATACCGGATCAGGAATAAAGAAAATGCCTATACCTGGGTGCTGAACAGGGGCAGGGTTTATCTCGACAGTGAGGGTGCCCCGAGTAAGGTTGCAGGGGCGGTAACCAATATTGAAGAGCGGAAGCAGAGAGAATCTGAAATAGAATTCATGGCATTTTACGATATGCTGACGGGCCTGCCGAACAAGGTGCAGTTCATGAGAGTGCTGGAAGAGGTCCTAAAGAGCGGGGATGACGCTTTGAATGGGACTTCTATCTTAATGATTGATTTAGATAATTTCAAGATCCATAATGATCTGCTTGGACTTGATTTTTGTGATCAATTATTGAAGCAGGTAGGAAGCAGATTATTGCAAATCATGGGGACTGATAATATGGTAGCAAGATTTGGAGGGGATGAATTTCTGATTTTAGTCAGGGATCATAAGAGCATAAAGGAGTTGGAAATGCTCTGTAAAGGAATTCTCGGCATTTTTGGCTCACCTTTTGAGCTGATGCAGAAATCAGTTTATGTATCGGCCAGCATCGGCATGGTTTGCCGCTTTGAACCTGGGCAAACTGCAAATGATGTACTTCGCAATGTGGATACGGCTCTTAACAAAGCCAAGGAAAGCGGAAAGAACCAGTATTGTATTTATGATGCTCACATGCATGAGGAGATCATCAGAAAATCCAAGATAGAGGAATGTATCCGGCAGGCATTGATAGAAGATGACTTTATCATTCATTACCAGCCGCAGTATGATCTGGTAAATCAGAGCATAAGGGGCGTGGAGGCCCTGGCCAGGCTGCGCTCACAGGAACTGGGGATGATTTCACCCCTTGAGTTTATTGCGGTTGCCGAATACACGGGGCTAATCATCCCCTTTGGCAATTGGATACTAAAAAATGCATGTATCCAGGGAAAGAACTGGATAGACCGTGGATATAATATAGGAAAGCTTTCTGTCAATATTTCAGTGCATCAGCTGCATGATGGGAATTTCTTTGAGCAAGTGAAGAAGGTTTTGGCTCAGACCGGGTTTCCAGTGAAGCAATTGGAACTGGAGATTACAGAGAGTGTCTTTCTGGATTCCTCAGAGGACAATATCGAGATACTTAAAAGATTAAAATCCCTTGGAATCAGCATAGCTCTGGATGACTTTGGCACAGGATATTCATCATTGAATTATCTGACCGTGCTTCCTATTGATGTATTAAAAATTGATAAGTCATTCTTAGGAAGGGCTCTGGATGGGGAAATGGAAAACCGGGTGATCAGAAGCATCATTGAGCTGGCGCATGATCTCGAGCTGAAGGTGGTATCAGAGGGAGTCGAGACCCAGAAGCAAAGACAAACCCTTGCGAAGATAGGATGCGATTATATTCAGGGATACTATTTTGCAAGACCGGAGGCAGCAGAAAGTGTGGAGAAATGGTTTGACCCTTACTCCAATAATCTTTTGGAATAAAAAAGTTAAATTAGTAGTTGACTTTTTACCTCTTTTGATAGATAATAACTAATGCGGTGCTTACCTAAGGCACCCCAAACCATAAAGATCGAGGCGTGGCTCAGTTTGGTAGAGCGCTGCGTTCGGGACGCAGAGGCCGTGGGTTCGAATCCCGTCGCCTCGACTATAAAACCCTTGAAATGTCGAGGGTTTTTTTATTTTGTGTTAAGTTTTGTGTTAAGTATTTTTTGAATTCATCTATGGATTCATCAGTATCAGGCTTGTCATACAATGTCAACCAGGCATGATATTTCTTCTGATCTACATCTTCTTTTATCCCAAGCGCTTTTTCAAAATAATCATCTATTACCGCATCCACCTTCATGCGCTCATCTGAAAAAGTATGGGTATAGACTTTCTTCATAACCTTATCTGTCTTCCATCCGCCTCGCTCCATAGCATATTTTTCAGGTATACGAAGCATGGCCATGACAGAGGCGTTCATATGCCTTAGATCATGAAATGACATATGCGGCACTCCGTTCTTTTCAAGGAGTCTTGTAAACCTCCGATATATGGCATTTCCACTTAACGTAACCAGTTCTTCCGTATTTGGATCAGCCTTGTCGATCAGCTCCTGTATGTATTCCGGAATTTCATGCCTGCGAATACGAGTATGGGTCTTTGCCTGCTTCTTTCTTGTAGCCTTTCGGTCTACGTCGACAACGACTTCGTTTATTGCGATATACCCGTTACTAATAGACGACTTTCTGAGTCCTCTAACCTCACTCATGGAAAAACTAAGCCACATGGCAAGCAAAACAGGAAGCTCGATTTCGGCACCCTTGACGATAGCCATAATTTCTTCGGGAGGAGGAAGCTCTTTGATATGCTCTACCAGCGTCGGAAGCTTGACAGTACAATCAAGATCGGGATAGTAGCGGTTAATAACTGCTGTTATTAAGCCATATGAATTTTTAACCGTCTTCGGTGCTACTGGGCGGTGGTTCTTTGTATTCTTACCAGAAGGTCTCTTAGCCTCTGCATTGACAGCTGCCTGCAGCATTTCCTTTGTAAGGCTCTTAAGAGGTTTTTCCATTAAGCTTTTATAACTATTCTTTTTAATAGTTTTGTAGCCCTGTATGGTCGTAGGAGATAATACAGCATCGGAATTTTCTATGTACTCGTCTATGGCTTCAGACAGGGTCATATTTCGTGGCTTGCTCTTCTTCTTTTTATTCAGAGCGTATTCGGCGGCCAGGTACTCCGCTTCCTTTTTTGTTTCGGCCGTAAAAGAAACAAGATGTATCTTACCATTGGAATCGGTGTGGTCATAAGCCTGTGCCCTCCAATTTCCACTAGATAACTTCTTAGCCTTTGCCATTGGATCATCCTCCTTAAAAATGGGTATAAAAAATACACCCAACATATTGTTGATTTATGTTAAAGGTGTTATAATAAGCTTGCTAAGGGCGATATTATAACCACCTGGTTATTCTATTGCGTAACCGTCTCTGTTTGCTGCAGGGGCGGTTTTTATTTATCCAGATATTGCTTTTTATATTCTAGATAATTCATGGATGCAGGGATATTAATGCTTTTGCCGTTGGCATCTCTGGCGGTCTTGGTATGGCCAAAGAAATCGCTATCATCATAGTGGGGCACCGTAGTACATCGGCATTCTTTATGGAACGGTGGGTAGTTAATACTTATCTTGGCATCTTTAACTGAATATATTTTCATATCCATTTGAGCGCATTCATCGCAGGTTTCTTTATCGTATGCGCACATTACCTGATACTTTTCAGCCTTACTCGTTTTGTAAGAATGTAAATCTCGCTTCGCATGCATAATATTAATCAGCATATGTGCGCGTAGCATCAACTTATTTGTAGTGTCAGTATCAAATTCAACGCCTGCAATAGACCGGTAGGTTTTAATAATCCCATTCGGGTTAATGCCGCTGAGATAAAAATAAATGCAGCAGGCATTAAAGAGCACCTTGTTTTCAGATAATGCAGTATCCGTTTCTTTATCACTAAAATCCAAATGCTTTGTTAGTTGGCTCTCTTCGTGTTTTCCTAATCCTTGCTTTAGTTCATGCTGCCAATCTATCATGCTACCATTTGCAGATGTGGATCTCCATTCACATATTTTTTGATATGCCATGGAAATTTCCCTATTATTGATCAATTTAACACAAGAGGATTCAAACATAAATCGCTTCTTTGTTTCCTGAACCTCATATTCCTCAAGTAGGGTTTTCCCAGCTTGAGATACATAGTAAGTTTTAACATCTATCAAATCCTCATAATCGCTTACGGGAACTTCAGAAAGAACTCTTTGTATTAGTTCGGTTTTTTTGCCAATTGTTTTCAAGTTGTGATTTTCTAGCAACGCCTTTAATTCACTTACTTTTAATCGATTTAAGGAATCTTCTATGGTTTCATTTTGCATCAGGCCTTTATCAATAAAAATATGTATTAATTCAGGAATGTTTTTGTGATACTTATTCACGATTCCTTGAGATTTTTGACCAAGTGTATACTTTCTAATTCTTTTAAGTACTTCAAGCTCGTTGTCTGTAAAAATGTGTTCTCGCTCCGGCGATCTATAAGTCGCATATGTTGTAATAGAAGAGGGTTTTTGTATATCTTTAGTTTTTTCAAATAAAAAATCAAACAATCTCATAAGAAATTTCTCCCCCTGTTATAAATGACATCATTTACCATTATAACATTAAGAAGAGTATATTTCTACAATAACTCACAGCCCCTTATACAGCCATTGACTTTCAGCTATCCGAAAATCTTCTGACTGTTGTGACTGATACATATAGGCCGTGCTTGGCATCTGGCATTTGTCGCATAGTATTTCTTGTGGCATGTTGTAAATTGGGGAATCGCAGTAAGCACATCTTTTTATACTGTATACAAAGCACTTAGCCTCGTCGTTATAAAAATGAGCATACAAGGCTTTATCAAAAGCGGTCATTTTATGATATATGGTTTGGCGGTGCCAGCGCCGATAATCGTCAAAGGCATATTGTGCGGCCTCCATGGATATGTGAAACAGCTTTGCAACATCGTTTTGATTTTTACATCCCGCATAGTGGATAGCCATGCGCGGAGCTAGGATGTGGCTGGCGAAAAAATCAGCTTCCCTTTCTTGCATTTCAGATGGAGCGTCACCGTGTTTTAGGACAATGTGACCTAACTCATGCATTAATGAAAACCGGATCCGCCCCTTAGGCATGCCCATATTGTAAAAAACAACCTTCTTTGCTGTAAATGCGTCATCACTAATTTTAAAGCATTTTTCCTGCTTCTTTCTGGACTGCTCTTGATATGTAGTATATTTCAGCGCATAAAAAGTTAATACAGCAAAGCAATCAATCGGAAAATAATATATATTGCATTTTATAAAGACCTTAAGTAGTTCATGTTTAATAATCTCGTAATCCATGCGTTTACCATATGTTTACTCTTCGTCGTCATCAGAAAATAAGGTGGAAATTATATCAATAGCTTCCTCTCTGGTTAATTTTTTCCCGTTTCTTGCTACAAGAGAGCGAATATCCTCTTCAGTGGGAATATATTTGGTTTTATCGTGCAGTTGATTTATTGCCGGAGTCTCTTCTACTAAATGAAGCGTCCTTTTTACTATTTCTTGGTCTATAGCATCTGCTTCACGGTAATTATAAACGATGTTTCGCTCTACTTCATTTACTTTTAAGAAGATATTGTATGAATCGTTTATGCTGCGGTATGCCATTTCATTTTCAGTTCCGGATTTTTTTAGCAAATCGTTTGGTTCGATATCTAATACCCCGCATAGTAATTCGATTGTATCAGGGTCGGGTTTATTCTGGTCATTTTCCCAATTACTTATTGAATTGTGTTTTGCTCCAATCCTATCTGCTAAATCTTTTTGTGTAAGCCCTTTTGCTTTTCTTGCCTCCTTTAATCGCGAACCGAACGAATCCATTTATTATCTCTCCTTTTGCATTTATTTAGTATATTATATGACAATATTTCGATTTTGTAAATAATTAATTTCAAAATAATCGAAATAATTATTGACATTTCAGAAATATCGAAATATAATTAAAATGAAATTCGAAATAATCGAAGTTAGGAGGTCGTGGAAATGTGTGTAGGACAGAAGATTAAGAAATTTATTGATGATAATGGGATAACACAAACCCACATCAGCAATAAAACGGGCATTCCTTTACCGAAGCTCAATTTGGCCCTAAACGGAAATAGAAAAATGACATTTGATGAGTATGAGCTGATATGTGGAGTACTGAATGTTAACACTGATAAGTTCTTAGCACCTAAGATACCATTAAGTAATACCAAAGGAGGTTAACCCTTGATGGGTATTCTGAACTTATACAAACAAATGTTCGGAAATATTTTACCACGAATGCAAACACGTGTCAATTAGGAAAGGGTAGGAGGTGAGAGAGGATGAACAATGAGCAAGCGAAAGAAGTGATTGAGAGCCTTGTTGGGTTTGTGAAGCGAGTATCCACAGACAAAAACGCAACTCAAGCAGAGATTGCGGCTCTGCCTGAGATTGCAAAAACGCTCTTTGAGTCAGCTGGATATGGCTGCTAGTCGGACTCTAAAAAGTCAATTCCTTTGGCAGTTAGCTCGACTAGTCTGTTACCATCATCGTTCCTAATGACTTTGATGTAACCAAGCTGATTGAGATATTGGCAACAGATACGGCAAAGGTTTTCGCTTTCTAGCTCAAGCTTTTCCGTTAAGGTATCATACCTGATGAAAAAACTTGAAAGATCACCGTTGGATATAGCTTGTCCCAACATATACTTAATAATTTTTTTGGCGTTTTCTTGAATCATAAGTATTTTTCCTTTCCTATATATTCCGTCCGTGCCCGGTAACTACATTATAGGAGAAAAGGAAGAAATATGCAATAAGGAGGTGATATCGCGTGCCAAAGCTAAAGGAATCGGAAGAGCAGCAGAAGGACAGGCTCACCAGAGCCTACATAGCAAAAAATATGGAATTGTACGGATTGAGTGATGAACAGATCGCAGCAAAGTTAATGTGCACAAAGCGTACGTTCCAGAATAAAAAGAAACGTCCCGGGACATTTACCCTGGGAGAACTTCGAAGATTATGTACTGCAATTAAGATAAGTGATGAAGAAAAAGCGCTCATTGTGTGAATGATGAAACCGTTTAGGCGGTAGCAAAGAAGTTTCATAATGTAAAAATCTAAAGAAAAAAGGCAATGGGAACTTCATTAAATTTATAACATAGCCTAAATAAAGAAAGCGAGAAATAATCATATGGCAGTAGTTAAAGAAATGAACATTGACGGGGCGATGGTAAGATTTCATGACGATTACATTCGAAGCCGCGAAGAGTCAGAAGAGATATTGCAGAGGGTTGCTGATATTTTCCTCAGGCAGCTTAATATGCAACACAATGCCAAAAGGTTTAAGGAGCAAAGAGATAAAACCACAGCGCTGGAAAAGCAAATTACTGATCTTGAAATTAGTTCAGAATCAGCAGAAAGTGGATAATGACCTCGCAATATTACCGCATTAAGACAAATATTTTAAGGAGGTACACATTGATAGAAAAGCTTTATGAAAATAACCAAACTGTAATAGCTGGAGAATTCATCAGCGAATTTATATACAGCCATGAGACTTTTGCTGAAAAATTTTACACAGTTTACATTTCTGTTCCTCGCCAAAGCGGATCAGCCGACATCCTTCCAGTTACAGTGCCGGAACGTTTATTTGATATTAACCTTGATTGCCGGGGATTTAATGCTTTAATATCCGGCCAGTTACGGTCCTATGACAAGCAAGTCTGCGATGGACTGAAAACTAAGCTTGTACTTTCCGTTTTCGCTAAAGAAATCAAACTGTTGGACGAGCTGCCAGACAGTTCTCGGACCAACACAGTTACATTAGACGGATATATCTGCAAACCGCCGATATACCGGAAAACCCCTCTCGGCAGGGAAATATCTGACCTGCTGCTTGCAGTAAACCGGTCCTATGGTAAATCAGATTATATTCCCTGTATCTGCTGGGGTAGGAATGCTAAATATATGGAAACCCGTATCATTGGCGACCAAATTAAAGTTATTGGCAGGATCCAAAGCCGGGAGTATCAGAAGAAGATCAGCGAGGCAGAGGCAGAGATCCGGATTGCATATGAGGTATCAGTCAGCCGACTGGAGCACTAAAGAAAGAAGGTGAATTATGACAAAGAAAGAATTTGTAGAAGGCCCGCTCACAGACACACTCTGTAATGCAAATCTGGATGTTCAGAGGCTGGAGTTAGATACTGAAGAGCGTTGTGTGCTTATCGTATTTCAGTCTGGAAGCAGTAAGGCGGTTTGTATTGAAGGTGACAGCTTCGGAGCTATCATTCTGGATGTAACCCGTAAGGCATTGTATTAAAGAAGGATCAGGAGGACAACCAAATATGAGGGAAACCGTAGGTGAATGGAAAAAAGAGTGGATCGATACTAACGGTGAAACGAATGAGTTAGAAGTAGTAATAAAAAGCAGTAAGTTATCTAATGGCGCTGCGTATATTTACGAAGGCAGTTTTGTAAATATACCTGAATTGCTGGAAGAAAAGAAGGTTATCACTTGGGGTAAAATACTTGATTCAAGCATACCTGATCGGATTGGAGCTTATTCACTGACCATCTAACGGAAAGGAGATAAATTATTGGATTACGATATTGTTACAATCCTAGACTGCCTTGAAGCTTTTGATAAAAGAGGTTGGGGAGTAATTCTGGAAAACGGACATGTTACCGGATTTGAAAAAAATAATGAATGAAAGGAGGGGATAACTTGAATCAGATAGTGCTATACACAGATAAAGGCGTCGTGCTTGCTCACAGATCAAAGCTGTTCAGCTATATAACTGCGGCTAAGCAGATTTCAGAGAAAAGTACATACGCCGCTATACGCGGGGCAGAGGCAGCCTTGAATAAGGCAAAAAGCCTGTTTGATGTACTTGACGATTTTGGCTATCTGGGTGATTGCAGTATCACTAAGCATGATATTGATACTACCGAAGCTAAGATCCAAGACGTTCTGGATCAGAAACGTATGCGGGATATGATCCAGCGGCATTAAAAGAAACGAGCTCACCGAAACCGCGAATTCCGTGTGAGCCCATAACAAAAACATCATAGCTGTATTATACAGCAGAATCAGGAGGATTACAATGTTTGAAATTGGAACAGCAGTGAGAGTTACAGAAATGGGTTAATTAGAAGGGGATCAGGAGGTCGGTACCATTGGCCGGATAACGGATATTGACCGTCACGATGATGCATATCCCTATCTCGTTTCCTTCGAAGATGAAGATGGGGACATTTACGAAGATTGGTACAGTGCAGATAGTATTGAAAAAGCAGAGGAGGATCAGAAATGATTAAAGGAATTGTAAGAAAAATTGATGAGCTGGGAAGAGTAGTTTTTCCTAAAGAATATAGGACATCCCTTAATCTTAATACAGGAGACAGGCCTGAAATCGTTCTTGACGGGCAGGTCATCCGGGTGAAAACAAATTCGTCCAGGGGGATGACAAGACCGGTTGACGAGCTTGGAAGAATTGCACTTCCGATAGAATTTCGTCGGGCTCTTGAAATCGGAGAGTATCAGGAGATGGATATGTACATAGAGGGGGATGATATCTGCATCTGCAAAGCAACGCGAGGATGCGGCTGGTGCGGAAGTTCGAAGGACCTTTTGAACGTAAACGATCATCATATCTGCATCGCATGTGCTGCAGCAGTTACGGCAGCGGCAGCTAAAGTTTTAGAGGGATAGCCTATGAGCTATTTCGATATTTGCCCCAGATGCGGGGCGCACTTAGATCCGGGTGAAACCTGTGATTGCCAATTAAATGACGAGGAGGGCATGAGTCATGAGAATGGTGCTGAAAAGAATAATCATTCAGAACTTCAAAGGATGTAAAGATAGAACAATGGATTTCAGCAATCGGACCGCTATTAAGGGTATTAATGGATCAGGGAAGACAACGATTGCTGATGCGGTTATGTGGGTTCTGTTTGGTAAAGACAGTTCCGGAGCTTCTTCTTTTGACATCCGTCCCCGAGATAACCTCAACAATGAAATTGATTTTGTAGATATCAAGGTTGAATCAACCTGGGATGTGGACGGCAGGGAGATTACCTTCATAAAGACGCAGAAACAGAAATGGGTAAAGAAGCGCGGATCCGAGGAACAAACTTACGAGGGCAATGAAAACCTTTATGAAATCAATACCATTCCAAAGTCCGAGAAGGAATTCAAGGCGTATATAGAGCAGTTGGTGCCAGAGGAGGTTTTTAAGTTTGTTTCAAATACAAATGCCTTCATGGCTCAAAAGCCGGCTGATCGCCGAAAAACATTGTTTAAGCTTGTTTCTGATATGACGGATGTCGACGTGCTGTCTGCCGATCCTAAATTTCAGCTCCTGGAGGAGCAGCTGGCGCAGTTCACTTCCGAAGAAATTCTCAGCAGGGACAAGAAGGCTTTGCTGGAAAATAAGCGCAAGCTTGAAGAGATTCCTGCTAGGATCGACGAAGTCAGCAAGTCAATTGTTGAACAGGACTATTCTGTTGCAGAGTCTAAGTTACGGGAACTCCGGGAGCAGCTGGCATCTGTAGAAGATGATACATCTGACGCCGCTGTGTACGAGCAAATCAATCAACTTAAGGTTGAAATTGCGAAATATAAGGGCGATCTGCAGGAGATTGAGCGTGAGGCAAGTAGTGAGCGCACTAACAAATGTAGTAACATTCAATGCAGAATCATTGACATTGACCAGGCGATTTCAAGATTATGCAACACTATTTTAAATAATGAGAGACAGGCGGAAAGTATCAGGGCATTCATCAAAGGCAATGAAGAGCGCCTTGCTAAGCTTGGAGCGGATTATACTGCCGAGAAGGCCAGAGAAATGGCAGAGGGTACAAATATTTGCCCTGTATGCAATCAGGAGTATCCTGAAAGCATGCAGGAGTCAATGAGAGCTGCATTTGAAGCCGAGAAAGAAAAGAAGCTTAGAGAAATTAACTTTTCTGGAAAAAGTGTGTCTGATGCAATTAAATCATATAAAGTGCAGCTCGAGGAATACGAAGGTAGGGACGCCGTCGAAGCAAAGGCAGAGATTGAAAAGTTAACAGCAGAAAAGATAGAACTGCAGCTGAAGCTTAGTGAGATTCCGGTTTCGGTAAATTTATCATCCAATACAACTTATCAAGCAGCGCAGAACTCATTGATTAATGCTGAGGGCAATCTTGAGATAGTGCTTAATATGGCAAGGGATGCTGATGCTAAGAAGCAGGCTATTACAGACCGTAAGAGGGCCATTCAGCTGGAGATCGATGCCGTTAACCGCATCCTTTCAGGAAAGCAGGCTGTTGCCAGTGCTAAAGCCAGAGTTGAGGAGCTCAAGGCGGAGCAACGCCGGCTTTCGCAAGACATTGCAAATACCGAGAAGGAGATTTATCTACTTGAGGAGTTCAATAAGGCCAAGGTTAATCTGCTGTCTGAGAAAATTAATACACATTTCCGTATTGTACGCTGGAAATTGTTTGAGCGCCAGATCAATGGTGGGTATAGCCCGGTATGTGAACCACTGGTAAATGGACAGGCGTACGGTAGTGCTTTAAATTCCGGGCATAAGATTCTGGCAGAACTCGATATTATCCAAGCATTGCAAAGGATTTATGATATTTCGGTACCGGTGTTCCTTGACAATGCCGAGCGTATTAATGATTTTAATATTCCAGACATGGATTGTCAGCTGATTACCCTTTCTGTAACCGAGGATCCTGTTTTGAAAGTTGAGGTAATGTAATATGGCGGAACAAAACGCAGTGGTAAAAGTCGGAATAACTCAGCCAGGTGTTGAGTATGTAACTAACCAATTAGTCCAGGAAGAAAAGAAGGGACTAAAATTCCCGGCTAATTATAGCTTGCAAAATGCTATGAATTCGGCATACCTGATGCTTAAGGAGGCCGAGACCAAAGATGGTCAACCTTTATTATCCGTATGCACACAGGAGAGTGTCGTACTTTCATTGACACAAATGGCGACACAGGGGTTAAACCCGGTAAAGAAGCAGTGCTATTTTGTGGCATATGGAAATAAATGCAAACTGGTACCATCCTATTTTGGCACACTTGCAATCCTTAACAGGGTAAAGAATCTTAAGAGACAACCGATTTCCAACGTGGTGAGGCAGGGAGATGCTTTTGAATATGGTTATAACGAGGAGATGGACCTCGTGATCTACAAGCACGAGACAAAGATCGAGAATCTTGACAATCCCATACTGGCAGCCTATGCAATCATTGAGACCGATAAGGAAAAAGTAATTGAAATTATGAGTAAACAGCAACTTGAAAATGCTTGGGGGCAGGGGCAATCGTGGAAGTCTGCCAAAAAAGGCGGTTATGAATCGGCTACACACACTAAGTTTTCAGAGGAAATGGCGAAAAAGACGGTTCTTAATCGTGCGAGTAAGCGGCTTATTAATGCGACGGATGATAGCTCGATCATGGGAGATCAGTTTCTTGAGGCATTTAATGATACAAGTGATAATGATGTAATTGACATTGTACAGGCAAACGTTCAGCACCAGATAACCACGAATGCCAATACTGTGGATTTTATCGAACCTGTAAATGTTGACGCTGTTGCTTTTGACGAGTCTAAGAAGCCCGAGACCGATAAGAAAGAAAAACCTTCGAAGACTTCTAACACAACTCCTGATAAGCCAGATTGGATACCGGAGGGATAATATGCAGCTTAGAGTTCTGGGAAGTTCTTCTTCCGGAAACTGTTACCTACTTGAGAATGAGGCGGAATGCCTGGTCTTAGAGGCTGGGCTTCCGTTTCGCAAGATAAAAGAAGCTTTAACTTTCGATATTTTGAAAATAGTTGGAGTGCTTGTCACCCATGAGCATGGAGATCATGCAGCATATGCAAAGCAATATGTAAATGCAGGGCTCCATGTGGCAATGTCGGAAGGTACTTCGAAGGTATTAAGCTTACCTGTATGCGGCTATCTTCACTCCGGATACTGGTACCAGTTCGGTGGATTTAGCGTGACACCATTTTCAGTCATCCATGATGCAGCGGAACCGATAGGCTTTATAATCCAGCATGAAGATATGGGAACGCTACTGTTTGCTTCGGATACAGAATACATAAAGCAGACCTTTAAAAAACTGAAACTGAATCACATCATGATTGAATGCAATTACAGTCAGAAAATCATCGATAGCCGGCTAAGCCAGGGAGAAACCCTCAAGGGCCTCAGGGACAGGGTATTACAGTCCCATATGGAATTAGGGACCTGTAAGGAGTTTATTTGCGCGAATGCGACTGCCGCGCTCGATACGATAACGCTTTTGCATCTTAGCGATGGAAATAGCAATGCGGAGCAGTTTCGGAAAGAGATACAGGAGATTCATCCGTTTTCACCAGTGTACATAGCTGACGAGGGCTTAACAGTAAACCTGAATATTATACCATTTTAAGTACTTCCGGGTGTAGCATATCACAAATCCTTCACCCGTTAGACCTTCCTATCCGAGCCGGGACGGTTAATTGCCGTTCCGGAGAAAGGAGCTATATTAATTGACAATCATAGAGGATACCCGCCAGCAGGCAGATAAGCACAAAATAGAAAACGTACAGCTTGAGCGGCTCGGAGTGAAGCTCCTGCGCAGTAAGCTCCCAGTCGGGGACTATGCAAACATCAAAGATTTATCGGTAGTCATTGACAGCAAAAAAGACCTGCAGGAGTGCGTTGGTAATATATGCGGTAAGGAACATGACAGGTTCCGCCGAGAGTGCCAGTTGGCACAAGAACATGGAATTAAACTCATTATCCTCGTAGAGCATGGATGGGGTATTAAAAGCATAGATGACGTTGCTTTATGGCAGAATCCAAGGATAGATGCTTTTATGCGGAAGATTAAGTCCATGCAAAGAAAATGTCAGTCCACGGCTGGCATGAAGCCTCCAACTACAGGTCTGATTCTTTCTAAAGCGATGCGAACCATGCAGGAAAAGTATGGAGTGGAATTTCGGTTCTGCTCCCGGGGTGATGCAGGAAAAAAGATAGTAGAGATCCTGGGTGGTGATTAGCCATGCAAAGCTACCGAAAACGGGTTGCGGTGCAAATGCAGCATGAAGCACCCAAAACTAAGCGGGAACTATCAAGACCACCTAATAAGAGGCTTTATCCAGATGTTAAAGCTTATCTCCTGAAGGCAATCAATATATATGAGAGGGCTTCAAAAAGATTCGAACCATTGTCGGATGAGTGGAAAATCTGCATGGAGGAGTTGCAGAAATACAAAACTGATTTTGAATTGTTGGAGCATGGCACCTATGACGAGCGTAAGGGGGTAATTGAAAAGTATGGCAGAGGAAGCCATTAGGCAGTTTACGAAGCAGGAATTTAATACAGAAGCCCCCTATAAGCTTTTACTTGATCTAAGGAATAACCGGTTCAAATACAACCAGGTATTCACTGTCCTTAAGGACAATGCAGCCAGTGTGGGTTTTAAAGAGTTCGGGCGTATGCTTAAGGCCTATGCGGAAGAACAGGCTGGCAAAGGCGTGATTATAGATAATGTAACTCAGTTTGACGGTCAGGAACTGGAACTTAAAACCGGTGAGTGGCTGGCCGATGATTTTGGAGTTACCCGGAGGAATGAGCGCAACGGGGAAGATATCGCCTGCGTTCATCCGATCATGCCGGTGGAGTGTCTGACGAATATTGATACGGGTACCGAGAAGCTTCGGGTTGCTTTTCGAAAAGGCCGGTACTGGCGTAGCGAGATATATGAGCGCCGTACCATAGCCAGTGCGAATAATATCCTGGAGCTGGCGAACAACGGTGTAGCTGTCACATCAGAAAATTCGAAATATTTGGTCCGGTACCTGCATGACGTTGAGAACCTTAATTATGAAATTATCCCAAAACATAATTCTGTCGGGCGGCTTGGCTGGACCAATACCGATGGGTTCAGTCCTTATGTGGCTGATCTGATCTTTGATGGTGCGAATAACTTCAAGAATATATACGATTCGGTCCGGCCAGAAGGAAACTTTGATACCTGGCTAGATATTGCTAAAAGGGTAAGAGCAACAGACTCACCAGCTCGGATCATGTTGGCTGCGAGCTTTGCCAGCGTTCTCCTGAAGGTCCTTGGTAAACTTAATTTTATGGTTCATCTTTGGGGCGGTACCGAGGCTGGCAAAACCGTTTCTCTGATGCTTGCAGCCTCTGTATGGGCCTGCCCTGCAGAGGATGGATATATTCAGACCTTCAATGGAACGCAAGTGGCAATTGAACTCCTGGAAGGTTTTACGAACAGTATGCCTCTGATTCTGGATGAGTTTCAGCTGGTCAAGGATAGGAAGATGTTCGAAAGCATTGTCTATATGATTTGCGAAGGCATTGGACGACTGCGAGGGAAGAAAACCGGAGGCATCCAGGACACTCCGACATGGAAAAACTGTACTTTGACATCAGGGGAATCCCCAATAACCAATGCATCGTCCGGTGGAGGAGCTGTTAACCGTATTATCGAAATCGAATGCCGCAATAAACTCTTCGAGGACGCTCCCATGATCGCAGATGTGGTCCGGAAGAATTACGGCCATGCCGGCAAAGTCTTTATAACCTTGTTAAGTCTTCAGGGGAATAAGGACGAAGCTGTGAGGCTATATAAGGAATTTTATAACGCTCTTGGAACTGATTCGACCGAGAAGCAGACCATGGCTGCAGCTGCCATCCTGACAGCAGACACACTGGCTACAAAATGGATATTCACCGATGGGCATGCCTTGAAAGTCGCCGACATTGAAAAGCATCTTCATTCCAAGGAGTCGGTTGATGTGAATCTGAGGGCATATGACTACTTTCGGGATATGGTCGCGGCAAATCATTACAAGTTCACCCACGGAGGAATTGCACCCAATGGCGAATGCTGGGGAAGTATTTCCGGTGGCAAGACCAACGTGTTGAAGACTATTTTCGAAAAGATATGTTTTGATGGTGGCTATGATTCAAAAGCGCTTTCTTCATGGATGCGACAAAAGGGATATACAGAAACGGCAGATGATAGGGGGTTTAAAAAAGTCAGCGTGAACGGTGCAAAGCTTTGGTGTGTATGTATGCCAGAGCCTGATACCGAGTTTGAACCAGCCGGACAAACAAAGATTCCATTTGAGCGAAGCAATCCCCGGGATGATGAATGGCCGGAAGAAAGATGGAGGGTTACAACAGACTGATAACTATGATTTTGCGATTATGGTTCCCGCGGGTTCCCGGTGATTTTAGAAAAACGGGTACCGCACAAACCCAGTAAAATCAAGGCTTTGAGGCCTGCGGTTCCCGAAATTTTGAGGTTCCCGTGAATTTTAATTACTTTATATACAAATAAATAATTAAAAAGCATTTTCTATATGCGCGTAAAAGTAACGGGAACTACGGGAACCGTGCCAGTTTTGCCTTAAAAATCAAGGCTTTAGCGGTTCCCAAGGCAACGGGAACCGCACGGGAACTGCGGGAACCGTAAGGAGGGTATCATGACACTATCACCGGCAGAAGTTAAGCAGATATTTCATGAAACATATAATCTGTTTTATAAAAAATGGATCAATCCGGATACGAAATACGATCCAGAATTGATGATGCAGGAGGCCAGGGAGCTTGATCGAAAGCATGAAGGGCAGAAGATTGTCAGTATTGCGGAACTGATTGCTTGTATCGAGAATGAAAGGAGAATCAGGAGTGAGTGAAGAACTGCAGGAGGTTGTTGACAGGCGTACCCTATGGGTCGGATATGAAATCGGTTCTAATGAGCAGGCAAAGAACATTATCAGGAATAACATCAATCGAATGTGTGACAGCTGGATATCTACCGGCTTTGTTCTGAAACAGGCTAGGGATAAGGAATTTTACAAGCAGGACGGCTACAGCTGTATTCAGGATTATGCGTTTGGTGAGTTCGGAATCAAGAAGCAGAGAGCTTCCAAGCTGATCAAGATTATTGAGGACTTATCGGTTAATGGTAACTCTCCTGTCCTGGAGGATAGGTGGAAGGAATTTAGCATAGCTAAGCTGGAGGAAATCATTTACCTTGAGGAGGATGATCGGGAATCTGTTCAGCCGGTTATGACTAAAGTTCAGATAAGAAATATAGGTAAGAATGATAACGCAGAAGTTTCGCCGGCGAAACTCGAACCGGAGCCGGGGAAAATTATTCCGGCGCAAGTAGAATCAGAACCAGCTACACCAGTCCAAGCGAGACCCCACAGCATGAATATCGACTTTACAAAAAGTATTGATACCTTGGCGGCAGAATTTGAGGCAAGCGCCGCTTATGATTGCCCGCCGGGACAATCTGATTGTCGAAGAACTGATTGGGGTCCGGACGGGACATATAACCGTAAGAAAAACGGGCCGAGCAAAGATTGTCTTCGGTGCTGGAAAAATTGGTTGACTGTCGAGAAGATAAGTAGAGGTGCCGATCAGGAAGAAATTCAGGAGCCGGCGCAGGCCGAAGCAGATTGTTTTATCCGAGATCAGATCAATGAGACCGGAGAAGCTGACTTGAAATGTTCTGGAAAAATATCAGAAGATTGTGATAGCTGTGACAAATCAGATCCAGAGCCACCGAAACTATCTTACCTCAAGTGCCCTTCGTATGATTTTAATAAGCTGCCAGGAAGAGGGTGTTCGGGATGTGTATCTGATCAAACGGAACACGGATGTGCTTATGACCGAACCAGGTATCTCGAAGAAATTAAGCGTCAGGATGAATGGCTGATTCATTGTGAGGTTCTTAAGGAAATGTGTAACAGTATCTGTAAGTCCAAGGCGTATATCCTGGAAAAGAATAATTACAGCATGGAGACGATTAGGGGATTGTCCAGGGGGTCTGTTGAATTTTCTTTTGGCTTCGGAGATGACGGTACCGGGCACAGCAAATACGACGCCAGTTATAGAGCCGAGCAGTATCATGTCGAGGAGTTTCATGGCAATGGAAGGTGGATCTTCGAAGCCGGTGAGGTTGATCAGCACGTTTGGAATTTCAATGGGCGCGAGTGGCATTGTAAAAAAGAGCAAGCCAAAACAGTTACGCCGGATTATGATCCCCCCATTCTTGTGAACGATCGGCCTGAAATTGTGGATAATTATCCCGAAACCGTGAACGATGTGGAGAAAAGCGTTATTGAAACAATCGAAGCCGGCAATGCCCTTCCATGCGATACCTGCGGATATGATGTGCAGGGCTGTTGCGATTATGATAATGAGGATATGCATTGCGTTTGTGGGGATGCATGGAAGCCTCGGGAGCAGGAACAGGTTGAAACCGTAGAGGCTGATATTATCCAGACGGTACCGGAGGATAAGAAACCGCTATTTTCCGAGAAATATCACGTTAATGAATTGATAAAGCATGAAGAGGAGACGCTTGCTGGCATGCGTGAATCGTGGCAGAAGAATAATCCGGATGTGCTTCGTAAACATGAATTAATGCTTCTGGCATATAAAGGTTTATTGATTGACTTGGAATATCCGAACCCTGAACAGCCCGAGCCGGTTCAGCCGGAGCTACCGACACTGAAGAATAACGATCAGCGAAAGGAATTTATCGAGGCGTATGAGACCTGGCCGATCTGGATTGACCTGAAGGAAACAGGAGAACGGTATTACCGGTACGATTTGACAGATAAAGTGGCTATGGTTGTTAAGGTTAGCTTAAGGCATGTATATGAGAGCTACAAGGAGACCAAAAAAATAGATTTTGATTCAGAGCAGTATTATCTGCTTGGCATTAAAAGTAATTACAGCACTAAAAGCGGATCAGTTTTTCAGGAGGATGCGTCCAGGACATTTTATGAGTGCTCAAGCAATAAATCTGCGTTGGTTGATTACCTGAAGGATTTTCAGAAGAAAGGAGCCTGATTGTGGCAATATTCAAAAAATTAGACTTTTGGTCTATTAGCGAAGGTTTGGACGAAATTATGGACTATTGCTTTAATGGCAATGAAAAGGATAG
>JAEYMU010000008.1 GCA_023407175.1 Bacillota bacterium
GTTAATAATTTTTTGAACAACAAATACAATTTCGGAGCGGAAGTTAAGCGGAAGGAGCGTTGGAGCGGAGAAATTTGTATCTGTTGTTCAGAAAATTTAGTGGATTATAGTGTTTCGCAATTACCTAAATTATTTATATTTATGGAGGCGATATATAAGTATGATCATAAAATATGCTTATGATGATGAAGAAAATATGAGGGATCTTTTTAATGAATATACAGCTATGCTGATTTCTGAAGATCCGGATGTGAAGGAAATACTGAAAAACCAGGATTATGCGAACGAGCTGCAACATTTAAATGAGAAGTATAGTTTGCCATATGGAAGATTATACATAGCAAAGTTAGACAATGTTCCAGCAGGGTGCATTTGTCTGCGGAAAATTGATGATGCTGGCTGTGAAATTAAACGATTATACGTAAGACCCCAATTTCGAGGACATTCTCTTGCAAAGCAATTGTTAAATAAGGTAATTAATGATGCAAAAAATATAGGATATAGTTATATATTGCTGGATACGTTACCATTTCTGTATGGTGCGATTCATCTTTATAAAACTGCCGGATTTTACGAGGTAAGTGCTTATAACAATAATCCTGATAATACTGCCATTTTTATGAGATTAGACTTATAGTATGATAAGCCGTCTATTAAGGACAAGGTGTGTTACAAATAACTTACATAACAGATGGACAAACAGAAGATGCTATTGAGGAAGAGGACTTGGAACTACTAAAAGAATATTATTATAAAAATTATACTAATCAAAAATATCATGAGGAAGCGTTGACACATGATAAGTCTTATTTGAAAATGAATGGTGCAGTTTTTGGCGGCAATTATGATGATTAAAAAATTATAAGATTATAGAGGTAAAAGAGAATTTATTAATTGTAGTGATGATATTTATTTCAAATATAAACAGGATATTTTGAATTTAGTTAAGTTCTATAAAAATTAAATAAAGTCCTTTTATAAAGGGCCCTCAATTTGGAGGGCTTTTATATTCATTAGGCTTATAAATATAATAGTTATATATAATGCTATTGTTATAGAATATATAAGGGTTAGAGCAGTTTTATGAAAATGCCGTGATTTTTTGGGCTATCTGAAATCGCCAAATTATAATTTATATATCGGGAAAACTAAAGGCTGGGCAAAACGTCCAGTCTATTAACTATGTTCGAAAATGTTGTGAAAAAGAGGAAAGGAACCGCGTAATATGTCGACAGGATTTCTGTCAGAAGCGGTAGCATAATTTAATATTTGCTGTGCTATTCTGTATTATCTTGACTAACTAATCAGCGATTGCTATGATATTATTATATAAAATTTGGCATATTTGGCAGGAAGAGAGGATTACTTCATGCTGGTTGGAATTTGTGATGACGAGGCTATCATAAGAAGGGACTTGATAAAGCTTTGCGGGCTGTTTAATGAGACATTTCATACTGACATTAATATGGTCAGCTTTGCCTCCGGTGAAGAGCTGCTGAAAAGTGAGGAGCCGATTGATATTCTGTTTCTGGATATACAGATGAAAGGAATGGATGGCTTGCGGACAGCAGAGAAAATCAGAGAGTTTAATGACAGTATGATTATTATATTTCTAACCGGCTTTAGTGGATATATGCAGGCAGGATATAAGGTAAGAGCTTTCCGGTATCTTCTTAAGCCTGTAAAGCAAAAGGAATTTGTGGATACACTTATGGAAGCAATTCAGGATGTCAAAAAAGACAGCAGAGTGATAATCGATCTGGAAGGAAACAGCCATTTTATCAAGCTTAAGGATATCATTTATGTGGAATACTCGGAACGGTACACTGTAATTCGAACAAGGCGGAGGACCCTGGAAAGTCTTACGACCTTGAACGAATGGGAGAACATTTTAAATAATGGCGATTTCTTTCGTGTACATAAGGCATACATAGTTAATATGGAATATATCGATGAAATAGGCAAGGAAGTTCTGCTTGATAATGGAGAAAAGGTAGAGTTAGCAGTACGTCAGGCCGGAAGACTAAAGAAGGCCTGTAAAGCTTACAGAAGAAGAAATGCTAGGTAAGGGAGAAAAGTTTTATGGGTAATATGGCGTATGTGTTTTTTAGCGGCTTAACTGATATAACAGCTTTAATTCTTACTTTATGGGGAATTATGAATATCCCATTTACTAAGAATAAGAAAAGAATTGCCCTTGTAGTTACTATTATCTTAGTTATGATTATTAGTGCAGGTATTTATAGTAATATTAATCACGAAATTGCAATAATTTGTGTAACCAGTATATCGATTATAATAGTATGCTTTCTTTTTAAAGATAACATCTTCAAGCTGATTGCATATTCATTATTGGCATACTTACTAGCAGTATTTTTAAGTGGGTGTTTGTCAGCAATTTGTACGGTTTTGAATATGAATACAGATAGTGTGTTTATGCATTATTTGTATAATATTATGGTAGATTTGATCCTGGCTGTTATTGCCTTAGTGAAAAGAAAAAAATCATCATTACAGATACATATATCCAGAAAAATATATACGCTTCTATTTACAGGAGTCGGAGCAGGAATGATGATTATAGCTGGGCTTGTAGTAGAGACAAATAGTAAAATTGGTGATAGGGCTCGCAGAATTACGATCGTTATTATAATTATCATTGTTATATCATATTGTGCGGCCTGCATCATGATGGTTTTCATCACAGAATCCAGAGATAGTTATAAGGCTTTATCTCAGATAAACCAGAGAGTAATAGAGGCACAGCAGCAGTATTATACTCTGGTTAATGATAAACAACAGGAGATTCGCAGCATCCGGCATGAGATGAAAAACCATTTAGCCTGTATTCATGGTTTATATAAGGCGGATAAATTGGACGAGATGGAACAGTATATTACGCAGCTTATAGAAACCTCGGAAGTATCGTCTGATTTGCTGGATACAGGAAATGATATTGTAAATGCCATATTGAATGAAGCCCAAAGCCGTTATCGTAAAGAACGTATTGCAATACGGCTGGAGGGAGGTTTCCCTCCACAGCTTCATATCGCTCCCATGGATTTATGTGTTATCATTGCAAATATCATATCGAATGCCGTAGAGGCAATTCAACGTCTGGAACAAAAGGAAGAGGAATTTCATTATGTTGATATGAAGATAAGCAGCTTTAAGAATGAACTGTATATCAATGTAAGGAATCCGATCGATGAGAAAATTCACATCGTAAATGGTGTTCCTGTAACCAGCAAAAAGGACAAGGATCTGCATGGTTTTGGTATTAGTAATGTAATTCAAAGGGTAGAAAAGTATCAGGGTTCCTTCCAATTTCATATCGAAAATAATGAATTTTGTGTAGAAATTAGCCTGAAGAACGCGTGACAATAATTTACAAATCGACGTTCATACAGGATTACTCGACGTTCATGTTTCCATCTATTGTAAAGACTTTGGCCGTATGTTATACATGACATGTAGCCAAGGTCTTTCATATTTATATGGTTTATATGGAGGGAAATGATATGGTAACAACGAACGGAGTAAGTGATATCTGGGATTTGATAAAAAAAATTTTTGGTGGTTGATAAATAACTTTGAAAGTATCTATTGGGGAATAAATACTTTACCGGTTTTTGAGAAACAAACATGGAATGCTTGGGTTGATTGACGTCAATACCAAGCATTCTGTGTATTGTTAAGCAGGAAGGAATATATGAATTTACTACAAAAATATCTGAAAATAATAATTGTTCGAAACCGTTATAATTACCTGAGAATGATATGTTCCATTGTTATGGCCTATGGAATAATTTCCTTAGTAGCCATTTTCTTTGACAGTATGCTGATGTTAAATTATGTAGCTGCATATTCAGAGCTACATTATATTTTCAACAGTATAAGGACAATAATATTAATTGCCAGCATCACCCTTGTGATATATCAAGTCTATATGATTATGAGCTCAGGAATGAAGGATTATAGTATTCTATGTGGACTTGGTGCGACGAGCAGTGATATACGTGTTCTGAATATTGCACAGATGGTTTTACTGATCATTGTTTCAATCCCCATCGGCTTACTTTTGGGTTATTCACTGACAGCCTCTTTATTAAGCCATTTTGATAATCTGATACAAAATAAATTGGTTTTAGAATACATTACCTCAATATCAACCTTAAGTATCATAGCAGGTGTTATTTGCAGCCTGATTATATCCATTGGCTGCTATCTGGACAGAAGCCTTCGAAAAATGCCGATTTGGGCAAATCTATCCTGTAGTTCTACTTTCAAAGAGGAAAGCTAGTATGAAGGTATGTAGAACCGTTGGTATGAATAAATTCTATTATCATAATAATCGAAAGATTAATGCAATCATTGATTGTAATATTGAAATCAAGGCAGGCGAATGCATCTCTATCTGCGGCTCAAAGGACTCCGGTAAATCGACACTGCTTCGCATCCTGGGCGGTCTGGAGCGTCCTACTACGGGATCAGTCTTTATCGGAGATCAGGACATCACTAACTATACGGATGATGAGCTTGCAATCCTTAGAAGAAAGGAAATTGGTTATCTGTTTCAGAAGGACAGTCTGATTCCTGAACTTAATGTACATGAGAATATTACAATGCCGGCCATACTCGCCCATAATAAGTATGATGAAAAGTATTATGAGGCTTTAACGAACCAGCTAAACCTGCAAGAACTGTTAACAAATAAACCGAAACAGCTCACGCAGTATCAGCTCCAGGCAGTAAGCTATGCAAGAGTGCTGATGAATGATCCGAATATCATATTGGTTGATAATCCGGAGAACGATTTAAGCCAGTTGATGGATAAAAGCATTCTGGATTATCTGCTAAGTCAGGTATATACAAAGGGAAAGACTTTGATTATGGTCACAGAGGAGTATCATTACGATATCTATGTTGATCATATCATTCGTCTGGAGCATGGGGCAGTAGTAGAAAACAAAAGAATATCATAGCTTATCAACTGCAAATGTGGTCAGCAGACTGCTTTGCAGTTATTTATTCTCCAGCAATTCAGAGGATGTCCTTGGGAAACTCGCTCTTATGGGTTGACAAGCTACCGGATAAGAGGCATTATTATATTTGCAGGCTATTTCATGGCTTGCATTATCTTAGCAGTAGATGAAGAACAATGAAGATGAGGACGACTATGTTTGACAGTGTTATTTTTGATATGGATGGTACTCTTTGGAATTCAACACCGGAGGTTGCAGTTGCGTTTCGTAAGGTAATTGAGGAGAAATATCCGGAGGTTACGGACGAGGTTACGCCGGAGAGGCTGATGGAGCTGTTTGGACTGCCGCTTGATGTGATTGCGGTAAAAATGTACAGGAGTGTGTCCGAGGAGCATGCAATTGCGGTAATGAAGGAGTGCTGTGACTATGAATGTGAGTATTTGGCGGAAAATGGAGCTTCCTTATATGAAGAATTGGAGGAAACTCTTAAGAGGTTGTCCGGCAGATATAAGCTTCTGATCGTTAGCAATTGCCAGGAAGGATATATCCAATGCTTTTTTAAAGCCTATCCCCAATTGGAGCAGTATTTTACAGATTATGAGTACCCAGGCCGTTCCGGCAAATTCAAGGCGGATAATGTCAGGCTTGTGATAGAACGCAATGGTCTGCAAAGGCCGGTTTATGTGGGAGATACCCAAGGGGATGCACAGGCAGCAGGAGAGGCAGGGGTTCCCTTTATCTTTGCCAGATATGGCTTTGGAGAAGTTGCAGAGTATTATGATGTGGTAGATTCCCTTGGAGAGCTGGCAGATAAGCTGCTTTCTTAAGAAACCGAATTATATGCTTCCTTTAAACTTAAGTAAATATTGAATGCATAGCAAATGGAGGGTTAATATGCTGGACGGAAAAAAATCATTATTTAGCGGTATGCAGGCAACCGGAACACTTACGCTGGGAAATTATCTGGGAGCTTTAAAAAATTGGGTGGAGCTTGAGGATGAATATGAATGCTTTTATTGTGTTGTCGACATGCATTCTATCACAATTCGCCAGGATCCGGCTGAGCTTAGAAAGAGAGCAAGGGCTCTGCTTACCTTATATATTGCCGCAGGGTTAAACCCTGAGAAGAATTGTATCTATTATCAGTCCCATGTATCAGCTCATGCGGAGCTGGCATGGATTTTGAACTGCTTTACCTATATGGGAGAATTGAACCGTATGACACAATTTAAGGATAAAGCGGCAAAACATGCAGATAATATTAATGCGGGACTTTACACCTATCCGGTGCTTATGGCAGCAGATATCCTTTTATTCCAGTCGGATGTGGTTCCGGTTGGATCAGACCAGAAGCAGCATCTTGAGATTACCAGGGATATTGCAGAACGCTTTAACTCCGTATATGGAGATGTGTTCACAATCCCTGAGCCCTATATTGGTAAGCAGGGAGCAAGGGTCATGAGCCTTCAGGAGCCGGATAAGAAGATGTCAAAGTCCGATGAGAATGCCAATGCAAGCATCTATCTGATGGATGACCCGGATACGATTATTCGCAAGTTTAAGAGGGCCGTAACAGACTCTGACAATGAAATCAGGTACAGTGATGAGAAGCCGGGGATCAGAAATTTGCTTGAAATCTATGCAGCTGCAACCGGAAAGAGCATAGAAGCTGTCGAGAAGGAATTTAGCGATTCGGGCTACGGGGAATTTAAGCTGGCAGTTGGGGAGGCCGTAGTTGGTTTATTAAAGCCGATCCAGGATAAATTTGCAGAGCTTTCTAAGAATAAGGATTATATCGACGAAATTATCAAGGTAAATGCTGAGAAGGCAAATTATTACGCGACTAAGACTTTGCGCAAAGTGCAGAAGAAGGTCGGTTTTCCGGAAAGAATAAGATAATTTAAGCGGAAACGGCTAGCCGTTTCTCTTGGCTGAAGGATTGGGTGGCAGGTCTATGCCACCCTTTTTTTAGCTTGGAAAGTTCGCCCTATAGGTTAAAAAAGCTTTTCGGGCAGGAACAAATCGATTATGGAGGTAGTATATGAAGCTTGTATTTATGGAAACGGACACACTGGGTGAGGATGTGGATTTATCTTATTTTGATGAGCTTGGTGAGGTTATCCGGTATTCACGCTCCACGCCGGAGCAATATGCCAAGCGTATTGAGGAGGCACAGATATTGATTGTGAACAAGATACCGGTCAATGAAACTACGCTGAAGAAGGCCAAAGAGCTGGAGCTGGTCTGTGTTACAGCAACAGGGACCAATATTGTAGATTTTGCTTATACAAACAGTCATAACATTAAGGTCTGCAATGTAAAGGGCTATTCCACCAACTCTGTAATTCAGCATACCTTTGCTCTTCTTTTCTATGTCTACGAGAAATTAAGCTATTATGATTGCTATGTGAAATCCGGAGGCTATATGCATTCCGATATTTTCAGCCATTTTACAAAGGTATACCATGAGCTTGCAGGGAAGACCTGGGGCATCATTGGATTAGGAGAGATCGGCAGAGGAGTGGCCAGGATAGCTAAAGAATTTGGTTGTAATATCATCTATTATTCAACCTCGGGAAGGAATACAAATTCGGCTTATATGCAAGTATCCTTAGATACCCTTCTTAAAACCTCTGATATTATATCAATTCATGCACCGTTGAATGACAAAACCATGAAGCTGATCGGAGAGAAGGAGCTTCGTTCGATGAAAAAGAATGGGGTACTGCTTAACCTGGGGAGAGGGCCAATTATCGATGAGCAGGCACTTGCCACAGCTTTGAAGGAACAATGGATTGGGGCTGCGGGACTGGATGTCCTGGCAGTGGAGCCAATGTCCGAGAATAATCCGTTAAAGGAGATACAGGATAGCGCAAGGCTTATCATAACCCCTCATATTGCCTGGGCCACCATAGAGGCCAGAGAGCGGGTTGCAAGGGAGGTATACAAAAATATTGAGGCATATCTGAACAACACAGAGAGAAATATTGTTACAGGGTGATGCTTTATTAATTGCAGAGTGGCATTTTTATGCAGATTATAGCTTTTTTGATTGTATCCTAAAGAAAATCCAACAAAATTGAACAAAATATTATAATTACAATCTTTTCAGGTGAATAATTAATTGTGTAAAATGTTTAAAAAAGATAGAAAAGCAGGGAGGCTATTATGAAGATTTTAAATTTTGGTTCGTTAAATATCGATCATGTATTCAATGTCGAACAAATTGTGGCTCCGGGGCAAACCATTGATTCCTATCATACAAAAAATTATCCGGGAGGAAAAGGCTTAAATCAGACACTTGCGCTGGCAAGGGCCGGGGCAGAGGTTTGGCATGCAGGGATGATTGGAGAGGACGGGCTATGGCTTAGGACGCTGCTTGAGAAAGACGGAGTAGATTGCAGCTATTTGAAAACAGTACCGGTCAATACAGGGACGGCATTTATTCAGGTAGATGCATGCGGTCAAAACTGTATCGTTTTAGACGGAGGTGCAAACAGAGCCAACACAATAGCGTTCTGTGACGAGGCGCTGAGCTTTTTTGGCAAAAAGGACATACTTTTGCTGCAAAATGAGATCAATCACATTGATTATATCATAGATAAAGCATACGAAAAGCAGATGTATCTTGTGCTTAATCCCTCACCCATGAATGAACATATCCTGAAATGTGCCTTGAATAAGGTTTCCCTTTTTATCATGAATGAGGATGAAGGGCAGCAGATCACGGGAAAAAAATCTGCCGAGGACATCCTTAAGGCTATGAGGGAACTGTATCCGGAAGCGGAAGAGGTTTTAACCTTGGGGTCCCGGGGAGCAGTATATCAAAAGGGAGACTATAGGATTACTCAGAAAGCATATCGGGTGGAAGCAGTGGATACCACGGCTGCGGGAGATACCTTCACAGGATATTTTCTTGCAGCACTGGCCGCGGGCAGGGAGATAAGCGATTGCCTCAAGCTGGCCTCCAAAGCAGCTTCCCTGGCAGTAACTAAGAGCGGTGCAAGCGACTCAATCCCCTATCAGAAGGATGTGCGGTTGTAGCAATTAGGCAGGGGGCAAAATCATGAAGAAGATATCAGTTATGCTAGTGGATGATGAAAAGCTGGTTTTAGAGGACCTGATGACAATTATTGACTGGGATGAACTTGGCTTTGAGATTGTGGCAACAGCAATGAATGGCAAGCAGGCCTTAGGTAAGTTTGAGCAATACCATCCTCAGGTGGTGTTTACGGATATTAAGATGCCCTTTATGGATGGCATTGAGTTAATCAAGCAGATCAGAAAAACAGATACAAAGACACAAATTTTACTGTTAACGGCATACGAGGATTTTACCTATGCAAAAAGTGCCATACAATATGGGATTTTGGATTATGTTATAAAAAGTACAATTAACAGTCAGACCTTCCTAAGTCTGCTGCATAGAATCCAAACCGTTATTGATAGCCAGGGAAAGGTGCTGGATATCATAAAGGGAAAGGAGATTGAAGATTTCTTTGTCTCGAATGATACCCTGGAGCAGATGGTAAAGAAAGAATTATTCACAACACCCTATTGCTATTTGGTCGTGGAGCAGGATATGCCGGTGAATTTGTCGGGGGATAATAGTATCGACACGATTCGCTGTCAGAAAGCAGATGTGATATCCCTGCTGCTGGAGGGGGAAAATGCAGATTATGAGATCGTTGCCTTTTGTAACACCCCGCGGGATCAGATGCTTCTGGTGTTTCATATACCCGGAACCTCAAAGTCGGTTTTTTATCGAACCTTATTACTGTATGCCATGAATAAAAAAAGCCGCTTAAAGGAAAAGCTGCAGCTTGATTTTTCCTTCTATATGGTGAGCTATAAGATGAATCTGATTGATTTTAAGAAACTTTATTCTACGTACAGCCCAATTTTTTACCGTAAGTATCTGGCAGAGAAGAATATGGTGATTGATCTGTCCGATTGCAGAAATCCGGTTGGGTGTGAGACAGAGGAAATATCCCTTGATATGGATACCATGAGAGGACTGCTGGAAAATAGGGACGGACAGGGGGTGCAGGAGTATCTGGAGCGGCTTTTCTCTGCTGTCTCTGCCTCTGGGAGCTATAAGAGTCTTTGCTCCGTTTCCAGAGAATTGTATGATTTATTAAAACGGAATAACAAGCATCTGCCGGAATATTCCCCAAAGCTGAATTTAAGCTTCGCGGATAATTGGAAAAGCTGGTTGTCGGCAAATCAGATCTGCCAATGGTTTGTGGATAATTTCCTGTGCTTCCTTCGTGAAAAGCAGAAGGAGGATCAGAAGCAGTATTCAAAGCCGATTGTACAGGCAATGGATTATATTTACCAAAACTATTCTGATATTGAGCTGGGAATTAATGATATAGCAGATTATGTGAGACTAAGCACCGGACACTTGTGCGTGCTTTTTAAGAAGGAGACAGGGAAAACACTGAACAATTATATATCCGAGGTACGGATTACGCAAGCAAAACGGCTTTTGGAGGAGAAGAATTTGAAGGTGTATGAAATATCGGAAGCGGTAGGATTCCAGTCAAGCCAATATTTCAGCCAGGTTTTTTATAAGCTGGCAGGAATGACGCCAAATGAGTATCAGAAAGGAAACAAGCAGAGCTAGTACAACGTTTTTGAAATTGTCTGCATAAATTTCAAGATGTTTTACTAATACTTTATCAATTAAATTATGAGAGTAAAATCTATGAAGCAGAAAATCGTTGGAAGAGTATTGTTAATTAGCATGGTGACTTTTCTATTGTCACTGGTTTTATCCTATTATATTTTTGTGCCTTCGCTGAAAAAGAAGGCTATTACGAATGCAGAACAGATGAATGCGGAGATTTTACAGCAGATTGATACCCTGAATTCCTTTGTTAAGGATTACACGGAAAATCTGGTTTTGGCGGTGGAGAAAAATCCGGAGATATTAAATTATTTTTCGGAGCCGACAGAGAGGAATAGACAGATTGCTTCCCTGAACCTGAATAATTTGACCAGTAATGAGGGTGTGGCACGCTGTGTCATTATATCGAATGATATCGTGCCGGAGCTGGACTCCCTGAATAAAATCACGGAGGCCGATTATGCGGTACTCCAGTCTGCCTGGTATGAGAAATTGCATAAAGCCGAGTTTGGGCGTGGTTTTTCCTCTGTCTATCAGGTAGAGCTGAACAGAACGACCTATGACACGGCAGCCTACATGAAGAATTTTTATTATAAAAACCGCCGCTTCACTTATGTGGTATTTTATAATCTGAAGAATTTAATCTATGATGTGACTGTGACTGCGGGTAAGGCCTTGGATTACTGCGCCTTGGTGGACACGGGAAATAATGCCTTTTACACGGTAGGGGATGATGAGTGGGAGGAGCTGACGCTTGAGGACAGCTCCCAGCCCCAGCGAAACGGTTATCAGTACGTAAAGGAGGGAATCCGTTTTACAAAAACCTCTGTAGACAGTAAATGGCGTGTCGTTTCCTTCGTATCCAACGCAAGCATATTCAATTCCTTTGCCGGCTATATGATAGGAGTTACTCTGGTATTGCTTTTGTTTCTGGTGCTATTGCTGATATTTCTCTTTCATACATTAAACGGTATTATTAATCCGATTACCAACCTGTCCCAAAGTATGCAGGAAATAGCCCAGGGGAATCTGGATTGTCAGGTTATCATTGATTCTGATGATGAAATCGGCAGATTGGGGCATTCCTTTAATAAGATGACGCATGACTTAAAGCACAGTCTGGAGGTTATTGCAGAAAAGGAAAGGAAGGAAAATCAGGCGAAGTTCAGTCTGCTTGTCAGTCAGATTGATCCGCATTTTATCTACAATACGATCAACAGCATCAACTATCTGGCCAGAAAAAAGCGCTGCGATGCCGTCATCGATGTAAACTCTGCGCTTATTTATATCCTGAAGGACAGACTCCGTGTCAATGATATTCAGATTGAAGATACCATTGCCAATGAGATGAAGGTAATTAATCAATATATCGTAATTCAAAAATATATGTATGAGGGAGATTTGCAGCTGCATTGGCAGGTGGATGAGGAACTGCTGACGGAGCAGATACCTAAGAATATGATTCAACCGCTGGTGGAAAACGCTTTGTTTCATGGTCTGATTGATGAAGAAAGCGGTGAGGTGTCCGGTACTATTGAAATCCGTGTGGAACGTGTGGAGGGAGATATTGTTGTAAAGGTAAAGGATAACGGTCAGGGTATGGATGCCGAAAAGCTCCATCAGGTGCAGACAGAAGCCTACTCACCGGAGGACCGGGGAAAAAAGGTCGGTCTGTCTAATATCAGGGGAAGATTGTATTATCTCTATGGAAATAGCAATTGTCTGAAAATCGAGAGTCAGCCGCACCAGGGAACCTGCATTACATTGACTTTCCAGAAGGAATTTTTAAAGAAATATTAGTCAATTCTTACAATGGCCATATTGCGTTTTTGCAATATGGCCATCATTATATTCAAAAATTGAACAAAATCTAAAGATTCTATAGTTGTTTTGAACAAAAAATGAAGATAAAATAAGGGCATCAAATCAAACGATATAAGATGTCATTGTTTGAGAGGAAGATTATAGTGAGGTGCCTATGAGAAGCGAGTACTTATTGAAAGCGGAAAAAGTGAATAAATCATTTGGCTCTACACATGCATTGGCGGATGTTGATATTACAGTAAAAGGGGGTGAAATCAGAGGATTAATCGGTGAGAATGGTTCCGGAAAATCGACATTTTCATCTATATGTGCAGGTATTCAAAAGCCGGACAGTGGAGTGATGTACTTAGATGGAGCAGAGTACAAGCCTTCCGGCACCATAGATGCTATGGAGCATGGAGTGAGTATGGTGGTACAGGAGCAGGGAACGATTAACCGGATTACGGTTGCGGCGAATATCTTTTTTGGCAGGGAAGCACAATTTGTAAATTATGGCGTTATGAATGTCAAGAGAATGAATACAGAAGCCGGAAGAATTCTTGAGGAGATAGGAGCGGAGCATATCAAGCCCCATATTATGATCGATGCCCTAACCTTTGAGGACAGAAAGCTGGTTGAACTGGCCAGGTCCTGGAACACCTCGCCGAAGCTGTGGATCATTGATGAGACAACTACGGCATTAACGGTAAATGGGCGAGGTATTCTGTACAAGCTGATGCGTAAGCTGCGTGATCAGGGAGGCTCCGTATTATTTATATCCCATGACATTGATGAGCTGCTGCAGATTTGTGATTCCCTTACCATATTAAGGGATGGGGTTTTAACCGCCAATCTGGATAAACAAAAGTTTGATGAAAACAGGGTAAAGCAGCTTATGATTGGCAGAGACATATCAGGACATTATTACAGAGAGGATGCCGTAGGGAGCTGCGATGACTCTGTGGTGCTTGAACTGAAGCATGTAACCAGCGGCATTCTGAAGGATATATCCGTGGCACTGCATCAGGGTGAAATCCTGGGGGTGGGCGGACTTAGTAATTGCGGTATGCATGAGCTGGGCAAGGTTATGTTTGGCTTAATAAAGCCTGAGCAGGGAGAGGTTCTAAAGGATGGGAATCAGCAGGTGAAAAATGCTGCCTGGGCCGTAAGGCATGAGGTTGCATATGTGTCGAAGAACAGGGACAAGGAGTCTATGATGACCATCTGCAGTATTAAGGATAATATCTGTCTTCCATCTCTGCGGGAATTGGCGCGTTATCTTTTGATCAGCAAAAGAAAAGAGAAGACCCTGGCACAAACCTGGAGCAGGAATTTGGAGGTTAAGGCGGATTCTGTAAACCAATATTGCAATACCCTAAGCGGTGGCAATAAGCAAAAAGTAGTGTTAGCAAAATGGCTGGGAAAAGGCTCGGAAATTATGATTCTTGATTGTCCGACCAGAGGGATTGATATCGGAACAAAGGCTTCGATTTATAGCTTGATTGAGAAGTTAAAGAGAGAGGGCAAGTCAATTGTTCTGATCTCAGAGGAGCTTGCGGAGCTGATTGGTATGAGCGACAGAATAATAATGCTGAAGGATGGTATCATTTCCGGTGAATTTAAAAGGGAAGAGGGTATGACGGAAGCGAAACTTATCCAAAAAATGATATAAGGAAAGATGGAAAATATGAAAAAGAAAAGCTTTATACGGGATAATTTTTCATTTATAGGTTTGATACTGGTGATTTTGATTTTTCAGATACTGACCGAGGGTAAGCTGCTAAGCTCCAGGAATTTTATGAATATCTTCAACAACTTCTTCAGTATCGGTCTCGGAGCTGTGGGTGTGATGTATTTGATGTCACTGGGTGAGCTGGATTTATCGGTGGGTGCAATCCTTGGATTTTCAGCTGCTATGGGGGCATTTGCATCGGGTATCAGTCTTACGCTGATTTTGCCTGCGGCAATACTGACCGGATTGCTGATCGGAACCTTGAATGGTATTTTTATATCACGCTTGCGTGTGGAATCCTTTATCGGAACATTAGCCGTCTCCTTTGTCATACGGGGAATCACCACCTGGCTGCTGAACGGATCAGCCGGTATCCCGGTGAAAATGCGTATCTTTGATAAGGATATGATAAAGATTGCGGTATTTCTGGTGGTAATCATAGTTTTCTATATTATCTTTGATTATACAAGCTTTGGGAAGTACTGCAGGTCCATCGGAGCATCCCAGGAGGCTGCCAGACAATCGGGGGTCAATGTGGAACGGGTACGTATCATGGCATTTGCAATTTCCGGGCTACTATGCGGATTAGCGGGCTTTTTCAGTCTTGTGCGCACCTGTACAGCTTCCTCCAAAACGGGCAATGCCTTTGAATTTGATGTACTTTTAGCCGTATTGCTTGGCGGTATGCCCCTATCCGGGGGCTGGGCAGTAAAGTTCAGGGCGGCGGTTGTGGGCAGTATCGCAATGGCAGCCATGAATAACGGCATGTCCCTCCTTGGGATTGATGGTTTAAAACAGCAGCTTATACAGGGAATTATCCTGATTGTTGTAGTGGTTATTTCCTTTGACAGAAGGAATGCAGTTGTAATTAAATAATAACTTTTTCTGTATTGGAAAAAATAAAGCAAGGAAATGATTTTGTGGGTTTTGCAATTACCTAAAATAAAAAAATAAGACATGGAGGAATTATTATGAAAAAAACATTAGCAGTCATCCTATCAATTATGATGCTGGCGGCTCTGCTGGCAGGCTGCCAGAGCAAAGGGGAATCAAACAATTCAGGTAACACAGAGGTGACAAAGGCAGCGGACGATGTGACCCAGGCAGTTACGGGGGGCGATACAAAGACAGGAGATCCGGAGCCCTTTACGATTGGATTTCCCTGGCTAACCTCTTCAACTGATCCTACCTTTGTATCAATCGTAACGAATGTCAGGGCCGCCGTTGAGGCCGCAGGAGGGGAACTGGAGGTTGTAGAGTGCGATCTGACAGCAGAGGATTTGATTAATAATATCTCTGATTTAATCAGCAGAGGTGTTGATGGTATCATTTTCATGCCGGCTTCCGATTCTATGCTTCCAACCGTAAACCAGATGTGTTCTGAAGCAGGTGTTTATTATTCAACGATGTTTCGTACCATCAATGATGAGGATATCCGTTCAGAAATCTATGGCTCAGAGTATTTTGCCGGCGGCTGTAATGAGGATGATGAGGATTGTGCCTATAATATTACAAAGTCAATGGCCGACATGGGTGTAAAGAATCTCTGTGTTATTAATATTGCAAAGGGTGATGCATCCTCTGATTTACGAGACAAGGGTATCGAAAAGGCCGTGGAAGAAACAGGCATCAAGCTTCTTAATACCACCTATGGAATTACGGTACAGACAGATATGACAAAAACGATTGAAAGCTATATTGCAGCTTATCCGGAATTGGACGGCATCCTGTTGGCAGGTACATATTGTGATGCGGCGCTTCCCACCATTGAGAAGGCACTTTCCGATCACAATGTAGCCGGCAAAATCAAAATCGGCAGAATCGACTTTGACTTTACGATGGGACAGTACCTGGCGGATGGTTCCTTCCATATTGCTTATGGCGGACAGCAGCAGATTGACCCTTTACTTTCCACAGTTATTCTGGTTAACAAGGTAATTGGCACTCCGATTGTAGAGGACGGTCCCTTCATTCTGATTACAGATTATTTAAAATTAACAACAAGTGAAGAAGCGGATGATTTCATGAAGTATTTCCTTGGCAAGAACGCAGTTTTAACTGCTGATGAAATAAAGGCCAGTCTGATTAAATATTATAATTCAAGTATCAATGAGGATACCTTCAAGCAGGCTGTTGCTGATTTCTCTGTTGCAGATGTTGCTGCAAGACATGAAGGTATGGAAGACTAATTCCGCTTGGGGATTCTTCCATCAAATTTTATACCGCCGTTGGCGGCATGCGAGGAAAATATGAAAAATATAGCATTAAAAAGTATAAAGGCTCTTATGCTCCCGACAATTGTATATGGTATCTTTTTGGTTATCTGTTTTAACCGTTTCAGTAATCCGAACTGTTTGTATACCATTTTCCTGCAGTCCATTATCCCGACCATTACTGCTTATGCCTATGCCTTTATCTATATGAGCGGCCTGTTTGACTTTACCATAGGGGCGCGGATCATTATGAGCGGACTTGTCGGGGGAATACTGACAGCCCATTATGGTATGGCAGGATTAATCATAGGAACCTTTGCGGCAAGCCTTCTGATTGCGGCGGCTACCGGATTACTGAACTGGGTTTGTAAAATCCCGTCTTTGATTCTTACCATGGCACTTACGATGATATATGAGATTTTAGGAAAGAATATCTCCGGTAAGTTCAGTTTTGTAAGTATTGATTATAAATATGCGACACTGGGCTCCGCACCCTATATTATCATTGTGCTTTTGGTTTCGGCCGTTGTTTTTTACTTTATCTTTAATTATACGAAGTTCAGCTATCATATGAGGGCAATCGGCAGTAATGAAGCAGTTTCCAAAAATGCAGGAATCCGGACGCAGGTCGTTAAGCTGATGTGCTTTGTGGTAGGAAGTATTTTTGTAGCGGTTTCCGCAATTTTAATAATCAGCCAGTCCGGCTCCATGGGAGCGCAGACAAACCTTGGAAGCGCAACGCTGCTATTTAAGCCTCTGATGGGAATTATTATTGCTGTTGTGCTGCAGTCCATCTGTAATCTGACCATTGGTATTTTCATCAGCCAATTCACAATTAATACAATCTTTATCGGATTAATAGCAACAGGCTTTCCCGACACCTTTCAGAATATTGTACTTGGAATATTCCTGCTGATCGTCATGGTGCTGTCCAATAATATGGAGGCGATCCGCAAAGTATTTCCGGTAAAGCAGAAGAGCTTTTTATCCAATCAGGCTTAAGCATAGCATAAATGAGGAGGTTTGCAGTATGAAGTTTCCGGTTATTTCAAATGAAGAAAGAATAAAACGCCTGATGCCAAAGGGCGGAAGGATCCGAATGGTCCTGGATACGGATACCTATAATGAGGTAGACGACCAGTTTGCACTGGCCTATGCGTTGATGTCACCCGATCGGCTGGAGGTGGAGGCTGTTTATGCAGCGCCCTTCTCCTCCGCCTTTTTCAGTAGGCTGCTGAATACAGATCGTGTTGCAATCCCTATGACAAGTAATTTGCAGGAGGGGCTGGAGCTAAGCTATCAGGAAATCAAAAGGATTTACGGCATATTGGGAAAATCCTGTGAAGGTAAGGTGTTCCGGGGCTCTGACAGCTATATGAAGCAGCAGGGAGAGCCGGTTGAAAGCGAAGCGGCAAGAGATTTGGTAAAACGGGCGATGAATAGTGAGGAGCCGCTTTATGTTGTGGCAATCGGAGAAATCACAAATATTGCATCTGCAATTCTGATGGAGCCTGAGATTATCAATAAAATAGTAATCGTCTGGTTATCGGGCCAGCCCATGTACTGGCCCCATGCGGTTGAATTTAATCTGGGACAGGATCTTATAGCCTCCCAAACGATATTTAACAGCGGGGTACCCTTGGTACTGATCCCCTGTATGACGGTCGCTTCCCATCTTACCACAACAGCGGCGGAGCTGAAGGAGAAGCTAAGGGGCAGGAGCCCGATTGGCACTTATTTATCTGATATAGTGATCAGCCAGTTGAGTCAGGAGGCCGCAGATCATATGTTGTCCCTGTTTAAAGATACCTATCTGAAAAATGTAGACGATTACGATGAGGCTGTACTCGATGCGGCGCCCTTCCATGCGATGGCGCCCTCCCGGATTATCTGGGATATTTCCACCATAGGATATATGATAAATCCTAACTGGTGTCCCTCCTCCCTGATACCGACGCCGGTTTTGACCGATGCTTTGACCTGGAAACAGGAAGAAGGAAGACATCTGATGCGGGTTTGCCATTTTGTGTACCGGGATGGAATCTTCGGAGATATGTTTGACAAGCTGGGAAAAGAAACGGTTTAAATATAACGGATGTATTTGTATACGGTAACAGTAAAATGCCATTTCGAAAGAGATGGCATTTTCTGCGTGATTGGGTCCTATGCGTTTACTCGTTACAATTCAGCCTTGCAGGGAAATCGACATATCCCGGGGAAGAAATGTTTCCATATCGGAGACGCTTTCGCTTAATTGTATTACGTAGCGGTACATAAGGTTCTACAATACAGAACCTAAGTACCGATGAATACAAATACTCCGAATGGAAATCATTCTTTCCCCGGGACCTGTCACCTTCCCTGCAAGGCTGAATTGTAACGTTTACTTCGGACACAGATATCACTTTCTTGACAAGTCCCGACAATCTGGCGTAAACTGTTTATCGGGGACATGCTTCATAAAAAAGTACTTAAAAACAATGGACTGGTGATTTTGGATCATTCATATCAGGAAGCTTCCTTAAAAACAGAGAAATTGAGAAAAATGATGATAAAACGCAGTCTTATAATATTTATTATGATCGCCGTGGGTATTTTCTCCCAACTGCTCAGCAGACAGCCGCAGGACGAATATCTAAAGGCCGAGAACGGCAGGATGGATCTTGCCTCCTGGGATACAAAGGACACAAAAATACTAAAGCTGGATGGGGAATGGGAATTTTATTGGGATGAACTTCTGGGACCGGAGGATTTTAAAACCGGAAGTCATACGGAGCCTGACGGATACATGCAGGTGCCTTCCTTATGGAATGGAAAGACCTTGCAGGAAGAAAAGCTTCCGGTTTTCGGATGCGCTACATACCGCCTGGTGTTGGACGAAATCCCCCTTCGTGGCGTATTAGGGCTGAAAAAGAACAATATACGATTGTCCAGCAGGATTTATGTCAATGGCCAGGAGCTTATGTCGGACGGTGTGCCGGCGCAGAGTGCGGCAGATTACCAGTCCGGTAATACGCCGCAAATCGGGTTTTTTAACTATAATGGTGGAAAAATTGAAATTATTTTACAGACTGCCAATTATGAATACATAAATGCCGGCATACCCGCCTCAATTGAGCTGGGTAATGAAACCGCTATGCTGGACAGACATCAGAAGGATTCTCTGTTTGCCTTTGCTGTTTTTATTATTTTATGGACGATTGCTCTTTTGAATTTTATTTTTTACTTTGCCGCCCGGATCAGCGGGCGCAGGGAAGTTTTGATGATACTGTTTTCTGCATTTTGTTTTTTGTTTGCTATCGCAAATGGATTGGCTGACCAGCGCCCATTGCTGCTTGTACTGCCGGATATTCCGTTTACACTTGTTTTTAAAATGAAGGATTTTTTTCTCACAGCAAACTTCATTGTAGTAATACTAATATTTCATAAATTTGGATTAAAGCTTTTATCTTCTAAGCTGGCTAAGGGTATCTGCCTGGGCTATGGCGTCTTCCTGGCTGCCATAGTGCTGCTGCCAATCCATGTTTACTATAAGTTCTATCAGCATATGATGCTTTGCAATACAGCGATTCTGCTGATACTTTTTGTTCGCGCGGCAGTTTTATTCATCAAAAAATCGGAGGGTCTTGTACTTTTTGCAGCGATACTGTCCATTAATCTGTATTCGGTTGATTGTATCCTTTTCTCAGTGGGGCTGAAGGAGGATTCCGGCTTTGGGCAGGTATATATTCTGGTCTTTGCCCTTGTGATGATCGCATTCTTATCCTTGCAGTATTACACAGCTCTGGACCGCTTGCAGCATTCCATGCGGCGCGAACAGGAGGCGGAGATCGCATTTTTGCGGGCACAGATTAATCCGCACTTCCTATATAATACACTCAATTCTATTGCTGCGCTGTGCCGGGAGGCACCGGCAAAGGCAGAGGATGTGGTGGTAGAACTGTCCCGGTATCTGCGCGGCAGCTTTGATTTCAAACGGATGGACTCCATGTCTACACTGACAAAGGAAAAGGAACTGCTGGAGGCATACCTCTATATTGAAAAAATCCGCTTTGGTGACCGGTTAAGGGTAGAATACAATATAGATGAGGATTTATACCTCCCGGTCCCCCCGCTGATTCTGCAGCCCTTGGTAGAAAATGCGGTGAGGCATGGCTTGATGAAAAAGACAGCAGGCGGAACAGTTACTATTTCAATCAGAAAACAGGATAAGGAAGCAGTATTTATAATTGCAGACAACGGTATCGGTATGGAGAATGAGAAGCTGGAGCTATTATTGGAGGATAAGAGGGGAAAGGGCGGAATCGGAGTCTGGAATATTAATAAACGTTTGAACATGCTGTATGGCAAGGGACTGACTGTATCCAGCGAAATAGGCAGAGGAACCAGTGTAACCTTTGCTTTGCCGCTGGAAAGCAAGGAGAATATTACAAAAGTCCATAAGAGAAAGGAGAACAGGAAGGATGAAGGCAGTGATTGTTGACGATGAGGAGCTGGCTCGTAAGCGGCTTTATGGATTGCTGACAGAGCTGACGGATATGGAGGTTCCTGGAATTTTCGGTACAGCGCAGGAAGCGCTGCATTACATAGAAAAAAATCCGGTGGAGGTGGTATTTCTGGACATCAGTATGCCGGAAATGGACGGAATGGAGCTTGCGAACCGGCTGCTGGACATGGATAGTGCGCCTGAGGTGGTTTTTGTTACCGGCTATGAAGAATATGCGGTTGCAGCCTTTGAACTGGATGCAACGGATTATCTGCTCAAGCCCATTAGCCGGGAACGTCTTGCAAAAACCTTGCAGCGGCTTATGAAAATACGGCGGTGTGAAGCACATCGACTCTATATTACCTGTTTTGGAGGCTTTCGTGTGTCGGCTCGGGAGGACGGAGACGAGATCATCAGCTGGCGGTCGCCCAAGGTGGAGGAGCTGTTTGCCTTTTTGGTCTGCAAGGGCAGTGTCAGCCGTGATGAAATTGCAGATACGCTGTGGGAGGGCTTTACTATGGATAAGGCCATGAAAAACCTTAACTCCACTGTCTACTATATCCGCAAGGCTTTGCAGCAGTATGGTATGGAGGATTGCATGGTAACCACCCGACGGCAGATTTCATTGGATGTAAAAAAAATTTCCTGTGACCTGTATGAGTTCCAGCGGCTGCAAAAATCGGCATGGAATACCAAGCACGAGCTGGAGCGGTTGAATGACCTTTACCGGGGGGAACTATTACAGGGAAAGATCTATGAATGGTCCTTTGGCAAAGCGCAGATGCTGGAGAAAAGCATGATCTCCAATCTGCTCCGGGCTGCGGAGCAGCGGGAGGGACAAAAGCTGTTCGAGGAAGCGGAATGCTTGTACCAGAGGGCGCTGGAGCTGAACCCGTTCCACGAGGTAGCCAATGGGAAGCTACTGGACCTTTATATACGAACCGGAAGGAAGGAGAAGGCAAAGCAATTGCGCAGGGAGACGGAACAGCTCCTTTTGGATGAGGAGCCGCCGCTGTTGAACTTTAGAAAGCGTACATAGGAAAGGGACGGAGTCCCCGGAATTTCCTATAAAAATGGATATACATATTCTTTCGACCCTTGTATTGCGGTACAGGGGTCGAATTTTGTCTGTTTATTCTCTGTTGATTGACATGCTGTACAATAATACAGGTAATACAATAGGATACAGGCTGGCAAGAGGGCGTCGGTCAGCCGACACTACCCATACTCACAAGGAGGAACAGACATGAAAAAACACATATTCTCCCGGCGTATCTTGGCGATGACCCTGTCTCTTGCCATGGTATTAGGAAACGTTCCGGTCGTGGCCGCAGCTGCGTCACCCGGCGATATGAACGAAGAAATTACAGCATTTGAAGAACTGCCGTCAGGGACGGCAAACCAGGAGCCAGGAGCCGGTACGTCCCTTATGGATATGGCACTTCCGGAAGCTCTGAACACAGATTTGACGGATAGCTGGGAATATATCTCCTCTGTCGGAAGTAACAGTTCGATATACAGTCTTTTCTATGTCAATGAAAGGTTTTACGTCGCAGGAGACAACGGACTGCTTAAAAGCTCGGAGGACTGCAGCAACTGGACCTCGTTGGACGCTGGTGTCAACGATACGATCTGTGGAATCGCGTATGGCAATTCAGTTTACGCGCTGGTGGGCGGGCCTTATAGCTACAATTCGGGGTTTATTCGGACATCATCAAACGGAACGGACTGGAGTTCTTCCCTGACAATATCAGCCATGATTACCTCTGTAGCCTTTGGCAAAGGGGTATTTGTCGCAGGCGATATGAATGGAAAAGTGTACTGGTCAGACAACGCGTCATCGGGATCATGGACAACAGTGAATGTGACTGGGGGTGCTGGTATCGCTATCAATTCCATTGTATATGCAAACGGAAAATTTATAGCGGTGGGCGGTCATTCGTCAAACTATAATAATGGCTTTGTAGCAATCTCTGAAGACGGGAAAAACTGGTCTTCCCCTGTCTATCTTCCCGGTGCATACAGTTTAATAAACATTTCTGGCGGACAGGCAGCAGATGGCAGCTCCATGTTTATGGGTATAGATGTTGCTTCCAATGTTTATATATCTTCTGATGGAACGTACTGGTCCTCAACAAACCTTGGAGTCAATTACCTATACGCAGGTATTTGTAGGGACGGGCAATTTACCGTGGTAGAATCATCGGGTATAGTAGAGGTATCTACGAACGGAAGTACATGGAGCCAATCTACCATCGGAGGCGCAGGAGAATTATATAGTGTTGTTTATGGTGATGGTGCCTTCGTGGTAATTGACGAGACGGGTAATATCTATATGAAAACGGCCTCTGTTTCGCTAAGCAGTGAAAAGTTAATTACCAGTGTAACGGCACCGGCAAGTGCAGTTCTTGATAACACTGCATATACAGTCACAGCGGCAGTTACTAATGATGTAACCAGCCAGCAGATTAACGTCACTGTAAGCGACAATGCAGACTGGGCGCTGTACAGCGATACTGCCTGCACACAGGAAATCAGCAATAAAACCATGAGCCTGGACGAGGGTGCAAATA
>JAEYMU010000010.1 GCA_023407175.1 Bacillota bacterium
TCCACCAGGATGGTGTCGGTGGTGGTTGTGCCGGAGATGGTCAGCTCCGCGGCTGTTTTTATGAGCAGTACGCCGCTCTCATAGGTGTAATCCGTACCCTCCGTACCGCCCAAGACGGTGAGGTCTCCGCCCTGGGCCGATGCTCCGGCCGGCAGCAGCGAAAGCATCAACACGGCGGCCAATAGAGCTGCTAAAAATCTTTTGGTCTTTTTCACCTGTTTTTCCTCCAATCTTTTATTCTTTGAATTTTCCAGGCTTATCGGCAGGGGGCCCTTCCCTGATTCCGCTATCCCCAAGCAGCTTGATCAGATTTTTACAATCCGCCCGGATGTAGACGCATTGCTCCTGTGTCAGGTATCCTGCCACCTGTGCCATCTCGATAATATAATCCGCTTCCATAACAAGCGCTGCCGCCTGCTTTGCTTTTTTTCCCTGCTGCCTGCCTTCCAACCATGCGCGGCAGGCAAGCCCGGTTTCGACTCCACAGTCCAGCAGCCGTTCACACAGGGGAAAACCCCGCTGATCCGTCCGCAAAAACTGCACAAGCTCCGCAATACGAATGGAAAAGTCAAAGCCCTTTTCCCGAATCTTATCCTTCATCAAAACACCTCCTGTTAACGATACTTATCATTGTAGTGCTTTGAGCTTGAAAAACAATTAGCCTTGTATGAGGTTTTAAAAATATTTTTTTAAAGATTTTTGATTGAAATTTGAAAAGTATGAGGTTTTTTATTGCGACGCTATTATATTTGGGCTTGATTTTGATAAAAACCTCATACACATCCTATGTTTTTCGTGCAATCCATGATGGAATATGCTATCATGAGAAAAATGGGAGGAATTTTTATGGACAGCAATCTGTTAAATGAAAAATACATACCGGCAAAATTGCCTGATATCTGTGCACCCAGACCTGCGCTTTTCAATACGTTCCATCAATATGCCAGGAAGCGGGTCATCCTCGTATCAGCCCCCGCCGGTTTTGGGAAGACGGTGTCCACCCTCCTTTGGCTTGGGGCTTCGGGACGAAAAAGCATTTGGATCGGACTGGATGAATACGACGATTCCCCGGCTATCTTTTACAAGCTGCTTTGCGCCGGGATTCTATCCGCCTGCCCTGTGAGCGGCCCTATGGCGGAGCTGCTCAAAAGTCCGGCCTTTGCCTCCTCTCCGGCGGAGCATACCATCAGCCTTCTGTCCGGCCTTGAACCTGACACCGCGTCTTACGCGCTGGTGCTTGACGGCATGCACCTGATCAAAAGCAAGGAGATCAGAAAATCCCTGTCCTATGTTCTGAAACGGCTGCCTCTGTCCTTTGTGACGCTGCTCCTGACCCGTGACGAGCATACCGAATATATGGAACCCTCGATCAGCGAAGGAAAGGCGGCACGGATCAACTCCGGGGAGCTGCTCTTTTCCGAACTCGAGATACAGAGCTATTTCAAAGCCTGCGGCCGTTTCATTACGCCGGAGGAAGCCCGGGCGGTCAAAGCCGTTACCGGCGGCTGGGCTATGGGCGTGCATGTGGTGGCTGAGAGCGGGCAGATGGAGCCTGGGACGAAAAGTAGTGATGAAGCATTGGCGCGGTATATCAGGCATCAGATTTGGGATCAATGTGACGGAGACCTGCAGGAGTTCATGCTGAAAACCTGCTCGGCGGATGAAATGACCGTAGAGCTTGCAAACCGCCTGACGGGCAGGAGAGACAGCGAAGCCCTGCTGGAGGAGCTTTGTGCCGCTAACTCCTTTGTCTGCCGTCCGGACGGGGAGCATTACCGGTATTACCATATATTTTTGGAATTTTTAAGAAGCATGCTGGAAGCGAATACGGGCCTTGATAAAGCTGGCCTATACAAAACCGCCGCCGCCTACTACCGGGAAAGAGGCGAATATTACAGCAGTTTACGCTTTGCGGTAAAAGCGAAGGATTTTGAAACCCTTGCCTCCGGCATGCTGGCGATGCACGAATACACCGGCGTTTCCCTGCGGGACCTTTCCCTTTTGGGGGACAGCATCCCGGAGCGCTTTACGGACGATGACCCCTGTCTTCTCATCAGCCATACCTGGTACTATTATCTGCTTGGCGATGCACAGCGGTTTTGTGCCTGTCTGGACCGGCTGTATACCAGGCTGCCTGACATTGTGCAGCATTATAAACCGTTCATCAAGCATGCTCTTTTTATGGCGTCCATTGATTTTCGCCGCCCGATGCTCAGCGTATCGGAGCTGCTAACCCCCGAAGTCACCGCTGAAATTGCCAAGTACGAGGTCAGCGCGACCAGGCTGATGAAAACTCTGCCCTTTGTTCACCGCAGTCACAGGGATTACTCCGATTTTTTGCCGGACATTGAAGGCAATATGCGCAGGACCGATCCGGTGGCTGCCACCCTGCTGGGTGGGGATTGCCCCCCGATCTCCTATTCACTGCGTGCCCTGCTTTATTATGAAAAGAACATGCTAAAGGAAGCGGAGGCCTGCTGTGCCCAAGCTGTATCCGCACTTTTGCCCGATGCGACAGCCGAGTTCAGCTTCAGCGCAAGCCTTACGCAAACAGCCATCCTGTTTGCACTTGGGCAAAATGCGGCGGCAGAAGCCAGACTTGCCGAAATACAAAAAGGCATCATCGAGCAAAATGCGGAGTACCTGTTGCCTAATTTTAAGGCTTACGAAACCCGGCTGCGCTTGTCTGACGGTGATAAAAATGCCGCCTCCGCATGGTTTGAGCATGCTTTTGTGACGCCTGCCAAGGATTTGGAGCTGTATAAAATTTTTCAGCATTTCACGACGGCCAGAGCCTATATCGTTCTGGCAAAAACCGAGGAAGCCCTGCACTACATCCGAGGGCTCAAAAAGCTGGGCGAGGATTTCCGCCGTCCCCTTGACATGGCCGAAGCAAGCGTTCTGCAAGCAAGCCTTGAGTGGGCGCTGGGCAAAAGAAAGGAAGCGCAGAATACGCTGGAGCTTGCGCTGGCAGCTACACAGGAATACGGCTATGTGCGGATCTTTGCGGAGGAAGGCGCGGCAGTCCTGCCCATTCTTCGCAAAATCTCCCTGCGAGCAGAGCGGGAAGGCTATACAGGATCACTGAAACCGCACTATATCCATGAGGTCACCCTTGCCGCTTATGAGCAGTCCAAACGAAAAAAAGGACTTACTGTCCATCTAAATCCGAAGGCTGTCAAGCTGTCAAAGCAGCAAAAGCATATTCTGATCCTGCTTTCCAAGGGATATAAATACAAGGAGCTTGCGGAGCATACCGGACTTACGATTCACACGGTCAAATCCCATGTTACTGCCGCTTACAGCAAGCTGGATGTGAACAATTCCATGGACGCCGTGCTGAAAGCGCGGGAGCTGGGACTGATAGAATAGTACACCAAATCGTGGTCAATCCAGGCCCAAACTTGGAGCTGAACATACCACTGCGATTGACAGCAGCCAAAGGTAAAGCATTATGAATTTAAAGGTTGTAAACCAGGAGCATATGGTAGCCAAAGCGGGGTTGAATACAGGATATTGTCCAAGCATATATAAAAGCAATATGTTTTCAAAGATATCAAACAACGCTCGCAGCCCGCACACAATATAGAGGATTGTTTTAATATGCGGTGATACAAATACGGCATCCGAGATGGCAATCATGGTGATAAAAAAGCAAATAATAAAGATAAAATCCAGCACAAGGTACCTTTGGTAAGCGAGCCGTCCGCCTTCACTGATCTGTTCAAAGGTTTGCTTCACTATTTGACTGTTGTAATGAAAACGCATATCCAACAGACGAAAGGAACGGTCAAAGGTTTGAATACCTCGTATTCCGTGATCAGTCAGATACATGATCAGAAGACAGATTACAAATCCAAATATGCCAATTAATTTTATTGTTCCTGCCAAAGAAATGTTCCTCTCTTTGCTAATAATCAAACCGCTATACTTGTAGCGGTTTGTATTTTATAGTATAATATGTCATAGGAAAAGAATCAATAAGCGGAGGTTAAGTGCTACAAAGAAGACGAGTATGTAGCGGTTTGAACTATAGGAGAGCAAAGAATGCTTCAAAGTAATAATACAACAGCACAACAGTCACAGCGGTGGATCCTTCAGGCCCTGCTGGAGCTGCTGGAGAAAACACAATATGATAAAATCAGTGTGTCGGAGATTTGCCGGAAAGCGGAGGTAGACCGCCGGACATTCTATCGCAATTTTGATTCAAAAAATGATGTGTTGGAGCAGTATATCAGCCTTCTTCGTGAAGAGTATATTAAGATGTACGCAACAATTGACAATCCCGGTAAATATATTGCGGCAAAGATCTTTTTTGAATTCTGGAGTCAGCATTTATATTTTATCAGGAATATGAAAAAAAGTGGATTGAGTGATTTTATTTTTCAGCAATTTACAAAGTTTACAAAGGAACATACAGAGTTTCTGATTGGCGATAATGTCCGAAGGCTACCAATAGAATATGTATTAGCATATAGAATCGGGGGCTTTTGGAATGTAATGCTGACCTGGGCGACTAGTGATGTAATGCTGTCCCCGGATGAAATGGCAGCTGTCATTTCTCAAATATGACCAATCTATTAAGATAAGGAGTTAATATAAATGATAAAAGTGTTATTCGTCTGCCACGGCAATATCTGCCGCTCCCCGATGGCCGAATTTGTCTTTAAGGATATGGTAAAGAACAGGGGGCTAAATGATTTGTTTCATATAGCCTCTGCGGCTACAAGCACAGAAGAAATCGGCAATGGGGTGCATTCCGGAACCAGAAAGGTATTAAGCAGGCTGAGCATCTCAACTGAGGGAAAACGGGCGGTACAGATGACGGTAAGAGATTATAATGAATACGATTACATAGTTGCCATGGAGCAAAGAAATATCACTAATATCCAGAGGATAATAGGGAAGGATACACAGAATAAAGTAAAGAGGATATTAGATTATTCACAAAGGCCAAGGGATATAGACGACCCCTGGTATACCGGAGATTTCGAGCAAACCTATGAGGAAATCAGGGAGGGCTGTGAGGCGCTGCTTCAGGCAATATTGGAGGAATACAAGCTTCAATTGGAGGCTTGAGACAGGTCCCCGGAAGGGCAAAGATAGCTTATATTCAGTGTTCGGAGACATTTTTGAATACAAGTTCATTTGCCACATGTTTGGCCGCACCGATTGCTGTGTTTTCTTCCTCCATATATTCGATTTTAAACCGGGTCAGCTCCTTAACGGAGGGGAGAATAGTTTCGTTATAGCCCTTTCTGATACCCCTGAAATATTCATCAAGCTTTAATTCCTTAGGAATACTGATTACCACCAGGTCGAGCTCGTTCATTTTTACTATATTAGCGATGGCCAGACCGACCTGATAGCCGCCGTTAAAGATAATATCCCTTGCCAGAGGATCATTTTCCCTAAGCCTTGCCACAAGCCCGGCAAAATCATTTACCTGGGACAGGGGCAGGCTTTCCCTGTATATATTAAGCATATGGCAAAAGGAGGCGGTCATTTCCAGGCAACCCTTATTTCCGCAGTAGCAGGGCCTTCCTCCTCTTTCAATTACGATATGTCCGAAATTGCTGGAATTTCCGTTCTTTCCGTCCACAAGGTTTTCCTTATAGTAATGGGCCGAGCCGAGGCCTCCCTTGTGCATTCTGATATATAGGAGACTTTTTCCGAGCAGGAGGTTAGCCTCAATATTTACCATGGATATTAGGGTGATGTCATTATTAAGCAGGACAGGTACCTGGTATCTCTCTTCTAACAATTTGCAGATGGGTATGTTATTCCAGCCCGTTATTCTTTCTATATTGACAGAAATCCCTTTTCTAATATCGATCCGGCCAGGAAGGCCGACGCCGATTCCGAGCAGCTTTGCATTCAGGCCGTTGATAAAATTCTTTGCCTCTCCAATCTTATCATATAATAACTGCATCAGTTCCTCATAGGTGATATTTTCCCGGAAGGGAGTGTAGGAGGAAAAAAGAGTGTCCCCGCGTAAATTTCCCACAACCAGATTCAGGGTTGGATAAAAAAGGATGATACCGATGGATAACAGGGTTTTATCATCGATATGAAAAAGCCGGGCGGCTCTTCCCCCGGTGGATTCCTTAAAGCCATTGCAGGAGATGATTTTATCCTCCTTTAAGTCCTGTAGGATTTTGAGTATGGTTGGGCGGCTGAGCCCGCTTTTATTGATGCAATCCTCGATGGTAAGATTGCCGTACTTCTTGATGTAATATAGTACTCTGGAACGGTTGGGGGATTTTGAACTTTTTTCCTTGGAAAGTTCCACGAAGCGATACCTCCTTATTGAATGAATGCCTTGCTTTGTCAATTGATTAAAATTTATTATAATGCAGGATAATATGACCGTCAACAGACTTTTGTAAAGTGGATTGACATAAGTTGCTGCGGGTTTTATATTTAAGATATGTTGGACAAAATAAGGTCAATCTAAAGGCGGTAATAAGAATGAATTGTAAAAATATGATTGTGGGACTTACCCATATTGATCTGGGATGGTTAAAGGGCAGGGAAGAAATGGCGGAGCTTTATGACATCTATATACTCCGTTTGCTGGATTTGCTGGACAGGGAGCCGGAGTTTACTTATCTGCTGGAGCAGGTGGTTCATTTGAAGGGCTTATTAAAAAGGAGGCCGGAGCTTTTTCACCGGTTAAAGGAATATATCAGGGCCGGGCGGGTAGAAATAGCTTGTGGTATGGCCTCTTCTATTGAGACCAATATCCCGGAAGGTGAGTGCTTTGTACGAAATATGCAGATTGGGCTGAAATGGATTGAAAAAAATCTTGGGGTAGAGGTTTCGACCTGTATGATGATAGATACCTTTGGGTTTCATCCTCAAATACCGCAGCTATTACGGCAATTCGGACAAAAGCAGCTATTTGCAAATCGCTTTGGGGCCGGGCAGCTTAAGGATACCTTCAGGGCGGTAGGCATAGATGGCAGCCGTATTCTGGTCGCGGGAAGGGATGTCAGCTGTCCCTGTGTAGAAAAAGGGCATGTGGTCTTTGGATTTTATACCAAATGGAGTCAAATTGACAGTCTGTTTCACGAGGTCAATACGAAGGAATATCTTACGCCCCGGATTATCATTCCCTACACGGAGAACGAGGTTACACCAAGTTCACATATGATTGAACTTTTTGGCTCTCTTGATAAAAACGATTATTGTTTTTCAACGCTTACCAGGTTCTTTCAGGAGCTTGATCACTCGAAGGAAGCATGGGAGGAGGTTTTTTGCGATCTGAATCCGGAATTTACCGGTACCTTTTCCTTAAGATGCAGCTTAAGAATTGAGAACAGGAGAATTGAGAGGCTCTTGTTGGAAGCGGAGAAATGGAGCAGCCTTATGCAGCTTAAGAAGGCGGACGGGCTTCTTAAGGAGGCCTGGTGGGAAATGGCCTATTTACAGACTCACGATATCATTTCAGGTTCCCATCAGACAGAAGTATATCTTGATTGTATGGAACGGTATAAGGCAATCGGAATTTGCGCAAGGGAGATAATAAAGGACTCCCTGTCGGAGAAAGCGGCTTTCATAGATTCTAAGCCCGGGATACATTCCTTTACTGTAATAAACTCCCTCCCCTGGGACAGGGAAGAAATCATATCCATACCTGTCTGGAAGCACATAAAGGGTGTGGAGTGGATGAGCTTAGGGAATATGAAAATACCCTTTGTACTAAGGGAGCACGAGATAGCGGTAAGAGTCAAAATTCCGGCAATGAGCTGTGAAACAGTTTTCGTAAAGGAATCAGAAGGCTTTGGAGAAAAGCCGGAGGAAGTCTCTGCCACAGTAATAGAAAATGAATATATCCGCCTGGAGCTTGGCGGCGGCTATATGATAAAAAGCTTAACCGAGAAGGCATCGGGGAAAATCTACATGGAAAATTGCAGGGATTTGCTTGTGCTTCAGGAGGATGACGGGAATTTTCAGATCGAAGCACCCAGGGGTACTGAAATTCCTGCGGGAGCCTACGAATACTGGATTTCCTGCGAAAGTAACCGGTTTGGACAGGGTGTGACGCTGATGGGACATTTTCCTAAAATGCCTTGGAGTAATGTGGAAGAGGGAACGGATTGGAGCATAGATTTATTCTTACCCGATGGAAAACCCTATCTTGAAACCAGAATCAGGGTGGACTGGAAGGAGGAGAAAAGCCGTCTGCGGTTTAAGATTGGAACAATACTGGGAGCCACGGACAATTATTATGAGATCCCTTTTGGAGTGACAAAACGCAGCCCCTACCGGGACAGAGCAACTGCCACAGGCGAATGGGCCGCACAAAGATTTGTTGCTATGGAAAACAATGGCTTTGGCCTGGCACTTGCTAACACGGGAGTGGTTGGAGCGGAAACAGCCGACGGGATATTAAAGACTACCCTTTTGAGATCACCTTTTACGGAATTTGCCGGAATGATACCGGATGCTACCTCCTCCGAGCATGGCAGGCATACCTTTTTGTTCCGGCTGCTTCCTTACAGCAAGGGGTTGAAAAACGGCAAAATTCTTGAAACGGCACAGGAGCTCAACAACCCCATGCAGGTATTGGAAGGGATATGCGCTCCTGTGGCTGCACGCTGCAGAATCAATCCTTCCCATGTGGTTCTGTCAGCAATAAAGGCAGCGGAGGATAAAAGCGGTGATATGATTTTAAGAATGTACGAAGCAGTGGGAGAAGAGACAGAGGCAACGATAGAGCTTCCCGGCTGCTCCTTTGCCTGGAGCAGTGACTTGATGGAAGCCAGAGGAGAAGAGCTGCAGTTTTGTGATAATAAATTAATCATAGGGATGAAGCCCTTTCAGATCAGAACAATCAGGGTAACACAAAGCTGATTTATATTTTACCAGCCTGGGGTTGCTATTTGTGAATAGACGCTTCCCCATCCTTCCAGTATTTTTGTATCTGTTCTTTGGTCAGGGTATCAGAAAATTGTGCTTTCATCATAAGAAATATCTTAAAATCCTTTAATATCATAAACAGCACCGCACGATCCTCAAATTCGGTCCGGGTAACCGGAAGAGGACTTGTGCGGTAGCTTTCTTCCAGCTCCAGCTCATCTATAAGCAATGCTTTCGCATTATTGGACTCTGCCAGGGAATTTGCGATTCTTTCTACAAATTGAGAGAGGGACAAGCTCTGCTCCGGCACCGAGCGGAGTGATCTAAGCTTTTCATAGATTTCTGTCAGTATCTGCAATTGCTGTTTGCGCAGCTCCATATAACGGATAAAGTACTGCGACTCTTGAAACAGGGTATTTTTCCTGTTTCTATGGGCATAGGTAAGCCCCAGCTGAATGTCTTCAATTAAGAGCGAAAGATAAGGGTCCTGGTAGCTGCTTTTATCCTCCTCCTGAAGGAAATAAGCCATACGAAACAGTATCTTGCGTAAATCGGATTCGATTTTCTCCTGGATGCTCCGGATTTGCTTTACGTTATTGGGCATAAACAGATTAATTAGTGTTCCGATGCCTGCTCCGAGGAGCAGCAGAAGAGCTTCATTGATTACCATGGGGAAATCAATGCGCTGGGAAAGAATGTAATGCGTGGCAAGCACGCAGTTCATTGCTATTGCTTCCTGCAACCCAAGCATCAGGCAGCTGCCGACAAACAGGAAGAGAAAGATGCCGAAGGGAACAGGTGAAAAGCCGAGAGTCGGAAAAAGCACCAGCCCAAAGATTGTTGCCAATAAAAAGGCAGCAAGGCGTTTCAGGGAAATAAAAATAGTCTCTTTCTTCGTATCCTGTATGGTCAGGAGCGTAATGATGCCCGCGGAAATGCTGTTATCCAGTCCCAGGGCGTCAGCCAGCAGGATGGCAAGAACACTGCCGAGGGCAATACGGCTCACTTTATTGAACTGATTCATCCGGGTCTCCTTTCGTGAGTGGAATTTCTAACCTTTATCCCTATCATATAACAAAAGAAAAATATTTTATACTATAAAATTTTATATCCAGGAAACTGCTCGTTCATCAGAGAGCCGGAGGGGAGTCTGATCCTGTACAGCTTCCTCCGTTCAGTCATGGTTAAGTGAAAGCAGGTATGATATAATTATAATAAAATAAATGTTTGCTTTGCCATTCAAGTAAAAAGGGTGATACCAGTGAATAAAAAATTAAAATACAGCCAAAGACTGCTCCAATTACTGCTTGGCATAGTTATTTGTGCGGCGGCTATCATGGGAGTTTTTACCTTCTTCGGAAGGGATACGAGCCGGTTCCATCCTGAGGAGGGTGGGCTCAATCTGCAGAGCTGGCAGCCGGATAAGGACGGAGCCTTGACACTTAAGGGGCAATGGAATTTTTATTGGAGTAATTTTCTGACGGTGGAGGAGTTAGTATCCGGGAATTATGAGCCGGATGTGACAGCAGCAAACGTGCCGAAGGTATGGAACCGGTATCAGGTGGGCGGCGAAAATTTGCCAGGGTACGGCTATGGTACTTATGTGCTTAAGGTGAGCAATGCTCCGCAGAATCAGCCGCTGTCCCTGCGCATTCCTACCTTCTCTACGGCTTATGAATTATACATAGACGATAGTCTGGTGGCCTCCAATGGTACCGTCGGTACGGACGGAGCCCATTCCATACCCTGGTACAGGCCACAGACGGTAACCTTTACGCCGGAGAGCAGCAGTTTTTATATTGTTGTACATGTCTCCAATTTTATTTATTCCCGGGGTGGTATGTGGTATCCTCTAAGCCTTGGCACACCGGAGCAGATACAAAATGCCAACAGAGCCGTAATAAATAAGGACCTGTTTCTGATCGGAGCCCTGACCCTGATGGCCTTCTATTATCTTATTATCTTCCTGCTGCGCAGGGAGGATAAAAGCAGTCTGTACTATGTCTTTATGTGCCTGGCTTTCGCCATGAGGACTCTTGTGTACGGAGATTATATGATTTATACCATTTTCCCCTTTGTCACATATCATGCGATCATCGTTACGGAATATTTGACGGTGCTCTGGTTCCCTGTTTTTGCTGCATATATGATCGGGGAAATCTTTCCGGAGGAGCGTTCCAGAAAGGTTTTGCGTATATTTGTCGTTTATGCCGGCTGTATGACGCTGGTTTTTGTATCCACACCCATTGTATTTTTTACACAGCTGGTCTATGTGCTGGATATTGCCGCACTTATTACGGGAGCATACCCGATTCTTTGTGCTTGCCGGGCTTTCCTAAACAGGAAAAAGGACGCTTTAACCGTGCTGCTGGGTACACTGCCGGTAATTATAAGTGCCGCTCACGATATGCTTTATCAGAACAACCGGATTACCAGTTCAATTGGAGAGCTGGTGCCGGTGGGGCTTTTTTTACTGCTGCTTATGCAGTCCATTGTTTTGGCCAGGCGCTCTGCGGAGGCGTTCCGGAATGTTAACGCACTTTCTCAAAAGCTCCTTAGGCTGGATAAGATTAAGGATGAATTCCTTGCCAACACCTCCCATGAGCTTAGAACGCCGCTAAGCGGAATCCTGGGCATTACGGAGGCTATGCTGAAGGGGAGCGACGGGGAGCTGAACAGCCGCCAGAAGCAGAATCTTTTGGTCATTGCCGGCAGCAGCCGGAGGCTCGCCAATCTGGTGAATGATATTCTGGATTATTCAAAAATGAAAAATGGGGATATCCTGCTGAATATCCGGCCAATACGGCTGGAGGGGCTGATTTATACGGTGGTCGGCGTTTTCCGCCAACTTAGCCTGAATAAGGACTATGTGATTGCCCTGGAGCTGCCGGACAAGCTGCCCTTCGTTCTGGCGGATGAAAACCGTGTTGTGCAGATACTTTATAATCTGGTGGGCAACGCAGTAAAATTTACCGTAAGGGGCTCCGTCCGTATTTCCGCAGCCAGAAAGGGAAATCTGCTGGAGGTCTGTGTCAGTGATACAGGGGAGGGGATTCCTGGGGACAGGCTGGAGGATATCTTTAAATCCTTTGAGCAGGTAGATACCTCACTGACACGGCGTTACGGCGGTACGGGTCTGGGTCTTCCCATCACCAAGTATCTTGTGGAGCTTCAGGGAGGCACAATCCGGGTGGAATCACATCTTGGCGAGGGTTCCAGGTTTTATTTTACATTACCGGTGGCCGAGGCTCCAGAGCCTGCAGCAAAATCAGAGCCTGACAGCGGTGCTGCAGAGTACAGGTCTCTTGAGCTGGCCGAGGCCTTTGAGGAACTTCCTGTTACAGAAACGGAGACAGAAGGAGGCGTGCAAATCCTTCTGGTAGATGACGACAAGGTTAACCTTCGTGCGGCGACCGGCGTTCTGCGGCTGGATGGTTACCGCGTGACTGCCATAAGCAGCGGGATAGCAGCGCTTGAATGGTTGGAAAAGAACCGGGGTATTGCGCTGGTCATATTGGACGTTATGATGCCGAGAATATCGGGTTATGAGGTCTGCCAAAGAATCCGTAAGAGCTATCCGGGCATTGAGCTGCCGGTGCTGATGCTGACAGCCAGGGCTTCCACAGAGGATATGGTTCTGGGCTTTGAGGCTGGGGCCAACGACTATCTTCCAAAGCCTTATGAGCCGGAGGAGCTGCTGGCGAGAGTGAGAATGCTGGTTCAGCTAAAGACCTCAGTGGATCGGGCATTGACAGCGGAAGCCGCTTTTATTCAGGCTCAGATCAAACCGCATTTCCTGTTTAACACCCTCAATACCATCTCCTCCTTCTGCGACCATGACCCGGTACGTGCCCAAGGTCTGATTGATTCCTTTTCCAACTATCTGCGTCAGAGCTTTGACTTTAAGAGCCTGGAGACCTATGATTCTTTGGAACGGGAGCTTGCCTTTGTAAGCTTCTATGTAGAAATCCAGAAAGCACGGTTTGGGGAGGGATTGATGGTCGAATTTGATATCGATAAATCAGTTAATATTAAGCTCCCTGTATTGTCCATCCAGCCGCTGGTAGAGAATGCCATTACCCATGGGCTTCGCAAAAAGAGCGGCGGCGGTACGGTTATCCTGTCGGTCAGACGGGTCTCCGAAGGGGTGCTGGTAGCGGTGGAGGATGATGGACAGGGTATTTCTAAGGAACGGTTGGAAGCCCTGCTGATGCCGGACCCGGGGCAGGGTGTCGGCCTGTGGAATATTAATCGGCGGCTAAAAAAGCTCTATGGAAGAGGCCTTAAAATTGAAAGCGAGGTTGGCCGGGGCACAAGAGTGTCCTATATAATTCCGGCAGGAGGTGATTTACCTTGATAAGAGCAATTGTTGTAGACGATGAGCAGCCTTCCATCGACAGGATTAAGAAACTGCTCTGTGACAGCAAAATGGCTGCGGTGGTCCAAAGCTTCACCATGCCCCTCGCAGCATTGGAATTTCTTAAAGAAAATCCGGTTGATGCTGTCTTTCTGGATATCGAAATGCCGGATATGGATGGTATTGAATTAGCCACCCGTATTCTTGATCTGCATGGGTGGATTGACGTGGTATTTGTCACAGCCTATAACCAATATGCAGTTGAGGCCTTTCAACTGAATGCGCTGGATTATCTGATGAAGCCGGTATCGGCTGATAGGCTTAGTAAAACACTTTCCAGAATTGCACGGCCGAAGGTACCGGCGCAGCCTTCCGGGTTACAGGTGAAATGCTTTGGCCGTTTCCAGGTAAGTGCGGGAGACGATGAAATCCGTTTTCGAACGGAAAAAGCAGAGGAGCTTCTGGCTTATCTGCTCACCTGTGACGGCAGATTCGTCAGCCGCAGCAAAATTATTGACAGTCTGTGGGAGGATTTTGAAGGGGATAGGGCAGTCGTACACTTCAACACCACGCTCCATAATATTAAGAAGGCACTGCTTGCATATGGAATACGGATTTCCATCCAGTTCGACAGGGGTGCTTACAGGCTGGATATGGATCATATCTGTTGTGATTACCTGGAGTTTCGGACTCTGGATAACACCCGGACAGCAATTACCTCCGATAATGTTGAGCGGTTTGAAAAAGCGGCCAAGCTGTATCAGGGAGAGTATTTGCTGGGCTGGGAATATGGCTGGGTAGCCGCGAAAAGACTAGTGCTGGAATCCCAGTATATCCGGCTTTTGCTTGCACTCTCCGATTATTACAGGAAAGCGGGGAACGGCCAGGGTGCAGTACGATGGCTGGAGGAGGGCCTGCTTTGCGAGCCGCTGCACCGTGAGCTGAATTATCGGCTCGTTGAGGGGCTTATACTGGAGGAGGATCGAATTACGGCAGCTAAATACTATGAGCTATATAAAAATGGTCTGATGAAAAAATTTCAGACGGAGCCGGATACAGCCTTTCAGAGGCTGCTGAAACAGATGAGATAGAAAGAAAAGCTCGTACATTTCGCAATATTTTCATAAACAGCGTCAGAAATTCTCGAAATACATAATTTCTGCGCTGTTTTTTTCTGTCCGTTCAGCGGTGGTTAAGTAGGATGCTGTAATATGGGACATATGGAAGAGTATGGGCGGCTGAAACCGGAAACAGGGGAATCCGTAATCAGCCCTTACTTGACAGATAAAAATATGCTCTACTTAAGGAGGAATTTGAATGAAAAGAAGATGGAAACTGTGGTGCGGTCTGCTGCTGTTCGCCGGTTTGATGGTGCTTTTTCATCCGGGAGATGCGCAGGCGGCTTCGGGAGACGGCTGGACGCTTTCGGAGGACGGGGTTCTGATCATCGAAAACGATACCGGTATGAGTGATTGGACGGATCATAGTTGGGCCTATCATCACGTGAAGTCCGTTGCCATTCGATCCGGAGTTACCGCCATCAGTCCTTATGCATTTTGGCAGTGCAATGAACTTAGCAGCGTGGATATAGACGAGGGGGTTCAAGACATAGGAGAATATGCCTTTGGCGGGTGGACTAATCTGAAAAGCATAACCATTCCTGCTTCGGTGACCTTCATCGGTGATAATGCCTTTACCTATAACTCAATAGAGTATATTATGTTCACCGGTAACACACCGCCTGTGTTTGGTGAGGATATCCTTTTTAACAGTATTGCACTGGCTAATATTTATGTTCCTGCCGGCAGCGTGGAGGCTTATAAGGCTGCGCTAAATCTTAGCAGCTATGAGAGCATCATCAGCGGTTATATAGCAGCTGGCGGCTGGAAACTGGCGGATACCGGTATGCTGTTTATTGAAAGCGATGCCGGTATGAGCAATTGGGCGAATTATGGTGGAGATTACCGTTCCGATGTGACCTCCGTGATAATTCAATCCGGGGTTAGCGCCATCAGTCCTTATGCGTTCAGCGGATGTGATAACCTGACTGGTGTGACAATCCCGGTTTCGGTGCAAACCATCGGCGATTATGCGTTTTGCCAATGCGGGAATCTGACGGGCGTAACCATTCCCGCATTGGTGCAAACCATCGGTGCCTATGCGTTTATGGAATGCACGAACCTGACTGACGTGACAATCCCGGCTTCGGTGCAAACCATTGGCGGGAGTGCGTTCCTGGGCAGCGGCTTAATCACCGCCACCTTTGCCGGAGTGACACCGCCGGTCTTCGGTACCTACGTCTTTCAGGATACTGATGGCACACTGACCGTTATCTATGTTCCGTATTTCAGTATGGATGCTTATAAAGCGGCGGATAATCTACCCTCGTTTGTTACCGGGGCCATCAGTGCCCGGCACATTGCCGCGGGCACCGGCTGGACGCTGGAGCTTGACGGCAGTCTGATCATTGAAAGCAATACCGGTATGAACAATTGGTTTTATGCTGTTAGCGCAAACACACAATACAGGGAATATGTGACACACATAAATATTAAATCCGGTGTGACGCAGATCGGGGAGAGTGCATTTGCCAATTGCTCCGGTCTTATGCAGGTGAGTATTCCAAACACGGTGGAAACCATCGAATCGGGAGCTTTTACTTCCTGTACCGGCCTTACCACCGTAATCCTGTCGGCTTCAGTGGAGACGGTCGGACATAATGTCTTTTCCGGCTGCACCGGACTGACCACGGTAATATTCCTGGGCTCTTTACCGACTTCCCTGGGAACAGGCATGTTCACGGATTGCAGCATGCTGGCGAATATTTATGTTCCGGCTTCCGCGGTGGATGCTTATAAGAATGCCGCTGAACTGTCCGGCTATGCGGATATGATCAGCGCCGGATATATCGATGCGGGCAATGGCTGGACACTGGACAGCGATTACAAGCTGATCATTAAAAGTGACAGCGGGATGGCAGACTGGTGCAGCAACGGCAGCACACGTAATTCATCGTATGTGAAAACAGTAAAGATTCAATCCGGGGTAACCGCTGTCAGTGCTTATGCTTTTAACAACTGCCAGGCTCTTAACTCCGTATCCATCCCCGACTCGGTGACCGGCATTGGGGCATGGGCCTTCGGCTCCTGCTATGATCTCACCGCCATAAGTATTCCTGATGCTGTGACGGGTATCGGTGCATATGCATTTACCGGCTGCAACCATTTGGAAAATGTGAGTTTTGGCAGTATGAGCAGACTTGAAACCATCGGTGAAGGTGCATTTGCCGGCTGTTTTCAGCTTTCCGGCATAAGCCTGCCGGCATCGGTGACGGATATCGGCAATTGTGTATTTATGAACTGTTCCGATTTGACTGATATCAGTATCGGCAGTTTAGTAGAAACAATCGGGAGTTCTGCATTCGAAGGCTGTACAGCACTGCAGTCTGTTACGTTTTCCAGTGCCACACCGCCTTCTTCCATAGGCATAAATATCTTCAATAACTGCAATTTACTGGAAAGCATTCGTGTTCTGGCAGGCAGCGTCGGGGCTTATCAGCAGGCGCTGGGCAGCTATGCGTGGCTGGTCAGTGACGGGCCAAATATTGCCAGCGGCGCAGACTGGGTATTGAACAGTGTCGGCCGGCTGACAATTAAAAGCGACGGCGGCATGGCGGACTGGATACAAAATGGAACTGATTACCATGGGGATGTGACAGCTCTGGAAATTCAATCCGAGGTAACCGCCATCGGAGACTATGCGTTTAGTGGCTGCTCCCAGCTTACCGCTATAAGCATTCCGGATACCGTGATGGGCATTGGTAATTATGCGTTTAGCGGCTGCTCCCAGCTTACCAGTATAAGCATTCCGGATATGGTTGCGGGGATCGGCAGTAACGCATTTAACGGCTGCAGCAGTCTGACCGGTATCAGTATCGGCAGCTTTGTGGAAATGATCGGGGATCATGCCTTCGGCGGTTGTACAGTGTTGTTCTCCGTTACATTCTCTGGTGTCACACCGCCCTCTTTTGTTGGAACAGATATCTTCCTTAACTGCGAGCTGCTGGAATGTATTTATACCCCGTCAGGCAGTATGGAGGCTTATCAGGAGGTGCTTGCCGGCTATGCGGACCTGATTTGCGACGGGCCCAATATTAACGAGGGTACAGATTGGGTATTATACAGCAACGGCAGACTGGTTATCAGAAGCGACAGCGGCATGGCGGACTGGCAGCATTATAGCTGGAGTGAGTATGTGGCAGCTCTGGATATAGAACCGGGAGTGACCTCAATTGGAGCATATTCGTTCGCACAGTACACGGTCCTAAGAAAGGTGAGCATCCCGGATACCGTAACGACAATCGGAGATTATGCATTTGCGCAGTGTACTGCTCTTACCGGTGTAACTCTTCCTGATTCGGTAGAAACCATCGGAGCAGGTGCGTTTGCCATGAGCGGGTTCACCAGTCTTCATGTCCCAGAGGGGGTTACAAGCATCGGCCCGGGAGCCTTCGCTTACTGCCCCAGCCTGACGGCATTTACCGTGGATGAGTTCAACACCTCCTATTCAGTGGAAGAGGGTATTTTATATAATAAGGATAAAACAGCTCTTGTGTCATATCCTGCGGGGAAGACCGAATCGTCCTTTATCGCGCCCGGTACAGTTACAGATATCGTAAGCGGGGCCTTTGCTTATGCCTCCAATCTTAACAGTATTCTCATTCCGGAGAGAGTGGAGACGATTGGTGAGGGTGCTTTCAGTGATTGTACGGGACTTACCAGTATCCGTATTCCGGAAACTGTGTCTGAGCTGGGAGACTATGTATTTAATAAGTGTACAGGACTGACCTATGTAATATTTTCCGGAAGCACGCCTCCTACAGTTGGGGCAGGTCTTTTTACTCTTTGTAATGGGCTTTCCGTCATTTATGTACCGGAGGGGAGTGTAACCGCTTACCAGGCGGTATTCAGTACCTATTCCGTAATTCCGTTATCCGATGCCGAAACTCCGGAAATTACCCATCAGCCCGTCAGCCAGACGATGATCGTGGGAGGAAGCGCAGCCCTTACGGTATCGGCAAGTGTGGAAAACGGAAACCTAAGCTACCAGTGGTACAGTAATATAATGGAAAGCACGTCAGGAGGAGCCGAGATCGAAGGAGCAACGCAGGCCAGCTATACTGTGCCGACCGAAGCTACCGGAACCTTGTACTATTATTGTGTTATTACGAATACGGATATAAGTGTAATGGGAAGCCAAACGACTTCCATTACGACACAGGCAGCAGCTGTAACAGTAACAGAGGTCTCGAACTATACCGTGACAGTAGTTAACGGAAGCGGTAGCGGAAGCTATACCGAAAATACTACGGTGACCATTACAGCCAATGCCGCTCCCTCCGGGCAGGTGTTTTCCCGGTGGACGGTAACCGGCAATGCGGTCCTTGCCGATCCCTATTCCTCAAGCACCGGCTTCACCATGCCTGCCGGAGCGGTTACAGTTACTGCAGTGTATAGCACAGTTTACATACCGCCGGCCACAGGAGGCTCGGATACTTCGGGATCAGCAGACGATACGGATAATTCCGATGGCTCCCAGCAGGCAGGAGATACCGGTAACAATACGATTACAATCGCAGAGACACTGGCAGGTATCCGGAATACACAGCTGATCACAGTGGAATCTGTCGGAGAAGCCTTTGACAGCTCCGTTGAGATCAGGTTAAGGGATGATCCGATTGCGGAAGAGGAGATACGTGCCGCAATCGACGCAGCCGTCCTGAATCTGGATGCGGAGAAGCTGCAGATATACCCGCTGGATATCAGCCTGTATCTGAAGGGAACAGATACGAAGGTACAGCCAAAGGAGGGCACATCGGTTGTAATTACCTGCCCGGTTCCGGAAGCCTTACTTTCGGATCAGGAGAATCTGGTGGTGGTAACGGTGCAAAACGGTGAGCTGCAGGTAATTCCTATTACCCTGGTAACTATAGACGGTGTAACCTGCATCCGGTTTACCGTAACCCATTTTTCACCCTATGCCTTTGCAGCGGACAGCAGCAATGCACTGACACAATACGCTGCGGGAGTGCTTGCCGCGCAGCAGATGAAGGTGAAGACACAGTTTACGGTATATGCGGGAGCCCGGACAAAGCTTAATATAGGGGATATTCCAAAGGAAGCGGCGGTAGAATACCATGTATGCACCCCCACCTATGCAAGCATTGACGGCGGAATGCTCTTTGCCAAGAAGGCCGGAAGTGCAATCATCATGGCCTCGGTCACCTATAAGGGAAAGACAACGGTATACACTGTCAAGGTAATCATAAAGAAGGCAAAAGCAGAAATCGCAGGAGATACAACGAAAGAATATGTCCAATATTATAATGATATTTTTACTTATGACAAGATAAACTACCGAATCACCTCCCAGGCAACTGCAGCAAAGGAGGGAACGGTAGCTGTAGCCAATAACCAGATCAACGGCAAGCTGCCGAAGAAGGTGGTTATTCCCGCAACTATCAAGATCAAGGGAAAGACCTACCGAGTAACCTCCATTGATGAAAGTGCCTTCTATAACAGAAACAGCATTACCTCGGTAAGCATACCGGCGGGTGTTACGAAGATATCGCCCACTGCCTTTGTTTCCTGCGATAACTTAAAGCTCTTCAAGGTAGTATCCGGCAATCGATACTATTCTGCCAGGAAGGGAATGCTGTTAAATAAGGCCGGAACGGTATTAATTGCATACCCTTCGGCAAGGGGAACCATAGAGCTTGACAGCAGCATTACTGCCATAGGGGCTTATGCCTTCAGCGCCTGCAAGGACTTAACAGAGATAATTATACCGGAGACGGTAACGAGAATTGAGGGCTGTGCCTTCGCAGAATCTAAAGCACTTACGAAAGTTGTGTTCCGGGGAGATAAGGCACCGGCAGTTCCGTTCCCCTGCATCCTCGAGAACGTAAATGAGAGCTGTAATATCGTTGTACCGAAGGCCTCCTTAAGCAGATATCAGTATGTCCTTGCAAATGCGAGAATGCCTGAAAAAGCTGTAATTCAGGAAGAGTAAGTTCATTTCAAAAAGGAATATAAAATTTATAATTCTGTATCAATATTAGTAAAGCAGCCTCCCAGTGAGATCGGATCGAAACAATCTCATCAGGAGGCTGCTTTTTTATACGGCACCTAATAAAACCAAGGCTCTTTTATAAAGCGGGTCAAACTCGCAGCCGCAGCTTCCGCATTCGCTGTCCGCTTTTTCAACTGCGGTAATCAGCTCCGAGGTAGCTGCAGCGGATGCTTCTCCATTCGTACAGGCATCTAACCATACTTTGGAGGGCATATCAATGACATCCCAACCGGACTCCGCAAATTTAGAGATAATCTTCGTTAATTCATCGTCTTGCTTTATCATATAAAGCCTCCCTAATAATTGTTTTTTCTTTTAGAATATCATATAAATGGTAAAAAATAAACTTAATTTTACAATTGATTTATCTTGGAATACCACACTGAAATGCAATCTGTTTTACATTCATAGCCTACACACCTTATCTTAAATGAGGTTGTGTATAAATAGGAGTAGTTTTCCCGGAGCAATAAATAATTTTCATTTGTCTTTCTAAACATATGGTGCTATAATTGCCTTGATTTTAAGGCGACTATATTAAAGACAGGTGTATTACAATGCAAACAAAGGTATATGGGTTATTATCGAATTTTAATCAGATAAAATGGAGGATTGCCCTCAAGGGCTTAATCATAGGGTTAGTGGCCGGCTTACTCACGGTGCTTTACCGGATCGGTATTGAGTACGGAACTTCAATGGCACTGAAGATATACAGTTATCTGAAGCTGCATCCTTTTTTCATCATTCTATGGATTATCATTATTGCCATAGCCGGGCTTATCATAGGATGGCTTGTCAAGCTGGAGCCCATGGCAGCAGGCAGCGGTATTCCCCAAACAGAAGGAGTATTGTTATATGGGCTGAAAATGAAATGGTACTCCATTCTGATTGTTCGTTACGTGGGTGGGTTGCTGTGTTCTGTATTTGGCTTATCCTTGGGAAGGGAGGGCCCGTCCATACAGATTGGAGCAGCTGGTGCACAATTAGTATCAAAGCATTGTGCCAAGAGCCATATCGAAGAGAATTATCTGATTACCGGCGGTGCTGCGGCCGGACTTTCGGCGGCGTTTAATGCTCCGCTGTCCGGTATCGTGTTTGCGTTGGAGGAGGTACATCGAAGCTTTTCACCGCTGATATTAATAGCCGCTACCACCGCATCCCTTACCGCGGATCTGGTATCGAAGAACTTTTTTGGCCTTAAGCCGGTGCTGCATTTTACAGCGACCCCTCAGTTACCGATTCATTTATATATATGGCTGCTGCCGTTAGGTATGATAGCAGGCACGGTGGGAACGTTAATGAATAAATCCCTCCTTGGCTTGCAGACGCTTTATAGCAGGCTTCCGGTCCTATTAAGACCTTGTGCTGCGTTAGCAATTGCGTTACCCTGCGGTATTTTCATACCGGAGGTTCTGGGAGGCGGACAGGATCTGATTAGAATAGCGGAAAATGCCAGTAAAGGAATTGTTATACTGCTTTTATTACTCGTTGTTAAAATGGTTTTCACAGGTACGAGCTTTGGCAGCGGGGTACCGGGAGGGATTTTCCTTCCGATTTTATCTGTTGGGGCATTATCCGGCAGTGTCCTTGGAAGTATGGCGGTACATGCCGGTTTACCAGATCAGTATATCGCAGATTTTGCAGTGTGTGCCATGGCAGGAGTTTTATCAGCTTCCGTAAAGGCACCTGTAACCAGTATTTTGCTTACAGCTGAAATGTCAGGGTCTTTAGTTCATATGCTGCCGGTGGCAGCCTGTTCCTTTATCGCCCTTCTGGTATCGGATTTATTAAAAACCAAACCGATTTATGAAGCCTTATTAGAGCGGTTTGTTGAAAACAATGAAAGTAAAATGACAATTGAGGAAAAGGGCGGTCTGCACGAATTCCCGGTAGAGCTGGGAAGCCTCATATGCGGAAAAAAGATCAGCGACATTGACTGGCCGGAGGGAAGCCTGATTGTAGGGATTCGCAGAGGAGCAAGGGAGCTTATACCAAAGGGGAATTCTATGATCCTGCCAGGTGATTACATCGTAATATTGTCACCGGAGGGACAGGACACAGAGGTTCGCAGGCATTTTGAGAATTTCTGCTATGCGGTGCAGGACCAAGTTCACAAGCCTTGAACAGCAGCAATATAATCCATCAAGGTCAGGAGCAGCTGTTGGTATTGTAAGGCCGGGCATTGTCCGGAGCCAAAGCCTAAGCAATATCAACAGCAATATCCAAAATACAATTCTGTCCATACTTGATTAAAATTAATATCGTCGAGAAATTTTCAAATTCTTCAAATTCCTTTTTTCTTTGAAATTATTTCCTCCCATCAATAACTGAATAATAATTTGAATATTACAAAAAATAGGTAATATTTTCTATTATTGTAAAAATTGACTGTAAAATTTTACAAAATATGATATAATTTACAGCGGGGAGTTGCATTTATTTTATAATCAAAGTGGGGAGGAGTTATATTGCTGCAGATCGATTTATCTAAATTTAAAACAGAAGATGAAAGAAATGCTTTTGCCGAATTATATCAGCGTTATGAGACGGGGATGTATAATATCGCATATAGCATTTTACATGACCGGTTCCTGGCAGAGGACGCAGTTAATGATGCTTTTATTAAATTAATAAAATATGTGCCTAAGATTTATGATTTGGAGAGCCACAAAACAAAAGCTTTTATAGCGATAATTGTGAAGAGTACGGCGATCGATATTTACCGCAAGCGTAAAAAGCAATATGAATATGAAGTGGAGGAGCCAAGCGAGGTAAAGGGCGACGATATAATGCTTCTCGAGCATATTATTGCGGATGAGGATTATAATGAATTAATGATAAACCTAAAAAAATTAAAAAAGGAATATCAGGAAATTATATTGCTAAAATATAAATACGGATTGTCCAATATAGAAATCAGTAAGCTGCTGAGGATATCTGAAAGTGCTGTCCGCCAGCATATTTGCCGTGCAAAAAAGGCAGTAAAGAAAATATTAGAGGAGAAAGAAAATTGAAAAAAACGAATACGTTACAGGATGCTTTACTTGAAGTCGCTGAAGAATACGAGCAGAAGCTGGCAGCTGAATTAGATAACCATGCTATGCCCCATCATAATTTTACCCGCAGATATCAAAGGAGAAAACGTATTATTCTTCAAAGACACTACAAACATAACTACTTTACTTTATCCGAATGGAAGGTTTTGGCTTTTGTTATTTTGCTGATTGTAATCATGGCTTCCGGCATAAGATATTTTGAATAATAAAAACAACGATTGAATAACAATAATTTACAAAATATGAAAAATAGTGTCACATACCCATCCGAGTTTTCGTTATATTTAATGAAAAATAACTTTGGATGGGTTTTTCTATGGTCAAAATTACCAATAGGTATTACATAAAATCAGTGTTCTATTAATCCCGGGTAATGGTTATCTTACTGAAACTTGTAAGGGAAGGAGGGGAGATTGGGATTGCAGCGGTAAGAAGGCCATTTATCCCGGGTAATTATAAGATAAATGTAACCGGAGTGAGTAAATGATCAGAAATATTAATAAGGAGGGAATTTATGGAACAGGAAATCAAAGTTGGCTTCAAAAGATGGACAAGGGTCATCATAACAGCAGTATTAATACTTGGATTGATTTCCGCAGCATTGATATCATTTATATTTACTACAGCATTCAAGGCAAGTACGGCAACTGCAGCAATAACCACAACGGACACTTATCAAAACCGTTTTCTGGAATTGTGGAGTGATATTCACGATTCATCCAATGGGTATTTCAGTGAGCAGGGAGTACCCTACCATTCGGTTGAAACGCTTATCGTAGAGGCTCCGGATTACGGGCATGTAACGACAAGTGAAGCCTTTAGCTATTATATGTGGCTGGAGGCAATGTACGGTAAGTTCACCGGAGACTTTTCCAGCTATAAGACTGCCTGGGATAAGGCAGAAGCCTATATCATTCCTTCTGCACAGGACCAGCCGAATTCCAGTATGAGTCAATATAATGCCAGCAAGCCGGCTACTTATGCACCGGAATGGGAGTTACCCAGCTTATATCCATCCCAGCTAAACTCCAGTGCCGCAGTAGGTGTTGACCCGATCAGCAGTGATTTGGTATCTACCTATGGAACCTCTACGATATACGGCATGCATTGGCTGTTGGATGTGGATAACTGGTATGGCTTTGGCAGCAGAGGGGATGGCATAACAAAGCCTTCGTATATCAACACCTTTCAGCGTGGAAAACAGGAATCAACCTGGGAGACTATACCACAGCCCTGTTGGGATACTAAGACCTTTGGCGGTACCAATGGGTATCTTGATCTTTTTGTTGGTGACAGCAGTTACGCAACGCAGTTTAAATACACGGATGCCCCCGATGCCGATGCACGTGCGGTTCAGGCAAGCTACTGGGCAGATGAGTGGGCAGATGAAATAGGCGTTGACCTTGGAACCTATAATGCGAAAGCAAGTAAGATGGGAGATTATTTAAGATATGCCATGTTTGATAAATACTTCCGTAAAATAGGTTCTCCGAGTGTAGCCGGTACCGGGTATGATTCGGCTCACTATCTTATGTCCTGGTATTATGCATGGGGCGGTGGTATCAGCTCAAGCTGGGCATGGAAAATTGGCAGCAGCCATAACCATTTTGGCTATCAGAATCCAATGGCCGCCTGGATTTTATCCACGGATGACGAATTTAAGCCTCTATCCCAGAATGGTGCAACTGATTGGGCAACAAGCTTAACCAGGCAGCTGGAATTCTATCAGTGGCTTCAGTCGTCAGAGGGTGCCATTGCCGGTGGTGCCAGCAATTCCAATAACGGAAGATATGAAGCCTGGCCTTCAGGAACATCAACCTTCTATGGTATGGGTTATGAAGAAAATCCTGTTTATGCAGATCCCGGCAGCAATACCTGGTTTGGCTTCCAGGCCTGGTCAATGCAGCGTGTAGCAGAATATTATTATAAAACCAATGATACCAGAGCAAAGAGCTTACTCGATAAATGGGTAACCTGGGTGAAATCTGTTGTTGTGTTAAACAGCAACGGAACATTTTCCGTACCAAGTACCATTGACTGGACCGGCCAGCCAGATACCTGGACCGGAACCTATACCGGTAACAGCAATCTTCATGTTATAGTTGTAAATTCAGGAACAGACCTTGGAGTAACAGCCTCCCTTGCCAATACCTTATTATATTATAGCAAGGCGTCCGGCGATGATGCCTCCAGAGTGCTTGCGAAGGAATTACTTGACCGTATGTGGACCTTATACAGGGATGATAAAGGACTTGCAGCACCGGAATCAAGAAGCGATTATTCCCGTTTCTTTGAGCAGGAAATATATGTACCTGCCGGTTGGACAGGAACCATGCCCAACGGAGATGTGATAGAACCAGGTGTTACCTTCCTGGAGCTTCGTACAAAATATTTACAGGACCCGGATTATCAGAAGGTTCTTACAGCCTATAACAGCGGAGAGGCTCCCGTATTTTATTATCACCGCTTCTGGGCACAATGTGATATTGCAATAGCAAATGGTGTATACTCCATACTTTTTGGTTCGGGCTCCGAGCCGGTAAGTAATTCGACGATTGCACCTGTAACGGCTTCCTTTGATAAAAATACTGCAAATCAGGCAAATATAGCTGTCACAATGACCTTGAATGGTAACAGCTTAACCGGTATTAAGAATGGAAGTACCTATCTGACAGAGGGTACGGACTATACGGTAAGCAATAATATTGTGACATTAGTCAAGGCTTATTTTGCAGCGAAAGCAACGGGTATACTGACACTTACCTTTGATTTTGATAAGGGTGTGGATCCGACGCTGGCAGTAACCATCACAGATACTACGCCAAGCGGCTCCATTACTCCGACCTCTGCCACCTTTGATAAGAATCCGGCAAATCAGGCGGCGGTGGCGGTTACACTGACTTTGTCAGGCCATACCTTGAACGCAATTACTCTGGGAGGTCAGGCATTGAACCTGGGTACAAATTATACCATATCCGGGAACACAATTACCTTATTGGCAAGTTACCTCGCTACCTTAGCGACAGGCCCCTATAGTGTTGTGTTTGATCTTAGCGCAGGAACGGATCCGGTATTGGCATTAACAGTAACCGATTCGTCTGTAGCTCCCGGAAGTATTAAGGTACAGATGTTTAATGCCGGAACCTCGGCACAAACCAACGGTATCATGCCAAGATTTAAGCTTTATAATACCGGTACAACTGCAATCACTCTTTCCGATGTCAAGATCAGATATTATTATACGATTGACGGAGAAAAGGCACAGAATTTCTGGTGCGACTGGTCCCATGTGGGAAGCAGCAATGTAACCGGAACCTTTGTAAAAATGGGTACTGCTAAAACTGGAGCGGATTATTACCTGGAAATCAGCTTTACAAGCGGAGCAGGTACGTTGGCTGCCGGTCAGTCCATCGAAGTACAGGCAAGATTTTCTAAATCAGATTGGACAAACTATACCCAGACAGGAGATTATTCATTTTCATCCTCCAACAGTAATTATGTGGATTGGTCCTATGCTACAGGATACATATCCAATAGTTTAAAATGGGGTATTGAACCATAAGCATAATTAAAAACGAAGGTTTGATTTATGACAGGAGAGCGTATTTGATAATTCTTTGAGAAAGTGGAGGTAGGGTTATGCGTAAAATATTAAGTATATTATTAATAGCTTGTCTTATGGTAACTGTCTTTCAATTTCCGACGGTAAGTACAAAGGCGGAAACAAATTATAATTACGGGGAAGCTCTGCAAAAAGCAATTATGTTCTATGAATTCCAGGAATCCGGCGATCTTTCGGATGACATCAGGAATAACTGGAGAGGAGATTCTGCCCTTAGCGATGGTTCGGATGTGGGCCTTGATCTGACCGGAGGCTGGTATGATGCAGGAGATCATGTAAAGTTTAATCTGCCAATGGCATATTCTGCTGCGATGTTAGCCTGGAGCGTATACGAGTCCGAGGATGCGCTGAGAGACAGCGGGCAGTTGGACTATTTGTTAAAGGAGATTAAATGGGTTACCGATTACCTGATCAAATGCCATCCTTCGGCAAATGTGTACTATTATCAGGTAGGCTCCGGTAGTGCGGATCATGCCTGGTGGGGACCGGCGGAGGTAATGCAGATGTCACGTCCGTCCTACAAGGTAGATTTGCAAAATCCGGGCTCTGCAGTATCCGCAGAAGCTGCAGCAGCTCTGGCATCTGCAGCCCTGGCATTTGCAGATACGAATCCAACCTATGCCGCAACCTGTCTTACACATGCGAAGCAGCTGTTTTCTTTTGCCGATACTACAAAGAGTGACAGCGGATATACCGCAGCTAACGGTTACTACAGCCTTTACGGCGGCTTCTATGATGAGCTGTCCTGGGCAGGTGTGTGGTTATATCTTGCCACCGGTGAGACAACCTATCTGACCAAAGCAGAGGATTATGTAGCTAATTGGGGTAAGGAAGGACAATCCACGGATATCGCCTATAAATGGACACAAAGCTGGGATGATGTTCATTATGGAGCGGCTGTGCTTCTTGCCAAGGTAACGAATAAGAGTATCTATAAAACCTTCTTAGAGATGTATCTGGATTATTGGACCACCGGATATAATGGAAGCCGTATTACCTATACGCCAAAGGGCCTGGCCTGGCTGGATTCCTGGGGATCGCTCAGATATGCCACGACAACGGCATTCCTGGCCAGTGTTTATGCCGACTGGTCCGGCTGCACCACAAGCAAGGTAGCAACCTACGAGGCATTTGCCAAGCAGCAGGTGGACTACGCACTCGGAAGCACCGGGCGTAGCTTTGTCGTCGGATACGGTACGAATTCTCCACAACATCCGCATCATAGAACTGCACACAGCTCCTGGGCTGACAGTCAGAGCGTGCCAACCTACAGCAGGCATACAATATACGGTGCGCTGGTCGGCGGACCGGACAGCAGTGACGGCTATACCGACACCATCAGTAATTATGTAAATAATGAAGTAGCCTGTGATTACAATGCCGGCTTTGTAGGTGCATTGGCAAAGCTTTATGGTACCTATGGCGGTAATCCGATTTCGAACTTTACCGCAATAGAAACGGTTACAAATGACGAATTCTTTGTAGAAGCTGGAATTAATGCATCCGGTTCAAATTTCATAGAGATTAAAGCCCTTATGAATAATCAATCCGGATGGCCGGCAAGAATGGGAGACAAATTATCCTTTAAATATTTTATTGATATTACCGAGGCCGTTAATTTGGGATATTCTGCATCGAATTTTACCGTTACTACGAACTATAATGCCGGAGCAACAGTTTCACAGCTCCAGCCTTGGGACGAAGCGAACAATATCTATTATGTTAATGTGGACTTTACCGGAACGAAGATATATCCCGGCGGACAGTCAAATTACAAGAAGGAGGTTCAGTTCCGCATTGCAGGGCCTACGAACACAACCTTCTGGAATAATGCCAATGATTATTCCTTTACCGAGCTTAGCGGTGTTACCTCCGGCAGTGTAGTAAAGACAACCTATATTCCTGTATATGATGCCGGTGTTAAGGTATATGGCAATGAGCCGGGTACGGCACAAAACAGCGCATCCATTACTCCTGTTACCGCAGCCTTTGACAAGTATACTCCGTCGAGTATCAGTGTTACTGTAACGAATAACGGCAATACCTTAAACAGTATTAAGAATGGTACGACCACTCTGGTAAGCGGAACGGACTATACGGTGTCCGGTAATAATGTTGTTATTGCAGCCTCCTATCTATCAGGTCTTGCGGTAGGAACCGCAACCCTGACCTTTGATTTTAATGCAGGTGTCGATCCGAAGCTGGTTATAACAGTAACTGATTCAACACCAAGCGGAGCAATCTCAATCAGTCAGGCGGAATTTGATAAGAGCAACCAGAGCAATATTACAGTCGGGTTGACTCTGAACGGGCGTACCCTCACAGGTATTAAAAATGGCAGTACGGCGCTGACCTTGGGAACAGATTATACAGTATCCGGGACTACGGTAACCATACTAAGCTCTTATCTGGCGGCGCAGGCTTTAGGAAAAACAACTCTGACCTTTGATTTTAACGGGGGAACTGACCCTACGCTTGTGATTACAATCAAGGACAGTTCCATCGTAGTAACAGGCAATGTAAAGGTACAGATGTTTGAGGGCAATTTATCTGCAACCACCAACGGTATTATGCCGAGAATAAAATTATATAATACAGGAACAACCTCGATTAATCTTTCTGATGTAAAGCTTCGGTATTACTTTACCATTGATGGAGAAAAAGCACAGAATTTCTGGTGTGATTGGTCCTCTGCGGGAACCGGTAACGTGACAGGAACCTTTGTAAAACTGTCGGAAGCAAAGACCGGTGCAGATTATTATCTTGAAATTGGCTTTACATCGGCAGCAGGAACCCTTGCGGCCGGGCAATCAATTGAAGTACAGGCCAGATTCTCGAAGACTGATTGGACAAATTACACCCAGACTAATGACTATTCCTTCAATGCCACAGACAATTCTTATGCCGACTGGACAAAGATAACAGGATATCTGGCCGGAAGTCTTGTATGGGGAGTAGAACCGTAGAAAGAGAAGCATGGGAACTTAGACTTGAAATTTATAAAAAACGGAATCAGCTTAGCTGATTCCGTTTTTTACTTGCGATTTTTATTATTTACTTAATGGTATAATGATATGCCGTATCAAAATGTTTCTATGACGAGGCAATAAATTCATTCATAAGCGTATGAATTTTCATTATTGTACCTGTCAAAATAATTCGAACCATCTTTTTCTTGCCATTATATGAATAAGAAAATTTTATATCACCGTATTGGTTAGAGTTTACTAATTCCATCATTTTATTGCAGATACTTTCTGCTTTATTATGTTCTATATTAGAATAATCATAAATAGAGCAAACCGAATCTTCATCCTTCACTTCCTTTGACATGTAATCATAGACGATACCATTTTTTTTGCTCTTAATACTTTGATTTACAAAGTCTTGTTTAAGGAAGGAATCAATATCCTCTCATATATTTATTTTAAAAAGAATAGGAGTTTATTTCAATTTGAAAAATTGTAATTTTTTCAAGGCAATGAGCTTTTATATCCAGCCTTTCTCCTTCCAGTAATTCATATCAAGCGGGCTGTAATCCATTCCCTTATGCATCTGCTTCATTATAAAAAACATAAATCGGGCCTTTATTCCTGGTTTCACATGCCCTGATTTATTTTGAATGGCCTTCGCCAGCTTTGCTGTCTTTCTTTCTGCTTCGGCCTTTCTTTTTGCACTTACCTGGTTCCAGCTCATTGCAGCTACCGTTACCGGCAGCTGATAGATTTTCCCTACCGACCACCAGAACATCTGAGTGGCTATCAGCTTCGTGGTTTGCTTTGCACCTGCACCTGCGGTAGTCGAAATGGCGACTCCTATTTTCTGCTTCATAGTAGGATATGGCCGATGTGATATCCAACGATATCCCATATGGTCAAAAAAGGTTTTCAACTGGCCGGAAACGTTAAATACATAAGTTGGCGAATCAATAATAATTACATCAGCTTCCTCGATTGCGCTTATTATCTTTTCTATCTGATTGCGATGGGGACAGGTATTTTCTCCCTTCATAATACATTGATAGCAGCCTATACAATCACTAATGTCGTTCACATAAAATTCTGAAATATCCTCCCTGGCACAATTCAACTTATCTAACAGCATATGAGTGATATGATAAGTGCTTCCCTTATGTGTCTGTCCGTGAACAGATACTATTTTCATAGCTTATACACCTCCCTGAATTGAGTGACCAATAATTCAATTCTTTTTAATGCATCCTCCATGGTTATATTTTTATAATCATATTCCTGCAATAAAATAAGAATTGGAGTATAAAAATGATATGCCATAATAGCTGTATCTTTTTCAGCAATAGCCTTTGTTTTTTGTATGATTGCAAATATCCCGGACTGATACTGCATGGGTATTTCAATCAAATATTTTGTATATAAGGCACCAATTTCCGGTCTGTGAAAGGAGCTTATGATAAACAATTTCCTGCATCTCGATAGAAAAGGTTCTTCTGCGTATATCTGGAAGGTCTGTTGAATCATTCCAATTAGCATTTCTATGGATATGTTCACATATTCCATACGATCAAGCAGGACAGGGTTGAAAATACTTCCCGTTTTTTCCTCGAAGCTTTGAACAATCCTGCAAAAAATATCCTCTTTTCCGGAGTAGTGCTTATAGATAGAGGCTGCTTTAATACCAACTGCATTTGCAATATCCGACATGGATACTCCATCATATCCTTTTACAGAAAATAGAGCTAAGGCCTCATTTAAAATTTTTTCCTTCGTATCACGCATTTTATCACATCCTGTAATTTTATTTGCTAATGTTCGTTAGCTATATTTTAGCTAATAATCGTTAGCCTGTCAATCAAAAAAATAAGAGGTATTCATGCACAGCATTGAATATCCCTTATTTTTGGTTTATAATGTAGTATTCATCATTTATTTATTAAGGAATAAAGGTATACCTGGCTTTTACTCCAATTATCGGTTGTCGCATTAATCATGACATGATCGGCATCATTCCAGCCGATGGAATATTCATGAATACCGGGCTGGTTTTCACGGTTCAACAAATAAAATTTGCCCGCTTTGATATCAATTACGCCGAGCTGTTGTATAACATCCTCTCCAAAGGAGGATACGAGGATTTTATCATTATCAGAGTTTATGATAAGATTTTCTGCCAGCTCTTCGGTGATTCCCTCCACTGTAAGTCTTGCTCCGGTGAATTCGTCTACCAGATAAATTCTGCCGGCCTCTTTTATAAAATCATATCGGCCGCCTGAAAATCTTACCCTAAGGCTGTTGTCATTTTGCTCCGCCGGAATCCAGTATCCGGCATTGCGATAGATTTCAGTGAGGGTATCTGCGGTATAATCATAACAGTAATAGTTGAAATTTTCTTCTGTAAGGGTTTCCAGCAGCAGGAGCTTGCCTTCCACTACCTTGGCGGATGAAATAGAAGAAATCCCGGTCAATTCAGAGAGAGGAAGAGCTTCTTTCCCGTTTGTGTCAACCAGATATGCTTCCGTATCATCCAGCGTCTGCCCCAGGGATAATACAAATCTACCTTCTCCAAGATAATGCCAATTCCGAAGGACAGGGTAGCTTATAAGGTCCGTACCGTTTACACGAATTCCCTGCAGGATATCAGTTACTTTGCCTGTCTCCAGGTCATATCTGGCCGGATAGCTCCACTGATCAGATTGTGGATTTTTATATAAGGTCAGCCAGACCTCATGATCACCGGATACACTAAGCATAAATTCGGCTTCATTTCCATCCTCCAGCATAAAGCTGTTGCCCTCGTTCTGCTGCAATAACAAGATTCCTTCGTAATTAACACGGGTATAATCGATAGCTCCCTTAATTCCCAGCAAGGTTATCTCCCGTTTGATTTGATCCGAGGCCACCGGAATAAATTCACTATCTACAGCAGCATAATACTCTGTCTGGCCTGAAGCATCTGAATAATAAAATAAAGGACCGATTAAGCTCATGTAGTTATCCGACTTTAAATATTGAACAGCAAAAACATCCTCCAGAGTACTGGTCGCATAGAGAGAAATGTGGTTTTTATCAGAAGAAGGAGATACACTGTCCGATCCTTCCGGCATCTGATTATTCTTATTTTCAGAGTCCGGTACAATTTCTGTTTCCTTCAGCTGGAACAGTGAGATAACCCATTCCCGAAACTGGGCATTCACAGTATAGGCAGTAGAAAAGGATATGGCTGCCAGGACAAAAGCAGCAGCGATACCAAGCCACCATCGACGTGCGGTGAATTTTGCTTCCTTTTCCGGAGCTATCGCATCATACAAAAGCTGATCGTCTATTGCTCCGATTGCTTCCCATATATTATTTAAATTCATTTCCATAACCTCTTTCTAATAAAAAGCGGCATAAAGCCTTTCCATCCCGTGACAGAACTGATTTTACCTTGCTTTTGCTATACCCCAGCAGATCGGATATCTCTCCAATGGTATCAAAGAAAAAATAACGCCGGATAAAAATATTCCTTTTGTCAATCGATAATCCCCTAAGAAATTCGTTGATCGTGTCTACCAATTCCTTCGTTTCAAGCTTCCCGGATAAATTAACATTTTCAATTAATACGTTTTCCAATTCCTCGATGACCTGTGCCGTATTTGAGTTTCTTTTTTGGGCAAGAGCAAAGTTTAATTTCTTTATGGAGAGGTTTCTTGCAATTTTACAAAGAAAAGCAGAGAAGTACGCCGGGCGTGCCGTGGGAATTGCATTCCAAACCCCAAGATAGGTATCGTTCACACATTCCTCGGCCTCCTCATTACTATGCACAATGTTCAGGGATATTTTCGTACATAATCTTTCATACTTGTTTTTTGTTTCTGTAATGGCCTGTTCCGACCTGCTCCAATATAATTCGATGATTTCACTGTCTTCCATGCTTTTTCCCCCTTCATATCATAAGTACGGAATTATTCGAAAAGAGTCGCAGAAATTTAAAATATTTTTGAGAGTTAATAAGTAAAAATGAGTTCATCCTTTCGAACAAACTCATTTTTATTAAGCATAGGACAGGATATGACCGGAATCCTGGACAGGGGGGATTACTTAATCTAATAATATGCTTAAAAGAGCATCTGCCATACTTCCATAACCATAGATTTCCGAAACATATTTTAATCCGTCAGTTATTTCTCCTCTTGAAAAATTGTATTCCTCAAGAAAATCGATATCCTTTTCATTCAAATATAAGTAAAACATAAGTGCTATTTTATAATTTTGAATATCGGCAGGATTTAATTCATCTAACAACTTGTTTTCGGCTTCATTTATTTCACCCTTATCAATGAGATATAGAAGCTCATTATATTTTTCTTCCGTTTCTTTTTCATTTAATAGAAGCTCCTCTTTTTTATCCATATCTATATGAAAGAGTAACTTTAACACAGTTCTGACCACTTCGTGAATCAGACGCATAATATAATCTTGTTCAATCATACGAATCTCCTTTTCTAATAATTTTAAAATCAAATGAAAAGGATTCAATGATTCATACGCACTTTTAATATAACGGGTGTTACATAATTCGAAGCTGTAAGCCAGCACCGTAAATGATAAACAGAAAGAAGGATGATCATCAAAAGCCAGGCGTACTGTGCTTTTCTTTGTTCTCTATTGATTATCGTTTTATTTTGTTGGTTTACGTTGTATTTAATTGGATTTGATTGAATAACATTATTTTGGTTCTCTGCAACAGAGAGGGATGTCATCTCACCGAATAGTCCGTAACTATAAGCGATGCCTCCGGGTAGCACACAAAATGAAATATTAACCGTAAAGAAAAAAATGATAATTCGAAATAATATTTTTTGAGCTAATATTGTTCTTTTCATGTCCCACCTGCCTTTATAAAACAAAATATTTTTTCCATAGAATTATGCCAAAGCAATCATTCTAAATTCATTATATCCTATTAATTTAAAATAACAAGAATTAATTACCGTAGGGTGTATATATCAGCCCAGCAAAGCTGTTAAATAATTCTTCAATTCCTTAACTTCCAGGATGGTTTGTATCATAGTATCGCGATCTCTTACCGTTACCGTACCATTTTCCAGGGTATTGTCATCAATCGTTATTGCAAAGGGAATTCCTATGGCATCTCCCCTGCGATAGCGCTTTCCGATATTGCCGGCATCATCATAGGACACCATAAAATGCTTTTTTAATTCCTGATAAATTTGCAGAGCTTTGTCGGAATGACTTTTCTTTATTAGCGGGAGAATATTTGCTTTGATCGGAGCAAGAAAGGGTTTTATTTTCAATACCTGTCTTTTGTCTCCGTTTTCCAATTCTTCTACTGCAAGACCTTCAAACAAAACCGCTAAAAATATCCGGTCTAATCCATAGGTGGACTCAATTACATACGGTATATATTTTTCGTTTGTATTTGCATCAAAGTATTCCATACTTCTTTTTGAGAATTCCTGATGTCTTCGTAAGTCAAAGTCCGTTCTGTTATGTGTTCCGTTAATCTCGCCCCAGCCAAAAGGAAACAGGTACTCAATGTCGCATGCAGCCTTTGCATAGTGTGCCAGTTTTTCATGGTTATGAAAGCGCAAGTGCTCATTGATAAGTCCGATAAATTGAAAAAATTCAATTCCATAATTCTTAAAATATTCGTACAGGGTATCATCATCACCCTTCCGGCAGAAGGTTTGATACTCCATTTGTTCAAACTCAATGGTTCGGAAAGTAAAATTTCCGGGAGTAATTTCATTACGGAAGGCCTTTCCGATTTGCCCGATGCCAAACGGAAGCCTGGTTCTCATAGTACGCAAAACGTTATTGAAATTTACATACTCGCCCTGGGCGTTTTCCGGCCTTAGAAATATGGTATTGGAAGCATCCTGTGTTACGCCGCGCTGTGTGGCAAACATAAGATTGAATTGCCGGATATCAGTAAAATTAGATTTACCGCATTTGGGACAGGGGATTTTTCTCGATCGAATAAAAGCTAACATTTCCTCCTGGGACATTGCATCAGCATTAACCGAGGCATCAAAATTATTAATCAAATTATCTGCCCGATGTCTTGTCTTACATTCCTTGCAGTCCAAAAGAGGATCGGTAAAGCTGTCCAAATGACCGCTTGCTTTCCAGGTAACAGGATTCATTAATATATCGGAATCTAATTCATAGCTGTTGTCCCTTGCCTGGATAAAATAATATCGCCAGGCATCTTTAATGTTGTTTTTCAAGCGTGTTCCCAGAGGACCATAATCCCAGGTGTTTGCCAATCCGCCGTATATTTCACTGCCTTGAAATATAAAACCATACTGATTACAATAAGCCATCATTTCGTCCATCGTTAAATTACCCATTTCAAGAACCTCCTTGAGTTTTAATTTGATAAGAACAAAAGTGTACTTCGTACACTCTCGCCTCCACTGCCTGGATAGTACAGCTTTTGTTCCGCGCGCGAAGCTGCGCATCCTTAGCGGAGCGTTTTTGCTGTAATAGGGCGCAATTTCCTATTACAGCAAAAAAAAGCCCGCTCTAAGCTTTATGCTTAGGGCGAACTTAAATTTTCAGTCCGTGGTACCACCTAAATTCAGTAAGAATATAAAGTATTCTTTATCTGCTCTCTGACAGCACGAGATTAATCTTTATGCTGCTTCCTTGATAACGGGGGAAAGCCCGGTGTAATCTAATCAGATATAATCCTTTCAATTAACAGCTCAAAGGTGCCTTCTATATTTTCGTCATAAAGATTTTCACCATGCATCTTCTCTCTGAAATAACGTCAATATATACTATTCCTTCTCATTGCCTTTTCTATATGTTCCTATACAATAAACCATCCGGCTGTCTTTGTCAACAAAGATTTTCATATAGTATTTCTGTTGTTATGGCAGAAATAAATAGCGTTTCGATACTCAAAATTGTATAATGTAATGGGTGCGGAGATAGAACAGAAGCATATGGGGGGTACGAATGAAAAAACGATATTACTTTTTAAGAGCAATAAGATTTATGACAGCGCTATTAATGGTTGTTATTTTAGGGATATTTTTTGTTTTCATATATAAGAGAATGACGAGCGAAGCTAGTATATATAGCAGTTTTCCTTCTATAATGAATTTACTGTATTTCATTTTATATATTCCTATCTTGATCGCCGGTATTTGGAGTCTAAGCCGAATTAAAAAAAAGCTAAAAGAGCTATTTCCTGAAAAATATCTTCCCCGTGGGCCGTTAACAAAGAAAATATTATTAAAAATAGTATGCAAAACGGTGGGAATTTTCGTCTTATTCCTTGTAATATTATTGTTGGTTGCTCCCTTTGGAATTACATATGTGGTAGTCAATCATCATGTATATTATCGGAATGATTCCTTGCTGCAGCAGACATACACAGTCTCTGATTTCAGCCTTAATGAAAATGTGCTTTACCTCAAAACAGAGGATAGCATAACAATATGGGCTTCTGAGATAGCTGTTAAAAATCCGAAAGCGGTTGTCATTTTCCTGACAGGAATCGAGCAGCCCTCTATTACACAATTCTATCCCCACGCGGAGCTGTTAAAGAATAATGGGTATGCGTCAATATTACTTGAGGTCAGAGGGCATGGCAATAGCGGCGGGAATAAAGTATGCCTGGGATATGATGAGATACTGGATGTAAAAGCAGTACTGGATTACATAAAAAGTAAAGATGAATATAAAAATGTACCGGTTGTTATTCAGGGTGTTTCCATGGGTGGGGCAGTGGCCATCAATGCGTTTGGTCAATATAAAGAAATTAATGCATTAATAGCCATGTCCGCCTATACTGAATTTGAGGATGTGGTGATTGACAATTTGCGATATTATATGGTGCCCGACTTTATATGTGTGATAGAAAAGCCTATTTTCAAATTAGCACTTGAAGCAAATTTTGGATCTGATAAGGTAAATGAAATGAAGCCAATTGTCCAAATACAAAATTCAGATAATAGGCCGATGCTATTAATAGCATCAAGCGGAGACACCAGTGTCCCCGTTAATCATACAAAGAGTCTGTATTCGGCTGCAAAAGGAGCAGAGCTTTGGATACGAGATTCCTGGGAGCATTTTATAGTAAAAGATTGCGTTTTAACTAAGGTTGCCGATGATGAGGAATATTGTAATAGAATTTTGGGATTTTTAAACCAGGTCAGTGAGGAGTATCAGCCTCAATAACAGGGTAGTACCAGATACGGAGGACATACCAAAATTCCGGGCCTTATTATATTTGAAATTGTACTTAGTATGTAATCGTACTCAAATTTTTCTACCCATGATAATAATATGGCTACTTGCTCCTAATATGGATTTTTCACGACATATACTATAATGATAGTCACACCATATTTTAAATTCGGCTGCATTTAATGAGTCTACCTTTTCCTTTAGCAATGGAGATATTCCATCCTGGGCAATGTCAATTATTTCCAGGCTATGTTCTTTGTACAGTTTTTCCATTTCATCAGGACTTGCATAATAGGTATCTGTCCAAAAACAATTCGCATCATCATGCTTTAGAACGCCGGTGCTGATTAGCTGTTGCGCCAATTTCATGTCCAAATATTTTTTATCACTCATAGCCACATATTGGAATACGTAATACCTTGGAATATAGGAGGTTACTAAAATCCCTCCTTTTTTAAGCACTCTGAGGGATTCTGAAAAACATTTAATTCTTTGGCTTTCAGTAATTAAGTGATAAAAAGGTCCCATATTGAGAACAATGTCAAATGCTTCATTTTCAAAAATGCTCATATCCGTTGCATCTAAAACCAAGGCATTCATGTTGTATTTTTTATCCTTCAAATTTTGTTTGATTATTTCAATATGTCTGGGTGTAATGTCAGTGGCAGTAACTTCATGCCCCTTATCAGCTAAATAAAATGCATATATTCCTGTTCCGGCGGCACAATCCAGAACTTTCATTTTCTTATTGAATAATTCATCAAAAATTCGGGTTGTTGTTATGAACTCGATTTTTCTTGCATTATTAGTTGTCAGTCTGTCCTCTTCTTTGTAATTTTCATAACTTTCCACGATATGATTTTTCATATTTATTCCTCCATTTTTAGATTGAGAGTTAATTTTTGATACGAAAAAAGCTCCCCCCCTTACTTTTATTTAAGGACGAGAGCATAAGCTTCGTGTTACCACCTTAATTTATCTGCATCTCGCAATGCAGAACTTAATAAGTACGGATGTTTACTATCTCTTTTCACTAGTTTTGAAATTCGATTTTAACTAACTCGCTGAAGAAATCTACAAATCTGCATTTTCTTAGTTATCTAACTTTTTTACCGGCGAAATGTTTGTCCATTGCTTCTTTTCACAAAAATGCAGCCAATCATGTATATCAGGATCAGCTTCAAAAACCACTTCTGCGTTCCAGCCAAACAAATCATAATTCTGTGTATACCCCCAGCTTTTATATGTATTTACCATAGAATACCCTTGTCCGTATAATCCCTTCGCCACTAAGGTTTCAGGTAAAATCCGACCGGAGAAGCCCCTGGGAACCGGTGTGTCATGAGGGACAAATTTTCCAATAATATAACTATAGGTTTGATCTTCATCCGTATAATTTCCTGTCCATGCCATCATAGCACCTGGAATAATCGATGGTAAATTTTTGATTATTTCAAACGAACCATCTTCAAGGATAATTTCCCATAGCTCATTTGCTTTATTTCTGAGAAAATCAGGCCCGCCGCATCGTACTTCCGGGCCTATTAATTTCATCTGGGGCATTCTAAAAATTTCAACCTCATTAACATTTGCTATCATTTCATGTATTTGTTTCATATCCCAATTCCTCTCCAATTCTTTCTTTTCAACAACTTAACCTTTTTAATAATTGTTCGGCCATATTTACCTCGTTTTCAAACTAAAATTAACGTTTATCTTTTCTTATATGTCCTATAATGAAGAAAATTATTGCACAGCCGAAATATGACAATGAATCAATCCATTCTAAGTCGACTTTATATACTTCACTAATAGAAATCTGATTTGAAATAGCATTTGTTGAAGCGGAACCTAATAAGGCTAATAAGAAGAGGATACTTAAGGTATACCAAATGTTTAACTTTATACATTTCTTAATAAATATTGTAATCCATATGATCGCCAGCCAAATGAAAGTTATTGGCAATGCATATGTTTTAAACCAATAAATTGGATTTATCAAATAATTTTTGTTAGTAACATACTCAATAATATATAGCAATGGCAATATTAAAATGCTTGAGACTAATGTGGAATTTATTATTTTATTCTTTTTACTGAATACGGCAGTCAGGCCGGCAGCGTAAACATATAACGTGCTGGCATCAACGATCAGCGACCAGGTCAATTTATGATTCACTGCCAAATCTACGATAAAAGAAACCAAAATTCCGATGATCCCTATAGATAAAGCGATGCCTTTTATTAAATACATTTTTTTGGTTTTGTTTAAGAAGATTCCTAAATTAGAATACTTGGGGGCTTTGTCCATTTTTAATGTTCCCATCATTTCATCGCGTTCTTTGGCGCAGTCAACGCAATTTGAAAAATGATTCTCTAAAATTTGATTTGTTTCCGTACTGGTAAGCTTATCAATATAATTTGGAAGCAGATCCTTTACCACAGTACAAGATATATCTTTATTCATTTTTTTGTCTTCCTTTCACAATTTTTTGTTTTCCTCGATAAAAAGTTACTCTTGCCCAATTTTCATTTTTTTCTAATATCTCACCAATTTCAGAAAAACTAAGTTCGCCGGTAAGCCGAAGATACATTACTTCCTTTGTCGTTTCGTCCAGCTGATGCAAACTTCTGAATAATTCGACTTTATCTAGATTATGAAGGTATTGAACTTCAAGATTTTTATCAGAGGCCATTTCTTCGATTACATCAATTGGTACAGATTTATATTTTCTTTTCTCAAGTTCCTTGTACCATAGCCGTTTGCCTATCTGACACAGCCATACTGATATTTTACAATCTCCTCGAAAGTTATGTATTCCTTTCGTTGCCTGATAGAAAGTTTCCTGCGTTAGCTCTTCTGTTAGGTTTGCATCATGGGTTAAGCAGAATAAATACTTATAAACAACAGATACATTTTCCTTATATACCAGCTCCAAATCCTGCTTATCCATTTATTTCACCTCCTCAAAAGATATGTGCAGAAAAAATCTAATTCGTTACAATAAATATTAAAAATAATTTGTTTTATAATTATATTGTGATCATAGTAAGTATGTTTCTATATATTCTGCAACACCATCTTCATCGTTTGACAAGGTTATGTAATCCGCGATATCTTTCACCTGCGAAACGGCATTTCCCATGGACACACCGATTCCGCTTGCTTTCAGCATAGGAATATCATTTGCGCTATCCCCAAATGATATAGTTTGTTCTTTATCAATCCCCCAATAATGTATTAACGAGTCAAGGGCTCTTCCTTTATTTGCAAGTTTATTTGTAATAACAGCCGAATCCTGTGATTCCTGGTACTGCATTTCGCTACTGATATACTGTGAAAAATCAATATTCTTATTTCCATTGAAAAATAAACGTATTCGTTGGAAGTCGTGTTGAGGAGTTGAATACAAGTCATATTCTAAAATTTCTTGCGTAATATAGCTTCTGATTTTCTTGTCCTTATAACAATATGGTTCAAAATAGGTACAGATACCAATACCCGGAGCAATCTCAGTTACCTTATTGATGTAGTTAATAGCATTTTTATAATTAATTATATTTTCCTCAATTAACTTATTATCAGCATAGATCATGGCTCCATTATAGTTAGCAATACAATCACATGGAAGACCTTGAAGAAACACTTTGATTTTTCGTGGTGAACGTACGGTAATATATCCAATCTTCATTCCTTTTTGACTGCAGTTCAGAATAGCCTGCCTATTTCTTTCTGAAACCATTTCCTTAGAATTCAACAAAGTATCGTCCAAATCAAAAACTATAAGTTTCATACATAATACTCCTTCATTGGTTGTATTAGCGAGTTAAATAAATATAAAGTATAACCTATTTAATTATACTTTTCCTAATATTCAAAGTCAAATATAGGTGGAAAAAAGTGTAATATAATATTTCCTCTGGCTATCGTACCATGCCATTGATGGGAAAGGCGCAGAAGATTGCCTCAATACCTTAATTGACAAAAAACGGGAAGCCTTGAAAATCAAGACTTCCCAATCATCTCCATTAAGCGGGAAGCCGGATCCGATCAAATTCCCGCATACGAAAATATTCTTTACTAATCTATGGAATATGTAAATGAGTTATTATAATCTGCCCTAAAACACACTGTTGCAGTACGGTCTGTAAGATTATATACAGCTGACCAGCATTCATCCCCTGGGATTACATTCTCTGCAAGAAGCTTTAGGGCTTCCTCTTCTGTAAGAACTCCGCCGCACTGGCTAAGGGCATTCTTATAAGAGTTATACCTATCCATACCAAATCCTGTCATCTTGGTAAGCGGGAAATTAGTCATAATCATATAATTCATATCGGGTTGAAGGACTACCATTTTACCATCTATCCACTCTATAACTACTACATTACCTTCTGCGTCTCCAATCATATAATGGCTCAGAGTATAGTCCGCTACTACGTCATAATTTTCTAAAAATGCAATTGCCTCCTCCACATTAGAAGCATTATTAAGAACTGCGGTTGTTATTGCTTTATCATAAAGATCCTGCTTATCTGTCTCTTTACAAAAGGAACCGGATGCTGTGGCCGTAGCCGTTGCAAGGCCACTTTCATTCATACCATTACACGCCATATATAAAGCAGCGTTTAGCCATAACTTTTCTTTCATAGTAAGACCATCAGTTGCATTCACTAGGTATCCGGCATTACCAATTACAATTGCTTTCTTTCCAAGATTTATGTTCATAACAACGGGTGTCTTTTGCTCATCTGATACTGACATATCAATGTCACTGCATAAAAGTATATCTCCATCCGGTGTTTGAGCATAGAAGGAAGAGCAGCCATGTTTATTAATAAGCTTTTCATAAAGGTTCATGGAAGCCTTGTTATAGATAAATGTCTCTAGTTCTTCTCCGGTTTTTATCTCAGTCTTCATAAAATCATCAAAATACATATCACCATGGAATTCCATGATATATGCCTGTTCATTGCCAATCTGTTTAACAGATAATGCTGTAAGCAATGGATTATGATACACAATTATTACAGAGATCACGATCACTACTACAATTGCAGCAAGAGAAATGAGTATTCCGCTTATGATTTTAAATACTTTATTATGCTTCTTCATTTGCTACCACCTCAAATTCCAACCATGCCAAATTGATTTAAAATTGCTTACAGTAGTAAATTAAATTTTCTACAAAAATAGAATATGCTTAAATTATACTTTTCCTGAATTAGGAAGTCAATGAAAAGTGTAATATCTGCACCAATGAAGAAGTGTACGAGGCAATTTCTTCGCGTCTGTGAGAGTACGAATCTGGTTTCGGACAGAATAAAAAGAAAGTCCTTCCTGTCGGATGAACTTCCTTTTTACTAAGCTTGAGTTTTATCGTTTCATTTCTTTTCTTAATATAAATGAACCTTCTTCAATATCTTTTGGATTCTCGATTTTTATACAGTGAAATCCACATTTGTTGATATAGAAATTATGATTTCTTCTACTGAAGATTGGTGTTTCTGTATTCCAAGCTATTGTATCAGGGTACATTTCTTCGATTTTTTTCCAAACCATTGTTCCAATGCCTTTATTTTCTAAACTGGAATCAAGAAAGATGGTTCCTAAAAAATTTTCTTTATTAGAATTAATCCAAAGAATAGTTCCGCCAATTAAATTTCCGTTTTCATAAATTTTAAATGAACTTGCATTTGAATTCATTCCCCATTGTCTTAAAAAACTTCCATCATCATATCCTGGAGGCCCTCCTGCATCCTTCCCTAAATGAATGCGAGTATCTTCATCAAATGCTCTTTTCATAATTGCTGTTAATTCTTCAATATCTTGATTTTCCAGTGGCGCAAACGTAATATTATCTGACATCTCTTACACACTCTCTTTCATTCTTATTGGAAAAAGCATCTCATCAATATTCTGATTATTAACAATACTTGAAATATCCTTTAACTTAATTCTAAGCTTCCGAAGTATCAAAATCTGTCTAAGTTTCTTAATATTCTTCTCATCATACGTTCTATATGCATATCCATCTTTCTTGATGCTTTCGATTAGTCCGACTTCCTCATATGATGCTGTCAAGTAGAGACTAATAATTTTCAACATATTTGATATTTAAATTTATCAAGACAGTCACTGTGCATTCCCATTATGCTCATTAAATGAAGTTCAGCCAGCCAAGCGATAAAATGAAGTCATTTTCCTATTTGGCGGCATTCAAAATGAACATAGAAACATCATTATTCAGAAAGATTCCTTTTCCATGGTAGAATGTGCGCCTGTGTCTGAAATCTTGTTTATATTTTGCTTTTCAAAAACTCTACAACTGCCGCACGATTAAAAACAATGAATTTATATTTTTCTCCATGACGTGTTAGTATACAAAAACAAGAGATTATACCAAATAGTGCTCTTTTCCTAAAAACTTCGCTCATATTGCAATAGTCTATTTTTATTGTTGAATCACCCAAAGTAGTTGTAAAAATAATACTTTTTTCATCAAAATACAAAAAACCTGAATCAGGGTTAATTATCAATGGGATATGAGTTGCAGCAATTTTTTTACCAATATAATTTTCCATATATATAAATTTTTACCTCCACTAATATACAATAACATTCCAGTCGACCGTACAAAATGGAACATCTTGAATTATCATTTTTGTTATTCCTTGCCATTATATAAATAATGTGAATTCCATTTGACTTCAAATTATGCTCACATCTGCAAAAACATCAGTTTTATTTCATATATAGGATATATTATAACAGAAAACACTGATTATGTCTTCTACCCATATAGGTAATATCGTAATGTTCTTGTAGATATATCACATATTTTAGCAATCTGGCTAATTGTTTGTAGTGTTTATTTAAAAAATTCCCACTGTTTTATTTGATCCTCACTATACCAACTAATCACCTGATTATAAAAAAGTTTGTAATCAAGTGAATTTTTACCGCCATTTGTGGTATAACATTTACTTAAATCAACATTGGTTGATTTTTGTTCTTGTATATTTAATTCTCCTTCAAATTTTGCTAAAGGCGAAAGTGAATTTAATTCCTCTATAATCAGCTTTTGATTATTATACCATTCCGAGCCAAAATAGGAATTTTTATCATTAAGATACCAATTAATTATTGATTGTTTATCCTGTGAAGCAACATTCACACTTTTACCATCTTTTAATATACTCACATTAACTGATGAAGCGTCTGGTTCATCAGAGTTTGTATTTGCAAAACTTATCTGAAAAAGATTTGCTTCTGTGATATTGAACAAATCTGAACAGTTATAACTATTAATATCTATTTCCGATCCCGTCGAGTTATGTAAATTAAAAGGATAATATCGAGTATACCATACTTTTTCTTCTTTTATGTTTGACGTAGTGCCAACAAAAACAGAGACATTCATTTTATCATTATTAATTGTCATAACTTTTCCGTTCATAAATGTTATGCCATTTTGATAAGCTTGACTGCCTTCTGCAATAAAAATGTCAAATAATTCAGGCACTCCATCAAAATTTAAATCGATCAGTAACAGATAAGGGGCATATTGAGCTTCATTATTCACAATATAATCATAATAAGCTTTTATCCAACTTTCATCTATTTTAGATGCTGAGATTTCTCCATTTTGAGCTGGTGTAGGTAAAGAGGATGCTGTGGCAGCAGGTGTAACCGTACCTGCCGGCTTAGGTGTCGGCGTCAACGTAGGAATAGTTGTATTGCTATTTGCTGGAATGTTATTTTCTTCGGCTTTTTTACATCCTGATATGGATAAAAGCATTAAAATTATGAAACCAATTAGAACAATTGATTTGTGTTTAATATTTATCATACAAATTCCCTCGCATATTAAAAATATAATTATCTAGGACAATAAACATAATAGGTATCTAAATCTATAACAACGTCAGGATTACCATCATACTTTTCAATGATATCAAACATATAATTTCGACAGAAGAGGGAGACAAAATTATCTTCAGAAATATTAAAGATAATCATATAACTCCTCCGTTCAAGTGAATACTTATACGAATGGGTGTAATAACTTTGTCAACAATCATTTTTTACATCTCAAACAATACATAATTCCCATAAACTTGCCTTCGATAGCGGCTCTATTCGTTTCTTCTATTTCAAAATAATTCCTGATCATATCCTCAAATTCCTGCGGAAGCATATTAAATTTATCGGGCCGTCCCATAAATTCTTCAATTTTCATCATCACTCGACCAGTTGGACTTTCGATGCTTGGAATATCAAGTACTAATTTTCCATTAGGTTTTATTATCCGATGAGCTTCTATAATTGCTTTTTTAACAAAATCTTTTTCAAAATACTCCAGGACCCCGATACATGCCCCTATGTCAAAATAGTTGTCTTCAAATGGTGTTTCGTGTATACTTCCGCAATATAATGACCCAATTTGCATTTTATTCTTAGTGACAAATTCATTAAGCAACTCAATGGTTTTTTCGCTAATGTCAACACCATGATATGTTGAGAGCCATTTGTCATATCCTTTAAACATCAAGTTCAGAGAACACCCAAGGTCAACAAAATTCATATCTGTATTTGGCACTAAGTAATTCTTGATATCAATACATTCACTACCTCCAAATCCGCCTTCCAATTCAGTTTTATATGCAGGATAATCTGGGTCATTTGTAATATAATCCGGTAGTTCTGTGTATAAATCAATGCCCCTCCGCCCAAAATCTATGGTTTTATCGTAAGATTTGGCAACCGATTCCAGCTGGTTCCCCGATTGACTCATTCTTTTTTCCTCCTTAATGTATGTAATTGATAACGTAAATGTAATACGGTCATATGGCGGTAGCACAGCGTTGTTTTTTCTCGCAGCTGTCGGTGTCATACCGTAAATGCGTTTGAATGCCACGCAAAAAGCGTCAGAGGACTCATAACCATATTTTAAAGCTATATCAATAATCTTGATGCGACTGTTTAGAATTTCATCAGCGGCACGTGAAAACCTGCGTAGCCGCACATACTCGTTGAGGGTTGTTCCTGTAATCAACATAAAAAATCGTTGAAACACTGCAAAAGGACATGCCGCAATACGAGAGAATTCAACGTCATCTATTTGGCTTTCAAGTGTTTCCTCCACATATGCCAGGGCATCATTTAAACGTTTTATCGACTCCATATGATTCCTCCTTTATTTGATTTTACACATTCGCAAAGAGGAATGCCCGTTATTTTTTGTACAGGAACGATAGGGTATTATGAAAATATGTGAATATAATTAGTTCCTTGTTGTAAATTATTTGATAAATATAAATTGATTTAATTATACTTTTACCAATATAGAAAGTCAATTACAGTTGAAAAGTGTAATATCTCCTGCAAATACTCAAAAGAAAGGGGTTCTATCCACTTCTGATTTATGTGCACATAATTATGCACATATTTTTTGCATTGAAATCTAGCAATATTTAATTCGATGAATAGGTAACTTCAATAATAAATGAAATTTATCAGCCCTGATTAGCGTTATCTATTTTCTTAATTAACATAAGAGATTAAAATAAATTTTATTTGCATTACCATACTCGGCATTCGCTTTATCTAATTCTTTTTCGCTTACAATTTTATTCTTATTACCAATAATTCCTACAGTTATAGCCCTTACTTCTTCACCAATTTTATCGAAAAGCATGATATATTTATAAATTAATTTTAATTTTCCAATTTTAACGTCTAAACTATACTTTGCTACATTGTGCCCACCTGCGGTAAAAATGCCAGATTTATCAGCGGAGATAGGATACGCTGTTCCATCTGAACCAATATTTCCAAACCTTGTTATTTGATTGTTAACAGGATAATAAATATCTGTTCCCATCGCAACTTTATGCTCATGGTTATCCATATAAATAGCATTCGAAAGTAAAAGAATGGGGTAGTCATAACCAGTCAATCGTATAAAAGAGTAATAATACTCTTCTCCTTGACAGTTAAATTTTTTTAAGAACTCATTATAAATATCTGAATTCTTTATAGTTCTATCTTTCTGAATGGTGGCATTAACTTCTTTATATAATATGCTTCCATTTTCGTCACTTCTAAAGTTCGTTCTATAAACAGTTGCACTTATAAAAATTGAAAGTAAAATAAAGCTAATTAATAACTGGGCCTTCTTGCTCATAATAAACACCATATTTTTTTAAAAGCATATGGACTATATATAGAAGATAGACCTGTTTTACAAATGCAAAAATATTAAAATTGATTAATGCGTATACCAAACATCAAGATGTATTTTCTACACTTTTTTAAGTAAAGAAAGAAACCTTGGAAATTCTGTATCCGTTGTAGATAGAGAAACGTAAGGGAATGAATCAGAGTAGCAGAACGCGTCAGAAAAACCGGAACCATTGGGAGAAGTCCAGCCGGAGATCGGTATTTCCCTTTAAGTGATTATGAAATTAATCTGTTCCAGACTATTAAGCGTATTAATAAGGAGGCAGGCTTTTCAGACGGGATTTCATCTTCTGTGACAAAAAAGAAAGGAGTAAGATTCGTGAGGTTGATAACTATATCCGTGCGGAATTAAAGTGAAATCAGCCCATGATATTCATAGAATGGTAGCATCTGAAATAGACAGGAAGGGCATCCCTATCGAAGACATCCGATGGTATCTCGGACATAATGATATTGCTGCCACACGCAGCTACATACTGAATAACCAAGGAAAGCAGAAGATGTCAAGACAGATTCTATTTTGGCTCGTTCTTTGAGAGATAATAAACCAACTTAACTTCGTATTATGCTTATACCGCACACTAATTATGAAGCAACCACTCAACACCGTATTTATCTATTATAATTGCACAAATCGGCCAGTGCTCCCATGAATACATTGATACTTTTATTGCATTCTGTGATAATATGCTAATTGTTTTTTTTAAGTCATCATCATTATCATATGTCCATAATCCCCCATAATGTTTTTGCTTATTGGTATATTCTGCATCTTGGTTTAATAAAACTTGAACACCGTGAATCTCCATGATGATATGAATATGCGTATTATATGGTATAAATTCTGCGAGTTTTATTGCACCAAATGCTTTTTCATAAAACTCAAAAACTTCAACAATTTCTTTATCATTACGAGCAACATTAAATCCCATAGAAAATGTTGGACGTTTTTTGATTATGTCTTCTTTTTTTTCAAGTTTTTTCGTAACTTCCAAAAACCGATTCACATTTGCTGCATTACCATCATAATCCACATTGACAATTTGGGCTTCCAGTTCTTTCGCTTTCTCATATAACAGCTTGACATCTGATTCTTTTCCAAAATCGGCTTGTTCGATTTGATGAATAAATTCTAAAATAATTTCTTTCAATTCATGTAAAAGGGAAACTTCTTCGTCAATATCGTCAACTTTTTTCCCTAACACCTCTATAACAATTTCGGAACCGGATGTATTGAATATACATCGAATATCCTTAATACTGATATTTAGTTTGCGTAGGATTAAAATTTGTTCCAACCGTTTTACAGCGGCTTCATCATACACCCTGTAAGCGTAATTATCGCTTCGGGTGCTTGTTATCAGCCCCATATCCTCATAATAACGGAGCGTGCGAGCGGATATGTCGTACTTGACTGACACATCCCTGATTTTAATAAATTCATTCATACTATATTTCCTCCTGCAGCAGCTTTAATATAGTATAAACTGTTCCCCAACGACAGAGTCAAGAGGTATGCTGTAGAAAATATAAATAATTGGTAGTTCGCATTTGTAAACAATATCGAGTTATAACTTAAGAATATAACGACGCAATGCTCTATCCACGCCTTGGTATTTGCTAATCCCGATATAGTCCAATTTAAAATTGCACTTTTCCAGTACTTTATGAGAAGCTATGTTTTCTTCTAACACGATTCCATAAATAATATTAATTTTCAGTTGTTGCATAATAACGGGTATAAAAGCATTAACCGTTTCTGTTGCATATCCATGTCCAGTATATTCTTTTGCTATGTGATATCCTAGTTCCCACCCTTCTTCGATTGAACATGCCTGTACATATCCAATATTAGTTTTATCCTTTAAAAGTACTGGATATAGAAAAGGACCTTTTTCACATTGATATGACTTAATTAACCATTCAATAGTTCTATGTGCATCTTCTAATGTTTCAAATACTTCATCTGGTACAAAACGTCTATTATCTTCGTCTACAGAATTTTTTTGAAATGCATCACACATATCTTCTGTTAAATCCGCAATTATTAATCTTTCTGTTTCAACGAACATAAAAAGCCTCCCCAAATAACTATTTATCATCTAGATAGTAAGTATTTCTTTAAACTTAATTTATTATAGCACTTCCTTGTAAAAGCAGCAATTATTTGATGTCAAATCCCACTTTCTGTCATATTGTTTGTATAAAATTAGGGGCTATCATTATGAGAAGCAACAACATTAAATGAATTACAAGAAGAAAGCAAGGTTTCGAAGGAACTCAATTCTATATAGTAATAAGAGGTATAAAATTAGACGCGCCACATCTTAACTCAAAGAGTTAGCTTATGACGCGTCCCTTTTGTTTAATATACATCTGCTTCGCAGACCGCATATTAAATATCGTAGGATATCTTCATCGCTAACCCCTGATTTAAAAGGATTAGCGACTGTTTTTAGCACGAGACGGGATTCGAATTTTACCGCTGTCCGCAAACCCTTTTAAAATAAGGAGGAATGCACACTGTCTATCAAGTGTCTACAACTAAACAGATAATTAAGCTATTAATTCTATATATCAATTATGATGAAATTGGTATCATTTTTCGATGAATTGCTACAACAAATTAAAAGAGATAAATTCAAAATAAATCAATTTATAGTGGATTGGTAATATTTGCAGTGTTATAATAAGCAGAAGAGTAACCTAGAGAATTTACATTTTCTCCGGAAAGGCACTTGACTACGACGTTGCGTCGTACTGTATCATGATTATTGATTACAATAAATCATAGTAGGAGATGTTGGAATGAATGATTTGATTAAGATCAGGGAAGTATCATTAAAATATGATATTTCCGCACGTGCACTCAAATATTACGAGGATATGGGGTTAATCCAAAGCACGAAAAGCAATGATTATGCGTACAGAATGTATGACGATGTCAACATAAAAAGGCTGGAGCAGATTTTGATCCTACGTAAGCTCAATATCAGCATCAAGGACATCCAATGTATTTTTAACACGACCGGATCGGAGATTGTTTTAGAAGTGTTGGGTAAAAAGGTGGATGACATTGACGAAGAAGTTGCGCTCTTGCATGAGTTGAAGGAGATTGTAATATCATTTATCCGCCAGATTGAACAAGCCGATTTTAGTAAAGACTCCGACGTAAAATTGCTGTATGACAAGGCAAAGGAAATTGAAACACAGTTCATCAATGTGGAGTATGTCGGCAACCCCTCTCATGTGCATCGGTTGTTTGAGGTAACGGAAAAGCTGGAGGAAAAAGCCGTATCAAGATTGTTAATACCCGATAATGTCTTGAAGCGGATGTTGCAGAATGTTTACTTTATATGGGGGGACGGAGCGGCCGTGGCTGATGAACTTGGCCGTAAATACGGTCTCTATGTATATCACACATGCGAAAATCGGTTTAAACATTCCCAAAATGCCGACTCACAGTTTCAACCGGGATTATGCCGCATTGTAGGGGATTTGGATTTTTTTATGCAAGACCCTGAAGATGCCATGCAGAGGGAAAATGAAATCATACATGATTTTACACCAATGGTTATCATGGATTTGATTCAGCTTACTGCAAAGCATGAAAAAGTAATCTGTGAAAATGATATTGACATTGACAGTATAATCCAATTTGTAACTCATGCAGTTACGATTTCCAATTTTGGACCTCTCGATGATTTTATTGATCGGTATAAAAATGAAATTCTCCGCCGTAATATTTCTGAAGATGAAAAGGAAAGACTTATTCACAGCGTAAATGCATTAAAGGCAAATCCGCGAAATTTCGCATGGAGAGAGACTTCACAATATGGGGTAAAGCAAATTATCTGGGATGATAATTCAACAGTTGAACAAACAACAGAAATAGTTGCGGAATATTTTGGATTGTCTTGCGATTAACCATGAAATCGAGCAGAACCGTCCCTACATGAACAAGGCATTATAAATGGTTGAGTTCGTAAAAGGATGTTGCACACATGTTTTTGAAATAACAAAAAATCGCTAACCCTTGATTTATAGGGATTAGCGATTCTTTTCAATTAAGCGCGAGACGGGATTAACAAATCTCCGCATACACGAATACTGATAAATAGGAGGTTTACGGCTTCTGTTATTTATCTGTACACATATTTGCACGCATAAGATATGTGCTTTAATAAAATTCAATTAATTATATCAAACAGAAATGTTTTTCAATTCGATTTAGCATCTGTTCTTTTGTTAAATCTATAGTTCTTTCCAGCACAAACAATCCGCTTTTCTTCATAGCTTCCTGTTCAAGATCATTAATTAATTCTAAACTTTTAAAAATATTATCGTAATACAAATCTGCCAATTCTTGCTGTCTTACATATTCATAAAATTCTCTTTTTTCAGGACGGTTAAAATATGCATCTCTAATAACATTTTTATTAACTGTAAGAAAAATTAAATGATTATAATCTATAATATCCAATGAATAATCCGGCGAAAATAGGACATCAGCGACAATAATCTGATTTTCTGATAGTTTCATCAAATCTATAAAAACCATTTCGCTTTGTTCATTTAAAGAACTCATACTCCATCGAGCTTGTTCTTCAATAGGACGAGTCCATTGTTCATGAAAGTTTTTACCATGGTAACAAGTGTCTGGTTGATTAACCGGATTAGAAATTGATCTATGTATATCATACATTTTATCCATATCATACAAATTGAAATTATATTTTTCAGCAAGCATTCTTGCCATGGTTGTTTTTCCTGCGCAAGCGTTGCCACATACAAAGTATACATTTTTTAAATTTTCTTTTATTATATTATTTTCTATTTTCATGATTTTATCTCCTTTATCCATCAACAAATAAGCTTATATATATAAGCTAAAATAAACTACTTAGTGTTATTTTTCTATCGTAACTTATTGTTGTTGAATAAGAGATGGCACCACATATATTATTCCTCCATGAACAATTAGTACAAAATATAAATGCAGATCTGTCCAATTATACTGTTTCTAATATCAGAAGTCAATAATACATGAAAAGTGTGTTTTCTGCACATGAAGGGTGTGTATGCTGGTTCTATTCATCTTCGTCTTTAAATTTGTTTTCTATTTGTTGTTTCCTTTTCATATTCGCTATATAAAGTAGTTTAAAAGCTAAAAATGCAATTGCCGTACAACATAAAAAGGTGATGAGTGAAATGAATAAAGTATTTGTAAAATCCGTTTTAAACGAATTTCCTAATTTTATATAATTAAGAGCAGTGGTAATAATTGTAATTGTAAGACCACAAACAAGGCTATTAATTATGATAAGCTTTTGAATAGATTTACTTGAAGAAAAAATATCGTTTCCATCTAATATATTACGAATTAAAAGGTAAATAGAAGAAGAGATAAAGAATATAAATTCCACAATATACTGTGAAATAGGTGCATTTAAGATAAATTGCTGGATTAATACTGACAAAAGTAATCCAAAAAATAGGATTACAAATGCATCGCTTTGGATTTTTCTTTTTTGAGCTAAAACTCTTTCATCATGATTTTTTTGATTAAGCATTATTATTCCTCCCAAAATAAATCGTTTAATGTTTTACCAAGTGCCTTACATATTGCTATGCATAGATTAAGTGTAGGATTGTAATCGCCGGATTCAATTAAACCAATGGTTTGCCTTGTAACTCCTACAACTTTTGCTAAATCATCTTGTTTCATATCACATTCCATTCTAGCAATTTTCATCTTCTTATTTTTCATGGGCACCTCCTTACATGACATAGTATAATATAAACATTGCATGATGTCAAATATATATTGCATTAAGAATATAATGTTTTTTTAGGAAAAGTATTTGTAAAATATTGTGCAAGAAGTTTACCATAGATTGTGCTTATTAGGTGGTATTGCTTCATTGCTTTTTTATCGGCACCCAAACCTCATATCTGCTGCCGTTGGGAGTATCCGCATTTTCTTTTTCTATTTCAGTTATAGGGCTACCTGGTCCATCGTTCCTAACATAGCCTTCAGGTATCTGTACGGTTTTTGCATATCTGTTACATTGACCATTTCCGTTTTCACCGACAGCTTCTTCATTTGTCGCCATCCATTCGGTAGTGATAACAAGAAAATCGCTCGCGGGAAAATCAACCAATTTATAGCCGTCGGGTACTTTTTCCACGTTTTTCACAAAAAGTCCTTGAGAATAAATTTTTTCTTCTGTGCTGTTGGTGTACCACACATTTATAGGTTTTGAATCAGTTGCATACGGAAGAATTGGGTCATATCCACCCATTTTAAAAAAATTATCCCAAATATCACCGAAATTAGAAAAATCAGTAATGATATTTTCGTTACCGAGAAAAGAGAATTCGTCCTGGTAGATTTGGAATACTTTGATTGCTGGTTTGTTTGCTTCTGACATTGTTATTACCTCCATTAATATAAATGATCTGTAGTTCTCCTATAAAACGGCTGCGAGAAACACGATGGTGCCAAATCTGTAATTTTCAATGCTGTCAATATCTTTTATATTTCTTGTTGTTCACTTCGTTATTTCTAATAAATTAATATAATTCCATAGTTCCTCTTTTTGTTCCATCCCGAATTTTAGTATATTCCAAAGAGAATCTACCGCATAAGGACCAAAGCATTGCATATATGAAATATGCATAAAAATTGCTCCATACCATATTAAATCATATTCATTTTCTAAAATCATATCATTTCCGTAATAACCTGCGAGGAAAGCTTTTGCTAAATCAAATCGATAACGCATTTCTTTAGTTGAATGATTAAAATCTACAAACTGCATTATAAATGCCCATCCTAAATCAAGGTATCGACTACCTATACCAGCATCATCTAAATCAATAAAAACCACTTCCCCAGTATTTCTTCTCATCGCATTGTGAGGTCCAATATCAGAATGGATAAAGCAACAATCATACTCGTTAAAATCAGGTAATGTATCAAGAATTTCATCAAATTCTTTCTTGAACTCTTTGTCTTTAAACCAATCATAAAAACGTTCTTTATTTTGGTTTAATGCGGATGTTCTCAAATAATCTGTAAACGAATGAAGCTTTCTAACTATTCTTCCCAGCTCAAATTCATCCTCAGCTACTTCTTCTAAATTACATCCTTCTATAAACTCCATTAAATACAACCAATACCCATCAACATGGATATACTCTAAACCTGTGGATGTAACCAAAATATCCGGAGCAATATTTCCTTTTTCTTTCAAAAATTTATGTGCAGAAATATTATTTATAATGACTCCTTCCAAAACAGTATCAGGAATTCCTTTCAGCAACATCTGATTACCCCCATCAGATATTTTTAATATAATACGTGATGATTCTTCATGAAATTGTTTCTCTATTTTGGGATTTATAAGGCCCCATTGATTCAAAATATTTTTTAGTATAATTTCCTTTTCTAACATCATAACATTCTCCTCAAAAATATAATTGCTGTATTATATTTTTTCTGGATTATCACATCCATAAATTAAGATTTATATATAAATTGTTAAACTATAATACCATATTGAAAAAAATAATTAAATAAAATTTTCCAATAATCAGTACAACTTTTTCAATGTGTATCTCCACACTTCCTAAAATTGTGTAGATTCACTTTCGTGTAATAATCGAATAATTCAAATGATTAACAAAAAATCCCTTGAAAATCAAGGGAGTTCATAAACGCGAGACGGGATTCGAACATTTCCGCCATCCGCAAACCCAATAAAAATAAGGAGATAAGCCCACTGTCTACAGTCTGTCTACAACTGTTTGCTAGAATATAGTGTTTATAAATATTGATGTTATTATTTATTAGTGATATGATCCAAAGGATAGAGTTTTTTATTTAATCATGCGCTGATACATTTTGTTGGAAAATACGAAGTAGAAGATTTATATTAGTGGAGGAATAAAATATGCTCATACCTCATTTACATTTTGACGGAAATTGCATGGAAGCGATTGACTTGTATGAAAAGGCCTTTAATACAAAAGTAGACACAGAATCAATTGATTATATGTCTGATGGTAAAAAAATAGCTCACGCCATTATGAAAATTCATGGTATGGAGGTGTTTTTAAATGATGCACTTAAATTTTTGAACGATACATTCGATATAAATTGTGGTACCCATTTAACAATTACATTTAATTCAGCAGATGAATTACTTGTTTGTTATGAAATTTTAAAATCAGATGACAAACCCTCTCCGTTTTATGAAACTCCATACAGTAAACTGGTAGGTAATTTTAAAGATAAATTCGGTGTTTTATGGGGCTTTATGGTGAATGCCTGATAAGCATTAGCGAAGTTCAATTGCTTCGTTGTCTTTCACAATAATGAACTAAAGTTGGAGATCCATTAACTAAGAAAAAATAATTGACGTATTTACTATGGAAGTCAAACTGATTCGGAATACCGCTTTATTCTTCTTACTGACGTAGCAAAAGAAATCATAAGAATGCTTATATGCTATATAAACTCGTAACATAAAAAATTAATGAAACCAAAGGAGACAAGAAAATGAAATTTATGGGTCCAATAATTCTAGTTGAAAATCTCGAACGTTCAAGGAATTTTTATGAAAAGATTTTAATTCAGAAAGTTGTGCATGACTTCGGGGTAAATGTTTCCTTTGAAAATGGCTTAGCCATTCATTTAAGAACTCATTTTGAAGAAGTACATAAAATGAAAGATTCACATAAAATTATATATGGTTCGAATAGCATGGAATTGAATTTTGAAACAGAGGAACTAGATGATATTTATTATAAGCTGAAACTTCTAAATATCGAGTTTATTCATGAAATGCAAGAGGCTCCTTGGGGGCAACGGGGTATAACATTCTATGATCCAGATAAACATATTGTATCAATAGGAGAAGCTATGGAAGGCGTGGTAAAACGTTTATATTCACAGGGGCTAACTGTTGATGAAGTAATTGAAATAACTGCCATGTCAAAGGAATTTGTTGAACAATCCCTTATTATGTAAAACAGAATCTTAACGAAAGAATAGATTATTCCTATGTAATCAGTGAGGGTAATTTATGTCTCACAGTTGTCCCCAATAATGTAGTAATTCTAAGTCTCACTTTGTGAGACTTAGAATCTGGTTTCGGACAGAATAAAAAAAAGCCCATCCTGTCGGATGAACCTTCTTTTTATTAAGCGCGAGACGGGATTCGAACCATAATCCCATCCCACAAATACGGAAAAGAAAGGGGGGTCATCCACTTCTGATTTATGTGGACATAATAGTGCACATATTTTTTATGTTTAAATCTGTAGATATTGAACGTCCAAATAATTGATACCACGATGACAAATTGGAATTTGTAACGGTGTCATAATTCGTTGTTTTGAAATATTACGTATCACACATTTACATCGCTTAATGCTTATACTGCGGTGTGAGACAATTCATAAACACAATCAACAGTTTATCTATCTTTATAATTCTCAATAATGTTGCATATCCGTAAATACACTTCAGAAAACTGCCTCATAATACAAGCAATTTCTTTGCGTTTCGCTGCATCCTGTAAAACTTCGTAGCTTATGTTAAAGTCGCCACCTACTTCTTTTAACTGGTTTTCTAAATCGTCCAACGCCCGGTATTCTTTATCAAGTAGCGGTGCTATACTAGCTAATTCTGGATTCATTTGTATAGCGCGGTCGGTTGTATGTCGTTTGGAAAAAATGTTTGTGGCTATGATGCAGATATAGACACAATAATACCGCCAGCTTGCAATACTGTTTGATGCTTCAAAGTCTTTTTTTGACATGTGGTAAAAATTACTTTCCAGCATATTCGCCCACTGTTCAAAAGCGTCATTGCCGAAAAACACATTGTTGCTTTGGTTAGGCAGCGTCCTTATTAATCGGGGGGCGTCCATTAATGCTTTTTTATATGATTCCGCAATCGCCGGAAACGCTTCTTTCTTCCCCTCGATAAATACAAATACATAAGGCAAGCCATCGTCCAACGTAAAGGGCATAAGGTTTGTGGCTTCTTCCGGCAAGCGATAAAAACACTCGCCATCATTTTCGTAACCGATAACTACAGATACTTCTTCGGTAGGCCACGGTTCGCCGCCTGAAGACGGCGTATGGTAAAAGCCTTTGCCGAGGACAGGGATACCTTTATCGATATACTCAATGATTTTGGTTTTGCATTTTTCCTTGTCTTTCTTCCACTCTTCGGCATCAATATATGAAAAATTATAGCCGATTGCGTCAAAGACTCGTTTTATTAACTCGTAATCAAACTTTGTGTGTGAGAAACAAACTTGCCATTTGTTCTTATCTGTGCCGTACACCTGCACATAGCAATCGCCCGAAACAGCGGAGAAGAACCAATAATCATACTGTTCGTCCTCACCTAAGCACTCCATTAAAAATTTCATGCAGCCGTTAAAAACATAATTCTGCCCTTTGTCAGGGTACTGTAATTGATGAATAGGTATGTTGTCAATCAGTTTACGTGACATGTCAAATCCTCCTTGAATAGTTACATTGATAGTCAG
>JAEYMU010000042.1 GCA_023407175.1 Bacillota bacterium
GAATTCGACTATCATCTGGGTGAGAGCTTCTATATGGATAAAGTACCGGCACTTGTCTCCGAGCTGAAGGATAAGGGCTTGCTGGAAGAAAGCCAGGGTGCGAATATCATCAATCTGGAAGCTTATCACATGCCGCCATGCTTAATTACCAAGCGTGACGGCGGCTCCATCTATCATTCCCGGGATATGGCTGCCGTATTATATCGCAAAAAGGAATATCAGTTTGATAAATGCTTATATATTACAGGTTTGGAACAGAAATTGCATTTTGCTCAGGTATTTAAAGCGATTGAAATCATGGGATATGGTTGGGCGAATGATTTGGTTCACATCCCTTACGGCCTGGTAAGCCTGGCAGGAGAAAAGCTTTCAACCCGTGCCGGCAATATAGTCTATGCTGAGGATATACTCCAGGAGGCAATTCGCCGATCTTCCGCATTAATGCTCCAGAAGAATCCAAGTCTGAGCAATAGAGACAAAGCAGCTGAAACAGTAGGAGTTGGTGCGGTTATCTTTCATGATTTATTCAATCAGCGTATTAAAAATGTAAACTTCTCCTGGGATGAGGTACTGAGCTTTGACGGAGCAAGCGGACCTTATGTGCAATATACTTATGCACGGGCAAAAAGCATTCTGCGCAAGGGAGAGATTGAGAAGGTTAATTATAATATCAACACCAAGTTACTGCTGGAGGAGTCCGGTTATAGCCTGGTCAAGGAAATTGCCTCCTATCCGGACAAAGTCAAGGAGGCTGCCGCGAAATATGAGCCTTCCATTATAGCGCGGTACGCATGGAACCTTGCATCTGCCTTTAATAAGTTCTACCACAATTGTCCTATACTAAATGCCGAAGAAGACGTAAAAAATGCCCGCCTTGTTTTGGTTGACCTTACCCAGCAGATTATTAAAGCTTCCATGGAGCTTCTGGGCATCCAATGTCCAGAGGTAATGTAATTCCAAAAGCTCCTCAGGTACGGATAAATGTCATAATATACTCTCCTCCATGCTTCGCCATTCTCACTGTCAATAAACAGGGAGGGGCTAGCGGAAGACCTTCATAAAAAATGCCCCTTTTATCGAATAGTATTATCTCCCATTCGATAAAAGGGGCATTTTCCAGTTGTATATCCTGGATTATTCTGTTGCCGATCCGATGATCATGCTATTCCGGCGCTCACCTGTTATTTTCCCAAAGAAGCCAGCTTCGCCTCCGCTTCCTCCTGGGTATCCCCAAAAATAAACTTGTAAAGCTCCACTCGGTTCTTCTCCCAATTCAATACCAGAGGGTATCCGATTCCATTGTATTTCTTCGGAGCATCAAAGCTTCCATCCACCGGGATACGGGAGGTCTCCATCGTAGTGATCTTGTTTTCTACAACCGCTTCCATGGCCTTTTCTATCTGCCTCTGAGACAAATTCGTGGTAACATAACCCAGGCCCTGTTTCGTGATAGGAAGTAACTGCAGCATATTTCTCGGCGCCACATAGCTGTCAAACATCGCCTTCAAAACCCGCTGCTGACGCACAATACGACCATAATCGTTATTTGCTCCTCCCAGGGTTTTAACCTTACGGACACGGCAATACCCCATGGCCTGATTTCCGTTCAGCCGGTTTACTCCGGCATGAACATTCCGGTTTTCCTTTTTAGAGATGTAATTTGTCTTATTCAGATACGCTGCTTCCTCTTTTCCCAGTTCAATGGTAACTCCGCCCAGCATATCCACAATTCCCTCAAAGGACTTAAAATCAACTGAGGCATATCCGTCTATTTGTATCTTATAGTTCGTTTCAATGGTCTTTATCAAAAGCGCCGCCCCGCCCTTGGAGTAGGCAGCATTCAGCTTATTTGATTTATAGCCTGGAATTTCAACATAGCTGTCTCTTAACAGGGAAGTAAGCTTCACTGTATTATCCTTTGTATTAATGGATGCGATCATCATGGAATCCGTGTTCTTCGCTCCTCCGAATCCTTCTATACCAAAGATCAGATAATTCGTCACATAATCCTCATGCCGTATCCCCGGAACATGCTCAATCTTATCCTCTTCGATTTCCTCTTCCTCTTCCGTTTTATCCGTATTATTATATACAAAATTACCTGCTGCCTTGTATATGAGCCGGCGACCGGTCTTTGTTCCCAGCATAAATCCCATACCTACCAGCAACAGAGCCATAATAATAGTTACTGTCTTAAGAGCCCGGTACTTCTTCTTCCTGGATTTCTTACCCCTTCCCTGTCGTGGTCTCTCTTCCCACTCCTGTGATTCCTGCTGGTCTTCCTCCATGATTTCCGCAACCTGCCGCTTCAGCAGCTCTTCCTGCTCTCTTTTATCCTGCATCTTTCTCACCTCATCATCTATCATAGATCCTATGTCTCTCTGTCCAATGCTGTCTTATTTTATCATATGTGCTCAAAATAATAAAGTGCTATAAGTAACAAACCAATAATTTACATACGAATAGAGATTTTAAGAAAAGAATTACTTCAAAATCAGCAGAAATATAATTCGTAATTTTATTAACATTTCCATTGACAAATTTGCTATTTTTGATATACTTACATATAGTCACGGGGCATTAGCGCAGTTGGGAGCGCACCACACTGGCAGTGTGGGGGTCAGGGGTTCAAGTCCCCTATGCTCCACTTGAGAAGTCAAAAACGAACACCATTTATTTTTTAGGTGGTTTTGCTTTAACGGTATATTTTGACTAAAAGAAAAGCGACTAGGTGTAAAAACTTAATCGCTTTTTTGCTACCTAAATTTATAGTTAATAGAAGTTTCAACGCACTTCCGCTTGTTGCTACCGCCATAAATGAATTTAAAAAGAAAATCACTTTTTAGTTCATTTATGTTGGTCTATGTAATGAAAAACATTAAAAATCTAAAAAAGAAAAAAATATGTTAAACAACAATAGAAACAAAAATAGGTTGGCTTTGCTTATCACTTTGTTACGTAGAAAGTTTTGCTAATTATAATGAAACTTGAGAATATAAGTTGCTATGCTTAATGCTTATTTTGTATAGCAATAAATTATTTAAGCTCTTAAAAACTGTGTACCGAAAGAGGTCCATTGGTCACATATCTGCTCACCAGAAATAACTATCTTGTCTAATCCTTCAAAGTGTAGAACAACTGGCAAGCACTCAACATAAAAGTCATAATCTGATTTAGGAATAATGACTCTCTCTTTTCCGAATGGGTCTTTAATGGATAATCCGTTTACTTCAATACTTTGGTTAAGAGCTTCATTCCTAAAAATTCCGTTCGGTGGAAGCACATTCGAATACTGTTTGCGTTTTGCTCCAAAAAATGACAACAATTCATTCTCATATGTTTTCCAGTCTTGATTAGTTATCTCTATTGATGTCTTTTGGCAATCAGCTAAGTCAAAAAGTTGTTTAGCAATATCGGCATAATCCATTAGGAACTGTTTATGACTTTCCGCTTCTCGAGGTTTATCTCTATAGTATGGATGGTCTTTATCTCTCTCCCATATCCACTCTAAAAACTGCTTTCCTCTGAGGTTTTCGAGAAAATTAATTGTTTCTTGTGTATTTTCCCTATAAAAATATACAAGGTTTGGGTTCAATGGTTTCACAATTTTTATTAACTTCTGAAAAAACTGCTCTAATTCTTCATATGAAGTATTTTTGAGGAGGAAAGTAAATATTTGATACTGAAATATACTACTATCCAGTATATAAACCTCTGTTTCATTCTCTAAAGCTTTTTCTGTAAAGTATGCCCACTTTTCCAAAGCTACAGCTTCATACTTATCAAGCGGAAAAGTCATTACATCATATTTTTGTAATGCTTGTAACAAACTTGTACCAATATCTTTTATATAATTCCATTCGAGTTCAAGCAAGTCAATTCCTATTGTATTTTTCCTAAACACAGCAACTTTATTTAATATTGGTTCAGAATGTGGGTATGCTTTCAATATTGAATCATACTCCCTTTTAGTTAAGCACGCTTCACTAAAAAACAGAACAGGGTGCGGTCGTGCTACTTCATGGATCCATTTTACTGTTTTTTCTTCACGCTCAAGTTGTATTGATAAAAAATATGAATTTGTTGATTTTCCTGTCCCAGGTAATCCCTCTAACATAATTAACTGTGTGTTTACCATAAAAGTCCTCTGTTTTTCATATATACTGTTGATAAATCATCGTTACAGCAACAGGCTTCCTTGCGAAAGAGGGCAAATTTTGCCTTTACTTACCCAATGGATTAGTCCAGTGTATGAGATATGGTCACCCGCCACGAAAATAGCACTTTCGTCTTCCGTGGCACAAATGGGAAGTTCCGTGGAAATGTGCAATAAAGTTGACAATACTCGCTGATTCTCAAGATTAAAGTGTGGCTTGACGGTAATGTCAGCTAAACCCAAGCCATCATATGGGACTGGGGCTTCCTTGGTGTCAAGTGAGTGTTTGGCCATGTTGATAGCTCCTGCGCTGACGCCCAGCACCGCTGCTGTAGAATCGCAAATTGCAATATCCAAGCCTTTATCACGTATTAATTGTAATTGCAATTTTGGGTACCCACCCATAAGAAACACGCAAGAAGCTTCATGAATCAGTTTCGTGGCGTGGGAAGCTTCCATCCGGTTATCAATAACAAAGTGCCGTGTGAAAGGTATGTTGCATTCCTCAAACATGCTATGCATACCGTCCGAATCACTGTCATTTCTTGCGTAGTCATCTGGCCAAGCGCTCACAAAGACAAGGCTGTCTCGATGCGTCAGTTGTTCGCTAAGCCATTTAGCCACATCGTAAGGAAAGCGATAGTTGGGAAAACCGCTGAAAAATCCGAGTACACGATAATCCATGCGTATTACCTCCTGTGCATTATATAAATTAAGCATACCAATCCTGTTTATTGCAGTTATAATAGATAATAAAAATAACTGGTATAACTTTTGAATTTATTATAGTGCAAACGAATCAAAAAATCTATATTTTAAATTTTAACTTGTAGCGTTAGTCATTTGGTATTGTCTGTTTGTGTCAACAACCTACACAACTTAATGCAAAAGGCTAAGAATTATTATATAAAATGCAACAACTATTAGCCTTTATATTAAAATTACATAAAAATTAATTAGGACAAACTTTTGCAGTAAGTGTTTCAATATTATTTTGTTCTTTTTCTTCAGGTTTGACATAATTCCTAAACCCAACATGCCAACCGTAACGCTCTATTCGATAATTCAATTCATTATTAATGCTGTCAACTTCTGTGTGAACTAAATCGGTGTCAACATCTTCGTCTAAATTTTCTCTATGTTTTTTCTTGAAAATGCCACCATAACCGATTAAACGACGATTTTCTAGTGCAGCATCAAGTGTTAATACAATTTCATCGGTAATCGCATCAGTAATCTTTTTTACTTCGTCGGTAATATCTTGACTATATGTCGCAACACTTTGTAAATTTGCCATTATATTTGAAGTCTTGACAGCGTATTTACTAACTTCGGCAACTTTTTTTCCTGCACCTTCTCTGACTCTGACTCTGTGAACTTTTCTGGAATGTTTAAATATCAGCTGTCGTTTTTTTGTTCGAACCCATTATTTATGCGAGCTTGGGCATTTTGAGATTATATCAACGGTTTCGAATCTGTCATTGTATAAAAATATTCGTCTCGATTTTCTTACCCATTGAACCGTTTTCAAAAATAAGTGGTATAATGGTCTAAACCATTAAACTAAATTATGAAGGATGATGATTGTGAATGAGATACAAAAATGTTCCGGACAAGGAAAGTATAAAGAACAGCTCTTGCAGCTGTCCATTGAATTTAAGAATTGCCGAACAGCTTTCCTTGCTGTAGGGGATGAAACAAGGCAGCAGATTATCATTGCCTTGCTGCAAAGTGACTGCCATGGCATCCGGGTAGGAGACATTACAAAGCGCACCAATTTGTCAAGGCCGGCTGTTTCCCATCATATCAAGATATTGATGGATGCGGAAATTATCAGGATGCGCCGCGAGGGGACACGAAATTATTACTATATCGATTACAGTATTTCCGAGCTGAATAAAATCGAAGCGCTGTTCGTCCACATCCGGGAGCTTCTTACAGACGCACCCGACAGAAGCAATGAGGATGCGAGGAATAGATAATATCAATATCTATCTCATCGTAAACAAAAATTATTTAACAAATGGAGGGATTAATTTATGGATATTTTAACTGCAATTAAAAATCGTCATTCTGTAAGAAGTTACATCGATAAGGCAATCGACAATGAAACTCTACTTGAACTTAGAGCGGAAATTGATGCCTGCAACAAAGAAAGCGGATTGCATATTCAGCTTGTCACTAACGACTCCAAAGCGTTTGATGGCATGATGGCGCATTACGGTAAATTCAGCGGAGTACAAAATTATATTGCTCTTATAGGCCATAAGGGTGCTGATTTTGATGAAAAGTCCGGTTATTATGGCGAACGTGTCGCTTTAAAAGCTCAAATGCTTGGTCTGAATACCTGCTGGGTTGCAATGACCTTTAGCAAAGGAGCAACCAAAAAAGCGGTTGTAATCAATAGCGGCGAAAAATTGGGCTGTATTCTCGCACTTGGATATGGAAAAACACAGGGTGTTGCCCATAAAGGCAAGCCTATGGCGGAGTTGTGTAAAACAAATGGAAATGTACCCGAATGGTTCAAAAATGGGATAGAAGCAGCAATGCTTGCTCCGACTGCGATAAATCAGCAAAAGTTTATATTTACGCTCTCCGGGGATACTGTGAGGGCAAAGGCAACCGGTGGCTTCTATTCTAAGGTTGACCTTGGCATTGTGAAATACCACTTTGAAATCGGATCGGGGAGAGAAATTTAGAGTAGTGCTTTCATATGTGGCGTAGCTTTCATGCTACGCCATTTTTTCGTCTTGATATAATGTATCATTCCCTGCTTTATCCCTTGTGTTAATGGCAGGATATCCGCTACTTTTTGAAGAGCAGTGGGCATAACCTCGTAAGGCAGCGTAGCGCCCGAAAAAATGAGGATTGGAAAATACAGCAGGCTGGCGGCAACGCTGGCTATTTTTATATTTGGCGCAATTCCGCCCACCAACAGCCCAATGCTGAACATGGACAGCATGACCAGTAAATATGCCCCCAGGAACTGAGGCCATGAACCGCGTAACTGATAGCCGAAAAACAGTGCTCCTGCCGTGTAGATAAGAGAATTATGGATTGCTCCTTTTCATGTTTCCCTAAACAGTGCACTAAGCAATATACCATATGGACATAGCTGCTAAAGACTGGGATAGCTTCTCCCGGAAGAAAGCTTCGGCCGCTATGCGTACATCATTTCGGTAGCAATACTTGCCCCGCCCCCGTCCGGTCATAATCTCCCGGTTTAGAAGCTGCTCCGCATGGGGAAATGCGTCCGTGTTAATGGCATTCTGTACGAAGCTATAGGTCATCAGTATAATTTCTATAAAGCCATTTTGCCTGACCTTTTCACTTAGCTCATCCGCAAGCCGTTCTATTAATTGCCCGTATAGGCTTTCCCAATTGGGAAGCAGGATCACAGGTGCAATCAGCAGCCCCACCGGATATCCGGCTTCAGCAACCTCGTTAAGTGCACGGATTCGCTCGGACAGAGGCGAGGTACCCAGCTCTATGCGCTGTATTATCTCCTGAGGATTTACGCTCATACGGAATATAGTCTTACCCCTGTGATCAAGGCCAAGCAATGGCTGTACCATATCAAATTTCGTCGGAAAGGTCAGCTGTCCCCGGCCCTCCCGTGCAAAACGCTCGATGGTATAGTGCAGATTATCCGTGATTGTGTTTTCAAGCAGCAGATCACTGTTGCTGCCAATTTCAAAGGTTTGCGGTTCAGGAGCCCCAGCATCCTTTTTCAGCAGCAGATCCAGCATTTGCTCCCGGTTAACAAATAAGCGAAGATAGGAGCATTTGTTGTAATTGCATACCAGATAGCAATACAGGCACATCGCCCGGCAGCCTGAGGAGGTATAGGGTACCAGCCAGTCAGAAACCTTATGGTTGGGCACGTATTGGTGTGTTTTTCGAAGTCCGATAATAAGATGGCTTTTTAGCTTTGGGAAATCCCGATTATCTGCCGCCATCAGTTCCGGTATCCGGTTATGACTATCAATTTCTATCCAGGGCAGGCTTTTGTATTTGGCCTGGAGCATCTGTCCCAATTCATAATTAAGCACATTCGGTTCATAATAAACCGCATCAAAATGTAGATTCATTTTTACACCCTTCCGCATATCATAAGCAGGCTTGTGATATGACTAATAAATAGTTTGAAAGTACCTTTCAAACTCATTCCTCCTGACAAAATATAGTTTGCTACAAAAATCGGATACTATTTGTGATCTGATTTTTTTTTGTAAACTATGGTGGCTATTTTTTATGCCGTCTTTTTGTGCTTTTCAATCGTCGATTTGTGCTCTCTGAATTGACGGAGAGAAAATAAATGGTATTATCTGAATAAAAGATACAAATATTAGAAAAAAGCTGATCATAAGGAGTGATTTACAATGGATGAAAAGAGAGAGACGCATCAATCCTTTGACAATACGGATAAGCTTATCCGTATTGTCGTTGCTGCTACTTTTATGGCTGAACCGATCAAGGATACGCTTGACTATTTTATGGATAAACTCAATATCCAGGGTAAGGTGATTTTTGCTTCCTATAATCAAGTACTGCAGCAATTACTTGATCCCAAAGGTTTATTTGCATCAAATAGTCAGGGAATCAATATTATTTTAATTCGTTTTGAAGATTGTTACAGGTATGTAAGTAAGACCCTTGAACTTGAAATTAAGAAAGAGCTGGTTCAAAAAACTGCAAAAGAATTTATTGCCACGATGAAACAGAGAGCAGAAAAGGCTGCCACTCCTTATTTTATCTGCCTGTGTCCGTCAAGTCCAAGGGCTGAAATGGAATTAGAGGAGGTTTTTATTGATATCGAGAGGAATTTTGAAGAAGAATTTTCCGGTTTTAACCATGTAAGCATTATCAAGCAGCAGGAAATAAATAGATTATACCCTGTAGAGGAGTATTATGACGAGCATACAAATCGAATCGCACATATACCATATACGGAAGCATACTATACTTCATTGGCCGCAGTGCTGGCAAGGAAAATATATGTACAAGCCGCTGCCCCCTACAAGGTGATTATTGTAGATTGTGATAATACCTTATGGAAAGGGGTTTGCGGCGAAAGTGGTTTGACTGGTATTGAAATATCCTATCCTTATGGCAAATTTCAAGATTTTCTTGAACAAAAAAGAAAGGAAGGAATGTTAATCTGCGTTTGCAGCAAAAATAATGAAGAGGATGTATTCGAGGTATTTGAAAAACATCCGGATATGATTTTAAAAAAGGAATCGATTGTTTCCTGGCATTGTAACTGGGAACCAAAGTCACAAAATATAAGGAAGCTGGAGCAAGAATTGGGATTAGCCTTCGACAGTATGATTTTTATCGATGACAATCCACTGGAGTGTGCCGAGGTGCATGCAAATTGTCCTGAGATTTTAACATTACAATTTCCAAAGGATGATTATGAGATTCGGCGCTTTATGGATCATGTTTGGCCTTTTGAGCAGAGACCTGTTACAAAAGAGGATAAAGCCAGAACTCTGTTTTATCAGCAAAACTCAAAAAGAGAAGAATTGCAGAATAATTCCTCCAGTTATGAGGGGTTTCTTGCGGGCTTAAATTTAGAGATTAAATTTGAAAAAGCTGCAAAAAACAATATTTCAAGAATATCACAGCTGACACAGCGGACCAACCAGTTTAATTTCACAACCATTCGAAGAAGTGAGCGTGAAATTGAAGAAATAGGTCTGTCAGAAGAAGCTGAATGCTTTGTGATAAGTGCGAAGGACAGATTTGGAGATTATGGAATGGTAGGCGTAATAATATTCCGGATGCAGCCGGCTGAGACGCTTATAGATACCTTCTGTTTAAGCTGCAGAGCGCTTGGAAGAAATATTGAATATAAAATGTTGGAATACATATCAGCATATTCCTTAGAACACGGAATAGAGAGCGTTAAAATTCCCTTCATTCAAAGTGAAAGGAATAAACCGGCTTTTGATTTTCTAAATCAGGTGATATCCAATTGTATTAAAACAGGAGAAATACACTACAACTATGTATTATCGGCGCGGGAGGGAATTTTGTTATCGAAGGCTGCTAAGGAAAGTCAAAGGAGTATAGGAAAGCAGGCAATTACTGATAAGCAGCCAGCCAATGGAGAAATAGTAAGTGTAAAACCAGGCAAGACATCTGAATTTCTGTCATATATTGTTACAAATTTGAATAACGTCGATAAGATCGCCAGAGAAATAAATTCACAAAAAACAATTCAAGTGTTAGTTGATCATTCGAATGTGCCACCAACTACACCGGTGGAAATCAGACTGGAGGAAATTTGGTCGGAATATTTGAAAATAAATCATATCGGAATAAACAATGACTTTTTTACTTTGGGCGGTACCTCCATATTACTGATGCGGATACTTTCCAAAGTAAAAAAGGAATTTCAGGTGGATATATCGGTGAAGCTGGCCTTTGAGGGGGATTTTACAATTGCAAAGCTTTCCAAAGAAATTGTATGTCAAAAGCTAAAAAATATTGATATTAATCAGTTGAATCAGAAAATGAGAAGCATCGAAGCTTTGTCGGAGAAGCAAATGCTTCATATGCTCATTCAGGAAAGGTAGGGGAAATATAGATGGCATGCGTAATATTCGAGACAAATGGTACCGATGGTGATGTTCTGCCCTTTATTCGTATCGGAAGTCAGCTTGTGAAGCTGGGACACAAGGTAGCAATGGTAACTCATTCCTATTATGAAGCTCTTATTGGGCAGGCAAATATTGATTTTATTCCATTAGATACGCCTGCAGATTATGCACAGTTTATTAATGATAATGCCACAATGTGTACTAATCCTCAAGGCTATATAGCCTTTTTAAGGCGAAATGAGCTGCCGCGTATACTTCCGGCTTACCATAGGATCAAGGATTATTATATACCGAATCAAACCGTTATTATTGGAAAATCACCTGGGATGCTATCTACGATCGTTGCCGAAAAATTAAATATTCCAAGGATTGTAGTTTATCTGGCTCCTGCCTTTGTTATGTCGGAAGAATTCTCGGATATGATTTATGATTTGCTGAAGGAGGATATTGCTGAAATCAGGAATCAGCTTGGAATTCATGGTTCTTATCATAGCGATAATTTTTGGAGAAATGCTCAAAGGTATGTGGGTTTATGGCCGGAATGGTTTAAGGCGGAGCATTCCTACAGTAATAAAGAGATAGAAAAGATAGGCTTTGTTGTAGATACAAATCAAACAGGCAAGCTGCCGGACGAGGTTATGGAATTATTAAATGGGGAAGATAAGCCAATTTTAATCAACAGCAGTTCCAGCTGTTTATTTATGAATTCGGATTTTTTTGAATCTACGGTAAAGGCCTGTGAGGTATTAGGGCAAAAGGCTATTTTTGTTGTTCGATATAAGGATTTTATTCCGGAGAATTTACCAAAGGAAATTCATGTTTTTGCTCAATTGCAATTCAGTATATTAATGCCTAAGGTAAAGACTATTATCCATCATGGCGGAATTGGAACCTCTGCACAGGCTCTTGCATCGGGAATACCGCAGCTGGTTTTGGCAGGTGGAGTTGACCGTCCGGATAATGGTATGTGCCTGAAGAAGCTGGGTGTTGGGGAATATCTGTTACCAACCTATTGGAAATATGAGAATGTGATGGAGGCATTACAGAGGGTTAGTACTTCCCGGGAAATCAGGGAGAATTGCAAAAAAATGGCCGAAGTGATGAAGAACGAAAAGCCGGTAGAAGCCTTCAATGAGATTATTATATCCGTTCTGAAGCATTATCCGCTGGGGATGAAAGAGGATAAATCATATTCTGATGCGGACAGCTCTAATGAAAACCAGCCAAATGCCGGTGATATGAAGGAGGAAGCTGCATCTCAAACATATATTTCAAATGAATTTGATAAGCTGACTCAAAATATGTCTCAAAAGGAATTAGAATTGCTTCTGTCACTTATTGCATGTGCGGCAGAAAATAACGAGTTCGCTATTAAAAAGCAGCCGCGCAAAACAGGCATTAATTCGTTCCCAATTTCCTTTAATCAGGAAGAATTCTGGCTTTTAAATAAAGCGCAAAAGGATTTTCTGGGATTAAATTTATCTTCTGCATATAAAATATCAGGTCCCTTAAATACGGAGGCCTTAGAAAAAGCTTTTAATGAAATCATCAAGAGACATGAGAACCTGCATACCATTTTTAAGGAAGCAGAGGGAAGGGTAATGCAGTATATACTTCCGGTTGAGTACATTCCATTACCTATGATGGACCTGCAGGAGCTGGAGAATGAAAAACAGGAAATAGAAGTTAAAAGAATTTTGTATCGAAAAATCCATGAACCCTTTGATTTATCAAACGGACCGTTAATTCGATTTCTGCTGATGCGGTTGGACAAGGAGGAATACGTTATCTGGTGGGGGCTGCACCATATTCTGGTTGACGGTTGGGGACAAGCAGTTCTTATGAAGGAAATCAAAGAATTGTACTCCTGGTTTGCCTTCCATAAAATGCATAGTCTTCCGGAAATCGAGATACAATGTGCCGATTATTCTGTTTGGCAGCGGGATTATTTGAATCCGGACAAATTAAAGGAAAAGGAAATCTATTGGGAAAATAAGCTGGCGGGATACAATCCGAGACTGACCCTGCCATCAGATTTTGAAAGACCGGAAATTTTGAACATGAATAATGGTGATGATGAACTGTTTTATATATCAAGGGAACTGGAGGATAAGCTGAAGGGCTCTTCCTGTGAAGCTGGAACCACCCTGTTTATGTCTTTGCTGTCTGCAATTAATTTACTGATTTATATCTTTACTGAGGAAACTGATATTGCGATTGGATCGCCTATTTCCAGTCGTAATCGGGAGGAATTAGAGGATTTGATCTGTGATTTTACGAATACCTTGGTCTATCGTACCGTTTTCAGGAAAGAGGATACAATCTATGATGTCATAAAAAAGGTAAAAGAAACAGCATTGGATTTATACCAGAATCAAGAGCTGCCTTCACAGGATATCAATAGAATATTAGATCAAAAGGTTGATCCGGGTTATTCTCCGCTATTTCAAATATTCTATGTATTACACGAGATTTTCCCGGGAGACGGTGAACAGTTCCTGGAGGGCTTGAATACAAGGTATTTGAATATCGAGAAAAAATTATCGCAGTTTGATGTATCCTTTTATCTGTTTATTAATAAGCAGGACGGACTGTATGGAAAATTAGAGTATAACAAGGATTTATACCTGCATGAAACAATTTTAAAATTCATTCATTTTTTTAAAGAGATATTAAAAAATATGGTAGAAAATCCGGATTTAAAGATTTCTGAACTGAAATCGAAAATAGAATTAACAATTTCCACAATATAGTTGATACCATCAGAAAAATATTTTGAATAAGGAGATTGCTATGGAGCCCGTAATACAACTAAACCATATTAGTAAAGAATATAAAATATTGAATCGAAGGGAGGGATTAAAGGGCAGCTTTCAGGATCTTTTTTCGAGAAATTATAGAGTGATTAAGGCTGTAAATGATATCTCCATGTCAATTAACAAGGGAGAAATGGTAGGGTATCTGGGACCCAATGGCGCCGGAAAATCCACGACGATTAAAATGATGACGGGTGTACTGGAGCCATCCTCAGGAGAAATTTCAATTGCCGGAAGAGTTCCCTATAAGAATCGGACAAAGAATGCCCAGGAGATTGGCGTGGTATTCGGACAACGCTCCCAGCTATGGTGGTCCTTGCCGGTTATTGAGTCATTTAAAATCTTAAGGGATATTTATCAAGTGGATACAAAAGCCTATAAGGATATGCTGGAATATTATGATTCCTTGATTGATGTCCGGGAGCTTTATGGTAAACCGGTAAGACAATTATCCTTGGGGCAGAGAACACTTTGCGATATTTTAGCAGCCTTTTTACATAATCCACAAGTGGTATTTTTGGATGAGCCGACGATCGGGCTGGATGTAACGATGAAAAGCAAAATACGTGAATTGATTAAGCACTTAAACCAAGATAAAAATATGACGGTTATTTTAACAACACATGATATGGGAGATGTAGATGCCCTTTGCAAGCGAATTATAATTATTGATAAAGGGACTGCCCTCTATGATAACCACATTGAAAATCTGAGACATTATTTTGGAGCTTATCGTACCTTGAAGGTCATATTGGGCAAAAAAGCTTCTGATTATAAGAAGGAAGCCTCGGAGATGACTGCGGATGAATTGGAAGCGCAGATCAGAAAGCATTTTATCGCTGCAAAAGCCCTGTCGGTTTCAGCTAATGAGGAGTGGCTGGATGTATTGATTAATGAAGATGAGGTTTCAATGATCAATGTATTAAATTATATTCAGGAAATTGTTAATATCCAGGATTTGAAGCTGGAAGAGATATCAACGGAGAGTATCATAAAGAAAATATATGAAGGGGGAATTCAATAAATTATGAAGTCAACCTTTTCCGTATTAAAGTATAGGTCTCTGGCTCGTGCCGGCATTATGAAAACGCTGCATTTTCGAATGAGCTATATTGTCACCATAATTAGTAATCTGGCCTACTTAATGGTCATCTATTATCTATGGAAGGCTATTTATGCATCAAGTGCAACGGAGTCAGTGAATGGAATGACCTTTAAAGACACCTTCATTTATCTGGTTCTGGCTACGGCGATTTTTAATGTGTATGAGGTCGCTATGATCTGGTGGACAGGAGATGATATTCGAAATGGCAAAATTGTTTTGGATTTAATCAAGCCTATGATTTATCAGGTTTATACCTTTTTCAATTATTCAGGTAATTATATTATTATGTTCTTTTTTACCTTTGCTCCGACCTTCTTACTGGTGTACTTTTTATCGGGGGGAGCGATTGTAGTCGGAATTAATTTAATTCTTTTCCTGATAAGCCTTATGTTAGGTTTGATTATTAATTTCTGTGTCGATTTTTTTGTAACAACGATTTGCTTATATACTCAGTCAACCTGGGGAGTCAGTGTTATGAAGGAGGTTATTGTACTGTTTGTTTCGGGAGCTACAGTTCCGCTTGCTTTTTTCCCTGGGGGCCTGAAAACCTTTGTGGAATATCTTCCGTTTAAATCAATTTATAATACCCCACTGATGTTTTTAGTAAATGAATCCTTGAACCTGAAGGATTATTTTGAACTGTTACTGGAGCAGGCGTTTTGGGTGTTCGTACTTATTTTAATAAGCAATGCGTTTTGGAAATGTTCCATAAGAAAAATAACAGTGAATGGAGGATGACGAGATGAATGGAAAAAGACTTTCCTATTATGCTCATATCTATTTCAAAATTCAGATACAGGATATCAAAAGCAAAATGAGCTATCGTGCTGATTTTATCATATCTGTAATCGGTATGCTGCTAACGAATTTGTCCGGCTTCCTGGCGTTCTGGATAACCTTTCAGAATTTCCCTTCTGTAATGGGCTGGAATTATAATCAAATACTTTTTATGTATGGGTTTTCACTATTGGCATTAACACCGGTTCAAATATTTTTTGATAATAATTGGAATTTGAGAAATTACGTATATACTGGAGATTTCATTAAATATTGTTTCCGTCCCATTAATCTGTTCTTTTATTATATATCGGAGGTATTTGATATTAAGGGCGTTTCTCAATTTATTTTTGGCGGAGTTACGCTGGCCTATGCCTGGAATAAACTTGGATTAGAAATATCCTTTCTGATCATTCTCGAATTAATTGCCGCACTTTTAACGGCCGCACTCTTTATGATCGCCATTATGAATATTGCGGCGGCGACTGGCTTTTGGATTATAAATAATGCGGGTTATCTGATGTCGTTCATATTTAAATTAAAGGATTATGCAAAGTATCCGGTAAGTATCTATAATCCGGTCATCCGTTTTATATTTACATTTTTAATACCGATTGCATTTATCTCTTATTATCCCAGTCTTATATTTTTAAGACCGAATCAGATACCGATACTTACCTATTTATCACCTGCACTGAGTATTGTCTTTTTCTATATAAGCTATAAGATATGGATGAAGGGAGCAATGTCTTATTCGGGTACAGGGTCTTAAAAGAAGTTCTAAAAATTTAATTATAATAAGGGGGAGTATAAAAAATGAAAATTTATTTTGCGGGCTCAATAAGAGCCGGTCGGGAAGACGTGGATACTTATCATAGGATAATTAATCAATTAAAACAATATGGGGAGGTTCTTACAGAACATGTAGGAGATTATAGTCTTTCAATCGAAGGGCAGAATCAATTACCGGATACCTATATTCATGACAGGGATTTGGAATGGCTGCAAAGCTCAGATGTGATAGTAGCAGAGGTAACCGTGCCAAGCCTGGGTGTCGGCTATGAGCTTGCAACTGCAGTCAAGGAAAATATACCTGTAATAGCATTATTCAGAAATGCGGAGGGAAGGCAGCTATCGGCAATGATCCGCGGCTCAAAAGGAATTGATACAATTGATTATAATGACATAGAAACGGTAATTCCCAGGCTTAATGGCCTGCTGAACGAGTTGAAGACTAACTAATAACAGTACATTGTCATGCCGATGAAGGGAAAGCCATGACAGAAGAGAAGGGAGCGTATCATATGTATAGAAATATAACCTATGCTTTTGTTGATATGTTAAATAGTATTTCAAAAAGAGGATCGTATATTTCAACCAGGGGAAGTGAACAAATAGAAATTTTATCCCAGTTAATCCAGATAAAAAATCCTATGGAAAGAGTTATCGTTGTACCAAACCGGAAAAATAATATTTTTGCTTTGATTGCAGAAACCATATGGGTTTTAGGAGGAAGAGACGATCTGGCTTATTTATCCCATTACCTTCCCAGAGCAATTGATTTTTCGGATAACGGGAAAACCTGGAGGGCTGCTTATGGTCCGCGCTTGAGAAATTTTAATGGAGTGGATCAGTTTAAAGAAATAGTACGAATAATAAATGAAGACAAAAACACAAAGCGGGCTGTTATGTCAATTTTCAATCCGCAAAAGGATTATGTAGAAACCAAGGATGTTCCCTGCAATAATTGGCTGCAATTTATGGTGCGTAACGGACAGCTTCATTTAAATGTTACCGTAAGAGCAAATGATGCAGTATGGGGCTTTGGAGGCATCAATAGCTTCGAATGGTCCGTTCTGCAGGAAATGATGGCATTTTGGACGGGCACTGAAGTAGGAAACTTGTCCTGGTTTGTAGGAACAATTCATGTATATGAACGGCATTATGAAACAGCACAGAAAATTATTGACAGCTTTCCGTATAAAACGCTATACGAATTCGGTATTCAGCGACCAAAATTCAGTACATCATTCTCTGATTTTGATAAAGAGTTAAAGAAATGGTTTTGTATTGAGGAGAAAATGCGGATACAAGCGGATGCTGATCTTTATTCTGAGATACAACAAATTCAGGACAGCTTTTTAAGAAATTCCTTAGAAATGCTACATATTTATAATCAATATTTGAGGGGTTGCCCTGATACAAAGCTAGCAGAGCTAGTGAACCAGCTTCCCACCAATGATTTTAAAATAGCAGCGATTGAATATTTTTCCCGTACGATTAATTTAATGGAACAAATGAACCTTAGTGATAAGGAAAGAGAGTTTTTTGAGTTTTATAATAATTGTATCATGACCCAAACAGATAAATCACATGTTGCGTTGATTTCATAGGTATCTTTATGAAGGATTACACAAAAATATTACCGCCTCATATGGAAAAAAGAATTGGTGAGAATGATTTATTCTTAGAGATATTTGATGGTGAAAGTGCTTTCGAGGGAACAAATCAAAAACCTCCGCTGTTATTCGTACATGGAGCATATACCGGAAGCTGGATGTGGAGCAGGTACATTCCGCATTTTGTTAGAGAGGGCTGGAAATGCTATGTGATGAATTTAAGAAGCCATTATCGAAGCAGGGTGATGGATATGACTAAGATATCCTTTGAAGATTATTTGGAGGATATTGGGACGGTTATTACAGAGTGTGAGGAAACTCCGATTATCATAGGTTTCAGTCTCGGTGGAATATTGTGCCAAAAAATGGCTGAAACAGTAAAAGTTTCGGGACTGGTATTGATTGATTCCTGTATTAGCAAGGAAGTGAATGAAGTATCTCCCTATGAAGTACTGCTTGAAGATACACTTGGAATCGTAGAGCCTGCCCCTGTTCGTCAGGAAGGTTCCAGCATTGATGAAACAGAGGATGACATTGCATTTCAAAAAAAATACCTATCCATGGAATCAGCAAAGGTGTTTCGTATTTGTGCCTGCTGGATCAAAGGAATCCCGGGAGTTTCTATAGACAGTAGACGGATTATGTGTCAGGCCCTGGTCATTAAAGCCTTAAACAGTGAGGAAGAGGATAGACGCGGGAGAGCAGAAAGCGAACATCTTAATGCGGAGTATATTGGATTTTGGAATACAACGCACACTGGATTACTTGTAGGGCAAAAATATATGGCTGTAGTAGATAGAATTCTGGAATGGTTAGGAAAATATTATTAGGCAAGTCAAAGTTATGAAAGGAAATATAGAATACCAACGTCTCATAGCTAGCGGTAATGAAATAGCTATGGGACGTTTTTTGTGTCAAAAACCAAAATTTTAATATTTTAGGATATAATTGTAAAATAACTTCCCATATATTCCGATAAATATAGAAACAACAATACAAATGCTGTTTTTTATGAGGGGGGAGGATATGTGATTTATATTGCAATTTGTGATGATGAAAAATATTATAGAGAACAAATGAAGGACTTGGTTACGAGATATTTTGTCGAACATCAAATGGAATATCATATTGAGCTGTTTTCTTCAGGAAAAGAGTTTTGTGCAAGGGGCTTGGATATTGCAAAATATGATATTGTTTTTTTAGATATTAGCATGAATGAAGTAAATGGAATTGAAGCTGCATACAGAATAAGGGAGTACAGAAAAGATACCTATATCGTATTTGTTACCGGTTTCTTCAATTATGCACTGGAGGGATATAAGGTAGATGCAATTCGCTACATCATGAAGGATACATTAAAGGCTTCTCTTAACGAATGCCTGGATGCAATTTTTAAGAAAACGGAAGCCCGGATGGATCAAATGGAATTTAAATTTATTGAGGCGAAAAAGCATGTTTTGCTGGATAAAATTATTTATATAGAAAGCCAAAAGCATAAGTTGATATTTCATATACTTGAAGCAGGTTTAAAGGAATATAGCGTTTATAATAAATTAGATAACATTGAGCTGCAATTAAAAGAATACAGATTTTTCCGTATCCATAAAAGTTATCTTGTTAATATGAAGTACATTGAAAAAGTAGGCAGTTATAAGGTGACTTTAACCTATGGACAGGAATTATCAATCCCCAGATTGAGATATCAGGCTGTAAAGGAAGCGTTTGTTCTGTACAAAGGAGAACTATAATGGCAGAAATTGCTCAAAGTTTGATTATTATATTTTTGGAGTCAGTATGTTGCAAATTTTTTCTGGATACCTTTATGCAAAAAAAAGATTATTTAAATAAATGGATGAAAAAAATAATGCTGGCTGTCATGGTACTTAGTTTTACTATTATAGCAATCTTGGTTCGGAATTTTGCTTTGAAGAGTTGCCTGATCGTACTGATAATTATGATATTTGTTCAAATTTATTATAATGCCACGATTTTTCAAAGCTTAGTTTTGTCGGCAATCTATTACGGGATTTTGCTTGGAATAGACTATTTGTCCATTGTAATAATTAAAAACCTATTACCTGAGAGGTATTATGAAATCTTATATGGCAGTTCGGTATCAGCAACGATTGTAATTTTGTTTTGTAAGATGGTTTTATTCCTGACAGTATTAATGATAAGGCAGAAATGGAAGGAAAAGGATGGTTTGGACCTGATCTCAAATATGGAGTGGATATATCTTTCTTATTTTCCCTTATTTACGATTGCTTCCATGGCAGTTATGCTGTTTGGCTTTGATTTTAGTAATGAAAGCTTGAACATTAATATACTGCTTATCCTTGCATTTGGACTTGTTATCATGAACTTTATCGTATTTTATGTGATTCATGATATTGTAAACAGAGAAAAAATTATTCGAAATAGTAGGTTAATGCAGGAGAGAACGAAAAACCAGATGAATATTTACTGGAATATGCATCACACTTATGAGCAGCAAAGGAAAAGAACTCACGATTATAAAAACCAATTAAATTGCATTCAAGGAATGCTGGCGAATGGAAGAATAGAAGAAACACAGGAATATATTGCTGATCTGACAGGCAGTTTAATAAAAGACCTGGATACAATACATACGAATCATGCAGTAGCAGATGCTGTGCTTAATCAAAAATATAGATATGCCCAAAGTAAAGAGATTACGATGATACTGGTAGTAAATGATTTATCGGAATTAATAATAAATGAGGAAAATTTAGTAACAGTGCTTTCCAATATATTAGATAATGCAATTGAAGCTTGTGAAAAAGTAGAAGGGGATAGAGTTATTAAATTTAAAATGATAATTGAGAAGGGGCAGCTTCTCATATCTGTTCAAAATCCATTGAAGAAACCGTTAGATATTGTAGCTAATAAAATAGTTACCAGTAAGGCAGATAAAATAGAACATGGAATAGGGCTGCTTAATATTAAAGCAGTGGTGGATAAGTATGATGGTATATTTGCAATTAATAATAAGGAAGGATGGTTTTGTCTTTCCGTTTTAATTCCATTGAAACAGTGCTAGCTATTTCATCCGATTATGCATCTGAAATAGCCTTTTTTTGCTTTCAAGGAGCCGATTAATGCAATGAAAATTGACATATTGGAAATATAAGGTATGATTTGATTGTGTATTTCAGTTTTCAAGAAAGAGGAAATAAATAATTATGATGCAAACAGTAGCCAGGAAAGTTACATACTGCCTGATACAGAATGGAAGGATTGAACAGGAAAATGAGGAAAAATATATCTATGGAGTAGAGGTTGTAATTGAGAAATTAATTACCTATGGGGTTTTGTTAATACTTGCCCTGTCCTTGAAAATATTAGTTCCAAGTGTGTTGTTTGTCCTTTTTTTCGCTTTGTTACGAGGATATACCGGAGGCTTTCATGCACGCACCTATTTGGGGTGCTTCATTAGTACAATCCTCATGTATTTGTGCTGCTGCCAGGTAATTGCTCCCTTCTTAATAAAAGAAAAGCTGTATATAATCCCTGGCATTATAATATCAAGTATTTTTATTTTGCTATTTGCCCCCATAAATAACCCTGACTTAAATCTGAGTGCGAAAGAAATAAAAAGATGCAAAATAGGGACAAAGCTTGTCCTTATGCTTGAAGTGATATCGATTGCTATGGGTATTTATAGTGGAATAAGTACAGTATATATTGTATTTCCCTTTTTAGGGATTGTGATGTGTGCTGTTTTATTAATAGTAGCTAAAATAATTCAACGGGAGGTATAAAAAATGAAAAACAATTTAGTAAAACAAACCATTCTAAGGGCTATTGGAAAAGCCGCAGAGTTAGAGGTAAAGAAATTAACTTCCGATTGGCAAGGAGTGTGTATCGGTTTTTTACATCAACCGAGGCGCCCGCTGAAAAAGTAATACATATTTGAGGGAAGTAGTGAACCAGCACTTGGAGACAAGTGCTGGTTTGGCACTATCTGGAATGTCCTGATTGCCAATCAAAGGCTGCACTGCCATTTATAGATAATTGCAGGATTAACCGGGCAACCTCCTCAATGGGCTTTTTGCCTCCATCGGCCAGCCATTTTTGAATTACTCCAAGACAGCCGTTTGCAAAAAAGAGGAATATATACTCGTCATCCTCAGAGCGTAACATGGCCTTGTCATCATAGGAGTAAAAATGCTGCCGCCCGATCAGATTTGTGACTTCCTTCTGAAAATTAATATCGCCGTTGGAATTCAGCAAAAGATCAAATAATACGGAATTTTCCTGAACAAACTCCAGAATCTTTATTATCATTTCAACGGGGGCATCCTTTTCCTTCCGAAAGTTATAAGGCGCCAGGTACTGGTTTATGCCGTCAATCAATTCATTTTCAATTTGCTTGAGCAGATCGTACTGATCTGTATAATGGGCATAAAAGGTCGCACGGTTAATATCTGCGTCCTCACATATTTCTTTAATAGAAATCTTTGAGATTGGCTTTTGCTTTAAAATTTTCACAAAGCTTTCCCTGATAACCATCTTGGTGTATTTAACTCGTCTGTCTGTTTTCTTTGTGTTCATAAACTCTCCCTGCTGAAAGGTAAATTAGATGAAAGGTATTTGGAGATAATAATAGTAATGTAGCTGTTTCATATTGCCAGTATACTTTCTGAAAGATAATTAGTCAACAATGTGTATAATAAATTTTCTTGTGTGCCTTTCTGGCCTGAATTTTACATGGCATCTCTTATATATTAAAAGATTATAAACTATCGAACAGTTTTTGCAATTGTGTTGAAAAAGTATCAAATCGAAAAAATCTGGCCGTTGAATTTCTTTTTACCTGTTGATATATTGTATGAAAGATAAATAACAGACACAATGTTTGCTAAAATGGAGGACGGGAAATGGCATTTATAGAGTTTAAAAATGTAAAGAAGGAATACGTCACCGGAGCGGTAACAATTACTGCGGTGAAGGATTGTTCTTTTGAAATAGAGAAAGGTGAGCTGGTTGTTATATTGGGGCCCTCTGGTGCCGGGAAGACAACTGTTTTAAATCTCCTGGGAGGAATGGATAGCCCAAGCGGAGGAAGCATCACCGTTGATAAGAAGGAAATACACCGCCACAGCAAAAGGGAGCTGGTATTTTACAGGCGCAATGATATCGGTTTTGTATTCCAGTTTTATAATCTGGTAGGGAATTTGACGGCACTGGAAAATGTGGAGCTGGCCTGTCAGATCTGCCCGGATTCCCTTGACCCCAAGGGAGTAGTAGAGCAGGTTGGGCTTGCCGAACGTATGAATAATTTCCCGGCGCAATTGTCGGGAGGAGAGCAGCAGCGGGTAGCGATTGCGAGAGCGATTGCAAAGAACCCAAAGCTGTTATTATGTGATGAGCCCACCGGTGCCCTGGATAGCGTTACCGGACAGCGCATCATTGAACTGCTGCAAAAAACCTGCAGGACGATGGGGACCACAACGGTTTTGATTACCCATAATGCGTCTATTGCTGAAATCGCGGATAAGATCATTAAAATTAAAAATGGAACTGTGAAGGACATTTTGATCAACAAGAACCCGAAAAAAGCGGATGAGATTGTGTGGTGATAGAGTGCTGTATAAGAATACTTTAATTAAAATCAAAAAATCCATCGGAAGATATCTGTCACTGTTTATTATTGTTATGATCGGAGTAGGTTTTTTTGCGGGAATCAGAGGAAGTGCGCCGGATATTCTGGCCGGTGTTAATCAATATTATAAAACCCATAATTTAATGGATTTTCGAATTGTCAGTACCCTGGGACTAACCGAAGAGGATGTAAAGGCACTGGCAGCTTTGCAAAATATTAAGACGGTAACGCCCAGCTATTCCATAGATGCTCTGGATCAGGGGAGCGCCATTAGGATTCATGCGGTGGAAGAAGCGGTCAATACAGTTGAGCTGGTGGAGGGCAGGATGCCCCAGCTTGATACGGAATGTGTGGCCGATACGAGTAAATATAAGGTCGGCGATAAAATAATCCTGACCAGCGATGTTAGCGATCAGCTTAAGAATACGGAATTTACGGTGGTAGGCACAATAAGGTCCCCCTTATATATGATGCATGATTATGGAAATACGACAATCGGTGATGGAAAGCTCTCCGCCTTCATTTTTGTGAATAAGGATAATTTTACGTCGGAGGCCTATTCGGAAATCTATATTACCGCCTCTGTCGATTCGGATATTGCGGCATACTCCGAGGAATATGATAATATTCTTTCAGAAGTGAAGAATGAGATTACCGGAATAAAATCCGAACGGCAGGAGGCCAGATATCAGGAAATCTATGATAAAGCCAGTGATGAAATCAGCAAGAATGAGGCTGAATTGACGGATAAAGAAAAGGAAGGGGAGCAAAAGCTCTCCGATGCAAAGACAGAGCTGGATGAAAATTCCGCAAAGCTTACAGATGCCAGAAAAGAGCTGGCAGAAAACGAAGCGGATTTAGAAAAAACGGAAGCTGAAAAAAATAAGGAATTCCAGGACGCCAAGGAGAAAATTGCAGACGGCTGGAAGCAGATCAATGCTGCCCTGGAAAGCAGCGGTATATCCAGAGATGACCTTGACGGCAAGATAGAGGAGCTCCAGCAGGGAATACAGTCAATGAAGAGCCAGCTGGCTAATCTTCCGGCGGACAGTCAGGAATATACACAGCTTAACGGACAGATAGCAGAGTATACAAATTCCTATGAAGCACTTGTCAAGCTGCAAGCCTCCATAGCAGAGCTTACGGCCCAGGAGAAGCAATTAAATCAGGGGATTGAAACCTTCCATACGGAAATCAAGAAGGCAAAGGACAAAATTGCGGATGGAAAAGAGCAACTGGAGGAGAATGAAGTAAAGCTTTCGGATGGCTATCAGGAGTATGAGGATAATTTGGTCAAATTCAATTCGGAAATTGCGGATGCAAAGGAAAAGCTTGCGGATGCGAAAGCGGATTTGTCCGATATAGAAAAAGCCAAGTGGTATATCTATGACAGGGATGATGTCATCGGCTACCATGAGATAGAGTCCGCTACGGGCATGATTATCTCTGTAGCAGATATTATGCCAATCTTTTTTATCCTGATTGTTATGCTGATGACCTCTAACACAATGGCAAGAATGATTGTGGAAGAACGGGGGGAGATGGGAACCCTGATTTCTCTGGGTTATGAGAATAAAAAGATCATATTCACATATCTGCTCTATGTGTTGTCCGCTACCCTGCTGGGGGCGTTAACCGGATTTTATGCGGGAAGCATTATCATACCGAAAATCATATATACCACCTTTACTAATTTTATCCTGCCGCCCATGCTCCTTGAGTTTGATGCGGTAAGCCTGGCCCTTATTATGGCCGTATCAGTAATTTTGATGATCGCTGTGACCGTATTTTTCTGCCATATGGAGCTGAAGCTAAAGCCGGCGGCCCTGCTTCGTCCTGTTTTGCCGAAGCACGGGCAGAAAATCCTGTTGGAGCGGGTGACCTTCCTGTGGAAGCATCTTTCCTTTACCTGGAAGGTTACCATGAGAAATATCTTCCGTTACAAGCAAAGGGTATTTATGATCATTGTGGGAGTGGCAGGATGTACGGCTCTGCTGCTAACCGGCTTTGGCTTAAGAGATAGCTTTAACGGAGTGGCAGAGAAGCAATATGGTGAAATCCTTCAATATGATGCCCTGATGGTATTGGATGAGGATACAGAGCAGCTAAGCGAGGCGGAAGAAAGTCTGCTGACCGATGAAAAGGTAGATAATCCTCTGTTAATGAAACAGGCAGCCTATCAGTCAGTGGGAAAGGGGCAGTCCCTGGATACCTATATCATTGTTCCGGAGGATATAGAACAGTTCGGAAATTATTATCACCTTACCAGCTGGTTAACCGGGGAAAGCATCGTGCTGGACGATAGCGGTGTTGTCATAACACAAAAGCTTGCCGAAAACTTAAAGCTTGGCAAGGGGGATACCATCCAGATCAAGGATGCCGATGATAATTCCTATTCCCTGCTTGTAAGTGACGTTGCAGAGAATTATATCGGCAATTATATTTACTTAAGCAAAGGCACATATGACAAAAGCTTTGGAGAAGCTGTCTCCTATAATATGCTGGCAGCGGATTATCATCAGGAGGCAGCAGTGCTGGCGAAGAATTTACTGGAAGGCGGCATAGTTGTAAATATAACCTTTACCACTGATATATTACAAAAAGTAATTGACGGAAATAAAAGCCTGGATAATGTGGTCATTCTTCTGGTGGTTATAGCAGGTATGCTGGCAATTATTGTGCTTTATAATCTCACCTCGATCAATATCAGTGAGCGAAAGCGGGAAATTGCCACTCTGAAGGTACTTGGATTTACCGACACGGAGGCAAACCAATATATTTACCGGGAGGCCTTTCTGCTAACGCTGCTTAGCATTGGTGTCGGATTGGTGCTGGGAGTATTCCTGCATAAATTCGCCATTCATGTTTTAGAAAGCGGTGAGAACGTATATTTTAAACACATTCATTTCAGAAGCTTTGTATGGTCGGCGGCAATTATACTGGTAGTGTCGGTCATTATGCAGGTCATAACATATGTTAAAATGAAGACGATAGATATGATTGAATCATTAAAGTCGGTGGAATAACAGATAATAAAATAAAAAATACCTCTTGACAAAAGAAACTAACAGATGTATATTACTAACATAGTTAGCTAATTTGATAAGAGGAGGTGTACAGGTGGACTATAAAGTACTTGCTACGGAGTTTATGCAGAATATGTATCTGTTGAATAAGGCCAGACCACAAAAGCAATTCCATGAATCCATGCAGGGAGAGGCCTTTGTGCTTGGATGCCTTGCCCATCAGGAGGGCTCCATGCTGCCAAGTGAAATAAGCGGTATTATGAATATCAGTACTGCGCGCATTGCTGCCACGCTGAACGGTCTGGAACGTAAGGGATTGATCACCCGCCGGATTGATGTCAGTGACCGCCGAAGGATTCTGGTAGACCTGACACCGGAAGGGAAGGCCTTTGCGGAGGAACAGCGCCAGAAGATGCTTGAAAATACGGCAAGGCTGCTTTCTATGCTGGGAGAACATGATGCAAGGGAATATATCCGTATCACCGGCAGAATGGCGGAGCTGGCATCCCTTTACCAAGAAGAAAGCTAAGTAATAACGGTCACGTAAGTTGTGGCCGCTTTTATAACTACAAAAGCTAATACTATTAGTAACGAACTGTGTTGAAATCAAGCCCTATTAACGAATGGAGGAATATACAATGCTTAAAATTTTTAAACACCTTAACAGAAAGGAATGGCTACAGGCAATCATCAGCCTTGTGTTTATTGTGGTGCAGGTCTGGCTGGATCTGAAGCTGCCGGATTATATGTCCGAGATTACGGTACTTACCCAGACACCGGGAAGTGAGCTGGCGGATATCTGGAAGGCAGGAGGCTATATGCTGCTTTGTGCCTTGGGAAGCCTTGCAGCCTCGGTTATCATCGGCTTCTTCGCCGCCCGCATCGCCACATCCTTTGCCAGGAGACTGCGCAGTATGTTATTTGCCAAGGTAGATTCCTTTTCCATGGAGGAAATCAGCCGTTTTTCTACAGCCAGCCTGATTACACGCTCTACCAATGATGTGACACAGATTCAGACGCTGGTGGTTACAGGACTGCAAATGGTAATTAAGGCCCCTATATTAGCGGTCTGGGCTATCACAAAAATCTCAGGAAAGGGCTTTGAATGGACGCTGGCAACCGGCATTACACTGGCAATACTTATTATTTTACTTACCAGCATCATGATTTTTGTAATACCGAAGTTTCGGCAGATGCAGATGCTTACCGATAACATGAACCGCGTTACCATGGAAAATCTGACAGGACTTCGTGTTGTCCGCGCCTATAACGCAGAGAGCTATCAGGAAGAGAAATTTGAAACTGCCAACGCAAGGCTGACTGATACACAGCTATATACCAGCCGGGGAATGGCGATCATGATGCCGTTCATGAGCCTGCTGATGAGCGGACTCTCCCTTGCAATTTATTGGATTGGTGCGTATCTGATCAATGCGGCACAGGTTACGGATAAGCTGACCCTCTTTTCGAATATGGTCGTTTTCTCCTCCTATGCCATGCAGGTTATCATGGCCTTTATGTTGATGGTAATGATGTTTATTATATTACCCAGAGCCGGTGTATCTGCCAGACGTATCAACGAGGTGCTGGAAACCGAGCCGACCATAGTTAATGGTAAGATTACCGAAGGAAAGCCGGGAGTGACCGGTGAGATAGAATTTCAGCAGGTGGGCTTCAAATATCCCGGGGCATCAGATTATGTGCTCCAGGATGTGAGCTTTACGGTGAAGCAGGGGGAAACAGTTGCCTTTATCGGTTCGACGGGCAGCGGAAAGAGTACCTTGATTAATCTGGTACCGCGCTTTTTTGATGCCACAGAGGGTAAGATTCTCGTTGACGGCATCGATGTAAAGGATTATAAGCAGGAGGCTCTCTATAATAAAATCGGATATGTTCCGCAAAAGGCGGTGCTGTTCAAGGGTAATGTAAGCTCCAATGTAGGATACGGTGATAATGGGCGCAGTGAACCCACCCAGGAGGAAATCAGGCGGGCGGTACGGATTGCACAGGGAACGGATTTTGTGGAAGCAATGGAAGGGCAGTATGATGCGGATATCGCCCAGGGCGGTGCAAATGTGTCCGGCGGGCAGAAGCAGCGTCTTGCCATAGCCAGAGCAGTATGCCGTAAGCCGGAGATCTACATCTTCGATGACAGCTTTTCTGCTCTGGATTATCGAACCGACCGGCTGCTTCGTTCAATGCTTCGCCAGGAAACCGCCGGGGTGACGAGCATGATAGTTGCCCAGCGAATAGGAACTATCATGGATGCAGATCAGATCATTGTATTGGATGAAGGACGGGTTGTGGGAAAAGGTACCCATAAGGAGCTTTTAAAGTCCTGTGAGGTATATCGGGAAATAGCGATGTCACAATTAAGCGAGGAGGAGCTTGCAGTATGAGTGAGAAAAAACAAATAAGTTCAAACAGAGGGCCGATGGGAGGACCGCCCGGTATGGCAGGGCCTGTCGAGAAGCCGAAAAGCTTTCAGGCAACTATGAAGAAACTGATAAGATATTGTAAAAATTATTTACCCACCATTGTTATTGCCTTGGTTGCCGCTGCAGCAGGTACGGTGCTGCAAATTATCGGCCCAGACAGGCTTAAGGACCTGACCAATGAGATCGGCAAAGGGCTGCCGGCAATGGTTAAGGGTGTTCCGGTATCAGGCAGCATTGATCTGGAGGCGGTGGCAGCCATCGCCTGGGTACTGGTATTCTTTTATGCCGGCTCTATGCTGCTGAATTTCCTGCAGAGCCTGATTATGGCAACGGTAACGCAAAGGATATCCAAAAAAATGCGTACTGACATTTCACAGAAAATCAACCGTCTGCCGTTAAAATACTTTGACCGTGTAAGCTATGGGGATGTCTTAAGCCGTGTGACCAATGATGTCGACACCATCGGCCAGACATTGAACCAGAGCATTGGTACGCTGGTTACCTCCGTAACCATGTTCATCGGCTCGCTGATTATGATGTTTTATAACAATTGGATTTTAGCTCTGACAGCCGTTGGTTCCAGTATTTTCGGCTTTGTATTGATGATGGTGATTATGTCGAAGTCGCAAAAGTATTTCTCAGCACAGCAAAAAGCACTTGGTACAATCAACGGACAGATTGAGGAAATTTACACGGGACACAATGTGGTTAAGGTCTATAACGGCAGCAGGGAAGCAAAGAAAAGCTTTGGAGAAACCAATGACAGGCTCTGTAACAGTGCTTGGAAGGCACAGTTTTTATCCGGGCTGATGATGCCGCTTATGGGCTTTGTCGGAAATTTTGGTTATGTCGCAGTATGTGTGACAGGAGCAGTCCTTGCCAAAAACGGAACAATAACCTTTGGTGTAATCGTTGCCTTTATGATGTATATCCGGCTATTTACGCAACCCCTGTCCCAGATGGCACAGGCCTTTAATAGTCTGCAGGGAACCGCTGCAGCCGGAGAGCGGGTCTTCGAATTTCTGGAGGAGCAGGAGCTTGAAGAGGAGAGCCATAAGAATAAGCGGCTAGAAAATATCAGAGGTGATGTGGAATTCAAGCATGTGAAATTCGGTTATCTGCCTGACAAAACCATCATACACGACTTTTCTGCTAAGATAAAAGCCGGACAAAAGGTCGCCATCGTAGGGCCCACCGGTGCTGGAAAAACAACGATGGTAAACCTGCTGATGCGTTTTTATGAGATAGAGAGCGGAGAGATTTTGCTGGATGGAACCCCGATCAGCCAGGTTACACGGGAGAATGTGCATGAGCAGTTCAGTATGGTGCTTCAGGATACCTGGCTTTTTGAAGGAACCATTCGGGAGAATATTGTATACGGCAAGCAGGGTGTCAGTGATGAACAGGTTATAGCAGTCTGTAAAGCCTCCGGTTTGCACCATTTCATAAAAACTCTGCCCGATGGCTACAATACGGTGTTAAATTCCAAGGCAAGTCTGTCAGAGGGACAAAAACAGCTCATCACCATTGCCCGTGCCATGATACAGAACGCACCGTTGCTGATACTGGACGAGGCGACCAGCTCTGTGGATACCCGTACAGAGCGTATTGTACAGAAGGCGATGGATAAGCTGACCCAGGGGAGAACCTCCTTTGTTATTGCACACAGGCTTTCCACGATAAAAAATGCCGATCTGATTCTGGTCATGAAGGATGGTGACATCATAGAGAGCGGCAGCCATAATGTTTTGCTTGAGAAGGGAGGCTTCTACGCCGAGCTTTACAACAGCCAGTTTGAACAGGCTGCGTGAAAAAGGTCATAAGAAATATTATTTTGTGTATCAGGTTGAAAACCAGCGAAAAGGGTGCTAACATGGAGGTATTGTTAAACTGATGAAGCAATTCTTTTTCAGGACATAATTCTATACCGCAAGAGGCTTGCTTCATCAGATGACGTACAATATCTTACAAAAGAGATATAAAGCAGTACAGAAAGAGGTAGAATATGGAGAAAAAGAAGTTCTTTTATGGCTGGCTTATCGTAATCGGAGGTTTTCTGATTATGGCAACCTGCTACACAATTTTCGTTAACTGCATGAGTCTGTTCCTCGTCCCGATCACCACTGACTTGAATATTACCCGGGCGCAGTTCAACGTATGCACAAGCATCAGTGCCATAGTCGGAATCCTGGCATCCTTAGTGGTTGGAAAGCTTTTGGACAAATACAATGCACGGGTGATTGGAACAATCAGTATCAGTATTATAGTTCTTGACTTGGTTGGCTGGGCCTTTGTAACACAGCTTTGGCAGATGTATATACTGTCCTTCATCACGGGCTTTTGTGTTTTAGCCGGAACAAGACTGTTGATTTCCGTTCTGATTACGAACTGGTTTGATCAAAAGCGCGGTCTTGCGGTTTCCCTTGCCCTGATGGGAAGCGGCTTTGGAGGCGTAGTCCTAAGCCCTATTATAAACTGGATGATTACAGCCAGCGGCTGGCATCGGACCTTTTTGCTGCTTGCAGCGATCACCCTGATTACAAGTATGCCGCTTACGGTAATTGCCTTTCGGAACAATCCTGAGAGTATGGGACTGAAGCCATACGGAGCGGATAAACCTTTAAAAATAAAGAAGAACAGAAAAGCCGATTCTCCGGTACTGATTGAGGTTGGTTGGGGCATTGCACGAAAGACCCTTGCATTCTGGCTTCTGATGCTCGGCTTTGTCTGTATGGGTATGGTTAATGGTGGCGTTATCATTAACATATCGGCTCAGATGACTGATGTGGGTCATACGCCTGCCTTTGCGGCAACCATTCTATCAGTATACATGTTTGTCGTAATTATCGGAAAAATCGTATTGGGCGCGGTTTATGACAGGTACGGCCTGATTGCAGGCACCCTGCTTGGCAGCATTACAACAATTCTCGGCGTTATCTCCTTGCTGTTTTCAGCTTCAAATCTTGGGCCATATGCGTTTGCACTTACCTTCGGCTTTGGTACCTGCCTGGGTACGGTTGCCCCGCCGCTGATGGCCGTCAACGAATTCGGAAAGAAGGATCTGGGTACCCTTGTCGGTATCATTACCGCTTTTGAAATGGTCGGAGCAGCAATAGCAGCACCGGTAACCGGCGCTGTGGCCGATCGTTACGGTACCTATTCCCCTGCGTGGATCGGACTGATTATAGCGGGTATTCTGATGCTGGTGACACTGGTATTATCCGTAATTCTGGCAAAAAGGCTCATAAAGCGCCTGGAAGTGGCAAAATAATAAATTTTTATGGCAAATAGATCATAAACGATAAGGAGAGTGAACTGATTTGAAAAATATTCTGGAAGAAGTAAAGCGCCTTCAGCCGGTTCTTGTGGAGCACCGGAGATATCTGCATGAGCATGCGGAGATTGAATTTGATTTACCGGTTACTGTAGAGTATGTGACGGATAAGCTAAAGGAGCTGGGCTATGAACCGCAGCCGATAGGCTGTTCCGGCATCACTGTCACTGTGGGGAAGCAAAGTGGCAAAACCATCCTGCTGCGTGCTGATATGGATGCGTTGCCCATCGAGGAACAGACGGAGCTGTCCTTCAAAGCCTGTAATGGAAATATGCATGCCTGCGGTCATGACCTGCATACCTCAATGCTGCTGGGAGCTGCCAAGCTCCTCAAGGAGCATGAGGATGAGCTGAAGGGCTGTGTCAAGCTGATCTTTCAGCCGAATGAGGAGGCATTGGGCGGAGCGAAGAATATGATTGAGTCCGGGCTGCTCGAAAACCCGAAGGTAGACGTTGCAATGATGATTCATGTGCAGACCGGTCTGCCGTTTCCGATTCCTGCGGGAGCGCTGCTGACGATGCCTGCCGGTCCGGCGCTGGCTTCTGCCGACTGGTTTACCATCACTGTCCAGGGAAAGGGAGGACATGGAGGCAATCCTCAATTTGCAGTTGACCCAATTAATGTCGCCTGTCATATTCACCTTGCCTTACAGACCATTAATTCCAGAGAAACGCCTGCGCTGGACCCGGCAGTCATTACGGTGGGCTCCCTGCATGGCGGTGATACGAACAATGTAATTCCCGATACCGCTGTTATGAAGGGAACGATACGTGCCTTCGGCAAGGAGAATAGAGCCTATATAAAGAAGCGTCTGGAGGAGATATCAAAAGGTATCGCAGAAACCTTCCGGGCAACGGCAGAGGTAGAATATACGACAGAGTGCCCCTGTTTATTTATCGACGGTAAGCTGGAGGGACAGATCGAGCAGTACAGCAGAGAACTCTTTGGCAATGAGGCCGTAATCAATCTTGGCAGCATTGCAGGCGGTGCCTATGCAAAGAATACCGGCTCCGAGGACTTTGCCTTTGTAAGTGATAAGGTGCCTACTGCGGCTGTATTTATTGCGGCTGGCAGTATTCCCATGGGTTATCCTTACGGCAACCATCATCCCAAGGTACTTTTTGACGAGAATGCGCTATGTGTCGGTACGGCGGTCTATGTGAACTCGGCAATCGAGTGGCTTGCTGATAACGCTTGAAAATAAAACCCGAGAGCAGCTTCTTTCATAAGAGTTTTTGCCGGTGGCGGCAGAATGTGAGGAAAACATGAAAAAATGTGAAATTATAAAAGAAATCAGAGGTCAAAGGGCGGTGGACGGTGCCGGTGTTCGTCTGGTTCGGGTACTGGGCTACAATGATGTGGAGGCTTTTGATCCGTTTCTTATGCTGGACTCCTTTGATTCCAAAAATCCGGAAGACTATGTTGCGGGATTTCCCATGCATCCGCATCGGGGGATTGAGACAATAACCTATCTGATTTCGGGAAGAATTGAACATGAGGACAGCTTGGGGAATAAAGGAACGATAGGCTCCGGCGAGACCCAGTGGATGACTGCCGGAAGCGGCATCCTCCATCAGGAGATGCCCAAGGAATCGGAACGGATGCTGGGATTTCAATTATGGCTTAACCTGCCCCGGATAGAGAAGATGACGGCTCCTGCCTATCTAAGCATCACCCAGGATATGATTGCAACAAAGAAGACCCAGGAGGCCGAAGTCCGCGTATTGTCAGGAAGCTATCAGGAAGCATCGGGTATCGTACCACGGCATATTCCTGCAACCATCTATGATATCAGCCTGTCAGCGGGTAAGGATATTGAAGTCCCCGTACCCCAGGGAGAGACAGCATTCATATTCTTAATTGAGGGCGATGCCTATGTCGGTGAAAAACGGATATTAAGCAAAACTGCCGTTTTATTCGGCAACGGCGACAGCATCACAGTTCTTGCGCCGCCCAAGACGGCCTCCCGGTTTATATTCTTCTCAGGCAAACCGCTGCATGAACCGATTGCCTGGGGCGGTCCAATCGTCATGAATACCCAGGACGAATTGATGCTTGCCTTTGAGGAACTGGGCCAGGGAATCTTTATAAAGCATAAATAGAAGCAAGTGAGAAGTTAGGCTGCGGCACCCGGAAACGGGTGCTGCTTTTTTATAGTTGGGCAAAGCAAGGATCGGGTAGAAGAGGGGAAGGAATCGACGGAAAACTGATTGTTTTATTGAAAAGTTTGGAGGAGGAGTTTACATTTCGAATAAATCTTTCTCTTTATTTTGTTGAAGACGCTTTTGAAACGGCGCGCGACATTTTAGGGGTGCTTCAATAAAATAATGAAAGTAGGTAGAAATATGGCAACAACTCCAGCTTGGCCTGTTTTAAAGACGGGCAGTTCGGGAAAAAACGTAAGCGCCTTACAGTGCTTGCTGACTTTCCAAGGATATTCTCTCACAATAGATGGAATTTTTGGTTCCGGCACCCAAACCGCTGTGATCAACTTCCAAACGAGCAAAGGCCTTACAGCTGACGGCATAGCCGGGGCGAACACTCTGTCTTCCCTGATTGTTACGGTGCAGAATGGAGTCAGCAGCTACGCAGCCAGAGCAGCGCAGTATCTGTTGAGCAAGTTTGAAACCATTACTGTGGATGGAATTTTTGGCACCAACTCGACAACTGTTGCGAAAAATTTTCAGCAGAAGATGGGGATTTCAGCCGATGGTATTATCGGTCCTACCACCTGGCAGTACCTTTTTGGCTATAGCGCTTATCCAACTTCAGGCATTGAAGCAACCTATTGCAGTAATAGTTATTTGACAAAGAGTCAAATGGCCGTGAATGCTCAATATATCCTGAATTATTTACGCGATAGGGGGTGGACCAAAAATGCTGTCTGCGGTATGCTGGGAAATATGCAGACAGAAAGTACAATTAATCCGGGTATTTGGCAGAGTCTAATTGAGAATAACATGAGTGGTGGTTTTGGTTTAGTCCAGTGGACACCGGCAACAAAATATATAGACTGGGCTGAAAGCAACAATTTGTCGGTTGCTAATATGGACAGTGAATTGCAACGTATTCTGTATGAGGTAAGTGCAGGTCTGCAGTTTTATGCTACTTCTACTTATAATATGTCTTTCACACAGTTCACTGCTTCCACAGAAAGCGCATACTACCTTGCCTGTGTATTCTTGCATAATTATGAAAGACCGGCAAATGCTTCGCAGGATCAAACGCGGGGTGATCAGGCAACCTATTGGTATAATGCATTAGATTAAAAGAACAAATCTTATAATGCTCTAAACGTAAATAATCGGCCAAGGACAGAAGTCTTTGGCCGATTATTGTTTTATTCAACCTACAAGATTTTGCATGAACAGGAAAGCAGCCAAATGGTATCCCGTGGGCAGGATTAATTTTGCTTCCAGCGGAGAAAAAGAATCCTTTAATCGTTTATTTACAGAGAAGATGTCAAATTAATCAAAAATTTATTTACCATATATTTACATATTCGTATTTTCCATCTCTTTATTACTTGAAAGGTGGAATTAATATGATAATAGATGATATCAGGAAAATTCAAAATGGTGACAGTGATTCGACATTAAAGCTTATAGAAAAGTTTAATCCAATTCTGAAAAAGTATGCTTATAGCCTTTATTATGAAGATTCGTATGATGATCTCCTTGTCAGCTTTATCGAATTACTTGTTAATATAAGCATTGATAAAATACAAAATAAAGATGATGGCTGTATGATTTCTTATCTAACTACCTCAATACATAATAGTTATATTAAGAAGCTGATAAAAATAAAGCAAATGCGAAATTTTATAAGCTATTCGAATTTAACAGAGAAAGAACTCTATTATATTGATTCAATAACTGCGACAAATGACACTTATATAAATATGGATTTAGATCTATTAAGAAGGATTTTAACAAATCCGGAATTTATTACAATTAAAATGATATTTTATAAAGGATACACAGTTGCGGAAACTGCTAATGCCCTTGGTATTACGAGGCAGGCGGTAAATCAGATGAAAAACAGAGCTTTAAAAAAGCTGAAAATCATATTTATGGACAAGCGTTAAACAGGGAGGTAAATTATGGATCATACGATAAACTATTGTAAATATATTCTTGCATTGATAGGAGGTATTTTAGGCTGGGTTTTCGGAGGATTTAATTCTCTTATTTATGCGTTGATCGTATTTGTAGTGATTGATTACATTACGGGTATTTTATTGGCAATCCGGGATAAAAAGCTATCGAGTGAAATAGGCTATAAGGGTATTGTAAAAAAATTTTTGATCTTTTTGATTGTATCCATGGGAAATATAATTGATAACTATATTCTTGGAACAGGAAGTTCTCTAAGAACGTTAATAATTACGTTTTACCTGGCGAATGAAGGGCTTAGTATATTAGAAAACGCCGGGCGGCTGGGCCTGCCGATTCCAGGAAAGCTGAAGGATGCTATACGAAATCTTAATAGCCGCAATGAATAGTAAGATCATTCATAATTGTGTCCAGGGATAGTTTTGCCTATTTATATTTGAAGTTTAGTTATTGGAATGAACGGAGCAGGTGAGTCTGGATGCTCTCCAAGCATCTTCACCATCCAGATCATATCGTACCAACTGCCGAATTTATAACCGCATTTCGTAAAGTGAGCTACCTTTGAATATCCCAGATGTTCATGAAAAGCCATGCTTGTATTATCGAGATGCAAATCGTAAGCAGACATATACGCAATACATGCGTTTAGGTTGATAATATTCTGCCTTTTCAGAATATCCTCCAAAGCCAGATATAGCCTCTTACCCAGGCCTCTGCCTTTGCAATCCTGCTTCAAATATATTGTGGTTTCAACTGCCCAATTGTATGCTGCCCGTTCTTTGAACGCCGAGGCATAGGCATAGCCGACAATACGTTCCTCTTCCAATGCAACAAGGTAGGGGTACCTTTGCAGCGTGTTTTGAATGCGTCGTGAAAACTCTGTAACAGACGGTATATCATATTCAAAGGTGATGGCAGTATCCGTTACATAGGGAGAATAAATTTCTAAAATCTCTTCTGCGTCCTCTTCTGTTGCCATCCTGATTGAGATCTCTGTGTTCATTTTTGTGACCCTTCTTTCATATAATTGCAAACAAATGATAAACAATCAGTAGTTAAAATACTTGCTTATCGATACCTTATCATACCTTGCGGTATAATTCCACTATCTTTAAGAAATTCCTTTTACCGTTCAAAAGGAGTTTGAAGAATGGGAAAAAATTAAAATCCGGAAAATTATCTCCAAAAGTTACATAAAAATGAAACCGAGGAAGTATCTGCATCGTCTAATGGACGAGAACTTAAAATGAAACAAATATGAATGGAGGTATCTTATGAAAAAATGTTTTGTTCTGCTGTTTTGCGGAATTTTATTAACCACCTTTACTCCGGTGGCAAGCTTTGCAGACACAGCAGCAACAGTAGATGCTGTGGCTGTTTCTGATGATAAGACAGTAGCGGACTCTGCTGAACCTACAGATGAGGCATTACAAAGTGCAATACTTGCGGTGAAAGGAAAGATTACAATTCCTGCGGAGTATTCCAAGTTCAACTATTATTTTTATGATTCCAGTGTTTATGCGAAGGCTTACTGGAACTTTTCCTGGTCAAACCCGGATGGCAATGCATATATTACGGTTACCTGCGATGTAGATAACCACATTATCGGTTTTAACAAATATGACTATAATACAAAAAATAGCGGTATCGCAAAATATTTAAAGAGTGAGCTGGAGCCGGTTGCCGAGAGCTTTATCAATAAAATCGCCCCGGAAACAAACGGATATCTGGAGTTAACCAGCTCTGAATATACCTATATCTACAGCGGTGACTATTCCTATACCTATCAGAGAGTATATAACGGAGTAGCCTTCCCTGATAATACGGTTACCGTTAATGTCAACAGCGTTACCAAAGAGGTAACCTCCGTTTCCATCAACTGGCTGTATGATGCTTCCATACCCGCTGCAAAGGTGAATCTGACGAAGGAAGAGGCAGCAGCTTTGATTAAGAGCAATATGAAGATGAAGCTGGTTTATCGCTCCAACTATGCTTATATCTATGACAAGATAAGCAATACCGCCGCTAAGCAGGCATATCTGGTATATGAGCCGACGGAAAACTATATATCCGTGAATGCAAAGACTGGCGAAGTATATAAAACCCGTAATCAGTGGGTGGAGGCTACCTCGACGTCTGCAATGAATTCGGGTGCGGGCTATGCAAAGGATGAGGAAAGCTTGGCACAAGATTCAAACAGTACTGTGACCTTGACCGAGGATGAGATTAAGAAAATAGAGGAATTGAAGAACCTGATATCCAAGGCCAAGGCAATCAAGCTGATTACTGACAATACCAGCCTGTATAAGGACGATAATCTTACTAAGATTACGGCAAATCTGAATAAACAGGAAGATGCAACAGGAAAAGCTACCTATGTATGGAATATTAATTTAAGTGACCCGAGAGAGACTACAGAAAAGGATTACTACAGGGGTTATGCTTATGCAACCGTTGATGCACAGACCGGTAAAATATTATCTTATTATGCCAGCGTGAAGGGGTATTACGATTCTGAAAAACAGAAATGGACTACTGTAAAGATTAAATACGATAAGGAGCAGAGCAGGGCGATTTTGGAGAAATTCCTGAATACCCAGGCAAAGAGCCGCTTCACTAATTCTGTTTTAGCCAGTGAATCAAATGATTATATTGCTTATTATCAGAAGGATGAGCCGGTATACGGCGGATATGCCTACACCTATAACCGTGTGAATAAGGACATTGAATACCCGGATAACTATTTATATGGTGCAGTGGATGGCGTAACCGGTAAGATTTATTCCTTTAGCTCTTACTGGAATGATAATGTAACCTTCCAATCACCGGACAATATTATCTCTGCCGACCAGGCGATGGATTATTATCTTGGCCAGGAAGGCTATGGATTAAAATATGAAATCAACCAGATTACCACGTATACAAGTGATAGCAGCAATTATTCGGTAAAGAATGAAATCAGACTGGTATACCGCCCGGACATCAGTCCTGCTTATATTTCTCCTTTTACCGGAGAGCAGTTGAACTATGATGGCACAGTATATACGAAAACAGTACCCTATGCCTATAAGGATATCACAGATACCGAGGCCAACAGGAACATCCTGCTGCTGGCGGATATGAATATCGGCTTTGCGGGAGAGAATTTCCTTCCGAATCAGAATATCACAGCCGGTGAAATTAAAGAATTGCTGCAAGATGTCGGCTACGGCTATAATACCATCAATACAGATGATAGTAAGCAGATTACCAGAGAGGAGATATCACAGCTTTTCATCAGCTGGCTTGGTCTGGATCAGCTGTCGAAGCTTAATATTTATACTACCGGCTTTGCAGATGAAGCATCCATTGATAAGCAATATGTGGGTGCGGTTGCGTTAGCAAAGGGTCTTGGAATTGTTACCGCAGATACTGCAGGTAATTTCAATCCGAAGAACAATGTTACCAGATATGATGCTGTCAATATGATTGTGAACTATATCACAGCACAACAAAAGGGTATTTATTAAAAATGAGGCCGTTATGGATAAAATCCCAGGGAGATTATCCATAGCGGCCTTGTTTTTTGCAGAGCAATATGTTATACCGGCTTAAGCATATTGCTGCAGGATTGCTCCTAATCTTTTGATACCTTCTTCGATGGTGGCCGCATCGGAATTCGTATAATTAAGGCGAAGTGTATTAACCCTTTCCCTGCCGGGATAGAAGGGATCACCGGGTACAAACAGAACCCTTTCCCTGGTGGACTCCTTCAGCAAATCAATAGCAGCCAGCCCATTATGGAGTGTTACCCAGAGAAACATGCCGCCAAGGGGAGTGGTATGTGTTGCATAAGCGGGAAAATACCGGTCCATGGCGTCCAGCATGGCCTGGCACTGCTTTCGGTAAAGCTCTTTGATCTTTTCAATATGCTTCTCGTAATCGTTATGCTTCAGATAATCATAGATCAGATATTGTGCAAAAATATTGGTATGAAGATCGGCCCCCTGCTTTGCCGTATTCAGGTAATTCATTAGGGTTTTATTCTTTGTGCAGATATAGCCAAGCCGCATACCGGGTGTAACGGTTTTGGAAAAGGTTCCAAACAATACGCTGTATTCCAGCTTGTCAGCTCCGATATAGGGAAGGGCTTCCCCTTCGAAGCAAAGCTCGCTGTAGGGATCATCCTCCACCAGAACTACCTGGTATTTCTCAAGGATACTGCCTATGAGGCGTCTTTTTTCAGCGCTGTAGGAAAGCCCTGTAGGATTCTGGTAATTAGGTACACTGTAGAATACCTTAACCCTGCGGGTGCGAAGAACCTGCTCCAGGACCGCGGGATTAACTCCGTCCTCCTCCAGAGGGAGGGGAATAAATTCAGGCTCATATAGGGAAAAGGCCTGTATAGCACCCAGATAACCGGGCTCTTCTATAAGAATGCCGTCCCCTTTGTTGATTAATATTTTGCCGATCAGGTCCAGACCCTGCTGTGAACCGGTGGTTATCATAATGTCCTCCGGCGTAAATTTAAGATCAAATCTTTTCTCATACCGGTCTGCAATATATTGCCGTAAGGGAAGATACCCCTCTGTTGTGGAATATTGAAAAACCTTGTCCTTATTGTCCGCTATAATCCGCTCGCAGGATTGGGATAGTTCTTCAAGCGGGAAGGAAATCGGGTTTGGAAGTCCTCCGGCAAAGGAAATCATATCCTTGGCCTCGGTTACCTTAAGTATTTCTCGGGTAAAGGAGGGCTTTGTCCTTAGGATTCTGTCTGAATAGAAATCTTTCATGGGCACACACCTTTCTTAAGACAATCAGTAAACGTTACGAATGCGTCTTTGCATTTGATGTAGGTATGCGCACCCGTTATGGAAACGTTGTACGAAGAATTGTTCTGAATTGTAATAGAATTTTTCAAATTATATCATTGCAATTTGATACATACAATGATAAAATTGTATGCAAAACAATTTGCATTTGATAGGGAGGTCAATATGCCGGTTAATTCCTTTGATCATTATCCGATGAGCTGGAAGCCCAAGCTTTCCGGTGCTTCAGGCCCGATTTATAAAGTGTTGGCAGGAATGCTGGAAGAGGATATCAAAAGCGGAGAGCTGCTGCCGGGAACCAAGCTTCCGCCGCAGAGAGAGCTTGCAGACTATCTTGATATTAACTTAAGTACCATATCCAGAGCCTTTAAGCTGTGCGAGCAGAAAGGGCTGATCTGTGCCACCATCGGTAATGGAACCTATGTCACCTCCGATGCAGGAACCAACCATATCCTGGGTCCAACTCCAGAGCATCTTCAGATGATAGAGATGGGGGCAATCCTGCCGCACTCCATGCCGAACAGGACCTTAACGGATTATATCCAGAAGCTCCTTTCGGAGCCGGAGTCAGAGAAGCTATTCCAATATGGAACACCGGGAGGCAGTACCTGGCAGAGGGAGACGGCGGTAAAATGGATTGGGAAGACGGGCTATCAGATAGCTCCCGAACAGGTGATATTCTCCGCAGGCGGACAGAATGCCCTTGCGGCGGTGCTGGCTTCCCTTTTTAAGGCAGGGGATAAAATAGGAACTGATCCTTTAACCTATCCGGGGATTAAAACTACCGCCAAGATGCTTGGAATTCAACTGGTTCCAATTGAGTGGAAGGGGAATGAGATTACACAGGAGGGGCTTTTGAATGCAATTAAGAATGATAAGATCAAAGGACTTTATCTCATACCTGATTTTCATAACCCGACAACACATGTTATGAGTTTGAAAACCCGTAAGATGATAGCGGAGATTGCAAAGCAGCAGTCCGTCATAGTGATTGAGGATGCGATCAACAGCCTCTTACAGGAGAGAATATTGCCGCCGGTAGCTGCCTTTGCCCCGGAGCAGACGATTTATATCATAAGCCTCTCCAAGATAATCTCCCCGGGACTGCGCCTTGCCTATGTGGCAGCGCCGGAGGTCTATTATAAGGACATCTATACCGGCATTTATAATATGAACATATCCATCTCTCCCTTTGTTCTGGAGCTTGCGGCAAGACTGATCCATACCGGACTTGCGGACAAAATTGCGGGAGAGCGCCGGCAATATACGCTGGAGCAGAACAGGGTTGTTGCTGCAAACTTAGGTAATTATGAAATCTATGGCGAGGAGGAATGCCCTTTTCGATGGGTTATCCTTCCCGAAGCCTTTACCGGAAAAAGCTTTGAAATCTGTGCCAGGAATGAAGGGGTTCAGGTCTATTCGGGAGAGCGCTTTCTGGTTGGCAATTCTGCAGACCGGCGTGCCGTAAGAATTTCAGTGACGGCTGCAAGGAATCCTGCGGAATTTGAGGAAGGGATTCGTATATTAAAGCGCATTTTAGAAAGCGAAGATAAGACGGAGCTGCTTTTATAAAGAAGAGCTTGCCCAAATAGAGTGGATTTTTCTACAAAATAAAAAGCACCTGGTCCTGTGGGTTGGGCAGGAACAGGTGTTGCTATTGTGCTCTGAACTATTATGCAATATTATTAACAGCCTTGGTTATACGGGATACTTTTCTTGCAGCGGTATTCTTGTGATAGATACCCTTGGAAGAAGCCTTGTCGATTTCAGAAACTGCGTCAATTAAGGTAGTCTTAGCAAGTTCCTTATCGCCTGTAGCAACAGCAGCATCAACCTTCTTTATAACTGTCTTAACCTTAGACTTGATTTGCTTATTTCTGGCAGCCTTGGTTGCATTAACCAGGATTCTCTTCTTAGCAGACTTTATATTAGCCATTCGTACACCTCCAATATATAATATAATTCAACCGCCTTACAGGGACACCAAAGTGAGAGTGAGGTGCAGACCTGCTTTTGGTTGCTCGTATACTTGTTTCATTAAATCCGGACACGGACGCTCTAATGGAAACATACTATTATATAGTAGTCGATAGGTTTTGTTCTGTCAATACATATTTTTAAAAACTTTGCAAAAAATAAATCTAAAATATGATTGTTTGGAGGAAAATAAATTGAATCAGAAGATCAGAACAGACCTTGCATTAGAAGCCAGAGAAAGCTTTCCCGAGGATGATGTGGAGATACAGGGAGTTATTTTGACCGAGGATTATGATAAAAAGAATAAAATCAGGGTTTCAACTGTTGTGATTAAGGATGAACGGGGGGCCAAGGCCATGCAAAAACCAATCGGGACCTACATCACAATTGAAGCCCCTGATATTGATAAAGCGGATGAAAGCTATTGTAAGCCGGTATCTGAGGAGATTGCCAAGCATTTGAAAAAGCTGGCAGGGGATTTGAATAAGGAAGAAATTCTTATCGTAGGCCTAGGGAACCGGGAGGTTACTCCGGATGCCTTAGGCCCCCAGGTAGTGGATAATTTGTTCATTACCAGACATTTGATCAAGGAATACGGCAAGGAATTTAAGGAGAAGCATCAGCTTGGCAGTATCAGCGCCATTTCTCCGGGAGTAATGGCACAAACCGGCATGGAAACAGTAGAAATATTGAAGGGTATCATTAAGGAAACCAGCCCGAAGCTTCTTATTGTAATAGATGCCTTAGCCTCCCGAAGTGTAAGCCGGGTGAATACAACAATCCAGCTTACGGATACGGGTATCAGTCCGGGCTCCGGGGTAGGAAACAACCGTAAGGCTATCAATGAAGAAAGCCTTGGAACAAAGGTAATTGCCCTTGGCGTGCCTACCGTCGTGGACGCTGCAACAATTGTTGCGGATACCCTGACCAGCTATATGCAAAAGAGCGGCTTTGGGGAAGAGGATATTGATAAATTCATATCTGAGATACGGGAGCAGCAGATTGACAATATGTTCGTTACGCCAAAAAACATCGATGAATCGGTCAAGCGGATCAGCTATACGGTATCCGAGGCCCTGAATTCCTGCTTTGCGGCATCGATGCTGTAGCAGCAGACGAAGGAGAAGCTCTATAAAAGACCGGGGAAGCGAAGGTGGGTAAGCAATCCGGGGTAATAAAAACAAGCCTATTGAATATAATGAATCAGGCAGGATGATATTGCCGATCTATTATATGGAGGCAGTAATGAGAAAAAATCACAGCAGGCTGAGTAAGCGAATATTCAAAATCATCTGGTCCGGAATCCTTCTGGTATCCTTATATCTTATATTCAGCTTCGCAGCATTATCCTTTTCCGGTAATGTTGGCCAAGCTGATGCTAAGCTTACGGATACCATATTTTCCGGACTGTGTAAGAAGGTGATGGAGGAAGGCGCAGCGCTGATCGGCTATAGTGCAAGAGAGGAGCAGGCGGATTTTCCGATCGCATTTTTGGATGCGAGGCTGGCATTGCAAAATTATGCCGGAGATTCGGCTGTATGGACAGCAAGGGCAGAGGCGAATACCACGCAAAGCAGCGGGATAGTTTCCGCAGATGCAGCGGTAGAAGTTATGAATACAAAGGATGTTGTGAATCAACTGGGCTACTATGAGATTTCAGAGCAATATGTAAGCAAGGAATATATACTGACCAATGGAGCAGTCTACGACAGTCTCATGGCAGGGGACGTTTCTTTGACAGATCAGACAGACCAGTTGCAGGTGGATAGTGAGGAAGGAGAAGTATACTACGAGGATGAAAATGCAGCAGACGATTCACAGACGGTCAGTGCTGACGGAGCGGTAAAATATACGCTGGATCAGCTTAGGGACACGAGTTTCCTGGTCAGTAAATTTTATATTGTAGATTCCTCCACCAAGATTACAAATTCATTATTTGACGCCGATAAGCTCATGGGTACGGATATGACCATAAAGCAGGAGAACGATAAGCCCCAGATTCTAATTTATCATACCCATTCACAGGAGGCATTTATAGACAGTCGGGCCAATCATCCGGAGGATACGGTAGTAGGTGTCGGAACCTATCTTGCTGAAATCCTTGAGGAGGATTATGGCTATAATGTAATTCATGATAAAACCACCTATGATATCGTGGACGGAAAGCTGAACCGCAATGTTGCTTACACTAAGGCAGAGGATGGACTGGATAAAATCCTGGGGGAAAACCCAACCATAGAAGTAGTAATCGATTTACATAGAGATGACGGAGCGGCACGTAACGTCATGATAGATGGGAAAGAGACGGCAAGAGTCATGTTATTCAACGGGCTTAGCAGGGACCAGAATGGGCCGATTACCTATTTAAACAACCCCAATTTGCAGGATAATCTGGCCTTCAGCTTCCAGCTCCAGCTAAAATCCTATGAGCTGTATCCGGGACTATTTTGTAAGAATTATCTGAAAAGCTACCGTTATAACCTTCATGTCAGACCAAAAAGCCTGCTGGTTGAGCTTGGAACGGATGAAAATACACTGGAGTCGGCAAAAAACGCAATGGTACCTTTTGCAAAGATACTGGACACGGTATTGAAGGGAGAATAACGTTACTGTTCACAGGTGACGACCGCGACGTGTTTTTTGTGAGTGCAGCGAAGCGAAAGTCACAGAAAACCGGAGAATTGCAGCGCCAAAACGCTGATTTTGCGTTTTGTGTGCATCGCGAAGCGTGTTATTGTTCACGGAACTGCTGCTTTTTGCAGAGGAGTGAACAGTAACAGAATAACAGAAAACTCACTATCTTGCCACTTGGAAAACGTTGTGTTATAATCAAACAGTTCCTATAATATACCTAGGAGGATTAACATGGCCTTAGACCAGAGTAAAGTAAGAAACTTTTGTATTATCGCCCATATTGATCACGGCAAATCAACCCTTGCAGACCGGATTATCGAAATGACCGGACTGCTTACCAGCCGTGAGATGCAGGCACAGGTGCTTGACAATATGGATTTGGAAAGAGAACGCGGAATCACCATCAAGGCCCAGACGGTTCGTACCGTCTATAAAGCAAAGAATGGTGAAGAATATATATTTAACCTGATTGATACACCGGGACATGTGGATTTTAACTATGAGGTGTCCAGAAGTCTTGCAGCCTGCGAGGGAGCCATTCTGGTGGTGGATGCAGCACAGGGAATTGAGGCGCAGACCCTTGCCAATGTATATCTGGCACTGGATCATAATCTGGATATCATACCGGTCATTAATAAGATTGATCTTCCGAGTGCGGACCCGGAGCGCGTAATTGCGGAAATCGAGGACGTAATCGGCTTGGAGGCCCATGACGCCCCGCTGATTTCGGCTAAAGTCGGTACAAATGTCGATCAGGTGCTGGAGCAGATTGTGGCAAAGCTTCCGGCCCCGAAGGGAGACCCGGATGCTCCGCTTCAGGCATTGATTTTTGATTCTATTTATGACTCCTATAAAGGGGTAATCGTCTTCTGCAGAATTAAGGAGGGCACCGTTAAGCGCGGAACTGAGATACGCATGATGGCAACCGGTGCAACGGCAGAGGTTGTGGAGCTGGGGACCTTCGGACCCGGTCAGTTCATTCCTGCAGAGGAGCTGTCGGCGGGTATGGTAGGCTATCTTACGGCTAGCCTTAAGAATGTAAAGGACACCCGTGTGGGTGATACGGTAACCGATAACAGGCGTCCCTGCAGTGAACCGCTTCCAGGCTATAAGAAGGTGCATCCGATGGTATATTGCGGTATGTATCCGGCCGATGGTGCAAAATACCCTGATTTAAGAGATGCCCTTGAGAAGCTCCAGCTTAACGATGCATCCCTGCAGTTTGAGCCGGAAACCTCCGTGGCACTTGGTTTTGGCTTTCGCTGCGGTTTCCTGGGATTGCTCCATCTTGAAATTATCCAGGAAAGACTGGAACGGGAATATAATCTGGACCTGGTTACCACAGCTCCCAGCGTTATCTATAAGGTGCATAAAACAGACGGACAAGTGTTGGATATAACCAATCCGACCAATCTGCCCGATCCTTCCGTAATCGAATCTATGGAGGAGCCCATGGTATCGGCGGAGATCATGGTTACAACGGAATTTGTCGGCTCCATCATGAGTCTGTGCCAGGAGCGGCGCGGTGTATACCTGGGTATGGAATATATGGAGACCACCAGGGCCTTGTTAAAATATGAGCTGCCGCTCAATGAGATAATATATGATTTCTTTGATGCTTTGAAATCCAGATCCAGAGGATATGCTTCCTTTGATTATGAATTAAAGGGCTATGTGCAATCTGAGCTTGTTAAGCTGGACATCCTGATTAATAAGGAAGAGGTAGATGCCCTGACCTTTATCGTACATGCAGAAAGTGCCTATGAGCGCGGCAGAAAAATGTGCGAGAAGCTTAAGGAGGAGATACCGAGGCAGCTATTTGAAATTCCGATTCAGGCGGCAATCGGAAGTAAGATTATCGCCAGGGAGACTGTAAAGGCAATGCGCAAGGATGTCCTTGCCAAGTGCTACGGCGGAGATATCACCCGTAAGAAGAAGCTTTTGGAGAAGCAAAAGGAAGGCAAGAAGCGTATGCGCCAGATCGGTAATGTGGAAATACCGCAGAAGGCCTTCATGAGTGTATTGAAGCTGGATGAGGATTAAACGGATGAGAAAGCCTGTATTGGAAAAAGCATATAATAATGATAGGCTAAAATAGTTACTTTGTTTTAAATAAAAATATGATATTTAAAAAGCTGTTTACTATTCGTGATTTTAAGAGTGCTGACTGGCAGCAGTGGCATATTACTTGAAAGCTAATGGATTGGGGAAACAGCTTTTCCTGTTATTCACCAAAGTTTATTCGGTACTATGTTAGGTACAGGAGAATTCAGAAAGGTACGATTGAATTATGGAAAATGAAGCTTTTAAGGAACAGCATGGGAAGAGAGAGCAGGAGCTTGGGCTCTATCTTCATATACCGTTCTGTGTTAAGAAATGCGACTACTGTGATTTCCTGTCAGCCCCTGCTTCCCAGGAAACCATCGACCGGTATTTTGAGGCCATGCTGGCTGAACTGGGGCAATATGAGAATTGTACAGGGGATTGTATTGTACCTACAATCTTTATTGGAGGTGGCACACCCTCCTGTGTAGAGACCGGCTATATCGAAAGGCTGATGGAAGCGGTTAACCGCATTTTTAAAGTGGACTGGCACCGTCTTGAGGCAACAATAGAAATCAATCCAGGAACAATAACGGAGGACAAACTAAAAAGCTACCAAAGAGCGGGCATCAACCGCTTAAGCTTTGGATTGCAGTCCGCAGACAATGGGGAACTGGCACGGCTTGGAAGAATTCATACCTATGAGCAATTCGAGGAAAATTACCGGCTTGCGAGAGCGCTTGGTTTTCACAATATTAACGTTGATCTGATGTCCGCGATACCGGGCCAGACGCCGGACTCCTGGGAAAGGACGCTGAACCGGGTGCTTTCACTGGAGCCGGAGCACATATCGGCATACAGCTTAATTATTGAGGAGGGTACCAGCTTCTATGACAGGTACCGGGAAGGTACAGAGGGCTTTGGGGAGCTGCCGGGGGAGGAGGAAGACCGGCGGATGTATTATAGGACCAAGGAAATCCTGCAGGCGAATGGTTATTATCGTTATGAGATTTCTAACTATGCAAAAAATGCATTTCAATGTCGACATAACACGTCTTATTGGATTTGTAAGGACTATTTGGGCATTGGCTTGGGTGCGTCATCATTGCTTGATAGTGCAAGGTTTTCAAATTTGCACGGCATAGAACAATATATAAATTTATGCAATTTATATAAAAAAAATAATGTCAAGGCGAGGAATATTGACACGCAAAAAAATAAGGAAAAAGCTGTACTGGAAGATTTTATAGGACTAAGAAGGAATATAGAGCTGCTGACAGAGCAACAGAAAATGGAGGAATTTATGTTTTTGGGATTGAGGCGAATGGCTGGAATTAGCATAAATACATTCGTTGAAAGATTTGGAATAGAATTGGAAGCAGTCTATGGTGAAACAGTAAAGCGGGGAGTTAAGGATAAATTGCTGGAAATACAGGGAGATCATATCCGATTGACGGAGTACGGAATTGACATTAGTAATTATGTCCTAGCGGGTTTTTTACTTGATTGATAGGTAGAGTGCATTTTTATTACATTGATTTTGCTTTTGCTAATATTATGCACAAAAAATAACTTGGATAATTATGCGTTTTGACGATGTACATACTATGCCAGATTTGTTAAAATGTATATGTATTGAATGTGCGGGTTATCCGTGCTCAAGAAAATAATTTCAAGACAACTATTATTAGAGGAGGAGATTTACAATGAAGTTATTTAAAAAAGTTTTAGCGGCAACAACAGTATTGACACTTGCATTTTCAGCAGTTCCCGTAAGCGCAGCAACCGATGTAATCGATTTTGAGGATGGTAACGTACCTGCAAGTATCATTATGGCAACCGTAAATGATGACGGAGTTACACCTGATGGCGATCCTGCAATTTTATCAGTTGTTGATTTCCAGGGTTCCAAGATGCTTAAGATTGATACACAGGAGAATGGTACTCCTAAGGTTAAATTCCTGTTAGCTAGTTTAGTTGGCGAAGATAATGTAGCTAATGTTGGCGGTATTGAATATGATTTATATATCGAACAGCCCTCTGGCGAAGTAGCTGGCTGGAATGGCGGTACCATTGGCGCAGGTCCTTGGGCAGCAGGCGGTGCATGGTATAACGGCGTTGGTTTTACAATTGAGGATTATGAGAATGCAACAACAGCAGTAAATCATCTGAAAGAGACGATCAATGCTGGTTTAGGTTTTGCTGATTCCACCGGCTTCTTTATGTTTATGAACTGGGCAAACAACGGAACCGATGACTACATCGACAATGTAAAGATTCTTGATAAAGACGGCAATGCTATGGAGCTTGTTGGTTTAGCAGGCGATGCAGCAGCTACTGATACAGCTACTGATACCACAGCAGCTACCGATACTACTTCAACTGCTCCTAAGACAGGAACTACCTCCTATGCATTATTCTTTGCTGCTGGTGCAGCTGTTATGTTAACAGGCGCAGTAGTACTGAAAAGACGTAAGACTGTTGAAGAATAATAATTAATTTGTCTTATTCATAAAATTTTACCCATAAAATAAGAATGAGGGCTTTCACATGTGTTCCTTACAATGTGAAAGCCCTCATTCTATTTGCTAAGAGAACCTGTGAAATGAATGTCCTAAAGTATTTATTGCTAAAGTCCTGCGGCCTGGCTATAATAAGCTTATTATATCAGAAAATAGATTTCAGGAGGAGTACAATGGTACGGATTGCCATAGTCGAAGACGACGCAAAATATATGCAGCAATTATGCGGCTTTGTGAAGCGGTATGCGGGAGAAAATGATGAAATTATTGATATAAAAACATTTTCTGATGGCGATGACATCGTATACGAATATAAAGCAGTTTATGATATTATATTTCTGGATATTCAGATGAAGAGAATGGATGGTATGAAGGCAGCCCAGAATATACGCAAGATGGATGAAACGGTAATTATTATTTTTATCACTAACATGGCTCAGTATGCCATACAGGGGTATTCTGTAAATGCCATGGACTTTGTGCTAAAGCCTGTAACTTATTTTGCCTTTTCAGAGGAACTGGCCAAGGCAATCCGGCGGTTGAAGGAAAGAACCAGAGCCTATCTGACCATCAAGCAGGAAGCGGGAATGCTGCGTCTGGATGTTACCCAGATTACCTATATTGAAAGCCAGGGCCATAAAATACTGATTCATACGGAAGCTGATGTCTATTCTATGGTAGAAACCATGAAGAATATGGAGCAGCAATTGATGAAATACAAATTCTCCAGATGCAATAACTGCTATCTGGTCAATTTAAGATACATCGAAAGCGTCCAGCAGAGCTTGGTAACGGTTGCAGGAGAGAAGCTCCAGATCAGCCGTCCGAGAAAAAAAGCATTCATGGATGATATTACGGATTTTGTTGGAGGCGAGGTTATATGACAACTGTACCCGATATACCCCGTTTATACACGGCAATTGCTGAATGGGCTGGCTGTCTGATCTATATTCTGTTTATGAGAAAACGCTTTACAGGATTTCGGCTGGCGGTACTTCTTGCCGCATCCCTGGTGGCACTTTGCGCTTTGCAATATGTGAACGGTATGCTTCCCCTGGTCTTCTGGATACCGGGAATGACAGCAGCGATGCTTCTCATGTATCTGAGTATTTTTATCTGTTGTGACATCTCAGCTCTGGATACGGCAGCCTGCTGTGCCCGGGCTTTTGTATTGGCTGAATTCGCTGCATCGCTGGAATGGCAGGTATATATTTTCTTTGCAATGCGGGGAGTTGACGTACAGTGGATCTCGGTGCTTTTTATGCTGGGGTTCAATCTGGGAATTTATTCAGTGATCTATCTCCTGGAGCGCCGCCATGCTCCGAAGGGGAGAAATTTTGGAGCAACAACACGGGAGGTATTCAGCTCTGTCCTGATTGCTTTGGCGGCGTTTCTTATGAGTAATATCAGCTTTATCTATACTGACACGCCCTTTACAGGCGTGGGAACGGGAATTTTATATATTCGTACGCTGGTAGATCTGGCGGGCTTTGTTATGCTGTTTGCCCAGCAGGATAAATGGATGGAGCTTCATATGAAGCAGGAGCTGGAGGCGATTAACCACATTCTGAAGCAGCAGTACGAGCAGTATCAGCTGTCCAGAGATAGCATCGAGCTGCTGAACCGCAAATATCACGACTTGAAGCATCAGATTAATATTATACGGATGGAACGCGACCCTGAGAAAAAGGAAGCCTATCTGGAGGAAATGGAAAGCGGCATCCGAATGTATGAGGCTCAGAATAAGACGGGAAATAGTGTTCTGGATACCATTTTGACCAGTAAGAGCCTGTATTGTGTGCAGCATGATATTAATTTCACCTGTGTAGCGGACGGAACTCTGCTTTCCTTTATGAATGTCATGGATATCTGCACGATTTTCGGAAATATGCTGGATAATGCGGTTGAATGTGTGGAGCAGATAAAGGACAGCGAGCTGCGTTTGATACGAGCTGCGGTCTTTGCACAGAATAATTTTTTAATGATTCGTGTTGAAAACTATTATGAGGCGGAGCTAACCATGTATGACGGACTGCCGGTCACAACCAAGCTGGATAATCGCTTTCATGGCTTTGGAATCAAAAGTATCCGTCAGGCAGTCGAAAAATATGAGGGAACCTTAACAATTCATACGGAAAATCATTGGTTCACAATGAGAATCCTGATCCCGTTGCCTGGAGAGGGATAACTGTACGGGAGATGGCAATTGAATAATATTTTGTATAGGACTTAAATAAAAGAGAAAAGTATTCTTAACATTTTCTATGTGAAGAATGCTTTTTTTGTTGCATTGATGAAAAACCATACGAATGATATGCAGCTTATTTATAATAATAACGCAGGTTATGCTCTGAAATAAGCAATTTATGCGGAAAATATGCATAAAAAAATAAGTATGATAACATTATAATTGTTCAATAAGCTGATATTATCAGGAGTGAACATTTATTAATTGGGACAAATGGAGAAATGTTTTGCCTGAAAGGAGGTTGAAGCGCATAGGTCATTCTGAAAATCAAAGAAGGAAAATTGAAACTGTATTTTACAGGCAATACTTATGCTGCGGGAGACAAAGAGGAGCTGCTCATTTGGAAGGGGAGAACCCGTTATAATTACGCAGAGGTGCTGTGATTATTCAGAAGGACCGAAAAAGCATAGAAAAAGGATGAATTACTTAAAAACAATATGTAAAAAATCGGAGGTAGTGAAAAAAATGAGAATCAAGAATAGGCGTAGGATTTATAGTGTGATAGCGATTCTGCTTGTTGTAGCTGTGGTTGCGGGAAACATTGCCTATACCGGCACGGGGACTGCTATGGCTACGGAAAGCGACGGAGCTTCTGTCACGAAGGATGGCGATTATTGCTATCAGGAGGGGTATAATGTAAGCGTTGAGCTTGAAGCAGAGGGCTCTGTCCTCTTGAAAAATGACGATAATGTTCTGCCGCTTGCGGAAGGGACTAAGGTAACAATTCTCGGAGCCATGTCCTATAATTATGTAGAGGGCGGTACAGGCTCGGCAGGCGGAGCAGATGATGAGAATACGGTTATGATGAATGACGCTTTTGGAGAAGCAGGTCTGGATGTAAATCCTGATGCATGGGATTGGCTTGCCGGTCAATGCGGAGGCTCCAGAGGTGTTGATGATAAGGACCCCGCGGGTGTGGGCTGGACAAGTTATACCAAAATTCATGAATTTGCTTCCGATGTATATGGAAGCGGTACATCGTCAATCGTTACTGACGGTTATTCGGATTATGCGATTGTGACAATTGCACGTTCCGGTGCGGAAGGAGCCTCTCCTTCCATGGATTATGACGGAGATGGAAGTACGCTTACAGGTACAACCTATCTGGAGCTTGATCAGAATGAAAAGGATCTTCTGACATACTGTGCGGCAAATTTCAGCCATACAATCGTCCTGATTAATTCGGCAACTGCTATGGAACTTGGCTTTCTTGACTCTGATGAATATAATATTGATGCGGCACTTTGGATAGGACATCCGGGTGAAGCAGGTATTGTAGGCGTAGGTACAATACTCACCGGACGCACCAATCCATCCGGTCGTCTGGTGGATACATATTCCTATGATATGACGACGAATCCTACCTATTATAATACAGATAATAACAGCTATACAAACGGTCAGACCTTCTATCAGTATGAGGAAGGTATTTATGTGGGCTATCGATACTATGAGACGGCCGATGCCGTAGGATATTTCGACTCCCCGGAATTTACCTCCCTGTCCTTAAAAAATGGAAGTGCCAGCGGCTATGATCAGGTAGTGCAGTATCCCTTTGGCTATGGACTTTCCTATACCTCCTTTACCGAAAAAATAACAAAGTCCGAGGTGGATTTAAAGGCTCACGGCACGAACAGCATTACGGTAAAGGTAACCAATGACGGTTCTGTGGCCGGTAAGGATGTTGTGGAGCTTTATATGGAGGCCCCTTATCAGTCCGATACGGAGAATTTTGGTATTAAGGGAGTGGGCCTTGAGAAATCCAAGGTTGTACTGATTGGCTTTGCAAAAACTGACGAAATTGCGCCCGGTGAATCGGCAGAAGTGACGATCACCTTCCAAACAGATAATCTTGCATCCTATGATAACTTCGGTCAGGGCTGCTATGTTTTGGAAAAGGGTGAATATAAATTCCATGTACAAAAGGATGCTCATCAATGGGGCGGGGAAGGCAGCACCAATGCCGCCAGTGACACAGCCTCCGCAAATCTTAAAAAATCTATTATCTATAATGAGAGCGGAAATGTCAGTGACGCAGAATATGCGGGTGCACGTGACTCGGATGATGTGATTGCCGTAAATTCCATGGATGATGTGACAGCCGGTGACGGAAATATGCTTGACGGTTATCTTTCCCGGAATGATATTGCCGGTGGAATGACAGCTATCATGCAGCATCAGTCTGATGAGGCTTCCAACGAGATACTGAATTCTGATATAGAAGCCTGCCTGAATCTGACGAATACGGACACCTATGACTATACTTATGAGACCTATATTAACGGTGTGAAAACGACTCTTTCAGAAACAATTTATGCCCATGGCAATAATATGATGCCCTTTGCCGAGCAAACGCCGGACGGTATCGATACCCAGACACTGAGTGAGCAGAAATGGGGACAGACCTATTATGTGCTGGAGGATGAGAACGGTGAAGCCGTGCTGGATGATAATGGTCTTCCCACGGTGGTCGCTAAAGAGCCGACTGACGGAAGTGCTTATCATAAGCTTAGCTGTGAGGATATGACGAATGTTCCCATTGACACCACTGAGGGTAAGGCTATTTGGAATATGCTGGTAGAGGAAACAACCCTGGCAGAAGCAATTGAAATTCAGGGAAATTCCGGTTGGAATGTAAGTGCAGTTGACTCTGTCGGCAAAAGTGCCCAAAAGTGTCAGGATGGACCAGGAGAGCCTGCCAATGGTACTGTTGCAGGCGGAACATGGTTCCCCTGTGCGGTAACCATTGCTGCAACCTGGAATACAGAGCTTGCCTATGCGGAAGGTGTTGCTTACGGTAATCAGGCCGCCCTGTTTGGTGTGGGCGGAGCCTATGCACCTGCCATGAATACTCATAGATCTCCATTCGGCGGACGTAATTTTGAATATTATTCAGAGGATGGCTTCATTGCAGGGCAGATAGGCGGCAATGCGGTATCGGGCATTCAGTCCACCGGTACAAATGTATTTATCAAGCACTTTGCTTTGAATGACGGAGATACCAACCGTGGCGGTAATACAACCTGGGCCAATGAACAGGCAATCCGTGAGATTTATCTGGTTCCTTATGAGATTTCCGTGAAGGAATACAACGCAAACGGTATTATGGGTTCGCTGAACAGAATCGGTATGTCCTGGTACCATTACGGAATGTATGTGAGTATTCTCCGTAATGAATGGGGCTGGAACGGCTATTTAATTACTGACGGTGACGGAGCTGACGGTGATGCCTATAACTCAGCACAGGCTATGCTTTCCGTACTGGGCTCCATGCTTAACCGCGGTGTTTATATTAATGCGGCTTCCACCCAGGCGGCATATGGTGATGCTTCTTCTTATGCTTATGGACAGTACAGCTTACATCAGGTTATGTTATATTGTTTATACCAGTATTGCGGAAACGGTACGATCGGTGCCACAACCACATCCAGTGATTTCCCTGTCGGTGCGGTAGTTGTCGGAGGAATGGCTGCAGCGGTGATCATAATTATAGCCAGTATCATTGCGGTTCGTGTCAGAAAGAAAAAGAAGGCTTGAAAGGAGAAACAATGAAAAAATTAGGGCATATTATTTCATGTGTATTTTTAATCACTTCCTGTTTTTTATTGATGGCATGCAGCAAACAGGCATCCGACAGCCAGAAGGTATCGGATGATCAGCCAGCAGGAAAAGTGGTAACGGCTCCTACCGATTTTACCTTTGATGCGCAGTCGGGAGCGTTTACCTTTAGTGCAACTGATGAAAACGCAGGCTATTATTTTGTAAGAGCCTATGCGGTCACGAATGGAGCGGAAGCCTCCACCTATACGGTAAGCTCAAAACGCATCCAGGGCGGAAAAACAGGTACCTTAAGCGGTACGGTTGATGTTTCAAGCTTTGGCTGGGGTAATTATAATGTGAAGCTTGTTACCTTTGCTGCCGCCGGCTCCGGCTATACGGCGCCGGACCCCACCGTTTTAAGCACCTCCTACGGTGTGGGAGGCATTCTAGAAAAGCCGGAGCTCATGGCTTTGGCAGACGGCAATGAAGTAGAATTGGTAATAGACTGGTATTCGCTTACCGACTGGTATGTCTATCAGTACCTGCCTTCTGTTGTCTTCAATATTTATTCCGATGAAGCCTGCACAAGTCTGGTTCAGACGGAAACGGTTGATTTAAGCACTCTTACAGTCAGCTATCATCCTACCGGAGGTATTATGTGGGGAGAGGATGCGGCAGGAGAGCATAAGTGGATTAATGACCAATATGCCTCAAAATATGACAGCTATAAATATACTTTGGAGGCAGGCACCTATTATATTACCTGCCAGGCAATATCGGGTGACGAGGCCATAGCAGCTTCTTCCAAAGTAAGTGATGTGGTGGAATTTACCTTAACCTCAGATGCGCCAACAGGAGCATACACGGCTTCCAAGACCTCCCTGTGGAAGGACCCTGAAGTTATGGGAGTTCCGTTGGCAACGGCAGGTCTCTATACGGACCGTATTGATTATGGTCCCACACAGACAACGACCTCCAAGGTGAATTAAAACAGTTAAGAAATGAGGTAAATTATGTCAGAACAAATCACAGGGGCTGAGATGAAGGAGATAGCACTGAAGTCCCACTCCAGGTTTTCCAGACTTCTCAATAAATATTTTCACCATATTGACAGAGGGGGCACCTTATCCAATGAGATTACCGCCGGTATCTCAATCTCCATCCTTTCCATCTGCGGTATATTTTTAAACATGCAGCTTGTTGCAAAAATGTCCGTTTCAGGCAGCTATACCGGGGCATCCTCCTCCCAGATAGCAGCAAATGGGGAGATTTATGCCAATATGTATTTTGCAGCAATGCTGATTGCTTTTATTGGAAGCCTTATGATTGGTTTAATCGCCAGACTCCCTCTGGTTCAGGTATCCAGCCTTGGATTAAGTACCGTCCTCATATCCATGATTGGAACAGAAAAAGGATTAACCTATTATAATCTGCTTGTGATAACCTTCTTCAGTTCCATCCTGTATGCATTGCTGGTATCTGTTCCTATGGTCAAAAAGTGGGTTTTTCAGGCAATTCCCGCGTCCGTCCGTAAAGCACTTCCGGCGTCTGTCGGTCTTTTGCTGGCCTTTGTGGCTTTACAGCTGACCGGTATCATAACGGTAGGAGGCTCCTTGGTTTCCGTCTATGGTGCCGGCTCGCAGCTGGATTATGTAGGTGATACGGTCAGTCTGGCGAATCTGGTCAGCTTTGGAAAGTTTTCTTATTCTACGGATAAGTTTCATCCTTTACTTTTGATCAGTGCCCTTGCCGTTATTATTACTTTTATATGTTATCTGATCTATAAGAGATTTTCAAAATATCCTTATTTCTTTTCTCTGCTAACCGGTACAGGCTTCTTCCTTGTGTTTAGTATTTCCGGAGTAGCAGTCAATTGGAATAACTTCCATTTTTCCTTTGATTCTCTGTGGGGCAGGATTTGGATGATAGGAGGAGAGGATGCCATGCAGGCCCATATTTCCAGGATACTTGATAATTTATCTGTTGGAAAAATCTTCTCCGAGGGTATGGATTTCAGTGCTTATACGGCAAACGGCGGCAGTGTAGTTATGCTGTTTACCGCAGGGTTGCTTACCTTTCTATTCATGAGCATGTACGATGCACAGGCTGCACTCAGTGTGACCGCTGCAAGCAGCCGGGCATTCGATGCTAATAATCAAAAGGATCTGCAGCGGGCTCTGATGTGCAATGCGGGGATCAATATAGTTGCCCCCTTGCTTGGAGCAGCTCCCGTTGCAATCGGAAAGGAATCCTATGCAGGGACTGAGGATGGCGCCAAGTCCGGTCTGGCTTCTGTTTCGGCATCCGTTCTATTCTTTATCTCTATGTTTGTATGGCTTATTCCTGCGGTTTTTGCCACGGCGTGTTCCTATGACATCGCATTCAATATGTATGGACATTATGGTACGGTCATGCAGCTGCTGACGGAATGCAGCTTTGGAGTAGCAGATGCGGTCATGGTGATTCTGGGATTGTCCATGATTAAGCACAGTATAGGAATAGAAGGGAAGGATTATGCCGAATATGTGCCTTTTATCGTGACGATTGCCGGTACCTTCTTCCTGTCCAGCCTTGCATATGGGGTGGCTCTGGGAACAGTTGCATTTATTATAATCCAGCTGACTAAAATTAAAAAAGCGGTGAAGGGGAAGATGCCTGAGGCTCTGACCGAAATAGGCATTCCTACCGCTGTTATGGGCTTGCTTTCTGCTGTTCTGCTGATATCTGCAGCCCTTTTGATCTGATAGGTAGGAATGGGGAAAGGACATATGATATATGGCATTCCCGGTAAATGTCTATAGATAAAGACGAAAATAACAAGTAATCCAGAAGGAAACAACAATTGGATTACTTGTTATTTTTTTTGACTAAATCAGTCTATAGAAAGAAAAATCAAACCCATAACCAGTTTCTTGTTTGATGACTTGATATGTGCAATACAACCAATAAAGCTGTAGAAAGCATATGTATTTTAAACAAAAGATACAGATTATGCTTTGAAATTAGCAGTTTATGCTAAAAACATGCACAAAAAAAATAATATGCTAAGATACAATTGTTCATTTTTAAAGGAGGAAAAAAGCTTCATCATCCTTCTTTTGCTATGAAAGGAGGCTTGGTCGGATTGGAAGCGGTAAGGTAAATGTAATATCAGAAGCTATGAAAAAAGGTAAAGAGGAATTAGAAGGAGGGAAATGATTATTATGACAGTAAAAAAATCCAAAAAGGGCAAGATCGGTATGAGTGTGATTGCGGTTTTTGTCCTGATTGCGATTGTATTTAACGGTGTCATGGTGACTAGCTACGATACGATAGCGGCAACGAACGGCAAGATTACCATGAAAAATGTCGACCGTGCTTATACGCTGGCCGAGGGTACACAAGTGTGTACCGATCTGGAAAGTGAGGGTGCTACCCTGCTTTATAATAAAGACAACATACTGCCGTTGAATGGCAGCAAAGTTACCATTCTTGGCGCTTGCTCCCATAACTATGTGCAGGGAGGCACAGGTTCGGCAGGCGGCCGTGATGATTCGAATACGGCGATGATGGATAAGGCTTTTGCCAATGCCGGCATCGATTACAACAAGGAGGCGTGGACCTGGCTTGACAATGCACTTGGCAATGGTTCGGATATACATAATGGCAGCGTGAATGCAGAATATCTCGCTGCGGATGATCCTGCCGCAAGCTATAGCTGGACTTCCTACCAGCAAATTCATGAATTCAGCATCCAAACATACGAAAAATTTGTTACAGAGGACTTAATCGGTGATTATAGTGATGTTGCAATTGTTACGTTTTCCCGTTCGGGTGCGGAAGGTGCATCCCCCTCTCTGGACTATGACGGAAACCTTGATACGACCACAGGGCGTACCTATCTGGAGCTTGACGACAATGAAAAGGCCCTGCTGGCATTTTGCAAGGAGCATTTTAAATCCACTGTCGTGCTTGTTAATTCCGCCGTACCGATAGAATGCGGCTTTGTCAATAATTCGGCGTATAATGTGGGTGCCGTTCTCTGGATTGGTCATCCGGGTGAAGCCGGTATGTACGGTGTAGCAAATATTCTCAGCGGAAAGACAAATCCTTCCGGCCAAGTGGTTGATACCTGGACCTATGATATGTCCACAAACCCTACATACTATTCGGCTGACGACCAGACTTATTCCAATATCACGCTGAATTCAAAAAACAAGTACTATGAGTATAATGAAGGCATTTATGTGGGTTATCGTTACTATGAAACAGCAGATGCATCAGGCTATTTTGATAGTACTGAGTTTGGCAGTATCAAGTTCAAGGGCAACCTGTCAGAAGGCAAGTACTATTCGGAATTGAATGCGAACGGTACCTATGAAGAACAGAAGGCAGCTGGTCCTATGGCCACCTATTCCGGCTATGAAGAGGTCGTTCAGTTCCCCTTCGGCTATGGACTGTCTTACACGACCTTCACACAGAAAATTAAGAGTGAGGATGTTACACTGGAGGCACACGGTCAGAATTCTGTGACTGTTACTGTAAAGAATACAGGCAGTGTTGCAGGTAAAAGCGTTGTTCAGCTTTATATGCAAGCGCCCTATAACCAGGATAGCTCCCTTGGCGTCTCCGGCGTTGGTCTTGAAAAGGCGCAGGTAGTGCTGATTGGCTTTGCCAAGACAGATATGCTGGAGCCGGGAAAATCACAGGACGTTACAATTGAGTTTTCCACCGATGATCTGGCAAGCTTTGATGAATTTGGTCAGGGCTGCTATGTGCTTGAAAAGGGTGATTATACGTTCCATGTATCTCCAAATGCTCATGGCTGGGCCAAGGAAGAAGCATATGGCAGTGACTACGACAGCCTGACCGTTTCTCTTGACGAAACGACTGTGTATAACGACAAAGATGCTGGAGCACGTGTTGGAACCATGAATGGAGTGACTGTTACGGAAGGAACGACAGCCGTAAATGCCATGAATGATATCACTGCGGGAGATGGTGCCATGCTGGTCAACAGCGGAGCATCCGGTACCTATACTCTGGGATATCTGTCAAGAAGTAACTTCTATACAGGTATGGTAGAGATCATGTCCTATCAGTCCGATGATTATACAGGTGTTTATAGCGGCAATGGCTATGTATGGTCCGCCGACGGTAAAGGCACGACCCCGGTTGTGACCGGGGATGTGGCGGGACAGCGGAAGGCGGCAGATATTGTTCAGGAGGCGATTGAAACAACGCCTAAGAGCCTTGAGGATTCAAGCGGTGTTTCAGAGGGTATGACATATAATTATGGAAGCATCCTGGCCAACGGCATATCCTTTGGTGACGGCAATACCTCCAAGACGCTGTATGGCTATGGCAACGATACCTATATTAATATGAAGTATACCAAAGATGGTTTGCTGCAATCCGATGATAGCTATCTCAAGGCATTAAGCGGCATTGACATCACTTGGAGTGCAGCCTATTATGTAGCTCTTGATTCCAACGGAGAAACCGTTAAGGATACGGATGGCTATGTCAAGATTTATGATACAGAGGCGGATGCCAATGCCGAGGGCACCGCAACCAAATTGCAGTGTGAACACCTGTCCGGTGTTCCTGCCGCTGATTATGAACGTTGGGATAAGCTGACGAACGAGCTTACCTTCAAGGAAGCAGATGATTTAATGGGAGAAAACGGTTGGCATACCTATGGGGCTGACTCAGTTGGCAAAAAGTTCGGTCTTGCGGTTGACGGACCCGGCGAAGCCGGCAATGCACAGAATGCAGACTGTACCTGGTGGCCTTGTGCGGTTATCATTGCTGCCACATGGAATACGGAACTTGCCGAGGCGGAAGGCGTGGCTTACGGGCATCAGGATCTTTTGAATAATACCCCAAGCTGCTATGCACCGGCTATGAATACCCACAGAACTCCATTTGGCGGACGTGATTTCGAATACTACTCGGAAGACGGCTTTATTGCAGGTGTTATTGGCGGTCATGTTGTACAGGGCTTGCAGTCTACCGGTATGCATGTATTTATCAAGCATTTTGCTTTAAATGATTCCGATACAAACCGCGGAGGTGTTAATACCTGGGCAGACGAAATGTCCATTCGTGAGATCTATGCGAAGCCCTATGAAATCAGCACCAAGTATTTTGATGCAGATGGTATTATGGGTTCACTGAACAGCATGGGTATGGCCTGGTCCCATTCAGGCTTTTATATCACCATGGCCCGTGAAGAATGGGGCTGGAATGGTTTTCTGATTACCGACGGTGACGGTTCCTCCAGCGATGTTTATAACAACTATTCCTTCTGGACTCTGGGTACCCAGGGAGGGATTCTGGGCAGCGGCGATCTGTCAGCCAACACGGCTTATGCCTCCATTGGTACGGACGGTTCAGGTGCCACGAATTATATTAACTATACACTCCATAATATTGCACGGAATGCACTATATCAATACAGCCACAATATCGATAAGCTGAATGCCGTTACGACGGTTACTCCAAACACAGCACTGCCTATGATTATTATCATTGTCGGTGATGCTATCCTCCTGCTCGGCATTTTGATCGTATTGTTCGCAGTGGCGCTGCCCGGCATGAAGAAGAAAAAAGCATAATTTTAACCTCGATTTACCGGGAGCAATCCCGCTCCCGGTAAAATCTGATTATCATGATCAAGGAGAAATGATAATATGAAAAAAATTAATAAAGTTATGTGCTGTGCTGCAGCTCTTGCTATATGCATCGGGACAATGTCCGGATTGACTGCCTGCAGTAATGGCAGCAGCAGTACTGCACCTGCCAATTTTACTTTTAATACAGCGGATGGGTCGTTTTCCTTCGATGCTGTCCCCAATGCCGAAACCTATCTGGTCGGTGTCAGCAAGGTTTTGAATGATACCACAGGAAAGGCACTGCAGAATGTAAATGGTGCCGTTGAGACTACCAAAGCAGACGGAAGCACCTGCTATATCTGGTCTGAACAATCAGGCTCCAGTGCCGGACTTGCTGATAACGATAACGACGGTAAGGTAACAGGTACGGTCGTATTCCGTGAATATTCCTCCTCAGCAACGACAGTTGGGGATGTTCTTTCTATGGATAAACTGCCGCTTGGTCATTATATCGTACAGGCGATGGCTGCCTCCAACGATAAGCTTCCCAATCCAGAGCCTGCGATGTCGGAGTTTGTAATGTGCGGAACGCTGGCAATGCCTTCCGGCTTTACAGCCCAGGTTAACAGTGAGGGCTATATGGAGATTACCGCACCGAGCAGCTACTATCTGAACTGCCTTACTGTGACGGGCATGCCGGAAAAGATGGTATTTGAGATTATGGACGGAACCACAAGTGTTGAGACGATTACTATGGATGATTTCTCCTATACCAATACAGTGAATGGTCCGAATAAGGCATATACCTTCACGAACAATACGGTAACCGGCACGACTAAGCTGGATACAGGTAAGGAATACACGGTAACGGTTACAGCCGCAGGTGACGGCGATCAGATTAAGGATGCTTCTGCACCTGCATATATGGCCACGGCAACAGCCGCAGCAGAGTTCGCCACCACATATGATACTTCTGCTTCCGGAATCTGCGGTGATTATAGCATTGCCGTAACCATTGGCCTTGATGCTGACGGTAATAATATTTACGAGCTGACTGCTTCCGTTAATAATATCACGATTCTTCGTGAGAGCGGAATTTATAATACCCAAGGAGTCATTGAAACGCTGGATGATTTGAACACCTATGCAGAGGGTATCACGCTTAGCTTTACAACGATGAAATCGGATGCCGGTTCCGCTATTCTTGACGGCAAGACACTTACCGTTACAAAGGGTACGACTTCGGGCGGTTGGGGTGCTCCAGACAAGACAACCTATAACCTGACTGGCACGGGGCTGTCATTGGACGGTACTTCATTTGATCTCGCTGTGCCGACTAATACCGGCGGATTTCCCTTCTAATCACATTTGAGAAGCTATGATAATAAAGCATCAACCGTTCCAGAGGTCTCTGAAACGGTTGATGCTTCAAACAGGAATATATTATGTCATGGAGAAAAAATAAATGGACAATAATGTACTTACACAAACGGAGGCCGCTGTATCCAAACAGAAAGGGGAACCCTGCGGGCTTTCTAAAAAATTGAATCAGTATTTCCACCATCTTGACCGGGGAGGTACATTAAAGGGTGAAGTGATGGCCGGTATTGCAATGTTTTCTTTGGCCATCTGCGTGATATTTATGAATATGCAAATTGTGGCCGGCGCTGTTAACGGCAAGGTTGAACTGGGGACTTCACCCGGAGATCCCACCAATATCGCGGCTGCATCAACCTATGCCCAGATTTACATTGGTTCGATTTTGATTGCCTTTATTGGCAGCCTGATCATTGGTCTGGTGGCAGGATTGCCTTTCGCACAGCTTTCTACAATGGGCTTTGCAAGCTCAATGCTTAGTCTGGTTGGCACAGAAGCTGGTCTTACCTATTACAATCTGCTGTTCATCAATTTTATTGCAGCCCTGATTTATGGCCTGGTTGTCGGAGTACCGGTTGTCAGAGAAGGTGTATATAAAGCACTGCCTGCATCCGTTCGCAGGGCATTGCCGGCTGCTGCCGGACTGATATTTGCTTTTGCGGCTCTGAAGATGAGTGGGTTTGTTACCACATCTGATATCGCTTTAGGTAATATTGGCGGGCAATCTATTACCGTCATAACAGGCTTTGCTGATTTCTCCGGAGGGAAAAAAATGGCTACCTTTGCTTTTATCGGTGCGATTGCTGCGATTCTTATATATTGCATACTAAAGGGCTTCAAGCGTAAGCATCCAGTATTTTGGTCATTGGCAGGAGGTACCGGACTTTTTATTCTTATCGATATTATCTTCTGCGGCCTGGATGTGGCAAATACGGATTCCTTCATCAATTTCGGAAGGGTATGGATGATTACCGCCTCACAGGCCAGTATGGAAACACCCTTTGGAGACAGCTATCTAACCTACTTCGGCCCTGCTATAAAAGAGGTATTTTCGAATTTCAGTGATATTTTCACGAAGGGAGCAGACTTCTCTGCATATACCGGCAGCACTTTGGCACTGGTACTTAGCGGCGTGCTTTGTTATGTATTTATGGGCGTATATGATGCAGAAGGCACAATGCTGGCTGTTAAGGATGCACTGAACCGTAATGCAAATGAAGCGGGAAGGGTTGATTTTGATAGTCAGAAGGGGATACGTAAGATATTGCTTTGCAATGCGGGCATGAATATCATTGCGCCGTTTTTGGGTATTGGCGGGATATCTGTCAGCAAGACCTCCGTGGCGGCCACAGAGGATAACGGCAAATCCGGCCTCGCATCCATTGTGGCCGGCATCGGCTTTCTGATTTCTCTGTTCCTTATGTTGTTCCCTGTATTGTTTGCAACAGTCACATATCCTGTATACAGTATGAATCAATGGAACTATGACGCATATGGCAACGGAGGATTTGTTTATTTGATGCAGGGGGCAGCCTTTGGTATTGCTGACGCAGTCATGGTATGCGTAGGACTTTCCATGCTGCGTGCACTTAAAAATATAAATTGGAGAGAGCTTGCAGACTGGATACCGGCCGTTGTAACGGTTGCAGCATCGGCGGTGCTCACAAATCTTGCTTTCGGCATAGCTCTGGGAGTCATTGTGTTCTGCCTGATCAGGCTGCTTTCCTTCCGTAAGGGCAGCAAGCTTGCTATTCCGACTGTTGTACTGCTGGCACTGATGATTGTTATGCTGGTACAGCAATATGTATTCATATAAGGGAATGTAGATGAAAGAGCATTCTGATTTGCTTTTTAAGTCAGGGTGCTCTTTCCAATCCACCTACAGGATAGGCTTAAAACTAAGGAGGACAAGTAATTCCTGCTGCATTGGATATGTGCAATACAGACGAATAATATGATCAAAACCATATGGTTTTTACACAAAAAGTACAGATTATGCTTGAAAATTAGCAGTTTATGCAAAAAATATGCACAAAAAATATAGTGTGCTAAGATACAATTGTTAAAGCAGTGGACCGTTAAGCTAAGAAGGGGGTAAAATTCAACTAAAAATTTATTCATACGGAATAGCATATTACTTAAGGAGATTGAAGGAAGTCATATGAAATATAAAGAGCTAATTGAAAAAATGACGTTAGAAGAAAAAGCATCCTTACTATCAGGTAAGGATTTCTGGCAGACCCAGGATATCAAAAAGCACGGAATTAAGAGCATGTTTCTTGCGGACGGACCGCATGGAATCAGAAAGCAGGAGGCGGCGGCAGATCATCTTGGATTAAATCCCAGTATATCGGCAACCTGCTTTCCGACCGCAGCAACGATTGCCAACAGTTGGAATGAAGAGCTGGGAGAAAGAATCGGAGAGCACCTGGGAGAGGAAGCAGCTTCCCAAAAGGTTAATGTTCTTTTGGGACCTGGTATCAATATGAAACGCAATCCCTTATGCGGGAGAAATTTTGAATATTTCAGTGAGGACCCCTACCTGGCAGGAAAGCTGGGAGCAGCCTATATCAGAGGAATTCAGTCGAGGGGAATAGCTGCCTGTGTAAAGCATTTTTGCGCAAATAATCAGGAGGAGCGGCGAATGTCCATCGATACGGTGGTGGATGAAAGAGCTCTGCGGGAAATATACCTGACGGCCTTTGAAATCGCCGTGAAAGAGGGGCATGTAAAGACGGTTATGTCCTCCTACAATAAACTGAATGGTACCTATACAAATGAAAATACCTACCTTATGGATATTCTGCGTAAGGAATGGGGCTTTGATGGCTGTGTGATTACCGATTGGGGAGGCAGCAATGACCGGGTAGCAGGACTTCGTGCAGGCAATGAGCTGGAGATGCCGACAACGGCCGGAGAATCCAACCGGGAGATTGTCAGAGCCGTACAAAATGGCCAGATAAAGGAAGAAGAGCTGAATCAATGTGTGGATCGACTTCTGGAGCTGATATTTACAACTCATGAGGCCTTAAATAAAGCACCGGGGAAAATCGACTTTAAAAAACATCATGAAATGGCTCAAAGAGCAGCCGAGGAATCCATTGTCCTGTTGAAGAATGAGGATAATATTCTGCCCCTGCATCATGGCGACAATGTGGCAGTTATCGGTGATTTTGCCAGAAATGCCAGATACCAGGGAGCCGGGTCCTCCATCGTCAATCCGGCTGTCCTGGAGCATACCATTACCCTGCTGGAGCAATCGGGATTAAACTGTATCGGATTTGAACCGGGCTTTCACCGCTATGGGAAGAAAAGCAGGGCACTGGAAGAAAAGGCCTGCATCCTTGCAGAGAAAGCAGATATTGTTCTCCTATATCTGGGGTTGGATGAGGTTACGGAGGCAGAAGGGCTTGACCGGAAGGATATGAAGCTTCCCCAGAACCAGATTAGGCTGCTGAATGCAATCTATGAGGTGAATCCTAATATTGTAGTGGTATTATCCTGCGGCTCTGTAATTGAGATGCCCTGGCACAGCAAGGCAAAGGGGCTGGTGCATGGTTATCTGAGCGGGCAGGCAGGGGCAAAGGCTATGCTAAGGGTACTGACAGGTAATGTCAATCCCTCCGGTAAATTGGCGGAAACCTATCCGATCTGCTATGAGGGGACTCCGACCTATCATTATTTTCCCGGAAAGGAAGTCAGTGTCGAATACAGGGAGAGTATTTTCATTGGCTACCGTTATTATGACACCTTGAAGGTTCCGGTGCTTTTTCCCTTTGGTTATGGTCTTAGCTATACCAGCTTTGAATATTCCAACCTATCGGTTGAAGAGGATAAGGTTACTTTCCAGATAAAGAATACGGGTAATGTCTGCGGTGGAGAGATAGCACAGCTATACGTGGGCTGCAAGTCCAGAGCAGTTTTCAGACCCAGGAAGGAGTTGAAGGGCTTTGCCAAGATATTCCTGGAGCCTGGAGAGATAAGAACAGTAACTCTTCCTTTTGATGACAAGACCTTCCGTTATTTTAACGTAAAAACAGGCAGGTGGGAAACAGAGTCCGCAGAATATGAGCTTATGATCGGGGCCTCCTGTACAGATATCCGTTTGTCGGATACGCTGCCTGTCACAGGTCAGTCGATAATGCTTCCCTATGATAAGGAAAGGCTGCCATCCTATTATTCGGGGAAGATTAACAACGTCAGCCTGGAAGAATTTGAACGGCTTTTAGAGCGGAAGGCTCCCTGTCCAAAGTGGAACAGGAGTGCGCCTCTCGATTATAACGACACAGTTGCACAGTGCCAATATGCAAGAGGATGCTTTGCGAGATTTGCATATCATGCGGTTTGCTTTGCCCACTGGTTCTTGATAAAGATAGGGAAGCGAAGCAGTGCGAATCTGATTATAATGTCGGTTTACCATATGCCGTTTCGCGGTATTGCAAAGATGACCGGGGGAATCGTAAATATGCCGATGATCGATGGTGTTCTTATGATTGTCAATGGACATTTCTGGAAGGGCCTGGGCAAGGTTTTAAGTGAACGGAAAAAAATGAGGAAAGAGGCCAGGGCGAAGGAAGCATAGAAGGTTCGGCATGTATTTGGAGACGCAAAGCATAAGCGCAGGAATGAGAGGTAGATCAATATGAATAGAGACAGTAGGGAATATGCCAAAACAAAGGGTATCTGGGCAAATTTCAAGGATAAGCATCCAAACATGGCACAGTTTTTGGTATTTTTTCTGTTGAGTAATGGAATAACAGTATTGCAAATGCTGCTTATGCCCATACTTAAGGAGGTATTTGTACATACGGCACTGGTTGACACCAGCTTCCAGGTATTTAAGATAGGGCATAATTTTGATGGAAGTGATTTTTATATATTCAATTATTCCGCCGGCTCTCTTACTCAGGGCGGAGGCGGAGGACTTGCATATTTTCTTGCGGTTCAGATAACACTGGGTATAGCGCAGATTATTAATTTCTTTGCTCAGCGTAACATTACCTTTAAATCAAACGGGAGCATAGGAAAAGCAGCCTTCTGGTATATCATAGCCTATCTGGTGATATCAATCGGTGCTGCTGCGCTGCAGGGACTTTATAAAGCGCCGATTTATCAGCTGTTTATCAACCAATGGGGAATGGGAGCTCTTGGGGAAACAATAGCGGATATTATTACAATGATCATTAATTGCGCAATTTCCTTCTGGGTTTTCTTCCCGATTTTCAAAATTATATTTAAAAAAGATGAGAAGTAATATAACGTAAAGGAAGCAGGAAAATGAAGCTGTTGTCTATTATAATTCCCTGTTATAATTCACAAAATTATATGAGGCATTGTATCAACACTCTGCTGCCCGGTGGAGAGCAGGTGGAAATATTAATTGTAAATGACGGCTCAACGGATGAAACCGCGGAGATAGCGGAGGAATACAAAAGAGCCTATCCAACAATCATAAGGGTAATACATCAGGAAAACAAAGGCCATGGCGGAGCGATAAACGCAGGGCTTCGCCAGGCCTGCGGCCTATATCTGAAGGTAGTGGACAGCGATGATTGGGTGGATGTCTGTGCATATAGAAAAATTCTGGAAACACTTCAAGGATTGTCCTTGGAAGAAAAACGGATTGATATGCTCTTAAGCAATTTTGTGTATGAAAAGGAGGGGGCACACCGGCTTTCGGTGATGCATTATGAAAATGTATTTCCAAGGAATCGTATCCTGACCTGGGATGAGGTTGGCCATTTTAGAAAAGGGCAGTATATTCTCATGCATTCCGTCATCTATCGGACGGAGATTCTTAGAGAAAGTGGACTAGCATTGCCGGAACATACCTTTTATGTGGATAATTTATTTGTTTATATTCCGCTGGCTTATGTAAAGAAAATATTCTATCTGGATGTGAATTTCTACCGGTATTATATAGGCCGGGAGGACCAGTCCGTGAATGAAAGGGTGATGATTGGGAGGATTGACCAGCAAATCAGGGTAAATCAGCTGATGCTTGAGATGGTTGATTTAAGACGGATCATGAATTTTAATCTGCGCAGCTATATGTTTAATTATCTGGAGATCATTACTACGGTATCCTCCATTCTTCTCATACGTTCCGGCACAAAGGAAAATCTAATGAAAAAAAATGAATTATGGAAATATATCAAGAAAAAGGACCTGAGCCTGTACTATAGATTACGCAAGGGAATTATGGGCTTTACAATCAATCTTCCGGGAAGAACAGGGCGGAAGATATCCCTGACGGCATATAAAATATCACAGAAGGTGGTTGGCTTTAACTAGCAGGTTCAAATAGGGGGGACAGGTTATGAGCAAATCTATCAAGTACAGAATTTTGTTTATTCTGGTTTGGTTGGTAATTTTATTTACTTTAAATACGATATTAAGCGGAGTTACCAATTCCCAGGTGCAATTATCGACGAGTTTGATTTCGGATTCCTTTGTAAGTCTGGAGTATCAGCAGGTAAAGCTGGCTAAAAATATTGATCAGATTAATCTGCTAATTCAAACCGGCTATTCGGGAGACAACGGAGGGGATACGGTAAAAGAGGACTCCCGGACGATTCTCGATACGGTGGATCAGACAAGTGTAATCATTGACCAAATTGCTTCTCTCTGTAATGAATTTTCTGCAAGGGCCATGAACAGTGCTCTTCGGGATGCCTATAAACCCTATGAGGCCGATATGAATGCCTTTTTAAAACAGGCGGCTGTGATAGCGGAAGGTATGAATAACAGCGACCTGGCATCGGCAGAGAAAGGGATTCAGGCCTTCGAGACATTATCAGCCGCAATGCTTCGTTCAGAAAATGATTTTCAGGAGGTGCTGGATCGCAGTATCAGCCATGAAACAGGTCTGGTTCATTCCAGAGTCGGCAGATCAACCGTTATTATCTGGGTAATGGCTGTTATCTTTGTCATATCCAGCGCCGCCGCCTTTTATCTTTCCCAGAGGACGATTCTGATACCTTTAAGGAAGGTGAATGGGAGTCTGAATGATATCATCCTTAAATTAAAGGAGAATGAAGGGGATTTGACGGTCAGGCTGGAGGCCGGCAGTGAAGATGAGATAGGGCAGATCGTAAAGGGTATCAATCAATTTCTTGAGACTCTGCAAAAGGTTATACTATCCATCAAAGCAGGGTCAAAAAGTATACATAGGGCAACGGAAACGATGAACAGCCATATACTGGAATGCAAGGATTCCACCTCAAGCGTCTCAGCTGCATTGAATGAATTGTCGGCAGGCATGGAGGAGATTAACAGTACCCTGCAAACGATCGATAGTGGCGCCGGAGAGGTGCTGTCAGCAGCGAATATAATTGCAGATTCTGCTCAGAGGAATACGGAGCATATCGAGAATATTGCCGAGCGTGCGGAAAAAATCAGTACCCGGTCAAATCAGAGCAGGGCACAGACACAGGAAATTCTGCAGGGAATCAGGAAGACGATGGAGTCCTCCATTGAGAAAAGCCATTCAGTTGTAAGGATTAATGAGCTTACCGCCGATATTCTCGCGATTTCCGCCCAGACCAACCTGCTTGCCCTCAATGCATCCATTGAAGCGGCGAGAGCGGGGGAGGCGGGAAAAAGCTTCAACGTGGTGGCGGAAGAGATACGAAAGCTGGCTGAGGGTACAAAAGAAACAGCAAAGGATATTCAAAGCATTAATGCATCCGTAATAGAAGCCGTGGAAGAGCTTGTAAGGAATGCCAATGAGATTATGTCCTATATTACGGAAAAAGTCCTGACCGATTATGAAGGCTTCGTAGATGTGGCAAATATCTATAAGCAGGATGCAGATACAATGAAGGGTATGCTGGTTCAATTTAGTACAAAATCGGGAGATTTAAGAAAGGTAGCGACACACATGGCTGACAGTATACAGGAAATCACAATGGCGGTGGGTGAAAGCGTAGGTGTTGTGATTCAGTCAAATGAAGATACCAATGTTTTATTGGACGCCGTATCTGCCATTACGCAGGAGGCATTCCATAACCGGGATATTGCGGAGGAACTGAACAGGGAAGTGAGTAAATTTAAACGGGTGGAAGCCTGAGAAATTATTGTAAAGAATAATATGATATAGGAAGAAAACAACCGCGGATACCCTTACAGGTATTCGCGGTTGTTTTAATTGCAGCCTGCTTGGTCCTTCAGAATTATTATAGGTTAAAAGCAATAAAAAATCTTCCGAATAACCTGTTAAAAACACAAATCATACAAAAAAAAGCACATATTTTTCATTGTTAGAGCGAAATGACTAAATTATAATAAGTTTATAAAATTACTTGTTTGGAATGAGAGGACGTTCCAGGAGACCTGTTCTGCAAAACTGTGATTGTACCGGCCGGCATGCGCATAGCTTTGAAAGGTGATCCATAAGCAGCTTGTCATTCCCTGAACAAATGATTTTATAATATGCATTATTCGGAGGTGTTTTATGAGAACGGATTTTGTGCAAATCTGCGGGGAAAACTTTACGGTCAATGGAGAACCTGTGATTCTTCGCGGTTGGGCACTGGGTTCATGGATGAATCTGGAGCATTTTATGATGGGATTACCGGGAACCAATTCCATGATTCAGGAAGCGTTTGCAGATGTCTATGGCAAAGATAATGCCGAAAAGTTTTTTGACAGTTTTCTTGACCAGTTTGTCAAGGAAGAGGATATCATTTACTTAAAAAGCATCGGTACTAATTCCGTTCGTATTCCTTTTGGTTATCATTATTTTATTGATGACCAGAACCCTGATGTTTTTCTGGAGCGAGGTTTTCGCGTTTTAGATAAGGTAATAAAGATTTGCAGAAAGCATGAGATGTATGTGATCTTAGATTTACATTCTGTTCCGGGATCTCAGAATACGGACTGGCATTCGGATAATATAACCGGACAGGCGCTTTTTTGGCAATACAGATGCTTTCAGGATCAGATAGTGGCCTTCTGGAGAGAATTGGCCTTCCGCTACAGGGATGAGCCGTGGATTGCCGGTTATGATGTTATCAATGAACCCGGTTACGGCTTAAGCAAGGAAAAGTTTAATGGATTTTATGGCAGAGTTATGGAGACAATCCGTGAGGTGGATAAAGATCATATCATCTTTTTGGAGGGTGATGATTTTGGCCGCAGCTTTGAATTGTTTGATGAGCCGTCTGATCCGCAGGTTACTTATGCTGTTCATTTTTATCCCTTTGTGCTGGAGGATAACATTCTGGATCCGGCATTGGAGGAAGCAAGGAGAATAGAAATTTTTGAGAAGATTTTTTACCGGCAGCTGAAGGTTCGTGAGAGGTTTCACCGGCCGATCTGGTGCGGGGAATCAGGGTATGAGCTTCTGGAAGGCCAGCAGAACTTCTATTCAAAGCTGCTTCGCTATAATATCGGCTTATGTGAAAGCAATAATCTCTCCTGGTCACTGTGGACCTATAAGGATGCCAGATCCATGGGCATTGCGGTGCCGAAGAAGGATTCACTATGGATTAAAATGCGCAGGGATATTGAAAAGGTATGGAGTCATGGCTGGGAACAGAAAGTGTCCATGGAAATCATGAGAGAAATCGGCGAGAAATATTTTCAGCCGTTGGAGCATGCTCTGTTGTATGATTTGGATTTCAGGATGAGGTCCATTATGCATCGCATTGCGGTAGAACAGATTTTGAAGCCGAAGCTTCGCGAAATTCCATGGGAAGCTATTTGGGAGTATCCCAAAGCTTTTGCATTTGAAAACTGTGAATTTCAAGATACCATCGTTCAGGATATCAGGAAATTTATCCTGGCACGGGCTGACTGAAAATACCGGTTATGAAAAAATCTGAAGGAGGGTAAGAAAGTGAAAAATATTCTATCGGTCATATTAGTGATTATAATAGTTTTCTCTATGTTTACAGGTTGTTCTCAAAAGGAAAGTACATCAGATGAAGTTACTCCGGCGGTCACCGGAACCGCAGCCGCGCAGGGTGAATATGTCGGTTTTGACGGCATTGATCCGAATATTAAGGCCAATGTTACTATTTACCGTTATTATGCTGATGCGGATAAGGTTAACATGGATGCTGCCATAGCTAAGCTGGCGGAAAAATACCCAAATCTTACGATTAATATTGAGCATCGTACTGATTCGGACGGAACAGCTTTAAAAACCTGGGCGGCAGTGGGAGAACTTCCCGATATTTTTGAAAACACTTCTGCGGAAGCCTATAATACGCTGAAGGAAAACGGCGATTTGTATTACCTTGATGATGCGATTAAGGCCACCGGCTTCTATGATTTGTTTACCAATGGTGAAGTTTCACAAAAAGGCCATACAAATGCGGACGGACACCAGTATTCCATGGCCTGTGAAGCAAATCATGTATTTGAGCTTTGGTATAACCGAGAGCTGTTTCATGAGTTGGGATTGCAGGAACCGACCAATTATGATGAATTTAAGAACTGTATTACGGTACTTAAGGATGCAGGCAAAGTTCCGATTGCTCTGTTTGGCGCAGAGCAGTGGCCGGGTACGGCTCTTTACTCACTGGCAGCTATTGCGGAAGGCCAGACGGAAGGCGTAGAAGCTGTTAATGACAGCAAAGCTTCCATGAATGATGAGGCTTATGCACGAGCTGCAAAAAAGTTTGCAGAGATCGTGGATCTGGGTGCATTCGGAACAGGTTCATTATCAACAAATTATCAGCAGGCATCTGAAATGATGTTTAATGGACAAGCCGGATTTTTTGCAAGCGGTACCTGGTTCTGGTCTACCATCGAGAGCGACGGATATGGTGATACAATAGATTGGTGCAATTATAATGTTTTTGCAGATGCAGATAAAGCGGAAGAGGTAAAGGGAATGTGTGTCGGCGGCAAAATAAAGGAGATGCAGTATTCTGTAAATGCAAATCCGCCCTCGGGTCTGGATCCGTATACAGTTGCACTGCTGCTTTGCGAATTCGAATATTATGTACGGCTGAACGCTGCAGAAGCAGGAAATATGACCACAGTAAAAGGCGATTTCAATTTTGCCGGCGGTGAGGCTTATTCGGATTTTAACGACAACTATGGTACGTTCAAAACCTTTACTACCCTTACCGGAGATATGTCCAACGGTGATTTTGTGGAAAAGCTGGGTAATAACGTAGAGATGATGGTTTCCGACAACTACGACGGGGATGAATTTATTCAGGAGATGATTGCCAGCGGCTATTAAATTCGAGCATTCAGATGAGTTCGAAAGACAGCACAGTATAAATTTATGAAAATTATGAATGCGTTATGATGTCCGGAAACGGCATCATTACGCATTCTCATTAAGGAGCTGATAACATCAATGAGTCCCATTTTTAAACATAGTAAATGGTGGATCGTATTGTTTGTATCACCGTTGATGATTATGTTTTCAATCATAATCATTATACCGTTATTTCAGACATTGTATTATAGCTTTTTTGAATGGAACGGCATAAAAACAGTGGCCTTCCGGGGAATTGAAAACTATAAATCTTTATTTAAGGCACGGGAACTGAGAACGTCGTTCATAAACAGTGCTATTTACTCTGTAATCCTTACTGCGTTTCAAGTTGGTTTGGGTACCTTGTTTTCTTTTATTTTGACTAATTCAAAAATAAGAGGTAGACTGGTTTATAGAAATATATATTTTATACCGGTTCTTCTTTCTATATCTGTAGTATCTCAGCTGTGGCTTTGGATTTATAACGGTGATTTTGGCATGATCAATAGACTGGCTGAAGCATTGGGCCTGGAATGGCGGCAGCAATGGCTCAACCAAAAGGGTTATGCTTTGATCGCAGTGGCAATTGCAGAAGCGTGGAAAGGCATGGGGTACATTATGCTAATCATCTATGCGGCGATGCGTAATATTCCCAGAGTTTACAATGAGGCTGCCAGCATTGACGGAGCCACATCGTTACAGATGTTTCGCCATATCACGCTTCCGTTGGCGGCTCCAACGATTCGAGTGACAATCGTAATGTGTATTACCTATGGCTTCCGTGCATTTGAAACCACCTTTCTTATGACAGGCGGCGGACCAGGCATATACACTTATAATCTGACCATTCTCATGTACAAGGCGATGTTTATTAAAAACGATTATGGGTATGGCAGTGCCATCGCAATGGTTATCGTAGTTTTGTGTGTTGGATTGATGCTTTTGATCAACCGTATGACAGCAAAATATGATGAGATCTACCGATAGGAGAAGCGAAACGATGAAAAAAAATACATTATCCAAACCTGTTACCCATTTCTTCCTGATTTTATATGGTATCATATCGATTTATCCGCTGTTTTGGCTTTTTCTGTATTCATTTAAGGATAATGAAGAAATCTTTGTGTCAAATCCTTTTGGAATTCCTCATACCTGGCGTATTCAGAATTATGTCGATGCTTTCAGCCAGTTTAATGTGAAGGTTTATTTCAAAAACAGTTTGGTAGTAGCGGTGCTTACCATAGCGCTGGTGATTATGTTTTCATTGATGTTTTGCTATGTTGTAGCCAGACTGAATAACCGGGTGACACGTTTCATGCACTTTCTGGTTATGTCAGGTATGTTTATTCCCATTCAGGCTGTCATGATTCCGTTAGTAATTGTTGTACGGAGTTTCGGCTTTACAAATTCTCTCTGGTCAGTCATCATCCCATATACTGCGCTGGGCTTTCCCTTTGCCTGTATGCTGCTTTACGGCTTTTATCTGGGAATTCCCTTTGAATTGGAGGAATCCGCATATTTGGATGGCGCTTCCTTTGGAAGAACCTATTTTCAGATTATTTTTCCGCAGATGAAATCAGTAATCAGTGTTCTTGTTATCTACGAGTTCTTAAGCTGCTGGAATGAATTTAATCTGGCCCTGGTATTACTGACGAAGGATGCGATGAAAACCCTGCCGTTAGGGCTGGTAAATTTCTGGACACAATATGATGCCCAATGGGGGGTAATTGGGGCTGCGATGATGATTGCCAGTGCTCCGGTATTGATCATTTATCTTTTCTTCAGCAACAAAATCGCTGATGCCATGGCGGTTACAGGAATGAAAAACTAATTGTTGATTCTGCCTTTGCGATTCAAGGAAGGGGATTATATGTTTGCTAAAAAGAAAGCTGGATCTGTTTCTGTAAAACTTCGGTTTGTCATTGTTATATTCTTTCTGCTTCTGATTCTGTCCGTTTTTTTTATTCTACGGGTTCACTATAGCGACCTGGTGATTAAAAAGGCAACTATGCAGCTTCAGTATGAAGATGAAATCCTGTCCCAATCGATCGAAGAACGTATCAAAACGGCAAATAGCGGCTGTAACACGATTATTATCCATCTCAACAATACTCTGAAGGAGCAGAATGGAGATGGAGAATATCCTTCCGTAAATACTGCAACGCAAAAAAAGATATACCAATGCATGATTAATACCTTTACCATGTTCTATGATGCGGCTCAGGTAATGATTGTCTGGGATAACGGCACCTGTTTTTATCAGAACAGGACGGAAAATTACTTTATGTATACCGGAGAATCAGAGCTGCTGGAAGAACTGGCTTCCTTAGGCATTACCAGAACCGGTTCCTGGCTTACCAGGATTAATTCCGACTGCAAAATTCAGGGAGAGGGTCAGTATTTTATCAAAGTATATGCGGACATTGATTCCGGTAAAAAGCTGGGCTACATCATATTCAAGCTCAATAATGTCTTTGATATTCTTGATGAAAAATCCAGTCACCGCTCCTTCTATCTCTTTGATCGTGACCGTCAGTTGCTGCAGACGAATGACATTACAATACAGGAGGAACTTTTATCGTATTATGACAATCAGGACCGGCTAACGATGTCGCAGCAGCTAAGTAGTCAATTGTCAGAAAAGGATCCAAGTACACAGTATACTGATTATGTAACCCTGGAAAATGGATGGACCTTGGTATCCGTATCTGATTTCCGGGAAATGTTAAAGGACCTGCATCGTACCATCGCTTTTATTTTGATGATTTGTCTGGTCATTATGACGGTGCTGTGTACGATTCTCAATACGATTGTTCAGCATATCATAAAGCCGATTCGTACGCTTTCCAGACATATGGTCAGCTTTCAATCTGAGCTTCTGTCACCTATTTCCATACCGCATTCTGATGATGAAATCGGTATTCTGGTTGATCATTTTAACGAAATGGCTCAAAAAAACAAAGAGCTGTTTGAGCATGTATTGGAGGAAAAGCGTCAGCAGGAGCATTTGCAGTTTGCATTGCTCCAATCGCAGATTAAGCCGCATTTTCTCTATAATACACTGGATACCATTTATTGCCTCATTGCAATGAAAAGGCAAAGTGAGGCCAGCTATGTGACAAAGCTTCTGTCGGAATACTACCGCCGGGTCCTTAGCAAGGGATTGGATTGGGTGTTATTAAATGATGAAGTGGCAGAGGTGGAAAAGTATCTGGAAATTCAGTCGATTCGGTATCGGAATGTGTTGTCCTATTCCATTGAGTTTGAAGCGGGCGTTGATTTGATCAAGATTCCGAAACTGACCTTACAGCCCCTGGTGGAAAATGCAATATATCATGGGATAAAATCCTCGGATCATCCGGGGCATGTGACAATCCGAATCACTCAAGAGGGTGATTACATTGAAATACGTGTCATGGATGATGGGGTTGGCTTTTCTGAAGAGCAATTCCGCGAGATTATTAATCAGCCCAGAGATGCGGATTCCGGCTTTGGGTTAAGGAATGTGATCGACAGATTACGGTTATATTATAAGGACAGCTGCGAGGTATTACTGGAAAAAAGGAATGTGGGAACATCTGTTTTGCTGCGAATTCATGTTGAACCGGAAGAGGTGTAGCTGTGTATCGTATTATGTTGGCTGATGATGAGTTGATTTTTTTGGAGTATATGCAGAATGTCATTGATTGGAATGCTTATGGCTGCCGGATATGCGCCTGTAAGGAGGATGGAATTTCAGCCTATGAGTATATTGTGGAAAATGAGCCTGATATTGCATTTATGGATATCAATATGCCGAAGAAGAGCGGGCTGGAAGTCTGCAAATTGATACGGGAGAACAAGCTGCCCACAAAGCTTATCATTATGACTGCTCATGATGAATTTTCCTTTGCCTATCAGGCGATTAAGCTCGGTATTGACGATTATCTGCTAAAGCCCTTTGCAGCAGAGGAGCTGAATATGACGCTGGTCAAAATAATTGACGAGCTTCAAAGGGAGAAAAAGTCTAACGAGGATACAGCACAGTCCTTGGTGAAAATTCCTGATTTATTAAAAGAACCGATGGGAAAATATGAACTTCTGGCCAGGAGAATAGATGATTATTTGCGAAACAATTATCATAAGGAATCACTTTCGCTGGATATCATTGCAGCGGACCTGGGATTTGAAAGCAGCTATCTGCGCAGAATTTTTAAGCTGAAAACAGGGCAGACAATTACACAGCGTTTGGAAGATATCCGTATTAATCAGGCGAAGAGGCTGCTGCGCTCCGGGCAGTACAGCCATAGTGAAATAGCAAATCAAGTCGGTTTTTCTGACCAATTTTATTTCAGCAAAAGATTTAAGCAAATTTGCGGAATGACCCCTACAGATTATACGAAGAGATGTTTACAGAATAAATAATTATAATGCAGACAGAGAACGGAGCACTGAATAACAGCGCACTAAATAACAGAGCATCATGCTCTGTTATTTTTGTAAAATCATATCAAATAATTTGCAATCATATTCGGATAATCACCGAGATGATCATCTAAGTTTATGACACCTTATATCATGATATGACAGTTGTCCTGTGATATGAATTTGGCTAAAATAATCATATATAGAATAAATGTTTGAAGTTTTTTGTCTATTCACACGATGCTTCCGGTAAAATGTCTGCAAATAAAAAATAGAAAGGGCATCACATGCAGAGCAGGGGACGAAGGTGAAACAATATGAAAAACATAGTGGGGAAAGTCATACATCGGATATCCAGATTGAAAATACTGTATAAATTATTGCTGGTATATATTGTAATCGTAATTGTTCCATTAACACTTTTGGGCAGCTATATGACCTGTACTACCGGTAATACAATTATGAATCAGCATAAAAACCAGGTGGAAGCCGAAAACAAAAGAATCCGGAATATTCTATTTAATGTCATTTATTTGGCAACCAATATCTCAGATAATATTATTTACGACAGTGAGCTGATCAAACTGTTGAACACCTCGTATGACACGGAAGATGAGGTATATGAGGCATATCGGAGTTATAAGGCAATTAATTCTATATTAAGCTCCAATACGGAATTTTCCAGTATAAAAATCTATGTGACGAATGAAACCTTGGTAACCAGCGGGGTATTCGTAAGAGTAGATGAGCAGATAGCCGCTTCCGATTGGTACCAGGAAGTGAAGGGGAAATCAGGGAAATTGATGTGGATTTACGATAATTCCATAGATACAGCGAGCTCTTTGCAATTGGTAAGAAGTCTTCCCGTCACAAAATCAGATGATTATGCCATACTTTCAATTAATGTCAGTACAAGTTACCTAAGATTTATGATAAACAGTAATACAATCAATTCCATATTGAGTATAAATAATATGGTTTCATTCTATTCTCATAATTACAACGAAGTCGGCCGTTCACTGGCAGAAATATTTCCGGTAGATACCTTAACAATAAATAAAGCATATAAAGCAGAATACCAGGACAAAGACACCTTGGCTTATTCGGGTATTCTTAACGCACCAAAAAGTAAATCAAAATTTCAGATAACTACTCTGGATTCCCTTACCTATAGTGATATTAATAAAGCAATTATAATTAATCTCGAGCTTATTATCGCTAATCTGATCATCTCCCTGCTTATCATAATCAGTTTTTCAATTGTGTTTAACAGGAGTATTCTGATATTACGCTGGGAAATGAATAAGATTGCCAATGGGGATTTGAATATCATTAACAGCTTTCGAAGACAGGATGAATTAGGTGAATTATTCGCGGACATGAAAAAAACGCTGTATAGAATACAGCAGCTAAATTCAAGTATCTATGAAGAAAAGCTGTCAAGGCAGCGATTATTAAATTATCAGCAGCAAATGGAATTCAGTCTGCTTGCCAATCAGATTAATCCTCATTTCCTGTATAACACGCTGGAAACCATAAGAATGCAATTGTCTGTCAGCAAGGAAAAAGAAGCGGCCCGGATTGTCAAGCAGTTGGGCCGGTTTATGCGGCATAATATTGAAGCAGATAACTCACTTGTTTTATTGTCAGCGGAACTGGAATATATCAGGATATACATGGATATCCAGCATTTTCGCTTTGGCGACAGGATTAATTTTGTGATTAGTATCGATAGTAACGAGGATATTTCGGATTATCTGATATTGCCGCTGCTGATTCAGCCTATCGTAGAAAATGCTTTCATACATGGTTTAGAGAACAAGAAAACCGGAGGCACTATATCTATAAATATTTCATGTGATGAAGATTATGTAATAATCTCCGTTATGGATAACGGGCTGGGTATGAGCGAAGCTGTTTTATCGGATTTGATTATTAACATGAATAATGCAAATAGAAAACCGAAAAGCCATATCGGACTGCATAATGTTCAGCAGCGTATCAAACTTTTCTATGGCGAGAAGTATGGATTAAGCATTGATAGTGTTGAGAAACAGCATACGGTAGTAACGTTACACCTCCCGCATGAGGTTAATGATAAACTATTAACGAGAAATGAGGAACGGTAGCATGAAGTTTATTATAGCTGATGATGAGCCAATTGTCAGGGAAGGCTTAAAAACAATAATTGATTGGTCCGGTATGGGATTTACCTTATATGGCGAAGCATCGGATGGAAGTGAAGCTGTCACTAAAATATTGGAACTAAATCCGGAGCTGGCAATTTTAGATATAAAAATGCCAGAACTGTCTGGGGTCGAGGTGGCGGAAATAGTACGACAAAGGGGTTACTGTGGAAGAATTATAATACTTAGTGGCTTTTCTGATTTCACTTACGCCCAATCCGCTATCCGCTTTGGTATTGAAGCGTATTTATTAAAGCCTGTAGATGAAGATGAGCTGATTTCAGTCCTCGAGAATGTTAAAGAAAAAATGGAACAGGAAAATATTATGGGACTATATCATAGCCGGGGGCTTCAAGATAGGAAAAATATGCTGCTGTATCATATTCTTACGGGGGTGATATCCTGTGAGAGTCAGGATTTTAAGGATTTCGGCTTATCACTGAATATCAGTCCCTTCCGGATGGTCCTGCTTGATTATGCGAAATATTGTGACACCGATCTCGCTGATACATGCAATTACTGGAAGAAACTGTATTCCAATAATAAATCGGAATTTGTTGTTATTGATAATTCCATTGTTATTTTGATACAGGGCATGCCCCATATAGAATATTTTTCAAAGCATATTATGTTGTATTTAAATAAATCGGCAAAGGACAGGGCTCAAAGGCCCTTTGTTATTGTCAGTGATATTTACGATGATATGAACCGTTCACCACAGATTTACCAAAAATTAAAAGGGATTTCAAACAGAAGGTTTTTTTATTATGAGGATAACAAGCCGTTTTTTTCAGAGAGTGGGGAATATGAAAAGGATATGGCAGGCGCTGATATTTTCAGTCCGATTGATTTTACTGAAAAAATATATAAAGCGATTCTGGATAAAAACACGTTATATATTGAAGAGACAGTTCTGAAATTATACCGTGTGCTACGGTGCAGAGAATTTACAGTGGAACAGACCTTTCAAATTCTAATCAATTGTATTATTCATTTGAAGGAAACGCTCTGCAAAACCTGTATTACAGAATTTCTTGAGTTTAATGAAACAGAATTAATCGATGAGCTATGCAGATGCAGTTACCTGTCTGAAATTGTACATTTATTTATTCATAGATTTAGCTTATTGGCGGATCGTATCAAAAAGTCCGACGATGTGGATATTACAGAAAAGATTTTGAATTATATCAATCGCCATTATAACGAGGATGTCAAGCTTGAGAAAATTGCGGATATGTTTGGGTATAATCCGGCATACCTGGGCAGGCTATTATCCTGTCGTCTCGGATCAAATTTTAATCTCTATATCGAAAAAAAGAGAATGGATAGGGCAATCTATATGCTGATACACACCGACATTAAAATACCGGCTATTTCTAATGATATCGGATATAACAATGTGGAGTATTTTTACAGGAAATTTAAAAAATATACCGGACTTACACCCGGCAATTTTAGAGCAAAACATTCTGATAATGAAAACCAGGCGATCGGATAGAAGAAGCGTTTATTTGAAACGTATTCACTGCGGATAGTCAAATTAGTTTAAAAATCATATACAATTTTGTCAATGCTTCCTTGTGAGCTCTCTTATATAATATAGCTAGTTTATGCAGCATAGGAGGTTTTGACATGAGCTTTGTAAAAAATATAGGTAACTGCTTTGTTAATAAAAGAAAGCGATATGGCATTAAACTGGCGCTGCTTGTCCTGCCATTTATGTTAATTCCATTAATTTTCAGTTATTATCCGTTATATGGATGGATCTATGCTTTTTTTGATTATAGACCGCCCAGACCTTTAAAAAATTGTGAATTTGTTTCCTTTCGATGGTTTGTTACTCTCTTTGAAAATGGAACGAAAAGAAAGCTTATCTTTGATGTTATGAAAAACACCTTTGCAATGAGTGGACTGGGAATTATATTTTCCTGGCTTCCGATGGCGTTCGCTATTTTTCTATCGGAGCTCAAGAGCAAATGGTTTAAAAAATCCGTGCAGACTCTGACCACTCTTCCTAATTTCATAAGCTGGATCATGGTCTATTCATTGGCATTTTCCATGTTTTCCAGTACGGGGATGCTGAATAGCCTGTTATTATCCACTGGAATTACTCATGAGCCGATTTTATTTCTGCAGGACAATACACATACCTGGCTTTCTATGTGGCTATGGGGAACCTGGAAGGGGCTTGGATGGGGAGCAATTCTGTATCTGGCCGCTATAGCCGGTATTGACCAGGAGCTGTATGAGGCTGCCAAGGTGGACGGGGCAGGACGCATGCGGTTGATATGGCATATTACGGTACCCTGTCTTTTACCTACTTTTTTTGTTCTGCTGTTACTGAATGTCGCGAATTTTCTAAATAATGGCATGGAGCAGTATTATGTTTTTCAAAATGCCTTCAATCAAGCTAAAATACAGGTGTTAGATTTATATGTGTATAATTTGGGCATGGGCTCCGGCAGTTATTCATTAGCAACAGCAATCAGTATTATGAAAAGTATTGTTAGTGTTACGCTGCTGTTCATTGTGAATTCAATGTCCAAAGCGTTTCGCGGTGAAACTATAATATAGGTGCTGTAGAGGGGGTAAGAAAATATGAGTAGTACAAAACGAAGCAGCAACAATACAAAAATAGCTCCATTGGATATATTTTTATACATATTTTTTGCAATAATAACCTTTCTGTGCATCTATCCTTTTTATTATTTGATTATTAATACAATAAGCGCGAATAACCTCAGTTCAAACGGAGATGTGTTATTCTGGCCGAAACAGATACAGTTTGAGAACTACAGGCAGGTTTTTAAAATTCCGGGATTAGGAAATGCAGCAGTTGTTTCCGTTGCCAGAACGGTTATAGGTACCTTTCTGTCTGTATTGGCGTCGGGTTTTTTGGGATTTATGTTTACTCAGAGTAAGATGGCGGGCAGGAAATTCCTTTATAGATTTACAATAATCACAATGTATTTTAATGCGGGGATTATTCCCTGGTATATTACGATGAACAATCTTCATTTGACGAATAATTTTCTGGCTTATATTATTCCAGGCATGGTAACTCCGTTTAATATCATTCTTGTAAAAACCTATGTTGAATCAACGCCAAAATCACTGCAGGAAGCGGCAGAAATCGACGGAGCAGGTATCATAACTGTTTTCTTACGAGTGATGATACCACTCTGTAAACCGATATTGGCTACGATTGCAATATTTGCGGCCGTGGGTAATTGGAATTCATTCCAGGACACCCTGATTCTTGTAACGGATGATAAATTATATACGCTACAGTATATTCTTTATAAATATATTAATCAGGCCAGCTCCTTAGCTAATTTAATTAAAAGTAATTCCGGTGCAATCAATAGTATCATGGCAACGGCGGCTACAGAACAAACTGCTGCCTCCGTTCGAATGACCGTATCGGTAATCGTTGTTCTTCCAATTTTACTTGTATATCCTATCTTTCAAAGGTTTTTTGTGAAGGGCATCATGATTGGATCGGTAAAGGGATGAGATAGAAGAATTAACATAAAAGGATAGGAATAAATCTTGTGCGCACAAGTTTATTAATAAATAAGGGAGGCAATTTATGAAACATAATATGATAAAGAAATGGTTAGCCCTGGCATTGGCCTTTGTTATGCTATTAACGACGGCAGGATGCTCCGGAGGAGATAAAAACACAGAAGAAGATAAACAACAAAGCAATACCTCTTCCGAGGAGGATGGGACAAGCGGGATTGATCATTCAAAAACCATAACACTTGATGTGTTTTCTACACAAGGAAATTATCAGGGAATCCAGAGTGGCTGGTTTGCCAAAATTATCAAAGACAAATTCAATATTGAGCTGAATATTATAGCTCCTAACGTTGCAGGCGGCGGTGACACCTTGTATCAGACCCGGTCGGCAGAAGGAAATCTGGGAGATATCGTAATTATTGACAGGGCCAGAATGAAGGACTGTGTTGAATCCGGTATTATCCTTGACGTAACGGATTATTATGCAAAGAGTACATATCTTAAGGATTTTGACTTGTCTATCCAGGCTACAAAGGAGTATTTGGGCACGGACAGAATATATGCATTATCCGGCGGCTCCACCAGTAAGGCTACGGATCCGGTATTTGAAAATCAAGCTCCCTATGTAGGAACCTTTATGCGTCTGGATTATTATAATGAATTGGGAAATCCGGAGATGAAGAATACGTCGGATATGCTGAAGGTCTTAAAACAGATGCAGGATGCTCATCCTGAGACAGAGGATGGAAAGAAGGTTTATGCATTCTCATTGTTTGATGACTGGGACGGAGACTATATGGCATTAGCGTCGAAATATGCCTTCCTTTATGGCTACGACGAGGGAAAAGCAGGCTTCCTGTTCCCCAGTCCGGATGCAACCTCCTATTCCAAGATTACCGACGATGATGGGGTATATTACAGGGCCTTAAAAATGTTTTATGATGCCAATAAGTTAGGATTGGTTGACCCGGATTCAAGCTCTCAGGATTGGGATACGGTGTATAACAAAATGCAGAATGGACAGACCCTGTTTTCATTTTGGCCCTGGCTTGCATCAGCTTACAATACCCTGGATAATAAAAATGCCGGTAAGGGAATGGCATTTATTCCGGTCGAAGATCAGGAGCTTGTAAATGATGGATATAACAGATACGGCAATACAGGTTTGGCAGTAGGTATAGGAAGCAAGACAGAATATCCGGATCGTGTGTTTGAATTTGTGGATTGGCTGGCATCCAGTGAGTTTGTATACTATACCGGATGGTCCAAAGCAGGTATTAAGGGCTTGACCTGGGATATGGTAGACGGGCGGCCGGAGCTTACGGATTTTGGATATGAATGCTTCAATGATGAAAATACGATCATGCCTGATGAATATGGCGGAGGAACCTTCATAGACGGACAAAGCAATATTGGTTTTGTGTTCCGTACGGCTACCTCAGTCGATGCTGAAACAGGTGAAAAATATTCTATCGCAGATTGGTCATCTGTATTAGAAAAAACAAAAACTGTATTTGATGATAAATATGAAGAAACCTTTGGTGCAAAAAATGCGGCAGAGTATTTGCTTGAAAATAATCTGGTTAAGGTTTCACCGGGATGTGGTTATTTTGCACCCGCAGAGGATACGGAATTAGCAACAAAGAGATCCCAGTGCGGTGATTTGATTACGAATGTATCCTGGCAGATGATTTTTGCGAAGAATGAAGACGAATTCAATACATTATGGACTGACATGAAAGAGCAGCTTGGCGGATTGGGCTATGACGATGTTGTAGCGGCAGATATACAAAAAGTAGAAGGACTTCGTGAGGCTCGTGCAGAAGCTGTGGCAGCCGAGAGTAATTAATACATATGTTAATCATGGGTTGCCATCATTTATTATGGCAACCCATATTACCCAATATGTGATTTTGATGGAAACAGGTAATTAACTTTAAGAAGTATTAATAATAGGAAGAAAACGGCCGCGGGTATCCAAAGGATGTCTGCGGTTCTTTTAAATAATGCTGGCAATCTAATAAATAATTAATAAAATTTACCTTGACAAAAGAAAATGTGAGTGATATTTTATATATAGATATTAGCACTCTTCAAGGTTGAGTGCTAACAGATCCAAAAATGCAGAAGGAGCTTAAATTATTTCGATGGATCGGGGTTGATTATGCAGCAATTAGATGATAGAAAAATGAAAATATTGCAGGGAATCATTCGAAATTATTTGGAAACCGGTGAACCGGTAGGTTCGAGAACCATTTCGAAATACACGGACCTGAATTTAAGCTCTGCAACCATCAGAAATGAAATGTCCGATTTAGAAGAGATGGGCTATATTGTCCAGCCCCATACCTCTGCCGGACGTATTCCGTCGGATAAGGGATACCGGCTGTATGTCGATATGCTTCTTCAGGATAAGGTTCAGGAAGTAGAGGACATGAGAGAAATACTGATACAAAAGGCAGATCGCCTGGAGAGCTTATTACAGCAGGTGGCAAAGCTTCTGGCAGTCAATACCCAGTACACGACGATGGTTACAACTCCACAGTATAAGAAGAAGGTCAAATTCATACAGCTGACCGAGGTCGATGAAAATCAGCTGCTGGCTGTTATCGTATTTGAAAGGAATATTGTAAAGAATAAAATCATCAACATAGCAACATCCTTAAATAAGGAAACTTTACTGAAATTAAACATTATTATGAATACCTTCCTGCAGGGACTGGATTTGGGGGAGATTAACCTTCCTGTGATTTCCCAGATGAAGGAGCAGGCCGGAGATTACCGGACTATTGTGAATGATATTCTAGATGCTATTATGCAGGCAGTAAATGAGGATGATGATTTTGAAGTATTTACCTCCGGGACGACCAATATTTTAAAATATCCGGAACTAAGCGATAAGGAAAGCGCCAGCAGCTTACTATATACCCTGGAGGAGAAGAAGGCACTGTCCGAGTTCATCCAGGATAAGATGGAGGATGAAGAAAACAGAGGAATTCAGGTTTATATCGGTGATGAAACTCCGGTTGATGCAATGAAGGAATGCTCCGTTGTAACTGCGACCTACGAAATTGAAGAAGGGGTATATGGTAAGGTGGGCATTATCGGCCCTAAGCGGATGGATTATCAGAAGGTAGTTAACACACTGCAATCCTTAATGATGCAGTTGGATGATATTTTCAAGAAGAAAACCTAAAATCGAAATAAACCATTTGGAAAGGTGGTTAACGGCTTTTGAAGGAAGCAGATAAAGCAGTAGAGATAATTAAGGCTGCAATGGAAAAGGAGAAAGCAATGAACGAAAAGTCAAAGGATACGCAAAAGCAGGACCCTACAGGTGCAGAGAATGAGGTTTTAGACCATGAGGTATCGGAAGATGCTTTGAAGGAAGAAATAATGAATGACGGTAATGAATTAGAGACGGAGGAAATCCTCCCGGAAGCGGAGGCTTCCGAGGAAAAGCCGGAGAAAACGAGTAAATCTCTTTTTAAGAATAGCAAATCTAAGGAGCTTGCGGAAAAAAATCAGAAAATTGAAGAATTAAATGACCGGCTCCTTCGTAACGTTGCAGAATTTGACAATTACCGTAAGCGTACCGAGAAGGAAAAAGCTGCAATGTACGATATTGGAGTAAAAAGCATTATTGAGAAAATGCTCCCCATTATCGATAACTTTGAACGGGGCTTGGGGACAATTACGGAAAAGGAAAAAGAGAGTGCCTTCGCACAGGGGATCGAGATGATTTATAAGCAGCTGGTTACGGCCCTTGATGAAATCGGTCTGAAGCCGATTGATGCGGTAGGAAAGGAATTTGATCCAAATCTTCACAATGCAGTTATGCATGGAGAGGATGAAACCCTGGGAGAAAACATCGTATCCGATGAATTCCAGAAGGGTTATATATACCGTGACATGGTAGTACGTCATAGTATGGTTAAGGTAGTGAATTAAGAATAATGACAGTCAACAATTAAATTTATGATAGGAGGAAACAATCATGGGTAAAATAATAGGAATTGACTTGGGTACGACAAATTCATGCGTAGCCGTTATGGAAGGCGGCAAACCGGTTGTTATTGCAAATACGGAAGGCTCCAGAACCACACCCTCCGTAGTAGCATTTACAAAGACAGGAGAGCGTTTGGTGGGCGAGCCTGCAAAGCGTCAGGCAGTAACCAATTCTGATAAGACCATCTCATCCATCAAGAGACATATGGGAACAGATTACAGAGTAAAGATTGACGACAAGAGATACTCTCCCCAGGAGATTTCTGCGATGATTTTGCAGAAATTAAAGGCCGATGCAGAAAGCTATTTAGGTGAAAAGGTTACGGAGGCGGTTATTACCGTTCCGGCATATTTTAACGATGCCCAGAGACAGGCAACCAAGGATGCAGGTAAGATTGCAGGCCTGGATGTAAAGAGAATTATCAATGAGCCTACCGCAGCAGCGCTGGCTTACGGCCTTGATAATGAGCATGAGCAAAAGATTATGGTATATGACCTCGGCGGTGGTACCTTCGACGTATCCATCATCGACATTGGCGACGGTGTTATTGAAGTACTTGCTACCTCCGGTGATAACAGACTGGGTGGTGACGACTTCGACGATAGAATTACCAGATACATGATTGATGAATTTAAGAAATCGGATGGTGTGGATTTATCCACCGATAAGATGGCGCTCCAGAGATTAAAGGAAGCAGCAGAAAAGGCAAAGAAGGAATTATCCTCCTCTACAACCACCAACATTAATCTTCCCTTCATCACAGCAACTCCGGAAGGACCGAAGCACTTTGATATGAACTTAACCAGAGCAAAATTCGATGAATTAACTCATGACCTGGTTGAGAGAACCGTTGCTCCGGTTCAGAATGCACTCCGTGATGCAGGATTGACTCCCTCCGATATCAAGAAGGTATTATTAGTTGGCGGATCCACCCGTACGCCTTCGGTACAGGATAAGGTAAGACAGTTAACCGGACAGGAGCCCTCCAAGACGCTTAATCCGGATGAATGTGTGGCAATCGGTGCTTCCATCCAGGGCGGTAAGCTGGCAGGCGATGCAGGTGCGGGAGACATCCTGCTTCTTGACGTAACTCCCCTGTCCCTGTCCATCGAGACTCTGGGAGGTGTAGCTACCAAATTAATCGAGAGAAATACCACCATTCCTACCAAGAAGAGCCAGGTATTCTCAACGGCTGCCGATAATCAGACTGCGGTTGATATCAACGTAGTTCAGGGTGAAAGACAGTTTGCGAAGGATAACAAGAGCCTTGGACAGTTCCGTCTGGACGGTATTCCGCCGGCAAGAAGAGGCGTTCCCCAGATTGAGGTAACCTTCGATATCGATGCTAACGGTATTGTAAATGTATCCGCCAAGGACCTTGGAACCGGCAGAGAGCAGCGTATCACCATTACCGCAAGCTCCAACCTGTCAGATACCGATATCGATAAGGCTGTCAGAGAAGCGGCTGAATTCGAGGCGCAGGATAAGAGACGTAAGGAAGCGGTAGATGTAAGAAATGATGCGGACTCCATGGTATTCCAGACAGAAAAGGCCTTAAGCGAGGTTGGTGATAAGATTGACGCAGCAGCGAAATCAACGGTTGAGGAGGATCTTACCAGACTTAAGGAATTAGTTGAAAAATCAAATCCTGAGGTTATGTCCGATGGAGAAATTGCCGATATTAAAGCAGCAAAAGAAAAATTAATGACCGATGCACAGGCATTATTTGCTAAGCTGTATGAGCAGAGCGGTGCGGCAGGTGCAGGCGGCCCCGGTCCTGATATGTCAGGCTTTGGAGGAAATACAGGATATTCGGAAAATGCAGGCGGCAAGAATGACGATGTAGTTGACGGAGATTACCGCGAGGTATAAAATAAAGCGTAATTTACGCGGATGATGATAAAAAGGGTATGTTTTACCGGTATACGGGTATATTGACAATGTTAATCGGTCAGATGACATTGCCAATGTACCTTTTCCGGTAAATGCAGCAGCCCTTCTACAGTAAGTTTGATGGGCGGTCATAGGGACTGCCTGTTTGACTGTCTTTCTACAGAGGATTTACAGTAAATTTGTAACTATGAAAGGTGAAGGAGAAGATGGCAGATAAACGCGATTACTATGAGGTCTTAGGAGTCGGCAGGACAGCGGCGGATGATGAAATTAAAAAAGCGTACAGACAGCTTGCAAAGAAATACCATCCGGATATGAACCCAGGGGATAAGACTGCTGAAGCTAAATTCAAGGAGGCTTCCGAGGCTTATGCTGTTCTTAGTGATGCCGATAAACGTAGACAATATGACCAATTCGGACACTCGGCTTTTGATGGCGGTGCGGGCGCAGGCGGCTTTGATTTTGGCGGAATGGATATGGGAGATATCTTTGGAGATATCTTCGGCGATTTGTTCGGCACAAGGAGCAGACGTCCGAATAACGGACCGATGCAGGGCGCGAATCTGCGGACTTCTGTCAGAATAACCTTTGAGGAAGCTGTATTCGGTACACAGAAGGAGCTGGAGCTTACACTGAAGGATGAGTGTACCACCTGCCACGGAAGCGGTGCGAAGCCAGGGACCAGTGCGGATACCTGTCCGCAGTGTGGAGGTAAGGGCCAGGTGGTTCATACCCAGCAGTCCCTGTTCGGAATGGTGCGTAATGTTCAGACCTGTCCCAATTGCCGGGGTACCGGTAAGATAATTAAGGAGAAATGTACGAGCTGCTATGGAACGGGCTTTATCAGCAGTAAGAAAAAAATAGAGGTTGTCATACCTGCAGGAATTGACAGCGGGCAAAGCGTCAGAATCCGCGGAAAGGGCGAGCCTGGAACAAACGGCGGACCCAGAGGAGATTTGCTGGTTGAGGTAGAGGTAAGCAGGCATCCGATTTTCCAGAGACAGGATTATGACATCTATTCAACTGCCCCCATTTCCTATGCAACAGCAGCACTTGGCGGAGACATCAAGATCAATACAGTGGATGGAGACATTATATATAATGTAAAGCCAGGTACCCAGACGGATACAAAGGTGCGTCTGCGGGAAAAGGGAGTTCCGAGTCTGCGTAATAAGGCGGTTCGGGGCGACCATTATGTTACCCTCGTGGTACAGGTGCCCGCCAGTCTGAATGCGGAGCAGAAGGAGCTACTGCGCCGTTTTGACGATGCGATGAACGGCAGAACCAGCCCCGAGAATACCGAGGGTGAGAAGGATAAAGGAAAGAAGAAATTCTGGAAATAAATCATAACAGGAAGGGCTTTTGCAACAGGTGCCTTGATGCAAAGGCCCTGTTTTATTGCAGTGTAGGACAGAGCATTCGGCTTAAAATCAGGTGTGCAGAATTTATGCACAGAAATGGAATTAAGTTTGAAAGCTGCTTTCAAACTATTTATTGGTGCATATCACAAGCAGGCTTGTGATATACAGAAGGGTGTAATTATGAAATGGACAAAATTCACATTGGAGACGACAACCCAGGCGGTAGATTTAGTCAGCGATTTGCTGAATGACCTGGGGATTGCTGGAATTGAGGTCAGTGATAACATTCCTCTGTCGGAAGAGGACAGAAAGAAGCTTTTCATTGATATTCTTCCGGAATTGAAGGAGGATGACGGGACAGCCCTGGTCAGCTTCTATGTGGAGGAGGGACAGGCTTCCCAGGCTTTGCTCACTTCAATCAGTGAGGGCTTGCAGGAAATGTCGGCTTATATCGAGGTTGGCAGCGGAAGAATTACAACTACTCAGACAGAGGATAAGGACTGGATTAATAACTGGAAGGAATTTTTCAAGCCCTTCCGGGTGGACGATACCATCGTTATTAAACCGACCTGGGAGGAGCTGACGGATTATCAGGACAATGACCTTGTCATTGAAATTGATCCCGGAACCTCCTTTGGAACAGGAGCCCATGAGACAACAAAGCTTTGTATTCAGGGGCTTAAGCATTTTATGGAGCCTGAGGCAATCGTGCTGGATGCCGGAAGCGGCAGCGGTATCCTGTCCATCCTGGCGAAAAAGCTGGGAGCAAAAGAGGTACTGGGAATTGATATTGATGAAAATGCTACTGCCTCCGCCATAGAGAATGCCGAAGTGAACGGTCTGCCGGTCATGATCGGTTTACCGGTTCGGGAAGAAAGCCTTTCTTTTATGACCGGTGATATCATATCGGATGATGGAATCCGAACACAAATAGGGAAAGAAAAGTATGATCTGGTGGTTGCCAATATTCTGGCAGATGTTATCATCCCCCTTTCAGAGGTAATTGGTGAAAATCTAAAGCCAGGAGGTATCTTCATCAGCTCCGGGATCATCAATCTGAAGGAAAAAGCAGTGGAAGAGGCTCTTAGAAAAAATCATTTTACTATTTTGGAGACCAATCGGATGAACGACTGGGTATCCTTTGTAGCGAAAAAATAACGAAGGCATGGATTGGATATTCATAGCTATGAAATATAAGTTTTAGAGAAAGGGATGTCAAAGCTCCTGTGGAGCTTGTGATATCCCTTTATTGCTTTATAGAAATTACGTCCTATAAAGCAATATGCCTTTCCGTACAGGATGTGCATGCGCAGGGTATTATGTCGGCCTTGCCGACCGCACACAGCGCGAGAGTTTGCAATTTATATTGACATAGGTATAATAATCGTATAAAATCATATATAACATATAGATATAGTATGAATATAATAAACTATGACCTAACAGGAAGCAAGGGGTGAAGCGCTTGACCTTACAGCAAATCAAGTATGTAATAACCGTGGCGGAATGCAATTCAATGAACAGGGCTTCTCAGGAGCTGTTTATATCACAGTCCTGCTTGTCGGGAGCCATTAAGGAGCTGGAAAATGAAATCGGTTTTTCGGTTTTCAACAGAAGCAACCGGGGAATAGCTGTTACGCCTGATGGGAAGGAATTTCTCGGATATGCGAAGCAGATCATGGAGCAATACCAGCTGATTGAAAGCAGGTACGTGAATAAACAGATTGTAAAGAATAAATTCAGTGTTTCTGCCCAGCACTATTGCTTTGCAGTGAATTCCTTTATGAGGATGATAAGAAAGCTGGACATTGACGACTATGAGTTTACCATTCATGAAACGAAAACCTATGCCGTAGTCGAGGATGTAAAATCCGGCTACAGCGAAATCGGGATTATATATCTGGATGAATTTAACCAAAAGGTGATTGAGAAGCTCCTTGGTGAAAGCGATCTGGTATTTCATGAGCTGTTTCAATGCGGGATTTATGCCTATCTGTGGAGTAAAAATCCCCTGGCCTCTAAGTCGGAGATAACCTTAGAGGAGCTAAGCGAGTATCCCTTCCTGTCCTTTGACCAGGGGAAGAATAATTCCCTGCATTTTGCAGAGGAGGGGCTTGGTACATATGAGTATAAGAAGGTAATAAAAGTAAATGACAGAGCCTCCATGCTTAACCTTATGGTGGGGCTGAACGGATTTACCCTTTGCACAGGACTGATCTGCGAAGATTTATATGGGATGGAGTATAAGGCAATCCCCTTGAAATCAAAGACGACTAAGAGAATCGGGTATATTGTCAGAAAAAATACGGCCTTAACATCAGCCGGAGAGTTATATATCAATGAGCTGAATAAGATAAAAAACCGGCTGGTATAGGAGAAAATGATAGCCAGGTACAGATTTTTTCTATTATCCCTGATGGCAATGCTATGTTATGCTATAGGTATTCCCATAAAAATCATCCTTGGAAAGGACTTAATCGCATATATAACATATAAATTATATATGTTATATATGCGATTAAAAGGGAAGATAGATAAAAGGTAATTCGGTGTCATTAGTACAAGTGTCAAGCAGTCAGCATACTGGTAGTATTACTGAATATTTTAAGGAGGATATCGATTATGGCAAACAGTAACATCGTAACCTCTGAAAATGCACATGAGATTTCGGAAACAGGTGCATTTGTCAGACAGAAGAATAGATTCACTACTCCCTTTGGTGATGGGGAAGGAGAGCTTCCTGTGGAGGCCGACCGCTACCGGCTCCTCTGGGCACCCATCTGTCCCTGGGCCCACCGCCAGATTATAGCCTTCCGGCTGCTGGGACTTGACCAGGTAATCAGTGTGGGAAAGGCAAATCCGGTCAGAACAGAGAAGGGCTGGGAATTTTCCCTGGATGAGGGGGGAGTGGACCCGGTGCTTAAGATACGTTATCTGCCCGAAATCTATGAGGAAACAGATCCTGATTATACGGGAAGGGCCACTGTTCCTGCCGTAGTGGACTTAAAAACCAGAAAAGTAGTGAATAACGATTATTTCCGGCTGACTAATGATTGGGAAACCGTATGGAAGCCGTTTCATAAAAAGGGAGCGCCGGATTTATACCCCGAAAACTTAAGAAAGGATATTGACGAGTTAAATAATATCATTTTTCATGAGGTCAATAACGGTGTCTATAAGGCGGGTTTTGCAAAAACGCAGGAGGAATACGAGAAGGCCTATGATGCTCTATTCGCACGGTTGGACTGGTTGGAGGAAAGACTGTCCCATTCCAGGTATCTATTTGGGAATCAATTAACGGATTCGGATATACGGCTTTATGTTACTCTTGCAAGGTTTGACGCAGCATATTATCTGGTCTTTCGAACGAACCGCAACCGGCTGGTGGATTTTCCTAATCTATGGAATTATGCGAAGGATTTGTACCAGACCCCCGGCTTTGGCGATACCACCGATTTTGATGCCATTAAGCGGGGCTATCAGTTAGGCTCCCAGGCGACAAATCCCTATCAGATTCTGGCGAAGGGCCCGGATTTATCTATCTGGAAGGAGCCGCATGACCGGAACCGAACCTATAGTTAGTGTGGGTCAAGGGTTATTTTTACACATTAAATTAAAACTTTAATTGCTTTAGAATGGAGGATTATATGGCAAAGATATATGACAGTATATTAGAACTGGTGGGACATACACCGATTGTAAGGTTTCACAGACTGGAGGAGCAGAAGGGTCTCCAGGCTTCGATTCTTGGTAAGCTGGAATATTTTAACCCGGCGGGAAGCGTTAAGGACCGCATTGCACTGGAGATGATTGAGACTGCGGAAAAGGAAGGAAAGCTTACGCCCGGCGGTACTATTGTAGAAGCTACCAGCGGCAATACGGGCATCGGTTTGGCAGCCGTTGCAGCTGCTAAGGGCTATAAGGCAATCTTTGTTATGCCCGATAATATGAGCAAAGAAAGAATCAGTATTCTGGAAGGGTATGGCGCTAAAGTTTATCTGACACCGGCCGAACAGAATATGCCCGGAGCAGGGGCTAAGGCAGCGGAGATTATTGCCTCCACTGAGAACTCCTACCTGCCGGGGCAGGGTGGGAATCCGAATAACCCGGCGGCACATTTAAAAACAACGGGTCCTGAGATTTGGGAGGATACCGAGGGAAAAGTAGATATCTTTGTCGCCACGGTGGGAACCGGAGGCACCATAACCGGAGTCGGCACCTACCTAAGGGAGAAAAATCCCGATATCCAGATCATTGCCGTAGAACCGGCCGGATGCCCGGTGCTATCCGGAGGGCAGCCCGGTATTCATAAAATCCAGGGAATCGGCGGAGGTATCATTCCTCCGGTACTGGACAGGGAAATCTATAATGAAATCATTCTTGTAACGGATGAGGATGCCTATGCGGAGACCAGGAACATTGCCTTAACCGAGGGCATATCTGTGGGAATCTCGGCGGGTGCGGCGCTGTGGGCCGGTATTCAGGTGGCAGAAAGACCGGAGAACAAGGGGAAGAATATCGTAATCATTCTGGCTGACTCAGGTGAAAGATATCTCTCCTCCGGAATCTATGATAAGGAACAGGAGTAGGTGATAGGATTGAGTTTAAAAACGTGGGTTGGAACCGAAATTGGACAGAAGGGCAGGTTTGTACGCCAGACCAATCATTTTATTACCCCCTTCGGTGACAGGGAGGGGGAGCTTCCGGTAGAAGCGGACCGTTACCGTCTGCTCTGGGCGCCTGTTTGCCCCTGGGCACACCGCTCTGTGATTGTCAGAAGCCTGCTTGGACTGGACAGGGTAATCAGTCTGGGAACGGCCGATCCGATCAGACCGGAGGTGGATCGAAGTGACTGGGCCTTTACGCTGGATGAAAACGGGGAGGACCCTATATTAAAAATTAAATATATCAGTGAGGTATATATCAAGGCTGACCAGGAATATAAGGGCAGATTCACAGTTCCGGTCGTAGTTGATCTAAAAACCGGGAAGGCAGTAAATAACGATTATTTTAATCTGACGATATATTGGGAGACGGCATGGAGAAGGTATCATAGGGAGGGTGCACCCGATCTGTATCCGATACCACTGCGCAGGGAAATAGATGCGCTGAATGAAATCTTGTTTCATGAGGTTAACAACGGAGTATACAAGGCTGGTTTTGCCCGCAGCCAGGAGGCTTATGAGGAAGCATATGAGCTGGTGTTTGCACGTTTGGATATATTGGAGCAGCATCTGGAGACAAACCGCTTTCTCTTTGGCGATTATATCACGGAAGCGGATGTCAGACTTTACGTTACCCTGGCAAGATTTGATGTAGCCTATTATAATGGCTTTCTGGTAAATCGGAACCGCCTTTTGGAATTCAAGAATCTCTGGGGCTATGCAAGAGATTTATATCAGACCCCGGGCTTTGGGGATACCACCGATTTTGACGGGATTAAAAAGCATTACCATCTGTGTGCGATTGCCACAAATCCAGGTGAAATATTACCGAAGGGACCCGATGTTTCCCTATGGAAGCTGTCCCATGGCAGGGAAATATTAAGTAAAGACCCTGGGAACAAATTCATCCTGGAGCAGTGAGGGCTGTGGGGTTGGGAGCAAAATGGAGGATTCTATGGACATCGAGATCAGAACGACGATGGAAAATGTGGATTGGAGCAGGGTTAGCAGCATATTAGACCACTATGGCTTAAGTCATGAGGCTGCGGATATCCAAAGGACTATATTTGAACGAAGCTATGCGGTTGCTTTCGTCTATGACGGAGATTTATTGGTTGGTTGCGGGCGCGTACTTTCCGATGGGATCAGCCAGGCAGCTATCTATAATGTTGTTTTGGAGGAAGCCTATCACGGAAGGCAATTGGGCAGAGCCATTATTGAGGCGCTTATTGAGCAGGTGAAAAACTGTACCATCATTTTGTATACGCATCCCCAGACGATTGCATTGTATGAAAAGCTGGGATTTCGCAGACAAAAAACAGGCTTTGTCATGCTGAATAAATCCAGGCAGCAGGAGGAATGGATGGAGCAGGAGGGCTTTTTGCTTCCGCAGCATTACCGGTTTGGAGATAATAAATTTGAAGCAATATAGTATTTAATCAGTATAAAATCCTTTACTTTTACTAAGCGTTCAGCTAAAATTATGGTATATCCTGGGAATAGAAAAGACACGGGAAGAAGAATATTCCCTTAGGCTGAAACTTTTCTTTAAGCTATGGCGTCTAATAGACAGATAATAGTAAAGGAGTGAGTATTGTGCAAATGAAACAAGGTTTTATAAAACAAGGGTTAACAGTGAAAAATGCCATAAGGCTGGTGATGCTTTTTGCCCTGCTTGCGATTTTGTTTCAGCTTTCGGGTAAAGTGGCGTTGGCGGACAGTAAAGAAATATATAAGGATGGGATTTATTGCTATACAATTATAGATGAGAGTAATAAGGAAGTCCGGCTGGTGGGAGTGGAGCAAAAGGATGCGGTTAAGGAATTCCAAATTCCCGGAACAGCTTTGATTAACGGCACAGAGTATAAGGTTGCAGCAGTGAATATCAGCTATGAATATTATGAAAATAATACATATGCGAAATTCTATAAAAATGTGGAAAAGCTGACGATTTCAGAGGATTTTACAGGAAGTCTTTATAATCTTATCTATGTATTTGGCAAGGTGCGTACTGTCGAATTCAAGGGCACAACTCCGCCGAAGGAGGCTTATTTTGAGCTGCTTAATGGCTTCACTCATCCGGATATTTTGTTTGTTGTACCGAAGGGGACTGAGAAAGCTTATTCCAAGGTTATTAAGGAAACAATGCAATATTCTTCACTAAGTGACCTGTATGAGCATCCGATTGAGCTGGTACCGGTGATAACCTCAGATGCTGCCGCAAAGGTAGAGGATGGCTGCTTTAATTATGGTAACTATATTTTTCAGGTGACCTCCTCAGCTAAGAATGGAACCGGTACGGTGCAGCTGATTGGTTTACAGAAAGCGCGTCAGAGTACTTATCTGTCCCTGCCGGAGAAGGTGACCAATGACGGCTATACCTACAAGCTTACGAGGCTGGGTCTCTTTTCACTGGTTTACAGCGGAGCAATTACCATTGTAGTTCCCGATACGGTAACCGAGATGAATTCATATGTATTTGATAAGTTTGTTGAGGTGTTATTTTTGTCAAAGAACTGCAAGACGCTTCCCAGGGGATTGATAACGAATGAAAATGGAGAAAGCAATCTGCGCTTTGTCTATGTTCCTGAAGGTGTTACAACGATAGCGGAAGGAGCTTTTAATAATATAGGATCGAATAAGGCCAGCATCATTCTTCCAAGCACAATCAAATCACTTGGCAAGAAGTCGCTTTATCTTTTTGATTATGTAACCTTCCTGAATAAGAAGCCCATTAGTAATATAAAGGCGGCCATTGCAAACGGAACAACAGTAAAGGTTCCTTCGGCCTCCATTAAGACCTATAAAGCGGCACTAAGCAGCAAGGTATCCGTAATAGCCGCCAAGAATGTGGTGAAATCAAGCAAGCTGACAACAGCGGATCAAAGCATATCATTAAAATTAAAGAAAACCTATACGGAAAAGGCTGCATTAAGCAAGGCCTCCAATGAAACGGTATTCTGGCTTTCTACGGATACGAATATTATTACGGTGTCGAGTACCGGCAAGATTACGGCCAAGGGCACTGGAACAGCTTATGTGCTTGCCTATACCAGAACCTCCGGGCTGCATAAGGTGATTAAGGTTACTGTAACGAAGTAGGATCGGTTGTCAGAACAAATATAATAAAGCTTAGAATTAGAGGTATTAATCTTATGAAGAGGATTGCTGTTCTGAGTGATATTCATGGGAATGTAGAGGCCCTTAGACAAATCGAACAAAAATTACTTGCCACAGATGCGGTTATTTTTCTGGGAGATCTTTTTACGGGCGGAGATTTTCCTAAGGAATGTTTTGAGCTGTTAAAAAGAATGAATGTGGAGGTTTGGATTAAAGGAAATACAGATGAATGGGTTGATATGAATTTTGCTTTGAGTAAGCTTAATGATTTGTGTCTTGAGGAGGCTGAAAAAGCCAGGTCTTTACTCGATAAAAAAGTAATTGATGATATATTCGGTATGGACACAGTGAAAACAGTTATTATCGAAAATTTAAAATTTTTTTGCATACATGATTTTGAAATAGAAAATTCAAGCAATTTTTTTATTTTAAGCAACAAAATAAAGGATATCAATGCAGATATAATATTATGCGGACATATACATATGCAAATATTACTGCAAACGGAGTATGGCCTTTTGTTAAATCCGGGCAGCGCTTATGACGGGCATTATTCAATAATTGAAATAAACGAGTCTTCTTATTCAATTCATTTGTATTGATAACCGCGATAGAAATCATGATGATAATGAAAGATTATTGATGAAGCTTCTATCAAGAAGTATGCCTATATAAGCATATAAGGAATCCGAAAGATAATCTGCTTACAAGAAGACCGATGCCTGTAATGCGGTCTTCTTTTCCTTTGCGGTAAAATTAATATCAGAGACAATTTACAAAACAAATGTTTGCCTTGCTGACCAGAATATGGTATGATATAAGGGATGATAATACTCTGCGTAACAGAGCAGTATTGGAAGAAAAGCGTAATTTTAAATCCAGAGATAGTGCCAAGGAGACAGCTATGCATCGTTTTTATACAGAACCGGACAGGATAAGTACGGATAAGGCCACCATTACGGGCTCTGATGTGAACCATATTAAGAATGTACTGCGTATGCAGCCGGGTGAGGAAATTATAATTTGTAATGGACAAGGAAAAGATTGCTATTGTATAATTAGTAGGGTGTCGGAGGCTGAAATCACCGCTGATATTAAGCAAATTAAGAGCTCAGAGTCTGAGCTTAGGACAAGAATTACTCTGTTTCAGGGACTTCCAAAGAAGGACAAGATGGAGCTGATCATACAGAAGGCAGTTGAGCTTGGGGTTTACGAAATTGTTCCAGTTATGACAAAGCGTGTGATTGTAAAGCTGGAGGATAAGAAGAAGGAAGAAAAGAAGCTGGAGCGCTGGCAGGCCATTGCTGAAGGGGCAGCGAAACAGTCTGGTCGCGGAATGATACCGCGCATACTTCCGGTACTTAGCTTCCGGGAAGCCGTTAACAAAGCGGCGGCGCTGGAGCTTTCCATAATACCCTATGAAAATGCAAGAGGAATGCAGTTTACAAAGGAGTTGATGGGAAGTCTGGGGAAATATAATTCGATTGGGGTTTTTATAGGGCCGGAAGGAGGCTTTGAGGAAGCAGAGATTGAACTGGCGAAGGAACACCGGATCGTTCCGATAACACTTGGCAGCAGGATACTTCGGACAGAGACAGCTGGACTTGTGACCTTGTCCATGATGCTGCTTGCGCTGGAGGAATAAAGGCCTATAAGGTTATGCCGGATTATCAGGTTTTTGGAGGTAACTATTATGGAAATACAATTATGGAGAGAAATACTTGATCCATATGCCTTGGCTGTAGACGAGCTGATTATAAAATTTAATCATATGATAGATGAGTATAAGCATGTCGGTGCATATTCACCGATAGAACAGGTTACAGGAAGAGTAAAAACTATTTCAAGTATTTTAGAGAAGGCTCAGAAAAAGGATATTGATTTAAGATATTTTGAAGAAAAAGTAGATGATATAGCAGGAATCCGAATTATCTGCCAGTTTGTTGAGGATATTTACAAGGTGGTGGATATTATCAAGAGCCGGTCCGATATGCTGGTCATTCATGAAAAGGATTATATTGAGAATGCTAAGAAGAGCGGTTATCGTTCCTATCATTTAATTGTCAAATATGCAGTGGAAACATTAAAGGGAACCAAGGAGCTTCAGGTGGAAATACAGATCAGGACACTGGCTATGAATTTCTGGTCGACCATAGAGCACTCCCTTCAATATAAGTATAAGCAGAATATGCCGGAGAATATCAGGGAGCGGTTATCCTCTGCCGCCGAGGCAATTCTTATTCTCGACAGGGAAATGTCCGTGGTGCGGGATGAGATTATGGATGCCCAGAATTCCTTTACAATTAAGGCAAATATCGTGGCAGATATACTGAATAACATACAAAACCTGTATAAGGTTGCCAATAAGCAGGAGGTCATCGGAATTCAGGATGATTTCTTTCGAATTTATCAGCACGGGGACCAGAACGAGCTGGCAGAGTTCAGCAGGAAGCTTGATATGATATCTGCAAGGTATCGGGCACAGAGCCTGCGATAAAAACGGTATAAGCAGAGCCGATAAAACCTTGAACAAAGGCCTCGCTTATATATAACATTGATGGAGTGAGAAAATGAATTTACCGTTAGTTTTTGAGGACAGAATGAAGAAGCTTTTAGGGGAGGAATACGAAGAGTATTTGAACTGCTACTCAAAGCCTCATTACGGAGGCTTGAGGGTAAATACTCAAAAGACAACCCCGGAGGCATTCGAGCAGCTCTGTCCCTTTTCTATTCAGAGAATCCCCTGGGTAAGAAATGGTTATTATTATGATACCTCCGAACAGCCTGCAAAGCACCCCTATTATTATGCCGGCTTATACTATATACAGGAGCCCAGTGCCATGACTCCGGCAAGCCTGCTGCCGATTGACAGGGGAGATAAGGTACTTGATATCTGTGCGGCACCAGGCGGAAAGAGTACGGAGCTTGGAGCCAGGTTATGCGGGGAGGGAGTTTTGGTTTCCAATGATATCAGCAATTCCAGGGCTAAGGCACTTTTGAAAAACCTTGAGCTTTTTGGAATCCGCAACGCTCTGGTGCTGTCCGAGGCACCGAATAAATTGGTTCAGTATTTCCCGGAGTATTTTGATAAAATTTTAATCGATGCCCCTTGCTCAGGGGAAGGAATGTTTCGTAAAAGTCCTGTCATTATAAAGAATTGGGAGCAGTATGGCGTGGAATATTATAATAAGCTTCAGAAGGAAATTATCCTGCTGGCGGCGAAGATGCTAAAGCCGGGGGGATATATGCTGTACTCCACCTGTACCTTTTCGCCGGAGGAAAATGAGGGGACGATTTCCTATCTGCTGGAGCAATACCCTGAATTTCAAGTGGTGGGGGCTATTCCCACGGAGCAAATACGCAGGGAAGCCGGACTGTCCTATGAGGGTTTTGACTTTGGAAAGCCGGAATGGGTGAACGGCAAGGAGGAGCTAAAAAACTGTCTCCGCCTCTGGCCTCACAAAATCAATGGAGAGGGACATTTTATTGCCCTGCTGCATAAATCCCTGCTGGGAAATGAGGAGGGAGAAAAAGGTTTCTTTGACAAAAGCTCAACCCACTACACAAGTAGTAAAGGTGGAGGGAGGACGGTAAGCGGTGGTTCTACAGCGAGAGAAAAGAATCTTCCGTCAGAGGAAGCAATGGATTTTATCAAAAATCTCAACTTTCCCATTAAGCGGGAGCTTCTGGAGGTACGGGAGGATAGATTGTATCTGTTGCCGGAGGGGCTTCCTGACTTAAAGGGACTTCGGATATTAAGACAGGGTCTTCTCCTCGGTGAAATCAAGAAGCAGCGCTTTGAACCCTCCCAGGCACTTGCGATGGCATTGAAACCCGCTGAGTATAATAAAATTCTCCGGTTAAAAACAGGGGATTCGAATGTAATCCGCTATCTGAAATGTGAGGCGATTGAACCGGAGGGAAGCTTTCAGGATGGCTGGTATCTGGTTTGTGTAGAGGATTTTCCGCTTGGTTGGCTCAAGATAGCGGGGAATCATTATAAAAATAAGTATCTGCCGGGCTGGCGATGGGTATAGATTGCTTGAGACTAAAACAGGTAATTGCGAAACACTATAATCCACTAAATTTTCCGAACAACAGATACAAATTTCTCCACTCCAACGCTCCTTCCGCTTAACTTCTGCTCCGAAATTTGTATCTGTTGTCCGAAAAATTATTGACTTTTGTGAGTTTCGCAATTACCTAATTACCTATTGAGATGAAAGGATATGGAGGTCAGGATGGCGAAGCAGCTTCGTTTGGATAAATATCTGGCAGACATGGGGATAGGGACCCGGAGTGAGCTGAAGTTATGGATCAGAAAGGGCCGGGTTACGGTAAACGGTTTGGTATGCAAGAGGCCGGAACAGAAGGTAGTTGCCGGCGAGGATGTGGTCTGCTTTGACGACACCTGTTTGGAATATACAAAATATGTTTATTATATGCTCCATAAACCGGCGGGAGTGGTATCCGCTACCACGGACAATCTGAACAAAACCGTATTGGAGCTGATAAAGGACCATAATATCAAGGATTTATTTCCGGTGGGAAGACTGGATAAGGATACGGAGGGCTTACTGCTCATTACGAATGACGGCGAGTTGGCCCATCGGCTTTTGTCTCCCAGAAAGCATGTTGATAAGGTTTATTATGCAAGGGTAAGAGGAGCGGTAACCGAGAAGGAGGAAAATATATTTACGGCCGGCGTTGATATCGGGGAAGAAAGCCTGACTTTGCCGGCAAAGCTTAAGATACTGAACTCCGAGGATATCTCCGAGGTGGAGCTTACAATCCAGGAGGGCAAATTCCACCAGGTAAAAAGAATGTTCGAAGCAGTTGGAAAAGAGGTTATTTATTTAAAACGTCTTTCCATGGGAACACTGATTCTGGATGAGAGGCTCGCTCCCGGGGAATACCGGGAATTGACAGAGAAAGAGCTGGAAGCATTAAAACAATTATATTGAAGCAGAGGTTAATCATGTTAAAGGATATTGATGCGGTAATATTTGATTTGGACGGGACCCTGGTGGATTCTATGTGGATGTGGGAGAGTATCGACCGGGAGTACCTGGCACGCTTTGGAATAGAGCTGCCGGAGGATCTGCAAAAAAAGATTGAAGGAATGAGCTTCTCGGAAACGGCGGCTTACTTTAAGGAGCGCTTTGAATTGCCGGATAGTCTGGATAAAATAAAAATTGACTGGAATAGGATGGCCTGGGATAAATACTTGAATCAGGTTCCGCTTAAGGAGGGCGTGCTCCCTTTTCTTTCGTATCTTCGCGGGAAGGGAATCCCTGCCGGAATCGCCACCAGCAATTCCAAGGAGCTGGTCAGCCTGATTATCGAAAAGCATCAGCTGGGTGGATATTTTTCCTCCATCCGAACCTCCTGTGAGGTACCCATGGGTAAACCATCTCCGGACATCTATCTATTGGTTGCAAAGGACCTGGGGGCCGAGCCGTCAAGGTGTCTGGTGTTCGAGGATATTTTGGTTGGCATAATGGCAGGAAAGAATGCGAATATGAAGGTATGTGCCGTATATGATAAGTATTCGGAAGAAGAACAGGCAGAGAAGATAAAATGGGCGAACTATTTTATAAATTCCATGGCGGAGGTTGTTAATCAGTGCGCCAAAGCATAGTCACAGGCTGATGGTAGAATGGAGAATTCTATGAAGCAATTTTATGTACAGCAAAATGAGGCGGGACAGCGGCTGGATAAGCTGCTCTCTAAGCTTTTAAATAAAGCGCCAAAGAGCTTTATCTATAAGATGCTGCGAAAAAAGAATATTACCTTGAACGGCAAGAAGGCAGATGGTTCCGAAAAGCTTGCCGTCCAGGATGAAATCAAACTCTTTTTATCCGAGGAGACACTGGAGCTGTTTCGTGAGGCAGAGGATACGACAATAGTAGAAGAACAGCTTGGCGTGATTTATGAGGACGAGCATATTCTGATTGTGAATAAACCCCTGGGAGTTTTGTCACAAAAGGCAAAAAAGGATGACATCTCTATGGTGGAGTACATTATTTCTTATCTACTCTCCACAGGGCAGATAACCAGGGAGCAGCTGGTGAGCTTTAAACCGGCTGTCTGTAACCGTCTGGATCGCAATACAGGGGGGGTTCTCATTGCGGGGAAGTCCCTTTTGGGCTTGCAGGAGATGGCAAATCTGTTAAAGAGCAGAGCCCTTGGCAAATATTATCTTTGTATTGTCAAAGGCTGGGTTGCGGAAAAAAAGCGGATTGAAGGCTACTTAAGCAAGGACGAAGATAGCAATAAGGTTAGAATTTATACCCGGCCGGAGGAAAATACGGAATATATCTGTACGGAATATGAACCTCTGGTGAATTCAAAGAATGCCGGAAGAACTCCTGGAACAATCCCAAAGGAAAGAGCGGAGACCGGAGAAGATGATCCGGCGGGAAGCTTTACACTTCTTCAGGTGAAGCTGGTCACCGGACGTTCTCATCAGATCAGGGCCCACCTTGCCAGTATCGGCCATCCGATCATCGGTGATTTTAAATATGGAAGCCAGAAGACAAATCATTATTTTAGATCAAAATACGGACTAACCAGCCAATTACTTCATTCCTACCGGATGGTATTCCCGAAGATAGAGGGAGAATTGGCGTATCTGTCAGACAAAGAATTCAAAGCGGCCCTTCCGGAGCAATTTGAGAAAATCAAAAGGGAGCTGTTCAAAGGGTAGGCAACTTTGATACAAGCAAAACAGATATTATATCAGCGCCGAACGAAGTGAGTGCGCATCCAAAAGCGAACACAGTTCGCTTGGCACGAAGTGCCATATCATAATTGCAAGCAATTATGATATATTATGAATAGGAGGTGTCGGTATGCCGTCATGGAATTCCAGAGGCTTAAGAGGCTCGATGCTGGAGGAGCTTGTTAATCTTACGAACAGTAAATACCGTGAGAAGGGGCTGGCATTGATACAGAAGGTACCAACACCAATCACTCCGATTAATATTGATAAGGAGAACCGGCATATAACTTTGGCTTATTTTGAACAGAAAAGTACCGTTGACTATATCGGAGCCGTACAGGGGATCCCAGTCTGCTTTGATGCAAAGGAATGTGCTGTTGACACCTTTAGTATCAATAACATACATGAGCATCAGGTCGCCTTTATGAAGGAATTTGAAGAACAAAACGGAATCGCTTTTCTTTTAATTTATTATAAAAAGCATGAGCTGTATTATTATCTGACCTTTGAACAGCTCTATGAATTCTGGCTGCGAGCAGAAAATGGTGGCAGAAAGAGTTTCCGACTTGAAGAGCTGGATGACTCCTGGCAGATTCCGATGCTTGGAGGGGGCTGCATTCATTATCTGGATATGATCAAAAAGGATTTGGAACGCAGAGATTACATATAGGTAAAAAGTCTATACTTGGATGGCTTGAGATGCCCTAAAGCGGCATCATGGAGGTAGTGGATTATTGAAAGGCATATTTCATAAAGTGAAATGTCATGACATTTCACTTTGCGTTGAAGAAAGACATGGTGAATTACTATGGGAATAAAAATTGACAGAACAGTTTATCAGGGCAGTCCGGACCCAGCCGGCAGGCTTGAAAAGGAAAACAGAACCTATGAGGTACTGGACAGGCTGGGGCTTTCGTTTATACGGCTGGATCATGAGGAGACAGCAACGATTGAGGATTGTCATGAGGTGGATGAGCTTTTACAGATTACGATCTGTAAGAATTTATTTCTGTGCAATGCACAGAAAACAAACTTTTATCTGCTGATGATGCCGGGAAATAAGAAATTTCAGACGAAGCTTTTATCAGCACAAATCGGCTGTTCCAGACTTTCTTTCGCAGATGCCGAATATATGGAGCGCTTTTTGGATATTACACCGGGCTCGGTCAGCATTATGGGACTGATTAATGATGTGAATAACCAGGTACAGCTATTGATCGACAGGGAGGTTCTTAAGGAAGAGTACATTGGCTGCCATCCTTGCATCAATACCTCCAGCATCCGGCTAAGCACGAAGGATGTTATGGAAAAATTCCTTCCTTATATCCATCATGAGCCGATATTGGTTGTAATCTGATGATGGAATAAAAAGTATTTGAATAAAAACACCAGAAGCCTTTCAACTAAAGAAATCAAAGGTCCACTGGTGCTTTTTTGTGTACTTGAATGGAAAAAGAATGAAATTATATCCAAATATTCGAAAATATTCGAAATAATTAATTGACAAATATTGTACATATTGGTATTATTTGTAATAGAATATTTAGTTGCCTGACTACAACATTCAATTTAAGAAAGGATGATAATTATGAAGAAAAAATTTGTATGCTTTTCGATTGCTGCAATAATGACATTGACAATGACTTCAGTGGCATTTGCTGCTTCCTTTGGCGGAGGAAATTCATACAGCAAATCTCTGTCATATAGTTCTGCCAGTACGACAACGTCATTGGCCGGCGGCTATAGCGGTACAGCGACTGTTTCCGGAACGGCTTACTTTTACAAACCCGGTAATCCATCAGATGTTCAGTCGGTACCGTTTTATAACAGTAATTCGGCATCAGCGGGTGGGGTTAACGCGACTGCCAGTATAACTCATGATTCAACCCATACGACTGGATACGCAGCAAATGCGTCTCATTCAGGAAGCGCAACGTTCTCAGGCGGAAGTCCGTCATATACTTATTCAGATTCATCAAGCCTGTAATAATTTTGTGTATAAAATTAGAAATTGAGAAGATGCTATTATAGTTAAGGAGTTCTAAATATTCTAAGGTGTGTCTCTCTTATTTGATTACTGATTAGAGTATCGGACAGGATTACGATATCAAAATACAGGAAGCTATGAGGGCCATCAGCTTGCCTGGGTAAATGAGAGCTTTTGATATGATAGCAGAGGCACACCTTTTTAAACATATGGACAACCAGGCAAAGGGGGACAGAAAATGAAAAAAGCCAGAATAATAGTATTTCTTGTACTTATTGCAATGCTGCTTTTCTCCTGCAGCAATAAAAACAGCAGTAGCTCTGACGTTACTGTTCCGGCCCGCCAGTCGGAGGAAGCAGTATCCGATGACAATTCCTCCAATCAACCGATACAAAATGACACAGCCAGTCAGAGCAGTGGGCTTGAGAATAAAAATCAGGAGCCCTATTATACTTTTCTTGTAAATAACATAGAGGAGTTATTTCCGGATAAGAAAATAATCAATTGGGTTATGCCGGCTCCGGTTATGACCAATATTACGGAAGAGCATATCCTTGATTTTGATTATAAGCTTAATTCGAAGCCTGGTATCGATTATGTCGTACAGTTCATTTTAGCTAACAGTATCTATGAGTATAGCCTTGTGATTGATAAAATCATCAGCGACGGAGTCAATATTGATATTTTTTCTACTGGTTTTTCGTCTCCGGGAATTGCCGGGAGTGTTTCGGTGCTGGACCCCTATTATTATTTCTATAATAAAGGATATTTGTATCCATTGGATGATTATCTGACGGGTAAAAACGGCAGTATATTGTATGCATCCTACATACCCGAACTATGGGAAGGGTTGAAGCTGGACAATTCAATCTATGGGCTCAGCATGAGTTATTATTTAAATGCAGAGGATACCCTTTCAATTAGTAAAGCTGCGGCTGAAGAATATAAGATAGACGTTACGAAATTTACACCGGATATCGCCAGCATAGAGGAGGCGGCAAAACGTATTACACAGGCGACCGGAGAGCCTTCGGTTGAATTAGGAGGTGACCTGGCGGCTGTCAGTGCATATCTGGGATATCAATATGTTTGCGGTACGGTGGTAATCGATAAGGAGACAGATAAGGCCGTTAATTTATTTGAGACAGACAGCTTTCTTCACTACATTTCTACGCTAAGGGAATTCGTGCTAAGCGGATATATTGATCCGGATGTCTTTCATAATATCGGTTCGGCACCGATTACTTTTAATACGACCGAATCAGGTATCTATTCTGATGATGTGATGGTTGCCCAATTATATGATTTGAAAGCAGAGGTTCCGAGAACAGCACTTTGTATATACAAAGCTTCGGCTAATCCCACAGAGGCCCTTGATTTGTTAACCCTGCTGCATTCCGATACAGATTTTGCGGATGCTTTTATCTATGGAGAGAATAGCTCGGCTGATGTATTGTTTCACTGGTATTCGAGCTTATATCTTTCAACAAGCACCCATAGTGATGAAGAGCGGAAGATAAGGAATAATATTGCTGCTTATAATGCCGGAATTGAGCTGGACCGGTATTCGACCTTTCATTTTAATATAAATGTCGCAGAAGAAACAATTAGCAATATAAACCAAATATTATGTGAGTATATCTATCCCCAGGTGAATAGCAGTAAAACAGAGACATCTCAGGTTCAGTATTCCTTTCTTACAGGCCATACTGAAAATCCATTGCAAATTGTTGATGAAATTAATGCTAAAATGAAGGCTGCCGGGCTTGATGCCTTGCTTAGCTCTGTTAATGAAAGCCTTGCAAATCACTGATTTTTACAGGAAGGTAATCCTACGATGACAACAAAAAGAAAAATTCTGTTTTTATCCATGGTGATTATAGCCGCTATTGTCTGCCTGGCCTTATATTTTATTTTATTCAAGAGGCCTGTATATGGCAGTGATTTTTCCTATACCTATATGGGTTATGGTTTTTCTTCACAGGGAATTGTTTTTCAGCCGAATACGGGTAACGATAAATCAGGTTATGTACATTTTATCGATTTAAAGAGCGGATATGATATACCCCTTTGTACCATCCCGAACTGCCGGCACAACAATGATGACTGCTTTGCTCACGTATTAGCTGATCCGATGAACAGCTACCAGAATATCTTGATTTATGACACCAAATTATACTATACACAGACACGATCCGAATTTCAGGGAGGCGATATTAAATTCTGCCTGGATATTTATGAGTCAACGCTGCAGGGTGATAAAATAAGCAAACTGGCGACATTTGACAGTTATTTAGCGGCAATTTCCATGTATATTCAAAATGGTTATTTGTTTGCAGCCATGAGTAAAGATGAGGTTAAGACTCAAAATGATAATATATTAAGTCAAGCTCAAATATCCTACAGTATAGGTGTTGTAAATCTTGAGAATAAAAAAAGCTTTCAAACTCCTGAAAAGAAGGGGTTTAACTGCGTTATGCTGCTGCTTGGAAGCTATAAGGATGCATTTTATTATGAGTTTATGTCATCAGCTGAGCAGGATAGTGTTGATTCGAAATTGTGTATTTATGAATATAATTATAAATTAAATAGTGAGAAAATCTGGGATGATAAGTATCAAAATATTAATGGAAGTGATTTTAATTACTTTAAAATTGTGAATAATAATATGATAATTCTGGAGCCAAGTGACAGCTTTGACCAGTACAAGGTATCCTCGGTTGATTTAAGCAATCACAGTAAGGCTGGGCTTGGCAGCTTTGAATTCGGGGCATTATTAGGCTTTAGTCCATATATTATGGGAGATAAGATATTTATCAGCAGGTATGATACGGACGACAACACTGTAATAGGCAACAGTTACTTTGACCTTGTTACGAAACAGAAGGAAACGGTTACCGGTTTTACAGAATACAGCATCGTGAATCGAATAAAAGATATACTAATCCTATATGATGAAAAGAACGGGCAATACGGCGTAATCACTGTAAATGATTACGCCGACAGCAACAGAGAGGGACTTACTGTGATCAGACAGCCGGTATATTAAGCCTTGCGGAGGTGTTAATTATGCAATTGGATTTTATAGAGATAAATAAAAGCTATGGCAGGCATCCTGCGCTTTTGCTTATGTTGTATATCAAATATTGTTGTCAAACTAAATACGGTCAAAAATACTATCATCGATAGTAAGGCTGGATTATTTTTTTTTCAAACTTCACCTTCCGGACAGTTTAACTTTGTATTGCACAAGCTATTATAAAACGTAATTTCTGCAAAATCAACTGATTTGGTATAGCTGTTTGTCAAACGTTGTTCGTCAAAATGACAGTAGATAAACCCCTATAATAGGTATGTGCCTGAGGATAAAAGAGAAAAAAAGTGATAAAAAGTGAGGTGTTTGAAAACTATATCCACACTTTGTTAAATAAATGAAGTTACACAAATAAACTGTTAAAAAACGAGCAATATTTAAATGGACAAACCTTCTGTTTAAATGAAAATGAAAAAATGATTTCAGCGATTTGTACATAAAAGAGGATTCAATCGTATAAATCATACAATACTTCCATTAAATCACGATTCAAGGCTGAACTGTAATGTTTCGAATATATTCGAAACATTATTTACAAATATTGTATAAATCGGTATTATATTGTATATAGAATATTTAGCTGACTGACTATAACATTCAATTTAAGAAAGGATGATAAGAATTATGAAGAAAAAATTGGTATGCTTTGCGATTGCCACAATAATGACATTGTCTATGACTTCAGTAGCATTAGCTACTTCCTTTGGCACAGGAGGAAACTCATACAGCAAATATCTGTCATACACTTATGCCAGCACTACAACGTCATTAGGCGGCGGTTTTAGTGGTACAGCGACTGTTTCCGGAACGGCTTATTTTTACAATCCCGGAAATCCGTCAGATATTCAGGCGGTACCGTTTTATTGTAGTAATTCGGCATCATCGGGTGGGGTTAATGCGACTGCCAGTATAAGTCATGATTTAAACCATACGGTCATATATTCAGCAAATGCGTCTCATTCAGGAAGCGCGACGTTTTCAGGCGGAAGCCCGTCATATACTTATTCAGATGCATCAAGCTTGTAATAATTTTTTGTAAAATATCAGAAATTGAGAAGGTGTTATTATAGTCAAGGTGCGCTAAATATTCTAAGGTGTGTCGCTCTTATCTGATTACTGATTAGAGTATCAGACAGGATTACAATACCAAAATACAGGAAGCCATGACGGCCATCAATTTTAATGCTTGTGTAAATGAGAGCCTTAAATCATGATAGCAGAGGCACACCTTTTTAAAAATATATGGACAACCAATATGAATTTGAGAGCAGGGAAAACTCCTTCAGAATCCAGCGTGTATCAGGCGATATTTGAATCGTAGAGCGCCATTCTTACTAAGGCAAAGGGGTAGAAAATGAAAAAAACCAGAATAATAGTATTTCTTACACTTATTGCAATACTGCTTTTCTCTTGCAGCAACAAAGACAGCGGCAGTTCTGACGTTACCGTTCCAGCCAGCCAGTCAGACGAAACAGTATCCGATGACAATTCCTACGATCAACCGATACAAAATGATACAGCCAGTC
>JAEYMU010000013.1 GCA_023407175.1 Bacillota bacterium
GTCTGCATAGCATCTATTATTGGCATATGATGCTTTATTAACTCCATGTATGTGCTCCCTTTTCCCTCTTTCTTTGGCGCTTTTGCCGCACTCAGCGTTTCGATGATTTCCTTCATCTGCAGCGTGAACAACAGACCGTCCGTATATTTCTCTATTGTTTCCACCAGCTCCCGATTCTCTTTCCGGTACAATGCCTTCGCCAGATGATTCGCTCCTCTTTCTGACCACCTCATTCTGCGGTGCTTCATCCGCAGCGTTATCACGGTGCAGTTCTGGCTTTCCTGTATCCCCATCCCTTTATACACCATCCCCTCCGGCGGCTCCGGTATCCGGATTCCTCTCTTCTGGTAGGGCACCAGCCCTTCCCTGTTATGATATAGATACTGGTACAATTCTCTTGCCTTTTGGCTTCTCTTATCCTTTCTCTCCGGACTTTCCACACGGACTGCATAGGTTTCTATGTACGCAAACATTTCCTCTGTTTTTTCCTCATCAAACAGGCGGCGTATCTCTTTCTGTGCTTCCTTGTCGCTGATCTTTCTCAATATCTCCTGGCAGATGTGGTATCTGTCCAGCTGGAAGATGGTTTCCGGATCATACGGTTCCTTAATCCAGCTCCCTCCGTCTCCATTGAGGATCCTCTGCCCGATTTCATCCGCATTGTACTTTTTCCGGATACAGGCTTCCCTTTTTTCATGAAACTCTGTGCTTTTCTCCATCCCCGCCAGCATGGTCTTTCCCACCAGGGTACTCCGGTTTGCCTTCTCTTTTTCCGCATCCCATCCTTCATACATGGTAAACACTTTCATTTCCTGCTTTTTCTTCTTTTTATGCTGTTCATCCTGTATATTCAGCCATACCCCATCCATTTCCTCAAATAAAACCGGGATCCCTTTTTCCCCTTCTGCCTGGTCTGCGTTCATCTGTTTTACCGCATGGCGCTCTTCCTCGTCAATCCGTTCCCCGAGACGCTGTATCAGGTTCCACACTCCCCCTGCGCTAATACTCTGACCGCAGGTACTGCTGATGATATCCGCGGTAACACGGTAAGGGGCTTCTGTAACTGTCAGAGCTATCTTTTCTGCCAGATTGGTTGATATCAGCCCTATTTTGTCCATATGCATGGCCTCATCCAACAGAAAGATATGGGCTATCTGTCCATCAGGGGTTTCTGTGCGGTATACGTTTCTGGAATACACGACTTCCCCGTAAACTGTTTTGATACTGGTCTGGCGTTTCCCTTTGCAGCGGTACTGCTTTTTATCCCTGCCTTCTGCAAGCTCCCTGTCATAGCCCTCCAGCATCTGTACGGTGATCTCCCTTGCGAACCCGCATATATATCTGTAAATTTTCTTTTCAAACTCCTTGAAAGATATCAGTTCTTCCTTTACAATAGAATTCATCATACAGTCCCCTTTTCATGTTTTTCTCGTCAATTAACATCATAAAGAAAAACTGTATGATTGGGAAGCAGAGATTTGTCTTGCTTCCCTTTTTTATTTGCCTACTATAATTTTACACTAACTGAGACACATACGGTAAAAGAAATATCTCTTTTATCGTAAACTCTGCATTTCCGTTTGATTTGATGACAACGAAAAAGGCGCCGCGGCTCTACGAATGAGCGCTGCGGCGCCTTGCATAATGGGAAAATTGGTCAGGTATCTTCTATAGTCTATATATACGTACTTATTATGGCAGAGGCTGTTCAGTTTTCACTGCCCGACGGCAAAGTCTGCATCAGGGCAAAGAAAGCGTTCGGATCGCCTGTACTAAAATATTTATACCAGGCTTCCAGTGTGTCTGACCGGAAAACATCCAAATGCTCAATAATTTGTTTCGCCCACAGCAAAGCACCGGTACTGCCGGCCGTAATAAGATTATTATCTGCTACAGACGGCTTGTCTGTATAAAAGCTTTGCCCCTTATAACCGGGAGAAACCATTTCAAGAAATCCCGGTCCATTACTGGTATGCGGGCGATTATCCAACAGTCCGGTATTGGCAAGCGCGGCGGTAGCGCCACATATTGCACATACTAAAGCCCCTGAAGAAAGAAATTCGCCTGCTTTCTCGATGACAGCGCCATGCTTCGGGTCGTTCCATGTATCTGCACCCGGCAGCAGCAATATGCTTGTTTCGTTAACAACCATTTCATCAACCAGGCAATTGGGCACTATTGTCATCCCGCCCATTGTGGTGATTGGATCCTTAGAGCAACTGACTGTTTTAACCGATACCCGCTGCCCGTCCTTTTTGAAAAAACGGCCGGAATTCAGCTCTGAAATAACATACCCCGGCTCCCAGTCAGCTAACGTGTCAAGAACATAAACATACATTGTAAACATAATATCCTCCATTTTTGTAATGTTATTTTCTGCAAGGCAGATTGCTTTGTTTGCTTTTTTATTATATCCTGCAATTGTTGACACCTGTATGGCAACAATCTATAATGAATTAAAAAATCAGGAAAGGTACCCTACAGATGAAAGTAGACAGGCTTGTCAGCATTATTATGATACTCCTTGATAAAAAGCGTATAGGCGCACAGGAGCTGGCGGATATGTTCGAAGTTTCCCCTCGCACAATCTACCGTGACATAGACGCCATTAACATGGCAGGCATTCCTGTCCGTTCGACGTCGGGAGTGGGCGGCGGCTTTGAAATTATGGAGAAATATAAGATCGACAGAAAGGTTTTTTCGACTGACGACCTTTCCGCTCTTTTGATGGGGCTTTCCAGTCTTTCCAACATGATACGAGGTGATGAACTGGTAAACGCCCTTGCGAAAGTCAAGAGTTTTATCCCCGCCGACAGAGCGAAAGACATTGAAATAAAAGCAAATCAAATATATATAGATTTAAGTCCGTGGATGGGCAACAGGAACATACAACCATATTTAGAAATTATCAAAACAGCGTTACAGGAAAGCAAGCTACTTTCGTTTGAATATGCAGACCGCTACGGAAATAAAACCGCACGAACAGCCGAGCCGTATCAGCTTGTATTGAAAAGTAGTCATTGGTACCTGCAAGGGTATTGCCATAAAAGAAATGATTTTCGCTTATTCAAACTATCCCGCACATCAAACCTACAAATGCAAGAGGAATTTTTTACGCCACGAGATTATCAAAAACCGCAGTTAGATTTTACTGATATTTTGGCAACTATGCAAACAAAAATCAAAATTCGTATTCATAAATCTGTCATGGACAAGATACTTGATTATTGCACCTATGAACACTTTTCGCCAGACGGTGATGAGCATTACATTGTTAGTTTTCCTTTCATAGAGAACGAATACTACTACAATATTCTTTTCAGTTTTGGAGATAAATGCGAGTGTTTAGAGCCGTTACATATCCGCACAGAAATGAAGCGTAGAATACATGATATAGCTATCTTATACGAAAACTAAAACAAGGAGTCTATTCTCATATTCACAATACTTTATGGTCGCTATATGTGCTATTTCGTTGTTTCCACTAAACCGGCAAGCAGGGCAGCTGTGGCCACAGTTGCGTATTTTTTGTAGGATCAACCTACAAAAAATTGCATGTTCGAGAGCCTCCCCAAACCCTGCCTCTTCGGACCAACTTGACCCGAAGTACCGCTATCCAGATACAGAAATACCGCCCATCTTGTCCAATTGGGCAGCATCCTGTGTAATGTGATAGCTCATATTATTTTTTGCTCTTACTCCGGGCTTGTTTTGCAGTTTCCTATTATAAACGGCCCGACTGGGCCTACTGGACCTGTTGGACCTACTGGACCTGTTGGGCCTTTACCACCGTACTTCTCACGGCATTTTAAGCATTCCGCTGCACAATATTCATTACACTCTTTGATTTTTTTCATATAAAATTCTCTGCATGAATCGTCACAGCATTCATTATATTTTCTTTTGTAGTTATTTATCAATTCTTCACATTTTCTCTTATAGTATTCTTCACATTCTCTTTCACTGTTATCGCATTCATCATGCCACTCATTATCATTCGGAAATTTATTCTCAGCATCTATATTCCTTTTATCCATTTATATAATATCATCTCCTCAACACAAAATGTGTAATAGTGTTTCAATATATATTATGATAACTAATATATCTATGTGACAAAAAAATACATTTTTCCCTATTTAGAAAAAATGCTATGTGTGTTGATGATAAAAACCACTTTCTTGGTGAGAATTAGATATGAATATTCTCATCCGGAAAGTGGTTTTTATATGGCAATTGCAAAGGAATAATTACAACAGATAATCAAGTTTCAGATCCTGTCTGTCAACGACATGGGTAGCAGAACCGTAAAGATCCTGCCGAACACAGTTAAAGTTTGATAACCACTGACACAGAGGACACCATTTCCAAAGCATAAGGAAAACAGAAGCGCCTCCGAATATCTACGATACGATTCCTCAGCAGGACTCATATTTTTTAAGTAAAATCATACCAGCTATCCTTTTTCTCATATGTGATAGAAGGTTCAATCCTTATAATGTGTCTATCGCGGCACGTTCCACGGCAAGACCTTTTTGGTAGCGCCGCATAAATTCCTGATAGCCCTTAATATCCTCAGGAAGGGGAGTCAGCTTTGTGCCCATATTTCCTGCAAACACCCGGGTACTTAAAAAGGAGCTTAGGCTCTCCTCCGGATTCTTATGCAGCATGTACGAGGCCAGAAGAGCCATACCCCATGGGCCGCCTTCTCCCGCGGTTTGCATAACTGATACAGGGGCACCCATAGCTGCCGCCATGATACGCTGGCCAGCACCAGCTGTCTTGAAGAAGCCACCATGTCCATACATATCTTGTATCTGAACCTGCTCCTGCTCGGTCAGAATATCAAGACCGGTCTTCAATGTGGCAAGAGAGGCCATTAAATTCACGCGCATGAAATTAGCGAGATTAAGGTGGCTTTCCGGCGTACGTACAAATAAGGGACACCCTTTAGAAAATCCAGTGATATGTTCTCCTGATAAGTAGTTATATGCTAATAAGCCGCCAGCATCTGTGGCTCCCTCCAGGGCTTTGCGATATAGCGTACCATACAGCTCATCCGCATCCAGCTTTATTCCCACAGCATCAGCAAACTCGCCAAAGACAGATACCCATGCATTCAGATCCGAGGTACAGTTATTGCAATGTACCATTGCTACCAGATCTCCGTAAGGCGTAGTTACCAGATCGATCTCAGGATAAACCCTGGATAGCTCTTTTTCTAATACAATCATAGCAAACACGCTGGTTCCGGCGGATACATTTCCGGTTCTTGCTGCCACACTGTTCGTTGCCATCATACCAGTTCCCGCATCACCCTCCGGTGGACAGAAGGGGCTCCCGGCCTCCAGGGTGCCGGTGGGATCCAGTAAACGGGCTCCTTTGCTGGTCAGGGTTCCGGCATTTTCACCAGCTACGAGAACCTTTGGCAGGATGTCCTGTATCTTCCACGGAAAACCTTCAGGTGCTATGAGAGTATCAAACTGGTGTTGCATCTCCTTATGGAAGCTCTTCGCAGCGGAATCAACAGGAAACATCCCCGAGGCCTCTCCAATCCCGATTATCTTTTCTCCGGTTAGCTTCCAATGCACATAGGAAGATAAGGTAGTCATGTAGGATATCTCGCTTACATAAGCGTCCCTGTTAAGAATAGACTGGTACAGATGGGCAATGCTCCAGCGCTGCGGGATCTGATAATGGAAGAGTTCCGTCAGCACCCTGCTGGCCTCCTCAGTCATCGTATTACGCCAGGTTCTGAAGGGTATAAGAAGCTCTCCATTGAGATTAAATACCAGATAACCATGCATCATTCCACTGATACCAATGGCGCCTATGCTTTTAAGCTCAACTTTGTATTGGCTTCTAACATTTTCGCATAAATTTCTGTAGCTGGCCCGCAGTCCACGCCAAACCTCCTCCAGTGAATAGGTCCATACGCCGTCAATATACTGATTTTCCCAATCATGGCCTCCGGTGGCAATGGGTTGATTATTTATGTCAATCAAAACCGATTTAATTCTGGTTGATCCCAATTCAATTCCAAGAATGGTATTTCCAGATGTGATTTGCTGCTTAATAAGGTTATATTCTTCTTTCATTTGAATACTCCATGTCATATTCTTTACTGATACCGCTATGATATTGTTAATTTAAAAGCAATTGCATGGTGATACAATTGCTTTTTTGACATAACAAAATGTTAAATTTATTTAAGCTATGTCTGTTTGCCTGATTTAAATTGGACTAGAACCTGATTGCAACCTTAAAGTCACCGTATTTACCGCTGGCATATTCAAAGGCTTGCTCCCAATCATCAATGGCAAACATTTTCGATACAACTCCATTGGTTTTTAAATTGCCATTAGCAATATTTTCAATAACGAAAGGATAAGCATAGGGGCTGAGATGGGCACCTAAGATATCCAATTCTTTCCGGTCGCCGATAATGGACCAATCTACAGTAGTTGGTGCGCCGAACACACTAAATTCCACAAAGCGGCCAAGCTTACGAATCATGCCAAGCCCCTGAGACACACTGGATGGATGGCCGGTAGCTTCGATATAAATATCACAACCATAGCCGTCCGTCAAATCAAGTATTTTCTGGACAACGGCCTCATTTGACGGATTCATAACAATATCCGCCCCAAATTCCAATGCCTTTTTCAGCCTGTTTTCAATCATGTCAAGTACAATCAACTTCTTCGGATTCTTCATTCTTGCATAAGTAACCATTCCCAATCCTAAGGTGCCTGCGCCTGAGATCACAACCACATCCTCGCAACCAATTTGAGCTCTGTCAACGGCATGCTTTGAACATCCGTATGGCTCGATTAGCAGGGCTTGCTCCAGAGTGAGGCTGTCTGGAACCTTGCTAATTACAGAATTTTTGGGATATCTCACATATTCCGCCATTCCTCCATTGTTCGTGCTTTGGAATCCAAAAATATTGTGAGGCTGACACATCCAGTAATGCCCGTCTTTGCAAAATCTGCATTCTCCGCAGGGCAGGATCTGATCGGCTGTGATACGATCACCCAGTTCAAACTCTTTTACATTCTCTCCTTTTTCTACAACATATCCCAAGAATTCATGACCGGGAATAAAAGGGGCTTTTACCCAGGCCGGCTGTGTCTCATCTCCCCAGAACATAACGGCTCCGTGCTGGCATTTTAAATCCCCTGCACATACTCCACAGCCTTCTGTTTTTATAATTATGTCATCCGGACCGCATTGCGGGGTGGGATAATTCATTTCTAAACGATAGTCACCATTTCCATAAGCGACCAATGCTTTCATTGTTTTTGGCAAAGCAGTCATAATATAATCTCCTCATATTCTAAGTGATGGGGCTGTTTACTAGCAGGATAATGCTATCAAGCGGAAATTTACACAGAAAACTTTTATAACAGGAGCAACGTGATCCTGAGATAAGCAAGCTGTAAAATTATGTAACAGCCCCGGTTATTTTGGTTTTAGCTGCTGTGGAAAGATTCTGTTTTTTGCCAACTGATGGCTTTTGACAGGCTCCAACTTAATCCTTGCGGATTTGGAGCGGAAGGCATTAAACAGATAATATCGCTCCACACTCTAACAGTTTAGCTCTTACCTCTTTTGTATCTACCGCTCTTGGCTCTATTCCCTTCCTGGCAGCGATTGCAGCGCCGATCCCGGCTCCTTCACCAACCGCCATACATAATGGCATAATACGGGTACTGCCAAATGCTACCGCATCCACACTGATACAACGTCCAGTCATCATAAGTCCATCAATATCTTTTGCAACAGTGCATCCATATGGTACACCGTATGGTTCTTCCACTGTTTTAGTAAACGTTTCTGCGCCATCTCCGCTATGTATATCAATGAAGTAGGAATAGATTCCAATGGTGTCCTCCGGAATATAACCGGCCATTACATCTTCTTTGGTTACTTTTTTAATACCCATAATACGACGGCTTTCACGCACTCCAATGGTTGGATTGATGGAGGTCAGAAAACAGTTTTCGAATCCGGGAACATTTTCCTGTAACATTTTAATTAATGGCATAATTTGAAGATGGCCTTCTAATTCACCGTTACTTAGATCATGTATATTGCTTCCATCAAAGTTAAGTATTCGAATTGTATTAACCATTACCTCTCCCGGTATGGGGAGTTTTATGTAAATAACAGTGTCTCTATTGATAGGACATTTCCCTTCTTTACGTAATTTTTGTATTAAGGAATTAAGTCCAAAGAAGATATGCCCCGGATTGCTGCGGAAGAATTTGGCATCATAACCGGACTGTATATGGGTAAGTCCCAACTCATAAGGCAAATCCTCCGGGTGTTCCTCAATGTAGTCACAGAATTTATCAAAGTCTACTCCTCCTAAATTAAACAATAAGGAAGGGGGCTGCAATACTTTTGTATCTTCCTGTCCTTTTTCATATTCTGCGCCAGCCATGAATGCCATATCTCCATCACCTGTTCCGTCAATGAACACCTTGGCTTCAATTTCAAACTCCTGGCCTTTTCCAACAACAGTTACCTTTTTCAACTTGTTATTTTCCATCGAAACATTCGTCAACTCACAATGCATCAGAAGCTGGATACCATATTGCTTTGCCCATTCAAAGCAAATAATTCTTGTATAAAATGGATTCAATGTTGTTGATGATAAATGGAATGGGCAATATCGGTTACCCGCCGTACCCTTCATCTCCCGCAAGCGATCCACCATTTTTTCAGCAAGACCACCGATCACCTGCCTTTGATGCATATCAAGCATTGCCAAAAACGGTAATCCCGATCCGAGATTCCCGCCCAGATACCCTTGTCTTTCAACAAGTATTACTTTTGCTCCTTCTCTTGCTGCCGCAACTGCAGCCGCAATCCCACCGGGACCTGCTCCGATTACTGCGACATCCGCATTCATTAACTCTCTGTTCATATTATCTCCTATCCACTTACTTAACTTTTAGTAATTTATTCAAGTATATTTTGTCAGCTATATTTTTCCCTTCGAACTCTATTAAGTTGGAAGCATAATTCATAAACCGCATACCATTTTCCTTTTCCTTAGGCAGACCTGCCGTTAATTCAAAGAACCTTCTTGAGAAGCCGTGTGCACCTATTTCGGACAGCGCTCTTATTCCTGATTTAAAAATAACCAGATTGCCTAATTTTAATATAGGGACCAGGTATTGTTTTGAGGTTAATCCAAGCCCGGTACATTCCAGAAAGTGATAATATTCATGAGCCAAGATTAAATCAATGGCTTCCTTTTCGGTAAATTTATTTTCCTTCGCCCATAGCCTAACAGATTTTTCATAAATAATAATCTTATTCCGCCCTGAATAGTACTCGCTAAAATACCGAACATTGCCCGCAATATTGTCTTTTGAACTCCACTCCAGTTCTAACGCAGACAAAGAAATAATATCCTTGATTGATTTGGTACCGTGTTTTTTCAGAATATTTTCTGCCGCCGCTGTACCCGTATACCATGCTTTCGTGCAGATCTTCTGTATATCACTTGCTGGAATTTTATCATAAAGAATATCTCGTTTCAGCTCTTCAAGGGATTCATGCTGATCAGGAAAAGGAAATGCTTTCATAACGAAACCTCCTTTAACCTCTTTCATTTTCGGTTGTACGTGTACATACAACAATTAATTTGTCCTCTTCATGAACTCCTGCCAGCTCCACTTCACAAAGAGCCATAATTTGATCTTTATCTTGCATTCCTGAAAGATCCACAATACGTCCGTTATATGCGATAAAGATATTAGGAATCTCCGCGCCTCCGTCACCAAACACAATATTTTCATTCAAAAGTTTATTGACTGCATTTCGCCAGCTATTCGATTTGCACTGGGCGATAGACGCATTTTTCTTTTGCAATCGGATAACACCGTCGTGATCAATCAAACGGACCGTATTATACTTTTTCTTAAACAGGAAAAATACTCTCTTCGAAAGTTCACAGCTGAATGCGCAAAGATTCCCGCCATCCGCTTCTATTTTTACTCGGCTCGGTTCAACTTTAAGGTTATCTGCTACAATATTCCTTAACTCATCCTTTGTTTTGCCTGTACTGCCCAGATCCTTTGTACGAAGTTCAGTGGCCCCAATGGCAATTGCTCTAACCTTTTGAAGCTGGGCATCTACTTCTATGCGAACTTCAATTGTCTCTGGATTTGCACCTGACTGGGTAGCAAGCCGTATTGCTTCACGCCGGATAGAAATAATATCCCCTTCTGTAGGGTTACTGATTGTTCTTTCAACCATATCTCTTACCATCGCAAGAGCAACTCCGATTGGTGAAATAACGTGGGCATTTTTTGCTAATCTACTTACGCTGCCGAAGGTTTCTGCAAGGTGAGGAACAACCGTAGAAGCTCCACCGCCTCCCCCGACAAAATTGATAGCATCTTTATCCAAATCATATTCTTTGATTAAACTTTTAACAACTGCACCATTCTTTATGGCGGATAAATCAAGCACTTTCTTTGCTGCCTGCTCCACACTTATTCCCATGTTCCCGGCAATGGGCTCCCATGCTTTCACCGCAGCTTCTTTACTGCCTTTTGCATAATCTTCGTCTTTTACATAACCACAGATGTTAGCCGCACCGGATTGCGTTAAGGCATATTTTTTTCCATTGGAGCATTCGATGTATGCATATTCCGGATCAGTAGAAATAGGGTGAACCGACTTAAGTACAGGATTGATGATATCTTCTGGCTTTGCAAACACCTCATATTGAAGACCTGCAATATGGGCACTTCTGGGGCCTACATCTACAATCTTTCCTCCGCTTATCTGAATCATACTTCCGCCGCCGATACCTACAGTTCTAACATCAAGGGAATTTAAGTATGTTTTATGGCCGCCAACCTCTGCGTATTTGATCATAACGTTACCATCTTTAATACAGGAGATATCAGTGCTTGTTCCTCCAACTTCACAAAATATACCATCCGTAAGCTTTTCATACATTAGAGCTCCTGCAACTCCTGCAGCCGGTCCCGAAAGTATTGTTAAAATCGGCCTGCTTCTAACCTCATCCACAGTCATTACACCGCCATCACAACGCATAACCATAAGAGGTGCATCTATGTTTGCATTTTTAATACTGGATTCCGTCATGTTGGCTGCCTCAAGCATCTTGGGAAGGATACTTGCATTTACAACTGCCGTTCTTGTTCGAACCTTAAGGCCATATAATTTGGAAACATCATTTCCCGCTGTGGCAGGAATTTTGTTTTTTGAACAGTATTCTACTACATCATTTTCATTTTTGGGATTATCGACACTAAACGCTTCTGTAACCACAATAGATTGAGATCCATTGCTATACAACCGCTTGATTGCATCTTGTACATTGCCTAAAAACTTTGCCGAATCACCTGTGTTCACAAACTCGTTTATGGTGTGGAGTCTTTTCCCCTGAGCAAGGGGCAAATCACCTATTTTTGTATCACCCTTCGACTTTGCTCCTTCCACACCTGTACCAAGCGTCAGAATTCCAACCGTTGCCACATCGCCCTCTAATAAAGCATTTGTTGCCTGCGTAGTTCCATGCGCTATGAAGATTACTTCTTCCGGCTTAATATTGTAATCGTCCATAATTTTATTGAGCACCTGAATAATGCCTGCTGCTACGCCCTCAGCCGCATCATGGGTAGTTGGCAGCTTCACAGAACCAACCAACTCATATGTTTCATTATTGATTGCGACTGCATCGGTAAATGTGCCCCCGACGTCAATACCAATTCTATATTTCATCTGATATCTCCTCTCTCCAAAGGCCTAAAAATACATAAAAGTAAGAACGACAACAGTAATTGCAGTTAGTACCCAGTTAGCAATCTGTACTTGATTAGAAGTGGTGACCGGATCATAGCCTACAAAGTTCGAAGTCCAAACTACTTGTGTTGATGTTGGACATGACTGTGTTGGCCAACGGAAAGCTGCATAGAATACGGCAGATAATGCTGTCACAGGTAAGGCACCGACTGCGATCATACTTGCTGCAAGACCCGCACCTAATCCTAAAAGATTGAAGGGTCCTCTATAAAGTCCAAGGGGACATAGCAGACAAACGAAAATAATCAGTCCAATAGCAGTAGTAGGTGTAATTGCAATCATAAAGGGCTTAATTACGGCTTGTGTCGCAGGAGCTGTCATTGCATTTAAAATCATACCAATTCCGAACATCAAAGCCACGGTGGGGGCACCTTCTTTAAAACCTTGATAGCATGACTCAACAACGGAGCTCATATTCGCAGACCATTTACCCTTAAATGTGAATACAATAGCCCAGACAATACCGATTACAAAGATTGCTACAACTGGCAACTTGAAAATATAAGCTAATGCCACAACGATAAGAGGTGTAATACCAGCAAAAAATCCTCGCAGGCCTTTTACTGTTGCACGCTCCTCATCATTACTCTGACTATCCTTTACAGGAGCAGCAAAAGCGAATTTTAAGCCGTTCTTTTTGAAGCTCCATGCCAAATATAAAACAGTGAATAAGCTTCCTGCTATTGCCAAAACAATTGCCGCACCTTGGATCTCTTCAGCGGAAACACCTGTAATTGAAGTGATTGCTGAAATATTAGAGGGGTTCAAGGAATAGCCGGTTGAGAGTGCCGAAAGAAAAGCATTACAAGCAACAATCGGCGGAACCCCCACAGAGAGCAGAATTGGAAGTACAACTGCTCCTACCATTGCAACCGCACCTGTTCCGTATAGGGTTGTAAATAGCAATACTGTAACCCCGCAAAGCAATACTGATATAACGAAAGGTTTGTCACCACCGAATTCAGCTGCTTTTTTAATGATTGTATCGGTAACGCCCGAACGATACAATATTTGTGACAGCCAGCAGGCAAAAAGAATAGGAACATAAGTGCCAGAAAGCTTTAAAGCACCTTGAGATATTACAAAATCCAGTATTCCTTCTTCCCCCCTCAATGGAAGACCGGCAGCAATTGCTATTCCAACTGCCATAATAGGTAATGCTAGAACTGCTGGGATTTTCTTAGTCATCATAAGCCCGGCTAACACCACAAAAATAATAACAATAACAATACCTTGAAACATAAAAGTTCTCCTCCTTATTAGAACGTTCTAAATTAATATATAGTATTAATTTGAATCAATATTAACATTATATTTGAAATATGTCAATAAAATTATTTGTATTAGTATATTAATCATAAAATTATATTACTATTTTGTGCATTATCACAATGATTTAAATTATATTTATATTTAGAACGTTCTAAATTTTGTATAAATAGCAATCTTGTCTAACATCGAAAGAAATTATATATTGATATTGGTGGAAATTTCTGCAAAAACATAGAAACCCTTCAGAAAAATCTCGATCAATGACTTATTCACCGCAACACAGAACGCCTCACAGGGGGGTCCAGAAACCGCGGAAAACGCACACCGGATACTGTGTTGGAATGTGTTTCAATTGTTAGACATGACTCTTAGTTGTACATTTTAATTTATACTTCTAACCGACTCTCTGATTTCCAATTCTGGTTCAATTATCAATCTAACATTTTTAGCATTTGGTTTTTTAATTCGGTTAAATAGAACTTTACAAGCTTCCAGGCCAAGCTTTCTTTTAAACACACGAACGGTAGTCAGGGGTGGATTGCTATATTCTGCGAGTATATTATCTTCAAATCCAATTACCGATATATCCTCAGGACAACGTAAACCCTGATTATACAAAAAACGCAACGCTCCTAATGCAATACAGTCATATCCACCTATAATAGCGGTTGGTCTAACCCCTCTTTCCCACATTTCTTTCATAACATTATATGCACTTTGACCAGAATAATCAGATTGGCCAACCCAGTCCTCTTTTATCCTGACCCCTTTTTCCTCCATTGCCTTTTGAAAGCCCAGCAGCTTTCTTTCCGAAGACTGCGAATACTCTAAAGTGTTAATAAATACAATATCTTTGTGGCCGTGATCCAATAGGTATTTTGTGGCTTTGTAAATGCCTAAAGTTGGATCTGTGTCTACATAGTCAAAATCTTCGTGCCTGGATCCAAGCAGGACAGTAGGCAAATTAGAGCCTTTAATTCTTGCAAACACATTATCATTCACAATTCCGCCCATAATAAGCATACCGTCTACTTTTTCATTTCTCATAATGGAAGGAAGCTCCTCCTCAGTATTATTAATGCTATAATGTTCGAGAAGCATACTATAATTTGATAAATTTACTTCCTTTTCTATGCTTGGCAACATTTCTGTCAGATAAGTATCGGCATGTCCTTTAAAAGAGAACCAATCTGTAGAATCATTGTATGTCATCCAGGTCAAACCTATAACATTTTTACGTTTTGTAACCAGAGATCTTGCATATTGGTTAGGAATGTAGTTTAATTCCTTCATTTTCTGAAGCACTTTGTATCGGGTTTCCAACTTCACAAGTTCACTTTCGTTGATTACCAATGAGACCGTACTTACAGATACTCCAGCAGCTTTCGCTACATCTTTAATCGTTTTACCCATATCCATTCTCCTTCATCTGACAATCTGCTTTTATGTTAAAACCCCTCCATATACTTTACAACATATTTTTCGTGGTATAGCTGCTTAGCATATAATAGTAAATTTTTCGTATTTCCTCTCTTTGTTAATATATTTCGATACAGTCATAAAATTAATTTCTTTTATTATACATCAATTTTACCAATTTGTTCTACCATTGTAAATATCCGTGCAGGGTAAACGTATACGAAATTTACTTAACAGCGGCATTCTCAAGCCTTGCCCGGCTGTCCTTCTCTCCGAAAATGACATCCAGTGTCCCGCGTAGATTGTTTTCAATGGCCCAGTGCTCTCTTTTTATTCATAGTATATCGTCAGCATTGTCATCTTTCATACTATAACATTATAACGAATTTAAATATATGTTTTTCTTGAACGCGCTTTCTACTTCTCTCACAATCAAAATCCCCTGATACTGGAGGCCCTTTGGATAATCTCCGCCGGAATAATGGTATGTCCGAAGTCACCCCTCTGGTCATGAATCGCATGGTACAACAGCTCAAATGCACTGGCCCCCAATACACTGGCTTTTATTTCCACTGAAGTAAGCGCGGGTATGGAATGCTCTGCCAGTACCGTATTGTTAAAGCCTGCAATTGCTATGTCTTCCGGTATCCTTATTCCATATTCCGTTAGCAATTTTATCGCTCCAAGCGCAATATAATCATCACAGGCAATTACACCGGTAAGATCGACCCCTCTATCCATAAGATTTTTCATCATATCATATCCGGAATTGTCAAGGAATTTCCCCCGCACCACCAGGTTGGGCTCTAGCTCTATGCCGCTGTCCTCAAGGGCCTTTTTATATCCCTCGTACCGGTCAAGTGTTACGATTATCTCGGAAGAAACCCCCAGAAAGGCTATCTTCCTATGCCCTTGTCCAATAAAATGCTTTGTCAGTTCATAGGTTACTGAAAAATTATCATTATCCACCCAATTGATTTGTTCACTGTCCGAAGGTCTTCCTATCAATACAAAAGGAAACTTCTGCTTCATCAGCTGCTCTATGGACGGATCCTGTATTCTTGAGGTTGTAAGTATGAGCCCTTCCGCGATCCCATCACTGGAAAGACTGCTGATAAGCTCTTTTTCCTCTTTTATATCCTCAGCGCTTGATATCAAAATCCTATACCCGAATTTGTGTGCCATTGAGGTAATTCCACGGATTATTTCGGGCATGAAGGGATGACCGAAAGCCTTTTCGGTCACCCCCTGTACCACCAGTCCGATAATCTTTGTAGATCTGTTTGCTAAAAAAGATGCTATTACGTTTTGGTGATAATTCATTTCCTTTATTATTTTTTGTACTCTTTCCTTTGTCTCAATGCTTATGTTTGGGTTGTTCGCAATAACTCTTGAAACTGTTGACGGTGCTACATTTGCAACTCTTGCCACATCATTAATTGTAACTGCCATATTTAACCCCTCCCCCGAGAATGCCAATACCTTCTATTTTTATGTATTCCTGTTACCATTATAAATCACTGATTAAATTTTTTATCCATTTTTTTGAATATACTCTGCGCAATCCTACAACAAACCGGATGATTTCTTCACAGGAAAGAAGCACATATACCCAGTATACCGGAAGATGCAGCACAAATCCTGCAATAATTCCTGCGGGTACGCCAAACAGCCAGGTTGTGGATGATTCCATCACAAGTATGTACTTGCTGTCCCCGCCGCTGGATAAAACACCGGAGCCTATTATCATGTTGGAAACCTTCACCCAGAGAAAGAAGGCAAAAGCAAACATTAAGTATTCGGCATACATACCCGTTTCTTCCGAGACATTGTATACGCCAATATAGAATCTGGAAAGCAATACAATAATAACACCCAGGAACACCGACAGGGAAACACCGAATCTAATAAATTTCCTGGCATATAAATCAACCCTATCCTTTTCATTTGCTCCGATTGCATTGCCTAACATTACACTGGCAGCACCGGAAAGCCCTGACAGAGCCCCTACCATGATACCCTGTATCGGAGAGGTCATGGCCACTGCCGTATATTCCGCCGTCCCAATTCTTCCATAAATGATATTATATACCGTTTCACCCAGAATCCAAAGAATTTCATTTAGAATAAACGGATAAGTAGTATTGAAAAAGCTGATAAACATTTTCCTGGGTATACTTCGGATCTGGCCCAGTGAAAATGCGGCTGGAAGCTTCCGCCGGTATGTAATAAGGAAAATAATTAAAAACTCGGCGATGCGCACTATAACGGTAGAGATTGCGGCTCCCCTCAAGCCCATTTCAGGAAATCCAAATTTACCGAAGATAAGCAGGTAATTAAGGATTACATCCGTTACAACACTGCAGATGCTCACAATCAATGGAAGCTTTACATTTCCCGTTGACCTTAACACCGACGAATACATGATTGTAAGCATGGTAGGAATAAAACTAAAAGCGGCTATTTGTATAAAAGTCGTCCCTTGTTCAACAACCCCCTGATCCTCAGTGAATATCCCGATACATAATTCAGGAAAGAAAAATGACAGGCATACAAAAACCCCTGATATCGCTGTTCCTGTAAGAACTCCTATCCACATAAGCTGACCAATCTTACCCGTTTCCTTCTTACCCCAAAACTGCGCGGTATATACCGATACCCCCGCCGCTATGGCATTAAGACCAAACATTAATATGGAAGTTATTCTGTTACTCATTCCCACTGCCGCAATCGATTTCTCTCCCAGCTGCCCAACCATGACCTGATCCATCATATTCAGAAAATTCATGATAATACTATGAAGCGCTATGGGAACAGCAATCTTTAGCATTTTGTGCAGAAATTCCTTATTTTGATCCAGGTATTTTTTTATGTGCGACCCTATATTCCATGTGCTTTTTATCATAATTGTCCTCCGCTAACTTACGCACTTTTCATATCTTAACAGCGTATAGCCCTGTCTGGGCTTTAATTCCTGAAGCTGATACTTTTTCAGCTCTGCCAGCTCCGTATACCCGTCGCCGTCAACCAGCGTGATATTGGATGCTCCGCCGATGATAACAGGCAATTGCATCAGAATTATCTCATCCACAAGACCGGCCCTGATCAGGTTCCAGTTCAATTGTCCTCCGCCTTCAACCATAATGCTGTGTATGGAATAATCATCCTCAAGCATATGGAATAATAGGCTGAAATCGACACTTTCTTTCCCGCATACGATACAATCCTTATGATATTTTCTAATCTCCTCTATCTTTTCGGAGGACGCGCTCTGCTCAGGGGTTACAATGATGGTCCGATTGCCATCAATAAAAATGTTTGAATCCATTGAAATGTCCATAGAGCCGGTAGGTACTATCCTGACAGGGTTTTTTCCCTCTTCATACCTGTTGGTTAAGGATGGATTATCCGTTTCTATCGTTTTCCTTCCCACCATTATCGCATCCATTTTACCCCGGAATCTGTGGATGAACCTGATATCCTCCTCTCCAAGCAAGCCAAAAAGCTCCTTACTTGATTTTCCTGCCCCCAGGGTAAGCTTCCCGTCGATTGATATCTGGCTGAAAATGACTGTTTTCATGCTTTTCCCACCTTTCGTATCTATTTATCCATGGTATATTGTCTCATAATTCTTTCTTTCATTTTATCCATTGCCTCATCAATTTCGTAGGACCTGTACCAGAAAAGCTCCTTTCCCAGTTCCAAGGTAGACCATAGCTCTTCGCTCGTACTGCTTACCTTAAGCGGATGACTCTCATAGAGTTGTTCCAGAACAACCTTCTTGCCGCCCAAAGCATCCTGAACGAGCTTTTTATTAACTTCTTTAATGAGCGGGATTCTGTCTACCTCCTGCATCCATAATTCCTGGCACTCTTCACTTAGCATAAATTCGCCAAATCCCAGCAGGTAATCCTTGAATTCCGTTTCCAGAGAGCTCCCCATGTACATGAGTCCCAGTGTAGATGACGTGACTGTGCACTTTTTCCCTGCAATGTCAGGAATTCCACATATACCCGCCTTATTACCCATATTTTCCATAATGTATTTATAAGACCATTCACCGGCGATAATGGCACCTATTTTACCGTCAAAAAATTTATCAAGCATTTCTATAGACGCCTCACAGTTTCCAAGGATTCCTTCATCCAGCATTTTATCAATAAAGCAAAAGGCCTCCTTCAGTGAATCAAACTTGATATTCTTTGGATCAATTCCCTCAACAGGCCATGCACCAAAGGCTGATAGAATGGGAAGAATCCAGTACATCTGATACAAATCCAGAGAAATCGGTATGATGCTTCTGCTTCTAAGCTCCCCGACTGTTTTGTACAATTCTGTCCAATCACTGATACCTGACGGGAAAATGTCCTTATTGTAGTACAGAAGAAGATGGTTTCCCCCCAGTACGGGAAGCCCAAACTGTTTGCCCTCATAGATCATAGTACTCAATGCATTTTCATCTATCCTACCTTGATAAAGCTGCTCCGGCACAACAGAAAATCTACCGTTATAGGCATACATCACCAGATCAGAGGGCAAAAAAGCCATATGAGGGAATTCACTGACACCATTTCGGTCATTATTCCCGTTACCATTCCTTCTCTTAAGAAACCTTGTAATTTCATAAATATTTTTAACTACGGGCTTTATCCTGATATGATTTCTTTCTGAATACATATCACATATTTTCCCGATGACATTGATTGATACGTCCCCCGGACCGTCAAATTCATGCCAGAGAATTAACTCATTAGGAATTTTGCTATCGCTCATAGGACCCTCCAGATTTTCTTCAATATATTACTATAATTTAACAACAATCGCTTGTCCGGGACTCATGAAAGCACTTCGCATATAGGACGGTTTATCACTGACAGCTTGATCACTATCCGGGCCGGTATCCAACAATATCTCAAAGTAATCTGTTTCAGAAGTCAGTAATTGCAGATCTATATAGCTTTCGTTTTTCATGTTTAGATTCATACAGCAAAGCAGCGTGAATCCGCTCTTTTGATACCCGAAGACAACCGTATCCTCCGGGGCTTCTTCATATACAATAAAATCCGTCGGGTCAAAAAGGCTGTAATATTCCTGCCTTGTATAGTTCAGCCTTTTGAGCAGGCCTATCATCGATTCGGCATGCTGGTGCTTCCATCCGATGGTCATTTTATTAAAAAAAGCCTTCGGAATCGGAGCTCCATTGGTATTATCAGCAAGACCGCAGTTCAAAGGCTGCTCCTCATTAACTTCATACCCTGTCGTTATATAGGGAACGCCCTTAGGCATGAAATAGTTAAATACCGCCATACACCTGGCCAGAAGCACCCCTCCGTCCCGGCTGGTTATCCTTGGCGTATCCGCCGTTTCGGCACATGCAAAAATATGTATCTGGAGTTCCGGCAGGCTCTTAAGATAACCGTTCAGATTTTCCTTACTGATTTTGGACATTTGGTTCCAGTTATTCCCCAGCATTATGTCATATCCGCTAAGAGCCGCTTTCTTATGATTTTCATTAATCAGGTCCTCACTTATCAGGAGGGCGCCGGGCTTTATTTCCCTGATTACCTGGAATAAATGGCTCAGCAGCTCCACCGGCAGCGTATGCCCGATATCCACCCTGAACCCGTCCAGCCCGTATACCTCCATGTTATGATGCACGGTTTGCTCAAGCATGTCCCAGAGACCGTGATTTGGCTGATTGCCCGGATACATATTGCACTTAATCGTATCAAACATGACATAGGGTGGCTGATCCGCCCGGATAAAGCTCTTTACCATTGGATTCACATCCATATAGAGTCTTAGGAAGGTGATATCGGTCCATATGGGCTGGACATCGTTAATCCAGTCCGAGTGGGCCGGAGCGGTAGTAATTCCCATTTCTCTTTCTAAAAGCTCCAATATCTCCAGCTTCTCTTCCCTGCTCCTTAATTTGAGCATTTCCCATAACTCCGGATTCAAAATGTTCGGTGGCTGGGTGAATTTCTCCAAATGTCTGGGCGTCTCCAAAGAGGTATAAACGATTTCCAATTTTTCAGGCGTACACTCTTCAAAGAACCCCAGCTCTGGAATCCGGGGCGGCTGGAAGCCCTCCAGTTCTTCAAGCCTGATCCAGTATACCCAGTCAGGATGGTCATAGATCAGGTCGCTGTTTACAGCCGTCACGCGGGGAATAAAATCGTGGACCACCTGAATGCCCAAAAGATGGCATGCCTCCACCAATGCGGTAAATTCCTGGTCTAAGGAGAAGGCTTCCATTCCATCCAATAAGCTATCATGCAGGTTTTCGTCCAGACTGAAATAATTCTTTATTGCATATGGGGAACCGATATCGCCTTTTTGCTTTAAGGTGCTGTATTTTGTCACCGGCAGAAGATAAAGTATGGTTACGCCCAATTCCTTCAGAAGCGGCAGTATGGCTATCATCCTTAGAAAGGTTCCGGTTTCAATCTCACCGTCATGGTTATAATCCCAGGCGGTGGTATATCTTACCAAGGAGTTATATATCACCGCATCGTCCAGGCTCTGTTCCTGTTCAACTCTGCCGCTTTCAAGGATGCGTTTGATTACGGATGCAATATAACCGCGTAAATAGATCAATATTTCTCCATCCTGCTCCATAACCTGCTGGTAACCATTTCTGTTCCAGATGGCAGGTATCCAGTATAAGGAATCCCTTTGCTCCTCCCTGCTTAAATAATTGTAAATTCGTTCTAAATTTTGTGCTTCGCTCAATATTCAGACCCCCTTATAATTCTTATAAACCAGTGCGCTGTATCACTGGCAGCCGCCTTCACATATAAAATGCAGTTTTAACAGTTGACCTGTCCACGGCAGCTTTCGACCTGATATCATATCCCAACAGCTCACTGATGGCTGTCTCATATTCTTCCAACGGGTATTTCTTCGTCACCATTTCTTTCAAATTATAATCTCTTGTAGCATAGCCCAAGGCCGTATCAAACATTTGGTGATATTCCCCGCATCCCAATATTTTAATTGCATTTCCCCAATAAGCAGCCGGTGAAAACCTGAAGGTATAGGTGGGATCAAGACCCAGCAAAACTATCTTCCCGCCGCGGGCAACGTATTTTTCAGCTATTTCAAGCTGATTCCCCACCGCATCAATGACAACATCAAATTTCCGTCCGGAATTCAATTCCAGGATTTTATCCAGCTCTAACTCCTCCGGCTTAAAAACATAGTCCGATATACTTTTTGCAAAATCATACCGGTACCTGTCCGTCTCAACTGCTGCAGTCAGCCTGCACAGCTTACGGCTCACCGACTGGCACACCATTCCCATGGGACCTGCTCCGATTACCAATACCGCATCGTCCGGGCTTACGGCAGCTTCCGTAAAATTATGCAAAACACACGCCAGCGGCTCAATCATCAGCGCCGTCTCCCACTCCATATGCTCCGGCAATCTATGTACGAACCTTTCATCGCATACGAAATATTCGGCAAATGTACCATGAACATTCAGACCTGCTATTTTCAGCCCGTTATGACGATCGCCGCTGCACAGGTGCGTTTCCCCACGCCTGCAATGGTAGCATTGCCCGCAATACTGGTTGGGATCAATGACCACCCTGTCTCCTGGTGAAACCAGGTGAACATCGCTGCCGGTATCAACAATGGTTCCTACCGCCTCATGCCCTCTGATAATGCCGGAGCTGCCCTTTTCCTTGCCGGTCACCAATGCCAGATCCGTCCCACAGATTCCGGTCAGATGTATTTTAACCTTAACATCCTTCGGGGATTTTATGATGGGGTCATCTATTTCCCTCATCTCAAACATTGAGTTTTCACTCCATATTAAAGCCTTCATTCGTATCACCTCTCACCATTACTTTTATAATTTAATAAATTTCAGCTCCGAAAACTCCGCCGCAAAGCTTGTCTTTTCAAAAGTCTTTGCAAAAATCCCACAGCTGGAGACATCTGTGCACTCCGTCACCTCATATTTCTTTGTCCATTCTTCCGAAGCAGCTTTTTTACTATAAAAGCTTAGAACGGAACCGGCCTTTTTCATACGAAGATAAATAACATTATGCATGATGTTTTCCATATAAAGAGTGTATTCATCGCCCTTTTCCGGGCAGAAGACCGACATCCGGTGCCCTTTATCCATACCGTATAATATTTTGACTCCGGATTTCAAGAAAAATATCAGCCCCGCCTGATACGGGCCTATGGTATTATTCTCCAGCGTCACCGTGGTCTCTATGAAGAAGTTTTCATTTGTACCGGGATGGATGAGCATCTGAGGGGCATTATCGTGTACATCCCAGGTATCATAGGCCCGGGAGGAATCAAGCTTGAAGATAATCTTGTCTTCAGCCCTGATAATTTCAGCCCCCTTGTGATTTTTGACCCGGAACGAAGCGTATCGATCCGGCACAGCATTTCGATCCGCATAAAAATCAAGGGACTCCATCGTATGCTCCAGCTTCCTCATAAATTCATTCTCAAGCTGTTCCTTTCTGTTGAATTTAAGCTGAAGCTCTTTATCACTTATGTCATTTCCCGCTACCACATCAAGAATTAAGAGCTTTATGTCATTGCGCAGGTTTGCTTCTTCCTCCGTAAAAGCTTTCATATAAGCAAGCTCTCTCTCCTCCGCACCGCATTTTCTGAGCATTCGGTATAACAAATCATAATAAACCGGCTTGAAGTTTAAAACCGTAAAGCTGATGTTTACTTCATTCAGGTTGATCGTTTCTCTCCTCTTGTAAAGCTCATATTCCAGAAAATGGACTTCCGTTTTATGATTTCTGATATCCCTGATACGTCCCAGATGATCCTTAAGAAGCTCATGAACAGAATACTCTTTCTTTTGAAACGCTTCCGCCTTCTTTAGCACCCACACAAATCCATCTCCTGCCTCAGGGCAGCAATTTTCAAAATACAAGCAGTTCATGCTATAAAGGTCTTCCGTCCTGATGCTAAAATCCTTATATACCGTATATGCGCCATTATCAATGTGCATATTATCAAGGATATGGTAAAGCCCTCTCTCTTCATCGTAACCCTTCACGATAAGATAATGCCTGTGGCTGCCTCTAAGATACCCTTGCGTATAGTACATTCCATATAAATCTATGGGAACCAGCACAGGGGCATCATCATTCAGGGCATCCTTTAGCTTAGCGTGCATTTCAGCTTCATCTTTGAAGCTTTCCGTCTTAAGGCTGAGACCTGTTTTGGGCTTCATTACAGCCTCATGAAATTGAATAAATTCCTGGAGCAGATCGGACTCGAATACCCCGGTGAACCATCCATCGGCCATGTGTGTGCTGTAATAGCTGGCCATGAACAGGAATATATCAAAATACCCCTCCGAATATGACTCATACAGGATGGCCATGGGCCTGTAAAAGCAATTTACTTCCTGCCAGGTATAGCTGTCGTTATTTTCTACGACGCTCTTAATCAGCTTGAAGCTGGTCGCTTTTATCTCACTTAATCGAAAGCTTTGGGCAGCGGAAGCATAACTTAAGCCCTCGCCCTTTGAGAGAATAAAATCCGCCTGCCGTGCTATTGTTTTGTTCTCATAAATATCTGTAACCTTAATGGAAATACCCATTTGCTGCAGTTCAAGGACCAGCTTCATGGCAAGCAGGGAATGTCCTCCCATGTGAAAGAAATCATCATTAATTCCAATTTTACCTTCTTCATATTGATCCGCATAAAGCACCTTTTTCCATGCGGCAGCTATCATTTCCTGCAGCCTGTTTTGGGGCTCCATATAGCTCGTTTCATTTCCTGTAAATTCCGGTGCCGGAAGCGCCTTTATATCTACCTTCCCATTCGGGGTGAGAGGAATATCATCAAGAAATATAAAGCAAGCCGGTACCATATAATAGGGAAGCTCCTTCTTGGCATGGTTTTCCAATTCGCTTTTCAGTTCATCGAACGAGGTACTATTGTCTGTTACCAAATATGCACAAAGTGATTTTGTCCCTATATGATTGTCATATAAAGTAACAATTGCATCCTTAATTCCTCCATATGCTTTCAGGCAGGCTTCAATTTCTCCCAGCTCTATACGATAACCCCTTAGCTTTACCTGCTTATCAACCCTTCCCACGAACTCTATATTCCCATCCGGCATCCACTTCGCCAGGTCTCCCGTCTTATACATCCTTCCTGCCTTTCCCCCGCTCGGATTATGCTCCTGAAGAAAGGGATTGGATATAAACTTCTCGGCGGTCAGCTCCGGCCGATTCAGGTACCCTATGGCCAGACCGTCGCCTGATATATACAATTCTCCGGTAACTCCCTCCGGTAAGACATTCCCATGTTCATCCAATATATACACATAGGTGTTCGACAACGGCTTCCCGATTGGTATGAAGCCGGTATCCGACTCCGGGCTGTCTACAGAGTAATATGTGGCAAATACAGTACTTTCGGTTGGTCCGTATCCGTTCACCAATCTTCCCGGTCCAAGATACCGGGCCGCTTTTAACACATGCTCCGCCGATGCCCGCTCTCCGCCGAAAAGTACCTTTCTAGTACCCTTAAGGCAATCTATATCGGTATCGACAATAACGTTAAATAATGCGGCGGTCACAAAAAATACAGTTATCCCTTTCTGTTTTATAAAGCTGGTAAGCCTTACTGCATCGGACGCCTCTTCTTTCTCCGGTATGACCAGTGTTGCTCCGTTAAGCAGTGCGCCGAATATGTCAAACACGCTTCCATCAAAAGCATAATTGGACAGCTGAAGAAGCCTGTCTTCGCCGGTAATTTCAATATAATTGGTATTCCTGACAACCCTTATGACACTCCCGTGTCCTACCGCCACCCCTTTGGGCTTGCCGGTGGAACCGGAGGTATAAATGATATAGGCGGGGTTTTCCGGATGAAAGGCCGGATTCGGATTTAAACCATTTCCCAGATAAATTTTCGGATCCGCTAAGCTTAACACCTCAATATTGCATGTCCAGGCATCATTCTTATCATGAAGGGGGCCCCCTCCTTCCACTCCATATACCAGCAATAGCTGCGCCTGGCTGTCTTCCAGCATAAGCAGGAGCCGTTCCCTGGGAAATGTGGGATCCAGCGGCAGGTATGTCCCTCCGGCTTTTAGGATTGCTAGAATGGCTGTTATCATTTCTACAGAGCGCTCCGCCAATATTGCCACAATATCTCCGGGCCGCACCCCCTTATCTCTTAGAATTCCTGCAAGACTGTTGACCCTACGATTTAACTCCTCATAAGTAGTTTCGGTTTCTTTATATACTAAGGCAATATTTCCGGGGTATTTCTCTGCCTGCTCCTCGAAAAGGCAATTCAGGGAACTGTCCTTTGGGTAATCCGTATCGGTACGGTTGTATTCACTTAATAACCTGTGACGTTCCTCATCTGGTAACAGCGGCAGACAGGAAAGCTTTATGGAAGGATCTTTGACCACATAACTTAATATGCTTTGCAGACCGGTAAACAGCGTGTCAATTTCGGCTTCCGTCAATTTATCAGGAAGATATTCCATTTCCATCATATAGCTTCCACTGTCTTCCCTGTCGCTAATATGAATCCGGAGTGTTTCGGTCTGCTGCCCGCTCGCAGCCATATCCACCTCATATTTTATGAGCTTCGTATCAAGCTTCACATTTTGATAGGATAATACAACATCAAACAGCTTTTCCGATGTCTTATGCAATCTTCTAAAATCTTCCGTGATATGGTTTATGGTATATCTTTGGTTAGTCACAACCTGCTTCCATTTTTTCTTTACCTCTCCAAGATATGTATAAAAATCCTTATCCGGATCAGTCACCAACCTTATGGGAACGGTATTGACAAACATTCCGAAGGTCTCTTTTTCCCTGTCCGTTAAACGGTTCAGCGTTATTCCGCCCACGACCATATCCCTCTCCGCTGTAATCCTGTAAATATAAATCAATAATGCGGAGAGAAATATAATAAACGGACTATATCCGGTTTTGCTGCTCAAAAGCCGCATCTGATCCGATAGCAAGGCCGGAAGCAGGAATACTTTCCGGTCCGATGCAAACGATGCCGGGCCAGGCTTCAGCGCCATGCATCCGGGCAATGTCCTGAACTCTTCGCTCCAGAATTCCCTGGATTTGCGGAGAGCCTGCAGGTATTCCGGCTTTGTGCCCAGTTCACAGTTTTCTGATATATATTTCTCATAAGAAGGCACTGTAACTGAAATATCCTGATTATCCTCCAGGCTCCGGTAAATCTCCGTCAGTTGGTTCAGCATTATGTTATACAAGGACCACGCATCCATAATAATGTGATGCACCTTTATAAACAAAATGATTTTACTATCCTGTCTTTTAATAATCGCATAGTAAAAAAGCTCTGATTCCAGTAAGGAGAACGGTATTTCCGCCCGCATCTCCATCCATTTGCGGATATCCTCCGAATCCCTGCCGGTAAAATCAAAGAAATCAATTTCTTTATATTCGTATGCTGCGGCATACTGCATAGGAATTCCTTCCTGTGTGGTAAGGCGCATACGCACTCCGTCATTTCTTTCTATAAACAGGTTCACCGCTTTACTAAGAACTGCCGGATTGATTTCTTCATTGAAAGTTACAGAGACAGCATAGTTATACAGTGCGGTTTCAGGATAGGTCATTTCAGCTTCCCAGATGCCTAATTGAGGATCAGATAATCGGTAAAGCCTGGCTTCTCCATATTCACCAGTTTCCGTATTTGGGAAAGCATTTTCCATTCAAGAGTCACCTCCATCATATATCTTAGGTATTTATTCTTAGGTTCAATAGTTAAATAAATTTTATGCAAGCGCTGGCATGAAGGTATAATATAACTTTATTTTCCATATGTCAACATTTTTTTGCTAAATAATTAAAATTTCACCCATATTTTCTCAAAACTTTACAAGGTAGCCTTGTTATTCCTTGCCGATGATAAAAAAAGAGGGTATAGCAAAAAGAATCCAGTTAGCACCTCAACAATAATGCCAACCCTCCATAATCAAAAAGGCATATGGAGGATTTTTATTATCAAATGAATTGACTTATGAATTTATCTCATTTTTTCTACAGAATTAATATTATCAAAAATCGATTTAACATATTCAATATTAGAATTAATTATTTTAATATAATTATTAATATTATTAATTTTATTATTGACATATTTAATTTAAAGTTGTATATTGTAATCAAATAATACATTAGGTGGTGAAAACATGAAATACAAAGCTCCGGGTAAATGCCCCGTATGCGGTGAAAAACTTTCCATAACCAAGCTCGGCTGTCCCAAATGCTCCACAGCCATAGAGGGAGATTTCCAGCCCTGTGAGTTCTGCCGCCTTCCAGAAGAAGATCTGGAGTTTGTCAAGGTATTCATAAAATGTCGTGGTAATATCAAGGATGTTGAGAAAGAACTTGGCATCTCTTACCCCACAGTTCGCGGTAAGCTGGATTCGGTCATAAGAGGTCTTGGATATGAAGTATCATCAAAAGAATTGATTAAAGAAAACGAAGATAAAACAGCCGCCAGGAATGAAATTCTTGACCAATTATCAAAGGGTGAAATCTCCCCGAAAGAAGCAACGGAACGAATTAAAAATCTATAATAAATAGGAGGTATCGTCTTATGAGTGAGCAACAAAAAATATTAGAAATGATAGAAAAAGGGCAGATTACCGCTGCCGAAGGCATGGAGCTTTTGGAGGCTCTGAATGTGACTAAGGAATCAGAAACAATTCAGAAGGTTGAAACCGCAACAACCACAAGACGCAACTATAAGTTTCTTAAGGTTAATGTTACATCGGATAACAGTTCCGTTAATGTTAACGTAAATATCCCGATACGTCTGCTGACCACAATCGGTGAAATCGCTGACAAGATGACTACTATCGTTCCTGCGGATGTCAGAAGGGAGATGGAATCGAAAGGTATCGATATTTCCAGCATTGATTTTGCCAAAATCATTGAGGAGATCATAAACGGTACCTTGGATGACCCAAATATCGTTGATGTGGAGGTCTGGGATGAAAGCCACAAGGCGATGGTAAAGGTGAAAGTATATGTCGATTAAGGGCTTTCGTTTATTGTGGATCAAGCTCCAGATTGAAAATAAAAGGTTCATAAGTATTCCTCTTCCAATCTCCTTGTATGTCTTTCAAGAATTATTGGATTGTTTTCTGGACTTGCTGACTGTCGTAGGTTTTTTTGTACCGAAAATGACTGATCCGAATTCATCCTCCAAAATCACCATCTATTCAGTAAAGGTACTCGTTATCACAGTTATGAAACTGCTGGATTCTTTAATCGGGGATGAACCCTATGATCTTGTCGATGTTACAACCGGCAAAGTCAAGATATTAATAAAAATCAGGTGAAGTATGTCTATCGGAGGTAAAAATGACGAAACTCTTCATGAAATATGTATCTATCATATTAACGATATATCTGCTGTCATATGTAATACACACAATTCATATCGGCAGTATCCCGGCACTTCTGATCATGGGCTTGGTGCTGTTAGTAGTAAATCTTATATTAAAGCCGATTCTGCTATTGATTACATTACCGTTCAGCCTGCTGACCTTAGGATTGTTCAGCTTTATTGTGAATGCCTGGACAATCATGATTGCAGATCATTTCGTAACAAACATAAGTATGGGTGGCTTTCTTAATTCCCTGCTTGCCGCTTTCATCATTGTTATCTTTAATCATTTGTTTAAGGATATGAATAAAACGTCCAATTAATTATAAATAACAGCAGAATTTTATCAAAAAGCCTCTTTATTTTGCACTGGGCAGCCAGCCCTTAAAGGCTGGCTGCTTAAGTTCATATAACAATTTTACTCTCTGTTATTGTCTTGGATATATATTTCTACCATTTTATAGTATATATCGTCCGGTTCGCCATTCTCATAATAGAACTCCAATGATTGCACATAAATCACAACTCCATCAACCTCCACCAGATCTGTATTCTGATATAAAACTTCATCGGTATCAGATCCCGGAAACTCTCCATACAGCAAACACCTTACTTTCATTCCGGAAAACCTCGTATCATAATACTTAAAGCCCGGGTAGGTCTCTGTGAATTCACCAACTTCATCAAAAAAGTCCAGTACCTTCTGCTCTTCATTCCATTTGAAGGTTAGGCAGATTTTATCAAGCTTAAATTCCAGACCATGCGCAAAAATCATTGTTTTTCCGTCAACCTTAAACGCAATTCCGGTTTCCTGCAGTTTTTTAGCAAGAAGCAGCAGGATTCTCCAATCCTCTCTTTGTTTCATGTCCTTTGTATTGATATGATATTTACAATTTTGATGCCCCATAGGATAACCTCCTTTTTTTATACTGTCATTATAACCGTACCCTAGGTATCTTTCCTGTTCTGAAGCATTTGGTTTTGTCAAGTAAGGCAATTCATCCGCTGTTATACTTTCTTGCCATCCTCCAAATATTTCTATTTTAATTTGTAAAGGACTGAATACTTTGATTTTGGGATATATTCTTCTTACCAGGCTAGGCGGAAATCCATGAAATCGGGTAAATGCTTTTGAAAACGACTCCGGTGTTTCATACCCATATTTTAATGCCGCATCAATGATATGAATGCCGGAAGATAAAAGCTCATCTCCGGCTAATGAAAGCCTTCGATATCGGATATATTCCATAGTCGTCATATCCAAGACACTCCGAAATAGTCGATTCATTAAAGTACTGCTCATATAGAAGTGACCTGCCACGCAATCAAGCGTTAGCTCTTCGAAAAGATTTTTTTCAACATAATCAATGATTTCCTGCAGCAGCTTTATACCTTGGCCTAATTCTCTGTCAAGTTTTTTTTGCATAATTGTCCCTCCAGCATTTTTACTATATTATATCAAAAGAAAGCTTATAATTCCTGTCCATATCGACTTGGTTTTGTCCACCTCTCCTTCTAACTAAAATTTTATTTAGTGGCCGGCTTCAGCCTACACCACTTCCGCAGCATTAAAATTTATCAATTCTGAAATAATTATAAATGATTTGTAGCGATAAGAAATTAAAAATGATATAATAGCATCATTCATTACTTGAACGTACCGCTAAAGAGAAGGAGATAATAGATTATGAATATGGTTGGAAAATTTGCAGAGCATCATGAAAAAAAGCCGTCTCGGTACCGTTGGTTCATGGGCTTTGCTTTTCTTTTATTCAGCTTTCTGCTGATAAATCACACACCCACATCTGCCGTATCTGCTGCCACCCAATCAAAAAACACCCTAGAAATAACCGTATTTGTCGGAAAAAACGCAGATTTGTCCGAATACCTGAAAAATGCGGAGGCAACAAAGGAAAACTTCGTGTATGCAGATATGACTTATGCCTCGGGGGATAAGAAAATAGTAACCGTAGATAAGAAGGGCCGACTGAAGGGAATTAAGGCAGGGACAGCGAAGATTTCGGTTACCTTTTCGACCACAGAATGGTCCGATAAAAAGGAGGATTTTACCGGTGTGACCGTTAAGAAGGCAGTCAAGGTGAAAGTTATCCCCTATGATGGCTCTACCGACAGCGCCTATTTCGATTATGAGATTGATAACGGCAAGATTACAATCTGCGGGCTGAAAAAGCAAAAGGCTGATATCATTATACCGGCACAGATCAATGGATTTCCTGTTTCATTTATTGAAAGCAGTGCATTTTCCAATGATAAAAAATTGAAAAGCATAACCATTAAAAATAATATTACCGAAATAGGCGAGGCGGTATTTAAAGATTGTACCAGCTTAAAAACAGTACATTTGACAAGTCCCGTGACAGCCATCGGTGAGGAGGCTTTTGCCGGCTGCAAGGCTCTAGCATCTATCGAATTTCCCAAGCAATTGAAAACAATCGGGCGGAGTGCATTTATCGCCTGCAGTTCATTAAAGAAGATTGAACTTCCGGATAATACCGTAGAAATAAAAGAGTTTGCTTTTAGTAATTGCAAAAGCCTGTCTTCGGTGATTTTATCAAATCAGACCGGTCTGATCGGGGAATCTGCCTTTTATGGCTGTAATGCGCTAACCACTGTTAAAATATCAGCAAGCAGCCTTGCAAAAAAACAATCGGAGAAAAAGGCAGCAAACGGTTTTATTGATGTTTCCGCATTTGCGGAATGCAGCCGGCTGACCGAGGTTGAAATACCGGACGGTATTACAGTAATTGAAAGAGAAGCCTTCTGGCAGTGTGAAAAATTGGCAAAAATATCCTTTTCATCGAGAATTACCCAAATAGGTAATTATACCTTTGAAAACTGTTTTGCACTAACAGAGCTTAACCTGCCACAAAAGCTTGAGAAAATCGGGGAAGGTGCATTTTCAAACTGTACCGGTGCAGTCAGTCTTACTCTTCCGGATAGTGTCAGGGAAATAGGGGACTATGCATTTTTTGAATGCAGCAGCTTATCATCGATTACAGTAAACAATGATATTCAAAGAAAAATCGGCAGCGATATATTCGCAAATACTTCTTATAACTCAATTACGAAGTCCTATGTTGATAATATAACATTCCATTTTACCAAGGAGGATTGGGATCACATCAATCTGTATCAGTCCACAATAAAGGAGATGGGAATACAGGATACGGATTCTGATCTGGAAAAAATAAAGAAAGTGCATGACTGGCTTGTTATCAATACCTCCTATAGCTTCAAGCAGTTCTATGTATACTATGATGCTTTGGGATCGGTTGATACGGTATTAAAAAAACATTTTGGCATATGCGGGGCATATTCCGATACCTTTCAAGTCTTTATGGATTTGTTAAAAATTGAATGTATTATTGTTTCCAGTGCGGCAATGGATCATGCCTGGAATATGGTGAAGCTGGATGACGGCTGCTGGTATCATATTGATGTTACCTGGGATGATCCCGGCTGGAATGATGAGGTATGGGAAAAGGGATGGCTTCGTTATTTAAATCTTCTTCGCGATGACGATGGGATTAAGCAAACCGGGCACCATGATTGGGACGAGGATGCGCCTTCGGCAAACGGATCCAAATATCTGAATTACTTTGATCATACTTATCAGGTGAAGTTCTAACGCTCAGCTTGATATCTTCAGCAACTGTTTTAAAAAATATACCAAAGGTTGATATTTGGAAGGCACACACCATTAAATATCTTTATTTTTCAGAAAACGATCCAATATTAGCTTGAAAAACATCTTCTATTATCCTTTGACAAAATAATTTATTGATATCTGTAAATATACTCCTCCTAGTAGCATATGATAGAGAATAATAACTATTGGGAGGCTAAAATATGACTGATTTATCAGCGACATCATGCTGCGGCAGGGATCATCGAGACAATAAATGTGACAGCTATGGAAATAATTCTATTTTTCTTATCCTTATATTACTTTGCTGTTGTGGCGGCGGTGGCAGTGGCAACGGTTTTTTAGGAGGATTCTTCGGTAATGGTGGATGTGATAGTGATAACGGTTTAGGCGGTATTCTACCAATTATCTTGCTCCTTTGCTTATGTGGCGGCTCCTTCTAAAAGATAACGCCTCTTGAAATCTTTATTTACTGCTCACACTCTTCTTTTTAGCAAAAGGGGGTGTCGCAAAATCACTAAAATAAAATGATGGTGCGATACCCTCTTTCTATATCTCCCTTTGGCATGAAAAGGAAGCTACTGCTCCAAATCAATGTAAGCTATTAATGTATGCAATATCACCGTCATCATAGTAACTATCTTCATCAAGTCTTACATGGTCAAGCCATAATTCCTCCGATAGGAAATAGGTTTTTTTACTTCTCACGCAAGCACACCAATAAGCATCAAGATAATACCATTTACCATCAACCTCAACGCGATTCCATGAATGTGGCCCACCGGCTATACCGACTTCCTCTACATTATTAATACCAAGACAATCACACAGAAAACAAACTGTTTCCGAATAGTCACCGCAGACTCCCTCACCTACAATCATAGTATTGTATAATGTCCCATGTCCATATGATGTAAAACTATCCTTTTTATAGGTTTCAATAAAGTAATCTACGATATGGCTGATTTTTTCTTTTGTTGACATACTCTCCGAATACAAATCATATTCATCGATAAAATCCCTGATTTTTTGCATTGTTTTAAGCTCATCACCTTCGTAGCCGGTAAAATCATTTTTCTTAATTGCTTCTACCGGATCCAGTCTGCTGACACCGGTACCGATCACAATATCCAATTTACAGCTTGTTTTTTTATCGGAGACTGTAATTGTTACAACTCCGTCCCTATATGTCTCGATAATAAACCCGTTCAAGTATGTAATACCGTCCATTCCTACCACCTTATTTTCCTTTATCGTAGCAAGATTATCTCCTGTGGATGATATAGCTATTTTTACTCTGTCATACGGAACCGCATACGGTACCATACTATTCTCCGCACCTTTAGTCGCCAGCCAAGCCGTAATATCGCTGATGTCAATGTTCCCCTCTCCTCGATATAGGGTTAATTTCGTTATCCCATCCTCAAAGCCATTCAGCTTATACACTGTGATATAGGCCATGAATAAATAATCCTTACCGCCCGCATATACTGTCAGGTCAACCCATGCCGAACCATAGCCGACGGCAGTTACCTTACCGGATTTTGATACCGTAACTACTTTCTTATTTTCACTTTCCCATACTATTTTCTCAATCTTTTTTGGAGGGTTCTTTAACTTAAGCTGCAAAGTCTCTCCCTTGCATAAATAAGCCGAGGTAACGTTCAGCTTCATCTTTGATTGGGATGTATTGCTTGTGGTATCCGTCTTCGGCGTTGAGTCAGTATATTGATACGTCACATCATAGATAGTATATTGTGCTTCAAATGACAGTATTTCCGTTATTTCTTCAATTCTGTCAATATGTGCTTTTAATGCTTCCTCTATCTGCTGTTCTAATTCATCACCCTTTTTACTCCCTGTAACAATAATAGTGTCTCCAACTTCAAAGGTACCCTGCATATATGTAAATTTAGCTTTAAAATTTACATTAAATTTTCTCTCTATAATTTTCTTATTTGTTATCTTTATATCAGATAAATCTTTACACCCAATTGCTTCTGCTATATCCTCTTTTATAAAGTTATCCGGATTATCCATTTCTGAAAGATCCAGCGTTACGTTCATATTACGTGTAGCAGCTTCTGCACTGGCATTCTGCCCCGGACCAATCATGAATAATGCAATTATTATGCCTAAAAACATCAATTTAAATTTTATCCTCATCTTTTGTATCCTCCCATTCGTTTTTTACAATTCAAGACCTTTCCAGTTCTGTCTTAACTTCCTCTTTTCCCTTTTAATCAGTTCTGCCGAACTTCCGATCTTTTGAAATATAATAATATTTTACATTATAGCATCCACTATTTACATGTTCAAACGATTTTCGCTAAAATGATAATATCAGCCTAAAATTTAAATTCCCGTAACGGCAAAGCCTATCAAGAGCTTCTTAAGCTTTGGAAGGCCAGGGTATAAGCTTTTTATTTACCCTGACAATTGGATTCGACCATATTGATAGATATATTTTTCTGTGTGAAATATTTTACATCATTTTCCCGTCTAATATATGTATACGATAAAGAACATGTTCGCAATAGATAGAAAGGCAATTGAATGGATAACTTAATAAAGAAGGCAAAATTAAAAGATGCCGATTCTTTTGTTCAGCTAATGGAACTACATATTAACAGCATGTATAAATCTGCGTGGGTCTATTTAAAAAATGAAAATGACGTTGCAGATGCGATACAGGATACTATATTGACCTGTTACGAAAAGCTGAATACCCTGCGCAACGAAAAATTCTTTAAAACCTGGATGCTTCGTATCTTGATTAACAAATGCAATGACATTCTTAGGCAAAGACAAAATTATATCAGCACCGATGAGGATATCTCGGAAGAATTTATTGAAAGGGATTATGAACTGTGCGAATGGAAGGAAATGTTGAAGGGGTTGGATGAAAAGTACCGTATCATTATACTGCTTTACTATTCGGAGGGTTTAAAGGTCAAGGAAATCAGCGAACTGTTGCAGCTTAATAAGAATACTGTGTTAACCAGACTTGCAAGGGCAAAAGAACAGCTTAAGAAAGAATATGGGTTTTAAAGGAGGTTGTCATAATGGATAAGAACGAAAGGAAATACAAGCAGATTTTATCAAAGGATACAGGCATACCAGCACAGGTAAAAAAGCAGGCTGCTCTGACTTATTCTATCATAATATCTGAAAATAATGAAAATGAAACTATAAGGGAGTTTTGTAAAATGAAAAAACATCATAATCGGAGATTTATTCTATTAGCCGCCGCTTTGACTTTAGCCTTTGGAACGACTGCCCTCGCTGCCGTAAAGCATTGGGGATTAACGGACTTTTTTTCGAAATCCGGTAAGGAACTCCCCCAGCAGGCCTCCTCATTAATAGAAACAGAGATTAACCAGGAAAATGCAGAAAACGCTTTTGTGAATTTTAAAATCCGTGAAGCAATCTGTGATAACAAGTCAATCTATGTGGTTTTAGAGGCAAGGCCCGTAAATCCCGACAAATATCTGCTGCTGGCAATGGATGCCTACTATAATGACCCCGCAGCTAATATGGGAATAGAGGTGAAAAATGGCGAAACCCTCGTTGAATACGCCAAAGAAACAAATCGGGAGATGCTCTATGTGAGTCCTTCCTTAAGCGATAACGGAACCCTTTTATTAACCAGTGCAGATTATACGACTGAGGAGGACGGCACTGTTGTGTTCATTCTTAAGGGTAATAATATTGCGACAACGGAAAACATGAACTTAACCTGTAATACTATAGTAAATACCATAGACCAGAATGGCAATTACGGAGAAGCCATCAAAGACTCCTTTAATTTCCAATTGTCAAACAAGAGCTCTGAAGTAACCGCTTGCTATCTAACAGCTAACCCGATCGTAGTAGAGGATACGGGAGTTATTATTGATAAAATCGAGATAAGTCAAACTGAACTTGGGATATATACCGAGTTAACCTTTCATATTGCCCCTGATGCTACCGATGACATGACCGCACTGGCGAAGGACGGTCTTTGGTTTGAGTATCTGGATGATAGCGGAGAGGCCTGGGAAAGCGGATTATCAGGAATCGGCAAGATAGAAGAAATCAGTGACGGTGTTTTCGTTCAGAAAAATAATTTTGAAGAAAGGGAGCTGCCCGATACTATTACAGTCCGGGGCTTTGACTGCTGGAACAAGACAAGATTCGGAAGTATGACCCTCAATAAAGAATAGCTGCATATCTTCAACCCAATAATTAAAGTTCATCCCCTATCTCAAAGTAAGGGTGCCGTAAAACAACTATGGATTAGCTGTTTTACGGCACCCTATGTTTTTTTCACCGAATATGTTAATTACATATTTTATTAATACGATATTTAATTAAATAAATTATCTCAAGCATTGCTAAATTGATTATAATATTTTATAATTATTACTGTAATATTAGGATTCTTCTCATTTTATCCCAGTATTAAATCAGTAGTTTATGAAAAACCATTTAGTTAATTACATAATGAAATAAATGCTGTTCTTTTCATACTGATAAAGCTAAAATGAGAAATCCGTCAACAAAAGGTAGGGAGGAGAATTATGAAAAAATTGATTTTATTATTGACATTAAGTATGGGCCTGCTTTTGCTTGCATCCTGTAGCAAACAAGATACCAATGATGGACAAACGCCGACAAAGGCAGAGGATACGAAACCGGAGCCTACGAAAGCCTTGGCGGAGGAAACGGATGCCGATATGACCGGAACCCCGGCTACAAATGAAGCAACAAAAGAAGAAGAAACTGCGTTATTTAATTCTATCCTTGAGAGCATTCCATTAAAAGCCAAAGAGAATGTAACTCATACATTCGCAAATGTATCGGTACATGATCCATCTATTTTGGAGGTGAACAATACCTATTATATTTTTGGCTCTCATTTAGCCGGCGCAAAATCAACGGATTTGATCAACTGGACACTCATTGATTCCGGTGTGACTAAGACCAACAAAATTATTCCGGATGCTATGACTGAGATGTCGGAAGCCTTTACCTGGGCCAAAACAAATACCTTCTGGGCCCCGGATGTAATCCAATTGGAGGACGGGAAATTCTATTATTACTACTGTAACTGCGAGGGCAGTTCTCCCCTGTCCGCCCTTGGTGTCGCTGTCTCTGATCAGGTAGAGGGACCCTATAAGGATCTTGGAATCATTTTGCGTTCGGGCATGGCCGAAGAACCCGGCGAAGACGGTGATACATACGACGCAACGGTGGACCCGAATGTGGTTGATCCTTGCGTATTCTATGACAAGGATAACCGGCTATGGATGATGTACGGTTCCTACAGTGGCGGTATTTTTATTCTGGAATTGAATAAAAAGACAGGCATGCCCCTGGAGAGCGGATACGGAAAGAAGCTCCTCGGAAAGAACCATCTTCGTATTGAGGGTTCCTTTATTCAATACAGTGAAGAAACCGGATACTATTACATGTTCCTTTCCTTTGGCGGCTTAACAAGTGATGGAGGATATAATATCCGGGTCTGCAGGTCCAAGAATCCGGATGGACCATACTATGACTCGGCAGGAAATGATATGATAAACTGTGTAGGAGCCGACGGATCTTTCTTCGACGACCGGGCAGCAGAAAAGTTCGGAACAAAGCTTATGGGAAGTTTCCATTGGAACAGTGCAGAGGGAGAAGAAAACACAGGGCATTACGGCTATCTGTCTCCGGGACACAACTCTACCATCTATCAGGAAGAGACCGGCAAGTATTTCCTGGTGTTCCATGCAAGATTTGAGGGAAAAGGTGAGAACCATGAGGTTCGTGTTCATCAGATGTTCCTTAATGAGGACGGGTGGTTTGTGGTGGCACCCTATCGGTATGTGGGTGAAACCATCGGCAGCTATGCAGAGTCTGATGTGACCGGAGCATACAAGGTAATTAATCATGGCAGGGATATCACCGCACAAGTTAAATTCTCTCAGAATGTTATCCTGAAGGAGAACCATACCGTCGTTGGTGACTGGCATGGCACCTGGGAGCTAACAGGGGACAACACCTGCATTCTTACCATTGACGGAGTGGAGTATAAAGGAGTCTTCCTGGAGCAATGGGATGAGAACGGCCTGAAGAATGTAATGACCTTTACGGTTCAATCCTTAGAGGGAATATCCATCTGGGGAAGCGGATATGAAGCAACGGAATAAGCTTCCTGTCCCGTTCCGGAGCTTTTATATTTGACCTGCGGTATTGATTATGTTAGGATTAAATGGATAAGGATAGATATTATTCATTTAGGAGGACTGGCTGTTATGCCCCTGATTTTTGACGAAGCCGGACGTGTAAAATTAAGAACGCAGCTGTTGGATAATGGGTTTCAGCTCATTAAACGTTTTGGTCTGAAGAAAACCTCTGTCAGCGATATCGCAAAGGCATCCGGGATTGCTACGGGAACATTCTATAATTTCTTCAAAACGAAAGAGGAGTTTGTCTATCAAATTATTTTATACAAGCGTGAGCAGTCAAAGGAAAGCTTTCAGGCGCTGCTGGATCAGAATGGCCTGCTGGATAAGGCCGGCTTTCGTAAGTTCCTGCAGTCAATTTTTCATGCGGACAATAACATCTTTGAATATCTTAGCCAGGACGAGGTCGCCATGCTTTATTCCCGCTGGCCGCAAAATTATATGAAGGACAGCGGCAGCGGCGAGCAGACCACTGTCTGGATTTTAGACCATATTGCCAATAAAAGGCCGGATTGCAGCTGGAAGGTCTTCGCTAATTTCTGTAAGGCGGTATCAATTATTCGTTACGGAAAAGCGAACCTGTACAGCGAAGCGTATGATGAAATGCTTGACGGTATTATTAAAGCCATATTGGACTATGTAATTGAAGATAACACTTAAATAAGGGGGAAGAGGATGTACACTCTCTTCCCCCTTTTGCAGATTTTTTTCAGCCTACCTTGTCCAGTGCCACTGTCTGTGCTGCATCCGCTGCACCAATCTGATTGCCCGGACCTTTCATACCGGTACCGTCACATGAGACAACCGTACAGTTTCGGAAGGCATAACCCAGAATAGAACCTGCGACCGCTCCGTCACTTGCAGTAATCTTACCGCTAGCCTTGCAGCCTACAATATGGATTGCCGAAGAGGCAGGGTAATAGCTGATATAATTGCTGCCGCTGAAACCTCCGCCCACAATACCACCAATACGGGACGCTCCTGTATCGGCTGTAATGGTCACATTCCTGACTTCACAACTCTTGATGAGCGTAAAGCCCTCCGGATCGGTAGCAAAAGGCCCCTCATTGACAACTCCGGAATATCCCAGCAAACCGCCGATCATGGCTGCATTCTTCCCCACGCTTATTGTTACATCTACTGCCTTGCAGTTTATAACCTCCTTGCTTTCGAAGGCACACCCGGCCAAACCCCCGATTCCGATAGCGCCCAGCGTCGTATCATTATATACCATGGTTTCCGTTGCTGTAACAGTACCGGTTACTGTGCAGCCCGAGATAATACCACCCTCAAGACCACCTCCCAGAATACCTGCACCATTACTGACAGCCGTCATGGTAACATCAGCCTTTACTGTGCAATTCTTGATGTTGGTGTCCTGCGCACTTCCGACAAGACCGGCTACAGAGCCGCTGCCAAGGATTCGGTTGGTACCGGTGAGTGTTATATTCTTAATCGCATTGTTGTGGGAGGACATCGCCATACCGACAAGCGCGCCGGTGCAATTCCCGGTGGAGGTAACCGTCACATTCTCAAGCTTCAGGTTTCTTATGGAAGCCTTACCGCCGATGCCGCCGAACAGGCCGGTTCCGGTCATATCCTCGGCGGTAAGAGTATCTCTTGTGACGGACAGATTGGAAATCGTATAGCCGCCGCCATTAAAGCTTCCTGTGAAGGCGTACTCCGGATCAGCGCCGTAATCTCCGTTCGCCGCATCCTTCGGTACATAGGAACCGATAGGCGTCCAATTGGAACAGCCCGACAAATCAATATTCGCTGTCAGTACAAAATATCCATTCAAATAATTTTGAACACGCTTTAGCTGTGCCGCATTAGCAATCTGCCACGGACTTGATGCCGTACCGAGTCCTCCCGCAAAGCCCTTTGCAGTATCCTTACTGCCGCTGGAAGAAGCACTTTGGATCACGAGGCGGTCCATCGCAGTAATCTTTGCCAGTGTTATACAGCCCGGAAAATCCGAGGGGCATGACGGGGCAGCGGCGAACGCAGCCTCAGATGAATTACCGAGTAATAAGATTGTGACCAGCATTCCTGCCAGCCATTGCTTTAGCTTCATAAAAAATCCTCCCTGTAATTGTGTTTTATGAATTAAATGAACATATATGCATTCATGTTCATTTAATTCATAATTAGGTTAGCATTGACTAACTGAATTGTCAACAAGTTTTTCTCCTTATAAAAATAATATATGAAATAAAAATAGGCATAAACCGGTAGAACCCCATCTGCTTACCAGGCTCTACCAATTTATACCTATTATAATTCAAGCATTCACAAGCTGTTTATAAACAGCTTTCAGGTTATCCTCTAGTGTTTATTGCGCTTCCAGAAGTCCCTGCTCCATTTTCTCTATTTGAGCGAGAGTATATTTATATTGTGCATAATAACCGATACCGGTTAATGCTTTATCATATCTCGAGAAAGTCATGATTGCAACCTCACCGTTTTCACCATTAATATCAAAAGTAATATCCGGATCATTATTGCTGTAGCCCTGGCAGTTGTATCTAACCGATGCAATCTCACCATGAACCACATCATATTTTGCAGCCAGCTTCATCGCCAGGTCTGCATACTCACCATAATTCTCGCCAAGCTCCTTATCATAAGCTACGGAAACATTTTCCTCCAGCGTTCTGTCATGTCCTACACTAAATAGATCTCCTGTTACGGCATCTACCCAGAAATAATAGGTGCGCTTTCCATCGATGAAGACATCGGCATACCAGCTGGACCGCGGAATGTTTTCATTTCCCTTATCGTAACCCATTTCAATCATCTGTCCCTCAAGATCGATTCCATATATATTCCAAAGAGCCTGTGCTCCTATCTCAGCGGCCTCTTCCTTTGACATGTCCTTACCGGCTGGCGTCTGGCTGGAATAATATTCGAGATCAATCGATCCAATCGTATAATCTGCTTTTTTATAACCCTCCGGCACACTGCTTTGTTCTGTCAGGGTTTCTGTTTCCGGCTCTGTTTTAGCCTCCCCCTCGAATTCAGTGCCCTGAATATCCGCATAGCTTGTGGCTACGGTATCAGCTTTGTTATATTCCTTAGCCGCTGCCTGAGTAAATCCCTGAAATGCCAGGGAACTGATACTAATAATCAATCCTGCTGCCAGGATCGATCCTATTGCCTGTTTCCCTTTTGATCCATTGTTTCTCATATGATACCTCCGTTTTAATTTTGTTTTGTGATCACAATGAGAGTATAGAAATTCAGAATTATAGAAACATTATGAACTTATTATAAAGTTGTAAAAGTTACTTTTACTGTCGTTCCTTTCCCCGAATGACTGGTAAAGCTTAAGCTTGCATCATGCTGTGCAGCAATCTGACTGCAGATGGCAAGCCCCAATCCGGCTCCGCCATCCTTTCGGCTTCTCGCTTTATCTCCTCTGTAAAAGGGCTCCGTAATTTGCGAAAGCACTTCATCTGTCATTCCTATTCCGTTATCCTGAATGCTTAGGATTTTCTTTTTCTCCTCCCAATAGGCACGTACCGTAATATTTCCTCCTACGGTGCACGCCTTTATTGCATTGTCTGTTAAATTAACCAATAAGCTCTCCAGCAGATATCTATCGCCTCGGACTGCATCTAATTCGCATAGGAATTCTATATGGATATTTTTTTCTACGATTTTCCCATTCAGTGTCTGCCGGACCAGCTCAAAAAGATCGGACATCCTATTTTCTTCACAGACAATTTGATTGTTCTGCAAATTCGCAAGCTCCAGCAATTGAAACGCTATTGTCTGTAAGCGTCTGCTTTCTGACATAATGTAATCCAATGCCGATATACGGTCATCTTCCGTCATTACAGCTTTTTGCATATATTCTGCATATCCATAGATCGCTGTCAGCGGGGTTCTAAGCTCATGAGCAAAATTATCTATAAACTGCTGCTTCTTATTCGAAGCTTCCAATAATGCCGTCATTTGATGCTGTATTTCTTCCGCCATATGATTAAAGCTTCGGGCCATTTCGGAAAGCTCATCATGTCCGGAAACCTGAAGTCTGGTTTCATATGCACCATTTGCAATATTCTTCGAGGTTTGCGAAATCTGAGACAGTGGTTTGAATATTTGATTCAACGCAATAATAAGTCCCAAAGCAAGTAAAATGGAAAGAAGAAATCCGGCAAGAAACAGTACATTTTTCAATTGGTTCCATGTGCTTATGGAATCGGTCGTATCATAAAGATATACCAGCGAGTAAGCGTCATATGGCTGGGGAAGCCTTCCGGTAACAATTACATAGGTTTTGCCTTCTGCTTTCTGTATTGCCACGAGGCGGGCCCCATTCTCCGGAGCTCCTGGTGAAATACTCTGCAATACTGCCAGGTCCTGATTGAAATAGGTAAGCTCGTCGTTTTGATAAAGTGCCAGACCTGCCTTTTTATCCTCGGACAAATAGCTGTAGGGCTGGAGAATTTCGCTGATAGAGCCCTCTTCTATTTCAATACCGCGGCTTTCCAAGGCTTTAAAATCCTTAATCAGTGAAGACACAATAAAATAATGCTCTCCCAGACTCCGTCCCTTCACACTGCTTATTGTGTCCCTATATGTTACCACAGAAAAAATACTGATTCCCAGATTAAAAAAGAAAAGGAAAAGCACAAGGGTTATTAAAAAGGTTCGTTGCTTCATCGGCTTGTCTCCAGTCGGTAACCCAGCTTGTAGACTGTTTTTATTCTGTCTTCCCAGCCTAGTTTTTTACGTATTTTCTGTATATGCACATCTACCGTCCGGGTATCCCCTTCAAAATCATATCCCCAGACAAGCTCCAGCAGTCTTTCCCTGGATAATGCTATATTACGGTTGTTCACCAAAACCTCCAACAGCTCATATTCCTTTGGCGTACATTCCAAAGGCTCTCCTTTGCAAAACACCTGCCGGCTTTCAAAATCTATTTTCACATTACCTTCCTCAAAAATTTTCTTATTCTTTTGAGTCCGCCGAAGCACCGCTTCGACCCTTGCCAGCAGCTCCAGCATCTCAAATGGTTTTGTCAGATAATCATCCGCTCCCATAGAAAAGCCCTTGATCCGGTCAGCCAGGCCACCGCGGGCAGTCAAAAATATGGTGGGCGTTCCTTTCATCTTCTTTATTACCTCAAGCCCATTAAGCCCCGGCAGCATGATATCTAAGATAATCAAATCATGGGCTTGCTGCTGTATTTCAGCAACAGCCGCTTCCCCATCGTAAACAGAAACACAGGTATGCCCTACCAGCTGCAGGTTTCTTTTTACCAAATCATTGATCGCTATTTCGTCCTCGACGATTAAAATCGATGCCAACTATCTCACCTCCCTTAGCAATATTATCACGGCTTTGTTATGAAGTTGTAAAGAAAAATAAAAAAATAGCCACATCAATCTGATATGGCTATTTCATATTCATCATTCACATGAAATTACAGCTTTCATCCTCTGGCCCTCGACAACAGAAATAAAAGTGCCTTAAATTGCCTTTTTTAATACTACAGCATAATCAAAGGAGCTGCTTTTACTGCCCTTATAGACTTTGATGTAGTAGGTTCCTTTGGAATAGTTGGTTCCCACCCAATGCAAATAATATCCTTCCGGACACTCCGTATCCTCACTGCTGTCATACAATATCTTTCCCTTGGAATCTAATATTTGAAATACAATATCGCCGTCAAGCATATAGGCTATCGTGAAATCAATATACTGACTGGAGGCCGTAACCGAAAACTTATACCAGTCAATCCTTGAAGTTGAATCTGATACTGTAAAATAGCCCTCCAGCGCCTGGCCCTTATTTTTTAATAATTTTGCCTTCGATTTGCTGGAGCCCGCCTCTTTACTCACATCAACAGCCTTACTCTGCAATTGATATATGGAGCAATCCGCATTAACCTCCAGATAATAGGTTCCTTTTTGAACTGTATAATACTTAACGATGGAAGCGTATCCCGTTTCATCATCCCAATCGGTAAAAACATAGCTTTTTTTCGTCAGCTGCTTTTTGTCCTTGTCCAGAAGACGGAAATATGCACTTCCGCCATTTGAATTATCATAAGGCGTAATGTAAAATCCCAATAATTTTGTACTCTTTATATTAAGCTTATAAATTATTTTATCCTTGTCAGAAGTCTGATATGACATCATGGTCTTGCCAAAAGTCAGGCTTGTGTCACTGCTGTTGATTGAATACAGCTTTACCTTAAATGTCGTTACTCCGCTCGGATTTTCATTCTTATAGGTGAACTTAATATAGTAAGTTCCTTTTTTCGATATTGTTCTTTGAACATCCGAGGAAGCTTCAAAGGCATCCAGCATAAAGCTGTCACCTACCGGTTTGGTACATCCGGCATCCTGATATATTCCCGCTTCCAGCTCCTCATAAGAATCCGCCTTTTTCAGGGAAACCAAAAGACCGCCGGCTTTATCCACAGTAAAGGGCAAAACCAAATCCATCTGCCCTCCGGCATCTCCGAATTTTATCTCCTGATAACCATTTTTTGTAACGTCCTCAAAGGAATTGATAGCGTTTACTGATAACTCTGATACATTATCCGGTATGGTCGGAAGTATTTCCGCCTGGCAGCTTATTCCCAATACGGTGTCAGACAAATCTCCTGTTCCGTTACTAAGTTCATAATAAAAATAATAATTTCCCTTTTTCAGTTCTACCTCTAAGTCCTTCACTCCGCTTGTGCTCGTTATTCCGGTAATCTCCTTTATTTTCTCCGAATTCTTGGAATAGCCGGTTTGAATTGCAAAGGTTAAAATGCCGGGAACGGTATCCTTGTCCTTGACATTAATATTCAGTTTAATTTTCCCATCCTTCGGCATATTAAAATCAAACGCTATCTGACGGGTTGAGCTATCCAAATCAATTGCAGTTGAAGACTTCTTCGTATCGGCAAATACTTTTCCTTCCTCCGCTATCAGAACTACAAAAAAAATCAAAAAGCACATGGTTATAATTCTTATAAATTTTTTCACAAGCCCTTCCTCCTTTGTTCATGCATGCTGAAATAATATGTTACATATAGCAGCAAACTTTACCCAATTTTACCATATAATAAATAGATTGGCAATCAAGTGTAAAAGCCTGTCACAAAATAAGTTTCCCGTAAGTAACTTCATTTTGCAACAGGCTCTTAGTCCATATAAAACCTCATAACCGGATATAGCTTTCAATCAAAAAATCACACCAGATAAATTCCAAATCCACGGGGCATTAATGTTAAATGTTCAGGCCCTTTCAAAGCCCCTTCTTCCATTAATACCTGTTTTACCGCAGGAATTTCTGTTAAAGCCTCCTGCTCTCCGGCATTTATGCAGACCATAAGCGTTTTTGCTGACCTCTTTCTAAGAAAGACCAACACTCTGCTTCCCTGTTCTGCCCTCAATACCTGATAATCTGATTTTACATCTGTATGGCTTTTTCTTATCTCAATAATTCTTTTTACAAAGCTCTCTATTTCCCCGTTCTCATTTTGCCAGGGCATGGGGCTTCTGTACTGTGCTTCCGTAATTCCGCTGATTTGCTTTTCATCCCCGTAAAATATACTTGGAACTCCCGGACAAAGCAGGAGGAAAATACAAGCCAGCTTCCATTTTCCGATATCCTCCCCGCAGAGGGAAAGAAAACGGGACACGTCATGACTGTCCAGTAAATTCAATTGGCCCAAGGTTATATTCGCCGGATAGCGAAGCCGCATCCTGTCTATCCTTCCGGCAAACTGATATGCGTCCGTTCTTTCCATGGCAAAGAAATCCCTGCAATGTCTTCGAAAATCATAATTCATGGTAGAATCAAAGGCATCCCCTCTTAACCAGGTTTCTGCATTCTCCCATACCTCCCCGATTAAAACCGTATTCGGATTTTCTTCCTTGGCGGCTTGCCGGAAAGCCCGCCAGAAATTACGGTCAATTTCATTGGCTACATCCAGCCGCCAGCCATCTACCTTGTATTCCCTGATCCAATGTTTGCAGACATTGATAAAATACTCCTGTACCTTCTTATTCGAGGTATTCAGCTTTGGCATTTTCCGCTCATAGGCAAAGCAGGCATAGGAGGGCAATTCCCCTTCCCCAGGCCGAACCACCGGAAATTTCAAATCATAGAACCAGTCCTTATATTCTGATTCCTCTCCGTATTTTACAACATCCTCGAAGGCAAAGAAGTACCAGCTGCAATGATTAAAAACACCATCTATGATAATATGCATGTTCCTCTCATGAATTTTCCCGACTAATTCTTTAAAATCCTCATCGCTCCCCAGACAGGGATCAATATGATAATAATCCAGGAGATCATATTTATGATACTCCCCGGCGGTAAATATAGGGTTTAAATAGATACAGGTAAAGCCCAGGTCCGCAATGTAATCCAGATTTTCCAGAATACCCTTTATAGTGCCCCCCAGTCTGGATTTGCTGATTAAACCGTCGGCCAGGGTTATCTGCTTCTCCTGATTGTCAATCCTTCTCCTGCCGCTGGCAAAGCTATCTGGGAATATATTGTAAACCACTGCGTTTTTAAACCAATCCGGAACATCCGGTATTTCATCCCTTAAAATAACCGGATATTGAAAATATTCACTGCGTCCTTCTATCACGACACCCTTCAGCACAAAGTCCGGCAGCTCTCTGGAAAACTGGTCGGAATAATAGTAAATCCATTCCTCTTCCTTCTCCAGCTTAAAATAATAACACACCCGGTTAAACGGGGGTTCAAAGGTTATTTCATAATAATCGAATAAATCATCCCCGGCAGCAAGGCTCATAGGCAGCGGAAAGAATTCCACTGGGCTTTTATTACAGGCCCTGTCACCATAATACAGGGTGCAGCAGGTAAGATCACCGGCCGCTGTCCTAAGCCGGATTGTTATTGCAGTCTCACTGCCGGCAAAGGCATACTGGGACTGGGGTATATGTAAAATTGCACTCTTATTCATCAATTGCTTATAACTCCTTCTTCAAATGTTAATTCCGTCATCGGTTAACCCTTTACCCCTCCTGCGGTCAGGCCGGATACCATATACTTCTGAATGCAGAAGAATATAATCAGAATCGGAATTGATACCAATATGGCTGCCGCTGAAAATAGCGGCCAGCTTCTGTTATAGTCATTGGCCTGTAATTGGTAAAGCCCTCCCGCCAGGGAATAGCTGTCCTCGCTTAACATAAAGGTTGTGGCAAATAAATATTCATTCCATACAAATATTAAAACCATAACGGAGGTTACGATAATGGCAGGTCTGGCAAGGGGCAGAATAATCCTTAAGAGCAATTTGAAATTATCCGCTCCGTCGATTTTTGAAGCCTCCTCAATTTCAATCGGAATTGTATCAAAATATCCCTTCATGTTCCATATGCCGAAAATACACATGGAGCCGGCATAAATTATGATAAGGCCAATATGCAGGTTTAACAGATTCGCCAGCTTATATAAACGGAAAATCGCAAACATGGAAAGTATCTGCGGAAATGCATTCAAAAGCAAAAGCAGCTTTAATACCGTTTTTCTCCCCTTAAAACGGAATCTGGAGAATGCATAGGCCGCTTCCACCGAAACACTCATGGCAATTATCATTGTTCCCACACTTAATATCACCGAATTCTTCAGCCAGACCAGGAAGGGTTCCTCGAACAATATGATTTTAAAATTTTCCAAGGTAGGATTTTTCGGCAGTAGGGACAGGCTGGAAGATAAGGCCCCGCTTCCCCCGCTGAAGGCCAGAGAAAGAGCGTACATAATCGGAAGCAGTCCCGCCAGACATAAAATAATATAGAAAATATTTAAAGCAAAGTAACCGAAAGCTTTTTTTACTTTGTGGTTCTTCATCCGTTTTCCTCCCTGATTTCCCTGTTGGTAAATGCGGAAAATATAATGATGATGACAAAAATAACGATGGATACAGCAGAGGACAGACCATAGTTATTCGAGACGAACGCATTCTGCTGTGCATACGTGATAACGGTCTGAAGCGTAGCTCCGGTATAAGAGCCCTTTTGCATCGTCAGAAGATATATAATGTCAAATTGCTTGAAGGTGGTAAAGGTGGTCAAAATCACCGCAGGTGCAATGACCGGTCTAATCAGCGGAACGGTGACATATTTATTTTTCTTTAAGAAGCCGGCGCCGTCCAGCTTTGCACTTTCATAATAGCTGGGTTCAATACTTTGCAGGGCACCATCTATTATCATGATCATAAAGGGCAGAGCCATCCAGAGATTTAATATAAGGCAGGAAAGGAAAGCAGCTGTATTCTCCGATAAAAAGCTTATCTTAGACATTCCAAGTGCTGTAAGTACTTTATTTAAAAATCCAAATTCCGTATTATACATCCCGACACGCCACAATAAAATGGAAACATAGGCCGGCATTGCCCACGGAAACATAAGCAGCGTTTTGTATATTCTTCGAAGCTTCAAGCCGGGCGCATTTAATCCCAGGGCAATAAAATAGGCAAGTACCACCTGGAGCGCCATGTTGACAACGGTCCATAAAATCGTGGTTATAAGCGCCGAAAGGAACCCTGAGTTCATTTTAAGCAATGCCCGCTGATAGTTCCCCAGTCCAATCACCTTATAATCCAGCCAATGAAATAAATTCATATTGGTCAGGGATATGAACCCCGTATAAAGAATGGGGAACAAAATGATCATGCCAATCAAAGCCAGGGCCGGAAATGAATAAAGCCACGGAAGAAATCTTTGTTTTCTTTTCATTATTACTGTCATTCCTTTCGCTTTTCCTAAGGACGGACTGCCCGCGCCTTTCCTTAGTAAGATTGTTGACGGATTATATATTGCCTCAAACACCAGAACGGTGTTCCTTCTATAACCGAACCCGTTCTGGTGATAATAGGATATATCAATTGCAAATTACTGCATATCTGAAATTGCAGTCAGGGCATCCTGTTGATATTTATCAGCCGATGCATCAATGTCCTCGCCGGATTTATTGACAGCAGCCAAAAGGCTTTCTGTCGGAGCCCACATAACGCTAAGCTGCGGGATATTCGGCATGGGCTGGGCAGTTTCGGCAGTAGCTTTCATCGCCATAATCATTTCATTGGCGGACACATCCGCATCGTCATACGCCTTTGCATTCGCCGGTGCACAATTAGACTGTTTCGCCAAGTCAATGCCGACCTCTGCTCCTGCAAGCACCTGCAATACCTTTGCAATAGCCTCCTTTTTGGACTCGGCGGCATACTTCATTACCTCAAAGCCCTGAACACCGGAATAGGGTGCAAGTCCATTGCCATTGGGCAGCTTGAAATCCGCCAGGGATTTAAAGCCAAGATTAATTCCGGCTTCCTTGATACCGGAGATCAGCCAGGGGCCTCCGATAATCGCAGCTGCCTTTTTGTCGTTAAACAGGGTTGTTACTGTATTATAATCTCCGTCTGCCTGCAGCTTTGCAAATTTCTGATTATAGGCTATCGCATCCTTCGTTGCCTGCAGGTTTAATCCGGGCTCTGCATCAGAATTGATGATATATCCGCCGAAGCCATTGATGAAGGGTGCTACGTTATACGCGGTAGAATGTTGATTGACAACCGCATAGGTCCCAGCAGCCGTATCTGTATTCGCTAACATATAATTATATAATTCATCGGTAGTGGAAGGAACCTCACCCTTCCACAGATCCTTGTTATACAGGAATAACAATGTCTCAAAATATACGGGGAGCTGGTATTTTACCTCCTTATAAGTTCCCGCCTCCAGGGTCATCGGCAATAAATCCGCCATATCCTCCTCACTGATGATATCAGTGATCGGGGCCAATATTCCCATCTCGGCAAATATACCTACGGAATCCTGTGCGTAGAAAAACATATCCGGTCCATTGGCAGCATCTGTACCGTATAATTTGAGCTGATCCGTCAGACCGGATTTCTTCTCAAAGGTAACTGTAATTCCATCTGCTTTTAATGTATCATTGACCCTCTGGGCAATAACGGCCATTGTTGCCTCATCTGCATCATGCCAAATTTTTAGCTCCACCGGCTCTGCAGGCGCCTGTGTATCCTCCGCCTGCTCTGTACCGGTTACCGCCGCAGCCGTCGGATTATTCTTTGAAGTATCCTCTGCTCCCTTGCCGCCGCAGCCGGTCAGTCCCCCCACGATTAATAAACTGCATAAAATGAAGCTTATTATTCTTTTCATTCAAAATCCTCCTTTAATTTTAGGAAAGCGTTTTCCTATATTTTTCTTAAATCAGGCTTTTTGTATCGCCTGTTTGAGTTATTTTTACCATAATATCATAGTATGGTCAATGATATTTCAGCAAAAATAGTTGACTTTGTAAGGAAACCGCTATACTATAAGAATAAAACTGTATATTATTTAGGGAGTGAAAACATGCCAACTACAATCAGTGATGTCGCCAGGGAAGCAGGGGTATCCACCTCCACTGTTTCCAAGGTACTGAATAACTGGAGCACCATTTCCCCCGCCACCATAGAGCGGGTAAAGGAAGCAATCAGCAAATTGAATTATACGCCAAATTCCAGAGCGGTCAGCTTTGCCAGGCAAACCACCCAGAACATCGTATTTTTAACCTCCCTGGGAAAGGATGAGGCTTATCACAATCCCCATATGTTCGATATCATGTGCGGAGTCCACAGCGCTGTTACAAAGAATCATTATTCCATGACCCTCGTTGATACTTACAATGATGCCTGCCAGGGTGAAGCCGTACTCCGGGTAATCTCCCAAAAATGTGCTGACGGTATGATCATTCATGGGTCTGCCATCAATAAGGAAATTGCCGATTTAATCATAAAACAGCAATTCCCTCATATTTTGATCGGCCATCCGGGGTTTGAGACCTCACTATGCTGGATTGATACCAATCATGCCCTGGCCGGACAGACTGCCGCAGAATATCTAATCTCCAGCGGCTATAGCGACATGGCCTTTATTGGCGGAAGGAAAACCGATTATATCTCCATGCAGCGGCTCAAGGGCTTTCTCGGAGCGATGCACAGCTACGGATATCTGATTTCTCCTGAAAAAATCCGCTATACCGACTCCTCCAAGGAAGAAAGCTGCCAGGTGACCTGGGAATTACTTAAGCTGAAAAAGCCTCCCCAGGTCATCGTCTGTGAGAATAATACGATTGCCCTCGGTACCGCAAAGGCCATAGAAAAAATGAATCTTGAGGTTCCGAAGGATATCGCCTTTCTCACCTTTGATGTCTATCCTTACGCTGAAATCATCGATCCAAAGCCAACGGTGATTAATATCAATGTCTATGACATGGGAGTACAGGCCGGAATGATGCTGTTTCGAAAGCTGGAAAATCCCTACCTCCAAATTCAGACCTATACCACCCTTCCGGTGGTTAATATCGGGAAAACAACTTAGCGAGTAAGGCCTAAGCAAGGGGATGCCCCAACTGCGATGAACAGATCGCCGCAGTAAGGACATCCCCTTTTAAAACAGTTTTTACACCGCTTAAGTCTCACCATCTTTAAGTATATATGATCGGATAATAAATATCTGCTTCGCAATAGTCCTCCCGGCAGATGTGCTGATCAATTCTTTCAAAATGAAATTGCAGGGTGGGCTTGAAGCTGGTCTTAGGCAGCCATACCTTCTCAATCGCCTCATAAACCTCACATAATAATTTCATCGTCAGTTCCTCCGGAGAATGAAGGCCCGCATACCGGAAGACGGCATAATCCGAACGCTCTATGGTTTGACAGGTGAAGATGCCGTCTGAATCAAAGGGGACGGAAACCTCCACACTGGGCATGTAATAATCGGCCTGATTAAAGTCATAATAAGTAACCAGGCCATAATAAATATGCTCATTGCTTACATTCTTTAATTCCTGCCGGTGATTATAATAAAAATCCAGCGCCTTAGAATTTGCCGTTCCTGCAATATAATTTTCTTCATGGTTGATCATCGTTCTTATCCCTGCCAGATGAAACCTGGATTTCGTACAGTAAAAGGGGGCTATCAAAATACCCTTTGAGATATCATTCAGAAGGCTGGTGTCCATCCTTGGGACAATGGGAATCTCACAGCTCTTCTGACGGTATTCCGAAGGAGTAAGACCGAAAAGCTGTTTGAAGGCTCTTTCATAGCTTTGCTCATACTGAAAATTATATTCATAAGCAATATCAATTATTTTCAGCTCTTTGTCCATCAAGTCCAACAGGCTGCTGGTCAATTTTCTTCCACGGACATAGGTCATTAGTGGGTTTCCGGCGATGGCCCGAAACAATCTATGTAAATGAAATTTAGAGATACACAAGCGCTCTGCTATTTCATCCAGGGACATTCCTGTTTTCAAATTATCCTCAATCAATACTACTGCATCTTCTATCAGCCCGCGGCTTGCAACATTCATAACAACCGTTCCCTCCATGAATTAAAAAACAGCAAGAAATGTTCAGTGATCACTTATTTCTAATAGTATACTATCCATATCCATATGTCAAAAATTTAAAACTTAGTGGAGGGAACAGTCATATGAAACCATACGGCATATCAATCATATTTTTAATCACAGTCCTCTTTGTCTTGACAGGCTGCAGCAGCTCCGCAAAAGAAACGCAGAAACAAACACAGGGAGATACAGTAACGCAGCCCGCAAGCGGACAGCCGGCCTCAGGTACTGTCACGGAGGCTGTAAAGGAACCTGACCCAGAGGATTATGTCTTAAAGGAAGGCACCACAGAAACCATTGATTATGATTCAAAGGCGATCGCTGATAATTTAATTGAAGAAAACACCGTACAAAAGCTCTATGTTTATTTGCCCCCAACATATCTCGAAGGCGATAAGGCATACCCGGTGGTATATTTTCTGCATGGCTTTGGCGAGTCTCCCGCTTCCTTTGTCCGGTATTCCAAAAGCTCCCTTGATCCCGCTTTTTCCCGTGATTCCTCGAAGGAATTTATCGTAGTGGCCGTGGAGGGAACCAATTCGGCGGGCGGCTCCTACTATATCAATTCACCGGTCACCGGAAAATGGGGCGATTATACCTGGGAGGAGGTAGTCACCTATATTGACAGCAATTACAGAACCCTGGCAAATGCCCGGTCCAGAGGCATCTGCGGCTTTTCCATGGGAGGCTTCGGCGCGTTGAATCTCGCTTTTCTTCATCCTGAGGTTTACGGAGCAACCTATGCCATGTCTCCCGGTGTTCTGGCTCCCGGCAAAATCGGGGATGCACTTGATAGCTGGAGAAGTGATTACCTGTTCTTAAAGGCTTATTCGCTGGCCTTTGCCTATAACAGCACCCCGCCCTATGAAACAACCCCTCTAAGGGACGGTTCCGATTCAGATAACGCCCTATTAGAGCGCTGGGAAGCCGGATTTGGTGATTGGGAGGAAAAATTACAGGCATATCAGGCTTTGAAAACTCCGCTTCAGGCAATTGGCTTAAGCTATGGAATAAATGACAGCTATGGCTGGATTCCGGAGGGAACAAAGTATTTATCGGGACTTTTAGATAAGGCTGGAATTGAGCATACCCTGTTTTCCTTTGAAGGAGGACATGCTATGCCGCCAAATACAATGGAGGATCATTTACTTCCATTTTTTCAAGCTTCCCTTTCGTGGGAGTAACCAAAAGGGTGCCTCAAATAGAGGCACCCTAATTTCATTTCCAGTCATTACTTCTTACTTACGGTTCTGTTCCCAGTACTAAGGCACCATCATAATAAACCGTGATATGTGCGTTATTATCATAGGAATAATCATTGGACTGGTCATAAACACTCCAGTCACTCTTACACAACCTGGTATTGATAGTCAGTGTGGAGCCTGCCGATAAGACATCACTGGTACTCAGCTTAATTTCAATATATGAACTTGCATTTGTCTTAGGACTGCTCATCGTTATTACGCTTCCGCTGACAGAGCTTAGATACGATACATACCAGGGAGACTTATTCAATGATACCGCAGCCGTATCGCAATAGAAGTTTTCAGCCGCCGTTCCCTCCTTGGTATAGTAATAACGGATGGTCAGCTTGGACAAATTAATGTCGCCGCCGCTGACATGCTTAAGCGTTATATTGTTCGTTATGGTATTCGTAGAAACAGAGGAATTGCCTGTATCCGTCAAGCTTAACGTCAAGCTGCCGGATGGCGTCGGTGTCGGTGTAACGGTAGGCGTTGGCGTAGCCGTTGGAGTAGGCGTTGCGGTCGGCGTCGGTGTCGGCGTTACACTTGTGGTCGGTGTCGGGGTAGGGGTAACGGTAGGAGTGCCGCCTCCAAAGCTGGGCAGCTCATCCAGAGTAATCACCGCATTACTGTTATATACCTTATAAACCATCGACGCCTCCGTATAAGTACTGCCGATATTTCCCGAGCTCATCAGGAAATCCCCATACCAGACTCCGAACCACAGCCAATAGGTGTTATCCCTTACCATCAAATCCGGGTCCATCATAACACCGTTTTCACTTAAGGTGGCCATCTTGTTACCATTCGAATAATTCACTGTTTTCATAAACTGATCGGACTGAACACTGTAGTTATAGCCAGCAGCGTAGATATCCGTACCAACAATATCACAATATGCATCACCGGGATACCAGTCGGCACTTTGTCCGTTCCAAACCCAAATCAGATTATTCAAGTGATGATAATAGGTCTGACGGTTAAACATCAGCTTATACAGCCAAAGATACGGCTCCGCCCCCTTTGCACCCCACCAGAACCAGCCGCCGCTGGCCTCGTGAAGCGGTCTCCAGAGAACAGTAACCCCTGCCTGCTGCAAGGTATTCAGATAACCTGATATAACATCAATATCACGAACCAGAAGATAACACTCCTCTGAAATCTGCCCAGCCTCATACATGGTTTTAATTTCACTCAAGGGCTTTGTGCTGATATCATAGGTAGTGACTGCCTTCGATATATCAAAGGAGGTACTCTCTGTGTAGAAGGAGGCTCCTCCCTTCGGCGCGTGCCAGTGCCATTGGAAGGAGGTCAACCCGCCTTTTTGATCCCAGGCAAGTGCCAGATTTACTTCATCTGAATTCTGCCAGGAGCTGGCAGGAGAACAAAAGATTAAATCAAACAAACGCACTGCAGGATATTTTCCTGTATAGCTGTAGAGAGCTTCCGCTTCTGTATTGGTATTCAAGGTACAGCTTTGTCCTGATAAGGTGTGCTTGCCATAAATGCTCTTCAGATAAGTCATAATATTCTTGGTTTTTTGATTGGCATTTGGATTTACAAGGGTTGAGGTAGCACTTGCGTATACCGAATCCTTCACACCGGAGCCATCTTCAATCAAGATATAATCCAGATCGAACCAGCCCCAATATTCCTTAATGGATATGGTCGCGGTTCCTGCCTGCAGGTATACGCCTTCGATTACGGTATCATGCCAGGCACCGTCACCCGTACTGTATATCGTTGCTGCCTGGGCACCATTAATATAAAGATAATTTTCCTTATAGCTGTCCGAGGCAGTTCGAACAGTAAAGGTATAATGCTGGGTAGCAGGAATGGTAACCTGCATGGACCAGGAATTGCTGCTGGACTGGGTAAACCCGGTAGCATAACCGGTTCCACTGTAGCCGGCTCTTGTGGTAGCCGTCGTAACACTTCCGGCCATCACTGCATTCTCAGCCTCCAGCTTGCTGGAAAACTCCGTTGCGGCATATGCCTTCGTTAGGTTGCTGTCATCCGTACCCCATACTCCGGTTAATAACCCCGTAGCATTACTTAGGAGCGTTGACACAAGCAATGCCATACTTAGCATCAATGCCATAAAACTCTTTTTCATCCTTCTCATTACTTAAACCCCCTTTTAATATAATAGAATATATAATCCGGGCAGATATCGCCCACATTACCGAACAGTTGAGGAAAGCGTTTATTTCCATAAAATCAGTCAGATTTATTTAAAATCCTGCGGATTACATATAAAAGTTATAAAAATAAGGGAAGTCTTTATTCTGGAAGCCAGCTAGATAGGATGTTTTTACTTCTTTATAGAAACAGCACTTTACTGCCGATATATGATCACTTTATGCCAAAGGGAAACTGCTTGTACACATTTTCATATATGATTTTACCATATCATACATATTTTTACAACTATGATAGTAATAATTTACCATTTTATAGCATTTAAATTCCAATAACAAAATCTTAGCTCTGTAAAAGGCCTGTCACACCAAGTGACAGGCCTTTTACAAAAGTATCCTTCGTTAAAATTGTGTTCAGTACAACCTTATCATTCCATGACCACGACAGCTCAATCGACTGGCTCTCCAGAGTATTCAGAGTAGGAGTAAAACGTGGAGGTCAAATTATATTCATCATCCAGCTTCTCTCCCGCGGAATCCGTTTCGCTATATGACCCGCTAAAATCCAGCTTTCCCTGAGAGGAACGTATCACAAGTCCGAAGCCCCTTACCGTCGTTCCATCCACCTGAAACAAAATATCATAATCCAGCTGATAAGAGCCATCATATACATAGTAAATACCTCTTAGCTTCATACCGGCAACAGTTACTCCCCTATCCGAAAGCTTTTGCATATTGTTAACAAAATTGGCCGTACAGGATGCCGCATAGCTTTCATAGCCTATATCAATATATTTCTGCCGCACCTTCGCCTGCTCCTCTTCATTCTTCTTCTCCTGCTCCAAAGCCGCTTCATATACCTGCACCGGTAATATATCCGCTTCACGGGCTAACCCGGTCAGCATTTCATCCCCCTCCTCTGTGCCGCTGCTGTTTTTAAAATGATAGGGTATATAATAGCCCCCATAGGTGCTTGATATCGACTCCGGACCATTACCCAAATCCACATATGCTTCCTGGGCATTTTTCTCTCCCAGCTCCGGATCATTCTTAAGCAGCTGTTCATATTGCTGTGCCGGGATTATGTATTTATTAGAGAAATAGATTTCACTCCAGAAAGCAAGCTCATCCTGATCGGACTCATACTGGTAATAATACGTCATTATTTCCTTTTTTGCATAATAGTCCGTATCTCCGATCCTGATCATAGAATAAATATCCTCCAGGGATTCTATATCCTCAGGGGTTGTTAAGTCCTGGTATCTTCCCTCCAGATCAATATAGGAAAAGGCTTTCTCATAATTACCCCTTTTTATTTCAGACAGCATTGCATGTGTTTTATATAAAATACCTATATTGGTATAGCTGATACCTTCACCGCCGGCTTGATTTATCCCCAGATAAATATTAGGAATTAGAAACAGAATGCAAAGGATTAATGCAAGAAGGCGTCTTCGCAGCCTTTTAAAGGCCTTTTTCGCAGTGAAAGAGGAAACTATTTCATCCTTCCTTAAGTTCAGATCACTTAGTTTCTCATTATTTTCGGAAATAAGCTCCTGGTTCACTGCCATACTGGTCATATTTTTATACTTCTGATTACAGCTGTCACATTCCATCAGATGTGCTTCAACCAGCTCTTTCGTATCCTCTGAACAGATACCATCCGCATAAAGCGGTAATAAATCCTCAATGATAGTACATTTTATATTCATTGCAGTCCCTCCATTTCATGAATCAATCGCTCCTTCGCACGATAAAAGGTTACCTTGGCCCAGGTTTCACTTTTACCGAATACCGCCGCTATTTCTTTATATTTGAGTTCGCCGAAGATTTTCAGTGTAAAAACCTCTTTATATGGCTCCGGCAGCCTATGTAATGCCTTATGCAGCGATATTGCCTGTTCCTTCCGGATCAGCCGATCAATAAAATTCTCAGAGTCTTCGATGCTTTCCATATCAACCTGAGGCTTCGTATGCTTTCTCTTCTTACATTCATTATAATAAGCATTTCTTCCAATCTGGCACAGCCAGGTATACATACTGCATTTTCCTTCAAATTGATTGATATGTAAGAAAGCCCGGTAGAACGTTTCCTGCGTCAGTTCCTCTGCGAGGTCTATCTCCCCGGTGAGAGACAGCAGATAACGAAATACCTGCTTGGCATAAATATCATAAAGCTCCGAGAATTTTGCCACACCTTCCCCTCCTCTCTTTTTTGTTCATGACAAGTGCATCAGCCTGCCAATTCATCTTCTTTACGTGTATTAGACAACGATATCATGAAAAGGTTACAAATTATTTTTATAACACAACGCCGGTATCCTGTAATCAGAATACCGGCGTCCTATATTATAATAATTTATATGTTTTATTAATACAATAAAATCCGTATGCTAAATCACTTTTTATATCACAAGCTTCCGCAGGAAATTTTGATTATCTGCTGAAATTTTTACGTTTCTTAATCCAAATTGCTGTACCACCAACAATCACGGCTACTCCTGCGATGCAGGCCAATACTACAGGGAGCCATGCATCTGATTTTTCTTCGGTAGCCGCTGTTCCTGTCGCATACATAATTGCTTCGGGGTCAGTTACTGACTGATTAGCGGCCTCCGCACTGGTAATCTCCATTTCTGCCTTGGAATCATTAATTACCGAGTTGTCCGTCGTTGCGGAAGCATCAACAGCAACTCCTGAATCTGCTGCCTTTGACGAATCCGTTTCAGCTGCATCCGCCGTATCTGCAATGGACACTACCGGAGCCTGGGTGTATGCAATTTCGGGACTATATAAGGTAGCCTGCTCTTCTTCAACCACCTTAATCAGGTCTTTTCCAAAAGTATCATACAAATAATCTGCATTTGCATCACTATAGGGAGTAATTCCGATCTGGATATAGTTATCTATAACACAGGTACTTGTCACTTGAAAGCCCATACTATCTATTTTCTTTGCACCCTCTCCAAATAAAAACTCGTCAATTTCCACCTGCTTATCATATAGCTTACTGTCAACTTCCTGTGTTCCTGCATAGGCAGCTGTCGTCTGGCCCTCTGCTTCGGCTGCCAAAGCCGCAGAGGAGGGGAATGCCAACATGCAGGCGCTAATAAATAATACTTTCATCAATTTTGTTTTAATCATATCATTATCCTCCATAATTTTAATGTTTGTTTTGTTTTTATAAGCTGCAATTCATGGTTATGACATTGCTTTGGCGACCTTAACCGCTTCCTCCCGGGTAAGCTGTCCGGATATACTGTAATGAATCTCTTCCTTATACCAATGCAGCTCGATGTACTGATCCCCGGTTCCAGCCTCGTCCCCCGGCTGTAATTTCTTTATATATCCCGTAAAGCCATCCATGGAAATAGCCTCATAGCCGCTAACCCCCTCCTGGGAAGCTGACTTCTCCTCTGTTATATAAATCGACTGTTCCCCCGATTGATAGCTTAATATAATTTTATCCGCACTGCTCCTATCGGCTCCAAAAGCCTGTATCCCATCAAGCTGATATTCTTCGGGAAGATAATCCGGTGTAAGAAAAGCACTGCCAAAGATCTCACCGGCCTCCTCCATTGTATTCAGCCGCCAGGTATTTTCCTGGGAGCTATCCTGTACGATCGAGCTCGCCGCACTTTCGGGCGCGGTTTCCGTAACCTTTGCGGTATCCTGTGTATTATCAGCAAGAAGATTTATTTCCGTGTTTTCCTCCTGCTTCACAGGACTTTTAATCGGTAAGATGCCGGATAGGTTCAGAAAACCCAACGTTAGAAGCAGACACGCTGCCGGTATCAGAACTCTGCCTGCAAAAGCATAATTTTTCTTCTTACACTGAGCCAGAGTTCTTCTCTTAAGGTCTTCTCCTGCATTGATATCACTCATGATTTCATCTGCGATGCTTTTGAAATCTTCCAATTTATCCATTCAAATCCACCCTCCCTTCGAGCTTTGTTTTTAATATCTCTCTGGCTCTGTAAAGCCGGCTCCTTACCGTGCCTTCCGGGATATTCAAGATTTTACTGATTTGTAAGGTATCGTAATCCTGGTAATAATAAAGAATGACAACCTCCTTATAGGCAGGCTTGAGGGAGATCACTTCATGAAACAGAAGCCGGTTTTCCTCCGATTTTATGATACGGCTCTCAACACCCGGATTACTGTCTTCATTTACAATTGTGTCTGTCAGGTTCACTCTTCTTAACCAGGCACTCCGTAATATATCCTTGCAGGTATTAATCGTTATTTTTATAATCCATGTTTTCTCGCTGCTTTCTCCCTTAAAGCTTCCATATTTATGAAAGACCTTTATAAACACTTCCTGAAAGGCATCCTCCGCTTTATGGTAATCCTTAAGAAACATATAGGCAGTTCTGAGAACATCATTTCCATAGGTGTCCATCATTCTCTTTATTTCTATTTCAATATCTTTACTTTTGCTTAGGCTATTCTCCTTTGGTACCGAAAGGGAATACATTGTGTGCCTCCTTTCTTTGTGTGCCTTCACTGATTAGACGCCAGTGCAGCAATTCATGCTCCCGCTGTTTTATATTTTTTTATAGGCTCATGAATTCAGACCAATAAAAAAACATTCTGATTTTATTCATCCGAATGTTTCCTGTTTATTTCTTATCCTTTATATTTTTCTAATATTGCAGGCAATCTATACCTGATCTTATAAAAAAGCCTTTTAGACCGGTTATCTACCATATTGTTTACGAAACAAAGAGTTTCCTTTGCGAAACTCTGACATAAAAAATCGCAAGGCTTACCCCATATGTAAGCCTTGCGATTATAACAGTTATAAAATTGCGAATTCAATCTGTCTGAAGCGACCGCATTCTCTGCCTCACCCAGGAAGCATCTGAGTCATCACCACGATATTGTAGTGCTTCCTGCTCCGGAGGCTGGAACCGTATAGGTTTTATTAGAACCGCTCTGCCATACTACCGCACCGCTTGCATCCTTTTTTATCGCCTTAAATTCAATACTTGTCCCTGCCGGAAGATTTACTGTTACTGTCCAGGTTGGATAATTAGGACAGGAAGCCGGCCCTATTGCATTTGCTGTATTCCAGGAGCCAAGCTCCGGGATATTTCCGACAATATAGACATTCTGTCCCCAGACGGTAGTTGCATTATTTATAGTAAATGTAACGGCTACCAGACCTGTCACCGGTTTTTCACTGGTAATAACCCCATTCTTAATCCAGCAATCCCCGGTTACCAGATATCCGGCCTGGCCTGATGCAGGAATTTGCAGGCTGCCGCTGTTGAATAAAACATATGCCTTATCCCAGCCGTTAATTGTATAGGAATACCAATTACTTCCTTCGCTGGTCATCGCAGTTCCCGGCCATGCAGCGCCCTGCTTCGTTGGCGTTACCGTATCATCATAATAATAGATATTTGGTGTTCCCCAGGAATCCGGCTTATAATAATGCACCGTAATACTGTTGCTTTTCGCTTTCACATAGGTACAGGTCTTTGTCACCGTACCGGCGCTGTTGGAAGCTGTTACAGTCAATGTATAGCTGGTGCCGCTTGCATCCCCGTTCCCTATGGTAATAGCAGCGGTCGAAGTAAACGCTACCGGAGTACCTCCATTTAATACATAGGAAGCAGAAGTTGCATTGGAACAGCTTATGGCAATCGCCTGGGTATCCGATGTAAACGTGGTACTGTCCGGACTTACCGTAATAGACGGTGCAGAGGCAGCCGGTGTATAAAGCACCGCAATTGTTCCGCTCTTAATTGTACCGCTAAGCTTTCCATTGGTAACAGTGAAGGTTCCGTTCACTCCCGTATGGTCCACATAGGTTCCATTCGCCAGGTTTGTCGTCTGTGAGGTGAAGGTCATGTCCCCATTCAGGGAAAGGATTACTGATCCCTTCGTACCGCGGTCAATCATCATGATATTATTATTGATTTGACGAATATATTCACTTTGTCCAACCATGGCATTATGGAATTTATTAATTGCGACTACCTCATTATCCTTCCACTCGCTATCTCCGGCACTGCCAATCGTAGACGCAGCACCTGCTCCGTCGGTCGGACGGTTAAAGAATAAGGGAGTTCCTTCTCCGCGGGCAGCCACGATAGCCCAGCCCATTTCTATCTGCCAGTTGCTCATACTTTTGGAATCTCCGTCGGAGTTCAAATAGGTATCATGTGATTCTACCCAGGTTACCAGCTTGGAAGGATCCACTCCCCGGCCGCCGTAATCTGATACATTGGCTGCCGATACATTGTGATCCGTTATTGCGTCCCGAACATTGAAGCCATAAGCTGAGGCAGTCAAATTAATATAATTTGCATAATCTTCAAAGGCATCTGTATATTTACCGTCATACTTGTCTTTATCACCAGACTGAAGAACCTCTCCATAAACATAGCTGTCACTGTCCACCGCTTTAATCGCAGCCATTACTCTTGGCCAGAAATATTCAACCGGATTGTCATTATCCTCCGGAAGAGCAATATGCTTTGCAGCATCAAACCGGAAGCCGTCTGCCCCGTCTGCAATGAGCTTTGTCAGGAAGGGGATGATGTAATTATCCTGTAACGTCGTATTTTCCGTAGCCAAATCCGGCAAGCCGATACAGCCATGGGTAACCTGCCATCTGTCGTTATAACTGATACTACCCTTATAGGTATGCCAGAAGCTTGAATTATTGAGAATACTTGAATTCACCCTGGTTGACGGGGTTGTCTCCTGTCCTGCCCCATTATTGGCCGTATGGTTGCAGACCACATCAACGATGATCTTTATACCGTATTTCTCTGCCTCAGTACACATGGCGGCAAACTCCTGCTCCGTACCAAGCTGATTGCCCACTGTAAAATCAATCGGCTGGTAAAGCATATACCACATGCTGGCTGAATTTTCCTTTGATGGCTGTACAACAGACGTCTGAACCGTATTATAGCCCGCCGCAGCAATTGATGCCAGATTGTTCTTAATTGTGTTAAATGACCAGTCAAATGCATGGAGAATTACTCCATCTGCAGTATCCTCCGGCAGATCGTAGCTTGTTTCCGATGCTGCCGCAGCAACTGGAAGGTTGCTTTGCACATTGATTCCACTTAATTGGATCAATAGTGCCAACATCACCAGCATGCTGCTTAAAACCTTTACAACTTTTTTCATTTTTACCCTCTCCTTGTATAATATTTGCCATGATCAAAATACAATACACTATTTTGACAGGCATGGCTTTCCCCCTAAGGCCATGGCAGACATGGCTCAAAATACATTATTTTACATTTTTCGATCATTTTCGAAAATATTCGAAACTATAGTAATTTTATACATATATGCATCGATTTGTCAATATTAATTTCAAACTTTTTAACATATTTTTTTAATAATTTGTTCTTTATTTGTAAATTATGTACAAAAATATCCTCGCTAATTTTTATACGCTTTTTGCTCATATAACAATTCCATATATATCCAAATGTGCAATATGCGGCTGTATAGAAATCCTGCTTTTTAAATCAATAAAATATTTATAATGGGGTCATTTCCTTCAAAACACAAATTCTAACATCAAGGAAGGCTACACAATTGTAACTTCTTAAAATCAGTACAATAATTTAGATTATTGCTGTTAAGTGGCATGCAATCATGAAAGTATTTTAAGTTTGTTTTACTATATGGTTAAGGAGGAGAAAGGATGAATCTTCCAAAAGACAGGAGTTTCGTAAAATGGTAACCGGATACCTGAAAGAAAATCCGGTTAAGAATGGAGCGGATGTCAATGCTCTCATGAAAGAAATGATATCTATTATCTTGGAAAGTAGAATGGATGTCAAAAAGAATACCTCAAAGTATTTCTTACCGATGGAGAAATTCCCATTGACAACTCAGCCTCAACTTGTATTACTATATCAGCTATCTTCTCACAGAATTGCCAAAATTCATTGATAACGCTGGAAATATAGAACAATCAAAGCTGGAGCCACTCATGCCGCGGTCGAAATCACTCCCGGCTGATTGCTACAACAAGCGCCGCAATAAAGCGGCGCTTAAATCAACCGAAAGCGGATAATTTGACGCTTACGCATTCTCTGCCTCACCCGGGCAGCATCTGAGTCATCACCACGATATTGTAGTGCTTCCTGCTCCGGAGGCTGGAACTGTATAGGTTTTATTGGAGCCGCCCTGCCATACCACTGCGCCGCTTGCATCCTTCTTTATCGCCTTAAATTCAATACTTGTTCCTGCCGGAAGATTTACTGTTATTGTCCAGGTCGGGTAATTAGAACGGGAAGCCGGCCCCACTGCATTCGCCGTATTCCAGGAACCAAGCTCCGGTATATTTCCGGCAATATAGACGCGCTGTCCCCAGACGGCAATTGCATCGTTTACAATAAATGTAACGGCCACCAGATCTGTCGCCGGTTCATCACTGGTTATAACCCCATTCTTAATCCAGCAATTACCAGTTACCAGATATCCGGCCTCGCCGGCTGCAGGAATTTGCACGCTGCCGCTGTTGAATAATACATATGCCTTATCCCAGCCGTTGATCGTATAGGAATACCAATTATCCCCCTCACTGGTCATTGCAGTCCCCGGCCATTCTGCGTCCTCCTTTATTGGTGTTACCGTATCATCATAATAATAGATATTCGGTGCTCCCCAGAAATTCGGCTTATAATAATGCACCGTAATACTGGCTGAATTTTCTTTTGACGGCTGTACAACAGAGGTCTGAACCGTATTATAGCTTGCCGCAGCAACTGGCAGGTTGCCCTGCATATTAATTCCGTTTAATTGGATCAGTAATGCCAGCATTACCAGCATGCCACTTAAAACCTTTACAACTTTTTTCATTTTTACCCTCTCCTTGTATAATATTTGCAATGACCAAAATCCAATACACTATTCTGACAGGCACAGCTTTCCCCCGGCGCCATGACAGATATGGCCTCAAATATAACATTTTATCGTTTTTGTTTTTTCGAAAACATTCGAAATTATAGTAATTTTATACATATAAATATCGATTTGTCAATATCAATTTCAATTTTTTAACATATTTTCAATAACCCATTCTTTATATGCTTACACAAAAATCACCTGTACCAGAAACATATATAAGGCTGTTCCCCCCATAATGCTTAACAGTACATTGCTTTTCCATTTATGTAAAACCACAATTGCACCAATTGAGATCAGCTCCGGAATTCCATGGGGTTTATCGATAAATGAAACATTTTTCAAACAATAAACCACCAATAATCCCATCATTGCCGGCGGAAGTGCATATCCCAAATATGTAATGAGCTTCGGTTGCTTTTTCTTCTCCGGGAACAGCAAAAACGGTGTAAATCTGGTAGTCATTGTTCCCAAGGCAATCGCCAGTATCATAATTAATGTCTGTGCAGGTGTTAATAGCATAGTCTTTTCCTCCCAAGAATCAAGATCATAAAAACTAAGATCATAGACGGTATTACCACATTATCTGCTCCGAACACGGCCAGACCAAGAACTGTGCAGATCACCCCAAGTATGCCTGATATCCGGTTCTCCTTTTTCTTCATTTGTTCCAGAAAAAGCACACTGAATAAAGCAGTCAATACAAAATCAAGCCCCTTTGTATTAAAGGTAATAAAATTCCCCAGGGTTCCTCCCAAAAAGGTACCCAGCACCCAATAAGAATAATTTAAGGCTGATATGGTAAGGTAAAAATATTTTCTATTGATATTATCCGGCGGATTAATGCTTGAGGAGATAGAAAAGGTCTCGTCACAAAGCACGTAGATAAGGAACATCCGTACCTTACCAAGCCCCTTGTATTTCTCCAGCATGGATATTCCATAAAACAGATGTCTTGCATTGATCATTATGCTTAACAGAAATGCCTGAACCGGGTTAAACGCTGTGGTTAGCAGAGTAATTGCAACAAACTGCATGCTTCCGCAAAAGGCAATCGCGCTCATAAGAACAGCCCAGAGAGTACCGTATCCTTTTGTATGCATCAATACCCCATACGCCATTCCCAAAATCAAAAAGCCGGTCAATACCGGAATTGTATGGGGAAAGGCTGACTTAAATGCCTTTTGAAATTCATCTCTTTGTTTTTCTCCCATATTAATACTTGCACCTCCGATTGAATCATGTATAATAAAGGTTATCAGAAGTTGCCTTTCAACTTTTGATAAAAGGCGCGTTTTTGCGCCGTGCATCCCGATGATCGGAACAGGCTTTGTTCCGATATATATTTAACATTTGTTAAATATATCGATGTAAGTTATATCATACAATCGTTAAATATAATTGTCAATATGGAATGCGTAAGGCAGGAGCAGAATATGGAAATTAATCAGATAATTGCAGAGAATTTAAAAAGATTGCGTACACAGCGCAATTTAAGCCTTGGACAGCTCTCCTCCCTATGTGAGGTAAGTAAGGTTATGCTGTCTCAAATCGAACGTGGAGAAACAAATCCTACGGTGAATACTCTCTGGAAGATTGCCAACGGTCTTAAAATTCCCTATACGGCCTTAATGGATCAGCCGGTCCACGACACAGCTATTATAAAAAAATCCGAAATAACTGTTCAATCCGAGGACCAAAATCATTATAGACTTTATTGCTATTATACAAACAACCCTCATCGAAACTTCGAGCTTTTCCAGCTTGAGCTCGATGCAGGCTGCAGCTATACCTCAATCGGTCATTCCGAAAAATCACAGGAATATATCATGGTACTGGAAGGTGAACTGACCCTCTGGGTAAATGATCAATCCTATCAGCTGCATCCGAATGACGCAATTGATTTCGTGGCCTCTTCCAGGCATATTTACTTTGCAAGCGGTTCTGAAACGCTTAAAGCGGTGATTATTAATTTTTATCCCCTTTGAATACCTGATTTTTAATTCTGATTTGCATCCTCCCTGACTGCAAATTCCATACCTATTATAAACAGGTTTCCCTGGATATCTGCTGTCAGTATTCCATTCATGCTGTTAACCAGCTCATAGGCAATGGATAGCCCTAAGCCGGTGGACGGTGAATTCCTGGAGGCATCGGCCTTATAAAAACGCTGAAACACCTGCTTTGTATCGATAGGTTCAGAGCTTTCATAACCGTTTTTGACATCAACTCTGACCCTGTTATCCTTCTTTTTCATATCAATTACTATAGTCTCTTTCCCATGGTCCAGTGCATTCTTTATTATATTTTGCATAACTCTTCTTATTCCCGCCTCATTCGCCCAGATAAGACAGCCTTCCTCCGGTATTTCTATCAGCGGCTCAATATTTTTCCTCTTAAACTCCTCATAGAACGAAAAAACAGAATCGTACAATATTTTATTTATATTGCAATATTCAAAGGTTAATTTATAGGTTTCATTTTGCAGCTTCACATAAGTAAATAGCTGCTCCACCAATTCATTGAGGGAATTAATGCGGGTTTCTATTATCTTTGTATATTGCTCCCGTTTTTCTTCATCATCACAATCATTTAACAGGGTAAAGTACCCTTTCAGCGAAGTAAGGGGGGTTCTGATGTCATGGGATATATTTGTGATCGTTTCCTTTAGCTGATTATCCTTCCTGCTGCAATCAGCCTCCAGTAATTTTCCTTTCCTTAAAATACTGTTAATAGCGTCCGCCAATTCATCCACTTCCTTCAGGGAAAGTTCTGTGGCTATTATCTTATTTGTATCATTATTTTTGATAAATTGAAGCTGGCGGCAGATGGAACGTATCTGCCGCCTATATATGATTAAAATTCCTATACTGGTTAATGTAAGCATTCCCAATACAATATTAATCCACATTCTTGCTCCCATTCCTGTGCAGGTAGCCTGCACGTCTGAATTTATGCCGGGATAATCCAGACACAAATTTCCGATCAGATATCTCTTTTGTCCATTACAACGCAGCTGATGATATTATATAACAGAATGGCCGCCAGCGAAACCATCAAAACTCTAATTCCCATATCCTTAGTAAACTGGCTGGTCAAGGCCTGTACATTCGTTGTGACAAAATATTTCACCAGATTTTCTCCCACATGGAAGCTTCCGATTTTCAGCATGCTAAGATAGCTTATGATCAAGCTTCCCAGCCCGGAGGACAGACCGATACTGATCATCATACTGATGGCCGTACTCCTGACAATCACGGAAATCATAATAATGATAATCGCAAAGGCGATATGCAGCAGACATTGCAGACCCACATATTGCAAAAACCTGAAGGACAGGGACAGCTTCATCGATACACTGCTATGAAATATGCTTGATCCGATTGATAGCGCAATAAGCAAAATAATCGTTTCAAGAACGACAAAAATCGACATAACCACTGTTTTCGACAGGATAACATACCGCCTTTTCTTTGTACAGCTTATAATATTTTTAATAAATCCGGTACTGTTTTCCCCGCATACAAACAATACTGCAAAGATACCTGTAAAAAACAACAGGATTGCACTGGACAGCATCACAGAAGCTTCATCCAGCAAGGTAATATTGTCCTGCATCAGGGGTGTGGCGTCAAAACTAATTCCCAAATTCACATTTTTATCTGTATCCGCTCCATTTCCTGCTGCCTGATCTGTCTGCAGCTCGGCATCCTTCGCCATTTCCTTAAGAGTACTCAAATCCTGGTCAATCATATAGGAGCCAAACAGCATGAATACAACTATAATCATCAGAATTACATAAAAGCTTTTTGTTTTTATCATGCGATATAAATCCATTTTTATTACATTAAGCATTTTCAGCTCCTCCTGTCAGCTCCATAAAATATTTTTCCAGATTATCCTTATTCACACCGATGGAGCTAATTCGGATTTTATTCGATATGAGTTCCATATTGATTGCTGCAACTTCATCAAGTCTTTCGAAGATTTGTATTGTATTGCTGCTCACTACCTTATAATTGTGGATGTCCATACGGTCAAGAACAGTACAGGCTCTATCCGGCTCCTCAAGAATAACCTCAATCCTTTCACCGCACCGCTCGGACAGCTCCTCCTTCGTCAGCTCCTCCATCAGTCTGCCCTGATTGATGATGCCATAATGTGTCACCAGCTTCGACAGCTCTTCCAGGATATGGCTTGATATGATTACCGTTATATTCCTTTCTCTGTTTAGCTTTAATATGGTTTCTCTCACATCAACAATACCCTGGGGATCCAGTCCGTTAATCGGTTCGTCCAAAACAAGTAAATCCGGCTCCCCAACCAGGGCCATTCCGATCCCCAGCCTTTGCTTCATCCCCAGAGAATAGTGCTTTACCTTCTTTTTGCCTGCTTTACCGAGTCCGACAATTTCTATAATTTCCTCGATGTACTTTCTTCGGTAAATCCCGCTGCAGATTGCCTTCAGCTTCAGATTGTCAAAGGCTGTCATATCCGGGTAAAGTCCCGGAGCCTCAATCAAAACTCCAATTCTGTCAAATACCCTCTTAATCTCATTGCCCTTACAGCCAAAAAGCTCGATTTCACCGCTAGTCTGCCCTGCCAGACCGGAAATCATCTTTAGAAAGGTGGTCTTGCCTGCTCCGTTTCTTCCGATAAAACCATAGATCGAACCCTTTTCAATGTGAAGACTGACATTATCCACTGCCTTCTGCTTCTTATACTGCTTCGTCAGATTGGTTGTCCTCAATAAATATTCGCTCATTTTTACTCCCATCCGCACGCTTTAGCGTGCACTCAAATCAATAATTGAAAGTGCTTTTCTTTCAACCTATCCTCCACTGGTTTATTTGTTATGGTTTTATCTTAATCGGTAAAATATAAAATATCGCAAACAAAAGTTTAAGATTTGTTAAAGATATTCCTTATTATTTTTACACCCCCGCATATCACAAGCAAGCTTGATATTGCACCAATAAACAGTTTGAAAGGTACTTCAAACTTGTTCCTCCACAGAAAAACAGCATAGCATAACAAATGGAAACCATTTTATTATCGTTATGCTATGCTGATTTAGAGCATATATATATTTTTCAAATATACCCTAAGCTTTCAGTTTGAAGCCGACTCCCCATACAGTTTCAATATACTCGCTCTCGGTATACTTTCTGAATTTGTTTCTGATATTACTGATATGCACGTTAATCGTTTTGTCTTCCCCAATAAAGTATTCATCCCAGGCATATTCATAGATATCCTGCTTGCTGAAGACTTTCTTCGGGTAGGTAAGCAGTAATCCGAGAATTTTAAATTCCTGTTTGGTCAAATATATCTCATTTTCCTTGATTGTAACCAGAAAGGTATCCCTATTCAGCTTTAAGTCTTTGCAGGATAATATATTGGCAGCGGGACCGCTCTCCCTTCTTAGCTGCACAAAAACCCGGGCCACCAGCTCCTTAAGCTCAAAGGGCTTGGTGATATAATCATCCGCACCTACGGTCAGCAGATCAACCTTGCTGTCAAGCTCATCCTTGGCAGATACCACAATCACCGGAACCTTTGAATGGGTTCTTAGCTCTTTGAGAAATGCCTCGCCCTTTAATCCCGGCAGCATCAAATCCAGCAAGATCAGATCATATGCTTCGTTTTTCACACATAAACCCGCCTCCGTACCGGAAAATGCCTGTGTACAGGATAAAGCATTCTGGCTTAAGGCCTCATATATCATATTATTGATGGTCACATCATCTTCAACAATTAAAATCCTATGCATCGGTTTACCTCATCAATTGCTATTATTTTCTTCCGGCACCGCCGCCGCGACTGCTGCCTCCTCCGCCTGAGGATGCCCTTCCGCCACCGGAAGCATGCCCGGATGAGCTCGGCCCTGCACTGCCGCCGGAGGATCTTCCCGCACCACCGCCGCGGCTGACTCCGCCTCCTCCTGAAAAGCTTCCTCCCGAGGAGCTTCTTGATTCCCCTGAACTACTGCTGCCATGGGAGGAAGAACGTCCGGCTCCTCCCCCGCTGCCCCAGAAACTGCCTCCTGACGATCGTCCGGCTCCATTATCATCATTATCATCGGAATATGAATTCCTTCCGCCGGAAAAACCGCCCCCCATATAGGGTCCGTTATCTCTCCAATGACGGCGCGGCATATAAATATTTATATTTCTTGGCCTGTGCGGATTATAGGGTACACCATATTCCCGGTAATTTTTCATCCTGCTACGTTTTTTTAGTAATATGTATACAAAAATTAAAAATACCGCGACCACAATAAGCGGCATAATTTGATTTATTTTCTCCGGTGTAATGGTCGGTCCTTCATCCTTCTCCTCCGGTGTTACCTCTGTATAATTGCCTTGGAACATAGTATAAAATTGATCTGCCGTATTTTTTGCTCCCGCGCTATAATCCTTGGCGGCAAAATCCGGTTCCAAAATATCATCCAGTATATTGCGCAATACGTTCTCTGTTGCAAACTTTTCTGTTGTCTCTCCGGGCAGCAGCCAGTAATTATCATCCTCCTTGTATAAAACCAGAAGAGCGTCCCGGCTGCCCGCATGCAACTCCTCAAAGGTATTGATTGCATCGTCCTGAAAATCCAGCCCGTCCCCACAGCTGTCCTTTGTAACGACATAGAACCCGGCATTATATATCTTCTTAAATTCCGTACTTTTCTGGTTAATATATTCCTGCGTATCATCGTTGATAATATCTGCATTGTCAAAGGTATACTGATCTGCCGTCTGGCTTGAAACTCCCGTCGGCTCTGCCGCATCCTCCCACTGTCCGCCCAGTTCCTTGATAAATGCTCCGTATATTTTTTCCGCCCCTGCACTATAATCCTTGGCGGCAAAGTCCGGCTCCAGATATTCTTGTAGGAGGCTGGATATCTTTCCACTGGACAGGGTATCCTCCAGGCCCTCACCCTGCATCGCCCAGTAATCATCATCGCCGATGGATAATAGTATCAAAATCCCATTATTTTTTTCCTCTGATCCAATGCCCCACTCATTAAAAAGCTCCAATGCATAGTTTTCCAAAGCTTCCCCATCCGTAAAGTCAACCGTTACGAGGACGACCTGCGCTCCTGTTTCCTCCTCCAGCCGGTTGCCGTATTCAATGATCTCTTCCTCCACATTTTCATCAATTACATCGGCAAAATCGTTTACATAGAATGCGTCCGTAGGCTGTAAGGTATCCGCCGTTGCAAAATGATAGGGCATTATACCAACAAAAACCATTACAAATAATATCATACAAACCTTTTTCATAATTACCTCCCATTCCGCCGGTAATGGCACCTCTACTCAAATAATTCCAGTGACTTTACAAACACTATTTTGCTTAAAATATTTGCAGGAAACTGTTTTAAGCATTTATTAAAAATAATTGCCCCTTCGTTATAGGTGCTGTGGGCTATGATCAACTGTCTTGATTTTATATTTACTGCGGAGCTGTCCCGATAATACTGATCTCGTTCCTGCAGCTCAATATCACTCAATTCTTCATACAGGCTCATGGCAGCTTCTATCAGTTCCTCATTCCTTTGAAACTTGTCTGCAGGAGTAAGTGCACTTTCCAACAAGTCCTGTTTTTCTAATACTTCTGCTATTCTCTCATCCTCTTTATCCATATATCTGCCTGCGACAACAGTCAGGTTATGGCATTGGTCGGCTATGTATTCCAGGTCACTCTCTATCCCTTTCCCATTTGCTTCCTCACCATAATAAAATACATCCAATGCCTCCCTTCTCAATTTCGTAAGAGAGGAATGTGCACCGAACAGGATAGATAATAATATGATAAAGCAGGTAATCCTGATTGCTATTTTCTTATTCCTGACATATTTCATATCAATTTCCTTTCCTTCCTACGTGCAGATAATCAGTCTGCCAGATATTCGTCCTGACGAAGCATTTTCTCCATAACCTCTATATTTATGGAGGTTTCCATCACCTGATCCTTATATAAATCATCCAGCACCTTATGATAGGCTGTCACCAGTTCGCCCATAAAGCCTTCTATTTTTTCCATGCCGGCAGTATGATTTGTTCCGGCCCGGCCCTCACCTTCCAGTTCCTTATAATTATTAATCAGCTTTAATGTAGACGGCAAATAGTAAAGGAAAAATTGACTGATATGGACCATCTTATCAGGATACTTTTTGATAACCTCTATAATCTGGTGGGCATCCTTTTCCAGACTTTCTATCTGGCTTCGGAGACTGTCATTCCATATTGCACTCCTTAGCAGCCTTATCTTTTCCAAATGCTCTAAAGCCGTATTCAACAGCTCATCCGTATAAGAATCACCCGTATCAATGCCTGTTTTCTTAGTAAAGAAATTTACTATAACAAAAGCTACCGATACATATAGCATAATTGATAATATACAAACAATGGCATAGTCAGATAACCGATACAATGGGAAAAGAAACGCATATAGCAGCCACAAAACTCCTATCGAATAAATTGGAATTACGGATTTACATTTTATTATCTTCAAGAATCTCACCCCATTATTTGTTATGAACTCGCATTTTACTACATTATAACATCGGTAAAGATTATATCACAAGTTAAAATATGATAAGAACTCTCTAATCCTTCTAATCTGACAGGGACGGGCTGGCTGCGGTAATCTTCAGCTGTTTTTTAAAAATCAGTTGAAAAATGAACCGCACCAGGGGCCCAAGATAAAAAATCTGGAGAAAGAGGGCAAAGGGAAAATTAACAACAATCTTTGGCAGCCAGAGTAGCAGCCAGTCAGAGGTGAAGCCGTGATATAAGATTGTAACAAATAATGTCATGCAGGGACACATGATAAATGCGGTACAGCCCGCTCTGACAATAGCGATCATTGTCTTTTTTGACGTCTTTACATCAATAATAAGTGGCAGCAAATGTCCGACCAGGGGGTTAGCCACCAGCCTCACGATCAAAAAAGCGGCAGCGGCCTCAGGCCACATATGCACCAGTGCCTGTAGAAAGCAGTCATAGGTCAAACCCTCCGCCAATGCGTGGTTGTAAAAGGTCATACAATAAACCATAAAGGTCACCATAATCGCAGTAAAAACATAATCTTGTAATTTTGTACGTGGCATTTCAATACTCTCCTTTAAATAAAATATAATAAAATACAAAAAACGAGCAGTTGAAAACTGGATTTATGTTTTTCAACTACTCGTTTCGATTATTATATCAAAAATTCCTGTTTTTTGTAATCGTATTATTTGCACAAAGTTTTTCATTAATTTTTCATTTTTAATCCACTTAAATTATACTAGTGCACTTTTATTCTCCTTTAATTTTAAATTAGTTTTCTAAACTACAATGAAATCGCTGGTCAATTTAATATTATAGGCTTAAATCAACAAATATCAATCACATAATGTGACATATCCTCACGAAAAAGCGCAAATCAGTAGAAATATATAAGTATATACTTTATTATTTCACTTTATGCTTGATTAAATAGGATTGATATGTTAAAATAACCATATAATAGTAACTTTTCAAAAATATTTTATGAAAAATGTAGAGGTTAAACGTATGGTGATGCAAAAGAAGGTAAAAGGAGTCAATGATTCTCGTATCTCCGAAAAAAAAGAGAAAAAAAGTAAAGTTAAAAAAGAAAGACCTTCCACCCACAGGGAGGCCCCATCCAAATTCCGCTTTCGTCCGCATATGCCGGGGGGCATCCGGACAAAGCTGATTTTATCCTTTCTGACATCGGTTATTTTTATTGTAATTCTTGGCTGGTCGGCATATTCCATTTCAGCCCGTGCCATTACCAACAGCTTTTCCTCCTCAACCGTCAGCCTGATCGCCTCCACTGCACAATATTATGAGATTATCGCCCAGAATGTACGGAGTAAGGCAGTAGAAATTGCCACTGACAATAGTATCTACAATTATTATAACGGTAATTATTCCGAGGATGCCGCCACCGAATTAACGCAGGGCCTAGCCCATCTGACGGAGGATGAGGTTTTTTCAGATATCAAGAAGAAAATGACCACTACCCTCGCACTGAATACATACATTTCCGATATCACCATGTTCACCGATTACGGGAATGCCATTGCTACCAGCAGCAGTTTCAAGGATACATCCCCCTATGAAGCCTTTAAGTCTGCCGAGGAAGCCGCGTCTCTTAGCAAGGACAGCTGGTGGGGGCTGCATTCCTATGTGGATTCCCAGCTTGGCATCAGCTCCTCAAAATACGCGCTTACCTATGTGAAACAATTCATTAATGATTCAGGCAAGAAAAGCGGATACCTCTTTGTTGACATAAACATGAAAACCATTACGGAATCTCTTTCTTCCATGGCCCTTCCCGATGGCAGCATAGCCGCCTTTATTACCGCCGACGGACGTGAAATTACCGCTGAGGGTAATAGCAGCGAAGTATTGATTTTTGGAACAGAGCTATATAAAAAGGCTCTTGAACAGGAAGACAGCACCTGGAATACCACAACTAATTACCAGGGTAAGAAGAATTTATTCATCTGCTCCAAAATCGGCGATACTGGAGCCATCGTAGCCGCTCTTGTTCCCTATGCTTCCCTGGCCAGCCAGGCAAATGATATTAAGGGAGTTTCCGCAGTAATTATTTTACTTGCCATAATCCTTTCCACCGTCATCGGTATTCTGGTGGCTTCAGGAATTAGCCGAAATATCCGTGTTATGATTCAGGCCTTATCCAAGGCAGCGAAGGGAGATCTGACCGTATCCATCAACACCAGGCGCAGGGATGAATTCCATACCCTGTTTGAAGGCATCAATCATATGATCACCAATATGAAGCACCTGATTACCAAGGCTTCCGATATCGGCGAGACGGTTATATCCTCCTCCTATAATGTATCGGTTAATTCGGACCTTCTCTTGGCTGCCGCCAGGGACATCTCCTTAGCCATCGGTGAAATCCAGAAGGGTATTATCCAACAGGCCTCCGATGCAGAAGAATGTCTAAGACAGACCGAAACTCTTACCAGCCAGATCAGCGTTGTCCACGAAAACTCCTCTGCAATTGAAGGAATTGCCGAAAAGACAAAGGAGGTTGTAACGAACGGTATTCTGGAGGTAAAACAGTTAAATAATGCGGCACAGGCCAATATTGGGATTACTCTGGATACGATACGCAATATCGAGGATTTGGAAACGGAATCAAAGGAAATCAACGAGATTATTGCCGTTATCAATGATATTGCAGAGCAGACCAATCTCCTCTCCCTCAATGCTTCCATCGAAGCTGCAAGAGCAGGAGCTGCAGGCCGTGGTTTTTCCGTAGTAGCAGAGGAAATCCGCAAGCTCTCTGAGAAATCCGTGAACTCCTCCCAGGAGATCGAAAAAATTGTAAACAAGATTTTTTCCAAGACTCAAACCAGTGCAAAAACCGTTATGAAGGCCGGAGATATCTCCAAAACTATGGAAGATCGATTGATAAAGGTAGTAGAGCTGTTTGACCATATCAATCTGATGGTAGATGATCTCGTAACCAGAATGAAGCACATTTTGGACGGTATCAATGACATCGATTCTGCCAAGAACGACACCTTGAAGGCCATTGAAAGTATTTCCGCCATCTCCGAGGAAACCTCTGCCGCTTCCCAGGAAGTGGATGCCACCGCACATCAGCAGCTTGAGGCAGTGACAAAAATGAATGGTGCCACAAAGGCTCTCTCCCAGGATTCCCAGGAATTAAAGGATGCAATTTCTCTATTTAAAACAAATTAGATTCTGTCTGATCATATTAAGTTATCCCTCCCTAATCGGAAAAAGCCTGCTCCCTTAATCAGGAGCAGGCTTTTTCTATCAGCTTTTATCTATATTACAACAGCAATCCGGGTTCATGCCCTTTTCTATAGTGCAAGATTTTTCAAGATAAAGTCTTCCATTTCCTCCTTGGGTATCCCCAACGAAATGGATAACTCCCCGTATAAATATTCCTGTGCATCATGAAGATATCTCATATCAATACTGCTGATTTTCTTTCCTTCCGTAAGTCGGTGCCGGTTATTTTGGTAAAAGGTCTTAATAATCCTGATCCACTCCCTGCAATCGTATTTCTTCATTGCCTCCTTATATTTCAGCTCCCGGAACTTGTCATTTGCCCCCTCAATTATTTCAATATTTGGTACATCCTGAATCAGCCTCAGTGCCTCTTCCTTTGTAATAACACCCCGTACAATAGGTTTCTCGTTATCCAGAGGTATATAAATAATGCTTCCCCTGGAATATACGGGCTGCAAGGTATAATATATTTTTGAGTTTTCCACTCCACGAATTTCGGGAGTTCCTATTTCAAGTATCCTGCATACGCCATTATTACCGTAAACAACATAATCATTTACCTGAAACATTCTCAAGCCTCCTCGCTCCTGAAGAAATAATAGTTATGAGCCCAAGCCCTGCCATAAAATTCACATTGCAATGTCTTTCTATTTCTATTTTATCAAAGAAAAAAGGGTTTTGTCAGTGAATTTTTCGTCCCATTGAAAATTTTGTTAAATATTATGCATAGTCCAGGCATTATTTTTGTTTATTTTTATAATGGGCTTCCTGTATGCTTTGGCTGATTTTCTTCAACAAAGAGTAAAGCCTATCTCGCAGCCGTTTTTGTGATCACTGCTGCAATAAATTTCTCCCCCATGCTCATTGATGATGTATTTACAGATGGAAAGTCCCAGTCCGGAGCCGGGAATACTGGTGCTTCTGGATTTCTCCGCGCGGTAAAAGGTGTCAAAAACATAGGGGATATCCTCGTCGCTGATTCCGACTCCGTTATCCTTCACCTTAATTAAAACAAAGCCATCCTCCCGGTCCGTTATAATGCTGATTTGTCCACCCTGCTTATGACTGTACTTAATGCTGTTGTCCACCAGGTTATAGATAACCTCTGTAATTCTTCTCGGATCAATGGTAACCAGCGCATTTGAAAGCCTTGGTTCATAGAAGAACTCCAGACCGTTCTGTCTCACATAAATTTCAATTTCCTTCATAAGCGGATGAAAATAATCATTAAAATAGATTTCCACCCGGTTAATCTCCAGCTTTCTTAGCTGAGCGCTGGAATACTCCAACAGCTCCTGTATCATACCGATTAACAGGTCTGTTTTTGAAATAATCGTATTGATGAAATCCTTCTGCTGCCGCTCATTTTTCGCAATATTGTCCCTTAGCCCCTCACCGTAGGCCTTGATGGTGGAGATCGGCGTCTTTAAATCATGGGAGATACAGGAGATCAACTCCTGCTGTGATTTCTTCAGCTCCTCCTCCCGGATCTGCTTTTGCTTTAATTCATCCCGCATCAGCTCAAAGGCATAGGATAACTCTCCGACCTCATTGTCATCCGCCCTTTTCCAGTAGGTCCTCAGCACCTCCAGATTATAGTTACCTGAAATGATCGCTCTGGCAGAAGCCGCAATTTCCCGAAGCGGTCCTATCACACGATGGTTAAAGTAAAGAGTTCGAATAAGAAGTAAAACCATACTGATCAGAAAGCCTATTAGCAGAGGCAGAAAAATATATGCCGCCAGAGCCTTGTTCGTATTGCGGTACACCTTACTTTCCGGCAATAAAAACACGGCAAAGCCCCAGGTAACATTATCCCTTTGAAGCACAAAGCTCTCCTTCACCTGGTCCGGATACTTTCCTGCAAAGCTTTTATCATATTGCAGCAGCTCCTGAACATTTACCGCTTCTCCCGGCTGATACCCAAACTCAGGCGTGCAGTAAAGTACTATTCCGGCCAGGTCAAAAACCAGATAGGGATATTGTCCCTTCTCATAAATCTCCTGCTCCAGCTCATTTTTTTGCTCACTGACCAGGATACGGGCATCATTGGAATAATGGCTGAAATCCGTATTGGTATAGATACGAAAGCTGATTATGATTGATACGATAAAAACGGCTGCGATTGTTGCAGCCGTAATATTATTGTAAATGTGGAGCTTGTTCCTTCTATGAAGTTTTCTTTTCATAAGCCCCACCTTATCCTTTGGATTTTGCAGTGTCCATAGCAAGCTTGTAGCCCACGCCCCAGATTGTCTTTATGTAATCCAGCTGATACCGGTTTAATTTTTCTCGAAGACGCTTGATATAAACTGTGACACTGTTGTCATCACTGCAATTGTGATAGCCCCAGACCCCGCTATAAATCTGTTCCTTTGTAAATACCTGATTCGGGTATTGTGCAAAATAATACAGGATTTCAAATTCCTTCGTAGTCAGGGCCAGGTCCTCTTCCCGTACCGTCGCGGTATAGGAGGTCTTATTCAACAGCAGCTCCCCCAGCCTGATTTCCTCCCTGGACACTCCCGGATTATTTGACATCTGCTCATACCTTCTTAGATTTGCCTTTACCCTGGCTACAAGCTCAATTGGACTGTAGGGCTTTGTCACATAATCATCCGCTCCGATGCCAAGGGCGATAACCTTATCCATCTCCCCGCTTTTGGCGGAAATCATAATAATGGGAATATTGCTTGCCTTACGGATTTCCCGGCAGACGCAGATACCATCCTTTACCGGCAGCATAATATCCAGCAGCACCAGGCTTGGCTGCTCTGTCTGAAATACTGCAAGCCCCTCGGCACCGTCATTTGCAATCACCGGTGTAAAGCCCTCCACCTCAAGATAGGCTCCAAGAATATCTGCCAGCTCCTTTTCATCCTCTATGATTAATATTTTCTGTTTCATAAGCTGCCCCCAATATTATCATTTCCTTGATTATAACCTTAATATTCGTAATTTACAATCCTTTGACCCTGGCGCATCTGAAAGTTTCCAGATGCACCGGGGATTACCAGCCCTTTTCCTTCAGATATTGATATAGGGTTTCTTCCCTCTCCTCACTAATCTCTGCCTGATATTCCTTCCACCTGATATCCCCGTCGATGCGTCCATCCCTAAGGTAGAGAATCCGATTTCCTCGAATCGCCGCCTTCAAATCATGTGTCACCATAACAATGGACTGCCCCTCCTTATGAAGGTCCGTAAGAATATCCAGTACACTCTCACCCTGGGAAGAATTCAGAGCGCCGGTTGGCTCGTCGGCAAAAAGCACCTGAGGGTTATTAATAAGTGCCCGGCAAATGGCAGCTCTTTGCTTCTGTCCCCCGGACAATTGACCCGGAAATTTTCTTCGCTGGGAGGTCAGCTCCATTCTGTCAAGTAAATCACCGATTTTTTCTTCTATTCCGGTGCGGCTGACCCTTGTCTTATACGTAGGACTTAATATGTTCTCGTAGACGGTAAGATTGGGAATCAGATGAATTCCCTGAAATATAAAGCCCAGCTTTTCCTTGCGCAGCTGTGCGATTTTTCTTCCCTTCAGGCCGGCAATATTCCTGTCTTCAAAATAAACCTTTCCTGTTGTAACCTCATCCATTCCGCTGAGTGCATACAAAAGTGTCGATTTTCCCGACCCTGAGCTACCCATGATTACAGTAAAATCCCCCTTATAGATTTCCAAATCCATATTCTTAATTACATTATTCACTTCTCCGTCACTGACAAAGCTTTTACACATCAATTCCGTTCTTATAATTATTTCCTTCATGACATTCCCCTCCTAATCCCGGACTAAAATTCTTGCATTCACCTTTAATAATGCTTTCGATGACAACAGTGTACTGAATAAAAAGCCTGCGATGATTGCCGCATTGGCGATAAAAAGTCCCTTCGGCCGGATTACCATGGGATATTCGGTAAAGTGAAACATCGACAGACAAAACTTCATAATGGAGGAATAGCCTATGATACTGGCCGGAAGCGCAACCGCAATCGATATCAGGGCTATCATCAGGACATAATAAACATTGGCAAGGATCAGATGCCAAGCTGTGTATCCAATAGATATATATACGCTGTTACTATGCTGCGATCTCATGTTTTTCAGATAAACAATGCAAAAAATATTCAGTGCTCCGATCATGCCGATCAGAAATGCCACCGGAGGAATTGCCTTTTTTTGCGGGGCTACTATCATATCCATAATACCTGAATACTGTTCGGTTCTTTTTATCACATTAGCCTTTCCCTCAAGCTGCTTCTTCATATCCTTAATAAAGTCCTCTGTCTCCTTCCCGTCCCGCAAATATACGGAAATATTATTATATGCAAGGTCAATCGCCCTTTCTGTAAATGCTGACGTTGTCAGACGGCACACCTCTCCAAACTGGTAATAGGACTGGAAAATCCCTGTAATCAGTAAATTTGCTTTGATATCTTCCCTTAGATATACCTCGATATAATCTCCGATATCCTTATGAAGCTCCCCGGCAATGGTAGTCGATATAGCAATTTCGCTGCTGTTAACAGGATTTTTTCCCTTTGTAACCGGGAGCTTTGAGGCGGCAAAATCATCATAAACAAAGGCATCCATATTCGTAATACTGCTTCCCTTTTTCCATTTCATCGTAATCTGGTATTGAAGATAATTACAAAGGCAATACTTTGTTCTGCTGTCCTGCTCGGTCAGGCTTCTTACGGTATCAAATTCCCCGCTGTCTACAATACTGATCATAACATCCGCTTTATCCACTCCAAGCCAAAAGTCATTATGCTCCTTCATGGTGTCCGCAATATCCAGAGTAATCACAATGAAATTCATGCTAAAAACCGTTATAATACAGGTTATAATCATACCAATTGCATTACGCTTCTCCCGAAGCAGGGTTCGGTATGCGATCCCAAAGGCAGAAAACTGGAAGCCTGAATTTCCGTTATACCTCTTCCGTTTCTTTAAGCTGCCATAGTCCATACCGCTTAACGCCGTTACCGGCTTAATCCTCTTTAATTTATAAAAAACAATCAACAGAATGGAGACGATATAGCCCACTGTTATCAGGTAGCATACGATTCCCGACCACATGGAACGCTGTGTCTTCAGCTTCCCCATATTTTCGAAGATTGAAGTCAGTATGGTATCCGATATGTAGACAGAAGCTATAATTCCAAACAGACTGGCAAGGGTAACTACAATAAAATAAAACTTCAGATACATTCCGATCACATCACCCGAGGTATATCCAATTGTCTTATAGATTGCTATGGACTTTTCATCCGTAAGTATGATATTTTTTATCAGAAAGCGTATCATCAGTCCGCTGACCAGGAGCATAATACTTCCTACGGCTAAAAGAATCGCACCTATTATCCTGCCGACCACCATACCGTTATCAATCCTGTCCTCCAGGGTAAGCAAAAAGCCATTCAGCCTGCCGTCATAGGCCTCATAATACGCTTCACTAATCTGCTCCCCCGTGACCTTTTCCTTTCCATAGATATACAGATTGAACGCATACTTGACCTGAGGCAGCTTCCTTACCAGAATATCGCTGTCAAAGGCTGTACTGGTCTGATAAGGATCACTGTACACCGCTGCTACCCGGTAGCTTAAATCGCGGTCCGACAGCTTTAGTGTTATCGTGTCTCCTATATGAAGGTCATATTTATTACTGATACAGGCAGCTATCATACACTCATCCTCTGCCAGAGAGGCCGCTGTATCAGGGCCTCCTTCCAGATAATAGTCTGCGCCGAAGATGCTTTGGCTATATTCGGTCAGGTCCGCAAATACATCTACCTTACTGTCGTTGAAGAACATATTCTCCTCTATGCTGTGACTCTGCGCCACCTCTACCTTATCTACACAGTCCAGCTCCTGAAACTGCCTGCGCAAAAGGTCCATCTCTTTCTCGTCTCCCATATGGGTATATAATTTGGCAGTTGCAGCCTTACACTCCTCTGCAAATTCACGGGAGGGCTTTTCCAGCGAGATTAAAATACTCATTGCACCTGCCAGAAGCGTAGTACAGACCATAATAATCAAAAAGATCATAGCTGTCTGCAGCTTTCTATGACGAAATAGCTTAATCCACATTCCATTTTCTCCTCACTTGTAATGATAAGAATTAGGTAATTGCGAAACACTATAATCCACTAAATTTTCCGAACACAAATACAAATTTCTCCGCTCCAACGCTCCTTCCGCTTAACTTCCGCTCCGAAATTGTATTTGTTGTCCGAAAAATTATTAACTTTTGCGAGTTTCGCAATTACCTAAATGATAAGAATAGTATAAGCCGGGAATATAAAATAAAAATAGGAAAATTATTAATAATTATGAATGAACACTGGAAATTTACTTAAAAAAATTCCGGTACAACAGGGTGCACCGGAACTGATCTGTATCTGAATTATTGTTGATCTCCTACCGTATATAAGTAATTGGATTGCCGTTGCGCTTTAAGGGTTCCTGTTCCTTTCCGTCCCTCTTACCCAGGGCCAGGGCACCGCAGACCGTCTCCTCCTCCATAAGACCCAGCCTGTTTAAAAAGGATCTGACTTGCGGGTTCTCATCCAGCCAATGAAGCTGATTAATCCAGCAGGAGCCGATATCAAGTGAGGTTGCCGCCAGCATCATATTCTCCAGCAGACAAGCACTGTCCGCCATTGCGTTGCCATAACCCTTCTTATTGGCTACCACAACAACGGTAGGCGCACTGTAATAAAAATCGTATCCTCCCTTTTTTGATGCCATAATGGAGGCCTTGATGCTCTTGTACATTCCCTCCTGATATTCCATTTTACTAAATTCCTGCTCTACCAGCTCCCTAAGCTCCAGAAGGGCCGCTTTGTTTTGTATGACAAGCAGATGGCTGCTCTGATTATTGCCGCCGCTTGGAGCATAGCGCCCCGCCTCCAGAATTGCCTCCAACTCCGGGTCCGGTATCTGCTCCTCTTTGAATCTCCTGGTACTTCTTCGCATTTTAATGCAATGGATTACATCATTCATGGCTTCCGCTCCTTATCTTTTCATACACGCCCAGTTTAATTTTATATTACTACGGTTTTCTGTGGATTACAATATTATCCCAGAGCTCTTCCCTTACTTTCCGATAAAAGCAAACCGGTAAGCGTCAGAAGGATGCCGCATACCGTAGCTATCGTAATCCGCTCACCCAGGATCAGAGCGGAGGTGACCGCTGTGATTACCGGAACCATATAGATATAAATACTTGTCTTCACAGAGCCCAGGAGCTTAACTGCATAATTCCAGGTCACAAAACAAAGAGCTGAGGCTCCCAGCCCCAGAAATAAAAGATTCACCAGATTTATTGCATCTGTAAACCGGAGAAAATCCCCTGAGAAACCCTGCATAAGGACTACCGGCATCATAAACAGCAAGCCATAGAAGAAGGTTCTCCGGGTAGCCTGAATGGTAGAATAGCCAAAGGTGCTGATTTTCTTAGCCAGGGTCGAATAAACAGCCCAGATAATGGCCGCCGCGACAGCCAGCAAATCCCCCAGCGGATTTAAGGCAAAGTCCGTCTCATTCTGAAGACTGATCAGCCCGATTCCAAGCATGGCAATTACAAAGCCAATCAGAAAACGCGGACCGGGGCGTTCACTATGTAAAAACAGCCAGCCGATGATGGCTGTAAAAAAGGGCGCGATGGATATGATGACCCCCACATGGGAGGCCAGCGTATAGGTCAGGGCAATATTCTCAAAAAGGTAGTACAGGGTGACACCGCACAGCCCTGCCAGCGCAAAGCAGAACTCCTGGCTTTTTGCTTTGACAAACAGCCTGTGGGGCTGCACCAGCCATAGCGCCAGATATCCGATGGAAAACCGGATGAAAAGTATCTCGATGGGAGCAAAGCTATTTAGCAGCAGCTTCGTTGATATAAAGGTAGTCCCCCAGATTAAAATCGTAATAAAAGCCGAAATATGGCCGGAAGGTCTGTTGTTATTTGTCATCCCGACTCTCCTTTGACCGGATATTCGGATTAGCTGGGCCGTTAAATATCCTCTGGTACTGCTTGGGTGTCAAGCCGATAAATTCCTTGAAAAAATTCGTAAAATGACTCTGGTCCGAAAAGCCCGCCATATTTGCGGCCTCCACCGGTGCAATCCCCTGCTCTAAAAGCTTTTTTGCCCGGTCTATCCGTATTGTCTGCAAATAACGGTAAGGTGACACACCGATCTGCTTTGTAAAGGAGCGCAGCAGATGTGATTTGCTGTAATTTGTCATAGCCTGCAATTCATCCAGGGTAAGGTTCTGCTCATAATGCCCTTCCATATAAGCACACAGGGCTTTCAACTGCTCATCCGGCTCCGCCGGCGCAGCCTTCTCAAAGGGCTCGGCATATTCCTGCAGCACCTGCTCCAGCAGAAAAAACAGGGTTTCCTCCCTTTCAAGCCTGGTGTAATTCGAAACGATAGCCCGGTATAAATCACGGACAGACTGGGTGATATCACTTTGATATACTACATTTTGCGTAAAATACGGCGTATAATTCTGTCCTGTTATCTCCTTGACGGCATTTTGCATGACCTCCGGCTTAATATTGACGGCCCGGTAATCCAGGCTGTCTCCATTCAGCGGAGCACAGGAATGGTTATCCCGGGGATTGAACAAAATCAAATCACCGGCAGACAAATCATAATCCTGTCCCCTGCACCAGAGATGCCGTTTGCCTCCCTCCACAAATCCAATCACATAGTAATCATGAAAATGATTGGGAAACTTTTGAACAATACCGCTTAAATGATAGGCTTCTATTTGTAATTCGAGGTCATAATAGACCTGACGCTGCTCCTGTTCCTGTGGCATAATCTAATTTTCCTTCCTTTGTTTTCTTTATTCTACCACAAGCAGAAAAGCTTTTCTTGAACGATATTACCTAAATACCATGCGATTTTCTGCAATATCCCTTGCTGTAACGGAGGGATGATGGTACCTCCTCCTTTTTGAGGCAATGCCACCCTTATCAATTGCCCCTTTCGGACACCATTGTATGCAAGCCATACATTGCTGGCATCCGTCCGCAAATTTTATCCCCTCATTGCCCAGGGTAATATTATTAACCGGACATACCTCACTGCAGGTTCCGCATCTGATGCATTCTCCGGATACCTTGTACTGTCTACCTGCTTCTCCAAAGCCTTTGATGATATCCATGACCTGGTCATCCGTTTTCTTTGTAAAGAGCCGGGATTTGTTCAAGTGAAAGCCCGTTCCTCCCGCTTTTATAACCTTTGCAATTTTTAAAATCTTTCCTTTACTTTTTCTGATCAATAGTCTTTGCAGGAATACAGGAAAAGCATTATAGCTTAAAATATAGTTACCTGGCTGCATTACTGTAAATTCATACTCTACAGCTTTTCCCGAGGCCTCCACCGCTTCCCTGATATCCTCTGTGGCATGTCCCCGGTTTCCGGCGCAGCCTATCACGGAAAATACCATTTGCCTTTCCCCATATTTCACCCGCTTCAAACAATCCATCACAAAGGGAGGCACATGAGAATAGTAGGAGGGTGCACATATGCCGACTCTGTTAAATTCCTTCGGAATCTCCTTATTCTTAAGCAGCACTGCTATGGGCATAGTCACCGTATCCCCCAATTCCCTTTGTAACCCCTTTGCGATGGCCAGATTATTACCTGTACCTGTAAAATAATAGATCACTGTTTTCATAGTTTTGTAATCCTCCTATTGATATTTCAAAACAATTATAAAATGCAAGTGAAATTTTGTCAACAGTTTTGAAATATGTATATTGATATTTCAAAATGTTATCTATATAATATGTAGTAAGACAGGAGGCTGCCCCCAATGAATAAATATGAAATTCGTACTGCAAATAAAAAAGCCGCCATTATGAAGGCGACTATAAGTCTTATCAATGAAAAAGGATTTTCTGCCACCTGCATTAAGCAGATTGCCTCCTGTGCCGGGGTTTCTCCTGTTTCAATATACAATTACTATGGAAGTAAAGAGAAACTGGTATTGGAATGTGCCAAAGCAATCATCTCCGAGAATTTCGCCAGCGCAAGAAGGATATTGGATTCCGAGCTTCCCTATGAGGAAAAAATAAAGACGGCACTTTCTCTTTGTTCTGACGACAGAGCTGTTTCCATGTCAAAATACTTTTCAAGCACCTCCCTTGCAGAGAAAAGCTTTAACAAAATTCTGTGTGAGGGCTGCAGGGAAATTAAACGCGAGCTGTATCAGGATTTCATTGAGCTTGGAAAAAAGGAACAGGTCATTGACTCTTCCATTCCCACTCAAACCATACTGAAATTCATGGATAGCCTGAATGATATTCCGTTGAATGAAGCGTATCTAAAAAATGAAATTCAGGACCTGCACAAATTATTTCTATACGGACTCCTTGGCAACTCCCCGCTTTCCGCAAAGAAGGCCCCATAGACTTATGCCTTGGGGCCCTTTATTATTTCACTAAAACTGGTACAGCTTGATACCCTTATCATATAATATTTTATTCAACTCCTGCAGCCTCTCATTAGAGGGTGAGGTCAATCCTTCCAGTGCATATTCCCGGCCCAGGCTTAAATATTTGCCCCGGCCCAGCTTATGATAGGGAAGCAACTCCATTCCGGTAAGATTCGGGCAGTTCTCTACGACGAATTCTCCGATACGGTCAATATCCTCCGGTGTGTCATTAAAGCCCGGTATCACAGGGGTACGAAGGATGAAATCAAAGCCGTACTCCTTACAAAGGCTGTCCATAGCCCTGATATTCCTTAGTATGACATCATTCCTTGCGCCGGTCCAGGTAACATGCTTGTCCTCATCCACAGACTTCAAATCTACAAAGGCCAAATTCAAATAAGGTGCAATTTTAACAAGGTCCTTTTCCGCTCCAAAACCACAGGTCTCTATCGCAGTATTGATATAATTGTTCTGGAAGGTACGCAAAAGTGCGTAGATATATTCCGGCTGTGCCAACGGTTCCCCACCGGATATGGTAACTCCTCCGCCGCTTAGCCGGTAAAATTGCTGATCCCGCTTTACCGCCTCCAGGACCTCCTTTACCGTCATTGCCTTCCCGTCAATCTTTCTGCACTGGGGATAGCATTTCGTGGTACAGACAAAAGCATTCTCCCGCTCATGACATTTCTCACAGATTGTTCGGTCGGCAAGCAGCCCATTTTTTAATGCCCCATATTCACAAAGCTGCACACATTCCATACAGCCGATGCATTTATCCTGGAAGAATACCATCTCCCGGTTGGTTTTTTGTGTCTCGGGATTACTGCACCACAGGCAGCGAAGGGGACAGCCCTTTAGAAATACTGTTGTACGAAGGCCAAAGCCGTCATTAATTGCGTAGCGTTCAATATTTGATATCATTCCCGACGTATTTAATAAGTCAGAAGTCATCGTCATATTCTGAATGTCATTAACCAATTTCTTTCCCTCCGCCTTTCAGGCAATCCGCTGCCTGTCTGTTATTAAGGCATGACTGGCAGATTCTCCTGCATTTTTCAATCATCAATTCTCACGGTGCATTAAAACTGCGGCTACGATGATGATACCCTTGATAATCATCTGCGGATAGGAGGCAATTCCCATCAAATTCATAATATTCATCAGCGCACCGATCAGGAATGCACCGATCAGGGTTTTCAAGGGACTTCCCACACCGCCGGACAGGGTAGCACCGCCTACAACAACCGCTGCAATGGCATCCAGCTCATATCCGTCGCCTACGGTAGCGGTACCCATGCTTAACCTTCCGGCAAGAATCATACCGGCCAGGCCAAAGAGGAAGCCTCCAAGTGCATAGGTAATCACAATATATTTCTTTACACTGATACCGGCCAGACGGGCGGTTTCGGTATTTCCTCCGATGGCATAGATGCCGCGCCCGTATTTTGTTTTCTTTAATAAAAAGGTTACAACCAGATAGGTAATAAATAAAATCAAAACCGGAATCGGAATCCCGCAAAGGCTTCCCTGAATGAAATTGGGCCAAAAGGTTCCGTCAATTCTTCTATTTTGTCCTACCTGATAAATGTAGGCAATTCCTCGCAGGATCGTCGTCATGGCCAAGGTTGCAATAAAGGGGGCTACCTTGGCATGTGCGATCAGAGTTCCTGATATGATTCCGAACATAATGCTCATCAGCATAACCATAACAATCGCCATAATTCCCCGGCCATCCTGTATAAAGCCTGCCGTAAAGCACACGGCAACCACTACATAGGAGCCTACCGACAGATCAATACCGCCGGTAATTACAATAAACAGCATTCCAAGGGCACAGATAGCATAAATGGAGTTTTGCAGCAATACCGTTTTGATATTGCTTAGGGTTAGAAATGCCGGTGATGCAAAGCTTCCGAAAATAATCAGGGCAATGAATGCAATTACAACAAAATTGCTTTTCATGAAATTCAATGCCTTACTCATATATTGTTTTCCCTGTTTTGTATCCGATGCTGCTGCCATTTGAATTTCTGACATAGTTTCTCCTCCTTTAAATCTGATTTCAGATCTATTACGTCTATATTATTTTACCTACAGCACCTGTTGCATAATTCATAATTGAATTCTCGGTCAATTCTTCCTTCGGCAGTTCACCGGCCAGCTTACCCTCGTACATCACATATACGCGGTCGCTCATACCGATAACCTCCTGAAGATCAGAGGATATCATGATGATTGCCACATTTTGCTGCGCAAGTTTTTTCATTATGGAATAGATTTCATATTTCGCCCCGACATCGACTCCTCTGGTCGGCTCATCCAGAATTAATACCTCCGGTTTTGTGGCAATCCATTTTGCAAATACTACCTTTTGCTGATTTCCTCCGCTTAAGCTTTTTATCGGATTGTAGGAACTTGTGGTCTTAATTCTTAGCTTTTCTATCATCTCCGCTGCCAGTTCATCTTCCTTTTTTCTATTTAAAAGACGTCGCTTTGTGATCCGTTTTAAAGAGGCCAGACTTATATTAAACCTTATTGTCTGTTTTAATATGAGACCGTTTCCCTTTCGGTCCTCCGATACAAATCCTATCCCCCTTGTGATTGCCTGGTAAGGATTATGAAACCTGACTGTCTGGCTCTTAAATTTTACAGTGCCCGAACTTTTTTGTGAACAGGCTCCTGTAATGGCCGACATAAGCTCCGTACGGCCTGCTCCGAGAAGTCCTGCGATCCCTACGATTTCCCCAGCTCTGAAATCCATAGTTACATTACTTACAATATTTTTTCCGGAATAATTCGGATGGGCAACGCTGTAATTTTCGATCGACAGTATTATATCGCCGGCAACCGTCTCCTCCTTTGGATAGAAATCCTCCATTTCCCTGCCGATCATATAGGACACCAGCTCATGCTCATTCACATCCTTTGTGTCCTTTGTAATGACCAGCTTACCGTCCCGCATGACAGAAACCTTATCGGTTAAGGTAAATATCTCTTCCATTCTGTGTGATATATAGATTATGGTAATACCCTGTTCCTTTAATTTTCGAAGTACCTTGAATAAAAATTCAATCTCTCTGCCCGTCAGCGGTGCTGTGGGCTCATCCAGTATCATAACCCTGCCGCCCAACAGGATTGCCTTTGATATCTCTACCAATTGCTGCTGTCCTACGCTTAGATGCTTTACCTTCATGCGTACATCTATATCCAGGGCTAACTGCTTTAAAGCTTCCTCCGCCCGTTTATAAACAGTTTTCCAGTCGATGCCCCCCTTCTTGAAGGGAAGGTTGCCCAAAAACATATTTTCCGCTACGCTTAGCTCCGGTATCAACGCCAGCTCCTGATGTACCATAACTACGCCGTGCTGGTTTGCCTCCTTGGGATTGCTAAGCCTTACTTCCTTGCCGAAGATAACCACTTCCCCCTCAACCGTGTGATGAGAATAGCTTCCGCACAGAATTTTCATCAGGGTGGATTTTCCTGCACCGTTTTCACCTACCAAGGCATGAATGTCACCCTGCTCTACATGAAAGGTGACATCATCCAAGGCCTTTATGCCGGAGAACTTTTTTGTTATGTTTTTTAATTCTATTGCCTTGGAGCACTCCATATCTCCAACTCCTTCCTATGTCCAATATAGTACTGCCTGCACAGGGCAGCACTAGCTTACTAATTTTTCGTCCTGACACGGATTTATATCCGGTACGGCTTAGTACGCCGTACCGTTCCGCTGTCAGGACGAAAGGCAAGGATACAATTAAATTTATTGATTGACTTGATTAATAGGTTGAATCCGGATCATATACAGAATCTACATTGTCCTTCGTGTAGCAGGTATTGGGTACATAGAAGGTGGAGGGTGTTGTAACACCGGTAGCCTGAAGAGCTGCCAGATATACTGCCCATTTACCCATCATTCTGGGGTCGTTGGCTACTGTGGAAACTACGCCCTTGTCACCTGATTTAATCCACTCCAGTACGGATTTTCTGGCATCAATTGAGGTAATCAGGATGTCACCGGACTTTCCTACGGAGTCTAAGGCTGCAACCACACCCTGGGTACCGCCGTCACATGCGGCAAAGATAATATCCAGATCCTGATTTGCCTGTAAGGCATCCAGAGTTTCATTCATGGCGGGCTCAGGCTGCCAGTTATAATAGCGGTAAGCCACGATTTCAAGATTGGATTTGCCGTATTTCTCAAGCATGTAATCATTATAGCCTGCAAGCTGTCCCCATCTTCTTAAGTCGGATTCCTCTTCCTGGGCTGCTGCGGATAATACTAGTGCTTTAACCTCGTCCTTCCAGCCATACTTCTCGTCATAAGCCTTTGCCAGCTGATAGCCTGACTGATAGCCGCTGTTCTCTACATCACAGGATACGAAGGTAAAGGGTGAACCCTCTGCATCCAGCGCACAGTTTACTACAGTAAGCGGAATACCGGCCTCGTGTACCTTTTCAACAGAAGGAAGCACGCCGGTGGAATGGAAGGGGTTGATAATGATGGCATCCGGCTTTAGATTAACCAGAGTTTCAATATCGGCCATCTGCTTTGTCAGATCATTGCCGCCGTCATACACGGTAAGCTCAATTCCCAGATATTCTGCCTCTTCCTCGGCAAGTCTTACCAACTGCTCCCACCACTCGGAGCCGGCAATATTTCTTTGTGAAAAACCAATTTTCATGCCCTTGAACTGATCCTTATCGCCGATCATCTCCTCCGGCAATAATGCCAGCTGCTCCGGGGTTGCGGAAAATACTTCTCCCGTACCGCTGTTTACCTTGGCAGTTGAATTTGAATTACTGTTTGTTTCCTTGCTGCCACCCATCTGACAGCCCAGCAGCGTTGACGCTGCCAATACCACACATAACAATAGACTAATCACTCTTTTTTTCATAACTTACCCTCCATAATATTTTTAATTTCCCAGCTTATCACAGCTCTATAGCTTCTCTTCCGTACGCTCTATGATGTCCTTTTGCACATCCTTGGATAGCTGTGTAAAATATGCACTGTAGCCGGCTACTCTGACTAACAGGTTGGCATACTTCTCCGGATTCTTCTGAGCATCCAGCAGAGTTTTCCTGCTGACAACATTAAATTGCATCTGCGAACCACCGGCTGCAAAATAACGGTCAATCAAGCTGACAAATCTTTGTAACCCGTCTGTTTTGTTAATAACTATCTCTGACATAATAATTTCTCCTTTCTTTTTCTTGTTTAGCTTAAATCCGCAGGACTGAATTTCATATTGTACAGGGAACCACAGGACAGCAGAATATTATTTAGCTTTGCCACGGAGGCAATTGCTGCCGTAGGACCGTTCACATCCGTTCCTCGCATCGGTGATTGTCCGTCCGCAACTGCGGTATAGGCTTCCCTTCCATCGGGGGTTGCACCGCAAACCTTACCAAAGGGTGTATTACTGGATACGGTACTGGTGGAGCAATGCAGGGTGCCGCCGATGGGACCTCTGCCATAACGGGTATTCTTATAGCTAACCAGCTCATTTGCCACAAAGGCCAGCATCTCTCTTGCCAGCTCATCCACCTCGTCAATGTCATTGCCGTACTTGGGTACACTCTGGCAGAGTGCCTTAATCTGAGGGCCGGTAGGCTTGGTGTCCATGTCCTGGAAGTTTGTTTCCAGCGCATGCTTCAATTGGGCGCCGGTGATTACTTTATCATCAAATACCAGCTTCTTGATGGCATAGAGGCTGTTCGCCACATTTGCCGTGCCGATGGTCTGCTGACCGGTTAAATCATACTTGGCTCCGCCCTGCTTAATCGGCTTGCCTCTGGGGATTGTGGTGGTCGGGCAGGCAAAGACCGCAGCCATTGGCTCCTCCAGAGTTTCTTCCCACACCTGGTCAATAGTGTTCTCCAGGATGGCTTCCATCTTGACATAATAGGCAATCTGGCTAAGATAAGCTTCCTTCGCCTCCTCAAAGCTTTCAAAGGTGGATAAATCCTTATTGCCGGGATTCTGATGCAGACAGATGCTGGTTCTCGGGTCCGTGCCGTTATACAGGGACATCTCCAGAGATTTAGTACAATTCAGCCATGCTCCGCCAGTTCTTCCTCCGAGCAGACCTGCTGTTCCAGGCTCCACGCAGCCGATAATGCAGTAGTTATACGCGTCATTCAATTCATACCCCCGGTTCATCAGGGCCGGGATATAGGTTTCATCATTAAAGATGGACGGTAGGCCGGTTCCAAGTCTTATTACTTCAGCTACCTTAATCTTGAATTCATAGGGTGTATTCTTATGGAAGCGTACCGTTAAGGAAGGCTGAGGTATTCTTGTGTTATAGGTTGCCTCCAGAGCGATATAGCTTAGCTCGTTCGTAGCATCACATTTCTTAACCGGGTCCTGTCCGCCGATCGTAAGATTCTGGAACATCGGAACCCCACGGTAAAAGTCCGTGTCAACCCAGCTTCTTACCTTATTGCAGGCATAAATCTGGAGGAAGAAGTTCTCGGTCAATTCCAGTGCAAGCTCATCCGTCAGGGTACCTGCCGCCTTCTCCTTCTTATAATAGGGATACATAAACTGGTCATAGCGTCCGAAGGATACACCTGCTCCGCTGTCTTCAATCTGGATACAGATATGCACCAGAATGATGAACTGCAAGGCCTCGTAGAAGTTTCTTGCGGGATTTTTCGGCACCCATCTGCAGGTATCTGCAATCGTAAGCAACTCCTTCCTACGGACTTCATCCTTCTCCTTAGCCGCAAGCTCCTCGGCCAATTCGGCATATCTTTGGGCATACTTTATAATTGCATTGGCGCTGATGATTGCAGCATCATAAAAATCCTTTTTCTTAATTGTATCCGGTTCACTCCAGTCAAGTGCATCTCGCAGCCTTGTACAATCTTCAATCAGCTTCCCGACTCCATGGTTGATTAAATATTCATGATCGGGGGCAAAATGTCCGTCTCCGCCTTGGAAATAGGTTCCGATGTCTGCCGCCTTAAGATCATAATGGGTGGCAAGTGCTTCTTTGGGCAGCCTCGCACGTAAGGTGTCGGTATGGGTTCTTCCTTTCCACCAGTCGCACATATCCTTAATCAGTGGCTTGTCTTCCTCACGAAGGTTATACCTGTCAGCCGGTCTCTCCCAGGGGTAATAAGGATTTCCCTTCAGAAGCTCCTCCTCCACCCATTCCACTTCAAATTCAGGAAAGAGGGGTGCCCATCTGGGATTGGAGGTCTGATTACCGGCAAATAAGCTTCCCGGCATAATATAGATACTCATATTTTCCAGCACATAATCGATTGCCTTTGCTCTGCGGACAATCGGCGGCAAATTCATATTATCTTTGTAAAATTCGGTGAGATAGTGGCCTCTTTCGGCACAGATACCGTATTCGAAGGATGTCACGTACTTGTAAAGACGATCAATACGCTCGGTCCGAACCGGTTGTGTACCAATTTGAAACGAATCCATTTCTTTCATAAATATAATCCTCCTTAAAAATCGATAATCCTTAACCAACCACGGCAAGAGGCCTCCAAATCCAATTCTCTCCTGGCGGCGTTGGTTAATTTGTATACTCATTCTAGCATTCCATGTCGAATAGTAGAACTCATGATCTTTATATGACGGGGGATTATCTTTAGATGTTGTACAAAATTATAATTTGACAGAATATATGAATTACCTTTATATGCAAATGTCACAAAATACTATTGATTTCGCCTGAATATACGAATATAATTCTTTATATAGATTAGATTAACTCTTAACCCCCTCCAAATCCATAGTAAGTCTAATCCAATTATATCATTCGCTGCTTTCATCCAACGGCATTCATTATTTGATAAGAATAAGTTCATCGGTGTAATCCGGTTTATTTATTGTGGGAACACTTATGCTGTCAGAGATTATGTCCGTGGTGTCCGCTATGAATGATAGTAACCCATGACTTTTCAGTTGCGAGGGAGATTAACTATGTTAAAGGTTCTAATTGTAGATGATGAAATACGGGTTTGCAGACTGATTCAGTATTTGTTTGATTGGAGTTCCCTGGGCCTTGAGGTCTTAGGCTATGTAAATGATGGTTTGTCAGCATTTAATATTATAAAAGAAAAAAATCCCGATATTGTCATTACCGATATCCGTATGCCGGAGTTCGGCGGTCTGGAATTAATTAAGAACGCCAGAGAGATCGGCAGCAATGCCCACTTTATTATTATCAGCGGCTACAGCGATTTTTCCTATGCCCAGACTGCAATCAAATACGGTGTAGATGACTATCTTCTTAAGCCTATTAAGAAAAAAGACCTTGTCACTACTCTGGAAAAAATCATTGCCGACCTGCAGGAAAACCAGAAGAATCTGGACAAAGAGGAAAAAATGCGGGAGCAGCTCAGCCAGAGCGGACGCAAGGTAAAAAGTAAGCTGCTTTATGATTTACTGGATCATAATCTCGCCTATGAACCTGCTTTTGTTCATGACATAACAAATATTAACCAGACCTATTATTGCAATTTTACCGAGAATCCCTACCAGATGATCGGTATCCAGATCATGCTCTACAATAATCCCGGCCAACAGACCATTGGCTTTCTTAACTCCAAGATTCAGGATACCATTCTTGAGGGCTTATCCTCCTTTGATGAAATTGTATTTGCCAACCGTAACGACATTCTGTACTGCCTGGTTAACGGCAAGGCTTCCGCGTTTCAGTCTCTCAAGAAGGATCTGCAAAGACTGCGTACCACCCTTTTAAGCTTTCGTGACATGTTCGAGGGAATCTGTCCCATTATCGCATTAAGTGAGATTAAGCAAAATATCGCCTCCGTCCCGGATATGATGAAGCAGGTTCAGGATACCCTGCTTAATAAGCTATTTCTCAATTTTGAGAATATCCTGTTTTATACCGAACGGCCGGTTCTTCCCGGTATCAACCAGGTCATCGGAAGCAGCTTTCGCAAGGACTTCCTGCTTGCCATTGAAACACTTCAATATGATAAGGTTTCCTCTCTGTTAAAAAGTCTGCAAGAAACCTTAAAAAAGACTTCTTCCATCGACGGCCGTTATGTTCTTGAGCTCTATCAGGAGGTTATTTCCACCTTTCTGTACGGCGCACGGACCTACGGCGTCAATGTAAATCTGGAGCAATTTGAAGAAAACCTGCTGGAGGATTTTTACAAAAATTACAGCATCGATAAAATCTTCACAGGCTTAATCAATAAAATTACTAAGGTCCTAAGTGAATGGCAAACGGAAAAAGCCTATGAGCATTCCAAGCCCATCCGACTGGCTAAACAATATATCAAAAATAATTTCAGCGAGCCCTTGTCCCTGGAAATTATAGGGGAGCAGGTGGGCTTAAATCCGACCTACTTCTCCAGCGTGTTCAAAAAGGAAACCGGCTCCAGCTTTATCGACTACCTGACAGAGGTTCGTATCCAGAATGTAAAGGAGCTTTTGGTCAGTACAAATAAGAGTATCAATGATATTGCAGAATTATCCGGCTTTAACGATCTGAAATATTTCAATAAAAAATTCAGAAAATATACCGGACTAAGCCCTACGGAATACCGCAAGCTTTATTCCTAATGTACAAGTTGATGTCTTTATTAATTGCACTGTATCAATCCTTTGCAGATGGAGGTAGTTATGAAAAAACCATCCCTATTCCAGACAGCCTTCGTAATTACGATAATTCTCATCCTCTTTAATATCTTCTGGGTGATTAAGTATTATCAGATTCCGACCCGTCCCTGCCTTTTTATTGGAATAACGGTCAATCTATTCCTTGCCCTGTTATATTATTCCCTTGTAATCATACCCTACCAGCATAACAAAAAGCTCTATCTTCTGTTTCTAAAGGGAAAAATATATGAGGAGCTGTTTGAAAATGACATTTCCCTGACAAAGCATGCCTCTCTGGTTATGCAAAAATTCCACCAGCTCCTCAACAAGCAGGATGCTATTAATTTGTCCAAGAAGCAGGCGGAATACCTGGCTCTGCAAAATCAGATTAATCCTCATTTTCTTTATAATACCCTGGAGGCAATCAGGGGAGATGCCATCTATGCGGGGGTTATGAGCATTGCAGAAACCACGGAGGCTCTCTCCTCCTTCTTTCGTTATACGATTACCGAGGTAAAGACCCTGGTTACTCTGGAGGATGAGCTTGAGAATGCGGGAAATTACTTTAGAATTCAGCAGTACCGTTTTGATGATAAGATCAAAATGGTGATAAACTATCCGGAGAATGAGAACGAGGAGAATATAAGGCTGCTTCGCCTCCCCAAGCTAACCCTCCAGCCTATTATCGAAAACGCTGTCTTCCACGGTTTGGAGGGAAAGGCCGCCGGAGGCTGTATCACAATTCAAATCGAAACAACAAATAAAAACCTTCTCATTAAAATATCCGACAACGGTCTTGGAATCCCTGAGCAGCGGTTAAATCAGCTCAACGAATCCCTGGATATGGCTGCCATTCCGACCATGCACGAGGAGACCCGCTCCAAGGGCGGAATTGCGCTGCGCAATGTATCGCAGCGTATCAAGCTGCTCTTTGGTGAGGATTACGGGATCCATATCTACAGCATTCCCGGCTATGGAACCGATGTAGCTATTACGCTCCCGAAAATTGCGGAATAATTACGGAAAGGCTTTTCATGAAGGATGAATTATTAAAAATAACGAATGGTACCTTAACCTATCATAACCACAGAATGATTGAAAGCCTAAACCTTCAGGTTTATAAATCCGAAGCCCACGGCATTATCCTCGATAATACCGATGTTAAAAATGCGCTTCTTCGGATTTTATGCGGAGAAACGCAGCTGGATTACGGAAAAATATATTATGGGGAGGAGCTTCTAAAGCAAAATGACATTGCCCGCGTTCTTAAGCAGAATGTGGTTTTAATTAATCACACCAGCCACCTGATCTCCAAGTTTAAGATATATGAAAATATTTTCTTTACAAAATTCCATTTCCTTTATCTGAACCCAAAGCATTATTATAAAATTGCCCGAAACCTTTTTCAGCATTTTGATATCAATATCCCGCTGAATAAATCCGTGAAAAACCTGTCCATCTACGAATGCATCATCATCGAGCTTATCACGGCCTTTGCCCTGCAGCGAAAGCTGGTCATCCTTACGAATATCTCAGGTATTTTAGACCATCATGAGATGAATTCCATCTATCAGCTGGTAACCCGGCTTAAGGAAAAGGGCATGTCCTTTCTTTTCATACGAAACTTTGAGGATATCAGCTTAAAGCATATGGACCGGCTCACCGCTATCAAAGGCGGGCGTACCGTCGGCATCTTCGACCCCAAATTAATCAATAAAGAAAAGCTTTATCAGGTATTCAATCTGATACCCGACAGCTCCTTAAGCTATCCCGGAAATAAGGCCGGACAGGAAGCAGGTCAAGTTATTCTATCCTTTCAGAATGTTTCCGATGACATCCTAAAGCAAGTCAGCTTCGACATCCATAAAGGAGAGATTCTTCGTATTCTCTATGCAGATGAAGCCAGTGCAAACCGTTTTATCTCCATCCTTAAGGGAGAGTCCGTGAAAGCTTCCGGCTTCATCTATCTGGGCAGTGATCTTTACATGCCTTCGCCCAATCTATATAATGCGAAAAGCGAAATCTGCTTTATCGATGAAAATCCGACAGAAAAGCTGTTATTTAAAAACTTAAGTGTCATCGAAAATCTAAGCTATCCGCTCAGTAATAAAATAAAGGGCTTTTGGTTAAAGAAAAAATATAAAAAGAGCATCGCTATCAAGGTAAGCAAGGTCATCGATCAGGATATGCTGCGAAAGCCTGTGAAGCATTTAATCCAGGATGATCAGCAGAAAATTGTCTATTGCAAGTTTTTGCTGTACAATCCTAAGCTGGTGGTCTGTATCAAGCCCTTTTCAGTAGCCGACACCCAAAACAAGCTGACCGAGCAAATGATTGTCATGCTTGCAGAAAATGGCATCTCCGTTCTGGTCATTACCTCCCGATGGCCTTTCTTAAGCTCCATTCATGGAAGGCTTTTCTACCTGTCCGATGGTGTATTAAGCGAACGGTAGCTTGTAGTCTCTGCCGTATTCAGCATGTAAGAATCGAAAGGCGGGACTGGCCTGTGAGGATCGGACAGGGTGCTGTCAATTCCAGTGTCAGCCTTGCACATTCTTTCCATTCCCGTGTACTGTACAGGAGGCTTCCCGAGGTCGTACTAATCGGCAAATTCCAATTCTTTGATATTGGCGGGTACAAAAGCAACAGCTCGCACTGTTCCTCCTCTCCGTCAAGGAACAGCCGAATAAAGAATTCTTCGGCCGTATTACCGCTTTTTGAACTGCCGTGACTTAAATTGCGGTTCATACATTGGTTGAAGTTCAGGTTCTGGCACCTCATGTCAATTGCGTGAATATTGATCAGAAAGGACAGATTATAGCACTGGCCCGGAACCAGGTATATATCATTATCCTCATAGAGGATACATTCGCCGGTTATAAAATCAGGTCTCCACGGGAAAACCGTACCGCTTTCCCAGCGATAGGGATTATCCTCTTCGGTAAAAGCAGCCTTGCATAGGATAATTGTTCCTGATGGACCTGCCGGACCTGCGGGACCTCTTTGTCCGGTAGCACCGGTGGAGCCTACAATTTAAGGAAAACTGCAAAAACCCTTATTCTATGCGGGATAGGGGAATACCAAAATAAAATATGAGCTATCACATTACACAAGATACCGCCTAATTGGACAAGATAGGCGGTATTTTTGTATCTGGATAGTGGGACTTCGGGACAACTTGGCCCGAAGTGGAAAGGAGGGATTGCAAATATCCCGTGGGGCTTGATTAAAAATCAGGCCCTTTTTTCATGCCATAAAACAGACAAGGAGGAAAAACGAATGGCAAAAAATGAGCCAAGCAAGCCGGATGATGTGAAAGCATCACCCGAAAATGCAACCCCGGCAGAGGAACAAACCGTTCCTGCCACTACACCAACCGAAATTGCCGGTGACATTCCGGCCCCTGAAATAAGTACCGAAGAAGCCGCAACACTCGCCCATGAGGGCGAAGCGGCATTAAAGGAAATGAACGAATCAGAAACAGAACCGCCCACGCCGCTTGATATTGTCGGTGAACATATTCCCGCCCCCGGTGATGTTATTGTACCCTTTGAAAAAATCAATGAGATTATTTCTGAAAAGAAAGCAACCGCAAAGGAAGCAGAAAAAGCAAGCTCCGCTGATAAGGCACCGCCCGGCAAAACAGAGCCGCAAGCCTGGGACTCCCGGCAGAAGCGGGAAAAACCACAGGCAGAAACAAAGCAGAAAAACAAGCCTAAATCCAGCCAAAGCAAAACCACTGAAAAAGCGGACAACCCCCCTTCCCACTCTGCCAAGCCGGAGAAAGCTCCAAAGTCCGAAAAACCTGAAAAGCCTGACAAGCGGAAACAGGCTACAGAAATTGGCGGCGGTGATGCTTCTTTTGCAAAATCCACTGGACAGGCACAGCAGGAAGCCGCACCCCCTGACCCGGAGCTGCCACCCGAACCGAAGGAAGCTCCGCGCTCCAATGAGCCGGAACAGATTGTTTATTTAAAGCTGTCTGACCTCCACGCTTTTAAAGATCATCCCTTCGGGGTTCGGGACGATGAAGAAATGCGGGCTATGGTGGAAAGCGTCAAGGACAAAGGCGTTACCCAGCCTGCCATTGTGCGCCCCCGCGAAGATGGCGGCTATGAAATCGTATCCGGCCACCGCCGCCAGAAAGCCAGCGAATTAGCCGGATTTGCGGATATGCCCTGTATTGTCCGCGACATGACAGACGAACAGGCTATCACGCAAATGGTGGAGGACAACACCAATCAGCGTGAGAATATCCTGCCCAGTGAACGAGCCAAGGCTCTGCATATGCAGTTGGAAGCCATCAAAAAGCAGGGTGCGCGAACCGGCAACGGGCAACGCTCCAATGAGGTAGTAGCCGAGCGCAACAAAATGACGGTCAAGCAGGTTCAGCGGTATATCAAGCTCAATGAGCTGGTGCCCGACCTTGCTAAAATGGTGGACGAAAAGAAAATCGCGTTCACACCCGCCGTGGAGCTTGCGTTCATCAAACCCAAAAATCAACGGTATATTGCCGTTGCCATTGAAGGCCAGCAGTCGGCTCCTTCGCTGTCACAGGCACAGCGGATGCGGGAACTTGACGGAAAAGGCATGTTAAATGCCGATGTGATTGACGGTATTATGTTAGAAGAAAAAAAGGAGGCAGACAAAGTGATTATTTCAAGTCAGGAATTAGGCCAGTATTTCGGCAAGGACAAAACACCCCGCGAAATGAAGGATACCATTATCAAGCTGCTTGATGAATGGAAAGGTCAGCAGAAGGATATTGCCAAGTCGGAAAAGCAGACCGAGCAGGAAAAGTAACATCGGGCCAAGTTGACCCGGTAAGTCTTTGCGGGGCGCTGCCCCGCGCCCCGAAGCTCAAAGGATTTCATATATTCCCCGTCGCCATACACTGGGTAGCATAACCGGGAAAATCGGTCAAGAGTGCGAAGCACCGCCCACGGCGGCTATGCTCTTGACGGATTTCTCCCGGTTATGCTTTAAGGCGGTCAAGCGA
>JAEYMU010000051.1 GCA_023407175.1 Bacillota bacterium
CTTGTCTATATCTTCAGGAGTTCCCTTACCCTCTGTAATCCTTGTGAGAATTTCAAGCATTCTCTTGGTACCTATTCTGCAAGGGTTGCATTTGCCGCAGGACTCGTCAACTGTGAATTCAAGGAAGAACTTTGCAAGGTCAACCATACAGGTGTCCTCGTCCATTACGATAAGTCCGCCCGAACCCATCATTGAGCCCAGCTTGGTAAGTGTATCATAGTCAATAGGTGTATCAAGATGCTCTGCAGGAAGGCAGCCGCCTGACGGGCCTCCTGTCTGCGCAGCCTTGAAAGACTTGCCGTTTGGAATTCCGCCTCCGATATCAAATATGATGTTGCGAAGTGTTGTTCCCATAGGGACCTCAACAAGTCCTATGTTGTTGATTTTGCCGCCTAGCGCGAATACCTTGGTACCCTTGGAGCCCTCTGTACCGATACCTGCAAACCAGTCTGCGCCTTTGAGTATAATCTGAGGCACGTTTGCATAGGTTTCAACGTTGTTGAGAACTGTAGGCTTCTTCCAGAGGCCTTTTACTGCCGATCTTGGCGGTTTAGGTCTAGGCTCGCCGCGCTTGCCTTCGATTGAAGTCATAAGCGCGCTGCCCTCGCCGCATACGAAAGCGCCTGCGCCAAGTCTTACCTCGAGGTTGAAGCCAAAGCCGCTGTCTAATATATTGTCGCCTAAAAGTCCGTATTCGTGAGCCTGATTTATTGCAATGCCAAGTCTTTTAACTGCAACAGGGTATTCAGCTCTTACATATATGTAGCCCTGATGCGCGCCTACGGCAAATCCGTTTATAATCATGGCTTCTATAACCGAGTGAGGGTCGCCTTCAAGTATGGATCTGTCCATAAATGCGCCCGGATCCCCCTCGTCGGCGTTGCATATTACGAATTTTTCTTTTTCTTTTACTACTGCGGAGGAAGCCCATTTACGACCTGTAGGGAAGCCGCCGCCGCCTCTGCCTCTTAAGCCTGATTTGCTGACAACATCTATTACCTCGTCAGGTTCCATTTCATTCAGAACCTTTGCGAGAGCCTGATATCCGTCAAGGGCGATGTATTCCTCGATATTTTCGGGATCTACGATACCGCAGTTATGAAGCGCTATACGCTCCTGTCAGCGGAAGAACGGTATCTGAGGAAGTCTGTTTCTGATTTCCTCGTGAGCCTCATCGCTTGCAAGGAGTCTGTCAACAACCTTGCCGCACATTATATGTTCTCTGACTATCTCATCAACATCATCAGGAGTAACTTTTGTGTACATTACGTGCTCAGGACAGACAAGTATTATAGGACCCTCGGCGCACAGACCGAAGCAGCCTACCTTTATAATCTTGACGTCCATACCGAGCTTGTTTTCTTTTATCTGTTTTTCAAATTCCTCTGCAACTCTGAGTGAGCCTGAAGAAGCGCAGCCTGCAACACCGCAGACAAGAATATGTATTTCGTTTCTGTTTGCATCATCAATACGGTCAAGTCTTAAATCCATTGATTTAAAGGTCTTGTCTCTCAATGCGTTTAATTCTTCTCTGTTACGAATCATCTTTACCTCCTGTATATCAGCCTTCATACTTGCTGAGAATATCGTCAACCATATCTGCGTTGAGCTTGCCGTAAACCTCGTCGTTTATAGTTACGACAGGAGCAAGTCCGCACGCGCCTATGCAGCGGCAGGCATCGAGTGAGAATTTGCCGTCCTCGGTGCATTCGCCTATGTCGATTCCAAGCTTTGCCTTAAATCTGTCGAGTATCTCCTGTGAGCCTTTGACATAGCAGGCAGTTCCCATACATACGCTTATTCTGTATTCTCCCTTAGGGTTTGTAGTGAACTGAGTGTAGAAGCTTACTACGCCGTAAACCTCTGCAAGAGGAATTTTAAGCCCCTCAGCCACTTTGAGCTGTACCTCCAAAGGCAGGTAGCCGTAGACGTCCTGTGCCTCGTGAAGTACCTGAATCAGCGCTCCGCGTGTGCTTTTGTATTTAGCGATTATTTCCTGGAGCTTCTGCTCTTTTTCTTTTGAGCATTGTGTGCAATTTGATGTCATAAACCTACTCCTTTATATAATTATTTAGGCTGCTTCAGGGGAGCCTATACCCGCTTCGTTCGTGTCTGCATAATTAGTTTTCTTTGAAATATTATAGTACCACGATATGAGACAGATTTCAACAATATAGAATTTGACAAAAATATCTGAAAAATATACCAGAAAAAAAGAGAGCATCCGGAAATGCTCTCTTAAAAGGAAACGATTAGTCTTCGTAATTTGTTCTCCGGCTGTAGTGGGTGTGAAGCAGATGGTGTGCTCTGCTTCCGCCCGCCATACCGAGATATTCCTTGTAAAGCTTCTTGATGGCAGGGTTGTTGTGAGATTTGCGTATAAAGGAGTGACGATCCTCTGCGTAGAGGGCTTTTGCTCTCTCTGCTCTGATGTCAATCCAGCTTCGTACCTCAGAAAGCTGCAGAGGCTGTCCGCCGCCGTTTACACAGCCGCCGGGGCATCCCATAATTTCGATGAAGTGATAGCTCTTCTTTCCTGACTTCACATCATCAAGGAGTTCTTTTGCATTGGCAAGACCGGATGCTACAGCTACATTGATATCCAGGCCTGCTACCTTGTAAGTAGCCTCCTTGATGCCCTTGGTTCCTCTGACCTCTTTGAAATCAGGGCTGGGAAGCTCTTCACCGGTCAGGGTTTCAACTGCGGTACGAAGGGCAGCTTCCATAACACCGCCGGTAGCACCGAAGATAACTGCGGCACCGGTGGAACGGCCAAGCGGATCATCGAAATCTTCCTCCGGAAGGGATAAAAAGTTAAGACCCACACGCTCGATCATTCTTGCAAGCTCACGTGTTGTAATGGAGATATCAACATCAGGAACACCGGCTGCATCCTGATCGTCTCTGCCGATCTCGAATTTCTTAGCGGTGCAGGGCATTACGCTGACGGATACAATCTTCTTCGGGTCAATGCCGTTTTTCTCGGCATAATAGGTCTTTAACACAGCACCAAACATCTGCTGAGGGGATTTACAGCTTGATAAATTTTCCAGCATATCGGGATAGTAGTGCTCACAGTACTTAATCCAGCCCGGTGAACAGGACGTGATTAAGGGCAGTACACCGCCGTTGTTAATTCTATCAAGTAACTCGTTTGCTTCCTCCATAATGGTCAGGTCGGCTGAGAAGTCGGTATCAAATACCTTGTTAAAGCCCAGACGGCGCAGGGCTGCAACCATCTTGCCCTGTACATTGGTACCGATGGGAAGACCGAAGGCTTCGCCAAGAGCCGCACGAACTGCCGGAGCAGTCTGTACAATAACATATTTTTCAGGATCTGCAAGTGCTGCAAAGACGTCATCTGTGAAATCCTTCTCCATCAATGCGCCAGTAGGACAGACAGCGATACACTGTCCGCAGGATACGCAGCTTGTTTCGCCCAATCCCATGTCAAAGGCAGATGCGATTGTGGTGTCAAAACCACGTTCATTGGCACCGATTACGCCGATGCCCTGGGTTTTCTCACATACTGCGGAGCAGCGTCTGCAAAGGATACATTTATTATTGTCACGGTACATATGTGCGGAAGAATAGTCGATCTCAAATTCGTTGCGGCTTCCGTCGTAAAGACCTTCATCCTCAACCTTAAGATCGTTACAAAGCTTCTGCAGCTCACAGCTGCCGCTGCGTACGCAGGACAAGCATTTCCTGTCATGATCGGATAAGATAAGCTCCAGGGTTTTCTTACGTGAATTAAGTACCTTCTGTGAATTTGTCGTAACCTCCATGCCTTCGTTTACCGGATATACACAGGAAGCAACCAGGCTTCTTGCGCCCTTTACTTCAACCACGCAGATACGGCAGGCACCGATTTCATTAACATCCTTTAAGTAGCAAAGGGTGGGAATATCGATATGGGCAAGCTTAGCGGCCTCCAGAATTGTGGAGCCCTTGGGTGCTGCAACCGGCATACCATTTATTTTAATATTAACAGTTTCCATTACTGACCTCCATCTTCAAATAGATACGTAAAGTCATGCTTTGACCAGACTTTACACCAACAGGTTTTAGGTTATTTCTTAGAGATTGCGCCGAATTTACATTTTTCCATACAAGCACCGCATTTAACGCAATTACTCTGGTCAATAACATGAACTTCCTTAACCTTACCGGTAATAGCATTGTTCGGACAGACTCTTGCGCATAAGGTACAGCCCTTACACTTGTCAGGATCAATCGTATAGGAAAGGAGGGCCTTACATACGCCTGCCGGACACTTCCTGTCAACAACATGGGCAATATACTCATCCTTGAAATAACGTAAGGTTGATAATACGGGGTTAGGAGCTGTCTGGCCAAGTCCGCAGAGAGCATTGTCCTTAATGTAATAGCAAAGCTCCTCTAATTTATCAAGGTCAGCAAGAGTTCCTTGCCCGTTGGTAATCTTATCTAAGATTTCATGGAGACGTTTGGTACCGATACGGCAAGGGGTACATTTACCGCAGGATTCATCTACCGTAAACTCAAGGAAAAACTTGGCAATATCAACCATACAGTTGTCTTCATCCATTACGATCAGACCGCCGGAGCCCATCATGGAGCCGATAGAAATCAGGTTATCATAATCAATCGGAATGTCAAAATGAGAAGCTGGGATACAGCCGCCGGAGGGACCGCCGGTCTGAGCAGCCTTAAATTTCTTACCGTTGGGGATACCGCCGCCGATTTCATCAATAACTTCACGAAGCGGTGTACCCATGGGGATCTCCACAAGACCGGTGTTGTTGATCTTTCCACCAAGTGCGAATACCTTGGTTCCTTTGGACTTCTCGGTACCCATGGAGGCAAACCATTCGGGACCGTTTAAGATAATCTGCGGAATGTTAGCATAGGTTTCAACGTTATTTAAAATGGTAGGCTTCTGGAACAGACCTTTTTGTGCAGGGAACGGAGGACGAGGACGGGGCTCACCGCGGTTACCCTCGATGGAGGTCATAAGCGCTGTTTCTTCACCGCATACGAAGGCTCCTGCACCAAGTCTTAAGTCAATATCAAAATCAAAGCCGGTTTCAAAAATATTCTTTCCTAATAAACCATATTCTCTTGCCTGATCAATGGCTATTTTAAGACGCTCAACAGCAATCGGATACTCTGCACGTACATAGATATAACCCTGGTTTGCACCAATGGCATAGCCTGCAATTGCCATAGCCTCAAGCACTACATGGGGATCGCCTTCCAGTACGGAACGGTCCATGAAAGCACCCGGGTCACCCTCGTCAGCGTTACAGCAGACATATTTCTGGTCAGCGTCGTTACCCTTGGCGAGCTTCCACTTTAAGCCGGTAGGGAAACCGCCGCCGCCGCGGCCACGAAGACCGCTGTCTAAGATATTCTGGATGACTTCATCCGGAGTATATTCGGTCAATACCTTACCAAGGGCCTCATAGCCTCCGGTACCGATATATTCGTCAATGTTTTCAGGATTGATAACACCACAGTTGCGAAGTGCAATTCTGTGCTGCTTCTTGTAGAAATCCGTTTCATTTAAGGACTTGATACCTTCTTCCGTTACGGTCTCCTTGTAAACAAGGCGGGTAACGATACGTCCCTTTAATAAATGCTCGGATACGATTTCGGCAACATCCTCTTCCTTTACTAAGGCGTAGAAGGTTGCTTCGGGATAAATAATTACAATCGGTCCTAAGGCGCAGAGTCCGTGACAACCTGTCTGTACTACGGCTACCTCTGTTGTAAGACCATTTTTCTTGATTTCTGCCTGCAGTGCATCGATGATTTTCGTGCTTCCAGAGGAAGTACATCCGGTACCACCGCAAACTAATACGTGTGAACGATACATACTGTGTCCTCCTTTGGATTAACCGAGTACCTCGGCAATTGTGTATTTTGTAACAACCTGACCGCGGATTAAGTGCTTTTCAACAACCTCAAGTGCCTTCTCAGGAGTCATCTTTACATAAGTTACTTTATCTTTGCCGGGCTCCAGTATTTCTACGATTGGTTCATACTGGCACAGGCCGATACATCCGGTCTGCGTAACAGCTACATTGGACAGACCTTTTGTCTGAACTGCATCGGAAAGCGCAGTAAGAACAGGTCTTGCACCACTTGCGATACCGCAGGTAGCCATACCTACTATAACACGGGTCTGATCACTGGACTCGTTTCGAAGACCGATCTGACCCTGCATCTTTTCTCTGATTGCTTTAAGCTCTTCTAGAGATTTCATGCTTAATCCTCCTTAATAAACTAAAAAAGTTTGCGTTACCTTGGCTAGGAGGATTTCTCCTCCCTTAATAAACTGAAAAGTTTGTAATACCTTGGTTAGGAGGATAAGCTCTCCTAATCCATAAAATTAATGTGTCGCCAACACAAGGATTTCTCCCTTGATTAAAACGTTATAGCCTAATTTTCGTTGTTTTTCTGCTAGACCAGATAGCCCCCGTCTGTTTCTCTTTGGTTTTCCTCCAGATATTCCTTGATATAGGCCGAAACCTCAGGGGAATTCAGGGGAACATCGTTAAGAATTTCACGAAATTGCCTAGTATTCAGCGTAAACTGATTACCGTCAAACCCATATGTGTAAATGAAATCAATCTGTGTATTTAAGGTTATTAGTGTGTGAATGGTGCTATTCATATCGCCAAGCGGCATGCGGTCTATGTGGGACAGGGCAAATTGCGCTGTCACCGTGGTTCCCTTTCCTACGGCTGATTCTATGGTAAAGGTGCCCCCCGTACTCAATGCAGCCATTTTAAAAAACGGAACTCCCAAACCAATTTTTCGAGTTGTACGAGTTGTAAAGAACGGATCTTCAACTCTTTTTAACTGCTCTTCATCCATACCGCAGCCATTATCGGCTATTACAATCCGGAGTATATCCTTCTCCCTTTGTATCGTCACACTGATTTCAATCAGATTAGCACCTGCCCGGATTGAATTATTAGCGACATCCAATACATTAAGAGATATTTCTGTCATCATATTAGTTATACTTTGCTAAGATACCGGAAAGGTCGTCAACTGTTAACTTTCCATATACATCTTCATTAACTGTCAATACTGGTGCAAGTCCGCAGGCACCGATGCAGCGGCAGGATTCCAAGGAAAATTTACCGTCATTTGTACAACCGCCGTCCTTTACACCCAGAAGATCCTGAAGCTTATTGAAAATGTCTCCTGAGCCCTTTACATAGCAGGCGGTCCCAAGACAGACGGAAATATTGTATTTTCCCTTTGGACTAAGTGAAAACTGTGAGTAAAATGTAACAATACCATAGATTTTTTCCAACGGTACTTCCAGCTCATTGGAAATCATGGTTTGAACTTCAATCGGCAGATAACCGTAAATTCCTTGTGCCTTTTGTAATATGGGCATCAGGGCACCTTTGTCATCTTTATGTTCAGCAATGACTTTTAAAAGTGCAGCTTCCTGCTCTTTTGTTCCTGCAAAGGGTACTGTGCTATTTTGCGATCCCATTTCTTAACCTCCTTGAATTAAATTGTGTCGCCACAAACATGGTCATTATATCACAAGTATGTTAAAAAATCTACAAAAATTATTAACAACAATCAGTATTTTATAGAATTTCGTTCTATGCAACCTGCATAGAGAAAAATGCAGAATTTGATAATACTTGTCTGTATTCTATGATATACGACAGCCTTAAGCATTACAATATTGTAATTGCTGACAAATTATATTCATGGTATAATATACACGAAAAGCAGATTAGTCCATGGAATTCAGGGCCTTTATCAAGCTTGCTTGAATAAAGGCCCTGAATTCCATGGATAAGTGCAACGTGAGTGAAAGGACGCAGTCCCTGAGCTCCTAATCTGCGTGGCTTCAGCTACAAAGGATAATAGGAAAGAGGAGTTATTATGGAAGAGATGAATAATCAAGAGCTAAGGCAGCTATTGTGGTCATCGCAGGGGGCCGTTGTCAAACTGGCACTTGATGATGTGCTGACGATACTTTATTTTTCGGAGGCATTTGGCACCTTGTTCAAAAATATAACGGACAGTGTAGCGGGAAAGGCACCGAAGGAGCTGCTTAAGCTGGCCTATTCCGCGGATATTATTGCGATAACCCAGCAGCTGGCTTCACAAAAGCACCGCAAGGATGGCATGATTAATATTCATTTCAGAACTTTGCAGCCGGACGGAAGCTTCAAATGGGTCATGATCGCAGGAAACAGAACGGATGAGATATGGCAGTTCGGTTTAAAGCCGGCGGCAGTTTATTCCTGCTTAGCAATAGATATCACTTATTTTATGCAGGGCTATAAGAAGTTGGAACAGGCCAATGACTACCGTAATAAGATTGCCGAGCTGTCGAAGGATTTATATTTTGAATATGAGATTGCAACCGATATACTCTCCTTCTCGGAGCTGTTCCGACAGGTGTTTGGAAGGGAGAATGTCATAGCGGGCTTTCGAAAGCGGCTGGAAACTACCAATGCAATTCATCCGGACGAGCTTCCGGGGCTGATCTCGATCTATAACAGCATGATGCGAGGAAGGAAGCAGGCAAGATTTGAACTTCGGATGATATCAAAGGAAGGGGTTCCGGTATGGTACCTTTGCTATGCAACCATCATTTTTGATGAGAACAAAAATCCTGTTAAGGTGGTTGGCAAGCTGGCAACCACAAATCATGTGCCAGCCGTTCAGGAAAAGACCGTATATGCACCCCAGCTTGATTCAGCAACCAATGTCTGCACAAAGGAATCAGCTGAGTTTATGATAACTGAGGCGTCCAGGAATAACGAACCGGATGTACTATCTGCAATGCTGATTGTTGAAATCAGAAATTTTAAGGAAATCAACAGCATCAAGAAGGCTATCGGCGGGGAAAATGTACTGATAGGCATCGCCCGCCTGCTCAAGAAACATTTTCGGGCTTCCGATATCATTGGGAGATTGGGTCTGGGCGAATTTGCAGTATATATGAAGGCGGTTCCCGGCGACTTTACGGTATATGAGGTGGCAGAAAGGCTGTGCAGGGAAATCGATGAAGAATATTCCTATCCGCATATGCAGCGCAGGGTTACGGTAAGCATCGGTATTTCCCTTCATAAAGGGGCACAGGAATATCAGGTACTCATGGCAAATGCCAATACAGCCCTTGTTATGGCAAAAAAGGCGTCGGATAGTTCCTTTGAGGTATTTAGCGGCAGTATATAATCATATATTTAGAATGTGCGGGCTATCGCAGAATGGAGAATAATAGTATATGACAATTGATGATATCAGGGAGATATTGGGAGCGAAATACATCGTCGGTGAAGAGTGGAAAGACAGGGAGGTCCATACAGCCTGCGGTTCCGATATGATGAGTGATGTATTGGCCTTTATGAAGGATCAGTCGGTGCTTTTGACGGGGCTTTGTAATTTGCAGGTGATCCGTACCTGTGAAATGATGGACATTATCTGTATCGTATTTGTCAGAGGCAAATTACCGGATGATACCATGATAGCAATGGCGCAGGAAAAGGAAATCGCACTCCTGTCCACAGGACACAGGATGTTCTCAGCCTGCGGCAAGCTCTATGAGAAGGGCTTGCGGGGAGGGCAGACATATCGTGAGTGATACAATTGCAATGACCTATGAGGTCCCCGCGGATGATTTTACGAGGGCCGGGGAAGCCTCCAGCAGTGTAAAGGGCAGATTAAAGCAGATGGGTGTTGATCCGGAGATTATTCGCAAGGTTTCTATCGCCCTGTATGAGGGAGAGATTAACATGGTTATCCATGCCTCCGGCGGAACAATTGATGTTATTGTGTCACCCGAAGAGATAAAAATGATTCTTAAGGATCAGGGCCCGGGGATTGAGGATATTGATCTGGCAATGCAGGCGGGCTATTCCACAGCACCGGACAACATCCGTGCTCTTGGCTTTGGAGCCGGCATGGGATTACCGAATATGAAGAAGTACTCGGATGAAATGGTAATTGACAGCGTCCTTGGAGTGGGGACCACAGTAAGAATGAAAGTCAATCTTTAGGAAGGTCTTGACATAAGAATTAGAAAAGGCATATATTAATGGATAACACGGGGGGCTTTACCGGAGACGGTAAAGAAGTATATCCGGATATTTGCTTTTGACAGGAGGGGAAGGGAATGAGCAAGTTTTTTACATCTGTTCACCTGAAGGAAGATTTGTGTATGGGCTGCATCAACTGCATTAAAAGGTGCCCGACACAGGCGATCCGCGTACGTAACGGTAAGGCTGTGATTACGAAGGAATTTTGTATTGATTGCGGTGAATGTATTCGTATCTGCCCTCATCATGCCAAGGAGGCTACCTATGATTCACCGGATATCATGAAGAAATATGAATATACGGTGGCATTACCGGCGCCCTCTCTTTATGGTCAGTTTAACCATCTGGAGGATATCAATATTGTTCTGACCGCCCTGATCAAGATGGGCTTTGATGATGTATATGAGGTCAGCGGAGCCGCAGAGCTTGTTTCAGAGATTTCAAGGAAATATGTGAACGAGCACAAGGAGAAATGGCCCTTAATCAGTACGGCATGTCCTTCCGTAGTAAGATTAATCCAGGTACGTTTTCCAAATTTGATTGAACATTTGCTACCGGTCTGTGCCCCGGTGGATCTGGCGGCTTCCATGGCAAGAGAGAAAGCCATGAAGAAAACAGGTCTTCCAAGGGAAAAGATCGGGATTATTTTTATATCCCCATGTCCGGCCAAGGTGACGGCAATGATATCCCCCATTGGACTGGATCATAGCGAGATTGACGGAGTCCTCGCAATCAAGGAGGTATATCCGATTTTACTGCCGCTGATGAAGCAGAGCATAGATAATCCTCAGGAGCTTCGTATCTCCGGACGTATCGGCATCGGCTGGGGAAGCACCGGCGGCGAGGCGGGAAGCCTGCTGACGGATAATTATCTGGCGGCAGACGGCATTGAAAATGTAATCAGGGTTTTGGAGGATTTGGAGGACCAGAAATTCGACCAACTGGAATTTATCGAGCTGAATTCCTGTGCCGGCGGCTGTGTGGGAGGAGTATTGACCGTTGAAAATCCTTATCTGGCGAAGGTAAAGCTGCTTCGCCTGCGTAAATATCTTCCGATTGCCTGTTCCCATGTTGCTGATAAGGCTATTGTGAAAAGCTTCTGGAATGATGAAGTAAAATATGAACCGGTATTTAAGCTGGGGAATAATATGAAGGAAAGCATCGCAAATATGTCCCGTGTGGACGAGCTTTGCGCGAAATTCCCCAGATTGGACTGCGGCTCCTGCGGAGCACCGACCTGTAAGGCACTTGCCGAGGATATCGTCCGTGGGGTTGCCAAGGAGCAGGACTGCATCCATATCCTTAGAGATTACATTCATAAGCTGTCTGATGAATTGTCAAAGCTTGATACTAAGAAATTATAGGAGAAATAATGATGAAGGTTTGCGAATTATATGAGATAGAGGATTTTCAGGTATTAAATCAGGGTGAGAATGATCAAAGGGAGATCTCTGTACCCTTCTGCTGTGATCTGTTAAGCATTGCCATGGGCAAAATGCCGGCAGACAGTGCCTGGGTAACGGTGATGGGCAACATCAATACCCTTGCGGTTGCAGCCCTTGCAGATGCCGCCTGTATTATTCTGGCGGAGGGCAGCAGATTGGATGAGCAGGCTCTTTTAAAGGCAAGAGAGCAGAAGCTTACAGTGCTTGCCACCACACGCCCAATCTTTGATGCAGCCCTGAAGGTTTATCAAAGGCGGAATGCCTAGGCTTTCCTATGATCTGCATATCCATTCCTGTCTCTCTCCCTGCGGGGATGAGGATATGCTGCCTTCCAACATTGTTGGAATGGCATACCTGAAAAATCTTGACGTCATTGCGGTGACGGATCATAATTCCTGTAAGAACTGTCCGGCAGTATTAAAGCTTGCGGATCAGTATCGTATCGTTGCAATTCCCGGAATGGAGCTGACAACGATGGAAGAGGTTCATGTATTATGTCTTTTTGCCGAGCTTTCCGATGCAATGGGCTTTGATGAATATGTTTACCAGCGTCTGATGAAGATACCGAATAATGAGAGCGTCTTTGGCAAACAGGAGATATATGATGAAGAGGACAGAAGGCTTGGGGTGCAGGAATATCTTTTGATTAATGCGACGGAGATTTCCTTTGATGAGCTGGGCGGTCTGATGCAAAAATATAATGGGATTTATATTCCGGCCCATCTGGATAAGAACTCGAACAGCCTGATCTCCAATCTGGGCTTCATCTCTCCGGATGCGGATTTTCCTGCGGCGGAGCTGGCAGATATGACATACCTTGAAGAGCTAAGCCGGAAAAACCCTTATCTGAATCAATGCAATATTATAACCGATTCCGATGCGCATATGCTGGGCAGAATCAATGAGGCAATTCATTTTATTGATTGTGAGGAAAGAAATGCACAGTCTGTAATCCGGGCATTGGCAAAGCGGAAGGACCGGGCGGAATGAGAGAAAAGGAAATTTGATTTTACTCGGAAATAAAGAAAGAATGGCTTGCCCTAAAGAAAGGGCAAGTCATTTTGTTATAGCCTATTGTGAGTCGCCGGTATCCTGGGATTTTCCCGTTGCAGTCTCGTTATCGGCCTGTGTTTCCTTACCGGAGGAGGTACCATAGATAAAATCATAGATCTCGGTACGGGTTGCATTCCAGTCCTTGGGTGACAATACCTCCTGGTCAAGCTTTCCGAGCCTCACAGTGATATTATCATAGCTGCCGTCAGTAGGTATTCTTAAGGTCTCTAAATCCTTAACCTTAAGGCTCATGGCTTCCTCGATATATTGCTTGAATTCAGATTTCGTAATGTCCGTATCAACGGGAATTTCAGTTAAAATCTTGTTCATTAACAGAACCTGATCCACGATGTTTTTCTTCATAATTTTATTATAGATTGATTTCAGTACAATTCGCTGCCTCTGGGTTCTTCCAAAATCATTGCTTTCCGTTGAGGTAGATCTCTTTCTAATACGGCAATATCCAAGAGCCTGATTGCCGTTCAGGGTTTGAGTACCAACAACCACATTGCGGTTTGCCCGATCGGATATGTAATTCGTGGTATTCAGATATTTAGCCTCGGCGCTGGTCAAGGTAACCTCCACTCCGCCAACCAGGTCCACAATTTGTTCAAAGGCGTTAAAATCCACCTTACAGTAGCCATCAATCTGTATTCCAAAATTGTTCTCTATTGTATCATAGAGCAATTCGATTCCACCCTTGGCATAGGCGGAATTCAGTCTGTTCTTGTCATACCCTGGAATATCGACATATAAATCGCGCATGAGGGAGGTAAGCTTTAAGGAATGGTTTTCCGTATTCATGGTGGCTATAATCATGGAGTCGGTATTTCTGGCACCGCCAAATTCCTCCACACCGATCAGCAGAATATTGACAATCTTATCGGCGGGTTCACTGCTTATTACCTTGCCGCCTGAAGCTGTGGTGCTGTCTGGCTGATAATCAAGGTTGTGATAGATATATTCAGTGGCGATGGTTGCAACCAGATTTTTACCGGCAGGGGTAAAATAAAGCAAACAGCCAACTGCAGTAAGTGCCAGTAAGGCAATAAGGAGTCCCCTCATCACATTTCGGAGGCGCTTCTTCTTATGACGCCGATTTCCGGTTTTCTCCTCTTTATCTAAATCGTTGCTAACCTGTTTTGCCAATGATGAGTTTACCTCCTTTACAAAATCGCTGGTGTCATCAAACTCATAGCTGCTATTTTTCAGCCTTCCTGACATCTGATTAACCTCGCTGCCGCTGTTAACAAAGGAAGGTATATCAATCCATTTCTGGTCGTTGCTTTCTCTATTTTGATCGTCTCTATCCATATTCATTATCCTCATAAACATTCCGCTTTCTCCGGCCGTTTGCAGCACGAAGGAAGATATACTTTAAGAAATGCACAAGCCCAGGGACAGAAATAAAATTAAATCAGAACTGTATGGAAGCCGGCAATAGTATATTAACATCCCCAGAGGATAATGTAAACAGATTATTTATTCCCACGAAAAACCACATGCGCCACATTATCAAGAGCAAACAGCAGTGCCATGCCGAATATTCCGGCGGCGACGAGCTCACCGGCACCTACGGTCAGCATATTGAAGGGAATCGGCTGTGCATCACCATAAGCAAATTTAAGAACCCATGGAATCACAAGAGCATTTACAACAATCGGCGGAATTGGAACGAGAAATTTATTGCGTCTTAGCTTATACGAGAGAAAAGCCGCAAGCAGGGTTGCCAGGGAGCCGAAAATCATATCCAGGATATGGGTGCCGGGAACAAGGATACCGCTTAAGAGACAGCCGAGTGTGACACCCGGAATGGCAGCGGGGGTAAAATAGGGAAGGACGGTGAGCGCTTCTGCAATTCTGCATTGAAGCGGGCCGAAGCTGATATAGCTGAAGATCAGTACCAGCACGGTATAGATGGCCGCAATAATAGCAGCCTCAGTAAGAAAGACAGTTTTTTTACTATTCATTTTTATTCTCCTTTAGTTTTGTTTTACGAGTGGAAGGTCACGAACACTCGGATTGAATAAACATAAGCCCGGATAAGGGATGCACGCGTCTTATGTTTTGCCCATAAAGACCTTGTTTTTCGGGCATTTGCAACGGTTCAAGTATAGCATGAAAATGAGGGATGTCAAGGGCTTAATTGGCTTTTGACTCAAGCTTGAGGAAAAGGAGTTGAAGTTCAGGTTGGTATTGACAATAATAATTTAATATGCTAATTTAATCCTGTGACAACATGAATAAAAGAGGTGAACGCTATCCGGCACACTTGATATTGCATAATCAGTAATATAAGTGAGAACGTGGAAAAGTTAAATAAAATCATAACTTAATAAGAAGAGACAGCTGTTTATAGACAGCTTTATTTTCTTTACCCAAATTATGGTTTTTTATTTAATATTCCACGCTTACAATACTAAGAAATAATAGGCTGTGGAATATTCCACAGCTTTTTTTGGTACGAAAATATGGTTCGGGTGTCATAAGACGGATATATATTGAGAGTAGTGTGTATGCAGATGTTCATCTAAAACGCTTTCTCATCGCTTTAGTATTGTGAGAGCTTATGACCTAGAACAATATTTTGATTTTTCTACAATGAAAACCTTATTCGTGTTATCACAAAAACATCAATAATAGGAGATTAAAAAAATGCTAGAAAAATTATTAGAATATGTATCAAACAAACCAGAAATCTATGAAGTAAGTACATCGAAATTCTGGGATGACGAGCATATATCGAAAGGAATGCTGCAAGCTCACCTTGATCCAGAGTGGGATGCTGCAACACGTAATCATAATTTTATTACTAAGTCGGTTAAATGGATTGCGGGTATTGCTAATCCTGTACAATATCCAAAGTTACTGGATCTTGGTTGCGGACCGGGATTGTACGCAGAAAGGTTTTACAAAAAGGGGTATCATGTGACCGGTATAGACTATTCAATGCGTTCAATTGAATATGCCATTAGCAATGCGAAAATCAATTACTTCACAATTACTTACAAATATCAAAATTACCTTGATATCACATACCAGGAAGAATTCGATGTTATTTCACTCATTTATTGCGATTTTAGTGTGATGTCCAATCATGATCGGACTAGATTATTGAACAGCATATATCAAGCACTCAAACCAGGTGGTAAATTTATTCTAGACGTTTTCACATCCAATCAGTATAAAGACAGGAAGGAGACTAAGGATTGGTACTATAACGAAGGTGGCTTTTGGAGTGAAAAACCTCATATTTGCTTAAATTCATTTTACAGATATGATGATAGAGGTACAATGCTTGAGCAGACGGTGGTTATTACAGAGGATTCCATAGAATGCTATAATCTTTGGGATCATACTTTTACTAAGACAGAACTAGAAGAAGACCTTCAAAAGGCTGGTTTTACTACCGTCGATTTTTACGGGGATGTAGCCGGAGATGTATATAAACCTGATGGGAACTTAATATGTGCTGTAGCTAAAAAGAAAGGCAGAGTATAATTATGAAAATTTTAAATGTCATGAAAGCTAGAAGATCCGTACGCAAATTTAAAGATACAGCTATACCGGATACAATTTTGAATGAAATGCTAGAGGCAGCAAGGTTGGCTCCCTCGCCGGGAAATTCACAAAGCTATGTGTTTGGTGTTATAAAAGATCAAGAGATAAAGGAAAAATTAGCTAGAGCTGCAGGCGGACAAATGTGGATAGCATCAGCACCCGTAGTTTTTGCATGCTGTGCTGATTTAAGCTGGGATATTGCAGAGCAACCAGAGGATGATTTTGGGGTTATTGTAAATAAACTCAGATTTAATAATGAATTCCTAAAATATATATGTGAATATCCTGACTGGAAAGCACGAGTGACCCTTTTTGAAAATGGAACAAGTTTAATACCGGCAGAACATATCTTTCTTATCTCGGCTTCTTATGGGATGTCCGCTTGCTTTGTGGGTTTTCTGGATATTGAAGAGGCCGACAAGATTTTACAATTGCCGCAGCATATTAGCTGCTTTTATCTCCTTCCCGTCGGTTATGCAGACGAGATGCCATGCGAAAGGTACATGAAGAATTTAGATGAATTAGTATTTTATGATCAGTGGAATTAAGGGAGATATATTTGGACATGATTACATTTTAGTTACATTTTATTTTCCTATTACAGATTAAACAAAGTAGGCAAATATGAAAAAATAAAAGAGTACATATTAGAGTAAGTAGGAGGACTGGGAACAGTCCTTCTGTTTTTGACGTAATTTCTGACTCAACTCGGTAATTTATTGATGAAAGCAGATGAAAAGAGATAAAGACCAAATTCTTAAAAAAGCCTTTTTCCATGGGAAGGATAAAGGCTGATAAAACCAGATAAAAGAACATCATAGAAAGTTTTGTTTAAGGGATGTTTTACAATCCCTTCGTCAGGAAGGTTGCGAACTGACGTTATGTGATTGAGGCAAGCCTTGATTTATAAGGCTTTGAGACTTTATAAGTATACCGTGAAAATGAGGGTTGTCAAGTGGCGTTAAGCTCTTTGAATTACGAATCTTTCGAGGTGTCAGTCATAATTTGTTTTGGTTTATCTGTTGAAGCTCTTGAAATGATCTGACAAGGTAGTATGATTTGCTTTGAAGCTTCCTTCTCATCTCTGATTAAATCTAAGATTATATTTAATGCTTGCTTTCCAATATCCTGTAATGGCAAGCCCATAGTTGTGAGAGAGGGATACAAATAGCGAGAAATTTCCCGATTATCAAATCCGGCAATGGAGATATCTTCGGGGATTCTTAGCCCCAATTTTGATATTGCATGATAACATCCTGCGGCCATTATGTCATTCAATACAAAGATAGCACTAGGTCGGTTTTCTAAACTTAAAAGTTCCATTGCCTGCTCATAACCGGATTGGTATTCCCAATCCCCATATTTAATATATTCAGATGGTAGATACAGATTATTTTCTTCCATAGCAAACTGAATACCCTTTATACGGGCCTGGGTTGGGTACGAATGAGGAAATCCCCCAATGACCCCAATTTTATGATGTCCCAAATCAACTAAATGCTGTATGATCTTCTTTGCACCGTCAAAGTCATCATAGGTAATGTAGCTTTTATTATTAGTACAACGGGAAAAGGCATATATTAAAGGTATATCCATGGGTTTTATCAAATCATATATTTCCCTGTCACTCAGACAGATATAGATAATACCTGACACCATGGATTGTCGAAGTAATTGAACACCCTTTGTAATTCGATCTTTGTATTTTGTGATTTTTGTATAATCCGGCCAAATTTTTTCGAATAAATGCAGGTCATGAACCAGCATATGATACTTTGCTATTTCTAAGCCTTCCCCTATACCATTAAGAATTTCAGGAGTGGGAAAACATCTGACATCTTCCACGATAACTCCGATTGTACGGGTTTTTCCCGTTCTTAGATTCATTGCAATGGTATTAGGGGAATAATCAAGTAATTTAATAGCTTCATTTACCCTGCTTGTTGTTTCGGTACTTATTTTTTTTGTTCCATTTAATACATAAGATACAGTTGCAATGGATACGCCTGCTAATTTAGCAATTTCTTTGATAGTAGACATCGAACACCTCTTAAAAAATTATTTTATAATAAAGTTGGGATGAATTTTAGCTTTTACACCGTTTTTAATCATCCAAAGGAAGTTAGCATTCTCTGATACAGCTCCATGCACAATTGCATCGGTACAAATATTGTCTTTTATTATAATTTCATCGAGTGTATAGCAGTTTTCACTTCGTTCAATAATCATGTCCCATGGTTTTAGAGAATAACGAGCGGGATAAGCACTAAAAGAGTGGATAAGATCCCCTTTTTCCATGCTTTCAATTCTGCCGCCTACCGCATAAGGACTTGTCTGTGTTCCATCGACATAACAGGTTTGTCCGAAACTTTGTAAATAAATTACGATATCTACACCATTATCCCAATCATCACCTCGTAGCCTTAAGCTGTTGATAAAATCATCATTGGTAAATATCTGCTGACCAAATCGGTTATGGGAACAGGGTTCATGGTTTAAGTTCGGTGAGGTAATACAATAGGTGGAAACACCTTCCCCCCTCTCCATTATACGTCTTGATGATTTTACTGTCCAATCATAATTATAGAACATAGGCATCATGGAGCGATAAGCTGCATCCAAATAACTTGCATTTCCCGAAGTGATATAAGTCTGTAATAAAGCTTTGGCAACATTAACAGCCCAAAGGTTATGATACATGGGAGATTGGGATTCCCACCAGCGGTCAGGAGCGTAGCAGCGAAAATCATTGGAGTGTGCTACATTAGGGAGCAAGAGTTTGCCTGCCTTAAGGCCGGATTCCTTATCACCATATGATAGAAGAGTTCCGGTGGTCATAGCAATACCCGCATTGTCGAAATAAATCTCCGTCACAGAGCTGCGGTTCAAATCCACCACTTGCTTTTGCCTTTCCATATATTCCTTTAGGATATTTCTTATCTCTTTAGTTTCTTCTTCATGACCATAAGCCCGGAAACGATTTAGAAGATCCTCCATGTCCCAATGCAGTGCCATGGCAAGATCCAATTCCTCTAATTCTCGTGTATCCTTATCCGGGGTTTTTTCAATACGATATCGAAAAAGTTTTGCTGCCAATTCTATATAAGTCTGTGAAGAATTCTCTGTTAGTAAATCTTCCTGAACGGTACCCAGAAGATAAAGTTGAAGAATGATATAATCTAAATCATATAATCTGGCGAAAGGGTGATTCCCCTCACCGTATTTTTTTCTGGGTATCAGATTATCATCCAGCCAATGAGGAATAATATATTTTACCGTATTTAATTCTACCTGTTTAATTTCGTCTACGTTAGGTTTCGTTGACAGTATATTTTTCATTAGTAAGGCAGAACCCTTTCCACAGGATTCACCCTGAGGTGATATAGAACGATATCCATAGTAATCAGGGTCTAAAGGATTTGAAATAAAACGGTTGGTATAGATATAGTTACAGATAATTTCTATATATTCTCTCATACTGGGATAAACTGAAAATATTACACTGCTTATTTGTCCATCCTCCAGATCAATCACAATTTTTCTTTCTCCGGCTTCCTTAAAAGGTCCAATGACAATTATCCCATCCGCCTTTGGTATTCCGGTAAATTCAATTCTTGGTTCCTGGTCATTTTCTGTCACACAAATAGATCTATAGCTGATAGGCTTAGGGCCACGCACAGTTAAAGAGGCCGTTTCTCCAATTAAGGAGTAGGGTGGATAACTTACAACAGCTGTTCCCATGGAAACTAATTTATCCTCTGCTTTTCCGCCTTCGCACTGCCTTATTTCAAATACTTCCGCAAGCTCTTCTTCAGGGGAGAGTGTAATCTTACGATACAACTCGCTGTATTGCCAATCCGTTAGGGTGCTGTCTTCTTTTAGATGAGGCCAAGCGATAGCTGCGTTAAAAAAAATTGCACCACTTAGGGAGGGTGAAACCTGCTCAAAAAATAAATTTCTATATGCACAGGCGGAACCAACTGCTTTCATTCCGCCCGATATATTCTGCATAATATAGTCCGGTCCTTCTCCATTTCTCTTTTTACAAAGGAAGTAGGGTTTACTAATTCCTACGGTAGGAACCATCGACCAGGAGGCAGTAAGATTTTTATCTATATCAGTATTACAAAGGTATGCAATAGGAATCCAATGTGCCAATTTGCTTAAGGAAATATCTTCGGATGCAATGTTTTTAACAGTGGATTTCCACTGTATGCCATCTTCAAGCAGTTGATAATGATATGTAAACTCTAATCCAAAGGCATTTTTGGCAACAATAATTTTTTCACTATCTGCTGTTATATTTGTGGGATAAAAATCTCCGGTTTCCGCTATTTTTTCATTTATTTCAAACAATGTTGATCCAAGTAAGCGATTTTTATAGCCGGGAAAATTTAACTTGTTACATGTTTCTGTCGAAATTAAGAAATTGCCGCCATCTGCATCATTCTTGGCGTACAGACCTTCCATAAGGCCTGTATCTGAATTTAACACTAATTTAAAGTTATCGTTTTCAAGATTAGTATACATAGCAAATTATCCTTTCAATTCAAAAGTTTTTATACCTTCAATGTGAAGTGTATTGTATTTTACTTAGTTTGTAGTGATTGTAGCGAAATCCCAATTAAATGCCAGCTTCCATACTGATAATGCGATTTCAGCTTTGGCTTCGTTCTGGGTTGTGCAATCCACTAATAAACCATTTAATATTGTTACAGTTAACAAACTGATCGTAAATTTCTTCAATCTCATACTAATATCCATGAAGTAGAAATTTAAAGATAATTAGACACATACTTCCCAATAATTAATTCATTGCTGCAGACAAAAAATAAATCTGGATAAATATGTATTTAAACGATTAACCAAACAGCTAAAAAATAACTTCCATAAAATTGGTGTCTAAAAGTCTTTGTATAAAAGCATATATGGATAATCGTTTAACCTTATAAAAACAAAACAATATTATATTTCTAATTATACACTTTTGGTTTTGTATGTCAATATGCATATGAAAACTTTATTTAGTGAAATACAGAGGTTTGTTATAGCTTTCAAGTGTGGTCTGGGTGAGGATAGCCTTTGCAAATTCCTGGCGGCAATATGTTGACAACACACTGCAAATCAGTATAATTAAAAACATATGTTGCAAAACAATAGTTTTTAATGGAGGAAAAGAATATGCCGCCGAAACAAAAATTTACGAAGGAAGAAGTAGTTAATGCGGCCCTGGAGATTACAAGGCGAGACGGAATAACTGCACTTACTGCGAGAAGACTGGGAGCAGAATTGGATAGCTCCTCCAGACCGGTTTTTACGGTGTTTCAGAACATGAATGAAGTACAGAATGAAACAGTACAGGCAGCTAGAGCACTGTATAATCAGTATGTTTCAAAAGGGCTTGCCAAACCGAATTCTTTTAAAGGGGTTGGAATGGCGTACATCCAATTTGCAAAAGATGAGCCTAAGCTGTTTCACCTGTTGTTTATGACAGAGAACGGTGTGGTGCCAGAGCTTACGGACGTTCTTTCTATGATTGATGAAAACAGCAGTAAAATTTTAGAAGCGGTTCAAAAAGAATACGGACTAGATGATAGTAAAGCGCGAAAGGTCTATCAGTATTTATGGATATTCACCCATGGCGTAGCAACACTGTGTGCAACTAAGGTATGTCAGTTTGAAGAAGCAGGAATAAGTGGGATGCTTGACGATGTGTGCAGAAGTATTCTGCAAAGGATGAAAGCAGGTGAAAAGTAATGATTGAGATCAATAATATAACCAAATCATACGGAAGCAAAGACAACTCCTTTCCGGTGTTAAAAGGTATTACACTAAAAATGAATGATGGAGATTTCACCGTTATTTTAGGTCCGTCAGGATCTGGTAAATCAACGCTGCTGAATGTAATCTCAGGTCTTGAACGTCCGGACAGCGGAACAATTCGATATGATTCTTCGGATATAACATCCCTATCTGATGATAAATTAACATTGTTTAGGAAAAATAATATTGGTTTCATATTTCAGCAATATTATCTGCTTCCTAATTTGGATGTCAATAAAAATGTAAAAATGGGAGCTGATTTGGCGGGGAACCGTGATTATAAACAAATAATAGAAGCAGTCGGACTGGGAGAAAAATCGCATAAATTCCCCAGCGAGCTCAGTGGCGGAGAGCAGCAAAGAGTTTCGGTGGCCAGAGCTTTAGCAAAAAAACCAAAGGTGCTGTTTTTAGATGAACCAACAGGGGCGTTGGACGAGGAAACCGGAAGATTGGTTTTAGACTATATATGCAAACTGCAAAAGGAATATCATTTTGCCATAGTCATGGTTACTCATAATACCAATATTGCAGAAATGGCAAATACCGTCATAAAAATGAACAGCGGCAAAATTATTGAAATTTATACCAACGAAGAGCAAAAAACTGCTTATGAGATAGGATGGTAACCGTATGATAATTCGATTGAAAGATGCTGCCAAACTTTTAGGTGTTTCCATTATCGCTTGCTGTGCGGTCTTTGTTTGTACACTGTTTTTGAATTTTAATATTGATATTGTCAGAGTAAAAGATTTGATTACTTCCGAAAAAACTATGGCGTTTTATGATGCACAGGTTCTAATGGGCAAAGTAACAAGTGCTGTTAGCGGCGGCTGCTTACTTCTAACTTCTGTTATAATGTTGTTTTTCTATATTAAGCATTATATTGATGTTCACAAGGAGGGATTAGGAATACTGAAAGCATTAGGGTATTCAAATTTGAAAATAGCAAAGGGATTTTGGGTATTTGGATTCAGTATCTTTATGGGAACGGCAATAGGCTTTTGCTCATCCTTTGCTTTAATGCCAACCTTTTATAAGGTGATGAACGAAGATGCGATACTGCCTGAAATACCCCTGCATTTTAATATTGTATTAGCACTGTACTTGATTGTATTACCCACAGCTGCATTCGCTCTGCTTGCAGTTATTTACAGCTATCACAAACTGAAAAGACCTGTATTGGAATTGTTGAAAGGGAAAAGTGAATCAGTTGGCAAGAAAAAGAAGCGTAAACTGTATCAGAATTCAGAAATGACATTTTTACAGGAATTAAAGCAAAGTACGGTAAAAAGTCGTTCTTCACTCATCTTTTTTATCGCGTTTGCCTCATTTTGCTATTCTGATATGATGCAAATGTCTTTTAGTATGGATGAGTTAGCAAGTCCGATGTTTGCAGTTATCCTTATTGCTATTGGCCTTATTTTGGCGTGTACTACTTTGTTTTTGGCGATTACAACCGTTGTAAGTGCAAATACAAAAACTATTTCGATGATGAGGATATTCGGTTATTCATTGCGCGAATGCAGCGATGCAATCTTGAATGGGTACAGACCCATAGCCTATATAGGATTTGCAATTGGGACAATCTATCAGTATGCCTTGCTAAAAATGATGCTTTCGATGTTTTCTAAAAACGTAGAGAATATTCCGGAATACAACTTTGATGTTAAAGCGTTTATTATTGTTCTCATCTCATTTGCATTCATTTACGAAGTGATTATGTTTTGTTACGCTGCAAGAATAAAGAAAATTTCAATTAAGGAAATTATGTTAAAATAATTTTGATTGGTGCATTGCGGAGAGAGTGCTATTAGGTAAATAGTAATATTGCTTTAAATCTTGGAAATTTGAAAAATCTTATTGTTCTGTTTATATAATATGATAAAAAACATCGAACCTTATGGGTCTAAATATTGTATAGTTAAATCGGTAAGGAGGTGTTGAAATGGATAATAATACGGGTCTGAATTCTATTATTGACTTTATAGATGAAAATATAAAATCGGATATATCACTTGAAAAACTGTCCAAAGCTTCTTCTTTTTCAATATCCCATTTTTATAGACTTTTCAAGAATAACTTCGGATGTTCACCCATTGAGTATGTGCTAAAGCGCAGACTGTATTTTGCTGCAAAGGAGCTCATTTGTAGTAATTATAGAATCATAGACATTGCATTCGAATATAATTTTGAATCCCATGATGTATTTACTAGAGCCTTCAAACGGGTATATAACATGACTCCCGTTGCTTTCCGTAGATTCGGATATTGCTTACCTGATTTCAACGCGATCTTATCTAATAACTTAAATAAGGGGTTTGATGAAATGCATTACGTTGAAATTGTAACATTACCAAAAACATATTTGATAGGAATAGAAAATCGCCTTAATATTGATGAATGGGCACCTGATGTTTTTGAGAGAATGTATATTGATGTTTTTAAAAATGCACCAAATCGTGTTCATCAGGATAGAGAAGGATATGATCCCCCATATACACATGCTTCTCATGTGATATCTATTATTAATTCAGATGGAAGCTATAATTACTTCGCAGGAATTGAGGTTACTGATTTTTCACAAGTACCTCAAGTTGAAGGTGTAGTGTGCAGAGAGATACCCGAAATAATGTGTGCATTGGTCGGTTATGAGGGTGGTCTTGACTTTCGAACGGTTGCAGGATATTTATATGGTGAGTGGTTGGAAAAAAATAATTATATTGCAGCGCAAGACAAGGATATGCCTTTTTGTCCTATTGAATGGTATTCAAGTGCTGACTTCGACATTTATGAAGAACGAATTTATATGCCCATAAAACCGTTTGCATATGATATTGAAAAGATAAGCGGATATAATGGAATATACTACCGAGCAGTAAGCAATGATAGGTGCAGGGTTAAAGAGTCGGCTTTTGATATTATGTTCAAGTGGGCAAATAATAACAATTTATTTGACAGCACCCCTCTCAAATTTGAAGTCAGATATGGAGAACAGCAGGATAAAAAATATTATTGTGAGATTTTTTATAAAACAGAGAAGCCCATTTCCGATTTCATAATTAAACAACCTGTGAAAATAAAAACGTATCCGGGCGGTCTGTATGCGAAAACAACAATTTTACATCATTCACTGGAACAATATGAGCGTTCCTTTGTTAAAATGTTGAGAGATAATCAAAAATATTCTTTAATCGGCGGCTGTTATGAGGAGTATGTTTTACATGATAGTAAGCTTGATTTTTTTACAGTAATTAATTTGTATGAGGGCATAAAGAGAAAATAAGCAGGAATATGAAATTAAATATTCCCAAATGTGGACAGTGCTGTTACCAAAATATTGGGGACATGGATTTTGTACTGAAGCAGTTAAAAAACTATTGCATTTTATTGGGAAATTCAAGCTTGATTTCAGCCTCACTAAAATTCCCACAATTCACAAAAATATCTGATAAAATTTAAGATGGAAGCTTGTAAGAAAAACTTCCTCCTGACGGCTGCCGGAACGAATAGAACCGGTGGCCATTTTCATCTTAAGGCATCCCTCGGGATGCCTTTTATAACACAAAAAATTAAGGAAAGAAGGAAAGATCAAATGAGAACAGAAAATATCTGCGTAACAATCAAAGCTGCAGTCGCCGCTATTGGGGCCTTTTTAAGTGCAAGACTTGGGATATTGTATCCTGTATTAATGCTGCTCACCGGACTGATGGTTATCGATTTTATATCAGGTATGGCAGCGAGTAAAAAGGAAGCCCTGGAATATCCGGATGATAAAGCAAAAGGCTGGAGTAGCAAAAAAGGTGTGCAGGGCATATATAAAAAACTAGGATATGTGCTTGCTATTGCTGTTGCGATATCAGTGGATTGGCTCATATTTAACGTCGCCGGCAATATGAAGATTGAAGTACCTGCCTCAACCTTTTTCGGATTACTGACGGCAATTTGGTTTGTCATTAATGAGTTATTATCCATACTTGAAAATGCCGGTCGGATGGGTGCACCATTTCCGGATTTTTTAAAGAAAGTAATAGCAATGTTAAAAATAGGTGTGGAAAAACAGGGCAATGCCCTTATTGATAAGGAGGAAAAAATAGATGAGTAAAATAAAAATCGCGATTGATGCGGGCCATGGCAGCGATACAGTCGGGAAACGGACTCCACCTATGCCGGCAGATATCGATATCGACGGGGACAGTAAGGCAGACATTAAAAAAGGTGATCAATACAAAGAGCATTATGCCAATGTTGGTGTTGCGGCCATACTTTCCGAAGAGCTTAAGCGCTGTGGATTTGATACTCTGCAGACGGGCTTTGATGATGCTGATCCAACAAATGATCCGGATACGGCATTGTCAACCAGACAGGCTGCCATAAAAAAAGCTAATTGTGACTATAGCATATCCATACACTTTAATGCTTATGGCGATGGTAAAGCTTTTAACAGTGCACAGGGAG
>JAEYMU010000007.1 GCA_023407175.1 Bacillota bacterium
CAGATGTTCCCGTTGGTCCGGTGGCTCCTGTAGGGCCAGTCGCTCCCTGGATCCCGGCAGCCCCTGTAGCGCCCGCAGGTCCCGTGGCTCCGGTAACACCCGCAGCCCCGGCAGGTCCCTGAGTTCCGGTGGAGCCCGTAGCGCCGGCAGGCCCCTGGGCGCCGGCAGCACCCGTAGCACCAGTGACTCCGGCAGGCCCCTGAGCTCCGGCAGCTCCCGTAGCGCCAGTGACCCCGGCAGGCCCCTGAGCTCCGGCAGCTCCCGTAGCGCCAGTGACTCCGGCAGGCCCCTGAGCTCCGGCAGCTCCCGTAGAACCAGTGGGGCCGGCCGCCCCTGTAGCCCCGGTCATGCCGGGAATGCCCTGAGTTCCGGTGCTGCCGGTGGGCCCGGTCGGTCCTACATAGCCCTGAGGTCCCATTGCGCCTGTTGGCCCGGTGGGACCGGGCATACCGGGGCATCCCCTGGGACCCATTGGACCCTGTAATCCGGTTGGACCCATAGGTCCGGTCGGTCCGGGGAACGGGCAGCATGTGGGCGGCGCACATGGTGTACATGGGTCACAGCACCATCTGTTCCTGCCATTATTACAGCCATTTTGGCGGAATTCGGCAGAATATGGTTCAAGGACATCCTGTTGTGGATTTATATTGTCTGGATAGTCATAATACATAATGGTCACTCCTTATTATTTTAATGGATAGATAGGTCCTGAACCGGAATCCGCTCTCCGGAATCTGTTTTAAAGCGTGTCTTAAAATTCATTCCCGCCATCTGACCTAAGGAGTCGGCCGTAGGTGTCTCCTTGGGACAAAGCATGCCCCACTTGTGGTATATTCGGCCCTAATTCACTTGACGTGACACATCATATCGCGTTTATCAGGACCAAATCTACCATAAGAAGAAACGAACAACTGACGGAGCATATATTTGCGTTATGCCGGCCGGGTGACGGAGAATTTTCCGGTTGCAACGGCGGGTGCTTCTATGCTTCCTGCCATGGGTGCGTTATTAAGAAGAATACATGAGGACATGAGCAGGGCAGCTGTGGTATTCCGGGCGTGCGGACTAGGGGCGGTGACTACCGGCCGGTAGCGCCGGCAGCCCCTGTGGTTCCAGCAGGTCCTTGTGCCCCAATTGGTCCTTTTGGTGCAGCCAGGCCGTACATAATAGGAAAATTGTTATGTCCCATAAATGAGGATAAAATAAAATACAGCATAATCACATCAATTTACACTGTTTAAAACACAAAGGTGTTTTAAACAATTATCAGCTAAGCTGCTTTACTGTCAATGTTGCATTTGTTCCTGTTGATAAAGTTAATGTTACGGCCAGTGCAGAAGACAAAGCCATATCTATTACATCTCCAGCAGTTAAATTGAAAATAACGCTGCCTTCAAATAAACTTTCAACACCAAGTGATAAGGTTCTTGTACTGGTGGTTGATGCAATAGGAACACTATTACGGCGTATAGCTAAAGTTAATGCCACTGCCACGGATGCTGTTGATACTAACTTCCAGTTAATCTCATATATACCGGTATTAGCTACGGTAATAGCATTGGCAGCTACGGTTGTATTTAATAATGGCATGGTATTATTAAAAGCTACTTGTTGTGTAGATGCAATACCGATAGAAATTGGCGTTGTGGTTGTTCTATACATTCCGCCGTATGCGGCAATCCCACCAGCTGCGCCTGTAGGTCCGGTAGCACCAGTTGGTCCGGTGGTCCCGGCTAAGCCGGTCGCGCCGGTTGCCCCTGTGGTTCCGGCAGGCCCGGTTATGCCAGTTGGCCCGGTTGCTCCAGTTGCGCCGGTTGCGCCAGTTGCCCCGGTAGCTCCGGTCGGCCCGGTTACTCCGATTGGTCCGGTTGCTCCTGCGATACCCTGAGGCCCGGTAACGCCGGTAGCTCCCTGAGGTCCCTGTGGCCCCTGGATGCCCTGGATTCCCTGAGGTCCTGTTGGCCCGGTCGGTCCGATGGGTCCGGTAGCGCCGGTCAGTCCCTGAGGCCCTGCGGCTCCGGTGCTGCCCTGAGGTCCCTGTGGCCCCTGAGGTCCCTGTGGCCCTTGAGGTCCGGCAGGTCCGGTAGCTCCCTGTGGTCCCTGGATGCCTTGAGGTCCGGCAGGTCCGGTAACTCCCTGAGGCCCCTGTGGTCCCTGGCTTCCGGTAGCGCCTGTGTTGCCGGCTATGCCCTGTGGTCCGGGAAGTCCCATTGGTCCCTGGGGTCCCTGAGGCCCTGTCTCACCGGTGAATCCTCTGGGTCCCTGAGGCCCTGTCGGCCCGGTGGGGCCTACATAGCCCTGAGGCCCCATGGCACCAGTTGGTCCGGTAGGGCCCTGTGCTCCGGGGCATCCTCTGGGTCCCATTGGTCCCTGAGCGCCTGTTGGTCCGGCAGGCCCCTGTGGTCCTCTGGGTCCTGGGCAGCAGCCCGGAAACCCGCCGCCTGGAAAATTGCCACCTGGAAACCCGCCGTTACCTGGGCATCTGTTATCTGTCTGAGCTGAGCTGTCGCCGCCACAGCTGTCGCTGTCCGAGCAATCATCTTCCGGGTATCTTCCGGAACCTGGGAAACCATAGTCGCCGGGGCAGCCGCCATTACCTGGAAAACCGTTGTTTCCGGGGTATCCGCATGGTCTGCGTTGTTCTATATTATCATTTCGATTCATTCCGTTGGAAAAATTAAAATACATAATTACCTCTCCTTATTTTATAGTGCGGAAGGCTGCCCTTCCGCCGGATGTTTCAGTTTGTGTTCAAAGTAGGTCTGGTTCTGCCTGACAGATGGGTGTTCAGGTTTCAGCTTTTGTGACTTCAAGTGATAGTGCCATGCTCTTCGGTGGTCGCCCAGACGGTCATAGCATACACACAGCTGAATAGAAGGCAGGAAGCCGTAACAGTCCTTTCGGACAAAAGCGCCTGTCTGTTCCGCAGGCCGGGAGGATAATGCCTGGGTATACCAATAAGCAGCCTCCCTGTATTTTTCTTCCTTCATTTTCATCCGCCCCAGTTCACAGCAGGCTTCACCGCGGGGACTGTCATATAAGAAGCTTTTTAAAAGTGCTTCCACGGCCTTTTCCGTATGTCCCAGATGCTCCTCGCACAGAGCCAGATGGAGACAGGCGTCTATCTTGTTTTCCACCCATCCATCCGGTTCCTGCAGGAATGCCCTGAACACCCGTACCGCATCTTCATAGCGTTCGTGGTAATACAGCTCCCTGGCGTAGTAGAACTGGTGTCTGGGTTCCAGAGGTTCTCCCTGGCTCAGCATGGTTTCGTATATCCGAAGGTTGCGGTCCTTATCCCCGGCGCCCTCCTTCCGGTGCTGAATCTCAATATCGGTGTATAGGATATTGCCGGCAGGGGGGACAGCTTCATGCACCCGGCCCTGCCACTGGAATCCCTTGTGGTTTTTTAAGATACGCTCCCTGTAATAGGAAAAGGAGGTTCTCCCGTTTTCGTCAAAACCAGTGAGATATTTCATCATCACCACATCCACAGAGGGGTCCAGGGTTTCCTTCAAATTCTTTAAGCGGGCAGCCTGTTCAGGCTCCATTACATCGTCCGCGTCCATCCACATCCAGTAGTCCGACACCGCCTTCTGGCAGACGGCGTTCCTGGCAGCGGCGAAATCATCCGTCCACGGGAAATCGTAGACCTCATCCGTATAGCGGGCTGCGATTTCTTTTGTCCGGTCCGTGGATCCGGTATCCATAATAACAATCTGATCCGCCACAGTGGACATGGTCCTTAGGAGCCGTTCCAGAACAGCCTCCTCATTTTTTACAATCATACAAAGACTAATGGTTATCAAAAGCAATCCCCCTGTATATCTGTTTCATTATAGGCCGGATGTCCATTAACGCCCCGGCATACTATACTATATGAAAATGGAACAAGTTTGGTGTGCCGGAGGATGACAGAAGCCGATGATATGTGCTATAATAGGAAAACAGACGCAAGCGGGAAGGAGGAGGTTCAAATGAGGAAAAGAGGAGCATATGCCGTGCTGGCAGGTGCAGCTCTGTTTATGGCCTGCACCCTGTCCTTTACAGCCTTTGCAAAAGAGGAAAGGACACCAGTGGGGAAAATTAAACTTAATTTCACATCGGATATCCAGGCAGGAGAAATAGGCGGAAACGTGGACGTGAGCCTGGAGGATGGGGAGTGTTCCATTGAGAGCGTGGATATTGTCAATGAGGGCGACAGCTGGGTAGGCGGGGACAAGCCGAAAGTGGAGATATGGCTTTCCGCTGACAGTGATTATTACTTCAAGAAATCGGGAAAGAGCGCGTTTTCATTTTCCGGCGATACGGTCAAGTATGTATCCAGTTCCACTAAGAATGATAAGGAAGAGATGGTCCTGGTGGTAAGGCTGGATAAGCTGGACGAGGATGATGAGGATCTGGATGTAAGCGGTCTGATGTGGGATGAAGATAACGGGGTGGCCCACTGGGACGATATGAGCCTGGCTAAGAATTATAAGGTCCGCCTGTGCCGAAGGGGAGGCAATTCTTATGAGGACGGCATCGGAGCCACCTATACGGTAAAGGAAAACAGCTATGATTTTTCCGGCAAGTTCCCAAAGGCAGGCACCTACTATTTTAAAGTCAGGGCCATGGATTCCAGGAACAATGCCGGTGAATGGCAGGAATCTCCCTATATTGAGATTACAGAGGAAGACCTGACCAGGGTGAACGGCCAGTGGCTCAGGGATGACCGGGGCTGGTGGTACCAGAAGGGAGACGGAACTTACACGTCAAACGGCTGGCAGTATATCAATTACAAGTGGTATTTCTTTGACCAGGAGGGATATATGAAGACCGGCTGGATATCCTGGGAAGATAAGCTGTATTACTGCGACCCGTCAGGGGCCATGCTGGTATCTGCGGTCACACCGGATGGATTTACAGTGGGCGCGGATGGGGCCAGGATAAATTAAGGATGGATGAGCCTGCTAAAATGACTGATTCCATACATATAATGTTAAAAAATGGCTATCCTTATATCAATGATAAGATTGATATGAGGAGGTCATTTTTTTATGGTAAACGAACTGGAGATAGAGGCGGTAACCGGCAGAGAGATACTGGATTCCAGGGGGAATCCTACGGTGGAGGTGGAAGTGTGCCTGACAGGAGGCGCCACCGGCAGGGCGGCCGTTCCCTCCGGTGCATCCACCGGAAAATTCGAGGCAGTAGAACTTCGGGACGGCGGGAATCGGTACAACGGACTGGGAGTCCGGGGAGCTGTGGAGCATGTGAATACTGTGCTCAGCGAAGCAGTTCTCTTTGAAAGCGCATTGGACCAGAGACACATCGACCGTCTGCTTCTGGAGGCGGATGGAACAGAGAACAAGGGAAAGCTGGGGGCCAATGCCATTCTGGGCGTGTCCATGGCCGTGGCCAGGGCTGCTGCAAATGGGCTTCGGATGCCTCTTTACAGGTATCTGGGAGGAATCCATGCATCCGTCCTGCCTGTTCCCATGATGAACATTCTAAACGGAGGAAAACACGCGGACAATACAGTTGATTTGCAGGAATTCATGATTATGCCGTTCGGGGCCTGCTGTTTTGCGGAGCGTCTGAGGATGTGTGCGGAGGTCTATCACACCTTAAAGAAGCTTCTTAAAGAAGAAGGCTACAGCACAGGAGTAGGGGATGAGGGCGGATTTGCGCCGGACCTTAAGGACTCCGAGGCTGTGCTTGAATTTCTGGTGAGAGCCATGGAAAAGAACGGACTGAAGCCGGGAACCGATATGAAGATTGCCATTGATGCGGCGTCCAGTGAACTCTATGATGAAGCCAGCGGCATGTACCTGTTCCCGGGAGAAAGCCGCATGGCGGGAAAGGAAATCCGGCGCAGCGCACAGGAGATGGTGGATTACTACCGCCGTCTTGTAGATACGTTCCCCATCTGTTCCATAGAGGACGGACTCCAGGAGGAGGACTGGGAGGGCTGGAAAATGCTGACCAAGGAACTGGGAGGACGTATTCAGCTGGTAGGAGATGATTTGTTCGTCACCAATACGAAACGGCTGTCAAAGGGCATTGAGCTGGGAGCAGGAAACGCCATTCTGGTGAAGGTGAATCAGATAGGTACGCTGTCTGAAAGCTTTGAGGCTATCGAAATGGCTAAGAGGGCCGGATTCGGCACCATTATATCCCACCGTTCCGGTGAGACAGAGGATTCCATCATTGCGGATATTGCAGTGGCTGTCAATGCAGGACAAATTAAGACCGGCGCTCCCTGCCGTTCTGACCGCGTGGCCAAATACAATCAGTTGCTGCGTATTGAGGAAAATCTGGAAGGTTAAAAGGTGATTGGAAAACGCATTTGTGCTGTCTGCGCACTTCACAGGGGCCTGCAATGACAGGAGATGCAGCGTAGGAGATGCAGCATAGGAGATGCAGTGCAGGAGATGCAGTGCGGTAGATGCAGTGCGGTAGATGCAGTGCAGGAGATGTAGTGCGGTAGATGGGAAAGGGGATGCTTCCGGGCGGTGATTCGTCCGGAAAATCTTTTCCCCGTCCCATTTAAATCTTGACAACCGGAAAAAGCAGGGTATGATGTAAGAAGATGCATTGATTGCATCAAAAAGGGGAAAAATAAGGAGAGAGACATGAGAGAATTACTATTTATGGAACCTGTTTTTAAGGAGGCCATCTGGGGAGGAACACGTCTTAAAGATGTGTTTGGTTACGATATCCCAAGCAGCCGCACAGGCGAGTGCTGGGCTATCAGCGCGCATAAGAACGGGGATTGCCGTATTGCAGGCGGAACATGGAAAGGACAGAGCTTAAGCTCCCTGTGGGAGAGCCACCCTGAGTGGTTTGGGGCTGCGGCAGGCTGTCATAAGGAATTTCCATTGCTGGTAAAGATTATTGATGCCAGGAACGACTTAAGCATACAGGTTCATCCGGATAATGCCTACGCCGGGGAGCATGAAAACGGATCTCTGGGCAAGACAGAATGCTGGTATATCCTGGACTGCGATCCGGATGCCACCATTGTGATTGGGCACCATGCAGGTAATAAGGATGAAGTAAAGCAGATGATAGAGGAAAAACGCTGGAAGGAATTCATACGGGAAATTCCTGTCAGTAAGGGAGACTTTTTTCAGATTAATCCCGGATGCGTCCATGCCATAAAGGGCGGCACCCTGGTGTTGGAGACCCAGCAGAGCAGTGATATTACATACCGCGTTTATGACTACGACAGGCTGTCCGGCGGGAAGCCCAGGCAGCTCCATATAAAGGAGAGCATTGATGTGATAGAAGCGCCTTTTAAGGAGGACCAAAATGCAATGCCGGCAGTTGTGAAGGAGACGGACAGCGGTAGAAAAGAACATCTTGTGACCTGCGCTTACTATACTGTGGACAAGATAGACATGACAGGCTGCTGGACGGAGAACTATGGGGACAGCTTTGCCAATGTGAGTATTCTGGACGGAGAGGGAAGTGTAAACGGCATCCCGGTATCAAAGGGACAGCATTTTATTGTGCCTGCCGGATTCGGGGATGTTATCTTTGAGGGCAGCCTTTCCATGATTTGTTCCCAGGCGGTTTAAATGCGATGCCTGAATGAAGCTCCTGCAATGTCTTACCTATAAAAATATAGGAAAACAGGTTGTGTTTTAGGACAAAGTATGGTAAAATATTTTTGTTTGACTATAAGAAAATGGAGAGGTGCAGGCGGATGTCAGTAATACATGTTATTTTGTCAATCATATATGTAATTCTTGGTGTTGCAATATCAGTGGTTATCCTGATGCAGGAAGGTAAGTCCAACGGACTGGGGAGCGCAATTGGCGGAATCTCCACAGACAGTTACTGGAGTAAGAACAGAGGCCGTTCCATGGAAGGTGCGCTGGAGCACTTTACCAGGTATGGAGCCATTGCATTCATGCTCATTACCATTGCCCTGAACGTGCTGCTTAAGGTCATGGGGTAATTAAGATAACAGAAGGATAAGTGACGAAAACACCCTTGTATTCATATAAGGGTGTTTTATTTCATTCAGGCGGGTTTTGACCTGTTTTCGTACAGGCAGGACATTTATAAGAAAGAGGTTATATGGAAAAAGAAATATTGGAACAGAAGGCAAAGATGCTGGAAGAGGTGATGAACGACAAGTCCTACGTGCCCATGAAGGCAAAGGAACTGGCCATGCTTTTAGGCATTCCCAAATCACAGAGAGATGAACTGACACAGGTATTGGACTATCTGGTATCTGAGGGCAGAATCGGAATTTCCAAGAAGGGAAAATATGGGAAACCGGAAGTTTTTTCTGTCAACGGTATATTTTGCGGACATCCCAAGGGGTTTGGTTTTGTGACCGTGGAAGGCATGGAGCAGGATGTGTTTATCCCTGAGGACAGGACAGGAGCGGCCCTTCACGGGGACAGGGTCCAGATTGTGGTGGAATCCCAGGACCGGGGAGGCGGCCGGAGGGCTGAAGGCTCGGTGCTTAAAGTGCTGGAACATGCCAACAAAGAGGTGGTTGGGTATTACCAGAAAAGCAAGGGCTTCGGGTTTGTGATTCCGGATAACCAGAAGATTTCCAAGGATATTTTCATTCCCCAGGGCTGCGATATGGGTGCTGTCACCGGGCATAAGGTGGTGGCGCGGATTAAGGAGTTTGGAGACGCGAACCATAAGCCGGAGGGTGTAGTGACGGAGATTCTGGGCCATGTCAATGATCCAGGAACAGACATACTGTCCATTGTAAGGGCCTATGGACTGCCGGAGGAGTTACCGCCGGAGGTCATGGACGAGGTGGAAGGGGGTCCGGATGAAGTGGCTGTGCCTGGTATGACAAGGGATGAGGAAACCTGGGACGGACCTTACGGCATTGGTGATTTGACATCGCCGGCAGACTGGACCGGTGATTTGGCCGGCCGCCTGGATTTACGGGGACTGCGTACGGTCACCATTGACGGCGAGGACGCCAAGGACCTGGACGATGCAGTAACCCTGTGCAGGAACGGACAGGGAGGTTATATCCTGGGAGTTCACATTGCGGATGTGAGCCATTATGTAAAAGAAGGCCGTCCGTTGGACAAGGAGGCATTAAAGCGGGGCACCAGCGTTTATCTGGTGGACAGGGTGATTCCCATGCTGCCCCATAAGCTGTCCAATGGAATCTGTTCCCTTAACGCTGGCACAGACCGCCTGGCCTTAAGCTGCATCATGGAACTGGATGACCAGGGAAACGTGCTGGACCACAAAATCGCGGAGACAGTGATTCATGTGGACCGTCGAATGACATACACGGCGGTGAATGCCATTGTTACGGACGGGGACGAAGCTGTCATGGCTGAGTATGAGGGGTTTGTGCCCATGTTCATGCTGATGAAAGAGGTATCTGACATACTCAGGGAAAAGCGGAAGAAACGGGGAGCCATTGACTTTGACTTTCCGGAGAGCAAGATTATCCTGGATGCCCAGGGAAAGCCCCTGGAGATCAAACCTTATGAGCGCAATGCTGCCACAAAAATCATAGAGGATTTCATGCTGGCAGCCAATGAGACTGTGGCGGAGGATTACTTCTGGCAATCCCTGCCCTTCCTCTACAGAACCCATGACAATCCGGATCCGGAGAAGATGAAGCAGCTGGGAACCTTTATCCATAATTTTGGATATTTCATCCGGCTTCAGCAGGGGGAGATTCATCCCAAGGAATTACAAAAGCTTTTGGATAAGATAGAGGGAACGCCTGAGGAGGTGCTTCTTTCCAGGCTGACCCTGCGCTCCATGAAACAGGCAAAGTACACCACCCTGTGCTCCGGCCATTTTGGCCTGGCTGCCAGGTATTACACACATTTTACTTCGCCCATCCGAAGATATCCGGACCTCCAGATTCACCGTATCATAAAGGAAAGCCTGAAGGGAGGACTGGGAGACAAGAGGGCCGGCCATTACGAAGCCATACTGCCTGGGGTCGCCATGCAGACATCGGCTCTGGAGCGCCGTGCAGAGGAAGCGGAGCGTGAGACGGACAAGCTTAAAAAGTGCGAGTATATGTCCAGATTTATCGGGCAGGAGTTTGACGGCGTGGTATCAGGCGTCACCAACTGGGGGCTGTATGTGGAGCTTCCCAACACGGTGGAAGGACTGGTCCGCATAAGCGAGCTGAGGGATGATTATTATATATTTGATGAACAGCATTACGAACTGGTGGGAGAGATGACCAGGAAAACATTTAAGCTGGGCCAGCCCATACGGGTCCAGGTGGCGTCCACGGACCGCCTGCTTAGGACAGTGGATTTTATCCTGCCCAGAGACTGGGACAGGAGCGCGGGTAAGGGAGCTTCCGTGTAAGGCTGTAAGTCATACATGCAATTATGACTGGAAAGAAAGGGAAACACCATGGGGAAGGAAAGTATTAAACTGGTTGCGAACAATAAGAAGGCATACCATGATTATTTTATTGATGAGAAATACGAGGCGGGCATCGAGCTCTTTGGCACGGAGGTAAAATCCATTCGCATGGGAAAATGCAGCGTTAAGGAAGCCTTTGTGAAGATTGACAGAGGTGAGGTGTATGTGTGCGGTATGCACATCAGCCCCTATGAGAAGGGAAATATATTCAATAAAGATCCTCTGCGTGTCAGAAGGCTTTTGCTGCATAAATACGAAATCATGAAGCTGAACGGCAAGATTGCGGAGAAGGGCTATACCCTGGTGCCTCTCCAGGTTTATTTTAAAGGCAGTCTGGTGAAGGTAGAGGTGGGTCTGGCCCGTGGTAAGAAGCTCTACGACAAGCGGGCAGACATTGCCAAGAAGGACCAGAGAAGGGAACTGGAAAAGGAATTTAAGGTAAAAAATCTGTATTAGGGATAGGAACGAGAGGATATTATGAGGATTGGCAGTAACAAGGGGAGTGAAGTGGAAGCATACACAGATTTCATAAAGGAGGCTGAGGGCCTTAAGTCCACTCTGCGCACTGCCTGGACTGCTGAGGGACGGCAGGAGAGCACTGCGGAGCACTCCTGGCGTCTGGCTCTGTTTGCCGGGGTGATGTGCAGGGAATTTCCGGAACTGGACAGGGAGAAAGTACTGATGATGTGCCTTGTTCACGACCTGGGGGAACGGTACAGCGGAGACATATCGGCAGCATTGCGGCCGGATGCCGGTGATAAACTGAACCAGGAAAGGGAAGATGTACAGCGGATATGCGGTTTTTTGCCAAAAGGAAAGGAAGGGGAGGTGTCCGGGCTGTGGGAGGAATACAGTCAGGGCATTACCCCGGAAGCCAGATTTGTAAAAGCCCTGGATAAGGCGGAAACCATTATCCAGCACAGCCAGGGAAGAAATCCTGCCGGGTTTGACTATGGATTTAATCTGGAATACGGAAAGGAATATTTTGAGCAGGATGAACGGCTGGAAGCCCTGCGCAGCCTGATTGATGCAGAAACAAGGACGCGCATGGAAATAAAATAATGCGCAAGAAACGGTGAAGAATAGAACAACAAAAAAGCAAGCAGTTTCATCTGCTTGCTTTTTTCATGACCTGACCGGGAATCGAACCCGGGTTTACGCCGTGAGAGGGCGTCGTCTTAGCCGCTTGACCATCAGGCCTTGTCTGTATATCTCAGCGACAGCTTGTTTATAATACCATAAAGTTTTTTGTTTGTCCAGTATTTTTTGAAAAAAATGTAATTTGAAAATGTATTTACTTAATTTTACAATAGTTTGGAGTCCGAAAAAATAAAAAACAAGCAATTTTGTCTGCTTGTTTTCATGACCTGACCGGGAATCGAACCCGGGTTTACGCCGTGAGAGGGCGTCGTCTTAGCCGCTTGACCATCAGGCCTCAGGTAAATCGAGGCGACGTGATTCGAACACGCGGCCTCTGCGTCCCGAACGCAGCGCTCTACCAAACTGAGCCACGCCTCGAACTATTGAATTATCAGCAGTTTTGTTTGTTCTTCACAAAAGCACCGCATTAGTTATTATCTATCAAAAGCATGAAAAAGTCAACTACTAATTTAACTTTTTTCGATAAATAACTGCTGCTCCAATTTTCATTTTTTCTAACTAAAACTCACATTCGCATTCACAAAGTAATTCTCCAATATCTTCTTTGCTTCCAGCAAAATGTCTCTAATTTCAACAATCTTCTCTTCACTGCATCGAAAAATCGGAATCGCGATACTGACACTTGCAATAATCCTGCCCCCTTTACGGACTGCAACTGCCACACATTGAACATCCTTATTCGATTCTTCATATTCATAAGAGATATCATCTTTTTTAAAGCTCACTAACTGATTATACAGCTCTTCAAAATCCGTGATTGTGTTGTCTGTCATCGGTACCAGTCCATCAGGATATATTTGATGTAAATCCTCTATAGAATAATCAATCAATAGCGCCTTTCCTATACCGGTAGCATAGGCCGGCAACGTTTTCCCGACACTCGAAATCATTCTAATTGCCTGCGGCGAATCCTTTTTTAATAAGTAAACAACATTGCCTTTATCGAGAACAGCAAAATGGGTTGTCTCAAGACATTTATCCACCACATCATCCATTATTTTTTCAATATACTTGAGACTGTCTCCGCTGTTAATAAAGGACATTCCAACCTGAAATGCCGCCGGTCCTATTCGATAAATACCTGTTTGCTCATCCTGTTTAAGAAAATGAAATTCTTTCAACGTTTGCAGCATTGGAAAAATACTTCCTTTTGGTGCATCTAATAATTCTGCCAATTTTGATAAAGTATATCCTTTTTCGCTGTTTGCAAGTAATTCCAGTATCGTTAATATTCTCGCCGTTGATCTGTGCTCTGTATATGCCATATTTCCCCCTCATTTTCTATTCATACTCATTTTTAAATGACTTTTGCCTTCGATGAACTAACGATATTCGGTTTTAATTCAAGGGTTAGCTATATTATTTATGTATATTTTACTTCCATTATTAAACCAATATAACATAAAAAGACAATTTTGTCAGCTAGTATCCTCTGGTCCTTCCCAATCCGTCACTCACATGGATATTTTAATCCCCAGGCTGTTCGGAGTCCATCCATCATTTTCATGATTCTCAGTGTCTCCTTATGAGGCATCTCCTCACATTCAATCTTTCCATCCTGAATTGCTCTTATCGAAGCTAACAGCTCATATTCATAGCCTGTGATCTGTTCCGGTCTGTCAAAGCATGCCAGCTCATTTCTATTTGTATCATATACTCTAATCTGTTCCCAGTTATTGATGTTCTCAACAACGATAAAGCCCTTATCGCCGTGAATTATGCCCCTGCCATCTGTTCTGGCTGTGATATTACTGTGCAATACCGCAAGCTGTTGATCATCAAAGCTCAGTACCATACTGTTCTGAGCATCCACACCTGTAATTGTCTTGATTACCGACGAAGTAATGTTTGTAACTCTCTCACCAAATACCATGGAAGCAAAATTTATCGGATATACGCCAACATCAAGAAGAGCTCCTCCTGCGAGCTGCGGATCAGTGAGCCTCGATAGGTTATGAAGCGGATATCCAAGATTAGCTGTTAATGAAGTTACATTACCAATGGAGCCTCTCTGAAGTATATCCTCCAGCTTCTTTCTCATCGGCATATATCTGGTCCAGAGAGCCTCTGTAATAAAAATACGGTTTTCCTTCGCAATTGCTAACAGTTCTTCTGCCTGCCCGGCATTTACTGTAAATGCTTTTTCCACAAGGAGGGGTTTCTTGTATTTCAGGCAAAGCTTTGCGTTCTCATAATGCTGGGAGTGCGGTGTCGCTATATAAATCAAATCAACCTCAGGATCTGCTGCCAGCTCTTCATATGAGCCATATGCTTTCTTAATTTCATATTCCCTGCGAAAGGCTTCTGCTTTCCGGATATCCCTGGAGGCTACTGCATAATTTTCAGCTTCCTTTAATCCAGTAATAGTCCTCGCCATTTTACCGGCTACAATACCTGTTCCTAAAATGCCTATTTTCATAAATACACCCTTCCGCATATCACAAGCCTGCTTGTGATATGCACCAATAAATAGTTTGAAAGATGCTTTCAAACTTTATCTCTCTGCTTCAAACGGTGCACCCTTGCAGGCATCAATCAACAGCTTCGCATATTCTGTTATGCTACCATAGTTGCCATCGTCAGGTATTTTGCACAGATTACCTCCAACACCTACTCCAAAGGCACCGTTAGCCATATAATCTCTACAGTTTTCCGCGGTAACCCCGCCAACAGCAATCACCTTAGCGTTATTAAAGGGTGCCAGAATGTCTCTGATATATTTCGCCCCTATATTTCCTACCGGAAATAGCTTGATATATTCGCTGCCGCATCTCATCGCAGTATCTATTTCAGTTGGTGTAAACGCTCCGGGAGTAATAAGGATATCCTTCGAAACACAATACTTAATAACCTCGGGGTCTATATTCGGTGTGACAATAAATTCTGCTCCTGCTGCTATTGCTTCTTTGGCCATCTTCAGATTTGTTACTGTTCCCGCACCTATATGTACCCTGTCCTTATACAGCTCTCTTAATTCTTCGATTGAGCTTAGTGCTTCAGGGGAATTAAGTGTTACTTCCGCCATTTTTATACCGCCGTCCTCCAGGGCTGACACTACCTTCACCAGATTTTCACCGGAAATTCCTCTAATAATAGCAATTACTCTTGTGTCAAAAAAATCCTTCATAATGTTCTCTCCAATCATTCCGATTTCAGCAAACAATTTGACAAAATCATCTTAACTCCCTGAATACTAAGCTTCTCGCTCTCTTCAAAGTCAATTTCTTTTATTTCCACAGAAGTGATTTCCTTTCCTGCAAAAAGACGGATACAGGTTTTAAAGGTTTTCACAAAATTATCTCTTCCATATAAAACTATTTTATCTACTTTATTACCCAATAATTTAGAAAATGCCTGCAGGTCTACAAACATCAAAGCACCATATAAAAATGATTTCACCTGTTCCTCAGTAGCTTGATTAATCACCTGATAGATTCTTGCTAAAAACAAAGCACGTGAAATATTATTTTCTTTTGCCTCATGATATCCTAACTCAACATAATTATTGTCAATTTCAAATGTTTCTTCAAAATTACCGATTGAGCTTTTTAAAATGGTTTCATTTGCAATTGCCCACAACAGTTCGCCGCCTATTGTCGTAATTGCGTTACTGATAACTCCATTTTTCACAAATATCAATTTATTATGCGAACCAAAATGTACAAACATAATTGATTTTTGATAATCTTCCGGTTCCAGGGCCCCAAATATCTCTACCTCTTCCCCTCGCATCATATCCATTCCGATGGTCCGCTGATTCTGAAATTTTATTCCCGGAATAAAGTGAAACAATGCATTTTGACTAATCTCCGGCATAGATACTGTGTGAATACCCGATTGTATTTTTTCTACAGTTGCCGGCGCCTCTATATGTGCAAGCTCATATAAGCCCGCATTGGAAGTGATCATTCCCGAAGCATAAACATTTTTAATAATACAATCATTTTGTTTTTGCAATTCGCATATAACATCCTTAACAGTTGTTTTCAGTTCTTCATTTTCAGATGCTGAGGTTGCATTCGAGGCTCCTACTTTACGTTCAATACGATTTACTATTTTTTCATTCTTATGATCCATTAATACAAAACGTGTATTCGTTGTACCGCCGTCAATAACTAAATTGTATTCGTTCACCCTGCTCATCCTTTACTCATTCTACCACTCTGCAACTGTTCCGTCCAAATTTCTCCAAACGAGATTCTTCCAATTATGGCCTTCTCTGTCAGCTTCCCGTACATAATCTTCATTAATCTCAATACCAAGTCCGGGCTTCGTGGGTAATGCTACATATCCGTCTTTATAATCAAAGACCAGCTTATCCTTAAGAAAATCCAATACATCATTTCCTTGATTATAATGAATCCCAATGCTTTGTTCCTGAATAATTGCATTCGGTGTGCATGCATCCAGTTGGATACAGGATGCTAAAGCAATCGGACCCAGGGGACAATGAGGGGCAACCGCCATATCATATGCTTCTGCCATGGCAGAGATTTTTTTGCATTCCAGAATTCCACCGGCATGAGATAAGTCCGGTTGAATAATATTTACAACTCCCTGTTCAAAGATCTTCTTAAAGTCCCATCTGGTAAACAGTCGCTCTCCGGTTGCAATGGGTGCAGAAGTATAGGAGGCAATCTCCTTAAAGGCTTCATAATTTTCGCAAAGCACCGGTTCTTCAATAAACATCAAATGATATTTATCCAATTCCTGCACCATGATTTTAGCCATTGGCTTATGCACGCGGCCATGGAAATCTACAGCAATACCAAAATCCTCACCGCAGGCTTCTCTTATACTTGCCACTCTTTCAACAACTCCCATTACTTTGCTAAAATCATCAATATAATTTAATTCTCCGGTTGCATTCATCTTAATGGCAGAAAAGCCTTGCTCCTGTTTTTCCTTTGCCAGCTTTGCCACTTCATCCGGTTTCTCTCCGCCAATCCAGGAATATACCTTTATTCTATCTCTGCAGGCCCCGCCCAACAGCTCGTAAACAGGCGCATTATAGTATTTTCCCTTGATATCCCAAAGCGCCTGTTCAATCCCTGAAATAGCTGAGGTAAGAATAGGCCCTCCCCGGTAAAAGCCTCCCCGGTAAAGCACTTGCCACAAATCCTCTATTCTCATAGGATCTGCGCCGATCAGATAGGTAGACAGCTCCTCAACTGCTGCCTTGACCGTATCTGCTCTTCCCTCAACAACAGGCTCACCCCAGCCCTCATACCCTTCATCCGTCGAAACCTTTAAAAAAAGCCATCTTGGGGGAACCTTAAATAATTCTAATTTTGTAATTTTCATATTGGCCTCCATTCTGCCGCTAACCCGTAAATTTGGGCACCCGCACAAATTTACCGTGTGAATTATGCTTTTCAATTCACACTAACCTGCTTTCTACAAATTTGTCAGACAATCAAATACCGGTACTGCATCAATCCCGGAAATCTCTGCAAAGGCTTCCTCATAAACTTCAAAACGCGCCGCCATCTCCGAATCACTTTTGATATGTCCGCCTTTTCTCTGCGGTGAAATATATAGATATAATCCCTTTTCTACAATCTCTTTTTCGTATGCTTTAATACCAAATTCCCAGGTTGCTCCATTACAAAAATTATCATTAATCAAATCACTGTCCACAAAGGCATACCCAATGTCTCCCATGTAATCAACCTTCATCAGGATTTGTTTACAGTTTTCGAAGGATTCCGGCTTTACTTTAATCTTTGCCCTGGCATTCACAATTTTGGTCGAGGTGATTGGACTTCCGATTACTGGACGTTTTAATTCCCCATTACTTGCTTTTTCCTTCGAGCTGACATCTTCCCATTCTATTTCCACCTTATTTTTTCCGTAGCTGATCTCATAAGCTGTAAATAAATCACTCTGTAAAACCGGCTCATATTTCCTTTTGTCAACCTCCAGAGGGGTTTCCCGCGGAGGAAATACCGCAATAAATCCGTTCTCCTTTCCAATACTCTCGATACGGATTCTTCCCTTATCCTCCAGCACCGTCTCATCGGAAAGAATGATTAAATCTCCATCCTTCCTGTTCACCTTCCAAAGCCTCATGCTGTCTGAACGGCTAAGGACACATAACGCAAGCTCCTTCCCATCGGCTCCCTTAACCATAATCTTACTGGTCCGATCCTCCGGGGCAAAAATCGTATCCATTGCTTCAAATTGAAACTCCGGTTTCATTCCTTCCGGGATAAAGAAGAAATAATGAGGAACTCCCTTAACTTCTGTTCTAAGAATTGGCTGGACTGTAGCATATTTGAGCAAAATTCCGTCCATATTCATATTGACAGGCAATATGCAGCTGGCATTCTTATTTAAGGATAAACTACCGCTCGCCGGAATGCGGATCCGGTCATTTTCCAACTGCAGCGAAATCGAAAAATCATTTTGATGATCCATTTCTACATGATCCTGAAAATTATTAATAAATACAAAGCCTGAATCTCCATTCACCCTGACACAATAGCGTAATGTCTTAGTATCCTTCGGCTCCATATTCCCTGCTTCCTCAGGTAAAACTGTTTTTGTATTACATAATTCTTTCTCAAAGCTTTTATAAAAATAGTGAAGAAGCTTCACACGTTTGTAGGATTCCCTGATCTGACCATACTCGCCGACTGCCGCCTGATAATCATATGACATCTTGGGAAGCGCACATTCATTTAAATACGGAACTCTTTTACCCTTGGGATTGGTACCTCCGTGAAACATATAGTATCCCAGAAAGTTGCAGCCGCTGGCAGTCTTAATATTCGCCAGAGCTTCAACACTCTCAAAGGGCAATTGAAAGCGGTACTTATAATAATTTGCCATTCCTCCGCCCATTTCACAGCATACAAAGGGGAAATCCTCCGGCGGATATTCCGGATCGAAATTATAGTATTTGGGAGCGTTATTATTATGGAAATCCTTATAGATAAACTCAGTAGTAGCCGGATGCTCCTTGACATCATCTCCGTAAAAAATCCAGGGCCAGTATGCATATCCTCCCCAAAGCGGCAAAACATACTCGATAGGAGCACAGGCTCCTCCCCAGGCCGTTGTACTGTAAAGAGGTGTGATTAAGCCCTCTTCTATTGCGATATCCTTTAAAATCTTCATATGGGAAGGTCCTTCATTGCCGCTGGCAGTCCACTCACCGCTATTTTCGGTTGTAGGCTCCCAGGGAGATGAGGCATGTTCGTATTCATTTTCTATTTGAATGCTGACGATAGGGCCTGCGTCTTTAAACATAAGCCCTTCCACCTGTTTTCCAATCTCTTTGATGTATCTTCTGACATAAAACAGGTATTCTTCATCATTGCTTCGAACGTCATAGGTCGCTCCGAACATCCAATCTGGAAAGCCGCCATTTCTGCACTCTCCATGTGAAAAGGGTCCGATTCTTAGTAAGATAAAAATTTCATGCTCTTTACATAATTCTGCGAATTTTCGTATGTTCTTGTTCCCGCTCCAGTCGAAAATCCCTTTCTCTTCTTCATGATGAATCCAGAAAAGGTAGGTTGAGATCATCGTAATTCCCGCCATTTTCATTTTAATAATTTCATCTTCCCAGAACTGTTCTTCAATTCTGGAGAAATGCATTTCACCGGAAATGGCATAAAAGGGCTGATTATTGTATTCCATATAATAATTTGTGAAATTAATCATATCCCCGTTTACACTTGTTCCCTTATATTCAACAGGGCAGGGATATATCGCCGGTTTAACTCCCTTAGTATCAATTTTGTATTCCGTACTCATGCTAGCTTTATCCTTTCTATTTGCTGGCCCCTAAAATACCTGCCACAAAATGTTTCTGCATTGTCATAAATATCAATATTGTCGGTAAGGTTGCAATAACCACCGAAACCAGGATCTGTCCATAATCCACATAATATGCCGATGACAGGGAAGAAATAAAAAGTGTCAGGGTTTTATTTTCGTTGGACTGAAGTGTCAGCAGAGGCCACAAATAATTATTCCATTCCTTCATAAATGCATAAATAAATCCTGCCGCAAAGGTTGATTTCATTGGAGGTGCTGCAATTTTGAAGAAAATACGAATTTCACTTGCTCCATCAATTCTTGCCGCTTCAATAATTTCATTCGGTAACGCTTTAAAGCTTTGTCTGAAAAAGAAAATCAAAAATGTATTGGACAGGGCCGCTATAATTACGCTAAGCTTCGTATCAATCAAGCCTGCATCGAACATAAAATTGAAAAGCGGAATCATAATTGCCGCAAAGGGAATCATCATCGTTAACAAAAATAAGCTGAACAGCTTATTTCTTACCTTGCTTGGATATTTTTCAAAGCCATAGCCGGCCATGGCACACACCAGCAAAACAAGGGGGACCTGAACCAATGTTATTATGGATGTATTCTGGATTGATTTAAAAATATCCGCCGTTGCCTGTACCGCATTCAAATTATTAAAGAATTCAGTACCAAACAGCAATTTTCCTTTTGTAATCTCCTTGGATTTATTCGTTGCGCCAACAATCATCCAATAAAACGGAAATAAGCAAATAATTGATGATATCATTAAAAAAGCATGCTTCAGAAACTGTTTTATACGTTTCATTTTAATCCTCCTTTGCCACTTTAAATTGAACAAATGCTAAAAGGGCAACTAATGTTACTATGACATATGACATTGTTACGGAGTATCCAAAATTAGGAGAGTACACAAATGCATTATTATATATATACTGGGACATGGTCGTTGTCATCTCCGCCGGACCGCCCCCGGTTATATTCATCGGTTCATCAAACAGCTGCAAGGTACCGTTTGTTGTCATAATCGTAGTTAATAAAATAATGGGCTTTAATTGAGGAATCGTAATTTTGAAAAAGGTTTGAATCGAATTTGCACCATCCACTTTTGCCGCCTCATAAGTCTCTGCCGGAATATTCTGTAAAGCGGCCAGGTAAAACATCATGTTATAGCCGGTCCATCTCCAGGTCAAAGCTATGATGATGACTACTCTTGCCCACAATGGATCATTCAGAAAGAAAATTGGTTCTTTAATCAGATGCAGGTTCATCAACAGGTAATTAATAATACCATCATTGGCGAACATTAATTTAAAAAGTACCGAATATGCTACCAGCGATGTTACACAGGGTACAAACAGCGCCGTACGATAGAAGGTTCTGAATCTAAGCTTGGGAGAATTCAGAATTGTTGCATAAATTAAGGCAAGCATGAGCATCAGCGGTGCCTGAATCACAAGAAATAAAAATGTATTGCCGATTGTCCTATGGAAAATCTTATCACCCAATAAACGATTAATATTTGACAGACCGCCGAAGACGTAATCGCCTTCCTTTAACACTTTAAATGACAAACTTATTGAACCAATCATTGGATAAAGCGTAAATAATACAAATGCAAGCATTGCAAAAGAGATAAAAAACCAACCATATTTGTCGTAACTAACAGTTTTTTGCCTTTTTTTCATATTCTCACCTTTCTTAGCATACAATGAGATTATGGATTTACCGGCTTAAATTATACAGGTAAATCCATCATCTCAAGGTCTATATCATTGAATCTGGTTCTTTAACTGGTCTTCTGCCTGCTTTAATGCATCGTCAATACTAATATCTCCCTGCAAATAGCTGAACAAGGCTGTATTAACCGCCGTATTTGCCTCCGGAACATTTTTTCCGTAAGTTACTGCCGGTATTTCAGGTAACCAATTTACGAATTCCTCATACACCTTCTGACCGCCAAAGAATTCATCTTCTGTCTGGAAGGCTTCTCCGTTCAACGCCGGTAAGTAACTGCCCAAAGCTCCCTGGTTAACTAAAATGTCGCCATAAAAATCAACATCACCTGCGTATACAGTTTTCAAAAAGTCAACAATTGCCGCTTTATCCTGTCCGTTATCCAACACATACCAGCTGGAGCCGCCTGTATTTGAAGCATTTACAGAATTAGCATTATTAAGTCTTGGCGTAGAAGTAACAGCCCATTTACCTGATTGACTTGCCTCTGCTTTAATTGTTGAAATTCTCCATGCAGCATTAATAACTGTTGCTGTTGTTCCATCATTAATTGCACCTGCAAGTGTTGAATCATCTGCGCATTCTAAAATGATGCCTGCGTCTCTCATTTTCTTAATTGTTTCTAAGGATTCCTTTAAAGCTTCATTATTGGTTATCGTTAATTCTCCGTTAGAATCGCAGTACCATGCTCCTGCGGACTGCATCATTGTTCGAAACAGCGAAGAATAATTTGTACCATTTGCAACCGTCATCTTAACGCCTGTTTTTTCCTCTACTGTTTTTCCTATCTCAATAAATCTGTCCCAGGTAATATCCTTTAAATCATCCGCAGTAAAGCCTGCTGCCTCCAGATAATCTGTCCGGTAGAACATTCCGGTAGCCCCGGAGTCAAACGGGATACCGTATGCCTTATCCTTATAGGTCATTACCTCAACCTTATATGGAGTAAAGCTGCTGTAATCTATATCATCATTTAATGCGTAAAAATATTTTGAATAGGAATTAAGATATTGAAAAATGCTGTAATCTTCAATCAAGCAGATATCCGGCAGACTCTTACCTCCGGATGCCAAGCCTGTTTGCAGCTTTTTATAAATATCTTCTTTTGAGTTTGATATTACTTCAATTTCTACATTGGCATCAGGCTTTAATTTTTTATAATATTCCGCTGCGGTCTTCATAACGGCAACATTGAAATTATCATCCCAGGCCCAAATAGTAATTGTTTGTTTTTCCTGCTTTCCTTCATTATTTGACTCTTCATTACTTCCATTACTGCTTTTTCCACAGCCGGTTAATACGATACTGCATAATAACACTGCTGTTAATAGTAACTTGAAATACTTTCTCATTGTAAATCCTCCCTTTTTTGTTTGCATATACGAACACTGTTCGTATATATTATCTGTAGACTTATATTAGCACATTGCATCATTTTTAGCAATAGAATAACTAAAAAACATTAAAAATAATCAATTTTCACAAAAATAATATGCCTGATTTATGAAAAACAACAAAACAGACCCGTGGCGGGCGGGTGAGCCCCGATCCAGGTCTGTTTCTTGATATTATCTTATTTTATTTATTCTCATGCCTTTTGCCTGTTTCAGCAGGCGGATTCGTTGGTTACTAAAGTGATCATCTGTATCCATATGAATGTATCAATATTTTTTACGTCCAATTATAATGCATTCAGTAAGTGGTTTTGCTTTGACAACTTCACCACTTTGTAATATAAATCCATGTGATGCCACGAAATCCTTCAGTTCTCCTGCCTTCCATTTATGAAAGGTGTGAAACCCTACTTTTTCCATCATCCAAATTAATACTTTATTGTAATTCCCATCATATACAAAAGTTGGTGCAATCAAAAGCCCTCCCTGTTTTAACACTCTGCAAATTTCTGCCAAGGCCTGATCCGGTTCCGGCATAATATGCAGAGCATTTGCTATGACTACAACATCAAACGACTCATCCTTATATCTAAGAGCAGTCGCATCTGCAACATTGAATTCAATGTTTGCCCCTTTTCCTTGTTTCTTAGCTTCTTCTACCATCTTAGGTGAAAAGTCAGTTGCTGTCCACAATTTCACATCTCCAGCAAGACGATACGTGAGCTGTCCTGTTCCGCAGGCAAGTTCCAGCACGGAATCAGTGTGCGACAGATGCTTTCGAATGCGACGGCACAGTTCATCGTAGACCATAGCGTTCTTTTTCATAAATCCTGTATATATAAATGCAAACCTTTCCCAAAATCTCTTATTTGACTTATCCACTTCCTTTTCCTTTCCTTTTTACATCAAAACAATCCGCTTTTTACATTTTCTATTCTCTGATTATGGAATACAATTTCATATCAAGAACAGCTCCATTTTTCACCGCATTCTTTCTCATAGTGCCTTCATACATAAAGCCTGCTTTTTCAAGTATACGGCATGACCCAATATTATAAGAAAATGGCTCTGCAAAAATCCTTATCATATCAGTATTTTCAAATATATGCTTACATACCTGCTTAACAGCGCTTGTTCCAATTCCTTGTCCCCAATATTCCTCTGCAATATAGTAGCCCATTTCCGCAGTTTTGGAATGAATATTATCTTTGCGAAACACACCGATACTTCCTACCGCCTTGTCATCAATTGTGATTGCAAAAGCATATACTTTATCCTTATCTGCATCAAGCATTGCCGATATATAAGCCCTAGCATCTTCAGCTGTGTATGGATATGGCAATCCATCTCTTAGATTATCCTGAATTTTTTTGTTATTTAAAGCTTCTGCAAGGTCACTTGCATCATCTACTCTCCACGAACGTATTTTACATTCCATTTTAGGCCTCCTGATACTTTTCTATCATACGCGATCCTTATCACTGATTAAATAAACCTATTTCAATCAAATTACCTTCCGGGTCAGCAACATAACAGGTATGTTGCCCCTCTATAAAAGAATACAGCAATTAGTAAATCGTCCATATTCTAATTTTCTCATCCTCCTTAGCAGTATTCGTATTAAATCAAGCATTTCTTTTTCCGAACGCATACTGCCTCCATATAATTCTTGTTATCGTTACACATTTGTAATCCAATACTTTTCTATTTCAACAGATTCAACATACTCCTGCTTCAGTTCCGTAAGCTTTTGAAAATGCTCCGTATTCGTATGAAGCTTCTGAGCCGATTCGCCTGTCCATAGTTCCATTAGGCATAAGTCATCCTCTGAATATACCGGAAAATAATAATCGTATTTATAATTACCGGGTTCCTCTTTTGAATGCTGTATAATATCCTGTTCCTTTACCTTTCTGTAAAATTCATCTCTTTTTCCTTTAATAACCCGATATGTTACCTGCAACATGAATAATCGATTTGAGTTATTCACCGCCTCTCTATAATTTAATGCTTTACATACAGCAAAATATTTTCCAAACCCCTTTGTCCACATATCAATTTCATTTTCAATCTCGTTTACTTCATTCATAATAAAGCAAACCAGTTTACAGCTGGTCTGCGCCATACCAGGCAATAAAACAGAAAATCCCCACTCTACATCTTTTTTATCATCTTCAAATCCATTTCTGGCATCCACAATAAACTTACAATTATGATGTTCCTTCAGCAGCTCCCATGCGAATGTGGCCGGCCTTCTATAATCCTCTCCACAGGTATATTTCTTCCATGTTAATAAAACTACATTATCCTCTTCTATAAATTTAACATTGCAAAAATCCGAATTATATTCTTTCATCAATCTCTCTTACTCCCTTTCACCTTACTAACTGCCATAAATTATACACCTTCAAACAATTCAGTTAATATTTTCATTGTCATAGTAGTTCGCTTTATCATTATTTTTGAAAAACATGCTGGATTGATTATAAATGATTATTCCTGTTTTATCTGAAGCCGGATAGCTAATAATATCGGGTGAATTTGTCGTGTCAAAATCTATATATTTTAGCACTTCACTTGATAATCAGAAGCTTGACTTTACCATAATCCCCTCCTCTCCAAATTTTAAATTTAACAATTTTTAATATGTTACTATTTATTTCCGGTTGATGCTTATTAGCGATACTTATTAATTGTTTCGTCGCTCCATATATGAGCTTCTATATATCGTTCAGGACCATATTTTCCATCATCATTCCAATCCTGCGGCAATCCATACTTCTCTATCACTTTTAATATTTCATCATAAGTATAAAGCATTTTTCGATATTCCTTTTCATCATTTATTTTCGGACTAAAAGTCGGCATTGAATCACCATAAGTAAATGAAACAGTCTTTATTTCAAATTCCTCAATAGGAATTTTTATAAAAGTACTGTTTTCAAACCAAGTGCTTAACCATGGGCTATGTTCAATCACCATATAATGCGGTGATGTCCTATTTATAATGCCCCCTTTTTTCGCAAACTCTGACCGGATTATATTCTCACAATTGCGCCTATACTCCACATATTCATCATGTCTTTGTGCGCTTTGGGAATTTGGTTTTGTTACTTTTATTGTATCAAGGATAGATTTTGCTTCATCAATCGGCAAGTCTGACAAGTTGGCAAATGGCCCGATTGTTTTATCAAAGTAATGATATAGATAAATTTAAACCACCTCCAATACATAAATTTTCTACTTCGCATTCTAAACCAGTTCCGACGTATAAATATCATCGAATTAATGATTACCATTTTACACCATATTATTGATGATTACTACTCTATTTTACAACCAGAATACTTCATGAGTTCTTAGGATTATTTATGCTGCCCATCATTTGATAAGTTTTAATGGGTAAAAAAATAAGACCTGAAACGGGGCGGTTAAGTAAACCGTTTTTCGGTTCGCTGCCCTAATCCAGGTCTGAATTTTTTATTATTCTGCGAGGTTTTTGCGATATTTCCTATTATGTCGACGAGGCTAATTGCGGTTGCCTTAACGATAAGACCAGGTGTCCGGCGACAAATCCCAGCCTAATATGCCGTTATAATACCACCCTCATTGGCATACATAGAGCTTACACCGGCGGTATCCACGATAAAGCAATCCTTGAATGGAATTCTCTTAAGAATTTCTTCCTTAACAAATTGTGCTCTTTCGTAATTATTGCAATGTGCTATTCCAAGGATTCTCTCCTGAGGCTTGACAACATCCTGCTCTATCGACTTGACCATCTGAAGCAGAGCCTTTATTATCCCTCTTGCCTGGTCAACCTTATAAATATACCCTTCCGGCGTTGAGCCCATAACCGGCTTGATATTGAGCGCACTTGCTATGATGGCCTGCAAACCGCTTAAACGGCCATTCTTACGAAGAGTGTCCAGCGATTCCAGTACAAATTTAGTCTTTAAGCTGTCCCTGTATGCATTGATTGCTTTCACTATGGCATCATAGGAATGTCCGGCTGCCTCCAACTCCATTATTTTCTTTAAAATTAAGGTCTGTCCGACAGAGGCAGAGCGGGAATCTATGATTTCTATCTTTTTATCGGGATGCTCCTCCAGATACAATTTCTTCGCCAGCTCGGCACTGTTATAGGAGCCGCTTAGCTGGGAAGATAAAGTAATCACATAAAGATTGCCATCATAATCAAAATGCTTCATGAAATCCTCCGGTGATGGACATGCCGATTTCGGTCCATGCGGACTGGCCTTTACACGGCTTATAAAATCCTGCTGGTCGAAGGTTTCATCATCAATAATTGAAACATCATCCAATATCAGAGTGAGGGGCACCAGCTTAATACGTGGATCCCCCTTCAATTCCTTCGGTAAATCCGTGCAACTGTCTCCAATAATTCTGTATGACATTATTTTTTCCTCCTGTTAACTATGATAGAGCTTTTTCTGGGCTTATGTATGAATTCCTAATATTTACTTATATTGTATCAATAAACGCATTGTCATATTCCTTTTGCCGCATCATGTAGTATCGATTACTATATAATAACACATCTGTAATATAATTGGCAAGAGGTAATGTTCAGTTTATAGTTTTATTATAAATCAGCCCTGAAGCTATAAAGCTGCAAGCTTTACGCTTTTATTATTTCCAAATGATCCAATTTCATAATGGAATAAATTTCCTGCTGTATTATCTGCAAAAAAAGCAGGAATCCATAGGTTTTCATCCCTTATGGATTCCTGCTATTATAATAACAGAAATAATATTAATTATAACTCTTTCGGCTTCAAGACACCGATACGGTATGCCTGCTATTTTGCCAGCAGCAGCATAATCTCATTGCTTCTTTGCACAAATTTGGTCATTGCCTCCGGCTCCAGAGGCTTGTGGGTAAGGAGTGCCAGATCATAAAGCTGTTCGCAGATCATAGGCGTCTGTTCTGCGCTTTCATTGGTAATGATGAACTGAACCAGCCTGTTGTTTGCATTCAGTACCAGGGTTTCTCCGCTGTCAAGATCGCCCATGTTCATACCGCCCATATTGTACATACGCATCATATCCTGCATTCTGCGGCTTTCCTCGGAAAGGGTCATAATGGAAGACACCTTCTCATTCTTGAACTTCTCTACCTTAACCTCAAGCTTATCCTTGCCCAGAACCTTGCGGAACAGTGCCGTCATTGCTTCCGTATTGTTCTTCAGCACCTTCTTATCCTTCTTCTTGGTTTCTTCCTTGAAGCCCTCGGTAATATCGGCATCAATACGCTGGAACTTTACAGTCTTCTCCTGATATTCCAATTGGGTAATAAAAGGCTGGTCAATATTATGGGTAAGGATAAAGGCATCCATACCTGCTTCCTTGAACATATTGATATACTGGCTCTGCTGCTTTATATCTGTAACGTAATAGACGATAGTCTTCTTATCTTCATCCACCTCATCTTCATCCTCGTCATGATGATGGTCATGTCCGCAATCGTCGCTATGTTCATGATCATGTCCGCAGTCACAGCTTTCCTTTTGTGCTTGTTCTGGAGCCTCGCCATCTTCCTTTTTATCTGCATCTGCCTGGGCTGCTTTCACCTCTGCCTCTTCTTTCTTCTCATCCGCAGCGCTGCTGCCCTTTCTTGCAGCCACATATTCCTCCAGGGTGATATATTTTCCCTCAAGATTTTTGTAAATGATTACATCCTTGATCTTCTCACGGAATTTCTCATCCTTTAAGCAGCCAAACTTTATGAAGGGACTGATATCATCCCAGAACTTCTCGTAATCCTCTCTCTCAACCTTATACATTCCGGTCAGCTTATCTGCTACCTTCTTGGAGATATAGTCGGAGATTTTCTTAACAAAGCCGTCATTTTGCAATGCACTTCTGGATACATTCAGCGGCAGGTCCGGGCAATCAATCACACCCTTTAACAGCATTAAGAATTCCGGTATTACCTCCTTGATATTATCGGCGATAAATACCTGATTGTTATATAATTTAATCGTTCCCTCAATCGAATCGTATTCTGTATTAATCTTCGGGAAATACAGGATACCCTTTAAGTTAAACGGATAATCCATGTTTAAATGAATCCAGAACAGCGGCTCCTTATAGTCATGGAATACATCACGGTAGAATTCCTTGTATTCCTCTGCAGTACAGTCGTTGGGATGCTTTGCCCACAAAGGATTCGGATTATTAATCGGTTCCGGTCCCTTCTTTGCTTCCTCTGCCTTGCCCTCCTCATTGACATCGGCGTCAATCACTTCCTCTTTCTTCTCTTCCACCGGTGCATTGGCATTGATAAAATAAATCTCAATCGGCATAAAGGAGCAGTATTTACTGATAACCTCTTTTACACGGTATTCATTGGAAAACTCATAGCTATCCTCATTCAGGTGAAGAATAATATCCGTACCACGTTCGGTCTTGGTGCTTTCACCCATCTCATATTCGGTACCTCCGTCTGATTCCCAATGAACCGGTGCTGCATCCGGCTGCCAGGACAGGGTATTGATCTCAACGCGTCCGGCTACCATGAAGGAGGAGTAAAAGCCCAGACCAAAGTGCCCGATGATCTGATCCTCATTCGTCTTATCCTTGTATTTCTCCATAAACTTCTGTGCTCCGGAGAATGCAATCTGGTTGATGTACTCCTTTACCTCATCAGCGGTCATACCGATACCATTATCAGAGAAGGTAATTGTCTTCTCCTCAGAATTAACGGTTACCGTAATCTTATACTTATTATCCTCCGGGAGATTTGCTTCTCCCATAATTTCCAGCTTCTTTAATTTGGTGATGGCATCACAGCCGTTTGAAATTAATTCTCTGATGAAAATGTCATGGTCAGAATACAGCCACTTCTTAATAATCGGAAAAATGTTCTCTGAATGAATCGATAAATTACCACGTTCCGTACTCATATTAACACTCCTTTTAAATCATAATTTTATATAATGTCCGGCGTTTAACACGCAGACTATCGCATTACCAGAATACCTTCTGATAGCTTAACCTCAAAAAATATCATAATACTGTAAAATAAAAATGTCAAGAAAAAATTAGCACTCTTTTCAATAGAGTGCTAACAATCTTATTTCTACCCGCTAAATAACCGATATTTAAACTTATAAAGATGTTCTTTTATCCTGTTTACAGTACCTCAAATGCAATTCCGCTGTTCTTAAGAATATTCTTTACCTCAGCATCCCATTCCTGCTCCAGGGTTTTATCCAGTGTAAAGGTTTTAATCGCCGCTCCTGTGATAATATGCAGCTCGGCTTTCTCATACCACAGGTTTAGATACAGTCCTCCCACATCCTCCGGGCGAAGCTTTCCCCCTGCATTTTGAACCAGCTGAGCGCACTTGTCCTGGGGAAGCTGAAATACAATTTTTAAAGACAGCGGCGTTTTATTCCCCTTAATCATGGAATATACAACAGGTCTGACCTCGCTCCACAGGGCTGCCTTGCTTTCCCCGCGTTCCTCCAGCTCTTCCTTCGTATAAAAGGCTTCATGAAATCCGTTTATTGTAAAATTAGTAAAGGTAGCCAGCTGCAGCTCGCAAAGCAATAGTGAATCAAAGGTGGCGTTCGTCAGAAGCTTCGCCATAAAAGTCTTAACTTCCGAAATATTGAGTGATATCATGCCTTATTCTCCTGATTTATAATTAAAAAATTAAATTTAATTCATAAAAACAGCTGCTTATTATTAGCCGTTCTGTTTTCGTTTCCCTTGTATATTAGCCTGTTGTTTGAAGAACAATAATATTAAAACAACGGTAAAGTTTAAATAGCTTTCCTTGTCATGAATAAAAACAGTCAGGAGGTGAAATCCTCTGTCATTTATGGAGGATACAAGCATGTATTTTGAACCTGCCAAAAGAACCTATTATCGTTTTCCGTCTGCTAATAGTATTAACGATCTCGATTCAAGATATTATTTTCCAAAGAACCCTCATGCGATAGAAGAAGATACCAGATATTATGCGAAAGCATCCGGTGATATGACAGATAAAGATGATTTTACTGAAGCTTGAACAAATATGCGATTAGGAATAAGCACACCAAATGTACGGGGTAAAAGGCATAAAAGAAATATTTTATGCTTTTTCCCTTTTTTCCGTTATAAAATAAAATCGGGATAATTGCCAAAACCGCGAAGGCACTTAGAATATGCCACCAATTGCCTGTTCTTGCAAATTGAGTATAGTTGCAAAATCTGGAGCTCATAATGATAAATATAGAAATTGCCGCAATCAGCTTACTCTCGCGAAATAGATAAAAGGCGACAATAACCAGTATTCCTGCCAAATCATAGTCCGTCTTCAGTAAATAAGCAGCAGCGCAGAAGGCAACTGTAAGGAACCCATCCAGAGAATTACTGATTACAATATTCATGAAATCCGGTTTATTAAATTTTTTCTCAACCAAATCGAACAAATAAATCAGTAAAAGTCCCAAAAACAAAGTAAAGAATATATTCTGATCATCATTAAACCTGCTCAATACTACATTCGAATAGGAGGGGTCCTCAAACATATATCTGATATCGGAAATTGGATCCGTGTTAAAGCGAACCTGGTAAAATGCAAGGTCAAAGGGGATTTCCGACAGGAAAGCAAAGGCTAAAAGCCGTTTCATATATCTTATGGCATTGCTGGTATGATGAAAGCCCTCCACAATTAAAAATGCAAAAACCGGAAAGGCCATTCTTCCGATCAGACGACAGGCAAAATTCAAATCATTATATCCAGTTGCGGAAATTATAATTGCACCAATATGATCAATCAGCATTACAGAGATTGCAAAAACCTTTAATTGAAATGAATCCATCCTCTTCTCCAGTCCTTCACGTTAAACTATCTACATTCTACCCAAGTTGGATTTAAAAGTCAAATAAAACAAAAGCTCCCTGCGCTGCTTAAATAAACTCATTATAAAAACTTATAGCACAGTAAAGGCCTATGGCGTCAAGCCACGCATTTACTGTGCTATCTTTGTAAAACCACTATTCTTCAAGCAACAGCTTTATGATCTCTTCCTCCGGCTTTGGTTTACTGAAGATATAGCCCTGGATTTTATCACACCTGTGCTGTACCAGATAATCCCACTGTTCTTTGGTTTCTACACCCTCGGCAACCACTGTCATCCCCATATTCTTTCCGAAGGCCACAATCTGTCCCGCCAGTAAGTTCTGCCCCTCCACCAGAATTCCGTCAATGAAGGCCTTATCCACCTTAAGTGTCTTGATCGGTAATTGCCTCAAATAATTAAAGGAGGAATACCCTTTACCGAAATCATCCAGAACAAATCGGATGTTCAGTTCATGGAGCTGATTTAGCTTATCATTGATCCTGTCAATGGATTCAATTAAAACCGTCTCAGTAATTTCCAATTCAAGATTATCCCCATCAATCTCTGCCTCTCTGACCGTCTTTGCCACGTTTTCGCAAAAATCCTCCTGAATCAGCTGAACGATGGATATGTTGACGGATACCTTAAGCTCTCCAAAGCCCATATCCTTAAGCCGGTACAGAAATTCACAGGCCCTGCACAGCACCCAGTTTCCCAGTGGTATAATAAAATGATTATCCTCTGCAACCTGGATGAATTTTAACGGAGATACTTCCCCTAATTCCGGGCTGTGCCAGCGAAGCAGTGCTTCAAAGCCCGTAATTCGTTTTTGCTCCAAATCGTACTGCGGCTGATAATACAGTTCAAACTCTTTATTCTTAAGGGCCTTTGATAAATGCTTCTCAATATTGACACGCTCCGTAAACTGTTCATTCATCAGGCTGCTGTAAAGCATATAATTTGTCTTACCCGATTCCTTAACCCTGTACATAGCAATATCCGCATACTTCAGCAATTGCTCAAGAGAAGTACCGTGCTCCGGGAACATGGCAATTCCGATACTTACACTGATACGAAGCTTATGATTTCCAACCTTAAGGCTGCGGGTAAATTCCTTGAGTATGCTGACAGCAGCTTCTCTTGCCCCGTCCCCATTCCTGTTGTTTAGCAGAATAACAAATTCATCTCCGCCCAGTCGGTAAATGCACTTCTCCTTTCCAAACAGGGACGATAAGCTTTCTCCCACCTTAATAATAAGCTGGTCACCAAAATCATGTCCCAGAGTATCATTGATATTCTTAAAATTATCCACATCGATGAAAAGAAGTGCCGCCTGATTTTTTTCGGAAATAAATATATCTTCAGAATTTTCAATCAGGGAAAGCTTATTGGGTAAGCCTGTCAGGCTATCGTAATAGGCCAGATGTGTCATTTTTTCTTCCCCGATTTTGATCTTTTCATTAATATCCAGAATTTCATCAAATTGCTGCTTCAGTTCTTCATCCGAAGCTGTCAGTTCTTCATAAAGCTGGGTCAACTCCTCATGATTTGCCGCCAGCTCCTTTCGCATTCTTCTGATCTTTCTGATATAATACAATAATATACTGATGATAAGAACAAGGGCTGTTATAATACCAAGGACCGTAATGATCAAAGCCCGATATGTCTCATAAAAGGAGAACGGCCGGCCGACTATCTCAAAGCTCTCCGGAATATTCTTCTCCGTGATTCCATATCGTTCCATCTGTTCATAATTCATAGCCGATCTGGTAGCCTCCGGAAGCAGAAAGGATATACTGTCAGGCTTCTCTCCCTCTAAAATCCGTATCGCCAGGGCTCCCGCGCTTTGTCCCTCCTTGGTTCCATCCAGCATTACTCCGCCCGTCGCACCATTTTCAAATCCAAAGTTATACAGATGATATACCGGCACGCTGCTGTTTTGGCAGACTTCCCGGATCGCATAATTAATATCAATAATCTTCTGGTCTCCATCGCTGCTGTAGGTTGTCATAAGTACCACACTGTCCTTGTCAAGCTTTTGCACAGTATTCACAACCTCATCGAAGGCCATGTCATTCATGGGAATTATATTAATCTCCGGATATAGCTTAGCAGCCTTATCCCGAACCAATGCTCCGGTACTAAGTCCGCTTTCCGTATTGTCATAGAGCAGGTATATGTTTTTCAGCTTCGGATTGATATGGATTGCCAGGGCAAGGGTTTGGGTAGGATCAATTACCTCCACAATTCCTGTAAGATTGTTATAGCCTTCTGTAATACTGCTGATCCCCTCCTGATTTACGCCGGCAAAAACCACCGGGGCATCGGAGAACAACTCCTTACGATGCTCCAGAGCAAATTTCAGTGCCGCATCATCCGAGGTCAGTATCAGGTCTATTTTCCTGTTTTCATACTTATATTTAAAATATTGAAACAGGAAATCCAGGTTTGTTTGAGTGGGATAGTTCTTCCAATCCATATTCTCAATTGCATAATTGATATTCATACCACTGTCGGTAAAGCTGTCAACCATTCCACGGGTTTCTTCCTGTGTCCATAACATTTCCTGATGATAGGAATTCAATATCAGCACAAGCTTCATCCCATCCTGCTCTTCCTTGGCAGCCGCAGGGATCAGTTGACCTGTTATGAAGCACAGGAATATAGTTAATAGTATCACTCGAAAGCATCGTAAAATAGCTTTCATTCCATACCTCCCGTTCCAATTAAATCAGAAATCATTAAAGTGTTCTCAAAATTTTGTTCCATTATTTTGTTTCCATTATTTTCTTTATTATAATACACTTTTTCACATTATGCTACATTTATTTACACCATTCTACACTGTACAACAAGGCTTCCTGCCTTGCCAGGATTTGATTTCATAAACCACTTGCAAAATCAGGAATATAAGATACAATAGTAATGTCGATTATAATTTGGAAGTGTTCAGGAGGTTATACATGATTCAGGCAGCTAACGTAACTCTTAGATTAGGAAAACGGGCATTGTTCGAGGATGTAAACATCAAGTTTACCGAGGGCAACTGCTACGGATTGATTGGTGCCAATGGTGCCGGTAAATCCACTTTTCTCAAAATATTAAACGGGCAGATTGAGCCAAGCAAAGGTGAGGTCATCATCACACCAGGACAGAGATTATCCTTCCTGCAGCAGGACCATTTCAAATATGATGCATATGAAGTTCTTGATACAGTAATCATGGGCAATAAACGTCTTTATGAAATTATGAAGGAAAAGGAAGTCATCTATGCGAAGGAGGACTTCACGGAAGCGGACGGTATCCGGGCCAGCGAGCTGGAGGGTGAATTTGCCGCAATGGACGGCTGGGAGGCTGAATCAAACGCCGCCACCCTGCTGAATGGACTTGGTATTGAAACTGAGCTTCATTATAAGAAAATGAGTGAGCTAAACGGCTCCGAGAAGGTTAAGGTTCTGCTTGCCCAGGCCCTTTTCGGCAACCCGGATATTCTGCTGCTCGATGAGCCAACCAACCACCTCGATCTGGAGGCGATCCGTTGGCTGGAGGAGTTCTTAATTAATTTTGAAAATACTGTAATCGTTGTATCCCATGACCGTTATTTCTTAAATAAGGTATGTACCCATATTGCGGATATTGATTACGCTAAAATTCAGCTATACTCCGGTAACTATGATTTCTGGTATGAATCCAGCCAGCTGATGGTTAAGCAGATGAAGGAGGCCAACAAGAAGAAAGAAGAGAAAATAAAGGAGCTGCAGGAATTCATCCAGCGTTTCTCCGCCAATGCCTCCAAATCCAAGCAGGCTACCTCCCGTAAGCGTGCACTTGAGAAAATCGAGCTGGATGAAATACGTCCCTCCAGCAGAAAATATCCCTATATTGATTTTAGACCCAGCAGGGAAATCGGTAACGAGGTGCTTACCGTTGAAAATCTCTCAAAGACGATTGACGGAGTCAAGGTACTGGATAAAATCTCTTTCATTGTAGGCAGAGAGGATAAGATTGCATTTGTCGGCCCGAATACCGCTGCTACCACCACTCTGTTCAAGATATTGGCAGGTGAGCTGGAGCCGGATGAAGGAAATTATAAATGGGGGATTACCACAAATGTATCCTATTTCCCCAAGGATAACACCAAGCTCTTTGCAGGGGATGAAACTATTGTTGATTTCCTGATGCCCTTCTCTCCCGAGAAGGATGTTACCTATGTGCGCGGCTTCATGGGCAGAATGCTGTTTGCCGGTGAGGAAGGCTCCAAGAAGGTTAACGTTCTCTCCGGTGGTGAGCGGGTACGTGTCATGCTGTCCAAGATGATGATTGCAGGCGCCAATGTATTAATTCTTGACGAGCCTACCAACCACCTGGATATGGAATCCATCACCGCCTTGAATAACGGCCTGATTAAGTTCCCGGGAGTCGCACTGTTTACCTCTCCCGATCATCAGTTCATCCAGACTACTGCAAACCGGATTATGGAAATTATAAATGGTCATCTGATCGATAAGGTAACCTCCTACGATGAATATCTGGAAAGTGATGAGATGGCAAGAAAGAGACAGATCAGCCAGTTTGACACCGAGGATGAAGGAGATATGATAGAAGAATAGGAAGATAAGTTCCAGCAGAATGGAGATTTCAATTATGAAAAAGCTGTCCGCTTTTACCTTTAAGCATTTATCTGCTATTATTTTTATTATCATATATCTTATTACAGTAGGCCGGCATGTCGTCAGCGACAACTTTCTGCCTTCCGATCAGCTGTTTATATTGCTTGCTATCCTGCCCTGCATGCTTTACGGAATTGCCCTTGATTTTATTATGAATAGGGATAACGTTCTTAGCAGAGGCTATCATATATTGATAGCGGCACTTCCGGCCGGAATATTCCTGCTGCAGATTCCAAGTGATATTCTGCTGTATTATAATATCGATGACTATGATATATTGAGTTATTTGATGTGGATTTTCCTGTCCCTGCCGTTATTCCTTATAAGCTTCCACAAAGAGGACTTGAGGCAGCGTACCATACGCTGCCTCAAAGGCCTTGTTGCAATCATAGCTGTATATATGTTCCTAACTACACAGACCAGCGAGCTGAATTTTATTCCTGGCGCTGTGTTATATTTTCTGACCTACTTTTTTCTGCTCTTTGCCGCCTCCGGTATTCGGAAGGCCCCTTACCTTGGAACAGTGCTGGGTATCCTGAATGCCATCGTACTGATGATTATGCGCTATTACCCGTTTACTCCAGATGCCCGTGCAAATGGATGGGACTATTATTTTATGTATCAGATGGAGGAGCTAATCCTCATAACTCTGGCTATTTGTATTGTGATTCGCTTATTCGAGACAATTATAGCAAAGCACGTAAGTGACGATTAAGTCTTTGACACAAGGCTACCGGTGTTGTACGGACAGAATCGTAATTACCGATTACTGTCCGACAGCCTTCCAGTTCAGCCCTCCATCCTCTGTTTTGCACAGGTATCCGTCTTCATCAAGAGCATATCCATTCAGGTCATCGAGAAAGCATTCATTGCTTACTATTCTATTGCATTCCCCTTCAACCACCCAGATGCCTTTGTCAGTCAGACGATAGAGATACTCTGTTTTACTTATTTCCATCTGTCCTACTAACCAAAAGAGCACAATCGTTTTTCCCTGCTTGCTATCACTTCCATAAAAGGATGGCGCTGATGCCGACATGCTTAAATCAAATTCGTCGTATTCGGAATACTCCTTCGGAAGCTCCGGAAGGTCGGTCATGCTCCAGGTCCCACCGCCGTCCTCTGTCCGGTAGATATACATGCCATACGGCCCGTAGCTGCTGCAGACAGTCCATCCCTGTTCCGGATCGGAGAAGGAAATACCGCCCGGAAAGCCTCCGATTCCGGTGGATACCATTCCCGGAATATTATCCTGACCGCCTTGATCTCCGGTAATCATGGTCCAATTCACTCCGGCATCCGTGGTTTTATACACTGTCTTAAGCATCTGTCCGGCTCCCGGAGTCGATTCTATCATAAGATATCCATTCTTTGCATCGATAAAATCCATATCATAACTGCCGACATCGTTTTTAACCCAGCTTAATTCCGAGGTAATGACAACAGAGGTCCAGGTTTTCCCTGAATCCGTAGATGACAGGACATTCGTCCTTTTATTGTAATAGGCCACTATATACAGAGTATTTTCATCCACCGCACACATGACTGGGCCAACACCTGACAGGTAATTGTCACCCTGAATGGAATAAACACTCTCCCAGCTCATTCCTCCATCCGTGGTTTTATAAACCTGGTTATATGAGGCGAGAGCATATCCCGTTTCCATAGACACCATTTGCAATTGAATAAATTTCTTTTGCTCCGGTGATTCCGAGCTAATCGTAACCGGTGGCAAAGTTATGGACTCCGCAGGCGATACTGTTACAGGCAAGGTCACGGAAGCCTGTGCCGACGAGGTCATAGAGGCGGCCTGCGCCCCGGCTTCATTTTCCGACTCCTGTGTATCCTTCTTTCCACATCCTGTCAATAAAATCATCCCCGTCAAAAGCAAAATTCCTATTCTTTTCATCATTTTCCTCCCGGAGCATGTCTGATACGCCCCTATTCCGTCGCTGGCGGCAAAGTCCTGTACTTAATAAAAATATACTATAATTCATTCTAACATGCATTTCCAATTCTGCAACAGGAAAAACTGTCTTGAATATTATAATCCATGAGTATAATTGCAGGAGCGGTGGCCATGCCTAATCCAAGAAATGCAAAGCCTGAATTATCAAGACCAAATTACGTTCCGATCATAAAAAGCAACGATATCTACTATGGCGGAAGTCAGATGTGGTTTCCTGCAAACCATGTGTTCAGTAAGGACTATATTCTTCACAACTATGGCTGCGGTACAATAGCAACTGCAGATTTATTCCTATACCTTGCTTTGAAAAGCAGTATTTACCGAAGTCTCGAAACTGAAATCGCCTTTCGCGGAAGTACTCTTATTTATCATGAAAACTATGAGGCTTATGTCCGTACAGTCAATAACCAATATACGAAAACCAGACGTTTTCTGGCTGTCTTTGGAACAAGGATTGCCCATGTCATCAATGAGTATTCGGATTCCTACGGCTTTGGCTATAAAGCCTCCTGGAAAACCGGGCTAAGCTATTACGATATGCTGGAAATGATGGAGGAAATGCTGCTACAGGATATCCCCGTTATTCTTTCCATCGGACCGAACACGCCTAAGTTTTGGGGCCACAAGGGTGTTCCCTTTTATATCATTCGGGAAATCGAGTACCCTCCTGTGAAACAGCCTGCTGCAGATGAAGCTGCTCCTTCTGACACACCGGCTGCTGCACCTGAAAAAAAGGATGATAGTAAAAAGCCTTATTATTACAAGACAGTGGTGCCTGAGGTTCACGGTCATTATGTCACAGTGACCGGAGTGATCAAGGACGATATAACTAACCGGATTATGCTCAAAATCTCCTCCTGGGGAAAGCAGTATTATATCAATTACGAAGAATACCGGGATTATATCGACACTGCTGGGGATCATATCACCTCCAGTATTGTAAGGATTAAGAAATCATAAAGAGAAAAAAATCACCTCTACACTCATTGTGAAGTGTATGGTGATTTTTATTATCCATATATATTAGGAGCAGCTTTCAGCTACATCCTTCTGAACTTCTGATACCTCTTGTCAAGCAGCTCTCCGGTATCAAGCTTCGTCAAAAGCTGTAAATCCTCTTGCAGCACCGCCTTAATGTTCTTCGCCATCTGGTCATAATCGTTATGTGCTCCGCCCTTTGGCTCCGGTATCACACCGTCGACAATTCCAAATTGCAGTAGGTCCTGAGCGGTCAGCTTCATGTCGGCAGCCGCCTGCTCTGCCTTACTGGAATCCTTATAGAGTATGCTTGCAAAGCCCTCCGGGGAAAGAATCGCATAGATGGAATGCTCCAGCATATATACCTTATCTGCAATTCCCAGTGCCAAGGCCCCTCCGCTGCCTCCCTCCGAGATTACAACGGATATGATCGGAGTTTTCAGCAGCATCATCTCCGCCAGATTTGATGCAATTGCCTCACCCTGACCTCTTTCTTCCGCACCGATTCCGCAGAATGCTCCCGGTGTATCAATAAAGCAGATAATGGGCCGCTGGAATTTCTCTGCCTGCTTCATCAAACGCAAGGCCTTCCGATACCCTTCCGGATGCGGCATGGAGAAATTCCTTGTTATATTCTCCTTCGTATTCCTGCCCTTCTGCTGCGCGATAACAGTAACAGGAAGGTCTCCAAAGAAGGCCACACCTCCGACAATCGCCTGGTCATCCCCATAGTATCGGTCACCATGCAGCTCCAGAAAATTGTCAAAAATTTTTTCGATATAATCAAGTCCCGTGGGTCTTACCGGCATACGGGCTAATTTTACTTTTTCCCAGGGTGTCAAACTCATGATAAATCTCCATTCTGCCAAGAATCCTTAAATTTGGGCGTCAGCACAATATTTGCAAAGAGACTCTATGCTAATGCTGCTCCTGACCGACTTCATCTACATTTGTAGCTGCTGTAGAATGCAGCTTAATCAGCATACCAAGGGTCTCCTTCATCTGGTCACGGGGCACAATGCGGTCCACAAAGCCATGCTCCAGCAGGAATTCTGCCTTCTGGAAGCCCTCCGGAAGCTTCTGCCCTATGGTTTGTGCAATTACTCTTGGCCCTGCAAAGCCGATTAATGCTTCCGGCTCGGCGAGGATAATGTCTCCCAGCATCGCAAAGCTTGCCGTAACTCCACCGGTCGTGGGATCGGTAAGTACGGTTATATAAAGCAGACCTGCCTCACTATGCTTTGCCACGGCTGCACTTACCTTGGCCATCTGCATCAGGGAGAAAATTCCCTCCTGCATTCTTGCTCCGCCTGAGGCGGTGAAAATGATAACAGGAAGTCCTTCTCTCGTCGCCTGCTCAAAGAGCCTTGCCAGCTTCTCGCCGATTGTCGTACCCATACTGCCCATGAAAAAGGAAGCATCCATTACGCCAAGCATTACAGGAAGTCCATTAATCCTGCCTTTACCGGTGACCGCACCGTCCACGAGTCCGGTCTGGGTCTGGGTCTTAACCAGCTTATCCCCATAGCCCGGAAAGCTCAAAGGATCCCTTGTGGACATCTGAGCATCGAATTCCTGCCATAGCCCGTCATCCAGTATCATTGTAAAACGCTCGTTTGCGGATATTTTAAAATTATAACCGCATTCATCACAGCGCTTGAAATTCTTAAGCAGAAGCCGGGTATAAATTACCTTACCGCATTTTGGGCATTTTGTCATAATCCCTTGGGGTACATTCGGGCGCTCCTCCTCCGGCGGCTGATTATCCTGGGGCTGGGCACGATATATATTCGTTGTCGCATAATGCTTTCTACTAAATGGATTTGTTCTCATATTCACACCCCTGCATATCACAAGCTTGCTTGTGATATTGCATCAATAAATAGTTTGAAAGGTACTTTCAGACTTTCCTCTTATCCCACTGCCAGAGGCGGCACAAAATATGATGAAAGAAGCTAATCTTTCTAAATCTTTCTATTTTGTCTCGATTAAGCCTGTATGATAATGGCCGGAGATTATTTCCTCACGTTCCAGCAAATCATACTGATATTCCACATTGGTCTCAATTCCGTCAATAATCAGCTCAGACAATGCTCTTTTCATCCTTGCGATGGCCTCCTGCCTGTCGCTGCCGTAGGCTATGACCTTGGCAAGCATGGAATCGTAACAGGCGGGTACCAGATAGCCCGGATAAAGCGCGCTGTCTACACGAACTCCATAGCCACCGGGAAACAGGACATTTTCCACACGACCCGGACACGGCATAAAATTCTTCGCAGGGTCCTCCGCATTAATACGGCATTCGATGGCATGGCCTTTAAACTCTATGTTCTCCTGACGGTAGGGCATTGGCTCACCTGCCGCAATACATATCTGTGCCTTTATCATATCAATTCCGGTCACCATCTCGGTTACAGGATGCTCTACCTGAATCCGGGTGTTCATCTCCATGAAGTAGTATTCTCCCCGGTCATACAGGAATTCTATCGTTCCCGCATTAACATAACCGGTTGCTTTGGCAGCCTTGACCGCAGCCGTACCCATCTTCTTTCGAAGCTCAGGAGTCATGATGGCGGAAGGGGATTCCTCCATCATCTTCTGATTTCTCCTTTGCACCGAGCAGTCTCTTTCCCCCAGATGAACCACATTGCCGTGGCTGTCGGCAAGTATCTGAAATTCAATATGCTTTGGGTTTATAATCAATTTCTCGATGTATACCTTGTCATCTGCAAATGCCGCTTTTGCCTCTGCCTTAGCCGCGTTGTATGATTTCTCCAGCTCCTCTTCTTTAAATACCGCTCTCATTCCCTTACCGCCGCCGCCGGCACTTGCCTTTATCATAACAGGATAACCTATTTTCTTGGCCAGCAGCAGTGCTTCCTTTATGCTCTCCACCTCACCGTCAGAACCGGGAACCACAGGTACTCCTGCTTTCTGCATCGTTTCACGGGCCTTGGATTTATTGCCGAGCAGATCGATTGTATCTGCCTTCGGTCCGATAAAGGTTATATTACAATCCTCACACATTCTGGCAAAGGAGCTGTTTTCTGACAGAAAGCCAAATCCAGGATGAATCGCCGTTGCACCGGTAAGCACCGTTGCACTGATGATATTCTGTATATTCAGATAACTGTCCTTGGATTTTGCCGGCCCGATACATACTGCCTCATCCGCAAGCATTACATGAAGTGCCTCTTTGTCTGCTTCTGAATAGACTGCAACCGTATCAATGCCCATTTCTTTACAGGCACGGATAATTCTGACCGCGATCTCACCACGGTTTGCGATCAATATTTTTTTGAACATGAATGATCTCCTTATAAATTATGCTTATTGCCCGATTGCAAAGGTAAGGATCGCTTCCACGGCAACCTTGCCTTCCAGCAAGGCCTTCGCTGTTCCCACACCAAAGCTTCCCTTACTTTTTGTAATCTCAACGTCCAGAGTCAGCACATCTCCCGGAATTACCTGACGTTTGAATTTAACCTTATCAATTCCTCCAAAAAATACGATCTTGCCTTCATTTCCAGGGACCGACAGCATACAAAGCGCCCCCATCTGGGCCAGAGCTTCAAGAATAAGTACACCGGGCATAACTGCTTTCCCAGGAAAATGTCCCTGAAAAAAGGGTTCATTCATCGATACACATTTTTTACCCACAGCTCTGACACCCGGCTCCAGCTCCTCCACCCTGTCAACTAATAGAAAAGGTGGCCTGTGAGGCAGTATTTTCTGGATTTCATCACTATTTAACATTGCAATCCCTCTTTCACCGCAAAATAAAACTACTTTACCAGGAACAAAGGCTGGCCAAATTCCACCATTTGCTCGTTATTAACCATCACCTTGATGATTTCACCGTCATGCTCACTTTCAATTTCATTCATCAGCTTCATGGCCTCAATGATACAAACCGTCTGCCCCTTCTTTACCTTATCTCCCACCTTAACAAAGGCCGGCTTATCCGGTGATTGGGATGCATAGAAGGTTCCAACCATCGGAGATACAATTTTTAAGGAATTAACCTCCTCGGCCTGTTTATCGGCTGCCTTAGAAACGTTCTCGGCTGGCTGGGCCGCTCCCGTATCCGTCTGGCCCATCTGTACCGGCTGTAATAACGGCGAGGCCTGCAGCATTTGATTAACCGGATATACCGAAGTCATAGGAATTGGAGGAATGGCCGGCTGAGTAAGTGTTACAACCTTTCCCTCCTTTTCCATACAAATCTTTACGCCCTCTTCTTCTATCTCTAACTTTGTCAGATCAGTATGATTCATTTCCTTCATTAAGTTAATAATTGCTTTATAGTCCACGGTTATACCTCCATGTTTTTAAATATCAGGGTAGCATTATGGCCACCAAAGCCAAGAGAATTGGACATGACATAAGAGAGCTTCGCCTTTCTGCCCACTCCCGGAACATAATCAAGATCACATTCCTCGTCGGGTGTCTTTAATCCTATCGTAGCAGGAATAAAATCATTCTCAATTGCCTTCACACAAACGATGGCCTCCACTGCTCCCGCTGCACCCAGCAAATGGCCAAACATGGATTTACTGGAGCTGACCGGTACACGGTATGCCTCCTCTCCCAAGGCAAGCTTGATGGAGACTGTCTCGGTACGATCATTCGGAGGGGTACTGGTTCCGTGGGCGTTGATATAGGATACCTCTTTCGGCGTAATGCCCGCCTCTTCCATGGCAAGCTTCATTGCTCTGGCACCGCCTTCTCCATCCGGTGAAGGAGAGGTAATATGATAAGCGTCACAGGTTGAGCCATAGCCGACGATTTCAGCATATATTCTTGCACCACGGGCCTTTGCATGCTCATAATCCTCAAGAATCAGAATTCCGGCTCCTTCTCCCATAACAAAGCCGTCCCGCTCTTTGTCAAAGGGAATGGATGCCCTGGCCGGGTCCTTGCTGGTAGACAGGGCCGTCAGGGACTGAAAGCCTGCGATTGCCAGCGGAGTAATGGAGCCTTCCGAGCCTCCTGCGATTATAATGTCCGAATAGCCATGCTTAATGCTGCGGAAGGCTTCGCCGATACAGTTATTACCGGTGGCACAGGCCGTTACAACATTTGTGCAGATACCCCTGGCACCAAACTGGATGGCAATATTCCCTGCTGCCATATTGGTAATGGTCATGGGTATGAACAAAGGATTAACACGCTTTGGCCCCTTATCGCGCAAGGTATTTGTTTCCTTCTCAATATCATCGATTGCGCCGATACCGGAGCCTACAATAACTCCCAGCCGCTCCTTGTCGATTTCATCAAGTGTAAGCCCGGAATCTGCAACCGCCTCTTTGGCTGCGGCTACCGCCAGCTGGGAAAACCGGTCCATTCTTCTTGCTTCCTTGGCTTCCATATAATTCTTCGGATCAAAGTCCTTTACCTGGGCCGCAAGCTTGACCGAATAGGCCTCCGTATCAAAGCTATTAATAAAATCAATGCCGCAGGCTCCCTCCTGCACATGATCAAAAAAATCCGTTACATTATTTCCGATTGGTGTGATTGCACCCAATCCCGTTACCACTACTCTACGACTCATGTTACCTCGCATTCCGCCGCCAAAGGCAGCATATATTCTGATAAAAATTTTTCATCTTTATTATTTTTACATTAACATTCCGCCATCAACCTGGAGCACCTGTCCGGTGATATAATTTGCCCCATCCGAAGCCAGAAAGCTTACCGCATCGGCAACCTCTTTGGCTGTTCCATATCGCTTAAGCGGTATACTTGCAAGTGTAGCATCTTTTACTTTATCTGGCAACTGCTGTGTCATATCTGATTCAATAAAGCCCGGAGCAACTGCATTCACTGTAATCCCTCGGGAAGCCAGCTCCCTTGCCGCCGTCTTGGTCATACCGATGATTCCTGCCTTTGATGCGGAATAATTGATCTGTCCAATATTGCCGGTAATACCGACAATCGAAGAAATATTAATGATCTTACCCGCCTTTTGGCGAAGCATAATCATTGACACATGCTTCATGCAAAAAAAGGTTCCCTTCAGATTAATATCCAGAACGCTGTCAAAATCAGCCTCTGTCATCTTCATTAACAGGTTATCCTTGATGATTCCTGCATTATTAATTAAAATATCAACTCTTCCGAATTGCTTTACCGCCTCGCTTAGCAGCTTCTTCGCCTCTTCCTCCCGGCTGATATCCGCCTGCAGGGCAAAGGCTTCACCACCGGCCGCCTTTATTGTTGCAAGAAGCTCTTCTACCTGAGTGATACTGCTGCGGTAATTAACGACTACCTTTGCACCATGCTCGGCAAGCCGTAGGGCAATTGCCCTTCCGATGCCTCTTCCGGCTCCGGTTATTACTGCCACTTTTCCGTTAAGCATAAATTCCTCCATTTAAATTGTTAAAGCCTTAACCGTTGCCTCCAGGGAAGCAATGTCCTCCACGTTGCATATGCCAAGACTTCTATCAATCTTTTTCACAAAGCCGGATAGAGTTTTACCCGGCCCTATCTCTACAAAATTAGTAGCTCCTGCTTCAATCATCCTCCGAATGGAATGCTCCCACAAAACACTGCTCATAACCTGACGGTAAAGCAAAGCTTTTATTTCCTGTATACTACTGATAAATTCGGCATTCACATTACTGATAACAGCCGTGTTCATTGCTCCCAGCTGTATGGGGTCCAATTCTTCCTTAAGTTTTTCAGCCGCCGGTTGTAACATCGAGGTATGAAAGGGTGCGCTTAAAGCAAGCGGTAACACCTTCATGGCACCTTTTTCCTTGCAAAGCCTGGCGGCCTCATCTACTGCCTGGCATTCACCGCCGATCACAATCTGTCCGGGACAGTTGAAGTTCGCAGCCTCTGCGATTCCAAAGCTCCCTGCTTCCTTACAGGCCTCTCTGATCTTTTCCTCCGACAAGCCAAGTACCGCAATCATTCTTCCGATACCCTCAGGCACCGCCTCCTGCATAAAACGTCCTCTTTTTCTTACCAGCGGGACCACCTGTGAAAGCGTAAAGACCCCGCTTGCTGTCAGGGCAGAGTATTCCCCAAGGCTTAATCCCGCTGCCATATCCGGCTTAACTGCGTATTCCGATAAGGCTCTGTAGGCAGCGATGGATACTGTAACAATGGAGGGCTGGGTGTTCTCGGTCCGGTTAAGGTCTTCCTTGCTTCCGTTAAAAATCAGACCGGTCAGATCCATAGCAAGACTGTCATTTGCCTCCTCAAAGGTCTGCCTGCATACAGGATATTTCTCATAAAGCTCTTTCCCCATTCCGATATACTGGGCTCCCTGTCCTGCAAACAAAAACGCTGTCTTTCCCATCCTTACCTCCAATTCCTGTTAAGCAATTCCTCTGCCTGCCCGAACATTTCCTGGATAATCTCCTTACAGCTTTGCTCCTTATTCACAAGTGCTGCAATTTGTCCCGCCATAACACTGCCGTAATCCGTATCTCCCTGAACCACAGCCTTTGCCAATGCACCGACACCCAGCTTATCATATTCATCCAGGGGTGCCGCCTTTGCCTCCAGTTCGTTAAACTGGCGGCTTAGTTTATTCTTAAGTATGCGTACCGGATGTCCTGTCGGGCGTCCGGTTACCACCGTATCAATATCCCTTGCATTTAAAACCTTTTGCTTGTAATTGGGATGAACCGTACATTCATAGGCGGAAAGAAAACGTGTACCGACCTGTATACCATCCGCTCCGAGCATAAAGGCGGCTGCAATACCCCTGCCGTCTCCGATGCCCCCGGCTGCAATAACAGGGACCGTAACCGCATCCACTACCTGGGGAACCAGTACCATTGTGGTCAGCTCTCCAACATGGCCGCCGGATTCCGTCCCTTCTGCAATAACTGCATCCGCCCCGCTTCGTTCCATTCTTTTTGCGATTGCAACAGAAGGAACAACGGGAATCACCTTAATCCCATGTGCCTTCCACATCTCCATATATTTGGCAGGTGATCCGGCCCCGGTCGTGACAACCCGGACCCCTTCCTCACATACCATATTTGCGATATCCTCTGCAAATTCACTAAGCAGCATGATATTTACACCAAAGGGCCTTTTGGTAAGCTCTTTCGCCTTCCTGACCTCGGCGCGAACATAATCTGCCGGCGCGGTGCCCCCTGCTATAATGCCAAGTCCCCCTGCTTCGGATACGGCCGCCGCCAGAGAAGCATCCGATATCCTGGCCATCGCTCCCTGGAAAATCGGGTATTCTATATTCAAAAGATTACAGATACGTGATTTCATGCTTTTCCTCATTTCCGCGCTGCTTATAGCCTCGCTTACGAGGCTATGCGTATCTCAAGTTTGTGGATGCAGCGCAGACACAAACTTGCAGTGAAAGTGATTTTCCTTTCACTCTTTAATCCCTCCCCGAAGATTTACTGTGCATCTTCGCTTTTCTTTGCAATATACCGCTCAATATCGCCTATGGTTGCTATGCTTTCTGCGTCCTCTGTCGGAATTTCAATCCCATATTCTTCTTCCAAAGACATAATAATCTGAAACAGGTCAAGCGAATCTGCATTCAAATCTTCCTTTAAGGATGTGTCCTCGTTAAGCTCTGCCGCGTCAACACCTAACTGCTCTGCTACTAATTCTTTAACTTTTTCAAAATCCATTATTATTTCCTCCATAATATTTTATAGTCGGGAGATATCCTCCCAAAATGACCCGAAAAATATTCCTCTTCGGTTAATTATATAGCCAGGAGTGTAACCTCCGGGTTTTGCATATTACTGTGACGCCCATTCGACCAGGATTGCCCCGCTGGTCATGCCGCCTCCAAAGCCCACCAGTATAATCCGGTCGCCAGGCTTAAGCATATCCTTTTGCACCATCTCATCCAGGGCTATTCCTATGGTTGCAGCCGAGGTATTGGCATAGCGTTCAATATTGCAGTAAAATTTCTCGAACTCAATTCCCAAGGATTTGGCTGCCTGTTCAATGATTCTCTGATTCGCCTGATGAGGCACGATATATTTGATATCCTGATGTGTTAATTCTGTCTCCGCCAGAACCTTTTTCACTAAATCCGTAATGCTGCGGACGGCAAACTTGAATACCTCCTGACCGTTCATTGTGATAGTTGGCTTAGCTCCATTCTCTTCGGGCTTTACAAAGGGATTTGACAGAGGTATTGCGGGCAGACAAAGATGCTCACCTTTACTGCCATCACTGGCAAGGCTCATTGCCATAATCCCCCCCGTACGTCCGTCTTCCTGCTCTACTGCTGATAATACCATCGCCCCTGCGCCGTCTCCAAAGAGTACACAGGTGGAACGATCGGACCAATCCAGTGTCTTTGACAGGGTTTCCGCCCCAATTACCAATGCATTCCTATACATTCCACTTTTAATAAAGGCTGCTGCTACGGCCATTGCATAGATGAGTCCGGTACAGGCCGCCGTCAGGTCGAAGGCTGCTGCCCGTTTTGCCCCCAGGCTGTTTTGTACCATGCAGGCAACCGAGGGCATAAAGGAATCCGGCGAGATAGTGGCACATATGATCAAGTCAAGTTCTTCTGCGTTTAGTTTCGCATTTCTTAAAGCATTTACCGCTGCCCTGTAGGCCAGGTCAGAGGTTGACTCTCCGGTAGAAATTCTCCTTTCCTTAATCCCTGTCCGGGAAGAAATCCATTCATCATTTGTCTCTACCAGCTTAGCCATATCATCATTCGTCATTCTGTTATCCGGTAGATACCTTCCCGTACCGATGACTATTGCTCGTCTCAATTATTAAGTCCTCCTAACAGTAGAATTCATACCCGCTTATCCATCGCCGCCTTGTTATCCCTGGCACCCTGATAAATCACCTTTAGGTGATGATTTAGCCTTCCAAGTGCCGATAACAGTATTTCTTCTTCCTCAGGTGTAAAATCCAGCATAATTGCCTCTACCATATCCAAATGAAATTTCTCATGAATACGATATGCCAGCTTGCCCCTTCTGGTCAGGCTGATATTCACAATTCTTCGATCGGTATCGCTTCGGCTGCGTTCTACATAGCCCTTTTTAATCAATTTGTCAACTGCTGTTGTCAGCGTACCCATTGTAATTTCAAGCACAGCCGCAACCTCGGACATGGTTTTGGAGCCATACAGCCCCACCGCCTCGATTGTATGGATTTCAGTAATGGATAAATCCTTGAAAGCACCGCTCTTGATCGAATATTCCTCAATACGGTTTACATCATCGTAAACCTCTACGAGCATCTTATTTATTTGAACAAGTTTTTCCTTCATCTGCTTCTCTCCTAAGCATATGCTTTGTAAGGCAAATATTTTGATAATCAAAATATATAGGAATTCGACTTAATTGTCAAGTGAATTTTAAATTCCATTTCGCAGCATTTCGATCCTTGCAGCTAAAAAACAGAGGGTGTTTAAAACACCCTCTGTAGATATTTATTATGATCAGATTATACCTCGAATAACAGATCTCCGTAGGTCGGAACCGGCCATAATTCCTTATCAACGATTACTTCCAGTTCGTCAATCGGTGCTCTAAGATCAAGCATTGCAGGGAATACTGCCTCTCTGAAATACTTAGCACTCTCAGCAGCCTCGGAAATTGAATTTGCCTTATCAGTAACTTCGATTAATGCCTTCAATGCAGCCTGAGCCTTGGCAAGAAGCGCAGAAGTCTCCTTCAACAGCGAAGTCTGAACACTTACATCTGCATCTGCAACTGCTGCCTTAACTGCATTAATGGATTCAGCAAGCTTGGTTACATACTTGATAACTGCGGGAATGTACTTAACGCTTGCCATGGAGATAGCTGTTCTGGCTTCAATGTTGATAGCCTTGGCATATGTCTCATACATAATCTCCGCACGGGAATGTAACTCAACTTCAGAAAGAATACTATGCTTCTCAAATAACTTGATAGCCTTCTCGGATACTAATGCAGGGACAGCCTCAACCATGGACTTGATATTCGGAAGTCCTCTCTTGACAGCTTCCTCTACCCATTCCTCGGAATAGCCGTTGCCGTTGAAGATAATTCTCTGATGATCCTTTAAGGTCTTCTTGATTAAGTCATGTACAGCAAGATCAAAATCGGAAGCCTTCTCCAATTCATCTGCAAAATCACTAAGAACATCTGCAACAATTCCATTTAAAATTGTATTAGGAGTTGCGATGGATGCAGAGGACGCAACCATACGGAACTCAAATTTATTACCTGTAAATGCGAAGGGTGATGTACGGTTTCTGTCTGTTGCATCCTTAGCAAGAGTAGGAAGTGTGGTTACACCAATATTTAACTTACCGCCTTCCTTGCTGTTCTTAGCTTCACCGGTCTCAATCAGCTGTGCTACAACATCCTCTAACTGCTCGCCTAAGAAAACGGAGATAATCGCCGGAGGTGCTTCGTTAGCGCCTAATCTGTGGTCATTTCCCGGATTAGCTGCAGAAACACGAAGTAAATCTGCATGTAAATCCACTGCCCTTAATACAGCTGCCAGGAATAACAGGAACTGTATATTCTCATGAGGTGTCTTGCCGGGATCTAATAAGTTCTTCCCTGTATTAGTAACCAGTGACCAGTTATTGTGCTTGCCGGAACCATTCACACCTGCGAAGGGCTTCTCATGAAGCAGGCAGGTAAGGCCATGACGGTTAGCCACCTTCTTCATCGTCTCCATAACTAACTGATTATGGTCTGTTGCGATATTGGCTGTTGCATAAATAGGAGCTAACTCATGCTGTGCAGGAGCAACCTCATTGTGCTGAGTCTTAGCTGTTACACCCAGCTTCCAAAGCTCGATATTGATCTCCTTCATATATGCAGCAATTCTTTCCTTAATACTGCCGAAATAATGATCCTCTAATTCCTGTCCCTTGGGAGGCATAGCGCCAAATAAGGTTCTTCCGGTAAAAATAAGATCATCTCTCTTTAAGTATTTTGCTTTATCAACGATGAAATATTCCTGCTCCGGACCAACGGATGCGGATACACTCTTTACATTGTTATGTCCAAACAGCTTTAATACACGAATTGCCTGATTGCTTACGGCTTCCATGGATCTAAGAAGAGGAGTCTTGTTGTCCAAGGCTTCGCCGGTGTAAGAACAGAAAGCGGTAGGAATGCAAAGTGTAACGCCTGCTGCGTCCTCTCTTAAGAAAGCAGGTGATGTACAATCCCATGCAGTATAGCCTCTGGCTTCAAAGGTAGCTCTTAAACCGCCGGAGGGGAAAGAGGATGCATCGGGCTCACCCTTGATTAATTCTTTTCCGGAAAATTCCATGATAATCTTGCCATCAGCGGTAGGGCTGATAAAGGAATCATGCTTCTCTGCCGTAATACCTGTTAAAGGCTGGAACCAGTGGGTATAGTGGGTAGCTCCACGCTCAATTGCCCAATCCTTCATTGCATTTGCTACTACTTCAGCTACAGCCGGATCTAAATCCTCACCATTCTCAAGTGTTTTTTTGAGAGCTGCATAGGTTTTTTTCGGCAGACGCTCAATCATGGTTGCTTCGTTAAATACGTCACTTCCAAATAAATCAGTTAATTTTTCTGACATACTAATAATCTCCTCTCGTGATTATAAAGAAGGCGTCCTCAAATAAAACTGAGAACGCCTTTGCTCCGTTTTTGGTTTTGTATATTTTTTATACATAATTTTATACCATGTTTTCACAAAAAAGAAAAGTACTTTTTTATAATTTTTTAATTTTTATGAAAAATGACCGAAAGCGCTCTTCCCTATTAGATTGATTTTGAAAATATATTATTCCAAATACCATTCATCCTTGTTGGAATTCTCTTCCGTATTTTCAGTCTGGGGCATATATTTCTTTAGCACTCTCTCCATAATAAACGAATTAATCAGGGTAACTATCGCAGGTATGATTACGAGCGCCAAAGGAAAAATTAAAACCACGACAATACCTGCAATCAGATTGATCAGCATGATGATCGTATGGAACAAATGCCTGATACACATAAAAGCGGCTGCCTTTATTAACTGCTTCATGGTCATATTAAACCGGGACAGTACCGGAAATACATAGAGAGAAAAACTAAGTATAAAAAAAGCTAAGGCAATATATACTCCAAAGAATATGGAGTTTAGGGACGTACTTCCCGAATTCGCGGTCCAGGAGGTATAGATGTCCAACATCAGAATAAAGGCTATAACCGTCAAAGCGATTCCCATAATTGCTCCGCGGGTGAAATTCAAACGGAAGGATTTAAAAAATTCACGGAATAAATAGCCTCTTTCTCTGCGGATTACCTTTACTGTTGCGTAATAAAGAGCCGTATTGGCGGGTCCTATTGTTACAATCGGTATACAGACAACCGCCCATATGATGCTTAAGAATATAATGTCACATATCTTACCTAAGAATGTAAAGAACGCATTATCGTAATTAAAAAAACTGCTCATATTTTTCCTCATTTCTGTACATGTTTTTTCTCACACGCCAAATTTGCTAATAAACATTCTAACATATCCATAGCAAATATAACAGTAAAATAATTATTAAAAGTATCGCAGTAATCTATTATATGAAAAGCGTCCTATGTAAGTTTATCTGATTTATGCCGGCTTTATTCCTTCCTGATGATATATATTTGATCCTGCCGCAGTAAAATTACAGGCTGTGAATAAAAAGGCCGCTGCGAAGCTTGGGTTCGAACCAGGTGGATTTGGGAGGCATCAGCTTCCCTGCATCCGATACGGCAAAAAGCTCCTCAATGGAGGTTGGATACATGGAAAATGCCACTGTCATATCCTCGGCCACACGGCGCTCCAGCTCCTTTAATCCGCGGATACCGCCAATAAAATCAATCCGTTTATCCGTACGCGGATCGTCAATACCAAGAATCGGTTTCAGAAGATACTCCTGAAGCAGGGACACATCAAGTGCCGCAACCGGGTCCTTGTCCGTGCATATCCTATCCTTTGCCTTCAGGCAATACCAGCAGTTGTCCAGATACATTCCAAAGCTTGCCTTTTGGGTGGGCGCAAAGGGCTCTCTGCCTATTTGGGCAAGCTCAAAGTCAGCCTCCAGCCTGTTAAGGAATTCCTCCCTGCTTAGGCCGTTCAAATCTCTGACGGTACGGTTATAGGGCATGATCATAAGCTGGTCATGAGGGAATAATACCGACAGGAAATAATTGAATTCCTCTGCACCTGTATATCCCGGATTTTCTTTTCTTCTCTTTAATCCCACCTTTACAGCGGAGGCTGCCCGGTGATGGCCGTCTGCAATATAGATGCTGTCAATTTCCTCAAAGGAGGCTTTGATTCCGGCAATCCTGTCCTCCTGTGATATTCTCCATACCCTATGGCTGATTCCGTCAACTGCGGTAAAGCTGTATATGGGAGTCTCCTTCCTGGCATCGGCAACAATTCTACTGATTGTTTTGTGGGCACGGTAGGCAAGAAAGATCGGCCCGGTCTGCGCATTGCAGGTATCCACATGGTTGATACGGTCTATTTCCTTGTCTTCTCTTGTATTCTCATGCTTCTTGATCGTATTGCTTAGATAATCATCAATAGAAGCACAGGCAACCAGTCCTGTCTGGGAACGTCCTTCCATAATCAATTCATAGATATAGTAGCATTCCTTTTCCTCGGTAATATAAATACCGTCGCTGATCATTTTCTGTAGCAGTTCCTTCGCCCTAAGATAAACCCTTGAGTCATAGGTATCCACCTCATCCGGGAAATCTGTTTCCGCACGGTCTACCTTAAGAAAGGACAGAGGCTCTCTTCGTATTTCCTGCTTCGCCTCCTTACGGTTATACACATCGTAGGGTAGGGCAGCCACTCTGTCTGCAACATCTTCCCTGGGTCTGATACATAAAAATGGTTTTACTGCTGCCATAATATTTCTCCAATCTATTACATCAATTGGGACATAATCATACTTCTGATTATGTCCCTTTCTCCATTCACTATTTTACAATTCTAACCTTCAATACACCGGGAATTGTAGCCAGTTTTTCAGCCACCTCATTGGTAATTGTCGTTTCCACATCCAATACACTGTATGCATAATCGCCTCTGCTCTTATTTACCATATCCGTAATATTGACATTAACGGAAGAGAAGGCACCGGTAAACTGTGTCAGCATATTCGGAATGTTCTTGTGACAGATGGCAATTCGCCCTGCCGTTGTGCAGACACCTGCGTCACAGTTAGGGTAATTTACGGAATTCTTGATATTGCCGTTCTCCATGTAATCCCTAAGCTGCTTCACTGCCATTACCGCACAGTTATCCTCGGATTCCTCGGTGGAAGCGCCCAGATGGGGAATTGCAATAACCCCTTCCATATTCGCTGTCTTCGCATTCGGGAAATCTGTTACATAGCGTGCAATCTTCCCGGATTTTAAAGCCACTTCAATATCGGCATCATTTACCAGAAGGTCTCTGGCGAAGTTCAGGATAATCACTCCGTCCTTCATCTTGGAGATAGCTTCGGCGTTAATCATTTCCTTCGTGTTCACATTCGGGTCCGTATCCTCGATCAATGGTGTATGTACTGTAATATAGTCACATTCTCTGTAAATCTCATCCCTTGTCTTTACATGAACTACATCACGGGAAAGGTTCCAGGCATTGTCTACGGAGATGAAGGGGTCGTTCCCGTATACTGTCATGCCAAGGCGGTTTGCTGTATTAGCAACCAATACGCCGATGGCTCCAAGACCGATAACGCCTAATTTCTTTCCCTGGATTTCTTTGCCTGCAAATTTGCCTTTTCCCTTTTCCACTAATTTTGCAACGGAAGGGTCCTCCTTAATCGTCTGAACCCAGTTGATACCGCCTACAATATCACGGGAGGCTAACATCAGACCTGCAATTACCAGTTCCTTCACACCGTTGGCATTGGCACCGGGAGTATTGAATACGACAATACCCTTCTCGGCACATTTCTCCAAAGGTATATTATTAACACCGGCACCTGCTCTTGCAATCGCTTTCAGATTGCTGCCAAATTCCATATCATGCATTGCCGCGCTGCGGACCAAAATCACATCCGCCTCATTGATATCCTCAACTTTATCATATTCCTCTGTGAATATATTCAAACCTATCCCGGCTATGGGATTAAGACAATTATATTTCATGTTTATCCTCGCATTCCGCCGCCTTCGGCAACATAAAGTTTGAAAGTACCTTTCAAACTATTTATTGAAGCAGTATCACAAGCAAAGCTTGTGATATGCACGGGTGTAAATATGATTCATTCCCAGCCATCCGGCTTATTTTGTATTCTCAGCCTCGAACTTCTTCATGAATTCAACCAGCTTCTCAACGCCCTCAATCGGCATAGCATTATAGATGCTCGCTCTCATTCCGCCTACGGTTCTGTGGCCCTTCAGGTTCTCAAAGCCTACTGCCTTTGCTTCCTTGACAAACTTGGCATCCAGCTCCTCGTTACCGGTTACAAAAGGAACATTCATTAAGGAACGGTCCTCCTTCACAACGGTACCATGGAACATCTTGCTTTCATCCAGATAATCATAGAGGATTTTAGCCTTTTTCTCATTATGAGCCTTCATTGTCTCAAGACCGCCCAGATTCTTAATCCACTTGAATACCTTGCCGCAGACATAGATACCATAGGCCGGAGGTGTATTATATAAGGAATGCTCATCTGCATGAATTTTATATTTCATCATGGTTGGTGTTCCGGGAAGGGTATCCTCTGTGATCAGGTCCTTGCGGATGATTACAATTACAACACCTGCAGGTCCGATGTTCTTTTGAACACCGCCGTAGATAACTCCGTATTTGGTAACATCAACGGGCTCGGATAAGAAACAGGAGGAAACGTCAGCTACCAACGGCTTGCCCTTTGTATTGGGAAGCTTCCAGAATTTCGTTCCATAGATTGTATTGTTCTCACAAATATAAACATAATCAGCATTTTCAGAAATCGGAAGATCGGAACAATCCGGAATGTAGGAGAATGTCTTATCTGCGGAGGATGCTACTGCGTTTGCAGTACCATAAATTTTTGCTTCCTGATAAGCCTTCTTTGCCCACTGACCGGTAATAATGTAATCTGCTACCTTGTTCTTCATTAAATTCATGGGAATTGCGGCAAACTGCAGCGAAGCACCGCCCTGTAAGAAAAGTACTTCATAATTGTCGGGAATGTTCATTAATTCCCTTAAATCCTTCTCTGCTTCCTGGATGATTGCTTCATAAGCCTTGGACCTATGGCTCATCTCCATAACAGACATCCCTGTACCCCTGTAGTTAAGCATTTCATCTGCTGCTTCCTGTAATACCTCTACCGGCAACATCGCCGGTCCGGCCGAAAAATTATAAATTCTTCCCACTATTCCATCCTCCTTCATTTATTTTACACTGACAATACATGCTGCCAAAATAGTGTGAATTATGCTTTTTTATAATTCACAGATACCTACTCCAACACAGTAAAGCATAATTTTAATTATAGAACTATGTTATTTTTTTGTCAATTTATTTATGGCAATCCTTTGAATAAGAAGCCCTTATAAATGCTTTATTTTTGTTCTTATTACAGCATATTTTAAAATTGTATTAATTTATTGTTATTTTTTATACTGGCTCCCCTATACCGCCTTTTGCGGACGGTACTATTTATTATTCAGGTCCTCTTCCGTAAACACCTCTTCAATAGGGGCACCCGGAGCCACCATCGGCCATACCTTATCATCGCTGTCAATAACGCATTCAATCAGTACGGGCTGCTTTAGGGCAATTGCCTCCCGGAATACACCCTCCACCTCTTCCGCTTTGGTGATACGGTAAGCCCTGGCACCCATTGCCTCGGCTAATTTCACAAAATCCACCTTATCGCGAAGATTCGTATTCGAATATCTCTTGTCATAAAAGAGAGTCTGCCACTGGCGCACCATACCGAGTACATGATTGTTGAAGACGACCTCGATAATAGGAATATCATATCTGGTAGCCGTTGCAAGCTCATTCATATTCATACGAAAGCAGCCGTCACCGGCAATATTGAATACCAATTGATCGGGCATGCCGACCTTTGCGCCGATACAGGCTCCAAGACCGTAGCCCATCGTACCTAAGCCGCCAGAGGTTATAAAGGTTCTCGGCCTTGTGTATTTATAAAACTGTGCCGCCCACATCTGGTGCTGGCCAACCTCGGTCGTGATAATTGCGTCACCGCCTGTCAGCTCATAAATCTTTTCCATAATATATGGGCCTGTTAAAGCTTCCTTATTATATTTGAGCGGATATTTCTCATTCAGATCGATTATATGCTCCACCCATTCCTTATGATTCTGCTGTTTAAGGGACTCATTCAGTTTTTGCAGTACCTGTCCTACATCTCCGACCAGGCTGTAGTAAGCTGCTACATTCTTATTGATTTCAGCCGGATCAACGTCAATGTGAAGGATTCTGGCATGCTTTGCAAATTTCTTGGCATTCCCGATTACCCTATCCGAAAATCTGGCACCGATTGCAATTAGTAAATCGCATTCGGTCACTCCCAGATTGGAGGCCTTGGTGCCATGCATTCCAAGCATTCCCGTATAGCGGATATCTGTTCCGTCATAGGCTCCTTTACCCATCAGGGTATCGCAGACCGGAGCATCCACCAGGGCTACAAACCTGGATAGTTCCTCGTAGGCCTGGGAGGTAACCGCACCGCCCCCGATAAAAACAAAGGGCTTCTTTGCATGGCTGATTAATTCGATTGCTCCCTGCACCTCTTCCTCGGACAGCTCATCTGAAGCATTCCGGGAAGGAACAGGTTCTGCCTTACTGTATTTTGTCTTTGCCGCCGTGATATCCTTTGGTATATCCACCAGCACCGGCCCCGGTCTTCCCGATCTGGCAATACGGAAAGCCTTGCGGATGGTCTCAGCCAGCTTTGTAACATCCTTCACAATATAATTATGCTTTGTTATCGGCATCGTAACTCCGGCAATATCGATCTCCTGGAAGGAATCCCTGCCCAGCAGACCAACTGCCACATTACAGGTGATTGCAACCATTGGGATACTGTCCATATATGCGGTAGCAATCCCGGTAACAAGATTGGTCGAACCGGGCCCGGAGGTTGCCATACAGACACCTACCTTACCGGTTGCCCTCGCATAGCCGTCCGCTGCATGGGAAGCTCCCTGCTCATGGGAAGTCAGAATATGTCTAATTTCCTTACTGTGCTTATATAATTCATCATAAATGTTTAAAATCGTGCCGCCGGGATACCCAAATACAGTATCCACTCCCTGCTCCTTTAAACATTCGATTACGATCTGTGCTCCTGTTAATTCCATCCACACTCTCCATTCTGCTGAAAACCCGTAAATTTGGGTGTCAGTACAAATTTATCGTTCGATTAATTTGCAGACGATAGGCCATTCCCCTTCGGTATTTCAAGAATTGCTCCACGGTTACCGCTTGTTACCATCGCAACATAGCGGGACAGGTATCCTGTCGTAATCTTCGGCTCTCTCGGCTGCCATTTTGCTCTTCTGGCTGCAAGCTCCTCGTCTGATATGACAAAATTCAGGGAATTGGCGTTAATATCGATTTGGATGATATCGCCTTCCTCTACCAGCGCAATATTTCCTCCGACTGCTGCTTCCGGTGATACATGGCCGATACAGGCTCCTCTCGAGGCTCCTGAGAAGCGTCCGTCTGTAATCAAGGCCACGGAGGAGCCCAGTCCCATACCCATAATTGCACTGGTGGGATTTAGCATCTCTCTCATACCAGGTCCGCCCTTGGGTCCCTCATAGCGAATTACTACAACGTCACCGGATACGATCTTTCCGCCCTTAATTGCTGTAATTGCATCCTCCTCACAGTCAAATACCCTGGCAGGACCTTCGTGCTTCAGCATCTCGGGTGCAACCGCAGAGCGTTTTACCACACCGGAGTCCGGTGCAAGATTTCCCTTTAATATTGCGATACCGCCGGTTTGAGTGTAGGGGTTCTCCACCGGCCTGATTACCTCGGGATCTAAATTGAAGGCATTCTTTATATTCTCACCGACCGTCTTTCCTGTTGCGGTAATCAGCTCTGTATTCAAAAGCCCCTTCTTATTTAATTCGTTCATTACGGCATAAACTCCGCCTGCCTCATTCAAATCTTCCATATAAGTATGTCCTGCGGGAGCCAGATGACACAGGTTCGGCGTTTTTGCACTTACTTCGTTTGCTATATCGATGTTAAGGTCAAAGCCAACCTCATGAGCGATGGCAGGAAGATGCAGCATCGTATTGGTGGAGCAGCCAAGCGCCATATCCACGGTCAGAGCATTCATAAAGGCCTCTTTGGTCATGATATCCCTGGGTCTGATATTCTTTTCAAGCAGTTCCATAATTTTCATGCCGGCATGCTTAGCCAGTCTGATTCGCTCCGAATATACCGCCGGAATCGTACCATTTCCCTTAAGTCCCATGCCGATTGCTTCCGTCAGACAATTCATGGAATTGGCTGTATACATTCCTGAGCAGGAGCCGCAGGTAGCACATGCCTTATTCTCATATTCCTCCACCTCTTCCTCCGTCAGATTGCCGGCTGCATAAGCACCAACCGCTTCAAACAGGGAAGATAAGCTTGTCTTGCTACCCTTTACACGACCTGCCAGCATAGGCCCGCCGCTTACGAAAATAGTTGGGATGTTAAGTCTTGCCGCCGCCATTAACAGCCCCGGAACATTTTTATCACAGTTCGGTACCATAACCAGGGCATCAAACTGGTGGGCCATCGCCATAGCCTCCGTGGAATCGGCGATCAGATCTCGCGTTACCAGAGAATACTTCATGCCCTGATGTCCCATAGCAATACCATCACAGACTGCAATCGCGGGGAATACGATGGGGGTGCCTCCCGCCATTGCAACACCAAGCCTTACCGCATCGACAATTTTATCCAGATTCATATGTCCCGGCACGATTTCATTATAGGAGCTTACAATACCGATGAGCGGTTTCTTAAGCTCTTCCTTCGTAAGTCCCAAAGCATTAAATAATGACCTGTGCGGGGCCTGCTGCATTCCGGTTTTTACTGCGTCACTTCTCATCCTAATCACCTTTTCCTTCTATATTAAAATAATATTTTGATCACTATAAAAAAATCGCCCATGAGGCGAAAGCAATCCGGTACTCCCTCGTCCCGTATCCGATAAAATATACAGGTATATCATTTTCATAGTACAATATATTAAAGTATTTCTACATAAAAATCAATGTCTAAATATAATTTTCTGATTTGCACAGAATATATGACAGGATAAGTCCTATTTTTTATTTTATATGCATTTTTTTAGAGCAGGTTTTACCCTATTAGCAGTCTCATTTTTTACATCTTTTTACATATTAATTGTGCAGAATTTTACATTAAAAACCTTATGTGAAATCTATGTAAAATCGGGGTAAAATCTATTTCATATCCACCTTATGTATGCAAAGTTCATGAAAAAATCATGTAAATTATCATTGCGCATGTCTTTTATTCGTGTTAAGATTGCTATGGTTGACTACCCTTATGAAGAAAAATTTATTCACAAATTTTGAGTTTTTTAGGAGGAACAATTATGGGTTTAGCAGATTTCCTGCAGGAAATAACCTCAAACCACACTCTGCTTATCACAGTTTTGCTGGTCCTTGGTGTTATCCTGGTAAATGGTTGGACGGATGCCCCGAATGCTATTGCAACCTGTGTTTCAACACGAGCAATCAGACCAAAGCCGGCGGTTGCCATGGCGGCGGTTTTTAATTTCCTGGGTGTATTGGTCATGACATATTTTCATAAAGAAGTTGCTTATACTATTATGAAAATGGTTGATTTCGGTAATGACTATGGCAATGCCCAGATTGCATTATGTGCGGCATTATTTGCCATTGTGGTCTGGGCTACGGCAGCCTGGGCCTTTGGTATTCCTACCAGCGAGTCCCACGCTTTAATTGCCGGTGTAACTGGAGCAGCCATTGCCATACAGGGCGGTAAGGGCATTAACTGGAGTGAGTGGAGCAAGGTTATCTATGGGCTTGTGTTATCCACTGTATTAGGCTTTGTTCTCGGATTTATCCTCACAAAAGTAATCGCCTCCTTATCCAAAAACCTGGACAGGCGTAAAGCCAATAATGTCTTCTCCAAGGCACAGATTTTCGGAGGTGCTACCATGGCTTTTATGCATGGCGCACAGGATGGTCAGAAATTCATGGGTGTATTCCTGCTCGGTACTTTCCTTGCCAGAGGCTCCGGTGATACAAACTTCTCGATTCCGCTTTGGTTAATGGTTCTATGTTCAGCGGTTATGGCACTTGGTACCTCAATCGGCGGTTATAAAATCATTAAGACAGTCGGCATGGGCATGGTTAAGTTAAGCCCCTTTGAAGGCTTTGCAGCAGATGCCACTGCAACCATTAGCTTATTTCTGGCAACTGTCAATGGTCTTCCCGTAAGTACAACCCATACGAAGACAACAGCAATTATGGGTGTCGGCGCCTCCAAAAGGCTTTCAAATGTTAATTGGGGAGTTGTAAGAGAAATGGTGGCCGCATGGGTATTGACCTTCCCCGGCTGCGGTTTGTTAGGATTTCTTATGTCTTATGTGTTTATGAAATTATTATAATAATAAGGAAGGAAGTATACTGATATGAAAAAGAATTCTTATAATTATTTTGATGCCTTCGCAAATCTCTCAAAATTCTCCTATAACTTGGCCGTAACTTTACATGATACTCTAAGCAATTTTGATCCCAACACGATCTCCGATAAGGTAAAGGCAGCTCACCAAATTGAACACAATGCAGACAATGCAAAGCATGATATCATGAACCGCCTCGTAAAGGAATTTCTTCCTCCCATCGGAAGCGAGGATATCACAAGCCTGACTCAGGAAATCGATGATGTTACCGACTCCATCGAGGATGTATTAATCTATGTTGACATGTTCAATATTCAAACCATCCGTCCCGAGGCATTGAAGTTTACCGAGCTTCTTGTTTCCTGTACAAAGGCAATGGACGATGCCCTGGAAGAATTCAAGAGCTGGAAAACCTCCAAGAAGCTTCGTGAAAAGATTATTGAGATTAACCGTCTGGAAGAGCTTGGCGACAAATTATATGTTGACCTTATGCGTGATCTTTTCCACACTTCTAAGGACCCGATTGAATTAATGTGCTGGACCGAGATTTGGCACCGTTTTGAAAAATGTGCAGATAACTGCGAAGATGTTGCAAATATTATTGAAAGTATTGTTATGAAAAACTCATAATCGACCGATACTCTTTACGAAACAGTTAATTTTACCAAATCGGAAGGAAAAAATTGATTATGAATTTAGGAAAACAAAAGGCATTTATTATTTGGGTGGTATTTATTGTAATTATACTACTACTGGGTTATGTAGGGATTAAGTATGTCCTTCCGCTATTAATGCCTTTTGTCATTGGTATGATAATCGCCGTTATGTTCCGGCATCCCATTGATTTGATCGAAAAGAAAACCAAGCTTAAGCGCTCCTATATTTCTATTTCTATTTTGATTTTATTCTATGCTTTGCTTGGTTTCATCATCAGTATGATTGGCCTTAAGGTTTTTGTATTTCTGGAAGAATTGTTTGGCAGTGCCCCTTCTGTTTATAATGATATTATTATGCCGGCCTTTAAAAAGGCTGTGGGGAATCTATCGGATAAATACCCTGAGACCAAAAACTATTTGGATAATTTTCTTTACAATATCGACTCCTCCATTTTCTCTTTCCTTAATAAGGCCTCCTCAGCCGTACTTAGCAAAATAACCAGCTTTGCGGGACAATTGCCTGCGCTGATTATAAAACTTATTTTTACGATAGTTGCTTCCTTCTTCTTTACAATTGACTATCATAAAATCGCACGTTTTATTATATTGCAGTTTAATATGGAACACCGTCAGATGATATTAAAGCTTAAGGATAATGGGATTGGTACCGTTGGCAAATTCATCAGGGCATATTCCATCATTATTTCTATCACCTTTATCGAGCTCTCTGTTGGCTTTTGGATTATCGGGATTCCTAATTCCTTCCTGTTCGGCGGTCTGGTTGCCATTATAGATATTCTTCCTATTATCGGCACCGGTGCTGTTTTACTTCCCTGGTCCATCATATCCTTTATCATAGGTAATACCAAAGTCGGAATCGGGATGCTAATTCTTTACATCGTAATCACAGTAGTCCGCCAGACCCTGGAGCCAAGAATTGTCGGCCAGCAGATCGGACTTCATCCGATTGTCACACTGCTGCTGATGTATGTCGGAGCACAGCTTATGGGCGTCCTGGGGTTGTTTTTATTACCGATCATCGCCACCCTGCTATTAAAGATGAATAAGGACGGAACTATAAAGCTCTTTAAAAAAATAGAATGATTATAAAAAGTAAAGTTATACCCAGCAGATCAGCCGCAAAAACAGGATACTACGGTTTATATGCTGGGTAAAGTTTTGCCTGCTTCTGTGTATCATTCCGCCGCCTTGAATAATTCTGTAGATATATATCTGTCACCGGTATCCGGCAAGATAGTTACAATGGTCTTTCCTATGTTTTCAGATCTTTGGGCCAGCTGTGTCGCCGCCCAGAGGGCTGCCCCGGAGGAGATTCCCGTCAGTACTCCTTCGAAAAGAGCCAGCTCCCTGCCTACAGCAAAGGCTACATCATTTTCAACAGCAATGATTTCGTCATAAATGGAAGTATTCAAAGTCTCCGGTATAAATCCAGCCCCAATTCCCTGTATTTTATGCGGTCCTGCAATTCCCTTTGACAAAACAGGCGAGCCGGAGGGCTCTACTGCTACAATTTGGATCTTTGGATTTCTGGACTTCAGATATTCGCCTACACCGGTTATGGTTCCGCCGGTTCCGACACCTGCCACAAAAGCATCTATATTCCCATCCAGGTCTTCCCAGATCTCCGTTCCTGTGGTTTTTCTATGTATCTCCGGGTTGGCCTGATTCGTAAATTGACTCAAAATAAGGGAGCCCTCTATTTCCCGATTCAACTCCTCTGCCTTCTCAATCGCACCCTTCATTCCCTTGCTTCCGTCCGTCAGCACAAGCTTAGCACCATATGCCTGCAGAATTTTTCTTCTTTCCACCGTCATTGTCTCAGGCATTACTAAAATTGCATGGTATCTTTTGGCCGCTGCAACGGCAGCAATACCAATACCGGTATTTCCGGAGGTTGGTTCAATCAACGTGGCTCCCGGTTTAAGAATCCCCCTTTTTTCCGCATCTTCTACCATGGCAAGAGCAATTCGGTCCTTTATACTCCCCGCAGGATTCAAATATTCCAGCTTCACAATTATCCTTGCTCTCAGATGATGAAGCCTTTCATAGTTTACTATTTCTAAAAGAGGGGTCCTGCCTACCAGCTGCACTATACTTGTTTTCACGTTTTCCATATCGTTCCTCCAATTTCATCTATGCAAATTTTCATAGTATCCATACGGGACTTATCATGTAAACAATTATAAAAACATCATGTCAGCCAGTCAATAAAATATCTTTGTATGATTTACGAAAATATTTGTTTTCTTAGTGAAAATCTTTGCCTGATTTCCTGCCCGGAGTATTTTCCCCGGTTGAAATAATCTATTATATTTTGTAGTCATCCTCCAAATCATCAATCAAACCATAATCCAGCAGAATTTCCTCTAATCTTTCCTGGGTCATGGGAGTGGGTATTGTAAATGAGGAATTTTCCTCTATGGCCTGCGCAAGCTTTCTGTATTCGTTAGCCTGTGCCGATTCCGGACTATATTCAATCACGGTTTTCCTGCGTATCTCAGCACGCTGTACAATATTATCCCTGGGCACAAAATGAATCAGCCGTGTTCCCAATTCCTTTGAAAAGGCTCTCAGCAATTCTTCCTCTCTGTCAACACGGCGGCTGTTACAAATGACACCGCCCAAACGCACTCCACCCTTTAATGCATATTTCTGAATTCCTTTTGCAATATTATTGGCTGCATAAAGTGCCATCATTTCACCGCTGGCTACAATGTAAATTTCCTTTGCCTTGCCTTCCCGTATGGGCATTGCAAAGCCTCCGCACACCACGTCTCCCAGTACATCATAAAACACATAATCCAGCTCCTCCGTATACGCTCCTAGCTGCTCCAGCAGACCGATGGAAGTAATAATTCCCCGCCCGGCACATCCCACACCCGGTTCCGGTCCGCCTGATTCCACACATTTCGTACCCTGAAAGCCGATCTTCATAATAGCATCCAGATTGGTATTTTCTCCTCTTTCCCTAAGAGTATCCAATACGGTCTTCTGATGCAGGCCTCCCAACAGCAGCCGGGTAGAATCTGCCTTAGGGTCACAGCCTACTACCATTATTTTTTTCCCTGATTCAGTCAGACCAGCGGTCAGGTTCTGTGTAGTTGTAGATTTTCCGATACCACCCTTTCCATAGATCGCAATTTGTCTTAACTGTTTCTCTGCCATTTTTCATTCTCCTCTTTTACTATAGTATGAATATCTGTCATCTTATCCATGAGAAAAGGTATCCCCAGGATTAATTCTCTTTAAATAAATCTGATCTCCGTAATCCGTGCCCCCCGGAATTCCCACCGCATCCGCCCTGCAGCGCTGACAATGCCTAAAGACATCTATGTATTCCTCTGCTTCCCGCCTTGCTCCATCAATATCAACACAGGCCGGCTCTGCACATTCCTTGAATTTATGCTGGGGAATCAGGGGAATGATATTATACATCAATGCTCCCGCTTCACTGACAGCTTTTGCAATGTCTTTTATATGGTTTTTATTAATCTCTATAATCAGAACCGTATTGACCTTCACTGTAATTCCGGCGGCCGATATTTTGCGTATTCCTGCAAGCTGGTTCTCGATCAGAAGCTGCGCGGCCTCTTCTCCTTCATAACGCTTTCCATGATAATAGATACCGGAGATAATCTCTGCCTGTATCTTGGGATCCACGGCATTCACCGTAACGGTCAGGGTATCAATCCCAAGCTCTATTAATTCATCCGCACGCTCCTTAAGAAGCAGACCATTAGTGCTCATACATTTTAGCAAATCCGGATATTTTTCTTTAATCAGCTGAAAGGTTTCGATTGCGCTGTCCGCTGCAAGCGTATCACCCGGCCCTGCAATGCCTGCAACCGTAATATCCGGACAAATTTCAAGTGCTTGCTTTAATGCATCCAGAGCCTGTATCGGAGACAGTATTTCCCCCGTCACACCCGGCCGGTTCTCATAGGTATTGATCCTTCTGTCACAAAAATTACATTCAATATTACAGACCGGACATACAGGCAGATGAATTCTTCCCTTGTTCCTGGCATGACCAAAGCACGGATGTAATTCCTGTACTTTTCCCTTTGCCATCCTACGCTTCCTCCTTATTCACTTCTTTCTGACTTTTCAGCAAAATTCCGCCTTTTGTAAAATTTCTTTATTTTCTTTAGTGCCTCCTCCACCTTTCCTTCAGCTACTAAAACTTCTATTCCGTTTTTTGTAACAAGACGTTCCGATTTTGGTCCAATCTGCCTTACCAGAATTGCCGTCACTTGCCAATCCAGGAGCGCCTGTATTTTCTGTTGAATCAGATTTTCATTATGTCCTTTGCCGCAGGTCTCGGAATGCATCACTTCGATATTTCCCAGGTCCCTAATCTCGTCCGTCTGCTGGTCTATCTCGACAATTCGAAAGCCCTTCCCGCGGCCAAAATGCTCCGTTATCTCAATGCCATCCATAGTTCCTATCGCTACTTTGTATGCCATTTTCCCTCCACCTCTAGCGGATGCTGTACCAATATCTACTCTTCTCTACTGAACTGTCGGTAAATAATGATGTTGATAGATAGCGCTCCCCTGTATCCGGTAAAATTGCCACAATCGTCTTACCGTGATTCTCACTTCTGCGAGCTATCTGTGCTGCTGCATAGGTTGCTGCACCAGAGGAAATCCCTACCAAAAGCCCCTCTTCCCTTGCAAGAGTGCGCGAAGTATCAAAGGCCTGTTCATCCTTCACCTTATAGATTTCATCGATAAGCTTCAACTCCAGTATTTTCGGAATAAAACCTGCTCCGATTCCCTGAATCTTATGGGGGCCTGCCACACCTCCCGATAGAACTGGTGAGCCTGCCGGCTCTACAGCTATTATTTTGATCTCCGGATTTTTTTCTTTCAAGTATTTTGCCACACCGGTTATGGTGCCGCCGGTACCCACACCCGCTATCACAAGCTCTACCTTGCCATCCGTTGCCTCCCAGATTTCAGCTCCGGTGGTAACCTGATGGATATAAGGATTTGCCGGGTTGTTAAACTGTTGCAGGATAATACTGTTCGGTATCTGCACCTGCAGCTCTTCTGCCTTGCGAACAGCCCCTTTCATGCCTGACGCTCCGGGAGTAAGCACCAGCTCGGCTCCCAGTGCTGTCAGCAGGGTTCTGCGCTCCAGGCTCATGCTGTCCGGCATGGTGATTAAAATCCTGTAATCCTTTGCTGCCGCCACGAAGGCCAGGCCTACGCCTGTATTGCCGCTTGTGGGCTCTATGATGACGGAATCCTTATGCAAAACTCCTCTTCTTTCCGCATCCTCCACCATTGCCAGTGCAATTCTGTCCTTTACACTGCTCAAGGGGTTGAAATATTCCAGCTTTAACAGCAATTTTGTTTCCTCCGGCAAGCCTGCAAGCTTTTGAATTTTATGCGAATGCAAAAGCGGAGTTTCGCCGATTAGCTGTGTTAAATTATCCACTACTTTTAATGACATATTGTGCTTCCTTTCCTGATATACAAATCAATCTAGAATAAGTCGCCCTGGATGATATTCTGTTTTGGATCCAGCTTCATCCATTCGTCTGTTAACGGGTGCCCTATGTGTCTGCTGACGTTTTTGGGGAAATTGGTATTCTTCAAGGCTCTTGCGGCTCTTCTTGCAAGCTCAAAGGCTCCTGAATACCCCATGTAATTGATAGTGGCCCCAAACAAAGGAATATTGGGAATACCCAATTTGGTTACCCATCCGTTGGCTCCGACATGACCAACATAGATATCGGGTTTTAAGCGGCTTAAGGTATTTAATTCCTCGGCCGGTTGACCGGCTGCAATCTCTACTGTCAGATCGGGGTTATCAATTTCATTTAGCAGATTCTCCACAAAACGATCCATATTATGTGCTTTAATTCCTACCAGCTCCATTCCTATGCTTCGGTAAAAATCTGCCGTCGTCAAAATTCGTGTCTCGCCGCCGCCTACAAATATTTTCTTTCCCTTCAATACTTTTACAAAGGGTTCAATTGCTTCCTTCAGCTCCCGATTCTCCTGCTCAATCAACTGTTCTGCTTCCTTCTCCAAATGGAAATGTGCTGCAATCTTGCGTACCCATATATTCGTACAATGAATTCCAATCGGCAATACATCCAATATATATTCTGTCCCGTAACGCTCCTTCAGATGTCCCAGGATATAGTCATCATGGGTTGCACAGATACTGACATTCAAAGATGCCTCTCCCAGATGATCCAAATCATCTACGGTAGCATTTAACGGCACTACTCTGGGAATTAGTCCCAACGCGCTTACCAGTCTTGACAGCTCCACTTCATCGCCGTTGCTGTTGGAGCCGACATTGAAGATATTCACTGTTTTGCTGATACGGTATTTCTTTGCAAAGTCATATTTAACCTGAGCTTCCTGCGTAAGCTGAGGATATTCCTTTGGCTCCCGAATAAGGTATTTCAAAATTCCATGGTTTGCCGCATCATAACCCGATGAGACAAAACGGCTCTTAAAGCCTTCACAGTGAATGGGCACAAGCCGTGCAGATATCTGTGTTTCCAGCTCCCTTACCACTGAGTCAATATCGTCTCCGATAATACCGGGAACACAACCATTTACGATGGCAATCACTTCCGGATGATATTCTTCCTCCGCATAAAGAATCGCCCGCCTAAGCTTATCGATACCTCCGTTTACTACATCCAGTTCATCCATATTGGTATGTATAAAGGTCTGATCTTCTGTTATAAGGCCTCTCGAGGCCCTGCTGGTATTTCGCACCCCCGCCATACCCGCCAGACCGGAACAGCAGCCAAGCGGTGAATGTACGATGGTAATTACGTCGGTCAGAGAATTAATAATTCCCAAAGCAAGACCCAGCTGACATCCGCCGCTTTGTGAGAATTTTCTGTTCTGTGCCTGGGCGCAGCCACTCTTGAAGTCATCCTGCAACCGTAAGCAGGAGCCGCAATATGCAATGCATCCGCCTACCCGCTCATCTCTTACAGGAGGTTCATCTGCTAACAAGTAATTATATTTCAAGTTTTCCGTTAAATTTTTAGACATACCCCATTCTCCTTTTCTACCTGGAAGCCACAAGATTTGATAATAAATCTTCTGTCAATGTCAAGGCACCCCGAAAGCCCGCATAGCCCTTGTTGAGCACGGCTCTGTTACTTACCGGAAAGGCCACTGCCAGAAAGCCTGCTCCATACTGTGCCGCCAGGCTTCTTTCTACAATGCTTCCGACTACAAACAACGGTCCCAGTGCATCATAATACTTTTGATTATGGTTATAGGGCCAGCTTGCACGCAGTTTTTTGGCCGTCAGTCCTACCTTATCTTCAAATATTACCTGGGGCTTTGTTTCGCAGGTCAGCCTTTCAAATTTCCTGCTGTATTCTTCCTGCTTTTGTTTATCCGAAATATCATTAATGGATACAAAATGGGGGATCCAGCCTAGCTCCTCTGATATAAAATCTGTGATTGGGTATGCATAGTAGCTGTCTGTGATTACAGCCGCATATCTCTGAAAATCAAGATCAGATGCAACATCAACGATTCTCTCGAAATAAGAATAGAAATATTTTGTTTCCTTTTTTACAACCTTGTCGATCATATCCTTTTTTAATCCCAATCTTTTGCCTATCAGGTGAAGGAATTTTTCTGATGCCTTAGGGCCGATGGGAAGCTCTGTTGTAATGAACGGAATATTATGTATCATTTCAAAAGTCTTCGCAGCCTGCTGTCCGGCCGCAGCAGACAGCACCACTGTCAGCGCTGCGCTCCCATAGCCTTTTATTTTCTCCACACTTTCCCCGTCTCCGAAAAATGTATTAGCCTTTACACCAATCATGGCCAACAATTGTGTAAGGTGTGCAATGTTTCCGCGGTAAAACACATCGTGCCCCGGTACAATACCCAGAAGGTTGACTGTCCTTTCCTCCTTTACCTCTGCTTTTTCCACTACTTCTTTTATCAATACATTAAGAATCTCATCATACCCGCTTAAGGTATTTCCTTTAAAACCAGGCGTATTAGCCCCAATAACATTTTTGTCGCGATATCTGGACGCTATCCCTACTGAATCATCTCCGATCATCTCTGTCTGGCAGCCGGTTACTACAATATAAATATCACCCTTCAGATATTTAATCGTTGATTCAATCTGCCCTACCAGCTTATCTTCTCCTCCAAACACAATATTGCTCTGTGAAATATTAGAGGTAGGAATCATATTTCCTCCGCAATATCCTACTCCTCTGTAGCCTGCCGACAGATTATAGGTTCCCGAGAGTGCCGCCGCACAGCCGCCGGATGCATGGACAATCGGCACTGCCTTCGGAATGGCAGCAATTGTGGATAAAGCACCGCCCAGTGTACATGAAAATTTAGAACGTTCAATAAAATCACTCATCCGATTTTCCTCCGTTACGATTTCTTATGATTATATCCCACAATCTGCAGCTTATTTGCTGCCGTATCAATGCCATAATGATTCCTCTTTTCTTTTTTAGTAATATCAATTCTTATATTTTTGCTATAAAAAGTCAATCATTCAAAGCCTTGAGCAAAATATAGTAAAACATTTCATAAATTTTCTTCATCGGGATAGAAATATTTTGTGTAACAGCAAAATATTTTCTATCTATTTCCAACGAATTTCACTTGATTTATCCTCCGCTTTCTATAAAATTAAAAACTATATATACTATATTTCAAATTACCAAAAGTTGTAATATGATAATGGGAATAAGAGGTGATTGGTGATGTATAAGGTCTTAATTGTAGAGCCGCAGGAATTTTCCTTAAAAGCATTGTTGAATCTCCCTGTCTGGGGAAAGGGACAGGAGGGTTTCGTCTGTACAAAGACAGCCTCCAATGGCGAGGAAGCTCTCACCTTGCTGCAAACAATGGAGTTTGATCTGGTGCTCACCGAAATCAACCTCTCCATTTTTGACGGACTTCAGCTGTTAAAACAGATCCATAGGGACAACGAAAACCCGCTGATCGCATTTATCAGCGATATTGTTTCCTTTACTTATGCAAGAGAGGTTTTTATCTATGGAGCCTTTGATTATCTGGCCAAGCCGGTGAATAAGGAAAATATACAGGCCCTGTTCCATCGTGCGTCAGAAAAATTAGCAAAGCAGAAAAAACACCTGTCTGCTTCAGCAGATGCCTATTCCGAATATCAGGCCTATTTTACCAGGGAACAGGTTCAGAATATTACCAACAGATTTACTCACAAGGATAAAAGAGTTCTTGATCGGCTCCATAAAATGATGATAGCCCTGTATCATTCAAAGGAATCATCACAGGCCCCGGACCTGCTGGCCAATAAGCTTTTTATTACAATTACGGAAGAGCTTTTTTCAAAGCATGACTGGCTTTCCCTGTACATACCGCGAGATTTTCACAAACGGCTGGATTATCTAATTCTGCATGATTCCAATAATTTTTCTGATTATTATCTGCGAAAGTTCACCTGTTTATTTAAGCTGTATTGCCAGCTCAATCCTGATTTTCAGGATGAAACATTGGTCAAGATACATTTGTATATTCTTAGACATCCGGAGGAAGATTTAAAGCTGACCTATATCGCCAGCAAATTTTATTTGAATCATACCTACCTAAGCAACCTCTTCAGCAAGAAGTCAAGCATACATTACTCTCAGTTTGTGACGCTGGTTAAATTGAAAAGGGCGGAATACCTTCTTAATTACACCACACTCCCCGTAATTGATATCGCCTATCAGCTTGGTTATAAAGATCTTCACTACTTCATACGAATTTACAAAAAGACAATAGGGAAATCACCTGCCGAATATAACAGAGAGGATTATTATTATCCCGATTATTCTATTTAAAAAAAGGAAAGCAAATGCTTCCTTCGCATTTTGCTTCCTTTTTTATTGTTTGTTCAATATGCCGGCTTCCATTCGATATGTTGCATCGCTATAGCCTGTTGCATCTAAATCATGTGTGACCAATAAGATCGCCGTTCCCTGCTTTGCGATCATTTGAAACAGTCGCATAACCTCCTGCGTATTTTCAGCATCCAGATCACTGGTTGGTTCATCCGCCAGCAGTACAGCGGGCCGGTTCATCAATGCTCTTGCGATTGCCACTCTTTTCAATTCTCCGCCGGAAAGTTTTTTGGGATAGCTATTTGCCAAATGCTCAATCCCCACTTGAGAGATTAATTCCGTTGCCCGCTTTGTTGCATCCTCCTGCCTCGGAAAAAAATAAAAGGGCAGCTTTACATTCTCCAGTACAGTCAGGTTCGCCAAAATGCTCTGTCCCTGTGCAATATATCCGAAGCGGGAATTACGAAGATAGGAAATTTTACGGTCTGTTAATCCGAATATATTCTGTCCATCCAGCCAAATCTCTCCCCCCGTAGGCGATAGCAGTCCCGCAACCAGATTAAGCAGAGTACTTTTTCCGCTGCCGGACCTGCCGGTTATGCTAAGGAAATCTCCCTGGATAACATTCAGATTTATATCCTTTACCGCGTAAAAAGCTTTTCCTCCCCTGCTAAATTCTTTCTGCAATCCTTTTATTTCAAGTGTCATATCTATTCGCCCTCCCGCAGGATCAAATAGGTCTGCGTACAGCTGATCTTTATCGCTGAATACGCAGAAGCCAGGGGTCCTATTCCAATGGTCAGCGCAAAGGTAACCGCCAGGACTGCCACTATGGTAAATACTGTTGGCTGCAGGTACGGCAATCCCAGCCTGTCACTAATGTATACTTGAAAAGGGAAAAGGATGGAAGAGGAAAGCAGAATGCCGGCAATTCCTCCCGCACCACTGATATATACAGCTTCCAGTAAAAGAATGGCTGTCAGTCTGCCCCTGGTGGCTCCCAAAGTTCTAAACACGCCAAACTCCTTTTTTCTTTCATTGGCCGTAATAGAAAACATGAGAAATAAAGCAATCAATGCAATAGCGAAAAACATAACAGCAAAGATACCTATAATCACTGCAAGACTCTCTAAATTATCCGCTATCCCGGTAAACATGCTCTGTGTTTCTATAATCCGAACCCCTCCTAGCTCCTTTCGGATATCACGAATAAGAACCTTCCTGTCATAACCATCCTCCGCCTTGATAAGCACTGAGGATATGGCGTACTCCGGATTTACATCTTCCAAAAAAGACTGTCCTGCCCTTTTCGCTCCCTCAAATAGCTTTTCCACAGTATTCATATCTGCAAAAACAGCCTGATCCAGCCCTGTCCCTGTTTTTTCAAATCTTGCCGCTATCTTGTAATATTCACCATAAAACTTGATAGCTGACACATTTTCTACGTTAATATCACTTCCGATCATAACGGCACCTTCGGACAATTCTCCATCGTATATCTGAGCAATCCAAGGCTGTACCGTAAAATCTGTCTCCGGGTCAAAGCCAATCAGCTGGACCGGCACATCACAGCATTCCGCACTCAGAGATGTAAGAAAAAACTGAGCCGTAACCTGTGATACACCGTTCAATCGAGAAATTTTTTCTTCCACCGATCGATTAAAATAGAAGCAGCTTGGTTCTCCCTTCAAAAGAAGATCCTCCATACCCTTATCATTCTCCAGTGGGACTACAATCAAATCCGCTCCAAGTCTTAATTTCATGCTCTTTAAACCATTTCTCAGACTGAGGGAAAGTATTGTCCCGCCAAACAGAACAAAGGAAAGCATTGCCACCAGAATGATAAGGCCTGCTGTACGTGTAGATTTTCTTCGGATATTCAGCCAGGCCAGGCGACCAGCTGACAAGCTTTTCTGTTTCATACAGAGCCTTCTTTCCTGTCCGCATTCCATAAATACCATATGTTAGCAGCAGCAAGCAGCAGGGTCAATATTCCCAACAAACCAAGAGCCGGTAATGTAAGTGCATGACATCTCATGTGGATACCGGCGCACACACCAATGAGTGTACTCGCCACCAGAATAACAAGAATAGCATTCAAACCAATGGCAATGCTGATACCGATACGAATTTGCCTTGATGCCAGTACAATCAGAAGAACCCCTAAGGTTGCAATAATCACGCCTATTCCAAGCTCTGCCAATGCGGTCCAGTGGCATTTCATATATTTCCCATCCATAGCCTCGCACACAGGAAAGAAAGTGAGTGGGCCAACTGCTTCTAAAAGTCCAAGAAGGGTAAATAATATGCCGGAGAATAATCTATTTCTCATATTTACTCCTTTGCTTCCAGGAACTGATTCGGATCCTTGGGTGCCTCGATATTGGTAATATCCAGCCCGTCTGCCACCCCATCAAGGAAGATATAGCTGCTTTCTGCAAGGGTTGCTTCATCCGTATCTTCCTTAAGAAGCTCCAGAGTTTTTGCGTCATTAAAGTTGCGGTATATGGCTTCCTTTAAGCTGGTTAAAGAGGTTGGGAACTGATAGGTAAGCAGCAGCTCCTTGTTGACCTCTACCTCGCCTAACGCATAACCTTGTGCTACCTGAATCTCTGCTGCCAGTTCAGGATTTTCTGAAATCCAAATGGACGCTTTCTGGATGGCGGTGCAAATCTTAGCCAGTCTCTGAGGACTTTTCTCAATCACACCTGTACTGGCAAATAATACGCAGCAATTCTCATCTTTCAGTCTTTCATCGGTAGAGGTATCAAAAATAATTCGGACTCCTTCCTCCCGTTCCATAATTTTTGCCTTATAATCACCAAGGGCTATGACATCGACTGCTCCATTAAGCAGCGCCTGCTGAATCGTATCTGCATCATATACAACAAATTCTACATCATCTGCTGACAACCCCTCATAATTCAGCGCACGAAGGGCAGCAATATGGTTGGAGGAGGACAGCTGGTTCACACCGATGGTCTTTCCCTTCAAATCCGCTGTGGATTTAATATCGCTGTCACCGCGGGTTACCAGAGTAATACACCCCGTATGAAGTCCTAAAATCGCTTTTGCTTCCAGACCGTTATCCAGGGGCTGAAGCATGCCTGCTATCAGACCGATGACCAAATCCGCCTTATTTGTGGAAATAAGCACTGCACCTGTTTCACTTCCCGCATCAACAAATTCATAATCTACACCTTCTACCAAGCCCTCTGCCTCATAAAAGCCTAACAAATAGGCAAGCTGTGTCTGCACCTGGCAGGTTCCTTCAAAGGTATTTACAATTCTGATCGGATCTCCGGTTTCAGCAACTGCCACATCCTCATTCTCAGAAGCTGTTGTAGGAGCCGCCTGTGTCACTGTTGTACTTTCACCTTCCTTAGTAGTATTTACCGTTTCCTTTGCCGAACTACAGCCCGTTAAAATCACCGCTGCCGCCACAATTGCCATGATTTCTGCTATCAGTTTTTTTATTATATTCTTCATAATATCCCTCTTTCCCTTTTTTTGTATATGCATGGCTTAGTTCCAAGCTTTCTAGCCTTTTGCACAGATAAAATATATTTTAAGAAGCCTATTGAGACTCAGATATTATAATCCACTGTTGTCTCTTTGCCGGTATAATTCAGTACCTGTAGTATTTTAGAACGTAAATTCAGGAAATCCACACTGTCTCTCTTTCTTCCATATCTTTCATTTCTGCCGATATCCACCTTTATGATCGTCTCAATTTTGGCTGGTCTCGGTGTCATGACAAAAATACGATCACTTAAATATACCGCTTCATCCACATCATGTGTCACCATAATCATAGTGGTCCCCCGTTCTACCCAGATACGCAGAAGCTCATCCTGCATATTCATCCTGGTAAAGGCATCCAAAGCCCCGAAAGGCTCATCCAGCAGCAGCACCTTAGGGTGATTTACCAAAGCTCTTGCCAGACCGGCTCGCTGTGCCATACCTCCGGATAAATGATGTGGCAATGCCTTCTCGAAACCCTCCAGCTTTACCAGATGAATAAATTCCTTTACCTCTTTCTTCTTCTCATTGTATACATGTCTCGTCTTCAGCCCGAATGCGATATTCTCATAAATGTTCAGCCAGGGGAACAGGGTCGGATCCTGGAATACAAGCCCTCTTTCATAGCTTGGTTTTATAATTTTATCTCCGTCCAGATAAATTTCCCCTTCCGTGGGCTCAATCAACCCTGCAACCAGTCTTAAAAAGGTGGACTTTCCACAGCCGGATGGTCCGATCAAACAGATAAATTCTCCCGGGCTGACGTCCACATTTACACGATCCAGAGCAATAATAGTTTCCCCGTTCGGATCCAGGAACTCCTTTCTAACATCATGCGCTGTAATGGCTCCTGTTGTTCCTACTGCTTCTTCTACCATTTTACAATGCCCTCCTGCCATGATAATAATTTATCCCTGATTCGAAACTGTAACGTCACCAATATGTAACAGAAGATAGCAATGATAATTAATCCTGCATATACATTGGCATAGGCAAGCATCTGCTTCTGCCAGTTAACATACCAGCCAAGTCCCGACTTACATCCAATCATTTCTGCCGCCATCAATGCAACAAAGGAAGAACATGTGGCATTAAAAAAGCCCAGGAAAATGGATGGAGCAGCCGCTGGAATTGCTATTTTAAACAAATTCTGCCGATCATTTGCTCCCAGAGTCGACGATACTTCAAAGTATGCCTTATTCACCCCCTGAATACCGGAGCACGTCAAAATCGTAATCTGAAACCATACACCAAAGGCTATCAAAAACACTGCTGCCGACTTTGCGGTCGGAAATACCACCAATGCCAGCGGTGTCCATGTAGAGGAGGGAATCGGTCCCAGAATTCTGATTAACGGATATATCCAATAATTCCAACGCTTACTCCAGCCAATAGCAATTCCGCAGATCATTCCAAGAAAGAATCCAATAATAATTCCCTTTACCAACAGTATAAAGGAGCTTCCGATACAGGTAACTAACAGCTCTGTATCTTCAAAAAACACCTGAAATATCCTGGATATGCTTGGGAAATATATCTGGGGAAGCAATAGCAGCTTGGCGGTAACCAAATTTAATAAGGTCAAAAAAATATACACTCCTACAAGGAAATAGCTTCGATATCCATATTTATCCCGTATTTTCTCTATGAATACCGATAATATGGTAAGCAAGATTATCACAGCCAGAGAGATAAATAAAAAATAACGATAATACATCAGCTTCGGATATTTTAAATCTGCATTGTTCGGGATAAATATATCCGTTGCAATGGCAATCAGAACAGCTATTATCGGTATTATTGTTCTATAATCAAGTACTGTTCTATTTCTGGCTGTCGTTGCCGTATTCAGCACTGCCCCATTTACATCCATACTCTATATCCTCTCTTCTAACTTGTTTTTGTCAAATTATCAAGATTAAGCATTCCCACAGATTGCCTTTGCCCAGCCTACACAGCTTTTCAAATACTTCTTCATACCCCCAGTGCTTCCTTTCCTCTCAGGTGTATTGCTTTTATAATCCTTCGCAATACGACACTGATTATTTATAAATTGTGTATTATTTATAAATGATTCTCCCAGGGAAGTCAATGAAACAGCGGCATCGTCAAAATTTTGTAGTGCTTTATAAAAATTTTGTCTTTACTGCTAATTTTTTTCCTTTAAGGCCCAAAAATTCTCAATTATAAGAAACGCTGGATTTTTCCCATGTTTGGGCGCACAACTATAAAACGGGACCTTTGCCGAAGCAAAGATCCCGTTTTATATCCTGTTTTTATTGCATTTTCATTAATATGCCTGACCCTTGGGTGCAAAGGTTGCACAGTCAGTCTCATCCGATTCACGAGCATTCCTAGGCTCTACATTGATTTTTTCTGCGGTACAGTGATCACCGTTCATATAGTATTCACAAGTGTTCACGATACATTTAATACCCTCATTGGGTTTATCCATTTTCTTTACTGACATAGCCTTACCTCCAAATAATGATTTGTTACCATATTATTATTTGCAGGGGGCGTAAGAAAAATTCATCGGCTTTCTGAAAATTGCTCTGCAATTCCTTCTGCCATCATATCTCCCATCTCTAAAGCCTGTGCTTCTATATCATCAAATGCGTTAATGCTGTCGCCGTATCTTCCGGCCAGCATCAAAGCAATATTGTCACCCAGAAGCTGCAGATGCTCATCTAACATTGCGCTCCAGTCGTCCGCATCCCAATCAGGATTTATACTTCCCAGAAGCTCTGCTATACTTTCCGCATTTTCCTGCCACCTTGTATTCGCCTCTGCTACAGCATTATTGTCACCTGCTTTGCCTGCATTAATAATCTCGGCTGCAATTGCGATATGATCCGTAAATAACTGTTCAAATTCTCTGGCAAATTCATCTCCATAAAATGGCAGGAAAGCATTTGCAAAATCAACCGGATTCCGCAATAATCTCTGCTGGATCAGCTGTGCTTCCGGAAGCTCATGAATAATTCCCATTGCTGCCATTCTCGTCCAATATACATGCTGTGACCAAAGCAACCGCAAATAATCTCTTAAATCCTCTATATCCTCATCTATTCCATCCATATCATTCATATCTGTGTTGCCCCAGGAACTATTATTATTCATACCGCCGGGCATCATCATTCCCGTGTTCCCAGTTCCCGTTCTTCCCGGCATCGTCATCTGGCCTCCGGTCGTTCCGGCTCCTCCGGGCATCATCATTCCCGTGTTCCCGGTTCCTGTCCTTCCCGGCATCGTTGTCTGGCCTCCAGGCATCATCATTCCCGTATTCCCGGCTCCCGTCCTTCCCGGCATTGTCGTCTGGCCTCCAGGCATTCCGGTTCCTCCGGGCATCATCATTCCCGTGTTCCCGGTTCCTGTCCTTCCTGGCATTGTCGTCTGGCCTCCGGGCATTCCGGTTCCTCCAGGCATCATCATTCCCGTATTCCCGGTTCCCGTCCTTCCCGGCATTGTTGTCTGGCCTCCAGGCATTCCGGTTCCTCCAGGCATCGTCATTCCCGTGTTTCCAGTTCCCGGCCTTCCCGGCATTGTCGTCTGGCCTCCAGGCATTCCGGTTCCTCCGGGCATCGTCATTCCTGTGCCTGTCGTTCCCATTCCACCCGGTGCCATCATTCCTGCGCCCGTAGTTCCGGTTCTTCCCTGTGTTGAAGGGTGAAGCTGATGACCCGGACTAATTTTAATTACCTGCCCTACAAGCAGATTTCTCGGATCTATGCCCGGATTCAAATCCATGATTGAATCGACTGTTGTATTGAACACCTGTGCCAACATCCATATGGTATCATATGGTCTGATTGTATATTGGATTACCCCATTCATTTAGAATACCATCACTTATTTTAGAAGTTCTATTTCAAATTATGATGCAGTGATGGAAAATGTTACACAGTTAACAAGGCTTTTCACTATAATAGCATTAAAGCCCAATCTATGATATAAATAATCGCTTCTGTACGTTTGCTAATATCATTTCCGAACAGCTTTGCAAACCAGTCATTTCCTGGTACCTGTCTTAAATTCGGAAGCTCCTGCATCACTCTGCTAACCGGTGGAAGCGGTACATCGTTTATCGCAAAAACTGCCTCTACGATCTTCCAGGAGGAGGTTGTTGTAACAAAATCTGTTTTTATTTCATCTTTATTATTTACTGCCGTATCTATTTTTATTTTAGTACTGTATAACCAATGCCGGATATCTGCTTTATCTTTTTCACTTATTCGATAATTTTTATATTTGTTAATTGCACTACGCATCAGTTTGATCAATTTACCGTCAAGATCATATATGATTTTACTGCCCAGATAATAATATACCTCGGAGCCTGCTCTCTCCAGCCTGGACTGTGCGGTTTCATGCGTTATATAAAAATATTCCACCAGGATATCGCCAATCAAATCTGTTTGCAATTTATTCTTATTACCCAGCAGATACAAATCCAAATCAGAGGTTGGATATTCTGTATTCGTAGCAACTGACCCCATAAGCATGACTGCCGTAACCGAAGTATCCGCCCTTAATTCTGGTATTATATTTTTCAAAATTTCCTGATGTCTCATATTCACCCCATCTTCCGCCGCTGAAAGCAATATAAACAAAAAAGGAGGCCCCAAGCGCCCTCCGGCACCTTGGAATTCCTCCTCGAATTTAGGTTTTATACATATTCAATTAATATTTATTTGCTGTTGATATAGTTAATCAGGCCCTCAGCCTTGATAATCCTTTGCATAAATTCAGGAAATGCCTGACCCTGATACTGTGTTCCCTTTGTTCTATCATAAATCATACCACTGTCAAAGTCAATCTCTACTTGATCTCCTGCCTCAATTTCCTTTGCTGCTTCCGGACATTCTATGATGGGGAGTCCGATATTAATTGCATTCCGGTAGAAAATCCGAGCAAAGGTTTCGGCAATAACACAGCTGATACCGGAGGCTTTGATTGCAATGGGTGCATGCTCTCTTGAGGAACCGCAGCCGAAATTTTTATTTGCAACCATAATATCTCCGGGCTTTACTCTGCTTACAAAATCCTTATCGATATCCACCATACATTTTGCGGCAAGCTCCTTTGGGTCGGAGGAATTAAGATAACGGGCGGGAATTATTACATCTGTATCAACATTATCACCATATTTGTGAACTGTACCAAAAGCTTTCATTTTATACTACCTCCGTATATTAATTTAATCACAATCCAAGCTCCTTCGGTCCGGATATTCTACCGGTTACCGCACTTGCCGCAGCTACCGCCGGACTTGCCAGATAAACCTCGGAATTCACATGTCCCATACGTCCTACAAAATTACGGTTCGTTGTGGCAACAGCACGCTCTCCCGCAGCAAGAATACCCATATGTCCGCCAAGACAGGGGCCACAAGTAGGTGTACTGACTACCGCTCCCGCTTTAATAAAGGTAGCAAGCAAGCCCTCCTCCATTGCCTGAAGGTAGATGCTCTGAGTAGCCGGGAACACAATCACACGAAGTCCCTTCGCTACCCTTCTGCCCTCCAAAACCTTCGCTGCAATTCTTAAATCCTCAATTCTTCCGTTGGTACAGGAGCCGATTACTACCTGATCAATCTTAATCTCACCGACTTCATCAATCGTATGTGTGTTCTCGGGAAGATGGGGGAAGGCTACTGTAGGCCTTAAGGAGGATAAGTCTATCTCATAGGTTTCATCATATTCTGCATCGCTATCTGCCTCGTATACCTGGTATTCCTTGGTGGAATGCTCCTTCATGTATTCAATTGCAAATTCATCCACCGGAAAGATTCCGTTTTTAGCACCGGCCTCAATTGCCATGTTGGCCATCGCAAAGCGGTCATCCATGGACAAATTCCTGATACCGTCCCCCACAAATTCCATGGATTTGTATAAGGCTCCATCCACACCGATTTTACCAATAATATGAAGGATTACATCTTTGCCGCTGACCCACTTTGCAGGCTTTCCTGTCAGCACAAACCTTAATGCGGAAGGCACCTTAAACCATGCCTTACCAGTTGCCATTCCGGCCGCCATATCCGTACTGCCCACACCGGTTGAAAATGCTCCGAGGGCTCCATAGGTACAGGTATGGGAATCTGCACCGATTACTACATCACCTGCCACTACAAGACCCTTTTCCGGAAGCAGGGCATGCTCAATACCCATTTCTCCGATTTCAAAATAATTGGTGATCTCCTGATCCTTTGCAAACTCTCTCACACATTTACAGTGCTCTGCGGACTTAATATCCTTATTCGGCGTAAAATGATCCGGAACCAGAGCAATCTTATCCTTATGAAATACCTTTTTAATCGTCATTTTTTCCATCTCATGGATGGCTACCGGAGCAGTTACATCATTGCCCAGCACCAAATCTAAATCTGCCTCAATCAGCTGTCCCGCGCTGACCTTGCTAAGTCCAGCATGAGCCGCTAATATCTTCTGCGTCATTGTCATACCCATAATATTGATCCTCCTGTTATTTATTTAAATCTTTCTATTTTATATTTCAGCAATAATCAGATCTCCCATTTCCCTCGTGCCTACCAGAGTCATGCCCTCGGACATAATGTCAATGGTCCTGGAGCCCTTCTTTAATACAGTCTTTACCGCTGCCTCTATCCTGTCAGCTTCCTCCTCCAGATCAAAGGAATAACGAAGCATCATGGCTGCGGAAAGGATGGTAGCAATCGGATTGGCCTTATTCTGGCCTGCGATATCAGGGGCCGAACCATGACTCGGCTCATAAAGGCCCAGCTTTGTATCTCCGAGACTTGCCGAGGCCAGCATTCCGATGGAGCCAGTCACCATACTTGCTTCATCCGAGAGAATATCTCCAAACATATTCTCGGTCAGAATAACATCAAACTGTCTCGGATTTTTAACAAGCTGCATGGCACAGTTGTCGACCAGCATATCCGTCAGCTCTACATCAGGGTAATCCTTGGAGACCTCCTTCGTCACCTGTCTCCAGAGCCTTGAAGAATCAAGAACATTTGCCTTATCCACACTGCACACTCTCTTGTTTCTCTTTCTTGCAATTTCAAAGGCCCACTTCGCTATTCTGCGGATTTCATTCTCATCATAAACAAGGGTATCCGTTGCCTTTCTTATTCCGTTCTCCTCTACCGTGCTTCTCACACCAAAATAAAGTCCGCCGGTCAGCTCTCTCATAACAACGAAGTCAAAGCCGTCACCGATAATTTCCTCTTTCAAAGGACAGGCACTCTTAAGCTCATCAAAAAGTACTGCGGGGCGGATATTTGCGAACAGACCCAAGCCCTTACGGATCGCAAGTAATCCCGCTTCCGGACGAAGATGCGGGGGAAGGCTGTACCAATTGGACTGTCCCACATTTCCTCCTACAGCACCAAGCAATACCGAGTCGCTCTTCTTCGCTGTTTCAAGAGCTTCCTTTGTTAACGGCTCCCCTGTTTTATCAATGGATATCCCGCCCATGAGAACCTCAGTATAGTGAAATACATGCCCATACCGTTCGCCAATCTTATCAAGCACCTTCCTTGCTTCTGTAATAATCTCCGGCCCGATTCCGTCTCCCGGAATAACCGCAATGTTGTAATCCATGTTCCAATCCTCCTTTAGGAGGATTTCTCCTCCATATAATACGCACCCGTCAAAGGTGCTTTTGACGTTTTAATCATTGTATTAAGTTTTCAAAATAAGCTTTTTCTTCTATTGCTATTTTAGCATACGCTTTGATATAATTAAAATACATATTAATAATACCAATTATAACTTTCAGTTATAATATGATTAAAGCGTCAAAAGCACCGTAGGTGCTTTAATCATTATATAATAAACCGTATGGAGGTCATTATGGAGCAGAATCTGTCCACCTATCATATCTTTAATACCGTAGCAGAGACGGGCAATATCTCCCGGGCAGCCAGACAGCTTTACATCAGCCAGCCGGCGGTCAGCAAGGCGATACAGAGCCTTGAGGACAGTCTTGGAGTCACCTTATTTATCCGGGGCTCCCGCGGAGTAAAGCTGACCGATGAAGGGCTGCTCCTTTATGAGCATACAAAGCATGCCTTCGAAGCCCTGCAGCGCGGGGAGGAAAGCATCAGAAAAATTCATGAGCTTGGTATCGGGCATCTTCGCATCGGCGCAAGCACAACACTATGCCGTTATCTGCTCCTACCCTATTTGAACGGCTTCGTCCGGGAAAATCCACATATCAAGATAACAATTGAAAATCAATCCTCTTCCCACACCCTGAAGCAGCTGGAGAATAACCAGCTTGACATCGGCCTGGTAGCGAAACCATCTGCCCAGGATTCCTTCTATTTTTATAGCCTTGGAGAAATCGAGGATATCTTTGTAGCAACACAGAATTACCTTGATAATTTGAAGCTTCGCGAAAACAGCAGCGACATCTTCTCCTGCGCTACTATCATGCTCTTGGATGAGGAAAATGTCTCCCGTAAATATATCGAGGATTATTTTAAGGCAAATTTAATCGATCCCAAGTTTCTTCTGGAAATCAGCAGTATGGACCTTCTTATTGAATTTGCCAAAACCAGCCTTGGAGTTGCCTGTGTTATCAAGGCCTTTGTCCAGACCGAGCTTGAGGCTGGAGCATTGGTACAGATTCCCCTAAAAACTCCGATCAATAAAAGAGAGGTCGGCTTCTCCTATGTGAAAAATGCCTTCCTCTCCGAATCAATGTCTAAATTCATGAAATTCATTGAAAACACAAGCCGGCCATTTCAATAGCCAACAGCCTTTAAATCTCAGGCCCGGTCGTATTAGAGCCTGTCTTTTTCTTTGCCGATGCTGCCGGAGTCGGTGTCGGCGGGTCCAGATAAGCCGGCTTCTCATCCACCAGATAGTCCGCATTTACATAGCAGATAGCATCATTATATACAAAGCTCGCCCATCCATCAACAATATCGATCACGTCAACCTTTTCTGTATGCACTAAAAACCCTACGATATCGGAATCCGTAGAGGGCGCCGACCTGACATTAAGGACATCGTCATATTCGCTTAATTTAACATACTTGGTGGTAGTCTGCCCTACATAGATTGTCTTGGGAGCCGGTGTTGCCGTCGGACCGATTGTGTCGTTACCATCTTCTGCATCAAGGCTCGGTGCAGCAGTTGGAATAAAGCTTGTCATCTGCTCCTCCTTACTGCAGCCGGTTAACATCAATATAAATATAAGTAAAATTACTATTTTTTTCATTGTAGCCTCCATACCATCGCCAGCTTATTCTATTCAATTCCATATAAGCTTCCCGTCATTTAATCCACACATCCTCTATCATCCGGTGCGGATTTATATCATCTTTTCTTATATAATCATACCATACCTGGACAATATTACAATATGAAAATATATTATGTCCTCCATTTGTGTCACAGGTGAGCCTATCGGTTAAACTGTGACCTATTTGTCTTCCCTAAATCTGGCGGTATATGCAGAGAAGGCATTCGGTATACTGTAATTATTATTGATTTCCTCCCTGTCCGCCCATTTTCCGATCAGCTTCAAAAGCTCTTCCTGACATGGCATATCCGTAAGCTTCACAAAATATCCAAGCATATGCCATTCCACATGGGAAAATATATGCTTTGCCTTGCCCAAGGGCTTGATTTCGTCCATAGGGGCCCCCAGGTCTTGCAAAAAGTCCTCAAGCTCCTTGGAAGAAAGACTTCCTTCCAGACTTGGAAGCTCCCACAGTCCTGCCAGCAGGCCGCTGTCCGGTCTTTTGCGGATTGCATATTTATCCTGATATTCAATTAACAGAATCGTCCTTTCTTCCTTCCTCCGTTCCTTTGCGGCAGGCTTTACGGGTATCTCCGAAATTGTATCCTCATGAAATGCCCGGCAAAGATGCATCACAGGACACTGCCCGCAAAGGGGCTTCCCATTTGGAAGGCATACAATAGCCCCCAGCTCCATCAATGCCTGATTAAAATCTCCGGGACGGTCCCCAGGCAAAATAGAGAATAAATCCTGCCACAGCTCCTTTTTTACCCTATCCTTGGTAATATCATCAAGGCTTCCGGCAATTCTCTTTGTAACGCGAAGTACATTACCGTCAACTACCGGCACTGACAGCCCATAAGCAATCGAAGCGATGGCTCCTGCCGTATAGCTTCCAATTCCGGGAAGCTCCAGCAGCTTATCATAATCCGGTGGCAGCTCTCCCTGATACTCCTTCATGATGATCCGGGCAGTCTTTTGCATATTTCGCACCCGATTATAATATCCCAGTCCTTCCCACAGCTTAAGCAGCTTCTCCTCGTCCACCTCCGACAGTGCTCCGACATCGGGCAGTGCGGTAATAAATCGGTCAAAATATCCCTTAACCGCTTCCACTCTTGTCTGTTGGAGCATAATTTCAGAAACCCAGACATAATAGGGCCTCGGGTTCTCCCTCCAGGCCAGAATACGCGCATTATAATCAAACCATTTAAGAAGGTAAGGCACTATTTCACTATAATCATAGCTCATACCGATATCCCCTCCCAATCTTTCATGCCCTCCATGGGAAGGCTGCAGACGATCAGATCATCTTCCGGTATTACTCTGTTATTTCCCGCTAATCTATTACAAATTCCCTTACAGTCTCTCACAATAACCTCCATTCTACGACTAATCCCTAGTGTGCTGTCACAACCATCTTTAGATAAACAGTGTCTGATATTTACGCAAGGTAGTACTAGTACAACACAAATCGGCTGCTTTCCCTATCGTAACATAAATTGTTGTATATGAAAATCTTATAAATAATAGAAATAGAAAAAAGCATCTAGAGGAGCCCCTTCACTGCCATGCCGTCCTGACAGACTGGCAAGAAGGGCTTCCTATAGATGCTTTCTAATTACAGACAGCAATCATTTATGCCGCCTATGCAAAATTCTATTTCCTGCAAAACGACCACCGGCAGCCTCAATTATATTGCCGTTCGGTTCAATCATTGCTCCTCCTTTTCCAGGAATTTATACTGGGAGACATACAGCTCATAATAACAGCCCTTGAGTGCAAGAAGCTCCTCATGGGTTCCCATCTCTTTAATCTCGCCTCCGTCCACATACATAATAAAGCTGGCATTCTTAATTGTGGAAAGGCGATGGGCAATGATGAAGGAGGTACGGTTTGCAAGAAGCTCACTCAAGCCCTCCTGAAGTAAAATCTCTGTTTCCGTATCAATGCTTGAGGTTGCCTCGTCCAGAATTAATATCTTAGGATCGGCCAGCAGCGCTCTGGCAAAGCTGATTAGCTGCCTCTGTCCGACGGAAAGCCTGCTTCCTCTTTCATTTACCTGGGTCTGATATCCATTCTCCAGATTGATAATAAAATCATGGGCACGCACCGTCTTAGCTGCTTCAATTACCTGTTCATCCGTTGCTTCCATATTGCCATACCGGATATTGTCGATAATGGTTCCCGAAAAAATGAAGCTGTCCTGCAGCATGACACCCATCTGCTTACGCAGTGATTTGATCGTAACCTTGCTGATATCGATTCCGTCGATGGTAAGCAGTCCGGAGTCCAAATTATAGAAACGGCTGATCAAATTGATAATCGTCGTTTTCCCTGCTCCGGTCGGACCCACAATAGCAACCGTATCGCCAACCTCTGCTTTAAAGCTGATACCATTTAGAACCTTAACCTCATCCTCATAGCTGAAGGTTACATCCTTAAACTCAACTTCTCCTTTAATCGGAGGCATCTCCACCGCATCCTCACAATCCTTTACAAGAACCGGCTCATCGATTGTCTCAAAAATCCTCTCCAGATACGATATAGCCGTCAATAGGGAATTGTAAAAGCTGGCCAGGGTGTTGACCGGAGCCCAGAATCTCCCGATATAACCGGTCATCGCAATGATTGCACCGATTGTAATCCCCGGCACACTGTGATCCAGCCAGGAGATACCTACAACATAGACCGCAACGAAGGTCCAGGTTGATATATTATCAATCGCCGGCCACATCAGAAAATTAAGCTTTACCGCCTTCATCCAGGCCGTCCGGTAATCACCGCTTAAGGTATTGAAAATGCGGATATTCTCCTGCTCTCTTGTAAAGCTTTGGGTAACACGGATACCGTTAATGCTTTCGGCAATATATGCATTCAGATTGGAGGATTTATTACTGGATATCTGCCAGGCAACCCGCTGCTTTTTCTTAATGATAAATATCATTATCATAAGAAGCGGAAGACCCAGCAGACAGATCAGGGCCAGTCTTACATTGACATAAAACATAAATCCAATAATATAAATCAGACTGAATAAATCGGTAATCGTATTGACAATACCGTTGGAAAGCAAGTCACTTAGACTGTTTACATAGTTAACCACCCTTACCTGTATCTTACCGTGGGGCTTATCATCATAATAGGAAAACGGCAGCTCCTGGAGATGTCCAAAGATATCACTCCGTATGGTATGTATAATGCTCTGCCCCATTCTGGAGGTCAGGGTAATCTTAAGTGAAAGAATGGCAGAAATAATCAGATAAATGAACATCTGCAACAAACTTATCAGCACAATAGCCTTTATATTTTTATTAGGGATATAATCATCCATAAACTTCATCAAAAATACAGGGGTAAGCATACCCAGTATGGAAGAAACCGATACCAAAAGGATGGTAACGGACAATTCCCTCCAATGCGGTTTTATGTACTTGCCCAGCCTCTTTAAATGGGAGGCATTAAACTCTGTCTGCAGAGTTTCATCAATGTCATATTTATTTCTTGCCATGATCTAATTGCCTCCCTTCATAGATGATATAAGATTATTACCTGTCGGGGAGGCAATGCCTCCCTTCATTGAATGCATCTTTCCAGCATCCGAGGTTGCAGGATCTCTGTTCTCTGCTGCCACATCAAAATTGCCATATTGATGATGAAATACTGTATAATAATAGCCCTGTTTTTTCAGAAGCTCCTCATGATTGCCGGCTTCTATTATCCTGCCATTATCCAGGACCAAAATCTGATCTGCATCTTTAATAGAAGAAATACGGTGTGCTATGATGAATACGGTATGCTTTGCATGGATGGAACCAAGTGCGCTCTGTATCTGGGACTCTGTCTCCATATCAACGGCAGAGGTTGTATCATCCAGAATAATAATGGAGGGATTTTTAAGCAATGCCCGTGCAAGTGAGATTCTCTGCTTCTGTCCCCCGGAAAGTCCTACTCCGCGCTCACCGACAATCGTATCGTAGCCATCCGACATCTGCCTTATAAAATCATCTGCATTTGCAATCTTGGCAGCCTCCACCACCTCCTCGAAGCTGCAGTTTGGTCTGCCGTATGCAATATTACCCTCGATGGTATCCGAGAACAGGAATACATCCTGCATTGCCATTCCAATATTGGCACGCAGGGAATATAAATCCATATCCCTAAGGTTAATACCGTCAATTGTAATCTCCCCTGCGGTTACATCATAAAAGCGGCACAGTAAATTCATCAGCGTTGATTTACCCGATCCGGTCGCTCCGATGATGCCGACCGTCTGTCCAGGCTTTATATGAAAATTAATATCCTTAAGGATTACCTCATCCTCAGCATTGTAGCTTACATGGTTGAATACAATATCCCCTTGAAAACGCCTCTTCTCCACTGCATTTTCCGGCTCTCTGATCGTAGGCTCAACCACGATAGTGGAATAAATCTTCTCAACCGAGGTAACAAAACGCTGATAATCGTTTGCCAGCCATCCCGCCTGACGAAGGGGGTTATTCAACATCCAAAGATACCCGCTTATTGTAACCATCTTACCAATCGACATATCCCCGTTGATTACCATGATGCCGCCGACCAAATAAAGGATTACGGTCAGAATATTGGCTAGAAATTCGAACACCGGGACATATCTTCTCCAGATCCGGGCCGCATTCAGCTCCGCCTCACGGTATCCGTCATTTTCCTTCTCGAATTTCTCTACCTCATAGTCTTCCTTGGTAAAGGCCTTTACAACACGGTTACCGCTCACATTTTCCTGAACGGCAGTGTTTAGACTGGAGAAATGCTGTCTGATATTGTGAAAAGCCGGCTTTACCTTCCTAAGCTGTTTGCTTGCTACGAAAGCCGATATCGGCAGGACTGCAATCATACAGAGAGCCAGTCGCCAGTCCACAACAAAAATCATAACTAATGCAATAATGAACAGCAATGAGTTCTCATAGATACTATAGATTACATATGCGACAAAATGCCGGATTGCATCCATATCTCCGGTCTGGCGCGACATCAGGTCTCCGGTTCTGTTTTTATTATAAAAGCTAAAGTCCTGTTCCAAAAATCTGCGATAAACATAATCCCTCATCGTATACAGCATATTCTGGGAGGACCACTCAAAGATAATCAAAAAACAATACCGAAGTACAGCACGAAGGAGGGTGGCCAGTATCATAATACCCATCATCAAAGGGAATATCTTTCGATTTCCTCCTTTAATAATATCATCGACAATAATTCCCGATATCTGCGGATTGACGATTGCAATTAAGCTCGTACATGTAACAAGCACCAGGGCAAAAACCAGTTTTGGACGATATTTTTTAAGAAAACCAAGGAACCATTGCATTGCTGTCATACCAGTACCTCCTCGTATGTATCACTGTATTTAAGATTTAAGTACTATTATAGCTAAAACAACTATTTATAGAATGTAGATTATTACATAAATCATGTTATTTTTTATATAAGGAACGTTAATACTTTACTACAGATATGAGAAATATACCACAACAAATCTTTGGTAAAATATAGATTTTCTTTTATAAAAATTTCTCAAAAATTTATTTACCTATTTATTGTATCAATGATATAATGATGCTAATGCATCAGCAGATCGTGATGCTACCGCATCAAAAACCATGATACTAATGCATCAAAAACCTTGATGCATAATAAGGATGTTCGAACGTACGAAAGAACATAAGCACAGGCGTTTATGGCATCTTATATATATACTGCCGCAATGCAGGCAGAATGGAGGACAATATGGCCTTTGATTATGATATCACATATAATGACTTTAACCCGACTGTCTTTTACGTCTCAAAGGTTAAGATGCTGACGGACGGTGTTTATCATGACCACGATTTTACTGAATTGGCTTATGTATTATCCGGTAAGGGTAAATATCTTGTAGAGGGCAGAGAATTTGATGTAGAGCCGGGTGATCTTGTCATTTGTAACCCGGGAGTTAAGCATACCCATATCGTTACTAACCCGAAGGAGCCTACGATTGAGTTTATCTCCGGTTTTACTGATTTTCATTTTAAAAACATGGCACCTAATTCAATTGAGCTTAAGGATGGCGGCTGCGTTGTTCACATGTCTGCCGAACTAAAGCAGGAGATTTCAATGCACTGCTATGCTATGATTGCCGAGCGGGAAAGCAACCAGATCGGACGCTACTTTATGTTTAAAACCCATCTGATGCAAATGCTGCTTCTGGTGATGCGCGAGATTTCCGAGGTTGAGAAGACGGATCAAAAGGGCTGCAATTTTGAATCCTATAATAAGAGCTATGCAGTCAACCGCATTATAAATTATTTAAATGAAAATTACGAACATAAGATATCTTTGGAGCAAATTGCGCATAATATCTATCTGAGCCCGGTTTATATCTCCAAAATATTTAAGGAAGAAACCGGAGAATCCCCCATTAACTATTTGATTAAAATTCGTTTGGAAAAAGCCAAGGATATTCTGCTGAATTCAGACAACGGCAGTATTAAAAACATAGCCAACCAGGTCGGCTACGATGACGTTTATCATTTCAGTAAATTATTCAAGAAGTATTATGGCGTCTCTCCTTTATATTATCGGAAGAAAATCACTTCCGATAATCTGATGCACGGCGCAGAAAACACGCCTTTTATCAGAAGCATAAAGCGTTTCTGATAACTTGTATTATCGGAAGAAAATCACCTCCGATAACTTATATTATGAGAAGAGAACCCTGCGCTAGGATGCAGCAAACGAGCAAGGAAGAAGGTTTACCGTATTATGAATACATTAGATGCTATATTTACAGGAAGGTCTGTCCGGCACTATCTTCAGGAGAAGCTGGATTGGGAGGAGATCGCGGATATCCTCGATTATGCCAATGATCTTCCCAAATTAACGGACTCTATCTCCGTTGAATTCAAGCTAGTCAGCAATATTGAAACGAAACAGGGTTTTCGCGGCCCCTTCAGCATAAAAGCCCCCTACTATCTTTGCATCTCCTCCGAGGAGAAGGAAGATTATCTTCTGAATGCAGGTTATTTGATGCAACAGCTCAATCTTTACCTGATATCCAGAGGACTGGGCACCTGTTATATGGGCGCAAGTCCCGGAATGGGCCTTAAGGGAACTATGAAATATTCCTATGTGGTTGCTCTTGCCTTTGGAAAACCGGCCGCTCCGCTGCCGCGTGAGAAATCAGAAGCCAAGCGCCTTCCGGAAAAGGACCTGGTTGTATATAAAGAGCAGGTATCCTCTGATATCAGGCAGCTTCTTACTGCTGCCCGTACGGCTCCCTCCAGCTATAACAGCCAGCCCTGGCGCTTTGTGGTCTACAAAAACCGCATTCATATATTCACCAGGAAGACTCTCCTGCTTACTAAGGTTTTCGACCATATGAAGATGGTGGATATGGGAATCATGCTAGCCAACCTTATGATGGCTGCCGAGGAGCTGTGGGTAGATGTATCCCTGGGGAAGCTTGATAATTTAAAAAGCAAGCCCTTACAGAATAATGAATATATTCGTACTGTTTTAATTGGTTGAATTATGTATAAAATATAAATAACAAAGAAAATAAAAAAATTTGGTTTTAACATATTGACAAAAGATTTAATCTATAGTATATTATGTCATGTGCTCACGACAAGCAAGAAACACAGAGCACAGCATAATATGCGCGAGTGGCTCAGTGGTGGAGTATCGCCTTGCCAAGGCGAGGGTCGCGGGTTCGAATCCCGTCTCGCGCTGTCTAAATCCCTTGATTTTCAAGGGATTTTTTGTTGCGCTGATATGTGCATGGTATGTGCACTGTTATTTCGTGCTCTTTTTGTTGTTATTTTTCAGAGCTTTATTCATAATGTCTAAGTTCTCTTGTTCTGTATTGGGATTGTAAATATAACTAAGAGTAGTACTTTCATCGACCTGTCCGAGGATATCCCTTATCTTATCCAAGGGCATTCCTTCCGTACACAATCGGCTTGCAGTTGTTCTTCTTGTGCAGTGAGGACTCTTGTATGTAATTCCTGCATCTCTGCAATATTTACTAAGCCAATAGGTTACTGCTCTTGCTGTTAATCGTTCACCATTTCTTTCAAAGATAAATTCACCATCGGGATTAAGTACTCTAGCTTTTCTGATACAGTTAGGATATCACGACTAATTGCTTCTTTCAACATCTTATCAAAATTTAACATAACGAAACCCTTCTTTCGAAAAAAGGCTTCTGTTTGTTATAATTATTCTTTGATTCAGAGAGTCAAGTTTTAATTCTGCCTTATCATTGTTAATAGTTGCTTATCTGCCTTTATGACGATTGTTCTCGTGTTCCCCTGGTAAATCTTCTTTGTGGAGAATCTTGTAATCCAATAATTCACGAATGAATTTAGGGGATACCTTTATTAATTCCGGTAAAAAGTCTTTAATGCTTTTTACAACAAGGTCATATAATCTGATTTTCTTCTTGGCTTCATTAAGATAAATCTGACGCAGGTGTTCATCTGATACCTTAATATTTAGAATGTCGTTGGTCTTATCCTTCTCCAAGGATAGCTCTTTCTCTATTTCAGAGAGTTTTTCCTGTTGATTTTGAATTTCATGGCTTTGGGCAAGAATTAATTCGTCCTTACTTTTTATCGTTTGATTTAGGTCATCTTTTTCTTTTAGAAGAAGAGCTTTCTTATCTTTTTCCATTTTCAGCGCATAGTTGATGGCTTTTTGCTGCTTTATAACATCCTTAACATTAAAAAGGTTAATATGTTCTTCTGGTTCTAAGTCCTTTGCCCTTTCCACCAGACTCTGTTCTTTTAATTTAATTTCGGCTTCAAGCTTATTAAAAGATATCTCAGCTTCCTTTAACTTAAAGGCTTCGACTTCCAAATGCTTCTCAGCTTCACCAAAATCATGCTTTTCACCACGGTCAAACCCATATTCTTTGCCGACCGCATTATACATATAATCCTGGAATTTGCGATAACTAAATTGTCCTTTCCATAGCTCTGTTATGGAGATTCTCTTACAATCTTTCTTTTTATCATGGACTATCGGTATTGCAATCACATGCATATGAGGTGTTACTTTCCCTTCGGGAAAGAGTGCTTTCATTTCTTCATCTTTAGGATGAAAAGCTTCATCACGATGTACATTCGCAGATAAAATAATGATATCGGTAAAGTAATTCTGAATTGCTTGCAATTCCTTTTTGAAGAATACTTCTTGTTCCTCAAGACTCATTTCTGATATTTTCTCACTTGGTGGATACACCAGAAATTCATCCAAGAACTTTGTTTGCTTTTCTTCTGCCCCTTGCACTTTTAGCTGCCCTTTAAATTCTCCGCTTTCAAACAGACGATTGAACGCAGCGAGATAGGTTTCTCCATCTTTCAGATTATTTACTATACAGGTGTTAAGATGGGTGAGTGATGCATCAATGTTCTTGTTCCCGTAGTTTTTTAGCGTTCTAAAATTATGTTGATACGGAAACCTTACCTTTGATTTTATGTAGCCTTGATGTCGTACAATGCAAACATTTGCCATAAACATTTCCTCCTTTACAAATTTGTTAGTCTGCTACATTAATAAAAATGACAGACGAATTTAAAAAGGAGCATTTTTTTACGATTTTTCAATAAGTGATTTTCAGTTCTTTTATTTTAGATTATCTGCATTAACTCACTAGGGCAGTTAACTGCAACTGCCCTGCTCGCTCTCCGAGGGGTCTGCGACGCTTTTGCATCATCCCCACATCTAGATTAGTAGTGCGAATTGGGATTTATAAGAAATTGCTTGATTAGTATATGATATTGCATTACAATTACCCTATCAAAGGTAAGGAGGACAGTAATGAAGACAGAAAACAAATTAGTATATAAACTTATCATATATTTATTACTGTTCCTTTGCGTAATTAGTATATCATTTCATCTGACTATTTATGGAGTTCAATCTGTTCAAGAGATGCAAGTGGCACAGCTAGCATCTGTAAATAATGAATATAATTGTTCTAGTGACGGAGGCAATAATTCTTTACTGAATAAAATAATTAGTAATATACTTAATCGTATTAATGCAAGAAATATGTCTGAGTTACCATTTTATGCGGTTGGTACATTTAGTACAATTATACTTTTTATTCAAATCTGTGAGTACTATTTCTATAAACATGACTATTTTTCTAAAATCTATAAAAGGTCTTTAATAGCGCAAAAAATCCGTTTAAATGATTAAACCCCTTTTTACACCGTGATATGAAAAGACATTTAAAGGTGTCTTTCTTTTGTTATGTAAAAAAGGAGTAAAAATGAAAAATAGAATATATAGACGCCTCAAGCAATTTTTTATTATGCTTTCTATTTGCACGACATTATTATCGGGTTCTGTTGCAGGTAACGAAGTAAGAAAAATTTTAAAGTGCATGGATGAAAGAAATGCAATAATGAGAGAAATAAATGGAGCTGAGAACGAAGAAAATAGTGGTGATAAACTCAAGCGAAAAAGTACTCCATATAAATAGATGTAAATGTTATATTTCTTAAGTATTGGCACAGGTTATAATCATAAAAAATATGTGCACATATATCAGAAGTGGATGGAACCCCTTTTTTTCAGTATTTGTGAGGTAGGATTTTGGTTCGAATCCCGTATCTCGCTTAACAATTTCCTCAGAAATCTTGAAAAATCAAGGTCTCTGGGGATTTTTATCTCAGTTACTATGAATATCCTTGAGCAGGTCAATAACATTTATCTCTGAAAGAGCGTTTACAATACTTTGTAGTTTTCTGTTTCCCTTGGTTGTTCAGTATATAACCAGCGTAGAGGCGATATCATTGTATCTAAGATACCGCCTCTATTTCCTAAAATGCCTGCATTGCAATATCTGATTGAAGATCATTTATTCAGCTCTGCAGGATTGAAATTCCCCGATGATTGATCTTATAATAATATATTAATACCTATAAGAGAAACAAGCTTGGTGTATATCTCCATACAGAGTATTCTGTACAATTTATGGTGAAGAAATATAAAAAACCTAGGTGCAAGGCTCATTCCGCCAAAATGAAATCATTCTGCACCCAGTTTTTTAATGCAAGACAAAATCAAAACTGATGGACAATACGCTAATATTGATATACTTTTTATTGGAAGCAAGTATATACCTTTACATAAAGTGTAGATAATACACTTTAAAAATGAGTGCACGCAATTTTATTGGGAATTTATTCTTGCCAGATTTAATTAATAAGTTATAATGTAAATAAGTAACAATAAAAGCAGGTGAGTATATGAAAAAAGCAATACCATTAAAAAAGATTATATTTAAAGTTTTTATTATTCTGTTTACGATTAATGTTTCATTTTGTATACTACCTGGCGGAATCATTCCAAGTTATGGATTATTCGGAGAAGTAGCATCATTCTTTGCTGTTGAAAACCAAGAGAGTAGTATTCAATCGAATCCAATTAAAGGCATTTCAAATAAACAATATAAAGCACGAATTAACAATGAACAACAAAAAGTATTATATGAATGGCTTGTGTTTATAATCGCAATACTTTCTATGCTTTATTTGCAGCACTGGTTTGTATTTTCGGATTATATAACACCCGTTGTATTGAAAGTACGTATGAATAATTGAAACCTTTTTCTTTCATTTACTTAAAAATAGTTTGAAAAAGGAGAATTTTATGTTTGAACATGATTACATTATGCGTCTGATTCATGAAATAATCAGAACTTTATTAAAGTTACTTTTTAATATAGATTCGGATAAGAAAGAGGTTCTTATATTTACAGAAAAAGAAGCAGAAACAAAGTATGATGAACTTCTAAATCTCATCGACAAAGGCGAAATAAATGAAGCAGAGAACAAATTGTTAGATGAGTTAAATCCCGAAGATATACAATATTATAAAATTGCGCTTATGTTTTACTCCTATCTTAATGAAAAAGAGATCGATTTTCTTGAAGAACACAATTTTTCAAAAGACGAAATTATTGATGGCTTAAAATATGTTTCGGAAACCTATGGCTATGGAAGTATTGCTAATGCTCTTCTGAGTACATTATAAGATTAATTCATTATTAAATACTATCTCAAGACTGTTTCAAAGTTCGTGTAAACACAAAAACTGATATAAAATTTTATAATTCTTTAGGTTAGAATCGATGATGGTGTAAACGAAAAAGCAGTTTTGGCTTGCCAGTAACTGCCTTTTCGTTTACACCATCATCGATTTCTCCTGCAATATTTACTAAGCCAATAGGTAACTGATCTTGCTGTTAATCGCTCGCCATTTCTTTCAAAGATAAACTCACCATCGGGATTAAGTTCTCTATGTGCAGAAATAAAGCTTTTCCAAAGCTTTCATGTTATGATGCGCATTTCATTACACTCATTTTGATTTCATTTTTCTTTTCAAACAAAAAGGTATTACATTATCAATACCCTAATGAAAGTATACACTTTGGTATTTGGTGTACACATATTACTGATATATTTATTTTATTTAGTATGTTATCATTGTATTTAAAATGTGTATTAATAGGAATTTGTGTGGAAGCGAGAGATTCGTTTTATTAACAAATGTGAACTGAAGATTATTTATATTAGGTAATGCCGTTTATTTTAAATACCGGACAACATTGAGCATTTTAAGACATGACTTTCTCTTCGTGATTATTGTAACATTGACTTAAGGAGGTAGATAAACTGTGGACTGGATAAAAAGCCTATCGAAAGCGATTCATTATATCGAAAATAACCTAACCAATGAAATAAGTATTGAAGATGTATCAAACAAAGCGTTTTCTTCAAATTCTAACTTTCAACGTATTTTTCATTTGGTGACGGGTATGACGATTGGCGATTATATTCGCAACAGACGTTTAAGCTTGGCCGGGCAAGAATTACTGCATGGAAAAAGCAAAATCATAGATGTTGCTATGCGCTATCAATACGATACACAAGAGAGCTTTTCAAAGGCTTTCATAAGGTTTCACGGTATATCCCCTTCAAGCGTGCGAAAACAAGGAGGTAGATTAATACTCTTTCAATCGCTGACTATCAATGTAACTATTCAAGGAGGATTTGACATGTCACGTAAACTGATTGACAACATACCTATTCATCAATTACAGTACCCTGACAAAGGGCAGAATTATGTTTTTAACGGCTGCATGAAAT
>JAEYMU010000009.1 GCA_023407175.1 Bacillota bacterium
ATCAAACTCTCATGTTTAAGTTTTTGATCCAGTCAGATAAACATTGGCTAATTAAATAGCAATCCTGTTATCTTTACTGTTTTTGTGGTGTATCTGTTTCCAGATACGAGTTCGTAAGAGATCAACCGCTTCAAAAAGTTTCCTTTTTTCATCAGTCGATTCTTATCATGAAAATCTATTTTTGGAAACCAAAGGCTTCCAAAGTTTTTAGAATTTTCAGGGTTGTTTTACTGTTCAATTATCAAGGTTCCATTTGCTGTAATGCGCCATTTTACTGTGTTTTCTCAACATCAGCTTGACTATCTTATCACGCATCCGGCACTTTGTCAACTACTTTTCTGAATTAATTTTTACAAGTTTTTCAACCTGTTTTTACGTCAAAAAAGTAGAACGGAGAAAAAGGGATTTGAACCCTTGCGCCGCTATTAACGACCTACTCCCTTTCCAGGGGAGCCCCTTCAGCCTCTTGGGTATTTCTCCATCAGGATGATTAAGCTTTATATAAGTTAATACAACTATCTATATTGTGTGTCAATTCCGGTCCCACTATATCTAGTTATTTATCTTATAGCGGAGAGAGTGGGATTCGAACCCACGGTTCCTTTCAGAATCACTGGTTTTCAAGACCAGCCCCTTAAGCCGCTCGGGCATCTCTCCAAACGTCGCTTTGCTAGTATATCACCTAAAATATCACGTGTCAAGTGGTTTTCGACGAATCACGAAAGAATTGTACCTTTTTTTCACACAATAGACGTTTTAAAATCTCCTCTGCCAAAACCAAATCCTCGGGCGTGGTAAGCTTAAGATTATTATAATCACCCATTCGTATTTTAACCGGTTTTTTCATATAATTTTCATAAACCATCGCATCATCGGTTATTCCGGTATTTTCCCTGTTTTTATCCGAATAGAGCAGGTCATATGCCTGCTTTATCAAATGATACTTGAAGGCCTGGGGTGTCTGGGCTGACCATAAGGTGCTGCGGTTGGGAGTCGCCGTTATGATTCCCTTCTCATCAACCACCTTGATGGTCTCCTTTACCGGAGTTGCGACGATACATGCCTCATCCCGCTTTACATCCTGGATAATGCCTTCAATCAGCTCCTTTGTTATGAAAGGCCTTGCCCCGTCATGGATCAGAACATAGTCCGGATCTTTTGCGCTTACCAGTCCATTATATACAGAATCGTAGCGTTCCCTGCCGCCCTCGATTACCTTCGTTACTTTCTTAAAATGGTACTCCTCTACAATTTTTTCCCTGCAATACTCCACCTGGCCGTCTCCGGTAACCAGGATGATCTCATCAACACTGCTTTCCTCAAAGGCTTTCAGAGAATAGTATATAACAGGCCTATCCCTAAGGATAAGAAATTGCTTGGCTACCTGAGTATTCATCCGCTTTCCCTGACCAGCGGCTAAAACGATCGCGATTATCTTACTCATTTCAATTACCCCGGTTCTTTATCTTTCGCCTATTTTCAGGTTAGGGACTGCATTTAGCGTAAGCCCCGCTCTTGCACCCTTCAAATATTCATAATATGCGGCTGCTCCAATCATTGCTGCATTGTCCGTACACAAAATCGGTGACGGATAATAAAAGGATAATCCATTTTCCCTGCACGCCTCGGCCATTGTCTCCCGAAGGAAGGAGTTTGCCGCAACCCCGCCGGCCAGTGCCACCTTCTTCATACCATAATCCCTGGCCGCCAGGATTGTCCTTGTCACAAGCACATCGATTACTGCCTCCTGAAAAGAAGCCGCAATATCCGCCCGGTTTATCTCCTCCTGCTTCATTTCACAGGAATTTATATGGTTTAACACGGCTGATTTTAATCCGCTGAAGCTAAAATCATAGGGTGCATCCTCAATATGAGCTCTTGGAAATGCAATTGCCTTCTTATTTCCCTCTTTGGCCAGCTTATCGATCTTCGGGCCTCCCGGATATCCCAATCCGATTGCACGCGCCACCTTATCAAAAGCCTCTCCCGCCGCATCATCCCTGGTCCTTCCGATAATCTCATAGCTGCCATATTCCTTCACCAGTACCAGATGGGTATGGCCTCCGGATACAATCAGACACAGAAAAGGCGGTTCCAGCTCTTTGTTTTCAATATAGTTGGCAGACACATGTCCTTCAATATGATGCACACCAACCAGCGGCTTGCCAGCCGCAAAGCTGATTGCCTTAGCTTCCGCGACCCCTACAAGAAGTGCGCCTACCAGTCCGGGTCCATAGGTAACACCAATTGCGTCAATCTCCTCCAAGGTCATTCCGGCTTCTGTCAAAGCTTCTTCTATAACCTGATTAATTTTCTCGATATGCTTTCTTGAAGCAATCTCAGGAACTACGCCTCCGTACAGCTTATGAAGCTCAATCTGGGAAGAAATAATATTTGAAAGAACCTCCCTTCCGTTTCTGACTACTGCTGCCGCCGTTTCATCGCAGGAGGTTTCGATTGCCAATATTGTAATATCCTTTGTCATAGTTAAGCCTTTCTTGTAAATTACTTATTCCTTCTTATTACTTAAATCCTCTGGTCTAAATACCAACCTCATACTAAAGCTATTAAGACGGGGTGTCTTCCTCTTCGGATATCGGCTCCCAGCCAAGGATTTTCCAATGTCCATCGCTGTCCTGGCGAAGCAAGACATTCCAGATTTCCGTATACTTTGAATTCTCCTGTATCGTAAAGGATATGTACTGGGCAGCATACTTTACCCCGTCTATCTCACTTTCCTTGTCCTGTTCTTCCTCTATCAAAAGATAATTTGTTATCTTTCTGCCCTTAGTCTCCCATTCCTCCAGATCAGCATCTAATTTAGCCAAATAGGTATCCTTCGGGTTATTATCCAGAAATTCCTGATCGTACAGCTCTCTTATCTTTAGTGCAAGCTGTTCCCTATCCTTATCCTTGGGATTATCATACAGGGCCTTCATCATGGCGGCAAAAAGCTTGACTGTCTCCTTTGGTGTTCCCGGATAGTACAACTCAAGATCCTTATTAACCAGCTTCCCTATCTCTGTAAGCTTCTCCTCTGTAGAAGAAAGCGGTTGTGTCCGATAGGACCAGTAGTAATAGGTAATCAGGATGATTACTGCGAATATCGTCATTAACGTTATTGTCACCGCTGTCCTACGTTTTCCTTTTATCACCAAGCTCACTGCCTTTCCATTGACATACCCGTCCTTTGTCACTAGGTTATTCGTCCTTATCAAATTCAAGTGTTATGCTCTTTTTGTCCTTACAGGTCTTTGTATTGGAAAATATCCGCTTTGCTTCATTGAGGAAATCCTCCGGCCGGATCAGGGAAGGACTATAATGTGTGAGCCACAATTCCCGAACCCCGGCTGTCCTTGCCAGCTTGGCCGCCTCTCCAAAGGTCATGTGCTTGTATTCCCTTGCCTTGGTGTCCTTCTCATCCTCTCCATACATGCCCTCACAGATGAAAAGATCAGCCTCTGCGGCATTAGCGGAAATTGCCGGGATAGGTCTTGTGTCAGTGCAGTAGGTCAATTTAATTCCCTTTCGCTGAGGCCCGATTACCATATCAGGGGTATATGTGATATCCCCATCCGTTATGCTCTGTCCTTTTTGCAGGCGGTTCCAGAATTTCTGGGGCACATTATTCTCCAGTGCCCGTTCCGTATAGAAACGTCCTCCCCGCGGGATTATGATGCTGTAGCCATAGCAGGTAATGTTATGTCTTACCTGAAAGGCCTTGATTACATAACCGTTTTGCTCAATAGTTTCTTCTGTTTCCGACAATTCTATAAATTTTAAATCAAAGGGAAGCTCCGGCGCAATTACCCTGAGTGCATTCACCACTCTCTCCAGTCCCTTAGGCCCAATCAAGGTTACAGGCTCTGTGCGGTCTGCATTTCCCATGGACAAAAGCAGTCCTGGCAGCCCGCTGATATGGTCTCCGTGATAATGAGTGAAACAGATAATATCAATGGAGTGAAAGCTCCAGCCCTTCTCCCGGATGGATATCTGGGTTCCCTCTCCGCAATCTATTAATAAACTGCTTCCGTTATATCTTGTCATTAAAGCAGTCAGCCATCTTCCCGGCAACGGCATCATACCGCCCGTACCCAGCAAACATACATCCAACATTTTTCTTCCTGCCCTTCCTGTCTTAACTTCCGTAAAACAAATCCATACAAGCTCCCATGTGCCACCTTCGGCGGCTCTCAAATCAGGGATATGAAGTTTGAAAGAAAACCATTTTCAAACTATCTATTGAAGCAGTATCACAAGCAAGCTTGTGATATGCACAGGTATAATTATGCATAGGATTATTTTCAGTATACACCTTCCCAGAAGCAAGCATACAACTATTTTAGCAGTATATGCAAATATTTGTCCAGAAATTTTCATTTTTATCTTATAATAAGTCCTCAAATCCCATACTGAGCAATAAAAATCAGGGGCGAAATTATCTTAGCCATTTCACTCCTGATGCCTCTGTCATATATTTATGTAAAAGACAATTCCGCAGGGAAACCACCGATCCGGTTCCCCTGTTAATCTCATATTTTGGCAAGCAATCATAACTTGAGCCTTCGGCACTCTTTTACAATACCTCCAGCTTCTTTCTTATTTCCACCGGAATCTTAAATTGTGCAATCATTTTATTATAGCAATCTTCGCACAAATTAAAATGATGTACCTCCATATCACGCTCCGAGAAATACCCCCACTCCTTCGTAGCCTCAAACGCATCCTCCAGCAGAATGCCATTTTCCACCTTAAGCATCTTTCCGCAAGAATTGCAGTAAAGTGGTGTCTCCCCACTATGATTAACGCCGTCTGCTCTTTTCACGACTTATCCCTCCATCTTGTACATCACTGACCATAGGAATATTATAATCGAAATATGCGATTATTTACAGTGGAAATTACTGTATTAGTTTCAACCACATAATGACAGCATCCTCCTTGGGCTTGGAATAAAAGCCTCTGCGGATGCCCTCCTGTCGAAAGCCAAGCGCCTGATAAAGCCTTATCGCCGCCTCATTTGAGCTTCTCACCTCCAGGGTGAGGGAGGTGATACCCCTGCTTACCGCATCCTGAATTAATACCGACATCATCCGATAACCAATTTTACTGCCGCGGTTTTCCCTTCGGACTGCAACATTAAAAATGTCCCCTTCTCCGGCGATTCCCCAGTAGCCACAGTAACCGACAACCTCTTCATCTACCTGTGCAACAAGATAATGATTGGCCGGGTCATTGATTGCTTTCTTAAAGTCCTCTTCCCTCCACGGCTCCGAGAAGGTTTCCCGTTCTATGGCATATACCTTAGGAATATCTTCCTCGGTCATTTCGCGAATTATCATAACAGCCTCTATTCTGCCGATAGCCCGTAAATTGGAGGCATCAGCACTCATCTCTGTCCCGCGGGCACACTCTGATACTCATTTATATTTGTGCTGTACCGCCATGCTGCTTCATTCTCTCCGCCCGTTCTCTTTCTGCCTGGGACTGGCGCAGATAGACGGGTTCATGCATCGCTGCCGTCTGCAGCTCACCCCGTTTATAATAAAGAATACCGAGTGCTCCAACCGCACCCGCCCGCTGTCTGTTTAAATGAATGGGGGCAAAGTCATATCCTACCTTTATTTTTTCCTCAATAATATCCTTATACACAGCTGTCGCATCCCCCAGAAAGATTACTTCCTGTCCCAGCCTGTTAATATCTGTGAGAATATCCTCCACCGGAAGTGCCGCCTGCTGTCTGCAAACCGTAAAATCCTTCCCATCAAAGGTATATAGTCCGGTATATACCTGATTTCTTCTTGCATCCATCATAGGACAGACCACCTTGTCCGTCCCATACAGATTATAAGCCAAAGCCTCTAAGGTGGGGACTGCGATAATCGGCTTTTTCAGAGCAAGCCCCAGGCCCTTCGCCGTAGCTGACCCGATACGAAGACCGGTAAAGGAGCCCGGTCCCTCCGCCACCGCAATGGCATCCACCATAGACAGCTCAATTTCCACCATCCTGATTATTTCATCAAGCATGGGCAGCAAGGTCTGAGAATGTGTTTTCTTATAATTTACCGTATATTCCGCAAGCATCGTATCTTCTGTCACAACAGCTACGGACGCAACTAACCCGGAGCTGTCAAGTGCCAACAACTTCATTCTTCTCTCCCCTTCTTTGCTACCGATATCTCCCGGTAATCAAATCCTTTGCTTAAATCCTTTTTTATACTTATAATCGTCCTGTCCGGCGGCAGGAGCTCTTCTATCAGCTCCGCCCATTCAACCAGGCAAACGCCTTCGCCGTAAAAATAATCCTCATAGCCGATTTCCTCCATCTCCTCCACATCCCCGATGCGGTACACATCGAAATGGTAAAAGGGCAAACGGCCTTTGTCATACTGCTGGACTATGGTAAAGGTCGGGCTGTTAACTGCTTCCTCTATTCCAAGTCCCTTCGCAAAGCCCTGGGTAAATACGGTCTTGCCGACGCCAAGATCGCCGCTAAGACAATAAATATCCCCTTCTTTGGCTTCCAATCCCATTTTATAACCAACCTGCAGAGTATCCTCCGCTCTAAAGCTATCAATTGTCATATCATATACATCCCATCTAACTTCTTAAAGGACATTTGTTATAAGCCATTTCAAAAAAGCAGGCTTATCTGTCCTTTTCTGACCGCCATTATTATAGCAGAAACAGCAAAAAAAAGATAGAGGCTCTTTGACAGAGCCTCTATCTGTTATATTATCTGCTTTTTACAATACTTACGACTGTTTCATACAGAAGCAGGGTAGCTATACTGTTAATCCCGGCTTTGATTAAGTTGAAGGGAATAATTGCAGGTATTAGCATTGCAATAACCGTATCACGGGATACTCCCATAAAAATCGGTGTAAATATGATATTCCAGATACACATGGAGATTACCATAACGACACTTCCTGCAATCAAGGCCAGAATGACCTGTTTTCTATCCTTTTTCAGACGGTATAGGTTGCCTGCTACTAATACAAAGGCACCTGTGGCAAAAATATGCATGATAATTCCGATAATACCGCTGCCTGCGCTTACGGTGATGCCCTGAAGTATGCTTACTACAATTGTAACAATCAGTCCGCTCGCCGGTCCAAATAAGAATGCAATCATATAGAGCGGAATGTCTCCCGGCTCATATTCCAGAAAAGAGGCCGCCGGGATGATCGGGAATCTGATGACATAAATCAAAATAATAGAGATGGCTGCCATCACTCCCATAATGGTAAGTTTTCTTGTGGATTGTAAAGCTTTCATGAAGATACCTCCTATTTTTTAGAAGGGAAGTCTTTGGGTTGTACGGCAGAATACAAAAAACCCCGATTTTAACCAGGTTAAAATCGGGGCAAATAATATTCCTGCATCTCTGCTTCTTCTACCATCCAGACTTTACTGTCGGTTTTGGAATTTCACCAAATCAATCCCTGCTGTCCTGTCAGACAGCCTGGAGTCGCGGACTATACCGCCGGTCGGGAATTTCACCCTGCCCCGAAGAATTTCCTTAATTCATTTTTACTTTTTTATATTACTACGAGGCAAATCACTTGTCAATATAGTAACATCACAAAATGCTAAAACTATTTTCCAGATAATTCAGCATATACTACAGTTCAAAAGCATTCCAGCTTTTCTTCCAGCTCCGAAACATTCTTTTTCTATATATTTCCCAACAGCTTATCCTTCATGATACCAACGGCCTCTCTTACATAATAGTTAACGGCAAGAATCGCATCCGTAGGAGCCGATATTCCCTGTGCATTAAGGCCCAGCCTCTTTGCAAGCCGCATGGAGCGCAGCATATGGAAGCCGTTTGTAACGATTACTATAGTTGAACCAGGCTGTATAAAAGCCTTGCTGTATCGGAAATTTTCATAGGTATTTCGTGATTTATCTTCCTTAATAATGCGGTTTTCACTAATACCCTGCCGTATCAGATACTGCTTCATTGCCTCCGCTTCTGTGACCGCTTCCGTCTCGCCCCTTCCGCCTGATACAATCACAACAGTTTTCGGATTATTCTTAAGGTAGATGACCGCCGTATCCAGCCTCCTTAACAGCGACCTGGTAATCGTGGTCCCTCTGACCTGTGCCCCAAGTATTACCATGTAATCCATTCCCTGTCCTGCCTTTTGCTTTGCATGACTAATGATTATGGCCTCCATCCCAAATAAACTCCCCCAGCCGAGCACCATTAGGGCATTGAATACCATACGCAAAAGAGGCACTACTTCTATCTTGTGAAGTATGAAGTGTCTTAAAATGGTACAAAGGAATACTCCGGTCAGACAGGCAAAGATCCAGAAACCGCAAAAAGCAGTTCGGGGCCCGTTATAAATAACAATCAAAATATAATATAAAAGGCATAGGACACTGAATCCCAAAACAATCCAAAATAAAAGCTCCATACCTGCTCTGCTCCTCAATCTGCATGAAATGGGTGACCTATGCCTCCCGATTCAATGAAGCTGTAATTTTACAGCTTCATCGTTAATTGAATTCTCTTCTTGGCAAGATCAACACTCATTACCTTTACCTCGACAATATCCCCGACACTGACAACATCCAGCGGATGCTTTACAAATTTCCTATCGGAAAGCTGCGAGATATGGACCAGACCGTCCTGGTGGACTCCGATGTCTACGAAGGCTCCAAAGTCAATGACATTCCGTACGGTTCCCTTCAGTATCATTCCCTCGGTAAGGTCCTTCATCTCAAGTACATCCGTACGAAGAATCGGCTTGGGCATCTCATCTCTGGGGTCTCTTCCGGGCTTCTCCAGCTCCTTGATAATATCGGTCAGGGTAATGTCTCCGATTCCAAGCTCTGCTGCCAGCTTCTGCTTATCCTTAATTTTCTTTCCGATCGTTATAATATCACCGGACTGCTCCATGCTCTCTTCCCTGGCAGGGACATTCTTTGCGGTCTTCGATGCCGGAATGCCGTTCTTTCCGACTGCTGCCGCAAGTGCCTTACCAAAGGCAGTATCCTGGGACTTCACAGTAATTGACTGTTTTTTCTTATCCGGCTTCGGCTCTGCTTTCTTTGCCGGTTCCTGGGACTTGAACTTTAATGCCTTCGCCTGGATTTCCTTCACATCCTCCAAAGTCATTCCAAGCTTGCCAAGCAATGCCTGGGTAGCCTCATAGGATTCCGGATGAACTCCGGTTGTGTCAAGGGGATTAGCCCCACCCTGAATTCTCATAAAACCGGCGCATTGTTCAAAAGCCTTCGGTCCCAGCTTGGGCACCTTTAGAAGCTCATTGCGGCTTTTAAACCTTCCGTTTGCCTCCCGGTACGTTACGATATTCTTTGCAATTACCTTATTAATTCCGGAAACATGCTCAAGCAGTGATACGGAAGCGGTGTTCAAATCGACTCCGACCTTATTTACACAGTCCTCTACCACACCGGATAAAACCTCACCCAGCTTCTTCTGGTTCATATCATGCTGGTACTGTCCGACACCGATGGACTGGGGATCAATTTTAACCAGCTCGGCAAGGGGGTCCTGCAATCTTCGTGCAATGGAGGCCGCACTTCTTTGCCCAACGTCAAAATTGGGGAATTCCTCTGTCGCAAGCTTGCTTGCGGAATATACAGAAGCACCGGCTTCATTTACTATGATATATTTTAGAGGACGGTGGATTTCCTTGAGAAACTCCACGATCACCATCTCCGATTCCCTGGAGGCAGTACCATTGCCTACGGAAATCAATGTGATATTATATTTATCGATCAGCTTCTTAAGAACCTGCTTTGCTTCCTCCACCTTATTCTGGGGAGCTGTCGGATAAATGACTATCGTATCCAGCACCTTACCCGTACTATCCACAACCGCAAGCTTGCAGCCGGTACGAAAGGCCGGGTCCCAGCCCAGAACCACCTGTCCGGCAATGGGAGGCTGCATCAGAAGCTGCACCAGATTCTTACCGAATACCTTAATGGCACCATCCTCCGCCTTTTCGCTCAGATCATTACGGATTTCACGCTCGATGGCCGGGGCAATCAGACGCTTATAGCTGTCGGAAATAACTGTCTGCAGGATTCTATTGGTATTGGGGTTATCCCGGATTATTACTTTCTTCTCCAGATAGCGCAGAATACGTTCCTCCGGAGCAGCAATCTTTACTGTCAGTACCTTTTCATTCTCACCGCGGTTGATGGCAAGAATTCTATGACCGGCAAGCTTTTCTATGCTTTCCTCAAAATGATAGTACATCTCATAAACGGACTCCTGCTTCTCGTTCTTCGCCTCTGAGATCAGTGTACCCTCCTTCGTAGTGATTTCTCGGATATAGCTGCGGTGTTCGGCCTCATCGGAGATATCCTCTGCAAGGATATCCATCGCACCTGCGATTGCTTCCTCAGGGGTACGTACTTCCTTCTCCTCTGACAGATAGGCCAAAGCAGCATTTTCCACCGGCTCGTTAATCTCCTGTGCAAGGATGATTTCTGCCAATCCGTCCAGTCCCTTTTCCTTGGCTATCGTTGCTCTCGTTCTTCTCTTTGGACGGTACGGACGATACAAATCCTCTACAACCACCAGTGTTGTGGCAGCAAGAATCTGCTCCTTCAACTCCTGCGTCAGCTTGCCCTGTTCCTCTATACTATTTAAAACTGAAGTCTTTTTCTCCTCCAGATTTCTTAAATACTGCAATCTTTCATGCAAATTTCGTAGCTGCTCATCATCCAGAGAGCCGGTGGCCTCTTTTCGATATCTGGCTATGAAGGGAATGGTATTTCCCTCATCAATTAATTTAACGGCTGCCTCTGCCTGCTCCAGCCGTATTCCTAATTCATCTTTGATTTGCTTTATAATATCCATGGTATCCACTGATATAAGGAAGCCACTCCGACATTCCCTATATTCTTCCTTTCCTGTTATAACTTTCATACCGGATTGGCCTTTCTTACTGGTTTTTCCGATATGATCGCCTATATAATATATCACGAATTATTCCTGAATAAAAGCAGGAATTTCCTTTTCTTTGTTATTCATTACATAAAACCGGGGTTCCAGACCATACTCTGAGAACCCCGGCAAACCATATATTTTAAGTGAAAACGATACTACTATTCATTATGGGCAAATAATTTATTGATAACCTTATAGCCCTCTTCCACCACATTACCGCTCAATTTGGCTTCCGCCTCATTATAGTTCCAGCTGTTATCCTGCTTCTTCGTGCTGTCATAAAGCAGATAAGGTACAGGATCACTGGTATGAGTTCTGCAGCGGATTGGTGTCGGATGATCGGGCATCACCAGCATACGATAATCCGCTCCCGCCTTTTCCATCTCCTCCATAACCACCTTAATAACTCTTTGATCCAGGTACTCAATGGACTGAATCTTATTTTTTACATTGCCCTGATGTCCCATTTCATCCGGGGCTTCTATATGGATATAGACAAAGTCATAGTCCTCTTCTAACAACACCTTGACTGCCGCCAGAGCCTTTCCCTCATAATTCGTATGTAGGGTTCCATTAGCTCCCGGTACCTCAATTACCTTCATTTCCGCGCCCACTGCAATTCCCTTTAACAGGTCCACAGCTGAAATCATCGCTCCCTTCAAATGGTTCTTCTCTTCAAAGGAGGTAAGTGCCGGTCGGGTACCCGCTCCCCAAAACCACAGAGAGTTTGCCTTATTCAGGCCCCTTGCTTTTCTTTCCTCATTCAGTGGATGATGATTCAGGATATCATAGCTCTTTTTCATCATTTCCTTTAATACCACATCCTGGGGAAGATATTCCCCGATTACCCGGCCAAGAATATCATGGGGCTGGGCCAGCTCTACCACTTCCCCCTTATCCCAGATGGTAAGGTGGCGGTAGCTGGTTCCGACATAGAATTTATAAATATCGTTTTCCAGTTCTTTTCTAACTGCTTCAATCAGGACTGCGGCATCCTCCGTAGTAATCTCACCAGAGCTGTGATCCAGTATGGTCAGCTCCTCATAGGGCTTATCCTCCTCCGTCAATGTAACAATATTGCAGCGAAGTGCAATATCTGTCGGCTTCATATCCACTCCGATACTAAGTGCCTCCAGAGGGGAACGCCCGGAGTAGTAAATTCTCGGATTATAGCCAAGCACTGCCAGATTGGCCGTATCACTTCCGGGCTTCATACCTTCCGGAATTGTATGTGCCAGCCCAAGCTCGGACTGCTTTGCGAGCAAATCCAGCTGTGGTGTTACTGCTGCCATCAAAGGAGTTTTATCCCCAAGCTCTGCGATCGGTTCATCTGCCATTCCGTCTCCGAGGACAACGATATATTTCATTTTCTTCAAGTCCTTTCTTCTTTAAATGCCGGGTGTGTCTGCTTCGGCCACACCCTGGTCACCTGACAAAGCATTCTTTTGTTTATTTTTAATAGTTAAAATCTCACCCGGATTATACTTACCACATCCTTAAGCCTGCCTGCTTTTTCCTTTAAATCCTGCTCACTGATGCTGCCGGTGATGAAAGCATATTCTCCGCTCACGCCCTCGGCGGTCACTTCCTCTACCGTACCGAATAATTCGGCCACTTGTTCCTTAAGCTCCGGTACATCTATTTTAACGCGCAGGAAGAAACGGTGCTGCACCTGGTTAATATCGGTGAGCTCCAGCTTCTTACTGCTCCATATCGTCCAGATATTCTTGCCAAAATGCTTTGCAGCATCCACAATATCTGCAACTACGGCACTGGCTGTCGGTAATTTCCCTGCACCGCTGCCATAGAACATCACATCCCCGATTACATTGCCACGGACAAAAATTCCGTTAAACACATTGTTTACACTGAATAACGGGTGGTCCGCCTTAATCATAACCGGAGCAACCATCGCATATACCCGATTGTCTTCACGGATACTGGAGGCAAACAGCTTGATTTTTGCATCCAGTGCCTTCGCATAGCGGATGTCAATATCCGTTATCTTGGTAATGCCTTCGGTATAAATATCCTCATAATCTACCTGCATTCCAAAGGCGAGCGAGGAAAGAATCGCTATTTTTCTGCAGGCATCATGCCCCTCCACATCAGCCGCCGGATTGCGTTCCGCATAACCCAGCTCCTGGGCATCCGCCAAAGCCGTCTCAAAGCCGATTCCCTCTTCTCCCATCTTAGACAGGATATAATTTGTAGTACCATTTAAGATACCGGTAATCTCCTGTATCTCATCTGCTGTCAGTGACTGGTTCAACGGCCTTATGATTGGAATACCGCCGCCAACACTGGCTTCAAACAGGAAGTTTAAGTCACGCTCCTTGGCCATATTGATTAGCTCGGCACCATGCTTTGCCACCAGCTCCTTATTGGAGGTTACAACGCTTTTTCCCTTTAAAAGTGCATTCTTAACAAAGGTAAATGCCGGCTCAACGCCGCCCATAACCTCACAGATAATCTTAATCTCAGGGTCCTCTAATATAATATTAACATCATGAACCAGCTTCTCCATAATCGGATCGCCGGGAAATTCTCTTAAATCCAATACATACTTAATGTTAATCTGATCTCCGGCTCTTTTTGCAATGCTCTCACTATTGGTTTTTAATACCTGGACCACACCGGAACCAATTGTGCCATATCCTAAGACTGCTATGTTGATCATTACTGTTCCTCCAATTTTATGTTTTAGAATTGTCTGTAAATCCAATCAAGTATTATTGTCCTGCATCCCTTATTCCCTGGAAACCACCTTTACATAATGAATTCCGTCCATAGCTTCAATGGCTTCCATCAATGTAGAGGTGCTGTCTGTCTGTGGAAGTATCTCGATGCTTAGGGTCAGAAGCGCGATTCCGTTCACCGGAATACTCTGATGAATGGTAAGGATATTGGCCTCACATTTTGCAACCTGATTTAATACCTTGGAGAGCAGTCCCGGCTTGTCATCCATTTGCAGCATAAAGGTAATTGTTTTCCCCCGGGTATTCTCATAAAACGGAAAAATATCATCCCGGTATTTATAAAATGAACTTCTACTGATTTCTACTGCATCCGTTGCCTCCTGAACCGTCATCACACGTTCGGAATCAAGAAGTCTCTTTGCCTCTACCACCTTTAAAAGGACCTCCGGTACAGCCTTCTTCTTTACAATAAAATACTGGTCTCCATTCATTCTCTGGCACCTCCTGATTTAGTAAGGGAAGCATCTGTTTTTATTTCCAACACTTGTATGTATCTCGAATACAATTGTCTTTCTAAGAAAGATATACTACCATATATTTATTCATAATGCAATACTAATTTACTATGTTTAAAACAAAAAAATAATATTTGTCACTTATGCTTGAATGCTTTGTGATAAATATTATTCTTTTTGTGAAAACAGAATGAATACATTCTATGTCCTTCGTCTGTCTTTGCAGAACGGAATCATCTTTACTGCTTCGGAAGACTCCTGAAATAGATATGATTGCCATCCGGGTCACAAAAATGCATGTTCTTAGCTCCCCAGGGCTGTACCCTGGGAGGGTCAATTACAGTTACCCCCTGTTGCAACAGCCTCTGGTACTCTGCGTCCACATCCTCCACCGTGAAGGCCAGACTGATGTTCTGGTTTGCATTGTTCTTCGGCTTCCCGTCATTATAGACTGTCAGGGCAGTCCCCTGTGTTATAATAAACTGGTGTACCTCGTCTTCACATTCCTCGGAGATATTGAAAAGCATCCGGTAAAATCCGGCCAGCCTTTTTACATCATTTGTCTCAAGACACACCTCTCCCAATACCATAATTTTATCCTCCTTTACATTATTACAGATTTAGGTAATTACAAAATAAATATAATCTACTTAATTTTCCGAACGACAGATACAAATTTCTCCGCTCCAACGCTCCTTCCGCTTAACTTCCGCTCCGAAATTGTATCTGTTGTTCGAAAAATAATTAACTTTTGCTGGTTTTGCAATTACCTATAATTACAGATTGCCTGCCTCCTGTTATTTTAATAAAATTCCATGAGAAAGGCTGCTGTCTTTTTTGCAAAACAGCAGCCCAGGCTTACTTCTTAATTACCTTTTCTATCTTCTTTAAATCATCCTCTGATAAAAAACCATTCTTATCCATCATCAGCACCAGACGATCGTTTACCTTCGTGATTGCTTTCAGATAGGAGGTATCAACGCTTTGCACAATGATAGGAACTTTACTTTGCTGATCTCCATTAACCTCTACAATTCCCGCCATCTTGTCCACTTCAAAGGCCACCAGTACTCCGCCTGAGAATATAATTATAAATCTGGTATCCACATCCGGCTCTATTTCTTCCATACCAAATTTTTTTCTCAAACTGTATACCGGGATAATATCCCCTCTTAAATTGATGACTCCCTTAAAATATTCCGGCAAACTGGAGGTAGGTCTGATATCAACCAGCTTTTCAATTGCTATTACATCCATGATATCCAGACCGTATTCATCTTCTCCGAGATTAAAAATTGCCTGTTTTGTGCTCTGCATAGTTCCCCTCCTTTTATGGTTTTCATCTTATTTGATCTGCGTGTTCCATTTCAAATATGCATTGATAAACGGGTCCAGATTTCCATCTAATACACTGATGGCATTGCCGACTTCCTCATTGGTACGATGATCCTTCACCAGGGTGTACGGCTGCATGACATAGGACCTGATCTGACTGCCCCAACCAATATCCTTCGTCTCTCCTCGGATGCCCGAAAGCTTCTCCAGATTTTCCTGCTGCTTTAAAAGATACAGCTTTGCCTTCAGCATCTTCATCGCTTTGTCCTTGTTCTGAAGCTGGGAACGTTCATTCTGGCATTGTACAACAATGTTGGTCGGAAGATGCGTAATACGGATGGCAGAAGAGGTTTTATTGACATGCTGCCCGCCTGCACCGCTGGAACGAAAGGTATCAATTCTTATTTCATCATCACTGATTTCTATTCCCGTATCTTCTTCAATATCCGGCATTACATCGCAGGAGACAAAGGAGGTTTGTCTCTTACCCGCCGCATTAAAGGGCGAAATGCGCACCAGCCGGTGTACTCCCTTTTCTGATTTCAAATAGCCATAAGCATTTTCCCCGTTAATCTGCAGGGTAACCGATTTATATCCGGCCTCATCCCCATCCAGAAAATCTATCATTTCTGTCTGGAAACCCTTCTTGTCCGCATAACGCTGGTACATGCGGCAAAGCATCCCGGCCCAGTCACAGCTTTCCGTACCGCCGGCACCGGCATGAAGGGTTAAGATTGCATTATATTTATCGTATTCCCCCGATAGCAGGGTTCTTAGCCTAAGCTCTTCAAAATCACTAATAAACTGTTCAAGAGTTTCCCCGATTTCCGGAAGCAGACTTGCATCGTTTTCTTCATATCCCATCTGAAGGAGAGTTTGAACATCCTCATACAAGCCTTTGAGATGGCCGTATTCCTCTATTGTATCCTTCAGATTTTTAAGCTCCTTCATGACTGCCTGGGTCCTGTCCGCATTGTCCCAGAAGCCCGGTTCTTCCATTGTATTCTCCAGTTCCTTTACACGGTCACTTTTCCTGGCGAGGTCAAAGTGAATCCCCCACTTCAATCAATGGTTTTTCATATGTGCCCAGTGTATATTTAAACTGATCTAATTCAACCACTTAATCACCTCTTTTTTATTATATATTACTGGATTTTAAAACTCAATACGTTTAAGCATTCCTTCCGCAGCAGAATTTATATTTCTTTCCGCTTCCGCAGGGGCAGGGATCATTCGGCTGTATCTTCTTGCCCGAACGTCTTACCGGAGCATTTGCCACACTGTCGTCCCTGTTGGTTCCGGTTACCTTAGCTACCTGCTCTCTTTCCACCTTCTGCTCGATACGAACATGAAGCAGGGCCTTTACCGTATCCTCTCTGATAGCATCAATCATGTTGTCAAACATATCAAAGCCCTGGAACTTATACTCTACTACAGGCTGTCTCTGGCCGTAGGCCATTAAGCCGATACCCTGACGCAGCTGGTCCATATCGTCGATATGATCCATCCATTTATGGTCGATTACCTTAAGCAATATGACACGTTCAATCTCTCTGATTTGCTCTGTCTCGGGAAATTCCAGTTCCTTCTCCTCATAGAGCTTAACGGCATCCTCCTTAAGCTGCTGGATCAGGTCGTCCTTTTTCATACCGCGAAGCTGCTCACGGGTAAATTCAATCCCCGGCAGTGGGATGATCGGCAGAAGCATCTCATTAAGTTCCTTCAAATCCCAGTGCTCCGGAATCTGATCATCCCCAATGCAGGTATTGACACAATCCTCGACCGTATCAGTAACCATGCGGTAGATTGTGTCCCTCATGCTTTCGCCGTTGAGAACCCTTTTTCTTTCCGCATAGATGATTTCTCTTTGCTCATTATTTACCTGGTCGTATTCCAACAGGTTCTTTCTGATACCAAAGTTATTATTTTCAATTCTCTTCTGGGCCTTTTCAATCGCGTTGGTAAGCATCTTGTGCTCAATCTGCTCTCCCTCTGCTATGCCAAGGGAATTAAAGATACCCATCAGACGCTCCGAACCGAACAGACGCATAACATCATCTTCCAGGGAGATAAAGAAGCGTGATTCACCCGGGTCGCCCTGTCTACCGGCACGACCACGCAGCTGATTATCGATACGTCTTGACTCATGGCGCTCCGTACCGATGATTTTAAGACCGCCTAATTCTGTAACACCCTCTCCAAGCTTGATATCAGTACCACGGCCGGCCATGTTGGTGGCTATAGTAACAGCACCGTATTGACCGGCATCCGCTACAATTTCAGCCTCCAGCTCATGGAATTTTGCATTCAACACCTTATGAGGAACATTCTGCTTTTTCAAAGCCGCGCTGATTTCCTCAGAGGCCTCGATCGTAATCGTACCAACCAGAGCGGGTTGTCCCTTTCTATGTGCCTCTACAATTTCCCTGATAATCGCATGAAGCTTTTCTTTCTTTGTCTTATATACGGCATCCTGACGGTCAATACGGGCTACCGGAAGATTGGTCGGCACCTCGATAACGTCCATACCATAGATTTCCCTGAACTCCTTTTCCTCTGTCAGAGCAGTACCGGTCATACCGGATTTCTTCTTATATTTGTTAAAGAAGTTCTGGAAGGTAATGGTTGCCAGTGTTTTGCTTTCCCGCTTTACCTTTACATTTTCCTTGGCTTCAATCGCCTGATGAAGGCCGTCGCTGTAGCGTCTTCCCGGCATAATACGTCCGGTAAATTCATCAACGATTAAAACCTCATCCTCCTTTACTACATAATCCTGGTCCCGGAACATTAAATTATGGGCACGCAGGGCAAGGATGATATTATGCTGGATTTCCAGGTTCTCCGGGTCAGCAAGGTTTTCGATATTAAAGAACTTCTCCACCTTCTTGACACCGTCCGCAGTGAGGTGAACATTCTTTTCCTTCTCATTGACGATAAAATCACCGGTCTCTTCGATTTCTTCCTTCATAAGAGCGGACATCTTGGTCAGCTCTCCGCTTGCCGTACCCTTGGTCAGCTGTCTTGCCAGAATATCGCAGACACGATACAGATCCGTGGATTTACCGCTCTGACCGGATATAATTAACGGCGTTCTTGCTTCATCAATCAATACAGAGTCCACCTCATCGATGATGGCGTAATGCAAATCACGCTGTACCAGCTGCTCCTTGTAGATAACCATGTTATCTCTTAGGTAATCAAAGCCCAATTCATTATTGGTGGCATAGGTGATATCGCAGTCATAGGCTTCCCTGCGTTCATCCTTCTCCATACTGTTGAGGATTACACCTACCTTAAGCCCCAGGAATTCATGAATTTGTCCCATCCATTCCGAGTCACGCTTGGCCAGATAATCGTTAACGGTTACAATATGGACTCCCTTTCCCTCCAGTGCATTCAGATATGCCGGCAGAGTAGAGGTCAGTGTCTTACCTTCACCGGTACGCATCTCAGTGATTCGTCCCTGATGAAGTATGATACCGCCGATTAGCTGTACACGGAAATGCCTCTGTCCAATAACACGCTTTGAGGCCTCTCTGACGGTTGCATAGGCTTCGGCCAGAATATCATCCAGAGTCTCTCCATTTTTCAGTCTATTTTTAAATTCTATTGTCTTAGCCTTCAGCTCGTCATCAGAAAGCTTAACATATTCCGGCTCCAATGCTTCGATCTTATCCGCTAACGGTATAATTCTTTTTATCTCGCGCTCGCTGTGAGTGCCAAATACCTTTTCCACTAATCCCATACGAAAATTCACTCCTGTATCGATACATATTTGTTAAAAAATAGTTCAAATAACATTGTAGCATTTACCTTGCCACTAATCAACTGAATTTTCTGTAACCTAATTATGAAGGTAATCTAAACATTGTGTTACCGGCGGCCTGTAAAAAGAACCAGAAAAGAAGTTCGTCCTCCCTTAGTCAGGAAAAGCCGAACTTCTTGAATGGTTTTGTTCCGCGATTAATATTCAGGTTCAATCAAACCGTAAGTATTTCCTTTTCTTTTATAAACCACATTGACTTCATCCGTCTGTGCATTGCGGAACACATAAAAATTATGTCCCAAAAGCTCCATCTGAACACAGGCCTCCTCCGCATCCATCGGTTTGATTGCAAAACGCTTTGTCTTCACAATCTTAACGGTATCATCCTCAAAATAATCATCCTCCATAAAGGCCTGATTAAAATTTGAAGCAGCCTGCTTATGATCAATCAGTTTATTCTTGTATTTTCTTAACTGGCGTTCAATGATTTCTTCCACCAAATCAATGGAAACATACATATCGTTACTTACTTGTTCCGCTCTAATAATATTTCCCTTAACAGGAATAGTTATTTCGATTTTCTGTCTTTCTTTCTCAACGCTCAATGTTACATGGATTTCAGTATCAGGAGTAAAGTATCTCTCAAGTTTTCCGATCTTCTCATATACAGCCGTTTTCAAGCCCTCTGTTACATCAATATTTTTACCGCTGATTATATAACGCATAAAACCCAACTCCTTTTTGACTTTCTTTTGTTAGCATTCATTATATCATAAGGTCAAAGAAGTGACAAGCTACTTTGTTTAGAATTGGCAGATCTATGAAATCCAATGCATGAAGTTCAAAAATACTTCATAGAAAATACAAATCTATTTCATATTCCAGTAAAATTTATATTTTTCATACAAAATTCTATGTTTTTATTCAAATAAGAACTATTTTAAAATATTATCCGACAATAGGGTTGTCAAGCAAAAAAATTAAAGTTTCCGCCGGCCTATGTCGATTTAACATAAGTTACAAAACGCATTTTCGTTATTGACACTAAAAGCAATATGCGACACGAGTAGTTCATGAATGTGGATAATGTGGATAAAACGGTGTATAACTTTCTTTTATCTGAAAATCGGGCTTCTCCCCTGTGGATAACTTTTTGATAAATTGGTAATAGCAGCAAATAATATGTCAATATTTACCATTTATTTTAAAGCTTTTGTGCAAAATGTATATTTGTCACTTTGTCAATAGGTCTTTATGATAATAATTTCTTAGAACATCCTGTGAAAATAGTAACTCAAATTTCATCAATTTTGAGTTAATTTTATCGAATCATAAAACATCACAAAAAGGCTGCCTTCGCCAATCCACCCGGGATATCGAACGCAGCCTTCATCAAAGCCTTATATTATCATTATTACACCCCTGCATATCACAAGCCTTGCTTGTGATACTGCTTAATAAAGAGTTTGAAAGTGTCTTTTACTTTCAAACTTTTCCCTGTTCCAGTAGCTTTTCATAACGATCGACTTTATCTGCAAGAAAAGGGGCCAGCCCGACAAATTCAGCTCCGTATACCTTCTTCTCATCCTCAAAGTGAGCCCTTACAATTCGAATTACCACATAGAAAAAATCACTGTCCCCCAAATCAATACGTCCCCTGAAATAATACCCAAGGGGTAGACTTGCCTCACTGATAAAACCGATCCCGCTTTTTGAAATATCAAATACCAAAACCTTTGCATTCAAATTTCTGATTACAACATTATCCTGCTTAAAAACCTCGTCTACCTCCAACTGCATCTCTATTGGAAGCCTCTTGTATCTTCTGCGGTCTTTATCAATATTATCCCCCATATGATTAATCTCCTCATATTCAAAACCTGCATCATAAATTTTTCCATTTACTATATGCTTATCTTATCATATTTCTTATTTATTTCCAATCGGTAAAATTTAAATTATTTGATTTTAGGGATAGAAATATAAGGGGCTGCCTTAAGGCAGCCCCTCTCTGTTTTCTTAATTAATATACAACTCGTCTGACACAATAGATGTCCCTGTATTTATACTGCGACGTTATAATTCCCTGTCTGGAATTTGCCGCATGGACTATCTTTCCGTTTCCTATGTACATGGCAACGTGATTAACCGTACCACTGCTATTGGCATAGAAAATCAAATCACCTGGCTGAAGATCTGATTCACTTACCTTCTTACCTGCTCCGACTGCCTGTTCTCTCGATGTCCTTGGTATGCTATAGCCAAAGTCCGCATAAATTGCTTGAACAAAACCGGAACAATCAGCTCCATGGGTTAGACTGGTTCCTCCCCAGGAATAGGGATTACCGACAAATTTTAAAGCATAGGCTACAATTTCACTGCAGCTTCCGGAACCCGAAGAGGGGCTTTCTGTGTTTTTGGAACTGTTGTCTGAATCCTCATTATTCTTTGCAGCTTCTGCCGCACGTCTTTCAGCCTCCTGGCGTTCGGCCTTCTCCTGTGCCAGCTTTGCCTTTCGCTCAGCTTCTGCCCGCTCAGCCTCTTCCTGCTCTTTCTTTATTCTGTTTTCCTCTTCGATTGAAATGGCATATTTAAATTCTACGTTAATTGTTACAAATTCCTTATTAACGAAGCCAGTGAAATCACCGCCGGTGTCTTCGTCATTACCCAGCAAAAGCTCTACCCACTCGTCATACTGCTTGGTTACAACATAGGTCTCCCCCTGGGGAATTAAAGTTAATATGGAGGAATCCGTACTTTGATCCGATCTTACCCTTAAGGTCTGACAATTAACCGTAGCGTAAACCGTGGCATATTTGTCCACCATGGATTCCGCCTCCGTTCCGATTGCCAAGAAATCGGATGCGATGTATCCCTTAACATCTCCTGACTCTATCTTAACCCAGCCGCCGTCCAGTGTCTCAAGTATATTTGCTGCACAGCCCCGGTATAGCTTACCGACAACCTCACTGTCCGTTGATGCCTCTTTTCTGATATTTACATAATCATCTGCAATTGAAACACCCAGGTTCGCATAGGGTGATTCTGCTTCCTTCTTTGCTTCCATCAACTGGATAGAGGCATTGTATGCTTCCTCCATCTGTTCGCCTGTCGCATTCTCCAGAACAGCCGAGATACCTGCTATTCCCTGCTCTGAGGAAATAAAACTGCTAGCATGGGCAACTACTGACGGTACAGAGAAAAATAGCGCAGTCGATGCCACGCCTATCGCCAACATCAAGGCTTTATCCTTTTTCATGTACTTCCCTCCAAAGCTCTCCCTAACCATTTGTACATTAGTCATTTCCCAGTGTAAAATATATTACAAAATTGTTACAGTCATGAGATAATTATAACAAATCTGACACAAACTGTCAATGCAAATCGTACTAGAACTGTAGAATTATTTTAGCTCAATCCAGCTAATTTATTAACTTTTAACGATACCTGCTTTTTTCCCCTATGATAATTGATTCAGATATTTTTCTACGGCTGTAATTGCATTGGCACCATCCGCTGCGGCTGTTATAATCTGGCGAAGCTCCTTTGTTCTTATGTCTCCGGCGGCAAAAATACCGGGAACATTAGTTTCACAGCTTTCACCTGCAATGATATATCCGGCATCATCTGCAGCTACTACCTTCTTATAGACCTCGGAATTCGGAAGATAACCGACTGCAATAAAGATTCCCGCAACCTCGTACTGGTCAAGGGCCTTTGTCTTAATATTTCTTACTTTGATGCTTTCGACCTTTTCTTCTCCCTGAATCTCCTCAACAACACTATCCCACAATACTGTAACATTCTCAAGTGCAAGGAGACTGGAGGTAATGCTCCTGGAGGCCCTGAACTGGTCCCTTCTGTGAATCACATATACCTGCTTGCAAATTCTCGCCAAAAAGATGGCATCCTCCACCGCTACATCACCGCCGCCAACGACTGCCACTGTCTTATTCTTGAAAAATGCACCATCACAGGTAGCGCAGTAGGAAACTCCCATGCCGGACAGCTTTTCTTCGCCCGGCGTATTCAGATGACGGGGGGCTCCTCCCGTTGCAATAATTACGCTTTTCGCCCGGTACTGTGTTCCATCCTCCACCGTAATTACCTTAATATCCCCTTCCAGGGAAAAATCCGTCACTTCCGCAGAAATAAATTCCGAACCCAGCTTATCCGCATGCTCCCTGAACTTCAAGCTTAGCTCAAAGCCGCCGATTCCTGGAAGGCCGGGATAGTTATCCACCTCGTAGGTATTTATAATCTGCCCTCCGCTTAAGCCTGCCTTTTCAATCACAATCAGGTTGAGCTCCGCCCTCTTGGCATAAATTGCCGCTGCCAGGCCCGCGGGACCTGAGCCAATAATTATCACATCATAAATCATAATAGTTCCTCCTATTCTGTATTTCACCATATTGACCTTTTATCAAAAAATGTCATAAGATTTTAAAGTTTAAAAATATGACAATGATTATTTACAATCATTGTCATTTTTATTCCAGTCTATATTTCCATATTCCCTCTGCCGCTTAAGCCTTAGGAAGCCAATCGTCCATGTAATATATTTTAAAATGCGCTCCTGTAAACAATCCCGTATCCTATTCCTGTTCAATTCTTCTGGCCAGAGCATAAATCCAGCCGCTTGTATTCTCTGTCCTGCCATCCTCGCATTTTTGCAGATCAAGCAGCTCCAGCTCTTCTTGTCCGGCAATCAGTTCCTTCAGGGTTTTCGTCCGGTAATCCGTATAATACCTTCCGTTCCTTTCGCCTTCAAAATCACCGTATTTGAAAGACATAAATAAGACGCCATTTATCTTTAAGCTTTTGATTACTTTCGTTAAAATATCATCTATCTCATCACTGGGGACATGAAGCAGGGAGGCACATGCCCATATTCCGTCAAATACCTCATCAAAGTCCATTTCTTCAAATGATAAGTTTAATACATCCTGTCCAATATGTATGCTGGCTAAAGCACACATTTCCTCTGAAGCATCCATTGCAGTAACATCAAAACCAAGGGAAATGAAATATTCACTGTCCCTTCCCGAACCACAGCCAAGATCCAATATGCTGCCGCCCTCCGGTATCAACGGTACAAAGCGGTCCCAGTATTCCTGCATATCGATTTCTACTGTCTGATCAAAATATTCGGCTGCGTTCTGATTATAATACTCAATCGAGTCCAATTAATTATCCCTCCTTTTCAAACAAACTTATTATATCAAATGTGTTACAAGAATACCAGTACTTTTCCACTATTCACAAAAAAACACTATTCCTTAAGGAAAATAAATGGTATACTGATACTATTCCATAGATAAGAAAGGCAAAATTAATATGTACAGTTTTACAAGCCGTATCCGGTATACCGAATTAGACCATCAGCGGAGCAGCTTATCCTGCTCTTCCCTTATAAATTATTTTCAGGATTGCAGTACTTTCCAGTCTGAGGACTTAAATCTGGGCATCTCCTATCTTAATTCCATCAACAGAGTCTGGCTGTTAAACGGGTGGCAGCTACAGATTTACAAGCCCGTCCTGCTGGGTGATCGGGTTACCGTAAGCACCTGGCCCTATGCTTTTAAGGGTTTTTACGGTTATCGTAACTTTATTATGGCAAATGAAGAAAATGAAGTTCTTGCCGCAGCAGATTCCATCTGGATCTATATCGATACGATCAGCAAAAGACCCGTGAAGGTAGCAGAGGATAACGCCGGCTATACCTTAGAGCCGCCCTACCCCATGTCCCATACTGACCGTAAGATTAAAATACCGGATACTATGACAGCTCTGCCTGCTTTTCCGGTAAAAAGATCAAACATTGATTCGTATCATCATGTAAATAATGGGCAATATGTAAAGATGGCAGAGGAATATCTCCCTGAGGATTTTACAGTGCATTCCATGCGGGTGGAATACCGGAACCAGGCGGTACTTGGAGATATAATCACTCCCATGGTTTCACAGGAAGAAAATTGTGTCAAGGTAGTGCTTGCCGATCCTGCCGGTAAGCCCTATGCCGCTTTAGAATTTCAAGGCCGCTGCTAAAGCGGCAGAATGGAGCTTTCTATGATAGAATTGGGAAAATATCAAATACTTGAGGTTGTTAAGAAAACAGATTTTGGAATGTACCTGTCCGAAGCAGAAGGAGACCAAAAGAACAGCGTACTGCTTCCGGCAAGGGAGGTTCCTGCAGGGACCTTACCTGGAGACAAGCTCAAGGTTTTTATCTATAAGGACTCCGAGGACCGTGTTATTGCTACCACCGCTGAGGTTCCCGTTACAATTGGCAAGCTTGCTGTTCTAAGAGTGAAGGAAGTAAGTAAAATTGGAGCCTTTCTGGATTGGGGATTGATGAAGGATCTGCTGCTTCCTTATAAGGAACAGACTATCAGGGTAGAAGAGGGCAGCCAGGTCTTAGTTACTCTGTATGTGGACAAAAGTAATCGTCTATGTGCATCAATGAAGATATATGACCTGCTTTCTACAGACTCCCCCTACCAGAAGAACGATATGGTAACCGGTACGGTATATGAGGAGATTGATACCTTTGGTGTATTCGTCGCCGTTGACAATCAATACTCGGCAATGATCCCAAAGAATGAATTATTCACTTCCTTAAAGCCGGGGAATACAATCAAGGCCCGTGTCATCAATGTACGTTCCGATGGCAAGCTTACCTTAGGCCTTCGTGATAAATCCCATGTCCAGATGGATTCCGATTCCGAGCTTATCATGAAGAAGTTAACAGTCTCCGGAGGATTTCTGCCCTATAATGACAATTCCTCACCGGAGGAGATCAAGGATGTATTTAAAATAAGTAAGAATGCCTTCAAGCGGGCCATCGGCAAGCTATACAAAGCAGGCTCTATCACCATAACTGAAAATGGAATACAGCAGGTGCCTGCTGCAAAGAAATAAAGAAAACGCCCAAAGCGACTATAGTCGCCGTGGGCATTTTCTTTTATAACAGACTCTCTCATGAATAACAGGTCAAATTACAGTTCCCTTTTCTCCCCGCCCTTTAAGAAAGTAATTCTTGTTTTTTCCCGCGCATCCCTCGAGGCAGGTGCTGCTGATGGCTTTGTCTCAGGATACAGATTGCTTAATCCCTTGGCAAGCTTGTCCTTGCAGGCTTTACAATAACGGCCCGTCTTAATTGTTATACCGCAGCCTTCACATTCCAGGCCAATCATGGAGTCTTCCGCAAAGGAAAGCCTTTCCTCACGAATCCATTGCTTAATCTGAGAAACCGGAACCTCCATCACCTCTGATACCTCCTGAATACCTACCCCCGGATGATCATAGATATATTCCTTAACCTCTTCAAATTTTAGATCCAGTGCAGCAGCACAGGATGCACACAAAGGCGGTCCCGACAGATAATTAAATAATTTACCGCAGCCCTTACAGTTCCTAACTTCCATACCCACTCCTCCTTCAGTACATATAATACTTATGAATATAATGCCCAGAGGATTTTTCCTCCTTAGTAACCTTTTCCAATACATATTACAAGAAAATATACCTGATCGATACCCCTTGCCTTTAACACATTCGTGCAAGCTTCAACCGTGCTTCCAGTCGTATAAATATCATCAATCAGTAATATCCTTTTTATCTTTTCCGTACAGCGGAAAAGCTCTTTCTCATTATATCCAAAGGCCTCCTGCAAATTACGAAGACGTTCCTTATCACTTAGCTTCTTTTGAGGCAAAGTCTTTTTATTTCTGACCAATAACCGGGATAGCACCGGAAGTCCAAGGGCCTTCCCAATTCCTTTCGCCAGTATATCTGCCTGATTATATCCCCGTTCCAGCAGCTTGCTTCTATGAATGGGAACCGGTACAAGAGCGTCCGGCGAAAGCCTTTGTATCATCGGTCCATAAAGCCGAAGGATTTCTTCTATATAAAATTTGGCATATTCCTTTTTATTATGATATTTGAATTCTGCAATGGAATGCCTTAAATCATCATTATAAACCCATAGGGCAAAGCCCTTTTCGTAATGGTGCTGCTTTCGTTCACAATCACTGCAATATTCCCTTTCTGCCAGCTCAATCGGTTTGCTGCATTTCATGCATCTGGGTTCCTTCACATAGGGCAGCCTGTCCCTGCAGCCCGGACATATCCGCTCTCCCCTCGGGACGACAATCTCACCGCATACCGGACATCTGACCGGATAAATAATATCAAGAATTGCCTGAAACAATGCCAGCTCCTTTTCTTAAGCAAAAAGTTTGGGAGGATACTCTCCCTTATCAATCAATTCCTTGAAGGAATTAATTACTGTGGCCTTATCTTCCTTATAAGTCACACCGAACCAGCGGTCCGGGGTATTCAGGACAGTAACCTCTGCCGTGTGAGCCTTTACAAGCTCTCCAACCACGGTGGGCAACAGATATTCCTTCTTCAGTTCATTATTTCCTATACCGGATAAAAAGGTTACAAAACCACTTTCCAGGGCTTGGAACAGTTCCGGTTTAAATCCCCACATATTCATGGATACAACGCTGTTTAGATCAATTTTTATATCATTTCCTTCACTATCCTTGGCGGCCGCATAGTCTCCCTTCGGTACAATTCCTGAGGTCTCGACAATATCAATCAGCTTACCCTTATCATCCGCCTTGCATACACCACGGGTTACGGCACCATTTTCACTTAAGGTATTACCCAGAATAAAGCCGGCCATGCAATAGTCCTTCTCCTGATATGACCTATCATTTAAAAAGCGGCTTACCAGTTGAAAGGCTTCCTTACCATAATAATCATCCGCATTAATTACCGCAAAGGGTTCCTTCACCACATCCTTGCAGCATAGTACGGCCTGTCCGGTTCCCCAGGGCTTGGTCCTTTCCTCCGGCTTTACAAAGCCCTCCGGTATTGCCTCTAACTCCTGGAAAACATATTCTACCCGGATCACTTTCTCAAGGCGGTTACCGATGATCTCTTTGAAATCCTTCTCAAGATCCTTTCTGATGATGAAAACAACCTTGTCAAACCCGGCCTTTATCGCATCGTAAATGGAATAATCCATAATGATCTCTCCGCTCGGGCCTACCGGCTCAAGCTGCTTTATCCCTCCGTACCTGCTGCCCATTCCTGCTGCCATTATTACGAGTGTTGTACCAGCCAATTTTAATCTCCTCCAATAGTTGATATTAATATTTTTTATACGCTTAGAATAATTATACCTTATTTACCAAAAAAATGCACTATGAAATTTCGCCCGGCGGAATTGCAATGTTACTATATTATATCCATTCAGCCTTGCAGGGAACTGTCAATTTCCCTGTAAGGCTGAATTGCTATACTATATTATTTCCCTCTGATATAAAAATGAATACAAAGATAAGCCTATTTCCACAGATCAACAGCGATTTTTATTTTTCTATCAATATTAAGTGAAATTATCCGTACTCTCACATATAAATATAACATACCAATTTGTCAGGTGACTATCATGCAATACTTTCTTCAACACAAAAACCGTTTTAAAAACATTGCTCTTATCATAATCTTTGCCCTATTAGCAATCATAATCACAAAAAATATAACAGAAATCTACGCTGTCTCCTCCCGGAATCAGGTCATAAGTGTTCCTATTATTATGTACCATCAGGTAAAAAGCAACAGCTTCGGTAAGGATGTAATCAGTCCCTATGAATTTGAAAGCGATTTAAAATACCTGTCGGAGAATAATTACCATACGATTGTAATGGCGGATTTGATTAACTATGTCTACAACGATCAGGATTTGCCGGAGAATCCGATTATTTTATCCTTTGATGACGGATACCTCAATACATATAAAAATGTTTTTCCTTTGCTTAAGAAATACGATATGAAGATTGTATTATCCATCGTTGGCAAAAGCACCGATGATTTTTCCAAGGTCAATGACAATAACGTTAATTATGCACATCTCACCTGGGATGAAATCAATGAAATGGCAGCCTCCGGACTGGTTGAAATTCAAAACCACACCTATAACCTGCACAAAATAGCAAACGGCAGATACGGCTGTGGCCAAAAATACAATGAATCCCTGGAAAATTACGAAAAGCTTATTACTGAGGACGTAAACATGTTCCAGACACAGATTGAAGCCATGACAGACCTCACTCCGACTACCTTTACCTATCCCTATGGAAAATATAATAACAATACGGAGCAAATTCTGAAAAATCTCGGCTATAAAGCAACCCTCTCCTGCCAGTACGGCGTTAACCTAATCGGCAGGAATCCGGAAGAGCTGTATGGTCTTAAGCGGATGTGTCGTTCCCATAACCATGAAATAAGCCGGCTGATTAAGGAGGGCATGGAAACCCTGAAATATATTAAGCACTAAGCCGTTTATCCTAATTCCCGGATATGATCAGCCAATCCGGAATAGCGGCTTTGCTCATTTTTATTATCAATCATATACTTAAGCATGGTATCACTGCCGACAATGGTTACACAGCTTTTTGCCCTGGTTACTGCTGTGTAGAGAAGGTTGCGGTTGAACAGCAGCCTTGGGCCATCCAGAATGGGGAGAATAACGGCAGGATATTCACTTCCCTGGGACTTATGAATGGTAACAGCATAGGCAAGCTCTATTTCCTCCAGTTGGCTGAAGCTATAATCAACCAAACGGTTATCATCGAATTCTACCAGCAGATGCTCGGAAAACAGATTAATCTCCTTAATTTTTCCCGCATCACCGTTAAATACGCCCGTTCCGGTCTGGGTAGGTATTCCGTATTTGCTGCGGATTTCCCAGGCAATCTGATAATTGTTCTTGATCTGCATTACCTTATCACCCTCGCGATAGACTACTTCATGGTATTCCTTCTCTCTCTTGTCCATGGCAGGGGGATTAAGTGCCTGCTGCAGGATTTGGTTTAAGCGTTCCACCCCCAATTCCCCCTTACGCATTGGAGTCAGAACCTGAATGTCAAAGGGGGTTGCACCGACATAGCCCGGCAGCTTATTCCTAATCAGATTGATCATGACCGCAGAAATGACACTTGCGTCCTCCCGCTTTAAGAAGAAAAAATCCTTGCTCTTATTATCCAGCCTGATTTGCTCACCGGCATTGATTTTATGGGCATTGACGATAATATCGCTGTCCGCAGCCTGACGAAATATTTTCGACAGCTTAACGACATTGAAGCTGTGGGAATCAATGATATCTCTTAGTACATTTCCAGGGCCGACACTGGGAAGCTGGTTTACATCTCCCACAAGAATTAACCTTGTACCTACTGATATTGCCTTTAACAGAGCATGCATCAAACTGATATCCACCATCGACATCTCATCAATAATCAGAACATCCGTCTCCAGGGGGTTTATTTCATTACGCTCGAAGGAAAACTTATTCTCCTGATCATCACTTAGCTTGGACAGCTCCAGCAGCCGGTGGATGGTCTTTGCTTCATAGCCGGTGGTTTCCGTCATTCGCTTAGCTGCCCTTCCGGTGGGGGCCGCAAGCAGGATATCCATTCCTTCCGATTCAAAGAATTTAATAATGGAGTTGATCGTAGTCGTCTTACCTGTTCCAGGACCTCCGGTGATTATCAGCAGTCCATTTCCAACCGCCTCTGTTACGGCAATCCTCTGCTGTTCCTCTAATTCGATTTTGAACTGGTGCTCAATTGCCGATACCCGGCTGCGTACATTTTCATAATTTATCTCATAGCGGATATTCAAATCGTGGAGCATCCGCGCCACATTCAGCTCCATATAATAATAGACCGAGGAGTAAATGAGCCTTTCCTTTTCTGTTTCCTTGATGATTATCTTCTTCTCCAGATTCAAGGCGGTAAGCTGTCTTTCAATTGCCTCCTCCTGGGCAAAAAGCAGTGACTTTGCCCTTTGAAGCAGCTCAGCCTCCGGCAGATATACATGACCGTCTGCACTTGCCTGCAAAAGGGCATACATAACCCCTGCCTTGATGCGATAATCCGATTCATTTCCTATCCCTATCCTTTTGGCAATCTCATCCGCAGTTTTAAAGCCTACTCCGGTGATATCCTCCGCCAGCCGGTACGGATTATCCTTTAATATCTCATACATCCTCTGTCCGTATTCAGTATATATTTTGACCGCAAGGTTGCCGCTAATATTATATTGCTGCAAAAACAGCATCGCACTGCGCATATCCCGTTTTTCTTCAAACTGCCGGTAGATGTCCCTTGCCATGCGGTCACTGATGCCTTTAATCTCTGCCAGACGCTCCGGCTCTTCCTCAATAATACGAAAGGTATCCTCCTTGAATTTCTTCACGATTCTGGCGGCAAGGGCTGCTCCGACACCCTTAATGGCACCTGAGCCAAGATAGCGTTCCACGGAGAAGATATCCTCCGGTTCCTTCATATCAAAGCTTTCGATCAGAAACTGCTGCCCATAGACTGCATGCTCGGTGTAGCTTCCCAGGGCACGTATAAATTCCCCCTCGCTGATGAACGGAAAGCTGCCTACACAGGTAACCTCCTCCTGGTCCGCGTGCAGACTAAGCACTGTATATCCATTTTCATCATTCCGATATACAATTCGTTCTATATATCCCTCCAGTATTTCCGACATAACAATCTCCATTCACTTATTATAAAAAATGCCATCTGACCTCTCCTGTTATATCAGCAGGATTACAGTGCAAATGACATTTTCATTAGGTCTCTTAAGACACATATGTAATTCTTCAGGAATTTCTTTTCATGGAATCATAAAGCATCTGGGCAAGTCCCACGCTCTGAGTCTCGGTTGCATCCTTTGCTACCTGATCATACAGCATATCCCCGAATTGATTCAGATAATCATTATTCTCTTCTTCCTCGCTCTTATCCACTGTACTCTCCATGCTCTTAAATACCTGCTCCATAAAGTAGGTTTCAAAGCTTTTGCAGGCCTCCATCAACTCTTCGTCAGACGACGACGCATTCTTTAATGTCGCTTCAATATTATCCGTCTTTGAACTGCTGCTTGTGATACCTGCCAGGGAAGAATAAAGATCGCTTGATCCGATTGAAATACTCATAGACACCTCACTATCTTAAATTATTCGCCTGCTGCATCATCTCATCCGATGCCGTAATAATCTTGGAGTTCATTTCATAGGCCCGTTGGGCAACGATCAGGTTTACCATTTCATCCACCACCTGTACATTGGAGCCCTCCAGATAGCCCTGCTTCAACTTACTTCTTGACAATGTTTCATTCCCGATTTCCGACTGCGGCATCCCCGACGCATCGCTTTCCTTTAATAAGCTGTTAGCCAGCTTATCCAGACCGTTCGGATTGCTAAACTGTACCAATCCAATCTGAATGCCAATCGGCTCGGCTGCCCCTGTATCATCGGGATAACAGAGGTTACCTTCTTCATCAATTGTTATATCTGCTGTATTATAGAAGCTCTCCAGATTAATCGGTTCTCCATTGGTATCCAGCACCGGATACCCTTCCGAGGTAGCAAGGGTATAGCCCGTAGCTCCGATTGCCAGCTGGAAGGAACCATTACGGGTATATGCCGTACTCCCATCCGGTAATTGTATCTGGAAAAAGCCCTTTCCCTCAATTGCAAAATCGAAATCATTCCCGGTCTCTGTCAAAACACCCTGGGTATATTGGGTTGTTATTGCAGAATTTCGTACCCCAAGACCCACCTGTATTCCAGAAGGCTTCGGGTTGCCGTTATTATCATAGGATTGGTCCTGAATTGTCTGGTAAAGCAGCGATTTGAACTGCGCACTTTCCTTCTTATATCCGGCGGTGTTAACATTGGCCAGGTTATTGGAAATAGTATCCACATTAAGCTGCTGATTTGTCATGCCCGAGGCAGCTGTCCATAAGGCTCTTAACATATGCTTTCTCCTTCTGTCCAATTAAATAAATGATTTAAACCTTACCAACAGAATTTACTGCAAGATCCAATGTCTGATCCACCGTTTTAATTACCTTTTGATTTGCTTCATAGGCTCTGGTAACTGAAATCATCTCAACCATTTCGGATACCACATTGACATTGGACTGCTCTGTATAACCCTGCTGTACTGACGCTGTGGAAGCCTTTTCGACTGCTCCGTCAAGCGCTGTATATCTGGTATCACCTATTTTGGATAAATAGTTGTAGTCTTCGAAATCCGTGATCTTTATTGTATCTACATAAGCTCCGTCCGCATAAATCCCTCCGGTGGAATCCACCGTAACGTCGGAAGCATCCGTGGGAACCACGATTTCTCCGCCCTCACCCATCAGGTAATTTCCATCCTCGTCCACGATGTGACCATCCTTTGTCATGGTAAAAGAACCATTTCGTGTGTATTGTGTGCTTACATTTCCTGCTCTGTCCGTAACGGAAAGCGTAAAGAAGCCATCTCCCTCCAGCGCAAAATCATAAGTACCTGAGGTCTGTCTTAAAGAGCCCTGTTCATAATTGGTATAGACCTCTCCAAGCTTTACACCCATACTCATGCTGCCAATGGTCCGGTCAATGAAGGCCTCCGAACTGTCCTTGATTTTAAGCGTTAACAGCTGATCAAAGGACTGGCTGGTTACATTATCTTCTTTAAAACCAACCGTTGCAGAATTCGCAAGATTGTTCGCGATGATATCCAGCCTGTTCTGTTCATTCACCATTCCGGTATAGGCTGTATACAATCCTCTTACCATACCACCAACCTCTTTCTGCAAATTAGATGTTTAATCCCGTTTACCGGCAAGAAACTCTACGAATTTACCGGTTCCGATTGCTACTGCTGTCATCGGGTCTTCTGCCGTCATTGTCGTAATTCCTGTCTTTTCTTCAATCAATTCCTCTAAACCATATAACAGACATCCGCCACCGGTTAATACGATACCTCTGTCTGCAATATCTGCCGCAAGCTCCGGCGGAGTCTTCTCAAGTACGCTGTGGACTGCTTCCACGATCTGTGAAGTAGTCTCCTTTAACGCTTCCTCGGTCTCCTCGGAGGTAACTGCAATTGTCTTGGGAAGTCCGGTCACCAGATTACGGCCTCTGACCTCCATGGACACGGATTCCGGCCTGCGATATGCAGAACCGATTTTTATCTTAATATCCTCCGCGGTTCTTTCACCGATCAGAAGATTGTGTTTCTTTCTCATAAATCTTACGATAGCATCGTCAAAATCATCTCCGGCAACCTTAACCGAAGTACTGACAACCGTACCGCCAAGGGAGATAACCGCAATATCCGTCGTACCTCCGCCGATATCTACAATCATATTACCGCAGGGTCTGGATATATCAATCCCTGCGCCAATCGCTGCTGCAATGGGCTCTTCAATAATATGGACATCCCTTGCTCCGGCTGCGTAGGTTGCATCCTCTACTGCCTTTTTCTCAACCTCTGTTACCCCACTGGGTACGCAGACACTGATGATCGGGCCACGGAAGCGCTTTCTGCCCACTGCCTTGGCAATAAAATATTTTAACATCTTCTCAGTTACGGTATAATCCGAGATTACACCCTGTCTTAACGGACGTACCGCTACGATATTACCGGGGGTACGACCCAACATTAATCTTGCCTCTTCCCCGATTGCTTTTATTTTATTCGTATCCCTGTCAAAGGCAACCACCGATGGTTCCTTTAATACGACACCCTTCCCTCTTATATAAACTAATACACTGGCAGTCCCTAAGTCAATTCCGATATCACTACCTAACATAACTAACTCCTTTCCATATCATGCATGGCACGATCTAGTTTTCTATATTGATACGAAGCTTCCGATTATCTATCCCAATTCGATTTCATAATTCTTTCTATATTTTCTTCCAATCTTCGGCAACTTAAACATACATGCTTATATTATATACGGTTTTTCCGTATATTTCAAAGGAAATTTTATAAACCTTCCTTAAATATGGTATTTCTCATATACTTAACACATTTTCTCAGCAAATGTTACAGGTGTCATCAGGAAAAATGTATGATATAATACACGAAAAGCAGATTAGTCCATGGAATTCAGGGCATTTATCAAGCTTGCTTGAATAAATGTCATGAGTTTCATGGATAAGTGCAACGTGAACGAAAGGACACAGTCCTTGAGTTCCTAATCTGATAAATATGTGATATAATATCGACAGATATTATATCAGCGCCGAACGCAGTGAGTGCGCATCCAAAGGCGAACGCAGTTCGCCTGGCACGAAGTGCCATATCATGAATATGAAGCATATTCATGATATAATGTCGTCAGGAACGAGGTAACCTATGAATCAAAAATCCCTTCAAATGAAATATGAAATTCGTACGGTGTCCGGATACCAGGCCTTGATCATCAGTAAATACTACTTCATTATCCTTCTCAGCCTGATAACAATTTATCTTAGCCTCCTAAGACTTGCTCCGTCCTCCTTCTATATTCTTCTGATTCCGGTTACCCTGCCCTCCATTCTTAGGTCTGTGATAAAGGACTATACCAAAAAGCATAACAATCGTTTCTTAGGGGATCTCACACAGGAGAAAGCCTTTCAGTTAAGCATTATGAAGAAAAAATACAGGTATACCAGATTAAAGCATGTTACCGAATCCGCCTCCTACCTGGTTATGTCACTGTTAATCTGTCTCTGGCAGATTAATTACAGCTTAAGCTTAGACCTAAATCCCATCCTCAATAAAACACCGTTCTTTCTACTTATTACCGGTTTGATGCTGCGTTTTCTTCTTGTTATTATTTATCAAATCAAGCTTCCTTATGATATTATACACAATAAGCTGTGATTCATATATCGACATATTCGTAATAATTATTAGGGGAAATATTTTTATCTCCGACTCCTCTATTTTAACGGTAGAGCATATATCTCATATACCTCTTCTTCCTCATTCAGCTTTAACAATACATCCTTCTCTGCAACAGTAGTAAAGCCATAAACTGTCAGTCCATTGTTCTCTACATAATCAGCCGCACTCAGAAGCTGCTCTCTATCTTCCTCCATCATGGCAAGAAATTGCTCCTGATCCGCCAGGTAATAAAGCATACTGGTAAAATGCGTTTTCATAAAGTCCTCCTTCTTTATATCCTCTTCCAGTCCTTCTACTTTTTCTACGGAATCCATTGCGGTCGAATCCCAGAGCTGCAAATTCGGATACTTTTCCCGATCCCAATTGAACAGATTTGATTGTGATAAAGTACACATAAACCCGATATTATCCGCACGGAACATAGCATCTCCTCCATTTATGCTATTACCTCCATTTGTGCATACTGCACACCAGACATTTGCCAATTCCCTGTCATTAATAAAGCTTACAAAATCTTTATATTTCATCATCCGGTCCAGCGTCACATAAGCAACATAGTTGGTATTCTCCGGCAATTCTTTCAGCAGCTCCGTGGCATAGGCCGGGCTCCCTGCAATATTGGATATCGTTGTCTGTCCTCTTGCGGCGAGCTCTCTTAAGGAATCAGAGCTGTCACCACGGGCCTGAAACCATGCAAAGATATTGCCAATCGGGCGTTTCAACAGATTGATATCATAAAGCACCAGCTTTCCTTTTTCTATTTTGCCGGACAAATTAGTAAAGGTTCTGTTATAGCTGACACTTTGATAGATGCATATTTCATAATTTCCATAGCCCTTCTCCTCCACCGTAACATTATCCCGGTAATAGCCCGGTATAGCCAGCTCAGTATATACGGCCATGTCAAGACTGATGCGGTTTGTATTTTCTGCGATTTTTTGCCCCGGATTATAGTAGAAGCAGGATACAATATGCGGCAGGGCAAACTGAATAAACAGTACTACTGCCAGTACCACAAGGAAGGTTGCAACACCCATTTTAATAAATGCCCTTTGAATTGATTTATTTACAATTTTTGAAAACTCCTGGGCTCTGCTAAAATCAGGACCTGTTTCATCCGACATGGGAAGCCCTTGGTCCAGGGATTCCTTCAGTCCGGGAAGCTCTGCCTTTTCATACAGATAATCGCTGATTGCCTCCTGTTTTTCAATATCTGCTTCTACTTCTATTATCTTATTCTCATCCAGTTCACTTTTTTTATACAGTTCCAGAAGCTCACGGTATGTCATATCCATTCTCCTCCATATATGATTTTAGCTCTCTTTTTGCCCGATAGGCCAGCACACGTATATTTTCCGGTGTCAGATTTAAAACAGCTGCTATCTCCTTCTGGGGCAGACCACCAAAATACTGCATGGTCAATATTTCTCTTTTCTCCCTGCTTAGTCTTGATAATCCCTGATATAAAGCCCCGATATATTCATCCTTTATCACGGCTTCCAAAATATCTGCTTTATCATCAATGATTGCAGGCTTCTCCTGCTCTTCCTCCAGAGGATACAGGCGCATCTCTTTTTTCATGCGGTTAAAGCATAGATTCCGCGCCACCATATATAACCAAGCCCTCATGTTGGTATGGCTTTCCGATAAGGACAGGATTGCCTTTACGAAGGTCTCCTGGCACAAATCTTCCGCCATATAATGGTTGCGGCACAGAAAATAGAGGTAGAGGTATATTTCTTTTCCGTACGTCTCATAAAGCTGCTGCAATATACGGTTGTTCAATAAAGTTCACCTTCCTCTTCCGTTTCTAATCATATAACAGGGAAATGCGAATAATGTTACATCAAAATCAATTTTTATCTGCTAAGATTGAAATTAATTCTATAAAATACTTTGCTTCTGATATTTCTATAATAAAAATGATCATAAAAAACCGCAACCCCCATTAAGGGGATTGCGGCATATTAACATATTTTTATATCATTATTCGATAATGGTAGCTACCTTACCGGAACCTACTGTTCTTCCACCCTCACGGATAGCGAAGCCAAGACCCTGCTCCATAGCAATCGGATGAATTAATTCGATTGACATCTCGATGTTATCGCCAGGCATACACATCTCTACTCCCTCAGGAAGATTGCAAACACCTGTAACATCAGTTGTTCTGAAATAGAACTGAGGTCTGTAGTTGTTAAAGAAAGGCGTATGACGTCCACCTTCTTCTTTGGTTAATACGTAAACCTGAGCTGTGAATTTCTTATGGCATTTGATTGTGCCGGGCTTAACGAGAACCTGTCCTCTTTCGATTTCATTTCTCTGAACACCACGGAGCAGTGCACCGATGTTATCACCAGCCCGTGCTTCGTCAAGAAGCTTACGGAACATCTCGATACCGGTTACAACAACCTTACGGGTCTCTTCCTTGATACCAACGATTTCAACTTCCTCAGATACATGGAGAATACCACGCTCTACACGGCCGGTAGCAACTGTACCACGTCCGGTAATAGAGAATACATCCTCTACAGGCATTAAGAAAGGCTTATCAGTTGCTCTCTGAGGATCCGGAATCCAGCTGTCAACAGCATCAAACAGCTCGATAATCTTCTCGCCCCAAGGGCCGTTCGGGTCCTCAAGAGCCTTAAGAGCGGAACCCTGGATGATAGGTGTATCATCGCCGGGGAACTCATATTCATTTAATAATTCTCTGATCTCCATGTCAACTAACTCAAGGAGCTCAGGATCGTCAACCATATCGCACTTGTTCATGAACACAACTACGTAAGGAACACCTACCTGACGTGCAAGCAGGATGTGCTCTCTTGTCTGAGCCATAACACCATCGGTAGCAGCAACAACCAGGATTGCTCCGTCCATCTGTGCAGCACCGGTGATCATGTTCTTTACATAGTCAGCATGTCCGGGGCAGTCAACGTGTGCATAGTGACGCTTCTTGGACTCATACTCAACGTGAGCTGTGGATATTGTGATACCTCTTGCCTTCTCTTCGGGAGCCTTGTCGATCTGGTCGAATGCCACTACTTCACCAGTTCCTAATCTCTCATGAAGAGTCTTTGTGATTGCTGCGGTAAGAGTTGTCTTGCCATGGTCAACGTGACCGATCGTACCGATATTAGCATGCGGTTTGTTTCTTTCAAATTTAGCCTTAGCCATTTTATAACGTCCTCCTTTAATAATTAAATGCTTATAAGCAAAATGATTTAAATAGTCTGACAAGCCTGCCAATTTGTTTTATTCTACAGCTTGTTCATTAATTGCCTCATATGCCTAATTATATTTCAACTTAAAAATATTTTCAAGCATAATCAACGGATAGAACTACTTTTTTAATAGCTTTTCAAAATTATTTGCCCTTATTGGATAAAACTTTCTCCTGTACATTCTTCGGTATCTGTTCATAAGATGAGAAGAACATGGAATAAGCACCACGGCCCTGCGTCTTGGAACGAAGTGTTGTGGAATATCCAAACATCTCGGACAACGGAACAAAACCTCTGATCAGCTTTGTACCATTAACATCCTCAGAGCCTTCGATACGTCCACGGCGGGAGCTGATATCACCGATAACATCCCCCATATAATCCTCCGGAACGGTAACCTCCACTCTCATGATAGGCTCTAAGAGAACTGCTCCGCCCTTGTGCATTGCATCCTTAAAGGCCATGGAACCGGCAATCTTGAAGGCCATTTCACTGGAGTCAACCTCATGGTAAGAACCATCATAGCAGGTAGCTTTGATACCAAGTACAGGATATCCGCCAAGCACACCGGCTTTGGTAGCTTCCTGAATACCTGCATCTACAGCAGGGATGTATTCCTTCGGAATAGCACCGCCCACGACAGCATTAACAAATTCATAGGTCTTCTCTGCATTAGCATCCATAGGCTCGAAGCGAACCTTACAATGACCGTACTGGCCACGACCGCCGGACTGCTTTGCATATTTGGAATCAACTTCAACGGTTTTTGTAAAGCCTTCCTTGTATGCAACCTGAGGTGCACCAACATTGGCTTCTACCTTAAATTCACGAAGAAGTCTGTCTACGATAATCTCCAGATGAAGCTCGCCCATACCTGCGATAATTGTCTGACCTGTCTCTTCATTCGTATAGGTCCTGAAGGTAGGATCTTCTTCTGCAAGCTTTGCAAGAGCCTCACCCATCTTATCCTGTCCGGCCTTTGTCTTAGGCTCAATAGCAACATTGATAACCGGCTCAGGGAATTCCATAGCCTCTAATACTACAGGGAATTTCTCGTCGCAGATGGTATCACCGGTAGTTGTCATCTTAAGACCAACTGCTGCTGCGATATCTCCCGAATAAACCTTATCCAGGTCTTCTCTCTTGTTTGCATGCATCTGAAGAATACGGCCTACACGCTCTTTCTTGTTCTTTGTAGAGTTTAATACATAGGAACCGGAATTTAAGGTACCGGAATAAACTCTGAAGAATGCCAGCTTACCAACAAAAGGATCGGCCATAATCTTAAATGCAAGTGCTGCAAAAGGCTCCTCATCGGAGGACCTTCTGTGAATTTCATTGCCATCCTCGTCAAAGCCCTTAATGTCCGGGATGTCGGTAGGTGCCGGCAAATATTCGATAACTGCATCAAGTAACTTCTGAACGCCCTTATTTCTATAAGCGGAACCGCAGCATACAGGAATAATCTCAACATTAATTGTAGCTTTTCTTAAAGCAGCCTTTAATTCCTCGGTGGTAGGCTCTTCACCCTCCAGGAATTTCTCTATTAATGCGTCATCTGTCTCGCAGATGGATTCGATCATTGCCTGTCTGTATTCCTCCGCCTGATCCTTCATATCATCCGGAATCTCTTTGATCTCGATCTGTTCGCCCTTATCGTCTATATAATAATATGCTTTCATTTCGAATAAATCAATAATCCCCTTGAAGGTATCTTCCTCACCGATCGGTAACTGAATCGGAACAGGATTTTTTCCTAATCTTGTCTTAATCATTCTAACTACATTGTAGAAATCCGCACCAGAGATGTCCATCTTATTTACAAATGCCATTCTCGGTACATTGTACTTATCAGCCTGACGCCATACGGTTTCAGACTGTGGCTCAACTCCACCCTTTGCGCAGAACACACCAACAGCACTGTCAAGTACACGCAGGGAACGTTCAACTTCTACTGTGAAGTCTACGTGTCCAGGTGTATCAATGATGTTGATACGATGCTCTAATGCACCGGGAATTTTGTTATGTTCAAATTCCTGGGTCCAATGGCATGTGGTCGCAGCGGATGTGATAGTGATACCTCTTTCCTGTTCCTGCTCCATCCAGTCCATGGTTGCAGTTCCTTCGTGAGTATCACCGATTTTGTAGTTAACACCGGTATAGTACAGAATACGCTCGGTAAGTGTTGTCTTACCCGCATCGATGTGAGCCATAATACCGATATTTCTAGTTCTCTCTAACGGATATTGTCTTCCAGCCAAGGATAATTCCTCCTAATTCATAAACAACAAATGAAATATTCCATTGATGGCATTATTTCATTTTACCATCTGTAATGTGCAAATGCTCTGTTAGCATCAGCCATCTTATGCATATCTTCTTTTCTCTTTACAGATGCGCCAGTATTATTGGCAGCATCCAAAATCTCGTTTGCAAGCTTCTCCTGCATCGTCTTCTCGCCTCTTTTACGAGAGAACAGGGTTATCCAACGAAGCGCGAGCGCCTGTCTTCTATCCGGTCTAACCTCGATGGGTACCTGATAGGTTGCGCCGCCGATACGTCTTGCTTTAACTTCAAGAACGGGCATGATGTTATTCATAGCCTCTTCAAATACCTCTACGGCATCCTTACCAGTCTTTTGGGCAACTCTTTCAAATGCACCATATACGATCTTCTGGGCTGTACCCTTCTTACCATCTAACATAATGCTGTTGACGAGCTTTGTTACAACCTTACTGTTGTATAAAGGATCGGCCAAAACATCTCTTTTTTGTATATGTCCTTTTCTAGGCACGGTTCTTCCCTCCTTAACAATTCTTAATGAACTCGGTGTTTTAACGAGCCTTGTTCATCAGATATTAATTCTACGGTACTCACAAATTGCATGTGTTCGTGCTCAGCTTAACTTCAATTTTCCAAGCAAATCAATTGATTTACTTTAGCCTTGTAACCCACAGAAATACAAATCAAATGGAAACGAAAAATTAATCCGGCACTTAACGATATTTAATTAGTAAATAATAGAATTAGACTTTCTGATTATTATTACTTCTTAGCTTCCTTCGGTCTCTTAGCACCATACTTGGAACGTGCCTGCTTTCTCTTGGCAACGCCTGCAGTATCAAGTGTACCTCTGATGATGTGGTAACGGGTACCGGGTAAGTCCTTAACCCTTCCACCTCTGATCAGTACAACGCTATGCTCCTGAAGGTTATGGCCTTCACCGGGGATATAGCTGGTTACTTCGATTCCGTTGGAAAGACGTACTCTGGCAATCTTACGAAGCGCTGAATTAGGCTTCTTAGGAGTTGCTGTTCTAACTGCTGTACAAACACCTCTCTTCTGAGGAGCGGAGATATCAGTCTGCTTCTTGTTTAAGGAGTTAAATCCTTTCTGCAGCGCAGGAGAAGTTGACTTGTACTCTACTGTCTTTCTACCTTTTCTTACTAACTGGTTAAATGTGGGCATTAATTTTTCACCTCCTGAAATTTACTTAAAATGCTCTTTTTTTTAAATATTCTGTGGTTTTATCAGGCTTTTTGGCATACTATATTAGCATCAACAAAAAGCGTACAAAAAATACATAGCATGCAGAAATCTGCACGCTAAATGATTATACTTTTTTGATTATTAATTGTCAAGGATTTTTTTATCAAGGGTATGTGAAGGATAGGTAAATTCGTTACTGTTCACTCCCCTGCAAAAAGCAGCAGTTCCGTGAACAATAACATGCTTCGCAATGCACACAAAACGCAAAAGCAGCGTTTTGGCGCTGCAATTCTCCGGTTTTCTGTGGCTTCCGCTTCGCTGCACTCACAAAAAACACGTTGCGTTTGTCACCTGTGAACAGTAGCGTAAATTCAACCTATCGGCCTATTGCTATTATAAGGCTCGCCGGGCTGCCTCCACGACATGTCCGATGAGTACGGCCGTTGTTACTGTTCCAACCCCGCCCGGAACAGGGGTAATCGCTCCTACAACCGGCTCCGCTTCCTCAAAGGCAACATCCCCGCACAGCTTCCCGTCCTCATTTACATTAATTCCGACATCAATCACAACCTGGCTGGGGCTTAAATATTCTTTGGTAACCACACCTGCCCTTCCTGCTGCCGCAATCAGGATGTCCGCCTCCTTGCAGACTGCAGAAAGATCCTTTGTCTTTGTATGACATACGGTAGTAGTAGCATTCTTCCCGATCAGCATAATTGCCGCCGGCTTCCCTACCACCAGACTTCTGCCAACCACTACTGCCTTTTTTCCCGTGCAGTCATAGCCGTAATAATCAAGAATTTCCATGCAGGCTTGGGGGGTACAGGGAGGAAAGCCAAGCTTTTTACCTGCAAAAACTCCTGCCATGGAGCTGTCCGTAATTCCGTCCACATCCTTTTCAGGCGATAGAGCCTGACAGGCCATATCCTCCTTCAAATGCTTCGGCAGCGGGCGAAACATCAATACCCCATGTACATTGGCGTCCTCATTGATCTCTTTAATTGTCTCAAGCAGCTTCTCCTGGGTAACTGTTTCTTCTAATATATATTGCTTCACCTTAAGTCCAAGAGCGCTGCCGTTCTTGATTACACTTTTTTCATAAAATACATCATCCGGACGCTCTCCGACACGAATAATTCCCAGCGTCGGAGTAATGCCTTTGCTGCTTAAGCTTTCTATTGCCTGCTTTGTTCTTTCATTCAGTGCCGCAGTAACCTCGGCCCCTTTCAGTAATTTTGCCATGACCTTCTTCTCCTGATTTATCTGAGTTTTTCGACATATCCTAATTAAAATCTGGCACGTACCTGATAAAACACTTCATCCGCCAGCTTAATATATTCGTCCAGCATGGAATTAGCCCTTGCATTTGCTTCATCAGCCCACTGCCTGTCCGTCATCAAATCCGTATTAATGTACACATTCAGACTGGCGCTTTGCAGAGCTGCCCGAAGACAGGCGGCGCTGCAGCCAGCATCGCTGATGGCAAGTGCGCTTCCCTTATCTGCAAATTCCTTCGTAAGCTGGATTGCCTCACAGCATTTCTCCATAATCTGAAGCGGCACTGAGCAGGCCTCCTTTAATGCCTTTTCCATTACTTCCGCCCTGACGGCCTTCTCCTCCTGGGTGTCCTTAGGCAGCCGGTAAGCCTTGGACAGAGGCTCGAATACCTCCGCATCCTTATCGATGAGCTCCAGAAACTCCTTTTGAAGATTGTCCGCCTTCTCCTTCAGTCCTATAATATCCGCCTCAACCTCGGCATATTTTTTCTTTCCCACCGTTAAGCTTCCCACCATATTGCCAAGGGCTACACCGATGGCTCCAACGTAGGCAGCCGCACCGCCACCGCCCGGAACCGGGGCATTGGAAGCCAAGACCTCTATAAATTCTCTACCTTTTAAATCACTAAAACCCATAGATCGATCTCCTTCATTGTTATTATTAACTATAATATCCGTTTCCGTAATTTTTGTCCATCCTTGATTAATTTTAACTGTAGAACTTCTGATCTACCTTATGATAAATAGGATTAATACAGTGTTTTTATAAAATAGAGCAGCAAATCATCATCATTGCAACACTGTGCATATTGCTCCAATTGCCTGTCCCGGTACCATACACCGGAACCGTCCGGAATATACCCTCTTTTTACGTAAATCCTTTGTGCCGAACCGTATCCGTGATGAAGTCCCACGGAAAGATATATCCTGTTGCACAATTTGGCTGCTTCCGCTTCTACTACATCTAACAGTTTGCTTCCAATTCCCTGCTTACGTTTATCCATAAATACATTAAAATCGACAACTTCAGGAATACCCTGATTGCCAAAGGGTCCTTCCACCGGGTTTATCATCAGCGTACAATACCCCGCAACACTGCCCTGATGCTCTGCCACAAATACGAACCGTTTCCCTTCCTCCTGCTCCCTGTAATAATTCAAATAGGTCTCCAGCCTTGAATGCCAGCCACAGGATAAAAATGTCTTATAAAAAATCTCTGCATCCTCCTTAAGCATCGACCTGATTATTAAATCCTGCGAAGTATAATATTTCATTTTCTTTCCTCATTTCAGGTTATGTAATCAATATCTTCTGAACATAGTTTATTGCTGCCTGCTTTTATTCCGGATATACCTTCTTCCATACATAGTCACCCGTCGTATGTGCTATATAAGCACCGGCACTGAAATCAATGACTGCTGCAAAGCCTTCCCTCTCCGACACAAACTCCACACTGTCCACATTATATATTATACTGCCCACGTCATAGACATAGCCGCCCCTGGTGATTTCATTAAAATGCTTTCCTCCGTCAGCGGTATATAATATGCCCCCGTCTATCGGACCGGCACCCATCCACAAGGGAATCCAGCCAACCAGGGAAGAAATGAATTCCAGTTCTTTCGGTGACGGCCTGTTACAGGTCATATGATTTATCTTCTCCCAGCTTTGTCCGCCGTCGGTGGTATGATACAAATCGCCACCGTTCGTAGCATAATCACAGGTCAAGAACCACCCTGTTTCCTGATCGATAAAATTAACAGCCAGAGGCTCTACCGGACCTTCCGAATAGGTTTCCTGGAACTGTGCCTGCCAGTCTTCTCCTTTGTCCGTCGTATGCAACACATAGAGAGTATAAGCCTCCGATCCTATGGTACCGTCCTTTTTCCTTACTGTCTTTGTGACGGTTCCTGTAACCCATCCGGTATCTGCACTGCTAAAGCTTAAATACTGGGGATAAAAATCCTCTACAGGAAATTTGATTTTGCTCCAGGTATTCCCACTGTCCCCGGTAACAAACATCATCCCCTCAATTATGACAAAGCTATTCATCTTATCATAATATCCCATATCATAATCCCCGGAAAAGCTCGCCTTCTGCTGCAGCTGTACCTGCCAGCTTTCTCCTCCGTCATGGGTACAAAGCACTTCGTAAATAACCGCTTCTCCGTCACTCTCCGACCCACTCCCTTCCAGCGCAATCGCCCAGCCGTTTTCTTCGTCTGCAAACACAAGCTTCTTAAGAATAGCGTTATTTACTTCATATTCTGTCCAGGTAATGCCTCCGTCCTGTGTCCGAATGACTTTGGATATATCCGGTTGAGCAGCTCTGTTATAATCATGGCGAATGGCCCAGCCGCAATTCTCATCAATAAAATCCAGGGAGTATAGCTCATAATCTCCCATATCACTGCCGCTCACCGCAGCCGGAGTCACGGAAGGCGCTATTTCATTCCCTATAGAAGCAACAGTCGGTGAGAGTGTGACAGTTACAGGATTATTAACTGCCGTCTGATCAGCTGCCATGCCATTATCTTCCCGGCCGTCATTTGTATGCCTTATGATAAGAAAAACTGCTGCAACCAGAATAAGAAGCAGTAATGCCACGGATAATCCTGCCAGCCATTTTCCCTTTTTATATATCTTCATTTCGAAACACTCTCCTTCCTGTTGCTTCCACTTTTATATCTGCCGGTTTTAACATATGCCTTGAAAGCAGAAAACAATCCTTTAGAACAATCTCACAATCCAGTGATTATCCTGCTGCCTCTCATACTTGAATTCATTTAAGCTTTCTGAATCAAACACCTTCAACAGCTCGGTAAAATCCTCTATCAGTGTAAGTTGATCCAGCGATCCCCGGTCAATCCACTTCATCTCCCCCTCCTCGGAGGAAACCAAAGTACCGCTGAATTGATCCGTCTTAAAGAGAAATACGATGTAACGTTCCTCTTCCTCTGTCTGGAATTGCTTGACGCCGCATAGCCTGGGTTCGGCTATGGTCAGTCCTGTTTCTTCGTACACCTCACGGATAACGGCCTGTACAAAGGATTCCTCCTTTTCCACATGGCCTCCGGGAAATGTAAATCCCTTCCAATCATTTTTTACTCTATCCTGAAGTAAAAGCTTATTTCCATCATAAACCATACACAATACTGTTATAATGGCCTTTTCTGATTTACTCATTACTATCCTCCACATGTACCGTCGCTAAAATGTCTTGTTTTGAAAATTTCTAATAGATTACTGACAGCGAGAACACCCTCTAGGTAATCTCCTCTTCCAAAATTATTTCATTAAATTGATCCCTTCATGAAACCCTGTTCCCAGTGGTTGTCCCATATTCCAGTATAGATTATCCATGCAGTAAAACATCAGGTTCATTTTTGTCGTATCCGGAAAACCATTCGACAGGCATGCCTGATCTGCATATACACCCGTAACCTCGGCAATAAACACCTCCATCTCATAGACCTCAACTGTTTTAATTACCTTGCACTCCATATTAATGGGGCATTCACCAATTAAGGGAATCCTGTCATCTCCTTCATAAAAGGTCTGGAACAATTGTGACTTGTCCGTCTCCCTGCCCGTAACCAGCCCGCAGTAATCCAGCTTCTTCATCAGGTCAGCTCCGGGTATGTTAACACTGAAAAGTCCATTTTTCCTTATGCCCTTATTTGTATAGTGCTCCTTATGGGAGGAAATATATATCACAGCCGGTTCAACACTGATAATTCCGCAGTTACCCAGCGTATTATAATTTGGCTTTCCCTCCACCATTGCCCCCGCAAGTATGGATGGGATTGGATAAACCATGGGTAAATTCTTGATTTTAGTCTTATTCATAGCTTTTTCTCCCCATTAAAATAGTTAAATTTTAGATGATTGCGAAACTCGCAAAAGTTAATAATTTTCCGAACAACATATACAATTTCGGAGCGGAAGTTAAGCGGAAGGAGCGTTGGAGCGAAGAAATTTGTATTTGTTGTTCGGAAAATTTAGTAGATTATATTGTTTCCCAATTATCTAATAATTAAATTTCCTAAAAGCAATCATACACCAAATATTTATGAGTTACTACTATATTTTGCTAAGTTATATCGGCTGAACTGTAACCGGCAAATAACATATCTGCCTCTATTCTTGAATAGTTGGCTTTCTTATAGTAACATATAGGTAGCAACGCTGTACCTGTGAGAAGAAATGCAATATGGGGAGGTAATTTATGAAGGATATGGCACAGACCGAACGGCAGATATTCATTCTTCTGCTGCTTTCGGAAAATAAAAGGGGATATACGATTAATGATCTTCACGCATCCCTGGAAAAATGGAACGTAATTGTGGATAAGAAAACCATCGGCAGGGATATTGACAGCCTCTCCGGCATTTGCTTTATCTCGGAGGAGGAGCGGGGCGGCAGGACCTACTATACCGCTGACAAATTCCGCTTAAGGGACATAACCTTTACCTCACCGGAGCTCATCTCTTTTGCCTTTCTTCTGGAGCTGCTAAAGCCCTACCAATACATGACCATGGGCAAAACCTCCCAGAAGCTGATTCATAAATTGCTTGATAACACAACTAATCTTAACCGGGAGTTCATCAAGCATTTTACAGGGCTGGTTACAATCAACACCAACGATTATATTGCCGATGAGGTTGATCCTGTGATTGAGGAACGCTTGCAGACAGCCATCCGTAATAAGCTTAAGGTACGGATTGCCTATCACAGCTTTGGCCAGGATGAGGATACTGTCCGTGTAATTCGGCCTTATGAGCTTTTAATTAATGACGGCGCCCTGAATGTAGTGGCTTACTGTGAGCTGAGGAGCGGATTACGGGATTTTCGTTTATCCCGGATTAAGGAGCTTACCTTATTGGAGGATGCCTTTACCGTACCTGAGGAATACTATCTTCAAAAGGCCCGCAATAAGTTTATTCACCTGTCCGGCAATGTAATTGAACAGATTATCATCGAATTCAGCGGACAGACTGCAAAATATGTGCAGGAATATGAAGCCGAGCTTGCGGATGAAATTATTGCTGCCGATAACGGTATTCAATTTGTCCGCAGTACTGCCATAACCGAGGAACTGGTCCGCTGGATTTTACAATTCGGCTCCGGAGCAAGGGTCTTAGCACCTTCCCATCTAAGAGATAAGATTAAGTCTGAATTGGAAAAGGGCCTGGAGCAATACCGGTAATGAACCATACAGAATATAACGTTTATTGACAACTCCTGTTTTTTATCATATGATTTTTATACAGGAAATATAAGGTTAAAAAATCAAGGTGGGGAGAGAACCCGCAGGCGGCTTTTTTATCATATTTTGTGCTGCTATCAGCGGGGGAATGAGGGGTAAATATGAAAAAATTTTATTCAGTGGTTTTATCAATTATTATTATCTTTCAGTTAATTTTCTTGGACGCTTCCAGTGTAAGCGCCTATTCCGTTCCTTCCAATATGAAATGGTGGGACGACGCACGTTTTGGCATGTTCATACATTTTGGCTCATACTCCTATTATGGGCAGGGTGAATGGGCTATGCAGGAACAGCGCATTTCAAAAAAGGATTATCAAACCAATATCTCATCCAATTTTAATCCAACGGATTTTGATGCGACAGCAATTGTAGACTATGCAAAAAAAGCCGGAATGAAATATCTGATCATTACCGCCAAGCATCATGAGGGCTTTTCCATGTGGGATACACAGGTGGCAAGTTTTAAAGACTACACCGGTACTAAGATGTATAGTCTGCAGCAGTATACTCCTTTCGGAAGTACGGGAAGGGATATATTAATGGAGCTTAAAAATGCATGTGACGCCGCCGGCATAGAATTCGGCTTGTACTACTCCATATTGGATTGGAATCATTCCTCCCAGAATATTGAACTATATTATTCTAAAATGACTTCCACGAAGGCCAGAGCTAATTACATAAAAGATATGAAGGCACAGCTAAAAGAATTAATTACCCTGTATGATCCTTCCATTCTGTGGTTTGACGGAGACTGGACTTATAATAAGGGAACTCCGACTCTGTCTTCATGGTGGACAAAATCAGACGGGCAGGATTTATATAATTATTTGAAGGAGTTAAATCCGGATATTCTGGTCAATGAACGAGTCTGCAGAGGCTTCGACCTGGGTGACTATGAGTGTCCTGAGCAAAAAGTACCTGCCGCTCCATTATCCAGGTCCTGGGAAACTTGTGAAACCATGAATGGAGCATGGGGCTATAAAGAGAAAAATGAAAACTCTTATAAATCAGTCAAAGCAATCATCCAGGAACTGGCTACCGTTGTATCAAGGGAGGGTAACTTCCTCTTAAATATCGGGCCAAAAGGTGATGGGTCTATGACCAGCGGATCACAGGAAATTTTGAGCGGCGTGGGTAAATGGATGGATACTTATAGTGACAGTATTTATGGCACAAGCCGGAATCCCTTTACCAAAGATCCAGCCTGGGGGACTTACACACAGAAGGGAAAGAAGGTATATGCCCATGTGTTCGACTGGCCCACGAAGGGCAAGTTAGAGGCCTCCGCTCTCAGTAAGGGTAAAATAAAGAAAATCTACCTGCTTAACAATACCAAAACCTCATTAAAATATACTCTTAAAAAGGGAATCATCAGCATATCCGTACCAAAAACCGCGCCAAATGCGGATGACTCTGTTATAGTAATTGAGTATAAATAAAGCATAAAAATTTTTGTATCCCAGAAGCACCACCGTTGGATAGGAAGACGCTCGGAGCATTCTTATCCGACGGTGGTCAGCCATAAATCCTTGTTGACAATTTATTTCATTATGTATATACTATATCTTATCGAAAACATACCAATATCATAAACCGTTGAGTAAGAAGAGTAACTATGACAGATTATTTTCAGAGAGCTGCAGCCGGTGAAAATGCAGTAATAATATCATTGTGAATGGACTTACGAGGGTGGGAAGAAAGGCTTGATTAAGCCAAGTAATGCCTGACGGAATCTCCTTCCGTTAACAAGGGAGCATATATGAAGGTATATGGAATGAGTGGGTGCATTGGCACCAAACCGGGTGGTACCGCAGAAGCGCTTATAGGCTTTTGTCCCAGTAGAATTACTGAGGCAGGGGCTTTTTTTATACGCAAAATTACTAATCCTATTACTTTATCTCTGCATTGTTTTCCGTATAACGTTTGCTAATACCAGTGCACAGTTTTAAGAAAATAAGTTAAAAATGAAAGGAGATAAATTCTCCTTTCCAAAAAACGAAAGGAGAATTGGGGATATGTCAAAGAAAATTCCACACAGACTTTATTTAAGTGAGGATCAGATGCCTAAACAATGGTATAACCTAAGGGCTGATATGAAGGAACTGCCGGATCCGCTTTTAAATCCGGGAACACTTCAGCCTTGTAAGGAGGAGGAGCTTTATCCTATCTTTTGCGAGAAGCTTGCGCATCAGGAAATGGACCATACCACAAGATACATCGATATTCCGGAGGAAGTCCAGGATTTCTATAAAATGTACCGTCCGTCACCGTTGATCCGTGCTTTTAATCTGGAAAAGGCTCTGGGAACACCGGCCAAGATCTATTATAAGTTTGAGGGTAATAATACCTCCGGCAGCCATAAGCTAAATTCCGCAATTGCCCAGGCTTATTACGCAAAGGAACAGGGTCTTAAAGGACTTACCACCGAGACTGGTGCCGGACAGTGGGGAACTGCACTTTCCGAAGCCTGCTCCTACTATAACCTGCCGCTGACCGTATACATGGTTAAGGTATCCTATGAGCAGAAGCCCTTCCGTAAATCGGTTATGCAGACCTTTGATGCAGAGATTATTGCCAGCCCCAGCGATACCACCCAGGTAGGCAGGGCAATCCTCGAAAAGAATCCCGGCACCACAGGAAGTCTCGGCTGTGCCATCTCGGAAGCTGTGGAGAAGGCCGTATCCACCCCCGGCTATCGCTATGTACTCGGCTCCGTATTAAATCAGGTACTATTGCATCAGTCCATTATAGGGCTGGAATCCAAGCAGGCCTTGGAGCTGCTGGATGAATATCCGGATATTGTTATTGGCTGCGCCGGAGGCGGTTCTAACCTTGGCGGTCTGATTGCTCCCTTTATGCAGGATAAATTGACCGGTAAGGCTGATCCCAGAATTATTGCTGTTGAACCTGCTTCCTGTCCTTCCTTTACCAGAGGCAGATATGCTTATGACTTCTGTGATACCGGAAGAGTTACCCCTCTTGCAAAAATGTATACCCTGGGCAGCAGCTTCATTCCTTCCGCCAACCATGCCGGCGGCTTAAGATACCACGGAATGAGCCCCATTCTGTCCAAGCTCTATCATGATGGCTATATGGAAGCAGTTGCAGTGGAGCAAACCAAGGTATTTGAAGCAGCTGTATTCTTTGCAAAGCAGGAAACCATCCTTCCGGCACCGGAATCCGCTCATGCCATCCGCAGTGCTATCGATGAAGCATTAAAATGCAAGGAAACCGGAGAGGCAAAAACTATCCTCTTTGGTCTGACCGGTACCGGATATTTTGATATGACTGCCTATAACGCTTATTTAAACGGAACAATGACAGATTATATTCCTTCTGATGAGGATCTTAAGAAGGGCTTTGATGAAATGCCGAAGGTTTGATTTTTGAACGTGCGCCTGCCGGGCGCACTATGACAAACAGCCGGGCTGTCTCACATTATGACAGTCCGGCTGTTTATTTTTATATAAGAATTTCACTTACCTTCCCTGTTTCCCATTATGCCGTTCCGGCCTTCTGTTACTCCCTGCAATCTTCTTTTTTATCTCCGTAGCAGTTCGTTGTGCTGTTACCGGCATTATTGCCTATCTCAATTCCCTTTTTAATCGGAGCTATCAGAAAGCCAACTACAATTCCGGCAAAAAAAGCACATAGTACCGGAAGCATTTTTTCTAACCTTTTCATTATTACCTCCATTTCACACTGCCATTGCTTGAATAAATGATGCATCAGAGATTTGCAGCCGCAGCGCAGACTCAAATCTGGTATCATTGTGAATTTCTTTCATAAAGCATTTTAACCGCTCCGGTCCATACGATCATGTAGAAGCCCACCGCTATGAGGGTATGGTGCAGACCGATTCCTGTTGCAGCCAATCCAAACAGGCTGTAAAAAAGAATTCCGTATATATTTCTGGAAAGTGAGATCAGTGAATGGACCGTTGCTCTGCCTTCCTTATCAATTCTCTGGTGGATATAATCCTCCTGCAGCACCTCTGCGGAGGATAGAAACAGATAATACATTCCATAAAGACACATGATACCTATCTGGTCAACCACTCCGGACACCAGCAGACAGATCGCTGCTGCCACACATAATAAGCTAATAGAATCCATGCCATCCCTGCAGCGAAAAAATCTTTCCAGGATTATCCGCAGACCTCCTGCCAGATAGCCTCCCAACGAAATCATGACAAACCGCAGGGCTGTCCAGATACCGATCATGCTGATTGTTAACCCATAGCCCTTCGCGATTAGCTGATCATATTCATCCAGGGTATCCGCAGTAGTAACTACAAATACAGCCACCAAAGTAATCAGCAGCAGCTGTCTGCGGTGAATAAGAAAGCTTAATGAACTGAGAAGAGTTCCCTCCTCCTTTGTCTCCGGCTTTTGCCTGTGCTCCTTATAAAGGTTCACTTCCTTCATTGAAAAAATGATACCGGCAGTTATCAGCCCGGAAATTATAGAAAGCCCCAGTGCGGCCTGATAGCCAAACCAGGTTCCCAGAAAGCCTCCGCTGACTGCTGCCAGCATATTGCTCATACCGTGCAGGAAGCGCCCTTTTCCCAGCACCTGTTCGAACTGCTCTTCCCTGTTCTGAATTTTCAGCGAATCAAACAGCAATGCTTCTTCTGCCCCCGACTGAAACGCTCCACCCAGCCCCCAGAATACAAATCCGACGGCATACAGATGAAAGCCATCTGCAAACATCCACAGAAAAAAGCATAAAGCCTTAAGCATTTCTCCAATCGCAACCATGTTTCTTCTGCTCCAGCGGTCTGCTAAAATACCGGTAGGTATCTCAAGAATGACTGCCGGAACTGACCATATGGAAAGCAGCAGGGATATCTGCAGCAGCGAAAGCCCCTTGCTTTCAAACATCAGCAGATAAAGGGGGTATATGGGCATCAGATCATTGAAAATATTGTATATGTAATATTTTTTAATATTCATCGTTTCCTCCATAAGGTTATCTTATCCATATAAAATACCTTACGGCGGAGCACGGACTGCATGGAATTACTGGCCTGTATCATACCACATGCGCATTAAACTCACCTCCAATCCAATTTTATACATCAGCTTAATTATAATACACTTTTACTGCTGCCACAATCACCCGGTACAAAAAAAGCAATACGACCAACAAAATATTCCTTCCTGCATTTATCCTGCATATGTTTTATTTTCATGTTTTCTTATTGCTCCTAATATGATATAATATTGAATAGTGCAATTTTATTTTCAACATAGGGGGAGCATGAATGAACGATCAATCCGGTCATGATATCTTTGAGGACAAGTTTCAGGAGCTGATTGCCTTTGCAGGCAAACAAAAGGGTGTCATTGAAGCTGAAAAAATTAATACGCTGATCAGTGAACTGGGTTTGGATAATAGTCAGATTGATAAAATTTACGAGAGACTCGAAGCCGATAATATTGTTGTCTTAAGCACCAGTGACGATGAAGAGCCCAATGAAGAAACCCTTCTTGAGCTTGAAGAGGAGGACGGGGACTCTCAGTCCGAAGCTGATACTCTGAACTATTCCTCCTATACTGCTGACGACCCGGTTCATTTGTACCTGAAGGAAATCGGCAATTATCCATTGCTTACAATGGCAGATGAAATAGAGCTGGCGCAAAAATATTTGGACGGGGATGAAGCCTCCAAGCAGCAACTGGTGGAATCCAATCTAAGACTTGTAGTCAGTATAGCAAAGCGTTATGTGGGAAGGGGCTTATCCTTTCTTGATCTGATTCAGGAGGGTAATCTGGGTCTTATTAAAGCCGTTGAGAAATTCGACTATACAAAGGGTTATAAATTCAGTACCTATGCCACCTGGTGGATTCGACAGGCTATCACCAGGTCCATCGCCGACCAGTCCCGTACCATCCGTATCCCGGTGCATATGTCCGAGATCATCAGCAAAACCTACCGCGTATCACGAAGTCTTGTGCAGGAGCTGGGCAGAGAACCCTCCGAGCAGGAGCTCGCCGATGCCATGAATATGCCCCTGGATAAGGTAAGAGAAATACTTAAGGTTTCCGCTGATCCGATCTCCCTTGATACTCCGGTCGGAGAAGAGGATGACAGTCATCTGGGTGATTTTATCCGGGATGATTCCGTGATGGGTCCGGAGGATGCAGCCTCCTATTCCATTCTGCGGGATCAGATTACCCGGCTTTTGGACACTCTGACTGACCGGGAACAGCGGGTGCTGGTACTTCGTTTTGGACTAAAGGATGGCAGAAGCCGCACTTTGGAGGAGGTCGGAAAGGAATTCAATGTTACCCGTGAGCGTATCCGCCAAATTGAAGCAAAGGCCTTGAGAAAGTTAAGACATCCCAGCCGCGCCAAAATGCTTAAGGGCTATGAGCTGATATAAGCACAGAATGGAGGTATCTATGAAAAGAATTGTTTTCATGTTTATCCGCAGCTTTTTTTATCTGCCCTATTATCTGGTCCGCATTCTGCAATTAAGTAATATCCAAAAATACGACCGAGAAACACGATATGCCTTTCTTCATAAGGTAGCTCCGGCAGTCAACCGCCGCGGAAGGGTTAAAATAGTCTGCTTTGGTCTTGATAATCTACCGAAGGAAGCCGGTTATATCATATTTCCAAACCATCAGGGCCTGTTTGATGCCCTTGCCTTCTTGGAAACACACGAGCGTCCCTTTGTAACCGTCATGAAGAAAGAGGTTAAGGATGTATTTTTGCTAAAACGGATCATCATGATGCTTCAGGCAGAAATCATCGACCGGGAAGACATCCGTCAATCGATGCAGGTTATTATGAACATGACCCGTCGGGTCAAGGATGGGGAGAACTTTGTAGTCTTTCCTGAAGGAACACGCTCCAAAAACGGCAACCATATCCAGGAATTTAAGGGCGGCACCTTCAAAAGTGCCATGAATGCCAGATGTCCCATTGTCCCGGCAGCACTGATCAATTCCTTTCAAGCCTTTGATACAAATTCTATAAAAAGGATTACAGTGCAGCTTCACTATCTGAAACCCCTGTATTACGAGGATTACAAGGATATGAAATCTACGGAGATTGCGGAGCTGGTTGCCTCCCGAATCCAGGCTACCATAAATGAATATGAACATAAGGCAGTAATATAACAGACCGTTAAATATCCGGCTGCTTTGTTTCCCGTCCAAGGGCTGTTGAAAATATCTCTTTCAGTGAGCAGATTGTACCGCTTCCTCGGCAGATATTTTCTATCGGCTCTTTTTTGTTATCATTTCCAATCGTCTTTATTCCTTACTTCTATTGTCTATATTCATCATATCCTGTATATTACTTACGTTATTTGTATATTTATTTACTTATTATGCATTATTATTACTGTGTTTTCCATCAGAATACTGAAATAGTTGCTTTTACCAATAGAATAGGATATAATAGCTAATGCATAATATTATTAAACTGTCCGGAAGGTGAAGAATGAAAAAAAATAAATTAACCTTAGTCTCCATGCTAGTATTTATGACAGTTTTTAGCCTGACCGTAATTTTAGATATACAAATGCCTTTTATAGCAATCAAGGGAAGTCAGGCCAGTGCAGACGAAACAGCCGTTACCTCCGATGCTATGGCCGTAATAACACAGGAACCGGTCATCCGTTCCTTTTCCCATGATGCAGATTCTGATGATATTATTTTGGATACGGAGGATATTGCTTCCGCTGAGGTGTCCCCCACTGAAGCACCTGAAGTTACACCCACTTCTGTGCCGGAAGCTACACCTACTCCCGAACCGACCGCAACACCCACCCCTGAACCGGAAAAGTCCAAGTATTCCAATATCGGTATTTCTGTTGCCAAGGACTATGTAAATATCCGTAAAACCCCATCAACAGATGGAGATATTCTTGGTAAGCTTTATAAGAATTCCGCCTGTGAAATCCTCGATTCCAAGGACGGCTGGTATAAGGTGGAATCCGGAAGTGTCAAAGGCTATGTAAATGCCGACTATATTAAAACAGGGATACCGGATGACGAATTAATTGAGAAATATGGGACCTTAAGTATTTCCGTAGAATGTGACGGTCTGAATGTACGCAAGGAAAAATCTACGGATGCCGCCAAGCTCACCGTCATTTATATGAATGAAATCTATCCTGTAGTTAAGGATGAGGGTGAATGGATTGAAATCAAAATTCCCGACGAGGATATCACCGGTTATGTCAAGAGTGAATTTACTGAGCTTATCGTAGAATTTACGGAAGCGGTATCCAAGGAGGAAGAAGAACTGCTCAAGCAGATAGAGGCTGAAAAGAAGGCGAAGCAGGAAACTCAAATCAAGCAACGAGAAAGTACGGCTTACGAATATGACGAATTGCAACTGCTAACCTGCCTTATTCATTCCGAAGCAGGCTCACAAAGCTATGAAACCAAGCTTGCCGTTGCCAATGTCGTTCTAAACCGCATGAAATCCTCCAGCTATCCCAGCTCCATGAAGAGTGTTATCTATCAGTCCGGGCAATTTACAGTAGCAGCCAGCGGTTCCCTGCAAAAACAATTGGACCGTTACAGCCATTATTCCTCCAAGGCAGAGTTAATGTCCATCAAAGCTGCCAAAGATGCTCTCGCCGGCTCAAACAATATTGGCAAGCGCGTGCATTTTAATTCCTATCGGGCCGCCGTAAATAAGGGCTATGACGAAAAATCCACCGCGGTTAAATTGGGCGGTCTGCTGTTCTGGTAATATTATTTTGTATTATAATGGATGAATATTGATATGCTGATGCCACAGCATAAAGATAACAGATAAGTAAGATGGAAATGTATAAGAAGAGAGTAGCTTAAAAGTCAATCAATTGCTTTTGGATACTCTCTTCTTTTGTTATATATGATATCTTCCGGATTTAACCCGGCACTGTTTGATTAAAGATGAATGAGACCGACATCAGAGTATGCTTAATAAATGTTTATACCGAGCCAGGGTCTGTTTGAAATGAAAAAATATTTTAGAAGCGTAACAGAACTATCGGTAAAGCTTTTTCTGGGCCGGAATACCATTTTCATACCTTAAATTAGTTTCCCCCTGAATCAGCGGTTTCATATAAGTGATCAGCTCTTCTGTTACATCATGACCGTCAGGTGTAATCCACTCTAAGGGCACCTTCTTTTCCTTATTGGCCACTTCACCTACCGAAACTGTAACATAATCCACCTGGTAGGGGCTGTCCCCAACTCTGACAATTGCAGCCATCCTGCCCGTCTCACCGTCCAGAGCACAGGCATATGCCTTCTGCCCCAGCATGACCGATTCTGTAATGTCCGTTTCACTCGCAATATGAGCAGCAGACCGCTGCATAAGATTTAATTCAATGGAACGGACCTTGCAGCCGATTTCCTTTCTTACGAGCCGTTCTAATACACGGGCAGCCCCCGCAATATATTTATGGCCGAAATTATCCACGGCACCGCTGGATACCTGGCTGGATATATAGGAGCCACTGCTGTCCTTGATGCCTTCACTGACTGCAACCAGCACCCCGGTTTTCTTCGCCAAAGTTTCTTTGATATCCTCTATAAACTGCTCTTTATCAAAATCTCTCTCACAAAGATAGATCAAATCCGCTCCCGCTCCTCCGTTTACTCTTGACAGTGCGGCGCTTGCCGTAAGCCAGCCGGCATTGCGCCCCATGATCTCTACAATTGTCACAGCAGGGACATTATAGGAGCCGATATCACAAGCCAACTCTGAAATCGTAGTGGCGATATATTTCGCCGCCGAACCATAACCGGGGCTGTGATCCGTTAGATTCAGGTCGTTATCGATCGTCTTAGGGGCTCCCATAATAACAAAATCATGCTGCTTTGCCTGGCAGTATTGTGACAGCTTATATACCGTATCCATGGAATCATTTCCACCGATGTATATAAAATACTTAATATGATACTTGTAAAAGAGGCTGATAATCCTTTCATAATCTTCTTCATTAGTCACCCAATCCTTCATCTTATATCTGCAGGTGCCCAGGGCAGAGGATGGTGTATACATCAGCGTATTGATCGCATTAATATCCCTTACGACTTCGTTTAAGTCGACCAGCCTGTCATTTATAACACCCTCAATACCATTTCTTGCGCCGTATACCTTGTCCACCTTTTTACTAAGATATACTGCCTGCAACACTCCTGCCAGGGTTGCGTTAATGGCAGCCGTAGGCCCCCCTGATTGTGCCACTAATAGATTTTTCATTTGATATCCTCCTGTGAGATAGCTTATACCGGTCCTGAAAAGCACCTGACAGTGTATCACTTGCAATCGTTTTCTGTCAATAGATGACGATTTTGTTTTTTAAATTTACAAATTAAAAAAGCCTTGCCGTATCGCAATGCCTCCAGACACTCTGCAGGGACAGAGGGGAGTATACACGACCGTTTCAAGGCTTTTTCTTACAGTATTTATTTGGCTTTTGCTCTTACCTTTTCCTTATCCTTGCCAAGCATCCTTAGAACACCGCTGGCCTCCACACCCTTTACCAGCAGATAGAATAGCATCGTCTCTACCGGAAACATAATTAAAAGCTTAAGTGCCCTTAGCGGAAGGTTGACTAAATACGGTACTCCATTCAGTACCGTAAGCCAATAAGTATTAAGCGGGAGATCAACTAAAATCACACGAAGCACATTTGCTGTGATGACCCGCTTCAGGCTGATTGGTCTTTTATACAAAATCAACCCGAACAGCAGACCTTTTAGCATAGCACTGACTGTAAATCCCGGAAAAAAGCTCCCAAATGGCTTTACGATGTAGTTTAATATGTCCATCACGGCTCCGTAGATGATGCCAACAAAGGGTCCAAATAAGTAATAGACAAATTCGTTGGGCAGAAAGGTCCATTCCAGCTTGATATTCTCCGTCATCATAATTGTGAAGCTTCCCAATACGATGGAGATGGCACCAAACATGGCGGCAAGGGTAAGGCATTTTACATCCTTAAGCTCCTTGCAGGATGAGAGAAATAATTCCTTGATTTTGGCCATAAAAAAATTACCTCCTTTGCAGAATTTACTACAATAAGAGATAAAATCAAATAAAATATATTTGACTATCCAACTGTAGCAGCGGGATGCGAACCGTGCACCGCAAGTAAACTTTTCGTCCGGCTGACAACTCCCTGTTCAACCAGCACTTAACGCGCACAATCCTACTCTGCTTTTCTTCATTTTATTCATGACAAGCAAATGATCCATTTAACTTGTAATGTATCCCAAGTATAACACAGAAGATTTTTTTTTCAAGAGGATTTTTTAATTCTATATTTTTATACCCTGACTAAGGTTATCAATTAGGGGTGTCCCTGCACAATCTGTTTATTGATCAAGAAGAAATGCTTTTCTGGTGCTTGAAGTCACTTTACCGGTTACGGTAAGCTTACTGCTTTGCTGAAAGGTTTTTACCGCTGTCTGGGTGAGCTGTCCGAAGTCGCCGTCTATCTTAATATCAAAGCCCGCTTCGCAAAGCTCCCATTGAACCCAACGCACATCATCACCCTTGCATCCCAGGTAAACTGTTTTCCCCGGTTCACTATATGGATTTTTTTGCTTTGCAGTAGTGGCAGCCGTTGTTTTGGCATAATCCAGATAGGAAAACAAAAGCCAGTGGGTATAACCTACCTCCGATATTTTTGTCTTTACCGTACCGTAATCGATACCTTTACCTTCAATGCAATAGTTCTTACTGATCTTGACCCCCACATGTCCCTTTTTCCAAAGGACTGCACCGACTGGAGCCTGGTCAACAGTTGCAATCAGTCCCCGCTTTGATGCGGAGGAATACATCTGGTAGGAGCCGATATTCTTGCCGGTGTACCAGCTGATCAGACCGGAGCAGTCAGTACACACCTTACCGACGAATTTTCTGGCCTTGGCAATATACGCATTCGTAAAAATATCCTTATATTTTTTTATTAAGTTATTTAACTTGGTATTGGTTAATACTCCGTTAGCTCCCTTTGCTCCATAGACGTAGGGCGTTCCTATTTTGGTTTTACAATGCTTTGCCAAACCCGCTCCCGTTAATTTACTCATGCTTTACCTCACTTCTGCCTATTTTTTTATTTCTTCAATCAACGCAAGCATCTGCTTTGTTGCCGTAACCGTTGTGGCTACTGATGCTGCGTCAATCTTTCCTTCTATAATTACATATGTAGCTGTTGCAATAATTGTTACTGCAAGACCGGCAATCACGCCTACACTGCCTCCCACTCCCGTCAATGCTGTTGCAATTCCTGACAGAGCTCCCAGGATTGTTAATATAAACTTTCTGGATAGATATTTTTTCATGGCTTATCACTGAATCCTTTCTTGACTTTTTGATACCGATAAGATAAATAGTTTTCTGCTATAAATACAAGCTATGAGACTATATGTGCTGATGCTCATTACTTGGCTTTAAAAAGATGCACAAAATGACAGCCGCAACATGAAATTCATCATTATTACGGCTGCCACAATGAATTTTAAATAAAGTTCTTTTTGATTATCAATCCATCTTGCTTTCCAGATCATCGATTCGATGATTTGATACTCTTAATTTTTCATCAAGCACTTCACATTTCTTTTCAAGCGTATACATACGCTCAATCAGGTTGTTGTGCTTGTTTACTTTTTCTTCAAGCTGCTCCAGCCGGTAGGCGATTAAGGCAGTTGTTTTCCGCTGCGAAAAATAAGAGCCAACCAGCGTACCGGCAAGGCTCAGCCCTCCTGTTATTATGATTGCTACAATATTACTATCCATGCATCATATACTGCCCTTCCCGCATTAGAATAGCATCCTTTTGGATGCCTTTATAAATTCATATCATTTTTTATCATGATTTTCTTTATAGGTATCAATTCCAACCGCATTAATTAAGGTTGCAAAATAACTAAGCATTAATTAGTGCTACTAATTCATTATACTGATCATCTGTGATACGGCTGTTCATTAAGAAAACGTCACACATGTTCAGTAATTCTTCATCGGTTTTTTTACCGATGGCAATGACCTTTTTCATAGTTTCATATGTATTCATAAAAGCGTCTCCTTTCCTAAATTAATCCGAGTTCGATAAGTGACAGCCGATAATCTGCCTCAATCTCTAATTCAACTTGCTGCCGAATAATCTCCAGCATCTTCCGTGAAATAGCTTCAACACTTTTAATTTTTTTTGTATGCCGGAGCATGTTACCATCAGAACTGATATATCCTACAATTACATCAAAAAGTTGTAGATCAATATCCTCATCCAAAAAAACTACACGTTCACCGGATAGTGGTTCCTGGCTCTTTTCCCCCGTAAGTTTATAGATGTTGTCACTTACTATTTCATAACGATAATAAAGCATTATAATCTCCTTTCTGTAATTAGCCTGGTATAAGAGCCGTATTAGATATAGATACCGTTGTACGTGTGCTTATTAATGCTACTGTTACTGTGGTACCACTTATTGCAACAGAATAATATCCATCGGTGGTGTTTAAAAAACCCAACATGCGTGTTCCATCTGCACTAAATGATAACCCATAATAATAAGCAATCGTGCCAGATAAAGTATATTCAGAGAGTGTCGATATTTGAATAACTTTAGGTGACGTTGTAGCCCCGCAAAATGCATAACCACCAGGATGTATGGCTATAGCGCCAGTATAAGCATAACCTATATTTAAATCTGTACAACTACTAAGATTATCTGCGGGATTAATAATATATCTGCGCAAGTAATAGGCGTTTGTTATAGTATTTGCATATAACAGTAAAAAGTAATTATCATCATAACTGAATATAGAATTAATGTAAAAAAGAGTTGATGGGGATGTTGCTGAAAATCCTAATCCAGTATAATATACTCCTGATTTAAGGTAATGGTATGTATGGTAGACATTGCCGTTAATTGCATGTAACATAACAAAATAAGCTCCACTATAACTCACTGCGTCTACACCTGGGATAATGTAGCCATTACTGCCGCCATATATAGTCGGTGTAACATACTCTACTACAAAGCTTGTTCCATTATTTATATATGTTACACAGAAATAATAAACGCTACTCGAGACATTATAGCCATAAGGTACTATTAGTCGTTTACTATCAGGTGATATAGCAGCATAACCAATATTTCCAGTGTAAGACCCATTTACATATGTGGATGGAATTACAAAATATGATGCAAATATGTCCCCTGAACGTTTATAAACTGTATTGGAATTCATTAAATATGTACCATCTCTACTAATTAAATTTCTCGAAGTGTTATAGGGCAGTGTTAATGTCGTGTTAAGCGTAAATGTATCACCGGCTCTGTTATAGATATATGTACTATTAGAACCCCCAGAAGTGCCGAATGTTATAGCATAAGTTCCAGTTTGTGACAATAATACCCATGAACTCCCGTTATACATATAAGCTGTTTCAATATTAAGTATCCCGCCAACTTTGCTGTATGCTATAGGACTATGTAATTTTATTAATGTTGTAACTCCAGATGACAAACTGCTAACTGTCCAATCTGTAGTGTTATCAGTATTATCTGCGACACTAAAACCTATCGCATTGCCTCCAGCAGTTAATGATTTACTATGTGTCACTGACATTTGCCTTAAAGCCAAGTTTCCTACCACAAGCATCAACGTACCATCTGCTTCGCCAGCATTTACCGCCTCCAAAATTTTTACTGTAGTAATAGACGATGCTAATGTTGATGATTTCACCCAGATATGTCCGCTCTTTACCGCTGTGGGCTGCGTATCCTGAATGGACAAAGGAAAATCATATAATCTCGGATCCATTATTCCAGCCACACCAAAAATAGATTTCCCAACAGCTATATTCCCAGCTACTAAATTAGCATCACCCTTAATCGTCTGCGCTCCGGATAAGTATTGACCGGCAGCGATTGTCTGGTCTGCCGTTCCCGGAGTGTAAGTTGTTGCTGCCTTCGAAGCGATTGTTCCGGTAATTTTTGAACCATTCACATAAGCTGTACTGCCACTTAAAATCTGACTTGCTGCTGCCGACGCATCCGACGTATCTACAACACTTGCTTTTCCTGATACGCCAAAAATACTTACTCCTGATTTAATATTATTTGTCAAAAGATTTGCATCGCCCTTGACTGTCTGTACTCCGGAAAGGTATTGCCCCGCAGCTATTGTCTGATCAGACGTTCCTGGTGTATAAGAAGCCGCCGCTTTGCTTGATATGGTTCCGGTCAACCCTATGCCGTTAGCAGAATTAAACGTCTTTCCACTCAATACATCCGCTGCTGCAGCCGTACCTGTCGTAGCCGCTATCGTCTGGTCTCCACTCAAATATTGCCCCGTTGATATTGTCTGGGCAGACGTGCTTGGCGAATAGGTTGCTGCTGTTTTTGTCGTAACCGATTGAGTTACCTTTCCTGATCCGTTATGGTATCCGGCTGGGATTGTGTAGGTTCCATTGATCCCTAAGGACTGGCTGACGGCCCCGTTATTCGTCATTGTTCCGGCAAGTCCTATTCCGTTTGCCGAATTGAACGTCTTTCCGCTTAATACCTCTGCTGCTGCAGCCGTACCTGTCGTAGCAGCTATCGTCTGGTCTCCGCTCAAATATTGTCCCGCCGATATCGTCTGGGCGGAGGTGCTTGGCGAATAGGTTGCTGCTGTTTTCGTAGTAACCGATTGAGTTATCTTTCCTGATCCATTATGGTATCCGGCTGGAATTGTGTAGGTCCCATTGATCCCTAAGGACTGGCTGACGGCTCCATTATCAGTCATCGTACCTGATAATCCCGTATCTGTGTCACTGCTGAAGGTCTTTCCTGCTAGTACATCGCCAGCAGTAGCCGTTCCCTCTGCACTAGCTTTGATAAAAAAATTGGTACCATTATACCAGACGGTATAAGCTTTACCGGCTATCAGTGTCGGAGCCGCCGTTGTCCCCGCCTTATAAAGGGCCTTTCCATTGATTGCCGTAGCTGCTCCGCTGTTGTTGTATGCCGCTACGAATGTAACAGTAAAACCATTCGACAATGTGACATTTGACAATGTGATTGCTGTTCCCGTACCTCCGGCTGTCTGGATATAATTTGCCTTGTCGGATACACTTTTCAGCTGTGTGTCAATGGTATCAAAATTATCATTCAATTTGCTGATATCAACCACATCTGTGGCTTCCGGCTTGTTCAAGCTGTAATTGGTTGTTTGTAGCATAGATATCACTCTCCTTCTTCATATATTTTCAACTCATCCCAGGTTTTTGCAGCTGCACTGCTCCAGGTCAGGGTACTTATCATGCCCCAAGTGGTATAGGTATATTTAAAGCTGTAGGCAAGATGCGCCGGTTTAATCTCTTCCAACACGGCCATTAATCCGGCCATGTTCGATGGGATGCCCTTTACCCCAACAAACTGTACCACTACCCGGTATTCTTCCGGATATTCAAGTACATTTACCTCTCCTCCGGTAAATGCTGTTGCTACATTTTGTATCATTGCCTTTGTAGTCGTACCGGTTCCCCTCAGCTTCGCCTTAAGGATTTCTCTGCGCCGGGCAAAGGATTTTGATTTATCTGTGGTGAGTCCAAAGACCTGTTCCCAGCGGTCCAGTCCCCAGGTAGCCGAGTCAATAAAGCATTGTCCGATTGTATCCGAAAGCTCTGCAGTCAATCCACCAACACCATATCCCAGCATAGTTTGCAGTTCGGTCATGGTCCTGTTGTCCTGGTAATAATCCGGCAGATATGCCATGAGATTAACGTAAGCATTATCAGTTCCTGTAGCATCCGAGGAAGAACCGTATGCAACTGTTCCATATAAATTATTTGCGTACATCTTATGCCCCCTTTAGCTGACCCCAGGTAATTGGTCCGGTCATGGTTACTGCAATTGATATATTGCTGCTCCCGTCAAATGCAGCGGAGCCTGATGCATTTCCTGCAAGGCTTATTGTCCTGGCGGTCCCAAGCTTTGTGGCCGTAGCTGCATTCCCTGTAGTAGAAACGGCTGCTGTACCGGTCAAATAGGAGGCCGACACGGAAGTAACCGGAATTGTGATATTGGCACTTCCGTTAAAAGAGGTTGCCGTCCCTGTTACCCCTCCGCTTAAAGCAATCGTTCTGGCCGTTTGAAGCTGTACCGCGGTTTCTGCTGAATCCACAATCCCATCATTATCTGCATCATATGTTGCCTTCATCATATCGCCATACCCGGCAACCGACATAG
>JAEYMU010000025.1 GCA_023407175.1 Bacillota bacterium
TAGTTAAATACGGGGTGCCAGCCGCAGAGACAGATACCAGATACCAGTGGATTGTGGGGGAGAGCGGCGGATATAAGACCCTTAAGAATGTATCAACGGGGAATTACATAAATATCAACGGGCACAAAACCTTATCCGATGACGGCTACTGGGCGGATACGGTAAGCAGCGCTGCCTGGCAGGACGACACCTTGACCTATCTCTGGGATTTTGATACTACAGCGCATACGAACATCCTGACCGCCAGCACGGATACGGGGTATGCGGGCTTCGGGCTTCATGTACAGGACCAGAGCGGACTTGCCCAGTGCAGCAATGTGCCGACGGACTGGGGCAGCATGAAGTGGATATTCATTGATGCGGCAGATATGGATTTGGGAGGACCGGAGTATGATACAATTCAGAACTCTTACTACCTGTTTTATATGTATGAGGAAAACAGCCAGGTTCTATATGGTAATATAAAACGTTCCGAAGCAAAGGCACAATGGGAGATATTAACGGATGAAGCCACAGGATTGACCGCAATTAAAAATAAGGCAACCGGGCATTATGTTCTTCCGGGAACCGGAGATCAATTGGTGTGTATTGATTCTGCAAATCCGTACTATTGGAGCAAGGCCTCAGGCTCCCAGTCCGGCTGTACGGTATTCGGCGATTCAGTAACGTCGGACAATTACCTTCATATGGAGGATAAGAAGGGATATGTGCAGAATTCCGTAATCCCTGCAAGCTGGGGAACTCCCCAGTGGATTGTCCGTGAATATACCCAGGATCAATATAAGCTGATCAAGAGCAGCGCCAGCGGTCTGTATCTGTATGAAGACAGCGACGGATATGTCAGACAGGGGGCACTGGACAATGAAAGCTTGTATTTTCAATGGCTGGAAGAAAGCTATAACGGCAAAATAAGATTAAAGAACCGGGCTACCGGTCATTACATATCAACCGAGAATATATCGGCAGAGAATACCCTCCTGCAGAGCCTTTCCGGACAGCAGGACTGGACGAGTATACAATGGAATCTAACCGAGCTGGGCGATTCTAAAGTGGCCTTCAGTAATGTATACCGTACGGGCTATGTGATACAGGCAAAAGCCACAGAGGATTACGTCCGCTGCGATAATCTGGCAGGAACGGACGATCCCGCTGCTGCGCTGATACTTGAGGAGGCGCCTGAGATTTCTGTATCGCCCCAGCTGCCGGAGGGCTATATCCGGCTGAAGGATAATACTAACGGATTGTATCTGTATGAAAATGCCAATCAGGTGCTGGTCTATGGCCTGGCAGAGGAAGGGGATTTAAGATCTCACTTTCTTATTACCGGGACAGAGGATGGTTACTACACGCTTAAAAACAGGGCAACCGGGAACTATATAACCGTATCGGCAAATAAGAGCTACCTGCAATGCCTGCCCGAGAGTCAGTGCCAAGACGGAGCCCGGTGGTCAATCACCTATGCGGAGGGCAGTCAGTGCCTGCTGCTTAATAATAAGCAAAATCCCACGGATTATCTGAATATAGGGGCATTGGCGGGCTTTGCCCAAAGCTCCTTTGTTTCCACAGAATCAGGAAGTACCCAGTGGGTGCTGTCACAGGCACCGGAGGAAGGCTATATTCCGGAAACCAGTGAGGAAGGCAGTACCTCCGTTCAGAGCTTTTTGGACACCAATCAGTACTATGCCCTGTATCAGAATCAATATTTGACCGGAGCAAATGAGTCCGTACGATTGAAGGCCAGCCCTTATAACAGTAGTATCTGGCAGCTGGAATACTATAATGGAAAGGTCCGTATTCTGAATAAGGAAACCGGACGGTATCTGTATTATCAGAACGGCTGGTTTGCAAAGACAATTTCCGATACGGATGAAACGGTATTATGGGATATGGATACCGTGAATGGAATTACAACACTGCAAAGCGGTAACACAAAGCTTGTCCTGAAGAAGGCCAACGGAAATGCCGGCTATGAAGCAGAGGAGGCCCTTCTTAGAGGAGGACTGACAACCGGCGGGGACGGAGATGGCAACGGGTACATCACAGGTTTTACCGGTACGGATGCACAGGCTGTATTTTCCGTTTATGCAAAGGAGAGCGGGACCTATCAGCTTCAAATTACCTATGCAAACACCGCAGCAAGTGCTGCAGGGCTTATGATATCTGTCAACGCAGGTACTTATCGTGAAGTATCCCTGGGTACTTCAACCTCCGGCTGGGGCAATTCTGTTATAACAGTTACACTGAAAAAAGGAATCAATACAATCACCTTAAGCTCTGCGGCAGATAGTATAAAAATTGATTATATTACCATACGGGACAGTCTGAACAAGGAATACCGCGGTGCCACCACGGCTTATACAGAATATGAGGCAGAGGATGGGACCACCAATGCCGAGATACTGGAGTACAGTACGGCCTACCGTGAGCTTTCAAGCGAAGCCTCGGGAAGAAGTGCGGTCAGACTTAGTAATACAGGGGATTATGTGGAATTTATCCTGACACAGGATACCAATTCTCTGGATTTACGCTATTGTATCCCGGACAGCGAAGACGGCAAGGGAATGGATGCGACACTGGGACTTTATATTAACGGCGTGCGTAAGGAGAGTCTGTCTCTCACCTCTAAGTACAGCTGGGTATACGGTTCCTATCCCTGGACGAATAATCCGGCGGACGGCAAGGCACACAGATTTTTTGATGAAAGCAGATATCTGCTGAATTATACCATACCGGCAGGCGCTGTAATCCGGCTGCAGAGGGATGACAGCGATACAGCAGCCTATTACGTCATAGATTTATTGGATACCGAAGGGGTGGGCGCAGCTGCAATACAGCCGGCGAATTCCCTGTCCATCGTTGATTATGGTGCTGTTACAGGAGACGGAATTGATGATACGGATGCTATGATTGCCTGTATGGCAGCGGCACATGAACAGAATAAAGAAGTTTGGATTCCCGCAGGTACCTTTGATTTTAGCAAGGTCAGCGAAACTGTGGAAGAGCTTTCCGCATACGAGCCTATTTCTGTTCCCTATGACGGACTTACCATCCGGGGCGCGGGTATGTGGTACAGCGTGCTGGAAGGACCGGGAGCTGGATTTATGGTTGAGGCCGATAATGTATCCTTCTATGATTTCAGCATTTACGGCGAGGAAACAGGAAGAAATGACACCTATGGCATGGCGGGCATTGAAACCAACGGAGACCAGGTCAGAAAAAATCTTACGGTAGCAAATCTGTGGATGGAACACTTAAAGGTTGGTATCTGGACCAATAAAATGGATTCCATGCTGGTGACAGGCACCCGTATCCGGGATACCTATGCCGATGGCATGAACCTTTACGGAGGGACGGGAAGCTCCGTGGTGGAGCAGTGTCTGATCAGAAATACCGGCGACGATGCAATTGCACTCTGGTCCTCCGGCACGGCTGATAGTAATAACCGGATACGCTTTAATACGGTAGGGCTGCCCTGGCTTGCCAATAACGTGGCGGTTTACGGCGGAACGGATAATGCGGTCACAGATAATATTTTGCATGATACGGTGGCCTTTGGTGCCGGAATTAACATCAGCTCCAATTTCTCGCCGGTGGCCTTTGGTGGAACAACTACGGCAGCGCGCAATACTTTGATCAATTGCGGCGGGCATGAATATAACTTTAATCAGGACTATGGTGCAATCTGGATTAATGCAGTTTCCGCCATCCCGGGCACGGTACTGATACAGGATAATCTTGTTTTGAACAGCACCTATCAGGGGCTGTCCGTCATGAACAGCGGACTGGCTTCAGAGATTATTCTGCAAAGTAATGTGTTTGAGGATTTTGGTACCTGGGGAATGAATCTGTGGGCCGGTACAAATGGTAGCATGCAGCTAAGCAATAACAGCTTCCGGGGAAATATGGTGGATAGGCTCTTTAATGGAGCCCCCTCGACCTTTATACTGGCAGAGGCTCCGGACACGGCTGCTCCCGTATTTACGGATACGGGAATCAGCGTAATCTATAGCGGTACACAGGCGATTCTTAGCTGGACGCCGGCAGTCAGTGCCCAGACCGGGATTGCCGCCTACAAGGTGACCGGCGCGGGAAGCGTAAAGATACTCCCTGCCGATACGACACAGCTTACCATAGATGCAGGCAGCGGTACCTTCTTCTATAAGGTGGAGGCACTGGATACCAATGGAAAATGGAGCACCAATTATGCAATGACTGTGAATCTGAACAGCTCCTCCGAAAGCTCTGGCGGCAATTCCGGCGGACAGAGCGGCAGCGGTAATGATAATTCCGGCGATCAAGGCAATAGCGATAATGATGGCAGTGATGAAGGTAATCAGGATAATGAGGATACACAGGGAAATAATGTTACTCATAGCAGAACAGTTGACGAAGTAACGGGAACCATTACGGAAACAACCGTTACCACAGTAACCGACGCCAAGACAGGTACGGTAACCACAACGACACAGGTGGTAATCACGGATAAGAATGGGAAAACCACCGAGATAACTATGGTGTTGTCAAAGGATGCCGAGGGGAAGGTAATTAAGTCGGAAGCGGTGCTGAAGGACAAGGCACAGACTGTAATTAAGAAGACAACTGCGACAGCAGCTCTGATTATTTCCGAAGGGGCTTTACAGGCGGCAATTGCGGCAGGGAATACTTCGGTTCTGTTCACAGTGGATATGGACCAAAGCAGTCTGGCCGCAGCAATCTTAGACGGTAATATCAAGGCCGCCGGGATTAATCTGACACTGCCGGAAGGACTGACAGACAGCAAGCAGCTCCGTATGACCTCCTTTACCTTGAAGCAGGCTGTAATAGATGCTGCAAGGGAGAAAGGTACTGACCTCACGATAACGGTCCAGGATGATAAGGGTAAGGTATTATACTCCTGGTATATCGACGGCTCCAGGCTTAAGGAAGCTGGCCGGAAGGCTTCGGATATCAACCTGATCCTGGAGGCAACAGGAGTTAAGAGCTTGTCAGAAGAAAATCAGGCTGTTATCGATACGCTTAAGAAGGATAAGAATAATACAAATGGTTTGGTTCTGGGCTTTGAGCATAGCGGAAGCCTGCCGGTACCCGCAGAAATCAGAATTTATGTCGGCGGTCAGGGAGGCCTGAAAGCTGGCAATACAGTTTATCTGTATTATGTAAATGAAACAACAAAGAAGCTGGAGCTGGTACCTGACAATAAGCGGAAGGTGGATAAAGACGGGTATGTTACCATACCGCTCACCCATTGTTCGGACTATGTGCTTTTACAGAAGCCGGCCAGCGATAATGCAGTCACAGCCTTACTTGACCAGGTGAAGGCGCCCTCCAAGGTAACCTTAAAGAAAGGGAAGAAGACCAAGCTGTCCATCGAGCTTCCTGCAACACTCCAGTGGGTGGAGAAGCTCTCCAAGGAGAAGACAGAGGGAATAGCCCAGGCTACCGTTACCTTTAAATCCGGTGATACCTCGGTAGTAACCGTAGCAAAGGACGGTACATTAAAGGCAAAAAAAGCCGGTAAGACGGTGATAACCGTTACGGTAACACTTGCCGATAAGACCAAGAAGCAATATAAAATAACTGTTACAATAAACTAAATCGCGAATGTCCGGTATGTGGTTATAATAAAAGAGAAGAAGAACTCTTGGATACCGGATATTCTGATAAAAGGGTGTCTCAAAAGTCAATTATCTGATCCGTATCATACAAAATACAGAATCCTGATAGAAACAGATTACCGTATTTTGTATGGAGAGAAAGATCAGGAGGACTTTTGGGACGCCCTTTAATATTCAATATAATTATCATATAACCTGTATTTGGCTGAGTAGGATATGCAGATGCTAATATCACCGTTCCAGGCCGGAAGAATTACGTAAAAAATCGGCAATTCCACCTAGATCTGGGTAGACCGTATACTCATTAATATTTGATAAATCCAGAAACTCAAGTGCGGCGGGAATTAATTCCTTAGGCAGCTTTATCTTTCTGATAGCGGAAGGAAACCTTTCTTCAATTGCTTCATTTGAGTCATCGTGTACAGTGAACATACCTCTTTGAGCCAGCATCCGGCTGTTTATAAAATTCGGCTCGATTGCAATTGGTGCACTCGGTGCAAAGGGTACTTTATTCCAATATATATTGGTATAGGAGTATTCCGTTTCGTCCCGCGGTATGGAGTATATTTTATTTATGCGGCTGAATTTATTCAATTTTTGCGGATTTAGCAAATATATGGCCGCATCATTTTCCAAATGTGCGGAATGATTGTAAAAGGCTGCGAAAAAAAGAGCAATGGAAAATGTCTCCGACCAATCCAATAGCCTTGTATGTACTCCGTAATGCTGCATGTCAAACAGGGTTTCCCATTCACTTTTATGTTTTTCAAAAATTCTTTCACCAAATTTTTGAAAGCTTTTAAATAGATAAAATTCCTTATCAATGCCGTTTTTGTACCTTAGCAGACTGGGAAGTAAATAATACCTATAATTATTATGGCCGCGATACCAAACTGTTTCACCGCTGCTTATTTCATTTTTTGCATCTTTAATGCTATTTAAAAACTCTGCCCATTCAATTGAAGATACTCCTGTCATATACTACCCCTCCTGTTTTAAAAATAAAGTTATTTTACAAAATAATCATATATAACCCTTAATATGGTAATATTATATTGTACATAACGTAATTTAACAATATAAATATAAATAATTGTAAAATGGCATATTTTTTACAAGGATATAGTAAATATATGTTTTAAAATAAATTCAGGCCGTAATTATTTTATTAGTAAGAATATCAAATAAAAACCTTGAATTTAAATGGAACTGAGAAAGTATAATTTACTCAAACTTCGCAGTATAAAGTCTGGGGCATTGCTTGATAAAATCAGCTCAAAACTCCAATTGTAAATTGAAGCCGTATGAAAATAGCATAACGGATGCCTTTTCATTAGCCTAAAATGCTGATTTTATCAAGCATAGAAACAAATTATAAACTGCGAAGTTTGAGTAATTTACTTTACTAAATTTCTGCTACCAGCTGTTACCGGTTCCCGTTACAGTAAAGCTTGATGAGCTATTTAGGAAGCTTCCTGATACGGCACCGATTACCGTATTAGAATTGAATACGGCTGATCCTACGGCGGAGCCTCTGATATACACACCATAGGTTCCGGGATTGGTTATGATATTGGAGGTATAGGTTACGGTTGCACCGGTGCTGGGTTCTTCTATAAACAGACCGGAATAGGTGCTGCTGTCAATCAGGTTACTGCTGATATTGACGGTGAGATTTTGTGCAAGTCCGCTGTTATTGATCCAATAGGCCCAGATGGCACCGATCTGATAGCTGTAATCATGATGCCAGGAACCGCAGCGGACAAGCTTGTTACCTGTAATGGTTAAGGTACCTGTAAAGGCAGTAGGTGAATGATTGGTTCCGAATTGAATACCGGAGCCGTTATCAACCACATCCAGGATCAGGTTGTTGCTCACAATATTATTCTTACCCCCATAGATGCCGATACCGTTTGCCAGATTGGGTATCTGTATTGTATTGTAGCGGAAGGTGCAGCCTTCTACAGTTCCGGTACCACCATTCAGGGATTTTGACCACATTGCCATACCGTCATCCCCGGTGTTGCGGAAATTACATTGCTCGACAACCGTATTCTTGGTGCCGCCGTTAATGTTAATACCATCCGCCCAGGTATCTCTTACCCGAAGATTTGATATGAGGGCATTTTCCGTTCCTTCATTCAGCCACAATCCAACCTTGGTGTGTTCAATCCAGAGGTTTGTAATAGTGGAATTATAGGCATTGCCTTCGATTCCCGCGATTCCGGAGGCATTGGAGCGGTAGGTTTCCTCGGCCCTGATTGTGAAATCGGACAGGGTAACATTACCGCCCTTTAGCATAAGGCCAGCATAGGCGCCTTGCAGGGTGGAGTACCAGATGCCGGCGCCTTTGACAGATACGCCGCTTGGAAGATTAATCTTGGTCGTTCCTCTGGTTCCGGTATTAAAATCAAAGCTGCCGGCAGGAATCCATACGCCCTTAATGGTTGTACCATTAACGGCTGCAATCGCAGCGGTCATGGCCGCCGTGTCATCTATACTGTCATTCGCAATCGCACCGTAGCTTGTGATGGATACATAATCGGAGGGCTTTGTAAGCTGCACTGCCACGGCTTCTGTTTCGATAAAATCAATCAGAATATAGGTCTGACCGTTCGGGTTATAATCACCGGAATCCCACTGTAGCTTTATTGTTGTACCTGCACCATACTGCTGACTTAACAGAATGCGGGTTTCATCATAATACCGGTGGTGATTCGTTCCGGGTGTATTGGACCATTGCATTTCACCGCCGTCGGAACCGTAGGAGCCATATTGATGGGAGTAACGGTTGGTAAAGGAAACATCCGTATTATGTACACCGTTAACATACAGGCTTAGATTTTGATAGATATCGGAACCGGTCGCACTGTCCGGCATGGAGTACCGGATGACGATACCCTGTGCCGCGGCATTTAACGTCAGGGTTACGGATTGTCCCTGAGCCAGCCGGACAGCCTTTCTTCCTGAGGCTTCGGAAGCTTCCGTACACCAGGTCGTATCAGGACCGATTATGGTACCTCCGCTAATGGTCATGTTCTCAGCCTCATAGGTATCATATGGTACGGTGGCCCCGTAATCCTCAATAACACCGATATATAAGCTTTCCCCCGCAGAATTATTGGTTTCGTCCAGCTCACTGATCAGGTTCGTTTCATCCGCAACAGCACTTACAGTATAGATACCATCGGCAGCAGTCCAGGAGCCGTTATTCTGAGTAAGGGTAACAGAGCCTCCGGCCGGGATGGAGCTGGTATAACCGGTGACATAGCTTACCTTGGTGCCATTGATATAGAAGGAAATATTGCAGGCTGTGCCGCTTGCAGTTGCAGCTGTACCTTCGTTTTTAACAGTTGCACTGAAGGTTACGCTGTCTCCCGCTGCGGGAGAAGAGGGAGTCCAGGAAATATCAGTTACTACCAGGTCGGGCTTGCTTGGCAGGCTTACAGTTATTGTCTCCGACAAGGAATTATTGCTTTCATCTGCTTCTGTAATCCGGTTAATATCGTCGGTCATAGCTGTGACGGTATGTGTTCCTGTCGTTCCGGTCCAGGCAGCTATACCGTTGGGGCCCCCGGTGGCGGTCACAGTGACAGAGGAGCCTGCCGGGATGGAGGAGGTATAGTTATCGCTCCAGGCAACGGCGGTCCCATCAATACTGAAAAGTACGCCGTGTATTACACCGGCCGGACTTGCGGCTGTGCCCTGATTTTTAATTACTGCGCTGAAGGTAATGGCATCATCGGTCAGAGGGCTTGCCGGTGTCCAGGAAATATCGGTCAGTATAAGATCGGGTGCCAGGGCTCCGGTAATCGTAATGGATTTACTTAAGGTATTGTTGCTTTCATTAGATTCTGTCATTCGATTGATGTCATCCACATATGCAGTTACCGTATGTGTTCCTGTCGTTCCGGTCCAGGTGGCATTGCTGTCAGGACCTCCGTTTGCCGTAACGGTTACGCTGGAACCGGCAGGAATGGAGGCTGTGTAATTATCGCTCCAGGCGACGGTGGCACCGTCAATCAGGAACGCAACCCCATGAATTGCACCGGAAGGGCTCGCACCGGTGCCCTGATTTTTGATTACGGCACAAAAAGTAACTTCGTCACCGTTGAGCGGACTGGCCGGTGACCAGGAGATATCCGTTACAATCAGATCGGGAGAGCCTGTTACTGCCGGAGTCGGCGTTAGGGTCGGAGTAGGGGTCGAGGTTGGTGTTGAAGTTGGTTTAGGTGTTGGAGTAGGTGTTGAAGTTGGCGTTGGTGTCGGAGTTGAAGTGGGTGTAGCAGAAACGCAGGTGAGATTAAAATAGTTAAAGTTTACGCCTTCTCCGGTAAAATAAAGACGGATGGTCTGTAAGCCGGCACTTAACTGAAAGGTGGTTGAAGTTACCGTCTGATAGCTCTGCCATGCCCCGGTGTTGGTAATATCCGTTGCAGCTAAAGCAGCAGAGCCGGAAATAAATTGAATTTGTGTTGTTGAATTAATGCCCGCAATCCGGTATTGTGCCTGATAGGTTCCGGATTGTGTAACATTGATCTGGTAATCCAGCCAGTCACCGCTGTGAATCCAGCCGACATTCAGAGTTCCCTCGGAGCAGACCTCAGTTGCAATGCCATTCATTGCAATATAGTTTTCTGCCTCGATTTTACCCGGTACCGTATGAGTGGTAATCCGTTGCTCCAGCGAAATATAATCCAGGTTAACATTGCCGCTGTCATAGCTGTCGAAGAAAAATCCAATTGTGTGACTGCCCTGGCTTAAGGTTATTGTTTCAATCACCGTACTCCAGGTGTCCCAATTACCGGTTGCCGGTAATTGAAGCTGTTTTGTGTCAGTTCCGTCAAGCAGCAGGGACAGTGTCATGGTGCTTCCGGTTCCGTTGGCGTAACTTAGGGAGAGATAATATTCTCCGGCTGTTGCAGCCTGAACCTGGAACTGTACCCTGGCATTTCCCTTGTTAGAATCTGTAAAGCCTCCTACAAAACCGCTCCCACTGTAATTTAAGTGATCGCTTGCATAGACAGCTCCACCGCTTAGGGTCGCAGCCTCTGCTTCGTAGGTAATACCCCCGGCTTTTGCCTTTGTTATACCCATGCATGGAAGCATCACCATAATTAGAATCAATGCAAAGGATATAACTTTAAAATACCTTTTCCTCATAGTTTTTTACCCATAAACCCTTTCTTTTGTATTAACCGCATCATTAGTTAATCGGTTAACTAAAGTATAGCATAATATTCCATATGATGTCAATAAACATGTACATTAATAATATATCATTATAGATGAATCGGTTAACCATACATCAATAGTTTGTGGAATTTGTGAGATGGTTTCTCCGCAAATGGAACAATAATGAGATAGCCAACAGAAAATTTAATATATAAGGATTTCTTTATGGAGGATGCCGAATTCAAAAAAGTATTGACCCTGACATCGTGTCATAGTGTATTATAAAATCAGACGGACAGGAGGATATAGAGATGAGAACAATTAAGCAGGTTTCGGATTTAACGGGTATCAGTGTTCGTATGCTGCACTATTATGATAAAATTGGTTTGCTTAAGCCAAGTTCAATAACAGAAGCGGGTTATAGGCTGTACGGAGATGAAGCTCTTGAAACGCTGCAGCAAATACTTTTTTTAAAAGAGTTGGACGTTCCATTAAAAAGTATGAAAAAAATACTGGAAAGTCCGCAGTACGATAGGGCACAGGCGCTCCATAAGCAAAAAGAGCTGCTTTCGCTGAAACGGGACAGACTGAACGAACTAATCGCACTTATTGAAAGAAAACTGAAAGGTGGCAGTACAATGAGTTTTAAAGAATTCGATATGAGTGAATATTTCAATATACTGGAAGTATTTAAGCAGGAGCATGCGGATGAAGTGATCAAGTATTATGGCAGTGTGGAGGAGTTCGATAAAATTCTTGAATCAATGAAATCCAGAGAGCTTATACTTGCGAAAATGGCAATCAAGGAGTTTGGCAGTATCGAAAAATACACCAAGGCTATGAAAAATAATCTCAGTAATCTGCCGCTGATTATGGAAGGCTTTCAGACAATTAAGGATAATATAGATGTTTATTTGGCCCAAACAGAGCAGTTAATGGAACGCTTGACATCTGATTTGAGTAAAAACCCTTCTTCAATAGATATTCAGGAGATCATAAAAGAAATGGATGATATGGTCAAGGAGCATAGTAAAATTGTCAGGATGGATATGGGTGAAAACTACTGGGGAATGATGGCAGACCTGTATCTGACAAAGTACACAAAAGTCCATGATAAAAAGTACGGTAAGGGTGCGACAAAATTTATGGGGGAAGCCCTCAAATTCTATAGTGAGAACACCAAATAGAGCAGGCCGACCTTTGTTAATATGCCAATACAATCAAGGATAAAATATTAGCATTTGTTGAAAACTTGTTTTATAATAATGGTAGACTATGAGAAAAAGCGGGCGTGAAAATCGTCGTTCAAGCGAGAGATTAAGCGGCGCAGAAAAGAGGTAGAATATGAAATTTTGCTGGACAACATTAGTAGTTAAGAACTTGGAGGAATCTCTGAAATTTTATAAGGAGATTATTGGACTGAAGGAAAACCGGAGATTTCAGTCCGGTCCGGGTGTGGAAATAGTATTTCTGGGAGAAGGAGATACTGAGATTGAGCTCATGTCCAGTCCGGTACCCAGAGAGATTAACATGGGTACGGATATTTCTCTGGGCTTTGAGGTAGAGTCCGTTGCTGCAATGATGGAAGAGCTAAAGAAAAAGGGAATTGCCATTCATAGCGGACCCTTTCAGCCCAATCCCATGTGAAATTCATCTATGTACTTGACCCGAACGGTTTAAAGATTCAATTTGTTGAGAACATGTAAGGAGAGAGTATGAGGAATAGGAAAAGGAGCCTTTGCACCATGGCTGATCGGGCTTATGGTACAGGCTCCTTTGCTATTAATGGGTCTTTTATAAAGCTCTTTATGTCCGTAATCTACAGCAGGTTATTGGACTCAAGAAATTCCTTTGCGACAGCCTCCACATCCTTATTCTCCACATCTATTTTGTAGTTAAGCTCGGTCATGACAGAATCATCAATCAGGCCGGCAAGGGAATTAAGTACCTCTTTTAGCTCGGGATATTTTTCAAGCGTCTTATTACGGATAATCGGGGCTGCGTAATAGGGAGGGAAGAAGCCCTGGTCATCCTCAAGTACCTTCAGATTGTACTGCTTGATCTGGCCGTCGGTGGAGAAGGCGTCTGTGACATCAATATCACCGCTGCCGATGGCCTGATATTTCAGGGAAACATTCATTTTCTTCGGGTCCCCCTTGAAGTTCATTCCGTAAAGCTTAACAAGGCCGTCATAACCATCCTGGCGGTCAAAAAATTCGTGCTCGGCTCCGAACACAAGATTTTCAGAAACCTTGGCAAGCTCGCTGTAGGTATTGATGCCATAGGTTTGATAGACCTCATCTGTTACTGCGAGGGCGTATGTATTATTAAAGCCGAAGGGTTCAAGCCATGTAATTTCAAATTGCTTGTTAAATTCCTCCGAGACTACGCGGTAAGCCTCGTCCGGATCACTGATAACATCCATCTCAAGCTGGGCCGTAAGACCGGTGCCCGTATATTCGGGATAAATGTCAATTTCTCCTTTCTTGATCGCCTCAAAGCATACAAAGGTGCCTCCCATATTCAGCTTACGGCTGACCTTAAGATCGGTTTTGGCTTCAACCAATTGGGCAAGTATTTCTCCCAGGACTATGTTTTCACTGAAATCCTTGGAGCCTATGGTAATGGTCTTATTCTTTGAACAGCCGGTGAATAATATCGGCAGGGCAAAGAGCATTACCAGGGTGAGACTTATCATCCTTTTTATCTTGTTCCTCATTTTTGTACCATTCCTTTCTTAGTTTTATATGCATTTCTGTCTGATGTACTATGACCATCCCCTTATGGCGGGGACATTCCCTTAAGCGGCTTTTTTGATCAGCCGTTTTTCGATTTTTGACATACCATAATCGAATAGGAGAGCCATTATCATGACAGGAATTGCTCCGGTTAGAATCTTTTCAAAGTTCTGGGTTTGTATCCCGCGGTAGATGGGATATCCCAAGCCTCCTGCGCCGATTAGAACACCCATGACTGCAATTGAGAGGGAGTTGACAACAGCAATTTTAATCCCTGAAAAGATCATGGGGAAGGCAAGGGGGAGCTCTAGCTTAAGAAGGCGCTGGATTTTTGACATGCCCATACCCTTTGCAGCATCCTTAAGATGGGGGGATATGGTGGTAAGTCCGGTGTGTGTATTACGGACAATCGGCAGCAGCGCATACAGCACCAGTCCGGCAATAATTGTGGTATTGCCCAGCCCGAAGATAATCATAAGCATGGCGAGAAGGGCCAGGGAGGGAATGGTTTGGATACCCTCCGTAATCCAAAGAATAACACAGTCCACATAGCGCAGCCAATAAGCGATAACCCCCAGTAAAACCCCGCACAGGACAGATATAACAGTAGCTATGGTAACAATCATCAGATGCTCCAGAATAAGATGGATTAGTGTGCTCATACATTCTTCCTCCTTAATCCCTGTGGGGTAAAAATGCGCTGCAGCAATCCGATCAGCCCACTGAAAATAAATGCAAGTAGGGCGGAGGGGATGGCTCCTGCAAGAATATAATTTGTGTTATAGGTGGATAAACCGGTCCAGATCAGATCTCCAAGCCCGCCTGCGCCGATCAGCCCGGCCAGTGTGGCCCAACTGACGATGTATACGGTGGAAATGCGGATACCGCTGATAATTGAGGGAACCGCCAGGGGAAGCTGAACCTTGAAGAGTATCTGTGCTCTTGTCATTCCAATGCCGCGCCCAGCCTCGATATAGCATTCCTCAACCTCGGTTATTCCGATATATGTATTTCTCAAGATGGGTAATATGGAATAAAGGGACAGTACAAAGATTGCCGGAAGAAGACCGATTCCAAAGAGCAGCAGTGCAAACCCAAGCATAACAAGGCCGGGGATGGTCTGGATAATTCCGGCGGCTGCCAGTACCGGTCCGGACAGGCGGCGGTGCTGTGTGAGGAATATCCCCATCGGTATCGACAGCAGAATACCGAGGGCAACAGATATGGCCACCAGTTCAATATGACGAAGCAGGCATGACTCCACAGTGCTGATATTTTCAAGGATAAAATTTATAAATTTCATAGCTGGTCTCCATTCTGCCGTGAGCCCATAAATTTGGGCAGCAGCACAAACTTACCATGTGAAAAATCAAGATTTTCCACAGTAACCTCCCAGATACTCTTTTCAGCTTGACATCTCTCCCCATAGAGCTTCGCCCATGGCCTTTGCCATACTGGTTTTGGTAATCAGTCCGGCAACGGTCCTGTCGTCATTAAGGACAATGATGTAATTCATGGAAGCGGAGGAGAGCAATAATTCAAAGGCATCCTTTGCCAGTTTCTTTCTGCCGATGGTAATCGCATCATTGGAAAGCAGCTCACTGATCTCCCTGCCGCCCTTACCATGATTTTTTATTGCTTCAATGGTCACAGTGCCGGCATAGGTCTCATCCTCATTCAATAATATCAGGGAATTTACATCCTTTCTGCCCATCATGTCAATGCATTCATAGATATGGCTGTTTTTTGGAACCTTAAGTACCTTGGTGCGCATAAAGCTTTCCACCAGCAGCTCTGAGGATTTATTTTCCTTACTGATATGCCTTCCCATAAAGCTTCTGATAATATCATCGGCAGGATTGCGGAGCATTTCCTCGGGAGAGGCCATCTGTACGATATTGCCCTGGTTCATGAATATGATGGTATCGGCCATACGCAGGGCTTCTTCCATATCATGTGTTACGAATATGATTGTTTTCTTAAGCTTTTTTTGAAGCCGCTTTACCTCCTCCTGAAGAGAATCACGGGTAATCGGGTCCAGTGCACCAAAGGGCTCATCCATGAGGACGATGGGAGGGGAAGCGGCAAGAGCCCGCAGAACTCCGATTCGCTGCTGTTGACCTCCGGAAAGCTGGGATGGATACTTATGCGAATATTCCTCATAGGGCATATTCACAAGCTCCAGAAGCTCATGTACAATCTGTTTCCATTTATCCTTGGGGTATTTTAATAGCTTGGGAACGACTGCGATATTTTGTTCCACAGTCATGTTGGGGAAGAGTCCGATTTGCTGGATGACATAGCCGATGGTACGGCGAAGTTCGACAGGATTCTGTTTTATAATATTTTTTCCGTTAATGTATATTTCACCCTTGTCAGGCTCAATCAGACGGTTTACGGTTTTGAGTGTAGTCGTTTTTCCGCAGCCGCTTGGACCGATCAGTACCACAAATTCTCCGGCCTTTATTTCAAAGCTTAAATGATTTAATATGGTACTGCTTCCATAGCTTTTGCTAACATTCTGGAATTTGATCATAATATCTCCTTTCAGGATGGCAGGTAATCAGAAAACCCTGGAGGTCATTTACACTGCAAAATAAAGCAATGAAACAAGTAACAACTTCATTATATTGTATAAGTTGTCAGATGTCAACCTAAGTTTTCTTAAAATTACAATTATTACCAAAAAAATTAATTCGAGCATTTTGAAATATGTATCCCAAAATACAAAAAGGGTGCCTCAAAAGCCAATGTATCTGATGGCTTTTGGACACCGCTTTTTTGAATAATTCGAAGGAATCAACCTCCGATGAATGAGATTACCGTTTCAACGCAGCTGATATCACCGACATAAATCAAGGTATCATTTTTTTCGATAATGGCATAAGGTCCCGGTGAAAGGATAATCTTATCACCGCGTCTTATTGCAATAATAGTAGCGGCCGTTTGCTGCCAGAATTTCAGCTCGGCCAGCGTTTTTCCGATCAGGGGAGAGTTGTCTGTTATTTTCTCCTCATAATTAGGAAAGGGCATTGACTGGGTAAACTTTTCATTGATTCGGACAATGGCTTCGGCAGCCTCCGTTATCTGTCTGGAAAGTGACATTTGCTGCGCAAGAAGCTCATTGAGATTTCTCTGATGGGTGCGTATATTATTATGTTCACTGAATTTTTCAACATATTTTATGGCATTTTCCGCTGATAAAATAAGAGCGCCGCTATTTTGCTTTATTTCAATAATATCCATATCCTCAAGGAGCTTCATTGACCTGCGGATGGTTTCAGGTGAGACACCGTATTCGGAAGCCATTACGGAACGGCCGTATATTTTTGTGTTTTCCTTCAACTCACCCCGGGCTATTCTGGAGGCTATGTCGAGCGCTATCTGGGAATATACAGGTGCAATAATATTACTGTTCAAAAAATGAACCCTCCTAATCCTGCTGTATTATTTTTTCTAAGTATTTAACTCAAGATGAATTATAGCACGAAAAGGAAAAAATACAATAAGCCAATTGTTGATCTGACAGGACAACCGCATGCAGGAACATTTTATTAACAGGTGTGAATTTTCGGCTGTATCCCCTGGAAATTAATTTCCATGAAAGAACCCTTATGCCACTAAGCATGCAAAAAATGTTTAGTGCAGGACAAAAAGGAGACAACTCACTACGTTCAAACAAGACTCCTTTTTGTCCTTGGCGCATTTTCTGCGTGCCAAGTGACATAAGGAACCGTTTCTTAATGAAATTAATTTCCAAGGAATACAGCCGAAGAATTACTAATATAAAATGTTCCTGCATGCGGTTGGCCTGGCTTTGGTTTGAATTTGGAGCCCAGTTTCATGAATTTTTACATGTTTCATCTCTAGAAATGAGTGTTTTTCCTTGTTTTTATACACGGTATAATAAGCGTAGCATGATGGGATGCATATGGTAACTTAAGGAAAATGGGAGGTCAGGAATGAAAAAACAAAGAAAAGCGCTGTTAGTATGCCTTTGCATATTATGTATAGGTACATCAGCTGGATTAAGCGGCTGTGCTGGAAAAGGAAAAACGGACACGAATGACACTAAGACTACGCCGACGGCGGCTTTGGAATCGGGGACAGCACCGGAGACAGCGGTACCAGCTACGTTATCCTCGCTTACCGTAGCCTTCTCGAAGGAAAGCGGAGCATATGAGGGGGAATTTGAGCTCACATTAACCTGTGACGGACAAGCCGATATTTATTATACGACGGATGGCAGCAATCCGATTACAAGCTCTACAAGAAAGCTGTATTCCGCTGCGATAAAGATTGCGGACCGGAGTAACGATGAGAATTATGTAACGGCAGTGGACCCGTTCCTCTTTGATTCAGCCAATGTAAAAGTGAATAATACCAGGGACGGCTTTGTAAGTAGTCTGAACAGTACCCCTTCCAAGGAAGCGGTTGACAAATGCAGTGTTATCCGGGCTACCGCCCTTGATCAGAGCGGGCTTTATTCCAAGGTGGCAACAAATACTTATTTCATTGGAAGCATGGCGGAGCATATCCAGGGGCTTCAGGAAAGCTGCGAGGCTGCCGGTACGAGCCTTGCCGTTATCTCCATCAGCATCAATTATGAGGATATGTTTGACAAGACGAAGGGTATCTATGTTAAGGGCGATATTTATGACCAGTCGCTGAAGGATTATCTGACCACCGGCGAAGAGGTCACCGCAGATACCTCCCGGAGGCTGGAAGCAAATTATAACCAGAAGGGCAGAGAATGGGAGAGAAACATACACATTGATTATTTTGAAAGTGATGGGACAACTACCTCCTGTGAATTACAGCAGGATTGCGGAATCCGTATCCAGGGGAATTATTCCCGTTCCGATCTTTTTAAGGGCTTTCGTCTCTATGCAAGAGAGGAGTATGGTGCTAAGAATTTTGAATATCCCTTCTTCGGTGAGGATTTAAAGAATGATGCCGGAGAGACTATGACGAAGTTTAAGACGCTGACTCTACGCAACGGCGGTAACTGTGCCTTTACCACCAAGTACAGCGATACCTACTGGCAGTCTCTGATAGAAGACCTGGATTGTGATACACAGTCCTCCAGACCCTGTGTGGTTTATATTGACGGGGAGTATTGGGGCTTATATGTGCTTCAGGAGGATTACTCTGAGGACTACTTCGAGGAAACCCATGGGGTTGATTCAAAGGATGTTGTTGCCTATAAGGGCGATGCAGAGACCTATGACCTCGGTTATAAGCTGGACCTTGGCGACCTTCCGGAGGGAGAGACGGATGAAAGCTATTATTTTAAAGATTTGCTGAATTTCTTTCAGACCCATGAGGATTTATCAAGCGATGCCGATTATGAGGAATTTGCAAAGCTTGTCGATGTGGAATCAGCCAGGGATTACTTTGCAGTAGAAATCTGGATCAATAACAAATGGGACTGGCCGGGCAAGAACTGGACGCTTTGGAGAACGGCAAAGGCGGAGGACGGTAATCCTTATGCAGACGGAAGATGGCGCTTTTGCTTCTATGATGTGGAATTCGGCGGGGTGAGCGGCTCCGGGGATGCGTTTGCCAATACCATCAAGGAGGACAATTATAAGCCCTACGGTTTACTGGATAGGGACACGAATAATCCGGCGGTATTGATTTATGTATACCTGATGACGAATGAAAAATTCCGGGAGGACTTTGCAAGCACCCTGCTGGGCCTAAGCGATAAGAATTTTCAAAATGATACGGCAGTTGCTGCGTTGAATAAATTCCGGGATACCTACAGTCCCCTTTATGACCAGTTCTTTGCAAGATATCCGGGCGCAGGCAGTACCGATAATGCAATCAATGGCGGTTATGCAAGCTATAAATGCATCCTGGATTTCCTGGGACTTAGAGCAGAGCATATACAGCCCATGCTCGATTATGTAGATCAGTATTTCAGTTCAAAATAGCTAATTTATCCAATCAAAGGAGTCTTTGCCAAGTAGCGGCATAAGCTATGAAGCAAAGGCTCTTTTTTGTGCTTTTTTTACATAAATTTAAGATGAAATTGAACTAAAATTTCAGATAAATTCTGTAAATTGTTATACAATTATAGCAGAAGCATGTGTGGCGCGGAGTACTTATGTGAGTACTTCTTATGGAAAAGGAGGAAGAGATATGTATTTCTTTACACATATTTATATGGCAAAAATATTGTACCACCATTTGGCAGAAGAAATCCCCCTGGATAAGCGGGCCTTTGCCTATGGCAATATTAAGCCGGATTTGCCTTCACCGCAGCGTAAAAATCATACACTGGAGAATTATCTGGCACAGGCCTGCATTTGTGCGGAGCAGTTAATGGAGGAAGAGGTTGATGTGAAGGATTTTTCGGTTAACCTGGGAGTGGTATGCCATTTCGTCTGTGATTTCTTCTGCTATTACCATCTGGAGGACGAAATACATGACAGAAAGCTCAAGCACTTTCTGTACGAACTGACCCTGCATTGGAAGCTTCACAGAATGGGACATAGAAGGGTGCGATTACTGATATCCGGTAAAAAGGAACCAAGAAGAGACCTGGAGGATATGATACTTAGCATGCGTGCGGATTATATGCAGCAGCCCCATCTTATGAAAAAGGATATTCAATATGCTCTGGTCACTGCCAGATGGGCCTGTGACTCCATCCTGTATTATAAGAAATACACCTCGGAGCTTGCCAAAGAGGTGGAACAGGCCATCGGTGCCCTGCTGGTTACGGAAGGAGGAAGCATATGAGAATTGCTGTCTTTACGGATACCTATCTGCCGCAGATTAACGGGGTAACCAATACCTTATCGAGACTGCTGCGCTATTTTGAAGCAAAAGACATCGAATATAAGCTGTTCATACCAAAATATGAGCTGGCGCCGGAGGATCAAAACATAGAAAACTTCTACAGCATTAAAATGCTGTTATATCCGGAGAACAGACTTGCATTTCCGAATTCATTTCGAATTTCTTCCGTACTGTCCGATTTCAGGCCGGATATCATACACATCATGACAGAATTCAATATGGGCTTGGCCGGTTTAAATTATGGCAAAAAGCACGGAATTCCCACGGTCTCCAATTATACCACTAACTTTTCACAATATACCGATTATTATAAATTAAATTTTTTAAAGAACTCTGTCTGGAGCTATCTAAGATGGTTTCATACACAGAATGGGATTACTCTCTGCCCCTCCAAGGTGGTGCAGCAGGAGCTGTATGAGAACGGAATTTGCAATACGCAGATTCTGTCCCGCGGGATTGACTGCGGAAGCTTCCATCCGGGTCTTCGCCGGGAGGAGCTTAGAGAAGACCTTGGAATTTCCGGTAAAGTGGCCTTTTTATATGTCGGAAGGGTATCCTGCGAGAAGGATTTGGATATTCTTTGCAGAAGCTATCATGAGGTCCGCTGCAAATACCGGGAACAGGTTGCACTCGTAATAACCGGGGACGGCCCCTATCTGGAGAAATGTAAACAGACCTTCCCCGAGGATACCATATTCACCGGTTACTTAAGGGGCAGTGAGCTTGCAAAAATGTATGCCTCCTGTGACATCTTTGTCTGTCCCTCCTCTACGGAGACCTTCGGCAATGTTATTCTGGAAGCAATGGCCTCTGGGACTCCGGTCATCGGAGCAGATGCGGGCGGGGTAGGAGAAATACTTACCCATGGCTGGAACGGGTTGAAATTTTCCAAGCGAAACAGTGAGGAGCTGACCATGGCCATGTCCAGACTGGTGGAGGATATTGACCTAAGGGATTATCTCAAGGAAAATGCATTGGAATATACGGCAAAGAAATCCTGGAAAATGATTTTTGACGGACTTTTAGATATCTATGAGGAGATACTTAATCAAAAGAGAATGAGCTCCGTCAGTCTTAAGGTATCTGGCTATGATTAAAATTGCAATCGTAGGAAGTGGATATGTGGGACTGGTGACCGGAGTATGCCTGTCGGATTTTGGCTGGCAGGTCACCTGTGTGGATAAAAGGGAAGAGGTAGTTGCAAAGCTTAGGTCAGGTAAGGCTCCGATCTATGAGCCAGGGCTGGAGGACCTGCTGTCAAGAAACTTATATTACAGGAGAGTGAGCTTTACCACGGACTTAGAAAGCGCGGTAAAGGAAAACGATGTTATCTTTATTGCGGTGGGAACTCCGCAAAAAGAGGATGGCAGTGCAGATTTAAGCAATGTCTTTGAAGTGGCCCGATGCATCGGGCAGTACATGAATGCAAAGAAGATTATTGTGGATAAATCGACGGTTCCGGTAGGAACAGGCCAACTGGTGAGGAGTATCATACAGGAGGAGCTTGCAGCCAGAGGAACGGCCTATGATTTTGATATGGTCTCTAATCCGGAATTTCTAAGGCAGGGCTCGGCAATCCAGGATTTTACCCATGCCGACCGTGTGGTAATCGGTGCGGAATCACAGGAAGCAATTGATACGATGAAGGAGGTATATAGGGTATTGTTCTTAAATGAAACGCCCTTCCTGATTACAGGCATAGAGACAGCTGAGCTGGTAAAATACGCTTCCAATGCGTTCCTGGCAACTAAGATATCCTTTGTTAACGAGCTGACACTGCTGTGTGAAAAAACCGGAGCCAATATCCAGCAGGTGGCCAAGGGAATGGGAATGGATGGGCGAATCGGTGCAAAGTTCCTGCATGCAGGCTCCGGTTACGGCGGAAGCTGCTTTCCTAAGGATACCAAGGCTTTGGTGCATATCGGAAGCCAGCTTGGGTGCCAACTTGGAATTGTGAAAGCCACCATTGAAGCGAATGAAAGACAAAAGCAGCGAATGGTGGAGATGATTATCCAGGCGATGGGACCGCTGGAAGGAAGGCGGTTGGGTGTTCTGGGACTTGCGTTTAAGAATAATACGGATGATATGCGGGATGCGCCGTCGGTGACGATTATCAGCGACTTGGCTGCCTGCGGTACACAATTTCGGGTCTATGATCCAAAGGCGATGCATAATGCTGTCAAGGTGTTTGAGAGCAAAGGGATTACCTCACTGCATTATTGTGAAGATGAATATGATACGGTAAAGGGTGTGGAGGGAGTTATCCTGATGACAGAATGGAATCAGTTCCGAAGCCTTGATCTGGAGCGGATTAAGGAGAACATGAGCGGTGATTTTTTCTTTGATCTGCGAAATATATACTCCAAGGAGCTTATGCTCCAGAAGGGCTTTCGGTATTACTGTGTGGGCAGATAATGAAATAAAAAAGACTTTGTTAATTGCTTCAAAGAATAATAAGTTACAGGAACTAATTCAAAGGAAAGGCATGTTGTTTGTCATGAAAAATCCAATCTTTCAGGGGAAGAATATTCACAGTCTGCTTCAGGGGAGAATTCCGGGACAGCTTGTGATTCAGTATACCAATGCCTGCAATGCAACCTGCCCCCAATGCAGCATGAGAAAATCCATGATATATGCGCGCAGTAAGATATCAGAGGAAGAAATATATAAGATCATCGATTCGGCAGAGAAGCAGAAGATACAGGCTCTCTCCTTCACAGGCGGAGAGCCTTTTCTTTATAAGGAGGAGCTGCTGCGTCTGCTTAATTATGCCTCAAGGCGGGACATACCCTACCTTAGAACGGGCACAAACGGCTTTCTGTTTATGAATTCCCAGAGCAGTGATTTTACGGACAGAATGCATCGGCTGGCGCAGGAGCTGTCCAAAACCAGACTTCGTAATCTGTGGATCAGCATAGACTCCGCAGATGCAAAAACCCATGAGCAGATGCGGGGACTTCCTGATGTTATCCGGGGAATTGAGAAGGCACTTCCGATTTTCCACCAGTATGGAATTTATCCGGCTGCGAATCTTGGGATTAACAGAAATACCGGAGGGATGGGAAGTCTTCCGGAGCAAATGACAGAGGCAGAGGAGTTTTATGCAGCCGCAAGGGCATCCTTTCAGGCCTTCTACCAATTTGTAATTAATTTAGGCTTTACCATGGTCAATGCCTGCTATCCCATGAGCATGGAGCAGGAGGAAGAAGGGGGAATGCAGGCGGTCTATGGGGCTACCTCGGCCAATCCTGTCATAAAATTCACCAGAGAGGAAAAAATACAGCTGTTTCAGGCACTCATGGATACCATCCCGGAGTATCGAAGCAGGATAAAAATATTTACCCCGCTGGTATCGCTCTATTCACTGATCCGGCAATATCAGGGAGAGGAAAGCTTTTCCCTGCCCTGTAGGGGCGGTATTGATTTCTTTTTTATTGATGCGGCAGATGGAAAAACCTATCCCTGTGGCTACAGGGGCAATGAAAATATGGGCAAATTCTATCAGATGGAGGCTGACTCATTAAAGCTCAAGCCTTTTTGTAAGGCATGTGACTGGGAATGCTTCCGTGATCCCTCGGAGCTGCTCGGCTATCTCATCCATACCGTTAGAAATCCCTTCCGCCTTATCACAGACAACAGGGATTCTGCTTATAAAGCCTTATGGAAGAAGGATATCCGCTATTATATAAACTGTAATTTTTTTGACGGAAGAAAATGAACAGAAAAGAATAAAATTATAACAAGATTTAATTAATTGAAATACATGTAAAAAGAGCGGTTCTCCGCTCTTTTTACATGTATTAAATCGTGATTTAATTATATGAAACGTGCTCTGTTGTTATTGTTTTTCTTAAGTACGATCAGTGCAGCGATAAGCATACCGGAGCAGGTAAGGATAAACATCCGGGAGCTGTCACCCGTATCAGGTGCTTCCGTGGCGGCTTCCTGAGCATCGGTGGCTGCCGAGGTATTTTCCATGGCAGAGGAGCTCTCTGTTTCGTCTATGGTCAGAATATCCTTCGGATTGTCGGTATCCTCTGTAACAGCCGAGGTGGTATCAATAAGGATTTCCAGAACACTTACGTTACCGGATACCTCATTGGCAACCAGGAGCAGGGGCATTCCGGTAGGACTGTCCAGCGCCTGGATGACACATAAGCCTTCCGGTGCCAGTGCACCGCTGTCTTCTATGCTGCTGCCGTCAAAGCTTCTTAAGTTGATGTAATCGGTATAGATGGCATTGGCCGGGTCAGAAATGTCATACATCATTACTCCGCCGATCCGCTCAAGGCCAATGAAGGCGTAAGTGCTGTCACCAGCGCTTAATACGGCAACATTTTCAGGCTCCGGTCCCTTCTTGGGGCTGCGGGAGTCAAGCTTTACCTTATCATTGGAGGAGTTGAAATAATCAGGATACAGCTTTGCGGTGATGGTCTCAAAGTCATTGCCGCTGTCGTATACCTGTTCTAAGGTGGCTGCATTCCAGATGGAGAAGGAACGTCCTCCGAACAGATATTGCTTCTCGGGATCAAGCCCATCGATGGTTGAGGAATCAATTACCACAATCTCATAATCGGTACTGTCACCGGTTACTGTACCGGCAATCTCATTGACATAGGCACCGGGCTCCTCACCCCATTCCCTGCTATCCCCTTCATTAGCAGTTATAATATATTGCCGGCCATCAATATTATAGGTGGCAATTCCATCGGGCATATAGGTACCATATAGGTTTTGCGTCTCAAGCTCTGCCTTTTTATCGGAGATAACATCAAGTGCATTCGAAGTCAGATTATGATCCTTAAAGCCAAGCCCCTGAACACTTAGAATTTGATTTTGCCGGAGGTCTACCGTGGCGATTGCATTTGCTTCCTGCAGGGTTACATAGGCATATTGGCCATTCTCTGATATTGCGATGTATTCAGGCTCCAAATCAACGGAGGGAAGGGTGTCCTTTTTTAGCAGCACCTGATCTGCAACCAGTGCATCACGTTTTGCATCAAAGGCTGTAAAATCAAGATTTTTTACGGTGGCCTTCTCAAGACCCTGGGATAGATCGACAACAGTTACAGAGCCCTTGGGATCAACAGCTCCCTCTCCTGTATAGCCTTCCCGGGGCTCACCTTCATCTGCGCTTAAGAGGTAGTTGCCATCCGGCGAGAAGATAACCATATCCGGCTGCACCCCTGCATTAAAATGTGTTATGTAATTGCCGTCATAGTCAAGAATAACAAGGCTTCCGTTTTCATCATAATTCTCAGCCTGTACGGCAATGGCAATAATATCAAGCTTTGTATTTACATCAACGCTGGTAATATCTCCTACGCTGAAGCTTTCCTTCGCACCCAATGCAATGACGTCCAGTCTGGTATCACAGGTCAGTTTTGTCAGCTCAGAGGAATTGATATTACCGATAGAAACAATATCTACGGACCTTACAGCTCCGTTTACAAGGTAGATTTTCTGATTGTCTGCATTGTATTTTACAATTTCTGCAACACCTCCGTCTGCGTTGCTGATGCCGGTACTGTAATCAGCAATCTGGTTTATCATACCTCCTGCACTCGTCTGCAAATCAGCAGCAGATACCGGTACACTGCCGCTTGTGCAAAGCAGAGTAACCATGGATAAAAGCAATGCGGATATTTTCTTCCTTTTCATATATGACCTCCATTTTTCCGTAGACACTTCGTTCCCTTTCAGTATTGTTTTACACTACAGCTTTAAGTATAGTGAAATCCATAGAAAGAGCTACCATACTCGTGTTAAATGAATGAAAAATGGATATAAAATCAAGAAAGGTCACAGTTAGGCGATGGCTCCATCCCTAACCAGTATAATACGGTTTCCATACTGTGCAGATTCCCTGGAATGGGTGACCTGAATTATGGTCTTTCCTTCCTCCTGGTTGATTTTCTTAAACAAGCTCATAATGTCGTCACCGGTCTTTGAATCCAGGTTCCCAATTGGTTCGTCGGCAAGGAGGATATCTGGGTTATTGATAAGGGCTCTGGCGATGGCGACACGCTGCTGCTGGCCGCCGGATAACCGGGTCGGATAGGATTTCTGTTTCTGTGTCAGCCCGACTACCTCCAACAGGTGCTTTAGTCTTTCCTTATAATTTTTTTTTCTGCCCCCGTTTAATAACACAGGGAGAAGTATATTATCCTCAACCGTCAGATGGGGGACCAGGTTATAGAACTGGAATACAAAGCCGATGGAATTACGTCTTAGGGAGCTTTCTAAAGTATCGTTCATCTCATTCAGTCTGCAATTGCTGACGGTAACCACACCGGAGGTGGGCTTTTCCAGACCGCCCATCAGATATAACAGGGTGCTTTTCCCAGAGCCGCTGGGACCCATGATGGAGACAAATTCTCCTTTATAGATATCCAGATTGATATTTTTGATAACCTCAACAGCAACATCTTCATTTTGGTAGGTTTTATTTAGTTCCTTTAATTCAATTGCTTTTTCCATGATAAGAGCTCCTTTATTTTGAATTGTTTTTGTATTGTAAATTATTCATAGCGCAGGCCGGCGACGATATTGTCTTTGGCAATACTGATGGCAGGCAAAACTGCGGAAACAAGGGACAGGATGATACCGGAGAGGAGAACAAACAGATAATCCTTATAATTGTAAAACATGATTTCGGAGGGCAAGCCCAGGGCTTCCACCAGATAGCACATTGCCTTTAACAGGATAGTACCGAGTATTAAGCCAGAGACAGTCCCCAGGCATCCGCAGAGGAAGGCTTCTAATAACATCGTGCGGACGGCATTGCTTTTGCTTAGCCCAAGGGAGCGCAGGGTTGCGATTAATTTCTTCCGACTTAAAAAGCTAATGGTAAAGTTATTCAGAATTCCGACAATGCCAATAAACATAGCGATAAAGGAGATTGCCTTCATGAGAAAGAAGATAGCATTATTGGATTTTACATTATCACTTTGCATATCGGACAGAGTTTGAACCGGCAGTATGGTATCCGGCAGCAGCTCCTTCATCTTCTGCAATACCTGTTTTGTATCGGCACCTTCCTTTATGTTTACATAAAGGCTTTGATAATTCTCGATTCCAGCATCTGCTGCAAGAAATTTATCATAGACAAAGCATACATTTCCATTGTTCATGATGGAAGGGACGATCTCAATGACCTTATAACTGGCGAATTTACCGTTAAAATCAAGCTTCAGGCTGTCCCCAACCTCCAATTTGAATTTCTTGGCGATAAACCTGGAAAGTATAATACTCCGGCTTCCTGTAAATTCCTTCAGGATATCCTCGGTCAGATAGGAGCCAAATTCATCCCAGGCGTACTGACTGTACCCAAGGCCGTCAATGCCCTCCAATATCGGCAGAGTAAATTTCCCGTCATTAACCGGAATATCGTTTATTCCCTTTGTGCTGTATACATGCTCGACGCCGGGCAGCTGGCCGACCGCAGTCAGGAAGCTGTCATCAAAATCACAGAAGGCCAGGGCATCCGCTTTGCCAGTTCGGTATACATCGGTAACCGCGGTACTTACGGTTGAGCTGAAATTATTAATCATCAGGATGATGGCTAATCCCATGGCAAGCAATAGAACATTGTTCATGATAGTACGATCATTTTTGATATTGGCTGTTGTGACTCCTAAGGCATCCCGGAAGATGGGGCGAAGCAGGAGGGAAAACAGAGCGGTTAACAACAGGGACAGCAGCGGTATGACCAGAGCCCCTCCGATGCATATTAGGATGAAGCCTGTCATGTCAAATAAAAGCTGTAAGGACAGGGGGGCAATAAGAAACAGTACAAAGGCAGCCGCAATGAACAGGAGTCCCAGAAGGGTCTTTGGGAGTGAGAAATGTTTATCATTGCTGATTTCGGCAAATATAATGCTTTTGATGGATTTTTTGCCCGTTTTTATAACCGAAGGAAGGGCGCTGCAAAGAACCAGGAGAAGGCCCAGCAGAAGAGAAATTAAAAGGTAGGACCAATTGACATAGGACACCTGCTCCAACGTTACACCGAAATTTTGAAACATTATGTTCAAAGTACCGTAAAGTATTAGAATACCCAGCGCAATGCCCAGAATGCCGCCAATCAGACCGTAAAAAAGAGCCTCGAGCAGCAGGATTGCATTCGCTGTCCTTCTGGTGGCACCGATGCTGCGCAGGGTTCCCAGGAAGGGCATTCGTTCGATAACAATGATTTTGAAGGAGGAATAGATAATAAAGGTACTTACCATGAGAACAGCCAGTACCATGAACATGAGGCAGGTCACGATCATGGAAATCATCTGCTTGTAATCGGACATATCGGTCATATTCTGAAGCTGTAAGTCGGGAAAGGCTTTTTCCAGCTCTTCCTTTAAGTCTGTAATACTTAGAGAGCCTTCACCCTTGATATAATAAGCGCTCACCTGCTGCTCTAAATTCAGAATGGAGGATAGGGTTTCCTTTGAGACCAGAAGCTTAAGACTTCCTGCTTCGTAGCCAAGGCTGTTACTTTGCTCCTTGAGGATGCCGCAAATTTCAAAGGCATAGGGCTTGCCAAGAAGCTGGACGGTAACCGTGCTGCCAACATCCAGGCCGCATTTTAAAGAGGCTTGTTCCCCGATCACAGCTGGATAAGGGGCATCGCAATCCCCGGAGCCCTTCAGATATTCCATGGGATAAATCGTCTGATAATCTGCAAAATCCATCCCGGTGAATATTACCGGGACAGCTTCCCCATCCAGTTCACTATAGCCATAGGAGGTAAGTACAGGGATATGGTAGGACAGACCGTCGAGGCTGTCAAAGTCAAGGTCTGTAAGATAGTGGTCCGAGGAGGTTTCTTTTGGCGTAAGGATGAATTGTGTATTACCAACTTCCTTTCTTATCTTCTGATCAAATACATTCGTAATGGTGGCAGTCATCGATAAGACAGCGTATAAAAGTGCGACGGACAGTACGATGGATAATACAATCAGTACGGTTCTGAACTTTTTTCGCTTCACATTTGCAAAGGTCATTTGAAATATTGTTCCCATGTTTTGGCTCGCTTTCTATTTGGTTTATTTAATATATTATATACTTTATTATATTATATGAATGACAATACTATATGACGTATATTAATATATGTCAAGTAGTGAAATACTAAAATTTACATATTTTTTTGTGCTGACTGACAGCACCCCTATGAGATATGGAAGGAGCTGTTCGGCTTTTCACATGATATAACGTGTAAAAAACGGAAATATCTTCAGAAATTTAATAAGGACAGAGTTTAGGGGGAGTTATTGCTAAATTCTCTCATTTGCAAGGACATAATTTACTTACCGTTCAAAATGTGATAATATAAATTATCAGAAGTTACTTTTAACTTCTGATAAAAGGCGTGTTTTTTACGCCGTGCATCTCGATTATCGGAACAGGTTTTGTTCCGATAATATAAGTTTCAGAAACGCTTTTGTTTCGAGGCTTCGATCATCATAGGGAAGGGATGGTAACCATTTATGAATAAAAGTGATTTAAGCCGTGATCACTATATGCTTACGGGAGCTCTGGCGAAGAAGGGCTACGATTGGTGGTGGCATAATTTTACGGCATACAATACAAATACAGGAGAAGAGAAATCCTTCTTCATTGAATATTATGTGTGTAATCCCGCACTTGGATGGGAGGAGGCAATCCTTGGACAGCTTCCGAAAAACCGGACAAGGTATCAGCGGCCATCCTATGCGATGGTTAAGGTAGGAACCTGGGGCAGGGATGCAAGACAGGTCAATAATTATTATCCGATTAAGGAATTCGTAAGTACTCCGTACATATTAAATATACGGATTGGAGCCTGTACTCTGACGGAGACGAGGATATATGGAAGCTGTGCTCTGACAGAGGAGGAGGCAGAGAAGCATCCGGAATATATGTCCGATGCCGGCAGCATGAGCTGGGATATTACCATAAATAAGAAAATAGCCTACAATGTCGGATATGGTGCCTCAAAGCTGTTTCGCGATTTAAGAGCCTTTGAGATGTTCTGGCATGCGGAAGGAATGAAAACCGAATACAGCGGTAAAATTATCTGGGAGGGCGAGGTATATAAAGTTATACCGGAGAAGTCCTATGGATATGCGGATAAGAACTGGGGAAGCGATTTTACATCCCCCTGGCTGTGGATTAACAGCAGTAATTTAAAAAGCCTGATTACCGGCAAGCAGCTGAATAACTCGGCAATTGAGCTTGGCGGCGGCAGACCCAGGATATTCGGACGGCCCCTTGATCGCAAGCTGCTTGGCGGCCTGTATTACCAGGGGAAAATGTACGATTATAATTTTGCAAGATTCTGGACCGGAGCTAAGATAGATTTTCAATTCAGTGAGGGAAGAAGCCTCAACACCTGGAGGGTAAGGGCGGTGAATGCAAACTCCAGAATGGAGCTTTTGCTAAAATGTCCGAAGCAGGAGATGATTTTGATCAATTATGAAGCTCCCAATGGGAAGAAGCTCCACAACCGCCTATGGAACGGCGGTACGGGCTACGGAAGAATTAAGCTGTATCGAAAGACCCGTAAGGGGATGAAGCTGGTGGATTATATTGAAGTAAAGAATGCCGGCTGTGAATACGGCGAATACGATCAGAATTAACGTCAGATATGTCTACTGGAGGGTGCCTCACAAGTCACAGATTGACTTGTGAGGCACCCTCCAGTTTTTACAAAAAATAAGAGTATAATACAGGGTAGGCTCTGCCGGATATTACCGGCTGATCAGCTGATGCATATCCTCAGCAATGGATTTTAAATTATCAGCACTGCTGGCAAGCTCTTCGCTCATGGCAAGATTTTGGTTAATGGCACTAAATACAGTGTTGAAATTGAGTATCGTACGGTTGGTGGAATCGGATACTCTGGAATTGAATTCGACTGCTTTTCTGGTTTCGGAGAGCATGGAGTTAGTCAGACCGCTGATTTCATTAATGTTTTCACCAGATTCCTTCAAATTCTCCATCATATTCTTAATATTGCCCACCACTTCATTTAACAGGATACTGCCGTGGCTGACCTTATCGGTGTTGATTTTCATTAGGGATTCTACCTGATATACCCTTTCCTTAAACTCCTTTGTGATCAGCTCCACTTCGTTCAGGGATTGATGGGTATTGACGGCAAGCTTTCTGATTTCATCGGCGACTACGGAAAAGCCCTTCCCCTGTTCCCCGGCTCGGGCTGCCTCAATATTGGCATTCAGGGAAAGCAGATTTGTCTGGGTGGATATCTGGTAGATGATCTGCAGTACGGCGTCGATCTGGTTTGATTTCTCCTCCAGAATGCGGGTGGCCTCCAGGGTATTACCGATGTCATCCTTGATCGCGTTGATAATTGACAGGGCTTCATTCAAGGAACCTTCATTCTGGTTTGATATTTCAATCAGCGAAACAGCCTCCTGTTCGGTATTCCTGACCTTATCAGTGACCTCCTGATTGGTTTGAAGAAGACGGGTTAAACTTAGGTTATTTTCTTCAATGTCGTTTATCATGGTTTTGGAGTCATGTTCCGCCTCCTGGCTGGTGCCGGCGATTTCCTCGATGGATACACTTTCCTCAGTGGCAATCTGCGACAGGTTTTCACTGGAGGCAAGGAGGGATTGGGCATATTCGGATACCCTGTGGAACAGCTCCAGAATACTCTCATGATTCTTTTTTAGCTCCTCCTCACTGTGCTCTACCGTTTTCAGTAATACAGATGCAAAATAGGTAAAGATAAAGATGCCAAAGGACAGCAGGCTGATTACAACCGCTCTTAGGATAAGCTCCCGGAGGAAAAATTCATTGGCAGGCAATGTACTGGGATTGGTAAGAAATAATGCCAGCTGGCACGAAAGTCCAAGAAACAGAAAGGCCAGATTGAGCTTAAGATCCAGGAAGAGTGCACCCAGCAGGATAAAATAGAAGATACAGGACCACAGCTCCTTCGAGGGTACCATATAACACATATACATATAATTAAGATAGGAGAAGACCAGAATAATGACCTTCAGCAGCTGGAAGAGCCTGTGAAACTGTGTGCTTGCATGGGTTGTACGGTCATACATAATTTTAAAGGTCACCAGTTCGATTACGATAAGTACGGATAGAAGCAGCAGGGACGACCAGTTGATTTCATCATATAAGCCGACCAGCTTTAAGAACAGGAACATGGAGCCTGCAAGCAATGCACTGATGGAATAAATAATGAGAACAAATTTTAGAGACTTCATTTGGTACTGTACAATTGTACTTTCTTCTTTTGTCATATAATACCTCCATTACGATTATAACACCATATGATTTGTGAAATAGAATTACCATTGATATAGCAGGGCGGTCATAGAATAGCCGGACGCCACGGAACAAAAGATAATCAGCTGGTTTTTTAAAAACCGCTCTAGAGAGAGCCGGTCATCCAGGGCCATAATGGGGCTGGTACAGCCGGTATACCCGTATTTATCCCCGACATAGATGGCGCGGCTCATATCGGCTCCAAGCCGTTCCATAGTAAGCTCAAGATCGGTTCTGGAGAATTGTGACATGAAATAATGGGATACATCACTTGGCTTATAGTGATAATCCGCCAGAAGGGTGGTAATGAGCTCGGACCATTTCTCGGAAAGAAAGCTGAAATCAAAGGGCTTCCAAAGCATTTTCCGGTCAAGCTCGTCTACCTCCTTATCCGAGATTTTTGAAATTCCGCAGGCCGGCATGGTTATCGACCAGTAATAGGTATCGTCGGTAAACATTCGGGAGCCCAGCAGTCCTCTTTCCTCCGGCTCCTCCCTCTTTTCCATAATAACTGCAGCGGCACCGTCACCGGTGCAGGCATAGGCGATCATATCATCCTCTCTTGCCTGGGGACTGATAAGAAGGGAACCTGCAATCAGCACTGTCTGGAACTTGTCATCCGTTTTCAGGTATCTTGCGGCGGTATCCATAGCGGTCAGCATACCGATGCAATTTGCATTCATATCAAAGACCGCATGGGAATTGATTGCCTTAAGCCGGTTTTTCAGCAGAAGGGCACAGCAGGGAGAGAGATACTCCGGAGTATCGGATACAAAGATGATCATGTCGATTTCCTCTGCGTGAAGACCGGAATTGGATAGGGCTAATCGGGAGGCCTCAACCGCCATAGAAAGGCTGGTTTCCTCCTGCGTTGCCAGGGTTCTTGTATCTCGGCCCAGCTTGTGCAGCAGAGCGGTTACATGTTCACCGGCCTGGTATTCCTTAAAATGGTTGATATAATACTGGTTTTTTTCCTGCAGCTTCGGATGATAAGAACCAACTCCTATAATATGTACATTTTTAAACATAGTAAGCCTCCTTTACCAAGATGCAATCAGACTGTTGTGGGATATTCTTTCAATGATAAAAAAGGATAGCCGGCACTAAGAAATGCCGGCTATCCTGAATGCATAATCTTAGCGGCCTGGCAGTCGTGGGTAAGAACCTTTAGATCCATGGCTTTGCGTCCTTATTTTTCAATAAGTTTGCCCTTTATTAAGTTACTCATTTAAGAATATTATAGCTTAATTTTACAAATTTTAATAAATTATACCACGTGTGTAAAATAAATCAATATAAATTGTTCAAAAAAGATAATAAAATACAAAGTTTGGAATCAATATAAATCTGTTAAAATAGACAAAATGCGACAAATAAGGTCGAATATCAAAGGGAAAGCAGACAACAATAAAAAAAGGATACCCTTTCCAACTGGAAGGAATTATCCCTTTTTCATAAAATTTCTTTATATAAATTTATTCTCCCCCGAAAGTCAGCTTACTTTAACCGTCATGGTCAATTTGTAAGTTTTGCCGTTTTGTAGAACGGTTGCCGTTATTTTGGCAGTTCCCTTTTTATAAGCAGTTATCTTGCCAGTCTTTGATACAGCGGCTACAGCCTTATTACTGGAGCTGTAGGTGACCGTGGCACTGCTGTCCAGGTCATTGATACGGCAGGTCCAGGTTCTGCCGACCCCGATGGTAACCGAGGTATCCTTTAAGGTTGGCTTGGCGACATAATAAGTTACCTGGGTTCCGGCTTTTTTCACCTTGCAGCTTAGGATTTCGCCGCTTTGAAAATGCAGCTTGAAGGTAATAATTCCATCCGGGGCATTTTCAAAGAAATATTTCAGTATCGTTACGTTATTCTTTGTATAATCCACAGAGAAGGCCTTGCCATACATTTTATATTTTGTCCAGCTGTCAGGGCCGGTACCGCTCCCCTTTTCATTCAGCGCCTCAATGGTACTGATTCGGGAGCCGTTAAATTCCACTGGTATGGTAAAACCACTGGCAGAGCCCTTCCCGGTGCCTACAACCGGAAGCTTATAACGGGTGAGATAAACCTCCCAATCGGCTCCCGCGCTGAACTTCATCGTTAAGGTGGCGTTAATTCCATAGCTGCCGGTAATCACACTCTTAATATATTTTGCCTTGAAGGTAATAACAGAGCCGGACAGTGTATAATCCGTCCCTTTCTTAAGCCTGGTGTTTCCATTATAAATGTCCTTCAGGGTATTGCCGTTTTCGGTAAGCTTAAGGGTTACATTCTTGGATATGGTATCGTCGTTTACAAAGATCCGGTCCGACTCGGCATAAGAGCTTCTTCCGCTCCAGGAGGTCTTGAGCATATTGTAGAAGGAAGGGTCATACCAGGTATAGGAGGTACGGTTTAAATGCTGTCCGTTGTCCCAGAGCATCAGGGTAATATCCTTCTTCTTTGCATAATAATTAATATATTCCAGATATTTTAATATTTCACCATGCTCGATTGCTTCCTTGGTATTATCAAAGCCAAGCAGGCCGTATTCACCGCAGATAACACCGATTCCGTTGGCGATAAACTGATTGTAGACCCGGTCAAATACATCCGTTAACTCCCCGGTGACCTGACTGGTCATTGTGGTAACGCCCAGATTTACGCTGAAGCTGTAGTAGCCGTAATAATGGATGGTAGCCATAATATAGTCATCGTCAAGCTTTTGTATGGTTTGATATAAAGAGGCGCATTCTGCTTCAGTTCCTCTGGTATAATAGGTTGGAAGCACCAGCATACGGGTTGTGTTGTTTCCGCCCGAATTTCGGACGATATGATAGAATTCAGTATTGACCTGCTCCAGGGTCTTAAGGTTTTTTTGCTCATCACTGTCGGAAAACTTCGGTTCATTGATGGATTCGAAGCAAAGCTTATCGGAATAGTCCTTAAAATAATCTGCCAGCTGCGTCCAGATGGCCTTATATTTTGCAAGAGATGTTCCGTCATCGGAGCCGATTTTCTCTGCCCAGGTCCAGGAATCATGATGAATGTTGATCATGACATAAAGACCTTCCTCCAGAGCCCACTGAACCACCTGTGCATACCGGGCCAGGAAGGTCTGGTCGATGGTATAATCCGGCGCGGGGCCGGTACGGGTTGCAATGGTCAGAGGAATGCGGATGCTGTGAAAGCCTTGCTCCTTTATAGTTTTTATCAGCTCACGGGTCACCTTGGGGTTACCCCAGGATTCTTCCCAATTCTCCGGTCCGCTTGCATTATAGCTGTCAAAGGTATTTCCGAGATTCCATCCCGGATTCATCGCCTGGGCATATTGCTGCGAGAGTGTTACCGCAGCGGCCTCTGCCTTTTTATCCGTGCCGGACCACATCAGTCCCACCGGACAGAGTGACAGGGTTAAGGCGCAGAGCATGAAGACTGCAAGTATCTTTTTCACCATTTTCATAAGTTTCCTCCCTTGTATTTCCCCTTGCTCCATCCATTATATAAAAGTCTGCTCTTGCATAAAACCATCAGAATTAGTGTATTTTGCTTATAAAATGTACAAAAATTAGAGTTAAATTATAAAATTATCGGTTGCACAACCTGTTAATCCATGCTATATTAGAGGGAAGCGAAAGAAGTATTCTTTTAAAAGGGAGTAGCTGCCTTCGATAAGGTGATAAAGTCAACATACTGACCTGAGTATCTGTTTCAATTTCAGAATAAGGGTCTGGCTTTATCGTGACTGATTTCCAGTCAAGTGAGACTTTTAACACAAGTAGAATCCGCGCAGGACTGTATCCATGTGGAAATATATGGGACAGGACGCAGGATTGTGAAATTGTGTTAGAGGTCTATTTTTTTATGCTGTAGCAAACTTATTCTTCGGGAGGTAAAGGAAATGATGGATTTTGTGAATGCAACTTTGCTGGTGGTTGTGGCTGAGATGGGAGATAAAACTCAGCTGCTTGCAATTGCCATGGCGAGCAAGTACAAGGTAAGACAGGTAATGTTGGGGGTATTGATTGCAACTGTCTTAAACCATGCTCTGGCGGTAGCCATGGGAAGCTGGCTTAGCTCCGTGGTACCTATGGATATTGTTAAGATTGTGGCGGGAGTGGCATTTCTGATCTTTGGCTTGTGGACCCTGCGGGGAGATAAGCTTGATGAGGAAGATACGAAAAAAAGGAAATTCGGTCCGGTGTTAACTGTCTGTATCGCCTTTTTCTTTGCGGAAATGGGAGACAAGACCCAGCTTATGACCATCACCATCGCTGCAAAGAGCATCAGTCCGGTTCTTATTTTATTAGGAACAACAACCGGTATGCTGATTGCGGATGGAATCGGTATTGTGGGCGGTGCATGGATGAACAGGCGTATCCCCGAGAAATATATCAAATGGGTGGCCGGCTTGATTTTTCTGTTCTTTGGAACCCTTACCATCTACCAGTCGGTTCCGGCAAAGCTGATTAATCCTGTCTGTATTATAGCATATCTGCTGGTTGTCTGTTGCTTGACCTATTTGGTCGGGGTGAAATTCACCTATAACGGGCAGTCGGAGCAGAAGGGGCTTTCGGAGGATAACGAATAGCTATTTTTCAATAAAGCATAGAGCAAGCACTTGTTTTTTGGCAGGTGTTTCTCTATTGGGGAATATTGGGGTAGCTCTATGCTTTATTGAAATTATTCTTAATTCTTCTCTGCCTCGTCTTTATTGGTGTCAGGCTTGGCCGGAGAAGAATTAATGACATGGTTGTCCGGGTCTTCTTTCAGTGCTTTAATTATGTCAAGAATGTACTGCTTTTTGACATCGTCTAGGGTTTTGATGGCATGAATGATGGCAAGGTCGTCATTACTTATGTCTGGAAGCGGATGGTTTTGCTTCATCGGAATACCTCATTTCCATAAACAAAGTGACTTTGACAATGGGTTAAAATGGCTATGTCAATAGTATACTTAATATAGAATATTTTGTCAATATGATAATGTAAAATATTTGACTTAAGTCCACAATTTTGTTAATATCTATTCGAAGGGATGTGTTGCTTTGAATACAAGAGTGAAAGAAATCAGAAAAATGCTGAATATGAGTCAGGGTGCTTTCGCAAAACGCTTGGGAGTTTCTGCAGCAGGAATCTCAAAGATTGAGAGCGGCAGTCGTAACCTGACCGGACAGATGCTGCTCATGATCTGCAAGGAGTTTAACATAAATGAGAATTGGCTTCGCTATGGAGAGGGTGAAATCTTTCGTCAGAAGCTTCCAGTCGATATTGAACAATTGGCACAGTGCTACCATCTGGATGACATGGATCAGAAAATCATCTATGAGTATGCCAAGTTGGATGAAAAGAAGAGGGATGTTATCAAGGAATACATCCTAAGAATAGCCTATGGCAGCGGTAATTCGAATCTGCTGAAGGACGGCGCATCCTCCGCAAAGATTGCAAAGTGTGCGGAAGATGCGGATACAATTTATGGTGAATAAGGAGGCAGTCTCCTTTGATTATCTTGTTACGTTTTTAACCCATTTCATTGACCGGTATCTCCAGGTAGATATCGGTATTTTTATGATCTCATCACTCATCAAAATCATATATATGACCGGTATGGGAAGATGGAACTGAAAGGCTGCCAGATAGCCAAACAGTATGGAGCCTCCCCACATCGTGGCAGCATCTAAAAACAGTCCAAAGGTTGAATCACCGCCAGCTCGGAAGACACCCACAATCAGTGTGGTGTTATAGGCCTGGCAGACGGAGAAATAGGACATAACAATCATCATCACTCCCATATAGGATTTTGCTTCAGTACTTAAGGAAAGAAAATGCTTTGCCACCTCTGAAGCTCCCAGAATAACAAAAACCCCAATCAGACCGACAATGATGGTCAGCTTTATAAAATACCTTGCATATTTTTTAGCCAGCTCCTGCTTATTCTCACCCAGGGCCTTGCCCAGGATAATCGCTGTGGCATTGGCAAGACCGAAGGCTACAACCATAGCAAGCTGTCTCGTTACCTGGGTAACGGTATTGGCGGCAGTTACAGTTTCGCCTAAATTGCCTATAATGGCCGCATTCACGCTGGTTCCAGTGCCCCAGATCAGCTCATTAATCATAACCGGCATGCAATAGTGCAGGAAATCCTTCATCAGGAGCTTGTCATGTGTGAAGAGGTCCCGAATACGAAACCGGATGGTTTTATTGATGAATTTGGCATAATAGATTACAATCAGCAGCTCGATCAGGCGGGCGATCAGTGTACCGAGAGCAGAGCCGCGGATACCCATTGCCGGCAGCCCCAGCATACCGAAGACAAATATAATATTCAATATAATATTTACGATTAAAGATATGGAGTATACGACGGTGGCGATAATAACACGTTCAACACTCCGCATAATATTCAGATAAATCATCGTAATTGCACTTAAGATATAGGTAAAGGAAGTAATGCGAAGGAAAGCAACCCCCTGGGTCAGCACACCCACATCCTCTTCCCTTGTAAAGATGCCCATGATCTGTACGGGAAAGAGCTGTACGACTACCGTGAAGATAATTGCTACCGTAAGCGAGATACGCATGGAGATACCCAGTATCTTCTCAATGGTACGGGTATCCTTCTTTCCCCAGTACTGCGCCGTAAGAATAGCAGCCCCTGAGGTAAGGCCAAAGAAAATTAAAGACATAACAAAATAAACCTGGCCTGCAAGAGATGAGGCAGCCAGGGCAGTCTCACTTACTTTGCCAAGTATGAGTACATCGGCGGTGGATACTCCCACATTAATTAAATTCTGAATTGCCATGGGCAGTACCAGTGAAAATACCAGCCGGTTAAAATGTCTTTTTTCTTCCTGTTCCCTGATCGATTCCATTCTGTTTTTCTCCGTAGGTCATTTCTTTGTATTCTGGGCAACGTATGCTAAATGAATGATCCGGTTACTTGGGCATAGGTTGTACTAGCCCGAATTAAGCAGCGTATATGAAACACCGGACGTATCACAAAATAACATTTCCCTATAAAAATGTCAATGGATAAAAGCATATGGTTTTATTTGTCACCAGAAGAAAAGTGTGAAAAGAAGTCCATGGGGCTATAGCTGTGAGATCGGATAATATAAATCACATTCACAGTAGCTCTTGCTGCACTTGGCATAATTAATGTATTCGAGGCGGAAGGCTTCCTTCAAATCAAATTTTATGGTGGGCTTCCAAACCTCATCGATATATTTCCAAACCGGCTCTAGGGTCCTTGCGGATATTTCTTCGGGACGGTGGGAGCCCATATAGGTAAAGACTCCATATTTATGGGGCTTAATGTGCCGGATTTTCATATCCGGTGCTATAATACTGTTTTGGTCGATCTTAAGAGAGGGTTGATAGAAGACATAGGTACGGTTGTGGTCCGGTATCATGGTTAGCCCGTAATAGACATCCTTCTCGACGGGATTTATAATATCAAGCCTGTGGTTGTAGAAGAAATCCACACCCAGGCGGCTCATGGTCAGATTATCATAATTATCCCTGACATCTACCTTATATTCAAGGCCTGCAAGAATAAGAGCAGGCATAACGGTAATGGAGCGCAGAAAAATCAGCCCTTCTCCCGCGATATTCATAAAATCCGCATTGAAGCAGTCCAATATTTTCAGAGGTACCGGGCCCCGGCGCCATTTTGCGGGAGTCGTGTTATATTCCTCCTTAAAAGCACGGTTATAGGTACGCTCACAGCCGAAGGAGTATTTGCTGGAGATATACTCAATATTACTGTGGGCATGAATTAGATCGCTTAGTGACATTGCAATTCTTCTTCGCCTTACATATTCCATCAGTCCCACTCCCGTGGCACCCTTCCAGATCCGCAGCAGATGAAACTTGGACATATTGACGTTCTCCGAGATGCTGTCAAGATTGATGTCCTCCAGCAGATGGGTTTCAATATATTCTGTTGTATTCTTGATAATCCCCAATAAATTATTATCCATAATCCACCCTGTATGCGAGAATAGCTGGAATTGATATCAGCATTGTTTCCTCATTATAGCATGGTGCTGTCGGGGAAAACAAGAACATTTGTACGAAATGGAAAAGATAGCAATTTTTGTCCTGTGTCATCTCATTTACAGCAATTTCTGTCGTGTTTCTGTAAATACAGCCGGTATAATAGTAGCATGTCAGGATAACAGGAGGTTAGTATGGAAATTCAAAGATGTACCAGGGAGTCTTTTTCAGTGATAGGTAAGGAAGGCTCCACAAATGACGGTAAGGAGTTTATTCAGGAGTTATGGAAGGACGCTAATTCTCATTTTAACGAGGTGGCCGATTTGGCGAAAAAGGATGAAACAGGCAGTCTGGTTGGAATATGGGGTGCAATGTCTGATATGGCCCGTTCCTATAAACCCTGGGAGGACAACTTCACAAAAGGACTTTATCTTGCGGGAGTAGAGGTTACCGATACAGCGAAGGCTCCCCAGGGCTGGGTGAAATGGACACTTCCGGCCTATGAATATATTTATGTTAAAAACGAAGGTCCCTCCACATTTGCAGAGGTTATAAAATACCTGAAGGAGAATAACTTGTCACTGGCCGGCGCAGTGAATGATTTCAACTGCCCCGAAACAGGGCAAGACTATCTGTTTTTCCCGATACACAGATTATAGGAGGAGTAGCCCCAGGTGGCTTTTGCTGCTTGTTATGATTTTGATACAGAATGAGATATAGAAAGGAAAGTATTGTATGGATGAAAAGCTACAGGAAGAACTGACGCGGCGCTATCAGGCCGCCGCGGACAGCTTTATCGGCAAGCTTAAGGATGATCCGAATGTCATAGCGGTAATCCTTAGCGGCAGTCTGTCCTATGACCAGGTATGGGAAAAGAGTGATATTGACATGACTCTGATTGTCAGGGACCAAACCCTTAAGAATGATTCCTTTTGTATGGTTGAGGATGATATCACTATTAACGCCATGATCGTTCCCAGAAGCGGGTTTAAGCGCTTTTTGGAAAGCCTAAGAGGAGGCTCCCGGCTTCACTCTTATTTTTCTAAAGGAAAGATCGTATATTCCACAGAGGACAGCCTGTATGAATATTTTGAAGAATATAAGAGGGTCGGCAGGGATGACATGGCCCATACCCTGCTGTTTGACGCCTGTGAGCTCCATTACTATTATGAGAAAAGCTTAAAATGGCTGAAGGTAAAGGGGGATACCTCCTATGCCCAGTATTATCTGTTAAAGGCAGCCGAGGTGATAGCGCGGATGGAGGTGTGCCTAAGCGGGGAGATACCGACCAGAGAAGCCATACGAAAAGCACAGACGATCAATCCGGCTTTGATGACGGTATATTATGACGGGGCAATGTCACATCCCTACAGCGTAATAGAATTAATGAATGCAATCAGCGGACTTAACCGATATCTGGAAGAGCATCTGGATATCATAAGCGGGCCGGTGATTGATTATATGTCGGATGGAGAGATGAAAACAGTCACAATGATATCAAAATTCTTTCACACCGACAGTCATTTCATCATCGGAATGTTGGATTATCTGGCTGATCAGGGAATCATCGCCAAGGTTTCTCAGACGATCCGCATCACTCCAAAGAGTAAGCTTGCAGTGGAGGAAATCACGTATCAGTATGTTGATTTTTATAAGGGAGGTATTCCATGTCAGTCCGTACCACAATAGAAATTTCAGGAGCAAAGCAAAATAATTTAAAGAACATATCGGTTGAAATACCCAGGGATAAGCTGACCGTCATTACCGGTGTATCCGGTTCGGGCAAATCCTCGCTGGCCTTTGATGTCATCTACGGAGAAGGGCAGAGGCGTTTCCTGGACTCAGTCTCGAATTTTGCCAAAAGCCGTATCAGCCAGCTGAAGAAGGCAAAGGTGGATTATGTGCGCGGATTGTCACCGGTCATTGCCATCGAGCAGAAGAAGGGGAATAACAACCCCCGTTCCACCGTCGGAACCGTGACGGATATCAATGATTATCTGCGCCTTTTGTATGCCACGGCAGGCATCGGAAGCTGCTCAGAATGCGGTCATCCGCTAAGGCAGCTATCCGCCGCCCAGATTGCGGAGCGGATATCAAGCCTTCCCGTGGGAACGGTGGTAGAGCTTCGGGCACCGGTTTATAAGATATTTGGTGAGGACTATAATTATACCTTCCAAAATCTTAGAGAGAAGGGCTACAAAAACCTTCTGGTAGATGGGCAGCCCTTTTCTCTGGCAGAGAAGAAGGAACTGGAGGAAACCAGGGATTACCGGCTGGAGCTTGTCATAGATCGCTTTACCCTAAAGAAGGATTCCTATATCCAGCTGACCAAATCGATAGAAGCCGCCATGCTTTCCCTGGAAGAGGATATTATGATCAAGGTAGAAATCATCGGCTCTCCGGTGAGGAACTTCTATGAAGGCTTTGCCTGCCCTGAGCATCATATGTTCCTATGTGATATGCAGCCCTTTCATTTCTCCTTCAATTCCTCCGCCAGTGCCTGCCATACCTGTATGGGGGTTGGTATGTCCTACGTGGTGGAGCCCCGTTTTCTAGTTGTCGCACCGGAGAAAAGCTTAAATAAGGGAGCTCTTAAAAATACGGTGTACAATACCAACAGTAAGGACAGCTACCGCAGTGTTATGCTTTACAGCCTGTCCCAGCAATATGATTTCAGTCTGGATGTACCCTTTAACGAGCTGCCGAACGAAATCCACGATCTGCTGTTCTACGGTACGAAGGGGGAGACTGTACTGATGTGCCAGCCTCCGGAATCTACGAAGAAGAACTGGATTGTGGGACGGGAAATGCCCTTCTGGGGCTATGTGCATGAGATGGAGCACTGGTACCGCCAGTATATCCGCAGGAGCTCCACAGCGGAGGCCTTCGAACCGGAATTTATCAAGGACTGCATGATTGAGAAGATATGTCCGGAATGTAACGGAGCCAGATTGAAGAAGCAGCGGCTATCAGTTACAGTGGGAGGAAAGAATATCGACGAGGTCAGCCGGCTGCAATTGCCAGAGGTATTGGATTTTCTTAGCTCTCTAAGCTTTGAGGCAGATATTAAGGACGTGGCTGAAACGATTATCCGGGAAATCACCAACCGGATCAGACTCCTGATCGAAATCGGGCTGCATTACATCAGCCTAAGCAGAAGAAGCGACAGTATCTCCGGCGGTGAGATGCAGCGGATCAAGATGTCCACGCAGATCAGCTCGGAGCTGATGGGAATGCTTTATGTCATGGACGAGCCGAGCATCGGCCTTCATCCCAGGGATTCCGGCAGGGTAATCGAGACGATGAAGAAGCTGCGGGATATCGGCAACACTGTAATTGTCGTGGAGCATGATATGGATACAATTAAAAGTGCGGACTATATTATTGAAATCGGTCCGGGACCCGGCATCCATGGCGGCAATGTGGTTGCCTCTGGTTCTCTGCCGGACATCATGCAGGAGGACAGCTCCGCAACCGGACGATACCTGTCGGGCAGGGCCAGAATCGAGATACCTGAAAAACGCAGGAATCTGGGAGATAATTTCCTTTCCATACAGGGAGCAAGAGAAAATAATCTGAAAGAAGTGGATATTGATATCCCCCTGGGAGTATTCCTTTGTGTCACCGGAGTGTCGGGTTCCGGGAAAAGCTCATTAATTAATGAAATATTATATAAGCAGTTGAGAATAGATAAGACCGGTGCCCGTATTGTTCCCGGCAAGCATGATTTTCTCTTTGGCTCGGAGCAGATTAACAATGTCATCGGCATCGATCAGACGCCTATCGGAAAAAACAGCAAATCCAATCCGGCTACCTATATCGGCATCTTCGATAAAATCAGGGGGCTGTTCGCCGCGCGGCCGGAGGCAGCGGAGCGGGGCTACCGGGCTCTGGATTTCAGTCTGACCCATGCCAATGGAACCCGCTGTGAGCACTGCTCGGGAGACGGTATCATCGTCACAAATCTGCAGTTTATGTCCGATATCGAGACCATCTGCCCCATGTGTAAGGGAATGCGTTACAGTGAGGAGGGACTGGAAATTAAATACCGCGGCAAAAGCATTGCGGATGTTCTGAACATGACAGTGGAGGAGGCCTTGGAGTTCTTTCAGGACCATACCTATTTAAAGCATAAGCTTAAAATCATGAATGAGCTTGGGCTGGGTTATCTGTGCCTGGGGCAAAGCTCTACCACTCTGTCCGGAGGTGAGGCTCAGAGAGTGAAGCTTGCCTATGAGCTTGCCAAGATTAAAAAAGGGGCACATAATCTCTATATTCTGGACGAACCGACCACAGGCTTGCATTTGTCGGATATCTCCAAGCTGCTGGAGTGCCTGAACAGACTGGTGGATCAGGGGCATTCCGTTATTGTAATTGAGCATCATCTGGATGTGATCAAGTCGGCGGACTATATCATCGATCTTGGCCCGGAGGGGGGGAGCAAGGGCGGATATATCGTAGCCGAGGGGACACCGGAGCAGGTGGCAAAGGTGGAAAACTCCTATACGGGAAGATATCTTAGGGAGGTCCTTGAAAGGTAAGATAATAAATTTTTATAATTGTTTTTGATATTGGTATGGTATGGAAACCATGTTAAAATATAATAATCTTTCTCCGGTGAAAAAAGCCGGATACAGAGCAATGGGAAATAAAGTGGGGAGACCGGCTATGAGCAAAGAGAAAAAAGCAAACAAGGATAAGAAGTTTGAAGGAAAACCACTTTCAAACTCTTTATCGAAGCAGTATCGCAAGCAGGCTTGCGATATGCAGGGGGGTAAAAATGAAATGTCTGTAGCAGGAAGTATGAGATATACACTGCAGATGATCTGGAGGGCAGATAAGGGGTGTGTGATTTTTTCCTTTTATAAAAACTGTACGGAAGAGGTTTTCAGCTCCTTCTTCTTTGTATATTTCACACAATTAATTTATACCTTCATCGAGAAGCAACTGGATTATGGAAGGCTTGTTAGGGTTATTGCTTTATTCTGTCTTTTACACATCATAATCCATCTGGCATCGGCGGGCTATGCATACTATATCCGGCTGAAGAGGCCGGTGGTATACCGGTATACTTTTAACAAGGTAATCAATAAGGCAACAAAGATTGAGCTTTCCCGATATGAGCAGCCGGATTTTTACGATAAATTTTCCAGGGTGTTTGATGAATGCCTGACGAAGGCAATGGATGGGCTCTCCAGCCTTTCCATGTCCTGCGGGGCCCTCCTGTCCTCTGTCTGTGCTCTTGGAATTATCGCGGCGGTTGATCCATGGCTGCTGCTTTTCATCGCTCCGCCGGTTGCAGGCTCCCTGTATTTCGGAAGCAAGGAGAATAAGGAATATTACAGTCTCCGTAACGATGAGACCCACAGCAAGCGTATCATGGATTATGCGAAACGAGTATTTTATGAGAAAAAGTATGCCAGTGAAATAAGGCTCTATGGAATCCGTAATGTTCTTTTTAAAAAGCATAGGGATAGTTACCGGGAACGCTATGAGATTCATGTGAGGCACCGCAAAAAAATTGCATTTTATCAGTTCCTGGAATATGTGGTTTTTATCGGTCTGACCTTCTTTAGCTCCTATATCTATGTATCCTATGTTATCAAGGTAAATGGAAGTACAAAGCTGGCGGCTTATATTGCCATGCTTTCGGCAGTAGGCTTTATCTCCTGGCAGATTAAGAACTGTGTTACTACAATGATTGAAGCAGGAACCAACTGTATCTATATGAATAACCTGAAAGAATTTCTAAATTATGAGGCTGTCCACGGAATTCCCGGAACTAAGAAGGTGGAAGGCAGCCTGGGGGATATTGAATTTGACCGGGTTACCTTCACCTATACGGGAGCAAAAAAGCCGGTCATCAATGATTTATCCCTTACGATAAAGAAAGGAGAACGGATTGCCCTGGTGGGTGAAAATGGTGCCGGCAAGACGACTCTGATCAAGCTGCTTATGGGGCTTTATCCGGTGACCGGAGGGAGGATTACGGTTGGCGGAGCGGATATTAACAGCTATGATCCCCAGGAATACCATAAGCATTTTGGTACGGTATTCCAGGATTTGCAGATCTTTGCGCTGCCGCTTTCGGAGAATGTTCTGATGCGCCGTCCGGTGACCGAGGAGGAGAGGCAGCTTGTGGCGGATTCATTGATCAAAGCCCAGTTCGAAGATGTGCTTTCCAGACTGCCTAAGGGAATCGATACCATGATTACCAGGGAATTTGACGAGGAGGGCTTCGTATGCTCCGGCGGTCAGGCCCAGAAGATAGCAATTGCCAGGGTATTTGCAAAGAATCCGGATATCGTAATTCTTGATGAGCCGTCCAGCGCCCTTGACCCGATTGCCGAATATAATATGTACAACAATATGCTTCGGGTATCGGAGGGGAAAACAGTCTTCTTTATCTCACACCGTCTGTCCTCGGCGCGAATTGCCGACAAGATTTATTTTCTGGAGAATGGCCAGATTAAGGAAGCGGGAACCCATGATGAGCTGATTGCAAAGAACGGCAGCTATGCCCGGATGTTTGAGCTTCAGGCCAGGAATTACCGTGACGGATCGGAGGTGGCATAGCATGGGCGATAAGAAAAATAAGAAAAGTACAAAGACGGATATGCCAGGGAAGGAACAGAAGCCTACCATGGGGAGGCTGATCTCCAACGTGGCCTATGTCCTGAATTATGCAATAAGGATGAATAAGAAGATTGTTATCATAGTAATTCTTGGACATATCATATGCGGTGTAATTTATGCCATGATTGATACCCTGTTTCTTAAAATTTTCATTGAGCTATTGTCCGATCAGGGAAAGGGGTTTTCCCAGGTTATAGGGTTTATCCTGCTTGGTATGCTGGTATTTTCCCTCGGGCAGGCTACGGAGCTTTTGACGGACAACTGGGCAAGAGCCAAATTCCAGCTGATCAGCGGTCAGATTCAGGCGGATTTTATTCGGAAGGCCTCGGACATTGATTTGATCTGTTATGACCATAGGGAATATTTTGATGATTTTGTCATTGCCGCCTCCCAGGCAGAGGAGATGGTGACAAGGGGTGTTGTCAGTACGGCATGGATTTTCGGAAATGTGGCTACTATCATTGCCCTTGGCGGCCTGATACTCACAATTAATCCGGTGATAGCCATATTTCCGGTGGCGGGCTTTTTTATCAATATCATTACCCGCTTTGCAATAACGAAGGCGGAATACGAGTTTGATCTGGAACAAAAGAAAATTATGCGTAAGGCGGATTATTCCAAACGGGTTTTCTATCAGCCCGAATATGCCAAGGAAATTAAGCTTTCCGCAATTGAAGTACCGCTGCGCAGGCAGTTTGAAGAGGCCATTACCGAGGTGACGAAGGAGGCAAAACGGTATGGTATCAGGATTGCAATATTGTCTTTGATTAACTGGATTACGGTCTTTACCTTCCTGTCCTACTTCTGTGTACCTGTCTATCTGGGGTATCTGGCGATTGTAAAAAAGAGCATTGGCTTTGGTGATGTTGCTGCCATGAATAATGCTCAGAGCGGAGTAAGAAACAGGCTGGACGCACTGAATTACGGACTGGTGGAATTCCAGAAGGTGGGGCAGTTTGCCGACCGCTTCCGCCGGTTTATCGAGTACAAAATTGAGATAGAGGGGCAGCAGGGAACAAAACCGGTATCGGAGAATAATAACCTTCTTGAGATCAGGGATATGTCCTTTTGCTATGAAGGAGCGGAGAAAAATACGCTTTCCCATGTTAATATGACTATAAGACCCGGTGAGAAAATTGCAATCGTAGGGGAAAACGGTGCGGGTAAGACTACCTTTGTCAAGCTTTTGATGAGGCTGTATGATGTGACGGAAGGAGGTATTTTTTATGGGGGCAATGATATCCGGGATTATAATACGAAGGCTTATCGGAACATATTCGGGGCAGTATTCCAGGATTATCAGATTTATGGGGCCTCTTTATCTGAAAATGTCATCATGGACGAGACCCTGCCGGAGGATAAGGAGCGGATTGAGAAAGCACTTAATCTGGCGGACTTTGGAAAGAAGCTTTCCAAGCTGCAAGACGGTATCGAGACCCAGATGACCCGGGAATTCTCGGAGGATGGAACCATGCTATCCGGCGGTGAAGCACAGAAGGTTGCCATTGCCAGAATGTTCGCAAAAACAGGAAACCTGTCAATTGCCATTCTGGATGAGCCCTCCAGTGCTCTAGACCCTTACGCGGAATATACTCTGAATAAGAATATGATGGAGAATGCAAAGGATGCATCGGTCATTTTTATCTCGCACAGGTTATCCACGACCAGGGATGCGGACCGCATCTATTTATTTGAGAACGGAGAAATTATCGAGCAGGGCACCCACAGCGAACTGATGGAGCAGGGCGGAAAGTATGCCTTGATGTTCGAGAAGCAGGCGCATTATTACCAGGAGGAAATAGCTGAGGACATTGCGGTGTAGAAATAGTACACCCGCTGCAATGCTTTACGACATTTCGTATCCCAAAAGAAAACAGGTGGCTATATGGAAATGAATGGTTTATAATATAGACTAATAAAACTATTTGTTACCATACGCTAAAGCGTGCGGATGGGAGTAAAAATACAAAGAACGGATTTCACTTTAATCCGTAAATCCTATTATGAGACTCGAAAGGGGAGGATGATATGACTGAAATTCCTCTTTATAGTACTTTTACAAAAATTGAGCCAATTAATAAAGGCATGTCAGGGGATAAGAAATATTATATTGAAACTGTGAATGGAAAACACCTGCTACTTCGTATTGCGGATTTTTCAGAGTATCCTCAAAAAAAAGTTGAGTTTGAGGTCATGCAGAATATGATTACACTTGGTATTCCCATGTCTTTTCCGATTGATTTTGGTGTTTGCGATGACAATAAAAGTGTATATACTTTGCTTAGCTGGGTTGATGGCGGTGAGGTCGAAGCTATTGTACCTGCATTGCCGGAAGCTGACCAATATGCATTGGGCGTCAAATCCGGCGAAATTCTCCGTAAAATTCATACTTTGCCTGCACCAAAAGGTATCGATGATTGGTCAACGCGTTATTTTTCAGTCATTGATCAACGTCTTGAGGCATTTCGCTCCGAAGGAGTGCCTTTTGCAGGTCACGAAATAATTTTAAATTATCTTGAGACTAACAGACCTTTATTGAGAAATCGTCCTCAATGCTACCAGCATGGCGATTATCATATGGGTAATATGATACAATCCAAGGATGGACAATTATTTGTTATTGATTGGCATACGGTTGATTTTGACAACTATGGTGATCCCTGGTATGAGTTTAATCGTATCGGTATAGAATTTCCTGCGTTTGCATCGGGGCAGATTGACGGCTATTTTAATCACAAACCTCCGGAGACCTTTTGGAAATTACTGGCATATTACCTCGCGGCAAGTGCAATAACTTCTATTGTATGGTCAAAGTACTTTGCGCCGGAAAGATTACATTCTATTTTGAATTTAAATGCAGATATTCTGCATTGGTTTGATGATATGAAGAATTTTGTTCCGACCTGGTATCTCAAAGATTAGATCAATGTCAGAAAGGATACCTTTATGAGAAATAAGAAGTATAATATAAAATCCATAAGCGCTATGTTATTGTTATATATTTGCGTGTTATTTAGCGGATGTCACTCCAATGGAAATGCCAGCGAGCTGGATGCGCAGTCAGAGGAACCGACAAAGGCAATCGTGGAAACAACTGAAGCCGCAGGTATGGATGAAGAAACAGGAGATAGCGTTTTAGATGAAGAAACAGGAGCCACAGACGCTGATTTCACAGAGGATAAACAGAAAGAGACAGTTGCCCTGGAAACGAAGGAAGACATAGACAATAACGGGATTATGGATACCGTACAAACCATCCATCGAAATGATGGCAGTGAATCATTGATCCGTATTTTTCTCAATGGAGAACAGATATTTGAATATGAGGATGCCAATCTTAGAATTATGGGGGTTGATGCCTTCGAGTATCTGGACCTGGACGGGGATGATAAAAATGAAATATTTGTTACCGCAGACACAAATGCAAATTCCAGACCGCTGACTGATGTTTTATGTTTGAAAGAGACCGATGGACAATGGAACCGAATGGATATTCCACTAAATGAAACAGGAAATAATGGATTTTCTTTTGAAATTACAAGGGGAAAAGATGAATTTGATTTTATAATTTCCTCCGATGATCTGGAACAGAAAATTCATTTTGATGCCACCGATTTTTTTGTAGATGATGAGGGTGGGAATATCGATTCAATCCAGGCATATCGAAAAAATAATTATAAAGAGGGAGATAAAGTAGGATTTATTTCAGGATGGGGGATATGGGAAGCAAGAACCGGAACTTACGAGGGGTGTAATTGTATTATTGCATTGCAGGGAATTGAAGGGCCGTACGGCCATGGCCTCGGACAGATTAATATATACTTTGCGTACAATGAACAAGGAGAGGTCGATATTATGAAGGTGGAGTATCAACCTTAAAAGGATGAAATTAATAAGATTAATAATTACAAGGATAAATAGAAAGCTGTAGTGTAGATTATTTTATTAGGAGGTATTAGCGTTATGGATGATGAATTGAAAATCAAAATGTACTCATTTACGGTGGATAGCAAAGACTCGCATGAATTAGCAAAATTTTATGGGGCATTACTCAAGTGGGAAATAATATTTATCGATGAAGAATGGGCATGTGTATACGCTCCAGGAACCAATCAGGGAACATATCCTTGTATATTGTTTCAACAAAATCCCGAGTATAAACCGCCTGTATGGCCGGAAGAGCCTGAAGCTCAACAGCAAATGGCACATATGGACTTCGCTGTTAATGATTTAGAAAAAGCAGTTCAATATGCAATCCATTGTGGAGCAACAATCGCAGATAAGCAATTTTCTGATCATTGGAGAGTTATGTTTGACCCTGCCGGACACCCTTTTTGCTTATGTCAAATGAAATCAATAATCGAGAGTGCCCATTTTGCGTTGCTATAGAAAAGAAACTCACGAAATTGAAGGAAACTCACGATATTCCTGTAAATATGGATTTGATTATGGAGCCGTTGGAGGACAAGTTTAAAAATGCTGGAAGGCTATCATTTAGATATTTATACACAGATAAAAATGCTGGAAGATATTATTATGTCAAGCGGGACTATTAATACAGTTGTGAAACGGGCAAAACAGCTGGAGATAGATAATTATTACATAGGGGCGGGTTGTATAACACAAACTGTTTGGAACTATCTTTTTAATTACCCATTAGATTATGGCATAAAGGATATTGATTTTGTTTACTTTGATGGTGTAAATTTAGACTTTCAATCTGAAAATAGAATGATCATGCAAGTAAAGCAATTATATTCCGATTTAAAAATTGAGGTGGATGTAAAAAATCAAGCGAGGGTTCATCTGTGGTATCAAGATCATTTTGGGTATTCAATTGAGCCATATACGTCCATTGAATCTGCTATAAACACATGGCCAACTACAGCCACGGCAATTGGTGTCAGGATGGAAAAAGATAATGAATTCAAGGTATATGCTCCATTCGGATTAAATGATTTATTTGGTAAAGTTGTCAGGGCAAATAGAGCACAAATTACGAAACAAATCTACGAAAAAAAGGTATCGAGCTGGTTAAGCAAATGGCCGGATTTAATAGTTATACCTTGGGAAGCATGAACAATATAAGGATAAATTTATTATACAGATTTAATATAGGGGTGTTGGAGTGGAGAATAGAGGAAGAGCACAGTGCCTTGTAACGAGAGGCAATAAGATTTTAATGGTAAAGCATAAGCAATGCGGAATAGAATACTTTTGTCTGCCGGGAGGTGGCATTGAGTATGGCGAAACGCCCGAACATGCAGCCATGAGAGAACTTCAAGAAGAATGCCGTGTAAGCGGGACAAATCTAAAGTTAATCAGTACTGTGATAAATGACAACCATTTTAACTATACTTTTTATGCTGATATAGGAATACAAGAACCGATGTTGGGTGAAGACCCGGAATGTATTGATAATCCGATTCTTGTAGGGGTCGAATGGTGTACATTAAATGAGGTATGCGAACGTGATAGAGCTTATTTGTGGTCAGCGGGTTTATTTTACGTCGATGAATTTGCAAAGGAATTGGATAGTTGGGGAGATGATATAAGTTATCCGTCCAAACGTCAATTATAGCATAAAATAAAGCTGGGTGCTTCACTCTCTTTAAAATCGTTTATATAGCAAAAGTTTAAGATAATCTGTATAATAATTGTTTTATGACGGAATGACAATTGCATTAAGTGGATTAATTGGTTTAGGAGGTGTAATAGGAAGTTTAAGAGAGAAGAAAATATCCAATAAAAAAGCAGGAATACATGGTATTCTCCAATTTGTGTATTGTGCAGATGTTATCAGCTCTATTATTATATATAGAACGGTTAAAGCAGCCGGGCAGGATTAAGGCATAACTTATTATTGAATACATCAGCTTTTGTAGAAGGCAAAACAAGATAATTGATGTAAAATCAATTACTTAAAATGATAGTATATCTAACCCGTAATCAAGAAAAGAAGAGGAGATATTATGGAACCTAAGGTGATTATTGCAAAGTTTCCCTATGAATATGCGGCGTTTTTCCAATGCATCGGTGGAGACGAGCCCATACATTCCGTCTATCACAATATGGCGGCATGGATTAAGAAAAATAATCTCAGTTATAAAAACAGAATAATTGCAGGCTTTGATGAACCGGCAACTTGGTGTCCTGACCCTTACGGCTGTACGATTGGCTGTATTGGGCTGTATTTCATCGATGCAAATGAAATACAGGGCGGTAAATTCAGAGGAGTTCATGTGACAAAATTTGATACCTCTGGCAATTATGCAACAATCAGCATAAATTGTCACATATCAAAGGCCTGGGAATTATTAAATCAATGGAAAGCAAAGGGAAAATATAATTTTGATACTGAGAGCGGTCGCCAGTATTTTGAGCAGCATATATTCGGTGATGATGATTTTACGCATGACGAACGATTATCCTTTAATATCTGGATGCCTGTAAAGAAATTGGAAGCATAGGCTTACGCGTATCAGGAACATCCGCTATCCGATGAATCGTGTGATTAACGAAGGAGAAATAAAGATTGTGTTCATTCACTATTTAGTTAGGGAGTTACCTGTAATAGCAATACTATCAGCCTTGATATATCTGCCCATATTTCTGCTATCTAGAAAGAGACACGGAAAGAAACCGATGATAAGGCATTTGTCGGTCTATGGTCTAATTGGTACGATTTTAAGTATCCTTTTTGCTACCATATTTATTTATGGCTTCAACATCACTTATATCTCGGAATATCGTTTTTTGAACCTCAGACCCTTTGTATGGATCAAAGAAACATACGCAATGGGGGCCAAAATGATGTTGGAACAGCTGCTGATGAATATTATTATGCTGGTTCCGTTAGGGTTTATTTTACCGGTGGTGAGTAAGAGATTTCGGAAATGTTGGAAAACGTTATTGTTTATTGTTATTTTTGTTCTTGGGATAGAGACCCTTCAGTATTTTATTGGCCGTTCCGCCGATGTTGATGATTTGATCATGAATACATTGGGTGGATTGATCGGTTATGGAATATATGCAGGATTAAATAATAGTTGCAGGAATAAGGTGTTTTGGAAAAGGGCAAATGATATTCAATAATGAACAAACAGATGCTGCCACCCTTGAAGGAGAATAAGATGGCTGATTTGATTTCCTTTACGTTAAGAGAATTAAAGCAATGTGTACAGAATTTTTGTACTGAACACCAATTTCCCATAGCTTCAACAGAGCATTTAATTAAGGTATTTGACATGGTGACTGGTTCGGCAAATGAAAAAATTTTTAAAAAATTAATGGATGATTATTGGAAGGACAGAAAAATGAATTATGATAAGGTGTTTGAACAGTTGGATGTTCTTGCATCTGATTTGAAGCTGCATTCCTATTCATTACATCTGTTATATCTGATCTGTTTATCTCCCCGCACAAGGAAGCTCTATGAAATAAATGGGCTGGATAAAAATATTTTTTACGATTCAATAGATGATTTGAGAATTTCCATGATGGAATGCTACAATTTATACGAAATCTGGGGAACACATTACGGAAGGTGGCAGATGGGCTTTTGCAATATGGAATTAATCACCTTTGGAAGGCTTCAGTTTGGAATTTGTAATTTGTGGTGCGATTATGATAAGAAAGATTTCCATGTTAAGAAAAATGATAGGGTTATTGAAACGCACATTCCGTCCGGAAAACCGCTTAACCACGACGAATGCTTGGAATCCTATGCGAAAGCGGAAGCATACTATAGGAAAAAATACAGCCAGAATTTTGGAGATAAAGCAATTCCTGTTGTTTGCTTTTCTTGGTTTTTGTATCCACCGATAAAAGAAGCGCTGGCTGATAACGGCAATATAATCAGTTTTATAAATGATTATGATATCTTCAATTCCGATAGCAGAAATAACGATAAGGATTTATGGAGAGTATTTGGTAAGGATTATAAAAAAGCGCCGGAGGAGCTTCCGCAAAATACAGTATTGCAGCGCAATATAGCCAAATGGCTTTTAAAAGGAAACCATTTGGGTTATGGACATGGAATTTTGTTTGTTAGAGCTGGTAAAATAGTATCTTAAGGTATCCCGGCAGTCTAAGTAATTTGGAAGCTGCAGATAGTTTAGATAAGGAGAAGAAACGATGGCAGTTAAGCGAAACAAGGATGGAAGTATTAATATAAATAACAAGAATGGAGTATTTGCCTGATTTTCGTATGAATTGATATGACTAAAGGAGAAAGTTTGAAAGTACCTTTCAAACTATTTATTGGTGCATATCACAAGCAGGCCTGTGATATGCGGAGGGGTGTAAAAATGAGAATAGAAACAAATGATTTAATTATTCGTAATTTTGAATTAAGAGATGAAAATGATTTATGCGAATATATGCTGCAACGGGTTAATGCAGAATTTGAGACATATCCGGAATTTACATCTCAGAAAGCGAAGGAAGAGGTTGAATTCAGAGCACAAAGCGATGAATTCTTTGCAATAGAGCTGAAAGAAGAGCATAAGGTTATCGGAAATATTTATCTGGGAAAGAGAAGCTTTAATACAAGAGAACTTGGGTATGTGTTAAATAACAACTATCAGCACAGAGGCTATGGAAGTGATGCCGGCAAAGCGGCAATTGAATATATGTTTGGTCAGGGTCTTCACCGGATTTATGCGGAATGTGCTCCTCAAAATATACCTTCATGGAAGCTCATGGAGAAGATCGGTATGAAACGGGAAGCACATTTTAGAAAAAACGTTTCTTTTCATCAGGATAAAAACGGAGCCCCTATCTACTGGGATACCTATGTTTATGCAATGTTAAATCCAAGAGAAGAAGTCTAATATCGGAGGTACTACATGGAGCATAGCATAGGGAAAGAAATCGGAAGCGGCGGTACCTCTACCGTATATGAATGGGGGGATAATGAGGTCATAAAAGTATATAAGTCCCATGTAACAGATGGTGCAATACAAAATGAGATGTATATTGGACAATTATTAAATCAATTTGCACTTGAAATACCAAGGTATATCGGTTCAATTGAGGTTAACGGCAAAAAAGCGTTAATCTATGAACGTATCAATGGTAGGCTTCTGGCAGAACCACTTCTGAAGGGAAGCTATGAGTCGGAATTGGCATATAGATTTGCCCAAATGCATTATAAGATACATAAAAAATCAATTGATGAACTGCCCTCGCAATATAACTTCTTAAGATATCGTATAGGAGAATTAAGCGGACTCCTGGGGGGCAAAGTCCCTTCCCTGCTCAAGCTGCTCGACAGCATTCCTGCTGATCATAAGCTTTGCCATGGTGACTATCAGCCTTTGAATATTATGGAGGATACAGATAAATGTGTGGTTATTGATTGGAATGGTGCCTGTTCCGGAAATCCCGTATTGGATGTTGCATGGAGCTACATGACTCTAAATTCACCTGGTATTAAGTATGTATTAGGAGAATTATCCGCAGCAGCGTTCTTTCATTTTGCAAGGGATTATCTGACTTACTATTGTAAAATGGCCGGCATCCCTGAGGAGCAAATACAAAAATGCCTGCCGATTGTGGCAGCCCGGAGGTTATATGATAACAATCTATATGAGAATGATATTTCCCGGCAGGAAAGAGAATGGCTTTTCGACTTGATACGGAATGTGGAATAGAATATGAGGGCTATTAATACGGAGTATGGTAAATTGGGTTGTACAAATTATTTTTACATGTGCAGGAGGAATAACTTATTATGGATAAGACACAAGGGCTTGGCTGTTTGAGCCAGTCATCTACGGTAATAACAGTTGAGCGGAGCTTTTCCAATCGATAAACGCCTTTCAGCCTCTGATTGAAGCAGTTCTGCCAAGCATGGACTTGAAATAGGTAAAATCGAAAACCTCACACCCGGAACCAATGCGGTCTTTCGTATCAAGGAGTAGTGATATCAAAATAAATAGTATATAATAATATCAAACATAAACTAACAATTGTTTATTAAAGCGAACTATAGATTATTTATATTTTATACGAAATGAGGTTTTGTTGATGGAATATGAATATGAGTTAATTGAAAAAATAAAATCAAGACCTGAGCTTTTTTTAGGTGAACCAGGTATTACAAAATTACAGTCTTTTTTGGTTGGATATGCTACTGCTCTTTATGATTACGAAATCCCCAATGAAATAGATGCTCTATTACCACTTCCATTTTGGTTTTTTCATGAGTATGTGGCACGATGTTATAATTTTAATGAGTCAACTTCTGGTTGGATAAACATGATACTGAAACAAGCGAATAGTGAAAAGGAAGGGTTAAATCTTTTTTTTGAATTGTTCGATGAATTTAAGCAACTAAAGGTAGAAACATTACAAAGTTCAGTTATAAATCAGGAAAGTTTAGATTTTCATTATAATAACAAATACTCACCAAAACGGCTAACTGGAGGTGGTTTTGATAGAGCAGAACCCTTATATAAAGATGCTATTGAAATCTACTATGCTAAATTATCAACAAATATTGGGTATGTTGGATTTGTACGAAATGAAAAAGGAATTGAATTTATTAGAGAAATATATAAGAATGAAAATGAAATCCTATATTACTTTCAAATTTGTTTTGGCAACTCAATACATTGGCAAATACAAAAATCCGACAATATTAGTTTTCAATGTAAATGTATAGTATAAGCTTAGTCTTTAGTAAAAGTCTAACACATTGTTTCACTATTGCAACAGAAAATCATAAGTAGATAATTGAGTATCATTGGTAATAAGGACATTTCATTATTGAAACCTTAAAAAGGAGGGAAATTGACTTCCCTCCTCATATTACATCCTTATACCAATATTATTATCTAACAGAGCTAAGAAAAAAAATATCCGGCTTGGAGAAAGGAAAGTAATTCAACCATGAGAACAGGTAATAAAATGCCTTATATTTATTGGCTTGGGGGATCGACCTGTGCCGGAAAGACGACAATCTCTAATATTCTATCAGAGACCTACGGCATTATGGTTTATCATTGTGACAAAAATTTGGGTGAGCATATTGAAAAATCTAATGTCCAAGAAAGTCCTAATCTAAACAAAGTAACAAAAATGGGTTGGAATGATATTCTTAGCATGCAGGTTGATGAATATTTAAATTGGACGATAAATCTATTTCGCGAAGAATTTGATATGATATTGGAGGATTTAGACAAGCTTTTTGATGGAAAGCCGATACTGGTAGAGGGTGTCGATTTGCTTCCCGGCCTTATAAAAAATGAGATGATTGATAACCACGCCCTTTGGCTGGTGGCAGAAGAAGCCTTTTATAAAGAGCATCAAATGCAAAGAGAAGAGCTTTTTGACAGATTGAAGGAGTGTTCAGATCCGGAACAGGCATTGCATAACTATATGAGTTATGATTTGGCCTTTGGCAAATATGTTGAAAATGATGCCAAGAGGCTTGGCTTGAAGGTGATGACAGCAGAAAAGGACAGGGACATTATGAAAAATGTTGAAGCTATTGCTTCATATTTTAAATTGGCCTAATAAGACATACCCTCAATTTTTGTTATGGATTTCATATAAGCTGGCCGGTAGGAAGTTACGGTAAGGAGTATTAATTTTTTATGAGGTGATGGTAATGGAAGGCTTGCGGGAAGCCACGGTAATTGACAAAGAACAAATATATGGGTTAATAGTCGCGTTGGAAGGTACGGATATTGATGCCAAAGGGTTTTCAGACATTTATAATGCCAATCTGTCAAATCCTCTTGTTTATTATTATGTTTATGAAAGAGACAATATGATCTTAGGTTTTGTCAGTATACATGTGCAAAAATTGTTACACCATATCGCTAATATTGCTGAAATTCAAGAACTCATAGTCGCTGAAACGGCCAGGCAACATGGAATTGGGAAACTCTTATTTCAAAAAGCAAAAGAAGTTGGTGCAGAAAATGGTTGTATGCAATTAGAGGTATGCTGTAATCAAAAAAGATTATTGAGTCATAAATTTTATCTGTCACAGGGAATGACCAATAATCATTATAAATTTTGTTTACCACTATAAAATTGATGTATGGTATCAAGAGTATAAGTATAACATGGGGCTGACAAATTCCAACCGTTAATATAATATTTAAAATATGAACAGGAATTTGATAAGGAGGTATCATGATGGAATTTAATAAAGAAGAATTGGAAAAATCCATATCCTTACTATCTTCTACCATTACTAAATGCGAAAAAATGCAACTTAAGTTTTCAGAGGGAACATCTCAACATTCGCTTTTAAAAAACAGAATTAGAGCACTTTATATTTCCCAGGCGCTTCTTATGGGTGATAAAACAATAAATTATACAAGCAAAGAATTGAAAGAGGCACTACCTCCGGTAGTTTCAATTATAAATAAAACTACAAAAGCACAAAATAAATATAAAAAAGGAACTTTACAATTCAATCGCTTTGAACCCGTAATCCAAGCCATGCTCATTTCTAAAGCATTCATCGAGAGCCAAATAAACATCGATTCGGCATGAGGTAAGCATATGAATAACATCTATGATAATAAACAATTTTTTGACGAATATGCGAAAATGTCACGAAGTCAACAGGGCTTATCCGGAGCTGGTGAATGGAATCAGTTCAAGCTTCTGTTTCCGGATTTAAGCGGTAAAAGAGTACTCGATTTGGGGTGCGGCTACGGCTGGCACTGCAAATATGCCGTGGAATGCGGTGCAGATCAGGTACTGGGCATAGATTTGAGCGAAAAAATGATTCGTGAGGCAAACGAGAAAAATGCAGACACCAGAATCACCTATCAGGTCTGCGGACTGGAGAATTATGATTATCCCACCGATTTATACGACTGTGTGATTTCCAACCTTGTGCTTCATTACATTGCAGATATGGAAGCGATTTTCAAAAAGATATACTTGACGCTAAAAATCCATGGCGTTTTCCTTCTTAACATTGAGCATCCTGTCTTTACGGCGGGCATCAATCAGGACTGGATTTATAATTCGAACGGCAGGCCGCAATATTGGCCTGTGGATGATTACTTTTATCCCGGAGAGCGAGTGACTCATTTTCTCGGTCAGAATGTCACGAAGCAGCATCACACATTGACGCAGATTCTGATGGGACTCGTAAATTCCGGATTTCGGCTGGAGGTTGTTGAAGAAGCGGTGCCGAGCGCCGACATGATGAATATTCCGGGCATGCCCGATGAAATGCGTCGCCCTATGATGCTGCTAATCAAGGCTCTGAAATGGGGATGTAGATAAATTTTTTTCTATAAAAAGCAAAGGAGAATTTTAAAATGGAAAAACATCGAGTTTTTGCAATGCCTTTTTCAAGTATCTATCCACTCTATATACAAAAAGCAGAGAAAAAAGGAAGAACAAAAAAAGAAGTAGATGAAATCATTTTTTGGCTTACTGGTTATGATGAAAATTCATTACAACAACAAATAATGGATAAAGTGGATCTGGAAACATTCTTTAAGCAAGCACCTCATATTAATCCGAATGCTTCACTCATCAAAGGAGTTATTTGCGGATATCGGGTGGAAGAAATAGAAGATGAATTAATGAGACAAGTTCGCTATTTAGATAAATTAATTGATGAGTTAGCTAAAGGTAAAACCATGCAGAAAATATTAAGAGAATAAATGTGATTGCCTTTGCAGGAATGAATATCAGGCGTTTTATTATTTTTACTTTATGAAAGAGGTGCTTATATGTTTAGAGAAATGCGTCGTAACAAACAGGTTCTATCCTTAGAGGAGAGTGTTGCTATTCTTAACAATGGAACATCTGGTGTGCTGGCTGTATCCGGGGATGACGATTATCCCTATGCTGTACCGCTTAGCTATGTATATCAGGACTCCAAAATCTTTTTCCATTGTGCCCAAACCGGTCATAAAATAGATTCTATTGCAAGAAATGATAAGGTATCCTTCTGTGTTATTGACCGGGACAATGTGGTACCGCAAGAATATACGACCTATTTTCGAAGTGTTATTGTCTTTGGAAAAGCACGTATTTTGGAGGATGAAGCAGAAAAGAGAGCAGCTCTTGAAAAATTAGCAGCAAGATATTCGCCTGACCATGAACAGGGACGTTTGCAGGAAATTGACAAGCAGCTCAAACAGGTATGCGTTGTAGAATTAACCATTGAGCATATGACTGGTAAAGAAGCCATTGAGTTGGTTAGAATGAAAGCGTCAAGTAAAAACAGCAAAACGGTAGATTAATTTACTTTCGTTTGCTATTATGAACGATAGATGGCTTATCTTTAGTGTACAGGGGGATGAAATGATTCAAATTGATGAACTATATATTGTAAACTATTGCCACCCGAATTGCATACCATTAAAAAACATTGTAAGGCTTCCAAAGCAGGAAGCATTTTTGCTAGCAAATGAAATGGCGGTCCAAAATCATGGTGATACTGCTTTTTGGCGTTTTGCAGATTTTGAGAATTATTATCCCTCTAGAATAAAATTGGATCAATGTCTTTATGAAGCTTTTATTTCCCTCGGCGGTAAACCCAAAGAAGAGCACCCTTTATCTTTTGTTTTGCAGGGCAGTGAATACTTAGATAATTGGTTTGACAAAGGCACCATTACTAAAATATTACTGAAAAATATTCCTTCTGAGCACATAAGCTTTACCTATGGGGATAGCGGAGCCATCTTAGAAAGAAGTGGGGAAATCTCTGTTGTTACCAAAGAAATGTTATTAAATACGCTTTGTGATTATAAAGGTACTATTGATGAATTCATGGATGAAATCGTAAAAAAGCATTATTATATTGAAGTGCAGCTTTGGAATGATGATTATTGTAGAGTATAGCTGTCAAATGATTAAGCAAATATTCGTTATGGAGTGTGGTATTACAGATGGGGAGAACAGCACAGTTAATTCTGCTGCGGGGTAATTCCGGAAGTGGGAAAACTACAACGGGCAAAGCCATACAAAAGAAGTTCGGCCATGGAACAATGCTAATCTCACAGGATGTTGTCAGAAGAGAGATACTGTATGTAAAAGACGGACCGGAACCTAAAGCAGGTCAGTTATTATTGGAGCTTGCCCTTTATGGAAAAAAGCATTGTGATATTGTAATTTTGGAAGGTATTTTAAATGCAGATTGGTACAAAGAGTTATTTGAGAATTTATTGATAGAATTTAACAACCGTATATTGGCATATTATTTTGATATACCCTTTGAAGAAACCCTAAAGCGCCATCAGCAAAAGACCAATGCCCATGAATTTGGAGAAAAGGAAATGAGGGAATGGTGGAGTGAAAAGGATTTTATGGGTATGATTCCTGAGATATGCCTGTATAAGGAATTGAGTCAGGATGAGATAGTGGATATTATTTATCAGGATGTATTAAAGCAAACGGTAAATTTCAATGCTTGTAATTGATGGGGAGGCGGTTACATGAAAAGGTTTCTGCTGTCTATGCTTCTTATAGTGCTTCTTTGCCTTTCTGGTTGCAGGGAGAAGACAGATTACACCGGATATTATAATTATACCGGGGAAGACACCGGTTATTCGGCATATAAGGTAAGTATTCATATCACACAGGATGAAAAGGGAGTATATAACATTGATATCAAAGACGGTGATTATGCCACGGATATAACCATGCCAGGTACACTATTGGAGTTTGGCAATAAATATCGCGGTTCTATTACATATGACGGTGAATTCAGGCAGGGAAAAATTTATTCCTTTGTTGCCGGACCTTCCGAGTTTCCAGATTTAGTGTCCTTCTATGATGGTGATATCCTGGTGGATTTACAATTCGATGGGAACCGGCTGCTTTATAGAAACAGCAAGAGTCTTGGGATTACAGATAAGGATAAATTTGAAGACAGTCCTTTTATTGAATGCGAGAAGGTTGTAGCTGATTAGGAGTTATTATATGATAGTTGTGAAAGGGAACTCATGAAAAGATATAGGATAGGATTTGACCCATATGGGCTGATATTGTTTTTGCTTATCATGGTGCCTAACTTTGTATGGTTTGGGGTACCGGCACCGAATGATGTTCTGCGAGATACCTCGGTTACACCGCTTGTTGATGGCATAGCTTCGGTATGCCAGGTTCTTATGATAATCACATTATGCCTGATTATTCACCGGAAGGCAGGAAAAGTCGTATTTCGCAGTAAATGGATACGTGTCTCTATCCTTTGCTGCGCTTGCTATTTCGTTGTCTGGATATGCTATTACCAGGGGCTTGCAGGCGTTTTTATTATCATTTCTTTGACGGTTTTCCCCTGCCTTGCATTTATATTATATGAGATTGACCGAAGAAATTGGATTTCAATTTTTCCGACAGCTGCATTTTCAGTATTACATCTTATTCATGGAATTTGGAATTTTATTTTATAGATACAAATAAATACCAAGCCTGCCAGGCAGAAAGATGAAGGGAGTGACAATGGTATGCACGATGAAATAAAGCGGTGTGATTGGGCTGTAAAAAGCAGACTTGAACAGGAATACCATGACAAAGAATGGGGTGTTCCGGTACATGATGACAGAAAACTATTCAAAATGCTGATCCTGGAGGGCAAGCAGGCCGGCTTGAGTTGGTCTACGATTTTGGCAAAGCTGGACACGCTTTGTGCCGCTTTCGATGATTTCGATCCGGCCATATTGGTTACTTATGATGATACAAAGATCGAAACACTTCTGAAAAATGATGGAATTATTAAAAATCGGCAGAAAGTCAACGCGGTAATTAATAATGCAAAAGCCTATTTTAAACTCTGTGAAGAATTTGGTTCCCTTGATAAATACCTGTGGTCCTATGTGGACTACTGCCCTCAGATCAATTCATGGACCCGGATAGATCAGCTTCCGACCAGCACTCCCCTTTCAGATATAATTAGCAAAGACTTAAAAAAACGAGGTTTTAAATTTGTGGGGACGACTACAGTCTACGCATTTATGCAAGCCACAGGGATGGTAAATGACCACATAACTTCCTGTGCTTTTTACCGCCGGGAGATGAAATCATTAGCTGAAATCTGTGACATGATTGAACTCCAGACTGAAATAAAAGATAAGGTCTTGTCTATTGATAAAGAATATGATGATACCCGGATATCCGGAGCCATGAACAAAATATATTCCCGTGATACCTGGGATAGGGGACTGCAGGAGATAAAAGAGGCGCTTGGTAACGATGAAAACGGGATAAAAATGTTGACCTGCATGTTAAAATGTGCAGTGATAACCTATGAAAGGTATGTCGAGAAAGGAATTAACAACGATATATTTATTGCATCACTGAAATGCTTTACCCGTTTTATCGATGAACATATGGTCAGCTATGGCACCTATGCCTTTGATCGATATTGGTGGACTGCGAGACAGCTGGCGCTGCAGCTTTTTCGAATTGGTGAACTGGAATATGAGATAAAGGCAACGGGGGATGAGAAGGTCATAAGCCTCCATATACCGTCAGATGCAAGATTAACAATGGATCATATAAAAGAATCAATTAAGAAAGCACGTGAATTTATAAATCAATATTTTCCTGAATATGCAGGTGTAAAAATGGTATGCCATTCCTGGCTGCTCTCACCAAAGCTTAGAGAGGTTCTGCCGGAGAATTCGAATATACTTAAGTTTCAGAAACTTTTTACGATATTAAAAGCGGATGAGGATAACGACTATATGCTTTGGGTATTTAAAAGGCCTGATCTCACGATTGATCAATTACCGGAGGACACGACACTTCAAAGAAACCTGAAAGCATACCTTAAGCAGGGCGGTAAGCTGGGTTCGGCTTACGGAGAACTTGTCGAAGAGTAGTGGAACAGAAGGTCCTGGAAATAAAAATGAAGGAAGAACAATATACAGACTGGGAACGCGTGTTTATTGCAATAAAAGATGGCGAAATTGTGACGAAACAATATATCGATACGAGGAGGAAAGAATGATTCGGGCATTATTTTTTGATTTGGACGGGACTTTACTGGACAGTAATAAGAAAATTCTTGATTCATCAATCCGTGCTTTAAAGAAGTGCCAGGAAATCGGAATTCAGTCATATATTGCAACTGCAAGGCCGCCTTTGCTCCAGAATATGCTATCCTTATCACCTGAAGAGATGGGGTTGTTTCAGGGAGGAGTGTATTGCAACGGAGGGTGTATAAAAATCAATCATATAAGTCAATATATGTACCTTCCTGAAGATGTCGTTTATTACTGTATCAATCAAGTTACAAAATACGAAAAATTAAATATTTCATTGCAACTAAAAAACGAAGTACATGCATTTCGATTTCCGCTAGGTGATATAGCATATAAGAAATGGGGAATAGAAAAGGAAAACTCTTTGGAATTAAATTTAGCCAATACAAAGGAAACAGTTAAGATTTTAATTCATTATGAAAATGTTTATGATTCCATAACATTGCTTCCAGAGAAATTGATTAAGGAATTAAATGATTACTGTTCCGGGAAGGCTAAAGTATACATAACAGATAATGGCAAGGTTATGCAAATAATCGATAATAATGTAAACAAAAAAGAAAGCATAGAGAAAATCAGAAAAAGCCTTGCACTGGAAAAGGACGAAATTGCTGTGTTTGGAGATGATATAAATGATATTGAAATGTTGTCTGAATATGAAAATAGTATTGCCATGGGAAATGCAGAAGATAATGTAAAATATACTGCAAGGATGATAACAAAAGATAATGATAGCCATGGAATAGAATATGCTTTAAAGGAACTGTTAAGGATTATTTAAGTAATACACTGTTATTGACGATACATATTTTGCAATTTTTCTCCTCTGATGAGGACATTCATTATCAAAATATATATCGGAACGGGATATGCTGCTTTTTATATGTTCAGCAATTTTCTGTAAAATAAGTGCCTCGGAATTGTGAGCTTAACATAATTAGAAAAGTTATTCATACAATGATGGAATGATGGAAATGGTAGCTTATAATATATTACATTTAATGCAAACGAGGGTAATTTATATGAATTCATATAATGAGATTATGCAAAAATTAGTGTCATTGGCCAAAGGATTGGAATTGATTCAGGCAATGATTCTTTTCGGCTCAAGGGTAAGATCAAAAAATACGGCAGATAAATATTCGGATTACGATATTATTTTTCTTGTAAAGGATGTTGATTATTTTTTAAATACAGATCAATGGCTGACGCAAATTGAAGAATATTATATTTCTTTTCAGGAACCGACAGCTGCATGCGGCCAGGAACGCAGGGTATTCTTCCGTGATGCGATGGATATGGATTTTCTGTTCTATGATGTGAAAGGAGCTGAACGGCTGGTCGCTGATCATACGATACAAGCATTCTTTTCTCGTGGATATAGGATTTTAGTTGATAAAATTGATTTTAACAGTGTAATTGAACGAAATAAGCCATTTGAAGAAATAAAAACAAACTTCTCAGAAAAAGAATTTATTAATCTTGCAAATACATTTTGGTTTCATTCCATATGGTCAGTGAAAAAGATACTGCGGGGCGAAATATGGTCGGCAAAAAAATGTGTTGACGGTTATATGAAAGATTTATTAAGGCAGATGCTGGAGGAATATTCAAAAGCTGTTTACAGTAATGATTTTGAGGTTTGGCATGACGGAAGATTTATTGATGACTGGATTGATCAAAGTATTAAGAAACAATTGAAAGCATCATATGGAATATATGATGCAACGGATATTCTAAGAGCACTTAATAATACAATGCAGCTGTTCAGCGAGGTATCAGTTAAGACAGCGGTTATATTAGATTATGCTTATCCAATAACGGCAGAGACATATGCTGTGGAACAGGTAAAGAAACTTACTTTGCAACCATTATAATTAACAGAACAGGATTGAGGGATAAGGGTCATATTATAATAGGGCAGAAATGTTTACAAATAGCGATCTCCTGTTATATAATATTTAAAATATTGTGCTGAAAGAACTTACAGCGGTTAAATTGGAAGGAGAATGTGCTATGCAGTTGGTAAGCTATATACTTTGGATCATTATTGCGCCGGTCATAATCACATTAATAGATCAAAAATTATTAAAAAAACGGACATGGATAATCCTTAGTGGTGAAATATTTATTGTTGTGTTATTAACATTTATTGGTATCATTGAAAACAATCCTACCGGTAATATGCAAAGACAATTAGCTTCCTATTTTGGAGATATAACAAATGATTTTTATTTAAAATACATACCTTTTATATTAGCAACCGTCATATTGCTTCAATTCATAAAAAAGAAACCGTTTTATGCAAAGAGGTGATATGAGCTGGGCGGCCTCCACTAAAATTCTACGATTTTGGAATATCTCCTTAAAGGATATTCCCCGTCGTGGCTTTCTCCGCACAGCATGCGCGACATGTCGTCTGCATGGGTGACGCGGGTAACACCGGCACGGTGCAGCATTAAAGACAGCTCCCTGCGCTCCTGGGGGGAACATAGTAAGCCGACGGTCTGTAAATAGCCCTTATAGCGGTGAAGTGTGGAGATGATTTTTCCATGGGGCAGAGCCTTGATCCAGCAGTTGCCGTGGGTTATGGATACCTCAAGTTTGCGGTCTGCTCCGGCAAGGACACAGCAGTGCTTTCCGCGGTAAACGACCGTATCCGTCCCGGCTGCTTCCAGCTCCTTATTGTAGCGAAGGAGGGTAAGCTGAGCCTGAATTCCGATGTCCGGACGGGGATAATCCTCTGCCGCCCGGTCAAGGATTGTTAAAAAGTGGCGGCTAAAGTCATGCAGCTCGTTAAGGTCCTCCGTATCAAGATAAATTCCCTGACAGGAGCTGCATAATAGCTGTTTGGTAAGAAGAATGTGGTGGGCCAGCTGGCTTAGCGCCTGCTCCTCCATCCCCTGCCTGGTGATATAGGCAAAGCTGATTTTATGGCCCCATTCGATGATTTTGGTGTTGGGAGTGGCAAGCCTGCGGGCAGCAAGAATTGCCTCATCACCGCCCCATACCACGATTGCATCGGCGCTTTTGGCCATAGCCCGAAGGCTTGCAATATCCTGGGAGGAGGTATCAAAGACATAGAGATATTCTGAAAGCAGGGGTTCGATCATAAGCAGTTCGTTCAATAAACGCAGGGTAAAGCCCTGATCGGCTGCCGGCAGCTTAAGGATATTGATGTTACCGGCCAGTAAGCCCTCAATCACACTGTAGGCAGGAAGGCCGTCCACATTTCCCGCGGCAATGTGAAACAGGACACCCAGAGGCATCATACATCTCTGAATGGGTGCCTTGATGTCATAGGGAGGTGAGAGTAGCATTCCGGTTTCGGTACCGGCATATATGCCCGGATAATCCGCAGGATAGAATTCTCCCAGCTCTGTTTTTAATTTGTAAAGCATACTTTCCTTTTTAAATAAATTCACTACCTCATCAAGCTGGTATTCTGTTACATGGCCTTCTGTGAGCAGAACTGTAAGAAAATCAGGATAATCCCTGTTTTCGATACGCAGGGCAAGCCGGTGGCAGGCCTCTACGACTACCATTGGATTTAGTACCGGCTTTTGCAGTGTTTTGCAAAGCCTCTTTTCAAGGGTGGGAAGTATTGTCCCTGTCTGATCAGATTCTATTATCTTTCCGTTTACTAAAATCATAAGAATAACCATGCCTTTCCTCAATACCTGCAAATTTTGGGCCGCAGGCACAAATTTGTCGTGTGAATTATGTTTTTTCATAATTCACACTAACCTCTCCTTTAACGATTGAGTAATTCCCCGGCGCCGGCAGCACAAGTTTTAATATCCTGTACGCCTACCCTTCCGATAATTTCAAACCAGGGAGTATCGATGCCGCAGCCGCATTCATTTCCCTCATGCAAAATTCCCAGATCATCGGTCATAACGCTGACAAGGGGCATACTGTCAAGCATCGGCGTAAGCAGGTTGACCAGTCCGGGCCTGCCGTATCCGACGGGTTTTAGGGTATGGACATCCCGGATGATAACCCGGCTGTAGGCAGGTACATGAAAATGATGCTTCTTACAGTCACAATATATGATCGGATGCTCAACAGCTCCGAAGAATTCGCGGCAGTTCTCTTCCCGGATACCAAGCACCTCATAAATCAGCGCATAGAGGGTGGCCTTATCAACCTTCTCGGTGTAAAACTGCTTCCAGCCGCCTCCCAGCAATACTTTGGAGGATTTATGGAGCTTAAGCCGGATACCGGACCGTTTCAGCTGTGTAAGAAGGAAATAGGTATAGGCTGGAAAGCCGATCAGGCGCACTGGAAAGGGCTGTCGGCTATAGCTGATCAGCGCTTTTTTCAGTCCCTCCATATCAAGCCTGTAGCCTGTGGAAGAGGGCTTCAGGGCATAGGTGCGGTGCAGGGCGGGGGCAAAGAAGGTAGCACCGTAAGCGGTTTTTGAGATAACCGTATGATTGCTGGGGTCAGGCTGATAACCCAGCACAAGATAATTGACCGGCTGCAGTGACAGGAGTTTATGAAAGCCTGCTGTGCGAAGCACCATATAGGCCCCGTAATATAAGCCCTTAAGATCAAAGCCGATGCGGCTTTTCTTCCCCTTAGTGCCTGAGGAGGTGGCTTTGATGAATAGCTTTTTCTCCGGCAGGGATAAAAGCTTATGAGTCTTTAGATAGAGGGTTGGAATCGGAGGGACATTGGATAAATCTCCGATGCATTTGATTTTACCGGGGGTAATCCCATGCTTTGCCAGGATACGGGCATATTCCGGGCAATGCTTTGCATGAAACGCAATATTTTGCCGGACCGCCCGGACAAACAGCCGGTCACTTCCCTTGTGATCGTAGAGTCTGCTTTGAATAAACAGCTTTTTCCTGGCATCCATTTGACTTATCCTCTTTCCCTTGTTGATTAATTTATTAAGTGATTGTGAAACTCGCAAAAGTTAATGATTTTTCGAACAGCAGATACAATTTCGGAGCGGAAGTTAAGCGAAAGGAGCGTTGGAGCGGAGAAATTGTATATCTGCTGTTCGGAAAATTTAGTGGATTATATTGTTTCGCAATTACCTATCATTTATTCCGGAACGGAACCATTTGCTTCCATTATAACACCTGGTATTCCCTTGCGCAAATATCACTTAATTTGGCACCTGCCATTTACGTAAGGCTGAATAGTAACACAGGCTGCTTTGGTGTATTACAATTTACTTGCATTATGGAAAACATAGGGTTAGAATATTGGCAAGGTATTTTCGGGATGCCTGTTAATGTTTTTTGTTAAGGTCTATTTCAGTTTATGGCATACGGAGGAATAGTATGGATCAGATTGATAAACAAATTTTAAGCACGCTTCAGGAAAATGCCAGAGCACCGCTAAAGCAGCTTGCAGAGAAGGTATATCTTTCCTCTCCCGCGGCAGCAGCCAGAATTGCAAGACTGGAGAAATCAGGAATTATTAAGGGTTACCATACAGACATCGATTGGCTGAAGCTGGGGTATCACATTACGGCCTTTATTAACCTGGAGGTTGCACCTGTCCAGAAAAATGAATTTTATCCCTTCATCAAGGCTTGTCCCAATGTTATGGAATGCAATTGTGTAACTGGTAATTACTCCATGCTGATTAAGGTTTGTTTTCGCAGTACGATGGATTTGGATGCATTTATTGGAGATGTGCAAAGATTTGGTAAAACCAGCACCCAGATCGTTTTCTCAACGGCGGTGGAGCATCGGGGGCTTCAAATCCTGGAAAATGAAATTGATGAATGAATTGAGGTTAATTATGATACAGACAATAAAGCTAAACCTGGACGATACCGCACAGCTTGCAAATGCAGCCAAAGCCCTATCCTCTGAAACCAGGCTTGAGATTTTGCGGCATCTGAAATATAAGGATTTAAACGTGAATGAAATTGCCGAGCTGCTTGATATTCCGGCTTCCTCCTCGGCAGCGCATGTCAAGGTGCTGGAGGAAGCAGGCATGATAAAGACAACGCTTCAGCCGGGAATCCGCGGCTCTATGAAGGTATGCCATATTATACTGGACAGTTTTTGTGTCGAGCTGACCACGGCAAAGAATCCAAAGCAGGATGTGGAGATCATTCGAATGCCAATCGGTAATTACATTGATTACAGGATAGAGCCCACCTGCGGCATCGTCAGCAGCAAGGGTCCCATCGGACCGGAGGACGAGCCGCGCTGCTTTTATCTCCCGGAACGTGTGGATGCCCAGCTGCTCTGGCTTGGCCACGGCTATGTCGAGTACCGTTTTCCCACGAATTCACTGGCAACGAAGGAGGTAGAAAGCCTGGAGCTGTCCATGGAGCTATGCTCAGAAGACCATGAATTCAACATGGATTACCCCTCGGATATTACTCTCTGGGTGAACGGACTGGAGGCAGGAACCTGGAACTGCCCAAGTGATTTCGGAGGCCGCAGAGGCAAGTATAATCCGGACTGGTGGCCGGACAAGAATACCCAGTATGGAATGCTTAAAACCTGGAAAATAACTGAAAATGGCTGCTTTCTGGACGAGCTGGAAGCCTGTGGATACGGGCTTAAGGATTTTGATATTCACAGAAAGGATTATATCTCTGTGCGGGTCGGGATTAAGGAAGATGCCTGTCATAAGGGAGGGCTTAACTTGTTCGGAGAAAGCTTTGGAGATTATGCACAGAATATTGTAATGAAAATTGTATTTAAATCATAGGAAAAACAATGATTTCCTCTTTACAAACCATGGAAAGAGGAGTATTATAAAACAAAACAAACAAAAAAAATGCAATAAAACAAAAATCATAGAATAAATAAAAGAAGAAATAATGCCCGGGTAATTGGAAGCACAATGTTCTGGACTGTAACACAGAATATTAAGGTTGCCAGGCACCGGAAAATGATGCGTATAAGGAGAAGGTCATGAAAAAAGAATTGCTTCAGAAATTTGAAGAAATATTCGGGACAGAAGGAAGCTATCAGATCTATTTTGCCCCGGGCAGAGTTAACCTGATTGGGGAGCATACGGATTATAACGGAGGACATGTGTTTCCCTGTGCACTCACTATAGGGACCTACGCCGTTGCAAGAAAAAGGGAGGATAAGTTCTTACGTTTTTATTCCATGAATTTTGAACAGCTCGGAGTAATTGAGTCCTCCATTGATGACCTTACGAAGAAGGCGGAGGATGACTGGGCCAATTATCCCAAGGGTGTTATCTGGGCGCTGCAACAGAAAGGGTACCGGATAGAAAGCGGCTTTGATCTCTTATACTACGGTAATATTCCAAACGGCTCCGGCTTATCCTCCTCCGCATCTCTTGAGGTATTGACCGGCTTTATTCTTAAGGAGCTTCTTGGACTTGAGGTAAGCCTGACACAGCTTGCCCTGTTTAGCCAGTTTGCCGAGAATAAGTTTATTGGCGTCAACTGCGGAATTATGGACCAGTTTGCCATTGCTATGAGCAAGAAAAATAATGCTATATTTCTGGATACTGCGGATTTATCCTATGAATATGCCCCCCTTGATCTGGGGGATGCCAAGCTTGTTATTCTGAATACGAATAAGAAGCGGGGGCTTGGCGATTCAAAATATAATGAGAGAAGAAGTGAATGTGAAACGGCACTTGCGGATTTACAAAAGGTTATGGAACTGGAGGCGCTTGGGGAGCTGACCGAAGAAGAATTTGAGGCTCACAAATCCGCCATTCAAAATCCCATCCACGCAAAGCGTGCAAAGCATGCCGTATATGAAAACCGGAGAACTATAAAAGCAGTGGAGGCACTGAAAAGTAAGAACCTCGACTTATTCGGAAGGCTGATGATTGCCTCCCATGAATCCCTGCGCTATGAATATGAGGTTACGGGAATTGAACTGGATACCATCGTGGAAGCGGCGCTTAAACAAGAGGGTGTCATCGGAGCCAGAATGACGGGAGCCGGGTTTGGAGGCTGCGGTGTCAGTATCGTAAAGGAAGGGGCAATTGAGGCATTTATCAGCAATGTAGGCAGAGAGTATACAGAGAAGATTGGCTATGAGCCTTCCTTCTATGTGGTTGAGACCGGCAGCGGCCCTGGTGTACTGTCCTAACCATAATTAGCCAAACAGCACTGCCTATTTTGCCATCCGCTGCGTCAGCTTCACTCCACGTAGCAACCGCTACGAGTCGTTCAGCTTCCTTGCGGAATAATAAAATATTCAGCACTGTTTGGCTAAAGATGGTCGGAACAGCACACCGGTGCTGTGTAACTAATTGATATTTTGTTTTTATAGAAGGAGGAAATGACTTATGACGATTTTAGTTTTAGGAGGTGCCGGTTATATCGGTTCCCATACTGTGTACGAACTGATTGATAAAGGGGAGGATGTGGTTATTGTTGATAACCTGGAGACCGGCTTCCTGCAAGCCGTACATCCGAAGGCACGTTTCTATCAGGGGGATATTCGAAACCGAAGCTTCCTTGACAGTGTATTTGACAAGGAGAAAATTGATGCGGTCATCCATTTTGCAGCAAATTCCCTGGTCGGAGAGAGCATGGTCAACCCTTTAAAATATTATGACAATAATGTAGGCGGAACAAAAGTGTTGCTGGAAGCCATGGTTGCCCATAAGGTGGATAAAATCGTATTCTCCTCCACAGCTGCAACCTACGGTGAACCGGAGCGTGTACCGATTCTTGAAACGGACAGGACAGTTCCTACCAATACCTATGGTGAGACCAAATTATCCATGGAAAAGATGTTTTACTGGACTGAGAAGGCCCATGGCCTTACGTTTGTATCCCTGCGTTATTTTAATGCCTGCGGAGCCCATAAGAGCGGTGAAATCGGGGAAGCTCACAACCCTGAATCACATTTGATTCCGCTGATTCTCCAGGTTCCGAACAAGCAGAGGGACGCAATTAAAATCTTTGGTGATGATTACGATACGAAGGACGGTACCTGCGTAAGAGATTATATCCATGTTACGGATCTGGCACAGGCTCATATTCTGGCTGTGGATTACCTGGCGAAGGGCAATCCCAGCAATATTTTCAATCTTGGCAACGGAATTGGCTTTACGGTGAAGGAGGTAATTGATGCCGCCCGTAAGGTAACCGGTGATCCGATCAAGGCAGAGCTTGCACCAAGACGTGCCGGTGATCCGGCGGTATTAATCGCTTCGAGCGAAAAGGCGAAAACAGTACTGGGCTGGAAGCCGGAGCATGCCGACCTGAATGAGATTATTGCTTCCGCCTGGAATTGGCATAAAAATCATCCGAATGGCTATAACGCTTAGCAGGCTTGTGTCTACCTTGCAAACATAAACTTGAGATACGCAGGAATGGGGTTAAGTTTGAAAGTGCCTTTCAAACTATTTATTGGTGCATATCACAAGCAGAACTGTGATATGCGGAAGGGTGTAACTATGATTTACGACTTGATAAACAAACTGGTGCATTATGCAGAGGTTACGGGACTGGTGGAAGCCTCGGATAAGGACTATGCGATAAACCGGCTGCTGGAACTATTTCAGCTGGAGGAATATAGATCCCCGGAGGATGGAGACGGACAGAAAGAGGATACCGGTGAGGCAGATGATCTGGAGGAGCTTCTTGGGGAAATGCTGGATTACGCTTTTGCACAGGGAATTCTTAAGGAAAACAGCATCGCTTACCGTGACCTGTTTGATACAAGGATTATGGGACTTCTGGTTCCCCCTCCAAGTAAGGTGATTGAAAGCTTTCATAGCCGGTATGTGCGGTCTCCCAGGGAGGCAACAGAGTTTTACTATAAATTCAGCCAGGATACCGATTATATCAGAAGGTATCGGATTATTAAGGATATCAGGTGGACTACACAAACACCTTACGGCGCTATTGATATCACAATCAACCTCTCAAAGCCTGAGAAGGACCCGAAGGCGATTGCGGCAGCAAGGCTGGCAAAGCAAAGCGGTTATCCGAAATGCCTGCTTTGTAAGGAGAATGTCGGATATGCGGGCAGACCCGACCATCCGGCAAGGCAAAATCACCGGATAATACCCATCACCCTCCAGGGACAGGAATGGGGCTTGCAGTATTCGCCCTATGTATATTATAACGAGCATTGCATTGTGTTTAATAATAAGCATATTCCAATGCAGATTGATGGGGCGGCTTTTCTTAAGATGCTTGATTTTGTAAAGCAATTTCCCCACTATTTCATCGGCTCCAATGCAGATTTGCCGATTGTGGGAGGCTCCATATTAAGCCATGAACATTTTCAGGGCGGCAATTATGAATTTGCGATGGCAAAGGCCCCGGTGGAGCGCAGCTTTACGCCGGCCGGCTTTGAGGATGTGGAGGCAGGAGTTGTAAGCTGGCCCATGTCCGTTATAAGATTGCGTTCAAAATCAGATGTCCGGTTAGCTGGGCTGGCAGAGGTTATTCTGAATAAATGGCGTGCTTATACTGATTCGCAGGCGGGCATTTACGCAGAGACGGAGGGAGAACCGCACAATACGATTACTCCGGTTGCACGAATCAGGGAAGGCTGCTACGAGCTGGATCTGGTGCTTCGCAATAATCTGACGACAAAGGAATATCCCCTGGGAGTATTCCATCCCCACGGCGAGCTGCATCACATCAAGAAGGAGAATATCGGCGTAATCGAGGTTATGGGGCTTGCAATTCTTCCGGCAAGACTTAGGGAGGAAATGGAGCTTCTAAAGGAATATATCCTGGAAGGGCGTAATCCCCGTGAGCATGAGCTGTTGGCAAAGCATGCGGACTGGGCGGAGGAATTTATACCGTCCTACCCGAGGCTTACCGCAGAAAATATAGACAGGATTTTTCAGGATGAGATTGGTAAAGTATTTCTTAATGTGTTGGAGCATGCCGGCGTATATAAAAGAACACCTGCGGGGCAGGCGGCCTTTGACCGTTTCATCAATACAGTAAAGTAGGTAATTGCGAAACAATATAAGCCACTAAGTTTTCTGAACAACAGATACAAATTTCTCCGCTCCAACGCTCCTTCCGCTTAACTTCCGTTTCGAAATTGTATCTGTTGTTCGAAAAACTATTAACTTTTGCGAGTTTCGCAATTACCTAATACAGTAATGATAAGAAAGGAAGACTTTACCCATGAAGAATGTTATATTGATCGGAATGCCGGGCGCAGGAAAAAGTACAATCGGGGTAATTCTGGCTAAGGTTCTCGGCTATAGTTTCATAGATTCAGACCTACTCATTCAGGAAAAGGAAAAATGCCTGCTAAAGGATATCATAGAGAAAGAGGGGCTGGAGGGCTTGATTGCTGTCGAGGAACAGGTCAATACGGACATAAATACGGAAAACGCTGTAATTGCCACCGGCGGCAGCGTAATCTACGGACCAAGGGCGATGGAGCACCTGCGCAGTATCGGCGTTGTTGTCTATATTCGCTTAAGCTATGAAACCATAGAAAACCGTCTGGGAAATATCGGACAAAGGGGAGTGGTACTGCGTAAGGGACAAACCTTAAAATCTCTATATGAGGAACGCTGCCCCCTTTATGAACGCTACGCCCATGTTATTGTGGACGGGGAAGGTCTTGGCATGGAGGAATTGATGGAGCGAATTGCACAGAGCCTTCCTCCTTTGGCTTAATTTCCTGCCAGCTCCTCCTGTGTGGGCTGATAAGGCTGTGTGCTGACGGATATATGCTGGCCGTCGGAGGTAAACTGGATGGTACCCTGCTTATCCGTCCGATATATGGCGATGTTATGGTCAAGCATGGCCTGCAAAATGGAGCTGTCCGGATGGCCATACTCATTATCTGCTCCCACACTGATTACACCGTAGACCGGACTGACCGCACTAAGAAAATCCTCACAGCTGGAATAGGCGGAGCCATGGTGTCCGATCTTTAAGACATCGGCAGAAATCTCAACCCCGCTTTCTATCATTTCTTTCTCGGAGAGGGCTTCCGCATCTCCGGTAAAAAGAAAGGTATTGCTGCCATAGGTCAGCCGGATACATATACTATAATTGTTCAGGTCTTCATACTCTGCGGAGCAGGGGGCCAGAACAGTAAAGGAGGCCGCGCCGAGGGTGAAGCTGTCACCGGCGCTTACCTCCGTTTTTTTTATATTCTTTTCCTGTATTACGGTAAGTACGTCCTCATAGGTTTTGGTATCATAGTCAACCTTGGGTAATAGCACCTGTTCTACAGGGATGGCTTCAAGTACGGTATCCATTCCTCCGATGTGGTCGCTGTGTGGGTGTGTACCTATGACGTAATCCAGGTCCGTAATATTCTCGGACTTTAAATAATTCAGTACAACCTCGCCCTCCGAATTCTCTCCCGCGTCAATCAGCATATCTTCCCCATTTTCCTCGATCAGGATAGAATCTCCCTGCCCGACATCGATAAAATGTACCTCCAGAATATCCTTTAAGGCAGAGGTTTCTGTTGGAGCCTCCGATCTGGAGCCGCAACGGTTGTAAACCGTAACGGACAGGGCAAGGAGTAGGAAAATTGTAATTCGCAGAATAAGCTGTTTTGATTTTTTGTTCATAGCGCCTCGCTTTTTGATTTTTATTTATGCCGGGTTAATTGCGATCATTAAAATCTATGCTGATATTTCCTGATATGTAACGTCAAAATGACCGCAATTATATAGTATTATATGGGAGGCTGGATATTTTTACAATCAATAATCAATTCATATCCGTGACAAACACAGGAGTATTTGGCATCCTTCTTTATAGAAAATCGTGAAGAATAGCCGCTTTCTCTTGTTGAAGAATAAATTTTGGGATATAATCGGAATATGCAGCGTAAACTGAGTGAATTTAATGGAAGGGCATATTAGGTAATGATAATATGAGACTTTTTACAGCGGTTTTATTTGAGGAAGAGAAGAAGGATATACTTTATCATTCGGTAGAGAGGCTTCGTAAATCAGCACGGGGAACCTTTACAGCACGGGAAAATCTGCATCTGACCGTGAATTTTATCGGAGAAACGGACCGTCTTAAGGAGATCAGGCAGGCAATGCAGAATGCGGTGCAGCAGGCTGGAGCAGCAGAATTTGAGCTGTCCATAGGAGGAACAGGGAAATTTACGCGCAGGGAGGGCGATATCTGGTGGCTTGGTGTCGATCGGGAAGAAACGCTCTGGCGGCTTCAAGGTGAGATGGCGAAGGAGCTTAAGACGGCAGGCTTTCCGGGCATTGATGACAGGGAATACCGGCCGCACCTGACGCTGGGGCGCAGAGTTGTTACAGACCGCGGTTTTTCCCAAAAGGAATTTGAAGCACAGATTGCCCCGGTGCAGGTAAGGGTCACGAAAATCAGCCTGATGAAATCAGAGCAGCCACAGGAGAAATTGATATACACGGAGATTTACAGTGTCAATTTTAATAATTCCAAGTAATTTGATCAGCGCCGCAGGAATGAAAAGCTATGCAGCCACAATAATAAGTATCATAATCGGCGCAAATTTAAATAGGATATAATAAGCAGTACAATTAGCTGTTATAAGAGGTGGTTCGATAAAAAAAGCAAATAATGAATAAACTTTTTATGAGCTGTCTGATAGCGGCATGGAGGTTATAATGAGGATTTTAGTGGATGCGGATGCCTGTCCAGTGAAGGAAATTATTGAAGCAATTGCAATAAAGCTACAGCTTCCGGTTATTATGTTCATCGATACAAGCCATATCCTGTCTTCTGAGTACTGTGAGATTGTTTCGGTCAGCAAAGCCCCGGATGCAGTTGATTTTGCATTGATTAACCGTACGGCAAGAGGTGATGTTGTTGTAACCCAGGATTATGGTGTGGCTGCCATGGCGCTCGGGAAAGGGGCCTATGCCATTCATCCCGGAGGAAAGGTTTATACGGAAAGTAATATTGATGTCATGCTGATGGAGCGGGATATTGCCAAGAAGTGCCGAAGGGCGGGGGAACGCGTCAAGGGACACAGTAAGAAAAGAACCTCCGAGGATGATATCCGGTTTGCGGTAGCTTTTGAGAAGCTTTGCGAAAAGGCACAGGCCGGGACAAACTAATTTTAGAGACACTTAAAGCAGGTGCAAACAGAAGAGGGATTGGTAATATGTTACGTTTAGCCAGATATTTAAAGTATTTTAAGTTTGAGTTGATTTTTGGACCGTTTTTTAAGCTTTTGGAAGCAATTTTTGAATTAATTGTGCCTCTGGTTATGGCAGCAGTAATCGATGTCGGCATTAAAAATGCAGATAAGGTCTATGTGCTCCAAAGAGGTGCGGTGATTTTGCTTCTTGGAGCTGCAGGACTTATTTTTGCGCTCATCTGCCAGTACAGTGCGGCAAGGGCATCACAGGGCTTTGGAACAAGAGTGCGCAATGAGCTGTTTGCCCACATCAATACTCTGTCCCATGCCGAACTGGACCGGATTGGCACGAATTCGCTGATCACAGTTATTACCAATGATATCAACCAGATGCAGCTGGCGGTAGCCATGCTGATCCGTCTGGTGGTGCGGGCCCCCTTCCTTGTAATCGGGGCTACAGTGATGGCTATGCTGTTGGATTTGAAGCTTTCGCTGATTTTTCTGGCGGTGATTCCGGTGATTTCAGCTCTTTTATATATTATTATGAAGAAATCGGTTCCCTTCTACCGGATCAGACAGGAGGTACTGGATAAGATTTCTCTCATTACAAGGGAAAATCTGACGGGTGCCAGGGTAATCCGTGCTTTCTCCAGACAAGGCAGGGAGGAGCAGCGCTTTGCCCAGGCAAATGAAGAGGCCGCAGATATTGCAATCCGGGTAGGAAAGCTGTCAGCGCTTCTTAACCCGGCTATTTTTGTGGTACTGAACCTGGCGATTGTGGCTATTATCTGGTTCGGAGGTATTCGTGTTGATACGGGGGCCTTGTCACAGGGAGAGGTAATAGCCCTGATTAACTATATGACCCAGATCTCACTGGCCCTGGTGGTGGTCGCAAATCTTGTCATTATTTTTACGAAGGCGGCGGCCAGCGCAGCAAGGATTAATCATATATTCGATTTGAAGCCGTCACTGGTTGAGGGAGATAGTCAGGGAGAAGAGAAGAAAACTGGCAATATGGCCGGACAGACCGGGGAATTGCCGTTTCTGTCCCTGAATAAGGTCTCCTTCGCCTATCCGAATTCCAGAGAATATGCCCTGGAGGATATCAGCCTTGATATCTATCCGGGAGAAACTGTTGGAATTATCGGAGGTACCGGCTCCGGTAAATCTACTCTGGTAAATCTCCTGCCTCGCTTTTATGATGTCAGCCTTGGTGAAATCAGGATGGAGGGGACAGCACTTAAGGAATATTCCTTTGAAGCTTTGCGCAGCCGGTTTGGAATTGCGCCTCAGAAGGCGGTGCTTTTTTTAGGAAGTATCCGTAATAATCTCTGTATGGCTAAGAAAGAGGCAAGAGACGAGGAATTGTGGGAAGCATTGACAACGGCCCAGGCCAGGGAATTTGTGGATAAGCTGCCGGGGCAGTTAGATTATATGATTTTGCAGGACGGGAAGAATCTGTCCGGTGGACAAAAGCAGAGGCTTACCATAGCGAGAGCTTTGGTGGGGAAACCGAGGCTTCTGATCCTGGATGACAGTGCAAGCGCGCTGGATTATGCCACCGATGCAAGGCTTCGCAGTGCCCTTAAGCAGGATTGCAAGGGGATGACAGTCATATTGGTATCCCAAAGGGCCGCCACATTAATGCATGCGGATAAGATTGTTGTTCTGGAGGATGGCAGGCTTGCCGGCATAGGGAAACATGCCGATCTGGTGAAACACTGTGAGGTTTATCGGGAAATCTGTTTATCCCAGCTAAGCGAGGAGGAGGTAAGCAGAGTATGAAAAGACGGAATACATCGATCTTAAAGAGACTGCTGCATTATACCAGACCCTATAAAGGCTCCATGATGATTGCCCTGATCTGTGCGATTGCCAGTGTTGCCCTATCCCTGCTTACCCCAATTTTGATTGGCCGGGCCGTAGATTATATCATTGGCCCAGGTCAGGTGGATTTTGGGGAAATTATAAAAATAATATTCCAGCTTACGGTGGTTATCGCGGGAAGTGCCTTATTTCAATGGCTGATGATCTTCCATACCAACCGTATCACCTTCCGCACTGTGAAAGACTTACGGACAAAGGCATATCAGCAGTTGAATCGGGTTCCGTTGGGATATATTGATCAGAATTCCCACGGTAATATCATTAACCGTATGGTAAATGACATTGATGCGGTGTCGGATGGATTGCTGCAGGGCTTTGCTGGACTGTTCACCGGTCTGGTAACTATTTTCGGAACAATCATTTTCATGCTCTCCATCAATTATAAGATTGCGCTGGTGGTAATTTTTCTGACTCCGCTGTCCTTATTTGTGGCGGCCTTTATTTCCAGACGTATTTTCAATAAATTCAGTGAGCAGTCAAAAATCAGGGGAGAGATGGGCGGTCTGATTGAGGAGATGATTGGCAACCAGAAGCTTTTGAAGGCATTTTCCTATGAGGAGAAGGCAGTCGAACGTTTTGAAGAGATTAACGCAAGGCTTCACGAATGCGGTGTCAAAGCCCAGTTCTATTCCTCCCTGACCAATCCCTGTACCCGTTTTGTGAATGGTATTGTATACGCGGCGGTTGGAATCTATGGTGCGTTAACGGCAATTAACGGCCTGATTACCATAGGACAGCTTTCCAGCTTTCTGGCCTATGCCAATCAGTATACCAAGCCCTTTAACGAGATATCGGGAATTATCACGGAGCTTCAGTCCGCTCTTGCCTCGGCGCAGCGGGTGTTTGCATTGATTGATGAAACCCCGGAAAGTTCTGAGGAGGGGTTATTAGAAGAGGCAGAAGGCAACGGAAAGGTTGAGATCCGGAAGGTTGATTTCTCCTATCAAAAGGAAGTACCCCTGATTAAGAATTTTAATCTGGAGGTAAAGCCGGGGCAGCGGATTGCGATCGTCGGGCCTACCGGCAGCGGCAAGACTACCATAATCAATCTTCTGATGCGCTTCTATGATACGGATGCCGGAGAAATCAGAGTGAACGGTACAAAGATCAAGGAAATGAAACGGAAGGCTCTCAGGAGCATGTACGGAATGGTATTGCAGGACACCTGGCTGTTTCACGGTACGGTCCGGGATAATATTGCTTACGGACGGGAGGATGTCTCCCTGGAGGAAGTTATCTCTGCAGCGAAGGCGGCTTATGTACACAGCTTTGTCAGCAGGCTCCCGGAGGGATACGATACTATGCTTACCGAGGACGGCGGAAATATCTCACAGGGACAGAAACAGTTGCTGTGTATTGCCCGGGTTATGCTGATGAAACCGCCGATGTTAATTCTTGATGAAGCAACCAGTAATATTGATACCCGTACCGAGATTAAGATTCAGAAGGCCTTTGCCAGACTGATGGAGGGACGGACGAGCTTTGTCGTAGCCCACCGGCTTTCAACCATCAAGGAGGCGGATTTAATTCTGGTGATGGAGCATGGCAGTATCATAGAGCAGGGCAGCCATGAGGAGCTCCTTGAGAAGGGCGGCTTCTATGCAAGGCTCTATAACAGCCAGTTTGCGATTACCTGATGAAAGCTCCTGCGGATTTCTAAGCCGCAGGAGTTTTGTTTTTGGAAGAAATTAAATCAGAACAAACATTCGAAATAATATTGATTTTGGATTTTAGCTATGATATAATGTCCACGATAAGCAGATTAGTCCATGGAATTCAGGGCATTGATCAAGCTTGCTTGAATCAATGCCCTGAATTCCATGGATAAGTGCAACGTGAACGAAAGGACAAAGTCCTTGAGTTTCTAATCTGCATAATATCATCGTTTTTTATATTTGATTCTGTCGGATGGCAGTGCGGAGGTATGGTATGGAGTTTAAACTGGTATCGGAATATGAACCTACCGGAGATCAGCCGGAAGCAATCAGAGCCCTGGTCGAGGGCTTTCAAAGCGGCAACCAATCCCAGACGCTATTAGGGGTAACAGGCTCAGGTAAGACCTTTACCATGGCCAATATTATAAAGGAACTGAAGAAGCCAACGCTGATCATAGCACATAACAAGACCCTTGCCGCACAGCTGTACGGAGAATTCAAGGAATTCTTTCCGGAGAATGCGGTAGAGTATTTTGTAAGCTATTATGATTATTATCAGCCGGAGGCCTATGTACCATCCACCGATACTTATATTGAGAAAGACTCTTCAATTAATGATGAGATTGATAAGCTTAGGCATTCGGCGACAGCCTCCCTGTCGGAGCGTGACGATGTTGTCATTGTTGCCAGTGTTTCCTGCATTTATGGTCTGGGAAGCCCGATTGATTACCAGAACATGGTACTTTCTTTGCGCCCAGGAATGATAAAAGACAGGGATGATGTGTTAAGAAAATTGATTGAGATACAGTATGACCGCAATGATATGGACTTTAAGCGAGGTACCTTCCGGGTCAGAGGAGATGTGGTTGAGATATTTCCTGTGGCCTCAGGTGATGTTGCGGTGCGGATTGAGTTTTTTGGTGATGAGGTTGAACGGATATTGGAGATCGATGTGCTGACAGGAGAGATCAAAGGCAGTCTGGAGCATATGGTGATCTTTCCGGCTTCCCACTATGTCGTAGCCCAGGACAAGCTGGAGGAAGCGATTAAGAATATAGAAACTGAGTTGGAGGAAAGAGTCCGTTATTTTAAGAGTGAGGACAAGCTTTTGGAGGCTCAGAGGATATCGGAGCGAACAAATTTTGATATTGAGATGCTTCGGGAGACAGGCTTTTGCTCCGGCATAGAGAATTATTCGAAACATTTGACCGGACTTGAGACGGGGGCACCGCCTCATACACTGATGGATTATTTCCCGGAGGATTTTCTAATTATCGTGGATGAATCCCACATCACTCTTCCACAGGTCAGGGGAATGTATGCCGGTGACCGGTCAAGAAAGACAACACTGGTGGATTACGGCTTTCGTCTTCCCTCTGCACTGGATAACCGCCCGCTTAATTTCCAGGAATTTGAGAGTAAGATCAGTCAGATATTGTTTGTATCGGCTACTCCTTCCGTTTATGAAAGCGAGCATGAGCTGCTTCGCGCTGAACAGGTTATCCGGCCTACGGGTCTTCTTGATCCGAGAGTTTCGGTAAGGCCGGTGAGCGGACAGATTGATGATCTGGTGGGTGAAATCCATAAAGAGCTGGAGAAGAAGAATAAGGTTCTGGTAACCACACTGACCAAAAAGATGGCGGAGGATTTAACCTCCTATCTTCGAGAGGTGGGAATCCGTGTGAAATACCTCCACTCCGATATTGATACGCTGGAGCGCTCGGAAATCATACGTGATATGCGAATGGACGTATTCGATGTACTGGTTGGAATTAATCTGCTTCGGGAAGGACTGGATATACCGGAGGTGGGTCTGGTAGCAATACTGGATGCAGATAAGGAGGGATTCCTGCGTTCGGAAACCTCCCTGATACAGACCATCGGACGGGCCGCCCGTAATGCTGAGGGCCAGGTTATTATGTATGCCGATGTAATGACGCAGTCCATGCAGCGGGCTATCTATGAGACAGACCGAAGAAGACAATTGCAGCAGGCATATAACGAAGCCCATGGAATTACGCCCACTACCATCAAGAAGAAGGTTCGGGACCTTATCAGCATTTCCAAGAAGGCTGCGGTTAATCTTAAGGATATGGAGAAGGATATGGAATCCATGTCCCGCCAGGAGCTGGAGGCTTTGGTGAAGAAGGTAACCCAGCAGATGCATACAGCGGCTGCAGAGCTTAATTTTGAACTGGCGGCACAGCTAAGGGATAAGATGATGGAGCTTAAGAAGCAGCTGCAAGAGCTAGAGGGCAGATAGATAAAGGAAAATTTATTAAGATAATTTAGAATAGGTGGAGCAATGGCAGAGAAAAAGAACTATATTAAAATCAGAGGCGCAAAGGAAAATAATCTAAAGGACTTAAGCGTGGATATACCCAGGGATCAGTTTGTGGTACTGACCGGACTCAGCGGTTCAGGAAAATCCTCCCTTGCCTTTGATACGATTTATGCAGAAGGACAGAGAAGGTATATGGAATCGCTTTCCTCCTATGCGAGGCAGTTCCTCGGACAGATGGAGAAGCCGAATGTGGAAAGCATCGAAGGTCTCCCGCCTGCGATTTCCATCGATCAGAAATCAACAAACCGAAATCCTCGCTCTACGGTAGGTACTGTGACCGAGATTTATGACTATTTCCGATTGCTCTATGCCAGAATCGGAATTCCCCATTGTCCGCAGTGCGGGAAGGAGATTAAGAAGCAGACAGTGGACCAGATGGTGGATGAGATTATGAGTCTGCCTCAGGGCACGAAGCTTCAACTGCTGGCTCCGGTGGTACGGGGGCGTAAGGGTGAGCATACAAAGCTTTTCGAACAGGCAAAACGGAGCGGCTATGTCAGAGTCAGGGTTGACGAACATATGTATGAGCTTACCGAGGAGATTAAATTAGAGAAGAATAACAAACATAATATAGAAATTATTGTAGATCGTCTTGTGGTAAAGGAAGGCATTGAAAAGCGGTTATCCGATTCGATAGAAAGTGTACTTAAGCTGGCAGAGGGATTATTATATGTGGATGTGATTGACAAGGAGCAGCTGACCTTCAGCCAGAATTTTGCCTGCCCGGATTGCGGTATCAGTATTGATGAAATTGAACCGCGTATTTTTTCCTTCAACAATCCCTTCGGTGCCTGCTCGGAATGCCATGGACTTGGCATCAAGATGGAATTTGATGAGGAGCTGTTAGTCCCCGATCAGGACAAGAGTCTGATTGACGGTGCGATTGCCGCTCCCGGCTGGCAGTCGGCAGGGGACCGGGGCAGCTATACAAGAAGCATACTGGAGGCACTGGCAAAGGAATACCATTTTGATCTGGATACTCCCTATGAACAGCTTTCCGAAGAGGTACGCCATATGTTTATTCACGGTACGGATGGTAAGACTGTGAAGGTACACTATCAGGGACAGCGGGGGATAGGTATTTACGATGTGGCCTTTGAAGGTTTGATCCGTAATATTGAGCGGCGTTACCGTGAGACCGGTTCGGAGACGGTGAAGCAGGAGTATGAGAGCTTTATGCGGACTACTCCCTGCAAGCTCTGTGAGGGCAAGCGTCTTAAGAAGGAGGCGCTGGCAGTTACTGTGGGCGATAAGAATATTGCAGATGTGACACAGTATTCCATCCGGGATTTGTCCACCTTTATGCAAAACCTTGTGCTGACCTCCATGCAGCAGAAAATCGGTGAGCTGGTATTGAAGGAAATCCGGGCCAGAATCTGCTTTCTGATGGATGTTGGTCTCGATTATCTTACTCTGGCTAGAGCAACAGGGACCCTGTCAGGAGGGGAATCCCAGAGGATCCGTCTGGCTACCCAGATTGGCTCCGGTCTGGTGGGAGTGGCATATATCCTTGATGAGCCCAGCATCGGCTTGCATCAGAGGGATAATGACAAGCTGCTTAAGACCTTGAATAATCTGAAGGACCTTGGCAATACCCTGATTGTGGTGGAGCATGATGAGGATACCATGTTTGCCGCCGATTATATCATAGATATCGGACCAGGTGCCGGAGAGCACGGGGGCGAGGTAGTGGCTGCCGGTACGGCAAAGCAGATCATGAAGGTGAAGGAATCCGTTACAGGGGCATATTTGAGTGGCAGGATTAAAATTCCCGTTCCGGGGGAAAGACGCAAGCCCACCGGATACCTTACCATTATGGGAGCGGCGGAGAATAATCTCAAGAATATTAATGTAGATATTCCCCTTGGGATAATGACCTGCATCACCGGTGTATCGGGCTCAGGGAAAAGCTCCCTGATTACCGAGATTCTATACAAGAGGCTGGCAAGGGATTTAAACCGTGCGCGTTGCATTCCAGGTAAGCATGAGAAGATGATAGGCATTGATCAGCTGGATAAGGTCATCAACATCGACCAGTCACCCATCGGAAGGACCCCTAGATCCAATCCGGCAACCTATACCGGAGTCTTTGACCAGATCAGAGATTTATTTGCAGCCACACAGGATGCCAAGATGCGTGGTTATTCCAAGGGACGTTTCAGCTTCAATGTTAAGGGCGGGCGATGTGAAGCCTGCAGTGGAGACGGAATTATTAAAATCGAAATGAATTTCCTGCCGGACATCTATGTTCCCTGCGAGGTCTGCAACGGCAAGCGCTATAACCGGGAGACCCTGGAGGTACGCTATAAGGGAAAGAACATCTATGAAGTATTGGATATGACAATAGAAGAGGCGGTACAATTCTTTGAGAATGTACCTTCCATCAAGAGAAAAATTGAAACCCTGTTTGATGTGGGATTATCCTATCTTCGACTGGGACATCCTTCCACTTCCCTGTCAGGCGGGGAAGCACAGAGAATTAAGCTGGCTACGGAATTAAGCAAGCGCAGCACCGGAAAGACAATATATATCCTGGATGAACCGACGACCGGACTTCATTTTGCCGATGTGCATAAGCTGATTGACATATTAAGGCGTTTTTCTGACAGCGGCAATACGGTGGTGGTTATCGAGCATAACCTGGATGTTATTAAGACAGCCGATTATATCATAGACATCGGACCGGAGGGCGGAGATAAAGGCGGTACGGTTATCGCACAGGGAACACCGGAGGAGATTGCCTCCAATGAAAACTCCTATACCGGCGGCTATGTGAAGAAATATCTGGAGGGATAAGCACATCTTCCTGACAAAGGGAATACGGAACGGAGAAAATAAAATGGAAAATGGTTTTTATGCAATGCTTTCAAGGATGAAGCTGATTGAACGCTGGGCTCTGATGCGTAATTCCAGTCAGGAGAATATCAGCGAGCATTCTCTGGAGGTCAGTATTCTGGCCCATGCCCTGGCAGTGATCAGCAATGAGCGTCTTAACAATCATCTGAATGCGGAAAAGGCCGCCTTAATCGGTATCTATCATGATGCTACTGAGATTATTACCGGGGATATGCCGACGCCGGTGAAATATTATAATGAGAATATTCAGGGGGCCTTTAAAGAGGTGGAGAAGGCAGCCGCAGAAAGGCTCCTTGCCATGCTTCCTGAGGATATCAGGCTAAGCTATATGGACCTTTTCATCCCGAAGGAGAATGAGGTCTATCTGTGGAGGCTTGTGAAAGCGGCAGACAAGCTGTCGGCTCTGATTAAATGCATGGAAGAGAGGAAAGCAGGCAATACGGAATTCTTAAGTGCAGAGGCATCAATCGCCGGGATATTAAGGGCGATGGAGCTTAAAGAAGTAGATATCTTTATGAAGGAATTCCTTCCTGCTTATGACCGGACGCTGGATGAATTGAACCGGCGTTAGTACGGCCTCATCGCAAACATCAGGCACTGAATATTAAGCAATATTTATGCAAGGCAGTACTGGTGTTTTTGGATCAGGCCGAAATATGGTAATGGAAACGGGGGGAGAAGATTATGATTACAGTTGATGGTCAGTGGATTATGGAGGGGCTGAACCGGAATGATCCGAAATGTATAAAGTCCTACTCACAGCTTACAGATTATATTGATGAAGTAGGCTTTCTTCCGTTATTTAAAAACAGTGTGCCCGGCTTTTCCGTAGAGGAGCAGACGGCACAGGATGCCTGGTGGACGGGCTCGGACCTGGATCCCTGGAGCTGGCGGGAAATTATTGCCACAGAGGGTAGGGTTGCCTATGGCAAGCTGTTTTGCAGCCGGGCAGGCTTTGTCTCAAGAGAATGGTATCCCTATCTTGCGGCTTACCGCAGGGATGGGTATGATTTTGACAGCAGATATGAGGATGGTCTGGCAAGCCGCCGTGCCAAGAAGATAATTGATGTTCTTATGAAAAGGGAAGAATGTCTTTCCAATGAACTGAAAGCAACTGCCGGGTTTGGCAAGGAGGGGGAAAAGGGCTATGAGGGCTGTATATCTCAGCTCCAGATGCAGACCTATATCACGGTAAGAAGCTTTCGCAGAAAGAAGAGCAAGAAGGGAGAGGAATATGGCTGGCCGATTGCAAGCCTGTCATTAAGTGAGAACCTCTTTGGTGAAGCACATGTTCGTTCCCGGTATCATCTGGAGTCTGCAAAAGCAAAAGAAATCATAATCGCAAAAATAAAATCCTTCTTCCCGGAGGCTTCCGAGATGGAGATAGAGCAGAATATCCGATAGCTTAATCATAAAATGAATAAACCGGCTTCGGCCGGTAGGCTCCTCTTGCCGCAAGCAGATAAAAATACAAACTGTTTGTTGCAAAAAGGGGCATTTTTTATGGTACAGTCTTACAATAAATAAATTTTCTGTGATTCTTCTTGACAACTAAAGGCTACAATAGTAAACTTTAAATGAAAAGATTACTCATGTAAACTATAGGGGAGGATGTTATGAACGAACTTGCTGGCAAAATACAGGATTCAGAACTTGAAGTGATGCGTGTGCTTTGGGAAGCGGGAGAAGCCCTTCCGCTCATTGAAATACGCCGTATGCTTTCGGCACGCTGTGGATGGGAGGATTCTACGATAAAAACACTTCTTCGCAGACTGCAGGCAAAGGATATTGTCAGGCTGGAACGGCGTGGGATATACAGTGCGTTGGTAACTGCGGATGAATATAACCAATGGGCGACGCATGCCTTTGTGAATAAGATATTTGCGGGAAGCGCTAAGAAGCTGGTAGCGTCCCTGGTCTCAGACGGACAATTGGCAGGAGAGGATATTGCAGAGCTTTCAGTAATGTTCAATGCGGGTGAAAAGTTTGAAAGTAAACCACTTTCAAACTATTTATTAAAGCAGTATAACAAGCAAGCTTGTGATATGCACGGGTGTAAATATGAATGATACCTTAAAAACAATCCTGTTTCTTTCTTTGTCGGGCTCTATATTGGCGCTCTTTCTGTTTGTGGGAAGGCCCCTTCTTAAAAATAAAGTATCGAAAGCCTTCTCTTATTATATTTGGCTTTTGGTTCTGCTGCGATTGGCCGTGCCTCTCCCCGCACCCATCAACATTACAGATATCTTGTCTCACTCTGAGCCGCAGGAGGTAAGCAATATTTTGCCGAAGCAAACCGGCAGCCCAGTGGTAAATATTACAGATCAGAGTGTCGGAATACCCACCGTAGTACCGCCGGTGCAGTCAATGGCTTCACAGGAGCGGCAAAGCAGTAAAGCTGACAATGGGCAGACATCTGCAAAAACTCAGAGATCCTTTGATCTGTGGGATTTCCTTCAAAGGAGTCTGTTATGGCTATGGCTGACGGGAGCAATTGTCGGGATAGGGTGGTTTTTCATTGCCTATGCCGTCTTTTCGCGGCGTATACGACGCTCCTGCACAGCGCCGCATGGAGATGACATTGCGGTATTCGAGTGCCTTCGTGATAACAGGCGGGTCCGGTTATTTTGCAGCAGTCACATTAATACACCGATGTTCATTGGTATTTGGCGTCCGGTCATCGTCCTGCCACAGTTTGCCTACGTACATAATGGCATGGAAAAAGAACTTAGTCATATTTTGCGCCACGAACTCACCCATTACAAACGAAAGGATGTACTTTATAAATGGCTGGTCGTTGCAGTGACCTCGCTGCATTGGTTCAATCCTCTCATGATACTGATCAGAAGAGAAATAGGCCGTTCCTGCGAACTTGCCTGTGATGAGGCAGTGATCAGGAATATGTCTGCAGAGGAAAAGCGGTTTTATGGAAATATGCTCCTTTCCCTTGCGGCGAACAGAAAGCTGCCGGCCGGCATTATTGCTACGACCTTGTGTGAGGAAAAAAAGGAATTGAAAGAAAGACTGATCAGCATAAAAAATTATAAAAAGAAATCGGCATGGGCGGTCGCTCTGACACTGATTTTGGCGCTTCTGCTTACTGGCTGCGCCGCGGCGTTAGGTGTTAAGGATGAATCAAACGGTGTGACCGTACAAAAGACATCTAGCGATCAGGAAGAGGAAAAGACAGGAAATCAGGAGGAACAGACGAAATCGGATGCACAAACAAGCAATCTGCAGCCCTTAACTGCTCAGGACCGGTATGAAAATGGAAAAATGTTTGTGGAAATTCCAACTGATTTCGTAAATTCTTTTCAGGATAAAATGGCGGCAGTTACCGTACCGGATGCCAGAAAAGGTGAAAGAGCTGCTGACATTGGGCAGGGAATCGAAAGCTGGGGCAATGATAATATAATATTCCTAAATTCAATTCCGGAACAGAACATATATCTTTATGGGTATTATGATAAAGATGATCCCGGTTATGGACTTTTTCTGGATGTTGGCCAGGAGCAGCATATTTATGCCTTCCCCTACCGGTATATGACAAATACAACATTAGCACCGGATTTAAGCACAAGCAGCGACGGAAGCAGGATATACGTCTCCTGTCATACCGGAGGCGGCACGGGGGTGACGGTATCGGAGCTGTATGTTTTTCAGGTAAGAGGGAGTCAAATTGAGCCTTACTATTTGGATATCAATGAGCTGGCTGACCGCCTAAGCAGTAAACTCACTATGTCATATGACGGGGAAAGTAAAAAGGTGACGGTCGGTTCGGACGGCAGACCGCTCATAACGGACAGCCTGACCACGATCGGTGTGACTGAAGGCGAGAATGTAGTTCCGGATAGCTTCTACTGCGGAGACCAGATCTGGTATAGCATAGACGAAGACACTATCAGGGTAGTATGGGTGCCGACGCTTTATACACAGGAGCAGCCGGGGGCACAGACCTATTTGGGCTCTTTCCAGGTATCCTTTTCAGCGGATATAAGCTTTACCTATAACAGTAATGGAATTATTACGGACTTCGATCTGGGCGAAGCAGCAGCGAATATAGCGGTCACAGCCCAGGGTGATTTTGACGGAAACGGTGTGGCGGATTATGTGTCTCTGGAAAGCAGTACCAAAGAGGCTGTATTCACCATTGACCTTGGAACCGGAACAATGCTCACCAAATCCATTAAAAGCTCCGTTGTTACCTGGATGGCCCCATTCTATAATGCATTGATGGCAGGCGATTTTGACGGTGACGGAAAGGACGAGATCGTCTTTGCACCGATGATTAATGGGAGCAATTACGGAGCCAGGGAGCTTTATATTCTTAGCATAGAAGGGGATGAGCTTACCACTCTGCCTCTAGACTGTATAAAGAATACCGCAATAGCGTATGAGCAGCCAGAAAGCCTCAATGAAGATGAGATGTGCGTCGGAGTAGGAGTTGTTGATACGGACAATGGACAGCTCCTGCGCGTGCGGAGACTGATTAACGCACAGGAAGACAGCGCCTGGTATATCGATGTTCGCTGGAACGGCAAGGGCTGGCAGATTGAAAGTATGAGCACCGGCTCCGCCTATGGGGAGGAGCCTGTTTATCAGTATAGCGGAAATGTTTCTGTTGCCGGCAAGCAGCAAAAAGGCAATATCACGGTACATAAAAATCAGGAAGCTGATAACGATTATATTATGGATTTTACCTTCACCGATTCGAAGTCAGGAGAAGTGCTGCAGCAGCTGCAATACAAGTATCCCGATGATTTCATGCCCGGCACCATCCAGGAGGGCAGCCAGATTCTTGATATCAATCAGGATGGGAATGACGATATTATGCTGGACCTGGGCGTATATGGCTGGCCGCAGTTATATGCATGTTTTGTTTATGACGCATCCATCAATGGGTATGTCGAGGTTCCGGAATTCGACGAGCATCCCTTTCCGGAGGTGCTTAAGGAGGAAGGAGTTGTCCTGTTTCACGGGAAGGATGGCGCAACCGCTTACTGGGTAGAAAAGTATCGGGTTGAGGGTAATCAGCTTTATCTACTGGGACGGCTTACAAAAACATTGGAGCAGGGACAGTCAGCCTGGCTCTACACAGAGCAAGCTATGGTTGACGGGGTCATGACTATGATAAAAGAGAACGTGACTGCCGCAGAAATTAAGAATTATGATGCATGGCACATGTGGAATTAGTGTGTTTTTGTTACAAATTCAGCCTTGTGGAGAGATTGACCGGTTTCGGGAAGAAATGTTCCCATATCGGAGCCGCTTTCGCTTAATTGCATTACGTAACGATACATAAGGTTCTAAAATACAGAACCTAAGTACCGACGAATGCAAATACTCCGAATGGAAATCATTTTTCCCCGGAACCGGTCACATTCCCTGCAAGGCCGAATTGTAACGTGTTTTTTAACACGCTCTAGGACGGATGTATCAGAACAGATTACAAGGAAGACATTGTCATATTTCTGGAATAGGACTATAATATAGAAGATGTAAATCGTTATAAGCCGTCGGTATATTAGAGTGGAAAGAGTGGGAAAGAGTACTCGGTTTGGGAAAGGAGCGATATTTTCTATGGATAGAGAGGAAATGACACAAAAATCAAAGGGGAATAAGAAGGCAGGTCTGTCAGCGGCCGTCAGGGCAATCATTATGTTAACTGTTGCTTTGGCACTTTTTATTAATAATCCCTGCTTTATGGGCATCAAGGTCGTGAAGGCGGCCACACAGCTGGCTATTACAGTTGACTATACGGATGAGACAGTGAATGTAGGCGTCGGACAAAGTTCAAAATTCTATATCAGTTCAGATAATAAAAAGACCTGGGAAATGATTGATTCCGGTAAAATAGATATATCCTCCTACTTGTCAACAAAGCAGGTTATCTTATGGTTTAAGGGAAACAAAGACACAGAGCCGGTTTCCATTACTCTTGATGCAGAGGATAAAAGTCTGGCGCCTGTATACAAGATAACCGCTGGTGTAGGAAGAATAGAATTTTCCTCCTCCCGGATCGTTCAATACAGGAAAGGGGCCAATGGAGCCTGGTACACGGCAACCAGCCCGATGTACACTGCCATGTATGAGACGAAGGGAGTGACCCTATATTTTCGTACGGCACCCACTGTAGCTTCCAGAGCCGGCAAGGCGGTTACCGTTAAGATACCGAAACGGCCCTCCGCGCCTTCTGTTAAGCTGGATGCCGGAAAGCTTTGTATCACTGGTGTGAAGCCCGGTTCGACACAGTATCGTGTCGGAGACAATCTTGCCTGGACTACGGTTCCGACAACAACCAGCAAGACAAGTTATCTTGATCTTTCCTCCCTGCTTGGAGGCAGCACCTCAGGAAATACGGCAATTCCGGCTGGAGTGATTGAGTTTAGGACTCTGGGGACGGATAAAAAACTGAATTCCTCTGTAAAGGTGATGGAGATACCTCAGCAAGCAACCCTTGCCGCTACCGCTGCAACACTTGCAGGGACCACACTTACAATTAATGATACTGATTCCAGTAAATCCTATGAATATACCAGGATTCCCTTGGGAACTGCACTGAATTTTTATACTGCAAAATGGACCTCCATCTCTTCTAAGCATAGTGTGGTTATTAAGAATGCTTCCATCAGTGACCGTATTTATGTACGCCTGAAAAGTGCAACGGATAAAACCACCAAACAGGTTTCCTTGCCATCCACCTATATTGCCTTTACTGTTTCAGGAATATCCTAAGTATAAGATTAAGATAGCTGCCGCAACCTATGATTGGGTATTGCGGCAGCTTTTTTTTGTGTGAAATTATGATATTGACAGCAAAAGTATACTGTATTAAAATAGAACTAAAAGAACTGAAATAGTTCTATAAGTTCATTTCGTTGATTGTATATCAGCAAGAAGGGGGTAAAATTATGCTGATTGAAATGAAAGAAGTATCTAAAGCCTTTAAGAAACAGCAGGTTTTACAGGATATTAACCTGTCTATTCAAGAGAATGAGATATTTGGTTTGATTGGTCCTTCCGGTTCCGGAAAGACAACATTAATCCGACTGATCATCGGAGCGATTGCGGCGGACAGAGGAAGCATCCAGGTTATGAAGGAGAGAGTACCCAATCTCAAGGTACTGGATACAATCGGCTATATGCCACAAAATGATGCGTTATATTATGATTTATCAGGTTATGATAACCTGATGTTTTTCGGCGGGATGTATCAGATGAAGCGGGAAATACTGAAAAAGCGTGCCATGGAGGTTTTGCGTCTGGTGGAGCTGGAGGGAGATGCCCGCAAGAAGGTAGGAAACTATTCGGGCGGGATGAAGAAGCGCCTTTCTCTGGCCGCTGCCTTGCTGCACAGTCCCAAAATACTGGTTTTGGATGAGCCGACGGTGGGGATTGATCCCCTCCTGCGTAAAAAGATATGGGATGAATTCTATCAATTAAAGGAGCAGGGCAAGTCGATCCTGGTTACGACTCATGTTATGGATGAAGCTGTAAAATGCGACAGGCTCGCTCTTATCTATCAAGGAGGAATTCTTGCCTGCGACAGCACTACGTCTCTGCTGAGTAGGACAAAGAATAACTCTATTGAGGAATTGTTTCTTGCCGAGGGAGGTGATGCAAAGTGAAGACCTTATATATTATTCAGAGAATTATCAGACAGACGGTAAATGACAGACGTTCCCTGGCACTCCTTCTGATTGTACCGGTGTTTATTTTCACCCTGATTTATTTTCTGCTTGGGGAATCGGACTATAAGGCCACAATTGCGGAAAATGGGATGCCACCGGCTATTCTTGAAAGTCTGAAGGAGCAGGAGCTTACTGTGGAAAGCATGGGGCTGGAAGAGGGAAAACAGGCAGTCCGGGACAAGGAAACGGATGCACTGCTGTATCTGGAGGGAAGCAATATCGTTATTTTGTTTGAAAGCAACGATTCCGTGAAGACCGGAATGGTGACCAAGGCTGTCCAGAAAGCAGTACAAGAATTAAACCCGGCCGGAGGAATGGATATTCAATATATTTACGGAAAAAGTGACTCGGATTTATTTAACAGCCTGGGATATATTATGCTGGGTGTGATTTCATTTTTTCTGATCTTTATACTGGCCGGGATCTCCTTTGTAAGAGAGCGGACGGTTCAGACCATGGAGCGTCTGATGATAACACCGGTGAAGCGCTGGCAGGTTGTGCTTGGATATACCCTCGGGTTTGGTGTGTTTGCCATGCTGCAGAGTATTATTCTGCTATGCTATGTGAAATGGGTGCTTAAGATGTCCTTTGCAGGGACACTGGCAGAGGCAGGCTTTCTTATGATTTTATTATCCATGTCCGCTGTATGCATCGGTGCCTTCTGCTCAATCTATGCCAATAATGAATTTCAGATGATGCAATTTCTTCCGGTGGTTGTTATTCCGCAGATATTCTTCTCGGGGCTGATATCTCTGGATACGCTTCCCTACCATCTGGGGTATTTGGCTAAAATTATGCCGGTATATTATGCCTGCGATGCCTTGAATGAAATTATTATCAAGGGCAAGGGACTTGGGGAAGTGGGCCCTCAGATGCTGGCACTCTTGACATTCATTCTTTTATTCTTTATCTTAAATATCGTAGCTCTGAAAAAATATAGAAAAATATAAAATGGGAGTGAATAAGATGGCATCGGATGAGAGCAAGAAGAACAGAATTATGGAGTATTCCTTTCAGCGGTTTACTACGTCCGGGATTTTGCATGTAACAATGGATGAAATCTCCCGGGGAGTCGGAATTGGAAAAGGAACCCTGTACAAATTCTTTCCCTCCAAGGAGGCCCTTTTAGATCAGACGATTGACTATATCGCCGGTGGTATCGAGAAGAAGATCAATATAATTATGTCGGATGATAAGAAAAATCCAGTGGAGAAATTAAATGAGGTTTTGAAAGCGGTCGGAGAGAGGTTATCGAAGATCAATCCATCCGTACTTTTGCATATGGAAAGAAGCGTACCGGTAGCCTTTGAGAAAATACAGGAGGTCCGGCAAAAAATTATCATGACAAATCTGATCGGGCTGTTTGAGGCAGGGAAGAAAACCGGACATTTTGAGATGGATATGGATGCCTGCCTGGTGGCTCATATCCTTATTGGGGCCGCAAATCATGTGAGTGAGGCACAGGTTTTATCAAGCTTTAATTACAGTCTGGATAGCCTCTTTGCCAAGATGACCGCCACTATTTTAAAGGGGTGTCTGACACAGGAGGGCAGAAAAATAGCCTTCGAAAACAAGGATTTATTATCATGAATTACATTTATTCCAGACTGTCGGGAATTAATTTGATGATACCGTATTTTGAAATAATCAGGGACCACATTTGTTGGTAAAAAATCATTATGTTCCAGACTCCCGAGCCTTCCAGCCGGAAACTATCGATTAATTTGTCCAGGGCATCGATGCTTCTGACATCAATAAACCAGACGATATGCTCATGGGTGGCACCGATTTCAATTCCCTTATAGTAATAAAAAGGGGTTTGGGAAGCCTCGTCGAATTTTATTACCGCACTAACATCAGCGGCCAAGATAATTGCCGCATTCAGGGTAAGGGAATGGGCAATCGTCTTGCCCGGTACAAAAGGAAGCTCCCAGTCAAAGCCGAGGAGAGGCTTTCCTATGGTGATGTTCTCAGAGGGTGCCGTTTGAACCGTGTGGGCGATAAAATGGTTTAATAGTTCGATGGAGCAAACGGGAGCAGGAGGCTTTTGGCTGTTTCCCCAGCTGTATTGTAAAAATGTAATACCGTCTACTAATTGGCTGATTCTTGCATAATCAATATCTTCATGGGCAGGAACACCATCAACATAATGTACATCGGGATCAATGGTCACAAATAATCGATAGCCCTCATTCCTTACCTTGATAGAGATATCGTACAGTAAATCCATATAGTAATACTGATTCGTATTGTTGATGATACTGATCATGATGTTTAGGCCGTAATATCCGGTGGTCTTTAGCAGAGCAAGCAGATTATTGGAGAGAATGGTATGATATTCCTCATTTAATAAAATATCATAGGCTGTCTCTAAATCGGTTTCCCCATGAGGTGAAAGGGAGGATATCATCAGCAGCGGAATAGTACCATAATCGATGGCCTTTTGTATGATATTCCGATCATCACTATAGGTAATAATGCTACCTTTTGGAGCAATCCTGTAATTAAAAATTGAAAGATAGGTCAGGTAGGGCAGAGTTCTTATCAGGGTATCATTGCCGATAAAAGGGTAGGCATAACCGTTTACCACAATATCGTTCTTTACATTATAGCTGATAACCAGAGTTTCTCCCGGATAAATGTCTTTACGGGTTGCCAGAAAGGAGTTATTTCTTAATAGCTGCATGATTGTAATGCCATTCGCAGCGGCAATTTGAGCAAGTGTGTCCCCTTCCTTAACCGTATAAATCTGGCTTGGATAGGTTATGATGAGGGCTTGACCGGTAACCAGATTGAATGGATTCTCAATTCCGTTATCCAGCAATAATTTTGATATAGATATGCCATATTTATTTGCTATGGAGTAAATGGTATCCCCCGGTTGAACAATATATATTTCCATGAATGATCCCCGCCTGTAAGCATAATTTCAATGATATAATGAAAGCGTAATGAGCATATGCAAGCATGCTTGCTGTATGCGAGTGGAGCGAAAGATCATGAACACGTTTTATGTTCATGATCTACTGCGATAACAGTTCCCGATAAGGTTTCTGCTTATCATCAGCAATATATTATATTCTTTTTATCTTCCAGATTACACCTGTATTTGGTACAAATTCATTTGAATTTCCCATGGTATTAATCCCCATATCAACAACATACAGTGCCTCGTCAGGCCCAAAGGCAACATCGGCCGGCCGGGCAAGGCCGCCCTCCCTTGTAATGGAAGAGGTCAGTCCTGATTTATTCATGGCAAAGGTTGAAGTTCTGCCGGTTGAAATATCAATCTTTGATATCTTGTGGCCCGATGTCTCATATTGCAAGGTAGAAAGATGATAGGTTCCAGGATTGATATAGCCAAACTCAGCGATATAGATATTATCCAGCTTATCAAAGGAGGAATAGGGATTAAAATCAAAACCGATGATAGTAGAGTCCGGCGGGAAGGCCGCAAATGGTTTGGGAGGAATGTTAGGATGACTGGATAATAAGAATTCCGGCTGATCGCCTCCGCTTGGCTTGAATTTCTCCAGGGTCAGAGGCTCTCCGCCGGAATAATCCGGCCATCCGTACCACAAACCATCAATAATCAGCTGAAATTCATCGGGAGCATCTGCAATCGGCCGGGATCCCCTCAAATCATAACCGTTATTGGAAGCAAAAAGCCGCCCTCCGCTGTCGAATTTAATATAAGAGGGGCTTCTTAGCCCCCAGGCCACTAACTCAAGCATGGTTCCGTCAGGATCAGACCGAAGGATACTCCCGGAGGCCTTGATGATTCCCTTCCTTAGCTCATAGGGGAGATTAGGCTCTGCGTACGGGGAAAAGGCTCCGGTAAAGGCTGCTTCCTCAGCCGTTTTTACCAGCATATTCATGGTTTTGAAATTCTGACCGCGAAGCAGAATATAATCGCCCGGAGAGTCGTGGAATTGGGGGTTGTCAGGAACCCATTTATTATCAAGGCCCACGATACCGGAATTGGTAGCAGTGCCTATACCAAGATACATTTTGTTGTTATCGCCGAAGGCCACCCGGCAATTGCTGTAATCTCCGTTGCTGGGCAGTCCCATCAGGATGTCCTGCCGGCTGCCATCCTGCCTAAGAACAGTAATGGTCCCACGATGGGATACATAGATATTGCCTTCTCTGTATGTAATTCCGTTCAGCGGGACATTGAAACGGTCTGCATATAGTTCGAAATGTCCATTAACCAGATGGGATACCGTAGGATTTCCGGTGATGTATCCGGTACTGGCAATGAATAATTCGCCCCTATCTGTAAAAAGAATGCTGCTTGGAGTATCCAGACCCTCTGCAAATACTTCAATGGTATATCCTTTTTCAATATTAATATCCTGAGGATTAAGATATCTCCCATTCGTATTCAGGTTCTGTTTATGCAAACTGGTCTGACAAGAAGCATAATACCCCATAAAAGTCTCCATTCCGCCAAGAATCTATAAATTCGGGCGTCAGCACAAGAAACGTAAAATAAATTATCAAGACAAACTCACACTACCGTCCGCAATTTTACTACATTATATTCTGTGGAAAGGAAATTTACGAAAGAAAATTAACATTAATTTACAAGGACAAAAAGGAAACGTTTGAAAGAACCCTTATGGTGGATTCAAATCATTAGAAGCAAAGTAGAATGCCTTCCAACATTTTATCATCCGCTACAATTTAACAATCTCTATGATTTATCACAACAAAAGTCTCTCATTATCTTCAAAACCTCCTTTGACCAAAAAGCATTTCCGCTATGATCCACACCCTCAAGTTCATAATATACAACGTTTTTATTCTTATCTTTTAATGATTTATACAAATTTCTACTATGTTCCACCGATACCACCCCATCCTTCTCTCCATGTAATAACAACACTGGTGGTAATGCTATCTCATCTTTTACATATGTTGCACATGAGGCCTGTTTTGCAATCTCTGAATTTTCTTCTATGCATTCCACCCCAAGCAATTCTGCTGTAGGGCGTTTCTTCATCCACGGTGGCAGCGCCTCTTTCTGACACAACAACAAATCGGATGGAGCCGCTTGTGCGATAACACCCCTTATTTCGTAATCTTTCATACCTGCCATTTCTGGCACCCATAGCCCACTCGCTTTGCTAAATGCTGTCATCAATGCAATATGTGCTCCCGCAGAATGTCCAGCTACAAATAATTGTAATGGGTCTATATGAAATCTATCTGCATTTTCAATTAAATAATTCGCTGCACGGTGTAAATCTTCAATCGGAGCTGGAAATACTGCAATATCAGACTCTCGATGCTGAACCATAGCCACCACCATACCACACTCTGCCAATTTTGATACCTTTGGTATATCATTATACATTTCCTGTCTATGCCACGCAGCACCAGGAATATATAAAACAACTGGATATCTAATATCCTCTTCCCATTCTCTTCGATACGGTAAGAATATCTGAAGTTTTCGCTGCAATCCATCAACATTACTGTATAATTCATCTGGTGCATACAACCATTCTGTTTCATCATAAGTAACTGATATTTTTTTCAATATTTTTATCCTCCTGTTATTAAAATTCACTATATATATGCTTATAGAATATTCAATTTAACGCTATCACACTATCAGATATAATTCAAATAAATATTCTCTCTACATGATGACCTTCTTTCAGGGCATTTTGATCGAGAAAAAGAAAACATTGGATACTTTATTGACCCCAAAAAAATAAATCCTACAACCCTTATAAACACTGGGCTGTAGGATTTTCTGCGATTATTCCCACTCCCTACTTAAAAAGATATATGTGGTGCTTTTCTATGACACTTAATGTAATTACATTAAGTTTGTGTGCCTATTATATGCATTTTATGGTTTTTTGAAAGCTTTTAATATCAATTTAATATCAAAATTTCTTTATTAAGCTCTAATCAACAAACCTATTTCTATATTCACTTTAACTTCTAAACACAATTTTTTTTGCACTTGTACACGCTTTGATATCTAAATCAGTTTGCTTATAAAGTTCCCGGATTTTTTTGGGACAGGTTATAATAAGTTCTGGTAACTCATCTTTCATTGACATTTGCTGCTCTGTCTTTTTTTTGCGAACTTCTCCTATTAATTCTTTTATATTCTCACCGAATTCAATATATATACTTTGTGTTTCAGTCATATTCCATATCATCTGGTGTATAGAGGTAAAACCTTCATGCTTTCGATAGAAGTCCTGATAAATATAGTCAGTTATATATGGTGTGTAAATTGCATATAACTTTAGAATGCCCAACAAACTATTGTACAATGCATATTGACCCGAGTATCTTTGTTCAATACCATGCTTATCTGGTTGATAAAGTCTTTCCTTTACAATTTCAATATAGTAGTCACAAAAATCTTTCCAGAATAACACATCGATTTCATGCCTTGCCTGACCTATTTCGTAATCATTTAGAAGCTCCGTAACTTTTACTGTTGTTTCATTTACCCGTTGTAATATCCACTGATCGATCGGCAGTAGCTTTGCTTTGTCATAACCATCGGATCTTTCATAGTCATCCAGCTGCATAATCGCAAATTTGGAAGCATTATAAATTTTAGTTATGAATCTTTTTGAAAGTTTCAATTCATCCTCGCTAAAAAAGGTGTCTGTTCCCAGTTTACTATTAGCCGCCCAATATCGTATAGCATCTGCCGAATGATTTTCTATCAACGTCATAGGAGTATTTGATCCATTGTTCTTAGATTTACTAATTTTTTCTCCGGGTTTTGCCAACACAAATCCACTAATCATGATGTCATTCCAAGGAATACGACCTGTATGATATAAACTCTTTACAATGGTATAAAATGCCCATGTCCGAATGATTTCATGTGCCTGATTTCTCATTCCCATTGGAAGTATTTCTTTTGTAATATCATTAGCTTCTCCATATTTAGCATTTATCAAAGGGGTTACGGAAGACGTTGCCCAAGTGTCAAATACAGCATCCTCTGGAATAAAATCGTTACACCCACATTCACATTTTTTTAGGGGTCTATCTTCCAATGGATTAACTGGAAGTTGTTCGTATTCCGCAAAAATTGGCTTTTTGCAATCCTTGCAATACCATACGGGGAATGGTACTCCAAAATATCTTTGTCTTGAAATACACCAGTCCCATTTTAAATTTTCCACCCATATTTTATATCTATTTTTCATATGTTCTGGGTGCCATTTAATTTCATCAGCAGCTTGTAAAAATCTTTCTTTTTCTGATAGTACGTCGATGTACCATTGGTTTGAAGGAATAATTTCGACATCGGTACCACAGCGTTCATGTACTGCAACAGAATGAATAATTCTTTCCTGTTTTACAACCAATCCCTTTTCTAGTAAACTTTCTATTATTCTTTCCCGGGCCGGTTTTATTTTCATCCCACCAATAAACAAAACATTTTCGTTGATTACTCCATTTTGCATCACTGTTTCTTTGTAAGGAAGATTGTACTTCTTATACCACTCCATATCCGCTGAATCTCCAAAAGTTGCACACATAACAGCTCCAGTCCCTTTTTCAATTGAAACAGATTCGTCAGCTATAATCGGAATTTCAAAGTCATATAAAGGTACAGTGGCATTCATTCCAATAAAGTCTCTATATCTAGAATCTTCTGGATGTACGAAAATACATACACATCCATGTAATAGTTCTGGTCTTGTGGTAGCAATCAATAAATTCCCTAATGAAGTTTTAAAATTTAAGTAGTTAAACATTGTCTCACATTCTTTTGTCTCTAACTCCGCCTGAGCAATAGAGGTTTGACATTCCGTACACCACAAAACTGGAGATTCTTTCATATATGCCTTTTTTATTTTTACTAATTCTAAAAATGATTTCTGTGATATTTTTTGTGACAAAGAAGAAACCGTTTGATACTGAAGTGACCAATCAACGCTAAACCCAAGCCTCGTCCACAGTGTTTTGAATTCATCTTCGTATTTTTCAATAGTATCCATGCAGCGAATTCTAAACTCAGTTCTGGATAAATCTGAAGCTCTAATATTCTCATCCTTTTCTACTAAACGTTCGGTCGGAAGACCGTTGTCGTCAAAACCAAAAGGATAGAATACATCAAAACCCTGCATTCTCTTAAACCGAGCTATCATTTCTGCTTGTGTGTAAGAAAACACATGCCCTATATGAAGCTTTCCACTAACCGTTGGTGGCGGAGTATCAATCGAAAAAACTTTACGATATTTACCGTTTTGATATTTGTAAATATCATTTTCCTCCCACATTTTCTCTAAATCAGTTTCTGCCTTTTGAAAATCATACTTCTTATCCATGATGGATACCTCCTGTAAAATATATTACAAAACAGACAAAAAAGTCGCCCTAAGCTAATGCTTAGGGCGAACTAACGTGTCCGTGGTACCACCTAAATTCAAAGAGAATACGAAGTATTCTTACTCTGCTCTTATTACAATACGGGATATGATTCATTCCGATATCGCTTCCCTAGATAACGGTGGGAATTTCCGTTGGAGTCTACTAAGATAATTCTGTTCAATCCAAAGCTCAAAGGCTACTTCCATGCTCCCATCACGAAGATTTTCACCAACCATCTTCTCTCTGTTCTTCCGGAATAGCATGTACTCCTCCTCGTCAACGCTTTTGCCTGTAATTGTTAAAAATAATTGTAACACAAAGGAATTATATGTCAACCCTGTTTTTTGGAATTCTTACTCTTACAATTAAGAGATGTAATAGCAAACATCATTTCCCAATAATAGATTGATACTTTGTCTTCTCACTGCTATAATCAATATATATCAAACACGAAAAGAGGAGATTATTTGAGCTCACCACAAACAATAAATGGGTTAATGCGTCATTTAAGATTGTAATATAAGCATTAGCGGTAGCTACCAAAAACAGCAATTAGTCAGTTACGGATATTACCATGGATACCGCTTTGTTAAAAATGCAGCCAACCAAATACCATACTCTGACTTTAGTGAAGTGGTAGCAGTGATTGAATACGATAACAATATGAAAGCTGCATTATATTCTGATTTAATGTTTATTGAAACGGCGATCAAGAATATTGTTTGTAACGAGTCTGTTAATGGTCTCAAATTAGGTACTTTCGAACATATTTATAAAGAACGCATGCGTGACAATACCACTAATTCAAAATTACAATCTAAGCGGCTGAAGCTTCGTAACTCTGTATATTCAAAGCTATCAAATCGCTATCACGATGAAGAAGGTAATGACAATCAAATGGTTCGTCATTTTTATAACAAAGGTGAGGATGCTTTATGGGTTGTTTTTGAAATACTTTACCTTAGCGATTTAGCCAGCTTTTTTGAATGCCTAAATGAATCAATGAGGGAAACAATATTAACACAGCTTGACATGCTTGACATTTCTACAGATACTAATCGCAACTTACTCTCAAGTATGCTATATACACTTAAATCCTTAAGAAACGCCGTTGCACATAATAGCATTATTTTTGATACTCGTTTCAAGGATCGCAATATCAACTCAGTATTGAAAAAATGGACTGAAAAAGAAACCGGAATTCAAAACATAACCCTTTACTCATTAATCGATTACATCATCATTCTTTGTTGCTTACTTAAACGCGTTGATTTTAGTAGTACTAGAGCAAAAAGATTATTGGAACAATATAAAGTTCAAAATTCCATATTACAAAACGCAGTTACTGTAAATATATACAATCAGATAATTCCGTTAAACGTAGCATCAAAAATCACTGCATTAGAAGCATATCTTAATTTATAGAATTTGAAATTGTTCTTGCATAATTTCGTGATTTATTGTATATTATAGTTAATGAAAGAGGTGTATGTTTTCGGACTACACTGGGGGAGTCACTCTGTGACTCCCTTTTAAGTTATAATCAACTATAATGTTCCAATGCTTTTTATCTACCAATATCCTTTTTACCCTTATTCATCTGCTTCTCAATCTGTTTTTCCAGCACCTCCACACTTCCTTTTATTTGATCCAGTGTACCAATTCGATACTCTGAACAAATTTCCTCTTTCATATTCTCCACCCGGTAGATATCCTTGGTATCTATATTACGAAAAGCTTCCAACTTGTAATCATACCCACCTGGATCATCCCGAAATACTGGAGCCACTTCTCCTTTGCTTGTATTCCATCTCATCAATCTAGGGAACCAACAGAATCCTTCTTGAACCATTTCTTTAAAGGATAATAGCAACTGTCCCAATGACGAAAGTAATCCTCGAAATGAGTTACCCCCGGTAATGCCTTCTCCTCTTTCCACAGTATTTGCGTATTCCTCAATATCAGGTTGTAGCGGCAGATATGCCTGTATCATTTGCTTGACCACATCCAGTAATTCTAGAAATGTACTCTTTTGTTTTAATTCCTCATCTTTAAGATCGAGCATATATTTTTTTGTTTCAATTTGGGCATCAAGATTTTCAAATACCTTCTTTTTCTCTGTTAGATCAGATTGAATTTCTTCATCCATTGCATCATGTTGAATTTTCAAATATTCTAATTGTTGTTTAGCTGAAATTACTGAGTTTTCTACCTGCTTCTTTTCCGACTTTACTTCGTGGAGATTTTGTAGCTCTTGCTGCACCTTATATTCTGCAACTGATAAATCGTAATTCCTGCCCATCTTTTTATCTCCGATGGTCTCATGGATATTGTATTGAAAGCATGATCTAGCTTCTTCCCGAAGCTTGTCCTGTAGTACAACCGAGAGAGTGGTAGGGGTAAACACATTTCTTTTTGATACCTTCTTGGATAACCCTTTCTTTGTCTCGCTCCATACCGGAACACCTACCACATGCATATGTGGACTGGCTTCATCGAAGTGGATCACAGCATTTGCAACTTTAAAATCTGGCATATACTCTTGCAATCTGGAAAGTACATAGCGGTATACATTGTACATTCTTTCTTTGCTTTCCTCGTGATCTTCCCAGAACTGCTTATCGCCACACTGGAAGATAATTTCAACCGCCATATCCTGATCCAGTTTTGAGACATGCTCAAAATAATCATCAATTCTTCTTTCCGTTCGCTTTTGTTTCTCGTTATATTCTCGGACAGCAACGTCAAATTCTCTTTGGTAAATATTTTTGACATCCTGGTATAGATTCTCAGTTCCTTCTAATAGTAAAATATGCTCTGAACTGTAATCACCGGATCTGTATTTACGCAGATTATGCATTGCCACTCCTTGTAGTTTAATCTTACTCGTGATTGCACTTTTACCATTGCTGATATGTGCTGAATAGGAAACACCACCCAAAGATTTTCTCCTCCTTTATCTGTTGTTCCTCTGGAGAAGTGCTATTATCATCTTGGCTCTGCCTAAGATGATAATCTCTTAGCAGTTTTGGCAAGCCAAAACTGCGGGGGCTCTCCGAGGGTTTTATATTATACAATACCATTATACTTATATCGCTATCTCGATACTTAAATCTACTAATCTATCATCCAAAATTCCTTCAATACATTCCAAGACCGCAACACCGCAAATAGTCTGTAATTGCAATCTTTCTCTTATATAGGAACAACTTCGCAAAGGGAAGACCGCAAAGCTTGATACTTTGCAATGTTGCATTCTTCCTCAAGGTTCTAGATTTCAATATTGCTTAAATTCCAATACCAACTGTTATTAACCTTTTTGGCATTAATTCCAAGTTCACTTTTAGCAGTCTCCATAGTTCGCTTCGATAGCCCCGCTTGCTTTGCCAGCTCAATAATATCTGTACTGAGCAACATCTCATTCTCAACCGACAAGCCTCGCAATAGCTGTTTAGCCTGATCAAGCTTATTACCCTTAGGAGCAATTCCACCCAAGACCTCATCGGCAGTTATTTCATAATCGCCAATCCATCGGAATCCTTCGTTACACAATTCAAATGCTTTAGAATGACCAAATGCTGCTAAATTATTTTTTATCTGAATTACTGCTCGCATATTATCCTGCCCTTCAATTCTTCCAACAAGAATAACACTCCTCGCGACAGCAAAGAAATCAATAGACCCCATTCCACGATATGCCGCCTTATTTCCACCTGCTTTATTCATATGACCGATAAGAACAATGGCACATCCGGTTTTCTCGGCTAATGTGCCCAGCCTTTTGTCATTTCTCTAGCTTCATTTGCTCGGTTCATATCCGTACCACTACCTAAATATGCCTGTATTGGATCTAGTATAAGAAGTTTTGCTTTTTGCCTAACGATTGCTGCCTCCAGACGTTCATCCACCATTGAAACGGATTTCTCACTTTCATCAATAATAGAGATACGACTACAATTCGCACCAGCCTGTTCAAGTCTTGGTTTTACAGTATCTGCAAGTCCGTCCTCCGCAGTCTGATAAATCACATTCATTGGCTCCATCGGTGTCATTTCATCTTCCAATCCTTCACCTTTAGACAATCGAGCCGCAATATTCAGTATCAATGTGCTTTTTCCATCCCCAGGGTCACCTTGAATGATAGTAAGCTTCCCGTATGGGATAAATGGATACCATAGCCAGTCTACCTGACTAGCTATGACATCTGCCATATTTATCATCTTAAGTTCGTTTTTCTCTTCTTCCATAGCCCCTCCTACAATTTATTAACTTCTGTCATAATATCCAGAATCGTTCGTAGAGGAGTAAGTAATTCCTCATCCATATCAGAAGATTTTTCTATACGAATCAATTCCTTCTCAATGCGTTGTAAATGCTTACGAAATTCGTCATACATCGCCTTGTGACCTCTTACTGTTATCTGTTGATACAAAGCACTCTGTATTAAATAGTCCTGCTTCTGCATTCCGCATAACTTCACACGATCATTCAATTCTTTAGCCTCTTCCGGAGACATCCGAAATCCAACATTTAAGCTTCTCCAACGATTCTTTTTATCTAGTTTTTTTTCGCTCATAGTTCTTTCCACTCACTTTCTATTTGTTCTAGATTCAGTCTCTCTGCCATCGCAATCTGTTTACTCGGAAACATATGGCTATAGTGATAAGTAATACGAATACTTTCATGTCCAACCCTATTTGCGATATCAACAGCAGTAAAACCTATATCAATTAATAGAGAAATGTGAGAGTGGCGAAGATCATGAATCGTAATTCTTTTGACTCCAGCAAGTTTGCTCCCACGTTTCATTTCATGATGAAGAAAATGTTTCGTGATCTGAAACATACGATCCGTCGGCTTACATTTATAAAGCATATTCATATAATCCCTAATCTCATCTACCAAAAAATCCGGCATTGAGATTATACGATTGCTTTTCGTTGTCTTTGGCGAGGTAATCACATCTTCACCTTCCAACCGTTGATATGATTTGTTGATGGTTAATAACTTTTTTTCTAAATCAAAATCATTCATCGTAAGTGCCAGCAACTCTCCGACACGGATGCCACACCAATAAAGGACTTCAAAAGCATAATAGGAGAGTGGTTTATCTTTAATCGCATCTGCAAACTTTAGATACTCCTCTTTAGTCCAGAAGAGCATTTCCACCTTTGATTCTTTTCCCGTGTTTCCAGCCCTTTTCGATGGATTTTCATTTAGATTGTAAATCTGACCGCATGATTGAATATACATGATAGTTCATCATGAATCGTTTTCAGATATCCCGACTTATACTTTTCACCATTCACTCTCTTTGTTTCAAGCATCACATTCTGCCACTTTAAAATATCCGCAGCTGTAATCTCATTCATCTTGCGATCGCCAAAGTAAGGTAAAACTTTTGCTGTAACTATATGCTGCTTCGTAAGCCAAGTATTAAGTTTCAGCTTTGGCTTCATATCATCTTCGTATAGCTTAAAAAACTCATTCATTGTCATGTCTAAGTTTTCACTCTGCTTCAGTTTGAAGTTTCTTTCCCATTCCAAGGCTTCGCGTTTTGTTGCGAAGCCTCGTTTCGTTTTCCCCTTATTCTCTCCTTGCCAATTGCGATAGTAGAAAAATACATACCACTTACCGGTCTTCTGATCTTTGTATGCTGACATTCATTGTCCTCCCTAATTCATAATCAGTTGGCTATTTTTAAGCCATAAAATCGTTCCATAAAATATTGTCTGCTGACTTTTCCTGCTATTGTTAGGAAATCCTGATCCTTCAGTTCATCATTCAACTGTCTGATAATCTTATAAGCTGTTGGCTTCTTAACACCTAAGATATCAGCTACTTCATCTACTTCAATAAACGTACTTTTTAACATTTACATGCCTCCTTTCGCATTTGTACTTCATTTGCGTTTTCATTTGTCTTGGTACTATCATTCCGGATGACCACTATTGATTTAGCACCTTGGGATTGCTATAAACCAGAATTACTTCATCTTTACAGACATATCGTTATTAACTGTTCTACTGTTTCCGGCATTATTTATGGTCTGTTACCAAGATATATGTCTTTTAGCTTCAATTATTTATTCTCTTCTAATATCCCTCCTGTGTACTTAATGTTATTTCGTTAAGTTGTGTTTATGAGTTGTATTATACTTAATGAATTATCGTTAGTAAATATAATTTCATTAACTTAATTTTATTTTATTTATTAAATTATTTTCGTTAAGTTTATGTTGTCTTTCATTTTCAGCTCTGTTATACTATATCCATTAGAAAATAAAGGAGGTTTCAAATGACAACCGGTAAGAGAATTCGATTTATCCGAACCTTTCGAGGTATGACACAAAAAGAGCTCGGAATCGCATTGGGATTTGATCCAGGAAGTGCAGATATCAGAGTTTCACAATATGAGTCCGACAATAGAAAAGCCATTAAAGACCCAATGCTGCGCCAGATGGCTGAAATTTTTAAAGTAAATTACAATGCATTAAAGACTTATGAGTTTGACAATCCATTAGATGTAATGGAGTCTTTTTTCTGGTTTGAAGAAGAGTTTCCTTTGCAAATAGCATTATTTGAGTTTCAAACAGATATGGACATTGATAAGCCTATTCTGAATATTCCAGCTGGTATTGATGGAGAAGCGATTGAATCTCCGATTGCAGTTATGTTTGCATTACCGGAGTACAGAAGATGTTTTAAAGAATGGCAACAAAAAAAACGTGACTACCATGATGGGGTAATCACGAAGGAAGAGTATGTGGAGTGGAAATTACAGTGGGATTATAGCGCAGAATAGGAGATATGATTTATGAAAGTTCAACGTAATACAATATATATCGTTAGTATAATAGCCATTATTTCATTCTTCTTATCTTATACATTTAATTGCATCGGAACAACTTACTCGTTTCTAAGCAATTTATTTTTAAATGTATTTGGTGGTACTGTACTTGCATTGATTTTGGCAGTAATAGCTTATCTGATTGAAAAAAATGATAATCTTGAACAATTTTATAAATCATTTCGAAAACTTCATAAAATATGTACTACAATAAATGCAGATTCAACGATTGAATTCTATGTGAATTGGTTTGAAGAATATCATAACGCCGTAGATACTCTCAGTTTCTCTTGGTCAAAAGTTGCTTTTTTACTTGATTACCATAAACACCGCAAATATATGAAGTCCATTTTGGATTATTACTGTGACTTTATTCTTTTAACCCAGAATCAATTTCGTTTATTAAATGAAAGTATTAATGATGTCGCAAAAAAATCTATCCAAGACGAAATCAATCAATATTTATTTGAAACAATAAATTATGACCATGGTATTCTACAATCAAAAGTAATACATAATAGACTTACCCATCCAATGATAATCCACAATAACAACATCTACAATATTTATATAGGAAAGGCTAATAAAGAATATGTTTTTACACAATGTCTTTTTAGCGATGACAATTTTAAGATATTAAGTAAATCTGAAGAGGAATCAATAAAGCAAATAATCAAAGAATCCGAAAAGACTGGATCGGCAGAAGTCATCATTAATGTAAAAGAAGAGAGTTTAAAAGTATTAAAACAGAACAAGTATATTAATAATTACTCTCCTTGTGAAAACGGTACTTTTAGAGTAAGTTGTGAATTTATTTTATTTCATTATTTTGATATTAAGAAAAGGATTACTTCTAAGTCTACTCCTGAATATGAAAGCTTTATGTTGAATATAGTTACATTAACATTAAGTATATGTTTTATCATAAAACAAGTATGGAATATCTTTTTTGCTCCTGTAAGTAATTCTCCAAAGTCAATAGCTGTCATCATCTCTTTATTTCTGATGATTTTAATTTATATAGCTCTTAGTCTTATTAACCGACTGTGGAAACATAGAAGTCAAAAAAGTATACAGATAATTTCCGAACTTGGGACAAATTTTACATGGCTTTCCATATTGTTTTATTATGTCAGTGATATATTACCAGAATTTCAAAACAGAACTTATTTAATATCAGGATTTGTTGTATGTATTTTTCTTTCTATCCTAAATCTTTTCTTTGCTATAGCACGAAAGAGATAATAGTAACTATTAATATCAATTTAATATCAAACCCAAAAAATAAATCCTACAACCCTTATAAATACTGGGTTGTAGGATTTTCTGCGATTATTCCCACTCAATTGTAGCCGGAGGCTTTCCGGTAATATCATAGCAAATTCTGTTTACATGCTTTACTTCATTGACAATTCGGTTCGAGATATGTCCCAGGACCTCCCAGGGTATTTCGGCGAATTCCGCCGTCATGAAGTCCGTGGTCGTTACCGCTCTCAATGCTACGGTATAGTCATAGGTTCTTTCATCACCCATAACGCCGACGCTTCTTAGGTTTGTGAGCACCGCAAAATACTGTCCGATGCTTCGGTCAAGGCCCGCCTTTGCGATTTCCTCCCGGTAGATATAGTCTGCATCCTGAAGAATTTTAATCCTGTCAGGGGTGATATCTCCGATAATTCGGATAGCAAGACCGGGGCCGGGGAAGGGCTGACGAAATACCAGCTTCTCCGGAATACCAAGCTCTAAGCCGGCTTTTCTAACCTCATCCTTGAACAGGTTGCGAAGCGGTTCGATAATTTCTTTAAAATCCACATAATCGGGCAGCCCGCCTACATTATGATGGCTTTTAATTACCGCAGATTTTCCAAGACCGCTTTCGATTACATCAGGGTATATGGTTCCTTGAACCAGAAAATCAACCTTACCGATTTTCTTTGCTTCCTCCTCGAATACACGGATGAATTCCTCACCGATAATTTTTCTTTTCTGTTCGGGCTCGCTGACGCCGGCAAGCTTATCATAAAAACGCTGCTGTGCATTGACACGAACGAAGTTTACATCAAACTGTGTGGTGAAAACTGCTTCTACTTCGTCACCCTCATTTTTACGCAATAAGCCGTGATCGACAAAGATACAGGTAAGCTGCTTGCCAACTGCCTTACTGATCATGACTGCCGCTACAGAGGAGTCTACACCTCCGGACAGTGCGCAAAGTACCTTCTTATCACCAATTTTATTCTTAAGGGTAGCCACCATCTCTTCCGCAAAGGAGGACATTACCCAGTCGCCGGAACAGTTACATACTTTATATAGGAAATTATGGAGTATCTTTGTCCCCTCCTGAGTGTGGACCACCTCGGGATGGAATTGGACGCCATAAAGCTTACGATCCGGATTTTCAATGGCAGCAATCGGGCAGGAGTCGGATTTTGCAGTTATGGTAAAGCCCTCAGGAAGCTTTTCCACATAATCGGTATGACTCATCCAGCAGATAGTATTCTCGGATACTGCATCAAATAATTTGGAGGCCGTATTCACATTAACCTCCGTACGACCGTATTCCCTAAGAGGGGCCTTGGATACCTTGCCATCAAGAAGATAGGTCATTAGCTGGCAGCCGTAGCAGATTCCCAGGATCGGTATCCCAAGAGAAAAGATATCCTTATCACAGTGGGGTGCATCTTCAGCATATACGCTGGCGGGTCCGCCTGTGAATATGATACCTTTTGGGGCGATTTCCTTTATACGGTCAAGGCTTGTAGTGTAGGGAAGAACCTCACAATAAACATTGCATTCTCTGACTCTTCTGGCAATCAATTGATTGTACTGGCCACCAAAGTCAAGTACGATTACTATTTCTTTTTCCACTGTTTAACCTCCTGATATTGCGCTGACTCATAAGCGAATTAACGTAATTACGCTATAACGCAATTACGTTAATTCAAATGTAGATACATAATACAACATTTTTTATCAATATGCTAGTATGAATATTTAATTATTTTTATATTCCTCTCCGATTAAATTGGCCATCTGATCTATGGCACAATTAATTTTTTTATTGGAATACAGGGAAAGAGCATATAGAACCAGGACATTTTTGTAATATTTGTTTAAAATCAGGAAACAATTTTACATTTTTATTTACAAAATAGATAGAATATGTTAGCATTATTCTAATATTATTATGATTTGTAATATTCTGTCATGGATTGACGATGGGGGTGCCAGGGAGGCATAATATGAGGGGGATAATAGAGCAGGGTATGTTTGACTGTATACCCGAGATTGATTTTAATACAGGCTGCCGGTATTTTGTCGGTAATATGGATAATTACACAATGGCGCTGCTGGCAATGCTTAAAAGCATCAAGGCAAAGCTTCCGTTACTGGATGCCATGAATTATTCCGGTGAATATGAAGGCCTGCGAACGATTACACAGACACTTCGCAAGATGCTGTCTAACATCGGCGCAACCGGGCTGGCAGAGGATACCTATCAGCTGGAGACCGCACTGTTGAATGGGAATTTCGAGGGGCTGCAGGAGGAGCTGATGGGCTATATGTGCAGTCTGACAGAGTTTTCGGAGCACCTGGAGCAGCTGCTGCAGAAGGCCGATGTGAAGGGCAGTGTAAGGCATAATGAAGAAAAGCCGAATTTTCTTCACTATGATTTTACAAAAACAAAGGACAGTATTCGGCGATCTTCTGATTTATTGGAGCGTAGAATCATATAAATATTAATAGATACGGCTGAATGCTTCCGTTTTTTCACTGGAAGCATTCAGCCGTTGCTTTGTATAGCAGGTTGTATTTTCGCGGTTTTATCTATTTTGCGCTTTTCTCTTCTTTCGAACGATTTTTTTGGTTTCTTCCTTCACGCTTGCAGTAGGGTGGATAACGCTTATGGTTTTTGTGGTGTTCGATACAGGCCGCGCAGTTACCGAATCTTTCACAGGAGCTTTTCTTACAGGTGCATTTCTCTAATCCATTTTCCAGCATGATTTCCTCCATATATCTGTGTCAGGTCTGGTACAAAAAGTATCCTGGCTGATTGTTTGACTGAATTTTCGCCTCCGGGTTCTATCATATTACTTCATATACTTATAGGTATATGAAGTGAAACCCTTATCTACGGTCAGCAGCTCCTCTTTATGGATGCAGGCATGACACTCAAAGTCCAGCCGTATTATATAGGGCATATAATTCAAAATCCGAAGAAAGCTCTCATGATTGTAGGAGGGGTCAAAATAAAGCAGGATGGAGCTTAGGGCTGTTGCATGAGTACCAAGGAGAATGCTTTCACCGGGATGGCTTTTCAGCAGCTCGAAGACCGCCTCGATGTTTCTTTGCTGGACACTGCCGATCGCTTCTCCGCCCTCCTCATGAAATTCAAAATCCTCCCAGCGCTTTTTCAATAATCTAAGATTACTGCCTCCTGGGCCGCCCTTTCTTTCCCGGAGCCGTTCATCAGTGGCTACGGTCAGACCATGTGCTATGGCACACTCCCGAATCGTATCGATACTTCTGACATAGGGACTTGCAATGGCAAAGTCCAGAGGGATGCTTTGCATGACTTCGGCTACCTTGCGGCTGTCCATCAACCCCTCCGCTGTCAGCGGTCTGGTACGGTCCTCCTTCCAGTTGTGTTCCGGTAAAGCATGCCTTACAAAATAAATATGTGTCATTCCAACCTCCCTTTTGACGTTGACCCGCGATTTGGGCGGCAGCACAAATTTACCATTCGACTAGGTCAGTGCCGCTTTCTGTCCCTTATCCCCGCGTTTGCGGTTGCGTACCTTCTTGGCACTTAGGGTCTTATCATTCCAGGTAAAGGTATCAATATTCTGGTTTAATGCAGTTGCATAGCATACGGTATCATTTTTATCGAGGGTGATGGCCTTGACACCCCGGCTGGTCTTCTTTAGCTCGCTTACCTCTGATAGGGAGAAGCCAAGGGACAGGCCTTTTTCTGTTAGTATGATAACCTTGATGCCACCAGCCCAGCTTGACATAACCTCGGAGGCGGAGAGCGGGCAGATGGACACTACCTCATCCTTCTCCTCAAGCTTGGTTGCGGCAATCTGGGAGCGGTTGGTCTCAAACTCTACGCCGGAGACCTGCTTGATATAGCCGAATTTGGTAGTAAATAATAATTGTGCTTCAAAGAGCCGTTCAAAGGAGGTATACAGGATGACATTTTCTTTATCCAGCTTGCACAGCGTATGGATCAGTACGCCCTTATCCTTCAGCTTGCAGCGAGGAATGCTTTCCGCTTTTACCTGGTACATATTTCCCTCGGCGGTAAAGATGCACAGCCGGTCATTACTCCTCATGGGAACAACATGGACGAATTCCTTCAGATTATCCTCCGAGGCCCGGGTATAGCTGGTGGCATCGACGGATTTGGTATAGCCAAAGCGGTCGATCAGGATATAGATGTCTTCAATCTTAACCTCCTCCACATAGTCAGAGCTGGCTGCATTCGCAAGCTGGGTTCGTCTGGGGGTGTGGAAAAGCTTCTTATATTCCTTTAACCGGCCCTTGATTACCTTGTATAATTCTCTGGTGCTGCCGAGTATTCTCCGGTATTCCTCAATGGAGCTTTGCAGGGAGGTGTCCTCCTCATGCAGCTTAAGGATTTCCAGTCCGATTAATTTGCTAAGCTGCATTGCTAGGATGGCATCTGCCTGTCGCTCGGTAAAATCAAGGGCCTTTGCCTCCTTTTCTGATTTGGCAGATTTGAATTTAATCCCTTCGGTATTTCCTTCGATCAGACAGCTTTTGGCCTGCTTGATGGAGGAGCTTCCCCGCAGGATTTCGATAATCAGGTCAATCACATCGGTTGCCCGTATCAGCCCGCCGACAATTTCCAGCCGCTTGATGGCTTTATCCAGCAGATATTCATATTCCTTGGTATACAGCTCAACCTGGAAATCCACAAATTCCGAGATTAGGGTCTTTAGATTAAAGGTAATCGGCTGCTGGTCCTTCACGGCAAGCAGGTTGGCACTATAGGTATCCTCCATGGAGGTTTTCTTATAAAGACCATTCAGCAGGTTATCAAGGTCACGATCCTTCTTAACCTCGATTACTACACGAATACCCTCCTTGGAGGATTCATCACGGATATCATAGATTTCATCAAAAACCTTGTCCTTTACCAGAGTGGCAAGACCCTCCACCAGCTTGGTCTTATTGCCGGCAACGGTATAGGGTATTTCAGTAATTACAATATTCTTTCTTCCGTTGTCGCCGTTTTCTATCTCAACCTTGGAACGGATTTTTATTTTTCCCTCGCCGGTTTCATAAAGTGAGGTCAGCTCATCCTGGTTAATGATAATTCCCCCGGTGGGAAAATCAGGTGCAGGAATATGATGCATCAGCTTCTCTATGGTTATATCAGGGTTATCCATATAGGCGATAACACCGTCAATCACCTCGTCCGGGTTATGGGGAGGGATGTTGGTAGCCATACCTACCGCGATACCGGTGGTTCCGTTGATCAGGAGGTTGGGTATCATTGCCGGAAGGACGGAGGGCTCTTTTTCGCTGTCATCAAAGTTGGGGACAAACTCGACCAAACCCTTCTCCAGATGATCTAACAAAGTCATGGCTCCGGGGGATAATCTGGCCTCGGTATAACGCATGGCAGCGGCTCCGTCTCCGTCGATGGAACCGAAATTACCATGTCCGTCCACCAGGGGGACCCTGAGGGAATAATCCTCGGTCATCCGGACTAAAGCCTCATAGATGGAGCTGTCTCCGTGGGGGTGGTATTTACCCATGGTATCGCCGACGATACGGGCGCTCTTACGATGGGGCCTGGAGGGCTCCAGGCCAAGCTCTATCATGGAATACAGAATTCTTCTTTGAACCGGCTTTAAGCCGTCCCGGACGTCGGGCAATGCTCTGGCGATAATAACACTCATCGCATAATCCCGGTAGCTGTTTTTCATCTCCTCGGAAAAATCCATCTGGATGATCTGATCGGACATTTTCTTCATCGTATAACCTCCAAATTAAATTATAGTAACCATTCAGAGCCAAACTCCAAAACACTGCGTGCTTCCTGGCTTTGAACAGTTACACAGTTATATATCAAGCTTTGCGTATTTTGCTTCCTCCAGGATAAAGGTACGCCTGGGCGGAACATTGCTGCTCATTAGCATACTGGTGATTTCATCAGCCTCGACGGTATCGCTGATGGAAATCTGGGCGAGGATGCGGGTATCGGGATCTAGGGTGGTCTCCCAGAGCTGATGGGCATCCATCTCACCTAAGCCCTTGTAGCGCTGGAGGTTTAATATTTTATTGCCCTCCGCCTTGCGGAATTTCTCCAGCTCAAAATCGTTGAACAGGTATTCGGACTGCTTCGTTTTCTTTCCCTTTCCATTGGTTTCATACTCTACCTTATAAAGAGGGGGAAGTCCCCGGTATACCTTGCCGTTTAAAACCAGCTCCGGCATGAAGCGGTAGAAGAAGGTCAGAAGCAGTGTACTGATATGAGCACCGTCCACATCGGCATCGGTCAGGATGATGATTTTGTCATAACGAAGCTTGTTTATGTCAAATTCATCTCCGATCCCGCAGCCAAAGGAGGCAATCATCGACTTTATCTCATTGTTAACTAAAATTTTCTCCAGGGTAGCCTTCTCCACATTCAGGATTTTACCGCGCAGCGGCAGCACTGCCTGGGTACGGCGGTTTCTTGCGGTCTTTACGGTACCGCCGGCGGAATCACCCTCCACGATATATAATTCACATTCCTCCGCTTTTTTGGAGGAGCAGGAGGCAAGCTTGCTGCGGGTGTCCACATCGCTTAGCTGCTTCATGACGGCGGTTCTCGCCTTATCGCTGGCGCGTCTTGCGTTAAAGGATTTCAGAGAATTATCCAGGATGCCCTTCAATACCTCGATATGCTTGTCCAGGTAACGCGTGGCTTCGGTGGAAAATACGTCATCCACCGCACTTTTAGCATCGGTATTGCCTAGCTTGGTTTTTGTCTGCCCCTCAAACTGAGGATCGGGATGCTTGATCGATATAATTGCCATCAGACCGTTACGGATATCCTTGCCGTCGAAATTCTCATCCTTCTCCTTTAAGATGCCAAGCTCTCTGGCGTACTGGTTCATGACACGGGTGAGGCCGGTTTTAAAGCCTGTGACGAGGGTTCCTCCGTCCACCACATTGATACGGTTACAGTAGGCGTTGATCTGCTCCGAATAGCTGTCGGTATACTGAAAGGCGATTTCCACCTCGATATCGCCGCTTTTTCCCTCCAGATAGATGGGTTCCTCATGAATTGGTGTCATCTCACGGGTAAGATAGGATACAAAGCTTTTAATTCCGTATTCCTCCTGGTAGGTCTTGACGATTCCCGTAAGCTGGTCGGTAAAGTTGATTAAAATGTTTTTATTAAGAAAGGCGATTTCCTTAAGCTTCTTATGTATCATATCGGCTTTGAATTCGACAGTTTCAAAGATTGTATCATCAGGATAGAAGATTACCTTGGTACCGGTATCTGATTTATTGCATTTGCCCACAACAGGGAGCAAACCTTCCTCCAGCTTTGTAACAGGATGTCCGCCGTTTATATATTCATCCCGGTAGATTTTCCCGTCTCTTTTGACCTCGACGATCATACGCTTGGAGAGTGCATTTACCACGGAAGCACCTACTCCGTGAAGGCCGCCTGATACCTTATAGACAGAGCCGTCGAATTTACCGCCGGCATGAAGGATGGTATAGACAACACGGACGGTGGGTATGTGCTTGGTGGGGTGGATATCGACCGGTACGCCGCGGCCATTGTCACAAATCTCAATACCGCCATCCTTTAATAAGGTAATGTCAATCTTTGTACAAAAACCGGCCAGGTGTTCATCGATGCCGTTATCAAGTATTTCCCAGATCAGATGGTGCAGGCCCCTGGGTCCGGTGCTGCCGATATACATACCGGGACGTTTTCTTACTGCCTCCAGGCCCTCTAAAACGACAATCTGGCTTCCACTGTATTGCTCCATAAAAAACCTCCATATACCCCATAATCAAATTCGTAATTACTTATGATGTCAAAAGCTATCATTTATGAATACTATGAAATGTTGACTCACTTCTTTGGATTATAACATAAGCAAAAAAAGATTTCCAGTACACAATCATATGTTCGGCCGAAAGGCAGTCATTTCCTTGGAGTGCACGAATCAAATTAATGAATAAAAACGTAAATAAAAAAGAAATCCACGAATAAACAAAAAAACAATTGAAAAAAACATAAAATGATGTATAATAGGAGCAATTATTTATTACAAATTACCCCCTTTCAGCTTGAACAAAAGGGGGAATTCTTACGGTTTTGTGGAATTATAGCGAAAATTGTTAGAAATGGTAGCTTTCGTTATTAGGAATATTTATGCATTTGGAGCTTTATTATAATTTTCAGAGAAGCTTTTGTGCTATAAATTTCTTGTCAGCAATTCGGAAAGGTTAAGGTGCTTTTATGGGCCTGTATCAATATGAAACACATCTTCACACTACGGAAGCCAGTGCCTGTTCGCAAAGGAGCGCAGAGGAACAGGTCCGTTTTTTTAAGGATGCCGGTTACGCTGGAATTATTGTTACCGATCACTTCTTCAACGGGAATACAAGTGTACCGAAAAGCCTGCCCTGGACAGAAAGAATTGACTTGTTTTGCAGGGGCTATGAAAATGCCAGAGAGGAAGGCGAAAGGGTTGGACTTTCCGTTTTCTTTGGCTGGGAGGCGGGGTTTCACGGAACAGAATTTTTGATTTACGGATTGGATAAGGAATGGTTGAAAAATCATCCGGACATCCTGTCCTGGTCGGTGGAGGAGCAGTATCGGCGGGTCCATGCAGACGGCGGCTTTGTTGTACATGCGCACCCCTTCCGTGTTCGTCCTTATATTAAGGAAATTCGGCTGTATCCTGAGTATGTGGATGCGGTGGAGGTAATTAATATCGGCAATCGGAACCAGGATTTCGACCGAAAAGCATTGTTATACGCCAAAAAGCATAATTTGCCGGTTACAGCAGGTACGGACGCCCATGGCATAGAGCATACCCAAAGCGGTGTAGCATTTCCCTATCCGCTAAGGAGTATTGAAGATTTTATCACCGGAATCCGTGCCGGGGAACATGAACTGATCAAATAAAATAATCATTACATCCAGACAGGAGGTTACTTATGAAAACACCATTTGTTACAAAGGAACAGCTGCTTGAAATTACGAAAAAATATCCGACCCCCTTTCATATCTACGATGAGAAAGGTATCCGCGAGAATGCCAGAAAGCTGAATCAAGCCTTTGCATGGAATAAGGGCTTTAAGGAATATTTTGCAGTCAAGGCTACTCCGAATCCTTATATAATTAATATATTGAAGGAAGAGGGCTGCGGAGTGGACTGTTCTTCCTTAACCGAGCTTATGCTGTCCGAGGCTCTTGGCTTTCAGGGAGATGATATCATGTTTTCCTCTAATGCAACACCGCCGAAGGAATTTATCAAGGCGAGGGAGTTGAATTCAATCATTAATCTGGATGACTATACTCACATTGATTTCCTGGAGAAAGCGGCAGGAATTCCAGAGAAGATCTGCTGCCGTTATAATCCGGGCGGAGTATTTAAGACAGCAAACGGCATTATGGATAATCCGGGAGATGCGAAATACGGCTTTACGAAGGAACAGCTTTTTGACGGCTTTCGCAGGCTTAAGGAAAAAGGGGTTAAGGAATTCGGCATTCATTCCTTCCTGGCAAGCAACACGGCTTCTGAGGAATATTATCCGACTCTTGCAGGTATCCTGTTTGAGCTTGCAGTCGAGCTTCACGAAAAGACCGGTGCCGATATCAAATTCATTAACCTTTCCGGTGGTGTGGGGATACCCTATAAACCGGAGGCAAGGGCAAATGATATCATGAAGATCGGAGAAGAGGTACGAAAGGAATTCGAAAGAGTGCTCGTACCCGCCGGAATGGGTGATATGGCTATCTTTACAGAGCTTGGACGTTATATGCTGGCACCTTATGGACACCTGGTGGCAACCGCTATTCATGAGAAGCATATATATAAGGAATATATCGGTCTGGATGCCTGTGCGGTAAATTTGATGAGACCGGCCATGTATGGGGCATACCATCATATCACGGTTATGGGCAAGGAAAATGAGCCCTGCGACCATAAATACGATGTGACCGGTTCCCTTTGTGAGAACAATGACAAATTTGCTATTGACCGCATGCTGCCAAAGATCGATATCGGCGATTTTATTGTAATTCATGATACCGGGGCCCACGGTTATGCAATGGGCTATAACTATAACGGCAAGCTGAAGTCCGCCGAGCTTTTATTAAAGGAGGACGGCTCCGTACAGCTGATCAGAAGGGCAGAGACACCGAAGGATTATTTTGCAACCTTTGATTTTTCCGATCTGTTAAAGAATTTGAGTGAATAGGACGATAAATGCTTTGAATGTAAAATTCAGTAAAAATACAGGGATATTTCTTAACAGAATATTCATGGAACGAAAGAATATTTTATCAGGTTTAAAGATAAGATATAATGTATCTTTTGAGGAGGTTATCCAGCCCTGTATTTTGCATAAAGAAGAACTGAAAATTATGGGCTGTAAGCCAAAAAAAGACACATTTTAATCAGGTTGACAATATACAATCGATACGATATAATACTTTGAATGTATTGTATATTGTAAAAAAGCAATATGGAGGAAGGGTGTTTTATGGTAGAAAAGAAAAACATATTGACTTATGAGGGACTTAGACAGCTGGAGGAAGAGCTTCAGGATCTGAAGGTTAACCAAAGAAAACTAGTTGCACAAAAGATTAAGGAAGCAAGAGAGCAGGGGGATCTTTCTGAAAATGCAGAGTATGATGCTGCGAAAGACGAGCAGAGAGACATAGAGGCTCGTATTGAGGAAATAGATAAGATTCTTAAAAATGCCGAGGTTGTAGTCGAGGATGAGGTAGATGTCGATGTAATCAATATCGGTTGTAGAATTAAGATTTTTGATATGGAATATAACGAGGAACTGGAATATAAACTTGTTGGCTCCACAGAGGCAAACAGCCTTCGTGGTAAGATTTCCAATGAATCGCCTCTGGGAAGAGCTTTGATCGGTAAAAGGGTCGGCGATGTCGTAAATGTTGAAACACATGCAGGCTCCATGCAGTATAAGATTCTGGAAATTCAGAAATCAAGTTTATAAAATACCGGTAAGCAAAAGTGTTTACCGCGATAAGAGGTGCGATTCATGGCGGATGAAAGAATACAGGAAGAGCAGGATATTAATGAATTATTGAAGGTACGGCGGGAAAAGCTCGCTCAGCTTCAGGAGAGCGGCAATGACCCATTCCAGATCATGAAGTATGAGGTAACCAACCGCTCCGGCGAGATTATCGGCCGTTTTGAAGAGTTTGAGGGAAAAGAGGTTTCCATCGCCGGACGTATTATGTCAAAGAGGGTAATGGGAAAGGCTTCTTTCTGCAATATCAGGGATTTGGGCGGCGATATCCAGGCCTACGTCAAAAAGGACGAGGTTGGAGAAGAGTCTTATGCACAGTTCAAGAAATATGACATCGGTGACATTGTAGGTATTGCAGGAGAGGTATTTAAAACCCACACGGGAGAGGTATCGGTAAAGGCCCGGAAGGTAGTGCTTTTGACAAAGAGCCTGCAAATATTACCCGAGAAATTTCATGGACTTAAGGATACGGATGTCAGATACCGCCAGCGTTATATTGACCTGATTGTCAACCCTGAGGTACGGGATACCTTTATCAAGCGTTCCCATATTATAAAAGAAATCCGTAATTACCTGGATGGCAGGGATTTTATCGAGGTGGAGACACCGGTACTGGTACCGAATGCCGGCGGAGCTGCAGCAAGACCCTTCAATACTCACCATAATGCTCTGGATCAGGATATTCATCTTAGAATTTCACTGGAACTATATTTAAAGCGTCTGATTGTAGGCGGCTTGGAACGGGTATATGAAATTGGAAGAGTATTCCGTAATGAGGGCTTATCAGTAAGACATAATCCGGAATTTACGCTTCTTGAATTATATCAGGCATATACCGATTATTTCGGAATGATGGATTTGGTTGAGGATTTATTCCGCAATGTGGCACTTAAGGTGTTAGGCACTATGACAGTTACTTATGACGGTGTAGAGATAGATTTATCAAAGCCCTTTGAACGGTTGACTATGGTTGATGCAGTGAAGAAATATGCCGGTGTTGATTTTGACAAGATACCGGATGAAGCTGCCGCCAAGGCTCTTGCCAAGGAGCACCATATAGAATTTGAGAACAGACATAAAAGAGGCGATATCATCAACTTATTCTTTGAGGAATATGTGGAGGAAAATCTGGTACAGCCGACCTTTATTATGGACCATCCTGTTGAAATTTCACCATTAGCCAGTAGAAAGCCGACCAATCCGGATTACACGGAGCGCTTTGAGCTGTTTATTACAAAGCGTGAGTTTGCCAATGCTTTCTCAGAACTGAATGACCCCTTGGATCAGAGAGGCCGTTTTGAAGCTCAGGAGGCCTTAAGGGCTGCCGGAGATGAGGAGGCAAATCAGCTTGACGAGGATTTCCTCACGGCACTGGAATACGGTATGCCGCCTACCGGTGGTATTGGAATCGGAGTTGATCGTTTCATTATGCTGTTAACTGACTCTATGGCGATTAGAGATGTGCTGTTGTTCCCGACGATGAAGAATAAAGAATAAATAACCCTGTATTTATACGGGATTGAGAAAACAAAGGTCAGAATTTTCGACCAACTTACGACAAAATAGTAAAGTATATTTAAAAGAATCTCTTGGAAACAGGGGATTCTTTTTTTGTAGTGTGCCCAGTGGACACACGTTCTAACGGGTGAAAGTCCCCAATCCACCCGGCAGCCTGCAAAGAAAAAGTCAAGTGTTTTTTGTAGGAAGGTCAAAACGAAGTATCGTATGCTGAAAGCGTTGAAACTGCCTGAATGGAAGGTGCATGAGTTGGCTGACAGTCGCAAAGATTATTGGAGAGCGGCGAAGATGCTAAATTGCGTACTGACAAATAAAATAATAGCCAGACTAGGATATATGTCCATGTCTGACTATTATCTGAAAATCTGTGAAAACTAAGGAACCGCCGTATACCGAACGGTACGTACGAGCGGTGTGGGAGGTCGGCTAATCAACTAATGGTGAGCCTCCTACCCGATAACGAGTAAAGAGAATAATTTATTAATGATATATCAAAGAGTCCTTGCGCATATCATTCCGAAGACACGACTGTGCAACAATAGTTTGTTTGATTTCTCTCACTTTATTGTTGCCAATAAACGTGTATGAACCATTTAATACGCCGTCTTTCCATGTCCAGTCGAATTTTTTTGAAACTTCTTGAATATTCCCGTTATCTAAGATCGAGATACAATACTACATGAAAAAGGAGTCAGCAAATAATTGACCATGTAATCGCACAAGGTCAAGTACGATGCACTACTTACCAGTTAGTGGATGAAGTAAATATATACCAGTATCTACTGATTAGATACAAATGGAAATAAGTAGATTGATATTATTCGCAGTTAGGCTTATAATTTTTATGTCGTGTTTTATTGATTGCGATCGAGAAAATGGAGATCGAATTATGGAATATTTATCAATACGTCAAACTGCAGACAAGTAGAATATTTTAAAGAGGAGAATCCAGGTCTTATGTGCAGATAATCGAATACACGGAGCAATTAAAATTGACTCATCATGGGCTATACCGGCGGAGAGGAACAAAAAGGAGTGCCAATATGCTTAAAAGATCTGGGGAAAGATATCAATGGAAATTCTCAGACTGGAAATTATTTTAGGTAGTAATTTGTTATTAGCAAATGGTTTTAAAACAAATGCAGCATTTTATAGCTTGGTATTCTGAATAAACAGCAGTTGCTCTTGGAATTTACGAAAGAAGCTATAATAATATATGCAACGGGAACTGACAAAGGTTGCCTTTGCTAAAACATTGAATATAAGCAGACCAACGCTTGATAAGCTTTTAAAGGAAAGGCGTAGGAATAATATCTCAGGAAATAAATAGAAAGGAGTTTTTTGTTATGAGGAACAAGCTGACGAAAAGATTATTAAAGATTATTTTGTCTCCACTTTTGCTTGTAATGGGAGTTGTAACCACGATAGTACTTCTTCCTTTTTATCCGTTTTTACATGGTTGGGCTAAAGGTGATGGTAATCAATTACCTCCCTATCCTTTTCTAAGATTTTTATGGATAGCTATTACAATGTATTTTAAATAAATATAGCACTTAAGTAGAGATGTATAAATATGAAAGAGATGATTTTAAAAACAAAATGATAACTCCAGGAGAACTTAATGTAAACAATCAGAAATACGTGTTTGTAATGAACACGAAAAAGAAATGTAGATTAGGTGCCCAAAAAGCTGCAGAGTTAAATGGTTACAAGATTATAAGGAGCTACTAAAAGAAAAAGGCTGCGATGTAAACAATGAGCCTCTTACAAAGATATATCTTGGATGTACATATAGGAGTATAAGCTTCGAATTTTGCAGAAGGGGAGTAAATTAGTACGGCTATTAAAATCAGTGTGAAGTTCATTCTCCAGCTTCTGGAATATAATATGTCAAGGATTGTTGTGCACCATGGAAGTTAGATACAATCTATTATGTAAACTCTTAGGGCGAGGAGAGATTATTGTGAGTAAAATGTATGACAGTATAAAAAAAGGATTAGAAGAAGCGATTAATGACGTAAATGAAACTATAAAATTAGAGAGGCATACTGTTGAAGATAATGCCCTAAATATTCGTGGGACTGAAGCACCGGGTGTGCTCACTGTTCGTCTGATAGAAAAAGAAAAAGAATAGAGAAGAATTACTGTAAAAATAAAGGCAGAGGACTCATATCAGAGATCCCTGTCTTTATTCATTATTCTGCTGGCACCAGTCTTACAAAAGGCGTGTGAGGACGGTTTAAAACTGCCAGGTAAATTATTGAAAAAATAATGATAAAATGCTATTATCGCATTATAGATAATATCGTCGATTTGGAGGGGGACTAAGTTATGAAAGTTAAATGTTATTGTTGTGAAAAAAGTAGCGATTCTAATGATGGGTTTATTATGTCAAATAATGATAATATCGGTTTGTGTGGTAATTGTGGGTTTAAATTTAAGAATAAAGATGAATTCTCTGGTTCTGATATATATAAATTTTTCGTCGATGGAAAAGAGATGGCCAAGCAATATTATATGAATGATGTAAAAGAGCTATTTGCATATCTGGATTATAACGAAGAAATACTTAGCAAGAGGTTTCAAGTAACGAATACATTTAATTTTGAAGAAACTATTCAAGTAGATACTGAAAATGGAATTTTTACTGTAAATCCTTATGAAGAGAAAGTGTTCACATCTAACCCAACAGATAATCCGAAACCATTATATTTGGAATTAAAAAATGTTGAATCAATTGGAATATATAGAGGTTATGAGCTTAAAGATGATCTTCATATTATACAAAATACTTTAAGAGGAGTTATTAATGTTACGGGATTTATAGCATTAGGCTTGCTGGATATGGTTGACTTAGTCTTGCGTGATCCAGATGATCCGTTTTATGAGGATGACGATTTATGGTTGGAGGATTACCATGGAATAGTAGATACGAAAGAAATAAGCGAGAAAGTAGAAAAAACAGGGTACTGGATATATATCAAGATGAAGGACCCGTTATTTGATGGAGTAATCCATTTAAATAATGGTTATAGCAGCACAGAGAAAAAGGATGCTAAAAAATTTGATGATATAATATTATTCTATAATAAATTCTGCGAGATGTATTATCGGTTCGCAACCCGTAAATTGAGTGAACCTGAACCTAAAATTGAAAAAGGCAAAAAAGCTTTTGTTAAGCTGAATCTTTCTGAAGAAAGTAATGATTTAAACGGCACGAATAAAAAGAATAATATTATACATAATTCTCGCAATATAGCAGCAAACATTCGAAAGTTCAATGATATTAGTGATGAAAGACAAGATCAATACCGACTTTTTTCTATATATCAGAGATTAATATCACCATTAAAGAAGTTTGAAGGAATTACTGAAAAAATGTATGACATAAAAAAAGAAATCGCTATATTGAGGGATAAGAAGGAAATAAACTCAGGTGTAGGACTTGGGTGGGCACTTATTGTATTTGTTGCTATTTTTATTTTGCAATGGTTTGTTAAACCTATCGGTGATATTGCTGAAACGCTGGAATATGGTTTGGTTACGCCAATGATTAAAGGCATTTCTGATTGGTTTTTCCTTATCCGAATACCATTATTTCTTTTGTTATTAGTTGTGGGGATATGTATTGCACCACTTGTATTTGCAATAGCTGTTGGCATTCTATGGAGTATATATTTTTACTGCTTTAAACGTGAAATAGTGTTTAAAAAGGATACCAAAACAGCAGATAAAATGCAGGAGGAGTATAACCAATTATTAGAGCAGTGCAAACAAATTAGTCAAGAGATTAAGAATCAGCTGGTATACGTTCCAAAGCAATATAGATATTCACAGGCTCTTGAATACTTCGTAGAACAATATAATAGGTCAAGAATTGCAACACTATATGAAGCAATAGATATGTATGTACATGATGAACGAGAAGAAGAAAGACGGAAATATGCTAAGTTGATAATAGAAAGTGATATTGATTACTTTTCATTTATTCCTGAACAGCTAGATGGGATTAGACGGTAAGTAATAAGGAGGCGAAAATTCGTAAAATATATATTAAGATATTAGCGTTTATCTGCATAGTAGTGTGTTTTTTTCTTTTGTAAACCATTGCCTGTAAAAGCCGTGTCTACTGACTCAGAATATAAGGTGAATTATACTTTCAAAACAGAAGATGGTATTAATATTCTACAGAAAGTATTTGTTGGATAAAGATACAGGATATCAAGTTTAGCAAAAGTTACATAAAAAACTGAGTTCGTTGGTCAGATACAAAGGTACAAAGTGTAGAGAATATAGAAATACCCAAGTCAGTATGATTAATACATTTGTGCAAGAAAATGATGATAATGTTTATTATGAATTTTTACTCAGATTGAAGATTGAAGAATTTTAACCAAAAAGAATGTCACAGGATCGAAAAATTGTTTTAAAGAAAGCATTGTGTATGGATCATTAAGTGAACACAAAAAAATTCAAAATGCTATAAAAAAAGCTTACGACCAACTTACGACAGAGTTAGGACCATTTATAATGAAATGTAAAGAATAATGAATTAGAAGAAAAACAGAATATACAAGAAATAATGAAATAAAGACATATAAAAGGATTTACAATATCAAGGTTGATTTCCCGACGATGAAGAGTCTGGAGAAGTAAGGTCAGGGGCTTTAAGCACTTTCCATTATATTTTTATATAAAAATTAAATAGCTGGATGCTAATAAAGGGGACATTTTCCGAAAACAGGAAAGTGTCCTTTTCTATTTTTACAGGCGTAATATTGGCTTCACATACCCGGAAGTGCATACAGGAATAAAACAAGTGCTTGTGAATTCTGTAAATCTTTAAAAATAATATACAACTATGACACATCATTGGTATATAATTATCTTACTCTATTTTTGGGAGGCTCGTGAGTTGAATATTTTAATAGTAGAAGATGATGAAGCGATTGCAAATTTGTTGTACATGGACTTAAGTGATGAAGGCTATCATTGTGTATGTGTTTATGATGGAAGAAAAGCGGCGGATCTGTTAGAGGAAAATACGAGCTTCGATTTGATTTTGCTGGATATTATGCTGCCGGAAATTAGCGGATATGAATTATTGGAATATATTAAGCCTGCTGCGATTCCTGTTATTTTTTTAACTGCAAGGGGAGCTGTAAAGGACCGCATACAGGGATTGAAAATGGGGGCGGATGACTATATTGTAAAGCCTTTTCAAAGTGGAGAAGTGATTGCGAGAATAGAAGCTGTACTGCGCCGGTATGGGAAAAATGCGAAGCAGCTTACTTTTGCTGATGTCAGGATAGATTTGGAATCGAGGAAGGTTATTAAGGAAGGAAAAGAAATTGAACTGACAGTAAAGGAGTTTGATTTGCTTGTGGAATTGATACGGAATAAAAATATGGCGCAATACCGGGACAGATTATATGAAAGGGTCTGGAAAGAGTCTTTTATGGGGGATACGAGAACGTTGGATACCCATATACAACGGCTGAGGAAAAAATTGGGATGGGAAGACTATATTAAGACAGTATTCCGTATCGGATACCGCCTGGAGGGATAAATTTTTATGAAACTTGGCGCGAAAATATTTCTTTGTATCATGGTATGCTTTAGTGTGATTTTCCTTTTCGGAGGATATAGTTTGATTTCCTTCTTCTATGAAACAGCCATGGAAAGAGAAATTGAAATTGCAGTCGAGCAGTATCAGTATAATAAATTTGTTATGCAGGCAACCTTGATTACCCAAGGAAAGGATTGGATGGATGGTGTTGTTAGGGGGGAGTATGATATTGGCAGTATAACTTCTGATATGAATGAGACTGTAGCTTTTTTTTCAACAGATGATGTGGAGCTGTTCTCTGCCTTCTCCGACAAAGTAGATTTTTCAACTTTGTTTGACGGTATAGAAAAGGAAAAAGTGAATTATCAGTTTCAGAAAATCGGAAGCAGAACTCATCTTTTAATTGCGGGAATGGTGATGCAGGAGAATACAGGTATCTATCTGGTAACCGGAGTGGATGTTGAAAAGATTCTGGAACAGCAGGAGCTGCTTATAAAAAAATTTGAAATGATATATGCGGTGGCAATTGTTATAGGAATGCTTTTGATTTTTGGCTTGTCCGCTTTGCTTACCGGACCAATTAAACGCCTGACAGCCGCTACAAAAAAAATTGCTGACGGAAATTATCAGGAACGGATTCTGGAGACTGGGGAGGATGAAGTAGGACAGCTTGCCAAGAACTTCAATCAAATGGCCTGTGCTGTAGAGGAAAAGGTGCAGGAGCTTTCAGAAAGTGCCAGACAAAAAGAGGATTTTGTTGCAAACTTTGCACATGAGTTAAAGACGCCGCTTACTTCTGTTATCGGCTATGCAAATCGTATTTATCAAAAGGAATTGCCAAGGGAAGAGCAAAAGCAGGCTGCCTTGTACATTTGGAATGAGGGGATGCGATTAGAAGCGTTGGCCTTAAAGCTGATGGACTTAACGGTTTTAAATCATAGGAATTTTACCCTGCAGGAAACGGAGGCCGGTTTATTGCTTCATATGCTGGCGGATGATGTGAAATATTTTATAGAGGAAAAAGGGGCTTCACTTAGTTGTATGGCGGAGCAGGCATATATCAAAGTGGAATATGATTTGATGAAAACCTTGTTTTTAAACCTTGTTGATAATTCTATCAAAGCCGGAGCAAAACACATCTCGGTTACGGGAAATATAGAAGAAACGAAAAATGCTGTTTCCAGCGGGAATGAGACTCATGAACTGTATTATGTAATACAAGTGCAGGATAATGGAAGCGGGATTCCTGAAAATGAGATTAAGCGGATTACAGAAGCGTTCTATATGGTGGATAAATCACGTTCGAGAAAATTTCACAGTGCCGGTATCGGTCTTGCATTGTCGCAAAAAATAGTTGAGCTTCATGGAGGTAATCTGGGATTTGAAAGCGATGGAAAAACAGGGACAAAAGTTAGTATTCGAATAAAATGCAGAGGAGAGGACGCTGATGAGTAAAGGAAGGTTGTATACTCTGATTATGTTCTTCCTGTCATTTGCAGTTGTTTTTGGCGGATGGTTTTTGACTGAAAAGATGTTAAATTATAAAAAAGCAGAGCTTCTTGGAAGAAACGGGCAATCTTCTGTACAATCTTTCGGACTTGCGCTGTCGGCGGGTGACGATTCGTCTGATGCGCCGGAAGAAGCATCGGGACAAAATGATTTCAAGGGAGAGGCACTGTCCGAGGCTATGATCGCGGATATATTGACCGTTTGGGAAGCAGGGGGCTATGAATTGCCCCATGAGCCGAAGGAGGGTCAGATGAATATGGGGCAGGCAATTAGCAGAGGAGAAAAATGGATTTCAACCTTATGTGAAAATGGTGTTTTGCCTTCCTATCTTGCTGAAGGCAATTTCGATAAAATTACCGCCAAGCTTTGTACATTGGATGTTGAGGTTACATTTGATGCAAAAATGATCAGTTATTGGGAGATAACCTATGCCACAGGCGATGTCAGAATTATTCTAACCGTCCACGCAGTAAGCGGTGAGATATGGAAAGCGAATATTTCCATGAACAAGGATAGGATGCTGTTTGGGGCATGTTCAGATGAGGAGCTTCTGAATATTGCGTATCCATTCATGAAAGGGGATAATACGCCGGTAGAAGTCATTAACCGTGTGATTTGTAAAAGTTTTTCCGGAGGAAAGGTATTTGCAGCGGTAAAGAGGGATGAGGTGGTGGTAAATAAACAGGAACCGATAGCTCGATTGATATTATGGTTGGGTACGGCCGTGGAGAAACAGAACAATTAGAAAAAGTTGACAATTCGGACACATCAAATACGAAAATAAGATACATCTCCTTGCTATGATGTTTATACAAATTCATGATGGCAAGGAGGTTTTTTATTTATGAGAAGAAAAGGCAGGATATTTGCAGCAGTATTGTTAAGTGCTATATGGATCATTACCGGCTGCGTAAAAGGAGAGGTGCAGCAGGAATCTAAGCAGAGCAGACAACAAAAACAGAATGAAGCTGCTGAGAAAACTGATGGGCAGGTGACAGGTACTTATGCTAAGCCGGAAATGAAAGGTGAAATAACAATATCCTGCTTTTATGAGCAGGAATTTTTGACTGCGGCAGCCAGGAAGTTTATGGATGCTTATCCTGAAGTAGAGGTCATAATCAATGTATATAGGAATACTTCAGAATCCGGAACACTGGAGGATTATCAGACCTATCTGAATACCCGGATTATGACCGGCAAGGCGGAGGATATTATATTTAATACCTTCCTCCCGGTAAAAAAATATAGTGAAATGGGATCATTTGAAGATCTTAGCAGATATATTTCCATGACCCCCGAAATGAATGATGAGAATTATTTTATGAATGTATTGCAGGCTGCAAGAGAGGAGAGCGGTAAAATATATATTATCCCTTATATGGCAAAATTTAATGCTCTTGGTTTTTCAAAGAGCCTGTTGGAAAGTCATGCCGAGCTGGAAGATGAATTAAAAAAGTGGAAAAGTGTAAGATTTTCGGAAGGGATGAATCTGGCTAAGCAGCTGGTTGATGATACGGATAAGAAAAATTCGTTTCTGATCCAGGTGAATGAATTATCATACACCAGCTGTCTTATCAAAGATTCTCTAAGCCAATTTATTGATCTGGTGAATAAGAAAGTCAATATAGATACTCCGGAGTATATTAATCTTTTGAAGTCGGTAAAAGAGCTGTCAGAGCATGGCTACTTTAGTTCGGATATTGATTATTATAATACGGAATATTACTATGCGGCCATAAATGACTATGATGTACAGGCGGCATTTTATAGCCTGGATACTAGTGCCGGAATAGCATATTGTATGCCTCTGGCTGACCGGGATGGAAATGTAGATATAAGTGCCAATGGGTGCCTTGCTTTAAACAGTGTGTCAAGTCATAAAGATTTGGCGTGGGAGTTCATTAAATATCTGCTTTCAGAGGATGTACAGACAATGCCCTCCGTTCATGGTCTTGCTGTAAACCGCCAGGGCTTCGAAGCGTCTGTTGAGCGTTATTACAACTATTATGGGGATAGCAGCAAGGAAAATGGGCTTGTGGATAAGACAGAGTATGGAAAGCTGATGGAAGGCTGGATGTCGCAAATCAATGGCTGTGATATGCTGGATCCAAAAATTCAGAGCCTGATAGAAGAAGAGAATGGGAAATTCTTTTCGGATAAACAGACAGCAGAAGAAACAGCAAAAAAAATACAAAAGAAGGTTGATCAATACTTTAATGAATGAGAAAAAGGAAGAAACAAAATTATTACTTATAGCTTTCAATAGCCGGGTTAGGAGCTTATTTATGGGGAAAAAGAAGGTGCGGGACTGGAATACAAGATTGCCTTGGCTTATGCTGCTTATAAGTTTGTCAGGCTTCAGTTTCTTTTATCTGATACCGTTTGTAGTGTCTTTCTTCTACTCTGTTATAGATAATCCGATCAGCAGAGAATATTACGGAATCTGGCATTATATAGAGCTGTTTCAGAATCCTTATTTTATGAAGGGACTAAGAAATACAGTGATGTTTATGCTTATCAGTATTCCTCTGAATATCGTGCTTTCTTTAGGGGTGGCACTTGTCATCAGAAATATTAAGCGTTACCCTGATTTTTTTAGTCTGATATTTTTGATACCATTGGCAGTTCCGTCGGCCACATCTGCGTTTTTTTGGGAAAGCTTTTTGGGTTTGCATGGAGCATTCAATAAATTATTATCCGTTTTCCATATCAGTGGAATTGATTGGCTTGACTGTAAATACAGCATGGTCGTTATGGTAATCATTTTTATATGGAAGAACATTGGATATAACATGGCCTTGTTTTTAAGTGGATTAAGTAGCGTTCCGGAGCAGTATTATGAGTATGCGGAGGTAGAAGGTGCAGGTGGATTCTGGAAATTCAAGAACATAACCCTGGTATATTTAACACCCACGACCTTTTTGATACTGATAATGACCTTTGTAAATTCCTTTAAGGTGTTTAAAGAAATCTACATTATTACGGGAGAGTATCCTCCGGATAGCTTGTATGTGTTGCAGCATTATATGAACAACATGTTTTTATCCTTAAATTATTCAAAGCTTGTCAGTGCGGTTTATATTTTGACAATAGCAATCGTATTGTTTGTTGCAGGCATATTTCGGGCAGAAAGAAAATTTTCTCAAAACCTGCATTACTAGCAGGGCGGAGAGCGAGGAAGCAAATGTATAAAACCAGGATAAAGAAAAGAAAGTCACAAGTAGTTTATTTTCTGTTTGTTGTTATTGTTTTTGTGTATATGGCACCTTTGATTGTTACTTTTACAAATTCTTTTATGAGTAGCAGGGAGGTGGAGCGTAATTATAAGGCAAAGGCCTTTTTAGAAAGTGTGGATCCTGTGTATACGGACGGATATATAAATATGAATATTATACCGGACAGGGTAACATTATCCCAGTATGCCAAGCTGTTAGTGGATAGTCCTGTGTATTTGAATATGTTCTGGAATTCTGTCAAGATCGCAGTGCCGATTGTTCTTGGACAGATAATGGTATCTTCTTTGGCGGCATATGCATTTACTGTTTTAAAATTCAAGGGAAAGGAGGTGCTTTTCTTTCTGTATATTATTGTTATGCTTTTACCGCTTCAGGTAACCTTAATGCCCAACTATCTTGTGGCGGATTGGTTGAATATTACGGATAGTTATCTTGCAATAATCCTGCCGGGAATATTTAGTCCCTTTGGTGCTTTTCTTTTACGGCAATACATGAAAAATATGCCGGATTCCTATATTGAAGCTGCCAAGATAGACGGAGCAGGACATGGAAGAATTTTTTTATCGATTGTGCTGCCGATGATAAAATCAGGAATAGCGGCAACTATGATGCTTACCCTATTGGATTATTGGAACCTGGTCGATCAGGCAGTTGTTTTTATACAAGATGTAAAAGAACAACCATTGTCCACTTTTCTGGCGCAGATTAACACCGGCGAATTGGGAATGGCCTTTGCCGGTTCCTGCTTTTATGCAGCTCCGGTGCTATTGGTGTTGCTTTATGGGCAGGAGTACCTGAAGAATGGAATAGCAATCACAGGAATAAAAGGTTAACGGAAAGGAGTCGGAAAATGGACAAAAAAAGAAAAAGAAGTCTTAAAAAGATATTTGGAATCTTTATCGTAGCGGTATTGGCCTTAACATTCTTTTCAAAATCTTTTTATAATTACCGCCTTCCGGTGGTCACAGTCACATTGCCTAAGCCGGGGAAGCTAAGCTACACAGTAGAGGATACAACGGAATTGTCTTATTCTCATATAAGTTCCTGTTATGCAGATATGGATGGCAGGGTAACAGATATTTTAGTGAAGGAGGGTGAGAGGGTGGAAAAGGGGCAATGCCTCATGAAGTTTAAGCTGGCTGTTTCGGAGGAATTGCAGGATATTACTGCCGAGGAAAGCGGAATAATTACTTCAATCGGTGTGAAAAAAGGGATGTTTGTATCTTCAATGCAGAATACGATTCTCTATGGACTGGCGAAAATATCAGAGGAATGGACTGCAATAATATTCATTAATGAGGAGCAGTTTGAATATGTGACTAAAGACAGTAAGCCGACTTTAAAAATCGAAGGAATGAAGGAGGTGGTTGCGGGAGAAGTCCGATCAATTATTCCATATGCTGATGCGAAAAAATCAGGTTATCAGGTGGAAATACTGATACGTTCTGAAACAGAGCTTGCGGGTAAACGGGCAAGTATAACAATTAAAAAGGAAAGCACGCAGTATGATACAGTGATACCTGCAACGGCATTACACAAGGATGCGGCAGGATACTATGTTCTGGTATTAAAGGAAGACGACAGTGTATTGGGAAATGTATATATGGCACACAGAATGTCTGTGGATTTATGGGATTCAGATGAGGCTTATTGTGCTGTTGGAGGGCTTCCCGGCGATGAATATGTTATTTTGGCAGCTACAAATAAAATTACGGATGGAAGTAGGGTGAATTATTGAAAAACATAAATGGAGTAAAAGGCTTATCCGGAAAAAAGCTGCTGCTCGCGGTAATTCTTTTGGGCTCTGCCGGGGTATGCTTGCTGCTCGGACTAAAGGTGCAGCAGGTAATGTGTGATGATGTATATATTTTGTCATTTCAGCAGGAGAACAAGCTTTTTTCAAATGCAGATATTTCAAATATAAAAAATAACGGGGTTGATTTGACATTTGTTCAATATGTTTTTCCTGATGTATCCAATGGCTATTGTACGGAAAAAGCTACAGTCCTTACAACGAATGAGAATTATGCCTATTTTACCGGAGTGTATATGGAAGAAGGAGCTTTTTTTAACGGTATGCAAATAAGTAAGAAGCTGCCGGTAGCGGTAATGAATGAAACGGCGGCATATCAGTTATTTGGGAATGATAATTGTACTGGAGAAGTTATTTATCTGAATCAAATACCTTATAAAGTGATTGGCATAATAGGGCAGCAGAGCGATGAGGAGGATCCGAGGATATATATACCATATTCAACAATTGAGCTTATGGATATTCCTGTTTCCGATACCGGCCAGGTATGGTGCAGGTTTGATAATATGGCGGAAGCGGCTTTAACAGTAGAAAAAATGGGATATTCCATGGATGACGTAGATGTTTTCCAAATGGATTTATATAAATGTGTATTTATGCAGCGGTTTTTCTTTTTGCTAATTTTAATAGGAGTGTTTGTGATAATATGTATACTACAGGCTATGAGATACAGAGCCGGGGAGCTTGGCCGGGAGATAAACAGAAAATGGGTATTGATAAGCGGTTTGCAGATATCAGGTTTACTGGGAGGCATATTCTTTATATTAAAAATGATACAGATTTCATGGTGTGTACCGCCAAGCTATGTGCTGCAAGGACAAGGCTGGTTGCATGCAATTTATCGTGTATTGGATTTTTACACGCTGTCCAATGTAAAAATAAATAATATGCAATTTTTGAATCATTGGAATTTGCTGTCACTATTATTTCAGATACTCTTCCTGGTTATATATATTTATAAACCCTTCATCTTTGAAAATGCAGTCCGTACTGCTTCGGTGTGACACCCTTCCATTTCTTGAAAGTTTTAATCAGATGGCTGCAATCGGAAAAGCCGGTTTCCTGGCTGATGCTGCTTAAATCATCATTAGAAAACAGCAGAAGGGTTTCTGCCTTGCAGACACGTACAAATTCAATGTATTCTTTGCAGGAGCGGCCGTAAAGCTCCTTAAACCGCTTTGCAAAAAAGGAGTAGCTGATATTGCACATGGCGGCCAGGTCGCTGACCTTAAGGCTTTCTGTGGCATGGGCATCGATGTATTCTAAAATCCGGTCAAAGGAGCGGATGTCATTTTCAACCGGGATGGAGGTGGCAAAATGGAAACCGAGCCCCTGCCAATACCGGATTACCTCCGCCAATATGCGGTAAATGGCCGAATGGACCAGCAAATCAAAACCATAATTTTTTTGACTGATTTCCTCAATGCAGGTGATGAAGCAATCTGCAAAGGGGATATTTTTTATGTCTTCCTTTTGTAAAAGGACAGGGATGCTACTGTCATGTCGTGCATATTCAAAAAGGACACTGAATTTGGGAAGGGAGAAGCTTTCCAGGTCTAGACGGTTAATATCGAACTTAAGAACATAATATATGATACGGTCCTGTGTAGCTGCATAGATGGAGTGCATCATACGGGGATAAAAAAAGTTCATGTCCCCGGCCTCCATAGGATAGCTGCCATTATCGCATTCAATCAAGACCGCACCCTGTACAAGGTAGATAAATTCTACAAAATAGTGCCAGTGGGGCTTAGCCGGAAGCTGATATCTGTTCGTATCAAAAATAAAGGCTTCATAGGGGGAGCCCAGCATATCGACAGTCTCAAAAAGCAGTTCCTTTTGCATCCATTTTACCTCCATGAAGAGATTTATACGATTTTCTGATATAGTCATTATATCATAATAGAAAAAATTAAGCTATATTATTAATTAAATTAATCAATAATGATTAAATTTAGCTAAAATAATTAATATGGAGAGAATTTATGCAGTATATTAAGGGCATAACCTTTGCGCCATTTGCAAAAAAAGGGAGCTTTAGGCAGGAGGAGGCGCTGGTCAGTCTTAAAAACCTTAAGGAGAGGACGGCCGCGAATCTGATTGTGCTGGTGCCAAATGGACTTCAGGATACACCTCAGTCGGAAGAGATTTTTTATACCACCTCTGCCACCGTAGAGGATGAAGAGTTGATCTTTCTGATACAGGCAGCGCAGGATATGGGACTGCGGGTAGCACTTAAGCCGACGGTGAATTGTAAAAATCAAACCTGGCGGGCATTTATCAATTTCTTCGATGAGGAGGTTCCCTGTGAACCTAAATGGTCCAATTGGTTTCGCGCCTATACACAGTTTCAGCTGCACTACGCAAGAATAGCACAGCAGACAAAATGCGAGCTTTTTATTGCAGGCTGCGAGATGGTAATGAGTGAGCGAAGAGAGGCAGAGTGGAGAAGGCTGATCGGAGATATTAAGCAGGTATTTTCCGGTCCGGTATCCTATAATACGGACAAGTATCAGGAGCACCGGGTAAGCTGGTGGGACTGTGTGGACATCATTTCCTCCAGCGGCTATTATCCGATCAATGCCTGGGAGAAAGAGCTTGACCGGATTGAAGCGGTAGTAAGAAAATTTGACAAGCCGTTTTTCTTTGCGGAAGCCGGTTGTATGTCAACAAAAGACTCTTTCCTGGTGCCCAATGACTGGAATGTGAAAGGACCGGTTTCCTTAGAGGAGCAGGCAGATTGGTATCAGACCATGTTTGAAGCTGCCGCAAAAAGGGATTGGATATCCGGTTTTGCTCTATGGGACTGGGCATGGAGCCAATATTCTCTTGATAATGTCGGGAACCACGGCGGCTATGATATCTATGGAAAGCCGGCAGAGAAGGTAGTTAAAAGCTTTTATAGCAAGTATTGCTGATGAGAATATATCAGTGAAATAGGAAGGAGCCCCTCTGTGATGACAGAAATAGCGGGTATCCTTCTATTTCCATGTTGATATAATCGGCAAAATCATACCAGAGGTATAGCAGCATTCCTATACACAAAGATAAGAGAAGGGGGAACAAATGTGAAAAAAAAGCTATTACAAGGGTTTACGCTAAAACGCAAAAAAGAGAAGGCAAAGCCGCCTCAAGGGGAAGCCGGTAAAGCCGTAAGCAGGCGGTTGAAACAAAAAACCGGTAATATCAGAACAAAATTGGTGCTATCCTTTTTTGTTCCTACAGCCTTTATTATTATTCTTGGGATTGTATCCTACCAGATTGCCAAGAACAATATTCAGGAGCAATATGAGGACTCGGCGACCAACAATGTTGCTTGCATGAGTAATTATTTTAGCCTGTTATGTTCTACTGTGGAGTATAAGGCGACGGAGATACTGAATAATGATTATTTTACAGCCTACTATACAAAATACTATGCAAAGGACAGCTCGGAGGCAAACGAATATTACAGGGAGGCCCAAAAGGCTTTGAGAATTATGAGAGGCAGCTGTACCTATGTATATAGCTATAATGTACTAGCAGAAAAAGGTGCCGCAATTTCCTCCACCCCTGTGGTATTTGATCAAACCGCCTATCAGAAGTTTGTGGAAAGTGAAAAATCAACCTTTATTATAAGTAACATTGGTACGAAGGGTATTTGGAGCGGATACCATGCTTACCTGGATGAGTTTGATTATATCGATGAGAATGGCTATTCCCTGTGCTATACAAAGAAATTTGTGAAAGGAAACGGTTATCTGCTTATTGATATAAAATCGGATTATATGATCAGTACCTTAAGTACCAATGCATACGGTGACGGCAATATTACCGGAATTGTAACGCCGGACGGCAGAGAAACGGTAATCCAGCTTCAAAAGGATGGCAAAACCTATGAGACAGTGCAGGAGGGTGTTTTTGTTGCACCTGAAATTTATGATAAAATAAAGGCTGCCAAGACAGCGGACTGTAAATATATTACATTTAAGAATCGAGAATATTTATTGATCTATGCGCCGGTGGGAGAAAGCGGCATCATGGTCTGCAGTATGATTCCGAAATCTGTAATTCTTAAGGAAGTATCCGGTATTCGTAACATAACCGTCGCAGTGGTTTTATTGGCCTGCTTTGTTGCTTTGTTTATTGGCAACCTGATATCAACCGGCATAACCAGAGAGGTTAGAAGCATTAATAAAATCATGGAAAGAATTGCTGGCGGGGATTTAACGGCTGAGATACAGACAAAGCGCAGGGATGAGTTTAAAATTCTGTCGGAAGGTATCAATAACATGCTCACTGCTTTCCGGAGGCTGATTCATGATATGCAGGGCTTTGGAAAAGGAGTAAGCGGCGCGGCGCAGCAGACGACGGACTCCTCTGCGCAGATGGTGGACTCTATGACCGGTGTTACGGCAGCAGTCGGCGAGGTTGCCCAGGGAATAACCTCCCAGGCAGACAGTACGGAGAAGGGCTTCCAAATGATGGAGCAGTTTTCCCTGCAGCTGAATCATATCTATGACAGTACATCAAATATGGGCTATAGTGCAGACCAGGCAATACAATCGGTAGAACACGGACAGAAAATGGTGGATGATTTGAATCAAAAATCTGCTGCCACCTCTCGAATTACACAGGTGCTGATTGAGGATATCAATGAAGTATACCAACAATCCAGTGACATCGGAAGCATTATCAATGTTATTAATGAAATAGCCTCCCAGACAAATCTCTTGTCCCTGAATGCCTCCATCGAAGCTGCCAGGGCGGGAGAGCAGGGCCGGGGCTTTGCTGTGGTAGCCGAGGAAATACGAAAGCTTGCGGACCAGTCGGTACAGTCGGTGAACCGCATTCGGGTTATCGTGGAGAAGATACAAAATACTGCCGGAAAAACCACGGATTCGGCACGTCAGGCCGGCGGCTTTATCAATGAGCAGACAAAAGCACTGGAGGGTACCATACAGGTATTTACGGAAATTAATGGAACAGTAGGGACTCTTGTATCAGCCCTTAAGGAAAACGCAGCCCGTATGGAAAGTATGATGACGGAGAAGCAGGAGATGCTGAATGCAATCCAGGATATTGCGGCAGTATCCGAGGAGGCCGCAGCAGCAACACAGGAGGTTCAGGCAACCATAGATGAGCAGCTCACAAGAATAAAGCAATTGGCGCAGGTGGCAGAAAAGTTGAATTCAGAGGTAGGCCTGCTGGAAGCCTCCCTTGGACAGTTCAGGGTATCCGAGAGTACGCTCTGAATAGATCATTCATAAAGATATCTTAAGAAATCGATGGCGGTGTCAAGGTGGCTGCTGGTAACAGGAATGGCCAGAAACAGCTGATCCTCTTTTGGATAAATTCCTGTATTCTTTAGTTTATCGCAGCCACTGACATCAACAGCAATCGGTATTTTGCCGTATTCCTCGTAATCATAATAATAAAAGCCGGCTACAAACTTTTCCTGCAAATCCTCTGGCAGAACCTCGGATAAATCACGGAAGGGCTTTATATCACTGTAGATATCAAGCAGCCAGTCATTACCGGCAACAATATCAATGTGGTCCTCCTGGAGATAAAACCAGAGCCGTTCCTTATTATTTTCTGTCAGTGCGTCGGAGGAAGCTCTGGCAATCTTAATCGACAGGTCAAGAATGCCGGGATTGGAATTGGGAGAAATACTGCGGCTGCTCATAAAATCCTCTAAAAGAGTGGTTTGGGAAGAGTCCTCCAGTGTGGTGTTGACCAGCACCACAAAGATGGATTTTTTCTTGGAATTTTCTAATATACCGGATAAAAGACAGAGGAGAAAGATAAAAATAATAATGCCTGCGGCTAACTTGATTTTATTGTAATAAATAAAGTAGCCCAGTTTATCCTTCCAGCTTTTATTTTTTATAAGCTCCTGCTGTTTATGAATTTCATCGTGTATCATAGCAACCTCCATCGTCAGGGTACAAGTAAATTTATACGGGAATTATAGCGTTTTTTGTATATAATAGCAATTGAAAGTTAACGTTAAATCTGATAAAGTCATATTCAAAGGTGTACGGAGCGTGTTTAAAAATGCCGATTTTTTAAACATGCTGTAAGCAGCAATTTGCTTTAAGTGGGAGGAAATCAGCATGGCCAAGGCAGTAAAATTGGAGGATATAGCTCTCAAAACCGGTGTAAGTGTTGTCACTGTATCGAAGGCCCTTTCCGGTAAAAAGGGTGTTAGTGATGAAATGCGGGAAAAGATCAGGCTTTTGGCTGATGAACTGGGATATCAGCAAAAGGCGGAAAAAGAAGTGACACGCAGTGATAATACGTTCCAGATCGGAATTATCGTCCAGCAAAGATTCCTCGGAAAATATGCTTCTTTTTATTGGACACTGTACCAGCAGATATCCGCACAGGCCAGCCAATGCAACTGCTTTTCCATGCTTGAGGTTTTGACAGCACAGGATATTGAGGAATGCAGCATACCAAAGCTGATTAAGGAAAAAATGGTGGAGGGTATCGTAGTAATCGGCAAGCCGGACAAGAGATACCTCGATATGTTAAGAAGTAAATCCTCCGTTCCTTTGGTTTTTGTTGACTTTTATGATGATTACGGCGACGGGGATTTTGTGATTTCCGACAGCTTTTACGGAGCATATGCACTGACGAATTATCTGATCAGTCTGGGACATAAAAATATTGCGTATGTGGGAACACTCCTCAGTACGCCTAGTATAACCGATCGCTATCTGGGATATGTAAAATCCCTGATGGAGCATGGACTAAAGGCAGAGTCGGAGAATATCATTAATGACAGAAAGGTTGATTTTAATGATGAGGAGCTGGCTATAACACTTCCTAAGAAAATGCCCACTGCCTTCGTATGCAACAGTGACCGTACGGCAGGCATTCTGATTAAAAAATTGTATGAGGTCGGGCTTCGGGTACCGGAGGACATATCGGTTACCGGCTATGACAATTTCCTTGACCCGGTGCTTTGCGATGTGGGTATTACAACCTACGAGGTGGATACCAGGCAGATGGCCCATGTGGCATTAAAGATGCTGATGAAGAAAATGCGGCGGGAGTCCTATAAAAAAGGAATTCACATCGTGGAAGGCAAACTGGTGGTGAAGGAAAGCGTGGCTTCAGTTACTTTCGATATTTAGACGGAGTAGTACCGGTATTGGCCTTGAACAGCTTGATAAAATGATTAACATTATCAATTCCTACGGCAGTGGCAATTTCATTTACCCGCAGCTGAGTGCTAAGCAGCAGATTTTTGGCAGTATTTATGCGGATGGAATTTAGGTAGGCAATAGGAGAGATGCCTTCAGCCTCCTTAAATTCATGGCAAAGGCGGTAGCGGCTGATTTTGAAATGCTCCTCCAGCCATTCCAGGGTATAGTGGAATTCACAGTTAGAGTCAAACATATATTTCATTTCAATTACATGGCTTTTTATCTCGGTTAGAGGTAGGAGGCCATGTTTTTTTTCTATGGTTAACTCAGTTAAAAAATCGTTCAGCTTCTTATTTGCGATAAGATGATAATACTCATTCTGGCAGTCGATTTCTACAATCTTGTCAATTAATCCCGGTAAATAGCTGTTTCCCCGAACAAAGAAAATAACATCCAGGCTTTGGGAGAACAATTCATAATAATGCTGCAATGGGGCACCCTCTAGATAAAGTATCTTATATTCCCAGGGAGAATGCTGTATTTCAATATGGTGTGCTTTTCTGCAATCGAAGAAAACCAGACTGTAGGGGTCCAGATAGTAGGTACGGTTCTCATAGCGCAGGTAACCGGAGCCGCTCTCGGTGTAAAGAATGCAGTAGGCCTCCAGATGCTCCATGTCATAAAAATAGGGATAGGCAGCCGTAAGCTGTCCGCCTGCAAGTAAAGTGATAAAGCCGGGATATTTGGGGCCGTCATTTGGATATTCCCGGGGAATGTAGGAGGATGCCTGTGAGTTGATGGATGATTTCGTCAGAGCCTTTAATGAGGATATAAAATTCTGGGTAAAGGTTTTGTGTGACATGGAATTCCTCCTAACCGGTTGAATGGCGTGACAGTAAAATGAACAGCAAGAAAAAATGATGACTTGCAATATAGTAGTAAAAGGTTAATTAAAAAATCAATTTAGGTTGTTTTTTTGACTTCTGGCAATTCGTTGATAAAGTAAATTAATCAATAATAAAAGTAAATTAATTAGTTTATATCAATTATATACTTAAATGTAAATTATTTATATATGAATAATGCACATAATAAGCCTATAAAATTTGTGTAAATAGACAAAATGCTATATTTTGCAATATAAGAAGATTAAATGCAATATAAAATGATGAATTAAAATTAAGTTTATGTAAGAATAATTTATGTAGTGATACGAGATTTAAAATATATTTTTTAAGGAGGAAGATTATGAAATTAAAGAAAATTTTAGCTGTTGCAATGACATGTGTACTGGCATTCTCCTTCATTGGCTGCGGAAGCAAAAAGGGTTCAGATGCAGACACCACACCTACAACAGGTGCATCGGGGGATGATTCGGCAGCAGTGACAGGGGAGGCAGACGGAAGTTGGTCTTATTCCAGCATCAAGCTTGGGGAGGACTATACGGATTTAACGGCAACTATCAAATGGATTCATCACAGAACCGACCGTGACAGTAATGCAGGCGGTGACGGAAAGCTTCAGGAATATATTGCAAAGTTCAATGAGCTGTATCCGAACATAACTGTTGAAACAGAAGGCGTTACAGATTATGCCAATGAATCATTACTTCGTCTGTCCACAGGAGACTGGGGTGACATCATGATGATCCCCGCAGTAGATAAGGGCGATTTTGCCACCTATTTCTTACCCTATGGTACTTCAGATGAAATCAGCGCTATCGTTAACTATACCACTGACAAAACCTATGATGGCAAAGTATATGGTATCCCTTATATGGCAGGTGCGAATGGTATCGTTTATAACAAGGCAGTATTCGAAGCAGCAGGAATTACAACAATTCCGACAACACCAGATGAATTTATCGCAGCTTTAAAACAGGTGAAAGAAAAGACAGATGCAATTCCGCTTTACACAAATTACTTTGCACAGTGGACTATGGGTGCATGGGATGCTTACATGGGCGCAGTATCCACCGGTGACTTTGCATGGTACAACCAGGAGCTTCCTCATACAGCAGCTCCCTTCGCAGATCCGGGAGATGGTACCGGAGCATACAATGTATTCAAGGTTCTCTATGATGCAGTTGCAAATGATTTGATTGAAGATGACTACACCACCACTGACTGGGAAGGCAGCAAGGGTATGATCAACAGAGGCGAGATCGCGACGATGGTACTTGGCTCCTGGGCTTATTCACAGATGCAGGCAGCAGGCGATAATCCGGATGACATCGGCTATATGCCTTTCCCGATCACTATAAACGGAAAACAGTATGCAGTAGCAGCACCTGACTATAACTTTGGTATTAATGTAAATTCTTCTGAGGATAACCAGATTGCATCCACCATCTTTGTTAAGTGGATGACCGAGGAATCCGGCTGGTCCTATAATGAAGGCGGACTTCCGATTGATAAGGACGGACAGTTACCTGATCTTTACCAGGCTTTTGCTAACTGCGAGATGAAGGAACAGGATCCGGCCATCGCAGGTGAAGAAACCTTGTTAAACGATCTCAATGCAGAATCAGAGCTTAATATCAATAACGGCGGTAATGATAAGGTTATGAAGATTATTGAAAATGCAGATACAGGCGCCAAATCCTTTGACGACCTTATGGGTGAATGGAATAAGGCATGGTCAGATGCCCAGACGGCTCTTGGAGTAGAAGTAAAATACTAAGCTTCCTGCGATATCAGCAGAATGAACTGATGTAGGGTATCATATTGAGCCAAGGAGATTTTCCTTGGCTCAATATTCAAATGATTTAGTAAGGAGGTTCTTGGAAAATGTCCCGAATCAAGGAACGACACGGTATCATGGCATGGCTACACGGCAGAAAAGGACAACAGGCTACCGTTATTGTACTTTTTATGATTGTTCCGCTACTATTACTCTTTACATTTACCTACCTGCCCTTCGGTTCCATGATCGGCTACAGCTTCTACCGGATGAAATACGTCGGTACGCGTGTATGGGTAGGTTTGGACAATTATATCTCGGTATTTCAAAGAGACGACTGTTTTGGAGCGTTGAAAAACAGCTTGTATTATTTGGGCGGGGCCCTGTTCCAATTGGTATTTGCCCTGTTTCTGGCCACTATCTTAAGCTTTAAGGTAAGAGGCGGCAATATATTCAAGGGATTGATCTTCTTCCCGTTTTTAGTAAATGGTATAGCTCTGGGATTTATCTTTAAGTTTTTTTATGCAAGAGGATTTGTGTTTGACACAATCCTGCAGGGCTTTGGCTTTAATTTGGATGATCTTCCTTATTGGTTGAAGGACCAGAGGATTAACAATATTTCGCTTGCGGCTACAAGCGTATGGAGGTATCTGGGGCAGAACATGGTATTGTTCATCGGAGCGATCATGTCGGTGGACAGTGAGATGTACGAGGCTGCCACCCTTGACGGAGCCGGAAAGTTCAAACAGTTTCTCTACATTATTCTACCCAATATCAAGACAATCGTTATATTAAATATCATATTATCCGTTACCGGCTCGATTGCGGCCTTTGAACCGGCCTATGTTATTACCAACGGCGGTGTTGGAACCGCGACATATTTCTATGTAATGCATACGGTGGCGCATACCAGCCAGAAGGTCGGCGTAGCTTCGGCAATGGCTGTGATACTCTTATTTATTATTATACTTGTAACAATTTTGCAGAAGCTATTGTTTAAATATGTATTCCGTGATTCGGATTCGGACAGCGGGAATTATGCGGCGAGGCGCCGGGAACGAAGTCTGGCAAGATATAGGAGGTGGCATAAGAATGACAGTCGAGAAAAAGCTTTCTAGGATCATAATTACAATACTGAAATATTTTTTCCTCGTTTTCTTTAGCTTCTGGGCGGTAATACCCATCGTCTCCTGTGTTATCACAGCCTTTAAGACAAATGAGGAGTACACGAACACGAATGTTATGGATATGCCGAAAAACTGGCTGGATTTCGATAATTTTATTACTGCCTGGCAGAGAGCCGATATGACAACGGCATTTAAGAATACAATTATTATTCTTGTATTTGTTTTGCTGGGAGCAATTCTGGTTGGATCCATGCTGGCATATGTTCTGGACCGTTTTAAATTCCCCGGGAACGCCCTGATACGTACGCTGTTTCTTTTTGCATCGTTACTGCCGGGTGTTGCCATGCAGGTTGCAACCTACAAAATCATGTACAATCTTCATTTCATCAATCATTTGTACGGCTACATCATTATGTCAATGGGAACGGATATCATATCAATTTATATTTTCATTCAGTTTTTTGAAAATATATCAAAGTCCCTGGACGAATCGGCAATTATTGACGGAGCCTCCTACTTTACGGTATATTTTAAAGTTTTGTTTCCGCTTCTGAAACCGGCCATCATTACGGTTTTGGTATTAAAGGGAGTTGGAACCTATAATGAATATTATAATGCAAATCTTTATCTGCAGGATAAGACGATTTTGCGAACAGTGTCTACCTCGCTGTATACCTTTACCGGTCCCTTGGGCAACCAGTATAATATGATCTGTGCCGGGGTATTGATATCGATTTTGCCGGCACTGATTATCTTCATCCTGTGTCAGAAGCAGGTATACAGCGGACTTACCCTGGGTTCGGTGAAGGGTTAAGCAGAATATTAGTATAAGAAGCTATGGGAATAGAAAGAAGGCAGAATTTAATGGTACAGGAAGCGAAGGAACATTTGAACAGCATCATTATACCGTTCTGGAAAGAGATGAGGGATGACCAGAACGGCGGATACTATGGGTTTATGGATTTTAACCTGCATTTATATAAAAAATCGGTGAAGGGTTGTATTCTAAACAGCAGAATCTTATGGTTTTTTTCAACAGCGTATCGGATGCTGAAGGAGGAAGATCTTCTTGGGGAGGCAAGGCATGCTTACCGGTTTCTGACGGAGCACTGTCTGGATCAGGAGTATGGGGGTGTTTATTGGTCCCTTCGTTATGATGCCCTGCCCTATGACACCACAAAGCATACCTATAATCAGGCATTTGCAATCTATGCGCTATCGGCCTATTATGATGCTACCGGGGAGGATGAGGCACTTAGGAAGGCGATGGAGCTGTTTGAGCTGATTGAAACCAGATGCCGTGATGAGGTTGGCTATATGGAGGCCTTCGACCGGAGCTTTCATGAGATAGATAATGACAAGCTGTCGGAGAATGGCGTCATGGCACATAAAACCATGAATACGCTGCTGCATGTGTTTGAAGCCTACACGGAGCTGTACCGGGTTGGCGGGGATGAGCGGGTGGCTGCCCGCCTGCGGTGGATTCTTGATTTGGTGGCTGATAAGGTGTATAATCCGGCGCTTCACAGACAGGAGGTATTCTTTGATAAGCATATGAATTCCATTCTCGATTTATATTCCTATGGTCATGATATTGAAGCGGCCTGGCTTCTGGACCGGGGAGTGGAGATTCTGGGAGAGGAAGCTTACCGCAGTAAGCTGCTGCCTATTACGAAGGACCTTACCGCATATACCTATCAGATGGCCTTTGATGGAACCGCCTTCTATAACGAGTGTGAAAATGGCATCGTAGATAAGAAGCGTGTCTGGTGGGTTCAGGCGGAGGCAGTTATAGGCTTTCTGAACGGCTACCAGGCGGCGCCGGAGCAGACCCGGTATCTGGAGGCTGCAAAAACCCTGTGGGATTATATTCAAAATTATGTAGTGGACAAAAGGGAAGGCTCTGAATGGTTCTGGGCATTAACGGAGGATAATCAGCCGATGGAAGACAAACCGATTGTAGAACCTTGGAAATGTCCCTATCACAATGGAAGAATGTGCTTAGAGATTATCAGGAGGAACCTTCATGTTTCATAAGGAATATTATGTTCAGCTTGACAGGCTGAATAAGGTTTTGGAACGAAAAAACGAAAAAACACAGTTTTATAATGGTATTTACGACCGGTACCGGTATCCGGTATTAACCAGAGAGCATATTCCCCTCACCTGGAAATATGATTTAAATCCGGAGACAAATCCGTTCTTTATGGAGCGTCTTGGCGTAAACGCAGTATTCAATGCCGGGGCGATTGAACTGGGCGGAATGATCTATCTGGTAGCGCGGGTAGAGGGAAATGACCGGAAATCCTTCTTTGCCGTGGCGGAAAGTGAAAGCGGAATTGACGGCTTCCGTTTTTGGGATTATCCGATATTACTTGAGGATACCTGTCCGGAGGAAACAAATATCTATGACATGCGGCTGACAAAGCATGAGGATGGGTATATCTACGGGGTGTTTTGCTCGGAAAGCAGGGATACCTCGGTGGGTGATCTGTCGGCGGCGGTTGCAGCCGCCGGAATTGTAAGAACCAAGGACTTAAAAGTCTGGGAAAGGCTGCCCAACCTGATTACGAAGCACTCCCCCCAGCAGAGGAATGTTGTACTGCATCCGGAGCTGGTGAATGGGAAATATGCCTTCTATACAAGACCCATGGATAGCTTTATTGACACCGGCTCCGGCGGCGGAATCGGCTTTGGGCTGTGTGAGGATATCACCCATGCAGTGATTGACGAGGAGCTTATTACCAGCCGGCGCAGGTATCATACGATTACGGAAGCGAAAAACGGTGCCGGTGCGGTGCCGATAAAGACGGATAAGGGCTGGCTGCATATTGCCCACGGTGTGCGTAATACGGCAGCAGGACTCCGCTATGTCATCTATGCCTTTGCTACGGACCTAAAGGACCCGTCAAAGGTAATCGCGGAGCCGTCGGGCTTTCTTATCGCACCCATAGAGGAGGAACGCATCGGAGATGTGTCCAACGTCGTATTTACCAATGGCGCGGTGGTCCGTGAAAACGGAGAAGTATTTCTCTATTATGCATCCTCCGATACCAGAATGCATGTGGCGACAACTACGCTTGAAAAGCTGATGGATTATGTATTCCATACCCCTGAGGATGCCTTAAGGAGTGCGGATTGCGTCGCCCAAAGGAGTGAGCTGATTCGTGCAAATCTGGAATATCTAAAAAAGGAAGAATACCGGGAATAAACCTGTATTATTTTCGAGTTCCTAATCTGCGTAAATGCATGATATAATAAAGTAATAAATATCAAGGAAATCTCTGCTTGCAGGGATTTCCTTACGTTCATTATAAAATGAAATGTCTTGGCAGCTCATTTTGCAAATATTATGCCGGCGCCCAAATTCACGGGCTTCGGTAATATGGGGGTTAAATATGACAAAAGAATTTATGAAGGAAAATACAAAGCTGATTACACCGGAGGACCCGGCACTTACCTATACCGGAAGAATTGATTTTTCCGACCGGCTGGCACCGGTTTTTGTTTATCCGGCCAGTTCAATTGAGCTTGATTTTACGGGAACCTCGTGCGAGGTTATTCTGGAAAACAAGAATTCCTACTGGGACAATTATCTGGGCTTCCTTCTGGATGGGAAGCAGGGCCGCATAGAGCTTGACAAGCAGGAAGGGGTCAAAACCTATAGGCTGGCAGAGGGGCTGGAGGAGGGAAAGCATTCTCTCATGCTTTTTAAACGGATGGATTCCTGCCATATATTTATTTTCCATGGATTGCTGCTTGACTTTGACTCCATAATAATACCCTGTGCTCCAAAGTCTGCCAGGAGAATCGAGGTATACGGTGATTCCGTATCCGCCGGAGAGGTATCGGAAGCAGTGGAATATGTCGGAAAGGCGGACCCGCAGCATAACGGCGAATATTCCAACAGCTATTATTCCTATGCCTGGTTTACTGCGCGCAGGCTGAATGCAAGACTGCATGATATTGCACAGGGAGGTATCTCACTGTTGGACGGAACCGGATATTTTCATGCCCCGGATACGATAGGAATCCTTAGCACCTATGATAAGATAGAATATCATCCCGATTTATCACAGGTAAAGCCCTGGGATTTTTCTTTGTACCGGCCACAGGTGGTTATTGTTGCAATCGGGCAGAATGATAAGCATCCGCAGGATTATATGAAGGAGGATATTGCTTGTGATAAGGCGGTATTCTGGCGATTGAAATATAAGGAGTTTATATTGAAATTAAGAGAGCACTATCCCAGGGCGCTTATTATACTGTCAACAACAATTTTAAAGCATGATCCAAGCTGGGATACCGCCATCGATATGGTTTGTCGGGAGCTTGACGATCCAAAGATAAAGCATTTTCTCTACTCAAATAACGGTGAAGGAACGGACGGACATATCAGGATATCGGAGGCAGAGCAGATGTCCGAGGAGCTGGCAAGTTTTATTGAAGACTTTGGAGATAAAATCTGGAGAAATTAATCATACATGGGGAGGTAATTACGATAGGAAAGCTATTTCAATTTGACAGTCCATTTATGAGAGTCATGGCAAGAATCGGTGATCTGGCATGGCTGAATTTGTTGTTCGTTCTATGCTCCGTACCTATTGTTACAGCCGGTGCGGCCTATACGGCTCTAGATACGGTTTTTCTTGCTGTAATGCGAAAGGAAGAGGGGTATATCACCAAAGCCTTCCTCACAGCATTTAAGAAAAACTTTAAAAGGGTTACACCGCTGTGGCTTGGCATGCTGGCGGCCTATGGAGTGCTGTTTTTTGATTTATATATACTGGTGAAGAATATCAATCCCCAGAGAGGAATTATTTTTGGGATTCTTTGTGTTGCGTTGTTCCTGCTGGCGGCAGTTAACCTGTATACCTTTGCCCTGACGGCCCGGTTTGCAAATTCTGTTAAGAATACCTTAAAGAATGCTCTGGTGCTTAGCCTGTCACAATTTTTTATTACGGTAACGATGCTGGTGGATACTGTACTGCTGTTTGTAATTACTTATTACAGCACCTATTTTGTTCCCCTTGTGCTGTTATTCGGTTTCTCCGGGCCGGCATTTATCAATTCCTATTATTTTAACCGGTTGTTTGAGAAATTAGAGAAGAATTTAAAAAACAGAGAACTGATTTTTCTTAAGCCTGATGCGGGTAATTACAGGATTGACGGCGGCAGCTATGACGGTATGCTCCTTAGCAGCCTTTATGAAACCAGAGGAGAGCTGTTCGGCAATGAGGAGGGCAGGAGATTTCCAATGCTTGTCAGGATTATGGAAGCGGTAAAAAAGCCCGGACTTCAGGTGCAGGCAGGCCAGGAGAATTTCAATCAGCCGGAAAGAGGCGCAGGTTACCAAAAGGAAATTCTGATAAAAAACAGTGATTATACAGTATGCCGCTTTATCATTGACGGAGAAATCAATCTAAAGCAGGATTCCCCTTTTTTAAATATCAGGGTAACCGATGGCGAGGGAAGGCTGAACAATATAGATATAAAGCAGGGAGATCATTTTATCGTACCCTGCGGTTTTGGAAAATATAAACTGAGCGGCAGATTAACAGTTGTTATGTCAGCGGCCGGCTGATGCCGGCCCTATTAAAAAATACCAATTTTCCCAATCAAGAAAAAAATTCTCGATATTCAGTTCTGATTATGATATAATATTTTCAAGTCTCTTATTCTTAAGGATAGTTTTCTCTTAATAAAATCAAAATAAGCTATGAATACGAATGGAAAATAATGAGAAAAATTTAATAGGATTTAGGAAGGCTGGCCGGAATAGGGGCGTTATGGCAGAATGGAGTATGATATGCTTAATAATGATAGAATCAGACTGATGACAAAGCTGGCTCTTTATGAAAGTAAGACGGGAAAAGAGGATATCAGCTTAAGTAAGTATTATAAAACAGATTATGTAAGATACGAGATTATAAAATCGCTAATATGTTCTACCTTGGGGTATGCCCTGATTTTGGTACTCATTGTGCTGTACAAATCGGAATACCTGATTGGACATGCGGTCACCTTGAATTACAAATTCGTCGGTACGAACGCTTTGGGAATTTATATTATAATTATTGCGGTATACGGCCTGGGAACAGCGGTTTTATCCTCCATTAAATATGATAAATCACGCAAGAAGCTGGGCAGATATTACAAATTGTTGAAACGGCTGAACAGGCTTTATAAGGATGAAGCCCCGGAGGCTTAACATGGGAGGATTTATGTTATGATGCCATTATTGGAATTCAGGGAACGGGTACGGATTTTCTATCAAAAGAATGATATTTATATCATCCCGGCAGTAAAGTTCCTGTTTGCACTTATCTCATTTTTAGTAATCAACAGGCAGATCGGCTATGATTCCAGACTGATGTCCATACCCATCGTTCTTGCCTTATCATTGATCAGTGCATTTACTCCGTCGTCGATTATGGTTTTACTGGCGATGTTTTTATCGGTTTTACATGTTTATTTTATTGCACCGTTTTTATCGCTAATTGTTATAATATTACTGCTGATTTTATATTTACTGTTTGCCAGGTTTACACCGAAGCTGGGGTATGTGCTGCTTGCAGTACCCATTTTATATTTTATGGGAATTCCTTATGTGATTCCTATTTTGCTTGGCGTTATCTGCACTCCGGTTGCAATTGTGCCTACAGCCTGTGGCGTATTTATTTATTATATTCTCCGCGTTATCAAGGAGGCGGTCTCCATGCAGAGCAATTCTTCGCTGGAGGATATTCTGAAGCTTTATACGAATGTGATAGATAGTCTTGCCGGTAATAAACTGATGATTATGTCGATTATTATCTTTGCGTTGATTCTTATGGTAGTTTATTATGTCAGAAGAATGAAATTTGACTATGCCTTTGAGATTTCAATTGCGGCGGGAGCTTTGACCAGTATTCTTGGATTCCTGATCAGTGATTTGATTTTTGATCAGACAGATCAGATTATCAATATGATACTGGGAACGATTTTTTCGGCGATTATTGTATTTGCAATTCATTTCTTTAAGCTGACACTGGATTATTCCGGCGTGGAGCATGTCCAGTTTGAGGATGATGTGTATTATTATTATGTAAAGGCGGTACCTAAGGTAACGGTAACAACGCCGCAGGTAAGGGTAAAACATATTAATGTTAAGAGCTCGGGCCACAATTTATACCGTAACGGACTTCGTAGGCCGGAGACCGGGATGGATGAGGAGTACGAGGAAGAGGATGATTTGGATTCGGATCATTCAGAAGAATAGGATAGCATTTTTAAAATAGTAATATAAAGTATGCCGCAGCAGAATATTGCTCGGAGACTAAGTAGCTTGCAGCATGGGGGTAGTGTGAATTATAAAAAAGGCATAATTCACACGGCAAATTTGCGCTGGCGCCCAAATTTACGGGTTGCGGCAGCAATGGAGATTTCTATGGAGTATATCAAAAATTTAATTGATAAATATTTGGTGTGGTTATATATTCCGAAAATTAACCCCACAGATGTTCTTGAGATATGTATTCTTGGTTTTTTAATTTATCATATCGTAAAATGGGTAAAAACCACCAGAGCCTGGGCATTGGTTAAGGGTTTGGTCGTTATTGCGGTGTTCTGGTTTGCAGCCGTATTGCTTGATTTGAATGTGATTATCTGGGTAATCAAGAATACGATTAATGTTGGCATTATTGCAATTGTTATCATCTTCCAGCCGGAATTTCGTAAGGCTCTGGAGCAGCTGGGACAGAAGAATATCATGAGGTCCCTGATTACCTTTGATGATTCAAAGGATAGGAATGAAAAATTCTCAGACCATACGTTAAATCAGATTGTCCGGGCAACCTTTGAGCTGGCGAGGGCTAAGACAGGTGCTTTAATTGTTTTGGAGGAAAATACTACTCTGGCTGAATTTGAAAGCACCGGTATTTATATCGACAGTCTGGTAAGCAGCGAGCTTTTGATTAATATTTTTGAGCATAACACACCGCTGCATGACGGTGCGGTTATTATCCGTGGAAATCGTATTACTGCCGCTACCTGCTATTTACCCTTGTCGGATAATATGCAGCTAAGCAAGGATCTGGGTACCAGGCACCGGGCAGGAATCGGCATCAGCGAGGTGTCGGACAGTCTGACGATCATTGTTTCTGAAGAAACGGGCAAGGTGTCCATTGCCCAGGGAGGTAAATTAATCCGTAATGTAGATGGGGATTACCTTAGAACGAAGTTAATTGCAGCCCAGAAAAAATCGTATGAAACAAAGAAGATAAGATTGTGGAAGGGAAGAATAAAGGATGAAAGAGAAGTTGACTAGAAATATCGGCTTAAAAGTTCTGGCTATTATTCTTGCCGCAATTCTATGGCTGGTTATCACTAATGTGGATGATCCGGTTACACCGGTATCTTTTTCGAATATTCAGGTGCAGGTGCTTAACGCTGATTCAATAAAAGCTTTAAATCAGGTATACAACATTACGGAGGGTTCGACCATCAGCTTTACGGCTGCTGCGAGAAGATCCGTTGCGGATAAGCTTGACAAGGATGATTTTAAGGTGACGGCCGATTTATCAAAGCTGTCGGATTTGAATATAGTATCGATTAACATTAAGTATCTTGGACTGGCCAGTGACGGTGTTACCATAACCAGCGGCTTAAATCAGGTAATGAAGGTTGAGCTTGAGGATTTGGTGAATAAAGATTTCAGAGTTACAGTAACACAGACGGGAGAGGTATCAGAGGGCTGCTATGTCTATGAAAAGACAGCCGGCACGATACTTAAGATATCCGGGCCAAAGAGTAAGATAGAGAAAATCGCCCAGGTCGTAGTAGATGTAGATGTGACTGGATATACGAGATCCTTCAGTACCACTGAGGAACCTAAGGCGCTGGATGAAAAGGGGAAGGAAATTGATGACACGAACCTTACCTTCAGCAGGAATTATATCCCGGTAAATGTGGGGATTTACAATACCAAGGAAATTCCGTTAAACATTACACCGGTGGGAGTACCTGCAAGCGGCTATGTTATGTCCGGAATAGAGTACGATCCCCAGATCATTGAAATTGCGGCGGCGGACGATGTTTTAAGTCAGATTAGAGATCTGTCCATAACCGAGGATATCAGCGGGGCCTCTTCGAAGATAGAGAAAGAGATTAATCTTCAGGAGCAGCTTCCGGACGGTGCAATACTGGTAGGGGATACTCAGACTGCAGTGGTTAATATATCCTTTGAGAAGCCGACAACAAAGGAGATAACAATACGGACCTCGGATATCGAGGTGAGGAATGCCCCAGATGATTTGAAGCTGGAATATCTGACTACCGGAACGATAACGATTGCACTGTCGGGACCCAAAAGTGAGATTAATGAATTGAAGAAGGATGACATAAAGCCCTATATTGATCTGGCCAATTATATAGCCGGTACCTACTCTTTGATTGTCGAAACCGACATAACGGGCTATTCAACTGTGGTAAATATGCCAACAGTAAGTTTTCACCTGACAAGGGAATAAAATTCTGATTGATGATAGGAGGTAGCTTATGGTAAGTAGAAAGCTGGTAATTCATAATCCTGCAGGATTACATTTACGTCCAATCAGTGTGCTGTGTAACCGGTCTATTGATTTTAAATCAACAGTTACAATTAAAATCGGAGATAAATCGGTGAATGCGAAAAGTGTCATAGGTGTTTTGTCGGCCTGTGTGAAGCAGGGAGACGAAATTGAGCTAGTCTGTGAGGGACCGGATGAAGCCGAAGCAATCGAAGTCCTTGGAGGCATGATAGAGAGCGGTCTTGGTGACGAGTTTATAAAAAAGTAGTTGCGCAGATATGGTCTTAATGCTATAATTTAGGTCATTCTAACATGGAAATACTTTGATGATTCCAGTGTTTGGCAGGAGAGGATGTGATTTGATTGGGACTCGTATAGACAGTACAAAATTATTTATTGTAAAGCTGTACAGCGTGATTTACCGACTCCGTCGTTAGTATGAATAGCTTGCTGTCACAACTTAGAGCAGTTGAGAATCATATTAATGAGGAGGAAACTTACATGTTAAATTATAAAAGATATCAAAGAAATCCCATTGTGGATTTATCTGACAGGCAGTGGCCGAATAAGCAGATTGAGAAAGCGCCGATCTGGTGCAGTGTTGATTTAAGAGATGGAAATCAAGCTTTAATTGAACCGATGGTGGTAGATGAAAAGATTGAATTTTTCCAATTATTAGTAAAGCTGGGCTTTAAGGAAATCGAGGTTGGTTTTCCTTCCGCTTCACAGATAGAGTTCGATTTTTTAAGACAATTAGTTGACCGTAAATTAATACCGGAGGATGTCACAGTTCAGGTATTGGTACAATGCAGAGAGCATTTATTAAAGCGGACCTTCGAAGCCCTGGAGGGTGTAAAGAAGGCAGTGGTTCATATCTATAATTCCACCTCCACGCTGCAAAGAGATGTTGTATTTCATATGAATAAGGATGAAATAAAGCAAATCGCCGTAGAGGGAACTAAGCTGGTGAAGGAATATGCGAAGAGCTTTCCAGGAGAGATCGTACTGGAATATTCACCGGAGAGCTTTACTGGTACGGAAGTAGACTATGCTCTTGAGGTGTGTACGGCAGTTCAGGAAATCTGGGAGCCGACACCGGAGAATAAGGTTATATTCAATCTGCCGGCAACGGTTGAGATGAATACGCCCAATGTTTATGCGGACCAGATTGAGTGGATGAACCGTCATTTTAAGAATAGGGATTCCATAATCTTAAGTATTCATCCCCACAATGACCGGGGAACCGGAGTTGCGATTGCAGAGCTGGCCTTACTGGCAGGCGCTGACAGGGTGGAAGGAACCTTGTTTGGTAATGGTGAAAGAACGGGTAATGTAGATATATTGACCCTGGCATATAATATGTTCTCTCAAGGCATTAATCCCGGGTTGGAGATAGATGGTATTAATGAAATCATAGAGGCCTATGAGCGCCTTTGCAAGATGAAGGTGCATGAGCGCCATCCTTATGCCGGGAAGCTGGTATTTACCGCTTTCTCAGGATCACATCAGGATGCAATCAATAAAGGTGTTAAGGCAATGAAGGAGCGAGGCAGCACGATATGGGCGGTACCCTATCTGCCCATCGATCCGGCGGATATTGGAAGACAGTACGAGCCGATTGTCCGTATTAACAGCCAGTCCGGTAAGGGCGGCGTGGCCTTTATTATGGAAAATTACTTCGGCTTTAAGCTGCCGAAGGCGATGCATAAGGAGTTTGCCGATGTAATCCAGACCATGTCGGAGAAGCAGGGCGAGGTTTCCCCGGAGCAGATCATGGCAGAATTCAAGTCCAGATATCTTGACCGAAAGGAGCCTCTGCGTTTCATCAAATGTAAGGTGGAGGACATTGCGGATAACGAGAAGGCTAATACCAGTGCTATGATTATCTATACCGATAAGGGAATAGAGAAGAAAATTGAGGCAGTTGGCAACGGACCGCTTGACGCAGCATTAAAGGGACTGCAAAAGGAGCTGGGTATTCGTGTTAAAATTCTGGATTATACGGAGCATGCATTAGGCGGAGGAGAAAACGCTCAGGCAGCGTCCTATATTCAGATGCTGGATTTGGATAGCGGAAATACTACCTTTGGAGTGGGTATCAGCTCCAACATTACAAGAGCTTCCATCCGGGCAATTTTCAGCGCATTGAACAGATTAGGTCTTTGATAAACTTTATATTATGCTGCTGGATAATATTATATTGTTCAGCAGCTTTTATTGCTATGGAAATTTCATGCCGCCTTTTGGTTATTTATAGTGGTGGTGATACGCATGAGAGGGTATATATAGGAAAATGGGTTTGAGGAGAGACACATGGGAGAGGAAGCGAAAGTAACAAAAGCGGCAGCACCAAAGGATTCCAGAGATTATCTATTGGATAACTTAAGGGCGGTCTTCATTATTCTGGTGGTTTGGGGGCATCTTCTTACGGCTATGAAAAGTGACTACACCAGCCTGCGCAGTATCTACATTTTTATTTTCTTTTTTCATATGCCGGCAATGGCATTTATATCGGGTTATTTTTCGAAGAACTTGGAAAAAATAAGGAGTAGTGCATTTGTTACAATTCTTTTGCCCTACCTTATTTTAAATGTCTTGAATTATTTATACCGGTTAGTGGTTGTTTATGATGGTTATACGGGCTACCGTTTCTTTAAGCCCTATTGGGGACTGTGGTATTTGCTGGTCTTGTTTTTATGGAAATTCTTTTTAAAGGATTTGATCAGAATACGGTTCCTGCTTCCAATTAGCTTTGTGATTGCCTTATTTAGCGGTTTTAGCAAGGAATTTTCGGAATATATGGCACTTGGCAGAGCGATATGCTTTCTGCCCTTCTTTCTGCTTGGCTATTACTGTACGGCAGGGCATATTGAGAAAATCCGTAAGCTGCCAAAGCTGCTTGGCGCCGGGGTTGTAGCCCTTGTTGCAGCCCTGTCGGTTTACCTGGCTTATCAAAGCGGGTTTGCGACAGAGGTACTTTACCTTCGTAAGTACTACCCTCAGAATGCGGAGATAAAGGGAATGCTGTACCGTGTTTTAGTTTATGTCGTAGCAATTGCTATGATTTTTGCAATTACCAACCTGGTGACGGCGAGAAAAAACCTTCTATCTCTGGTTGGGCAGAATACCATGACGGTATATATACTGCATTTATTTACCATACCGCTTTTGGAGAAAATGGGGTTATTCAAAAACCAACCCTGGCTCTATCTGGCGTATTCCATCCTGATGGCGCTTCTAATTACCTATATCTATTCCTTACCCGTGGTGAAGAAGGGCTATGACGGGATTATGAATCTGTTAACAGGATTGATATTAAAAAAAGATGGAATAAATAAATTATCATAATTACTTTTTAAAGAAAGCACTTATTTTCGTACAAAAGCTGCCAAACTTGACGAAATATATGGCAAATGCTATAATTCATGACAGTAAAGCGGGAAATAATGGCTGTCATCATAAGCCCATTGCGGAGAGGATTGTATTTACCTGTAGTAGTTTTTACGATTACAAGGTTACATGATAACAGGCGGTGTCAGGTCAGCACTATGCTGTATAATGCATTGCCTATGAATGCTTGGAGGACAGAATATGAAAACCAGTGTAATTATTCCTTATCATAAAGGAGAGGCTTTTCTTAAGGATTGTTTGGACAGCCTTAGAGAGCAGACCGGACAGGATATGGAAATATTACTTATTTGCGATCATGCGGATGATAAGGATTTAGAATGCCTGGCTGACTATGGAGACGATTTATCCATACAGGTCTGGCGGCTGACGGATAAAACAGGGGTTGCGGCAGCCAGAAACTTAGGTCTGGATAAGGCAACGGGGGATTATGTATATTTTCTGGACAGTGATGATTATTTATATGGAAATACGATAGAAAATCTGGTCTTTTCGGCTTTAGACCGGGATGATGATATTATCTATGGCCGGATGAAGCCGACCTGGTTCGGACGCAGCGTCTACCTGGTTCGGACGCAGCAGGAATCGGAAGAAGCAGAAAAGGAAGGCGAGGACAATGAAACAGTTCTTGCCGAGCTGAATGTAGGAGATCAGGACAGCGGAAAACGGACTACCTTTGAGAATAATACCGAGGAGGAGCTAAGCGGGGAGGAAAATTCCGAAGAAGAGGACAAGGACGAGCTTTCAGAGGATCATACCGGCAGTGATACCGGAGAGGATACGGAGGAAGAACAGGCACAGGAGGAGGAGCTGACACCAGAGGAACAGATTGCCCTGGAGCAATACCAGCTGGAAGCACGCCGGAAGCAGGCCTACCGCAATCTGGTGGGTAAGAAGAAGGAAATTCGCAGTATTACGGTATTGAATATATTGTTTAAACGAAGCTTCCTGGAGGAGAACAAAATACGTTTTCCGGAAAACCTGAAATACATGTCCGATATACCCTTCTTATTGGAGGCTCTATCAAAGACGGATAAATTCAAAAAGCGTCTGTCGGCAAAGTATGTTAAGAGAAGGCATAATGATTCTATCAATCTTCCTTCTTTGTCCCAGATAAAGGACCCCAACCGTTTTAATGAAATGATTACCTCCTACTATGAGACCACGGGAAGAATTCCTGCGGATTCCCAGCTTAGGGAAATATACGACAAAAAATATATCTCCTATTATGCCAAAACCTTTGCACCCAGGCTGAAACGTAGCCTGAACGATATCTGGCGGGAGGATAATTTTTTGCTTATGAGTGACGTCATAGGCAGCATGAATAAGGAATTATTAAGTTCATTGAAGGGATACAAGAAACGCATTATCAAAGCCTTAATCCGCAAGGATGTGAAAAAATCCCTTCAGCTGGTGAAAACCCATCTGGCTATAAGAAAGCTGAAACGGATCCTTAAAAACAAAAAGGCATTTGCCAAGTTCTTATATGAGCATACCTTTATCAAGAAACCCCTTCTGGATAATTGTATTCTGTTTGAAAGCTTTTTTGGTAAAAATTATTCGGACAGTCCGAAATATATTTATGAATATCTGGCTAAAAATTACTCGGATCAGTACAAATTCGTATGGGTAATTGACAAGAAGAATACCCAGATACCTTATCGGCATAAGAAAATCAGACGGTTTGGCATACAATATGCCTATTATCTGGCCAGAAGTAAATATTTTGTGTTCAATGGAAGACAGCCGGAATGGGTTAAGAAGAGGGAGGGCAATATCTTCCTTCAAACCTGGCATGGTACGCCGCTGAAAAAACTGGTTTTTGACCTGGATGATATCAACTCGGCTTCTCCAAAGTATAAGCAGCAGGTTTACAGGCAGCAGAAGGTATGGGATTATCTGATTGCTCCGAATGCTTTCAGCTCCGAGACCTTTCGAAGATGCTTTATGTTTGAGAATACCATGCTGGAGACCGGTTATCCGAGAAATGACATCCTCCATGCTCCGAACCGTGATGAAATAGCGGCTAAGATCAAGAAGAAGCTTGACCTGCCGTCTGATAAGAAGGTCATTCTGTATGCTCCAACCTGGCGGGACGATGAATATTATGCCATAGGCCAGTATAAATTTGAGCTGCATATGAATTTAAATATGATGAGGGAACAGCTGGGACAGGATTATATTGTGCTGCTCCGCACCCATTATTTTATTGCAGATTCGTTGGATGTCAGCGAGCTTCTGGGCTTTGCCTATAATATGAGCCGGTATGATGATATCTCAGAGCTGTATCTTATATCGGATATTTTAATAACGGACTACTCCTCGGTATTCTTTGATTACGCTAACCTAAGGCGTCCTATGCTGTTCTTCACCTATGATTTGGAAAAATACAGGGATGTATTGAGGGGCTTTTATTTTGATATTGAAAAAGAAGTACCGGGCCCGCTGCTTTTTACAACAGAGGAAATTGTCGAAGCTGTACGAAATATTGATCGGATTTCTAGAGATTATAGCCAAAGATATGAGGAATTCTACCATAGATTTTGTGAATGGGAAGATGGACATGCTGCTGAAAAAGTGGTAAAATCAGTCTTTGTACGATAACGCATCGGTATATCACGGAGGTAAGTGTGAACAGGGTTTTAAAGAATTTTGACAAGTACCGCTTTCTGTTGGGAGAGCTGGTTAAGAAGGATATTAAGCTTAAGTATAGGAGATCGTATCTCGGGATATTCTGGACCTTATTAGAACCATTGCTTACCACTGTGGTTTTAACGTTCGTTTTCTCCGACTGGTACGGCAGAGGGGATGAAGCCTTCCCGGTATATATATTGACCGGAAGGCTGCTTTACGCGTTTTTTGCAAATTCCACCAAGGCGGCGATGAAGTCTATCCGCAGCAACAGTGCGATGATTAAGAAAGTATATGTTCCAAAATATATTTACCCCCTGTCCTCCATATTATCAAATTTTGCTACGTTTTTAATTTCATTGATTATTCTGGTTTTAGCCATGGTTGCTTTAAAAGTGGGGGTTACGGTATATATTTTTCAAATCTTTGTACCCTTGTTTTTGGCGTTGGTTTTATCCATGGGTGTTGGAATGATACTGGCGACGATGGCAGTATTTTTCAGGGATTTGGAGTATTTGTGGAGCGTTATTTTAATGTTGATTATGTACGCTTCCGCTATATTTTATGATATTAACAGCAAAAATTTTGTGGATAAGGCACCGATTTTAAAAATAGCCAATCCCCTGTTTGACATTATCTCCAATTTCAGAGATGCGGTTTTTGGAAGGCCCCTGGGCCTGGAGGAGCTGTTGATTGCTTCTGTTTATAGCTTTGGCACACTGATCGTCGGTATTATACTGTTTTACCGCAAGCAGGATCAGTTTATTCTGAATATTTAATGTATTTGTGATTAAAAGCAATTCAAGTATGTTGTATCTGGAAATATTTATCTGGCTTCAGGGCTGGATCGGAGGATTTTGTGGAAGATAAGGTGTTAGTCGTTGATAACGTCAGCATGAAATTCAACCTGATGGAGAAAAAAGTAGATAATTTAAAAGAGTACTTTATAAAAATGATAAAGAATGAGCTGAGATATCAGGAATTCTGGGCTTTGCAGGGGATTTCTTTTTCTCTGGGCCGTGGGGACAGGCTTGGTATTCTGGGACTGAACGGAGCGGGTAAAAGTACCCTGCTTAAGATCATTGCCGGGGTACTTAAGGCAACCGAAGGCAAGGTAACGATGAAGGGCAAGGTGGTTCCTTTGCTGGAGCTGGGGGCCGGTTTTGATCCCCAATATACCGGTTCTGAAAATATCTATCTGTACGGCGCGGTACTGGGCTACCCAAAGGATTTTATCAGGGAAAAATATAATGAGATTGTAGAATTCTCCGAGCTGGGGGATTTTATTAATGTGCCCGTAAAGAATTATTCCTCAGGTATGAAGGCGCGTCTGGGCTTTTCGATTGCGACGATTGTTGAGCCTGATATTCTGATTTTGGATGAGGTACTCTCAGTTGGAGATGCCAAGTTTAAGAAAAAAAGTGAGAAAAAGATAAAGGCAATGTTTGACAACGGTGTTACCGTATTATTCGTATCCCACTCGTTGGAGCAGGTAAACCGGTTATGTAACCGAGCCATTTTATTAGAGAAGGGGAAGCTGATTGCCAAGGGCAGTATAAAGAAGGTAAGTGCCATTTATGAAGCGAAAATCAATGAGAATTAGGTTATTACAAGGATAAACCATAATGAATGGATAAAGGAGACGAAATTATGAAAAAGGTGATTACGTACGGAACCTATGATTTACTGCATGTCGGTCACATCAATTTGCTAAGGAGGGCGAAGGAGCTGGGTGATTATCTGCTGGTGGTGCTTTCCTCCGATGAGTTCAATGCGGTAAAGCACAAGACGGCCTACCACTGCTATGAAGACAGGAAGCTGATCCTGGAGGCGATTAAGTATGTGGATGAGGTTATCCCGGAGTATAACTGGGAGCAGAAGATAGCCGATGTTGTTGATAATCATGTGGATGTCTTTGTCATGGGGGATGACTGGAAGGGACAGTTTGATTTTCTTAAGGAGTACTGTGAGGTGGTTTATCTTCCCAGAACGGAAGGTATCTCAACAACAAAAATTAAAAAGGATTTAAATCTGGGATTAAAGAATCCGAACTAAAAGGCCGGGAGGCTATATCAGTTTATATAACATACGCAGGAGTGGGGAAAGTATGAGACTGTTGTCAGAGAATTTGAGGAAAGTCAAGAAGAGATTTAATAAAAAATATATGAAAAAGCTTAAGAAAAGAATAAAGCCGATCATCTTCAAAATGTACAGACTGGGTGTAAGATTAGCACCAATGGATAAAAAGATTATCATGTTCGAAAGTAATCTTGGCAGGAATTATACAGGCAGTCCGAAGGCCATTTACGAAGAGCTGGTAAGGCAGGGACTGGATAAAAAATATAAATGCTATTATATTCTTGAGAATCCAAAAATTCAGATTCCCGGCTCAGGAAAGACAGTAAAGCGAAATCGTTTGAAATACTTCTTATTGTTTATGAAGGCAGGTATCTGGGTATGCGATACAAGGCTTCCCAGATATATCGTAAAAAAAACAGGCGGCACCTATATACAGACCTGGCATGGAACCCCGCTGAAAAAGCTGGCCCTTGATATGGATACGGTATACATGGCAGGAGAAAAGGGAATTGATAATTACAAGAAGAATTTTCTGGAGAATACACAGACCTGGGATTATCTCATCTCCCAGAACCATTTTTCCACAGAGATTTTCCGACGGTGCTTTGCCTTCGATAAGGAAATGCTTGAGATAGGCTACCCGAGAAATGATGTTCTGTTTGCTAAAAACAATGAGAAGGATATTATGGATTTAAAGGTACAGCTTGGAATTCCCCTGGATAAGAAGGTTATCCTATATGCTCCTACCTGGCGTGATAATGAATTCTATGGAAAAGGTCATTATAAATTCAACCGTGCCATGGACTTTGACCTGATGCAGGAACAGTTAAGGGATGAGTATGTTATGATTGTAAAATATCATTATCTGGTAATGGATAAGGTGGATTGGACCCCTTATCAGGGCTTTATTTATTCCTGCAATTTAAAATACGATATTGCCGATCTTTATCTGGTGGCAGATTTACTGATTACCGACTATTCCTCTGTTATGTTTGATTACAGCCTGCTGAAAAGACCCATGTTCTTCTTCTGCTACGATCTGGAGGAATACAGGGATACCCTGCGCGGCTTCTATTTTGATTTCCTGGAAGAGGCTCCGGGACCGGTGACCCTTACAACACAGGAGCTGATCAGTGCGATTAGAAATTACGAGCCTGAGCAGTTTGCCATGAAGCAGGAGGCTTTCTACTGCAAATTTAATCATGCGGATGACGGAAGGGCTTCTGAAAATGTGGTAAAATTAATTCAGCAAATTGCTGAAGCATAAGAAAGAATACTTATTAACATTCAGGAGAGGCCACTTAAGTGGCTTTTTCTGAATAAAGCATATTACCGTAAGACCGGTAAATGGAGATATGATGATTAAAACATTCGGTTACTATTTGTTTGCATTCGTTTATCTGCTGTGTAAGGCACTGCCCGTGAAGGATAAGAGAGTGTTCTGCATTCTGACCCATGATGACGGGGAAGGGAGTAATGTAAGCATTGCTGTCAAGGCTTTGGACAGCAAAAGAGCAGGCTATACCTTCCGGTATCTGACCAAAGGGGATACCCAGGCGGTGAAAAGTCTGCACGGATTGATAACACTGCTTCGTTTTTTCTTTATAAAGCCCTGCGAGCTTGCAAGAGCGGAGATCGTACTGCTGGATAATATCTTTCTTCCCTATGCCTATTTAAGACGCAGGAAGGGCACCAAGGTGATACAGCTCTGGCATGGAACCGGCTCCATCAAAAAGTTTGGACAGGATGTAAACCAGGGAAAGCTTAAGATACTTGAGAAACGGGCGAATTCAAATATTACACACCTGATCGTAAATTCCCAGGTTACGAAACGGCAGTATGCAGGTGCCTTTGGAGTTAAGGAAGAGGTGGTCTATCCGATCGGTCTGCCCAGAACAGATGAACTGTTTTGGAGGATGCGCAAGTTAGAGCAGACAGGAAAGAATCCGGATAAGGAGTACATATACCGGAAATATCAGATACCCATGGATAAGAAATTAATCCTGTACGCTCCCACCTTCCGTGACAATGAGGAAGAAAATCCGAAGCTGATCGAGCTTATTACCGAGCTTGAAAAAGAGCTTTCCCGGGAGTATTATCTCGGACTTCGCCTGCACCCGTATATTGCGGAAATTTACCGGCAAGAGAAGCTGGAGGGAAGAATCTGCCAGTTCACCTTTGAGAAGGATTTGAATGCCCTGCTGATGGCTTCCGATATTTTGATCACGGATTATTCCTCCATCATCTTTGAATACTGTATCACAAAGCGTCCGATGATTTTCTATGCTTATGATTATAACGAATTTTACGATACCGGAAGGGGATATTATTGTGCCTATGAGGAGTTTGTTCCCGGACCGGTTGCATATCGGTGCAAGGATGTTGTTAAGCTATTGAAGGAATATGAATTCCGCGCCCTGGATGTGGAAGCCTTTATCCGGGAGAATTATAAGTATGCAGACGGCAATGCGACAAAACGTCTGATTCAGTTAATTGAGGGCAGCCTATAATTGCCTGTCATAGACAAAAAGAAAGCAGCCGGCAGGTTACCGCGAGGAACCTGCCGGCTGCTATTATAGGTGTGCCCGACGGGCACACTGTTTATAATTACTGAAGGCTTGTAATATAATCCGAGTATTCCTGTACAGTGGCGCTTGGCGTATAATTTGCCTGATCAAACAGGAATTCATGAAGCTTGGTTACATTGGCTGCCAAATCAATTGGGAACACATAGGATATGCCATTATACTTATGTGCATCCTTCTCAAATGGAAAGCCGGTCTGATCAACAATATCATAGGATAGGATGTCCTTGGCCAGACTTAGAAGCTCGGTATCGCTTAAGTTGGTAGAAACCTGAGGAAATACCTGGTCGATAAAGCTGTTAATGGTTGCGATATTAGAGGACTTAAGCTTCTCAAAGATTTTGGTAACCACCGTTCTCTGGCGCTCTGTCCTGGTGAAATCGCCACCGGAGGTATAACGAATTCTTGCATAGGCGCAGGCCTGTGTTCCGTTGAGCGTCTGTTTTCCTGCGGAGGTAATACCGGCAACATCCGTATCATTAATCCGATTCAGCTCCCGGACATAGCCATTCAGCCATTTAACCTCATTGTCCTGAACATCGATCTCAACACCGCCCAGCAAATCAACGGCATATACAACGGCTTTAAAGTTAACAGTCACATATTCGGAGATATCCAGGTCAAAATTCTTGTTAAGCGTAGTGAGTGCAAGGGAATAACCGCCCCGGTAGTAGGCTGCATTAATCTTGTCATAGGCATCCTTGTCGATAATCTTGACATAGGTATCCCGGTATACGCTTGCCAGCTTTACATCCTTGGTTTTGTTGTTGATGCTTGCGATAATGATGACATCGCTGTGGGTGCTTTTTTCAAGGAGGTTATCCCTGGAATCACCGCCGAAGAGAGCGATGGTACGATAACCGTCGATATTTACATTTTCATTTTTCTGAATATTTTCATCCTGGCTGGTATCCCGATTGATTTTATGAATGGAACGGTACGCATAGATACCCACAGCCAGAGCAATTGCAGCCAATACGGCCATTTCGCAGATAAAAATTATCATAAACCTGCGCTTTTTCTTTTTTGTTTTCGCCATGATAACCTGTGCCTTCTTTCTTTTTTTAATAGGCGTTTTTATTAATAAAGCCCTTAAATACAGTCAAGAATAATATTTTGATATCAAGGCCCAGAGTCCAGTTTTCAATATAGTACAAATCGTGGTCAATACGCTTTCTTATGGAGGTATCGCCACGGTAACCGTTAATCTGTGCCCATCCCGTAAGTCCTGGAGATACCTGATGCTTGATCATGTAACGGGGTATTTCTTCCTTAAATTTATCAACAAAGAAGGGCCGTTCCGGTCTTGGACCTACCAGACTCATGTCACCCTTTAATACGTTGAATAATTGAGGAAGCTCATCAATGCTGGTTTTTCTTATGAATTTTCCGATTCCGGTAACACGCGGATCGTGCTTGGTGGTCCAGGCCTTCTTTTCTTCATTCTCAGACTGGATTTCCATGGAACGGAACTTGTACATCTTAAATTTCTTATTGTGTTTTCCAATACGAACCTGTGAAAAAATAACCGGTCCGGGAGAAGTGATTTTAATGATCAGTGCAACCAGAAGCATTGGAATGGCAGCAATAATCAATGCAGCGATTGCTCCGGCAATATCTACGAGTCTCTTTATAATGCGATTATAGGTATTACTAAGAGGAACATTGCGTATATTAATAACAGGCAGACCGTACAAATCCTCCGTATAAGGAGTTGTCGGAATGAAGCTGTAATAATCGGGGACAAACTTTGTATGAACCCCTGATTTTTCACAGATTCCGACAATTGTTTCAAGCTTTTCATACTCCTTGACACTCAAGGTAATGGCAATTTCATCCAGATTCATCTTGGCAAGAAAGGCATGAAGATGCGTTATCGTCCCAATTACCGGAATATGCTTGTACATGGTACCTACCTCAATATTATCATCCAGAATACCATGGATATAGTATCCCCACTGAGGGTTTGCAAATATACGGTCAATATACGACTCTGCCGCATGTCCATATCCAACAAGTAAAACATGCTTTAAATTATAGCCCCTGCGGCGGGCAGCCTTAAGAATATGGGAAAGCACCACACGAAAGGTCAGTCCCAGGACGATATTCAGTGCAAAGAAAAGCCAGATATAGCCTCTGGAAATATTAAATTCCTTGATCATATATAAATAAGCAGCGAAGAAGGCCAGACCGAAGGTATTGGCAACAAAAAGGTTAAATACATCGGACCAGCTGCGTTTACTCCGCTTTGGGGTGTATAAATGGCAGAAATAGTATACAAATAAATATAAGGGCACCAAAAGCAGCAAACGCTTGGCATAATCCCCGAGAGGCAGATAGGTTCCCGGTTTTACATGAAGAAGGGGAATTATTTTTGTAAAGACGCTTTCGAATCTAAGATAATAGGTTAATAAATATGAGATAACAATAATGCAGGCGTCCATCAGAACGTGCACTCTGTTAAACATCTTTTGATTGTCTTTTATCATATCTAATCTCCATTCTGCCGCTGACCCGCAAATTTTGGGCGGCAGCACAATATTTTCACGCTAATGTCTATGCTGGAGAAAAATAAAAATCCCTTGGGTAACTTCTCTAATATAATACATGATTATATGGAATTCAACAATAAATTTTTTCTTAAGAATATTTAAAATATCATTCCTTTCTTTATTTATTTTAAAATTTTCACAAACTATACACAAAACTCTGTTACACTCTCAAATATAAAGCGATGGAGATAAAACTCTAACTGAAAGGAGAATACTTATGACGGAGTTTAATAATAATCAGAACCAGGATGGCAGTAGGGATTATGACAGAATGAATAATCCAAATCAGAATAATAAAGAGCCCGAATACAGCTTTTGGGCGGAGCAGGTACCTGGTAATTCATATAATTACCAAAACCAGGGACCTAATTACTGGCAATATGGAAATCCCACTCCAAATATAAATCAGACAAGGAACGCACCAAAACAGAAGAAAGAGAAAAAAGGCGGAGGCAAGGTGGTAAAATTTTTAACCAAGGCAGTCTGCTTTGGTCTGATTGCAGGGATTTCCTTTATCGGCTTGCAGAAAATAGTCGATGCAATATATCCCGGATCCACACCGATCGGAATTATTGCTTCTGAGGATAATAAAAAATATGAGATAAGCTATACGGATTCGGCTTCTGTAAAGACAGCGGACCAGTCGGCCGTATCCAAGGTAGCCAGCAGTACAATGCCATCCATTGTATCAATCAATTGCACCGCTACCCAGACCGCCCAGGACTGGTTTGGCCAGCAATACAGCCAGGATGTTGAGAGCAGCGGCTCCGGTATCATCGTAGGCAAAACAGAGGAAGAGCTATTGATTGCCACTAATAATCATGTTATTGAGGGTGCCAATGAAACCTATGTAACCTTTATAGATGGAACAAAGGCGGAAGCTGTTATAAAAGGTACCGATACGACAGCAGACCTTGCCGTAGTGTCGGTTGATATAACCCAATTATCCGAGGATACACTTAATGCGATATCAGTCGCAAAGCTGGGGGATTCAGATTCCGTTAAGGTTGGGGAGATAGCAGTAGCCATCGGTAATGCTTTAGGCTATGGACAGTCCTTGACCGTTGGCTATATCAGTGCAAAGGATCGTGAAGTTGAAGTATCCGATGGAAATAAAATGACCTTCCTGCAGACAGATGCAGCAATCAATCCTGGTAACAGCGGCGGAGCCTTAATTAATATTGAAGGCGAAGTAATCGGAATTAATACCGTAAAATATGCATCGGATGAGGTTGAGGGAATGGGTTATGCAATACCGATATCCAGTGCCTCGCCAATTATCACAGAGCTGATGAATCGTGAAACCTTGAGTGAAGAGGAGCAGGGCTATCTGGGTATCAGCTGCGTAGATGTAACAGAGGAAGCATCTGCTTATTATAATATTCCTGTCGGCGTATATATTAAGGATGCGACCAAGGGTGCAGCAGCTGATAAAGCAGGTTTAAAGGCAGAGGATATCATCACAAAGGTAAATGACATCGAAATCACTTCCGCAGAGCAGTTGACGGAATATGTGCACAGTCTCAAGGTTGGAACTGTTGTTACGGTAACCTATATGCGCAATACGGACGGTCAATATAATGAGGCAAAGGTGGATGTTACCTTAGGGCAGAATCCGGAGCTATCGAAGAATGTCGAGTAATAAAACCGAAAGGATTTAATCAATAGAAATTATAATTTCATAGAGAAAATACCGGATTACAGAATGAGAGAGCTGTCTGTAATCCGGTATTTTTCTTTTTTCGAATCATTAATGAAAGCTTAATAATTCGCCTATTGAATGATAGTGCTTAATAAGATATAATCGTGATATATTTGATAGGCTGCATTGGTGAGTTTTTCCTGATAGGAGGTTTATTTATGAGTAATATAGATGATAATAGCAATAATAAGAATATAGATGACCATAAAGAGCATGGGGATTATGAGGAGGTGTGTTATCTGTGCCGCAGACCCGAGAGCAAGGTTGGCAAGATGATACATATTCCCAATCAGATCAGCATTTGCTCAGACTGTATGCAAAAGACCTTTGACGCCATTAATAAGGGAGATAATCCTTATATGCAGATGATGGGTTTTTCGCCGAATATGATTAATCTTACAAATCTGCAAAATGAAATTCCCAAAGCGCAGAAGTTAAAGAAAAGTAAACCGGAGGAAAGCGATGAGGCCCAGGTTTTTGACCGTAAGAGTATTCCCTCGCCCCATATCATCAAGGCGAGCCTGGATGAATTTATCATAGGCCAGGAGCATGCCAAGAAGGTAATCTCCGTTGCTGTATATAACCATTATAAGCGTATAGGTACCGCTCTAAATCCGGAGATTGAAATTGAAAAATCCAATATGCTGATGATTGGACCGACGGGAAGCGGTAAGACCTATCTGGTTAAGACCCTTGCGAAGCTTCTGAACGTACCCCTTGCAATCACAGATGCCACTTCACTGACTGAAGCGGGTTATATCGGTGATGATGTAGAGAGTGTTATATCAAAGCTGCTTTCAGCAGCGGACAATGATGTAAAGAAAGCGGAGCAGGGTATCGTATTTATCGATGAGATTGATAAAATCGCTAAGAAGCGTAATACCAACAGCCGGGATGTCAGCGGAGAATCTGTACAGCAGGGACTTCTTAAGCTGCTGGAGGGAAGTGATGTGGAGGTGCCAGTTGGTGCCACCTCAAAGAATGCCATGGTGCCGCTGACCACGGTTAACACACAGAATATTTTGTTTATCTGCGGCGGCGCATTTCCCGAGCTGGATAAAATCATTAAAGCAAGGCTGAATAAGCAAAGCTCCATCGGCTTTAAGGCTGATTTAAAGGATAAGTATGATGAGGAGCCAAATCTCTTATCCAAGGTTACTCTTGATGATTTAAGAGAGTACGGCATGATACCGGAATTTTTGGGAAGGCTTCCGATTATGTATACATTAGAGGGGCTGACCAGGGAAATGCTGGTTAAGGTATTAAAAGAGCCGAAGAATGCAATTCTTAAGCAGTATCAGAAGCTTCTTGCACTCGACGAGGTAGACCTGCAATTTGATCCGGAAGCTCTGGAGGCAATCGCAGAGAAGGCAATGGAGAAAAAAACCGGCGCCAGGGCATTGCGTGCTATCCTGGAGGAGCTTATGCTGGATATCATGTATGAGATACCCAAGGATGAGAATATCGGCCGCGTTGTTATAACAAGAGATTATATCGAGGGAAAAGGGGTTCCGGTGATAGAGATGCGGGGAACCGCCCATCCCAGGATGCTAGGCTGTATCTAAAAACTGCTTGTGCCGACGGGATGCTGCACTCTGACACACCTTGGTGCAAACAATTAGCGAAATAGATAAGGGAGGGAATACCGATGTCCTTGATAAGCCGCCTATTTCACAGAAAAGGACAGAAAAAGCAAATCCAGGCGCCGGGACAGGGCCTGACTGATTACGATATGGAAGAAGAGGACCCGGAGGATGAGGAGGAAACGGCAGGTGAGGAAATGGCCGCGGATGTTTCCGTTGATGATACAAAAGACCAGGAAACCTATGAGATATTGGAACGGGAGATACTTCCCGCCAAAATCATTTGTCCGGACTGCGGAGGCATCACATTGGAAGGGCTGGAATTTTGCGATAAGTGCGGCGGTGAATTACAATAGGCTTAATTCAAGATGATTTTATAAGAGGCACCTGATAATCAGCGGTTACCGAGGATTTCAGGTGCGTTCTTTTTGCATAAATGAAAAAAATGGGAAGCTTGTGGTAAGATTTTGTTGACATTGTATAGCCCCAAGGTTATTATATATAAGGATATCACATAGGTGATATGAGTATTCCTAATAAATAGGAGGAGAGATGTTTATGAGAAAGACGAAAAAAATTATATGTCTTATGATGGCTCTAAGTCTGGTAGCAGCAGGCTTCTCAGGCTGTGGAACAAAAGCTGGTTCCACTGACAAATTTTATATTGGCGGTATCGGACCCATTACAGGAGATGCTGCTGTATACGGACAGAATGTGCAAAATGGTGCACAGCTTGCAGTTGATGAAATCAATGCGGCCGGCGGAATTAACGGAACCAAGATTGAATTTATGTTTGCTGATGACGAGGCAGACGGTGAGAAGGCAATCAATGCCTATAATACCTTAAAGGATAAGGGTATGAAGATATTAATGGGAACGGTAACCTCAGGTGCTTGTACCTCTGTTATTGACAAGACAAATGAGGATGGTATGTTCCAATTAACACCTTCCGCGTCCTCTACCGATGTTCTTAAGCTTGGCAATGTATTTCAGGTTTGCTTTACAGACCCCAACATGGGTATTGCTTCTGCACAGTATATAGGACAGAAGGCGCTCGCTACTAAGGTCGCAATTATCTATGACAGCTCAGATGTTTATTCATCGGGTATTGAAGCTGCATTTGAGCAGGAGGTAGCAAACCAGAGCTTTGAAATTGTCGCAAAGGAAGCATTTACTGCGGACAGTAAATCGGATTTCTCCGTACAGCTGCAGAAGGCAAAGGATAACGGGGCAGAGCTGGTTTTCCTTCCGATTTATTATAAGGAAGCCTCTTTGATTTTACAGCAGGCTTCAGACCTTGACTATAAACCTGTTTTCTTGGGCTGTGACGGTCTGGACGGTATTCTTACCGTGAATAATTTTGATACTACATTAGCAGAGGGTACCATATTGCTTACACCTTTTACCGCGGATTCCCCGGAGGATGCTACTCAGAAATTTGTTACCAGCTATAAGGACAAATACGGTGATGCACCGAATCAGTTTGCGGCAGATGCTTATGATGCAATTTACATCATCAAGGCTGCAATTGAAAAATCGGGAGCTACTGCAGACATGAGCATCTCTAAGCTGGGTGATACGCTGAAGGCTGCCATGAAGGATATCAGCGTTGATGGCCTGACCGGTAACGCTATGACTTGGGCAGATACAGGTGAAGTTAATAAGGCTCCTAGAATTTTCAGTATTCAGAGCGGTAAGTACGTATTGGCGGAATAGAGAATATTAACGGCAGGCGGACATTGTTTATAATAAAGTGATAAGCTTAAATGGGGGGCTCTGTAACAGAGTCCCCCTGTTAGTTTCTTGAAATACCGCCAATATTATCAATCATTGTTTTTTGATTGTGTCGTTAAAACTGTTATGGTATAATTTTATAAGGCTGTTTTACTTAAGAAATCCTATGCCGGGTAGAATACTTGAGAGGACGAATTCGCAAAGCACCTACATATTTCTGAATAAAGCAATCTGCAGACGGGGGTAGTTATGAGCTTCATTTCTTATTTAATTAAAGGACTTAGCCTTGGCAGTGTATATTCGATTATAGCACTTGGGTATACAATGGTTTATGGCATTGCGAAGATGCTGAACTTCGCACATGGTGATGTTATTATGATAGGCGGTTATGTTATATTTATAACGATGAGTGTAATGGGATTAAATCCCGTGATTGCGGTATTGGTTGCCATAGTATTGTGTACGGTGCTCGGAGTCACAATTGAGCGCATCGCATACAAACCGTTAAGAAGGGCTTCTTCACTTGCGGTGCTCATTACAGCAATCGGTGTCAGTTATCTGCTGCAAAATATTGCACTGTTAATTTTTGGTGCGGATTCAAAGTCCTTTACCTCGGTAATACCCGTACCATTCCTCAAGCTTGCGGGCGGAAGACTGACGATATCCGGTGAGACTCTTGTAACAATTCCAACTTGTATTGTTATTATGATCGCATTATCTATATTTATTAAAAAATCAAGGACAGGCCGTGCAATGCTGGCTGTATCGGAGGATAAGGATGCAGCAGTATTAATGGGCGTTAATGTAAATAAAACAATAGCGATAACCTTTGCTATCGGTTCCGCACTGGCAGCAGTGGCAAGTGCGCTAATGTTTTCCGCTTATCCGAGCCTCACCTCAACCTCTGGTTCTATGCCAGGAATTAAAGCCTTCGTAGCCGCTGTTTTCGGAGGAATCGGTTCGATTCCCGGAGCAATGCTGGGAGGTATCTTATTGGGGATAATCCAGATACTCAGCACCGCCTATATTTCATCCCAGCTTGCAGATGCAATCGTTTTTATGATCTTAATTGTAGTGCTTCTTGTCAAACCGACCGGAATTCTCGGTAAGAAGATACATGAGAAAGTGTAGGTGGCTCTGATGGATAAAAAGAGCAAAGTTTTTAATCGTTTGAATAAAAATCTACGTACCAATTTTATTACAATAGGTATCATCTTACTGGTCTATCTGATATTGCAGATTATGGCGGTAACAGGCAGCCTGTCGAATCTGATGCAGGGACTGCTGGTTCCGTTATGTTATTATTCGATTATGGCCGTTTCACTTAATCTTACGGTAGGCATTCTTGGTGAATTAAGTCTTGGACATGCGGGTTTTATGTGTATCGGTGCATTTACCGGGGCCTTTTTTTCAAACTGCGTGGTAGATATTATGCCAAATACCTTTTTGCGGTTTACCCTGGCGGTTATAGTAGGTGCCGTATTTGCGGCTGCCTTCGGGGCTTTGATCGGAGTAGTAGTACTGCGTTTGCGCGGTGATTATCTGGCTATTGTCACACTTGCCTTTGGCGAGATTATTAAGAATGTAATTAATGCATTGTATGTTGGACTGGATAGCAAGGGCTTTCATATTTCCATGAAGGATACAGCATCCCTCAATCTTTCGGAGAATGGAAAAGTAATATTAAACGGAGCAAAGGGTATTACCGGAACACCGCATGATACTACCTTTACAGCTGCCGTGTTTTTATTGATTATCATATATCTTATTATTATAAATCTAATTCATTCCCGTTCAGGGCGCGCAATTATGGCAATCAGAGACAACCGGATTGCTGCCGAATCTGTGGGCATTGATATTACGAAGTTTAAAATTCTGGCATTTACAATATCCGCTTCTATGGCGGGAATCGCCGGTGTATTATATTCGCACAATATTTCAAGTCTTATGGCAACCCCAAAGAATTTTGGGTACAACATGTCCATTATGATATTAGTGTTTGTGGTTTTGGGTGGTATCGGTAATATAAGGGGTTCTATCATTGCGGCAGTAATACTTACTCTGCTTCCGGAATATTTGCGTGTCCTGCAGGATTACCGGATGCTGATTTATGCGGTTGTATTGATTGCGATGATGATATTCAACTGGAATCCGGCCTGCATTGCATGGCGTAAAAGCCATCCGATTAAGAACCTTTTCCAAAAGAAGATAAAGAAGGAGGCATAAAACGATGGCAATGTTATCAGTAACAAACCTCGGTATCTCCTTTGGCGGATTAAGAGCCGTTGATTCCTTTGATATAACCATTGAAAAGGGCGAGCTATATGGTTTGATTGGCCCTAACGGAGCCGGAAAGACAACTGTCTTTAACCTGCTTACCGGTGTGTATAAGCCGGATACCGGAAGAATTCTTCTGGATGAGGTGAATATCACAGGGCTTAGTACGATTGAGATCAATAAGGCGGGAGTTGCCAGAACCTTTCAGAATATTCGTCTGTTCAAGGCACTATCCGTACTGGATAATGTTAAGATCGGACTTCATAATAATTATAAATACTCAACTGCTGCCGGAATTTTAAGACTTCCGAAATACTTTCAGACAGAAAAGCGTATGAATGAGGCGGCATTGGACATTCTTAAGGTATTCGGACTTGACAGGGAAGCAGAGACGCTTGCCTCAAACCTTCCCTATGGAAAGCAGAGAAAGCTTGAGATTGCAAGAGCCCTTGCGACAAATCCAAAGCTGCTGCTGTTGGATGAACCGGCTGCTGGTATGAACCCGGCAGAGACCGCAGAGCTGATGGAGACGATTACACTCATCCGTGAGAAATACAAGGTGACAATCCTTCTGATCGAGCATGATATGAAGCTGGTGACGGGAATCTGTGAAAAAATATTTGTATTAAATTTTGGGCAGGAGCTGGCGAATGGTCTTCCCAGTGATGTACTTAATAATCCCGAGGTAATCAAGGCATATCTTGGCGAATAGAGGGAGGGTTGGAATTATGGCCATGCTGGAAATTAAGAATCTACAGGTTTATTATGGTGTGATACAGGCAATCAAGAATGTTTCCTTCCAGGTAAATGAGGGCGAGGTCATCGCTCTGATCGGAGCGAACGGAGCCGGTAAGACGACGATATTGCAGACAATTACCGGTTTGATTGCAGCAAAAGGCGGTGAGGTACTGTTTGAGGGAAAGGATCTGCAGAAGGTTCCTCCCCATAAAATAGTATCCTTTGGAATTGCCCATGTACCGGAGGGAAGAAGAGTATTTGCACAGCTCTCCGTATATGATAATCTATTGCTGGGGGCCTATACCCGTAAGGATTCGGCCGAAATAGCCCAGTCTCTGGAAAATGTATATCAAAGGTTTCCAAGACTTAAAGAACGGAAAGGGCAGCTTGCGGGAACCTTAAGCGGCGGTGAGCAGCAGATGCTTGCTATGGGACGTGCCCTGATGTCACATCCTAGAATTATTCTTATGGATGAACCGTCTATGGGTCTGTCGCCGATTCTTGTAGAAGAAATCTTTGATATTATCACCAGCATCAGTAAGAGCGGTACAACGGTTCTGCTGGTAGAACAGAATGCAAGAAAGGCACTGGCAATCGCGGACCGGGCCTATGTGCTTGAAACCGGTAAGATAGTTCTTGACGGGGATGCGAAGACGCTGATGAATGATGAAGCAGTTAAGAAGGCATATCTTGGAGAATAAGGCATAATATCCATTATAAGCAGATTAGTCCATGGAATTCAGGGCATAGATCAAGCTTGCTTGAATCAATGCTCTGAATTCCATGGATAAGTGCAGCGTGAGCGAGAAAACGAAGTTTTCGAGCCTTTAATCTGCGTAAAGACATGATATTAATTTGGCAGGATGATACCGATAACAAATTTATGCCGGTATACAGAACTTGTGATAATTCCGGCAGGATGGAGAGTTTCGTATGGGTAAATATGTGATTACGATTGCAAGAGGATACGGAAGCGGCGGAAGGACAATCGGACAAATGTTGTCAAAGGAATTGGAAATTCCTTATTATGACAGAGACCTCTTAAGGTTGGCCTCCGATGACAGCGGAATTAATGAAGTGCTATTTGCCAGAGCGGATGAAAAGCTGAAGAAAAGCCTGCTGTATAAAGTAGCAACCAATGTATATAAGGGAGAAATCATACCTCCCGACAGTGATGATTTTGTATCGAATGACAATCTTTTCAACTATCAGGCAAAAATTATAAAGGAGCTGGCCGCGGCAGAAAACTGTATTATTATCGGCAGATGTGCAGATTTTGTATTGAAGGATTTTGACAATGTAGTCCGTGTCTTTGTTCATGCTCCGTTAAAGGATTGTATTCGGAATGTAAAAGAGCTGACGGATAAATCTGATAAGGAAATTGAAAAGCAGATAGCTGCCATAGATAAACGCAGGTCGGATTATTATAAGTATTATACCGGAAGGGACTGGCAGGATGCCAAGAACTACGATCTTTGCTTAAACAGCGGGCAGCTCGGATATGAGAAATGTGTTGATATAATAAAGCAATATCTTGGGATACGTTTTCGGTAAGCAAAAGCTATAATTAAGGCGGTCAAAAAAAGCTAATCGAAATATTGCGAATGCAATAAGCGCTTATCGGCAATCATTATAATGTCAATAAAATAAAGCTTCCCGGCATATTAATTCAGGTCTTCTGAATTTTATGCCGGGAAGCTTTATTTTATTGTATTTTGTCGCGGCTATATCCAGGGATTTTTTTCATAGTTGTACCGCTTTGCATCATCAATTTGAACCCTGTATTGGACAGTTAGTCATATGACATACTTATTTTATTGACTTTTATTGTGAATTATGTCTAAAAATTCATATATAAAATGTCAAAAAGGATATGTATTTTTAAGATAGTTTGTATAGTAAACTATTTTTATCGGTTAATTCGACATAAAATGATATTTTATGATATTTTTTTCACGTTAATATTTGCCAATAAATTTATTTATATAGGTGTATTATTCGGTAGTAATAGTATTTATTCCCATAAAAATTTTATACGAGGAGGTTAAGTTATGAAATTCAAAAAAATCTTGGCATGTATGCTGTCGATGATTCTATCATTATCATCCCTGGCATATATACCGCCACTAAAGGTGTCGGCAGAAACAACAGCCACTGCAACACCGATCACTTCCATTAAGTACGATTTTGCTATATCCGGTACCAATGGAGAGAGCAGCTTGGACTTTCTGTACACGACAGTTGCAAGCTGGGAAAACGGCACAGCGAAATTACCGATCAGCGGGGACGGAGATTATTCTGTAACCGTCACGCCGAACAGTGTGAAAGGACTAAGAAATATGGGGTGGTTTACGACTGTTACCGGAAGTACAATAACGGCCACCCTTACTAAGATTACGGTAAATGGCTCCTATGAGCTGAATTATTCAAAGACCCTGCAGGTTGGTTCCACCACCGATAACGGACTGGACAACATATGGAATACAACGACAGCAGATACAAAGATAGCGGAGGGAAGCAATTGCTATATTGCCCGTAACGGGGACGATGCCAGTAAAACGAGCACAGCGGCATTCATCTTTTATGTTACGAGTGAAGATAATTCCTCTGTAACACCTACTTCTGCGCCAACAGGTGAAGCTTCGCCTACGCCGACGGAAGGAGCCTCTCCCACACCAACTGAGGGAGCTGTGCCTACACCAAGCGTTGTTGTTTATCCGGAAAACGGACTGATAGAGACAAGCCTTCTGTCTGCGAAAGGGGACACTCTGATTTCTAACAGCTCTGCCCATATTAAAACGTCGTATGACGGTTTGATTCAGACAAATACAGGAGCAACCCTGCCAACCGGAAAATATTTTAAGATTACCTTTACGGCAGACAAAAGCACCCCGGCAGATACAAAGCTTTTTACAATTCAGCCCTTTGATTCGTCCTGGGGCGGATGGAATGACAATATCATTACCTTCGGGGACGCACAGTATGATAGTGCCACCGATAGCTATGTAGCTTTTCTATCCATAGATACCGTGAAGAATTCCCTGGTAACAGGAAAGAGCCTGAAGGGTATTAATATATCCTTCTTCCAGGCAGAACCGGCGGTAACTCTTACGGGCTATGCCCAGTTGTCGGAGCCACCGGTATCAGCCTCTAATCCAAAGACATTAATCACATTGACGGAGACAGATTTAGCGACGGCAGGGATTACGGGCTGGAGTAGTGCATCAAAGGCAACGGTATATATTAAGATAACAGAGGGTAACAGTGATTCCCTGCTGAATGGCGTGATTAAGATAGGACGCGATGAAAATGGCGATCCGACAGGGAAAGCCTCCAGTAAATATCTGGTGGGAAGCACGAATGCAGCCGGGAAGACAGGCAATGCAATACAGGATAATATTGTCGGTGCGGCGGGAACGGGCATTTATAAATTCCCGGATATTAACCTGAATAAAGTAGACTCAAGCAATGCGGCGCTGCCAAGCGGATCAGAGAATTATATTACGCTTACTATAGCTGCTATGTCTGAAAATACGGAATGCGAGCTGCTTGGCATCGTATTCAATAACGGAAAAGTTTATCCTGCGGGTTTTACTGTGCCGACCTGTGAAAGCATTACATACGACCCGGTAGTAAACGAAACCTTGCAGAAGGATAATTTAAAGCTGACACTTGATTATTGTGTAACAATGGATTCAACAAAATATACTGCCGAATCCTGGGCTACATTCCAGACAGCGCTTGCTGTTGCACAGGAGGTATATAATAAGGCCAATGTGACAGAGGATGAGTGTAAAGCGGCACGGGCCTCATTGGAGGATGCAAAGACGGATATGCTGTTTGTGACATCGACAGATCCGGGCAATCCGCAGTCCTTCAGAGATATCAGCGATGATGAGCTGATCTATGAAATGGGCGCTGGTATTAATCTGGGCAATACCTTAGACGGACACACAGGCTTTACACCTTCCGAGACAGTATGGCAGCCGACTGCTACCACGAAGGCTTATATTAAGGCTCTGCATGACGCGGGCTATAATACGGTACGAATTCCTGTTACCTGGGGAACCATGATCGATGACAGCAACGGATATGCGATAAAGGAGCAATGGATTAGCCGTGTACAGGATATCGTGGATTACTGCGTATCACTTGATATGTATGCAATTATCAATATACATCATGATGGGGCTGAACAATCAGGCTGGCTTAGAGTGGCAGCGGATGATATTGATTCCGTTTATGAAAAATACGAATATGTATGGAGAAATATTGCAGAATACTTTAAGGATTATGACGAACACCTGATCTTCGAATCCATGAATGAAATAACCTGCATGGAGGGTGACAGCAAAAACAGTACTGCGGCAGTTGAACAGGATACTCCGATTATTATGAATTTAAATCAGATATTTGTTAATGTTGTCCGCTCAACAGGCTCCAACAATACAAAACGGTGGCTGGCATTTGTTTCCCACTATGCAAATGGAGGAACACAAACAGGCTTTACAAAACCTAATGACACCTATAATACCGCAAACCGGTTGATGTTTGCTGCCCATATCTATAAGGCATCGACCAATGTTACATGGACCTATGATGAGGTATACCAGGTTGTCAGCTCCTTAAAGAGTATGGCAAATAAGTGGGATGTTCCGATGTATTTGGGCGAGTATGGCACAAGAATATATGTACAGTCGGGAACAGAAAGCGGATATAATGATGTTGCAAGAGCATATTTCAGTGAAATTGTAAACAGAGCCTGCCAGGTTGCGGGTGTTGTACCTGTGGTATGGGATCAGGGCTATGACCCGAGCAAAACTCCTGCGGAGTATACAGGCTGTTATTCTTATTGGAACAGGTTGACGTGCCTGCCAATATTCAAAACTATAACGGATGCCATGATGAGAGGTACTCTGCTTCCGGCATCCGGGCTGAATATGAATTATAATTTTACGGATATCGTACAGGGGGTTACAGTTACTCCGATCACTGATCTGACAATCAGCAGTACGGCGGTATCGCTGAAGCTGGGAGAAAGCACTGCCCTGACAGCTTCTGTAGAGCCTGCTGATACCAATGATGTGGTACTTTGGAGTACCGATGATGATACGGTTGCAACCGTTTACAGAGGCTTTATCCAAGCGAAGGGAATTGGAACAACGACGCTTCACGCATACTCGCAAAGCGGCTCCATTCAAAAGGATATTGAAGTTACTGTTACAAGCATAAATACAGGCACACCGGCAACGGGAATCACTACAGGCTTAAATACATATACACTTGCTGAGGGAGGATCACTGAAAATATATGCTTCTTTGCTTCCGGCAGGTTCAACAGATGAAATCACTTATAAATCCTCCAATACAAAGGTGGTTACAGTCAACGAATTAGGTAAATTAGTTGCTATTAAAAAGGGCACGGCATACGTTACACTTACGGCCTCCAGCGGTATCACAAAGACGGTAAAAGTTGTCGTAACAAATAAATACGATGCCAAGAGTATCACGATTGCACTTAATGTGCTTTATAATGACTCCGCCCATAAATATTATGGATTAGAGCTGGGAGACCCGATTACGATTACCGGTGATGGACAATATACCGTTACCTTTGATTTAAGCAAAAATCTTTCGGCAGCTGGAAAAGCGGCTGGTATCACCGAAATTAATAAATTGACGGCAATTTTCTTAAAGGACTATGCCGTTGCAACAGGAGCGGATAAAACCTCGCCCGTACTTTCAGCAGAGGTTCGTTATGATAGTGTAACTGTGAATGGACAGGAGCTTACCATAACAAACAATAATTTTAAATCAGTATTATCCTCTGCAGGCGTATTTGATTCCGGCGGTCCCTTAAACGGTTATGACGGCAACTCGGTTGCAGAGGCGTCAACCTCCAGTAACATTGTCAGCTTTACAGGAATAACGGCTCCGACAACCATGACGGTAACCTTCACTATTCAGAATCTGGAGTTTGTATCCGAGACACCGGATAAGCTCAATGAAGCAACGAAGCTTGATATTACCTCAGCCAAGGATGTTGCGCTGGAAAAGGCTGGTGATGTTACAGAAGTTTTAGTCAATCTGACACCGCTGGATACAGATTCCTATGTTTCCTTTGTTTCCTCTGATCAATCGGTGGTAGTAGTTGACAATACGGCAGTCCCGGCTGACGGCGTTGGAATTGCATTTGCAAGAATAAAGGCCGTAGGTAACGGAACAGCTGTAATTACGGCTATGACAGAAAATGGGCTGACGGTAAGCTTTAATATTACAGTGGGTGAAACAACAGCTACACCTACACCTACCCCTATACCTACAACACCTACAACGCCGGTGGCAACACCTACTCCGGTTCCAACGGCAACACCCACACCTTCACCTGCTCCTTCCGAGACTGATACAGGAAACATGGTAGTGGACGGCTACAATATGGCTCTCCAATATGAGATATCACAGGATACCACAAAGGGTAATGTAACTGCGTCCATCCAGCTTCCCGCGGATGAGATTTTGGCAGTGGCCTCATCAAAGGGGGAAGGGGAAAAGCTGAAGCTTAACATACCGGTTGCTTCCCAGCAGGTTATAGATTTAATGAATGGCGGCGATGTCACCGATGTAAAATTGAAGGTTACCTTGCCTGACAGTCTGCTTGCTAATGGGCAGATAGAATTATCAAAAATAAATCTGGACAAAACGCTGTTAGAGGCTGCCAAGGTAGCAGGAAGTGATATTACTGTTTCTGTAACAGATGAAAATGGAAACGAAAGGTACAGCTGGACCTTCAAGGGAGATAACCTGAAGGCTGCAGGAGATAATATCAGTGATGTTAATCTGGCCTTATCAGTTGAAGCAGTATCCCAGAATTCTGATCTCAGTAATCTGTTAACAGGAGCAGCCGTAGATGGCAGTGGAATTATTATCAATTTAAACCAGCATGGAGTACTGCCGGCACAGTCGAGCATAAAGATTTATGTTGGTGATCAGACAGGCATCAAACCGGGAGATAGAATTTACCTTTACTATTATAATAGTGATTCAGGGAAACTGGATACATTGCCATACAGCTCCAGTTATATGATTGATTCGGAAGGCTATATTACAATTAATCTGGTACACTGCTCTGAATATGTAATTCTTCCGAAGGAGGCGGACAGCAGTGTTATAAACTCCCTGAAGGATCAGATTAAGGTTACTGTGGCTAAGAAAACGTTGTATATCGGCGGTACCACTGATTCGAAAGCAGAGATTAAATTAGAGCTTCCGTCAACTCTGGAATTGGTCAACAGCCTTAAGGATAAAACCTCAGGGGACGCCATCGGTGCTGTTACGGTATCGTATAAGAGCAGCAACAGCAAGATTGCCAAGGTGGATAGCAAAGGAACCATTACAGCAGTCGGTACAGGTACGGTAAAGATCACTGCTACAATTACCCTCTATAGTGGTAAGACAAAGGTGGTCAGCTTCACAGTTAAGGTCAAAAAGCCGTCCATAATTATAACCGGCAGCACCTCTTCTCTTACCTTAGGCGGGCAATATACCTTCAGTGCAGCAGCTTATGGCTATGATAGCAAGGATATTACCTGGACGACCAGTAAGAAATCGGTCGTTGTAATTAATAAAAAAACAGGCGTGGCAACTGCACAGTCTGTTGGTACGGATTATGTAATAGCAAAAGTTGGTGACCTGGAAGTAAAAGTAAAAGTTACAGTGAAAAAATAAACTGTAGTATAATAAAATATGTACCTGTAAATTAAATATTAAGCCATGATGCTAACAGCCGGGGTGGGTCAAAATACCACCCCGGTATTATTTAAAGGTGGCACAATTAAATTATAATTACTGATATGTAATAAACATGGGTATTGATAAGGCTTGCATTGTGTGTTATACTTTACAGCAAAAATTATCATGGCGCTTTGCCCGGAAAAGAGGGAAACAATGATTTCAGATAAGATGAGTGGTTTGGTAAAAAACAGCTCTGTAATCAGAGCAATGTTTGAGGAGGGTAAACGGCTGGCAGGGATATACGGTGCTGAAAATGTATATGATTTCAGCCTGGGTAATCCCAGTGTGGAACCGCCCGCTCAGATTAAGGAAGCCCTGCTTCAGGTAATCAATGAGGAAAGCCCTAATCTTGTACACGGATATATGAACAACTCAGGCTATGAGGATGTCAGGGCTGCAATTGCTGAAGACATTAATCATAAATTTGGCACTGCATTTCATGAAGACAATATTATAATGACCGTAGGTGCAGCCGGGGGATTAAATGTAATCCTTAAGGCAATTCTCAATCCAGGGGATGAGGTCATCACCTTTGCGCCGTTCTTTGGTGAATACCGTAATTATGTCAGCAATTTTGACGGTCAGCTGATTGCAGTGTCTCCGAATACAATAAACTTCCAGCCAAATCTGATCGAATTTGAACAAAAGTTGTCCCCGAAGACGAAAGCAGTTATCATAAATACACCGAATAATCCCACCGGCGTAGTTTATAGTGAGGATACCATCAGAGAGCTTTCCGATATATTAAATAAAAAGCAGAAGGAATTTGGCAGCTCAATCTACCTGATTGCCGATGAACCCTACCGCGAGTTGGTCTATGACGGGGTAGAGGTTCCTTATCTGACCAAATATTATAACAATACCATTGTAGGCTATTCCTTCAGTAAATCACTATCCCTGCCAGGGGAGCGGATTGGGTATCTGGTTATTCCGAAGGAAGTGGATGATTATGGGAATATGCTGCAGGCTGCAAATGTAGCCAACCGAATTCTTGGCTATGTCAATGCCCCGTCTCTGATACAGAGAGCTGTTGCAAAATGCCTGGATGCCAAAGTAGAGATTGAAGTATATAATCGTAACAGGGAACTGCTGTATCAAAATCTGACGGCTTACGGTTATCAGTGTGTAAAGCCTCAGGGAGCCTTCTACCTGTTTGTTAAGGCTTTGGAAGAGGATGACAGGGCCTTCGCAGGAAAGGCAAAGGAGCATAATCTTTTAATTGTTCCGGGATCCTCCTTTGGCTGTCCGGGATATTGCAGAATAGCTTACTGTGTGGATTATAGCATGATCGAGCGTTCACTTCCTAAATTCGAAGCATTAGCGAAGGAATATGGATTATAGAAACGGCGTAAGCAGGAATGGAGGCAACTATGAAGCCATGGGAAAAAAATATTCGTAAGGTGATACCCTATGTTCCGGGCGAGCAGCCGAACAAACCAGGCATGGTTAAGCTGAATACAAATGAAAACCCTTATCCGCCCGCACCGGGCGTAGGTAATATTCTTCAGGGACTGGATACAGACACCCTGAGGAGATATCCTGATCCGACCGTAAGATTGCTTGTAGAGGAACTGGCTAGGTTTTACCGTCTAAATCCGGACCAGGTATTCACCGGAGTCGGTTCGGACGATGTATTGGCAATGGCCTTCCTGACGTTTTTTAATTCAGAGAAACCGATCTTTTTTCCTGATATCACCTATTCCTTTTACCCAGTATGGTGTGACCTGTTTCGTATTCCCTATGAAAATCGGTCACTGGATACGGATTTTAGGATAGTGAAGGAGGAGTATTACAAGGAGAACGGTGGTGTCATAATTGCGAATCCGAATGCACCGACCTCCATTTACGAGGAGTTACCGGTAATTGAAGAAATTTTACAGCATAATCAGGATGTTGTCGTGATCATTGACGAGGCCTATATCGATTTCGCCGGAAAATCGGCAGTGGAGTTGATCTCAAAATATGAGAATTTGTTAGTGGTTCAGACCTTTTCCAAATCTAGGTCCATGGCAGGCATGAGAATCGGCTATGCGATGGGAAATGCAGCATTGATTAAGGCGCTGAATGATGTCAAATACTCCTTCAATTCCTATACGATGAACCAGACGGCGATTATAGCCGGTGTTGAGGCTGTTAAGGACGAAGCACATTTTAGAGACGGTATTAATAAGATTATACATACAAGAGAGAAAGCTGAGGATGAGTTAAAAAGGCTTGGCTTTACCTGTCTAAAGTCAGGTGCCAATTTTATTTTTGCATCCCATGATAAAATCCCGGCCAAAGAGATATTTGAGGCCCTGCGCGGAAATAATATCTATGTAAGATATTTTGATCTGCCAAGAATTAATAATTATTTACGGATTTCCGTCGGAACTGAGGAGGAAATGGGAAAATTATTTGCGTTTTTGAAGGAATTTCTCGCAAATTATGACAGATAAACATGCCCAAAAAATCCGTATGATATCCCTGGGAGGATGCAATGAGAATATTAATTGCTGAGGATGATTTTGCCAGTAGAAAATTTATGATGAGGTTTTTGTCAAAATATGGAGAGTGCGATGTGACAGTTGACGGCAGTGAAGCAATTGAAGCTTTTCGGCTGGCACTGGAGACTGGAGAGGCCTATGACCTGGTCTGCATGGATATTATGATGCCGATTGTGGATGGTTTCCAGGCACTGAAGCAAATCAGGGAAATAGAACAGGAAAACCAAATCCCTGAAGAGAAATCAACCAAGATCATTATGACAACAGCCTTAAGTGAAGGAAAGAATGTAACAAAGGCATTTAAGCTGGGCTGTACCGCTTATGCAGGAAAGCCTATCGATCGAGAAAAGTTTGAAAATGAATTAAGAAAGCTGGAACTGATTAAAGTCTGATCATTGTCTTATAAAAAGCATGGGTGTCATGAATTTTTAGGGGAACCCAAAGGGAAGGCATGGGCGTTGGTATGAACTATCAGAAGGAATTGGAGCAATTAATCGATACGCTGAAATCACAACAAAAGCGTCCCAGACTGTTAATCCATAGCTGCTGCGCACCCTGCAGCAGCTATTGTTTGGAATATTTGTCGGAGTATTTTGACATTACTGTATTTTATTATAATCCCAACATATATCCACCGAAGGAGTATGACAGGAGACTTGAGGAGCAAAAAAGATTTATTGATGAAATTCCATTCCCGGCCAGGGTTCAATTAATAGCCGGTGAATATCATCCGGAGGAATACTATACACTGGTGAAGGGCTTGGAGGAAGAGCCGGAGGGCAAAGCGAGGTGCTTTGTCTGCTACGAGCTTCGTCTTAAGGCTGCTGCGCAGCTGGCAGCTATCCAGGGCTTTGACTATTTTACCACCACCCTGTCCATCAGCCCTCATAAAAATGCAGAGAAGCTGAATGAGATTGGGGAAAGGCTGTCCAGGGAATATGGCGTCTCCTTTCTGCCCTCGGACTTTAAGAAGAGAAACGGATATAAACGGTCGATTGAGCTTTCCAGGGAATATAATTTATACCGGCAGGATTATTGCGGGTGTATTTTCTCAATGAAGAGGCCGGAGGATACTCTTTGAATATCTTCAGACAGGCTACTTTAGAATAAGGTCTTTGCAGGGCATGGACATTGCTTTGCAAGGGCCTTATTTTATTGGCCTGAAAAGTTTTTTCCTTTTATAAATACCATGCATAATTTGGTTTTGAACAGTATAAAGATTAGATAATTCGACGATTGACAGAATGTATTCGTATGTTATAATAGTAACGGCAAATGATAATTGTTATCAATAAGCAAAACTGGGATTAGCTGTAAGACTTGATTTTAAAGCAAAGATGGAGGCTACTATGACATTACGAGGCGCAAAAATAGGGGGTACCTATACCGTTGATTCCATAAATCTGGACCTTGCAACTCTGCGTAGGCTTGAGGCCCTGGGCTTGACCAGGGGAACAAACATCAGGATATTAAACCGTAATAACGGAGGTTCCATTATTCTGATGGTAAGGGGAAGCCGATTGGCCTTGGGAAGAAAAATAGCAGAGGCCATACATATGAAGGAGGTATCATGATGAAGGGGGAAATTCAGGTAGGCTTTGTCGGAAATCCCAATTGCGGAAAAACCACATTATTCAACGCATATACCGGGGCAAATCTGAAGGTTGCGAATTGGCCCGGTGTTACTGTGGAGAAAAAAGAAGGAGCCTTCAAATATCATGATACTCAGTTTAAGCTTGTGGATTTGCCGGGTATTTACAGCCTCACCTCTTATACGATGGAGGAAAGGCTGACAAGGGAGTTCATACTTGCCTCGAAGGTGGATGTTATTGTCAACGTTGTCGATGCCTCAAGTCTGGAGCGTAACCTGTATCTGACGCTTCAGCTCATAGAGCTGGGAAAGCCGATTGTCATGGCTCTTAATATGATGGATATTGTGGAGGAGAGGGGAATGGAAATTGATCTCCACAGACTTCCGGAGATGCTTGGGATTCCCGTAATTCCCGTATCTGCAAGAAAGCGGACCGGGCTTGACATCCTGATGCATACAGTAGCTCACCATAAGGACAAATGCTTTGACAATAATCTGGAGCATCATCATCCGGGGAAGCAGCTGAAGGGCAGCGCCTCCATGAATGGGGACGGTAATTTGGGATGCCAGGGGCACAGGCATGAGCATCATAAGGATTACCCGGTGGTTTACAGCACTGAAATTGAAGACAAAATTGATGACGTCAGCGAGCTGCTGGTGAAGGAATATAAGGATATCAGCAATGTACGCTGGTATGCGATCAAGCTGCTTGAAATGGATGAGGCAGTCAGGGGAAAATATTCGGTTCCACTGGAACAAGTAATCGGACATAGCTATGAAGAGGATATCATCAATCAAAAATATGATTTTATTGAGGAAATTATCGAAGAGGTGTTGGTGAATAAAAGCAGTAAGGCAGCCTCTACGGACAGGGTTGACCGTATACTGACCCACCGCTATTTTGGGCTTCCGATGTTCCTGCTCATTATGGCCCTTGTGTTTTTTTTAACCTTTCAAATCGGAGATTTTATCAAAGGAGGCTTTGAGGTGTTCCTGGGAGCCTTTTCCGACGCCGCACTGCATTTCTTAACGAATATCCATGCGGGGGATTTTATGACTTCCCTGATAGTTGACGGAATTATAGCCGGGGTCGGTGGCATTTTAACCTTTCTTCCCAATATATTTATTCTATTTCTGGCACTGGCCTATCTGGAGGATAGCGGCTATATGGCCAGAGTAGCCTATGTCATGGATAATATCATGGGCAAGCTTGGCTTATCGGGAAGGGCATTTATCCCGATGCTGCTGGGCTTTGGCTGTACGGTGCCCGCAATTATGGCCTCCAGATCGCTTGAGAATATGAAGGACAGAAGAAGAACTATTCTGGTAACTCCCTTTATGTCCTGCAGTGCAAGACTGCCGATCTACGTTTTATTCTCACAGATGTTTTTTGGCAGACTGGCCATGCTGGCTGCTTATTCCATGTACCTGATCGGAATTATCGTGGCAATTACAATCGCTTTTATTGTAAAGGATAAATCGGGCAGGGAACAGGGGAACTCCCTGCTGATCGAATTGCCCGAATACAAGACACCCAATCAATATACCATACTGATTTATGTATGGGAGAAGGTAAAGGATTATTTGACGAAGGCAGGAACTACAATTTTTGCAGCCTCAGTCATTATCTGGTTTATCCTGAATTTCGGACCGGGTGGCATGGTAGATGACATGACACAAAGCTTCGGTGCCATAATCGGGAAAGCCTTTGCTCCCGTACTTGCACCGGCAGGGCTTGGCGTCTGGCAGGTGGTGCTTGCTTTGATTTCAGGAATCGCAGCCAAGGAGGTGGTGGTGTCCAGCTTCAGCGTACTCTTTCAGATCGGGAATATCACCTCCCCTGAGGGAATGTCCAGTTTGACGCAAATTCTGGGGCAGAACGGCTTTGGTGCGCTGAATGCATACTCCCTCATGGTATTTTCGTTATTATACACTCCCTGTGCCGCAACCATAGGAGTAATTCAAAGAGAGATGCGTTCGGTAAAATGGACTTTGTTTACAATCCTTTTTCAGCTTGGGGTTGCGATGCTTATGGCTACGCTGGTGTATCAGATTGGAAGCCTCTTCATAAAATAAGTGTTGATACTGGTTTAAAATCCGATAACCGGAGTATCCGGCAGAAAGGAGATAGCTATGGTTGGATACATTCTTGGTGCTATAGTTTTGGCTTACACCATATTTATCATATATAAGAAGGTGAAGGACGCAAAAGCGGGGAAATCCTGTTGCTCCGGTTGTGATTCTTGCCAGAGAGGGGACAGCTGCCAGGGCAGTGACTCCAGTTCTTCGAAGGAGAAATGCAAAAAGTGATGTTATAAAGTGGGGGTGCTGCCTGGCACTCCTTTGTTTTTTACTTTTTTATCGAAGTTTTATGAAATAAAAAAGGAAACAGGAGGTCCGTGTAGAATATTAGTAGTATAAGCGTAAATTGGTCTTATAATTATCATGGAGGTAATTATGGAGCAAAGCCTGAATATAAGACAGAAGCTGGAGAAGAGAGAGCATCAGATATTGAGTCCATATGCTGCGTTTTCTGACCAGTCACTCGGAAGGGATGTATATGAGGTGCCCTGTGACATACGTCCGATTTACCAGGTCGACAGGGACAGGATACTGCATAGTAAGGCCTTTCGCAGACTGAAGCATAAAACACAGGTGTTTTTGTCTCCGGAGGGGGATCACTACAGGACAAGACTTACCCATACCCTGGAGGTAGCCCAGATTGCCAGAACGATTGCCAAAGCTCTGCTGCTGAATGAAGAGCTTACGGAAGCGATCGCCCTGGGGCACGATTTAGGGCATACGCCCTTTGGGCATGCGGGAGAAAGGGCGCTGAACCGTATCTGTCCGGTTGGCTTTGAGCATCATTTGCAGAGCATCCGGGTGGTAGAAATTCTTGAAAAGCATGGGAGGGGTCTAAATCTGTCCGGTGAGGTTCGCGACGGTATCAAAAACCATCAGACTTCAGGCAATCCCTCTACTCTTGAGGGGAAAATCGTGAGGCTGTGTGATAAAATAGCATATATCAATCATGACATTGATGATGCCATCAGGGGGCAGATCATCAGAGAAGAAGAGCTTCCCCGTGAATTTACGGACATTCTTGGCCATAGCCTGGGTGAACGCCTGGATACTCTGACCCATGATATCATAGAAAACAGTGATAATAAGAAGGATATCATTATGTCACCTGAGATCGAAGCGGCCATGCGGAGCTTGAGAGGGTATATGTTCCAAAGTGTTTATACCAATAGGAAGGCGAAGGCACAGGAGGAGCAGGCACAACGGCTGGTAGAGCAGCTTTTTGAGTATTATGAAAAGCATCTGGAGCATCTGCCACAGGAATACCTGCAGAGGATGGAACAGCGGGAAGAACCGCCGTACAGGGCTGTGTGTGATTATGTTGCCGGAATGACGGATAATTATGCGGTTTCTAAATTCAAGGAGCTGATGATTCCCTCTGCCTGGAGTGTTTATTAAGTTTTGTTTTTATAAAGTGGAAGGGGTACGATATGTTTTATTCGGACGAGCTGGTAGAGGAAATCAGAAGCAGAAATGATATCGTTAGTGTAATCGGCTCCTACATACGTTTGCAAAAAAAAGGAAGTAACCATATGGGCTTATGCCCGTTCCATAATGAGAAGACACCCTCCTTTTCGGTCAGTGCCTCAAAGCAGATGTATTACTGTTTTGGCTGCGGTGCAGGAGGGAATGTTCTGACCTTCATCATGGAATATGAGAATTATTCATTTATCGAGGCCTTGAAATTCCTGGCAGAGCGTGCCGGCATTGCCCTGCCGGAACAGGAGTATTCCCAGGAGGCTAAGAGACAGTCTGATTTAAGAAGCCGTTTGCTGGAGGTGAATAAACAGGCGGCGAAGTATTTTTATTATCAGCTGGCATCATCGAGAGGACAGCAGGCTCATGAATATCTGGTGAAACGGGGGCTTGCCGAGGAGACCATAAAACAGTTTGGACTGGGATATTCCAATAAGTACAGTGATGATTTATATAAATATCTTAAGGGCTTGGGCTATGAGGATGGTTTCTTAAAGCAATCGGGACTGGTAACGATTGATGAACAGAAGGGCGGCCATGATAAGTTCTGGAACCGTGTCATGTTCCCGATTATGGATGTCAATCACCGTGTCATTGCCTTTGGCGGACGCGTCATGGGAGAGGGGGAACCCAAATATCTCAACTCGCCGGAAACCATGATATTTGATAAAAGCAGAAATTTGTACGGGTTGAATTTTGCCAGGGGCTCCAGAAAAACACAGCTACTGATTTGTGAGGGCTATATGGATGTCATTGCGTTGCATCAGGCGGGCTTTACCAATGCAGTTGCAGCACTTGGGACAGCCTTTACCATGTTCCATGCAAACCTGTTAAAGCGGTACACAAATGAAGTGTTTTTAACCTTTGACAGTGACGGAGCGGGCATCCAGGCGGCTCTTCGTGCCATACCGATCTTAAAGGAGGCCGGATTATCCATTAAGGTTATTAATATGAAGCCCTATAAGGACCCGGACGAGTTTATTAAGGCATTGGGTGCCGGTGAATACCAGAAGCGGATCGATGAAGCAAAGAACAGCTTTTTCTTCGAGGTAGACATTTTGCAGAACCAGTTTGAATTACAGGACCCGGAGCAAAAGACGAGATTTTTTCATGACACGGCAAAAAAGCTGATGACATTTTCGGAGGAGCTGGAGCGTAACTTTTATATTGATGCTGTCGCAAAAAACTATCAGATTGATGTGGAGCAGCTGCGAAGGCTTGTTAATAAGCTGGGGTCCCAGATTGTCGTGGGTGCAAGTGAGCCCAGGGAATTCAGGACGGAGCAGGGCAAGGGAAGGAAGGCTCCCGAGGACGGGATCTCCAAATCCCAGAAGCTTATGCTGACCTGGCTGATTGAGGATAATTCGCTTTTTGATATAATGAAAGGACTTTTAGGGCCGGAGGATTTTGCCGATGGCATCTATAAGGATGTAGCCGCCCTTGTATTCGAGCAGTATGAGAAGGAGCACAGTGTTAACCCGGCAAAAATCATAAGCTGTTTTGAAAATAAAGAGGAGCAGTCCGAGGTGGCCGGCTTGTTTTCTGCCGAAATCCGCGGTGAGATGGATGAAGCCGGAAGGCAGAAGGCAATTACGGATACGGTGTTCCGGTTGAAGGAATACAGTCTGGACAAGCAGAGTCAGAAGGCGATTGAGAATAATGATACGGAGCTGCTTATGAGAATCATAACAGAAAAGAAGAAACTTAGGAAAAAAAGCATACCATTTACGAATTAGCCACAATCAGCAGTGCTGGGCTCTGTATGGCAGCAATTGCATATTTCATTAAATGATGGTTAAAATATAAAAAGATTTGAAGAAGGAAGGATTATCTATGGACGAGAATATAATTAAGTTTACTGAGAGGCTGAAAGAATTGCTGGTATTTGCGGAGAAAAAGAAAAATGTCCTGGAATTTCAGGAAGTGAATGACTTTTTCGCAGATATGGAGCTTGATCCGGGGAAAATAGAGAAAATCTATGACTTCCTGGACAAGCATAATGTTGATGTCTTAAGAATCTCGGAAGAGGATGAAGAGGATATCATTCTTGATGACGAAGAAGAAATAGAAACCATAGATTTAACGATTCCGGAAGGCATTAATATTGAAGACCCTGTCCGCATGTATTTGAAGGAGATAGGTAAGGTTCAGCTGCTGAACGCGGATGAGGAAATCGAGCTGGCAAGAAAGATGGAGGACGGGGACGACTATGCGAAGAAGCGTCTGGCAGAAGCCAACCTGCGTCTTGTCGTCAGCATTGCAAAGCGTTATGTGGGACGCGGTATGTTATTCCTGGATTTAATTCAGGAGGGAAATCTGGGTCTTATCAAAGCGGTTGAAAAGTTTGATTATCGTAAGGGCTACAAGTTCAGTACTTATGCTACCTGGTGGATCAGACAGGCAATCACAAGAGCAATTGCGGACCAGGCCAGAACGATTCGTATTCCTGTTCATATGGTAGAAACGATCAATAAATTAACCCGTGTTCAGCGTCAGCTTTTGCAGGAGCTGGGGAGGGAGCCTTCGCCGGAGGAAATTTCAGAGGTTATGAATATGCCGGTGGAGAGAGTAAGAGAAATTCAGAAGATTTCCCAGGAGCCGGTATCCCTGGAGACGCCCATCGGTGAAGAAGAGGACAGCCACCTGGGTGATTTCATTCAGGATGATAATGTTCCGGTACCTGCAGACGCAGCAGCGTTTACCCTGCTGAAAGAGCAGCTGGTTGAGGTGCTGGGGACACTTACGGAACGGGAACAGAAGGTGCTTCGTTTGCGTTTCGGCCTGGATGACGGACGTGCCCGTACCCTTGAGGAGGTAGGTAAGGAATTCAACGTAACCAGGGAGCGTATCCGCCAGATTGAGGCAAAGGCTCTTCGTAAGCTGCGCCATCCGAGCCGCAGCAGAAAGCTGAAGGATTATCTGGAATAACAGAAGAAAATATCGGATCAATATCGAAAAATAATGACAGGGCAACGCAGATAAATTGTAGCGGCTGCCCTGTTATCAATCGCTGATAAAGAGATGTTGTTAAGCTGTTTAAAACAACAAAAGGGAGATAACCTTGATAAACAATTATGATATATGGTAGAATAAAGAAAATTTTATGTTAATATAAAAACGGAGTAAAGTTTGAAAGTAAAAAACACTTTCAAACTCCTTATTGAAGTAGTATCACAAGCAAGGCTTGTGATATGCAGGGGTATAATTATGCAACTTTCTAAACGTTTACAGGCTGTAGCCGATTTGGTAACACCGGGAAACCGTGTAGCCGATGTGGGCTGCGATCATGCCTATACCTCCATTTATCTGGCGAGGGAAGGAATTTCACCGCATATCATAGCAATGGATGTTAATCCCGGACCGGTCAGCCGGGCCAGGGAAAATATTCTGAAATACGGATGTGATAACCATATAGAGGTGAGAAGGTCCGACGGTCTTGATGCACTTAAGGAAAATGAGGCGGATACCGTCATTATCGCGGGAATGGGGGGAGCTTTGACTGTTCAAATCCTGTCAAAGCATCCTAAAATACTGAAAAGCCTTCATGAGCTTGTACTGCAGCCGCAATCGGAGATTTATAAGGTCAGGGAGCTGCTGTCAGATGCCGGCTTTGTCATAATAGAAGAAAATATGATAAAGGAGGATGGCAAGTATTATCCGATGCTGAAGGCCATACGTCAGGATAATGCGGAGGAAGGCTATCTTCTGAAACGAAGGGAGCATAACCATTTCGGAAGACTGCTGCTGGAGCAAAAGCACCCTGTATTAAAGGAATATCTTCTATGGGATTATGGAATCTGTGAAGAGATTATGCAGTCATTGTCTTCCGGGCAGTCGGAGCATATGCATGCAAGACAGAAGGAAATCAGAGACCGGATGGCACTGATTCAATCCGGGTTAGAATACTATGAAATGAGTCCTATGACAAGGAGAGACAATATATGAGCACAAAGATCAAGGTTATAATTGACGGTATGGAATATGAATATCCTGAACATACCACCCTTCTTGAAATCAGCAGGGATTTTCAGAAGGATTGCAAGGATCAGATCATATTGGCATTTGTTAATAATAAGCTGCGTGAGCTGTTCAAGCGTGCGGTGGATAACAGCAGTATCCGTTTTGTAACAGTCAGTGAGGATACCGGCGGTAAAACCTATACACGCGGTATGGTCCTGGTGATGCTGAAGGCCTTTTACCAGGAGTTCGGAGCTGAGAATGTAAAAAAGGTATCAGTCGAATATACCGTAGGTAACGGTCTTTACTGTAATTACGAAGGAAAGCTTCCAATTACTCAGGAACGCCTCCAGGCAGTGAAAAACAGGATGCAGGAGCTTGTAAAAAGGGACATTCCGTTTATGAAGCGCAGCATCGGTACGGATGATGCAATCGAGCTGTTTCATAAATACGGAATGAAGGATAAGGAAAGATTGTTTGGCTACCGACGGGTATCCAAAGCGAATATCTATAGTCTGGACGGCTTTGAGGATTATTACTACGGCTATATGCCGCCCAGCTCAGGAATGCTGAAATATTTTGATCTGCTGAAATATGATGAGGGCTTTTTACTGCTTTTGCCAAGCCGGAAGACTCCGACGGTGATCGATCCCTTTGTGCCGCAGCCTAAGCTTTTTGAGACGCTGAAGGAGTCAAACCAATGGGCAAAGATGCTTGATATTCCCAACGTAGGAGCGCTCAATGATATAGTGGCCCAGGGTAAGATGAATGATCTGATTCTGCTTTCAGAGGCCTTGCAGGAGAAGAAAATCAGCGATATTGCAGAGACGATCAAGCATGCCGGTAAAATGAAGTTTATTATGATAGCAGGACCCTCCTCCTCCGGAAAGACGACCTTCTCCTACCGCTTAAGCATCCAGTTGAAGGCTCACGGCCTTAAGCCCCACCCGATTGCTGTAGACAACTATTTTGTAGACCGGGAGAGGACGCCTAAGGATGAGCAGGGAAATTATAATTTCGAAGTACTTGGAGCAATCGATATAGAGCAGTTTAATAAGGATATGACTGATCTTCTGAATGGAAAGACGGTGGATATCCCCAATTTTAATTTCATAACGGGCAGAAGAGAGTATAAAGGAAACTATCTGACCCTGGGTCCGGAGGATATCCTTGTCATAGAGGGAATTCATGGCCTGAATGATGCACTATCCTATTCTCTGCCAAGGGAAAGCAGGTTTAAGATTTATATCAGTGCTCTGACACAGCTGAATATTGATGAGCATAACCGGATACCGACGACGGATGGGCGGCTGATTCGAAGAATGGTAAGGGACGCAAGAACCAGAGGAGCTTCAGCCCAGAAAACCATAGCCATGTGGCCTTCCGTAAGAAAGGGAGAGGACGAGAATATCTTTCCGTTTCAGGAGGATGCCGATGTCATGTTCAATTCGGCCTTAATCTACGAGCTGGCGGTACTGAAGCAGTATGCGGAGCCGATTTTGTTTGGTATCGACCGTAATTGTGCGGAATATGTGGAAGCAAAACGCCTGCTGAAATTCCTTGATTACTTTATCGGCACACCGAGCGAGATTATACCCGTAAATTCCATTCTAAAGGAATTCATCGGGGGAAGCTGCTTTAAGGTGTAAGTAGCGAATAATCCAGACGGCAAATAAAAAAGCACCCGCTTAGGCGGGTGTATTATTTCTTTGATATGAGCAGCACTGTAAGCCGGGTTCTGTATCAAATGGTCATCTATCTTGACCGTATGTTACCATACGGCTCATGTATCCGCTTTCGCAGATACAACGCGGCCAACCCTAAAGCACGGCGGGCAACCGTATCGCTTTATGTTCGGTCTTGCTTCGAGTGGGGTTTACATAGCCCCTGCTGTTACCAGCAGAGCGGTGGTCTCTTAAGCCACCTTTCCATCCTTACCGGGGCGTAACGCCCGGGCGGTATATTTCTGTTGCACTGGCCTTGGAGTCGCCTCCACCGGACGTTATCCGGCACCCTGCCCTGTGAAGCCCGGACTTTCCTCACCTAATCCTAGGCGCGACCATCTGTGCTACTCACAGAATGTATTTTATCATGGGATTGGAAAATTGTAAATGAGAGAATGGTGGAAGCTACGGAAAAACTGTGATGGGAAACTTCAATAAGGCTTAAGAAAAAAGTAAAGATTTTTAAAATTTGATATGCTATCATAAAAAAAGAAAAATAGTCTGGACGTGCAGAAATATGCCATTGGCTGCATACGGCGATGGCGGACAAAGGAGGGATTGGCTTGGAACAGGCTCAGATATTGGTTGTAGACGATGATAAGGACATTGCCGATCTGGTGGAAATTCATCTGGTCAGTGAGGGATATTATGTTCGCAAGGCAAATACGGCCAGAGAAGGACTTCAAATTCTGGAAACCTCGGACATTAAGCTGGTTATATTGGACATTATGATGCCGGGTATGGACGGTTTGACCATGTGCGGCAAAATCAGAGAGACCAGCACAATACCCATTATCATGCTAAGCGCTAGATCCACCGACCTGGATAAGATAATCGGTCTGGGCACCGGAGCGGATGATTATGTGATAAAACCCTTTAATCCGCTTGAGCTGACTGCCCGTGTGAAATCCCAGCTAAGGCGGTATACAAAATTTAATCCGGGCTCCCATGATGAGAAGCAGGATAAAGAGATAATCCTGGATCATCTTACCATTAATAAGGACAACCATAAGGTAACGGCATATGGAAAGGATGTCAAGCTGACACCGATTGAGTTTGACATTTTGTATCTTCTGGCCAGTAATGTCGGAAGAGTGTTTTCAACGGATGATATTTTTGAAAGAGTCTGGAATGAGAAGATGTACGAAGCCAATAATACAGTAATGGTGCACATACGCCGTATCAGGGAAAAGATTGAAATGGACTCTCAAAATTCTCAGATAATAAAAACAGTATGGGGAGTAGGATATAAAATTGAAGAATAGTATTTTCAAGAGCTTCCGGTTCGAAATAGTACTTTATAGCTTACTCAGTCTGTTGTATACCCTGCTTACGGTTGCAATTATTCATACCGGTGCTTATCTTTTATTCCGGGGTACAATGGAGAAAATATCACAGGTATCCTCCTTTTTACTTTCCTTTGTCACTATTTTAGGCAGTATCATATTGTTTATCGTTTTCTACCTGCTGCTAACAAAGAAATTTATTAACTATATCAGAGAGATTTCTGAAGGTATTAATCAGATTTCTCAAGGGAACCTGGATAACCGGATCAATATTAAAAATGAAGATGAGTTTGCCTTTCTGGCGGATAAGCTAAATCAGATGGCTGATGATATTAAGGGTATCATGGAAAATGAGCGAAGGATCGAATATTCCAAAAATGAGCTCATTACCAGTGTAGCACATGACCTTCGGACTCCGCTGACCTCTATTATCGGTTATCTTGATCTGGTGTCCAATAAGGAGCTTGATCAGGAAACACAGAGAAAATATGTAAGCATTGCTTATAATAAGTCAAAAAGACTGGAAAAGCTGATTGAGGATCTATTTACTTATACAAAATTCAATTTCGGCGAGGTGAAGGCGGATGTCACGGAAGTGGATATGGTAAAGCTGATGAACCAGCTGGTGGATGAATTTTATCCAAGCTTTACGGAAAACCATCTGGAATATGAATTTATTTCGGAAAGCCCTACAGCGGTTATCAGAGCGGACGGAAATCTGCTGGCAAGAGCACTGGCCAATTTGATCAGCAATGCCATAAAATATGGCACAGAGGGTAAAAATATCGTAATTAAGCTGGGTGGTATGGAGGAAGACGGGATAAGGATCAGTATTACGAGTTTCGGTATTGTCATACCGCCGGAGGATTTGGAGAAAATCTTTGTTCGGTTTTACCGTGTGGAATCATCAAGGTCCAGTGAGACCGGAGGCAGCGGGCTTGGCCTTGCCATTGCCAAAAGTATCATAGAAATGCATGGAGGAACTATTTACGCCGGAAGTGATGAGCATGCGACCATATTTACAGTGGAGCTTAAGAATGAACCTTAGAATGTATTGAAGAAGGCACTAATAAACAAATTGAGCCATTGGATAACTGCCAGACAATACATTCGACTGTATTATGGTATCAGCAGCTGGTTCCAATGGCTTCAATTTGCGAACTATGAAAACGGAAGAAGAAAAAATATAAACATATTATACCACAATTTTGAAGGAAAGGTAGTCTTTTTTCAAAAATTTAAAATATTGTTAACAAATTACATAAAATCCATCTTGTGTTATAGTGTAATATGCCTAAAATCAGCGGGTATATTTTCTGCTTTTCCAATTGACTCGGCATATAGAAGGAACTTCTTGGATATTCGTAACCTCTGAAAGATGGCAGCATATGTGATCTCATTAATTCCCTCAACAAAGTTTTGAGGGAATTTTTTTGTCAGTCCGTTGTTTTTTAAGATAAGGGCGGCCTTATTATAAGCAATGGCTGCCTCCTCTTCGGTCGGATATCTTCCGACCAGATAATCACCGTTAATGTGAATCTTGGCCAGGTACTCTGCCCGGCCTTTTTTAAATACCCTGGAAACTCCGTGATAGTGGTTGATAACCTCAATGTTATGGTAGCTGAAGTCCTTGTCATCCCCGTTAATAAAGATATAATCCCTGCCCGGTACGGCAAAATTCTTAATCCCGTAGCGTGTCAGAATATTAACCTGCATACCATAATCGGATACGAAGAGATGGCCTCCCCGCTTCATGATTTTATGATGGGCATAGTAAAACAAATCATCCGCATCAAATTTTAAGGTGGTCTCCCGGTCAAGACAGTAGAGAAAATACTTCTTTCTAAGATAGATCGGATTTTTAAAATAGATATGATTGTCGCGCACATTGATCAGAATCACCCATTTTTCAAAGGAAAGAACGCAGGAAGAAGGATAATTATCAATTCGAAAGTCGCAGTGGCCGGAAAGAAGCTCTCCGGATAATAAATAGGCTTGGCTGGCAGCCTCTTCATGAGTATAGCTTCCCAGACTGATATGCTTTCCGTTATAGGTAATGGAGGCTCTGTAATAGCTTTCACCGTTTTTCTTTACAGCCTTATAGACACCGGGTAACATATACTCCCTCCATCCCTGCATATAATTTGGATTATTTATGCAATCAAAAAACAGGTTGCAGACGTTATAATTAGCTCTGCTTTAAATATACCAGATGTGCTAAAAAATCGCAAGAAGCGTCAGAAAAGCGGAAAAATATTAACAAAATATTAATTTCCATTTGGGTAGAATGGCCGTTAATAAAAGGAAATTTCAGACTATAGTGGTAGAATATGAATATTTTTTAATATATTAGCGTAAAATATTTAATATATGCGTAATAATTTGTTAAAAATATCTTGTCCATTATACACAGATTCAGCAGTATAACCTTGGCCGCCAATTGGTACATATTACTTTAAAAGTAAAATATAGGAAACTAGTTGTCGTGCCATATAACGAAAATAGCAAAATGATATTGACATAAAAAAAGCGGTTAAATATAATCCATGTTAGTTGTTTCCAGACATGTAATAAAATGGAAATGCCTTTTACATCAAATTTTAAGAAAAGAGGAAAGAGTATGTCTGCAATATATTCGTTTCTTCAAAAGAGAAAACTGCATGAAAACCAGCATGGCTTTGTGATGGTTGTCATAGCATATGTTTTATCCGCACTGATGCTGATTCTTGGATCGGATGTTTTTTACAACATCGATTCGGAAGCGGCAGGGATGGATATTAAAATTGAAGAAGAAACGCAAAATGTTATAAATATCGGATTGTATAATGCGAGTTCCATCAATTATACGGCTGGGCTGACCAAAGCGAAGCTGATTAATCCCTACGGGTTATCCGATACAACAGAGGATGCCGCCGTAACGGAGACTACAGGTGAAAGCGAAACCTCCACCAGCGGCGATACGGTCTGGTTTTTTGGAGATGCCATGGACGGCGCCACCTTTGACAGTATGATAGAGCAACTGGGCAGTACAATGAATGCAAAAGAGGAAGAGAAAAAGGCCGAGGCGAAAGTCAAGTCAAATAAAGCCAAGGAAACCGCGGCTGCTACATACGGCAATATTACCAGTAAGGAGATGAAGATGCTGGAGCGTATTGTACAGGCGGAAGCCGGCGGCGAAGATATGGTCGGTAAAATTCTGATTGTAAATGTTGTTATGAACAGGGTATTCAGCAAGGATTTTCCTGATACTATCAAGGATGTAATCTTTCAGAAGGAGGACGGGGAATATCAATTTTCTCCGGTAAGCAGTGATAGATTTTGGGCGCTTAGCATATCCGAGGAGACAAAGGAGGCAGTAGAGCGGGCGCTTGACGGTGAGGATTATTCAAAAGGTGCCTTGTATTTTGTCGCAAGAAAGAAAAGCAATACGAAAAGCGTGAAGTGGTTTGATGAGCATCTGGACCGGCTTTTTAAGCATGGGGGACACGAATTTTATAAATAGAAGTATTGAAAGCGAAGATTGGGCATGATATAATGTCGCCAGACATTTTTGTATATAAATCAGACAATATGGAAATAGTCGCGCATAAGAATGCAGGCCTTTGGAAAGACATTTTCCATAAGCTTTCAAGAAAATAGGAAATGGGGATTGAAAAAATGAACCTAATGTACAGAAGCACCAGAGACTCAAATAAACGAGTAACAGCTTCACAGGCTGTATTACAGGGCTTATCTTCGGATGGAGGTTTATTCGTGCCGGAAACCATACCGGTGCTTACAAAATCAGTGAAAGAACTTTCAGAGCTGGATTACCGCGGACTTGCATATGAGGTGATGAAGCTTTTTCTGACGGATTATACGCAGGAAGAATTAAAGGACTGTATCAACAAGGCATATGATAATAAATTTGATACTCCTGAAATAGCCCCCTTAAAGAAAGTGGGACAGGCTTATTATCTGGAATTATTCCATGGTGCTACAATTGCTTTTAAGGATATGGCATTATCGATTCTACCGCATCTTCTTACCAAAGCGGCTGTAAAAAATAATGTGAAGGAGGATATCGTAATCCTTACGGCTACCTCCGGAGATACGGGCAAGGCGGCCCTGGCCGGCTTTGCGGATGTTGAGGGAACCAAGATCATCGTATTCTATCCTAAGGACGGTGTCAGTGTCGTACAGGAAAAGCAGATGGTGACACAAAAGGGAGCCAATACAAGTGTAATTGGTATCCGCGGCAATTTTGACGATGCACAGACCGGGGTAAAGCTGATGTTTAATAACAGGGAGCTAAATGACCGCTTAAAAAAGAACGGATACCTGTTTTCCTCTGCCAACTCGATCAATATCGGGCGTCTGGTGCCTCAGATTGTTTATTATGTACACTCCTATGTGGACTTATATAGGAAGAAAGAAATATCAGAGGGTGAAAAGATAAATTTTGTCGTACCGACCGGCAATTTTGGCAATATTCTTGCCGCATATTACGCAAAGAATCTGGGCATTCCGATCAATAAATTAATCTGTGCCTCCAATGAAAATAAGGTGCTTTTTGATTTCTTCCAGACCGGTTGCTACGATAAGAACAGAGATTTCATCTTAACAGAATCCCCGTCTATGGATATTCTGGTATCCAGTAATCTGGAGCGTCTGATCTATCATATTGCTGATAACGATTCTGAGAAGACAGCGGAGTTCATGCAGGCTTTGTCAAGAAACGGAGCATACGAGATAACAGAGAGTATGAAAGCGAAGCTGAAGTATTTTATCGGCGGCTGGGCCTCGGAGGAAGAGACGAGAGAGGCTATTTACAAAGAATATAAGGATAATAAGTATGTGATTGATACTCATACGGCAGTTGCGGCAAGTGTTTATTACAGATATGCAGAGGAAACCGGCGATAATGCCAGGACGGTAATCATATCCACGGCCAGTCCTTATAAATTTGCATCAAGTGTGCTTGGTGCACTGAAATCAGGTGAAGTTCCTGCCGAGGATTATGAGCAGGCGATACTGCTGGAAAAGGTATCAAAAACTAAGATACCAGGGGCGGTACAGGAGCTTCGCACAGCCCCGGTTTTGCACGATAAAGTGTGCGAAACAGGTGAAATGCAGGCAGTAGTTGAAGATATTTTAAAAATAATCTAATTGTGACAAATGCATGACATAAATTTGACACAACCGAAGTGCATATTATATTCATAGTCAAAGCAATCAGACAGGATCCACATTGAGGACCATAAGTACCAGATGATGTCACATCCTATTCTACATCTGTTATACCGGGTCGGAAATGATATTGATCGGATCAGTCAGGGGGGTATCCCGTGCAAGCATTTTGACTAAGATATAATCGCCAAACATTGATAATTACAGCAATTTAGGGAATTGGCAATTGGTAAATTATCCAAATTAAACGGATAAAAGGACTTGACCTTTTTTTCCTTTATTGTTATAATCATCTTGTTGTTGGAAGATTATATTATGGCGTACCTTTTCATTTTTTTTATAGGGGTTATACACTTTGTAAAGATGGCAGGGGACGCACGATATAACACCAAACCATATATTTTAAGGAGGAAGTAAGAATATGAAGAAGAGTTTCTTTAGGAAATTGTCCTTCGTTTTAGCATTAGCGATGATCGTTTCTGTTATCGCTCCTGCTGCCGGTGCTTTTGCTGCTACTAAACCCGCAGTTAACACAAGCAAGAAGTATTTATTCCTTGGCGAGTCCGGTAAGAACGAGTACGATTTCAACGTAAAAAACAAAATTTCGGGGTCCACATACGAGTGGTCATCCGACAACGAGTCTGTTGCAGTAGTAGACGATAAGGGTTATACAACTGCAAAGAGCGTTGGTACAGCTACAATTTCACTGCTTGTAACCGATAAGAAAGGTAATACATATCCCAGTGAAGCAACAGTAATTGTTAAGGACAACATCAAGTCTTTAGCTATTACCAACAAGCCTGCAAATGATACCGTTGCTGTTGGTGCAGAGAATGATTTCAACAGATCATTCACAACCCAGGGCGGATCAACAAAGAAAACAACATCCGTAACAAGATGGGTTGTAACAGATGCTGATGGAAAAGCTACCGATAAGGCTACCATTGATAATTCTGGTGTATTCAAGGCAACAGAAGCTGGTACATATAAGGTTACAGCTAATGCGTTCCAGTCAACTGCAAAGTATGATACATGGAAGACTTCAGGAGACAGCGCATTAATTCAGGCAACTGATACAACAACTGTAACTGTTAAGATCAGCCTTACAAAGGTTGAGCTTGTAAATCCTACAAAGCTTAAGCTTACATTTGACTCATCAGTAGCTGATAAGGTTAAGAGTGCATCTGATGTATCCGTTAAGCAGAAGGTTACGGATACAATTTCTGCTCTTATTCCTATCAAGAGCATTGACAGTGTTTCTGCAGATGGCAAAACTGTAATTGTATCTGTATATGACAATTTGGTAGATAAGACTACATACAAGGTTACTGCAGTTGAATCCACCTTTGAATTATATGTACAGATCGGTACACCGGTTAGCATTTCAATGGAAAACCAGACAACGACTCCTGGTACATATACGGTTGCATTTACTTTACTTGATCAGTACGGTGTAGATATATCTTCATTGTATGTTGGAAGTATTGTTAAATCTTCAAGCCTTGGCTGGACTAACTCAACTGCAGGTACATTAACCCTTGCTGCAGGTCAGGTTGCTTTCGTAAGCTACAGCTACGATATCATCAATTCTGACGGTACGGTAAAGACTATTACTACTGGCACTAAGTCTATCACATGTGCTGCTGCAAGCATTACTGGTACTTTTGAAGCAAATCTTTACAGTTCAGTAGCTTATGGTTCTAGTGCTTTTGCAACAGCAAAAACAGCCATTGCGCTTAACACAACAGCTTATCTGAATGGTAGAGCGCTTATGTCCAACGGCGATTATAATTATGCAGGTTACTCATTTGAGTCTATGACAACAGGCATTGCAATGGTTGATAGAACAACAGGCCTTGTAACACCGGTTACTGCAGGTACAGCATTAATTAAAGCTTATGATGCTAGTGGTAATGTTGTAGGTTACTTTAATATTACAGTAACGGCTGCTTCTGCTACTGCTTCTGTAAAAGCAAGTGCAACATCAGTAGCATTGTCTAATGCATATGCAAATGCAGCAGGCGTAACAGTACAGGAATCAGCTACAGTTGATATTATAAATGTAGATCAGTATGGTACAGAGACTGCAGCTACAATTGATGCAACTAACTTCGGTTTAGCTTCAGGTGCTTGCTATGTGGCTAGTACAACAAGACTGACAGACCTCGCAACTATTACGTTGGTTGACTCTAATACAATTAGCTTCACCGCAGTTGCTGGTAAGTCTGGTACATTTGTATATGTAGTAAAGACTACTGAGGGCAAAGCAGTTACTATTACTGTTACTGTTGGAACACCTGGAACACTTGCAACCTATAATATCTCTTCAGATACAACACTTGACTCTTATGTGAATAATCCGGATACTGCATCCGCCATTAACTTCACAGTATATGGTGTAGATGCAAACGGATATAAGAAGTCAGTTGTAGTAAATGGTGTGACAGCACCTTCTGTAACTTATACAGTAGTAGGTCCTAATGCATACAGCGCTACTGGCTTTAGTGAAACATTAACAGATGCTGATCTGGATGGTACTGTAACATTTGACTTAAGTGATATTCTTGATACTAGTGCAAAGCCTGGTACTTACACATTTACTGTAACCATTGGTGGAATTGCATTCTCCAAGACATTCACAGTAAACAATACCAGACCTGCTACAGAAATCAATATCAGTGCAGTAAGTTTATCTGTGGCTAATGGTACTCTTCTTACAACTGCTCTTGAGAACTTAATTGATCTTGAGGTTAGTGATGTAGATCAGACTATCACATCAGCAACATTTGTATCTGGTAATTCTGCTCTTCTTACAGATGGCGGTACCGCATTCAGTGCTACTAATGATGGTACATTTAAGTTATATGTGAAGACTGTAACATTTACAAATACAGCAGATGGAGCTGTTATCACAGTTGATATCAACAGAGATTTTACTATCACTGTATATTAATTAAGACAAAATTTAAGATTATATCTTGAGAGAAATGCCGGTTCAATTAATTTGAACCGGCATTTTTTGACTCTTTGTCAAGAGTTGAGTAAATAACTTTAATTCATTGTCAAGTATGGAGATAAGATTTGTTCAATTCTCTCTCCAGAGCTAATAAAACATGTACACGAAAAGATGATTTGCTATATGGTAATATTTAGACAACCAGAGGTATTTTCTTAAGAACGTTATTTAATTTATAAGGTAAATAACTTATATCTTACAAACTACAATGAAACGTCCTCGCAATCACTTCATCCTGTTGTTTCTCACTCAAGGAATTAAACCTTACAGCATAACCGGATACACGTATTGTAAGATTAGGATATTTCTCTGGATGGGCCTTTGCATCAATCAGTAGTTCACGGTTCAATACATTGACATTGATATGGTGGCCTGCTTTTGCAAAATAACCATCAATCAAAGCGGTCAGATTTATAACCCTCTCCTGCATATTCTTTCCTAAAGTATCAGGAGTAATGGAAAAGGTATATGAGATACCATCCCGGCAGCATTCATAATCTAGTTTGGCAACTGATTCAAGAGAAGCAAGTGCCCCCTTCTTATCTCTTCCATGCATCGGATTAGCGCCTGGAGCAAAAGGAGCTCCGGCTTTGCGCCCATCCGGTGTGGGGCCGGTTTTGCTGCCATATACAACATTGCTGGTAATTGTAAGAATGGATAGGGTATGCTTGGCCTGACGATAAGCCGGGTGCTTACGAAGTCTTGTTATAAATTCACTTACCAAAGAGGCAGCGATTTGATCAACCCGGTCATCGTTATTACCATAGGCAGGGAAATCTCCATCAATGATGAAATCGGTAATAATGTCTCGATTGTCCTTGACAGGAATTACGTGGGCATATTTAACTGCACTTAAAGAATCTGCAACAACAGACAGGCCCGCGATTCCAAAGCCCATCAATCGTTCAATCCGGGTGTCATGCAGTGCCATTTGAAGCTTTTCATATGCATACTTATCATGCATGTAGTGGATAACATTCATTGTATTTACATAAAGCCTGCATAACCAGTCCATCATCGGAAGAAAGCTTTCCATAACCTCCTCATAATCAAGTGGGATACCAGCCTCAAAGGTTTTCGTCAAAGGACCGATCTGCTCCCCGCTTTTCTCATCCCTTCCTCCATTCAGACTCATTAAAAGAACCTTGGCAAGGTTGCAGCGTGCACCAAAATATTGCATCTGTTTTCCGATACGCATGGCAGATACACAGCAGGCGATGCCGTAATCATCTCCATAATCCGGCCTCATAAGATCATCGTTTTCATATTGTATGGAATCCGTTTCGATGGACATTCTTGCACAATAGTTTTTAAAGGGCGCAGGAAGCTTAATGGACCAGAGTACAGTAAGATTAGGCTCCGGCGCGGGAGAAAGATTAGTTAAGGTGTGTAAAAATCGATAGCTGTTCTTGGTTACCATGCTTCTTCCGCCTTCCGTAATTCCGCCAATTGCTTCAGTAACCCAGGTTGGATCTCCTGCATACAGCTCGTTGTATTCCGGTGTACGAAGCTGTCTTGCCATGCGAAGCTTGAGAACAAATTGATCGATAATTTCCTGGGCTTCTCTTTCGGTAATTACACCCGACTTTAGATCACGTTCAAAATAAATATCAAGAAAGGTTGAGGTTCTGCCTAAGGACATCGCAGCTCCATTCTGTTCCTTAATTGCGCCAAGATATGCAAAATAAAGCCATTGAACTGCCTCTCTCGCATTAGAAGCAGGTCTTGATATATCAAAACCATATCCCACCGCCATTGTTTTAAGCTGCTGCAGAAAATCAATCTGACGGTATAATTCCTCCAAAGTCCTGATTATTTCGTCCTCCATTGGGAGGTTTCCAAGGGAAAGCTTATCATTTTCCTTTTGTTCAATTAGATAGTCTACGCCGTAAAGAGCTACCCTGCGGTAATCCCCAATAATCCTGCCACGGCCGTAAGCATCTGGAAGGCCGGTAATGACCCCACTTTTTCTGGCTTTTTTCATATCAGGAGAATAAACGCGAAAGACACCGTCATTGTGCGTGGTACGATACCGAAAATGTTCCTCCACTTCCTCAGATAAGGAATAACCATATGCTTCACAGGCTTGACGTGCCATTCTGATTCCGCCAAAGGGATTGACTCCTCTTTTGAGGGGAGCATCAGTTTGAAAGCCGAAAATAATCTCATTTTCCCGGTCAAGATAGGCCGGTTCATAGGTTAATAAAGAACTAACCTTATCGGTGTTGATGGACAGGACACCCTTCTTATGTTCTTCTTTTGCTAATTCCCTATATTTTTCATTCAGTGTCAGGGTACGCCCAGTAGCTGCGGCAAGAAAGCTTTCATCATCGGCGTATGCTGTGTAATTATTCAAAATAAAATCTCTGACATCCAGTGTCTGCTGCCATTTACCTGGTTTAAAATCCTGCCACTCCTTCATATTTACCTCCTGTTCTGCCGCTGGCTGCGGCGCACACATCAAAAAAAACATCAAAAAACCGCCTGAGCATTCGCCCAGGCGGTCGACATTCGTTATCCTGCTTCTGATAGGAAGAAGCTTCGCTATCGGTCCCCCGTGGTTCCCCACATATCCGCCAGTTCCGATATAATTAAATTATAAGTTCGGGGTAGACTCTTGTCAATATTGGAGACAAAGATTTAAACTTATAAAATCTATAATTTTTTATAATATATCGAATGATTAAAGTGCCAAAGGCACCTTATGATAGCTTTAATCATCTAATAAGGTTTACTCTGTTTGCCCATCATGACTCTGATCTGCGGGATTTTTTTTATCAAAGGAAGCAATAAGGAGGCCAGAATAATTCCCATCACATTTTGTATCAAATTGAAGGGAATGTTGGCAAAGCCCGCTGCTAGAGTTCCGGTTAAAATGACATCAAAGATATAATACCCGACAGTGACTGTAATGCCGACAAATATACCGGCTAAAATCACAGAACCCTTTCGAATATAGCGGTAGGATACAACGCCTGCAATAGCAGCCAAGGTCTTTATGATAAGAGTGGCGGGAGCATAAACGAGAGCACCGACAAAGATATCCGCCATAAGTGAACCGACACCAGCCGCAAGCCCGCCGTATAATGGTCCCAATATGATGCCGGATAACAGTACAAAGGCATCTCCGGGATGAATATAACCACCTTGTGTATTCGGTATTTTTATTGGCAGAAACATTGTGACAACGCAGGTTAGTGCCGCCATCAAAGCAGCAGTAACCAGTTTAATGATTTTATCCGTGTGATTCATTATTATAAAAGCCTCCCTTTATGATCTAAGTATAATTAGCAGTAGGATACTGCATTTATTTATAAAACAGATTAGATCTATTGCCAAATTTATTATGTGAAATAATAGCACATAATAGCGCGAAATACAAGTAGAATTCGTAACGGAAGCACAGTCTAAACAGATTGACACGGGGTAATACTTATAATATAATTGTTAGATGCAAATGATTTGCAATTAGAAAGGATCCCCTATGCAAAGAAAACTATTACAGCTTATGCTGATTATGATTATCATTGTATTGGCAGGGATTTTTATGATAAAACTGACAGGCAAGGATAACGATATTGAAACGATGAAGGATGAGGATAAGATAACGGTTGTAACAACAATTTATCCCATCTATTTGATTGGAATAAATCTGGCTGAGGATATTGATAATCTCCAAATCGTGAGCCTGATTAACCGTAATACGGGATGTCTCCACGATTATCAGCTGACGGCAAAGGACATGAAGGTGATTTCAGCCGCAGATGTGCTTATTATCAATGGCGGTGGGATGGAAGCTTTTTTGGAGGATATTGCGGTGAATTATCCTGATTTAAAAATAATAGATGCAAGCCGAGACTTGGATATGATGGAAAGTCTTGATTTCAGAGTCGGTGAAGCTTCTTCGGGGGATACGTATCAGGAATCTGATGAGGGGGATTATAATTCCCATGTATGGCTTGATCCTCTTCTGTATGAAAAGCAGATTGAGAATGTGCAGAATAGTCTGATTGATTATATTCATACTGCTTTTTCAAATACCGGGATAGAAACCGATGATATCACAGATAAACTGACCGAGAACGCTCAGGCCTATATCGGTCAGGTTCAGCAGTTGGAAATAGAATTGGAAAAATGTAAAAATGAACTGGAAAAGGCTTCTGCTAATACAAAGAAGGCTGTTATTTTCCATGAGGCTTTTGCTTATCTGGCTAACCGCCTGGATATGCCCGTAGCCTTTTCTGTTGAACTGGAGGCGGATACTTCCCTTAGTGCCGGTAATATTGCGGCAATTGTGGAAGAAATAAATGCCGCTAAAATCAAATATCTGTTTACGGAAGAACAGTATAGTGAAGCCATTCCAAAGCAGATTGCGAAGGAAACGGGTGCAAGGGTTTATGTAATAGATTCGGTTGTAACAGGAGATGGTACAAAGGATTCCTATTTGAGAGCAATGCGAAGGAATCTGGAAGTAATTAAGGATGCACAAGAGGAAGAAGGCTAAAATTTCTGATGAAAGTCAATCCCTATCGGCTAAAGCTGAAATTGACTTTATGAAAGAAAAAGCATTTACATTTGAAAAGCAGATACAGGCAGGTTTTGGTATGAGCGAGAATTTCTCAAAGCCTGGAAAGAAAAAGTGGAGAATGGGATGAAAATTAGCAGAGAACAAGCCAAAAGAATTAGATCAGCAAAATTAAATGAAAGTGTCTGCGGACTTCACTGTATCCAGATGAAGGGGATCAGCGTCAAGGACGGAAACAGGGCAATTATTGAGAATATCAATCTGCATATCCATTGTGGGAAGATCACAGCTCTCATCGGGAGAAACGGAGCAGGTAAGTCTACTCTTATCAAAGCCATCATTGGGGAACGGAAGCATGAGGGGAGTATTGAATTCACTGACTTAAAGAATAATACAATCGAAAGGCTGCGGATAGGTTATGTACCTCAAAGCTTTTCGATGGATAAAAATACACCGATTAGTGTATATGATCTTTTTGCAGCATATATCAGTGCTTCGCCGATTTTTCTTAAGAAAAGCGGGAAGGTTTACCGAAGGATAAAGGAGCAGCTGGGTGTCTTTGAGGCCCAGGATTTAATTGATAAAAGGGTCTGTGATTTGTCCGGAGGAGAGTTGCAGCGGGTGCTGCTATCAATTGCGATAACGCCGATTCCTAACCTGCTGCTTTTGGACGAGCCCGTATCTGGTATTGATCTGAATGGCTTGCAGTTGTTTTATGAGAATGTGGCAAAGCTGAAAAACCATTTTGATCTGGCAATGATTATCATTTCCCATGACTTTGATTTTGTGAGAAAGTATGCGGATCATGTTATATTACTGGATAAGCATATCATTCGGGAAGGTACACCGGAGGAAGTACTTAATAGCGATGAATTCCATAAGGTTTTTGGATATGAATCGGGATGGAGGTAAAAGTGACTGCATTATATCATATGATGGAAAATTTATTACCGTTTTCCTGGGTGAATTACGATTTTATGAAAAATGCCCTGATTGCGGTCCTTATCATAACTCCCCTGTTCGGTATTTTAGGTACTCTGATCGTCAATAACAGAATGGCCTTTTTTTCGGATGCACTGGGGCATTCAGCCCTAACCGGAGTAGCCCTGGGAACATTGCTTGGCATTGCTGATATTAATATATCAATGATTGCATTTGCTATCTGCTTTGCACTTTTTCTAAACAGAATTAAACGAAGAAAGACCGTATCCACAGACACCGTTATCTCTGTATTTGCCTCCTTAAGTATGGCAATCGGTCTGGTCATACTCTCTGGAAACGGAGATTTTTCGAAATATTCTGCTCTTCTGGTAGGAGATATTTTAAGTATTGAGGTCGAGGAAATCGGATTCCTTCTTATTATTTTTGTAATTACATTGGTATTCTGGTTTCTGTGCTTTAACCGGTTGCTGGCGATCAGCATCAATGAATCGGTTGCAAGGAGTAAAAGTATTAATAATAACTTAATGGAAGACATGTTCAGTGTAATCATTGCTATTATTGTGATGGCGTCGGTGCGGTGGATTGGAATTCTGATTATTAATGCCCTACTGATTTTACCTGCTGCTGCGGCCCGCAACATGTCCGCTAATGTAAGGGAGTATCATCTGTTCTCTGTTATCATATCCGTATTTTCAGGGCTTACAGGCCTGATTATATCCTACTATATGGGGACGGCCGTCGGCCCTACAATTGTTATCATTGCCGCTATTATCTTTTTTGCTACACTTTTGCTGCAATCTGCAGGAAGAAAATAATGGTTAATACCATATGGCTGTGATATAATGGGAATAATAGAAAACAACCACAATGATAAACAATAGCGCAGTAGATAGTAATAAGTGTGTTTAGAAAGGTTCCATAGTTTGATATGAAATGCAGTGTGTTGAATTGGTCTGGAGGGGTGAGGAGAACATGAAGGAATCGAAGGTAATTGTGTATATCAAGATTCTGGTGAATTTTGTACTGGCTATTATTGGAGCATTATTATTAATTTTTGTGCTGCCCAAATTGATCGGCTTTTTTATGCCAATTATTATCGGGTGGATTGTGTCCCTGATTGCTAATCCGCTCGTACGTTTTCTGGAGAAAAAAGTGAAGCTGCTGCGAAAGCACAGCTCCTTTATTATAATTGTAACTGTTATTATTGCCATCGTGGGGATTATGGCACTGATTTCCGCGCTGATTTTCAAGGAAGCCAAACAATTGATGGATGATTTACCACAGTTAACCAGTGAATTTGGGCAAAAATTTGATGATTTTACGAAGTATCTCGAGGAACGATCAGAAAATCTGCCCAGCGGCGTTCATGATGCAATTGATAATTTCTTTACGGGAATTGGAAACTATGTCAATAATTTTGTGAGCAGTTCAAAACCCATTTCTGTGGACCGTGTAAGCCTTATGGCTAAGAATGTGGCAGAGGCCTTTTTGTATATCATCGTAACGATACTGGCGGCGTATTTCTTCACCGCATACCGGGATGAATTATCTGACGGACTGAAAAAGCATTTGCCCTCCTCGATTGTTAATTATTGGAGGCTGATTTACGATAATTTTAAATCGGCTTTTGGCGGATATTTCAAGGCGCAGTTCAAAATTATGCTGGTGCTGATTGTAATTATGTTTGCCGGATTTGAAATTATGCAGGTGGGATATTCATTTCTGTTTGCTTTAGGAATCGCCTTCCTGGATTTTCTTCCTGTCTTTGGTACGGGTCTTGTCCTATGGCCCTGGGCAATTATTGAGATGATATCAGGAAACTATATTAGGGCGATAGGGTTGGTAGTAATTTATGTAATCTGTCTTATCGTAAAGCAGGTTTTGCAGCCGAAGATGGTCGGCGACAGTATCGGACTGCATCCCCTGGCAACCTTGATCCTTTTGTTTGTGGGATATAAGCTGTATGGCGTTCTGGGGATGATTATTGGCATTCCAGTGGGAATGGTGCTGGTCAATCTTTACCGAATCGGTATGTTTAACCGACTGATCAGAGGAGTAAAGGTGATCGTACAGGACATTAATGAATTCAGAAAGTTCTAAATTTTTTAAATAATTAAAAAGCTACCTATACAAATGAGGAAATCAATGGTAAAATTAATTTGAATTATATCAAATGATACCATTATTAACTGAGGAGTATATGTATGAGCAGTACAATTGATAAGGTGAATGAAGAGACTATTTCTACCGATGAAATTAAACTGATTCTCGACCAGTATCGCATTGGGAAGAAACCGTTAGCAAAGCTGCTTGGTTGGGGGGAGACAACCATCATCCGTTATATGGAGGGAGATATACCAACCAATGAGTATTCTTACAAACTTAGAACAATACTGGAGGATCCGGAGTTTTATTATAGCCTGCTTTGTAAAAAAAAGGAGTGTCTTACCGGAGTAGCCTTTAAGAAAAGTAAGAAAGCAGCTATGTCAAAGATTATGGCTACAAAAATTTATGCGGTGGCATATTACATTGTGAATAAATGTGGAGCGGATATCTGTGCAGGCTATGTTCAATATCTGCTTTATTATGCGCAGGCCTTTTCCCTAGCCTTATATGATAAGGAGATTTTTCAGGAAGAATGCGGGGTTAACAGTGAGCATAAGCCCTATTTGAAGCTGTACGAGGGAATGCTTCGCTGCGGAGTTCATATTCTGGAAGGAGTAGAGGAATATCTGACGGGTGAGGAAAAGGATTTGATTGATGCGATCATGGAAAGCTTCTTATGGCATGGGCCCAAGGCTTTGTATGCAATGACTGCTTATGAAAAATCCATGATTAGGATATCCAGGGACAAATATAATAATAAGATTATTTCAAAGGATAGTATCAAAGCATATTTTAAGGAAATTCTGAACCAGTATCATATTATGAATATTAAGTCGATACATAATTATCCGGATCAGCGGATAACGGAAATCAGAGAATTATCGTAAGAGTCTTTGCCCAAGCGTTTATATAATGATTAGGTAAAGGCAGCAGCCTTCATGATTTTGGATTATTAAAAAATATGCCTGCAGCAATACGGTTCTCATATTAGATGAACGTATTTGCTGCAGGCATTTAATTTTGCTTCTAAGCTACTTGGTCTATTTACCCGACTCTTAATTGCTCTGTTTATTTCTTCTGTCTCTCATTCGTAAAGTGGTATCCAATATTTTTTTCCTGATACGAAGGCTTAAAGGGGTTACTTCCAGCAGTTCATCCGTTTCGATGAATTCCAGGGCCTGTTCTAAGCTTAAAATCTTCGGCGGAGTCAGCCTTAAAGCTTCATCGGCGCTGGAGGAACGCGTATTGGTCAGCTGCTTGCGTTTGCAGACATTGACTTCAATGTCCTCAGCCTTTGGATTCTGACCTACCACCATTCCGGCATATACCTTGATTCCAGGACCTATGAACAGGATACCCCGCTCCTGTGCATTGAACAAACCGTAGGTAATGCTTTCACCTGATTCGTAGGCAATCAGACTGCCAGTTTTACGGTACTGGATATCCCCCTTATAAGGGCCGTAGCCGTCAAAAAGTGTATTGATGATACCGGTTCCCTTGGTATCGGTTAAAAATTCACCACGGTAGCCAATCAAGCCCCGTGCGGGAATGGAAAATTCAATCCTGGTATGTCCGCTGCCGGAGGCATGCATGTTCACCATTTCACCCTTGCGCTGGCCCAGCTTATCGATTACCGTTCCGGCAAATTCATCTGGAACATCAACCATTGCATGCTCCATTGGCTCGAGCTTCCTGCCGTTTTCATCCGTCTTGTATAATACTTCTGCCTTGCTTACGGAGAATTCATAGCCCTCCCGGCGCATATTTTCGATTAAAACGGAAAGATGAAGCTCACCTCGTCCCGATACCTTAAAGCTTTCGGTGGTATCTGTTTCCTCAACCCGCAGACTGACATCCGTATTCAGCTCCCTCATAAGACGGTCCCGCAGGTGGCGGGAGGTCACATACTTGCCTTCTTTTCCGGCAAGGGGGCTGTCATTCACGTTGAAATACATGGCAATTGTGGGCTCAGATATTTTCTGGAAGGGAATCGATTCCGGATTTTCCGGAGAGCAGATGGTATCTCCGATATGAAGATCGGAAATTCCGGAGATGGCTACAATGGAACCGATGGTGGCCTCATTTGTCTCAACCCGTTTTAAGCCGTCAAATTCATAAAGCTTGCTGATTTTTACCCGGACATTCATATCGGGTTCATGTGCATTTACCAGTACGGCGTCCTGATTGACCCGGATGGTGCCGTTATCCACCTTGCCGATACCGATACGGCCCACATACTCATTATAATCGATGGTACTGATCAGTACCTGGGTGCTTTTATCCGGATCCCCCTCAGGAGCCGGAATATAGTTAATAATAGTCTCGAACAGAGGTGTCATATCGACAGCCTCTTCCTCGGCAGACAGAGCGGCAATGCCAAGCTTGGCAGAGGCAAAGACAAAGGGGCAGTCAAGCTGCTCGTCATTGGCGTCCAGCTCCAGGAACAATTCCAGAACCTCATCTACGACCTCGGCAGGTCTTGCTTCCGGACGGTCAATTTTATTGACGCATACAATTACCGGAAGGGATAATTCCAAGGCTTTTTTTAATACAAATTTTGTTTGCGGCATAGCGCCTTCAAAAGCGTCTACAACAAGGATGACACCATTGACCATTTTTAAAACACGCTCAACCTCGCCGCCAAAATCGGCATGTCCCGGCGTATCTATGATATTAATCTTGGTTCCCTTGTACTGAACGGCGGTATTTTTGGATAAGATGGTGATTCCGCGTTCCCGTTCAATCGCGTTGGAATCCATGACTCTTTCTACAACAGTTTGGTTGGATCGAAATACACCGCTTTGCTTTAACAATTCGTCCACCAGAGTAGTTTTACCATGGTCTACGTGGGCAATGATGGCGATATTCCGTATATCCTCTCGTTTCATTATTTCCTCCATTTCTGCGCATATTTCATAATCCGCTTGCGGGTTTACCTGCTTGCTGGTCTATGCGCATCTTAAGTCTGCACCGATATACCGGTACAAACCCTTGAGGTTGAAAGAAATTTTCTATCAACCTTCCAAGTGTGAAAGCTTTTTTCCTTCACATCTTGACTTCTTTTTTATTTCTGACAGTATTCTGCCTATCAAATCATAACTAAAACATTTTAACACAACGATTTAAGAAAAATCAACGCTGCTTTCGGAAAAATTTATAATTTTTTTATGGAATATTTGTATAAAATAACAAAAATAGGGAATAGATAAAATATATTTCATTTTTTACTTCTAAAATATGGAAAATAGCATATATTTTAATCATAGGTGAATCGAGCTGTTTTTGACTGAACAGAGAAATTCGCCCCACATTTTAGAGCAGATTGGCGTAATAAGGTACGCCAGAAAGAAGGGAGAGGTACGATATGACAGATAAAGTATTTGATAACAATCAAGTAAGTATTGCAGGAGAGGTCATCAGTGATTTTACGTTCAGCCATGATGTATTTGGAGAGGGGTTCTATGTATTGGAGGTAGTAGTAAGCCGGTTAAGCAATTCCTATGATATGATACCGGTCATGGTTTCCGAACGTCTTATTGATGTAAAACAGGATTATAAGGGTAAATTTGTGGAGGTGCTCGGTCAGTTCCGTTCCTATAACCGCCACGAAGAAAGTAAGAACAAGCTGGTATTATCCGTATTTGCAAGGGAAATTAAAATGGAGGAGGAGCTGCCGGAGAGTGCAAAGCCAAATCATATATTTTTAGACGGGTTTGTATGCAAGCCGCCGATTTATAGAAAAACTCCGTTGGGCAGGGAAATTGCCGATGTGCTGCTTGCCGTTAACCGCCCCTACGGTAAATCCGATTACATTCCGTGCATTTGCTGGGGCAGGAATGCCAGATTTGCAGAAACCTTTGCGGTAGGAGGACATGTACAGATCTGGGGACGAATCCAGAGCCGTGAGTACCAGAAAAAGGTCACCGACATAGAATTTGAAAAACGTATTGCCTATGAGGTATCGGTCAGCAAGCTGGAATATCTGGAGGAGTATTGATAAGGGAGCAAATTTTTATTTATATAAAATAAAATCAAAAGGGCTGCCGGTTTATGAATTCAGTAAGAACATAGAGACAGAGAGAAATATAATAGATAGGAATATTTCTGGCACATAGACAGGCTTGGTATACAGATAATTTATCTGCTGAATATCAAGCCTGTTTTTTCTACTGCCTGCCAAGTAACTGTAAAATCTAAGCGAAAGCCATTGACAATGATTTTAACCGGTGTTAATATAAAGTCAGTGTAAAATTTATATTGCTTATGGTAGAGGCGCATTGTTTAAGAGTATCCCGCTGGATATGTCAGGCATAGAGGAAAGCGGTGAAAGGAAACAGTGCCGAAGTGGTGATAATCCTGAGTTATTACTGCTGGGCATATGGTGAATAATCATGTGACTGTCATCAGAATTTGATGGAGCGCTGCCTAAAGAATATCCATACTGTATCGGCTCATGGGCATAGATCCTCATGATTTCGTTCAGTTATTCTTTAGTGTCGACTCTTTAGTCGGCTTTTTTTATGTAATAAAATGGTTTACAGCTTATTGCATAAGGTATCATCAAGACAACGTTTTGCCTGCAATGACTTTTGCACAGGAAGTTCGTGGAACAGGAAAATTCAAATAAACTAACCCGGCCATACAGGATTGGGCATGGGTTAAAACAGGAGGTAAGTCAAATGGCAGTATTTAAGGGAGCAGGTGTTGCTATTGTAACACCATTTACAAAGAACAACGAGGTTGATTATGAGAAACTGGGAGAGCTGATTGAATACCAGATAGCAAATGGAACCGACAGCATCGTAATTTGCGGAACAACCGGAGAGGCATCTACCCTAACCCATGAAGAGCACCTGGAGTGCATTCGTTATACGGTGGATAGGGTTGCTAAAAGAGTTCCGGTCATTGCGGGTACCGGTTCCAACAGTACTGATACGGCAATCTTTTTCTCAGTTGAGGCTCAGAAATACGGAGCGGATGCTCTGCTGCTGGTATCCCCCTATTATAACAAGGCAACCCAGAAGGGGCTGATTGCACATTTTACCGCGGTAGCTGAGGCAGTGTCCTTGCCCATCATTCTTTATAATGTTCCCGGAAGAACCGGCTGCAATATTCTGCCGCAGACAGTGGCTGCTATGTTTAAGAATGTACCCAATATTGTGGGAATTAAGGAAGCCAGCGGAAATATCGCCCAGGTGGCCGAGATCATGCAGCTGACAGACGGAAAGATTGAGATGTATTCCGGCAACGATGACATGGTGGTTCCGATTTTATCCTTAGGTGGTCTTGGGGTAATCTCGGTTCTCTCCAATATAGCACCAAGAGAAACCCATGATATGGTTCATAAATACCTTGAGGGGGATGTGGCAGGCAGCCGGGATATACAGCTTAGACTGTTCCCGTTAATCAATGCTTTATTCTGTGAGGTAAATCCCATTCCGGTAAAGAAAGCAGTAAATCTGATGGGCTTTGAGGTTGGCGCACTTAGAATGCCGCTGACAGAGATGGAGCCTGCGAACGCAGACCGTTTGCTTAAAGAAATGAAAGCAGCAGGAATTAAGACAGTATTATAATAGGAGGAAGCATATGACAAATATCATTTTACGAGGCTGTAATGGTAAAATGGGGCAGGTAATCACGGATTTGGTGGATGCGGATGAAAAGGCTGTAATTGTGGCAGGTATCGATGTAACCCAGAACAGGGTCAATAAATATCCGGTCTACCAGAGCTTTTCCAAATGTAATGTAAAGGCCGATGTAATCATTGATTTTTCATCTCCGATTAATACGGAGGAAATGTTAGAATATGCGCTTTCCCGAGGCATAGGAATTGTACTGTGCACAACAGGCCTTACGAAGGAGCAGCTGATACTTGTGGACGAAGCTTCTGAAAGGATACCAATCCTTCGGTCGGCCAATATGTCCATGGGGATTAATCTGATCTCAAAGCTTCTTAAGGAGGCGGCAGTAATCCTGGCGGATGCCGGCTTTGACATTGAGATTGTTGAAAAGCATCATAATAAAAAGGTGGATGCGCCCTCAGGTACGGCCCTCGCACTGGCGGATGCGATGAATGAAGCTTTAAATCATGAGTATGAATATAAATATGACCGCTCCGGCGAACGTGCGGTGAGAAGCAAAAAAGAAATTGGAATTTCAGCAGTCAGGGGAGGAACTATTGTCGGTGAGCATGAGATAATCTTTGCAGGAACCGATGAGGTCATAGAGATTAAGCACACGGCTTATTCGAAGGCCATATTCGCCAAGGGAGCGATACAGGCGGCAAAATATCTGCCTGGGAAGCCGGCAGGCATGTACCATATGAGTGATATCATGGATTGATGAGTGTCACAATATACTCCAATAAATTAATAGCCCGGGTAATCTTAGCTGAACTGTTGGTCAGGTAAGATTGCCCGGGCTTTCTTATCTTCAGACGTGTCAGACACACCCTGATAGAAATATTCGCACTATGAGATAAAAACGTATTTTTGTACTGTTTGTTCACAAAATTTTCGTATTCTTATTGTATTATTATCAGGAAAAGTATTCATAAAGTCAATTTCTATTGACCTTAGCTGATAGAAATTGACTTTTTTAAAAAATGATAATAAAAAATGGTTTGAATGGCAGAGCCTACTGCCTTCAGACCAGAACAAGGAGGAAGCGAATTTGATTGAGGTAAAAAACTTAGTAAAGCGTTATGGAAATCATACCGCAGTGGATGACTTATCTTTTACCGTAGAGAAGGGGCAGGTTCTCGGTTTTTTGGGGCCAAACGGCGCAGGCAAATCGACAACCATGAATATTATCACCGGATATATATCGGCGACAGAGGGAACGGTAACGATAAATGGTCTGGATGTATTTGAAGAGCCTGAGGAAGTAAAGAAGATGATAGGCTATCTGCCTGAATTTCCTCCTCTCTATACGGATATGACAGTAAGAGAATACCTTGATTTTGTAGCAGATATCAAGAGGGTTAAGAAAAGCGAAAAAAGCCAGATGATTTCGGATGTCATGGATTCGACCAAGATAACCCAGATGGCGGACCGCCTGATCAAGCATCTGTCCAAGGGCTACAAGCAGAGAGTCGGTCTTGCACAGGCAATCATGGGATATCCGGAGCTGATTATTCTGGACGAACCAACCGTAGGCCTTGATCCCAAACAGATTATTGAAATCAGAGATTTGATCAGAGAATTAAGCAAAAACCATACGATTATCCTTAGCTCCCATATTATGCAGGAGGTAAGCGCGGTTTGTGATATTGTAATGATTATCGATAAAGGAAAATTAATTGTCAGTGATAAGCCGGAGAATTTAAGCGAGCATTTGGGGGCGACCGGTGCAATGAAGCTTTCCGTAAAGGGCGATAAGGATAAGATTATCGCTGCCTTAAACAAGCTTGACCGGGTCACCAGGGTGGAGGAGCTTACCCAGACCACGGAAGATGTGATAGATCTGACCCTGTACTTTGGTGAGAAGGACGACATCCGGGAGGAAGTTTTCTATGCCATGTGTGAGAAGAAAACACCCATTCTTGAGATGCAGACCATTCGAATGAGTCTGGAGGATATCTTCCTTAAGGTTACGAACCAGGAGGGCGGGGTAATTCCCTTGGATTATTCTAATGGCACCCCGGAAGAAGAAAATAAGGCTGCGGAGGAGGTAAAATAAGATGTTGGCAATTTATAAGAAAGAATTACGTTCCTACTTTACTTCAATGATCGGATATGTATTTATTGCATTTTTCCTGGTTATTGTCGGGATATGGTTTTTTGCGATTAATATAGCAAATGCCAGCGCCAGCTTTGAAGCGACACTGTCTTCCATAACCTTTATCGTGGTTTTACTGACACCGATATTAACAATGAGATTAATGGCGGAAGAAAATAAGCAAAAGACGGATCAGCTGCTGCTGACCTCACCCCTTGGAGCAGGCTCCATCGTTATAGGCAAGCTGCTTGCCGTGATCACCGTATTCGGAACCGGAGTGCTGGTTACCTGTATCTATCCGCTGATCCTGTCGAAGTTTGGCACGGTGCAGTTTGGATCGGCTTATGCAAGTATTCTGGGCTTCTTAATGCTTGGAGCAGCTTATCTGTCTATGGGACTTTATATTTCTTCCCTGACGGAAAGCCAGGTAGTGGCGGCAGTCATTTCCTTTATCGTATTTCTATTTACAGTATTGATGGACAGCTTAAGCAGTCTTCTTCCCACGGATAATCAGGCAGCCTTTTTAGTGTTTTCTATAATACTGATTGTTATTTGCTTTGTTCTGTACCGGATGATGCATAATTTAACACTTTCTGTTGTGCTGGGCTTAGTGGTGGAAACCGGAATGTTTATCGCATACAGCATAAAGCCGGCCCTGTTTGACGGCTCTGTTATAGCTGTGTTTGGCTGGTTGTCCGTTATTTCCCGCTACGATCAGTTCTATTATGGTATTTTTGACATCACAGGATTGATCTATTACTTAAGTATTACCGTCCTGTTTGCATTTTTAACAACGCAGGTAATCCGTAAAAAGAGATGGAGCTAAGGAAAGGAGAACGAAGCCGTGAAAGATTCTAAGAAAATAATCAGTGTGAAAGACTTTTTCGGGAAAATTAAAAAATCCTTTTCCGGAAGAAAGTTTCGAAGCGGAGCTTACGTAACCATGGTATCGGCTGTGGTTATCGTGATTATATTAGTAGCCAATATGTTGGTTTCAAAAATGAATATCCAAATTGATTTAAGCAAGCAGGGGATGTATACCCTGTCCGAGGATACCACCAATATGCTGAAGGACCTGGCGGATGATGTTACCATCTATTATCTGGTTGCCGCCGGCGATGAGGTGGATCAGTTTAAAAATATTGTAAAGCAGTATGACGCTGCTTCAAGTAAAGTAAATGTAGTATATAAGGACCCGGTGCTCTATCCCAAGTTTGCATCGGATTATGTGGATGATACTGTCCAGGCAAACAGCTTTCTGGTGGTAAATGATGCTACCAATGTGGCGAAATATGTAGATTACAACGATATGCTGGTTCAGGAATTGGACTATTCCACATATTCATATACTGTAACGGCCATTGATGTGGAGGGTGAGCTGACCTCGGCCATCCAGTATGTAACTACCACGGACCGTTCGAAGATGTATATTATGGAAGGACATGGGGAAACCGCAGTCGGAGATACCTTTACCTCTACGGTTGATAAGCTGAATATAGAAACTGCATCACTGAAAACCGCAACACAAAGCAGCATTCCCGATGACTGTGATATTCTTTTCATCAACGCGCCCCAGTCTGATTTTACAGAGGATGAAGTAGCCCTGATTGAGGATTATCTGGCAAAGGGAGGAAAGGCTATTATTACTCTGGATTATAATGCCTATGAGCTTCCCAATTTCCGGTCTGTTCTTGAGTATTACGGAATAGAGATGGCGGAAGGTATTGTATTTGAGGGTGATGCAAGCATGCACTCTTCCAAATATGTAGATGAACTGCTTCCCAATATTAAGACTCATGATATTACTACCCAGGCAAGAGAGAGCGGTATTCTGATATCCATGCCGGTAGCCTCCGGTCTTACAATATCCGATACCTTAAGAAAAACCTTAACGGTAGAGCCCTTGCTTACTACCTCGGATTCTGCTTACTCAAAGACAGCGACACAGATCTCCACCTCTGAGAAGGAGGACGGTGACATTGAGGGACCCTTTAATCTGGGCTTGATAGCAACAGATACCTACGATGACGCCACAGCCCAGGTGGTGGTATATTCCGGCGGAGCCTATACCTTCGGAGATGATACCACAAGCTATTCAAACCAGAAGCTGTTAACCGGAACCATCGGTTATCTGGTAGGAGATACTGATTTACTTTCCATCCCGACTAAGAGCCTTGCCGGTTCCACAGTAACAATTAATTCTGAACATGCCTTTATGTTAGGTGCTTTGGCAATCGCTGTTATCCCGTTAATCTTTTTGATCATAGGTGGTATCATTACCTATCGAAGGAGGAGAAAGTAATGGCGAAGAAAAAGAAAAAAAACGCTGTAACACTGGTTTCCCTTCTTTTGGTGCTGGTGGTTTTAATCGGCGTTTATGTCTGGTACGGCCATAGGGCAGCGCAGACAGATGATAGCTCAGACGATACGGAAAACATCAGCCTTGCGACCTTTGATACGACAGAGGCTACCGCAGTCGATTATACCGGACCGAATGCAGATATCAACCTGACACTTGAGGATGGGGTCTGGAAATCAGATACACAGCCGGACCGGCCGATTAATCAGGACAATGTGAACAGTATATTGAATGTAATGAGCAGCATTGAGGCAACGAAGACAGTGGTGGAAAATCCCGAGGATCTCTCCCAATATGGTCTTTCCGAACCGGCAACCGTTGTTTTGGTAACCTTGCAGGACGGATCGACTGTAAAGCTTTCTGTTGGTGACGAGCTTGCCAATGCAGATGGGTATTATGCAATGGTAAATGACGCTACGACCGTATATGTGGTGAATACGAATTACTCCTTCAATTATAAGGACCTTGATTTTACGGCAGTTGAGGAGGCTCCTTCCATAACCGCGGCCAATATTACCTATATCAGCATTGATAACCGCGATAGTGACGATGTGGAGCTGAAATATCAGGAGTCTGCGACACTCGATAATAGTGGAACCAATACGTATACCTGGAGAATCCTAAAGCCTTACGGCGAAGGCTACTCTGCCGACAGCACAACCATATCGGATATTCAGTCCAACTATACAAGCTTTGATTTCCTGGATTGCGTGGATTATACCGGGGAAAATATGAGCAGCTATGGACTGGATAATCCGTCCGCCATTATTGATATCGGGTACTACGAGGAATCAGCGGCGCCTACCAGTGAGGCCAGTGACGGTACCTCCACAGAGGCTGAAACGATTAGGACCGATAAGGAATATAAACTTTATATTGGTAATAAGAATGATGACGGTGATTATTATGTAAAAAGCGATGACTCGGATATGGTCTATACCTTAAGCAGCAGTACTGTAGAGACGATGCTGAATGTGGATGTATTCAGCCTGCTAAATCCCTACGTCAATATCCCGAATATTGACACGGTGGATAAGGTTACAGCCGATATTGCGGGAAAAGAATATACTATGGCAATTACACGTACCACCTCTAAGGATGAGGACGGAAATGAGACGACAGAGGCTGCCTACAGCTATAATGGCAGTACGGCAGAGGAGACTACCTTTAAGAGCGTCTACCAGAAGCTGATTTCTCCCACCTATGATGCACAGCTTAAGGATGAGGTGGATACCTCGGCGCTGGATGCGGTTGTGACAATCAGCTTCCATATCACCGGAGACAATGAGGGGACGGTTAAAACCACATTCTATCCTTATAATAAGAGCTTTTATATTGTTGACAAGGGTACAGGAATATATTTCCTGACAGATAAACGAACCGTTGATGAGATGGTAACAGCGATTTCCACCTTTACGGTAGAAGAGTAGCCTATATAGATTAAGAAAAAAGCAGGGTAATTTTGTCCAAGGCTTGCAGCTGGGACAGGATTACCCTGCTTCATTTATAAACTTGTACGAATATTCTCCACATTGACATAATATATTAGCATATGGGATAATCAAATCTGATCGGTTACATGAATGTTTCCATGTACCATGTACAGGTATGGATAGGAGCAGCTATGAGTATAAGAAGAAAATTATGTTTAATGGGAATCTGTATCGGTATTATACTAATCGTTCTAACAGTCAATGTAGTTAAAAAGCTGCAGGAGGGCGGTTCGTCCGGTCATGATATAGTGAAGGAGAATGTTATGACCAGGGCGGAAGCATACCGTCTTTTAAGCTATCTGGAATATAATAAGTCCGAACGGGAAGCTCTTAAGAAGCAGCTTACCTATCAGGATGAGAAAATGTCCGGCTGGTATGATACCTATGTCAATGCTGCCTGCAACATGGGCCTGATTGAGGAGAAGGTAACGGCAAGCCCGGAGGAGGCTTTAACCTATGGAGACTGCAAGCAGCTGATCGATAACTTAATTCTGAAAAATCCCGACTATCAGTCTGCTTATACAGGCTTATCCTTTCAATTTACTGATTCAAAGAAAGACATGCTTATCATCGATTTCCTGGAATTATATCAGGCCCTTCTGACTGCGATACCGGAGGAAGACCGTATTATAAAGGAAATGGATTTGCTGGTGCTGGGCAGTCAGGAGACAGAGGACGGCGTGGATCGGATGGTAACCGACCTCGGAAAATTCTATTATCTGGATGCCAAAAGCTATGAGAAGGACTTGCCTGTGGATGGTGCCCAGCTTGCAACACAATATTTGGACAAAGGTGTCAAGGCCTTGGTCTGTGACCAGGAGCTGATCTATATTACAGGGGTCACAACAGATAAAATAATCATACATAATGTGTGGATCAAACAAGGCTCCGGGACTTCAGTGGATACCTTTCTCAGTGATATAGATAAAAGCTTTACCACGATATCAAAGCTAAAAGAGCCAATTGAGAAGGTGGTTGGCGATATTACAATAGAGAATGGGAAGATTGTAAAAATTAATGTGAAGCCGGATATGATACAGGGAAAGGTACTTCGTTCAGGAACGGATTTTATTGAGATCGAAGGCTATGGAAAGGTCCCTCTGGATGAAAATTTCAAGATTTATAAAATATACGGCGAATTATCGGAAGAGCCTACCGGCAGTATTCTGGTCGGATATGATAACACGGATTTTGTTGTATCCGATGGAAAAATTAGTGCGGCTTTGATTACGGAAAGCATCAAAGCAGAAAATATCCGTGTTTTAATTAAGACAACCGGATATCAGAATATATATCATGACAGTGTGGAATTTACCGCAACCTCGGATTTTACCGTTAGTACAAAGGAAACGGAAAAAACCTATCAGGAGGGTGAAACGGTAACCATTAAGCCGGGGGATGAACTGTTTGAGAATGGCCGTATTACGGTTAAGGCTGCTTCTGAAAATGCTAAGATAAAGCTTCTGTCCGTGGAACGCTCCTCCGGTAACCCAAAGTACCGAGGCAGCATCGAGATTGCAGAGGATGACGACGGATTAATTATCGTAAATGAGCTTCCATTGGAGGAATACCTGTATGCGGTCATTCCCAGTGAAATGCCCACCAGCTATGGACTGGAGGCTATTAAGGTGCAGGCGGTCTGTGCCAGAAGCTATGCCTACCGCCATCTGCTTGCCAACAGTTTAAGCCAGTACGGTGCCCATGTGGATGACAGTGCCTCCTATCAGGTATATAACAATATAGCAGAAAATGAGGATTCTATTCTGGCTGTTAAGGATACCTACGGCGAGGTGATTAAATACGGGGACAGTGTGATTACTGCCTATTATTATTCCACCTCCTGCGGCCATACCACGGACCCGGCAAGCGTCTGGTCAAACGGCACCGAAATACCCTATCTGAGCGGTAAATTGCTCCTTGCCGCACAGGATGGAGAGGCCGCCGAGGCGTTAAGTGCGGCAGAAAGCAAATATGAGGATTTATCCTCCGAGGACAGCTTTGCAAGCTTCCTTGCAGATGAGGATATTACCACCTATGACAGCGGGTTCAGCTGGTACCGCTGGAAGGTAACCATGAGCATTAAGGATATTAAGAAGGTCATAGACAGCCGGCTGGCAGATCGTTATAAGGCAAATCCTGCGTTAATACTTACTCAGACATCGGCAGCAGAGGATGGAAAGGAAGCAGTATTTGAAAGTGCTCCGATTGATACGGTGGGTGATATTGAGGATATCAGCGTAGCAAAGCGTGAGAGCAGCGGGATTATCTCGGAGCTTATTATTACCGGAAGTGAGCACACGATAAAGATTTTAAAGGAATACAATATCAGAGCACTTTTGGCACCGCTCTATGACAGCATTACAAGACAGGATGAAAGTGAGATTAAAAGCTTAAGTTTGCTTCCAAGTGCATTTTTTACCCTGGAAAGAAAAGAAAAGGATGGCAAGCTGAGCAGCTTTAAGTTATCCGGCGGCGGCTATGGGCATGGTGTCGGAATGAGCCAGAATGCAGTCAAGGCATTGGCAGATGCAGGTAAGGATTATGAGGACATCGTAGCTTATTTTTACGAGGGAACCGAGCTGGGAATTATTTATGAATAGAGATGTCCTTGGAGGGAGAATGATATAAAAGCTTGATTTTGTCAACAAAATTCTTATTCTCCATGAGAAGATTAAATTCAGCACCAAGGAATAGAATATACATACAAAAATACATCCACAGCATGAACAGCACGATAGCGGTAAGACTTCCGTACATGGAGGAATAGTTGGAGAAATTATCGATATAATAGGAGAAAGCATAGGAAAAACCGGTCCAGCCGGCGGCACATAAAAGTGCGCCGGGAAGCTCGCTCATCAATCTGACCTTTCTGTTTGGAATTACAGTATAGATAATCAGGAAGAAGATAATCAGGACCAGCAGACCGAGAATGGTCCTGACACTGATGATAATTAAGGCGGTATCCGTGAGCCTGGGTAATTTTTGTTCAATCCAGAAATACAGCCGGTTACCGAATACAAAAAGTATCATGGTTGCAATCAGCATAATTGCAAAAATCAAGGTATAAAAGGCGGAAATGGCCCGCAATAAAAAATAATTTCTGGTTTCCCTGATTTCATATACGCCGTTCAGCCCTCTCATAATCGCAAGAAAGCCCTTTCCGGCAGACCAGAGGGTGGTGATTGCTGTAACGGAAATCAAGGCGCTGGAGGCATGGGTATCGAAGATTTCACTGATAACGGACACGATCATAGTATTGACCGCCACCGGAAAAATCTCGGAAAACAGCCGCATCAGGGTGCTTTCTTCCACTGGAAAAAACTTTATCATACTTAACAGCAGCATGATGAAGGGAAAGAAGGAGATGATGATGAAGAAGGCAGCCTGGGCGGAAAAGGCAGCAACATGATCCTCACTTATTTTGGTAGATAGTAATTTTATTAATTTAAAGGTGGATTTTACCATTCATTACCTCCATTCCCGCGCATGATTTTTGCGCCGGGGATTTTATCGCAGTCGCCATACAATTATATTATATGAGGAGTCATTTTATACTATCCATTAATTTATGGCAGTAACGAGTATTCCTTCGTTACACCGCACATACTATATGAAAATAATGCTGTTCAGTTGGAAACAACTTCATTATATAACAAAACCTAAGAAAATCAACAAACAAAATTGTGAAATACTGCATTTGATGATTGAGAAATGGCAGAAATATGGTATTATGGAAAATGTATAAAAACATAAGATATAATAGCGGAGGTACTATGGGAATCCTATATGAACAAAATGAAAAAAGCTTTATCTTGCAGTCAAAAGCTTCTACCTATATTTTTCGAATTAGTAAGAATAAATATTTAGAGCATGTTTATTATGGAGGTAAAATACAAAAACCCTCTGTGCAGGCTCTGTGCAAAAGCAGCCCCAGAGCATCCTTTCATGCCAATCCCGACAGTGACGGGGCATTTTCCCTGGATACCATGCCGGGTGAATATCCCTCCTACGGTAGCACAGATTTAAGAATGCCGGCCTATCAGATACAACTGGAAAACGGTACGAGAATTACGGATTTATCCTATCAATCCTATGAAATTATAAAAGGAAAGTCAGTTACCAAAGGGCTTCCCGGTGTTTCGGCAAAAGAACAGGAGGCGGAGACACTTTTCCTTACTTTGACCGATGAACTGATCGGGCTTAAGGTGATACTTTCCTATACGGTATTTTGCGAAGAGGATGTTATTGTAAGAAGTGCACATTTTATTAATGAGGGGAGCAGCACTCTGAAAATACTGCGCGCCTTCAGTGTGAGTCTGGATTTTGACCATTATAAATATGATCTGCTTAGCCTGTCCGGAAGCTGGGCCAGGGAACGGCATCCGATCAGAAGACCACTGGTGCATGGAACCCAGTCAATTGAAAGCAGGAGAGGTGCCAGCGGTCATTCCGAGAATCCCTTTGTCGCTCTGCTGGAGCCTGGTGCTACGGAAAACAGCGGAGAGGTATTTGGCTTTAGCCTGATTTATAGCGGGAATTTTTATGCCGGAGCCGAAGTGGATCAGTATAATACGACCAGGGTGGTACTTGGTATCAATCCCTTTGACTTTTCGTGGCAGCTTGGGCCCGGTGAGAATTTTCACACCCCGGAGGCGGTTTTGGTTTATTCGGACTGTGGTCTTGGCGGGATGTCAAGAACCTATCACAGACTGTACCGCAGGAATTTAATGAAAAGTGAGTTCAGGGACAGGGAGCGGCCAATTGTAATCAATAACTGGGAGGCTACCTATTTTGATTTTAATGAGGACAAGATCAAGGAGCTTGCAAAGCAGGCTGCCGGACTGGGGATTGAACTGCTGGTACTTGACGACGGATGGTTTGGCAAACGTAACAGTGACAGCTGCAGTCTGGGTGACTGGGTAAGCAGCCCGGATAAGCTTCCAAGCGGCTTAAAGAAGCTGACTGAGGAGATTAATTCCTATGGAATAAAGTTCGGACTGTGGTTTGAGCCGGAGATGGTATCTCCTGACAGTGATCTGTACAGAACACATCCGGATTGGTGCCTGCATGTACCCGACCGGCACAGATCTCTGGCGAGAAACCAGTTGATTCTTGATTATTCCAGAGCGGATGTCAGAGAAGCAATAATTAAAATGTTAAGCGATATTTTGTCCGATGCAGCCATTTCCTATGTAAAATGGGACATGAACCGCAATATGACGGAAATAGGTTCAGCTCTTCTGGAGGCAGAACACCAGCAGGAGACAGCCCACCGTTATATTCTGGGTCTATATGAGGTAATGGACACCATTACCGACCGCTTTCCGGAGGTGTTGTTTGAAAGCTGCTCCGGTGGCGGCGGCCGTTTTGATCCGGGAATCCTGTATTATATGCCCCAGAATTGGACCTCAGATGATACCGATGCCATAGAACGCTTAAAAATCCAGTACGGGACCTCTATCGTATATCCGGCCTGTGCTATGACTGCTCATGTATCCTGCGTTCCGAATCATCAGACCGGCAGAAGCACGCCGATCAGCTTTCGGCACAGTGTTGCCATGGCAGGTAATTTTGGCTATGAGCTGGATATTACCAAATTTACAGAGGAAGAGAAACAATATACCAGGGAACAAGTTCAGTATTATAAGTCAATTCGCGGACTGGTTCAGTACGGAGACCTATACCGTATCTTAAGTCCCTTTGACAGTAATTATGTGGCACTTATCTATGTATCAAAGGACAAGAGGGAAGCCCTCCTGTTCCTTTACAAAATTATGAATGTACCGAACGGGCCGCTCTGGCGCTTGCGTCTGGAGGGACTTAAGCCGGAGCTTAATTACCGGATCGATGACAGCGATATGGTTATCAGTGGTGAACAGCTTATGCGCTATGGCCTGAATGAGCCCGGCGAGCTTAGCTGGGGAGATTATAACAGCAAAATAATTCATTTAGGGGCAGTGGAATAAATATCTGGTAAGAAAAGCCGGTTATTGTATCAAGGATTAACCGGCTTTTTTATCCGGCAACTTTCGTCGAATTGTAGAAGTAATATATATTTGATTAAATATGGAAATTGTTGTATAATCGCGGTATATGAAAGAATGGATACAGACAGGCATTTTTTATCGATTATCCGCGCTGAAACTATTGATTTTTCTTGTGTTTATAGTATTATGTTAGTTAGGATGCAAAGATTGGCGGGGAAACCAAAAATTACCCGCATAGAATCTGAATATAGAAAACCGCGAAGAAGAAATTCTTCGAAACCCGTGGAGGAGAAATCCTCCAAAAGGATGGAGGATTGTTATGATCAATTTTGATGAAGAGATTGGAAAATTTCAGCCAAGCTTAGAGATTGAACAGGCAGAGGATGTCATAAACAATAATGATTTAACAGATATAACCGACATATTGAAGGAATTACTGAAAACGAATAAAGATAACTAGAAAACTGGACGTTGTACCAGAAATAAAGATTATATACGGACAGGTGGGGATAATATGATTTGCCCGAATTGTGGAAGTAATATGTCGGACAAAAGGAAACGCTGTGAGAGATGTGGAACAGACTTAACAATATATCAAAGGGTACTTCGGATATCCAATTTATATTATAATAACGGCCTTGCAAGGGCCAAGGTCCGCGATTTGTCCGGAGCTGTGATTGCCCTTCGAAAAAGCCTTGATTTGAATAAAACCAATACGAATGCAAGAAACCTGCTGGGACTTGTCTATTATGAGATGGGCGAGACAGTTGCCGCACTTAGTGAATGGGTAATCAGCAGACATTTTAAACCGGATGATAATGATGCGGAGGAATATATTAATAAGGTACAGTCCAATCCGACCAGACTGGACGCCTTAAATCAGGCAATCAAAAGATATAACACGGCCCTTAATTTCGCCAAGCAGGGCAGTGATGACCTATCTGTCATCCAGTTAAAAAAGGTGGTAAACTTGAATCCCCATTTCATTAGAGCCTATCAGCTGCTGGCACTGCTGCATATGAAGGCAGGGGATAATGAGAAGGCAAAAAAATATCTGTTTAGAGCAGCCAAAATTGATGTTTCCAATACACTGACACTGCGCTATCTGAAGGAGCTTGACACACCATCGGGGAAGGATTTGGACGCTAACCCGGAGGCAGAGCAGCCGAGCCTTGTAACCAGCTCCATTATGCCCATATCCTCCTATAAAGAGGATAAGCCGAATATTATGGCCTTTGTTAATCTTGTGCTGGGTGTGATTATCGGTATTGCGGTTACTGCCACACTGATCATCCCGACAATTGAGCGTGGCAGGACCTCTGATGAGAATTCGGCCTATACGGATAATGCCTCTACAACGGCGCAGTTGGAGGAAAAGGATAATGAAATCAGTACGCTAACCTCAGAAAATGATGATTTGAAGAACCAGATTTCCCAGCTTCAAACCCAGCTTGACAACATTGTAACCCCGGATACCTCTGCCTATGAAACCTTGATATCCTGTACGGGATTATATCTGGCAGAGCTGGAAAAGCCGGCGAGCCAGAGAGATTTTACGGCGATAGCCGATACCCTGGCAACTCTTACGGACAACCAGTTTGAGAACAGCACCTCTGTCAGCCTGCTGACCAAACTAAGGGATGCAACCTTCCCAGAGGTAGCGGCAAAGCATTATAGTACCGGCCATGGTCTATATGGGGACGGTAAATATGAGGAGGCTCTTGCAGAGTTTACAAAGGCGCTTGCGCTGGACCCTCAGGATGTAGATTCCATTTATTTTGCCGGAAGATCCTATGACCGTCTGGGAGATACGGAAAATGCAATCAAATATTATAATCAGGTAATTAATTCTTTCCCGGATTCCTCAAGGGTTTCCCAGGCAAAGGAAAAGCTGGAGGCAATACAGCCATAATAAGGCAATGGATAAGAAACGAATAACATAAGATAAAGAAAAAAAGACATTTCATGTGTAGTGGGCACCCACTCCATCAAAGGTCTTTTTTTATTCATAATCGGGAGCTATTCAATGTATGATTGATAGATTGATAGACATTAGGAGGGAAAGGCACATGCAGGAAGCAAGAAAACAAAGTAAAAATTTGCGAAAGGAGGGCGAAGGGGAGGCAGGCTTTGAGATTAAGGAGCGTTGCCTGATTATCCGGTTAAACGAGGAATTAGATCATCATAATGCCTTAAAAATCCGGGAGCGGGCGGACAAGCTGATTGATCATAATAACATTAAGCATATTATATTTGATTTTTCCGGGGCAGGCTTTATGGACAGTGCAGGCATCGGCATCATTATGGGCAGATATAAAAAGGTTATTTTCATAGGCGGGAAGACGGCTGTGACGAACGTAAGCTCCGGGATAGACAGAATATTCAAGCTGTCGGGACTGTATAAGATTATTGAAAAGTATGATACGGTGGATGCTGCTTTAAAGATGCTACAAAAAGGTTAGTGGACAGCATTTACAGTACACCGGGCTGTGGGCCGGCAGTTAAGATATAGGGATATAAAATTCTTAAGGTTAGGCATTGGAAAGGGGATAAACAGGAATGAAGGATAGGAATGAAATGCTTTTGGAGTTCGAAAGTAAATCTCAGAATGAAAGCTTTGCCAGAACGGTAGTAGCAGCATTTACGGCACAGTTGGACCCAACCATTGAAGAGTTGGATGATATTAAGACGGCGGTATCGGAAGCGGTTACAAACTCGATCATCCATGGCTATGCGGAGAGCGAGGGGATTATCAAAATGCACTGTGTGATCAGTGACAATGAATTGACGGTTGAGATTATCGATGAGGGTGTTGGGATAGAAAATATCGAGAAGGCGATGGAGCCGCTTTATACTACAAGACCGGAGCTGGAACGCTCCGGCATGGGCTTCTCGTTCATGGAGGCCTTTATGGATGAATTACAGGTGGAATCTATGGTGGGCAAGGGAACCCTGGTCCGTATGAGAAAAAGACTGAAACGGCTGGAAAAGCAAAGTACTCTAAAGCAGGAGGCAGAGCAAAAGACTTGATAGCGGAATACATACACAGCCAAAGGAAGGGAAGTGAGCTTTAATGTGGATACGCTTGAGCTGATTAAATTATCAAAAGAGGGTGATAAGGAGGCCAGAGACCGGGTAGTTACAGAAAATGTAGGTCTTGTCTGGAGTATTGTAAGAAGATTTGCAAACCGGGGACATGAGATGGAGGATTTGTTCCAGATCGGAAGCATCGGGCTGATTAAGGCAATCGATAAGTTTGATACCTCCTATGAGGTTAAATTTTCGACCTATGCCGTGCCTATGATAACCGGTGAGATTAAAAGGTTCTTAAGGGATGATGGAATGATTAAGGTGAGTCGTTCCTTGAAGGAGACAGCAACAAAAATCCGGATTGTCCGGGAAAGATATGGGAATCAATACGGCAGGGAACCAACGGTTGAAGAAATCGAGGAAGAGCTCAATATAGCAAAGGATGAAGTGGTAATGGCACTGGAAACCGGTGCGGAGGTAGAATCATTATACAAGACCATATATCAGGGAGACGGAAGTCCCATTTTTTTAATTGATAAGCTGGCAGAAACAAAGGATGAGAGCGAAAATTTAGTGGACAGGCTTGCTTTGAGAGAAATCATTGCATCCTTGGATGAAAAGGAGCAGGAAATCATAAAGCTTCGATACTTTAAAGATAGAACCCAGACGGATATTGCCAAAGAGCTTGGAATCTCACAGGTTCAGGTATCCCGGATGGAAAAAAGAATACTGAAAATTATGCGTGAAAAATTGGGTGCATAATACTACTAGATATTACCAGTATAGTAAAAAATGTATTCCATATAATATTTATGAAATTCAGAGAGCATCAGACCATAGGCTGATGCTCTTCTTTTGGATAAACTCGGCATTGGGTAAGTCCCGTTTGTAAGCATTGGACTTAGGCCCTTTGCTCCTGGCAAGCTATGATGAAAGGTATGATGATATGACAGCTAAGAAAAAGATATTTTGGATCACCACATTGATTATTATTGCCGCTATCGCAATTGTACTATTTGTCGGCTACATCAACAAACAACCCTCCGAGTATGACGGTACTTTGGTAAAAAGCTATGAGGGTTTTCCCATTATACTGGAGTTTTCATAAATTAAATGGAGGTAGTGCATGGATAATCAGAAAAAACAATCGGTGTCAGGTGTGGTAAATGAACAGAACAAGCAGGTAAGGGATGAAAAATACAATCAGTATGTAAAGCAGGTAACTCCAAAAAATAATATGTATTTAAATATGGCGAAGGCTTTCTTCATTGGCGGAATTATATGCACTCTGGGACAGTTATTTACCAATTACTATAAGTATCTCGGTGCGGAGCAGGAGTTGGCCAAATCCTACAATACGGTTACTTTGGTATTCCTTGCGATATTGATGACGGGTCTGGGTATCTATCAAAAACTTGCCAAATTCGGCGGAGCAGGAACTCTGGTGCCCATTACCGGATTTGCGAACTCCGTCGCAGCCCCGGCTATTGAATATAAGAAGGAAGGACAGGTCTTTGGTATTGGCTGTAAGATATTCACAATTGCCGGTCCGGTTATTTTATACGGCATTTTTGTATCCTGGCTGCTGGGCCTGATTTATTATATTTTAAAATGCTTTAATATAGTATAGCAGTGCCGTTGCCAGCGGCAGAAGGAGAGGACACTATGACGGATCATATTACAACGCAGACAAAAATGGTAGGAAAACAAAGTATTCTGTTTCAAAATCCCCCTCATATCATAGCAGCGGCATCGGTTGCCGGTAAGAAGGAGGGAGAGGGACCTCTGGGGGCTCATTTTGATGTGATACAGCAGGACCCTCTGGTTGGGAAGGATAGCTGGGAGGAAGCTGAAAGTGAGCTGATCCGACAGGCCGCAACCAAGGTACTTGAAAAGGCCGGAATGAAGAATACGGACATTCGGTATCTGGTTGGCGGAGATTTGCTGGGGCAGCTGATTGCAACCTCCTTCGGTATTGCCGAGCTGGAGATTCCCACCTTTGGTTTATACGGTGCCTGTTCCACCATGGGAGAGGCTATATCGGTCGGGTCTATATTGATTGACGGAGGCTTCGCCGACAGGGTAATTGCTTTGACCTCCAGTCATTTTGCAGGAGCAGAAAAGCAGTTCCGGTTTCCGCTCGATTACGGGAACCAGCGGCCTTACTCCGCAACCTGGACAGTAACGGGCAGCGGAGCGGTGATTATCAGTAATCAGAGCAGTGCCAATCAAGGGCCGGAGGAGGCGCAGGTTGTAATCAAGGGCATAACGACAGGTAAAATCGTTGACTACGGTATTAAGGATTCCATGAATATGGGAGCGGCCATGGCTCCTGCAGCCTTTGATACCATAAAACAGAATTTGGAGGATTTAGGTGTACAGCCTTCCTATTATGATAAAATAATTACCGGAGATTTAGGCTATGTCGGGAAGAATATTCTAATTGATCTGTTAAAGGAAAAGAATTATGACATCAGTGCCAATCATATGGACTGTGGAATTGAAATCTTCGATAAGGACAGTCAGGATACCCATGCAGGCGGTAGCGGCTGTGGCTGCTCGGCACTTGTTTTTACAGGATATATCTTAAAACAGTTAAAAGTAAGGGCTTGGAAACGGATACTGTTTTTACCGACAGGGGCGCTGTTATCACAGGTAAGCTTTAATGAAGGCAAGACTGTGCCGGGAATTGCCCATGCAGTAATTGTGGAGGCAAGGTAGAAAGGAAGCGGTAGGGAAGAATGGAATATTTGAAAGCATTTCTGATCGGAGGTGCAATCTGCGCCGTAGTTCAGATCGTATTGGATAATACAAAGCTGATGCCAGGAAGGATAATGGTAATACTGGTTTGCCTCGGAGCAGTGCTTGGGGCTCTGGGTCTCTATGAGCCCTTTGCCAAATGGGCAGGAGCAGGTGCGAATGTGCCTCTGACAGGCTTTGGCAATGCACTCTTTAAGGGAGTAAAGGAGGCTGTGGATAAGGAGGGCTTTATCGGTATTTTTAAAGGAGGCTTTACCTCCTCCTCCGTCGGTATTTCTGCCGCCCTCATTATTGGCTATATAGCATCCTGGTTCTTCGGACCGAAAATGAAATCCTAAGAGTATATTGTGTGAAGTATTGAGAAGCATAATTCACACTGGTGCACTAGGATGAAGAATAAAAATTGGGACCTCGGAAAGTTAATATGCGCCCTGTCAGATAGACAGAGCGCATATTAACTTTCCGAGGTCCTATTATATTATTATTAATTATTCGCTGTCCGGATCGAGAATATCCTTAAGCGCTTCCTCTAATTCATCGTCATCCAGATTGGAATTCAGGAGGCTGCCAATGGAGCTGTCCGTGGGGGTATTGTTGGTCTTGGTCTTGTGAACGTTACAGGAGGCGCTTGGTATGATATAAGGAGTATCTGCGGTGACAGCAGTTTCCTTCTTCGACAGCAATACCAGCTCCTTCACCAGATTGGTGGGGCAATTGTCCGTTGCAAGTAAATTTGATTTGGTACATATTTTTACCTTTACATGAACATCGCAGTACTGGGTAGGCTCCGTGCCCTCTGCAAAATATTCAATTCTTGTGCTGTTGCCACCCTCGTATTTATCACATAGGCCGTCCACTGCCAGCTTACCGGATTTCGTACATATTTTGCAGGCTACGATTGAGTCAGGCTTGGTAAAGGAAATCTTCTCTAAGCCCTTCTGTATATGAATCTGCTCCATGATTGTTTTCCAAATTTTCCTTGCAAAGGTTTTGTCGGACTGAGTACGGTTTGTGTCAAACCCAGACCAAACGGTTGCAGTATAATACGGAGTAAATCCTGAGAACCATAAATCATAATAGCTGGAGGTTGAACCGGTTTTACCGGCAACCGGCATATCGATTGCGGTAAGCTTGAGGTTTGTTCCGGTCCCCTTGTTAACAACATCCTCCATGGCGCTGGTAAGCAGCCAGGCGGTGGATTCCTTCATAACCTGTAACTTTTTCGGAGTATAATTAATCAATACCTTACCGTCGCGGTCCAGTATTTTTGTATAGAAGGTGGGTTCGGTATATACACCGGAATTTGCAATTGCAGCATAGGCGGCGGTCAGCTCAAGGTTGGTGACACCATCTGTAAGTCCGCCCAGAGCAAGGGGAAGGTTAATATCGGAGACAACAGTTCCGTTGGCTTCCTTTCTCGATTCAACTAAAGTGGTAAACCCGAGCTTTTTCAAATAATCAAAACCTACCTGGGGAGTTACCTCCGCCATAGTTTTGACAGTTACGATGTTCATGGAATTGTAGATGGCTTGGCGCAGGGTAGTCAGACCATTATAATTCTGAACCTTGGTCCAGTTGGTCACCTCCTCCTTCGTTCCCGGATAGTAATAGGGACCGGAGTCATCCTGTACGCTTGCCAGGGTAAAGCCTGCCGTATCCAGTGCCGGCAAATAGGTAGATAAAACCTTGAAGGTGGAGCCGGGCTGACGTGTGGTGGCGGTTGCACGATTTAAGGTACGGTCACCGGTTTTCTCGCCGCGGCCGCCGATAATGGCCTGAACTTGTCCGGTATTCTGGTCCATAACAACAAAGGAGGATTGAGGCTGAATAACCATGGTTACATTTTCGCCAAGTATGGTATCCCCGTCCTCAACCATGGCGTCCCGGAAGGCATCAATCTTCGTTTGCATATCCTCTTTATCAAAAAACATCAGTGAAAACTTACTGCCGTCATCGTCCACATACAGTTTATCGGGATCGTCATAGTCCTTGTAATAATCCAGAAGGTCATTACCGTGATAATGGATTGTGGTACCATCTGCCTTCTGGATGGATAAGGCATAGGTCAGCTCCCAGAAGGAGGTACCTATTGCCGGAAAATTCGATTCATCGGAGTAGACATCGTCACAGATTTTTTGTATCACCGGGTCCTGGGTTGTATAGATGCTTAAGCCTCCGCTATAGAGCAGGCTGGAGGCCTGTGTCTGTGTGTAGCCAAGCTTATTCTGGAGATCATCCATAACCTGTTCAATCAGAGCATCAACAAAATAGGTATAATAGGAGCTGGTATCCTGCTCTGCGTTGATGGACTGAATCCGGGTATATACATCATCGGCCATTGCCTCGTCGTATTCCTCCTTGGTGCTGTGGCCCTGTGTATACATTGCCTCCAGGATTTTACTGCGGCGCTCTGCATTGTTATCCGGATACTTAATGGGATTTAAATATACAGGTGTCTGAGCGATTGCAGCAATGGTAGCAGCCTCCGAAAGGGTTAAGTCCTTGGCATCCTTATCAAAATATTTCTTAGCGGCGGTTTGGATACCATAGGTGCCGGCACCAAGATTAATTGTGTTAATGTAATATTCCAATATGGTATCCTTGTCCAGATAGCTTTCCAGCTGGATGGCCAGATACTGCTCCTGTATTTTACGCTCCACACGCGCAATGTCACTGGTTTCACGTCCGCCGTCAAATACCTGATTTTTTAAGAGCTGCTGGGTGATGGTACTGGCACCCTCAGAAAAATGGCCCGTCGTAAGCCCCTTTACAGCAGCACGTAAAATTCCCTGAACGTCGATTCCGTCATGCTCATAAAAACGTTCGTCCTCGACGCTGATAAAGCAGTATTTGACATACTCGGGAAGATCGGTGATTTTAACATAAGTACGATTGGAATAGGCCCCTGCAAGATTTTCAATCACATTTCCTTCCTTGTCATAGATGGTAGTGGTGTAGCCCTGGGGTACCACACTGATTTGATTGATATCCGGTGCGCTGTCGACAAGCCCCATTACAAAGCCAAAGCCTGCAAAAGAACCGACGATTGCAAGAAACACAAAGGCTACAATGCAGAGGCGAAACAGTGTAATCCGAGCCTTGGACACCATTCGCCTTGTATTGGATTTTATATTATTTTGTTTGTTTTCAATTCCTTTTTTACTATAGTCCATAGAATGTCCTCCCTGGCGATAAACAAAGCCAAGCGTTTGCTTATCGCGTACATTTTAACACATTTTTGGCGGGAAATAAAGTTAAATATTTGTGACGAAAAGTCCTACAGCGATAGGAAAGTCATATAAGCCAAGCAGAAAATCCATTCCTCTTGCTGCCTATAATAATAACCATATTATAGAATAATAAACAGTAAATTGTTTGAATTGTTGAGGGGGTATCATTCACGCAAGGGAGATTTGATTTTAAAATTCATGTAAAATAAATGTAAAAAATATCCATGATATGAAAGCGAATGCTGTATTATGTAATTCCCAACTTCACGAATCGTGAACATATGTCGAAATATAACGAACTCGATAAAATGACGCGCTTAATTTCACTTTATATATAGTTAATTCCTGTGTATAATGGGATTTGTCAGTTATTTTCTGTTATTATATATAATATTGGGGGTAGTTTTATGAATGATTCTTATTTTTGCTGTGAGGTAATGCTGGAGGATGAGAGAGTTATGAAGCTGAACTATTCTCTGACGGAGAAGGTTTCAGAGATGGACAAGACACCATTTTATGGTGTTAAAATTACCAAGTTTCTTGGTGATCTGGTTGAGTCCGATGAAATCAGTGGAGTAACAGCCTCAAGAGAGGATGCTTTATCCATCATCAGGAAGCTTTGCCAATTCCAGGTTACACCCGTTTCCATGGTTGAAATCGTGGACGAGCTTGTAACACAGGAAGTAGTGTGAATAATGTCTCGCATAGACCGGCGAGTCATATGAGAAGCATAATTCGCACTCAAAGGTTTGTGCCGTGTAGTTAAAGCGTACGAGCATACATACATGGCACAAACGAATTCAAAGGGTAGGAATGTTAGTTTGAAGAAAAGCCATCCTAACACTTAAAAAGATGTACTTCACCATTCAACCTGGTGAAGTATACCTGCCCCGAGGCTTGTACAGTAGCTGAACCGTTCGTGAGTTCAGCTATTTTTTTTATGAAAAAATCCTTCCTGGAGGGAGGAATCAGAACGCTAAATGACACCAAATCCGTATAGTCTGTGGCTAATACACAGAATTGCTCCGAGGCGATAAAATATTGCAGCCGTCCAATCATATTATAATCCGTAAGGACAGAAAACCGGATACCAAGCTCCTTGGTTATAATAATGCTTTGCTTTAGACCCTCCAGAGTTGCAGATTGATAGGCCTTGACCAGACCGCCGGTACCAAGCAGGGTTCCTCCAAAATATCGTGTAACTACCACCACCAGATCAGTCAGCTCCTGTGCCAGAAGTACATCGAGCATTGGGCGTCCGGCCGTCCTGGCGGGTTCCCCGTCATCACTGCAGCGCAGCAGGGGATTTTCTGCCCCAAGGCTATAGGCATAGCAGTTATGTGAGGCATCCCAGTATTTCTTCTTAAGGCCTTCGATTACCTCAAGAGCCTCCTCTTCCTTACTGACAGGGCAGACGGTTGCTATAAATCTGGATTTCTTCATCTCAAATTCGCCTATGCCGCCTTCAAAAATTGTCTTAAAGGCTTCCTTCATCCGGTCACCGTTCCCTTCCTCAAATCATATAATGCAACAGTTGATATTATTGAGCTTTTTATGGTATCATGAAAAAAGTAAATTACATGGAGACTTTTATGAAAATCAAATATTTTTCCTGGTTGCCGGCGGCACTTATCATGGTGGCCATCTTTCTTTTTTCCGCAAGGCCGGCAGACAGCTCCAATGAAAGCAGCATGGCCATTGTAACACAAATCATGAATTTATATCAGGATATTACGAAGGTACCGTATGAGCCGGAGGAGAAGATACAAGTGGAGGAAATCCTTAATCATCTTGTCAGGAAAAGTGCCCATTTTTGTGAATATGCAATCCTGGCGGTTTCCATCGCCTTTCATCTGTTTGTTTTAAGAAGGCGGGGAATGCCCCTCTTTCTTTTACCGGTGTTTACGGTTTTTTTATATGCGGCATTGGATGAATTTCACCAAACCTTTGTACCTGGAAGGTCGGGACTTTTCCAGGATGTGTTGCTCGATACGGCGGGAGGGACCATTGGGTCATTGATATTTTCCCTAATTGTTTTGTATCTCCTTGGACGTTTGAAACGAAAGCAGACAGGGCTTACAGCTTAGGAGCAAACCGGTTCTTTTCTCTGATATAGATATAATCGATGGAGGCTATAACCTCCTTTAGCTGAGTGGCATCAATTTCGTAATCAGCGCAAAGCTCCTCCAGATTGGGATAATGATCCCTTAACTTGGTATTAATGAAGCTTAAAAGAATGTGAGGGTCCTTCGGTATATTCATGCCTGCTCCTATCCGCCGTATTGTTACGGCAATTACATAATACTATTTATTATGCACAAATGTACGAAGTTTTCAATACTTATGCAAAAGAAAGCAGGATTTTGTAGGCATGGAAACAGCTGCTGCAGAATGGAGGGTTTTATATGGATTTATTTGATTATATGAGAGGAAATACGATGAAGAAGGAGGCTCCGCTTGCTTCCAGACTGCGTCCCTCAACCCTTGAAGAGATAGTGGGACAGAGTCATATCATTGGCAGGGACAAGCTGCTTTACCGTGCAATTAAGGCGGATAAAATCAGCTCTATATTGTTCTACGGTCCGCCGGGAACAGGTAAGACGACGCTTGCAAGAGTGATTGCCAACACGACAAGCTCTATTTTTACACAGGTAAATGCAACCTCAGCCGGGAAGAAGGATTTAGAGGCGGTGGTGGGGGAAGCAAAGAACAATCTGGGGATGTATGGAAAGAAGACGATTCTGTTTATCGATGAAATACATCGCTTTAATAAGGGGCAGCAGGACTATCTTCTGCCGTTTGTTGAGGATGGAACGGTCATATTGATCGGAGCCACAACGGAAAACCCTTATTTTGAAGTAAATTCGGCTTTGATCTCACGCTCTATTATATTTGAACTAAAGCCTCTGGATAAGGAGGATATCAAAACACTTTTGAAAAGGGCGGTTACCGATGAAGAGAAAGGGATGGGAGCCTATCACGCGTATCTTGAGGAGGATGCCCTGGAATTTCTTGCGGATATCTCCAATGGGGATGCAAGGGCTGCTCTCAATGCCATTGAAATCGGTATCATGACAACTGAGCGCTCCGAGGACGGCCTGATTCACATCACACTGTCCGTCGCCGCGGAATGTATCCAAAAGCGTGTTCTTAAGTATGATAAGAGCGGGGACAACCATTATGACACTATTTCTGCTTTTATAAAAAGCATGAGGGGCTCGGACCCGGATGCAGCAATTTACTATCTTGCCCGTATGCTTTATGCAGGGGAGGAAGTGGCCTTCATAGCCAGAAGAATTATGATCTGTGCAGCAGAGGATGTATCCAATGCCGACCCGAATGCCCTGGTGGTTGCAACAAGCGCGGCTCTGGCTGTGGAACGGCTGGGCATGCCGGAGGCAAGAATTGTTCTTGCCCAGGCAGCCGCCTATGTTGCCTGTGCGCCAAAGAGCAATTCGGCAATCTGTGCGATTGATGAAGCTACAAAGGTAGTAGAGAACGAAAAGACAGCGACCATACCGGCGTATCTGATGGATGCACATTATAAGGGTGCCGCGCAGCTGGGACATGGGCTGGGTTATCGGTATGCCCATGATTATGAAAACCATTATGTCAAGCAGCAATATTTGCCCGATGAGCTTAAGGAACGGGTGTTTTACCGTCCATCAGATAACGGATATGAGAAACAGATACAGGAATATTTTAAGAAAATCAAGGGTTAAGATCCTGATCTTCAATTTCTGGCTTAGGAGAAGCTGCACCCTGATTTTCGGGAGAATTTTGATCTCCGAGATGTTTTAATTTATCAAGATATATGGTGTTATCCTTTTTATTTACCAGCTTATTGATCAATAAAAATGCATAGATAAGCACCGGAACCACAAAGGTTGCGAACAGGCTGGCGATAAATAAGGCATTTGTATATTTGGTGACAAAGAATGAGGATATTAAGGTAACGATATACATGGCAACAATGAGAACAATACCGACAATAGCAGCAATCCGCTTGGCTTTTTTCATTGGAGAAGCTTCCTTTCAAATTTATTTAGGCAGCTGCGAAACAATATAGTCCATTAAATTTTTCGAACAACAGATACAAATTTCTCTGCTCCAACGCTCCTTCCGCTTAACTTCCGCTCCGAAATTGTATATGTTCGAAAAATTATTAACTTTTGTGAGTTTCGCAATTATCTATTTCATTATATAGAATACTTCAAAAAAAAGCAACAGGTCGGCGCAGAAGGAGATGAAATGACTGCAATGCGGACAGACGATAAATATCATAAATTTCTATGTGTGGTAAGAGTGGCGGCTCTGTTCCTTTTACTGTTCCTTCCGGTGTTTCTGATACAGGTAAGAAAAGAGAGTGTTCCTGCTTATGGCAAAGAAAAGGACGAAGATGCTTTACAGGAGATAACCCGGGAAACACAGGCGCTATCCTTTTCCTGTGATTATGTCAGGGCGGGGGAACCTCTTCAGGTGACCGGTGCACCGGAAAATTCAGACTATCAGTGGAGCATCACTGGGGCCGATGGCTCCCAAAGAACCTTTACAACAGAGGAAGGCTCCTATACTCCGACGGAGGAGGACCAGGAAAAGCTGATCACAGTGACAGTAGGAGAAACATCAGCCTCTGTTTATTTCAGCTCATTACCGGTTATGTATATCACCAGCGCTACCGGTTATAGCGGGGTGGGTGACGATTTCAGCGAAGCGTATATGTACCTTCAGGGGAATGAAGACTTTACAGAAGCAAAGGAGCTTTACAGCGGTAATATTAATATCAAGCTAAGAGGTAATTCAACTAAAATGAGGGAGAAAAGACCCTTTAACATAAAGCTTGACAGCAAGGCGGATCTGCTGAAGCTGGGAGAAAACAAACATTTTGCACTGCTTGCCAATGATATTGACCATACTTTGATGCGCAATAAGCTTTTGTATGATTTCTCCGGGGCCATCGGGATGGAGACCTATTCAAAGTCGGAGAATATTGTACTGATCTATAACCAGGAATATTACGGGGTCTATCAGCTTTGTGAGCTGGTAGACCTGGGAGCTGACCGGGTGGATATCTATGACTGGGAGGAAAGCGCCGAGGATGCGGCAGAGGCGATTACGCAGGAGCTTAAGGAGCAGGGAAAGCTTACAAAGGAGGAAGCAGATACAGCCTCTGAAGAGCTTGAAACAGCCATGACGGAGGATTTAAGCTGGATCACCAGTCCTTATACCTTTACCTATGATGCGGATGAGGATGGTGTGGAGGAAGCCTACACGATAACAGATTATGCCGATCTGCCGGAGGCGACCGGAGGAGCTTTACTGGAGATGGATTTCTATGCCTTCGGAGGTGAGAATGCTTCAACGATGGTATCTGCCTACGCACAGCCCTTATATTTTAAGTCCCCGGAATATGCAATTACGAATCCCTCTTTCTTTCATTACATCTATCGTTATGTGCAAAGCTTTGAATATGCACTTCACAGTGCGGATTTTACCTATCATGAGGATAGCATCAAATACAGTGCACAGAACCGCACCACAGGCGGCAGCATAAACTCCGGCTATACGGTAAGTGATTTTACGGCACCGGAGTATGACGGAAAGCACTACAGCCAGCTTTTTGACATGGATTCTCTGGTAGATAACTTTATTGTATGTGAGTATTCCATGAACTGGGACAGTATGAAAAACAGTGTATTTATGTACAAGGATATCGACGGATTGTTCCATATGGGGCCGGAATGGGATTTTGACTGGGCCTGGGGCAATATCAACATGTATGGAACGAATACCTGGTATCCGGCCTCCTGGCACACGACTGAGGACGATTTCACCAAAGAGCAGTATTATCAGACAGTCCAATGGAACAGATGTCTGATCCGTGATCCCTATTTTCTGGTCAGAGTGTATGAAAAATATCATGAAATAAGGGAAACCGTGATTGAGGACATGATTAAGGATGAAGGAACCATAGACAGCTATGAGAAGCAGCTTGAAGCTGCCGGGGCAGCAAATGATGAAAGATGGAGCTATACCTATGCAAGATATAAAAGCGTAGGCTTTGAAGACTCCGTTAAAAACATGAGGGAATTCATCGATACCCGTGTAGCATGGCTGGACGAACAGTTTGCCTCTATTGATACCCTTATGACCTCCCTTGGGTATTACAAGCCGTCGGACGAGCTTAAGGTAGCAGAGATTGATACCAAAGCAAAAAGGGGGAATACCGTTGTGACGGTCAGTGTTACAGATCAGGAGATTGCCTCTGTCTCATTATTATTAAACGGTACAAACCGCTATACGGCAAAGGTTACCTCCGGTCAGGCAGTTTTTCAGATACCGGACAGCGTGCTCATAAAAACTGCTGACATCCTCAATGTAATTCAGATATCAGCAGTTGATGTAAAGGGTGACTATATCGTCAGCACACAGGACAAGGGAAATTATTCCCTGGCAAAATCCAACTACGCCGTATTTTATTCTTCCGCACAGGCAATCGGTACCCCAGGGTTTCATACGGATGTTATAAAATGGTGCTGCCTGGTTGTGATAATTACCGCAGTAACGGGCCTGGCACTTATATTCATCTTATATAATAGAAGAAAATAGGAGAGCTTTATCTACTCAGTTGCCTGAAGCGTCTGCTCGATGGCGCTGTTCATGATATCCTTCGTCATCTTGCCTGGGATGTAACCTACCACATTCCCCTCCTTATCGATAAAAAAGGTGGTAGGAAAGGACGAGATACCATAGCTTTGAAAGATTTCTCCGGTTTCATCAAACAGAGTCGGAAAGGTCAGCTCCTTTTCCTGGATAAAGGACTTGATATAATCGATATCCTTATCCGAATTGAAGGGATATTCATCGCTTTTGGGATTAGTGACCCCCAGAAAGACAACCTCATCTTCATTCAGTCCATATTCCTGGTATAGCTCTTCAATGTCGGGTAGCTCTTCATTGCAGGGCCCGCACCAGGTAGCATAAAAATTAAGGAATACGGCCTTTCCCTTGTAATCGGAGAGGGTATGACTGTTGCCAAACTGATCTGTCAAGGTAAAATCAATGGAAGGTACAGTCTTAGCTGTTTCCTCTGTTGTGGTCTCCCCATTGTCTTCTGCGGTACTGTCCGTACTGCCGTCAGCTCCGGCCTCTTCGCCTGATGAAGTGTCGGAGGCGGAATTTCCGGTATCATTAGAAGCTTCCTCACTGATATCTGCCTGGTTAAGATAGCTGGAAATACCATTCATAAAGCCGGTAAAGGTCATAATACCCAGGGCAATAAGCAAAACTGCACCGGCCTTTATCGTATATTTAAGAAGCTTTTGCTTTCTTTTCAGAAAATCCAGGACCTGTGTTGTAAACAGACCCAGCAGCAGAAATGGAATTACAAAGCCAAGGGCATAGACCAGAACCAGAAGATTGCCAATCAGGGCGGTTTTTGCTCCAGAGGCAAGAATTAAAACTGAGGATAGGGCAGGGCCGATACAGGGTGTCCAGGCAAAGCTGAAGGTGAAGCCCAGCAGGAAGGCAATTAAGGGATTCACCCTTTGATTCGTAAGCTTTAGATGAATCTTACGTTCCTTTTGCAGGAAGGGCAGCTCAAAAACACCCAGCTGGAATAGACCAAGAATAACAATCAAAACCCCGCTGATACGGATAAACAGGTATCTGTTGCTGCTGAAGAATTTGCCTAATGCGCTGACAGATGCGCCCAATATAAAAAACGCAAAGGAAACTCCAAGCACAAAGAACAGGGTGTGGAACAGGACCTTCTTTCTGTCATAAAGGATTGTTCCGTCTGCCTCTGTCTTTTTGGCATTACCGGCAAGATAGCCCATATAGACCGGCAGAAGCGGTATCACACAGGGGGAAAAGAAGGAAAGGATTCCCTCTGTGAATACAAGGACAAAATTAATCTGATCTGTTGTTACAATTCCCATGGGTTCCTCCTTTATAAAAGCTTTGTATAACCGATTGCTTCCTTCGGACAGGCCTCCAGGCATTTACCGCACTGGATGCAGTCCGGATGATTTAAAGAGCCGTTTCTATAATCCTTCGGGTTGATTTGGAAAGGACATTTTCTGCTGCAAATATTGCAGGAAACGCAGGCGGAAGACACCTGCAGTACCTTCTTATGTTTTCTGTGGCGTGCAATGATGGCCGCCAGGGTTCCCATCGGACAAAAATGACACCATGCCCTATGGTTGTAAAATACAGCCAGGATAATACCCACAATTGTAGTGACTACAATAATCCGGTAAAAAACCATGCCGATTCCGTAAGGGTTTCCCCAATTCATTATAACACCTGCTGTAAACATGGTCATTATAAATAGTATCATAAAGCCGCGGAAATATGTGGATTTTAAGAATGGGGGGACCCTTCTGTGCCTGCTGAATTTACTCATGATGCTGTCATAGAAGCTCCCTCTCGGACACAGATTGCCGCACCAGTACCTTCCACGGAATAAGGATATTACCACCGGGGCTGCCATACAGAGGACGGCAGCAATTGCAAAGCGTAAATCAAATAGGCTAAAGATGATAAATGCGAATAGTAAGAGAAAGGAATATTTCTTCCATAATAATGATAGCTGTTTCATACATACTCCAAAGAATCTTTTCAGCTATCATAGCATATCGTCTTTTATTCATCGGTGACTTAATCACAGAGACGGCCCTCTATCAGCTCCTCTAGTACTCTTGCTCTGCATTCCCAGGTGTGCAGGGCAAGGGCCTTTTTATAACCCTGATCTGCAATTTCCTCCAGTCTGTCCGGGTCCTTCAGCAGGCCTTCTACAAGGGAGGGCAGCTCATTAATTTTCGATAGGGAGTAATAGACGAGCTCCTGGCCATTTGTCAGATTTTCCTTCAGCCACCGGCTGGAGTCGCTGATACAGAGGGCTCCATTTAGCATAGAGTTGAAGATTCGGTCATGGGCTCCGTTCTTAAACCAGGGCATTACGTTGAGGGATATCCGGCTGTCGGCGATTGCTTCCAGACACTTAAGAGAATCCGCCGGTTTGCCAAGGATTATATTCCTTGGCCTTTTGCAGTTAAGAAGCTCCCAGCCGCTTCCGTAGACCCGGACAGGAAGGCCGTTGTCTGCCAGGGTCCGTATCACCTGCCCACGAAAATAGAACCTTACATACAGGTCGATAAAAATCATGTTTTCCATGCAGGATTTAAGCTCCCCGTCATTCAAACCGGGCATTTCCCTAAGAAGGTGCTTCTCGAAGGCCTCATCCATTTCCATTGCCGGGTGTGCAAGCAGATCATCAATAATTCCGCGGTAAAATTGTGTGTACTCCTGATTAATTCGTGTGATATGCTTATCAAACTGCTGGGGCGGAGTATAATTGCCGGTAAAGACAAGGTCCGTACCCCGGGCCTTCATGGGCTTATTCCCAAGACCGGTTCCGGCAAGGGGCAGAAAGGACCCAAGCTTAATCTGCGGGAAAAAGCGTCTCATATAATTCTCATGTCCCCGGTCGATGGACAGCTGAAAATAAAGCGGAGGAACGATCGCAAGGAATTTATGATAGTAAAAGGGATGGTCAAGAACAATGTTATAGCAGGGCAGCTTAAGCTGCTCCCACAGGAAAATACCCTTAGCATAAAAGGGCTTTTCCCGGTTAAGCCCATGAAAGTTAAAGGTAATTATTACAGTATGTCCTTCTTCGATAAAATGAAGTAAAGCCGGAAAATCCACTTCTCCCAGGTCAAGCCGGTAAAGAAACACCTTATGGTTAAAGTTCTCAAAGGCTTTGGCGAGCTGTAAGGTGAAGTATTCCTGAGTCTCTATTCCCCCGGTAAACATAATAATCTTCTTCATGATTCCTCATTTCTATTGAACGTGTGCGAAAAATATTTGTGAAAGTCATAAGGCCAGGGTATCGGTTAAAAATTGACAGCGGTTCATCTTGCATCCGAAGAAAATCAGGTATAAAATAACATCAATAACAAGAAAAGAAAGGAAGAAACCTATGCCTTATATCAGTACAAAAACAACAGTAACCTTAAATCAGGAGAAAAAAGATGCAATCAAGACAAAGCTGGGCAAGGCCATCGAGCTGATTCCCGGCAAGAGCGAAAGCTGGCTGATGCTTGCCTTTGAGGATAATTGCAGCATGTATTTTAAAGGGAGCAAGGAAAATCCCCTTGCCTTCGTGGAGGTCAAGCTATACGGAAAAGCCTCTTCGGACGCATACAGAAAGCTTACGAAGGCGATTACTGATATTATCAGCGAGGAGCTTTCCATCCGCCCGGATTGCATATACGTGAAATATGAAGAGATAGCAACCTGGGGCTGGAACGGAAATAACCTCTAGAACAGCGAATACCGTAGGCTGCAATACAAAATCAGCCATTGACTGCGTCAAGATAGCCTTGAAGGCATTTGTAATCAAAGCTTTCCTTCAGGGCGACCACATAGCTGCTGACCTTGGGGATGGTAAAATCAAGCAGAGGTATCTTGATTAGGGCACTAGTTTCCAGCTCCTTCTTAATCAGGCTTTCCGGAAGAAAGCTATAGCCCTGTCCCAGAATCAGATAGGGCAGCAGATTGGCGCTGCGGTCGATCTCCAGGGGAAAGGAATGGCCCTTTGGAAAAAGGTCCCTGATATAGCTTCCCATATCCTGAAAGTTAAAATCACAGTAATAATAGGGAAGCCCGGCAAGCTGGACCTTAGTAATTCCTTCCTTATAAGCAGTATCGGACCTGCCGGTAACCAGCACAAGAGCTTCTGTGCGAAATACCTGGCAGGTTATATTTTGCTTATGAGAGGGGACAAAGGTAAAGGCCAGATCGATTGTCCTGTCGGATAGCATCTGCAGCAGGGGAAGGGAGTGGCTGAGGGTAATATTGAACTTAATCTCCGGGTGGCTTTGAACAAAAGCCACCGTATCGTCGGCCAGATAGCAGTCATATATGGTATTGGTACTTCCGATTCGCAGGGAATGTTCAAACCGCTGCAGGGCTCCGATTTCCTTAACCGCCTGGTTCTCCAGCTCCAGAATACGTTTTGCATAGGCAAGGAAATGCTCCCCTTCGGCGGTGAGTGCAAGCTGCTTCTTGCTGCGCAGGATTAACTGCCTGCCAAGCTCATTCTCCAATTCTAAAATCCGGTTGGTCACCGTGGACTGGGCCACATAAAGCTTGCCGGCAGTCTGTGTAAAATTCTTATAATTAGCCAATTGCACAAAGGTATGCAGGGTTTCCGAATTCATTCTTACACCTTTTTCCCTCTCCTTCTATTTTCTCTATTATCGGAAAATCGAATGATTATCATCTGATATATCCGTTTTACAAATCATAATACAATCTGCTACCATAATCAATAGAAAAAACAAAGGAGAGGTAGCAATGAATACACAAAACAATGCAGTATACCTTCGGGACGGGGAATATTATATGCAGGAAATGAGTATCCGGTCACTCTGTGAAAGATATGGAACCCCTTTCTATTTATACGATGCGGATTATATATTAAGTAAATATGAGCTGCTAAAGCAGTACTTCCCCTGGAGCAGACTGAAAATCTTCTATGCAATGAAGGCAAATTACAACCCGCAGCTCCTTAAGCTGATGAAGGAAAGAGGGTTTTATCTGGATGTGGTCAGCCCGGCAGAGGTGATGCTTGCAGTAAAAATAGGCTTTGAAAAAGAACGCATTTTATACACGGCAAACAATATGACAGATGAGGAAGTGACACTGGTAAGGCAGCAGGGGGTTTTATTCAATGTTGATTCCTTATCCCGCCTGGAGAAGTATGCCCGGTGCTATCCGGGGGCATCCCTGGCTTTAAGAATTAATCCCGAGGTAGTTGCCGGTGAAAATGAGAAGGTGCAGACCGCCGGAGCCTTAAGCAAGTTTGGGATATTGCCGGTGGATGTGCCGAAGGCCCTTGGGATAGTCAGACAGTATGGCATGAGGGTAGTTGGCCTGCACGAGCACACAGGGAGCGGAATTTCCGACACGGCCAAGGTGGAGGAAAGCATGAGGAATCTACTGGCACTTGTAAACCCAAAGGATTTCCCCGACCTCGAGTTTATTGATTTCGGGGGCGGCTTTAAGGTTTCGTACCATCCAGAGGAGGCAAAGATCGATTATATGGCCTTTGGGAAAAAGACCCTTCGGCTCTTTGACCGGTTTTGCCGGGAGTACGGGAAGGAGCTTGCGCTGTATTTGGAGCCGGGTAAATATATAACCGCAGATTCCGGCAGTCTGCTGGTCCGGGTTAATACCATAAAGAACAACGGGGGACGCTTGATTGCCGGTACGGATTCAGGATTTCCTCATTTGATCAGACCGGTGCTTTATGGAGCCTATCATCACATCGTAAATATCAGTAATCCCTTAGGGGAGCCTAGGAAATATGATATCTGCGGAAATATCTGTGAGTCGGGGGATTGCTTTGCCAGAGACCGGACAATACCGGAGATAAGAGAAGGGGATTATCTGGCAATACAAAACGCAGGAGCCTATTGCCGCTCCATGGCCTCGGAATATAATTTAAGACCGCTGCCACCGGAATATATTCTGTACCGCAATGAGGTGCTTGTATCCGGACATCGGCTGACCCCTGCCGGGCTGGCGGACCGGATACTTAAGGAGTATGGCTTTCAGGAAAGGATATAGGCAGAAGGAATTGAGAGGCAGAAATGAAGCAAATATAATAAGGAGGTAATGTGAATTATTGAAAAGCATAATTCACACGCAACTTTGTGCCTATGGCCCAAAGCTTGCAGGCTTTGAAGAAAGGCAAGGTTATTAGTATGGATTATTCAGCAATTATATGCAGAACGTCTTGGTGGAGAAGGCTTTGGGGCCGGTACAGAGCTATTTAAATTTGAGAAAATAAAGAGGGCAAAGAGAATGGCTTTACTGAAGCACCCCGGACTTAAGCTGATCGACCTTGGTGTGGGAGAGCCGGACGAGACGGCGGCGGAAGGTATCATCAGAACGCTTTGTGAACAGGCCGGGGTGTGGGAAAACCGGGGCTATGCCGATAACGGGATACAGGAATTTGCACAGGCGGCAGCAGTTTATATGGAAAGGGTATACGGTGTTACAGGACTAAATTCGGCAAAGGAAATCCTTCCGGTCATGGGCTCTAAGTCAGCCCTGTCCCTGCTTCCCCAGGCATTTATTAATCCGGGGGAGGTCACACTGATTACCGTACCCGGCTATCCGGTCCTGGGGACGATAACCCGGTGGCTGGGCGGAGAGGCATATCCCCTGGCACTGAAGCCGGAACGGGACTTTCTGCCGGATTTAAAGGGAATTCCGGAGGAAATCCTTCAAAGGGCAAAGCTGCTTTATCTTAATTATCCGAATAACCCCACCGGGGGTACCGCCACAGAGGAGTTTTATAAAAAGGTGGTTTCTTTCGCAGAAAAGCATCGTATTCTTGTCATACAGGATGCAGCCTATGCCGCGCTGACCTATGGAGGGGAAAAGCCCCTAAGCTTTCTTGCCGTACCAGGTGCAAGGGAGGTGGGGATCGAAGTTCATTCCCTAAGCAAGGCCTTTGCTATGACGGGCTGGCGGCTTGGCTTTGTCTGCGGTAATGAGAAGGCAATTGCAGGGCTTGCCGCAGTTAAGGATAACCATGATTCGGGACAGTTTCGGGCAATCCAGCATGCCGGTGTTTATGCACTCTGCCATCCGGAGCTTACGCAGAAGGCCTGCGAGAAGTATGAAAGGCGCCATCATAAGCTGACCAGGGTGTTAAGTAAAATAGGCTTTGAGGTGAAGCCTTCCAAGGCCTCCTTTTACCAATATGCCAGGATTGCAAAGGGAACACAGAGCGGAAGGAGCTTTGAGAATGCGGAGCAATTTTCAGAATACATGATACAGAATGCCCTGATTTCTGCGGTACCCTGGGATGAGGAGGGACATTTTGTCAGGTTCTCGGTTACCTATACCGCAGCGGATGCTGATGAGGAGGACGGAGTCATGAAGGAACTCTACGAGAGGCTGTTGTCAATGAAGCTCCTATTTTAGTTAACCTACGGTTAACTATATTTCATAAAATTAACTATACCTCCATTGAAAAAGTCTGTGGGCAGACTTACAATAAGCTTAGTACAAATCAATCCAAAGGGAAGGCATGCTATGTGTATCCAATCAATAGAGGAAGGAAAGATTGAACATGGGAAATATAAGGCTTGGAGCGGTTATTGCGGCAAGGAGGAAAGAAAAGGGAGTTACCCAAGAGGAGCTGGCAAGGCATCTGGGAGTATCAAAGCCTGCCGTATCCAAATGGGAGTCGGACCAAAGCTATCCTGACATTGTACTGCTGCCATTGTTAGCGGCCTATTTTGGTATCAGTGTGGATGAATTAATTGGCTATGAGCCGCAGATGAATCAGGAGGAAATCCGCAGGCTCTATCACCGTTTGGCGGACGCCTTTGCCAAGGGTCCCTTTGAGCAGGTATATCAGGAAGTGCTGGAATATCAGAAAAAATACTTCTCCTGCTGGCAGCTGCAAATTCAGATGGGATTACTGCTGTTAAATCATATACCAATGGCCGGTACACCAGAGCGGATAGCACAGCTGACAAAGGAGGTACAGGAGCTGTTTCACCGGGTATCGAAGTCCTGTACGGATATCAGCCTTGCAAGACAGGCGCTGCAATATGAGGCCTACAGCTACCTTTGTATGAATGAGGAGGTACCTGCAATTGATATACTGGAGGAATTGAAGGAACCGATGATATCTCCGGAAAGCCTGCTGATTAAGGCCTACCAGCTGAAGGGAGATAATAAAAAGGCAATGGAATGCCTTCAGGGTCATGCTTATGTAAGCTTGATTAACATCATCAGCTGCTATTCGGACTTCTTCCAGCTATCGGCCGATCAGCCGGAGCGGCTGGATATCTATTACCATAAATTTATAGAGCTTGCCGACCTATTCGATATCAATAAGCTGCAGCCGGCCGCGCTGATTAAAACACATTATGTAGCTGCCTTGATTTATGTTATGCAGGACCGGAAGGCGGAAGCCCTGGAGGCGTTGGAAAATTATCTTGCTGTGGTATTGCAGATGGATAAGGGAGGCTTTTTCCTGAAGGGAAATGAGTATTTTGATGTGCTGGAGGATTATTTTGCAGATATTGATGTTGAAACTGCAGCGCCAAGAAATGCGGAGGTTATCTGGAAGGATATTAAGAATATTGTGACTGCAAACCCGGCCTTTGCTCCCCTGGAGTCAGAAGAACGATATCAGAGAATTAAGAAAAGAATAGAGCGGGAGATCGGAGATTAATAGGGGGTTATTATGGAATTTATAAAAGAATATTTACCGTTTGTGATACCGATTCTGATTGTTCAGTTAGTGCTGATGCTTACCGCACTGTTTCATGTACTGACCCACAGGAAGTATCGCTTCGGGAATCGGGTCATATGGGTACTGGTAGTGATTTTGGTAAATTATCTTGGACCAATTATTTATTTTACCATCGGAAGAGGGGAAGAATGATGGAGATTCTGCAGATAAAGAATCTTAGTAAGCAGTTTGGGGATTTAAAGGTGATTAATGATTTAAGCTTTACCGTACCGGAGCATTCGGTATTTGGGTTTATCGGAAAAAACGGGGCAGGGAAAACCACCACGATGAAAATGATTCTTGGTTTTCTGGCACCGACCCGGGGTGAAATCTATGTATGTAATAACAAGGTAACCTACGGTAATACCAGGACCAACCGTTATATGGGCTATCTGCCCGATGTGCCGGAGTTCTATGGCTATATGAATCCGAAGGAATACCTGCGTCTATGCGGGGATATTACGGGGCTTGGCAGGGAGCAGATTAACAAAAGAGCCGAAGAGCTCCTTGTGATGGTGGGCCTTGACGGGATAAACCGCCGTATCCGGGGCTTTTCAAGAGGCATGAAGCAAAGGCTCGGAATTGCCCAGGCCTTACTGAATGAACCCCGGTTATTGATTTGTGATGAGCCGACCTCGGCCCTGGATCCGGTTGGAAGAAAGGAAATTCTTGATATCCTGTCCTATGCGAAGGAGAAGACGACCATAATCTTCTCCACACACATCCTTTCGGATGTAGAACGCATCTGTGACAGAATCGGGATACTGAATGAGGGCAAATTGGCGCTGGAAGGGACGATTGCCCAGGTCAGGGACTGCAACAGGAAGGATGTCATAGAGGTGGAGCTGGCAGGGGTACAGGCGATTGAACCATTGCTGCAGGATATAAAGAAATTTCCGTTTGTAATCGAAGCCGCGGCTTCGGGAAACAGGCTTGATATTCAGTTGGAGAGAGCCCAGGTGAATGGCAAACAGATTCTTGAATACCTGTCAAAGGAGGAGCTTTGTGTCCTTCGCTATGAAATCATGGAGCCTTCCCTGGAGCATGTATTCCTGGAGGTGGCGGGATGAATAGCTTGAAAGCCTTTATAAAAAAAGAAATTGTGGAGCAAATACGAACCTATAAGGTACTGATTTTATTTTCTGTCATGTTCTTGTTTGGCATGACAAGTCCGCTGTTGGCTAAGCTGATGCCCCAGCTTATATCCGGCGTTGAAATGAATCATATTATAATACAGATACCTGATCCGGTAGTTTCGGATGCTTATGCACAGTTTTTCAAGAATATGACAGGGATGGGTATTGTTGCAGTCCTTCTGGTGTTTGGAGGCACCCTGTCGGGGGAGCTGACAAAGGGGACTCTGATTCATATCCTGGCAAAGGGACTGCCCCGGCCTACCGTTATCTATGCGAAGTTTTTTTCCGCCGTACTGCTTTGGACCGTCTGCTATCTGGCCGCCGCTGCTGCCAATTACGGTTATTCGGCCTATTTATTCCAGGATCATGCCGTTAAGAACTTGCATCTTTCCCTGTTTTGCCTATGGTTATTTGTCTGCTTTGTAATTGCATTAATCCTTTTCTCCGGTACGGTAGTAAAAGGAAGCTTCGGAGGCTTGATTTTATCTTCAGGGACTCTGCTGCTCTTAATGCTGCTTAATACGGTGCCTTCCCTCCAGAAATATAATCCGGTCACTCTGGCGTCGGTCAACACTGCCCTTATCACAGGTGAAGCAGGAGGCAGTGAGGTGATGAAGGCCATATGGGTTACTTTGGTGCTGATGGCAGCAGCTTTGTTTGCCGCGGTCAGGCTGTTTGAGAAAAAGAGGATATAAAGCCTGTGTTTTCCGATCAGCGGATAAATCTCTGCAAAAGGAGTTCGAATGTAACAGTTCAGCCCTGGGGGGCTGAACTGTTACATTTGGGTATTTTGGGGACACTAAAAAATTTTATAGGATAGTTGATTAAAATAGTATATAATGATATAAGCTGTATTACTCGCCCAAATCCGCTTACTTTGCGTCAGAATGGAGGATTAAAATGAACGGATTGCTTCCGGTTATGCAAAAAACAGATTTATATCCAAAATACAAGGACACACCCATCGAAAAGCTATTCGAATATCATAATTTCAGGTTACCCTATGAGAGCTATGCCAAGGCCGAAATACTAGTAGGAATGTGTATGGACAACAGAAAGCAGCTCAATATACCGAATAATTTTGCCTATATTCTCCGTACCGGAGGAGCAAACCTGCGCTATAGCGAATTCAAGATATCCTATGCAATAGCACTTGGGGGTGTCCGGTGTATGGCCATCATCGGACATAATAACTGCGGTATGGTCAATCTGGTCTCCAAGAAGCAGGCATTCATCACGGGGCTGGTAGAAAATGCGGGCTGGAACGAAAAACAGGCTGAGGAGCATTTTAACAGCTACGCACCCATGTTTGAGATAGAAAATGAATTCAGTTTCTTAATCAGCGAGGTCAAAAGACTTCGGGAAAAATATCCGAAGATACTGATTGCCCCTTTGTTTTATAAGGTTGAGGATAATTTGCTGTATCTAATGGAGGAGGATGGTTGACCTGAAGCATTTGACAGGAAAAGCAATTAATGCTACTCTGTAGGTATCGTTATACGACTGACGGAAGTGGAATTAGCCACATGAAGTATAACGTGCGCCCGCCGGGCGCACTGGTATGAGCCGACCGTCTGGGCAGGAGCCCGGACAGTCGGCCCTTTTTTGCTTTATATATATAAGAGAGGAAGGAATATAGCTATGAGAGAATTGGAATTAAAGTACGGATGCAATCCAAATCAAAAGCCTGCGACAATCTATAGAAAGGGAGGAGAGCTTCCGTTTCAAATTCTGAACGGAAATCCGGGGTATATTAATCTTTTGGATGCGCTGAATGGCTGGCAGCTGGTAAAAGAACTGAAGGAAGCAACGGGATTGCCCGCCGCCGCATCCTTTAAGCATGTCAGTCCTGCCGGGGCGGCGGTGGCGGTTCCTCTTACAGATACTTTGAGAAGGGTTTATTTTGTGGAAGAGGAGGAGCTGTCGGACATTGCAGTTGCATATATCCGCGCCAGAGGGGCGGACCGGATGTCCTCCTACGGTGATTTCGTGGCTTTGTCCGAGGAGTGTGACGAGTCCGTTGCCAGAATTTTATCCAGGGAGGTATCGGACGGCATCATTGCTCCGGCCTATTCGGAAAAAGCCCTTGCAATACTGAATAAGAAAAGAAGAGGAAATTATCTGATTATCCGCATAGACCCTGCTTATGTACCGGAGGAAACGGAGACAAAAGAGGTTTATGGCATCACCTTTGAACAAAAACGCAATGCTGTGAAGATAACACAGGATTTACTTGGCAACCGGCCAACTAAAAATAAGATAATACCTGACAGGGCTCAAATTGATTTGCTGACGGCCTTGATTATCCTGAAATATACACAATCCAACTCAATCTGCTATGTAAAGGAGGGGCAGGCAATCGGCATCGGAGCCGGGCAGCAGTCCCGCATCCATTGTACCAGGCTTGCCGGTAACAAGGCGGATCTATGGTTTTTAAGACAAAATCCCAAGGTGCTGGCGCTGCCCTTTCAGCCGGGCATCAAAAGAGCGGACAGGGATAATGCAATTGATGTCTATGTATCGGGAGAGGCCGGAGATATATTATCGGAGGGGGTATGGGAAGAGATATTTACCCATAAGCCGGAGCCCTTGGCGCAGGAAGAAAAGCAGGAATGGCTCAGTAAATTGGCGGGAGTAGCTCTGGGGTCCGATGCATTTTTCCCCTTTGGTGATAATATTCATAGGGCGGCAAAAAGCGGAGTGGAGTATATTGCACAGACCGGCGGTTCCATACGGGATGATCAGGTTATAGAAGTTTGCGATCAATATAATATTGCCATGGCATTTACCGGTATCAGACTGTTTCACCACTAAGGGAAGGCTTGTTTTCCTCCCCGATCTATTGTACAATGGGAGTGAAAATAAGGAGCGTGTTTTGACCGGAGGAGGCCGGAAAGGGGTATGGCATCTGCGGTCCGATATTTTTATAAGGTGGGGGATTTATGCTTAATAAAGAGATAAGAAAGCGGCTTTATGCCATAATGATCGTATTGTTTTTTACTGCAGCAGTAGCTGGTCCGGTGTCCGGTCTTATGCCGTCTGACGCTGCCCTGGCAGCAGATAAGCTTACGGCAAAACAGCTGGGACAAAATAACACAATCAGTGAGAAGGTACTGGCCAGGGTCTATGAGGTTGATCTGCCTGAGCCCTCCTATAGTGACCTGCCGGAATGGAAGGGCTTTAATCTGCTTGAGAAATTCACCTCCAATAATGCATTTACGGAAAAGCCCTTTCAGCTTATTTCGAAGCTTGGCTATCATTATGTGCGCCTTCCCATGTCGTATACCACCTGGATTAAGAACGGGGACTGGAACAGCATCAATGAGAATACGCTGAAGAACATTGATAAAGCGATTGAATACGGAATTAAATATCAGATACATATTGATTTGAATTTTCACCGGGCGCCGGGCTACTGTGTGAATGCCCCGAAGGAAAAGTATAACCTTTGGACAAGCACGAAGGCACAGAAAGCCTTTGTCAAGCATTGGCGCATGTTTGCCAAGCGGTATGCCGGGATACCCAACACCGTCCTTAGCTTTAATCTGGTGAATGAGCCCGCCGATGTGGATGATGCTACTTATACCAGGGTGATGGCAATGGCGATCAAGGCAATCAGGGAGGAGGACCCTAACCGTCTGATTATCGTGGATGGCTTGAATTATGCGACAGTACCCTGCAAAGGACTTGTAAAGTATAAGGTTGCCCAGTCCCTGCATAGCTATGACCCTTTTCAGATAACTCATTACAAAGCAAGCTGGGTAGAGGGGTCCGACCAATATCCGGTTCCGAAGTGGCCGGTCGTAGCAGGGATCAGCACCTATTTATATGGTCCCGAGAAGGCCGATTATCAGGAGCCTTTGGTGATAAGCGGAGATATTGGAGAGGGGCGGCTTGGTTTTCGCATAACCCAGGTAAGTAATCATGCCAGAATAAAAATAGAAGCAGACGGCAAGCTTATATTTGATAAAACAATTGTCTGCACCGGAGGCAAGGGTGACTGGTATCAGGCGGTTTACAGTAAGGAGTGGAAGATCTATCAGAATTTATTTAACAAGGAATATCTGTGTAATATTCCTGCGGCTACGAAGGAAATCCGTATCTATCTAAGCGAGGGTGACTGGCTGACCTATTCTGAGGTGAATCTGTATCGGAAGGATGGTACGGTATACAGCACCATTACTCCGTCTGACTTAAATTGGGGCTCTGCCTCAAAGAAAATAACAATAAACCCGGATGGAAGCTATGCTACCGGTACAAGTGCTGCTCCGGGCAAGGACTGGCTGATTGAATCCTATCTTAAGACCTGGGCGGATTTTAGCAGGAAGAATGGGATTGGCGTCATGGTAGGCGAATGGGGAATACATAATCAGACACCCCATGATGTTACGCTGGCTTTGGCCTCGGATAAACTGGCAGCATTTCAGGAGCTGGGCTTTGGCTGGGCTCTCTGGAATTTTGACGGCTCCTTCGGTATTGTAAATTCCGGCCGGAGTGATGTGGAATACCAGGCTTATCAGGGATATCAGCTGGATAAAGAATATGCAGACCTCTTGTCCGGCACTTAAATGCGTGGAGGTTGGCAGGATGGAGGTTTATGATGCTTAGAAAAGAAAAGATGCTGTCGGAAAGTGTGGCAGAGGATATTTTGAATATGATAACGGTGGACAAACGCTTTGCCGCCGGTGATAAGCTGCCGAATGAGAATATTCTGGCAGAGGAGCTGAAGGTAAGCAGAACGACGCTGCGGGAAGCCATTAAAATCCTGACTGCTCATGAGATACTGGAGGTCAGAAGAGGAAAAGGCACCTATGTCAGGGAAGAGCTGAAGGTTGGAGATGAATTGGGAATGGATGAAATCACCAATTATAAGATGGACGCCAGGGATTTATTTGAGATGCGTTTGATCTTTGAACCGGAGGCAGCCTATTATGCGGCACTTCGCGCGACTGACCGGGAATTGCAGCATATTATGGAGCTTGGTAAAATCATTGAGAATAAAGTGCGCAATGGGGAAGACAGAACGGAAGCGGAGAAGGAATTCCATAAGGCAATTGCAAAGGCGACGCACAATGAATTCATGAATCGGCTTATGCCGATCATCTATCAGGCAATCGGGAAGGGCGTTGTACTTTCGAAGGATAAGGAGCCTGCCATAGAGGATACCCTGCGCGATCACCGGATGATTACAGACTTCTTAAGAAAGAGGGACGGGGAAGGTGCAAGAGTGGCTATGAAGCTCCATATCCTGCATGCGATGGATGAATTGGAGATATAACCGTTTCCGCTTTTAAGGGGAACTGTAGCAAAATAAATATACAGATTTAATTGATATGGGAAGGTCTGCCGAAGGAAAATTCTTGTCAGGTCTTCCTATTTGACTGTTGACATTAGACATCATACAACATATAATAGGTAATACAACGATCAAAAGAAATAACGAATAGTTTTTGTATTGCCTGATGGCAGGATGGAGGTTATTATGAGAAGTCAACGGATTAAAACCGGAATTGAGGCCGCGCCGCAGAGAGCGCTGCTGTATGCCCTGGGGTTAACAGAGGAGGAGCTTTGTCAGCCACTGATCGGAATTGTAAGCTCCCAGAATGATATCGTGCCGGGACATATGAATTTGGATAAAATAGTGGAGGCTGTCAAGCTTGGGGTGGCGATGGCAGGCGGAACGCCTTTGGTATTTCCTGCAATTGCTGTATGCGACGGAATCGCCATGGGACATGAGGGAATGCATTATTCCCTGGTGACCAGGGAACTGATTGCAGATTCCACAGAGGCAATGGCGTTGGCACATGCTTTTGACGCCCTGGTCATGGTTCCTAACTGTGATAAGAATGTACCCGGATTACTGATGGCGGCTGCCAGACTCAATATTCCTACTATCTTTGTCAGCGGGGGCCCCATGTTAGCCGGCAGATCAGGCGGGGAGAGAATCAGCTATTCAACCGTATCTGAGGCTGTCAGCAGATACCGTACCGGTGAGCTATCGGAGCAAAAGCTCTGTGAGTATGAGAATAAGGCCTGTCCGACCTGCGGCTCCTGTTCGGGGATGTTCACCGCCAATAGTATGAATTGTCTGACTGAGGTACTGGGAATGGCACTGAAGGGTAATGGAACCATTCCCGCAGTCTATTCCGAGCGGCTCAGGCTGGCAAAGCATACCGGAATGCAGATACTAAAGCTGCTTGAAAAGAACATCAGGCCAAGGGATATTATGACGATGGAAGCCTTTCATAATGCACTCACCATTGACATGGCACTGGGCTGCAGTACCAATACGATGCTGCATCTGCCTGCAATTGCCCATGAATGCGGCCTTGAGTTAAATTGCGATATTGTAAATGAGATCTCTGCAAGGACACCGAATCTATGCCATCTGGTTCCGGCCGGAGCTTCCTACATAGAGGATTTGCATGAGGCGGGAGGTATCTATGCCGTCATGAAGGAGATCGATAAGCTGGGGCTTCTTCATACCGACCTGCTGACCTGTACCGGCGCCACAGTGGACGAGAATATCAAGGGGTGTGATAATAAAAATCCCGGGGTTATCCGTCCTGTTGAAAATCCCTATAGCAAAACCGGAGGTATTGCCGTATTAAAGGGCAATCTTGCGCCTGATTCCTGTGTTGTCAAGCAATCAGCCGTAGCTCCCGGAATGTTAAAGCATACGGGAAAGGCAAGAGTTTTTGATAGGGAGGAGGCTGCGCTTTCTGCTATAAATCAGAATGAGATAAAGCCTGGCGATGTGGTAATTATCCGCTATGAAGGGCCCAAGGGCGGACCTGGTATGAGGGAGATGCTGAATCCGACCTCCGCCATTATGGGAAGAGGGCTTGGAGATACGGTAGCATTAATTACAGATGGGCGTTTCAGCGGTGCTACCAGAGGAGCAGCCATTGGCCATGTGTCCCCGGAGGCGGCAGTTGGAGGAAATATCGCCCTTATTCAGGACGGCGACATCATTCAGATAGACATTCCCGAACATAGGATTGAGGTGCTTGTCAGTGAGGAGGAATTACAAAGGCGGCGGGCGGTCTGGAGGCCCAGAGAGTCGAAAATCAAGACAGGATATCTCAGCCGCTATGCCAAGCATGTGACCTCAGGCAGTAAAGGGGCCATCCTTGAATAATTTGACACCCTGATACAGCCTCGGACGGTACGGAAAGGGAATAGCTCATAGTAGATTTTAACCTAATCAGGACAATAATGTCCAGAATTATAACGCTATAATGCTAATGTTTCTTATTGTATATGGGAAGGATTGAAGTATAATAGGTAAATCAAAGGCAAACTTGCTGAAAGGCAAGGACGCAAAGCTGTGAGTCTAAGGTGTTTATACTATGATCGTCCGGTTGCTGGGGAGTGTCGGCAGACACATCCTGAAAAAGAATAAGATATTTTATGAACTCTAAAGCTGGAGCATTGCTTCAGCTTTATTTTTATTCTTTTTGATTCAACCAAGGCGGCAAGTAATTGCCGCCTTTTCTTACTTTATAGGAAATTGCGTCCTATAAAGGAAAAAGCACTCCGTGCAGGATGCGCACCTCGCGGCAAGGAAGATATTGCTACGCAATCCGCTCGGGCGCGAAAGTGTCAGCAGGCTGACACTTTGTTCTTCCTTGATGTGTCAGTCATAGCAGCTCGAAAGAATACCTGGTAGATAAAGCGATAGCTTTGCGGTGTAGGTAAAGGTTGGGAAAATACAAAAGGAAAAGAGGAATGCGTATGAAGTCAAGGCTGAAACTTAGATTATCCGGGAGAATTGCGCTGTTTGTAGGAATTGTTATCCTGATTGTAGTGGGAGGCTTGGGTCTGACTGCAGTATTGCTAAGCCATAATACGGTGAGTAAGGAAGCGGAAAATGGACTGATGGAGGCTTCCAAACAGGGTGCAAATTATATAGACTCCCAGTTGAATATCAAAACCAGTGTACTTTCCCAGGTTGCCAAACGAATTGTAGGAAATAAGCTGGAGGACCAGTTCAAGATACTGGCAAGGGAAGCGGAAAAACTGGGCTATCTGGATTTAGCCATTCTTGATAAGGACGGACTCGGAACCTATGCGGTCAGCGGTGAAGAGGTGGATATGAAGGAGCAGACCTATTACCAGGAGGCACTGAGCGGTAAAGCCAGCTTTTCGGATGTTATTGTCAGTGAAGCAGATAACAGCGCATATATTATGTTCACAGTTCCATTGGTATTTAATGAGAGTATCGTAGGAGTATTGGCAGGAAAAGAAGACGCGGCAGCACTCAATGATATTACGGATCAAATGACCTATGGCAAAGCAGGGTCTGCTTTCATTCTTGGCCAGGATGGAACCATATATGCCTATGCAGACAGGAATTATGTTCTGGGGCAAAGGAATGTATTAGTGGATATCAAGGAAAATGGGATTTTCAAGGATTTTGGTCTTAAGCTGGAAAAGACCGGACTGGGCAAGGTAGAAGTTATTCGTTATAAATTGGAGAATGCAGCTAAAATAGTGGCAACTGCGCCAATTCCCAATACGGACTGGACTCTTGTGTTAGGGGCGCCGGAAAGCCAGATAACCCAGGGAGTGGATAAGCTCACCTTGCTGTTGCTTATCTTTGCCGCCATATTTCTGGCGGCAGGTATCACGATTTCAGTCCTTATGGGAAGATCAATCTCAAAACCGATTATTGACAATGTCCTTGTATTAAACCATATGGCCCAATACGATATGAATAGGGAGCATAAGCAAAAGATATCCCATTATACAAAAAGAAGGGATGAAGTCGGTATAATGTCAAATGCCGTGTTGACCTTGCAGGAAAATCTGCGCCAGCTGATAGAAGGAATTTCACAATCCGCCGAGCAGCTTTCGTCTGCTTCCCAGGAATTATCGGCCACCTGCCAGCAGGCAGTTGTCTCCTCCAATGAAGTAGCAGCTGCAATTTCGGACATGGCAGAGGGTGCAGGTGACCAGGCAAGTGACACCCAAAAGGGTGCCGGCCAGGTAGATCAGCTGGGTAAATTGATTGAAGAGGATTTAACGCTGATGGTCGATTTGAACGCCGCTGCGGAGAATGTGGAGCAGCTTAAGGAGGAAGGCTTTGGTATTATAAAGAATTTAATCAAAAAAACAGAACAGACAAACCTGAATGCACAGGATGTGCAAAATATTATTATGGAGACAAACGAAAGCGTAAATAAAATAAATGAAGCGAGCAAGATGATACAAAATATTGCCGGACAGACAAATCTGCTGGCACTGAATGCTTCAATTGAGGCGGCCAGAGCAGGAGAAGCGGGCAGGGGCTTTACCGTCGTGGCGGATGAGATAAGAAGGCTTGCAGATCAATCCACTGAATTCAGCTCGGCAATTATGAATGATATTGAGCAGTTGACCCAAAAGAGTAACCGTGCCGTTGGTATTATGGCTGCCGTTCATGAAAATATAAAGCACCAGACAGACAGTGTAACCCATACCAATGCAAAATTTGACGGAATTGCGGAAGCAATTGAAAAGGTCAAGAGATCACTGGTCCTGTTAAACCAATCCGGTATCGAGATGGGAGCCAAGAAGGATGAAATTGTAGGAATTATCGAAAACCTTTCCGCTGTATCCCAGGAAAATGCAGCAAGCACAGAGGAAGCCTCCGCTTCCATAGAAGAAGAGGCTGCTTCCATGAACGAGATAGCCAATGCCTGCGAGAGCCTGGCAAGACTCGCCGGGGAAATGCAAAAGGGTATTGCGATGTTTCGATTATAGTGTGAATTGCTGAAAGGTATCATTTACACTTAACAGCACATTAGGAGGGTGCTCTTATCCCTAATAAGGATCAGAGTGCCCCTTTTTAATGACAAAACATATTTATCATATATGAAATATATAGAAACGAATTGACAAAGGTATTTATCTGTACTAAAATACCATTAAAACATATAGGATAAATATAGAATAAAGATTGAAAGTATAGGGGTATATGCCATTAATAAACCGAACGGGAGGATAACCATGGGGCAAAAGACAGAGAATTTTATTATTGAAGAAGCTAATCTGGAGGATATTCCTCAGATTGTAGAATTTCGGAGGGCACTTTTTAAAGAAATGGGCGTTCCTGACAGCTCCTTTGTTGAAGATGTATACGGAGTGGTTGCAAAGTATTATACGGAGGAATTCACAAAGGGCAGTATCAGACATTTTATAGCCTATGACGGAAAGCTACCGGTAGCAATTGCCGGAGCACTGATTAAAAATGATTTTCCCTATTATTTATTTAAACCCGGTTATTATGGTTGGATTATTGATGTGTATACCAAACCGGGGTACCGTGGAAGGCAGCTTGCCTCACGGTTAATAGAGGAGACACATAGGTGGTTAACCGATAAGGGTATCTGGGAAGCTAAGCTGATTGCTTCCGGCAGCGAGGCAAGAAGATTGTACGACAAATTGGGCTACCGGGCAACCTGGGAAATGAGCCTTAACCTATCCGGCGGTTCAACCTTTAATGAATATATTGACCAGCGAGGCGATGGTGAAGGCATCTGATACAGCATTCACAAAATACCTGTACAAGTTTCTTAAATGATTTTTCTTATAAAAGCACGCCGGAGAGGCGTGGGAATGGAGAGCAGTTATGATTAAATTTCCGGCAAAGGGAAGGCAGCAAACAGAGCTGTTGAATAAAATGAAGACCTTTAAGGCACAGGACGCGGACTGGAACCGGGGAAAGACCTGGAGCCTGGTTTATTATGCGGGAGAGGAGATAACGGAATTTGTAAAAGAGGCCTACTTATTATTTTTCCATGAGAATGGACTGAATCCTCTGGCATTTCCCAGCCTGCGCACCCTGGAAACCGAGGTGATCTCCATGACAGCGGACCTTTTTCATGGAGATGATAATTGTGCAGGAAGTCTGACCTCGGGGGGAAGCGAAAGCATTCTTATGGGGGTTAAGACCTATCGGGATTTAGCCAGAAGGCTTCATCCTGAAATTACAAAGCCGGAGCTTCTGCTCCCGGTTTCGGCCCATCCGGCCTTTGAAAAGGCAGCCCATTATTTTGATGTAAAGCCTGTACATATTCCTCTGACCGGAGAATACAAAGCCGATCTGGAAGCAGCAAAAAAGCTGGTTTCTGAAAATACCATCCTGATTGTCGGTTCCGCCCCGGCCTATCCCCATGGGGTAGTTGATCCGATTGAGGAACTGGCGGGATTGGCGCAGAGTAAGGGAATTCCGCTGCATGTGGATGCGTGCCTTGGCGGTTTTATCCTGCCCTTTGTAAAGGAGCTTGGTTACCGGGTGCCGGAGTTTGATTTTAAGGTGCCGGGTGTAACCAGCATATCTGCGGACTTGCATAAATACGGCTTTGCCTCCAAGGGAGTCTCAGCAATTATCTATAAAAATAAGGATATCCGGCAATTCCAGTACTTTGCATATGAGAGCTGGCCGGGCGGATTATTTGCCTCCCCCACGGCTCTTGGTACCAGACCAGGGGGAGCTATTGCAAGTGCCTGGGCGGTGCTTAATTTCCTGGGCAGGGAAGGCTATCTTAAGAATGCCGGGGATATCATGAAGACAACAAGGACTTTGATTGATGGGATTAAGGCAATACCGGAGCTTTATCTGCTGGGGGAACCGGAAGCAAGTATTTTTGCCGTTTCCTCCGCCCGTCTAAATCTTGGCATCGTATCCGAACTCATGACCCGTAAGGGCTGGCATATGGATTTACAGCAGTATCCGCAGAGCCTTCATTTTATGGTTACTCCGGCACATGAGGGAGTTGTGGAGGAGTTTTTGTCCGAACTTGGGGCATCGGTAAGGGAAGCGCTTGAGGTACAGGCCGGCAGCGGCAATTCGGCCTTCTACGGTTTGGAGGGTTCCCTGCCGGAGGGAGTCAATGTCAAGGAATACCTGGTGCATATGCTGAATGAGCTTATGTCCGTTGCACCGCAAAGCGAGGTTTAGCCTATGGGAGATAAGAATGAAAAGCTGTCGCCTCAAAAGAAGTTGTTTTATGGATTGGGAGAATCGGTGTCGGTAATATCAGTAACGGCCATCGGGCTTTATTTCATGTATTTTTTGACTGATGTCGTAGGAATGGCACCTGCAATCGCCGGTACGGTATTTCTCGCAGGAAGAGGCTGGGATGCAATTGTAGACCCGATTCTGGGAATTAGCAGTGACCGCGCCCACACACGGTTTGGCAGAAGAAGGCCCTTTTTTCTCGCTGCTTCGGTATTTCTGATTATTTTTTCCGGTCTTTTGTGGAACAAGGTGGAATGGGGAAGCTTTACCATGCTTTATTATATCGTTGCCTATGTAGCAGCAGTTACTGCCATCTCCTCCTTTCATGTACCATATCTGAGTCTTATTTCAGAGTTAAGTGACGATTATAATGAGAGAACCAGCATATCCAATTACCGTATTGTATGCCAGCTCATCTTTGGGCTGGTAGCAGCGGTCATTCCAAAGCTGATTAGTGATGCTTTTGCGGATCCGTCTGCCGGATACCGTGCAATGGGTATTGGAATCGGTGCCTTCATCAGTATTATGGCATTGCTTCTGTTCTTTTTCTCGAAGGAGAGAAGGGTAGTTGCTGACATACCGGAGCTGAAGATCAGGGAAGAGCTGAGGAGTCTGTTTCAAAACCGTCCGATGCGGTATCTGCTGCTGATTTATGTCGGTTGCTATGCGGCAGCTAATGTGATTGAAGGCTTTGTAATTTACTATATGAAATACTGGCTTAACCGGGAGGCCGATATGTCAATACTGCTGGTCATAGTAATTCTGACCGGAGTACTGTCACTTCCTGTCTGGACCCGGATATCAAAAAAGCTGGGTAAGAAAAAGACGATTTGCTATGGCTTGCTTTTCTGGGCGGTTGCACAGGCAGCCTGGCTGTTGGTAGCACCGGGGTCCAATCCGCTGGTGGTTTATTTTGTAGGAGCCTTTGCAGGGATTGGCTACGGGGTTGCACATGTTCTGCCCTGGGCTATGCTGCCGGATGTGCTTGACGTGGATGAATTAAAGCTGGGCAGAAGACGGGAAGGCCTGTATTCGGGAGTTATGACCTTTTTTATGCAGCTTTCCAATTCCTTTGCAATGTTTGTTATCGGTATTGTTCTGGAGGTTTCGGGTTATGTAGCCAATGTGCAGCAGACCCCGCTGGCGCTTAGTGCTATCAAATGGACGATGGTGCTGGCACCGGGATTTTTTGTAATATTGGGGTTGATAACAGCAATATTCTATCCCTATACAAGGGAGCAGCATATCGAAATCAGAAAAACGCTTGATGAAAAGCAGAAGAAAACAGCATGACGCTCATTAGAAACGCAGCAGGGAGCTAGTGTCGAAATGTTAACCTTTTTGTCAGTTCCGACATATGATGTTATAGGATACTGTCACAAGGAGGTTATCACATGTACCAACCGAATAAAAAGCGGTTATTTCAAAAAAAGAAAAATTATATCCGTATTTCAACAGTTCAAAATAACTATTCCTATAGATGTAACAAACCGGCCAGTAAGCTGAATCCACTGTTTATTCCCAAATACGAAAACCAGCTTTTCATACCTCCGGTATTCGAACCGATTGTTGTCAAGGGGCAGGACGAAAAAGGACAATGTAAAACAGAGCACCTTTATAATATCGATATCGGTGAATTACGCCAGCAGATGCTTCCGAAGGGCTACCCCAAAACCACAGTTTGGGGCTATGGCGGAATGATCAGAGAGCCGGGCTGCAGTAAGGTCCGATATTTTAGAGGCTCGCCGGGGCCTACCTTTGAAGCGATTCAGGGGATTCCGGTTAAAGTGAAATGGATCAATAAATTATGCGGCAGGCATCCGTTCCCCGTCGATCCAACCCTGCACTGGGCCAATCCGAATCATATGCCAATGGACCCGCCAAAGCCGTGGCCCATGTTTCCTCCCGGCTTTCGTGAGGCACAGAAGTCAATTCCTGCTGTAACCCATCTGCACGGAGGTGAGGTGTCTTCATTGTCCGATGGTTATCCGGAGGCCTGGTTTACCTATGACGGGCAGCATGGCCCCGCATTTACATCGAACCAGTACTATTATCCGAATGCGCAGGAGCCCGCGACGCTCTGGTACCATGACCATACAATGGGAATTACAAGGCTGAATGTTTATGCCGGGCTGGCGGGCTTTTATCTGCTGCGGGAGGGCAAGAACAGCAGCCGCGGCTGCTGGGAAAATTCAAGGGAATTTAAGCTGCCAAAAGGAAAATATGAAATACCCATCGTAATCCAGGACCGGATGTTTTTAAGCGATGGGTCCTTATTATATGATAATATCGGTATAAATCCGGGGATTCATCCATACTGGGTGCCGCAATTCTTAGGAGACACCATTGTAGTGAACGGGAGAGTATGGCCTAATCTTGAGGTCGACCGGTGCCAATACCGCTTTCGGATATTAAACGGCTCCAATGCCCGTTTCTATCAGCTTAAGCTGTCAAATGGCATGGAATTTATTCAAATCGGCAGTGACGGGGGCTTTTTGCCAAAGCCGGTAAAGTGTACGGCCCTGCTGTTAGCACCTGCAGAAAGAGCGGATATCCTGATTGATTTCTCGTCGGTTGAGCCGGGAACAAGAATTAAGCTGCTGAATGAGGCGAATGCACCCTATCCGGACGGAGGGACCCCCGATCCTGCAACTGTGGGACAGATTATGCAGTTTGCGGTTAATTGCTCGGAGCCGGTGAAGCCTGTTCCGCTTCCGGATTGTCTCAATGATATGCCAAGGCTTTGCCCTGACCGAAAGAGAATCCTTACCCTTTATGAGGTGAAAGGACCGAATGGACCCAGGGAGGCATTACTGGATGGCTTAAAATGGTCCTTTTCGGTAACGGAAACCCCGGAGGTCGGGTCAACGGAGGAATGGGAGATTGTTAATCTGACCATGGGTACGCATCCGATACACCTGCACCTGGTTCAGTTTCAGCTGCTTAACCGCCAGTGCATTGATGCAGAAAAATATCGTACCTATTGGGAGGCCTGCAATGGAGCGCCCCCGCTGTACCATAAGCCTAAGACAGTGGCTTTGGAGTCTTATCTGTCCGGGCCTCCAATCCCGCCGGAAGGGAATGAGGCCGGCTGGAAGGATACGGTACGTATGAATCCGGGTCAGGTGACCAGAATCCTCATACGCTTTGCACCCCAGAATATATCCCAGTGCTGGCTAAGGCCGGGAGATAATCTTTTCCCCTTTAATCCGGCAGAAGGGCCTGGTTATGTATGGCACTGCCATATTCTAGATCATGAGGACAATGAAATGATGCGCCCGTATAAGGTCAGAAACTAGTACTACCCTGCGTAAATACTAAGCCGCTTTCCGTTTGTATGCCCGCATTGCGAAAAAATAAGCTATGACAAGAATGCCCAAGCACCATGCGAGCGCAATCCAGATGTCATTGCCGACGGGCCGCTCTGCGAGCAGGGAGCGGACTGCGTCGACAATGGAAGTCACCGGCTGGTTTTCGGCAAAGGCGCGAACGCCCGACGGCATCGATTCGGTTGGCACAAACGCCGAGCTGATAAACGGAAGGAAGATAAGCGGGTAGGAAAAGGCGCTTGCGCCGTCCACCGATTTTGCGGACAATCCGGCAATCGCTGCGATCCATGTCAGGACCAGCGTAAATAGTGCAAGGATACCGGCCACAGCGAGCCAGGATAATACTCCTGCCGGTGAACGAAAGCCCATAATCAGCGCTACGAGAATGATGACGGCAACCGAAATTGCATTGGATACCAGTGAGGTAAGCACATGCCCCCAAAGTGCTGCAGAACGAGCAATCGGCATGGAGTGGAACCGTTCGAAGATGCCTCTTTGCATATCCATAAACAGACGGTAAGCCGTATAAGAGGTCCCGGTTGCAATTGCAATCAGCAAGATGCCGGGCAGCAGGTAGTTCACATAGCTATCTGTGCCGGTTTGAATGGCACTGCCGAACACATAGACAAACAGCAGCATAAGCGCAATCGGCATGATGGTGACTGTGATGATGGTGTCCATGCTGCGAAAAATATGGCGCATAGAACGACTAAGCATCACACCCATATCGTTGAAAAAGTGATTTTTTGTTGCTTCCATTTACCCTTCCTCCTTCTTACCAATGATTGCGAGGAATATTTCCTCCAGGCTCGGCTGTTTTTCAACGTACTCTACCTTTGCGGGCGGGAACAGCTTTTTCAGTTCCGCGAGCGTACCGCTCACGATAATCCTGCCTTCGTGCAGAATGGCAATTTGATCCGCAAGCTGCTCGGCTTCCTCCAAATACTGTGTGGTCAGGAACACCGTTGTACCGCTATTAGCAAGTTCTTTGACAACCTTCCAAACCTCAATGCGCGCCTCAGGGTCAAGCCCGGTGGTCGGCTCATCGAGGAAAATAAGCTGCGGTTTTCCAATCAGGCTCATGGCGATGTCTAGTCTGCGGCGCATACCGCCCGAATAGGTGGACACTCTGCGGTCGGCGGCGTCGGTCAAGCCGAAGCGGTTCAGTAAATCTTCCGTGACCTGACGCGGATTTTTGAGATGCCGCAGCTTGGCAATCATGATCAAATTTTCCCGCCCGGTCAAGATCTCGTCCACGGCGGCAAACTGCCCGGTCAGGCTGATTGACTGCCGCACATAGTCAGGCTTTGCCACAACGTCGAAGCCGTTAACGATGGCAGTTCCGCTATCCTGTTTGAGCAATGTGGTGAGGATCTTGACAATCGTTGTCTTGCCTGCGCCGTTAGAGCCGAGAAGGGCGAAGATACTGCCTTTTTCCACCTCGAAATCCACACCTTTCAGAACCTGAAGCTGTTTATAGGATTTTTGCAGCCCTTTTATTTGGATTGCCTGGTTTTGCATATTCATTCCTCCTGAAAATTATATAATAATAACTCCTGATAGATTGATTCCCATACCTTTAAGGGCAGCATAGGTCAGTTTATCCATCATCGCACCATCAAAGCAGACGGTCTTGGCAGCGCGGTAATATTTTTTAGACCAGGAAAATGCTGAAAGGAAGGACACGTTTTTGAGCACCGCGCCCTTAAACGAAACATCCTTAAGTGCGGCTGTATTAAATTTAATGTTCAAAAATGTTTGCCCGTCAAAGCATAGCTCTCTCAGGTCGGAATACTTGAAGTTCACACCGTCAAAGATGCAATTTTCAAAGCGGGTATTTCTAAGATCAGTCATGCTCAGATTGGTATCTGTTAGCTTAACATTGATGAATTTTGTCCCCTTTAGTCCAGACATACTGAAGTTGGTGCGTACAAGGATTGATTTATTGAAGCTCGCATCTGCAAGGTCCAGGGTGGACAGGTTGCAGTCTGTCAGATTTGCGCCGTCAAAATTAGCTTCACGCACATCACTGCTTGCAAACGAACTGCCGGTCAAATCCGCGCCGGAAAAGTCAGAGCCGCGCAGCGCACTAGCCGTAAAATTTCCTTTATACACAGTAACACCCGCAAAATCGCTCTTCGGCAGATTGCTTGCGCTGAAGCTTGTAACCACCTGCCGTTCCAGCGAACGTGACAGGTTGGCAACCTCCAGTACGGTTTGTTCGATGTCGCCGATGCTGTCAATGGTCATCTCAAAAGCAGTTTCATCATCCCGGCCCTCGGCTTTGAGTTCACGAAACCGTTCCTGCAGATCGGAGAGTAGATCGGACTTTAGTTCCTCGACGCTTTTTACCCCGTTGTAAGGTGCAAAAACACCGTTCAAATAGTTGGTTAATTTCTCATCCATAACATCAAATCTCCTTACAATAATTTATCAAGTACACACTTTGCATACTCCCAGTTGCCTTTGTTGCCGGCGTAAGTAGCCTTGCCCTTTTCAGTGATCCGAAAATATTTACGTCGCCCACCTTGGGATTCATCGCCCCAATACCACTCTATATCACCTTCTGCCTCAAGTCGCCGGACGCTGGAATACATTGTGGCTTCTTTCAATTCATATTCACCGCCCGAGCGCTCGGCAATCAGCTTGACAATTTCATAACCGTAACGGTCTGCTTCGGATAGAAGCCGTAATATCATCGTATCAGTATGTCCGCGCAACAGGTCGGATGTAATCTTGTTCTCACTCATGTTTATCACCTCATGCTACCATGATATATCATAGTACTATGACTGTCAAGGTAATATTGCTGATTTTGTACAATGTTTAAAAAAAAATAAAATTTCATATTGACAAATAAAATTAAGTTGTGTACAATCTAATCATAAAGATTGTGTGCAATTTAATTTTATAAAATATAAACGGAATGGAAAGGAGTAAGCAATGAAGCTATACGATTATCAGGTTAAGGACGCCAAGGGGAATACGGTTAATATGGAGAGCTTTACCGGCAAGGTACTGCTGATTGTCAATACAGCCACCGGCTGTGGATTTACCCCTCAATACAAGGGGCTGGAGGAATTATACGAGAAATACCGTGATAAGGGCTTTGAGATACTGGATTTTCCCTGCAATCAATTTGCTAATCAGGCACCGGGAACTATAGAAGACATCCAAAGCTTTTGCCAGCTAAAGTATCAGACCACTTTTCCCCTCTTTGCTAAAATAGACGTGAACGGGGAACAGGAGGAGCCTCTGTTTACCTTTTTAAAATCCCAGCAGAAGGGACTTCTGGGAAAGAATATCAAATGGAATTTCACCAAATTCCTGATTGACAGAAACGGTAACGTAATCGAACGTTTTGCGCCGGCTACGCCGCCTGAAAAAATAGAAGAAAAAATCAATCAATTATTGTAAGGAGGTAATTATAATGAGTGTTTATGATTTTAAGGTAATAGGATTAAAGGGCGATGAAATATCACTTTCGGAATATAAAAACAAGGTTTTGTTAATTATGAATACAGCTACCGAGTGCGGCTTCACGCCTCAATATGATAAGCTCCAGGATCTGTATGAAAAATATGCGGATCAGGGCTTTGTCATTTTAGATTTTCCCTGCAACCAGTTTGGAAAGCAGGCCCCGGGCAATAATGAGGAGATTGCAAGCTTTTGTGAGTCCAGATACGGAGTCAAATTCCCGATTTTCTCAAAGATAGAGGTAAACGGTGAAAATGCAGCGCCGCTGTTTCGGTATCTGGTCAGTGAAAAAGGCTTCGGCGGCTTTGATGAAAAGCATCCTCTGACTGCCATATTAAAAAGTAAATTTGAAAGGGAAAATCCGAACTATGAAAACGAACCGGATATCAAATGGAATTTTACAAAATTCCTGATTGACCGTGAGGGTAAGGTGGTAGAGCGCTTCGAGCCCACGACGGATATGAGTTATGTTGAAGGCCGGATTAAGGAGCTTTTATAACGATGGAGCATGAACCGAACTTATATGATGCGCTGAAGCTGGAGAATCAATTGTGCTTTCCCCTTTATGCCTGCTCCAAGGAGATTGTAAGAAAATACCGGCCGTTTCTGGAGGAGCTGGATTTGACTTATACCCAGTATATCGCCATGATGGTGATGTGGGAGAAGAAGGAAATGAATGTGAAGGCTCTGGGTGATTGCTTATATCTGGATTCGGGAACCTTAACACCGGTATTAAAAAAGCTTGAGGAGAAGGGCTATCTCGCCAGACAGCGCTCCAAGGAGGATGAACGCAGCCTGTGCGTTACGATTACCGCTGAGGGTGAGAAGCTGAAGGAGAGAGCAGTCCAGGTTCCCCACCAGATGCAGCAATGTATTAACCTTGAGGCAGAGGAAGCCAAACAGCTGTATCTGCTGCTCTATAAAATATTGAACCAATTACAGGAGTAAGAGCCTGCCACCATAAGGTGGCAGGTTTTTTTGTGCGATGTGTCCGGTAAAGCGGACCGCACTTGCCCTATTAGGTATACACCCTGCTATTAATAAAATTTATCAGTAAGGCGATTGTTTCTTGTAGGAAAGAGGTTTTTATGATATATATTATATGACTGAAAATCATAAAATTGGTCACATAAAAATGGGAGGTGGGAATATGCCGCCGATATTTAGCAGGGAAAAACGGGAAGAGCTTCATATAAAATTATTGGAAGAGGGGATACACCTTATAAAGAAGGTTGGGATAAAACGAATGACTGTAGATGAGGTTGCCAAAGAGGCGGGGATAGGGAAGGGGACCTTCTATCATTTCTTTGATTCAAAGGAGCAATTTGTACTTCAGATACTTCACTACAGCAAGGAAAAAATCTATGAATATGTGAATAAGGCAAGGAAAGAAAGGGGCGGCATAGACAGAGAAACCTTTCAAGCCCTCCTTCATACCTTTTCCTTTCTGGGAGAGAGCAATATCATCTCATATATGACACTGGAGGATGAGCTATGGCTTAAGAAAAAATTACCCGAGGAATTTGCGCTGGACCCAGAAAGGGAGGAGAAGATCACGGCATGGTTTTTGCAGTATGCCATTGGGATAAGGAAGGATTTAAATTATCATGTAATCGCCAATATGATGAAAATCATGGCGCTTGCCGCTGAAAGTAAGAAGGAGCTTCATCAGGATGCTTTGGGTGAGAACTTTGCTCTGATGGTTGATATGCTGTGTAATTATATTTATGAGAAATAAACGGAGCTTAAGAGGTTTATGGGCAGCACAAGGCCGTATGACGGTTTTGTGAAAACTTGAAAAGGAGGATGGCTTATGCTATTCGTAATTCAAAGTATTATTCTATGTGGGGTGTTTACAGCCATAATCATGCCATTAGTATTAAAAGACCCGCTGCAGCAATTATTTAATTATCCACCGGCAATCCGTGAGCGTGTAATGCAGCTTCCGCAGTATAGGGGGCGTATTCCGACCAGAAAAAAGAAGCTGGGACTTAAGCTAAGTGCGGCGCTCTTATTTATTATAATTTTATCCGCCATCGTGTATTTATCAGGAGTAAGGTTTTTTGCACCAGCCTTTTTCTATGCATTAGGCTTATGGCTGGTAATTAATTGGTTTGATACAATTGTTTTGGATCTCATTATTTTTTGCCACGGGAAACGCTTTCGTATACCTGGAACAGAGGATATGGTGAAGGAATATGAGAGTCCCTGGTTTCATCTTGTAAATGGGTTAAAGGGGTCTCTTTATGGGGTAGTCGTTGCCGCTTTAACTTCAGTTATGGTTTTCCTGCTGCAAAGCTTAATATAAGCCTTTTACTTTAAAGCGTTCAAGACCTTATACCGGTTTTCTTAACAGTATAAAATGAGCGATATATGAACATATTGTGCAATATAGTGATACGAATATACGAAATAACATATAATAATAGGCATTTATATCAAATGTTTGTGCAAAATATTGTTACCCTGTGTATTGACAAAGTACATTAAAGCAGATAGAATGTTACCTATCAAGAACAAAGGCGTTGGTCCAAAAAACCAGCGCCTTTTCTTGTGTTATGGGCCCATTAAGAGCGGCTTATCTGCAGAATAAGCACTCAAGAAAGATTAAATATTCTTTGAGGGAGGTCTGTATTCATGAAAAAAAGAGCGTTGGTTTTGATTCTATGTATGGTAATGGTTGCATCCGTATTTGGAGGGTGTTCGAAGAAAGAAGATTCTGGCGAGGATAAGAAGGTACTAAGAGTAGGAATGGAGTGTGCGTATGCCCCCTTTAACTGGACCCAGTCCACGCAGGAGGTCAGCAATGGTGATAAGGCTGTTCCTATTTACGGAACCGAGGATTATGCCTACGGCTATGATGTTATGCTGGCGCAAAAGCTCGCAGATCAGCTCGGATGGGAGCTTGAGGTACATAAGGTTGATTGGTCCAGTATCGTACTTGGAATGAATTCCGGTGATTATGACGTAATTATTGCGGGTATGGGTTACACGGAGGATCGGGATAAGAGTGTTGACTTTACCGATCCCTATTATATCAGAAATAATGTTATCATAGTAAATAAAAGCGGTGCCTATGCAAATGCAAAAACCTTATCTGATTTCACCGGTGCCTCTGCTACCACACAGATCGGTACCATATGGGAACAGTATGTACCGCAGATTCCGGAGGTGAAGCAGTTAACCTTCTATGAAACCACCTCTGAGGTAGTTATGGCAGTGGCAATGGGCTCTGCGGATTGTGCTGTACTGGACGAGCCGACAGCCATGTCTGCTGCAATGTCCAATCCGGATATTGCTTATGTGAAGCTGGATGAATCCGATGGCTTTACGGTTCCCGAGGGCCAGTCCCTGAATGTGTGTATTGCAGTCAAGGAAGGCAACAAAGAGCTGCAGGAGAAATTGGACGGAGCGCTGGATGCAATTGAATGGGATGAGACCAAGATGATTGACCTGATGGACCTTGCGGTTACCTTACAGCCCTTGAGCGAATAAATCATAATGTGTATAACAGAATAGACGGCAGGTGTTATGTCTGCGGTAAATAAAATATGACGCATAGGGGCGTAACGGTACCTATGCGTCTCTTTTTACCTGACGAGCACTCCTGATAGAAAATTATTTGCTTTATGCAAGCTGGAGATTGTTTAGTACGAGAGAAGATTAGGAGAGGGGGAATGAGTATGGAGAAGAATATTTTTGAATGGATCCTGTTTTTATTACAGGAATACGGCGTATACTTTTGGAAGGGAACCGTAATTACTTTAGAAACATCCATACTTGGTACATTATTAGGACTGCTATTGGGATTTTTACTGGGGATAGTCCAATCAACACCGGTGCACCGGGAGGATAGCCTGGCAAAGCGAATCTATTACAGGATATTGAAAGCCATCTGCAACGGCTTTGTACATATTTTTCGGGGAACACCCATGATGGTGCAGGCAATGGTAATTTATTACGGCTTGAAGCAGAACGGGGTGGGTATCTCTCCCTTCAACGCGGCCATTCTGGTTATTATGTTAAATACAGGAGCCTATATGGCGGAAACGGTACGTGGAGGAATCATATCAATTGATAACGGGCAGTTCGAGGGAGGTAAAGCTCTGGGGATGTCGCATTTTACCATTATGTTTTCCGTCGTATTACCCCAGGCGTTTCGCAATATCATCCCAGAGATGGGAAACCTGTTTATTACAAATTTAAAGATGACATCGGTGCTCAACGTAATCGGTATCGCAGAGCTTTACTTTGCAACCAAGACAGCGGCAAATACTTACTACAGGTATTTCGAAGCGTTCTTAATTACCGGCGTAATTTACTTTATCCTATGCGTGGTATTTACAAAATTACTTGCGATTCTGGAGAAGAAGCTGGAGGGTAAGAAGGATTATGAATTGGCTACAGAATATCTGTCGGATTAGGAGGTCGGACTATGGCGATTATAAATGTACAGCATCTAAGAAAAGCCTTTGGTACACATGAGGTGTTAAAGGACATCGATTTCAGTATTGATAAGGGAGAAGTGGTATGTGTTATCGGCTCTTCCGGCTCCGGAAAATCCACGCTGCTGCGGTGTCTGAATCTGCTGGAGACAAAGTCCAGCGGAACTATTTACTACGGGGATCAGGAGATTGGCGGTTCCCAGAAGAAAATAAATGAATACCGGGCCAGGGTCGGCATGGTATTCCAGTCCTTCAACCTCTTTAATAACATGACGGTATTGGAAAACTGCATGGCGGGGAGCCGGAAGGTCCTGAAAAAAAGTAAGGAGGAGGCACATGCCATCTCCATCAAATATCTGAAAAAGGTTGGAATGGCCCCCTATATCAATGCAAGGCCGGCCCAGTTATCCGGCGGGCAAAAGCAGCGGGTCGCCATTGCCAGAGCACTGACGATGGAGCCGGAGGTACTGCTCTTTGATGAACCGACCAGCGCCCTCGATCCGGAGATGGTGGGGGAGGTGCTGAACGTAATCAAGGAGCTGGCCAGGGAAGGGCTGACCATGATTATTGTTACCCATGAGATGGCCTTTGCCAGGGATGTATCCACCCGGACCATCTTTATGGATCAGGGAGTCATTGCGGAAAGCGATGAACCCTCCGTATTATTTGCCACTCCCAAAAATCCCCGGACAAAAGAATTTCTATCCAGATTTATGAACGGCTGAGGCCGGCATACGAAAAATCAGGCAGTGAGGAGGTTTTATCGTGGATTATATCAACAAAAACATAGCATTCAACTTAAAGAAAATACGGCTGGCGAAAAATATGAGCCTTGATGATACTGCTGAACAGACGGGAGTCAGCAAAAGCATGCTTGCACAGATAGAACGAGGTGAGGCCAATCCCTCCATTGGCTGTCTTGGTAAGATCGTCAGCGGCCTGCGGGTGGAACTAAGCGAGCTGATTGAAACACCGAGGCAGGAGACCTGTTATATTTCAAGACAGGAATTAGTTCCCACCAAGGAAGTGGAAGGCCAATACATGATTTTTACCTATTTCCCCTATGAGAAGGACCGTCAGTTTGAGATATACGGAATGGAAATATATCCGAACGGCGTCTATTACAGCGGCTCCCACGGGGAAAATACCGTGGAATATATTACGGTTGCAACCGGAATCCTGACTTTGAAAATACGTGAGAAAAAGTTTGCAATTCATCCGGGTGATGCATTCCGGTTCGATTCTGACATAGAACATTGGTATTGCAATGATGGCAATGAGATTGTCAGACTGACATCAACATTTTCTTTTAAATAAAGAGCAATTATTATGATATTCCGGCATGGCCTTTATGAGAATTAGGAACGGATATACCATAACAAAATATAGCAGCTATGAACCTTATGGCAAGCTTGAAGGAAAGAAGGACAAAATTATGAAATTACGTGACACAGGATTGACGAAAGAGGAGCTGAAGGCAAAAGTAAAAAAATATATGATAGAAACCTATGAGCGCTTTGATTTCGTGGCAGAGACGGCAAAGGATATGTATCTGTATGACGAAGAGGGAGAGAGCTATCTGGATTTTTATGCAGGGATTGCTGTTAACAGCGCCGGTAACTGCAATGAAAAGGTGGTGGCCGCGATCAGAGATCAGGCCGGGGATATTATACATACCTTTAATTATCCTTATACCATACCCCAGGCGTTACTTGCCGAAAAAATCTGTACGGCAATTGGCATGGACAAAATCTTCTTCCAGAATTCCGGAACAGAGGCAAACGAGGCCATGATTAAGATGGCCAGAAAATACGGGGTTGAAAAATACGGACCGGGCAGATATGAAATCATAACCGCAAGAATGTCCTTTCACGGAAGAACCTTTGGCTCCATGAGTGCCACAGGACAGCCGGACAATGCCTGTCAGCTTGGCTTCGGAGATATGACCCCCGGCTTTACCTATGCCGAATATAATGATTTGAAATCCTTTGAGGAAGCAGTCACAGACCATACTATTGCAATTATGCTGGAGCCGGTTCAGGGCGAGGGAGGTGTAAATCCTGCCACCCTGGAATTTATGACGGGAATCAGGCAGCTCTGTGATGAAAAGGGCTTATTGCTGCTTCTGGATGAGGTTCAGACCGGCTGGTGCAGAACCGGTGCGGTAATGTCCTTTATGAACTACGGTATCAAGCCGGATATCGTTTCCATGGCAAAGGCTATGGGAGGAGGTATGCCCATCGGCGCCATCTGTGCCCGTGAGGAGGTTGCCAAAGCCTTCACTCCGGGTTCCCACGGGACTACCTATGGGGGACATCCGGTTTCCTGTGCTGCTTCACTGGCTCAGATTACGGAGCTTTTAGACAGGAATCTGGCAGGAAATGCAAAGGAAGTGGGAGCTTACTTTATGGAGAAGCTAAGGACCCTTCCCCATGTGAAGGAGGTAAGAGGCCAGGGACTTTTAATCGGAGTGGAATTTGATGATAAAATCAAGGGGATTGATGTCAAGCATGGCTGTGTTGACAGAAGGCTTTTAATTACGGCAATCGGAGCCCATATTATCCGAATGATTCCGCCGTTAATTGTCACCAGGGAGGATTGCGATAAAGCATATGATATTATAAAGGAAACAGTTGAGAGTCTTTCATAGGTAATTACCAAGGGAGGGTTGCGCATGGATAATTATGTGATTACAGTAGCAAGAGGCTTTGGCAGCGGGGGGAAAGAAATTGCTTCAAAATTGGCCCGGGATTTGGGGATTGCCTGCTATGAGAACCGGATTTTGACCCTGGCGTCGCAGTTAAGCGGATTGGATGAGGAGCTATTTACAGAAGTGAATGAGAAAATCAGGGGCAAGAAATTCTCCAGTTTGTTAAGAGGCTTGCCGCGAACCATAAAGCCTAAGCCGGTGGACGATGAATTTGTATCAGACGAAAGGCTATTCGAATTTCAGAAGCAGATTATTGAAAATCTTGCAAAATCAGAATCCTGTATTATTGTCGGAAAATGTGCCGACTGGGTATTGAAGGAATATACCAATGTGGTCAGTATCTATATCGAAGCACCCCGGGCCTTCTGTCTGCAAAGGGTAATGAAGAAGATGGGGGTTAACGAAGAGACGGCCCATACCTCCATCACAAAGACGGATCAATACCGGGCGGCCTATTATCAGCACTATACCGGCGGCAACTATTGGACCAATCCGGTAAATTATGATTTGACCTTAAACAGTGAACGGGTAGGTATCGATCATTGTGTCACCCTGATCAAGGAATATCTAAAAATCAAATTCCCGGAGCTGATGAAGGCATGATGTTTTCCTGCCTGTGAAAGTCTCAAGAATGGTACAGAATTGTTTTTGACCTTGCTTCTTGAGAATACTATGCTATACTTAACTATAGTTATGTATTACCTTTGAAAGGAAATCCTTATGAAATCATTTAAGGCAATTGATAGAAAACCCATCTCCGCGCAAAGACCAAAAATTAATTAGTCGGCGATGCTTTGCTCGGAGGTCTGATATTTAAGGTAGCTGATGCTTAAGATTGTATGTAGAAACCTCATTTTATATGAGAGGTTTTGTTTGTATACTCTTTTCATCATTTTTCCTAAGTATCAGATAAGGATTGATAAAAAAATCTTGACTGCAGCAGGGGGCTTTGCCCGGCTGCAGTTTTTTTGTGGTCTTTGCTTCATCTGAATTATAATTAGAGGAGCAGAGAAGATGAAATATGTTAAGGCACAGGATGTGCTGCCGCAGGAAGTGGTCAGATTAATTCAGGAATATGTTGACGGTGATTATTTATATATTCCACGCAAGGATGGAGAGAAGAAAAACTGGGGAGAAAAAAGTGGTGCAAAAGCCTTTTTAAGGACCAGAAACCTGGAGATATATCATAAATACCGGAGCGGGAAATCCGTAGAGGAATTATCAGAAGAATTTTATTTGTCGGAACAAAGCATCCGAAGAATTATATACCAAGCAAGAAATGCTTAAGTTTGATACAGAAGGATATGTGCAATAGATTTTATTACATTCTTTTTATATACTTATCTTATTGGAAGAACTTTTCTGATGATTTTCGGTCAGGGATATCCTGGGTATATAGAAAGGAATGAGTATATGGCGCTAAAACCCCATAGAGGTAAAACCTTATGGAGCTTACCCTCTCATGGCAGAGGTACCTGCCCCTTGTGTAAAACAAAAAGGATTAAAGTCTTATATCCTTTAGTTGCACAGGATGGCAGTAAATTAACCGTTTGCAAAAGATGCCGCAACAAAAGGCCGGTGTCTGTTGATTCGCAATAATGAATGGTAGTTCCGTACAGTATAATAGCTGGAAAAGAAGGTGTTCCAAGGGTAATTGATATGCTATGAGAGCAGTCAATTACAATTGGGGCATTTTTTTGTAAGTTGAGTTGGAAAAGGAGGGCAAATGTCATTTCTTTATTTGTAAGAAATGCCTGTATTGCTTTGCAGCATCAATTGATAGAGTTGATTTAACGTATTCACCATAATCCTGCATTCCTCTTCATCCAGTTCCTGAAGATTAGTACAGAGTCTTTGATGATATTCCTTTATATATATTTTATAAAATCTTTTTCCGGCAGCAGTTATATTCAACTGTATTTTCCTTTTATCGTTCTTTGTGCTCAATTTAACAACAAATTTATGATGAACCAATTCGTTAATTAATGTAGTGACACTTGGCGGCGTAATGTTTAATTTCGTGCTCACATCACTGACATAAACAACTCCTTGTTTTTTTTTCAAGTTGTAAATGGTATCGAGGACAGATAAATGTCTAGGCTTTAACCCTTTTGGTAATACAGGAGTCAGTTCAGTTATTTTTTTCGCTACAAAACAAGCGTTCAGCAAGTCTTTTATAAGATTTACATTCATATTAATCCCCCCTATGGTCGAATTAGTCCTGACATATCGATTAAAATATCACTTTTGCAATATATTTCATGCGGGAGCGATTTAGATGTACCTGTACTTATTTATCAGGAGCATTGCGTTATTCCAGCATTATAACAGATTATACAATAAATTTAAAACATTATCTATAATAATTATATTAGAAAATTACTAATAGTAATTATAAATTGCTGTAATCCTTTATTTTAAAGAGAATATTAAAAAATATTTTGCTAATATTTTGCTAAAAATAGATTGACAATGGGATAACGGGATGCTATTATATCGATATTACATACTATTCATATAAAATTTATATGAAATGTAAATCGCTTCTAAATTAGGCATATGAAAACAAACCACGAAGAAAAGGATGAGTGAGAATTATGAAAAAAAGTTTTTATGCAATTCTATTGGGAATTTTTCTGATTTTTGGATTGGTAGCCTGCAAAAATCAGGAAAAAGAAAGCTCCAATTTACAGGAAACAGAAATAACAGGTACAGGACTTCAGGGGGAATCCAAAGAGACACCTACTGAAGCAATTTCCTCCGATAACCAGGCCAAGGAAATACATGTCGGTGTTCAGGCAACAGATTACATACAGTTTCTGGAGGCCGGGTTGGGATATTTTCAGGAGGAATTTTCAGGAGACGGCATTACAGTAATTTTTGATACCTTCGCAAGCGGTCCCGCGATTACGGAGGCTTTGGCATCGGATAATGTTGATATCGGTTTTCTCGGTGATCTTCCTGCATTAACAGCAGCCAGTGCAGGGATAGAATTTCATATTATCGGCAGAGGTGCAGGTACTACGAATGGGATTGCTGTTGTCCTTCCGACCGGCAGTGATATTACGGATATAGCGCAGCTGAAGGGTAAGAAAGTGGCATTTACGGTTGGAACCGCCGGACATGAATTTATTATCAAGGCATTGGAGACGGCAGGACTGACCGAAGCGGATATTCAGCCGGTGAATGTAGCTAATCCGGACATTGAAGCTACCTTGATCAGCGGATCGGTGGATGCGGTCGTGACGGTTGGGCCCTTTATTAATAAAATAGAAACAAATGGAGAAGGAACTGTATTGGTATCCAATGAAGATATCTACCAGCCGGTACCTGCCATCATTGCAGCTGACAGCTTTCTGGAGGAAAATCCGGAATTAGTGACAAGGTTTTTAAAAACCTGGATTAAGACCTCGGACTATGCAACGAATAACCTGGAGGAAGCCTATGACCTGCTTTCAGAGCAGCAGGATATGGACCGGGCCTATTATGACCGGTTTCAGCTGTTGTTTCGTGTGACTTTAGATGATAACGATTATGAGGTCTTAAAAGAAACGAAGGCATTCTTACTGAATCAGGAGTTGATTGTGAAGGATTTTGATTTGAATTCGTATCTGGACACCAGTTTTCTTGAGAAGGCAGCTTCCGCAGAGTAATGGACGAGGAAAATATATGAAGAAGAAAAAATTAGATCCTGCCATACTGGTAGCGGTTGCTGTTCCTGTAATTCTTCTGCTGCTATGGGAATATGCGGGGAATAACAATCTGATTAAAACGACCCTGCTGCCTACTCCTTCTGAAATCTGGAAGGCAACAGTTGCCAGCATCAGAAGGGGAACCTTGCAACGAAATACCTGTATTAGTCTGCTGCGCGTATTGGAAGGTTATCTGTTAGGCTCGGCATTGGGAATTTTACTGGGGATTTCCATGGGATTATCTGGATTCTTCCGAAAATCCATGTCAATTTTAACAGGGGTTTTAAGGCCCATTCCAATCATTGCATGGGTGCCGATACTGATATTATTCTTAGGTATTGATGAAATGTCCAAGGTAGTTGTGATTGCCATAGGTACCTTCTGGCCGGTATTAACGAATGTAATGTATGGAGTCAGGGATGTGGATGTCAAATTTCTGGAGGTATCCAGGCTGTTTGTGAAAAGCAGAAGAGAAATTATTTGTCATGTTGTTATACCAGCAGCACTTCCCTCCATCTTCTCAGGACTGCGTACGGCCATTGGGATAGCTTGGATTAGCGTAGTTGGAGCAGAATTAATTGCCTCTTCCTCCGGTCTTGGATTTATGATTTCTTATGCGAGAGAATTGTCCAGAGCGGACAACATGTTTTCCGGTGTGATGATAATCGGAGTGATTGGATGGCTGATTAATGTGTTAATTGGCAAGTTAGAAAAAATTTTGCTGAAATGGAATGTTACTGTTAAGAAAGACTGAGCGATTGCGGAAGGATATATAAATCAATGGATAAAGATGTAAAAATCCGTATAGAACATCTGAATAAAGCATTTCCTGTCAATGATACACAGATGGAGGTATTAAGGGATATCTCTCTGAAGGTCTATGCCGGAGAGTTCGTATCCATTGTAGGATATAGCGGCTGTGGTAAAAGCACTCTGCTGAGAATAATCGGAGGAATGGAGAGCAAGGACAGCGGACTGCTGCAAATGAACGATAAGGATATTACTGCACCGGGACTGGACCGAGGGATGATTTTCCAGGAGGCAAGGCTCTTTCCGTGGATGAGGGTGAAAGACAATATAGCCTACGGTATCAGCAAAGAGATGTTAAAAAAACTGGGTAAAAAAAAGAAGGATGAGCTTGTAAAGCAATATATTGAGCTGGTGGAGCTGAATGGCTTTGAAAATGCATATCCGTATCAATTATCCGGCGGCATGCAGCAGCGGGTGAGTATTGCAAGATCTTTAATTGAAAACCCGGAGGTTCTCCTACTGGATGAACCCTTGGGTGCCCTGGATGCAATTACCAGAATGAATATGCAGAAGGAAATTATGAAAATATGGAAATTGGCCGATATGACGATGATTTTAGTTACCCATGACATTGACGAGGCTATTTTCCTTAGTGATAAAATAATTGTTTTATCAAGCCGGCCAGGAACAATTAAGAAGGTCTTCCATAATAGTCTGCCAAGGCCAAGAAAAAGAACCTCTATTGAATTTATTGAAATGCGCCAGGCGATTTTTCGGGAATTTTTTGAGGATGACGATAATATGGAAGACTATATGATTTAGGATAAAATCAGACTGGAAATAAAAACATAGCTCAACAGGCATAAAGTAATGGAGCGTGTACAGCTTATATGCCGCCGCAGCGGAAGATGGAGGTTAATGTGATACAAAAATATCCTCATATATTTACACCATATCAGATTGGGAATATCAGGCTGAAGAATCGAATCTTTACGGCACCAACAACCCGGCATACACTGCAGGATAATCTTACTGCGTTTTCTGAAGGGTCCTTTGCCTATTATATCAATAAGGCAAAGGGCGGGTCAGCTCTGATTACAATAGGAGCAGTGCTGATGGATATCAATCCTCCGGCATCACGCTTCTCACCAATTTATGATCTAAGCAATAAATTGACCAGACGTGCCTTTCGCAACCTGACCAATGCCATACATACGTATGATGCGAGAGTTACTCTGGAGCTTTTATACCTTGGGCCGCAGCGACACACAAAAAAATCCGCCGAGAATAAGCTGATCTACGGTGTATGCAACGATACGCTTAAGAACGGAGTGGTTACGGCAGAAATTCCGGAGGAGGTCATGTATGAGCTGGCCGAGGGATATGCACAGAATGCCCTTTATGCCAAGGAGTGCGGGTTTGACGGCATATTGCTCCATGGGGGGCATGGCATGTTCCTGGAGCAGTTCCTTTCCCCTCTATATAATAAAAGGACGGACCAATACGGAGGAAGTCTTGAAAACAGGGCACGATTCCCCAAATTAATAGTAGATAGAATTCGTGAAAAAGTCGGTAGAGATTTTCTGATTGAATACCGGATCAGCGGTTCCGAGCGGGTGGAAGGCGGCTTTGATTTGGAGGAATGTATCAGTTATATTAAAATGATACAGGACAGAATTGATCTGATACATGTATCGGCCGGTGATTCACAAACCAGTCATACGAGAGCTGTCATGCATCCCTCCGGCTTTTTGCCGGAGGCACCGAATGCTTATCTTGCGGCTGCTGTGAAGCAATCAGGTATTAGAATCCCTGTTGTTACCATAGGCTCCTTTCAGGATCCGGAGACTATTGAGCAGACACTGGCTGCGGGCAGAGCTGATTTCGTGACAATAGCAAGAGGACACATTGCCGATCCGGCTACGGTTAGCAAGGCCTATGAGGGGAGAAGGGAGGAGATACGTCCCTGTATCAAGTGCTTTCGTTGCCTTGATGATGAAAAGACAAAGGAAGTCTTTCATTGCTCGGTTAATCCATGGATAGGGAGAGAGCATTTACTGCCTAAGATGATAGCAGAGGCATCCCGACCTAAAAAGATTATTATCGCAGGAGGCGGGCCGGCCGGAATGGAAGCTGCGATTGTGAGTGCAGAACGCGGTCATGAGGTTATTCTCTTGGAACAGGGAGATAAGCTTGGCGGAAAGCTTAATTTCTCACAGCATGTGGAATTTAAATATGATTTGCAGAAATTTGTTCAGTACTTGATCCGTACAGTTAAAAAAATGAAAATAGAAGTGCGTCTGAACACAACTGCAACCCGGGAATTATTAGAACAGGAAAATCCGGACCATGTCATTGCCGCAATCGGTGCAAGACCTGTTGTGCCGGATATCCCAGGCCTCTATAATGCAAGGATTATGCCGGCGGAAGAAATATATGGAAAGGAGGACAGCCTGGAAAAGAAAATTGTTGTAATCGGAGGAGGGCAGGTTGGATGTGAAACAGCCTTGCATCTGGCGCAGTGTAATAAGCAGGTGAGACTGCTTGAAAAGGGGGAGGTATTGGCTGCAGATGCTGTACACACCTATCGTATCCCATTACTGGAACGGTTGGAAACGTCGGTGTCCTGTATAACCGGCGCAAATGTCCTCGAAATCAGGAATGGCAGGGTGCTGTATCAGGACGATAACGGTGAGGAAGCCGCAGCAGAGGGAGAGCTGATCGTTTTAGCAGCCGGTTATAAAGAAAAGGCAGATGAAGCAGATGCACTATTCAGCCACAGCTATGGTTTTCGAATTATAGGAGACGCCGCAAGGGTGGGCAGCGTTGAGAATGCAATTCGAACCGGTTTTGAAGCAGGGATTGTTCTGTAATTATGAAGCTGGAAAAGAAGGTGCCCCAAGGAGAATTGCTATGCTATGACAGCAGCCAATTCATACTTGGGGCACTCTTTTGTTATTTTATTTTTACGGATTTAATCGTTGAATAAGCTCCGTAATAATTTTTGCCCTTCACGGTTAAATAGGCTCTGATTTTGAAATAATAGGTTTTCCCTTTGAGGAGACCTGTTTTTGTAAAGCCCACCGTGGTCTTGCCGGCTTTTTTGATCACAGAGTAGCTGCCTTTTTTTGAGGCGGACATACTGAGCTCATATCCGGAGGCACCGGTAACCTTAGTCCAGGTTATCTCTGCTTTTTTTGTACCTGCGGTCACAGTCAGGGCAGGAACCCCTAATTTAATAGTAAAGGTCTTTGTAATACTGCCCCGGTAGCTGCCGCTTCCGGTGATCGTGACGGTGGCTGTGCCGGGAAGCTGATTATCGCTGTAGGTTACCTTATAGTCTGTTCCGCCTGCAAGCGTTTTATCACCGTTTTTCAGTGTGACGGAGGGGGCTATTTCAGAACCGTTATAGGTATAGCTGCTTTTTGAAAGTGTAGCGGTAAAGGCTGCAATGGATTTTTTCGCCGATACGCCGCCGAGATAGGAACCCAGAACCTCTGCGATTACACCATAACCCTTTTCATTGGGGTGCAGGCCGTCAAAAACATAGACTGGATTACAGTAGCCGTCGCTTGCGACAAATTTGGAATAGCAATCCACATAGGTGACATAGCTGTAATCGGCAATCAGCTTTTTAAGAGCACTGTTGAGGTCGGTGATCCGATACTGATTATCCTTATAAAAGGCAGTGGTCGTCGGAAGAACACTGATGACGTAGATTTTTGTATCCGGATGAGCCGTATGGATTTTCTCAAACATGGATTTGTAATTCGAAATTGTCTGGTCGGTGGTAACACCATGGCCGATATCGTTGATACCGCACAGCATAACCACCTTACTGTAATTGGCATTTGCGATATCAGAAATTCTCCGCTCACATTCCACCGTTGTCTGACCGCCTATCCCATAGTTTGCACAATCTGTACGGTCAAGGAGCTTATTCCAGTCGCCGTATCTTAAAAGAGCATTTTGTACGATACTGTCTCCGATGAAGGCAATTCCTTCCAGGCTTCTGTCCCAGGCTCCGTCGCTTGTGTCAACAGGACCGCCTTCACCGGCAAAATAAGCGATTCGTTTTAGGGTAACGGATTCGTTTTTTGCGGAGTAGGCTAAAATTTCATCAAGTCTTGCAAAATTTGTTCCGAAAGCCTTTGAGAAATTGGCATATTTATAAACGGAATAATATCTTCCGGTTGAGGTTTTCCCTGTTTCATCAGGATATACGGCGACCCACTGAGTCGCACCGGAAGCACTGGAAAGAGCAAGATAGATACCGTCCTTTGCCCCGGTATACTCTACATAAAAGTAGCTGCCTTGATTAATCTGCGCGCCGTCCCAGTCTCCTCCCACATGCTTTGTATAAAGGAAGGTAAGATTGGTGTTTATTGCGCTTGCAGTTGAAGAACCCTTATACAGGATGGCATCCGCATTTAAATCGTCGGTAACAGGCTTTCCGAACCAGCGAATACCCGTAATTGTTGCCGCAGCTGAACCGCTGCCGGTGCAGATGGCATCGACATCGGAGAAATCAGAGCTGTTATATGAGGTTTTACAGTCCTCAAAGCTAAATAAGGAATAGTATCCGGTATCGGTTTTTCCTGATTCGGTGGGATTTACAGAGGCCCATTTTTGGGTAGTCCATTCGGCAAAGGCAAGATAGACCGCACCCTCCGTACCGCTGTAATCCACACGGAAATATCCGCCTGGTGTAATTTCCGACGGATCGAAGGTACCGTTTGCGTTGGTGGTATAGACTGAGGCGACAAGCGTCCAGGGAGTGTCGGCAGCAGCCGTTCCGGAATAAAGGACGGTTTCGGTAAGGGTATCCTCTGCCAGTGCTTTCGCCGGAACAGAGAAGGAGGGTAAGGCAATGCAAAGAGCAAGAAATACAGATAAGCTTCTTAATAATTTTTTCATAGCAGGCTCCTTTGTGTTATTGTTGTAATCTGATTTTATCTTAAGCATGGGGTGCGATACAGCAAGCAGCGCTTGAGTTTATAACATGCAAGCAAAAAGGTCCCGATAAAAAAGGCCCCTATAAAAGGATAAAACCCATGAAAAACAGGGGGTCCTCTTTTGTATAGGGGTCTGATATGTAAAATCTGACATTATGTGCGGTGTTTGTTCAATTGTTCTTCTGCCCTCTTATAGAATTCTTGACGTGCTTCCCCGTCAAGATAGAAGCATATATTTCGCTCCTGTTCCACAGAGTTGATTAAGGCTACATTGTCTGTTGCGGCTTTGGCGAGGGCTTTGTTATCCAGATAACATGCGAGATTATGAATTTGTGAAAAGCTTTCGACCTTGTGACTGTGAAGATAGGCCAGCCGGCTTACGGTTTCTTTATCAATAAAGCATGCGATGTTACAAATTTGAGAAAATTGTTCCACCTTATTTTCGTTGTCGGAGACAAGCCGGCAAAGGCTTGGCAAATCGATGAAAACTGCAATATTACAAATTTGAGAAAAAGCTTCTACCTTTTTTGAATTTTCCTGTGAAAGCCTGCTGATAGAATTCTTGCTCATCCGGCAGGCAATTTCACATACCTGGGAAAAGGACAGGACCTTGTCACTATTATCCAGGGCTATGACATCCAGGGCATACCTGCTGATATAGCAGGCAATTCGGCAAATTTGTGAGAAGTAAAGTACCTTGTCAGAGTACTTGATGGCGAGGCTGCTCAATATTTCTTCGTCAAGGTACGGAGCAGCATCATAGATCTGTTCGAATTCGGTAACGTTTATTTTTGAGTTTTCTATGGCAGTTATAATCTCCTCGGGCTTCATAATGGAGATTATCTCAAGCAAATCGGAGACTTTTTTATCGGAGACGAAGTTATGGACGGCTCTAGACTGGCGCTCGTTATCAAGAATTTCATCGATACTGGCATGATATAGCTCCGCGATCATTACCAGATTTGATATATCAGGAAGGGATTTTCCCCGCTCCCAATAGCTCACAGCCTGAAAGCTGATACCCAGCCTTTCGGCAACCTCCATTTGTGTGAGGTTCGCATTTCGTCTTAATCTCGACAGCCGCTTCCCGATTTCTATCATATCAAACATTAGTCTTCACCCTCTTACCTTTAGTATGGCATATTCCGCCGATAATGTAAATCAAGTTATGCTTGAAGAGGGAGGAATAGGGGCTTTCGGATTTTTACTGGGTCCTTCTGCTTATCGGCAGCAAAGGCTTTATAAAAATAAAATAGAGATATCTCAAAGGCTGCTTCTCAGCTGCTTAAGACATCTCTATTTGTATGGTTAGGTGTTTTTATTAGGCCATACCGCCATTAGCTTAAGCGTATAATCATCAGGGATGCTCCGGCACCGTTAGCAATCAGGGTTGCTGCACCGACAAGCAGGGGGGCAAACATCTGCAAGGATACGGTGGCACCTACACCCAGGTTTATTTCAATTTCATTGTTGTAATTTGACAAAGACAGCACAGGGAGAATGGTGGAAGCGGTATTTGCCGAGCCGTTAATTATTAATCGGGAACCTAGCAGCAGGGAGGCGGTCGTATTAATCCGGTAGGAAATACGATAGGTTCCGAAGGTATTAACAGTAAAAATCGTATTGGCTCCATTCACTGTTATATCTGCGGATAAAAGCTGATTGCTGGGCAGCGGAATCAGAGTGCCGGCCACCAATACAGTAATCAGAGCCCCGGTCGTATTGGCTGCGTAGCCTGCGGTTGCGGAGGGATTGGGACCAAGCGGTCCGGTGGCTCCGGTGGCTCCGGTCGCCCCGGTAGGCCCGGTGGGTCCGTTTATATTAGGAAACTGAAAAAATTGAAAGTAATTAAACAGAATATTGAAAATCTTTTAATTACTTAATTGAACAATAGTTAAAGAACGATTTATATAACCTAAAATGGGAAAATTCGTACTAATACTTACGCCTACTTTCTCCAGTGGCGCCCGTGGGACCAGTAGCACCTGTGGAGCCAGTAGCTCCAGTAGGACCGATGGCACCTGTGGGGCCCTGCCCTGCGGATGCTAACGCACTCTGCATCTTATTCTTGCAAAGCAGTTGATTCTGGACAATACTGTCTAATATGGACCTTACGCTATCATTGGCGGCAAGTACGTCCTCCACACTTATACTGCAGTTCATAACATATTATGAGCGTAAATATAGAAACGGCAGGTTTATCTTTCGGCGGCCTTTTCAGAAATTGCTTCCGGCATTACTCACCAGGATTACCGCCATATGCAGGAAGATTACGAACGGCAAATTAAGGCTATCGACGAAGTTATCAGAAATCTGCACAAAGAAAAGGCAGAGCTTGAAAATAAGGTTAATACGGAAAACTCATTCTTAGCAAGCTTTAGGAAATACGAGAATATTGACAAGCTGACAAGAGGGGTTTTGATCGAGCTTGTGGAGCAAATCAAGGTGTACGGCAACGGCAATATCCGTGTTCACTTGAAATTCGCCAATGAGTCCGCCGGGCAGCAGAATACATTGAAGTCAATTTTTGCATTCCGGGTTGAACTGCAATCGTTTCATTAAATAACGCATAGTATCGCCCCTGCTGATGGTTCCCACCAGAATACCGTCTTGTGTTACCGGGATTTTACTCACCTTGTGCTCGTAAAACAGCCGACAGACCTCCGATAACGGGGTGCTGTGTTCCACGGTTATAGTGTGCTTCGTTGCGATTTCTAGTATATTCTTCTGTAAAAGCTCCTGGGCTTTGGACACAAATGCTTCATTGTCCGGCAACACAAGAGAAAATGATTCTCCGACAACATGCACATCTTGTTTTGCCATATACCGCAGAACATCCCCATCCGATACATAGCCGATAATATGCCCGCTATTGTTGATGACAGGTAGCCCGCTTGTACGGTATTTGATGAATTTTTCAATTACCTGTTCAATTGAATCACCGGACGACACCGTGTAAGGGTTCGAGTGCATTGCCGCATCAAGCTCGGATACAGTTTTGCTTTCGGAAATAACATCGGTATTCCTGCGGTCCTTTACCTTGACAATAACCACTATAAGACTGATAACAGCAATTATGATGCTGAGATAAAACGCAGCATGAATCCCGGTTAACTGTGACTTTACCGGATCATCAGCGGCAAACAAATTGGCAGCAAGTGACATAGCCGATACCATAAGGGCAACGCCGAAGGTGGAAGCAACTTGACGCATGGCGCTTGACACCGCATTGCCGTGATGCAGGATTTCATCCGGAAGTTTACTGATTGACCAGATGTTAATCGGCGTATTGGCAAGCATCAACCCGAAAGAACGGGCACAGTAAACAATAATCATTAATGCAATTGGGGTTTCAAATCCCCACATAGCCATTCCCAGGGAACCGAGTGACAGCAAGGATACCCCTGCAATCGAAAGGTACCGCGCTCCGAATTTATCGTGCAAACTGCCTGCAAAATATCCCCCGATTGCTCCTAAAATTGAGCCGGGAACCATAACCAATCCGGAAATTGTAGCCGAAAACCCACGTACCGTTTGGACATAGATAGGAAGGGTAAGGGATACTGACGCAAGGGACGCTGATATTAGCATAGAAATCACGATTCCATACCGGAATTGCTTATCAAAAAATACCCGAAGCTCTAAAAACGGCTTTGCAAGTTTAAGCTGGCGCCGTGCAAAAAGAAGAAGTAACCCGGTACCCAGAGCAATCAATATAACTGCGGCAGGCAGTGCTTCAACCTTATCGAACATAGAAAAGCCGTAAAGTAGGCAAAAAAGTCCCAATGACGACTCTGCAACTGATATTTTATCGAGAGAGACCGGTTTTGTCTTGCCGAAATTTTTCATCGCAAATACCGCAACAAGTATGATAATTGCCGCCAGCACCGCCATAATCAGGAACATGATGTGCCAGCCTGTTATATCTGTGAGTATGCCCGAAATTGCGGGACCCATTGCGGGTGCAAACATTATGACAAAGTTATACATTCCCATTGCGCTGCCCCGCTTTTCGTGGGGGAATATAAGGAGCAGCACAGTCATTGACATTGGCAGCATAACGCCCGCACATATCGCTTGCAATATACGTCCGGCAAGCAGAACAGGAAAGTTAATCCCCCAGGCCGCAAGCAGGCTGCCGGCAAAAAACAAGCCAAAAACGGTGATGAACAGTTTCCTCGTAGAAAATCTATCCATTAGAAACGCTGAAACAGCCACGACAATGGCGTTTACCAAAGTAAAGCCGGAAACGAGCCACTGCGCGGTGGCCGCATTTATCTTCAGTTCGGCCATAACCGAGGGGATAGCCGGATTCATTAGCGTTTGGTTCAGCACCGATAAAAAAGCGCCGCAGATCAAGACAATGACTGTGGCTTTTTGTCCTTTTTCCATATTGTATCTTTCCTTTCCGTTCTTAAACTGGCAGTATTCTGATAGTTTTATTAAGACTATTCTAATAAATAGCCATGTAAACGGGCCACATATAATTTTGCAGCCGCAAGCATGGCTGTACGCTGGTTTTCATCCAAACTTTCCATTGCTTTGTTCTCTGCATTTTTTATCTTTTGAATCATTTCAAAGGCAAATGCCCGCCCTTTGTCAGTAAAATGAATAACCTTGTGCCTCCTGTCGGAATCAAGCTCGACCATTCTAATGGCCCCGTGACGCAGCAGGCTTGTCACGATAGCGTTGACTGTTTGTTTTGGAAGGAAGGTGTATTCACAGATGGTTCTTTGTGTACAATCCCCATCACGTTCAAGGATAATTCGCAGAGCCGATAATGTGCTGTAAGAAATTCCAAGGCTTTTCGCGTATGCTTCATATTGGGCATTGAGTTCAAAGTAAATGCGCAGATACTCATTTGCATTTGTTTCGGCTTTCATCATAGTTGTTCTCCTATTTAGTCCCATTTCGATATTGTCCCAAATGGGACCATTATATAATACTATGATACTATAATGAAGTCAAGACTCAGTCAACTTGGTTTAGACGGGCCGAATCTTAAAAGGTGATCTTTTCCTAATATAAACGCTCCGGTAGGTCCGGTGGGTCCGGTGGGCCCGGTAACTCCGGTGGCGCCGGTAGGTCCAGTAGCACCAGTCGGTCCATCTGGTCCAGTAGCCCCGGTAGCGCCAATTGCTCCGGCAGCCCCGGTAGCGCCGGCGCTTCCAGTGCTTCCGGCTGCTCCTGTAGTACCAGTAGCCCCGGTTATTCCGGTCGCCCCGGTGGGGCCCGTAGGACCTGTAATACCGGCCGGCCCGATGGAACCGGTGTTACCGGCAGAACCGTCAGCGCCGGTAGCACCGGTGGGACCAGTAGCACCTGTCGCTCCGGTAAAGGAACCGGTGGGACCTGTTGCGCCGGTAGGACCAGTAGCACCTATCGTAACAGGGGCAGTCGTTGCCAATGCCATTTTGGCATTTAGTAATAGCTGGTTTTCCAGGGAACTGCCAAGCATATTCTGAATACTTTCGTTAATCGCAATAACATCATCATAGGTAGCGCTGCCTCCGGATAAGCCGGGGATAGTTCCCAGTACATATTGCAGCTTTTCACCCTCGCTGTTAATAATATGACTCATACCGAGCTCTTCATAGGCAATGGAGGATAATATCTGGTTAATACTGTCCGCTCTTGTCAAAGGAGGGCTTATCACAGGGAAATTAGGTTGTGACATATGATATCTCCTCCTTCTAGCTCAGTCTTATTATCATGAGTGACGCACCTGCTGAGGAGCCTAACAGGACAGCGGCACCGGCCAGGCCGAATAATTGCAAGGAAACAGTGTCGCCCGCCGTTATATCGATCAGTATCTCGCTGGAAAAGCTGGATAAGGACAGAACGGGAGTAATTGTGGATTGGGTGACTGCAGTACCGTTAATTAAAATTCTGGAACCCATCAGTAATGCTGCGGTAGTATTTACATTGTAGGAGATACGGTATCTGCCGGCAGTTGCAAGAGTAAAGGTATCATTGGTACCATTAACGGTGATATCACCAGGGAGTACCTGATTACTGGGCAAGGGTACCAAAGTACCTGCAATGGCAACAGTGATGGAGCCTCCGGTTGTATTAGCGGCAAATGCTGCGGTGGCGGTTACATTGGTACCGGTGGGCCCGGTGGGTCCGGTAGGGCCGGTCGCGCCAGTAGGCCCAGTAGGTCCAGTTGCGCCGGTCGCGCCGGTAGCCCCGGTGGGTCCAGTCGGTCCGGTAGGGCCGGTGACTCCAAGGGGTCCAGTAGCACCAGTAGCGCCGGTAACACCGGTAGCCCCGGTAGCACCAGTAGGTCCGGTGGGTCCGGTAGCCCCGGCAGCGCCAGTAGCCCCGGCAGGCCCATCAGCTCCGGTGGGTCCTACAATAAAAGGAAAACTGCAAATTTTAATGTGAGGATAATAATTGAGATAAAAATTATGTAAACTAATATAGGATAGAATTTTGGACTGTTCTTCAGTAGGGCCGAAATCTTCTTTACTTATGGTCTTATAAGAGATATAGTGAAAACTGATAGCGGTTATCCGTCAAAACATCCATACTCATTGAATAAGTATCCATAAGTCAGAATTTTAATTATGGAAAGAAAGAGAGCGTGTTTTTCTTGTTAATATTCTTATTTATTATTCTTGGAATTGCCGTGGGCGGCTTTGGTACATTGATCGGAGCAGGCGGAGGTTTTCTCCTGACACCGATTCTGCTTATGTTTTTTCCTACTATGTCAGCACAGTCCGTTACTGCGATCTCAATGATAACTGTTCTGTTCAATTCTTCCTCAGGCTCCGCTGCATATGCCTTTATGAAACGAATTGATTATAAAACAGGTGTCATTTTTTCAATTGCTACCATTCCGGGAGCTATAATTGGCACAGTATTGACTACCCATGTCAGCCGGCAATTATTTAATCTTATATTCGGGGCCTTTATGCTTATTTTTGCAATGGTCATTATCCTAAAGAGCCGTATGGGTAACAGCAGTGCACCGGCCGATCAGTCAGGCAGATTTCGTGCAATAAGACATTTGGTTGACCGGGAGGGCAATGAGGCTTCATTTTCATTTAATATGCCTGCGGGAATATTGATTAGCTTGCTTGTGGGTCTTTTATCAGGCTTTCTGGGGATAGGAGGCGGTATTGTACATGTACCTGCATTAGTGCTTCTTGGCTTCCCTGCTCACTTTGCTACAGCCACTTCCCATTTTGTATTAGTTTTCTCATCAATTATAAGTATTCTGGTACACCTTGGCAATGGTTCATTAACTCAAAGTGCAGCAATGTCTCTTAGTATTGCCGTGGGCGCTGTGATAGGAGCTCAGATTGGCGCACGTTTGTCCCAGCGGATCAAAGGCTCAGTTATCATGATTTGTCTGGCAGTTGCATTGATCTTTGCCGGGGCCCGCATTCTGTATATGGGCCTGATCTAAATAAATTCAGTAAATCAGGCTTTATCTGGACCATCACCTCGTCCAACAAAAGGTTTTGTAATATAATCATCACCTCCGACGGCCAGACCGTTTCTCTTGCTGCTCCAAAGCCTCTTTTGTATTCTTAGCTGTTGCCCCCAATATAAAAGCGTCGTTCCTTCTGTTTTTTCATAGGACAATCAGAGAAATTCATAAATATGAAAGGAGGAGCGATATAGGTGTAGTGTGGTAGGAAGGAGGTCAGGATGGCACGGAAAAGCCGGACTAATATCACAGAGCAGGAACAAACGGGATTTAAGGTATGGCGTATCGCGGTTTATATTCGACTGTCACGTGAGGATTCCCGAAGCTATGATGAATCAGAAAGCGTAACAAACCAACGTGCTATAATTGAGCAGCATATTGCCGACTTTAATGATGGGGACGAGTACATTATTGTTCGTGAATACGTGGACGATGGAATTTCCGGGACAACGGATGATGAACGGGACAGCTTTCAGGAACTGCTGGAGGATATTAAGAAGGGGTGTATCAATTGTGTAATTGTAAAGGACCTTGCACGGTCCTTCCGTAATTACAGCGACCAGGGCTATTACCTGGACGACTGGTTTCCAAGATACAATGTCCGCTTTATTTCCCTGTTTCATCAGCCTCTCGACAGCTACAGGGAACCGCGGAACATGCGGAGTATCGCCGTACCGATACAGGGAGTAATGAATGAAAATCATTGTGCCGAGACCTCGGATAAGGTGCGCGAGGTTTTTCATATGAAGCGGAGCAAAGGAGAGCATATCGGTTCCTTTGCTCTTTTTGGCTATAGGAAGAATCCGGAGGACAATAATGCACTGATTATTGATGAAGCTGCCGCCGCTGTTGTCCGGGACATATTCCGTATGTTTCTGGAGGGAATGAGCAAAAACGCCATGGTACATTTACTAAACGAGCACGGGGTTTTATGTCCGGCGGCGTATAAGCGGGAGGTGCAAAGACTGAAATTCACATATCCGGGCCTGGACCCTGCCAAAACACCGTTATGGACGGCAACCTCCGTTACCAACATCCTGAATAACCGTATGTATTGCGGAGATATGGTTCAAGGCAAATGGCGCGTGAAAAGCTATAAGGTCCATGTGCAGGAAAGAGTGCCGAAGGATGAATGGTATATCGTGGAGAATACTCATGAGCCAATCATTGACCGGGCAACCTTTGAGAAGGTACAGGAATTATTAAAGAAAGATACACGAACAGGCCCCCGGCAAGACAAACTCTATCTTTTCAGCGGTTTTTTGCGCTGTGCGGACTGTGGCAGGGCAATGACCCGAAGCAAGGTAAAGGATACGGTTTATTATTTCTGCCGTACCTACAAGGATCAGTCGAAAATAGCCTGTACGAAACACTCCATTAAGCACAACAAACTGGAAGCGGCTGTACTCTATGCAATCAGGCAGCAGATCTATCTTGCCGTATCTTACTCAAAGGCGATTGCAGATATCGACAAAGCGCCTTTGATGGAAAGCCGGTCTGTGAAATTAATAAATGCTATAGAGCAAAAGCAAAAAGAGCTTGCCAGAATTACACGGTATAAACAGGCAGTCTGGCAGGATTGGAAGGACGGAGAGGTTTCTCATACGGATTACTGCCAGATGAGAGAGGATTACGAAAGGCAGTCAGCAGAGCTTGAACAGGTCATTGAAACACTGGAAAGGGAAAAGGAGGAGCTGGAGAAGTGCGCTGATGCGGAAAATCCCCTTTTAATTACCTTCCGGCAACATCAGAACATCGATAAGCTGACCAGGGACGTTTTGATAGCTTTGGTTGACTGTATCAAGATACATGAAAACAACAATATCACTGTTAAGCTTAAGTTTGCTGATGAGCTGCCGGTTTTCCTTTTATGGTAGGCACCGTGGGTCCTGTGGCACCTGCGGCACCAGTGGGTCCAGTGGCGCCGGTCGGTCCAGTTGCACCAGTGGCGCCAGTGGGTCCGGTAACTCCGGTAGCACCGGTGGGTCCACCAGCAGCGCCGGTCGGTCCGGTAGCACCGGTGGCACCGGTAGGTCCCTGCATCTCTGAGGAAGCCAGAGCACTCTGCATCTTGTTCTTATAGAACAATTGATTCTGCGCTATGGTATCTATCATTGACCGTACACTTTCGTTGGCGGCGAGAAGCTCCTCAATGGTTGCACCGGGTCCTGTGATACCCGGCAGAGTTCCCAATAAATATTGCAGCTTCTCACCTTCTGTATTTAATATATGACTCAATCCGAGCTCTTCCATGGCGATGGATGCTAATATCTGATTGATCACATCCTCGCGGGTTAGGGGAGGACTTATGGTGGGAAAATTAGGTTGAGACATTGTAAGTGTTCCTTTCTGTTTGATATTTTATTGTACAACCTCCTGCCGGGTCAGGGACTCCAGCCTTTGAAGCGAGGGCTTGAAATTTGGATTCGAGAGCAGGGATTGTCTATAGGCCTCTTTTGCATATTCGGGCTTATTCAGCGCCTCATAACCTTTTCCGATGTAATAGTAAGCGTTAAAGCTGCCATTTCCGGCTTGAATCAGGTATTCGGGATGATATTCACCCAGGACAATGCAATGGGTGAAAACCTTGATCCCCTCTTCATAGCTTTTCTGATGAAATAGTATCCTGCCCTTATAAAAATGTAATTCTACATAATCCGGATACAACTCCAGTGCCCTGTCAATTCCCTGACCTGCATGTTCAAGGCTGGCGTAATTGACTATGATATCGTACTTTAGTTTATATGCTAAGGCCGGAGGCAGAAGATTACGAGCTACAAACAAAGTGATAGCGTGGTTGACAAAATAATAGGCCCTGCTTATATCCTTTAACCGATAAAGCTCGGTAGAGATATGATAGTCCAGCCAGGGGTTTTCCTTCTCCTTTTCTTTTTCTTTTATTAGCAGCTTAAGATTTCTCAGAGATTTCACTGCAGAATCCTTCTGCTGATAGCCATAATGATTTATTCGAACAGAATTTATAACCACGGGCTCCAAAGAAGAAAGCGCTTTGGGAGGAGCCAGGCGCTCGTGGATTGTTCCCTGAAAATAAAATCCCTTATAATTACGGAATAACCGATGGTGATATGAGAGATAGGACCCGGCTTCTTCGCCTTCCCCTTCTGTCAGATGCCGCAATTGAATGGAATAAAGATCAATTCTTTCCTGCTTTAAGGCTTCCTGTATCGCGCTGGATCCACCAATAAACTCTTCGTCGGCATCCAGCCATAAAATCCAATCTGAGGAAGCTTTACCGATACAGAAGTTTCTTGCGGCACTGAAATCCTCCATCCACTCATAATCATAAACGGTGGCACCAAACATTTGGCAAACCTCTTTGGTACGGTCAGTAGATCCGGTATCGACAATAATAATCTCATTGGCTATGTGAGCTGCGCTTTCCAGACAACGTTTTACATTTTTCTCTTCATTTTTTACTATCATACATAAGCTGAGGGTACTCATACGCGAAACATCCTTTGATTCTTGTAGCTTTATAATATATTATGTAAATTTTTGACAAATGTTACATTATGGCTTCAGATAGGAAGCACAGTATCCTATGTTGTTTCATAAGATATAAAGTGAGGTTAAGTCATTTATTGCGGTTTGAGTGCTATAAAGCAATTGGCTGGCAGCAGACAGTAGACGGTAACTTAGGGAGGAAGAAATGATTACGATAACTCTGGCTATGATAGTTAAAAATGAAGAAAAAACGATAGAGAGATGCCTCAATTGTGTTGAAAATATTATGGACGAAATAGTTATTGTTGACACGGGCTCCACCGACAGGACAAAAGAGCTGTGTTTAAAATATACGGATAAAATTTATGACTTTACCTGGGCGGAGGATTTTGCTGCGGCAAGAAATTTCTCCTACAGCCATGCAACAAAGGAATATATTATGTGGCTGGATGCCGATGATATTCTGCTGCCGGAGGATAATCGGAAGCTTCTGGAGCTGAAGGAAAACTTAAGCGAAGAGATCGACGCGGTTATGATGAAATATGCAACTGGCCTGGATACCAATGGTCATATCATATTTTCTTATTTCAGGGAAAGGCTGACCAGAAGGAAGAACCATTATCTCTGGCAGGAACCAGTACATGAATATCTTCAGATTTATGGAAAAACCATGAACAGTGATATTACGGTAATTCATGCCAAGCCTGCCGGGGCAGTGCATCAGACGGACCGGAATATAAGAATTTATGAAAAGCTCATAAGCAGGGGGGAAGCACTGTCACCCAGAGGAATTTATTATTATGCCAGAGAGCTTAAGGATCATGGGAGATATGAGGATGCCGCAAAGCAGTTTCATAAATTTCTCGACTGTGAACAGGGGTGGGTGGAAGATAATATCAATGCCTGTGCAGAGCTGGGTAAATGCTATCTATTGTTAAATAAACCGATGAAAGCGCTGGAAAGTCTATTCAAAAGCTTTTCCTATGATATGCCCCGGGCAGAGCTGTGCTGCCAGATTGGTTACTATTATCTGGAGAGGGGTAATTATAGGAGCGCTGTTTTCTGGTTTGAGCTGATTTTGTCCCTGCAAAAGCCGGTGGATGGTTGGGGCTTCTACCAGCCAGATTGCTGGGGCTATATTCCCTGCATTGAATGTGCGGTATGCTATGACCGGCTGGGGGAATATGAAAAAGCGATGGTATATAACCAAAGAGCACTGGAATTTAAGCCGGATTCAGTGGCCGCATTGTCGAACCAGCAGTATTTTAAGGAAAAATTAAAGAAAGATTGAGGGTGAAATAGAAATGTCCATGCCTAATTTCCCATGCATAAGTCCTGAAATCACACGCGATAAAGCATTATCAATGATTTTAGCATCTATCGCCATGGAGGAGCTTGGAATCAGTCATATTATTAACGCAGAAGGCGAGAAGATACAATATGTATTAAATGATTTGGCTAATCATACGGGCTCTGGGGCAACCGTGGAGGAGATATTATCGGTAAATAGAAGCGTAGAATCGCTAATCAATATATTAATGCAAAGTCAGGTATTTCTTAAGAATAAAATGGATCATGTTCTTGATATGATGGCCTCTGAGCTGGGTCCCACCGGCCCGGCAGGCCCAACCGGAGCCACCGGCCCGAGAGGTCCGGAAGGTCCCCGTGGAGCGAGAGGTCCGACGGGTCCCAGAGGAGATACAGGAGATACGGGAGCAACCGGTCCTGAAGGTCCGGCAGGACCTGTGGGAGCAACCGGTCCAAAGGGAAATACAGGAGCAAAGGGGGATACCGGTGCGACGGGTCCAAGAGGCTCCACGGAGCCTACAATAAAAGGAAAACAAACTGCCTTTTAAAAAGCGGCTCCGTTAAACCGCGTTCTCATGGATATTCACTTCTATAAACTCTGTAATCCGGCGTAGCTCGTCGGCAAATCGGAACTTGACGCTGATGTTGCCGTTTTCGTGTATCTTGATACACTCAACCAATTCTATTAAAATGTCCCGTGTCAGCTTTTCGATATTCTGATATTGCCGGAAAGTAGCCAAGAATGGATTTTCGGTATCAATCCCTTTTTCAAGCTCCGCCTTTTCCTGTTCCAGTGTGTCAATAACCTGCCCAAGCTCTGCGGTCTGTCTGTCGTAATCCTCTTTCATATGGCGATATTCTATATGAGAGATTTCGCCATCTTTCCAGTCCTGCCAAACCGCTTGCTTATACCTTGCTATCTTCGCAAGTTCCCTTTGCTTCTGCTCCAAGGCGTTTGTGAGTTTCACAGACTGACTTTTCATCAAAGGGGCTTTGTTGATATTGGCAATTGTGTTGGAGTAATGCACCGCAAGGTAAACCTGTTGCTGAACCGCATAGAGTACCGCCGCTTCCAGCCTGTTATGCTTGATAGAATGTTTCGTGCAAGCTGTTTTCGACTGGTCTTTGTAGGTGCGGCAGAAATAGTAAACTGTACCTTTTACCTGACTTCGGGCCATTGCTTTGCCGCAATCCGCACAACGCAGGAAACCGCTGAAAAGATAGAGCTTCTTTTGCTGGGGGCCTGTGCGGGTATCCTTTTTAAGCAGCTTTTGCACTTTTTCAAAGATTTCCCGGTCAATGATTGGTTCGTGGGTGTTCTCGACGATATACCATTCATCTTCGGGCACTCTTTCCTGCACATGAATCTTGTAGCTCTTTACACGCCAGCGGCCTTGCACCATGTCACCACAATACATACGGTTGTTTAAGATACCCGCAACAGAGGTGGAAGTCCAAAGCGGCGTTTTCGCAGGATCGAGGCTTGGCTGTGTGTATTTCAGCTTTTGTACCTCACGCTTATAAGCGGAGGGGCATAAAACCCCATGCTCATTTAGCGTATGTACGATGGCGTTTTTGCTCATACCGTCCAGAAACATATTGAATATGTCACGTACAACAGCGGCGGCGGGTTCGTCAATCACCAATGCGTTGTTATCCTCCGGGTGCTTCAAATAGCCAAATGGGGCAAAGGAACCGATATGCTCACCGTTTCTTCGCTTCATGTCAAAGACTTCCCGTACCTTGTCGGAGGTTTCCGCACAATGGTTTTCATTCATTACGCCCTGTATCGGAACGGCAATACTCCGCATGTTCCGGGGTTCCTTGTAGCTGTCAAGGGGCTGATGAAACAGGGAGATAAAACGGACGTTGTATCTGGGAAACCAATCGTCCAGATAATAGCCCTGGTCGCTGTAGTTACGGAAGGAACGGGCGAGGTCTTTCACAATCACACAGTTAACGCGCCCATTTTTAATATCTGTCAACATTTCCTGAAAGCTGTCCCGTTCATCATCTGTTGTTCCAGAAATCCCATCGTCCACATATTCCCGGATAATGATATATTCATCCCCATCGTTGAAGCTGGCAATATGCTGTTCGATAATAGCCCTTTGGTTTGTCACGCTTTCCGATTCGTCATAGCTTCGTGAATCTTCCCGTGACAGCCGGATGTAAATGGCAATACGCCACACCCTAAATTTTGTTTGTTTTTGTTCTGTGATAATAGACCGGCTTTTCCGTGCCATCTTGACCTCCTTCCCATCACATTACACCTATATTATACCATTTCGGCGTAATGCGAACAATGTTGTCGCGTCCTTGCTAACTGGCTTTACAGGCCGCTTTTCTTGCGTTTCAGGAGGTCAGTAAAAACATCTTGAAGGGCGGGGGCGTTATCTGAAAACTCCAGCTTTACGCCTATATCGCCCACACGGAAACAGTAAGGATTTTTTACTGTCTGGATAATCCGGGCTGCTCGTTGTTCTTGCGGCACAGAGGTATCAAATGTAAAACCGCTCACGTCAACCAGATCCTCTTTGTTGATCGTTTCGATGTTGACGCTTGCGAGGTCTGTAATCGGTATGCGTTTCTGCATTCATAATCGCCCCCTCCTTCCATGTTTATGATTTTCTCTGATTGTCCTATGAGAAAATAAAGAAACACAACGTTTTTTATGCGTTGTGTTTCTTTATTTCTTCATAACACCACTTCAGGCCAACTTGTCCCGAAGTCAATAGGGACTATTGCAATAATGCTCGTCGGCCTCTTCAATGGACTTCATATCGAAAACATAATGCAGTTCGGAAACCACGCGCTGAATATCGTTGGGCTGAAAACCGCAGTTTTCCATTGCCCATATAACATAGCCACGGCAAGCATCGTTGCTCCATTGCTGAAACAGCAATGACTGTAATTTCTTATCCATAGTAAAACTCCATTCATCAATCGGGAGTATGCCGCGCCGTTGCAAGATAGCTTGTCGTAAGACAGAAAAAAGCGGCGCGGCACTCCCTTTATATAAAAGACGATAGCTCGGACGGGCGGCGGCAACCGCCCCCATGGGAATTTCACCCCGCCCCATGCTGATGGCGCGACGGTCAATGCTGTGAAGCGTTCAAACCGTAAGTATCATTATTCCATGCGTAAGATCATTGCCGCAGACCTGCCATAGTCTGTCTGCCGCAGTTGGTGTTTGTCGCTCGTTTTTTCAAAAGTCATGGCGCACCCTGCGACCCGGCTCTTTACACACTGAACGTATCCGGGTTATCGGTATTCGGTTGTCAAAGTACAAGTAAGAGGGAATAATTATCCTCTCACTACTTAGGACTGGGAAAGACAATTTGTTGCCGCGCGATATATAGAAAAATGAAAGGGAACGGCCCCGTCTAAAAAAGACGGAGCCGTCCGATAAGTACATTAATCAGCAAGGAGTTTTTGAAGTTGTTTTATAGCGCGCTTAATGGATCGGCACACAGTTCCTTGATTAATACCCTCCAAATCACCAATTTGGCGATAAGTGAGATTATTCACAAAATGCAGGAGTAATCTTCGCCGCTGAATCTCGGAAAGCTGATTCATAGCGACATAAAGCCGCTTATAGCTTTCCATCTTAATTATAAGATCGGCAATGTCCGCCTGTGGATTCGTCATAGTTGCATCGCTCAAACCGTCTGTGAAATCCATATAATAAAGGTGTCGCCTGTCCTGCCGTCTTTGGGTTCGTATTTGTCGGTCAGACTGTTCCAGCAGTTCTTTTACCTCATTTGAAACCTCAATGCAAATTTCACTCCCGTTGGCGGTCTTATATTTTATCGTTACTAATGGCTTGTCCATGATTTTTCCTCCATTCATCATGTTTACGGATTGCTCCGCAGGGTTTACAGGCTGATGAATGGAGAGAGGCGGGGAACGACAGCCGGGGTTACTGTGACAGCTAGACACTGCCCGGACTTCGGGCCAACTTGTCCCGAAGTGGGAAGGCTTGTTCAATTTGCTGTCATGGAAAAAAGGATAGAAAAAGACACCTTTGCGCAAATCCACGCGAAAGGTGTCGAATAAAAAATGAGCGCAGTGATCGCCCATAATTCTAATATTATTTTTGAAATTGTAAAATAATAGAGCGTCAGCTAAGCTAAACCGTTACAACAAGGTAACGGTTCCTCCCTTAACTGCTGGCAATTATATCTGTGCATATAAACACCCTCCAAACCTGCAAGCTTGGAGGGCGCTTGTACTTGAGCATGGGGAAATCCCCGCCAAACTCACGTTTTTTTTATTTGGCGGGTATCATCCGTTATTAAGATTGCATGTTATTTTACCCTTATTTGTCATGCATTTTTGATTCCGGTACAGAATTCTTCAGCACTTGTATGGAACCGCGCTTTAGCTGCAAGATTACATCGGCCTGTTTCGCGAGTTCATTGGAATGTGTAACAACAATCACGCATTTGTCCGATTTGTGAGCGCTCTCTTGTAAAACAGCAAAGATTTCCTTTGCCGTATCTTCATCTAAGTTGCCTGTGGGTTCATCTGCAAGAATAATAGGCGCTTCTGATGCCAGCGCACGGGCAATCGCCACCCGTTGCTGCTGCCCACCTGATAACTTTAAAACATTTCGATGTGCTTCTTCTTGGGATAGCCCTAATTTTTCTAAAATGGGCAATGGAGGAAGTCCGGTAGATAAGCTTACATTTTCAACCGGGGTCATGTAGTCAATGAGGTTATAACTCTGGAAAATAAATGTCACATGGTTTTTGCGGTGATCGGCAAGCCCGGTCTTTTCAATATCTTTTCCTTGATACAATATTTGTCCGTTAGAGGGACTGTCCAAGCCGCCCAAAAGAGAAAGCAAGGTGGTTTTTCCGCATCCTGACGGGCCGAGAATCGCATATAGTTTGCCCTGCTCCATTTCTACAGAAATATCTTTCAGTACTTTTTTCTTATTATCATAGGAGTATTCCACTCCCTTAGTCTCTAAAATGCTCATATCGTATTTCCTCCTTAGCTCATTTTGGTTAAAATATCTTTGGGCTTTATCCTCATAACCGGATAAGCCGCAAGAAAAATGGATATTAAAATAATGCCTGTTCCGATAGCGTAAACACATAACAGGTGAAACGGTGATACCGAAACGTCGATGGAAGTGATTGAAACCATCTCTTTTGTCGTATCAGTTTCGACGCTCTCTTCCGTTAGGTTGGCTACGGTCACTTGTTCAGTGGAAGCCTGTTGCAGCAGCTTATCTCCAACACGCTGGGCAACTAGGGTACTTGTGCCAAAAGACAGAGTAAAGGCAATGATCGCAATCATCAAAATTTCTGCAAAATGCTGCATTAAAATATTTCTTTTACTAAAGCCCATTGCCAGCAATACACCTGTTTCATAAACGCGGTTTCTGATCCAAAGATATAGAACAAGGGTGAGTAATGCGGTACTGACAATGATTAATACAACTATGATTGTCTTTACCAGCTTTTGCAGAGCCTCCAGTGTCGTTTTGGCATTTTGATAGTCCGCGTCATGCTTGGAGAAAATGCACTTTTCCCAATCTATGCCACCCAGTCCTTTGATATTTGCAATCGATGTATCCAATTCAGCAGGATCGTCCACATAAAAATCACCGTATTGATAATGGCCGCTTCCATCCTCAAAAAAAAGCTGTGAGTAGGTTCTATTGTCGGAAAAGGAAACATTTTCATACAAATCATAAGACGGAGCCATCCCATAGGCGTCTTGAGGTAAAGTGCTTGAAAAAATGCCGATAATCTCTACCTCAACCTGACGCTCCATGTGATTTCCTATGGTGGCAAGGACAAGATGATCGCCAACGGACAGACCATTGCGAAGTGCAGAATTCTTGTGGATTAGAAGAACACTACTGTCTCCTTTGGTAATATGCCGCCCTTCAAGCAATTCAAATCCTGCTTCTGTGAAATAAGTATCCCAATCGGAATGTGTATTGCCAACGACTTTCCCCGCATGCTCATATCCCGCGGGGATTTCCATGGCACCATCCGTCGTAATATCAAGTGGCTGTCCGTCTGTACTGCGGTATTCTGCCTGATAATAGGAACGCAGATTGTAATTTGAGGTTAATCCGCTGGTATCCAATATCTGATTCACAATCGAATCCGTTAATTGCGTATCAATTTGTTTGGCATTAATCGTGAAGCTCCCCATAAGGGATTTCCGAATGTTGAGGGCTGCCGTATTGGTTGCGGATTGTATCGCCAGACAAATTAAAATCAGGGTTGATATTGTCAGCAGAAGTAAAAACATAAGTATTGTCTTTGATTTTTTTCGGGTCGTATGAAGATAGGCCCGTTTCAAAAAGGTCATAGGTCTATCTCCTTTAGCTCATTTTTGATAAGATATCTCTTGGCTTTAATCTCAAGGTAGGGATATTTGAAATCACAATTGCTAGAACTAAAATTGCGAAGCCAAATCCGAATGTCAGGGCAAAATGTTCTGTTGATACGATGACATTACTTGCTGTCTTTCCAAGCAAGGTTCCAATACTCCCCGCGACCAGCTTACTGAACCAAAAGGACAGTGGGAAAGCAGGAATTGAAACAAATCCGATTTCTATTACCTGTTGAAACAAAATGGAGGACTTCGAAATTCCTCCGGCCAGCAGAATGCCCGTTTCCCTGACACGGCCTTTTACCCACATGGAAAGAATAAGTGTGACAATTCCTGCGCTGATGATAATGATGGCCGTAATCAGCGTTTTGATAAGGGAACTCATATCCGACATGGAACCTGCTGTACGCTCATATACCTCGTTATTTGCAGAAATCGTAAAATTGTCCCAATGAATAGAATTTATCTTTTGTGCTTCAAGGATGATGCTTTCCAACTGTTCAGGGTCGGAAACAAAGAAGTCTGCGGATGAATAGCCCTTGCTTGGGCCATCAGAATAGTTTTTCAGCGCGTCGGTCATGGAATGCATGTCCATAAACACATAGTTGTCATAGTCATAATAAGAAGCCATGTTATAGTTGTTCTTTTCATCGGTTTTATCCGTAAGAACGTCAAAGATACCGACAATCTCTAATTCTTCTGAACCGTCATTGACGGCAACAACGGTATCGCCAAGATGCAGGTTATGCTTGTCCGCAATCGCCTTGCTGACTAATATTACATTCGTATCCGCATCCGTAATAGTACGGCCCTCGACCAAGGTAAACATCTGTGATAAAAACATGGACGAGTACTCTGAATTTACCGTTCCGACCGTATAGTACTGGTCATCTACCATGCTCTGCCCAATGGGATTTATATGTTCATAGTAGTTTCCGTCGGTGTCAAAAAGCTCAAAAATCGTGGTGTAGGTTGTGTCGTACGCTTTGATTCCCTGTATCCCCGCAATTTGATTGACCATGTCATCCGACAGGAATTCTTGGGTACTGTACGAGCCGCCGCTTCCACTGCTCCAACTACCGGTTGATAAATTACGGCTGACCGTAAAGCTGGTTCCGGTGGTTCCACGCAGTTCTTCGGAAGACTCCTCCTCTGCATCCATAGATGCCATGCCGCAAAGAACCAGTGTGGAAATAACAAAAATGATAGAAAGTAGTAACAGGCTTTTTCCTTTTTTACGAAAGACATAAAGAAATGCCCTTTTTATTACGTTCATTATTTAACCTCCGTTTATTTGTGATGGCTTAATTTTAAATAACAAAAGTGGAGCCAAGGTGGAGTACTGGAGTAGTTTGAATATACAGTATCCTTTAGGAGAATATAGCTGTCTATTTTCTGCATAGTACGCTCCCTCTTCAATTCCTGTAATAATTCTGATACTTTTTGATAGTAGTCAGGGAAAAACTAACGTCGGGCCAAATTGGCCCGACGTTAGTTTTGATTGTGAAGTTAAAGAAAATGTTGTATAATAACAATTATAAATTAATCCTTTAATTTATGCGAAACTCAGGTAATTGTGAATTTATTGGAGGGCACAAGTGGAAAATTATATTATAGAAACAGAAGAACTTGCACTAAGAGAATTAACTATGAATGATTTTCTGCCATGGCATCAAATATTATCAGATCAAGAAACAATGCAATATTATCCAAAAGTATTTGATATGGATAAAACAAGAAGTTGGATTGACTGGAATCTTGATAACTATAGAAGATACGGCTTCGGTTTATGGGCTATTATTTTAAAGGACACAAATCAATTCATTGGAGATTGCGGAATCACCATGCAGAATATTTATGGTGATAGAAATTTGCTCCCTGAAATCGGCTACCATATTGATAAGCGTTTTTGGTGCAAAGGGTATGCTTCACAGGCAGCGAAAGCCTGTTTAAGGTATGCTTTTGAAAACATGGACTTTAATGAAATATTTTGTTATCAAAAATGGACAAATATTCCATCAAAAAAAGTGGCTGAAAAAATTGGTATGTTATTACGTAAGGAATATTCAGATGAGAAAAACACAAAGACAAGCGTATATTCCATTACTAGACCAGAATTTTATGCAATGATATAAAAGATGCAAATTACAATTTTACAAGTAATCTAGCTTCTTATAATGAGCGAAATTGAAATTTCATTTAAGCGGAGCAGCTACGGTCATATATTTCTGTAAAGTATATGACCCACTCATTTGCAATACCGCCCCATATCAAGGGTATAATGCGTCTTGTAGCGGTAAGTACGCCGCTGTATGCGGATTCCTGACGGTCAGCGGCTTTTATGGCTTCCAGCATTTCCTCTGTTATTTCTACGATAACATCTTTCTTGCACCAGAAGTAAAGGTCTTTCAGATTCACAGTTATCATGGTTTATCCTCCATTCAATTTTGGGGTTACGGGTTTTCAAAATTGAATGGAGGATGGCATTGAACGATAACCGGGGCAGTATGGCACTTCGGGCCAACTTGGCCCGAAGTTGCGTAATGCCAGTAAACAAAAAAGACACCAATCCGAGAAAACCTCGAACGGTGTCGTATGAAAAATGGGCGCAGTAGTCGCCCGTTTTTTTATATGATTTTTTGAAATTAGCTGGTCTTAGAACATCAGCTATGCCAAGCTGTCACGATAAGGTGGCGCCCCTCCCTGTATTTGCGCATAAACGGCCCTCCAATTGCATTACTGCCATTGGAAGGCCATTAAAAGCGCGCATATAGTTACCTACTAACACTGAACGGTCTAATTATGCCAATCGGCCGATCACTTAAATTCAATATAAATTATTTTTCAGAAAACTTGCATTACTTCCGTTTGTGAAGAAGGAGAAAATGCTTTAATTCTTGCTTCCAACTGTCGTAAGTTCGTTTCTATATACTCTGTCTCTATTTCGGGCGGCGCATAAATTGTAAATAATACATCGACCGTTGTTTCCGTGATACGGCTTTTAAAGTCAGGCCCCCGTAAAACACTGGATATTACACCCGTACCGTCACATATCATGAGATCGCTTCCAACGGCGTTGACTTCTTTTCCGGATATGGACTGATAGACTTCGTTTCCCGAGGCCAATTTCAATTGTAAGGGCATTTGTAATTGGGACAGGTCGTGTCCAGCGGTCAGTAACATGCTTTCGAGTTCAGAAAGAAACATTGCTTGCAGTAAACCGGATTCTGCATGTAGTGTTTTTTTTCCTTTCAGTAGAGATTCGAGTTGTGCAAGAACAGGATAGCTGTATCCGAATTTCTTGTAATAGGACGTATAGGATTGAATGGGATAGAATGCCTTAAGCTCCTTTCTATCCATATTCCCATACTTATGTTGAATTTTACAAAAGCTATTGTGTATTTCCAATTCATCAAGGGAACAAAAAGAAGTATTCTTCATCATTAAAATTCCGATTTTTGTTCCGGGTAAAGCATTTTTAATTTCATCATCAACTGTAAACATAGTGTCCTCCTAATTATATTTGGTTAAGTTATTTACTGCTGTTAATTTCAAACGGTCTCCGTCATTTTTGCCAATCAACAGCATGCTGAAAATAATCATAAACCCGCCAATACACTGTACATACCCTATTCTTTCTTTTAAAAGAAGCAAAGACAACAGCATGGAAGTTAAGGGTATCATACCTGAAAAAGCAGCGGTTGTGTAAGCGTCACATCGCTTTACTCCTTCATAAAAAAATACGAAAGCCATTGCGGTTACAATGACACCATACCAAATTAAAGCAAACCATTCTTTCCATCCAAGTGCTGGAATAGAAACCCAAGAAAACTCATAAAGTGCGGGAATGGTGGACAAAACGAAGGCAATGGCAGATACCAGCAGGGTTTGTACCATGGGATGAATCTGTACCGCAGAATTCTCCCCCGCACTGACTTTGTGCTTCCTTGAAATAATATTAAAGGTTGATTCGCTTGCCGCACCGCAAATAATCAGCATATTACCTAAAATATGATGGACGGAAAACATCGCTGACAAAATATTGATCCCTTGCAATAGTACAATGCCTATAACCGTACAACAGATTCCCAGAATGGCTGTTCTTGAAAGTTTTTCTCTTAAAAACAGAAAAGCCAACACAGACGTAATAGCCGGTGTTGTGCCTGTCAAGATTCCTGCTTCCATGGTGCTTGTTAAGCCAACACCAAAGAGTAGAAATGTGCGGAAGAGGAAAATTCCGAAAACAGCTTGGCATAGGATCATGAGCCAGTCTCTCTTTGTCAGTATTCGAACTGTTTGGAGAGTTTTAGCTCCGTAGAATGGCAGAAAACATATAAGCACAATTCCTAAGCTTAAAGTCGTAATTATAAAACTATTTAATTTTTCCGTTAGAATATATCCTGTAATGACTGAAGTACCCGCTAATGAAAAAGCGCCCAACAAATACACCTTTCCTTGAAATTGCTTCATGGCATACCTTCCTTTTAATTTGCATTTATATTGATTTTTGTTATAATTATATCGTTACAACTGGAGCACTGTAAGGGCCAGTTTAACACAAATTTTAAAGAGCCAGTTAGGGGGGGTTTTATGTGGGGAATTATATTACAGGATAACAAAGAGATTGGTTTGGCACGTCAAATTTTTATTTCCTTGAAAGAGCGTATGTTAACGGGACAAATTCCTCAGGGGGAAGCATTACCATCTACCAGAGAACTGGCAAAGGGCTTGGGTGTTTCCCGCAACACCGTTTGTGAAGCATATGATATGCTTTGGTCGGAAGGCTTTATTATCAGCCATCAGGGCGCGCCGTCACGTGTGGCTGACGGGCTCCGAATCCAATCTACACAGCAAAGAGAAACGGCGCAGAATACAGATAAAATTTCACCAGCTATTTTATGGGATTTCAAGACAGGTCAACCCGATTTAACACTTTTTCCGTGGCAAACGTGGAATAAGATAATAAGCGATACAGCCAGAAGTTTACCCGCCCGTCAACTGGAATATAGCGGGCCGAAGGGATATGAGCCGCTTTGTAAAGAAATTTCCCATTGGCTTTTGCGCAGCAGGAGTATGGAAGTCAGTCCTGACGATATCTTGATTACATCAGGAGCAACGCAAGCCCTTCATTTACTTGTAGAGATTCTCCATAAAGAGGGCCATGTCTTTGCACTGGAAAACCCTTCACATCCGGGAATCCGCACGGTTATATCCGATAAGGGATATCCTCTACACTGGATGCCTGTCGACAGCAATGGAGCGGATATATCCACGCTTCATAAACGAAATATTTCAGCAGTCTATGTTACGCCTTCTCATCAGTTCCCACTGGGAGGAATCCTTCCTGCAAACCGCCGTACAGCATTGATTCGTATGGCACAGGAAAAAGATTTTTATGTTATTGAAGACGATTACGACAGTGAATTTCGTTACATCGGTTCTCCAATAACGCCAATTTACTCGATAAATTCTTCCCGTGTGATATATGTCGGGACTTTTAGCAAGGCAGTTTTCCCGGCCCTCCGTCTGGGTTTCGCGGTGTTGCCGAAATCCTTGCACCCAAAATGGAGACATTACCGCAATTATATGGACGTTCAGAACCCAATTCTAGAGCAGGCGGTCCTGGCTGAATTCCTGCGGAGCAGAAAAATGGACAAACATGTTCAGCGCATGCGGCATGTGTATGAGGAAAAGCGGAATGCACTGCTGGAGCGTGTGAAAATGGCCTTCGGTGATTCGGTATATCCTTGGGGGGATGCTTCCGGCTTGCATGTTGCTTTGCAATTTCCGGGGTTTGAGTTTGGCAATAAATTCATTTTGAGTTGCAAAAAAGCTGGTATACGAGTATACACCTTATCACAATACTGCGTCTCACGAAATGAGCATAAAGATAAGCTCCTGCTTGGGTACGGACATTTAAATTCGATGCAAATTCAAGAAGGGATTCTGGCCTTGTACCAAGTGATTATGAATGGAGAATAGAACTAAATATTATACATTAACCATCTGTTGGTTGCTTGTGTTATTCTATAGAATCAAATATTGCTTCCTTATGGGCACTGTCCGTAAGCCTAGGAATAACAATAGAGGACTGCATTTGCAATCCTCTAAGCGCTACTGTTTTGTCGATTAGAAAAAAACCGAAAACCGGACACCATTGTTTGAATTTTCAATTTTATATTTTAGTTCATGCCGATCAAAAACTGTTTTGACAATATACAATCCAAGTCCGCTGCCTCCCGTGTTTCGGTTGCGGGATTGTTCGACACGATAAAACGGTTCATATACTTGCTCTATGTCTGAATCTCTTAACTGAATTCCTGTGTTTTCAGCTTCGAAAACGCCGTCTTTTAAAGCAATCATGATTTCAGCACCAACTGGCGAATGAGAAACCGCGTTGCCGATAATATTAGAAAATGCCATTTTCAGCATTGCTTCATCACCGCAGCAATAGAAAGGATTTTCTATATCAAAGTGAAAAGTTATGCTTTTATCTTCTGCCATCCCCTGAAACTTACGGCAGCAATCTATCATGAGCTGACCTAAGTTAAGTTTTGTAACAGACAATGTAAGGTCATTTGAAGCCATACGGGAAGCGGCTAAAATCTCTTTGAGCAGCTTTTCCATTTCAATGACGGTTCGCATGGAATGCTGTAAATAAATATCCCTGTCCTTATACTCACCAACCCCATAAATCATTCCTTCTAATTCACCCTTTAAAATTGTAATGGGAGTTTTGAGTTCATGGGATACGGCTCTAAAAAAATCCACACGCTGTTTTTCCTGCTGCTGTTCCCGTTCAATATCAGTCTTTAATCTTTCATTGGCAGCTTTCAGTTCTGTGAGTGTTTGATCCAGTTTTTCCGCCATGGTATTAAGGTTAGAAGCAAGAATGCCGATTTCATCTGGTCGGTCTATATTGCAGCGCCATGTCATATCAAGGCTTGTCATTTTCTTTGAAATATTGCTGATTTCAATGATTGGCTTTGATAAAAAACGCGAACAAATAAAAGCTGAAATGGATGAAATCAGCAGGATGATTGCGGTGACAATAGGCAAAAGCTTGGTGAATGTCTGTGCAATTTGATTGACGGTATTACTGGAAATAGATATGGTTAGCGTGTAGTTTTCTGAGGCTCCTTGAAAGTTTAATGAAATAGTTGTTGTTTGCGTTGGACTTTCTTCACTCAGTTCTTCCATACCATTACCGCCAAAGGACATTTCAGTGCCGTTACCAGTTAATGAAGCAACTGCGCCATTTTTAATGCAAAAGTTATATATCTTTGGAATTCCGTCTTCCAGCGTGCCGCTGGTAAGTTCAGCGGTAAGCTGACTGATTTGCGCACTGTAATTCGACGTGGCGAGATTTTTATAGCTGATAGGCATTACCGCCATCACGATACCATAAAGAATAAAGCTGGCCGCTAAAAGGGTTGCGGCAATCAGAAAAAATATTTTAGCAGCTAAACTGTTTCTAATCTTCTTTATCAATCCGATATCCCACCCCTCTAATCGTTTCTATGCACTCAGTACCAAGCTTTTTGCGGATATTCTTGATATGCGTATTTACTATTTTTTCATCGCCATAATAATTGTAATCCCAAATTTGATTAAGCAAGTTGTCCCTTGTAAAAACATGGCCTTTGTTCTCCATCAGTAATCGCAAGATTTCAAATTCCCGGGCGGTCAGCACAACCTCATTGCCGGAAACAAAGACTTTATAGTTTTGTGTGTCAAGCTGAATATCCCTATGGAAAAGCAACAGCGAATTGTCAGGCTGTTCGCCTGATCGCCGCAGAACGGCTTCAATCCTTCTTAATACCAGCGGCATAGAAAACGGCTTTGTAATATAATCGTCTGCCAAAAGATCAAAGCCCTTCATCTGGCTTTCTTCATCGTCCAAAGCCGTCAGTATGATAACCGGCGTATTACTCTCGTTCCGTATCATTTCACAAACTGTATATCCATCTATTTTGGGCATCATGATGTCCAGCAGCACAAGGTCATAGCTATCTCTATGAAAAGCGGTAATGCCCTGCATTCCGTCATCTGTCAGAATGACAGTGTATCCTGCTTCAATTAAAAAAGCTTTGAGTATATTTTGAATAGATTTTTCATCTTCAATAATTAAAATTTGCTGTGCCAAGAGATCACCTCCGTTTTATTTATAATTTTACAATATAAAAGTGTAGTTGCGGTGGAGATATAATATTTTCATAATACTAACATTCTAAATTCAAAATATAGAATATGCAAGTATGAGAGGCTTCTCTTATACTGTAACTACAGAAACAAGCACGTCGAAACACAAAACGGCAAAACGGCAAGCAATGTGACTGTGGCCACAGTCACGCAAAGCTGCTTGTTGGGGAGCCTCCCCAAACCCCATCACTTCGGGCCAATTTGGCTCGAAGTCCGCGCGTTGCGCTCTTTGTTGCGTCATGTCGCTATCGCTCCATTTCCTTATTTTTCTGCGTGTCCGTCAGACCGAGCAAATGGTCAATATTGGCCTTTGCCGTAATAAGCTCCTGCATACTCTTTTTTGCCGCCCGGTACTCCCGGTATGCGGCATTTTTTTCAGCCGTCAGCTGTTGTCTTTCCGCTTTGAGCGTATCCATCTTCGGGAGCTTCGCCCCGGAAAGAATACGCTTGAAAGTAGCCTGTGCCGCCCGGTGTAATTCAATATCGCCCTCATGCTCCGCATAATATTTCCGACTGTATTTCGTAGCCTTGTAGCCCTCAAATACAGCACGGGTCTTTGCATAGTCAACCGTTGCTGCCATTAAATCCGCATTGGTGTTCGCCGTAGCCTCAATGACTTTTATTTTATCTGAAAGAGTATGGAAATGGTCTGCGGCCTGTGCCGTTTTTTCGGCAAGTTGCGAATATTCCAGAAGATTGTTTTCCTGCAAATATTGGAGTGTTGCCGCCATTTGTTTTAAATTGAACACCTTGGCCCACCGCTCATAGGCCGGGCCTTTTCCAGACCTCATTCTGGATTGAATATCAATAATCAGGTTGACCTTGTGCGGCTCGAAGTGCCCCCCGGATGGAGCGGCCCGGCGCTCAATAATGGCTTGTATATCTTCCAGCCCATAACCCTTGCCAAGTGTAGAGGAACGAAGCCGGGTAAACCGTTCCTGCCCCTCGGCTCGAAAGCTGACCGCACCGCCGCGACCTCGTTTAACTTCATAGTCAGCAGTTTCCATCGCCTTAAAAAATACTTCCATACTGGCAGGCTTTTCAGAAATGCAAATGTCAATCTGCGCTTTTAGCCGCTCCTGAAAGGTCAGCGGCTTGTTACCGTCAAGCCATTGCCCGTAATGCTTGTATTTGCCCTTGCTTTTCAGCTTTGGATGGGCGATATAGGACAGCCCGTTTTCAATACATATTCGGTCGGAAAGCCGCCGGAGTGCAAAGCTGGAACCCCAAAAATTATTGAATTTTCTTGTGCAGTCAAGGGCAGTGGAATTGTAGTAAATGTGATTATGAAAGTGCTTGCGGTCTACATGCGTTGCAACAAAAAAGGCGTATTTGCCTTTCGTCCAGCGCATAGCCGTTTCATAACCAATCCGGTTGGCTTCCTCCGGCGTGATCTCTCCGGGGATAAAGGACTGCCGAATCTGATAACACAAAATATCAGCATCCTTTTTCTGCTCCCGCCCGGTGATTGCTTTGTATTTAGCTTTGGAAAGTAAAAATTCTGCGTCGGCAGTTTCCGCGTCGCATTGATAAGAAGAAATCAATTCGCCCTGTTGTGTCTTGTCGGGATTCTGCCCATAATCGAAACGGTCGGCAAGAGATTGCGCAATGGTTTCTCCCTTGCTGATATGATGAATAATCAGGCGCGTGGTTGCCATGAATACCCTCCTTCCCGGCAGTATCACTTCGGGCCAAGTTGTCCCGAAGTCCACGGTTGAGATGTGAAAAGCGGGCCGTTTGGCCCGCTTTCCTTGTATAGTGTCGTTTCTGTTTTTATCCCATCACATAATCCTTCAGGAAACAATTCAGGTCGGCCAGCCTGTCAATGAACCACTCGATTACAGCCCGGAGGCCGAGAGGGGAAATCAGGAAGCCTAATATAAGCATTGCCACACCGTTAAGGGTTGGCCCTCCCGTGACAAATATTATAACCCCCAATGCCGCAAGAATGACGGCGACAACTGTACAAATCCATTCAGAAACACAGAAGATAAAATACAGAAACGCGACGGTGATACTTAATGCAATAATAAACGGTATCGCAATGATTTTAAAAATAATCTTCATAATCATAACCCCTTTCTTGTTTGGCTCTACCTATATTTTACTATTCGAGAAAGGGGACAACAATGTTGTCGCGTCTTTGCGAATCTCGTCCCGGAACATCGGGCCAACATGGCCCGATGTCATAGATGTGCCGAAAGCTTTGCAAAATATGGCTTTATTTCTTATACAATTAATAAATATTGGTGGAAATATATAATAAATTTTGTTATAATAGTAATATGATTTTGTCTTTTCAAAACAATTAGACGGTTGTCATTACAAATCAATTCAGTATATCAAAATAACAGGAATAGAGGGTGCCCTATGTACCTAAGGTATTTACAGATTATAAATTATAAGAATCTTAAAGCTACTCGTTTTGAATTTCTGCCGGGATCAAATACGATCATTGGCGAAAATGATTCTGGAAAATCTAACGCTATGACCGCATTACGCATATTGCTTGATGACACATATTACTACAATTCAAAACGATTAAAGGAATCGGATTTTTCAGATATATTGGGTGATTGGAGAGGACACTGGATAATTATATCTGCATATTTTGATGGTATTACCTCTGATGAACAGCAGGAAGAAGTATGTAAAGAAATCACTCCGCAAACAGAAGATGAAAATTTTTTAAAATCTTATATACGCTGTGATGGGTCTAATTATGGTACAGTAACTCTCTATATTCGTCCCGGAAAGGCTAAACGCAAAGAACTCTCTGAAGCACAAACTCCAGAGGAATTTAAAGAACTTATATCCGGTTTGACGCTATCAGATTATGATTTTTATTATACAGCACGTTCTCAAGCTGACTTTACAAATTCTGAAGTGTACAAAAATATAGTAGGAGACATTTCAAATCATCAATATGCTAATCCCGATAACGATGATATGGCCTTACTTGGAACTTCAATAAATATCATAGATATTTGGAAGCATGTTTCAGTTGTTTTTATTGATGCACTACGTGATGTTCAGACAGAATTACATAAACAAAAAAATCCCATCAGAAGAATTGTTGATACAGTTCAATCTGAAATAGCAGCATCAGATATAAATAGTATCAGAGAACAAATACGTAAACTAAATGCAACTATTTCAACTATAAAAGAGGTTGCAAATATTGGAAACCAAATAAATGATAAATTGCGTGAAATGATTGGAATGGTCTATTCCCCAAACATTTCATTAGAATCTCAGTTGAAAGATGATATGGATGCTCTATCCAAATACCTTACTATGCTTCCTTCAAGCCATAACGATATTGATGAATTGGGATTAGGTCATTTAAACATAATCTATATTGCTTTAAAATTAGTGGAGTTTGAGTTTAATCGACATCATGAGTTACTGAATATTATGATTATTGAAGAGCCGGAGGCTCATATTCATACACATATACAAAAGACCTTGTTTGAAAATTTAAGCTTGTCAAAGGACTATACTCAAGTATTGATGACAACCCATTCAACTCATCTTTCAGAAGTATCCGAAATCAAGCGAGTAAATGTTTTGAAGGTAACTGGAAATATTTCAACAATTATGCGCCCAACGAATGACTTGGATTCTTTCGGTAAAAGCATTTTAAAGCTGAAATCAGTCTCACTATCCACAAGTCTGGAGCGATATTTAGACGCTAAACGTTCTGTCTTGTTGTTTTCAAAAGGGGTTATTCTGGTTGAAGGTGATGGCGAAGAAATTCTTATACCACATTTAGCTAAAAAGATATTGGGCATTACGCTTGATGAACTCGGAATAGGATTAATTAATGTTGGCAGTGTGGGATTTGAAAATGTAGCTTGTATATTTGATGAAAAAAGGTTGCAGAGGCATTGTGCAATCATAACTGATTTTGATGTACAAATATCCGATGCAAAACATCAAAAACCAGAGGCAGAGAAACGCGGAAAAACTAGAAAAGAAAAATTGGACAAACTGTTTACAGATAACAAATACGTAAATAGCTTTTATGCTCCGCATACATTGGAAATAGATTTTGCAAATATAAGTGGTAATCGAGCATATATTATTCCGATTATTGATATCGCCTATTCAGAGGAAGGGGTGAAGGACCCTACAAAAACTCAAGCCGCCAAAGAATTACACAATAAAAATCTTGATGGTACTGACGCTGAACGATATGATTCGATATCTATTATAACAAATAGAATCGGTAAAGGGTGGTATGCAACTTTACTAGCGGATCAAATTGATTCTGCTACGATTATACCGGACTATATTATAGAAGCAATTGCATTTGCCAGCCAAGATATTATCACTCAAAAAATTAAGTTTAAAATGGTTTGCTTTTCTATTGATGAGTATAAAGAAAATGAAAAGGTTATTTCTATAAAAACCTTAGCTCATTCAGCAAAAACTAAAGAGGATGAGGTGGAAGCAATAGAAAAATTCCTTGCTGGATTTCCTAATGATATCGTCTCCAAGTTAATTATGAACTATAAAAAGCTAGGGGTTTAATATGGAGGCATATAATTTTTTAATGAAACTTAACGATAATCAAAAAGGAGTCTGTCTAAGTGAAGATAATTTTATACTTACAGCTTGTCCAGGCAGCGGAAAAACGAGGACGATAACCTATCGTCTTGCATACCTTTCTCAAAAATATAAAGCTTCTAATCTTCTTAATATTGCCATTACGTATACCAACCAAGCTGCTGAGGAAATAGAAACTCGACTACTCGATTTGGGGATAGATACTTTTAATATCTGGACGGGAACAATTCATAGTTTTTGCTTGCAGTTTATTATCAGACCCTACGCTAACTATCATTTAAATCTTTGTAAAGGATACCAAATTATTGATGAATATATTCGAGATGAGTATATAAATAGCATTGCAGCAGAACTAAATATTACAGGCTATATTGACGAATTAAGAAATAATCCTATAATAAAAAAAAGTTACCTTGAACTGTTAAACAAAAACAAAGAAATTGATTTTGACCTGATTTTAATATATTCACATGAACTTGTAAGTACCCATAAATTCATAGCAGAAAATATCTCTCATATAATTCGCAGCATTCATGTAGATGAATTTCAAGATACAAATGAAGCACAATACCAAATTTTATCTTGCTTAATTCGTGAGAATCCATCTATTAATATTCTTTTTGTTGGGGATACAAATCAAGCAATTTATACAGGTTTGGGCGGTGTTGCGAAAACAGCTAAGGAAATTCGGAATTTATACCGAGTTCCTTTTAGCGAAAAATGCTTGGATGGTTGCTATCGTTCTACACAACGCATGGTAGATTTATATATGCATTTTGAAGTGTCACCTACAGGTGTTTTTTCTGTTGCGGATTATAAAGACGAATTAGGAATAATTAAGTATGACTGCAATATTGATAAAAGCGAATTAGTTGTTAAAATCGCAGAGATACTGAAATCTGAACTTACAAGCGGTATTCCTGAAAACGAAATTTGTATAGTTGCACCTACATGGTTTAAAATATTCCCTTTCACAAATCAGTTAAAAAAAATAATGCCTGATACGGAGTTTGATGCTCCTGACATATCGCCTATTAAACGTGACCCACTAAACGTTTTTTATCTGATCTCAAAACTGCTTTTCACACAATATAATGGACGAATCTCTGGAAGAAAAAGGACGGCAACAGATATATTAAATATTTTGCATATGGATTTTGGAGTATCAATTGCGGATTATGCCGATAATTATTTAGTATTAAAAGCAATTAATGCTACTCATATCAATCAAGCAGATGGTGTATCCACAATAAAAATGGCCGTTAATAATCTATGGAATAGCCTTAAAATTAATATTGAAAATTACCCCTTACTCAAGTCTACATATCTAAACTTTTTTAATAAAATTGATAGCAGAATTAAGCAGTTTAATTTATCCTTTGATTATGTTTCGATGGAAAAATGTTTTAAGGAACGGAAAGGCATTGTTATCAATACCATTCATGGAGTAAAGGGTGAAGAATATACTACTATGATTGGCTTTTCTCTACTTCACGGAGTCATTCCTAATTGGAGGATAACAAGGGAACCCATTTGTCATGAAGAAACTTGTAAGCTTTTATATGTCATGTGCTCTAGAGCAAAAAAAAATCTTTATTTATTTTCAGAGAATGGATATTTTACAGGTAGCCATAATCCCTATACGGCAACAAATGAGTTGCAAATATGTGATTTCAGTTATAACCATTAGCTTTTCTTTCCTAATAGTAATATTAATACTTTTCAAAAAAACAAATATATCCTACTTTACTTGGAGAAGTGGGGAGCGGAGGCACGATGCCAACGCTCCCCGCCGCCGTTATAGCTCCACTACCGCCGTAAGCTGTTTGAGAACATCAGATACCCGGCCCCACAACTGCGCATAATCTTTTTGCAGGGCGGTAATCTCGGATGGATAAACGCCGTAAGTATTGGCATGAATGGCAACCTGATTGAGATTATTTGCACACCTGCGTTGCAGAGAAACAAGCTCTCTGACAGGGGTAAGATCAACGTTCAGGACATAGCCATTCAAGGCCATTTTTCGTATATAGGCTCCGGCATTGGTTATCCCTGCTTCGTCCATACGCTGATGAATGGTATTGAGTTCATCCTCCGACACCATGACATGCAGATGAATCCCACGCTTGCGTTTGTGGGCGCTCACCGTTCCAGTTCCCGGCTCCGCTTACGCCGGGGCGGTTCCTTTACCTTATCCAGCGGTTTTTCCTCCGGGACTGGAACAGTCGGGGGAACCGGTAGAGACGTATTGTTTGGGATGCCATCAATCATATTGCAGTTCTGTTCGGTAGAAAGCTCCGCATTGTTTAGGTAATTGTCTTTTTTCATAAATAAAAATACCTCTTTCTATGACTTCGGGCCAAGTTGGCCCGAAGTTTTGTTATCTGTCCTTTTCCGTATTCTTGGAAGGAGCAGGCCGGGCGGTATTGTCCCTTGCGACCTGTTGTGCTCCCTCTGCCAGCCGGGCGGCAATGGATTTGTTTTCTCCCTGTTCCCGCAGAGTGGCATTTCTGTCGGGATTGCCGGGCGCGGCCCGAAGCTCGTAATCGTCCATTTGTTTTTCTGTCAGGGGTGCGTCATACACAAGATAGCCCCATGCCAGAAACCGCCCCTGCTCCACACTTTCCCGCTTATCAAGATTTACATGATATAACGGGCCGTTCTCTGTTTTAGGAAAAGTGCCAATATCCACGGGCCTTTGTGTAGAATAATATCGGTAAGCCGATTTTTCAGACACGCCGTACTCATGCTGATACTCCGAAACGCGGTTCTCATAATCCCTTACGGCAGCATCCTTATTGGTGGTATAATGGCCCCAATAAAAATCCCGCTTGCCGTTTTCCTCCGTAAACTGCCATGTAACAAAGGGCTGCGGGGCATTGGGATTTTCCGCAAGGGCAAAGCCGCGGTCATTGTTAAAGAGGACTGACCGCTTAATTTCATAGCCATGTACCTTTTCCTTACTTGGGTTATCGCTCATTTTTAACCTCCATTCCATCGGGAAATGTTACGAAGTTACCCCCGGAATGAGGGGAGTAAGACATTTATGCCTCTCCCTTCAAAAGCGGGTCTGGAAAGCCGCTGAAACCGGTACTTTTTTAGGTAAACATCGTAACGTTATACCCCTTTGTTTTGCCGCTTTTTTCGCATCTGTTCCCGGCTCCTGCGGCGGTTGCCCTCACACTGGCAAGCCTCTGAACAATACGCCTGACTTGTGACGGGAATAAAGGCCGCACCGCAGACCGGGCAAATTCTCCGGGAAAGCGCGGCGTTTGATCCCGTTAGCTTTGCTTCCAGTACAGAATCCAGAGGCAGGACGGCATTTTGAAAATACTTGCAGTATGCGCTCGTCCACCATTTGTTCAGCATGTAGCAGGGGCAGCCAAGCGGCAGACAGCCGTATTCCGGGTCATAATTGGCGCACATGCCAACCACCAGTCTGCGGATTGCCGCCCGTTCGCTCCGGGTCAGTTCACGAGCTTCCGTCGGGTCTTTTGCCATAGGCTTCACTTCGGGTCAACTTGGCCCGAAGTTACCGCCTCCTTTTCCCGCGAGATTTTTGCCTCCCGGTAGCAAACGCCGACACAGGGAGCGCCGTTCCAATAGCCGCAGTTCCGGCAGGGGGAGCCTTTCGGCGGTTTACTCACCGAACCCCGGCGCGGGGGCCGGGGCTTTTCTTTCATCATTTTTTCGTAGGGGCTGTTTGTAAAGTTCATGCTTCACCATCCCCGTCCTGATCTTCCTCCAACTCCGGCAGTTCGTTATCCTGCTCCGTATCATACAGATCAGCTTCCTCACTGTAATCAAAATCATCCTCCTGGTCAGCCTGTTCGTGCTTCGGGCGGTAAATCTTAAAATAATACCCGGCCCCGCCTCCGATCACGACAACTGCCAGCACCAGCAGGAGCATCCCCGTATTGCTTTGGGATTGCGGCGTTGTATCGGTTTCCGTGGTAGGTGTGGTATCAGGCGTAGCTTCCGGCTCCGGGGTAGATACCACCGTTTCGTTTTCCTGTGCATCGCCGGACTTTTCGGCAAGAGCTAGCAGGTCTTTTTCGGTCACGGCGTTCAGGAAATACACATTATCCGTTTCCCGTTGCAGGTCAATCACAAGATAAAACACGTTTTCATCCGGGGTGGTGATGGTATAGAACTGCTTGCCGTCCTCGTCGGTGGCGGTATTGGCCACCGTGCCGGTTCCAGCAGGAGTAAAGGGATTGGCTTCACTCGTTGCCTCCGGGACAGGAACCTCCGTCACTTCCGGGACTTCCTCCCCGCCGCTGGCATAGGCCACGGTGGTAAAGCAGAACATCAGGGCAAAAACGGCACAGAGCACCGCCAGCTTATGAAATTTTCTCATGCTTCGTTTTCCTCCTTTTCCGTATTGGCAGACTTCGGGCCAAGTTGGCCCGAAGTGAAAGGCGCTCCGCTTGGCTCACGAAGCGCCTTTAAGATGGCCGGAAGGTCGTTCAGTGGAATATCCATGCCGCGTACCGCCTCCACGATTTCCGTATTTTCAAGCTCGGTTTTCTGTTTTTCCAGTTCCCGCAGCTTGGCTTGAAACTCACTGATTTTTTCCTTTGTCTTATCAATATCCTTATTGACGCGCTCAATTTTTGCGTTCAAAATAGCACCTTCCTTTCGCTAATTCAGCCGCCCGAAGGCGTAAAAGTGTTCCGTCCAATACTTGGTGTCCATCCGGGCATACTGTACGCCGCCGCTGGCACAGTGGAGCATCATGTTATCGCCCACATAGATGCCGACATGGGACACAGCCCCGGAGCTGTCATAGGTTCCCGTGAAAAAAATAATATCGCCGGGCTTGGCTTCGGAGGGCGAGATCTTTGCACACTGATTGAAAATGCCCTGCGCCGTTGTCCGGCTCATGGGATATACGCCGGATTTGTCCAGTACATAGCAGACGAAGCCCGAACAGTCAAAGGAAGTGGAGGGGCTTGCACCGCCCCAAACGTAGGGGTAGCCCAAATACTTTTCGGCTTCCGCAATCAGAGCGGAAAAATCCGGGTCTGCCAGAGCTTCCGGCGGTATGTCGTAATCGGTGTATTCTCCGGGGTAGGCGTAAATATTGTCCTCAAAGAGCTTGGGGCGGTTGCCTTGGGTTTTCTGATAAACGGCGTACCGCGCCTGTTGCTCCGCATCAAGGTTTGCCATAGCGACAGCGCCTAATGACTTGTTTTTCAGGTTGATGTTCAGAATGTAATAGTTGTAGGGAACCTCTACGGTATAGGTATCGTGATGGGTAGTTCCGTTCTCGTCCGTCCATGTGTCTGTCCGGGTTTCGGTGCGGTAGCGCACCTCCACGGTTTTTGTGACGGTCAGGGCATATTGCTGACGAAAAAGGGATTGTAATTCAGCCTGCACCTTATCCGGGGTGTATTCTCCAAACTTAGCGGTTAGGTAGGAAGCCAGTTCAAAGGGGTCATGCCCGATTTCATCCACGGAATAGCGGTACTCGTCATAACCGGGATAATCGCTTTCGATATGTGACAGCTTTTCCCGTAAATCCGTTTCCAGCCCGGTATAGCTTGTTTCCACCGCCTCAATGTCACTGTCCGACGATACATAGGACGTGCCGCCGACAGCGCCGATCAGTCCGTTGCCAATGGTGGCAAGAGAGGCCATACAGGATTGCAGTATAAGAATCAGCAAAAACAGCACCAGTCCGATTAACAGGATTTTCGGGTTCCGTTTCACAAAGGCTGTAACCGTCCGGGCTATTTTCTCCGTGAACCTTACCGCCTGTTTGCCGTGCTTTGCCGCCTCCCGCGCCTGTTTGGCATATTGTTTTTTCAGCCTCCGCTTTTGCCAGAGCCGGGAAACGGGATTGCTCTTTAGCTCCGGGTGTTCCTGTACCATCGTGCGGTACTGAAAATCCGCCTTTGCCCGAATGTCCCGCCGTTCCCATTTTCGGACTTGCCGGGCCGGGTGGGTACGGATGCGGTGCTTGATAAAGCGGGTCGTACCACGGACAGCCGTTTCCCCGACAAGCTCAGTTCGGTGCGCGGCCTCTGTCCCTACATTTTCATGCTCTACCTCATGGATTTTCCCATGCACATACCGCCATGCCTGAAAACGCGCCGCCCGGCCTGCGGTTTTCACCGGGCCGGGTTTCTTCGGGGACTTCTGTGCCGCTAACTTATCACGGGCGGTATTCAGCTTTTCTCCGCTTCTCTCCGCGCGGAGCTTGGATTTCTTGAGCCTGTTAGTGTCGCGCGCGCCCTTTTTGCCCGAAGTGCCGGACGTTTTTTCATCTGAACCGGGGCTGTTATGGGGTGGCATATCATCGCTTCGCAGACGGTCGGAGGGCCGGGCCTGTTCACTGTGCTGACGATACTTGCTGTTTGGGGACTTCGGGCCAACATGTCCCGAAGTGGGAGGCGCGTTCGGAATATCGGCAGTATCCGGGCCAATAGCCTTTTTTTCTTCCTCCTGAAAAACAGACGGCTCCTGTTGGGAGTGGATTTTCTGCGGCTTCCTTTTCTTCTTGGGTGGTGAAGCGGACTTCGGGCCAACTTGACCCGAAGTGCCGGAATTATCCTCAAACCGCAAGTGGCTGGATGGGCCATGCTCCGGCTTGCGGCTCCCGTCACGCATGGGAAGCCTCCTTGGCTAAGTCCTCCGGGCGAGTAGTGAGCAGATTATAGATTTCCCCGCGAGGAAAGCGGTCTATAAAGGGGATGGTGGTGTTCCCGAAGAATAGAAGTCCTTCCCCGGAATTGCTGTGGGCGATATAGGATAGCTGATGCTCGGAGATACCAAGCTGTTTGGCGAGAATGGCCCGGTCGCCCTGTGCCTGTGACAGCAGAATCATAAAGTCGCTGTTTTCCAAGATATTTTCTATTTCCCGGCTGGCTAACAGGTCTTTCACATTCTGTGTAAGTGCGCTCGGCACACAGCCTTTTTTACGAAGCATCTTCCAGACACGGACGAAATAGCCCGCGCTCAAGGCATCTTGCAGGAGAATATGAAATTCATCGAAAAAGCACCAGGTCGCAAGCCCCTCGGCAAAGTTGGTATTGACCGCCTGTGTCACAAGCTCGTTGGTGATGTGCATTGCAATTTTCCGCAGGTTTTCGCCCATGCCCTTTAGCACGATACACACCACACGCTTATCAAGGCTGACATTGGTATGGTGGTTAAAGAGATTCAGGGAGCCGGTGCAGTAAAGCTCCAGCGCGGTTGCGATGCGTTTTGCCTCCGGCTCCGGCTGTTTGCAAAGGGTTTCGTACAGGTCTTGCAAAAGCGGCATTTTCCCGTCCCCGATACCAAGGGCAAGCTCCCGGTATACCAGCCGCACACAGCGGTCAATCACCGTTTTTTCAATGGGTTGCAGTCCATCCTTGCCGCCTAAAATCAGTTCGCACAGGGACAATAGAAAATCAGCTTTCATGGAAAGCGGGCTATCTTCGTCTGCCATGCTCATTTGAATATCCATCGGGTTGATGTAATTCCCAAGGGGGCTGTCGGGGGAAATGTCAATCACCTGTCCCCCAAGCCGCTTCACCAGCGGGGCATATTCGCCCATCGGGTCTACAATGATAATCCGGTCTTTGGTGGTAAGGAATACGTTAATCAGCTCCCGTTTGGCGGCAAAGCTCTTGCCGGAGCCGGTGGAGCCAAGA
>JAEYMU010000032.1 GCA_023407175.1 Bacillota bacterium
TGTCGAAAATCGGCCCCCCTCAGTTGAGAGCGAAGCTTTACATGTCCGCCCTGTGCGGAAAAATCTACAATAAGCGAATGCGTAATATTTACGATGAGATGTGCCTGCGGGGTAAACCTAAAATGGTGGCCATTGGCGCGCTGATGCGGAAACTGGTGCACTGGTGTTATGGCGTCCTGAAGACCGGAACCGTTTTTAATGACGAAGGCCTGAAACAGGTACTGTCAACCTGACTGTACCAGGCAGGCATTAAACTCAAGGTAACGCTCACTGCAATAAGTGAGCGCAGTCCGCTATGAGCGAGGAGCGGAAGTTGATTTCACCGCAAGCCTGGAAGCCTGAAAGTAAAAAGGCTGAACTGCAAGGGCATCAGCATGATGCCCGAGCGAAATGAGAGCTTGTGCGACCAGCCATAATCCATTATCCAGTATGCTCTCTGTCTCAGCAGCTGATCAGCCATCCGTTGAACGTGTTATTTCTTCCCATTGTTCTATTTCCTTACCTAATGCCTCGAGCTTTTGCCGCACTAAACTTAATGCATCACTGCCTAACAATAAATGCGTTGGAGGGTTCTGACTCTCAATCATTGCCAGCATGGCATGTGCGGCCTTAACGGGATCGCCGAGTTGCTTACCGCTTTTTTCTTCACGTGCCTGACGAATCGGATCAAATAAAGCGTCGTAGTCCGGGATGCTGCGAGCGCTGCGTACCATCGATCGTCCGGCCCAGTCGGTGCGAAACGAGCCAGGTGCCACGGCGGTTACGTGTATGTTGAACGGAGCCAGCTCTTTACTTAACGTTTCTGATATTCCTTCCAGCGCAAATTTGCTGCCGCAGTAATAGCTGATGCCGGGCAGGGTAATGAAACTGCCCATCGAGGTGATATTAATAATATGGCCATGACGACGCTGGCGCATGCCCGGTAGCATGGCTTTGATCATTGCCACTGCGCCAAACACATTGACTTCAAACTGGCGGCGCATCTCTGCGAGCGAGGATTCTTCCATTATGCCTTCATGACCGTAACCGGCATTGTTTACCAGCACATCAACCGGACCGACGGTAGACTCAATCTCCGCAACCACCTCATCAATATGCTCAAAGTCCGTGATATCGAGCAGACGGCCGAAAGCCCGCTGCGAATGAAGCGCCTCGAAATCGTGCTGTGCTTCGCGGCTGCGCACGGTACCGATGACCCGATGGCCTGTGGCGAGGGCTTCCTGCGCCAGTGCACGGCCAAAGCCACTGCTGACGCCGGTGATTAAAATCGTTTTTGCAGATGTCATAAAAGAACTCCCATGAACAATGAAGGTTGCATGGTATTCTACGTCCTGCCGCATTTTTAGGCCGTATCTTCTATTTTTCTTGCCTGATTTTATGAGGTGCTGTGATGCCCGGGATGATTACCTTAGTTAAAGCACTTGCGGTGCAGGAGGGATATAACCTTACCGCATTGCCTGATGTGCGAATATTGCGTGCCGATCGTCCACTTGCCAGAACGCCAGTGCTTTACGATCCGGGGATCGTGATTGTCTGCCAGGGGAGCAAACGCGGCTATTTTGGTCAGCAGACCTATTTATATGATGAACAGCACTACCTGGCGGTTTCGGTGCCGGTGCCGTTTGTGATGGAAACCGACGCGTCCGCTGAACATCCGTTGCTGGCGATTTATATGCATCTGGATTTTCATTTGGCCGCTGAACTGATGTTGCAGATTGAACAGCATGACGCCCGATATCCTCTCGCCGCGCCGCAAAGCATGATGTCGAGCCCAATGGACGACGCGGTAAAAACGGCCGTGCGGCACTTGCTCGAAGTCCTTAACAATCCGCTTGAAGCGGCGATCCTCGGTCCTGCACGGGTACGTGAGCTCTATTTCCGCGTATTAACAGGCGCACAGGGAAATGCCATGCGCGCCGCGCTGACCTTGCAAGGGCAATTTGGCAAAATCGGTAAAGTGCTACAGCGCATCCATGCTACCTACGCTGAGCCGTTAACGCTGACGCAACTGGCGATGGAAGCCGGAATGAGTGTGCCGACGTTTCACAGCCATTTTAAAGCGATAACCCGGATGCCGCCGATGCAGTATGTTAAATCGGTACGCCTGCACCAGGCGCGGATGTTGATGGTGCGTCAGCAAATAACTGCTGCTGCAGCGAGTTACGCCGTCGGTTATGAAAGTCCGTCGCAATTTAATCGCGAGTTTAAACGCCTGTTTGGTCTGCCACCCGCAGAGGAGATTAAACGTATGCAGCGATACTTCGCCGTTCCGCCTGTACAGCAAGCGTCGATATTTGTTTCATCGCATTAAGGCTTATTCGCCTGAATATACCAAGAAGTATGAAAGGTCCGCTTTTGGCACATAGCAGACCGTCCAACTGAGAACTCAGGGTCATCGCAGTCCGCCTATACCCTGAGTATGGTTTGCCTGGTTGTATTAAATTCCCGAGCGATGACGCAGATGCTGATCCCGGCATTAATCTGTGCAACCACCGTAGTTTCAGTTCTTTATTCCGAACTGGAGGACGTACAAACCGTGCCGGGTATCCCTTCTCCCGATACCCGGCACGGTTTCATAAAGGCCCGATCAACCAGTGAGGATATGCGCAGGGGCCAGAGGTGGTGCGCCGGGGACATGTCTACTGTGTGCGATATGGGGGAACGAATAAGCCTCCTCACCAGCTATGGCCATTCTCTCCATTCCGATTGCCGGCAAGCGTTCCAGGCAACAAAAGAGCAGGCGTAAGACAACATACCCTTAACGGTCTTGACCTTCAACGTGCCCGACCCGACCCCCGCCGCGCGGACGAAAAAAAGAGAAAAAATAAAAAAAGAAAAAAGAATATGCCGAAAATGTGCACAGTCGGGACCCACGCAGAGCGTGGCGCTCCGGAGCAAAGGCTTTGCAGGGCTATAGGGTATGTTGTCTTACGGTATGGGTATAATGGTTACGATCCCACCGCCTTTCATGGATTGTCCCGCCTGATGGCCTGCTATAAAGTTAATACCACGAACGTAGCGCCCTTACAGGGCGAGCGTCATCGCTTCGCGCTTCCGATGGTTTGCATGCCCTGAGCCCCGTTTTATACTCTGCGGCATGTATATTCCGCGCCCCGCAAAATTGCTGTTTACCCTCGATGATGGCTGGAATACGTTTCTCGAGGAATTCGGCGACAGTATAACTCCCTGGACCCGCCTCTGCGTTGAGCGCATGCTCGCCTGTGGCACCACGGAGATGGGCGTTCGTCGCTATTGCTGTTCATCATCAGACTGCACCCATAGCCGATTCTTCTGCCAGAGCTGCAAGTCAAAGGCCTGCAGCGCCTGCGGCTTCAAAGCTACGGAGCAGTGGGTGTCGCAGCAGAGTCATATCCTTCCCGACTGCGACTGGCAGCACATCACCTTCACGATGCCCCACCTGCTGTGGCCCTTCTTCAATAACAACTGGCCACTCCTCAACACCCTATTCCGCGCTGCCACCCGCGCCATGCTCCGGTGGGCCCGCAAACAGGGCCTGGAGGTCGGTATCTTCTGCGCCCTGCATACCTATGGCAGACAACTCAACCAGCATCCGCACATTCATCTGTCCGTCACCCGTGGCGGCCTCGATATTAAACACAGCATCTGGCGCGATATCTTCTTTAAGAAGCACGCCGTGGAGAAAATCTGGCGCGGGGCGGTCACCCGCCTGCTGCGCCACAGCTACAACCTGATTAACCCCGGCAGCCTGCCGGGGCTGAGGCATATCCGCGATAAGAAGCAGTGGCAGCGCTATCTGGAGGCGCAGTACAGGCGACGCTGGAAGATCCATTTTGTGAAGAAGACCCGGGGTGCCTGGAAAAGCGTCAAATACCTTGGCAGGTACCTGAAATGACCACCGGTGTCGGCAGCGAAGCTAAGGCACTACAGCGGCGGTGCCGTGGTGCATCACTATTACGACCACCGGACGCAGCAGTACCGGCAGCAGACGCTGCCCCAGGAGGAGATGATCGGGCGCTATATCAGTCATATCCCGGCGAAGCACTTTAAGATGGTGCGTTACTACGGTTTTTTATCAAACCGTAAACGGGGAGAGTTGTTGCCAAAGGTGTATGAAGCCCTGGAGATGGAAGAGCGGAAAAAACCGGAACAACCGGGCTTCGCTGCGCTGATGAAGGGGTTCCTGCGCACAGACCCGTACAAATGCATCCTGTGCGGCAACCGGCTGCGCTTTGTCAGCGCAGAAGCTGGCAGGTATGCGTCGGAATTAGTGGCAGAAAGGCTGCATAACATCGACCGTAAACGATGGCTTCTGGAGCAGAGTGCAGGATAAGTGCGCCATAAAAAATGGTTTTAAGGTCAAAAAAGAATAGAAAGTCGTATTTTATTAACACAGGAGCCACAACCTCGCGCCATCGTTGCGCGTCCGACGACAATATTCATGGCCAGGAGATGTTTAAAACGATGATTCAGTTTCCTAACCATCAAGCGCAGTGCGCTACAGCTGACCATATCAACTCTGTCAGCAGGATTTTTTTGAACATATTTTGCTTTAAAGTTTACATTTATTTACACTTATTCACTTTATACACACATTTTGTCCATGGGATAGTGAAAGGGCACATTATGCTAAAAAATAAAGAGGGATTTTCTATGTCAAGTATCAGGACGTTGACTTTTGAGGAAATAACAAAGGTTAGTGGTGGTGAAGGGCATGGTTCAGAATGGGCCCGGGATAAACGTGATGCAGCTATGAACGCTTCATTGAATGGCGCAGGAGCAGGGTATGGTGCAATTCCAAATATCGACGTAGTAGGCATTAATGCTGCCGGCAAATACGTTCTTTCAAATGGACAATGTATCACGTCTGTGCTTCTTGGTGCTGCTCAAGGTATAGTCGCTGCAAAAGGGGGCTCTTTGTCTTTAGCATTGCAGGCCGTGACATCACTAAGAGACGTTG
>JAEYMU010000022.1 GCA_023407175.1 Bacillota bacterium
GTGCGAAATCAATCATTCTCACCCTCGTTTGCCTTATCGCCGGCCAGCGGAACGTTTACACCTGATGCGCGTTAATCTCTCCACCTCATCCGACTATTCGTATGCCGTCGGCGGCTACTTCGTGGGCGTCCTGCCTTGGTGGTTCGTAGTGCGTCTTGGTGATATAGATTAAATCACTGGTTTATATGTGTGTCAACCATTGGTTTTTGGTGGTGTAAATCAAGGCTTTATATTGCTGGATTTGTGAGTCATTTAGCGGAAAGGCGAAGAGGAAACAGAGTGTCAAGGCGGGACGTTAAACGGAGTTAAGGCATAAAACATGCGTCTCTATACAAAGCATTACTTTTTGAGCGTCCAACGTAGCAGACTATCAAGACCAAAGGAGAGATGTAGATGATTGCTCACTTAAAGATCGTATCTGCCGAGTTAACTCGATCTTAGCTATGATCCCTATACCGCAAAATTGAGTTGCGTGAACTGGAAGTTGGAGGAGTATGGATGAAGCTGGTGTCAGGAGGCAGGGAATATGAAATCTTTAGGGCTGATAAGCAGAACAGAAAAAACCCGGCTACAACGCCGGGTTTTTACATAATCAAACACTAAGATAAGATAGAAAAGAAGTAGTTTTTGATGTCTTTTCAGCTGTTTGATTTGTATTGTTAGGTTTGTTTTGCTTTAAAACAACAGATTCTGTCTCAGTAGAGCTGGTCTGATTGAACATTTTCTGCCACTCTCGAAGTTCTAATTTTTTTTCGAAAGTATTATCTTTCATTTCAGTACCTTATGCCGTTTTAGTGAAATAATGATGATTCAGGTTTTTATCAAAATAATGTTTACGCTTAACCCAAATGAATCCATCGCCTTTGGATATTATAGCAACATCTATTGCACCGCCAACAGTTTCATTGTCGTTTGAAACTTTTCTTTTGAACGCAGTAAGATTAACTAAAGACTCTGCCATGTAGGCCAAGTCCTGTTTTGGTAAAAACTCAATCATTTCAGTAACTTTGCTGGTGTAATTTTCAATTATATGTTGGTCAACAACAGCCTGATACCCATTGCATCTATCGTTTAGCAATTCATCTAGTTCATTGCATAATGTTTCTTTATCTGATTCACTTAGAGCAAGTGCATTGATTTTGTCTTTTATTTTTTTTGAAATAGTGTTGTTTTCAACTTCAAACCCAGCATACATAAAGCCTTTAATGTTATTACTTATTCCATTTAAAAAGGTTTCAACTTCTTCTTCTTGGGCATATGCCTTTACGCCACAAAGTCCCCCTGAAGAACTTTTATCTAGGTTTGGCGAAAATCTAAGCTTGCTCTTGAAGAAACCTAAAACATTAAAGGCTAAAACTGCAGGCATAAATTCTTTATTACCATAACCAGCAAACACTAGGCCAGTATTTCTGCCAAATGGTGATTGTTGACAAGTTACCCTCGAGAAAAGATCTGCGATAACCTGAACTAAACTTTCAGGTATCTCTTGGCCTTCTTCTTGGAATAATCGCTCTTCACAAGTCTTTTTGGCTATTGGCAAAGAAAATGCGACTGCGTCAGTAATATCAGCCTCAGAAAAGCCTTCGTAAAAAGGTTGTTGTTTTAATCCATTTAAAATAACATTTGCCTCTTCCTCTAATATTCTGTAAGTCTCTGTTATAGAAGGTTTTTCATTATTTTCATCTATTATTGGTTTTATTCTTTTTTCTTCGATGTGATTGATTAACGAAGGGAAAAATCTGTTGCTATAGGTGTCAACTAAATAATTCTCTCTTATATCTTGTGGGATGATATATTCGCCTAAGCATAGATATTCCCAGAACTTTTCAGAATATTCCTCAACTGTGTCGAAGCTGTTACTTCCTAATTGTTTTCTGAATTCTTTAATTATCATCTCCCACGGTATGCCACATAAGTCTGCAGAGCCAAAAATCATTATACCTATAGGATGATGTTTGCTTAATGCAAACAGTTTGTCAGCGCCGGTGTAAATTTTATTAACGCCATCCCCACCTGAGATTGTAACTGCAGAATCTGCAGCAAGTGATACAGCTGATTTATTAAAAACCGCAATTTCTGCTGTCATAATCTCTCCTAAGGTTTGATTGTTAGATGTATCGTAATGTCTCTGTAAACTCTATTTCCCATGTAAAGTCTTAAATCAAAATACGTCTGCAACTCATATTACAAAAAGTCATTTATATTATATTGCTAACGTTATAAGTCTGAATCATAAATTAAAAGTGAGTCGTGTGCGTAAAATTGCACATACTTAATTATTCAACTGGTTATTTTATTCTTCCGACCTAACCCGGCCTTTCATATATTTTGCATAAAGCTCGTCTAACTCTTTTAATCTAATGGCTATTATGCGGACCATGTTCTGTTGCTCATCTTCTGGAAGCTGGCGGTAAAGCTCTAGCAGACGCTGTTCGTCGGGCTTAAGGCCATTTCTTTCTCCAACATCTTCACCGAGCAACCATGCGACAGAAACGCCTAAGGCGTCGGCGATAGCCAGGGCTGATTTCTTACTAATCACGCCTTTTTTAAACCAGCCGTTTACGGCCTGAGGAGTGACTCCGGCAATTCGTGCCATATCTGCTTTGGTAATGCCGCGGTCGGAAATCTCAGTAAGGCGTTCTACCAAAACGTGGTTGGGTTCTTCTTTTCTCATAACTTCATTGTAAATATTTGGTTTATATTCGCAATACACCCTTGGTTTGCAATTGATATAAATCTATGGTTTACTTCGTGTGTTAACTAGTTGGAGAACTATATGTCCGCACTCGATAAAGCAATTAAAGCCGCTGGCTCGGCCAGAAAGCTTAGCATCGCGCTTGGCGTCACGAGTATGTCCGTAAGTCATTGGAAGAACCGAGATCATGGCATCGTCCCACCAAACCATATCTTTCCCATTTTTAAAATCACTGGTGTTACGCCCCACGAACTGCGCCCAGATCTCTACCCAAACCCAACTGACGGTTTACCTAAACAGGAGCCTTAACAATGCAAAATGTTTCATTTCAACAGAGTAGCAGAGCTTCCTCTAATCCACTGATATTCCAGTGTCATCAAAGCGAATCGGCAGTGCAGGATATTGATCATCGCGATATCTGCTCAGCGGTTCGAGCTTGGGCTGCGGCAGAAGGGCGCGTAGCTGTTGCGCTTCAAATCCAGGAAGCGGCGGAGGAACTCCAACTTGTTGGCGTGGATTTCTCAGGCCAGGCCGATGTCTGGAACGTCAAGCTGTTCCGCTGGCTCGACAACAAAGAAGACTCCGCATCGTACCGAAAGAACGTCGAACAGCTGGTGCCCGCGATCATGTCTGTATTGCCGCTTCGATACCGCGACCGTGTCGTAAAGAACGACTCGTTTGCTTACCGAATGGCCCGGCTGGAAAAAGAGGTAAGTGAGGCGAAGCAAGCTCTGATGCTCGATGCACCGAAGAAGGAAAAACTGAAGGAGTTAGGCGAGGGGATTTTCGAAATGTTCAGGATCGATCCGGACCTTACGGCGCCGCTGCTGGCGATGGTCACAACCATGCTGGGGGCAATGTGAAGACTTCAGAAAAGGCGAAAGCCGCGGTGCTCGAACACCAACGGCTTTCAGGTGCAAAAACGGAGTGTAATTGCGGAGCTAAGTATGTCAAACACAGCTGAAATTATCAATTTCCCCCATCGAACCGAACAACCGGGAGGTCGTATGGCCGACCTGTCGAACGGGTATACCAAGGTCGCTAACGAGATCCAACAGCTCAAGCCTCGTCTGAGAATGTCAGGCCGGGAGTGGCAGTGTTTTGAGGCGGTGATCTGGCTTACTTACGGCTGGAACAAGAAGCAGGACCGTGTGACGAACACGGTGATAGCTGAGCTTACAGGGCTGAGTGACTCGCATGTTTCTGATGCGCTCAAATCGCTCGCAGATCGCAAAATTATCTTCAGTCAGAAGCAGGGCGTGATGAAAACGGTCGGTATAAATACTGACCTTTCTGCCTGGATTTTAGACAAACCGAAAACGGGAAAAGTCTTCCCGAAATCGGGAAAAGTGTTACCGAAAACGGGAAAAACCTTCCCGGAAACGGTAGACACCCAAGACTATAACAAGAACAATATTAAAATATCCTCGTCTCGGAATTCTGACGAATCCCGAAACCAGAA
>JAEYMU010000004.1 GCA_023407175.1 Bacillota bacterium
CCTGCAATCCCTGCATGCAGGGTAAGCCATCCGACCTTGTGCCCCATGACTTCCACAATGAAGACTCTTCCATGGGAAGCTGCCGTTGTATGGATGCAATCTATGGCATTGGTAGCCACATTGATTGCACTCTGGAAACCAAAGGTAATATCGGTCCCCCACAAATCATTATCAATGGTCTTAGGAAGGGATACTACATTCAGCCCCTCTTCCCGAAGGAGATTGGCTGTTTTCTGGCTTCCATTGCCGCCCAATACCACCAGGCATTCCAGTTTCAGCTTTTTATAGGTGTGCTTCATAGCTTCTACTTTATTAAGGCCATTCTCATCAGGTGTCCGCATAAGTTTAAACGGCTGTCTTGAGGTACCAAGGATTGTCCCACCCGTAGTAAGAATCCCGGAAAAATTTTCCGGCTTCATTACACGGTACTCCTCATAAATCAGCCCTTTGTAGCCATCCTCAAATCCAACAATCTCAATATCGCCGGGCATCCGGTACAGTGCCTTTGCTACGCCGCGCATGGTGGCATTTAAGCTCTGACAGTCGCCTCCGCTTGTAAGCATTCCAATTCTTATCATAAAAGCACACCTCTTTTTTTGATTCGATTTGTCATTAGGAAATAGGTAGTATTATACCCATTTTATAATTATAATACAAAGGGGAATATGGGGCAAGGGAAAACTTTATTTCATAAGAAATGTAAGAAAATATTAAAAATGGTAATCATAAATTGCAAAAGACACCGCAAAACAGTTTCCTGCTTTCCGGCGTCTGATAATTCTTTCTATTTTTAATCCGTGCGTCTCACTTTGAACCGCTATCACAGGCGTTACCCTGACAGTTAACTCGGTCCAGGCACCCTCACGGCACACAGAAGGTTCCACTTAGTGCTGCTGCATTCCTGCCCTGACACGGTTCATGAAGATCTGTTGCGTAAGACCCAAACGTCATCGTCACTTATCAGGGGCAGCCCTACAATAGCCGGCCCTGGGTGAGACATCACCCCTGCTGGAGCGGATTGCAGGTACAGGGCACCGCTATCTCCCCGGCTGCACGGAAACTTTATGACGTAGGTTATCAACTGATTTACCTGATGAAACAAATGGTTTATATATCCTGCAAATGAGCTGTATGCCAAGTATATAATTTTTAGAGCATAATGTCAAGACTCAAGCTTTTCCAATTTATTACGAATCCGCAAATCTTTGAAAAATGCCTGGAGCACATCGGTACACTCCTTCTCAAGCACTCCGGTTACAAGCTCTACCTGATGGTTAAATTCCTTCATCTGAAGCAGATTTAAAATGGAGCCTGCGCATCCCGCCTTGGGATTCATTGTGCCTACGACAACCTTCTTTATCCGTGCCTGTACAATTGCACCGGAGCACATCTGGCAGGGCTCCAGAGTAATGTACATAATACAGTCCTCCAATCGCCAATCCCCCATTACTTTGCTTGCCCTTTCAATTGCAATCAGCTCGGCATGGGCCAGGGTAGTCTTTTTTGTATTACGCTTATTATAGCCTCTGCCAATAATTTTATCCTGATATACGATGACGCATCCAATCGGCACCTCACCCAGACGGATTGCTTTCCTTGCCTGCTTTAATGCTTCCCTCATATATTTTTCGTCTGTCATAGCTAACTCCATTCCTGTATGCATTTTAAATTGGCCCCAGAAAACTCTGTACTGGCATCAAATAATTTGTTATAGTTAATGTAAAATCCGCTTTACTCCTATGATTATTTTTAGACCGGAAGCATCATATGATTTTATAACCGGTCTTTTCTCTGGTAAAGCACTACGGATATCCGTTTGTACCAGGCTATTTTATCATAATGCAAATGAGGTGACAATATGCATATACATGGTTTTAACAAGCTTACCCTCTTAGATTATCCGGGCCATCTGGCTGCCATCGTGTTCCTTGGCGGCTGCAATATGCGATGTCCCTTCTGCCATAATGCTTCTCTTGTACTTCATCCGGGAGAACAGCCTTGTATCCCCATGGAGGAGGTTCTTGCTACACTTTCGGGGAGGAAACATTTACTGGAGGGCGTATGCATCAGCGGCGGCGAGCCCACCCTGTATCCCGACCTTCCTGAATTCATATTTAAAATAAAAGAGCTTGGCCTTCTGGTTAAGCTGGATACCAACGGTACCCACCCGGAGGTCATAAAGGCTCTGGCGAAAGATAAGCTGATCAACTTTGTGTCCATGGACATCAAAAATTCCAAGGAAAAATACGCACTTACCTCCGGAATTCCTTCCTTTGATATCAGGCCGATTGAGGAAAGCGTGTCCTATCTGCTGTCCGGAGCTGTCCCCTATGAATTTCGTACCACTATAGTAAAGGAATTCCATACGGCGGAGGATATGCTTTCCATCGGAAGCTGGCTGAAAGGGGCAACGGCATATTATTTACAGGCGTATAAGGACTCCGGGGATATCATTATGCCGGGGCTTAACGGACATACTTTAGAGACACTGACGCATTTTGTTTCGCTTCTGACCCCCTTTATGGAGCATGTTTCTTTACGTGATTAGTGGAGGTATTGCCAATGTCCGAATTTTATGAAACCAACCGGTTGCTGCTGAGGGTTCTGGGTAAAGAGGAAGCCGCCTCCGTACTTGCCTTCTTTAAGAATAACCAGGGGGAATTCGAGCCCTGGGAGCCCCTAAAGGATTACAATTTTTATACCCTGGCTTATCAAAAAGCTTCCCTGACTGCCGAAAAAAACCTGATGGCAGAAGGCAAGCTGTTAAGATATTGGATATTCAGAAAGGACCATCCGGGTGAGGTTATCGGCAGTATTTGCTTCCAGAATATTCTTCGGGAGCCTTACCGAAGCTGCTCCATCGGCTATAAATTGAGCTACCGGCACCGCAACCAGGGCTATGCCACGGAGGGTTTGAATAAATGCATTGACCTTGTGTTTCATGAATATCATCTTCATCGTATCGAGGCCCTTATCATGGAAAATAATGAGCCCTCCCTGCGTCTGATCAAGCGGCTGGGCTTCCAGTATGAAGGTCTTTCCTATTCCTATGCCCGAATTAACGGTATCTGGACGGATCACAGAAGATATGTCCTGATTAATCCCGATGACTAAGCGATATTTGCGCAGGGCGGACTAGAGGGTTACCGGCAGATACCAATATCCAAAATCCCCCTGCTTTGGCTCACGCTTTTTGATGGACTTGAAGCTTTCGAAGCCAAACATTCTTGCCATGAATTGCTCCCTGCCATGATATATCCCCGGTATTCCAAGGATATAGTGATACCCGTAGCCGTTTTTCATCCTGGCAAATATCAGATGGTGATAGCAATAATAGCCATGCATCAGAAAGCTGTTATTGCTATAGGGCCACATTTCCTTCGGAAGCAGGCCGATATCCTTCGGCTCTATTTTCACACAGTGCGTTATCTCATTATCCTCGAAGGGATAAATCCGTGGATAATGGTCAAAGAAATGCTTTGCCGCCGGCGGGTCCGCCTGATAAATACTCCCTGTCTGGTTAACCGTTACCCCGGGCTCCCCATTGTACTGCGCTGCGTTCAGCTCCTCAATGATTTTATAAATCTGATCCTGTGTTTCCTGATCCATCCCTTCTGTAAAGCCTCCATAGGAAAGACTGTCTGCATTCAGGTTATTATCCTGGTTTATATCTGTCCATATATTTCCTATGGTATGCTCCTCTGCCTTCGGACTAACTATCGTCTCATCCTCAGCCTCCGGACTGGCCATTATCTCATTTTCGGCTTTCGGCTCATCCGTTGTCTGCAGCTCTGTTTCCTGATTAACCTCTGCCTGCTCCTTCACAGCCTGTTCCGTCACTCCAAGGGACCATTGGAACCGTTCCATCATCTTCCAGCCGCCCGGAAGCATATAATTGGGCAGATTTAATGTCTGTGAGGCCCGGTCCTGCCCGCCTTCCATTTTGTCAACAGATTCATGAAGGGAAAGTGCTTCCTGCTCCTTTTGAACATCAGGCTTTGTACCTTTAACAACAGCTTCTTCCCTTTTGGCCTCCTGCCTGTGTTTTTTGGGTCTTAGCGCCTCCAAAACTTCTTCTGCCACCACGGGTCCGTCATCCCAAACCGTCGCAAAGAAAACCTTATCATTAAGGAAAAGCAAAATTCCGTTCATATCGGAAAGCCCGTGGCCCGAATTCATGATATTATTCTCATCCGCCGACAGCCTGCTGTCCATTACCTGATTTTTCAGTACCGCATCCCCCAGATAGACCAGCTCCAAACTGTTATCATCTCTCTGAAGCAGATAGACAGGAAAGATGCTGTCCAATTGTCCCAGCAATTGCATATGTAAGGTTATCTTGCACTGTCCGCCTTTTGCCTCTACCCTGGCAAAGCCTACGTTTTTTTTCTTCATTCCGTTCTCATATTGATACATGTATGAAACCATTCTTTTATAGTCAGTCAAAATATGAAATCCCTCACTTTCCACTTGGGGGGCGTTTTTTGAAAGCTTAAGACACGCCCTGATACCAGGCTATATTTTCTGTTAAATATATTCATGAACAAGCCCTTTTATTACTATGGATCATGGACAAAACATCTATAAAGCAAAAAAGCACTTCTTAGCGAAGTGCTTTCGGCTGGAATACTGAATTTATGTTAATAAGTTTTTACTTCATTGGCCAGAGCCGCAAACTGCTCCAGGGTCAACGCTTCGCCCCTGATATTTTCCGAAATGCCCAGCTCTCTCAAGGCTCTTAGAGCCTGCTCCTTGGTCAGGGTAAGCTTCAGGGAATTATTCAAGCCATTCACCAGTGTTTTACGCCTCTGGTTAAAGGAGGCTCGGATTATTTGAAACAGCAGCTCTTCATCTGAAACCTCAACCGGCGCTTTATCATGCAGGGCCAGCCGGATGACCGCAGACCCGACATTCGGCCGCGGCATAAAGCAGTTGGGAGGTACATTGGCAGCAATATAAGGCTTGGCATAATACTGCACCGCAAGGGACAAGGCCCCATAATCCTTACTTCCCGGAGCTGCCTGCATCCGGTCGGCAACTTCCTTTTGTACCATAACCGTAACATTGATCAATGGAAGATGGCGTTCAAACAAATCCATAATAATCGGGGTCGTTATATAGTAGGGAAGATTTGCTACTACCTTGATCGGTCTTCCGCCATTTTTCTCCTGTATCAGTGCATTCAGATCAAGCTTTAGGACATCCTGATTAATTACAGTCACATTATCATAGGCTGACAGGGTATCCTCAAGGATTGGTATTAGCAGCTTATCTATTTCTACCGCCACCACCTCTCTGGCATTTTCACAAAGATATTGTGTCAGAGTACCGATACCCGGCCCGATTTCCAGAACGAAGTCCTCCCTTGTAATTTCCGCCGCCTGAATAATTTTGTCCAGTACATGAGTATCAATCAGGAAGTTCTGTCCGTATTTTTTCTGAAATACAAACTTATACTTATTCAAAATCTCTATTGTATTCCGTGGATTTCCCAGCTCTGCCATATTAACTCCTATCTGCCGCCCAAACAGCATACAAAATGCTTTTTTAAACCTTCATCCGATAGAAGGTCTTTGCATTCTCTGTCGTTATACGAACTACCGTATCATAATCCGAATTCTTCAGTCGGGCCATTTCCCTGACCACATAGGGCAAGTTTAAGGAGCTGTTACGCTTACCCCTGTGCGGAACCGGAGAAAGATAAGGACAGTCCGTCTCCAATACCAGCCGGTCAAGAGGTGCATATTCCACGACCTCCTTCAGCTTTCTTGCATTTGTGAAGGTCAGAACCCCTCCGATACCTAAGTAAAAGCCCAGATTCAGATATTGTCTTGCCTGCTCGATTCCATAGCTGAAGCAGTGGATCAGGGCTCCGATTGTATCAGCCTTCGCCTCCTTCAGCATCCCATAGGTGTCGTTAGCGGCATCGCGGCTGTGTATCACCAAAGGGAGGGCCATTTTCCCTGCAAGCTCCATTTGTCTTGCAAACCACAGCTTTTGTGTTTCACGGTCCGGTGTATCCCAGTAATAATCAAGACCGATTTCTCCGATGGCCAGGATCTTTGGATGCTCTGCCTTTTCCTTAAGCCAGTCAAAAAGCTCCTCACTTAAAGCACCGGTCTCACTCGGATGGATACCGGCCGTACCATAAATATAGGGATATTTTTCTGTCAGGGCAATTATCTCAGCCACAGATTTAACGGTGGAGGCCGCATTAACCACATACTCAATTCCCTGCTCCGGCAGACTGGCAATCAATTCTTCCCGGTCTATATCAAATGCTTCATCATCATAATGCGCGTGGGTATCAAAAATCATGTTATTTCCTTCTTTCATTCCTGTCAGCTTTATATCCGTTGACCAAAAGCTCCGTTACTGTCCGGCTGTAAATTTTAAGCAGACCGGACCCAGTAATTTATTAAAGAACTTGACAATAAAGCCTATCGTAAGCGCTGCTAACAGGGTCCCTTCCCGGATTCCGTCAATCCGGTGCAGCATAAAAAAGGATAGGACAGCCGCGATCACTACTATCGTAGTGTCAAAGCAGACCTTTACCTTTCCGAATTCGCGCTTAAGCTTGATCGAAATCACCCTGACAAGAGCATCCCCGGGTATAATCAGCACATTTGCCGTTACCTGCATACTAATACCCATAGCCAAAACAACACAGCCTAACAGTAAAAATATAAATTTCTGTATATAATTCGTCAGATCAAATATCGACAGCATCCACAATGTCAGGTCAATAAAATATCCGAAAATGACCAAAAGCAGAATTTGCAGCAGTTGAAGCTTCTCAAACTCCCTGCCAAGCAGAACTATCTGTCCTATTACAAACAGCATGTTGAATAAAAAGGTAAAGGTACCCATGGTAAGCGGCAGCCCGATACTCAATACATAGGGGACGCTGGAAATCGGTGATACGCCCAAACCTGCCTTTGTTGCAAGGCTGATACCCAAAGCGCTCATCCATAACCCCATCAAAAAGAGCAGATACCTGATCAGCGTTTCCTGTTTTAACCTCATATAAGAACCTTCCTTAACTTAAGTCTTCACCTGCCGCATCACACGGTAAGCAGCCAACACCTATCTTATGATGATAACCGGCAAATGTCAAGCGGGACTGCTGTTCCTGGCTCTGTCTTATGGTATTTCTCATGCGATACCTTCACGGATCAGAATATATCAAGGGCCACATACCATTTGGAATCGATTAATACTACGGTAAGCTCATCCGTAGTGCTGTCCTCGCTCTTTGAGCCCTTAACCGTAGCTTCAATTCCAAGGGTATAAGCTGCCGCAATATTAATATTTTCCCCATAACGATTTGCTGCCTCACTTTCCATTTCCAGAAGCTGCGCTTCATTCAGTTGCATTTTATCTGTTATCTGATAGGTTATCTTCAAATCATCCCCGTAGGTGCTTCTCATTCCGGCAAGGACTGTATCCATAGGGTTTGCCACTGCTGCGTCCGAATTATCCGAGTAATTTGGATAGGTATTTCTCATATAGACCGGTAAACTATTAATATATTTTTCATAATCCCCCTGCTCAATCGCCAGGAACATATTCTCAACCGGCTTTTCATAAGATGGGGTCTGGAGCTTTGCCAAAGCGGCACTGACAGCAAACCATATAATCAGTGTAAATACCACCGCTGCCATAATCCCTATGATAAACCCGGCATTGATTCCTCTTTTTGCCTTCCCTTGACCGGAGTATTCCTGAATATTTTGAAAAGTGCGAGGGCTTTCATACAGATGATCCGTCACGGCCTGATCATGTTTCACCTGATGTTTGACATTCTTATCCCCGCCCGGGTTTGAAGCCTGATTTGCATATGAATTTATATCAGGCTTCCTGTACTGACTGGCATTCACAGTTGGATTAACATATGGATTGGGATAATACCGATTTATATCTGCCATATCAATATATAAGCCTTGGTCAGACTTAGGTTCCGCGGCATTCTTAAATCTTTCTCCCCGGTAATCATAAGGCTGTTCCGAAGGCTTTATTACTTGCATTCCGCAATTAGGGCAAAAGTTTATTCCCTCTTCTAAGCTTGTCCGACAATTTTTACAATAACTCATATGCACTCCCCCCGATGTATCATATCAAAATCTGGCACTAACTTATATTATAATGGAAAGCGTCGGCATCTTCAAGAAATAACCGTCAGATTATGTCACGGTACCTATTCTTTTGTTACTTTCTTTCAGTTACATACTGTTCTTAGTTTCTTTTTTACTCTCCTCTGTCTGGTACTTATTCCATAGCGCTTTAAAATACCTTCCGGAATGAAGCAATTCAGAAAAGCTGCCCTTTTCCACGATCTGCCCTCTTTCCATCACAAGAATTGTATCAAACATGTCCAATAGATGAAGCCTGTGAATATTGCAAAGGATGCACTGCCTCCTGTCATTTGCAAGGATTGCCTTCATAATGCTTCGCTCATTGGCAGCATCAACGCTGCTGGTAATCTCATCCAGCAACAGCAGCTTCTTTGATCTTGCATGATATAGTCCTCTTGCCAAAGCAAGCCTTTGCTTTTCTCCTCCCGAAAGATTGACTCCTTTCTCCCGGATATCCGTATCAATCCCCGCAGGAAGTCTTTCTATTACCTCACGAAAGCCCGCACAGTCGATAGCTTTGTTTAGCTCCGGTTCCTCCGGCTCCATTCCAAAGGTGATATTATATAGAATTGTATTTTCAAAAACCTCCGTATCCTGTGCAATCAGGCATACCTCATCGGAAAAACAGGACATATCCGTATGCCTGCCACCATCTGTAAAAGCCTCCAGGCTAGCCGGGTTATATAAACCGGAAAGCAGATAAAGCAAGGTACTCTTCCCGGAGCCACTTGCACCGACTACCGCCACCTTACTGTTTTCGGCCAATACCAGGTCCGATATTGACAGCCTGAACTGATTGCTACCGTATGCAAACTCCAGGTGCTTAATAAAAAGACTTTTCCAGAGCATCAAAGCTTCCTTTTGTCCCCATTGCCCATTCTGTAAATTCTCCTCCAGAATGAGACTCCCGGACTTTAAGGCCGACTGCCAGCGCATGGTGTCATAGAAGCTGCTTGCCACCTGAAAAACGGCATCCCGCATCTGCCTTAAGTATGTGATAATCATAACCAGATTACCGATCAGAAAAACGGACTCCGACCTGCAGGACCAAATATACTGGAACAAAGCGGTAAATTCAATCAAAATAGCCCCTGCACCCAAAACAAAACAGCGTACCTGGTTTACATTGTGTTCCCGCATCGTCTGGCGGTAATAGGGCTCAAAACGATTATCAAGCTCTGCCTTGGTCTGCGGGCCAAGCCTAAGCACAATGACGGTCCTGATATTACCGGCAAAATCGGAGAGTTTTCCAGCAAGGGTATGGTAAGCCCCCGTTTTCTTATCAAGTATGCCCTGTATGATTTTGTTCATACGAAAGGCCGCCAAAAGGGTAATTGAGATAAGCAGCAGGCTTACTCCTGTGATACGGATATCAATACCGGACAAAATGAAAATCGGCCCGACAGAAAGAAAGGCATGTTCCAGAAAGCTGCTCTGATTGCAGCCAAAATCATTCAGCGCCTCACCGGCCAGCTTAATCCGGTTGACAACGACTCCGGAATGATGCTCCACATGCCATTGCATCGGCAAATGGCAGAGCTTTGTATAGATTGCATCCATAAATCTCTGCTGATTTCTGGCAGCAGTCGATATCTCAAAATATCTGCCTGACCGGTGGAATATTTGAAAGATAACAAATCCGGCAAAATATAAGCCAAGCCATAGAATGGATGGGCGAAGATAGGTAATTCCATTTATTTGCAGGGAATTGACAGCCATGCCGAAGGCATAGGGCTGTAATAGGAGTCCAAGAAATGATATGATGTGCAGCACATAACAGATAAAGAGCTTCCATCTGTCCTCCTGTGCATACTGCCAGGTATTTTTAAAAAGATATAACATAAATAGACCTCCTGTTGACATGATTTTATCGTTCTTTCCTTTGATAAATCCTGTCAGCAGGCGGCGCTCTCAGCTTTCGCCAAAATTTTTCTTCTGTTAGATCAGCGTGTCAAATTCATAACTTATTCAGCAGCTTCTTCATCGCGTAAACCCTTTCACATCTTATATTAGAACTATAGCATAGGCCATATCCATATTCAACCTTATCATTTCGAATTAACAAAAACAGTAAATATTTATTTATATAACGTCAGGATTTTCTTACTCTTATCATATTGATATGTTTTTTCAATATTGTTACTGAAAAATACACGAAAAAGGCCGGAAGCTTCATCAAAGATTACTTGCTTTACGTCCCCAGAGATTTGGTATGTGGCTTTATCAATATCTTCTGAAGTCTTTATATACATATAATTGTCGTAAGCCATCAACTCTTTTTGACCATTTTGATCAATATCATATTCTGTAAAATCTCCGGATATACTGTCAGACAACAGTAAATGCGGAGTATCATCCATCGCAATATAAAATATATCACTGGCAGCCGCTCCAACCAGAATATTAATTTTTATTCCGGAGCTTCCCAAAACATCCTGAAATGTAGAAAATACATCCCTGTCATGGTTCATATTATCAAAGGGATCAGATTCACCCTCGGTTGTCCAATTGTCTATTTGACACATAGACCAATACGAACTATCCTTAAAATAAGCAATATGAAGGACATTTTTTGTATCCAAGCAAACCATGAATTGATACCCGTCATATTCTTTGGCTTGATAAGTCTTTACAATATCCTTTTCTGTTAAATTTATTATATTCTCAGGAATAAAATAATCAGTATTGGTTTGTTTTTTGAAATCTATCATTATATCTGGAAATTGACTGTCTGGGGTAATCTGATTTGGCTCAATAGAGGGATTTGCTGTATCAACCTTTGCCGTGGCCTCATTGTCCTCACGGGTTTGATTCATATTGATTGATTTATAAAGTACAAATACAAGAATCAAAAGGACGATCATAGATATGTATTTCTTTTTCATTCTGCCACCCCATAAATTTTTATTGGATTATCCATTAAATCCAAATCATAAAATAATTAATTTTATTGTATTGCATTTAATTTTAATGTCAATACAAAGAGAATAGATTATAGAAACTATTATGTCACTTATAGTTAAGATTTCTCTTCATCTGCAACTCCTGTTGCACAAATTCTAAGTTTTGTTGGGAGCAGGAGCAAAATTATCCATTTCACGTCAGTCGGTTTCTAAATGAGAGCTTGGCCAATCTATTCCGGGGTTAGAGATAATTGTTGCCATTAGCAGGCTATTTGATGTCAGCACGGATGAATTACTTTTCGATGGCTAATGAAAAGAAGTATCAGCAATGAAAGTATCAACAGAAACGATTAAAATACTTTAATACAGAGACCGTATTTCCCACAGATGACCTCCCAAGGATACGGTTTTTTATTAAGTTATTTATTACCCACGTTATTATAAATACTTTCAAATTTTTCTGCTTGTTTATAAGGTATCGTATACCATTCTTTTCCCATTTCTTTGAAAAAGATATTTCCATAGTGAACATATTCTTTACTCGTTTTGTCTTTATAATAAACAGTTATGATATAACTCATTCCACTATATTTTGTAACATCCTCAGATGTTTTTTTCATATCCAGATCATTAATATAATTAACAATATCTTCTATTTCATCTTTATTCTTAATCGTTTTAAGTTTCTTATCACCTCCTGGTTCAGTGGTAACAGTGATTTTTGTGATATTTTTTATATTATTAATCACTTGTTTATTTTTCATTATGTTGTAACCAATTAACATTATAAATATTATAACTATCAATATAACAATTATTATAGGTTTTGAAATTAACTTTCTCATTTAGAAACCATCTCCTTTAATAAAATCACAATATTGAAATCAAATATATTTTTATTATAAACCTTAAATTTACTAATTACTACCATATATTTTGTAATTTCTTTACAGTAAAATATCTTTTAAATGGCTTATGATTTATTATAGTATAATAATTTGAAAGAAAATGTTACAAAAAGTTTCAACACAACCTTGGACATTTCTATTTTCATTCATGGCAAGTAAATATTGTAAAATATGAAAAATATTTACAAAATCATACATAAATGTTATATTCGCATTAATTAGTAATTAATTGTTAAATTTAAACTTTATAAAAAAGGAAGTATATAATTATGGTAAAAAAAAGTTTGCTTTATCTCAAAAATTATGTTTTTGACAATAGCATTATTGATGTTCTTCTCAACTTCTGCTATGGCTGCTGAAGTATCCGAAAATAGTTTTATTGATTTAGATATTTGTAAACGTATTAATAGTGAATTGAATAACATTGAAATAATTAAGGAAAATTACGGACTGCAAAATATTGATTTTGATACTCTTTCAGTTAGTAATCCCATAAATGCATATGAATATATTAATAATGAACTAATGGATGCTGGTTTTTCGTTATATGCATTAACAAGTGAAGGAAACTTAGTTGCATTTATGATAAAAAATAACGAAACTAATACATATCAATTTACGATTGGTCTTGTAAATGGAATATCAACCAGCATAAAAGCAGATGATTCTTTTGCAATTATATATGATAAAAATAATTGTTATGCCTATAGTTTATCAAATGGATTAATAGTTCTTAATAGCATTAATATAGATAATAACAGAGATATATTAGATAAAAATAATTTATCTATTCTGTCTAATGCCATTTTAAATAAATATTCACCGGTTCAGTTATTAGGTTATAGTAATACAGAAACTGATTTAGTTGCTAATGAAACTTATACAAATTCCTTATTATCATTATCAAATTATAGTTATTTAAATGTTAGTTATGTTTCTCAAGGTGCAAATACTAACTATTGTTGGGCTAGTTCAGATGCATGTATAGGAAATTATTTGACTTCTCGGAATTTAAGCGGAGAATATGTAGCTTATCTCACTTATGGTTCAGATTATAATAAAGGTGCTGATATATATACAGCTATGACTGCATTGAATACTATATACGGTATCTCATATAATTATTATTATTCAGTACCTTCTATTACCACTATGTATAGTACAATATCAAATGGACACCCTATTTACAGCGTCTGGGAATTTGGTACTATAGGTTCTTCTCATGCAATGGTTATTTATGGTGTTAATACATCTGTAAATTATCTTTATCTTATGGATCCTCTAATTGGATTTTCTTCAAGTGGGAAAGTGGGTAGTGATTTTGTGTATACTTCAACTTATACTGGTTACACAATGTATTTACGGTATGTAGGGTATTAATGTATTCTGATTTGGATAGTAGCTTTATATTTCAGAAAAGAGGATTACGTAACGCAGGAGCTATGTTTTGTTGCGCAAAAATATTAAAAGAGAAATGATTTATGAAGTCATTTCTGGTAATAACTACCGCTTTGCTGGTGAGAATCAGATAAATAATCTCATTAGGAAGGCGGTTTTATATGCCTGTTGCAAAGGAACAATTAGGACAAATTATCAAAAAATAATATTCAGAATGTAGATGGCATCTATCATCATCTCCTCAGGGGCAGCTTTAAGGATATAATGGAAGAGATACTGGAATCGGAAATGGATGTTTCTATGGGCTATTCCAAAATGATAAAGGGGAACTGTTGTTTATAACAAAAGAAATAGACGCAACGATATAAGAATTAGTATATGGTCTTAAGCCAACTAAGTGTTCTTTTTGCATCCCGGCTGGCTCAGTACCTGTAAATAAAATAGGCCACCAGCGTAAACTTCAGATAACCTGAAACTATACGCCGGTAGCATTACTCCGTCGACATTATAATTATTTCCGACAAATCCATAGTTATCATAATACTTTAGCTTTGGACACAAAAAATTTATTCTCTCACTTAAAAATCCATAGTTTTGGGATACCCTATTCCACTGTAACAGCCTTCGCCAGGTTGCGGGGTTGGTCTATATCGCAACCCCGGTGTACACTGGTGTAATAGGCCAATAGCTGTAATGCTGTCGCTGTTGTAAAGGGAGTCAGGTGGTCCGGAGTTACCGGCAGGATAATTTGTCTGTCATAGGCCGAAGCCTCCAGTTCTATCTCTCCGTTGGTAATTAGGAGCACAAAGGCACCTCTTGCTTTTACCTCACGGATATTGGACACCATCTTGGATAGCAGCTTTGTCTGGGTTGCAAGTGCAACGACAGGAACACCTTCTGTAACCAGCGACAGGGTTCCATGCTTTAATTCTCCTGCGGCGTAAGCCTCGGAATGAATATAGCTGATTTCCTTCAGCTTATGAGAGCCCTCCCAGCATAAGGGATAATCCAATCCCCTGCCGATAAAGAAAATGTCTTCCTTATCCATAAGCTCCTTACACACCGCTTCTATGGATTGATCAAGGGCTAAGGTTTTCTCTACCGCAGGAATTACTTCCTTCAATTGCTTTATATATTCCCTGCATTCCTGTGGTGTTATCCTTCCCCGTACCAGGGCAAAGCGATAGGCCAGTAAATACAGGCAGGACATCTGGGCTGTATATGCCTTGGTACTCGCTACCGCTATTTCCGGGCCTGCATGTGTATACAATACATAATCGCTTTCCCTGTCGATGGCGGAGCCCTTGACATTAACAATGGACAGCGTCATCGCATTCATTTCCTTGGCCAGACGGAGTGCCGCAAGGGTATCCGCTGTCTCTCCCGACTGTGAGATCGTTATTACCAGGGTATTTTTATCCATAATCGGCTCTTCATAACGAAATTCGGAAGCGATCTCAACCTCCACCGGAATACGGAGCAGCTTTTCAAGGTTGATTCTGCCGATCATGCCGGCATACATGGCCGTTCCGCAGGCTATAATGATAATTCTGCTAATATTCTCGAAGATGAAATCCGGTATATGATCCCCAGAGAAATCAGGTACCCCTTCCTTCTTTACTCTGGGTATAATCGTTGACTGCAGCGATTCCGGCTGGTCATGGATTTCCTTGAGCATATAATGGGGATAGCCCTTCTTCTGGGCTGCGGTGATATCCCAGCTCACATTCAGCATTCGGGGCTTAATAATCTCATCTCCATAATTCATGACAACAATCGACTCCTTGGTCAGTCTTGCAATATGGCGCTCCGGAAGCACAAAATAATCCCTGGAGTAGCCGATCAGGGCAACCATATCCGAGGCGACAAAGGAGCCTTCCTTTGTATGGCAGGCCAGAAGCGGGCTTGCATTACGCAGGCAGTAAATTACCTCCGGTTCATCAGAGAACATGATACAGAAGGCATAGGCACCGACAATCCGCGTTGCTGCTGCTTTAATCGCCGCAGTGGCATTTCCCTCATACAGGCTGTCTAAAAGCATGGCAACAATCTCCGTATCCGTCTGTGATACCGGAAATCTTCCGGTCCTTGCCAGCTCTATTTCCAGCTCATGGTAATTCTCTATAATTCCATTATGAATGATGGTTACTTTTCCATAGGTATGGGGATGTGCATTTTTATCTGTCACTCCTCCGTGGGTTGCCCACCTTGTATGACCGATGCCGGCTGTTGCAGAAAGCTCCTGATAAACGGCTGCCTTTTCCTTTAAATCCGCCACTTTTCCTGCTGTCTTTATGGTCCTGATGCCACTTTTATCAGACAATGAGATACCTGCACTGTCATAGCCCCGGTATTCCAAAGCCGCAAGGCCCTCCAATAAGATATCTTTCGCTTCCAGCTCGCCTGTATAGCCAATAATTCCACACATAATAGCCTCCTTCTACCGCCGAACGCGGTAATTTATTCAATTATCAAGGTTCTTATTCCATCTTATCCGGTTAACAGCTAATCCGTATCCCGGTTAGTCTGGAATTCTACGAATGAATTCTCAGCACAAGAAAGCCTCTCATAAGAGAACGTTCCGTACCTAATTCATTTACCTGGTTATGCCGCTGTTGTACTACGGTTACCCGTAGGTTTTTTCGACATATCACATGCCCAAGTGCACGAGAGAGCATCCGCCGAAATCTTCGCTAACTCTCTACCTCGTTAACCCCCGAATCACTTTTATAATACTCAAACCCAAAGGGGTGCATGGCGCTAATTTAAACATTTCTGTCAGACGGATCTTGGGTTGATCCTGTTAATAGGTTACCATAATCACAATCCCTATTTATTCTATGCTGCTGCCCTCCTTTTTGCTATTGCTTCTGCTTTCATACCTATTCCTGATTGTGACGCTTCCATGTTACTATCTTATCACGGTAATGTCAACCTGCGCATGAATATATTGTCTTCTAAAACAAACACCGTAATTTGTATCCCACAGCAGGAATAAAACAGGGCCCTCGCAAAATCTATTTTGCAAAAGCCCCTCTATTTATACCTTATAGCTAATTATATTCACATCACAGCAACCAATATTACTGTATTATTTTACACTCCATTTTGCTGTATCTATTCCTGATTTTCCATCCCCATAGGTTGCCACAGCCTTAATCTCATTTTCTATACCCATATTCAGTTTAATATCCTTCCACCGATAAATCGTGCGATAGTTTTTAGCCAGGCTGGATTGCTTTATAACTCCATAGGACTTACCATTTACAAATAATTCAACCTTTAAAGCATTGGAATAAACCTTAACCTCTGGAATACTCTGATTTCTCTCTGTGTAACGCTTATCTGTTATATATACCATATTCTCCGAATTCCAAACAGATTTATAGAAGTAAAAGGCATCCTTATAGGTTTTTCTATCTCTGGTTACAAGTCCCTTATCATTCTGCCCTTGTGTATCTCCCTCTACTCTGGCATCCGAAGCAAAATCAAACATACACCAGATGAAGGAGCCCCATATCTTAGAAGAACTAATATCTGCCCAGGATATTTCATGATAAATAGATTCATATTCTTCGTAATGCGGCGATCCATTGACCTTAATGTCTTTTTTCACTATGTTATCCTTATGCTGGCTGACTGCACCTCCGGCTCCATATTCACTGATGCAGGCTGGTCTGCTGTCAGCTTTTAAGGTATCCGATATCCATTTACTTAGGTTTCCCAGGGTAGTATAATACCATCCATCGTAGCGATTATACCCGACCGCCTCTGCCTGTGCAGATCTTTTTCTTGTTGAATTATTTACTACATTATCTGCATAGATCGTAATGCGGAACGGGTCCTCTTTATCGGCAATATCACAAAGTTCATTATATAGTTTTGTTGTCTCCCCGCTGATATCATAGAGCTCATTTGAAATTCCCCAAAACACAACAGAGGGATGATTATAATTTTGCTTAATTATCTCCATCAACTGCTGCTTGATGTTATCACTAAACGCCTTTGAAGGTACCGTTTCTTTATTAATGGTTGCTCGATTTATCAATGGTATTTCTGTATAAACAATCAATCCTTTTTTATCACAGATATCATATTCATAGGCATCATGCTGGTAGTGAGCCATACGGACCGCTGTTACACCCATTTCCTGCATGATCTGATAATCTCTGTCTCTTTGTGCATCTGTCATTGCCCAGCCATTTTCATAACTGTCCTGATGATAATTCACACCGTAGATATTATATTTCTTACCGTTCAGTAAAAAACCTTTATCATTACTGATGCTAAAATACCGATAACCATACGTAACAGTTTTTGTATCTGAATAGCTTCCAGACGTTACACTTACTTTACAGGTATAAAGGCTGGGGTTCTTCACTCCATTCCATAAATGAGGCTTCTTTATAGGTATATCAAAGGATATCGGAGAGGTATGATTACTTTTCAACTCAACCGTTGTATTTTTACTTGCTGCCGTTTTACCGGATGCATCTGATAATGCTACTTCTACTGTTACATTTTGAACTTCCGACGAATCATTTGTAATATTAACCTTAATATGGGTATCTGCACTTTTTGTGGTCACCTTCTGTGTAGAAATATAGACACCATCTGAACCATAATCCATCAAATCTATATGTACTCTGTCCACCGCAACAATTGAAACATCACGGTAAATTCCACCGAATTTTGTGTAGTCCCCCTCCCAGTCCAAAGGAGCCACATCGGTTGTTCTAGAGTTGTCAACTGTCACTGCAATAACATTTATCTTATCCAAAACAATGTAATCCGTAATATCGTAACGAAAAGCGGCATAACCTCCTTTATGAGGTTTTCCAATTTTAGTACCATTTACATATAACGTAGTTATGGTATTCGCACCTTCAAATTCTATGAATACCTTCTTCCCCCCATAGACATCAGAAGTAAAAATATATTCCTTGACATAACCTCCCAAGCCCCTGTAATAAGAGTTTTCTTTCCGGTCTTTTACTCCTGTCGTACCATCGGACTCAACTACAGTATTGGCATAGCCGTCACAGCCGTCTATGTTATTCCAAGTGTGCGGCAGAGTTACTTCTTCCCATTTTGCTGTGTCAATATTCGTGCTGTTTAGCACAACCCCATCAGCCAGTTTCGAAAATTTCCATCCGTCATTAAACAATGCTGTCACCCTCCCGGAAGATTCTTTAGAATTATCAAATGCTGCCAGCCCCAGACATAATAATAGTACCATTAAACCAATGAAATAATTATAGATTTTTTTCATTTCTCTATCCCTCCTATCTTGATTATCAGCAGATACTGAAGCCAAGAACACCCAATACACACAAAACACTCCCGATAATATTTCTTAAAGGAAAACGTTCTTTTCTAAGCATCCGTTCCAAAAAAAGCAAAACCAATATACCGGGCTGTATCAAGGAATACTGTACCAAGCTCATTTTAATGACTTCATTTTCTGCTATGTTGCCAATAACATTGACCAGTCTTGTTCCGCATAGAATACTGATACTCTTTTTATTCCCTTTAAATATTCTAATTGGATGAACAGAAACCAACATAAGTATCATCACGATGATAAGAGCACAATAAAGGGTCATTGTTGTAGACATTGTTTTAGCCGCTTGTTTTATCACGATTCCATATAAATATTTTGATAAAATATGCAGAACCAGATAGAACATGATTTTCTTATAATTTATTGATCTCTGATTATCCCAAACAATAAGAATTAATCCCATAGCCGTGATTAGTATCATACTGAGCCTGGATAACCGGAAAGAATCTGCCTTCATTATCATATCAGTAATATAGGAGAGGAAGATGCAGATTCCCAGCCATGCTTTTACTTCAAACGGCGTCATTTCCTTGAGCACTGCTGCCAATGTGCGGAACTCTACTATTTTACTGGCAGCTGCGCCCAAAATAATACCCGCATTGTATATGCTGAATTGCAGTTTATGATCTGTAAAAGGGAGAAAGAAAGTCAAAAAGATTAGCGAAGACAGTGAAAGGAAGAAGGTATAATCATTTTTGTTGATATTCCCCTTACTCACAATATATTTGTCACTGATATTACAAGCCGTGTAAGCTCCAATGACTGCCGCCATCATCATAAAGTAGCCATCTCCCTTATGTCCAATCATAATCCCTTTCATAGAGTTCTTAATCATTATGCTTAGTTGACACGGTAATTACAATGATATATAATTGCAAGATACTGATATATCCTAATATTTAATTAAGGTGATAATATGATAAACATACGAAGAACCGGTTGTAACGGAACACATGATACTGACTTTTACATAAATCGTCCAAATGGTTATGATTGTTATCTGCTGTTAATGGTTAAGACTCCTGCTGTTTTCTGTCTGAACAATGAAGAGCTTCATACCGAAGCCAATACATTAATTATTTATTCACCGGGGACACCTCACTGTTATCGAGCTGATAAAGGCAATTATATCAACGACTGGATGCAGTTTGAAGCCGACGCTGCTTTAATTGAAAGCATCAATCTGCCCATAAACAGCTTAATTCCAATCGGGCAGCACACCAAGCTTTATACACTTTTTCAGCTGCTTTCCGAATCTTTTTATACAAATAAGGAGCATGAGGAATTGGTAACCTTCTATCTGGCAAATGCACTGCTGTATTCCATATCGAATATATCAGCACACCCGGATTATAGCAGACACCAAGAATTAGTCAGGTTAAGATGTGATATTTACAGTAATCCATCAAGCGATTGGAATATCCCTAATATATCCCGGTTATTAAACATCAGTCAGGGATACTTCTTAAGTCAATATAAATCAGCCTTCGGAACTACTTGTCAAAAAGACATAGAAAGAAGCCGTATGGAACATGCATGCCGGCTTCTTACATCTACAACTATGTCAATTAAACAGATTTCTTACGAATGTGGTTATCAGAATAGCGAACATTTTATGAGAACATTTAAAAAAAAACTGGGACACACACCCACTAAGTATAGGGAGCTGCATATCCTTTAGTACAGACTCCGGGACTATATCAGGTGATACTTTCCATTTCAGAACATAAAAAGGAGCTTTTGCCTACAGATGATTACTCATCTGCAAGGGCCCTTCTTAATCATTCCTGTTTATATCTTATATTTACTTAAATCATCCTGGAAGTCCTTAATCATCAGGTCAAAGACATTAATCTGGTCAGTCAGCTTATTGATCTGATCCATGTAAATTGCAACATTGGAGCTGGCTTCCTCTGTCGCAGCCGAATTTTCTTCAGCAATTGCCGCAAGACTATGCATGCTGTCGAAGATGGAAGAAATATTGTCCGCTTCTTCCTTAAGGTCCTTGGAGGTCTTGATCATCAGATCAGATACCGTCTTTAAATTCTGATTTGACTGGCTGGATACATTAACCGCTTCGGTCAGCTTGTTCCCCTCTGTCTCAAGAACATTGTACTGGGTGTCAATATCACTTACCACCCCTTCAATACTGTTAATAAATTCTGTCAGGTTCTGATTGATCTCTCCTACAGCCTGATTTGTCTCGGTAGAAAGTCTTCTGACCTCCTCCGCAACAACCGCGAAGCCCTTACCTGCATCCCCTGCCCTGGCTGCCTCGATGGAGGCATTCAGCGCAAGCAGGTTGATCTGCTTGGCAATGGAGGAAACAATGGATACGATTTCAGTCATACCTTCCGCATTCTTGCGAAGCTCGCTGCTGTTCGTTTTAATTACCTTGAATTTACTAAGCACAGTATTGATTTCATTGGTTGTATGATGTACATTATTAAAGCTGCTTTCCAGGCTGACCATCGCTGTCTCAATCTTATCCTTGTTGTCCTGGCTTGCATCGGAAATTCGGGTAACATTTCTGATACTTTCATTTAAAATGGTAACAGAATTTTCCGTATCCTCCGCCTGTGTTGTCGCAGCCACAGCCACCTCATCCAAAACGCCTGTGATATCATTGGAGGTTTCCTGCATGGTTTCTGCGATTTCTGCCACAGACCGGTTAAAGGTATACATTTCATCTACAATCGCATTAAAGCCGATGAAATCCTTTTGAACGTTCCTCTTTACCTCATTGATTTGCTCAAATATTTTCTCATATTCATCGTTTGTCTTAACCGTCAGGTATTCTACGAAATCATTTTCACTTAAACGCTTCAATTCACTTAATAAAAGCTTCTGGGGCCTGTTCAGCACAGTCTGTACCGCAGCGGAAGCAAGCAATGCTATAACTCCCAGAATTAATGCACTTAATTTATTCGGCACTATAATCAGGCCTGCCAGCGTTACAGCCAGCGTATTAACCACCATTGACTTAACGGTAAGACTCTTGGTAAAGCCCAGGGAAAGCATCTCGCTGATACGAAATCTCTTGGTACAGCTGATTTCCTTCTCAAAGCGCATCTTCATCTGAACCTCACCCGGCTTTTGATCGATAATCTCCAAATCGATCTTTTCATGAAAATAATTTGCCACACCGTTGACCAGTCCGAATAAATAATCCTGCATTTCACGCTTCGAGCGGTATATGAAGATAATCTCATGGGCGGAAAGCGGTGTTATATCCAGAATAGGCGGAACCGCACCGGCAAACCGCTGCATAACTATTTTATGTACATCATTCATTGACTTAAGAAATTGATAAGCGGTCTCATGACGAAAAAACCCGGGATAGTTCTTACTAAAGGTCAGAATATTCTGCTCCCCCATGATACCCCATATTTCTTTGTGATCTTTATCGGTTAATTTGCCGATATAATCCACGATGCCTGTTGCAACTTTGTCGTCCACATCCTCAAGCGGAGTAAAAACCACATCAACAGGCAGCTTATTTTCGGCCAATGCCTTATCTACAATTTCCTTTCCAAACAGCGCCCTGCTTGACTCAACCCAAGATGATACTACCGTTCCCTTCATACCTAATCCTCCTTGGTTATCTAAAATGTCAAACCTTTGTACCTTGGAGGATTTGTCCTCCTCGGCTATCTAAATGTCAAACCTTTGTACCTTGGAGGGTTTGTCCTCCTTGGCTATCTAAATGTCAAACCTTTGTGTTCAGCAGGATTTTTCTTCCTGCTGCCGTTATAAATATCATATAACATTTTAAAAAATAAATCAATTAATAACAGGAATTACTATCATACGATAAAAGGATACTGTATTCCTTATTATTATACAGCATCCTTCAAAAAATTACCATAGCAGAGATTTTATGCTTAAAGACTCTCTAACTCTAATATTTATTATTTTGTCTTCCCATGCCTTCCTTTTCTACATTATGACTCTGATTTTGATTCTCCGGCTTCACAGAAGCTGTTACAGAGTTAAACTTCTCTTTCGCCTTCCTTTGTTCGGCTTTTTCCCTTTTGCCCTTGTTCATGGTTTTACCTCTTTTCTATACTGTCTGGTTCTTATCTAAGAGACCTTTCGCACATCTCTATTATTCACTTTATTCGAAGGGATTATGTAGCCTTTGCAGAATTTACGAAACCTGGAAGCCTTTTTCGGCAACATAGGCAGAGAGCCTTGCAAATATATGGATAAATCAGTATAGTTGAATTGAAATGGAGGTGGGGTAATTGAAGATTCACATAAATGAAGATTCATCCATCCAGGATACTGAGATTACGATCAACTGTAACCGGATTACACCGGATATTGAAAAAGTAATTTCTATGCTTCGTATCATGGATTTGAAGCTGACCGGCAGGAAACAGGGCCAGACCTATATATTGGATGCCGCCAAGGTTCTTTATATTGATACCGTAGATAAAAAAACCTTCTTCTATACAAGGACGGACATTTATGAAACAGATTTGAAGCTGTATGAGCTGGAAGAGCAGCTGGCTGCCATGGATTTTATCCGGGTCAATAAATCCTGTATTCTCAATTTTAACCAGGTGACCTCCATTAAGTCCGATATTGACGGAAAGCTTTTGGTGACAATGGATAACCACGAGAAATTAATTGTATCCCGCCAATATGCTCCTTTTATAAAAAAGAAACTGGGGGGTTGATTATGGAACAAAAAAATAAGAAAAGTAATTATTTTATCACACAGGTGCTGATATTATTTGCGGTAAATATTCTGATGCTCATTGTTTTTTTATGCATCTTCGGAGATGGAGCAAAAAATCTGTCTTCAATTTACCAGCTTGGCTCCCAGGGTTTGGCCGTATCTACCATGCTTCAGTTTCTGCTTAGCTCCGTCGTTATTATCTCCTTACAGCATTTATTTTTTTCAGAGAAAATCTCCAAAAAAATGACAGCTCTATGGCGGACTATCCTGTTTTTATTCAGCATATTAGCCTTTATGGTCCTTTTTATTATTATATTTGACTGGTTTCCGCTGAACAATCTCTATGCCTGGCTTGGCTTTCTGACTTGCTTTGTCGGTGGCTTCGTCATCGGTACCTCTACTATGATTATTAAGACGAAGCTGGATAACAGGAGATACAATGCTTTGCTTTCCCTCTATAAAGATCAGCATAAAGGAGATGATGAAGATGAATCGTATTTTAGTTAGTCACGTATCCAAGAGCTTTGGAGATAAAGAGGTATTAAAAGATATCTCCTTTGAAATTACAGATGGAGAAGTGTTTGGACTGCTTGGCCCCTCAGGCGCGGGCAAAACCACTCTGATTAAGCTGTTGACCGGACAGCTCTCCTATAGCGGCAAGGCTGAAATCATGGGAAAGAGCTGTGACCGGCATGACCGGGACCTCTGCTCCGATATCGGAATGGTTACGGATAACTGCGGTGTATATGACCGGCTGTCCTGCCAGGATAATCTGCTGCTATCCGCAAGACTTCACGCAGTAGAAAAGCAGGCTGTCACCGAAATATTAAGCCAGGTCGGATTAACCGACGCCAGGGTATGTGCCGGTAAGCTGTCAAAGGGTATGCGACAGCGGCTTATTCTGGCCAGAGCAATCCTTCACCGTCCCAAACTCCTGTTTCTTGATGAACCTACAAGCGGACTTGATCCTGCCACGGCAGCACAGCTGCATAAGCTTTTGATGGAGCTTAAGAAGAACGGAACCACTATCTTTCTAACCACCCATAATATGGTGGAAGCCTATAAGCTATGCGACCACATTGCTCTTTTGAATGAAGGCCGCATTATCGAATACGGAGTCCCTGAGGAGCTGTGCAGAAAATACAATAAAGAAAACAAAATTACCATTTTATGCAGGGACGGCAGCACCCTTACCTACTCCAACAGTCCCGAATCCGCCGGATTGATTGCACAGCATTTTACCGATGGCAATGTAGAAGCAATCCATTCCTCCGAACCGAACCTGGAAACTGTTTTTATGGCACTGACCGGAAGGGAGCTTGACCTATGATTCGAATGCAAAATATCTTCGCCTTATTTATAAAGCAGATAAAGGACACGTTAAAGAATATGCCTGTTCTGGTTCTCTATATCGTCTATCCGATCATTGCCCTCGTCATGGCTAATGCCATACCGGATCAAATGGAAACGGGAGGACTCTTCACTGCCATCTTTGCGACCATGCACTGTGTATTTACCCCTCTTGTAGCCGCCGGGAGCTTTCTGGCCGAGGAAAAAGAGCAAAATACACTAAGGGTTCTCATTCTGTCTAATGTGACTCTAAGAGAATATTTTATCAGTATCGGGAGCTTTATCCTGATTGCCGATTTACTGACCGGAAGCTTCTTTCTTCTTTCTTCCGGCACCGGCCTGACCGAAAGCCTGCTTTTCCTGCTTAGCATGGCCGTCGGCTGCCTGATCTCCATTATATTTGGCATCTGTATCGGACTGTATGCCAAAAACAGTGCAGCCGCCAACGCAATTGCCGTCCCCTTTGGCATGCTGTTCTCCTTCCTTCCGATGCTCGCCTTTTTTAACAAAGGAATTGAACAGGTCGCCCGCTATTCCTATGGGCAGCAGATCAGCTATCTGCTCTCCGGCAAAAGCCTTGGACTGTCCGGTATCCTGATTTTGATTGCCAACACACTTATATTGATTGTGCTGTCAGCATACCTCTATCGTAAAAGCTTAATCGAGGAATAGTACAGCCTAATGACCAATTATTTAGAGAACGTTGTACTAGCAGTTACCCTCATGCACATACTTAAGCCGTCTTCTGGCCACACTGGACAGGGAATACACCTGCTTCACCGGAGTAGCTTCCCTGTCCTGCATACGCCACCTGGGAAAAAAGCGGGAAATATGGAGCGGGATATCCGGATTTAGACCGGCAAGCCAAGAGGAAAGCTCCTCCATCTCCTCCTCACTGTCATTTTCACCCGGTACAATCAAGGTTGTAACCTCTACATGGCAGCTTTTTACGGCAAGCTCTATCGAACGCTTTACCGTAGCAAGATCACCGCCAAGCTTATGGTAATATTCATCTGTAAAGCCCTTTAAATCTATATTAAAGGCATCGATAAAGGGCAATAGCTGCTTTAACGCCTCCTCGCAGACATAGCCGTTCGTCACCACTACATTCTTGAGCCCCTTCTGTCTGGCCAGCCTTGCACAATCACGGACAAACTCATATCCAATCAAGGGCTCGTTATATGTATAGGCGATTCCAATATTCCCCCTGTCCCTCAATAGCAGAGCCTTTTCCGCCAATTCCTCACAAGAGATTTCATCTGTTTCGATTTGCGTGCCTCCCACCATGGAGATGTCACTGTTTTGGCAAAAGGGACAGCTTAAGTTGCAGCCATAGCTTCCAACAGAAAGAATTCTGCTGCCTGAATGAAAATGATACAAGGGCTTCTTCTCTATCGGATCAAGCGCAACTGCGGTCAGCCTTCCATAATTCTCACAGATGATCCTGCCCTTCTGATTGCTTCTCGCTTTACATAAGCCGGTGTGTCCCTCTTCAATTTTGCAGTGATGAGGACAGATTTCACACATTACCTTCATTTATGTCTCACCACCTCAAAGCGTTCCAGGGTAACAGCTTCATTATCGTAAATACCTGCCTTTTTTCTCGATATGGCAAGCTGCTGCTCCACCGTATCCACGCCCTCCAGATTGGGAAGCAGAAGCCCCCGCTTTCTCCCTGAGGTCACGATAACTCCATAACGCTTCACATCCAGCTCTGCTGCTGATTCAATTGGCTCCGGACGGGCCAGCACATCGACACTGTAGACCAGCTCCGGCAGCTCCTTTTCATTTACCGGTGCAAATCTCGGGTCCTCCGCCCCCGCACTTACCGCATTGCGTAAAATCTCCTGTGCGATACTGCCTGTAACAGGCTCGATGGTTCCAATACAGCCTCTTAAGCTTCCGTGCTTCTTTAAGGATACGAATACTCCCGCTCTATTTTTTGTTAATTCCTCAGGCAGACCGTCCGGCAGCCTTGCATACTTCCCCGTCGTTACATAGGTTTCAAGGGATATTCTTGCAAGATGTACAAAGGCATCCTCTGTTTTCTGGCGCTCTCTGGCAAGCTCCTGCTGCTTCTCGGTAAATATCTGATCAAACTGCCTGCTTTCTTCCTCTCCGGTTATCTGAAATTCACATACAGCATAACCGACGCCAAAGGGTCCTTCATAGGACAATAGCTGAGAGGATATTCTTTTACCGGTCAAAGCACCCGCCATAATAACAAAGGAACGCAGCCCGCATTCGGCTGCCGCCTCGCAAAAGTCAGGTGAGAATTCCAGAAACTTAAGGAAATTACTCTCTTTCATGGCCTGTGTAACCTCTTTATCAAACAAAACCCCCTCTTCACAGTAGCCGTAGGGCCCGTCCTCCTTCAGCTTATGGGAAAGGTCGCCGCTTGCAACAAATACCACCCGGCGGTTCAGCTTTTCCGCTGTCTGTGCGATGCATCTTCCCAGCCTGTAATGATCGGGCAGGGAAAGACCGGATAATCCCACCCGCACCAGCTTGTAGCCGGTGACATATTGATTGATGAAATAAAGCGGTACCATTGTTCCATGATCCAGAGAAGCATCCTTTTCTCCAAGAGTACCCGCCTCCACACCCTCACGCTCTGCCTTTGCCTCAAGTGCTTCTACAAATTCCTCGTCATATTCCGCCTGGAAGGACACCGTCCTCGCTCCGAAGCGGCTGAAATCTCCCCTGGCCGTCCTGCCGGGTGAAATATGAAAATAATCCGAGTACATGATCGTATGGGGTGAGGTAATAATAACGGTATCCGGCTTAAGTGCCGCAATACGCCTTGCCACCTCATGATAACTGTTAATCGTATTTAATATGTTCTTCTCCTCCCCTTTTCCCACCTCCGGGATAATCAGGGGCGGATGGGGTACGATAAATGCACCAAGCAATGCCATAGAAAACACCTCCGTATTGAATTAAATATGATAAAGTATTAATTATAGTATATCCCAGGTAATATCCTTTTTCAGAGCCATAACATGACTCCATATGGACATTTTACTATATTTTTATCATATTAGTATATCCTTCGCAGCTATTTTATTAATTTTTACCATTCATTGATATAAAAACAAAAAAGACCACTTATACGACTAACCGTATAAATGGTCCATATGAATGCTTTATTCAATTTGTTAGAGCATAAAATCATATTATCGGAAGAAAATCGTTTCCGATAATCGAGATGCACGGCGTGAAAAACACGCCTTTTATCAGAAGTTATAAAACAACTTCTGATAACCAATATTATATCCTTCAAAACACAAGATTGGTTATAATCGTACTTGCCACAATTCCCGTTAAGGTTGCTATCAGGCAGCCTGCCAAGGTATATCTGGTCTTTTTTACTCCCGCTGCCATAAAATACACCGCAAGGGTATAAAATATCGTCTCCGTACTGCTCATAATAATACTTGCCAGCCTTCCAAGATAGGAATCCGGCCCATGCTCTTTATAGATATCCAGCAGCAGGCTGGTTGCGGCCGAGGAAGAGAACATCTTAACTATGACCATCGGTACTATTTCGGACGGAAAATTCAGCCGGTCCGTTAACGGCTGAAGTACCAGCGCCAGATTGTCAAGAAGACCGGAAGCACGCAAAATACCGATTGCTACCATCAGACCGATCAGGGTTGGCAAAATATCAAGTACTACCTTAAAGCCATCCTTTGCACCGGTGATAAAATCATCAAATACATTCTGCCTCATCAAAAGGCCCATACCGACAATATAGAAGAAAAGAAATGGAATAATATAATCTGATATGTAAATAAGAAATCTCATTCATAGATATCCTTAACTATATTTATTTCATTTTATGAGAAAAGCACCCGGTATATGTCTGCACCGGAGTGTATAACATTTTAAAAAATGTTTGAAAAATGCTTATTTACCGGCGCGCCTTATTCCACATCCGATCGCTTTTTTCGGACAGTTATCCACACATTCCAGACAGTTAATACACTCCGTGGAATTCATCCGGCCCGATTTTACCATTTCCTGTACATCCAGGCTCATGGGACATTTTCTACTGCATTGTCCGCAGGAAATACAGGCCTTACTGTCAGCCTTAAGCCCAAATCTGGGAATATGAAGAAGGTCTGCCGCCCTTTCCCCCAGAACCATAAATGGGGCCATCCAGCATAGGCTGTGACATACCCCTCTTCTTCCTGTCGCAATCGAAAAAAAGTATATCAAGCTTGTTACAATAAAGTATATTATGGTCATGTGAATATTAATTCCGCTCATAAAGAAGAAATCCGCCTTCAAAGGCCGGTTTGCAATCCACAGATAGATCAGGAAGGCAAGCCAGATCACCCAGATAAGATATTTGAGTCCATTCTTGAATATACCCTTCCATGGCTTACTGTTTACCGCTGCCGCATACTCCTGAACCGCTCCGCCCGGGCATAGCCATCCGCAGAACAGCCGACTTCCCAGGATGGAGTATAGAAGCAGCAGGGCAAATATAATTGCACTGCCGTTAATGATGCCCTCCGAAGCTCCTGCTATAATAATATACGGGGATAAAAACATAAATGTTATGGGAAACAATAACGCCGAGAAATTCAATATACCCTTGCGTATCCTTTGTCTCATAATTTTTCTACCTTTCTTTCCATAATAATTTTTTTAGCCTCCAAGGCCCAATCCCGCATGGCAGTATACAGATATTTACCGCTTAAGGAGGTCAGCTCCTTATAGGTATGATCATCCCCTGATGCCCTTAGCTTATCAAATAACTGCAAAAAGCCCTCCATCTCCTGAATATTCTTTTCATTACGTTTTATGAATTCCTCCAAATGACCGAGGATAACCTCCGGCTGCGTACTCTCCCCGAAGGAAACCTTAAGAAGAAGCTCATACCGTACCCGTTCCACCTCCGGGGCCATGCTAAGCCATTCCTTAAGAACTTCTCTGCCGGCCTCAGTGATCCGGTATAGCTTTTGCCCTCTGTTGTTCGCATTACCCACATTCTGTATACACTCGGCCAGTCCATCCTCTACCAGCTGCTTCAAGGTTGGATAAATCTGTCCATAGCTTTCCTGCCAAAAATGACTATGTTCATATTCAATTGATTTCTTAATTCCATATCCGGTCAATGGATTATGTGCCAGAAGTCCGAGAAGTATATATTTTGACTTGCCGGTATTCTCCTTCATAGAAACCTCCCTGTCGCCAAACCCATGCAAACACCGTGTTAATACCGCTTTGCCCTGGGATCGGCCGATTATTTACTTAATGCAGAACTAACTGTTGCTATAATATATCTAAATGATATATTATAATGATATGTTATTCTTATTACATTGTCAACTGCTTTTACAAAAAATATAAGGGAGTAGGACAGCGGATTTTAAGCCTTAGAATTAATCTAATGCGAAATTCCGTTTTGTCCTACTCCCTTATGATTGCTTTAATCCTCAAATTGTAAATTGGAGATGGTAAAGGTTATTTCTATCTTCTTCGGGTTTTTCATGCCGGTCAGGCTGAGGATATGATTCTTTATTGTAACCTCCTTAACGACGTTATCCTCCCAGCCGTTCAACGGTCCGTTGGTATCAAAAATACCTGAGGATTTTAACGCCGATTTCGGTTTCTCCTGTGTAATCGTAAGCTTCTTTCCATCTACGGTAATTTTATCATACATAATATCACAGGAGACTAACGGGGACACCTTCGTCTTGCCTGTCGTAACATTATAATCCTTAATATAAATTGCCGTCAGGTTCGAAAGTGATGTTATACCGGCCTTAACGGCATTGCTGGAGAGATTTGACGCACAGTCAAAGGATAAGGTATACTGTCCGTCCTTCGTTATCTGAATCTTATCTCCGATTTCATTCGAATAATAGGAGGCTGAATCATCACAGTATAACACGTTCAACGCTACAAGCAGCTCCTTACCGCTTTCATCCGTTGTAACAGTTATCTTAACCGTCTTTGTGAGACCGTTGGAGGCGGTAATTGTGATAAATGCCGTTCCGTCCGCACAGCCCACTACCTTTCCAAGGGCAGAAACAGTTGCAACTGATTCGTCCGAGGATTTGTAGGTTACAAAATCATCCGTATTCGAGGGCTTCAGACTCACCTTTAAATAAATGTCCCCTCCCTTAAGCAGCTCATAGGAGCTCTTATCGGTGGCGATGGCTGTACAGGGCTTGCTGGAAGCCTTTGCATTCACTGTAACCTCTACGGTCTTTTCTACTGATCCGCTTTGAGAATAGGCTGTCAGCGTTGTCGTACCAATACCTCTGGCTCTTATGTGGCCGTCAGATACCGTGGCAATCGTCGGGTCTGTTGTCTTCCACAGTACAACATCATTTGTGCCCACCGGGGAAGCCGTTGCGGTAATTTCCTCATTGCCTCCGATGGTCATGGTAAGGGAAGCTTTCTCCAGAGCTATGTCCGTAATCTTTATTATCTGCGGGCTTTTGGCGATATCCGATACCTCTCCTGCGGTCAATGGAAGATAGGTACCACGCATAATGGCGCTTATAATCTCAGGATATACCTGCTTACCTGTCTTTCTGTCCACCAGCGAGAAGCTGTAGTCCGCCGGTTTTTTGCTAAGATTGTAATCCCCGCTGTCCCATGCACAGGCTACCACGCCGTCTAACTGGCATATCTTGGTGAACACCTCATAATAATACGCACGCTCTGCCGTATTATTCTTATTTACTGCCCCATACTCTCCTAATATAACCGGTATGCCCTTGGACGTAAAGCGTTCCACCAGCTTCTTGCCCTTATTCGCCAGTGCCTGGGCCTGGCTCTTGGTGAATTTCGTTGTACCCATACTTTCCAGCAAACCAAAGGCATAATCATAATCATGTACGGATACAAAGATTCGGTTCTTTACCGTATCCGAAGGAATGTCAAAGCCCAGGGTGGTATTTGTCGTAGAATCGATGTTGGTATAGCGTCCCGGTACGGAAAGCCATCTCTGACTGTTGTTGGAGCCGGTGGAACGTACAACATTTACAAAAATCTGATTCAGGTTCATGATAACCTGAATATCATGATCCGCCGTGGTACCTGAGCCGGTAACCTCATTCATGCTTTCAAAAATCAGATGCTCGTCATAGTCCTTAAACCGCTCGGCAATATTCCTCCATACATGCTCGAACTTCTCATAAACTGGGTCAATGTCATCGGCGGATACCCTGATCCAGCCGGATTGCTCCGCTCCATCGTGGTGAAGGTTGATAATGACATACATATCCTGGGCAATAGCATAGTCAACAATATCCTGCACCCGGCTGATCCAGGCCTCATCGATGGAATAATCCTTTTTATCATTAATCTTGGTTCCCCAGGTCACCGGAATCCGAATTGTATTAAAGCCCATATCATGGATTGCTTTAATAAGCGCCTTGGAGGTCGTCACGCTCTGCCAGAGGGTCTCATTCGGGTTAAAGCCGGAATGACCGTCCATGGTATTGCCCAGATTCCAGCCGGCGCCCATCTCGTCCACAATCTGATCGACCGTTAATTGACGAAATACCAGCGGATTACCCTTTTCCTTACTGATCACGAACTTAAGGGCTGCCTTTGCCTTCTCCAGCTCATCCCTCGCCGTACTGTATACCGCATCCTTTTGCTTGGTTTTCTTATAAACCGCCTTGGCTTCCTTCAGCTCCTTCTGGAAAGCGGTCCAGGTATCCCCTATGTAGTCCGATTTATTCAATTTGTCACAATATGTAATCGTATTCTTAAGCAAAGTCCTTTTATCCAGCTTTGCTGCCATCATAGTGGACGCCGGTATGGTAATCAATACCGCCATGATAAGGCATAGTAAAACTGCTTTTGGCAAAATTCTTTTCCTCGTATTTACCAGCATAAAATCCCTCCCATTATTTACTTTTATTACAGACAAAAAGTGCCATGAATGCCTATTTTTATTATAATGGAACCCCAGCGGAAAAAATATCATAGCAATTAGACACCCTATACCGATACATTTAAACAAAGCTTGGCGCTTTGGCGAATTGTACATATTTCAAGGTAATTTACAGATACTATTCTCCAGTACTAATGGAGGTGATTTATTATGGACCCATCACAGCTATACCCAAGCGGTCAGCCCTTTCCCATCATGCCGCTTACCGGCAGCTTTGTCCCTGGTATCTATCCGGTCCCTGGAAATAATTCAGATTATCTTGCATCCCTTGATTCGGACACCAGAGACTATGTGTTAAAGCATACTGATGCATCACGTACGCAGCAGGATATTCTGAACTGTGTGAATGAGCTGCACAGCACAAAATAGCTGCGATAGCTTCCCGGAATCGGATGAATTCTCCGTCTCCGGAAAAAGGCTGCCTGCAAGGAGTGTTACTCTTCTTGAAGACAGCCTTTTCTTCTATCTCTTATCTTACAATACTTTTTCTTGCCTCCTCCAGGGAAGCAAATACCTTGTCAGAAAGCATCTGGCAGATCAGATTGCCGACAGCCGTCGCTTCCGCAGGGCCTGCGATTACCTCGCGGCCGGTATATTTTGCCGTAAGTTTGTTCAGATAATCGGCCTTGGAGCCGCCCCCGATGATATGGATGCACTTGTAGTGCTTGCTTGTCAGTCCCTCCACCTCTTCCAGGGTTTTAGCATAATACCTTGCCAGACTGTTATAAATGACTGCCGCATATTCAAACAAGGTCCGGGGTACCTGCTGGTTCGTTTTTTCACAATATTCCCTGACTGCACTGACCATGCTGACCGGTGATAAAAAGGCGGGGTCATTGCAATCGACGAGGGAAGATATTGTTTCCCTTTCAGCCCCCTCACAGATCTCGCCGTAGGAGATACCATTACCGATTTCCTTACGCACGGACTGGATCATCCACAGTCCCATGATATTTTTTAAGAAGCGGTAAGCACCCCCATAGCCTCCTTCATTGGTAAAGCCTGCCAGCCTGCTCTCCGGTGTACAGCTGGGCGCATCATTTTCAATTCCCATAAGGGACCAGGTTCCCGAGCTGATGTACAGGTTATCCCTTTCCCGGCTCGGTATGGCCGCCACGGCAGAAGCCGTGTCATGGGAAGCTACGGCAACAACAAGACAATCGAAGCCTACTTCCTCTCTAACCTTAGGTCTAAGCCTCCCTACCGGCGTGCCGGGAAGCTGAAGCTTTCCAAACAGCCTCTCCGGCAGTCCCAGTCTATGAAGCAGCTCATAATCCCAATTACGTTCCCTGACTGCAACCAGCTGGCTGGTTGATGCAATGGTATATTCCTGCTGCTTCCTGCCAGTCAGCAAAAAATTATAATAGTCCGGTGTAAATAGAAGACTTTCCGCTGCCTCAAGGTAACCGGGCTGATTTTTTTTCACTGCCAGCAGCTGATAAATGGTATTATAGACCTGACTCTGAATGCCGGTTCTTTCATATAGCTCCTGCGCCGGTATAATTTTCTCCACTGCCTTCGGCATCGTATCCGTTCTGTGGTCACGGTAGCCGACTGCCTCACCGAGCATATGGTCTTCCTTATCCAGGAGTACAAAATCCACACCCCAGGTATCTATCCCTACGCTGACCGGAATCTTGCCTATGCTGCGGCATCTCTTCATTCCCTCCAAGATAGACTCCCATAGCTTATTTGTATTCCAGCAAAGAGTACCATTCTTTTCCTCCATGCCATTTTCAAACCGGTAAACCTCCTCCAGGCAAATCTTTCCGTCTGCAATACTGCCCAGGATGTGCCTTCCTCCGGAAGCTCCGATATCAATTGCCAGATAGTATGGCTGCATACACCCTCCTCCTATCGATACAGCGGGCCGTAGGCCTGGCAGGCCCTGTAATCCTGTCCCTCCTTATCCATACCAAAGGCATTCCAGGCCGCAGGCCTGAAGATATCCTCCTCAGGAACATTATGCATGGATACCGGAATGCGAAGGATGGAGCAAAGAGAAATTAAGTCGGCACCGATATGTCCGTAGGAAATCGCTCCATGATTAGCTCCCCAATTGTTCATAACCTCATAAGCTGTCTTAAATGCTCCCTTACCAGTAGTTCTGGGTGCAAACCAGGTACAGGGCCAGGTATAATCGGTTCTCTTCCAAAGGGCATCGGAAACCTCCTCCGGCAGCCTAACTGTCCAGCCCTCTGCAAGCTGGAGCACCGGACCGAGTCCTTTGACCAGATTAAGCCTGATCATGGTTACAGGCATCTCCGCTCTGGTTACGAATCTGGAGGAATAGCCGCCTCCTCTAAAGTAGCCGTTGTCGGCGGGATTCCAGGTCGTTGCTGCCAGAATTGCCTCCTCATCCTTCTTCGTCACCTCATACCAGGGCTTGATTACTCCATTGCCGTTTTCATCCTTTGCTTCCCCGCAGGCATCCAGGCAGGCTGCCCCAGAATTAATCAGGTGAATGAAGCCTCCCGACTCCTTTGCAATTCCCTCAAGCTCGTAGCCGGTTGCCTTCCTGACCGCTTCCGGGCTCCAATAGGTACGCACATCTGCAAAAATCTGTGCACGGTTTGTCAGCAGCTTCATGAACAGCATGCCGATACCATTCAACACATCATTTTCCGTAGCCAGAATATAGGGCTCTCGAATCCCCTCCCAGTCAAAGGAGGTATTCAAAAGCGCCTCGGGAAAGTCGGCATTCGGATAAAAATCAGTCCACTGCCTTTGTCCCTGGAAGCCGGCTGCAATAGCATTATGTCCCAGCTTTTCCTCCTTGAACTGCTCCGGCAGGTTGGGATTTCCATTCATCAGGTCCTTGATAATAATCATCATCTTCACAACAAATTCCCAATCGGCATCCTTTTGTTCCCTTGTCTTCTGAAGCTTCTCCGGATTCTTATCAAAGCCCTCTATGCAATACTTTTTCGTCCACTCCATGGCCTTCTTAAATTCAGTCTCATCATAGATGCCTTCGGTCATTCTTCTGATCAGCTCCACCTCATCCACTGATTCTACACGCATTCCAAGATATTCTTCAATAAAGGCCGGATCAATAATGGAACCTCCGATGCCCATACAGATAGAACCGATCTGCAGATAGGATTTCCCCCGCATGGTTGCGGCTGCAACTGCCGCGCGTCCGAATCGCAGAAGCTTTTCCTTTACATCCTCGGGGATTTTGGTATCATCGGCATTCTGAACATCATGTCCATAGATACCAAAGGCCGGAAGTCCCTTCTGTGCATGAGTTGCAAGCACAGACGCCAGATATACGGCGCCGGGCCGTTCCGTTCCATTAAAGCCCCATACCCCCTTAATCGTCCCCTTGTCCATATCCATGGTTTCCGCACCATAGCACCAGCAAGGAGTTACGGTCAGGGTAATATCCACCCCCAGCTTTCGAAACTTGTCCGCACATGCGGCACTCTCTGCAACACGTCCAATGGTATCTGCAATTACCACCTTTACCTGTTCTCCGTTGGAATATCTTAAATTTTGCGAAAGCAGCGCCCCTGCCGCCCTCGCCATGTCCATGGTCTGACTTTCCAGGGAGCCGCGGACACTTAATTCACCTTCTCTTGCGTCAATGGTAGGGCGGATGCCAATTACCGGATAATCCCCAATCAGTCTGTTTTTTGTCATGCAACTACCTCCTCAAATTTTTATAGGTGTGAACTGTTCAGAGCCAAACTCGAAAACACTAACAGTTACAAATATTATATAATTGCATTTTGATTTAATCTTGTGCTATAATGACATAAAGTATAACAATATTCACTTTTTATGGATAAGGGGGGCAGTTTGTGAAATATTCCGATTACAGAGAGGACAAGCAGCAGGGAACCCCCGATTTTCCTATTGCCTTCTATCATGTTGAAGCAAGTCATTCCTATTATCAGATGCCCTATCATTGGCATCCGGAATATGAAATTATTCGTATTATAGAGGGCTCCTTCCAGTTTACCGTAGATGGGCATTTGCTTATAGCCAAAAAGAATGATATACTTTTTATACAGAGCGGAACCTTGCACGGCGGTATTCCTGATAATTGCATTTACGAGTGCATTGTTTTTGATATGAAGCTGCTTCTTGGGAATAATAAATTATGCAACCGACAAATACAGCAGCTGATGCGTCATGAGATCAGTATTCCCCTTAAGCTTCCGGAGGAACCGTCCTATCTTAAGCAAACCATTGATGAACTGTTTATTTCCATGAGCAATAAGAAAACTGGTTATGAATTCATCGTGCAGGGGACATTATATAAGATGCTGGGTATTATATTCGAAGCCCGGCTGGTTTATGCGAACTCCTTTTCTCAACCCGCTTCCCCAGGTCAGATCAAGCGTTTTAAGGACGTTATTAGCTATATTGAAAACCATTATTTTGAACAGATTTCACTGGAGGACATGTCTCGGATCGCGGACCTAAGTCCCCGGTACTTTTGCCGGTTTTTCAGAAAAATGACTCAAAGCACTCCAACAGAATATCTGAATTATTACCGTATTGAATGCGCCTGTGACCAGCTGGTCCGTATGCAGTGCAGTATTACAGAGGTGGCCCTAAACTGCGGTTTTAACGACATCAGCTATTTTATAAAAGCATTTCACCGGGCAAAGGGTGTGACACCAAAGCAGTACCGGGAAGCCGGACGCAAGTCATCCGCCTCCCATGCCTTACATAATGCTACCATCAATGAATAAAACCAGGGAAAGGAAATGTATCATATGAAGCGTAAAACATTAAGCTTATTCATGTCTGTTATCATTTCCACACAGCTGCTTTCCGGTTGCAGCCATCTATTTGCCACCAGCTCCAGTCAAAGTCCTTATAAGGACTTTATTGTTGTGGATGTTTTTGATTCCTTGGCTAATCTACAGGGTATTCAATCCGGCTGGTTTGCAAAGATTGTAAAGGACAAATTCAATATGGAATTAAATATTATTGCACCCAATGTTGCTGGCGGAGGAGAGACTTTGTTTGATGTCCGTTCCGCTTCCGGCAGTGTCGGTGATTTGATTATTTGCGGTACTCTCAATGGAGATTTTCAGGGGCTGGTAGACGAGGGGCTGGTTCTTGATATGAGTGAAATGCTTGAGGGTAAAGACATTATGCGTTATCAGTCTGCCATAAGCTCCCTGAATGAGAAGCTTACCCAGAACGGTATTTATGCCATCCCTTCCGAGATTTCCTCCATGACCTCAGTGGAGTCAAGCGACGGCCTGGAGTTAACCTATGGCCCGTACCTTCGATGGGATATCTATGCCTCCATCGGTTATCCCCAGATGTCCACTCTGGAGGATTTACTGTCTGTTTTAAAAGAGATGCAAACAGTCCTGCCCTATACCGATTCTGGAAATGCTACCTATGGCTTTTCCTTCTTTAAGGACTGGGACGCCAATATGATGACTGGGGCAAAGCAGCCCGCCTGCTTCTATGGCTATGATGAGATAGGCTTTGTTTTAGCGAAAGCCGATGGAACGGATTATCAAAATATTGTAGCTTCCGACTCCCTGTATATGAGAAATTTAAGACTCTATAATAAAGCCAATCAGATGGGCCTGGTTGATCCGGATTCCTCCACCCAAAACTACAGCGAGCTTGCCTTAAAATACAAGGACGGGTCTATTCTATATTCCCCGTGGCCCTGGCAGTGCCAGTCCGAGTTTAATACCAAGGATAATACCGAACAGGGAAAGGGCTATATGCTTGCCCCCATTGATGATATGCAGATCTTTTCCTATGGCTGTAACCAGACCGGCAACCAAAAGGTTGTAATCGCCATCGGCTCCCAGGCCGAGGATCCTCAGCGTCTCGCCGATTTTATTGACTGGCTTTATTCCCCTGAGGGTATTTTAATCTCCTCCGCGCAAAATTCCGGCGGAGCAGCCGGTCCCGAGGGCCTTACCTGGGAAATGGGCGATGATGGTCCCTACCTTACCGATTTCGGCCGTAAGGCCTTCTATGAAAACGGAGCCGAGGTTCCGGAGGAGTGGGGCGGCGGAACCTGGGAAGATGGAGTCTCCCAATTAAATTATGAGCCTGTATCGCTTAGTGACAAGGATCCCAACGGTTATACATATACCTATACCCTATGGGATTCTGTATTGGAATCAGAATACACTCCTCTTGATATCGACTGGAGAACACATCTAAGTACGGATGCCATCTCCACACATGAATACCTGGAGGAAAACAACATGATCATTGTTGCTCCGGGAACCAGCTATGTGGAATCCGACGAATCCTCCGATATCAAAACCATTCGAAGCTTATGCCGCAAATTAATTGTGGACTATTCCTGGAAAATGGTCTTTGCCGCAAGTGACGATGCCTTCAATAACCTATACCAGGAGATGATGAAGAAGCTGAAGGCCTTTAACTATGAGGCTGTATTGGCAAAGGACATGCAGGATGCCAAGGCTCAGGACACTGCAAGAAAAGAAGCGGCCGCACTGGCCAACCAATAATATAAATGCGAGGTGCACCCATGTATACAGTATTTATTGCAGATGATGAAGTATCCATTAGGGAAGGATTAAAATGTATCATTGATTGGGAGGGTCTTGGTTTTTCCATCTGCGGAGAAGCCGGCAACGGAAGCGATTCTCTTTCGGAAATCCTGACCAAACAGCCAAATCTGGTATTACTCGATATCCGAATGCCGAAGATGCAGGGCATTGATGTCATTGTTGCCGCCAGGGAGCAGGGCTTTACCGGACGCTGTATTTTACTTAGCGGCTACTCCGATTTTGGTTATGCACAAACTGCAATCCGGTACGGGGTTGATTCCTATCTGACCAAGCCGATTGATGAGGATGACCTCCTGGAAGCAATTATGAAGGTGAAGAACCAGCTCGATCAGGAAAGCATGAACGATAAATATGTAAACCAATATAAATTACGTGCGAAGAATGTGATCATACAGGAGCTGCTGACGAATACGTACAGCAGTGAGGATACCACCCTTTCCCTGGCGGATATCCGCCAGCTTAATCTGGACGCTGATATCTACCAGGTGGTTATTTATGAGAACTTTAATCGCAGGATTTCCGATATGGCCTACAATTTTGCAGACCTGTTGAAAATAACCAACAAAGGCAACCAGACCTTTGAATATATTAAAATTGCTGCGATGGATGTAATTTTACTGAAGGGTGATTTTGCTCTTAAGAAGTTCCAGGACTTTTTAGCCCATTATGAGAAAAATCCTCCCCAGAAGGGAAGCCCCCTGGATACCCTGTTTCTTGCCTACGGACGGCCGGTTCATAAATATACTGATATCTGGCTATCCCACAATGATGCCCAATCCTTAATCAACCGGCGTTTCTTCTGTCTGCAGGGTCAGCATACACTGGGCTTTGAAGAGCTTCCTAATATTCACATCAAGGCAAGCTCCCTGACTCCTGAAAGCATGCAGGAATATGCCGCCCAGCTGATTGACCACCTCCAGACCTTCAACCGCAAAAAGGTTGCAGAAACCCTGTTTCAGCTTAATGAATATCTTTATAATGTCAATAACAGCATCTCGGACATTAAACTGTTTCTCGTTGATCTTTATCTCCAGATCAAGGAGAAGCTCAATCATATCTATAATACGATTGACATTCCCTTTCCCACCAATTCGGCCATCATTGACCTGATTGAGAAGAAATATTATTTATACGAAATCATCCGCTATTTTTCAGAGCAATTTGAAATGATTATGAATGCAACAGGCAATTCTTCCCGTGACAGTATTATTGATGATATCATTTATTATATTGACCATAATTATCAAAACAATATTAAGTTGGAGTCCATTGCTCCTTTGTTCGGCTACAACAGTGCCTACCTTGGTAAAATTTTCAGCAAAACCGTTGGTGTGAATTTCAATTCTTATGTGGATTATATCCGCATCAATCATTCCAAGGAGCTGTTGCTCCAGAACAAGCTGAAGGTGTATGAAATCTCCGAGGTAATCGGCTATAAGAATGTGGATTATTTTCATAAGAAATTTAAAAAATACGTGGGCATCAGTCCAGCCGAATTCAGAAAGAATTCCGAACAGTAAGCCGTAAAAAACACCTGGAAACAAGCATTATCTTGCCTGTATCCAGGTGTTTTTATAGGGTGAAGATATTTTCATGGCTTGCAGGCCTTTTGACAGATATTCTTCACATGATCTATTGAAAAGCCTACTGCTCCTTTTGTTCTCTTTCAATTTTCTGAAAAATCCGTTTTGCAAATGCCGCGATGGTAAACATAATAAAGGCCGGGCCTATTAAAAATCCGATCAGCATGGATGTCAGGTTATAAAAAATCAGGAACAGCTCAAGTGCCACCAGGACCAGTAAAATGAGCGTTCGTACAATAAAGCGAATGCTGATGTCAAAGGAATTTCGAAGCGTTCTGCCTATCGTATTTTCATATCTGGCCACCAAAGGAAAGGCATATATGAGTGAAAAGAAAAATACCACACTTCCCATAATCCCCATGATAAGCAGGGGTAAAGGATTGGATTCAATTGCATTAAACAATGCAAAATTAAGATACACAATATAGATTGCCGCTATGGTAATAAGGCCGAGTATAATACCCTGCTTGATATTTTCCTTGAAGGCCTTGACGAAGGAGCCCGCAATATAGCCCTCTTCCTCATCCACCATCTTAAGGCATACACTGTAGGCAGCCACAGTGGACGCTCCTATTGTCACAATTGGAATGCTGAATAATATCCACATAAAATTAAGCACAATTACATCCCATAACCGGGAAATAAATTTATATAATGCACCTTCAGGACTAAATATCCCCACCTGCATTCTCCTTCCTGTTTAACAGGAGGCTTCTGCAAATTCTGCACTTAAGAATTGCAAAAGCCTCCTGCTGATATTATTGTGCTAAAACAGCATCCTCGGCAGCCTTTCTGTTTGCTGCTTCCTGCTGCATGAATTCGCAGCACTCTTTATAACCATATTCATTCGCTTTTGTTATCATCTCTTGAACATAGTTATTATATTCATCATCAGACTCTGCATAGATAGCCTTCCAGGAGTAATCCTTGATTGTCGTGGTTACCTGCTGCCAGATAACATCCAGCTCGTCACTTCTTGAGGTCTGTGTGTAAGGAGTAGCAATCGAAACCGTATGAGCACGTGAATCCAAATATTCATCCTGTGTGGTAAAGCCGGTAAAGTTTCTCCAGTCATTCAAAACATCGTAATTCTGTGTTGCCTGATAGCTTGCCCAGTTCTGATAATTGTAGGTTTCACCGTTGGAATCCGGATTAACAGAATCAACATTCCAGGTGGTAGCATTCGCTTGGAAGGTTCCGTCCGACCAGGTTCCGCCGTAGCCGTCACCGGTCATCTCAGTTTCCTTATCATCCCTGCACTTTAAACCAAGATCCGTTAATATCGTCTTACCGTTATCATCATAATCCCAGCAAAGACCCTGAGGACCATAAAGCATTGTCATATATCCTTCCGGAGTACAGAACCAGTTAATAATCTCCATACATAATTCCGGATACTGGGTCTTAGCACCGATGGTCCATACACGGTTACTTCCGTATACATTAAGACCATAGGAAAGAGTACTCTGATCCTCCGTTGCAACTGTATACATTGCCTTGCCTTCAGCAAGATGCTCCGGGGTATTGTATGCTATGGATGCCATGTAATTAAAGATACTCCAGAAGCATACACCGTCGATATAGTCTTCGTTTGCACCGTCATAGCCCTGTGTCATGGAGTCCGGATCCAACAAATCATTTGCATACAGGTCATGGTAGAATCTTAACATTCTCAAATACATACTGTTATCATCCAAAGCGCCCTGCCAGGTCTGTGTATTACAGTCATAGAGACCAAGTCCCCATTCATCATATCCATAAAGGGCTGCTGTAGCCTTTACGTTCATAACCATATCTCCATCCCAGTCTTTAAAGATGGATACCGCATAGGTTTCCTTCCCTGAATCTGAGGTGGGACAAATCTCCTTCATCTGCTTGAAAACAGGAATAAAATCCTCTAAGGTGCCGATTTCAGGATATCCCAATTGTTTATATAAGTCCCAGCGAATGTCAGGATGATAGAAATAGGTCTGGTGATCCTCTGCGGAGGAAGCCACGCTATAGCCTATTCCGTACAGCTTACCGGAAGAGGTTATTCCCATATTCTTCTCGATCGCCTTTTGCATATTCTCTTTAATATACGGACCATACTCCGTTAATAAATCATCTTCATTCCAGTCCAGCAGCATGCCGTTATCTGCCGCCGTGGTATACTGCTCGGTATCATTTCCAAAGAACACAATGTCACCTAAATCGTCGGCTTCCATACGAGTCGTAAATACGCCCTCGTCCTCCTTAACAATTTTAATCTTTACATTGAATTTGTCCAGCATAACCTTTGCAAACCATCCCACCTGCTCACCGGAATAGTTTGCTGTCTGGGAGTAAATCGTAAGGGTAACCGGTTCTCCCTTTTTCTTACTGCATCCTGCCATGGACAGCGATGAAAGGGCAAGTACCATGACTAAAAATAATGAAATTATTTTCTTAGTCCTTTTCATTAAATATTCTCCTCCTTTTTATTATTCACAGGCCAAACCTCCTACTAATTTAAGCCTGCTGCGTTTATATCAACTGCAGCTTACGCTGCAGTTTAACACCTTAGCCTTTTACGGCCCCCAGCATCATACCGGTTTCAAAGTATCTTTGCATGAACGGATAAACCAGCAGAATCGGTAATACAGTTACCATGGATACCGTCCATTTTGTGATCTTGGAGTCAAGCAGCTGTTCCTGCAGTTCCGCAGATATTGTACCTCCTGATACCATAACCTCTTTCAGATTGTTCGCCTTCGTCAAATAAATAAATAATCTGTGCTGAAGGGTCTGGAGGCTGGCATCATTTTGCATCAGGATCAAGGAGTCCTGCAGGGAATTCCAGTGGCCTACCGCACCGAAGATGGCTATGGTCGCCAGAATTGGTTTACTTAAGGGCCATATAATTTTTGTAAAAACTTTCATATAGGTTGCTCCGTCGATATATGCGCTTTCTTCAAGCTCCGCCGGAATGGATTCAATATATGTTTTTACAAGAATTATATTATAGGGTGCCACAATACCAGGAATAATATATCCCATAAAATTGTCAGTCAGCCCCAGCATTGACATATTCAAATACCAAGGGATTAATCCGGCGTTAAAGTACATTGTGATAACGATAAAGCGATACCAGATTTTGCGTCCCCACATCTCCTGCTTGGTAACCAAAAAACCTACCAGACCGGAGGCAACAACCATCAATGCCGTTCCGATCACAGTTCGCAGTACAGAAATTTTAAAGGCCTGCATCAAATCGGATACACCTGTCAGAGCCAGATAATTCTTAAAATGTATTCCCCTTGGAATAATAGTAATAAGACCACGGCGAACCAGATCGTTATCACTGATGGTATTAATAAAGAGATAATAAAAAGGGAAGATACAGGTTAAAGTAAATACGATAAAAAACAAATGGTTCAGTATATCGAATATAATATCCCCGATATGAATCTGGTATTTGGGTGCAGATGTAACAAATTTCTCGCTTTTCTTTTTCAATGGCATTTTTAAAGACATCCTCACACCTCCTATATAACCGTGTTACCGCGTACTATCTTGGATAATCTGTTTACTCCAAATAGCAGGACAACACTTACGATTGATTTACACATACCGACTACAGTTGACAATGGAATCTTACCTTTATCAATACCAATGTTATATACGTAAAGGTCAAGCACCTCGATCGGTCCCTTATTGATGGCGTTCTGGAACACCAGATACTGTTCCAGACCGTTGCTTAGAATACCTGCAACACCCAGAATGAACAATACCAGGAAGGTCGGTATCAGGCCGGGCACTGTTACATGCCACATCCTCTGGAAGCGTCCGGCACCGTCTACTGTCGCAGCCTCATACAGCTGCTGGTCGATACCCGTGATACCCGCAATATAGATAATGGCGCTCCAGCCAACACCCTTCCACATACCCCAGGCAAACATCTTAAGCCAGATATTCTCCCCTGACATCAGAAAATTGACTGCTGTTCCGCCGTTTGCCTGAATCATTTGACTGATGAGGCCATCCGATGCAAAAATAACACAGGCTACAGAATATACCAAAACCCAGCTGATAAAGTTCGGAATGGTGGTAAAGGTCTGAATGAACCGGCGAAGTCTTAAATTCTTTACTTCGCACAAGAAGATTGCAAAAGCCATAGGAACCCAGCTAAAGAACAGACCCAGACCGCTCATTGCAAAGGTATTGATCATAACTCTGACAATATCCGCCCTTGTAGCTTTATTCTGAAACAGGTATGTGAACCATTTAAAGCCTACAAACTTATCCCAGGATAATTCCTCACCTGCTTTATAGTTGAAAAATGCATATCTCCAGCCCCACAGGGTAAGATAAGAGAACAGAAAGGTAAGTACAACAAAGGGTAAAATCAAAAGAAATAATTTATATTTTTGTTCCAGCTCATATACATCTTCCTTACCCGGCCTTGGCTGCACCAGTAAAAGAATTATGGATAACAAAGCAACGGCGATTATAATAGCCCCAACAACAAAATATCCAAAAGGAAATTCCGGCAATACTTTATCCGGCCTGGATGTCTGTGCAAGTTGGCTATAGGCAAGTGCAATGCCGCCAAACCCAATAGCGCTTACACCGCATCCGATTAAGGCCAGCTTATTCCCTAATCTTCTTAATTTAAGTGAGCCTAAGGACATACAACCACTCGCAACAGGTCCTACGAAGCCCAGACAGGCAATGATACTGGAAATAAAGAGAATAACAAAGCTTGAGTCCTCTATCCATCCTTGCATCGACGCTCTGATTGTATTCGCAGTAAGCGCAGAATAAGATACAGCTGAGGTAAATAGCGACATATTATCACTTACTAAACCGCAAACCTTTGCGGGATTGACTGCCGGAATAAATAGACTTGTGAATGCGACAACAATAACAAGCCGGTATAGATTTATCAATACTGCAGTTATTTTCGAATTCACTGATTTTTCATGTTTCTCCGTGTACATAACTATCCTCCTAGTCAGAATTAAGACATTTCTTTACGATAACAATTATACACACGGGGGTCTCCCATAGCTACCATCATTACTTGACATAAAATACAGTACTTATTTGTTCAAACTATACAATACAATTCCCATTCTGCTGCCTATCTAACCGGTTTTTTCAGCTAATTTACTTCAAGATTGATTTTTAGGGGTATTGCAAGGGACACCTTCGTCCCCTTGCCAAGTTCACTGTCAATCTGTAATCCGTACTCCGGCCCGTAGCACAGACGAATTCTCTGGTTGATATTATAAAAGCCGATATTCCGATTTGAACTCAGATGAGGGGTGTTTATTTTGGTCCGCAGCTCTGTCAGCTTCTGCGGACTCATACCGCAGCCGTTATCTGATACTACAATCGAAAGTATTTCCTTTTGTGTGGTAAATACCTCAATTGTTATATGTCCCTGCTCCTCTGCCTCTTCTAAACCATGAATGATTGCATTCTCGACAATCGGCTGGATTAACAGCGGAAGGATATCAACCTCCTCCGTATTCAGTCCTTCCTCAATGGAGAGTGTATAATCCGCCCGGTCGGCAAAGCGGAGCTTTTGAATCTGCAGGTAGGTTTCAATATACTCCAATTCATTTTTTAAGGTCGTGGATGAGGTTCCGGTATTCTCGAGCACATAGCGCATGGATTTACCCAGCAGTTTAATCGCTGTTGCAACATCCCTGTCTCCTGCCTTAAAGGCTTTCATTCGGATGGTCTCCAACGTATTATACAGAAAATGCGGATTAATCTGACTCGCCAGCACATCCATCTCAATCCGTTGCTGTGCATTCTGAAGGCGCTGAGAATTAATCCTTGCCTCATACATCTTGGCATCCTTATCCTTGATTTTTGTAACCATGATCTGTAAATCCGAAAATGCCTGTGATATCTCATCATCACCCATAAGCTTTGCCGGCACATCATAATTTTCATTGCTGGCCCGGTGCATCGCCTCACGCAGAGTATCCACCCTGCCGGAAAAATGCACGGTAAAATACCGCATTAGTAAAAAAGGTATTACTGTAGCGGTAATAATAATCAAAAGGCATAAGGATAAAATCTGATAGATATTATCATACGCCGAATTGTCCATATTGCAGACGTAGATACGGTTGTCTGTATTATATAATTCCTGTGTGGAAACAATGGTCATATATTTTTTATCCTGGATAATGATCTGGTTGGAATACTCATAGTATTTCGTATTATAATTGATATAAATCATGTCCGACACATCATACCAGAGACGGTCTGAGCAAAAGAAAATTCCTCCGTTATCAACATAGAGCAGCAGCTCAAAATCACTGTTAAATAACTGGCTTTTTAAATAATTCTCATTAATTTTTATGATGAGGACTGCCTTGCTGTTTTCATCCGAAAGATGCATCTGCCTTACCAGACACAGATTATAGTATGTGTTTCCGTAATCGTCCTTTCTCTGAATGGAGGCCCAGAATACACTCGACTGGTTAATCGCCTTCTTATACCAGTCCGCTGCCTCCACTGTTTCATCAACCTTTTTGATCTGCTTAAAATTACTTACTGTAGGATTATCTGAATATACCTCAATGCTTTCAATCTCGGTGTAGTTATTCTTGTAGTCTGTAAGCTCATTGTATTCGGCAACAACTGTTTTAAACTCCCTCTGGGAAGAATATTCCGTAGAGAGAATATTCTGCAGCGTATCATCAAATACGATATTTTCGGACAGCGTATAAATCTGATTTGTAATCTCCAGCATAATTGTCTTAACACGGAAATTATTGGCCTCATTCAAATCCTGATGATAATTGATTAATAAGCGCTGCGTATTTAATACCAAAAAGGCCCCGATACAGGCCATCGGCAGAAAAAAGCCAAGCATATATATAATATTCAGCTGTTTTCTTAATTTGAGACCGCTTAATAGCTCCTGTAGTTTTTTTGACAGGTATTTCATTCGTATTCTCCCATCTGCATTATGCACCATTCCTTATAAATCTACAGCCCTATTATATATGATATCCTTTGAAATAACAATTGCGCAAATCCCTTACTAAAACAGAGGACGAAGTCTACTCTTCGTCCTCTGTGATAATTCAATCCTGATTTTCTTATCAAAATAAGTTTTCGTAAAACCTACTATTTCTTCTTCTTTGTTGCAACAACTACAACTACAACAACGATCACCACTACTACTGCAATTACTGCGATAACGATCGGTACGATATTTCCGCTGTCACTGTCTGAAGAGGAATCATTTGTTGTATCTGCTGCTGTGGTAGGGGTTGCTGCTGCCGCTGCGGTAGGAGCTACCGTGGGCTGTGTTCCTTCATAGCCAAGGCCTTCAATTGTAAATTGTACTTCACATTTGCTGAAAGGCATCGGGTAACCGAATAATTCCTTTACATCATTATTCCAGTTGTTCTGGCAGAGAATCTTTACATACTCCTCACTCTCAGGATCCAGAATAGCCTCATCAAAGGTATACTTTGTACTTCCGTCAAACTTAACCTTTACATTTGTAACCTTAATAGAATCACTTAAAGGAATATTTGTGGATACAAATAATAAGCTGATGTGGGTTTCATCCTGTAAATCAGGATTCTCCAGAGTTACCGTATAGGTTCCGTCACCATCAACCGTAGCATCTGTGAAGGTTCCGTCGTACTCTGTTGTCTCAGTTCCGGATACGGAGCAGAGACCGTGTGTAAATTGGGGTGTACCAAAGCCATAGCTTGCATCATCATATGCATTACGGAAAATCCAGAGCGTTGTGTCGGTCTGGAAGCCCATATATGCGCTGTAAGAACCGGAATAAGTTACCGGGCCGCCTGCTGCCTCTGTGGGGGCCACAGTCGCATCTGCTGCTGCAGCGGTAGGTGCTACCGTCGGTGTTGCATCAGTGGTTGTTGCAAATGCACTGGCCGGCATCATGCCAATTAACATAGCCAATGCAAATAAAATTGAAAGAATCGCTTTCCTTGTTCTTTTCATTGTTATTGTCCTCCCTTTATTTTCGCCTAAGAAAGGCTATTTTTACTACCTACAACAGATAATTTACTATAAAAACTATTGTAATAAAACATACCCTTTTTCACATTTTATACATGAAAATTTTGACATGATTATACGGTAAGAATTAGAGAAAGTTGGCAGGTTTCTCTTGCTATTGCATTAATGGAATAACTTAATTCTATCAACAGATGGCTTCATTTGTTCTTGTCTCAAATATTTTTGCCAAATGGTATAAACTTATTCAACCTCTGCCAAAATCCATCGCACCTTGTACCTAATTACTTCTTTTAATTTATATGCTGATTTTAAACAAATCTCTATCATATTTATACATTCGATATTCCGCTTGGAATTAGTCAATAGATTTTTGAAACACTCAGGCACTAATTACTGTCGTATTCACCATATTTTTTTATAAGCTTATAAAATACTATATTTGCCCATTTTCTAATTTTCTCTTTTGCTCTTTCATCTTTACTATTCAAGTAAGAGATTTCAATACCAATTCAATTATCAAAATTCCATTGAAGTTCTATTCCATCTAAACATGTAATGCTACTTGCTGATTCATAGAATCCCACAGAAGAATTTTTACATATAGCACCAAATTCTTTTGTATATATTTTTATGGCTTGATTGAATTGATCATAATTATAAAATCCATCAAAGCAAATCTTAAATCTTTCATTATATGTAAATTCCTGCAATCTGTATTTTTTCAATTGAGAATCCCCCCACCAGTTTCGATAAACCCATTTGCCTATTCAGTATAATAAATATGAAACCTCTTTTTGGAACTTTCATTCTGCTGACTTTGGCATATCCATTGAAAGAAATCAACATCTTTTTCAAAAGACCATGCATCATAATCAGTAAAAGGTGTTATTTGATATGTTACATCTTCACAGGTTTTTCCTGCACAAATAAGCTGAAAGCTCCCGATTTTTTTCTCTAGGTGACGATGCGAAAATTCATAATCCATCTCAGAAAGATAGTATGTTTTTTCATTATGGAAAAATACAGGTCCTCTGGCTGATCCCATAACACCATATATGTCCTCTCCAACTTTGGTAAAAAATCCTTTGTTCGTTTTAATATTTCCATCCTCGTCTTTTATCAGATAATATTGGGCATCATCAATGTTATAAACACAAATTTTTTTTATATTTTCAATGTTTTTTACCCTTTTAACCATTTTAGACTATACCCCCTCATATGGTGTTAGCAAAGTGACAGTTGAAAATAATTTTAAATCGCATAGAATTCCCTGTTTCTACCAGACTCCTTTCTCAAAATTTTTATTTATTTTTCTCTGTATCTTCCTACAAAATTCAATATTTGTTGCATTATCAAAATTATCATTAAGGAACTCTAATAATGAAATAATGTTTGCCAATTTATTGGCTGTTTCACCGAATTTACCAAATATGTCTTTCTCCCCCGTCTCAAACCTTATCATATTACGAATCCACCCAAGACTATATTGCTCCGGTCTTGATAACTCGCTATTTTCAAACCGTATACATACATCGGCAGTGTCCGAATACCTGCCATAATATATCTCTATCAGACAAGTATTTTTGTATGCATACTCTATTATGTATTCATCAATATTTATCATACTAAATCCTTTTTCCTCAAGAAATGAGGCTTTATTCCTTATGTCCCCTACATATTTTATTGATAGTCCGCCTCCTTTATCAAACACTCCCAGACTATTACATTTAACTACCACTTATGTTAGTTCACTACCATCGGGCAGAATAATGTCTGCATTATCACCACTTGCGTCAAAAAACCCCACATCATATTTTGGGGCAAGCTTTCGTACTAATTCGTAGGCTTCATTGGCAATAGACCACGAAAAAGCGGCATAAATTACATCTCGTCCAATACAATAGTCAACTGTATGTCTTTCTAAATTTTCATCTTCATCAAGGAGATCGGGGGCTGGTGCATACTCTCCATTCATAGGGGGGAATGTTTCTTTCATTTCCATAAACCAATTTTGCAATGCCGGAGAGGATACACTAATCGTCTGGTAGTCGTGTTCTTCCTCCCATTCGGCCTGCTTCTCATACCAAGCTAAAAACTCTTTCTTTGTTTTAGGAGCTTTCGTTTTTTCAAAAACCATTAAATCATAACTCATAGCTGTTCTTCCCTTTCTATATGTTTTTAGTGTGGTTGCACAAGAAAGCCTTGATTTATCAAAATTCTTAATTCTTCACATTGGCTTATATCAATAAAAGTATCTCCTTATAGACAGAGAAAAAGGCGTTTGAATTTTAAATTATTTCTTCTGATACTATTAATTCAACCTTATTTTGTATTTCTACTTCTGTCATATTAAGCAAATCAAGCTTTACCAATTTCAAGAGTATCCTTGTTGTTTGGGCGAATATAATCTTACTCGAGCCACATTCAGCATATGCTCCTAAGTTCATAATGATTTCTCCCGGCGGAAAGCCAATATCATTTAAAACTTTTACCGCACTATCCATAACATCTTGCCCATACTCTTCTGAGATGCCAATGAATACTCTGTCATTTGGTTTAGACAGCACTATCATAGAACATCGCATCTGTGCACTGCTTACAGGTAAAGTTATCTTAGTAGTATCTTGATTATTATAATCTGGCCTAAATTCAAATCCCACCAAAGCATAATTACTGTTGTTTTTAGGAAGTGATAATTCAAATACTATTTGGTCTATCCCTGTTAGCTTTATACCTGATGAAGGAATGGTTCTCTCTATAACATTTATTGCTTTTGTATATATCAATTCTCCTATTTCGTTAATCCATAATCTGCATTTCCTATAATTGTTCAATTTTATTAATAATATCACTATTGCATACCCCCAAATTATATATGCTTTTTATATATTTCGGCATCTTCAATATATGAAATTCTTTTTATTTCATAATACATATCTTCAAACAATGCAATTAGTGTATCATCGTCTTTAATATAAAATTCATTGCCCGGAACATGAAATTTTTCAATTAAATTATCTGTTGAAATGTAAACATAAACAAAATACTCACCATTTATTCCTATATCTCCAAGGGTAGGCATCTTATTGACATAACTATCCTTAAGGTTAGATATTGGTATAATAGCTATCGAATACTGTGGTTTTAGTATTTCATTTTGTCCCTCTATTTTAATTGCATCTCTGGTAAAGCTTATTTTCATTCCTATATACGCCTCGGCCTTTTCCAAATTCATCCCTGGTCTTGCATATACAACTTTAGTAACTTCCCATTGTCCAAAAAAAATCTTGTATTGCGTGTCTGAGGAATTCGCATCATTTTCATCATTTTTTTCAGCCTTTTCCTCATTAGATTTACCTACTTTTTCTGTTACTTCTATGTCATTCTGTTTTATCGTATTTATGTCTGTATGACCATTGTCAAAAACATGAATCCTAACGCTATAAAACACAAATAATATATTTTCTGTAACAAATATAAGCAATAATATATTCCGAAGTATTTTTTTCTCTTTCATTAAGTAAACACCTCATTTCCTATCATAAGATACTGTTGATACTCAGGACAATATGATTCGATGACAAATAGATGTTTTTAAACTATCTATTTTGTTGCTCCGCTACCGATAATTTTACCGTTAACAGGATCAACGGTATATGTTACCCCATTGAAGTTTGTCACAATTATCTGTTCTAATTCAGTTATTCTGATTCCTACATAAGACACATCATTTACAGCGCTATAAACCTCTGCTACATCTTGAATTTGCCATACAATTTGAGCTTGGGAATTCACTGCGTAGACATTATTAACTGTCGGAGCATCTATAAGGACTATGTAATAGTTTCCGCATATCTTTATATTTTCGACCGGATATGAAAATTCAATTTTATTACTTCCTATAAACAGATTATTCTTCTCTATTCTGAACTCGCTCATTACATCCCCTCCTAGTCTAAAGATCTTGCATTAAAAAACCTCTCACCCATATTTTGTTGTCCCATCATATCTAACTGTATTCCTCCGCCATTTCCCCATCCTGATATTGGATTAGCTTCACCAATTCTAAACTTTCTTTCAGCAGGAATTTCCACATCTGCCTGGAGTACACGGTAGATTTGTATAGTGTCTTATATTTACCCACCAATCATTTACTTTGGCCACATTCTACAGCATTTATAATCATTTATAAGCTCTACCGCCCACAACCTGCTTATTTTTGACATCGATAATGTAATTCATACCAATAAACTCAACTGCGACTAACTTATTTGCTTCATCTAACCTAATTATTGTGTAAATTCCATCATTGCCTATAATATCTTTTAAATTCCATACAATATTACCATCCCCATTAACAGCATAAACATTGTTAAAAGGCTGTTTTTGAATATCTCCTGTTGATGTATTCCAAATCATTACAATAAGTAATCCATCAATTTCAACAGTATTTTTTATTTCATATTGGAAATCAACCTGTTTACCATTAACAAGTAAAGTTTTTCCCGACACACTATGCTTTATCATATTCTAGCCTTCCTAATTTGGCCAGTTGCATCTAACGTAAAGCTACCAACATATGCACCCTTTGCCATATAATTTGAGTTGGAAATTTACTGCGGAGACATTATTAACTGTCGGAGCATCTATAAAAACTATGTAATAGTTTCCGCATTTCTTTATATTTCCGACCGTATTTGAAAATTTAATTTTATTATTGCCTATAAACAGATTATTCCTCTCTTTTCTGAACTCGCTCATAACATCCCATCCTCCCCAAAGATCATGCATTAAAAAACCAATATTTTATTAGCCTCCGTATGCGTAACCTCTTCCCGTCTTTGTCCTGTTACACATCGGCATCTATCAGGATCGGGCAGCTTATCCTTCCTCTTTTTCTTAATCACATATTGATCACATCATCTATTCTCATAAAATCTATTTCCGAATATGTATAATACCGGTAGAAATTCTCATCTGTTTTATTCTTATACATCCACACGAAAAAATCTCTGAATACTTCATCCTCCTCATATGGATTAGCATAGTAACATATTACCTCGTCATATTCAGTCCTATATATTTCCTTCTCTTTATAGCAGAATGTAAATTCCCTCTTCTTCAGGTCTTTACCTTTTTTTATCAGTTCAATATCGTAGTCATCTTTAATAAGCGCATATGTATCTTGATTAATAAATAGCACCGGTCCAATATCCGAGGCAAAGACACCTATAAACCCTTTATCGGTATTCTTATAAAATCCCCTCCATGTCTCTATATGTGATCCTTCTGTGCGTTCTTTTTCAATAATTGTACCGGATTGTGTATTAATTTCGCACACATATTTATATACATCATGATTTTGAATATAAATTGGTTTTATTGAAGTTTTACAGTTAACCATTCATTATTCGCCTTTCATACTTATCCAATCATCTCTTAGTTATAAACGATTTTAAATATATAAAAGTCACATATCTTCAAAATTTACTTATAATTGATAAACGTGATTCATAAAATTTTGATCGAAACAATCAATTTACCTTAATTATTCTTTAGGTTTAAAATGCGCATTGAGGGCCTTATTATTCCCGAGGTATCTAAGTCATTATCTAACCCATGCTTTAAATTATCATCAGGCAAATAAAAAGATATTTCTGTTTAATATTAACATTATATTATCCCCATTCTAACATACATGAAGTAGTTCTTTCATCTTGCTTTTGAATATAAATAAGAAAAAGGGCTACCAAAATGGCAGCCCTAATTTTGTAATTTCTATTTTATTATTTCTGCTTTCTCTTTAAAGCTACTGCACCAGTTGCAATTGCACCTAAACCATAAACGATACCTAAGCTAACAACACCTGTCTTAGGAGCGTCTGTGGTGGTCTCTTCAGTTGTTGCATCTGTAGTTGTTGCTGCATCATCAGTAGTATCCTCTACTGCTGCAGAACCGTCATTGCCATCAGCATCATATAATGTGAAATCAACTGTCATAGTCTCAACGGAAGCAAAATCATCCGGATTAACGATCATCCAGTTTACATCACTCAGATCGCCGTCATAGCTACGAAGAGTCGCATCATCATCCTTTAAACCTGTAACCCAAGAATTATAGATATTCATACGTGTTTCAATTCCATCATCGGAGCTTGTATAGCCCTTTGTAAACTCAATGTCTTCTCCGTTAATCTTAATGGAATTAATTTCAATGCTGTATCCAGGGAAATCCTTCTCACCGTTCTTAATACCGATAGCTGTGAATGCCAAACCAGCTGCGGCTCCGTCAGCAGTACCTGTAAAATCAAGACCAACTGTATACTGTCCAGGACCTGTAATAGTAACATCTGTAGCTTGAACTCCCGTATCAACCGGATCAGACCAGTACTGATATGTCCAAGCTGAATCTGCATACATAATATATGCTGTCTTGTCTGCTCCTGCAAACGCTGCTGAAGGCACCATACTTAATAACATTGCTACTGCCATAATTAATGTAAGAACTGCCTTTAAACTTCTCTTCATTATTAATATCCTCCCTGTTTTTTTGCCCTATAGTTTCTCAAAGGCTTGTATTTAGTTTACTATATAAATTTACTATAAATAATTCAGTAAAGAAACATTTTATTTTACACATTTTATACATTCATTTTTTTACATATTTACGTCTTTCTGATTTTTTTATCCAATTTTTACTGTATCTTATTTTATTTTTGAACGAATCCTTACAATAACTTTTTTCTATTGTGATTTCTTTACATACATTTAACAAACCATATCCCCGTCTGCTTGTGCGTTTTGTCCTCAGCTTCCTAGTTTCTTCTTATTACTATATCTTCTTGCAAGTACGGCAAAAAGAAAGCCGACTATGGTCGAACAGGTTGTAGCAATCAGTCCTGCAGCGAGGATTTCAGCCGGATTAGCCGATCCATACTGGCTCCGGTAGGCTATTATGTTAACCGGTATCAGCTGAAGGGAAGAGATATTAATAATAAGAAGTGTGCACATATCCGTGCTGGCTACCTCCGAATTATGATTCAAGCTTTTAAGCTCCTTCATTGCCATCAGGCCCATTGGAGTTGCCGCCCATCCAAGTCCCAGAATATTAGCAATCATATTGGCGGCAATATGCTCATTTACAACATGGTCCTTTGGAATGCCCGGATAAAGAATTCTTATCACCGGCCTTAACCCTCGTGTGAATGCAGCAACCAATCCGCATTTTTTTGCCACCTGCATGATACCTGTCCACATCGCCATAATTCCCAGCATGGTTATACACAGTGCCACAGCTTCCTTTGAGGAATTGATGGTTGCTTTACTGACATCGCCTATTCTGCCGCTGATCACCCCAACAGTTACGCCGAGTACTATCATAAATCCCCACAAATAATTCAGCACAAAAACACCTGCCTTTTCATAATATTAATTGAAAAATCTTATGAAACATTATACGATAAAAACAGGAATATATGCCGGATTTTTAGTCAAAATGTCCATTTACACCGATATTTTTCTCTGATTCGTCACGAATCGCTGTTTTAATGGTATTAAATGTATCCTATTTACATTTATTGTTCAAATTGTGCTATCTTTTGACAATTTTTTAAGTTGACTTTAAAAAAATCCTATGCTATCTTAATTAAGGTCTCATACAAATAATGTAAGCAAAGGCTTGTTTGTATGTGGCTTAATAAATTATTATATTCTATTTTATTCCCCAATACACTTGAGAAAAGGAGGATGACTACCATGAAAAGTACTGGTATTGTCAGAAGACTTGATGAACTTGGAAGAATCACACTTCCCATTGAGTTAAGAAGAACATTAGACGTTAGTGAAAGAGATCCATTGGAGATTTTTGTTGATGAAGGAAGAATTATTCTTCAGAAGTATGAGCCTACCGATATTTTCAGCGGAAGCAAGGACAACTTAATTGAATATCAGGGAAAGAAAATTTCCAAGGATACGATTGTAGAGCTTGCAAAGCTTGCCGGAATCATTGAATAACCATTACATTACATAGGTTCTTGCAAAAAATGTATACCAACAATCAAGTAGGAGGCAGGTGAGATTATCACCTGCCTCCTACTTGATTTATCTTGTACCTATTTCTGTTCCGTCACTTCCTCCAAAAGCTTGGCCAATTCTTCATTGTTCGTCAATTCGACAGCAGCGCTTAGCAGCGTCTTTGCTTTCTCATATTCCTTCTGGGAAAGATACACCTTCGCCAATTCCAGATAGGCTGCACTTTCTTTCGGTAAAAGCTTGGCCGCCTTTTTGTAGGCTGCAATACCGGCATCATAATTTTCCTGTGTGATATATTCCGCCCCTTGCTTGATGAGGGCCGTATAATTGTCCTTAATCAGATACGAATCCACTAATTCCAGTAAATCGATAAACATTGCATCCTGTGTCAGCTCCTGACCCTCCAATACCTCCTCACGGGCCAGCTCGTATTCACCTTTTTCAATATAGGCCTGTGTTATTCTGATATAGGAAGTCGGTTCTTTGCTCTTTATTTTCTTGGCTTTCTCATATTCCCCAATCGCTTTGTCATATTCCTCCCTTGAATAGTAAACCTCGGCCCGGGAGGCTGCCTGCTGATAATCATAATCAATTTTTTCAGCCGTTACTTCTTCAATTTTATCCTTTACCCTACTCCCGGCGGTCTCCTGATAACAAGCTCTTAAAACCTCCAGCGCTTTATCAAACTTCTCCATTCCGACATATGCATCGGCAAGTCCTATGGAAATATGCTGTCGGTCAATGTCCTTCATCAACAGAACCTTTTGGTAAGCCTCCACCGCCTGTTCATAATTACCGGCTTTCAGATAGTTTTCTGCCATAACGGCCTGATCGGGACTGTATTTTTTTTCCAAGTAGTTTAAATACAGATATATCCCGGCAATGAATAAAACTAAAATCAGAAACCCCAGGATTCTTTTCTCTTTTGTGCGAAACGGCCTTAACAGCATAATTTCACCTCCAAAAGAAGCGATTGACGCATTGATTGCTTCCTGCCCAGTATAGCCTTCGCTGTACTAAATAAGCTCTTTATAGATTTCCCTTTTACTTATTCCCCTATCCTTTGCGACCGCCTTCATCGCTTCCTTCTTATCCATACCTTTACTTAGATAAAGCTCCATATGCTCGCTTAACGCAAGTGCTCCCCACTGCTCCTGCATTTCCTCTTCCATTTCCTTAGCCTGCCTGCCCTCCAGTACCAGAACATATTCCCCCTTCGGCTCCTGGACCTTTAAATATTCCACCGCCTGTGTAAGGGTTGTCCTATGGACAGTCTCATGTGTTTTGGTAAGCTCTTTTATTATCGTGATATTGCGGTCTCCAAGTGCCTCCAAAAGCTCTACAACAGTTTTCCCCAGTCTGTGGGGCGCTTCATACAGTATTATCGTTCTCGTCTCCGTCTTAAGCTCCTTAAGAATACGCTGCTTCTCCCTTTTATCCGCAGGCAAAAAGGCCTCAAAGCAAAATCTTCTCGTAGCCAGGCCGGACAAGGTTAGTGCCGTTACCGCTGCACAGGCGCCGGGCAATGAAGTCACCTCTATTCCCGCTTCATAGGCCTGCCTTACCAGCTCTTCCCCGGGGTCCGATATCCCCGGTGTTCCCGCATCCGTAATCAGGGCAATATTTTTGCCGGATAACAGCTGCTCCACCAGATTCCTTGCCTTCTCCACCTTGTTATATTCGTGATAGCTGGTCATCGGCGTCTTAATCTCAAAATGGTTTAAAAGCTTGATGCTGTGCCTTGTATCCTCTGCCGCAATCAAGTCCACTTCCTTTAAGGTTCTTATAACCCGGAAGGTGATGTCTTCCAGATTGCCGATTGGAGTGGCACATAAATATAAAATCCCGGACATTATGACCGTCCTTTCCGTATATGTATTGCAGAAATCCCTCTCCATGCTATCTGAAAGATATCTTCTGCACGCTGTGAATAACCCTATTTTCCTGCCTAATAACCATAGATATCATATATCTCATCAGTATAAACATTCTGTTCCTTATATACAATTAACGGGGCCTCTACCGTGAGTCTGGACCTTGCTCCCTTAATGCATTCCATAAGCACCATATTAGGCTCCTTATCCACATAAGGGTAAACCAGCTTCATCCGCTTTGGCTCCAGCTTATAATCTATCAGGGCCTTCATCAGCTCTGCCAGACGGAAGGGGCGATGCACCAGATAGAACCTTCCGTTCGGCTTCAGCAGTCTGGAGGTCTCCCGGATCACATCCTCCAGCGAGCACAGTATCTCATGCCTTGCAATCGCCTTTGCCTGAGCCGGATTGACAATCCCGTGACTGTGGTTCATATAGGGGGGATTGCTGGTTACAACATCAAAGGAAGCCAACCCGAACCGTTCCGAGGCTTCCTTAATATCACCGACTATAATATCAACTTTATCTTCCAGTTTATTAACGGCAACGCTGCGCCTTGCCATATCCGCGCTTTCCTCCTGGATTTCAAGACCGGTAAAATGCTTTCCCGGTGTCTTTGCCTCCAGCAGGATCGGTATGATGCCCGTTCCGGTTCCAAGGTCCAGTACCTTTTCGCCCGGAAGCACTTTGGTATAGCCGGATAAAAGCACCGCATCCATGCCAAAGCAGAATTTCTTCGTATTCTGAATGATCTTATATTGATTTCTATGGAGGTCATCCAGCCGCTCACCGGGCTTTAGAAAAGCCTCCAATTCACTTTCAGCGGAATTATTCATCATCGAGCAGGGATTTCCCTTCCTTTTTCTCTAAAAGCTCAAGAACACGAAGCTCCTCATCCTCAATTTGTGCTACTCTTTCCTTACGCTTCTTCCGATTGAAGCGTAAATCATCCACCTTGTATTCCCTGACTTCCTTTTCGTCATTTTCCAGGGTAACGATGACCTTCACCAGCTGCTTTAGGACGCTGACGCTCTGAACCTCACCCCTCAGATTATCCTTCGTGGTTACATAATCTCCCACATTCGGAAGCTTACTGTTAAGTTCCTCATAAGCCTCTTCCTCGTTCTTAAGGCAGCACATCAGTCTTCCGCACACACCCGAAATCTTGGTGGGATTCAGGGAAAGATTCTGCTCCTTTGCCATCTTGATGGATACCGGAGCAAACTCCGACAGATGGATATGGCAGCAAAGCGGCCTTCCGCAGATTCCAATTCCTCCGACAATCTTCGTCTCATCCCGTACACCGATCTGGCGAAGCTCAATACGGGTCTTAAAGACAGAAGCTAAATCCTTAACCAGCTCCCTGAAATCGATTCTGCCGTCTGCGGTAAAATAAAACAATACTTTATTATTATCAAAGGTATATTCCGAATCAATCAGCTTCATCTCCAGGCCATGCTTTTGTATTTTCTCCAGGCAGATGCCAAAAGCTTCTTTTTCCTTCTCCTTATTCTTCTTTTCGACTGCATCATCCTCCGGTGTTGCCTGGCGGATTACAGGCTTAAGGGGCTGAATGATTTTCTCTTCCTCAACCTCCCTGGGGCCAAGCACCACATAGCCATATTCAATTCCCCTGGCGGTCTCTACAATCACATTATTACCTTGCTTAATATCATAACCGGCAGGATCAAAGAAATACACCTTTCCTGCCCTTCGAAATCTTACTCCTATCACATTAACCATTGCTGTTCTCCTTTATTGTAAGTAGCATAAGTTCAATAGCAATGTCAAAGTTGACGTTGGCCTTAAGCCTTATCTTCGCCCTTTCCATTGCCTGTATTATTTTATCGATGCCCTCATAGCTTCTAAGGCTTGCCTGCTTTTTAATAAAGGTAAGCTCTTCCCGGTATAGCAAAAGGTCCGGGTCCATCGTTGCCTTAAACATCAAAACATCCCTGTACCATAATATCATCAGGTCAATATAATCCTCAATATTATTCTTATCTGCCGTCAGGAATTTTAAACCGGCAATCACCTCATAAAGCTCCATATCATCAATGTATTTCAAAAGATGAAGCACATTATCCTTCATCTTCCCAAAGTCCTCGGATGAGGCATATTTCAACGCCTTCCCCACATTACCCCCGGAAAATGCGGCGGCAACCTCAGCCATATAATCCGGTATCTGATGATTTTGCATCAGAAATTCCTTGATGGACTGTTTGTCCACCGGCTTTAAATTAAGTGTAACACACCTGGATAAAATCGTAGGCAGGATAACACTGATATTACTGGTTAAAAGCAAAAGCACTGCATATTCCGGCGGCTCCTCAATCGTCTTTAAAAGAGCGTTCTGGGCCTGTTCCGTCAGCCTGTCCGCATCATCTATGATATATATTTTATAAGGACTGTTATAGGGCTTTATCTGGATATCAGCATTCACCTGAAGTCTTATGTCATCTACTCCGATGCTATATTTTTCATGGGTTACATTTATAATATCAGGATGATTGCCCGTATCGGCCTGCAGACAGGATTTACAGCGGTCACAGGACAAAATACCCTTTTCCTCGCACTGCAGTGTCTTGGCGAATGCGCCTGCCAGTGTTTTCTTTCCCATTCCCTCTTCCCCGTGAAAGATATAAGCGTGAGAAACCTTATTCGATACGATTGCATTCTGTAAATGCTGTATGATACTTTCATGTCCGATTATTTGTTCAAAGCTTAGCATCCTGCCCTCCATTTATGATAAAATATCCAAAAGCAATCCTCGGATTTCATCAATCCGGCTTAAGATTGCCAGATGGTCCTTTTCATCCTTAATCAGCTCGGCGGCCAATTCATCCAGATTCTTATCCACCAGCTTTATCATTGCATAAACCCTGTGTCTTCCCTTTTTATCAAGAAAGTTTTCTCTTGAGAACTTGTGGGAACGGTTTACGATTTCGTTCATGAACTCCCGGATTAATTCTCTGTAGTGCTTCATATCCTTGATATCCATATGCTTGGCAATCTTTTTGCCGTGGGCGGATATCTCACCCAGCATGAAGTTCAGTCTGGCCTTCAGCTCCTGTTCCTCGATGTGAGAAATTAATGTAAACTTAAAGGAACCATCCGATTCTGGAACCGGCGGCTTCTGATCAACCTGCTTCACTGGTTGTGTCTGGTTTACCTTAATATCCATAACTGTCCTCCCCTGCTTCTTGCTTAACAAGCATAACATAATTTCTGTAAATTTTACAGTAAAAGTTTTATCCTGTGACGGTAATACGTTACAATGTTTTCATATCCTCTATAATTTGATAAAGGCAAATGTTTATATCAAAGTTCTGATACCTCTTCGTAATCCCGTATTTGATCAGATTTTCTTCCGAAAAATCCTCCTCATCAGCCAGATACCGCCTGCAAAGCTCACCGTATTTGGGCTGCTCCTGCTTTTGTTCCCGCTTTAAGGCCCGCATCAGGCGGGTGCCATCCTCTACCTCAAGATAGATGGGAACCACCCTATCCTTTCCAAAGTATTCCCTTAATTGACCGAAGCTTTCCAGAGTACCCAGCATAAGATAATCCTGATTCTCAAGCTCAATCTGTCCGTCATCAACGGTAAAATAATGCCAGATCCCATGAAGGGTATTGTAGGAACGGTGCTCGATAATTTTATTCTGTTCCTGTAACTGCTTCAGCGTATCCTCATCGACAAAGAAGTATTCCACTCCGTTTTCCTCCGCCTTACGTATCGGTCTTGTGGTATACATGACTGCCGTCTTCAGCTTAAGCTCCGGTGTCTCAAGGAGTTTCTTATAGACGGTATCCTTGCCTGTTGAGCTTTTCCCTAATATAATGAATATCCTGCCCATTCCTTCCTCCCGATATGGTTTTAGCTTCTATTCTAAAGATCAATTACTTCTATCTTAACCGGGGACTCCTGCGCAAGGCCAGTTATTGTATAACCCTCCTGCATAAGCCACCTGATCTGACCTATCAGCTCCTCATTCAGCTGCTCTCCGGGCACCAGCAGCGGCGAGCCCGGCGGATACATGCAGACAAGGGCTGCTGATAGCCTGCCGCTGCTCTCCTCCAACCCTACCTGCTTCGTCGGCTGTTGCGTTGCCTCTCCGGGAAGCATAGCCTGCTTAGGGCTGATAGCCATAACCGGCTGTCTGCCTTCCCTGCCTTCCTCCCCAAACTCATCATCGATCTGATAAAGTGCTGTCAGGAGACGGTCAAAGCCTTCCTTTGTATCGCAGATACTGGTCATTCCCAGTACATAATCCGGCGCCTCCATCTCGAAGACCAGATGATACCGCTCATAGAGCAGAGTATGCAGCCTATGTCCGGACAGCTTCGTATGCCGTACCGATATTATAATTTTGGAGGGGTCCATGATAAAGCCTCCGGACTGCTTATTCAAAAGCCACGGATCAATTACCTTTATATGCTTCAGGTCCTTTGTCCGATTGTAAAACTCCTTCAGCCGCTGATCATACAAGTCAAACAGCTCCCGTCCCCGGTCCTCCAGCATATTGATGCAAAGGTCCATCCCTGCCAGTAAAACATAGGAAGGACTGCTGCTTTCATAGACAGAAAGATAATATTCTATTTTTGAATTCAGACCGGCTTTATTTGAATGCAGCACCGCCGTCTGTGTAAAGGCGGGCAACGTCTTGTGAAGACTCTGGATAACAAGATCGGCGCCCTGCTTAACCGCACTCTCAGGAAAGCTTTCATGAAAGCCCAGATGCGCTCCGTGGGCTTCATCTATCATAAGAAGGGCTCCCTGCCGATGAACGGCCTGTGCAATGGCCCGGATGTCGGAAACCATCCCGTCAAAGGTCGGGGAGGTAATTACCACAAGTGCAATATCCTTCTCCCTTTCCAGAGCTTCCTCAACGGCCTGCAAAGTGATTCCCCCGGATACGCCCTCCTCCTTTCGGTACGTTGGATAGAGATATACCGGCCTGAGCCTATTTACTGCCACCGCATGATATACGGATTTATGGCAGTTGCGCGCCATAAGTATCTTATCTCCCCCGCGGGCCGCAGCAGATATTCCTGCCAGAATTCCTACTGTACTCCCATTTACCAGCGGAAAGGATTTTCCGGCGCCGTACATGGTGCTGATCCGTTGGGACAGCTGCTTTAAAATTCCCCTTGCCTGATGAAGATTATCAAAGCCTTCTATCTCCGTTATATCAAGAGCATAGGGATTCCCCATCTTTAGCAGCTCCGTATTACGTTTATGTCCGGGCATATGAAAGGGGTAGTAGCCCTCATCCTGGTATGCTGTTAATTTATTATAAAGTCCGTCCAATCTAAAACCAAACCTTTCTTATCCCATATCCTTAAGGGAACTCAACTCGACAGGAGCACCGCACCGTAATGCCTTTTTTTCATATTTTTGCTGATACATTCTGGAATCCGCAATAATCAGGCAGTCTTCAATTGTGGTGTGCTGATCCGGCTCCGTGATGCTGTAGCCGCAGCTGACAGAAACCTGAAAGCCCAGGTCCGTATTACGGTTAAAGCTGTCCATCCTTTCCTTAAATTTCTTAAGAAAGCCTTCCATCTTCCGTTCCTCATAATCCATTCCGATTACAACGAATTCGTCCCCTCCGATACGCATGCATATTTCATCATCCTCAGCCGCATATTTTAAAGCATCTGCAATAGCCTTGATTGCAATATCGCCGCCGGCATGTCCAAAGCTGTCATTGACTGCTTTCAGCTTATCCATATCGGCTGTGAACACCATTAATTTACTCTTTTCTTCCACGCACCGGCTTAAATATTGTTTTCCCAGAACATCCAGCGCCCTGCGGTTATACAAATCCGTCAGTGCATCCTTGATATTCATATCCTCCAGCTTATATACCAGCCGGTTCAGCTCATTATGAATTCTGATATTCTCCAGTGCATTGCATATATTAATCAGCCACCCCTGATAGGTGGGCTTATATACCCCCAGACCCTGAAAGGCAATCGCAGTATAACCAAAGCATACCTCCTGATAATGCAGGATATTAAACAGAAAAACCTGGGGCTCGCTTTCATAAGCCGAAGGCGGCAGTAAATCGGGCTTTTTAAATTCTTCCCTCCCAAGGACCTTCCCGTTTTTTATGCCAAATTCCATAATCATCTCGCTTAGATCATGCTCCGGCAGATTATCCTTGTTATACCTGTCCCAATGCTGATTCAGACACATATAAAAATGGGTGAAGCTCTCATTCATATTTACATAGCCTGTCAGCTTATGATCCAGCTCATCAATTGTCTCTACATTGGTAAGCCCAATGGACATAAATGCATTATAGGAAATATCCTTCTCCCTGCTGTCCATCTCATTAACAAGCCGGTTGCGCCGCTTTGCTGAAAGCTCACTGTAACGGTTTTGCTTACAGCCGCAGGATTCTCTTATCCTGGTTACCGCATTCATTATGGTATTTTGCTGCTGGGCAATCCCTTTTCTTTGCCGGTCTATCTTATCCACCGCCTCAACACCCATTTCCAAAAAGGGCATACCAGTCGTTGTTATAGTCGGATAGAAATCCTCGGTAAAGCATAGGTTATCACAGCCGGTTACTGCCACATCCTCCGGTACGCTAATTCCTCTCTCCTCCAAAGCATTACATACGGTGATTGCCATATAATCATTGGCACATATGATTGCCTCAGGCCATTTTTTCGGATCGGCAAACCAGAGGCGGACAGCTTCCTTGGGCTTTATCTTCCAGAAGTCCCCGAAATATATACGGTCCTCTTCGATTGGGATACTATACTGGGTAAGAATCCTTTTATAGGCCTCCAGCCTTTGGTAGGATACCGAATTATCCTCCGGCCCTGTTAAGAAATTGATTCTCCGATAGCCATGCTCCTCTATCATATGGCGTATGATCTCATCCAGAATGGCATCATCATTAATTAATACATTATAAAATTCCTCATGCCTTTGATTTACGCAGACAACCGGACAATTGCTGTATTTTTTTATATTCCGAAATACTTTTTCAAGCAGTGCTTCCCTGTACCAGATATCGGGCAGCAGAATAATTCCGTCAAAGGTCTCAAACCAGGGCAAATCGGCAATACTTATTTCCCCTGATTCATATTGCTCCTCCGTATATTCTGAAAAGCAGGTAAAAAAAGCGACATTATATCCCAACTCCTTTGCTCTCATGCAAATACCCTTGGTCAATGCCCTTTGCGTCTCCTGATGCTCCTGTGTAACAAATACCCCGATGGTTCTTCTTTTGTTTCCAAACATATTAGTCTCCTAATAGTGAATATCCTTCGTTCCAGCTCACACCTGCTACTATACTATATAACAAATTTCCTCGAAAAACAAGTTTGCCTTAAGAATAATAGTTAAGGGGCCGCAGCAGCAACCCCTTTCCTGTGCCAAAATCTTAATTGATTAAATTGGCCTTTATGCTTTTTGATGTCTTTTCATATTTTTGCTGATACATAAGCGCATCTGCCGAGCTTAGACAGCTCTCGATGGTTGTTCCTTCCTCCGGCAAAATCAGCTTATACCCATAGCTGACATATACTCCGAAGTCATAGGGTGCCTCTGCATTAAAGCTGTTCAATTCCTCCACAAACCGGTTGATGAATTTACTCATTTTAATCTCATCATAATCCATTCCGATCGCCATGAATTCATCTCCGCCAAGACGGATACAGATTTCATCGTCATCGGCAGCCTTCAGTAACGCATTTGCTACTTCCTTCAAAGCAATATCACCATAGGAATGGCCGAATTTGTCATTGATATATTTCAGCCGGTCCATATCCGCAGTAAATACCATCAGCTTTACCTGTTCGGTTCTGCACTGGTTCAGGCATTTTTTGCCCAGCGTATTAATAACCCGGCGGTTGTAGAGGCCGGTTAAGTCATCCCGGATTGACATATCCTCAAGCCTGTACACCAGGCGGTTTAATTCACTGTGAATACGGACATTTTCAAGGGCATTGCTCACATTGATCAGCCAAGCCTGGAAGGTCCGCATATAGGTCTGTGCCTTCTGAAAGCTGATTCCGATATATCCAAAGACATGCTGCTGGTGATGCAGAGCGGCGAAAAAATAAGCCATCGGGGCATCCTGTGCAAAAACTGCGGGGATCAAGCTTTTCTTTGAGCATTTTATCTTGGTATAGACGGCCCGGCTCTTTATTCCGATTTCCATCATATACTCCTCATCCTCATAGTTATTCTCCTCTTGCCCATCCTCCTGATACAGGTCCCAATCATTCAAGAGACACATGCAAAAGCTTGAAAAATTCGTATTCTCATAGATATAGATCCGAAGCTTGTCCACGATCTGATCCAGGCTGGTAAGCCCGGTCAGGTCCGTTGACATATAGGCATTGCGGGCGATCTCGCTTTGGAGGATTTCCCTTGTGAGAATGTGGTTTCGTCTGCGGTCATTACTTTCATGATACCAGTTTCTTTTACAGCCGCAGGAAGCCCGGTACATTGTTATTGTCTTCATATGGGAGCATTTCGGCTGCTCTATTCCGAGAATATGGCGGTGGATCTTTTCTACGGCCTCCATTCCCATCTCAAGCACTGGCATCCTGGCTGTGGTAATTGACGGGCTGAACTCCGCCGCATCCTCCAGATCGTCACAGCCGGTAACAGCGATCTGATCCGGCACCGAAATCCCACGCTCTGCTAAAGCCCTGCATACGGTGATTGCCATGTAGTCATTTGCACAGACGATTGCCTGGGGCTTCTCCATATCGCTGTCCAGCCAATAATTCACCGCCTCTATTCCGGCCTGCCGCCACAAATCCCCATAATAAATCCGCCCCTCTTCTACGGGAATATGATATTCCTCCAATATTCTCCGGTAATTCTCCAGCCGTTTGTCCGTATCCGGAAAGCCCTTGGGCCCCGACAGAAAATTAATCCGTGTAAAGCCGTGCACGGTAATAAAGTGCCGTATGATTTCATCAAGCACATTGTTGTCATCGATCATTACATTATAAAATTCTTCTATTTCCCTGCGCACACTTACCACAGGGCAGTGACTCCTGCTTTTGATATTCCTGATATATTCCTTCTTAAGATCGGATAATATCATAATATCGGGTGTTATAATAATCCCGTCCAACTCCTCATAATTCGGAAGCGAAGCAATATAAGCCTCACCCCTATCATAGGCATCCTGACCAAAGCCCCCGAAATTCGTAAAAAAAGCAACATTATAGTCCAGCATCTGTGCTTTTGTTATAATTCCCCGGCTTAGGGTATCCTGATACTCTTCATTTACCTGTGATATAAAAACCCCGATGGTTTTTCTGTTATTGCCAAACATGCAAGGCCCCCCTGTTCCATGTAAGCCAATCTCTTTTTCGTACATAATCCCAGAGCGTGTCCGAAAACTGCACAATGAATTTTCAGACATGCCCTACCTACAAATATATACTATTTTGTGCAGAAACACAATATTTTTATCACTTACCGGTCAACGCAAAATGCCGGTATGATATCACCGGCTATTTGCAAATTATTTATAAGTAATATATTTTATCCAAAAATAGCTGTCAGCTCTTTTCTGCTAGCCTCATCCGTGAGAATCAATATTTCATCATCGGGAATGATTTGGGTGTCTCCCTTTGGGATCAGCACCTCATCATTACGGGTAATTGAAATAAGCACCGCTTTCTTGGGTATCGCCAGATCCTTAACCGTCTGGTATACGGCCCTTGCATTGCCTGCCACCCTTGTCTGCACGATGGAATAGTCTCCCCTGTTCAGCTTCATCAAAGTGAACATATCCTTTAAATCCATTTCCTCGACAATAAAATGTGCCATTAAATCCGCCTGGTTAATCCCGATATCAATCCCCATCTGACCATTGTAAAGCCACGCATTTTTGGGATTATTGACCCGTGCAACCACCCGCGGCACTCCAAATTCCATTTTGGCAAGGGTGGATACCACAAGATTTACATGGTCCTCCGCAGTAACCGCAGCAAGTACATCGGCCTTATCTGCTCCCGCCCTTTCCAGCACCTCCGGATCGGAGCCATGGCCAAGGACAAGTGCCTGGGGAGGAAATTCTTTCTCCAGCTTATGATAATTCTTCTCACGGTATTCGATAATCGTAACCTCATGACCGTTTGCTATTAATAAGGAGGCAATGTAGGAGCCTACCTGACCTCCGCCTACAATAATAACCTTCATTTTTACCTCCTCCTTTACATCAGATCAAGCATCGACTTCAGTCGGTCGGTTGCCGTATAATTTACCGCCAGATAAAGAATATCCTCAGCCTCCAGAATAGTCCCCAGGGTAGGAATGAAAGCCTTATTGCTCCGGCTAACGGTAACAACATTGATTTCACCAATGACCGTAAGCTCATTTACCGTATGGCCCACCAACAGGGAGGGGACTTCTATCCTAACCATGTTAACCATTCCGTTCCCCATCTCATAGACACTGTCCAGCTGATTATAGGTCAGTATCTCCGTGGCTCTCTCAATTCCCCAGGCGGTTGTGGAAATTGTCTGAATTCCCAGTCTTTTATAGATTTCAGCCTTCCTGGAATCATAAAGCCTTGCAATTACCCGGGGAACCCGGTAGATATTCTTTGCCACCCTTGCCACCACGGCGTTGATTTCATCGCTTTCCGTACAGGCAACTACGGCGTCCACCTTATCAATCTTGGCCTTACTAAGAATATCCCGGTCGAAGCCAAAGCCTATGACCGTCGTTCCCTTAAAATCCTTTCCCAGGGCTTCGAATGCTTCCGGATCGTTATCAATGGCTGTTACCTGATGTCCCTTCTTGGTTAAATTCAAGGATAGTCCGACACCCATTCGGCCCAATCCCACAATAATAACTTTCATGACCTTCACCTCTCTGACTTTTTCATATTCTTTTCTATTTTAATACGCAGCAGGGCTTTTCTCGCCTCCTCCACCAATAGTACAACCGGTGGGATGATACACAGGATCAGCCAGTCACTTATACTAAGCGGCAGGGTATGGAACACCTTCTGCAGCGGCGGCAAATATACCAATGCTACAATAATCAGGATTTCCACAATAATTCCGATATTTACCTGACGGTTTTTCAATAATCCGACCCGGAATATGGACTGCTTCTCTGTGCGGCAGTTAAAGACCTGGCCTATCTGTGTAAATACAATAGCTGCCAAGGTCATTGCCGTTGCCTTGATATAAACCGGGTTACCGTCACCGGCAAGCCCTGTCTTAGGCCAACCGTTTTGCATATTAACAAAGAAATATGCAAAGGTGGAGGCCGCCGCACCCATCATACCATACCACAGGAAAGCTTTCACCATCAGCCTGCGGTTTAACAGCGGTTCCTTCTGCTTGCGGGGCGGCTGGTCCATAATCCCCTTCTCAGGTTTCTCGGTTCCAAGTCCCAATGCAGGAAGCATATCCGTTCCAAGGTCGATGGTCAAAATCTGCATTACAGTGAGGGGCAGCGGAATGGCTCCCCTGGAGAACAAAAACAATGCAGAGGGAACTGCTTCCGGTACATTGGAATTTAAGATATACAAAATAAATTTACGAATATTGCTATATACCGCACGTCCCTCTTCAATTGCGTGGACGATGGAGGCAAAGTTATCATCGGTCAGAATCATATCCGCCGCTTCCTTAGCCACATCGGTACCTGCAATTCCCATCGCCACCCCGATATCCGCCTTTTTCAGTGCCGGGGAATCGTTAACTCCGTCACCGGTTACCGCCACGATCTCACCCATCTCCTGAAGATTTGAAACCACGCGCAGCTTTTGCTCCGGTGCTACCCGTGCAAAGATAATTTCATCCTTTAAATATATTTTCAGCTGTTCATCGGACATTTCCTCAAGCTCTAAGCCGGAGACCACACGCGGATGCTCTCCCTTGACGATGCCGATACGCTTTGCGATGCTTTCGGCGGTCAGACCATAATCGCCGGTTATCATCACAATACGGATACCCGCACGCCTGCATTCCTCAACTGCATCGGCAACCTCCGGACGGGGCGGGTCTGCCATAACCACCAGTCCGACAAACACAAGGTTCTGCTCTATGATTTCAGGTGTATAGGCACTCATTGCCGTCGGAAGATGATCCTCCCTGCGAAGCAGGCGGTATGCAACAGCAAGCACCCTAAGACCATTGCGGGCATAACGGTCATTGGCTTCCATAATCCGGCCCCGCAGCTCCGGTGTCATAGCCTGGGTCTCCCCATTCCTGCGGATGTAATTGCTTAGCTTCATGATTTCCTTGGGAGCACCCTTGACATAGGCAATCCGTCTGGTACCCTCTATGGGCTTTGGCAGTTCATGAATGGTTGTCATCCGTTTTCTTCTTGATTCAAAGGGCAGCTCCCTAAGCTGCGGCATCTGATCAGCCACCTTAGTCATATGGATCCCGGCTTTCTCAGCGGCTACGCCGAGGCAGGCTTCGGTAGGATCGCCAAGTACGGTATACCTGGGGGCTTCCTCACTCGGAGGCAGCAGTCTTGCATTGCTACAAAGGGACGCCGCCGTCAGAAGAAGCTCCATATCCTTGTCTTCCTGCGCCTTTACTATACTTCCATGATACACCACATTACCATTGGCGCTGTAGCCCACTCCGGTAACCTCATACTCCTTATCCGCCAGCCACAGGTTGCTTACCGTCATTTCATTCTGTGTCAGTGTTCCCGTTTTATCCGTACAGATTACCGTAGTACTCCCCAATGTCTCCACAGAAGAAAGCTTCTTCACCAAAGCATGACGCCTTGACATACGCTGGACCGCCATTGCAAGAGCCAGAGTCACCGTCGGAAGCAAGCCCTCCGGAATAAAAGCAACAATCATGCCAAGGGAAAAGATAAAAGCCGAGGCAACCGGCTCCTTTACAAAAATCAATGCTGCCACAAAGAAGAATATTCCAAAGCTGATTGCCATAATGGAAACCTGTTTTGTCAGTCGGTTCAATTCCTTCTGTAAGGGACTCTGTTCCGTCTTCATGCTTTGCGTCAGGTTAGCTATCTTGCCAAATTCCGTTCCCATACCGATATCGGTTACGACTGCCTTGCAGTTACCCTCGGATATATTCGTCCCTGCAAAAATCAGATTCGGTATCTCCGCACGTGTCAAATCATCCTGCAATACCGCATCCTTTATCTTTCTCACCGGATTGGACTCTCCGGTCAAAGTTGACTGGTCCACCTGCAAATCACTTACTTCAATCAGACGTGCATCGGCAGAAATCTTGTCTCCTTCTGCCAACAGGATAATATCTCCCACCACCAGGTCCTCTGCCAGTATTTTCTGCTCCTCGCCGTCTCTGATTGCCCGGGCATAGGAGGGCAATAGATTCTTAAGGGCTTCGGTTGCCTTTCCTGCCCGAAATTCCTGCCAGAAGCTGAATATTCCGTTAATCACATTGACCAGCCAGACGGCTATGCCCAGTTGAGGCATCCCTGCAAGAAATGCCACCCCGCCGCCGATCCATAAGAGAATTGCCATCAAATGAATAAAATTGCTTAAGAAAATCAGAATAACCGACTGTTTTTTCTTTTCCTTCAGAAGATTTTTACCCTGTACCTTCTGGTATTCTTCGGCCTGTTCCCGGGTCAAGCCCTGGGCGCTCGTCTTTAATGCTTCAAAAACCTGATTCACCGGAAGTTTATAAATGCTATTCTTCACATTTATATTACTTTCCTTTGTATCCATATACCTGCTTCCCTTCCTTTACTAATACGCCAAATTTATCTGTTTTCTATGTTTATCATGAATTATATGCCCTTTCACAGGCAAGGTAAATAAATGTAAATAAATCTTTATGATATACATTAAAACCTTTATTCTTTCTTAACATGAAAACCATAATCATCAGTTGTATTAGTATTTTAAAAATGGTGGAATAATAATCAGGTATTCTTTTTAAAGTATAAATCGATTAAGTCTCTAGGCCTTTTGTAAAATTGCACCTTGTGGCTTCCCCGTATCATTTCGAGGAATATAATTAACCGGCAGCTGCAATCGCTCCAGCACCAGCTTATCTAGCCGGTGGCGTTCATTTAAGAATTCTACAACCCCTTGCATCCCCTTAAGTCCATGGTGCCTTCCGTAATTAGACCGAGAAATCCAATCAGCTATTTCATCTATCCAGGCCTTCCTGGATGGATTTTGCGCCCTTCTCTCTGCTGCCGCCTGTACAATGACCTTTTCCACAGAGTCCGGCTCCAGATAAATGATTACCGGGTTAAGTCCGGACACTGTATTGATAAGTTCCGAAAGCCAGGTTTTAATTTCTTTGTCCGTTTTCTCATAGACTCCCAGAAGTTCAAAAATATGATTTTGTAAAAAAGCACATTCAAAGATGGTAATATGATTACTGCTTACTGCCTCCTTTGCAAACCTCCTCCACCGTTTCAAATGTACCCCTTGAAATTTCTGCAGACTGCTTCTCCCGTCACAGAGCTCTTTTTCAGCCACTGTACCGATCAGGCTCCAGTACTGCTCCTGCGGAAATTGAATTTTTGTATAAGCCAGCACCAGGGCATCCTCTTCCCTGCGAACCTGTGCCTCAATGCAATTCTCCACCTCCTCCCAGGTAATTGCCTGTCCGGAGGCTTCCCACATGTTTCTGCACTGCTCTTTAAACGCGTTATATTCCTGCTCCGATAAAAATGCCTGCCAGGAACAATCTGCGGGATGAAGCATTCCTTCTTCATATAAGTCTACCAGATACCCTTGAGCTTCCAGTTCACACTTTAATTTTCGGGCCGTCGTTGTTTTTCCAGTTCCTGGAATTCCCTCCACCAGATAAAGCCTGTTCATAATTGTCTCCATTTCCGTACATATCCCGTACTCATTCTGCCAAATGATATTTCGTTACTCTCTGCTTTCAGGAGCGCTCAAAAATCTCTCCGTTCTCAATTACATAGGTAATATCGGCCAGGTTTTCTACCAGCTTTCTATCATGACTAACTACCAGCAGGGTTCCGTCATAGCTTTTCAGCAGCTTCTCCAGTCCTTCCATGGTATAGATATCCATATGGTTTGTCGGTTCGTCCAGTATCAGAAGGTTGCAGTCCGATACCAGCACCTTGGCAATTGCCGTCTTTACCCGTTCACCGCCGGATAATACTTTGACTTTCTTAAAGATATCATTTTCCATCATATACAGGTTTCTTAGCACCGCCCGGCAGATATGCTCCGGAACAATTGCAGTTGATATAACATTCTCCAGTGCCGACTTCTCGTAATCAAGATTCTCCTGCTCCTGGGAGAAATATCCGACCCTAACTTCTGAGGTAAGGAAGGTATGCTCCTCACGGTTTAGCAGCATCCGGATTAAGGTAGTTTTACCTGAACCGTTATCTCCGGTCAGGAAGGTCCGTTTTCCCGATAATACGGACATTCTCACCTGATTAAGCACTACATTACCGTCATACACTACGGTCAAACCGTCTGTTTTTGCGGCTGTTCTTGCCTTGATTTTCTGATAGTCGCCTAATTTCATCGAGATATTCGGCAGCTCTGTCGGGCGCTCCTTCCTCTCCAGATGGCTTAACCTGCTCTCCAGGGCTGCTGCCCTCTTCTGGACATGTCCCTGCCTTATGGAAGCTCCGCCCTTATAAAGCATCCATTCGCTGGAGGACATATTCCTTGGCGGCTTGCTAATACGCTTTGCTTCTTCTTTAATATCGGTAATCGTCTTCTCCAGTCTTCTCTTTTCATTCCGATACTGTTCATATTCAAAGGCCATAAATTCCCGTTCTCTTTGCCTCTCCTCAAACCAGGCTGTATAATCCCCCGGAAATATGCGAAGCTTGCCCTCCTCCAGCTCCCAGATCTGGTTGCAGACACGGTTTAAAAGCTGCCTGTCGTGGGAAATGAGCACCACCGCCCCGTGATAGGAAGCCAGCATCTTTTCCAGTAAAAGTATTCCGTTTACATCCAGATTCGTAGTTGGTTCATCCGCAAAGAGCAGGGGCGCGTGCTTTGAAAAGGCTGCGGCTATTGCAAGTCTAGTCTTTTCTCCGCCGCTTTTTATCGCACTGTCCTTTAAGCTCATCTGGCTGATATACTGACCCGGAATAATAGTCTCCTGCACTTCACCGTCCTGGCGTATCTCTGCAATCTCGCAGCTTCTTATGACATTTCCTTCATCACAAGGGATACGGCCGCTTAAAATCCCCAGCAGGGTACTTTTTCCGGCACCGTTTCTTCCTACCAAACCGATACGGTCATTTTCACCTATTTCTATTTTATCAATATCAAGTATGCTTTGAATTCCATATTCTTTCTTGATTTTTTGTCCTTTTAACAACATAAAAAAAATCCCTCCTAAACCTTTCGTTCAGAACGGATGATATGCAGCATAAACACAGATTCTCTCTGCGAAGATGTAATCAAAGAAAGGGAGCTGATCAGCCTGTTTAAGGCCTGCGCCGTTTTAGACCTTCCCTGTCTCCTATGCTGAAATAACGACTGAACGAAATGGCATCATAAAATCATCTTATTTACATAAGATTTATCTCTTTACCATCTTAACAAAAATTGTTCAGTCATTACATTCTCATAGCTTCTAATCACACCTGTCATAATAAATTTACATTTATTATATAGGCAAAATGCTTTTGTGTCAATTTATTAACCTATTATTTTTTCAAAAGCCTATATCAGCAAGACAGAATCTGCTTAATCCGTTGATAATCGCCAAGGATATCCGGCAGGCTCTCACTGAAAAGCTCTAAAGAAATAATCTATTGTCCTAATTTTGATAATCCTCCGAATACTGGATTGCCTTCCCTGCCTTAAAGCCAAATAAAATAGTTTCAATTGCCTGCGCCGTAATAACACGGTATTGCAGGAAGTACATCATGTTATCCACAAAATCAATATAATCCGATTTTTTCTCATCCAGTATTAATGTGTTTATATTCTCGTTATTCAGCCCTCGCAGCAAATAGCCGGTTACAAAACGTTCATTGGCGAAGGTAAGATTATAGTCCTCCAGATTATCCTTTACAATCATCAGCGGCTTACGCTTAATCAGCCAGAAGGCCGTATAGGAATAAATCTTTGTGGTACTGATCCGTTCTATTCCATGAAACTGCTTCAAGCGGTCAATATCCACAAAATAATCAATGATCATCTGGTTTAAGGCATTTTTGGATATAACAAGATTCTCCTCATAATGATGCCTCTTGATAAACTCACTCATGTAATCATACAGGGTCGCGTACCGGTTTTTAATTCTTTCCTCACCAAAGGCATCAATCAGATATTGATAGGTTTTGCTGTTGAAGTTCCTATAATTGTCCATTGTAAGCCACCGTCCTGTTATCAACATAATTATAATATGACATCGTCTTTAAATATTTCTGATAGTTCTTAAAATCGATATTTTCAAACTCAATCGTATAATCCTCATAATTGTTGGGAAGCACATGCTTTGACAATGTCCCGTTTTTCAGGGCAGTCATGAATTCCTCCGCAGCCTCCACCGCTTCCTTACTGTGTTCTATCTTCATATCGGTTCCTCCGTTTAATATAAATCATTAATATCCCCGACAGACTTTGAAGCAATGCTTCGTGAATGCAGGTTATCATATTTGTGGCTCTCCTGTACCCTGCTTTGAGACGTATCGTTTCTTTCAGAACTGATCCTGCGAAGCTCCGTCTTGTCATTAGGCACCGAGAATATAGATTCATCATAATAATCATGCATGAACATGCTCAATTCATCAGCCACCTCCGCAACCTTGCTAAGCAGGTTGGAGGTTCGGTTCAGCACCAGCTTTTTATTCCCTGCATAAAGCTTGTACACGAAATCATGGTCATTTTCACTCCAGGCCTCATCAAACAGGGTTCTCACCTGCAGCTCAATATAGGTTCCGTAATAATTAATAATATAATGATTGCTGCTATAGCCGGGATTATTCTTCTCAAAATCAAAGGTGTCACGGCCCTTTAATTCATAGCATTTGGTATTTTCCTCATAACGATAGAAAACCTTCGGCCGTTCTGCCAGAAACGCCTCTTCGCCATCCCCAATATAATCCCTGATTCTATTCTTGACATATTTCTCGGTTCCTTTAAAATAATGGTGCCAGATCAAGTCATGAATTTCCTCCCACTGATACCTGTGGCGAATTAAAATCCTTGCACCCAGAAGATCCATAATTACCTTACCATAGGTATCCTTCGTAATATTAGCATAATCCAGATCGGTAAAATCACTGCATTTTTTATGAATGATCTTGACAATCAGACTCTCCGGGCTCTTGATACGGTGACGCATGGAATGCATCGCCGAAGGCGTTCCGAATTCTTCAATAAAGCTTGTAATCGTCCTCTTCAAGCTTCCGTCCCTAAGCTTTTGCTCATAATCCTCATAAATTTCCGTCATAATGCCCCACAAATTCGGATTAAGCTTCTCCAGCTCATGAAATTTCTCGGTTATTTTATTTTTTTGAAGAAAAATATCTTTGCTTTCCATCTCTACCAGTCCTAACCGTATCTATCTGTTATTCAAGCTGCACCGTGTTATACGGCACAGATATACCCGTTTATCTATACGCAAATAAGCAAAGGATGGCGCTTCCTCGCACCATCTTTGCTCACTCATCTATTATAACATGCAAGTAAAAAAATGTTAAGCTAAACTTTGAATTGTTTGTCATATTCCGCGTATTACTTTGTAATGGCCTCAATTGCAACGCTGCCGCCCCGCACAATCTCAATCCGGTTGCAAAAGCAATTATTCAGGAGCTTAATCAGCTCATTATTCTTCTCCTGGGTCTGGACGCACTCCAGCAGGATGGAATTCTTGGCGTAATCAGCGATTGCAAGTCCAAATATATCCGCAATCCGGAACACCTCCGTCTTATCTGCCTCACTTAAATGGAACACCTTAACGAAGAGCAGCTCCTTCATATGAATTGCAATATCGGTATAATCCACCACCTTGATTACTTCAACCGCACGGTTGAACTGCTTTTTAATCTGCTCAAAGGTCTTGTCATCACTGGTCAGACCGATTGTTATCCGGGAAATCGTCTTATCCTCAGTTTCACCAACTGTCAGACTGTCGATATTGTAGGACTTACTGGAAAATAGGCCGGATATTCTGGCAAGTACTCCAATTTCATTTTCAACAAACAGGCAAATCCATCTTTTTTTCATTTTTACACCTTTCCGAATATCACAAGCTTACTTGTGATATTCACCAATAAATAGTTTGAAAGTTCCTTTCAAACTTATACCCCTGCATATCACAAGCCTTGCTTGTGATACTGCTTCAATAAGGAGTGTGAAAGGGTCTTTTCCTTTCACACTTACCTCCTCCTAATAATCCATAATCATCTCGTTTAAGGCTTTGCCTCCCGGTACAATCGGAAGTACATTTGCTTCTCTCTCTATAATGAATTCAATCACAGTCGGAGAAGTTTTATTACTTTTTGCAGCACTGAAGGCCTGGTCAATATCCTCGGGCTTCTCAACACGGATTCCCCTGGCATCATAGCTTTCGGCAAGCCTTATAAAATCCGGAGTATATTTGGGGCAGCAAAGATCCCGGTTGCTGCAGTTTCTCTCACAGCTTCTGCGGTATCTTAAACAGGTGCTGGAATAGCGGCCCTGATAAAACATTTCCTGCCACTGACGCACATTGCCCAGATATCCATTGTTGAAGATACAGATAATAATGGGAAGCTCCAGGCCTACCGCCGTAGCCATCTCCTGAATGTTCATCTGGATTCCCCCGTCTCCCGAGATGCAGATTACATCCTTCTGGGGATTTCCCAGCTTAGCCCCGATGGCGGCAGGAAAGCCGTAGCCCATAGTTCCCAGTCCCCCTGAGGTTATGAGCTGACGATTCTCATCCAGCTCGATATACTGTGTTGTCCAAAGCTGATTTTGCCCGACATCCGTTGTTATGATGGAATTTTTAAAGGTTTCATTTATTTTTCTAATGATAAGCTCAGGTGTCAGTCCCTCATATTTGTTCATCTGGATCGGATATTCCCTCTTCCATTCCTCGACGGACTCCCGCCACGACGAAATTTCCAGGGGTTCCGCCGTCTTAAGCATCATTTTCAGCGCATTCTTTGCATCGGCCACTACGGGGATATTAACCTTGATATTCCTTGATATGGAGGATGAGTCAATATCTATGTGAATGATGGTTGCATTCTTTGCAAACTCACTGATTTTACCTGTAATTCTGTCATTGAAGCGGGTACCTATGGAGAAGAGCACGTCGCACTCACTGATGGCCCGGTTGGAGGCATAGTTGCCATGCATACCGATATTTCCAACATAATTCGGATGATTTGTTGCTATGGCTCCCTTACCCATAATGGTAGTAATGACCGGTACCCCAGTTAACTCGGTAAATTTGGTCAGTTCCTTGGAAGCCCTTGCTATATTTACACCACCGCCGATTAAAAGCACCGGTTTTTTTGCCGTTTTCAGCTCTTCCATAACTCTTTTGATCTGTCCGGCATGCACACTGTTATTTGGCTTATAGCCTCTGATTGCAATATTCTCTGGATACTGGTCATCTCCGTAGGCCTGCTGGATATCCTTCGGTATATCCACGACTACCGGCCCCGGCTTACCGGTTCTGGCGATATAGAAGGCCTTCTTGATGATATTCCCCAGCTCCTTCCGGTCACGTACGGTTACGGCATATTTGCAGATGCTGCGCGTAATTCCTACGATATCTACCTCCTGAAACGCATCATTGCCAATGAGATTTGTAGCTACCTGGCCGGTAAAGCACACCAGCGGCACACTGTCAAAATTCGCCGTTGCTATTCCTGTTACCAGATTTGTCGCCCCCGGCCCGCTGGTAACCAGACAGACTCCTACCCTTCCGGTGGAACGGGCATAGCCGTCCGCCGCATGGATCAATCCCTGTTCGTGTCTTGGAAGTATTACATCAATATCCGTATCCGCGTAGAGTGCATCAAATAAATCAATTGCCATCCCGCCGGGATAGCCAAATAAGGTATCTACCCCCTCTGCCTTTAGGGCCTTCACAAACAACTCTGTTCCTTTCATCTCCATACCATAACCTCCATTTTCATTTTTTAAGTTCCTGTTGAAATAAAAAAGCCCTAAGCTAAATTACTTTAGCTTAGGGCGAATATACAATCCGTGTTACCACCTAATTTCAGCAGGAATTTTCTTATGTAGGGATATCTCTTATCCCTTAAATTAATTCCTTCTGCTCTCTGCCAGTACGGATATTATACCTCACTGACAACATATATCTGGTCAGTACGGATATTACTATCGATACCGTTTTCCTTGTAACGGCGGAAACTCCGTTGAAGTCTACTGAAAGATTGCTCTTCGTTCGGTCCACTGCTCAGAGGCTACTTCCATATCATCTGAATAAAGATTTTCACCAACCATCTTCTCTCTGATAATCCGACTGATATGTACTTCTCCTCGTCATCGCTTTTCACAATATTCTCTTAGTTTTAGCTATTGTAGCATAGCCCCGGCTGTCCTGTCAACAAAAATTATTCCACTTCTTTTTCGAGTTATCCGGGTTAACGCCCTTGTAAACCCATCATACTACTCTTTATAATCCCCTGCGAAAAAGAAAATCCGAGGAAACTCAAACAAAACTTTGCCGTCTCTTTGTATGGGATACTGTAATTTTATTTCCTTCAATACCTCTGCCAGGCCAATCTTCCAAAAGATCACCTCCTGCCTATCAAAATTATTTCATACATTTCCCTATATGTAAAATATATAACAGTCATACTTATTATAATCTGTAGTTATAGTATGATTTTTATTAGGCCTTTCCTGTCGGATAAAAAAATGCCCCGAAAGTTTATTCTTCGGGGCACCTTTGTTTACAACCTTATTTATTTTTATTCAAACTGAACCGGCATTTGTACCTTTGCTTTCTCAGCCCTTCTGCCCTTGATTGCCGATAGCAGAATGGTCAAGGCCATAAATACGATAAGGATTGCCAGCAGCACCCCTCCGTTATACAATACCGCCTTGGTATCCGTATCTGTAATCGCCTGCTTAAACAGTGCTACCGAATAGGTCATCGGCATATAGGGATACAATACGTTGAAAAGCTTTGGTACGGTTTCCATGGGGAAGGTTCCGCCGCAGGAGGTAAGCTGCAGGATCAATAGTACTACGGATAGAAGCTTTCCTACACTCTTTAAATGAACCATCAAAAATTGAACAATTGCAATGAATACCATGGATACCAGGCATACTGACGCATAGAACAGAAAGACATTATCAACCTCAAGGCCTAAACCAAACTGAACTACCAGAGCCAGGGCAATTGCCTGTGCAAAGCCGATAATCAGGAACATAAAGCTTCTTGCCAGCTTATGGTTTGATTCCCGGGATAGTATCTTGAATTTACCCTCTGTATCAAGATAGATACCTACGAATAATATTAATGCGCCCACCCAGAGGGACAGGGACATAAAGTAGGGTGCGAAGGCGGTTCCATAATTAGCGATTGAGGTGACATTTTCCTGCTCAACGCTTACGGGCTCGGAAGCATATTCCGCAATACCGTCCAGATTACCAAGCTGGCTGTTTGCATCGGTAAGAGCTGTATCCACTCCGTCCTTCGCCGAATTGATACCGTCATTTAACTCGCCTGTACCGCTTAAAAGCTGATCGGCTCCGTCCTTTAAATCTCCGGCCCCATCCTTTAAATTCTGGGCTCCGCTGTTTAAATCCTGTACTCCGCTGTTAAGCTTATTGGCTCCGCTGTCAAGGTCCTTTGCTCCGCTGCTTAAATCTGCTGCTCCAGCATTAAGCTGTGCAGTTGCAGCGGAAATATCTCCTGCGGCTGTATATAGCTGGCCGGTTGCCGTACTTAAATCTGATGCTCCTTCTTCAAGCGTATCCGCTCCTTCCGAAAGGCTTCCTGCTCCTTCCTGTAGCTGACCGATTCCGGCATCCAGTGAAGCCAGTGCTGTATTGAGCTCAGAAAGTCCTGTGGTTCCTTCATAAAGCTGCTCACTGCCGGCCGCAAGCCGCGCACTGGCTGTAGTGAGCTGGGGACCTGCCGCTTGCAGGGTTTTCAGACTTTGTGCTGCCGTGGGGTCCGACAGCTTGGCAATAAAGGCTGCAAAGGTCGGGTCCTTTAACAGGTCGGGATTTGCCTTCACATACTGCGCGAGAAAGCTGGAGGTGCTGTCAACCATTGAAATCAGCTGATCCACTCCCTGTGTATACTGTGTAAGACTGGTATCAAGGGTTTTGGTACCCTCCGCAATTGTCTGGGCTCCGGTTGAAAGCTGCCCGATGCTTTCCGTCTTTTCTACCAGCTGAGCGCTTCCGGCCTTCACCTGGTCAATTCCTGTCTTAAGTGCTGCTGCTCCGTCTGCAAGTGTTTTGGTGCCGCCTGTTAGTGTGTCCACACCCTGCTTATAATCGCCGAATTTAGAATAGAAGGTTTTTGAGCCAGCTGCCAGGTCAGCACTTCCGCTTAGCAGGACCTTCGTCCCGTCAAGTAAGGTGCCCGTTCCATTCGCCAGTGATTTTGAACCGGCCAGTAAATCGGTAGTTCCGTCCGCCAGGGTTGCTGTTCCATCAAGGAGGGAATTTGTTCCGTTTGCCAGGGTACCCACTCCCTCCAGCAAATCGGAAGATCCGTTGCTTAATTTGCCCAGACCATCCTGAAGCTCTGTCAGCTGGTCCGGTACCTCCTTTAGCTTATCTGCCAGTGTCTGGACGATTTCCTCATTAACAGAGGAACGGGTCTGCTCCTCTATCTCAAGGACTGCCCTGTTTAGAATCTGGCTGGCCAGAAAATTATGTTTTTCATTGGGCGAATACGTAATGGTTGCCGTCTGTTTCTCCCTGGTATCCGCTGAGGCTATTTTTTCTGAAAAATCCCCCGGTATTTCTATCATGGCATAATATTTGGTGCCCTGTGTTCCTTCATTGGCATCCTTTGCATCCGTAAATATAAATTTGAGGGAACCATCCTCCTTAAGCCGATCACACAGCTCCTGCCCAAGATTTCGCTCTGTCCCGTTTATCACGGCCCCCTGGTCACTGTTTACTACCGCCACCGGTAATGTCTCCAATTTGGAATAAGGGTCCCAGAATGCTCCCAGATAAAAATAACTGTAGAGAAAGGGGACAATAACGATGGCTAAAATTACAGCCAGACAATAAATCCTTCTTTTTGTGATTAATTTCTTCATAGCTACCTCCATCAGCCGCGGAAAGCGGCTTAAATTGCGTATGTGTCTTTCCTTTTGCTTTTGTAGGGGAGTATATCACGCATTTTTTATGGTGTAATTAGACAGAAATTTTTCCGTGTATAGTTTTTTGACAAAAAAAGAAACCTGCCTAATTTTTAGACAGATTCCCTGTTTTGTCTATAGGAAGTAGCCCATACCCCCGCTATACTTAAAATAAAGCATTAAAATTATTCGGAATAAGCTTAAAACAGGCAGATTGAGCGAAGGAGGATACTATGCTTCTTAACGGTAAACTAAAACGGGTTGCTTTACTGGCAGCGGTTGACATCTGCTTAAAAAAAACAAATCTTTCTCCAAAGCGCTGTACCAGAAATTTGATTGAACTGGGTGCTTCCGCATATCCCGGCAAATTATCGGAAGCAGGGCGGAATGAATTGTACCGCAAGCTGCTAAGCTTAATTGCAGCGGGAGACCTCTCCGGTGCCAAAGCTTTATTTTCCTCCGCCTTCTTTTCAGAGGTCTGACTCACCTTTGTATTTCTCCATATAACGGGCCGTTGCAAATTTCTCTGTACCATAGGCAAGGTTTTTAATCTGCGCCGTTATATATTCCGGGCTTTCCTTCATTCCATGAATGGCCCAGGCTGTAATTGTTCCCGTCATTCCAAAGGCATAAAATTCCGCGATGAAGCGGATTTCGTTCTCTTCCATTGTTGTGTTCTTTGCAATTTTACCGATAATGTCACAAAAAAGCTCGGTAACTACCTTAATCAAATATTCCTCAAATTCATTTTTCACGGAAGCCTTCAGCGTATTGATATAAAAATAATCCTCTGACTTCATCCTTTTTAGCATCTGCTGCACCTTATCCAGACTATTTTCATAGGTAAGGTCATCAATTATGTTTGATATGATGTCATTATAATAAATCCAATTTACCAGCTCGTATTTATCTTGAAAATGATAATAAAAGGTCTGTCTGTTCAATCCGCAGGCCACCGTTATATCGGATACTGTTATTTTATCAAAGCTCTTCTTCCTGGTAAGCTCCTTCATTCCTTCTGCAATGGCCTTTTTAGTAATCAAAGAATCTGACATGCTGTCACTGCCTTTCCCGTATTTATCCATTGTAAAACCATACCTAATCATATACCATTCTTTTTCATTTGGCTATAGTCTTTCTCAGATTTTGTCTCATTAGTTCAGAAGCGTTTCTATCTCATATTGAGAATTCACAATCACCCATAGCTGGGGATAATAGTTCATAATATTCCAGATTCCTACTCCCCGAAAGCCGTTCTCCATTATCAGCCCCATAATCGCATCGATTGTTCTTGCATCAATAAACCATACCATATGCTGCACCGGTATACCGCTTCTATAGTCCACATATCTGAAATATGGATTTTGTGCCACCTCATCAAACTGGATTACCGCTCCGACCTCTCCCGCCAGGGTAATTGCCGAATCAAGCGTAAGTGAATTTGCTTTGGTTTCACCGATAATATAGGGCAGCTCCCAGTCATAGCCGATGATCGGTATTCCAATTTCTATCTTTTCCGGCGGTATCATGGTAATAATATACTTAAGAAACTGCCTTAACCGGTTCAGTGATACTACCGGCCCCGGAGGGCCAAAGGAATATCCCCAGTTATAATTGAGCAGGATTACCCCATCTACCATTGTTATAATGTTTGTAAAGTCTACTTTTTCAAAGGTTATCTGATCCTCCTCAATTAAGAAATTCTCTGATATCGTAATAAATACCAGATAACCCTCCTGCTTCAGACGTTCATATATTTTTCGAATGAACTTCTCATAGGCCTGACTGTTACTTGTATTTATAAATTGAAAGGTGATATTCACTCCATAATAGCCCTTTCTGCGTAAAAGCCTGAGCATATTATTTATATAATTATCAGTAACATTCTCATCATTTACTACCTGATAGGAAATATCAGAATCTCCCCTGCCCTGCTCTGTCATGGTAGACAGCATCATAATTGGTACGACACGAAATTCCCTGGCAGCCGTAATAATTTTTGTATCATTAACCGGGAGAATTTCCCCTCCATAGGTAGTTCTATTTCCAAAAACAGATAAATAGGTCAAAAACGGCAGCGTTCTTCGAAGGGTCGCTGTATCAATAAAGTAATTGGCATAACCGTCCGCCGTTATTTTTCCATTTTTATTGCCATAGGAAATGATCAGTTCCTCTCCCGGATAGATATAGTTGCGGTCTGACAGATACGGATTATTCCTTAGCAGCTGCTGCAGGGTTATTCCATTCTTCTCGGCGATTTGAAGCAGCGTATCCCCTTCCTGTACGATATAGGTCTGTGCCGGATACGCTACAACCAAAGCTTCTCCTTCAACTAAAACTCTGGTTATATTCAAACCGTTATCCTGTACAAATCTCTCCGCCGGAATTCCATATTCCTCCGCTATAGATGCTACGGTATCCCCAGGCTGCACGATATGAATAATCATGAAAATCCTCTTTTAATCCATTTGCTATTATCATATGACAGAAAAATTTTTTTCATACCGAAACACCCTTTTATCTCAATTAATATAGAAAAAGGCCATCCCAATGTGAAATGGGACGGCCCCTTCTTCCTGTTAAGCATTTATTTTTCCGTTATCTGTTCATACCTCCCTGGTTATTATCACGCTGGCCGCCCCAGTTATTACCACCCATGTTGTTTCCTCCCATACCGGGTCCTCCCATTTGGGACTGACCGTTGCTGGTAACAATGGAGCTTAAGGTGATTTCCTCTGTCTGGCTGCCGCTGGTTAGTGTATAGGTCTCCCCCTGCTTAAGCTCCGGGGTGCTGATTACTACTGACTGGTACTGCTTACTGGGAGTAAAGGACACCATTACATTACCATCCGCATCGGTTAAGGTAACCTCTGTACCAGCCTCACTGGCAGAGGTAAAATTATATAAAAGGGAATATTGGGTGGAGGTGTCTCCAAAGCCCTCAGCCATTCCCGTGCTTCCGGCTGCAACGATGGTTCCTCCTGTTATCTCGGCAGTTCCGTTATAATCCAGGGCACCGTTGTTGCTTTCCGTCGGACCGCTTACATAGATTGTACCTCCCGATACGAACAGGGAACCGTTAGAATCTATTCCATCACCGGAAGCATCCATCTGGATACTGCCGCCGGATATAGAGATATAGCAGTTTGTATTATTTTCAAAGGCATTGGCATCCTGACCTCCCATGAAGGCATCCGAGGCGGTGCTGGTTCCATCAGAAGCATTAAAGCCGTCATCCTGTGCGGTTATATTAATATTACCGCCTTCTATTATGATAGCTGTTCCTTCAATTCCTTCCACACAGCTTGTAACTGTGATATCTCCGCCGCAGATATAAACATATCCCTTTGTGGTATCCTCACTGTTTTTTGACTGTATTCCATTTCCTGTTTGGGCACTTAAGGTAAAGGTTCCCGCCTTAATCTTAACTCCTTCATTACTATTAATCGCATCCTTGACCGCTGATATCAGATAGGTTCCTCCGGTGATTGTAAGCTCATCCTTAACAACGATTCCATGCTTATAATTCCCTGTAATATTCAACGTACCTTCTCCGTTGATGGTTAAATCAGCCTTACTGAATATGACACCGTCCACCGTATTTTCATCGGTCTGAACATAAGTGGTTCCATCGGTTAAGGTATTTTCCGTTCCGGTTTCCAGTGTCAGAAATACCTTATCCGCATTTTTAATATAGATGGCTGCATTATCACTGCAATTGATAGCTGCACCGTTAAGTACAAGCTGTATCTTGTCGCTGTCCCCTGCATCCACTACGATCTGTCCGTCCTCCAGCGTCCCGGTTATGATGTAGGTACCCTCCTTGGTAATCGTAATGATATTATCTTCAATTGATACACTGCCTCCGGAAGCGGTGGCGCTGCTGCCCTCCAAAGTGATCTTAACGGATGAGCTTTCTTCATATCCGACCTCCAGGTCACTTGTTGTAAATTCCGTATTTACCGCAATGGTCGAGCTGGTTGAAATAATGGAGCCCTCCGAGTTGGTAGCCGTTGATACGGATGGAGTCGCATCAGACTCCGATGTATCCGAAGTACCCTGTCCCTTACTGCAGCCGCTTAACAAGAGGGCCGCCAGCAGGATACCCGTTATCCCATATTTTAATCCCTTTTTCATGGTAATTACCTCCTTTTTTATAATTCATCATTTATGCTGCTCATTCTGCCGCAGGCAATCTCAAGATTACCGTTTCTGCAGCGCAGCTCATCAATTAACGCCTTTTCCTTTGCCGGGTCCTTGAGGCTGATTAAGTATTGAAGCTTATACAGGCTTCCCATATTGGAGGTCCTTGCCCTGACCAGCTCATGCTTCACGGTATATTCCTGGAACAAATCCTCAAAGGCTTCCATATAATCCACACCCTCCGGAACCGTAATTTTCAATTCCTTCTGCTTTTGTCTGGGCTCGCCAAAGCTCGTTGCGTTGTACAGCATGCTGATTCCTCCAACAATGATAACGAAGAGTACCGCCACGGTCAGGTATCCAGTACCGGTGGCAAGACCGATGGCCATTGACATGAAGATGGTACAGATTTCTCTGGCACTTCCCGGAATAGAACGGAAGCGCACCAGACTGAAGGCACCCATCACTGCAATGCCGGTTCCAAGATTGCCGTTCACCAGAAGGATTACGATCTGGACTACGGCAGGTAATATGGCAAGCGTCATAATAAAGCCCTTGCTGCTGTTGTTAAACCGGCTGTGCATAAAGGCCAGCGCTGCTCCCAGAATTAAGGAGGCCGCCGTACATATTAAGAAGGAACTAATAGAAAATGTATCTGTAATCACTGAATTAAGCATATTTTTTATCCCCTTTCATAAACTCTTTTTTGATTTGCTCTGCCTGCAGATAACCCCTTCCGTATTTCGAAAAGGAAACCGGATAAATCTCCAGCTCTGCCAGTATATGAGACAGCCAGAGCGGCATGGCTCCCGGAATTTTAATTTCCATCAGCCTTTGTCCTTCCTTAAGGATTGGCGTTCCCCAGATACCGCTGCTTAGCCGAAGCTCTTCCTTCCTCCACAGAATGTTACTGTCAAAGGTAACCCGAAGCTCCTTATCCTCCGCTCCGTACAACGCAATCCGTTCATAGGAAATGTACATCGCAGGGGTTATGTTTTTGTAGGTTTTTAAAAACCAGTCAATTTCTTTGATAATCTGAGAGTCTTTATTCGCGGGCTTTCCTTCATAAAGATAACGCTCCGCGCTTAGCAAATCCATCTTCTCCCGTCGCTTATATACAACCCCCTTATATTTCTTTTTTAATTCTATAAATACATTATCCCCCTTCTCAGGTGTTCCATAGCTTCGAAGCCTTAGCTTTTCCTTATAAATCGGCTTTTCCAGCGAGGTGCGAATTAACCTTTGATCCGGTGTATCAAAATAGATATTACAGATGGTCGTCTTTCCGTAGCTATCTTCGATGAGCTCGCCCTCCAGCTTACGCCGCAGTAAGTCATATTTTTTTTCGCTTAACAAATATTTCATCTCATACCGTTTAAAGGTGTACTGATTTTGGTTCATAGAAAAACCTCCCTTACATGTTTTGCCTTTTTGCATTTATCTTATGAACCTATTGTAACGTGCCAACTTTAATTGAACTTTAAATTTAACTTTAATTTGACTTTAAATTTTAAAATCAAAAAATAAGCAAAAAAAAGCACCGACCCCGGAGTTTTTCAGTCTCTGGAACCGATACTTTATCCGTATATCCCCAGAATCTCTTATCCAAAAACCACTGTAAAGCAGATGGACCTGCCATCCTCACTTTTCACCGTAATCCTGCCATGATGCGCTTCCACAATGGATTTGGCAATGGAGAGCCCGATTCCATACCCGCCGGTTTCTCTGGCCCGGGAGGAATCCGCCCGGTAGAACCGGTCAAATAAACGGTCCAGATTGGCGGTATCGATCTGATCCGTTGTATTATATACCTCCAGCTTGCTCCCCTTCTTCGCGGAAGACAGGGTAACCCGAACACTTCCGCCTTCATTGGAATATTTCATGGCATTGTCCACCAATGTAGATACCAGCTGCTCAATGCTGCTTTCATCCCCTATGATTTTCTTATCCGGGGTAATTTCCATCGTGAATTTCTTATTTGTGGCCTCGGCAACCGCTGCAAAGGGCCCGGCGGCTCTTTCTACCGTTTCACTTAAATCAAACTGGGCCAGGGAGAGCTTGCCTCTGTCCTCATCCATCTTGGCCAGAGTCAGAAGGTTTTTCACCAGCTTATCCAGACGGACCGTCTGGTTGCGGATGCTGGTAATCCATTCATTCTCTCCCCCGGTAAGCTCGAGGACATCTGCATTGGCAGATATGATCGCAAGGGGCGTCTTAATCTCATGCCCCGCGTCCGTTATAAAAAGCTTCTGCTTCTCCATACTTTCAATGATGGGCTTTATGGCCTTTCTGGAAAAGACAGAAATTAGAATGAACATAAGCAATAATGTAATCAGAGAAACCAGACAGGAGGTAAAAAGCAGCTGGTTTGCGTTCTGAATATCCGCACGGCTGTCAAGAAAGATCAGCATGTAACCATTTGCCTGTTCCATTACCTTATACCGGTAAATACCATAAAAGCCGCTGGTTTTCCCCTTCTCCATGATTTTCAGGGCATATTCCCCTGCCATGTCTGAGGTTACAGCCTTAATATTTCTGGTATCCGTCATGGTGACACTGCCGTCCGCTCCCACAATTACTCTGAAATATCTGGTCTGGTATTTCGTCTCCGCATTGAATTCAGGCTCGTCCTTTTGCAGGATTTCCTTGCCAAAATCCGGTATTTTTCCCTGGTTTGAGGATATTAGCGTAATTACCCCGTCCAGCCTGTCATTCATCTTAACCAGATTAATCATATTAATTGCGCCAATCAGAAGAAATATGATAAGCAGGGTGGAAACCATCGTTATCATGATAAATTTTCTTTGCAGCTTTTTAATCATTCATCTTCCTCCAGACTATACCCCACCCCCCTTACCGCCTTTATTCTGATATTGGCCTCCAGGGAAGCTAACTTTTTCCGTAAATAGGAGATGTACACCCAGACCACATTTATTTCGGCCTCAGCATCATATCCCCAGATACGCTCCATAAACTGCTCGGTTGAGATCATCCGTTTCGGATTACTCATCAGCATTTCCATCATCTGAAATTCCTTATTTCCCAATCTGAGGGCTGAAACCTGATTGGAAAGCTCATAGTTTTCTTTATTCAAGGTAATATTGCCTACAACAATCAGATTGGGCGTAAACTCCGATTTTCTTCTGCTCATGGCGCGAATTCTTGCCAGCAGCTCTCCCATGGCAAAGGGCTTGCTCAAATAATCATCCGCACCCGTATCCAGCCCCTGAATCCGATCTTCAATCTGGGATTTGGCCGTCAGCATTAAAATAGGTGTGTGTATGGATTTTTCCCTTAATTTCTTTAATACCTCCAGCCCGTTTAGCCCCGGCATCATAATATCCAAAATAATTACATCATAATTTTCCGAAAGTCCGTAATCCAGGGCATCCGCCCCATTATATACTGCATCAACAGAATAGTTGTTATGCTTTAATATGGCAACCAGAGCATTTGACATCTCTCTTTCATCTTCTGCAAGCAATATCCTCATCGCTGTTTCCTCCGTTATCCTGATCTATATTTTCTATCATATCCCATATTGCCTGAAAATTCAAATCCGTGGAGGCAATTTCATCTGCGCACCGTTTCAATTCCCCTACAATCATCTCCTGATTGGGAATATTTTTCTTATATTTCAGACGGTGCTCCAGGCTTGCCCAGCAATCCATGGCAATGGTTCTGATCTGAAGCTCACAATATACCCTTTGTACCCGGTCCTCCAGATGCAGCGGCACCTGCAATATAATATGATAGCTCCGGTAGCCGTTTGGCTTTGGATTACGGATATAATCCTTCTCCTCAACCACCTGAAGATCCGGCTGATTTTTTAACATATGAACAATCCGGTAAATATCGTCAACAAAGGTACATACTACGCGGATTCCAGCCGCATCATAAACCAGATTAAGTGCACTCTGAGCCGTAACCGGAAGATTACGCCGCATCAGTTTTTCCCTCATACTCTCCGCCGATTTGATTCTTGCCTTGCAATGCTCAATGGGGTCCTTGTCCTGCTTTAATTTCCGGTATTTCCGGATGATATCCAATCTTGATATGATCTCAATGATAACTCCCTCCAGCAGCACATAAGCCTCTCCGTAAAAAGCCTGCTCCGGAGTCTGGGTTTCATATGCAATATCCATTCCATTTGGTGACATCCACTTGTATCCTCCAATCTACTTAAACTACTCCCTAAAATTCTTCCCCTTTATTTGTATTATATAGAAATAGTATCACCTTAACCTTAAATGAACTTAAATTATTTGACTAAGAGTACCTATGAAACTGCTATCTTAAGTTTTTCTTAATATTCCCAATACTTCTGGAATTCCTGCCTTATTTGTGATACTGTTAAATGGCCTACCATATCTTGGCAGAACATTATTTTAAGAAAGAAGGTTTTCCATTAATGAAACGCCTGTTATTCGCGATTAATACCCTGCTTATACTCTTGTTCCTTTCGGTACCTTCCAAACCCTCCTATGCACAATCCTCTGATTTTACTATTTCAGACCATGTATTGCTAACCTATAGCGGTATAGAGGAAACTGTTACTGTTCCAAATACAGTTACAGCAATCGGACCATATGCTTTCCAGGATAACCAGTTTGTCAAAAAGGTAATTCTGCCCGCTACGGTCCAAACCATTGGAGAAGGCGCCTTTAGCGGCTGCAGTGAATTATCTGCAATCACAATTCCAAAGAAATTATCCGATGTCGGTTATGCGGCCTTCGAGGGCACGAAGTGGCTGGCCAGTCAAAAATCCGAATTTGTAATCCTCGGAGACGGCGTATTAATTAAATACAATGGCCGGGGCGGGAAGGTCTCCCTGCCTAAGAATATCCGTATTATTACGGACCGGTGCTTTTACGGCAATCAGACCATAACCTCCGTAAGCATACCGGGCACTGTTGAAAAGATCGGTGCCTATTCCTTCTCTGACTGCTCCAAGCTCACACAGGTTACCATAGCAAAGGGACTTAAGTATATTGATAACTGCGCTTTCTATCACTGCAGCAAATTATCCGGCATTACCATACCGCAGACCGTTACTGACACCGGTTATGAAATTTTGGATGAAACCGCCTGGCTAAAAAATAATAAAAATACATATATCATCATAGGTGATCAAATTCTGATTAAATACAAGGGAACTGCCAAAAAGCCAAAGATACCCGCTGCGGTAAAGCAAATCGGCCAATACGCTTTCTATTCCAATAAGTCAATAGAAGATGTCTTCCTGCCCGACAAAGTCACCCGGATCGGCTTTTATGCCTTCGGAAACTGCACTAAGCTTGTCCGGGTTACCTTACCGGCCAAGTTGACAGCAATGGAGGCCAGCTGCTTTAACGGCTGTGCAAAGTTAAGCAGTATAACAATACCTAAGGGTATCACTGTCCTAAAGTCTTATACCTTCTTCGGCTGCGGCAGCCTGGCTAAGCTCACCTTTGCAGCGGGAAGCACATTAAATAGAATTGAAAGCTCGGTTTTTGCAGGCTGCTCCTCCCTGGCTCAGATAGCACTTCCGAACACCTTAACTCACATCGGAAATTCGGCATTCCAGGGCTGCTCCTCCCTGACAAAAATCGCCCTCCCTTCCGGCCTTAAGGAGCTTGAATTTGCTGCCTTTACCGGGTGTAAGGCTCTTACCGGCATTACTATACCCGAGGGCATCACTGTCCTGTCCGATGCGCTCTTTATGAGCTGCAGCAAGCTGACCCAGGTTAATCTGCCGGCCGGGTTAAAGACCATCGGTGAAAACACCTTCTATAACTGCAGCCAGTTAGAGGAGCTTACTTTACCCAAGAATCTGGATACGATAGGACTTCAAGCCTTCTACCACTGCAGCAGGCTTAAGGAAATAGAGCTTCCTGATAGCTTAGAAAGCATTGGCGGCAGCGCCTTTGAAGGCTGTAAAGCCCTTACCCGGATTGTAATTCCCGACGGAATTGAAACCCTAGAAATTTCCACCTTTGCAGAATGCCGCAGCCTGACAGAGCTTGTCCTCCCGGATAGTATTACCTCCATCGGTACTATGGCTTTCTATAATTGCAGTAAGCTGGCACATATAGATATCCCTGATACGATTACACAGCTTGGCAGTGATACCGTTACCGGAACCAAGTATTATACTCAGTATCCTTCCAATTTTATCGGAGAGGCTGAGGGACTGCTCTTAGCCTACAAGGGTACTGATAAAAAGATTGTTATTCCTGATTCGGTAAGGCTTATGTCTCCCGGTGTTTTTCAAAATAGTGACCTTACGGAAATAACAATTCCCGATTCCATAGAAACCATTCCGGAACGGGCCTTTTACCAGTGCAGCAGGCTGGCCTCGGTTACTCTTGGCACAAGGGTGAAATCCATCGAAGTCTCTGCTTTTCAGTATTGCACTTCACTGACCTCAATTAATTTATCCGGAATTAAAAATATCAGTATGAACGCCTTCCGTTCCTGCTCCTCCTTAAAAAAACTTACTTGGGGCGCCTCTCTGGAGAGCATCGGTAATTATTCCTTCGAAAGCTGTGACAGCCTGGAGGAGCTGACGATCCCGGAGAATGTGGCCTTCCTTGGTTATGGTGCCTTTGCGTATTGTTCCAATTTAGCCAAAGTGGATTGTGGCAAAGGACAATTTAAAATTGGAGGATATTGTTTTATGGGAACGAAATGGGCCATGGATTATGGCAGTGATTTTATTATATTGCCGAACGGCACCTTGATTTCCTATAAGGGAAAAGATAAGGTTATACGCATTCCTGACACGGTAAAGGTAATCGCCCCGAATTTTCTTGATTATGGCGGAAACACCACTGATAAGGTGATTATACCCGGAACTGTGGCTTTGATTGATGCCTATGCCTTTGAATATAGTCAGGTAAAGGAAATTGTAATAGAGGACGGCGTAACCGCCATTGGCAACTGTGCCTTCTCCGAATGCTCCCGGCTAAGGAAGATCACCATCCCGGACAGCGTTACGGATATTGGGGAACAGCTCTTCTTCAGTGAGGAGGATTGGGATGATTTTATCTTATCCTGCCATAAGGACTCTCCCATTTATCTATACGCTATGAAACGCGGATATAAAATTAATTTATTATAGAAAGAACGCACAGAAGGAATGATATGCTACCCCTATATAGGACATTGAAATATAACAATTCCTATATGGGGGTATTTTGCTTAGGGAATTTTCCTTCTGTGTTTTTTATTCCTGTAATTTAGGGCTCCACTATATTCAAGCTGACCAGCTTAAAGCTTTCATTCTCATAGCTAAGGATTGTAATGGAGCAATTATGGCAGGGAAGATTTCTAAAATACTTTAAATCAAGAGATAATACCTCTGCCAAAAACAGTCTCATTGTTGTGCTGTGGGTCACAAAGGCAATATTCTCCGCTTCGCTTTCCTTCACAATTTTTGTAAAATTATGATAGCTTTCCCTGGCATGCACCAGCACCGAATCCCCCTCAGGAAAAATAATTTCTTTGGGATTGTTTATCCAAAGATTATAAATGGAATCTGTACCGGTCTCCTCCGGAGTAAATACCTTACCCTCATAGGTTCCGAAATTGATCTCCCGCAATAAATCCGTTTCATGAAGACAACGGTCATTACCAAAGATCAGCTTTGCTGTTTTCCTCGCACGCAGCAATTTACTTGTATATATCTCCTCTATCTTCTCCAGGTACTTACTGTTCCTAAGCGATAAAGCCTGATGAATTCCCACCTCTGTTAAATCTACATCCGTGATCCCTGAAAATGCATTCCCGTTTACGTTGTGATCGCTTTCTCCATGCCGGATCAGATATAAGTTTTTTACTTTATCCATGAGTCTCTTTCCTTTCTGCCTCTCCTAAATGCCTTCTATTTATAATCAACCGTTGGCTGTTCTTCCGTCTTTTTCATATTAAGCATAATATCCCTGCTTGTCAAATACAAGAGAGCTGTAAGTTAGATTAAAAAATGCACCGCCAAAGGTTAGATTACTGGTCTAACCTTTGGGGTGCACCTTGATTTTTGTCCATTATCCTGTTGTTTATTCTGTCGTTTACTCCATTGAATATAAACATTCTTCTCAATAGAGCATCTGTCTGTGGAAATGCTTCGTATAATAATGCTTGCTATGCAATTGTTATAATATCAGCTTATTCAAGGACACTGATATCTTGAACAGAACTCTCTACCGGTGTATCACCGGTTGTTTCATAATCCGTATCGGTAGTGCTATTAGTTGCTTGTAACAGAATAGCTGTTGCATATAAAATCTAAGCCAGCGCTGGAGGATGTAATTTCAAAGCCGAATTGAACAGTATTTACCGTCTGAGTGCCGCTGAACCACCCTTTTGTATTGATCCATTTCAATATGGCCAGAATATCAACCGTACCGGAATTGGTGTTACTGGTTCTCACAAAGGAATATACTATGTTGGAGCCGTTGCTGCCCTGATATACATTCCAGGTATGTCCGCCTACTGATACATTCGTGTTAACAGCAACCGGGTTTCCGGAAGAATTCCAGTTGTAGGAAATCGGATTAACCGCTCCGGTGGAATTCATCCACAGCATAATTTCATAAGTGGAACCGTTTGTCCAAATATCATAAGTGGTTTCATAAGCACCGCTGCTTGGACGGGTAACATTGAAGCTGCTTTTCAGTGTGGTTAATGAGGATAAGGTTTTTCCAATGGATTTTGTAACATTGGGATAGGACTTGATACCGCCAGTATCCGGGTGCTGTGCCCAAACTCCCCAATTACTATAGCTATTTGCCCAGATGGTCTGAGGGCCTGCCCCACTGCCCCATACATCATTATACAGAGTATACCCTCCATTGGTCCATGTCCCCCACTTGTCTGTCGAAGACCAGGTGGCTGCCAAAGCCGTTATTGAAGTTATCGATACGAGAACAAAGCTTAATACAAACGCGAATAGGATTCTGGATTTTCTTTTCATAAAATATTCTCCTTTGATTAAAATAAATTGTAAGATAGCAACATTATTATACATAAAACATTATAATTTTCCATTATAAGGAATTCTACTGTTAATTTTATACATTTATAGCCTTTATTATTTTACATTGCAGTGCATAAGTTTTCAGCAATGTCCCATGGGGCAAAAATCTTTAGTTTTATGTCAACCTCTTTATATCGTATTATATGGTATGCGATCCTTATTTCAGCAGGCTTTTGATTGGGCCGTTATAATCAATTACATGTATAATTTATACGAATCAAAATACATTTAGTAATAAAGCTTATTTTGAGGTTATTATGATTATACATGTTGTTCAGGCGGGTGAAACCATCAATTCAATCGCTGACTACTACAAAGTGGATGTTAACAGATTAATTCAGAGTAATGACATTGTTAATCCACAAAGACTTGTTGTCGGCCAGTCTATTTTAATTGTATATCCAAAGCAAATCCATACAGTACAGGAAGGGGACAGTCTGGCCTCTATTGCAGAGGAATACGGGATTACCGTAAAAGAGCTTTTAAGATATAATCCTCAACTATTAAGCAGGGAATTCATTTATCCGGGAGAGGAAATCGTAATCAGCTACATGGATGATAGAGTAGGCCGGATAGCGACAAATGGATACGCCTATCCTTATATTGATAAAAGCATTCTGCAGAAAAACCTGCTTTATCTGACCTATCTGTCTGTATTTAATTATACGATCACAGAAGAAGGGCTTTTAGATGAAATTGATGACACGGAAATAATCGATTTGGCAAAAGCCTATCAGGTGGCGCCAATTATGGTTATCTCCAATACCAGTCCGGAGGGAACGATAAATAGGGAGCTTCTTCATAACATATTGAATAGTCCCGAAAAAAGTACCCAGTTAATTGATAATATTTTAAGTGTCCTCCAGCAGAAGGGATATTATGGCTTGAATTTGGAAACCTCCTATATCCGGGATATCGACTGGGACTTATATTTTGATTTGCTCAATGAGATAAAGGATAAGCTGCATCAGGAGGGCCTTAAGCTTTATGTAACGGTATCACCTAATACCTTTGAACAAGCCCCGGCTGGCGAAAACCTTTTAACCCTCTTCACCGCATTGAGTGAAATATCCGATGGTATTATTGTATTGTCTTATTCCAGAGGCTATACCTCTGAAATTCCATTTGAATCTACCTCTGTTTATCTGCTGGAGATTTTATTGGAATTTACATTACAAAATATCCCTCCGGAAAAAATTCTATTTGGCATAACAAGCATAGGTTATATCTGGAGGCTGCCTAATATCATAGGAGAATCAAGGGCTGTTGCCATCAGTAATACAAATGCCATTCAGTTAGCCGCAGATACTGGGACCGAGATCTATTATAATCCATATAATTTGTCTTCTTATTTTTATTTTAAAGATGTCGACTTATTTCTGGTGTATTTTCATGATGTCAGAGGTGTAAATGCTTCTCTTGAAATTATGAGCCAATATGGCCTACGCGGCATCGGTATATGGAATGTTATGTATTTTCTGGCACAGACATTTTTATTGATTCATACATTATATGATATTGAAGAGGTCTGATGCTTTATCTTAGTTAATAAATGAAGAGCCAGAGAAAAGCTCTGAATTGGCAGATACAGAACCTGCCTATCTGGGCTTTATAGGTGCGCCCAGCTTTCTGATTATTGGAACCTATGATTAAGTTAACCTTAAAATATCTTAATAGACATTCGTACATTACCCACTATTTTTCTAATATGGTGATTCCATCTGTCTTCAGGTCATAGTAATATACTTCATCTGATAATATTTCATCTGTTGATACTTGACTGCGATTAACATCCATCACTATATCTTTAAGGGTTTTCTTATCAAAACTTTTCTTTCCCGGAAGAAGAATTACTTCATGAATGGAGGAGGGCAGGATATATAGCCTTTCTAAATTCATACTTATTGTTAAATCACGTAAAATCCCTGGATATAGCAGTGCTCCCGCCCCATTTATTCCGTTGGTATTGCTTAAAACATACATGGTTTCTTCTCTTCTTTCCCTCTTTAGCAGCTTTATAAAGTCTTTATCCAAATTTTTAGGAAAAGATTTTTTTGCTTCCGTATATTCTGTAAAATCATTATCCATAAGCTCTCGAATTACTTCGTTCATCCCTTTTATCGAGGGCGGAAATAAATTAGGGGTATTTATATCTGCTTTGCCGTTAAGTTCCTTCAGATTAACCTTCCATTCTTTCATAAGACTATCAGTAATAAGAATAAAGGCTGTATCTTCTATATTATAGTTTATGGGCAAAATATATATCTTGGCCAAATCCTCTACTATGGTATGCGGCATATTCTTTAATCTTTCTTTATTTAGTTTCTGACTAATTAATCTATATACAATTTTATCGGATATTGATTCATAATTTATAATTTCTAATAAAATATCTACACCAAGCGTCTTTTGCACCTGTCTTTCATCTTCATATTCTTTGCAACAATGTCTTAACTCGATGGTGGGCTGAAATTTTTTATATCCCATTTTTAACCTCCTGAATAACATAATTTTTTTCTCTATACTTATTATTCTTTTTGTTACCTATAAACTATCTAGCTATTTTAACATCAACCTTTGTTTAGCCTATATCAAATTACCCACAAATTATTATAAATGATAAAAAGAAAGTCCGCAATATAAATTGCACTTGATTTTTAGTGCAAAATTAGTGTATAGTATTATTCATTTTTAACCCCTACTATTATAGTATGGAGGTGTGTGCACATATGTTTGAAATTAAAAGTGATAAGATAGAAACAGTAAATAAAACCTTTAGAATTCCAAAAGATTTGGCACTAAGACTTGAAGAACTGGCACAGCAGAAAGGTATTTCCATGAATGGCCTTATTGTACAGTGCTGTGAATATGCTTTAGATAACCTTAAAACAGACGATATTCCTATCGGCCTTAAGTAGATCAAATTCATATTTTATTTTATTAAATTTGCAATGAGCTAATACCTATTATTAAGGTATTAGCTCATTGCAAATTTAAATTGGTATTAATAATGTCTACGGTTTTGACTCTGCATCCACACCCATGATACACAAGCTAGACCTGTACCGCCACCTCGAGGCCAAAAGACGGTCTCTTCGGTCTTAGTTTTTTACGCGCAAGAAAAAAGCACCGACCCCGAAGCTCCTATGTCTCCAAAACCGATACTTTTGTAACTGCGTCTCCAGGGGCTCGAACCCTGGACACCCTGATTAAGAGTCAGGTGCTCTACCAACTGAGCTAGAAACGCATATTTATTACCGAACGCAAAAGTTATTATATATAATACTCCAACAAATTGCAAGTGTTTTTTTAATTTTTTTAAAAAAATAGACACTTTTTATTATTTAGGCAGGGAAATCCCCTATAAAAGGGGATTTCCCTGTGTTTTATTACAGAAATATACTATTTATAGGCTTCCAGTTTATCCTGGATTACCTTTTTCGAGACTGCGCCAACCACTGTATCTACTACCGAGCCACTTTTAATAAATAATAAGGTAGGGATGGACATTACACGGTATTTCTCAGCAACTCCCGGCTCCTGATCCACATTTAACTTACCAATTTTAAACTTCCCTTCATATTCCTGCGCCAATTCAGCTACAATCGGAGCAACCATCTTGCAGGGTCCGCACCAGTCCGCATAGAAATCTACGAGCACAGGGATGTCCGATTCCAGTGCTTCTTTTTGAAAATTCGTATCTGTAAATTGAAATGCCATTGTTCTTCCTCCATTCTGATGACCATACGAATGAATACAATTTCACCCGTATTCTATTTATCCTGTTGTACATTAGTATCTCTTTGCATCATGTTATTATGTGATGTATATTATGATATTACAATAGTATCAGCAATATGACAAGCAGTTATTACTTTTTCTTCTTTTTCACAGAGCTGTTTAATATTCCTTCCACTTCATCCCAGGAAGATTTTAGCTTCATAATTTTCTTGTCAATGTTTGGATTTCCGCCCGTAACCTTTGATACCTTATACTTCCAGTTTTTTTTCATCGACGCACCTTCTCCTGCCGTTTTTACCATTTTATGAAGGCGAGCCTGTTTTAGCACCCGGTTTATGCATTCTCTTCCGTATTATTTCTGAAAGCCACCAGCCGGTGAATGGGATTTTCCAGAGCAACGAACCTTTCCTCATATTCTGTCATTACATTGCCCCCCAGATATTCGCTGTTATGAAGATCAAAGGTTACCTCCTTAAGCTCCCAGCCTGCTTCGACAACCTCATTCAGTGAAAAGTCAAATAAGGATCTGTTATCTGTCTTAAAAATCACTTCTCCATCCTTTATTAAGCAGGAATTATATCTTGCAAAATATTGTCTGGAGGTTAATCTTCTTCTCGCATGCCGGTCCTTAGGCCATGGATCAGAAAAATTAAGATAAATTCTTGCAAGCTCGTCCTCAGCAAAGATTTCATTCAAGTATTCTGCGTCATAACGGATGAAATACAGGTTGTTAAGCTCCATATCCTCTCTTTTCTCTAAAGCACGCAAAAGCACGCTGGAATATTTCTCAATTCCAATATAATTAATATCAGGGTTTGCAGCCGCCAGCTGCATAAGAAATTTGCCCTTTCCCATGCCAATTTCTATATGAATCGGATGCTTGTTATCAAATAGAGTATTCCATTTTCCCTTATAAGCTTCCGGCTCATGTATTACAAAGCTGTTAGCCGCAACCGTTTCTCTGGAGCCCTTAATATTTCTGAGTCTCATTTTAATTTACCCTGTCTTTCTTCAAAGTCTGCAAACTTTGGCCGAAGGCACAAATTTGCGTGTGAAAATTGCTCTTTATTTTCACACTATCCTCCACTAAGAATGTCCCTTATAATTTGGCTCTGAACAGTTACCAATTTGGCAATATTGCCGTCCTTTCCTATTATATATTCAAGTACTGCATTCGTCAAGAAACACACTGCTCGTAATAGATTGCAGCCATTTGTCATTCGTATAAAAGCAGATCCATATAAATTGTGTTTTATTCTCAGATTATTGGTTATAATAATTCACAATTATTTTCCCTCTTCTCCTATTCCAAACAGACTTATCTTGTAGTATACTATGGATAAACATTTTTAGTTTACACCTGTCCTCGGACAGAAGTACAAATTTTTATTACTCTTTCAGGAGGTTCTTATGAAAGTAATTGCGATTAACGGTAGTCCCAAGCCTATGGGAAACACTTATCTTACACTTAAGACAGTTTGCGATGAATTAAACAGCCAAAACATCGAAACTGAAATCATACATATCGGTAATATGGAGTTAAAGGGCTGTATTTCCTGCGGCCAGTGCCGTGATGGCCAATGTCGCTTTTCTGATGAAGTATTTCGCGATATCGTTAACAAAATTTATGCAGCTGACGGTCTTCTGCTTGGCAGTCCGGTATACTACGCCAGTATTGCCGGAACCATGAAATGCTTTCTTGACCGTCTTTTCTACCCCAGCCATGGACGTATGCGTCTGAAGGTAGGCGCGGCCGTGGCTGTTCTTAGAAGGTCGGGTGGTGTTACTACCTTTGACCAGCTGAACAACTATTTTCTGATTTCGGAGATGCTGATTGCTCCCTCCTATTATTGGAATGCAATACATGGCGGCAAGCCGGGTGAGGTTACTCAGGATGGGGAGGGTATCTGCGTCCTCAATAACCTGGCTAATAATATGGCCTGGATGCTGAGTATAAAGGACTTTAGCCGGGAGGCTTTTCCCGAACCTGCTCCGGTGAAACGTACCTTCACGAATTTTATCCGCTGATATGAATCAAAATCGGCCCATTTCCTATTTTAAGACAGGGCTTTTTCTGCATTATTGATAAAATGAAACTCTAATTTGAGAGCTTTTTACGTGCTTTAGGAGGATTTATGAAACGACAATGGATTGCTGTATTCAGCATTATTCTTATATTAATAGCTATTTTGGATATTCCCGTAAAAGCCATGGCTTCGGCCACAGAAACTGATGTCTGGCCGGACGGCCCAAATGTATTTGCCGAGTCTGCTATTGTTATGGAGGCTTCTACCGGACTTATCCTGTATGAAAAGAATATTGATGATCAACACTACCCTGCCAGTATTACAAAAATTATGACGGTTTTACTGGCCCTTGAGAATTCCTCCCTGGGCGATATCGTTACCTTTTCCCATGACGCTGTTTATGACGTTGATTCAGACAGCAGCCGGCTCTGGGTAACCGAAGGTGAACAGATGACAATGCAGCAATGTCTTTATGCCATTCTCTTATATTCGGCCAATGATGTTGCCTACGGTGTTGCCGAGCATGTCGGCGGCAGTGTTGAAAATTTCGCACGGATGATGAATGAGAAGGCCAAGAGCTTGGGCTGTAAGAATACAAACTTTACAAACCCCCATGGTTTGCAGGATGACAATCACTACACCTGTGCCCATGATATGGCATTGATTACAAGAGAAGCGATTAAGAATGAAACCTTTCTTAAGATATTCGGAACACGGACCTACCAGATTCCGCCTACCAACCTTCAATCGGAAACCAGATATCTGGCAAACCATCATAAGCTTTTAATGAAGCAGACCTATTCCTATGATGGGGTAATCGGCGGAAAAACCGGATATACCTCCACCTCCTTATATACTTTGGTAACCGTCGCAAAAAGAGGGGATTTGGAGCTGATCTGTGTACTCATGCGTGATGATTCGATTGAGCATGAATATACCGATACCATAAAGCTGTTTGATTACGGCTTTGATAATTTTTCTATTTATCCGATTGCTGATCTGGAAGATACCTCCGCTCTCAGTGAATCTCCCCTGTTTACAAGGTACAATTCCCTGCTTAGCGATATGAATTCTCCGATCACAATTGATCATAATGGATATCTGGTACTGCCTAATTCGGCATCCTTTCAGGATGCTGTGAAGGAGGTTTCCTTCTTCTCGGACTCAGAAGCCTCTGATAACGATAGCTCCGCAGATTCCGAGGATAAGATAATCGGCCAGATTTCCTATACCTATCAAGACAAGTATGTCGGCGGAGCCAATATTTTATATCATAATGTGGATTCGCCTTCCTTAATAAAAAATAATACAGAAACAACCAACCCTACCTCCGCCCCTGGAACTGAAACCCAACCCCCCCGCAAATCCGGAGGAGGGTTACAGCTATTTATTATAGGCGGTCTCATAGGCTTGGTTGCCCTTGTTATTATTGCATATTATATCGTAGTGGAACGTCCTCGTCTCAAGCGCAAGCATGCCTATTATAAGAAACGTGCTCAGCGTAAATTATACCAGAACGATGATTATCTTGATCTGTAAAAGCCAGTACTGTGCAATACACTAGCCTAACGAAGCGAAAAGCGAGGCAATTTCATCAGCCGATAAATTCTTATTCGGATCACTGTATAAGGGTTTAACCTTTATTTCCTGCTCCGGCTTCTCACTATAGAACGGACTTAGTCCCGGTTCCTTCTCGTTATCCTGGAACTCGGGACTTTCCTTTTCGAAAGTAACCGCATCGCCCTGATTTCCTTTATCATCAGACTCACTTATACTTTCATAAGCCGCCCCCGACTCCTGCTCCGGTCCATCCGGCAGCTTAAAATCCTCTTCAGCTGCTGCTTCCTGTTCAGAATCATATTCATCTTCAACAAAATAATCTTTTTTTGCCTTCTCCTTTGCATAGCTTTCCGGCTCCAGATCCTGAATTTGTTTTATGCTGTCTAAGGTTACTATTCCGCTGCCTAGAAGTTTATTATTATCCTCCAGAAGCTTTAATATGTCAGAAAGCTGCTTTGTCAACTCTGTTTTACTGCTCTCTTCACGAATTGCTTCCAGCAGCTGCTTTGTATATTCCTTATTATAATGCAGCTCCATATTCAGAGCATTCTTTTGCCCCTCCAGAGACTTTTTCAAAAGCTCTATCATTCTTTGGAGTTCCTTACGATGGTCTGCTGCTTCCAGCTTAAGCAGGATATCCTTCATCTGCTCCGACATCACTACCGTATTTTTCTTTGTTGCACTGTAAGTAGCCTTCTGCAGGTTAATAAGCTCATTGTATCTTTCGTTCCAGCGTTCCGTCTCTTCCCGCAGAACATGGTCCGTATAAAACTTTACATGCTCTATATGATGCTTAATACTGCTTTTGATGGCATCCATGAGCAAATAACCGTTAATAAGAACTATCATACTAATCCCCACAAGACTGAACAAATTTCCTTCCAGCCAAAGCAGGCAATAGGCCTCCGCCAATATAGCCGCTAAAAAACATATTCCAAAAAACATTATATTTAATCTTTTTTTCATACCAGCTTTGCTCCTATCTTACTTTTGCTGTGAAAGAACATATTAAAATATAAATGTATATCGGAATATTTTGCAAAAAAGTTTACTCTTTATTCCCAGCGTCATTCTGCTTTATGGGAAGGCGTACCGTAAACCGGGTACCTTCCATAACCTTGCTTTCCAGTTCGATGGTGCCGTTATAATAGCCGACAATATGCTTAACAATGGATAATCCCAGACCGGTACCGCCCACCTTCTTACTGCGTCCTTTGTCAACACGGTAAAAACGTTCGAATACTCTCTGCTTTGCATCCTCAGGAATACCAACTCCGGTATCCTCAACAATAATAACGATTTCTTTACCTTCGGAGGAAACTGTGACATTGACGATTCCCTCCGGTTTATTATACTTAATGGCATTTGTTATGAGATTGCTGAATAATGCACGAAGCTGTCCCACATTGGCCACCATGGTAAGCGGCCTGCAATTCATCAAAAGATTTACCTGATATTCCTTTGCGAGAGGCTGAAGGGCGCCGCATACCTCTCTCACCAACGGGCAGATTCTGATTTCCGATAAAATAACCTCTGCTTCCTTTGTCTCCAGACGGGAAATCATGAGGATGTCATTGATCAAATTCGTCATATTATCCGTTTCCATTTTAATTCTTGCCAGAAAATCCTTCTTCATCTTTTCACTGGTAGCCATATCATTTTCCAGAAGCTCAATATAACCGCGTACTGAAGTAAGCGGCGTCTTCAGCTCATGGGAGGCATTCGAGAAGAACTCCTGCCTTATCATCCTTTCAAATTCAATACGGCGCATGGATTCCTTGACTGCCATCGACATCTGCATGGTGGTATCGGCTATGACGTTCATTTCCTCATAATGGTAATGCTTAAAATGAAATTCCGGATTTTCCTCCTTTAGCTTAAGCATTTCCTCTGCAATTTCCTTGAGGGGTCTTGTAACAGATCTGGCAAAACGATTCGCCAGTATCATGGAAATAACTAAAGTGACTCCTATGCTAATAATAATCGCGGGAATCAGCGTCCAGAGATACTGCCCTACTCCGGAGAACGGAACTGCCATTCGGATGATATATTTTTGGTCAGCAGATAGTGTCGCCACATAAAGCATGGATTCCTTCAGAGTCGCAGACTTTCTTATGGCATAACCAATTCCGGTGCGCATGGCCTCCTCAATCTCTTCCCTGTTCTTATGGTTCTGCATAGTAGCACTGTCATCCACATCGCTGTCGGCTATAACCGTTCCTTTCAGATCAATAACAGTAAACCTCGCTTTTTCATTCCCTTCCAGCTGCTTCAAAAGATCCAGCTGTGCCTTCAAATCTCTGCTGTAATCCAGGCCATGGGCTGCAATACGCACCGAATAGAGCATATCCTTTTCCGTTTTATCAAGCAGTATATTACTTATGACCACACTAAAAATACTGCCGCTTAATATTAGCGCCAGTGATAATATCAGTATAAATCTCTGAAAGATCGCTTTTTTCATAAATCTCCCAACTTAGGTTATTCCGTCATATATTCAGCAAAGCCTAATTCTTTACAAAGCGGTAGCCTACGCTTCGTACGGTACGGATGCTGTCGGTTCCTACCTTGCCTAATTTCTGGCGCAGGGTACGGATATGGCTGTCCAGGGTTCTGGTTTCCCCATCATAATCGTAGCCCCATATCTGATTTAATAATTCATCCCGGTTTACCACACGGGAATCATGCTCGATCAGATAGAGCAGCAGTTCATATTCCTTAAAGGTGAGCTCAATTAATTCACCCTCATTCCTGACCTCCCTGGTCTGGGTATTGATTGTAACGGTCTTGATGGTAATAAAATCGTTGCTGTCTTCCTTCGTTGACCTGCGAAGCAGCGATCTGATTCTGGCAGCCAGCTCTAACACACCAAAGGGCTTCGTAATATAATCATCCGCTCCGACGTCCAAGCCCATTACCTTGTCCAGCTCCTTATCCTTGGCGGTCAGACAAATTACAGGTGTATTCTTTAACTGAGTATCCTGTCTTAGTAAGCGAATTGCAGACAGTCCATCCATTCCGGGTAGCATCAGGTCAAAAATCGCCAGGTCGGGCTTATCCTCCTTCATGTCCAAAAGTGCCGGTTCTGCGGCCTCATAGGATTTAATACTGTAGCCAAAGCCCTCTAATGCAACCTTCAATAATTCACGAATGCTTTCATCATCTTCTATAACATATATTTTGTCCAAATGGATAGCCCCCTTCCCACTTTTATAAAATCCTAATGTTATTAACTGATCCTGTTTCATTAAATTCGGTCCATTCACAGATGTTAACCGCATGGTCCCCGATCCGTTCAAAATATTTTGCGATCATAAGAATATCCACACACTGGTCTACGTGTTCATTTGATGTACGCAGTAAGGATGCAACCTCTTCCTTAACCTTATCAAAAAGCTCATCCACCACATCATCACGCTTCCACATATTCCTTGCCTCTTCCATGTTAAGCGTGGTAAATGCCATAACTGCATCATGGACCATTTCCTTTGCAGCCCTTCCCATATCCGGAATATGCTTTACCAGATTATAAATGGGCTCTCTTCTTTCACGTATAATTAACTCTGCGATGTCTGCGGCATGGTCACCAATCCTCTCCATATCTGTAACAACCTTAAGGGCAGCCGTAACAACCCGCAAATCTCTTGCCACCGGCTGCTGCTTGAGTATTAGGGAAAGACATCTGGATTCAATCGTTTTTTCTATATCATTAACATTGCGGTCGCCAACAATGATATCTTTAGCAATTTCCTCATCCTGGGTCTCAAAAGCCTGTAGGGTTCTGTCAATGGCCGCCTCTATCAGGTGTCCCATCTCCGTCAAGTTATCTCTTAATAATTGCAGCTCATGCTCAAAGCTTAATCTAGCCGTCATAATATACCTCCTATTAATCCTAATTATAGTGGATGTACCAGTTAATGTCAAACAACCATATCAACCAAATCTTCCTGTAATATAATCCTCTGTACGTTTATCCGCCGGCCTTGTAAATAGGGTATCCGTAGGAGCGAATTCAACCACTTCACCAATAAGAAAAAATGCGGTGTAATCTGAAATACGGGCGGCCTGCTGCATATTATGGGTAACAATTGCTACTGTATACTTTTCCTTCAGATCGGACATCAGGTCTTCTATCTTCAGTGTAGAAATGGGGTCCAGTGCGGAGGTCGGCTCATCCATTAAAAGCACCTCTGGTTCAACCGCTAGGGCTCTGGCAATACAAAGCCTCTGCTGCTGGCCACCTGAAAGACTTAAAGCCGATTTCTTAAGGCGATCCTTAACCTCCTCAAAGAGTGCGGCCCCCTTTAAGCTTTCTTCCACAATCTGATCCAGCTTGCTTTTCGATTTAATGCCGTGAATCCTGGGACCATAGGCAATATTATCGTAGATGGACATGGGAAATGGATTGGGCTGTTGGAACACCATACCTATTTTCTTACGAAGCAGAGTGGTATCCACTCTGGAATCATAGATATTCTCTCCATCCAGAGTAACGGTACCTTCGATTACAACTCCTGCAATCAGGTCATTCATACGGTTAAGGGTCTTTAAAAAGGTGGATTTTCCGCAACCGGAGGGTCCGATAAATGCGGTAATCGCCTTTTCCTTGATATTCATATCTATATCCTTCAGCGCATGATTTGTACCATAATGCAAGTTCAACGCTTTTGTTATTATTTTATCTTTATTCATATTTTCCTCTCATTCCGCCGCCAGCGTCGGCACTCTAAAGTTACTTAAAGTCCATTTATTGATAAATCCTATTTATTCACATTGAATTTATGTGAAAGGAATTTTGTCAGCATATTGATGGCAAAAACAATGATCAAAAGCACCAGGGCAATTCCAAAGGCCTCATCATATTTTGCCTTTTCCATACAAAGAAACAGCTGTATGGTCAAAGTACCGCCAGGCTGTAAGATCTTTTCGAATAACCCTTCCCCGTATTCTCCCAGCTTCGGCAGTAAATAGCCGCTGCCTGCGGTAAATAAAAGAGCTGCGGATTCTCCGACAATACGTCCGATGGAAAGAATGATGCCTGTGATAATTCCGGGCATTGCGGAGGGAAGTAAGATGGTGCGGATCATATACCATTTCGTCGCACCGATACCCAGGGCTCCGCTGCGGTAGCTGCCGGGAACCGTCTTAAGTGCTTCCTGGGTGTTTCTCGTAATTAACGGCAGGACCATAAGGGAAAGTGTCAGGGCTCCGGTCAGGATGGAATATCCTAACTTCAGTGTTGTCCCGAAGAATACATATCCGAATAAGCCAAAGACGATGGAAGGAATTCCTGCCAGGGTTTCCGTTGTAAATTCTATGAGCCTTACAATTCTGCCCGGCTTGGCATACTCATTCAGATATACGGCTGCGCCCACACCAAAGGGAACCGCTATGAGTAAGGTAATCACAATCATATATAGAGTGTTTATAATATTTCCGCCTACGCCAAAGGTACCCTTCAGTGCACTTGGTGCGGTAGTAAGGAACTTCCAGTCAATCGTTGAGACTCCCCGATAAGTAACATAAAGAACAATCCCTGCTAAAATAAAAATGGATATGGAAGCACAAAAATAGATGATAACATAAAGCATGCCCTCTAAGAGCCTTGGCCTTCTGTCATAAATACTATTCGCTGTCGGCATTCTTGCTTCCTCCCTTCATTATTTTGCTTAATACCAGGTTAATAATCATAATAAATACAAACAGTACCAGTCCTATTGTAAACAGAACTCTTTTATGGGTATCTGAGGCATAGGACATCTCACTTACCACCGCTGTCGTTAAGAATCTTACGGAATTAAAGGGCAGGGGTATATTGGCCCCATTTCCTGCAACTAGACTGATTGCCATAGCTTCTCCGATTGCCCTGCCGACCCCGAGTACGATAGCCGTTACTATTCCTGATTTCGCGGCAGGAATAATCACCTTGAATATTGTCTGGATATGGGTAGCTCCAAGTGCGAGGGATGCCTGCTTATAATCCTTCGGCACTGCCTTTAAAGCTGACTCACTGATGTTAATTACAGTAGGTAAAATCATAATCGCAAGCACCAGTACTGCCGAAATAAGATTGGAACCTCCGGTAAACTGATGTGTGGCGTCATTTTTAAAAATAACCATTTCCCATTTATAAATAATCGGGGTCAGTATAAGAATACCGAGGAGCCCGTATACTACGGAAGGAATTCCTGCAAGTAATTCAACTGCAGGCTTTACGATATTTGCCAGTCTCTTAGGCGCTGTTTCTGCCAAAAAAACCGCTGTCATCAGGCCAATCGGTACACCGATCAAAATTGCCAGAGAGGTGCCGAATATGGAGGTAAGGATTACATATAAAATACCGTAGCTTGGCTCTGCAGCTGTTGGCTTCCAAACCGTACCAAACAAAATGTCCGTCAACCCAACTTCAAATATAGCGGGGGTTCCGCTGACAATCATATATAAAGTAATTGAAAAAACTGCTAAAACAGCGAAAAAAGCACAGACGGTAAAAACATATGCCGCGACCTTTTCCACTGTTTTTTTTGTCTTATAACTTCCAATAATTGAAATGTTATTTTCACTCATAGAATCTCCGATCTGTCACCTGACTTTGGTATAAAGCACGCTGTCGGGCATCTGTTCTTAATTAACAGCTTTAGGAAGAACTACCCGGAGACCGGGTAACTCTTCCTATCCGCTGACCCGCGTACTGTTACATTGATATATCAAAACGTTATCATGTGCCAGTACACCCATACATCGTTTTTGTTATTCGCCATTCTAAAACAATGTACCTGCAAATTATATTGCTTAGTCGATTGTGATTAATCCTACGCTCTGGATAAGTTCTTTACCCTCGTCTGACTTAAGATACTCAAAGAATGCCTGAACCAGTTCGCTCTGCTCGGAAATCTCTCCCATGGTTGCCATAACAAACGGTCTCTGCAGGAAGTAGGTTCCTGCTTTGATATTTTCAACAGTAGGCTCAACACCTTCCAGGCTTACAGCGGAAACCGTATCATCTACTATATCAAGAGAAACATATCCAATTGCTCCGGGAGTTGATGCAACCTTTGCAAGTACGCCGCCGGTGCTGTTGATTTCATTTGAATACTTACATAAATCTTGAATTTCAAGCAACTCTTCAAATGCACCTCTTGTACCGGAACCGGACTCTCTACCAACTACTACGATGGGCTGGTCTGCTCCGCCAAGATCCTTCCAGTTAGTAACCGCACCGGTGAAAATCTGAGTCAGCTGATCCTTAGTAAGGTTTGTAACGGTATTAGCTGTGTCAACAACAACTGCGATACCATCAAGACAAATAATATTTTCTACTGCACCTGATGCTTTTTCGTCATCAGTCAGGTTTCTGGAGGAATTACCAATATCAATCGTTCCTGCAATCAAAGCTTCCAGACCTGCACCTGAACCTGTGAACTCAGGTGAAATCGTAACATTCGGATATTTAGCCATAAAGCCTTCTGCTGCTGCATTTGCAATCTTCTCCATGGAGGTAGAACCTGCCATTGCAATAGCTCCGCTTAAATCTTCTGTTGTATCGCCAGTACCAGCATCTGTTGTATCTGTGTCATCTGTTGCCGGAGTCTGTGTTGCTGTAACATCCCCCGATGTACTATCGTTCTCCGACTTATTTGAGCATGCACCAAAAGCACCTGCTACAAATATACATACAATCAATAATGAAAAGATTCCTCTAATTTTTTTCTTCATTTTCTTATCTCCTTCTTTTTTCTGTTATCTTCTTCTTACGATATTAAAATAACATTATTTATAACGTGCAAATACCATACTTTTGTGGAGTTTATGTAAAATCAATGTGAAATTGTAATAATAAATTTACATTGTTGGTATACTATTCATTTATATACATTATTCTGCAATTGAACAGTATAATATACCTGGCATATTTATGTAAACAAGGCCTTTGCATGGACCGATATTGATCAATAAAAAATAAGCCTGCATCAGCAAGCTCTTACCCTCTTATTATGATCGCTTTATTCCCAAACAACAAAAAAGCTGAAAGCTATCATAAGCTTTCAGCAACGTTCCCACCCAGAGTCGAACTGGGGACTGAGACTTAGGAGGTCCCTGTTATATCCACTTAACTATGAGAACCTAGGCAGCTGTCCCCTCTATAAATCAATCCGTCGGACAGCATATTTATTCTACTATTTCCTTCTTGCCAAGTCAATCATTACTTTCATAAAGTTTAAAAATTACTTTATATAAGAAAGAAGTCCGAAATGGAATTTACTTCTCACCTTGGACTTCTTTCGAAACATCTAAGTTCTATTTTATCTATCCCTTATAAATCAATCCTTGATCTGCTCGGAAAATGCGATACTGCCCTGCATCCAGATATTTCCCTTAAATCTTCTTCCGACGACCGGCTCTCCCAGTAAATCCTGCTTATTAATGCATAAGCGGAAATTCAAATCATTACAGACCAGTTGAAGGTCATAGACCTCCTCCTTTGTAAAATCATTTACAAGAAGATTACACTCGGTAATCGTTGCTATGATGCTGTAATTATCTGACTCAGAGCCAAAGGGTATAAAGGAAGTGTCCACAATGGAATAAATATCTTCCTTTTTCGCTCTGCGTGAAACCATGGCATAGGTGTCTATATCATCAATGGTCAGGCTGTCTATTGCATCCTGATTCCCCTTCTTGGCCTCGGCAATCAGACTGTTACGATATTTCGTCTCTGCACTGATGTTGCGTACGGTAACTTCGTCCTTTTCAATAGGAAGAAGAATTCTTCCCTCCAAAGAAAGAGCTGCCAGCGTAACTGCAAAGGGTGTGCCCATGGGCATATTCTGCTTCTTTTTCTCAAGATATTCAATTACATTCTGCAAATAGAATATCAGGGAGACACCCAGCCGAAAATCATCACACATACCTGTATAGGCTTCTGCATCTACTCTTTTATTAATACCTACCTCTTCTCTCGCACTGACATATTGTCCAAGCAGAAAAGGAAAATAATGCTCCATATGAAATTGATTATCTTCATCCGTTTCGCCTCGAAGGGTAATACCCAATCCCTCCGCATATTCCTTGGTTATCTCGGTCAGGCTTCCGGCATCTCCGACCTGTTGGATGGAACGAATCCGGGTCGGCTGTTCGTTAATCCAGTCTATCAGACGATTTAAATCATTTCTATTATTAATATTGCTAAAACCGATTGCCCTTAAATAACTATGCATCCTCATCCCTTCCAATCATTCCGGCATAACCTAATATATTCTGAAATTTTAAGTTATATTTCATGTATTAATTATTTATATCATATTTTACTTGCACTGACAAGAGTATTATCCGCTTAATCAATAATCGTATCGGTAATAAATAGTGTTAATTCTTTCGTTAAATCCCTCTCCAACCATTCACTAGGAGAATTTCCTTTCCTATCCTTAATAATACGAATTACCGGTCTGGTCGGACACTGGGAATTCTGCCGCAGTACAATTCCCTCCTCCGCCTGGTTTGTAATAACAATCGTACCGGTAGGATAGGCCGCAACCGAGCTGACAAAAACCTTAACCACGGAAAAATCAAACCGCACCCCGGCTTGGCTGACGATATAATCAATCGCATCATGTACCTTGAGCTTAGGTCTATAGTTTCCATAGACGCAGCTGTCAAATTCATCGCATACCGCAGCAATTCTGCTTCCAATTTTAATGCGCTCATTTTTCAGATGAAAAGGATAACCCGAACCGTCCAGCCTCTCATGATGGCTTAATATAATATCCTTGGCAATCGGAGATAGCCATTTCATTTTTTCAACCAGTGAATATCCATATATTGTATGCATGCGAATTTCCTTTTGCACATTTTCCATACCGTTCTCCATATCCTGATTTTGCTGTTGAGCTGCAATATAGGTAAATCCGATATCATGTAGGAGACATCCGATGGCGATCTCTCTTATCTTTTCCTTGGAAATTTTCAACTTGAAAGCAAGAATAACAGATAATGCACAGACATTTAACGAATGGGAATAGGTGCTCTCACTCTTTTCCCGAATACTGGACAGATTATAGATAACCTTTGGATCCGACATAATCTCATGAATGATTTCATCAGCAATCTTTTTAATCTCCTCCAGCTCAGTCTCATTTTGATAGGAGTATTTCAACAGAATATCCCTTACGGCATCCTGACATTGTTCCTTAATCTGCAATTCCAGACTTGAGGTTAAATTAACCCCCTGTGCTATTTCATCTTCCACATATACATATTCAATTCCTAAATCCTTTAGCTTAGCGATATATTCCCTCTTCATCATGGAACCGGCTGTCATCAAAACCATATTACCATTACTGCCGATAATATCCCTCGCCAGTAATTCATTTCCCACAATTTTATCTATCGAAATGATTCGCACCCTCATCACCTTCCAATTAAATCATTCTGCGATATCAATATAGTATACTGTTTTTTTCTTTCCTACAATAGATTATATTAATCAATTCATACCATATATCAGCCATATTCACAATAAATTACCATCGTTGACAGGATTTTTATGCATGATATACTATATTTTATCATACAACTAATATTATTGTATATATTTCATAGTTTTGATAATTTTTTAACAAATTTTTTTCACTGGATGACTATTTACAAAACATTTTTTTTCTGTTATATTCATCACATAAACAATGTGTTAATTTTTTAACAAACATAAAAGGAGGCTTTTCTATGACAAAGACAATACAACAGCCCACACCCAAGGAGCATGTTGATGAGTTAGTAAAAAATGCTCTCGTGGCTTTAGATGAATTTTTAACCTTAGATCAGGAAACTGTAGATAATATTGTACATGAGATGGCTTTAGCCGGTCTGGCAAAGCAGCAATTACTTGCAAAAATGGCAGTAGAGGAAACTGGCAGAGGTATTTATGAGGATAAGATAACAAAGAATATATTTGCAACCGAATATGTATGGCACTCCATCAAATACCAGAAGACAGTGGGAATTATCGAGGATAATGAGGAAGAGGATTATATGATCGTGGCTGAACCGGTCGGTATTGTTGCCGGAGTAACACCTGTTACCAATCCTACCTCAACCACAATGTTCAAATGCTTGACCTGTATCAAAACAAGAAATCCAATTATCTTTGGCTTCCATCCAAGCTCGCAGCAATGCTCCAGAGAAGCTGCCAAGACTTTATATGAGGCAGCAGTAAATGCAGGTGCTCCAAAGAATTGTATCCAATGGATCGAATATCCCTCCATTGATGCAACAAGAGAATTAATGAACCATCCCAATGTATCCATGATTCTTGCAACCGGCGGTTCCGGAATGGTTAAGCAGGCATATTCCTGCGGAAAGCCCGCACTTGGCGTAGGTCCTGGTAATGTTCCTTGCTTTATTGAAAAAACCGCTAATTTAAAACGGGCAGTAAATGATCTCGTTTTATCGAAGTCCTTTGACAATGGTATGATTTGTGCTTCAGAGCAGGCAGCCATCATCGAGGCTCCCGTATATAATGAAGTAGTAGAGCTAATGAAGAAGGCCGGCTGTTATTTCGCAACCAAGGAAGAGATCAAGCTCCTTGAGCCCATTGTAATTAATACTGCAACCGGAGCTGTTAACCCTGCCATCGTAGGTCAGCCCCCGGCCAAGATTGCTGCCCTGGCCGGAATAACCATTCCCGCACAGACCAAAATATTATGTACTGAGCTTGAGGGTGTTGGACCGGATTATCCGTTATCCAAAGAAAAATTATCTCCCGTACTTGCTGTATTAAAGGCAAAGGATGTAGAATCCGGCTTAGATCTCTGCGAAAAGATGATTGAGCTTGGCGGTTTGGGACACTCCTCTGTTATCCATTCCTCAGATAATGCAGTAATTAATGCTTTTTCCGCAAGAATGAGAACTGGACGTATTCTTGTTAATACTCCCTCCACTCATGGAGCAATCGGTGATCTTTATAACACAAATATGCCTTCCCTTACCTTAGGCTGTGGTTCTTACGGTGGAAACTCCACAACCCATAACGTATCCGCAGTTGATTTGGTTAATTATAAAAGAGTTGCAAAGAGGAGGGTTAATATGCAATGGTTTAAGGTACCCAGCAAAATATATTTTGAGTCCGGTTCTACCGCATATTTGGCTAAGATGCCGGGCATCACTAAGGCCTTTATCGTTACTGACCCGTCCATGACCCAGCTCGGCTATGTTAACAAGGTTCTATATCAATTAAGAAAGCGTCCTGACTATGTTCACTGCGAGATATTTGACCAGGTTGAGCCCGATCCCAGTCTTGATACTATCTTAAAGGGTGTAGAAGAAATGAACAAATTCAAACCCGATGTTATCATTGCCCTCGGTGGCGGTTCTGCCATTGATGCAGCAAAGGGTATGTGGCTGTTTTTTGAGAATCCGGAAGCAGATTTCAAGAATATGTCCTTAAAGTTTCTTGATATCCGTAAGCGTACCTATAAATTCCCTGAATTAGGAAAGAAGACCCAATTTGTGGCAATTCCTACTACCTCTGGAACAGGGTCTGAGGTAACCTCCTTCGCAGTTATATCCGACAAAAATGAAAATAAAAAATATCCTCTGGCTGATTATGAGTTAACTCCTGACGTTGCCATCATTGATCCTGATTTTGTAATGAGCGTTCCGAAAAAATCCACAGCATGGACCGGTATGGACGTATTAACCCACGCATTTGAAGCATATATCTCCATTCTTGCTTCTGACTATACTGATGCCCTTGCAATCCATGCAATTGATATGGTATTTAAATACCTGAAGGCTTCCTATGATGAAGGCAGCGCCAATCCGATTGCCCGTGAGAAGATGCATAATGCTTCCACCATTGCCGGTATGGCATTTACCAACGCCTTCCTGGGAATCAACCATTCTCTGGCCCATAAGCTCGGCGGCGAGTATCATGTACCTCACGGATGTGCCAATGCAATTCTTCTGCCCCATGTGATCCGTTACAACGGTGTTGATTGTCCGACAAAGTTTACCTCCTTCCCGAAATATGAAAGCTATATCGTCGGAGATAAGATTTTTGAATTAATGAAGAAGCTGGGTAAAAATCCGAAAAACAATGCAGATGCAGTTGAAATGCTGGCAAAGGATGTAGAAGAGATGAACAAGAATTTAGGAATTCCTGCAACGCTGAAGGAATACGGTCTCGATGAAAAGGATTTCCTGTCAAAGGTTTCTACACTTGCGGATCTTGCCTTCGGTGATCAGTGTACCACTGCAAATCCAAGACTTCCTCTGGTATCCGAATTAGAAGATCTCTATCTTCTGGCTTACTATGGAAAAGGAAATATTCCAAAGAAAACGACAAAGTAATGAAATGATATACCAAGAATAAAGATTATAAAAAGAATCAGATGGAGCTATTAAAATTTCCATCTGATTCTTTTATTTATTACTATATCGTTTCGCTTCTTAACCCTTACTTTAAACTGGAGCTGCTGCTTAGCTCTTTCCTTATCCCATATAATTATTGCTGTTGAGTGCCTGATTTAAGGCCATTCTCTCGTCCTCGGAAAGCTCCAGGAAGGATTCCCCCTTAATGATCTCTTTCAAATATGTATAGCAGCCTTCTCTACTGCTATGTACTGAATTTAGAAGAATACCATTATTATTTTTATCCAGTAATGCAAGAACAAAGCTTAACTTTCCTCCCATTTCACGGAAAGCATCATATTTAACCACTCCAACCTTTTGATAAGTGATCAGAAGATTTTCCTTTACCTTGTCCAGCTCGTTACTCAGTTGTTTTGAATCAGACTTAAGCTTATCAATATCTGAAAAACGGGATAATATCTGCCCTTCCAAATTCTCACCTGTTGCTCCTGTCATGAATTTTACATAATTTTTATTTAATTTTTTTTGTTTAACAGCCAAAATAATAAGAAATATCAATAGAAAAATTGAAAATGCTGTTAAGCCAATGCATATATAGGATAAATTATTATTTATAATATCAATAAAATTCATTTCTTTTCCTCCATCTTGTACCTGCTCTGTTTATCGTATTCTTATCGAATCGTTTCAAATAAGTCTATGATACGTTCCAGTTCTTCATTTGAATAATACTCAATTTCTATTGAGCCCTTATGGTTTTTCTTGTTGTGAATCGATACCTTTGTACCGATGATATTTCTCATTTTATCCTCTAAATCTCGATATATGACTTCCTCTTCTTTGGTAGCGGCCGATTCCTTCTGGGGCTTTTCCTCCAGGACCTTCTTTACCAGCTTCTCTGTCTCCCGTACGTTTAGTTTCTCATCAAAAATCTTACAGGCCAAATTATATTGGCTATTCTTGTTTTCTATTGCAAGCAAAGCTCTAGCATGTCCGCTTGAAATCATATCATCGATCAACATTTGCTGCACTCTTTCATCCAGCTTCAATAGCCGCATGGAATTTGTAACTGCAGCTCTGCTCTTTGATACTCTCTCCGCCACCTCATCCTGTTTTAATTGAAATTCCTGAATTAATCGTTGATAGGTTTGAGCTTCTTCAATCGGATTTAAATCCTCCCGCTGTATGTTCTCGATTAATGCTATTTCGACTGCTTCCTGGGGACTATAATCCTTAATGATTGCAGGTATTTCCTTTAAGCCGGCAATCCTGGCTGCTCTCCATCTTCTCTCCCCTGCAATAATCTCATAATGCTTGTCTTTCTTCTGCACAATCAAGGGTTGTATCACACCATATTGTTTAATTGAATCTGCCAGCTCCTGTAAAGCATCTTCATCAAACCTTTTTCTTGGCTGTGATTTATTTGGTTCTATATTACTGATTCGAATTAATGTTTCACGTGAAACATTTTCGGATGCATCTGCTGTATGATTTATTATCTGCTCCGGTATCATAATATCAAGGCCCTTTCCCAGACCCTTTTTTACAGCCATATTGCAACTCCTCCATATTGTCTTTTATTTTTTTTTACGGTATTTTATTTCACTGATTTCATTCTTTGCATATTCTTCTGATGCTTCCTTTTCAATTACTTCCAAAGCAAGCTGTCGATAGCCATCAGCTCCGGCCGATTTAGGATCATATAGATTAATCGGCAGTCCATGGCTTGGTGCTTCCGCCAATCGTACATTTCTTGGTATAATTGTTTTATAGATATTTTGCTTTAAATTATTTTTAACATTTTCCACTACCTGTAAAGATAGATTTGTTCTTGCGTCAAACATCGTAAATACAACACCCTCTATTTCCAGTCTGGGATTGAGTCTTTGCTTTACAAGATTTATGGTATGGATCAATTGGGTTAACCCCTCCAGAGCATAAAATTCACACTGAATTGGTACAAGTACCGTATCAGCAGTTGTCATTGCATTCACAGTTAATGTATTTAAGGAAGGGGGACAATCAATGATTATAAAATCATATTCATCCTTTATTCGGTCAATCTCCCTTTTTAATATGTACTCTCTTTCTTCTACGCCAATTAATTCAATTTCAGCTCCCGCAAGATTTACATTTGAAGGAAGTATATCTAAATTTTTAATCGGTGTTTTAATTCTGCATTCCTCCAGGGTACATTCGCCGATTACCATCTGATAGATTGAATTTTTTATTTTCCCTTTATCTATTCCCAGACCGCTTGACGTATTTCCCTGCGGATCTATATCAACTGCTAAAACCTTTCTGTTCTTCTCAGCCAAGCATGCTGATAAATTAATGGCCGTAGTAGTTTTCCCTACTCCGCCTTTTTGATTTGCAATTGCGATTACTCTGGCCATGCTTCCCCTTCCTCCGATTTATCATCATTTGAATTTACACGTTTACTATTATAGCATTAATCTATTTTGATATCCATAGTATAATTTATTTTATATAGGATTTTTTATTAATTTTAAAAGCAAACCTGTTCTATCTTACTAACATATATATATGCGTCTATCTATAGCAATACTCCTTCTGGTCAAATAATTTTTATTCAATAAAAATCAGATGCCCTACCCGTTTCATATAAACCTTTTTATTAAGAACAAAATTTGCTTTGCGGAGAAGCTCTCGCTTTACAAAATACAATTTTCAATAAAGAACAAATAGTTTGCCTTGGCAAAGCTGACATACAACCTAACGCGCGAGTGCGCATCCTGCACGGAGTGCTTTTTTTGTATCATAGAAATTTCGGAGGAATTTCCTTTGATACAAAAAAATAGAATGTTTCACGTGAAACATTCTATCCCATATTTTTTTAATACAAGTTTACAAAATTATTTTTGATTGCATAGACAGCAGCTTGTGTACGATCAGAGACATTGATTTTCTTAAATATATTTGATACATGATTCTTTACTGTCTTTTCACTGATATCCAAAGTATAGGCTATCTCTTTATTGAATAATCCTTCTGCAATCAGCTTCAATACCTCTATTTCTCTTTTGGTCAGCGACTCATCAATACTATCCAAATAACTGTTTTTTTCATCCATTCTTATTTTTAATAAAGGTGCCAATTCCGGCTGAATAAAGGTTTCACCCTTATAAACAGAAAATATCGCTTTTTTCAATACAGTTGAATCTGAGTCCTTCAATACATATCCGTTCACACCAATTTCTACAGCTCGCATTAAATATTCTACCTCATTATGTATGGTAAGAATTAATACCTTTACTTTAATCTTTTTATCTCTTATTTGCTGAAGAACCTGTAATCCATTTAAGTTTGGCATATTAATATCAAGCAGTAGAACATCTGTTCTCTTTTCATCCAGTAATTCCAAGCATTGTTTTCCATTATTTGCTTCTGCTATTACAACGATATCGCCGTCTAATTCTAATAGCTGCTTTATTCCCTCCCTTACCATGGAATGGTCATCAGCTATCATTATATTGATTGGCTTATTCATTTTTCTCCTCCCTCGTAAATTGCTAATGGTACTGTCATTGATACTGTCGTTCCTTTACCTATTACAGATTTTATGTCCAACGTTCCCGATAATAAAGTAATTCTTTCCTTCATAATCGATAGGCCAAAACTAGAAGACTGTTCCGGTACATCCAAACCCTCGATGTTAAAACCCATTCCATTATCAGATATGACCACATTAATGATACTGTCCTGATAGTTAATATCAATATTAATAGAGGATGCTTTTGCATGCTTTATTATATTATTGCAGGCCTCTTGTATGATTCGAAAAATAGTTAATTTGATAACAGATAGAATTTCCTTCGGTTCCTCGTTAGAGGTTACTTTTACCTGAATGTTATTTAAGTTAATAATTCTATTTGCATATCGTTGGATCGTTATTGTCAATCCCAAATCATCCAGAGTCATTGGTTTCAGATTATAAATGATACCTCTCATATCATTTATAATCATTTTTAAGGTGCTTGACATGGAGCTTAACTCCAGCTTTGCTCGTATCATATCGATATCTAATAATTTAATGCACAACTCCGATTTATGTACCAAACTTGTCAAATTTTGTACCGTTGTATCATGAAGATCTCTTGCAATCCTTTGACGTTCAATTTCCTGAGCTTCGAGTATTCCTAAGCCTTTATCTGTTAGTTTTGTTTTGTTCTCTAATCCCTTCTCTGATTCACCTTTCTCCTTTTTTTTATTTGAAATATCTAAATATTTCGCTGCTGTTTTTAATCCGTTAATTTTGCAAATTAACATGTTTTGCTTATTTTCAAGCTCTGATATTTTCTGCTTGATTTGCTCATTTTCTGCAATAATATTTTTTGAATTATAGCCCTGACTATGTATTGGATAAAACAGCTCTTGGTTCCTATCATTTGTACGGTTATTTTCTTCTAATCTTTGCTCATTTTCCTTAAGATTCATAGATTGGGTCTTTAGCTGTACTTTCACAGAGTATAATTGTTCTTCAAAATCTACAGCTAAATCTCTTAATAATATACATGCGGTCTTTCTCTCTTCCACATTCTCCTCAGAATCATTTTCCACATATAAATTGTTGTCATACATAATTCTTTCGCCCTTTCTATGTTCAGACAGCAATAACCACAGCAAAATTATTAAATATCTATTATATCATATAACAAAATTCGATTTTTTTAAAGCATTTTTTGCATAAATATAAGGTTATATAGCTTTTTATGGAGAATATATCCCTTGTGAATTTTAATAAAATACAACTTTTTCTGCTTTTTTCTCTTTTTCATTCATCAATATTTATTCGAAAATTTTATTAAAAATTTAACATAGGAAGCCTTTTCCAATAGAAAGCTCCCCATTACTCCTTCTTATATTATCTTCCTATTTCATATTGCTTCTATTTCCTGCAACAGGTTATTACATCATTTGCTGTAATCATCATAATTCTTTTGCTTCCTACTCCGGAATCCTCTGCCATCTCTCCATATTGAAAACCTATTTTCCTGAAAAATTCTGCCGTCTTCGATGTCACCTCTACCCTTACTTCTCTGATTCCTGCTGTAAAGGCTTTGTTTATCAGCATTCTTACCGCAAAATCTCCATATTCCTTATTTCTGTATTCCTTTAAAACAGCTATTTTACTTATGCTGCAGCTGTTACCCTCAAGAGTTATTCTTCCGGTGGCGACAACTTTTTCTTTAGAAGGATTTACCCCCTTCTCCTGCTCATACACCAGTACATGAATTGCCTCTGAGTCAAGTCCATCCCTCTCATATTCCCTTGGATATCCCAGCTCATCTACAAATACCTCCCGGCGAATTTCATAAACTTCCTTCAAGTCATCTCCATAAGATAATAATTTACCTTGAATCATAGTTTTTTCCTTTACTTAATTGATTTCCTGGTCTACAGTGGTTCCTTGGACGGCTTTCCGGCACCTCTTGGATATGCCTTTGGTGTTGGCCGTTCCTTCTTTATCATAATCAGCGATCGTTCTATCTCTGTTCCCGGAAGCCGAAAAACCTCTGTTTTCTCAAGCCTTGCACCAAGAATTTGAAATGCTTTCTTTGCCTCCGATAATTCCTGTTCCACTTCCCCTGATTTGTAGGAAATAAAATATCCGTCTTTTTTTACAAAGGGAACGCAATACTCCGAAAGCAAGGATAATTTTGCTACGGCCCTGGACACGCACAGATCAAAGCTCTCTCTGTATCTTATGTCTCTTCCTGCATCCTCGGCTCTTCCATGAAGTGTTATTATTTTACTTAGTCCTAACTTATCTATCACTTCCTCCAGAAACTTCAAGCGCTTATTCAAGGAATCCAGCAGTACCATATCTATCTGGGGAAATACAATCTTTAATGGAATTCCAGGAAAGCCGGCACCGGTTCCCAAATCCAGAATTCTTTCCTCCTTCGGTCTGTAAGCCTTAATTAATAAAAGACTGTCAATAAAATGCTTCCCCACGACCTCCTTAAAATCTGTAATTGCCGTAAGATTCATTACCTTATTCTTCTCAATCAACAGCTCATAATAATCTGTAAATTGCTGTTTTTGCATCTCTGTCAATGTTATTCCAAGCTCTGCCAAACCTTCCTCTAACAGATAAAATTCCTTGTATTCATGATAAAGCATTCTTTTTACCTTCCGGTTTTTTATTTTTTTTCCCTGCTTCTATATTGACTTAGATACACTAGCAGAACAGATACATCCGCCGGAGATACCCCTGATATTCTGGAAGCCTGTCCAATAGAAATCGGTCTGAATTTCTCCAGCTTCTGCCTAGCCTCAATCCTAAGGCTTGGAACTTCCTTATAATCAATTTGCTCCGGTATCAGCTTATTCTCAAGCTTTTTAAATTGCTCGACCTGTTTTAGCTGTCTGCTGATATATCCATCGTATTTTATATTAATATTAACCTGTTCAATAACCTCTTCCGGCAAATCCGGTCTATTCTTATCAATTGATTTTAACTTCTCATAATCCAACTCAGGTCTTCGGATCAGCTCCGCCAATGTAGCCCCTGTATTTAGTTCTGAGCTGTTATTTACAGCTAATAGCTCCTGGACCTCTTTATTCGCACCTACATTTGTTTTTTCCAGCCGTTCTATTTCCTTCTTGATACTTTCTTCCTTGATCAACAGCTTCTTATACCTTTCCACGCTGATCAGACCAACCTCATATCCTTTTTTCGTAAGCCTGATATCTGCATTATCCTGTCTTAACAGCAGGCGGTACTCTGCTCTTGAAGTCATCATCCGATATGGCTCATAGGTTTCCTTTGTAACCAGGTCATCAATCAATACTCCGATATATGCTTCCGACCGGTCCAGTAATAAAGGCTCCCTACCCAATAATTTCATGGCTGCATTAATTCCAGCAATCAGGCCCTGGGCAGCAGCTTCCTCATAACCGGAGCTTCCATTAAACTGTCCTCCTGCAAATAATCCCTCCACCTTCCTAAATTCCAGGGAAGGCTTTAACTGCATCGGATTAATACAATCATATTCAATCGCATATGCGTTTCTTACAATGTTAGCGTTTTCCAGCCCCGGCACAGAACGGTACATCTGGTATTGCACATCCTCCGGCATAGAGCTTGACATACCTGCAATATACATTTCATTGGTATAATTTCCTTCCGGTTCTATGAATAGCTGATGCCTGTCCTTATCGGCAAACTTGACCACCTTATCCTCAATGGATGGACAATATCTTGGACCGGTGCCTTTGATATCTCCGCTGTAAAGGGGTGAGCGGTCAATATTAGCCCGGATAATCTCATGGGTTTTTTCCGTTGTATAGGTAAGCCAGCAGGAAATCTGTTCTTTTTTTATATCCTCAGCACTGTTTGTAAAGGAAAAGGGTACCACCTGTTCATCACCAAATTGCTCTTCCATCTTTGAGAAATCAATGGATCTTCTGTCTATTCTGGCCGGAGTTCCTGTTTTAAAACGGTACATTTCAATTCCCAGAGCCTTCAGGGAATCTGTCAGGTGAGTTGCCGCCTGCAGTCCGTTAGGACCTGTTTTATTCACCACATCCCCATAGATGCATCTTGCATTCAGATAAGTACCTGTACATAGAATTACGGCTCTGCAAGGATAGATTGCGCCGGAAAAGGTTTGTACTCCGGTTACTTTATTCTCCTTTGTAAGAAGCTGGGTCACTTCTGCCTGCTTAATTGTAAGCTTCTCTGTGTTTTCCAGAACCCTTCGCATTGCTTTGGAATACTCCTGCTTATCCGCCTGGGCACGCAGTGAATGGACGGCCGGACCCTTGGAGACATTGAGCATCTTAGACTGTATATAGGTCTTATCAATGTTCTTACCTATTTCTCCGCCAAGGGCATCAATCTCTCTGACTAGATGCCCCTTGGAGGTTCCCCCGATATTTGGATTGCAGGGCATCATTGCAATACTATCCACGCTCACTGTAAACATTAATGTATTCAAAGATAATCTGGCACAGGCCAATGCTGCCTCACAGCCTGCATGTCCCGCTCCTACGACTACTACGTCATATTCCTCATAAATGTATGACATGATTTACCTCATTTCTATATTACCTTACATGCATTTGTTAACTGCTTTTATTTTATATCAACCAAATTTATACCCGTGCATATCACAAGCTTTGCTTGCGATACTGCTTCAATAAAGAGTTTGAAAGTGATTTTCTTTCAAACTTCTTATCATGAGATATTCGTCTACTTTCCCATACAGAATTCCCTGAATATCATGTTAACCAGATCTTCCTCTACCTTTTCACCAATGATTTTTCCTAAATATTCATAGGCATTCATTAAATCAATAGAATAAAAATCCTCGGGCATATTATTCTCTATACTTGACTGAACCAGCAATAAGCTTTGCAGAGCGTTCGCAAAGGCCTCCCTGTGTCTGTCGTTTGTGATATAGATATCCTCATGTAACGACAAGGCTCCGTCAAAAAACATAGTTCTGATTGTCTCTGAAAGCTCCTCCAACCCGCTATTTTCTCTGACAGAGATACTAAGAAGCGGATGCCCTGTTCTCTTCCTGATATTATCCATTGTTATTTTCGGTTCCAAATCGGATTTATTTAATAGCAATATTGCTTTTTTTTCCTGTATAAAGCTCATAATTGCTTCATCATTTTCATCCAGTCCAGTAGAGGAATCCAGAACAAATATAATTAGATCCGCATCGGATGCTATCCGTAAAGCTTTATCAACTCCGATTTTTTCTATAGTATCCTCTGTATTGCGGATGCCCGCCGTATCAATGATATTTAATACAATTCCATCCAGATTAATCGTTTCCTCCAATGTATCCCTTGTAGTTCCGGCAATATTGGTAACAATTGCCCGTTCCTCTCCCACAAGTATATTCATCAGACTTGATTTTCCTGCGTTGGGCTTTCCCAGAATAACCGTTTTTATTCCCTCTTTTATCAGCTTACCATTCCTTGACCCTTTAATTAACTGCTCTATCTGGTAACACTCTGTTTTTAAATGTTCTTCCAGCTCCCTTGAAAATCCCTCCAGGCTGATATGCTCCGGATCATCCAGGGCCGCTTCTATCAATGCTATATCCCTTAATATTTTTTCCCTTAGTTCTTTAATCAGAAGATATACCTTACCCTGCAACTGGCCCAATGAATTCTTAAGAGCCAGATCACTTTTTGCCTGAATGATATCACATACGGCTTCTGCTGAAGAAAGGTCTATTCTTCCATTAAGAAAAGCCCTTTTTGTAAATTCACCGGGTTCTGCTATCCTTGCTCCATGTTTTAATACGGTCTCCAATATCTTTCTGGTTACCACGATTCCGCCATGACAGTTTATCTCTATCGTATTTTCCCTGGTATAGGTCGCAGGGGCCTTCATAATAACAACCATTACCTCATCTATCATCCGGTTTTCCTGAACAATATAACCATAATGGATGGTATGACTTTCCTGCTTTGATATTATCTTTGCTCCGGATTTCGATTGATAAATCCGGTCTATTATTTCAAATGCATTCTCTCCGCTGATTCTTATTATGCTGATGCCGGCATTGCTTAGGCCGGTTGCAATTGCGGCTATCGTATCTGTTCTCATGCCATACCTCCTTCTTCAAGAATAAAGGGTGCCTTAAAGTAAGCTATACTTTTAAGACACCCCTTACAAAATTCATATAGGAAAATTAGATTGTTTCTACCGGCTGGTCCTTTTTTAACTTGCTTTCCTTATATTTTTCATAATCCTTCTTATAATCGGCGCTATAATTCTTGCTGTAACCACTCTTACTTGTATTAAAGGGCTTCTTATAATTTTTATTGGTTGCACCGTTATGGTTATATTCCTTTTTAAAGCCTCCGGATTGCTTGTTATTATTATACTTCTTTTCAAGCACAGCCTTCTTTACATTAATAACTACTCTCCGATAGGGCTCTTCCCCTTCCGAATAAGTCTCAACATACTTATCATTTTGCAGGGCGGAGTGAATGATTCTTCTTTCATAAGGATTCATTGGTTCTAAAGAAACCGGTTTTCTGGTCCTTTTTACCTTAAAGGCAATATTCTTGGCCAGATTTTCCAAGGTTTCTTTTCTTCTTGCCCTATAATTCTCTGTATCCAGCTTAACCTTAATATAATTTTCACTGTTCTTATTAATAACAAGGCTGACCAGATATTGAAGAGAATCCAGAGTTTGTCCTCTTTTACCGATTAAAACTCCCATCTCGTCACCGTCAATGTTAATCTCAACCGTTGAATTTTCCTTATCAAATATAACCTCAGTCGCAGCGTTAATTCCCATGGCGGAAAAAACATCATCCAGAAATTTCTTCGCACTGTTTTCCATCGTAAGCTTTATTCTGGCTCTGATTTTTGCAGGCTTTCCAAACATGCCTAAGAAACCGCTCGTTTCTTTTTCAATGATTTCATATTCCATCTTATCTATTGTAGTACCCAACTCAAGCATTGCACTTGTTAAGGCTTCATCTACTGTTTTGGCGGTTATATCTTTCCATTCCATGCTAATTCTCCCCCTTTAAATTTTCTTATTTTTAAGAAGATTTGCTATCTCCGAGATACTCTTTGGATTCGTGGAGGATGATTTTTCTTTCTTAACCTCTGACGATATTTCTTCTACCGTCTCCGGTTTGTCCTCCTCTGCTTTTACTACATCATTTGTCTTTTCAACTGCAGGTGCTTCAATATACTTTGTCTGCGTTTTTGCCAATTCCTTCAATGACTTACTGTTTGAAACAACTTCCTGACTTGTTCCAATTCTTGGCTTTTTCTTCTTCTTTGCAGCTCTCGCAACGCTTTTTTCAATTAATTGATCGACATTCATATGATCCAGGATACGGTTTACAAAGAACTGCTGTATAATTGTAAATACGCTGGTAGCAATCCAGTAAATACCGATACCTAACGGAAATGTCAAACAGAAGAAAAATTGCATCAATGGCATAACATACAGCATAGAATTCATGGTAGCCGCCATTGGATTATCCTTATTGGTATCCTTGGTTTTTACCGTAACCTGCTTACTCTGTACAAAAGATAATGCCGCTGCTAATATCGGAATAATAATCTGGAATGATTTATAATTTGGTCGATTCGTAATGTTCATTCCAAAGAAATTATTGGCATGATTTATTTTATCATAAGCTTCATTTATTGTTACGCTTATTGCCGGCATGCTTTCAGCTAACTTCGTCTGAGCATCCGTTCCGAATTTTGATAAGGCATTGATAATCTGATCTATTGTTGAGAAATCTGTCTTTCCATGTAAGCTTGAAATATTACTTGCCAGTTCTTTTAAAATAACATCATGATCTGTAACACCTTGTATACCAGTTGCCATTACCTCATACATATCTTTGATCTGTCCTACATACGCCGGTACATTTGTAACAACATAGTACAAGGCAAACATGATAGGTAATGTAATTAATAACGGCAGACATCCCGAGGTAGGATTTGCACCATATTTCTCATAGAGTGCCTGCTGTTCAATCTGCATCTTTCTTAAGGACTCCTGATCCCGCTTACCCTTATATTTAGCCTGAATCTTCTGTAATTCCGGATTCATTCTGGCTGAAATTTTCGTAAATTTCTGTTGTCTGATTGTTAAGGGAAGCATTAATGCTCTTACAATAAAAGTAAATATTATAATGGACAACGCAATATTTTGAATTCCAAATAAATTAAAAAATTGAAATATTCCATCCATAATCAAGCCGAGCAAGCTTGCAACCGGTTCTAATATCCCGGCATTTTTTGTTAGTATTGTAACCACCAATTTAATTTTTCCTCCTTAGAGCCACCTAATATCGTAAAACAAACAGAGTAAAACGCCGAATCACTTTACATACTTTGAAGAAATGAAGCTCTTGTCATATTTAAGGAACAGGATCATATCCTCCCTTATGAAAGGGGTGGCATCTTAATACTCGTCTCACCGCCAGATACGTTCCCTTGAGTGCTCCATACTTTTCCAATGCCTCCATTGCATATAAAGAGCAGGTAGGTACATAGATACAACTTGGTGTTCTCTTAAGAGGAGATATATATTTTTGATAGAATTTAATTAGCATAATTAGTAAATTCTTAATTATCATCTCTATACTCCTTTAATATCCTACATTCGACCCATTTCATTGTCCTGTTATTTCTTTCCCGATTTTATGGAGCTTAATCAGGTGCATCAATGCGCTCTCTATTTCACAATATTCTTTTCCCTTGGCTCCTGCTTTTGCCACTACGATGATATCCAATCCACCTAATATGCTATCCTCCGATAATCGATAGCTTTCCCTGATTAATCTGGTTGTCCTATGTCGAACCACACTATTGCCAACCTTCTTACTGACCGATATTCCAATTCGGTTATAATCGAAATCATTTCTTTTTACATACATGATTAAATATTTATTCGCATATGATTTTGCTGTTCGGTAGATTTTTCTAAAATCCTCATTCTTTTTCAGTGTTTCTGACTTCTTCATATTCGATTAACCTTTTCTCATGACTTTATCGCCAGATAAAATCACCGATATCTTTTAATAAGTGAATTCAACATCTTCTATCAAATTCACTTATTAAAGTTTTATAGAAGAAAAGGTCACATAATTGCGACCTATGCAGATAATTTCTTTCTTCCTTTTGCTCTTCTTGCAGATAAAACCTTTCTGCCGTTTGCTGTAGCCATTCTGGCTCTAAATCCGTGCACCTTAGCGTGGGATCTTTTCTTGGGTTGGAATGTCATTTTCATCGTTTTGCACCTCCTTTTAACTGCACCGTGCAATATAATAAGCGAATTTTTCTCATATTCAAAGGAATAGTCTGGTTTACTCCTTCGTATTTTACCATATCAAAATGAAAGGGCAGTCCAATCCATTTTGTATGATATATTTTGGAATATCACGTTTATTATATTCGCAATATGTGTTTGCGTCAAGTAAATATTTCGATATCGACACTTAAAAATACTGGCATTATTCTGTTTCTTCCTTATTTATATACGAATTGTTGATAAGTTTTATTATTTTGTGGATAAGATGTTATTTTATTCTTTTCCATTGATAATAAAACTATATTTTATGCACATTTAACCCTTGTGACTTATGTATTTTTCTTTATACACAATTTTCACAGAGGCTCAAAAGCAAAGAAAGGCATATTGACCATTGAAAATTTAATAAATTTGTTATAATATATATCTATGTGAGTATTAATGGAGGAAGCAATGAAAAGTTTAATCGAGTCAAAATGGGATGATATTTTAAAATATTTGATTTCAGAATACGGCATTACCGACGTATCCTATACCACCTGGTTAAAGCCTCTTAAGGTATATGATGTCAAAGACCATGTAATCACGATTCTGATCAATGATGAACGCATTGGACCTCCAAGTGTTAATGTTATCCGTAATAAATATGAATTATTACTGAAGGTCTCAATCGAAGAAATTATGAACGAGGCCTATGATATAAAATTTGTTCTTCAAAGCCAGATCGACTCTGCAGAAAAGACAGCAGAATCCATTGCTTCCAAAAAGAAGAGTAACGGACCTACCTTTTTAAATGCCAGATATACCTTTGATACCTTTGTTGTCGGAGGTAATAATGAATTTGCCAGAGCAGCTGCTTTAGCTGTAGCAGAAAACCCGGGGGAGATTTATAATCCTCTTTTTATTTACGGCGGAGTTGGACTGGGCAAGACCCATTTAATGCATTCCATCGCCCACTTTGTTCTGGATCAAAATCCTGATACCAAGGTTCTTTATGTAACCAGCGAAAAATTCACCAACGAATTAATCGATGCAATACAAAAGAATACGACAACTCAATTCCGGGAAAAGTATCGTTCCATTGATATTTTATTAATCGACGATATTCAGTTTATTATAGGTAAGGAAAGAACTCAGGAGGAGTTTTTCCATACCTTCAATACGCTTCATGAATCCAAACGCCAGATTATCATATCCAGCGATCGCCCTCCCAAGGAAATGCTTACTCTGGAGGACAGGCTTCGTTCACGCTTTGAGCATGGCCTGCTTGCAGATATTCAGTCCCCTGATTATGAGACCAGAATGGCTATTCTACGGAAAAAGGAAGAACTGGACGGTCTTAAGATTGATGAAGAAGTACTTGGATATATTGCAACCAATATTAAATCCAATATCCGCGAGCTGGAAGGGGCATTAACTAAAATTGTTGCCTTTTCAAGACTTAAGAAAAGAAACCTAAACCTCGATCTTGCAGAAGAGGCCCTAAAGGATATCATTTCTCCAAACGAGAAAAAAATTATAACTCCGGAATTTATCGTAGAGGTTGTGGCAGAGCATCATAATATTACACCGGCTGATATTTACTCCAAGGACAAAAGCAGGAATATCTCCTATCCCAGACAAATTGTTATGTATCTATGCCGTCGCTTAACCGATCTTTCTGTTACGGAAATCGGTAAAATTTTAGGCAACCGGGATCATTCCACTGTTCTTCACGGCTGTGAAAAGGTTTCAGGTGATATGGCGGCTGAACCTTCTGTACATAATACAATTGATGTATTGATTAAGAAAATCAATCCGGAATAGAATTAGTTTATCCGACCCATGTTCATACTCCGGTTGACAATATGTTGATAAAACGTTTATATCCTGTTAATAGAATTCGATTTACAATTTATGTATCTTTAACCCGGCTGTTTTTCCACAGGCAATACCCTTAATTTTAACTTGTTTATCAAACCCGCAAGAGCTTGATTTATCTTGCTAAAAGCCGGATTTCAACAATTACACGGCCCTTATGATTAATGTTACTAAGAATCTTTTATATATTTATCTATTTTACACGAAGGGAGTTTATACACACATGAAAATCCAATGTCAAAAAGCGGATCTTTTAAATGGTGTTAATATTGTTTTGAAAGCAGTACCTGTAAAATCAACCATGCCTATTCTGGAATGCCTGATTATAGAGGTAACGGAACAAGGGATAAAATTAATTGCTAATGATATGGAGCTTGGTATAGAAACTGTAATAAAGGGTGCTATTAGTGAAAAGGGAATTGTAGCACTCAATGCCAAGATTTTTTCTGAGATCGTACGCAGGCTTCCAGAAAATGAAGTCAGCATTGCGACTGATGCAAATTATATGACGGAAATTGTATGTGAAAAGGCCAGATTTTCTATTTCGGGAAGATCAGGAGAAGAATTTCCCAGCCTTCCTAAGATTGAGAAGGAGAACGCTGTTGTTCTTTCCCAGTTTACATTAAAGGAAATAATCAGACAGACGGTTTTTTCAATTTCAGATAATGAAAGCAATAAGATAATGACCGGTGAATTGTTCGAGATTAAGAAGAATGAGCTTAGGGTCATCTCCTTGGACGGTCATAGAATTTCAATCCGTAAGATTTTTATGAAGGATTCCTATGAGGACAGAAAGGTAATCGTACCTGGAAAGACCTTAAATGAAATAAGCAAGATTTTATCAGGAGAGGCCTCCTCTCTGGTACAAATTTTCTTTACGGATAAGCATGCTCTGTTTGAATTTGATGATACGGTAGTTCTAACCAGATTGATTGAGGGAGAGTATTATCGGATTGACCAGATGCTTTCCAGTGATTATGAAACTAAGGTTACCATCAATAAAAAGGAGCTTCAAAACTGTATTGAACGTGCTTCCCTGTTAATAAGGGAAACAGATAAGAAGCCGATTATTATTGATATTAAAGATAATAATTTCGAATTAAAGATTAATACGGCGATTGGATCGATGAAAGAGGAAATAGATATTACATTGGAGGGTAAGGATATCATTATAGGCTTTAATCCGAAATTTTTACTGGATGCACTGCGTGTCATTGATGATGAGAATGTAGATATCTATCTGATCAATGCAAAGGCTCCCTGCTTTATCCGTGATAAAGAGCAGTCCTATATTTATTTAATATTGCCGGTTAATATCAATGTTGTAGCTTAAAGAGTAAGAAAATACGAGAAAGTGTTTTGATTACTAATAAGAGTTGCTTGTCGGCAGTAGAGGAGATGGAATGAATCAAATTAAATTAAGAGAAGATTATATCAAACTCGGTCAGGCACTTAAAGCGGCAGGACTGGTTGATTCCGGTGTTGTTGCCAAGCTTGAAATTTTAGATGGCAAGGTAAAGGTAAATGGACAGGTGGAGATTCAAAGAGGAAAGAAGCTCTATGATGGTGATCTGATAGACTATCAGGGAGAACAGGTTAAGATTGTCAAATAATGAGGGCCTCTCAGAATTCGCTTTGAATTATCATACGAAGAAGGAAATGTTGGTGCGGATATGATTGTAAAGTCATTGGAACTTAAGGATTATAGGAATTATGATAATCTTAACATACCTTTTTCAAACGGGACTAATATTTTATACGGAGAGAATGCTCAGGGGAAGACAAATATTCTGGAAGCCATTTATTTGTGCGGTACAACAAAGTCCCATCGCGGCAGCAAGGATAGAGAAATTATTCGCTTTGAGAAGGAAGAAGCCCATGTCAGGGTTATTCTTGAAAAAAATCATGTCCCGCATCGGATTGATTTGCATCTGAAAAAGAATAAGGCAAAGGGTGTTGCAATCGATGGAATACCGATTAAAAGACAAGGTGAATTATTTGGTATGTTAAACCTTGTGTTTTTTTCGCCGGAGGATTTGTATATCATTAAAAATGGTCCTGCGGAAAGAAGACGTTTTCTTGATTTGGAGCTTTGCCAGTTAGATAAAATCTATCTTAATGATTTGTCAAATTATAACAAAATTTTGGAGCAAAGAGGTAACTTATTAAAGCAAATAGGTTTTAACAGGAATTTATTGGATACACTTTATATATGGGATGAAAAACTTATGGAGTATGGGCGAAAGATAATTGAAGCCCGTGATCGTTTTGTAATCCGTCTTAACAGTTTGGTTTATGGCATACATAAGAAGCTTTCCGGAGACAGAGAAGAATTAATTCTTCAATATGAACCGAATACGGCTATAACTGATTTTAAGGATAAGCTTAAGAATTCTCTAGAACGAGATTTGAATCTAAGAGTAACAAATGTTGGTCCTCATAGGGATGATCTGAATTTTATGATCAATGGAATTGATATCAGAAAATATGGTTCCCAGGGACAGCAAAGAACGGCTGCTTTATCCTGCAAATTGGCCGAGATAGAGCTGGTAAAAGAGGTAATTAAGGAAAATCCGATTCTTTTGTTGGATGATGTCTTATCGGAATTGGATAGGCAAAGGCAGACTCATTTGCTTAACAGCATTGGAAATATTCAAACTATTATTACATGTACCGGTTTGGAAGAATTTGTGGGATGCAGGTTTAATTATGATAAAATATTTCATGTGATAAATGGAAGTGTAGTAAGTGAAAATGAGCCGGACAGAAAAATTGAGGAGATTAACTCCTAAGAATTTAAAAAGATTTTATTAATATAAAGTGAAATCAACAAAACAGAGGAGGAGAAATCCTTCGAGATCAGAGAGGAGAAATCCTCTCGGAAAATGGAGAGGATTGATAAAATGAGCAATGGATATGGTGCAGAACAAATTCAGATATTGGAAGGATTGGAAGCAGTCAGGAAGCGTCCGGGAATGTATATCGGTTCTACCTCTTCCAAGGGTCTGCATCATCTTGTTTATGAGATTGTAGATAATGCGGTGGATGAGGCTTTGGCAGGTTATTGTGATACAATTGATGTTACAATTAATAAAGATAACTCAATTACTGTCATTGATAACGGCCGCGGTATACCGGTAGGGATGAACCAAAAGAAGGGTATTTCTACCGTTGAGGTTGTATTTACGATTTTGCATGCCGGGGGCAAATTCGGCGGTGGAGGATATAAGGTATCAGGAGGACTTCATGGTGTAGGTGCGTCTGTTGTTAATGCTTTGTCCGAATGGTTGACGGTTGAAATTTGTGTTGATGGCAAGAAATATTTTCAAAGGTATGAAAGAGGCAAGCCGGTGAAAATGCTTGAGGAGATCGGTGATGCGGACTGTACGGGAACTAAGGTAACCTTCCTTCCGGACAAGGAAATATTTGAAGAAACAGTATATGATTTTGAGATTTTAAAACAAAGACTTCGTGAGATGGCTTTTCTGACAAAGAATATAAAAATCATTCTTCGTGATAACAGAGGAGAAGAACCATTAGAGAAAATATTCCATTATGCCGGAGGTATCAAGGAATATGTAGAATATCTGAACCGTCATAAGGATCCTCTTTATCCTGAGATTATCTACTGTGAGGGCCAGAAGGATAATGTTTATGTTGAGGTTGCACTTCAGCATAACGGTACCTATACCGAAGGGGTATATAGCTTTGTTAATAATATTACAACTCCGGAAGGCGGAACTCATCTTGCAGGATTTAAGAATGCGATTACAAAAACCTTTAATGATTATGCAAGAGAAATGAAATATTTAAAAGATAGCGATACAAATTTAAGCGGCGAAGATATCAGAGAAGGTTTGACTGCAATTATAAGCATTAAGATTCCTGATCCTCAGTTTGAGGGGCAGACCAAGCAAAAGCTTGGTAACAGCGAGGCCAGGGGAGCGGTAGACAGTGTTGTAAGTGAGCAGCTTACTTATTTTCTGGAGCAAAAGCCTCAGGTATCGAAGATAATTTGTGAAAAGGCAGTACTTGCTCAAAGAGCCAGGGATGCCGCGAGAAAGGCCAGAGACCTGACCAGGAGAAAGACAGCACTGGAGGGCATGAGCTTACCCGGTAAGCTGGCGGATTGTTCGGAAAAGGATCCGGCAAAAAGTGAAATATACATTGTTGAGGGTGATTCTGCGGGAGGCTCCGCAAAGACGGCACGTTCCAGAGCTACCCAAGCCATATTGCCCTTGCGCGGAAAGATATTGAACGTTGAAAAATCCAGACTGGATAAGATTTTGGTTAATAATGAGATAAGGGCCATGATTACCGCCTTTGGTACCGGAATTTCAGATGATTTTGATGTCACAAGACTTCGCTATCATAAGATTATCATCATGACAGATGCGGATGTTGACGGAGCACATATCAGTACCCTGCTGTTAACCTTCTTCTATCGTTTTATGCCGGAGCTTATAAAGCAGGGCTATGTCTATTTAGCACAGCCGCCGCTTTATAAGGTTGAGAAAAATAAATTAATCCGTTATGCCTACAGTGATGAGGAACTGAATCAGATTCTGACGGAAGTCGGACGTGACGGCAATAATAAAATCCAGCGTTATAAGGGTCTTGGCGAAATGGATGCGGACCAGCTTTGGGAGACTACGATGGATCCTGAGAGAAGGATACTGCTTCGGGTTACGATGGATGAAGAACAGTCCTCGGAAATTGATGTAACCTTCACCACTCTGATGGGAGATAAGGTGGAGCCAAGAAAAGAGTTTATTGAAGCAAATGCAAAGTATGTTAAGAATCTGGATATTTGAGATTACGCTTTTAGAGTGTGTTTGGAAAATGCAATAATTTTTTAAATACACTCCGGATAATTACCGGAATAGTTTGAACGGAGGAAAAGCAATGGATGAGAATATCTTTGACAAGGTACATGACGTCGATCTAAGAAAAACCATGGAAACATCCTATATTGATTATGCCATGTCTGTTATCGCCGCACGTGCCCTGCCCGATGTAAGGGACGGCCTAAAGCCGGTACAAAGAAGAATTTTGTATGCAATGATAGAGTTAAACAATGGTCCTGACAAGCCACACCGTAAATGTGCGCGTATTGTCGGTGATACCATGGGTAAATACCATCCCCATGGAGACAGTTCTATCTATGATGCCCTGGTTAAGCTGGCACAGGATTTCAACACCAGATATCCATTGATTGACGGGCATGGAAATTTCGGATCGGTCGACGGCGACGGAGCAGCCGCGATGCGTTATACTGAGGCAAGACTTAGTAAGATTTCCATGGAAATGCTGTCCGATATTAATAAGGATACCGTTGATTTTACTCCGAACTTTGATGAAACTGAGAAAGAGCCGGTGGTACTTCCTTCCAGATATCCGAATCTTCTGGTAAACGGTACGTCAGGTATTGCGGTAGGTATGGCAACCAATATACCGCCTCATAATTTACGCGAGGTTATTAATGGCGTCCTAAAGATTATAGATAATTATATCGAGCAAGACAGAGAAACTGAGATAGAAGAGCTTCTGGAAATTATTAAGGGACCTGATTTTCCGACGGGAGCAGAAATTCTTGGGACTGCCGGAATTAATGAAGCCTACCGGACCGGCCGGGGAAAAATACGGGTTCGTGCGGTTACCGATATTGAAGCTATGCCGAATGGCAAAAACCGTATTATTGTAACTGAACTTCCATACATGGTAAATAAGGCAAGGCTCATTGAAAAGATTGCCGAGCTGGTGAAGGAAAAGAAAATTGACGGAATTACCGAGCTTCGGGATGAATCTGACCGCAGCGGTATGCGTATTGTCATTGAGCTTCGAAGGGATGTTAATGCCAATGTCCTTCTCAACCAGTTATATAAACATACGCAGATGCAGGATACCTTTGGTGTTATTATGCTGGCACTGGTGAATAATGAGCCCAGGGTATTAAATCTGCATCAGATGCTGGATTATTATCTGAAGCACCAGAAGGATGTAGTTACAAGACGTACAAAATATGATTTAAATAAAGCAGAAGAGAGAGCGCACATCTTACAGGGCTTACTGATCGCACTGGATAATATTGATGAGGTAATATCCATCATCCGATCTTCTCAAAACGGCAATATTGCCAAAGAACGTTTAATGGAACGCTTCGGTTTAACCGATGTACAGTCACAGGCCATCATTGACATGAGACTTCGTGCGTTAACCGGACTGGAACGTGAGAGACTCGAAAATGAATATGCGGAGCTTATGATAAAGATTGCTGAATATAAGGAGATTCTTGCGGATGAGAAAAAGCTTCTTGGAGTAATCAAGGAAGAGATCACATTAATCAGGGATAAATACGGGGATGACAGAAGAACAGCCATTGGCTTTGATGAGTTTGATATCTCCATGGAGGATCTGATTCCCAACGAGAATACGGTAATTGCAATGACCAAGCTGGGCTATATCAAGCGAATGACAATTGATAATTTTAAGAGCCAGCACCGGGGTGGTAAGGGTATCAAGGGAATGCAGACGATAGAAGAGGATTTTATCGAAGACCTTTTGATGACCACAAACCATCATTATATTATGTTCTTTACCAATAAAGGCAGGGTTTATCGCTTGAAGGCCTATGAGATACCTGAGTCTGGCAGAACGGCAAGAGGAACTGCAATTGTCAACCTGCTCCAGCTGCTTCCGGAGGAGAGAATCACGGCAATCATTCCTCTTAAGGAATATCAGAATGACCGCTTTCTATTCATGGCCACGAAGAATGGTATTGTTAAAAAGACTCCAATCAGAGATTATGAAAACATAAGAAAATCGGGACTCCAGGCGATCAGTTTGCGTGAAGATGATGATCTGATCGAAGTAAAATCCACGAATCATTTGAAGGATATCTTCCTGATAACAAAGAACGGTATGTGTATCCGTTTTAATGAGCAAGATGTCAGACCCACCGGAAGAACCTCCATGGGTGTAATCGGTATGACTCTGACCGGAGATGATCAGGTGGTGGGTATGCAATTGAATACCCAGGGTAAATATCTGTTATTTGTATCTGAGAACGGTATGGGAAAACGTACTGATATGGAGGAATTTACAGTACAGTATCGTGGCGGTAAGGGTGTCAAATGCTATAAGATCACGGAAAAGACCGGTGATGTCATCGGTGTTAAGGCAGTAGATGAAGAAAATGAGATAATGCTTATCACAACAGAGGGAATTATCATCCGTTTGATGGTGAAGGATATTTCTGTACTAGGCCGGATTACCTCCGGTGTTAAGCTGATGTCCATTGATGCTGATGCTGACATTACAGTGGCAAGCTTGGCAAAGGTAAGAGAGAGCAATAACCAGACCAGTGAAGAGGAACTGATTAAGAACCTGGAAAAAGAGCTGATTGAAGAGGATGCAGTTATCGATCCGGCGGATTATCCTGAGGAAGACTATAGCGAATATGAAGAAGTAAGAGATGATAGGTTGCCTGAGGAGACTTACGATGGGAATTCAGAGGTAAAAGAAGCCGACGATGATATCGACAGGGAAGAATAACAGCCAAATAATCAAGTTATTTCAAAGGAAAGGTATTTAGGGTATTGTGAGAAACATACACACAGACGAAATCATAAGCAATATAAAAGAAATGTGCATCGAAGCCAACTATAAGTTGGCTTCTGATGTTGAAGAGAGGGTACGGGGGGCATATGAAAAGGAAACCTCGGTACTTGGAAGGCAGATACTTGGCCAGCTAAGCGAAAATCTTGATATTGCGGAGAAGGATTTTATTCCAATCTGTCAGGATACCGGAATGGCAATCATATTTATAAAGCTTGGACAGGAAGTCCATATCGAGGGAGAGGCCCTGGAGGATGCGATCAATGAAGGAATTCGTCAGGGCTATCAGGAGGGTTACTTAAGAAAATCCATTGTATCAGACCCTCTGATCAGAAATAATTCAGGAGATAATACTCCGGGGATCATTCATTACGAGATAATTCCCGGCGACCGGCTGGAAATTACGGTTGCCCCAAAGGGCTTTGGAAGTGAGAACATGAGCCGTGTCTATATGCTCAAACCCTCTGACGGTACGGACGGAGTAAAGCAGGCTGTGTTGGAGACAGTGAAGCTGGCAGGACCTAATGCTTGTCCTCCCATCGTAGTGGGAGTCGGCATCGGAGGGAGCTTTGAAAAATGTACTTATCTGGCAAAAAAAGCATTGGCAAGGAGTATGGACAAATCCTCCGATCTGGTCCATATAAAAAAACTGGAAGAGGAACTTTTGGAGGAAATCAATCAGTTGGGAATCGGTCCGGGAGGCTTGGGAGGCAGGATTACTGCCATTGGTGTAAATATTGAAACCTATCCGACTCATATTGCAGGACTTCCGGTGGCAATTAATATCTGCTGTCATGTGAACCGTCATGTAAGCAGGGTGCTGTAACGTGAACGAAAGGACATTGTCCTTAAGTTCTTAATCTGCGCTGGCGGATAATCGATTATTTTACGGCAGAATGGAGATTTTTATGGATAGATATATTACAACACCCCTTACGGCGGAGAAGACAGAAGGCTTAAAAGCAGGAGATTATGTTTACCTCACCGGAATTATCTATACGGCAAGGGATGCAGCTCATAAAAGAATGTATGAAACTATGAGACAGGGAAATAGTATTCCCTTTGAGCTAAAGGATAATATCGTATATTATCTTGGACCCACACCCGAACGGGAAGGGCAGGTAATCGGATCGGCAGGTCCCACCACCAGCAGCCGGATGGATAAATACACGCCTTTATTACTGGATAACGGCTTGAAGGGTATGATTGGTAAAGGTAAGAGAAATAAGGATGTCATTGAAGCCATGATAAAAAATAAAGCCGTGTATTTTGCAGCGGTGGGCGGAGCCGGAGCTTTGTTATCCAAAAAAATAAAAACATCTAGAGTAATCGCTTATGATGATCTTGGGACGGAAGCCATTCGGGAACTATATGTGGAGGACTTCCCGGTAATCGTGGTAATTGACTGTGAAGGAAATAATTTGTATGAAATAGTAATGCAAAGGAGTTGACAAAAGAAACTCCTTTTGTTATACTAGTTTTTGCCTCTGTGAGAAATCACGGCAGGCTGGAGTTGGCTTTTGATGATAATCTATCAAAAACCTCCGTCAATTGAATACTGATCAGATAAGTTCAGTTTCTGGAGAAATACTCAAGAGGCCGAAGAGGCGCCCCTGCTAAGGGTGTAGGTCGGGCAACCGGCGCGAGGGTTCAAATCCCTCTTTCTCCGTTAAATAGACATATCTTCCTCCAAGCGGAAGATATGTCTTTCTTTATGCCAAAAATCCAGCGTTATAAAATTTATGCTTTCATATAGTCATGCAGACAAACAGAAATTTTTTGAGTAGCCGGATAAATTAAATGAGATTTTATGAAAGGATGTATTGAAGGTGGTTCCTGCAAATTAGCTGATAAATATTAATTCATTCGGCAGAGACAATAATTATCGCAAGTAAAATCAAAAAATGTATCCAAAAGGAAGCTAGACTTAATTTCAGGTGGTGAGAAAATGTATGAATGGAACCGGAATATACAGAAGCTGGTGGACAGTATCGAAGAGAGTCTAAGAGAGGGAGAGGGAGACGAGATAACGCTGGAAAAAATGGCAGCAAAGATATCTTATTCGCCCTTCCATATGACAAGGCATTTTAAAGAAATAACAGGAATGCTTTTTCGGGATTATCTTAGATACAGAAGGCTTGCCTATAGTGTAATAGAATTAAGGGATAGCAGCCTTCGAATATTGGATATTGCGATAAAATATGGGTTTACTTCTCAGGAGGCCTATGCAAGGGCCTTTAAAAAAGCCTATCAGGTAACACCAAAGGCTTATCGCAGAAATCCGAAACCGCTTTTGCTCCGTAACAAAGTCAATACCTTCGATCCATACTATCTGGGTATAGGAGTAAATGATATGGATAAAACAAAACTGCAGGAAATTAAGATTTGGATTGAGACAATACCGGCACATAAGGTTTTATACATCAAAAATTACGAATCAAAAGGGTATTGGGACTTTTGGGAAAAGCAAGAGAAGATACCCGGCTGCGACTGTAATACGATTTGCGGATTATTAGACAGCATAAAGGGAAAGCTGGACGGAGATGATAATGAGCTGGGCATTTTCAGCGGCCAGTTAATGCTCTATCCCGTTGAAGCAGACGGACGAATACCAGAAGGTTATGGGGTCAGAGTTGCGTCGGATTATGATGGTGAGATTCTGCCACAGCTTATTTGTACAGAGGTACCGGAGGGGGAATATATTATTTTTGCACATCCAACCTTTGAATATCCTACAATGAGTGAGATGGTAAGTAAAAAGGTAGAAGAAACCGCTGCAACATATTCCCTGGGTAATACGGAATATCAGTATGACGAAACAGCGGGACGAATTGGTTATTTATATCATTCCCCGGAGGTCTGGGGATACCGCATTATAAAACCGGTTAAGAAAAGATCATAAAGCTGTCTATAGGAAAGTCATCCTCTTTGAAAGAGGATGACTTTTTTTATGAAACAAAACCGGACACCATAGTGTGCATTTAACAAGACAATATTGCATATACAGTGCATTGATAATGCAAAATTTATAATATAATACAAATTATTATTAATAATACATAAAGCATGGAATAAAATAATGTGTTATAATTATTCTTGATATAATTAATTGTGCATTTTATAGCATTATGATTATCTCGGGCAATGATTAATATCAGAATATTCTTATGAAATCAAGGCCATACACAAAAACATATTGAGATGCAGGGGGATTGGATATGAAGAAAACAAAAAGATTTGCGGCTGCTATAGTTATGGCTGTATCCTTTGCAATGCTGCTTGGTGCCTGCAGCAAGGATAATGAGGAGGAGAATGTGCCAAGTATTACGCAGGGAGCAATAGACGCTACAACTACACCGGCACCAACACAGGCCGCAGCGCCGACTGAGTCACAGGATTCGGGTACTGACGATGATGCAGCACTTAAGGCAGTGGAAGAGAAGGTCGCCAGTGGACCGATGGAAATGAGAGATCTTCCTTCCACCGAATTGGTGAAAGAAATTAAGATAGGCTGGAGTCTTGGTAATACCATGGATGCAACCGGAAGCTCAGGAGTTTTGTCGGAAATTTCCTGGGGAAATCCTAAAACAACGATGAAAATGATCGACAATATAAAGGAAGCAGGTTTTAATACATTAAGAATTCCGGTAACCTGGCAGAACCATATCGGTGCTGCGCCGGATTATACCATTGATAAGGCCTGGATGGACAGAGTGCAGGAGATAGTAAATTATGCATATGCCAATGATATGTATGTCATCATTAACTTACATCATGAGGATTGGTACAGTCCATATTATGCCTCGGCTGACACCGCGATAGATGAGCTGAAAAAGATATGGGCTCAGATAGCGGACCGTTTTCAAAACTATGACGAGCATTTGATATTTGAAGGTATGAACGAGCCCAGACATAAGGGTGATCCGGATGAATGGACCGGCGGTAATGAGGAAGGCTGGGAGGTTATTAACCAATCGAATGCGGCCTTTGTTGAAACTATTCGGGGAGCCGGTGGCAATAATCCCTTAAGGCATCTAATGATACCCCCATATGCGGCTTCCTCCAGTGTAATCACCTGGACAAAGTTTGAAATTCCTGAGGATGATAAAATAATCGTATCCATCCATGCGTATACGCCTTATGATTTTGCATTGAATATAAATGGAGGAAGCGAATGGAGTGCTTCTGATCCAAACAGTACAAAGGATATCGACTATTTGATGCAGAATTTGAACGAATATTTTATTAGCAAAGAAGTTCCTGTAATATTAGGAGAGTTTGGTGCAGTTGATAAGAATAATATTCAGGCGCGGGTTGCCTGGGGAGAATATTATGTAAAGAAGGCACATGAAATTGGTGTACCTTGTATTGCCTGGGATAACAATGGCTTCTCTGGAACAGGTGAGAAGCTGGGATTATTGAATCGTTTTAAAAATGAATGGCAGTTCCCTGAAATTGTCGATGCTTTTATGAAGGGTTTAGAATAATGTAGTGTGATCATAAATGAGGAGAAGTCATTGTATTGCGTTTCCTGCGGTATAATGGCTTCTCCTCATTTTATTTTAGAAGTAATGTAAAATACTCCGTTTGGTATTTTGTAGTAAAAAGAAGGCTTTTCGTTAACATTGTTTAATTTTAATATATTTTTTTAAAAAATAAAAAAATTTAACCCAAAAAGTTGTTGACAAAAGTATATGCCTGTGGTATCATTATTTTTGCTGACGCGTTAGGAATATGAAATGTATAACAAATCAATGTACATCATATGTATTGACGCTAAGGTATAGAACCTTGATAATTGAACAGTAAAACAACCCTGAAAATTCTAAAAACTTTGGAAGCCTTTGGTTTCCAAAAATAGATTTTCATGATAAGAATCGACTGATGAAAAAAGGAAACTTTTTGAAGCG
>JAEYMU010000015.1 GCA_023407175.1 Bacillota bacterium
CCGCCTTATTTTGCTACTTCCATTGTACCAAAAAAGAGCCCAAAAGTCTGCATGAACACTAAACTTTTGACTCTTTTTACAGAAAAATCCCACGCAAGTGCGTGGGACTTTGTCTACAGTCTGAGCATCCATTAAAAGTGGATGCTTTTGTTGTTATAGTAGAATAAGAAACTTTATTCCGTGAAATCACCGGGGCAAATGTAAATGAGAGAGGTGGCAGCGGGGAAGCAGCTTATAAATAAATGATAGGAGAACTGACAGAATTGCAGTGCGCTATAAAATTTAACTATAGCGTGCTGTAATTTTTAACTATTAGCGTAAAAGAAAATTATCTGATATTATTTTCACAACAATAAAAAGCATATATGAATGCTATGAAATAATTGGAGAGCGATTATTCAAAGGAACAGAATTACAGGGGAAACTATTTTTGCAATAGTTGACATAAAATTGAGGCAGTGCTATAATGCGAATAACATACTAAACATATCGCATTAGTATGAATGTGTTGGGAGATGAGAAGATGGAGGCTTGGGAAGAAATACGTCAAATTAAACAAACGATGCAGGACAGTCAAATAAACCAGGCTAAGTGTTTATCTTTGCATTTTCAGCAAACGCAGTTACCCTTGCTTATTCTAAAGGCAACGTGTGAAGGGCCTGTTGTTTGGATACAAGGCGCCTTACATGGCGATGAGGGATATGGTACGGCGGCTTGTATAGAGCTTGCGAGAGAACTTGGCGGTAAGCTGAGAGCAGGCTGCTTAATTTTTTGTCCGGTTGTAAACCCTACTGCCTTTGATTCTATTAGTAATTCGTCGCCTATTGATGGTATTAATTTGAACCGTGCAGGTAACAGCCAAAAAGAAACTTTTTCTTTTCTGTTCTTTGCTTGGCTTCGGGAAATAATTTGCAGTACAGCAGATGTTTTTCTTGATCTCCATGGAGGAGGCTCCTGGCTGGACGTTTGTTCCTTTGCGATTATTCCGGCTATGGATGAGAGTTTATTTATAAAGTCAAAGAATCTATTAAACGGCCTGGTGCCATATGTATTAAAGACTGACGGTACAAGAGGAACATTATGTGAAGCTGTTGCAAAAGAGGGAAAAATCGCGATTCTTTTAGAAAGTGGCTGTGGTACTGTTATCACTCGTACTACTACGGATATTCATAAGCGTAATATAGAGGGAATTCTGGCAAGGCTGGGACTGTTGGCTGCCGATTTTTCATATCGCTTGTGGAATCAGGAAATAACTGTTTTTGAAAAGGCGGTAGATTTGTATTTTGAAAAAGATGCCATACTTTTAACCTATGAAAAGACCGGCACTAATCTTAGGAAGGGAGATCGGATATTACATATGGCGGATAGAAATACGTTTGAAGAAATATCATTAGTATCATCCGTTGAAAACACAATCCTGTTATCTGTACATGTGGCTTCGTGTATCAAAAAAGGAGGATATGCAGCTTATCTTGGCTGTCTATAGAAAGATACTGCTAACAATGAAAAATTAGTAACTGTTACTGAGGAGGAAAAAGATGAAAAAAGTAGCATTAAGAAAAAGAGTTGTTTTAGGATTATTTACTGCAATCATGACATTATCCTTAACAGCATGCGGAAGTAAAAACAGCGATACCAATATTGAGACTGAAAGTGCAAATAATACGAACAGCGAACTTGAAAGCAATGAGGATGCACAGACTGATGCAACGGAAGCATCCAATGAGGATTTGGAAATTACCATTGCCAGAGCATTTGATATAGCTGGATTAGATCCGGGTTTTTTGACGGAGAATGCACAGGTTGTTGATAATATATTTGATACATTGGTTACAAGAAATGAGAATATGGAACTGGTTCCTTCTCTGGCAGAAAGCTGGCAGCAGGTAGAAGATACCGTTTGGGAGTTTAAACTGCGTCAGGACGTAGAGTTTACGAACGGCGAAAAATTCAATGCAGAAGCTGTAAAATATTCGATTGACAGAGTTTTAAATCCAGATAATAATGCTCCGACTCTTAGTTATATTTCAACGGTGAAAGAGGTTAAGGTAGTAGATGATTATACCGTACAGATCATTACCAATGAATCGGATCCGCTTATTCCTACCCGCTTCAGCCGTTATCCTACCGAAGTGGTAGCACCGGCTTACGCCGAAGAGGTAGGACAAGAAGAATTTGCTCAGAATCCAATCGGAACCGGCCCTTATCAATTTGAAAGCTGGGATAAAGGAACAAGTGTGACGCTTGTAAGAAATGATAAATACTGGGGTGAGGCACCGGAAGTTGCTAAGGTTACCTTTAAAGCTATACCGGAAGCATCTACTCGTGTCAGTGCGTTATTGAATGGAGAAGTAGATTTAATTACCGGCGTTTCGGCTGATGACAGAGATAAAATCAATAGCTCTGATAAAGCTTATCTTTCAACGGTAGACAGAGCAGGAAACATCGTATATGTAGGGTTTAAAACAGATGCAGCCCCCTTTGACAACCTTAAAGTAAGACAGGCCTTAAATTATGCGGTCGATGTTAAATCTATTGTAGATTATATATTAAAAGGTGCTGCTGTTGAAACTAACAGTATTATCGGACCTTCTGATTTTGGTTATGCGGGAGAACCGGAAGGTTATGAATATAATGTGGAAAAGGCAAAACAGCTCTTGACAGAAGCGGGTTATCCTGATGGGTTCGAAGTGGAGCTGGATACGGTAAATTGGTACCTTAAGAATACAGATGTGGCGCAGGCAATAGCGCAGCAGCTGAAAGAGGTAGGAGTAACTGTTAAAATTAATGATGTGGAGAGTTCTGTATACAGACAGACTGTTCCTGCAGGTGAACAAGCATCTATGTATATTTTAGGGTGGAGCAGTACCAATACACTGGATGCCGATGCGGCTATTTATGCAATTTTGCATTCAGGACAATCTTATGCTACCTATAACAATTCCGAAGTAGATGCTTTGTTGGATGAGGCTCGATTTGCCACTACTGATACACCGCGTGCAGATTTGTACAAGCAGATTCAGGAACTGTATATTGAAGATGCACCAAGAATTTTTCTGTATCAGGAAAATCAATATTATGGTATCTCGGACCGCCTGGATTGGCAGGGGCGTATTGACACAGCGATTCCTGTAAAAACCATTAAAGCAAAATAAATTTTGGTATAGGCAAACATCATTCTTTCTCGCAAAGAATGGTGTTTGTGGTGTTATTCTGAACGAATGAGGTAAATGTCAGTGACTAAGTATTCAATAAAAAAATTACTGCAAAGCTTGTTGGCTGTCTTTGGTGCTATTACGATTGTATTTTTTATTCTGCGATTATCCGGTGATCCCGCACGTTTAATGCTTCCCCCGGAGGCATCCGAAGAACAGGTTATTGCTATGAGAGCCAGCCTTGGTTTTTCCAAACCGCTTTGGCAGCAATATGTTGATTTTCTTACGAGCGTTTTGACTGGTGATTTCGGTAATTCCCTTTATTATAAATCTTCCGCATTGGAATTGGTACTTGATAGGTTACCGGCTACGCTTTTGCTGGCATTGACAGCTATTTTACTGTCGATAATACCCGGTATAGCAGCTGGTATTATTTCTGCATATAAAAAGAACACAATAATCGATTATCTGATTAACGGCGTTGTACTATTTGGACAATCTATGCCGGTGTTCTGGGTAGCGCTTATTCTGATTATGATATTTGCCGTCAATCTCCACTGGCTTCCCACATCGGGATTTGACGGGCCTCTTTCCCTGATTTTACCGGCTTCTGCATTGGCGTTATATTCTGTGGCGCCCATTGCAAGGACAACACGAGCCTCATTAGTTAAGGTATTGGATGAAAATTATATAATGACGGCAGAATCGCAAGGGTACTTAACGCATCAGATTTTACTTGGACATGCGCTTAAGAATTCTTTGCTTCCTGTAATCACGGTTATTGGGTTGGAATTCGGAAGCATGGTGGGAGGCGCTGTTGTCAGTGAAACGGTCTTTTCATGGCCGGGAGTAGGAAGACTCATAATGCAGGCAATTTCAAACAGAGATTTCCCTTTAGTACAGGCCTGTGTCCTTGTATTAAGCATAATTTTTATCTTGATTAATCTTGTGATTGATATTCTGTATTTTTATATCGATCCAAGAATTAAATACGAGTAGTGAGTGAGGAAGACACAGTGAAAACAAAGCATCGGAAAGTTAGTAATAAAAATATAAAGGGGTATATCAGCGGGGGAATCTTGCTATTAGTAGTAATTATTACATTTATGGCAAAGATAATTTCTCCCTATGATCCTTATGAGCAGAATCTGGCATATATATTAAAGGCACCCTTCACCACGATAGAAGATAACGGTCGGTTTTTCCTTCTCGGCACAGATCAGTTAGGAAGAGATATTTTTAGCCGTCTGCTATATGGAGGCCGGCTTTCCCTTTTGATGGGACTTGCTTCGGTTGCGATATCCGGTGTTATCGGAACTTTTCTAGGTGTAATTGCGGGATATTACAGAAAGACGGCAGATGCTGTGATTATGAGGCTGTCCGATATGCAGTTGTCGATACCCACGATGCTTCTTGCTATCATGATAGTAGCCGTACTAGGTTCCAGCCTTATTAATACTATATTAGTGCTTGCTGTTACCAGTTGGGTTCCTTTTGCAAGGGTGATTCGAAGCGAAGTTATATCTATAAGAGAACGGGAATTTATTTTAGCCGCCAAAGCTATGGGGGTAACGGGTAGCAAAATCATCGTTACGCACATATTACCTAATATTTCCTATACTTTGATTACACAGGCTACCCTGCAGATCGCCAGGATGATTCTGCTGGCAGCGTCTATGAGTTTTTTAGGATTAGGAGTGGATGTTTCGTTACCTACGTGGGGTGGTATGATTAATGATGGCCGAGGCTATATATCCGATGCATGGTGGTTAACGGTATTTCCTGGCCTTACGATTGCATTTGTTATTTTTTGCATAAATATTTTCAGTGAGTGGCTGCAAGAAAAAGCAGACTAAGAATCCGCAGCCTGTTTTACTTGACTATTAATTATACGAGGAAGTGTTTGATATGCTTTTTATTGATCAGCAGATAGTGGCACAAAGTCCGGTATCAGATATAAATACTTCGGCTGATATTGTGAAAGAACTATTTGAAAAGAAAAAAATTCAGCAGGCCGTTGCGGCACAGGAAATCCCTATGTATCCCTATGGACTGGAGGGAGGTGGATTCTATTCACTTCCGGCGTACATAAAAGACTATGGAGTAGCAGGCATCAAATGGACCACCCATGTGAGGAATCAATCGAAACCGGCGGCAGATGCGGCAACAGCTTCCTATACGAAACCTGTTATTCTTCTGAACAGCTTAACTGACGGCAGTCCTCTTGCATTAATAGACGGGCATATGATCAGCGGTCTCAGAACTGCCTCCGTTTCTTACTTGTGTTTGAGCAAGCTAAGCTGCTTTCATCCACGGAAAGTACTGTGCTGTGGTTCAGGGCATCAGGCCAGATGGCAGGCAATTGCTGCGTTAAACAGTTTGAAGAGTCTGGAGGTGCTTTACATATGGAGCCGCAACTATGAGCATGCCAAAGCCTGTGTATCTTCTTTGGAATCTTATATTTCGAAAGGGGTACAGGTCAAGGCAATAGCCGGTTGGGAAGATTGTATTGATAATATGGATATTGTAATCGGAGCTACTTCTGCAGAGCAGTGTTATCTCACAAAAGAGCACTTGAAAAATAGTGCGTATATTCATATAGGATTAAATGATATTTCAGAAGAAGCTATTTATTCATATAAAGAGATTATCTGTGATGACTTTACAGCCGGTACTCATAAAAGCCAACAATCGTTGTTCCGCTTATACCGTAAGAATCAGGAAATAGAAAATAGAGTCTCTCTGCTGGAGAATAACCTGGAGAAAACTTTCACAGAGAAGCGCGTAATGTTTAGCTCGTTCGGTTTGTCTATTTTCGATATCGGATTAGCCTACCATGTCTATCGATATGCCCAAAATCAGGGATTAGGTGAGGAACTGGGTCTATACTAAAAGTTCAATAAAATATAAACAGCGATTAAATCTATGGGAGGGACAGATGTCTGACTTTTTAGAGATTAAAGATCTGAATATTTCTTTTCATAAATGGGGAACCATTGTTCCGGCCGTTAACGGAGTTAATTTTACTATGGATCGAAATGAAATTCTTTGCATTGTGGGAGAATCCGGCAGCGGGAAGAGCGTAACGGCGAAGTCTTTGCTTAGGCTGCTTCCTTCTGAAAGTACACATTACAACAGTGGGGAAATTTTGTTTGAAAATAAGGATTTACTTAAAACCAGTAAAAGAGGTCTGCGAAATATTGGCCGTAAAAATATATCTATGATTTTTCAGGATCCGCTTTCTTCCCTGAATCCTGTCTATAAAATCAAACGGCAGATGATAGCTCTCATTCGTCTGCATGACAAGTCTATCCGCTACAAAGATGCGTACGCGAAAGCGGAGAGGCTTTTGGAAAGTGTTGAAATTACAAACACAAAAAAAGTATTGGAAAATTACCCCTTTGAGCTTTCAGGAGGGATGCGTCAGAGAGTAATGATAGCTATGGCTATTTCCTCCAATCCGTCTTTGCTGATTGCGGATGAGCCAACTACGGCATTGGATGTTACGATACAGTCACAGATTCTAAAGCTGCTTACTCAGATACAAAAAGAGAATGGTCTGTCAATTATGTTTATTACCCATGATCTTTCGATTGTATATGAAATTGCCGACAGGATTATTGTTTTTCAAGAGGGATTGATTGTAGAACAGGGAACGCGGGATGAAATTTTTTATCATCCCAAGCATGATTATACCAAAAAGCTGCTTAACAGCATGCTTCGTATTTAGGAGATATTTTATGGCGAAAGAAACGGCGGCGGCTTTGTTAAAAGTTACCGGTTTGACGAAAGTTTATCAGGGAAAGAAAAAGGAAGAATTTGCTGCTTTAAATCAAGTTAGTTTTGAACTGGCAGAAACTGAAACTCTCAGTATTGTGGGAGAATCCGGAAGCGGTAAAACAACCATAGCCAAAATTATTGCAGGAATTATTCCGGCTACTTCAGGAGAGATGACCTACGCAGGACAACCGCTTACCTTTGCAAGAAAAAATACACTGCGTAAAGAAATTCAATATATTTTTCAGGAGTCGGCGGCGGCATTAGACCCGCGAATGAAGATCCAGAAAATTATAGAGGAACCAATACGTCTGCATTATGATTATTCCCCTAAGCAGAGAGAGGAGATAATAGTTTCTCTTCTTAATGATGTGGGACTTTCTTCGGATATCCGCTTGCGATATCCCAAAGAGCTCTCCGGCGGGCAATGCCAGCGTATCGGTATTGCCAGGGCGTTAGCGGGCAATCCTAAAATTTTGGTATGTGATGAGCCTACTTCTGCATTAGATTCTACGATTCAAATACAAATTCTTGATTTAATGATGAATCTGAAAAAGAAAAAGAATTTCTCTTATATCTTTATCACGCACAGCCTCGGAGTTGCAAAAACTATCTCCAATCGGGTTCTTGTCATGAAAAAAGGGGAGATTGTAGAACAGGGTGATACAGCAGAAATTTTTAGGAACCCGAAGCATACGTATACACAAACATTATTATCATCTGTTCCTCGAATAGAACTTCCCTATTATGAAATGTAACGTTAACCAGAAAAATAGTGTGAGAAAGGCATGGTTATTAATATGAGTATTGTCAGTTATAAAGATAAGGAATCTTTGGAAGGGGAAGCGCTTGCCATATATGATAAGGCTATGGCTAAATCAGGCAGAGTAACGAATATGGTCAGGACATTATTGCATTCGGTTCCGGCTTTTCAAGCGCTGGAATTTTATCCGGTTAGAGATGAGCTTTTGAAAAAAATAGGAAGCAGAGCTGTTTATTTTTATTGCTATGCGATTTCCTCTGAAAATGAGTGTTTAATATGCACGACCTATCATGCTAAATTATTAGAAGAATTTAATTTAAAACCGGAGGAATTTTCCTTTACTGAAATTGAAAAAGTTCTGATTGATTATGGCAGAGCCTTAGTTAAGTGCCCTAATCATATTGAGCAAGAAATTTATGACAGATTGGGAGAACTGTTTACTGAGGAAGAAATAGTGTTGATTACGGCAGTAGGCTGCAAAATGATTGCTTCTAATTTATTTAACTCGGCTATGAAAGTAGATTTGGACGAGTACTTATATCAAGTGAAATTTGATAAGAACATTCTCGGGAAACGTTGATTTCATCAACCAGAATCCTTGAAATCCTAAAGAATCACAGCACGGTATATGCTGTGATTCTTTTTTATTATGGCTTTAGCCTGGCTGAGTGCGCAAAGCGTGCGAAGTCAAAAAACCACCCGCTATGCGGGTGCGCATCGATTGTTATACAAAAAAATCACCTTTCCGTTAGAATAGAAGTGTTCAAGCTACTATACCAACGAAAGGTGATTTTAATGGCCAATAAGGCAAATAGTTTATCCCATACTAAATGGATGTGCAAATACCACATAGTATTCACCCCAAAGTATAGACGAAAAGTAATTTATAATCAATACAAAGAGGATATGCGAGATATATTGAAACAGCTGTGTGCGTATAAAGGAGTAGAAATTATAGAGGGGCACTTAATGTCAGATCACATTCATATGTTAGTGAGTATACCACCAAAGTATAGTGTTTCAAGCTTCATGGGATATTTAAAGGGAAAGAGTTCGCTGCTGATGTTTGATAAACATGCAAACCTAAAATATCTTTATGGAAACAGACACTTTTGGGCAGAAGGATATTATGTATCGACAGTCGGTTTAAACGAAGCAACAATAAAAAAATATATTCAGGAGCAAGAAAGTCATGATATAGCCATGGATAAACTGAGTGTCAAAGAATATAAAGACCCCTTTAAGGGGTAGCTGGTATTAACAACACCCTTTTAAGGGTTGCAACGAGTCAAAGGCTATAGGGCTTGAACAAAGTGAAAGCCAGCGTCTTTAGGCGCTGGCCGGTAACAGACCCTTATAGGGTCAGAGCAAACCACCCGTTGGACGGGTGGTCATGATTGTAGAAAATTTATGAAGAAAGGGAGAAGTTATAATGATTAAGGCAGTAAGACCGTACCTAAAAAAACCAGTCCTCTTTGAAAAAAGTAAAGCGAAATTTTGGGACGACCCATATATTTCGCAAAGCATGTTAAAAGCACACCTGGATCCCGATTTTGAATCCGCGACCCGCAGATTGAATTTTGTGGAACAATCTGCTCATTGGATTTCTGCCATATTACCTCCATCATCCTATAAAGTACTTTTGGATTTAGGCTGTGGCCCCGGCATCTATACAGAGCTGTTTCACGCAAAAGGTTATCAGGTTACCGGCTTCGATATTTCAGAAAACTCCATACGATACGCAAAGAAAATAGCCAGAGAAAAGGATTTCCACATCAGGTACTTAAACGGCGATTATATTCAATCCCCAATTAAGGGCAGCTACGATTTAATAACAATGATTTATTGTGATTTGGGCGTTTTATCGCACACAGAACGCAAATCCCTGTTAAGTAAGATTTATAATGCGTTATCGCCAACCGGATGTTTTCTATTTGATGTTTTTACTCCTTACGAATATGAAAATCAACCGGAATGTAAGATTTGGAATTATGAAGAAGGCGGTTTTTGGAGTCCGGCTCCTTATCTCCTGCTGCAACAGCTTTACCGTTACGACCATGACAATACATTTCTTCGCCAGTATATTGTTGTGACAGACAGCGAAACAACCTGCTATAACAATTGGGAGCATACCTTTGAGATTGAAGAATTAAGAACAGAATTGCAGGAGGCAGGGTTCCGCGATTTACAGTTTTATGGAAATGTAGCCGGTGCAGAATATAAGCACGGCAATAAAACGATATGTGTCGCAGCAAAAAAATAGCCTGACCTGCTTCTTTACATGAACGATATGTAAAATGGCGTAGCTTTTACGCTACGCCACACATTCCAAACTGATTCAATACTGTTCTGCCAAAGACTGCCTTAGCGGAACAGTTTTTTAATAGTTAATTATCCTCTGTTTCTTTTTTCGGCTCTGCTCTCTTACCGGTCACCACAAATAGTATAATACCTGCCGTTACGGTAAATATAGAGATAAATTGTGAGGTGGACAACGTTCCGACCGTTCCTCGTATCAAATCACCTCTGTAATATTCCAAGATGAATCTGCCGATGCTGTACAATATAAGATATAAAGCGCCGACCTGCCCGTCAGCTTTTTTCCTCTTCGCAAACCATATCAGTATAAAGAAGTGAATGAAGTTGAGACCGCTGGACATCAGCTGTGTAGGCACGAGGCTCACACCGTTAGGCGCATATTTGGATGTATGGAATACGATACCGAGAGGACTGCTCGTCTCATGCCCGTAGCAGCAGCCTGCCAGAAAGCACCCTACCCGCCCGAAGCCCTGCGCTAACGCTACCGAGGGAATCAGCAAGTCGAAATAAGCCAGAAATTTCAATTTCTTAATTTTGCAATAAAGCATCGCCGATAAAATTCCGCCGATAATCCCGCCATATACTACCCAGCCGTTGGAAAAATCCAACAGAAGGCTCGGATCAGCGATAATATTCTTTATACTGGTCAGGAAAAACAGAAGCTTAGAGCCAAGAAATCCTCCCAGCACGCACCATATAACAAAATTAAATATGTGCTCAGGATCCAACCCTTTCTTTTTCGCCCTGTATTCTCCCACAAAGTATGCCGCCAGTATGCCGATAGCTATCATTAGCCCATATCCATATACTGTAACTGGTCCTATAGAAAATAATTCATTTTTCATCCTTCTTAAACGTCTCCTATTCTGTCGTTATTGCCTTACCTCATAAGATTACCGCGACTTAAGAAAATATTCTTGCGTTTTCTTAGTGTAACACAGTTGAGGCAAGGTTTCAACAGACTCTTCGGAGGCACTTGGGCTTCTGCCAAAAAAGCATCTGACCCTTTTTTTAATCATGACCACCCGTCCAACGGGTGGTTTGCTCTGACCCTATAAGGGTCTGTTACCGGCCAGCGCCTAAAGACGCTGGCTTTCACTTTGTTCAAGCCCTATAGCCTTTGACTCG
>JAEYMU010000027.1 GCA_023407175.1 Bacillota bacterium
ATCAATATTGTGTATATTAATGTTGCAACTTGGACAATTAGTCCAAGCCATGCAACTAACTCTTTTCTATCAATGTTTTCCACCTCCTTGTAGTTCTATTATTATATTGGTTACTATACTATATAAATGTTTCTATTTATTACTACTTATTTTTATAAAAAAAAAATAAGTTTATCAACCATTAGTTGATAAACTTCCAACAGTTCCCAATTATGTTATTATTGTACAAATTCATCGTATACCTGTTCTGATTCATCAACTAAATCAAACTTGTTTCTCAATGAATTAATTACCAATTGCAAATCCATAACTTCATCTATCAAACCATATTCTTCATACAATTTATTACATTCTTGTTGTAAATTATCTAATGTTTCTTTTAAACCTTCTTTCATTTCTGTCATAATTCTCACCCTTTTGTTAAGATTGCAATACTCGGTTGGCTAATTCCCCTCATATAAGATAATTGATTTGACTTGCTACGAGTTTCTATATATCCACAATATGATGATTTACTACATCTGTTTCCTAAACTGTTTAAAACAGTCACATTATTACTATTCACTGATTTAAGTACTTCATAATGTCCCCATTGATTACGGTATAATATGTGACAAAATACTGCTCCATTTGATGCATACTGGTTTAATTTATTCCATCTTGCTGAATTAGAACTTCCTAAATCACTAAAGTTTTTCCAAGTAATTTTAATATTCTGCCCATATTTGCGATTAAACCATGCAACAGCTGTATTAATACCTTGATGTCCAGTTCCTGCAGTAGTTGTTCCAGCTACACTTGCTATTGTAGATTCTGATACATGAATCCCAGTTAATCTATAAAAACCTTGTTGTAATGAATTACAAGCACAATTATATGGTGTGCATTGTCCCATACCAGCACAGCCTGAAGTTGTTAAATAATTATATAATTTATTATTGTTTGTTGTATTTGGTACAGTTGGCTCCCCATCCAAATATACTATTGCAGGACTCACACCATTTTTAACTTCATATGCAGATACTCTACGACACATATCAACATAAGTATATTTCATATACTTCTTACCATTTTTATCAATCACATAATTCGGTAAAAAGCTTAAATCTTTATTGTCATGTATGGCACATTCTACAAATTCAGTTATAAGACTGTCAGATTGGTAATTTGTACCTCTTTCCTTAATCACACGAATTATTGTTCCATAATCTGCCGTACGGTTCATATAACCATATACTTGCCTAACATTAAATTTCTTATTATTATTAACAAGCCAGTAAGCAATTCTATTGCAAATATTGCTATAATTTGTATAATTAGTATACTCTCTAGTCATGTTTTACGCTCCTTTAAAAAAAAATAGTATTTATTCTGTTGCATTTAAAAAAAAAATATTTAAAAATAATCCATTCATCATTCAAACAAAAGGTACTGTTATTACACTTTCTTCCCCCCTTCCAAATCATTTTTTTAAAGTAGTTTAAGGTTTACTATTCAATGCTGATTGAAGATTAATAATAAAAAAATCATTGTTGTGGAGGAACATAAAGTATTTCACAATGATAATATGTCCAATGAATAGCTCCAGTATTTCCTATTTGGTTCGGACCATATTCAACTCTTCCAGCAAAATTACTCTTATTAATCAAAGTAGGAGTTAAATTTAATGGTTCAACTTCTTTTTCAAAAGTTTGCCAGTTAGTACCTTTACTTTTAAGTATTGTATCACTAACTTGTCCAGATAAAATATCTTGTCCATTATTATTAACATAACTAAAGAATTTAATACTAAATTGAGGATTAGTTGTATTACTAGTTAATCTCCCCACCCAATAATGTTTTATTTTTTTTACAGTTGCTCCAGTAGGAATGTTAAAATTAAACCCTCTACAATCAACATACATTGGTGTTTTATATGTTCCACTTGAACTAGCTATATTATTACAAGTTGCATAGTTATTAGGTTCATTTCCAGCAAGATTTCCACTAGTTAAATTCGTCCAGCTTCTACAGTAACTACCATTACATGCTTGTGCAAATGTATTAGCTGTTTTAGTTACACTAATATAATCTTTAACTACTAATGTATTTGTGTCTTTTACTCCATTAGATTCTGTTATTATTTGATATGTTCCAGGGTCTAAGTTTATTGTTAAAAAAGTCCATCCATCTGAATCAGTAGTTTTATCATATGTTGCCCCATTTACTGTAATTTTAACTATTGTATTAGATGCCGGCTGGTTATTATTTAAAACTCTAACACGATATTTCCATCCTTTATAAAAATTTGCTATCCCACCATCAGGAAGTGTTAGTGTGAAATGGTCTGGAATTTTAATATTCATATAATAATCTGTGAAGGCAACATTTGTTAAATCAGCTCCACATTTTTCTTCTATTGTTTGTTTTAGAAATTGTTTAATCTCATTTATCCTGAATAACTTCCCACTTATAGTATTTGAAACATTAGTATAGTTTTTGGACGGATTCAAGGTATCTGGTGTCGTAATATAACGATAATACTCCTCAAAAATAACATCACTTAAATCCTGTCCATATACTTCTTCGATTTTATTTTTAATAGATAATTTAGTATTCATAAGATGAGTTAATAGGTCTTGTATATTTGAGGTTCCAATTGTAGGTGCCATCTCTCTTAAACCCCTAAAATATTATTTAAAACAGTTTCTATATCTCCAAGTCGAGCATCAATCTCATCTTTGGTATAATAAGCATTATTATGAGTATGATTAGCATTAGCTTTACCGTTCAACTTACTATTCATTTCGGTTTCAGTATAATACCTATCATCATGAGTATGAGAAGTATTAGCTTTTCCGTTTAAAGCACTATTTACAACCTTATTCTGCACAGGATTAGTTGATGAACCACTTAATGATGAATCAACAACTGTTTTATTAGCTTCTGTAGCAATACCATCAAGTTTAGATTTATCCTCTTTAGACAAAAAACCATTAACACTTACTGTTGCAGTAGTGTGAGTATGATTAATATCTGATTTATTTTGCAATTTTGTATCTATTTCATTTTTAACATATACTTTTGTTTTTAACCAATCTAATAAATTTGTTTTAAAAGATGCAACCATTATATCATTACCTCCAAAAAAAGGGGATCTTTGAAAAAAAATAGGGGAAAAGTTTTAATGATGAGATAATTAGTTTATAGTTAAACTAAGAGTTCCATCATCAGCTAAATCAAGACTCCCGTTGTTTTCAATGTATTCCACTATTTCTGGCATTTTTACAAAACCAGTTAAGTCAATGTCAATTCCTCCAAATTTTTCATAACCTGGAGCATCAGATGCATCATTCCAGAAATATTCGTCATAATTGTTTTTATCTTTACCATCACCTTTAATGAGATATATAGTTCCAATTGTTCCAGTTGTTGGCAATTCTGCGACTGATGCGACTACCTGAACATTCCATTTTGGAATAGTTGAGTATAGGTCGTATACTGCTTTGGCAGAAGGTATTTGATTATCTGATGAGGTGTTGGTTAATTCTGTGGTTTTTGCACTAGTATTTAATTTAGTGTTTAATCCATCGGTTAATGCTGTTTTTGTCGCATAAGTACTGTCTGCATTGGTTTTTGCAGTTGCTAATCCATCACTGACTGCTTGGGTGGTTGGGTATTTAATATTATCTGGTGAGGATAAACTTGTTGCTTTGTTTGCAGATTTCTCAAATCCACTAGTTGCAGTATCCCAATCCGTGATGTCACTGTGCTTCATTCCCGTAGGAATACCTGCTTCTACTTTTTTAATTTCATCGTAGACGGCTTTACCACCAACAACATCATTGTTGGTGAGGGTATCGTTTACTACGGTTTTAATACTGGTTTTATCAATTTTCCCATCAAGACTGTTTTTTACAAGTTTTTCAGATGCTACTTTAGTATCTGATGCAGTACTAGACCAGGTAGTTATTAAGTTTCCTTTTTCAATAAACCATTCTTTTAATTTAGGTAAAATATTTACAGATATAGTCATAATATAAACCTCTTTTATTTTTTTTAATTAAATATAAGATAGATCCCCTCATTATCTGAGGTTATTTCTCCATCAACAATACAATCTTTTAATTTATTGTTGATTTCATTGATTTTTTCATCAATTTCTGCTTTTGAATAATAATTCTCAACAGATAGAATAGGTACTCTTTTTTTCACTTCACCATTACTAAAACATATAATGCTCCCATTATCGTAATTAAAATCATCATATTTCTTAGACAATTCATTATCAATATAATTTTTAGTATAATAATTATTCAAAATTAAATCCTCAAAAGATAAGATTTTCAAGATTTCTCCTTGACTATAACAATATAATTTGTTATCTTCAAGAACGAGATCATCATATTTTTTTCTTAAGCTTTCAAAAATACTATTAAAAATATTAATATTTTCAGAAATTGGAGTATTGCTTTTTTGAGGTGAAATAGTGTTTGATAATGGTACGATTATATAATTGGTGGTGATACGATCTCCTGCATATATTGCAAGTTTAAAAAAGTCGCCTTCCAGAACATTATCTGGTATTTTGCAGGAATTTTCATCTAAATGTATACGAGTTTTGTTATTCCAACTATCTTTAAAAATAACATATTTTTCACTATTTTCTTCCCATAATTCTCCTGAAAATTTAAAATATGCTCGTATTATATTTTTAGATTTGTTAACAAGGAATTCATGGTCTGTTCTTTTTAAAGATTGTTGTTGTATTTCAAATTGTAATGTGATCACATTAATCATCCCCCCCCATCATATTTTCCTATTTTAACTTAATAATAGTGTTTAAATTACTTTTATGATTTTCATGTCTGTTGCAGGATTTAATCCTTCATAACCTCTAATAAATGCTGTGAGAACATAAGTTCCTCGCTCTAACAGAATTCCTAATCTTTCAGATTTTCCATTTTCATTAATTTTACGAATGTAAGGAATACCATTGATTACTAAAACTACTTCTTTATCAGTATAGTTAAAATCAGATTTATCACAATATAACTTTGCATAAATTCCATCTGATTTATAATTTACTTCTATTTTTGTTCCATTTTCACCAGCATTGTCACTCCATCTTCCAATTTTAATTCTCATACTATTTTTTGTATATGCTTCTTGTAATTGTGAACTTGATGATTCAATAGTTGAGAGTCTATTATTAAGTAATTGTCCTTGATATGCTGATAAAGCTTCTCCTTTAACATATGTTTGAGCTGTTAAGTTATCTCTAGTTTTACAGTGCCCATATTCATTTGTACTGCCTAAACCATATTTTTCTGTAGTTCCTACATGATATTTTGGAGCATATTCTGTATGAGTATGTTCTCTTAATGCTACATCACTGCTTTTAAGATTGCTTAATGTTGTTGCATTAATAGCAACATCTTCTTTTGTATTTGCCAATATTTCAATTAAATCTTCTTTTGACAAGTAAACTGAGTTTAAATTGTCTATTTTGTCTTTTAAGTTTTGAAAACATTTGTCTTCAACTATCACGATTTTTTCCACAATATCTTCAGTGTCATTGTAGATTAAGACATTTGCCCCAATTACTTCACCATTATTGTCTTTGTAGTATACTTCTGATTCAATATCCATTTTAATTTCACCTTTTTATGTTTTGTACTCAATATAATTCGGTTTAATATAACATTGCTTACGAATATTTTCTCTTTTAGCGTAATATCCTACACTTATCCCTGAATCATCAAGGTTTGGTGTATAAACAATTGTAATAATATCATTCAATTTAAGTAATGTTGATTTATCATTATTGTTTATTATGTCAAAGACTAATTCATGAGTATTATAATCGATTGTGAAATCAACATCTTCTATTAGTTCAGTGTTATCTGATGATGGATTTAAAACTACTTTACGGATTGGGTCTACTGGAGCAGTTCTTAAAGGTATTCTTCTTGATTCTAAATGTGTTTCATTTACTTCAATTGTTTCTTTGAAATAATCTAATATTAATGGCATTTCACTATCATTTAAACGGTCAATAAACAATGGATTATAAACAATATTAAATGTACCTGTAGGCATGTTTTTTAAAACATCATCATAAAATATTAATTCATCATTATCATAATCAACATGATAATCATACCATTCACCGTAAACTACTGTTTCTCCAGTATTTGGTTGTAAGCTACAATTTAACATAGGATAAGCGGGACTGGAAACAAAATATAATCTGTCAAAGAAACCTTCTTGATAAACTCCAGCATTATCAGTGAATCCTGTAACATATACTTGTTGTTGCTTTAATAATTCAATAATAGATTGATTCTCTTTAAGATAAGCATGAGCTTTATTATTTGAAATGTTTTTAAATTTATCTTCAGATATGCCCTCAATCCAAGTGAAATTTTCAACATCTTTTGGTTCAATGATAATGAAATGTTCGGTTACTTCTTTATCCCTTATTATCTCTGCAGTGCATGTAACTGTTGGTTCAACATTAAATGGTGTATTTACACGACCCCAAACATTAGCCCCAAGCATAGCTGCAGTTTTTGGGTGATAATAATGTGTACGGACATACATTTCATCTGGAATATCCGTACTTAAATAAATAGTAATATTTTCAATTAATGGTGAAGCATTATCCATGGTTGTTTTCAATCTTGCACGGACAAAAACAACATTACGAAGATTGTTACTATCAAAATCAACTTTGTGGCTATCTCCTACAGTAATCCAATCCCTACCATTATTACTGACCTGATATTCACATTGAAGTTTTTGATCATTTACATCACCCGTGTCATCAGCAGAAATGAATATTGATTTAATAGGATTGCTAAAAATAGGTGATAAATATAACCAATAATCTTTATTTTTATCATAACCAGTTTTAAACTCACGAATATGGGCTTGGAATGCAAAATCTTGTGGAGCATATTTTCCTTGATGATATTCCACATCATCATCTTTCCCATATCGTATCCATGTCATTCCATTGTTGAATGTGTAGAATGCATTTCCATCTGTGTATACATCTGCATGGCAGTGTTTGTTCCAGCCTCCTAACCAATAGCAGTGACTATAGTGGGATAATGGCGATAGTAAGACTATTGCATATGTTTCATCTTTTTTAACAGTGCATGGGTGGTCAAATAGTATACTTGCAATGTCAGGGCTGCTGTTTTGGAATCTTACTTCCTGTTGAGCGAGTACAGTATATTTTCCATCATATCCGCAAGCTAATTCTTCAGGATATAATATTCCATCTTTATTTATTGTTTTTCTTATTTGTACGATTAAAGGTGATGCGGTATTATATTTGTCTTCTCCTGCACTTGCTTTTATATTTAGTACGATGGATTCAAGTAAACCAGTTTTTTTTGCTTTAAATGTTTGTGCTCTTCCAATGCTTGGTATTTCATTGTTTAATTGGTTTTCTAACCAGTTAGGTCTTGTTTCATAATGTCTGTTTCGGTCAAAACCAATATACCAATGTTCATTTGCAGTCATATCCCCACCAATAATATTCCCTGAGGAATCTTTAACAGCCCAGGGGCTGTAATTTCTCGTGGATTTATCAATAGTGGAATTAACTAGTTGTGGAACTTTTGCTTGATGTATAATTTTACCATCTTGTTCTATAGCTTCAATTAAACAAGTTGTTTTACTTAAATCAATAAGGCTGTCATCTTCAAAGTTTACTTGCACTTCTTTATCAGTAGCAGTATCAAAAATCACATTATTATCAGATGTGATTTTATAACCATAACTATTACTTTTATCAACAGGAATTGGTGTGAATCTTTTTCTAATAGCTGCTGGAGTGAGATATTCAATTTTTTCAAGGTTTTGTTTTAACCATTCATCATTTTTACATATTTGACGCAACATTTGCACAGTTACTTCTCTTTGTTCATCAAAACTCATTAAACCAAGATTTTTATAAACTGGTGGGCATTCTTTCATATATTATCAACTCTTTTATTTTGTTTGAACAATTATTTCATTATCTCCAGGTGTTTCATTATTTGTAGGATGTATGTACAAGTTTTTACTATTTGCACTATAATAATAAGTTCCCGGATTTCCGGTTAATTCTTCAACACTATCCTTTTTAGCATATCCATTTCCAGAATTTGCTTCAACTACTCCGACTACAGCAGTAGGTTCGTAAATATAGAATATTTGAGGGTTTGCTTTTGTAGGCATCCAATTTCCTCTTATTCCTCCAGTTACTAAGTTAAAATCATATGTTAAATGAATATTACTTATAGTATCATTCTGTAATACTGATTCTGAAATTTTTTCATAGATATCATGGCTTATTAATATGTTACCATTGCTTACACCAATTTCTGAAGTGTTTAATACTTCTGAAGCATTGAAATTTGCAGTTAACCTTAATCTTTTATTTACTAAATCTACTGCAGTAGTGCATTCTTTAGTTACACTTAATTTACCTAATTTAGTATCTGTTTTCCTCGGCCTTCCAGTTCCTTTTCCTAATACAATAGATGTTACTGGTTCAAACTCGTTGTTAATCCACCTGTTCATGAAAAAGGATTCACCCAATAAAGTTATTAGGTTATGCCCTTCTAAAATTACTTTATTTTTTTGTGTGAAGCAATATTTGCCTTGTATACTTATCATTTTATCACAACTTCAATTAACTTATCATCAACTGTTAATTGCATACTTGTATGCATTATAACTTGATGAGAACATTTTTTTAAATCTGTTTCTAAATTTAAATGGATTATTTTTGATAAAGGCATGCATTGTTGTAATCGTTTACTTAAGTTACTTGCATCTTCCATACGGATATTAGCAGGTATTTTTGTGTAATCGAAGATTAAATCATAATCTGAAGGCGTGTAGTTGTATTTGCTTCTTGCATATTTACAATTATTATTAATCATACTTTTTATTCCCCTGTTCGTTTATCACGAATTAACTGATTAATACTATCCGTTGTGTTAATCCACACTTCATCATCATCACCAGTTGGTGTGGTATCATCATTTTCAGCATCTGTAATATATAACGTGTGTTCACCGGTATTATCAAGTGTTACAAGTACATCGTCAGTATTATATTCTGTAAGGTCTTCAGGTAATGTTTCCACAAAATAGAAACCATCATTTAATGTGGTTGCACCATCTACAAGTTCACGAGTAATATTTTCAACAATTACTTGAATATTCCTACTTATAGTATTAATATAAGTATTACCTTCAACATTAATTTCAAGAGTATTTGTTCCTGTTGTTGCTGATGTGAAACTTAACACACCATCTGCAGTATTATCCACCTTAAAGGCAATAAATGCTTCATCAATCTCACTATCATCATTGTTTAATGTTACTCTTAATTGTTCACCAGTTATTTTAGTATCCGTATCCATTTTAACTTTAAAAGGAATTTGTAAATCTTTATTAACACCTATATAGAATAAATCAGTTTCTAAAATCAGTTCAGGAGTGGTTTTCACAACATTCCGGATTATATTTTTTGATGTGGAATTACAGAACAATTCTGTTTCATCATGCACTACCTGATAATTATCAGAACCAATAACCCCCCCACTATTAACTGTGAAAGTAAACAATCCTTCTTTATCAACAGTTGTTTCACTAACAACCTTCCCATTTTTAAGTAATTGTACTTTCTCACCAGTTAAACTATTTTTACTATTATTACTATTCAAAGTATCCTCTTCAACACAACTACTATCATTATATTGTGTAGTGTATTCATCAGGAGATTCCCCATCACTTTTCACCAAATGCCCCTCTATCCTATAATCATGTAACACAATCCACTCATCAGCAACTGTACTATCTAAAACAATACTTGTACTAATTAAACAGAATTTACCAGCCACACGAACATTTAAAGGATAATTAAGATTATTATTGTTTTTAAATACAGTATAATCAGCATGCATTTTACAACACTTTGATTTTAAGTCAATGTTTTGTAATGTTAATTGTGTATCTTGACTTATGCGGAAAAAAGTAAAGTTATCGCAAAGAAGTGTTGGTGTAAATTGTGGGCATGCTAATATTGTAGTGTTTTGAGTTATTAAAGCCGTGTTTAAATGATGTTCGCCATCAAGTAAAGAAATAATATTTTTTTCTCCTTCAACCATATTTAAAGCTTTATTCACAGTTTTAAATGCAGTTTCTTTAGTTACACCATCATTATCATCATTTCCATCTTCCGATACATAGTAATCTGCATGATTACAGCCCATTACATGTATAAGTATTTCTTCAGATATCAAATCATCAGGATTAGCTTTAAATTTTCCGTTATTTTCCAATATGTCTTGTTGTGCTTCTTCAATTGTGGAAAAGCATTTGAAAATAAACAGTGTGTCTTCTTCGTTTATGTCTTTTGTTGTTAAACTCCATTTTTTCTGTGAATCTAAAATTAAATCAGCTACAACTTCATTATTAATATAAGGTATAATAATCCAAGATTTTTCTGTTTCATCTATAACAGTTTCTTCAATAAGATTATAACTATTAGTATTGTAAACTTCTTCACCCAAACTGTTTAAAACTTTAAAATCAAATACGAACTTTTGTCCTTGAATAGGATTGTTGTCATTAGCATTTGCAAATAAAAATAGGTTTTCTTGTAATCCATTACACCATTTATCTTTATGCTCCCATCGTTGAGGTTTCCAAGTTCTATTATATACTCCGTCTTTAGAATGTCTTGTTATGTCAATCATGCGACATAATAATCGTTCACGGTTTAATAATTGCGCATCTGTTATACTGAATAATTTGAAGATCTCAAGTATAGGCAAGGGAGTGTCATTCAAATGTGTTGCATAATACAGTAATCTTTGCATGTAATGATAGTCATCTTCTGTAACCTGATTGTCATAAGCAGGTATTGTGTCTGAGTATTGTGATGTTTTTACTTCATTGTATGTTCTACGAGGACATCTGAAATATTCACCAAATGCATCTAGAGAGTAATCATGGTCATATTCATCACCAACAATAATAGGGTTTTCTGGAAATCCTTTTGTTGTAGTGTATTCATCCCATGTTTCAATTGTTATCGTATATTTTTCTGTTGGGATTATTGTTTGTGATGTGTTGGAGTGTAAATATTCAAAATGATTAACAAAATCATCATAATTAAATGTTTCAGCATATATGTCTTTGCTGATTTCTTGCATACTTTCATTAATTTTAATAGAACCATCATCTAAAACAACTTCCTGACTAACTAATCTTATATAATGTTCAGTAATACAAACACTTTTCAAATTAGGAAAACTAACAGCAAAATACATATCATAATTATAACCTGAATTTTGTTCCTTCCAAATAAGAACATGTTTCTTTAATTTAGCTGCAAGATAAACATCATATAAATTATTGTATACTTTTTTGAACTCACTATTAAAAACACGTTCAGATTTACTGAAATTACTATCCCAATTCTTATTCAAAAAATAAGGGAATTTACTTAATAATGATTCAAAACTCTTATAAGGCATAAATATCCCTTTTTTTACTCCATTATTATTTGAATATCCCCAGGACTGCATTGTTCTTCATCAGAAATAACAACCGGCCCCGTAGGATATTGGAAATTAATATCTTGTAATTCTGGAACATCCCTATCAATATAAACACTACATTTATGAGGTATGAAATCTTCACCAATTTTTAATAGATCCATATAATCAATTACCGCTTGTTTGATTTTTCCTTGTATTTCTGCTTTTTCATCAAGACTAAAAGGATTAACACGATCTATATCAACATTAGCATTAATATAAATATCAATAGGTTTTAAAACAGGCCCCATCAACACAATATCTTCTGTAACTTGAGTAATCTCTTTGGTTAACTCGTCATAAATCCGATTTAATAAAAAACTATCTCCAGGGTCAATTATAATTTTTAAAGTTCCCGTGCCATCCCAATTAGGGATTAATTTATATCCTTCCACAGCATCAGTACGGCTGAAATAATTCACATATGCCCAGTAATTCCCTTTTTGATTAATTTCAAACCAATGCTGCAATAATTCACGATATTGATTATCATTATAAACATTTGTACCCCCAGTACTAGAGTTAATGTTAGTGCAACTTATTGAGTCAATATTTTTCAAACTTGATATGATTTTTGTTAATTGGTTTTCATCAACACCATATTGAGGACCTGCTTTTGTTGCATATGCAAAGACTGTGCAAACAGTTTCACCTGCTGGAAACTTCAAATCTTCAACAGTCTTATATGTAATTCCGTTAGGACTAGTTACTTCTATTCCTGCACCTTCAATAGTAAGATTGGGATATACTTTAGGTAATTTAAATGTTATTTCCGCACCAGCATATGTTGCTTGTGGTCTAGGACAACCTAATATGTCCCCAATATCATCTAAATCAATTCCTGTTGCACTATTAATTTTAAAAGAATTATATACTTCAGTCATGTCAGAATATACTTTTTCAAAAACTTCTGAATGAATACTCAATATCATTGCATAGAAATTACTTATATCTTGTTTATTTTCAATATATTTAATAAACTGGGCAGAATGGCTGATTAAACCTTCATTTAATGCATTTTGTAATGCTTCAAAGAATATTTCTTTGTAATATCTTTGTTGGTATGTCATATGCTTACTTCTCCTTCAATAGTTTCATCACTAATACTATTAACACTCCAAGTTACCTTATAATTGTACGGTTCGGAGTATTTTTCAGTTATTTCAATCCAATTAATTTTACGTACACGACGCATATTCCTGAGTACATCTTGAACAAACAATTCTATTTTATATTTCACCATTTCTGATTTGTTAGCTTTGATTAATTCATGTATACGGCAACCAAAATCCGAATATAATGGATTATGTTTAAGTTCTTGATATCTTGTCATTATTGCTATGCAAATAGCATTATGTAGACTATCATATCCCGTAACATTTACAACATCTCCCTCATGGAATTGCATGTCCCATTCATTCCATTTATTAGGTTTTAATAGGATGTCTTCATTTAATGTTTGGTAAAAACGATGGTCATCATCATCAAAATCGCAAGGCAACATACATTATCCTCCCTCTTTTAAACCTAATTCTTCTTTTAACTCTTTTATTAACTCATCTACTTCAGATTTAGTATAAATTTCATCCTTTGTATAATAATCCTTGTTTGTTAAATTCTCTTCAGTTAAATCACTTGTTTGCACAGTATTTCGTTGTTCAGGAGTCATCCAATCTTTATAAACAATTTTTGGAGTGTTAAAATAAATACCCCCATTATCCCCATTTATTTGAAGACTTGTTGTGTAACCTTGCAGGTATAATGAACCCCCTGTAGCGATAGGTGGTGGAGTGATTTTATCATTTTGGAAATAACTAATAACATAATATTTGCCGTTAATTTTTGCAACAACACACCTTATGTCTTCATAAGGTTTGAAATAAGTTTTTCTTAAAGTTTCATCCCATTCCAACTCTGCGAAAGGAGTGAAGAAAATATTAACAGAACCTTCAGTAGGCCTTGTTAACTTACAAGTAACTGTTTTTTCAGTTAATTTAACTTCTGCTTCTTGTGTTTCATAAAAAAACCTTGTTAACTTCCCCACATGTAATTCATTATCTTTTTGAGTGTTATTTCCAGATAAACTTGTATTGTTTGCTATTGCTTGTGTAGCATTGTTTAATGCTCTCATTAATCTCCCATCAGTTACAGTTATGTTGCTTGACTTCATGTTGTTACCTCCGTACTTGTTTCTACTGTTTCCTCATCATTGGAGGTTTCTTGTTCTTTCAACTCACCAAAACCTGGAGGATAATCAACAAGAGTTATATTAGTTTTTAATTCACCATCATAAGATTGTGAAACCTTTGTAATATACATGTAATCATCAACATCAAATTCTGGAATATATACTTTAACCCACCAACCTTCACTCCACGTATTTAACCCCACCGTGGTTAATTCTATACTGTGTCCATTTTCTCTTTTTATTTTTGCCCATTCGCGGTCTGCGAAACTTCTTACTTCTTCAGGAGTTTCACAAGGAACTTCCTCCGTTTTTGTGGTGGATGTAGTGGTGGTTTCAGGTTCAGTTAATGTTGCATCATTAACAATCCCCGTATCAGTAGTTGTTGTGTCTGTTGCAGGAGTTTCATCTGTTTCAACAACTTGTACTCTCTTAACAGCATCTAACTCTTGAGGTTTTTCACCAAAACGCTCAATAAGTTTTTCATTACGATAAACAATATCCTCCATAACCGTAGAATGTACAGTTAACATATTAACCGTGTCTGGATTATAATCTGTAATCTGAACACTATCTTGTTGTATATTCACACCAGATCGTAATGTAACTTCAAAATAAGTTGTTACTCCCTCAGTATCTGTAAATCCTTGCAATGCTCCTTTTGCAGGAGGTTTGATTTTATGAATATACATTTTGTTATCTCTAATATAACATTCTGCTTCAGCATCCCAATAAGCGAGCACTTCTTTAATAGCATCTTTAATAGTTGAAGCAGAACCCCCATCATTTGAGTCATCCCCGCTTTTACCACAAGTACCATTAGCTATCTTTTGCCCTAAATCTTCTGCAGACTTATCACTACAACAAACACTCACATATTGAGAGTATTTTTCACAGAATGTATAAATTGTATGCCCCTCATAATATGATGGCATCCAGCTACGGAAGAAATTACAGTCATGTTCACGAACAAGTTTTTCTGTACGAGCTGCTTGTTCTTTCACATGAGGATTACTTGTCCATCCAGCATAACCAAATATGGCATGTGCATAATTTGTTTTTCCTTCAACACTTTTTACAAATGATGCTAATGTACAACCTGCAGCCCCACCACCTACAATAAAAACAATAGTGTCTCCACTACCTTTACTGTTTCTTAATGCTTCCTTGTTAGGACCTATTCCCCCATCTACAGCATTTTTTCCTTTTGCTTTAAGGGCAGAGATTACTGCATTGATGTAAGATTGTTCTTTTTTATCTATCTTATCACTACAAACATAATAAGTCATATTTTTATACCCTCTTCTTTTTTAGAAGTTAATGCTCTCTGATTCTGCCCCGTCTTTTGCAAATCCACTTGCAACAGTACCCATACCTCTACTATATCCTAGAGGGTCGAACATTACTCTTTGCCCGTCAATATATACTACTGTGTAAACATGCCCTGTTACATGAATATAATTTGCTTTTAAACCGGCACATCTTAAAAGAACAACTGATAAATGTGCATGGTCACAACAATTAAAAATTCGTGTTCCCATATTTGCTTTAGCAGTACTGTAAATGTTTTGTTCGTTGTAATGGCTGTTTTCATATCTTTTATAAGGGAAATTGCTGTTAATCCAATTGTAAATTGATTCTGCTTTTGCTCTTTGTCCTTTTTTACCTTTTGTTAATTGTTTAGCAAACTTACAAGCATCTGCAGGTAAATTACTGTTATCAACATTACTACTTTCTCCATCTGATGAAACATTACTATAATCAATAACTTGATCATCTAAACCTGTGGCATCAACTGCAGGTTCTAAACCTGCTGTTTTAATCATTTCTTTTAAGATTTCAGATATTTTCATTTGAGTAAAATTAAATTCATACTTCTGTTCTAATAATTTACTCATTCCAGAAATCTTCAAACTCATTCCATTTTCATTAAAAGACTCATCAGTAATAAAACCAGTTAAATTAGGTCGTATAGGTTTATTAAAAGTACGATGTTTGCCTAAACTTTCAGCACCTGAATACAAACTTAACCTTACACCTTTATAAAAACGATTTAAATCTTTAATTTCAGGTATGTTAATACTTGCTGAAGCATTAATATCTTCATAATCCAACTCCCATTCCACATGAGTGAATTCACCATAATAATATGTTTCTATGATTTTACCTTGATGTAATGTGAATCCTTTCGTGAAATTATCATCTTCATCATCGTTAGCAGTATTTTCTAATGTTTCTTTTGTTTCATTATCTGTTTTCTCATCAGAACCATTTAAAGGAATGTACTGTTCCCAGTTTTCTTCATCCGTCTTATACAATTCTAACAATACACGATATATTCTGTATTGTTCTACTTCTGTGAAATGATTAATTACCAAGAAAAATACACTCCATTATTTTTTGTTTTTGGCTTCACGAGCAATACGATCCGCTTCAGATTCCAACTTATCTTCAGGTATTATGAAAATATCATTAGGTATCATACTTTCACCAGTTGGTATTTCTTTAACTGTGATTTCTAATTCAAGATGGTTAGGTGATGCTTCACTTGCAGTTTTCTGTATATGTACTTCAGCATCAAATTTACCTCCCATATAAGGGCTTATTATCTCACATGGTTTGCTTACCATATTTTGGAAGATTGTGTCGTAGGTTTCAGGGTGTCCGTCAGGAATATAAATTGTGGTGGTGAAACTAAATTCTCTTACAACATATTTTCCTCTTGTTACTTTTTCAGTTCCTCCAAGAATGGATTGTCTGTTTAATTCTCTACGATTATATGATTCTTGGGGAGTTATTTCTTCAGGGTAGAATGGGTATCCATCTATTTCAATACTTGCTTCTGCCCCTTCACGAAGGTCACTATACATTCCCATACTATTTATGCCCCTATTCCTTTTATGTTAATATTTGTTACAGCATCTAATCCTTCAAGTGCATTAATCATGATTTGCTTACTTTCACGTGTAGTTAAGTTCCTTGTATCTAATTGTACTGCACCTTCATGAATATGTAATTCAACATTCTGTGTACTTTTACCCCATTGTGCAGTTGAAGTTAATGTTCCCATTCCGTGTAATTGTTCAAGATTATAATCAGTAGGAACACTTCTTAAACCAACATTTAAACTTGGATTGCCAAAACCAGTTACAATATTTTGCCCTAATCTTTTAGCACTTGCCACAACATTTTTACCTTCTGATACTATGAAATCATTAATATAATTCATTTCATCATAAGTAGCCCATGCCATAGCCCCAGGTGAACCTGTTTCAATACCTCTTTTAAATTCAGCTACAACATCTTGTGCCCCATTACGTGCTGCAGTTTTAGCTGCACTTATCCCATTGTTTACTGCTTGTGTTACATAACTCATTTCTTGTTTCATTGCTTGAGCCATTTTCAAGTTTTGTTTGAATCCTTGTGTTACTGCTTGACCTACTTTTGCCCCTCCACTTCTTCCAGTTCCTACGGCACTGTTTGTTGCTGAGGCTACACGAGCGATAGTGATGCTAGATAATGGTGCTAATCCAGTATTCACGCCATTTACAATTGATAATCCTATGTTCGCTCCCGCACTATAGAATCCTCCACTCATTGCATATAAAGTGGTTTTTAATTGATTTAAAGCATTTGTAACACTTGTTAACAATGCTCCAATACCCCCATTTAATGTTGTTCCTGCAAGACTGTTTAACTGCATTATCGCAGTTTTAATCGCAGTTACGGCTAACATGATATTCGCGGAAGTGGCAGTTACTACTGGTATGGTATTTAGGTTAGTTGCTGCAGTTGCTACTTGTCTTGCACTTGTACTTACACGATTTAAGGTTTCACCAATATTTTCAGGTATTGTACTGATACCTGATAAACTTGCAATATGTGTTGCAGCATTACTGATTGCATATCTTGCTTGTGCAACTTTAGTATTAATTGCTCCTGCGTTTACTTCACTATTTGCAATACTTGTTAATGGTTTTAAAGTGTTAATCAAAGTTGCGGCTGTACTGCCTACTTTAGATAATTTTGTAGGAATATCATCAGGTATTGTGCTAATGCCAGATAAACTTGCGAGATGTATTGCACTATTACTTATCGCATATCTTGCTTGTGCAACTTTACTTGCAATACTTGCACTATTCACATTCATATTCTGAATATTTGTTAAAGGTTTTAATGTATTGATTACAGTTGCAGTTGTACTTCCTATTTTGGACAATTTTGTTTTAATACCATCAGGAATATCCGGTAAATCATTTAAACCTTGTAATTGTTTTGCAGCGTCAGTTAAAGCAGATTTAGCTGCACGGATACTTTCACCAAGTTGTAATTTTTTAAGGATTGTTCCTAATGCACCATTATCTCCACCCATACTGCTTGATAAACTGTTTAAACTTTTCAATGAATCGGCAACATTTTTAATTCCATCTGAAACTTTTTTAAGTTTCTCACCTGCAGATTGATCAATATCCGGCAGGCTACTGAATTGGTTGATAACAGGTGCTGCTTTGATGATTTCATCTTTAGCATCTTCCAAGTGGCTTGTGATTGTTCCAAATGCTCCTCCAAGGTTTACAATGTTTCCCATGTTAATGTCCCAATTAACATCAGATAATGCTCCCATTGCTTTCCCTACATTTGCTAAAGATGATGTTACAGCTTCTAATTTGCTTGCTACACCATCATCAATAGTGTCCAAGTCACTCATACTGTTGATTTGTTTAGCTGATTCTGTTAATTCTTTTTTAGCTATTGCAAGGTTCTGTGATAAGGTTCCTAAATAACCATTTAAGGTTAGTACACTTCCTGCTAATACTGATACTCCAACACTTTCAAGACTCCACATTGCTTTAGCTACTGCTCCAAGACTTGTGCTTAATGCTTGAAGATTACTTGGAACATTTTCAGGAATAGTTATGTCTGCGAATCCTTTAACCAATGTTGCAGTTTTCTTCAACTCATCAACAGCAACTTTAATTGGATCGTTAAATAACATTATTGCAGATATTCCTTGGTAAACCATTGTTAACCATGAAGTTGCTACTACTGCCGCCATTGCTTTACATAATTCCCATATTGCAGCACCTATTTGTTTCAAACCATCAATATCTCCACTTAAATCCAGTTTATCGAAGTTTAATGCTTTAAATACTTCTGCTAATGCTCTGATAAAGATTAATGCTTCTGCAGCTAATGCAACAACTACAGGAATCATTATTGCCACTACTGCTGCAATAGTTAATAATGGTGCTAACATCGAGGATATGCTTGCTCCCAATCCGGATAATCCTGCACTTGCTGCTGTTGCTTCAGTTGCTCCTGCCGCAGCTTCTGCACCAACTCCTGCAGGTATCATACCTGCAACTTCACCCAAACCTTCCATTGCTTGTCCAGATTTTTTCATATCTTTACTTTTATCTGCTACAATATCAACACCATCAATAGCAGTATCTAATGCATCTGAAATTTCTTCCTGACTTTTAGAATAATTTTTTATCTTATTAACAATGCTAGAATCCCAACCATCACTAAATTGACCTTTTATCCCTTCAGGACTTTTAAACAAATCTTTTGAGTATACCTTGTTGGAAGTGTTTTGTACTTTGTTTCCTAATTCTCCATTTTTTTCCAAATCCTTTAATAAGGTTCCTGCCTCTTTACGATATTTATCATTATCCTTTTTCAATGCATCAAATGCACTTAATCCTACTTCCGCACCTGTGGCTCCAATACTGGCTTTACTTTCTGTTACTCCACCAGCTACTTGTGCTCCTCCTGCAGCAATATCTGACACATTACTAACAGTATTAGTTGCATCAGCAACACCTTCAACAGCAGCCGCAGTACCTTTAACTGCAGATGTCACACCATTCCAAATATCTTTTAATTTACCCGCACCTTCCTGTAAATTTTTAACACCGTTAGCTACATTAGTGATAGTTTGACCCCATGTACTAGCCGTATCCGCAACAGCAGTAATTCCGAGTATTCCTGCGAATAGAGTACCTCCACTTGCTTTGTTCAAATCAATTAATGCTCTTTTAGCATCTTTAATTCCAGGTAGGAATTCATTACCTAATTTTTTACCAGCACTACTGAACTGTTTCTCCAATTGCTTGTCTAAACCTTCATTAGTTTCCATTAACTCTTTAGTATCACCAGTTAATTGTTGTACTGCCGCCATATAACCTTCAATATCATTTTCATCACCATCCCATAAACCAGTACTTTTTAAAGCATCAACAGTGATTCCATATTGGTCAAGACTTGCACAAGCTCCTTTAATACCTTTACTTAAATCCATCATTGCAGTTTCTGCTAACTCAGTACTTCCAGTTTGTGCTAAAACTTTTGCACCAAAACCAGCCATTGCTTCTGTAGCATCATAAATCTGTTGGTCTGTTGCACCTGTCGCGGTTTTGAAAGCATTCATTGCAGGAATTAAACTTTGCATACTAACAAGACTACTGTTAGTAACATCATCAACATGCTGATTTAATTTACTTGCAGCTTCACTTGTACTACTCATCATTTTCAATAGTACACTATTTGTTTCTGCTTTACTACTTGTTCCGAAGATGTTGTCCATTGCGGTTTTCCCACCATTTACTTTAGACACCATACTGTCTAAACCAGAACTTACCTGTAGTAAACCAGAGTTAATATCGTTTCCGGCAGTTAAAGCACGACTACCCATGCTTTGAACATTTTTATCTATGTTTTTTGCAACATTACTTACTTCATCTTTTCCGAAAAATGTTAGCATTATTTCTTCAGCAGTAGCCATACTTTTTACCACCTATTATTTTTTCTTCTTTGCTTGTTTAATTCTCTGATTTGCTCTTGCTCGTGTCTTATTTCCATACCATACTTCCGCATTAACATCATAATATCTAAATCATTCCTTTTATAAATCACTTCACTGATAGGAATGCTTAAATGTTTACTAACACGGAAATAAACTTCACCGATAAAACTATCTAACAGGTGGAAATAATTCTTCCGTGAAAGTATCATTTAATTTTAACCTGCCGCGGACCTCATGGAATAAACTTGTTTTAGTATCTAAATCTATTTGCTCCCAGAATTGGAGGTTTTCTTCGAAAGTTTTTTCAGGATCATCTACGAATTCCATACGGTCTGCAAGAAATTCATTGATGATTTTTAAATTGTTATCTAAATCATAAGCTTTTTCCATGATTTTATCGGATAATGCCTGATACATTTTATGTTCTTCAGGACTCATTGGTTGTTTTGTTTCTGCTTTTGCGATTAATTTTTTCTCATCACGGTTTAAATCACGGAATAATCCCATTTGTGTACCCATTCCTTCAAGGTATTGTTTGTCAGTGTAAGGTTTTATCCTCATTTGTAATAGGAATCTCTGACCGTTTATATAGTAATTCATGTCTATACGATATTGTGATTTGTCATGTATTAATTCAAGTAGTTGTGATTGTGTTTTCACGATTTGTTGTGTTGCTTCAATGTTTTGTTCTGCTACTTCCGTGTTGTATTTTTTGAAGTATGGTCTGTAATCGTGTAGTAATTGTTTTAATTCTTTTTGTTCTTGTTCGGTTAATATTTCATGATTAACACATTTATCCACTAATATTTGCTCGTGTTCTGTTAAATAATCATAAGGTAATTCTTTGCATTCGTTTGGGAATTTAACATCCCATAAAAATTTGGTTGTTTGTTCACTAACCATGATAAATCTCCTTTTTTTCTCAATTTTTTTATGAAATTGTTATGTTTAGGAATCGAACCTATATTAAATACACCCGTACCATAACTAAAAAAAAATATGGATAAGAATTATTTCTTATCCTTAACACTTAATGCCGTACCAGATACATCAATACTCATTCCTTCATCTTCCTGTGTAGGTGTGCAGGAATCAATACGACAATGTAACAAGGTGAACAATTCTTTATAATCACCATCATCATTAAAATTAAAAACTCCAATAGGGAAGTTTCTCCTGTTTCTTTGATAATCCCTCAACATACTGAAGAATTCAGGGGAAACCCCATTAGCTTCCCATTTATACTCGTTTTTACCTCCTTTGTAACCTACAGGGTCACGACTGTTAGTGGCTGGACGAGTTTCAGATTCACTACTGAATTCCACATTAAAATCTTCACAAACAATAATTTCTTTATCTAATCTTAATTCACCAAGGTCATATGTGTTATCATCAGGATTTATTGTTATACTCATACTTAATTACCTCCTACGGTTGCGTTAGGTGCTTCAATGTACATGCTAAAACCAATAAGTAAAGTACTGTTTACAGGTACTGCTACACCTTCACATTTAAGGTCATATGGGTTGATTTCAGATTCAACTACTTTAATTTCCGTACCATTCATCATATATCCATCACTTATCTTCCTATCAACTATCACATCAATATCTGATTGAAGATAGCTGAGATTAGTTTCAGTTTCATTTCTTTTGAGTTGCACATATAATGCATCATAAACTTCTCTTACCAGTTGATCAACATTTCTACGTGCATGAATCAATGAATCATTAGGACGATTATCTGGAGTAGTTGCAAAAGCTGTGGACACTGCAAGGTTAATTCTTGGGTGTATTTCAGATGCTGCTAATTCATCATTGATAAAAGTGATTCCTGCGGCTTGTAACTCGTCACATTCTTCACGAGTTCTATTACTATATTTTCCAGGAGTGACAGTTCTAAAATCCGTGTATCCTGGTTCTTCATAATATGGTGTGATGCAAACTTTAGCTACATTTTTACCAAAATCTTCAGCAGGCATTAATACTGCTCTAGTATTTTGAATGTAGTTTTCTTGACTATCATCAGTATATGTTTTTAATTCTTCATCATTTGCACCAATAACTGTGAAATATGCTATTCTTGGGTTTCCATGTTCTGAATCTTGTTTAATGAGTTCTATTGCAGAATTCATAATACTGATTATGTCTTTTGCAGTATCTTCTTTTTTGAAACCAACATAAGATTCTACTTGTATTTCTCTTTTCTTTTTAGCTTCATTCATTGCATCTAACCAAGGTTTTGGTGTGCTTACTTCTGCAGCTCCTAAATCAATAATGTAAATATATGGTACAGTTATATCATCACTATTGGATTTTTTTATTTCTTTAAAAAAGTCATTGACTGTAATTAATAATTGATTGTTTTCTAAGTCAGTACCAATACCTCCATTTTCTACAGTTTTGTAGACCTGTTGGAAGTTTTTAAATTTCTGTATACCAGTTTTAGGTGTGGCATTACCAGTTATTCCAATGAAACATGGTATTTCTGCACCTACTCCAGATAATATTGGGTTACTGTCAGATTCAAAGTATCTTACTTTTGGAGTTTCATTTATGCTCATAGTTTCTATTCTCCAATATAATTTTTAATTATTTTATTCAATTCATCAGTGGTGATTGATGGTTTAATGTTTTCAACACCATAGATAGTTTCTTCTTGTTTGTACTGATTGTATAATCCTGCTTGAGTTAAAGCACCCATAATAATATAATTACGGGTTGGATTTTTTTGTACTGCTTCGTACAAGATTTCTTTAGGTGTAGCAGTACTAGTTTTATTATTTTTATTTTTTGATTCGTTTTTAATTGTCATAATAATTCCTCATCAATTTCTAATTGAGTATATACTTCTCCACCAATCTTATAATAAGAATAGTAATTCATTTTTAACTTTAAAATTGAACGTAATACTGGTTCATGAATGTTTAATTCATCTAAATCCGTTATACTGTTGATGGAAAAAGTGTTTTTAATAATATGATAATGTTTAAAAAAAGAAGTGTAAATATCAAGATTGGGACATTGGTTTTTATGTGCTCTATGCTTATTTTTAGTTAATGCTTTACAAGTATCATTTAAAACTTCGCAAGATTTATCTTGCATATTATAATTTTTGCAAGTTGAATAATGATTAGCTTCAGCTTGCAATATCCTGTTTTGTACTTGTTGTATAATGTTAATTCTTTGTTTATTTGAGTTACACCAAATATTAATCCACACATCGGTTTGATATTGTTTCTGGATATGTTGAATGTTGTCTATTTCAACATATCTTCTTTTAACAAATGTTTCATCAGCGGTTTGTATGGTGATGCATGGTGTGGAATCTATTTCAGCATAACCTTTTATTATAGGTACAATCGACTCATATTGTATTTGCTTGTTTAATAAGTTATAAAAAGCATTTTCCATTAAAGTCATTTTAACAATCCAGCTTTACTTAATTCTTCATGAAAATATTGTTTAAATAATGGTGCGACTTGATTGGCTGTACGAGTTACAAAAGGATTTGCAGGCATTTTACAAGTACCCCACTGGACATAAACCCAGTACGGTGCTTTAGAATGCAACTCCCCTTTTAAAGGGTTAGGTTTATTTTTACTAATGCCTCTTTGAAGATTACCAGTTGGTTTATAACCAGTAGTGGACCTGGAATGTCCAGGTCTTGGAACTTCTCGTTTAATAATTGTTTCTGCATCATGCAAACCATGGTCTAAAGTATTTTCTAAAGGTTGTTGGAAACCTTTACCTTTCAAACCTAATTTTTTATAGTATGATGGATTAAAACTAATATCCATTCCAAATAACATATTTACACACTTCATTTTTTCCTTAATTTCCTTATCACAACTTTTTTAAAGTTAAGAATGTGATTCCATTCCTCAATACTGCCTATTACTTCGTAACATTCATTATGTATTAAGAGATGGTCGGTATCATTTAATTGTGAGTGAATAGAAATATACAAGTTATAAGTATCCTGCAGTATTTTACCGAATATCTGCATACTTGATTCATTAGATAATGGTTGTATATCCGCTTCTATGCTTTTGCGGAAAACATATTCTTTATCTCCATATTCATCTAAACCTTTGTAGGTGTAGATGTCTACATCTGTATTTTTGAAAAAAGGAATCATAGTCTTAGAGCATCCTTATGTATGTTGAGTAACGATTGTTTAAATCGTTTAATGTTTTTTGTATTAAAGCTCCTTGGCCAATACTGGTATCATAACTTATTGTTATGTCTCCTTCTTTAATGCTTGATGCGTTTTTATCCCAGCTATTGTCTAAATTGTATTCTAACATGTTGATGATTAAAGGTACTATGTGTGTTGAGTATTCTTGTGTAGTTAATCCTGCACTATATTCTAACCTTAAAAAACCATTGTAAGTTCTATTAAAATATAATATACCATCATCATAATCAATATTATAATCCTTATCTTCAATTAAAATAGAATCCCCTATTTTTAGAGAATGAATTTCATCAATTGGAAACATGTCTACTAATAATTTATCATCATTGAAACCATTTTCAACTTGAGTAAAACTAACAGGTTCAATAGGAACATCTAAACCTTGATTAATCTGACTTTTAACAATCTCCAAAAGCAATTGGAAATCATCATCAGACAATTCAAAACCATCTGTTTTTAATATTTGTTGAATATCTGTTTCATCAATCATAAAAATAAACTCACATCAAAAATTAAAAAAAATAGAATAAAAACAAATTTTTATCCTTTAGTTAAAACAACACTAACTGTATCATTCGCGGAAACTGTAATACTGGAAGAATAATCATTATAACCTGTTTTAGATACAACTACAGTTTGTTCACCTTTAGCCACACCTTTAATAGTACAACCTCCAGCACTACCAGTAGTACCTGTCTTATTATCTACAGTTACACTAGCTCCTTCAACAGCCCCATCTGCATCAGTCACATTAAATGTTAAATCAAATGTTTCAGGATCTCCTCCAGGATTAGGGAGAATCTGAAGCAGCACCAATTCCAGTAATCAAACCATCTTTAAACTCACCATTAGTCAACATAGTAAGAAATGCTGCAACAACATTCTTATAAGCTAACTTATTCACTGGCAAATCAGTAATCAAAGTAGGAGGCATTAACCTTCTAACTTCTACGGTAGTAGAATCAATAATTGCTAATTTATCTCCTTTACTAGTATCCCAATTACGGTCTACAAGAATAGGTAATTCAGTACCCAACATAGATTCATATGTAGTAACTCTATGTCCAAGCCCAATATCCACTTTATCGTTAAATCTTCTATAAGGTGCAACTAATGCTTTTAATTGTTTAGCAACACCATAACTACAAACAATAACATCAGGATTACTGTTATCATTATTTAAATCTTCAAGCATATCATCAATAATAGATTCAGTAATAGGAGCTCCTTTTAAATCTTCACTATGTGATTTAATAGTTGAAGAAATACCTTTGAAATCTTTACTAGTACTATCACCGGTTCCTTCAAGGATTGCTTTATCTGTTTTATTATTAACATCAATGAATTTCTTTTCTTGTCTACGAGCAAGAAGATCAATATATTTATTACCCATTTGCGCCATCATGGAAACTTCGATGGGTGCAACTAATGCTTTCATTTTGTCAGTTACATCATCAATTTGTTCAGGAGCTGCATCTGGAATATCATCTAATTCACCAATCCATTTAACATCATCAGCTTCTCTTTTTTCTTCAAAATATCCTACAAGAGCTGCTTTATTATCAAATACTTGCCCTTTACTTTCCAAATATCTGAGTAATGGTGCATTTTCAAAAGTTTTAGTTTGCAATACATTACTGTATTCAAGTTGCATTGCGTTAGGATAATCACTTACTTGTTGAAATGTTTTTTTTAACTCATCTATTTCTGCAGAATGAGTTGCTACTTTGCTTATTACTTCATCGAGATTCATATTTAAAAACCTTCTTTTTTTATAATTTATAAAAATTTTATTATTTTTTTTAGAGATTTTGAGAAATAGCATCAATTAATGGATTTCTCATCATTTGTTTTTTCATCAATATTTCTGCAGTTTCTTCAGTACTGAAAGTATTTTTCTGAATATTATTAGTTTCCCCGTGTGGAGGAATATTATTTAAATCAACACGAGATGTAGGTTTACGAGTTTCATTTAAGTTTTTGAAGAATCTTTCTTCAAATTCATGTAACCTATCATCAACTGATTTATTGATTCTTTCTTCCATTTCTTCAGCAGAAAATGATTTAGTTACACCATCTCCCCCATCATTGTTTTCTGAGTTACCAGTACCCTCATCATTATTGTTTTGTTGGATTTGAGTTATTTCATCATGAACCATACTTTTAACAGTACTTTCCATAGATTTAGATAACTGTTCTACTAATCCTTGTTCTTTTTCACTCCATAACTCATCCATAGCTATTTTTAAGTCATTTTTAGTAACATATTGTTCCTCAGGTTCTGCACCTGATTGAGTATTATTATCTGTCATGTTTTTAGTCTCCATGTTTTTTAATATTTTATTACATACTCCTGCAAAACATGTTCCTTCAACTACTCCTTTAGCAGTGGTGACTGTACCTAAAGTATCTATGTTTGCAGGCATGCTTGTTAAACTGATTTCATCTAATCTTGCATTTTTAACATTCCAACCACCATCACGATTACGATCATATTCAGTTGGTGCACCACCAATACTTAAACCCAGGTTAACTCCAATATCTAACATTTCTTTAATATCTGGTGCATATTTAGAAAGTATTGTGGCACCTATTTTCAAAGTATCATTATCAGAATCCAGTACTTTGTTGATACTACCTAGTAAACCTGTGAATAAACCATATTCATGGTCTCCATGAAGATTTTTATTACTGGTTAGTAATTGTTTTTTCATAGAGTTTATGGCTGATGGTAGCATAATGTCTTTTTGCAAGTCTTGGCTTGTTGTACTTGCTGTTCCTATGATGTCTAATGTTCCGTCATCATTTAACGTGTAATTTTGTTGGTTGTTTTTGGTGAGTGGGACATAGACTCGAAAACGATTATGATTATGCAATGTTTTCCAATCCTCCTAAAAATTTTATTCTTTTTTTATAAAAAAATAAATTAATGTTAAAATAAGCTGTAAAAATAATAACTAATATGTATAAAAAATACTAGAAGAAAAAATAAATCATTAATAATAAAAGAACCAGCTCCAATTTTTGAAAAAAAATTATTTTTTTTATTATTTAATGTTTAAGTTTTTTTTCTTCTTCAATAATCACCGTAGACAATTAGAAAAAAGGAGTCTGTAAAATTTTACAGACTCAAAAAAAAAGAAAAAAAATTAAAGAATTTGTTTCAATTTATATGTAACTTTTTCATTATCCTCAACAGGATTATATTCAATAACTCTATTCAAAGATATATGAATTATTTTTTCAATATTATTTTTAAGATCCTCTTTAAATTCTTTATCAAAACTAAATCTAATATTTATTCCATTTTTTTCATCTTCAGAAGAAATTTCTAAAGAACATTCATTTTTATGAGTATTAATTGTATATAATTCCCCCATAATATCAATAGTATCAGATTTTTCTTTACTAGAATCATCAATTACTTCATACACCTTTTTTGCAAATTCACTAGATAAACATTGTGGTTCAAAACATTTAGGAGCAACCGACTTGTACATATCTAAATTTAATTTATTGTTTTTTAAAATTTTTAAAAGATTTTTATATTTAAATATTGGTTGAGTTCCCATAGTTTTCATCTTATCTAAAAGTAATTCTTCATTATCTCCACAACTTATAATATCATTTAAATTCTCCAAACCTCTTTTTAAATAAGATTCATTATTCAAACTAGATTGATTATTTGCAGAAGAAACAAATAAAATTAAAGACCCCATCTCCACAGCATCCACTTGAAGAACCGCACTACTTAAAATAGAGTTATTTATAGATGATTTTTTCTTTACAGGGGTTTTCCCATCATACATTGAGCAAGAATTAACTAGTTCTTGGATAGCAGATCCTATTTTGCTCAAGTTAGATAATTCTATTTTCCCCCCATTATCATTAGCTATACGAAAATCAAAAGAAGTACGTCCATAATAATTTTTAACATGAGCTAATTCAACATTTAATTGATGTAATCTATCTTTTAAGCTATTTGCATTAGCTTTTACACTTAAATCATCAGGATTTTTTATCAAAAAATCAGTTAAAGGATTTAATAATAACTTAACTTCATTAATTTCATTATTTATATCTTCAATGCTCCTATATGTCATTTAGACCACCATAATCAACAACCAAATTTAAAAATCCTTTAGGGATATTTTCCCTATTATGCCCCCACCAGTTAATCCAATAATTTTTAGAATTAACATAATTATTATACGTTGGATGATCTTCGTACATCTTGTCAATTCTAAAAAAATCACAACCAAAGCGAAATAAATCTAGTTCATATAATTTATCTTTTGAAATGATGTCATTTTCGTGCAAATAATTATAATAATCATATTCTTCTCGATATTTATTCTTTTTTTCTATAAGATTATCCAAATAATTATTTTCTTCAATTGTTAATTCTTTAGAATCAATTACTATTATAAAATCAATATCATATGGATCAACTTTATTTTCAACAAAACTTCCATCAATCAATAATCTAATACATGATTTTACATTTTTTAATAAATCTTTATAAAATCTCATGAAACAATCAAAACGACTTTGTCTTGTTGTAGATTCTGGAAAATTATCAACAAAATATTTTTTAATTTCCTCCAAAGTTATTTCATGACAACCTTGAGGTAACAATCCTGACTCATTAAACTCAAAAACATTCTTCTCAACACACATCAACTATCACTTAATAAATATATATGAAATTTATTAAATAATAATGATGTCTATTTAGGATTAATATAAAAGTATAAATAATATAAAAAAAGTAGGTTTTAGTCTTCAGCAAATAGTTTTTCTTCATCAAATTCTTTAGGATTCTCAAGTGTGCCAAAAATATCTGATAAATATCCCTTAGACATACAAAGCTCTTTCCATTCAGCAAAAGCTGTAGGATTTGATTTATACATTCCCTGTAAGTGTTCCATTTTTTTTTCCATAGTTTTAAACTGTTCCACAGCAGTAATATGATCCGGATTAAATCTTCCATAACCTACAAGGTTAGATCCATCAATAATATCTGATACTTCATCATATTTCATTTTATCATTCCGTTATTAATTTACAAATTTAACTTCAAAACCATAAACTGATAATTCCTTTTCATATAAATTTATGTATCTATTTTTATGTTCATTAACATATTTATCTCTTTCCTTAAAATAATTCACTTCTTCAGAAGTGTACTTATCAATAGGTTTACCTTCATAAAATGTTGATGGAATAATCCTACCAGTATCTTTATTAAAATCATCAGTCATATTTTTCTCAATTTTAAAACCAATATCTTTGATTTTTTTAGAGTTATCTTTGTTTTGAGAAAGGCTATTATTCTTAATGATAAATGTTCCTTCTTCATTTGTTATTAAACCATATTTAACTTTATTAGAAGCAAAATATTCTAAATCTCCTGAAGAAGGAAGTGGAGGATTAGATTTAGGATGATTATGGATTAAAAATAATATTCCTTTTTCTTTTTCTGCAGTTTCTAAGAATTTTTTAGTTAAATTTACTGAGTTAGATTTACCATCAGATATTAATCCAGAAAATGTTCCTTTTTTTGTTCTTGCCGTTGCAAATTCAACATCTACATATTTAACATTTCCTTGGAATTCATATAGATTATCAACTAAACTCATGTCCTTTTTATCAATGAATCCTTTACATTCTTCCTTAAATTGATTTTTAGATAATGAATTAGTTATCCCATTGCTAGAATATTGGGAGAATGGTTTCTTTGAACTCCTATTATCGGTATAAATATTGTTTAATACATGTAACTCCCCATCAGATAATGGTGTTAAGTTTATTACTTCTGGATTAACATTATCCCTCCTAGATTTCCATACTGATAAATAAGTACAACGACAATTAGGATGCAAAGGCAACATACTATCCTCATCCAAATCATTTATGCGATGCACATTATCTTTTAAACCAGGATGATAAACCTTATCTTCACTTTTATTAAATAAATAAGCATTATCCAAACATAAACTACAAACATTACTATCTTCAGCAGTTAGAATAGTAACTTCAGTATAGCCTTCATTAACATAGGATTGTAAAATACCTGTGTTTTGTGCTCTGCTAACTTCTGTTTTAGCAATCATCACAGCTCTTTGTTTAGGAGTTAAAGTACTGCCTTCTAAAGGTTTTACTCCTAATTCAACTATTTTGTTAGCTAAACTATATGGGTTTTCACCAGTAGCTACAGCTTGAGTAATTGTTTTTTTAACACTGCCTCGTAAATCATTACTTAATTTTCTTATTAAGTGGAAATTGTATTGTCTTACAAAGTCTAATGCTTCCTTGTCTGTGTCTGTGAATACAAGTTTTTCTTTAATGTCATTGTATCCTTTCTGTTTACCTAATTCATATACTCGTTCGATTAAATTATCAACACTTTCATAGGTTTGTTCTAATAAATCATCCCATTCTATATCTAAACTTTGGAGTATTTCTTTTTGTCTTTGCATTTCTGCATAATAATACTCTTTAGCCTGTGGTGATGATAACCACATTCTACTATGGTTTAATTGCTGGTCAAGTAAGTTACTTATCAGATTATAATATTCTTGTACGTTTATGGGGTCTTTGGTTTTGTTTATACGGAATTCTTCCCATAAACCAGTACATGATAATAATAATTTATCTGTTTCTATCTGTTCACTTGTTTTAATCATATTCTCGCCTTAACCTTTCCATTGTCAAAGCTTTTTGCAGACTTTTAACTTGTAAATCCATATTAGAATTATTAGGACTCATGTTTAGGTTTTGGTTTAAAGGTAAATCACCCCAATCCACAGGATTCAAACCATAATCCAAACGAACCTCATTAATAGACTTAACACCGTTCTTCAACTGAATATCCTCTATCTGAGCACGAGTCAACTTATTCTCCAAATCCATATGGTTATACTCAAAAACCTCTTTAAACCCAGACCTGCCTAATACTTTATTAAAAGCATTTTCAATAATCTTACAATCCCCAGACAAAGTATTATTAAAAGATTTTTCTTGACTATCCCCTGTGCCACTACCCAAGTGTGCTGTTTCAACAATGCCTATCACAGCAGGAGGCACTTGAAAACCAATTAATATACGGTCACGACTATAATTTAGTAGGTTAAGGAAATCCAAATCACGGTTATTATTACCTGTGCTTTGATAAGTAGCTCCTTTAACTGTAAGCAAACCTTTTTTATTTTTATCTTGCTTCATTCTGTTAATAAAAGATTGAATACTTACATTACTTGTTTCTTTATCAAATGATAATATTCCTCGTGGATCCATTCCGCTGTTATCAAACATTTCTTTGTTATGTTTTAAACCACTGAATTCTAATGCAATAGATAATCCAATACTGTCTATTTCACTAATACCCCATAGATAGTTTTTAGCTTCGGGTCTAGGTTCATATATATGTATTATTTCATCATCTTCAAACCTGTAATCTGTATTACGAAGACCCCATTGACTAGTATCATTATGATAACAGATTAACTCTGTAGGTATATGTTTAAAACCAAGGGGTATGTTGCCATAATTTTTTTTATGGTTAACTTCTATAAAACAGTCTCCTGTTAATTTCCATGATTTCCATATTAAATCGTTGAGTGTTGCAAATGTATCTTCTCTTAATTTTCCCTGAGGATCATTGAATAAGTTATTTAAGTAATTAGCTGTTATAGGATTTACTTCTTCACCATAATTGTTGGTAATGGTGAATCCGTTTATTAGGCTGTATCTGATGTATGCTTTAATGCATGATTTAACAAAAACATTATTATATGAGTCATAATATGTTTGTAGGTCGCCTGTATCTTTGTTGGCTTGTGTGAATGCCCAATGATAATTGTTCATGAATTCATAGAGCAATGAATCGTCTTCAGGGTTTCGTAGTCCGGGTAGTTTCATTATGCTTTTTTTGATGTTGTTAAAAAATCCCATATTATATAATTCTCCTTTTCCATATTTTTTTATTAGATTTCCACGATTTCAAAGATATCATTCCCAATAAATTCTTGGTTAATATAATTGAATACATGTGCTGCCGCATCAACAAGGTCCTCATGTTCTCCGTTAGGAAATGCTTTGAATTCATCTTGGAATGTTTTACGAAGCTTATTATCTTTAATATCAACATACACGTGCCCATCGTAAATATAATCTTTCAGTGGTGTTGCTCTGTCTGCTTTACTATTATTTGGTACGGGTATGGCTCTTTCCAGGAAGTATCCTGGTAATTGTTGCTCCCAGTTATCATAGAGTAGTGCTCCTGCAGCAGCCACTCCAGTTTCAATTATTGAAATATTGTCATGTCCATCAAGTATTATCTGATTTTTTATTTCTTGACTTGTGTCTTTACCAAATTGCCCATGAACAAAATCAGTTATAAGTATAGATTTATCATCGTTTAACAGATACATCGGCACCCCTGCTGTGAAATCATTTTTACCAGGGTCACTTGAAGCTACATCCCATCCACGACACATTTGAATGATTGTTAATTCTTCTGGAGGTGCACCCCAATGAATTTTATTTAAATCAAAAAAATTACTGGAGTCATCGATTGGTTTTTGTTGGAAGATACTTTGAAATAATCTTTCACCAATATTTTCTCTTTTCTTTTCCAATAATTCAATACTATATCTTTCTTTCCATAATGGCGTACCATCATCAGTTATGGCTGGGAATTCTATGAAATGATAATCTTCTGCACGGTGTGATTTAAAATATCCTTGTAAATCATTACTATGCCACCGTGTGTGTAATAATATGAATTTGGTGTGGGGTTCTATTCTTTGTTCGATAATGGTGTCAAACCAATCAATCTTTTTTTGAAGTAATGTTGGAGTGATATCTTCAAATCCTTTATATGGGTCATCAATTATTAGGTAGTCTGCATCTTGACCTGTAATACTACCATTAGATCCAGTTAATCTTATGCTTCCACGATAATCGTTACTATTATTATCACAGAACATAATATGTGTGCTACTATGTTTTGTTTCAGATAGATGGACATTAAAGTACTCTCCATATCGTTTAATGTATTCTCTTAATTGTATACCGAATTTCTCGGATAAGCTACCCTCACTGTTTACAATTAATATATTTAAGTTTGGATTTTGGAATATTAACCATAACGGATAACAAATAGTAACCATTGAAGATTTACTATTGTGTGTAGGTATTAATTGTTCTCCTGCAAGGTATATTCCATCAGGATTTTCTATTTCAATACATTTTCCTTGTTCACCTTTAACAGTAGTGATGTCTATGATTGCCAATCTGCGATGTGTAGGAGTTTTGTTTATCTTTTTTCTTGGTATTTGTGTTGGAATACTATATTTCGGTTGGAAACCTACAACATAAGCATCATGAGTTGATTTAATATTATATTTTGAATTTCTTTTATAATGGTTCATATCCTCTTTTTTTCTTACATGGAAATAAGGATATAATCCTAAACCAGTACATAATTCAAAAACATCATTTATTAACTGTTTGTTTATATTAATAAATCTTACACGACCATTTTTATCAACACTCCCATCACTGTCAATTAAACCAGCTAATAATTGTAATCTATCTTCAACACAAGCTTCCAGATATATTCTTGGAATATGTTTATTATTGTATAAGTGTAATTCTTTAATCTTTTTAATTATTCCCTGATGGCTGAAATATGTTGTTTTAACACCTGTTTCAGCATGTGTGCAGATAGTTGAAATTTTATATGGGATATGTTCTATTGATTCAATGTCTTTAGGGTCATGTGTAATGCACGGTTTAGTACTTGAACCATCACCTAACCATAATCCGAGGAAGTATGGGTCAAGTGGTAATTCTGTTTTTTCATGTTGTATTGGTTTTATGAATGGTAAATGGTATCTGTATCTTTTTTTACCATTTTTTTCAGTATATTGGTAATCTTTTTTTATTTCAGATGTTGTAATGGTTAATGGATTTTTATTACCTCTTTTTGATACTGTCCATAAGTGTTCTTCATGTGCAAGTATCTTCGAACTATTGCTAAAAGTTATTAATTGATTACAATTTGATTTATCTGAAATACCAATGATTTTTGTAGGTTCTCCGTTTAAACCGTAAACATAATCACCTATTTTTAAATCTCCATGGGTTGTCCAACCACGATTACTTGTTAATATTGGTGTACTGTCTGCTAATTTATGTCTTGGGGGCATTGCAACACATAAACGACTATAATCACCTAATGTTAAGCTAGTTAACTCCATGCTTAATTTATCAATATGGGGTGCAGGTACATTATCATTAAAATCAGATGTTATGAAAACTTGATAAAACAAATATAAATCATTAAGTATTTCACTTCTCTCTGTTTCGCTTAGCATCTAATATTTCCCTTATTTTTTCTTCATTAAACTCATGTGAAAAATTATTCTCCAAATTAACCTCAACATTACTATCTTGATTCTTATTATAATCTAATACAATTTTACTAGCTTGTTGGCTCATTTGAGCAACATCTTTTTCAGTAACTTTTGAATCAGGATCATTCACCGCGAGTTTCATTTGTTCATAATCTTCAGGATAATTCTTCGCAACACGTGTTAAACCAATTAGAAGTTCGGCAGTTTCAGTAGCTACTGTTCTTGTTTCAACTTCAGCTTCAACTTTCTTAGCAACTTCATTTTGAATAAAAGGTTCTGAAATTTTAGTAGCTAAAATCTTATTAGCTTCAACCTCAACCTTATCTTCCATTTTAATATAATCATTATTGTACCTGTTCAGTGCAGCATGAGAAATCTTTTCACCATATGTTTCTTTCAACCATTTTGAAACACTCCTTGCAGATTCTCCCTCACATAAACGAGCATGAATCTCATTAAAATGAGGGCTAGATAAAACCTTGTTTTTTCTACCTTTCCCCATATATATTCCCTCATATAATTTAGCATATATGTTACACTCGTGTAATGTTTTGTAACAGTGTAACAATGAAAAATGTTACAGTAATTTGATTAATTCTATTATTAAGAAACCAAAAACTCCGCTGAATAATGCGATACTTATTCCGAGCACCCATTTAAGAGTGGATAATATACTGCTTACTTCAGCTACATTAATGCATAATTTATCCAAGTTACTGTCTAGTTTGTCTATTCTTTTTTTGAATTCATTGATTTCATGTTGCCTATGATTTGCTTTGGTTTCTAATGTTACTATTCTGTCTTCGTTTACACAGGTTAATGTGTTATGCTGTGTCATCATTATCATACTCCGCACTATCATTATTGGTATTGTTGTCTAATATGGTGTTTGGGTGTTTCGCATCAAGATAAGCCAATACGAAACCAATAATTGCTACGAGCACCGCGATTAACTGATTCTGCATATCTGCGGTTAAGGCCAAATATGGTGCTATAGTCATTACTACGAATTTGATTATTGTTGTTAGGTTTCCGAATAATTCATTTTTTTGTGTCATTTTTTAAAATCCTCCATCTTTTTAGATTAATCTAAAAAAAAATTAACAATAATATTTTATGTTTTAGGAGTGAATGGATGCAGTAGGATTCGAACCTACGATAAAAAAAAGATAATAGAGTATCTTAATGTTTTTTAAGAGCAATGTTAAAAATTTTAATGTTTATTTCTCTTTTTTTTAAGAGTATCTGCATTTCTCTGTACATCCAGAAGATTAAAATAATATGAAATTAGGGGGGGTTAATAAAAAGGGATAAAAAAATATTAATTATAATTTTTTTACTATATATAAAACAATCACATTTTTTTTATAAGAATTATAATGGGACCCTGAAAAAAAAATTAGATAATTCTTTTTATATTAAATGTTTTTTATAATTAAAATTTGGTCTTATCTTTTTACCCCATATTATTAATTTTTTTTACAATAGAATTACACTAAAAGGTCATGTTTTTTTTGATTAAGTTGAAGGGGATTTTTTTTATATGATAAAAAAGTTAAACCGTGTTTCTTCTTTTATGGACGAAAATATAAAATAGATAAAATATGCTGAATTTGTTAGATATGTTTATTTTCCCGAACATGTAAGTGTAATTTTTTCAAGGATAAATTGTGAATATAAATGCCCTGCTTCATATATTAATGTTCCACAGGTCTTGCAAAAGATTTGATCATGATGTGAATCGTAGAGTAATTCTGAATTATCTTTGCAGTTTTTGCATAGTAATTGTATTTCATCATGATTAAAATTTTTAAATTCATTCATAAAGTCCCCTTCATTAATCACCGTAGACAATTAGAAATATTTTAGGATATTTTGAGTCTTTTTTTCTCATTTTGGATTGCTTGATATTCTTGATGATAATCTTGTCTTCGGTGTTTGCTTAATCCAGATGTGCCTAAACATTCTTTTTTAGGATATTGTCTCCGGTATTTGTTAGCGAATATTGCTTTTTGTTCTTGGTGAGCATATTTTTTGCATTTGGGGCTACAGTATGTTTCGCGATTGTGTTTTTTGAAGAATTTTTTACCACACCATTTGCAGTGTCTTGTGATAAATGTTGATTGCCCTCCAGGGTGTTTTCTGAGTAGTATGGTTTTGGTTCTCATAAAAATATTAAATTATTTATTTTATCCCATTTGGTTTATTTGGCCTATAATTTGTTTCGCTAGAATTTCACCAATTCCAGGTACATTTACCAAATCAGTGTATGTTAAATGGTATACATCACTCCATGTTTGGAGGTTTAATGTGTTTACTATGTTTTTTGCTCTTTTTTCATGCACATCATCGAGACAGTAACATAATGCATTATATGCAGGGTTAGGTGATTTTGTGTCGAATTTTTTGGTTATTGGTTTATCATCTAAGATTTTTTCTGTTTGTTTTTCCATCATTAAGAATGCATCATTTAAAGTTCCTGTTGATTGTATTACTGTACTGTATGTGTTTAATCTTGCTATTGCTCCATAGTATTGGTTTATTAGGAATTTTTGATGTTTGTTTGTTTCTTTTATTGCTTGTTGTCTGTCTCTGTTGCTTCCCTGTATTATTATGAATTGATATTTATAATTGTAACATTGTTCTATAACTTCATTAAATACCCTTCCATTTAATATTGATGATATGAAGTCCTGCATGGTTTTGAATTCGAATACTACTTTGTTTTCAAACAAGTAGTCACCCGTTTTGAGTTCTTTTACTTGTACTTCATGTCCTTGTTTGGTGTAATATTCTTTTGCTAGTTTTATTCTTTTTTGTTCTCTTGAGTCTATCACCACATCCATATAAATCATCCTTCCTTTTTTTATTTGAATGGTAAATCATCTAACTCGTTATACATGTGTTCATTGTATAAGCTGGTTTGTGCTTTGATTAACTGTAATGCATGTTTCTCATTATATCCATACACGTTCATGTCTGTGAGGAAGAATACTATACTTGCACGGATAATGTCTGACATGCTAATATTGTAATCTGTTTTACCAGCTTCCTCCTTAACTTTTAGCAAGTACTGATGCAGGTCATCATGTATGTTTAAATGCACAGTTTTCATATTATAACTCCTCTTTTGCATTATAATATCCAAAATATTCCAAATTTAATTCTTCTGCAATTTTGTCACCGATGTGATGAATCTTTTCCCAGTTTTCCGTATCAGTTACAGACATTAGTTTCCCAAATTCTAATATAATTTCAGGCATTTTTCAATCATCCCATTATCATAATCTTCTAATTTATCTCTTTCTTTTTTGAATTTGGTTTATTTTTTCAATGATCTCGTTTATTATTTCTATTTTAGCTTCTGTTCTATTAACCGATTTAGAGTTAATACCATTCTTTTTTTGTTCCATTAAAGTAAGTTCTAAAGATGCTTGTGTTATTTCTAAAAATGTTAGTATTTCTCGTATTTCCGGAGTATACTCCCTTTCATTAGCAGTCCTGGATTTTTGCAATTTTCTTAGTTCTGCTTCCAGTTTTACTATTGCATTTTCAAGTTCAGTTAATCTTAATTCATAGTATATATTTTCCGTACCTATAATAATGAAATCATCAGGAACATTCTTTAAAGCTTTTTTTAATTCCTCACCATTCATTTTATCATCCTCACTTCTTTTTTATCATCATCCAACACTATATTATGTTCTTTTAGGTATGATTTTCCAAATAATTCTTCAGCATGTTTACATAACAGATAAGAATCAATTACTCCTTCAGCAGATATTATTCCTTCTTTTTCTAATTTTTCAAGTATATCATTACAACTCATTTTTGGATCTCCTTTTTATTCCGTGTGGGTTGTCTTTGAGATGGTTCCGCTACCCCACACTTACTTAACAAATAATCCTGCTTATGATTTCTTACTGTTTCAATTGCCGTGTCTATAAGTAAACTCCATTTAAAACTCTCATGCTTATCTCGCAATACCTTATGCCATGCCTCTTTCATTATCCCACCTTTTTTACGATTCTTTCAACATCCAACACTTTTAAAAAATCATCTAAACAATCCACATTCCAATCAACACTTTTTAAAGCATCACGAACAATGATAGCATCCTCTAAACACTTATATACTCCAAAATAATAATTCTTCCCATCTATACCTTTAGAAATCTCATAAGAACCCCTCGAGTGTTTGTAAATATGCAGTAATTTCTTATCTCTACACTCTTTTTGTGGACGACCTATTATTTGTGCATTCATTACTTGTTTCAGGTTAGTGTTATGTTGTTTTAGGATTTCACCAATACTTAAATCATGATTATTTCTCAAATCTTCACTTATACTCATAGTTTCACCTTTTTTAATCTTGATTTTTGCCCCCCACCACCTTGACGTTTAACACCTTCATCTTCAATTATCCTCTTTACAAATCGACCTATTTGATAATTATTCAAACCATACTTTTTTTTAAGCTCTTTAACAGACACATCTAAACAATTTAAATAATCCTGCTTAAATTGATTAAACAATACCCTTGATTTAGCACCATTATAATTTTCTTCAACAATATGAAAATTAGGCTTCATCTTAAATCATCCCTCATCTTCTCTTTTTTGTAATTCATATTCACACTGTTTACGTTCAGCTACACAAACACGATGAATTGGACTATACATTCCAGGTTGCCTTAAAAGAGTATTAATAAATTTTATTCTTCTTTTTAATTCATTAACACTCATATCTTCATAACACATATAACAATTACCTCCCCCACTATTCACCATTTTTTTAGATTTTTATTTCCTCATTTCTTTTGATTCGTTTACGTTTAACCTTATCTTCAAGTGGTGGATGAATTGCTTCAAGGAAATACTCATTAAAGAGATATTTATAATTATTTAAGAGTTGATCAAAATCAGAGTCAATAACATAAGTAGTACAATAATCTTCCAAATCCCTTATACCTCTACCATATGCTTGCATTAATGGCATAATAGTTTGATATTTATACCATGTAGGGTCGTAATAATTTCTTGTGAAAATTTGCCCTTCTAATCTTGGATAAGGCATTTTAAAAATAATCTGATATCTACATTTATCTCCTTTGAAATCCACTCCATCCTTAATCCCTGCACCAATAAGAGTGATAGGTTTATATGATTTTTCAAAAGCAGCTAATGTTTCTTCACGAGTAGATCCTCCGACTACCCAAACATTTTTACTGTCTAAATTTTTTTTAAGGTACCATGCTTGTTCATTACTTGATGTATGAATAACACCTTTTTGACCAGCATGTTTACTTACAATCTCTTTTATTTTCATGATTGCTTTAGGATTACGCCAGTTAGGTTTATGATTTTCATCTCTTCCACTCATACTGCCAATATAATCTCTTATTATTGGGCGATTGGATACTGAAAATGGTGATTTTTGGTAAATATAAAAAGTATCATCTGCATCTAAACCTAACCATTCACAAAATTTATCTTTATTTCCTAATGTTCCTGTGAGGAATAATCTTGTTTCACCAAATCTGAATATGTTTTCAGCATATTGATTAACAGTTAAAGGTTTGAATTCTACTTTTAATCCTGCTTTAAAATCTTTATCACTGATGATTTGTTTTTTAGATGGTAATTCGATAATCCATCTTTCTTCTGAAGAAAGACTGTTTATTAATGTTTGATAATTTTGTATTTTATTATCGATTTTTTTAATTTCTTGATCATCAGTTGTGTTATTTTTGAATGTTTTTTCAATAGTTATTAATTTTTCAAGAATATTTATCCAGTAATTTTCTTCTTTGAGATCTTTTAAGTTTAATTCTTTATTCATGATTTTGTCAAATATATCAAAACCATAATTTTTAATTATTGATTTTCTGTTTAATGTTCTGCTTATTAATCCCATGATTTTGCTTTCGAGGTTATGTGCTTCATCCATGATTAGTAAATCTCGTTTTGAGAATAATTCTGTGTAATTTCCTGCAAACCAGATGTAATCATAATTTGTGATTATGTTTTTACTAGTTAATGCTTCACGTAATGCTAATATGTATTCGCAATCATTACATTTTTTTTCTTTTAGTTGTTCCATGTAGCATTCTTCACAAGTTCCTCCATGATTACATGTGTAGTTTCTTCTTCCTTTAATTTCTGTAAGCATATAATTAAAATCGTCAAGGTATTGTTTTTGTAATTGGTTTGTCATTGTTAAAATATAGGAGTTATCACATAGGTTAGCTATTGTTGTAGCTATTGCTGATTTTCCTATACCTGTTCCAGCTTCGAGGATAATATTTTTAAATCCTAAATCCATAGCAGTAATTATTTCTTCTATGATTCGTATTTGTTCAGTTCTTGGTTCATATTCTTTTAAGGACCAATATTTCTGAATATCATTATTATTTGTATCCATAATTATTTCCCCCATTTTCTTTTATTTTTTCTTCAAATTTCTTTAATTTCTCATAATCTTTATGTAATATTTCTAATTTTTTAGTGATTGTTTCATAATCTTTTGAATTGATTGTTCCTTCATTTCTGATGAAATTATAGTCATTTACTGTGTTAGTTAGTTGTTTTTTTAGTTGATGTATTCGTGTTTCTAGTGTGATCCTGTTTTTGTTGAATATGCAGTAATTTTTATGCGTACATGTTGCATGTGGTTTATTTGCTCCAGCAGAATAGTAACATTTATTATAATTTATTTTCATCATATTTCTCTTCTTATTTTTTAATAATAATAAATTATATTATATTTACTTATATTTTCAAGGACTTACAGTTCTTTGTTTTTGATTATACTCTTAAGTTACCCAGTTACCTAGTTACTTTCATCATTTTTTCAAAAGTTACTTGGTTACTTGGTTACCTATGGGGGTTGACTCAAAAATTTCAAGAAGGGGCCTCCCTCTCCCCAGGAAAGTAACTCTAGAAATCCCCATAAAATAACCACGAAATAATGCTTTAAATCAAAATCAAAGACATTTAAACAATTTTTGAAGTTACTTTCACCTAAAAGTAACCAAAGTAACTTTGAAGTAACCTTAAACACAATCCTCACTCCCCACTCCCTAATTCAATATTAGGATATAAAAACTCCATAAAATCATCAAAACGAACTTGAACAACCTTCATCTGCTTACCAGTACCATTTAACTTAACATTCTTATAATCCCAACCTAATAACTCCCCAATACTTTTCAAATCACTACAAAAGTCAATCCTTTCACTAATAGCTTTCCTTAAACCTTGAGTTAAACAAACATACTTAGACCCTCTACGACTAATATGAGGAATAGCCCAATCAACCATACGATTATTAATAATACCCCAATTAACACTACTGAAATCATCACTACTACTAGCTCCATCAATATCCAAAGTTAATTCACCATTATTACCATAATCATCATAAACCCGTACTTTTTTACGAGCCTGATTAAAAACATCAGTAAAAAAGTTACGAATATCTTCTCTTTGAGTATCATCAAAATCCTCAAGATTTTCAGATTCAGCCCAACTCTTTAACCAAGACGGCACTTCACAACCAATAGAATCATAAAATCTACCTACAATTAAGTCAGCCGTATCCTGCCAGTCATCAAGTAATAAACCAGGATTACTTATAATTTCCCTTGCAACAAACCTACCAAAAACATTCAAATTAACCAATTGACTTATCGTTGGAGTGTTAATATGAAATGCTTCTTCAAACATCTTTTTTTCATGCTCAGACTTTCTTTGACTATAACTGAAACTCAACACATACAATCTTCTGATTAACGCATCATCCTCAGGCAAATATTGGTTTGCTGTGAATAACACTGCACTAAATGCAGGTATCCCACCAAAATAACTTCCTTTATATTTGCTTCTTGCAGTAGTTGACTCTACACAAACTTTAATCATCTCATTTGTGGAATGCCTGTTAAATACTGCTGCAGGTTCATTTACTACGATCGGGTCACAGGATTGAGATATTTTAGCACCTAAACGTGCTACAGTATCAAAACTGGAACCCCCAAAATTATTTTCAGGAGTAGGAACACCCCAAATATACGAAACTACTTTTGCAAGAGTCGTTTTACCAGACCCTGCAGCACCTTTAAGATACATCCAAGGCATCCATTTACCAGCCTGTTTCATACAATAGCTAAACTCACTCATTAAACCCCATTTAAAAACCGTAGCTAAAGTTTCACAGTTATCTTTAAAAAAATAAGTTAAATCTTCTAAAGTATCCTTTGCTTTAACCATTTCCCCATATGTAGGTTCACTCACTTCTTTTTTAACTGTTGTAATTTTATCCTTGTTAACATCATAATAAAAACCAGGATTATCAATATCCTGTTTTATTTCTGCAAGACCTTCTTTAATCATAGTATTCACCATACATGATAAGGCACCACCAAGTAATCTTGGTGAATGGCTGAAACCAGCATTCGCCAAGTACTGCTCTATTTCCTGAATAGTTGCTCCTGTAGATTCACCACTTGTAGCAAAAACACGATTTGTCACATTACTTTCCCACAAAATTTTAAATGTCCTTGGTTGATCCAACAGTAATGCATCATAAACTGTTAATTGTTTAGGAACAGCTTCAATTACAGGAGTTAAACGAGGAGGAATATCCTTCTTTCCACTATCTTTACTTTGATAAACCTGTTTGGTTTTAAAGTTAATGAGAACAGAAGTAATATCATCTATTTCACCTTTAACTATGCCTTCACGTTTTTTAGGTTCAATTGCAAACACTAAATCATCAAATTCCTTGTTACTTAAGAATTCCATTAATTTTGATTTAGCAGGTAATGGAGGAATAGTTCCATCATAAACGCCGTCTATGGTCTTTTGTAATCTGTTAATATTTGTAGTACTGCTGATTATGAAACAAGTAGATTCTTTATCAACATAAACATCATATAACCATTGAGCTACATTAGGTAATATTACTTCATCAAGCTCTCTTGGCTGATACTCTTTTTTAAGAGTTTTTAATTTGTTAATTATCCTTGTACAGGAATCTTCTGTGAGATTCCTGTAACCTTCTTCTACTTGAGTCATATTTTCCCATAAATCCTTTTTATTCTAGTAATTCTTTTGCAGTTCGATATTCTCCAATAGTGATTTTTTCAAGTTCATATAAATCAACTAATTTATTTTTCACATTATCAAATGTTATTGGAGATTCAGTAGCTTGCAATTCTTTGATTGCTTTAGCTACAATATTATTTTCTTTGCTGATTTCTTGAAGACTTTTCTTTGCAGGTTTGTCTCCAGTTACAATTGTTGTTTCAATCACATCACCACTAACATCTTCATTTTTAGGAGTTTTAGGTTTAGGTTTACTTGATGGTTTTTTAGGAGTTCTACGATGCTTCTTACCATTCTCGCTTTGAGCATCAACTTCATCAGCAGTAACTTCACCAGTACCAATAATATCAGCAATAGCACGATTCTTCGCCCTAGTATGAGCAGTACTAATAACATCATGTTCCGCATTACTGAACCTTTTACGAAGCTCAAAAGGTGATGGTTCCACAGTATCATCTTTTTTAAGTTTATCAAAAATACTGCAAGCACCTACACCTACAGCACGACGACCATTAGGGGCTACAGCTTCCACTTCATATCTTGCAGAAATTATCCTTTCATTATCATCACGAATAATTTCTTTTTCAACTACATGATCACTAAGATTAAATGCGGTCCCATATTTCCTCCAAGCTGATTTTTTCTTAAATTTCTTGTTACCTGCATTTTGATAATCATCTTCACTAAGTAAAGCAGTTGTTAAATCCTGATAATTATCAAAGAATGCTACTGTTCCTTCAACATCTGCTTGTTGAAGTAATGGAGCAGTAGTGGATTCCACCACTGCTAATTCTTCATTGTTCATTCCCATTCAACTCCACGTTCAACATCTTTAAGGACTTTATAAATCCTTTTAGGATATTTATCTCCGTCTTTAGGTGGAATCAATTTAGTTAACTCCACTTTAATATAATCACCTTCATTAAGATTCACATAGAACCTTTTAAGGTGCACATGTGCCGGTAAAGTAGTTGTTATAAGTTCACCATCTTCATCTTCACCAAGGTATAAGACAATTCTTTTATTACCATAATTGTCATTAGTGAATTCATAGATGTTTCCTTCTACTGAATCCCCTACTTCTTCAGGATTCCAGTACTCCCCTACTTCTGCAGGTCCTAATTCTACTTCTTCAAATGCCATAATTATTATGCCTCCTTGAATTCTAATTTAACATATTTTAAATCAACATTCTGTGGTAATCTTGTTGCACCTATAGGCAATCTACCACCATTTAAATAAGCCCAATAATACACATCATCAACACCTAATGCTATTGATGTACGATTATAAGCTACAGTACAATCTAACTCATTACTCAATACTTCTGCAAGGTCTTGGTGACCTATACAGGATTTCGCACCTTTAATTTCATTTTTCAATTCTTCTTTGCTTAAAGCTGTCATTTTTATATTAATATTAGGATTTGTAAGCATACTCGCACTAAATCCATTACCAAAATACTTCATAAATATTTATTCTCCATGCAATTCTTTGTGAAGCTGAGCTTTCTCAGCCTCCAATCGATTAATACTTTCATCAATCTGCTTCATCCTCAACTCTTTAGCAGAATCCATATTCAAACTATAATCAGGATTCAACCTTAAATTAAAATGCTCTGCTATAAGTTCGGACATATAATCACTCATGTTAATGTTATGAAGACAGCAATGCTGTTTCACAATCATCTTCAATTCAGCATCAATATTCAAAGCTAATTTAACCTTAAACATATGAATACACACTCCTGAATATGATTGTAATAATTTCCACTTTCTAAACAAGAACCACCCACAATCTTAAAAGAGATTATAAGAAAAGTGATTAAGCATAAAATTGTGAGGAATAATATGATGTAACCAAAATTCCTCATACACCATCTGTTCACTTTTACATGAAATGGTTCTTTCTTGTAAAGGGTTTTAGGTTTAGGAGTGTTGTTGAAAAATCTCATATTATATCACTCCATCTATTGATGTAGTCTATGCTTATTTCTGCACGAGTTATTTTTCTCAGGTAATCAGGTTCAAAATATCTTTTGAACCTCCATGGGTCTTCGGTGAGCCTTGCATGTTCAATGCAAAGCTTCCACTTCTTAATACATAACCTATGGTAAGTTATGTCTTGCCCATGTTCCTGTTCATGTTCATTAATCACTTGTGTGAGAGATTTAATTTCTGCTTGTATTTTTTCAGGACACATTATCTAATTCTCCTTTTTAAATACTGCTAAAATACGGTTGCAATCAATAGCATAGTACCCACCATCAGGCTTAACAACCTCCAAATCACCATTAAGATTTCTCAGATGATCCATGGTGGTGATTTTAATTTCTAAATCACCATCCATCTTAACAAGGAGATGATGATTATCTCCTATGCTGACTTGTAGGCAAAAAATAGTATCTATATGCATTTTAAATCCCCATCCTTAAGCATACCTTCTTTAAGAAGGATTTGAGTCGCATAACCTTTTTTAGCAAAAGCTAATAATGTTGCTTGGCTTAATTCCGGTGATATGTCTTCGAAATTTGGATATTTATCCAAGATTTCCTGAAGATTTGAGGGAGTCATACTAACACCTCATTAAGATAGTGATCACATCTTTCAAGATGTAATTTTAATCTTTCTTTAGCATCAGCAGGGTCACTGACCCCTACTAATGCCATGTTTTTACTATTCACAACGACATAGTGGTCGTTGTTTGGTTTTATGGAGTATTTTTCTCCATTTAATTCAAATATATCTAATATATCTAACATTTTCATCCTCTCAGGATTTTTTATGGAAATCTGTTGTAGAAGCTGCAACTTCTATCAAACTTCCTTATTTTATAGTTGTCTTAACTACTATATAAACTTTATCTATTTTTTATCTATAATTCAATTAAGTATAGATAAAATATATATAATTCATTATCAAATATATTAATAAAAAAAGACAAAAGGGAGTGTATGAAATTGTTTGAAGTTAAATCAAATATTATATTGCAAAATCCAAACTCAAAATCATTAAGAACAACTATTCCTGCAGAAATTGTAGGAATACTTGAGCTACATAAAGATGATAAAATGGTATGGGTAGTAAATACAGATGATGGAGAAATAATTGTAGAAATTAAAAAAGAGTAAGTAGCAACTATATTTTTTTCTAAAAATAAGTTTAAATTATTGATAGCTCTCGCTAAATATTGTAACCTTCGCTTTCCATCAGCGACTATATAACAAAAGATTATATAGCATTTTAACCATATATTATAATTGGCTACGAATTTCATTACATCCTCTCAGGTGTCTTGTTTTTTAGTAGCTAGGATTGGGGTGCTGCAACACCCCAACTCCACTTTTTACAATTCTATTTTTTGTTTTTACTGATTAATAAAATGTTAAGGTTGTTAACCTCAACAACATAAAAATTTTTAATATTTAAAATAACTCATTAATTCTCTCTTTATCCTCAACAGGTTTCTTATTTTTATTATAAATCTCAACAAAATAAAAAAGATTATCTTCACGGGAAAATAAAAAAGTAATTCTAAAACCAGAACGAGACCCTTTATTAATTCCTTTACAACGGAAATTTTTAACAATAAATGCTGGAAATTTTACTTTACTATCTAACCCTGCAATCCTATTACATATATTAACTGGAAACCTATTTAAATCCTCCAAATATTGCACCAATGCAAGTTTTAACCTTTCAAAATCCTCTTTTAAAGTTGGGCATTTATGCTTATTAATAATTTTATTAAATTCATCATCAAAAAGAGGGTGAGTGTCAAACTGATAATTATCCAGTTTACTCATCATATTCCCTCACAATATATTCTGGATCACGATAAAAAACATATTCATAATCTAATTCAGCATTAGTTTCTGCAATTCGCCATGGTAAATCTCCATGAGAATAATTACTAATTTCCTTTGCACTCATATCGGATAATTTGTTAATAGTATCATCTATAACTTCTAATTCCTGTTTACTTAAATTAGTAACATCTGGCCCTATAAGAGAAGTATATTTATATTTGGGATAGTCAATTACTTTTTCCACGTCTTCTTTTATTTTTCCTTCACTTATTAATTCATCTTTTAAATCAAGAAAATGTGAAGATATTGGGCCGTTTGGTTTTTTAATATATGTTTCTCCAGTAATTGGAGTTTCATATATTTCATAAAAATTGAAGTCAGAAAAATACAATAATTTGTACATTACTGTTCTACCAACATTATGATTTAAACCACATTTACTTATGATGTAATGTATTACTGATTTTAATTTTTCAGGATGATATTCAATTTCATTATTCATATTTTTTTAACCTCCTATTTTAATAATTAATACCTCCGAAGTATAATATTAACTCCTTTCTATTTTTGTCTAATTATATTTATTATTGTTTTGAATATTTAAACCTTACTATAATAATTAAATTACATTTTGTTCAACAAAATTATAACATGCCTATTATTTTGTATAGTATTTTTTGGAAAAATACATGGGTCACTTTCAAACAAAAACATGAAAATATTGTAACAACATACAAAAATAATAGATAATATCATATACTACTTAAAAACATATCATAATACAAAGTATATGAAAAAAGATAATTATAATAGCATAAAAATATTCTTTTTCCATATACTTTTCAAATGCTCACATACAAAAAGAGCAAATAACAACTAAGGATGAAATGATATGTATATGAAAAATGATAAAGAATTACTAACTGATTTTGCAAAATCCCGAAACCTCAAACAAACAACAATAAATGTATACAAAAGTTATATTAAAACATACACACAATATCAACAAAAATCATTAGTAGACCTCATACAAGAAGCAGAAAAAGAAGAAGAACAAGGCATTCGTTGGAAAAATCGTACATTAAAAAAAAGATTAATGAACTATAGATCATATATTTATGAAAATTACCTTGTTGGATCTGCAAGAATAATGTTCAGTAAAATATTAACCATCTACAAACATTACGATATTGAAATACACCAACTCCCAACCTATTCTATGAAAAATGTTAACCAAAACAAACCCATCACATTTAAAGATTTACCAGACCATGAAATCATTAAAAAAGCATTAGACATCAGTAACACTCGAATGAGAGCAATAATCCTCTTTATCAGCAGCAGCGGTTGTAGTAGAATAGAAACATTAAATTTCACAATACAAAATTTTATAGATGCCACCAAACAATATCATCAAGAAAATAATATTTACGATGTATTAAATGTACTTAAAGACAAAAAAGATGTAGTTCCTACTTGGGAACTTCGACGTCCTAAAACCAATAAATTTTACACAACCTTTTCATCACCAGAATCTACATCAGAAATAATTAATTATCTTATTTCATCAAATCGTGATTTAAAAAACACGGATAAACTATTTAATTTAACTGAAAACTACACAAGCATATCTTTTGAACAATTAAACAATAAATTAGGATTAGGCAAAAAGGGAACATACATCCGATTTAGACCACATATGCTTCGTAAATTCCATGCAAGTCAATTATTCAACGATAATTGCAGTATCGAATTTGTAGATGCTCTACAAGGCAGAGGTAAAGATGCAACGCACAGTAGTTATTTTATGGAAGATCCTGAAAAACTCCGTGAAGAATATATTAATCATCTTGATTGTTTGATGATTAATTGGAATAATATTACTTATAAATCTCCAGAATATTTGGAGTTAGAAGGTAAATATCAGGAAAAAGAGGTTGAAGTGAAGACTATGAATAATAGGTTGTCTGCTATTGAGGAAATGTTGTTTGATGATGGGTTATGTAATGTTTTAGATAAATTCAAAAAAAGATAAAAAAGGAAAATAAATTAATCAAAATTGAAGTTTAAAGTTTCAAAAATCTTTTCCATAAGGTACATAGCATCATCCAATTCCTCTTCAGAGATATCCTGAAAAGGATCATAGTCTGCTTTTTTTCTTAAATCAAATAAAGTATATAACATGCTCTCAACAGAATGTTGATTAATATCTTCAAGTTTATCACGAACTTGTTTATGTTCTGTAATAAACTTATCTCCATCAAAGTCTTCTTTAGATAATGGTTTAAACTTATAAACTTCTTGAAGCCATAAACTAACATATAAATAAGCACTGTAATAGCACCTATTGATAATAGTACTAAAAACACAACGATTATCACAATTTTTAGGAACTAATTTTTCTTTATTAATATGTAATTTTTTAGTGAATTTATACAATTCATATTGAGGGTATTTTTCAATATTAATATATAAAACCCCCAAAAAATTATTTAATTAAAATATGTGCATCTTTATAGAAATCAAACATATTATTTTCTTTTGAAAAGTTAACCATATCATTAACAATTTGATCTAAATAATCATATTTTTCTTTCCTATCTATATGAAATGGAACATTAATTGTGAATACTTTTTCAGGATATGAACCATCATACACTATATCAACAGATATATTTTTTCCTAAACCTAAATTGTCAGAAACCTTTAGAAGTTCATCATAAAATTCAGTAATTTTACTCTCATAATTTCCTGCAACTGTAACTTTTTCAAAACCCTTTCTGAGTAATTCAGTTATAATATTAGATTTAGATGATTTACCATACACCCAATGCCCATCAGCTAATAGGTTACTCATATTTTCTATCTCCCACTTATTCTAATACTTTTTTAATAATAGCTAAATTTTCAGAATTAGTTTGAACATCTACAAGTGCAATATTATCTTTTATTTCATCATCATTCCTATAAGATATACTAATCATATCCTCAGTGATTTCCCCATTTTTTAGTGCAAAAGCTAAACCAATAGGTAACACATCATATTCTTTAAAATTTTCTTCAATTTTTTTTAAAAAGTCTTCTTTAAAAATATCTTTAAGGGAAACATTATCTTGAAGAATTCTCAAACATTTAATATCATCTGCCATTATTTTTTCCTCCACACTGAACAAAAAAAATATATATTTTTATATATATTTTTTATAATATAAAAGTTGTTAAAATTATTCTAATAATTCATCAAAATCATTTTCTGTGAAGTTGTCGATTTCTTCTATTCTTCTTAAACGAGAATCAATATCAGAAATAAGACTTTCATAATTCTTAATTTTCTCATCTTTTTTCTTACTTTCATTTTCAAGCTTAATATACTCAGGAGATTTCAAATCAAGATTATTAATATCAAGGTTAATAGTTACACTATCCATATGTTCTATATATTTTAATTTTAATTTTTCTGGATCTTCCATAAAATAGCTACTATGTGTTGAGTCTTTTCCTCTGCCTTGTAGACTGTCTACATCTTCAAGACTCATACCATCATTATACAGTTGACTTGCATGGAATTTACGGAGCATATGACTTCTGAACCTGTTAAATTTACCTACTTTTCCTAATCCTAATTTATTGTTTATTTCTTATATAATAAATCAGCAAAACTCTTTTAAATGTAAACCTGCAATTTCAGATGCTTTCCCTACACTAATTTTATTCTTTTAAATAAATTTACTGCTATTTTTTCTCTATTTTCAATAATTCTAATTCTAATTAAAGATTCAGTAGTGGTTTCGGGGAAAGTAAAATAAGTTAATGCACAAACTTCTTCATTATTCAAACCATCAAATAATTTTTTCATATCTTCAATTAATTCCAAATCGACATTATCAAATTCAAACAAAATTATAATTTTTTAAACTCATCGAAAAGTTTTTTTGTCCTGGCTTTGACAAAAGCATGATTATATTTTACATTATACTTTTCCGACTTATAATCCGCATCATTTCTTTTATCACGAAGTTCAAATAGAAGTCTCGCAATTTTCCTACCGTGTTTTTGTCTATTTAAAAAATGATTGTCATGAAAAATTTCATATGTTTTTTCATGAACCTTTGAAGATTTGGAGGTCATAATCTCTTCAAGTTCTTCATCATCACCCCATAACCTATGTTCAATAATATAATCTCTACAAGTACAAAAAGCAGAATAATAAAATCTACTAATACCACTTCTTAATTCAGCAGGATTATCTGAACTTGAAAAAGAATCAGCGAAATTATAATATTCACACCAGTCAAATTTTTCTTCAGAACTCATTCAAACTCCACAGATAATAATATATTATCTAAAAAATCATCTTGATACTTTTCAAATAATTTATCTTCAATTAAATCTAATTTATTACTTGCAGATTCTCCATCAAGTTTAGTAAAAACTTTAACAACAATCCATTTTTTATTATTCCATTTATTTTCTAAATGAATTTCCAAATCCAAAGTATCAAAATATTCTTCAAGATTATTTGGTAACTCTTTTATTATATCTAATAAATTATTATTAATAATAAATGAAATCAAATCTTCACGTTTAGATTCTATATTAAATGTTGAATTTAAAAACAATTCTAATTTAATACTTTTTTGAAGAAAATCCCCATAATTTACTTTTGCATATTTTGTAGATAATACAGTATTCTCATTATTTCTTTTGAATTTATCTGCAAATTTTAATCTATTAGATATTCTAGGAATTTTAAAAGAATTTTCAGCAATAGAGTGTGTAACAGTTCCATTCATTCTAACTCACCTTTTAAATCTTTAAATAATTCCTTTCCAATACTCTCATTAAATAATAATTTAATAATATCATGCATTTCTTCAAAAATTTTAATTAAATCATCACTATCAGTTAAAGAAGAAGTATAACAATCATAATCTAAAACAAAATCATTTTTAATTTCAATATTTGGATAATTCAAATTAAATTGTCCATATGTGAAATCCAAGTTGTATCCTCTTATTTGATATTCAGATTGAGTTAAAACTCTCATTAATTTTAACTCATTATTTATAGAATTAAAATTATGTAATTTAGGATTAATCCAATCATCCCAATTAATAATTTCTACTTCTGGTGAAACTTCATTAATATATCTTAATCCAATTTTATTGACTGTATGCACATCATAACATTTTAATGCATTAATAATTAATTTAATATCTTCAATTAATTCATAATGAGATTCGTATTTAGTGCCATCATATGAAATAGCAATATGATTCATAGATAACTCAATAAATTTTGAATCATCAGCAGTTGTATAAGCCCATATATTATTTTGCTCAATATTTTCTATTTCTGGGTTTTCTGCTGAAATTTCAACTTTATTTTGCTGAGCAATACCCTTTGCCTTAGGAAATTCCTTTTTTATAATATTTACAAACTTATCAGGATTAGATTCCATTCCCAATAACTCACCAATATTTCTAAAATCTACTTTAAAAATAATCTCTTGCAAATAATGTTTCTTGAATTCTAAATCTGACATTTTTAAAACCTACACTAAAAATAAAATCTCCTTTGATATACTATATATTTTAATTATTATAAATATTTTGTAATTATAGTTTTAAATATTCCTCCAATTATCCATTCAAAACAAAATTAAATACTTAAAAATCCTGTTTTTGAATTCATATTCAAACTATATTTAATTAAATTATCAATAATAATATAACACTATGTTTTGTGAAAATATAGATTTTAATAATCAAATACCTATTTATTCTAAATTAAATTATTTGATAACCTCATATTGGTAAAAAAATTGAAATTATAGTAGTATTAAATATATAAAAAGGTAATTCTTAAAAATGAAAAAATTTCCTTTTTCATAAAAAGTGGAAGTAATTTAAATAAACCTCCCCAAATGCATCAACAAATCTTATTAATGCTCCGATTTCATCTTTGTATATTACAGTTGCCTCTTCATTATTAATCCATGTTTTACCAATTTCTGCTTTTTTTAATTCATCCCATGAAACATTTTTATAAGTTTCTTTATCGTTTAATGTGAATGCTGGTTGTTCATAAGTTACTGTTTCAGGTGTTACTGTTCCTTGTGGCAGGATATGTTTTACTGTTTCATTTACTGATTTGTAACCGTTTAATGCTTGTATTTCTTTTATTTTATTAATTAAACTTACTT
>JAEYMU010000044.1 GCA_023407175.1 Bacillota bacterium
CCCCCTATAGTCCCCCTAAAAAGAAAGAAAAGAGAGTGCGAGTGCGCGTGGGAACAAACAATGCGGCTGCCAGGAGGTGAGCATATGGCTGGTGGAGCACCAAGAAAATACAAAAGCGTTAGGCAGATGCAAGACGCCATAGACGCTTACTTCGAATCCTGTAAGGGCGAGCCAATTATTGGGGAAGATGGCCAGCCTTGTACGGATAAATACGGGAATGTAATCTTCATTCACAAAAAACCACCGACGGTGACAGGGCTTGCACTGGCATTGGGGTTTACAGGGCGGAAACAACTGCTTGACTATCAAGGCAGAGAAGAGTTTTGTGACACGGTTACGCGTGCAAAGGCCAGATGCGAGGAATACGCCGAAATGCGCCTGTATGACAAGGACGGCGTAAACGGGGCAAAATTCAGCCTTGGATGCAACTTTGGGTGGAACTCTGGAAGCGAAAAGAGCGGAGACCCGGCGGCGCTTGTAGCTTTAATCTCGGCATTAAAGGGCGGTAACGATGCAAATTAAATCGCTATCACCGAAGCAGCGCGAAATAATGGAGTTTATCAGCTCCGATGACATGGCACTGATTTGCGACGGATCTGTTCGTTCGGGGAAAACAACCATCATGTCGATGGCGTTTGTGATCTGGGCGATGAGTAATTACAACCACACAAATTTTGCCATTTGCGGGAAAACAGTTCAAGCGGCAGAGCGAAACATTTTAAAACCGTTGATGGAGATTGACGGGCTTGGTGCTGCATTTGCCATGCACTACAAAGTTTCCACAAGGGTTTTGACCGTCAGATGCGGAGAGATCACAAACTGGTTTTACCTGTTCGGCGGCAAGGACGAAAGCTCGTATATGCTCATTCAAGGCATTACGCTTGCAGGAGTGTTGTTTGATGAGGTGGCGCTGATGCCCCGCTCATTTGTAGAGCAGGCGCTCTCCCGTGCGATTTCATTTGAACATCCGAAGTATTTTTTCAACTGCAACCCGGAGAGCCCGCAGCATTGGTTCTATAAGGAGTGGATTGAGAACCGACGGGAGAGCACACAGCACATTCACTTTTTGCTGGAAGATAACCCGGTTCTTACGCCCCAAATGATCGAGCGCACAAAGGAAATGTACAGCGGCGTTTTTTATGACCGTTATATTCTCGGGCTGTGGGTTGTGGCCGAGGGGCTGATCTATCCCATGTTTGACGAGAGCTGCATTGTGGACGAGCTGCCGGAAAAGGGAGAATACTATGTTTCCTGCGACTACGGCACGCTTAACCCGTTTTCAGCCGGCCTTTGGTGCTGGGACGGGAAAACAGCGACGCGGGTACGGGAGTATTATTATTCCGGTCGGGAGAATATGTCGAATAAGACAGATGAAGAATATTATGCCGAGTTGGAGAAGCTGGCAGGAGGGCTGAAGATCCAGACCATCATTGTAGATCCATCAGCTGCATCATTTATTGAAACGATTCGGCGGCATGGGAGATTTTCAGTCCGAAAGGCGAAAAATGATGTGTTGCCTGGAATCAGACTTGTATCTACCTTGCTGAAAGCTGGTAGGCTGTTGATCCATGAGAGCTGCAAAGATGCTATTAGGGAGTTCGGCCTTTACTGCTGGGACGATAAGGGCGAGGTGGACAGGCCGCAGAAGGTGAACGACCACGCCATGGACGATATGAGATATTTTTGCAGCACTGTTTTGCGCCGGGCGTTACGCCGGGCCCCGGAGCTTGGAGGTCTGGTTGAAGTTGAATAGATTGAAAAACTGGCTTTATGAGAGGTTTCTTCCCGCGTGGTGCAAGGAGGAGCTGTTGGAGGACAATAAGAGGCTTTTGGCCAGGGTATCCGAACTAAAAGCGGAGGGCGAACGGTTGCGCGCATACATTGACGGCCTGGAGACAGCATTGCGTCTCGGCCGCAGGATTAAAATTTATACTGGCGAGGTGATGTCTGATGGGCCTGTGGAGCGCGCTGACAGACAATAAAATTTATAATTTTGAGCAGGCGTTTGGAGCGAAAGACATGACTTCCAGCGCAATGCAAAGGGCGATTGAATCCTGGTTTGCAATGTACTTTGACACGGCAGAAGCCCCGGAGGATGAGGACGGGTGCCAGCGCCTCCCGGTTGTAGTGGTAAATAAGCTTTACAAGGCGGTGTTTGGGGAGTACGAAGCCGCCATAAGCGGGTCTGATTTTCTGGCGCGATGCATGGAGAATTTAGACAGCGTCCGAAAGCGTGCTATGCAGATGGCGCTGATCGGCGGGGAATGCCTTATAAAACCTGTGTTTGCACGGGGGGCATTCCAATTTGTTATTGTTCGCCGGGACTGCATGGTGCCATTGGCCAGGGACGACGCTGGACGGCTCACAAGTGTCGGAACGGTAGAAACCACAAAGCAAGGGAAATGGCGGTATTCCCTCCTGGAGCGGAGGACGGTAGACTCAGGCGGATATTTGACCATTGAATGCAAATTGTACCGATCCGGCACCGCCGGCGCTTTGGGTACGCAGATCCCGCTGACGAGTTTAGCGTGCTATTCTGATTTGGAAGAGCGTGTGATACTCCCCCATCCAATCTGGAACCTTGGGATGGCGACACTGCGCACGCCTATGGAGAACACGGTGGACGGCTCGTCCGATGCCGTGTCTGTGTATGCGGCTGCCGTAAAGCTGATTCGGAATATCAATCGCAATGAGAAGCAGATTGACCAGGAATTTGAGAACGGGCGCAGCCGTCTTATCGCAAGCGCTGATATGGTCACGAAGGACAGCATGGGCCGAAAGAAACTGGCGGATGATTTCTATATTGGGGTTGACGATGACCCGGAATCCGTCGGGGTGACTATTTTTTCCCCGGCGCTTCGGGAACAGAGCTATCTGGCCCGGAAACAGGAATATCTGAGGAACATAGAAAACCTCATTGGGCTGAAGCGCGGCCTCCTATCCGAGGTAGAGGCCGCAGAGCGAACGGCCACCGAGGTCACTTCCTCCATGGGTGACTACAGCCTTACCATACAGGACTTCCAGCAGATGTGGGAAGACATGCTGAAAGAGCTATTCCCCACCTGCTTGACGCTTGGACAGATGTACGGACTATGCAAGGGCGAGAGATTTGACCCGGAGGGGGACCTTTCCATTGACTGGGGCAACGGTATTCTATACGATAAGGACAAAACATGGGCGGAGATTGTGCAGATGGTGGCGGCCGGAATGCTTAAGCCGGAAATCGCGCTGGCTTGGAAATATGACGAGCCCTGGGAGACTCCGGAGGATCTTGCAAAGATTAGAACTAGATATATGCCGGAATTAGAGGGGCTTGTAGGTGGTGAGGCGTAATGCTGACCTCAGAGCAGATAGACAGGCTGCGGGATTTGTCCGGGCAGATAACAGACCCAATCAATAATTTCCTCATTGAGGATATCGCGCGCCGCATCTCTGAGGCTGGACAACTCACCAGCACGGCGGCCTACCAGGTTTGGCGGGCGCAGAACCTTGGGATCAGCCGGCGAGAAGTCAAAAAACGATTGCGCAAGCTGCTTAAGGTGTCACACCGAGAGTTGCGGCAGCTCCTTACACAGTCCGCAGAGGTTGGGTATGATTTTGACATCAAACGGCTTCCATTTGTACAAGCAGTCCCGTTTGAGCAGAATGCAGCCCTTCAACGCATACTTTCCGCCGCAGTTGCGATGGCGGGGGAGGAGCTGGACAACCTAACCCGTACCCTGGGCATGGTAGACCCCTTCGGCAACGCCCTGCCCCTGCAAGATGTATACCGCAAGAGCTGTGATTTCGCCTTTGAGCAAGTCTTTACCGGGGCAACCGACTACAACACAGCTATGCGCCGGGCTACCGCCAATATTGCCAAGCACGGTGTTCGGATCATTGACTATGAGAGCGGGGTACATACCAGTTTAGAAGCCGCTGTGCGCCGCAACATTATGGGCGGACTGGGGTTGATGCAGGAGCAGATATCACGGCAGGCCCACGACGATATGGGGGCAGATGGCTGGGAGATATCGGCGCATGCCGCCAGCGCACCGGATCATGAGCCAATCCAAGGGCTTCAATATTCAGATAGAGAGTATGAGGAGCTGAATAACTCACTGGTCCGCCGCATTGGTACTTTGAACTGCGGGCATGCCGCTTACCCGATTATCTTGGGGATCAGCCGGCCACAGTATACGCCGGAGGAGCTGGAGAAATTCAAAGCAGACAACGCGACCGGAATCGACTACCAAGGGC
>JAEYMU010000049.1 GCA_023407175.1 Bacillota bacterium
GCGGTGCCGTCGACGACATCCGCGGTGCTGTCGGCGTGCTTGGCGGTGCCGTCAGCGTGGCTTCTGATGCCGTCGACGCGATCTGCGGTGCCCTCGGCGAAATCCGCGGTGCCCTCGACGCGATTCCCTGTGCCGTCAGCGCAATCGCCGGTGTTGTCGGCGCGCTGGGCGGTGCCGTCGGCGGAATCGGCGGTGCCGTCGACGCGATTCTTGGTGCCGTCGGCGGTTTCGGGTGGGGTGAGGGCGGCATCGTTGCACACCACGTGGATGACGAACCGCGGATCGGCCGGCGGGACGGTGCCCGGTTCGGGAATCGTCGCAGTGCAGTCGATGCTGCCGCAGGCGCATTCAAATCGGGAACCGCTCAAGAGCGCGAACATGGCATCCGAGGCGCGTTGCTTACGAGTACGCCCGGGGGTGTCAGATGGTCTGTGTAAGTCCAGTGCTCATTAGTGAGAGGAAGATTTATGAGCATGGCGTTAGACGACAAGCAGCAGGACAACGACGACCACCCGCAGCTGCCTGAGCTCGCAGAGCCGCGTTCGACTGCGGAGGTGGCCGAAGCGTTGCAGGCCTCGGGCATGGTCGATGAGTTGTTGGCCCAGATCGATTCGGGTCAGGTGCAGGTCACCGGGGACGGTGGCTTGATTCCGGGCTTGATCAAACTCGCCCTCGAACGCGGTTTGAAGGCCGAGCTGACCGATCACCTCGGCTACGAGAAGGGCGACCCGGCAGGCCGGGAACTGCCCAACGCCCGCAACGGATCAACCCCGAAAACGGTGGCGTCTGAGGCGGGGCCGGTCGAGCTGAAGGTCCCTCGTGACCGTGACGGCACCTTCACCCCACGTCTGGTGCCGAAGGGATCGCGTCGGCTCGGCGGCCTCGATGACATCATCATCTCGCTGTACGCCGGAGGCATGACGTTACGCGACATCCAACATCATCTGGCCGCCACGGTGGGCACCGATCTGTCGCATGAGACGATCTCCAAGATCTGCGACGAGGTTTGCGACGCGGTCGATGAATGGCAGAGCCGGCCGCTGGAAGCGTTGTATCCCGTCCTCTATCTCGATGCCCTGGTGGTCAAGGTCAAAGACGGTGCTCACGTTCGAAATAAGCACGCCCACATAGCTATTGGTGTCGACATGGCTGGCGTCAAGCATGTGCTGGGCATCTGGATACAGGCTGAAGAGGGCGCGAAGTTCTGGGCCGGGGTGTGCGCGAATCTGGCCAACCGCGGCGTCAAAGACGTGCTGATCGTATGCTGCGACGGGCTGACCGGATTCCCCGAGGCGATCGAGGCGACGTGGCCTTTGGCCACCGTACAAACCTGCGTCGTGCACCTGATCCGCAACGCGATGCGGTTCATCAACTACAAAGACCGCAAACAGGTCGCCCGGGCGATCAAACCGATTTACACCGCCCCCGACGCCGAGACCGCGCGCCGAGAATGGGAGATCTTCCGAGATTCGGCGTTGGGTGTCACATATCCGAGTGCGGCACAGGCTTTCGACCGCGCCTGGGACAGATTCATCCCATTCCTGGCCTTCCCACCCGAGTTGCGCAAGGTCATCTACACCACCAACTCGATCGAGTCGCTGAACTATCAACTCCGCAAGGTCATCAAGAACCGAGGACACTTCCCCAACGACGTCGCGGTCCGCAAACTGCTCTGGCTGGCTATCTGCGACATCGAGGACAAACGAGCCAGGCAACGCGAGAAGGAACGCGGCAAGCCAGCCAGTCAGCGTAAAGCGCCCGGACGACTCGTCGAAGGGCAAGTCGTGACCAGCTGGAAACAGGCCCTCGGACAACTCGCCCTGGCCTACCCCGACCGCATCGAACCCCACCTCAACTAGACACCGAAAGCGAACCCAAGAAATCAGGAGTTACGTTCTTACACAGACATCTTGACAAGCTCCCATCGCCGCACGGTACCTCGGTTGAGGCCGAGTCGTTGTGCCACTTCGGTATTCGACCCGCCATCAGCGGCAGCGAGAACGATTCGTGATCGCATCGCCAAACCCGAGGCCGTCGTTCGCCGACGCGCCCACCCTTCGAGCTCACGGCGCTCGTCATCGGTCAGAACAACATCCACTGCTCGCGGACCCCGGGTTGCCATTCCCTAGCCTAACAACCGAACGAAATTAATGACTCAGGACACTAGCCACACACCGACACGGTACTCTCGTTCTCCACCGTCGCATCGGCCTCGAATTCAAGCGTTGTCGACACTCGACTCCCGTCTTGCTCTCTTCGTCCCATCCGCACACTTCTCTCCAATCAGCAGGGTTACGACCAATACTTGAGCCCGCCGCGTCGATTCCCCCATTCCATGACGGTAGGCACCGTTCTGGGCGATACTGAGAAGTGCCCCGGACCGAGTAGAGGCTAGGTACATGCAGAACTCACGCAATCCTGACGCGACAATTCTCACTGCGGCCGAACCGCATCGGATGACACTGGGACTGCCCCTACGCAAAACCCCAGGCATCCGCGGCAGCGGCACCACACGGAGATATTCTGGCCGGCCAACCCATCAGGCAGGGAGGTGATAGAGTCCAGTGGCGGGACTACCACGGTACGTCCGCACCGATCTGCCCCTCAAATATAGTAACGTTCGCCAACTTCGCCGAAACTGAAAACGACGTCGACGACCTCTCCGGCCAGCATTTCGCAGTAGGCAAACTAGCCATCGCGCGCCAGGACATCGAGCCGGTCGATTAGGTCATCGGCACACTGAACTACCG
>JAEYMU010000056.1 GCA_023407175.1 Bacillota bacterium
GTCGTCGTTGTTTTATTGCTGTTCGTCGTCGTGGCCGCTGTCGTAGTTTTACTGCTATTTGTAGTTGTCGTTGTGGTCGTCGTTTTGTTGCTGTTTGTCGTCGTAGCAGTTGTTTTGTTGCTGTTTGAAGTGGTGGTACTGGTCTGGACCGACTTACCGGTGCCTGGAGTCGAACATCCGCTGGTACCTGTCGCTACGTAAGTGATTGAGGGAGTCGTGGTATTTACTCCGGTAGCAGTTACTGCCATGTTAAATATCCTCCTTGATCTTTTTTCTCCTGTGAAATTATATAAAATAAATTCATTTCATATCGGCATGCAACCCATCGTACCTGCAACGGGGCTGATCGATTGGGTCAAAGCAGATGGGGAACGCTTTTTATAGCAAAATAAAATCAGAGATACCGGCTGTTAATTCATTTATTAATTTTTCATAAGTACGTTTCTGCTTCCAAAGGAGTTTCACGGATTGTATGGGAAGACCTTTAGGTGTAATTCATCTAAATCCGAACGATAAAATTTCTGTCAAAGTCCATGACAACAAAAATTTTATTGCCGTGAATATGACATAATTCCTCCCTAAAGAGGACCTTTTTTTCATTTAAGATAAATTCCTTCGGTATTCGCATGACTTCCCCTCCTATGATTAGTAATCAAATTTCCAAATTAGACCTAAATTGGATAATAAACTCATTTTATTACAAAATATAGGTTTTGTAAATATTAAGTGACTGAATTAAATAGAATTCAGTTTATTTTGAAAAAATGTCGAAAATATTCGAAATAATTTTAGAATTTTAATATAAAAACAATAATATAGAAATGTTATTTATTGGTAATGAGAATTGAATAATATCCTTGGCCCCCATATATTGAAGGTTTTTACTTTTAACAGTAATAATTTTACCCTCTATTGGAAACTCAGTCGGATTATTACCTTTCTTTATTGACTTATCTCACATTCCGGCTTAATAAAACCAGCCACCAGACTCTTCCATTTTACTTGCTTCAAAGATACTGATATGTTAATATCATCTAAAAATGAATGCAAAGAAATGGAGGAAGCTATGAAATTAAAGGTATATACGATAAACTCATTTGCGAAAGTCCCCTCCGGAGGGAATCCGGCGGGCGTAGTTCCCGAAGCAGATCAGCTGTCCGAGGCGGATATGCAAAGAATTGCCACAATTGTGGGCTTCAGCGAAACTGCCTTTGTTATGAAGTCAAATCATGCCGATTACAGAGTAAGATTCTTCACTCCGGCTGAGGAGGTAGATCTATGCGGGCATGCCACCATCGGAGCCTTCCATACAATGGCAGCCCTGGGCTTGTTAAAGCCCGGAAGCTACCGGCAGGAAACCAGAGCAGGGATTCTGGGAATTGAAGTTAAGGCGGACCTGTCTGTTATGATGTGCCAGCCTCTTCCGGTCTATTCCGAGATACTTGATAAACACGAGATTGCCGCATCCTTGCAGCTGGAAACCGATGAAATTCCGGAAGCCCTGCCCGTTCAGATCATATCTACGGGCCTTAGGGATATTCTGATACCTGTAAAAAGCCTGGAAATACTGAATTCTCTAAAGCCGGATATGGAGAAAATAAAGGAAATCAGCAGGAAATTCAATACGGCAGGTTATCATGTCTTTACCCTGGAATCCTACCTGCAATCCAATGCCTGCTGCAGGAACTTTGCTCCCCTGCTTGGAATTAATGAGGAGTCCGCAACCGGTACCTCAAACGGTGCCCTGGGCTGTTATCTTAATCAATATGGCCTGATCGACTCCGGACAGGCCGGACACCTTGTGCTCGAGCAGGGTTATTCCATGAAAAAACCGTCAGAGATACTGGTATCCCTGACGCTTGAGGGTAAAGAAATCACTGGTGTCAGAGTCGGCGGAAACGCTCTTGACCTGGCTTTCGTTGAAGTTAATACAGATATGTAACTTATATTGAAAAGCCTGAAATTCCATACCGTAGCAGCCCATACCCTGCACGGTTTCAGATCAACCCTTCCTGACGGCCTTTATCCACAGCCATCATCCGTGAGGAAACTCCAAGCTTTCCAAAGATGCTGATGATATGGGTTTTCACCGTAGCCTGTGAGATGCAGAGCTTCTCTGCAATCTCGCGGTTGGTGATGCCCAGGGATAGCTCCTTAAGAACCTCAAGCTCACGGGCAGATAATAGCTCCTGTTTGTTGACAGCTTCCTGCGGAGGGCTGCAAACTGCAATAGCCTCATGCAGAAAGGTCAGCTCCTGCGAAGATAACGCATTTTTACCTGTGGTCTGCGAAGCAGCCTCAACCAGCAAGGGTAAAAGCACCTTACGGTCAAGGTAAAAGGGCATGAGGATTTTATCCTCCTTCGCATAATGAACGGCTTCACGAAGTAGATTACTTATTTCCCGCTGCCCTGCATTTCCTCCTCCTGCGGGAAGCAGCATGTATATTTTCAGCAGACCTGCCTCAACCAGGCGAAGCTTGTTTCCCCGTAGCCTTGAAAAAGTCAGAATTTCCTCTGTCTCTCTCATGGCTTCCTCCCGTTCTCCACGCTTAAATAACAACCGGGCACGCAACAGCCTCATAAATGGCTGATGCTTGTAGCCAGGAGTTACATCCAGCTCTTTTACGAATTTATCCGCCAGTTCTTTGGAAAGCTTATCGGCACAGTCAAGCTCATGAATCAGCCGTCCCAGGGTAAGCACACTGTAAGCCGGATACTCGGATAATATTCCATTTACCAACACTTCACCGGCAGCATCATCCCCGCTCAAGAACTTCATTTCTGCCAAATGATACGCCAGGGTCATATCGGTCGCATCAATCTGGGAATGTTTATTCTCCATCAGCTGTTTTGCCTGTAAGAGCATTTCCCTTGCCCTGTCAAGCTCCATGCGGCGCATATAAACCCCGGTAATTCCAAAATAATAATTCGTCCCAATTCCCGACAGCATTACCGTAGAATCGAACATTTCTCTTGATTTCACATAGCACAAAAGACTGTCATTCAGGCGGCCTGTTTCCTCATAAATTTGTGCCAGCTGGTTGTATGCAAAGGAGTCCACAAATATATTTGCTCCGTTACAACTCCTGACCGCCTTCTTGATACAGTCCTCCGCCTCCTCATATTCCATCTGCTCCACAAGCGCGGCAGCATTCCCCACCAATATCATTGCCTTGGATATTGCTCCGAATTGCAGCCGGTCAATCTGCTCGGCGGAAAGAGCGTAAAATTTCGGAAGTATATTGCCGCCGTTTGGAATATAAGCCTCTACAAACTGCAGGATATGAAAAAGATCCGTATCCTTATAATACTCTCTGAATTTATTATAAATAACCCTGCAACGTTCTACATCCAAATTGCCCAGATTGTATATAAGGCATTGGGAAGCAAGATCCGCGTCCTGCATTAACAGATCAATCGGAACCTGATTTAAGTAACTCCAGGTTTCAATTCTGCCCTCCACTATATGTGCCACTCTTAGTATTTCCTGATAAGCACCGGCTGCAAGGTATGTCCGCATTGCCTCCTCATAATCCCCGCGCTGCTCAAAGGCTTTTGCTGATTTTAAATAAAGCTCCCCTTTCTCCTCTTCTTCAAGGTGAAGGAACTGCTGTGTCAGATATTCGGACAGAATATTGTGATAGCGGTAAATCTCCATATTTTCATCGAGACAAATGATAAACAGATTTTTTTGAATCAAATCCTCCATCCTTTGTCTGAAGGCTTGATCGGAAAAGCCCTCAAAAAGTTTTTTACAGATACCGGCATCGAAATAAGATAAAAATCCTGTTTTCAGCAGAAAATCCCTTTCCTCCGGTGAAAGGGTCTTAAGTACCTCCCGTGTCAGATATTCCGTGGCAATTCCTCCTCCGCTGCGCAGCAGCTGGCCGGAATAAATTCCCGACGTTTTAGCGGCCGCTGCAAGCTGGAGGCCTCCAATCCACCCCTCCGCATAGGCATTTAACTGATTGAGTTCCTCCTCACCGACGGCCAGCTTCAAGGTATCCTTCATGAACGCCATGCCTTCCGCCGGTGACAGCAGCATCTGCTTACTGTCAATATACAGCAGTCTGCCGGATACGGCCATTGCCCCCAGATAGACGGGAGGCTCCTCCCGCGACAGCATGAAAAAGTGAAAATTAGGAGGCATGGCTCCGATAAAGAACTCAAAGGTCTTCACCAAAGCGGCATCTTTGATACAATGTACGTCATCCAGCACCATATAGTAATCCTCTTCACCGCACAGGCGGTTAATCAGAAGAATCAGCAGCTCCTCCATATGGGAAGCGTCCGGATTGGACTGCATCAGAGCCAGAAGACTGTCATCCCCCCAGAAGGTACTGACCGCCGCCGTAAAATAAAGCCAGAAGGAATGTACCTTCCCATTGGAGGCATCCAGTGACATCCAGCAGACATTTTTCAGTTCCGTCTCACGTAAGAAGGAGGAAAGCAATGTGGTCTTTCCGGTTCCGGCTCCTCCGCGGATAAATATAATACTCATATCGGCACAGGCCGACAGCTGATCGAACAGCCCCCAGCGCACAATATAATTTTTACGCGGTACCGGTATTTTCAGTTTTGTGGAAAGCAGCAGCGTTCCCTGGAAATCCTCCATAGCAAACCTCCATTTGCCGTATTGGCGGCATACAATATCAAGATATTCTCATCTGCCCTTATTTTAATCCCTTCCGGGCATTTTGACAAGCTAGGGAAGCACTGATTAAATCAGCGCTTCCCTAGCTTCATCTTACACCCTACACCCTTTTAACATATTTTCCGCGAAGGATGATCCAGGAAAATGAAAACAATACGACAGAAAAGGCAATAACATAGAGAAGGGATGAGATATGCTGCTCCCCCTTCCCATTTTGCAGGTGCTGCGCGAAGTTCATCAGCTCCTTCTGCGGCAGTAATTTAATGATCCCGTCCAGGAGGGCGTTGTTTTTACTGAAGGAGTAGAAGCTGCCGGCCAGTACCGAGGTAAGCACGGTGATGGAATTACCCAGCATATTGGCATTATCCGGTTTCTTAATCAGGGTGTTCAGCAATAAGGCAAAAGCTATGCCAAGAAAGGCAAGCACTGCCATCAGCCCGGCGTATTGAGGCAGGGTAAAACCGATATGAAAACCGCAGAGCTTCATTATGACCAGCAGAATATACTCCGGTATAAGAAGGGACAGGCAATAAACACAATGTGCCGCAAGGTAGCCTGAAAAGCTGGCAGGAGCCGCGGCAATCCGCCGTAATTGACCCTGCTCCTTATCATCTGCAAAGGCAAACAGATTGGCAAAGGATATCATAAGCAGAAACATCATCATAAAGCCTATGATATTGACGCCAACTCCGCGCTGGGTGGCGGTATCGGTGATCTCAGCCGTCGGATTTTCAAGCAAGGAAAGCAGCATATTCTTGAAATTATCATTGCGCAGAGTTTCAATCTCGTAATTCCCCTGACCATCCAAGGTTACATAGGCATCGTATTTTTGTTCCACCAGAGCAGACCGGGGCTGTTTGTCTGCCGAAACCGTAATATCCAGATATTTTGAGTCTTCGGGCAGGATGATCTGTTCATTTTCTGTGACCAGGACAATATGTCCCTTCACCTGCTGTTCCCCGGTAATGTATACCGCAAGGAGCATGGAGCCCAGCGTCACCAGTGTAATGACTATTACTGACATCAATCGGGGCCGGGTACGCAGATAATTATTTTTCAATACCGTAAGAAAGGTTCTCATAGATAATCCTCCGTTCGAAAGAAGAGACCGCAGCCCAGTACCAGAAGTATGGAAATTATCACCGCCGCAGTAAACACCGGCAGGAACAATTCCAGACTGTTATCACAGGAAAGGGTGAAGAATGCCTCATTCAGCCATTTTACCGGTGAAATCCGAGAGATAAGGGAAAGTTCACTTCCCATCCCATCCAGTGAAAAAAAGGTACCGCCCAGCACACAGAGCAGGCTGATCAGCGTACTTAGCAGGGAGCTCGTTGTTTCTTCGCAATGAAAAATGCAGCAGAAAAAGATACCCAAAGCTGCTGCTGCAAATTCAACGGGTGCCATAAGCAGCAGAAAGAGCTCCGGTCTGCTTCCCAGTGTAACATGTAAAGCCGGACACAGAACAAACAGCAGGAGTAGATGCAGACTATAATCAAATACAAAAGAAGCCAGTATTTTTGAAAAATAAATCTGAAAGCTGCCGGCCGGTGAATATATAATCCTTAGGTTGGGGCGCTTGATATCCCGCTCCATAAAACAGTTGGAGGCAGTCATAGCCCCATTGAGTATGCCATAAATCAGCAGGGTTACCGTATAATACTGATAGGCGTCCCGGCTGTCGGCATAATTTCCTCCGGTCAGAAAGCCCATGATCAGGATCATCAGGATTGCAAATACTGTGTGGTAGCCCACCAGCACCGGATTTTTGAAAAGATTGATCATATCCAGATGAAAAATCGTGAAAAAACGTCGCATTGTCATTCCTCCTTTGCCTAATCCCGCAGCTTACGGCCGGTCAGTTTTAAAAATACCCTCTCAAGACTTGCCGCTTCACTTGTAATGTTACAAATTTTCTCCCCGCGGTCACTCAAAAGTGCAATAATGCGATCCAGATTTTCTATGCCCTTCAGGGAAGCAATTTCAATCATATTTCCATTCAGCTGCACTGATTTTATTCCCTCGATTGCAAAGAATTCATCATGAGCAACCTTTCCGTTCTCCTCCACCTGAATGATATACCGCTTCTCATTCTCAATGTCCTCCTTTAAGCTTTCCTTGGTTCCCTCCGCAATGATAGCCCCATGATCCATAATGATAATGCGGGAGGAAATGACCTCAACCTCTTCCATATAGTGGGTTGTATAGATAACCGTCATCCCCTGCTCACGAAGCTTGCTGATTGAGCCTAGAATATGATTGCGGCTTTGCGGATCAATGCCCACGGTGGGCTCATCCATGATAACCAGCTCCGGATGGTGAGCAATTGCACAGGCAATATTAAGCCGCCGCTTCATTCCTCCGGAAAAGGTTTTCACCTTGTCTTTTCTGCGGTCCTCCAATCCTGCAAAGTGCAGCGCCTCATCCACAGCCTCCTTAAGTCTGTTTCCATGCAAGCCGTAAAGCGATGCAAAAAATCTAAGATTACGTTCTGCACTTAATTCCTCATATAGGGCAACCTCCTGGGGTACAATACCCACAGATTGTTTATAAGTACGCAGCTGCCTGCCGATTTTAATTCCTTTAAAACAGATATCCCCGCCGTCGCTTTTCAGAGCGGCCGTCAGGATATTGATCGTTGTGCTCTTTCCCGCTCCGTTCGGTCCCAGAATGCAAAGCACCTCACCAAGGCGGACATCAAAGCTGACCTCCTTCAGTACTCTGTTATCCTTGAAGCTCTTTGATAATTTTCTTACCGTCATTATGTTTTCCATAGCATCATCTCCTTCTTCTGCTTTCTACGGAAATCATAAACCATACCTGCAATAAAAAAATCAACCGAACGGTTGATTCCCATGGTTGATTTTTTCATTGTAAAAACAAACCTCTTGTGCCATAATTTATATGTAATATATTACTATTATGAGCCGCCTGAAGGCGGCATGGAGGTCACTATGTTTCAATTACCTGATTATATTCAGCCGGATTTTACCAAGCAGAAGTTTTGCGACGCTCCGAATGTGCATTTGGTGGCGGCACCGGAGGATGGTATCCTGCCGGAGGATTTTTATGCAACTACGATTTACCCGGAATACTTTAAAATTGATCATACCTGGCGGTTAATCGATGCGCCCCGAATGGACTGTACCGTTGTTATCAAGGATGGACAGCCTGTCGCTACCGAGGCACGCAGGGTTAAGAAGGGCGACCTTATTGTAACAGGCCGGGAGGAGGATATGTCCAACGGTGTATTTATTGATTTTGATGCCTTTCTGGAAACCGACAGTCAGGGCAAGGTGCAGAATTTCGCCTTCCGGACCGGTAAATCCAGAGAATCCTCCTATTCCAGAGATTATGACCAGCTATATGAAATCTTAAGGCATGACAGAGATCACGGAAGCATCGTCTGGGTGTTGGGTCCTGCTGTAGCCTTTGATTATGACGCCAGACGGGCTATGTCCGCACTGGTTTCTAACGGTTATGTGGATGCTCTGTTTGCCGGTAATGCCCTGGCTACCCATGACCTGGAGGCAGGTGTTTTTCACACCGGACTGGGACAGGATATCTATACAAAGGAGCTGTACCATAACGGACACTATAATCATCTGGAAACCATTAACCGTGTCAGACGCGCCGGCTCCATCGATCAATTTATTGCGGAAAATCCTTCCCAGGACGGTATCGTAGCCTCCTGCATCAGAAACAAGGTTCCGTTAATTCTGGCAGGCTCCATCCGGGATGACGGTCCCCTTCCGGGTGTTATTGGAAATGTATATGAAGCACAGGATGCCATGCGGACGCATATTAAAAGGGCTACCACAGTAATCGCCCTGGCAACCCAGCTCCATACCATCGCAACGGGAAATATGACTCCCTCCTGGCAATTAAGAGATGGCAAGCTGCGCCCGGTATACTTTTACACGGTTGATATCTCCGAGTTTGCCGTAGGGAAGCTGCGTGACCGGGGAAGCTTAAGTGTTAACAGCATTGTTACCAACGTACAGGATTTTCTCATTAATGCGGCACGCAGCCTGGAGGTTATTTAAGATTTCTTCCCCATCTGGCTCATAACCATTTCATAATAATGGCCCTGCTCTTCCATCAGGCTTTGATGGTTTCCGTATTCCAGTATCTGTCCGTCACCGATCACCATAATATGATCTGCATCACGGATGGTGGAAAGACGGTGGGCAATCAGAAAGCTGGTTCGGCTTTGCATAAGCCGGACCAGAGCATTCTGTATGGCCTTTTCGGTCTTTGTATCAACACTGCTGGTGGCTTCATCCAAAATTAATATCGGGCTGTCACAAAGCACCGCCCGGGCAATCGCAATGAGCTGCCTTTGTCCCTGGCTTAGGTTGTCGGCAGCAGCGAGCACCATTGTTTGATACCCCTTAGGCAGCTTATTGATAAAATTATGGGCATGGGCAATTTTTGCCGCATTGATTACCTCCTCTGTAGTAGCGTCATTCCTTGAATAACGGATATTGTCCAGAATAGTTCCGCTGAACAGTCCGGTATCCTGCAGCACCACGGAGAAGCATTTTCTTAAGCTGTCCCTCTTGATATGGGAAATCGGAACACGGTCAATCAATATCTCACCGCTGTCCGCATCATAAAATCTGGTCAGCAAATTGACTATGGTGGTTTTGCCGGCGCCGGTCTCTCCTACCAGTGCAATTACCTCACCGGGCTTTACCTGAAAGCTGACATTCTTAAGTATGGGCTTTGACTTTTGATAAGAAAAGAATACATTATGAAAAATAACCTCTCCTGCCGGCTTCTCCATGACAACGGCGTCCTCTTCATCCGGGGTTTCTTCTTCAAAATCCAGAATTTCAAAAATCCGTTCCGCTCCGGCAAGTGCCGATTGAATGGTGTTAAACATCCCTGCAATGGCATTCAGCGGCTGCCCGAATTGCTTGGAATAGCTTAAAAAGCTGACCACTGTGCCAACCTGCAGGCCATAGCTTACCGACAGAATGCCCCCCGTTATGGCCACAATGGCAAATATCAGGTTATTTATAACATTCATCAGCGGCATCATATAGCCGGACCATACCATAGCCCGGTAGCTGCTCTCCCGCAGACGCCCGTTTATCTCCCCAAACTGCTCAAGAACTGCCTCCTGCCGGTCAAAGGCCTTCACCATCTTTAATCCGAGTATATTTTCTTCAATAAGACCATTCAAGGCTCCCAGATTCCTCTGCTGTGCCAGAAAGAAAGCCCGGCTTTTTACGGCAATTATCTTTGTTAACAGGGAAACCAGCGGTACACAGAGCAAAACCACAAGGGTAAGCCACAGATTCAACCGAAGCATTACAGCCAGGGCTCCCACAAGGGTTATTATGCTGGAGATCAGCTGGGTTGTCGTTTGTGCTATCGTCGTACTGATATTATCCACATCGTTGGTTATTCTGCTCATGGTATCCCCATGGGAGCGTGTATCGTAAAATCCAAGGGGAAGCTTCTGCATTTTCTTGAAAAATTCCTTACGAAGCGTATAAACCAGCTTCTGTGATATACGCAGCATAATTATGCCATTGATTGAATTGATCAGCCAATTGACCAGATACAGGCACAGTATAGTAATCAGAAGCGAGGCCAGTTTGCCGGTGTCCACACTCCGGTCGGCAATATGGAAGGTGTTAAAAGACTTTCCTACAAAATACGGAATTGCCACCAGAATAAGAGCTGAAATAACTGTGAGTAAAATTGCTGCAAAGATACTCTTTGCCCACCGGATATATATTTTAACAAGCCTTACAAAGGTCCCCCTGATATTTTTCGGTTTTGCAGTAGGTGCAAAGCGCATACCCGGATTTCCTCCCGGATGATGGCCCATTACCGGCCCCCTCTGAGGCGAAGCGGTATTTCCTGCCATATGCTATCCCTCCCTTGCGCTGTCAATCTGTGTGTGATAAATGTCCCGGTAGACCTCGCAGGAGCTCATCAATTCCTCATGGGTACCAAAGCCAACCCTTCTGCCATTCTCCATAACCAGAATTTTATCCGCAGCCATGGCTGTTCCGCATCGCTGCGTAATAGTGATAACAGTTTGCTCCCATTCCTGCTGCTTCAGCTGTTCCCTTACCCGTGCCTCCGTTACGGCATCAAGTGCACTTGTCGCATCATCCAAAATCAACACCGGGGCTTTCTTAAGCAAAGCCCGTGCAATGGAAATCCGCTGTTTTTGTCCGCCGGACAAATTGACTCCGCCACTTCCGAGAACACTATCATATCCGTCCGGCATATGCTCGATAAAATCAGCCTGTGCCTGTTTTGCCGATTTTTCCAGCATATCCATGGAGGCATTGCTGTCTCCCCATCTGATATTATCCGCTACCGTCCCTGAAAACAACATCGACTTTTGCATGGCGACCGCTATCTCACTTCGTATTTCATCCGTACCAAGGGATTTTATATCATAGCCGCCCAGCCTTATACTTCCGCTGTCGGCATCATAAAATCGCAGCAGTAACCAGACAATGGTTGATTTTCCGCTTCCCGTCGGACCTATGATCGCCAGGCTTTCACCACTGCCAATTTCAAAGGAAAGCTCCTTGATTGCCGGTTCACCGCTGCCGTTCGGATAAGCAAAGGTCACCTGATCGAAGACAATACTTCCCTCCGGCCTTCGCTGCTTTCCGGTCCTTGGATAATCTTCCTCACATTCAAAAACTTCGGCAATCCGTATGGTAGAGGCCTTGGTTCGTACAAACATGGTAAATACATTGGTTATCATAATCAGCGAGGTAAGAATTTGGGCCATATAAATGGTAAAGGCGGTGATATCTCCCGTATTGGCCAGATTTATCATAAATAATCTGCTGCCTGCATAAATGGCCGCAGCCGTTCCGGCTCCGACCACAAGTGTTAAAAGCGGCGTAATCACAGTAATAACCATCTGTGAAGCTACTCCCTTTTGCATTAAATTCAGATTCACATTGTCAAATTTATCTGTCTCCTTCTCATAGGTGCCAAAGGCCTTAACGATTCGAACACCGATTAAGTATTCCTGTACCTTTGAATTCAACTGATCCACGGCTGTCTGAAGCTGATTAAATCTTGGAAAGCTCACCTTCATGCTGATATAAATCAGTATTGTAACAATAGCCACCACACCATAGATAATAAGACTAAGCCTCATATTCAGCAGGCTGGCCAGTATGATACTTCCGATGCAGGTAATGGGCGCCTTGAGGAAAATACGCATGATTCCGTTTACAAACATAATAACCTGTGCGGAATCGTTTGTCATACGTGTAATCAGCGAGCCACTCTCGATTTTATCTGCACTTTTTTCTGAAAATGAGATGATTTTTTTAAATAAATCCAGACGTAAATCCGCACCCATCGCCTGGGAGACATAGCCTGCCAGATTATTTCTTATTACCGCAAAGCAGGCTCCTGCCAGAGTAACAAACAGCATAATGCCGCCCCAGTGATAAACTCTCTCCAGAGAGCCTTTTTCAATTCCGCTGTTAATAATATGGGACATCAGCGTAGGTCCCATCAGATCACAGACCGCCTCCAGAGTCACACACAAAACAGATATGAGAAATGGAACCTTGTATTTATTGAAATATTTCCCGTAAAGCCTCATAATGCCATCATACCGCCCTTACTTATTTTCCTCAATTGATCTAAGCTCTTCCAATATTTCCAGATACCTTTTCTTTACTGATTGCATCGCTTCCGCTTTATGATCAATCAGATTAATCTGGGCTTCAATCTCTTTCCTGGACTTTTCAATAAGCTCATGGTCCCGGCTTTTTCCCTCAAGGATACTGCGTATCACCAGCTCCAGTTCAAAAATGCCCTTCACCTCATCCAGGCAAAAGCCCAGGCTTCCCTTGTAGGACTTGATACGGTTAATTTTCTCAATGTCCTCCTCCGAATACAGCCGGTATTTTGCCTCTGTTCTAAGAGGTTTTATCAGCTCTATACTCTCATAGTAACGAATGGAGCGTTTTGTAAGTCCCGTTCGATTCGCAACCTCTTCTATCCGGTAATACTTCTTTTCCATACACACACCTCCGGTTTCCATTATATACAACTATAACATTAACGTCAATGTTATAGCTAAAATAAAGACGCATCCATTTTGAATGGAAACCTAAGGCCATCAGAATCTGCCTTGAAGTTTTTTCAGAATGAATGCGTTCCATCATTTGCAGCATCCGGTTTTACAGCATTAAGCGGTAAATACTTATAACATCCTTCTCACCTAGTTCTACGAAGCCACCGATGGTACCCTGACGGACATCTCCATAGCAGGCAAGATGGGCCATTTTCTCGATATCCTCTTCTCTTGCTCCAAGCTCTGCAAAGTTTTGCGGCATGCCAATGGATTTTAAGAAACGCCGGAAGGCCTCAATGCCTGCTTTTGCCGTAGCCTCAGGATTTGCAAAGTCCATCTGACAGCCCCAGACACGAACCGCCAGCTGTGCAAAGCGGGCTACATCCTGCTTTAAATTATAGGTCATCCAAGCCGGAAATACTACTGCCAGACCGGCGCCATGAGCACAGTCGTAGATTGCAGAAAGTTCATGCTCGATATTATGACTTGCCCAATCCTGGGTCCTGCCGACTCCGCAGGAATTATTGTGTGCCATCATACCGGCCCACATAATATTCGCCTGTGCCTGATAATTATTTGGATCCTGTATTACACGAGGTGCCTCATGAATCATGGTTAACAGCAGACCTTCAATCATCCGGTCTGTAACCTCCACCTCTTTTGTCGTAGTAAAATAGCGCTCCAGCAAATGAGCCATGATATCTGTTATCCCGCAGGCAATCTGATAGGGCGGCAGCGTCTGGGTCAATGCCGGATTTAATATAGAGAAGGACGGCCGTAAAGCCTCTCCCGAGGCTCCGCGCTTATACATTCCATCCTCGTAGGTAATTACGGCATCCGGAGAGCCTTCACTTCCTGCCGCCGAAATGGTCAGAACCGTACCGATGGGCAGGGCTTTTGTTATCTCCTTCTCCTGAAAGAAATCCCAGAAATCACCGTCATATACAACGCCTGCCGCAATTGCCTTGGCAGAATCGATCGTACTTCCTCCTCCCACCGCCAGTACAAAATCCACCTTTTCTCTCCGGCAAAGATCAATACCTTCATATACCAATCCGCTTCTTGGATTTGGTTTGACTCCTCCAAGCTCGGCAAAGTCTATCCCTTCCGCTTTCAATGAAGCTTTAACCCGGTCAAGCAATCCAGAGCGTACAACAGAGCCGCCGCCATAATGAATCAGCACCTTACTTCCTCCAAAGCGCTTTACATATTGACCGGTATGATTTTCTTCCTCCTTGCCAAATACAAAATAGGTCGGACTGTAAAATACGAAATTCTCCATACATCTATCCCTTCTTTCTAATAATTTTAATCATCAGGTAATTGCGAAACAATCTAGTCTACTGAATTTTTCGAACAACAGATACAAATTTCTTCGCTCCAACGCTCCTGTTTTTATTACGCTTGTTCTTATTATAACCGATGGCAGAAATATTACAAGAAGCACATTTCAGAGACTTTTTCCTTGGAATCCCGATATCCCCACTTGACGAATACTATATATTTCATTATCCTTATTCTAGTCTTAAATAAACCACTGAAAAGGATACCAAAGCTATGAAACTGCTCAAAAGCCACAAACACACCTTATTTTCCTGCTATATCGGATATATTACCCAGGCTGTTGTAAATAATTTAGTCCCCCTGCTTTTTTTAACCTTCCGTAAGGAATATGGTTTATCCATAAAGGATGTTACCCTGCTTACCACCGTGAATTTCTGTACACAGCTTATCGTTGACTTTCTTTCTACAAAATTTGTTGATCGAATCGGCTACCGGGCAGCGGCTGTCCTGGCACATGCCATGGCTGCCCTGGGACTTTTATCGATTACTGTATTTCCTGATATTTTCCCAAATCCTCTGTCGGGTCTTCTGGTCTCTGTAATCTTATATGCAGTCGGAGGCGGACTGCTGGAGGTAATCGTAAGCCCCATTGTGGAGGCCTGCCCAACCGAGCGTAAAGAGGCGGTTATGAGCCTTCTCCATTCCTTTTATTGCTGGGGACAGGTAGGAGTTGTACTGCTTTCCACCGCCTTCTTTGTCTTTATCGGCCTGGAGCATTGGAGATGGCTCTTTTGCCTTGTGTCAGTTATTCCTTTATTCAATCTGCTGTATTTTATGCGGGTACCGATCTATCCGCTGGTACAGGAGTCCCAGGGCCTGTCCATCCGAAGGCTCTTTTCCCTGGGCTCCTTCTGGCTCCTGCTGCTTCTGATGATCTGTGCCGGAGCCTCCGAATTATCCATGAGTCAATGGGCCTCCGCATTTGCAGAATCAGGACTTCACGTCTCAAAAACCGTAGGTGATCTGGCCGGCCCCTGTACCTTTGCCCTGCTCATGGGCCTTTCCCGGGTACTTTTTGCAAAATTCAGTACAAAAATCAGTCTGGTGAAGGCTATTTCCATAAGCAGTATCCTATGCCTGATCAGCTATCTGATTGCCGCATTATCTCCTAATGCGGTGTTAAGTCTGGTTGGCTGTGCCTTATGCGGCTTCTCCGTTGGTATCTTCTGGCCCGGAACCTTCAGCATCGCCGCCAAGGCCATCCGAAACGGAGGAACCGCCATGTTTGCTTTACTGGCCCTCGCCGGTGATCTGGGCTGCTCCGTCGGCCCCACCTTTGTTGGCTTTGTTTCCTCAAGCTTTCAGGATGATCTGCATAAGGGACTGCTTATCGCAACCGTTTTCCCCCTCCTGCTCCTCATCTCCTTATCCATGACCCGGATCATTCATAAACAGGACAAGGATTGAACTTAGCCCAAACAGTAAGTTTTATGGGTTCCTTGCCGGTCAGGGCAATACTTCTGGCATCCGGCTGTGAATCTCCCACATATATGGTATAGCTCCCAGGCTCAACCCTCCGGTTGCCATCGTTATCATACAGGCCAAAGGCCGCAAGCGGCAGCTTCATCTGAATTGTCTTTTCCTCTCCGGCTGACAGCTCCACCTTCCTGAAGGCCTTTAATTGTGGATTGGGCGTATCCGGCCGTTCGGCCTTTACATAAATTTGCACCGTGTCTCTGGCTTTCCTGCTTCCGGTATTGGCAATACGCAATTGAATTTGCACTCCCTCTTCGGTTAGCTGCTGCGTATCGGCTTTCACCTCGTCGATCTTAAACTCGGTATAGGATAAACCGTAACCAAAGGGATAGAGCGCTTCGTTTTTCATATAGCGGTAGGTTCGGTTCTTCATAGCATAATCTGTAAAGTCAGGCAGCTCCTCCGTAGAACGGTAGAAGGTTACCGGAAGCTTACCCTCCGGTGAGAACTCACCGAAGATAGCCTCCGCTATTGCTCTTCCTCCCTGCGCCCCGGGATACCAGCCCTGGATAATCGCCGGGATATGCTCCTGTGTCCAGTTAATAGAAACTGCGCTGCCGGAGAGCACCACCAGAACTACCGGCTTGCCGCTTTCACAGATGGTTCTTAGGACCTCCTCCTGCAATCCGGGAAGCCTCAAATCCGGCTTGTCACCGCTTGCATACTGGTTGCCCTCATCTCCCTCTTCTCCTTCAAGACCGGGGTCCAGCCCCATGCAGGCGATTACCACATCACTCAGCTCACAGATCGCCTTTACCTCTGAGATACGATCATTATTCTCACCCAGAGCCTCCACCTTATCTTTATACAAATGGCAGCCCTCGGAATAATATATCCGGGCCGAGTCGCCCAGATAATCCTGGATGCCCTCGCTGATGGTTACATAGCGGGAAGCAGTTCCTTCATAATTACCCACCAGCGCCCTCCGGTTATTTGCGTTCGGCCCGATCACACCAATGCTCTTGATCTTATTCTTATCCAGGGGAAGCAGCTCATTCTCATTTTTTAAAAGTACTAAAATCCTTCTTGCAGCATCAAGGTTTTTCTCCTCCATACTGTGGGAGTTCACTTCCTCGTAGGACAGGGTATGGTAGGGAACCTTGGAGGCCTCCTCAAATAGCCCCAGCTTAATCCTTGTAGTGTACAGTCTCTCTACAGCTGTAGTAATCTGTTCCTCTGTTACCAGCCCGCGCTTTACCGCTTCTTCAAGATACAGGAAAATATTGCCGCAGTTTAAATCACAGCCCATATTTACCGCCAGGGCTACCGATTGAAGCGGTCCCTCGGTAACATGGTGGTTCTCATGAAAATCCTTTACTGCCCAGCAATCCGATACGACATGTCCGTCAAAGCCCCATTTGTCCCGAAGTATTTCCCCCAGTAAAAGCCGGCTGCCGCAGCAGGGCTCCCCGTTGGTGCGGTTATATGCCCCCATTACCGTCTCAACCTTTGCTTCCTTTACGCAGGCTTCAAAGGCAGGCAGATAGGTTTCATACAAATCCTGGGTCGATACCTGTGCATCAAAGCTGTGGCGCAAATCCTCCGGTCCGGAATGAACCGCAAAATGCTTTGCACAGGCAGCAGCCTTAAGATAGTTTTCGTCATGCCCCTGGAGACCGTTGATAAACCGGACTGCCAGCTTTGCAGTAAGATAAGGGTCCTCGCCGTAGGTCTCATGTCCCCTTCCCCATCTGGGATCTCTGAAAATGTTGACATTCGGCGCCCAGAAGGTTAAGCCCTTATAGATATCCGTATCATTGAATTTCTGCTGTATATTGAATTTAGCCCTGGCCTCAGTCGATATGGCATCACCGACGCTCTCCATAAGCTCCTCGTCAAAGGAGGCTGCCAGTCCGATTGCCTGGGGGAAAACAGTTGCAACACCGGCTCTTGCCACTCCGTGCAGTGCCTCATTCCACCAATTATAAGACTTGATTCCCAGTCTTTTTATCGCAGGTGCCTGATGCAGCATCTGAAGGCATTTTTCCTGTGTTGTCATTTTCCTTACAATTTCTTTCGCCCTTTTCTTATACTCTTCAATCTTCTCCTTGTTATGAATTAACTCGCTCATTTCCCATCCTTTACCGGATATTCTGACAGAAGGCCTGTTTTGATATCCAAATTAATTTCCATCCGATACAGCTTTGCTCCATGGGGTGGAACTGCGGCTTCAAAAACACTGTCCCCGCTGCTATCCCGGTCCCCGCTCCAAAGCTCCGTAAAGCATAGACCGGTAAAGCTCTCCAGTTCCAGCTCCTTTGCAGTTGCTGCTACGCTTCTTTCCTCATCGCTTAAATTGAACAGGGCAAGATACCAGGCTTCTTCCTTCGTATCCTTTGAAAACCATACCACTTCCGACTTATCTCTTCTGATCTGCCTTGCACCTGCGGAATCCGCCAGCAGCTTCAGTACGCCCTTGTTGGTTATCAGCGTAAGCATCCAGGGATCAAGCTTTGTCAGCTCAGCTCCGAGCATGAGCGGAGAACGGAAGATGCACCACAGGGTCATCATTGTAATCTGCTCCTCCTTCGTAAAGCCCGTATAGCGTTCTTCTCCAAAGCCCTTCCCAACATACCCCAGCGGCAGCATGTCACAGTCCGGGTAGCAGCCTGCGGATACATGCTTTTGCCATAATTCGCACCGCTCGAACATATTTACTAAAAGCGGCCAGCTATCCCAGAAATCGTCCGTAATCCGCCACATATTAGCATATTTCTCATAATGCCAGGCCTTCTGAATCAGAGCCGGTCCCGGGGACAGGCTTAATACCATGGGACGGCCGCAGTGCTCAATCGCAGACGCAAGCAGCTCGATTTCCTTCTCACAGGATTTCATATCATGCCTGCAGATATCATCACACTTGATAAAATCCACTCCCCAGGAAGCATACAATTCAAAAATGGAATTATAGTATTCCTGTGCACCTTCTCTATCGGCCTCCAAGCCATACATATCCGGATTCCAGAAGCAGATGGAGGACGGGTCGGCCACCTCATCGGCTGTGCGCTGCGTACCCAGCAGCTTACTATGGTTATGTGCCGCAATTCTTGGAATTCCCCGCATGATGTGTATCCCAAGCTTAAGTCCCAGGCTGTGAATATAATCTGCCAGAGGCTTGAAGCCCTGTCCATTTACCGAGGAGGGAAAACGATCGGGACAGGGAAAGAGCCTGGCATATTTATCCAGCTCCAGCCGTCCGAAGGGAATATACTGCCAGCGCTCCCTGCGGCTTCCCGTGTCATAGGCATACCACTCAATATCAATCACAATATATTCCCAGCCATACTCCTTCAGATTGGCAGCCATATAAGCTGCGTTTGCTCTCACCTGCTCCTCGTTCACCGTCGTGTCATAATAATCATAGCTGTTCCAGCCCATGGGCGGTACGGATAAAAATGTGTTCTTATTCATAGGTCACCTCAACTCTTCCATATAGTAAATATTTGATAAAGCTTACTTGTTATTTCATATATCATATAGTATTATATTTTAAAGGAATTACGAACAGCAAGTGTACTTATTTGATTGATAGGAGTAATTTTTTGATGCCTCTGGAATTAGGAAACTATTATTTCTTTAATATTGATGCTATTGCAAAACAAACCCTATGCATCGATGATCTCGGAATTGAGCTTCGCAGAAAAGAAGACAATTACTATTTTAATAATGCCGCCAGGGATTATCAGGGCTACCTGTTCCAATACACCCTAGAGGGTCACGGGATCTTCGAATGCCAGGGAACCCGGTACCAAATACATAAGGGTAAGGCTTTTTTTATCGCCTTTCCCGAGGATAGCCGTTACTATTTTGCACCCGATTCCGACGTAAATTACCACTGGACCTTCTTTTATCTCCACTTCTCCGGCCCTGTCGCAGAGGCTTTTTTTAACCGGTACAGGGAACTATCCGGTCCGGTGGCGGAGCTGCCCCTGGACAGCGAGCCGATCGGCCTCTTCTTTGAATTATACGAGGTCTTAAGGAGGCAAGGGCAGCTGGAACGTTATGTTGGCAGTGAATGGCTATACCGTTTTCTTATCTCGCTTCTTCGCACTATGGAATTTACCCCTGCCGGAAAGCCCAATCCCCATGTTTCTAAAGCTGTAGAATGGATAAAAGAAAATTATACGAAGCAGATCAACCTTGAGCATATGTGCCAGGAAATCGGTGTGAGCTATCCCCATCTGACAAGACAATTCTGTAAGGAGCAGGGCATCTCTCCGGTCCAATTTATGACGCACTTACGTCTGGAACGGGCTATGCAGCTTTTACTTGGTACGGAGCTTCCCATTGAAAAAATCGCACAGGAATGTGGCTTTTCCTGTGCAAATTATTTCACTAAGGTATATAAAAAAGTACTTCATATTACACCCGGAGAATGCCGCAGGCAGCGTAAGCACTGAGATTTTTGTTTTTCCTTTATTCGATCCGTATTTTAAAGGCCACGGGCTTATCACTGGAAACGGTCGCTGTTTTTATCCGAAGCGCCTCCTCCTCACGGCTCCACTCCGGCTTTTCCTCAAAGCCCAGCACCGATATCTCTTTGATAATTCCGTGGAAATGGGGCAGTCTTGCCGCATTTTTATCGCCCAAAGCCTTAATGAAGACGAGGCCGTCCTCCGGATATTTCAGCACATAGGCATAGAGATAGCTGCCCTTTACGGTAAAGCGGATATCTTCCCTCGTAAATTCCTTCGCATTGGAATCCGTAAACTGTCCTTCCTCAATCTGTGTCGGCCCTTCTCCGGCAATCCGCCACAGCCTGCTGTCATAGATTCCTTCTCCGTTCACAGCCAGCCATGCTCCGATTTCCAGCAAAATCTTCTTATCCTGTTCCGGTATTGTTCCGTCTGCCCTGGGACCGATATTTAGCAGGAGACAGCCGTTTTTACTGACGATATCCACCAGATCACAGATAATTTCACCGGCCTTCTTATATTGGTTATTCTCCGTATAGCACCAGGAATTTGTAGCAACAGCCGTATCAGTCTGCCAGTAATAGGGCTTTTGTCCCGCAAACTGTCCCCGTTCGATATCCACCACCGCACAGCCGAACATAAACGCATCGTGCTTATAATTAATGACTACCTTCCCTCCCCACTCCGTTGCCCGGTTATAATAATAGGCAGCGAATTTCTTAAGATAGGGCTTTAAGGCACTATGCTGAATCCACCAGTCAAAATATACAAGCTTTGGATGATACCGGTCCACAAGCTCACAGGTACGTATCAGCCAATCCTCCAGAAATTCCTCTGACGGCGACGGACTGAACAAATCCTGATGATCCGGCTCCGGCATGGAGGGCCAGTAGAAATCCCCACATATTAACGGTTCCTTGATATCACTGTCAAACTCCTTGCCATGTCCCATAAAAAACCAGTGCTCCGCCCGGTGGGAGGAAGTGCCCAATACAATCCCTTCCTTAGCAAGCGATTCCTTCAGCTCTCCCAGTACATCCTGCTTTGGCCCCATCTCATAGGCATTAAAATGGGAAATATCGCTCTGGTACATCTGAAAGCCGTCATGATGCTCCGCTACCGGAACCACATATCTTGCGCCGGCCTCCTTAAAAAGCTTCGCCCATTCCCCTGCATCAAATTTTTCCGCCCGAAACATCGGGATGAAATCCTGATAGCCGAAATCCTTATGCGGACCATAGGTTTTTATATGATGCTCATATTCCTTGGAACCCTGAATATACATATTTCTCGAATACCACTCATTTTCAAATGCCGGGACGCTGTAAATACCCCAATGTATAAAAATCCCGAATTTGGCGTTACGATACCAGTCCGGCAGCTCATAGCCGGACAGGGAGTCCCAGTTATCCTGAAAACGTCCCTCCCTGATTACTCTGTCTATTTCCTTCCTATACGCCTTCTTATCCATGTGATATCATCCTTATTCCTTATTATTTTTACCAGTCAGCCTGAAGTATCTTCTCCTGCAATTCTATCTACATACTGGAGTTATTCAGATACTCTCTGGTACTTACAAGAAAACTCTCTAAAAACCGCCGGTTCCGTACAATCAAAGCCATCCCCCTGGGCATAGAGTCCTAGCATGACACCGGTAAAGCCTCCGGCTACTTCCGAAGACAGATACCTGGACTGATTTGAACCAAGGGAGTACTCCTTTCCCAAAGCCTTGGCATAAAACTCATACCATTCACTGGTGGCATGGATGCCCAAGCTTACCGTGAAGGCTTCTTCTCCTGATAAATCATGGCATTCCTGTATATACTTGATATCTCCGATACAAATTCTTTTGATCAATTGAAAGCCTGTATCATTTTTTCTTACTGCAAGATCATAATGGTGCATCTCATCCATATAGACGGTAATTCCCGCCTCGCCCTCTGCCACGGAAATCTCACAGGAGATCTCCGCTTCCATATCCTTCTGGCGTATTCCGATAAAGGTAGGGGCTTCTCCCATGTCAAGAGTTGTCCGGGTTCCCTTAAGCCTTAGTTCCTTCTCCATGAAGCTGTAATTACCGCTGTCCGGTACCCGCAGCATACACCATTCTTTGTTCCAGTCCGTATTGGCAAAGGTATATTCGGATTTATACTCCTGTACCACTGTTTCCGGAATCCGGTCCGTTTCTACACAGAGGGGCGTAAAACCGTCCTCTCCCGCGCAAAACCACCCGTCCCGGTCGAAGGTAACCGGTACCAGATAAACCTCACGTCCCAGATGATGGTGCATATTCCACCGGCCGGTCTGCCGGAAGGCCAGGTGCACCATCCACCAGTTTCCGTAAGCATCCTCGATTAAATCGGCATGTCCCACTCCCTGAAGCAAATAACCGCCCTTGTTACGGTTTGTCAGCACCGGGTTATGTGCATAGCTCTCAAAGGGTCCATAAGGTGAAGACCCCTTTGCATAGACAACCATATGCCCATATTCCGTGCCTCCCTCGGCAGCCATCAAATAATAAGCTCCGTTTATTTTATACAAATGGGGGCTCTCCAGATATCTTCCTCCGGTCCCTTGCCAGACAGAGCGGCTCGGACTTAGCTTCCTGCCGGTTTTAATCTCTATCTCACACTGAGTAATCCCATGGATTCCGTCATCACTCATTCCGTTACTCATAAAATACGCCTTATCCCCTTCAAAATACAGGGAAGGGTCAATTCCATCCTGCTCCACAAAAACCGGCTCCGACCATTCGCCATGGATGTTGTCAGTCCAGATGTAAAAATTTCCGACCTCAACATTCGTGGTTACCATGTAAAAGCGTCCGTCATAATAGCGTATCGTCGGAGCGAATATACCGCCGGAAGAGGCTGCTTTCTTTAAATCCACCTGACTGCTGCGGGTGAGGCAATATCCTATCTGATTCCAATTAACCAAATCCTCACTTTCAAATAACGGAACTCCTGGGAAATACTGAAAAGAGCTGGATACCAAATAATACTTATCGCCTGCCTTACAGATACTCGGATCAGGATAAAATCCCCCGATTACCGGATTATAATATTTCATAGTTACCTCCAAAGGAATATTTTCATTGTCATGCATAGCTACATATTACTACACAGACACATAAGTTCAATGTTTTATCTGATACATATTGATCTATTATAATATTTTTTTCCAGCATATATTCGAAGTCCATATGTAAATTTACCGAATTAAGATATACACCGGATAAAGTCCTTGCTACCTAAAACATTCGGTATAACCTAACATAATTTCCCTGGTCTTTTTATCCTTTTCTAGACTATTTCAACAAAAGTGACAAAATAGTCCTTGTCTTTTCGAACAAAATCTGCTTTTTCATTCTGTCATTTTTTTTGGTATTATAGTATAATTTAACCTGTATTATATCTTAAACTTTTTGGGAGTGTGAACTTATGATTAAGAAAAAACACGGCGGCCTTTTCAGGCACAGCCACATTCGAACCAAGCTCCTGCTGGTAATCATTCCGCTGGTATGCCTTACCATCGCAGCAGTAAAATTCTATGATTATTCCTTAAGATTACCGGAGCTTGAAAAATCTGTAGAAAAGGAGATGTTAAGCACCGCCGAGCTAACGGCTACCAGACTGCAGGTAGAGATATCCAAAGCTGTATCTGCCATAGAAACCGCTGCCTACAATACGGCTTTTTTATCCGATAATAAGGATGAGATCATGCAGGAGCTGCAAAGCATCAAAAACCAAAATCCTCTGTATGCCACTGTTTTTTTAAGTGATGCCTCCTTAAACCGCATGAATGAAGAAGGCGATATTACCTCCCTCGCCTCAAGAGAATATATGCAGGAGGTCCAAGAGACAAAGGAAACCGTTATATCGGGGGAAATTCTTATCTCCCAGGCTACAAATAAGCCGGCCATTATGGTTGCCACTCCCATAAAAATATCCGGGGCACCGGAAAGCTACCTGGGAATTTCCATTGGTACTGATGCCCTCCAAAAAATTGTTGCCGAAGCACAGGTAAGCAGCAGTAATTATTGCTTTGCCTTCGACGGCAAGGACGGACTGGTGTTTGCCCATCCGTCGGAAAAATATGTGGGCTCACTTAAGCTGCTTTCCCCCGATGACGCCGATAAGGAGCTGGTTGCGCCGGAACTGACGCAAATGGCACAGGATGCTGTGTCAGGCCATTCCGGCACACAAATTTATAATTTTAACGGTATCAAGATCGTTGCTGCCTATGCCAATATTCCGGGAACCTCCTTTGGTGTGGCAAGCCGCATGAATTTTGACGATGCGATGGAATCCATTCGCAAGGAACAGCTATCTGCTATTGTTATTTCATTAATTGCAGCTCTTATCAGTACTGTCGCCGCAATTGGTCTTTCCATGCTTATTGCAAATCCGATTAAAAAAATTGCTCGTCAGGCAAACACTATTGCCTCCGGAGATTTTACAGCAGCAATTGCAATTGATACCTCGGGCAAGGATGAGATCAGTCAGCTGGAGCGTGCCTTTAAAGACATGGCCGTCATGCTCAAGGACACCATGGAGCAAATCGGACAGGCTACAGAGCAGCTTGCCTCCTCCAGTGAGGTACTCGAGGTTAGTACGGAGCAATCCGCGCAGGGCTCCAACCAGGTGGCCGAAACTGTTGCTGAGGTTGCTGAGGGTGCTGCGCAGCAGGTACAGGCCGTCGATCAGACTGCAAACATTGTTACTGAAATAGGGAAAGAAATTGAAGAGATAGAAAGCCGTTCCTATGAGGTAGCTCTCCTGTCCGGTAAAGCAACTGCTACTACTCTGGACGGTGAAAAGGCCATCAAGCGCGCGATCAACTCCATCACGAATATCAACTCCATCGTTCAGGGAACAGCACAGGCCATCCGCAGCCTAAGCAGCTCCTCCGAGCAGATCAGCCAGATTGTTACAACAATTACGGGTATCTCCTCTCAGACAAATCTTCTGGCATTGAATGCCTCCATTGAAGCTGCCCGTGCCGGAGAACAGGGCCGGGGCTTTACGATTGTAGCAGAACAGGTCAGAAAGCTTGCCGAGCAGTCAAAGGAAGCCGCCAGCAGCATCGCGGTAATTATCGAAGGTGTTCAGACACAGACAAAATATGCAATTGAAAAAATGGAAAACAGTGCCCAGGAGGTTTCCTACGGAAAGGATGTTGTTGTTGAGGCAGGAGAAGCCTTTGAGAGCATCCAGCAGCAAATTGACAATGTAGATCAGGCGGTGCAGGGGATTACCCAGAATGTAAAGCATCTGTCGGAGTCCAGCTCCAACGTCATTGCCTCTGTTGATAAAATCCGGGGAATTTCTCAGGAAACTGCGGCGGGAAGTCAGACCATATCGGCTGCCACCCAGGAACAGTCCGCCGTTATGGAGGAGGTAGCCGCCTCCGCCGAAACACTGGCAAAGCTGTCCGGACAACTGGAGGAAACCTTAAAGCAGTATAAATTCTAGCCTTCCTAAAATTCTGTTCAAAAAATCAGGAATCGCTGCAAAATAAAGCTTCCGGGAATATAGCCAGCCGCAATGTACCATATACGGCAAGCCATATTCCCGGTTTTTTATTCTGCAGTAGTCCCTGCTTTAGCTGTATGTTGTATATTTTCTACAGCTTTCTCAGCAAGCCGATTCCAAGTCTCGACAGGTAGGAATTATCCAGGTTATCGGTTCTTATGTATTTTCCCATCAGGGCAAATATCTGATATCCCTCAGGTGCTTTACAAACAAAATCCTCCTTTTTTACAAAGCATTTTTCATTTCCAAAGCTGTTTGTTATTCCATTTTTTGTTTTTATAATAAGCTTTCCTATGGTATCAGAAGCCCCGCTTTGTTCATAGGTTCCGATGGAGCCACTGATTTCAGTGATATAATCACCCTTAAGGATATCCATTTTATATTCGTTGCCGCCCGGACCTCCATGAACGGGAGAACTATATTTATCGTCATAAACCAACTGGATGCTGTCTACAATATATCCTGCATGAATTTTTACTGCGCTAATTCTGTTCTTACCGCTGGCCAGGGTGTAGTCATTGAAAATACTCGCCGTATAGAGAGAAGAAGATAAATGAAATAATCCTGCCATAACCTTCTTTCTTAAATTAACATCTGCGTAAAAGGGAAAGCCATCATGTGCCCACTGTTTATCTAAGGTTGGATTTTCTTCACCCAGTCCTTTGGCATCCAGGCTGTGCATAAAGGAGATAATACGAGGATCCAGTTCAAGCTCTGCCTGCACATCCTTCAAATCCACTTCCATAATATAATGCTTTCTATCCTTTATAACCACATTAATCTTTTGCTCATAGATCGGTTTATTCGTATACTGGTCCTTGATCCAGATATATTTTGGCTTCCAGTCATCCGAAATATGAATATAATCCTTGCGTAGACGAAAGGCACGGATATCGCTTAACCGTACATTCCTGGGAAGCTCTATACTATAGCTGTCCGTGTCTCCCGCCTCAAAGTCGTTATTGCCCGGCTTGTCAAATAATTGTTCATATTCCTTGCCATCCTTCATCAATACGGCAAAGTAAACATTATCATCCGTCCCGGAATACAGATCCTTACTGGTCTCTATTCTTACGGAAAGCTTACGTACCGAACCGACGCAGGTCCTGTTCCCGAAGGGCGCACCGGCCGTATTGCTTAAGGAAGCCAGCTTATTCAAATTTGTCGGCCCAAGCAAACATAGCTTGGCCATATTAAGGCTATGATAAAAGGCCTGAAAGCTCTGATTCATTGTATCTCTTGATTTTCCATAATTACCAAAGTCTCTGTCCAACTGATCCGTAATATTTTTTTCCGGATACAGGATTCCGTTATTCAGATATAGCTTCGGGTTCTTGAACATCTGTTCCAATTCCCGCAGCGCTTCTTCAATATCCCTTACCTTGATTCCAGTAGCAGCATAAACAAGCTGTATGGCAATATCAGTAACCGTTTTCAGCAGCAGCTCTTTTACCGGCTTCAAAAGATTCAGAGCATCTATAATTTCTGCCATTGTCTTTATGATATCCATCAGAGCAGTAGGCAGAAAGGTCATTTTTAGAAAATAATTGGAAAACCAACTCTTAATATCCGCCTTTGCTTTTGATAATCCGCCTTCGCTCATGGTATCCGCAGCAACCTTGTTCCAGGTATTAATCCACTCTGTAATTCCATTTGTAATATCTTTATCCCATGAATTATAGTAATTAAAGATGTCCAGCATACCAATGGTATTATCCTGCGATTTTTTATGGACATCAATCGAAAGCTCTCCCATATATCCTAATAGGTTGCTTTTGCTTTTCGGATAACGCTTCAGGCAATCGCTGTCTGAAAAGCATTCCTTTAAAAAGGAGGTCGGTATTTCTACACGGAGGCATTCCTTTGCCGGCACTCTTTGATCCATATAGGTTTCGACCAGAATATGGCGTATAATAATCTTCGCCTTCTCAGGCTTTGACAAAATCTCATCAACTGAGGGAAACCATCCCCCTGCCCAGCCGTTCACATAATCATGACCATATAAATCTGCCGCATAATGAGTCATGACTCCGGCAAAAAAGGCTACAATCTTAGGCCGCCTTTCATCAGCCGCTGACAGCCTTGTAACCTGTTCAAACATATACTCCAGCCATTCCCCTGAATTCTCCGGATGAATAATTGTTTGCCCTACGATCATATCCGGATAAAAATCGGGTCCGATTGCTCCTGCTCTGAAATAGTCAGCGTTATTAAGAATTGCCTGCTTGATCTCCCCCGGAATCTGATATTTCCCAAAGCCCTCCAGCTCCAGTGATCCTCTTTCCATGTCCTCCATAATTAAATTTGCCAGATAAATGTGGGTTTTACTCTTCATATATTTCCTCCCTATGTCTTTTTCATTTATTATAGAATAAAACAACATTATTTGGTTAATTATAACAATTTTGTTATTGTGATTTTTCGAGTCAAAGATAAAAGCAGCACCTTCCGGACAAAAGGGAAGGTGCTGCTTCTTATTTCTCATATTACCTGATTGCAGGGGCCGGTTTACTTGACCGTAACCTTCTGCTTTACTTGAATTTTACCGTACCGGGCAATGACATAATCCGTTCCCGTCGTTTTGGCAACCGCTTTTCCACTCTTTTTGTCAATGACAACCACGGATTTTTCAGTGGTTGTAAAGGTGATTTTACCGGTGCTTACTCCGTAGCCGATTGCCGTATAGGTGAAGCTTTCCCCCTTCTTCAGGCTGCTCTTTGATTTAACCAGCTTTATATAAGCTTTCTTTACCGTAATGGTAAGCCTTAGGGTTTGTGTTGTGTCACCAGTTTTAATCGTTGCTGTTATGGTAGCCTTGCCCTTCTTAATTGCCGTTACCTTACCGTCTGCACCGACTGACGCCACCTCTGGATTAGAGGAGCTGTAGGTAACGGTTGGATACAGGCTGTCTTCCCTATCAAGCCCGCTTAAGCTGTCCGGTATGGAAAGCGTAAGCTGTGCCTGCGTATCGATATCTCCGTCGATATAAAGTGTCTTCTTGGAGGAGGTCAGCTGTATCTTATTCAGCTCCACCAGTAAAAGCTGCTTCTCATCCACCGCTATGGCGTAATCTGAGGCATGACTGAAGGAGAATACGGCGTATCCCTCGGAGTCGATTCTTGCGGCATAGGCAAATTCCAGCTCTCCCGAATTAGGGTTGTAGTAGAAGAGATTTGCCATCTTTCCCGCCAGTCCGGCACCGACACACACTCTCAGGCTCGCGGTAAAGCCAAAGCTGCCTTCATGGGAAAGGTGCAGCTGCAGCACCTCTTCCGTGCTTTCGGCACCGTTTTGACCAAAAAGGTTCTCCAGGGCCTCCTGCGGAATCACTCCGCCGGTAAGCTCCGCGTTGAAATCAATAGCCTGCCACCCGGCAGCTCCCGGAGCCGTCAGACTGCTGCCCCGGATATTCCACGAAAGAGTATCTCCCAGCTTAACCGTGACCGTGATATCCTTCCCGGCCGCTGCCTGCAGCAGCTGTGCCGGTATTACCGTAGTGCCGTTCAATTCAACAGTAAGCTCGCTGATGCCACCGCTTTGAATTGCCTTGACAGCCTCACTCCAGGCGGCCTCATTATTCTCTCCTATCTCATAGACAGTCCCACCCTTGCCGTCTTCACTTTCCGGGCTTGTGCTTCCGGTGTCTGCAGGAGTGCTTCCTCCGCCTGAGGGTGTTCCGCCGTTATAGCTCCATCTTGCATACACGGTTGTGTTTGCGGTGATTGCAGTATTCGCAAAATCAAATGCCGTTGTATAGGAACTGTTCGTATACCAGCCGCCAAAGGTATATCCCGTATACGCCGGGTCGGCGGGCCTTGAGGCCTTCTCTCCCAAGGCAATACTCTGATCAGCCACAGCGCTTCCCGCTCCCGTGTTAAAGCTTACCGTATAATACGTTGCTTCCGGAGCATTCTGCGTCCACTTCGCATACACGGTTGTATCCGCGGTGATTGCGGTATTCGCAAAGTCAAATACTGTTGTATAGGAATTGTTCGTATACCAGCCGCCGAAGGTATATCCCGTATAGGACGGGTCGGCAGGCCTTGAGGCCTTCTCTCCCGAGGCGATGCTCTGGCTGGTTACCGCACTTCCCGCTCCGGTACTAAAGCTTACCGTATAGCTTGTCGGCGCCGGGGGATTCTGCGTCCACTTCGCATATACAGTTGTATTTGCTGTGATTGCTGTATTCGCAAAGTCAAATACCGTCACATAGCTGCTGTCCGCATACCAGTCCGCGAAGGTATATCCCGTATTGGTCGGATCGGCGGGTCTTACCGCCTTCGCTCCGGAAACAACGCTCTGGCTTGCCACAGCGCTTCCCGCTCCGGTGCTAAAGCTTACCGTATAATACGTTACTCCAGGGTCCTTCTGCGTCCACTTTGCATATAGGGTTATATCCGAACTAATTCCGCCGTATACAAAGTCGAATACCGTTGTACAGGAACTTTCAATATACCAGCCTGCGAAGATATATCCCGCATAGGTCGGATCGGCGGGTCTTGAGACAACACCTGAATCATCAACGATCTGGCTTGCCACAGCGCTTCCCGCTCCGGTGTTAAAGCTTACTATATACCACGTTCCTTCCGAAGGCACAATGCTAAGATTTCCCTTCTCATGTACCACGTAATAACACATATCATAGAACGGATACAGTACCTCATCTGCCACAATATTAATCTCGGAGACTCCCACTGTCAGGCTGTCAGTAACGGTCAGCGCCGCCCCAGCGTCTAAGCTTATTACATAATCTTTCGACTCCCCATAAGCAAACCCGCTGTAGCTGACTGTCGCGGCCGGAAGGGGCTCTCCCTGTCTGATTGTCTTATCATCCGCCTTTGCCGTAAGCTCCTTTTTTGCAATGATAAAAGGAAGAATTTGGGAGCCGGTATACAGCTCACCCTCCGGTATGGACACCGTCAGGGTGTAGCTGCCGGGCAAGAACGGAGCATAATCATCGCTATCGTAACTAGTTCCGTCGCTGCATGTACCGGTATAATAATATTTCAGCGTGCCCGTGTAGGCTCCGGCGGACGGTGTGCCGGTATAGCCCGGGCCGTCCATTCCATATATGCTATCCTCCGCCGTGATTCCGGTAATCGTAACCGGAATGGGATCTACTGCAGTCTGCGTCAGGGTAAAGGTGCTGTCCTCATAATATTGATTGCCGATAATCGGAATCGTTATTGTCAGGGAGGCACCGGCAGGCCGGCTGGAAACCCACCATGCCAATTGCCCGTCCGCCAGGGCATTTACAAAGCCAAGCTCCCCTGAAGCAGATACTCCCTGATCGCTGTAGCTCATGCCGGAGGGCAATTCGGGCAGTAAATAGGTGAAACCCTTCTCATAATAGGAGACAGCATACAGCGTCTCGGTGAGCTGCCCCCCATAGACCGCCTTCGTTATCGTGACCTTGGCCCGGGGGGTTCTTACGTCATTGCAGTCCGTGGCACGAAGGATGCAGTAATAGTAATAGGTCCCGGGAGCCTGATCCGCCGGAACCTCGAACGAATCACCGGTAGCCCCGGGTATCTCCTGTCCTGTAGCTGTGGCGGGTATATATTCATACCACTGGTAGGTCATGGCTGCCCCATTCGTGGTCTCGGCAAATACCCCAAGCATTTCCGTCTCCCCATAGCCAAGGGTCACATCCACGGGCGGATCAATCAGGTTAATCTTATCTGTCCCGGTGTCCGGCGCCTGTCTTGTAACCGTCAGGGTATATACCTTCGATGCCGTGCCGTTCTCGGCGGTTACCTTAAGATACACCGTACTATCCCCCACCGCAAAGGACATGTAAGGATCCGTTATTAAAGTGGTGCAGTTCTCATCCTGATACATCTTACAGTCGGCATACTCACTTACGGTCGGACCAATGTATCCACTCTCCACATTATTAGCTACCTCCGCCGAAATCGTGCCTGTATCGGTACCGATCTCAATCACCGCCCCGTTCAGGCTGATCCCCGTAACATCACACGCACTGCTCTTCGCAATGACCGTAAGTGTTCCATTATACGGATATACATCATACAGCTTTGACGCTTCGTAGGTGAGCACAGTGTCATAGTTACAATAAATTGTGTAGCTGCCCGGGCTTGAGCTGTCGCTAACTTCATAGTATGTACTCGGATCAACCAAAATACAGCTAGCCGCCGTATCCGTTCCAAGAAAGCCGCTGTAGCTTATCACAGGCTTCGGAAGAGACTGCCCCTCCTTAACCGTAACAGCATTGATCTTTGCCCTGACCCCCTGCTTATAGATACTAAAGTCAAGATACATCGAGCCCGCATACTGCGGGTCATTCTCCGGAACCGAGATCACCAGGCGGTAGTTCCCCGGCAGCGACGGCGCGGTCGTGCTGTCATAAGCAGTATATAAGCGTCCGTAATAATGGTATTCCAGACTGCCCACATAGCCACCGGAGACGGGTGTGCCAGAATAGCCGGCACAGGGCAGCCCCGAGTACGTAGAATTGGATGCGCCAACCTCTGTAATCCCCACAAGGGTCTTTGCCGGCAGCTCCACCGTCAGCGTGAAGCAGGCATCCTGATACCAATCACCTCCGGAGATTGCCAGCTCTATTACCGCGCTGCTGCCGGCAGCAGCAGCGTTTATCCCAAAGAGAATCACATATCTGCCGTCATAATGGGATATATAGCTATCTTGGATCAGACCGGCCTCATCGGTAATTGTGCCGACCGTGTATGCCATATCGGACACAGGCAATACCGGGAGTTCGTAGGCATAGCCGCTCACCACATACACGGTTGCCTCGCTCATACCCTCATAAACTGCCTTATTTATCGTGACTGTCGTGCTGCTGCTTGTTACAGTAGTGCAGCCCGCCGCACTAATCTCGCAGTAATACTCGTAATTGCCCGGAAGATAATCCGGTATTATAAGCTGCTCCCGGCTGTTACCCAACGGCATAACATATCCGCTACCGCCTTCATGGTGTGCTTTATACCACTTATAGCTTAGCACATTGCCATTCGTGGCATGCGCTTCCACCGAAAGCGTGGCATACTCCCCGCCGTAGGTCAACGTGGCACTGGCCTGCGGCGGGGTGTCAATCTCAATTGTCCCTGCCTCATCGGCATAGCATCTTTTTGCATCCGGCCCGCACACCATGGCAAACATCCATACCAGGCCAAGAAGCAGGAAAAGGCCGCCGGTTTTTCTAATGCTTTGTTTCATTTTACATATCCTCCTTAATTAAGTCTTCGGCTTCGGCCGGCAGCGGCCGGCCCTTCTCATAGCTCTCCTGCTCTCTTAGCAGCGTCAGGATCTCCTCCAGTGTAAGGCTCGGGCCGTCCCTCCAGTGGACTCCCCCGCCGTCCGTCCGTGGCTTCGGAAGCAGCGGCAGCCCTCTTAGCGTCTCATAGTCCGGGCTGCCATACAGCAGCGGACCGATATCCAGCAGAATCAGGTTCCCGTTGCTTAGCTCGATATCCAGCGTCCGGTTATCCAGCGTATCCACACGGATGATTTGAAGCATATTCCGCCTCCTTTCAAGAATTGAATATTCCGCTAATTGCAAAACAATATAAGCCGCTATATTTTACGAGCTTTGCAATCATCCGATTAAGTATTTCGATTTGATGCTTCCACACCGTATTCAGGATATCAGAGGGACAGGCCGGGAGTGGGGAGAATAACAAATTTGTTACCGGACCTTTTTCACACTTTACCTGTGAAGGGGGTTATGGTAAGCTATGGGTATTGATCAGTCTCTTTCGGAAAGGTGGGAATAACGAATATGACAAGAAAAGCCAGAATACTGCTTGTTGAGGATGAATCGGATGTGCTCCATGTGAACGAACAATACCTGCTTCAAAGGGGCTATGAGGTCCACTGTGCGGATACCCTCCGCAAGGCCCGTAACCTGATCTGGGAATACCCTCCCGATTTAATCCTGCTGGATGTCCTGCTGCCGGACGGCTCAGGCTTCGAGCTCTGTGAAAGCATAAGAAAAAATTCCGCCGCCCCGGTGATTTTTCTGACCTGTATGGGACATACGGAACATATAGTTAACGGTCTCTCCCTTGGCGGGGATGATTATATTGTTAAGCCCTACAGCTTTGAGGTGCTGGAGGCCCGGATTGCCGCACAGCTTCGCCGCCGCGGCATTGGCTCCGGCCTGCTGGAGCTGCCTCCCCTAAGTGTCAGCCTCACCTCCGGCAGCGTTCGGCTAAGCGGTGAGGAAATCCCGTTAAACCGCAAGGAATTCCAGCTTCTGGTCTATCTGATGGAAAACCGCGGCCAGGAGCTTAGCCAGGCACAAATCTACCGGGCAGTCTGGGAGTCCCCGCCGGATACCATGGGCAATACGGTCAAGATGACCATCTCCCGTCTGCGCCAGAAGCTTAGGCTGGAGGAGACGGGCTGCTTCGAGCTGTCCACCACAACAAGCCAGGGCTATATGTTTCTTCGGACCGGCTATCCGGCAGGCTTATAAGAGCAGAAAAAGAGAGCTGATATAAGCATTGGTCCATGGACCTGTGCTTATATCAGCTCCTCTGACAAGGGGATGGTAAAGATGACTGTGGTTCCCGTACCCGGCTCACTTTCGACGGTTATGTTCCCGCCGTGCTCCCTTATGATATGCCGGCATACATACAGCCCCAGTCCCGTACCGGTTTCCCTGGGACTGCCCGGCTTTTCCCTGTGATTATCCATACTGCTCTCCGGGCCTTCCATACTGTCTTTCCGTCCATCTGCACCTCCCTTCGGGCCATCGGTGCCGTTTCCCCATCCGTCTGCACTGTTATGTTCTCCGGAGAAGCCCGAATAATAGCGCTCAAACAAGTGCTCTGCTCTTTCCTTATCCATACCGCTTCCTGTATCGGTGATCAGCACCGCGGCAAATTCTCCTCTTCTTTCTGTATTGACTGTAATCTTCCCCTCACGGGTATGCCTTGCGGCGTTGCTGATCAAATTCACCAGTACCTGGGTAATCCGGTCGGCATCACAAAAAACGGTGAGCTCTCCCATATAGGGATGGAATTCCAGCCGGTTCCCGTTTTTTGAAAACACCGGATAATAGGTATCCAGAGTATACTGGAGGATACCGGTAAGCCGGCAGGGCTTACGGATGATATCCAGCCGGTTTTCCTCAATACGGGTAGCATCCAGAACCTGCGATACCATCATAGCCAGCCGGTCCGCTTCGGATTCGATCAGCTTCAGATGCTTTCCGGCCTCTTTTGTATCCTCCCTTCCCTCCAGCGTGCTGCAGGTAAACTGGGCATAGCTGCTGATTACTGTCAGCGGAGTTTTCAGCTCATGGGATACATTCCCCATAAGCTCTGTCTTCATACGGTTGATTTTTTCCAGCGCCTCCTTCTCCCGCTCCAGCTTTCTTTCCTCCTCCCGCGCCTGTGCAAGAATACGGTTATTCATAAGAAACAGCGATACCGTCTGGGCCAGTACAAATACCAGCATGGCAGCCTCGGACACGGAGTCCTTAACCAGCTGTGAGGGGAGCATATACATCAGGATATCGCTGACTGCGGCAAGATAGAATACGGCAATACCGTACAGGGATACCGCCTGCTCCGCCGTAGGCCGGGACATAACCCGGAACAGTCCTGTGACTCCGGTAATAATACAAAGGATCAGTATTACCTGATAATATTTCAATACCGAGGTATAGAAGATGGAATCTCCCAGCAGGCACAGGCCGTAAAGAGCGGAAGCGGCAAGCACAATAAACCTGATGATCCGCCAGAAGCGCCCCGTTAACAGCTGTCCTAGATAAAGTGTCAAAAACACGGTAATCAGCACAACACTTAGATATTCCAGGACAAAGGATACTCCTCCGCTTAAAAAGGGCAGCTCTGTCCAGGCCTGGCTCTGTATGCACTCTCTCACGGCCATGGCAATACAGGCGAGTGAAAAATACAAGGTCATGGAAGCTGCCCTGTTCATAAAGAAAAGAATCAGCAGCAGTGCCGCTGCGCCAAGTAATCCCCCTATAATAAAAAAGCCCCGGGTTTCTGATGAAAAGCCCGCATCAAAGCCCTTGACTGCCTTATTAAGATAAAGGGTTGCGAGCTTTGCTCCCTGATATTTATAATGATAGAATTGAGAGCTTTGAAGAATAATATCCATTTTTCCGTCCCGGGCGGTACCGTAGCAGACCAGATTATTTTCTCCGATTTCAGTGGCCTGCTTCGTGGTTCCGGGACTTCCCGACTGTCCGGCAAGCCCGCCGTTTATGTATGCCTTCATTGCATGCCTTCCGTGAACCTTAAAGGTCAGGGTATATACCTGGCCGTCGTCCGGTACCTCCACCAGAAATCGCTGCGTCAGATAATCAGCCTTGTATTCCAGCAATTGATCCGCAGCTTCCGGCCGGACTAAATCAATGGTATCAGGGGTCAGAAGAGCACCTGGATAGTACTGCGTACCCGGCGGCAGGCTGATCAGCAGTCTGTCCCAGTCCGTAATCCCGGTCAAATTATAGCTTCCGTCTTTCTGAAGCACCTCAGTATTTCTTGCGCCAGAGCTTACTGCCACATTACCTATTCTGACCAGAAGCATAAGCACAGCGGTTGTAAGTACTGCCGCCGCCAGTATATATCTTATCCGAATCCGGTATTTCTTCTCTCCCGTCATAAGCCGAGTTGATTTTTCCGTACTCCCCATAGAATTAACCTCCTGATATGATTTTCTCCGGGTGACACGCTCCGGCGGATCCCCATACCCTTCCGGATTTTATTAACACAATTAGGGCACATAGGGCATCCATAGATGCTTCTCAAGATCAATTCTGCCGTTTTCCTTAAAGGTAATTCCTTCCTGCTCAAGTAGGGAGCGCTGCAGCTGCTCTCCTCCGAATACCTGTCCGGGCGCCATTTCACCCTTCCTGTTAACCACTCTGTGGCAGGGAAGGTTAAGCTCCTCTGGTGCCTGGCTCATTGCATAGCCTGCCATACGGGGTGCATTCGGCCTGCCTGCCATCCAGGCAAGCTGCCCATAGGTAGCTACACAGCCCTCTGGGATATCGGCCACTATCTCATATATTCTCTGACAAAAGCTTGAATGGTTCATCCTTTCCTTCCTTTCAGTACACACTCTAAAGGCAGGCAGTATCGGCCTTAATAAAAATAAAGTCAGAAAGCCCTGACACTTAATCTATGTATTAACCTTAAGTATATTTTGTAAGTTAAGAAAAGGCAATAAGAATTTGTTTCATCTGGATTTTAATAAACGCTCTACTTCTTCCCTTCGGGGCATTACACGCAGTGCTCCCTTGCGTGCCGTAACCAGAGCTGCCGCCGCATTCGCCCATACAAGCATGTCCTCAAGTCTCTCTCTCGTAAGGTTCGTGAGGCCATATTCCAGTACAAAATGGAGAATGCAGCCCATAAAGGTATCACCGGCCCCGGTGGTGTCCACTGTCTTTTTTTGTACAAAGGCATCTGCTTCCACCAGCATGTTCTGATAGTAGGCACGGCTTCCCTCTTTTCCCAGAGTGACCAATATTAACGGAATGGGATAATTGCGCCTGATCTTTTTAACTCCTTCCATATAATCCTTCATTCCGGTAAACCATTGAAGCTCTTCTCCTGATATCTTCAATATCTGGCAGTGAGCCAGCCCATACTGTACCTGTCTTTTTGCTGCCTCAAGTGAATTCCATAGCGGTGGACGCAGATTTGGATCAAAGGAGATCAGGGCCCCTGCTTCTACAGCAAGCTGTACTGCCCTCTTTGTTGCCCTGCGCACTCCCGCATGCGTCATGGATAGGGTTCCAAAATGAAATATTCGGCTGTTTTTCAAAAGCTCCTGAGGTATCTCTGTTTCTTCTAACAGCATATCCGCCCCCGGCTCCCGGTAAAAGGAAAAGTCCCGGTCTCCGTCCTTTCGCCGGTGTACAAAGGCCAGAGTGGTAGGTACCCTCCCTGATTTCTGAAGATAAGCTGTCTCAATTCCTGCTTCTTGCAGAGCTGCCTCCAGCTGCTGTCCGAATATATCCCTTCCCACCTTACCTACAAAGGCAGTTTTATGTCCAAGTCCAGCAAGAATGGCCAGAACATTACAGGGAGCACCTCCCGGATTTGCTTCGTAGAGGGGATTTCCCTGACGGCTGCTGCCATTAACGGTAAAATCAATCAGAAGCTCTCCCAGCGCTGTCACATCATACTTTTTCATATTCTTTCATCCTCCTTCCTCCCCGCCTATCTTGGCCAGCGTTCCCTTCTGTCTGCAAGGGGTGCAAACCTCACATGCGGCTCCGTCTGATACCAGTAGGCCACTGTGGTAACATCGTCCTGCCGTTCAAAAATTCCGCTGTGACAGGAGCCTATCTGCTGAAGTGTTACTTTGATCTCCTCCTCAAAGCAGACCGGGTCCGGCAGATGGAAACGGTACAGCCCCCGCATCGGCGGGCAGTCGTCGTTGTGGTAATCATTGTGTATTTCATCATCCTTCCTTGCATAGAAGGGATATCCCAGATAGGGTGTACTGTAGGTCTGCTCCTCCATTCTTCCATTTTCTATCCGGGCAAAGCTCCAGGCTCCGCCAAAATAATCCTCCGTTCCTGTTCCGCAGATGGTGGGATATTCCTTATCCCCGTCCAGATAAAATTTAACCTCTCCTTCCCCCCACCAGTAACGCTCCAATGTGGACAGGGCCAAAAAGGTACCGACATACTGTCCTCTTCCCTTTACACCGTCTAAAATGACATGGTCCTTTCCCAGCTCCGTTATTTTGCTGCGGCGCCACTGGGCATGAAAATATCCCATTTCTTCCGGCAGACTATTCTGAAGGCAATAATCAATCTGATAAAAGAAAGAGGGTATAGCTTCCTTATTCTGGTTTTCTATCGTGATTTTTGCATGTCTTCGAAAGGGCATGGCAAAGTAGCAGTTAAAGCCGCCGCGCGGGATTGCCACAATGGGTATGGAATTCACCGGATAGCTCTTCCCAAAGCCGCAGCAGAAGAAATCTCCCAGGGGACATTCTACGGAAGGTGTCTCTTCCTCCTCCCAATACATGCGTAAAACCAGATCCCGCAGGACAAACCGATTCTTCTCGCTCAGCTTATCGGTAACGGTGATCCAGATATGACGGATGCTTCCGCAGCCCGTAATATCCGCCAGCACCTTTGTCTCCCCTGGATTGATCAAGGGAATACAAGGCGCTCCCTTTCTGGAGACCCCCAGCACACTTGCCGCCATTCCTCCCTTCCCTTTCTCACCGGTAGGGTTTTCAGCATTGATGGCACGGCTTTGTCCGCCATGCAACATAGCCATTCCCAGTACTCCTCCTGTTACATCATACATCTTCTTCCCTTCCTTTCAAAAGCTCCAGCCTGCTCCACTGTATACTCCCGCATTCTACAAATACACCGATTCCTCCGTCTGTCACGCTGTAACACCGACTGGTCAGGGCGGTATCATTGACATAGGCCAGCAGAATAGTTCCGCTGACAATCACCTGAATATCCGCACAGTTCTTCTCAAACCGAAGGCTTCTCTCCTCCAGATAGGTCTGATCTCCATCAATCCGGTTATAGCGGTCCATAAGAATTTTGCCATGCTGGGGCTCTATCCTAAGCTGGCACCACTTCTCAAGCTTCTCTCCGCTGGTATGGAGCATAAGCCCCAGCGCCTGTGTTCCCCCTTCCCAGGTCACTGTCCCCTGAAAAAGCATAGTCCCGGAGAGCTCTCCTAGCTGCGCCCAGCCAAAGCCGTCTTTCCTCTCACCATATAGCTGCTTCTCTTCTCTCCAGCTTCCCTGCAGCGCCTTTACCGCTACGGGAACCGCAGTCTTGAAGGAAGCACGCACTGTTTCGGGCATCGTAGCTCCCAGAGTTCGATCCTCCCTCCGGCAAAGTCTGTGTACCACCACGTTACCGCCCCAGATAAAGCTGCCCTGATCGCTGCAATCCTTTCTTATTGACTGCCAGCCCACCAGATAACGGTCTCTTCCATCAGTAACTGTCTTTGCTGCATAAAACTCTCTCCCATCGAACATATCTTCAAGCTCCGGGGTCTCCCAGGGTCCGTCAAAGCTTTCCGCTATACGGTATCTGTTCTCCCACCATCTGCTATAGGTCGAGAAGATCAGATACCAGTCCTCTCCCATTTGAAATGCATCCTGGCATTCATGGGTCGGATAGATGTCCGGTGCATAAATGGTCTTGTAATGCCTCCATTCCCTCACATCCTCAGATATATATACCGCCGTACAGCCATTGCGCAAACAGGCGCCGTCCCTGGTGGTTGCTGTAACCAGCATGCAGAATTTCTGTAATTCTTCATTCCAGAACACCTGCGGATCTCTCCAATGCAGTCCCCCGTAGTATCTGGAATCCGGGCAGAAGAAGAAATCCCTGTCCTTCTCCCAGGTATACAAATCCCTGCTGACGGCGCGCAGGATTGCCTGCTCATATTTGCCTTCCTTCCCGCGGTTACCCTCACAAAATCCGGTATAATAAAAATAGAACACACCCTCATGGTGAAAGACGCTGCCGGTAGCGGCGTGCCAGTCCTGTTCCTCAGGGCTTCCGTTCTGTAATACGAGCCTTAGTTCGCCATAATGTACAAAATCCTTGGTTTCTACTGCATAGATGCAGTATTTATACAGAAAAAATAAAATATACTTTCCTTCCCAGTAAAAGGGCATAATATCACCGCACATCTCTCCATGGGGCATGCCCGGATACTGCTTCTCCGGGGTATAAAAAATATAGTTATTTCCCTTCATGATTCCTCCATTCCAAGCTTCACAATTTTAATAGAAAGAAATTGATCTGACATGCTTTAAGATTTTTCATATCATTTTCCTATTACCACCTGCTCCAAGGGTTCCTCTGTAAAATATTGAAAGGTTCCTACTGCCTCTCCGTCCGCCGCAAATACCTCAACGCTTGTTACATCTAGAATGACCCATATATTTCTGTCCTCTTCCGAATGAAAATATGCATAGCTGCTCTCCTGAAAATGAGGACCGTAGGATTTCCTTGCACACTTGCTCCTGTCCACTGTAATTTTCCCATACTCAAAGTCCAGCTTGACGTGAAGCTGGCTATCCCTGTTTTGAAAAACTGCCTGTCCCGTATTATTCTCAAAGGTAATTTTATAAATTCCGGGAATGCTCTGAAGAAGGGTCGTGCTGCTATCCCCGGTCACCTCATACACCGGAAAGCTTTCCCACAGCTCCCTGACCGGAGTCTGAATTATCCTCCAGCCGGCCTTTGTTTTCCGAATATGGAGCTCTCTGGGAAGTGTCATGCTTCCGCGAAACCCAGCCTCCGGCAGCCACGCCGCATAGGCCCAGCAGTTCATCCACCCCTGCTGAATTACCCGGCCGCTAACCTCCCCATAGGTGGCAGCTGCATAATTATCTCTTCCAAAGTCAAGAAATAATGCTTCCTCTTCACCGTCCGCTGCGCGAAACTGCCCTTCGTCAAATTCTCCTACAAAGTATCTTACCCCTGTTTTCGCATAATCCAGTGTGTTCTGGCTGACGAACAACACCCATCTCTTCTCACCGCTTTCTCCTGTCAGCTCCTGTAAATCAGGACACTCCCAGATTTCGTCCGGCTTCATGTCCTTTGCGGCAAAGCTGCTTAACTCTGACCATTCCTTCAAATCCCCGGAGGCAAAAAAACGTATCTCCTGACCTGCGGCGGTCAGCATGACCCAGCGTTGCTGCCTTGTATCCCAGAATACCTTCGGGTCCCGAAAATCCGTTAAATTCAGGTCAAGGACCGGGTTTTTCTCATATTTCTCAAAGGTCATACCTCCGTCCAGACTGTAGGCAAGACTTTGGTACTGTACGGTCTTCCCTTCCTTCACCATATTATGGGTGAATACCGCCACAAGAGGAGCCGCCTCCCCTTGTCCAAAGCCACTGGTGTTATCCTTATCATACACCATGCATCCGGAAAAGATAGTCCCCTTTTCATCAGGATATAATGCAATGGGAAGCTCCTCCCAGCTAAGAAAATCGGAGGTTCTGGCATGTCCCCAGTGCATGGGTCCATGGGTTACTCCGTCAGGATAATATTGGTAGAACAGATGGTAATAGCCCTCATGATAGATCAGACCATTGGGATCATTCATCCATCCCTTTCGGCTGGTAAAATGAAGCAGCGGGCGATGTTTTTCATAATGCTTGCGTAATAACTCTTTTGTCACCATATTTCCCCCTTATCCCTTTACCGCACCTGCAACCACACCCTCTATGATGTGCTTTTGCAGGAATAGATATAATACCAAAATCGGAAGTATCATCAACACCAGTGCTGCCAGCAGAAGTCCCAGATCGGAGGAAAATGCACCGTAGAACACCCTTGTGGCAATGGGGAGCGTATGCAGCTTGCTGTCACCCAGGATAAGGCTTGGCAGCAGATAATCATTCCATAGATTTAAAGTATTGATAATTACCGTTGTGGCGATTGTAGGCTTTAATAAAGGCAGCACCACCCCGAAAAATGTCCGGAAGCTGCCGCAGCCGTCTATAGCCGCGGATTCCTCCAGCTCAAGCGGTATATTGCTCTTAATCGATCCTTGAAACAAAAAGCAGCTCATACTTACACCAAAGCCCACATGCATAAAGATCAGCGTGGCCCGGTGGTTCAGGATATGAAGCATGCTGCCATAGATGGATACCAGCGGTATCATAAGTATCTGAAACGGAATTGCCAGCGAGACTATCATAAGTACGAAAAATATTTTACATGCCAGCCAGTCTGACCGTGCAATCCGGTAGGCAGCCATAGCAGAGAATAATACGATCAACACTACGCTCACACCGGTCACCAGCAGGGAATTACCCAGTGCCCGGAAGAAATTCATCTTCTGCACGGCCTCCGCAAAGTTGCTAAGTATAAAGCCGCGTTCCCCAATGAGTGCCAGAGGATTTTTAATAACATCCACTTTTTCCTTAAAAGCATTAATCAGTACCATGAAAAAAGGGAAAATATAGACAATCAGCAATAATGATAAGAGTCCATATTTGACAGCCCAAGACAATTTGCCGGGCTTAGTATAGCTTATTTTACCGGCCCTTGCCGGAGAAAGTCCCGCATTTTTTTGCTTCATCATCATGTATCCACCTCATTTCTTTTACCAATCATTACCTGTACAATTGAAATCAGGGCACAGATAAGAAACAATACGACTGCCTCTGTCTGTCCCACTCCATAGTTCTTGGTCACGAAGGCCTGCTGGTAGACATGCATTGCTGCCATTTCCGTACTTTTAAAGGGACCTCCGTCCGTAAGAGAAAGATTTAAGTCATAGGTCATAAAACATCTGGTAATGGATAAAAACAGACCGATTACAAAGGAAGAATTCATCCTCGGAAGAATAATATAGCGCAGCACCTGTTTTTTGGTGCAGCCATCGATAATTCCAGCCTCTATGAGCTCCTTCGGCACAGCCATCAGTCCGGCAATATAGATCAGCATAATAAAACCGGAGTACTGCCATACGGATACGATAATCAACGCCGCCAATGCCTTCTCCGGGTCTGACAACCAGGAGGAGGACAACAATCTGATATGAAAATGCTGCCCCGCAGAAACCATAGCCCGGGAGAATATAAACTGCCAGACATATCCCAGCACCAGTCCGCCGATCAGGTTCGGTGTAAAAAAGCCTGCCCTGTAAAAATTCTGTCCCCGGATGCCCCGGGTTACAAGATAGGCCAGAGCAAAGGCCAGAATATTTATAAAAATAACTGAAATTGCAGAATACTGTATGGTCAAAAGCAGTGAATGCCAAAATTGTGTATCCTGAAAAATCGCCATATAATTTTCAAAGCCCACAAATATCTTTTTTTCTGAAATTCCATTCCAACTTGTTAAGGTCAGATAGCTTCCATAAATAAAAGGAACTACCATTACCAGGAGGAAACAAAAAACCGCCGGTCCCGCGAATCCTATAAACAGCCCTGTCTTTCTTAAAAATGAAACCTTTCTTTTCATGCAATTCCTCTCTTCCAAGCTTTTAAGCACAAGCTACATAAAACACGTTGTGCTGCCGGCAAAGCCTCTGCCAGCAGCACCCTCTTGTGTTTACTCCTATTATTTCTGTTTCTTCCAGTATGCCTCTACTTCCGCTGCCAGCTCTGTCCGGTCAATATTTCCGCTTATATATTTCTGCAATACCGCTCCAACCTCCGTTCCATGATCTCCCGGAATGGTCTGATACCAGAATTCCGTCGCATTATTCTGAATGAATTGCTGCGCGGACATACTAAGCGGTGCTGATACCGATTTTTCTATGTTAGAGAAGGCAGGAATTATACTGCAATCGTCTACCAGGAAGCTCTGTCCCGCTTCATCATATACCAGCCAGTTTAAGAAGTCCTTCGCTGCCTGCTGCTGTGCCTCACTGGCATACTTCTTGTCAATTACCAGTGTTTTGCTCGCACCGGAAATCAGATAATCGTTTGCACCATCGGCAGTATCGCTCTGGGGCATCGGCATAATACCGATTTTATCTGTCTTATCATACACCTCGGTAGCCCAGCTTCCGTTATACCAGAAGGCCACATCTCCCTCAGCAAAATAAGTATTATTCATGTCATAATCCGCGGACAGCGGGTCCGCACCGTTGATATTATAGCTCGCAAGCAGATCAAAGCTGTCCATCATAGAATTAAAACGCTCGTTATCCGCCAGCTTTATACTTCCGGCCTTCAGAGCATCCACAAAGGCCTGAGAACCGTCCGCAGAATTTCCTTGCTGGTTATAGAGCTGTCCGAAGAAATGATTTGCCAACGACCAATCTTCCTTGTTGATAGCCACCGGCTTTTCCATACCACCCTGTACCAGTTCATCCAACAGCGCCTTGAATTTATCCGGAGTATTGTAATCGGACCATATGAAGTCTTTCCCTGTAATGTCCTCAATCGCCTGGGCATTGTAAAGAAGTCCGACGGCTTCAATTAACATCGGAAAGCTGTAAACCTTACCATCGATAGTCACACCGTAGGTAGCTCCTCCGTCCGATATCCACTTTTCATTGCTTAGATCCAGCAGGTATTCCTGAAAATCATATACATCCGGCCTGTCCACCATCATAATGGTATAGGGATTACCCGAAGCATATTTTTCTGCCAAATGGGTTCCAACGACATCGCTGGTGAAAACCATCTCGATGGTTACGCCGGTCAATTCCTTGTATTCCTTTGCCATTTTATCAAACTGATCCACCAGTTCAGACTTTGTATTAAGGAAAGTAATGGTAACAGCATCCTCATTGCTTGCCTGCTGCGTGGGAGCAGTCGTCCCCTCCTGATCCGTTTCATTGTTCTCCTTCACTGTATCTTTTCCACAGCCTGCCAGCATCATAATTGTCATAATGATTGTCAACATGATTGCACTTAATTTTCTTCCTTTCATCTGAAAGCCCTCCATTTCATTTCTGCTATACAATTTCCTTGTACCCTCATTTTTCCACTCTGATTTACTTATTATCACCTTCTTTTTACATTTTAACATTTGTTCAATTTTCACATTTGTTAATTTTCTTTTTTCTCCTCTTTACACTTTTATTTTTACTCTGAAACGACAGAAATGTCAATGATTTTTTCTCTATCTTTTGCTTTTTGTGCATTTATTATAGTTTTACATCTTTGCGTTTGTTGATTTTTCATTTACATTTGTTCAATTCATTGCAGGTATTACAGCATAATATTTTAACATTTTTACACATACTGCTACATTTTATGTTGATTTTTTCAATATTTGTATTATAATAAATTTACAAAGAGGATAAAGGAAGGAAACATTATGTCAACACCCAAGGAAAAGGTCACCATACAGGATATTGCGGACGAGCTTGGATTTTCCCGTACCACCGTATCGAAAGTATTAAACAAGGCACCTAATATGCCGGCAAAAACAATTGATGCTGTAATAAGAAAAGCAAAAGAAATGAATTATAAGCAATTCTCCTATTTGCAGGACCTGGATGAAAAAACACCTTCTCCAAAAGGAGGCTCCTTTGCTCTTCTGGCTAATTTTCTGCCGGAGCATTTTCATATTGCTTCCTCTATTATGGCAAGCCTGGAGCATGAAATCAGCGGCTATGGCTATTCCCTTACCATTCATATGCTTAGCCCAAAGGATATGCAAGCTATGCGGCTTCCACAGAATTTTAAGCTGGAGCAGACGGATGCCATTCTTGGAATCGAGCTTTTTGACGAGGAGTATTCCCGTATGCTGTGTGAGCTGGGTAAGCCTGTACTTTTCTTTGATTCCTATTATAACCGTAAAAAAGAGCCTCTAAAGGCCAATATTCTGTTAATGGAGAGTAAAAACAACACCTTCCGTATGCTGGATACTGTACTTTCCTCCACCGGTATCAGCCATACCGGTTTTATCGGAGATTACAACCACTGCATCAGCTTTCATGAGCGATACGAGGGGTACCGCAGTGCCTTGAGTTCACATAATCTGCCATATGAAGAATGTTATTGTATCACTCAGAACGATGCTTTATTCCAAAAGCCTGATTTTCTGGAGCTTCAGCTTAAACAAATGAAGCAGCTTCCTGAGCTGTTCTGCTGTGCTAATGACCTGCTGGCCTGGAAAACCATATCCGCCTTAAGGCTTATGCAGCTGGAAGTTCCAAGGGATATATTAATCTGCGGCTTTGATGATACTCTCATCTTAAATTCCCTGAATTCAACCCTGACAACCGTTACCACTCCCAGTAAGGAAATGGGAATTATGGCTGCCCGTATTCTTTTGGACCGGGTAGAGAACCCAAAGCTCCCGGCTACTACCATCTATTTAAATTCTACGGTACAGATACGGGAATCCACCAATAAAGCGGCCTTTCACACAAAAATATCCTCCGGGCTTTAGAAGCCGGAGGATATTTTTGTATTATTTTTTTTGCTATGTTACATCAAAATAATCAATCAATAATTTACCGTTTGCCGCCGCATGGGTAACATATTGCCTTGTCCAGCCCGCTGCCGTATGCTCGGCTGTAAAGATAGGATTGGGATGTCCGTGAGTAACTCCGTTTGCCGAGTAAATGACATTACAGTAATTCGGATCCGCCATCGGAACGGGAATATGTACCGTACGCAGTCCTGCCGAAGGCGGCAGTGCATAATCTCCCCCATGATGGCAGGCCTGCAGATAAGCGGCACCATTCTTCTGCGCGACAGGAATCCCCGAATAGGTACAGTCCCCGGAAAGCAAAAGTGTCTGTTGAAAACCGCCAGACAAATCTGTCAGCATCACCTTCGCATAGATGCCATGATGGTGCGGGTGCGGGGCGGTAAAAGCATCTATCTTGCCATAGGTCAGATTCCTATTATTTTTGATTCTATAAAGGGTATTATCTGCCGGATTTGAATTCGGCCTTACCGTCAAACTTCCTCCCGATGCCGCTAATTTTCCTGCGACAATCGCTGCCGCCGGAGATGCAGAATCCGGAACATACCACGCAGAGTCTCTCCAGAAGGTGTTATAGGCTGCTGACAGAATCTGCCTTACAATACTGATATGGTCCTTATGCCAATGGGAGATAATAATCACCTTCTTCGGCTGTGTAATAAGATCAGTTAATATGTCCGCAAGATTTGCCATTGCAATTGCCGCTCTGGCCTGCACATAGGCACTGTGGCTGTCGCTTCCGCTGCTAAAGCCAAAATCAAAGTACCCCTCATTCTGCTTATAGAGCCAGACACCCAGGGCTCCATTCCATCCTGCGGAATTCAGACCGACACAAAGAGCTGCACCTACATAGTAGACACAGGCACTGTGAAATAGAGTAGTGCTGGTGACCGACTTCAGCTTTTCGCTATTCTCCCGGTCTTCCTGCTTCTCCTCCGGACTCGATACGATCCGAAACAGCCGTTCCAATGTCCTGTTTCCCTCATAATTGATCATCCTAAGAGAGCATCTACCCTTTATCTCCTCCTCATCGTCAACAAAGGACTCTGCAACAAAATCAAAATCATTCCCATTTGTCAGCAGGTACCAAGCAGTCAGTATAATCTCCGTTGCTTGCTCCGGGCTGTTAAGCCATACTATGACATAATAAATTTCATGTTCATTCCCGAAATAAGCCAGCTTTTTCTGATAAAATTCCGTATTTTCAGTACCATACTCCATATAATGGTTTAATAATGCCCCATATTCCGAATTCAGGTCGCCTTTCAGGTCATTGCGGTCATGTGTCAAAAAGGCGGATACGCGGCTAAAATTTGTCACCTCAAATTCAACCCCGATACGCATCTTACCTCCCTCTTCCTCCACAATCCGTGATGCATAAGCCGCCAGGGACCAATCATTTCCTTCTTTCAGCAATTCTATCATAGAAATCTCCTTTACACTTCACAGCATGAACAACCTGCAAGCTACTTATTTTGCGTCTCCAGATAGTCCATCAGCGAATGCAGCTGCTGTGCCGCCTTCACCGCTTCCTCATTCACAGGTTCTTCCTTCCTTCGAATGGCGCTATTGCTGTTTTGCAGCTCAAAATTACCGGCCCAGATTCCATTCGCTGCAATCAATCCGCTGCCGCCCTCTGTAATAAGGTTATAAACCGTATCCTTATAGTTACGGGAATAGCAAAAGCTTACTGTATCTTCTGTTCCATCGGCGCAGCATAGGATGTGCCCCGGTATAATATCCTCTGCCCGAAGCAGACCTTCCGTGGTCAGTACAGGATGGCGGGCGGTTACACACAGCAGCTTGTCTGCTTCCGTACGGATGCAATAGATGCTCTCTTCTTCTCCACGGACGATATCAATCACCCTTATATCCTGTCTGTTCTCTCCAAAAAGCCTGTCTCCGATATTGATACCACTGATGCATTTTTCCGTACCATCCGCCAGCCGGATCAGGGTATCCTTTGAAAAGCATCCCCATTTAATATAAACATAGGGGATTTTTACGTTCGTATCATCATAGACCTCATAATATTTTTTCTGCGGGTCATCGGTGTAATAGATCGTGATTGGAACCACATCGGTATCTCCATCCACCTCAACCTCATAAAAGAAGGAAAAAATCAGTCCCAGCTTAGCGTCATGGGCCAAGGTATAGGCAGAAATGTCCAAATCCACCTTCCAGTCCTCCTTCAGCTGAAACTCTACAACCTGGGGATTTGCGGCAGATATGCTAAAGCAAGCTCCAATCTCTTCATAGCTGTAATTATATTCGCAGACTCCCTGCCCGTTATAAAAGAGCATGGGCTTCTTCGTTTTATTCTCCAGGCTGAATTTCACCGGCTTATAGGCATTATTAAAGGTTATTCTCCCCTTGATGGGAAAAACCGTCTTCACCGCATGGGATGGATCAGGGTACTTCCTATTATTCGGATAGTCATAATCTACAATTTCACCAGCATCGGCAGTTCTCGCATACATCATGATGATCGGATCATTTCCAATCTTTGATTTCGGATCCTCTATTACCATATAAACGACCGGTGTAATTCCTCCCGCTTCCACATATACTACACTTTTACTTTCCAGACATTCCAGTGTACCATTCGCCAGCACAGCCCTGCTTTCAATACTGTTTTGTATTTTCTGGTCGCTGAAGGAGGAAATATCCTCGGAACTGCGCTCCAAAACCTCCTGGCAATAATTCTCACCGGATAACCGTGTCATAAAATTACGAAGGATTACATCCTGCGTCAGATTTTTCATATAACCCTTTACCGTACCGCTTAGCCAGGGGCTGTTTCCCTGAACGGAGGTAATTCCCCGAAGGATTCCTTTTTGTTTTGCGGCGTTAACGGCCCCGGTACTGCCCGAGCCTACCAGCGCTATGGGCGCTGCAATGGCACTACTCTCCAAGCCGGTTTCTTCGGAAGGCCCGTTGCTTCTTAAGCCTTCATGCTCCTCCCTGGTGCGTAAAAAGGCTGCATACAGCTCCGGGTACTGTGTTTTTAACAATTCCTCTCCGCCAAACTCCTCCAGTATTCTTGCCGCATCCTCCGGGTCTGAGAAATCCAGCTTTCTTGATACAAATGATTCCAATCTATATTTCATTATGGCCTCCATTCCTGTATATGTTAATATAAGGGACAATGCTTTTACGGTCCCAGGCTCTTAGTTTGGCTCTGAACAGTTACAATTTATTTATAATAACGCTGCCTTTCCCTCCGTCCTGCCCCGGAGCTCCGTCATCTCCCGGTTCTCCCGGCTTGCTGGTGCCTTTTCCTGCACCGCCCAGACCGCCTTCTCCGCCATTGCCACGCTTTCCTCCCTTTGAGGTCAGCTCCTTATAAGTGATCTCACTTCCATTACTGGTATTGTAGGATATGGTAAGCTTTCCTCCGGCACCGCCATTACCGCCATTGCCTCCGGCTCCTCCATCGCCTCCGTTACCGCCATGTGCCCCACTGGCACCGTCCCCGCCGTTGCCTCCGCGGCCACCGTTGCCCCCATTGCCTCCGTTACCGCCGCCGTAGGCATGCACCAGAAGGCTGCTTTGCAGGTCCAGAATTTTAATCTCCGCCTTTGCCCCAGTGCCTGCGTCTCCTCCGTCTTCTCCCGGCTTTCCGTCCTTACCGTCATTTCCCTTCACAATAATATCCGGGTCCGCTTCACCGGTACCGCTATCCTCCTTGATTAACTTATCCATGCAAAAAGAACAGTCGGCAGTAATCAGGATATAGCCTCCCTGTTTCATGGTTACGCTGGCATATTCCCGGCAATACTCTCCGTCCTCGATGATCAGCGGGCACAGCTTGGTAATCGTTATTTTTGGTTTACTGTTTTGTTCCATGCTTTACCTCCTTTTCTACTGAATTTTTCGAACAACAGATACAAATTTCTCCGCTCTAACGCTCCTTCCGCTTAACTTCCGCTCCGAAATTGTATCTGTTGTCCGGAAAATTATTAACTCTTGATATACCGCCACAACGTACCGTCTTTGGTGATTACAAACGGCGTACTGTCTCCGGCGCTGCTCCAGGACAAATAGTCACTGTCAAGCGGGGGATGAAATTTTGAAACGCTTTGAAAACTGTCCACAGACAGCATATTGTTTTGTGTAAGCAAAAAAAGCTCTCCCCTGGTGGCTATCATACAAAACCACCCGTCAACCGGAGCCTCTAGCTCTCCTTCCCGGCGCCACTGTGCATCCCCCGGATGTATACTGTAAAATGACAGCAGATGACTGTTACTGTCACGCACAGCAACATAAAACAAATCCTTTAAGGCCGCCAAATCGAAAGCATCACTTTGTCCTGCCTCTAGAAAAAAGACATTGCCCCACAGATTTAACACAGGATTTGTCTGTGTATAAAACATGACCAGGGATTTCTTAAGCTTTGCATAATAGGGTTTATCATCTGTTTTAGACAAAATACCGCCCACATTAGAGGCAGTAGGTATTATTTCGACGGTGGTCCATGTCTTTTTCACAAAATCATAGACGGCCGCATGAACAGAAGCTGAATTCTTCTTTGTCAGACCAAGTATCAGAAAGGTATCCCCTGACACAATGGTAGCATAACGCTCCAGCTTCATATCCTCCGGGATCTGGTATACCTCCAGCGTATTCCAGGCAAGTGTGTCACTGCTTACATATAAGGTATTTCCCGAAAAAAGATAATGGCTGCCGCGATAGCTCCATATCCTGCGGTCAGCATTCAGCTGTTCCAAAGCAGGCTCCCAGCCGCTTACCACTCCTTCCCGTTTCCAGGGTGTGGAACTAAGGGTTACACAGTCGGTAGCGTCATACTGCTTCGTACCGTCGTAGCCATGGGCCAGAGCAGTAAAGATCTCATCCCCCTCCGGGGTAACTTCAACGCTTCCCGATTTTCCCACCTCTCCCGGAAAAGGCGATATCCGCACTGCTTCGGCAGAGGTACTTTCCCAGGACAGGGTAATCTGCTCTCCCGGATGATAATACTTCCGGTCTGCCTTCAGGTTTATTTCCGGTTTCTTTACAAAAATCTGACTTTCTGTCCAGTCCGATTTTCCCATATCATTTTCCGCCGTCAGCCGAAACACCTTAGGCGAGGTAACTGTCACCTCCCTTGAGCCTTCCACCTCCACCTCGCCGATGCCCAGGATATGGCATTTGGATGCATTCAGCACACGCCAGGACAGAACGGTCTTCTCTCCGATTGAAACAGTTTGCGGCTCCGCCTTGAAATACTCAAATTCAATGGGATACCTCTTGTAAATATCAACTGCAGCTACCTTGGTTATTACATCAGGAAAATTAACAAAATACGCCTTCAGAGTGGCTGTACCGGACTTCGCCTGAGTATAAAAGCCGTTGGAGCGAAATGCCGCTCCATACTCCTCGGGAAACTTAAAATCTGCCGGCAAGCGGACGATAAAGCACTGATTGGTATTCGACCACCCCATCTCCCAGCCTTCTCCACTAAGGGTTGTAAAGGTCAGCCCGGAGGCCTGTTCCATAGTGCAAAGATCATTCACACCCTCTCCAAAATCAGCCTTGATATAAATTGCTGCTCCCTCCCCTTCCTGTTGAAGGGGTATCATACAGTCTGTATCCTCCGGCTCCTGAGGGTAATCAAGAGGTATTTTCTTAAATTCTATTCCGAACTCATTCCCGGAGGCTTCCTCCCCTATGTAAACGACTCCGGGAGGAAGTATACTGCACTTGATCATATGCTCCTGTTCGTTCACGGCTTACGCTCCTTTCTCCTCAAAAAACCTTCCATGCAAACCGGGTTAGAATCCGCAAATACATTTGCCGGCTGTGTAACTGATCCCTTATCCACATAGCCGTCCTTCCCCGAATAATACCATAGGAAATCCTCTTCCTCCTGTGAATAAAGAGGCAGGGCAATTTCCTCCATACTGCTTATAATAGGATTAACCTCAAAGGAAAAGCTTAAGCCTGGAAGTACCTTCTCGATATGCTCTTCGGGTATGCTCTTTTTCATAGCCGGGAGCATTCCACAACGTAGGCTCATGGCCGCCCCTGCCTCCATCAGTACGGTAAAACAGGTATATTCCTGATCGGCTTCGGACAGACAAAGGGGTTCGTTATAAAGCAGATAGTCAGTCGGTATCGGAAGCTTATCAGTATGGTATACACAGTGCAAATTCTGGTACTGCGTGGCCGAATCCGGGAAAAAACCGATGGAGCCATCCTGCGAACGTGAAATATCGCCAAGATAGACCGGCACCTTTACCCGTTCGTATTCATAGGTCTGCTTTTTTGCAAACTCATCGGGTCCCTGTGCGTACCAAAGCCCACCATACAGTTCCAGAGCCATACGTGCCCTGGCCAGCACAAGGGGCCGGCTCCACATGGATAAAAGATCGCCGCTTTCACAATAGGAGCAGGTTTCATCCATCCTGTTTTCGATTAAATACATCAATCCATAAAAGGCCGGATCATCCTCCGTATTATATTGAAGCAGGGCTGAAGCAAAATTCTTCAAATGAGCTGTCTGAAAAATCACCCGGTCAAACTCTGCCGGCTCTCCCGGAGCACTGATCCAGCGTACCTGTCGGGATTTATTGCGGTATACCAGCTTCAATATTCCCTTAAAGGTACCGTCTGCCTCGTAGACAAATAGACTGTGATCCAGAAAATCCGGATACAAAAAGCCGCATACAGGGGAGGTTGCAGGATCCAGACAGCTCACCAGACGGTCATTGTCCCGGCTGATCCAGTCGAAGATAAGCCTTGCTCCCTGAGCAAAGCGCGGGGCATACATTCCCTGGGAATATTTCGAACGTACCTCCTCCGAGCATATGGTTTTCTTAAGAGATGAATTTACAAGCTGGCGAAGACCAAAGGTATTGATGATATTCATCGTATTCACCTGTAAAAAACCTGCCCGTATGGGGAAGAAGGGTTCATTCTGATTCACAGTCAGGGATGGCTTGCTCCAGAGCCGTTGTTCGACCTTAGCTGCAAGCTCCCTGTATTCCTGACGCTCCACGATGGGCAGCTGCAAAGTTTCCCTCATGGACAAAAGCCTGGTCCACATTCCGCCAAGCTGCTGGGATAGAACGGACAGATTCTGTGCCTCATTAAGAGCCTTCACCAGTTCCTTATAAAGCTCCTCATCCTCCTTGTAGCGTTCCATATTCCTAAGCAGTACATTCTTAAGAAGAAGTGTGGAATGGGGAGTCAAAACCGTACGGCCGGTGTAGGTACTGCCCTTTGCCGAAGGAGCTGCATCGTAAAGGTAATCGATATCCTCAAATTTCCAGCCGGAAAGAGAGTTATCCGGCGAAGTGTCAGTTCTGGTGGGAAGCCAGTCAAGGCTCCACTCCAAGAACAGGGATATCCAGGGCTGCTCCCATGCACTGGAGGCAATCGGCGACGGCAATTGTCCCCTCGCAGACAATGTTGCTTCTCCAATCCGTACGGCTATCATTGATACAAATTCAGGACTTAAGCAGATTGCCTCACACAAAAGTCCGGCGAAGTGTTCCGCCGTATTGGTAAAGGAATCACAGTAAGCAAGAATGTCCTTTGAATCCAGGATACATTTTTGTCCGACAAGGCCGTCAACCAATGTATTACGACAGGTCAGGGTTTCATCCTCATTAAAGCGCCCGTCCTGCCCAAAGGCGAAAGGACGGCTGATTCCCTTGCCTCCCAGTAATACCACCGGATCCCTGGCGCGGTAAAATGCTGCCCCTGTAATTTGTTCCAGATATAAGTCATCCTTGGCGGGAAGGAGCTTTTGCTCCATCTTCTCCTGTGCCTGTGCCACCTCAGCTTCGATCTGGGTTATCCTATCCTTTTGTACGTCTATCTCATCACATAACCGGTTAAGCTCTGCCAGAATTTCTTTCTCTGAAGGCTTGGGCTTTACCCATGGAGCGGGAGGGTCCTCCTTTAAATCCACATAACGCTGCCAGGCACAGAACAGCTCCTGCTGTCTGGAGCTTAAGGCTGCGTTTTGTGTATCAAGTGCTGCCTGTGCTTCGTTCAGCAAAGTCAGCAGCACACCTGTATCCTCCGGTATTTCCGTATTTTTATCCTCTGCCTTGTTACCTTTTAGCCGGATGCGCCAGACTGTTCCGCCGTCGCAGGGCTCAAACTCCTCTCCCTGAAGCAGGTCCTCTGTCTCGGCTACGCCGTCGGCAGCATTCAACTGGTCCAGCAGATCGTACTGCATAATTGTTAAAAAGCGCTCCAGAGCCTCGCTGTCCTCCTGGCTGTCCGGCCCCAGGCAAAAATTTTTCTTCTCTTTTTTTACACTGAGCAAACGGTCTGAAATCAGTGCGGAAAGTGCTTCTACCGAGGTATTCCCAATGGCGGCATTGATCTCCCCGGTCGGTGTGTTGGAAGCATACTGCGCGGCGGGTCCCCGCCAGGGCAGCGAATATACCATGCCATGGCAAACCGTTGTTTTGGCAAGCACGCTTTCACCGGCCACCGACCATTGATTGCCTGCAAGATATTGCAGATACTCCTCCTCATTTAAACCATAGAGGGGGTCCTGCTTTTCGTCAGAATAATACCCCATTACAAAATAGGTCAAATCTCCATAGGATAAATCATCAAGACAGTCATGAAACCCGAGTACACTGTAGCAATTGGGGTAATAAGCAGCAAAGGTAGGGTCTCCCGGCCCAACCGCAGTCAGTTTATCCAGGCAGTGCTCGGCCGGAGCCGGGGGCTTCTCCGCCGAATATGACCTGCCGAGTCTGCGGTAGGGGCACTCCTTATCCGTAAGGTATGGAACCGCCACACTGTCCGTATTGTCAAGTCCCAGATAATCGCTCTCAACAATCCAGCTTCTTTGGTGTATTTTCTGATCCGCAACCAGCCGTGTCACGAGCCAGCGGTTTGGAATACGCGGATAGTTCAGTGCTCCATCCTCACCGGTAACTGCATGGGTAAATGCATCCGGCAGGATAAAATGCAGATGAACTCCTGCTCCAAGGGGCACAAGGCTTTCAAAGGGCTTTGGCTCCAATTTACCTCCCAGCTGTGTAACATTTTTCAGTTTCTCATAATCCGGAGATACCGGAGCAATCTCCTTGTCCTTCCGGTTCTGGTCATTCGTCACATAGGCTTCCACTGCCACCGGGACAAACAGTACTCCCATCTTATTGCCCCCTTTCAAATACACATTGGCCTGCAACCGACAGCATTTCCAGCGCCAGCTGCACAGACTCTATTTCCTCTAAGCCCCTGCCCAGCTCCTGTGCCAGAACCTGTCTAAGCTCAGTTATTTTTACTCTTCCGTTATTCTCTGCCGGTACGGTTACTGTGACCTTATCCGAGGTTCCCGGCCGGTATAAGGGCTCACCCTCATGTCCTTCGTCAATCCGGCGTACCTCCAATTTTCTTTGTGCATCCCGTGTTCCAAAGTGCAGCTCCTCCCGCGGTTCGTACATCCTGACCGTATCAATCTCACCTTCAAAGATGCAGATAAGAAGCTTGTCTGACAGCTTTTCCATCCGCAGAATATCTATTTGCCGATCCCCGTAAAATCCCTTGACCTCAATTCCCTTCCAGTTGGAAACCAGCTCAGACCTCATAAAAAACCCAGAAAGCACTGCAAAGGAGTCCCCTGCCGCTCTCCCCGTGTCACGCCTGTGGTTGGGATGCATTCTTTCATACCGCGGTACCCGGATCACTGCCTTGGCCCTTTTATACTGAACCGGCAATTGTGCCAGGCTGCGTGCCCTCTCCATATTTGTCAGGGCACCGATACTTGCAGCTCCATCTACCAGGGCCTGTATCCATTGCGGATCAAGAAAGAAAAAGCGTATGGATTCCATTGGCAGCTCCCGTTCATCGGCAACAAGATAGGACAAAGGAACCTCTCCCAACAATATCAGCTGTCCAAACCATTTTTGTACCTGCTCCGGCATGGGAAGTATCTCTCCGTTATTTGCCTCCCATAGCCTGCCTACCGATTTTTCCTGCCTCCAGCTTTTCATCATTACCTCCAATCTTAATGCCGTTTTGCGGCTTTGTTCTTCGGGTCCCTTGCTATCGGTGCAACCAGCATGTTTTCCATAACCTCACGGCACAGGGTATGCGCCCAGAAATCAACAATATCCCCCTGATCCATTTTCAAGGCCCGGTACAGACTGCCATCAAATACAGCCTTGCCGGCTGCGGCATGCAGCTGTCTGGCATTATCCCTTTTCCAGCGAAGATATGCCATGGCAATCGCCTTGTCCTTTAATATCAGAAGGCGGCCAAGCTGCCAGGCGCAGGAATAGGATACGTCCATAATACCGTTTACCGGATCATAGATCAGATAACCGTCCGCCGTATTCTTTCCTGTGAATTCATTTCCTGAAGCAAAAGCCTGCTTCTCTTGGCGGCTGCTTTCTCCAGGGAAGCTGCTTTCCTGTGCCCGGTAAGGCAGCAGCGGCCCGCGGTAAAGCGAGACAGTCTCCTCTCCGGTTCTGGTAATATGACGAAGGGGGATTTGCCCGCGTTTTAAAATTTCATGGGTATTAATTGCAAGCGGTCCGCTGTCTATCTTCCTTATTATTTCCTTAAAATCCGCCTCGCCTCTTCGGGTGGAGTACACCTCCCAGCAAAACAGGGATACCAAACGAACCTGCTTATATTCCTGCAGCTCTTGGTACTGTGCTCCCTCCGGCAGATATCCGCCGAAGCCCTCCAGGGAGACCAGATGCAGCGTGCTTTTTTGCAGGGTATCTTCTCCCGAAGGAATAAACCGGTTGGATACGACGACTGAGAAATATCCGTCCATTGCTGCCAGATTGTCATATTTATCATACAGGTCAACTGCCTTTACATGAGTGAGCAGTGCTATTTCCTCCTCTCTCGGCATCACCTGTTCATAGAGGGACAGGGGCAAATCCACAACACGGCAGATATCCTCCGGTTTTTCCGTACAAAGCGGAAGCTCCTTTAACGGATAAAAGATATCCGGCTGCTTCCCCTGGGTGTCCAGTAAATCCTTGATTGCAATTTCCTTTGCAGAGGCCCCCTCCGCGTCGGATATACAAATCAAAGCCAACCATGGCTTCCCGTCAGGCTCCTCTTCTTTGTTCCCTGTCTGCTTCCCCGGCAGTATAGAATTCTCCCAGGGATAGGTTTTCTTCTTCAAGGTAATATGACCGATACTGTCCGCATAATTTCCATTTGCATTGACAGCCGGATACAATGCCTGAATTTCTTCGGCCGGCAGACTAAAATGTGCACCCTTAACATGAAAATCCATCTGCGTTGTAAATGTATCCGAAGCGGGACTTGTGATATTCTGCCTGACAACCACCGAGCAGGCTCCGTTCTCCACCGGCGGCAGACATAGCTTAATCAGCTTAAAACGTTCATTTTCCATATTCAAATCATTACCCCCAATACCATTTCCTCGGCAAAGATGTTATCTGCTTCCTTCGCCATCCCCCCGAGATCAATCTTCGTGTTAAAATCAAACCCAGCTTCACAAAAGCCTTTGATCAGGCTTTCCCGGGCCTTGCTTACCGCCTCGCTCATAACTGTCCGGGCAAATTCTTCAATCGGGTTATCCTGTTCATGGGCTGGAAGCTGCCACACAGGATTCCAGTCAAATTTTCTTTCAATGCAGGAAAATACCGACAGCTTATCCAGATCAATATACCCTTTCTTAGGAAAGGCACTGGTTTCCCTTACGACCGGACGAATACGGATACCTGTTGCAACTCCCTGCAGTAATTCTTCCTTTGTCTTTCTTAGCCCCCAGACTGCGGTCGGAAGGTTTTCATAGGCTGGCTCGCATTCCCAGGTAAGCGTCTCGGCTGTGGGATGAAGCAGCGTAACCGTCAGCTCCGACTGCAGCGTCTTTCCTTCTCCCATTGGCAGGATACCGACAGCCGGCATATCCGGTCTTAAGGTAATCGGGTTGTTATTCACGATGATTTTTGTTACCGGAACCGCAGATTTAATCAAAAATTCCACTTTTTCAGGGGAAACAACCGGGATCGTAGCCTGAGCTGCACTGTCCTCTCCCCGCTGTCCGTCCGTAACCGCTATGGATAGGGGCATGTTCTGCTCTGTCTGCCCGTTAGCGGACAGCTTTCCGCCCCCTGCTTCCTTCTGCGGAAGAAAGGACTCGGCAAATTCCGTCCATTTTAAATCCGGCGGACGTTCTGAGTCTGCTCCAAATTTGATGGTGAAGGATATGATATAGAGTGAGATACGCGCCGTACCGCTGAACTGCGGCCCCCAGATGTGCAGCCCCGCAGACAGCTCCAACTTGATCGTTGTCCTGACAAATAATAAATTCACCCGGACCGCAACTCCAAATCCGATAAACAGGCTCACATCATAAAAGAATGGCTTCCAGGCCAGATAGAAGTCTGCTTTTGCCACAAACCATGCACTGACACAGCCACTGGAATATACCGCACTAAGTCTTCCTCCTGCCATTAAGGCGCTGGGAGTAAGTGCAAAGTAGAGATCACCGCTTAGACTCAACTCCCCTGTCACATCCCAATGAAAGCCAAGTCTTGGCACATCGGGATAATGGGCGGGCTTTATATAGTTTGGATGATAGCCACCCAGGGTAAGTACAAAATCACCTGCATGCTCACCTGAAAACCATACATAGAAAGCAAAGCCTCCGGTAAGCTTGCATTTTTTCGATAATATATAGGATTCAGAGGTCAGCTTGGCAATCAGGGAAAACAATCCGTCCCTGGGAGAAAAAGTAGCCTTCAAGGCCAACTGCGCATAGGCAAGAGGCTCCACCTCCTTTGGCAGGCAGGGAGGCACGCTAAGCTCCGACAGACCAAGCAGATTAATCTCGGTGTAGTTGCCGAAGGTGACCGTAAGCAGCGCAAAGGACTCAATAATCCGAAATGAGGTGAACTTGACACCGGCAGCAAGAAAGGTCTGTCCCTTTCTGACACTGATATTCTCCTTCAGCTTCGTGAGCATGTTATTTTTGTCAATTCTTCCAATCGCTCCGCTCACCAGTGGAAAGTCTGCCACCTTATCGACAGAAGGAACGTTCACCTGCATATTATAGCCAAAGCCTGCGGCAATCCCGGTTACAAAGAAAATCGGAGGGCCTCCGATATTTTTGTTAAGCAAAGCATAAACGAGCAGAGAATCTCCGCTGTAGCTTCCGATTGCAAACAGGGATAGATCCCCTGCCTTCAGCAGAAGCTTTCCATCATAGCACTCCGCATTGCCCAGAGTGGATTTCATGAAGGCTCCTGAGATTGCCACAGTACCGTTATCAAAATCGATTCCCATACCGGACAGATAAAAGGAGATATCTCCGGGAGAATTTAGCTTAAACCCGATTCCAAGGCCCATCAGGCTTATCCCGATTGGTTTTACCGCAAGTGATGCATCCAGTACAAAAGCGATGCTGCCCTCGCGAAAGCCGATACCGAAGCGATAGAATTCAAAGATGCCAAGTGTTTTATTAATCGGAATCCATTTCGTCAAAGCATCCGCAGAATTGTCAGCGCGGCATTCAATAAGCCTTTGCTCCTCCTGATGATAGAGCTGCAGCACAAAGGGTTCTCCGAATATTTTACCAAGCAGGGCGACCCCGCTTAAGGTGTGAAGCTGCGGCTGCTCCTTGGAGGAGGCCAGAAGCTCCAGCTGCTCCACTGCAAGACTGTCCAGCAGATGCAGGTAGGTACCTACCAGAGGCAGCATGGATAGGGTGATTTTATCCTTCAGCTTTATATCAGCCTCATAATCCTTATCGCTTACCGTAAGGCGAATGCTTCCGAATTTTCCGGAGCTTACAGTAATCGTCAGTTCCTTCTCATCTATCTTATACTGCATATCAACGCTGCTAATGCCGACATCCAGGCTGGTTATGATCTGCGGTATCTCCCGTACACCAAAGCACGAAAGAATTCCCGTCAGTGTAATAGCCTCTCCCTCATGAAGGGGTGCCCATTTTACTGTTACACTGTTATTCTTTGTACTGTTATCAAATAAGTACTCAACCGTAAACCTGCTTTCCTCAATCTCAAGAGCACCAAAAAAGCGTCCCCGATAGCTTCTTACGTTATTTTTCAGCTCGGAGACTATACTGATTTCAGCCTCAATCTGAAAGAGCTTATCAAGAATTGTATCCGGTGTCTTGCCTGTAATCTTTGTCTTTGCAGCCGCGAAGAAGCGCTTATTGGTAAGTCCAAATTCCACCTGTACACCGTATAGCAGGATTTGGGGCAGGGGAAGCGTAACTGCTGTTGTAAGTCCCAGCAATTTCGCAAGACTGATAAACAGCTGATCGAGATGCACCTCTTCCATCGGCGGAAAGCCGCCGCTTAGGGTCCATCCATCCCCCGTAGAATAAATTCCTCCCAGCCTTACTTCAAAATCAGATATCCTGATGGTTCCCAATAAAAGCAACTGAATTTGCTGTCCCTCAGATACCGCCTGCCGCTGAAAGCCCAGATACAAATCCTTTACGGAAATTCCCGGAATGCCAAAGAAGCTCCACTCCTCCGTTGTGGCAATTGTAACCGAAAAAGAGTTTAAGCTTTGCAGGGTAGCAGGCACACTCAGGGTAAACAGCAGCAGCTTTAGGCTTTTCCGGCTGACAAGCTCCGGCGGAAAGAAAGATACCATATCAGTAATTCCAAGCAGACCTGCGACATCGGAAAGAGACGGCAGGAGGCAGCCATCTGTGCCAGTATCCACGCCCAAATCAAAGCCTCCGTTACGAAAGCGCAGGAATACGGGCAATTCTGTAGTACCTATCCTTAGATTGCCTTTCAGTGTGAAGGAATAGCTGGTGTTACTTTTTTGCAGCACAATACCCAAGTCCTCAATACCAAACTGATCTGTAATCTTAAGTGCACAGCCGGTTGTCACATCCACCAGCAGCTTATCCCATAGGTCGGTGCCTCTTTCTTCATATTCCATGATTAACTTTTGGAAGCTTATATCAGGAAGAATTTCAACAGGAATGCCCAGCTTTGCAAAGGAATCCAGTATCCGAAGGAGTTCCCTCGAGCTTGTCTCCCCTTCCAGCGTAAACTTAACACTCCATTTATGTTCCTCGGTGTTATATTCACCTGCCGCCTGAAATACCAACTGTGCAAGGCACAAGCTTCCGCTTATATTTCCGGTAATTTTTCCGGTATCCAAAAAACGCTTAAAGTTTCGAGTCACTTCCGACAGGCAAAATAGCTCCTCAAAATCCAACGGCATAAGCCAGTCCTTTGGCATGACGGCACTTATGGAACAGCTCAGCTTCTGATCCTTTTCCTGTGAAAAGACTGTACTGATCTTTACTCCGGGCTGACCTTCCAGGCCGACAGTACCCTCAAGCAGGATTTTATCGGTAAAACTGTAGGAAATATTCTCAAGCTGTAGGGAAATAATTTGAAATGCTTCGTTAAGAAGTGCAGAAATATCCTTGGTATCTGTGGTTGTTTCGTCACATAGACAAAAGGACTTACCCTTAATATTTGCTTCGATCCTTCTGGCAATATCCTTTAACTCCATTTTTCACTCCTTTCTTTTCCAAATAATTGGAAGGTGTAATGGAAGGCATTATGTGTTTATGCATCATATCAGCAAACACTTAATGGCATAAATTATAATATTATGTAAATTGTAACATTGTTTTAAGGCGATATCAACATTATTTTCTATTTTTATCCTTTTTCTAAGCATTTTCAGTATAAAATTACATTTTATTCTAGGTAAAAATCAGTATTTTCCTTAAGTTTTTGATTGTATGCTTTTTTGATTGTATCCAATAAAAAATCACCCGTAAAAATAAATTCCGGGTGATTTGACCATTTATTAATGATGTGTTGTTTCGCTTTCCTGCACTGTCTTGATGCGAAATAAAAAGTAATAATAATGGAAAAGCGCGATAAGGATTATAGCGGCCTTCGCATGCCAGATGGGAGCAAAAAGAAATCCTATGAAGAACAGGATGCTTATTGTGCTCAGCACCGATACCTTTGCCTTTTTGGTCATCTCCTTTTGTTTTATGGTTTTCTCTATATACCTTTTATATAGCCTTGTAGCAGCAAACCATCGATGGAACTTCTCAGATCCCTTTGCAAACAATGCTGCCGCCATCAATAAAAAAGGTGTTGTGGGTAATAACGGTATTGCAACTCCGATTAACCCAATTCCTAAAAAAGCAAAACCTAAGGCAACACATATTCCATTTATTATCCGTCTCATATTCTTCCCCTGTTTTCCATTGGTCAGCACTATCTAATCAATGTTAGAATACAATAACTTTCTATTATTTTCAATTATTTTTATTATTCCTTCCCTCCTTTTTTGAGGTTGGATCGACTGCATCCCGCAGGGCATCCCCGATAAAGCTGATGGATATAACAAGTATAATAATCAAGGTCCCTGCCGGAATCCACAGCCAGGGCTTCGAAGTCAGTATCGTAAGGGACTGTGCACCGTTCAGCATATTGCCAAGGCTTGCCGTAGGGGGCTGAACACCGAGACCGAGAAAGCTTAAGGCCGCTTCGTCAAGCATGGACAGCGCAATCACCGAGGTTGCATAAACCAAAATCGGTGCAACCGTATTGGGCAATATTTCAGAAAACAGAAGATATCTTTTCGGCATCCCTGCCACGATACTCCCCTTCACAAAATTGGTTTCCCGAAGACTAAGCACATTTCCCCTGACCAATCTTGCAATTCCCGGCCAGTCTACAAATCCGAGAATTAAAATAATATTCCAAAGTCCCGGCTTAAAGATGGCAGCCGCAACCAGAACGAGCAATATATAGGGAAAGGACATCACCATATCCGTAAAGCGCATAATTATCATATCCGCTACACCCCCGAAATAACCGGAGATCAGTCCCAGAACAACTCCGATTATCGTAGATATGAGTGTTGCCAGCACTCCAACCAGCAAGGATATTCTGGTTGCATATAAAAGCCGGCTTAATACATCCCTGCCGATTTGATCCGTACCCAGCAGGTGTTTTATACTTGGTGCTCCGCTGAAGGTACCCACCAGCTCATTGGGACCATAGGGTGCAAGGATCGGTGCCAAAAGCGCCGCCGCCACGATAATGCCAAGCACTATCGTACTGGCAAGGCCCAACCGATGCCGGACAAAACGCCGTACGATTGTTTTATAATATTTTTCACTTTCTAAATTAATTTTTCCTGGCATGGTCTTCTCCTTCCGCTGCTACTTTAGTTGAATGGTCGGGTCAACAACCGCATATAAAATATCCGTAATCAGATTAGCCAGCAGCACCAGGATTGCCGACAGCAGGCAGACACCCATAATCACCGGATAATCACGGCTGATGATTGAATTCATCGTCATAAGTCCCAGCCCCGGCCAGGAGAACACCTGCTCGACGATGATGGAATAGCCAAATAAGGAGGCCATCTCCATTCCTATGACGGTAACAATCGGAAGCAGGGCATTTCTTAGGGCATGCTTATTAATTACCTTGAAGCTGCCGATGCCCTTCGCACGTGCTGTCCGCAGATAGTCCTTCTGGAGGATTTCAAGCACGGCGCTTCGGATATAACGGATATTGGTTCCCGCGATTGAGGTTGCAAGAACAATGACCGGCATAATCATATGCCGCACAACATCGACGAAGCCTCCCCCAGTCCCAAGTGAAGTCATTCCGCTGGAGGGCAGCCAGCCAAGCCTGACCGTAAACAGATAAATCAGCAGCAGCGAAAGAAAGAAGCTGGGAATACTCGTTCCTATGAAGGAAAGGGTAACCACCGTATAATCCCTTCTGGAATACTGGTGTGTCGCGCTGAAAACACCTGCCGGAATCGCAATCAGAAAGCTTACCAGCAGTGATACTCCCATTAACAGCAAGGTCGGCCCAACATGTGTTGCGATCAGCCCGGCAACGGACTGATAATTCTTGATGGAATATCCAAGGTTTCCATGAAGCAATTGCTTCAGCCACACAAAATACTGAATATACACCGGCTGATCAAGTCCCAGCGCTATGGCCTTGGCCTCCACTGCTGCCTTGGATATCCGCGGCCCCTGCAGCATTGCAAGAGGGCTGCCGGCAAGACACATAATTACATAATCAACAATGGTAATCCCAATAAGGACAGGTATTGCAACCAGGATCCGCTTTATTATGTATTTGATCATCCTTCTTCTCCTCCCTTCTGCGGGACCAGAACATCACAGGCTGCAAGACGGGAAGCTCCTGTAAAGACCGGCCTTAACTGCGGCTCTTGTATCCGGCACTGCTGAGTTGCATACCTGCAGCGCGGATGAAACCGGCAGCCCTCCGGCGGAGTAATATTGGAACCGATCTCTCCCTGCAAAATATTCGTATCCTTCTTAGTAATCAACGGATCAGGAACCGGAGCGGCGTCACAGATTGCCTTTGTATATGGATGGACCGGATTGGTGAATAGTTCCTTCGCATCCGCAAGCTCCACAATTTTGCCCAAATACATAACAGCGATCCTGTCACTGACATAATGAACGGCCCCCAGTCCATGTCCGATAAACAGACAGGTTAAATGAAGCTCCTTTTGTAATTCACGCAAAAGATTTAAAATCTGGGCCTGAATGGATACGTCAAGGGCGCTTACCGGTTCATCACAGACAATCAGTTCCGGGTTTAGGGATAATGCTTTTGCAATCCCAACTCTCTGCCGCTGGCCCCCTGAGAACTCATGGGGATATTTGCCCTTACTGCTCTTCGGTAATCCTACCAGCTCCAATAGCCGGTCCACTTCCTTCTCCGCCTCCCTTCCTGTCACAATTCCATGATAGATCATCGGCGCAGAAAGGATATCATAGATATGCTTTCTGGGATTAAGTGAGGAATAGGAATCCTGAAATACCATCTGAAGCTGTGTTCGTATCTTCTTCCTCTGCGCTGCGGAAAGCTTCGTCAAATCCTGACCCTTATAGAGAATGGAGCCATCTGTCGGAGCTTCCAGCGATACCAGCAGTTTTCCGATGGTGGACTTACCGCACCCTGATTCACCGACCAGCCCAAGCATTTCGCCTCTTCTTATATAAAAGTCCACTCCGTCCACTGCCCGGATGTTACCGATCGTGTGCTTCAACACTGCGCCCTTCACCGGGTAGTATTTTTTCAAATTCTTTACTTCAAGAAGTATGTTGTCTGTCTGAAAGGAATCCACCTTCCTCACCTCCTCTTTGGAATTGCTTCTGTAAAGCTATCGCCCGATTACATCTGGAGAAATGCTCCGGTCCGGTTTCCATCAGCTGCTGCGGCTGTTCGCATTCATCTGTCCGGTAGGGGCAGCGGCCCGCAAAGCGGCAGCCTGCAATATCCTGATAATACTCTGGTACAGCACCAGGAATTGAAGCAAGCGTTCTGTCCGGTCCATCCAATATGCTGGGTACTGTCTGCAAGAGGGCATAGGTATACGGATGAGCGGTTTTATAAAACAAATCCGTTACCCTTGCTTCCTCTACCACCTGTCCGGCATACATCACAAGCACTCTGTCCGCCATCTCGGCCACAACTCCGATATCATGGGTAATTAACACAATCGACGTAGCTAACTCCTTCTTCAACTCCTGAAGCAGATTCATAATCTGTGCCTGTATCGTAACATCCAGTGCAGTGGTAGGTTCATCCGCAATCAAAAGCCTTGGGTTACAGGACAGGGCCATGGCTATCATTACCCTCTGACGCATTCCGCCGGATAAGGTAAAGGGATACTTTTTCATTATTTTCTCCGGCTCTGCCAGTCCTACCTTACCAAGAAGTCCAAGGGCACGCTGTCTCGCATCCTTTCTGTCTAAGGGCAGGTGGGCCCGGATGCTCTCAACCAATTGGTTTCCGATGGTTAAGACCGGATTTAAGGAGGTCAGTGCATCCTGAAAAATCATCGTTAATTTATTTCCCCTTACTTTGTCCAGCTCCTTTTCAGAGAGCTTCAACAGGTTTTCTCCATCAAAGAGCACCTGTCCCTCTTCCACAGCTCCGCCACGCCCTAACAGCCTCATGATGGAAAGGGAGGTTACACTCTTGCCGCAGCCGGATTCACCTACAATACAAAGCGTCTCACCCTGGTCCACATAAAAGCTGACACCGTCAACACTGACGGTCTTACCCAAATCACCCTCAAATACTGTTTTCAGTTCCTTTACTTCAAGTAAATGTGCCATGCCCATGCTCCTATCTGCTTGCAGCTTATCCTCTTAAAATACAAAATGATGCGGTATCTGCTCAACCACATCATTTTGCTTTCTATACCATAAACTATATATTACTCTATTACATCCCAGGTTTCAACATGACTGAAGGAACCGTAGACGGTAGGGGTTGCATTCACAAGTCTCTTGTTCACAGCCCCCAGTGCACTGATGATATATGCGGAAAACATGGGTACATCCTGCTGTACGATTTGATCTACAATCAAATATTGACTCTTTATTGTATTAATATCACTCGTTGTCTGTGTCACTTCCAGGGCATCGGTTATCTTGGAATTCGAATAGCCGGTCCAGCTGTCCGCTCCGCTCAATAGCCAATTGACATCCGGGTAGGGATCAACCGGTGCGTAGGTATACTGTACCGCCAGAAGGTCATAGTCCTTCGTTCCCGCCACCTCCATCAGAGTAGCAAAATCCACGGTAGTGATTTCAACCTTAATTCCGACCGCCTCCAGCTGTGCGGCAATGACACTGGCCGCATTTACAAAGGTGGTATCTCCTGAGTTTACATAAAAGCGCAGGGTCTTGCTACCGTCCCAGCCGGCCTCCTCCAGTAATTCTCTGGCCTTATCCGGGTTATATTCAGTAGGAACCAGGGAAGCATCATAGAAGGGGCTGGCAGAGGATAAAAATCCGTCCACTACCTCACCTTTACCATTCAGTAGGCCGCTGACTAACTGATTCCTGTCAATCGCATATAAAATTGCCTGCCTTACTCTTACGTCTGCTACAGCCTCGTTCTGAGTCTGAATAAATACGGATTGATTCGTTACTGCCGAACCATAGACACTGGTTACATTATCAAGAGCTTCTACATTTGCATAATCCTCCTGCGGAATCACACCAGTGGTCTGCTGTACAAAATCAATTTCACCTGACTTTAACCCGGCATACAGCTGGCTTCCTTCCACAATCTTAATATTCAGCTTATCAATCTTCGGCTCGGCTTTCCAGTAATCCTTATTCTTTTCAAAGGAAATATAATGATTTACATCAAAATCGGATACGATATATGGTCCGCTGACCACATCAGGGTGATTGAACCATTCATAGGTGGAAATATCCGCTTCCGGCACATTTTCAAGGACATGCTTCGGAAGTGTAAGCAGATAAGCCGCATAAGTGTTTTCAAAGGTAGTTAGAGCCATCGGATATTTAGTCGTAAATTGAACGGTCTTTTCGTCCAGCGCCTGAATACCCGAGATTTCAGTTGCTCCTTCTTCGACAAAGCCGTCATCTCCTACACCCTCAAAGGCATAATACATCATGTTCGGATTTGCTACTACAGGACTGGCAATACGGAGTGCTGTAAACAATACATCCTCAGAGGTAATCGGAGTTCCGTCGGACCAGGTGGCGTCCTCATAAATATGTACCTCAAAATGAATATTGTCTTCCGTAGTGATGGAATCTGCCAGCATCGGCTGAAAAGTCAGATCCGGACCTAATTCCACCAGGGGAAGGAACATAAGGCTGGTGGAATAGCGATTGACCTCACCACCGTTCATCAGTATCGGATTCAGCGTCTGAAGGGTATCCGTAACACCGATATTTACAATCTTCTCTTTTGTGCCCGACTCACCAGCTGCCCCCTCTGTCGTCGCCGCACCGGTAATATTACCGGCATTATTAACCTGCTCGTCCTTGTTACCGCAGCCTGCAAAGGAAACCACGATAATAAAGGATAGAATCAGACCTGTTAGTTTTTTCCACTGTTTTTTAATATGAACCATAACTCTCTCCTCTCTGCATATACTTCTATGCATCCCTGAATCATTTTAACACTGATACCGACATTTTATTGTTTTATAAAGCGCGGCTCATTTCCTACTTATCATATATGTATAATATACTACCAGTTTTATCATCTGTCAATGTATTTTTATAAGCCCGCTTCAAGCATTTTTTACAGACTTATCTGTCAATATATGTCTTCTGCCACACACTCAGTATTGACTTTACCGCTGGGAAGGAATAAAATATCTTCAGATTGGTGTTACCAATTATGGAGGCATATATGAAATTTTTAAAACAATTTGGAATCATCTTATTTTTTACGTTCCTTGGCGAGGTATGTAAATACTTTATTCCCCTGCCGATACCGGCAAGTATTTACGGGTTGGTTCTGCTTTTGGCAGCACTCATTACAGGGCTTGTCAATCTGGAGCAGGTGAAGGACGCCTCCACCTTCCTGATTGAAATTATGCCCCTGATGTTCATCCCTGCCTGTGTCGGCATCCTGGATTCCTGGGGTATTCTAAAGGATATTTTCATCCCTGTCACTATTATTACAGTGGTCACGACTGTTTTTGTAATGGTCGTTACCGGAAGAGCCACCCAATTCGTCATACGCAGGGATCAAAGGAAAAAAAAGTGAGGTAATTATGGAGCATTTACTGGAAGAGTCCGCGTTCTTCGGGGTATTGATCAGCATTATCGGATATCAGGCCGGACTGTTTTTAAGAAAGAAATTCAAGCTGGCCATTTTCAATCCCCTGCTGGTTTCCATTCTGCTTATTATCGCGGTATTGCTGGTTTTTCATGTGGACTATGACAGCTACAACAGCAGTGCAAAATTCCTAAGCTATTTGCTTACCCCGGCGACGATCTGCCTGGCTGCTCCGCTTTACGAGCAGCTGGAGCTGCTTAAGAAAAATTACAGGGCCATCCTGATCGGCATTATCTCCGGTGTATTATCAAGCCTTGGCAGTATATTTGTTTTCTCCCTCCTCTTCCATTTTTCCCATGCAGAGTATGCCACCCTGCTTCCCAAATCGATTACAACAGCCATCGGCATGGGAGTTTCCGAGGAATTAGGAGGTATTGTAACAATAACCGTTACTGTCATTATCATCACCGGAGTGCTTGGTAATATGATGGCCGAAAGGGTTTGCAGATTATTTCGCATCAAGGACCCGATTGCCAGGGGAATTGCTATCGGCACCGCAGCCCATGCCATCGGTACGGCCAAGGCCATGGAAATGGGTGAAATTGAAGGAGCCATGAGCAGCCTTGCCATTGCGGTTGCAGGACTGATCACCGTAGTCGGGGCCTCCATTTTTGCAAATTTTATATAATTCCTGTTAATTAAAGGAGGATACTTTATGATTATTACCATTGGAAGAGAATATGGAAGCGGCGGTCACGAAATAGGAAAAAAACTGTCCGAACAATACCAGATACCTTTTTATGATAAGGATGCCCTGGTAAAATTCGCAAAAGAAAAAGGAGTTTATGAAGAAATCATTACTTTTTATGAAGAAAAGCCTGTAAACAGCATTCTGTATGCTATTGCTATGAATGCCTATTCAATCAATATCGGTAAAATGCAATTTGATCTGATCCGAAGCATTGCCGAGAATACATCCTGCGTTATCATTGGAAGATGCGGAAATTATATCTTCCGGGATTCTCCGGACACGGTCAGCGTCTTCATCCATTCCGATATCAATAAGCGCATCCAGCGTGTCCAGGAGATATATGGAGCCACGGACAAGCATCTTAAAACACTTGTTGAAAATACGGATAAGCAGCGGGCCTCCTTCCACAAATTCTATACTGACCAGGATTGGGGTGACGCAAGAAATTATCACCTTTCCATCAACAGCGGAGAAATCGGAATCGACCCCTGTGTGGAACTGATCTCTGAATATATAGAAAAAAAGAAAGGAAATTCCTAACGGAGCCTATGGAGAACAGAGAATACAGCAAAGTCATCGAATATATTAAGGAACGGATCGGGAAGGGTGAGCTGCGCTGCGGCGATAAGCTCCCCACGGAACGTGAACTGGCCGAAACACTTTCCGTGGGGCGGTACTCGATCCGGGAGGCACTAAGAATCATGAATGCCCTTGGTATGATCGAGAGCCGGCAGGGCTCCGGCAATTATCTGACCGCAGGCATTGAGAAAAATCTTACCGAAGCCATGGAGCTGATGCTTTTGATCAAGCAGGTGGATTATCTTCAAATCAGCCGCCTGCGGCGTGCCATCGAGCTTTATGCCTATGACTGCGCCCTTGGATATCTATCCGCTTCTCAGTTAGAGGAATTGAAGAAAATAACAGAGCAAATATCACAGCATACCGGGCCGGAAAGGGCCGCCTTTGATAAACAATTTCATGACCTGATTATTGCCGGCAGCAATAACACCCTGATTATCAGTATCATGGATTCCCTCTCCAAGGTATGCAGCAAGCTGATTGAAAAGGTACTCACAGAGGCTGCCCCAAAGCTGCAGAGCATGTTTATGGATACTCATGAAAATATGCTGAAGGGTCTTCTCACCAAGGAGCTTTCCCTGGGTATACAAGCCATTCACCTTCATTATGATTTGATAGATTCTATGATTTCCGCCAGCACTGATTTAAGCTCGCTTTCGTAAAAGTCCAAAGCCCGCACCGCAGACTCCGCCTATGATATGGGCTGCATGGGCAATTCCGTCCTTTGCCCCGATATGAAATATCTCGCCGCCAAGATAAACAATGGTAACAAGAATCAGCGTAAGCGGGATTTTTCCATCCTTCATGCCTGCGGCCGAGGATAAAACGATCATCATAAAAACAATTCCGCTGGCACCCAGCAGCACATTGCTCGGATATAACATCACATAGAACAGCCCGGAAACAAATGCAGTAATTATGATCATTATCAAAAAGGCTTTCGATTTATATTTTTCCTCAAGCATAGGACCCAGTACCAGAAATAAAACCATGTTGCCGGAATAATGACTCCAATTCAGATGGCCAAGAACATGGCCGAACAGTCTGAAATACTGAAGCGGGTCCAGTAAAGAGGAACGGTATGCACAAAACAGAAGCTTTGTCGATACCCCTCCCGTAATATAACCTAATAGCAGCACTGCCAGGGAAGCAATGGCAAAGGTTAATGTTACCGGAGAATTATATTGGAATTTTCCCAGGAATTTTTTCATATGCCCCTCCTTTTTCGGTATTCTTATTTTAATATTATATCAGATTAAAATTAACACTAAAAATAATCCAATGCTCTCTGCAATCTACATTAATTCTTGTTTTATGGAGCTCTGCAACCGTGTTCGCTATGGATAGTCCCAGCCCGAAGCGCCCTTCATTCCGGTTCCTTGCCTTATCCCCCCGATAGAAACGGTCAAAAATCCTGTTTCTCTCCTCTTCAGGAATCGGCTCCCCTTCGTTCATGACCTGTAATACAGCCCTTCCCTTTTCTTTTTTTAACCGGACCTCTACCCTCCCATAAGCATAGGTATGCTTGATTGCATTATCGAGCATTACCTCCACCATTTTCGTAAGCTGCTTATCATTTCCCATAATAAAGAGCTGCTCCTCCACGGACAAATCAAACTTTAGCCCCGCTTCGTAGGCAACACATTCAAAGGGAAGACAAACCGCTTCCGTAACCCGGCTTAGATTAATTTTCTCCAGGTCAATCCGTTCGTCAGCATTTTCCAGATTTGATAAGGACAGCAGATCATAGACCAGGATTGTCATCCTTTTGTTTTCCTCCTCCAGATATTCAAAATATTTATTGTCCTTGTTATCGGCAGCTAAAATATCCAGGCTGGCTTTCATAATCGTCAATGGGGTTTTTAATTCATGTCCTGCATCGGATATGAACTGCTTTTGCTTATTGAATGCGTTGACGACCGGTTTTGTCAGCCAACCGGCCAGCAGAACAGCAATCAATGTAAAGACAAGCATACCGCCGATACCGATCAGAACAGAATAGATCAGCATCTGGTACTGCTGGTGTTCCCAGAAGCCATAATCCATAAAGCAAATGATGAGTCCATCCTCATTCTCTGATATCCTGTACCGGAAATGATTTGCCACTCCCTCCAGCTTACCCTTGGCCTGAAAGGTCTTTGACATGTGAATCAGCTCTTCCTGGGAATATTCCGCATCATCCTCCGGCAATACCGCTGTGTAATTATTTTCAGGGTCGACTGTCACAACGTAGATTCTGGATAGGTTTTTATCCCGGTCCTTGGGAGGTTCATCATTGACCTGTATCTTTAGGATCACTTCCTGAGCTCCCAGGATTTTCTTTGTTTCCGCATAGTTGGTATGGTAATTGGAGATATTGACGGCTAGTAGAATACCCGTAAGCATAATCCAGAATATAGCCGTTAAAAACATGATTGTTTTATTCCTGAATTTCTGAATCATACCTCGCTCCCACCTTCCGTCAGACTATAGCCGATCCCTCTGACTACCTTTATCTTTACTCCGGAATTTAAAAAATTAATTTTTTTCCTAAGGAAGGAAATATAGACCTCAGTATTATTATACTCCACACTATTTTCGTAGCCCCAGATTCTGGTGGAAATTTGTTCCTTGGAAAGTATTCGTCCGGCATTAAGCATCAGATATTCCATCAACTGATATTCCTTGCCTCCCAGCGTAATTTCCTGTCCTGAAGCAGTACAACAAAGTTTTAACTGTCCCGGATCCAGCCTCAGATCATGATAAACCAGATTTTTTTCCTGTGCTTTTATTTTACGTCGCATTAAAGCTCTGATTCTTGCCAGCAGCTCCTTCATTTCAAAGGGTTTGGTCATATAATCGTCTGCTCCCGAATCAAGGCCCTGGAGCTTCTCCTCCAGTTCGGATTTTGCTGTAAGCATCAATACGGATAACTGATTATTTTTCTCCCGTATCTTTTTTAACAGCTCAAAGCCATTCAGCTTCGGCAGCATTATATCGAGAATTAAAATATCGTAAATTTCAGTCTCCGCCTTATAAAGCCCCTCTTCTCCATCCAGGGCAATATCAACCTGATAGTTTTCCTTCTTCAGGCATTCCTGAAGCATATCCGCCAAACTGAATTCATCTTCAACAATCAGTATTCTCATTTTTATTTCTCCGCAAAAATTTCAATAGCTATCCCAAACCCAATGCTTAAGATAGCTATTCTTATTCCATAGAAATTCTACCGTTTTTCGACTGCAACCTTGTATGCTGACATTTACTTTACGCACTCAATTGTAATATTTTACACATAGTATTAATTTAAATTTTACACAAAATTCTGCCGTATGTCAAATTCATATCCCATCCTACAAAACACTCCAAAAGGCCATCTTATAAAAAGCTTAACAAGAGTACGATGACAAATCAAAGAAGCCTGTGATATAATGTACACGAAAAGCAGATTAGTCCATGAAACTCAGGGCATTGATCAAGCTTGCTTGAATCAATGCCCTGAGTTTCATGGATAAGTGCAACGTGAGCGAAAGGACGCAGTCCTTGAGTTCCTAATCTGCGGATTTTTACGAAATGAGGTGAAATCATGGAAAAGCCAACACTGACCTTTCCAGTAATCTATAAAAGCTTGAAAATTCCTATTGTATCCCGATTAATTAACAATGAAGATCAGACAATAGAACGAGTTAAGCTTTATAGCAGGAACCGGAGGCAACCGGAGCCTGACGTTTTATATATCGGAATGGCAAAGGAATTTACCGGTGAGAACACAATCGACATCAATATCATCCTGTGTACTGAGGATGTATCGATGTGTGAAGTTGCGGTATCAAAAAATTCCAATGTCATTCTGCTGCAAAGCAGCAATATTGCAGAAGTACTTAGTGATGTGCAGGATATTATCTATGATTTCCATAAACGGTTTCCTGCCAATGAGGAGCTTTTAAAGACAATTCTGGAAAATGACAGTATTCAGGCCGTAGTCAATAAATGCTACAGCATATTGCAAAATCCGATCGTCGTAACAGACTCAAGCTTTAAGCTTCTGGCCTGGACGAAGGGTGATAAGCCCGTGAAGGATTCCTATTGGAATGAACTTATGCAGGATGGATACCCTTCTATCAGTTCCATCATTGCCCTCCAAAAGGCCAACGCTTACAAGGACTTTATCCAGCCCGGCATTATTCATACGGAAAATCCGGAGGATAGCCATAAAATAATAACCAGAATACAGGATCGGAATACAATCCTGGGGTATTTTGGTATTCTGGAGATCAACCGGGAGTTTCAGGAAGCTGATCTGGAGGTTGTACAATTAATTGTAAAAATAATGGCCAAGATGCTGCTTTATAAAAATGTAGAAAACAACAAGTGTGATAACGACCGGTATGAGCAATTGCTGATTGATATTCTGGATCACAGGTTGAAAAGCGAAAAGCAGATTAAGGAAAGACTCCCCTATCTTAAATGGAATTTCGCTGATAAGTACTGCCTGTTAACCATCGATTTATCGGAAAAGGATAATTTTGATACCCTTAGCTGCTATTTCAAGGGTGCTGTCAAAAAGCTTTATCCATCCAGCAATATGCTGATTTATAATGAGCATATTCTGATTATCGACGGTGTAGGTCAGAACCTGCTGCAACCGGAGGAAGCCTATCTGGAACCGATCAGGAAGCTGTTAAAGAAAAGTGGACTGTATTGCGGACTTAGCAACTGCTTTACGAATATTGCACAGCTGGATATGTATTATAAACAGTCACTGCTGGCAATCGAGCTGGGGAGCTCCCTGGGAAAGGCAGAGGTAGAGATTCATGCTTACAGTGATTATGCAAGGATGTACATGATTCAGATCTGTAAAAAGTATGAGGATTTGCGATATTTCTATCATCCGGCTATCCTTCAGCTGCAGGAATATGATACCGAAAAGGGTACTCATTATATCGAAACACTGGAAGCGTTTTTAAAGTATAACAAAAATTCCTACGCTGCTGCGGAAGCAATTTATGTTCATCGCAACACCATGATTTACCGCATTAATAAAATCAAAGAAATCACGGGGCTAAGCTTTGAGGACAAAGAGCTCGTAGACCTGATGATGTCGCTTGAAATTCTAAAATACGAGAAAAGCATGAAATAAATTTGATATTGAATATCAAGCAGGAGGCAGCTGATTCTTTCAGCTGCTTTTTTGCTGCTTTTGTACTGTTTGCACAAAACCAAATCAAAAAAATGTGAAGCAAGTACATTGTATTATATCTGGTCAGTGGATATAATAATGCGTATCATAGTTAACATATATACTTTATATGTTTATGGGACAATATAAATGGATGTGTTATTCGGAGGGAGGACAGGATGCTTCAGCTTAATAAGGAGAATTTTCAAGGTTTTATTTCCAATTCGGAAGAATTACTGGTAGTAGAGTTCTACAAGAAGGCTTGTCCTCACTGTAATAAGCTGCAGAACGAGTTAAACACGCTGGAAAGAGAGAGTGATCAAAAGGTTCGCTTTGGAAGGGTAAATGCACAGGAAGAATTTGAGCTATCAGACATATATGATGTTAATGTTCTGCCAACACTGCTGTATTTCATTCGGGGTGAAGTAAGGGAGCGATTGGAGGGATACTACTCCCCTCTGGTAATTTTGGCAAACATGCATAAGTTATTTCATCTTTTATCCTAACCGTCATAAAGGAGGGCGTTATGTATATCGAACTAAAGAACATCAATAAAACCTTTGGGAATTATAAGGCCTTGAATCAAGTCTCCTTCGGTATCGAGCAGGGAAAACTGATCGGGCTGCTGGGACCCAGCGGCAGCGGAAAAACAACCATCCTGCGTATACTGGCCGGCTTGGAATATCAGGACAGCGGGGACGTCTACATTAATGGTGAACTGGTAAATCAATATTCTGCAAGTAAAAGGGGCGTTGGATTTGTATTTCAAAGCTATGGACTGTTTCCATACATGACCGTATATGACAATATCGCATACGGACTGAAGGTTCAGAGGAAAAGCAAAGAATACATAAAAAACAGAGTCAGAGAGCTGCTGGAGCTGGTTGGGCTTCCCGGACTGGAAAAACGGTATCCCTCTCAGCTCTCCGGAGGACAGATGCAGCGTATCGCATTCGCCCGGGCACTGGCTCCGAATCCACAGCTGCTATTGCTGGATGAGCCCTTTGCCGCAATTGATGCAAAGGTACGCCAGGAGCTGCGCAGCTGGCTGCGGGGCATGATTACAAAAATCGGGATCACCAGTATATTTGTAACCCATGACCAGGATGAGGCAGTTGAGGTTGCGGACGAAATCATCCTGACAAACCATGGTAAGGTAGAACAGATTGGGCCGCCCATTGAAATTTACAGGAATCCCACTACCCCTTTTGTTGCCCAGTTCATCGGACAGTCAACCGTCGTGGAGGATTACGGAAGACTGAAGGGCTTCGAAACGCTGGAAAACCAATACAAAGCAGTAATTCGTCCGGAATTCATTAAGGTATATAAGCCGGGAATCCATGAGACATACCGAAGTATTATCGAAGAGGGCCTTGTTCAAAGCTCTGTTTTCAGAGGTAATTGTACAGAATTGACGATTGAAGTAAGGGGAATTTATCTGAAAACGATACGTGCCCTGGACGATGAACCGATTGCCGCCGGAGAAAAAGTGGAGGTACTGATATCAAGAGTTTATCTATTTGATGAAGAAAGCGCTTATTCCATGCGAAACAAAGGTCTGGAAGAAGCCGACACATTCTACATTTAGAAAGGGAGAAGCTGATGAGTGAAGCAAATACAATTGTACAGCCTGTTGAAGCACGGATAACAGAGCAAAATAGCACAATAGGCCACAAGAAAGGCCTCGGTGTCAAAGGCATTCTTCAATACGGAGTAAAAGGAGGCGCAATTTCCTGGCTTGCACTGCTGGTCCTCTGGCAGCTGGCATCACTGCCCTACTCCGATTATTTTCTGCCGGGACCCATTACTGTATTCCGGAATTTCGGACAATTAATCCGTAAGGGAGTACTTTGGACCGATATCGTTGTGAGTGTCCAGCGTGCAGGACAGGGATGGCTATTGGGTATTCTGTTGGCGGTACCCCTGGGATTAGTAATCGGTAATTTTGAGAAGGTGAGATGGCTGGCGGAACCCTTTCTGAACTTTTTCAGATTTATCCCGGTACTGGCATTAACCAGCCTTTTTCTGATGTGGTTCGGTGTAGGAGAAGAATCAAAGATCGCATTAATAACCTATGCAACCTTCTTCCCAATGCTGGTCAACACCATAGCTGGTGTAGGTTCCACAAATCGAATCCTTGTAGAAGCTGCACAGTGTATGGGTGCCTCCCGTCTAAGAGTGTTTCTGACGGTTGTGGTCCCCTCTTCCATTCCCTTTGTATTTACCGGAGTAAGGCTGGGTCTTAGCGGATCGATTCTGTGTGTGGTTGCGGCAGAAATGCTTGTAGCAAACAATGGTCTTGGATATCTGGTCTATAGTTCACGATTGTATTACAACACCGGATGGATGTTTGTGGGAATTATAACCCTGGGTGTACTCGGCTTCACTGCCGATCGGTTAATCACCTATTTGGGAAGGCGGTTTCTAAGGCAATTCGGCGTGAAATAGAACCACAGGATGGCATGCTATTAAAAAATTAAAATAAAGGAGAAATATGATGAGAAGTTCAAAGAAATTCATGATTTTATTATTAGCTGTATTACTTTTAGCCCTTGGGGTGACGGGCTGCAAATCAGAACCTGCAAGCAGTAACGGCGTGGAGGATAATACCGGTACAAACGATAACGCAGCGGAGGGCACCGATTCAAATGGAGCTGCAGAGAAGCCCACACAAGCTGCGGCAAAGGAATTACAGACCCTGCGGGCAGCCGTTATGACAGGAATGTTCAACCATTATACAGCACTGGTTGGCAAGGAACAGGGCATCTTTGAAAAGTATGGCATCGATCTCGAAATCACAGAATATCCGGCGGGAATCAATACGGTAGACGCATTGGTAACCGGTCAGGCAGATATCGGATATGTGGCAGATTTTGCAATTGTTAACCGGATCGGCAATACCCTGGACTCCAATAATATTTTAATTATCTCTGAAGTACAGGGCGGACCTGTGAACGGCGGTTTATACGTTGATCCCAAATACGCAGAGGATACGGCCGCTCTGGATGGAAAAGGCTTTATCAATACGGTGGGAACTGTTTCTGAATATTACAACAGTAAGGTATTTGAATATTTGGGCTTTGATGAAAGCAAGCAGAAGCTGTTAAACAGTGACAGCCCTCAGACTGCCCTGGCATTGGCGCAAAAAGGAGACGCTGCAGCCGTATTCACTTCAGGGGCAAGCGCAAAGCAATATGAAAATATCGGCTGGGTAAAAGCAATCGATGCAGCAGAAATAGGGATCAATACCTATTCCTTCGACCTGGCAACGGAAGAATTTAATAAAAATAATCCAGAATTAATTGCAAACTATCTGAAGGCAACACAGGAAAGCTATGAGTATATCGTTAATCACCTGGATGATGCTGCCGCATATCTGGAGTCCACCTTAGGCGTTTCTGCCGATCTGGTCAAAGCAGACTGGTCCGTTGCAAAATCTACCATCGGCTTTAGTGAAGAGGGAGCCACACAGCTGGATTTAATTGAAAAATGGGCCTTCCAAAAGGGTAAATTTGAAAAAGAATATAATGTCAGAGATTATATCAATACGGATGCCATCAAGATTGCATTCCCGGATAAGGTTACCGTTGCCCAATAGTGAGGAGAGTGCAAACGAAATGCTTTCGCAATTTACAATTGACAATTACGGGGATTTTCTCTCCGGAACGGATAAGATTCTGGTGGTTGAATTCTACCGTAAATCCTGCGGACACTGTAAGATGCTTTTGCAGGAGCTGGAAAGCCTGTCGGGGGAGCGGGACGATGTGATCTTCGGTAAAATCGATATTGAAGAACAGCCCTTCCTCCTGCAAAAATATGATATTCTGTCCGTTCCAACTGTTATGTTCATAAAAAACGGTGAAATGAAGGATAAATTGATCGGATACTATCCAAAGATAATCATTACAGAAAATATAAAAAAATTAAAATAATGAATTTAAAGGAGGATACCATATGGGATTACCACTTATTTTCCCTACCGGAGTTACATATTACAAGAAAGAAAAAACCTTTAACGGCTATACCATCTATCCCTCTGCAAAAGGTGCCTTGCTGATTGACATGAACGGGAATGAAGTGCAATTATGGGCAGGCTTAAGCGGATTTCCGAACAAAATCCTGCCGGGTGGTTATGTATTAGGCTCCACCGGAGAACGCAGTCCAAAGTATTCCTACCAGGATCAGTTGGATTTAATTCAGGTAGACTGGGACGGAAATATCGTTTGGAAATTTAATCAAACCGAACTGGTTGCAGATCCGGGTGCAGAACCGGGCTATGTTGCGAGACAGCACCATGATTACCAGCGGGAAGGCTCCGCTACCGGATATTATTCCCCCGGTGCAAAGCCCTACACAGATCATGGCAACACCCTGTTATTAACTCATGAAAACATCTATAATCATGCCATTTCAGACAAGAGACTTCTGGATGATAAGATTATCGAGGTGACCTGGGAGGGCGAAATCGTATGGACCTGGAGAGCAAACGAACATTTTGACGAATTTGGCTTTGATGAAGCAGCAAAGAATGTATTGTTCCGTGATCCCGGAATCGTGGGAACCTTTGACGGCGACTGGCTCCATATCAATTCTATTTCTGCGGTAGGCCCGAATCGATGGTATGATGCGGGTGATGAACGCTTCCACCCGGATAATATTATCTTTGATGCAAGAAATGCCAATATTCTTGCAATTATTGATAAAAAGACAGGTAAGATTGTCTGGAAGCTGGGTCCTGATTTCAATGAAAATGAGGCTGCGAAGAAGCTCGGCTGGATTATTGGACAGCATCATTTCCATCTGATCCAGAAGGGTCTTCCCGGTGAGGGTGATTTCCTGGTATATGACAATGGAGGCGCCGGCGGCTATGGTGCTCCGAATCCCGCATCCAAATACGGTAAGAATAATGCGGTCAGAGATTATTCCCGTGTCCTGCAATTCAATCCGCAGACACTGGAGATTACCTGGCAGTACACACCGCTGGAGGCAGGTGCCCTGCTATTCACCGATGCATCCAAATTCTACAGCTCCTATATTAGTTCCGCTCAGCGTCTTCCCAATGGAAACACACTGATTACCGAAGGCTCGGACGGAAGAATATTCGAAGTAACTCCGGAGCATGAAATTGTATGGGAATACATCAACCCCTACTTTTCAACCTTCCATGGCAAATTTATAAATAACATGGTATATCGCGCTTACCGTGTTCCCTATGAATGGATTCCGCAGCTAGACAGACCGTCAGAAACTTCCATTGAAAAGCTCGATATCACAACCTTTCGTGTACCGGGAGCAGCTTCAGGAGCAGGCACCGGAAAAATCACTGTAACCGAGGGTGTCAATCCTGAGAAAAGAACAATAACTGGTATTGGCAGTGACGATGATGCACCTTTGAATTTTTGCGTAGCTTCTGTAAGTGAGGATGAGGAAAAATAAAGCAGAGTATGTCTCAAAAAGAAACCTCTTTCGTTAGATTTTTGTCTGACAAAAGAGGTTTTCTTTACTGATATTTCAGAGATCTATTCATAATTCCACAATCGAATTTCTAATACTCTTCCACTGTAACCTTGCATACAGCAGACTGATTACCGCACTTTATAGTAATGTTTGCCTCTCCTGCCTTCAACGGGGAATAAATCCAGGATTCAAGCTCTTCACTATATTCTACCTTTAAAACATCGGGATTGTCAGACTCAACGGTAACCGTATCGGTTGTATTCCAAGGCTCTACACTAAAATAAATATCAAAATAATCATCTACGTAGGCGGTAGACTCATCAGAATCCAGCCAAATGCTTTCGCAGGGAGCATCGGATACCGTAACGGTGACAGTGCCGATCACGGTTCCGCTTTCCGAACCCTCTCTTACCGTAACCTGGGCTGTACCAATCTTGTTTCCATAGAGGTATAATTCACTTCCGTCCATAAGCAATGCAACCGCATTATTATCCGGATTTACATCATCATAATTCTCTATATTGAAATAGTAGTTTGTATTTGCCTTTGTATAGCTGATCAGGCTAAATACGTTCAGGCTGTCGCCTAATACTAAATCCACATTTGGTTGGTAAATGCTGGTATCCTTAATTACTACCTTAAAGGAACCAAGGGTCTTTGTTTTCTTATTATAGGTTTCTTTTACAGTAATCGTATAGGTACCGGCTTTTTTCGCTGTGAAGGTATAGCCGTAGAAATATCCGTCCCCTATGAAATCCTTAAGCATTGACTGTCCTTCTTTATCATCCGTGGCATCCTTCGCACTTGAGGCATCATATTTTACTTCCTTAATTGTAAAATCCTTGCTGCTTGAGGTCAGGGAATAGGTTGCCTTAGGATTACGGTATGATATACTGAACAGCGGATCAATGTATGCATACAGACTGTAAAGGTTAAAGCCGCCGTCTCCGACAGCAAATTCATTGCCATAATCGCTTACGGTTAAGGATGCACTCTTTACCGTTACCTTGCACTTTCCTAATGTGGTTTTCTTCTTATTATAGGTCTGTGTACAGGTAATTGTAGCGGTTCCGGCCTTAACACCAGTTAAATACCCTCCGTCCTTGCTGATTGTAACCACCTTGGTGTTACTGGAGGTAAATTGATAGGTTGCTCCCTTGACCTTGTTGTTTACCGTAAGCTTCTGGGCATTGGTCCGCTGCCAGGGATTATCGTAATAATAAACCTTGCTGTCCAATTTACCAATCGGTATCGTCATTTTGGTTGCACTGATTGCTGCCTTTTTTGTTGCGGCCTCTGCTACCGACCCCGGTACGATAAGACTTCCCACCATGAGCGCACAGCATAATGCCATTGATACCAGGATTCGTGTAACGTTGAACTTTGAAATTTTCATAAATCTGACTCCTTCTTAAGTATATTTTTTATGCCAATTTGAATCATACATAAAATTTTACCATATGTCAAATTTATATGTCTATCCGACAGAATTCCCATTGTAAGTTGCTATTTCCATTCAAAAACTGCCAGCCGGTCATTACAATTTTTGACACCCGGAATGGATGCAAATAACCAGCCTCTTAAGGTAAATGTTTTCATAACCACATTAAAGCTTTCTTCCTTTGCTAATTTCAAACCGGGACACAGAGCCTCCAGGTCATGGCCTGATTTCGTTCCCCACTGAAAGGTTGCCCTTGTATTCTTTACCGTATCATGATGCTTACTGCCCTTTGCTGCAAAGGGCGGCATCAGCTCAGCCAATATCACAGCATCAGGAAAATTTCTTGTAATAACAAGAAGCAGCTGTTTTATCTCCTCTTTTTTGAAATACATCAACAGCCCCTCTGCTATAAAAATCGCTTTTCTCCCCTTTTCTATCCGCTCTGTCCAGTCCTCCTCCAGAATAGACCCCTCCAGCATTGTCACCCTTTTGTTTTCTTTAAAATAATGCCTGCGAATCCGAACCACATCCGGCAAATCCAGGTCATACCACAGAAGCTTCCCGTTATCCACTCTGGAAAACCGATCGTCCAGGCCGCATCCCAGATTAACACATACCGCATCAGGGAATTGCTCCAAATATCCTTTCAGTGCTCTGTCAAACATAATTGTTCTTGCCACAACCCCTTCATGACTCATAAACTTATCATATTTTGCAGTGTCAATGCCCAGTGAACGAATAATATGAACTGCTTTTTCATCGCGGATTCTGGCATCGGGCCGAAGCGTTTCGTTCGCTTTGATTGCCAACGGAATCAGCATGGTTTCCTGAACTTCCCCCAGCTCCATTTTCATATCTTACAGCTCCCTTCCGGCGCAGCTTTTTATACAGAACGCTCCGCCTGTTAGTTTAAACTAACTATTTATTAATTTTATAACACTATGGTTCTTGAATGTCAAGGATTATGAAACAATTTCCAGAAAAGTTTAATGATAATAATTCACTAGTAAGCTTCTTGACGAAACGCGAAAATCCCTATAGTATGTATTGAGTTAGCTACAGCTAACTTGTTACCCTACAATATTATCTTATTTACGAAAGGAAAAATTATTTATGAAATTAAAAAAATTCAGTGCTTCTATAAAAGGTGCTCTGGCCTTCTCATTTATGCTGCTATTAACTGGCTGCTCAAATTCTGCGAACCCAGCCGATACTACTGCATCGATTACTCCTGCTGAAGTGACCGAGGCTCCCACACCGGAAGCCGATTCATCGGAAGACACCTCAGTACAGTATCCGATTACAATTCAGCATGCTTTCGGTGAAACGGTAATTGAAAGTAAGCCTGAACGTGTCGCCACTATCTCCTGGGGTAACCAGGATGTCCCTTTGGCATTGGGAGTTATCCCTGTCGGCGTTTCCATGGCAAATTACGGTGTAGCAGACGGCTCCAGCCTTTTACCCTGGACCGCAGAAAAATTCACGGAGCTGGGAGTAGAAAACCCTGTTCTTTTCAATGATACGGACGGTTTGGATTATGAGGCCATCAGCGATGCCCAGCCCGATGTAATACTCGCCGCTTATTCCGGTCTTACTCAGGAGGAATACGATCTTCTGACAGAAATCGCCCCTGTTGTGGCATATCCCACACTTCCCTGGCAGACCTTATGGAGGGATCAGATCGTCCTTGACGCAACCGGAATGGGAATGAAGGCGGAAGGCGAGCAGCTGGTCAGTGACTTAGAGCAGCTGATTGCTGAAAAGACTTCTGAATACCCCCAAATTGCAGGAAAATCCGCGGCCTTTTTTTACTTTTATCCCTCTGATTTCGGTAAGTTCTATGTTTATCTCCCCAGCGATCCCCGTGCTGCATACCTGGAAGACTTAGGTTTGACGGTTCCGGAAAGCGTAGCAAAGCTGGCCGAGAGCTCTGATAGCTTTGCACTTGAGATCAGTGCAGAGAATATTGACCAGATAAGTGATATCGATATCATAATAGCCTATGGTGATTCCTCTTTATTGGCAGCCTTACAGGCAGATTCTCTTGTTGGAACAAATCCCGCAGTCAAGAGAGGCTCTGTTGTACTGATTGAGGATAATACCCCCCTGGCAGCCTCGGGCACTCCCAGCGCACTTTCCATTCCCGCAACCATTGATGAGTATTTAAGCTTAATCGGAGAGGCAGCTGATAAGGTAAAATGAAGTATTTCAAAACAATAACCGTGCTGTTCGGGAGTATGCTTTTACTTACATTATGCATTTTAGCTTCTCTGGCCCTTGGATCACGCTATATCAGCTTTCATGAGGTCATAAATGCTCTGTTTCATATGGACAGTGCCTCTTTAAATGACCTGGTGGTTCATGAGCGTATTCCCCGCACTGTTTTTGGTATTATTGCCGGTGCTGCCCTCGGGATATCAGGCTCCCTGATGCAGGCGATCACCCGAAATCCAATCGCAGATCCCAGTATTCTGGGTGTAAATACGGGAGCGTCCCTGTTTGTTGTCAGCGGTATTGCATTTTTTAATATCCATTCGGCGAATCAATACATATGGTTTGCTCTGGCTGGTGCATCTGTTACCGCAGTATTTGTCTACAGCATCGGTTCCATGGGACATGGCGGTGCCACACCGATTAAGCTTGCCTTAGCCGGCGGCGCCACCAGTGCCGCCCTGTCCTCGCTGGTAAGTGCTATCATTCTGCCCCGTACGGATGTCATGAACATTTTCCGTTTCTGGCAGGTAGGCAGTATCAGCGGCGCCACCTGGGAGGGAATTTCCTGCGTGCTTCCCTTTCTTATTGCCGGAATGATTATCGCCCTGCTTTCCGCCCCGGCGTTAAATGCCCTTGCCCTGGGGGATGATGTTGCAACCGGCCTGGGTGTCCGCACAGGGATGGTAAGGCTGATTGCAGCCTCTGCCGGTGTACTTTTATGCGGTGCCACTACTGCGCTGGCCGGACCGATTGGTTTTGTCGGCCTTATGGTCCCCCATGCCATGCGGCTGATCTGCGGGCCGAATTTGCGGATTATTCTTCCCATGTCGGCTATTGGCGGAGCAATTCTATTAATTGTTTCGGATATTATCGGAAGACTCATCGGCTCACCAGGTGAGCTGGAGGCAGGGATTGTCACGGCCTTCCTGGGAGCCCCTATCCTTATTATCATTGCTATGAGAGCGAAGGTGCAAGCATTATGACATTAAATAACCCGGATACCATCCGATCAGGCTATCGTTCAAGGCGACTCCGATGGATGATTGTAACAATCATATTGGCAATACTCACTTTTTTGCTTTGTGCTGCCATGCTCCTGCTGGGAAATACCTGGTATTCCCCCGAGACCATTATTAGAGTCCTGTCAGGCGAACAAATTCAAGGTGCATCCTTTACGATCGGTACCTTACGGCTGCCCCGGATGCTTACCGGACTCCTCGTAGGTATGGCCTTCGGTATAGCAGGAAGCTCCTTTCAAACCATGCTTCGCAATCCCCTGGCCAGTCCGGATATCATTGGTGTAACCTCAGGTTCCAGTGTTGCCGCTGTTTTTTGTATCCTTGTTTTAAAAATAAGTGGGGCAATTGTCTCAGCGGCCGCAGTAATTGCCGGGCTCCTGGTCACAGCGCTAATCTACCTTCTCTCCAGAGGCGGAAGCTTCTCGGGAGGGCGTTTGATCCTGATTGGTCTCGGGGTGCAGGCCATGCTGAATGCGGTCATATCCTACCTGTTACTTAGAGCCTCCCAGTACGATGTTCCCGGTGCCCTTCGATGGCTTAGCGGAAGCCTTAACGGAATGCGAATGGCAAATATCCCGGAGCTGCTGCTTATCGTGGTGGTCTTTGGCTTCCTAATAATCCTGCTGGGAAAGCATCTTAGAGTTCTGGAATTGGGCGAACAGACCGCCACTGCCCTCGGACTTAGAGCTGACCGGACACGGCTGATTTTAGTTATGTGCGCCGTGTTTTTAATCGCCTTTGGCACTGCTGTTACCGGTCCCGTTGCATTTGTATCCTTTCTGGCCGGCCCAATTGCAGCAAAGCTTGTGGGTACAGGTGCATCCCATACATTGCCGTCTGGCCTTGTCGGGGCCTCCCTGGTGCTTGGAGCAGATCTTATCGGCCAGTTTGCCTTTGATACAAGATTTCCGGTTGGTGTTATCACAGGAATTCTGGGTGCACCCTATCTTCTATTTTTACTGATCCGTATGAACCGGATGGGAGGAGCATCATGAAAGCAGAACAATTACTAAAAGCTAATAACCTTTCTGCCGGGTATGATAATAAAGTTATTATAAATAACATTAATTTAGCCATCCCAAGCCAGAAAATAAGTGTTATCATAGGGGCAAATGCCTGTGGTAAATCTACACTTCTTAAAACACTTGCCCGTCTGATCAAACCCATCTCGGGCAATGTTACCCTTGGTGACAGGAGAATCAGTGAAATTGCACCCAAGCAATTAGCACGCCTTATGGGACTGCTTCCGCAATCGCCCATCGTCCCGGAGGGAATTACTGTTTCAGATTTGGTGGGACGGGGAAGATTCCCCTATCAAAGCTTTTTTCAGGGGATGCAAAAAAAAGATTATGAGGCTGTTGAAGAGGCCCTGGAAATTATGGGAATAACAGAGCTTGCCAATCGCCGGATTGACGAGCTTTCCGGCGGGCAGCGGCAGCGGGTATGGATTGCAATGGCTCTGGCACAGCAGACCGATATTCTTCTTCTGGATGAGCCTACAACCTTCCTGGATATTACCTATCAGGTTGAAATTCTTGACCTGCTGACCGATTTGAATCAAAAGCGACAAACTACTATTGTAATGGTACTGCATGACATTAATTTATCCGCCCGGTATGCTGATCATATCATCGCCCTTCATAAAGGAAGGCTGGTTTCTGAAGGTACTCCTTCACAGGTCATCACCGAGGGGCTGATTAAGCAGATTTTCGGATTGGAATGCAGCGTCATTCAGGACCCGCTCTCCCACTCTCCCTTTATTATACCAAAGGGAAGGCACCATATCCATTCGGGGAAGAATGCTTCTCCTGGTCCACCTGCAAATATCATGGTATGAGAAAAAACACCGCAGACGAAAGGGACAGTCCCAAATCAGACATAGTGATTTGAGACTGTCCCTCTTTAAAGGTATTATTTATTCGTTCTTTCCAATTACACTCTGCTTCTTACCGCATGTCCTGAATTTCGCAGCAGATCTTCCTTTATATTATTCTCCTCGAGCACCAGGTTACCGTTAATGAATACCTTTTCGATCCCAAAGACTTTTTGCTGATCCGGTACGGCAGCCTTCAGCTTCTCTTCATGAAATACGGTGATATCGGCAAAATAACCCTCTCTGATATATCCCCTGTCCTTTAACGAAAATCTGTCTGCAATTCCTCCTGTCATTTTCCGTATCGTCCGCTCCATGGTATCGCCCTCTCCCAGAAGTGAGGCTCTAAGGAATTTTGGAAAGCAATCATAGATTGCCGGATTTTGCACTCCATTTTCCTCCACCCAGGCATCCGTCATATACAGGCAATGCTCGTCCCTGGACAGCTCGCTGATAATTTCCGGGGTACTGTAGGGTCCCATGTTCACCCGCCCCTTGAAGCCGCTCTTTTCACAAAGATATAAATAGGTATCCAGATCAGTTTTTTTCAATTCCTTTGCAATCTGATGGACGGTTTTTCCCTCAAACTGCTTGCAGTCCCTTGCTATGTAAGCAACCTCAATATCATCAAAGCCAAAGCCCAGAAGCTTGCTGGAGGCATTGCATAAAATCCATAGCTTTAATTTATTGAAGGGTTTCTTCCGTTGTGCCGGATTCATGGCCTGATACCAGGCCGGAAGAATGACAGTAATAACCGATACTCCCATGACCTCATGATAGATATCAAAGCCTGCATCCACCCCCTCTTCACGAAGCTTATGCATAATGGACATAAATTCGTCCTTATCCTTAAAGGATCTTCTGCCTACAAATATTGCGTGGGAATATTGCAGCTTCAGCTTCGTTCCTCTGGAAATCTCAACGAGCTCGTCCAGGGCACGCAGCAGATGGGAACGCCCCAACAGCTCCGGATATGCCATGGAAACCGCCGAATTTGCTCTCGGATGGACGGTAAGGGGCCGGTCATATTTCAGACAAAGGGCCGCCACCTTTTTCAATTCCTCTGTATCGGCATAAAGCCCGGGCTCATACATTAACCCCAGGGAGATGCCGCAGGCCCCCTGCTTCAGCCCCTTCTCAAGAATAGCCAGCATGTCCTTCTCCTCACCTGCCGTGAGCGGTCGGTTACTGCCGCCTATCAACCCTGCCCGCACCGAACAGTGGCCAATTAAGGAGGCGATATTACACGGATTCTTATAATCGATTGCATTGAAGAAATCCTCCAGGGTTCCATATTTATCCGTAGCTTCCCGAAAAGAGAACAGCCCTCCGCCAAGCTTATCCACATAGGAGCTTTCCGGCTCAAACCCTGTCGCTGAAAGACCGCAATTTCCTGCAATAAAGGTTGTAATTCCCTGACGGACAAAGGGTTCAAAATAGGGGATTGGATTCTTTTTTATGGCAAACCAGTCATTATGGGAATGTGCGTCAATAAAGCCGGAAGAAACCGACAATCCCTCCAGATCAATCATCCGGTCCGCCCCGTCCTCCGGTATTTCCTTTCCTGCACTGACAATCCGGTCATTTTCAATCCGTATGCTGCCCACATAGGGCCTTTGGCCCGTACCATCATAGATTTTTCCATTCTTAAGCAATGTTACCATATCCTTCATCCTTCCCGTAATAAAATTAAGAGGCCACCTGTCCCCAAGATAACCTCTTTGTTTGATTCTTATTTTAACACTTTTTATAAAAATGCAAAACAATTTATTGAGAAAAACCTTTATTCGTAATGTCTTTCTCTATTTAAACATTTCCAATTATTATAATATGTGCTACAATCAGCAATATACCCGTGAGAATTTGTTCGCTAAAAATGTGATGTCGCAGACAGGATTCTGCTATATTAGTTTTGGAAAGGAGAGGTGGCAATGGAATGGGTTGACCGAATGAATCAAGTGATCGACTATTTGGAGGCTCATCTGTGCGATGAAATCAACCCTGATGAGATCAGCCGCATTATGGCATGTCCCTACTCCGTATTTCAGCGGTCCTTTGCTCCTGTTACAGGAATACAGCTGTCGGAATATCTGCGCCGCAGACGTCTGACCTGTGCTGCATACGATCTTCAAAATACGGATCAGCGCATTCTGGACATTGCCGTAAAATATGGTTATGATTCTGCGGATGCCTTCACCGCGGCCTTTAAACGCATGCATGGCATCACACCGCAGGAAGCGCGCAAACCAAATACCAGGCTGAAATTTCATACCCGCCTGACTTTCACATTTATGATTACGGGGGTACAAGAAATGAATTACAAATTAATTGAGAAAAAAGCTTTCCGGGTGCTCGGAATTCGGCGTATCACTCCTTACGGCGGCGGTACCTGGGCAATTGTCAAATCTGATGACACAGCTGATAAAATGAAGGAAGTCTGTGGCCATATGTGTGACCTGGGGTTGTGTTTCGGCTTTGACAACGAGGGAAACAATGACTATATGTGTGCAATTGAGTATGACGGCGAAACCATATCCGGCTTTGACTATTATGAATATCCTGAGATCTCCTGGCTGGTTTTCACTGCACAAGGCCCCATATCAGAGGGTGTGCTTGGCCAGACCTGGAAACGTATTTACGGAGAGTTCATGCCGCAGAGCGAGTACAGACAGAGAGACTTACCTACCATTGAAAAATATATTGAATGGAATGAGGCCTCCGATGTATGCCATGTGGAAATTATGATTCCGGTTCAGAAGTAACTGCGTATATTTTCTCCTTATAAGGGCGGCTCTGTGCCGCCTTTGTATTTTACCTCCTATCATTTTTATACCTATTGACAAAAATTTATTTGACTAATATAATCATCATATCGAAAATATTTGATTTGAGGTGATGAATATAGAAACCGAATACGAAAAGAATGCCAGAGTATTTAAGGCATTATGCGATGAAAAGCGTCTTGCGATTCTGGAACTTTTACGAAGCGGCGAAAAGTGCGCCTGCGTTTTAATTGACCAAATGGACATTGGTCAATCTTCTCTGTCCTATCACATGAAGATACTTTGTGAATCCGGTATCGTGGACAGCAGGCAGGAGGGCAAGTGGACCCATTACCGTTTAAGCGAAGCCGGCAGCAGATATGCAAGGGAGCTTTTAATAAAACTCACCACTCCATATGCAGAACAGCAACCGGACCGGTGCTGTGATTAAGAGGGGCGCACCGCTTGGAAAGGAGAAGCATCACGAACACTAAACCAAAGGTCGCATTCATTTGCGTCCACAATTCATGCCGCAGTCAGATAGCCGAGGCACTGGGAAAGCATCTTGCAGCCGATGTATTTGAAAGCTATTCCGCCGGTACAAAAACCAAGCCGCAAATCAATCAGGATGCTGTTCGTATCATGAAACAGCTTTATAGCATTAACCTGGAACAGACACAGTATTCAAAGCTTCTGGCAGATATACCGCCTGTGGATATTGTTATAACCATGGGCTGTAATGTCCAATGCCCCTTTCTGCCCTGCAGGCACCGGGAAGACTGGGGACTGGAGGATCCCACCGGAAAATCGGACGAAGAATTTATTAAAATTATTGATGCCATCCATAGCAATATCCAAGCTTTAAAAAAACGTATATTAAGCGGAAATTTTTAAAACCACTGCTTATTATCATAGATTATGATGATCAGTTTTTTCCGCCTGACTGACTGCAAAATCAACAGCTTCCCGGATGTCGCCTTTATTCGGATGGCCTATTTTCATAAACAAAAAGCTTCCCTGACAGATGATTTCATCCGCCACAGGAATTCCTTTTTCCTCCAGGAGCCTTCGGACGGTATTTTGTCCCTGCTTTTTTGATGCACAGGAGGTAATAAGGACCACCTTTTTTATTTTTTCTTTGTCCAGGCCCTTCACAAAGGCTAACATTTCCGGCAGACTCTCGCCTCCGTAAATACCTCCGACAAGAAAAAGCAGATCTGCTTCCTGCGGTAACAGATGCTCCGATACCTTCTCTGCCGGAATATTAAGGGCCTTTCCTGCCGCCTGGGCCAGTTTCTTAGAATGACCGGTTTTTGTTGCATATACCATACGTAATTTACTCATTTGAGAGTACCCCCTTTAAAATAATATCAAATTGAACCCGAAACATCTCTTCTGCCATATCCATGGTTAAATCCGTATGTCTTGAAATCATAAGGTTGAAGCCCAGGAAGGAACTCCAAATGGAAAATGCGGCCTTCTCTGAATCTATTTTCCTGATCAATCCCGCCTCCATTCCTTTTTGCAGCCTTTCTCCCATATAACTTACCCATTCCGGTTTGCCCGGATTTCTTCTGCTGTACTTGTGAAGAACAATGAGATTATATTTTTCCGGTTCCTCAAAAGCCAGCTTCATGATTCTATGGAATACCGTTTGCATTTCAGACAGGATATCCTTTTCACTATCCAGCAATTCCATGATCTGAGCCCGCAGCCACTCGGTCTCCTTTCCTTCAATTGCGTCAATAATTTCCTGCTTATCTTTGAAATAATGATAAACAATACCCGTAGAATATTTCATCTTTTTAATAATTTTTCTTATGGAGACCTCTTCAAAGCCTTCCCTGATCCCCATCTCCAATGCAGTATCCAAGATCGCCTGACGGACCAGTTCACTACGCATTTTCTGCTCTTCTCTTGCCATACACATGCCCTCGCCACTTCATAACACTGTTTATTTACATAACACCGTTATAATTATACTAATATAGTACTGGAGAAATGTCAAGAAGCATCCCGGTGCTGTTTCTTCTCTCCTTCTTGTTAAGAATTCGTAAAAGTTCAGCCTTACAGGGAAGGCGACAGGTTCCAGGGAAAAAATGTTTTCCATTCGGAGTATTTGCATTCGTCGGTACTTAGGTTCTGTATTTTAGAACCTTATGTACCGTTACGTAATGCAATGAAGCGAAAGCGTCTCCGGTATGGAAACATTTATTTCTCTAGGAACTGTCAATTTCCCTGTAAGGCTGAACTGTTATGCCAATCCCTTCTCCTGATTTCAAAATAGTTGACTTTATGCCATTTATGATATAATATATTACGTATAGTTTAGCGCTTTGAAGTGCTAAATTTATCTAATTTCTAAATTGTGAGGAGGAAGTTTTTTGAAAAAGATTTTAGCATCTATATTGTCCATACTTATGGTCTTAAGTTTCGCAGCCTGCGGCACTACGGACACCAAGACACCCCAGAATAATGAACCAACCGGTACACAGGAGGATAGTCAGTCTGACAATCAGACTGATACAGCAACCGTATATCACGTAGGCATCTGCCAGCTGGTTCAGCACGAAGCCCTGGATGCCGCTACTCAAGGCTTTCGGGATGCATTAACCGAAAAGCTGGGCGATCAGGTTGTATTTGATGAACAGAATGCCGCCGGAGATTCTCCCACCTGTGCTACGATTATAAACCAGTTTGTTTCCAGTAAATATGACCTAATCATGGCAAATGCAACCGCTGCTCTTCAGGCTGCAGTTTCCGCTACCAGTACCATTCCGATTCTTGGTACCTCGGTTACCGATTATGCTACCGCATTAGGCATTGATGACTGGAATGGTGTTACCGGCTTGAATGTATCCGGTACCTCCGATCTTGCTCCCCTTGACAAGCAGGCCGCTATGATTCAGGAGCTGTTCCCCGATGCAAAGAATATTGGAATTCTCTATTGCTCCGCAGAAGCAAATTCAAAGTATCAGTCAACCACAATTCAGGGCTACCTGAAGGATATGGGCTATACCTGCACCGAGTATACCTTTGCTGACTCCAACGATGTAGCTTCCGTTACACAGAATGCCTGTGCCGGAAGTGATGTAATCTTTGTTCCTACCGATAATACCGCTGCTTCCTGCGCAGAGGCCATCAACAATGTGGCAGAGCCCGCCGGAATTCCTATTGTAGCCGGTGAAGAAGGTATCTGCAAGGGCTGCGGTGTGGCTGCCTTATCGATCAGCTATTATGATTTAGGCTACACCACCGGTGAAATGGCTTATGAGGTTCTTGTAAACGGCGCTGATGTATCTACCATGGAGGTTAAATATTCCCCCAGTACTACATATAAATATATGGCTGACCGTGCAGAGAAGCTGGGAGTTACAATCCCCGACAGCTATACCGCTATCGAGGTTGAATAATCGGCTTAACCGATCTTAAATAATCTCAAAGGGGTGCCTAATTTTGCCGGCACCCCTTAAAAACTGTAAGGAGGATGAAAATGAGTTATTTTGCCACCCTGAACCCGTCGGCTTTATTTGATGCCCTTCCCGGCTGTGTTGCCCAGGGTATCATCTGGGGTATTATGGCGCTTGGAGTTTATGTTACCTTTCGGCTGCTGGATTTTGCCGATCTGACCGTTGACGGCTCCTTTGCAACCGGCGGCGCTGTCACAGTTATACTGACCGTGGCCGGGGTTCCGATTCCGGTTGCTTTATTTATTGCAGTACTTGCCGGTCTTGCGGCAGGTCTGATTACCGGTATGCTGCATACGGCTCTCGGCATTCCGCCGATTTTATCCGGTATTTTGACGCAGATCGCACTTTATTCTATTAATCTGCACATCATGGGTATGGCTGCAAATAAGGCCTTAAGCGCCCAAAAATACGATTTGCTGATTTCCCTGATGCATACCACCAAAGCAATTTTTGTTGGCAGTCTTTTCGCCTCTGCCCTGATTGCATTTCTTTATTGGTATTTCGGTACGGAGCTGGGCAGCTCCATTCGTGCTACCGGCTGCAATCCTGCCATGAGCAAAGCCAATGGAATTAACATTAATTTTACTAAGGTTCTGGCATTGGCGTTGTCAAACGGTCTTGTAGGACTGGCTGGCGGTCTGATGGCCCAGTATCAGGGCTTTGCGGACATCAACATGGGCCGCGGCTCCATCGTGATCGGACTTGCTGCCGTAATTATCGGTGAGGTATTCGGTGAAGCACTGTTAAGAAAGCATCTGAATTTTGCACTGCGCCTCATATTTGTTGTATTCGGCGGTATTGTATATTACGTTGTTGTGGGCGTTGTGCTCTGGTTGAAGTTGAATTCCAACGATCTGAAGCTGTTTACCGCCATTATTGTCGCTGCATTTCTGGCCGTTCCCTATCTTCAGGGCAAGCGCAAAAGCTCCTTTGGCCGTACTGCAAGAACTTCTCTGACCATTCTTAAGACCAGAGACAAGAAGGAGGAATCGTAAATGCTGGATATCATAGACGTTCACAAAACCTTCAATCCCGGTACCATCAATGAAAAGATCGCTCTTAACGGGGTGAACCTTCATCTGGAGCAGGGGGATTTTTGTACAATCATCGGGGGAAACGGTGCCGGTAAATCCACCACCCTGAATGCTGTTGCAGGTGTCTGGCCGGTGGACCAGGGAGCTATTGTTCTGGACGGTCAGAACATCACCGGCTTACCCGAGCATAAGAGAGCCGGCTTTCTTGGCCGTGTCTTTCAGGACCCTATGACAGGCACCGCAGCCACCATGGAGATCCAGGAAAATCTGGCACTGGCTGCCCGCCGGGGAAAAAGCAGAACTCTTGGCTGGGGAATTACCAGACAGGAAAAGGGAAAATACCGTGAGCTGTTACAAATCCTTGATTTGGGCCTTGAGAACCGTATGACCGCAAAGGTCGGTCTTCTGTCCGGGGGCCAGCGCCAGGCTCTGACGCTGCTTATGGCAACCCTCCAGCAGCCTAAGCTTTTACTGCTGGATGAGCACACTGCTGCGCTGGACCCGAAAACCGCGGAGAAGGTCCTTCGTGTCACCGATCAGATCATTGAGGAAAATCATCTGACTGCGCTGATGGTTACCCATAATATGAAGGACGCAATCGCTCACGGCAACCGCCTGATTATGATGCATGACGGAAGAGTAATTCTGAATATCACAGGGGAAGAGAAGAAAAAGCTTACCGTAGCGGATTTGATGCACCAGTTTGAGCTTGTTTCTGGTCAGGAATTTGCCAATGACAAAGCCATTCTGGCGTAATAACCCTTCCGTTCTCCCAGGATTTTTCCTGTCATTCATGCTTAGCAGCCTGTTATCATAAATAAGAAGGATATTACGGAATCCATAGCCGGTTAGAGCGTTGGCTTCCATAATATCCTTCTTATTTTATGTTCTGAATTATTGTAATAACTGCTGCTCCGCTGTCCACATGGCGGCATATTTACCGTTCTTTAAAAGCAGCTCCTTATGCGTTCCTTCCTCCCTAACCCTTCCGTCTGCAATCACAATGATTTTATCCGCATTCTGTACAATCGAAAGAGTATGGGCAATCATAACCACTGTTTTCTTCTTACGCAGCAGATTGGCAATTGCCTTTTTTACTGCCAGTTCATTTTCCACATCCAGATTTGCAGTTGCTTCATCCAGCAAAAGAATCGGAGAATCCTTTAAAATAGCCCTTGCAATGGAAAGTCTTTGTCTCTCCCCTCCTGATAGCTGATTCCCGTTCTCTCCTGCCATTGTCTCATATCCTTTCGGCAGATTTCTGATAAATTCATCACAGTTTGCTTCCTTGCAGGCCCATTTGATTTCCTCGTCCGTGGCCTGGGGTCTTGCATAACGGATATTGTTTCTGATGGTATCATCAAAAAGAAATACATCCTGATCCACCATAGAAATCCTGGATAATACCTGCTCTGCTCCCTCTTCCCTGATGGAGCAGCCTCCTATCTTAATTTCACCGGAGGATGGTTCATAGTATTTCATAATCAGGTTTAAAATCGTTGATTTACCGGAACCGGAATCTCCGACAATTGCTGTCAGCTTTCCGTCCTCCATGGTAAGATTGATGTTCTCACAAACCGTCTCCCCCTCCACATAGGAAAAGGCCACCTGGCAAAACTCAATTTCATAGGATTTTGGCAAGAACTGTGCTGCTGTACTTTCATCCTCCGGTTCCATAATTACATTGGTAATCTTTTTCTTTGCTATCATGAGGTTTTTGTAGCTTGTCAAATCCACAAAAATTGTTCCCAGCAGCTTTGTAAGGAACAGAGGAAGCATGCAAACCATAAGATAGGTTACTGCCTCCAGGCTCCCGTTTCTATAATCCATTCCGGCAATTACAATAACCAGCGGCAGACTAAGCCAGGAGAGAATGCTGTATACCATACCGATGGGAATTATCTTACATTCATAAATAAAACTGATATCGCTGAAGCTCTTCATTGCCTCTGTTACCGTTTTATTTTTTACTCCTCCGACGCCATAGGCCCGAAAGGTCTGGATGCCATGAATATACTCTACCGTACTGCTGACATTTTCCGCACAGATTGCATTTTTGCGGTTTCCGTATTTTTCGACCTGGAGGAAGGATAACCAGATTGCAGGAATAATGAGAAGCTCCGTCAGCAAAAGGATAACTGCGGAAGGAAAATGCCAGGTACCGACAAATACAATCAGCATAAACGACAATGTAAAATTCTTTACAAGATCACCTGTTTTATGGGTTAAGATTGCTTCATAGCTGCTCACATTTTCTGTTGCGGCATTGATATAATCTCCTGTCTGAGCTGCCTGAAATTTGGACAAGGGAATTCTCTTCATTTTATCCCCAAGAAATAACCGTATCTGTCTGCTGACTCCCGCTCCTCCAAGCTGCCCCTGCACATAGCCAAAGCTGTAGATGATAAGCCTGAGAATAAAAATACCTGCCATGGCCAGAGTCATTATGACGACGGTTTTCATGTTCATGCTATGCTTCCATAAGGCCTGAAAGACATAATAAATCAGCATAAAATTACTGCCGGACAACAGACCTTCCAAGACCGTACAAAATACGGACAGATATAATTTACTATTCCACTTCATCGGTCCTTCATTCCTCATGAGCTGCCTCCTTTCTGGTGTCTTCCATCCGGTAGATCACAGAGCGAGCCTTCTCATAGCTTTCCCAGGCATTACGGTAATACCTGTTTTGTGATAATACCTCTTCATGGGTACCGATACAGCTTATCGTATGATTTTCCACAACCGCAATTCTATCACATATTTTAAGGGCACTTAACCGGTGGGCAACAATAATGACCGTCTTTCCCTCACACAGATTTTTGATTGCCTTATCAATCTCAAGCTGATTTTCCGGATCTGCGGCAGAGGTAGCCTCATCTAAAATCAGAATGGGAGCATTTTTTAAAATTGCCCTTGCAATAGCAATCCTTTGCTTTTCTCCGCCGGAAAAACGCGTTCCAAAGCTCCCTACCTTTGTATCATACCCCTTCGGCAGGCTCATGATAAAATCATCAATCTGTGCCCTTTTTGCGGCCTCCCGGACTTCCTCCAGGGAAGCTGCAAAACCCATCCTTATATTATTCAAGACACTGTCCCTTGTCAGAAAGGTCTTTTGAAAGACGATGGATATCTGTGCCAAAAGCTGTTCATAATCGATCTCCTTTACATTCTTACCGCCGATGGAAACCCTTCCCTTATCCACGTCATAAAACCTTGTAATAAGCTCAATCATAGTGCTCTTTCCTGCCCCTGATTTTCCTACGAGAGCAATTTTTTCACCATCATGCACCGTAAGATTACAATCCGACAACACATTAACCGGCTCGTCTTTTTTATAGGAAAAGCAGACATTCTTTAATTGTATCTCATGCTTTTTTGGAAATGCTTCTCCGCCTTCATACACCGGTATATCCAGAATATCCTTTGCCTTTGTTATACCATACAGCACCTGGGCAAATTTGGAGCCCAGCTCCTGCAGCGGCCTTAGCTCTGTCAGATACAGAGAGCCGATAAATGCAAACAGCAAAAATACGCTGGCAGGAATCGAACCCTCCAGGAAAAAGTACCCTCCGATGGGCACCATCAGAAGCATACCGCATTCTGTAATAACGACATAGGAAGCATAGGGCGGTCCCATTTTCTTTGATACCAGATTCCAGACGGAATTCGCTTCATCAATGGCCTCCGAGTACTTCTGAAAGGAGCGGCTTCCCATATTATATGCCTTGATCAGCTTCATTCCGGTGATATATTCAATAATTACGCAGTTCAGCTTCATCAAGGACTGATTGGTACTGCCCACCAGCTTTCCCATTCCCTGAAACATGACCATCATTACACATAAGGCCAAAAACAGGGGAATAAGAGAGATCAGAGCCAAGGGCAGATTTACAGAACACAGATAAATAAAAACCGCCACCGGTCCGCACATATAATAGATAAATTCCGGCAGGTGATGTGCCAGAAACAGCTCCAGCTTTTCAATATCCTCATTTAATATTGTTTTGATTGCTCCCGTATTGTGCTCACCTAAGACGCCCAACGGTACCCTTGCCATATGCTCGACCACCATGCACCGGACCTTATACAGGGCATGATAGGCTCCCTTATGGGACAGCACCCCTGAGGCTCCAAACAGGAGGAAACGGATTATGATTGCAGCAGAAATCAACAGGCTGTTTTGCAGCATAATCTCCTCTGTAAGGGTTCCCTGGTGAGCATTGCTGATCAGTCGGTAAATCCCATAATAGGGTACCATGGTACAAATTCCGCTCATAAAAGAACACAGGGCTGAAAAGTATAAATAATACTTATCTTTCCCCGCCCACTGCAATAGCAGGCGGATTGGATTTTCTTTTTTCTTCATTTTTGACCCTCCAATTCCCATACTCTGGTACATGCCTGTGCGATGAATTCAAAATCATGGGTAACAACAAAAATAATTTTCCCCATGGCGGAAAGCTGCTTCATCAGTCTGACCACCGACTGCATGCTCTCATAATCCAGCCCGCTTGTCGGTTCATCAAAGATTAGAATATCCTTCCTGCAAATCATGCTGACCGCTACTGCAACCCGCTGCTTCTCCCCTCCTGATAAGGTATTGGGATGCCGATTCCGATAGGTATATAAGCCCAGCTCCTGCATTGTCCTCGCAACTGCTCCATAATCCGGGTTTTTAATTCCGAAGCTGCACTCATGCTCTACACTGTCTGCAAAAAGCTGATAATTGACATCCTGCATGACCATATAGGAATGCTGCAAGCGTTCCTTTTCTTTTCTTACTGTACCCTTCCAGATAATTTGCCCCGACAGGGGCTTTAAAAGTCCGCAAAGCGTCCTTGAAAATGTGGATTTTCCAACTCCGTTATGCCCTGTTACGGCAATCATTTCTCCCTGGGAAGCCTTAAAATTAAGGCCGGACAGAATTACCTTTTTCCCGTACCCGACGGAAAGATTCTGTAATTCCAGAAGGGCTTTTCTTTCTTCCCGGCCGTCTTGTACCAGATTTTCATCCTGTGTCCCTCCGCAGTGCAGGAAAGCTATATTTCTTTGCCGCTCCAGGGAACGAAGTCCCATTCGCTCTCTTTCCTCCTCGCTGATCTGAAGAAATTCCTCTCTTTCCAGAATACGCGTTAATCTGCCCTTCTCCAGGTGAAAAATCCGGTCGGCAAGCTCTTTTAAGTAGTAGAGCCGGTGCTCCGCAATAATGATGGTTTTTCCCTGTTTTTTCAGCAAAGCAATTTGCTTTTCCAGATCATGTATCGCAGCCTCATCCAGATTGGAGGAGGGTTCATCCAACAGATAGATATCCGGATTCATGGCATATACGGAGGCAAATGCAATTTTTTGCTTTTCTCCTCCTGATAGGGAAAATATACTTCGTCCAAGGAGCTTTTCTATGCCAAGCTCCCTGGCAGCTTCATTTACCCGCTGCCTCATTTTTGCCTGCTGCAATCCGTTATTTTCCATTCCAAAGGCAATCTCTCCGTCCGTGTCCATATGAAAGAACTGGGTCTTTGGATTTTGAAATACCGAGCCTACCCTTGCGGCTATCTCATAAATCGGCTCCTCGAAAATCAGCTTTCCATCTATCCTGACCTCTCCCTGCAAGGCTCCCGGAAAGAATTCAGGAATCAAGCCATTGATTAATCTGGTAACCGTTGTCTTTCCGCAGCCGCTTTGTCCTGTAAGCAGGATGCATTCACCCTTTTTTATCGTAAAGCTTAAATCGCACAGCTTTCCTTCCTCCAAGCCTTCATAGGCAAAGGATACATGTTCAAATTCAATCATAGGAATCCTCCCTTGGTCAGCAAACCGATGATAAAATAGCTTAAGACAAGGAGGACTGCCAGTGCATCCTGCCAGAAAAACCCTATTTCGGTCAGACAGGTTCTCGGATTTGGATTTTCAATGCCACGGGTTACCGATGCAATGGATAATTCATCTGCCGTTTTTGATGCCGCCATCATCAAGGGTACATACAGGCACTCTGCCGTCATAACAGGATGTCTAATTGTCCCCAGGATGGACGGTGAGATATCCCGCATTTTCATAGCATCCTTAATAAACCTCCAGTCTTCCTTTACCACCGGTAAATAGCGCATCATAACTGCAAATGGAATAACAAAGCTGTCCGGCATATGAATTTTATAAAGGGCCGCCATAAATTCACTTGTTTTCGTCGTCGCTATCATAATTCCCGCCATAAAGCCGCAGGGATATACCTTATTAACCAATCCAAAGAAAGCTGCCAAAATAGCCTGCCATATTCCGCTCAAATGATAAATACTTAAATTTGTAATAAAAAATATGATACCGTAAGCAATTACCCCCAAAAAAGCATAGCGATATTGCTTTACCAGCAATCCAAACACTCCGATCAGAAGTACCAGGACCAGCTCATAGGTAAGTGACGGCGCAAACATCGTACACAGCACGCAAAGCAGCAGCAAACTCAGCTTCGTGCGGGGATCGAAGGGTATTGCGCTCATGCCGTAATTCCCGCCTTCTCAAACTGCTTTTTCAAAAGCTTCACTCCGACAAAGGCACTGAAAGCCGCAACTAAAATCGTTCCCAGTATGATTACCGCCAGCATCCAGTTTTGTGCCGCCTCATTCATAGTATCGATATAGCTTTCTGAGGTTCCTCCGTTTAACATATATTTGCTCCAGCCCTCTTTATCGGCAAAAAAGCAAATATAGGTTCCAGTGGAACCAAGACTGATACAGATATAAGCAAGGATGTTAAGAACCCTGCTCTTATAATTCCTGACTCCGGCAATAAAATCTCCCACAATGCCGCCGAGGATATAGCCAAGATCCATCGCCCAGTGCATCCCTGTTGCGAACCAGATAACACCGCATAGAATACCCGCAATCGCAATCGGTCCTCTTTTTGGTACCTTGGCAATCAAAAGCATTAATACAGGACCTCCTAAAAGTGCCGACCCCAATGGCATATAGAAGGTAAGAACCGGATTAGGCGCAAAGACAATACCTCCAACCAGCATGGTAACAAAAAGCAGGGCTGTAAAAATTCCGATTGTGACGAGGTCCTTTACAGACAAGCCCTTCCTGTTAAAACGTGACTGATTACTCATAAATTATCCTCCTTGTATTTTGCAGCACGATTGACGTGGTTGCAAAAACATGCTATTATTTGGTTAGTTATTTCTAACTTCGATTACCAAAATAGCATAATTATATTTGGGTTTCAATATCGGAAGGTTATGTTCGGCTGATCGTGATGATAATAAGTCCGATCGAGGTATGATAAAAGCTTATACCCTTCCTATGTATAAAACGTAACGATTGGAGACTGTATGAATAACGACTTAAAAAACATGTATGAACGTATCTTAAAAGAAAGTGGTTTTTTTCCGATTCCCGATACCCCGAAATTCAGTTCTTCGGGACAGACCTTTGCTTTATCCGATCAAATCGGCAAGGGTTATTATTGGGTTTATGCAGAGAAGAATTTATTCGATATTAAAATACATGATTTCTATTATCACGAGGATTATTTATTCGACCGCAGTATGCCTGAATGCTTGAGTGTTACCTATTACTATTCCATCGCGGGGCACGAATTAAATCCCTACCGCCGTATGAATGCAAATTGTGTTAAAAGCTATCTTGGCGGTGATAAACCCTTTAAAGCGATGATACATAAAAAAATACCTGTAAAATCCATAGGCATCGAAATCCTGCCGGAATATTACAGGTATCATTTAAAAGAAAAATATCCGGAGGAATATATCGATCCTTACAAAGCCTTCTACGCAATTGATGAAACCTCCTCCTTTCCGGAAATGACACTTCTTTTGAAGCAGGTTCATGATTATCATGGCAGCGGTATCGGTGCAAAGCTCTTCTACGAGGCCAAGGTTGCAGAAGCAGTTTCTCTCGTTTTTGAACGCTTCCATCAATCGTCCTTTACTCAAAAACACCTGTCGAAAAAGGATGTGGAACAGCTTCATACCGTTACTTCCTATATCAATAACCATGCTGCTTTCCCTCTCTCCCTGGAGCAGTTATCGAAAATTGCCTGCATGGGAACCACAAAGCTAAAGCAGACCTTTAAACAAATCAACGGCTGTACGATTACAGAATATATCCAGCAGCAGCGCATGGGACAGGCGGAATTCCTGCTGTCACACACCGATTTAAGCATCGCTCAGATTTCACAGACGGTGGGATATACAAATCCCAGCCGCTTCGCAGAATTATTTCAAAGAAATGTTGGTATCCTACCGGGAGAATACCGAAAAATCATGAATTAACGGATAGCCTTGCACCAGGCAAGGCTATCCGTCAGGCAGTACTGTTTGGCTAATTATGAATACGATGTCCTAATTCATATCCAGCTGGGGAACCGGATTTCTGAAGAATCTGGTAATTCCAAGTAAATACAGGACTCCGGCACCCATCCATAGGAAGCCGACCACATGGGCGTTGACTCCAAGATTTATAAAAATCCAGAAGGTAACCAGAAGACCGATCAATGGGCACACCAGATACAGCAACAGGGCCTTGCCCTTCTGCTCTCCTCTCCCCACCTTGTCCTGGAGGAAAAACTTTAAAATCACTGCTATGTTAAGCAGTATGAAACCCACCAGCGCCCCGAAGCTGACCATGGTTGAAATCAATCCGAGAGAGCAGAACAGCGAGATCGGTGTTATAATAATCCCTACCAGCAGGATGGAAACTACCGGTGTCTGATATTTCTTGCTGATATAGGATAATTGCTTCGGAAATACTCCGTCCCTGCCCATCGCAAAAAGCACTCTGGATACGGCCGTATGGGAGGCCTGTGTGGTAGCCAGGCCAAAGGATAGCACAAGTGTAAATGAGGTAATAACCGTCAGCCATTTGCCGCCTACATAATTAACAACATCAATAAATGCGGTATCAACATTCAATTCTTTGTAATTCGGATATGCAATCCCTGCAAAGAAGGTAATTACAATAAAAATCAGTCCGATAATCAGAATTGCATAGATGATTGCTTTACCCACCGATTTGCCGGGATTTACCGTTTCTTCGGCCAGCGTGCTGATCGCATCAAAGCCAAGATAGCTTAAGATTACAATACCCGTTGCCTGAAGAATACCGGAAATATTGAACTGTTCCGGATTATAAAAGGATATGGTATTAAAATGAACTGTTCCGTTAACCCAAAGACGGATTGTGCAGGCGACAAATGCGATAATGACAATAATTTGCAGGGCAAACAGAATCCAGCTGCATTTTGACATCAGGTCCACACCGATTATATTCGTCACCGTACTGAAAACAATAAATAAAATAGCCCATAGCCAGGTGGGAACGGAGGGTATCATGGCATTGGCAAAGGAGCTTCCGATGATGACTACTGTTGCTGGCATCAGAAAATAGTCCAGCAAAATCGACCAGCCCGTCAGAAATCCAAATGCGGGGGATACTCCCTTCTGTACATATACATATACCGATCCGGCCATCGGATACTTTTGTGACATAAACTTATAGCTAAGTCCTGTAAAAAACATTGCCACCATACCGATGAAATAACAAAGTGCAACCATTCCGCCTGCAGGACCTAAGAAGGTGCCATACATGGCCGCAGGCGCGAGGGGTATCATAAAAATCAACCCATAGATAACCAAATCTCTTGTTTTCAAAGCTCTTTTCAATACTGCCTGGTTTTTTTGCTTTTCCATAACAACCTCCATCCGCCGCCTTAGGCGGCATACAAATACTTTAAAAAGGCGTCTGCACAGCTTTGCAGACGCCTTAGTCTCTAGGGGAATATGATTTCAAATTATAAAGATACACCATACGAAAAAATTGTATAAATCGGAACCAGTACAATAAGTATATTCCTCTCGGATGTAAAAACTATATCTTGGCTTTGAATCTGTCGTACCGGAAGGCGCTGATATCAAGAACCGGCCCTTCTCCCACAGCCATTTGGGATAACAGAGTACCAACCGTCGGTGATATACCAAAGCCATGACCGGAGAAACCGCAGGCAAGGATTAGGCCCGGAGCCTCTTCTACCCTGCTGATGACCGGAACATGGTCCGCGCAGTCATCAATCCAACCGGCCCAGGTTCTTACGATCTTAGCCTCAGAAAGGCACGGAAAATACTTCATGATGCCTCTGCAGATACAGGGAGCGGTCAGACTGTTTGTCACCGGAGTTCCATTATCCCTGTTAACCCCCTCAAAGCCTGAGGAACCACCGAACACAAAGGAGCCATGGGTGCTTTGATGTCCGTAGAAATCAGCCATGGCTGTTCCGAGCATCTGATAGAACATAGGCGGCTGGGCCTCTGTTACCAGCACCTCAAGCAAGGCCTGATTTATGGGAACATCAATGCCTATGGTTGCTGCAATCTTTCTGCTGTCATAGCCGGCAGCAAGAATGATTGTCTCTCCCTCATAGGTATTTTGGGCTGTTATCACCTGTCTGGCCTTCCCCTTGATTTTGCGAATTTCAACCACTTCCTCCCCTGTGATAAATCTGACGCCAAGCTGCCTTGCTTTTCTGTAATATGCCAATGTAGCAAGCATCGGATTGGCATGCCCGTCTGTCGGACACCAGCTTGCTCCGATTACCTCCTCGGACAGGTAGGGACAGATTTCCTTTGCTTCCCTTCCGTCGATCATTTTTACAGCAAGGCCAAGGGAAGCAGCGCTGTCTGTGAGACCTTCCAGGATTTTAATATGGGCCTCGGTCTTACCCAGTCGAAGATTTCCCTCCTGATAATATTCCACATCCATTTCAAGCTCTGCGGAAAGCCCCGGCCATAAATGCTTTACCCCATACATTGCAAGGGGCAGCTCCCTCCTGTCGCGTCCTGACTGACGTACACCGCCGCCGTTTCTGCTGGAGCCGCCATTCCCTATATGCTCGCTTTTCTCAAGGACAAGAACCCTGCAGCCTCTTTTTGCCAGATAATAGGCAGTGGAATTACCAATAATTCCGCCTCCGATCACAATCACATCCGCACATTGCGTCATTCTCCACGGACCTCCTCTCTTTCATTGCCAAGTACCCGCATTTCAATCGGTCTCATAGGGGCCCTGGAGGGTGCCGGTTCCAATTCCAAGGGGGAAATCCCAAGTTCCTTCGCGACGATTCTTTTCACCAGACTGCCGCAGGTTTGTCCCTGACAAAGCCCCATGCCGGAACGCAGGTAACGCCTGATTTCTGTAATGGTAAACATTCCGTCATATACTGCTCTTCTGATTTCACCCTTTGTAACCTCTTCGCATCGACAGATTATCATATGGTCATCGGGCTCGGCACAGAATTCGCACAAAGCCTTGGCACGATCATTTATTTTATTCATTTTTACACCCTTCCGAATATCACAAGCCTGCTTGTGATATTCACCAATAAATAGTTTGAAAGTGATTTTCTTTCAAACTTACACCCCTGCATATCACAAGCTCCGCTTGTGATACTGTATCAATAAATAGTTTGAAAGTGATTTTCTTTCAAACTTACCTCCATTCCTGCGCATGTTCTAACTGCTGATCTGTGTGACCATGCGCATGACAAGCTCTTTATTCCTTCCTGAAAAACCTGGCCCGCATCGCCATAGCAGCAGGAACCCTAATCGTCAGTAAATGGGTATAATCAAAGGCCTTCTTTGATTTCACAGCCACAACCTCCGCCTCACATACCGTGCTGCCGCTTCTGTCAAGTGCCCTACCCCTGTCTCCCGGCTCCGGGAGGGGCAGAAATTCATAGGGAAGGGTAATTGCCGCAAAGCCCGGTTCAAACTCCTCATCCACCAGAAAGATTGCCTGACCGGAGCAGGCGGCCACACACATTCCGCAGCCGGAGCATTCCTTTGACTCATCCAGTGCCGGTAATGCGGTAATATGACTCCCGATTTTGATACACCTCTTCGGACAGGCATCCTGACAGGGATTGCAGGGGATATTCTGGGTACACTCAATCACCGGATGCATGCCCTTCCTTCTGGTAACCCCAGGAAACCGTTCCAGCTCCGATTCATCCACATATCCCTTTTTCAGCAGATTCTCCGAGATATCAATACCCTCTTCTGTCTTTTCTATAAGCTTTCCGCGATTTCCCGGTGCGAACATTCCTTCTCTCAAGCTGCCCAATGCCCTTTCCAGCTCTTTTATTTTCTCTGACTGTTCTTCCTCACCGAGGAAGCCAAGAAACCGGGCGGCGCTGATACCTGCAATTCGTCCCTCAATCATAGCGGAGCTGGCTTCCTCAATACCGGAAACATCACCTGCCACATAAATTCCAGGCACACTGGTTGCACCTGCTTCATCACAATCCGGCAGATAGCCAGCCGGGGTGTCCTTCATGTCGCAGCCCGCCATCTTAAGAAGCTGTGACATAGGGGACAGGCCGACGGCCAGACAAATCACATCCGCATCAAAATGCTTCTGTGTTCCCGGTATGATTCCCCAGCCTTTATCCACTTCGCCGATAGTAACACCGGTCACATGATCTTCGCCCTCTGCCTGGATAATCGTATGGGAGAGATAGAAGGGAACGCCGCAGCGTGCCACCTTGGCGGCATGTACTCCGTAGCCTCCTACCTTTGGGGCGGCATCAACCACAGCCACCACTTCACAGCCTGCCTGCAACAGCTGAAAGCTGACCACCAGCCCCACATTACCGGAGCCAAGCATCAATACCTTATTGCCAGGTCTGATACTATGAAGATTCATCATTGTTTGTGCTGCTCCTGCACCGATCACACCCGGAAGGGTCCAGCCGTCAAAGGTAACCATATTCTCTGAAGCACCTGTTGCAACAATGATGGCATCTCCCTTATAATGCCGGACTTCGTCGTTAATTCTTACCGCAACTTCCTTATCCAGATAAAGTCCTATGACTGTGGCATTCAATAAAACCTCCACACCGCTGTCATTGGCCTCCTTCAGTAATTCCTCACCGATTTTAAAGCCTCTTATTTTAGCCCTGTGTTCCTTAGAGCCAAAAAATTTATGAATTTGTTTAAAAAGCTGTCCGCCCGGCTTTGCATTTTCATCAAATACAATCACCCGCAGGCCGCATTTTGCTGCCTCGATGGCTGCCGATAAGCCTGCCGGACCGGCCCCAACAATGATTACATCATATCTTGTCATAGTCAACCTTCCCGCTTTCCTCCTTTGCCGCTACACCATATTGCGTCTGTACCCTCATTCCCTCCTTTAATGGTGTAATGCAGGTTCTGATATTCGGCCTACCGTCAACCACCATCACACAGTCGGTACATCTGCCGATAGCGCAAAAGATGCCTCTTGGCTTATGATATTTTTTGGTATAACGGTGTATCCTTACTCCTGCCGCATTCAGGGCGATCGCAATCGGCTCACCCTCCAGACCGGTTATTATCTTACCATCATAGGTAAATTCAACCACTCTTTTTTCTTCCGGTTTTCCCAGTATTGGATGCTCACTTATTCTCATATTAATTTACCATACCTTTCTTCAGAGCCTGCAAACATTGGGCCAAAGGCACAAATAACTGCCTATGCCAAATATGGCTCATTCCATAGGTTCAGCTTTGTTCCGATTCCTTTTTCCAGAGCATTGCGGTACACAATGGTACCCCATGCCACATCCTCGATGGGCATTCCTCCGACCGAATAAATAACAATTTCATCCTCTTTACGGTGAGCCGGAATTTTACCGGTTAAAACATCACCCAGATCATCAATCTGCTCCCGTTTCATCCTTCCTTCTGCAATCAGGTCCATGCAATGTACGGCAGGAATCGGTATGGTATGATATGCCTTCTCTCCGATCTCCTCTTTCCAGGCCTCATACAGCTGAATATTATCCGTTACGGTTCTGGCCCTGTTCAGGATAAAATCATCATCAAATCTTGCAGCAGCCGGACAGCAAAGAATTGCTCCCGGCTTAATCCATTCTTCCTTTACATAAGGATATTGAAAGATATCTCCCGTGGGGCTTGAGGTTGCGACATGCACAATATCCGAATCTCTTACAGCCTCTTCCTCCGTCTCAACAATCCGGATATCCTTCACCTGGGGATGCTTCTCGTTCATATAACGGATGAAGCTGTCTATGGATTTCTTGCTTCTGCCTTTAATCTTAACAGTCTCGATGCCATCTCTTACCGCCATGGTTGCATCAAAGGCTGTTTTGCTCATAACACCGGGTCCTATGATACCGACTACCTTCGAATTTTCCCTGGAGAAATACTTAACGCCGACCCCCGGTATTGCTCCCGTGCGAAAGGCACTCAAAATATTGGCGGACATATAGGCTAACGGAGCTCCGGTATCCTTATCATTCAGGGTCAGCATCAGAATTGATCTCGGAAGACCCTTTTTTCTATTCTCCACATTGGAGCCATACCATTTCATGCCCGCCATGTCAAAGGGACCGCCAAGGTAAGCCGGCATCGCCATAAATCTCCGGTCAGGACCGTCTGTCGGCATATTCGGGAAGGGTGATTCTGCTGGAAACTGCATCATGACACCGTGGGAATTGCCGTTTGGGCCACCCATTCTGTAATCACCTATTTTCAGGAGCTTAAACATCTCCTCCATCGCAGCCACACAGCCTGCCATGTCTGTTACTCCCGCCTTAATCATATCTTCCTCATTCAAATAAATGAAATCAATCTGTGGATAGCTCATACAATTTTCCTCCATTCAATATAACAAATAAGGCCTTATGATACGGATATCATAAGACCTCTCTGTCCTTTATTTTTCTACATTCTAATCGTTAATCAACGACTGTAATTGTAAAAATCGGAACTTGGGCTGTTTCAGAAATTAAACTATTGTAATTACCTTAAGCTTCTCCTTATAGCAATTCTGCCTTAAGCTGCTGATATATTTCTTTGGGGTATAGTCCGTAAATTCCTTAAAATCCTTTATAAAATGGGACTGATCATAATAGCCTGCATCCATTCCGGCTGTAGTCATATTCCCCTGATTCATATTCCGGGTCATACCGTCAATTGCCATCTGGAATCTTATAATACGCATCAGCTCCTTGGGGGCCATGCCGAATTCCTCACTGATCACCTTATTCAGATACCGGAGTGAATAACCGGTTTTCTGGCTTAGCTCATTCAACCTGACATTGCCTCCAGACCGGATGATTTCACTGCGCAGCAGCCGCGACAGACTATAGCCTTCATAATGATCTGCATTGTAATACTTAAGATAATAATTTAAAAACACCTTAATCTGCTGCTCAAAATGATCGGCGGACCAAATCTTTTCAAAAAATTCATCCCGCTCCGAAACAGAATCAAACAGACCGTCATAGTTAATTTCTTTTCCTACCAGCTCTTCTATCTTCACATGCTTGCCGACCGGATTATTGCCCGGAAGGAAACGAACACCGAAGTAATTACACCGGCTCATGGTTTCCACTTCTATTTTCTCAAGAGGAGTCCCTGCCACCTTACTTTCCAGTTTGCTTCCGTTTCTGCAAAATAAGATATCCACGCATGCATCCGGTATGCCGTTCATCATATTCTGTTCCGGCTTAAATTGATAAAAATGGGATATGCCGTACTTCATAAGACTATATTTTTTATATGCATCAGTGACTAATACAAAGCCAGGCTGCTTTGGCTGCAGCATTTCTGAATAGCATCTTTCTGCCATAGGAAGCTTCCTCCTTTTATTCATACATAGCAAAAAGGCACAAGAGAATGCGAAATACTCTCTTGTACCTTTATTAGAATATATACTACCGGACAGATGTTTTGTCAACAGAATAATTCATCCAAGTCTTTTGACATCAAAAGCACCTGTATGGTATAATATCCACAATAAGCAGATTAGACCATAAAATTCAGGGCATTGATCAATGCTTGCTTGAATCAATGTCATGAGTCTCTAATCTGCACAAATTTACGAGTCGACGGCAGAACGGAGAATTAATATGAAGAAAAAAACAGTTGTAGTAGCTTTAGGAAGAAATGCATTCGGAACGAGCTTTCCGGAACAGAAAAAAGCAATCATCAATGCGGCATATGCGATTGTCGATTTGGTAGAGGATAAATACAAGGTTGTTATCACCCACAGCAATGGGCCTCAGATCGGCATGCTTCACAGGGCCATGACGGAATTCAGCCGTCTGGACAATGCTTATACTGTGGCATCGATGGCGGTTTGCGGCGCGCTAAGCCAGGGATATATCGGATATGATTTACAGAATGCCATACGCACCGTGCTTTTAGACCGCGGTATTTTCAAACCGGTATCTACCATTATCACACAGGTTCGTGTGGATACCTTTGATCCTGCCTTCCAGCATCCCACCAAGGTGATCGGCCGTCTTATGACAAAGGAGGAGGCTGATACAGAAATCCAGAAAGGGAATTATGTAACAGAGGAAAACGGTGGTTACCGGCGTATTGTCGCAACTCCGAAGCCGATTGATATCTACGAAATCGACGCTATCAAGGCTCTCGTCGAGGCAGATCAGCTTGTTATAGCCTGTGGCGGCGGCGGAATACCGGTTTTGGAACAGGGAACAACCCTGCAGGGAGCAAGTGCGGTAATTGAAAAGGATCTGGCAAGTGAGAAGCTGGCCGACATGCTGGATGCTGATACTTTATTGTTCTTAACCGGAGTAAAGAAGGTTGCCCTGAATTTTGGAACCGATAAGGAACAGCCCCTGGACTCATTAACAGCGGCTGATGCCCGGAAATACATTGCCGAAGGCCAGTTTCCTGTCACCTCCATGCTTCCGAAGGTTGAAGCCAGTGTCAATTTCGTAACAAAAAAAGAAGGCCGCAAGGCTATTATCGGCCATCTGAACAATGCCCATCAATGTGCAATGGGACTGAGCGGTACGGTCATTACAGCCTAAGCCCTTGTCATCAGCCGCCCATTGTCGTATAGCCGGGATGCTACCCTGGCCTTCGACAATGGGGCGGTTGATAGGTATGGGTCATATCCCTGTCTCCCGCATTTTCGCTGTTACTTTCTTTATTCTGTCTTCCATATTTATTCTGCCCTGCTTTGGAAGGTGCATTTCACTCACAATTTTTCCGTCACGCATAAACATAATACGTTCCGTCCAGGCTGCCACATTTGCATCGTGGGTTACAAGCATCACCGCAGTACCCTCAGCATTGATTTCGGAAAAGATATTCATGACCTCCTGTGTGAATTTTGAGTTAAGTGCGCCGGTAGGCTCATCACCGAAGATAATTTTCGGATTGCTCATAAGGGCACGGCATATCCCTGCCCGCTGAAGCTGGCCTCCTGAAACCTGCGTAATATCGCGCTTTTCCAGCTCCGCAATACCCGTTCTTTTCATAAGCGCTCTTGCTCTTTGGGTAATCTTCGCGGCATTCCTCCTGTTATCACGTATTGACGGCAGAATGATATTGTCCAGAAGATTCAGATTTTTCAGTAAAGTCGGCTGCTGAAAAACAAATCCCATCCTCCTTCTGCGTATATCTGAAAGCTCATTTTCCTTAAGTGCCAATAAATCCCTGCCATCAAAGGCAACCCTTCCGCTATCAATACTGTCCATTCCGCTCAGGGCAAACAGCAGCGTCGATTTTCCGGAGCCAGAGGGTCCCATAATCGCAACAAACTCACCCTCGTTTATCTCCAGGGATACTCCGTCAAGCACCTTGCACTTTTCATCTCCTTCACCGAAGGATTTTATTATATTTTCACCGACAACGATTTTCTTCATAAATACACCCTTCCGCATATCACAAGCGAGGCTTGTGATACTGCTTTAATAAATAGTTTGAAAGTGGTTTTCTTTCAAACTTTACTCCTTTATATTTTCGGATATTTTTATTTTTCCTGCGCCTGATGTGCCGAGCGTTGCCGCGATAAGGACCGAACCTGCCATTATCAGCGGACATAGCAGATATGCCCACAGCGGATTTACCTCAAACTGAAATGCAGTGGCTCCAAAGGAGGCTATCACTGCGGCTGCAAGTCTCTCGCCGAGTGTATTGGCCAGAAAGGTTCCCAGGAGAATTCCGGCGGCCATAACAAATACCGCACGTGAAATATACTGTGCCATAATATCAGAGCTTGTAAAACCGAAGGCTTTCATTACGGCAATGGAATATCTGTCCTTTGCCACAAGCATTTTCATAAACAGCAGAGTAACCAACGCCATTATAATCAGCGCGACGGCAATTGCGGCACCGGAGGCCTTTCCAACAGAGCTTATTGTGGGGCCGAAGGTCTGCCTGCTATATCCATCAATATCCTTAATCTTTGCAAAATAATATTTGCCCGCATATTCTGATACTTTGCTGTCGATCAGGGATTTATCCAAAAGCTCCGCGCAGATGACACACCACATGATGCTGGCAGAAGCATCGGTGAACGCTGCCTTTGCGGTTTTACCGCCGTTGGTGATATCCGAATAAATTCCGCATACGGTAAGCTTTTTCTCTTTTTCCAAGGTCACCAGTGTAATGCTATCTCCCACCTTTTTACCCAGCTCCCCAGCATTGATAACCGAAAGGGCAATTTCATCCTCTGCATCAGGTGCCCTGCCAGCGGAGTATTTTATGGGAAACACGGAATGATCGCCCAGCTCGATTTTTATATTCTCCTGCGAACCGTCCTCCTTCTTTATTTTGAATATTTTACTTGTAAGTACAACATATGCGGATACGGAGCTATCATTCTCCAGCTCCTTTGCAATTTCGTCTACCTTTGTTACAATATCATCCGTCTGCTGGACGCCCATGAAAATATCACTTTTCCCTATTCCCATATATTGAATGAAGCCCTCCGAAGAAATCGTGCTGTATAAATTCAACGGAAGCACTATGATAAATGCGGAAATTACAAGTACCGCGAGCATTGTGGCGTAGAGTCTCTTCCTTGCGAGGACATCCTTGACACCAAGAAAAATATTCGTATCAAACAACCTGTTCCTGTTCAGGCAAAAATACTTCGCCCCAGCGGATTTTTCCTGTGAAGTGCCAAAACGGATCGCCCCGGCAGCGGAAATTTTCCGAAAGCGTTTCAATACTCTGCTTACATAGGCAACAATTGCAAGAAATATCAGCAGTACTCCCATGCTTCCAAAAAGCAGGGCAAAGGAAGAATTTTCACTTTCCCCCATGTAAAGACGTATATTTTCAAGAAGCATATCCCGGAACAAAAATGAAAGTGCAAATCCCAAGCTACAGCCCGTTGCCGCAATCACAGCATATTTTGCAAGATATATTTTCTTGATATGGGATATGCGCAGCCCTATTGCTTTCATAGTCCCTATTTCCCGGTAGTCCTCCTCAATTTTTGCAATAAGCGTAAAGCGTATGCACATAAATGCGATTGCTACCACAAGCACGCTTACGAGCAGTATGACTGCAATCATAAGCCCATCTGTAATTGCGTTGATGGTTTTAAAAAGCGGGTATGTAATAGTCGGCCCGTTCGCTTCCAGTCCTGCTGAGATATATGCTGCTTCAAACCGGCCAAGTGCCCCCAGATTCTTTAACCTGTACTCAATCAGATACTCTATGTTTCCGTAAGCCTTGATCCGGGCATAGTCATTCTCACTTACAAGGAAGCGTTTGGACGAGGATAGCAGCGAATTCATCTGTGAATCCCGAAGAAAGCCTGCAACGGTAAATTTCTTTCCGCATATCACAGCCTCGTCACCGACCTCTGCGGTGCCGTCCCTCATATAGCATATGGGAACATAAAGCTCACCGTCTGTTACATTAATAACTTCTCCGTTTAAATCCAGGAGATAATCAAACTTACGGCTTTGGGTACAAAAGCCGTTATCCTGGCCGCTATCCGCAAGTGAATTCCCGTCAATTACAATTTCCATACCGTCCACATTGAGAAATTCAAGTACCTGAAATTCATCAATGCTGTCGTTTTGCCCGGCAAAGGCCATAAGCCTTGCCATATCAATTGTACCTGAATGCATCTGCATGAAATGCGGCGTTTTTGCCTGTGTCATCAATGTATCTATCCCAGAGGATAAATTCACCACAAGCACTGCCGCAAGGGATACCAGCATAGCTGCGGCTGCAACAAACATCATGGTTGTTATCGTTATCAGCTTACTTTTGGAGATGTCATTGCGAATTATTCTAAAATACATATGTCCCACCTCCGCTTTCAGGCATTACTGCCTCCGTTGTCACTGTCAATCACCTGTATAAAGTACATGAGGCTTCCGCTTTTGGCGCCGAGCAGCCTTTCCGCATTGAAAACAAAGGCCTGAACGCGGGAAGCACGCTCCTCATTTGTCATTTCCTCCATACCGTCATCAAAAATGGTATTGATATAGGTCACGACCATTTCCATACATTCATATGGAAATGGGGTGCAAAACATCCCCTGCTCAATTCCTTCCCGAATGATTTCCGTTAGTATCGGCGTAACACCGTTAATTATGACCTTCTGTATTTTCTGATGCATAAGCGCATTCTGCGGCTTATGAATGTGTTCTATAATTTCCCTGCCATTTCCGTTGCTTATATTCAATGCCTTTACAACACGGATTATGCGCTCATTTACAGGTATACTCCTGTCCTCGGCAATTTCCCGTGCAGCGCCTAAAAGCCTGATATTATACCGTTCAATCAGCGCATCCATAATATCTTCCTTTGACTTGAAGTGATAATACAGTGTTCCCCGGGCAATTCCTATTCTTTCGAGAATATCATTTGTGCTTGCACCGTCAAAGCCCTTCTGGCTGAAAAGCTCATCCGCAGCATCAAGTATTTCATTCCTGCGCTCCCCGGCTTCCTTTACGACTCTCATTTTTACATCTCCCTTTATTCGACCGACTGTCTGTCGGTAAGGCAATCGTAGCATATTCTATCCCTGATTGTCAATCAGTATGTTAAATAAAAGGCAAAATAATGACACTAAAATAAAATTGAATCCCTTTTTTTGGTATTTTTTAATGAATAAAATATAATTACGTTCATGATATTATTGTGATTATCAAAAAGCATAATTCACACCCTGATTTGCGAACCGCCGAAGGCGGCACATGGAAGCCAGGGTATATAAAATCATAAACGAAAATTATAAATTCTTTAGGAGGAAATATTGATGTATGCTCTGTCATGGAGAAAGGGGTTCAAAAGAAGAGCTCTGAGTTTGGTTATTGCATTAGCACTGCTTTTAAGTTCCGTGCTAATACCTGGCGAAGGTTGGAGCCAGACAGTTCAGGCTGCAACAACAATTAACTCTATGAGCTATTATTCCGCAGCAGACGGACCGATCATCTCAAAATCCGGCGTCGGACAGCAAAGCTATGGCTTTGTAATGCCGATATTTAACGGAGGAAGTGCTACCTGGGAGGATGTGGCAAGTGATTTAGCCGTTAATGTTAAGGTAAACGGCAGCTGGGTAGATATTGATCAGACTAGCTTTGTTTACAATCAGAATTGGGGACACTGGAGTGACAGCGGTTTTTATGGCTATTGGTTTATTGTTTCAGAAACGACCTATATTCAACTGGCATCCAAGGCAAATGGAGTGACACTGGATTATACACTTGAATTTACCGATATTCCAACGACAACTATTACATCCATGACTGCAACACAGGGACCCGTGTTAACCGCAGGTGTTACCGGCGGCATAGGCTTTACTTATCCCACCTTTAATGGTGATCCTGCAATACCATATGCTGCAGTCGCAAATGACCTAAAGGTTTATGTAAAAACGATAGCCAGCAGTGAGTGGATTGATATTGACAACAATGCTGCCAGCGGTTGGATTTATGACTATAACTTTGGTCAGTTTACGGACGGCCCCGGCGGTTACTGGTTTACACTCACAGAATCCATCAATGTTAAGCTTGAGTCAAAGACCTCACATGTATCCTTGATCTATACACTCAATTATGAAGAGCCTGTAAGAAATTCATATACTATTACTTCATATGACGGGATAACTAACTATAATGCAGGTGATTCGGGTGAAATTGGCCTCCCTCTGCCTAAAATTGACGGAGGTGCACCTGTTGCTTCTGAACTTGATAAATTTGTATACGAGCTGAAAGTAAATGGCGTATGGGTTGAGCTCAGTGATTTCAGCAAAAGCAGCTTCATCTATTCAGGAAACGGCTATAATAATTTATCTGATAAAAATCAATGGGGATACTGGGTAGATTATATTTACGGTCTCTGGTTCCAGCCGATTCAGGTAAATATGGAGCTTCGCATCGGATATCCTCTCGATGGACTATCAGGTGGCGATATTGGCAGCAATTATGTATATTATACCTTTATCGGTAATCCAGATGCTCCCCGTCCGGATGTATCCGATCTTGGTAATATTGAACTTGGTACTTCTGATAATCCTGATATCGAAGGTCAGGTACTGACATGGAGTGATGAATTCAACGGCAACCAGTTAGATACCAGCCAGTGGAATTATGTAACCGGATATTACCTTAATGATGATCCCAGCACCTGGGGCTGGGGTAATAATGAAATGGAATTCTATACGGAGAATTCCAGGAATGTCTTTGTACAAAATGGCAGCCTAAATATCGTGGCATATGAAGAACAGATGTCCTTCCCGCAGGATCCGAGCCGTTATGCGGAATATTCCTCCGGTAAGATTACGACAAAGGATAATTTCACCTTTAAGTATGGAAGAATCGACTTCCGTGCCAAACTCCCTACCGGAAATGGCATCTGGCCGGCACTTTGGCTGCTTCCGAATGATGATACCTATGGAACCTGGGCTGCATCCGGTGAAATTGATGTTATGGAAGCAAGGGGACGTATACCGGAGGTGTCCAGCGGAACAATCCACTTTGGCGGTCAATGGCCTGCAAACACTTATATTGGAAGTGATTATTCTTTCCCGGACGGTCAGACAATTGACTCGGATTACCACGTATACAGCATAGTTTGGGAAGAGGATAACATCAAATGGTATGTAGACGGACAGTGCTTCTTTAAAGCCACCAGCGAACAGTGGTATTCCACTGCGGCTCCCAACGATGACAATGCACCCTTTGATCAGGAATTCTATATTATCATGAACCTTGCGGTTGGCGGATGGTTCGACGGAGGAATTCTTCCTGATTCCAGTGATCTTCCGGCAACGATGCAAGTGGATTATGTTCGTGTATATAAGCCTGTGGGAAGTGAGGATGGTGAAACAGTTCCGGTAACCGGAGTAACCTTAAACCAAACTGCGGCAGAAATAACAGCAGATTCAACACTTCAGCTAAATGCCACCGTTGCACCTGCAAATGCAACAAATAAAAATATGAGCTGGTCAACTGCCAACAGCAGTATTGCTACTGTTGATCAGACCGGTAAGGTAACCGGTATTGCTGCCGGAACAACAACCATAACGGTAAAAACGGCAGATGGAAGCAAGACGGCTGACTGTCAGGTCACGGTTAAGACAAAATCGTCAGAAACAATCATAGTAGGTAATGAAGTTCGCGGTTTAAAGAGCACCGGTGATACGGTAGAATTCTATGTGAACGGCGCAGCTTTTGCAGATCTTCATTTTAAGATCAATGACGGAGGACAGCAGAATGTGGCTATGGCCTCGACAGGTGACGGCAACTATACTTACACAGTAAACAACATAAATTATAATGATAAAATTGATTATTTCTTTACGTATAACCCGGGAGGCGGAGCACTTGATACGGAATGGTTTCAATACATCCATGGAGTAACACAGGGAACTCCGGTCGGAGAAGCGACACCTACTCCGACTACTACTCCAACGGCAACTCCAACTGTAACTCCGACCGTAACCCCGACTGTGACTCCGACTGTGACTCCGACCGTAACCCCGACTGTGACTCCGACTGTAACTCCGACTGTGACTCCGACCATAACTCCAACTCCCAATGATTATACAGATGTTGCCGAGGGAAAGACGGTAAGCTGTTCCGGCTCTGAAAATGCTTTGTTATCTGAAGGAAATCTTAACGACGGCGATACGGCAACCAGATGGTCCTCCAATTATGCGGATAATGCATGGTTTGTAATTGACTTAGGTCAAACCCATCTTGTAAATCAGGTGGTTCTGAATTGGGAAGCAGCATTTGGTAAGCAATATGAAATACTTGTATCAGAGGATGGGGTAAACTACATAAGCGCTGCCAGAGTAACCAATGGTACAGGCGGAATTGAAACAATTAATTTCGACCCTGTCAATGCAAAATATGTGAAGCTTCAAGGGATAGAGAGGGCTTTACCTTACGGATATTCCTTATGGGATGTCAAAGTAATGGGTACAACAGCAACAGCGCCCCTTGTATTTGAATTAATCTCCGGAAATAAAGATGTAACTACTTCAAGCAATGAAAATGCCGACCTCGCAGGCAGTTACGCAGTGGATGGTAATCCTGCAACCAGATGGAGTTCCGGTTTCTTGGATGACCAGTGGATTACGGTTGACCTCGGTAAAACTACCAAGGTAAATAAAGTTATATTAAACTGGGAAGCCGCCTACGGTAAGAACTATATCATTCAGGTATCTGTCGACGGTACAAGCTGGACATCAGTACAAACCATCACTGACAGTGACGGCGGTATTGACGAAATCACCTTCAGTGCAGTGGATGCCAGATATGTCCGAATGCAAGGTATACTGCGAGCAACTCCATATGGATACTCCCTATTCGAGATGGAAGTATACGGAGTAAAATAATCACTTCACCTGACATATCTCCTTCTCCCCTTATGGCAGACAGTTAAATCTGTCTATCATAAGGGGATTTTTATACCATAAGGAGGAGACAAGCCTGCTTTACCGGTTTTTCTCTGACCGGGCAAAGAGGAAGGTCCCGATGATCAGACAAACCACCGTAAGGGCGGCAATGGCAGCAAAATTAACGAGAGGATTAAACATGACCACGCTGTCAAACTCCGGATCACCGGCATACACCACCGCCCGGGCTAAATCAAGGCAGTAGGTCATCGGCATCAGACGGCTAAGTACCATCAATACTCCGGTGGAATTATTAATGGGAATGATAGCGCCGGACAGGAACATCTGCGGCATGGTAATGAGCATAACGACCATACTTGCCGCCTTTTTGCTCTTAATCAGGCCGATGAAGATAATCGCCATTGCACCGGCTGCCAGGCACATCAGCGGGGACAGGATTAAGATGAGCAGCAGCTTGCCGATTGGCAAAGAGATGTTCATTATAAGACCTACAATAATCGTACCCGCCATACTGACAATCGCTCCGAAGGTTGAGCCGAGGATTTTGCCGATAACCAGTGAGTAGCGCGAAACCGGAGATACCAGCATTTCCTGATTAAAATCAATTTCATGGTCATCCACCAGAGTTGAAACGCCGTTCGCCGTAATCATGAACAGCATATTAATCAGCATACCGATCAGCATAAACTGTCCGAACTGGAAGCCAAGACCTCCGGTCATATTCTCCATCAGATTACCGCCGATCATGCCCATCATCACAATGGGCATTGCCAGACTCATGATTATGGTACCGGGAGATTTAAAAAATACGGTGATTTCTCTGGCCATGACCGTAATGACGGTGTTCAGTTCTCTGTAAATTTTGGATTTCTTTCGGATTAAAACCTGCTCGTTCATCATATTTACACCTTTCTGCATATCACAAGTCTGCTTGTGATATGCACCAATAAATAGTTTGAAAGTGTTTTTCTTTCAAACTTCCCCTCCTGTTTTGTTCAAGAATTCCACATAAGCGTCCTCCAGGGTTGGCTCATGAATTTTCAGCGTTGTCAGCCTTGTCTGCAACCGAGCGATAACATCCTGTGCCGAGCCCTGATATGTAACAATGACATGGCCATTCATCGTATAGGGCAATCCCAGGGCAGTCAATTCAGAGGTCAGGGTGGCACGGTTGGCTGCATCCACAACAATTTCCCGCTGCAAAAGGCTTTGCTTCATCTCCTCCGGAGAGGAACAGGCGGCAATTTTACCGTGGTTGATAATACATACCTTATCGACATTTTCGGCCTCATCAATATAATGTGTCGTCAAAAAAACCGTGGTGCCGTATTGGTTTCTCACATTGTTGATATACTCCCACAGCCCTCGGCGGCTCACAGCATCCAGCCCCTGGGTCGGCTCGTCGAGAAACAGTACATCGGGCGTGTGAATCAGGCTGCGGATAATTTCCAGCTTACGCTGCATACCGCCCGACAGCTTCTTGATCGGTTTGAATAGCGCATCCCGAATACCGACAATCTCGGCCAAATCCAGCACCCGCTTGCGGTATACAGCAGGCATGAGCTTAAAGCTGGGACGGTAGCCGCACCTCCCATACAGGCAGGCATGAAAACGGATATTTTCCTCTGCCGTAAGCTGCGGGTCCAGGCTGGGTTTCTGGAAAATGATCCCCACATTTTCTCGTACCCGCCGCGCCTCCTTTTCCACATCAAAGCCGGCGATTTTAACCTGACCTGAGGTCTTGGATAGTGTGGTGGTTAAAATAGAAATCGTAGTGGTTTTGCCCGCGCCGTTAGGGCCAAGGAAAGCAAAGAACTCTCCCCTTTCCACAGAAAAGCTGATGCTGTCTACCGATGGAGCCTTCGCACCCTTATATTGCTTTACCAAATTGCTGACTTCGATCATGCCCATGCTGATATCTCCCTCCTTATCGTTATAAAATGAAATAACCTTCGAATTTTGTAAAACAGTAAAATCATAACTGACATATAAATAACCTCCGTTTCATTTGGTACGCCATTATTCTATGGCGCCAAATTAAACGGAGGTTAAATGGAGTTTAAACGGATTGTAAACAGGGTAAAAAAATATAAGCGGAAATAGCGGGTGCTGAATTCATCAAAATTTATGCAATGCAGTACCAGCACAACGTATTCTAAATAACTGGTAAGAAAATTCAGACAAATTTAATTGCCAGTTAATTTAAATACGTTGTACCAGCTACTCTACCTGGAGCTGTGCTTCAATCATGGCTATATTGCCGCGCAGCTCCCTGGCTGTTTCCCAGGAAATACGCCCTTCCTCGAACATCTGCTGAATTAGCTCACGCTCGATCCTAAAACCGATTAACGCTACCTTAAGCACAAGCTCTTCTCTCACGCCGCGGCCGCCTTCTCCTGCCCCTTCAGCAATGCGCTTTCCACGGATATTCAAGGCCATTTCGCTTTCCGAGATGAGCTGCTCCAGCGCCGGATCTCCAGCCTCTGTTTTTATTTTCTGCAGCTTCTCCAGCACAAACTGGGCGTTGGACTGCGTCAGTGTTAAAAATGCATCTTTGCGTATTCCCTCGTCCCTGAATTTGAAGACATGCCTGGCAAGCCACAGGAACGAACGCAGGGGACTGAGTTTTTTTCTGGAAACCGTCATAATACGGGTTTCCAGTATGTCAAGATAGCGTCTGGCAGTCAAATCATCCACCACACCCTCCTTCGCCAGCCGCTCTGTGTTTTCTTTTTCCCAAAGCAGTATATCCCGCCGAAGTGCCGCTTCTTTCTCGGCGCCATGGGGGGAACCCGGTCTCTCCGGCATAGCACCCCGGGAATAATAGTTGCGTGCCACAAGCTCTGTTGCTATACGGGTCTCGTCGGTAGCTTCATTTTTTAACCGTGTCACAACTGTCTGAAGTATTTCCAGGTATGCCGCCTGCTCCTCTTCGCTCCGCGTCTGATCCGTCTTCTTTCCCGCAAATATTGGCAGAATAAAATTCGTAATCAGCAGAGAAAGAACAATAACACCACTGGCCAGCAGTATCATCAGACCGCGTTCCGGAAACTCACTTCCATCAGCCAATAGCAGAGGAAGCGACATGATACTTGCCAGCGTCACGGTTCCCCTGGCTCCGGCAAGGCTGAAAATCACACCGGACTTTATTCTTCCAATGTGTTCTCCCGCTTCCTGATAGGTTTGCTTTTGTGTGGTCAGTGTCCACCAAATAAAGCGGATCGTCATGGACACCAGCGTAATCAACAGGATACAGCCCGCTGTTTGCCAACCGTTGATAGAATACTCGCCGCTGCCGATCGTTTTCAAGATATCCGGCAGTTGTGTCCCCAGCATGACGAATACAAGCCCATCAAAGCTGAAGGACAAAACTGCCCAAACGCTTTCCTGCGCGATATTTAAACTAACTCTCTCAGGATTAAACCTGTCCCGCATGAAGGAGTGAGCAATACCTGCCGCAAAAACAGCCAAAATACCGCTGACACAGAGCGCCTCCGCGCTCATATAAATGATAAAGGGGGATAAAATACCAATCAGAATGTGCAGGGTGGCATTTTCCATTCCCAAGGAGCGCAGCCAGCGGACAAGAGCATATTTAAGCCAGGTTAGCACAAGGCCTGCGAGTATGCCTCCAAGCCCAAGCAGAATGAAGTGCCCGGCTGCCTGCGCGGTTGAGAATGACCCTGTGGTAATAGCAACTATGGCCAGCTGAAAGCACACAAGGCCTGTTGCGTCATTAATAATGGACTCTCCGGAAAGAATGCCCATAAGCTTTCGAGGAAGGGCAATTCGTTTGCCCACCGCAGCAACGGCGACGGCGTCCGTAGGAGCAAGTGAGGCGGTCAGCGCAAACGCCGCAGCCAGCGGAATCGCCGGGATAAGGGCATTTACAAAATAACCTGCCACTATTACAGTTATAAAAACCAGTGCCACAGCCGCGCCAAATATAGGCCTTTTCATTTCCCACAGGGTTTTCTTATCCGCTGTCATGCTGGAATGAAAAACCAGCGGCGAGAGGAACAGCACAAAGAATAATTCCGGCTCCAGCACAAACTCAAAACCGAAAGCGCCAAAGGGGATCAGCGCAATAAGTACACCCAATACAATCTGTACAATCGGGACAGACAAGGCGGGTATGAAACGGTTTATCAAATTAGACAGCAGCACCGCTGCCAACAGAATTAAAACATATTCAAAAATCTGCATTCCTTTATCACTGCCTTTCACTGTATATGTGAGGCAGATAAACACTGAAGGTCGTTCCCCTGCCGATTTCGCTTTCCACTGTCACACGTCCGTCATGCAGTTCCACAATTTTTTTCACCAGCGACAGCCCCAGTCCGTTGCCGCCCAAGGAACGGTCGCGGGCCTTATCCGCCTTATAAAACCGTTCAAAAATGTGTATCTGATCCTCCGGCTTAATTCCCACACCTGTATCTGCTATCTTTACAACAGCAGTTTTACCCTCTGACGATGACATAATGCTGATTTGCCCTCCCTCAGGTGTAAACTTAATGGCATTGTGCAGCAGGTTTACCCAAGCCTGGGACAGCAAATCCTCGTCACCGAGAAGATAGCATTTTGTTAAATCCGCTTCCATCGTAATGTTTTTTACCGACCATTGGGGCTCCAGCATCAGGGCAACCGCCTTCAATTGCTTATCCAGCCGAAACTCCCGTTTATTCAGGGGAATTTTATTGTTGTCCAGGGATGACAGTTTAAGTAAATTGCTGCTTAGACTGGAAAGACGCTTGCTTTCCGCCTCAATAATATCCGCATATCGATGACGCTCTTCATTTGACAGGTCATCCTTTTTCAGTAAGGCCGCAAATCCGCTGATGGAGGTCAGCGGTGACTGAATCTCGTGTGATACGTTGGATATGAAGTCCTGTCGCATCGTTTCCAGAGAACCCAGCTTTTTTGCCATGTCATTGATGGCTTCGGCAAAATCATGATGAACATCTCTGTCCCTTGTATCCAGCAGCACATCGAAATTTCCCCGTGCTATTTGCTCCAGCACATCGGTTATCCTGCTATGGACATTTTGATGCTCCTCCTGTATTTTTCGTCTGCGCAGCAGCATAGTCATACTTATTAGCAGAATGAGAAGCAGCAGCGCCGCAATACCGGAGAATACATACGTAAGCGGCTCCGGCGGACGTCCGGTGAAGCGATAAATTATCACTGTAATTTCATTTCCTGCCATCAGAGCAGCGCTGTAAGCGGCTAATATGATAATAAATCCAAGGACAGAGGAAGGACGCTTCTGGCGTTTTTCATTCATGGCTCCACCTCCAGACGATAGCCCAGCCCTCGCACCGTAGTAATCTTAAAGCCCGCTTGTTCCGCAGGAAACCGCTCTCTCAAACGGCTGATATGCACATCCAAAGTCCGTTCGTTGCCGTCGAAATCATATCCCCATACATCCTCAATGAGCTGATCCCGGGAAAATGTCCGTCCGGGAAAGCCCGCCAGCCTGAACAGCAGCTCGAATTCCTTCATCGGTATATCTTCCTTTACTCCCTTCAGCGTGATAGAATAGCTGTTTTTGTCAATGACTATCCCGCCGATTTGAATTATCTGGGATGCCTCGATTTTGTACCGGCGTAATAACGCCCGGACACGCAATAAAAGCTCGTCACCCTCGAAGGGTTTTGTCAGATAATCGTCTGCACCGGCCTCAAAGCCCTTTACCTTGGAGGGCAGTTCCGCTTTCGCCGTCAGCATCAGTATCGGAAGATTTTCATAATATTTTCTTAGTTTCCGGCAAAGCTCATAGCCGTCCATATTAGGCATCATAAGATCGATGACGGCAAGATCGGGATTTTCGGAGGCAAGCTTTTGCAAGGCCTCTATTCCATCCTTTGCCTCGCAGGCATCAAAGCCGCCGTTCTTTAACAAGGCAGAAACAAGTTCACGGATATTCGGATCATCGTCTACTATCATAATTTTGCTCATTTTGAGTTCACCTCACTTATAATTACATTTTATATCATACCAATGTAAACGCAAATTAAACGATACACGAATTATTTACGCCAAATGCTTGTTTAAATTAATATTTTACCATTTTATTCTTGTTTTTTGTAATATTATTTTATATAATAATTGTAATGATTACAAATAACATCTTCTGATCTTTATTAAAGAAAGGGCGGATGGCTTCATCATGAAACAAATATATGATAATTTAATCAAAGAGCTAAAAAAGCATAATTTACGGCTTTCCCGCCACAGATTAAAGGTATTGGAATATTTATGCCAAAAGCAGAATCATCCGACAGCTGATCAGATTTACATTGACCTGCATAAAGAAATCCCCAATTTATCTAAAACAACCGTCTATAATACACTTCATATGCTAACGGCGCTGGGCATAATCCGAGCCATTAACATAGAGAATAATGAAGCTCGCTATGACATTATTACAAAAAGCCATGGACATTTTAAATGTGAAAGGTGCGGCAGCATTCTGGATTTTAATATTGACCTTGATTCCATTGCAACCGAAGACCTGACCGGTTTTAAAATTGTTGACAAGAACCTGTATTTTAAAGGCCTTTGTCCAAAATGCCTTTTAAATATTGATAAAAATGAAAACATCTGAAAAGGAGGGATTTTATGGGCGAAATGAGATGTCCAGTAACAGGTAAGACAAGAAAATCGATTTCCGGCGGAGGTACTTCCAATCGAGATTGGTGGCCCAATCAGCTAAATCTCAAAATTCTTCATCAAAACTCCAGCTTAAGCAACCCGATGGAGCCGGAATTTAACTACGCCGAAGAATTCAAAAAGCTTGATCTGGAAGCAGTGAAGAAGGATCTCTATGCTTTAATGACCGACTCGAAGGACTGGTGGCCGGCTGATTATGGGCATTACGGACCTCTCTTCATCCGAATGGCCTGGCATAGTGCCGGTACATACCGCATGGGTGACGGCCGCGGAGGCGCAGGCAGCGGGACACAGCGCTTGGCACCGCTTAACAGCTGGCCTGACAATGTGAACCTCGACAAGGCACGCCGTCTGCTCTGGCCGATCAAACAAAAATACGGCCGGAAAATTTCCTGGGCTGATTTGATGATTCTAACCGGTAACTGTGCACTGGAGTCAATGGGCTTTAAAACTTTTGGCTTTGCCGGTGGCCGCGAGGATGTCTGGGAACCGGAAGAGGATATTTATTGGGGCTCTGAGGCCGAATGGCTAGGCGATAAGCGCTACTCCGGCGACCGGGATCTGGAGAACCCCCTCGCAGCAGTACAGATGGGTCTCATCTATGTTAACCCGGAGGGGCCGGGCGGAAATCCCGATCCGGTAGCTTCCGGACGCGACGTTCGAGAAACCTTTGCCCGTATGGCCATGAACGATGAGGAAAGTGTCGCCCTCATTGCCGGAGGACACACCTTTGGAAAATGCCACGGCGCAGCTCCTGCAACTCATGTAGGTCCGGAACCTGAAGCAGCTCCCCTGGAGGAACAGGGGCTGGGCTGGAAAAGCAGCTTTCGCAGCGGCAAAGGCGGCGATACAATCGGCAGCGGCATTGAGGGTGCCTGGAAACCCAACCCTGTCAAATGGGACATGGGCTATCTGAATACACTGTTCAAATATGAGTGGGAGCTGGTCAAAAGTCCGGCCGGTGCACATCAATGGCTGGCCAAGGACGTAGCTCCTGAGGATATGGTAGTTGATGCACATAACCCGTCCAAGAAGCATAGGCCGATGATGACAACGGCAGATTTATCGCTTCGCTTCGATCCGGGGTTTGAGCCAATTGCACGACGTTATCAGCAAAATCCTGAAGAGTTTGCTGACGCCTTCGCCCGTGCCTGGTTTAAGCTGACCCACCGTGATATGGGTCCGCGTTCACGCTATCTTGGTCCTGAGGTCCCCGCAGAGGAGCTGATCTGGCAGGACCCGGTACCGGCAGTTGATTACGAATTAATTGAGAAACAGGATATTGCAAATCTTAAGGAGAAAATCTTAGCCTCCGGCCTGTCCGTATCCCAGCTCGTATCCACCGCCTGGGCCTCCGCCTCCACCTTCCGCGGCTCCGATAAACGCGGCGGAGCAAACGGAGCGCGTATCCGCCTTGCACCGCAAAAGGATTGGGAAGTTAATCAACCGGAACAGTTAAATAAGGTACTGCAGATCTACAAAAAAATTCAGACAGAATTCAACCATACCGCTCCTAATAAAAAAGCAGTTTCACTTGCCGATCTAATTGTTCTGGGCGGATGTGCGGGTGTCGAGCAAGCGGCAAGAAACGCCGGACTTCACGTGGCTGTTCCCTTTAAACCGGGACGTACCGATGCCACACAGGAGCAGACCGATGTTGCGTCCTTCTCCGTACTTGAACCTGGAGCTGATGGTTTTCGCAACTACTTAAAGACGAAGTTTTCCGTATCGGCTGAGGAGCTTTTGCTTGACCGTGCACAGCTTTTGACATTAACAGCACCTGAAATGACTGTTCTGCTCGGAGGTCTGCGCGTCCTGAATGCGAACTATAACCAGTCCCAGCATGGGGTATTCACCGCAAGACCGGAGGCTTTGACCAACGATTTCTTTGTGAATCTCCTCGACATGGGTACCATGTGGAAGCCCATCTCGGAGGACGGCAGCCTCTTCGAGGGACGTGACCGCACTACAGGTGAACTCAAATGGACCGGAACGCGTGTCGATCTCGTTTTCGGCTCAAACTCCCAGTTGCGGGCCATCGCAGAGGTTTATGCCTGCGCCGACTCACCGAACAAATTTGTAAATGATTTTATATCTGCCTGGAATAAGGTAATGAATGCAGATCGCTTTGACCTGGCTTGACTTGAATAAAGCTCTCTTCATGCGGAGGATGGCCGTTGTCATCCTCCGCATGATTATAAACAACAAAGGAAGGTGTTCCCATGAATTTCTCCGGAGTAATTATAGGACTCATAACATTTTTTTGTATAGGAGTATTCCACCCCATAGTAATAAAATGTGAATATCATTTCACAGAGAAGATATGGCCGGTATTTTTAATCTGCGGAATCATATTTTGCGGAGGCTCCCTGTTTGTCGCTCAGGATATATTAGCTGCTGCTCTCGCTGTGCTGGGTTTTTCGTCATTATGGTCTGTCAGAGAATTAAAAGAACAGGCGAGACGGGTTGAAAAGGGCTGGTTCCCAAAGAATCCAAAGCATTAGCTGTTCTGCGGTTAGGTTCCAATATAAAGACCCCGGCTGCGGGAACAGGATTTCCTCAATACAGGTTGGAGTACACAATACAAAATTTGTCCTTCTGATTCGTACAGGATCGTTCGCCTCAGAAGGACAAATTTTATTTCGCGTTCTACAAACAGTGCATTATGGAAACCCTAAAATTAGAAATGAATTACTTTCGGTGCCTCTTTGAAAGAATAAATAGTCGCTGTGGCATCCTTGAGATAAAGGACCTGGCAATTACCATCGTCGGCTTTGTACATATTTTGCACCGACGGATATGCGTCCAGCATATGCTGCCTTACTTCCACTCTATCATCCTCAACGACAATAGCCTCCACACGAATCCAATTTGCACCCGACATACCGCAGATTTCAACCTTGGGATTTGCTGTCATTTGCTTAGATACCTTTTTAACCTTACCGGTTTGAATGTATAGCTTATCCTCAAAGATATCTACCGTGCCAAAGGGCCGGACTCTAGGCTGGTCACCCTCAACAGTTGCCAGATAATATGTTCCGCACTCTTTTAAAAATTCATAAACCTCTTTCATATTTAACCTTCCGTTTCTATAAAAATATGACTTTTGACTGCTGTTTCAAGCATATTAAATCATAGTACATTAAGATGTTCAAGTACGATCTTTTCATAGCGTTAGTATCTTATTGGATACCTATACTCCCGCTTTTACCGATACCTTAACTCCTCTAGAATCCAAAGCTCTCATAATCACCCTTGGTAAATCTATGATAAATGACATGACAATTTTCAAATTTTAGGCAATACCTGTATGCATCCGGCTTTCCGTCTTTATAATATATTAGGTAATCAAATTCATCATTATTCATTTTTTCACAAATAACATCATTTGAATACTTATGAAATATTTGTAATATTTCATCTAACGTGCAATTATGACTACTGATTTTTTCAATAAATTCTTTTAAAAAGTAATTTTCATCCAGCTTTTCATGTACATAATCAACTCCGCTGGAAGGTATGATAAAGCAAAATCTTGTATCCTTATTGGAATATTCCACATTTCCTAACCGGCTTTTGGTAAAATCACAAAACTGGTCCAATACTTTGTATAATTCAGTGATAACGTAGGACTCACCCAGCAAATTGCAAATCGATTCCATAGGGTAATATAATCTTATGGTCTCACTTTTATAGCCAATTTTAATTTGTTCTTCTTTTATAACGTCTATTATATTATTTTCCAGTGCTTTAAACGCTGATTCATATTTAAGCTGCATATTTTCCCTCCTAAAATCAAATATTTATTATGTATTTGTGAAATGCCTTCAGCCGGTAAGCTTTCCAATCCACCGATGAAAAATTCTTCCTTCCCAAATAACAGTTGAGTGTCCGCTCAATCATTTACATTATAAAATTTGACTATCCTGTTGTCAATAAAAACCTCACCGCTATTGTTTGACTAACCTCATAGTTATGTTTGACATATTTTATAAGAAAGGATACTATAGAAAATATAGAAGTTTTTCATAGTCCGAAAGAAAACCGTTTCAAAGGAGTTCCTATATGAGCAACATAACAATGCCCCATGACCACGGTCAAAATATTGAAAAAGTATTAGAACAGATGCCGGAGGCCTCACAGTTCCTGGAAGCTTCCATGACCTTTCAGCAGCTCTGTGACGGGTCGCGCCTGCGTATTCTGTGGCTTCTCTGCCACTCGGAGGAATGCGTCTCCAATATTGCAGCTGCTGTAAACATGAGTGACGCTGCTGTCTCCCATCATTTGAAAACTCTGAAATTAAACGGCCTCATTACCAGCCGGCGGGACGGCAAGGAAGTGTATTATACGCTGTCAGACAGCAAAAGAGCCCGTCTGGTGCATCAAATGATTGATGATTACTTTCAATTGAATTGCCCTACGAATCCTTATTCTTAACTTTATTACAAAATTTAGTAAAAAACTATTTTAAACCGGTGCATTCACCATATGGTCACCGATTCAAAATAGTTTTTATATTTATTATATCTTTTTTATATTCAAGGCACGGATTGCGTTCAGGATAGCAATTACAGATACGCCTACATCAGAGAATACGGCGGCCCACATGGATGCCAGGCCAAAGGCTCCAAGAACCAGCACAACTCCCTTTACTCCTAACGCCAGAACAATATTTTGTCTTACAATCCGGAGTGTCTTTTTGGATATCTTCATAATCCTGGCAATCTTGGAAGGCTCATCTGTCATGATAACCACATCAGCTGCTTCTATCGCTGCGTCCGATCCCAGACCGCCCATGGCAATACCGATATCCGCTCTGGCCAGAACCGGTGCATCATTAATACCGTCACCGACAAATACCAGCTTTCCTTTTGCACTTTTTTCCTGCATGAGCTCTTCCATACGCTCCACCTTGTCTGCAGGAAGCAATTCCGTATAAGCCTGATCCAGTTTTAATTCGCCTGCGACCTTTCGGCCAACCGCATCCGCATCTCCCGTCAGCATGACGGTTTTTCTAATTCCCGCTGCCTTCAGCTCCTGTATTGCCCTACGGGAATCTTCCTTTATTTCATCCTCAATGCAGATATAGCCCGCATACCTGCCCTCGATAGATAAATGTACTATGGTTCCTGCTGATGCAGCATTGTGATATGGGATATTCTCCTTTTGCATCAGCTTTACATTGCCTGCCAGGATTTCCTTCCCGTCAATGACAGCCTTCACACCGTGGCCTGCGATTTCTTCTATGTCGGAAATACGGGAAGAGTCCACCTCTTTCCCATAAGCCTCCTTTATGGAAATGGCAATAGGATGATTGGAGTAATCTTCTGCATAAGCCGCAGCCTCTAATAATTCATCGGCAGTCATCTCCTCCGGCTGAATTTTACTTACTGCAAAGGAGCCCTTGGTTAAGGTTCCTGTTTTATCAAAAACAACGATCTCCGTATCAGCCAACGCCTCCAGATAATTGCTGCCCTTCACCAGAACACCGGATTTTGAAGCACCGCCAATTCCGCCGAAAAAGCTTAAAGGAATGGATATGACAAGGGCACAGGGACAGGAAATAACCAGAAAGGTTAATGCACGTGCTACCCAGATATTGAATTCCTGACCTGTAATCAAGGGCGGCAATACAGCCAGTAATACCGCTGCGATAACAACAATAGGGGTATAATATCTTGCAAACTTTGTAATGAAGTTTTCACTTTTGCTTTTCTTGTCGCCGGCATTTTCCACCAGCTCAAGAATTTTGGCTACGGTTGACTGTCCAAATTCCTTTGTAACTCGAACAGTTAGACGCCCTGTCTGGTTAATACAGCCGCTGATGATATCCTGCCCTGCCTTTATATCCCTCGGCACAGACTCACCGGTTAAAGCAGAGGTGTCGACAGAGGAAATACCTTCTGTCACAATACCGTCTAACGGTATCCGCTCTCCCGGCTTTACCACAACAATATCACCTACCTGTACCTCCTCTGGGTCTACCTGCACCAGCTGTCCTTCACGAAGTACATTGGCATAATCCGGCCGTATATCCATCAGCTCTGAAATAGAACGGCGGGATTTAGACACTGCATAGGACTGGAACCATTCGCCTACCTGATAAAACAGCATAACCGCAACGCCCTCCGGATATTCCCCTAGAAAAAAGGCTCCTACGGTTGCCACTGCCATCAGAAAATTTTCATCGAAAACCTGACCATGCAATATGTTCCGGAGGGCTTTTAAGAGAATGTCTCCTCCAATAATCCCATATACCACTAAAAAGACAGCTAATTTTGCAATTCCCTCCACAGGCAGAAGAATTGCTATGGTGTAAAGTACACCTGATATGAGAATACGAAGTAACTGCTTTTTTTCTCTTCTTGACATATCTGTCACCCTCCTAACGATGTCCCTGCCTTTATGCCTTTACAGTTACATCCGGTTCAATTTTTTTAATTATCTTTTTTGCCTCGCCTAATACAGCTTCATATTTATCATCGGGGGCCTCCAGCTCCATCTTTTGGCTCAAAAAATTAACCTTGACATCCACTACTCCCTCCAGCTTTTTCACAGCATTTTCAATCTTAGCTGCACAGTTTGCACAATCCAGATCCACTAATTTAATTGTCTTTTTCATTATAATTTCTCCTTTCTATAAAAATATGAATAATTGAATTGGTAACAACTAGAATTAAACATTTTATCAATCAAGCAATTGTTTAATTGTTTAATCTTAGTATATGCACCTCGCTATGATTTGTCAATTGCTTTTTTATATAATAAATTTTCTTTCCTCATTGACATATACTTGCAATATTACTATAATAACAATTGAAAAAGCATTCAACTATTCAATTAAGGAGGTTCCCCCTATGAGTATCTATACGGCAGATGTTGACAGATGTGACTGTAATATTATTCATGAGGCTGTAGTAAATGATGTCAGGGAACACATGCCCGATGAAGAGAATTTAATGGATCTGGCCGATTTATTTAAGGTATTTGGCGATTCAACACGCGTGAAAATCCTCTGTGCCTTATTTCGCGCAGAAATGTGTGTCTGTGATATTGCCGTTCTTTTAGGCATGACCAAATCCTCCATCTCCCACCAACTCAGACTGCTCAAACATGTGAAGCTGGTAAATTACCGTAAGGAGGGCAAGGTTGTCTACTATTCGTTAGCAGATGAACACGTGAAAACGATCTTTGACCAGGCCATGATACATGTATGTGAAAAGTAATTTGCCCTGGAAGCAAAGGGCTAATTTTGCTTTAATGGTTGAATACAGATTCAACTATTCAATTGTTTAATTATAAAAATCAATAAAAGCATAAAAGAAAGTGATGGTGACAACATTGGATACAGTAATGATTGAAAAGGAGGTTATGCAGCCCGGACAAAAGACCTTATATCTGTTGGGACTCTGCTGCGGTGACTGTGCACAAAAGATAGAAGCACAGGTCAGCCGTATCGAAGGTGTTAAAACAGCCTCTCTGGATTTCGTTTCCCAACGGCTTACAATCGAGGTGATTGACAGAAAGGTCCTTCCATCCATTATCCGGCAGGCCTCAAAGATTGCTTTGGACATCGAGCCCTCTATCCGGATTTCTTATACCGATAAGACACCGGAAAAGGATGGCTCTGCCGTCGTTAAAAAATGGGTTTACCGCCTAAGTCTGACTGCAGGCGCCTTATTATTTGCTGTGGGCATCTTATTTGATTTACCCCGTTTTGCCGAGCTTACCATATTTCTTCTAAGTTATCTGCTCATCGGCGGCGAGGTAATCCTTCGGGCACTGAAAAACATCTCCAGGGGGCAGGTTTTTGACGAAAACTTTCTGATGAGTGTGGCTACCATCGGAGCTTTTGCCATCGGCAACTATCCCGAAGGTGTTGCAGTTATGCTGTTTTACCAGGTAGGTGAAGCCTTTCAGCGCCTGGCAGTCAACCGTTCCCGTAAATCTATCTCTGCCCTTATGGATATACGTCCGAATTTCGCCAACCTAAAGCTCGGCAGCGAAATCCGCCGGGTAACTCCGGAAGAGGTTAGCATCGGTGATTATATCATCGTAAAGCCCGGTGAAAAGATACCGTTAGACGGACGAATCGTAGAAGGCTCTTCTGCTCTGGATACCTCTGCTCTTACAGGAGAAGCTCTCCCCAGGGATGTAGAGCCCGGTGATGAGGTATTATCCGGCTCCATTAATAAAAGTGGTATGTTAACCATTGAAGTCTCCAAGGAGTTTCAAGAATCCACGATTTCCAGAATTCTTGATCTGGTACAGAATGCCAGCAGTAAAAAAGCACCTACCGAAAATTTCATCACAAAATTCGCAAGATATTACACTCCTTTTGTTACCTTTGCCGCTCTGGCTCTTGCGATTATTCCTCCCCTGGTCATTCCGGGGGCGCAGTTTGGTGACTGGATTTACAGAGCTCTTGCCTTTCTGGTCGTTTCCTGCCCCTGCGCTCTGGTTATCTCCATTCCTCTAAGCTTTTTTGGCGGGATCGGAGGAGCATCCAAAAACGGTATTTTAGTAAAAGGCAGCAATTATCTTGAAGCCCTGAATCATATCGATACTATTGTTTTTGACAAAACAGGCACTTTGACAAAGGGTATCTTTAAAGTGACAAAATCTGTCGGTGCCAATGGCTGGTCTGAGGCACAGCTGCTCTCCTATGCAGCCCATGCAGAAAGCTTCTCCAACCATCCCATTGCCTTATCCATACAAAAGGCTTACAATCAGCCAATTAACCAAAACCGGCTCACGGAACAGGAAGAGGTGGCCGGGCAGGGAATCCGTGTTAAAATCGATGGCAAATCAGTGCTTGCCGGTAACGGAAGACTGATGGAAGCAGAACATATCGCATGGCAGCCGGCAAAGGAACTGGGAAGCATTGTGTATCTGGCCGTTGAAGGTGTTTATGCCGGTTATATTGTAATCTCTGACGAAATAAAGCCTGACAGTAAAAAGGCCCTTCAAGATTTAAGGGCCCTGGGTATAAATCATACTGCCATGCTGACCGGCGACACAAGGATAGTGGGCGAAGCCATAGCCCAAGAACTCGGAGTAGATACCGTTTATTCGGAGTTACTTCCTCATCAGAAGGTAGAGCAGCTGGAGCAGCTGGACAAAAGCCGAAGCTCCAGGGGTAAGCTGGTATTTGTGGGGGATGGCATAAATGATGCTCCTGTACTGGCCAGAGCTGACATTGGAATTGCCATGGGAGCACTGGGTTCCGATGCTGCTATTGAAGCAGCCGATGTGGTGTTAATGACGGATGAACCCTCCAAAATTGTAGCTGCTATCCGAATTGCACGAAAGACCAAAGCAATTGTATGGCAGAACATTTTATTTGCAATGGGTGTAAAGCTTCTATTTCTTTTCCTCGCTGCATTTGGTATTGCTACCATGTGGGAAGCTGTATTTGGCGATGTCGGTGTAACAATAATCGCTATTTTAAATGCAATGCGCGCTATGAAAGCTAGTGCCATTAGTCCAAGTGCCAGGCGGTCAGCACACTAGGTCTGTTATTTCAGATTTTGACTATTTTGAAAAAAATCGCTCCAAGGGTCGCTGCCGTTAATCCGCATAAGGGCATCCGCCATATTAACGCCGTCGGGAGCTATCGTATCAAGTTCATCCCAGGCAATGGGCATGGATATTCCGGCCCCCTTTCTCGCTCTTATGGAATAGGGGGCAATACTTGTAGCTCCTCTGCCGTTTCGAATCCAGTCGATGAATATCTTATCTGCACGCTTAACCTTTCTGACATTACTTGTATAACGGTCAGGCCACTTCTGCTCCATAACTTCGGCAACCCTCTTTGCAAAATCGTGAAACACCTCCCAGGTCACGGCTGGCTTTAAGGGAACGACCACATGGTATCCTTTGCCGCCGCTGGTCTTGAGATACGATTTCAGCGAAAGCTCGGCAAGAATGTTTTTCATATCCTGTACCCCCTGGCGCACCCTGCTTAACTCCATTCCTTCATCCGGGTCCAGATCAAATACCATGATATCAGGCTTTTCCAGCTCGGCGACACGGCTTCCCCAGGTATGAAATTCCAATGTACCCATCTGAACTTCGGATAAAAGCCCGGATACATTCTCAATATAGAAATAATCTTCCGTTTCTCCATCACTGTTGGAAACAGGTATTGTGACAATTCCTTTACTGTCCGGCCCAGGATGCTTCTTATAAAAGCAGTTCTGTGATATACCCTTGGGACAGCGTACAATACTTAGGATTCTTTGGTTCACATAGGGCAGCATACGCCCCGCAACCTTTTCATAATACCGGACGATATCTGCTTTCGTAATTTCAGGGTCATCAAATATCACCTTGTCCGGGTTGGTAATCTTTATTCCAGCAATCACGATACTGTTTGTATTTGCTTCCATTGGTTTCTCCACTCCTTTGATCTTTGCATTTTCCCTTTTGATATCCCCGGGATCCTTGTCTGCCCGCAGGCCCTTGAAGCTTGCCTGCCTTAACAGATTATCCTTGGTCCATTCGGCAAATTTGATTTCTGCCACCAGTTCCGGTTCAAGCCACGTGACTGTTTCCTTCGCCCTGGGCTCTGGCGCAAGCTTGAAGGGAGGCTCCAGCCTCTTCAGGCCCTCAAACTTTTCCTCAAGCTCCTTCCTGTCAGACTCACTCAGTCCGGTACCTGCACGTCCCGCATAGACCAACTCCTCGTCTTCATAGACCCCAAGGAGAAGCGAGCTTACTCCCCTCGTTTTTTTGTCGGAAAGAGTATAGCCTCCGATGACAAATTCCTGTCTTTTATCGCATTTTAATTTGATCCAGTCGCCGTTCCTTGTTCCGCTGTAGATAGAATCGGCTTTTTTACCTACGATTCCTTCCATACCCGCCTCGCAGGCCGCAGTAAAGCTTTCCTTTCCGTTTCCTCTGACATGACGGCTGTAGTAAAGGCCTTTCGGAGCACCCTGCATCAAGGCTTCCAGCCTTTCTTTTCTGTCAATCAGAGGCTTTCCGCGAAGATCCATACCATCCAGCGCAAGAAGATCAAAGATAATATAGGTTAAATTGGGGGAGTTGGGATTTTTCATGTGGTTTTGCAGCGCCTGAAAATCCGTCTTTCCCGATGCATCCGTGATTGCTATTTCACCGTCCAGGACCATCGCCCTTCCGGCAGCAAGGTCAATGAGGGATGCGGCAATGTCATGAAACCATTTGATATAATCATTACCGTTTCTCGTAATAAGCCGGACGCTGTTGCCCTCTACAAAGGCAATAATTCTGAAGCCGTCGTATTTCAATTCATAAAGCCACTCCTCACCCTCAGGGACTGTATCAACTAATTTGGCAAGCTGTACATCAATACTGCTGAAGGGATTCCTTGTAATTTTTTCATTTTCCCCACCTTCAATTTCTGCCATGGTGCGTCCGGTCCTGATGCTGGTGGTAAATTCGGATATGCCCTCCGTAGCTTTGACGTATTCGTCCTTTTCCTTCAGTAAAAGCCAGTTATCCTTCGTCTCACTGGATTTTGCTTTCCACCGGACCAAGGCCCATTTTCCCTTAAGACGTCTTCCTTTTAGAACAAGTTTCAGCTCGCCCTTACGAAGTCCTTCTTCCACATTTACATAAGGCTCCCAGAAGCCTTCATCCCAGAGCATAACCACCCCGCCGCCATATTCTCCCTTGGGAATAGTTCCTTCAAAATTTCTGTATTCCAGAGGGTGGTTCTCCACCTGTACAGCAAGCCTTTTATCATGTGTATCATAGGAAGGGCCCTTGGGCACAGCCCAGCTTAACAGCACCCCTCCCCATTCCAGACGCAAATCATAGTGATCTCTGCGGGCCGCATGGTGCTGTACGACAAATCTTAGACCTTCCTCCGAGGCTTCTATTTTTCCTTCCGGCTCCAGAGTTTTTTCAAAATCCCTTTTTTGGTTGTATTTGCTTAAGTTTTCAATCATAAAATCACGCTGTTTCCTTGTCTTTCTTGGCCTTCTCTACGCTGGCTTTGAGGGCCTCCATAAGGTCGATGACTTTGCCGGTGCTGTCGGACTCTGCGGCAACAACCTCTTTCCCGGAGATTTTTGTCTCGATGAGCGCACGAAGTCTCGTCTGGTATTCATCCTTATATTTTGCCGGGTCAAAGGGCGTATCCATGGAATTGATCAGCGTTTTTGCCATATTCAGTTCCGGCTCGGATACCTCTGGCTTAGTATACTGTTTTTGAAGCTCTTTGATGTCGTCGGCATAGAACATGGTGGAAATGAGAATGCCGTCCTCGCGGGGGATAATCGCCATCAATGTATCCTTTGTTCCCATTACAGTTTTGCCTATTGCTATCTTTTGTTCAGCCATCAGTGCAGCCCGAAGCAGCTCAAAGGCTTTTTCACCCCCTGCCTCCGGCGAAGCCTGATAGGTCTTATCATAGTAGACGGGGGAAATCTGATTTAACCTGGCGAAGTGCAGGATCTGAATAGATTTTTCTTTTTCCGTCTTGATTTTTTCGATCTCTTCCTCTGTGATGACGACATACTTGTCCTCATCATACTCAAAGCCCTTTACAATGTCGTCCGCAGTAATCTCCTTGCCGCAGTGGGCACAGGTCTTCTTATATCGGACACGGCTATTGTCTTCCTTATGCAGCTGATTAAAATGGATATCATTATCCTGGGTGGTTGTGTGCATCGCAATCGGAATTGCAACCATACCGAATGTTATGACTGATTTACGTGATATCATAGTGGAAACACCTCCAGAGGTTATTGTTTCCAAACTAAATTATAAGTATTCGGGATTTTCAGAAGAAACCTGACCATAGGGTTTATTGATGGTGTTCAAGGAAGCTCTATTTTTCTTGTTATCAGGTCCCCGGCATGGTAAGATCATAGAAGTATCATACTATATCAATCAGAAAAGAGGATTTTACATGCTGTTCATTGAATATCCCAAATGCACTACCTGCCAAAAAGCAAAAAAATGGCTCGATACGAATGGAATTGAATATACCGACCGCCATATTAAGGATAATAATCCTACTTATGAGGAGCTGAAGGAGTGGTATGAAAAAAGCAAGCTGCCACTGCACAAATTCTTCAATACCAGCGGGCTGCTCTATAAATCCATGCAGCTTAAGGACAAGCTGCCAGGCATGTCCGAGGAGGAACAGCTTCGTCTGCTCGCCACCGATGGCATGCTGGTCAAACGTCCGATTATTGTAACGGATGCATTGGTTCTAATTGGCTTCAAGCCCAATAGCTGGGAGAAACTAAAGTAATCCTACTTTAATCTGTTTTTATTAAAAGGGCGGTACATTTTTAACATATATACTGCCCTTATGGCTATCCTTGCAATGGCTGCAGGCCATATACTAGTATGCCAAATATCTATGATAGGTATTTACAGTACGATGTACTAAGGCTCAGGCAGAACTTTATTGATATGATATTGGGAGTTTATTACGAGCCACATTTGAGTAAAGTAGCTCATAATATTCCATATCCCCACTCCCTGGATTCTGAATTGGGGTACAAATTTTATTAACGAATCAACGCTTCTTGCATCACTAAACCATACAATATGCCTGGTTTGTATCCCTGAGATTAATGTAGCATACTCGAAATAGGGAGCCTGGGAGCTTTCTTCAAACATTATAGTTGAGCCTGTTTGTACGGCCAATTCAATCGCCGCATCATTCGTTAAGGAATTAGCCCTTGTAACCCCCATTACATAAGGATCTTTCCAGTCGTAGCCAATCACGGAGATCCCGGCATATATTTTCTGGGAGGGTATCATTGTAACTGCATTTTCAAGCAATAGACTTATTGAATAGGCCGATGATATTGCGGAAGGCGGTCCCACAAAGGAACCCCACCCATAGGATAAAATTTGCAGATAATCTGCTAACCTTCCAAAAGCTGTGTAATCAATTTGTTCAAAGGATATTTCATTCGAGCTTAACACGATTCTGGGAGTTATGGTGATGAATAGCACATATCCCTCTGCTCTTAGACGTAAGGATAGCCTGGTTATAAAATTTTCTTGGGCCGGGCTGTTTTGCTGATTTAAATTTACTAAGGATATATTTAATCCATAATAATCTTTTTCCCTAAGGATGGTTAAAATTGCGTCAATATGTCGTTCTAAAACTTCTTCATTATATAAGATTCTATTTACAACTTCAATATCGCTTGTTCCCTGATAGGTTAAGGTAGACAGAGACATCAGGGGAGCGACCCCATATTCCTTTGCAGTCCTGATTATCTCTGTTTCATCACTTCCTACAATTTCACCATCCTCGACTGTTCTGTAATTAAATATTGTCAAATAGGTTAAAAAGGGCAGCGTTTTTCTAAGCACATCCTCGTTTATGAACGGGTAAGCATATCCATTTACAGAGATATTCCCCTGTGTTTCGTAACGAATAATGATTGTCTCTCCCTGATAAATGACTTCTCTATTGGAGAGAAATGGATTATTCCTAAGCAGCTGCATTCTTGTAACGCCGAATAATCTGGCTATACTGTCCAAACTATCTCCTTCCTGTGCTATATAAACTTGAGCAGGATATGCAATTACAATAGCCTGCCCAACCACCAGGTTATCAGGATTTATCACTCCGTTTTCCTCTACCAACCTCGTTACTTCCACATTATAATCTGCCGCAATCGAATAAATCGTTTCGCCAGGCTGCACAACATGTATAATCATGGTTTCCTCGATTTTTAATTTTATTAAATTATATGCTTCCTTTCTACATTATCATTACCGGCCTTATTATTAAAATGATAGGCTTCCCTTGCGATACACAACTATCCTCTATTCAGCCAAGTTTCCGACGGATCAATTACACTCATTAACCCATTCAATAAAATTACTCGTACTATCTCCGGTCCGTTCTGCTGTTGTGTGTCCCTGATTCCATACGGTTTCAAAATCCACATCCTTGACACCCGAAATTTGTTCAAGGGCCAGTGCCAGATTCGTTTCTACGGTTAAGGCAGTATCTCCCTGCTCAATTCCTGTACGAATTCTCCAATAGGAAGCCACCGTAGAAGTTCCATATCCCTCATAATAATCACTTACATAATACATGGGATTATACATATTCAAGCGGTATTCTATGGTGTTACCAAGTGAATCAAGAGCCTGGATATCCTCTGCATATGCCTGTACCAGAGAAGAATCCCAGTCGCTGTAGTCAGCATACTTATCCTGGTTCTCCTCTAACAGCTTTGCGATAATCGTGTCAAAGTGCAGATTATCACTTGCATCATTCCCGAACAGATTGTTCTCTGCCTGTCCCCGGTCCAAATCATCAAAGGCTGCTACGCTCTTAGATGCATTCTTACAATGCTGGGCAAAGGCTTCAATGCTTGTAATTTTTGCCGTATTGGTATCGGCATCATATTCCACCCATACTACATCAGAGTTCAAAGAATCAATATAATCCTGTACTGTTTCATAGGTTGCTGCGGAGGTATCAGATTGACCGGAATTACCATTTGCAGAGCTTCCATCAGGGAAGCTGCCTGTTCCATCACCGCTTGGTAAATTGCCGCTTGGCATATCTCCGCTTGGTGCCTCACCGCTCGGTAAAGCACCGTCAGTTGTACCGCCGCCGTTGGGCATATCTCCGCTGGGCTGCTCTCCGTTAAAAGAGCCTCCTGGCATGCCGCCTCCAAAACCACCATCAGTCATAAAACCACCGGCAGATTCCGTATAGGGAAAGGAGGTATCACTTAGGAAATTATTTAATGAGTTCTCTATCACCTTCAGAATATAATCATAGTAGGTTCCAGAAGTATAAATTCCGGAAGCTGATTGCTCCAGTGTCAGTACGGTTCCGTTTTCATCCTTTAAACCAAGCTGATTAATATAATCTGCAAAGGCTTCTGCCAAATCATCGGATAAAGCAGAGGTCCAGGTATCATCTGCACGGGTGCCTGTTGCAAAATACTGTCCCATGTTCCATTCATAGGCTTCATCCGCATAATCAAGGCTGGTGATCGGACACCAGCACATAGCACCGGTTATGGCATCACTAATATAGCTGCCATTGCTATCATACATGGCTGCTCCGATTGTTTCCAGATAAGCATAATAGAGTTCGCTGTCACCGGTGGCACCCATCAGAGAACTCTGTGCACCACCGCCGCTGTGTCCAAAAGTAAATATCCTGTCCGTGCTGCCCGGAAGGCTGCCCTGATTATAACGGTAATAGCGTACGGCAGCCTTTAAATCCGTTACTCCCCAGGGTGCGCCACCGCTGTAAACCAGATTGTTACTGCTGTCATAGCCATTGTCTCTGCCGCGCATTCCGGCGTATACATACACAAAGCCGGCTTCTATATAGCTGGATATACTGTCATAGCTGTAGGATGTGGGTGCAGCCTGTGCAGAATAGCCCGCAGTATTTACGGGAAATACAATAGGTGCCGTTTCGGCTGTGTATCCGTTTATTTCACCCTCCGTATTCATCGTACAGGTATAGGTTCCATCGCCATTGGAGGTTCCGGTCATATATTTTCCCGGAACATAAATACCCATGGTTTCGTAATCAGCCGTTGCGGGGCTGGTGCAATATCCAACTCCGATCTGCCAGTACACGTCATTATCCGCATCGTAATTCCACAGGCTGTTATTAAAGGTCAGCCCTTCATTGTCCTGATTATAATCGCTTTGCGCAGCCGTATTGCCGGAATTCTTTGTCCCTGGTGTCGGAGTACCTGATGCTTCCTCCGAGTCAGATGATTTTCCACAGGCGCCAAGAGGTACCGTCATGGACACCAGTAATATCACAGATAAAATTTTCTTGAATAAATTCATTTCAAACCTCCTGCTTTTTTTACCAACTATATGGCACGAACCTTGAATGAATCTTGAATTCCGGCTTGTTTCACAAAACTTTAACAAAATTGCCTGTAAACCCTTCCATTAAACTGCAAACTAAATATGGTCTATTTCTCCCCGCAGTCAATAGTAAGCTTTTTATTATATGACTATTAACTATTTCTTTTAGTTTCTGTTTTGCTTTAGTTCTGTTGATTTATTTTCAAAATCAATGTTGTTTATGGCCTTCCATATCTATATATACAAGAAACTGTCATGCATTCACTTTAAACAGTTGAATGCGTGACAGTTTAATTTTTATAGTCCCCTTATATGCTAAAATTTCTATAACCTCCCGATATTCTAGCATCCCAGCCGCAGAAATAATTTTAGGTTTAAAGGATTTTAACTAGATATCTTTATATCTTTCATTGCTATTTCCTTACTAAATTTCAAATCCATAAAGGTAATCTATAAACGCTCACCTCCTCTTATAAAGCACGCAGTTTCATAAGTTTCAAATCCTTAAAGGTAATCTATAAACATTGACTTCATATTCCCGCTCTTCACCTTTTTTATTTAGTTTCAAATCCTTAAAGGTAATCTATAAACTTCCATTCTTCATGTCAGCTATGCCGTTCTCAATATCGTTTCAAATCCTTAAAGGTAATCTATAAACCATGCGATATACTATGTTCTGTCGCAATCAACTCAGTTTCAAATCCTTAAAGGTAATCTATAAACAGATTCAATATTGTCAGCATTTGTTTCAATACAAAGTTTCAAATCCTTAAAGGTAATCTATAAACGCAATTGAAAGACGTAAGGAATGGGAGGCCAGAGAGGGTTTCAAATCCTTAAAGGTAATCTATAAACTCCCCAATATCCTCGTATATCAGTCCGTCAAAAAATCGTTTCAAATCCTTAAAGGTAATCTATAAACAAGTACATTGACAACCGAATATTGGTTAGTGGTATAAGTTTCAAATCCTTAAAGGTAATCTATAAACGAAGGAAGAACCATGGAAGGATGAAGCCCATGCAAACGTTTCAAATCCTTAAAGGTAATCTATAAACTCCGTTTGCCATGGCCTGGTAAAATGCTTTTATTCGAGTTTCAAATCCTTAAAGGTAATCTATAAACGACTCATACGCACCCTTACATCCGTTATTAAATTCAGTTTCAAATCCTTAAAGGTAATCTATAAACGCATACTAATACGGATATTACACTGTACCTGTATGAGTTTCAAATCCTTAAAGGTAATCTATAAACTATGACAGGCTTGCAAACAGCTCTTTTCTTTTAGACTGTTTCAAATCCTTAAAGGTAATCTATAAACAATTAAAAAAGTATCTGGAAGATTAAACATTCCCACGTTTCAAATCCTTAAAGGTAATCTATAAACCGAGGCACCGATAAGTTTAACAAGCGCTTTAGAATCCAGTTTCAAATCCTTAAAGGTAATCTATAAACATGCAAAGACATGTTTGTAGGTATTATTTCTTTCCGGGTTTCAAATCCTTAAAGGTAATCTATAAACAATCTTTTCCTTCCTTTGCTAAACCTAACTTATACTGTTTCAAATCCTTAAAGGTAATCTATAAACCTAATCGTCATTGATATGTCATTGATAACTTATGGAGTTTCAAATCCTTAAAGGTAATCTATAAACTTTAAGCTGTTTGGTAGCATTTATGTGGATAACGAGTTTCAAATCCTTAAAGGTAATCTATAAACGATGATACAACAAAAGCATGGAAATGGATGTTGACAAGTTTCAAATCCTTAAAGGTAATCTATAAACACTGATTTGCTTTATCAATATCTTCCTCACTGAACTTAGTTTCAAATCCTTAAAGGTAATCTATAAACCAACATGCCAAGCGACGGTGAGCAGTCAATAATAATGGTTTCAAATCCTTAAAGGTAATCTATAAACTTTCAAATCTGCTCCCTGCAGATAGCGCTGCATCACATAGTTTCAAATCCTTAAAGGTAATCTATAAACCATAACCATCTTCGTCAATCCAATATAGGTAGATAAGTTTCAAATCCTTAAAGGTAATCTATAAACGCCATGTTGTTCCTGATATGCTCCTGCATTACCTGGTTTCAAATCCTTAAAGGTAATCTATAAACATTGCCGTTTGAAATATCTTTGCATAAGCTTCGTCAGTTTCAAATCCTTAAAGGTAATCTATAAACGGGCGCTGCGGGAGAAACTTAGTCAGGATTAGCTGAGTTTCAAATCCTTAAAGGTAATCTATAAACTAGTGGATAATCGCCGCCACTTTTATATAGATTGTACCTGTTTCAAATCCTTAAAGGTAATCTATAAACCCTCGTTATCCTCCGTGTCATAATCTTCGCACTGGACGAGTTTCAAATCCTTAAAGGTAATCTATAAACAGGCGCAAATGGACATCATATCCGGGGCCTTTGATTAGTTTCAAATCCTTAAAGGTAATCTATAAACAGATACATTATATCCATAGCAAAGCATTGTCAAGCAGTTTCAAATCCTTAAAGGTAATCTATAAACGCAGTTAGTCCAAGACATAAAATATAAAGGAGATGGCAGTTTCAAATCCTTAAAGGTAATCTATAAACTGTAGCCTTATATTTTAGCTTTAATTCATCTGCCTTGTTTCAAATCCTTAAAGGTAATCTATAAACGCTGGTCTATTATTTTTCTGTGCTGAAATTTTCATGGTTTCAAATCCTTAAAGGTAATCTATAAACTTCATTGGTCGCGACAAGTTGTCGTTCTTTACATAGGTTTCAAATCCTTAAAGGTAATCTATAAACTTTTCAAGTCCGTAGGAAACAAGAATAGTTATCTGGGTTTCAAATCCTTAAAGGTAATCTATAAACCCATAACAGTCGCATAATTTCTATGTTTTTTCTTTACACCTTTATAAAAATATTTTGACATTAATATTTTAAAAAGACAAGATATCTATTCTAAGCCGGATCTTTTTCAAGTATTAACTTGTCGTCGATCTCCCGAGATTGTTATGGTATAGGGGATCGACGACTACAAAAACATATCATGCCCACCTTTTTTATGTCCATATATCTCTCGAGAATAATATCTTTCTGTGCGAAAAGTATAGAATATAAAAGAATCCTCTTCCTCTTTTGATATTTTCTTTAACTCATCTTTTAACCTTTTTAGATTTGCATCGCTTATCTCCCCCTCCAATACAGAATTTTGTACCCAATGAAGATATTTTCTAGCTGTCTTTAATACCTTCGCAACCCTTTTTTCTCCTACATCATAAACCAATATTATAAACACAGGCACCACCTACCATCTACTCACAAAGGGAGTATAATTTTGCTCTCCTATCAGGTGTTTCTCCAATTTATAAAGCTCCATTCTAATCAAACGGCGGTATGACACATTCCTCCCCAACTCTCTGTGCATAAAGGTGGATTGAAGCTTTTCTTCATATTGGGATATAAATAGCTTTTTTCCTTCTTCATTTAAAAGGATTGAATCAATTTTCTTCTCAAAATGCTTTGACTGAATCATACGTTTCGATACCAGCGTAAATATTACTCTGTCAATCAGCAAAGGCTTAAAGATTTCCGATACATCCAGGTTCAAAGTAAATCCCCTATTATTCGTAGAATGTAGGTAGCCGATTCTTGGATCAAGATGGGTATTATAAATTTCACTTAAAGTTGTAATATACATGAGTGAATTTCCAAAACTTATCATAGAATTTAGCTTATTCTGCGGCGGCCTTTTGGTTCTGGATTCAAAAATAAAGTTTTTGTCTCCTAATATGGCATCAAAAGCACTATAATAAACCTCTCGTATATTTCCCTCTATTGCCATCATCTGCTCAATTGCCATATCCACATTTAACTTGTTCTCCAATTCAAGTATCTTATCTATTTGTTCGTGAACAGCTTTTCCTCTATTTAGATAATATTTTAAAACCTCAAGAATATTTTTTCCACTTCCTGCTATAAAGATTAAAGCTAATTCTTTTCTCTTGCTGGTATCCAAATAGTGTTCTGCCTGTTTTAATATCATATAACCGGAATTATAATGCTCTCGCGGATAATAGCTTCCCACATAATATTCATGATAATTAAAATAATGCAGCACTATTTGGTGGGATGTGCAAAACTCCAGAAACTTTTTACTAGTCCCTACTTCTCCCATTATACAGATTTCACCAATATCTTCAACAGGAAGAAATTTTTTTCCTTCTTCACTTTCAAAATAGATGGTATTATCCTTACGGTGTAATTCACCTTCATTAAATATGTAAATTGTCTTTTTCAAGTGTTCGCCTCCTATCTTTCTCTTAAGACCAGCAAAATTCACTATAGGCGCAATTTTTACAGTATTTTATATGATTTGCAGGCAAAGGAAGAAGCATATCTGCAATTCTTCTAATATCTTCAATCACTTGCTTTATCTGCTCTTTTGCGTCCTCAGTCAGGATTACTGTTTCTTTTCTCTTTTCCTCCGGAAATAACAGTTCACCTTCCGCATAAATACCAGCCTCTTCAAGTTCCAAAAGATAAAAGAGAAGCTGCATCCTGGCGCTTTCAACATATTTTGAAGACTTTTTAATCTCTCCTACGATCAATTTACCCTTTTCCTTGGAAATAACATCGAATTTTGAACCGGCAAATTCTATTTCTTTAGTGTCTCTTTTATAACTTGTCTCATGTATGGCGTTACCTATCTGCATATTATTATCCTGCTGATCCGCCTCTATTCCATGGGCAAGGAGCCATACTTCCCTCTTACATATGTAGTAATACCAGATATAAGTACCAGTAACTCTAAAATCCTCCATCTTCCACCTCAACTTTTAATAATAATAAACAGATGAGTCTACGCCGTATCCAGTCACATGGTTATAATATCTATCCAATTCCGAAAGAGAAACATAATAGTAAATTTCATTCTCTCCCTTTTGTGGCTTGTTATATTTTGCTCTTGTGTATGCCCTTACATCAACAACATATTCTGTCATTTTTCTTTGGATTGCTTTTAGTTTTCGTTTGTGTTCCCAAGGCTCTTCTCTTTCTTTCAATGTATGTATATACTCTTGCCATAAATCTGCTGCTGCCTTATCCAATTCAATAAATACAGGGAATTTTTCCGATTCCGGTTCAATTAATTCAAAATAATTTAAGGGTAGAATTCCCTGGTTGAGCTGTACAGATTCTTTATCTCCGTAGAACCTCTTATCCTTTGCCCCTTCCAGCAAATATTTTGATATATCCTGTGATTTCACTGTATCATCCGACATCTTTTCAAAGTACTCATCAATAACAGCCATAAAATCAGGTTCTTCCAATACTTTATACCTGTTTAATATCCACTCTGTTACATCAACATCTGTTTTCGCTTCCCGATAAACTGCATCGGTATAATAACCATTACTACCTTTTAGTTTAATAAAATGAACCTCTCCCTTTAACTCACCCCCTTCTCTGTTCCCTCTTCCGGCACTTTGGAATAGAGAGGGAAGAGGAGCAAGATCCCGGTATACCACTTGAAAATCAATGTCTACTCCTGCCTCTACTAATTGGGTACTTACTACTATTTTATACTTTCTCATCTTGATTTTATCAATACGGGTAAGAAGCTCCTTAGGCGGAATAAGTTTGCTCAGATAAGTAATCGGAATCTCTTTGTATTTCTCTTTTAACAGCGTATACATCCATTTTGTGCTCTCTGTGGTATTCAGTATGAACAGATAACTTTTTGCTGGTTCTATCACTATTTCCGCCACCAGCTCTTCTATGGTCCGCGGCCTATCCAGCTCATTGTAGATGACTGTCCGGTATAATTGTCTGTAATACTTCTGATAATCACATAGGGGCTTTGTAAGATTTTCCGGAAATATTCTAGGCTGTGTGGCTGTCATAGCTATTACTTTGCTATCCATAGCCGTTGCAAATTCAGAAAGCATCCTTCCGGTAAAATGATAATATTTTACCGGTAAAGCCTGTATCTCATCAATTATCACGATAGCGTGGCTCAGCTTGTTAAATTTTCTTTGAACAGAATTTTTATAGCCAAAAAGCGTACCAAAGAACTGCTGAAAGGTAGTTATAATGATTTCACTATTCCAGCCTTCCAAAAGAATTTCCGCATCCGTATTACTTAATAAGGTATTTTCATCGGTTCTCCAGGTGATTTCCGTTAAATGATGATGTTTGCACATCAGCGGATTGCTAATCTCCTCTCCGCTTTTCTTTAAGACCTCTTCTATTACTTTGGCATTCTGATCTATAATGCTCATAAAAGGGAGAACATATATAATCCGATAGGGTATTTCCTGCTCACGCATAAGCAACTCTCTTAACATAAAAGCAAAATTCAGGGAATTCAATGTCTTCCCCATTCCGGTAGGCAAAGTTAATGTATAGATATCCTTACTAAGGTCTATATTACTTTCCACTTCCCGAAAAGCTTGTCCTCTTAAAGTATTCAATTCTGATTTCTTTTTGTCTTTCTTATCCAAATATTTGTTTACATCAGCAGATAACTCCACCCTCCCAGCAACTTCCCTGTTGCCTATTGTAACCTGACTTTTATCAGAATCCAGCAACAGTGAATACAAGAATTGCAGCCGGTAGTACTCCTTAAAACTATTCTGATTAGAGTTTTTCATTTTTTTATATTGCAATTTTCGATTGGCAATTGTATTTCTTCTGTCTTTAAAAAAACTCACTACAGTCTGAAGAAATTTTTCTGAATCTCCGTCAAAAATTTTTTGTACCATTTCTGCCTCTAGACATAGCCGGATACCCATATCTATCATTGCGGAATAATCAAATGCTTCATATTGCTGTTTTAATAACTCTCTATTCGCATCAGAAAGATAACTATCAATATCGCTGTAGTTCTCTATATCTCCATGGTGCTTTAATATGGCATATGCCATTGATACGATTACTTCCTCCCAGTCTTTCGCTGTCCCTTTCTGGATATGATAATACAAAAATAACATGGCTGATATTGCTGCATGATTTTTAAGCCTCTCTTCCACGGGCTCTTTGCGGATATACTTCTGAAAGTAAAGAGTTCCTTTCCCCATATCATGAAATAAAAGATAGCTGTCAATGATATTAGCATTTATATCTTTTAAAACCTGAGGATTGAGGATTTTATAAAAATTCCCCCACTCCTTCACCTCTTTTAGATGTTCCTCGAGCCTTTTATCAGGATGGGATAACAGCTCCATCAAAACTACTCCTTTCCTTCATATAGGTAATTGTGAAACAGCATAATTCTTGAAATTATATGCTTAAATATAAGATATGATTTTCTGATTGCTTAATATAAAGCTCTCCTTCTGCCACGGCCTGTCCTTTCTTGAAAAAAGAAAGCTACGCAAAAGAAGAGCCTCATCTCAATCTTCATTCAAAAAGGCAAATGTATACTCATTCATAGAATAAGCTTTCCTGCATTTTACCTTGATTTTCTTACCATTGGTTGCAAACAGAGCATCCACATATTCCAGTGGAATACGGTTATCACCAAATCTTCTGACATAGCGTTCCCTGCAATATTGTATATTCCCGTTTATACCGATTGGATTCTCTCCTATCAGCGCGCCAATCGAAACAGCCGTATCCAATTCAATGTAATCCTCACTATTAATCTGGTGTACTTCTTCATAGGCGAGTAATTCCGCTTCTGCCAGTAAGCCGGCCAGCCCCATGGAAATACTGTAAGCAAATCGGTGTTCTTTCAACCTTCCTGCCAGTTCCTCCAGCAATATCTCCTCTATCATAGAAACAAATACTAGATATTCCTGCCCTACCACATATTCATATCTGGTCGGTGTCCTTACACCATTGGTATTTCTTCCTGTAGGCACCCAAAAGTTACCCTTTGTATTTATAAGATTTGTACTCATAGAGGCCTTCCGCAGAGGAGTAAGAAGTCCTATTCCGATTTTTAATCCTGCCTCCTCCAATTTACTGTAATACAAGTTATCTTCTTTGGGAAGTCCCAGCATAGCTCCCAGCAGACCATACAATGCGGTTGGCGGCATTAAGGAATAGGTAGTTGGTGAGCTGGTTGTATAATAGGGTTTGAAATGCCCATAATCTCCTTTTAATTTAAAGCTTATACATTTCATAGACACCCCTCTCAGGCCATTACTTCTACCATTACACCTGCTTTTTGCAATTCTTCTATGATATTAATATCCGTTTTAACTTCCGAATCAATCCTGATAATGACCTTATCAAGGTGTTCTTTATTGAGAATCAGGCTGTCTTTTAACTTCGTTAATTTAAGTTCTCCATCATTTATCGCCCTGACAGCTTCTCCGCTTATATCATGAGAAAATCTGATTGTTTTATCCAGGCTTCCGATATAGAAATCCTTTGTTTTATATGAAACCTGAAGCAATAATCTTGGCACCTGGCCTGCTTTGGTTCTTGTGATAAGATTTTTTGTACCATCCCACATAGCTCGCAGCATAAGAGATACATCTTCTTCTGTCAGCCCGGTTATCTCTGCTGCTCTGTCATTCACAAGTCCGTAGAAACGAATTAGGCTATAAGGAAGCAGGTATTCCTGGCGAAAAGTCTTCTGATTCTTCTCATCTGCTCCGGCAAAGGCACCTGTCCCCTTCAAAAATTCCAGTTTTACCGGATGTAGGGAGGTCCCCATCTTAAATTGAACCGGACCGGTATACTGGAGACTGGCATTCTTAATATCACTTGGTAACACACAGCCAAACATACGAATGTCTACGCAATTCTTCACATTCTTTTTAAATTCTTCCAGCTCCTCTTGTGAAAGCTTTTCCTTATCCTTGTCATTTTTTTTATTTGCCTTAGCCTTGGCAGATTCGGGAAGGAAATCACTTCCTCTATGCTTTGCATCTGCAAGAAAACCATCTTCTGTAATAGTATCTCTTACCAGCACTTCATATCCTTTTGCTATCAGCTCATCCCTGATTGTCCTTTTTAAACGGACATCCGTTACAACATTAAGCCCGGTTTCTTCATCAATTCTTGGCTTGTTTGCATCATTGGGGTCACCATTGGGATTTCCCCAGGTTATATCGTATAAGAACAGAATTTCACTTCGCTTTGCTGTTGCCATTATTGCTCCTCCTTTAATTGATCATATATTTTTTTACTTAATGTCATACCGCCCGCTACATAAAAATTCAACTCATCCGTTGACATCCCCCATTTATCCGGAGATATATTAAAGATCAGTTCCATTATTGATTCTGATATCAGCTTTGAAGCATTGGAAAAATTCTTATATTCCTGCATTAAATTAAGAGCCTCTTTTATTACTCCTTTTACATCCGTTTCCCTCATCTTTAAGCCTTTCAACCGGTTAAAAAACGGAGTTGAACCATCTAAGTTCATTGCCTGTATATTCATTACCTTTTGTACAAGTACTCCTGTTAACACAAGTGCTTTTTTTATGTCATCGTTGCCTAAACCGATTTTATATGGCTTCAGCGCTGCTTCTAATTTAGCATCCATTTTCCTCTCTCCCTCCTCACAATTCATGCATCCAATTTCCTGTAAATATCGTACACCAATCCATGCACGTATCGTTACATGAAAAAAATATTCATCATTTAAAAAGGCCCTTCTGATATTATTCATATAAAAAGGCAGTAGTGCCTCCAAACTCACTTTTTGCTTCTTAAAGATTGCCTGGGTAAGAGCCAAAAAATTACTGTCCAAATCATAAACTCTGCTATTCGGTTCGGATTTTGACAAATAATTTCTGAAATACCTGAAGGTAAACTTCTCACCAGTCATTTCATCATAAATAGCCTCCATTTTATGTTTTGCTGAATATAAAACGGAGAATCTGGACGGAAAAACATCTTTGATATCAAGCAAAATCCGTTCCGCAGAATTATCCTTACGAAAGAACAGGATACGATAGGAATTGATATCCTCCTGCTCTGACAGTCCTTCAAAGATATCTCCGCTTAAGGTTTGAAATTCATTCTCTGCCGCTTCTTTTAAGGAAAAGCTTTTATTCGTAATATCAAGCAGCCTGGAAAGTAAAAGCTCTAATCGCATTTCGCCACAGGTAGAAGAAGGAATTAAATAATAATCCAAGCCGACAAATTTAAAATGCAAATTATTCAAGACATATTTCTTTCCTTCTCTTAACACAGGTTCACAGGAAGTGCATACCGGACAGTTCCTCCACACATCCTCTTCCCGAAAACCTCCGCTGACAAAGCCTGGCTTATCCAGAGTATAGAACTTAAATACGTCCAGCTTCGGTACCAGGCCTACATCATTTTTTCTGCAAAGGCAGCAAGTACCGATGCAGTTATCTTCTCCTACTATCTTTTTTCGTATTTTCTTTTCATAGTAATGAAAAAACATAGGTACCTCATAAGGTACTTTTTGATTCAGCCTGACGGATATCATATAGTTTACGTTCTTTGTTTTTACTGCTTTTTCATTGATTATACCGATGATATCCTCCTGGTTATGAAGCAGTAAATCATAAATTGCTGATAAAGCTTTTTGCTCCACTTCTTTTTCTGCGTCCTTTGCCGCCTCCTGAAACCAAGGCATTATTTTCTTTGTGAAGGTTTTCTCTATTTCCGTTACTTGGGCACTGGGGCCATAATTAGTCCCATTGGAAGAGGCTTTACGCAACAAACTAAGTATAGGAATGTTCTCGGAATATTCCAGTATATCCATGCCATCAAAATCCACATCATTTTTAATCTGTCTGATATTAATCCAGATCACATGTGTTATATTCTTGGGCATATCCGGCTTTAATAGCGGTTCCATCTCTTCTTCATAGCCACTGACAGCTTTTCCAACCCTGTAGACATCATATATCATCTGTTCACCCCCTGTTTATGAAGTATTTCTATGCATCCAAAACCTTGCGAATTCTTAGCCCCTAAACCTGCATTATAGGCAACTCTTTTTAGCTCTTCACTACCCTCCATCTTCATACTGTAATCATACGCAACAATATGAAAGTTCTTATAATTTATCTTTGCCTGCTTCACTCTTCCTATAGGTGTAATCTTAAATTCTGTGTTTTTTGGAGCCCTACCATAATAGGCGGTATATTTATGTATTAAGTTCTGTCTGAGAGATTCATTATATTCCTTTTCAGAAGGACTATAATATCTTGTGTTTTTATTCTCTAAGGTCGTATAAACTGTGCAGGGAGAAAGGGTATGAACGAAATTTGTATCTGCAAAAACAGGTGTTTCCTTCAATTCAATATGGTTAATAATCACACTGGCATTTCCGATACGCAATTCACGATGTTCCAAGAGTACACTATTTAAAAAATATCCCATAAATTCATCAGACATGGAAGATATTGTAATACTTATATCTTTTAAGAAAGTAATTGTACCGTTTTCCTTATCTAATTGGTAAGAACCATTAATTCGTGAGAATGTAAAGAGCTTATATTTTTTATCTGCAACTTGATACCCTTTGTCATGAATAAAAGCGCTATATTCCTTGTTCTTTATCCATGAAAATATCATTGCTTGCACATAATGATTATATTGTATAGGAACTGTCAACGGATGGCTCTCGTCAAAAAAAATTTCTACTCTCATCCTATTTCTCCTTGATTTTATTAATAATTCCCAAAAACGTCATCTAAATATAATTATAGTTAATTTATATTGGAAATCAATACTATTATTGTAAAAATTGACATTATTTTATGTAATTTTTGTTGCAAAAGGATTGTAGATTACGCCAACAAAGCCAGTTACGGCCCTGGCGACAGGCCGGTTGATTTATATAAAAATACTGACAACATGTCTCCATTTTAGTACTAACAGAGTTGTTTTAATCATATTCTTATAAAGAAAATCAGTAAAAAGGAAGGCAAATTAATTGATAAATGTAAAAGCTCATTTGCAACCCCTGATTAATAACATAAATTTACCTACTGTTATAAAAACGGCCATACTCCCCGGTGATTCCATTGAAAGATTATTTATTGCCACCCAGATAGGTGAAATCTTCTATATCGGAGATAGAGCCATAGAAACTTTTTTAGATATTCGTTCTCAGGTTTTAGAGCTGGGTACCTCTTCGGGGGGGTATGACGAACGGGGATTGTTAGGACTGGCCTTTCATCCTGAATTTAATTATAACGGTTTGTTTTATCTTCATTATTCAGTTGCCGGATCACAAGGTCCCGGTGCACTTTCCGGAGCCTTTACGCCCAATCCCTGCGACCCTCAAACGTTAAGCTTAAAATGGACAAATAGGGAAACTCAATATAATCATATTGATACGGTTGAGGAATGGATTTTACAGCCGAATGGCCTACCGCAGAGACAAAGGACATTACTTAATTTAAGAAGACCATTTTTAAATCATAATGGTGTTAATAGTTTAAACTTTTCACCGGAAACAGGAAAACTTATTCTAACAACCGGAGATGGCGGATCAGGCTTTGATCCCTTTAATTTAAGTCAGGATAACATGGAGATTGCCGGTAAAATAATTGAAATTGATACAGTTAAGAATACAGATATCGATGCTCCGCCGGTAGTTACACGTTTTGATGAACTTCCCACACCTATCCAGGAAACGCTTACGGTATTAGCCAAAGGGGTTCGCAACATCACCGGTATTTCATTTCAAAGGTTTTATAACCAGTATGTCAAATATGTGGGATTTGTCGGACAGGATCTGGTGGAGTCAATTTTTTCATTTATTTATTATAAACCGATACCAGTTACTCAGCTTATTCTAGCCTCTTTAATGAACTCCGAACCGGATGAGGATGAATTTATTAACTTTGGCTGGCGAGGCTGGGAGGGTGCCTTTCCTACCCAGATTATCAGGAGCTGCTCTACTAATTCGAATCTAAGCGAGGAAACAACTGCTTATTACGAGGAAGCAGTGAGAACCTCCGTGCGGCGTCTTCAGCCCCTAACCTGCTATTTTCATCAAGATCCGCGACCGGATAAGTTTGAAGGAACTGCAATTACAGGAGTTCAGCCATATATGGGGTATGACATCCCCTACTTAACAGGAAATATTGTGTTTACCGATTTGGCTCAGAAGGAAGAAGCTCGAACTCCCGCCAGAGGAGTTTTAGCTTATACCAGGATAAGAGAAGATTGTAAACTAAATGATTTTAGTATTATTGAAACCGATTATGATTTTGGGTCCCGATCAGCTTATTATGTTACTTTGGGAACTAATCTGGATCAAACCAGACTATTTTTAGGGGTTTATGGCTCTACGAGAGTGGCTGATTTTAACCAAGGTACTATTTTTGAAATTATTTCATGATCTGATAGGCTTCCTAATGTCATGAAGCATAAATAATACGGGCATCTCCCGGTTACCTCAAAGGTTGCAGGAAGATGCCTTTTTTCTCGTTCTCCAGCTTTGGAGCTCAAGAATATTACCTTCCGGGTCTTTCGCATAAACGAATACCGCTTCCAGATCATTCGGATATAATGTCGTCACTACCTCTCCGACGCTGCTGCCTCCTGCTTCAATAATTTCCGCCAGGGTTCCTTCCACATCGTCTACTTCAAACGCTATGTGAGCAATGCCGCAACGGTTGACTTCTGCGGGGACGGCTTCCTTCAGCGTATCATAGGAAAATATTTCAAGCGTCGGATGATCTTTTCCGTAACCAGGCAAAAGCAGGTGCTCGCCGGTGATATGTGCTCCGTTCAAGCCAGTAAGACCGTCTAACCATTTTCCGCTAAGATCGCGTGTCTCGTTGATACTTTCGCAGTGAAGCACCGACTTATAAAAAGCTATGAGCCTGCTTGCATCCTTGGCTATAATATTTGTATGGACATAACGAAACATTTTATCAACTCCTTTTCTCCTGTGAGCATTTCCTCCCACAGATTGTTGCCTGCTCCCGCGTTTATTTAATTACTCTTCCCAGGGTGCTTTCGCATATTCAATCGTTATTTCAATACTGGCCGTATCGCCTGTTGAGGTATTTAACGCAGTAAGTATTACCTTGCCTTCCTCCATAGCGGTAAAACAAACACTTTTTCCCTCATTAATCTCTTGAATAAATCCGATCGAATCCTCCGATAAGCTCCATAGGAAGTTACCTTCCTGAGCAACAGTATATAGTTCATCCTCATACATCGTGACTGTTGATTTGCCGGTAATCTGAAAATCTTTAATTGTAATTGTCAGCTGCCCTTGTGCCGTTTCGGTTTGTGCAGTCAATACCACGGTTCCGGCATCCAAAGCCAGCAATCCCGAACTGATACCCATGTCATCGACAACCTCTGCCTTACTCTGATCCGATACTGTCCAGATGACCTCTGTATCATTCTCTATTCCGCTGATTTTATATTCACCGATGGTTCCCGATATTAGCTCCCTGTCTCCTGTTATAATTAATTGACCTAATTTCGTTACAATTAATTTACAGCTGTCTTTTACCTTGCCGGCTGAAGCGGTAATAGTCACTGTACCGGTTTTCTTTGTAGTCAGCAGCCCCGTGGAGGCCTCAATTGATGCGATACTGCTATCTGATACCGACCAGATAATCTTCCCGCTGTCGCCATGGGCCTCTGCTTCAAATTGATATGTTTTTCCCTCGCTAATTTCAGCTTTCTTATTCGTAATTTTCAAATAATATATGATTGCAGGGCAATCTTCAAAAGCACTGGCGTGAATCTGCGTTCCGGGGGATGATAGATATACCTCGCCTAATTCCCGGCAGCTTGTGAAGGCATATTTCCCAATGCGCCATACACTATCGGGGATAATTATACTTTTCAATTCTCTGCAGTTGGCGAATGCATACTTTCCTATTTTTCTTACGGAAGCGGGTATCGTTATAGTTTTCAGACTGTCACAGCCGATAAAAGTACCGGCTACGATCTCCGTAATGGAATTGGGAAGAGTTATCTGCTTTAGTTTGTTGCAATCGTAAAAAGCACTGTCTCCTATGTATTTTACAGAAGACGGAATTGTTACACCGGTGATTTTGCAGCTGTAGCTGGGGGCTGTAAATGCACCTCCCGCTATCATCTTAACCGTATCCGGAATTGTTATATTCCCGGTTGACAAACTTCCGCTAATCAAAATTCCATTTATGATCAACAATTTTTCCTTATTGTTATTAAGCCAGGCCGTAGCTGCAAAAGAATTTAATCCCATATACGTTACCGACTTGGGAATTTTAATTGTTTTTAAAGTATAGCAGTTATAAAAAACCTCATCCTCAATTCTTTTAACTGAATTCGGTATTGTTATATCCGTTAATTTATAGCAGCCTTCAAAGGCGCTCGTCCCAATTACTTCAACCTTATTCGGTATGTTAATTTTCTTCAGGCTGGTACAATAAGTAAAGGTTTCCTCCCCAATCTGTGTAATGGAGCTGTTGTTTACAACCGACACTAATTTGCTGCAATGGGAAAAAGCATAGGCCCCCAGATATTTCACTGACTTAGGAATACTTATTTCAGTCAGTCCGCATTCATAAAACGCATTATCTCCGATGCTGGTTACCGAATCGGGTATGTTTATCTTACTTAAATTATTGCAGCTGAAAAAAGCATCATTTTCGATCCGCTTAACAGTATTCGGTATACTCACACTGGTAATTTTATCATTATTTAAAAACGCCTGATAAGCAATAACAGTTACATTTTTGGGAATTACAACCTTTCCTTTGGAGGAGCTTCCATCGATCAGTATATGATTAACTATGACCAGTTGATCTTTCTTCTTCGCTGCCTTTAACCATGCTGAATTCTCGAAAGCATTTTCACCAATCTTTGTCACAGAGGCAGGAATCGACAGCTTCTCTAATTTTTCACAAGCTTCAAATGCACTTACACCGATACTTGTCACCGAATCCGGAAGCACGATCTTAGTCAGATTTTTGCAATATTGAAATGCCCTGTCTCCGACATCAGTCACAGAAGAAGGTATGGTAACCTGTGCCAAACCATAACAGAATCCAAAGGCACCCTCCCCAATATATTTCACCGAATCCGGGATAGTTATTTTGGTTAAGCTTTTATTATGGTCAAAGGCACCTCCGCCGATATTCTTCACTGTATCAGGAATGGTCACCTTTCCTGTACATGTTTTACCGTCAATAAGTATGTTATTTACAATGACCAGCTGGCTGCTTTTTCTCTGCGCCTTAAGCCAGGAGGTATTTTCAAATGCATTCATACCTATGCTTGCATCCTTAGTCGGGAAGGAAATGCTGGCTAAGGAGCTGCAGTCATAAAAGGCTTCGGTACCTATTTCAATTATGGAATCGGGAATTACTATGCTCTTTAAGCTTTTGCATTCATAGAATGCAACTTCTCCGATACTTTTTACCGAATTACCCATGTTGATGGTTTCTAGCCCGGTACATTTTACAAAAGCACCATCACCTATGCTCTTCACCGAAGACGGTATGGTAACACTCGTGACATAATCCTTGGAAGAGAAGGCGAATTCTCCGATACTTTTTACCGTATCCGGAATAACAACCACCGCATCCGGTCCGTAATATTCAGTCAGCACACCATCTATAATTTCAAAACCGTATGTTTCGGCTTTTGCTTCCTTCGCTGTTGTCAAGGCTATCGATAAAATAATTCCGGTAATAATTAACGGTAAATTCTTTTTTAACCATGCCAGCTTCTGCCTGTTCTTTATTCCAGCGTTCATCTTATGTCTCCATTCTCTTCTGTTGCTTTATGCCAATAGCATAATAGGATTTTGTATCAGCTTTAATCCCATTCACCTAATTTTCAGATAGTATATCATAATTTTTCATTATTTTCAAACTTATTCCTCAAGACAGGCAGTGGTGTTATCCTCTCTGCGGGTAAAACTGCTCCGCGATAATCCCTCGGATGAAAAGATTTATTTTACAGAAAAACCTGATTATTATGCTCTTTAAAGGTTGTTTTTTGACATAACAACTTCTCCTTGTTAAAGTCTCTTGGCTTGACTAAAAAATCAGCTATTCTGACCTCATTCTCAAATCTTTCAATATTGTCCTGCCACCATTTCAATCGTTCCATATAAAACTCCAGCTTTTGTGTAACTTCGTTTTCATAGTTTTTATAATTATTTTTTATAACGATAGCTGTCAGCTCGTAAAAAACCAGACCTAAGGCATGGGTTTCAATATGGACAGCAGAACACCCTTGTCCTATTGCGTGGCAGAGCGCAATGAAATATTCATCATCTATTCTTTTTGCAACTGCATGACAGTCTAATATTGCTCTTTTTGCAACAGGCATTTTAATCTCCCCTCGGGCCCACGCATTGCAAAGCTCGAACGCATTCCTCACATCCTTCTCATCGGGATAGGCTGTCATAAACTCGTTCAAAGGAGTCTGCATACAATCGAATACCCAAAATACAATTGCAGCATGCTTTTGTTCACATATCAGCCCTCTCAATATTTGTATACATTCACTATTCCTCGAAAAAAGTATTTTGTTCCGCTTCTTAATTTTAATTTCTACATCTTCAAACATATGAATTCTCCAATCATTTTGCTGCTCCATTTTTTACAGATATTATATTCTGCAAATATTACAGTCCCAATGTAAAAGTAAAAGTCGTGCATTCATTTTCCACACTCGTAGCCTCTATCTCGCCACCCGACCTGTCTATAATCGCTTTCGCAATTGACAATCCTAAGCCATAGCTATTGCCTTCATGGGTTCTGGAGGGGTCCGCTCTGAAAAATCTGTCAAAAACCTTTGGCAAATCTTGTTCTGTAATTCCTTTCCCACTATTTTTTATTGAAAATATGACCTGACGTTTTGATTTTATCAGTGACAGATCAATCTGTCCATTTTCATTTGAATATTTTATAGCATTATCGAACAAAATCGTGGCAACCTGCTTAATACCTTCCTCATCACCTTTGACCATTATGTCAGGCTCTATCGAATAGGTGAGCCTAATACCTTTTTCAAGCATCACCGCTTCCATCGACAGCATCACATCATGAATAACACCACTGATATTATACGGCGTTTTCCGTGTTTTAAAATTAACATCCTCCAGCTTGGCCAGGGACAAAAGATCGTTGATCAGCTTTGTCATTCTATCGGTTCCGTTTCTTATATAGCTAAGCCATTTTAATTGACTTTGAATGGTTTCTTCCTGATTTGCCAAAAGTGCATCATAATTGGCGTTAATGATTGAAACCGGAGTTTTGAGTTCATGAGAAGCATCGGCAACAAATTTTTTCTGCTTTTCCCAGGCCTGGGCTATGGGTTTAATTGCCTGGTTGGCAAAGTAAAGACTAATGATTAAAATAGCAAAAAGCATGATTAATCCTACGAAAAGTAATGTAGTAAACAGATCAGACAGTCTATTATTGTATTCCGTCACATCTAAGAACATTATCTGATACTTATCTTCCAGGACAGAATACTGTTGTCCGTTTCCGTCAATAACCTGCTTTTCTGCCTGAAATACAGCGTATCTCCATTGTTTCCCCTCTAAGGTTATTGCGGCATTACTTTCCTTATTGCCCCAGGCAGTTTCTGCCGCTTTATAATAAGCTTCTTCAGGCATATTGATAAAAGAGTCGATAGTTAAAATCTTACCCTCCAGGTCTACCTCAATATTAAATACTGGAGGACTGTCCAATGAAAAATACTGTGTAGCGGTTATACCCTCTTCTTTTTCCGTATCATCGGGCAAGTCGGTTCCTTCTATCTCTACCTGCATTTCAGACCGAGCGTTCAATTTATTTTGAATTTCCGACTGTATGTTGTTATAGGTAATAAAATAGATGGTAACAAATGCTGCGATCATTACCAGCGAAGTAATGAACATATTGAGAATAAGAAATTTGTTGCGCAGTTTTGTAAACATTTTATTCTCCATCCTCAATTATTTTTAATGCATATCCCGCACCCCGTATCGTGCAAATGCAAACATCAGATTCCAATTGATTTAATTTTTTCCGTAAAAGGGAGACATGTATTTCCACGTGATTATCCTCGGCATCGGTATCATATCCCCATAGCTTTTCAATAATAATCTCCTTTGAAATAATCATGGTATTCCTTTTTATCAGCAATTCCAATAGCTGGGTTTCCTTTAGGGTAAGCTTTATTTCCTTGCCTCCACAGCCAAGCAGAAGGGTAAGCGGATTTAGCTCAAGATCTCCATATTTAAGCTTACTGTCATTTAACAGTTCCGTTTTTCTACGCCCTAATGCGCGCAAACGAGCTAACAGCTCGTCGGTATGGAATGGTTTTGCCAAATAATCATCAGCACCACTATCAAGACCATGTACCTTATCCTCTGTTCCACCTCTTGCCGTTAGCAAAATAACAGGAGTTTCAATACCGCTTCGACGCAATTCCTTGAGTATGCTGATACCATCCATTTTGGGAAGCATGATATCAAGAATGATTATATCATAAATGTCAGAAAGCCCACTGTCCAGTCCGGCTTCACCATTATACTCCAGATCAACGCTATAGTTATTCTTTTTAAGAACCTGTGCAACAGCTTCCGCTATATACTTCTCATCTTCCACCATTAAAATTCTCATCTTTATGTCTCCATATCCGTAAGCCTGATTAAGACAAGAGATATCCACGGCAAAGGAGCTGAACCAGTACCTATGCCGTGGATGCTTTGGTTAATCGTTTCCTATTGTTTGTTCACTATCCTCGGCACCGGCAGGAACATTTGTACTCCAGGTATTACCTCCGTCAGTAGAGTAGGTTCTGATACCATCTTCCACCTTGCTTAGCAACCCTTGTTCACCGTCCTTAGGCGGAATTCCATTCGTCACAGTGACTTTTCCATCTTCGCTTACCGTTACGCCTTCCGGAACATTTGTACTCCAGGTATTACCGTCATCCGTGGAGTAGCTTGCAATGCCATTCTCCATTTTAATCTGCAAGCTATTTATTGTGTTTGCTGCAAAAGCTGTTCCAGTGCTTATCGCGGCTACAAGCGCCCCGCCAAAAACAATAGCACCCACTTTCTTTTTTGTTGTGTCCAGTCTTGATAAAATTTTACTTTTCATTGTTTATGATACCTCCAAAAAAATTTTCTAAGCAGCTGCTTGCATAATTATCATAAACAATGTACCTTTAGTGAACCTTTAGTAAACACTAAGATTATAAAAAATATTTATATGAGTCCTAAGTATGAAATACCATATATTCATATTGATGGCTGGTTTTCATATATTATATAAAATATAAATAATATTTTAAAGGATATTTATATATGTGTACAGCAATGACCTTACAATCCCAATCCAGTGAGCTGTTTTTCGGGCGAACCATGGACTTTTCACATGATATTATACCTCAGCTTTATATCGTCCCCAGCTCCTATGTATGGTATGGCAGCTTAAGCAATAATGAAATGAGAGATTCCTATCGATTTATCGGACTTGGTCAGGAGCTTGATGGGATTCTTGGTTTTTTTGATGGTGTCAATGAGAAGGGCTTTGCAGCAGCGGTTTTATATTTTGCCGGCTATGCCCAGTATAGTACAGCAGCTCATAAGGACGCAGAACCGATTGCATCCATTGATTTTCTCCACTATATTCTGGGCCGCTGTGCTTCCGTAAAAGATTTACCTGATCTATTAAAAGCGATCACTATCGTAGGTGCTCCGGACCCTGTTACAAAAACAATAGCACCCTTACACTGGATAGCTACCGACAGAAGCGGGGCATGTACCGTAATTGAACCGACCGGTAGGGGTCTGGAGTTAATCAATAATCCCATTGGTGTTATGTCCAACAGCCCTGACTTTCATTGGCATATGACGAATTTAAGAAACTATATCGAGGCTTCTCCAACGCAAACAGAGGAGGTCTTTTGGGACAATATCCGGTTAACTCCCTTCGGGCAGGCCGGAGGAACAATACCCCTCCCAGGTGGCTTTACCTCTCCGGAACGCTTTGTACGAACTGCTTATCTAAAAGCACATTTACCAAAGCCGAAGGATAGCAATGAAGCAATTGCAGCATGCTTTCATATCCTGGAAAGTGTGTCCATACCAAAGGGAGCCGTCCTAACCAGTCGAAACACCTATGATTATACAAAATATACGGCCTTTATTAACACCAGTACCTGTGAATACTTCTATAAAACCTATGACGACATAAATGTTAGGACAGCTGGTATTTGGCAAACGAAGTAGCGCTATTTTATTTCAAAGGTATCCAGCATGGAATGAATTCTTGCACCGTACCCTTCCTCAGCCTCTAAAAAGTACTGAGCTTCAAGGATGTATACGGAGGTGCCGTTTTCAATAATATAATAATTTCGAATGATAGAATTCCATTCTGAACCGGCGCGGGCTGTTACTACAGTTCCTTTATAATTTCCTATGGAAACATCAGTGGTTATCTCTGATTTTAAGCTGCTTTTAGAAAGTGTATCTGACAGTTCTTTCGTATAATCAGAAGCACTTTTATTATCAAGGTGCTTTATACTTAGATATACATAAGGATAAATTGCAGGATCAGGGTTTTCTGCTACAAAAGTATCGGCTTCGTCTTTATTGGAATATTCGAATCTGTCAACATCATACATAATTTCATAACCATCGCCTGTATGCCATAAGCCATTGATTGTCTCTTTCATCCCTTCAATCTCAATTGTTACAGGTGTAGGACTTATTGCAGTACCTGAATTATCAGGCTCCTCTTTCGCTTCTTCAGCGGAGTCTGTAGCCTCAGGTGCTTTCGTTATTTCTTCATTTACAGATACGTTTTCATAAGCTTCGGAATCAATTTTATCCTCAAGAGACGCAGCGTCTGCTATGACAACCGGATTCCTTTCAATATCAGCTCTTGAGCAGCCGGTAAAGCCAAGGGCAGTGATTACAGATATTATTAGTATTATTTTTTTCATCGCAGTTCCTTCTTTCTATATAATTTAACAGAGTTGTTTCTGTTAAATACAGTATAATGACAGAAGTTATCAGATTCACAATGAGGTTGTAACAGACTTGTAAATGATACGGATACAGGTAATTGTCTAGCCTGGAAGTGTAATGGTAACTGCAGTACCTTCCCCCTGTATCGACTGGATATCCATGCTGCCGGAATGCAATTCCACGATCTTGCTGCATATGGATAATCCAAGTCCCGCACCGCCCGTTTTTCTTGATCTTGATTTATCAATTCTGTAGAAGGGTTTTGTCACCTGCTTAAGCTTGTCTTCCGGTATCCCCATACCGGTATCCCTCACGATTATCTTAGATAAATCCTCCTGATTATAAATTTTGACATGGATACTTCCCCCCGTTTCCATGGCCTGCAAACTATTTTTAATCAAATTACCTAAAAGCATATGAAAGAGAGTTTTATCTACCTTAAGATAATCAGCAGATATTTCTTTGGTAAAATTTATATTCTGTTTTATCAGCTCAGGATGAAAGGCTTGACGGACCTCTTCTACTAATTCCTCGCAAGGGCACTGCTCACGTTCAATATTATGTTCTCTAGCAAAACTAAGCACCATTAATTTCGAGAACATATCCCTTATTCTCCTGGCTTCGGAGTGAATATACAAAGCCGCGGTTCTTTTCTGCTCTTCCAGGGCATTCGCATTTAATAAAAATTCAGAGTATCCCTGAATAGAGGTTAACGGTGTATTCATTTCATGGGATAAATCATCAATAAAAGCCTGCAGCTCCTTCGCCCTTTCCTCCAATTCCTGCGTCCTGTCCTTTATATCCCTGGCCATTTGATTAAAAGCATCGGCTACATCCTTGAATTCCTTATCCTTTTCCAATAGGTAAATATCATAATTGCCGGAGGAAACAGCCATTGCTCCCTTGTGTAAAGCATTCAGAGGACGGGTAATCCGCTTGGCATATAGATAGGAAAAGACGCCCAGGAAACCGGTAAGAATAATCAGCAGAATAAAATACAGCCTGATACTATTACTTCTGGCCTCATATATTTCGCTGATATCCCTGGCATACAAAAGTACGGCATTATCTGCAATCAAATCTGATATTAGAATATAGTCATGAGAAGCAGAATGGATGATCTGCGCTATTTTTTCATTCTCCTGGACATCCAGCAGAGCCTGATAGGTATCCGGATTTAAGGAAGAAATATTGTTATAAATATATTTGTCATTGGTATATAACCCTAAGGAAATGCCTTTGTTTTTGTAATATTCTCCATATCGATCCATGATAACTGAAAGAGTATCTGAGGATGTCCCGGAAAAGTCCAGACTGTTGCCAAGTGAAATCCGTATCAGTTCAAATTCTCCCAGGGACCTTTCCTGTTCTCTGTTAATACTGGTTATATGGTTTTGGTTAATGATATAAACAACGCTGATCGTAAGAGCGGATAAGGATAAAATTAAAATGCTCAAAAAAATCTTAATCCATAATTTCACGTTCAATGCACCTCCAGCCTGTAACCAAACTTAAATACGGTTTTAATAATATCCTCCCATTCTAATTTCTTTCGAAGTCTTTGAATATGCATATCAACGGTTCTGGTTTCTCCGCTGTAATCATAGCCCCAGGCAATACTTAACAGCTGTTCTCTGGTAAGCGCCAGATTTTGATTTAAGATCAACGCTTCCAGGAGCAAGTACTCCTGTGCAGTCAGATCAATCACCTGACTATCCTTCCGAACCAAATGCTTGTTTAAATCAACCGTAACCTTGTTGTAGGTAAATATATTTTTACTTTTTCCTTCTCTTCTTAAAACTACATCAATTCTTGCTATCAGCTCCAGCGTTTCAAAGGGTTTAATAATATAGTCCTCAGCTCCCAGGTTTAATCCCTTCACCCGGTCCGTCAAGGAGCTTTTAGCAGACAGGTAAATAACGGGAACCTTCGCCTTCTTAAAATCATCGATTAATTCAAAGCCGTCTTTTCCCGGAAGCATAATATCCAATAAGCACAGATCAAAATAACCTGTCCGTAATTTTTCCAAAGCTTCCTTGCCGTCAAAGGCCTGCTCACTTGTATGCCCTACCATGGAGAGATTCATTACAATTAGGTCGCTTATGGATTTTTCGTCATCTACTATCAGTATATGTCCCATATAAACTCCTTTATTTCACATGAATACTTCTATTCTTCCTATTAATTATACCGTATAACCATGGTTTTGTTTTAACAATTTAATTTATCATAATATATTCAAATAAAAGGCCATTTGACATACGCTCGAATTTTATTTTCCCTGATGAAAACTCAAGCATGTATTCAAATGACCTTCCTATCCTGTTAATGAGGTTTCTGAGGCTGTTAAGCTCCTTCCACCATATCCCGTTTGCCATATCCAATATAGCCCAATACCATCAGGGCAACACTGATCACTGTCATAATAACAAAGATTGCTCCATCAAACTTATCCACCGGCATCCGTGGAACCCAGCTTTGAACGGCTGTTTTTAAAAACCATTCCGGCAAATCCAAAATTCCGCCAAAGTAGTTTAAAGCAAAGGAATAACCAAGATACGCATAAATAGCTTTCCCCAGTCTTGGCATCCAGCCCAAGACCAATGCTGCCAGTCCGATAAAAAACAGCACAGAGGGCAGGAAGTTATAGCCTGCGGCAAAAAAATCTCTCATATTCATAGATGCGCTGTCACCCATTGCAGAAATCGCTGTACCCCCAAGACCGATTGAAGCCAGCAAAATCCCCACTACTCCGGCAGCGATTGCCAAAATGACACTCGTCCAATAAAGTTTGGCCCGAGTCACCTTTGTAGAATAAAGCTGGCTCAAATGCAGCCGTACTTCCTCTGCGAAAAGTTTGTTAACAATGGCAATTGGTAAGATAGAAACCAATCCAATCATTACCATCATAATGGTTCCGGTAAACGATTCTTCGATTGAAACACCCGCCAGCGTAAACATTTGGCTCATCATTTCATTGCTTCCCAGGAAAGCCTGCATATCTCCATAAATTGAACCATAGGCCGCTCCCATAACTACGAAAGCAATCAACCAGCTAATCATTACGCCCTTGTTAATCTTAGTAAACAAGCCAGATACGGACAGCAATGATTCCTTTGCTGTTTCCCGTCCTTCTCTTTCAGGCAGATAACCTGCTCCCATATCACGACCGCCCTCCAGGGCAAAAGCAATGATCACCGCAAGGAGGCAAAAAACTACCGCGTAAATCAGAGGTATCCAATTATTTTCAGTAAATGGATAAGTCAGATAAGTCCAGCCCATGGGATTGATCATCGAGAAATCAACATTTGACACATCTGTACCGGCACGAACAATATAGAGCAGCCCTACTATTCCAAGAGAGGAACCGGTGGCACCGGAGGAGGTCGGCATAATCTGAGCCATAACCAATGCAATCACAGCTCCCAGGATACCAGCGATTCCGACTGATGCACCAAACAGGAACGATCCCTGGGCAGAAATCGTAGCTGCTCCAAAGCTGGCCATAATTACTCCGGTAAGAAGCGCTAATAAAATATTGATAAGTACTGTTTCGGCAAGCACCGCAAGAGAATTCGCCTGGCGACCTACCCGAAAGGAACGCACCAGCTCTGTAAGTCCATGATCTTCTTCCTTGCGGGTATGGCTCACAACATGTAAAACAGCGATAATCATTGCAAACAAACCGCAGAATAACAACATTTCATTCGCATACATCGCACCTAATGTATAATCTGCCGCTGTGTCTACCGGTGTCGGGCCAACCATTGAAATCATAGCCGGATTTTGCATGGTTTCATACATTCCCAGCAAACCCTGCCCCTTGGCAATTTCTTCAAAAGCCGGGACATAAGCCCCTGAAAACAAGCCCAGACCTAAAACCCAGATGATAATCTTTTTCCAATCACGTTTCAGATATTGTACAAATAGTGCATCCCAACGTGCGAATTTTTCTTTCATAATATTTTCCTCCGTTCCAACTCTTAGACTTCATAATGACGCATGAATAAGTCTTCAAGCGTTGGCGGCACAGCTTCAAACTTCTTAACACCCAAGTTTGCCGCTTCTGACAAAATATCATTGATATATTCATTATCCACAGAGAATGTGGCTTGATTGCCCTTCTGCTTGAAATCATGAACTCCGTTAACAGATGCCATCTTAGCCGCATTCCCTTCTGTTACTAAAGTAACTGTAGAACGGGTTAAATGACGCAATTCATCCAATGTCCCAGTCTCAACGACTTTTCCCTGACGAATGATAACCACCTTATCTGCCAGACGTTCGACCTCACTCAAGATATGGGAGGACAACAAAATTGCTTTCCCTGCATGCTTGATTTTTTCAACTTCATCCTGAAAAACCGCTTCCATTAAAGGGTCAAGGCCAGAAGTCGGTTCATCGAAAATATATAAGTCGGAGTCAACCGACAACGCTGCAATCAAGCCGACTTTTTGACGATTTCCTTTTGAATAGCTTTTTGATTTTTTCTTAGGATCCAATTCAAAACGTTTGATCAAATAGTCCCGTTTTTCCTTGTCTCCGCCGCCATGCAATTTAATAAATAAATCAATAATTTCTCCGCCTGTTAAGCTGCCCCAAAGTGCCACATCCCCTGGAACATAGGAAATTCGCTTATGTATCTCAAGACTATCCTTCCAGACATCCTTACCAAAAATTTTCACATCACCGGCATCGCGATTGATAATTCCCAGCAAGGTACGGATTGTTGTTGACTTTCCTGCTCCATTCGGCCCGATAAAGCCGACAACCTCCCCGGCATTTACTGTGAAGGTTACATCATGCAATGCTTTAAATTTACCGAATTTTTTTTGCAGTCCTTGTACTTTTACGATTTCTTCCATTCCACTAAAACTCCTTCTAAAATATTTTAAACTAGTTTTATAACGGCTTTCCAGTTTAAGGCAAAGTTTAAATTTTAGAGCATCAATATCGTCATCTTAAAAGAAATTTATTCAAGGAACCTGCGAGCACAGAAAAGGTTTCTGATATAGCCAAGCGTTGTTCCTGCGGAATACTCGAAAATGCTTCCAATTCCATCATTCTGAGTTCATCAAGTATGCTGCTTGCATATTGCGCTCCCTGTTCTGTAAACTTTACAATCTTATTTCTGCGGTCTTGGGGATTTGCTTCCCTCAAAATATAACCCTTTTTCTCAAGTCCCGAAAGTACTAACGAAACTGTTTGTTTCGGCAAAAACAATTTACTTCCAATTTCATTCTGAGTACAATAAGGTATGCTTGTATTTATTACATATAATATGAACACAGTTGTTTCATTTGTATTGCGATTCTGCGCCCAAACACGGTATAGATCATTAATCCGGAACCAAAACTCATAATAAATATTAATCTGTTCAATTATTTTATCTTTTTCATCCATACAGATAGTCTCCTATGAATTATGATAACTGATTAATGAGCAGTGCCGCTTAAATTCAAACCCACTACTCCCGCTACAATAAGAATTACAGAAACTATTTTTAGCGGATTAATACTCTCTTTAAATACTAAAATTCCTATTACCGATATAACAACGATTCCAACTCCGGACCATATAGCATATGCAACACTAACCGGTATTTTATTTAAGGACAGCGTTAAAGAGCCGAAACATAAGACATATGCTGCAATCATTCCTAAACTTGGCCATAACTTTGTAAATCCGTTTGACATTTTCATCAGTGTTGTTCCAAAAAGCTCAAGCACGATAGCGAGTGATAAGAAAAACCATTCCATTAAAAGCCTCCTAAATGTTCATCTTTAATATTAGTCCAACTATGGACTAATATTAGTATAAGATTTAATTTTGGATTTGTCAATGCAGTAACGGTATGAAATAGTTCTAACTCTATTTCTGAGAGTCAAGAATGAACAAAGATGCATCCTGCCCCATGAATATTTTACTTCCAGTATAAAAAGTTTTAGATTGAATATTCCGGTATCCTATTTTTTTCATACAATCAGTTAGCTCTATTTGATTAAATCCGTTATGAACCATATCTGAAGCTATGTTTTTATTTTTATCAAAATCTACGATCAGTAAATGTCCGTTTTCATTTAGAACCTCATATAATCTTGATAAAATCAATTCAACATTATTAATATGGAGTAAAACCTGTGCCATAAAAATATAGTCAGCATGTAAATCCGAAAGATTATCTTTTTCAAAATCAAAGCATAATGTAGCAGCATTCTGTATATTGGAGCCAGAAATTTTTTGCTTTATTTGATGAAGCATGTTTTGTGAGGTATCCAAAAATAGCATAGAATTAAACTCGTTTAACAAATTCATTCCGACGAGACCAGTTCCACATCCAAAATCAATCGCATTCTTACTTTCAGTATCAACTAAATATTCACGAATAGCATTAGAGGATACCTTCGCAATTTGGATTCTCTCAGAAGTGTCATATATATTAGCTATCATTTCAAACTTATCCGTATTTCCCATTATTACCTCCAATTTCAATTTTCCTTAATTATAGGCTCTGTGTGAATGTACTGTCAAATGCAATTGGGATAGACTATTAAAGGGTAAGATTGGCCTTGACTTTTGGAAATCGGCACTATATAATATTTTAAACGGGAATGAAGTTCTCCCTAGGTACTGACCGAAAACGCATTTAATGCTGATGACTTCTGTATAACTACAGAACTCATCAGTTTTTTTATTTAGGAAAATTAGTGTCTGTAATCAAAAATGAAGCATAAAGGAGGAGCATAGCTTGCGCAAATATATTTTTTTGAGCTGCGGTGGATTCGCAGGTGCTATCCTGCGATATTCGATCGAACAAATACAAATACAAAATTATCACGAAAATATTCCATTAAATACGTTATTTATAAATATCAGCGGTACCTTTTTGATGGCTTTCATCCTGACAATCGCTTTTGAAGTATGGGATATTCATGCAGATATCAGACTCGGTATGACTACAGGATTTCTAGGAGCATATACTACCTTTTCAACATTATGCAAAGAAACCGTTACCCTTATGCGCAGCGGGGATTATTATTCAGCCATTTCTTATATTACTGTCTCTACTATGCTTGGTCTTGGGGTGGCCTATTTTGGCATCGTACTTGCCCACAAAATCGGCTCCCTTAAAAGAAACAGCAAAATAGAATCGGATACTTTGGATATAGCAGAGACTGATCGATTAATTGAAAATGAAAGCGATGTGATAAAATGAATTTGATACTGGTGGGCATAGGAGGAATCTTCGGAGGACTTTCCAGATATCAGCTTGGAAAGCTTATATCCCAAAGGGCTAAATCAACTTTTCCGATAGGGACATTTATCATCAATATTTCCGGCGCATTACTTTTAGGTCTTCTATCAAGCCTTGATGCCGGGAAGAATATATATCTTCTTTTAGGAGACGGTTTTTTAGGAACCTACACAACTTTCTCCACTTTTATGTATGAGGGTTTTAATCTTTTTCAGGGTAACGAAAAACTAAATGCTTTTATATATATTCTAGGCTCTCTTATCTTGGGAATCATAGGATATTTCCTCGGCTTTGCATTGGGTCAGGCATCCATTATATAGTCGATAAAGGCATCCAAAACTGTATCCCCTCCACCTTCTACCGCTCCCACTGCTTTCATAGAAGAATGAATGAGCAAGGTTCCGTTTTTTCTAATTCCTGTTTGTTCAATATCTTTGATCAAAGAGTTTTTCGTATGCATATACAGACCTTTCTCCTTTATTCTATTAAAGAAGGACATAAAAGCTTTCACTCTCATGTCCTTAATTTTAACACATTTCTTTTAGTTACTCTTCAAAACGTACAACTAATTTTTCATCTAAAATACGGAATGTAAAGGATTCTTTAATAAAGAAGGTCACTTCCTTTTTATCATGCTCCTGATATCCAATAGAAAAATCTTCACCTAATTCAATATTGAGATTTTCGTTATTATGTGGAACTAAGATAGCCCCCTTCATCACTTCGGAGTCTATTACCTTACCACCAATCATATTTTCTAACGCTTTTATTAAAGGTGTCTGACTCTCTATTGACCAGAGCTTTGCATATAATTCCTGTGACACAATTAAGTCCATGCTGCCGGAAATGTACGCATTCTTTAGTTTTATAACACCCTCCGCAACACTTTTCTTTATACTGGATGCCGTATCACCAAGCTTAAGCGTTTCTCCTGAAACCTCTAATAGTCCTCGTATATTACCCTCGGACAAACCTTCATAAACAACATATTCCTCAAATAAAGCCGCTTTCTTTACGGCATCTTCGAGATTGGAGAAATCAATATTTGTATCTCCCCGGAATGCGTTATCCATCTCCCATCGATTTAACTTAAATTCAATCCGTGTCTCTATAAGAGGGGTAACTACATAACTTGCAAAAGCGACTTCATGCTTCTCAGCTACATCCCCAAGTTTTCCGTGATTATATGCTACATAATCTGACCCCTTCGGAGTTGAAACATGAATTGCTTTTCTGGCTGTCAAGGTTGAAATAATGACTTCTTTTGCCCTTGAATCAATTTGCTTCCATACGTTTATATCAATTGGTGCCAAATCTCTGTACATATCAATCCCTCCTATTTTAAATCACCGATATTCAGGCTTTTACTACTGCCCGCATTACTATCTTCTGCATCTGCACCTTGTTCTTCAACCTCCAGAAGGCTTCCTTCGCTGAATAGATAAGTTTTAAGCTCCTTATCCCAACCGTCCATATTTCTTCTGAGCCATTCCAAAGTCATACATGCATGCTCAATTTCTTCATCTCGGTTGTGAGCCATAATTTCCTTTAGCTCAACATCCGCCGTCACATCTACCCTTTGCTGATAAAACATGGTTGCTTCAATCTCTTCCATTAAAGTTTTAATCGCACGAGTAATATTTTTTGTTTTCTCACTCAATGTTGCTTCATTTTCTGTCCAATGATTTGCCATATAATCCTCCTTTACGATTTTATTCCTATTGTATAAAATCCCTGTGCCTTGCAGCAATTGGGATAAATATAATACAATGCGTTATAATAATATTATTGTAAATATATATTAATTATGATTACTGTTATTATTATAATCAAATATACATCGCATAGCGTATAATTGTCAACAAAAATCCGTCATTTATTTAATTTTCCTGCAAATAGATGATATGCAGACCATATTATTATTCAACTTCTAAATTTTCTGATTATCTCTATTCGCCATCAATACCATAAATGAAGCTTACAACGTTTTTTCCTTAAATACATTCCGTGAAAATTCAATCAGCATAATTCTATTAGTTATAACCAGCAACAAAAGATTTAGCATCCAAATAAATATAAGCTGAACTGAAAAATCACGAAGCACCAAGTATCCTCCCAGTAAGAATAGGCCTAGGACCGACGTTAATGCATCTATATAGCAGTTCGAACCTTTCCCTTTACGAATAATCTTCACAAACAGGAAAAGTATCGCCAAGATCAAAGCAAGAACAAATGAGGCCTCAAAATTGGTCAATGCACTCCAAATGCCGAAAGTGACTGCCTTACATTTTCCACCCTTGAATTTTAAAAACGGGGAAAAGGCATGACCTAATATCGGCGCGATAGCCACAAACACCAATATATATCCCGACAGCACACCTTTCCAAATAAGGATTGCCAATGGAAGATACCCCTTCATGAAATCAAAAAGCACCCCCAGCAACCCCCAGCCCGCACCGGCCGACTGCCAGAGATTGGTGGCCCCTGGGTTTCCGTCATTTTGCTTTCTCAAATCTATTTTTAACAGGAGTCCGATCCAATGTGAAAACATGAGTGAACCGGAAATGAATAATAATATAATATAAACTACAGCCATAATGCTCATTCTCCCTTCCTGCCAACCTTGATCTCTCTGCCCTTCCAGCTAACCGAACCTACGAAGGTTACCCGATAAAACGAGTACAATATGACAAATATAAAAAATGCCGAACTAATAAAATGAAAGATTGGAATAAACCAACCGTATCTTCCGGTATAATGAAGAAAATAAAAAAACTGAAACGTGTAGAAAAGGTACCCCACGAGGAAGAAAATCGCACTCGGCTGGTGAAGCAAGATCAGAATCGGAGTTCCAAAGCCTGTGACCAAAAGCCCTAAGACCCAAAGTACCGTTAAGCTCATAGTAGATGGCATCAGATTCGAGGTACTCAAAACCGCCCCTTTCCCAAAGCCATAGATCTCTCCCCAAATTCCATTGGGATACATCCGAAAGGCGACCTGTCCACACCCGATATAGTTTTTCACCGGAATATCGAAGTCTAAGAACCGTTTCCCCAGGTTTAAGTCGTCTAAAAGCTCAAAGCTTACTCCGCTATGTCCATTTATTTTTTCATAATCAGCTCTTGTCGCTACGATACAGGAACCATAGAGGCCTTTGTTTTTATTTTTCCTTTCAAAGGGGGAAGTAAATACAAACACTCCCAGAAGGTATAAAACCATGGATAGTCTCTCATAGAATTTCCTGGTATAGTGAAAAGGAACCACAGAAATTACACCCTTTGATTTCTCTCTGGTGCTTACTAATACCTCAAGAGCTCTTTTCTTCAATGTCACATCCGCATCCAGGAAAACCAGGATTTCACCCGAGGAATTTAAAAATCCATTCCATACAGCCCAGTTCTTTCCCGTCCAATTCTCTGGCAAGGGCGGACTCTTTATCACTGTCACTCCAAAGCTTTTTGCAATCTCATCGGTCCCATCCGTGGAATGGTCGTCACATACGATGATCTCGTATGGCTTAAGAGTCTGCTCCCTAAGTGACGCAAGAATATTGGGCAGATTTTTCTTCTCATTCCGTGCAGGAATAATAACAGATATACGGTCATTTCCCGTGTATCCTTCCTTTACATTTAAAACAACCTTTTTAAACAGTGCAAAGCCACATATCCATGGAAGCAGAAAAAATAATACTTTAATCATAGCAAGGTCCCCAAAGTCTAAATGAATTATCATAGGTTTATATTATTTTTACATATACATTTCCTACTAATTATAATCCAAATATAGTTAAAAATAAAGACTCTGCAGCCTACTTTTCCTGCATTTTCATCAAAGATACCGTCTTAGCCTGATGCGGCCGGAGTCGAAGATCATGGACACTATGCTTGTATTTATGCTATAATATTCTCAACGTGACTACTAAGCACACCAATAAAACATATTATACGAGGAATTTAATAATGAATAAAAATAAAAGAAACAAAGCAGCAATTCTTCTTACCCTGCTTGGAGTTGTAATTACATTATTTATAGCAGTATTTATCCTTACACACCCCAATGCTTCTGATAATAATATAAAGCCGACCAGCATTCCGAGTATTACTCCAACAAATACTCCCATACCTGCTTCAGAAGCCACACCAACTATTTCTCCTACCGCAATAATTACGATTGCTCCTACTCCCCCTGATGAAAGCTCAAACAATACACCTACCCCCGCCGTAAGTCCAACAACCGTCAAGCTTCATTTTATTGACGTTGACCAGGGAGATTCTATTCTGATCGAAGATAATGGCCATTTTATACTTATTGATGCAGGAGTAAACGAAAAAGGAGCTACCGTTACGAAATATCTGAAAAAGCTTGGAGTAGAAAGACTGGATTACGTAATTGGTACCCATCCGCACAACGATCATATCGGAGGACTCGATACCGTTATTAATGCATTTAACGTAGGTACTGTGCTCCTGCCGGACGTTTCGGTTGATTCAGAAAATTACGATGATGTACTGGACGCAATCGCAGATAAAAACCTTATCATCACAAGGCCTACGGTTGGAGATCGCTATACTCTTGGCAATGCTTCCTTTGTTATAATCTCTCCTAATTCATCTAGTTACGAGTCTTTAAATGATTATAGTATCGGAATAAAACTTACCTATGGAAGTACTTCTTTCCTGCTTGCAGGAGATGCCCAGGCTGTCTCAGAAGCCGAAATGCTTGAGAACGGCATTGATTTATCCGCCGATGTATTAAAGCTCAGCCATCACGGTTCTTCTACCAGCAGTACAATTAACTTCTTAGACAGGGTTAATCCGAAATATGCTGTAATCAGCGTTGGGAAAGGGAACAAATACGAGCATCCCCATTCAGCGACCATGAAGCTTATGAAGGAGCGGGCTATTAATTTTTACCGGACGGATGAACAGGGCAGCATTGTCTTCACCACAGATGGCAAAACCATCTCGGTTAATGTTGAGCCTTATGTAATTACTACTTCTGACATGACCTCTGATGCAGCAGAGAAAGCAGCAATAGCAAAGGGTTGGTAACACTTTTAATATACTCACCCATGCCAAATTGGCAATTGACATTATGGCATGGGTTTCATACTATCTTTTCCACATTATACCACTCAATTGCATAATATAATAATAAAATGAATTTGAGGTTATATATGTTAATTCACGTTGTTCAATCAGGGGATACCATCCAATCAATAGCGGACTATTACGAAATACCCGTAACAAGTTTAATACAGGATAACGGATTAGAAGATCCGGATAACTTAGTTATCGGACAATCAATAGTTATTGCATATCCAGAAATTACCTATACAGTTAAAGAAGGGGATACCTTAATTGATATAGCCAATTCTTTTCATGTTACAGTAATACAATTATTAATAAATAATCCGTATCTGTCTGAAAGAAATTATATTTTTCCAGGGGATATAATTGCTATTAAATATCAGACAAAAGGTAAAATTACTACCCACGGAAATGCCGTACCCTATATTAACAAAGATATCCTTAGAAAGACCTTACCCTATCTGACTTATTTATCCGTACTGAATTTTACAGCTACAAAAGAAGGGGAAATAATTACTTATTATGATGATAGAGAAATCATTCAAATATCCAAGGACTACGGTGTTATGCCGCTTATGCTATTGACTACATTAACAATCCAGGGGAAAGCAAATATACGGATTGCATATGATTTATTATTAAATGATGATTTTCAAAATAAACAAATAGAAAATATACTTAATATCATAAGAACGAAAGGATATTACGGAATTAACATCTCTTTTGAATATATCAGCATATCAAACCTACAATTATATGAAGATTATTTTACAAAAATAACAAATCGGTTAACTGAAGAAGGTTATCTGGTATTTGCAACTATAAACCCCAGCTTAACAGATTCTGAAAATGAAATCCTATTTGAACATGTAGATTACTCCTTATTAAATCAATTAGCTCATAATATCACTTTTATGGACTATCAGTGGGCAATGAACACCAATCCGCCTTCACCTATTAGTTCCATAAATAATATTAATATATTTCTAAGTTATGTTCTAGGTTATATACCACCCAATAAAGTAATTACTGGAATGGCAACCATTGGCTATGATTGGGAGCTTCCGTTTTCGGCCGGCCTTTCAAACGTTAATTCTCTGACTCTTGATCGAGCTATTGATTTGGCCCGTGATGTAGGGGCAACCATTGAATTTGACATCCTTTCCCAAACTCCTTATTTTTTATATTCAGTTGATTCTTCCGGGATTCAGATAAAGCATATTGTATGGTTCGTAGATGCTAGAAGTATAAATGCATTGTTAGATTTGGTAAATAAATACAAATTACTCGGCATCGGTATATGGAATATAACTATTTATAATACACAATTATGGTTCGTAATATATTCCCAATATGAAATTGAGAAAGTTTTATTATAGGCTTATCCCGAAAGGGTTTTCATGTCCATTATTCGTGGCAACACAAGCAAAACGGATGACCTGCCGGATCCAAAAGTGTAACCCACTGCGGGCCCCAGTCAGCTTGCCAGTATTGAGTATGCGGCTTCGTTGCTCCCAATGACATCGCAAATTGCACAGCAGCATCTATATCCTGCACAGAAAAATCAAGATGCACCATTTTCATTTGTTCTTCTCTTGTATCCGGCCATACAGGAGGGGTATAATCTTCATCAAATTGGCAGGAAATACTGATTGCCTCACCCGGAACAGAGACAGCTACAAAATATTCTATTTCATATACAATTTCTCCACCTATTAGTGACATATAAAATTTAGCAAGCTCTGCCGGTTGCTTGCAATCTAAAACTACACTCTGTAATTTTATTGATGGTATCATATTTACTCTCCTTTTATGTTTGTAAATCAGTTCAGTAATAACCCATTACATGTAATGGACTCTCCAACCCAAATTAGTAAAGTGAAAATTTTAGATAATAATAACATGTTAATACCTATGCGTCATCCTAAAACATTTCTCTGAACCAAAAATACTCCAACCTAATACGATATCATTCATATTAATAAACATAGCAAAATAATTTTCACATCAAAATGAACATGCAATGAATGCTATAGGAGTTTCTGTGAGCAAGACTCATAAGTATATCTCAAACGCTTCCGAGTGGAATCTCCATAGTTGATTGCTTCAACCGGACAATGATGAAGACAACATAAGCAATTATCACATTTTGAGAGTATCCAAAACGGTTTGCTTTCTTTCATTTCAATCGCATGAACTGGACAATTCTTCTCACACAGCCTGCAACTAATACAAGAACTATCCACCGTGAATGGTGAAGTGCTTCGAGCTTTCTCATATTGTGCGCGAATCTTAGGCGTTAATCGCCGCACGAGCCAGTTACTATGATAGGGTTTTCGTTTTCCTTGAATGATTTTACTAAGGACTTTTTCTGCATAAATCAGTTTCTCTTTCTGAACCTTTAACGACGGTATATCATGTAGTATTGAATAGTTTGTGACCATGACAAGTGAATAGACAATTGGTTTGGGAAGTCCTTTTTCTAAAAATAGTTTTTCTATAGAAGCATCTCCTCCACCCAGATATCCGCCGCATGTGATAATAACAATTATTTTACTAACGTTATAAAATTCGCTTTTTCGAATGAATGTCTCCAGTCGGTTTGAGATTCCCCAAAAACAATTAAAGGTTACTAGAAACAGTGTCTCATCATTTTCCAGGTAAAATTGAGCGGGCTTTTCAAAGCTGCCGACATCTATCAGTTCCCCCTTCAATGTTTCGTGTAATCTTAAAGCGACATGCCTGGAATTACCCGTTGAGCTATAGTATATGATCATTACAACATCCCCTCTCTTATGCTGCTATTCCTTGTTGATAAATGAATTCAATTAAGGATATTCACAAGTAAATTTTTGTTTATCAATTGGAGTCTATATTACTGTAAATAATGCACCATAATATATTCTTCTTCATTTTCATCAACTATTTGGAAGCCTGCCTTCTGATACATATTTAATGCATAATTTGCTTTTTGTACTGCTAAAGATGCTTTTGAATATCCTGCCTGTCTCAAATGTGTAAGCATCATTTTCATCATTTCTGTTCCAATGCCCAAACCCCGAAATTCTCTATAAAGTGATATGGAGAATTCCGGTGTGGTTTCATCCACACTTCCGTATCCTTTAATATTTCTCACCCAAACAGCTCCAACTATTTTTCCATCAACTTCGGCGCACAAGCAAAAATCATCCTTCTTACTTCCGAAATTCTCAATGTATACTTGAAGTTCTGGTTTTTTAACAATTGACCTTGGTACGAGGTTAGTTTCGTCTGGTTGAAATATTGCTTCATACAAAAAATTTTCAAGAAGCGGATATTCCTGTAATTGCATTTCTCTAATAATATATTTCATATATACCTCCCCCGCAGAAAACGGCCATAGTGAGGATGGCGCTTCCCTTCACAGGTTGTTTCAAAGTAAAAAATAGTATTGACTTCCCCTACCAATTATTTTTTAGCCAGCCTAATGTTTTTTTCCATGATAATATACGACTCTCATCACACTTTTCGGGATACTTTTTCTCAATAGTAAAATACTTTTCCATTCCTGTATGTATAGGTAAAATAAGATGGCTTGCATATTCATAATTCAAATGTTCATAAGGATAAGCAAAGTGCTTTTCTTTTAATCTCTGCATCATTCGTTCACTTGATGAACGACTTGTCCATATGCGGTCATCTTGTGCAGATATAAATAGAACTGAACCATTAATATTTTCAACCTGAATAGCAGCTTCTTTTTTGGCATTTTTTAATGGTTCTTCATACAAAAAGCACATATCCACCTGTCGTTCTTTAATACACTTGGCCATCAAACGAAACAATTTCATTTTTAATGGAATATATGGTAATTCCTGGCCCTGGTAACTCCAACTGGCTGTTCCTGTCAAACGGCTGTTTACAGTCAGTCCTTCAACCACGTAATCAAGGGGAGAAACAGCCACTACACAAGTTATTTCACCGAGTAGACTCGCAGCAGTCAGCGCATATTCTGCGCCTTTGGAAACACCATAAACGCCTACCTTTTTATATCCTTGTTCCAAAAGATATGTATAGGCTTTTCGCAATAATTCCACAGGTATTCTGTCTATGCTTTTCGGTAATCCCTCAACATTCCAATATGCCAAAGCCAATGCGTTGACCCCATAGTTACAAAATAATTCTGCAAGCTTTTGCGTCAGTTCATATTTACCATCGCTGCCACCTAAAATAATCAGTACCTTATCCGGTATTTCGGATTTTTCTGCTTGATACAGGTCTGCATATATTTCTGTTGCATGAAAATTCACGTGTATTTTATTCATCAGCTATACCTTCTTAATATAATTTCTAAATTAAATGATATCATATTAGATAAAATAAATAAACCATATGTACCAGTAATCCGCATATGCTAATCATCGATGTGTACCTTCTATCCTTGAAGCAGAAACAGGGAGATAACCCGCTCATAAAAGAGGTATGCATGCTGAAGCGTGACATGCGGGATATCTCCCCAGCCTTAGCAGAAAGGATTTGCCCATGCGTGTGCAGTTAAATGGAACATACATCAGTTGCCTATTCCGGAGCCATATAAGAGGGAGGGGTCCGGCTAAAAGAAGACATAATGCGGGAGCTCCTCATGAAACAGCCAATGCCTTAGCCAGTCATCAAATACGATTGCGCCCACAGATAATATGCACCAGACAAAAAAGAAGGGGACACATATCTGTCCCAGGATATCATATTCTGCATAATTCCACACATTCCATTTTAACCAAAGATTTACGATACAGCCGGTAACAAATTCCAGTGTCGTAACAAGGCCGCCGCCAATGATTGCCTGCAGCCAGAGAGGCGTCTTCCAGGATAATATTTTGTTGATTAACCCCAAACTGACAAAGCATAATCCTCCCAGAAAAAACATGGTCCAATGTGTATTTTCTCTATACAACAATTCAAATATGATATAAATAAAGCCGCCGATGAAAAATAATATCGAATACTTAATGATTTTCATAATAACCTCCATACTGCCAGTCGTATTTACTTTCCCTGATATATACTCAGAAGCAGGTATCTTCTCTTCTGATATATTATATTTTTCTTTTCGTAAAAGCGGAACCGGCTGTCATTTACCGGAAGGAATTTCTTGATGATATTATATTGATTAAAATGAATACGGCATTGTCCTAAAAAGCAGAAAAAATATACGACATATATCACAACAATAAATCTGAGAAACAAAAAAGTTTGTAAATAATGATTCAAATCACATTTTTCATTTTCTTTCTCGGTTATACTAACCTTACAAATCACAGAAAACTCGTTGTTATTTTAAAAAAGGAGGAATTTAATCATGAAAAAACTTGTGAAAAATAATGTTTACTGGGTGGGCTTTATGGATTGGGAGCTGGAATCCTTCCATGGAGCGGATTATTCTATTAATCACGGCTCAAGCCAGAATGCCTATTTAATTAAAGAAGAAAAGACCGTTCTCATTGATACGGTCTGGAAGCCCCATTCCACGGAATTTATCGATAACCTGGAAAAAGAGATTGATTTAAGGGAAATTGATTTTATTGTTGCCAATCATGGAGAAGTGGATCACAGCGGTTCTCTTCCTGCATTGATTGAGAAAATACCCAATACTCCTATTTACTGTACGGCTAACGGGGTAAAATCCCTTACGGGGCAGTATCACCACCCTGAATGGAATTATCAGGTGGTGAAAACAGGGGATTCTATTGATATTGGCAATGGAAAGAAGCTAGTCTTTGTAGAAATGAGAATGCTTCACTGGCCCGACAGCATGGCCACCTATTTGACAGGCGACAATATCCTTTTTTCCAATGACGCCTTTGGACAGCATTTTTCCGTGGAGGAATTGTTTAATGATAAGGCTGATCAGTGTAAGCTTTGGGAAGAAGCCATCAAATACTACGCCAATATCTTAAACCCCTTTTCTCCCCTTGTGAAAAAGAAAATTGAGGAAATACAGGGGATGAACCTGCCCATCGATATCATTGCTACCAGCCACGGCTCCATTTGGAGAGAAAATCCGTTACAGATCGTGGAAAAATATTATGAATGGTCCCAGAACTATCAGGAGGATCAAATCACCGTTGTTTATGATACTATGTGGGATGGGACGAAACAGCTGGCTCATAAGATCAGCGCTGAAATTGCCCGAATTTCACCGGATACCCGGGTGAAAATTTATAATATTTCTAAGATAAACAAGAATGATATTATGACAGAGGTGTTCAAATCAAAAGCAATCGCCCTGGGTTCCCCAACCGTAGGCGGCAACATCCTCTCTTCTGTGGGAGGGTGGCTTGATTTTCTGAAAGAGTTGAAATTTAAGGAGAAAAAGGCGGCTGTATTCGGATGCTACGGATGGAGCGGAGAGGGAACAAAGGTCCTTCGGGAACGGCTGACACAGGCCGGATTCTCCGTGCTGGAAACAGAAGCCAAATGCCTTTGGAACCCGAAAGAAGAGGATTTTCATAATGCTGCGGAAGTTGCCAGGGCCCTTTGCCAGTAAAAACTTCCGAAGCATCCCCTAAATACACTTTTCAGATTGACAAAAATTGTTTTGAATAATATAATTATCATATCAAAAATATTTGATGTGACGGGCATAGAAACCGAGTACGAAAAAAATGCTAAGGTATTTAAGAACAACCGGACCATTGCTGTGTTAAACAGGCCATCTATAAGATGGCTTTTCTTCAACACTACACATCAATTTTTTTTGATATGAGACAAGAACAGTTATTGTATCAGGAGGCGATATCATGGAACAAAATGAAAACCAAGGGAGCTGCTGTACCTGTTCCTCCGGCTGCTGTAGCGGAGTTCAGATCCAGCCCATTCCAAAAGAACCCTACATAACAGGGATGAATACAACAATGATCGGGCCCGTCCCCCGTATTACTACCAAGCTTTCCTCCAGGGATATTTTAGGCACATGGAGGGTTCGTTGGGGAATCGGACGTATGAATTATAAGGTGGCACCCGGTCTTTACAGTGTGGGGACTCCGGATGAAAATTCTCCAGTGCTGGTTACCGCAAATTATAAGCTAACCTTCGACAGCCTGCGGAAGGAGCTCACAAACCTAAGCCTATGGATTCTGGTGCTTGATACAAAGGGCGTGAATGTCTGGTGCGCAGCGGGAAAAGGTACCTTTGGTACGGATGAGCTTATTCAGCGCTTAAGTGCAGCAGGTCTGTCCGAGATTGTCAAACACAGAACACTAATCCTTCCCCAACTTGGTGCCACAGGGATTTCCGCACACGAGGTCACAAAGAAAAGCGGATTTCACGTTGTGTATGGCCCGGTACGGGCGCGGGATGTCAGAGCATTTCTCAATGCCGGAATGAAGGCAACACAGGAAATGAGGGAGGTACAGTTTACCTTTAAAGACAGGCTCGTGCTCACCCCGGTTGATTTTGTTCAGTGGATGAAACCGCTTCTGATTCTTTTGGGGATACTCTTTATTCTTAATGCACTTGGCTTGGGCCGCTTCGGAGCCACAGAGCTTCTGGCTTTTCTCGGTGCTGTGGCTTCCGGATGTGTGCTTACCCCAGCCCTACTTCCGTGGATACCGGGACACGCATTTGCATTCAAAGGCTTTGTTATCGGACTTTTATGGGCTTTGACCGTTATTCTTTTCATAGGCGGAATCTCACAGACAGGAATTCTGGAGACCTTGGCCTATCTGCTTTTGCTTCCGACGATTTCGGCCTATACAGCCATGAATTTTACAGGGAGCTCCACTTATACCTCTCCTTCTGGGGTCAATAAGGAAATGCGGATTGCAATCCCAATCATGCTGGCCGCATCTGCTTGCGGCATGCTGCTTCTCATCACAAGTAATGTTCTCAAAGCTGTTCTGTGAGGTGATTTAGGATGAAATATAAATACTTAAAAAATGTAGCAACACTAAAACTTGACCAGAATAAATGTGTGGGCTGCGGGATGTGCCTGGAGGTTTGTCCCCATAATGTTTTTATACTGAACAAAGGAAAAGCTCAAATAAGCGATCTGGATAGCTGCATGGAATGTGGAGCCTGTCTAAAGAATTGCGCATTTTCAGCCATCACCGTTTCGCCTGGCGTCGGATGTGCTTCCGCTATTATCAAAGGTCTGCTCACAGGGTCCGAACCCTCCTGTGATTGTTCCGGCGGCGATTGCTGCTAGGAAAATTAGACTCTCCTAATGAGTAGGCGGTGAAATCGCTTGGTCATATTAATAAAATCTTGATATTTCTTAATAAAAAAGTAATTGTTTTTATTATTTAATTTGGCTATCATATAATTAAATTATAGAAACTGTTAACTTTTATCAAAGGAGGATCTATATGCTAAGCAACATAAAAGATGTCGCTGATAAAAGAAGATATTTTTATAGTACTCTTCTTTTTATATTGATATTAACTGCTATGGTATTCCTGCCAAAGAAAGCATACGCGGCTGATGACACCGTATATCAAGATGGAATGTACTGCTATAAAATCACAGATGACACTAAAAAAGAAGTGCTCCTGGTTGGTATTGATTATACGAAACCCATGAAGGAGTTATCAATTCCCGGCAAAGCACTGATTAACGGAACAGAATATACCGTATCTGAGGTGAATTTTCTATATGGGTATGATAGGAATGAAGCTTATCAGGAATTTTATCAATCTGTAGAAAAGCTTAAAATACTTGATAACTTTACCGGAACACTGCAGAATCCTTTATATGTATTCGAGAATATAAAAACGGTGGAATTATCAGGCAAGAATTCATTACCAAAGAAAATATATGTGTCAGTTTGGAATGGGGAAAAAAATCCGGACATCTTATTTTTAGTTCCGGAAGGCTATGAGAAGGAATATAAAAATATCATCGATATCTCTATGGATTATTATGTTTATAGTGATTTATACGAACATACGATTAAAATGACACCGACGATTGCTGCTTCTGAAGCAGCCGTAGAATATGGATGCTTTAACATTGACGGTTTGATCTATCAGGTAACCGTTTCTGCAAAGGACGGAAACGGTAAAGTTCAACTGATTGGCCTCAATAAAATATTATATACCTCTTACCTTGATTTACCGGAACAGGTCAAGAATAACGGATATACCTATAAATTAACGAAAATCTGCCAATTTGGACTGGTTGGTTGTATGGCACCCGTTGTAGTCGTACCCAATACAGTAACTGAGATGGAATCCGGTTCCTTTGGTGTTAGTGTTGAATTACTTTTCTTATCAAAGAACTGTAAGGTAATCCCCTCCCGGTTGATTACCGATGAAAATTATGAAAGCAATCTTCGGTTTGTATCTGTACCGGAAGGGGTAACTACTCTCTCGGAGAATGCTTTTAATTTTAATAACCGCAATCAATCCAGCGTCATCCTTCCAACTACCATTAAGTCCGTCGGTAAGAAATCATTATATGGCTTAAAGCTGGTTACCTTCCTTAATAAAAAACCCGTTGCAAATATAGCTTCCGCTATAAAAGAAGGTACAACGGTTAAGGTAAATAAATCGGTACTCTCCGCTTATAAAAAACAATTCAGCAAAGGCATTTCCGTAGTTGCTGCAAAAGACATCGTAAAATCCACTGCGATAACAGTCAGTAAATCCAGTTTAAAGCTGGATACCTCCGGCACCTATACATTAAAAGGCTCCCTGACGAAAGGTTCCACTGAAACCGTATATTGGTTATCAACCGATACTGACATTTTTGATATATCAAGTAAAGGGGTTATTAATCCAAAGAGGGCAGGGACCGCTTATGCTGTTGCATATACCAGAACCTCGGGACTGCAAAAGCCGGTAAAGGTAACTGTTACGGATAAATTCATCTCGGAAGGCATTTTTACATTTAAAATATCCGATGCACTGAATAGAAAGGTTACCCTCTGTTCCATTAAGCCAAAATCAACAACAAAGCAAGTAAATATTCCCGAAACAATTACTTATAATAAAAAAGCCTATACCGTAACAGGTGTTATTGCCGACTTAGAGAACACCGGTGTTCCGCTAATCAGTGACACGTATAAGAACAATAATATTACCGAAATTATTTTTCCAAAGACGATTACCGGTACCGTTGGTTATCTGGGATTTATGAAAAACATAAAAAGTATAACTTTTAAAGGAACTAAGGCTCCGGATAATATACGAGATTGGTATGCTGATGGTGGATTACTGGCATTTCAAGCGGTAATTAAGGTCCCCGCCAAATGTTATGCTTCTTATAACTCAGCACTATGGACGAGCGGCGATTATGATGCCTACTATACGGTTAATTATGGTTGCAGTCTGGATTTTAATATATTAGAAACAGGAAATGATCAGCTAAATCAATTTGCTGTAGACGGTATCCTATACACTGTGACAAAGAAAGCCGGAACAGGAAAAGGTGAGGTAAGCGTTAAGGGTGCTGATGTTAATCTGAATGAAATAAATGTGGGTGGCACCGTAAAAAGCGGTAAATATTCCTATAATGTAACTGAAATTAAAGCAAGGGCTTTCTATTGCAGCAATGCAAAAAAAATCACTCTGGGGGATACGATAACGAAAATAGGTGCTAACGTATTTAATGAAAAGGTCGAATATATTAAATGGTCTAAGAATTGTAAAACAATTTCCAGCGGTATTTTTACACCCTCATGGGAAATTGATAAAATGATTTATTCAGAGCAAATAAAATTTACTTCAAAAGATGATTTTTATTCCCTAAAGACCTTTATCATTCCTGATGGTGTGACTAAAATTAAAGGAAACGTATTTCAGACGGGATTTGGCAATCTTAAATCAATAACAATTCCAAAGTCCGTTACTTCGGTTGATAAAAACGCATTTAATACTGCAACGGAAGTTAGATACGAATAAGTCAGATAAATTCATTAAAGCTGCCCGGTATTAACTACCTAAGCAGCTTTATTTTTCTCTTTCAAAAGCCCGCCAAGCTTTAAAACGAAGCGGAATACCCTGCATTTTAAAGCATCGGTTTTGTAACTTGCGACACTGGTTATTGAACTTCACGATTATCTTTCTTAATATATTACTATTAATACAGGGGGTATTCGTAATGTCCAAAATCATACACGCACTATTTATAACAATGCTTACAATCCTGCTATGGGGAGGTGCCTTAATCGGCGGAACTATCATGGGTGGGCTCATAATTGGCAATTCTGCAGATGAAAGTGCTGTTGCCAAATACTCTGCAGATATCATTACCTATCTGATTGTATTGCTTGCCTTGTTCCTTCTGATCACAATTCTTAAGATGAATAACATCTTCAAGAACCTAAAAACAATCAGAAGCAGCGTAAGCAGATGGGCCTTCCTTGCTTTATTTCTATGCATCGCAGGCGATCTGTTTCTTAATGTAAAATATGTATTGATCATCATGGAGAAGGGCTATGTTGATTACCATACTTTGAAATTCTCCGGGCCTTTTGCTCTGTTATTGGCACTGCTTGTATATGCAGCCGTCGGACTGACAGAAGAGGTCTGCTGCAGAGGAATTCTACTATCCATCTGGCAGAAATACTTTCAGAAACATAAAAATTCAAAAATGAAAGCCGCCTTAATTTCTTCTATTGTTTTTGGAGCTGTGCATCTTATCAATCTGGCCAATGGCTTCTCTGTCTCCAATATTATATATACACTTTCTCAGATATTCTTTGCAACAATGTATGGGATGTTCTTTGCAGCCTTGATGTTTAAAACAAAATCCTTATGGTTTTGTGCGCTCTTTCATGGTATGATTGATTTGGCGGCAAATATCACATATCTGTTTGTTCCAATGAAAATTATGAATTCCGTACCGGATGACATGTTGATTGGTTACTCTTCTTTAGAAAGTATTGTTTCCTTACTAGTAATTATCCCAGGATTTATCTGGGCTGTCCATATGATACATGCCTCAGATAAAACAGTAATGGAGAAAGATTATGAAGCTTACCTTACAGGAAAAGAAAGATCACGAGCTTGAAGTCACGATTATTTATCCCCGCCTGGATACCTATGTGAAGCGTCTGATCAAGCGGATTAAGGATTGCAGCCGCACGATACCTGCTTACAACAGTGACCGTACTTGCCTACTGGAGATATCAAATATCTATTATATCGAGACAGTGGAACGTAAAGTTTTTATTTATACGGAGCATGAAATCTACCGTTCCGGGAAGAAGCTCCATCAGCTGGAAACAGAGCTTGTTGAATATGGTTTCTCTAAAGTAAGCAAGGCATGTCTTGTTAATATAAATGTATTGAAAACGATTAAAAATATGAATAACAGCCGCCTGGAGGCAGAACTAATCAACGGTGAAAAAATAAATATCTCAAGAACCTATATTAAAAATATAAAGGAAGCATTTCTATAGATAACTGAAAGCTTGTCAGCGAAATCCTCTCCAAAGGGCAGGAATATTGATTGGATGCAAAAGCTTGCATGGGAATGGAGTAAAAAATGAAAAAATATTTCAAAAAAATACCAACCATATTAATGTATAGCTTCTGCCTTGTCGGTATTTCTTTATTTTGGACAAATTTTGCAGAAGCGGCCTTCATTGATTCACTATGGTGGAAGCAATTCCGGACGGAAGGCTCTATTATGCTGTACGGGATTATACTGTTTAGCATATACTCTGTCATTGAAGAGAAAGGACCCTTTAACTATCTGGCCGAACTTTTTATGGAACTTATCATATTTATTATACAATATCTGATCTTTGGATGGATATTTAACTGGTATGATTTAAAAACCTGGTGGGCAATGCCGCTTCAATGTCTTCCTGTCTTTGCAGTTATTTATCTGCTGCGGCTCCGCAATATTAATAAGGATATAGACTTTATCAACTCCAGGCTGGCAAATGACAAAGTTGAAGGCTAACCTGCGGATGAATGTTCCGTTATCTGCATAGCAGCTTTTGTGTTACAATATCAGAATATATCTCCATGCCAGTGGTTTTAGCAATGTGGACCACCTCTGAAAACTGTTCGCTTTGGGGTAATAAAGAGGTTAACATATTCTCCTCCTTAAGAATGCGGTCAGGGTTAAATATTACATCTTTATGTCCATCAAAAATAGCCACATAGAAAATTCCTGCCTCAACGATATCTTGAAAAAAATGGCTTCCATATGATAGCTCCGGCATAAATCCTGCTTTTATCGATGAATATTCACAAATGATCGTCATATTACATAATTCAGTATAATGCACAGGTATCCCTAACGACGGTGTTGTACTTCCCCATCTGCCCGGACCTACCAGCATGACATTCTTCCCTTTCATTTCTTTATTTATCAGGCCAATCTGCCTGGCTACAGCATATTTCCCCTGCTCGTTCAGCTCCAGGTATGTGTTGGCCGCAATAAATACAACAAAATCAACCGGCAGCCGAACACTTCCCCCCATAAAGTTTCCTTTTCCGGAGAAAAAGCAATCCGTATCATTCGTCAACTCCGGTATTTTTACTGCACTGCCTAAGCCCTTGGTTTGTAATGGGCGGCATTGCAAGAGATTGATTTTGAAAAGATTATCTTTTTTTAAATTAGCTGTAAATTCAATATCAACAGGATAATCATATGCTTTGGACAATAATGCCAGCATTTCTCTCATTACAGAGGTAATCTCCGTATCGGTGAACAATTTCTTGAAATCTAAAATATAAGGAAGCTTTCTATCTGTATATCCCAGCTCACGCATACGGGCTGCTGTTATATAATCAGGACTCATGAAAAGCTTCTTATCTGTTTTTAAATCAAGCAATAGGATTTCATCCAAGTCTCTGCTTTCTAAAGCATTATTAGCAAAGGAAAGAATATCCAACCTATGCTGGGAGAATTTATTCTGATCTTCATAATCCATCGGGGGAATTCGCAAAGGATCATCCAAGCATACAACCTTCACATAATCACCATCCGTCCTGTCAACTGCCCTTGTACCAAGGCCGAATACCAGACGAAGCATCCCTGAATTCATATCAATACTCTCATCCCAAACATAAAGATTAGAAGAATTTCCGACACCGGCAATATGCGGAAAAAAGTACTCTCCATATTGATCGCCGGAAACACGCTGGACCAATATCGCCATTTGCTCGTCCTGTTCAAAGAGTCCCCTGTTCATCCTGTAATTAAGTGCATCCTCATTCATTGTGCTTGCATAAACAGTACGAATGGCCTGCTCAAAAGCTTCATACCGATCCTCTGGAGTACCCTGATTCACACAGAAAACACTTTCATATTTCCCTGCAAACGCATTCCCAAAATTATCCTCAAGCAAGGAGCTGGAACGTACAATAATGGGGGACTGGCCGAAATATTCCAGCATTTGAACAAACTGCTCCTGAATGTCCTTAGGGAACTTTCCGTGTAAAAGCTTATCTTTGAGCTCAGGTGAATACTTATAATATCCATCCTTCGTCTTTTGCTTTGAACGAAGTCTCCACCAGCCATTTTGTACAATATAGGTGTAAAAAACATCCGATCCAATATAAAAAGAATCGTGAGGTTCCAATAATGGAGTAAAGCGATCTTGTCCTTCAATCTCCAGAATTTTTCTGGCCAAAAGCATCCCCACACTCTTTCCTCCAATAAAGCCGGTACCGACTTCTCTGGATGCAATCATCAGAATATCTCTTAAAGTTAAATATCGGTCACACAGCTCGAGCATTCTGGAAGTACTGCCTATCAGCATATACATTAAGCGCTTCTTCGTTGCTTCCTGCTGCTTAGGTGAAAAGTTCAGCACTTTTTTGGCTCTATTGAAAATGATATTCCAATAATCAAGCCGATTTTCACCTCGGTGGATGTTGGTAAATAACTCAGAGGCGTCAGAACTGGCCGTGATACAGATAGCCTCCTGCCCCTGAATCAAATGCGGAAAAAACATGGTGGGCGAATAACGCTGCCATATCTTGAGCGGGTGAATATATGTTTTATTATTCACCTGATATATATCAAGTAAAAGCTGAGTCGTTTCACGGATACCTGCAATTGTGCTATAGGTATGAAAGTTTCGTATGATAGCAAAATAAGCTACCGTATCCAGCTCATACAGATATGGACAGGTGGCCTTAAAAAAATTACCAATCATCAAATCCGAATGCCAGTATTTTAATAAATCGGTCAGACAGTCAAAAACATACAAGACCCTTCTGCCCTCTTTTTTAATCAGGTTATATATTTCTGTCGCAAAGCTTTCAAACCCTTTACTCGCGTCGATATGATAAACCTTAACCTCCTGGCTGTCCTCCAGTATCTGTTCATGGCTGGCAAAGCGGATGTAAACCAGCCTCATATGATCCATCTTGGCCTTTACAACAAAATGATCAACCATTTTCTTATAATCCGAAACCGAATCCGCCTGCCAAACTACATTATCTCCAAGTCGGAGATGATCGATTACCTGATCAAGACCTTTTAATCCAGTACTTACTTTGTCGTGTAAATTCATAGCACACCCCATTTCTAAGCTGCTTCGTATTTAATCTGACCGTCGAAGCCTGGTAATCCCTTTGCGGAGGTATATTTCTGAAAAGCTCATCATTTAATTTCTCAATTGGAATTATTTTTTTCTATTAGGTATCCCATATAAAAAAATGCTAGAATACAAAAGCCACTATAAAAATTAAAACAGCGAGTATCATTATACTAACTCTCCTCATTGTAAAATATTCGATATACTAATAATAACACAGAGGAGGATAAAGAACCAGCGTTCTTGTCCTCCTCTGTGAGATATTTTGTTATACCTGTTATTATTTGCATCCCTTGAACAATCAATAATGATGCTGTTATTTTTCCTGCGGGACCGTTTCCTGTCCTGATTTTTTATGCATTGTCAAAAATAGCGTGGGGATCACTGCAGCCACAGTAAAGCCAATTGCCCACCAGAAAGAAACATTGAATGCATCGGAAACCGCATGAAGATCGGATTCAGCGTGGCCCGCCATTTGATTCTGAACGACGGTGGCGAGAATGGCCGACCCGAAAGCCCCGCCAATGGTCTGAAAGATCCTTGTGGCAGTACTTGCATGAGGAACCTGATCTCTTTGAAGTCCAATGAGGGCGGACGCCATGATTGCAATAAATAAACCGCCAAGTCCTGCCCCTCTGATCAACAGGGCGACAGCCAAAAAAATCATATTCGTATCCGTACCCCCAAAGGCAAACGGAATTGTGCCGACTGTAATCGCAGCGAGGCTCATCAGCACGATGTTACGCGAGCCGTCGCGGTCGGCCGCTTTGGCGGCCCAGCTTCTGGTAAGCAGCATGCCGATGCCTTGAGGAAGCAGCCATAAGCCGGCTGACAGGGCGCTCGCACCGCGCACCTCCTGGTAATAGAGCGGCAGCATTAGCAAAGCCCCGTTCGTAATAATGCCACTGAAAATCAACAGGATATTGGAAGCTGAAAAATTGACGGATTTAAACAGCCGCAGATTCAGAGCCGGTTCCCGTTTCGTATTCAAAGCATGGACGATATAGGATACCATCAAAACGATGCCGGTGATCAGCGGAACATAGACTGCACTGCTGTTTAAGCCTCCGTGCTTCGCAACCTGGGCAATGCCATAGATCAGAAGGGCAAACGCGGGGGAGAGCAAAAGCAAGCCGATCACATCAAGAGATGCTTTCTTTTCTGAAAGCTTATCGGCCGGTATTCCCCAAAAGGCTAACGCAATCGCAACAATGCAAATCGGAATATTGACCCAAAAGATAGCGCGCCAGTCCAAACTGTTGACGATAATTCCTCCCAGCACCGGACCCAAGATCGGCCCAAGCAGACCGGGTATGCTGATAATCGACATGATCCGTCCGAGACCTCGTCCGCCGGAAACCTGAACCAGCTCCGTTTGCAGTACCGGCATCAATAACCCTGCGCCGATACCCTGAATGATCCGGAAAGCAATCATACTTTCTATATTCCATGACAGCATAGAGCACACAGAGCCGATCAAAAAAATCACCAGGGAAAAGATGTATAATTGTTTGCACCCAAATCGTCTGGTGGCCCAGCCTGAAACCGGAACAGCCAACCCCATCGCCAGAACGTATCCCGTCGTGACCCACTGTACGGCAGAAACGGCCGCTTTCATATCTTCTGCAATTGTATGAATTGCTACATTGACCATTGTTGAATCAAACAGTGGCGCAAGTGCGCCGACAACAAGAATAATGGCAACCCTTAGCACGATCGGATCGAGTTTTTCTTTTGCTGGTTTTACATTTTCAATACTCATTAAAAATCCCCTTCACTTCGTTTAGAAAACCTTGAGTTTCTTATATGAATATGATATGATTTGTTCAAATCTTATTCAAGATGAATTTTCTACAAAAAAATAAGAAACTTTAGGTTTTCTATATACATTTCTACAACATAGATAAATTTATTATTACGCCAGGAGGGTATAAAAAATGGACAAAAAAAAGAAAGACACACGCCGCCGTGGAGAAGTTCTGGAAGAGGCAATTTTTCATGCCGCATGGGAGGAACTCTCCATAACAGGCTATACAGACATGACGATGGAAAGCGTCGCAACGCGGGCGGGAACAAATAAGGCCGTTCTTTACCGCCGCTGGCACAATAAGACGGAGCTTGTGATTGCCGCCATTCATAAATATTTACCGAAAATCACAAACGAGATACCAAATACGGGAAACCTGCGCGGCGATGTATATGCCTATCTGCACGCCCGTGTTGAGCCGTTAAAAATAATCGGCGTGCAGACGATCAGGGGAATTATTATGGAACCGGTGGTGTGGCGCATTATAATCGCATCAATGCCGCAAATGCTCGAGCGAAGATCAGAGAATAAGATAACGATGGCTATTGCGGAGATTTTAAAAAATGCGGAACTTCGCGGCGAGATCAGCTTTCAGAAACTGACACCCCGAATTATCTCATTACCGTTGGATCTGCTGCAATACGAGCTGATTACAAAGCTGGAGCCCATATCTGATGAAGCCATAGCACAGATTGTTGACGATATTTTTCTTCCGGTTGTTTATTTGCACGCAGGTGTTACCAAATAGAGAGCAGTATAACGAGGTGCCGCCACGGGTAGAGTATACCTTGACAGAAAAGGGAAAAGTGTTTTGCTCTCTTACCGGCTTTAGTTTCTTCACATATTTATAAGCACATCCTATAGATATTCTCCACATCTTCTGGTGCCAAAGCTTTAAATCCTTGTAATATATTGCCGCTGCATGCGTTCTTTGCCATGGCTTTGAAGTTTGCCTCATCAATTCCGATTTCAGTAAGGGTTCTTTGCAGACCAAGAGTGTTAAACAAAAAGTCACTCAGACAAGCGATTGCTTTTTTTGCACCCTCCAGGTCGGAAAGAGATGCTTCAACCCCAAATATGTTGACACCGAATTTCTTGAACTGTACTGCAGTGGACTCATCCAAAATATATTCCATCCAGCGGGGTGTAAGAATAGCCAAACCAAGTCCGTGGGTAATATCATAATATGCTGAGAGTTCATGCTCCATGGCATGGCAGCTCGCAGCCTGAAAACCACCAGTCTGAAGGAATCCATTCAGAGCCCAGGAGGAAGCCCACATAAGGTTTGCCCGTGCATCGTAATTGTCAGGCTCTTTCATAGCTACCGGCGCATATTTAACAACCGTTTTGATTACGTCTTCCATGACACGGTCGATCATATCCATTTTTTTAGAATTGGTAAAATAGAACAGGTCGAAAATATGTGACATAATATCCGCAGAACCACAGGCAGTTTGAAAAGCATTTACAGAATAAGTGACTGTAGGATCAAGAAATGATACCTTGGGCTGCAGCAGCGGATGTAATAGGCCATATTTTTCATTGGTGTCAACATTACTGATAACTCCTCCCGAATCCATCTCCGATCCTGTGGCAGCAAGTGTCAATACCGAAAAGACTGGCAATGCCTGAGTTACAGGCGCTTTGTGTGTCACCAGATCCCAGCTGTCACCCTCATAAAAAGCTGCTGCCGCAATTACCTTTGTACAGTCGATTGTTGATCCGCCGCCAACAGCCAGAAGAACATCGATCTTTTCCTTTTTGCAGATATCAGCACCTTTGTTGACTGTTGTATGGCGGGGGTTGGGTTCAATTCCGGACAGTTCAAAGACGGTCAGTCCGGCTTTTTTCAATTCCTCCATAACCTTGTCATAAAGACCTATTTTTTTGATGGAACCGCCGCCATAGGTAAGCAGCACACGGTTGCCATACTGCTTAAGCTCTTCACCCAAGTGATCCAGCTGGTTTTCACCAAAGTAAATTTTTGTTGTATTTTGAAAAATAAAATTGTACATATTCATTCCTCCGTCTGTTTTTTCTGATGGGCAAGCCAAAGGCCGCCTTCATTCAATTTTTGAACTCTCTATCACAGGCATTAGCTTGAACAGGTTTCTTATTTATCCCAGGATAACATACCTGTCTCCACCGCAATTTCATATCTTGCGATTTTATAATTCAAGCGATTAAGAGTTGCATCTATCTGTCTTCTTTGCTCCAGGAGAATTTCTCTCTGTTCTGTCAACAGCCGAAGCCTTGCAGGGATCGTCGAGTCACCTGCCTGAAACAGTTTTACATACTCAATCATCACTTCCACCGGAAGGCCTGCACTCCTCATGCAAATGGAAAGTTCCACCCAATCCAAATCTTTCTCTTGATAGTCCCGGATTCCGCTGGAAGTTCGAGTAACGGGCGGGATCATACCAATTCGTTCATAGTAGCGAAGTGTATCCTGTGTGATATCGAATTTTTTACTTACCTCTTTAATAGTCATAGTCCTACCTCTTATAAAGCATCAATAATTTTATGAGTAATATCCTTAAACTCCATGCTGTGACCTCCTTATTACTTTGATGCTATGATTGTAATACCTGGAGTTCGCTCCAAGTCAAGATTTTTTTTAATCCAATTCGTAAAATGTAATGATAAATTCTTGATTGTAAGGGTAAATTCATAGTTGCAGGAGTAAATTCGTGTTTGTAACAAATGAATTTTAGCTGCCTTCAGCTATCTATAAAAATCAATTGTTTTAGGAAAGTACAGTATTTTGGCTTTTACATTGGCCATTAATTGAATAAAAATATCTAAATCCGAATTTTCAACATAGTCAAATACAGATAACTTGATTGCCTCGTCATCCGCATATTTCCTGATTTCTATTTTTATATCTTCATACTTATTAATATCATCGTAGCATATCTCTATTGATTTCGTAGTATTATCCGTCTCTAACTTTTTATAATTATTTACAATACTCCGGAATAATTCATAAATCTCCCGGTCTGATAAACCAAGAAATCCGGGATATTTTTTTATAAATACGGAGGTATTATAGTCTACCTCCTTAATTTTACCTTTTGCTACGGTATCCTCCTCCTTGGAGCCGTGAAATTGATGTATAACCGTTCCTTTGGTATTGATCGCAATTTTCATACCTTTTTGCCACATACGGTATACAAACTCAACATCCTCTATACCCCACTTTTTAAGTTCTTCATCAAAGCCGTCTGTCAATTCAATCCATTGCTTTGGCACTGCCAGGTTACAGGTTAATGCAAATAGAAACGGAACCCTCATACTTCCTGCATTATAGGATAGGTTCTCAAAAATCTGATGTCTGAAATCGACTCCGGTAGGAAAAGAGCTTAAGATGTTTTTATCAAATATAGATTTATTCATTACTATTTGCTCATCAATTGGTTGATTGAGCAGTAGTCGCATACCAACTACCGCCACATCGCTGCTTTGCTGGAAAAAGCGATCCAGATTTAGCAAAAAATCAGGTCTGACAATAATATCTCCATCAATAAAAACTACAATATCGCCGGTGACATTTTTAAGCCCGTAATTCCTTGCTCTTGCCCTTGAAGAATTCCCATTTCTTGGCAAATATGTATAGATGAGAGGATATTTCTTATGCTCGGATATTACGGATTGAAAGGTATCATCCAGGGAGCCATCATCCGTAATAATTACTTCATAGGATATAGCTTCGTTGGTTTCTATATAATCCAACGCTCTTAGGGTATTGATAACCAATTTTCTATTTTGATAGGTCGGTATTACAAAGCTATACTTTCTCAAATCCTCACCTTCCTAACTTTCTATTAAGTAATTCATAAATTTCATCCAAAAGTTTATATTCCACATCTTTTAATCGCAATATTTCATTTGAAACTTTTTCAATTGCAATTTTTTGTTCATTTGTTAATTTCAGTAAGTCAAACTCTTGAAAAACCTGCCCAAGAAATTGCTTTCGTATTTCATCAAACCTTAAAACCAACTGATAAAACTCTTTGTTCTTACTTACTAATTCAGAGCTTAATTTGAACTTTTCAATCACATAGGACAGCCTGGCATATAAGCATTTCTTATGCTCTGCCAGTAAATGCAACGCCCGGTAATCCACATTAAATTCACCGCGTAAAATATGATTAAGCTCTTTTACGATTGTCTCATAGACATCCATACCAAAGGTAACCCGGTTCACATCATATTCAAAATTGTATAATCGGTATTCGTCTGCTTCACTATGTATATAGTCATATAAATCCTGCAGGAATTTCCTTTTGGAAAATGGGAATTGCCTCTCCGGAGATTTTAACTTAATTAATTGCACTGCCGACCAGGCACACCACGGCGCATAATTCAAATAATGCACCTTGCTGCTGGTATAGGATTTATTCAATTCATCATAATCAAACAATAGGTCCGTAAATAATCTGGATTTATCAAAACCAACACCTTTTACCTGCCTTGTCTCATCATCATACCCATAAACCATAGAAGCGTGTACATAATGGTTTTTCATATAATCGTGTTTATTACTTAACTCATATTCATCTAAATTAATGATAAGATAATACCCTAACTGTATTTTATCCTTAATAAAATCAACAATGCTTCCGACCTCCTGCAGCAAATGATATCCCAGGCAAATGACATCTGCGATATCCGCAAAAGAATCCCTGGGTTCTGAATAGTTGATTTCTAAGAAGCCTTTCGCATCCCGATAGGAAAAGATCTGAATGTAGTTGGAATAATACCACCCTATATAATTATGATTAGCCAGGATTGCACATAAAGGCAAACTCCTGTGCAGATAGGTAGTAATTTCATTCTGAGCTGCTGCCGGTAATTCTGCTTTTGATTGATACTCTCCGATATGGTATGCCGTTATGGCATCCTTTCCCTTTATTTCTTTGAGATTGTCCAGTTCTTTCATATTATACATATTCTCAACCAGCTCAAATTGATTGTTTACTGCCTCTCCTCTGGAATCCAAAATCTTTTTTATACTGCCCCTTTGGAACATTTCAGTTACTTCCAGATCAATCCCATGATCCTTTGCCATAGTACACGCCATTACTGCAAGCAGGGAATCCCCTCCTAAATCAAAGAAATTGTCAAACAAGCTTACCTGGGGAACATGTAATAGCTCCTCCCATATTTCTACTAGGGCTTCCTCTTCTTTTGTGGAGGGCGCCTGATATTCTGCTCCTGTCCGCATTTTGCCAATAGGATCCGGAAGTGCTTTTTTATCAAGCTTTCCGTTATGATTTGTAGGTATACTGTCTAGTTGTACATAATAAGCCGGTATCATATAATAGGGCAGCTTGTCTTCCAAAAACATTCTTAACTCCCCAACAGACAGCTCTCTTTTGGCTGTAATATATGCTGTAATTGCTTTTTTACCATCCAGTTCTTTTAGGACAGCCGCTACCTGTTTCATATCCTCATGCTTACATAATTGGGTTTCAATTTCTCCCAGTTCGATTCGAAAGCCTCTGATTTTAACCTGCTGATCAATACGACCCAGATATTCAATATTACCGTTTGGCATCCATCTTGCAAGATCACCGGATCGATATAATCTGCCTTCACCATAAGGGTTTTGGGTGAATTTCTCCCTTGTCATTTCAGGAAGGTTTAGATACCCTCTTGCCAAGCCTTCTCCCGATACGCATAATTCTCCCGGGACGCCAATGCCGCATAAATGCAGCTGATTCATAATATAAACACCTAAGGTAGGAATTGCAGAACCGATATCGCTGATCCCTTTTTCAATTTCCAGGTCGCCAATCTCTTTATAGGTTACATGTACTGTTGTCTCGGTTATTCCATACATATTTACTATCCTGGCATCGGGGTGAGTGTCTTTCCATTGTTTCAACCGCTTCGGAGCCAGGGCTTCCCCGCCAAAAATCAAATACCTTATGCTGTCTTTCCTATTCCATCTATTCAAACTAATTAAATTGTAGAAAGAAGAGGGAACCTGATTCAATACCGTAATCTTTTCCTTTACAATTAAATCAAGAAGCTGCTGCCCGTTCTTTGCTGCATCCTTCGGAACTACTACTAATTTTCCGCCATATAGAGTCGCCCCGTACATTTCCCAAACAGAGAAGTCAAAGCAGAAGGAATGAAACATGGTCCAAACGTCAAGGCTGTTAAAATCAAACTGGAATTTACTATTGAATAATAAGCGAACCAGATTTCTGTGTTCAATCATAACTCCCTTTGGATTGCCGGTTGTTCCTGAAGTATAGATAACATATAAAATATCCTCTGCACGATTAACCGGTAAAGGATTATCGGACTCTCCAATTGCATGCTCTTCCTCTTCCAAATTCACCACAGGAACATCAAGTCCATCTGTTTGCGCCCGGTAAACCAATACAGCCTTAGGGTTGCAATCCTTTATTATATAATCAATTCTTTCTTTGGGATACTCTGTATTGATGGGAACGTAGGCTCCTCCCGATTTTACAATTCCGTAGATACCTACTATCATTTCAATACTTCGTTCAGCCAATATCGCTACAAAATCGCAGGGCTTCACACCCATTGCCCGTAATCTTTCTGCCACAGCATTGGCCCGATTATTTAGCTCGCTATAGGTTATCCTTTCATTTTCATATACAACTGCTATATTATCCGGAGTCTTACGCACCTGCTCTTCAAAAATTTCTACAACTGTTTTCTTCCTGGGATAATCCGCATCACACTTATTAAATTCCTGCAATATCAGCTTCTTTTCATCCGTAGTAATAAAATCAATATCCAAAACCCTGCAATTAACCTCTCCTGATATGAAACCGGCAATATTGCAGTAGTGCTTTTCCAATCGTAATATGGAGCTGTCCTCCCATATATTTTTATCATATAGTAACGTTATCTTTTTACCGATAAAAACAAAGGCAAAGTCCACCCATACCTCTCCCTGAAAAGGATTATAGAGGATAGCCGTAACCTTTTCTGCATTCTGAAGCAGCTTCTTTGCTGTCTCCTGCACCTCCCATACCCTGTCACATTCATCGATTGAAAAGGAGATGACATTGCTGACATTATCCATGTACAAACCGCAGGTACAATCCTGCCTTGTGTACTGAAACAGCAAAATCATAAATGCAGCAAAGCCTGTCCTAAGCTCCGGTAAGCTAAATTCCATAGTTCGTTCCATAATATCCGGTTCCAGTTCTCTGTCTCTGGCACGGTCTATCAATATGCTTGTCTCTGCCACTTCATTTAATGTTTTTTTGTCTGCTAATTTAAAATAATCTTCCCATTTCAATTTACTGCCCCTCCAGTTTATGAAATTTAATTTTCGTATTGGCTTTGAAAGATGTCTCTGTATTCCTCATTCTTTTCCCATAAAGCATCCAGGGAAGCATCACCAACAATCCTTCCCTCTTTTAAAACAACTCCCCGGTCTAATTTAAGAATGGAAGATAATCTGTGTGCAATTACAATAATCGTCCTGCCTTTCGATATTCTTTCAATGGTTTCATTAATTATTTTTTCCGATTGATAATCCAGTGCGGAAGTAGCTTCATCAAAAATTATTATTTTCGGGTTCTTAAGCATAATTCGTGCTATATTTAGCCGCTGTCTCTGACCTCCGGATAAAATCGAACCTTTTTCACCCACAATTGTGTGATAGCCCTGTTCCATATGATCAACTACTTCTTTAAAACCTGCATATTCACAGGCCAGCTCAATTTCCTCCCTGCCGGCATCCGGTTTTGCCAGTTTTAAATTATCCAATATGGACAAATTAAAAATCGTGCTTTCCTGCATTACAACGCCGATGCAAGTATGGATGTCTCCCTCATTCACAAGCTTCAGCTCCTGTCCGTCAATGCAAAGCTTGCCCTCGTTCGGGTAATAGAGACAGGAAAGTAATTTGGCCAAGGTACTTTTCCCGCATCCGCTTTTTCCAATAATCGCAATACGCTCTCCCCCTTTTATCTCTAAATTAATATTTGACAGGGCATTATTCTCCTGGTTTTTATATCGAAAGGACATATTTTGAAAAGAGATGTTGTAATCAGTGCACAATAAGGGTTCTTTCTTCTCTTTCTTTGTATGTGTGCAACGAAGCATATCTGCAACTCTTTTTAGCAGGGGATAATCTCTGGAAAATATCATATTATAGTTGTTCAGTCTGTTTATGCTCACCATTAATTGCTCGTAATAAACCTTGAACACCAGCAATTCTCCAACTGTCATCCAGCCTTTAAAAATAAAAATTGCTCCTACAAAATAAATACTTAAATTCACCAGAAAGGTGTCCTTAAATGCAATGAAGCATTCATTTCCAAACCAGTACATCCATTTTGTAAAATTGCTCTTGCATAAAGCTTTCCAATGCTTTACGAAATATATCTGGTCATTCTTCTGAATATTCAGCGCCCTTACCTCTTTCCACCCGCGCAAATCATTCACAAGCCATTTTTCATAACCGCTCCAGGCCTGGCGGTATTCCTCGGTTGCATCTCCAACCTTATTTCCCATGATTACTGTTATTTTAAATACCAGGGGCAGGATAAGAATTCCAAATAAGGTTAATATCCAATTCATATAAAAAAGAATTATTACAATTACTGCAATTGTTCCCATTTCCACAAGGCGCCCAACAATCTGCTGCTTGATAAAATCCTCAAAAACGATAACATCATTATCCACGCGGTTTTTTAATTCACCAATATCGTTCTCATCGTAATATTCCGTTTTCTGTCCTGTTATGTATTTCCATAGTTTCGTGATTACCCTATAGGTTATATTGTAATAAAAGCTGTTTTCTTTTTTCTTAATCGCAATATGGGTTAAAGTTTCCAGAATGTATACAAGAACCATTCCAATACAAATAAACCATAAAACATCAAGCTTTCTATTCAATATAACGTCATCTATTAAATACTTTTTAAAAACCGGCTCCGTTAAACTAAAGAGGATAATCAGTGTCTTACCGATTCCCAAAAAAACAAAATCCTTCTTTCCGGTCACCAGGAAAGCTTTTAAGGACCTTATGATTTCAATTAGCTGTTTATTGGATTTCATATGATTTGCCCATTCTCTCGTGAAAAATATTGTTTCTCAAATAACCGTTTATACTCATCACAGTTTTTCAGCAATACAGAATTATGATCAAAACCTACTAAATTTCCATCTTTAATGACTGCGACTTTATCCGTATCCAATATGGTTGATAATCTGTGTGCAATAATTAAAGTAGTACGATTTTTGCTCAGATGCTTCCAGGTATTTAGAACTTCCTTTTCTGTTTTCGTATCTAATGCAGAAGTAGCTTCATCAAAAATTAATATCTTAGGGTCCTTCAGTATGATCCTTGCGATTGCTAACCGTTGACGCTGGCCTCCCGACAGATTAAAACCCTCCGCACCAATTACCGTATCCAGTCCTTTGGGAAGTATGGAAATAACCTCCCCCAGATTTACTTCCTCCAATACACGATACATCTGTTGCTTTGTGGCCCTTCTGTTTCCCAGCCTCAGGTTGTACCTGATACTTTCATCAAAAATAAGCGTTTCCTGCTGAACATAACCGATGGAGTTTCTTAATGATTTTAAGGAAATTTCTTTAATATCCTGATTATCCAGGGATATCTTACCGGAGTAAGAATCATAGAATCGAAGCAGCAGGTTAACCAAGGTTGTCTTGCCGGAACCACTGGCTCCGACAATAGCGATTTTTTGTCCGCGGGATACTGTTAAATTAATGTTGTTCAGAACTTCCTTCTCCCTATTATAGGAGAAGCCGACATTTTCAAATCGAATCATCCCCTCTGTAAGCTTCAAGGGATTTCGTCCATATCTATCATTCTCCTCTTCCTCTGCCATAAGCCCAACCACATTGGATACCCCCACCAGATTTCCCTGGGCAGCAACAGATTTTTGGGCAGCAATCGTTAAGCTCATCTTAAGTAGGGCAAAGAACCATATGATTGCCATCATGTTACCTAAGGTAATATCTCCCTGAGTTACCAGATAACCGCCATACACATAGATACATAGATTGGCTAACATGCAAACTCCGGAATTTGCCCGTTCCGATAGCAGCTCTAACCAACTCATTTGTGCCTTTTCTCTTAATAACACGGCTCGTCCCTGTAAAAAAGCTTTATTTATTTCCCTGGTTGCATTTAACATATGAATTTCTCTTATACCCGAAAGTATTTCATAAACCCAGCTAATATGATTTCCATACTCTCTTCGATAGGCTTCCATCTTCTTATTGACTAACCTGCCAAACCGGACAGCAATAAAGGTGGTAATCGGCACAATAACAAACATTAGAAGCGCAATTTTATAATGAATCAGGAATACAAAGACTACGCAGGCTATGATTTGAACATAATTTATGACAATATTAAAATAATTCACATTAATTACTGTCATGATATCATCAACATCCTTGTTTATTACGGCCGCCAAATCACCGATTAATTTGCTTTGGTAGTTTGCAGCTTTTATATGCTGCATTTTTTGAAAAACCTTCAGTCTTATATCAAATAAAAAACGGTTAGATAAATAGGCAACTGCCAGTACCTGAACAAGTACTAATCCCATTTGAAACACATAGATAGCAAGATTCGCTATAATGATCATTACATAAAAATCTTTATTCTGATAAACAAATACTTCGTCTACCATAGCAGAAAACAACAAAGGAAATACCATATAGGAAACGTTTAATACAATCATAGAAATGAACGTATTTATAAAGGGCATTTTAAATTCTTTTGCAAAACGGAATATATTTTTAACCAAATCCTTCTTATCCAACCTGCAACCTCTTTCATTTCGTTATCATTACCGCTTCAAAATACATAGTTCCTGCCATACATTATGATTACATACACTTTTTTAACGGGTTCTATTTTATATTTGTCATTATCCTTGGGCTGTAATACGAGATCACAGCCTCCCTCATCATCATAATAAATCTCTTTAATAACCGCTTTGCGGCGGACGTTATCCGCACTGACATACCATTTTATATTGTTTTCATTCACTATGTCAGGCACAAGATCAGCCTCCACCGTTATTCGTATTTCAGAATTGTTAAGGGAATCAATGCTAACCACACCCTCGGTCATAAGATATTTACCGGTGTATATATGGCTTGCAAGAGCAAAAGTGCATAATATTCCCAGCACAAAAAGCATCAATAAAAAGGAAACTTTTTTAACACAGATTTGAAATAATCTGTTTTTTAATTTTCTATAAAAAATAATTTTTTTCAATTAATTCACCTTTTCCAGAAAGCTTACGATATCCCTTGCTACTGCTTCTTCATCATCCGCTACCTTCCGAATCATACTTGCAATTCTGCTTCTCTGATCACGTTCTGTCTTGTCCATTGCAGCAACGATTGTTCTTCGAATGCGCCTCCATTCCCATCCGTTTTTCTCCATCCTGGCGCTCATATCCTCTAATTCCTGAAACCCATATCTGTTATGTAAAGCAGTTAACGTTTCCGAAAAGTTTAATCTTCTGGAACCGATATCCGTAATCTGATATATGATAGGTGCAATCCAGATCATATCTTCGTAGCCTGCCATTTCTGCCTTCAGATCCACAGCATCCTCGAATGTATCGGCGAATGCCCGGATACCATGGATCCCATTGATGGTACCCTCCTGCATCAAAATAATATCTGCCGCTTCTTTTAATATTTTATTCAGGTCAACAGCCTTTCTGGCTTCTCCTGCTTCGATCAAGATGCACCTCGTGTCTGCTATATCAAAATATTCATAGGGAAACACATTAACATTACTATTAACATAAGGGTCCAAACAGCCATATCCCTCTTTTTCCAGACTGACCACCAGACAATAATGCTGTAAATGATATTTTTTAAATACATCTTTCCAGGGTGCATAATAACCATCCATTTTTATAATAATCGGATTACCTTCTGCCAGTGAAGTCTGCAATACCTGTTTTTGCACCTTAGAAACACCTGATATTTCTTTGGTCACAACACCTGCATACTCATTCAGGCATTCCCAGGTATGATAGATTCCGCCTCCAATACGGGGGCCAAGAAGATTCATTTTTTGCTCTTCCGGGAGCATGGTAAATCCCCAGTTCCTTGAGAACATCAACGCATATTCCCTTTCCCAGGTTAACATTAAGGTCACCAGTACATTCTCGATGCAATTATAGTTTTCTTTACTGATAAATTTAAATTCCAGGTCAACCATAGCCCCTCCGCTAATTCAGTTTCTGATTCATGGATATTGCCAGTGCTTCCTCTCTGTCAGCCAGCTGCAATACACCTGTAACAAATTCAGGAACCGCATCTTCGTTAAGTTCACCTTTGGCAATAGAAACCAGTATTTCACGAGTTATTTCCCACTTCTCTCCTATGAGGCTCATTTCCCCGGACCAATCCTCCATAAAGGGTTTATGATAGGTGACTGCAAGATAATGCAGCAGCTTTGCGTAATTTTTTCTTCGAAAAAACACCTCTGCTAGCTGCATAAAGAGCGGGCAATTATAAATTAGCACTTCAAAGTTCTCAAGCTCCTTTGAGAAATCTAAACTGTCAGAGATTTCATTTGCAAACTCACGCATACTGTTAAATGCATGATGCTCTTTTCTTATCAGTTTTTTTACAGCCTTACCCACCAGCATTTCCGGAACAATAGCCGGCTCGTCCACACAATAGGAAGTGATACATTTTGCTTTTGACAAATAAAATAGTTCTTTATGAAAAATATTAATTTTTCGATTCCAATAGGGATCAACCACACCAATTTTATTGTCATCCTCATACTTCATTGCAATGATAAAATGCTTTAAATGAAGCTTCTGATATACATTTGTCCAGGGTACATAATACCCATCCAGCCATAAAACCACCGGACTATCCTTTTGCAAGCTGGATTTTAACAGAGCATACTGTTTATCCATGTCAGAGGTAAAATGATATTTAGACTTAATGCCATGATTTAATTCAAGATTCATCCAGGCATTATATTCTCCTGCTTCTACCCGATTACCGATTCTTGTTGTTTTATCTCCGGAATAATAAGAAAAATCCCAGGCATTAGAAAACATTAACATATGCTCACGATGATAGCTTGTTGCTAAGCATTCAAGTACATCTTCAAGACAATTATAGGTATCCGTATGCTTCGGTATGAAAGTATTCATGCATCGTTCCTTCCTATTCTTTGATGTGTGAATAAAAAATTTTCATTTTTCCTGAGGGTAAGGGGGAAATCACATCGACATACTTATAATGAACCGTAACATCCTTCCCAAGACCACTTTTAATATGTTTGGTCATTATCTCAGACATCTCTTCCTGAAACCCTTTTCCTTTTTGTATCAGAATCAGAAATTCTCTTAAGCCGGTCTGTTCCGCACGAAATCCATCCACACAATCTCCGTAACGGTCAATTAATTTATAGATTCCTCTCTTAAAAAACAGTTCACCTAATACATCCTCTGTACCAACAATAATATCCGCTGTTCTTCCGCCCAACAATGCTATGACCTGGGAGGTCTCCCCACATTCACACTGCTCTATTGTTACCTTTCCATAATCCTGGATATTATATCTTACCAACGGCATTAATTTATTATAAAAGCTTGTGATTGTTATTTCGCCGATATCAGAGTCCTCAAATTGCTGCTTTGGCTTTCTGGCTTCAACATAAAATAAATTATTCTGGACATGAAGCTTCCCGCAGGGACATTCATAAGCAATGCACCAGCTTTCAATAATTCCGTAATGATTAATTGTCTTAGCTCCAAATACCTTTTCTACAAATTCCCTCTGCTCCTTTGATGCATATTCACCTGCCAATTCCAGAAATTTAATGCTTCCATAGGTATATTCAATTTCACCCGCTTCAATCAGTTTTGCATATCTTTCAAAACTGGAGATAGGGCCGGACAGCCATCTTGGGTTTAGCTCCATTAACCGATGAAAGCATTTGATCATATTGTTTTTCTCAAAATTCAATAGATTTCCAACTTTAAGGTAAGTGCTTTTATCATAAAGATAAATATAATTATTGATATCTGCTTCTTTGTCCCATAGATGTCTTCTTTTCCAAACATTAATACCGGCAGTCGTCCGCTCGGCACTTGTTTTTACACAATTAACCGGCTTTCCGGTAGACCCGCTGGTAAATTCGCTAAATTGGGGTAAGTCAAGCTTTGACAGATATTCGCTGTAATGTTCTCTGATGTCCTGCTTCGTTATAACAGGTAATTTATAAAATATGGCTTCCATGCTACTGTCTAAGTCTAGCTTGTTTTTTTGAATAATATCGTGATAAAAGTCATTATTCTTGTCCAAAAACTTTAATAACTTGCGTATTTCTTTTTCCTTTTGGATTAACATACAAAACCACCTGCTACCGTTTTTTCAATAAATTCTCTCAGTAATCCATAGCTTTGCACAAGTTCAACCAGAGAATCTTCATTTTCAATCATAATAGCAAACTCATCTTCAATGCTGCTGATCAATCGCAGCACCTGGATGGAATCAAATAATAAATCATTAATTAAATCCGTATCCTCTTCAATATCCTCCAAATCAATTCCAATTCTCATGGTATTTAAAATTATAGATTTCAATCTTTCATCCACCGTATCCATTCTTATACCATTTAATATTGCAAGCTTATTGCAATACCGCCACAAATACAGGATCAAGCATCCATATGTGGCACCCTTTCTATATTATTTTTATACTTCCTCAAAAACCTGTTTACGCATAATTTTGTTACTCACAGTTTTCTTAAGTTCCTCTACCTGATATATTTTTCCCGGGACCTTATAATCCTCCAAAGCCTTCTTACAATGCTTCAGGACTTGAAAAAGCTTTAATTCTTCCTCCCCGTCAGAAACAACATATGCAACAATCTCCTCACCAACAAGGTCATCTGCTTCTCCTCTGACAAGCACTTCTTTCATTCCCGGATATCCCATTAGTATAGCTTCTATTTCTTCCGGATATATGTTCTTACCACTCTTGATAATCATATTATCCTTTCTTCCTTTTACATATAAATACCCATCCGTATCTAACCATCCTAAATCCCCTGTTAATAAATATCCATCAACTAATGTTGCCTTTGTCTTCTCTTCGTTTTTATAGTATCCCATCATGACATTGGGCCCTTTTACACAAATCTCCCCCTGCTCATAGGCCTGTGCCTCTCTTTGATCAACCATAATTTTTACTTCGATTCCCTTTAGCGGAATTCCGCTGGAACCCTCCTTGGATAATAGGTCCTCTCTCTTAATATAAGTCACTCTTGGTGATGCTTCCGTAAGGCCATAGGAATATATTAAATTTACCTTGGGAAATTTAGCCGCTAATTCTCTTATTTTATTGATAGCCATGCTTGCACCGTAAAAATTAATGATTCGCAGTGAATTCATATCGAATTTATTGAATTCACCATGTGTTATCATAGCCGTTAAAATAGTTGGAACACCAAACAGGACGGTTATCTTATGATTGGAAATTGCGTCCATGATACTTGTTGCAGTAATATATCCTACCTGTATGTGAAGTAAGCAGCCGTTATGTATCGATACCAGCAGCTCTCCGGTAATACTCGATGAGTGATTGATATTTTTCATTAGTAATACCTTATCCTCGCTGGTTAATGACAAATATTCGGAAATGGCTTTTACATTACTTAATATATTATTATCTGAAAGCATAATACCCTTTGGAAGATTCGTAGTACCGGAAGAAAACAAAATAATACCGGGGCTTTTATCTTTGTAATATGGCTCATGTTTTAATTCTGGTTTATAATCAATAGTATCTATTGTAACTGTGCTGCCATTGTCTTCTATATAAAGCAATTTTTCCAAATAATTCACTGACTCTTCCAAAGCAGCATCTATTTTTTTCTTATACTTCTTCAAGGTCAGAATGCATCTGATTTCATAATGCTCAATGATGCTTTTTAGCTTACCTTCTCCCATATTCATATATAATGGAATGATGGTTCCCCCTGCTTTGTTGATTGCAAAAAAGCTTTCCACAAACTCCATGCTGTTGTCCATTGCTAAGAGTATATTATTACCTGCAGTTCCTTTGTATTTTTTTAATTCCTTCGCTATTAAGTCAACCATATTGCTTAGTTCGGAATACGTTTTTACGTTACCATTACAAATAACCGCTGTCTTATTACTCCACCTTTTTACCGCGTCATCCAATAGGTCATAAATCATTATCCATCCTCCTCACAATATTTTACCCCCCTACGTTTGTTCATTATTTGACAGTCAAGTCTTTCTTTTCTACCTGATTCTATCTTTATCTCCATAATTTGTCAATCAGTTTTTGTATTATTGTTCCTTTGTTTTGTAATATCTGCAATATTTTAGAATAATTCACCATACACCCTCTGTTTCGCCGACATATTTACAGCTTGTTTTTCTCTTATTTTTCATATATAATTAATTTACGGGTTAGTTATAGCTAACTCATTTTAATTCACAGATTTTTATTTGAAATATATTATCAAGGAGATTTTTATGATTATTGTATATGACAGTTTGACCGGTTTAGGTAAGAATTTTTCTGAAGCCCTGGGATATCCAACACAATCTGTTGATACTGCTGTTCATGAGCCCTGCCTGCTTGTTACCCGTAATGTTGGTCTAGGTAAAATTCCCGAAACAACTTCTCTGTTTTTAGATCAATATAAAGAGTATATAATCGGCGTTGTGGTAAATGGCAACAAAAAATTCGGACCTTTTTATTGTAAAGCTGCAGATAAAATAAATAAGCTCTATCATATACCCGTCATAAGGAAGATCAGTGGTTCGGGAAACCAGGAGGATATTGATTTTGTAAAGGATTCTCTAAGAGCTGCGGAAAATAGATGAAAGGAATATAACATATGAGTATTTTTTTCGAAGCGGTACTATCAGAAATTGAATCACGGAAGATCATAAGACTTCCTTTAAGCTCAAGCGAAAAACTGCCTTCCCGCGGTATGGTTATGATTCAGGGAACGATGAATGATATTATTTTTGAAGCGCCGTTGGAACCGGACGGTAAAGGAAGTCATTGGTTCGAAGTAAGTGACACTCTGCTTGAAGAGGTGGGAGTAATGGTTGGTCAGACTGTGTCCTTCAATATAGAGCCCATCAACCAATGGATTGAGCCTGAAATTCCTGAAGATATTATGGAGGCAATCATCAAAGCGGGTCTTATAAGCCAATGGAATGGCCTTACCACAAAAGCACGGTGGGAATGGCTTCGATGGATACGTTCGACTAAGAATCCGGCAACTCGCCAAAAAAGAATTGATGTGGCATGTTCTAAATTACAGAAAGGTGACAAAAGACCCTGCTGCTTTGACGGAACCCGTTGTACGATTCCGGAGGTATCGAAATCCGGCGTGCTCTTTGATTAGTTTATCTTATAACCTTAATCCTTTCACAGCATTTCACATGCCTTGGACGGTCAAAGGGAAAATAAAATCCCCCTCACTTACTTTTATATTGAGTGAGGGGGAGTAATCAAGGCAGCTTGACATTCGCTATTTCAATAAACAGCTGATTGCTCCCAAAGCTAAACGAATTAATTCTATCTGTGTTGTAAGCTGCGTATTGATGCATATATGTCAAGGGAATCAACACAGCCTGGTCGGCTGCTGTTGTGAGAATTTCATCATAAATTGCCTGAATTCTATCGGTGTCACTAATCGTATCTAGTTCCAGAAGCGTATCCTTACCATTTTCGAGCAGGTCTGCAACCTGATACAGAACAGGGTCAGTCATCAAATCAGGATTCATATTTGTTATGGTCAAATATGGATCATTGTAGCCTCCGTATGTTTGATGAAGCGAAAATTCCCAGTCTCCCTTAACAATATTGGTATACCATGTATAACTGTCCGCTCCGCGAGGTGTTACATTCATCCCGATGTCTTTTAAAGACTGTGCGATAACAAGTACGGCATCATCCAGGAAGCTCTGATCAGAAATATAATCGAGCGTAACGCTAAGTTTTTTACCGTCTTTTTCTCTGATGCCATCGTTATCACTGTCAATCCAACCCGTATTTTCCAGAAGTTCTTTCGCTTTTTGTACATTGAAGTCGTAGGTTGTGGTCTGCACATTGCAATAAGGCAGATTTTTATCAAGAAGCTCTGTTGCGGGTGTTTCAAGGGAAGAAAACACGGTATTTGCAAGCGTTTCTTTATCCAGTGCGAAGGCTACCGCCTGGCGAACGGCCAAATCATCAAAAGGCGTTTTTTGCACATTGAAACCCATAAAACGGCTGTTTGAAGTGCTGCTGTCGATGATTGTTTTTATTCCGTCCGCATTTGAAAGCTCTTTGTATCCGTCGAAACTCAAACGTGTACTGCCGGGAATAAGATCGATTTCTCCATTGCGCAATGCAAGCACCGTTGCATCCAAATCCGAAATAACTTTTATCTTAAATTCATCAACATCCGGATCCTGACCATGATAGTAAGGGTTTTTCACAAACGTATAGGTGGTACCATCCGTATTGCCTGCGTACATATACGGTCCGGTGCCGAAGGTTGCCGTCATAATATCCTCTTTTACCGTCAAATCCTCATTAAAAGCCTTTGGAGAAACGATGCCCATGGGATAGCAAAGCGCTAAATCATTGAGCAGGCCATAATATGGCGCTGTTAAGTTTATTTTTAATGTGACTTCATCCACCGCCTCAATAGAAGCAAGAATTGTGCTGAGCTTTCCAGCAGATGCGGCATACATACCTAAATTCTGAATTGCAGCCATAATGCTTGTTTTTACCGCTTCGGCAGTCAAAGCAGTTCCATCAGAAAATTTCACATCTTTTTTCAAGTGAAATGTATAAGATTTCTCGTCATCGCTGATATCCCACCTTTCCGCCAGATTTCCCTTATACTCATCTCCTTCACGAATTACCAATGTATCGTAGAAATTAAGCAGCCAGTATTGGATACCGTGGGTACTCTTGTCAGGAGTGATAGCTGCATAAAAGCCATCTGAAAAATCCCAGTTTTCTACCGTTGTAATAGAGTAAATTTCTGTATCCTCCAAATTGTTATCGGGTGTCGTTGTTGTTCCACAAGCGCTAAGGCCCAGCATCATTGTGCAGGCTAAAAGCAGCACTGCCAGAGAATATCGTTTCATAAAAATCATCCTTTCCTTTTGTTTATATATATCACGCTCCTAAGAGCGAGTATATCTTGGTTAAATCAAGCGGGCCGCCTGTAAAAGCTGTTTGGTGTAGGAGTGCTTGAAGCAATGGATATCACCGTTCCATTCACACTGCTCCACAATCACACCATTTTGCATTACAAGAATAGAATTGGACAAATAGAGAGCCGCTTCCACCTCATGGGTAATAAACAGATAACCGCATTGTTCTTCCTTTTGGATTTTGAGTAACAGCTCCAGTATCGTTTTCCTCAGCACAACATCGAGTCCACTGATGGCTTCATCAAAAATGATGTAGCGCGGTGATGCCGCTAAGGCTCTTGCGATGCAAACACGTTTTTGCTGCCCGCCCGACAACTCCCCGGCCTTCTTTTGCGCGGTTTCAGACGGAAGCTCCAGGCGCTTCAGCAGCTCAAATACGCGCAGGTGCTCCTGCTCCTTTGTCATATACAGCAAGTATCGCATGGGTTCCGCAATCGTCTGATATACAGAAAAGCGAGGATCCATGGCGCTCTTTCCATCCTGAAGCACGAGCTGGACAGCGGCGCAGGTTTTCAGCCTGTTGGTTTTTCCCCTGCGGGAAAGCGGGTGGCCATCCAGCAGAACCTGTCCGCCGGTGGGAGGTTCCAGGCCGGTCAAAATTCTGGACAGGGTGCTTTTTCCGCAGCCGCTTTCACCAACCAGTGCGTAGATTTTGCACTCCGGCAGGGTAAAGGTTACACCGCATATAGCTTCGCAGGACCTTCCCGTCCTATCCATATAACATTTTTGGATATCTTTAGCTTCCAGCAAATGATCACCTCCTCCAATCCAAACGCACAGCCGAAAGCAGCTCTCTGGTATAATCCGTATTCGGCTTGTCCAGTACCGTTTCAATCGCTCCCTGTTCTACACAGCAGCCGTCCCGCATAATTATCACATCGCCGCCCATTTGACGCGCCACTTCAAAATCATGTGTGACCAGAAGAACAGCGCAGCCCTGTTTTTGCAAATGCAGCAGCCGCTCGATTGCCTGATCGCGATGAATCGCGTCCAGCGCGGTGGTGGGTTCATCCGCGATCACCAGACGCGCTTTTTCTGCAATCGCAAGCGCAACTAAAATACGTTGGAGCATACCGCCGGATAATTGGCAAGGCAAACTGGCAAGTATGCGCTCCGCCTCCGTAAGCCCTGTTTCCCGCAGCGCAGCCGTATAGATCCTCAGCGCTTCTGCACGATTGATCGACTGATGGAGCCTTAGAAATTCCGCTATTTGGTGTCCGATTTTTCGGGAAGGGTCGAGAGCAGTCATGGGGTTTTGCGGTATGTAGGTAATTTGACTGCCATAGCAGGCTTTGCGGTCTTTCTCTTTTATGGTGAGCAGGTCACGACCACCGTACTGTAATTTGCCGGACACTTGAAAGGTACGACTGTTCAGCAACCCTAAGATCGCCCGACAGGTCATAGTTTTTCCGCTTCCGGACTGGCCCAGCAGCGTCAGCCTCCTCCCCTCCGCCAGGGAGAAGCTGATGCCGTTCACCAAGCGTTGCTTTGTATCCCGAAGCATAATATTTAAATTTTCTGCATGAAGTAAACACTCCGTCATAGTGCATTCTCCTCCGGTTGCAGGATGTCCCGCAAAGCCTCGCCGAACAGGTTGAAGCCCGCGGCGGCAATCAGGATGCACAAGCCCGGATACATCAGCAGCTCCGGGTGAGAATAAAGCCCCCTTTGGGCCTCGCTGAGCATCGCGCCCCATTCTGCTGTACCGCTGGGAAGCCCCAATCCGAGAAAGGAAAAGCTGGAAACCGTCAAAATGGCAGAGGCTACACCTGTAGAAAAGTACACCAGAAATTGCGGCAGAATGTTCGGGAGGATATGCCTGAAAATGAGTCCCGGCAAACCGCAGCCGGAAACATGTGCGGCGGTAATATAGTCCCTGCCCAGCTCCGTCAGCGTATAGGTCCGCACAAGCTGGGTAAATCGGGCCCACATGGATATGACGACTGCCCAAACGATGTTTTGCAGCCCGTTTCCCAATATGCCGATGATGGCAGCCGCAATGATCAGCGTGGGAAAGGCGATAAATATCTGGCAAACCGCAGTGACAATGCGATCCAAAACCCCGCCAACACAGGAAGTAACGGTTCCAATCAAAAGGCCGATTCCGCCCAGAAGCAGCAGGGCGGGCAGAGCCAGTCCCAAAGAAGCGCGGGCACCGTAGAGCAGGCGGGACAGCTCGCACCGCCCCAATTGATCAGTGCCAAGGGGATACTCCGGACTGGGCAGCTGGTATTTCAGATTCGGAGACAGGACGGCCGGATCATGGGGAGCAAGAAGGGGCGCGCACAGCGCAGCCATACCGAGCAGCAAAATTAAAATAAGCCCTGTCATGGCCTGTGGATTTTTAAGAATTTTATGCAGCACCGACATTCTCCTTTCTCCATGGAACTAAAACGGAGTTTAATATGTCCCCAAGCAATTCTGCGGATAGATAAAGCACCGCCACAGTCAGCATGCAGGCACCGATCACATTCGCGTCGGCAGCGATGATGCTGTCCATCAGGTAATTTCCAGCGCCTTTCAGAGAAAACACCTTTTCAACGACCGCACTGCCCGCAATCAAATAGCTCATATATTGTGAAAACAGCGTGATGATGGGCGGCAGCGCGTTTCTAAGAACCTTGCGCCACAAAATTTGTCCGGTGCTCATTCCGCTCGCTCGCGCAAAGGAAACATAGTCCCTGTGCAGCTCTTCCAGTAACGAAGCTCGGAACACACGTACTGTGGAGCAAATCACCGGAAAAGCCAACGCCAGAGAAGGCAGGCTCAGGCCCTTCAAGCCGGGGGCTGGTGTTACGCTGAACAGAGGGATGTGTACCGCGAATGCCAGCAAAAGCAGAAATCCCAGCCAGAACGACGGTAGACAGATGCCAAAAACTGTAACGCCCCGGATGATATGGTCGGTTATCCGGTTTTGCTTTGCGGCGCACCACAGCCCTAAAGGGATGGATATTACAATAATTTCAAAAAGTGTGAGAAAGACCAGTTTTAGCGTGGTTGGGAAATGTGCCGCTAAGTCCTGAGCCACGGGGCGTCCTGTATAAATGGATTCTCCGAAATCTCCCTGAAGAGCGCCTTTTATCCATGTCAAATAGCGAACCGCCAAGGGTTTGTCCAGTCCGAGCTCCGTTTTTATCTGCTCCATGACCTCCGGAGTATTGGAAAGATTCCCACGCCGGACAATATATTCGGCAGGATCCGTGCCGGATAAAGCGGTCAGCAGAAAGCTTAATATGCTAACGCCCAGCAAAAGCACTACAAAGCGCACAATACGCTGTTTCCAATCAATCTTCACCTTTATTTCCTCCAATCTTGGTTAGTCCATGCTAACCACATGAACCAAAGAAACTGCGGCCAAGACAGGGCCAAAGACCGCAGCATTTAATTAATGATTCTGTGTCAGCTTCCATTCTTTTGCGCTTTGCCGTACATTCCAAAAATTCCGGTAGATACCCTCCTGTATGATGAGTTCTTCATGCTTGCCGCATTGTACAATACTGCCGTCATCCAGAACGATAATCTGGTCTGCGTTGCGAATGGTCGACAGCCGATGGGCAATGACAATTAAGGTCTTATCCTTGACCAAAGCGCCGATGGCCTGTTGCAGATACATCTCATTTTCGGGGTCAACACTGGCTGTCGCTTCATCCAACAAGATGATAGGAGCATCCTTCAGCATAGCTCTTGCGATTGAAATACGCTGTTTTTCTCCCCCAGAGAGGGTGGAGCCGCCTTCGCCGATGGCGGTATCATATCCCTTCGGCAAGGCCATGATGAAATCATGACAGCGCGCTCTTTTCGCCGCTTCTATAATCTGCTCGTCGCTGGCATCAGGGCAGCCGAACCGGATGTTGTTCTTTATCGTGTCGTGAAACAGATATACGTTCTGAAACACCATACTCATGTTTTTCATCAGGCTGTCGCAGCTAAGCTCGCGTATATCACGCCCGCCAACCTTTATACTGCCTTCCTGTACATCCCAAAAACGGGCAATCAGTCTGGTAATCGTTGTCTTGCCGCTGCCGGAAGGCCCGACAAAGGCCGTCATTTTTCCCTTCGGAATTGTAAAACTGACGCCTTTCAGGATAGGGCTTCCCTCTTCATAAGAAAAGCGTACGTTCTCAAATGTTATGTCAAAGGAATCGAGAGTCACCTCTTTCCCATTTTCATCAATCGGTTTTTCCTTCTTGATGCGTTCCACACGATCCAGAGAAGCGTCCATCATGCGAATCATCGTGGTCATCTGTCCCATCACCTCTATGGCGCTAAAGATCGAGAAAGAAGCGATCAGAATAATGGCAAGATCGGGAAAGGAGAGCCCTTTGTGAATAGCAAGGAGTTGAGCGGCAAACATGATAACACAGGCAGAAATACGAAACACCATAGAGTAGGACATATTAAGCGGGGCAAAGGTGCGTTCAATGGCAATTGCAGCATCGGCGCTCTTTGCGTAGGCGTCCTCTATACCGCTTAGTCTTTTTTCGCTCATATTGAAGGCTTTAATGACGGAGATGCCCTTTACATACTCAAGCGTCGCCTGAATAGAGTCGGATTGTACCTGCCTTTGTTTTATGGATAATTCCGTGCCTTTTTTTTGCATCCGAGCGTATACCCCAAAGGAGCAAAGGACGCCAAGCACGAAGATCAGCCCCAACCTCCAGTCAAAAATGATGATAAAAGCTCCCATTACGATCATGCTGATGATACCGGTCGTGATACGGTCAAGAATATGCATGGAATAGTTTTCCAAAAAGTTCAGATCTGTGGTCACGGTTGCAGTTATGTCACCAAGGCTGTTGTCATGGAAAAAGCCCATGGGGACATCCCTCAGCCGGTCTCCCATCGTGACGCGCTCACGGGCAACAAATTCAAAACCGGCCGTGCTTTGCAGGCGGTAAACCAGATATTTGAAAAGCATTCTTCCAAGCAGGCTGCATATAAGCATTCCGATGATCAGAAGCCAGTCTGATTTTATGAGCGCCGCACCGCCTTGGAGTTTGAACAGCACATAGAACACAGCGCCCATGGGAAGCATTGCGATAATCGCATCCAGGAAGCTGAATACGAAGCTCCCATAGATACGCTTTGATAAATCTCCGCTCAATTGAAGTACGCGCTTTATAATTTTCAGCATGTTCCCATCACCTCCTGATTGATGCTCCAGTCCATAGTGCTGATATGTGCCTGCCACATATTCCGGTAAATATTCGAGCTTGTAAGGAGTTGTTCATGTGTGCCGCACGATGTGACAGCACCATTCTCCAATACAAGAATCTGATCGGCATACATAATGGTGGAAAGCCGGTGCGCAATGACAATCAGCGTTTTTTTCTTAGTCAGCCGATCAATGGCGCATTGTATCTTGTCCTCGTTTTCCGGGTCGGTAAAAGCCGTTGCCTCGTCCAATATGACGATGGGGGCGTCTTTCAAAATTGCTCTCGCAATCGCCAGCCTCTGCCGTTCCCCACCGGAAAGACGCGCACCAGCGTCTCCCGCATCTGTATCATAACCTTTTGGAAAACGCCGGATAAACTCTGAACACCCCGCCAAATCCGCCGCTTTCTCCACTTCTTCGTCCGTTGCTTCCGGTTTTCCGATGCGGATGTTCTCCCGAAGGGTCACATGGAACAAAAAGTTATCCTGAGAAACGTAGCTGATTTGTTCGGACAATTCTGAAAGAGTTATTTGCCGGACATCGGCTCCTCCCACCGTAATGGCTCCGGCTTTAACATCCCAAAACCGCGCAATCAATTTGGCTAACGTAGATTTTCCTGAGCCGGAAGGCCCCACCAGCGCCGTTACGCTGCCCGCTCTGGCATGAAAAGAAACACCGTGGATGACTTCATTGCTTTCATATCCGAAATGAACATCCTGAAGCTTCACATCCGCACCCTTGGGGTGAAGCGGCGTGTCCGGCGTCGAAAGCTCTTCCAGGTCCAGAAGCGCCTGGATTCGAGGCTGAATCTCATATATGGCCGATAATTCCTGCCAAAATTCAATCAGCGTCTGGAAGGAGCCAACCAGCCCCATGGACAGGAGAATGCACAATATCAATTCCGCCAGGGTAACCGTTCCTTTTGAGATCAAAGCCATACCCGCAGGGAGAACAAAGACGATGGTTGAAGGCATGATTGCCTGAGCGATGCTCATAAACGGCCAGCAATGCCGGAACCACTTAATCGTAATATCCCGCAACGTTATAATTGCCTCTTTGAGCCGCCCCATAGAGGAGGCTGTCTGACTGAATACCCGATTCACTTCCATGCCATTTATGTATTCAACGATTTGAGAGTTCATATTGACGTTGGCTGCCATGTACTCGGTCATCATTTTCCCGCGGCCAAACATCATGCTGTAATACACAAGATTTCCAAGTATGGCGCACATGAGAGAGGCCAAAGCCATCCGCCAATCAACGGCCAAAAGATAAATCATAACAAATAGGGGCACCAAGATACTGGCCGTCATCTCTGGAATGGCGTGGGCCAGTTGTCCTTCAAGGCGTTCTACATCATCGACGACCAGCTGCTTAAATTCACCGGAGGATTTCTCTTGAATAGTTCCCATTGAAACTTTTGCCATTTTTCTCATGATGGTGCAGCGTATATTCTTAATGATTTCATAGGCTGCCCTATGCGCACACAGGGTGGACTTTGCATAGAACGCGGCTTTCAACAGATAGCCTGCCAACGCGGCCAGTGTCAGCCCAATTGCCCAATGTAAGGTTAAGCTGCCCTCCAGCGCCCTGCCAAGCAGATAAGCAACTGCAAAATAGGGAACGATTCCAAAAGCCGATGACAGAACAGACAGAACGACGGATACCTTCACCATCCCTTTTTTCTGTTTTGCGTAGCCAAAGATCTCCTTGTAAAGTGTTTTTATATTATTGCCTTTCTTCTTCATAGGCGCTTTCCTCCTCCAAATGCGATGCACTTTTAGATCAGCTTAGCAAAAATAAATAATCTTATGTACCCCAATCCGGCATCTGGATAACCAAATCCGGCATCATTCCTGCCAACGTCCATCAATTATTCCTGCCGACATTCATCAATGACCTTGATTTTTTTGTAGATAGATGGTATTCTTATGGTTAGTTTAGTCTAACTTATGAATTTTAAAAGAGGGGGTGGTATTCATGGTTCTTCAATATTCTCACAAGGATCAAATGCCCCACTCTGTTCTTGTTTCTCATTCCGCCGACGACAGCATGGCCCTTAAACGGGAGGGCGGAAGTTATCATCTTTCCAGGCAGGTGGCAGATGGCTATCTGCAAACCCAGCAAGTTTCTCCCGGTTTGTGCTTAATGCAATCGGAGTTGTCTTTTAGCAAAGATACCGTATTTCGGGAAGATTATCCGGAGTGCAGAACGCTTCTGCTTTCCTTCTGTCTGGACGGAATTTGGGAATGGAATTACCGGGAAGCGAGATACGGAAGCTATCAGCTTTCCCCGACGGAATGCAGTCTCCAAAGCGGTACGGTTCACCAATGTGAGGATTGTTATACCGCAGGAAAAACCTATCGCAGCCTGAGCGTTTCTCTGGATCAGAACCGCTTTTCGGATTTTTCGGCTTATCTGGAAGCCGCTCACCTGCTAAGACCTGATCATAAAATCTGCACACATGTGTTTGCGAGTACGCCTCGCGTACGTCTGATTTTGCAGCAGCTTTTGGAGTGCCCGCCACAACAGCAGCTTAGGAGGCTTTATCTGGAAGGAAAAATTCTGGAACTGTTATCTGTGTTTTGCAGCGATATCCTTGAAAAAAAGGAAAGCGGTTCCGATATCTCAAAAGGAGATTATCAATGCCTGATACGGGCGCGCGCGTTCATAGACGAGCACTTCCTTCACCCTCTGACAATTGCACAGATTGCGGGGGCCTCATATTTGAGCGAGACAAAGTTAAAGCGAGGATTTAAAACTTGCTTTGGCTGCACCGTATATGAATATATTATGGAAAAGCGCATGGAAATGGCATATAACCTGATGCAGACTGAGAGATATAAAGTAAAAGACGTAGCATGGATGGTTGGGTATTCTAATGTAAGCCACTTTATTGATGCGTTTCGTAATCGCTACGGAATTACTCCCGGAGGTATTAGCTGATTTATCTGATAAGATAAAAAAAGAGCTATGTTTTTCATCTTTAGAAAAACATAGCTCACATTTTTTATTAGAACCAGAAAATTGCTCTTCTACACACAAAGCTACTCTTGGAACATATCACACTTTAAATCAGAAATATCAGCAAAAGCTATCCTCGTATTAACAATCTCCAATGTTCTACTTGCAGCATCTATTCGTGTTACCATTCCGGTTACCCGCACATATTCTCTATCCTGAAAATATTCCACAGTAATTATGTCTTCTTTCCGAAGCTGCCTTAACTTCCGATCTAATTCCTCCTTCTGCTCTTCCGACAGATCACGTTTAGGAACGATAATCCGTTCTTTTTCTGCCACTGCTTCCCGAAACCCTTTTAATGCATCAAAGGGCATAAATTGTTTAGCACGGTTTCTCCTGTCCATTTTACTCCTTCTATTCTCCACTTTTATGGCCTCCAATCTGTCTGTTACGTTCTATGGTGGTACCAGCTTCCTGCAGATCCATTCCACGCACAAGAGCATTTTCACCAAACTTTTCTTTGATTTCCAATGCTGCCTTCTGTAGCTTCCTGTCCTTTTCCCGTTCTGCCGGATCGGTAAATAAGTCATACTGTTCGTAAGCTTCATTAACGATATTATTACATGACAGACTCAGCCGCCGTATTGGTTTGCTCTTATCCACGATACGCTCATACAGTCTCATCACATGAGGTATGATCGTTCGGTAGGAATTAGTTGCAACAGATATGGGTGTAGTTCCTATGGCCGGCTTTAGTTCCAGTTCATTAGCATATCCAATCATCAATGACATAGAATCAGTAACCACATTTTTATCTGCCATATCCAGACATAAGGTATCAACCATCTCCTTTACGATCAGCCTGCACTCCTCAAAGCTGTAATTCCTTGCAAGCACCTGCCCGCTGGACATGGAATTGCTTTTTGGCCTATATGCCTTAATATCCTCCATGGTAGTTGTTTCCCTTCCCCAGGCGTGGTCTATCAAAAGCTCCGCATCAATGCCAAACACTCGGTATAGCAAATCTTCATTTGTTTGGGTAATATCGCCCATATTGACAATACCTATACTATTCAGTCTGTTTGCAATTCCTTTACCTATTCTCCAAAAGTCAGTCAGAGGCTGGTGTTTCCACAATATTTTTTGGAAGAGTTCTTCATTCAGATATCCGACATTGTCTTTCGCATGCTTTGCCATAATATCCAGTGCCACCTTTGCCAGATACAAATTTACTCCAATTCCTGCTGTGGCAGTAATTCCTGTGGACCTTTTAATATCCCCCATAATCCGTAACGCCAGTCCCCTTGCACTCATATGATACATGGGAAGATAATGCGTCACGTCAAGAAACGCCTCATCAATGCTATAGACATGGATATCCTCTTTCGCAATATATTTTAAATATATAGCATAAATATCGGCAGAATACTTAATGTAGAGTTTCATTCTTGGCTGTGCCATAATATACTGCACATCTTTGGGTATCTGAAATACCCTGCATCGGTTCTTGATTCCCAATGCTTTCATGGATGGTGAAATCGCAAGACAGATTGTTTTCTCACTTCTCTCCGGGTCAGCCACCGCGAGATTAGTAATCAGTGGATCAAGCCCACGCTCCACACATTCTACAGAAGCATAAAATGATTTAAGATCAATACATAAATAAATCTGCTCTTTCATCCAGGAAACACCTCCCACTTTTTTCGTTACCATGGTCTTTCAATTCTCATTATATTACCAGAACATATGTTTGTATATATGTTTTTTCTGGAATTTTACACTATAAATTTTGAGTCATCAATACTTTCGAAAAAATAAAAGGACTATGCTCAAAATCAAAACAAAGGCATCAAAATTTGCTATTTTGATGCCTTTGTTTTACCCATTTTAATGTTACAATCCTTTTGACTTCAATCCCTTAACAATATCGACATAAAACTCACAAACATCAAACTCCTGGATATTCTTTCGCATTAAGTCAATCATATCACCGTGAGAAATCCCTCTATTTCTTTTTGTTGAGTAACATCCCAAATAATCACCGTGTTTTGACGACTCAACTGTAACAAAACCATCGTTTTCGCCTTCATTAGGTGCAATCAATGCATAGCCGATATTCAAAGGGAAGCCGGCGCTGAACATACTGCTCATTTTAGATGCAGCACTTTGATAAAGAACGCACTCTTTATTAGTAACTCTTTCATTAAACTCTGCACATTTACTTGTAGTTAAATCATAAATTCCGTTATAAAAGTCAGGTGTTTTATCACCCAATCTTAAATACGCTGAATTATATTTTTTTGCAAGGGAAAGCACAAATTTTTCAGGAAATATCTCTAATAAACGGTCAACAAATTTACAACCCTTGTGAGGTGTGCCAATTGTAGTTAAAGATGCTACATTTTTATCAATACCCAAACAGCTGATTGCATATCTTGCATCCAGTCCGCCTTTGGAGTGACCTATTATATTAACTTTTTCACACTTTTCCTTTTCAATTATCTTGAGTATTTGCTCTTTGAGCTCATTTGCACAGATTTCCATTGATGTTGCTGACTGTTGATTTCCGTAATAAATTGTTGCTCCGTTTTTAACTAACTCACGGGGAATTCTGCCCCAATAGTTGAACAACTGCCAGTCCCTCCAGAATATACCATGAACCAGCAAAATCGGGTATTTCGTTTTGCAAATCTCGCTTTCTTTTCTTTGATTATTCAACTCAATTTTTAATATTTCAAATGTGTATTCTCTACGGACAATATGACAGCATTTCCAAAGCAGTATTACATTAAGTATCGGAATCCACCAGGTGAAAAACAGCGAAATTTTTAAAACTATTCCGACTTGTGATGAAGTAGCTATCATACGTAATAGTCCGTTCCATAGCAATATCAAAATCGCAACAAAGGAAACCAGAGAATTGGCGACTAATGCAATTGATGTGATTGTTTCCGTTTTATGAGTTATAAAAATGTATAAATATATCAGAGCTTGTAATACAAAAATCATACAGGCATTAACTATTAACTCATAGCCATTAATCATTATTGTTAATTTTTTTGTGCCTTCTGTTGACTTGATTGGAATAATATTATACTTTATAAAGTATGTAACAAGCAAAACAACAGCTATGATACCAGTTATTGAGCTTAGCTTTAATGCATCCATTAAGATTGCTACATTTAATAATAGAAGGATAAGTATAACACTTAGTATTCTTTTTAGAAGAACCATATTAATTATTCCTTTGCTTTACCATATTTAATATCCTGAAGCTTTTAATTCAGCTACAATTTGGCAATAAACATCGCAGATGTCATCAATACGTTGAGATGATTTCTTGCTGGAAAGTCTCATTCTTCTTATATCAACTTCATCAGCATGCGATATTCCACGTTTCGTAGATCCTCTAAAAACACCCCTGAAGTTTGTCCATGCGGCAGATTTCGGTGTGACAAGCCCATCATTTTCACCCTCAATAAGATTGACAACAAAATGCGGAATTAACATAAACATGTCACTCAAGGAATTGTTCATTACTGCCGCATAACTCTGATAATAAACGTCTAACGAATCAGGATTGTCATTATTAAATTTCTCGGCAAAATCTGTAGTGAACTGTCCGCAAACGTTGTAAAAATCCGGTTTTGCATCACCAAGCATTCTAAACCACAAATTTGTAAATACCGATACTAATCTTAATAACACTTTAGGTAGTTTAAAAATTACAACCATCGTTTTTGAACCATGATGAGGAGTTGCAATGGTCGTTAAACTTGCAATTTTTGAGGACATATCAAGAGAGGAAATGACATATCTTGACTCAAGTCCGCCTTTCGAGTGAGCTATTAGATTAACTTTCTCCGTACCGGTTTCCTCAATTATCTTTTCAATTCTATTTTTAATTATAATCGCATTATTCTCTATCGTCGCCCAACTGTCCTGATGTCCATAAAATATACTGCAACCATTATTCATCAAAGCTTTAGGAATTCTCCCCCAATAATTCAGATATTTTCTATCACGAAAGCCTGCCCCGTGAATTAAAACTACAGGATACTTTGTTTGACATTTATCGCTTATGTTATTCATTTCTCCCGGCTACACCCCACTATATCTCTACTGCTTAAGCCTTGTCGACAAGTTATTTATCTAATATTTCTATTCGCCTGTTCTTTTTGTTGTATATCACAACGGTTACAATTGAAATGAGAACAATCACGGCATTTGCGGCAATGGTTCCCGCCCAGGTCGCAGGCGGGATGCCAAAGGCGTAGCTTGCCGCATTGAACATGGTGTGGCATAATACACACATAAACACACGGCCTTTGCCTGATATTTTGCAGATTGCCCCGTATAAAAACCGAAACGCAATGATTTGAACTGCAAACATCCAAAAGTCAATGAGTCCCTCATAGTGGCCCGTCCCCGGAATAAAGAAGAGAGGGATATGCCACAAAAGCCAAATGACTCCGACAGAAACAGAAGATAAAACAAAACCATATTTTTTGTCAAGCTCAGGCTGCAATATGTACATCCAGCCAGCTTCCTCCAAGCCGCCGATAATAAGATTACCGGGCAGGGAAAGGAAGAACATATAAAATGGAAGTACCATTTCCGTGCGGCCTGAAGCTGCAAGATGTATCAAAAAATACAGTGCGAGCCCTGCAACAACGAATAAATAGAGAGCTATGTTATTTTTGGCATAAAAAACAGTTTTCAACCACTCCTTAAAATCTGCTATTTTGTTATTTTTCTTCAAAACGATATATGAAGCAATAGCGGGAGACAAAATATAAATTGCAAAAGGAATATTCATTCCAAATTGCTGTAACGATTGAACAAAAGAGTGAACCGAAAATCCGAATTGCCCAAGAGCAATTAAAGCCCCTGACACAAGATAGGCTATACCAAATGTCAGAATCGTAAATTGTACTATGATTTTTTTGTCTGTCACGATTTCTTCACCTCATGTTTTGAAGTATACATTAAATTTCAGTATCTTACAACATTGATTTAGGGGGCCGCCGGCGGTATAAGTATATTTGTAAGTGCTGTGAATTCTCCTATTTTTATAATCCGTTTGTTTTGATAAATATGTTTATTCCGTAACCAGGGCATAAGCGGAAATTTTACGAATTCTCCACGTGATCAGCATGGATAAAAGGTAGGAGAACACAATAGTAGCCGCACCGAAAGAAACCACCCAGTATGGATCTACAATAAATCCAGCTTTCATTACACCCATGCTTTTCATAGAAAGTGACATCATCGGGTTTGTATAAAATGCACCTAGAAGTGTTCCGATTACAGCACCGATTGTTATTGGAATCGTAAAGCTGATGGAAAGCTGATTCATTAATTGATAAGTGGTAAAACCAATCGCTTTTTGGATGCCAAGCTCCCGTTTTTTGCGAATTACCGAAGACCCGATAACGAAATATAAAACCAAGGTGACTACAAGTAAGGTAATAACTAGCATGGCAAGCCCCATTGCGGCTACAACCTTCTGATAAGATGCCATCCCCTCCGCCATTTCTTTATCAAAATTTACAGCAGCCAGCAATATACTCTTATCAAATTTACTCTCTAATGCAGCAACAAATTTTTCCGCATCAGTTCCTTTATCTAAATAAATATATAAAGACTGGTGCTTAAAATTAGCGTTAAGCTGTTCATAATCTGTTGCAAGAATAGAGGTGTTCAGTCCCCCCATCTGAGAACCGTTTGATAATCCAACCACCTTAAACTGTCCCTCATTTTCTCCAAAACCAACCGTAACAGTATCACCAATGGTTTTATCCAGTCTTCCGGCTAATATTCCGGCGAGAGTGATTTCATTTTTATTTTCAGGATATCTTCCTTCATATACCAATCTTGTCTCTTTTTTATCATAATCATCCATTACATAAGCAGCAACTTCCATACCCTCGACTTTTATTTTCACTTCATCTAAATATTGCACCTTCCGAACATGCTCCATGCTTTCGATGGTTTTCACTGCTTCTGCTTGATCCATCTCCGGATTTAGCACAGCAATTGCGTTGCAAATTTCCATACCTGGAACCTCCGCAAAAGCTTTTGTATCAATTGTTGTATTGTAATACATAATTACGCCAAATACGCCGCTAAATGTAACTGCAATAAGAATAACAATAATCATCACATTCTGCTTCATACTTTGCAATATAGATTTTAAGGCTAATGCAATCGGTAAATTACGGTTTGCCTTTTCAAGCTGCAGATGATTTCTTTTATACTTGCGGGCAGTGGTTTCGCCACGAAGCGCATGAATGGGATTCAACTTACTGATACGACGAGCTGCTATAAATGCTATAAATAAAATAATCAACAGTAATATTAATAATGTCACCCCACTGACACCAGCATCAAAGCCCTGTTCCCATTTAAGTCCCGATTGCTGTTCAAACACAGCGGAGACGGCAGGCAGTGCAGGGTAAGAAAGAGCAATACCAATAAGACTTCCAATACCCGCAATCAATGAAAACTGCAATATAATAGAGAGAATTATTTGCCGGCTTGTATAACCGACAGACTTTAAGGAACCTATCTTCATAATGTCTTCTTCAATGCTATTAACAATTCTGAAGCGAACAACCAGTAAGCAGACAATAACAATAATCGAGGCAAACATTACCATCATCGCCGAGATCATGGTTGCCATCATGCAACGGGCTAATTGGATCAATTCGAGGTCAATGACAACAAGCATGGTAGACGGATCAGCTGCCATTAACGAAGCGGAATTCAAATTAAGTAAATTACGGATACCGCTTTCAATTGACGGTACATTTTTCACATCATCTAAATTAGTAAATACTACATGAGTGAGATATTCTGAATTGTTTAAAATGTCTTTCACCTTTTGATAGGTATCTTCCGGCAGATAAAAGCTGATATATCCGGTGTCTGTCGAACTGAAATAGACATCCTCGGTATAACCCTTCACTATAAAAGTAATCGCTTTTACTTCTTTTGTTTCTTCATCCGTGTATTTAAGTTCTATTTTATCATTCAGCTGATAGCCGCTGACAGCTTTAAAAATATCGGGAATATAAACAGACATATCTTCAGCAGGCAAATGTTCACCAACGAATTTCCACTTACTTATTTCTCTTTTCTCTTCCATATTGGTGAACATGATCGGGAAGGATTTTTCTTCCCCTTTCGATAAAATATCTGCCTCCAGCACGAGTCCTTCAAGCGTTTGCGTTTGCTTTACATGTTCATTTTCATTGATATAAGTTTTAACTTCATCCGTATATATCTTATCCGGTATCGCAAAATAAGCATCCGATGCTCCCAGTTCCTCTTTCAGATTGTCAAAATAGCTGCCGTAGTTGATAACAACTAAAAGACCAGAGTTTAAAAGAAGTGCCGCTATGAGAAACATGATCACCAAAGTCGCGGAGGCAGATTTTGTTTTACGTATATTCGAGGTTGCATGCATCCATAATTTCTTCACACTACCACCCCATTTCCGAAAGGAAGGAGTTGAGTTTTTCATGCCGTGATTTATCTCCACTCACATATTTACCCAAATTGCATTCACCACCAATTACACCGTCTTTGATATAAATGATTCGGTTGCCGCGTCTGGCAGAATGCAGATCATGTGTAACCATAATAATGTTTTGCCCATCATTATTTATTTCGGTCAAAACATCCAGCACCGCATTTCCCGATGCAGAATTTAACGCTCCGGTAGGTTCATCCGCAAAAATAACCCTCGGCTTATTAATCAGAGCGCGAACAATGGCAGCACGCTGATTTTCTCCACCCGAAAGCTGTGTCGGAAACTTTCTCCATATCATTTCGGTTAAACCAACCTTTTGCAGTAATTCTTTCGCATTTGCAATAATAGACTTTTTGTCTCCTCTGACTAAAAGGCCGCTTGCTAAAATATTATCTAAAATACTCATATTATCCAGCAAGAACATTTGCTGAAAGACAAAACCACAGTTTTTCCTGCGAAACACCGCCAGCTTATCGTTATTCAGCTCGGCAATTTCAGCGTCAAAGAAGCGAATTGCTCCGCTTGTCGGTCTGTCCATCCCGGATAAAGCATAGAGTAAGGTGGATTTGCCCGCACCGGAGGAACCCATAATAACAGTGTAATCCCCTTCATAAAACTCAATATCAAGATTTTTTAATACCTGCTGTTCCTGCGTACCTGATTTAAAACTCTTACTAAGTTTGTTGGTCTTTAATATAACCTTTGCCATTCTTTCTCTCCCTCTAAGTTGTTTTTATTAAGGACTGTAATATCAAATAAATAATTCCTTTCATTCGATTGGTGTAATTACAAATTCCCATTACAATAATTTCATTATATTGGTAATTATAATAATGTAAATAGTTGTAGCCTAAGAGGTAAGTTTTTGAAAGTAAGAGGTGAACTTTTCTTTATGAAAATATAAATAAAGGCTTTCAAAAAAGATGCCGCCTGAGCCTGGTAGGGCCTTGGCGGCGAAATGATTATTAATCAATGTTTTAATCATGAGAAGTTTGAGAATTCAATATTAGGCTCCTTCGTAGAAGCTCAGACAATTTTTTTGCAGGGTAAATAATATCCAAAGGTAAAGGTGTTATTACCATCTTCTTCAATATTTGCATACTTATCGAATGAGTAGTATTCCATTGAAATTCCGACAATCGAGTAATCGGGCACATATCCATTTGCTCTCATTATCTTCTCTGTTTTAGTATGAGCTCCTTTTTCAAGATGGGGCGTATTGCCTTGTATCCAACCAATTCCCATCAGACAATCAGGAATGTCACGGTAAGAATATCCGTCTGGAACAATCGCATTGGGCTTAGCAAATATCCCCCCAATATAAACATACTCTTTTGTCTGTGGATTATACTCACCCATCCATCCAATCGTATCTCCCAATGGAGATACTCGATCAGGTAAGCTTTGAAGGAAATCATTTGTTCCATCATTTAATATCTTTTCCCATAAATCCGGAACGGGATTTTTCTTTCCGACAATTACTTCTTTGCCTATAAATCTGATTGCTTTAAAGTCTTGTACTTCCAAATAAGTTTTTACTCCCATAAAACCTCCATATATAGGATGAAAAAGGGTAGACTACCTATCCACTTTATCTCAACGCCTTTATTATTACTTTCTTTTATTGAAAGGTATAAACAATTCCATATAGGTGACCTCAGGCGTGCTGCTGTAATATATCTCCGGGGCAAACACATCCATCACAAGGCCGTGCTTTTCGAGCCATATGCCGCTATATTTTATTGCCTTGTTGAGTGCAACAGTAACAAGTTCGAGAAAATCACTCGCCTCAAATCTGCAAATGATATATTCTCGGGCAGGAAGCTGCCATGTCTGAAAATGCTCCTCCGTCACCACAGCTTCAACCTCTGTTCCTGCGAAATAGGTAAAATAGCCCTCCGGTGCATCACCCATATATGCAACGCCCACCTCACGCCCATTAGGTTTGCGGGCAATCTGACCTTTCTCCTGGTGGAAGCGTCTCCATATTTCGCCGGGCATATCGACACCGGTTGACTCTCCAACAGGTAACTGCCCCGTAATAGGGACATAGCCAATTACCCCCATAAAGTCAACTGGTTCATTCATCATTCTGCGGTTCATTTCTAAAACAAGTCCATCACTAATCAATGGTACACCCTCATCAATTAAGGTATAGCCCAGCAATAAATCGGGCTTGTCAAACCGGTTGAGTGAAACCGGCTTTTCCCGGTATTGCTCAGGTGTCATTCCATACACCTCTTTGAAGGCTCTCGTAAAAGTTTCATGGCTGCCAAAACCATACTCTAAAGCAATGTCAAGAATGCGGTTATTTTTGTTTTGCAGCGCTTCCAGGACGATAGCCAAACGCCGCAGCTTAATATATTCCCGCACCGGCCTTTTAACCAGACGGCTGAACAACCGCTGATAATAGAATAATGACAATGAAGCGGTTTCTGCCAATTCCTCGATTTTAATATCCTCTGCTATATGTTCCTCAATATAATCCAGAGTTTTCTGGATTGCTTCCCATGCATGCATCGTATGCACCTCCTACCTGGATAGGATAATATAAATTACTAAATTTCGCTTGACCCCATCTGCCCTCTTTAATGAAAATTAAGTAAGCATGTTATCCGCAGACCTTTATTTTCCATGTTCAAGCGCTATATTCTAAAATCATCCGCTTGAGCTGAATTCCTTCTTGCAACAATTCGATTCCATCTCATAATATGATTATTTGAACCTGGTGAAACCTTGGAAGTTGACAATGAGCTAAAAACACCGTAAAATCACATTTTCAAGACTATGTAAAAATTGTTGACTTGTAATTCCTTACCGTTTATTATGTATATACTGTCAATCATCATTTGGTATATTGGTTTAAAAGGTTAATTTAGTTAATTATATAATATCCATTATGAGCGTATTAACGCTCCAACCTACAAATACTTGCAAAGATTGTCGGGTATTTATTTTTAGCCTATATTATACTTAATGTGGAAGGAGAAGTATATGGATACACTGGAAAATATGAAACAAGCAATTGATTATATTGAAAGCAATCTTGACCGCGAAATTGAATATGCAAAGATTGCACAAATCGCATTATGCTCTCAATATCACTTTCAGCGCATGTTTGGTTTCCTTATCGGCGTACCGCTATCCGAGTATATAAGGCGGCGGCGTTTAACCCTTGCCGCTTTCGACTTGCAGAATGGTAACGAAAAGATAATTGATATCGCTTTGAAGTATGGCTATAATTCGCCTGATTCGTTTTCTCGTGCATTTGTAGCAATGCATGGAATTATACCGTCAAAAGCAAGAGAAAAAGGCATATCCTTAAAGGCATATCCTCGTATAACCTTCTCTTTATCACTAAAAGGAGTTGTTGAGATGAACTACAGAATTGAGCAAAAAGATTCATTTGCCATTGTAGGTATAAAACAAAGATTTTCTCATATTGAGGGTTTGGGTGAAAACATAGGGAAGATGTGGCAAGAGACACCGGCTGAAACAATCGGGCAAATCGCCGGGCTTGGAGATGGGCTGGTGGGTGTATACAGCGGAATGTATGAAGACAACACGACTGATTACTACATTGCCGCCATAACGGAAAAGGATTGTCCCAAAACGATGAGCAAGCTTGAAATACCCACTCTTACATGGGCAATATTTGAAATAACCGGTCCCATGCCTACAGCAATGGCAGACATATGGGGACGGATTTTTTCCGAATGGTTTCCTACATCCGGTTATGAACACGCAGAAGCACCAGAGGTGGAGTGGTACTCAAACGGTGACCTGAGCTCGTCTGATTACAAAAGCGAAATATGGATCCCAGTTATTAAGAAATAATGTTCTTTACCGAATCGCATAAAGGGCGGGAACGAGTGTTCTCGTCCTGCCCTAAAATATTTTTATATTAATTAAATACAACGTTTTAATCCCAGTTACTATTTATATCACCTTGGTTATTGTCTCATTTCTTCTATAGCAAGCAAATGCTTTCGAAATACCTTGAACGTTCATTAAATATGCCCATTGAACAGGGTACTCCCTTAAGGAAGATTTCCACGTTTTGAATAATTATTTATTCTATGAATTTTTTATAAAACCCTTTTTCAACATATGTCTCAGCAAAACTTTGTATAATCTTATCAGAATAATCTCCGCCTTTTGAATAAGAAATGTTCATGACATCTAAAGTAATCTTATTTAGAATCTCATCATTGACGGTAACATTATGCTTTAATAATTCTTTTCTTACTACTCCAGTGCAATTTCTAATATCCTCCACATCTGCAAAGACCATAGATTCCCTCCTTTACTTTAACGGGTCTGTTAAACTATCTCTGGAATTGCAACACTTATTGACAACTATACTACGGTTTCCCTATCTCAATCAAGGAACGCGCCCGAAGTAATGCAAAACCGCTGATGAATATCACCATGCCCGACGTAATCAGTAGCCACTCAATGCGTACCACATCCCCCAAAGGTCCGAATACAACCATTCCAAGAGGCATTGCCAATCCACTGAACATCATCATTACACTGAATACACGCCCCATTTTGTCCAGCTCGATTTTGCTCTGGAGCAACGTCATACTCGGCGTGTTAAACAGCGGCATTGTAGCACCACAGATGAGCATTACGCCTAAATATATCCAAAAATCCGGTACTACACCGAGCAAAAAGCCCGTCAAACCGAATAAAGCGCAAGCCATAACAATCGTATGCGCCTTATTCTTGAAACCACCCCACACAGAAATCAATATACCGCCTACGACTGCGCCGATCGAAAATACAATTTCAATCGCAGTCAGCCGCCAAACATCATCGCCGAATGTACGGGCTGTCTGAAGTGGGGTGAGCAAAGCTGCGGGTGATGCAAAAAAGCTGAAGAACGCACTGTAAATGATAATGATTTTCAGCCATGCTTTGGAATTGATATACTTCAAGCCCTCCCGTAGTTCGTGTAAGTATGCTTTTACACCAGGCTTTACTTCCTCTGCATGCGGAACACCGGACACCTTAACAAATATTAAAACTATGCTTATGCCTATCGCCGCAGTCACCACATCAATAAAGAAAATATACTCAATCGGCAGGAACGACAGTAAGGCACCCGCTGCCATCGGTGCAATAAACATATTCAGCGACTGGATTGAGCTTTGTATGCCGTTGAACCGCTGCAAACTCTCCGTTGGCACGATTTGCGGTATCATTGCGGATACGGCGGGCTGCTGTATCCCCTGTCCAAACGACCGCGCTACTACAACTATGAACATAAGCCAGATATTTTTGTAACCGGAGATGTACGCGACCGCCAGGCCCAGCGTTATCAGCGCAATACACGCATCGGATATTATGATAAGGTATTTGCGGTTGTGCCTATCTGCCCATACTCCCGCAAACGGCGAAATAAACGTCATTGGCAGTAATGCAGCGCAGGTGAACAGCGTCATAATTACACCCGATTTCGTTTCAAGTGTAATCTGCCAAGTTATGGCATGTTGTACGAGCATCGAGCCGAACATCGACACGAACTGCCCAATAATATATAGCGTTACATTACGTTTCCAGTTAGCCATTTTGGCACCTCATCTCTATTGGCAGTCAAGTAATCCTTTCCAGTGTATTCGACATTTTCATCTTTTTAATAATTTCTTCTAATGGCTCCATCAGAACCTTTGCCTTTTCAAATTCATTCGTCCGAAGCAGCTGTTGAATTCTGGTTTCTGTCTCTTTTTTCTTTTGCTCCAGCAGAAGATAGTCTTTATCAAAATGATTGGCATAAATCATCTGTCGGAATTTACGGATGCTCATTCTGCGTACAGTATTATTTTCTACCAAAAGTACATAGTCCATACAATTGGCCACCGTATAATAATCATGGGACACCATAAGAATTGCACCTTTGTACTCTAAAACCGCCTGTTCTAATGCAATCTGCGCGTAAACATCTAAATGACCCGTCGGTTCATCCAGCAGCAGGAAATTGGCATCTTCTAGTGAACACACCGCTAATTGAAACAAATCCTTTTCTCCACCAGATAATTCACTCACTTTCTGACCAAGCGTCCCTCCTTCAAAACCATATTTTTTTAAATAGTTCTCTATATCGTTTTTTGTACCAAAACCTTTTTCTTCAAAGATTTCAAGTAACGTTTTCCCATCTTCATATAATGAGCCCGTAATCTGGGAAAACATGACAACCTTTGCATCTTCACTAACCCTGATCGTATCTTTCTTATTTTCAAAGATTTCATATAGCATTGTTGTTTTTCCCGTTCCATTACTCCCCACAATTGCTACATGCTCTGCAGGTTTCATTTTAAAGTTCACATATTCTAAAAGCTGCTCATCAAATGCAACGCTATAATCCGCTAATTCAAGAATATTTTCATCTGCCACTTCGTTTTCCAGTCTAAAATAAATCTCCGGCTGTTTGATGTCCACAAAAGGGGCCTTTGTTTTTCTTGCTTTTAGCCGATTGACTAAGGTCTGTTTTGCATGTACAGCTCTTCCAAGCGATGCATTGTCCATTGCCGTCGCTTTCGCTCTGGCTTTTTCTAAGACTTTACTCTGACGGTCAATCTCTTCCTGGTCTACCGCAGCTGCTTCTTCTAAATCAATCTTCGTAGCAAGAAGTTCATAATTATATTCTGTATAGGTTCCATCAAATTCCTGAACATCCATATTTTCCATGTGAAGTATCTTGTTAAAGCAATGGTTTAACAGATACCGGTTATGCGTGATAATAAGAAGGGTTCCTTTGTGGGCATTGATCAGGTTTCTTAATACATTCAGATGTTCAAAATCCAAAAACACATCCGGTTCATCCATAATAAGAAACCTTGGACTCAGCATCATCTCCCTGATTACCTGAACCAGTTTAAATTCCCCACCACTCAGGCTGCTGATTTTCTGTTTTTCTAACTTTTGCAGATCTGCTAGTTTTAATTGCTTCTTAATATTGATTTCGTAAGACTCTCCATCAATCGCATTCCATTCATCTAGTTCTTTTTGATATTCCTCGAAGATCTTTTCCAGGTCTACAGCAGTCTCCATTTCCTTACAAAAGTCAAATATTCTCTGCTCATGCTTTATAAATTCATCACTGATATACTGAAACACTGTCATATCTTCTTTGGGATCTAATTGCGAAAATTGACTGACATATCCGATTCTGTCTGTATTGTCAATTACTATTTTCCCATCGTACAGATACTCGTCGGAATGCATTAGTAAATCGAGTAACGTACTTTTTCCTGTACCATTGGTACCAATCAATGCACAATGTACATTTTCTTCTATTGTAAATGAAACTTTTTTATATAAATCCTTTTGCGGATATGAGTAGGACAAGTTTTGAACCTTGATCATGATTACCTCCGAGCATTTATTTTCAACATAACTCCTTCTTTATAAATTAGTTATGTTAATCATAACACGATAGCTCATCTTTATCGATATATTTATTTAATAACAAATTCTTCCAACAAGATATTCATGGATTTCAAACTTTGATGGTGTAATCCTCGATTGGTTCATAAGTACTTTTTGTTCATTGGTTTCACCGTCCTTATTATGTCTTATGAAGTCCAAAGTTTTTCAAATTATCAAATGCCAAACCTATCCACATTGCAAAAAACAGATGAAGTGTTATTCCATGAGAGACTATAATTATATTCTCATGTTCTGCATGTAATAATTTATCCATAAACTTTTCAATTCTTCCCCATAATTCTCTATATGATTCTGAACTTGGGAAAGCTTTGTAATCAGAATAATAAGTCCCAATCTGTCCAAGCACCAATCATACCATTTGTATGATGTATTGATTGAGTATGCTGTACAACTAAAATATTTTTCATGCTTACCTCCTACCGATATATAATTATATAAATCAATGTACTATTAAAACCATTTCTTGTAAATGATAAAAGGAATACTCCAATTGAAATATTCCTTTTATCATTATAATTTCATTTCAAATTTAAACATGATATACCTTTTTCTTTTCGTTGGATAAAAGCACCACTGTCTCCACGTGCCCTGAACGGTCAATAAAGATGCCTCTTGAACCTGGTATGGTCTTTGAGGTCAGGTATTTTTATGAAAAGATTAGATGTAAATTCGAATTTTAAAGGCTCCGAATGTCTGCCTTTGGAAAAATCAACTCTGCCTATTGCCATAGAATGTGGCAATATAGGCACTTGCTTTTTGCTTTACAATTTTCCACCGACGCACTTTTTATTAATAAGCGTTACTCTAACATTGTAGTTTACACTAGTAATCCTGCATTGAGTAGTCAATAATGATATCGTGAAGACCTATTGGGACCTTGGAGGATGGTTAGCCATTATGCACCTTCTTAACCATGCACTTAGTCCAAAACCGTAGTTATTTCTTATCTGTTTCTTTAACTTAGTCAACCTGGGCGCCTCCTGTCGCATTTGCCATTGTAGCGGTCATGCCCGAAGCTAAATCCCTGGCCAGAAGGACTGCAGCGTTAGCTACCTCGGCTAGTCCTGTTATGTGACGAAGTGGAGTGTCTTTAGAGAATTCACGATGTACCTCTTCAAGGTCATTCCCTTTTGCATCCCGTAGAGTTCCCAAGCCTCACGAACACCCGGAGAATCTGGTGAACCTGGTGAACGCACCCAACACACTCTTACATTTTGGGGAGCGTTTTCAACTGCAAGTTGACGGAGATAATGTTCAACAGCCGCACAGGCAACGCCAAAGCCTCCAACACCTGAAAATGGTTGCCGTCCAGCATTTGCAGTGATGCCCAGAATTGTACCGCTACAATTCTCAGCCATATGTTTGGCTAAAATACTTCCAGTATAGAACCATGTTGTTAGCGAGGCTTCAATCGGACTAAAGAAAGACTCAAACGCCCCCTCGCGAGCAAATGCTTTGGCAACTGCACTTCCGACTGAACCTGACATGCCATATACAATAGCTATTTTTCCTAAAGGCAACATAACATTACCTCCTGGTTTAATTTGTGCTAATATGCCTATCACTAGCGCACTGGGGTGAAACCACCCTTATACAACAAACTCAAACCTTTCTCTCATAATACTACATTATTATTTGAGTTCTATAACATAGGTCTTAATGGGTTTTATCGTAGAACCCTTTGCGCAACTAAATTCGTAAGCATTACAAAATACTTTCAATTTAACCAAACACTCTTGCCATAGTTTATATTTTTGCTTGTCTTTTCCTGCCATACAAAGCTATCAAGACCGACAACACGGAAATCATCAAATATTTGAAGGGCATGCCGTGTTCTATGGACTTATCCAGTACACCTATGAAATCAAAGACCATTACCTTATTCAAAAGCCCTGCAAACATCATTACCAGGTAGATACCTTCAAAGGTCTTGCTTGTACGGGTCCATATACCCAGCATATATGCAAGGGTAGGGATGAACATTGCTCCAACGCACCAGGCTGGAATAGCTTTCACATCTCCTGCCATCAGGAATTTTACAACCATCCCGCTTCCTGACAGCAGTGCTACAATAAAGCCCGAAAGCCAGGTGGCCGGAAACTGTCTTCTGAGCGGGTAAGGACTTGAAAACACTATTTGATGAGTACAATTACGTACTTCCCTGATTCCCATGGAAGACCAAATCAAAAGAGGCCAGAACCATGAAAGCGGTCCAAAATAAGACTTTGTCACAGCAATAGGTGATATGATACAACCCATGATAAGGAAACCCTGAATCATATACCACCACCATTTTTGCCCCTTCAGCATGAGCTTTAATTCATAAGCGACCATATTCATAAAGCTAAACTTAAAGCTTACAGGCGCGAGTTTCTTTGCATCAAATCTCTCGTACTCCCCGTGACTCTCTATCATGGTGGCATATTTATCAGCTCTGGTCTTTTTGAATTTTGAGAGAATTCCAATACTCTTTACCTTTGCTGGGTGGTCAAAACCTCTGAATAATAATGCTGCAATTATTACGATGGCAAGAGCTGCTAAAAGCCAAACCATCCTCCCCAGTATCATATCAATATTCCAGTTTACACCCTGCCATACAAACGTCTTCAGAGGTTCCTCCAGAGATAGAAATCCGTCTGCTTTTTGAATGCTGACACCTGGAAAAAGTTCCTTGAACCGAGTGACCATACTGTCAAAGAATATCTCCGAACCCATGAGACTGCTGATATTTATTTTAAAGTTTTCCAGTTTTAGCATATATGATGTGGAATAACTAAGCAGAAACCCCCAAATAAAGAAATAAACTATATTCCCTGCTCCACCTTTCAGAAACATAATGGCTTCAAATAAAATAGCCGTTGCGGCTACTATTGCCATTGCAGGGATTACCACAATCAAAAATGGAACTGCCAAGTCGGCCATGTTGAGAAACATATCCTCTCCACGTACTATTTGCATTATAGCAGCTACCAAAAGGGTTATAAATACAATCACCATTAGTATAAAAAAATTGCTTAAAAACTTGCCCAGCATGTAGGTAAGCTTCTTTACCGGGGTAGCAGCAATTATTTGCCCAACTCCTGTCTGCCTGTCTTTATCAATGGCATTTTTCACCAGAAGATACCCCAGTAAAAACAAATTTGTGATTGTAGAGATTGCGGCAGTGGCACCTATCCATGCAGAATTATAGACACCTCGATACCCCGAAATCATAACAACTGCATATTTTGCATTTGCAGGCGGAACAAACGCATAGGCAAAAAGCAGGGATACGGCAATTGTCACTAAAAAGCCATAGCTTCTTGTACGCTCTATAAAATCAGCTTTTATTATACCACCTATGCTTCTTATGCTACCCATTGCCCCTTCCTCCCTTGTCAGTGGAAATACAGTATAGGTACGCATCCTCCAGAGTGGGTTCCAGCTTCTTTGCATCAACTGCTGGAGCTGCTTCGGACACAACTCTTACCTGAACGCCCTTGCTACTTCGAATGGTGCCGCTGATTATATTGCTTTTTCTAATTTCCTGAAGCTGGCTGTCTGGTACTACTATCTCCCATACCTTGCCCTCAACTTTCCTGAGCAGCTGATCAGGTTCTGAATAGCTCAAAAGCCGGCCCTTAGATACAACGGCAATCTTGCTTGCAGTGGCTTCTGCGTCGGAAACTATATGGGTAGAGAATATTACTATTCTTTCACCTGAAAGATCACTTAGAAGATTCCTGAAACGCACTCTTTCCGTGGGGTCCAGCCCGACAGTAGGTTCGTCAACTATTAGAATCCCGGGATCGTTTATTAAAGCCTGGGCTATACCGATACGCTGCTTCATTCCTCCTGAATACCCTCCCAGCGGGCGTTTTCTTACATCGTACAGGTTTACAAGCATTAAAAGTTCGTCGATTCTTTTCTTACATTGCTTCCTGTCAACGCCTTTCAGGGCACCTATGTATTCTAAAAATTCAACTGCATTGAGATTGGGATAAACACCGAAGTCCTGGGGCAAATACCCCAATTTTGTACGTATTGCATCGGGATTCTTCCGTATATCTGCACCGTTCCACCTTATTTCCCCTGTAGTAGGCTCAGTAACAGTAGCTATTATCCTCATGAGAGTAGACTTGCCTGCTCCGTTTTCTCCAAGCAGCCCCACCACACCCGGTTCAAGCTCCAGAGTGAAATCACTCAACCCCCAAAAATCAGCTCTATATTGTTTTCCAACTCCCTCAATTTCTAATTTCATTTATTTGCTCCTTTCATTGTCTAAATGCTCCCCCCTATTAAACTTAAATAAAAAGCGTGTTCAGCTACCTCCTAAAAATTCAGATGCCGATCCATAATTTTAGCCGTTGCTGCTGTGCATAGGATAAATACTAATACCAGAATGCCAATACTGGCTATGTTCCACTGACCGCCCTCAAATATTGGAATAATTATAAAAATATCCTGTTCATGCTGCAACGCCCGACTTATAGGCAGCAGTATTGACAGCATATTAGATATCAGAGAAATTATTACGAGGACACCCATCATTAGTAACCCTATAAATAACATACTCAGGGTTCTGTTTTGATAAAATACGGTTTGAGTGCATACAATTGCAAAGCTCAGTACCGCAAACCCTAAAACTAAAGCGGCCATTATAATTAATCCATTCTCAAGGATATTGTCCAGAACTTTCATTAGGAATATCATTCCTGCGTCAAGGCTTTTGAAATATATAATTCTTATTATAAGGCTGCATATTATATTAATCAGCACAGTACCTGCGACATCAATGGCAAGCCAAAGATATTTCACTGTCATGCGTATGCGTCCCCTTACAGGAAGCAAATAAATCCACCTGCTTTGACTACTGTATTGTTCCTTCAGCATATTCATAACCGCTATTAAAAACAAGGTCAAAACAGAAATACCATTGCATATGTAGAAGCCCTCATTTTGATCCAATGAGGTATTATTCAGCTCCATGATGCCGGTAAACAGTATATTAAATAGCAGCATGACCACCAAATAGCCTGTCCATAATTTTAATCGTTTAGAAACCTGTAATTGCATCAGTGTATACATTTTCAAACATCTCCTTGAATACTTCCTCAATAGATTTACCCTCTGACATTTTCATCTCTTCAACATTCACTGTCCTGAGAATCCTGCCTTCATGCATCATAATAACTTCATCAAAAACTTTACCTATATCTTTTAAAGAATGAGTGGCAATCATCATGGAACAGTTTTCATCCATATGCTCCACCAATAACCCCATAATCTTTTCTCGAGCCGCAACATCCACTGCTGCCAGGGGCTCATCGAACAAGTACAATTTCGCTTTCCTTGACAATGTCAACAGTACTGCCAATATTTCAAGTTTTCCTTTTGATAGTTCGGTAAGTTTGGTTTTTGAGTTCATCCCATAAGTACCTAAATTAGTTTCTATCTTCGCCGCATCAAAACCATGAAAGCTTGACGCGTATAACTTGATGCAATCCTTAATGGACATCCATTTTTCAAAAATATGCCGGTCCGTCAGGTATGCAACGCTCTGCTTTGTGTCCAGGCCTAAAGGTTTGCCGCATACAATCACTTCACCGGCATTGTATCTGGTAATACCTGCTATGACATTTAAAAGTGTCGTTTTCCCGGATGCATTTGAACCCAGAACACCAATATTTTTACCGTATCCAACCTCAAGGTTGATATCTTCCAAAATAGTTTGTTTAAAATGCTTTTTTGTCAGTCCTTTGATATTTAAAACAGATTCCATCATATTTGTGCCTCCAATTTCTTCTTCACAATTTGTTGAATATCATCAGAGGAATATCCGTAACTTTTCATCTTATCAATAAATTGCAATGTAGTCCCTTCCACCATTTCTTCTCTGACAGCCATTATTTTTTGAATATCTTCAGTAATATAATTGCCCGAACCTCTCTCACTTTTAATAATCTCTTCTTCTTCAAGCAATTGATAGGCTTTTTGAACGGTATTGGGATTAATCTCAAAGTTTTTTGCAAGATCCCGTACCGATAATAATTTCTCACCCGGTTTTTTCTGGCCTGTGATCAATTCAATCTTAATGTATTCAATTATTTGTATAAATATAGGTGTAAAATCATTAAAAATCACTTTTTTCATAGCTTTTCCTCTGAGTAATATATATGCTCTTCACATAAGTTTGCAAAATTTTTCTGGAATAACAGCATTCTTATATCATCAAAAGTGTATTATACATTTAATACACTTTGTATTGCTCTAATAATACACTTTCCCATACTTTTTGTCAATACTTTTTATAAGTAATGGAGTGCTGTGATTTTTGGTAACAATCCATAGCGTTCTTGCAGCTTTCCTCGCCTTTTGCAGTGAGAAAAACATTTTTTACTCTTTTATCTGCTTCATCTTCACAGGCCTCACCCATTTTCTAAAATTAGCATTTTAGATGCTTGTCTTTCATACTGACCACATTACATTGTTTTAGCAATCAGTTTTTTCGCTATTATCTTTTGTGGTATGAGTTTTACTGTCAGCGTAATAAGCGCAGATACAGTAATTCGTACTTCGTCGAGAAAAATCAAATAATATTTTAAAAAGCGCTTGACAGGTGCATAGGTGTGCATATATAATTCCTTCTAAGGACGGTGAGGATATGGGAAGCAGACATGACCCTCAGGCATGTAGCAAGCTGATACAGGATAATATAGATTTTGAATTTTTCAAAACGCTATTAGATCCGGTGCGCACGGAGATTTTAATTTATCTTGTCTCTAATGGGACTAAGAACATAAAGGAGATAGCAGAAAACTTTTCACAGGATCGTTCCGTTATATCACGGCATTTGGATTTAATGTACCGATATGGCATAGTGGATAAAACCAAGGAAAACCGCAATATCTACTATGAAGCGAACAGCCTGCTCGTCATAGATAAATTTGACCAGACCACAAACAACATTAAAAATTTGTTATCATTAACGACCAAGTCAGAGGAATAAATCAGGCAGGAATGCCTTTTTTATCTATAATATACGTGCAAATATGTGCATATATACTCGAACTGTTTAAGCTGAAACATAAAATAATCAAAGGGAAAGGATAATACATTATGAGTAAGAACATTATTTTCGTTTTTTCAGGGACAGGTAACAGCCTGTGGGCAGCAAAAGAAATGGCAAAGGAGTTGGGAGACTGTGAGATCGCGACTATGGGCAGCAACGGAAAGTCTTCTTTGCCGGGAGGCTATGACAGCATCGGCTTTGTCTATCCTACCTATGCCGGGGGAATGCCAAAACGTGTAAAGGAGTTTGTTTCACATCTTAATTTGCAGAACAACAAGGATGCCTATTTCTTTGCGGTTGCAACCTGCGGGAGAGTATCGAAAGCTCAAAACGTCGTTACACAGATGCGCAATTTGCTGAAGCATAAAGGTATTAAGCTTAGCTATGGAGAACGCCTTGATATGTTTTCTAACTATGTCGTTGGGTATGAAATGCGTGATACGGTTAGGGAAGAAGCAGACCAGTCCGCTGCCGATATCAAACCAATGATTGAGAGTATCAAGCTTCATGTGACGAATAAAGGGAACACTGTTCTAACCCCAAGACAACTCACCTCAATGGGGTTTATGCTCATTGTGTCAAATATGGATAAGAATTTCAATGTGTCTGACGCTTGTACAAGCTGTGGTATTTGCAAGAAAGTTTGTCCGATGGACAATATCGAGCTGGAAAAGGGTGCAAAGCCCTGTTTTGAGCATCACTGCGAACAATGTTTGGCCTGTATTCAATGCTGCCCAAGCAAGGCAATCAATTATAAAGACCAAACGCAGGATAGAAAACGGTATATCCATCCCAATATTTCGTGGAAAGAACTTGCGGAATTAAGCAAAAAGGGATAAATTTATGCACCTTATTCTTTGTAAGGGTAGAAATAAATAAAGACTCCGCCTTGAACAGCGGAGTCTATTCTTAGAATACTAATGCTTCTCTAATAGCATAATGCATTCTGTATGCCTTGAGGAGATAAAAAGATGCCTCATGGACCTGATAAGGCCTTGTCAGGCATCTTTTTTTATTTTAAACTTTATCATCACACTTTGTTAAGAAGAAAAGCATGGATCATTTGGATAGGCTCATCATTGCCGTTTCGTATGAACTTTCAGGAACAATCGTAATTGTTCGTGGGTATATTGTTGTTTGACGCATCACTTCATACGTCTTCTCCTCCTTCTTATAATTTTGTATTATCAGAAGTTAAAATGTCTAATACATATCCTTTAATGGAATGTCCGGGTGATGGTATCTCAATTTTCCAACTGTGTTTTTCCCAATTTCTACAGCCATACTGGGACACCAATGAAAACAAGCCAGACAATGCTCGCAGTTGCTTCCCCAATTCACGCCTTCTCTTGTCATTTTAATGTTGCTTACTGGGCATACTTTAATGCAAGTCCCGCATTTTGTACAGTCTTTTGTTGTTCTAAATTTCGTAGGTGTTTTATAAATATATTTTGCAATAAATCCTGTGATAAATCCTTGTAAATGATACTTGATGCTGTCATTTCCTTCAACTCTGCCAAAGTGTCTGCTGTTTATATATTCAGAAATCTCAATTATTTTTTGATAAGATTCTTCAAGTCTACGATCCCTTATCTCGGAAGAATTCGTAAAATCACGAATAATCAAAGAATTTCCAGGCATATTAACAGTAAACCCAGCGCTTAATGATTGACCTTTATTTCTTAACATGCTGTCCATTGTAAATAAAGTATGACCGGGACTCCCATTACATGTAATAACAGCATATATTCGAATTGATGTTGTTTCAAAGTCAAGTTTGTTTACAAATGACTTGACGATGTCAGGGAGTGTTTGAAAATAAACAGGAAAAACAAGGATTAAATAATCCGAACTTATTTCCAGCTTTTTATACTCTTTAAATGCTTTTATTGGTTGAATTACTACTTCTTCAGATAATACTTTACTCATTTGCCTTGCAACAAATAATGAATTTCCTGTTCCTGTAAAACAAAAAATGTCTATACTCATATACCATACCTCCTTTTTCTTTCCTATCATTATAGAGCCTGTGGTATAGTACAGAGTCAATAGATTTCACAGATTCTTTGTAAAATTCTTTGAAAATTATTTATCTCTCAGAAGTTCTTGCAGTATAGGACATTTATTATGATTATAAAAATTATCTTTCACCTTTTGTAAAAACTCCCTCATTTCATTAAGCTCAGAGATTTGTCGATCAATATTATTTACTTTCATATCAATCACATTTGAAATGACCTGATGATCAATAATTCTGTTGTCAATAATTAAAAGTAAGTGCCTAATCTCATCTAATGTAAAACCAGAGTTCTTTGCACGCTTAATAAATTCCAGCCTACTCAAAATATCATCAGTGTATAGCCTATACCCCCCATTTGTCCTCTTTGGAATAGGTATTAATCCATTTTTCTCATAAAATCTGATAGTCTCAATATTTAAACCTGTTGCTTTAGAAACCTGGCCTCTGAAATAGTAAGTCATATATGCCCCTATCCTTTCATTTTTATTACAAATGTTTCTCACTTATCCGAATCAGCCATATTATAAGATCATTTTTCGTCTTTACAACTTCTGCTCATACCTACCAGTAAAAATCCCAACACTTGAAGACCCTTTGTTTTCCCGACTTTTCAGCCCAATTACTTCTTAACCATAGACATCAATACTATCGTTTCTACATGCCTTGAGGAAATAAAAAAGATGACCGTTGAACCTGATATCCCCTTGGCATCAGGATATATTTCTGAATAAATTGCCTGTGAATTCAATTTTTCTGGTTTTCGCTGTCCGCATTTTGAAAATTTAGCTCCGCCAATCGCCATCGTCTTTTGCAATTCGACGCCTGTTATTTGCTTTTCAATCTAAATAAAATTGTAAGCAATAAAACCTTCAAAACGGGCTTGAAAACTTTATTCTTTACAATTATATAATCTGAAACTTGAAAGATTAAATACCACATTATAGAAAACTTATTCACTAAGTTTTATTTAGGGTACTATTTTTTATTCAAGTAAGTTTGATGTTAGTAAATTTTAATGGCTATATTCATTTTAGATGTAGAATGCCGATTTGAAAATTGTGACCAAAGCTTAAGTTGACCACATTGGTGCCTGACACCCTAGCGGACGTAGGCATTGCGTCTACTAGCTACAAATCAACAGAACCGTCCCTCTGATTACTGTTTTATTCTAAAGAAGAACTGGCTGATATCTTCGCCCTCATAGGAATGATTTCTGGCACCTTGTATCCGTCTATTGGAGTTAAGCTTTCCATCCTTGAGATCATATATCCGTACACGGTTATTGTAGACAAAAATAATTGTCTGGCTAGTTAAAAAAACATGGCATAACCTGGAGTTTATCAGGCTTTGATGCTGCATACTTTCGAGCTCATTAACAAAACACCACTGGTTATCTTTAAAACGAAAAAGTAATATTCCTGAATCAACACCGCGGATTATTACAAATATGTATTCGCCTGAGGGTGCAAAAAAGGCATCACTGATTGAAGAAGAAAACATCGCTTCATAGTCTGTTTCTCCGTTCTTCTGATTGAGTATCTTCAGCGAACGGCCTGCAATTTTTGTGACCCACTTACCATTCGGTGACGATTTGCTGTGTATTTTTTCTTTCGAACCATTCTTAGCCACAGGTGTATCATATACATTCTTTATTGGTGTCACAGTAATATCATCTGTTTGAAAAACGGACACAGCTGAACGCGAAATATCAAGTTTTTCAAGCAGTGCCTCCAAATTCTCCAAATCACGCAGACCATGACACCCAAAAAACCAGTGAACTCCTTTCGAATCAGATACTCCTGAAACCACCTCCGTGAAGTAATCCCAGTCAACAGGCGACAGGGAGTGACCAATCACAATGACATTCTGAATTCCCGTTAAACTTGTGAAAAAAGCTTTATGCTTCAATATGATTTCACTGCAATTCTTGGTCAGGCTCTCATCACTCTCAGCAACCAAACGAATTACCTGATCCTGAGCTGCATCAATTAAATATTGCTTATGTGGATTTCTTGCCGACCTTAAGGAATCGTCTTTAAAATCATACGAATTATCGCTTGCTCCAGGCATATGTCCCAAAATCAGATTCTCTTCAGGATGATATTTATTTTTCTTCCGGCAGCCATGAATGTAACACACATGATTATCTGCCACTCCATATAGCTCTTCCACAAACTCTGTATAGTTGAAACACAACACCTTACCATTACGGAACATATTACGAAGCGGTTTATCTTCCGTCCCAATCGTAAGCGACTCTATCCACATACGGAATCGGCGCGGGAGTTCATAACAAACTGTCAAGATTGGATTCGCTGCTGTTTCCGCCGCCATAAAAAATTCGGCTACGCCCGCATCCTTATCATATACATCATATATGTCCAGCCAATTATCGACCATAAACTTACCACTCATGGCCCGCATATTAAAATGAGCAAGTGCCCCCTCAAAATCTGCCCAGATATCATTTGGCGTCCAGAAATTTTCCAATGACTGTCGGAGACTGTTGCTTTTCCCAAGAGAATCCCGGAATGCATAATAGCTTGACTGAACACCGTGCATCAGGTCAAATCCATTTCCCAGAATATAAAGAACTTGATCGTTATCCGGAGCAATATCATCTTTCGGGACAACATTCCACGCCTTCAAACGCTCATGAAAAATTGCTTTTTCCTCTTCCTTTTTCTGTTGCCACCACTGATTCTCTTGTTGTTTCCGTTCTTTATCCTGTTGTTCCCTGGCTGCCTTATTGCATTCTATGCAATTCTTGGGCAGTTCCCAACCACGGCTGGCAAATTGCTCCTGTTTATTCCGTCTGAATATGAACTTTCTGCCGCAGCTGCGACAGATCAGCTCCTGGGGCTTTGGAGTTGCAGATGGATTATCCGCTATTATATCAGCCATATCATTTTCACCTCTTATTCTCTATCCGTTTGTAAGAATAATATCACACCAGTGAAGGTTTGTGTATACTATCTTCAGCCAGCTTCTTGACATTTAAGGTTTGATCGTTTTTGCCGCTGAATATAGGTTCTGCCGAATTGTATACCTTTTGCTAAAAAGTGTGGGTTTTGCCCCGTGGTTCCCTTCCACGAGACAAAACCCTTTTTTCATATTCACATGGCGTTACCCCGTCCTCACTTCCAAGGAAACTTATCCATCTCACCTTCCATAAAAACACAATTCCATCTCACCAAAAACCCGAAAGTGCCCGTGAAATCAAGGTTTCCGCACGAGAAGCGTAACTGTTTCCACATGCCTTGAACGGTTGAAAAAGATGCCACTTGAGCCTAGTAGGGCCTTGGCGGCAAGTTGCATTCTTTCTTTATTATCCAATCCAAAATCTCTGTTTCATACTATATATACATAAAGTACCAAACCAATAAGTTTGATACTTTTAAATCGTAGTCATTATACTTTTTACATTTGCTGTATATGCTGTGATTGGTTCTGTTCTAGTATAATAGAAATATATTTATCAAGCTGTACCTCTTCTAATTCCGCATGCATATTTATAAAATCATCCAGAAGGCCTTCCGCTGCATATTTATCTAATGCGTTATAATAATCCAGTTTGTTTTCTTTTGCTATAGAAACTGGTAAAAAGCCACAACTCATTAGTTGATAGTTCATAATCAGTCTGGACGTCCTGCCATTGCCATCTTGAAATGGATGAATTCGTACAAATTCTGCATGGGTCCAGGCTGCAAGTTCAATTGGATTCAAATCTTTTTTACATTTTAAATCTGCAAAGAAGTTTTTAATCTGAACATACATTTCATTTCTTGCAGGTGGTGTATGACTAGCCCCACTAATAAAAACTTCCTCATTTCGATATATACCACCAACTATGATATTCTCCATGACAAGTGCATGTATATCCTTTACTATTTTTTCATCCAACGGAAGCCCGTCTTTGATGCATTACTTCACATAACGAAAGGCTTTTTTATGATTTATAACTTCATATATTTCTCTAAGTGATTTTCCACCAATGGAAATGCCATCTTCCAATACTACCTTAGTTTCCATCAGTGTAAGGGTATTTCCTTCGATTGCAGTAGAATTATGTGTAAATTCCACTTCAAAAGCATCATTATAAGATTTAACAGTCACTCCATGAAGTGTATCTTTTCCATTTTCATATAGTCTTTGCTTTTCTAATATTCTGTTAATATCCAAGTTTACACCTCATTTCATATTATAACTATTATACTATACTAATAACAAATAGTAAGCCTACAGTTTATCTTATTTCTTCTGCAACAGGATTATGAATTCTACATGCCTTGGGTGCGTATTTCTGATGTATGAGGAAACATATCAAGAGCATATAATTCGAGGGAACATTTACGTATTTTATAATATAGTCACCAGTTATTCACTGCATGTTCCGCAAAGGAAATCAGATGATCCACCTGCAACACTGTCCCATCCTCCAATACAGCGGTCCCTCGAAATCCCCCAAACATTTGATGGCAGCAGTTATTCACCCATAAAAGTTTGGTTCTTGTAGTCCGGTCATAGCATGGGGTAAGAATCAGGTCCAGTTTACCTTCCTCATCATAGATATGCCAGGGATTATTATAATCCGTGCCGAGGTCAAAATGAACCTCACCCAGCTTACTTACCTTATCTCCATAGAATATAATATTCTCTGTCGCATTATCAGTATTTCCAAAACCCCGCCCCAGATTGAAGCCAAAAATCTGATTGTTGATATACCCGGTCCCATTACTCCAGTACCATTCGTTGTGAAACGGCCAGACACCACGACCCCAATCCAGCAGTCCAAAGGAATCCTTCGAGGAAAAATGATAAATCGTTCCTTTGTATGTCACGATTCCTTCTGCAATCATACAATTAATTTTATGGTTATAATAGAAAGCTTTTGGAGATTCATCAAATGGAATGTTAATAACCAAGGAGCTGGAATTCTGTCTGGTCAGCAGGATATCTGCTTCAAAATCATCCCAATGGCAGGTAAGCCGGCGTGTGCTGGCCTTTGCCTCAAAGCGTACCATCCCTGCTTTTTTTTCATAACATACCACATGGTCTTTTTCTGCGTCCTCGGGTAAATGCAGCGAACCAAACGGAAGCACCAGAAAGGTTCCCTTTTCCGCTAACTTTACTCCCTTCACAAAGTCAAATAACATAACATTTACCTGACCTGCATAAGCCGCATGACCGATGGTGAACTGCAGGCACAGATTTCGATTGGTAATCTGATAAAAATCCCATTCCTTGATTCGAAACGGTGATGCCTTTATCGCATTTCTTTGGTAGATAAGAACACTTTTTGTAGAATATCCGGGATTTGGTGATCCTTTTTCATTAAGTACAGGCCCAGGTCCGGCAAACTGCTTCTGCATTATATGATTCCCTTCTTTCTTTTCATCTTTCCTAAGAATAATTTCCTGTTGACTAGCCCTGTCGATAAGAACATCTGCATGGATATTATTATTTTTCTTCGGTTTGTATAGCGGCTTTCTCTACTCTTTTATAATAAGCTTTTGCTCCAAATAATAAAGGAATAATAGGTAACATTACTAACAACGCAGCCCACAGATATATACTTTCCGTTTGGAATGTTTTCTGTAATGCCGTATTCATTGACAATACTTCCAGCTCCATTTTTAATAATAATGTTTCCGATAACAGTACCAATAATCATAGGAATCAAGGTGAAAAACAATACACGAATACCCTCAAATTGACCGTGGCTTTCCTGGGGATAAAGCTGCTTTACCCACATTGTCATACTTTGCACTACAAGTATATAGCCTGCACCAATTAGGAAAATGGCAAGAAATAAAAGGTAATTTTGCGAGCCGAACAATTTTTGCGTATTAATATTTTCAGGACGAATAAACAAGCCTAAAATCCAAAGTCCTGTCATGTTAACGATAATGGCAGCAAATGTAATAATCGGCGTCTTGTTACGGTTAATCAGTCCAATGCATGGAATGACTAATAAAGATGCCAGCAAGAGGCTAATTCCCTGAATAAGTCCCATGCTATCTGCTTTAAAGCCCATGCGATAAATCATCCAGTTGCCCATTTGTACAAAATAAATGTTAAAGGGAATGAAAAATAGTGCCGTAGTAATACAAACCAGAAGAAGTTCTTTTTGTGCCAACAATCCTTTAGAACGGAAAATAGCACTAAACTGTTGCCATAAGGTACCTTGTTTGTATGGTACAAGAGTTGGACTGTCTTTCAAAAATAACAGAGACAAAATACCCGTTGTAATTACAAAAAGTCCCATACACCAAAATAGACGGTTGTAATTATCATCACTACCAATAAGTAACCCACCTACTACGGTACCAATAACAGTACCGATTACAGGTAAAAAGGCTAGTATAGCCCCTACCTGACCACGATTTTTGTCTGTGGTTAAATCATTACTCCAGGCACTAAAGCCAGAGTCGTTGCCCATTGAGCCGAAAAAGCTCATAATATCATCTGTTAAAATAACCAAAAATGCAATCCAAATTACTGATTTTGAACCCATGTTAACGGATCCTGTGTTTAGAAATTCTGTAAGGCCAAATACAATCGTAAATAATCCCCAAATAATGTAGCCCCAGGATATTAACTTACGTCGTGAACCAAAACGATCGGACAGGGTACCAAATAAAAAAGTGCTAAAGGTAGTAACTAGCGCACTGGTAATAACCATTAAGGTAACTATGGTAGAGTCCTTGGCAATTTTTGCATATACAAAAGTATTAAACCACTGGTTTTCAATATTCCAGCATAGCTGTCCAGCAAGTCCCAGTCCCCAAAGAAGGAGCCAAAAATGTGTGCGATTTACTTTGGTTTTCATACTTTAACCTCTTTCATTATAATTTGAGAGCTTGTTCCTTGAATACGGTTGCTAATCATTCCTGGAAGCAAAATAATCTTCCGCAAGTATGGCATATCTAACGCTATCGCAAATGCCTTGATTGCCTATATCGTCTTGCCGCATCGTTCCTTCGTATTTAAGACCGCATTTCAGCATCATCTTACCCGAATTAGGATTCAATAGGTCGTGCCGTGATTCAATGCGATTCACTCCGATATCCTCAAAGAAAAAGCGAATAAGTTCCCGGAGCGCTTCTGATATGTAGCCGCAATGCCACCATTTTCGTCCGATACAATATCCGATATGAACCATCTTTATATCATCGCGCTGTTCAACCGCGACGATGCTCCCAATCGGCTCACCAAGCTCTTTGAAGCAATTGCCCATCTGTAATGATTTGGGTTTTCATATAATGACAACCAACTGTCAATAACCGCTTTTGAAACATATACATCCGTATGTGTCGGCCAAGTCAAATACTTTGTTACCCCTGCATCACTCGCCCAATTATTAAACATAGCTTCCGCATCCGCTACCCTAAACCGCCGTAATATCAGCCGTTCTGTTTCAAGCGTGACCGTACCTTTATGCTCTAACATAATGACACCGTCTCTTCGCGTTAATACCATCAAACAGATTCACCTTGAATCCATTTGGTTGACTATCAGTATTCACTTTTTAAATAGTCATCGGCAAGAATAGCGTAATTTATTGCGCTAAATCTCCCTGCATTGCACACCATTCCTTGTCGCGCAGTTCCCTCACAAAACATTCCGCATTTTTGCATAACTTTGCCGGACGCAGAGTTTTCATCTGCATGATTAGCACAAATTCTCATAAAACCTATTAACCACCTCATTCCTTATCTGGCACAATTTCAACTACATCCTCAATCCTGCAATCCAGTACACGGCAAATACGCTCCAGCGTGGTTGTCGTAACACCTTGGCTTTTATTCATTTTAGCAATAGTGGATGAACTCAGATGTGCCTTGACCTCCAGTTGCTTCTTCGACATTTCACGGTCAATCAACAGTTTCCAAAGCCTTTTATAACTTATTGCCAATTTAATCACTCCCAGAGTTTTCATTTAAGAATATTTTACCATATGTAAAATTGTTTTTCAATGAATTACTGCGAAAAAGTAAAGAGCTAAAACAAAAAACGGAAGCAATTGTAAGCCTTACAACACTTCCGTTTAAAACAGATTGGTGAATTATAATTTCATTTCGCGCCCGCATGACAATCGGCGGTTGAGCTTCTCAAAAACCGAAATTGCCTGTTTATAACATTTTTAAAGAATTCCAACTAGCAATGGCATTGAGTTTTATAAGCCGATCGCCTTGCGTTCAAATACCGGAGAGTATTCGATTGGTGCATCAACTGATATCGTTATGCCGCCGGTATACTTTTCTCCGGTAGAGTCAATATCCACTCACCGGCAGGGAGATATACGTCTCTCTTGTATTCATTCAGATGAAGAATCGGCGCTACAAGATATCTGTCACCAAACATATACTGATCCTGAAGTTCCCAACATTTCTCATCTTCAGGAAATTCATAGAACATAGTACGAACCAATGGAGAGCCATTCGTATGAGCTTCTTCATAAAGCTTTTTGATATATTCATGCATACTGATACGGATATCATAGTATTTCTTCATGATCTTATAATTGTCTTCTCCATAACTCCAAAGCTCATTTGGCTGGCCTGTATGAAGGTAGCCGCCACCCCAGTCTCTGTTATCCAGCGGTGGAATGTTGTAAGGGCCTCTGTTCCCGTACATTTTAAAGAACTATATCTTTCGGTAAACTCGTCTGCATATTGGTAGCAAAGCGCGGCTATATCAGAATCAGATTTTCCTTTCTAACTGAAATAAATTCCAATAAACATCAAAGCACCTTCAACCAAGCCGCATTGAGCTCTATATCCTCCTGCTCCATGCAAACCGATCGCGGCGTTTGAGGTTTGCGCTTCCAGATTAACATGAAATAATTCACATAAGCAAGTTAATACCGTTCTTGCACAATTAATATCATGTTTCCAATACAATTCATGTACTCTTTCTTTAATCGTTACATCCATTTTGCACCTCATTTTTTATACTTACTTTTCCCTCTGTACAAGACAGACGCTCTCGCAATGCCCCGTCCAAGGAAACATATCCACTGGCACCGCCTTTACAGCCCTATACCCCTTCTTCACCAGATAAGCCATGTCCCTCTCCAGCGTAACCGGGTTACAGGAGATATAAACCACCTTCTTTGGCTTAAGCAGTACCAAAGCCTCCAGAAATTGCTCCGTGCTTCCGCTTCTTGGCGGGTCCAGGAATACAATATCGGCAGCTTCCTTCTTAGCAGCCATCTGGCTCATAAAGGCACCTGCATCATTGTTATAGAATTCAATATTGCGGACCTCATTACGTTTCGCATTAATTATGGCATCCCCGACAGCATCCTTGTTCAGCTCTACTCCAAGAACTTTTCCTGCCTGGTCGGAGGCAATTATTCCTATTGTTCCGGTTCCGCAATAGGCATCAATTACTGTCTCTCTTCCGGTCAGTCCTGCTAGCTCCACCGCTTTTTGATAAATCACCTCGGTCTGCGCGGGATTAACCTGATAGAAGGATTTCGGGGAAATCCGGAATACCTTGCCGCATAGGCTGTCCTCAATATACCCCTTCCCGTAAAGTATGTGCTCCTTTTCTCCTAATACCATACTGGTCTGCTTATCATTTACATTAATTATTATGGTTGTTATCTCTGGGTGCTTTTCCCGCAATGCTTTAACAAAATTATTCTTGGAGGGCATAATCGGCGAAGCCAGTACTAATACCACCATAATCTCGCCGCTTACATATCCGGTGCGAATTAGGACATGACGCAGCAGGCCGTATCCGGTATCCTCATCATAGGTTTTAATTTTAAAGGATTTTAGCATTCCCCGGATAGTAGCAATAATCTCGTCCGCTTTCTGATTGTGAATCAGGCAGCTCTCTACGGGAATTACACGGTGAGTTCCTTCCTCGTATACACCGGATACCGGATTACCCTTTCTATCATGGTCAAATACCACGTGTACCTTGTTACGGTAATGGGTGGGATTCTTCATTCCAATGATCGGCTCTGCCTTGACATATTTACCAAGGAGCTTTTCCACTGTTTTCTGTTTTTCCTGCAGCTGGGTTTCATAGCTCTGCACCAGGATATTGCAGCCTCCGCAGGCTTTAAGATATGGACAGGCATTATTATTCCCTGCTGTTTTCTTCTTAAGGGATGTCCCCGCTGAACCTACTGTCTTCCTCTCCTGGGGCGTTTGCCTCTTATGCAGGTTAGGCTGATTCTGATCTCTCTTTTCCAAAGTTTTATTTCCGAATGCCTTATTGGCCCTTTTCTGGCCGTATTTCTTTTTTTCTTCCTCACTTAGCAGGCTCATATCCAGATCTTCGTAAGAATCCTCGGATAAATTATTTTTATATGAATATGCCGGTGCTTTTACCGGTTTTGTTGCTCTGCTGCCGTTCTTATTTTCTGATTTTTTGGTATTATCTGCTCTTTTTAAGCTATTATCTGATCTTTTCTTCTGTACCATATCTGCTCTTTCCATTCTGCTAATCCCTGGCTTCCTGTCTTTATTATAATCATTCATAGTGCTATACTCCTTCTCCATTGAATTCCGGTATAAAGCTCTCTTTCGCGGTTTCACCCTCCTGAATAAAACCGTTCTCTATACCAAGTCCGATTGCATAATCCACCAGCGCATCATATTCCTTCTCCGTAATTGTACGGTTCAATTCAGAATGACCTGCCACCGCCTCCATGGGCGTATATTGGTTCATGATACTGATATAAATCTGATTTCCATAGGTCTCATACAGATATTTTAATATCCGCTTGGAATCTATAAGCTGTCCCGGAAGAGTCAGATGTCTTACGATGACACCCCTTCTCATGATGCCCCTGTTATCAAACTCGGCTGCTCCGGCCTGACGTACCATCTCATCAACTACTGCGGCCGCATGCTTGAAATAATCCCCGCAATTGGAATAAGCAAGTGCCGGTTCCTGACTCATGTATTTCAGATCAGGAAGCCATATATCCACATAGCCCTCAAGAAGCCTTAAGGTTTCAACCTTTTCATAGCCGCTGCTGTTGTAAACCAGCGGAATTGCAAGTCCCTTGCTGCGGGCAAGGTCTGTTGCCTCAATTATTTGCGGAACATAGTGGGTGGGGGTAACCAGATTGATGTTATTTGCCTTTTTCTCCTGCAATTCCAGAAAAATGTCTGAAAGCCTTTCCACGGTAATCAGCTTTCCCGCCTTGCCGCCGGCTATGTTATAATTCTGGCAATAGATGCAGCCCATATTACAGCCGGAAAAGAATACCGTCCCCGAGCCTTCCTCACCGGAGATACAGGGCTCCTCCCACATATGGAGGGCAGCCCTTGCTACCATAAGCTCTCCAGTCATCCCGCAATACCCTTTCTCACCGTGTATCCGGTCCACATGGCAGTCTCTCGGACAAAGGCTGCAATCCTTCAATAATTGATGCTTCATATTTTCCCCATATCCCGTCGTCAATAACGGCTTAAACTCATACAAGTCTTGCTTTTTATTAACACATTGTATCTATTGTACCTTACTTGCTTGGGAATATCAAACCTATTTCTTATGAAAGCCCTGCCCTGTATACGTGTATCAGGCAAGAGCTATTCCTTCATAGATTTTCTTCCTTCTGCTCCACACCCTTAACCTTGCGGCCTATTCTTTTGCAAAAGCCGATGAGCCTTTCCTGATACTTAATTCCTAAAATACCAAAGGCAGCTGTTAAAACGAAAATCAGAACTGCAATTTCCCATTCTCCCTGCCGTATGGTTGATCCGATAAAAGTGGAGGATATGACAGAGGGCAGGCGCGCAAAAGTTGAAATAGCCAGAAACTGTGTTACTTTCATGGGACTGGTTCCAACAATATAAGTCAGCATATCCTTAGGAGTGCCCGGTATAAGAAATAAGAGAAACACAATTGTCTCAAGCTTCCTGGAATCTTTCAGAAACGCAAATTCATCAAGTTTGTTCTTCCCAAACAGCTTCTTTACAAGAGGTGTACCAAATTTTTTAGAAAGCATAAAAATACCAGAGGAAGCAATAACGCACCCCAGTAAACAAAGGAATAAGCCGCCAAAACCTCCATAGAGCACTCCCGCCAGAAGCTCAACAGGTTCCCCGGGGATAAATGCAATAATTATCTGAATTATCTGAATACCCAAGACCAGAAACCACCCACCTATACCAAGAGAAGTAATCCATGCTTTAAATCTCTGTTGGGTTTCTGATTCCGACAATAAACGGACGGACGGCAGCGAAATCAGGCTTAAGACGATAATAAAAGTAAAAAACACAGCGCTTACAATAAATATTTTTCCTGCTGATTTATCGTTCTTTTTCATTCAATCACCTTGATACCTTAATGTCCCCATTTCGGGTTTCTAGTTCTATAAATATTTCAGGTAAAGTGCCGACGGTTCCGGCGGCAGTGTTATCCGTAACCGCTAGCTGGTCTGCAAATGAGGTATCAATAGAACCTTCTTTCGTTGTTGCAGAAAATTTGAATGCAAGCTGACTTGGAAGCTCCGCCGTAAGAGTTCCATTTTTGGAGTATGCAGAAATGTCATCTGTCACCTCGGTGAAGGAAATATCAATGGAACCTTCTCCTGAAGCTGTAAAGGAGCCGGAACCGCTAATACCGGAGGCAGTCAATTTGCCGCCCTTTGTCTGATAGCTTATTGCTCCCCTTGCCTGATTGATCACTGTAGTAGCATTAGTGGTCTGTATGTATATCGCATCTGCATCTATATTCCCAAATTTCAAATTACCGTTCGTACTGGAAATGTTAATATCTGATGCTTTTGTATTCGATATTTCCAGAATGCCGCTTGTAGTATCCAGACTGAAATCACCAGATAAATTCAAGGCAATTTCCGAGCTTATTGTTCCGCTTGTAGAGTGCAGAGACAGACTGTCCGTGTAATCCTGCGGAATATAAATTTCAATATATGATTCAAAATTGGAGCGCCTTGGCCTATCGCCCTCCGTAATCAGAAGTTCACCGTTTTGAGTAGAGGTTCTGGCGTAATAGCCCTTTTTATCCTCATTCATGTACTCTTTCAGTATTATTTGGCCATTATCACCTTCCAGAACATGAATATCGTCTGCATCATAATCAAGCCTGAGACTTTGAAAATCTCCGGTATCGAATGTAAGTGTATTTACGAGAGCGGTTGCTTTTTGACTTCCGCACCCTGATAAAGCTCCAATAAGTATAATTCCAGCACAGGCAAGTGCTCCTAAATTTCGTTTCATAAAGCCTCCAATCTGCCGCCAGCCTGAATATTTGGACGGCGGCACAGTTTGCAAAGTGATTTATTGATAATTCATACATTATTAATTGAACCATTCATTTAATAGAGCCGTAAATTTTTACGGAGCATTTTGCTCCGCAAGAATTTTATTGTCCATATGCATGAAGTAAATTATCCACGCAGACAGCTTTTGCTAATTCAGTCGAAAGCTCCGCCTGAATTTCGAAAGCATCATTAGTAATATGCATTCCCCACCAGGACAAGGTTTCTATGATCAGCCGAGTAACCTGCCGGGGATATTCTACCTGCCGAAAAGCTCCGCTTTGCATATACTGTATAACGTACGACAGTATCTGTTGATAAAATTCCTGGCGATATTCTTTATAGTAGCCGGTCAGCTTACCTAAATCATCCGGATTCTTTTCAATCAGCAGACAGCCAATTCCGTATTTTGAAATAACATCGAATGCATCGGATAACATTTGCTCTAAAGGATAGTCTGCAATATGGTCAAGCTGGGAGGAAAATGCTTTCTTATTCTGTTCAAAGGCATTTATAATCTCACTGTCCAAAGAATTGAATAGCTCAGAACGAATTGGCAGCTCAAATTCCTGTGCAATAAACGCCGGGTCAATCGTCCCTTTGAGAATAAAGCTTAGAATGTCCCGCTTTCCTGTAAAATAAACATACAGCATTCCTGTCGATAGGCCTATTTCCTTTGCGATGTCCTTCATCTGTGTTCTTGCATATCCCTTGTTGATAAATAAGTGACTGGCGGCGTCAAATATCAATCGCATTCTGTTTTCCATTGTGCACCTCTCTTAACTGAACCGTTCATTCAATACTATTGTATTACTTTTGTTCTTACCCGTCAAGGTGTTTTATGGTACGAAATCAAGGTATAACAAAAAAGTCCGCTGAAGCATTTTCTTCATCGGACTTATGATTGTTAGTTCTATTCATGGGCTATTTTGCTTAAATAAATGGAGGCGACCGAGGCATATGGCGAATACCGGTTTTTATATAGATTGAACTGCTCCCTTGTCAGTCCTGACAGGCTGTAAAGCTTCATGATACCCCTTCTGATGGCGATATCTCCATAGCTGATGATATTGGGACGCTCCATGGAATTAAGAAGAAGGTTCTCGGCTGTCCAGACTCCGATGCCGTGCAGTGCCGACAGCTTCTTGACTGCTTCCTTATCTGACAGCATGACAAGACTGTTTAAATTAAATTCATCCAAGGCAACCGTCTGGGATATCCCCTTGATATATCCTGCCTTTGCCGCCGGTATTCCACATTGGCGGATATCCTCAATAGAAGCCTCTGCCATGATCTCCGGTGAGATATCCTCAAACCGCACCTGCAGCCTGCCCCAGATGGTCCGGGAAGCCTTTTGTGAAATCTGCTGACCCACCACAGCATAGATGAGGGCCGGAAAAAGCTCTGGTATGATCTCCCGTTCCACCCTGCCGATTCGTTCTATTTCTTCTCCCAGCAATGGATCTGAGTTTTTAAGATATACCATTTCCTTCTCCCCATACTCGAATATTTTCGTCTTAACCGTCTTCATACAACCTCCAATCAGCAGCAAAGATAATTCAAGGGAGCTTATATAAGCTCCCTGATATATTTTATTACATTGATTGAAGAATATACATGACCATGAAATAATTCCCGGTAATCCGGTCAGCTCTTTGGCCTATTTGACCCGGGACAATTTTCTTATGATGCCTACCATCGGCTGAAAGAAGATACCCTCCATCTCCTTTTTTACCGTTTTCAGTTCCTTACGGATCTCGATCTGCTGAGGACAGTGCTTCTCACATTTTCCGCAGTTTTTGCATAGAGAGGCGTAAGCCGGCTGCTTGGACAGAAAACCAAGCGTCTGCATATATTTTAATTTATTGTGCTTCAAGCCCAGGAGATATTTATCATTATAGGTAGCAAAGCATCCCGGTATATTTACCCCCGCAGGACATGGCATACAGTAGCCGCAGGCCGTACAGGGAATTTTGGTCTTTTCAAGCATTATCTTCTTCACCTGCTCGAACACCTTAAGCTCCTCCGGCGTTAAAGCATTCTCCTTTGCCAGAGAAGCAATCCTGATGTTTTCCGCTAACTGTTCCTCATCACTCATTCCCGATAATACCACTGTAACTCCGGGATGATTCCATATCCACCGCAGGGCCCATTCTGCCGGAGTACGTGTCTCATCGTACCTCCTGAATTCCTCCAGAACCTCCTTCGGCAGATTATTGACCAGCCGGCCTCCCCGCAGGGGCTCCATTACAACTACCGGTATTCCCATTGATCTGGCCAGCTCAAGGCCTGATTTTCCCGCCTGATTGTTTTCATCCAGATAGTTATACTGTATCTGGCAGATATCCCAGGGATACGCCTTAAGAATTTTCTCAAAATCGGTCTTTTCCCCATGAAAGGAGAAGCCAAGGTTTCTTATTTTGCCCTCTCTCTTTAATTGTTCCAGCCAATCCAGGACCCCGATTGAAACCATCCGGTCAAAGGTGGCTTTATCCGACAGCATATGAAGCAAATAATAGTCGATATAATCCGTCTTAAGCTTCTTGCACTGGGTATCAAATATTTTCTTTGCTCCCTCCAGCTTGCTTACCAGAAAGGGGGGCAGCTTCGTTGTAATCTTAACCTTCTCACGGTAGCCCCCGCTTAAGGCTTCACCAAGCATTGCTTCACTTTTCCCTCCATGGTAGAAATAAGCGGTATCAAAATAATTCATCCCATGGTCAATTGCATCCCTGATCATTGCTATCGTTCTTGCCTCATCGATGCTGCTTCCCTTCATAGGAAAACGCATACAGCCAAAGCCAAGAATGGACAGCTCATCACCGTTTTTTTCATTTTTTCTTGTCAATATCATGATATTCCTCTTTCCGTCAGCTCTTTAACAGCTCAACAAAGAAATCCACACAACGGTTCACATTTTCTATACTAATTCTTTCATTTGTGCCATGAATCCGCTCCGTGTCCCTGGAATCCACCAGATAGGGCGTGAAGCGATATATATTGTCGCAAACCGGTTCGTATTTGCGTGCATCAGTGCTTGCCATAACAAGATAAGGAACAACAATGGCATCCCCGCAATATTTCTTAATCAGTCTCCCGATGGTCCGGTAGCCCGGTGTATCTGCAGGAGATATTTTAGACGGCTCATCCACCACCAGCGGCTCCAGCTCAACCGGAAGCCCCTTAAGAGTTTTCTTAAGAAAATTCATCAAATCTTCTCCCGTTTCCCCCGGTAAGATACGGCAATTAATAACCGCCGAGGATTTCTGGGGAATAATGTTCGGCGCCGGGCTTCCCGAAGCCATGGTAACCGCTACTGTTGTTTTTAATAAGGCCCCTCCCATATTGGAGCCGGAAAACATCTTAAGAAACAGCGGCTTGAATAACCAGAGATTTGCAAGTATCACCCGGTTAATCCCCTTCATATGGGGTCCCAGGTCCAGAAGGAAGCCTCTGACCGATGGAATCAGCCTTGGTTTGAAGGTATGCTTCTCCAGCCGGCAAAGGGCCTGGGCCAGAATGCCAAGGGAAGAATGCCTGGCAGGCATGGAGGAGTGTCCCCCATCACTGGTAACATTCAGTCTGATATTAGCAAAGCCCTTTTCCCCGGTTCCCACCAGTGCAATCGGCTTTTCAATTCCCTCTAAAAGCCCCCTGGCAGCAAAGCCTCCCTCATCCAGAACATAATCAAAGCGGAGTCCCTGCCCGGCATAATACTCTGCTATCCTGGCTGCTCCCTGCATGCCGTCGATTTCCTCATCATGTCCGAAGGCCAGATAAATATCCCTTGAGGGAGTAAAGCCTTCTTTAATCAGCCGTTCCACTGCTTCTAATGCGGCAACCATATGAATCTTAATATCAAGAGTGCCTCTGCCCCATACAAAGCCATCCCTGATCAAGCCGTCAAAGGCCGGATAAGTCCAGTCGGTGCTCGTTTCTTCCTCCACCGGGACCACATCCATGTGAGCCGTAATTAAAATGGGCTTTTGAGCAGGCTCAGAACCGGGGGCCTTCCAATGATAGGACAGGCTGTAACTGTTAATCACAGTCTTGGTACAAACCGAGTGTACCAATGGAAAGCTCTGTTCCAGCAATTCCTGCAACCGGGTAAACTCTCCCCAATCCGTAGCCCTTGCCTCCAGATGGGATACTGTCCTGCAGCTTACCGCCTCGGCAAGCTTCTTTGCCGTTGCCGGCTCCGCAGAAGGCTTATAATCTGATTTTTCCTCCTTCAAAGCCGGACGAAAACGCCTGGTACGGATGACAACAACAGCAGTTAATATTATGATAATGGTTAATAGAATACATAAACTATATAAGATAATCCGGTCTGCCATACAAAACCTCCATTCTGCCGCCAACCTCCATTTAAAACGGCCCATAGCCAATTGCGATACCGACAAACAGATATCCGCAGGCAATTGCAAAGGCAATCACTTGAAGCTTCCAGGTCCATTTGATCCATTTGGTATAGGTCACCACCGTAAGGCCAAGACAGATCAGCAGTACCGGATTGGTCGGATACAGCACATTGGAAAAACCGTCTCCAAAGCAGAAGGCAAGCACTGAGGTCTGCCTTGTGATACCCACCAGATCGGAAAGCGGTGCAATCAAGGGCATAACCAAAAATGCCTTTGCCGAGGAGGAGCCGACAAAAAGCTCCAATAATAATATCAGGGCATAAATCAATAAAATAGCCACATAGGGTGAGGTGGAGGTGATCGCATCAGAGGTATAATAAAGAATCGTATCCATGATTCCCCCGTGGGAAATAATGAATTTGACGCTCATAGCCATAAGAATCAGAATAATTCCCGGTGCAACGCCCCCAACACTTTTTGCGAGTATCCTAAGTCTTTGCCGGGAACGTACTCCGGCAATTCCTGCCGCTACGATACCGCCAATCAGGAAGAGCAGGCCGATGATGGGAAGCTCCACCTCTGACAAAGCGGGCAGGAAGGAGGCTATAATAATCACTGCAAAGATAAGTACAACAAAACCTCCAAAGGTTATGGCTGCCCTTTTCAGGCGCTTCATCTGTTCCGGTGATTTGCTGCCAAGCATCTGCTCCAGGCTGTCTCCGCTGGAATACTTGCTGCGAAGCAGCTCGTCCTCACCGTACACCAGCGAACGTGCCGGATTTTTCTCAATCCTTTTGGCATAGCGGATGAGAAATACCAGGGCGAGCAGATAATAGGTGAAAAATATGAGGATACGCAGTCCCGACCCCGAATACAGGGGGAGCTGTGATATCTGCTGGGTGATAGCGATGGAAAAGGGATTGGTAATTGCAGCCGTAAAACCAAAGCAGGAGGCCAGGATGCTCATCCCCAGCCCAACCAGGGAATCCCAGCCCAGGCAATAGGATAGGGCAATGATGATCGGTACAAGTGCGATATTCTCCTCAAAGGTACCAAGCACTGCTCCAAGCAGCATAAAGAAGAATACAATGACTGCCATCAGAATGTATTTATACTTCCTGAATTTATGCACCACCTTCATAATGCCAAGTGACATGACGTCACTGCTTTCTAGCAGTGAGAAGGCGCCGCTTACTGCCAGCAAAAATAAAATAATAACGATTACAACGGCCCCGTCGGCACTCCAGAGTACCTCAACCGGCGCGGTGAACCAGCGCCAGATGGGAAACTGCTCTGTATCCGTAAAATGAAAGGAGCCTTCTACTACTGTCTCACGCCCGTCCGCCGTTATCCGGTCATAGCTTCCGGTCGGTATCACCCGGGTAAGTATGCCCACTGTAAGCATCAATAATCCTAATATGATAACTGCGGTAAGAAAGGTCTTCTTACCGATCTTAATCGAAGCCTCTGTCTGAAAATTGTCCTCCATATTAACTCCATTCCACCGCAAAAGGCGGTACAAAATCTATTAATTATCAATCCGTCCTTCTTATGGAGGATACGCCAAACAGGCTTCCTGCCAGTCCCAGCGCTGCGCTCACAAGCAATAACAGAATACTTACCTTATCCCGCATATCACCGATGGACGGTAATGGAATAAATGGAAGAAAGTCTCCCAGATATCCATATCCCCGGCTTACCAGCAGATAAATCATTCCTGCCGCAAGAGCTCCTCCAAGCAGGGTCAGAAGTGTTCCCGCCAGTACAAAGGGAAAGCCGATAAAGCCGTTTGGCGCACCCAAAAGCCGCAGTGTATTAATCTGATTCTTATTGTTATAAATCCCCTGGCGTATCATGTGGGATATGATAATCAGGGTAGTAATTCCAACTGCCAGCATAATCAGAACACCGAAAATCTTCACGCCCTTCGTAATATTCTTCATCTGCACCAGCACCGAGCGGTTATCCCTGACATAATCGATACCCTCCAGCCCGCTCACCGCCTTCAGAACCTGATCCATATCCTCCAGGTTAATTCTTATGTCAATATAGGCTTCAAAAGGATTTTCATCAAAAAGCCCCAGAATACCGGCTTCATTCCCCAGCATCTCTTCCATCTGAGCCCTTGCCTCTGTCTCATTTATGTAACTGGCCTTCTGTACGCCCGAAAGCCCACTGACCTTTTCAACTAATTCCAGGGCCTCCTCCTTATCCATTCCATCCTTAAAGTATGCACTGATTTCCGCCTCCGACTGCAGCGCCTCAATCAGCCTGTCTCCGATGGTCCAGCCCGTTAAAACCATGCCAAGCAAAAATAAAATCAGTCCGGTTCCGATGACCGAAAAAAGATTGGATAAAGGATTAAAGCGGATGGTCCGCTTTGCTTCCAGCAAAAAATAGCCGATATTATAAAAAAATGTTTTCATTGCAGCCCCCCTCCAGCCTTCTTCTCCACGACTACCTCGCCCTTATTGACCCGGACATAGGTGGCATCCTCCTGGTTTTCGATCAGATGGGTGGCATGTGTGGTAATCACCACCGCCGTATTACTGTCCCGGAAGGAATTCAGAATTTGCAGGATATTGATGGCATTGTTATAATCCAGATTGCCCGTTGGTTCATCTGCTATAATCAGCTCCGGCTTGCGGGCAACTGCTCTTGCGATGGCTACTCTCTGGGCTTCACCCCAGGACAGCTTATCAACCCTTGCACGTATTTTATGCTCCAGTCCCACTTTGGTCAGTGCGCTGACGGCCTCTGCCTTCATCCTTCTTGGTGATATCCCAAGGAAGCGCATCCCCATCATGACATTCTCCAGGGCAGTTCTTCGCTCAATCAATTTAAACTCCTGGAATACCGGACCAATCTTTTTGCGCAGCTTTCTGATTTTTCGATTTTTCCCTTTTTTAATCGGCTGGCCAAGTACAGTCAGAGAACCCTCCGTCGGATATTCCATACCGATCAGAAGCTTTAGCAGACTGGTTTTGCCGGACCCGCTGTGCCCCGTAATGTATACCAGTTCTCCCGGCATGACCTTAAGATTAACATTTTTTAAAGCTGTTGTACCATCCTGGTACATTAAAGTGACCCCTTTTGCTTCAATCATTGTTTTCTCCATTCTCCCTTACCACTTCGGACTGATTTCAAAAGCCAGCTTATCCTCTTCACTGAACACCTTATTCAGGGTAAACTTGATTGTAATAATGCCCTCCGATATCGATTGAAAATCAATTAAAAGCGGACCGTTTTTAAATAATTCCTCAATGGAGGACGACTCCAGAGGCAGGCCATAGAAGGTGCCCTCCGTTACCTCATAGCGGATGGCGCTTTCCCCTGATATTACAAAGTTTCCGGTAAGCTCCAGATGCTCTCCGGGAACCTTAAGAATCACCTTATCCTCCTGAAAATCAAAGGTGATATCAGAAAGCTCCTTCTTACCGGCCAGAATATTGTTGAAGGTGTCCTCCTTAAGATATCCGCTCATAGCCAATAAATCCAGCTTCATATTCAAATCATCGAAGGTAAAATATCCTTCATTGATGGTATCCGTAATTTCCCTGGCAAGCTCCGGGAACAAGGACTGGCAATTGGTCCATACCAGCTCCAGATTATCAAGCTGCTCCCTATAGTATTCCTTATCCTCCTGGAGGGAGTTAAGATAATCCTCCTTCTCTCCCTGTAGCGCCTGATTATCTGCAAGATTTTTAGCAAGCTCCTCCTTCTTTTGCTTAAGACTCTCAGCCTTCTCATCAAGCTTTGCCTTCTCCTCCTCCAGCAGCTTCCTGGCATCCTCAAGGGACGTCAAAAGCTCCTTTATATTATGGGAGATATCCTTAATCACATTGATACTTTTTAAAAATTCCGATAAATTCCTGGCCTTCAGCAGTATCTCCAAATAAGTGGCCGGACCTCCGCGCTGATAATTCACCAGCACCTGCTCAAGCACCTTTAGCTGTGTATCATAAGCCTCCTGCTTGGAATCAATCTCATCCTGCATATCCTCTATCTGGGAATTGAGCTTCTTAATATCCTTGTTTATGGTCTCCTGCTGCGCTTCCAGCTTCTCAATCTTCTGATTGATGGAGAAAAGCTCCTTAAGTACCGCCTTTTCCTCCTCGGTGATCCCCTCCAGCTTCTGCTGCGTTTCCGTAATCTGCTTTACCTCGCCCAGGGCGTGCATGGGGAAGATAAGACCAAGCAATATACAGCTTATAATAAATGCAATAACGATATTTCTGTTTCTGCTCCTCGACATTCCTGCCATCCCTTCACTTCCCTCTGGTGCTATCTTATAATGCCCTGATTCATTAATACAACCATTATAAAATTTATGGCTCAAAAAAGGAAGTATTTTTCATAAATAAAATAAAAAGCACCCTCAAAAAAATATAACATCACATGAGTAAAGGCTGGCACTCAATCGTGATGTATATGATTTGAAGATGATTTTTTCCATAGCTAATTAATACCATACCATAATCTGTATTATAAGTCTAGTAATATTTTTTAACTGCGCTAAGATAGACTTACCGGGATTTATCATATGCATATGAAATACAAAACCAAGGAGTTATGTATGACTCATTCTATTGTCAAAACATTTTATGAGGACCCTAAAAATTCAGAAGAAGAGCTTCAGACCGTGACCGCAGGACTGAAAATCTGGGAGGAGAAGGTACTTTCCTACTTTCCGGAGGGCCACAGCCTGCTGGATATCGGCTGCGGACTTGGCAGGGAGGCCTTTGCGCTGTATCAAAGGGGGTATCCTGTCACCGGCATCGATATCTCCTCTGCAAGGATAAAGCAGGCTATGAAGCTGGCTGCCGGCCGCCGGTGTATGATTCCCTTTCTGGTATATGACGGCAGAAGGCTCCCCTTTGAGGATGCCTCCTTTGATATTATTATTCTGTGGGCGCAGACCTTTGGCCTGTTATACGGTACCGCCTATAAGCAAAGCTTTCTTAGGGAGTGCAGAAGGGTTCTGAAATCCGGCGGTATCCTAAGCTATTCCGGTCATGATTATGCCTTTCTGACAAAGCATTACAGCCAATATCTGACCGATCGCAGATTCTATCCATTGGCCTCCACACGGCTCTACTGGGAGGCCTTTACGTCCGAAGAACTTACTCTTTATGCCAGGAGGACCGGCTTTACCGTTCTGGAATGCAAACAGGGCGAGATCTACAAGCCTGAGGACGGTATAGTTCTATACTGTGTCTGCCGGAAATAATACATTAGATAATTACGAGACTCGTAAAAATTAATAATTTTCCGAACAACATTTACAAATTTCTTTGCTCCAAGGCTCCTTCCGCTTCGAAATTGTAAATGTTGTTCAGAAAATTTAATAGATTATATGCAGCTTAATTCGGCAAGGCTATGCAATCCGCGCTCGGGCGCCAAAGTGTCAGCAGGCTGACACTTTGTTATCAAATAAACAGGTTTACATTGGAATCCTCGGCTTCCCCCAGATAGTAGCCAACCCCGCCAATCTTGACTCCGTCAATCAGTTCTTCCTTTCGCAGCCCCATAACATCCAAGGACATCTGGCAGGCTACGATCTCAATTCCACTGTCAATTGCCGATTTAATCAGCTCCTCCAGGGAGGATACATTCTTATCCTTCATGACCTTGCGAATCATCTTGCCGCCCATACCCATCATATTCATCTTGGAGAGCTTAAGCCGTTTGCTGCCCCTTGGCATCATCATACCGAACATGCTGTCCATCATACCCTTTTGAACCTTCACCTTATCCGGCTTTCTTAAGATATTCAGTCCCCAGAAGGTAAAGAACATGGTCACCTTCTTGCCCATGGAGGCTGCTCCGTTTGCGATGATAAAGGAGGCAATCGCCTTATCCAAATCTCCGCTGAACACAACCATGGTCTTATTATCCTTTACCGCAGTCATCTCCTGACAGTGCACCAACGCCTCATTCCTTCCGCTAAGCTTTCTGATAAATGCCGTTATATTGCCGCCTGATCTTGTCAGCTCCAGCAGTTCGTTATTGGTTCTTTTGCACCAGGCTTTAATATCCTCAAAGAAACCGGGATCGGAAGCCGATACCTTAAGCACCTGGCCCTCCTTCATATCCGTAATGGAGGCCTTCACCTGCATCAGGGGGCCGGGACAGCACAGACCGCAGGCGTCCAGCGTCTTGTCAAAGGATTTATCCCAGACATCAGGGATTTCTTCCTTGATGGTCTGTGTATCAGGATCAATCTTAGCCTGCCCGGAAAGCTCTGCCGCAGATACAAGCTTATCCTTGCGTATTACTGCCTCCTCCGGTGTCTCCTTATTGGCATCAAACTGGAGGGAGGAAATTGACTTATAACCGCCGGTAACATTCATAACCTGATAGCCTCGCTGTGAAAGTATCCGATCTGCAACATAGCCCCGGAGCCCGACCTGACAGTATTCTACAACTGTCTTACCAGAATCCAGCTCGGATAAGCGGTCTCTTAGACTGTCAACGGGAATATTGATTGCACCTTCCATATGCCCGTTACTGTATTCCAGCTCTGTACGAACATCTACAAGCACATAATCCTCCGGCTTCATTTTCTCGACATCACTCCAGGTCGCCACATGGCTTCTGCCCTCCAGTACATTCTGTGCGACAAAGCCCGCCATGTTCACCGGGTCCTTGGCCGAGGAAAAAGGAGGGGCATAGGATAATTCCAGCTCTGTCAGATCCTCTACCGTGCCGCCCAGACGAATTACAGTGGCTATTACATCGATTCTCTTATCAACCCCTTCAAAACCGATACCCTGTGCACCCAGAATCTTACCCTCCTCATTGAATATGAGCTTTAAGGTCATAGGAACCGCACCAGGATAATAGGAGGCATGGGATACCGGGTGGACAAAGATTGTCTGGTAGGAAATGTCCGCCTTCTGCAATGTCCTCTCATTTGCGCCGGTGCTTGCCGCCGTAAGGTCAAATACCTTAATGATTGAGGTACCCTGTGACCCACGAAAGCTGCTGGTTAAGCCGGCAATATTATCCGCTACAATCCTGCCCTGCTTATTGGCGGGACCGGCCAGGGGAATTGCCGTCTTCTGCTTTGTTACAAAATCAATGACCTCAATTGCATCACCAACCGCATAAATTCCTTCCTTGTTAGTCTGCATCCTGTCATCCACAATAATATGTCCTCTGGGACCCAGCTCCAGACCGCTGTCCTTTAAGAAGGCCGTGTCGGGGGCAACACCAATTGCAAGTACTACTATATCCGCCGCCAGGCTTGCATCACTGCTTAAGGTTACATCAATCTGCTCGCCGGTATCCCGGAAGGCCTTCACTCCATCTCCCAGAATAAGATGTATCCCGTTATCCACCATTTCCTTCTCGGTAATAACAGCCATATCATAATCAAAGGGCGCCAGAATATGAGGGGCGGCCTCCACCAGGGTAACACTTAGGCCCCTTTCTCTTAAATTCTCCGCCATCTCAACACCGACAAAACCGCCGCCGATCACTACCGCACTTTTGGTATCCTCCTGATCGACATAAGCCTTGATTCTATCCGTATCCGGGATATTGCGCAGCGTAAATATCCGATCATTTTGTATTCCCGGAATATTAGGCCGCAGCGCCTTCGCTCCGGGGGACAGAATCAGATAATCAAAGCTTTCTTCATAGGTACCTTCGGTTTTACTCTTAACGGTTACCGTCTTTTTCTCTGCATCTACATGAACTACCTCACTGTTATTCCTGACATCAATACGAAAGCGGCTTCTCATTCCTTCCGGGGTCTGAACCAAAAGCCTGCTTCTCTCCTTGATGCTTTCTCCGATATAGTAGGGAAGCCCGCAGTTGGCAAAGGAAATATATTCATCCCTCTCAAACAGGATAATCTCTGCGGTTTCATCCAGTCTCCTAAGTCTTGCCGCAGCGGAGGCGCCACCGGCCACTCCACCGACAATTAATACTTTTTTCGCCATAACTTAATCCTCCAATTCGTAAATCCTCTGTTTATTTCTGCTTATTTTGTATCATATAATGTTTCCATTAAGTCCTTTACCTTATCATTACAAACCCTATAGTAGATTTCCAAACCATTTCTCCTGCCCTCAATAATCCCTGCCATGCGAAGCTTTTGCAAATGCTGGGAGATGGTTGACTGGGGGGTAGCCAGACAGGCCTGCATATGGGATACATTGCATTCCCCTTTCTCCAACAATCCCTTAATTATACATAGCCGGACCGGATGTGCCAGAGTCTTAAGCAACTCGGCTGTTTCACTGAACTGTTTATAATTGTTATCCATTTTATCCTCCTACGCTTTTCCTTTCCTCCCAAATCACCTATTTTGCTTGAATATAATCACTGTTTTTGTTATCTAATCCAAAATTATCTCAGGTAATTTTTATATCACTATATTATAATATTACGATATAGCGATAATTATGTCAAGAAAGCAATTGTTAATCTTTAATCAATCATTGTAACAATGTCACATTATCAGAATTCCTGGCATCGATTTTTGGTTAAAACTAACATAGCTTGGTTGAAATAAATATTGGTAAATGTTATAATTGTATAGTCAATGATGGCCATCCTAGGAATGGGGGATATAATTATGAAGATACTGATCGTAGACGATAGTCATTTTAATTTATCCGCAGCCAAACGGTATCTCGAGGATATTCCGGAGATAACACAGGTGCTTCTATGCGATGATCCCAGACAGGCTAAGCAAATCATTGATGAATATAACATCGATATTCTGATATCCGATGTTATGATGCCGGCAATTACCGGCTTTGAATTGCTGGAACTTCTGCGCTCTGATAAAAAATATGATGATATGCCCATCATCATGCTGACATCTTTAAATGACATTGATGCTTATAAAAAATGCTTCGAACTTGGGGCCTTTGATTATATCAATAAGCCGATCAATACCGTCGAATTGCATTCTAGACTAAAAGTAGCCATTGAGGCTAAGAATAACTCCAATCACTTAAAATCCCTTCTGGAAGTAACGAAAAAGCAGTATGAAGAACTAAAGCTGATCAATGCCGAACTTACTGAGGCCAAATTCAGTCTGGTCCAATCAGAGAAAATGGCCGCCATCGGCCAGCTGGCTGCCGGTATTGCCCATGAAATCAATAACCCGATGAGCTATGTCAGCAGTAATTTTGACATTCTAAGAAAATATTTCACAAGACTCAGGGAATATACGGAATTTATCAACCGGCAGATAACAGACGATCCAATGACCCCATCTCCAGAAAGCGATTTTTCCATTCAGGATATCAGTGACAAATACAAGGAGCTGAAGCTTGATTTCATCTTAAATGATGCGGAAAACCTGTTTCTTGAATCCGAAGGAGGCATCAAAAGGATAACAGAGATTGTACAATCCTTAAAGGTCTATGCCCGCACCTCCAAGGATAATGAAAAAGACACTTATGTCCTGCTGGAATTGATTCAGCAGGTTATCCTGATTACTAAAAATGAAGTAAAATATGCCGCAGCTATTAAGCTTGACATACCCGAGGATATTATCCTCTATTGCAATAAAATTCAAATCGGACAAGTATTTGTCAACATCATCATGAATGCGGCACAGGCCATCCGTTCACAAAATCGCCCTACCCTGGGCAGCATACGGATTAAGGCAAGAAATATCAACGCCCAGATTCAGATTGAGATATCCGATGACGGCCCGGGTATCCCGGAGGAAAATCTGTTGAAGATTTTCGAACCCTTCTTTACAACCAAGGAAATCGGCAAGGGCACCGGCCTGGGACTTAGTATTACTTATGATATTATCGTTAATAAGCATCATGGAGGCATCTATGCAAAAAGTGAATTAGGGAAAGGAGCAAGCTTTATTATAACATTACCAATCGTTACGACAGCATAGTACTGCAACACAGTATTAGTGATTTTAAATTACAAAACCACGGGACATAATGATAAAACAAAAGATACCGTAAAAATGAAAGGATGATGAGGATATGAAGAAGATATTGATTGTAGACGATGAAGTACAGATTTTAAAAGCCCTGTCAAGAATGTTTCTGGATACTGATTATGAAATCTTTACCGCAGACAACAGTATGGAGGCGTTAAAGCTGCTTGAAACAACAGAAATTAATATGGTAATCAGCGATATGCGCATGCCTGAAATGGACGGCTATAAGCTGCTAAGTATAATTAAGGATAAATATCCGGATATCATCCGGATTATCCTAAGCGGTTATGCAGATGAAAAACCCATGTTTCAGGCTTTGCTCCATAATGTTGCAAAGCTTTATATATTCAAGCCCTGGAATAATGACAGCTTTTTGGAAAGCATCAACAAATTATTTGCGGATGAGAAGGAATTAAACTCCGCAGACCTGAAGGCCAGGCTGGAGCAGATCGATTGCAGCTGTATCATGCCCGAGAATTGCAATAAAATGTTTGCTCTGATTGAAGAAGAGAATCTGGATACTCTGATTGAAGAAATTGAACAGGATGCCGAAATATCAAGGTTATTGATGGAGGTTGCAAAATCCGGTGTCTATGGGGCCATGCCGGATAAGGTGAAACAAGCCGCTATCTATATCGGGCTCCACAACTTAAAAAGCTTCCTGCGCTTTGCCTGTGTTATGAGTTCCTTCGGATCGGAGGACGGAGGACCGAAGATACTTTGCAAACACTCTTACCTAACAAATCGGATCTTCCTGTTCCTGTTCGAAGTATTCTTGCACAAGCAGCCCGCAGAATCTACGATGTTTGCAGGTCTGATGCATAATATTGGACTGTTTCTTCTCCTCTCGAACACCAAGACCGGTAAAGCAGCATCTTCCGTTCAGGATTTTGTTCAGCTGGATTACGGTGAGGATGAAATTCTCCATCAGGAGCTCGGTGCATATTTCCTTGACCAATGGGATTTGCCCTTCCCTGTTTATGAAACAGCCCTTTATCACCACAGACCTCTCGATGCCAATGTGATAACCCATGAGCTGGTATCCTGTGTCCATATCGCTCAGGCCTATGCCTGGAAGCATCTAGGTTCAGAGTCCCTGGCAGGGGCTCGGTCCATATCGGTAGATCCTGCTGTGTTTGAGCGTATCGGAGTTTCAGTCACCGATTTTGAAAAAAGGCTGGCAAAATACCTGAAATAAAGCCAACCGGTATGATAGCCCTTTGATATTATGACAAAAGGACAGCAAATTGGCAATGGAATGAATTTTAATTCATCTCCATTGCCAATTTATTTGTGTTGACATACCCCTGCATATCGCAAGCTTTGCTTGTGATACTGCTTTAATAAAGAGTTTGAAAGGTACTTTCAAACTTTACATCCTTCTGTTTTCTACTGCTGTCTCCCTCTCCAGTTCCTGCAAATACCTTAGGGCCTCTTCGTCTGTACTGCGACACATTTCCTCGGAGGGTTTTAAGCTGCCGCAGACTGCCGGGCGAAGGGATAAGCCAAAAAGCCTGCACAGGTTCTCTTCGGTAAGCTGGATACAGCGGATACCGGCAGGTTTTCCGTCAGGCATTCCCGGGATCGGTGATGAGATGGACGGTGCAATACAGCAGGCACCGCAGCCCAGCCTGCATTGAATTTCATTCGCAGCATTCTTCATCCCCTTATTTTACCTCTCCGTCATAGGTAAGGATCGCTTTGTACAAATCCGGCCTTCTGTCCCTGAAAATTCCCCATTCAATCCGTTGCTCTGCCGTTGCATCCAGATCGAATTCAGCCACAAGCACAGCTTCCTGCGTCCTCCCCGCCTCCGCAACCTTCTGTCCGGTAGCATCCGTAATAAAGGAGGAGCCATAGAAGCAAATACTGGAGTTATCGATATTCTCAGTCCCGATCCGGTTGGAGGCCACCACCGGTACCAGATTGCAGGCGGAATGCCCTATCATGCAGCGCTGCCAGTGATCCTTTGAATCAATCCCCGGATTCTCCGGCTCGGAACCGATGGCAGTAGGGTACAACAGGATTTCCGCCCCCATCAATACCATACATCTGGCTGCCTCCGGATACCACTGATCCCAGCAGATACCGACGCCAATTTTCCCATATCTCGTCTCCCATACCTGAAAACCAGTATCTCCGGGATTAAAATAATACTTTTCCTCATAGCCCGGTCCATCAGGGATATGGCTTTTCCGGTATACTCCAAGCACCTCTCCGTCCGCATCAATAACTGCAAGAGCATTATAACGGGCATTATTCTTTTTCTCATAGAAGCTTATGGGAAGCACCACCTCAAGCTCCTTCGCAACCTTCTTAAAATGGGCGACGGCCTTATTCTCATCCACAGTTGCAGCATAATTATAGTATTCCGGCTTTTCCTTCTGGCAAAAATATAGTGTCTCAAAGAGCTCCTGAATTAAAATGATCTGTGCTCCCTGTGCCGCGGCCTGTCTTACCAGTCCTTCCGCCTTCTTTATATTCTCATCGATCTGATCCGTGCAGCTCATTTGTGTTGCTGCAACCTTTACCAACCTCATGCTTACTCCCTCTTTCCTATGAGCTCTCTTTTTCTAACCTTCTATGAAATCCTTCCTGTTAAAGGGCTTGACCGTAACGCTCTATCTGCTTCCCGCCGGCATCTGCTGGGTGATACAGTGGACATTACCGCCCTCCTTAATCAGGGCCATACCGTCAACCGTTGCAATTTTCCGGCCGGAAAATACCTGCTTTAGAATTTCCTCTGCCTTTTGATCTGTTTCTGTGGCGTCCTCGCCAAATACCGGAAGAATAACACCACCGTTCACCAGATAGAAATTCAGATAGCTTAAGGTCAAGCGGATATCCTCATAATATCTTACGGGAGGCTGGGGAAGCTGTATGATCTCTAATTTTCTTCCACAGGCATCCACTGCCTGCTTTAATATCTCCAGATTTTCCTGTGTTCTTTCATAATTCGGGTCCTCTTTATGGCTACAGGCTTGAAGCAGGATAACACCCGGTTTTGCAAAGCAGGCTACATTATCCACATGCCCGTCCGTTTCATCCCCGTAAAGTCCACGCTTTAACCAGATTATCCTCGATACGCCGACCTGACGCTTAACTTCCTCCTCAATCTCTTCTCTGGAAAGTCCCGGATTACGGTTTTTATTTAAAAGACATTCCTCTGTGGTCAGCAAGGTACCCTCTCCGTCAACATGGATGGAACCTCCCTCCAGCACGATGGGTGCATTGACATAGGGAACCCGGAAATGCTCCAGGACTCTTGACGCCAATTGATTATCCTGCTCATAATCGGGAAAGCGTTCACCCCAGGCATTGAATTTCCAGTTTACCCCGGAAAGCTGTTTGTCCCTGTTCCATAAAAAGGTCGGGCCGCTATCCCTGCACCATCCGTCATTATGAGGTACGATAAGAAGCTCAGCCTTCTCCCCACACAGCTTCTTTGCTTCGTCGAAGGAAGCTTCATTGACCAGCACCGTAACCTTTTCAAATTCTGCAACTCTGTTTATTACATTCACATATCCCTGTCTGACCTCTTCATAATTCTCCGGAAAAACCAGGGACGGTCTGACCGGCCATTGTATCAGGGTTCTCTCATGCAGCTCCCATTCGGCCGGCATGTAATAACTCACTGTACCTTGCATCAAATACCTCCGTATTACCGCCAGATGAAAGCGGTTTATCCTTTTTGTTTTATTATATTCTAGCAGATTCTCGGCAATCCTTCTCCGTATAATACATCAATCGACCTCGTGCCCTGAAGCTTTGTCCGCATTCTGACACCCTTTCCTTCCGCCACCCTGCCGATAATGGCGGCATTCCTGCCGTATTTATTTTTCCAGATGGCCTCCAGGGCTTTGGCAGCCTGACCTTCCGGTACAACGGCAATCATCTTGCCCTCATTTGCCATATAAAGAGGGTCCAGTCCCAGGATATCACAAAAGCCCTGAACTTCCCTGCTCACCGGCAGAGCCTCTTCCCATATCTCTATCCCAAGGCCGGAGTTATCCGCCGCCTCATTCAATACTGTGGCCAGTCCTCCCCGGGTAACATCCCTCATACAATGTATGCTTACCTTCTCTGCTAGCAATCCGGTTACAATTCCATTCAAGGGCGCGCAGTCACTGGCAATCTGATTGTCAATTCCCATTCGTTCGGATAAAATAGCTGCATGGTGCTCTCCCAGATTACCGGAAAGGATAATCACATCACCGGCACGGCAATTGGATATGCTGACTCCGCTTCTTATAATCTCGCCGATACCGGAGGTATTAATATAAATGCCTCCCCTTCCCTCGATCACCTTGGTATCACCGGCCACTATCTTCACCCTGGCCTCTCTTGCCGCTGCCGCCATAGCCTCTGCAATTTTATCGACTGTCTCAAGCTCTGCCCCCTCTTCCAGGATAAAGCCGGCAGTCAGATATTTCGGTACCGCTCCCATCATCGAAAGGTCATTCACCGTTCCGCAGACCGCCAGCTTTCCGATATTGCCTCCGCGAAAGAATAAGGGGGTTACCACGAAGGAATCCGTGGTATAGGCAATTTTTCCGTTTACGGACAGCACCGCAGAATCCTCCAGCTTATTCAAGGTTTTATTATTAAAATGCTTCAGAAATATCTCCTGAATCAGATTACCGGTCTGCTTCCCGCCGCTTCCATAGGACATATCGATTTTCATAGCTGCCTCCGTTCACATATTTTTATACCATATTCCGCAGGCACCCTCCGAGGATACCATACAGGGACCCACGGCATCCATCGGGGTACATACTGTTTTAAATAATGGACATTCATCCGGGGTTATCCGTCCCAGAATTACATCGGTGCATCTGCAGCCCCTCGGCAGGACCTCTTCCGGATATACAGCTTCGCTGCTGCTCCCCGCATCAAATTCCCTGTACTCTTCCCTAAGCTTAAGTGCCGAATTTTCAATGCTTCCAATTCCCCGCCAGATATCCTCCGTGCTTTCGAAGTATTTATAAATCAGGGCAAGAGCCTTCCGGTTTCCATCCCTGGATACTGCACCGGGGTACATATTCTTTACCTCGGGGTGTTCATGCTTTAGCTGAAACAGGATTTCATATATGGCCGCCAGGATATGCTCTCCCTCAAAGCCGCCGATGACAAAGGGCTTATGATATTTTTGAACCAACGGTTCATAAACTGAGCTGCCGGTGATCACACTGACATGTCCCGGGCACAAAAATGCATCAATCTTCTCCTCATTCTCACAGATATAGGAAAGTGCCGGAATGATCGTTTTAATCGATGTCAGCAGCTTTAGATTTTTAATATTGTCTTTCAGGATTTCCTCCAGCATCAGAGCATAGATTGGTGTTGTCGTCTCAAAGCCCACTGCTGCAAAGATATAATTAACGGAAGGATTCTTCCTGGCAAGCTCAAGTGCCGTAAGCGGTGAATATAAAATCTGCACTACGGCGCCTGCCGCCTTCGCACCGGTTAAAGAGAGCTTGCTGCCCTTAACCTTCATCATGTCTCCGAAGGTCAGTACACAATGATTTTCCTTAAGAGAATATTCGACCAGCTTATCAATATAGGCCGGTGAAGTTACACAGACGGGACAGCCCGGTCCTGAGATCAGCCGAATCTTAGGAGAGATCAGGCTTCGAATTCCATTTTTGAATATACTTGAGGTATGGGTGCCGCATACCTCCATGATCTTTATCGGAGGGCCGTCATAGCGGCTCAGCTCATCCTTTACTTGTAGTAGTGTCTTCATCCATAACCTCCGAAAGCTGTGAAAACAGGGTCAATATCTCTTCCGCCGCGTCCTTCTCAAGAATCTCAATCACGCAGCCCGCGTGAATTAATGCATAATCTCCTACCTTTGCCGAAACCAGCTTTATATTGGCCTGGGTAATATTATTCATAACATTGACCTTAGCAAAGTCACCTTGAATTTCTATAATTTTGCCGGGTACCGCAACACACATAACCGATCCGCCTTTCTATCTATAAGCTGAATTTTTGTATCAAAACCCCTGCGCATCCAAAAGTAAATATTCTGTACCACCTTGTATTAATTCTATTTTATCAAAAAGTCTATCCTGCAAGCAATGGTTTCTGCTATAAATTTTCCAGGAATCCCTTTTCAAGGTCTTTCCTTCCATGCAGCAGTCCAAGCCAGGCTTGCCCCAGACTGATTCCGCCGTCATTGGGAGGTACTGCCATATTAACAAACACCTGCAGTCCCTTCTGTCGTAACAGCCGTAAGGTCTGCTCTGTCAGAACAGTATTTTGAAATACTCCGCCGCTTAAGGCGATGGTATCTGTTTTATAATATACCCTTAACCTGTCACAAACCTCTGCAATCATATGGGCCACAGCATAATGAAAGCCAAGGGCCAGGGCTTCGGCCTTTCCTTCCTTACCCAGTCTGCAAAGTGCTCTTAATACCGGTTTCGGATCAATTTCTATGCTCCCGTCCTTTTCTGTGATTGCAAAGGCCAGTTCCTCCGGCATACTCTGATTCTCCAGCGCAAGAACTGCTTCCCTTTCCAGGAGGGCACCGCATTCCCCCTCATAACGGTTTTCCTGTCCCAAATCAAGAATGGAGGCCACTGCATCAAACAGCCTTCCCATACTGGAGGTCAGAACACAGTTAATACCATGCTTAAGTGCCATCTTTATGATGTCCTTACGTTCATCCCTGATATATTCCTCCAATTCCGCGTCAAGCAGATAACAGGAGGAAGTTTTCTTCGCATCCCGCATGGACTGGTCTCCTCCGAGCAGCTTTACATAATTTAAATGAGCAGCGCGGATAAACTGCTCCTCCTCGCATATCAGGAACTCTCCGCCCCAGATATTACCGTCCGTTCCGTACCCCGTTCCGTCAAAGGCTACTCCGATTACCTTTCCCTTAAGCTCATGCTCCGCCATAACCGAAGCAATATGAGCATGATGATGCTGTACCTGAAGCACAGGTATCCCCAGTATCTTTGCAAAGGCTGCCGAGGCATAATTCGGATGCAGATCACAGACTGCCAGGCCGGAATTTATCTTCATCAGGCTGCACAAATCCCGATAGGAGCTTTGATACTCCTCCCGTACACTCACCTGTACCAAATCTCCGAAATATTGAGACAGGACTGCCTTGCCCTCCTTATAAAGGCAGAAAGCAGCCTTCAAATCTCCGCCGGCCGCAAAGATAGTCGGCTGTACCGGCTTACTCTTTGCCGGAGCTTTCGTTCTTGCCGGTATCTCCTGCGTCAGGCTGTCCTCATTTATAAATACCGGATAGGGTACATACCCCCGGCTCCTTCGCACTAGCTGCGGTTTCCCGTCAATTACCTTTGCGACGGAATCATCCACCGAACGCACAATTCTTCTTGTATTATAAAGGATACCATTCAGATAAGGAGAATCCAGGGCCGTCAGCTTCCAATCCTCCCTTATGACCGGCTGGTCCGATATGTTGGCGCTGGTCATAATCAGCGGGCCGCAAAGCCCTGTCAGCAGCAATTGAAGGGGTGTATACGGCAGAAAAGCACCGCAGTAGATGCTTTCCTTACATACGGAGGGAGCCATTGCGTTGTTCTTCCTGTTAAGAAGGACAATCGGCCTCGCCGGTGTTAACAGAAGAATTTGTTCCTCCTTAGATATGATACAGTATTCCTTAATCACCTCAAGGGAAGGAAACATAACTGCAAAGGGCTTTTCCTCACGACCTTTCAGTCTGCGAAGCTTAAGAACCGTCTCCTCTAAAAAGGGCGAGCAAACAAAATGGTATCCTCCGATTCCTTTCACCGCAAGGATTCCTCCCTGCTTTAATACACCTGTGGCTCTTTCCAGCGCTGCCTTTTCCGTACAGGGCTTCTCGGTATTTATTTTCTTATGGGTCTTCTCTTTCTCTGCATCTGTCCATGGTTTTAGTTCCTGGGAATTCGAATCCCCGCACTCCTGATAAATCAGATATGGGCCGCAATCATTACAGGATATGGTCTGGGCATGAAACCTTCTGCTCTGAGGCGATGTATACTCCTTGTAGCAATCGGCGCACATCTCATAATCATTCATAGTGGTATTGTACCTGTCATAGGGCAATGCTTCCATGATGGTATATCTCGGTCCGCAGGAGATACAGCTGATAAATGGATTTTGAAAACGTCTGTCACTGTCCTTATATAATTCCTCGGCGCACTTTGGACAAACCGGAAGATCAGGGGGAATGATGGAGGCTTCTCCCTCCGTTTCACTGCGAAGGATAACGAAGTCCTCATATTCTGCCGGTAAAAGCTCTTCGGCCTCCAGCCTTACGATCTCACCGGCACAGGTCTGATCTCCTCTCAATGCCTCCAGGAATTTCTCCAATACCTCCGCCTCCGCGCTGGCTGTAATTTCAACATAGCCTCCGACATTTCTTACATTGCCCTTAACCTCCAGACTTTTGGCAATACGATAAACAAGGGGTCGAAAACCAACCCCTTGTACGATGCCATAGACCTTTATCCTTTTTGTTATGAGTTTACCTTTTCCATAATCCATGCTGCTACCTTATCATAACCCTCCTGTGTCTTACCGGATACTTTGATTACAGGAGCTGTCTTGTTCAGTGCCCTTACACCTTTCATAAAGAATTCCTCATCAAAATCCACATAGGGAAGAAGGTCACATTTATTCAGTAATATGATATCCGCCTTCTCAAAGGCCAGCGGATATTTGTAGGGCTTATCACTGCCCTCCGTTACAGTTGAAATAAGCATTTTCGCATGCTCACCAATCATAAACTCCGCCGGGCAGACCAGATTGCCGATATTTTCTATAAATAATACGCCGTTGCCAAGCTTCAGCTCCTCCACCGCATTACCGATCAGGGGAGAATCCAGATGACAGGCACCCCCGGTATTGATTTGGATTGCCTTGACCCCCAGAGCCTGGAGCGTTTTTGTATCAAAGTCCGCTTCAATATCTCCCTCGATCACATAGGAGGTAACCTGGGTAAGACGCTTGATGATCTGAATTAATGAAGTGGTTTTTCCCGCTCCCGGTGCTCCCATAACATTAATTGCATAGATGCCGTTCTTTGTCAGGTCCGAATTAATACGGGATGCAACCTCGTCATTCTTGTCGTAGACAGACTGCATTACTTCGATTTCCTTATTTTCCTGCATAATGATCTCCCTTCTGCCACTCCCTTATAAATTCGGGCGGCAGTATGAAATTTACCATTTGAAAAATCCTGATTTTTCAAACGGTCTTTTGTATCTCTTCCCTTTCATATTCAAACCTCGATTGATTTGATGTAGAATTCCTTTCCGATTTCGGTCGGACTTCCCTCCTTGCCGCATTTGGGGCATTCGAAGGAAAATGGTTTCCTGACAAACAATTCACCGCAATTGCTGCATTTTAACCGGGGAACAACACGTTCAATATTGAGCTTTGCCTTCTCGCAGACACTTCCCTGGGCAATCAGCTCAAAATACAATTCAATTGAGCTGGCGACATAGCCGCAATAATCACCGACCACAAGGTTAATTACCTTAACCTCGTCCGCATTGTTCTTTACAGCATATTCTCCTGCTATTTCAATTATTCGCCTTGTGATTGGGTATTCATGCATTTGATAAATTCATCCCTTACATTGCCACTCGAAGGTGAGGTATATTGGTTTTCCATCCGCAGGCACTTCTTCGGACACACCTCATTACAATAATTACATTGTATGCATTTCAGCCGTTCAATACTCCAGGAAGTCTTGGCTTTCTCCACCTTGATTGCTCCTGTCGGACAGCGTCTTTCACATAAACCGCAGAAAATACAATCCTCGATATCAATTGCAATTTTCCCTCTGGTGCGCTCATAGGTCTCCTTCTGTTTCACCGGATACAAAACCGTATAAGGGCCATGAAATAAATTCTTAAAAAGCAATTTCGACATTCTTAATATAGACATATTAATTTACCATGCCTTTCTTCAAAGCCTGCAAACTCTGGGCCGCAGGCACAATATTTGCTTTACCGTTCCGTGCAGCTGATGCAGGGATCAATGGTGAGAATTAAAATCGGTACATCCGCAAGTGCACAGCCCTTAAGTGTTTCAAGCAAAGCCGGAATATTGGCAAAGGTAGGAGTTCTGACTCTTACTCTGTCCAGATATTTTGTCCCGTTTGCTTTCGCATAATAAATTACCTCCCCGCGTGGCTGTTCTACCCGCATAAAATATTCACCGGACGGATTGCCGGTTACCTTTACCTTAAGTTCACTCTCCGGCATCAGAGAAATACACTGCCGGATCAAACGGATGGCCTGAAACATTTCTTCTATTCTGACAGCAGTTCTTGCGTAGCAATCACCGCCCTGGTCAACAATCGGATGAAAATCCAGCTTTCCGTAAGCCGCATAGCCCTGTGATCTTTGGTCCATCTCAATTCCGCTGGCCCGCGCCATAGGTCCTACGGCTCCCAGATCAAAGGCCGCCTGCTTTGTAAGCAGACCGACTCCCCTGGTACGAAGCTTCACAGTGGAATCATTAATGAATACCTTTGCTGCCTCCTGTAATTCCTTCTCTACGTCATTTAAAATGTTCTTTATCTTGTTCAGGGTTTCTGCACTGATATCCTTTCTTACTCCCCCGATGTCATTGACAGAAAATATAACCCTGCCGCCGGTGGTTTCTTCAAAAATATCAAGTACCTGCTCTCTGATCTTCCAGGATTGCATAAACAGGCTCTCAAAGCCGAAGGCATCCGCCAACAAGCCCATCCATAGCAGATGACTGTGCAGACGTGATAGCTCCGCCCAGATCGTCCGAAGAAACTGTGCGCGCTCCGGCACCTGCACATCCATAATATTTTCTATTGCCATACAGTAGCCCATGCCATGCATAAAGGAGCAGATGCCGCAGATTCTTTCCGCAACATAGGTATACTGCTGATAATCCTTCTTTTCTACGAGCTTTTCAAGGCCCCTGTGAATATATCCAATTCTGGGTATAGCCTCTACAACGGTTTCATCCTCCAGCACCAAATCCAGATGAATCGGTTCCGGAAGCACCGGATGCTGAGGACCAAACGGAACTACAGTTCTCTTTCCCATTGCTTTCCCTCCCTGTTCTTTATCCCTGACTGTCGCCCGACTGCATATGGAACGGTGTTTTTACAGGAATTTTGTAAAGTGTATTGTTAAAATCCAGTGTTATATTTTTGATGTTGGCACCGAACAGCTCTTTTATCTCATTTTCATATAAAAATGCATAGGGATACATCACACTGATGCTGGATATCTCTGTCTCGGTGTCTGCCATAATACGCAGGTTTACTAATTCATAAGCCTTATCAAAGGAATAGCTCAACTCCAGACCGCCCTTGCTGGTGCAGGTAATTGCAACCAGACGGTAGCCGTCATTTTTTAAGCTAAGCACCTCGGCTAGCAAATCGTTTACTGCAATTTCCTTTATTGCTTGCTGACCCATACTACCTCCATTCTGCCGCAGGACGACAGTTTATATTCTTCGTTATTATCAGCTTTTCTTTCTTACTGCTTTCTGCTTTTCTTCCAGTACGGCAAGTCCCTGAACTACTCCGTCGATAATAGATTCCGGTCTTGCAGCACAGCCGGGTACGTACACATCTACCGGAAGCACCTTATCGACTCCTCCGACTACATTATAGCACTCCGCAAAGATTCCGCCAGAGGTGGCACAGATTCCTACAGCCACAACAACCTTCGGTTCCGCCATCTGCTCGTAAAGCTGCTTTACCACAGGAATATTCTGCTCATTTACGCTGCCGGTTATTAATAAAATATCGGCATGCTTCGGATTTCCTGTATTTATAATTCCAAACCGCTCCACATCATATAAAGGCGTCAGGCAGGCCAGCACCTCAATATCGCAGCCATTGCAGCTGGAGCCGTCATAATGCAGAATCCAGGGTGATTTTTTTATACTTTTCATTGTTACCTCCGTTTATCATTGGGACAGATACCTGGAACTTCATCCATCCTCTTATACCGTCTTATTATATGCCTTTAACGAAAAAACGATAAAATAATCAGATTTACCGTTCCCATCACTCCTGTCACAATCCAGGCAGAATTCAAGGCTTGCTGCCATTTCAAACGTGCTTCCGAATTATCAATGATTATCTCCAGGAAATATACAATAATACAGGCAATTACAGCAAACACATGGCTTACGGGAGTTGCATAAGCAAAGAATACATACACCAGAGCCAGAGAGATAATTACCTCATACCAGTGTGTTATCTCGATTACAGCAAGGTCCCTGCCCGAATACTCCGTAGTGATACCCTTGACAATCTCCTGGTGTCCATGATGGGACATACTAAGATCAAAGGGTGATTTTCTTAATTTAAAGGTCAGTATAAAGACTAAACCGATGAAAACACCCGGCAGATAGACAATTGCCGGAAGCTTCGCCGAAATGATATCCTGAATGAAAAAGCTTGAATTTGCATAATACAGGCCGACACAGGTAAGTAAAACCATTGGCTCATAGGCCATAATTTGAAGCAGCTCACGCTCCGAGCCTACGGTACTGTAGGGGGAGTTGGAGGCATAACCACCAAGGACAAAGAATACTGAGCCCAGGGTCAAAGCAAAGATCGCGAGCAGTATATCCCCTCCGGATAATAAAATCACCGTGGTAAATACGGCAAAAACCAGGGCCACATATACAAAGAAGCGATGCATCGTATTAACCTCAATGGATTCCTTGCCCATCAGCTTAAACACATCATAAAAGGGCTGAAGCAGCGGCGGGCCCTGTCTTCCCTGCATACGTGCAGAGATAACCCGGTCCAGTCCGGTTATTAATCCGCCGGCAATCGGTGCCAGTATTATAATGAAAAGTGCAATCAGGATTATCATTATGCAAGCCCTCCAATAAGCAGAATTACTCCAACAATGAGAATTGCAACCGCAATTATATCACTCCAGAAAGAAAGCCGTTTTACTCCAAAATAGCTGTCCATGTACCAGTTACGCAGCTCAACCTTACGTGTCTTTCCTATGGAACCATAGAAGGTCTCATTGTCACCGGTGTTTTCACCGGCCATATAAATCGGTGTCAGCCTCCGTCTGTCTCCCTTATAAATCGGGATAAAGCTGATTGGCAGTATAATGAGCATGCTTAACATGAGCAGCATCAGTTTTACATCACCGGAGCCGATGGGGAAGGCCGCCTGATTGCCAAAAACAGCCGTCAGATAGGGGATTAATGCATGCTCTGAAATCAGCGGAAAACCGAAGCAGGATGCAACCACCAGCACCGCCAGAATAAATATCGGTATTTCTTCATCCAGATGAATTTTATTCTTTATCTGATTCTTTGTATTTACCTTCGATACCAGCTTGCCCATCCATTTTGTCCAATAAAATAGAGTAGCTGCACTGCCGTAAGCCAAAATGATCACAATCAGTATGTTATTGGAATCAATAAATGCCTTCATGGCAACCCATTTGGAAATCAGCATTCCAAAGGGTGCAAGAAACATACCGGCAATGCCGATCATCATAAAGAAGGCCAGCTTCTTTGATACTCCTGCCAGAATGTCCATATCCTCCACATCTCTGCTTCCGATCTGATGCTCTGTGGAGCCAACCGAGATAAATAATAAAGATTTTGAAACCGCATGAAATATCACTAATAAAATGGCTGCCCACAAGGATTCCTGAGTTCCGACACTTGCGCAGATTACAATCAGGCCCAGATTTGCAATTGTGGAATAAGCCAGTATTTTTTTCGCGTCACTTTGTGAAATTGCCATCAAAGAACAGGCTAAAAAGGTCACTCCTCCCACCAGCGTAACTATTCTGCCGACAGAGGTATCTCCAAGTAAGGGTGCGAGACGTATGATTAGATAAACTCCCGCCTTTACCATCGTTGCCGAGTGAAGCAGGGCCGAGGTCGGAGTCGGAGCAACCATTGCACCAAGGAGCCAGGAGGTGAAAGGCAATTGGGCGGATTTGGTCAGCGCTGCAAAGGAAAGAAGAAAGACAGGAACCAGCACTGCTGCTTCCGGCTTCATTGCAATCAGCGCCGATAATTCCAGGGTATCATACTGCATCCCAAGGATTACAATCGCTGCCGCAAAGGCAATTCCGCCGCCCAGGTTAATCACAAGGGCACGAAAGGCATTGTTCGTCGCTTCCTTTGTCTGAGTATATCCGATCAGCAGGAAGGAGCAAAGCGTTGTAAGCTCCCAGCAAAAATACAGCCAGGTAAGATTATTGCTAAGTACCAGTCCGAACATGGCAGACAGAAATAAAAACAAAATGGCAAAGAAAAAGCTCTTTCTATCTTTATAGCTGTTATGGTGGATATGATACTCTTTCATATATCCAACAGCGTACAGACAGATAAGGCTTCCAACTAATCCGACCACCAGAACCATAATTGCAGCGAGCTTATCAAATATGATTCCTTCCTGGACTTCTATACTATGCTTTTGTGTAAACTCAAACCACAGGATTAATGAGGTTTGCACCAGTGAAAAAAGAGAAACGAGATATTTCTTATTTTTGATACCTGCGGTTATAATATAAACCGCCACCAATACCTCAATCACTGCTATTACATAATCCATTGCTTTTTCGCAGGGCCAGGTAAAGGAAATGCCATGCTTAAAGTACAAAAAAACAACCACTAAAGTTAATATAGCGGTAATCACAGCACTGAATCTGACAATTATATTCCTTACATTGTCATTTCTTGTAATAAAAATTATCAATGCTGCAATGAATGGAAATAGAATTAATACTGAAATTGCGTTCATTATTTTGTCACCTTGTCTAAGTTTTTTAAGAATTTTCCCGGCAAAGCCTTCGGCAAAAAAAAACCAATTAGCTGTTAGGTTAATCAAGCATCCCGATGCGTCATTGATCTATTTCATTATAACATTATAAAAAATGATGTCAACAATTGATATTTAATAAACAATTTTGTATTTATTGTATTTAATTAACGTATTTTGCGTCATTTTTCCAGCTTTTGTCTGTGCGGATTATTACAGCAAACAAATTTTACTTGATAAACCTAGTCAGTAGATATATAATTATAAGAAATGAGCAGAAGTGCTGATATTTTCGGCACCCTCCTGCCAGAAATCACAGTGATGATAAAAGCTACGATTTATACATTTCTTCAGAGAGCCGGTGGCTGGTGCAAACCGGTGAAAGGTTAAATCTTTCCACTTTTGGAGCTGTCTGCGAGGAGCAGAAGGTTCGTACCCTTTACCGTACGTTTGAGTGGTCAGGGATATCCTTCCTGGCAAATTGGGTGGCAACGCGGATTCCTTTCGTCCCATGTTTTATCTATGGGCCTGAGGAATTTTTTTATGTAATAGGGAATTGCGTCCTATTACATAAAAAGCTCCGCAGGCATGCGCACCTCGCGGCAAGGAGGATATTGCTACGCAATCCCCTCGGGCGCGAAAGTGTCAGCGGGCTGACACTTTGTTAGCTATCTATTAAATGAAAATGCCGGATACTTCGGCGAATGGAGGTTTCTTATGTTAGATTTAAAATTTGTCAGAGAAAACCCGGAGCTTGTGAAGCAAAATATCCGCAATAAGTTTCAGGACGGAAAGCTTCCTCTGGTGGATGAGGTAATTGCTCTCGATGTGGAGAGCAGAAATGCCAAGCAGGAGGCTGATAACCTAAGATTTGAACGGAATAAAATTTCCAAGCAGATCGGCACCCTGATGGGCCAGGGCAAAAAGGAAGAAGCCGAGGAGCTAAAGAAGCAGGTTACCGCAGATTCACAGCGCCTGGCCGAGCTTGAGGTTAAGGAAACCGAGCTCCAGGAAAAAATCAAAAAGATTATGATGACGATTCCGAATATCATTGATCCAAGTGTTCCAATCGGCAAGGATGACAGCGAAAATGTCGAGGTAAAACGCTATGGAGAGCCGGTGGTTCCTGATTTTGAAATTCCCTATCACACCGAGATTATGGAGAGGTTTTGCGGAATTGATCTTGACAGTGCAAGAAAGGTCGCCGGTAACGGCTTCTATTACCTGATGGGTGATATTGCAAGACTGCACTCTGCCGTTATTTCCTACGCCAGGGATTTCATGATCGGACGGGGCTTTACCTACTGCATACCGCCCTTCATGATCCGCAGTGAGGTGGTTACCGGTGTTATGAGCTTCGCGGAAATGGATGCCATGATGTATAAGATTGAAGGAGAGGATTTATACCTGATCGGTACCAGCGAGCATTCCATGATCGGTAAATTCATTGACACCATACTGCCTGAGGAGACCCTGCCCCAGACCCTGACCAGTTATTCTCCCTGCTTTCGAAAGGAAAAGGGAGCCCATGGCCTGGAGGAACGCGGCGTATATCGTATCCACCAATTTGAGAAGCAGGAAATGATTGTTGTCTGCAAGCCTGAGGATAGTAAGTACTGGTTTGACCAGCTATGGCAAAATACTGTTGATCTGTTTCGTTCCCTTGATATTCCGGTAAGAACCCTGGAATGCTGCTCAGGTGATCTTGCAGACTTAAAGGTAAAATCGATTGACGTAGAGGCCTGGTCCCCCAGACAGAAGAAATACTTTGAAGTGGGAAGCTGCTCCAACTTAGGAGATGCTCAGGCGCGCCGCCTGAAAATCCGTGCGGCAAACGAGGAGGGTAAATACTTCGCCCATACCTTGAATAATACTGTGGTTGCGCCTCCAAGAATGCTGATCGCATTTCTTGAGAACAATCTGAATGCGGACGGAACCGTTAATATTCCGGCTGCCCTTCAGCCTTATATGGGCGGACAAACCCTAATTCAATAATCAAAAAAAGTGGGGGTCACTATTTTCGTGACCCCCATTTCTTCTAATAGCTTACAGTAAAGCTGTTGCAGGCCGAAGCCAGTACTAACTCCGTGTTAGTGGTTGTACTCGCATCGGTTCCTTTTTTTCTGACATAAATGGTACAGCCCTCCGGTGCAGTTGTACTTGATATGGTAAGCACACCAGTGGTTTTTACTGCTTTCCAGCTTGCTGTTGTAATATTTAACTCATTATCCTTCTTCACTATGACATATTCATAGATATCGGTGGAGGAGGCCTTGTTAAATTGCAGCATCAGCTTTGAATTCATATAGTAATAGGTGACATCTGCCGTATTGCCTCCGATTGACGGTGCCGACTTTTGGGCCGGAATTGTTAAGGTTGCCGTCTTGGAATAGGGAGCGGTTGATGTAGCAGCCTTACGGATTGTAATTGTTGAAGCGATCCCGCCATTCTCATAAAGCACTGCCGGCACAATTTCTTCCAGACTCATGGAGGCCGTACATTCAATCCACAAATCCGAGGAAGCATCATAATATTCCATTGCTGTGGTCGTATTCACCGTTAATTTTGAGGAATTCACCTTAAGAGAAGGCGCCGTACCTCTCTGTGTAATTGTTATTGATTTTTCGGCACTTGGACGCAGACCCACATTATCCACACCGGTTCCGATTACCTGAGGCAGCCGTATAATAATAGTCGCTCCGGTTACCTTGAACTTTTCCACCGTGTTCATAAATGCCTCGTAGGAGCTGGAGCCTTCATCCATCGAAACACTTCTCCAATAATAATCCGAATTCTTTCGCCATTCAAAGGTATCTGACTCCTCTGCATTATCAAAGGCAAAGGTCCCTTCCACCTTATCATAGGTCACACTAAAGGAAGTATTCTGCGCCGGCAGGACAATCGTTTTTATCGTTTTTACCGTATCCCCTTTAAAATACAGCGTAGTCTCCGCCGTACTCGAAATCCAGGAGATATCCAGCATATAGGCCTTTGCCGTAGTGTCATAGGCTCCCTCCAGAGTGGTCCAATTGCTGTTATCCGTAGAATAATATACGATGGAATTGTTATTATTGAAAACCTGCAGCGTCAATAATTCATAATTAATTGTTCCAAAGGAAACAGCTGAAGCTGTATCCGCCTTTGCTGATAAAACGGGCACAAGGCATAACAGAAGCGTTGCAAGCACTATCTTATACAATTTTATCCGATTTACTTTTTTATCATTCATTTGCCCTTATCCTCCTTATCCTATCCTGTCAACCCATCAGTTCGTGGCATTGAGTACCGTAAGCTTGCAGCCGGTGGTAATGGTATACCCGTTACTTAGGGTTATTACAATATTATTCGTTGTTGTAGAGGTCGTTGAAAGCTTGTTCAGCTTGGCATTTGACAGGTAAATCGTCGCAGTTCCATTCGTAATTGTTGTTGACCCAAGAACTGAGGTACCTCCCCAGGTCACATTTGAAACAGCAACCCCGTAGCTCTTATCGAACAGGGTTAAGGTCAATGTATAGGAAATCACTTCCTCTGTCACCGTTGAGGTGGTGCCGTCGGAATTGGTTTTTGTGGTAGTCTTTGTTTCCTTAAGACTTCCCTCCGTGATAGTCCATGCAATCGGAGTATTGTCCAAGGTCGCGGTATTGATCAGGGTTATGTATACATCATCGTTAAGTATCTCACCGTTATTGAGAGTAATCCGAAGCACTTCTGCCGTATCGGTTATATCAATCAGAGAGGATTTTTCGAAATTGGCCACATTAACCTTGACGGTTGCAGTTGCTATGGTTTCATCATCATCATTTACATAGGAGCCGTACTCTACAGTATAATCCGTTCCATTTGCCAGAGTATAGCCGTCGTATTTGATGGAGCTAATTGCTACCGCCTGAGAAGTAAAGCTGTCAACAGTGGTGGTACTTGGCACATATGAGGTTCCCAGATCCAATTTAAATTTAAAGTAGCTGTCATCCTCTGTTTCATTGGACATATAAACCCGGTTGAAGCTGTCCGTATAATCCTCGTAATCCGTATAATCCTCTTTTTCTTCCGCAGTAGGATTATTCACAGTTGTGGCCGGATAGAGATATAACAGAATGCCCGCCGTATCCGAGCTGGTTATTACATCGGAATTGGCCAGAGTAATTTTTGCGTACAGGCGCTCCTTCGTAACTGAATTCAGCTTATCCGTGGAGGTTATTTTGGTAGTTATGATATATTTATCATTGACTCCCGTACTGCTTGTATTCTTGGCAACAGTGCTCTTGCAGGTCACCGTTCCTTTATCCACACCATAAGCATCCAGAAAATGAATTTCCGATACCGTTGTGGAGGTAGCATTATAAAGCTTAAAGGTAAGATAGCTTGCGCTATTGGAGGTCTGGCAGACACCTGCGGTTGAAATCAGGGTTGTCAGCGTTGTAACCGAAGGAGCATCCGGATATGAGACACCCGTATTGCCGGTAACATCTATTTCTACAGATGCAAGGGCATAATTCTCATCATTTGTCTGATTTACTGATTTCTTTCGGACATAGATATGGCAGCCTTTCGGTGCGGCAGTACTGTTAAGGCTGACCGCGGACCCCGAGGTGATTGCCGTCCAGGAGGCTGTCTGATAGTTCAGCTCTTCATTCTCCTTGATCACCGTATACTCAAAGGGAACTGTGGTGCTTGCTGCCTTCACCTGTAAGGATACTGTCGATGAACTGGTATAGCTTAAGGATATTCCATAGGCATCCTCACCGGGAGGCCCCTCCTGAACCGGTACTGTCACTGTAGCTATATTCGAAACCTGTGCGGTGCTTGTGGCGTTGGTCCTAAATTGCAGCGTAACCTCGGACTGAGTCGTCGTGGCGCTGGTATACAATGCCTTCGCGGCAATATTCTTAAGCAACAGGTTTGTTGTACTGGTTATGGTTGTCCAATCAGTCGTCGTACCGTCACTGTTTACCGTCCGGTAGGCCATTCCCTTCTTTACTGCAATACTGAAGGCCGAACCGTTGATTTTTATATCTGGTGCAGAGGATTTCTTTGTAATTGTTACCGAAACCTCCTTACTGGCACGCAAACCTACATTCGTAATCCCGGTTCCGTTCACCGGAGCAAGCCGGAATACCACCGCTGCGCCATTCGTACACAGATAGCTTAATTCCGTGGATAAGGTAGCAGTATTGACCGTATTCCAGACAGAGCTGTTCTTCTTGCGCCATTCGATTGTCCTTGTGCCGGCATTGCTGAAGGTTACCGTTCCCTTCACTTTATTATAAGTAGCTTTGAAATTGGTAGCCTGCTTCGGCAGAGTTACCGATATTATATCAGTGGATTTATCACCTTTAAAAGTCATTACATAATTCTTTGATACCGAGACCCAGGAAATATCCATGGTTATCGTATTATTACTGCTGATATCACCAGGTACAGGCTCCCAGTCCTTTTTCTTTGAATCAGAAAAGTATACCTTGGTATCCCCGTCGTTAACCTTAAGGGTTATCGTACTTTGGGCATAATTAATTTCTGTTACGGTAATCGCTGTAGCTGCCGTAACCCTCCGGGGAACAACATACATCAGTAAAACTACTGTTATAAGCAGCATAGCGAAGGCCAACATGCTTCGAGTGATTAATCTCCTGGTGTCCTTGTACATATTCTATCCATCAACCTTTCTTCTGTATTGGATATGAATTATACCTCCGTGTATCTTAACATATCATCATTAGCTTCATCCTTCACAAGAATTATAACCCGGTTTTACCAATCTTTCAATGCTTTTTCATACATATTGTACTTTCATAGTCAATTTGTACCAGATATATTAGCTGTCAAAGCATTATAGGCATTTACCATACCGCCGGAGACAACCTTATTTTTTAGGGAGTCCAGCTTCTGCACCGACCCAAGGATAATCTCTTTAACCTTGGACAATTCAACCTCACGGTCCGAGTAAACCAGTGCTGCAACGGCGGAGACATAGGGAGCCGCCATGGAGGTTCCGCTAAAGTATCCATAGGAGTCATTCGGCAGAGTGCTGATAATATAGGAGCCCGGTGCAGCGATATCCACGCTCGTTTTTCCATAATTAGAGGATGCATCCAAAGTTCCGTCATAGGTCAGATTAGCTACCGATATGATATTATCCAGATTGAAGCTGGCAGGATAACAGGGTATATTATCCGTATTATCACCGTAAGACGTTCTGCTGCCGTTTCCTGCTGCGCAGACAAACAGCATATCCGAAGCCTTTATCGTTTCATATAGCTTTGCGCTGTACTCCTGTGTTCCAAAGCTTAGGTTGCAGATGGAAGCCCCCATCTTTTCCGCATATTCGATTGCCGCGATGACATCCTCGGCTTCTCCGCTGCCATCCTTACCTCCCAGCACCTTAATGCTCATGACCTTCACATTGGCATCACCAACCGCACCTGCGATTCCCTTGCTGTTTAAGGACGCCGCCATAATTCCGGCCACATGGGTTCCATGCTCATATTCGGAGGTGTTTTTTCCTACCTCAAAGGCCTTGTCATTATAAAAATCCCAGCCATATACATCATCGATATAACCATTTTTGTCATTGTCGATCCCATCCCCGGCAATCTCGCTTGTATTCGTCCAGACGGAGTCCTTCAAATCCTCATGGGTATAGTCAACACCGGTATCAATGACTGCTATAATGACCTCATCTCCATCATCTGACAGAGTGTCCCAGGCTTCCTTTGCATCAATATCGATATCTGCTACTGCGGTGATCGTATTGGTCTGATAATATCCGCCGAACAAACTGGCTGTTGATAGGGATACTTCTCCCAGGGAAACAGATTTTCCTAAGAAAGCTTTTCTTTGCGTTCCTCCTGGTATGGAAAAATTGTTTCTCCCTCCGCGGCTGTTACCGCCGGGAAAGGACAGAAAGCCGGGAAACTGCTCATAGGGATTTGTTATATTTCCGGATGTTCCATCGGAGGTTTTGTCCCCGCTTTCATAAGTAAAGGTTCCATCATTATAAAGTGCCCACTGCTTATCATAATATGGGTCCGACAATTCGGCAGCCGCTGCTGATACAAGGCTTTGGCCGGACATGGTACCGGAAATACTAAAAACAGCCTCTCTGCCCCGGTCCGCATAGGATGCTGTCCCCGTAAGGGCCATAACTGTGCACAAAGCTAGTGCCATTAACCGTTTTACATGCTTCATGTAAACTTCCTCCTAATCTTATGAAATATTTACACATCAAATATATCGGTTAAAATATGGCAAAAGTAAGGCTTTTTACCAAGTTTCACAGAAACCTCACACTGCCATCACCATTGATTTTCCTGGCTTTTTTAACTATTTAGGGCTCAAAGAAAAAGGGCTCGGAGAAGCAATGTCCACGCATTGTTTTCCAAACCCTTTGATTTATTCCACAGGACGCTCCCTGTTTTATTATTATTCTGATAGATAAGAACAGCAATAGTCTGTCAGTTCCTTTACCACCAATTGGAATTTTGAATTTGCCGTAACTACGAAGCTCTCTCCGGCGGTCACCGTAAACCATTCTGTTTCTCCCGGAAGCTTAACCTCAAGGGAGCCTGCTATAATCTCCATAAATTCCTTCTTATCTGTGCCAAACTCATATTCTCCCGGCATCATGATGCCAAGTGTCTTCTTCTCTCCATCCTCAAGTATCACGGTTCTGCTGGTAACCTTTCCGTCAAAATATACGTTGGCCTTCTTTACCACTGTAACATTATCGAGCTGACTCATGTTATCCTCCATTGCAATTATCCTTCGATTTTATTATTGTTGCCTATAACACATCATACTATAAGAAAAAGAAAAATCAAGCGTAAAATCATTCTTGGATAAAATCATATATTTATAACATGCCCACCTCTGCCTCTGCAAAATAAGACCCGACGTAAACTGCCGGTGAATTCCAGTAAATATCAATCTCGTTGGTAGAAAAGCTTTCACAGTGGTCTATATAGCACTTGGCCGGAGGCAGCCCCTGGCACTGTTCTCTGGCCACCTCATCCAAAAGAGCCGCACAGGGTCCCCCGGCTACCAGTCCCGGTACCGGCTCATGTATCCCATCCGCTTCCGAGGGTCTGTGATGGGGATGGGATACCGCACGTTCGCCAAGACCTGTTACATAGGAGATATCACTTGGGTTCTTGCCAAAGAGGTAATCCCAATTGCTTTGAATAACCGGCTCATATACGGAGGTTTTTTGCAAAGCATCCGCCATAATAAGCTGCATACTCTGATTCATAAGCACCATATTGCTTCCCCATACATATTCCTGACTGGCAAGGGTTATACCATAGCCATCCTTCCTGCTTCTTTCCTCAAGCAGCCGGGCATGGTTAAGCCATTCGTTTTTCAGATTTTCATAAAGTTCCTGCTGCCTTGGCCGCTGGGAGAACAGATATGCGATTGTTCCATAGCCGCCCACATCCCTCCAGCCAAAAGACAATCTATCCTTTAATATATTACAGAAGGAAAGAAAATCCTCATGATACCGCTCTTCCCCGGTGGTTCGGTACATCTGTGCGGCTGCCCAATAACGCTCATCCGTATCACAGCTGTCCCCGTATTCGCCGGAGTCAATGTCCGGAGGATTTTTAAACAGCAGCGGCTCTGGATTTTTCTTAAGCCAGCCATAGGCTGCTTTTGCTGCTCTTAAACATTCGGCTGCATAATCCGGAGCAGGTGTCCCATAGATTTGCGCTGCCATTGCCATAACTGCGGCAAAATCTGCTGTTGCAGGGCTTGATATTCCGAATACAAAGATAGGGGCCCTATCCTCCTGCGGCATAATCACACCGGAGAAATACCTGGTAGCCGCCTTGGTATGGACTGCTCCGTCGCTGCGCTGCATCTTAAACAGGAAATCCAGCCCAACCTTTGCTTCCCGGAGAATATCCGGCCCCGGAAGCTCATTTACCGGAATTCCGACCGGATGCCGGAAGGCCTTTGGATGCTGCTCATAGGCCAGCAGCAGATCAGCAACTGCCTTTATCGTAGCAATCGTATACCTGCCGTAATCTCCCGCATCATGCCACCCTCCGGCGCTGTCTGTACACACCGGCAGCTCCGGGCTTGTCCTTAGCAGGTGCTCTGCCTCCTGGCAAAACAGGTGCGACAGTGTAAGATGACAGGCCGGATGTGAAAAACGGCCCGCATACTGCTCCGTAAGCTCCACACCGCACCTCTGATAATAAAATGCCTTTAAAAGGGCATCGGTACAAATCACGTTCTGCTGCTCCGATACGGTAAACACCGGAGACCTGTCCTGATTTATCCTGATATAGTAATCACCCGGCTCGCAGAGCGTACTAAAGTCACCGGTACGAAGATAATCGCCGCTGTTCTCATCCGGCCCGTACTCCTTCAGCCTTCCGCAGTAAACTGCTTCCTGCTCTTTTGCCCGGTATATAGAAAAAGTATCCCCCTCACCAACATAAACGATCCGTTTTGTGCTGTTTGGAGAATACCCCATTTGATTGATTCTGACTGCTCCCATAATCCCTCCGAACTCCGTGTCTTTTTCCTGGTACAGCCCTTCGTACCAGTACCATAGCAATATTATAGGGTGCGATCTCTTTTATATCAATGGATTAACTCATATTGCTCATGTGTTAACCTGTCTTATTTCCCAATAAAGCTATTGCAACCCGAGATTTCGGCGCAGCTTGCTCCAGATATACCCCTGAAAATAAACATATGCCATATCATAGATGAACAGTCCTGCCTGCCCGGCTACAATAAGTATCAGTAAAATGCTCTGGCTCACCTTTCCCTCATAGAAAAGCCTTGGTAAAAATATCAGAGAAGGAATATACATTATATTAAAAATCAAATATTTCACTATCCACAGCAGTCTTTTTCTATGCTGCTGGTTCTTAAGCTTAACCAGTCTGTCATAGCTGTATTCCGAAGCAAGCAGATAAATTCCCATAGCGGCAAAGGTAATGCAGTGGAACTTGTTCGGAGCAAGCAATAATCCCAATATAATACTGGCCATACAAAAGCCGGCGGCGATCCGGATGCCTGTCTCCCGAAAGGCTATCCCCACACAAAAGGAGGCTGCCGCCAGTAAAAAAAGCGTATTAAAATCAAACACTCCGCTAAGAATGATAAGTACAACTGTTATTGCCGCCAAAAGGCCTAAAAACGCCAACTTCTTTGCACCTAGATGCATGGTATCATATCTCCTCCCATACACTCACAGCAGGAGTCGGCACACCATAGGTCACAGCATAGATTACCGGTTCCCAAGCCTCTGCCATAGCCGCCGGTACCAAAGCCCCCCTGGCCATAGCTGCCATATCCTCCACCATAACGATTATTCTGATATCTTCGTTCCTGTGTTTCCAATTGATTTAACAGATTTCTGTAATCCGGATTGTTAGGCTCCATATTGACCGCCTGCCTTGCATGATCAAAGGCCCTGACATTATTACCGGAGCCTGCATTGGCCACGGCACTGTAATAATACCACCTGCCATTACGCAACGGTACCCGGTCAAGCATCTTCAAGGCTTCATAATAATTACCGGAGTTGATATAATTATATACTATTCTCATATCGTCGGAATCATGCTCGGAACTGCCGACTCCGCTGTAGCCGCCCTCTCGCTCCTTCATGATCTGGTCATAGGCCTCCTGGACCTCCTTGAATTTCTCCTCGGCAAGCCCCGCAAGCGGATTATTGACATAACCATCCGGGTGGTATTTCTTTAACAGCTCCCTGTAGGCCTTCTTAATCTCGTCATTGGAGGCGTTGGGGGATACACCAAGTACCTGATATGGATTTGCTATCATTTTTTCTGTTCCTTCCTTTTTCTTCTCTCTTCTTGTATCTTATTAAACTTCGTCCAAACTCCCTCATACAGGATATTACGAAGAATTGTCACATCAACCAGACAGGGCAGCTTCTCAAATTCTCTGCTGCAGTCCGCCATCATCCTGACCAGCAGACTCCTGATATCCTCCTCAAAGCTCTCCGTCCCGTAAACAGGCTTCAGGGGATTGTAGCTGTGATTGCGGATATCCTTTTCAATATCATCGTAGGCATCCAGCAGATAGATGAATTTGCCGAGATAAAAGCCCGTTTTCCTTAAACTGTCCTCCCAATGATCCGGGCGGTAGGTAAAAAGCTCCGCCATCAGCTCTCCAAAGCAGCGGGATACCTGATCGATATCCGTAATCCCATCCCTCTCGCATTCCTGAAGGCGGCTTAGAGCCTCACTGATGCCCCGGCATTGCCTTGGATACTTCTTTAATATTCTTTCATATTTTTTCTTTAATACTCCTGCTCCCGTAAGTCCGAGAACATTTTTCTCATCCTGCCAGTCATCCCTTAGATGATGATAGGTCAGGGCTATATTCATATCCGCCACATACTGGGTGATCTCATTTTGCAAAATCAATTGCTTTCGGACCGGATGCACAACGCATTTGCTTTTTTTCTGCTCTACCGGTACCTCATAAAGAGAGGTTAAAAGAATCACCAAAAATGTCATGTCATAGGACAGGGTCATCTGTCCCACCGGCCCGTAGCTTTTACGCAGTGTATGGCATAAGCCACAGTAAAAGGCCTTATATTCATAAAATTCCTTTACCTTAAGCTCGGGCTTATTGATATTGACATATCCGAACATGTAACCTCCCCCGGGGAATGATATTTGTGCAAGGCAGTACCAGCGCTTATTTTCTATATTTAGAAAGTGGCTCTATTTTTACTTCCCGTAAGTCGTACGAAACGGAGCCAGCGGAAGCCCGTTTTTACCGAATATGGTTACTTCACTGTAATTTGTCCAGCAATATCTTGCATAGACCGGACCGGCTACCTCTTTGGCAGACAGGAATATCCTGCTTCCTCGGAATTCGGGTTCGGCCTTATAATAAACCATATCCTCTCCGGCTATCTCAAAGCCGCCGGCTTCTCCCTTACAGTCAAAGCCATCTTCGGCGTAATCAAAGCTAAGCTCTATCCCGCCGTCCTTATACTCGAAGGCTTGATAGAGGGGACCGAAGGCTTCTCCGCCGCCAAGTCTTTTGTATACGTGATGAAATGCCTGTAATCCAAGACGTTCACCCACCGGAAGCTTATCCTTAGGGTGTATCTCATTAAATTCTCCGCAATCCAATATTACTGCAATTCCTGTATTCTTGACGGTCTGATAGGTTCTCATCTGTGCCTCTCTGATAAGACACCAGCTCTTTGTATCCTCATCCTGCTTATAACGGTGCATCGGAAGCTGTACCAGAAGAAACGGAAGGGTTATATCCTCCCAGTCCTCACGCCACTGGCGTATCATCCGGGTCAGAAGCTTCTGATATATCAAAGGCTTTTTTTCATCCTCTTCCCCCTGATAATAGATAAAGCCTCTTAGCGTATAGGGAATAATCCTTTGCAGCATACACTGGTACAGGCCGGAGGGACGGTAGGGGCTCATACAGTTCTTGGGTCCCGGCCATCTGCAAACTCCAAGGATCGTCTGCACCTCATCCCATTCCATATCCGGATTTACCGCATAAAGCTCATTGCATTTTTTATCCCATTCCGTATGGTAGGCTTCATACTCCTTATATTCCCTTATCTGCTCCTCCTCCGATTTGCCCCGGCTTTCCTGATCATACTCTTCCAGGTAAATATTTAAATCAGCATCCTCTGCAAGGCTTTCCCTGCTCGTCCAGCAGGAGGCGGAGGTTCCTCCCCAATTGCAGCCGATGATCCCTACGGTAACACCAAGCTCCTTCGCAAGCTTTCTTCCAAAGAAATATCCGACTGCGGACCAGGTTTTCGCATTTTCCTCACTGAACTCAGTCCAGCCTGTTTTTTCCTCCATCTCATAGAAATAATCGTCCATATAGGAAATTTTATTGGTATAGTAAAAGCGCACATTCGGATTCTCGTCATTTTGAAGCACCTCCAAACCGCCCTTGCAGTTTTGCAGCTCATACTCCATGTTGGACTGGCCGCCAGCCAGCCATACCTCACCGATTGCTATATTCTCAAAGCATTTTACCTGATCTCCACAGGAAACCGTCATCGTAAAACCGGTCCCCGCAGCTTTTGGCGGAAGAATTACAGTCCATTGTTCCTCCTTAACTGCTGTCTGCCAGGTTTTCCCGTCAAAGGTCACGTTAACGGCAGCACCGTTCACACCCTGTCCAAAAACCTTGATATTCTTATCTCTTTGAAGCACCATATTGCTGCTGAAAACAGCAGCCACTTTAAAATCAGCCATATTCTACCTGTCCTCGAATTATTATCCTTTAAAATTTATTTTACGAGACCCGATACCCGTTCCGGGTCCGTTTATCCTAATGCTGATATAGCATGGGGTTTAGTATAACATATTTTTTTGATAAATGAAATGTTTCTATAAAATATCATATTTTTTTAATTGCATTTTAATAATTAAGTCCGTCCCATCTGACCAGCGAGCCATCCTCAAAGGTCCATTGGGGAGTCCGCAGCGGATAGGTGATTTCAGAAGCATAATACCAAGGGTCCTCCTCATGAAGCGGATTTTTTAGAATATGAAAATCCTGGGCCGGCATATACCCCTGGGCCAGCAAATAGCATTTATTCCCCTGAGCATCCTCGGCCATATCCACTACAAGGACACAATGTCCCGGACTTCCTCCGTAGAGAAGCATATCCCCCGTAAGCAGCTCCTGGACTGTAATCTCACTGCATTCCGCCGAGAGGGACAGGGTTCCCGCATACATGAACACCGACTCAAGATACTTGCGAAAGACCTCATAGGAGGCATTATAGTCAGCTTTTTTAACCCAGCTGACCTCATTTCCATCCACCTCGATCCGGTAACCATCCCTCCACTTTGTATATTCCATCAAAAAACCATTGGTCAGGTGAAAGTCAATTTTATCATAAGCCTCAACCGACCAATAATATTCGGCATAAATACGGATAATAGAATCAGCACACTGCTGTAAATCCTTACTGCCGGTGTCCAGCTCAAACACCGCCACATGCCCGTCCTGATATGACTTTGGAGAACCGTCATACAGTAATACCTCGCTGCCGTCCTCCTTAAGCTTCAGGCTGCGAACAAATCCGGTGAACTCCCCTTCCTCAGAGGGAATTCTGGTGTAGCCTTCCGGCGGATTAATCCGGGTTTCCAGTGTCATCCCTGTACTATTTATCAGGGAAAGGGGGGCTGCGGTAACAGCCTCCTCCGGCATTACCGTAACCGCACCGGAGGCAGGGTAGTCTTCTACAGAATTTCGTATGCCTTCTGTCACAGTCTGTATATTTTCTTGCATATTCTTTTCATTTTCCGCCCCAGGGTCCGATTTTTCTTCTGCCTGGCACCCACAAAGAAGCAGCACCATAGGCAGCAGAAGGAACGCCCTGATCAAGGAAGGATATAATTTTATCATAACAACCTCCATTCTGCTGTTTTAAATCAATCTCTTTCTGATATACATATTTTAACATGGCATTTTAACCTCAACAATAGCTATCTTCCTCAGCGGCTTATAATATTCATCCTTAAAATCCTTTTGCAATCCATCTCTTTTATATACAATTGAAAAATATTTATTTCATGATTTTCTTAACTTTTCAACATTTCATTTTATTATATATTATTTATAAACTCTTTTATCCGACATTTTTCCATTGATTCACTGCCAAGATAAATAAATCCTTCCTTTACTTTTTTCTTCCGATTGTCATTATGGTCACGATATCTTTATCTGTCCTCCCAATTATTAGTGAATTGATACAATTTATTATCAATGATATCTTCTATTAGTTATGTATTATGCCGCATATTTTTATTTACTCTTTATATTTCTTTCATAATTATTGACAATTGAAATTAGTTTATATATACTTTTTATATACTTTATAGTGAAATATTTCATTATTTAGTTAATATTATTAAATATGGAGGAGGATATGAAATGAAGAGAAAATGGAAACGCTTTTTGGCGGTCTATATGGCACTTTTAATGTCTGTGTCATTTATCCTGCCGTCAAATGCCGGCGTAATGCAAGCCAGTGCTGCAACAACGGCGAAAAGCCGTGTTTCGGTGCACGATCCGTCCATTGTCAAGGACGGAGATACCTATTATATCTTTGGTTCCCACAGGGCCTGGGCAAAAAGTACGGATTTGATGAATTGGACCATGTTCACCAATAATATCAATACCGACTATGCAACCATGTTTCAGGATATCTGGAATAGCTGGTGTAAAACCGATACCAATCCCGATGTAGCGGGAAATCTATGGGCACCGGATGTAATCTACAACACCGCCATGGGAAAATGGTGTATGTATATGAGCGTTAACGGCAGCGATTACAATTCTGCAATTGTTCTGTTAACGGCAGACAGCATCGAGGGTCCCTATACCTATCAGGGCGAGGTGGTATATTCCGGCTTCAATACAACCACACATCCGGCAGCTTCAACGGATGTATATACCGTGCTTGGCGAGGATGCGGATCTTACCAGATACCAGTCCACCGCAGATACAAAGCTGAACGCCATTGATCCCTGTGTCAAGTATGATAAGGACGGAAATCTGTGGATGTCCTTTGGCTCCTGGTTCGGCGGAAGGTACATTTTAAAGCTCGATAATACAACCGGACTTCGTGATTACAGCTATTCCTATCATACAGTCACAAATGTATCGGATGCTTATTTCGGCTATAAATTAGCCGGGGGCTATGGAGTATCCGGTGAGGGCTCCTATATTATCTATGACGCCGCTACCGATTATTATTATATGTTTGAATCCTATGCGGGCTTTGAGGCAAACGGCGGCTATAATATGCGCCTGTACCGCTCCCACAATATTTACGGCCCTTATACGGACGAAAACGGCAACAGCTCCATAAGAACCTCCTATACAGACATCGATCCCTACGGTGTGAAGCTGATCGGCAACTATTCCTTTGACTGCCTTAGCAGAGGCTACAAGGCCGCCGGTCATAATTCAGCCCTGGTTGATGATGACGGAACTATGTATCTGGTGTATCATACCCGATTTGACAGCGGAACCTCCGAGCATCAGGTCCGGGTTCATCAAATGATTATGAATCAGGATGGCTGGCCGGTTGTGGCTCCTTATGAATACAATGGAGACGCAATATCAACTACAGGCTATACAGCAGAGGACATCGTCGGTGATTACGAATACATCAACCACGGCACCGCAAGCAACGGCGTCATGCTGGATACGCAATACATACGTCTGAATGCGGATAATACCATCAGCGGAGATATTACCGGAACCTGGAGCATGGAGGCAGGCACCTCCAATATGACTGCGGTCATCGGCAATATCACCTATCAGGGTGTATTCCTTCGCCAAGGTGATGAATCCTCGGAGAACAAGGAGGTCATGACCTTTACCGCTACCGGAGGCAATCAATGCATCTGGGGCAGTAAGCTATCCTACACCGATGAGGAAGCCGTGGTAAAATCAGCCCAGCTCATCAGCGAGTCCTTCGTTGCCAAAACCAAGGTAGATCTGACGCTTCCTACCAGCGGATATTTTGGCACCACCATTTCCTGGTCCTCAGACCAGCCGGAGATTTTGTCAACCGAGGGTGTTGTCAACCGTCAGACAAATGATACCGTTGTAAGCTTAACAGCCACCATTACAAAAAATGACGCCACCTATACGCTGCCCTTGACTGTTACCGTAACCGGCATTGTTGTAACTCCGGTTTACCAATACGCCTTTAATGATACGGCAGCCGGTACCGTACTTACCCGTTCCGGAGATAACACAGACGGCACCAACAGCGGCACGATGCCTCTGGCAAACACCTCCAAGGCGGCCGCCTTTGTTGAGGGTGTCCATGACAAGGCCCTTTACCTGGACGGAACCTATGGTATGGCCTTGAATACCGAGGCTGTAGGTAATTCCTATTCCATCGCTTTCTGGGTGAAATCGGAAAGCCTGTCAACCTTTACTCCCATAGTATTAATCGGTTCTGATCTGTTAGGGACAAGCTCCTCCTCCAAATGGCTTAGCATCACCAAAACCCCCTGGGGCACTGACGGAAGCGAGATATCTCCCGTTGTATGGTCAAGAAACCAGGTGACCAATGCCTGGCCCTGGTATCAGACCGCTGATTTTCAGGCGGCAGCCGCCGGTACGCTTCTTACTGATAACGAATGGAATTATGTGGTGGTTACCGTAGACGGCAGTCAGCCGTCAGCTACTGCTTATTGCTCGGTCAGCAGCTTATACATCAATGGCAGCCTGGTCGGCACCGGTTCTGTAGCAAACGATGTTTTCTCGGGTAATGCCAGGGTATACCTGGGTATCAACTGCTGGGATAAGAATTTTACCGGAGCCTTCGATGATATTAAAATCTATGATCAGGCACTGTCCTTAACCGAGATAACAGCCGCCATGAACGAGACGGCTGTTGATGAAGTAATTGATAACGGAGTCTCCGACCCTGTTTATCAGTATAATTTTGAAGGAGAAGCCGGCGGTGATGTTCTGACCCGTTCCGGTGACAATGACAACGGCACCAATACAGGAACCTTACCGACCACAGTCCCCGAAGCTTCAGCCCAATACGGCGAGGGAGTAACCGGCCAAGCCCTGTATCTGGATGGCAGCTATGGAGTGGCCCTGGATGCAGCCTCCGTGGGAGAAACCTACTCCCTCTCCTTCTGGGTAAAGCCGGAAAGCCTGGCAAATTACGGGCCTATTCTTAATATTGGCTCGGATTTACTGGGAGACAGCGCCACCTGGCTCAATATCACACAAACCACCTGGGGTGCAAACAGCTCCACCATATCACCGGTTATCTGGTCACGTAATACCACGGCAAATTCCTGGCCCTGGTTTGCTTCAACCACAGGGACAACACAGCTGGCCCTGGATACCTGGACACACATCACCCTAACTGTGGATGGAAATACAACCGGCAGCGCTTCGGGCACTGTAGCCGGACAGCTCTATATTAACGGTGTGCTGACAGGCTCGGGGGATATTGCCAAGGACAGCTTCAACGAAGCTTCCGTCATTTACCTCGGCATCAACTGCTGGGATCAGAATTTCAAGGGTTATTTCGACGATATTAAAATCTATAATAAAGTACTTTCCACAAGCGAAGTAGAAACCGCCATGAATGGACCCAGTCCCATCTATGAGACCGGCTTTGAAGCCTCACTGAAGGGAACCGTCGTAACACGGAGCGGAGCCAACACCCTGCCTGCTGCCGATTTCACCATTGAGCCCCAATATGAGGAGGGCGTAACCGGCAAGGCACTTTATCTTGACGGCTCCTACGGTGTTAAGCTCGATACCGCGGCTGCCGGAGAAAGCTATTCCCTGGCCTTCTGGGTTAAGGCCGACAGTCTGACTGATTACGGTCCCATCATTAATCTGGGCTCCGACCTATTAAGCACAAATACCTCTGCAAAATGGATGAATATCACCAAAACCTCATGGGTCGGAGATACCAGTCCGGTCATCTGGTCCAGAAATGAAACAAATGGAGCCTGGCCCTGGTTTTCTGCCGCAGCCGGAGGCATGAAGCTGCCCTTGAATGAATGGAAGTACATTGTCGTAACTGTGGATGGAAATACCATTGGCTCCGCAGGCGGAACCGTCTCAGGAAAGCTCTATATCGATGGTGTATTGGCCGGAACAGGCGATGTAGCAAAGGATACCTTTACAGACGGTTCCTCAGTATATCTGGGAATCAACTGCTGGGACAGCAATTTTGAAGGATACTTTGATGATATTAAAATCTACGGCAAGGTACTGACTGCCGATGAGGTTGTTAATGCCATGAATACAGCCGTTGTTGACCAGACCGAAGCGGTCACCTCTTCGGATCCCATTTATCAATATAATTTTGAGGAAAAATCCGGCGGTACGATTGTATCCCGTGCCGGTGACAAGGAAGACGGCACCAATACGGGCACCCTGCCCACCGCAGCTTCCGAGCTATCCGCCAAATATGATGAGGGTGTATACGGTCAGGCTCTGTACCTGGACGGCAGCTACGGTGTAGCCCTGGATGCCAAATCCGTAGGTGACACCTATTCCCTCTCCTTCTGGGTAAAGCCGGAAAGCCTGATAAATTATGGACCTATTCTTAATATGGGCTCGGATTTACTGGGAGACAGCGCCACCTGGCTCAATATCACACAAACCACCTGGGGTGCAGATGGCTCCACCATATCACCGGTTATCTGGTCACGTAACGCCAAGGCAAATTCCTGGCCCTGGTTTACTTCCGCTACAGATACAAAGCAGCTATCCCTGAATACCTGGACACATATCACTGTAACCGTGGATGGGGACAAAGCAGGCAGCGCCGCTGGCACTGTAGCCGGACAGCTTTATATTAACGGTGTACTTTCCGGCTCCGGCGATATTGCCAGGGATACCTTTAACGAAGCCTCCGTTATTTATCTTGGCATCAATTGCTGGGATCAGAATTTCAAGGGTTATTTTGATGATATCAAGATTTATAATAAGGTACTTTCTGCAAGTGAAGTAAAAACAGCGATGGAGGGACCTTCAACAATTTATGAGAATGGTTTTGACGGTGCCTTAAGCGGCACAATCGTAACACGCACCGCTTCCAATACCCTGCCCTCGGCGGCTTCTGAAGTTGAGCCTTTGTATGCAGAGGGTGTAAACGATAAAGCTCTTAATCTGGACGGTTCTTACGGTGTTAAATTGGATACGGCTGCTGCAGGTGAAAATTATACTCTGGCCTTCTGGGTTAAGGCCGACAGTCTGACCGATTTTATGCCGATACTTGACCTGGGCTCGGATTTCTTAAGTGAAAACCAATCAGCCCAATGGCTTAGCATCACCAAGTCCTCCTGGATCGGTGACCTCAGTCCCATCATATGGTCCAGAAATGAGACCCTCAATGTATTTCCCTGGTTTTCCACAACTGCCGGAGGTATGCAGCTGCCGCTAAATGAATGGAAACACATTGCCGTAACTGTAGACGGAAGCAAGAATGGCTCCACGGCAGGAACTGTCGTAGGCAAGCTTTATATCAACGGTACTCTGGCAGGAGCCGGTGATGTGGCAAAGGATACCTTTACCGGTGATGCAGAGGTTTATCTGGGTATCAACTGCTGGGACAGCAATTTTACAGGCTCAGTTGATGATATTAAGATTTATGATAAGGTTCTGACTGCGGAAGAAATCGTCAATGCCATGAATACCGCCGCCAAATCTCCCGCATTACCGACTGCTACTCCAACCGCTACTCCGACTGTTACTCCGACAACCGCACCCACAGCTGCTCCAACTGCTGCACCGGTGTCACCTGTACCGACCTTAACACCAACCGTAACACCTACTCCCAAGCCCACAGCTGCTCCGACTCCCGTCGTAGAAGCACTTCCCGGCAATGGAACACAAGCAGCGGTTGAAATCGCCACAACCATCCATGGGGACACCATGAAGGTATCGGTCGAGGTGAAGACACCCGGTACTGCCGGCAGTGAACAGTCTCCGGTTCAGATACCTGTCTCTTCACAGAATGTAGTTAATCAAATCAGCAATCCGGAGGTCAAGAAGGTTGATATCGCTCTCACCCTTCCGGCTGATATAACAAACAGTAATACCCATATTACAATGGACCCCGCCCTGCTGCAGGCAGCCGCCTCTGAGAAAAAGGATATCAGTGTTACGGTAAACGATGAAGCCGGCAAGGAGCTGTATTCCTGGACCTTTGGCGGTACGGATTTGGCAAATTCCAGTCAGACAATTACCAGCGTAGATTTGTCCCTCTCCGTCGAAAGAGCAGCGGATAATACCAGCCTGAATGAACTGCTGTCCTCCTCCGACACTCAAACAGCTGCCAACGCCCTTGTAATTAACTTTAATCATGAGGGTACCTTGCCTGCCCAGGCAGAGGTTCGAATCTATGTAGGTAATCTGGTTCCCGACGCTTCCGGTAAGGTGTATGTATATCATTATAATCCGGAAACGAAAAAGCTGGAAACATTGCCCTATAGCTCCGGTTATCAGATCGATTCCGAAGGCTACATCACCGTGAAGCTCCTTCATTGCTCCGATTATGTAGTACTTCCAAAGCCCGCCAGCAGTGCTGTAATGACTTCTTTAATCAACCAGATCAGTATTGCCGCCGGTACAGGAACACTATACTACGGAGGAACCAGGAACTACTCAACCAAGCTTACACTTACCCTGCCTCCCACTCTGGAGCTTGTTGCCTCCTTAGAGGATAAGACCTCCAGCAGCGCCATTGGAGCTGTCGTAGTATCCTATGAATCCAGCAATAAAAAGGTGGCAACCGTCAGCAGTGACGGTACCATAACTGCAACCGGTACAGGAAAGGCAACTATCCGGACGACAGTCACGCTCTACAGCGGTAAAACCAAGACCTTTACCACAAAGGTCAATGTGAAGCAGCCTTCCATTAAGTTCACAAGAAGCACCGGCGCTATGAAGGTTGGCGAAAGCTTCACCTTTGAAATAAAAGCCTATGGTCTGGATGCCTCTTTGGCAGTATGGACCACCACTAAGAAATCTGTTGTTGTCATTAACAAAAATGGCAAGGCAACAGCAAAATCAAAGGGAACCGATTATGTCAAGGTACAAATCGGCGGCGTCACCAAGACAATTAAGGTTGTGGTGAAATAGCCTTCTGCTGCCGACGATAGAATATAAGAGAAATCCCTCGACTATACAGGCATCAGAGAAGCAGCATCACTAATACAACACAAAGCAAAAATGCCGGATTCTGGTTCGCTATGAACAGACTCCGGCATTTTGCTTTCCTTTATATTTTTATCAAATACTTATATCATACATACTATTATTCGGCTTTCTTATTCCTATTTTTTCAATAATAAAAGGCATTACCTGGAATTAATTAGTAATGTCCCTTTGCCTATTCAAATATCCGGTCAATCTTCCCGCGATCAATCATAAGAAAGAGCTGCTCCACCACCTTATCATCCAGAGCTCCGCTTTCCACCTCCTGGGCAAGTATCTCCTTTACCTTCCCAATCGGCATCTTCTCCCGGTAAGGCCTGTCCGAATACAGAGCATCGAAGATATCTGCAACACAGAGTATTCTGGTATCAATGTTGATGTCCTCCCCCTTAAGACCATCCGGGTATCCCGTTCCGTTCAGCTTCTCATGATGACTTCTTACCGGAACAAGGCATTGGCTTAAGGAGCTTAAGGGCCTGATAATTGTCTCTCCGATCTCCGAATGCTTTTTAATAATCTCATATTCCTCAGCTGTCAGACGGCCCGGTTTGTTTAAAATGCTCTCCGGAACTCCTACCTTACCGATATCATGGATGATGCCAGCCGTCTCCAGGTGCTCCAGCCGCTCACCCTTAAGTCCCAGTCTCTCACCAAGCATCCGGCTGATGATACCGACTCTTCGGGTATGCCCCTCCGTATATTTATCCTTGGCTTCAATTACATTCGCCAGGGTTATAACCAAATTCTTCGTATTTTCCGTCTCTGCGTGGTAATCCTTTTTCAAAAGCTCATACAGCCTGGTAATCTCCTGGCTGGAGGCCTTCAGCTCCTTATATTTCGCCTTCAGATCGTCCTCAAGTGCCTTCTTCTCCAGACCATTTTGCACTACCTTAATTAAGTCATTGTTATTCCAGGGCTTTTCCAGGTAATAATACAGGCCGATTTCATTGATGCTCTTGATGGCACTTTCCTTGTCTGCATATCCGGTCAGAATAATCGGAACCATCCCCGGGCATTTTTCTCTTGCACTTTTTAGAAATTCCAGACCGTTCATTTTCGGCATCATAAAATCGGATATGATAAGATCAATCTCCCGGTTTTTCAGCTCGTCACAATCCAGTGCCTGCTCTACATCATTAAAGGCGATGACCTTCTCCTTTAACATCAGCTTAAACATCGTCGAAAGGGTTGTTGTTATCATTCTTTCATCGTCTACGACCATAATTGTTCTGTTCAATCTGCCACACTCCTTGATGTTATATTATTAAATGCTTTTCTCCCAAACTGCCCGTTTCCTGGTATAGCCCATATTTCACCTTACTCCTGCTGAGTCAAGGGCAGTTTTATCGTAAATTCCGCTCCCTGGCCCGGTTCACTTGCCACCGTTATTTCACCCTTATGATTTTGGATAATGCTATAGCATAGATACAGGCCTATACCCAAACCGATTCCCACACCCTTTGTCGTAAATCCAGGTTCAAAGATTTTTTTCATATTCTCCGGACTAATGCCCACCCCCGTATCGCGAATTATAATATAGATGTAGTCCTCCTTTTGAAGGGTTTGAATGAACAGCTCGCCTTCTCCTGTAATTGCCTGGGATGCATTCACGATAATGTTCATAAATACCTGGTTTAACTGTCCCGGATAGCAGGGTACCATGGGCAGGTCCCCAAGCTCCTTATGAACGGTGATACGGTTCTTAATCAGATTGTTGGTAAGCACCAGAACGCTGTTGATGCCTTCATTGATATCCATCTCCTGAAACTCTGCCTGATCAAGCCTTGAGAAGGTTTTCAGGCTTTTGATTATCTCAATAATCCTACTACAGGCCAGCAGATTAATGTCATTAGCTTCCTTTAACTGCCCAAGCAGGGTCAAAAGCTCCTCCTCTGCGGATATTTTTGGATTACTTAAAAGCTCCTGGTAAAGCATGTCTGAAAGCTGCGCGTTGCTGTTAATGGCTCCGATAGGAGTATTAATTTCGTGGGTAATAGCTGCCATCAGCTGACCGACGGAGGCCATCTTTTCACTCTGGACCAGCTGAGCCTGCTGCTGCTCTATCTGCTGCTTCGAGCGGACAAGTTCATCATTTTGCTCCTCAAGCTCGGCATTCTGCTGCTCCAGTACCTCCTTTTGCTGCTCCAGGGCTTCGTTATAGCCATGGAGCTTTTTCATAATGGTATTTGTGGAAGCCGCCAGTGATTCAATCTCCCGAAGCGGCCTTTTTAATACCAGCTCAGTACTTGCGGCAGTTTCAATATCCCCCTCCGCAATTGCCTTGACCTTCTTCTCCAGCTGCTTAATCGGATTAGTGACCGGTATGGCTAAAAACATGCTGACAATTTTGGAGACGATCAACGCAAAGATACTTAAGATTAGAATCATGCTTAATATCATTAGAACTGTGGGTACCAGTACCTTAGGATTTACTCTCACCGTAACCGTTCCGATTTCCTCGTTGCTGGAGCTGTCCACCAGCATCCGTTCCGATTCGGTGCTGCTGTAAAAATCAGCCCACTCGCTAAAATCCTCCTCATAGTTTGAATACAGGGTAACACCGTTAATCTCCAGCTGCACCAGGATTTTATTCGGCGTCATTTGGAATATATCTATTTTATAAAGCAGTGAATCCTTGATGATTCCGTCAATCCAGGGCATAATTTGGGAATTGGTCTGCTCCAGCTGTGTTATCCGGGTTATTCCAAGGGCCTCATTTGCCTCGCCCGAATTTACCTTTCCTTGAATTTCCATGCATACGGCGTCCGCCTGGTAGACAGCCGCCTCCTGGGAAACTCCCAGAACAATGATACTGATTAAGCCGCTTAAAAAGACCACTGTAATGAAGGCCGACAGTGACATGGCTCTTCTGATTCGTTTTTTTAATGTCCGCCTGTTTCTTTTACACTTCAAATGCTCTACCGCCTTCGACAATTCTTTCCCTTATTGTACTACAATTAACATTTTTTACATAGCAGAATTTGCAAATTTTCCGATGAATCTTGTACTCTTGATTTGGCCTTACATAAAACACTTTCTTCAAAAATGTGATCAGAAGACACACAAATTGTTAATCTTATCAATATAGTGAATTGTAAATATATATAAATTTAGGGACGATTGAATATAATAATACTTTAAGAAGTGCTGACAAATAGAAGGATGCATGCTATAATTGTTTCGATTTGAATGAATTGTTCCAAGCTCAATGGAATAAAAATAAGGCATTGGCATTTCATATGCTTAATACGAAAGGTATGATATTATATGGAATTATATATAGATGACTATAAAATTAATTATAAAATATCAGGTGAAGGTAAAACGGTAATCATACTTCAGGGTTGGGGAACAGAGCTCAGCCTGTATAATCCCATTGCGCAAATACTCAGCCCCAAATACAGGGTTATTCAATTGGATTTGCCGGGCTTTGGCAAAAGTGATGAACCAAGAGAAGCCTGGGACGTTGAAAAATATGTTGAATTCTTTTTGAAGTTTGTGGAAACCTTTAAACTGGATGAAGTGTTTTTAATCGGGCATTCCTTTGGCGGCAGAATGATAATAAGACTGGCAAGCAGAGACAAACTGCCCTTTGCTATAAGAAAATTAGTTTTAATAGACAGTGCCGGCATCCTGCCTAAGAAAAGTTTTAAACAAAAGTTAAAAATTAAAATCTACAAATTTATTTCAAGATGTGCTAAATTAAAAATAGTTCAGTTAACCTGTCCTGAGTTGATTAATAACTGGCGTAATAAACAGGGCTCTGAAGATTACAGAAATGCCTCACCCATGATGAAGCAATGTCTGGTAAAGACTGTTAATGAGGATCTTACCGACCGGTTAAAAAGCATTCAGGCAGAGACTCTGCTCATATGGGGCGAGAATGATACTGCGACACCCATATCAGATGCACATAAAATGGAACAAATGATACCCCATGCAGGTCTTGTGGTATTAAAGGGAGCGGGGCATTATTCATTTTTGGAGCAGCCCTATATCTTTGACCGGGTGATAAAATCATTTTTTGAAATAGAGGTGAAGCAATGAAATTAATTGATATCTTAAGCTTAGTGAGTTATATCCTTCTTCTTTTTACTTTTTTTTATGAAATGAGATATAACCTACATATGTTTCAACTAAACGGCTATAAAAATAAAACCCATTCAAAATGGCTGCTGAACAATTTTACGAAACAGAGAATTGTTGTACTGCCTTTTATATTGGCAATATTTTTAGGAATATGGCATCATAGTGTACCGGCGGCGTTGCTGATTGCCGCTGTGTTGCTTGTATTACTCTATTATGTATTCCTAAGAAGGCTTAAGGCCAAGAAAAAGCTGATATTTACAAGCCGGGTTAAACGGCTTATTGTAACGAACAGTCTGTTGTTTTTGGTTTTATTTTCCCTCGGCCTGTTTCTGGGCAACGATACGTTGAAATATTTGATTCCCGGTATTGTCTGCATAGCGGAACCATGGCTGGTTATCCTTTCAAACTATATCAATATGCCAATTGAAAAACTGATTAATCATTATTACATTAACGATGCCAAAAAAATATTAAAGGGTATCCCGAAGCTGCAGGTTATTGGTATTACGGGAAGCTATGGCAAAACAAGTGTTAAATATTATCTCTCATCCTTGCTTCAGACAAAATATAATGTTTTGTTCACTCCGGAAAGCTATAATACCCCCATGGGAATCGTAAAAACAATACGTTCCTCCTTAAAGCCGACTCATGAGATCTTTGTCTGTGAAATGGGTGCAAAGAATATCGGCGATATTAAAGAAATATGTGATATTGTTCATCCCAGGCACGGGATCATAACGTCAATCGGACCGCAGCATTTGGAGACATTTAAATCCATCGAGAATGTAATAAAGACGAAATTTGAACTGGCAGACGCACTGCCAGGGGATGGATTATTATTTCTAAACGGCGATAATGAATATATCGCAGGCCTAAACGGTAAATACCGCTCAATCAATTACAGCATTTCCCGAAATGACTGCAATTATCATGTAAAAAACATGAGAGTATCTCAGCTCGGAACAGAATTCACCGTAATATCTCCGGATGGAGAAGAGACGGATTTTCAGACCAAGTTGGTCGGAGCCCACAATGTAGTTAATGTGGTAGGTGCTCTGGCGGCTGCGAATACCCTGGGAATAGCTCTGGAGGATTTAACCGTTCCGGTGAGAAGACTGCACCCGGTGGCCCATCGTTTGCAGCTGATCGAGAAAGGTAACACCACATTACTCGATGATGCCTACAATTCAAATCCGGTGGGCTCAAAGGCGGCACTCGAAACCTTAGGGCTGTTTGACGGATTAAAAATAATGATTACTCCCGGAATGATTGAATTGGGGACACAGGAGGAATTCTATAATTATGAATTCGGCAAAAGTGCGGCGACTCAATGTGACTACGTTATTCTTGTGGGGAAAAAGCAGACAAAGCCAATTGAAAAGGGGCTAATGGATGCCGGCTTCGCAGCAGACAGATTATATGTAACGGATTATTTTGAGGATGCTTTGAAATATGCATATTCTATCAAATCAGACAAACATAAATTCATTCTATTAGAAAATGATTTACCAGATAATTATTAGGAGGGAGACCAATTATGAAAATAAAAGTTGCAGTAATGTACGGAGGCAAAAGTGTAGAACATGAGGTATCAATTATTTCGGGTATTCAGGCGATTGCCAACATGGATGTAAATAAATATGAAATCATACCCGTATATATCTCAAAGAAAAATGAGATGTATATTGGTAAGAATATTGGCGATATAGAGGCCTATCAAAATATTGACAGCCTGTTAAAGGAAAGTCAGCGGGTGATTATGGTCAATGATGAGAACAAGTTCAAATTAATACCATATCCGATGAAAATGTTCGGAAAAGTCAAGGAGGTTGAATTTGACGTAGCCTTCCCTGTTGTTCATGGAACCAATGAAGAGGACGGCGTTTTGCAGGGATATTTAAAAACAATAGGCGTTCCCTTTGTAGGCTGTGATGTAACTGCTTCAGCAATCGGAATGGATAAGTACATAATGAAGGCGGTTCTTAAGGATAATAATATACCAGTACTGGATTGCCTGCATTTTTCAATTGTAGATTATAAAAAGGTCAATCAGATGGTAGAGGCAATAGAAGGAAAGCTGGGATATCCGGTTATTGTTAAGCCTATTAATCTTGGGTCAAGTGTCGGGATTAGCATTGCCAAGGACAGAAATGAACTGCTGGCCTCCATTGATAATGCTTACAGCTATGCAAATAAAATACTGGTGGAGCACGCCATTATCAACCTGCGTGAAATCAATTGTTCCGTATTAGGGGATAGTTCCCAGGTACTAGCTTCGGAATGTGAAGAGCCGATCCATACCGAGGATATCTTAAGCTATGAAGATAAATATGTGAATAACGCAAAGGGCGGCTCGAAGGGAATGGCAAGCGTACAAAGAAAGATACCGGCACCGTTATCTCCTGAAATGCGCGAGCGGATTCGCAATATCGCCATGGAAGCCTTCCAATGTCTGGGATGCAACGGAGTGGCCCGTATTGATTTCATGATTGACGAAGATAACGGAGAATTATACTTTAACGAAATCAATACTATTCCGGGATCTTTGGCCTTCTATTTATGGGAGCCTGTCGGTTTGCCCTACGGTGAATTATTAGACAAATTAATTAACCTGTCCTTAAAAAGATACCGTGAAGAAGCAAATTTGATCTTTACCTTTGAAACGAATATATTAAATCAGCAATCTTTTAATGGAGTAAAAAATGCAAAATAATATGAATACGCAATTTCCTATTCCTGATCAGGAAATGCCGGAAGAATATCATAAAGTTAAATATGCCTATTCCAAAATGATAAAATTGAACAAAGTAAAGGAAATTGACGTAGATTTGCAATACCCTAAAATGGGATTAAAAAATGCAACAGACCTATGTTATATCAGAAAGGATGTGCTTAATCGTTTAATTGAAGCAAAGCAATACCTGCCAGAGGGTTATAGCTTTAAAATATACGATGCCTGGCGGCCATTTGAATTACAAAATGAATTATATCATACTTACTCAAAAACTCTGATTACAAAATACCATTTGCAATCGGTGTCGGAGCAGGAAAAAATAAAAACACTTTCCAAATTTGTTTCCTTTCCGATGAATGACAGGGAAAACCCTCCTGTGCATACTACCGGAGGAGCTATCGATTTAACTATAATAGATCAGCAGGGAAATGAACTTGATATGGGATCAGGCTTCGATTCGTTTGGCGTGGAGTCCTGTACCTCCTATTTTGAGAAGACAAAAGAGATGAATATTGTGTCAAACAGGCGATTATTATACCATTCTATGATAAAAGCCGGATTTACCAATTTACCGTCCGAATGGTGGCATTATGACTATGGTGATAGGTTTTGGGCCTATTACAAAAATCAGACGGCAATATATCCGGGTATATTTACGATTGAGGAGCTAAAATCATATGAAGAAAAACCATCTGGAGTTTCATTTGAATGAAAAGGTTATATTTAAGAATAGTAAGAAACGGGTTATGTATGTACTGATTGGAGTCACAGTACTGATATGGATTTTGTTACTGATCATTAAGATATTTGTTTGGGGCCTGAGTTTTTCTGACCTGTTAAATGATATCACTGCTAATATTCTGGGAATCCTGCCGCCATTATTGATATTCAATTTTGCTTACGAAAAACTTACCCAGGATCTATCAGCCATAGAAATGTCTGAGCAGATCACAGAAACCTTAATGAGTAATCCTCAAACCATCGCTTTGTTTACGGAGCAGCAAAGAAAAGGATTTATTAATTCAACCATAGCTTCTATCGTGGATAAAAGAGCCTGTGAAATGGTACAGGGATTATTGGCTCCTTATCTGCTGCCCCATCCTACCTATAATATAAGAAGTGCCTTTGATTACAATATTCAGCTGCTGTTTGACATCCCCAGTAATAAGATTTTCAATAAAGAGGATTATTTTTATATCGGTGAAACCTTGCAATACACCATTCACTACTTGAATGATGAAACCTTTACCGGACTGCCAAACGATTTCTATGCCGGTTTTTTCTATGATAATGAACACCTGGATCATGTATTAAGAAACGGAAAAGTCAAGGAAGAATGTGATACGAATAAATTTCCGTACATATTTAGAGAAAGCTTAAAAATAAAAAAAGAGGATCTGGATAAAATTTGCAGTTTGCCAGACCAGGAGCTACTTGAGTTTTTCAGTACTTTTATAAAATTAAAAATTAAGATTGATAATATACCTGCAGAAATCATAAATATCAAAGCAGATCATACAGGAATTAAAATTCTGTTTCATTCGAAGCATGAATTCAACAAGGATTCCCACTCTGTTCGGGTTGTATTCCATATGGCTCAATTATGGGACAGTGAATTTCAGGTTGCTTTAAGTGATCCCACCTATTCGCCAAAGGTTCAATTAAGCTATCAGCCGGACAGAATGTCTGTGGAAATGTATTCATTTTTCAGTGACAGCATAGAATCCTCCGTGGGCAACGCTTTAGAAAAGGATAATGGAATGTACAGCGTTGTTGTTGAGGACAAATGGATTTATCCGATGAGCGGTATGGTATTCAGCATTAAGAGAAACAACTTAAGCATAGACTAAAGAGAGGGAAAAGTTGTTGCACAGAACTGGCAAAGCGAAGCGGTAATAACAGCATTGTTGTCAAAAAATGCTTGACACCCTTCCCTCATAACACGACAAACGCATGAATGAACAATTTGTTAACAATGAGTTATCAGAGCCAAATACTTATCGGAATTTATTGCTTTTTTAGATATTCCAAAGTATAATTTGCTCAAAATAGATGGAATTGGCCAGTGTGTTCATAATCTGTTCATTCATGCGTTTGTCGTGTCCCTCATATAATTTATAGTGTTGACATGGTGGTTTAGTTCAGGAATCCAGAGGTTATTATTTAATCTCAAATCTCACAGAAAACTGGGTATTTACTCCTGAAATATCTCTAATATCAAGTCTCAATTCACTTGGGATATCACTTGTGGGATTAAAATCAGCATGGTAAGTATCAATTCTTTTGGTTTTATCCTCTTGATTTGTACCGGTAAAATCATTTAATTGTATTTCATTATCATATTCATCATATAGCTTTATTGAAATTTCAGCATCGTCCAGCGGTCTTGTGTATTCAAAATCAATACTTAAAGATGCAGGGGTACATACCACCTTCTTGATTAGAACATTTCTACCATTATAACTATAGGTTTTCATTATGCTATACTCTTTCGTTGTTGTATTAACTACAGCTCTACTTATTGGTAGATTAAATTCAAATTCCCTTTTTAGACCGGTGGATTCTTTAACAATGAGTTTTAGTTCGAATGAATCCGGGAGGTTAGAGGGGATATCAGTTTTGCCTGTCATTAAGCAAATATCTTTAGACTCTTCGTTAATTTCTCCCGTAACACTCCCTGAAATTAATTTACCTTTATAGTATAAAGAAAACTTTGGAGCGCTTTCATAGATATTCATACCTTTAAAAGCCAATCCAAAACTTATTCCTGATTTGTCATAGTAAATTTCTTGTAACGTAACAGTTGAACCTTGTTTTGTTACTTCCAAATAAGGCAAGCTTGTTAATCCATTTTCGCTTACTGATTTTAGTCCATTATCAGTAAATTGTAAAAATATAGAACCTACGAATGGAATTTTCGATAAAGCTTCTGCGGCAGAACTTGATACACAAGCGGTTCCAAACATTCCCATAACAAGTATGCTCAATGATATAATAATAGTCATCCCTCGTCTTATAAAAAACGTATGTCTTCCCTTTCTAAAAGCAGACATTACTACTTCGTCTACTTTTTCTGGAATATGAATATTTTCAAATAAATTTATCTTCATTATCCGTTCCTCCTAATTGACTAATTTTAAGATTTAAGTTCAGTTCGCAAAAGCTTTAGGGCTCTATGGAGACGTGTTTTTACAGTTCCAATAGGACAAGATAGTATATCTGATATTTGAGATATTGTTAAATCTTGAAAGTATTTAAGTATAACTACTGTTTTTTCATCAAATGCCAGCTTTTCGATTGATTTCATAATGTCAATTCTAGAAATAATGAAGTCCTCGCTATTTTCTATATTATCATCACTGATATCTTCATCAAAAATCCGAATTTCATTTTCAGATATCTTTTTCCTCTTATTCCAAGAAGTTAATGAACAGTTTATAGTAATTCTTGTAAGCCACGTATTGAAATATTCTGGATTTTTCAGCTTTCTTATTGAAGCATATGCTCTGTACACTGTATCGTGCAAAATATCTAAAGCATCATTTTCATTTCTCAAATATACATATGCCAGCCTATATATGTCTCCTTTTCTCTCCATTATTATTTCTAAAAATGCTTGCTTATCTCCATTTATAGCCCTTTTGATTTTCTCTACATCTACTTGAATCATATGTTTCTCCTGACTTAAACTTTTGCTTACTATGTAATTAGACAATGGATTCTTTAAAATGGTTTTACTTTTTTTCATTAATTTTAATTTTTATTTTAACATTTTCATCGTTTCTTACTATTGAAAATTCTAAATATTTATCAGCATTTAAAGTCCTTAAAAACTCGTTATAATCAGTCTTATTATCGATTTTGAAACCATTAATTGCAACAATTCTATCATTAACCATCAATTTTGCTTGCTCGGCTGGTGAGGCAGGATAAATAGTATCGACTATAACACCAGAAATACTGGAGATTCCATAATTCGGGTATGCGTTCTCTTTCACATCAACACCTATATAAGGTAATGTTATTTTATTATTCTTTTCAAGTTCATCCAATGCAAAAATTACATCCTCAGATGGGCATGCAAAAGTTAAACTTTGGCTGCCAAATTCAGTAGACTGAAAAGAATTTATACCAATAACTTCGCCGTTAGTATTTATAAGAGGACTACCACTTAGTCCTGGATTTGAAGCAATATTACTCTGAATTAGTTTATACTCACTTAAACCTGTTCTGTCTATACCACTTATAACACCATCCAAAAATGTATTCTTTAAAGATGGGGACAACGGGGTTCCAATTGTAAATACTTTGTCACCTACATTACACTTTTTAGAATCACCGAATTTTGCCTCTCTCAAATTTGCATTTTCAGCTGCAATTATCGCAATATCCATCTTTTCATCAAATCCTACTAATTTTGCTTCATATGATAAATTATCAGCTGCAATAATATAAAAATTTGCGTCTTTTACCACATGGTAATTGGTAACGATGTAACATTTTTCCTTATTATAAACTAATCCTGTACCGACAACCATATCTGCAGTTCTAAGACCATTGTCTTTATCAATACCGCTAACGATAGTAACGACTGACTTTCTGGCTTGTTCTATTGTCTCTTTTGATATAGTTTCTGATATTTCATCGTTGCTAGCCAGAATTTTAGTTATTGTAATATACTCGTATAAACTCCCTAGAGATGTTATAATTAATAACGATACTAATACAATTAATAAAACTTTATTTTTTTTCATATATTTTGAATACTCCTTCTGAACACTTCGTCAAGTGCATTTAATACATAAATTATTATTTACTATTAATATAAAACAGGACAATAATTGTCCTGTTTTATATTAATAGTACCTATAATCTTTTACTTAAATTAATAATTTACATGTAATTGAAAATATGGATTAGGTGAAAGATAGTCAAAGTAGCTTGAAGGTGATACACTGAATCCTACAGATAACGGCCAGGAAATGCTTGGTGAAACATTCCACGCCCACTTTTGATGTGCATATTTACCATAAACCATGGTATAACGTGTTGCTGTACCATTTACATTTACATAATAACTCATGCCACCTCTGTGACTTGTATAATAGCTATCATTTGCTCCCAGATTTGTATCATCCATCAGATTAAAAGATACACAATCGCCGCCATCATCAACGGCTAAATTACTATAACTTTCTGTATAATAAGTATCATAATAGGCGGGTGATTCACTATCCCAACCCACGTAATATTTACGTGAAGCTGAATAATATGCAAATACAGCGTCATTGGTATGGATAAGACCACTATCATGTCCAAGACCAAAAACATCTGTTAGACGATAACCTGGTGTTGTCAGCCAAGTCCAAAAGCCGGTAAGCTTATATTTACTTCCACTGATATATGTTGCATAAATATCCACCTTTATCCATCCATCGGCATCTGTTGATGATGCATTACCGTTATCATAACTCATAGGCGTTAAATTAATATTTGAAACACTGCTTGACATTGTAGAGATATCATTACTGTTTTGTAACTCATTATGACTCTCATTCCACAACTGCACTTCAGCCATACATTGCTCTTCACTTAATTCCGTCGTTTTACTTGTTCCTTCTATAGGCACAAGAACAGTCTTTTTCTTTTTAGTCTTTTCGTCAGCAACTTCTACTTCCTTTTTTTGGCTTGAAAGTCTGTAATACCTAGTGTCATGAGAAACTACTTGTCCATCCTTATAAGTCATTAATTCCGAATCCGGAAGGTCGTTGATTTGTTGCATTGACCATCCTGCATTCAGAAGCTTACTGATAACTAGATCTTTGTCACTAATAACAGCATTATTACTTTCCTGCCCATAAACCAAACTGTTTCCAGCTGCAAATGAAAAAATCAATAATCCTACCAAGAACATTTTTAATACTTTTTTCATTATTTAAAATTCTCCTTTAGTTTTTTCAATAAATTTATTAAACAATTCCTCTCATGAGTTTGCGCAAGAATTGATAATATCTATAAAACACTTAATTCTTTGGTTGAAAAATCCTAAGGTATCAAAATCTTATACCTGAATTATCATAAAGAAATTTTATAGTTTCTATCTTAATCAAAATATAAAGAATATAAAGAACCAAAATATAATCTTCACTTAGACTTCAAGTTGTTATCTTAACATTTTTACCAATAACTTTAATTATCTATATTTTCTATATATTACCATATAACCAAAACAAAATCAACCATATATTTTCATATTATTGTATTTTTTTCCATCATAGTCGTGTATCAGCTATTAATAACACCAATCTTTTCCTCCGAGTTTTTCCATGGTTTTGTCCTGATTTATCAAGAATTTCACATGGCTTCGGGCGTAGTACCGTTTGTTAATGGTCATGTTATCAAAGAGCATGAATCACATCTTTAGAAATTGGCACCATGAATCTTTAGGAACAAACCAAATATAAAATCGTTTAAAGCCTTACTGCCCCTATACAGCACAGTCCTTTCCACATTTCCTTGCCTCCAAGCCATTCAATATCGCAGGTCGAGAACGCTGTCCTTTGCTCTATTCTTCCACTGTTCTTTTCACAGCACCGGTAGCTATCCATTGTTTTTCTAAGGCCATCATCCTGAACGTAATCCTCCAGGTCTTTTTTCAGCGTTTCCTGGTTGTCTTTGACGCACAGCAGATAATCCGCTTTTCCATCAATCACTGCCTTTGCCGTTTCCTTTTGGCAGTTGAGCGCATCCGCAACAACAAGGCAACCTTCCATTTGCAATATTCCCAATAGATTTTGCACTGCAGGGATTTTGTTACTTTTTCCTTCCACCGTCTGCTGTCCAAAGGTGATGCCCAATTCAGCAATCTGGGCACTGACAATATGCAACGGACTGCTATAGTTCTCCATTTTCCCAGTAGAACGTATTGTTTTGCCGTCGAATGACAAGGTTAAGCCCTTTGCTCCTTCCGGAAGTAAGGACTGCACCCAGTTCATAAAACACTGATTCAATGACTTCGGCACAATCAGTTTGAGCAGGCAAAGCAACCAGTAATAGCAAGGTATTGCATCTATACCGAAGTTTTTTGACAGAAACTCAGAAACACGAGTACTGGAAGCCCACTGATGTATCTGATTGACGTTTCGCAGTCCACAAAAGGAACCTAAAATCACGATGGTCAGCGCCTCCCCAACGCTGCAGAAATAACCGTTATGCTCTTTTGTCGTCTCCACATCTTCAAAATATTTAGTAATGTTCTCTATTTTATCCATGTTTAAATTGATTTCCGTGACTCAAGGCAATTATACATTTACATTTTATGGTATCTATGGTAAGCTAAACAGGATGGATTACGCTGTAGTCCATCCTGTCTGGATATAAGCTTACTTCTTATTCCCCTCATGGAAATTACTATTTCAATGAATGGGGGAATCCAATGTCACACATCAGAAAAAGCTTAATTGCTATCACCTTATGTTTTTCTTTCTTTATTTCATCCCTTCCCTTTCAAACGGTATCGGCAGCCAAGGAGCTCTTTCCCTTTGTCCTGTTATCCCAATACGATGCAGCTCTTGATATCGGCGAAGAAATATGCCTTCTGGCTTTTACCTCCAATGCCAAGCAGCCCACCTGGAAAAGCAGCAATTCAAGAATTGCTTCCGTCAATACCTATGGAATTGTCACTGCCAAAAAATCCGGCTCTGTTGTCATAACCGCAAAGATTACCAATGCGGAAGCCTCCTGCTACGTCACGGTAAATCAGACCCGTGTCGTACTGAGTAAAACAAGTGCGGCACTCGAACACGGCGAGACCCTCCAGCTATCGGCAAAGACCTCGAATCAATCCAAGGTCACCTGGAAAAGCAGCAAAAAAAGTATTGCGACTGTGAGCGAAACCGGACTGGTTACCGGACTTAAGCCGGGAGAAACCGTCATAACCGCCACCGCAGACGATACCAGCGTAATCTGCACTCTCAAGGTAAAGGCCCCCACAGTACAGCTTAACAAAGCCTCCATAAGCCTCTACCGCGGTGAGACAATAAGACTTTCGGCCACCGTATCCTCCCGGATAGCTCCCTCCTGGAAATCAAACAAAAAGAGCGTTGCCGTAGTGGATGCAAATGGTGTGATAACAGCTGTAAAAAACGGCAGCGCCACCATCTCAGCCACAGTCGACGGAGTGACGGCCACCTGCAATATTACCGTAAAGAAGCCTGACATCACATTAAGCAGTGAGGAAATCCGTTTAAAGAAGGGAACGACTGCAAAGCTGACTGCTACCGTATCCTCCGGCAATCTGCCAAATTTCAGCTCCAGTAACACGAATATTGTAACGATCAGTTCCTACGGGGAAATAAAAGCGAAACAAAAAGGAAAGGCCTATGTCTACGCCTCAGAGGACGGAACAAAGGCCCGATGTACGGTTTATGTAACTGAATAAATACTATGAGTGAGGAATAATACCGTCAGCTTATAGCCAGACAGCAAATCCCGCTTCACACCTTCAACCGGTTTGATACAATTCCATCATAGTTAGGATTTCCTTTACCTCCATTGGTTTACCAAGAAGGTACCCCTGAATATAATCGCATTTATTCTCAATCAAATAATTCAGCTGCTCCTCCTGCTCCACCCCTTCCGCAATAACTTCAAATCCAAGCTGGTGGGATAAGGATATAATCGCACCCACGATTTTATTCTGGGAATGCTTTGTGTCTATCTTATCGATAAAGGTTTTGTCTATCTTAAGAATGTTAATCGGAAGAAGCTGAAGATAATTCAGGGAAGCATAGCCGGTTCCGAAATCATCCAGGGCAATCCGAATCCCCATCTCCTTAAGCTGTCCTATCACTTCGGTTACATATTCAGGGGAGGTGATTAGAACAGATTCTGTTATTTCAAATTCCAGATACCTGCTGTCATATCCCGTTCTACGCAGGATTTCCTTCACCGTATCAAGAAAGGAGGGCTCCAGAATTTGCACCACTGAGATATTGATTGATACAATTACCTTCATATCCCATTGCATTTTTAATTCCATAAATTTTTTCAGAACCGTCTCCAGGATCCAGCTTCCCATTTCAACGATTAGTCCACTCTCCTCTGCAATCGGAATGAACTCCGCCGGGCTGATCTGCCCCAGATCGGGATGTTTCCACCGAAGCAGTGCCTCGTAGCCCCGCAGCTTTTTGGACCTGCCCACATATTGGGGCTGATACACCATATAAAGCTCATCATTTCTGATGGCCTTAAGCAGATCATTTTCGATCTGAATTTTCTTAATCACTTCCTTTTGCAGCTCCCTGCTAAAGAATTGAAAATCATTTTTCCCAAGGTTTTTTGCCTTATAAAGAGCAATGTCCGCATTCTTTATCAGTTCCCCGGCATTCTGTCCGTCCTCCGGAAAGCTGGTTACTCCAAAGCTTACACTGATATAGAATTCCTTACGCTCGATAAGGATGGGCTCCTTCAAGGCCTGCTTAAAGCCGTTGAGATACTTCACCAGCTGGCCGTACTCCGGCTTATGGCAGATTAATATGACAAACTCATCCCCGCCAACGCGCCCCAGAATATCTCCGGGCTGACAGTTTTCCTTCCAGCGCATTGCTACCTGCCTTAGGATGTTGTCTCCTACGCTATGCCCCATACTGTCATTGATTTTCTTGAAGTTATCCAGATCAAGATACACTAGCATAAATTCCGGATTCTTCTGCTCCTTCAGTGCCGTCAGGCGGTCAATCTGATCAATTATCATCTTACGGTTGGGCAGCCCGGTAAGACTGTCATAGAATGCCAGCTTATGCAGCAGCTTTTCATTCTTTTTTACAATGCGGCTGTATTCCAATACCCGGTGCATCTGCCTTTTTAAATTGCTGGAATAGCTGGAAAGAATGATACAGATACCGGCGGAGGTAACCGGAATTATAATGCCAGGCATCGCATCCATGCTGTGGCTGAACAAAATACTGGAGGCTGCCCCCAGTCCTGTTGTAGCACATAAAAAAAGCGCCACCAGGGTACTCCGCTTAATCGGGTTTAATGTAATCAGAATAACTGCAATTACCTGTCCCTGTGCAATGATACCGCTAATCGTATACCTGTTAAATTCAAATCCGTTTATAATAACATAATTGCTTTCCCTCTGATTTGACAGGTGTATTACCATATAATTTAAAACTGTATACAACAAAATGCACATCATAAGAAAAGCCCAGTGATGCGGCCTTGCCTTTCTAATCACTGTCCCCATATGGTTGATATGTATTAGCTCCTGCCTGCCCGGATTAACCACCAAGCCACCCCCTTGAAGCGTTATTCCACCTCATTTTCCTATTTCTTACATTTTATCACAGGAGTTCACCCTTGTCCACCATATTTTTACATGGTTTTCATGACAAAATATGGTTTTCAGCTCATGTAAGCATTGAAGCATATCCTTTCCTATGCTATAATAATTTTATATATGCGTATCGAACCGTAAAACGGTAAACCTGGTGTGGGAAGGAATTATACTATGATTTTGACAGAATTTATCTCAAATAAGGATAAATTTTTTGAATTGATTAAAAACGACTGGCTTGCCGCAGGAGATACCTTTCCGGATTTCCTTCCTGCGGTTTCCAAGGAACAAAAGCTTAAAAATGAAGCTTACATAGATACTATCACTGCGGATTTTAATAAGCAGCTAAAGAAATACCACCGGCTGCCCCTTGGGCGCAGACGCTGGAGAGACCGTACCTTTGGTTTGCTGTATAATATTCTTGAGCAGGAGGAGGTTCTGGGGATTCACCATTATATGAACCGGTCAGAGCTTGAGGAATTTGTGAGTGAGCTTAAAGAATTTATGCAAAGTGCAAGAAGCTTTGCCCCTGAGCTCCCTCTGCCGGATATCGGGCAGGCCATCCGTAATTATATGGTTTACGTCATGTTTAAGAAAATACATCTTACCGGCACCGGCTATCACTCTGCCGCCTTTGGTTATAGCATGCTCTATCCCTTTACCGATAATTATATTGATAACGTCCTCTTATCCTCCGCAGATAAGAAAGAATACAACCGGCTCATTCATGATAAAATAGAGGGCAGGGAGGTTCATCCAAAAACAGCACACCAGAAAAAGACCTGCGAGCTGCTCCAGTATATTGAAACGCTTTATCCCAGAAATCAAAAGCCGGAGGTCTGCCAGCTTCTGCTTCTGATGCTGGATGCCCAGGATAAAAGCCTACGCCAGCAAAACAGGGATTTCCCATTAACGGATCAGGAGCGCCTTGATATCTCCATCTGCAAGGGCGGTATCTCCGTGCTTATGGACCGGGTTTTTGTCGATCAGGAATTAACCCGGGAGGATTTGCTTTTTTATCTTAGCTTCGGCTTCTTCCTTCAGTTGGCGGATGATTTGCAGGATATCAGGGAAGACAGCACACAGGGACACAGCAGTCTGTTCACCGTCAGCCTGTCACCGGAGAATGAGGAGAGGATTCTTAACCGGCTGCTCTGCTATTTACATGGGATAATGAGAGTCTATCCGGCTCCGAATGACCATTTTAAGCAATTTCTTCTTTATAACAGCTATTTATTGATTTATACCTCTGTCATAAGAAGCCGGGAATTCTTCTCAAAGGATTATCTGGCCAAAATTGAACAGCTTCTTCCCGTCAGCTTAACCTGTCTGGAGAAGCATTTGAATAACCGGCTTGAGGTCATGGATCAGAGGATGCAGGAACATTATCTGACCCTCTTAGACGAATTAGTCAAATAAAACTCACTATCATTTCCCGTATAAAACAGCTTTATCGACACTGATATGTAAAAAATAAAATATTTCACCAACAATTTCACATTTTCTACCCTCCTGAATAGTATATATTAGGATATGAAATACCTTATCATTATCCGAATATTAATATATAAGGAGAGACTATAATGAGTGGCAATAAAGATCATGGCGCATCTGTAATTAGCTCTGAGGCATACGTAAGTACAAATTGTGGAAATGAATGCGACGCTTCTGTTGTCAATGCTGATACCCTTCCGGCAGCCGAAAATTACTGCTGGTTTGGAGGAGACTTTAAAATACCGAAGGTTCTTACCGAATTCATCGTTCAAATTGATTCCGAAGCAAAAATCAGATTGAATGAGCCCGCATATGAAATCAAAAGAGTAGAGAAACAGGTATTTCTGACACAGTGCAGATATATTCCTCCGACCGATAAAGTTTTTATTGAAGGCTACATCAGAAAGAATATTGAATACGCTGCACGCACCTGTACGAATTCCAAGGGCGGTGCAATCGGCGGTTCCATCAAGGATACCACCGTTCATGTACCCTTCCGTGTATATACAAAAGTTGATTTCCACGGAAATAAACCGCACATCGTTCCAAACCTGCCTCCTATGGTAGCAAGATACTTTGATCAAAAGAGAATGGGTAAAAACTTCAGAGAAGCTGACCGGTCAGATGTTGAAATTTTCAACGAGCCTGTTTACTGCGAGCTTGAATGGTCTGCAGTATTCGACGCAGATATCGACGATTGCGGCACACCGATCGAAGGCTTTAAGAACGAAGAGGAATTCCAGGAGTTCACTGACAAATCCGTTATTTATATCTGCATGAAATTACTGCAAAAACAGCAGATTTGCTGGCCCGGACCCAAGCCGCATGACCCTGACGAAGGCAAATCACCTACCGGCGTTTACTCGGATTGGAATTTCCCGATTACAGATTTCACCCAGAAGAAGAAAGATTAATGCACCGATAAGATACGAAATGTTCCTGGGGGTACTGCAAAGTACCCCCGAATTTGTGATAGACCGGTCAGATTATCCTGTCAGGAAAGGAGTCCGATCTTTTTTAATGCCTGATTAATGTCCTCTATAATATCCTGGGTATCCTCCAGGCCGACACTGAAGCGAAAAAAGCCTCCGTGAAATTCCTCCGGGTAGAGATATTGCCGCTCATCCTCTTCCCCCAGAAACACGATGAGGCTTTCATCATGTCCCAAAGAAACCGCCGAGGTGATTACCCGAAGCTGGCTGACAAAACGATTGTGGGTATCATGATCGGCCTTTAAACCAAAGGCCATAACTCCCGAATATCCGTTAAGCATCTGTTGTTTAGCCAGTTCATGACCCGGATGGCTTCTAAGACCCGGATAGGATACAAAACGTACTGCTGTAAGTCCTTCCAGATATTCTGCAATCTTTTGCGCACTTTCATTGTGCTGTTTCATGCGCAGCGGAAGCGTCACGGCTCCGCGCATAATCATCCAGGCATTGAAGGGACTGATTACACCTCCATTATTGATCATGGCCTCTGCTCTGATTCTGTCGATCATTTCCCTTGACCCGATCACTGCTCCTCCCATGGAATCCCCATGTCCGTTGATGTATTTGGTAAGGCTTTCTATGCACAGGTCGGCTCCCAGCGTAAGCGGCCGCTGATTGTAGGGAGAAGCAAAGGTATTATCCACGGAGAGGAGTGCTCCGTTTTCATGGGCCAGCCTTGCAATCTCCTTGATATCGCTTATTTTCAGCGTGGGATTCGCCGGTGTTTCTATATGGATTAATCTGGTATTGGGCCGGATTGCCGCCTTTACCGCTTCCAGGCTTGAGGTGTCTGTAATGGTGGTTTCAATCTTGTATTTGGCCGGTAAAAGCTCATTTAATAACCGATATACTGCAATATAGGTCACATTGGAGAATACCACATGATCACCGCTTTTTAGCAGGGTAAAAAACACTCCTGATAATGCTGCCACCCCTGAGGCAAGTGCCACACAATCCTCCCCCTCCTCAAGAACTGCCAGCTTTTCCTGCAAATACTGCTGGTTAGAGCCGCCATTGCGGGTATACAGAGCTTTGCCCGCACCGCTCCAGTTAAGCTCCGCTGGGTCATAGGGCAGCTCATAGCTGTTGGCCATGGTAATCGGACGCTTGATGGCTCCGGTATCCTGATCGACATCGTTTCCCGCATGAACTGCACGGGTTAAAAATCCAAATTCTTTTCCGTATTTTCTTTCACTCATTTTAAACTCCATTCCTGCGCATAGGCTAAAGGTGCTTTTCTCACATAAATTACCTTTACTTCCCTAATCGCCTTTACATATTAATTCTATATGATAAGTATATATTAATATCGACTTTATTATTTGTCAACGTATATAAGAAAAAAGAGCAGTGCTTTTGCAGCTGCTCTTCATTCTTAAATTTCAACTTTTGGTTTCTGACTGGCTGACCAGTTCCTCCAGCGTTCCGAAGGTATAGCCCATCTCCTCCCATTTTGTCAGCAGCTCATCCAGTATTTCCGAATTAGTTTTTGAGTTGCTGTGCAGGAGCACAATCGCACCGGGATGTATCCTGCCCAGGAGCTTTTGAAAGGCCTGTTCCTTCGTCGGCTGCTTGTCATTATACCAGTCCACATAGGCCAGACTCCAGAAGAAGGTTTTATAGCCCAGCTCCTGTGCCATTTTCAGATTATTCACACTGTATTTTCCCTGGGGAGGACGGTAGAATTTCGTCATCTTCTGCCCCGTCACCGCCTCGAATTCCGCCTCCAGATCATTCAGCTCCTTGCAAAAGGCCTCCTTGGTGGATATACTGGACATATTCGGATGATTATAGGTATGGTTTCCAACCGTATGCCCCTCTTCTATCATGCGTTTTACCAGCTCCGGACTCGTCTTGATATAATTTCCCACCAGAAAGAAGGTCACATGCACATTATGCTTTTTCAATGCATCCAGAATTGCCGATGTATAGCCGTTCTCATAGCCGGCATCAAAGGTCAGATAGATCACCTTCTTGCTTGTATCCCCAATATAGTAGGTATCATATTTCTTTAGCTCAGCCGGGGTCGCATTCGCCGTCGGCGGCTGCCCCTCAGTCGAAAAGCCAAGGCCCCAGTTCTCCTGACCGGACTCCCTTAACCGGTTCCTTTCATATCCATTTGCCAAAGTTCCCAGACCACCACCCAGAAAATAAGCGCAGATAAAAATAAAGAGCGGAATAATATACTGCTTGTATTTTGCTAATCTCATCATGCTTGATATACCTTCCCTTTGGATCAGTTCCCCAAATACTTATTAAAATATATTTGCCAAAGCCTCCGGTCATACCAATACACATTGTCCTTTATTGGTCTTTGCTTGTATTTCTGTCTGCTTCTGTAAAATCCTCCATCAGTTTACGGACAATATAATCATAATTGTAATGCGGCTGTATACAGGCCGTACAATCCTTCCTGCCGTTTTTCATGAGCTCATAGCAGCCCCCGCAGTCCATCCTGTGATACAGGGGACAATAACAGAAGATACAGTTGAAGGTCTCCTTCTGCTTTTGGGTTACCTCATGACAGGGGAAATATTCACAGTCCCTGTTTTGAAAAAAACGATACGACATAAGCATCCTTTCCATTACTTCAGGTTAATTCCGCTTTTCTTCTTATCCAGTATCTCAAGAATGATATCTACAATATGAGCCGCGGCCTCCACCGGAGGTATTCCGTGGCGGCTGATATTGGAAACCACCGTATACTCCGATTCCTGCATGTCCGGGTGGGGTCGGTAGGCGATATAGGCCGACATGCTTTCCGCCGTAATCAGACCGGGCCGCTCTCCAATAAGGACACAAGCCACCTCTGCCCCCAGTAACGGTGCAATCGTTCTTGCCGTATTGACCCGGCAGTACCGTACGAAAAAGGGAGTTCCTACAGTTATTCCTTCATATTCCAGTCCCTTCTGAATGACCGGGAATAAATCCGGCAAATTGGCAGCAATGGACGGAGAGCAAAGACCGTCTCCAAAATATATCTGAACCTGGGGATTTTTAATACATCTGTCCAGCAGAATTCTGCATTGGTCCTCCTCGATGATCCTGCCCCAGTCCGGGCGAAGGAGCATTTCCTGCTTATTGCTGCATTTTGTCTTAATTTCAAACACTCCCAGCCGCTCTACCACATCACTCCCCACCTCTGTAAAGACTGCATCGGAGGCTGCGGCCTGATCGGCGAGAAAACGCAGCATTGGCAGAGTTTTATACCTGGTTCCGGTATGGCCGATACCGATACGGGCCGGTGTCGTCTTCTTGGTTTTGGCCAGAAGCTCGGGAGCACCGATCCCTTGCACATCCGTCATTTCCTTTATTCCAATCTCGGTTATATCCTTTATTTGTCCGCTCATATGAATGAACCATACCCTCCCTTTGGATTAGTTTGTGTCTCATTGCAGCAGTACGGTGAAATCTCCTCCATGCTTTCCGAGACGTCCATTTTCCCAGAAGCCCCATTTGCTTAGCCACTGCTCGAATTCCTTCATCGGACGCTTTCCGGTAAGCTGGCGCAGTGCGGCAACATCATGATAGCCCGTTGACTGGTACATCAGCATGACATCATCCCCCTGGGGAAGTCCCATAATATAGTGGCAGCCGGCATTGGCCAGCAGCACAGCCAGTATCTCAATATCATTCTGATCCGTGGGCATATGATTGGTATAGCAGACATCACAGCCCATGGGTAATCCGTGCAGATGCCCGTTGAATACATCCTCCAGACCGGCCCTGGTCAACTGCTTGGTATCATAGACATACTCCGGCCCCATAAATCCCACCACCGTATTAACAAGAAATGGCTTATAATGTCTTGCCAGGCCGTAACAACGACATTCCATCGTCACCTGGTCGGTCCCGTAATGAGCTCCCGAGGAGAGCTCCGAAGCCTGTCCGGTCTCAAAATACATAACATTCGGTCCCTTGGCTGATCCCTTTTCGAGAAACAGCTCTCTAGCCTCCTCCAGCATCCTGTCTGTAATGCCAAAGGCCTCACAGGCCTTCTGGGAGCCCGCAAGGGACTGAAAGCACAGATCTGCCCTGGCCCCTCTTCTCAAGGCCTCCATCTGGGTCGTCACATGGGACAGTACGCAGGTCTGAGTCGGAATCTCATATTTATTCTTAAGCTCCTCCAGTACATTCCAGATGGCAATTGTACTGTCCACCGTATCAATTGCCGGATTCATTCCGATGACTGCATCCCCGGCCCCATAGCTTAAGCCCTCCAGGGCAGAAGCGATTACTCCCTTCGGATCATCCACCGGATGATTGGGCTGCAGACGGCAGGCCAGTACCCCCTCTTCCCCGATCGTCGTGTTGCATCGGGCGGTAACCTTGATCTTATTACCGGCATAGATCAGATCAAGATTTCCCATAAGCTTGGATACGGCGGAGATTACCTCACTGGTAAGTCCCCTTCCGGCTTCCGCCATCATCTGTCCGTTGGTGGTATCAGCCAGAAGCCATTCCCGAAGCTCTGCAATTGTTAATCCCTGAAGCTTCCTATACTGTGCTTCATCCAGGTCATCCTGTATAATGCGGGTTACAAAATCCTCCTCATAGGGCACGGAGGGATTCTCCCGCAAATCCTTAACTGTCAAATCACTGAGTACAACCTTGGCAGCAATTCTTTCCAGCTTTGCTTCGGCGGCAAGTCCTGCAAGGCTGTCCCCCGATTTGGGCTCCGAGGCCTTATTCAGCACCTCCTTTACCGAAGCAAATTCATAGGTTTTACCATATAGCCTAGTTTTAAGTAGCATGTCCACCTCCAAATCAAGTATGAAACACCAGAGTTTTTACTACTACAGGCACCACTCTGCCGGAGGCAATCGGAGTGCCGATATCAATATAATCCCCATTATGGCAGGCAATGTGATCAATACAAAGCAGGGGGCTGTTTCGCGGAAGCTCTCTTTTTAACGCCTGTCCAAGGGCCTTTCCGATGTCCTCCTGAAGAATTAGAATAAGGGGCCTTCCCTTTTCTCGCTCCGGCTCCGTGGCGGCGGTTATCTCCTGTGCCATTTTCTCTATTTGAGCAAAGGACGGGCATTTCAAGCCCTTGGATGCCAAAGCGATCTGTACACTGTCCTCTTCCTCCTGGAAGCGGCTAACCGCCCCCCTGATCTCTTTCCCAAGCGTTTCCAGCTTCTGCTGTGTAAGCTCGAATTCCACCACCGGTATATTCTTCCAGGGAAAGGTACAGCCCTGGTATTCAATTGTACTGCCCGAGACCTCCATACTGAAATTACCGGCTCCGATTACAGTCGCATTCATGGTTTCCGCCGCATCCTGTAATATTTTATTGCAAAACGCCGGAGATTTTACCACCGCCTTTCCCAGGATTACACCAATATCACCGTATCGAAGGTCATTCTCCGGTGGATTTCTCATACAGTCCGCAACTCCTCCCGAGAAGGTTATGATTTCCGGTGGCCTGTCACAGGAAATCAACCGGTTGGTTTTCATCAGCTCCAAAAGCTCGGTAGCCGGACTTAAATGAACGGCCTGCTCCAGAATCCGCACCATCCCTTCCGCAACGGTATAAAGCTTGTTCCTTGCCCTGCTGTCCGCCACAGTCTCACCTTCCTGAAGCGGTATACCCAGGTGCTTAAGCAGCTGCTTCATCTTGTCGGACAGATAAGTAATCCGTTCCTCCTCAATTTTAATCAGACGGCCTCCGATATCCAGACAAGCCGTATCCAGCACCTGTCCCTCCTTAAAATAACAGATGTTCGTCGTTCCTCCACCGATATCCAGATTGGCTACCAGCTTGCCCGTGGCCTGTGACAGCGCAGCCGCACCTGAGCCCTTACCTGCAAGAACTGCTTCTAAATCCGGCCCGGCGGCTGCAACAACAAAATCACCGGCGATATCGGATAAGGCTTGCAGCACTTCCTTCGCATTTCTCTTTCGGGAGGTCTCCCCGGTAATTATCACCGCACCGGTGGACAGGTCCTCCGGCTTAATTCCTGCTTTTTTATATTCATCTATCATAATTTTCTTAACCGCTTTCGCATTAATTTCATCCTCGGACAGAAGGGGGGTAAAATAAATACCGCTCCGGTATATGATCTGCTTATCCACGATTTCAATTCTGGGCACATCACCAAACCCACCGACATTCTTTACTGTCAGACGGGAAAATACCAGCTGTGTGGTCGAGGTACCGATATCAATTCCTGCGCTTAAGATACAATCGTCCATAGTTTCCCTTTCTCAGGGTGTGTCTGCTCTATATCCTGCGGCCGGAGCCTAGCAGCCCCCTGATTACCGTTGATATCCAGCCCTGTCTTTGCTCCTCATAGGGTTCTCCGGCAAGAATTAATTTTTCTACCGGAATGTCCCGCAGGGTTTCCCTGGGTACGGTCAGCGGATTTTCTCCCAATATAACCATATCCGCATACTTGCCCTGCTCCAGTGAGCCCCGTTTTCTTTCATCAAAGCTAGCCCAATAGCCCCAGAAGGTTGCCATCCGAAGAGCTTCACCTACGGTAAGGGCCTGTTCCTTCACCGGATGGTTGCAGGCATTATGAATCCAAAGCATCGGGTTAGGATCAGTGCAGGGGGAATCCGAGCCAAAGGACAAAATGATATTATGTTCAACAAAGCTTCTTAACGGATTAAGCATAGTCTCCCGCTCTCCCAGTATACTTTTTAAATACCGGTCCGGCTCCTGCGGCCAGGCAATAAAGGAGGGCTGCAGGGGAATCTGTATCCCGTAGTGCCCGCAAATTTCAAGTCCCTCCCTGGTCGGAAGACAGGCATGGATAATTCCATGGCGGTGATCATATCTTGGATAGTCCTCCAGTGCGGCTCTAAGGGCCCTTGCCGCCTGATTAAAGGCCGCATCCCCAATTGCATGAAGCTCAATCTGCAAGCCCAAACGGTTTGCCCTCTTACAAAAATCCATAACCTCCTCATCCGAATAATACAGCACACCCCAATAACCGGTACCTTCGTAGGGTCTTGTCAGAGCAGCATCCATGGAACCAAAACATCCGTCCAGCGCTGTGGCAAAGCACCCTCCAATCCGAGGAAGCTTCCGCTTTGTCACCTTCCTTGTATCCATCGTCTGAAAGAACAGCCTGGTCTGAAAGCCTCCCGAAATGCCGCGTCCCACATAACGCTCCAAATCCACATCCAAATCCCTGGGAAAGCCTACTCCACTCACAGTATGCATCAGCCCGATCCCTTTGGAGGCCATATAGTCGATTGCCCTTTGCATGGCCTTCACCAGATGTCCCACCGGTACCGTACCTGTTACATAATCTGTTGTGGCAAAAAACGCCTCCTGATTCATCTCTCCGGTAACAGGGTTATACCCCCGCATTGACATTACCTCCTCCGGCAGCCGATTGATCAGTGCTGAGTTAACAATACAGGCATGTCCGTCATATTTGACCACCATAATCGGGCGCTCCTGTGATACTGAATCCAAATCGGCACGTGTCAGCAGGGTTCTTTCCCTAACCGAATGGGGCGAGGCCCCGAAGGCGATAACAACCTTGGCCTTTGTCTCCGGCAGAAACCGTATCAGCCTTTCCTTCAGCTCCTCGTTGCTCAAGACATCCATCACGTTAAGTCCGGCGTGAAACAGCGCCATACTGGCAAAATGCAGATGTGTATCTGCAAAAGACGGTATTAAAGCGCGTCTCCCTAATTTGGTGATGGAGGCCCCCCTGCACTGCTGCGGTAGATAATCTCCCACAAAACGAATCATTCCCTCATCCTCAACAAGATAGCGACATACACTGCCCCTGCTGTCACAGGTAATAATGCTGCCCTCATAAACATGCATATTGCTGCCCCCTAACATCAGATATTTTTATTATATTATTTCTATTCACTGCGCCTTCGCAATTCTTCCACCTGTTGCTGCTGTTCCAGGGACAACAGATCCATCAAACGGTTTTTTCCTGCTCCCGGCTGATTTTCATATTTCCCTCTTAACCTTTCTTCGGCAGCAGCTATCTCTTCCTTCAATTCGCTGGCCGACAGCAGTGCACAGCCCGCTCCCCGGATGATAATCTGCTGCAAGCCGTCGGAGGTAGCCACGGCAATCCGGTATTTACCGCTATTCTTATGAGCAAATCTTTCGATATACTGATCTGCCGTCTGTGCTTCTCTGGTGTATACGATTTGAATATTATGATAAGAAATCGTTTCCTCCTCGTGTCCCTGTATCCGGTAGGCATCAAAAACTACGATGATCCTGCACTGCCTGATTCCCTGGTAGTTGCACAGCACATCCAGCAGTTTCATTCTGGCTCCGTCCATATTATCTGCGGCAAGCTCCCTTAAGTCCGGCCAGGCATAAATAATATTATAGCCATCTACCAGCAAATATTCTTCCTTAATTTCCTGTGTCCGCTGCTGGCCGGAAGAAGCCCTGTAATAGCTTTCCACTGCCTTTTGCTTCTTCCAGTCGGATTTCTTTCCCTGGTTGGCATAGAAGGTTTTATTGATGATCTGATCAATCTCTTCCAGGCTGATCCATCTCTCCTGCTCCTCCTGCCCTGCAGTCCGGACCGAATCCATAACCGGAATATCCCTCACCTTAAGAGAGCTTTCCACATGCATATACCTCTTTACATCCTTCCAGTCCACCAAAAATCCTGTGCCCTGTGCACAGAATACCGACCCCGCCGGATTCTCCACGTCCCTTTCCGGATCATAGCCTTTGCTCTTTATCACTTCTTCGGCATTATGGCAGGGTTCATAGCCCTGAAAATTACAGGTAAGACTGCCCAGCCCTCTGGTGTAGGCAATTACTTCCTTCTGATAATTCCTCATGGTTATGACCGGAGCACAACCCACAAGACAGGCCATCCCATCCCTGGTACTGGCAATGACACAGGTTCCGTGCATTTTCTCAATATCGGTCATGGCCCTTCCCACGGTTTGCTCAGGCAGTTCCAGTGAAAAAGAATAAAAGGGCTCCAGCAATACGGACTTTGTTTCCATTAATCCCTGACGAACAGCCCGCCAGGTTGCCTCCCTGAAATCACCGCCCTCGGTATGCTTATTATGAGCTCTGCCTGAGACCAGAATTATATCCATATCCGTAATATATGCGCCTGTCAAAACCCCCTTATGAGCCTTTTCATATAGATGGGAGATAATAAGTCTTTGCCAGCTTTTCCCCAGTATATCCTCACTGCAGGCCGAGCTGTATTTTAAGCCGCTTCCCCTTTCTCCCGGCTTAAGCAGCAGATGAACCTCGGCGTAGTGGCGCAGGGGTTCAAAATGCCCCACCCCCTCCACCGTATCTGTGATGGTTTCCTTATACACAATCTGTCCGGAATCAAAGCCCACCTGAATACCAAATCTCGTCAGTATGAGGCTTTGCAGAATCTCAAGCTGTACCTCTCCCATGATCTGCACCTGTATTTCCAGAAGCTCCTCCTCCCAGACCACATGCAGCTCCGGCTCCTCTTCCTCCAACTGGCGCAGCTTGGGCAGGATAATTCTTGGGTCGCAGCCCTCCGGCAGTAAAATCCGATAGGACAGTACCGGCTCAAGAAGGGGAGGCGCAGACGCTTTCTCTATTCCGATACCTTCCCCCGGCCTTGTACTGCCAAGGCCGGTCACCGCACAGACACAACCGGCTTCCAGCTCGTTTACCGGCTCATATCTCTGTCCGGAATACAAACGGATTTGATTAACCTTCTCTTCCCAATCGATACCTGTTAAGGTATCCCTCACCTTGAGTTTCCCGCCGGTAAGCTTCATGTAGGTCAGACGGTTTCCCTGCTCATCCCTTGAAATCTTAAATATTTTAGCACCAAACTCCTCCGGATAGGAGGGTATCATAGTATATTCTTCCAGCCCTTTCAGAAACTGCTCCACACCCTCTGATTTCAGGGCGGAGCCAAAATAGCAGGGAAAAATTCTGCGCTCCCGTACCGCCGTTTGAAGCTGGGTGGTTTCAATCACTCCCTCTTTCAGGTAGGTTTCCATCAGGCCTTCCTCACTCATGGCCAGCTCTTCATAAAAGCCCTCTGTCGCAGTCTGGCTAAAATCAGCACAGCCCTCATCCAGCTGCCGTTTCAGCTCGGATAAAATCCTGCCCGGCTCCGCACCTTCCTGATCCATCTTGTTGACAAAGATAAAGACCGGAATGGCGTACCTTTCCAGAAGCCGCCAAAGAGTCTTTGTATGGCCCTGTACCCCCTCCCTGCCGCTGATTACCAGAATGGCATAATCCAGTACCTGCAGTGTTCGTTCCATTTCAGCGGAAAAATCCACATGACCGGGGGTATCTAGCAAAAACACACGGATTTGCTCCAGGTCAAAGATAGCCTGCTTAGAAAAAATAGTGATTCCTCTCGCCTTTTCCAGCTCATAAGTATCCAGATAGGCATCCTTATGATCCACTCTTCCCATTTTCTCTATTCTTCCGCTTTGAAACAGCATACTTTCCGATAAGGTTGTCTTTCCTGCATCCACATGCGCTAAAATTCCAATTACCAGTCTATCCATTCGTTTCTTATAATCCTTCTTTTTAAGCATGCCGCTGCACGGCACAAATAATTTGATAAAGAGGTCTATGCTTTTCAGGTGTGAAATCTTAGAAATTCTTAGCAGAATTATTTTATCAGCTTAGAATTTCTTTTCACACTTTCCCTACGGGTAACATTGCCTGTCGCATAGAATATTATCACAAAATCTCTCAATATTCTACCTCTTTCACATAAAGTTATTTTGCAACAGCCCCTTGTTTACTCCAATAATGTGTCCTATAATGAATGTAAAAACAAAAACGGGATGCTACCGTCAGATCATTTTTTAATGTAACGCATAATTGAAAGGAAAAGAAGCTTTGAAGGATATCATAAAGGCATATATCAGAAAAACAGACTTTATTATTATCATAATCATGACACTGTTAATATGTGTCGGATTATACTGCACAAGACAAGCCTTCCAGTTCAGTGATGAGCAGGATAAAATATTTATAAAGCAATTAGCCGGTGTACTGATCGGTTTTATTTTAATTCTGGGAGTCCTGCTGATTGACTACCATATTCTTTGTTCCCTGTCCTCCATCCTTTATATCATTATGGTTTCTGTTTTGGTATTTACTCTGATATCTAATACGAATTTGAATAATGTAAAACGATGGATTGTGGTATTTGGAATACAATTCCAGCCCTCAGAATTGACAAAGATTGTATTGGTCCTCTTTCTGGCATTTTTATGCAATCATTTTAAAAACAAACTAAATAAACTATATGTATTATTGATTTTGGTCGGGGCGGCAGCACTGCCGATGGTATTAATTCTGGCCGAGCCGCATTTAAGCTCCAGCCTGGCTTTGCTGTTTATTTTCTGTGTTATCGTATATTCCTCGGGAATCAACTACAGGGTAATCGCTACCGCATTTGGACTCATCCTGCCTGTGGCAGCCGGTCTGGTAATCGCTGTCGCCCTGTTCAAGGTCGACCTTCCCTTTATTGAAACCTATCAGATCAACCGGGTGCTGTTTTTTATATCGGATGATGAGAGTGAAAGCCTCTCGGGAGATTACCAACAGCTCCAATCCCTCGCAGCCATAGGCTCCGGCGGTCTGCATGGCATGATGATATCCCCGGATACGGAGGATGACAGAAAGTACAGCAGCATATACGCAAAGGAAAGCGATTTTGTTTTTGCGATTGTTGGGGAGGAGTTCGGATTTATCGGAAGCTTCTTTATCATCGTGCTTTATGCAGTTTTGATTTTCCGGTGCCTGCTGATATCCTCCCGTGCATCGGATTATACCGGGAAGCTGATTTCTATCGGGGTATCCGCCTATCTGATGTTTCAGATATTTGTAAATATCGGCGTGGCAACGAATCTATTACCGAATACCGGTCTTCCCTTACCCTTTATCAGCTATGGAATTACCTCGTTAATCAGTTCGATGATTGCAATCGGTCTCGTGTTAAATATCGGTATGAGACAAAGAAACAGAGAAATAAATTAAAAAATTTAAAAAAAAGCAGAAAGGCAGCACTATGAAATTAACCAGCGATTTATCCATCCCAAGTTATCTAAACCAAACCTTCACCTGTGAATGCGGTCATACCCATACAGCACCGATCGGGCAGATTTTGACCGGCGACGGGATCATCCATATGCTTCCCCAGGTAATCCGGGAGCATGATTTTAAAAAGTCCTTTATCGTTTATGACAGTATCACCCATGCCTTAGCCGGAGCTGTTATCTCCTCTTTGCTGAAAGAAAATGCTATCTCCTTTGTCAGCTATATTCTTGAGGATCCGGAGCCTACACCGGATGAACAGGCCCTCGGTGATCTGCTGATTCATTTTGACCCGTCCTGCGATCACATCATTGCCGTAGGAAGCGGAACCATCAATGATCTCTGCCGCTTCTTAAGCTTCCGGCTTGGACTTACCTATCTGATTGTTGCTACCGCTCCTTCAATGGACGGCTTTGCCTCAGGTGTGGCACCGCTCATCGTAAAGCATATGAAAACCACCTATGAAGCGCAGACTCCTTCTGCAATTCTCGGAGACACGGCGCTTCTGTCAAAAGCCCCGCTGCCGATGATCTGTGCCGGAATCGGCGATATCCTCGGCAAATATACCTGTCTTTGTGATTGGGAAATCGCCCACCTCATCACCGGAGAATATCATTGCCGGACAATCGAGGGGATTGTAAGAAAATCCATCGATACTGTGGTTCACCAGCTGGATGGGGCTAAGCAGCGGCGTCCCGAAGCGATCCAGGGTATTATGGATGCCCTGGTTTTATCCGGTATTGCCATGAGCTTTGCCGGCAACTCAAGACCCGCCTCCGGCAGTGAGCACCACCTGTCCCATTATTGGGAGATGACCTTTTTATTTCAGGGCAGGAAGCCCATTCTCCATGGAACAAAGGTCGGCATCGCTACCATTGCGGTAATCCGGGCCTATGAATTGCTGCTGTCCCGAAGCATTGATTTTGAAGCCGCCAAAGCACTTGCCAAAGAGTACTCACCAACGCTTTGGAAGGAAAGCATGCAAAGGTCCTACGGACCAGCCGCTCCCAGTGTCATAGCCCTGGAGGAGCAGATAGAAAAGAACAGCACAGAAAACCGTCTTGCCAGACTAGAGCTGCTGAAGGAGCATTGGGAGGAGCTTAAAGCCATTGCCGGACAGCTGCCGGCAGCCGATACGGTCTATTCTTATCTGTACGGACTGGGTGCCGCTGTCACGCCAATGGAAGTAGGAATTGATAAAACAACCTTTATGGACAGCTTTATGGCCGCTAAGGAACTGCGTAACCGCTTCGGGCTGCTCCAGATTTTATACGACCTGGGTATCACCGAGGAAATCGCAGGCGCCGTATGGGAATACTTTATGCAGGCTCCTCCTCGGTCTTAATGGTGCCGTTCTCCACCAGCTCCACAAAGATGGGCACCAGCTTGGGGTCAAACTGAAGTCCTGCCTGCTCCTTAAGTATCTTTAATGCCGTACCGATGCTGTAGGGTTTTTTATAGGGCCGTTCGGAAATCATCGCATCAAAGGAATCGGCGATACATAAAATCCTTGCTGAAATCGGGATATCCTCCTTGGCTATCCTTCTGGGATATCCAAGACCGTCATAACGTTCATGATGTCCGATCACGGCGGGAATTACATAATCCAATGACGGAAGGTGCTTGATAATGCTGATGGAATGTTCCACATGCCCCTTTACAATCTCATATTCCTCCTCTGTCAGCTTGCCGGGCTTATTCAGGATTTGCTCCGGAATTCCGATCTTTCCGATGTCATGGAGCAGGGCCGCTTCCCGTACGATCTCCACACAGTCCTCATTCATTCCGTAGGCATAGGCAAGCTCTGTAGCGTAATAGGCAACGCTTGTGGAATGACTGAAGGTATAATGATCCTTGGTATCGATGGCGGCAGTCAGAGCATAGATGGTGGGGGCATATTCGGAATAGATAATTTCCTTTCGCTTGATAAAATCCATTGTCTTGCGCTCAAAGCCCTGCTCCCTGCCCGTGTACACCATGATGGCATTTTTACCGTTATGCTTTACCGTATAGATTGCCATGTCCGCATTATCGATCAACTGCTTCACATTGCTGGCCGCATAGGGTATGGAGCAGATACCCCCGCTGACTGTAAGCATTTTCAGGGCATAGTCAGCCTCCCGCTTATTCATATTCATAATCTGCATTCTTATTGCTTCTGCAAGATTCTTCGCCGCAAACACATCATAGGCGGGAAGAATAATTGCAAATTCCTTTCCGCTGTATCTTGCCACATAGCCGTTGCTGCCCACGCTGGCGGTCATAATCTGTGCCACCTTCTGTAAGGCGATATCCCCCTCCCGGTTTCCGTACAACTGATTATAGAGCTTAAAATCATCAATATTTAAAATAATCAGGGCCAGAGAGCCATCCTTATTCTTTTCATATTCCTCCTGGAGTATCTTATAAAAATACTTGCGATTTAACAGTCCGGTTAACTCGTCGGTCCGGGCCTCCAGGTATACCTTTTCGAACAGCTTGGAATTCTTAACCGCTATAGAGCCAATGGAATTCACGGAATCCAGAAAGCTGATATCCTTGTACACATAATTTGCTTTTTTCTCCTTCTCTGACAGCAGGATAATACCAATCAAATCATTGTCATCCTTAAGGGGAACGATGCATTCGATCCCCAGCTCCTGGAGCTGCTTTTTCTCATCCTCCCACATGGACTTATAGGCGACAGTGCCCTTGAAATCCCGCATCAGCAGGCACTCATTGCTATTTTCCAGACAGGTGATTAATGGGTTGTCCGCCTTTATTGTGAAGGTCTTCTGATCCAATGGGTTGGTGCTATGTACAAATTCATAGCAGGTATTTTTCTTATCGGCAATACAAAAATAAACTCTTTTCACATTAATGGTCTTTTGAATCACCTCGGAAAGCTCCTGCAATATTTCATCCACGTTCAGGCTTTTGGAGATATGGTAGCTGAACTCCTTCAGATTATCCGCCTGCATAACCTCCTCCTTGATAAAGACCTTATCGATGAAATGCTTCATGAAATAATAGATAAAGGAGGTGCAAAGGGTGAAAATAAAAGCCATAATCAGCACGGTTTTCTCTTTTCCAATAAAAAAGCTGCTGCTGATAAAATCCTCCAGCGGGTTGATGAGATAGAAAAACATGGCAAAGGAGATTCCGGCGGAAATTACATAACAGCTGCCTCTTGAAACCAGCAGCCGAAGCTGAAAGAGATTCCGCTTATACAGGGCATAAAACATAAACAGTGCATTCACAACCCCGGCCAGAATATCCGTCGGAAAGCCGCGAAAGACCGGAATCATCAGTGCAATATGCCCTGCAAACAAAATGCTGATGCCCAGAATGATCGGCAGAAACTGCTTGGTCAGTGCCGTTTTTCGGCTGCATTTAAACAAAATATAAAGCATATGGATAACAACTGCGGCACAGGCAAGAAACAGCAGGGTAACTGCCCAGGAATATTCGTATACAAAGACGGACTTGCCGTTTACATTGGTTATAACAGTGGGAACCTTCAAAAAGAAGCCCGTATAAATATTGATCGCATTAATACCAAGCAGGACGGCTAACCAGCTAAAATTTACCAGCCGGTTCTTAACGCCTGCAAATTCACTGACAAAACTCAGGAAAGCATAGGGCAACAGAGTTAAGCCAAGAATTGAGACATCATACCAAAACTTAACACTGGGTAGCATCTGCATTCTCATACAAAAGGAACCGCCCGTCCATAAAATCAAAACGACCAGAACAATTAGGAAGGAATTGATGATATGATTTTTTTTCGATGCCACGAAGGTTAATAGCATGAAGGCATAGCAAAGCAATGCAGTAATTGGTATGAATGCGTAATTTCCCATTAAATCGCTCTCCCTCCGATCAATTTAAAGTCATTATTTTCAAACCGAAGCAGTTCCATAATCTCATAAGCCGAGGGGTTGATATGGCTGATTTTCTTCCCCCTGTGCCGTTCATAGGCGGCAAAGGTACCGCATTTTAATATTGTTATCTCCAGGGGTTCCATTCCCAGAATCTGCTTCAAATCCTTATAGTCGTTATCCACATATTTAAAATAAATTGATAAATGCTCCTTTAATATTTCCTTGCTCACCGCCGCGTTCACAATCACCTCTGCCGACATCTCAACATACATATGCAGCATGGGCCTGTTTTTCTTATTATATTCCTTTATGGCAAACCAATGGGCGATGGGCAGGGCCGATAGCTCCACGACATCCTGGATACAGCTTTCTGTAATACGGGTAAAGCCTGCAATATCGATGATGTTAGGAACCCGGTCAATATATTTAAATCTCGGGATTTTCGTCTCATCCTCATGACTGGTTAATCCGACGCATTGGTACATATCGCCGACCCGGTATCTTACGAAGGCTCCTCCCTTCAACACCGTAATCACCAGCTCATACTTCTCGCCGGGAACCACCTCATCCATCAAATAAGTATCCGGCTGGTAGGTATCCTCCTTAAGACTGCGGTACATCTCCTCCTCAGGGATAAACTCATAAAAACAGGTATCAGGGAAAAAATACATCCCGTTACGGGTCCAGGTTTCCGTTCCCAGGATGGAGGGCTCCGTTCCTGCAAAAAGCTCCATCGGACGAATTCCCCACAAATCCTCCAGATCATCCTTATAGCATTGATTGTCCGTTCCGGCACACATAAAGCCCTTGAGCTTGAATAAATCCTTTGGCTTTAGCTCCCTGCCCTCTCTATTGCAGCGGTACCTGGCAAGCAGCAGCCGTAATAATATTTTCGGAGAGGGCCTTAACCTTCCCGCAGCTTTTCCCTGCTGCGCAGCGTATTTTGCAGAGGCCTTTCCCATATGGGCGACGCTTAGACTGACATAATAGGCCACGCTGCCAAGCCCGAAGAAAAAGTCGATTCCTTCCTTTAAGCCTAATTTAAAGCCCATCTTATTACGCTCGCCAAAGGAAATCTTAACAGCCTCCTTCACCGGAGGAAGAAATTCTATTCCTATCTCCTCGCTTAAGGCCAGCGGAAACAGTCCCGTTGCATAGGGAAGCGGTGCCAGCCCGTACAGGAACTTGTCTGTTGCACGGACATTGAATTTGCCCTTCTTTGTGCTGGTTGATAAAATCAGGCAGGCAACCACATTATTCCGGTAGGTTTCCAGCATCCCCCTGGTATAGGGTGCAACCTTGATGGGATGCTTACCCCCCTCCCAGGTCGTCTGAATCCAGATAATCGGAGCATCAGGCAGCATATCTCCTTTTTTTTGCAGCAGAATATCTGCATAATCCCCATAGGTAGTCAACGGCACCATTTTGCGAAACTCTTCTATCGTTTGTGGTTTTTTGCCCTTAAGCAGCTTTTTTCCCAGCTCTGATTCACACCAAAGAACCATTTGTTCTGACATCAGGCGTTTTTGGATGTTCATGTAGGAAGCCATATCCAGCTCCAGAAATCCGCAGTATTCCTTCCAAATCATATGATTTGATCTGTTTTGTAGCTTTTCCTCAAAGTTCATATTCCCGTTCCTCCCTTTTTGCAAGCGTGCGCATACACCTCTTTATACTTTTTCCGTTCGGAATTAAAAATGGAGTATTTTTTTTATAGCCTTCGTAATTTTTCATACTCTTAATAAAGGTGTAGCGGTCCTGGAAGAGGACATAAAGGATGTCCAGCAGGCTGAAAATAACCGCTGCAATAAGGAGCATTTGAATCTTAAGTGCCAGTCCCAATGATAAGTAAAATCCGGTAAACCATAGAACCCCGGGATGTCTGCACAGGGCATATACCCCGCTGTCACAGACTTCACAGGGGAGTTCTGTTTTCACATAGGTTGCAGAAAACGGCAGTGCATAAAACAGCGTATAGAGGAGCAGGCCAAGAAATGCCAATGCCAGTCCTCCAAAAAAGCACAGCCGTATTATGTCAAATCCGGTCTGCCCCCAGGATGTAATAATGATGCCCGTCGTTGCTGCCGCCAGTAATAATGTTCCCAGAAAAAAGCAGCTCTTCAGCAGTTTCTTTCTAAGAATAACACTGTTTATGTCATATAAAAGAAACAGTAAGAAGGCAATCAAACCTAAAATTACAAAATTCAAAATCATATTCCCCCATTCCTGTGTTCAAATTTGATAATAACATATTTTTCTATTATTTCAAGAAAAATTTTCCAATTTTATAAATTATATATTAAAGTTTGGTCTATTTTCGTATCAATGAGAAGAATATTCAAGTGGAGCTGCCGGCAACCGTCTTTTTCTGACTTATTATTTCAGGAGAGCACCATTTTCGACATCCTGTCATATTATGGTATTGAAAGGCTTACAAATCCAAGGAAAGGGGAGTTATCCATGGCAGCAGTCTCTGAAAACAGCAAGGCCCTCGGCACCTCGGTGGGAACTGGAAGTCATTTGATTAAAGTACCGCTCTGCTTCCAGGAAACTGAATATACCTGTGGTGTAGCCTGTGTACAGTCAGTGCTTGCAGGCTACGGCATTGTATACCGGCAGGATGTACTTGCAGATATTTTAAAAACCAGACCGGTCTACGGCACAGATTACCAGAACATCCTCCGTTTTCTGCAAATGCTCGGCTTTCAGGCTGCCTTTCACTATGATATGAATATAGATATGATTAAGGAGTATATAAAGAATGGTGTTACTCCGATGCTTATGATACAGGCCTGGAAGGGTGATGCCATCGATTACCGATATGACTGGCGGGACAGCCATTATGTCCTTGCCTGTGGTTATGAGGAGCACCGGCTTTTGTTTATGGACCCCTATACCCTGGGAAATTATACCTATCTATCGGATTTTGAGTTGATGAAACGCTGGCATACAATAGACAGCCTTGGCAACCATTATTCTAACACGGGAATTATCATTAGAAATGAAAACCTGCCCTATCGCTACAGCAGCCAAAGCATAAGACATATGGAATAAACGAAAGAACGTTGTAAAAATACAGAATATGCAAAACAGCACCTCCGTTTCGGATTGCCTGCCGAAACGGGGGTGCTGCCATTGTTTCAAGGAGCACTGCCCTGGTATATCGCTTTCAAATAAGTGGACCGATTTACAGAATGAAGAAGGCCGAAGCCAAAATAATATAGGCCGCAATGAGCTGAACACCCTCCAGCCAGTTTGATTCGCCGTCACTTGCAAGCCGGTTGGCAATGATGACGGAAATAATCAGGGCAACCAGCTCAAAGGTGTTGAATATGATACTCATGGGAGTAAACAAAAGGCTTAAAAAGATCAGCACCGGAGTTACAAACAAAATGATCTGCAGGCTGGAGCCAAGTGCGATTTCGACGGCCACATTCATCTTATTCTTAAGTGCCATCAGCACCGCCGTACTGTGCTCCGCCGCATTACCGATAATGGGCACCAGAATGATACCGACAAAGAACTGGCTTAAATGCATGGCCTCTGTCATCGGCTCTACCGTACCTACAAAAATCTCTGACTCCACCCCGATAAAGACCGTCGCGGCAACCAAGATCAGAATGGCTTTCTTTAAGCTCCACTTCGGTGCCGCTTCCTCCTGTGTCTCTGTTACATAGAGATGCTTATGACTGAAAAACGAAAAAATAAGACTTAGTATGTAAATAATGAACATGATAACCGCAACAATTATGCTTAAACCCTCATACCTGGTTGTCAAAAGCTCTGCCGGTACCGTATGGGTGAATATCGCAGGTATGGTCAGGCCGATGACGGCAAACAGCAATATGCTGGAGGTCACATCAATTACCTTCTGGCTAAAATACTGGGTTTTATATTTTAAGCCGCCGGCCAGCATACTAAGCCCAAGCACCAGCAGGATATTGCCGATGACCGATCCGGCGATGGAGGCCTTTACCACATCGGACAAGCCCGCCCTCATGGCAAAAAACGCAATAATCAACTCTGTCGCATTTCCGAAGGTTGCATTCAAAAAGCCTCCAATTCGGCTGCCGGCATAATAGGAAATCGCCTCTGTGGATTCCCCCATAACTCCAGCCAACGGTATAATGGCAAGCGCTGATAAGATAAAATTAACCGGTTCAGAAAAATGCAGCACTTTACCCAATATACTGATTGGGATGAATATCAACAAATACCTTAGTATTTTCATGGTTTATCTCCTTTTGAACTTAGCGGATGTATTTTGCATTAAATTCCTTTGTAATTTCGAAAAGCTCCTTTTCTCCGTCGATATAGGGCTGATACATATCATAGGGGTCGCTCGCCCCATAAATTCCGCAGGCTGAACAGTTTTCACAGCCGCCTCCGCCGCAGCTTAAGGCGTCTTTGACTATTTGCTCCCGCTGCTCCTTTGTTGTATTTTTAATTAGGTATTTTTCCATACTAACCTCTCCTTTCAGGTATTGGTACGAAATTTAAGCAGTTCCCACTTGCTCGAGATTCCAAGCTTTTTATATATATTCTGAACATGCTTTTTTAAGGTGTGGCTGCTGATACAAAGCTGCTGCGCTGCCTCATTGTAATTCCTGTCCTCAAACAATAGAGTAAGTACCTCTATTTCCTTATTGGTCAGACGGTAGCTGACCGCCAGCCGGGTAATTTGCTGGGGTGCAATCAGAACTGACCGGTTTCCGCAAACCTCCTGATAAAACCGGATATTCAGATGCTTCTTTAAGGAATCCAGATAAAACATATCCTTATCCGTAAAATCTCCGTCCATTTTCCTTCGGTACAGGGTTATAATACCAAGCTGCTTTTTATCGTAGGCAAGGCTTAAATCAAGGCAATAATGGATTTGTGCCGGTTGAAAGCACTCCTGGTAAACCAGGGAAGCAATTCTTTTTTCCTCCGGCAGCAGATCGGAATCACGGATTACCTGGGACTCCCCATTGATGGTAATCCACCGGCAATAATCCAACTCCTCAATCTCCATGTATTTTCGTTCCATTGCTTCGAATTCCTCGGGATAACAGACCGGCTCCTTAAGATGCAATTTGTCATCAATCATCAGAACGCTTGCTCCTGCAAAGGGAATTAATATCTTAAGCTGCTTGAGCAGGGTTTGCTTCATTTCCTCAAACACTTGGATATTGTATATATTGTAAATCATGTCCATAATAATCAGATATTCATTTCTTTCAATATTCATGGCCGACCTGCTTTCGGGGATTTTTGTTGGTTCCTTCTCTCTTATATAATCTTTTTTGATTACTTCTATACTTATTTTATATGATATCTACTCCAAATACAATCCCAAAATAAACCGAAGAGGTAATAGAAATATGGTCCCGCCGGGGATAGAATGATACTATACAAGGTACACAAACAGCTGCAGAAATGAGGTAAAGCATGAAAACATTATCTAACAGAATGGCTAGACCAGAAACCTATAACAGACATATCGGCAATCTGTTCATCTTTTTGAATGTTTTTTTGCTAAGCTTTCTCGGAACGGCAACAAAAACCCTGGAGCTTGACAGCCTGCTTGTGGTGGGTATCACAGATTTCTTCTCCCTGCTGTTCCAGCTTGTCTATTTCCGAAAATACCGTCATGTACTAAATCCGCTGGTGCTTCTGACCGGACTCATATACTCTGTCAGCTATCTTAGCTTTCTGCTTGGAGTTCAATACGGAACCGTTACCAATACCATAGTACTTCAATACTGCTCCCCGGTATATGTGGCCCTTCTGCAGCATATTTTCCTTCGCCAAAAGGCTGCAAAGGGACAGGTGCTTGCAATCCTTGGCTGCATGGCCGGACTCATATGGTTCTTTGGGGGCCAGCTGGAAGCGAAATATCTGCTGGGAAATCTGTTTGGCTTAATCTCCGGAGTTATGTATGCCCTGTCCTTTCTGTTCAGCGCCCATCCAAAGAATCATCCTCCGACGGCAGGAATTGCCGGCAGTATCGGCTGCTGCCTCATTGGTGTATTTTATCTGGCGACAAACGGGATTCCCCTGATCAGCGGTAAGGACATGGGTATTATGATCTTTGTCGGCCTTATTATAAACGGCTGCTCCTCCGTTCTTTATGCAAAGGGGATTGGAATGACAACAGCCTTAAGCGCCAATATCATATCCATCAGCGAGGTATTTATGGCTCCGCTGTGGGCCTTCCTGTTTTTAGGAGAGCGTATCCCCCTTGGAGGCATTCCGGGTATCCTTCTGATGCTTCTCTCCATTTGCTATGAGGTATATTTAGAGTGCAGGACCCCTGTGACAAGTATCGGTAAGTCAGAAAACACCTTGAACTCCTCTCAGACAGCTTTTATTTCAGCAGCCTCATCTGAAATTGCTTTGGAGTTACAAAAACCAACTGATGAAACTGCTTGATGAAATAGCTGGTACTCTCATATCCTACCTCCTCTGCGATTCTGGATATGCAAAAATCCGTAGTCCTAAGGAGCTGCTTTGCGTGGGATATCCGAATATACTGCAAATAGCTTGCAGGTGTCTGTCCGGCTGCCCTCTTAAATACCTTATAAAAGTAATCCTCGCTCATGGCGACTCTGGCGGCAATATCACTGATATAAATCTTTTCTTTATAGTGCTCTTCCATGTACCGGATTGCTTCCTTCACGACGGAAGCAGTCTGGGATCCGGGCTGGGAAACAGGCTCCCTGTGAATCAGGCCTGATTTATACAATTCGATGATTAAAAGCATCATCCAGGCACGTATACTGTCCCTGCACAAGCTGTCCTCCTTCTTGTATTCCCTCATAATCTCATGAACAATTCCCCATATTCTTTGATTTTTCTCCGGTTCCTCCTTCTGTCCAAGAAAAGCGTCCAGTGAATACCGCTCCTCCTTAAGGGGCTCGACATAATCCTTGTGAAAGGTTCCCTGTCTGGAAATCTGCAATATAGACCAGTCGAAAACACAAACAATGACACGGCAGCGGCTTCCCTTTATCTCATGTCCATAGTGTATCTCCTCCGGATTGACAAAGGCTATATCCCCAGGGCCCATAGAATACACCCGCTGATCGATTTCAAGTGTCAGATACCCTTCCTCTACCAGAATTATCTCTGTCTCCTTATGCCAGTGGCAGTATATAAATTCCTCATATTCGCCTTCCTTGATTTCCATCATAAGAAAAGGAAACTCAGGTAATGTATCAATGGACTGGTGCACAGCACGATTACGGTACATAATTCCCTCCCGACAGCTTCTGTATATCATACTTCTTACAGAACAGAATTATTATATTTTTCGGCAGAATACTGAAAGTATTCTATTCCGTAGTATAGTATAATTCTATTATTAATACAAGGGGAGGAATCTGATGTCAATTATAAATGTTGAGAATTTGTCAAAGACTTTTACCTACACGGAGAAGGAGGAAGGTCTGAAATATACCTTAAAAAACCTGATCCACCCGGTAAAAAAAGAGAAGAACGCTGTCAAATCCGTATCCTTCCAGGTTGATGAAGGAGAAATCGTAGGCTTTCTTGGCCCCAACGGCGCAGGAAAGACTACCACACTGAAAATGCTTTCCGGTATCCTGCACCCTACCTCCGGTGCCGCTTCCATTCTGGGCTATACGCCCTGGGAGCGTAAAAATGATTATAAGCGTCAGTTTTCCATTGTTATGGGTCAGAAAAACCAACTATGGTGGGATCTGCCCGCTAATGAATCCTTATATTTGAATAAATGTATCTATGAAATTGAGGACAAACGGTATCAGGAGATTCTTAATACCCTGACAAGCCTGTTAGATATCAAGGATTTATTGAAGGTACAGGTAAGGCGCCTTTCCCTGGGTGAACGTATGAAAATGGAATTGGTCGCTGCGCTGCTGCACGAACCGAAGGTATTATTTCTGGATGAACCGACCATCGGCCTTGATCTGATTTCTCAAAAAAACATCCGAGAATTTATTGCGGATTATAATACAAAAAACAAAACCACAATCCTGTTAACCAGCCACTATATGCATGACATCGAGGATTTGTGCAAACGGACTATCGTAATCAATCAGGGAGAGGTCATATATGACGGGAGCTTATCCCATATCAATCAGATGTTTACAAACCAGAAAATCATCAAGCTGCAGCTGGAAACACCGGCACGGTACTGCCTGCCTGATCTGTCCCTCTGTCAGGTCAAATCCAGAGAGGGTAATGTGATTACGCTTTCCGTATTGCGAAACCGGGTACGTCAGGTTGCCCAGGCCCTGTTAGACCAGTACCCCGTTATTGATCTGACCATCGAGGATATACCGCTGGAGGAAGGAATTGCATATTTATACCAGAAGGGATTGAAAACGAATGAATAGAACCAAGAAATATAAACAGGCCTTCCTGCTGGGGCTTCAAAATTCCATGGCATACCGGGCCAATTTTTTCCTAAGCCTGTTAAGCAGTATGATTCCCATGATAATGCAGATATTCCTGTGGACCGCTGTGTTTCATAATTCCAGGGAAGCCACCGTCTACGGCTACAGCTTAAGCGGCATGCTGTCCTATGTCATTATTGCAGCCATCGTATCCAAGCTCGTGGACACCAGCGTCAAGTGGGAAATCCATGGGGATATTAAAGAAGGCGGGTTAAGCAAATATATGATCAGGCCCATCGGTTATCTCCGCTTTCGGGTTGCCAGCTTCCTAGGGCAGAAATGTCCGCAGACCCTTGTGGTTCTACTGGCTCTTACCATAAGCCTGATGATCCTAAGCCGCTTCCTGCCCCTAGCCTTAACTCCCGGAAGAATGCTGCTTTTTCTGGCGGCTTCAGTACTGGCACTATGCTTGAACCTGGTCATTGCCTTTATCGTATCTGCCGCTGCCTTCTGGCTGACGGAGGCCTGGTCCCTTTATATGATATCCGATGTCATCCTCTTACTTGTCAGCGGCGGTGTGTTTCCCCTTGAATTATTCGGCACTACCTTAAAAACCATACTATCCTGCCTGCCGTTTCAGTATACCATTTATTTCCCGGCCAATATACTGAACGGAAGCCTGTCCTATGATAAAATTGCACAGGGAATGGCACTCCAGCTGGTGTGGATCTTTGTTTTGACTGTTATCAATAATTTTGTGTGGAAAACCGGCCAGAAAAAATATGTGGCCGTAGGAGGTTGATTATGCTGCATTCCTTTGTCCATCATCTTAAAATATACGGAGCCTTTTGCAGAAATTCCCTAATCAAACAAATGACCTACCGGGCCAATTTCTTCCTGATGATACTGGTGGAATGCATGTTTCTTCTGTGGAAGCTTTTGTACACCTTTATCGTCTCCGGGACAGGCGTTTCCCTCAACGGAATTAATTCCGACAAGATGTTCCTGTTCTCCGGCTCCTTTCTTTTGATGACCGGAATTTATCTTGCCTTCTTTTTCTATAATTTTTCAAATATCCAGCAGCTGGTCGGAGAAGGCGCCCTGGACTTATACATGACCAAGCCCGTATCCCTCCAATTCATGGTTACCTTAAGGAATGTGGATACCGGAACACCTATTCCCAATATCCTGGGCGGTTTGGTTATTTTAATCCACGGCTGGAGAAAAGCAGAAATCCCTGTGGATTTTGTACATATCGCCGGCTACCTTCTCTTCTTTGTCTGTGGACTGGTTACTGCCTATTCCGTTATGCTTGCACCGCAGCTGTTAAGCTTTATTTTAATCCGCGGTTCCGCCCTGCGCGAAATTTCAGATGCCCTGTGGGATACCAACAGCATGCCCATGACCATTTATGCCAAGGGAATTCAGTTGGTGGGAAGCTATATTCTCCCCCTGTTCGTCATCTCGAATTATGCCACCATGTTTATCCTGGGCAGGCTGACTCCTCTTACCTGTCTGTGGGGGCTCCTTGCACCCGTTGTCTTTCTTTTTCTGGTACGGCTACTATGGAAATGTATGCTGAAGCATTATAGCAGTGCCAGCAGCTAAGGCTGCTGGCACTTTGTTATCTTATAGCTTAAAATCGCAGGTTAGTTTTGGATATAGCTTACGAAGGGGACTATAATCGGATATTTTATTTCCGCTTAAATACAGCTCCTTCAGCTTAACCAGGGTTTTCAGAGCCGTAACGGATTTTATCTGATTATCCTTCAGGTACAGCTTTTCCAATGCAACCAGCTTGGTTAGGGAAGTAACCGTAGATATTTTATTGCCGTTTAAGGATAACAGCTTAAGCTTGGTCAGCCCTGCCAGCGGCGTTATATCACTGATGGTGTTTCGCTGCAGGTACAGGGTTTCCAGAGCGGTCAGCTTTTTCAGTGTCTTGATATTCACCAGCTTATTATTGGATACATTCAGGTATTGAAGCTTCGTCAGGGAAGCCAGGCTGGTGATATCGCTGATCTGATTATAATCGAGGGACAATTGTGTCAGCTTGGTCAGCTTCTTTAAGCTATCCGTCTTCTGAATACTGTTATTTCCGATTTCCAGTATCTCAAGCTTGGTCAATTTACTAAGAGCTGTTATGGTTTTTATCTTATTCTCACGCAGATACAGCTCACGCAGCTTTGTTAAGGATGCCAGGGAGCTTATTGAGCTTATCTGGTTGCCGTTGAGGGAAAGCACCTCAAGCTTGGTCAGCTTACTTAAGGCACTGATATCTGTTATGCTGTTGCGCTGAAGATAAAGCACCCGAAGCTTTGTCAGGCTCCCGACATAGGTAATACTTTTGAGGCTAAGCTGGCTTGCGGACAGATACTCCAGATTGGTAAGCTGTTTTAAATCCTTAAGACTCTTTACCGTCCCGGACAGCTTCAGGCGGTATATGCCTTGAAGGTCATAGACAGACAGCTTTCCCGTTGCCTTGCCGAGCTTATCCCGAACAGACTGCTCCACTGCCTTATCCGTAAAGGTAACATAGCTGCTGCTTCCTGCCGGCTTTGTAGCGTAGGAGTCCATTGCCGAAACAATCGTTGTCCACCCGTTCAGATAATATTTCTTTCCCGTAGCATCGTCATAATCCGGAACATTAGCAAGACTCCAGAGGGAGATTCCTCCCAGTCCATAAGTCTTCGCCAGATTAATCTTGGCAAGGATGCTGTTGCTGTCCTCATAAAGTATAATATTGAAGGAGCTGTCCTTGGTATTATAGTATTGAAGATAAGGGCTTTGCAGCTCATTATTATAGCCATAGGTAATGTTTTGCCCGTAACCGTCCGTATTATCAACTCTTGCCTTAATGGACTGGTACAAGGGAGTAAGCCTTCCCTCCCGACTCAGGGTCGTACCGGCCAGCTTCTCCCAGCCCGCCGCACTGCTGACATCAAAGCGCCACTGTGCGCTGTCAAAGGCTATCTGAAGCCATACCTTGGAAAGCTCCGACGAATCAGAGGCCGCACTCTGTATCTCATTCAAAGCCTGCCGGACAGACACAATAGGAGCCATACTGCTGATCGGCTCCAGAACATCATAACCGGAGTATTGCAAAACTTGTGTCTTGGAGAGCTTTTGTGTCGGCTCATAATCATGCGCCATGATAATAACCCGGTCTGCTACGTCAAGTATGTCCGCATAGGCATAGCCATCATAATAAACCCCTGGATTTACTGCTACATAAAGAGTTTTATTAATAGCTGTCAGCTGACTTTTTAAATCATTCAGAAATTGTACCAGATATGTACTGATCGGCTGTCCGTTATACAGCAATGTCTTATTATTGCTGTCCGTATTTCGCAAGCCCTCAAAGTCAATTACCACCCCATCATAATAAATTTCCTCTCCCTGCGTAATATCTGTCTGTAGGCTGTTAACAATCGTATTGATCAGGACTGTCCGCTGATCCGCATCGGGTAGCAGCTCCGTAGCATCGCTGCCCTCCATATAGATGCTTAATTGGATCGTCTTGCCCTCATTCCTGGCATATTCCACCGGCAGCAGATAATCCGTAGGATAATAAAAGCTGTTATTTCCGTTCTTTCCCTTTACCGTATTCAGGCTTGCAGGGTCTTTTACGTCCACCCGGCTCCAGGCAAAGCTTATGGAATCCAGACTGTCTATGTACTCTTTCATCTGCTCGGAGAAAACTGCATTGGAGGGATAGAAGGCATGAAGCTCGCCCCCGGAGGAGTTACTGCTCGTGGCAGCCAAAGCAATACCTGGCTTAAAGCCACCTGTAATAATTATAAGTAAACCGATACATAACGGGAGTATATACGGAATTGGGCCGGCATTTAATATACTCCGGATGATACCGGCATTTTTATTCTGTTTTCGCACTGCTATTACCTCCTTACACTTTATCAATATTCGATAACCTGAACCAAGTATACCACCATCCTGCAATAAATTCAAATTTTAGCAGCTGTAAAATTATAACAAAATTGATATTTTCTTTCTCCTCCAACTATGTTATGATGAGACTATTCCAATCATAAGGAGATGTCAGGCTGATGCATACAAAGCAGTTTCTAATAACCATTCCCGCCGGCAAACGGCTGATAGCCAAGGCAGTGACAGCACTGGAGCAAATCAAAAGAGCACTGGAAACAAATACGATTGCAATTGTCGCCGGAACCACAAATGCCTACATAGCTGAGGAATTACTCGGCATCATCGGAAAGAAGGGGGATTTTTCAAGAAATCACTTTTTTCGCGGAGTGACCACCGCCCCCGGTAAAAGTATAAAACCCGGAGGGGAAAGCTTCCTTAACAGCGATATTGTAATTGAAAAGGGAAGCTGGCAGAAGGGAAAAACCATATTTGATGCGGCCCCGGAGCTTGGCAGCGGAGACATTATTCTGAAAGGAGCCAATGCAGTCAACGCCCTTAGAACCCAGGCAGGAATTTTAATCGGCAATCCGACGCTTGGCACCAGCAACTCCATTCTACAGGCTGTGATCGGAAAACGTGCAGAACTCATCCTTCCCATCGGCCTGGAGAAGAGAGTTCCGGGAGATATCAACCAGATTGCCGCCATGCTTAACCATCCCGGTGCTTCCGGCTTACGGATGCTTCCGGTCAACGGAACCATAATCACGGAACTGGAGGCAATCGAGCTTCTGACCGGCGCAACGGCAGAGCTGATTGCAAGCGGGGGCATCTGTGGTGCGGAGGGCGGCTATTGGCTCGCTGTCAGCGGTACCAAGGAACAGCTGAAAACAGTAAGCGGACTCTATGACCTCATAGCAAATGAACCACCCTTTTGTGAGGGTTAGCCACAGCCTCCTTCCTGTCAACTATAAATCGCCGACCAGGGATGTAATTCCTTATTGTATAAAAATAACCGCGGTCCGGCAGGTTACCGGACCGCGTTGTTTTCACAAGCTTTATAATAAACGGGATTACTCAGTTATCTCCTGTACCGTATCCTTTCCAAGCCCGGTTACATTGACATTCTTTGTTGTCTTTGCCTCAAGACTGTCGGCCATAATAATACTCTTCATATCGATACCTACCGAGCTTTGCACCGTATCGAACACCTTAGCCAGTACCGTAGGAACATTCTCCGATACGCTGTCGATGCCTCCGCCGTATATCTTGATATCCGATATCTGGCTTAAAGGCTCTGCAACTGCTCTCGCAAGCTCCGGCAGCTTCTCGATTAGCTTATCTGCCATAGCAGCTCCGGTATACTTCTTGTAGGCCTCCGCCCTCTTCTCCATTGCCTCTGCTTCTGCCAGACCCTTGGCTCTGATAGCTTCCGCCTCTGCCAGACCTACCGCTGCAATCGCCTTCGCCCTGGCTTCACCGCTGATCATCTGTGCATCAGCCTCTGCCTTTGCCTTTAACTTAATCGCTTCTGCTTCCGCACTGGCCTCCGCCTTCTGTGCCTCGGCTCTTGCCTCTGCTTCTGCTATCTTCGCATATTTCTCAGCATCCGCTTCCGCCCTCTTTTGCTCTCTTTCCGCATTAGCCGGCTCTACTACCTTTGTCTTTAATTCCTCGCGGGTTTTTTCAGCACGGCGCTGCTCCAACTCAATCTGCTTTAATTCCCTTGCAATATCAACCTGCAGCTGGGCCTCCTGCAGCTCCTTCTGCTTTTGCTGCTTTAAGATATCCGCCTCCATCTGTGCAGAGATAACCTCCTTGTCGGTTATGCTCTTTTGGATTTCATAGGCGGCATCTGCTTTGGCCTTTGCAGACTCCTGTTCCATCCTGTATTCTGCTTCCCGGACTTCCTTAGCCTTAATAGCGGCACTTACCTCTGTCTCAGCCTCAAGTCTTGCTTTCTCGCCTTCCTTGGTTGCTTCCGCCTTCTTAATGGATTCTTCCTTTAATGCAATTGCCTGAGCGATTTCAGCATCTTTCTTCTTTTCTGCAATCTGCTTGGCACCCAGAGCCCGGATATATCCGTTGGTATCATTGACATCCTTGATCGAGAAATCCTTCAGCTCAAGACCCATCTCACCGATCTTGGTTCCAACTACCTCCTGAACCTTGGCTGAAAATGCCTCCCGGTCATTATAGATCTGCTCCACTGTCATGGACGCTACAATTTCACGCAGCTTACCTTCCAGTATTAATGTTACCTGGTCGGCAATTGATTTCTGAATCTGCTGCTCGTTTACCCCGGTAAACTGCTCGATTGCAGCATAGATACTTTCATGTGTATTTCTGACCTTGATTACAGCAGTACCAAGCACATCAATCGGAACACCCTGTGACGACATCGTCTGTGAGGTGCTGATATTCAACTGGATATTACCCAGAGAAATAATATCGGTTCTCTCCAAAACAGGTATTACAATTCCACCCCCGCCGGTGATTACCTTCTTACGAATACCGGTAACTACCATTGCCTTATCCTGGGGTACCTTTTTCCACATCCGCAAAATCAGGGAAATGATCAGGATTGCCGCTAATACCAGTAATATCGTGATGATAATCGGAGCAACTGCTCCCCCGGAACTATCCCCTGTTGTGTACGCTAATAACATTTGAAATCCTCCTTATTATTTATTTTGCCATTGGCATTGTTACTCATATTTGTTCTTCGGTTCTACGATGAATACACCATCCCTGAATTCCTTGGCCCTTACAATTCTTCCAGATTTAAGCGTCAGGCTATCGTCCCCGCATCTTGCAGGATAGCTGACCCTCTGGTTCTTTAAGGTTATAAAGCTTACACTCCCCAGCTGACCCGGAAGTACAGTATCAACGATCTTTCCATCATAGAGCAGCAGCTCATTTTCATCTATTCCGCTGTTACCCCTTTGCACCTTCTTTAAGGACTTGATCATCGTCTGCACAACAACACAGGCCAGATAACCGAATATAACCGCCAACAGGAAGGTGAGAAGCTTTCCCCTGTGGGCAAAGGTCATTAACGCCCCGGTTGCTCCAAAGAAGATTGCCAGAGCCGATATTGACAGCAAGGAGGTAGGAAGAAGCCCGATCGAAAATAGGGATTCCGTTCCCACTGTCATATTTGTTCCCGCATCTGCGGCCGTTGCCGTATCCACCGACACGTCATGGCTGACATCAATATCACTGTCAGCATCCATTCCGGTATCCGTATCCATACCATCGGAAAGAAAGCCCGTAAGAAAGCTGACAAAGGGCAGCACCAGACCCCCGGCAAAAAAGCATAAGTATACAGTTAGCATGAAGCATTCCCCCTGAATAACATCATCGATGATGGCCCGGTTGTTTTTGCTATGCTGTACAAATACCGGCCTCAAGTAATAGTATAGCGATAACCGCAACATTTTTCAATCAATTCTGCTAATTTAAACCGTATCTTAATGAAAGCTTAATTATTCCAAGGCTTTTATCATAATTATGGCTTATATTAAAAAGTGCCTCAAAGGTAATCACGCTCCATGTTGTCTGCCATTCACAGTAAAAATACTGTTTTTAGCATTCATCAAAGCAGATAATCGGTCCTTAAGACACTTTTTTATTTCTTGTAGCTATGCCGGAATAACTTCTTGCTATTATTTTCTATTCCTGGTAGACGACAACGGGAATCCCATCCTCGATATTCTCAAATATCTTCTTTGCCAGGCTGTAGGGTGCATTCACACAGCCATGCGTTCCGTTTCGTTTATAGATATCTCCCCCGAAGGAATTCCTCCAGCTTGCATCATGTATTCCCATATTTCCATAGAAGGGCATCCAATAGGTTACCTTAACCTCATAATTTGCTCCCGACAAGGTTGCAAAATTCTGTTTATAAATGATCTTATGGGTTCCGGTAGTGGTTGCATTCCCTTTATTGGGATTACCCGTAACCACAGGCCCCTCCGTAACCAGCTTTCCATTCTTGTAAAACCACAGATACTGTCTTGTGATATTAATCTCGACATAGGTGTCGCCAATGTCATTCTCTTCCCTGGACAGGGCCGTCTGGGCATAGATCGGCTCTCTCTGTGTATATTCACCGGCCTTTACATTATTAAGAAGGGCGTTCACTTCCGCTTCCCGATCAATCTTCCAGCCATATACGCCCCCCTTCACCGTCACCGCTTTATTCATTGAGGACAGAAATATACGCTCCTTTCCTACGGTGTCATAGTTATGGCTTAATTCGGCGACATAATTTTTTATGGCAGTATTGTTAATTTCGATATTTAAATCCTCATCCAGATTCAGCCACTTGCTTATAATGCTTCCATCCAGGGTTTCACTTTTACTGCCGATCTGGTAAATCACCTTTGTTGAGACATATTTATTTAATAAATTCAGGGTTTCCCAGGTTTTCTCCGACTTTAAGGTATATTTGGGATAGATATAGCAATACTCTTCCTCCAGATTCAGTTCCCTTTTCCCCTGCATTATGGCTGTTTTTACTGCCTTCTTAAGCTTCTCCTTGTTTATTATGTTTCCGTAAATTTCCTTCACTACCTCATAGGCGCCATCCTTATATTGAAAGCTCACATCCCGGGACTTGATACAGTCATTATTAAGACAGGCCAGCCGGTCAATCAAACCATCTACCAGAGCATCGTCATACCGGTAAAAATCCTTTACCTGGTATTGCTGATTTTTGAACACAGAGATAAACCATCGGAAGGATTTTTGCAGTCGGTACAGTGAATTAACGCTATTTTTTTCATTGTATTCCAGCCCCATGTCCTGTCCGGATAAAATCTCCGTAGCCCCATTTCTGTCAATCAGACACAGTTCATAGTCTGCAACATACTGATCAATGGACGCTTCTGTTTTATTCGGCGCCTTTAACGAGACATCAATTCCGTTAATTACCGTATGAAATAAGAAATGCTTTGTAAAGTACAGGGATATAAGCAGATAGAGGAATACAAGGACAATGGTGACAATAATAGCATTACTGGCTGCCCTGCTATGTAAAAACCGTTTATATTTGGTCCTCGCCTGTGTGGTTTCCAACAGTTTCTTTATATAAAATCTTTCCATGCCGACTAACCTTCTATCAGATAAGTTCTTATTAATCATTCTTATCATATGTGTGACATGATGGACTTAAAACAGAAACCTGACAATTCATAAAAATAACAGAACCTGACTGGGTTCTGTTATTTTCCATCTGTTTATTCATTCTTTTTCTTTAGAATTCAGCCTTCCATAAACCATGAAGGTTGCAATATTCATAAACCGTACCACTGGTGATATTATAAAATTCCGCCATCGGCTGAACACCGGGCTCCAGATATCTGAATTCCACTTTTTCCTCTGATACACATGCAATCCACTCAATATAATGCTCATCAACCATGGGATGAAGAACGGAGCCAATAATAACCTGAACCTTGCCGTCCACTTGAGTAACTACCGGTACATGCTTTTCTGTGGAGGCATCCGTCGTGTTCGCCTCAAGCTTTTTCATCGGCTCTCCGCAGCAGGATACCGGTGCGCCGGAAGCTTTTAAGAAAGTAATAATATTACCACAATGTCTGCATCTATAAAACTCAACTTCTTTTTTCAATTTTATATTCCTCCTTTTCAATTTAAAATAATCAAATATCAACTTAGCAGGAGGAATTTCCTCCTTTTAAATTTATAATGATCAATTTTTATTCCGATTATTAATAGTTTTCTGCCTTTACCTGGAAGTAAGACTTCGGATGCTGACAGACAGGACATAATTCAGGAGCTTTTTTGCCGACTACGATATGTCCGCAATTTCTGCACTGCCAGATTGCATCTCCATCCTTGGAGAACACCAGTCCTCCTTCGATATTTTCTATCAGCTTGCGGTATCTTTCCTCATGCTCCTTTTCAATCTTGGCAACTGCCTCAAACAGATATGCAATCTGAGTAAAGCCTTCTTCCTTTGCTTCCTTTGCAAAATTCGCATACATATCGGTCCACTCATAATTCTCACCCGCTGCTGCATCGGCAAGATTAGTCACAGTATCCTGAACTCCGTCATGCAACAGCTTGAACCAAATTTTTGCATGCTCCTTCTCATTATCCGCTGTCTCTGTAAATAAAGCTGCTATTTGTTCATAACCATCCTTTTTTGCTTTGGAAGCATAGTATGTGTATTTGTTGCGGGCCATAGATTCTCCTGCAAATGCAGCCATTAAATTTGCTTCCGTCTTAGATCCTTTTAATTCCTTCATTGCTGTCTTACTCCTTTCGGTGAATAGCATTTTATTATAATGTGAATAGTTACCCGATATCATTAATGAAGCAATCTGTTTCACAATTTATAATCAATTATATCTAAAATAAGAACAGATATCAATATTACTTTTAAAGTTTTTACCGGTCCTTTTTTACTAATCAATCATCCGTATCAACTTCCTGCTATACTATAGATTCAAATTCACCTGATTGCGTCCATTGGTTTTTGACACATACAGCGCCTGGTCTGCGCGTCTTACCGCCTCCGTATAGTCCGTATCCGTTTCCCGAAAATAGGAAAAGCCGATGGATAAGGTAGGACTGATTATTTCGTTTTCCAAGGGAATTTTCAGGGCGGCCACTACCGACAATATCTTCATCCCATAGGCATTGGCCACACTCTTATTCAGTCCGGAAAATATCAGAATAAACTCATCCCCGCCCCACCGGATCAGCCGGTCTGAGCTTCTGATTACCTGATAAATTGCTTTCGTTATTTCAATCAGCACCTGGTCGCCGGCCAAATGCCCATAGGTATCATTAATATTCTTAAAATTATCTATATCAAACATCATGATGCCGCAATTGATACCATTTTTCCGAAATGCTTTAAAGGCATGCACTAAATCATTTGTTCCGCTTCTGCGGCTGCTTGCTTTCGTGAGTTCATCCTGATTTATCTCCGTCTCCAGCAGCCGTTTGGAGATTTTGTATCTTAGCTTTTCAATCAGCATAATGATGGTATAGCTTATCATAAGTATTACAAGGAACAGTAAAACCAGTACTGCCGTCAGCCTTGATGCCAGTGCTTTGCTCTCCCTGTTCGTCTGCTGTGTAAAGGTATCCAGATCATCCATATAAATTCCCATTGCTATAACCCAGTTATAATTTTTATAGAGCTTAGCATAGGTTAGCTTCTCGGAGATTTCATCACTGTTAAGCTCCTTGAAATAATACTGAAAGAACAACTCCCCATCCTTTTTTACTCCCTCCAGCTCAGTCAGGTAAGGGTAATCCCCCTTGATATCCGTCATATCCGTGGAAAGATACATTCCCTCCGTATCCGGCAAATTCGGATGGATTCTTCTGATGGCATAATTCTTTCCGCCATCATAATTTAAAATCTCATTTACCCAGATATAGGAGCCGTCGTCGAATTTCAAACTTCTGATTTTATCAGCAATTTCTTCCTTCACAAGCTTATCAATATAGCTTTGGCTGATTCCAAATACCACCCTTGCGTCCCCGCTTCGGATAATCCGGTAAGCGGATAACTGCGCTTTTATTGTATCCAGCGTATCCTCCCAGGATTCTTGTGCAAGCTTTTGAGAATCATAGATTGCTTTATTATCTTTTGAATCCCATAACAGTACTTCCCAGGAATCATATTCAGGATTATTTTGAAAGAAATCCAGAAAGAAGCTATCAAAATCAGTTGAAGGTACTTCCAGCTTTGCTTCTATAATGTCATATGTATTATTTACCAATTTCTCCATGTATTCTTTCTTTGTATTTTCTGTTATATTAATTTCACTGATCAGATTATTGACTGTATTTTTTAAAAAATCCTTTTTTAAGCTTAAAATGGTCTTCTGGGTTTCATTTTTGTAAACATCACTCACTTCGTAAATGGAAAACAAATAAAAGGAAACCACCACCAGACAAATGGCACTTATGATAACTGCAACACCCACTTTAAACTGTAGTTTCGTCATATAATAGAATACCCCGTTTCCGCCGCCTCTCGAAATAACCAAATATAGTTTCTCTTTCATTATTCCTATTATATTTCATAAACATACATAATACAATTCCAAATACGATCAGAAAGCAGAAGCGATACAAAAGGGATACCTTTACTCTAATACTCCCTTCATTGATTTAAAGTGCAAATCATAAAAAGGCGGACCTTAGAAAAGTCCGCCTTAATTGATAACACAGAGTTATATTTCCTATTAGCTATTTATTCTATATCCGGGCATCGTTCCTTATTCAGGATATTACTCCGTAATATCAGCATACATAAAGAACCAGTAGCCGTAAGGAGAATGCCAGGAGCCTGTAATCTTATTGCTCTGCAGATAGAAGTCGTTGTTGTAGGCAATCGGAATACATGCCGCATCTGCCATTAAAATGTCCTCTGCCTTATGAAGTGCTTCGGAACGCTTAACCGGGTCCGTGGTGGTGCGGGATTCCTCCATTGCCGCATCATACTCGGCACTCTTGTATTTTCCATCATTATTACCGTTCGTGCTTAGGAAAATATCCAGTATATTGGAGGGATCACTGTAGTCACCGACCCAGCCATTTCTTGATGCCTGGTAATCACCGACACGGCGCAGCGGTGTAAAGCTTGCCCACTCAACAATCTCTACTTCCATAGTAACTCCCAGCTCTGCCCAGGCCTGCTGCAGATATTCGGCAACCGCCTTATGATATCCCATGTCATTGGTGGAGTAGATAATCTTCGGAAGTCCTTCTCCGTCGGGATATCCGGCGTCCACCAGCAGCTGCTTTGCCTCTGCCAGGTTCTCCTCAAAGTTTGCAGTGTCTATATAAGGCTTTCCGTCATTCGCATTCTCCATGAAGGAGCTGCCGTCGGTGTCAACCCAGCCGGGTCCTACAAGATTGGAGGCCGGGGAATAGGTCCCCTGCATCAGGGTATCGGCAACATATTCACGGTCAATCGCAAGGCTTAATGCCTTTCTTATCAGAGGATTGGTAAAGGGCTCTATTTGGTCATTCAGGGATACATAATAGGTTGCGATAAGCGGATCAATATGAAATTCGCTGTTTCCCTGAAGGCTTGGTATCTCCTCCGTCGGAACATATTTAATCATCATAACTTCACCGGATTGATATGCGCTGTAGGCTGCATTTGAATCCTCCATTAATACAAATTTAATACTGTCCAGCTTAATTGCAGATGCATTCCAGTAGTTCGGATTTTTCTTCATCGTAATATGAGAACCCGGTACCCATTCCGAGATATAAAAGGAACCGTTTCCGATATAGGTTTCGGATGAAGTAGCCCACGCATCACCATTTTTTTCAATGGTTGCTTCCTGGACAGGGCTTAAGGTAGCAAAGGCCGCAATACTTGCAAAATAAGAACAGTTCTGTGACAGCTCTACCACAAAGGTATTGTCGTCCGGCGCGGATACACCCAGAGCATCCAAATTTCCTGCTACAGCTTCATCAAAGCCCTTTACCATAGACAGCACTGTCTCTGCATAGGGTGCTGCAACCGCAGGGTCACAGACACGCTTCCAGCTATACACAAAGTCCTTAGCTGTTAAGGGTGTTCCATCCGACCATTTTAGACCTTCACGCAGGTGGAAGGTCCAGATCAGTCCATCCTCGGATATATCATAGGACGCTGCCTGGCCGGGCGCAATCTGGTTCTCCTGATCAATGATTAAGAGACATTCATGCGTATACAAAAGCATATTACCGCCATCTACCGCTGTGTTCAGGGCCGGATCAATCGTCTCCGGGTCCGGGCCTATCTGTACTACCAGCTGCTTGCCTTCTGCTGAAGTACCTGCTCCCGGAGTTACAGAATTATTTAAATTTCCGTTATTTTTCGGGCTGCAGGCTACTAAGCCGATACTGCTAAAGGCCATAACCGCTGCCAAAATTAATGCTGTCATTTTTTTCATAATTTTCCTCCTTATCATGGCAGAGCACACCCGAATACGTTTCGTCCGGCGTAATGAGCATACTCCAATATAAATAATACTTTGCTTTATATATAGACCATCTGTATTTACCAGATACAGACCGTCATACATACGAGATTAATTCAGTTTATCCAGATGGTGGCAGGCTGTATAATGCCCGGGTGCGACCTCTGTCCAAACCGGCTCCTGCTGTGCACACTGTTCGTCCGCATAGGGACATCTTGTACGGAATCTACAGCCGGAGGGCGGATTTAAAGGGCTTGGAACATCTCCCTTCAAGGCAATCCGCTTGTTTTCCCTCGCCATTTTTGGATCAGCCACAGGAATTGCCGAAATCAATGACCTGGTATAGGGATGCATATTATGGAAGGTCAGTTCATAGCTGTCCGCAAGTTCCACCAGTTTTCCCAGATACATCACTCCGATCCGGTTGGATATATGCTTCACTACGGAGATATCATGTGCAATAAACAGATAAGTTAAACCTAAACTGGCCTGCAAATCTTCAAACATATTAACCACCTGCGCCTGAATGGATACATCCAGTGCGGATATCGGTTCATCACATACAATAAATTCAGGATCAACAGCCAATGCCCTGGCAATTCCCACTCTCTGGCGCTGTCCGCCGGAGAATTCATGGGGATAACGGTTGGCATGCTCTGAATTTAAACCCACCTTCTCCAGAATTGATATGATTTTGTCGTGCCTTTCTCCCTTTGTGGAAGCCAATTTATGGATATCGATTGCTTCACCGACAATATCCGCCACGGTCATACGCGGATCAAGACTTGCATAGGGATCCTGAAAGACAATCTGCATCTTGCGCCGGTAGGGCAGCATATTCACAGCAATTTTTTTCTCACTGTCAAAGATAACCCTATCCTGATAGATAATCCGTCCGCCTGTGGGCTCATAAAGCCTTAATATGCTTCTTCCCGTCGTTGTCTTGCCGCAGCCGCTTTCTCCCACCAAGCCCAGGGTCTCACCCTTATTGATATGAAAAGAAACATCGTCTACAGCCTTAACAAATTTTTTATTCTTACCAAGTCCCCCCAACGGGAAATATTGCTTCAAATGCTCTATTTGTATTAATTTTTCGCTCATTTCCCTCAACCTTTCAATGCCTCCTCCGGGCTGTTATAAATCTCCCCGGAATTACCCGTCATCTCGTTCTTCTGATTTACAAAGCATTGTGTATAATGGGTTTCGCTGACACTTGTTACCGGAGGCATTTCCCTTAAGCAGATTTTCATACAGCTTCCGCATCTTGGTGCAAAGGGACATCCCTTGGGAGGATTCAGCATATCGATGGGTGTTCCCTCAATCGGTACCAGCCGTTCATGCTCCCTCGCATCCAGCCTTGGGATACTAAGCAGCAATCCCTTCGTATATTCATGCCTGGGCTGGTAAAAGATTTCATCCGTAGCCCCGTATTCCACAATCTTTCCGGCATACATTACGGCAATTTTCTCGCACATGCTGGCCACAATGCCCAAATCATGCGTTATCATGATGATTGCCATTCCCAGCTTATTCTTAAGCTCTACCATCAGCTCCAATATCTGTGCCTGGATTGTCACATCCAGAGCAGTTGTCGGTTCGTCCGCAATCAGAAGCTTCGGCTCGCAGGCCAGGGCAATCGCAATCATAACACGCTGGCGCATTCCGCCGGACAGCTCGTGGGGATATTGCTTTAATCTCTTCTTAGGTTCATTAATTCCTACCAACGTTAACAGCTCCACAGCCCTTTCATGGGCCTGCTTTCTGTTTTTCTTTGTATGCAACAGGATCACTTCCATGATCTGATTTCCAATTGTAAACACGGGATTCAGGCTGGTCATGGGGTCCTGAAATATGATTGAAATCTCATTTCCCCTGATTTTACTGATTTCCTTTTCGGACATCTCATTGATTCTGTGTCCGTTAAAATCAAGTGTTCCTCCAATCAGCCTTCCCGGATGTGCGGTCAAACCCATCAGGCTATAGGCTGTTACGGATTTGCCGGAGCCGCTCTCTCCCACAATGCCAAGGACCTCACCCTCCTTTAGCCGGAAGGATACATCACCCAGGGCTTTTACCTCCCCTGCCGGTGTAAAGAAGGAAAGTCTTTCATTTTTTATTTCAACTAAGTATTCACTCATGCTACCGCTTCCTTTCATCAATTCTTCAGTTTGGGATCGAAAGCATCACGCAACCCATCCCCCAGCAGATTAAAGCTAAGAATAATAAGGCTGATCAGCAGGGAGGGTGCAAACAAAAGGTAGGGATAGGTATTGAGTCCATTAATCGCATCGCTTGCCAGACTGCCAAGGGACGGCAGCGGAACCGCCACACCCAACCCCAGAAAGCTTAGAAAGCTTTCCGTAAAAATGGAGGAGGGAATTTGCAGCGTGGTTGTTACGATCAGGGTTCCGATGCAGTTGGTAAGCAAATGCTTTCTGATGATTCTGGCATTGGAGGCCCCCAGTGCCTTAGCTGCCGTGACATATTCACTTTCCTTCAGCATAAGTACCTGGCTTCGTACCATACGTGCCATCCCGACCCAATATAGAAGTGCGAACACAACGAAAATACTAATTAAATTCACTCCGACTGTCTGTATCCACTGAAAGCCAGGAAGCTCTGCCAGGGTATTCAGCGGACTCTTCAGCGCAAAGGATAATAAAACTATTAACAGAATATCAGGAACAGTATAGATAACATCCACAATTCTCATCATAATCAGGTCTGTCTTGCCGCCAAAGAAGGCTGCCACCGCACCATATACCGAGCCGATCACCAGAATGATTGCAGTTGCAATCAGACCGACCAGCAAGGATATCCTGCTTCCCATCATAACTCGGATTGCATAATCACGTCCCAGCTTGTCCGTACCCAGGATATGGGGAAATACCTTTTCCCCGGAATCTATACGTGCTGTTTCCGTAGCAGAATAAGCCATAGGTCTTAAGTTTTCCGAGCCCCTTATCTGGGTTTTATAAGAATACGGATAAAAAACCGGAACAACAAAAGACAAAAGCATAATCAGAATGATTACTACCAGGCTTACCATCGCTACCTTATTCCTTCGTAAACGCCGCAGTCCATCCTGCCAGAAGCCGACACTTTCTCTCATGGCGACCAGATTTTCCTTCTCCTCCTGTGTGGCCGGAAGGAAATCCTCGGGATTCCATTTTTTTTGTAATGATATCGGATTATATTTCATGCTTTATGCCCATTTGAAGCAGCATATCCGCTTTATTCAAAAATATGTCGCAGATATGCCTGCTATCCCTTCCCTTAAATTCCTTCATTCATTATTTTTATCATTCCGGTGCTTTTCTAACCCTTCAGATATTATCTCAATTTAATTCTGGGATCGACAATTTTATAAACAATATCAACAATTACATTCATAAATACCATCAGAGTCGCAAGGAAAATTGTCGTTCCCATAATAACGGTATAATCACGGTTGGTGATTGATCCGATAAATTCTCCGCCAAGTCCCGGAATTGTAAAAATTTTCTCCACAATAAAGCTTCCGGTCAGAGTATATGCTGTCAAAGGTCCAAGATAAGTAATCACCGGAAGTACCGCATTACGAAGGGCATGCTTGAACAAGGAGATAAACAGGGATAAACCTTTGGCTTTTGCTGTTCGTATATAATCCTGTCCCAGCACATCCAGTAAGGAGGACCTCATCAAACGCATAATATAGGCGGTCGGATAAAAGGACAGCGAGATCACCGGCATAATATAATGCTTCCAGGAGGTTAGTCCAAAGGTTGGCAGCAGCTTTAAATGTACACCGAAAAAATACATAAGCAGGGTACAGATTACAAAGCTGGGTACGGCAATACCGCAGGTGGATATGACATTGATAAGGCTGTCCAGAGCCTTCCCCCTGTGCAGAGCCGCGAGACACCCCAAAGGAATACCAATCAGCAGGGAGATTAATATAGAGCAGCCGCCCACCTTTGCTGATACAGGAAATTTGCTGAATATGATTGAGGAAACGGTACGTCCCCTCTGCTTCAGGCTGTCACCGAAATCACCCTTCATGGCATCCGTCATATAGGTGATATACTGTTGATACAGAGGCTTATCCAAGCCGTATTTTGCCTCCAGGGCCGCCTGGGCTGTCGGACTGATCGCCTTCTCCGAAAGAAAAGGTCCTCCCGGAACCATATTCATCAGAAAAAAGGTAATCGTAGCTACGGCAAATATCGTAATGACTGCCAATAATAATCGTTTTGTTATATACTTAATCATCGGTCTGCTCCTTTGAACCAGCAAATTGTTCGACACTTTATGTTTCTTTTTTATGAATATTTAGAATTTTTTTTATTTTATACACTAATACAACATATTTTATAGTTAATCGACAAAGGTGTCAAAGGTAATTGGTGTTAATTGATACTTTATTTGCCATTGAAAATGTCACAAATTGTTTTCCAAAAGAAAAAGGTGTACCTGAAATCATTAAGATTTTGATACACCTGATAAGGTTCTTACGTAAGGTTTTTATAACTATCCTGCATTTTCCCCCTCGGGGCGGAACTTCTGCTGCTGCATGCATATAATGGGTATAGAATAATATATATCTTAGAGGTATTTATGGATTTTAATGGTTCCGCCCCTCCGGGTATGATATCGCAAAACAGAAATATCCTGCGTATTGATAATGCCTTAATCGAAGAAGTAAATGCAAATAATCGCAGTACTGGCTATGTGCTGATCTCCTACGAGGCTGAAGGCCCTAATAACATGCTTCTTAGCAATCTCCTCCGGTTGAATGTGGGAAAACATACGATGATTACCAACGAAATAGGGGAATATATCCTACTGAATAATCTAAGAAAGGGGATGCGGGTGGATGTTACCTTCTCCGCCGCCATGACAAGAAGCATTCCTCCTCAGACCAGAGCCTTCCAGATCAGCGTACGGGCTCCCGAACTCCCCATTAATGTTAAGATGGACCGAATAGTAGATATCGATGTCTATAATGGTTTTCTGACCACAGGAAACCCCAATGACATCTACGATCAGATGAGGTTTACCATCTCCGATTCCACGCTTCTCCTAGATCAAAACGGTAACCAGATTTCCATCTGGGCCTTCCGGCCCGGACAGATGGTCCGGGTAGAGCATGCCGCCTTTCAGACGATGAGTATCCCGCCCCAGAGTCCCGCCTATCGTATTCAGCTTATATAAAAATGAAAAACGACATAGTGTAATTATAATTTTCTTCAGGTGCCATAGGTCAGATTTATACTGGCGCTACCCTGCACAGGGTAGCACTGGACTTATGGCACCTGAAGCATTGAATTATATTTTCATAGAAAAGACCGCGGAAAACCCGCTGTAAACCTTCTGCTTTCCTACCAGCCTATAGGCCCTGACCTTATAATAATAGGTTCGGCCCTTTGTCAAACCATAGTTCATATAATGCAGGGAGGTGGTTGTCTTAACCAGCTGAGGGGTGGTGGTTACATTCGAATAACGGTAAATCTCATAACCGCTGGCTCCCTTTACCTGATTCCAGGTAAAATTAATCATATTAGAGCTTAATTTCACCAGCTTTACATTATCAGGAACGGGCGGCACCGGCTTCACACTTAACTTTGCAGTGTAGCTGCTGTATACCTTCTGGCTTCCCTGATAGCAGTAGCATCTGACCTTATAATAATAGGTCTTACCGGCAGTTAATCCGGTATCAGTAAAGCTATTTGTTTTTATATCCGCAATCCGTTCATAGGTTCCTGATAAAGAGGTTGCCCGGTATACCCGGTAGCGTTCGGCTCCGCTTACCTTCCCCCATGAAATCTTGACACTGTTATACCCTGCTGAGGCTACCTTGAAGGAGGCAGGAACCGAAAGCTTTACATTAACCTTACAGGTCGATGTTTTATTGCCTCCGGCAGTTGCTGTAATTGTTGCCGTTCCCGTTCCATTCGGCTTTAGCTTTCCATTCGAATCCACACTTACAACGGCTTCATCGCTGCTCACCCAGATAATTGTCTTATCATCTGCTACAACTGCAGGATTAAAGGTAGCCTCCAGTGTATCGCTGCCGCCCATATAAAGGGTAAGACTTGTCTTATTCAACTTGATGCTCTTGATATCCGTGTCCACCGTAACCCGGCAGGAAGCCGAATAGGCCCCGCTCTTGACGGTAATTGTTGCTTCACCTCTCTTTAATGCAGTTATGCGGCCTTCCGAATATATGGCCACCGATTCATCGGAGGAGGTTATGCGCAAATTTTCCGTTGCATTCTCCGGCAGCGCCACGAGTGACAGAGCCTGTGATTGTCCGGCAGTTAAGGAAAGCTTCGTCGGTGTAAGAGACAGCGATTCGACCGCAATTTGTACTGTTACGGGAATATTACACGAAAAAGCTCCCACGGTTGCGGTTATCTTTGTGCTTCCCGAGCTAACCGCTGTAATCACTCCATTTTTCACCGTAGCGACAGCTTCGTTCCCGCTTTTCCAGACTATTGTCCTGGCATCGGTCGTATCCATCGGATTATAGGAGATGCTTACCTTTTTGCTGTCCCCCTTGTTCAGGGTAATCGAACCGTAGTCGGTATAAATTCCCTTAAGCGGGCTTGTTACGGTTATATTACACTGTGTCCAGGTTGCGCCGGACCGGGCGGTTATCACTGCTGTTCCGGTACCCTTTGCATAAATACATCCATTTTCCACGGTAGCGACAGAGGAATCGGAGCTCGTCCAGGTAATCTTCCGGTTTGTTGTATTAGACGGTGTAAAATTAAGCTTAAGCTTCGCCGAAGCTCCCTTCACCAGGTCTATACTGCTCTTAGTAAATGAGAGGGCAGAGGGGTTTGTAGCTTCACCTCCAACGATAACACGACAGGTGGCGCTGTATTTTCCCATATATGCCGTAATATATGTCTCACCGGCTGTGAGGCCCTGGATTGCCCCGTTTGCATCCACCGATGCCACGGACGGATCTAAGCTTTGCCAGGTAATCTCATCTGTAATGTCCGAGGAATATTTCGGATATAATACCAGCTTTAGCTGAGCCGTATCCTCTACCCCAATGTTCATAACCTCTTCCTCAAAGCTCATTTCCTCCAGGGGCAGGCTGATGACCTGACAGTATTGGGGGTAATATTTCTGATAGAAGGTATATGCATAGGAATTTTTATATACCTGAACACCGCAATAAGGTAAGTCCCCAAAGCCTATGCTGTTTACTCCGGTTGGTATGGTAATCGGCCTTAAGCTTTCACAGCCGGTAAAAGCCCCGTCACCGATACCGATCAGCTCCTGGGGAAGTGCTATTGTTATAAGACTGCTACAATTGGAAAATGCGTAATTCCTTATATTGGCCAACTTCCCCTCAATAGTCACACTCGTCATCCCACTGCAGCCGTAGAAGGTATACTTCTCGATTACAGTCACCCCATAGGGTATCTTGATACTGGTCAGGCTTTTGCACTGGTAAAAGGCGTAGGCTCCGATGCTCTTGATAGCCTCCGGCAGGTGAAGTCCGGTAAGACTGGTACAATTATAGAAGGCTCTGTCACCAAGATAGGTGATCCCCTCCGGCAGACTGACCGTGGTTAAGCTGGTACAGTCCTGAAACATCTCATCTTCAATGCCGGTGATTCCCTCCGGTATATTTACTTCCAGCAGGCTGCTGCAGCCAGAAAATACGGCGGTTCCCAAATCCTTCAAGTCTTCCGGCAGATAAATCTCTGTTAGCCTGCTGCAGCCGGCAAATACACTATTCCCGAGATAAGTCAAGCTTTCCGGCAAATTTATGAGCACCAGACTGCTGCAACCGGTGAAGGCATCATCTCCGATATAGCTTAGTCCGGCGGGCAAATTTATGTCCTTTAGGCTGCTACAACCGGCAAAGGTGCCCGGCTCAATCCGCTTCACACTGCTTGGGATATAGATACTGGTCAGTCCGGCACAGTTTCGAAATGCATCCTCACCGATTGACGTTATTGTGTCGGGCAAAGTAATACTTGTGATATTCTTTGCATCCATAAAGACGCTGGGATCAATTCCGACAACATTGTAGGACATTTTTTGATTCGTGACCGTCGCAGGTATGCTTACCTTACCGGTTAAATTCTTATTTGCCCCATTTGCATAGATTAATTTCGCTGTTCCGTTCTCTGTGACGGTCGGCTCGCTGGTCACCACATATGTAATCGTCTGACCTTCATAAGTATAGGTGAAAACACTACCGACATAGCCATCGGCGGTTTTTGTGTCTGATAGTAAAAATAGGATTGCAATTAAAAGCATTCCAAAGAGTTTTGTTCCTTTTCTTTGCATTCTTCCTTTCCCCTTTTTAGTTCAAATACAGACAAAGAGTTTCAAATTTTATAGTACCTCGCCTGCTATAGTTTACATAACAAGCACATATATTTATTGTAACATGCTTTATCTTCATATCAATCTGTAATATATGACAATTTTCGGGGCTGATTTAGAATAAAGTGTCATAAAGCAAAAAGAACGCCAAATTGCCGCCCCTTCCTATCAGGGTAACAATTTGGCGTTGATTCCATAAGGCTTTTTGTCAATCATGACGTTGGTCCATATTATCGTAGGTTTCACAAAATCTTGCCGCAAAGGCCGGCTCCTCTCCCGCCGCGTACAAATGGGAAATATCACCGAAGGAGCTCATTCGAAAATATGCAACTCCCTTTCTTCTCTCCTCGGTTATCAGAGTGGTTACCGAGGTAGGTGCGGCGCAAAAACCATGCCACAGGACCACCGGGGATATGCCCAGCAAATGTCCCAGCATGACGCATTCCACTCCAAAATGACAAAATAAAAGGATGGTATCCTCGTTGGGGCTGACTGCACGGTATATCCTTCCATCCCTCTCATAGCCATGCTTTTTCAATATCTCATCAAGACCTCTATAAACATGCCTCGCCTCGTCAAGCACCCGGCCTGACTGCATCAGCGAAACCGTATGCCAGCGGTCCTTGTCATAAAACTCTTCTGTCCCTGTCCAGTCGCCGGGAAGAAAATCCCAGGGTATGCGTTCCTCTCCTGTCCCGGCATCCGGCACCAGAGCCTGGAATTCCCTTAGCCATGGAAGAATTTCCCCTTCACACTCCAGCTTACGAAGCGTTAAAGAAGCGGTATCCCTTGCCCTTCCCAGGGGGGATATGTAAATTCCCTTGACCTTAATCGCTGATATTTTGTCAGACAGAAGCTCTGCTTCCCTCCAGCCCTTTTCGGTCAGGGAATCGATGGCATAATCGGGATCGCCGTGACGTATTATCATCAGTTTCATCGCTGTCACCTCTTGTTGTCATTTTTTCTATTCTAGTTTGTATTTATTCCGGCTAAGACGGCCTGCTCCCGTACATAATCCGCAGCCTGCTTATAGCTGTCATGATCGGGCAGATGCTCTACAAAAAGCGGCATATCCGGTCCAAGCGCCTCACACAGCCTTGCAACCCTCTGATAGTCCACCCTGCCCTTGCCGGGCATGGTTTCGTGAATTAACGTCGTTAATACATTCTCCATCCATACGTCCTTGCCATGAACACTCTTAATCCATGGGCCCAGCTTGGTGAAGCATTCCTCTATAAATTCATTGCAGAATACATATCGTCTGGGACAATTAATCATATTGACGAAGTCCAGATGAACTCCGAAGGCCTTCCTGTCCACATCCTGAAGCAGCTTCAGATACTGCTCCGGTGAGTCCGGTATCATCCAGGGCATCGGCTCTACCGTATAATAGGTCCTCACCGGTTTTACCGAATCTATAATATCCCTGATCGTATCAACCACCAGGGCATAGGTATCCTCAGAATAGTTCTGCTCGTAAAAGCTGTCCCAGATTTCTCCCCTGCTGCCGGTGATATTAACACAGCAGTTGGCACCGAGCTCGTCCGCCAGCGCCAGTTGGTTCTTACAATATTCCAGGGCTTCCCTTCGCTCTGTCTCATCCAATGCAAGGGCATTTTTCCAGGCACCGACCTCACCAAGCACCAGATCATGCTCTTTGATGCATTCCAAATACGCTTGTTTTTCCCCGCTTCCCGCCTGGTAATCAATCGGAGCCAGCACTGCCCGGTAGCCTAATTCCTTCACTAGCTGATACCACTCCTGGGGATTTTGATAGGGTTTTTCTATCCCGCCGCCAATTCTCATGAGCTCTTCTCCCTTCCGTTCCTGATAATTTAACAGTCCTTCTGCCAGATCACCAGCGGGTCGATATGGCGAATATCCGGAGAACAGGTTCTTGCCATAGCTCCAGCCAATTCCTCTGTCATCTTCCTGATCTGATCCCTGACTCCGTCCGCTCCATTGGCTCCCAGAGGTCCCATGATTACTCTTCCCGCACAAACTGCATCAGCCCCCAGCGCCAGCGCCTTAAACACATCCATACCGCTTATCACACCACAGTCCACAAAGACAGGAATTTGATGATCAATTACTCTGACTATCCTGGATAATATCTTAAGAGGGGGAACGGCATAATTCATTATTCCGTGGTGATGGGATACAACAATACCCTGCGCTCCCGCCTCCAGGCATTTATAGGCATCCTGTTCACTTAAGACTCCCTTAATAATAAAAGGCAACTCAGTCGCCTGTACAAACTCTTTGATTTCACTTAGGGATTTGGCAGCCATCTGAAAGCCCAGAACATTGTCATACTGTCCGTTTCCGCCAAAGGCATGGTCCACATCCATCCCCAGGGCCAGTACACCGCAGCTTTCGGCATGTTCTATTCGTCGAAGAATATAGTCATTATCCGCATAGGGCTTAATAATTTTAATGGTACGGGCACCGGTAGCCGTGATTGCTTCCAGCTCTGCCTCGTCTCCCATTCCCGCCCAGTTTACTGCATTTGCCGCATATGCCCCCTTTGCCATCTCCGCCATTCCCTGGGGATGGATATGATTTAGATGCGAAAGTGCCGCCATCATAACCGGCGTATCAAAGGTTTCACCGTATAGTGTAAACCGGGTTGAAGGTATGACGGCGTCAATGTGCCGCATCTCCACCAATAATGAATCAAAATATTCTCTGGTTATTTCATTGGAATCCCAAGCTTTTCCGACAGTTTCTTTATTTCCCATAGGTATGCTCCTTCTGCATAAAATAATAGTATGTAATCCACTCCGGAATAATATCTACAATTATTGATGTTCAGACTTAACTTCTGGCTTTGACAACCTCCATTATTTTGTTCAGACAATTCCAATTACGAACTGTTCCCGGTATGTCAAGCCTTTGAAGGCTGCCGGCCAGCTTGGAGTTACGAATGCTGTGCTGCAGCAAAAGATACATATTACGGTTATTTGTCCTGAATTCATCTGTTTCGCTTTGATAACGCTGAAGCTTCTCCAAGCTCTCACGGGGCAGAATATCCTCCATCAGATTTACATAGAAGCTTTCTCCCTCCGTGTTCAGGGCCTGCGCTCTTTCGATCTCCTCTGCGGTAAAGGGGCATTCCCGAAGCAGTACCTCCAGCTCCTGAGCAGACCGTAAAATAACATTCGTTACAATACTAAAATTATTCTTTAATTCCTGCTCAATTTTTATTCGCAGGTCCTCTTCCTTTTCTTCCGTTTCAAAAATAATATTGCCGCTTTGGATATAGGTTTCAACCCTCCATAGGCCCATTGCCTCAAACATGCTTTTTAAATCCGCCATTTTAATCCGGTTCTTTCCGCCCACGTTAATGCCCCGCAGAAAGGCAATATAAATTGTCATGTCCGTCCCTCCGATCGTAGACCCTTGCGTTACTGTTCAGCCTTGCCGTACTTCTATTCTTCAAACAGATAGCTCGTCATGGAGAGGGACCCCATAACACAAGCATCATTAAATACTGTGATCTTCTCCTTATCATTTGCCGCGCCCAGTACATACAAAAGCGGGGCATAGTGATCCAGAGAGGTAAACGCATAGGCTGCGCTACTGCCCGCCCTGTGATAATCAATTACCCTTTCATCCTCCCTCTTGAGGATACTCTCCTTAATATAGAGATCAAATTCCTCGGCCCATTCATATCCGCCTTCCATATCCCAACCTATTCTCGCCAGATTGTGGACAACATTGCCGCTTCCAAAAATCAATACCCCCTGCTCTCGCAACAGGGAAATCTCCTGGCCAAGCCTGTAATGCTCCCTGGGGGATGCATTCCGGTCCACACTGAGCTGAAACGCCGGAATATCGGCCTTGGGATACATCCGGTGAAGGACGGACCAGGTTCCATGGTCGTAGCCCCAGGAATTATCAACTGTAACCGTCCTGCTAATTGCTTCCCTCGTCAGCTGTGCAAAGCGGGGAGAACCCTTTGCTTTATACACTATCTCATACAGCTCCTTTGGAAAACCGTACATATCGTAAATGGTTTTGGGATTTTCGGAATCCATAATCCGGGTATCCTTTGTAAACCAGTGGGCCGATACAGATAAAATCGCCTCCGGTCGGGGTATTTTATTTCCTAGAGCCTTCCACTCCTCGACAAACCGGTTCTCTTCCACTGCATTCATCGGAGAACCATGTCCGACAAACAACGCCGGCATCCGCTTCATACATTCACCTTCTATTATTTTTTATTTTTTTAGGGTGTGTTTTCAGACACACCCTAAGCATAACATACCCGTTTTTCAAATAAAAGAGAAATTGTGCTTTAAAGCATGTTTTATCTTGTTTTTCTTCCTGTGATGCACAAGCCGAAGAATTCCTTGCTGACAGCAGCATTCTGGAAGCTTGAACGGCCAAGCAGGGTCTTTATCTCATCGACGGTGTAGGCTGCATGATAGGAGGTTAAAAAGCCGGGCCGGATTTCCTTCGGCCAGGTAGAAAAATAAATGGGCCATTTGATCAGCGGATTCACATCACGCCGCATATCGGTAATGCAGAAAATTCCCTCCGGCTTAAGGACTCTGTATATTTCCTGAAAGACCCTGACCGGGTCCTCCCATTCATGCAGCGAGCCGTTAGAAAATACCCCGTCAAAGGAAGCCTGCGGAAACGGCATATCCATTCCGTTACCCTCAACATAATTAACTCTTTCCTCAAATCCGTAATCCCTGGCATTCTTTTCGGCAAGCTTAATCATCTCGGAGCTTATCTCACAGCCTATAAGAGTTGCAGACGGACAGCGCTTCAGCCACTCAAGGCCGATATATCCAGGGCCCGGGCCGATCTCCAGGGCCTTTCCCTCTGTAATTCCCGCCTTGATAAAGCTGTCTACATTGTTCCAGCCCTTGTCACGCATATTTCTCGCAAACTGATCAAACACTTCCACTGTCAGCTTATCCTGAATTCCCTCGTTTGTTTCAATAATCCTCTGTTTAACCATTATACTTCCTCCTTTTCTTCTTTGATCAGGCTGTTTAATGCTTCCCTCGCCCATTCAAGCTCCGCCTGGTAATGGCGCTCATGATGGTCGAATATGATATTGACCATAACTCTATATTCCCCCGGAATAAACTTAAGTGTTTCCTCTTTATGCCGCCTGATATTGTCCAGCGATGCCTCAAGCTTACCAATGGCAGTCCTTAAATTCCCGGTAAGCTCCTCTGTCTTAATATAATCGGAGAAGTAAAACAAACCATCACAGGAAAAGGTAGGACGATACTCAAATTCAAGTAATCCTGTGATTTTGCTCTGAAAGGCCTCAATTCCCTTTTCAGTAATTATATAAATAGTTTTTTCCGGTCTGCTGCCCGGTTTTTCACTGTTTGCTAAGAGCAGTCCCTCCTTCTCCATCCTTTCCAGATGATAATAGATGGTCGGCAGCTTAATCTGTGTGAAATCGGAAAGCTGTTCCCCGATTATCTTCTTGATTTGATAGCCATGCTGTGGACCAAATCGTTGCAATAGGCCCAGGATATAAAATGGTATCATTCATTTTTCCTCCTTATATAAAACAAATAGTCAGTACTGACTATAATTATAATCAGTACTGACTATTTGTCAAGAACATTTTAGCTTGCTTACCAGAAAAATCCAAAGTCTCGCTTGCGAGGCTATGGGCATATAAGGTCAGTCCAGAAGTGCCAGAAATGCACCGTAGCCTTCCTTTTCCATATTCTCCTTTGCAATAAATCTTAACGACGCACTATTGATGCAATATCTAAGCCCGCCTAGTGCGGCCGGTCCATCCTCAAATACATGTCCCAAATGGGCATCTCCGGTTCTGCTTCTTACCTCAGTGCGTATCATCCCGTGGCTGTAATCGTTGATCCTTTTTAAGGCCTCCTCATCAATCGGTTTGGCAAAGCTGGGCCAGCCGCAGCCAGATTCAAACTTGTCACTTGAAGAAAAAAGCGGTTCGCCCGTCGTTATATCCACATAAATTCCCTTTCGAAACTCCTTATTATACTCGTTTTGAAAGGGGGGCTCCGTGGCATTGTTCTGGGTTACCTCATACTGTATTTTTGTTAAGCTCTTTTTTAAGGCATCCTTTGTCTGCTTGGTATAGTCTTGCTTTTGATTCTCCATGTTAGACCTCCATCCTGTTTCCTATAGCAAAACTCCCTTGCTAAAGCTTAGCAAAGGAGCCTGCTGTTACTATGTCCATAATCTCATATTCCATACCTTTTGTCACGCCTTATTAAAAAGCAGTGTGTTAAGCTGCTCCAGCAGGCTTCCCCCGCCGTTCAGGGAAACACAGCTGATTTTCTCACAGATTTTCTCCATGAACTCAAGCTCCTTGAGCCGGTACAGCGTCTGGTTCTCCTCCATCAGCTTTGCCGTATTAAGCAGGCTTCTTGTGGAAGCAACCTCTTCCCTTCTGGTTATGACATTTGCCTGGGCTCTCTTTTCTGCAATCAAAACCGTATTCAGAATTTCCTTGATATCTCCGGGCAATATAATATCCTTCACACCGGCAGAGAGGAATTCCACCCCATAGATACTGCCCTTCTCCTGAAGCTTTTCCAGAACATAGCAGCCGATTTCCTGCTTTCTTAAAAGAAGGTCATCCAGCTTTAACGCTCCCACATACTCTCTTAAAATCAACTGCATTACTATGTAGAGCTGGTCCTCAAAGGCTCTTACCTCAACAGTCTTAAGCGGTTCGGTTATCCGGTATTGACAGACAAAGTTAAGCCTTAATGTAATTTTGTCCTCGGTCATGATTTCCTGCCCGTTCATCTCCAATTGCTGCTGTCTTAAATCCACATTTCTCACAGCAACCTGCACCGGGCTCTTCCAGAAGAAATACCTGCCGGGCTCCAGAATTTTTTGTATGACATTATTGTAATAGAGGATACCTTTTTCATGGTTCGCCACCTCATAGCAGCCAACATAAGCCGCCAGCCTGGCACTGCTGTAGACAGCTGCATCAATATCGCGGTCGATTTCCGGATTTCTCACATCAACAATCCGAAAGCTGTGCTCCTTTAAGACCTTCCAGAAGGCATACTTCCCGGATTTTAAAACCTCCGTAAGCTTACCGTCTTCAAAATGCAGGGCAATGGCATAATCCTGTACATCCAATAGCTCCAATTCCTCCAAAAGCTCCTTATCGCCAAGAAACAGGTTGATATTTTTCCCTTCGGCATGGAAGGCTGCATTCACATCAGCCGTAATAACCTTATATTTGATGAATGGATTCAGAAAGTACTTTCCCGGTTTAAGACATTTTACATAGCTTCCCTCTTTGAATAATAAACCTCTCTCATCCTTCCTAATAACTACCTTCATTTTACCTCGTCCTTTCCATTACTATAATTTTTTACTATGGATGTATTATCCATAGCAAATCCTTTTGGGAATCCTCCCGCAGCGTCGGCGGAGTGCTGCTTAAGCCTACCGCTTTCCAGCCTCCGAATCGAATTTTCCTTACGAAGCTTCCGATCCTTGTGACTTTCTTGCAATAGCCGGTATCCGCACACTTCAGAGCTTAAGCTCCGGTGCCCTGACCCGGTTACTGCCAAAGCGTGAGGATTCCTTCCATAGATTTTTTTCAAAAAATTGCCTCTGCTAAACCATAGCTTCAGATCCTTCGTCTGATGGGGATTTGAACCCCATAAGTTTTCTGCGCTCTACCTCTAAGCTACTTACTTTACAGTAAGGGAGGAGTCGAACCTCCGACAACAGAGTTGTGAGTTCCGCTTTCTCGGTATACCTCTCTCCGAAACCGGAAGGGCACCGCAAGACCATTCAGAAATCTTTGCATTGGGAAAAGGAAACCTGTTCCTAAGAACAATTATAGTATATGGCAAGGAATTACCAATTTACAGACAAAAAGCTTGCAACCTTAATCTTGTTGCAAGCCTGGGGCGGTACTGGTTATTTGATACATACTAATTGATTTTCTGACTCTTCTTATGATTTCATCTGCAATTCTATTCGGAGAGATTACCTTGACATAGGGGCCCAGGGAGATGATATTGGATATCAGGTTTTCTTCCTCGAACAGGTAATAATTTAGCTTGATTTCGTATTGATTCCTTCCTATTTCCCTGGCTGTCCGCTCCATTCCGGAAAAGCACATGAAGCATCGTTCCATTGCCGCCTTCTCATCCCTAACCTCAAGCACTACCGGTTCGTCGGAATATTTTTCTTCATAGAGGAGCTGTTTCGCTGTCTTTCTGTCAATTCCAACCTCCTCATCGGTCATTCTTAGATGCGACAGGGTATGAATATTCGCCATAATCGGACGTTTATCCTCGATGGAATACATTGAGACTCTGAATCTTGCGTCCCTTAGGGAATACTCAATCGCAACAGGAAGTGCAAGCCTGTTCTCATAAAGCCTCCTGTTCCTGTCAGTGTTACTATACCTGACAGGCTTCTCCTGTAACAGGGCTTCCAGCAGAAGTCTGAAATTCTCTTTATATTTCGCCTGATTATCCGGCTCCGGCAGCTTTATATTATTGGTCAGTTCAAAATATTCCCGCTTTATTGGACTGTCGACCTCTTCCAGTTCCTTTTGCAGCTTTGCCAGAGCTCCGCCGCTTAGCAGCATCTCTATCTCCGGCTCTTCTATAAGGGCCTTCAGCCAGGCCTTCTCAAGCTTTGTGAAGCGGACAGGGAGCGGCGGGCGGTCACTTTTTTCTGTAAGAATGCTCTCCGACTCCTTACCGGCTTCAACCGCCGGGTAAAACCTGCCCTGCCTTTGTGTCAGCAGATTCAGATTGTCCTCCTCACTGCCTCTGTTCAGGATCAGGTCTGCAAAGGATTGTTGATTCTTTCCGATTACCTTCTGCTCAAATTCTCCTTCATCAATAATCCTGATTATGTCACCCTTTTCCCTTCCTCCTGCACATTCATTGATCAGTCGGAATACCAATTGGAAGTACCTGTTTTTCACTTCATTAAATAACTCCATATGTATTCAGCATCTCCTTCCAGTCCCTAAGAAGCCTTCTTGCCAGCTGAGGACTCTCCAGGACTCTCACATATCCCGCATATCCTCTGATCCAGGGAATTAGCTCCCCGCTGTCATTTACCGGAAAGCTTATATGATAACAGCCCTTTTCTATCTGGGTAAGCTCCGCGCCGGGTGCCTCATTCATAATCTTATCAATGATATAGCTTTGCCCCGGTTCATCAATCCTGACCTCGAGCTTTACTATCTCAGGCTCCTTCCCTGTATCTAAGGGTACGCTTGACCAGCTATGGCACATCTGCTTATGATATGCCTCCTCATAATCGCTTCTCTGGAATTGCTCCTCCAGCAATTCGACCTCCTCTATACGATCCAGTCTGGATGCCCTGCATTTGCTATTATAATCGAAGGAAATCAGATAGAAGCGTCCATGCCGCACATCATACCTGATTTTATAGGGGCATAGGCCCGTCAAATCATTCCTTTCCCGGCTCTTTGGCGTACGGTAATTGAGCTTTATTTTTCTCCCCTGATGAATCGCTCCCAGGAGTTCCCACAGCACCTGTTCCTCAATAACCGGGTGGAAATGCACATGCCTGTAGTTAAAAACATTGACAGCTTCCCCCTCCGTATGTTCCTCATACCTGGCATAATCTCTAATTGTCCCCTCGCAATAATAACCGGCCGTTACAGGAAATATGAGGTTCTTATACAGGCTGACCGCTATCGATAATTCCCTGCGCTCCTCTTTTGTAAGCCCGGCCAGAATATCGGGAGCCGCTGAATAATATTTGGTTCTTTTCCTTGTTTCACAGGTCAATACTCCGATATCCACGGCCATTTCAGCAAGCTTTCTCTCAATCGTCTTGCTGCTGATCCGGTCAAAGGACAGAAGACCTGCCTGAGTCAGCCCATCCTGAATTTCGTTGAGGGTGCAGGCCTCCCCTCTGGCCTGGATATATAACAGCAGGGAGAAATAGGTCAGCAGATCGGTACGTGTGAAGCTTCTGGTCATATAGGTGCTGACAAGAAAATTCTCTGTGTGTCTTAAAAAATCATAGGTCAGGCTTAGCAGCTTATACCGCCCGTCCTTGTCAGGCCTGATATATTTATCCTCCACATATTGCTGTATCCGGCGCATCTCATAGCTGACCTTCCGCGCGCTGACCTTTTGCTTGCTTTCCAGTCCATCTCTGGAAAAGCACCCATACAGGAAGCAGTCCCTTAGAATATCCCGGATTATATTATAATGCTTAATAAAGTCATGAAACATGAAATCTCCCTCGCTGTACTCCGATTTTAAACAGCTCCTTGCCTGTTCCGGTTTTAGACAATCAGATGTCCCCGCTTTTCAGCTACCGTAATGGTTGCTTCTATCCCGGAATTAAACTGCAGGTAGTCGCTTTCCATACCGTCACTGAAAATCACCCCGTTTTCCGGCATCTGGGATAAGATCCTGAGTGGACTCTCCTTTTCTACTTTGCCAAAGACAATATCTGCTTTGGAGGTTTTGCTGGGAAAGGGCTCCCTAACGGAAAAATACAGATAATCAATATCCCAGGGCAGTTTTTTCATCTGACCCGCCCCAATCGGCTTCTCCGCACTGAAATTTACGATACTGACTGCTCCCGCAAGAATACTCTTTAGCCAGCCGGTGGAGCCCAGCCCTGTTGATACAATAATCCCACTGGAGGATTGATATTCCTGACGGCCTCCCAATTGTATCCTGTATCTTGAGGATACGTGGGTTCTCTGGCCGATGAACAGGTCATTTACTCCATAAATGGTCTGCCCGTCATTCAGAGCGGCCTTTGCCATGGAAACCTCCCGTACCGGCCTTCTCTGTCTGAAAACCTCCGGAACAATCAGCTTTAAATCAGCGACTGTAAACGGGAGCAGAACCCCATCCCACCTGGCCGGGTCAGGATTTACTCCGATCAGTACCTGCTTCGTAAGATATTTTAATGTATTTGCCACCAGTCCATCCTGACCTATTACCACTATAATATCCTGCTCTCCGAATATGAAATTCGGTACAAATTCCCGATCAACCACCTGGACCCTTCCGAGCTCCTCCAGCTGTGCTTGGGCTTTCGATATCGCCTGCTTGTAATGCTCGTCCTCAAGGATATAATCCGAGAAATCGCTGCCCATATGCTCAATATAGAACCTGGCCTGTGCAATGGTGTTATACCTGGCAATTAAATCCTCCAGCCTTGTTTTTCTTTTTATCAGCACGATCTTATTTTCTGTCAGTCTTTCCATCATTACTTTGTTTCCTTCATCAATTCCTGGAGCAAATCAGGTGATATATTGAGCTGGCCTATCTGCCCTGCCTTCTCGGCCAATTCCTGGAAGGCTATTGCGATCAGCTTGCTTGGCTGCATCCCTATGCTGGCCAGGGACTGGATTACATTCGGTTCAATTCCCTCCAGGGCCCTCATTACCGCAGATAATTCATATGCCTTGGCGTCTGCCTCTGCTTTTGAATTCTGGACGGTAAGCTCAATCAAATCCTTCTTTTTCTTCTCCAGCGTGGTTTCAAAATTCATCTGTTCCTCTTTCAGCTGGTTTTGTTTTTGCTGAACCGCTCTTTCAGCCTCTATCTGGGTTTCCCTTACCTGTTTCTTCTTATTTTCAATTGCTATTTCCGTATTAAATTCATTTTCCTTCACACGTCTTTCCTGCTCAATGGACGCGTTGCGCCTTTCATAGATAGCCTCATCCGCTTTTCTAAGAATCTGTTCTCTGGCCTGGGCCTCCAGTGCTCTGGCTGTTTCCTTGTTGGGAAGAATGGCGAGTATGGAAAGTCCCAATATCTCGATTCCCAGCAGATTTATCTCTTCATTCTCTCTGATTTCCTCCAATATTCCTTTGGCCAGTGTTTCACTGGATTTGATGGCTTCCTTAAGCAGTAAGCCCTCCAGCGTTTTCTTGGTCAAAACCCTTACGATGTTGATAACCCGCTGCGGCAGCTTCTGGGGATCGTCCGAGACATACCCCTTTCCTCTCATATCGCGGGTGTAATTAAGAAGTCCCGCAATCTTCTTCCGGTCAACGATACGGAAGGTAATCTGTCCCTGAACCGTCACGGTCTGAAAATCCGAGGTAACCTCTTCAAAAATAAAGGGGGCATCCACACTTCCTACGGGTACTACAACAATTGATGTGGCAGGCGCATAGTAATAAAAGGATATTCCCGCACCCTCCTTTGTAACTTTACCGTTACTGTATCGTAGTACATATTCACTTGGCTGGAACTTGATAAATCTGAAGCCGAACATAATTTCTCCTCCTTATTATATGTGCTGATTTTTTATTTCTTCTTTATTGTACCTGTGCTTCCGGCAGAGTCATCTTACCCCTGCAACTACCTCTACCCCATTGATTACCATATTATAGAGCGCCATTACTGCCACAAAATCCGCCTGATGCATTCCAAGGTCATAGGTTTCAACTGCATTCACCGGTACGATTATCCTGGCCTTTTGGTTATTCTTATTGAAAAAGGTTTTTAACGTAATTGCAAACTGCTGGACACAGATATCGGTGCAGTCACCCGTAACAATAAAGGTCCGTGTCTGTGGGTTTTGCGCCAGCCAGGCCTGGAAATCCTCCTCCAAAAATCCGTTGGTAGAATTCTTAAGAATCAGCTGATAGCCCCCAGCCTCCTTGATTTCATCTACGATTTCCGCTTCAAAGGTACCGGACATACAGTGAACGGGGTAGGCTTCAAATTCCGGTGAGACCTCTGTATGGCAATCGGCAAATGCAAGCTTTTTCATCCTCTGCTCGTCACAGGCTATAGACAGCCGTACAATTTCCGGAATCACACCCTCCACTCTCGGACTCATAAGTGCCCCTTCCCTGGTAAATCCATTGATCATATCAACAATTACCAGTGCCGTCTGCTCTCCCGGCAAATCCGCAAGCTTAATCACCGGAAGCTTTTCCATTAACTCTAATATCTCTTCCAAAGCCTTTGTACCTCTTTGGATCAATTCCTTTCTATCCAACATACTCATATCAAATCCTCCCCTTATAATAATTTTTCACCCTGCCTCATTCCAGTTCGGATTGAACCGGAACAGCTTAGAGGGCCTATGTCCGGCATCCTTCGTATACTCATTTGTTTCAATTACCATACCGGCAATCTTCCTTCTGAAATTAGCCTTTAACAGCTCCATATCCAGGATCACTTCATACACCTGCTGAAGCTCTGTGAGGGTAAACAGCTGCGGCATCAGGTGGAAGGCGATATCCGTATAATCGATTTTACTTCTCAGCCTTTCAATCCCATATTCTATGATTTTGGCATGGTCAAAGGCAATTCCCTTTGTACTTATTATTTCTCTTTCTGACCTCATAGTCTTGCCCTCGACGGTTTTAACAAGCTTTATATCTGCCGTCAGCTCCTCTTCTTCGTTGATCAGACTTAGCTTGTATAAGCTTTGCAGAATATATCCCTTCCCGGTTACTGTCCTTTGCCTCTGATACAATTTGCAGGAAACCGTAAACCACTTTGCATCATCCGCATCGTCGCTGGCTTTGATGTCCAGCATCTGACTGTCCACCAGTGACAGATAAGAGGTGCTTATAATTCTTGTACGGGGGTCCCTGTTTACATCTCCCCAGGTATAAAGCTGCTCCATATAGATATTGTCAATATTCGTTTCTTCCTTCAGCTCTCTTGCGGCAGCCTTATCCAGATTCTCATCCATATTGACAAATCCGCCGGGCAAGGCCCATTGCCCAAGACAGGGATGATCCCCCCGTTTAATCATTAACAGCCGCAGAACCTTATCCGGGAGCTTACGGTAATTCTTCTTTTCCTCGTCTGTTACTGTAAAAATCAGCATATCCACTGTCACCGACGGCCTCTCATATTTACCTGCATCATAAGCAGCCAGGAATTGCTCCTCCGTTAGGCCCTGCTTATTTACCAGCATCTTTTCCGACATTGTATCATCTTCCTTTTTATTAGAATGTTATTATCATCTTGTTAATATCATTCTAATACCAATAATTTATTTTGTCAATTCTTTTTTGACAAAAAAGCTCTCCTAAACCTTATATTTAAAGTTCAGGAAAGCTTCATCATCTATTATTTAATTGTGGTTCTCATAAGAAGTCTGCAAAATCCGCCAGAGATATCCTTGTCTGTCCGAAAACTACCTGTGCAGGGCTTTCAGTTCTTTCAGATGCTCCACTTCCTTTGTGAATTCACCCAGCACCCACGCATACTGATTCTTGTCTTCATAATTTCGAAAACCCCGCTCTACAATCATACCGAGCCGCTGCCAGATTTTATAAATTGAAATCCGAATCAGCTCATTATGGGTAAACTGGGTCTTCCCATATCCCTCCAGAAAATCCGTGCAAATTTCACCAAAGTCATGAAAATCGTGATTCATCAGCGGATCACCATACAGAACCGCCGCATAGTCAATCACTCCCACCAGACAGTCATCCTTAATCATAAGATTACCGTCCCAGGTATCGGTATGTATATAGCAGGGAACCTCCGCTTCCAGCAGCTCCTCCCGCTCCTCCTCTATCAGGGCAAGCAGCTTCTTATGGCTGATTCCTGGTATTTCGATCTGTTTATCCTCTGCATCCTGCAAAAGCATCTGAAATAAAGTAAAAACAAACTCATAATTATTATCGCGGTGCGTCTCGGGCATCACCGGAATTCCAAAGCAGTCTGCCCGAAGGGAACTTATCTTTCTGCATATAATACCCACCTGCCTTTTGATTTCGGCAATCGCTTCCTTCGGCGGCCTCTCAGCCATCGTCATCAGCGGGGTCCCCTCCAGAAAGCTCATGAAAAAATAAGGTGCATTACAAATCTCACAGGTGGTATCCAGATAGATCAGCCCTGGTGCCGGGATATCCGTTCCTTCTTCCAGAAGCCTTAGCATATTGGCTTCATTGATAATACAATCCTTCTCTTGTCGCATAAGTGTCACGGAGGGATCGGCAGCAATTTTTAATACCATCTTTACTCCCGTTCCATCACAGTCTTTTTGTATATTCGCCTCCACAAGATAAACCGCACTGCTCATTCCGCCGCCAAGCTCTCTTGCCATAAAACCGGTAACCGGCCTGCCCAGTGCCCGTTCTGTCATCGTTCTTAAAACCGCTTCCTCCTGATGAAATTTGGAAGCTGAATTAACCACTGTTGCCTTATCCTCTTCCTTCTCTGCCGCCTTGCCCATAGACCTTCCTCCTTCGGTATCGTATTGTCATTTTACAACATAAGGCCCCGGCATCAAGATCGGGACAATATTTCTTAAGCAAATGATAGGATAATAAATATACACTGACTAATCCAAGCTGCTGCTTACTGTTTTCGGCATGCCCCTCATGATATATTCATCCTCATCGACCTTCTGTATGATAAATACATAATCCTCGCCGCTTCCATCCAAGGTCAGTGTTTTCATCCATTCCATATCCGGCGGCATCTCACCGATGTCCGCATATACTCCGGTATATTTATATTCACAGCTATAGGTGCATAACCACTGGCCCTCTGACAGGACGGCCTTTTTACCGGTTACTGCAAGGTAATTATCCTTCCACTGCTTTAATTCATCCTTTCCCATTACATTTCCGACCAAATTCTTATATTCCGTTACAGTAAAGGTTTTACCGTCATAGGTCCTCTTTAAGTCCTCCATCATAACTGTTCCAAGCTCATTGGCAATATCATCAATCGTCAGTCCGGAGACTTCACAGTGATAGGTATATTTGTAGGGAGATAAAACCGGCGCAGCAAAATGATAAATATCCTGACCATAGGCCTCCTTATAATCCTTCGCATCCCATTCCTTTGATACATCAAAGACATATTCTTTCGCATTCACTGCATCTGTGGGAGATACCACGCTTGTGTTAACATCCTCTATAGCTTTTTCCTTTGAGCAGCTGATAAAAATAAGCATTGATACAACAAGAAAAATCCATATGGCTTTCTTCATTGAAACCCCTCCCCTTATTATGCTTGATTTACACTTTTCCTGCGCTATTTTTCAGGCTCTTTAAAGCCGGAGGCCTTCCAGGCCTGCAGGTCACTGGCATAGTAAACAATACCTTTACCTTTTTATTATACCAAACCCAATAAGCTGATGACAAGTAAATCATCCTTTTCTTTCCATAACTTAAGGATACATTACAATTTTAATTAAGCTGGCCGATTTGCATAACACAAGTACAGATTACCTTCTAAACAGAACCAATGTGAAGACCCCCTATGCAAAGAACTGATAATTGGTGCCTTTTGCTGTATTTAATTAAAGTTTCAACAATATTTGAATGGAAAAGCATCATACCGTATAATAATAAGTTATTGGAAGTTGTCTTTTAACTTTATTACTAATATCCGAATTTTAAAAAAGGAGACCATCATATGAACCCGGGACAGGAACAATTTTTCAATTTCTTAATGGAGCGCGTACAGGAGGAACACAGGAATACTGCAAAAGAAATCCTGGAGGAAAATTTTGAAAAGCAGACAGCCGGGACCTATACCCGTGAAGACTTGACCGAAACCCAATCGGCCCTTATGAAATTGCTAAGACCTGAATATGTGGATGAAGTTGGAGCTGCAATGGCACATTTTGCTTCTCAAATGAAATAAATTTGTAAGAAAAGCACAATCAGATGTCTCAATTTTTTTCAAAACTAATGTACTCAGAGTACATTGACACGTGAATTTCTCAATGCTATAATATGGTCATTCTTGATCAGAACACTTATAACAAAGGCGTTGGACGGCTGTCCGGCGCCTTTTGCTCAGAAGGATATCCTATGGCAATTACATTTAAAGAAATATTGGAACTTAATTATTGTAAGCGGTTAAAGCTTCTTGGCGGCAAGGACGGACTGGACCGGGTCATTACCTGGCCTTTTATCAAAAACATGGATACCATTTCCGAGTGGATTCATGGCGGAGAGCTGGTCTTTGTCATCGGAGCCAAGGAGGACATCTCGGAGAAAGGTCTTCTTGCACTTATGGAGGAGGCCGTAGCCAATGATATTGCAGGGGTCGTTATGCTCTGCAGTGATGAATACCTGAAGAAGGTGCCAAAATCAGTCATTCGGTATGCCAACGAGCACTCCATTCCGCTCTTTAAGATGCCCTTTGTAATAAAGCTGATTGATATTACCAGGGAAATTTCCCGTCTGATCACCATGGACGGTGAGTATGGCTCAGTACAGCTTGACAATCTGGATCAGGGCATTCTCAAATTTATGCTAAGCAATGCCAACAAAAATGAGCTGATTGCTTACTGTAATCTTAAGCTGCAGCCTCTGATCGTTGCCGACAGCATTAAAAGGACGGAATATGTAAGAACCCTCTGCTGCTTTCTTGAGGCAGGCAATGACTTGATTAAAGCCTCTCAGAAGCTCTACATTCATCGGAATACCATGGTGAACCGCATCCGGCATATATCCGCTCTGCTCGATACGGATATCAGCTCTGTCACCGTCAGAAATGATTTCTATAATATTTTTCAGGTTATGAAATATTACGGAAAAATTTAAGAAAGGATAACAGCCTGCAAAGGCTGCTGCTCAAAACATGATCATAAAAGGCTGCAAAATTCGTGGAAAAGAAGGACTCTATGACGTTATTATCGAAAACGGTTTATTTTCTTCCATAACAGAACACGACAAAATTAAGCTTCCGGAGGGGACGTGTGCCCACGGAGCACACTATGACGCAAAGGGCAGGCTTTTAATGCCTCCCTTTGTGGAACCCCATATTCACCTTGACTGTGTACAAACCGCAGGTATTCCCCACTATAATATGTCGGGCACCCTGTTTGAGGGAATCAGTACCTGGCAGGAATATAAGACCACTCAGCCAATGGACGTAGGCCAAATCAAGGAACGTGCAAAAAGTGCCCTAAGGCTTATGGCAGAATACGGTGTCCAGTTTGTCAGAACCCATGTGGATGTAACGGAAGCCTCTCTCTCCGGCGTAAAAGCACTTCTGGAATTAAAGGAGGAATTAAAGGACATCATAGAAATCCAAACCGTCGCCTTCCCACAGAACGGAATTCTGTCCGTCAGAAACGGCAAGGAGCTGATGGAAAAAGCGATGGATATGGGCACCGACTGTGTCGGCGGAATTCCCCACTATGAATTTTGCCGGGAATACGGTGTTGCTTCCTTAAAGTACATCTTCGACCTGGCAGAGAAATACAACGCCATGGTGGATGTACATTGTGACGAGATGGATGATGAACAATCCAGATATCTTGAGATTCTGGCTACCGAGGCCTGGGAACGAGGCTGGGGTAAAAAAACCGTGGCGGCCCATACCTGTGCCATGGGCTCCTACAATGATTCCTACTGCACCAAGCTCTTTCGCCTATTAAAGGAATCGGAAATCAACTTTAACTCCTGTCCTACAGAGAGCATCCATCTTCAGGGCAGAACCGAGAATTATCCGAAAAGAAGAGGTATTACCCGTATCAAGCAGCTTGCGGATGCCGGTATGAATATTGCTCTCGGCCAGGATTCCATCGCTGATCCCTGGTATCCCATCGGTGTCGGCAATCTCCTTCGCGTACTGGATATGGGGCTTCATGCAGGCCATATGCTGGGCTATGCAGATTTGCAAAAATGCCTTGATCTGATCTCGGTCAATGGCGCACAAAATCTCTGTATTCAGGAAAAATACGGGATTTCGGAAGGAAAACCGGCCAACTTTATCCTGCTGGACGGAGCCGATGATTATGAAATTCTTCGTTTCCAAAGTGCCGTACTATTATCCGTACATAACGGGAAGGTCGTATCTGAGAAGAAACCCTCAGTGGCAACCGTTAATTTTTAGATTGATAATTGCGAAACTCGCAAAAGTTAATAATTTTTCGGACAACAGATACAATTTCGGAGCGGAAGTTAAGCGGAAGGAGCGTTGGAGCGGAGAAATTTGTATCTGTTGTTCGGAAAATTTAGTGGATTATAGTGTTTCGCAATTACCTATAATTTTTAGAATCTGAAAGGAGAAAATTATGAAAGCAAAAAAAGTTTTATCAATGCTACTGATCCTCGCGCTGCTATGCGCCAGCCTCGCTGCCTGTGGTAAAAAATCAGGCTCCTCCGATTCCATCAAAATCGGTCTCGTATTTTCACTAACCGGAGGAACCGCCATTTCAGAAGAATGCATGTACAATTCAGCACTTCTGGCAATTGATCAGATCAATCAAAAAGGCGGTATTAACGGCAAGGAAATCGAATATGTGGTAAAGGACTATGCTACCGATGCTGATACGGCTGCCAAGGTTGTCAAGGAGCTGATTTTAGAGGACAAGGTAAGCGCTATCGTTGGTCTCTATACCTCTTCCTCCCGTGTTGCAGTAGAGCCTATTCTTGAGGAATATAAGATTCCTCTGGTATATCCCACCTTCTATGAGGGTGAAACCCCGAATCAATATGTTGTTTATACCGGTTGTGTTCCCAACCAGCAGGGAGATTATTTCGTTCCCTACCTTCTTGGTAATGTCTCCAAGAACTTCTATCTGTTAGGCACCGATACTACCTATGCTTCCAGCATCAATAAACAGGCTGATACCTTGGTTACCGAGCTTGGCGGCTCCGTAATCGGCAATGACCTGGTTCCCTCCAATACCACCGAATTCTCCGATATTATCGCAAAGATCAAAGACACCTGCGGAGATGATGGCTGTGTTATCTACTGTAATCTAAACGGTGACAGCGGAACTGCCTTCTATACACAGTTTGCTGCCGCAGGCTTATCCGATAAATACACCATTGCTTCCTTTATTATGGACGAATCCTTCTCTACAGCTCTTGGCAGTGCAGCCGCCAATACCTACGCTTCAATCAACTATTTCAACTCCATCGATTCTGATGCAAATGAGGCTTACCTAAGCGCCTACGCTGCAAAATACGGCGAGGACAAAAAGGCCGCGGTAACCGCTGTCGGTGAATCCACCTATGATGCAGTATATCTTCTTTCCATGGCGCTGGAAAAATGCCAGGATGATATCACCACCGATAATATTCTATCAAACTTTAATGACCTTTCCTTTGATGCTCCTCAAGGAACCATAAAGGTAGATGCCGCCACACATCATATTTACTGCAAAGCAAGAATTGGTTTGGTTCAGGAGGATGGAACCATTAAAATCGTATATGAATCAGACGATGTCATTGCACCCGAACCCACGAAATAAAATTAATTTATAGGACAAAGGCGGTAGAACATGTCATTATCACTTATTTGCCAGCTGATTGTTTCTGGCCTGTGTAATTCATTTATCCTTCTTTTAACGTCACTTGGACTTGTAATCATCCTTGGATATATGAAGGTCGTTAACCTCGTACATACGGAAATGCTCATGATGGGAGCCTTTATCTGCTACTATACCTATGAAGTATTAAAGCTGCCTTTTATTGTCTGCCTGTTGGCAGCCTACGCGCTTTCCTTCCTTCTGGGTGCCCTAATTGAGCGAACGGTTATCTGCCATATCTACGGAAAGATGTCCGAGACCCTCCTTGCTACTTATGCGATTTCCATTATATTAAAACAGCTGGCGCTGATTGTATTTGGTAAATCCTACAAAAAGGTCTCCTATCCGATCAGCACTGAGCTGCACATCGGAGCCGTATATATCGAAGGTTACAAGCTGGCCCTGGTGGCACTTGCCGTCTTTGCCCTTGGGGCAACCTTAATCTTTATCAATAAAACAACCATGGGCATGAAAATAAGAGCGACCACCCAAAACCGGGCCATTACGGAATGTCTTGGCATTGACACAAAGAAGGTGGATACCATTACCTTTGCCCACGGAATGGGTCTGGCAGGACTGGCAGGGGCGGCGATTGCCCCCCTGTCCTCCGTCACCTATTCCCTGGGAGAGAGCTGGCTGACCAACACCTTTATGAATGTGGTTATGGGCGGTGTTACCTCCCTTTTCGGAACCCTGGTTTCCTCAGTCATCATACAGGAATCCATCTCACTGATCAGCGGTTTCTCCAACAGCGTAACGGCACAGATCATTGTCCTTTTGATTGTAATTGTTATTGTAAGGTTCAAGCCGGAGGGCTTATTAACCCCGAAAGGAAGGAGGTAACAGGATGCACGCTGCAGTGACTAAAATCAAGACTCTACCCATCAACCGGCTTCTGGACGTTATCATCCTGGGATATCTTCTCCTCTATCCGGTATTTCATTCCACCTACTGGGTTTATATCATGTCAGGCATTATGGCATATATGATCTTTGCTCTCTCCCTGGATCTTCTGTGGGGCTATACCGGGCTCATGAGCATGGGCCACAGCGTACTCTTTGGAGCGGGCGGCTATATGATCGGAATTTCCTGCTCCTATCTGCGCCAGGCCGAATGGATTGAATATGACAGGCTTCCCTGGTTTTTATCCCTCCTCGGTAATGAGTGGGGGGCCTTAGCCATGGCGCTTTTATTGCCTGCACTGATCGCCCTTATTCTTGGTATCTTCATGTTCTCCGGCAAGATTCAGGGAATCTTCTTCTCTCTGATTACTCTGGCTCTATCCGGAATTGCACAATTATTTGTCATTAATTCCAGCCGTTATACCCATGGGGACAGCGGCATTACCATCACCTCAAGGACTGTTATATCCAATGACAGCAGCAAGGCCGCCTCGGATTTAACCTACTATTTTATTGTACTTGCCTTTCTCATCGGCATCTACCTCCTCTGCCTGGCTCTATCCCATTCCAGGGTTGGCAAGGTGCTTCAGGCAATCCGGGAGAATGAAGCCCGTATAACCTTCTTTGGCTATAACCCTTCCCGGTTTAAGCTCTTTATCCTGGTTCTGTCCGGAATGATTGCCGGTATGGCCGGGGTATTATATGTCAGAGTTCAGGGCAGCATCAATTATACCTCCGTTGGTATATCTCTCTCCACCCTTGTACTAGTATGGATTGCTGTCGGCGGGCGGGGGAATCTGACCGGTGCCATGCTTGGAACGCTGATCCTTCAGATTGCGGAAACCAAATTAAACTCCCTGTTCTCCGGAGTATCCTCAGATTTTGCCCAGTACTGGAAGCTGGTGCTCGGTATCATTATCCTGGTTATTGTATTCCTGATTCCAAAGGGTATTGTCGGTACGGTAATGGAGCTGCAGCAAAAATACAGGGATCATAAGCGAAAGGAACAAATCCTGGCGAAGGAAGGAGGGAGCAGTCATGAGTAAGGATGCGGTTTTACTTGAGACAAAGCATCTCTCTGTGGAATTTAACGGCTTTCGGGCGCTGACCGATATCAATATAAAGATTTACCAGGGCGAGCTAAGAGTTATCATCGGCCCCAACGGTGCTGGCAAAACCACCTTTATGGACCTAGTTACCGGCAAGACGAAGCCCACCGACGGCAAGGTAATTTTTGAAGATGTTAATATTACAGGAAAATCCACAGTAGAAATCACACAAAAATATAAGATCGGCAGAAAATTTCAGGGCCCTAATGTTTTTGACAATATGTCCGTCCTTGAAAATATAGAAATTGCCATGGAAGGCTTCGAGGCCCTGACTAAATGCCTGCTGTTTCAGCGGAGCAAGGACTTTAAGAAGCAGGTGAAGGAAATTCTTGAATTGATTGACCTGTATGATTACAGACATTTCATGGCAAGCGACCTCTCCCACGGGCAAAGACAGTGGCTGGAAATGGGCATGGTAATCGCGCAAAATCCCAAGCTGATTATTCTGGATGAACCCACCGCAGGCATGACTGCCCAGGAAACCTATAAAACCGGTGAGATGATCAAGAAGCTGAAGGGTGATCATACCATCATCGTCGTGGAGCATGATATGGATTTTGTCCGACAGGTAGCCGAGTATGTAACGGTTTTAAATTACGGTGAAATGCTGGCAGAGGGCACCATGGAGGAAATTCAGAGCAATCCAGATGTAATCGCCGTATATTTGAAAGAGGATTGAGGGGTGCGAAATGTTTGAAGCAGATAATATATTCGTTAACTACGGAAAAAGCAGGGTAATCAACGGATTATCCTTAAAGATAAGGGAAGGCAGTAAAACAGCGATTCTGGGGCGTAATGGCGTAGGAAAAACCACATTTTTAAAAAGTGCCATGGGACTTCTCCCTGTGGCCTCAGGAACCCTGAAATTCAATGATGTCAATATCACGAAGCTGAAGACTAACAAAAGATCCCTGGCCGGACTCGGTTATGTTCCCCAAGGGCGGGAAATCATTCCTCTGCTTACCGTCAAGGAAAATCTGCAATTAGGGGCCATGGGCCACAGGCATATCGGGATATCGGACCGCATGGAGTGGGTACTGAATTACTTTCCGGCCCTTAAGGTTCATCTAAACCGCAACGGCGGCGTATTGTCCGGCGGTCTTCAGCAGCAGCTGGCTCTGGCCAGATGCCTCATGGGTAATCCAAAGATGATGCTGTTGGACGAGCCCACGGAAGGCATCCAGCCGAATGTGGTAATCGAGATCGCGGACATTCTAAAAAAGATTGCCGAGGAGACCGGCATTACCCTTGCCGTTGTGGAACAGAATTTAAAGTTCGCAACGCGTCTTGCACAGGATTATGTCATCCTTCAAAAGGGTACCATCGTATCCCAGGGCAAGATGGAGGAGCTCACCGACGATATCATAAAGAAATATCTATCCGTATAAGGCCGCTGCTCCGGCTTTGTGTGGCTTAGAGACGGTATGTCTGTTCTATGAGCTGATTGTAACCTTCTCACAGTCCACTACGCTGGAGGTTAATTCTTTCCCGTAAAAATCCTGAATACTGGCATTGCTGACCTTAACATTCTTGCAGCCCTGAATATGAATCCAATAGGATAAGGGCCCCTCCGGTAAGGTAATCACTTCCTGGGCCGGTGAGACATCGATTTTGTTGCTTCCTTTCAGACAGCTGTTTTTACTTTTCTTTCGCTCATAGTAGATTCCATCCAGTGCAATTTCACTGATGTTACCGGCAGCTCCCACGATTCCAATCACATTTTCGCCGCTGCAGCTGATATTACGCAGCCGGATATCCCTTATATTGGTATCCCAGGCTCTAATCGGTGCAGGATTTAGATAGTGCGGATTATCATGGTGAAGGGCGAAAATACAGATCGGCTCCCCGTTTCCCCACCAATTCCCGGCCCTCACCCTGGTATCGATACGAACATTTTCAATTATCACATGCTCGATTAATCCGGTATTCGTGCTGGTCATGATACAAAAACCTCTATGACTGTCCCGGATAATACAATTGCTGATGCATATATTTCTAATTATGCTATGCATGTATCCCAGCACAAGGGCTTTTGAGCTAGAACAAAGGATGCAGTCCGATATGATAAAATCCTCACAGGCCTTATTCCAGTCAGTGATAGAGGTTAACGCAATGCAATCATCTCCGCTGGTAATGTTGCAGCCTGTAATAAAAACCCTTCTGCACCCGCAAAAATGCATCCCATCATTATTAGGGATCACCGGGTCGTTATCGATCAGAAGGTTTTGGATACGGATATTTTCACAATCATGAAAGGACATGGTCCAACAGGGCGCATTACATAACGTAATATCTTCCAGCACGATATTTTTGCATTGATGGAAAAATATTGGCTGGGTCGGCCTGAAGTCATAGGTTGCCGTACACTCCTTCTCCTGCTCCGGACTAAGCCTCATACCAAAATCGGGTATCTCCCTAACATTATAATCATAGAAGGCGCTGCCGTTAAAATCAATTGTTCCCTCTCCCGCTATTTTGATGCCGTCACTGTTTTGTGAATACAACAGGGAAATGCATTTTCTCATTTCATTATGGGCAAAACCATTTTCATAATAATCTTCAGGATTTGCGGAGCCTTTCAGAATGGCTCCCTTTTCCAAATATAGGGAAGCATTTCCCATATTGATTGTTCCCGTATAAAATGTCCCCTTCGGTATTACTACCGTCCCATTGCCCAGCTCATTTGCTTTGTCAAAGGCTTTTTGAATACCCTCCGTCGCTACAAGTCCTTCTCTTACTCCATATTCCTTGATATTGATTTCATTGATCATACCATATTCTCCTTCCTCTCTCCTGTTTTATCCCGGACATTTACTGCTAATATATCCTCCAGTTTTATTTTAATCAGATTTTTGCCTCTTTTCTTCTTGTCAATTATAGAATTATTATGCTATATTGACCTTGCTGGATATCATAATTTGACGGAGGTTTTTTATTCATGGCAATACCAAAATTATCTCTGAAGCAGGAGGATATTGATTGGGGTACGGGAATTATTAAACAGTACAGTGCCCTCGAAACCTATCCTGTCCATACCCATGATTTTTATGAGATTTTCTATATCAGCAGGGGAAAAGGACTTCATTATATCAATGGAAAAGAGGAGCTTTTAACCAATGGGTCCCTCGTATACATCCGCCCTGACGATGTGCACAGCTTCAAGGGCATTAACTATTTTAACTTTGAGATATATTCCCTCGGCTTCACCCTTGAGGAATTAACCCATACACTGGAGTATCTGGAACTCCCGCTGATTCAAATTACCGAGCCGCTGCTGCCCATCCACCTCATACTTGAGGGCAATAACAGAGCCTTTATGGAGCAGCAATTAAATCTGCTTTTGGCAAAAAAAGAAGGCACGGAAAGAAAGCTTCTCTTTCGTGCCCTGCTGCCACAGTTATTATATTTTACAGCCTGTCTTAATGATTCCCTCACGGAAAAGGAGCTTATTCCAAAATGGCTCGCAAACTTGGACGAGGAAATGAGCAAACGGGAAAATTATATTATGGGATTACCCCGAATGCTGGAGCTCTGCTCCTATTCACAGGAATATATGAACCGGGTTTTCAAAAAATATTTTAAAATCACTCCAACGGAATATATCAATGCAAAACGCCTGATTTATGCCACAGAGCTATTGGTCAGCAAGCAATTTGATATCATTGATATCTGCTATATGACCGGCTTTAATAATTTAAGCTATTTCTACAGTGTTTTCAAAAAACAGTATAACTGTACCCCAAAGCAATTCCTGACAAAAGGATACTAGCACCTATCCTTGGCCTGGCCTATACCAGCTCCACAGTCAGGCCCGGATTCAGACTAAAGAATTCAGGAACGAAGCTTTCTGCCGTCTCCACGTCTATACTGATACGCTTTACTTTACCCGGATACAAATCAAAATCATTATCCTCAGGTCTGACTCCGTCGGGGGTTGCAAGATGCAGCATCCACACAAAGCTATCCGTTTCCAATTGCAGCTCTACCTGTGTATCCGAGGACTTTGTCAGACGGCAGCTGATAACCGCTGCTTTCAGCTTTAATTTACAATAAGGTGTAAAGAAATATCTGTTCTCATTGAGAACCTGATCCCCGTCACTGAGCTGTGCATAGAGAAGGGTCTCCTCCGGCAGTATATGCTCCTTGATATCTGAATAGTCAACCGATAGAATTTCTACCGCGCTGTTTGCTTTTATTGTTTTCCGGTCCAGCCCGGACTTTAATACACGGCCTTCAAAGGTCATTATTTTGTATTCTAAAAGGATTTCCCTTTCCTCCAATAAATCATTCACGACAGTTATCTCAACCGGCTGTACCTCGCCTTTATAGTAGTCAGAATATCCCTCTATTTTCTGAAAGCTCTGTACCTCATACCCCCTCATTACTAATCCAAAGGGTGCCAATGCTCTTTTCAGATAATAATAAACCGGCCTCTTCCCCAGATAATAATCAATGACCGACCAATTATTGATTCCATAGGTATCACTAAGGGTCCAGAGTAAAACACCGGAGCATCGGAACTTACGTGCACGCAAATCATCATAAATATGACGCATGATTTCGGCCTGCAGCACCTGGCTTCTGAGGATATATTCCTGTAATCCCATTTGAGAACAATCTCCAAAATATTTCTCCAGCACAAGCTTTAATATCTGATGCCCGCTGGTTGAATTGGTATGATGCAGCCATTCCGGCGAGGCCGGATTAAGTGCTTCCTTGCGGATACATTTTTCTGCGGCTTCCATATTCATAGCGCCGATAATTCCGAATTCACTTAAGAACTTAAAATCAAAATCTGTAAAGTGCCATAGGTCCAGATAATGCTCCCATTCCGGCCGATGGGTAAAATGCCAGGTATGTTGATCGCCTTCCTCATAGCTTACGGGTTCCTCCCCTCCATAAGGGCTGCTTTCCCGGTAGATTCTGTCGGGGCAGAGCCTCTTAACCAGGCCCGGCAGAAGCTTTTTATAAAATCGGATGCCGTACCAGGGTAAATCGCCGTGGTAATTTTTAACGGAAGCATACATCTCATGGATTTCATTATTGCCGGCCCAGCAGACTAAGCTGGTGTGATTTCTAAGCCTTTTTATACTGTAGATTGCCTCTCTGCTGACTTCCTTATAGAAATCCGGATCATAGTCGGGATAAAACCCGCAGGCAAACATAAAATCCTGCCATACCATGAGCCCCAGTTCATCACAGGCATCCATAAAGCTCTCACTCTCATAAATGCCCCCGCCCCAAACACGTATCATATTCATATTGGCGGCAGCCGCGTACTGGAGCAACGCTCTGTTTTTTTCATCTGTAATACGCCCCAACAGGCAATCTGCCGGCACATGGTTAGCCCCCTTCACAAATACGGGGTTATCATTTATCAGGAAGGTAAAGCTTCTTGCACCTTCCCCAAGCTCCTTTTCTTCCAGGGAAACACTTCTTAGACCATGCCTTCTTACGATACTGTGAAGCATTTGCCCCTGCTCATCAAACAGGTTCACTCTAAGCTCATAAAGATAGGGCAGGCCTGTTCCGTTCGGCCACCACAGCCTGGGCTTTTCTATCCGGTGTAATATCCTGCTGTTGATTACGCCGCTTTTATCAGCAGTAATTTCTTTCGTTTCGCGGCTAAGCAGGCCGTCTGCCCTATCGTAACGGCCGTCTTCATAGAGTTCACATTCCAGTATATATTTTCCGCCTGCCAGTATTTCTATTTCCGCCGCTATCTCTAAGGCAATCTCCTCCGCCGCGGTTATCCTGTCCCCGCTGAACCTGGTTTTAACATAGCAATCCCTGATACAGCCTTTGTCATAGCTGCGAAGGATTACATCCTTCCATATCCCGCAGGTGGGCAGCCAAATAGTCCAGTCCCAGCCGTATACATATTGGGGCTTGCGCATCCAGGCTCTGTAGGGCTGGTCATTATTCCAGGAATGCTGCATCAATTCAGCGGACCGCTCCTTCACAAAGTTTATCCCATCATCAATTCTCACTGCCAGGACATTCTCTCCCTCCCTTATCTGGGAGGAAACATCAAAGGTAACACCGATAAATGCATTATTGTGGCTCCCAATGTACTCTCCATTCAGCCAAATGTCCGATGTCAAATCCAATCCGTCGAAGGATAGCTCCGTTAAGTCCCGTATAAAATCTCTGTCTACAGAGAAGGCTTTTATGTACCAGAATTCCTTATCCTCTAACCATCTGCACTCCTCATTGTTCCTGTCAACCAGCGGATCCTTTATCAGCCCTGCCTTAGTCAGGGCAATGTGAATATCCCCGGGCACCATACATTCCATCGACTGGTCGCAGGCCTTCAAAACCTGGTCCAGCTTACCCTTTCCTATCTCCTGTAGAATTAACCGCCATTCCCCGGATAAGCAAATCGATTTATGATACATCCCATTATTCCTCCAACGCAAGTTATTGTATGTTTGTAAAATGACCGATCTTTCCCAGACATTTTACGAAATGATATACTTATTTTAGACAAGATTTTTACATTTTTCTTCCTGTAGCTTGATTAAGCTTCTACTATATTGATTTTTAGAAATTTTTACGTTCATTTTCTATTTGCTTCAATCCACTCTACCGCAAAATTAACCAGCTCTCTCTGGTGCATGGATTTTATAAAGGTATTACCAAGCTCTGCTTTCAGGACCTTACAATGCTCCTCGAATGCATTGCCGATTTGATCAAAATCTTCTCCGCCAACATGCAGGGTTTCATAAGTAACCCATTCCCTTTTTCCATCCACCAGTAGGGCACTGCTTTCCCTGATATTGTGCTTTGACGGATAGGAAGCCTTCGCGTCCGCCAGATGAAGGGAGGTATTCCTGTCATAGCCTACGCCGATCAACAATACCTTGCCGTTCAGCCGGTATAATTTATCGATGGGAGAACCCAATCCAAAAATATTGCTTAGGTCATGCTCCTTTGTAAGGTATCCGGCATTTTTTCCGACTGCCGCAACCGAGCGGGCAGGGTGGTCACTTCGCAACGCTCCCGGCCAGCTGCGAAACATCTCCGCCACGGCTCCCATGGTATTCGTCGGAGTGATTCTCTTATCATAAGCCGGCCAATTTTCCCGTATTGCCTGCCACCATTCCTCGGGCTCCTCCCAGTGGACACCTGCCATTGGATCCAGGTTCTTCCAGGATTGGGCAGGCATCATAATCGTACCGTCGCAGCCTACTGCTTCCAGCAAGGCCTCAATTACAATCTGGGGACCTCCGCATACAAAACCCATGCTACTCAAGGAGGTATGCACCATTACCGCATCCCCGGGAACAATTCCCACCCTTTGTATTCCTTCGATTATATCCTTCTTTAAAACAAGCTTTCTATCTTCCAGCCGCATAATCTCAACCTTTTCTTTTAATTAATATTACTGTCCTCTTCTATCATATCAAAAAAAGTACCGCAAAAGCAATTACCTTTTGCGGTACCCCGATATCGTATATAAAACTTAGATTAAGCCGAATAACTGCTTAATGCACTCAGTACGGCTGCAGCTATCGTTGCATAGAAGATAAGACCAATTACCAGACCGGCGGCCATTACAATTAACATAGCGCGGCAGTAATTCTTTCTATTTGTATTCCCTTCTCCAAATGCCCATACAAACAGCATGATTAATCCGACACATGGAATTGCCTGTACTATGAGTACGATCAGCCAATCAACCAATCTCATCGGCGGTTCCAGCTGAACCCCGTTCGGTACACCGTTTGGCATACCATTCTGCGCTCCATAATTATCCATTTATTTCCTCCCACGTAAAAGTATTCGGTTACTTTGCTGATTTACATTGATGGATCAGTACTACAATTTTATGAAGACAATTATCCGGATGATATACCATCGGTGTTATATGAGGATAATATGTCTTCATCCGATAAATGTAGAATGCTACAAAGATAACCAAACATATTATAACATATAACTTTATAAATAATATATAATTTTTTAATATTTTTTTTATAAAATAGCATCCAATTATTCCTAAAATTACAAGTATCAGCAATGGATGCATCTGAAATGACTCCCGAAAATGTCCTGTCAGCATAAGTATTGTCGCCCTGGTGAGTCCGCAGGCAGGACACGGAATTCCCAATAATAGGACGCTAAGGCAGACTGTTCCAAAGAAATAGTTCAGACCCAGCATTACAATCAGGCATAATACCATTCCAATCCAATATTTTTTTATTAATTCCAACCCTATGCTCACATTCCTTCTCCGATCATATCATCTGCTTTTTACTTCTAATACGGATGCAATCCCGTCCTTTTTAAACCGGTTCTTTCGTCCAAGCCGAACAGTAAATTCATATTCTGCACCGCCGCATGGGCTCCTCCCTTGCCGATACTGTCAAGCACGCTGAATACCACAATACGGCCCCTTTTTTCATCCACATCCAGCCCAATATGGCAATAATTTGTACCGGATACGGCTGCCACCCAGGGGTATGGAGCATACTGCCAGGAGGAATTCTCCTCCTTAGGTAAATCAATTATTTTGACAAAGGGCTCCTCCCGGTAATAGTCCTGATAAACCTCCATTATTTCGTCGCGGCTTACCTCCTTTAACGGGAAGCAATGACAGATATCCAGAATTCCTCTTGTGATGGGAACATAGGAGGTTGTAAAATGTACTACGGTCTCCGTACCTCCTATGCTGCTTAGTTCCTGCTCTATCTCATAGGTATGCCGGTGATCAACCACATTATAGGGTACAATATTGTTGCCGATCTCAGGATGATGAATGGCCCGGTCAGTTTCCGCACCTGCCCCCGCTGTCCCGGAAAGACCGTCAACGATTATTTTCCTTGTATCAATTAAGCCCTTCTTAACCAAGGGTGCCAGTCCAAATATTGCGGCAGAGGAAAAGCAGCCCGGATTTGCAATGACTCTGGCCTTCTTTATCTCTTCTCTGTGGAATTCCGGTATCCCGTATACTGCCTCCTTAGCAAGCTCCCAATCCGCATGACTCTTCCCGTAAATCCGTTCCCAGGTGCTTTTGCTCTTAAGTCTGAAATCGGCTCCAAGATCGATGACCTTCCCTCCATTTTCTATCAGCCCTCTTGCCTGCTTCATAATCTGACCGGAGGGCAGAGCGGCAAAAATCACATCACAGGGTGTGGCTTCCTCCGGTTTTATAAACTTAAGTCCCATTCCATAGAGATTCTTATGATAGTATTCAACCGGCTTATCACCTCTGCTGGTCAGCCATTCGATATCCACCTCGGGATGCTCCAATAAAATCCGTATTACCTCTCCGCCCATATAGCCCGAAGCACCATATATTCCTGCCTTTATCAAGACCTCTTCACTCCTTCTTTATGTAAAATAGCTTCTCAATGCATATTCTTATTTTATATATGTTACCACTCCTTTGCAGCCGGAAGCAATACAATATTTTTTGCAAAATAATTCCTTACCCTATCTGTTAGAATAGAGTAAGGAATTGTTCAGACCTTCCGCATAGAAAGCCCACCTTGTGAACGACTTTCCATTGCTATCTCTTAATTTCTGCCTGCTGTTACTTTCCCTGATACATATTCTTATCAAATTCCGGGTTAAAATAATAGAAATTCTTACAATCCAGCTTATCCTTCGTCTTCTCCAGGGCTTCTCCGAAACGCTGAAAATGGACAATTTCCCGGCTTCGAAGGAATTTCAGCGGCTCCTGTACTTCAGGGTCGGGTATCATGCGAAGCAGGTTGTCATATACGGTTCTGGCCTTCTGTTCCGCTGCGAGATCTTCTGTCAGATCAGTAATCGCATCTCCTTTGGACTGAAATTCAATGGCGGTAAAGGGCAGGGCTGAGGCTGCCTGGGGCCAAAGTGCCGTAGTATGGTCGATATAATAGGCATCAAAGCCGGCCTCCTTGGCCTGTTCAATTGTAAGATTCTTGGTCAGCTGATAAACCATGGAACAAATGATCTCCATATGCGCCAATTCTTCCGTTCCGATATCTGTTAAGAGGCCGCCTACTTCCTTAATTGGCATGGTATAGCGTTGTGACAGATACCGCATGGAGGCGGAGAGCTCTCCGTCCGGTCCGCCATACTGGCTGATGATCAGCTGTGCCGTCTTGGGACAGGTTTTATTTATTTTCACCGGGTATTGAAGACGTTTTTCATAAATCCACATTTATACACACGCTCCTTCCCAAGGCATCGGCCCTTCCTGCCAGCAGAAGCTGGATTCATTCTCATGGATACAATAAGGAATACAAAGCCTTGTCAATGGGTAGAATTTCTGTGCGAACTGTTTTCTTAGCTCCGCACATTCCTTTACCTTTTCATGATACAGTTTAATTGCCTCAGCATCATTTTCATGAGTATCCAGATAAAGGGTCAAATCATCCAAAAAAAAGCTGGCCTGATTGATTTTTTCCATCAGCTGTTCTCTTTCATCCAGCTTCTTTGTCTTATCGATCGGATTCTTACTTGCCATTACGGCTTCCGCCGCAAAAAAAGGCATATTCAGCTCCTGGAAAATGGTACCGATATTCAGAGCATCTTCTTCGCTGTACAATTTACCCCATTGCTGAACCGGTATATTCGCAATTGCCAAATGCTTTTCCGACATAAAAAAACCCCTTTCCTGCAAATACTGTTTTTGTAATCAAATACCTCCTATAAAAGCTTCGATTACATTTTTAGTATCTGCAAAAAAAGAGTTTCTACTTTGGAAATTTTATTATTTTTTCTCGATGCTCCAGCTCTGTCCTGCCGAGTCAACCTCCATAATCCGGGTATCATTCCCGCTTCCTCTCTCGTTCAAGAACTGTTTAATAATAGATGGCTTATTCCAGAAATGCATGGGAAACAAATATTTAATTTTTACCGTATTCATCAGATATTCCATTCCCAGATAATACCACTCCTCCTGTCTTGGGTCGAGGGGAACAAAGGCAATGTCAATGGCAATTGTTGGCGAGCCAACCATACCCTCTAATTTCTTTATTTCCTTCTGAAATTTTGCCCTCATGTCATTGTTATACTGCTTTGTCTCTTCCTTCCATACCCATAAATTTAAATCGCCTGCATGATAAACCGTTTTTCCTTGATACTTCAGAAGAAAGGCTACTCCGCAATCCGTTGATTTCAGGGTTCTTAGCTCTATCTTCTCCTGATTCTGGTCATAGAATTCATACTGTGCCGAGGGCTTAACCGATACAATTGTATCTGCCGCCTCCCCGAAGCCGCCCTTACCGGATAAGCGCTTCGAGCTTACTTTAATATCCGAAGACAGGATATACTGTACCCTGTCATATTTGCTTTGTAAATCAAAAATATCCGGATTATAGTGATCTCCATGCTTGTGGCTGGCAAATACAAACAGCTTTTTCTCCCGGTTTAATAAAGGAATTTCTCCGGTATAATAATCAAACAGCCAATAGCAGCTCTCCCATTCCATTAAAAACCCGCTGTGACCGATATATGTGATCTCCATATGATACCTCCTGTCTCTTTCTTATATGCTTCCAGTAGCGATAGAAACGCTTCTCCTATCCTTCTCTATTCCGCTTCTTATGGCATAGGTTCTTATCAATCCCAGTCTTTCCATACCTCCGGCTGATACCCAACCGTAGCCCGGATGCCGTTCCTTACAATGGGTGTTCTCAACAGCTGCTGGTTTTCCAGAATTTTTTCTTCCCGATCCGCCTCACTTAAGTATTTCATAAGCACAAGGAGCTCCCTATCACTGCATTTTTCATCAAGCATTGCATCCATTCCTCCCACCGCCTGCTTTACACGGCTGAATTCTCCCTTACTCATGCCCTTTTCCTTGAGATTTATAAACTGATATTTTATCCCGCGTTCCTTAAAATACCGTTCTGCCTTCTTTGTATCAAAGCATTTCGTCTTACCAAATATCTGTATATTCATGATCTGCTCCTATCATAAATCTTATTAGCTTCCAGTTTAATATTAACCTATGAAAGCATTTTCCGCAACAAAGAAAGCCGCAAACCTTTGCTCATAAAGGTTTGCGGCCTTCTTTATCCTATTGAAGTCCGGGCCGGCGTCAGGCAGAAAGGATATGACGATCCAGCTCCTTCTGGAGGGTATCCCGATCCTGTATCACCGCCCCCGGTGCGGCATCCTCCAGGCTATCCTCCATTAGGATAAGCGGCTTGAAACGAAAACCGATCGTTGACCACAGAATTACCAGTAATCCGGCACAGATTAATAATAATGCCATTCCCCGTCCGGTCCCTGTCCCAATCACCGGGCCCAGGAGATTGGCCACGATCCCGGACTTATTCATAGCCCCTTCAAATATAGAATCGGCCAGGACTCCGGATAAAAAGTAACCGATAGGCATACTGGACATGGCAATCATCTGGTTAGTGGCAAGCACCCGTCCCTGAAGCTCCAGACCTACCTTCGTCTGAATTAGTGCCTGCCAGTGGGAATTGATCATGGTAACTGAAAACCAGAAGCCGAAGATGCCGATGGCTGTGAGCATAAAATCCGGACGCAGCCCTGATATCACGGTAAAAAAGCCCTCCAGAATAACAAATCCGATCATTCCCACAGCTCTTCTCTTTGTGCCGCCCCATAGGCTCATCAGCAATGCAGCGAACATACCTCCAAGAGCCCCCAGCATTGAGATGGTTGCCAGCTGTGCCGCGGAGCCGAAGGATAGAATCAGCGGCTGAAACAGTACGGAAATCGAACCAAAAAGTATATTGCTGATAAAGAAAAAGGCAATCATATAAATCATACACGGCCGCTTCAGGATGAATTTCCATCCCATCAGCACCTCTTTAAGAAAGGTCTCCTCCCTTTTTCGAAACAGTGTATTGGGGAAGCGTATCAGCACCAGGATAGTGATTGCAGCCAGGAAGCTGAAGAAATCAAGTATAAATATATTTTTCATGCCGATCAGGGAATACAGGGCAACTCCGATCAGCGGCGCAATCATTTCACTGGTTGAGCTGGAGAACTGGACAATACCGTTGGCATGCCCCAGATACTGCTTTGGTATAATCTGTGCTACCGCCGCCGAAAAAGCAGGCCGGTGGAAGGAGCGTGACACGGAACCGATTGCCGAGGTTATAAAAATATGCCATACCTCCAGGGAATTGGTTGCCATGAGAACCGCCAATACTGCAATGGACAATCCGGCTGCCAAATCACTGAACAGCATAACCAGCCGCCTGTCATAACGGTCTACAATTGCACCGGCTATCGGCAGCACAAGAATTCCGGGAATCAGTCCCGAAGAGGAAATTGCCGCAAAATCGGATACCGAACCGGTTTGGGAATATACCCACACCCCCAGCGCAATTGAGGTAAGGCCGGAGCCCAGAACAGATACCAGCTGACTAAACACCACAAGGAAGAAGGTATTCAGATTCGGGATGGCCGCTCTTTTACTCTTTCCGCCTTCCGCTTCCTTCCTTTGCTCCCTGCTGGAGGAACCGGCTTCAAGAGCCGGTGCCTCCAGGCTTTCCTCTGCTTTCTCCGGTATTGCCTGCCTGATGATACCGCTTAGCAGGTCCGCCTGGTATTTTATAAAATAATGACCTGCCAGTGGAATAACCGCCAAATCAACGCTGCGGCTAAAGTCCCCCCACTCCAGATAACGTTCTTCATAAAGCTCCGTTGCCCTGTCCTTTTGCCCGACGATACAGGTAATAGGCGCCTTCAGCTTTGTATGGGCTTTATCTGCATAGACTGAGGTAAAATAGGCTTCGCTTTCCCTGGCATCATGGCGCAGATTGCGGATTAAAAAGTCCCTTTCCTCTTCGTCGCTTACCTCTTGAAATCCGCCCAAAGCCTTTAAAAATTCATGGTAGACCTTGTTAGACATGGAACGGTCCGACGGAAACAGCTTTGAGAGAAAATTAAAGAGCCGTCCAGGGATACGGGCAATGGGAAGGGCTCCTCCCACAAATACTCTGATTAACGGAAGCTCCTCCGCCTCAAGCCGCCTCGCTATCTCAATCGTTAGTGCCCCGCCGACACAATGTCCATATAAGGCTATGGGTCCTTTGGTCTTACTTTTAATCTCGTCCACACATAACCGCGCTGTTTCCTGCAGTGATAATAACGCACTCTCCCTGTGGCTGTAATCATGCCCTGGTATTTCAACGGCATATAGGTCAAATTCTTCCGGAATTTGAGCAGATAACGGCTGATAGGTAATTGCACTTCCCCCTGCATAGGGTACACAAACCAGTGAAACAAAGGCTTCTCCCTGCCGGCTGCTTTTCCTAAGGCGATGAAGCTGCTGCTGGTCGGATTTTCTTCCCTGGTCAAGAAATTCTGCCAACAGACGAATGGTAGGATTTTTGAAAAAATCCATAATCCCGATCCAGTCACTGACACGTCTTACCACCTTAAGAGCCTTGAAGGATTCCCCTCCCAGCTCAAAAAAATTGTCATCAATACCGATATTGTCGGTGGCCAAAACCTCCTTCCATACCTCATATATTCTTACCTCCGTATCTGTCTGCGGCTTCTCACCGGAGGCTTTATTGGAAGCCTTCGTAACATCAATAGAAGGAAGCCTGCTGATCTCCACCTTACCGTTCAGGTTCAGGGGAAGGGCGTCCATTTCAATCATATGGCTTGGAAGCATATATTCCGGCAGCTTTTCACCCAGCTTTCTTCTAAGCTCCGATAGCGGCTGCTCCATCTTCTGTGACTTTTCAAAAACAATATAAGCAACAATCCTCTTATCGGTTTTATCAAGCTCCCGAACCAGTACCACCGCATCCTTAACATAGGATACCGAGGTTATTACGGCTTCAATCTCACCCAGCTCAATCCGGAAGCCTCTTATTTTAACCTGGCGGTCCATACGTCCCAGCATCTCTATGACGCCATCCTGCAGATATCTGACCCGGTCGCCGGTACGGTAAAGCAGGCTGCTTTGGTCCCCTGCGAATAGCTCCCGGATAAAGCGGCTCTCTGTCAGCTCCCGGTTATTCCGATAGCCTCTTCCTACCCCTTCCCCGCCGATATACAATTCACCCGGAACTCCCTTCGGGACCGGATTGAGATGGGAATCCAGAACATAGGTCCTGACATTGCCAATTGGTCTGCCGATCGGAACAATTCCCAAAGTCTTAACAGTTAAGTCCTCCGGGATCGGGTAGGTCAGGGCCGAGACTGTTGTTTCCGTCGGGCCGTAATGATTTTCGACTGCACAGTCCGGCCTTAACTGCCTGATTTTTCGTACCGTCTCCCAGCTCAAGCCCTCCCCGGCAAGTATCAATGTTCTGTGGGGTATCACATATTCCGGATGCTCCGCTGTCATCAGCACTTCAAAATGGCTGGGCACCAGCTTCATGATATCAATTCTGTGATTGCAGAAATAATCCGCAACCGCATCCGGATCACAGGAGCGGTCATAGGATAAAACATGTAGCGTGCCTCCAGTGCACAGGGCACAGAATACATTCGTCAGTCCCAAATCCGCGGCAAGGGTGGATACAATCGCATAGCTGTATGCCTCCCTGATTTTAAGATGCTCCAGGATACCCTGAATATAATTACTGAAATTACGAAGCTCTATGCCTACTCCCTTTGGCTCTCCAGTTGAGCCTGAGGTGAATATAATATACATCAGATTCCGGCTGCTGCTTCGGATGACCGGATTTTTTTCACTTTGGAATGCAATCCGGGAATGATCACTGTCCAGCTCAAGCACCACAACCTCGGCAAGCTCCATATCCTGCATCAGCCGGCTATTCGTAACAAGCACCTCCATGCCGGAGGCCTGAATCATGTGCTGAATACGGTCCTTCGGATAGGAGGGGTCCAAAGGGACATAGGCTCCGCCGGACTTTAGCACAGCCAACATCGCTATGATAAAATCAGCGGACCGTTCCAGGAAAATACCTACAATTTTCTCCGGGCCAATGCCCAGGGAAATCAGATGATGTGCCAGCTGATTGGCACAGGCATTCATCCTCTGATAGGTATAGGTGCTTCCTTCATTTACAAGTGCCGCTTTTCTTGGTTGACTGCCGGCCCAGGCTTCAATACAGCTTACGATATGGAAGCCCTCCTCATAGACAGCCTCTGTTCTATTCCAGTCAGCAAGCATCTGCTGCTTTTCATACCCTGACATAAGCTCCATACCGGATATTACCTGATCCGGCTCCCTATTTATGCTTTCCAGCAGGTTGATATAATGGGAAAGCAGCTCCTCAACTGTTTGCTTTTCAAACAGATCGGTACTGTATTCCGCTTGCAAAAAATCCTTGGAGGACGACAGGGTCAGGTCAAATTTGGAGCTGTTGGTATTGACAGAGCCCTCAAAGTTCATGCTTAGCTGCTCACTTTCAAAGGTCGTGAGAAAGGCATTCTGCATCACATACATGACCTGAAAAAGCGCATTATGGCTCATATCCCTTTCGATTGTCAGCATCTCAATCATCCTCTCCAAGGGAAGGTCCTGATGCTCATAGGCTTCCAGGGTAATTTTTTTCACCTGGCGCACCGTTTCCCGAAAGGTCGCCTGTTCGTTTAATTTTATGCGAATCGGGATCGTGTTTACAAAAAAACCAATGATATTTTCCAGCTCGGTTCTGTTTCTGTTGGCGATAGGAGAGCCGATGATGATATCCGTTTGTCCCGTATAGCGGTAAAGCAGTATAAAATAGGCCGCCAGAGTAACCATGTACAAGGTCGCGTCCTCCTCGACGCACAGTTTGTTCAAATCCTTATACAGCTGCTCCGGCAGATCCTTTATGACGGTTGCGCCGCGAAAGCTCCTGACCGGAGGGCGCGGTCTGTCCGTGGGAAGCTCCAATACCGGAATATCCCCCTCCAGCATACCTTTCCAATAGCGTTCATGCTCTTTGAAATGCTCCGACTTTTCGCTGCTTCTCTGCCAGCAGGCAAAATCCGCATATTGAAGGACCAGGGGCTTCGCTTCAACCTGATGGTGATTTGACAGGGCCTCATAATTACTTTGCAGTTCATTGATAATGATATCCAGAGACCATCCGTCGCAGGCGATATGATGGATGTTCAGCAGAACATAATTCCTCTGGCCGCTCAGCATAAATAAATAAGCCCGGATTGGGAATTCCCTTTCCAAATCAAAGGGGAGCAGCGCTTTTTCCTTTATGAACGTTTCCCGAAGCTCTTTTTCACTCAGAGCATGGTCTGTTAAATCATGGATTTGCAGACAAAGGGGTTCATAGGGATGGATGATCTGAACTGCTTCTTCCTTAATCATCCTGTAAGTCGTCCGCAGTATCTCATGCCGTTCCAGTAGTTTATTGACAGCCTGCTCCAGCAGTCCTGTATCCACCTCAAATTTCAGGCTGAATATGCAGGGAATGTTATAGGAGGGACTTTCCGGCTCCCACTGATATAAAAACCACAGGCGCTGCTGGGAAAAGGAAAGCGGAAATTCCTGCGGCAGGTTTTCCCGTGGAACCGGGCAAATCCCCTGCTTCACAGCCTCCAGACTATTTTTAAAATAAATTCTGTCCATCAGAAGTTTCTTTTTCTCCGGTGGGAGAAGGTTTATACGTTCATAAACTTCATTCATATTATTTCCTTCTTTCTTGCAACAGACTCATTAACTGTTCTCGCTTTGCGGGGCTTAGCATGTTAACCCTCCCAAGAATACCGCCGACTGCGGACGCAGGACCCATTAAAGGGTTAGAAACAGGCGCTTCGACGATTTCCTGAAAATACTGTTCAAATGCCTCAAAGCCCAGGGAAGTCTGGAAGGCCAGGGCCTTTTCATAGGAAGCCCTAGACAGGCTGTCATAATGTGCCCTGTCAGACAGGAGGCTTTCCAGTGCCACAATCCAGGGACCGAGCTCCTGCTTTGGAACCACGGGCTGGGCAACGGTACCCATAAGAGAATAATCCGTGCTGTATTGCCTGATCGGTGCAACCGGCAGAATATAATCCAAACCCAGCTTGGCCTCAGGCAGCCCTCCCACATTGCTGGCAATGACCGGTATCCCCCGAAGCATGGCCTCAACCACAACCTGTCCAAAGGATTCTCCCCAGAGAGAGGGCATGAGAAAAACCTTGGTTCTTCTGTAGATATCATTTACATCCACCGAAGGCTTCAGCAGGGTTATATTCGGCGCCGCCTTCATCTCCTCCAGCTCATCTTCCCCCGTCGCCCAGGTCGGTACTGCCGCAAACTGCACCTTCGGCATACGTTCTGCAAGCTCACGAAGGATGCAAAAGCCCTTCAACGCAGAGGGGTTGATTACCGTTACATAGGGGTTATCAAAATCAGCCAGATAAGGGAAGGGTCCCTGTCCATAGGAGGGAAAATAAATTACCCTGGACTCGACACCGGCCCATTTGCGGAAATAATTCTCCAAAAACCGGCTGACCGATATGATCCCCTGTAGTTTTTGAAACAGCCTAAGCTTATCCGGGTCCTCCTCGAAGCTGTCCGGTCCGAAGGGAAGGGTGGATTGGCTGTGTGCGATAAAGACAGCCCTCGTATCTAATTCCGTAACCGTTTCCAGCAAAAGATAGGGCTGCGTATCGGAAACCAGAGTAAGATCCGGCCGGAATTCCTCCACTGTCTTTTTTATAAAGGAGATAATCTTGAATTCACTGGTAACCGTGTAGGCATCTACTCCGCTGATACGTATATGGGTCAGGCTCTCCGTGCTTTCCAGGAGCTCCAGCTCCCCTGTTTTACTCTTTTTATTGATATATTCATTTTCATTAAACCCGGGAGGACTTAACAGAGGATTGATCACAAGACATTCATGCCCTCTCTTGGCCATCCATTCCATCAGGATTTTATTGGCTTTGTTAGCTCCTGCCCAGGGGTACAGATACCCCATGGATTGAATCAGCAGTAATTTCATTTATTCTCCCCCGCTCTCATCAGCATTTCATACAGCCATCCACGTTTTTCAGGTGAAAGCATTTGAATCCGCTCCAGTGCCTTATTTGCAACAGAGCTGTCCGCCGGCTTGGGTCCCTTCCCGGGATAAGCCTCCACAATTTCCCTGAAATACTGTTCAAATGGTTCAAACCCCAGCTTTGAATGAAATTCTATCGCTTTCTCATAGGATTGCAGGGACAGTTCTTCATAGAAGGCTTTGTCATTCATCAGCCGGTCCAGAGCCCTAATCCACGGTTCCAAATCCTGTTCCGGCAAAACCGGGCGGTGAACACTCATCAGCAGCTCCTTTTCACTGATATATTCCCTGATGGGATTCACAGGCAGAATATAGTCAAGTCCCTGCTTGGCTTCGGGAAGTCCGCCTACATTGCTTGCAATGACCGGAATGCCGCGAAGCATGGCTTCTATCACCACCTGCCCAAAGGCTTCTCCCCAGAGGGAGGGCATTAAAAACACCTTAGTCTGCCGGTAAATCTCATCGACATCCTCTTCCGGTTTTCTGATTACTATATTTTCAATAGATTTTAATTCTGCCAGCTCCGCATTCGTGGTTGACCAGGTAATTACTACGGCAAACTTAACCTTGGGAAAGCTTCCGGCAAGCCCGGTTATGATGGGAAATCCCTTGATTCCGGAGGGATTGATTGCCGTAATATAAGGATTGTCAAAGCTCCCAAGAAAGGGGAAGGGACCTTCTCCGTAGGACGGAAAGTAGATTCTTTTTGATTTCAGCCCCGCCCATTTCATAAAATACTCCTGTACATAATCGCTGACACTGATAATTCCGTGAAGCTTTGTGTAAAGGTTAAACTTGTCCTTCTTCTCCTCGAAGCATTCCGGACCGAAGGGCAGCACTGTCTGACTGTGGGCCAGGCAGATTGCCCTGGTTTCCGTCTCCAATACAGCCTCCATCAGCAGGTGGGACTTGTCCTCGGAAATCAGGGTAATATCCGGCTTAAAATCCGCAACTGTCCTTCTGATAAAGGAAAAAATCTTATAATCTCCCTCCACCCGGTAGATGGTAACACCCTTCTTATGGATACCGGTAACATTTTCACTTTCTTCAAATATCTCGAATTCATTGCTGTTTCTTTTTTCATTAAAATATTCTTCAAAGCCTCCGATATATACCTCCGGAGTCACAACCATACACTCATGTCCCCTTGCGGCAAGCCCCTCCATCAAAATCCTGTTTGCCTTATGTGCTCCTCCCCAGGGATAAAGGTACTCCAACAGCTGCACCAATAATATTTTCATAATAATCCTCCATTCTGCTGCAAATCTCCAAATCTCCTTACTGTTCCTTCAGGATTGCCGCCAGCTCTTCTTCTGAAATTGCTTCCAGCTCCGCCAGGAGTCTTTCCAGCTCCTCCGGTGCATACTGTTCCAATTGATAACGCTCAATCGCGGCGGCTGTCTGCTCCACCGTCGGAGTGGTTTCAAAGAGAACATGAAGGGGGATTTCCGTTCCCAGTGTCGAGCGTATCCGGGATACAATTTGGGTAGCCATTAAGGACTGTCCTCCCAAATCAAAAAAATTATCGCAAACCCCTACCCGGTCTATTTTTAATACCTCACACCAGATTTGTGCAATCGTCTCCTCCATCTGGTTTCTGGGCTCAATATAAACACTGTCGATATCCGGTCTGACATCCTCCATGGAAGGGAGGCGGTCCTTATCCAGCTTACCGCTTTCCAAAACAGGAATTTCATTGATAAACATAAATCTTGAAGGTACCATATAAGCTGGCAGCTTGGCTCTTAAAAAAGTTTTAATCTCCTTAATGCCAGGCCTTTGGTCTAAGGCAGTGATAATATATGCATAGATTTGTTTATTTTTAAAGCTGTCATCCACAATGGTAATAACTGCATCCATAATGCCGGGATATTCCCGAAGGAGCTTGATAATCTCATCCAGATCAATTCTTAAGCCTGCGATCTTAACCTGATTATCCTCTCTTCCCACCCACTCAAAGGAAGTCTCGGAAACTCTCCGGCAGATATCCCCTGTCTTATAGAGCCGCTCACTGATCCCCTCCATAAAGGGATTCTTGACGAAGCTTTCCTCCGTCAGAGAGGGCAGGTTCAGATAGCCCCGGGCAAGGCCGACTCCGGCAACACAAAGCTCACCTGCTTCACCGACTGGCACAGGATTAAGCTGCTTGTCCACAAGATAAAGCGCTGTACCGGCAATCGGTTTTCCCAGGGAAATGGCCTCCTCTGTCAGACTGCATCGATTCATCGAGACACATACGGTGCATTCCGTCGGCCCATAGGCATTGATAAAATTCAGCTTTGATTCCCAGTATTCGATCAGCTTTCTGGTGCAGGCCTCTCCGGCGGAGACAAGTGTTTTCAAATCAGGCAGCGCCCCCTGGGGCAAGGTATTCAAAACTGATGGTGTAAGTGTAACCACTGATATTTTTTTATGTAATAAAACCTCGTAAAGGTCTTCTCCCAGGTAATACCCTTTCCCAGGCAGGAGTACCAGTGTTGCTCCTGCAAGCAGCGTTGTGAATATCTCCGACACCGAGGCGTCAAAGGAAACGGAGGCATATTGCAAAACCCGGTCCTGCTTACCTAGCTCAAAGACATTGATTTGCTCCAGTACCATATTCGGAATTCCCCGATGTTCTACCATAACGCCCTTTGGTCTCCCGGTGGACCCTGAGGTATATATGACATACGCCAGATTATCCCTTCCATTCAGACAGGGCAAATTCTCCTTAAGCTCATACTTTAGAGTCTCCTTTTCCCTGTCCAGATACAGACAGGTTACCGGTGCTTTCGTATCCAGTTCCGACAGATTCTTTTGCAGGTCGGAGGAGGTAAGGATTAATTCCAGCCCTGTATCATTGATAATATACTCCTGACGTTCCTTCGGATAGGTTGTAGAAATCGGGGTATATGCGGCACCTGCCTTGAATACGGCAAGAATCGATATAATCAATTCCGGGCTTCGCTCCAGATAAATACCGATCATTGCCTCCGGCCCTGCTCCGAGCCTTCTAAGATACCTGGCAAGCTGATTTGCTCTCCCGTTTATCTCCCCATAACTAAAAACCTCGTCCCCATACTCAATACAGGGCAAATCCGGATTCTCCCCGGCAATATCCTGGAAATACTCATAGATCGGCTTAAAGCCTTCGGATAAATTACTCTCCTCCCGGACAAGTACCTGTCTGATTTTCAATTCTTCCAATGTGTTATTCATAAATCTCCTCCATTTCTGCCGTTAATCTACGGCTCCAATATAAGTTAAAGCACAAACCCCAACTACTCCCCTTGTTTATGTCGCCTTTTTTTTCCATGTTATGACATAATTATACTTCCAGTTTTTGCATGAGTCAACTTGAAACATTAACATTTCGGATTGATTTTTCGATAATTTTCGATAATATTGCCAGGCTATTTTATGAGAAAATCAAAATAATCTTAAACAAATCTTGTATTTTAGGTCATAAGTCCTAAATATTATCTGGATTACTTTTTTTATAAATTAACTCCTTAATTTTACACAGTGATTTTTTATTATTCGAAGCTTGAACCATAAAAAAATACTGCCGGGCAAATAAGGAATTTACCCGGCAGTACAATCTATCAGTATTATATTTGTTTTCATAAAACAAACAGGTATTAGTTTTTTCTCCATAGAGTGGAGGTTGTATAAGGGCGTAAGCCAATGCTATAATAAAACTGCTGTGAGGAACCTACCAAGGCCAGCTTTGCTCCAAGCGCATTCACCCGCCGAATACCCTCCAATACCGCAGCCCTGCCCAAGCCCATCCTCCGGTATTCAGGGTCTGTCGCAACCGGCTCTATTACTGCATAGTCTGCGTCCGGATCATACCACATACCGCAGTAGGATACAAAATTGCCATTGGGCGCCATTACCGCCACCTTTAAATTCAAATCCACATTGGGGCGAAGCATTTCTTCCTCTGCTTCCTTTTCCCGTTCTTTCGATGCAATGAACCTGCCCTCTCCATCCCGTTCATGGTTAAAGCCCTTCCATAGTACACATCCATATTGATACAGGTCATAGGTTTCCTTCATGGTTGTAATGCGAAAGCCTTCCGGCAATTCATAATCCATTGATGTCTTATCGCAATAAAAGGCCGCATCACATTCTTTTTCTTCTGTTGCTGTAAATCCCAGCCGGGCTGCTATATCCTGAAACAAGAAATCCGTATCCTTTATGACGACTCCGAATTCCTTATCCTTTGAAAGCCTTTCCAGGGAATAGAGCAGCATTTCCTTCTTCAAGGACGCATATTCCGGCAAAGTCAGGCAAAATACCTTTCCCAGCTGGCAATCAAAGGTTGCTAAACCTACTATCTCATGATCTGCTTCCCATATACCGATCTTACCGACTGCGGACTTATCAAGATAGCCGTGTGTTGCCATCCAGTCCCATCTTGCATAGGTAAATTCTGAATACCCCAGCCTGATCAAAAAGGCCCTGACCCTATGATAATCCTCCGTAATACCTGCTTGTTCCGTATAATTTCGAAATTGAACTGACATCATATCACTCCTCCCTTTTGAATTATTATAGCTGCTGAGGCTATGATAGGGTATTCCTATTTTATCTATATTCAATCTATACCAAAGCCCGAACGGGCTTGTTCGTAGTTATGGTTCAGCCTGGCAGGGAAATTGTCAAATCATCCTCTTGACAAACAGGACTACATAGAGTAGTCTATATGAGACCACTTGATGTAGTCTATGGAGGGATATATTATGACAGAAATTCAGTTAGGCATGATTGAAGCTCGCTATGCAGACATGATTTGGAAGCGCGAGCCGGTAACTTCTTCGGAATTGGTAAAGCTCACGGCAACCGAGTTCAACTGGAAGCGAACTACCGCACACAATGTGCTGCGGCGGCTGTGTGACAAGGGATTATTCCGAAATGACAATGGTACGGTAACATCGCTGATTTCCCGGCAGGAGTTTTATGCCCTGCAAAGCAAAAGGTTTGTGGAAGACACATTTAACGGCTCTCTTCCGACATTTATTGCTGCCTTCACCAAAAACAGCACACTAACCCCGGAGGAAGCGGCTGAAATACGACAAATGATTGACCATGCAGAGGGACGCTGACGATGGATGCATTTTTTTTGAAGCTGCTGAATATGAACATTGCCACAAGCTGGCTGATTATGGCGATATTTGTGCTGCGACTGTTTATGAAAAGGACCCCGAAGCGGATTGCGTACATACTTTGGGGGATGGTTGCGGTCCGTCTGATTTTTCCGTTCTCTTTTGAAAGCGTATTCAGCTTGATACCGAGTGCGGAAACCATACCGGTTCAAGGTGTTTTTGCGGATAATTCTGATGCTGCAAATAACCCGTATCATTTTCAGCTGCAAACCGGTATTCAGGCTATCGATCGGGCCGTTAATCCTGTTACCCGGAAAACGACCGGCTCCTCGATGCGTTCAGGCATTGAAATCCTTGCATGGATCTGGCTGGCAGGAGCTGTCCTGTTATTCCTGTATGCAATTATCAGCTATCTGTGGATGCGGCGCAGGGTGCGGGAGGCTGCTCTTTTGCAGGATAACATCTGGCTCTGTGATGCCGTGAAATCTCCGTTTATTTTAGGCATTATCAGACCCCGGATTTATCTGCCCTCCGGTATAGCCGAAGAACAGATGAAATATGTAACCGCTCATGAGCGGACTCATTTAAAACATAGGGATCATTGGTGGAAGCCGCTGGGATTTCTACTGCTGGCGCTATATTGGTTCAATCCGCTGGTAGGAGCGGCGTATCTTCTGTTCTGCCGGGATATTGAACTTGCCTGCGATGAAGCGGTAATCAAAAATATGAAGCTTGATGAAAAGAAAGCCTATTCCCATGCACTGGTATCCTGCAGTATGCAGCGGAACATGGTGATGGTTTGCCCCCTTGCTTTCGGTGAGGTCGGCGTAAAGGAAAGGATTAAAGCTGTGTTAAATTATAAGAAACCTGCGTTTTGGACTGTTGTAGCAGCCATTGCTGTCTGCATTATTGTTGCAATTTGTTTCTTAACGAATCCAAAGGAGCAGGATAAACCCAATGAGACGCCGTCGCAGGAAACCGATGCTTCGGAATACGACAAATCTATAACCGAACCGCTGGAAGAAACCGATGATTCCCGACACAACGAACCTATAGCAGAACCGTCGGAGGAAACCGATGATGCGGAATACAGCGATCCTATAGCAGAACCGTCAGAGGAAACCGACGCTTCCGGATACGACAAGCTTATTGCCATGGCAAGAGATGCGCTCGAAAATTTTGACGGTAACTATCCGGAAGAGCAGCCCTTCAGCAGCGTAATTTATCAGAACTGGGACTATGAAACGCTTGGTTATCTGATAAGAGATCTGGATGGAAATGGCATTGATGAACTCATATTCGGCGCAAATACTGATGGCTGGGATAAAGATGGTGGCTGGGATGGCATCGTCTATGACATCTATACGACAGTAAACGGTGAAGTGTTCCGTGTGCTGGACGGATGGGAACGAAACCGATATTATCTCTGTGAAAACGGCTGCATTGCCAATGAGGGCTCAAGTAGCGCTTTTGAGTCCAGCTACAGCTATTATCGATATAATGGAACCGAATTGACCCTGGTGGAATCTGTTTTATATAACAGTCTGCATGATGAAGAAAATCCATGGTTTTATTCAACCGAGGAGGAACCTGATATTAATAATGCCGAACCGATCAGTACAGACAAAGCCTCTGAGATTATGAATAAATATGTACATGAACATCCACAATACACACCCTTTGTTGAATAAGGTATGGATGCCGGCGGAAACAGACGGGGGAATAGCTCCTGGTAAACCAAGCCTTAAGCTCTTCCCCCGCCTAATCCGGGCCCTTCTTTTATTCAGCTCTTATATATAATTTTTCTAACCGTTTCATATGCTAATCCAAATTCCAAAGCTATCTGTTCCATCGTACAGCCTCTTTGGTATTGATGCTTTATCTTTTTATTCCTGGTCTCAAAATATTGTTTGGAACCATTTTTTTCTCCCCACTTGAAATGTTCCTCTCCGGTGGGGATATATAAGACCTCTCCGCTGATATGCTTTTGAATTTCAATTAAAAGATGCTCCGGCAATACTTCTGCTGCATTCAAGTATTTCATACAATCCGCTCCTTATTTATCGTTACTAAATAAGTGCAGAGCACAGCAGACAGTAATCTATTGTCCCATACAGAATAGTTACTATCGCTTACTCTGCATGGGATAATACTTGATCTAAACTATTTCGCAATATTATTCTAACCTTCATACGCTTCTCACCCCCCGCTTAGCATACTCTTTCTTATAGAACCATATACCATATGGCAGGCGGTGTCAATCAGGCTTCTTAATTATGGCTTGTCTTTTCCTTCGGTACAATCAGAAAGACACAGAAGCCAACAATAAAAAGAGGTATAATCGACAGAATGCTTAATCTGGCATTCCCGGTCAGGGATGTTGTCAGAGCCATTACTCCCGGACCGATAATCGCCGAGAATTTGCCGAATATATTATAAAACCCGAAAAACTCATTGGAATTTTCCTTGGGAACAAGCTTCGCGTAATAGGATCTGCTAAGGGACTGAATACCGCCCTGAGCTGAGCCTATCATCGCTCCCAGAATAAAGATATGCCATACAGAGGATATAAAATAAGCGGCAATGCAGGAAATGATATATGTAATAATTCCGGCAATAATCATAGTTCTTGTGGAATATTTTTTAGCCAGGTTACCATACAGGATTGCAAAGGGAAATGCGATAATCTGTATAATCAGCAAGATTCCAAGGAGTGCAAAGGTATCGAGAGCATCCGCTCCCAGCACCGAAGTTGCATAGGGTACCACCATCTTGATGATTGTATCCACACCGTCAATATAGAAAAAATAGGCCAGCAGGAAAATAACAATATGCTTATAATGAAGAATATTCTTCAATGTAGCAAACAGCCTTTTAAAGCTGTTGAAAACCGGGCGGGGCTCCGGCTCAATATAGTATTTCTGCTTTACGTCCTTAAGGATCGGTACTGTAAACAGTGCCCACCAAAGGGCGGTGATCATAAATCCGAACTGATACCCGATCGCCTTGTCCATTCCCATCAGGAAAATCAAAGCGAGACTGATGCCGAAGGGAATTACACTAAAGATATATCCAAAGGCAAATCCCCTGGAGGATACCCTATCCATTCTCTCATCAGTTGTAACATCCACTAAAAATGCATCATAGAAGATTAAGGAGCCGCTGAAGCCTAATACAGACAGGACAAAGAACAGAATCAGCAGCTGCCACTGGCCGCTGGAGGGCGGCACAAACGCAAGCGCAGCTGTGGTTACGATACCCAGGATGGCAAAAAACAGGAAAAAGCGCTTTTTCTTATCCTTGTAATCTGCAATGGTACCCAAAATCGGACTTAGAACTGCTATGATAATACTTGCAAACGAATTAAAATATCCTAAATCCATGCTGCTTTTTACATTATCGAACATACCGAATACAATCGGCAAAAGAGCTGTTGTCACAGCCATAGAGTAAGCCGAATTTCCGCAATCATATAAGATCCATGATCTTTCTTCCTTGCTTAATTTCATAATGAAATCCCCTTGCATTTTTTATTACCTTCATTATAACATACTGCCGGAAATAAAAAGCAAAATGTATGTAAAATTCAAGTAATTATCCTTTTAATTTTTCTTCTAAAAATGCAAAGATTTCCGTATAATACTCCGTTATTATTTCTGTGCCCGAATTATATATCTCATGCTTCGATTCCGGCAGCCGTACCAGTTTAGTATTCTCAGTCTTTCTGGCAAATGCAAGCTGGCCTCCCGATTTAACCGTTGTATCCCTGCCGGCCTGAAACATCAGAATCGGCGTCTTAATTAACCCTGCCTGCTTGTGCAGCTTTCGCAGAGCCCTTAGACTGGCCAAAGCCCAGGCACAGGAAGCTCCATAGGTTTGATACTGCTTATCCTGCTGCCGTTTTGAAAAAATATGTTGGTATCTTGCCTCGGACAGACAGCTGCTTCTTTTAAAATCTGCAATCCCGTCAAAGCCCCCATGGCCTGGCGCATAGCTTTTCTCTATTCGCAATAGCTTGATTAATAACAGTAAAAACCACACAATTGCTGTCGGTACCATACCAAAATTCATCTCCAGCATGGGAGATGACAATATGGCGCAGGAGAAAATATCAGGATGCTGCTCCAGATACAGGGCGGCTATGGCTCCTCCCATAGAATGTGCATACAACACCAGCTTTTTATGCCTGTTCTCCTTCACTACGATTTTTGTAATAAAGCTGTGAAAATCCTGAACATATTCCTCATAGGAATGGATATACACCTTGCCCCCATCCTCCACCATTCTTTCTGAATATCCATGTCCCCGGTGATCAAGAATATATACCGTGTATCCGGCCTGGAAGAAATAAAAGATTACTTCCTCGAATTTTTGCGTAAATTCACAAAAGCCGTGGGAAATTACGATCGCGGCCTTCTCCTGCGGATTTTCATAGCATTCGTAATAGAGCCTTGCATCATCAAAGCTCTTGAAATAGCCGGTCTTCCGGTTTTGTTCCAGTATGGGGCGAACCAGCTGCTCCATCTGCCCGAAATAATCCTCTTCTTTAATAAAGCTCAATTCAGGAATCAACCCTTCCATCTTTTCCTTCCTATTCATCCACAACCCTTCGGCCTAAATCAGGATAATTTGTAATCATCACTTCAATTCCGCGGTCACATAGCATTCTCATATCCTCCAGATCATTTACCGTCCAGGCCCGCACAGCAATGCCTCTTGCTTTACAGTCCTCGATAAAATTAGGATATTGCAGGTTATAGAGAGCCGGGTGCAGAGCTTCTATTCCATATCTTGCCGCATATCCCGGCATATCCAGATACCCGTCCTCATATAAAAAGCCCGCTTTCACCCAGGGGTCCAGCGTCTTCAGCCGCATCACCGAATAGTGATTGAAGGAGGAATAAATCGTGCGCTCCTTAAGCCCCATCCTATTGATTAAATCCATGACCTTTTCTTCTAAGTTTTCATAGAACACAATACTGTTTTTTAATTCAACATTAATCACCAATTCCGTATCCTTAATGAGTGAACATACCTCCTGCAGGGTTGGAATTCTCACCTTGCCGTATTCAGGAAATTTTTTATTCACATTCAGTTTACTCAATTCTTCATAGGTAAAATCCTTTACCTTCCCGCTTCCGTTACTGACACGATTAACCGTTTCATCATGTATAATGACAAGCTCTCCGTCCTTCGTCATCTGTACATCAAGCTCTATGCCATCCGCTTTCAGCTCAATTGCTTTTTGAAAGGCCGCAAGGGTATTCTCCGGAGCATATCCGCAGGCACCTCTGTGGGCCCATACTGAGGTTTTTTTCATCGACTGTCCCTTTCTGAAATTAGCTTTCCATAACCTTCCGTATTACTATAAACATATCCTCACTACGTTTTTATTATATCATATATTTATGCAGATTAGGAACTCAAGGACTGCGTCCTTTCGTGTATATTATTATATACCCCATTGGAATAGATTTCAAAACCTATTCTGTGATATATTTTATTCCTTGTAATTTTCCGGTCAATGTATTAGAATGAGTCTAATTGCCTGTACAACAAATTACATAATAAGATGAGGTGTTCTATTCATGAAACAAAATTCGTTACTTGGAGAAGCCATGCTGCTCCTTTCCGCTTTTATCTGGGGTATTGCCTTTACCGCCCAACGGGTCGGAGGCGATATTACCGGCTCTTTTACCTTCAATGCGGTGCGTATGCTTATCGGCGGCGTTACACTGCTCCCGGTCATCTATCTGCTGCGTAATAAGAGCGGTCAAAACAAGCAAGAGAACACGGAGAAAAAATGGTTAAAGAATAATAAAAAGCTTATACTCGGCGGTATCCTTTGCGGGACAATATTGTTTGTCGCCTGTAATCTGCAGCAAATCGGCCTAAGCTATTCCACTGCATCAAAAGCAGGCTTCATTACTGCTTTGTATATCATTATTGTTCCTGTGCTGGGTATATTATTCAAAAAGCGTCCCGGCATAACCCTGTGGATCAGCATATTGATCGCTTTATGCGGTATGTACTTACTTTGTATCACGGACAGCTTTAAGATTGCTCCCGGAGATATTCTGCTGATTCTAAGTGCCCTTTCCTTCTCCTTACATATATTGGCAATCGATCATTTTTCCCCGCTTGTGGATGGTGTCAAGCTATCCTGCCTTCAATTTTTTGTGTGCGGTTTGTTCTCCTCCATAGCAATGTTTGCTGTTGAGACTCCTAAGGTTTCCTCCATACTTCACGCCTGGATACCCTTGCTTTACACAGGTGTTTTATCCTGCGGAGTTGCATACACCTTTCAGATCCTCGGTCAGAAAAGAGTAAATCCTGTCATTGCCTCCTTAATCATGAGTATGGAATCGGTATTCTCCGCTCTGGGGGGATGGCTCCTGCTAGGGGAGTCCCTGACCCTTCGGGAATTATCCGGCTGTGTTTTACTTTTCACGGCAATTATTCTGGCTCAGATACCTGGGAAAACAAAAAATTGTGAATTACAGGTTTAAAAGCTATGATGAATAAATGAATATAAAAATGGCTATGTTTTCGATTTATGAAAAACATAGCCATTATCTTTTTATCTGGCACTAAAAAATACTTTTATTTTTGTATGTATAGTAATCATAGGCATTCTGATCTCATCTTCTCCTCGGAGGACTGTCTAATCCTCATTCATCCCCTGGTTGAGAAATCACCTTTTTGACTATAATTTCGATCTTACCAGCCGGAACCTCCCATTCTATAACATTTCCTTCCCGATATCCCAGGATTGCTGTGCCAAGGGGAGACAGAACAGATATCTCATTTTTACGGACATTTGCATGCTGCGGATAAACCAAAGTGATTTCTTCTTCCTCACCATCAACCAGCAGCAAAACCCTGGAATTCATCGTTACTACATTTCTTGATAACTGGATTTTGTTTATAACCTCTGCTTTGTTTATCTCCGCTTCCAGCTTTTTCAGATAGACGTTCGACTTAAGCTCGCTATATCTGCCTTCCTCAATCAGCTTACTCAGTGTCTCCTTGTCTGCTTGTGTAATATAAATAGGATCAGCCACAATTTACCTCCTTCCCTGCAGCATAGATCTTAAATCAGTCATAAATCTCTGCATAAGCTTTATAATAGTCATAATATTTGGTATCACAGGCAGAGAATAAATAACGAGCAAAAATATTAGCTATCTTATATCCCTTCTCTTCAAAATATTCCAGATGTGGTTTATAGGCGTCTACTGACGGATTACTATAATCAACCTTAAGGATAAAGGACAAAAAAGTAGCCCTTCTGTCCTTCTTCCAGATTATCTCATGATGCTCCGCCGTAGATATGGCCAGCCCTGTCTCTATTTTGTTATCAGCCGGATTGTATAACAGGATGCTCTGATATTGATCCTTTATATACACGGACCAGGCCTCAGTATCATCAATGGAAAATGCGTAAATACAGTCATAATCCGGCTCTTCCTCCTGATACTGATGTGCAAGCATTCTATTATATTCCCGGATGCAGTGAACCTTTTTATTAATATATTCCTTCGCAGTATATAATTCCTGGAGCTTTTGATCCAAGTCATGGTCCAGGGCAATCAAGGACTCCTCCAGCTCATCCGGGGACAGCTGCGGCTGCCGCTTCATTTCCTGAAGTGACATTCTTAAACAACGAAAATGTGCCAAATCAGAGATGGTATACACTGAGCCATGATTATATTTCCGGTAATTATTCACATTATCCCGGGGTAATTTAATCAATCCCTCACTCTCCCAATAGCGGATCGTTGATTTGGGGATATTTAGAAGCCGGGATATTTCACCGATTGTAAATGTGTTTTTCATATGCACCTCATTCATTTGCCAGTACGGACAATACTATACAAGAATTTGTTTGATATAGCGTTCCAGGGTGATACTGTAAAGCCTGCAATGGGTCAGGTCACTTTCGTAATGAAATCCCGATTTTTCAAAGGCTTTTATTGATCTTACATTATTGGGGTGTATTTTTGCAATAATACGGGGTATTCTCCATTGGAAAAATGCCTGTTTTAACCCCTGTTCAATAGATTTTGTTCCAAGTCCCTGCCCCCATCGCTTTTCATCTCCGATTACAACCACCATCTCTGCCTCTCCCTTTTTATGAACTAGCTTTATAAAACCGATGGGCTTATCATGATTGGACAGTATCATACAAAAGATTCCGTTGCGGTTAAACAAATGTGTCATAATATCCATATTAACTTTCTCGATGATATAGTTAATTTCAGAGGATATATCGGAGGTTTCATTCAAATATTTCGTTATTTCAGAATTTTTCAGCCATTCTCCGATGATTAAGGCATCCTTTCGTGTTACCTCCTGAGTTAGTGTTACACTAAATGCTCCCATTATATCATTCCTTTCATAATATAATAAAAGCCTTTCATAGGATCAGATGTACTATGACGGTTCTTTACTATTATCAACATTATAAACGTTAAAGTTCCTTTAATGTCAATAGTGCTGCTGTCAAATTCTGTTTTCCAAAAAATATCATTAAAAGACATTTTATAGTCATTTCTTTAGTTTGCAGATTGCATAAATAAAAGAATACATGTATAATGAAAAAATGCAAATGCAAAGACGTATTTGTAAGTTCTTAAATCAAAGGAGATTTAAAAATGAGTTACGTTGATGAAATTATTGACCGGGTTGTCAAGAAAAACCCGGCAGAACCGGAATTCCATCAGGCTGTGAAAGAGGTTTTGGAATCCTTAAGAGCCGTTATTGATGAGAATGAGGAAAAGTATCGAAAAGAAGCTTTATTGGAGAGGTTGGTTGAACCGGACCGGCAGATCAAATTCAAAGTGCCGTGGGTTGATGACAGCGGTAAGGTTCAGGTTAATACGGGGTATCGTGTACAGTTTAATAACGCGATTGGACCTTACAAGGGAGGGTTACGTTTGCATCCTTCCGTTAACATTGGTATCATCAAGTTCCTGGGCTTTGAACAGATATTCAAGAACTCCCTGACGGGCCTTCCGATCGGTGGAGGCAAGGGCGGTTCGGATTTTGATCCTAAGGGTAAATCCGACAGAGAAGTATTAGCATTCTGTACCAGCTTTATCACCGAGCTTTACAAATACATAGGGGCTGATGTGGACGTGCCTGCGGGAGATATTGGTACCGGCGCACGTGAAATCGGCTATATGTATGGACAATACAAGAAAATTACAGGTTCCTATGAAGGTGTATTAACCGGAAAAGGCTTAACCTTTGGCGGTTCTTTAGCAAGAACAGAAGCTACCGGTTATGGTTTATTATATTTGACGGAAGAAATGTTAAAATGCAATAACAAGGACATCAGCGGTAAAACAGTTGCCGTTTCAGGCTCTGGAAACGTGGCTATTTATGCGATTCAAAAAGCACATCAGCTGGGTGCAAAATGTGTTACCTGCAGTGATTCCAACGGATGGATTTATGATCCCGAGGGCATCGATGTAAAGGCTCTTCAGGAAATCAAGGAAGTAAGGCGCGCCAGATTAATAGAATATACGAAATACCGTCCTAATGCAGTATATCATGAAGGAACAGGCGTGTGGACTATAAAATGTGACGTGGCCCTTCCCTGTGCAACACAGAATGAGCTGCTCCTGGAGGACGCTAAGGTTCTGGTTGCCAATGGATGTATTGCCGTAGCGGAAGGCGCTAATATGCCTACAACATTAGAGGCTACGGAATATCTGCTTGCCAATCATGTACTGTTTGCACCGGGCAAGGCTGCCAATGCAGGCGGTGTTGCTACTTCGGCACTGGAGATGACCCAGAACAGTGAGCGGTTAAGCTGGACCTTTGAAGAGGTCGATGCAAAGCTGAAGCAGATCATGATTAATATCTTCCATAACATGGATGATGCTGCAAAACGTTATCATGCAGAAGGCAACTATGTGATCGGTGCTAATATCGCCGGCTTTGAAAAGGTTTCCGATGCCATGATAGCTCAAGGAATTTGGTAAAGCATAAATATTGTAACGAATAGAAACTCCTTGAAGGAGCCTTGCATAATAGCTGATTTGGCTATGAAGCAAAGGCTTCTTTTTTATCCCCCGCAGCATACCCAAACATTGTATTTCAGCCGCTTAAGCATGGATACATCCATGGAAATATCCCCAATTAATAATGGTTTACTTACCTTCTCTCTATCTGTTATAATTAGTTGGATTGCACTAAAATCAGATACATTCAGATCATTTATTCCATAATTCGGAGGAGCTATGTCATTTAATAAATTAAAGCTTAATCAAAAGCTATATTTCGGTTTTGGTATCGTAATACTTCTTATGGTTATATTGATTGGATATACCTATGTTAACTACAACACACAGGTGGACGCCGTGGAAATCAACCTGCATACCTATCAGGTAATGAGCGAGGCAGACGGTATTTTAGAAAGTCTGTTGAATATGGAAACCGGTGCAAGGGGCTTTGCCCTTACAGGCAAAGAGGAATTCTTAGAACCGTACAATAATGGCAAGACGGAATATGAACAGCATTATGAAGAAATAAAGTCCTTAACCACTAAAAATTCTTCACAACAGGATAGACTGCTTCAATTGCAGGAGCGGTATGAAACCTGGTATGAGTGGGAATCGAATAAAATCGTGGACGGAAGAAGAAATGTTAATAACGGCCAGATGAGCATGGATGCTCTTATTTCATTGGTCCAGACGAATACCGGCAAAAATGAGATGGACAGCATACGGCTTATTGTTAAGGATATTATTAAGGAAGAACAGAGATTGCTGGATATAAGGGATCATGCTTTAAGAAGCACACAGAGGGCAACCGCATATGCAATTATAATCGGCGGAATATTAGCCGCCTTACTGGCAGTTCTTATATCCTTATTCACCGCCAGAAGTGTCTCAAAGCCTGTAAAGCTTCTGATAAAGGCTACTAAAGAAATAACGGATAAAAATTATCAATCCTCCATCGAACTGAAAACAGATAAGGAATTGGGTGTTCTGATTGAACGTTTTAATGAGATGCAGAATGCAATTCTTCTGCGGGAGGAACAGTTGGAGAAGAAGAACGAAATCCTCAAGTCCCAGATGGTTGAGGTCAATGAGGCAAACCGGCTGAAAAGCCAATTTTTAGCCAACATGTCACACGAGCTGCGAACGCCTCTTAACTCAATCATTGGTTTTACTACCCGTGTATTAAAAAAGAGCGGTGACTGTCTGCCGGAAACTCAGAAGGAAAACCTGACTATTGTAAAGGAAGAGGCCCAGCATCTGCTGGAGCTCATAAACAGCCTTTTGGACTATTCCAAGATTGAAGCAGGAAAAATGGAAGTACATATCGAAGCCTTTAATCTTGTCAATGTGGTCAATGAGGTATATCTTATGACAAATACACTGGCCGAGGGCAGAAATATTCAATATACGCAGGAGCTTCCCAGTGATGATACTCTCATAATTATCAGCGACAGAATAAAAATCAAGCAGATTATGATTAATTTGTTAAGTAATGCTTTCAAATATTCTGATAAGGGCACCATAACACTATCCCTAAAGCGGGAATCCAATTCCTGTTATATTCGTGTACAGGACCAGGGTATCGGAATATCTCCGGAAAACATAGATAATATTTTTGATGAATTTCGCCAGGTGGATGGCACCTATACTAGAAAGGTGGGCGGTACAGGTCTCGGCCTCTCGATTACAAAAAAGCTCACCCAAATGCTGGGCGGCAAAATAACGGTCACCAGTACCCTTGGTGAGGGAAGCTGCTTCACAGTAGTTTTACCCGTTGATTATTTTGAAAAAAACACTCCAAAGGAAGCTTCCGTACCGGAAAGCAAACCAACAAAGGCCGGTAAGAGGGTTGTCTGCATTGACGATGATTTCAATGTGCAAAGGCTCTATTCCCAGTATCTCGGCGAGCATAATTTTGAGATCATAAAGCTAAACGGTCAGGAAAATGTTGTTGCCGAGATCATTGAACTGATGCCGGATATAATTATCCTGGATATTCTCCTCCCTCACAGGGATGGCTGGGAGATATTGAGCGACTTAAAGAACAATGCAAGGACAAAAAAGATTCCCGTGATTATGGCTTCCGTACTTAGTGAGAAGAATCTGGCCTATCAGATGAAAGCAGATGAATTTCTCATAAAACCCGTTACACAGGAAGAGCTTATTGATACCATTACACGCACACTTTTTGATAAAACAGCCATTGATGTACTGGTTGCCGATGATGATGAAAACTTTCTTAATCTGATGGAGCAGTTCTTAAGGGAAGAAGCCCTTGCATACCGGTTTGCCAGGGATGGTGAAGAAACCCTCCGGCAGATGCAGCACAAAAAACCGGATATCCTTATCCTGGATTTAATGATGCCAAAAAAAGATGGATTTTCTGTGCTGGATGAGATAAGAAGTACCCCGGATATAAAGGATACGCCTGTAATTGTTGTAACATCCAAGGATTTGACCAATAAGGAAAAGGAAGAGCTTCAAAGCAGGTCAAGTATGGTTATTCAAAAGTCGGGAGTTATGATTGAACAGGTTATGGATATTTTAATAGTTAAAATCAAGGAGAAATCAAATCATGACAAAAAAAGTTCTGCTGGTTGAAGATAATCCCAACAATATGCGTCTGATCAGGCAACTTATGGAGGACATCGATGAGGATATCGAATTAATTTGCGCAGACCAGGGAAAGACCGCCATACAGCTTGCAAAGGATATTCCTTTGAAGCTGATATTAATGGATATATCACTTCCTGATATGAATGGTATAACAGTTACAGATAAATTGAAGGAATATCCTCATCTGAAGAATATTCCCTTTATCGCTGTTACTGCATATGCAATGACCCAGGACGAACAAGGCTTCAGAGAAACCTTTGATGACTATATATCCAAGCCGATTGATGATGATATCTTTACAGATAAAATAAAGCAATGGATAAGAGGATAATAATAAATGAGTGAGAAAATTCTAATCGTCGATGATAACAAAAATAATTTAAGGCTGCTTCAGAACATTCTGGAGGATGAGGACTTTGAAGTGTTTGCAACCAGCAATAGCCTGGAGGTTGTTGGCATGACCGTAGAGGTAAAGCCCTCCGCAATCCTCCTGGATGTGATGATGCCCGGACTGGATGGCTTTGAGGTCTTCAGTCTGCTGAAAAAAGAACCTACGGCTAAGGATATACCGGTTATAATGATTACAGCCAGAACAGATGCCCAGGATTTAAAGACGGCTTTCGACCTTGGCGTCTTTGATTATATCAAAAAGCCCATTGATGAAGTTGAAGTTATTGCACGTGTTAAATCCTCCTTAAGATTTAAAGAACAGCAGGATAAATTAAAGAAAATGGCCTTCACGGACGGATTAACCGGCCTGTTTAATCATGCCCTGCTGATTGAACTGTTTGAAAAAGAATATAGGAAGCTGAAATGCAATAAAAGCAATATAGCTTTTATGATGCTGGATATCGATTATTTTAAAAAGGTTAACGACACCTACGGTCATCCGGCCGGAGACATGATCCTTAAGCAGATTGCGGAAATTCTTATAAATCACACCAGATTCAGTGATATTGTCGGCAGATACGGAGGGGAAGAATTCGGAATATTCCTTCCCGAAACCAATGAACAGGAGGCCTGCCTGATCAGTGAAAAAATACGTCAGACCGTTGAAAGCAACTATTTTGACATTGGCAGTGAAAAAATAAAAATAACCTTGAGTATCGGTATTTGTTCATCGGAATACGTCGAAACCGTTAAATATAAGGAAGTAATAAAAAAGGCCGATGAAGCCCTCTATCAAGCGAAAATGAACGGCCGGAACCGGGTGGAGCTCTTCAGAGCGTAATCCGTTGTACGTATTCCTTCAGATACTCCACTTCTCCAACGGTGCCTGTTCCAGCTTTAACAGCTGTATTTTTTTATCGATTCCGCCTGCATATCCTGTCAGACTACCATTAGCACCGACCACACGATGACAGGGAACGATAATGGAAATCGGATTGTGTCCGACAGCTCCCCCCACAGCCCGTGCAGAGGTATGACCTTCGCTTTCCATATCACTTAGCTGTTGTGCAATACTGCCGTAAGTAACCACGGTTCCATAGGGAATTGTACAAAGTATCTCCCACACTGCCTGACGAAACGTACTGCCCCTTGGAGCAAGCGGCACAGAAAAATCCGGTTTCTTTCCAGCAAAATAGACATCCAGCCACTCCTTCGCAAGATCAAAGACGGGAAGCTTCTGTGTCTCGGCTTGATTCTCCAATGTAGCAGCATAATATTTTTGTCCCTCCAGCCAAAGACCTGTTAATTTTTGCCCGTCGCTTGCCATGGTCAGTTGACCGACGGGCGAAGGTATCTTATATATATAATCCATCTTTCATTTCCTTTCCTGGCTTCTACTCCTTGTCTATGTTTGTTTTAAAGCTTTCATGGTCCAAGTTCAGTATATAATAAATCCCAAAAACTTGCAAGAAACCTTGTACTATAAGAAAAATATTCAACAGAACTTAAAAACAAAGCAATTTCTCGTTTATATAAAAAAAGCGCTGCTTATTTTTTAGGCAGCGCTCTATTACTATTTTACTAATCTACTGATTTTAAAGATTCCAGCATATCAATATTTTTAATTCGCGGCTTCATGCACTGGTTGACAATCCAGGTAAACAGCATTGTCAGAATTGCTGCTCCAAGATATCCCAGCAGGGTCAGCTCACGGGTCAGCAATATCATATCCGGTTCTACCGTTGCTACAACTGCCCGGTATAGGAAAATTCCGCCGAATAGACCAAGCAGGCATCCGATGATTGACAAAATGACAGTTTCACGGAAGATATAGCTGTAGGTCTCTCTGTCATAAAAGCCCAATACCTTCAAAGTTGCCAGCTCTCTCTGACGCTCGCCTACGTTGATGTTGGTCAGGTTATAGAGAACAATAAAGGCAAGAAGTCCTGCCGCAATAATCAGAATCCAGATTATATTGTCAACACTGTTAATGGAGGTTTTGATATTTCCCATTAAATCATCCGTAAAGGAAATAACACCGATTCCGGTAGCAGCGGATAAGTAGGACTTTATCTCATCGTTGCTGTGGCTGTCATTTGCAATTACAAAGAACTGGTTGTATTCCGGCTCTTCCCCAAATACTTCATGATAGGCGCTGCTGCCCAGATACAAATAATTGAAGGCATAATTCATAGTGATGCCGGTGATGGTTACCGTGTGGTATTCATTATCATCCAGATATTTTACCGTGATCGTATCACCGATACCCACCTTCAGATTCATAGCCAGCTTTTCTGTTATCACAGCACTGTCTTTGCTGAATGCCAGCTCCTTTTTCGACTGGGGATCAGATAAAGTTACCATATCAGAAAAGCCTTCCGTATCCCTGGCAGCTACAATATAAATATTGTAAGTATCTCCATCCTCTTTCTTCAAGCTGGCCTCCGCAGATTTTCGCAATACCTCTGTAGCTTCTTCAAAATAAGTATCATCTGACAGAAGTGAAACCAGCTCATCGGAAGGCTTATCATCATTAAATCCTACCGTTACATTATAATGGAATATGCCGCCAAACTGCTTATCAAGTATGGTTCTTACCGCATTCTTTGCACCGAAGGCCGTTACCACCAGAGCCGTACAGCCAAGAATACCGATTAGTGTCATAATCAGACGCTTCTTATTCAACCCCAGGTTTCTGACCGTTAGCTTCTTGGTAAAGGAAAGCCGGCTCCACACCGGTTTTACATATTCCAGGAATACCCTCTTTCCGCTTTTCGGAGCCTTCGGACGCATCAGCTGTGCAGGTGATTCTATCAGTGATTTCTTGGCGGCAATGCCGGTAGAAAGAGTGATGATAAAAACGGTTGCAAAAATCGAAAGAAATGCGATGCCGTAATAAAAATCGGGTACCAGCTCCGGCAGTGCAAAAACGATACCGTATGCATTCCAGATAATTGTGGGAAGCAGCCAAAAGCCGGACAGTACCCCCACCACACTCCCAATCAAGCTTGCGGAAGCAGCATATTTTAAATATCTGCCTGCAATTCTTGTATTGGAATACCCAAGTGCTTTAAAGGTGCCGATTAACGTCCTGTCCTCATCCACCATTCGTGTCATGGTGGTTAAGCAGACAAGCGCCGCTACGAGGAAGAAGATAACCGGGAATACCGTCGCCAAATCGTGCATACGGTCTGTATCGTCATAATAGGTCGCAAAGGATTCGTTCATATTGCGGTCAAGAACATACCATTTCGGCTCTCCCAGCTCGGATAATTTCGTTTCCGCGGCTTCGATTTCCTGCTCGGCATCTGACAGCTTGCTATAGGCTTCCTCTTTTTTATCGTCGTATTCCTGTTGCTTTTTTACAAGCTCCTCTTCTCCGTCCTTAATCTTTTCCTGAGCACTTTCCAGCTTTGCCCATGCATCCGCAAGCTTTGCATCCGCTTCAGATTTCTGCTTATTATATTCCGAAAGTCCGGCTTGATAGGATTTTTTTGCGGAGGTAATCTCATTTTCTGCCTTCTCTAGCTGTACTGCGGCATAATCCAATTCCTTCGCCTTCTCAGAATATTCCATTTCCGCGCTATCCAGCTTATTTTTTGCTTCGGCCAGCTCCATCTCTGCTGTTTTTATCTTCTCACTGGCAACGTTGTATTCCGACCATTTCTTCGCCAGCTCACTTTTTGCCGATACCAGTTCCTCCAATTGGTCATACTGCTCTCCCAATTCCTCTTTCATGGATGGCAGGGCGGCTTCGATTTGCTCCATGGTCATACCGGTTGTACTTTCAGCCGTCTTCACCTTTGCCTCATACTGGGCCTGCGCTTTATCAAGACTCGTCTTATTTTCAGCAAGGAGGGCCTTTTGACTGGTAAGTGTTCTGGCCTTGCTGTTATACTCGCTCCAGCCGCTGTCAAGCTCTGTCCGCGCTTCCTTTAACTGTGCTTTAGCTGTACTGAATTCTGTCTGCTTTACAGCAAGCTCCTTCTCTCCCTCGGATATCTGTGCCGCTGCATCCTCAAGCTGGGCCTTTGCGTCCGCCAGCTTCTGGTCCGCGTCTGCTTTTCGTGTATTATATTCCGAAAGTCCGTCCGCATATTCCTTCTTCGCATCAGCCAGGGCTGCCTCTCCATCCTCAAGCTGGTTTTTTGCATCCGCCAGTTTATCATCTGCCTCTTTTTGGGCATCGGCGTACTCCTGCTTAGCCTTCGTCAAGTCAGCCTGGAACTGGTCATACCTTAGGGTTTCCCGTTGGCCGGCAAGTGTTTCAAGCCTGTTAACCGTATCTTCGATGTAGTCAAAATATTTTTCCTCAAAGGCATTTATCTCCTTTGCCCCCTGAATCGTTACATAAAGCTCGGTATAGCCGTCAACAATAAAATTATCCCGGGGTACATAAAGGACATAATCGAGCATACCGTTTCCCACTGAGGTATTTCCCTGCATAAATGACAGGTAGTAAGGAGACTCTGCAATTCCTACCACAGTATATTCCATCCTGCCAAGAGTATCGGGAAGTGCATCATTGGAGGCTGCATCCAGGGAAACGGTACTGCCCAATGTAATATTCTTAAGACCAATGGACGGACGTATGATAATGGCTTCCTTACTGTTAACCGGCCACCTGCCGTCAACCAGCTTCAGCCGGTTGATATAATCTGAATTGTCCGCATCTGCCGCATCTGTCAAACCGCTGATGCGAAATACATAATCCTTGTCTCCGACCGTCCCCGAAGCATCAACCGCATAGCTGGCCATGATACCGGAAATTCCCTGTGTATTCCTGATTGCCTGAACATCCTCTTCTGTGAAGCCATAGGTGGAAAGCATACGGACATCCATTACATTCTGATCATCATAATACTTGTCTCCAACCCGTTTCATATTCGGTGAAACGGCAGCCAGTCCGGCAAATATGCCTGCCCCCAGAAAGGATATCAGGGCAATGGAGACAAAACGCGTCATGGAGCTCTTTACTACCCTTATGGAACTCTTTTGAAATGCTGTGCCTTTCATTTACCATTCAATCCTTTCCGCGGGTATGGGATTTGAATTCACCCGCATTTCTGAAACCGTACCGTTGCTGACACGAATGATCCGGTCGCCAATTGCCTCAAATGCCAGGTTATGGGTAATGATTACTACAGTTTTCCCATTGTTACGACAGGTATCCTGTAATAATTTCAGAATGTTTTTACCTGTAACATAATCCAGAGCACCGGTGGGCTCGTCACAAAGCATCAGCTTTGGATTCTTCGCAAGGGCTCTGGCAATTGCCACCCGCTGCTGCTCACCGCCGGATAGCTGGGAAGGGAAGTTCTGAAGCCGCTCCCCAAGGCCCACATCAATCAGACACTGTCTGGCATCCAGCGGGGCCTTACAAATCTGGGAGGCAAGCTCAACATTCTCTACTGTTGTAAGATTTTGCACCAGATTATAAAACTGGAATACAAAGCCGATGTCTTCACGACGATATTTGATCAACTGATTACGGTTGAATTTGCTTATTTGAGCTCCGTCCAGAAAGATATCTCCCGAGGTACAGTTATCCATTCCACCGAGCATATTTAATACAGTCGTTTTTCCGGCTCCCGAAGGTCCTACCAGGATTACTAGTTCTCCTTCATTTATGGTAAAGTTTACACCTTTCACCGCCTCAACCTTTACCTCACCACTCTGATATACTTTACGTACATTTTTAAATTCTACAAATGCCATTAGCTTTCCTCTCCCTTAGTTGATATGGTCTCTATTTTTCCTAAAACGGGCATGGCATACTTTTCCGAGTTTATCATAAGCTCTAATTGTTTTTCATCAATGCTGCCCTCTGCCATAAACTCAATCCTGTGCATTGGTGTTATAAATATGCCTGAAAACCGGCAACTCCCATCAGCCAGTATTTCACCCTGAATTTTATTGCTATGACCAAGAATATCTATATATCCTGATAGAATATTCTCTTTCTGATATAGAGTTAATCGACCATACTTTTTCCCCATCAGCGTTTTCATTATAATTTGGTAAGTGCCATTTATCACTTTGTTCACCTCCTGACTATGCTCATACTATAATACCCGTCCAAGCTTCTTAAAACGGTCAATTCTCCATGCTTTGTGTAAAATACGGACAAAACATCCTTAATTGACGGTTAAATGATGATTTCTATATTGCCAAATTTACCGGACATTTGTATAATAAACACATTAGGAGGAAACTTATGAAGCACGAAGCAACAACTCTGATGACAAAAAAGGCTCTCGCCTCTTCCTTAAAGAAAATTATGGAAAAAAAGTCCTTGGGAAAGATTTCTGTACGAGAAATTATTGAAGACTGCGGCGTAAACCGGAAGACCTTTTACTATCATTTTCAGGATATTTATGATTTGCTTAAATGGATTTTTGAAGAAGAAGCAATAGAGATTGTCAAACAATATAATTTAATCATTGATTATCAGGATGCTATTGAATTTGTACTGGATTATGTAGAGGAGAATCAGCTGATCTGCAACTGTGCCTTTGATGCTCTTGGCAGGGATGAACTAAAACGCTTTTTTCAGAAGGACTTTTTTTCTGTAATCAGCAGCATTGTAGATCAGCTGTCTGAAGGAAAGAATATTCCTGAAGATTACAAGGAATTCCTCGTAAATTTCTACATGGAAGCCCTTGCATCTCTTCTTATCGACTGGATTAGAAATAAAGAAAAACGTGATAAACAAAAAATGATCAAATATCTTTCCTTGACTTTATACGGTTCTATTAAGCAAATACTTGAAAAGGCGGAAAATGAATTAAATCAATAGAGATTGAAAGCCCTTGGAGATTCTATTTCCGCCAAAAAGTAGAACATTCTGCCTTATCCAGAATATTAAACTCAATCATTTTCTCAAGCAGGGATAAATCAACCGGACTACCCCAGGGAATGCGTACCAGCTCCTTGGTATGGTCATAGCCGGCTTGGATAACTTGGCCGGAAAAATGATTAATTCCCGCCTTTTCAGGGGCAACAGCCATATGATGCTTGGATATGCTAAAGCCAATAATAAATGTGCCGTGATCGGTAAACATAGGCTGATTCCACGCAATTTTAGGCGTTAAATTCGGAAATTTCTCAATGATCCACCCCAAAACCTCTTCCATTCGGGTCCGATGCTGGGGGTTATCAATACGCGCTAAATATTCCTCAAAAACTTCCATGCCGTTTCCTCCTAAAACGCACCCATTTACCATTTTAAATGAGTGCGCCAAATGTTAATTCTTCCATCAATTTACTAAATTTTTTATAAGCATTCGTATCCGTAGAGACTCACCCTTTGCGGGAAGGCTTCCGACCGGACTCATTTAAGGCAATGGCGGCACGGATTAACTCCTTAAGTGCCTCTTCCTTCACCTCGTCTCCCTCGTGGAAATCAATGGCCCTTCTGGCGTTTCCCTCCAGACTTGAATTAAACATATGGGATGGGTCTTCAAGTGATGCCCCCTTGGCAAAAGTCATCTTTACGACTTCCTTGTAAGTCTCCCCGGTACATATCATTCCGTCATGATACCACACGGGAGTGCCTCTCCACTTCCAATCTTCAACCACCTCCGGGTCAACCTGCTTGATCAAATTCCTTAGCTTTGCCAGCAGCTGTCCCCGCCAGTCCCCAAGTTCTTCAATTCTCTCGTCAATTAACTGGGACGGAGATTTCGTATCTTTTCTATCTTGCTCTTCCATAGTAAAACCCTCCTTCCATAGATTTTTGAATATAGTCCCCATTTCAGTAATTAACTATTCCTTATCCGAATATCAGAAATATTTAACCCTATTTCTGCCGATTATTTCACGGATACATATTCATTGCCTTCTATATAAAATCTCCAAGGATAGTCCCTGGCTTCCTCGGCATAATCGATTCCCACGCGTTTTGTTGTAACTATACTAAAGCTCTCTCCCTTACCTTCCTCCACATATATTTCATTCCCGCACAAATCCATGCCGTTGAAGCTTCTGTCTATTGATAATGCACCGCATAGCTTCCCCGGGCCGCTGGTAAGCCCTCTGCGCTGGCTTTTTGTCAGCAGCTCATATGACTTTCCAAATCTTCTTTGCGCCATCCATTCGATTCCTTCCAACGGCTCCGCCGCCCTTATTAAAACCGCCTGTGGGGTTTCTTTTTCATTTGCCACGATGTTAAAACAGCAGTACATGCCATAGATCATAAATATATAGGAAAACCCGGGGCTCCCGTACATAACCTCCACTCTGGGCGTCCTTTTGCCGCCATAGGAATGGGCGGCCTTATCTTGAACTCCCATATACGCCTCTGCCTCGACAATCTTAGCTGAAATTCTTTGCCCGTCTATCTCGTGTACAAGCACCTTTCCCAGAAGCTCTCTGGCCACAAGGATGGAATCCCGGTTATAAAATTCTCTGTCAAGCTTTTTCATTCCATGACCCTCTCTTTAAGAAAAACATAGGTATTTTCATCGGACAAATCCTTTGCATAAGTAAAATTCAATCTATTAAATTGTTTGATCTCTTCTATTTTTTCAATTTCCCTCTCCGCCATAAAGCGAACCATCTCACCTCTTGCCATCTTTGCATGGGTTCCTTTTTCAACTACTTTGTCTTTTATTCTTTCCCCAAAAATACAGGTCACAAAATGAATATCCTTCTCTAAGTAACGTGATATGCATTTGCTGTATTCTACGGAAGCAAGATTCAAGATCAGCCTGCTCTCAGAAAATAATTGTGCAGCAAGCTTTGTATTCCAGTAATCATAAAGAGTGTTCGCTTCTTTTACCGGAAGCTTTGCCTGCATCTCAAGCCGATAGGGAACAACTCCGTCAAAGGGTTTTAGCAAGCCATAAAATCCTGAAAGAATCCTTAGATGTTCTCTGATATATTCCATCTCATTGACCTGAAATACGGAGGGTGCCATATATTGATACTGAATTCCTTCATAGGAAAGAATAGCAGGGGTCAGATTATGATAAAGGTCTAAGCCTCTAAGCCTTCTATAATGAAAGGCAGCAATTTCATCATTACAATTCCAAAGCCTCCTGGCTTCCTCGTAGCTTAGCCGTTCTAAATGCTCTGACAGCACCTTTGCTTCTTTTATAAAAAAGGGAAGCTCTTCAAACGATAACGTATCCGTATCAATTTTCATTCTTTTTGCCGGTGATATGATGATTTTCATTTTTTCCCTTATTTCTGCACTTTTTGCGCTCTCAAGTTTGTGGATGCAGCCCATATACAAGCTTGAAGAGTGAAAGTATGACGCTTTGCGGCATCTCTCGGATTTTTATGTCACTGAGCTCATTATAGGGATTAGCAGGGAATGGGTCAAGAAATATGTAGCAATTTATGGTCTCATTCCATCAAAATAAAACAGAACTATGTAATTCAACCTGTAAAGCTCAACCAGGTTTGAATTACATAGTTCTAACCAACCTCCACTATTGAAAGTTTACTCTATTAAGACACCGTCATAATACACCCGGACAACCGGATTGGTAATTGTGTCATACACGGACCAATCAGTCTTGGCAAATCGGATATCCATAACAAGGCTTCCGGTGCCCGCAGCTAATTCCACACTTTTACTGATGCTCAAGGTGAGAATTTTATTACTTATCGTTCCTGTCACCGAACCGTTCAATGAAGTATAATACGGGGAAACCGTAAGCTGTAAGGCTGCATGGTCACACCAGACATTCTGCTGTGCACTGCTCATGCCGTCTCCGGTAAAGGTTATGGTTACCTTCGAGAGGTCAATGGTACCTCCTACTGCCGTAACAGTATATTTTTGGCTGACCGTATTGCCGTTATTTTGTGTAGTAACATTCACCGCCGGAACACCCTTTCCGGGGCTTTGGGTCGGTGTTACGCTTGGCGTCACCGTTGGTGTAACAGTAGGCGTTACACTCGGCGTTATTGTTGGAGTTACAGTCGGTGTCACCGTTGGTGTGACAGTAGGCGTTGCAGTTGGCACCGGAGTGACAGTTCCTGTAGGGGTTATTCCTTCAATAATGGAATAATACGCGGGCTTTGCTTTATACTCCGCATCAAATAACAAAGGATATCCCCCCAGCCAACTGGTTGCATCCGTTACTCCCCAGAAGATTACTGCCGTAAAATTAATCCCTTCCTTTTTCAGAGCAACTACTTTATCCATGAGCAGCTTATAACGGTTTGCCTGGGCAGTCAGGGCACTTTGACTGCCATCCGGCTGCTTGATATCCAATTCCGTAAGCTGAAGCTCAATTCCTAGGGAATTATATTTCCTGGCAGCTGTTTCGAACATACTGATGCTTGGATAATCCATTGTCCAGTGGGATTGCATGCCCATGCCGTCAACAAGATTTTTACTTTTCAGATTTGCTAAAATATTATAAATAAAGGTACTTTTTTTGTCTTCGTATTCATTATAGTCATTATAAAAGAGCTTGCAGCCTTCGGGAGCATATTTTCTGGCATATTCAAAGGCCTTCTCAATATATTCTGCACCCACCGTCTGCATCCACAGAGAATTACCCGATGTGGTATTATTGGAACCAGGATTTCTCATTCCGGTAGAAGTATTGGGATCAACCGCCTCATTTACCACATCCCATGCATAAAATTCTACCGTAGGATAGCTTGTCTCAATCAGCTCCATAAGATTTTTGATATAGTTTTCAAGCCTTTGCAGCATCACTTCCTTGGAAGCCCAGGAAGCACTGGAGTCCGTAGAATAATTTTCCCGGAAGAACCATTCCGGGGTCTGGGCATGCCAAACCAAAGTATGTCCTCTTACCGGTATGTTATTATCTCTGGCATATTCCAGTAAAGTCCTGGCTGCCCTTAAATTAACCTGCGGATTTACCTGGTCATCGGGATGTGCTTGAAGGTACGCTATGGTGGCATCATAATCCAGAACCGAATCCGGTTTTAACTCATTACCGGGTGTCAGCAGGTTATAATGCTTCGATACCAATGCCTTTCCCGGCGCCGGAGCTATTTCATTGGCTGTTGCCGCTCCTCCCACCTTAAAATAAGGTGCAAATACATCCTTAAGGCTTGCTATGTTATATTCAATTTCAGGCAGCACAGCCGGCGTTGCCGTAAAATCATCAATATAAAAATCCAAAAAGTCCTGGTTTGTCGGGGAAGACTTGTATTCTGTCTCCACATAGATGAATACATTAGTTGCATCCGTAGGTATGGTATACTCCCCTTCCAGATGTGTCCAGGTTCCTTTGGTCACGGCCGCTGTTTTGATGGTTTTATACTGGTCGTTTACACCGTCATTATATTGAAGCTGCAAGCTGAATCTTTGAGTTGAGGAATAGGAATCTCCCACATATTTGATCCATATTCCAAATACATAAGTTTCTCCCAGAGTAAGAATTTCCGTTTTATCACAGGTTGCTCCATGCCAGGTCTTTGTACGGTTGGTTATTTTTACACTATTCACCCCGGAATAGGCTTCCTCTGTACTTATACTTACTACTTCTGCATCAACACCTCTGGGCCCCCAGCCATTTAAACCGTTCTCAAAATCGTCAAGTACCAAATTCCCGTAAGCAGCAGCTTCCTGATGATACCCGTTAAAGCTTATACCGGTTATTAATACAGACAAAGCTGTAAAGATTGCTAAAAATTTTTTACCCTTCATATAACCACCTCCTAAATTAAGTAATAAACACCTCTCATCAATTCCTCCATTATAGACAAGCAAGTATTTGGCTGAGGGCTTATCTATAAGGCAGTATTAATTATACAATAAATTACATAAAATAGGAAGCTATATTTCCTTATATTTACAATCGGGGCAAGAATCACCGCAAAATGGCCTTGCCCATTCGTAATTATTAAAATCGCCGCCAGCCTTGAACCATACGGCTTGAATTTCTCAAAACGTATGTGTTATACTATTCGTTAGATTACTCGAACATTACATTAACACATTGCTTCTTATCAAGAAATTGAGAAGCATCCCGTTTTTCGGGTATTACTGTATTTAAAACAGGCAGGTGAGCAAAGAGTATGAACCTACAACCGGCAGAAAAGACAGACTCTACCCACGAAAAGCGGATGGAACGTTGTTTTCGGCAAATGAATGATGGAGCGTTTGATTTCTTTGAGGCGGATACCGATTTGGCCGCCGGCAGGATGAAACAGCTCTCGTTTGAAAACAAGTTCTTTGTTTCCATCATGGACTATTCCTTTCGATACGCCACACGAAAGGATTATTTAATATCCAATCAGTTTTTGGAGGTCTTATATTTTGAATCCATCAAGGCGGAAAACTGGGAATATGGCTTCGGAAGATTTCCCCTCCTGGTCGGGGTCAGCACTTATATAAATCAAAGGCGTCCGGGGAAGCTCGTCTTCTGGCCGGATACACCCGTTCGCGGTGTCCGTATTATGATTTTTGAAGAATTTTATCTTCAATATTTACGGCAGCACTTTTCAGATAATTATCTGGATATTGACAGCCTGATTAAAATGAATAATAAAGGCTATCATATCCCGGAGCTGCAGCTTGTCCTGAAGCAGATCAAGCGCAGTATGGAATCCGATGTATCCTCCGAACTGTATTATGAAGGAAAAATCCTGGAAATTCTGTACATGATCACAGCAAAAGCCCAGGAAATGCTTTCTTCACCGCGCTTCCATAAGCGTCGCTTGACAGAGGAAGATTTTGCGGCTGTGAATAAAGCGAAAACGATCCTCGATGAACGTCTTTCAGACTCTCCCAAAATATTCGAATTGTCCCGCATGACAAATACCAGCGCCGCTAAGCTTCAGCATGATTTTCAGCTTGCCTTTGGCAGCACGATTCACGGATATGTATTGCAGGTACGCATGAAGGAGGCATTGTATAAGCTTGACAGCTCCAATGAACCAATCTACGCCATTGCAAAAAGCGTAGGCTGCAAAAACCCTGGCCGGTTTGCGGAGCTGTTTAAAAAGGTCTATGGGATAACGCCCACGGAATACCGCAAGCTTAAAAATAACTGCTGATTCTTTCTATACATACCTTTACCATGGAAAACTATCTATGCGGACCGGCCGCTAATTTTCCATGCTTTTGCCTGCTGCTGAGCCGTCCATAATTCATAGTAAAGTCCGCCCTGGTTCAGCAGTTCCGGGTGCTTTCCCATCTCGACAATTCGGCCTTCCTGCACAACCAGGATACGATCTGCCGATTGTATTGTCTGTAAACGGTGTGCGATGACCAGTACCGTTCTGCCGGCGGATAAATTGCTGATTGCCTTCTGGATAGATACCTCATTCATAGTATCCACATTACTGGTAGCCTCATCAAGCAGAACAATAGGGCTGTTTTTCAAAAGGGCCCGGGCGATAGAAAGCCTCTGCCGCTGCCCGCCGGAAAGTCCTGCACCGTTTTCCCCCAGCATGGTATCATATCCTTCCGGCAAACTCATGATAAAATCATGCATCATGGCTTTTTTGGCTGCGTCAATCACCTGCTCCCTTGTTGCGCCGCTGCTTCCCATTTTGATATTCTCATAAATCGTATCGGCAAACAGGATTACATTCTGCATGACAATACTGATTTTCGAAAGTAGTTCATCATAATCCATTCCCCGGATATCTACACCACCTATTTCAATTCTTCCGGAATGGCAATCCCAAAACCGCAAAAGCAAATTGGTGATAGTTGTTTTACCCGAGCCGGAGGGCCCCACCAAGGCCGTAAGACTGCCCTGCTCCAAGGTAAAATCTGTATCGCTTAGCATAAAGCCATTTTCCTCATAATGAAATCCCACATGGTCAAAATGGATGTCACACCGGCTGGGTGACTTGGGGTTGGAGGGATGTGCCACGACAGGCATATTGAGCAGCCTGGCAATTCTTCCATAACTGTCTAGCATACCGGTGTAGCTCATACGATAGCTTTCCAGACCGGCAAACGGCCGGTAAAACTCCTGACTGAAAACAACAAAGTAGACATAGCTGTCCACATTAAGAGCCTTATACCACGTCAATATCCCCCCAATCAAGGCAATCAGACCAAAGCAAAGCTCAAAGGGAATAAAGTATTTTGCAGAATCCCCAGCCCCGGCTTTCGCTTCCGCCTTGCTGCTTTCCTCAAAGCGCTGCGCACTTTCTGTTAAGCGCTTCTGAAAAAACTGATTCTCCGGGAAAGCCTTAAGCAGAGGAATGCCCTTTGTATACTCGACAAACCGGCTGACCATATCGGCAAGATTTTGCTTATTCTTTTCTTTTAAAATCAGCGCTTTTTTCACACTTGCCGACTGAAGCCATACTGCCAAAGGAAGCAGAGAAACCATCACCAGCCCCATTTTCCAGTCAAGCATAAAAAGAGCCGCGCCAATAACAAAGGCTGTAATCACATCGCTCACTATTTTGGAGCCTATATGCGCCACAGCGCCCTCCAGGTTGTCCACATCATTTTGGACAATCGTACTGATTTCACCGAGGCGTTCTTTCGTGTAAAAGCCTAAGGAGAACTGTTTCAGTCTGCGAATAATTCTTTCCTTTAAATTTACTTCCATCTCAAAACCGGCAAAATGGGTAGTCCCGTTAGAAATAATATTGGCAGCGAATTTTACGGCCAGCATTCCTGCCAGAGCCCACCAATATCCGGTCAGCTCCTTTCTCCCCTCCGTAATGGCCGTCAGCATACGAAAAATTGTCAACAAAATTCCCGCGAACATAAGGGAGCTTACGGTGTTGGAAGTTATGGCCGCCACCAGCATCCACTTACCCTTTTTACTGATATAGGAAAATAGTCCCCTTACCATAGCTTTGCAACCTCCTTTATGCTCCAATGCTCAGCTTGCTGCTCTGCCTCTGCCATTGTTTTATATAGCTCGTTTGTTTCCATCAGTTCATCATGCCTTCCTTTTGCGATCAATTCACCGTCTTTCATCACAAGGATTTGGTCGGCTGATTGGATGGTATTTAAGTGATGTGCAATGATGATTAGGGTCTTGTTCTCGCACAGTTGAACGATGGCTTGCTGAATCAGCACCTCGTTGTAGGGATCAACAGCTGCAGTCGCTTCATCCAGTATGACAATGGGTGCGTCCTTTAAGATCATGCGGGCCAAAGAAATCCGTTGCTTTTCTCCGCCGGACAGCTTAGCTCCGCCTTCTCCTGCTATGGTCTCATAGCCTTCCGGGAAGCTCATAATCGTATCATGTATCCTCGCTTTTTTTGCAGCGCGAATGATCTCCTCCCGGCTTGCATTCTTTTTGCCGATCCGGAGATTCTCCTCGATTGAGCTGTTAAATAAAAAGCTATCCTGCTGTACAATTGAAATCAGTGCGGACAGATCTTGTTCGTGATAATCCTGTACCTTCCGTCCGCCAATCATAATGGCTCCGCTGTCGGGCTGCCAAAAATTCATGATTAAATTGGCTATGGTGCTCTTACCGGCCCCGGAAGGGCCGACAATGGCATTGACGGAGTTTTTTTTGAACACAACGCTGATGTTCTTAAGAACTGCCCGCCTTTCCTCGTAGCCAAAGGTCACATTCTGGAATTCGATGTCTCCCGCCGATGGGTTTTCCTTCCTTTCTTTTTCCGGTGCCACCGGAGTATCGATCACGGAATTTACCGCAGCCATAGTATTTTTAAAAACAATTTTGTTATATTGAAGAGCCATGGATTTCGAAAAATTCTTTGAAAATTGCCCAGCCAGAATGATAGCCAAAATGTAGACGATAATCCCCCAGGCGGTAATGGGCCGGTAGCTTAAAATGACGGAGCCGACGATGGCCACTACAACGATACCGCCCTCCATAAGCAAGGTAATAAAACTCATCGGAACCGACTGCACGTAAATCGCTTTTTTAGCGCTGTCGATATAATCATACATGCTTTGAAGAACCTTCTCTGTTTTCCTTTCCCCGTTACTGAAGGCCTTGATTGCGGATATCGATCCGATATATTCCATAATATTTTCGGAAACCCTTTGAATGCTCCTTTGATAATTACCCACAGATTTGGACCAGAGCTTATTGAAAGCGGGCATTAATACAAATACCAGCGGAACAGTTGAGATCAGCGCAATTCCCAAACGCCAATCCAGAAGTATAACCATCACAAAAACAGCCAGACAAACGATATAGGTAATAACCATATCAGGCAGCGTGTGGGCCAGATAAAGTTCGATACGCTCCACATCACGGTCGATGATATTCGCTAAATCACCGACCTTTCTTTTCTGGAAGAAGGAAAAAGGCAGCTTCTTCATATGACCGATCATATCAAGCCGGATTTCCAGCAGCGACGAATAGGCAAAATCATGGGCTTTCCATAACGCCAATGCGTAAAAAACAGCCTTGATAACCTGGCAAAGGCATACGGCAGCGCCTAATAAAAGCAGCTGTTCCAGCGACGTTCCATCCCACAATAGGCTTACTATATAGATGACTATGAAGATGGACAATATCCCGGAGATTACACTGACGGTTGTAAAGAAAGCAGATAGCCGTCTCTCGGAATGATGGACATTCATTCGTTTCATTTTTTTCATAATGCTCCCTCCCGTGATAGGAAGAAAACAATAAAGCGCAGACAAAAAAACACGGATTGCTTCAGCCTGCCTTATTGTAATCATATCCAGTGATTATTCAAACAAGGTAAGCCTAACATCCGATCAATCATACGGCAATAGAACAGGTTGAATTTGATTCTTTCTTGGCAGAAGTTTATCCGGAATGGATAGGACCGGCATCAATAACACGCACTCCACGTGCCTTGAGCGGTAAGGACTACGTATTTCCTGATGCATCCGGATTAGAAGGGATTCGTACAGTTACAGTCGTACCCGCATTCTCCTCGCTGTCATAGGTAATATTTCCGTTCAATATTTCCAGAATTCGTTTTACGATGGAAAGCCCAAGACCGTTTCCCTGTTTTTTATGGGATTCTTCACACTGATAGAATTTGTCAAATATCTTTGGCAGCTTTTCATTACTGATACCGATGCCCTTATCCTGAATGCTGACAATCAGCTCCTTCTTGCGGAAGGTTTCCACAATCCGGATTGTACCGGTTTGGGGCGAATATTTAATAGCATTATCGATTAGATTGGTCCAGACCTGCATTAGAAGATCTGCATCGCTTTCAATAACTGCCGGACTGAGCTGAAGATCATATTCGATATTATGGCCGGACCATTTTTCGGATAGCATGATGATACATTTTCTAATCTGTTCATCAATCCGAAACTCATCTTTTCTTACTACAATCTGCTGATTATCAAGGCGGGACATGCGCAGCATGTTTTCACATAGAATCGACAGCCGTCTGGATTCCTGATTGACCACTCTTAGGTATTCCTTCCTATCCTCATCCTCCAGATTGTCCTCCAGTAAGATTTCAGTAAATCCGGTAATGGCAGCAACCGGAGTCTTTACTTCATGAGATACGTTGCTCATGAAATCCTTACGCATATAATCCATTCCGTTCAGCTCGGTAACCATCTTGTTTACAATCTCCGACAGCTCGTCAAGCTCATTGGTATACAGATATTTGCCTCTCTTTGCCGCATCACGGGGGATTTTTACGGTAAAATCACCTTTTGCCACCTTCTGGACAGCAGCACTTACTATCTCAAGGGGTTTGGTCAGATGGATTGAGCCAAAAAACATCATGATACCTCCCAGCAGCATGGACAGGGCACAGACCAGAAGACATAGCAGGATGACTGCAGCCGAGGTAAGCGGCTCGTGATAGAATAGCTTTACACCCAATATGACCAAGGCGCAGGAAATCAGACAGGCAAAACAAAGCGTCACAGTTGCGGCCAGCGCAAAATATAACCGGAGAGTGATCCGGAACTTGCGCTGTGCCTCCTGAGCTTTCCTTGGTTTCATCATTTCTTACTCCATTCCGCCGCAGACACCGGCACAAAATCTTACAAATCTTACAAGCTTATGAGAGAAGCGGATGCTTAATATTTTGCCTTATATCCCAAACCGCGTATGGTCACTATTTCAAAATCGGGACAGGTTTCAAATTTTCGCCTTAGCTTTTTAATATGGGAATCAACCGTACGCTCATCCGCTTCCGAATCCATCCCCCAGATTTCATCCATTAACTCCAGGCGAGTGAATATTTTACCCGGATTACTAAGCAATCGGAAAAGAAGATAGAATTCCTTGGGAGGCATATCAATTTCCCCTCCGCAGATATGCACGGTCAAGGTATTATAGTCCAAAACGACGCCGCCTATAACCAATCTCTTTTCATTCACAATCTTAGCCCTTCGGAGAAGGGCATTAACCCTGAGAATCATTTCCTTCATATGGATTGGTTTAATCATGTAATCATCTGTCCCGGCCTGAAAGCCTTTCTCCAAGTCCTCCATCTGATCCTTTGCAGTAATCATCAGAATAGGCAAAGTATAGTCGGCGCTCCGAAGCTCTCTCGTCAATTCATATCCATTCATTTTTGGCATCATAATATCACAGATAATCAGATCAATATGCTCCATGTCCAGGATATCCAAGGCTTCTAAGCCGTCAAAGGCGGAAAATGCCTTGAAGCTCTCCTGCTTTAATTTGGCGCACATCATTTTATTCAGGGTATCATCATCCTCAACCACCAATATGGAAAACACACCATCACCATCCTGTTAAGCCATCTTTTTTAACACTCCGTTATCCAAATAATAAACCGTATCTACAAGGCTGAGTACGCGTTCATCATGCGTTACCATGATGGCAGCCTTATTTCTCTTCTTCACCTCCCTGCGGATCATTTCCACCACCTGACGGCCACGTTCCCCGTCAAGACTGGCAGTAGGTTCATCCGCTAAAATCACGTCAGGTTCATTCATAAACGCCCGTGCTATGGCAGTACGCTGCTTCTCACCGCCGGATAAATGCTCCGGATATTTATCCTTGCAGGAGTCCAGCCCCAAATCCTTAAGCAGCTCCGGAACATCCACCTTCTTACCCTTTTTTGTCATATTCTGCACCAGCTTTAACTGCTCCGATACTGTCAGATAAGGCAGAAGCTGATGATTCTGGAAGATGAAGCCAATCCTTTCCCTTCGGATGCTTGTCCAATGCTTCTGCTCTCTGGAAGAAATATTCTGCTTTCCGATTATTATAACACCTTCGTCCGGAGAAAGTAAGGCCCCTGCAATCGAAAGCAGGGTGCTTTTACCGGAGCCGGATGGACCGACGATCGCGGCAAATTCCGAACTCTGCACCTTCAGGGAGATATTCTTAAGAACTATATTTTCTCCGTCTCCGTCCCTGTAGGCTTTTCCGATATTCATAAGCTGTATTGCATATTCTTTCATTATTCATTACCTCCGATTGTAATCAGCGGATCTACCTTGGCAATTCTTCTTGTGGAAAGCAGACCGCAGAAAATGGATATTCCGATAAACGCAGCAGAAACCGCCAGTGCATCGCTGCCTTTCACATAAAAGGGCATACTGCCCGGCAAAAAGGCTGCCATGGAAAATGCCAGAAGGTTGCCGGCAAAGGCGCCAAACAAAGCCAGGAGCGCAATCTGGAAGGTGATCATTCCTGTGATTTCCCCCATCCTCATTCCGATGGCCTTCATTACGCCAAACTGCTTTTGCTTCTGTATGGTCAGGATATAGAAGAATACACCCAAAATTGCACCCGAGATGACAACCAATACCCATAGGATCATTCGGATTGTCGTCTGTTCCGCAGAGTATCCCGGTATATGATCTACGATTGCCGTCTTATCTGTGAATACAAGACCGTCCAACTCCCCCAAGCCCTCACCCTGAATTGCTGCCGTATTGTAAAAGGCTTCATAGTTTGGATTGAGAGCAGTTTTAATATTGTTATAGGTATCCGTGGATAGATATCCAACAAAGCTATGTCCATACAGGGCATCCCTGGTAAAGCCGACCACCGTCATCTGTATTCCTGAAGCAGAATCCTCTACAATGTCGCCAAGTTGAATTCCTTCTTCAATGAAGGCCTCATCCAGTACAATGCTATACCCGGAGGAAGAAAGCTTTTCCCCCTTGCTAACCTCAGGGCTTAAGAATTCCTGTGGATCAATGGCAAAATAAGTTACATCCAACTTGTTGCCGCTGCCCTTCAGGTTAATGTTGGTTCTCTGGATACTCAGGGCTGCCACCGGGTCGGAGGCTGACAGTTGAATTTCTTCGTATTTCTCCGCATCCAGATGGGAAAGGGTAATTAAACTTTCTGCATCATTGCTAAGAATGAATCCGGTCGCAGGCGTATTCTCAATTGCGGCACTGACTGCCCTGGCCAAGCCATTTGCCAGTCCAGACAAGAAAATTACCATAAAAATCATAAGAACAAGAGTAATTTCTATCAAAAAATATTTCTTTTTACTATGTTTTATTTCTTTCCATGCTAATTGCATTTCAGTAATTCCTCCCTGCTTCCCTTACAATCACCGCCACACCCTTGGAAAGATAACGCTCCAAATTAAACTCCTGTGTCATAAGCTGGATTCCTCTATCATTTTCTCAGTAAATTGCTTTGCTCTAACCAAATCCTGATCATTTGGCCTGTTCTTATGCAGGAAAGTAAATTGCCCCCGACAGTAGAAATCCTCAGAAGCTACCCGAATTCCCTTTACGGATAAATGCTTTTTGATTTCAGGATAAGCACGTTCAACCAAGGCAGAAGTAGAAAAAATGACAGCTATTCCGACCTTTGAGCCGTCCAGGGACTCAATAAAATCCTTAACATTTTTATCAATTCCGGCTCCGTATACGGAGGCTCCTATAAAAAGTATATCTGCTCTTTCTTTCAAGAAAATATCCGTTGTTTTTGCTTCGCAACCGGCAGTCCTTGCTATTGTGTTTGCCAGCTTTGCAGTATTACCTGTTCTTGAAAAATATCTCACTTCAATTTTTTTATTTTTCATATCATAAATCATCCTTTCAACTTTTTATTTTTATAAAATTCACTTATGAAGGAAGTATATTATACGAATATGACTTGAATATGACCAAGGAATATACTTTGATTTTTCACTCAAGGATGTTCTATTCCACTTATTTGCCTTTTATTCAATTCTGTATAATAAGGACATAGCTTCCCCTAGCGGAAAGCTATGTCCTTATTATACAACCGACTGAATTGTTTATTTCTGTAAAGCACGCAGACCCTTATATATCCGGGTATCGATAAATTCATTTGCGAAATTGTAAAAAGATGATGCTATGATTTTTTGACCTGAAGTATTTGGATGTGTTCCATCCTCGCAAAGCAGCTCTTTTATATTTCCAGCTTTTAAAAACGCTCCTCTTAAATCAATTAACGGCACTTGTGTTTCCCATGCGATTTTTTCGATTATTCTTGAGTAACTTTCCTGATGAAAGTAAATGTTATTAATATCATCAAGCCACATAAGTATATTCTTTTTATTTAGATCTCTGCAAAACCATTCAAAAAATCTTTGTGGTTCTAATGGCGGCAATGTAGTTAATATAGGTAAAATATTTTTTTTCTTCAATGTAACAATGATATCACGATATATTTCTGTGAAAAGTTCCATCGGGGTATTAGGAGAATGATTGCCCTTCGGATTTTCCGAGATTGCTTTCCAATTATAGTCGCAGTCATTTCCACCATAATCCATGACAATTACATCGCATCCTATATTTTTTTCCAATCTTTTTTTAAGCAAATCACTACCTTTTTTTACAGTACATCCAAAGCTTGAATAGTTTTGTATTTGTATTGGGTATTGTTTGCTTAAGATTTCTACATCAATATTATTATTAACATAATATTTTTTATTTACCGGATTAATCTGTATTCCTTTCAATATCGAGTCCCCAAACAATCCTATATTTACCATCTTCTCAAGCGCTCTCTTTCTCTTTTTCAATACGATTTCATGTAGTCTTTATTACTATATGATACGTTATTTAAAATTATTTGTCAATCAGTTTATAATAACTATATTATAATTAAATTTTGATTTTATAATCATTACAGCCAACTGATAAAATAAGAGCGCAAAAGCAAAATCGCTCTTACGCTCCATGTTTTATTACTCATTTTCTAAGGACACAAGCAGCATCACAATAGCATTGTCCAACTTTTCTGACAAGTCCGGCCAGCTCAACACGAAAATCCTTATCTAAAAGTGCTTTACGGTTTGCATCAAAGAAATAACCTCCCTGAAATTCCACAAGTCTTTGAAGTGCCTCCGCTTCTTTTTTATAAGCCTGTTTAAGATCTTCAATCATAATTTTCATATCGGGACAATACTCCAAAGCCCGGTTAAGATATTCTTGAATATAATGCATATTGGTACCGGCAGAAACTATACAACTGCCATAGGTATCCAAAGGTCCCGCCAACATCTCTTCATTTTTAAAATACTCGTCACACAATAATGACTCCGCCCATTGTTCAAAAGCATTTCCCCCAAAATATATGTTATCCCTGGGTGCCAATGAAGCCAAAACAGGTATGTTTAAAATGGATAAACGTATGTTTTCCGCAATATCTGGCAGCTTCTCTTTTCTTTTCAAAAAAATCAGAGCCTCCGAACGGTCAAGACCGTTTTTCTTCGCAAAATAATTTTCCGATGTTACCAAATCCGTTGGAATATCTTCTCTGGGTTCATCCGTGAATTGCGACCACCCAATTAATACATCACCGTTTTCATCATAGCCGCAGATAATGGAACAAATAGGAGGGCCGACAATGCCGAAGGTTAAAACAGGTATGCCCTTGTCTATAGAGTCAACTATTTTTTGTATACATTCGTGTTTCATTCTTATAATATCGTCTTTATAAAAATATTCATAGGAATATCCGCAAGCATCAAAGGCTGCTTTCATAGGAAGCTGAGTGTCCTTACATACAGTTGAATATGAATCGTTGTATTGCCATTTTGGCTCGAGCCATATCTGTGAAAACAAGTCCCCTGTGACACCGGCAAAAAAGAGAAAATCCATTTCATTTTTTTCAGCGAGTGTACCCATTACAGATCGCATACAGCTGGGAAACATATAATTTTCAGCAGGGTTTTCATACAATTTTGATACATTCGGAATTAATCTTCTGGACATATTAAATCCTCCCTTAACATTAATTTGTATTGTGAGAGGGCTGAAACATTTGAGACTTTTAGGGAATGCGATCACCTCAGACGGAGTCATGCCATGAAAACGTGAAAACGCTTTTGTAAAGCTTTCAGGAGTTTCATATCCGTATTTTAAAGCAATTTCTATTATTTTGCTTTTTGAGGATAATAAATCTTCACCGGCAAGTGATAATCTTCTATTTCGCATATATTCACTGATGGAGAAGCCCGTCACTATACGAAATACTTTATTAAAATAATCACTTGATGAATACACATGGTTCGACACATCATCAATGCCGATATCTTCTAACAAATGCATTTCCATATAATTGATTGCTTTTTGAGTATCTTTCATCCAATCCATATTAGCCACCTCACAGTATAATTGTAGCGAACGATTTAATGCTTTTCCTGTCTTTTTTCGGTTTTATCTGTCCAAAAAATAAAGCTCCAAACCAATGCTTAGTTGCGGTTTTTTTCACAAATATCATTTTTCTTCAATTATATTTGATTTTAGCATGCTGCCAATTTTATTCCAATATAAAGTTACAAAATTCACTTTTTGAATAAAGGTTAACCCATTACCGGTCTTTGGTATTATTCGTATAATATTTTCCCCGGAAGCCAAAATAATGATTATACCATCTTTTTATACCCCATAATTTTATATTTTGTTTTTATTCATATTGAACGGAGAAAGAAATGATTAATTATAAGATAAAACGTTTCTATACCATATTGTTAATAACATTCCTTATTGCCTGGTTCATTTTTCTTATACTAGCAATTCTTATGATAGTTCAAGATAAAGTCAGCCGTCTGCCTTATTTGCTTGGTATCTTTGGGATTGCCGAATTTGTTCTTTTGTTCCTGGCCGGTGTCTATTGTATGCTTTTTAAGAAAAAAGCTATAGATTATGCAGATGATGGCTACGAGGAGATATTTGATAAGTTAAAGCAAAAAGCGATCGAAGCCCCAGAAAAAATCAATATAAGAATGATAAGACTATACTATTATGGTAACCTTTACGTCGCAGTAATGATAATTACAATTCTTCTAACCATACTTGGATTAATATCAATCGGCATTCAGACAGGAAGCTCCATGGGTGGCTTCGGTACCTTCGTGATGGCTTTGCTTAGTATTCTGTATATCCTATTTCGGTCCATTTATATTAAACCCGAGTATCCGGAGGGAATAACAGCTGATGCAGAAAGTAACCCGGAAATTTTTCGTGTTCTTGATAGCGCAATCCGTGATACAAATGCCGAACAGATTGACAAAATTTATATAACGGAGGATGCCAATGCAGCTGTCTGCTTCATTCCTTCCGGATTTGGTTTTGGCGGAAAAAGCCTGATGCAAATGGGGATTCTTTTGTTAAGCATATTAGAGGAGGAGGAACTAAAATCTGTCATCATTCATGAACTGTCCCATATCTATAACAAGGATACAAGGATTAGCAGCAAAATATCTTACAATATTATTAGATGGATGAGGATTATGGAGCGTTCTGAAAATATTGTTGCTCATGTACTTTTAATTTCGTTTGCCGAAAATTATATTGATACCATGCAGCTGCACCTTGCAGCGATTTCCAAAACCAGGGAAACGATAGCGGATAAGGAAGCCGCAACGTTTACCGGTAAACAGACCTATGCAATAGCCAGCATGAAGCTGGAGCTTTTGGACCTGTATCGTGATGATGCCTATGCTATGGGAGAAATCAGGATGAGAACGGAACCGCCACACAACTTTTATTCCTTGCTGCTAACGAGCTTCTATGATGAATTTGCTAACAATTACGATCCTTGGATAAATCAAATCAAAAAAAGAATTTCATCCATATATGATACCCATCCAAGCTTTAAGGAGCGGATGCAGGCACTTGGAATTGAAGATTATTCTTATCCGGTAGTCTTTCGATTTGAAAACAATAGCTACAGAAAAGAGATCCAAGCTCTACTTGATGCAAAGAATCAGGAATTCTTTGAAGCTTTATCAGAGAATTGGTCTGAATATACCGAAGAGTACCAAGCACAGCTGGAGATTGTTAAGAATTTTAAAGAGTCCGACGATCCAGACAGCAATCTCAAATATGCGATGGCCCTTGAGGAGACAGGAAATAGAGACGAAGCATACAGCGTTTATAACAAAATCATTTCAAAGCAAGCGGATTATTCTCCTGCACTTTACCGGCTTGGCCAGCTTTTGCTGCACAAAAATGATGGCAGCGGCATCGATTATGTGAAAAAGGCGATTGAGTTAAATACGGACTTCATTATACCCGGGCTTTCACTGATCGGTGAATATCTAATGTCGAACGGTCTGACGGAAGAAAGGGATATTCTCATGCCCTGGATGAAGCAGAAATCAATGCTTGCCGATAAAATTCAAGAGGAAACCAATCGCATCGATATAAAAGATATTTTTATCGAAAGTGATCTGGCGCAGGATAAGCTGGAAAAAATCAAAGATATCATAAAAGAAAATAATAAGATTACGCGAGCCTACTTTGTGAAAAAGCAAATGCGATTCAGTAGTGAAAACTGCTATGTGCTCGCGTTATCCTTTCATTCTTTACTAAGTAAAAATAAAGCCAGGGCGTCAATACAGGATATGACAGAGAAGGTCGGTGACTTAGGAGTATCCTGCTTCATCATGGATTTGAATGATAACCCAACCTTCTATCGAAGCCTTAAGCAGGTACCTAACTCGAATATTTTCACCAAGAAGTGAACTTCTTTGTTACTCAAAAGCAATTTATAAAATTCATTGAAAGCATCAATTTCATATGTTATAATTGCTGGAAGTTATGACTACTATGAGAGCTGGTAAACAAATGAGATTACGCACAAATTTCTATATCGAACGGGACTTTAATTTATTTTTGCTTGCGGGACTATTCTCCGGAATTGGTTCAGGCATTTATATATCCATATTCAACAACTACTTAAGCGATATCTTCAAACTATCCGAGGATATCAGGGGTTTTCTTGAGGTACCTAGAGAAGCACCGGGCTTCTTTATTATGCTGATTCTGGCGGCATTAAGTTTTCTGGGCGACGTGCGAATTGCGATGCTCGGTATGGCAGCGGCGGGACTGGGTATGCTCGGACTCGGTATGCTGTCACCGACCTTTGCACTTATGATCATCTGGATGATGATGTACAGCCTCGGTACACACATGGCCATGCCTGTCACGCCATCCATCGGTATGTCCCTGTCCAATCAGGGTTCTTTCGGAGCCAGGCTTGGAACAGTCAGTGCCTTCGGCTTATCAGGAAGTATCGTTGCCTACCTTTATATTTTTCTGGGTTTTAATTTTATGCATATGACTTATCAGACCGCGTTTCTTACCGGCACCGTTTTCTATGTGTTCGCTGCTTTTGCAGTGGGGATGATGAAAAAGGGCGGACCAGAAGTCCGAAAAGTGAAATTTGTTTTTAGAAAACGGTATTCGCTCTATTATGTACTGGCCGTTATCAGTGGTGCAAGGAATCAAATTTTTCTGACGTTTGCACCGTGGGTATTAATTAAAGTGTTTGACGTAAAGCCTCAGATGTTTGCTATCTTGGGTATGGTGGTTGCCCTTATCAGTATAGGCTCGCGAAAGCTAATCGGTAAATTGATTGATAGCCGTGGTGAGCGGTTCGTCCTGACTGCGGAAGCCGTTCTATTATTTGCCATTTGCCTCGGATATGCCTTCTCGGACAGAATTTTCTCCGCCGATATCGCTGTGGTAATCATTGCCGGCTGTTATGTCATTGACAATTCCATGTCTGCGGTTGAAATGGCACGGTCAACGTATGTACGAAAGATTGCCGTCGATCTTGCCGACGTAACCCCTACACTGTCGACCGGCGTAAGTCTGCAGCATATCGCTTCAATGGTCATTCCTATTTTCGGAGGCCTTTTGTGGTTGGAAATCGGATATCAGGCCGTATTTATGGCAGCCGCTGTTATCGCGTTCCTCAACCTGGTTCTTTCACGAAAAATTAAGATTGTGTTATAGTACGAGTTCATATTTGTTACGCCTTCTTTGACCCGCGGGGTGCGCCCCGTTTTACCTTTATATCCAGTAATTTTATTGCTTCATAAACGCAATGAACTTCGGCTCGTATTTGTTCTTTTTCACCGTTGCTGCATTCGAGACTGTCCAATACTGCTGCTGCGGCTTTCATATAATCCCTCTTGTATTTTGCGTTTAATTCAGTCCAGTTGACACCTGCAAAGTGTGAGGCGATTCTCATATCCAAGGGTAATTTTTCTTGCTTCATCAATATTGCTATGACCGGATATCCGGGATATCCTTGCCAGTATGTCGCATTGTCGTCTGAAGCATAGATGTTCCCGTCCCAAGTAATAGTATATTCCTTGCTTTTGTCCGAAGAAAGGACAGCTGCATGGTCTGGATGCAGAATAATTCGGTTATCCGCTATAGCGCTGTACGCTTCATAGATTTTTTCGATTGGAGGTAATTTGTTTAACATTCGTTCTCCTCTTCATATTTACTGATTTTATTTTGTATTTATCAACACCCTAAAAAGTTTAACTATTATAATGATAATTTTAAACGCCATTTTAATCATCTATAAAAACTTTAATATTTACCCACTATTTTCAATATATCATCACCATATTTATTAATCTTTGCTTCACCAAATCCAACTACTGCCTGTAATTCTTCCTTTTTTCTGGGCATTTTGGATATCAAATCTTTTAGTTGATTATCATTATAGATAAAATAAGGTTTTATATTTTCTTCTCGGCTTTTATTCAATCGGTACACCTTTAATTCTTTGAATATATCCATATCTTCCACAGATACTGCAGCATCTACCATATTACTTTCCTCTAATTCCCTAGTAGAAATTATATTTGGGGAATTCTCTGATTTGTTATTATTTATTTTATACTGCTCGTATTTTTCTGTATAATCTTTCTCAACATCCTTATGTAACTCCAAATATGATTGAGCCCATGCCAGCATTCTATCTTCTGAATCTGCTGCCTCTTTAGATTGTTCATACATATCCTTTATGTATTTTACTAATTGATCAACACGGATAACTTTCTCTTTTACATCCTTTTTAGCAAACTTAGTGTTGAGAACCGTTTTGGGATTTGCCAGTACCACTACTGATTTATAACAATCTTCGAAATATCTCCCTACCATGAATTTTGTTAGAATATTTCTTTTATTATCAACTCTTATTTTTTTCATTAATTCCAGATGCCGCTGATTTTGAGTAATCGGAGAATATATCCCTTCTTTCTTCTTCCTTCCGCCAAATTCTGTAGTTCGAATAAAATCTCCTGCATTATTGATTTCAATATCTCCATAAAGATTTTTACATTCTATAACAAAACAGATTTTTTTTGTAAATACAAGATAGTCAATCTGGGCGCTTAAATCTCCATCGTCCAGATAAATATCATGTAATATATACATAGGCATATGGCTGTTTTTCAGTTCAAATTCAATATTCTTCTCTCCAGCTATTCCATATTCCAGGTATTTTATATCTTGTTTTATGATATTTTGTCCTTCAGTATTAAGTAATGGCTCTATGGCTTTTAGCTTTTCTAATTGTGTCTCAGAGTTACTGCTCTCCTTTAGAAAGATTGGTTCTCTCATCCTATTAAATAACCTCATATGTTATTTCCTCCTCTTACGTAGTAATATAATTAGATTATATCATAAAAAATCCCATTTTGTACCATATTTTCTCTTTAATAATATCTAAAATTATAACATCATTGTAAGTGTAAAAGTATTTATTATTAATTTAGTATCTCCCCCTGCGACTTTTGGATGCTTAAAAACAAGTATTTTAATAGTAAAAATTGAAAAGGGCGCGTCACAAAATGAACCGCCCACTGTCTACTTGACAGGAGGCGGTTCAATTCAATTGATGCAACGTGCCATTTTCATTATAATTCCCTTGGATTAATCTAAAAGAGAAAATATTTGGATACTCTCAACCTTTTTATCTTTTATATGAAAGCTCATTACATCCACATAATTAACCGGCTCGTACCGGAAGTCATCCTCCTGGTCACTCAATTCCCCTCCCATCAAAGTTCCTTCAGGATAAGTCTCTTTTAGCTTTTCAAAGCTATCTCCGACTTTAATGTTTCTTACTGTAGGATATTTCGGGTCAGTAATTTCAATGTTAAAGATAAATGATTTTTTATCTTCAGTCGCATCAATCGTTTTTATGACAAGTCCGGGATATTGATACTGCTTTTCTGTCATTCCATTAAGCTGATCCATGTTTAAGCCATCATCCTCAGAATAAGTGTGAGATGTAATCTCGTCCGCTTTTCCCAGCATACTCTCAAGTATTTTATCATCTACAATATCTGAAATGGCAATTGTATTCTCCTGGTAAACAAATGCCAGCTGTTTTAGAATAACATTTCCGCTCTTTTCTACCGTGCCTTCCTTTATTATTTCTTCAGAATCATCCGTTGAACTGTCATCTGTAGTATCAGCCGATGTATCAGTCTGGGATTCGTTGGTTGAATTAATTGGTGTATCAGTTAATGTATTTCCCGGTAATTTAACTTCGTTCTTCTCACAGCCTCCCAAAATCATCCCGCAAAACACCAAAAATGTGGCCATTATCACTATCTTTCTAAATATTTTCATCGCTATTCCTCCTTCAAATAATTCAAATTAATTTCTTTATGTTACAGTGCCATTATAAATAAAAATAATATCAGAATAATAACAAACCTGTATCATTCCTGTAACATTATGCTAAAGGAAGAAGAAGTGAAACACTGGTTCCGACTCCAATCTCACTTTCTATTATTAATTGACCATTAAATTTCTCTACAATCTCTTTACAAAGAGAAAGTCCCAGCCCAGAACCATTTGCAAAGTTTGAATTTCCCGCCCTGTAAAATCTTTCTTGTACCAAAGAAAGATCACTCTTATGAATACCAATGCCCTGATCACTTATTTTTATAACTGCTGTATTTTGGTCAGTAGAAGTCTCTACCCTGATATGTCCTCCTGGATTAGAATATTTTATTGCATTATCTAAAACATTTGCGATTGCATGCATCATCAACATTTTATTAACATCCGCACAAATCCCATTCTCAAAATTTACTTCCATTGATATTTCTCTTTTTTCTGCTTTTGGCTTCATCTCTTGAATAACTCTGTAGGTTAATTCCGATAAATCTTCCTTCTCTGTGCTAAGCTCCGATGTTGCTTTGTCAAATTTAGATAGAATTAACAGCTCATTAATAAGCTGTGTCAGGCGCTCCGATTCATTTACCAGATGGAAATATATCTTTTTTAAATCTTTATCCTCATTTTCTCCCTCGAATAAATATTGAGAAAAACCCCGGATTGCGGCAAGCGGTGATTTAAGCTCGTGAGATACATTGGAAACAAACTGCTTTTGATACTGTATATAGTCGTTTAATTTAATACCCATCTGATTTAATCCTGCTGCAAGCATTCCAAGCTCATCCTTCCTGTTTAATTTGACCTGGTCAAATTGCTGCCTGGCGAACTTTTCTGTTGCTCCAAGAAGATATTTAATCGGCTTTGTTGTTTTACGGGCAATGTACAAACTTGAAAGAGTTATGAGAAAAATAAACCCGCCTGCCCCGATTATTAATATAGATCTAATCTTATCCATGATATCATAAAAATAAGATATGTTTTCTACTATCTCAAAAACGTAAGCATTTTGATAATATTTATCCTGAATAGGGATTGCAAAATAAATCAGGTTCTTATTCGTGACCGTATAAGAATAGTTTCCTTTCAAGGCATTTCTCACATTCCCTTCAAAAATTGGGGGAGAGTCGTTATACACTACTATTCCATTCGCAGCCATCCCTAAAAGCTTTAGCTTATTATCATAGATTCTTATTTCCCTTCCTGAAGCTTTTAAAGCTTCGAGGACATCCTTTGTCACCTCCGAAGCTTCTACCTGAGTAGTTGATTTTTCATGCCTTGAAAGTATTTCTCTAAAGGACAGCTCACAAATATCTGCCTTTTCCATCATCTGCTTCTCTATTGCCACAAAGCTATAGTAATCAATCGCTTTATTAACCCAGATAATAATAATGGAAAAGGATAATATGGAGAAAAATAAATAACTTAATAAAAGCCTGGTTGCATACTTCAATCGATGGCACCTCCAAACTGGTAGCCGAAGCCATAAATGGTTTTTACATATCTCGGGTTTTCGGCATCATCTTCCAGTTTCTTTCGGAGCCGCATAATTGTCATATCAACACTCCGGCTATCACCCAAATAATCGTACCCCCATATAATTTCCAGGAGTTCATCCCTGGTAAAAATTTTTTTAGGCCTTTTTGAAAGAGTTTCAAGAATTTTAAATTCCTTTGCTGTCAGGGAAATTTGATTTCCACCCTTTAGCACCCTTTTTGTTTCAAAATCAATTTCCAGTTCTCCACATGTAATCAGGCCTGTATTGTTATTTATTATCTGGTCACTCGGTTCATATCTTCTTAATACAACTTTGATTCTAGCTACAAGCTCTCTATTATCAAAAGGCTTTGTCAAATAATCTTCTGCTCCAAGCTCAAGCCCCAACACTTTATCAATAATTTCGTTCTTTGCAGATAACATTATAACGGGAATTATTGATTTTTTTAATATTTCTTTACAAAGATCGTAGCCGGAATAGTCCGGTAGCATTAAGTCCAGCAAAACTAAATCCGGCTGGAAGGAATCAAGCTCCATCAGTCCAACAGCACCATTTTCAGCAGTTTTTACCTGATAATTTTCCCTTTTTAACACCAATTCTATCAGATCTCTAATTGCAATCTCATCGTCAATTACAAGAATTTTTTTCAACTTGGAAGTTCTCCTTTTATAATTAATATGTTTAATCCGTAGATAGGAGCCAGCTTTCTCTTGCTTTACTATATTTACATTTTTTACATCTTTTAATACTGCTATCTTAATAATGGTATAATATTTTATTCCCTCATAGCAAGTTTAATTTTCAATATTGAACCTATTTTACCGTTATGAACTCTTCTATATAAAAAGAGGACGTGAAAGTTCTCTCATGTCCTCTTTTTTAATAGGGTCTTTGCGTAAAATTAATCCTATTCTTCATAATATACTAATTTTCAGGATAACGCATCTATATGCTTCGCGGTAAAAAACTTTCTACAGCTCAGTCTTTTTATAAATTGAACAGGATATAGCGCCTGAAATCACGAACAAAATCAATCCAATACCGATGCCCGACAACAAAAGCATAACCTGATGCGCGGAAAAGTAGATAAAAATATTCTTCAAATTATTGAGAGCATTTGCTTTTCTGCTAAGAAAAACCGCACCTATAAAAACAAGGTATATCGGCACCATCGTAAATACATAAGCTTTCGAAAAGCCGAATTTAAAATAAACCGGAAATTCAACACCGACCGCAAAGCAAAAATAGATAAAAGACAGAGATAAAGTGGCTGTGAGTGTGAAATTATCCGGTACTATTTTCGTTACCCGTGAAATTACATATGATATGCTTCCTGCAAAAATCGCCTGGACGATACCAAAAAGAAAGGCATATAGATATCTTCCGATAACAACCTCCGATTTTCCGAGAGGCAAAGTCCCGTACAGCTTATTGAGATGGTTTTTCTCGTATATGGAAAAAACCATCCCGCTGAAAAATACACCGAAAACCATAATGAGAAAAATTGGTATTACCGGCTGCGCGATAAAACCAAATAAAATCGAAATTAAATAGGTTAAAACGGCCATCCGATAGATTGATTTTACAGTATAAAAATCCAGCCTGACAACACTTTGTATATTACTCATGGAGCCTGCCTCCTTTACTGATAAATACCAAAATCTCATCAATAGTTAAGAGTGCAGAAGACGGCAGCAGCCCGGAAAACCGTTTCAGCAAATCATCCTTTGTTCCGGTATAAATCAAATTTCCATTATCAATCAAGGTAATGTAATCAGCAATTTTCTCCAGGTCCGAAGTGATATGGGTTGAAAATAGAATGCTTTTCTGTCCATCGGCGATATATGCCTTTAATATTTCCAACAGCTCATCGCGGGCAACAGGGTCAAGTCCGCTTGTTGGCTCATCGAGTATCAGAAGCTTGGCCTCATGAGATAGGGCAACTGCCAGCATCAGCTTCATTTTCATGCCACGCGATAAATCCTTTATTTTTTTATCCACAGGCAGCCGAAATTTAGTTAAATATTGACGGTACAGTTTGCTGTCCCATTTGCTGTAAAAACCACGAATAACTTTTTCGACCTCGCGTACTCTCCAGATATCAACGAAAAAAATCTCGTCAAATACAGCACCAATATCCTGTTTGATTTTCTGCTCATCGTTTAAATTATCCAGTCCGAATATCCTGATTTCTCCGCCATCCCGGTTCGCCATATTGAGGATCAGGCGAATCATAGTAGTCTTCCCTGCGCCGTTTTGACCGACGAGCCCCATGATACAACCCATGGGTAAAGAAAAAGAGAGGTTGTTCAGTGAAAAATCTGTATAATTTTTGCAAACATTTTTTACTTCAATCACATTACTCACATCGATTTCCCTCCCTGATAATAAACTCAAATCCCAATTTATCAGCACTTTTGCTACGTTCAAGCAAGCATACACTTTCTGTATGCCTTGAAGATACAAAAAGATGTCGTACCTCTCTCTTATCCGCTGGCAGTAGGTTACATCAACCTTCTATTTATCTAAAGTTAAAATGGATTCCATGTCTGATGCAGTTTGATTCCCTTGGGCTGATATGTACGGATACTATTTTCCAGATTATCCATATACCCGGTATCGAGCGGATTTACCCAGAGAAACTGAACAACCAGCTCGGGCAGCTGGTTCCTTAATTCGGAGACATATTGATTGCCGTCACCGTTATCTTTGAGAAAATGTTTATAAGCCAGCCTGTTCATACGGTTCATCATAAAAATGCTGTCGGATTTCTGCTTAAATGGCATACTCGGCGGCTTCTGAAGATTTTGGATGTTCTTGGGGCTTGTACATAAAATGACTTTCTCTATATCATATTTTGCAGCCATGTTTCTTATAGAAGCAGCTGTGCTATAATCGCCTGCCGCATGAGCGTGAATATCAATTATCATAAGAACCCTCCTGATTACACGGTATCTATCCTTATTGAGTATACTATATTTTGCCATAAAGAGCAAAAATCATTTTATCTCCTCAAGGACATAGGAATAAGATATTAATGAACATGAAGAAACGGCATATCTTAAAGTCTGATTATTCAGAGCTTTCATAATATACCGTTTCTTTTTAATTGTAATATGAAATATCTTTTAATATATCATTGTTAGCGCTTGAGCCAGTAATAAAATTCATCCGTCTCATGCGTTTTTTCAAAGCCAAGCTTCTCAAGTACACGTATAGATGCAATATTATCCTTTTCTGTTTCAGCAATGACACCTGCGACCCTCATCTTATTAAGGGCCCAACTAATAAGACGACCATTTCCCTCGGTTGCGTATCCGCATTTTTGCATATCATCACATATGCCATACCCTATCTCCACGTAACCGTTCTCATTAGGCCCACCCTTAAATATACCACCGCTTATAACCCTGTTTTCTGATTTGCTATAAAACGTCCAAGTCCTATATATATGCATAACAAATGGCTCTCTCCTTTTTATTGTTAAATTACACAAAGTAAATTATAATAATTTGAAAATAACACAAGCTATCAAATCCATTTTGTATCAGGATATATATAATAATTCCGGGAGGTATCGTATGGAGGCATGCAGTAATATTAAGAGTAAGGATTATAATTCATTTATAAGAATTTTCGAGGAATATCTTCCGGGTAATTCCGAAGACCAAATTCATAAAATGTATAAAAAATACAAAAATACTTTTGTCGGTTATTATCTTGATGAAACTCTCATCGGCATTTGCTATGGATGGCCAAGAAAGGAAGAGGCTGTGAAGGAGCATTCATTTTCTATTGCCGGCATTGCAATTATTCATCCTTACAATGCCCAAGGCAGAGGTGCGAAATTAATCACTTACTCTGAGCAAAAGGTTATTGAAATGGGCTATGATACGATTTCTGTGGGATCGGCAGGCGGCTATGTAGAGAAATTCTACTTGAAGAATGGTTATATACCTACAGAATATAAGGTATTAAGGGAAGGTAAGGAGACCTATGTTCATCCTATATCTTCTTTTAAGGATTATCAAGACCTTAATAAAGATGAAGTCATTCGCAAGGTAGGTGGGTATCATGGCTTTATTGTGTTTTATAAGAAATGCTGTCAAAAGCATTCTTGATATTCCTTCGGCTCTGCTCCCATGCTGAATAGCACCATATGGGCACTATTTACTCCTATATCTAATTGCCAAACCTTTCAAAAAATTTCGTACATATCGGTCTCCACATTCCTTGTAATTACGTTGTCCTTCCCTTCGTAATACCGCACTTAATTCACTGTTGGACAGATTGGCTCCGACATCTTTAAAAATATCAAGCATGTCTTCGCCGGTAAGAGAAAGTGCGATTTTTACTTTCTTCAGTAAAACGTTATTAACAGTTTTATTATTTTTCATCATAAAAACCTGTTTCTCAGGTTCACCTGGTTTTGATTCTTGTTTGCCTCTTTTGAGAATAATAAAACCGTTTAAAAAAGACTCCAAGATATAGTTATTACATATCATCATATCATCATTAGCGATAAACTCATCCTCGTCTGAATCATGATTACTATTGTTTTTGGGCTTTAATAACATTCTTTGAAGCTCTTCCCTCGTTACAGTTATCCCGCCCAGCTTGAAAATTTTCATCATATCTGTATCCTTGATATCCAAGGCATATCTTAATCTTATTAATATATCGTTGTTATTCATACGATCCTTTCTTACAAATTATATTTTCAAATATTAGATATTCATTATACCACTTAATTAAATTTTATCCACTACCTTTGTTACCTTCAATAGTTTACCGCTAATCATTGTATTTTTCATTGCTTCCAGTACCAATGGGCCTTTACCATTTAGTATTTCCACATAGGTTAGGGTATCTAGAATGGTTATTATTCCGATGTCCTCTGCCTTGACTCCTTCCAGATTAGATATGACTCCAACAAAATTGGTTGCTCTGAGCTTCTTTTTCTTTCCGCCACTGAAACGTAATTTCATTATATCCTTATTTAATTGATCATTTTTCATTCTTTTAATATGAGGAGCCGTATTCATTTTTTCATCAAAAGAAGGTTTTTGAATGGATACTTCCTCCATGGTAGGTTTCGTTATTTCCTGAATTTCAAACCCGATCAGTTCTTCAATATCATGCAAATACCTGGTTTGTGTCGGTGTAACAAAGGAGATGGCTTTCCCTTTTTGCCCTGCACGCCCTGTTCTTCCCGTACGATGGACATAGTTTTCCTTATCCAAGGGAAGGTCATAGTTAATAACCAGAGAAATATTCTCTATATCGATACCTCTTGCTGCTACATCTGTTGCAATCAAATAGCGGTACTCTCCCCTTTTAAAACGCATCATAGCAGATAATCGATCGTCTTGTTCCATGCCGCCATGTATTTTATTACAGGGATAGCCTAAATCATACAGACGATCACATACGATATCCACAAGGTCCTTTGTACTACAAAAGATGATACAGCTATCCGGCTTTTCAATAATTGTAACATCGGTAAGCAGTTCAAATTTATCTTTTTCATTCGTAATATAAAGAAAATGATCAATATCAGCTGTCATGATACTGGCCCCGCTGACATCGATACTGATAGGGTTTTTCATATAAATTGATGATATACTTTTTACTTCATCGGGCATGGTAGCAGAAAACAACATTGTCATCCGTTCCTTGGGCAGCTCTTTCATTATGGCTTCTACCTGGCAGATAAATCCCATATCCAGCATTCTATCAGCTTCATCAATTACTAAGCAGTTAATCTTACTTAAGGTTAATGTACCTTTCCTTATGTGGTCCATGACACGCCCCGGTGTGCCAACAACTACATGTGTTTTCTGCTTCAACTCTGCTTTCTCGATAGAAAATTGGTGTCTTCCATAGATTGCTGCTGCTTTTACTCGTTTAAATCTACCTATATTGAAAAAATCCTCTTTTACTTGAACTGCCAGTTCCCTTGTTGGAGTCAAAATAAGCGCTTGCGGTTTATTTTCAAGCCATTCAATTAATTCACATATTGGAATTGCATATGCGGCAGTCTTGCCGCTGCCAGTCCGCGCTTTGACGATAAGATCATTTTTTTCTAAAGCGGATGGAATGACTTTATCCTGAACTTCCGTAGGTATATCATACTCCAGACCATTAAGTGCCTTTACGATATCTTCACTGATTATAAATTTGCGAAAACTTCTAATATCCATATCTAAGCCTCTCATTCAATTCAAAACCTGTATCATTGTAAATAGGATTACTAAATTTATGATAAATTGTATACTAACCCATTTTACATGGGGATGCCGTTCAATGCAATAAAAACTGTTTCATTAACTCCCAATCATTGTCGGCTTGGTTTTTCCTACAGATTGTTTATTATGTATTTGCTATTATGAAATGTATTTGATATCATGTGATTTGTAGGAATATTCAAAATAGTCAGCTTTGCAGACGCTTTTGAAGCATGTATTAAAATAGATATTGAAAAAGGTGGAAGCAGGAATGGATAATCAAGAACAAAAGCATCAGCGGCGTCCCAGGTATAAAGGAACTCATCCAAAAGTTTTTAAAGACAAATATAAGGAACTGCAACCAGAGTTATATGCTGATACTGTAGCAAAGGTTATTCAAAAGGGCAGTACCCCTGCCGGTATGCACCGTTCAATTTGTGTAAAAGAAATATTAGAATTCTTACAAATCACCCCTGGACAAATTGGACTGGATGCAACCTTAGGTTATGGCGGCCATACTTTAGAGCTGCTTAAATGTTTAAATTCAAAGGGGCACTTGTATGCTACTGATGTAGATTCTATCGAATTACCGCGTACAAAGGAGCGTTTAGAGTGCTTAGGTTATGGTCCGGAAATTTTAACGATCAAGCAAATAAATTTTTCCAATATTGATCAGATTACTTCTGAATCAGGACCACTGAATTTTATATTGGCAGATTTGGGTGTCTCTTCAATGCAAATAGACAATCCTGAAAGAGGATTTTCCTATAAGACAGAGGGACCATTAGACTTACGACTGAATCCTTCTAAAGGCATCTCTGCAGCGGATCGTCTTAAAACCATTTCGCAGGATGAATTACAAGGTATGCTGTTAGAAAATGCGGACGAGCCTCATTCTGCAGAAATCGCTCGTGCTATTACTTCCGCAATTAAAAAAGGGGCAGATATAATAACAACCAGTCAGCTTCAGCAAATTATCAAAGATGCTTTGAAATTCCTTCCGGAAAAAGATAGGAATGATGAAATCAAAAAAGCTTGCCAAAGATGCTTTCAAGCGTTGCGGATTGATGTCAATAATGAATTTGAAGTGTTATATGAATTTTTAGAAAAACTTCCTGCCGCCATGGCTGAGGGCGGGCGTGTTGCTATCCTTACTTTTCATTCTGGAGAAGATCGCCTCGTTAAAAAATCTTTCCAACGCTTCTATCGTGAAGGTATCTATAAAGAAATAGCTCCTGAGGCTATTCGACCATCCGCAGCCGAATGTAGTTCCAATAGTCGTGCTCGATGTGCAAAATTACGTTGGGCTATCAAAGCTTAATGGGCATACAAAATCATACCAAACCTCTACTTTCATAAAAAGTCTTCCCTTCTTATCCATACAGTCAACAAAAGGGAAACAGCCCATGCTGTTTCCCTCCCTGTGTAATTTAGGAAATTTTATCAATCCAAGCGGCAAAAGCTGCTAAAAATCCATTTATAAATTCTTTGGTCGCTTCGTTACTTAAAGCACCGTTTTCATCAATCAAGGTGTGGTAAGCGCCAATATACGCTTCGGGCTGAGCAAGGGTTATAACATTGAGAAAAGCCAGCACCTGACGCAAATGATGATTTGCACCAAAACCGCCAATCCCTCCGGGAGACTGGCTAATCACGGCACCCGGTTTACCGCTCCAAACATTTTTACCATAAGGACGTGAGCCTATATCAAGCGCATTTTTCAGCGCCGCCGGAATGGAACGATTATGCTCCGGCGTAATAAATAGCACGCCGTCTAAAGCCTTTATTTCATTGCGGAATGCTGTATATTCCTTCAAGTCTTCGCCATCGTAATCCTGGTTGTAAAGAGGAAGTCCTCCAATATCGATGGTTTTAAACACATAGCCTTCCGGCGCGTGGTCTTTAACATAGTCTGCAATGCTTCCTGAAAAAGAGTTCTTTCTTAAACTGCCTGTAATAATTCCAATTGTCTTACTCATAAAAATACACCTCCAGTTAAATAAATTATTTTTAAGTTACTGATTACATACGGTAAATCTTGTACAAATAAACTGCGGATTTTCTATTTCATTCAAAATCGCAACCGCCATGGTTCCGCTTGTTACAACGGACTTGCCGTCGGAGGAGGTTAGTAGATGATCCTTCCCTAGAACAGGAACCGTAGCTTCTCCGGCAACAAATTCAGCCGAAGGGGATACTCCCACCCAGTTTACATTTTCAATGCTACGCAAAAAATTAAGGGTCTTATAGGCTTCGGTGGGTATTGAAATCCAGGATGCGGCGTCTGGAACAGTCTTCAGGGTATCCAGAAACAGCTTGCCGTTTTCATCCAGCAGGCTGGCAGCGCCGAGAATGAAGAACAGTCTGGGGCTTTTGGTTTCGCGGAACAAACTAACAAGCTTCGCAGCCAGATCCAGATGTAAATATGCTTTAACTGAAGCTGTTGCAAAAGCGTTTACAATAACATCAAAGCCCTCCAGATCAAACTTCGTTAATTCAAATACATCCTTGTCGATTACTTTTACTCCATCTCCCAACAAAGAAACGGCTTTATCTTTATGTCGGACGATTGCTGTGACCTCGTGTCCGCGTGACACGCTTTCTTTGTACAGGGCTGTGCCAGCCATGCCGGTTGCGCCAATAATTGCAATTTTCATATCACACCTCCTGATAAACTAAATAAAATCCTTTGTTATGTCGGCCAGAGTAATGGCAGACAACTTTTCTTCTGTTGCGGTCTGTATATTGTTATATAAGTGTTTCAATATGCCTTCTATCTTTGCTCCCACGGGACAGTTGGGATTGGTGTTACCATGAATACTGAACAAATCACGATGGTCTTCTGCTGCAAGAAAGACATCAAGAAGTGAAATATCCTCTGCTTTTCTTGCAAGACCTGTCACACCAAGCTTAGTACTCGTTTTAATTAGCTTTGCCTTCTTTAAACGGCTCATCAAGCGCCGGACAAGGGCTGGATTCGTATTAATGCTGGAGGCGATGTACTCTGATGTGACAGGTTGTTCCTCCATCAGTGCAATCACACTTAATATATGAATACTAACTGATAATTTAGTTGAATACATAAGCCCCTCCTTTTGTAACCATTATAGTTACAAATAAACCATTTGTCAAGTATGCAAATTGCATTTTCTTCTGCTGGAGTAATTATGCTTCATGTTTGAGCCCTATTCAAGACTTCTTAGGTTCAGGTGGTTTAGGCGGTTTGACTATAATCTTTTTCATAAGGTAGTGCTCCGACATCTATGTAAAATGGGTAACTCCATGTATTTTTCTATTAAAAAAAGGACATGAAAGTTTTCACTTTCATGTCCTGAATTCTAGTGAATTTCTATTATTTTTATTCTATAATTTAGCTGTTTTTTCGGTGCAACAGGATTTAATATTTCAAATTAATACAAATTACTGATTCCCATAATACTGTCCTAAAGATATTCCGTTTGTGCCAAGAGGTATCTGGTGATCAAGCCCGATAAATTTTCCGCCTGACTGCCATAAAGCAGGTTTTAACAATGCATATTTTGCTTCATCCCAGGTTTTCCAATCATATCCCAGTAAGCCTCCGGTATCACCGGAGTTTGGATTGATACACCAGAAGGTATGATTAATACGATTGCTAACGATATAATCCCTTAACAGTGTCATCCATTTCTGATTCTTTCCTCCGTCCATATATCCTCCCCACTCACCAATGAAAAGTGGAGCAATTCCCTGATCATTAATATATGCCCATGTATCATACCAATAATCATCCAGCAGTGTCTGAGTTGTAAAATCCTTTTCAAACCATGTTTGACTGTAAACGGAAGGACCGTAATCATGGGGTGAATATACGATTTGACTGTTTAGGGAGCCTATATTGATTGGATAATCCTTTACTCCTCTCAAATTTCCACCCCACCAGGCACCATACCATGGAGACTGGTCAGCGGTAGCCCCCCAGATATCCGGGGTAGCATAGGTATAGCCCAATTCTGTTTTCGGGTATTGTTCAACACCTTCAATCATAATTAATAAATTTGGATTTTTATTAAGAATTGCTCTCGCGCATCTCTCAGCTGCATATTTCCAGTTATTTTCGTCTGTAGAATTGTCCCATTTTGCTATATTCGCAGGTTCAGCGGCACTATATCCTCTTGCTCCATGCGGTTCATTTTTCAAATCGATTGCTAAAATGGTATCGTCATTTTTATATTTATCAGCTAACCATGCCAGGGTATTGATCCATTTATCTGTCGTTATTTCACCTGCTGTTGTTGTGGTAAGGCCATACCATAATGGGTAATTATGCCCTGAATTATTGGCATCCGGGCTATGTACATCCACCATTACCTTGATGCCCAGCTGTTTGCAAAATCCTATGATAATATCAAATATTTCCATGCTGTTTTTTGTACTATTGGTTACTGAATCATAAAAATCAGGGTTACAAACATAATAGGGAGGATTATTGACAGCGGTTACGCTCGAAACTTTATTTGGATTTCCAATCATCCAGCTATACAAAAGTTCCGTAGAAATTGGAATTCTTAAAAATCCAATACCTCTATCTGCAACAGCTGATAAAATATCCTTAATATCATACCATGCACCATGTAATACATTTTCACTACAGTTAAAACCAAACCAATTCGCACCAGTCAACCAAACCTCATTATCATTCATGTCATAAATTCGATTGCCTACACAATGCAGCCAGTCATCATTGTTTGTATCAGTGGCAGTTACTTTTTTATCAATATTAAAATAACATGTTGTAATAATAGTCATTAAAATTATAAATATTGAAATTATCCTTTTAATTTTCTTCATTATAATTTCCTCCTTATAAAATTTTTAATAACTTTCCTATACTAAAGATCAATTACAAATACTATCCCCCTTTTTATTATAGACTCTTCGCTAACATAGTAAAAATCAATATTGCAGATTATTTTGTTTAGTTAAATTGTCATTATAAGTTATATATATATTACTATATTTGTAATATTTTTACAATACATTGTTTTGTTTCTATCAATTGCGGTTTCTTTTCCAATGCAGAAGATGCGTTTTCAAAAAAAGCAGAGTGTATAGATCATTAAATTTGACCTACAAACTCTGCTTATAATTGTTCTACCTGTTTCTTCGATATAAGTTGCTTCGTCAATATAACAAATTTTGTTTATAACATTTTTAAAGAATTCCAACTAGCAATGGCATTAAATTTTATAAGCCGACCGCCTTGCGTTCAAATACCGGAGAGTATTCGATTGGTGCATCGACTGATACCGTTATGCCGCCGGTATACTTTTCTCCGGTAGAGGTCAATATCCACTCACCGGCAGGGAGATATACGTCTCTCTTATATTCATTCAGATGAAGAATCGGCGCAACAAGATATTTGTCACCAAACATATACTGATCCTGAAGTTCCCAACATTTCTCATCTTCCGGGAATTCATAGAACATAGTGCGAACCAATGGAGAGCCATTCGTATGAGCTTCTTCATAAAGCTTTTTGATATATTCATGCATGCTGATACGGATATCATAGTATTTCTTCATGATCTTATAATTGTCTTCCCCATAACTCCAAAGCTCATTTGGCTGGCCTGTATGAAGGTAACCGCCACCCCAGTCTCTGTTATCTAGCGGTGGAATATTGTAAGGGCCTCTGTCCCCGTGCATACGCAGTACAGCTGAATACACAGCGAACTGATACCAACGAATTAGGAGATTTCTGAAATCAGGATCATTTACATCATCTGTCATGAAGCCGCCGATATCTGTCGTCCACCAGGGAATGCCTGCAAGTCCCATGTTCAGACCGCACTGTAACTGATCAGCGAAGGCTTCAA
>JAEYMU010000023.1 GCA_023407175.1 Bacillota bacterium
TGCTGACACTGTGCTTTTCCATATACTCGGACATATCGACTCTGATAATGGAGTTCTCACTGCCGAACATCGCTTCTGCCAGAGCCTTGGAAAGCTCCGTCTTGCCCACGCCTGTCGGTCCGAGGAACAGGAAAGATCCTGTGGGGCGGTTCGGATCCTTTAATCCCACCCGTCCGCGGCGGATTGCCTTTGCCACTGCGGCTACTGCTTCTTCCTGTCCTACCACTCTCTGGTGGAGAATGCTCTCCAGCTTCTGAAGACGTTCTGTCTCTTCCTCTGCCAGCTTCTTCACCGGTATCTTCGTCCAGCTTGCCACGATTTCCGCAATCTCATTATCGCCGACTACCAGCTGTTTCTCCTGTCTCAGCTTATCATCCAGCACCTTCTGTTTCTCCAGCTGCTCCAATACCGCTTCCTGCTGCTTCTTGATCTCGCCGGCCTTCTCATAGGCTTCATCTTTGATCGCTTTCTCTTTCTCGCTCTCCAGGTGCTTAACTTCCTGTTCCAGATCCTTAATCTCCGGAGAGGAGGTATAAGTGCTCAGACGCACCTTGGATGCAGCCTCATCCATCAGATCGATGGCTTTATCCGGCAGATACCTGTCATTGATATAGCGGCTGGAAAGCTTGACTGCCGCTTCCAATGCGGCATCTGTAATGCGGACCTGATGATGGGCTTCGTATTTGTCTCGCAGCCCGAATAAAATCAGAATCGCTTCCTCCTCGGAGGGCTCATCCACCACAACCGGCTGGAATCTCCGCTCCAATGCCGCATCCTTCTCGATATATTTGCGATATTCTTCTCTGGTGGTGGCTCCGATGATTTGAAGCTCGCCTCTTGCCAGGGAGGGCTTTAAAATATTGGAAGCATCGATCGCTCCTTCCGCTCCTCCGGCGCCGATAATTGTATGAATCTCATCAATGAACAGCAGCACATTCCCGTCACTGATCACTTCGCTGATTACCTTTTTAATTCTTTCCTCAAATTCACCGCGGTATTTGGAACCGGCTACCATGCCGGACAGATCCAGGGTGACTACCCGTTTTTCCTTAATGATATCCGGAATATTGCCTTCCACAATCTTTAATGCAAGCCCTTCTGCAATTGCCGTCTTGCCCACGCCGGGCTCTCCGACCAGACAGGGGTTGTTCTTCGTCCTGCGGCTGAGGATCTGTACGACTCTCTGTATCTCGTTCTCTCTTCCGATGACCGGATCCAGCTTGCCTTCCCTCGCATATTCCGTCAAGTCCCTGCTGTATTGGTCCAGGGTAGGAGTTGCGCTGGCCTTTCCTTTCGCCTTGGCTCCCTTTCCCGCAGAATATTCATTCTTGGCTACATTAACATCCACACCGGAAGCAGTAAGGATATCAATATATACCTTTTGCACATTAACTCCCAGAGTGTTCAGCAGACGGACTGCGATGCAGTCCGATTCCCTGATCAGAGCGATGAGGATATGCTCTGTTCCTACCAGCGGAGCCTTGAACTTGGCTGCTTCCTTATAGCTTTGATCCAGAATCCGCTTGGACCGGGGGGTAAAGGTTCCTCCATCCATCATCTCCACACCGTTATTCGGTGCGATCAGCTGGTTTACCAGCTCCAATACCTTATCCACGGTAACACCGTTTTCCTCCAATACTCTCGATGCAACCCCTTCTACCTCCATCAGGCCCATCAACAGATGCTCCGTTCCGATGTAGTTATGGGAAAGCCGGTAGGCAACCTCCCGCGCCAGATTTATTGCATTTTTCGCATTATCCGTAAATTTTTCATACATATGTTGTATCCTCCATTCCAGCCGGTACAGCTTTCTATAGTGCTTCCCGATCAGATGCTGCTCGGAAATATACCTGCATAACGCTATACCTGAGTACTCTATTGCTTCGTTTGAAATGACTATCTGTTCTTGTCGAGTCTTGCATGTTGTTTCATAAGATGCTTTGTTACAGTTTGGCCAGTGAAATACTGATCCCCGATTTGATTTTTACTTGCTTTTCCTTCATGCGTTCAGAACGCTCCGCTTTACTGGATGTACGATGTTTTCCTATGAAACAATGAAGGGCAGTTCCTTTCGAATATATTCCGCTCTGGCCTGATCTCTGGTCAGGCTTCCGACATTCTTCCCCAGGTTCCACTGAAGGCTCCCTGGCTGTACGCCCATCATCAGCTTATGCACATTGAAGGCCCGGTCAAATTTGATTAAACCGCAATCGGCGCCAAATTTGATCTGGGACAACAGGGTCATGGCATCATCCGAGGACATTTGCCTTGCATACCTAAGTACACCGTAGGAACGGAAAACCTGATCCTCGATCTCATCCGTATTCACGGACAGCATATATTCCCTGCGCTTTCTCTCCTGCTTTATCACCTGCAGCACAATCCGCTTCAGGTTCTCAATAATCTCACTTTCCGAATTGCCCATGGTCTTTTGGTTGGAAATCTGATAGATACTTCCCAGGCTCTTCGTACCTTCCCCATAAATACCCCGGATGGTCACTCCGTACTTTCCAACCTCTTCAATCAGCCTCTGTATCATTCTTGCAGCTGTGAGAGCCGGAAGAAATACCATGCAGGAGGCCCGCATTCCTGTTCCGGCATTGGTGGGACATGCAGTGAGATAACCGTATTTCTCATCGTAGGCAAACTGCAGCTTCTCATTGGCGATGTCATCAATCCGATCCGCCTCTTCATATGCCTGCTCGATGTTCATACCGCCGGCAATCGCCTGAATTCGTACATGATCCTCTTCATTTATCATAATGCTGACCGTCTCATCATCCGACAGAATCAGTCCTGTTGTCTGTTCCTTTTCTGCCAGCAATGGGCTGACAATATGGCGCTCCACCATGGCTATCTTATCAATCTCACTTAAGGTGCTGATATTGCAGGCATAGTACCTGCGGTTATCCTGCTCGGACAGGGAATTGGCTATCTTCTTTACCTCATCTACCATCACTGTAGCCTGTTCTTCATCAATTTTGGAGGAAAATGGGTAGGTACCTAGATTTCTCGCCAGCCTCACACGGCTGGAGATGACCACATCGCTGTCCAGAGGAATCTGTTCATACCATTTAAGCATTGCTTTCCTCCTCCTTCTTCATCTGCTTGATCAGGTCCCGAAGCCTTGCCGCCTCTTCAAACTCCTCCTTCTCAATTGCTTCCTGAAGCCTCAGGGAAAGCACTTCTGCCTCTGAGATATCCCTGCGTACCTGTTCCGGCGTTGCTGCAACAAAGCCCTTCGGCCTCTTGCCCGTATGGACC
>JAEYMU010000040.1 GCA_023407175.1 Bacillota bacterium
TAATTGCGAAACACTATAATCCACTAAATTTTCTGAACAACAGATACAAATTTCTCCGCTCCAACGCTCCTTCCGCTTAACTTCCGCTCCGAAATTGTATTTGTTGTTCAAAAAATTATTAACTTTTACGAGTTTCGCAATTACCTATATAAATAATTTTTATATTACGTATTGTCTTGATGATAACGGCTTTCAATTCAATCTCCTATCCAAAAATAAATAAGCCCTTTTTCCCCTGTAGGCAGCTCAATATAATAATAATTCATTCCTCCCCAGATATTAATTAGTTTAACCTTGCACGCGTCAAAATGTCTCATTTCATCCCATTGAATATCAGGTTGATCCGGAAGTTCTTCATACGGGATAAAATATGCATCGCCACCTGCAAAATCATACATTTGCCCCAAGTACTGATCAATTTTATTGTTCTTAAGCTCCAGCGTATTATTTATAATTTCATACCATGCTGAGCAGAATTCGGGTTTGAAATAATTATTGCGGTCAAAGTATGAGACTAATTTGCCTTTTCCATCGATGGAAGCATACACATCTATTTGTCCCAATTCATAGATGCTACTACCGTCATACCGAAAGATTATAAATACCGGGTCACCGCTAGGTCCATCGTCATAGCAGGCTACCTCGAGATAGGGATCGTTTTTATCCAGATCAATGATATGTACCTCATCAAATGGATTATCCATGCCAAAGGATAGCTTAATCTGATTAACTTCGATATAGGAAAGGTTATTATATCTGCCTTTTAACAAAATTGATATGCTATCCTTCTTACCGTCACTGTTCAGATCATAGTTCCCATTTACGCTATAGGAATATCTGCTATTCTCAAAACCTAAATTCTCTACTTGGAAGGCATAATCCAGATAACAATCATATATGGGCAAAAATGCCGAAAGATCATCAAGCGTTTCCTCTCCTGCTTCACCGGTTACAGAGCAAATTGGAGTCACCTCCGCATAACCGTCTGCAAATTCGGAACTAACATCTGATTTTTTACAACCTGCCAATGTAAATAAGAAAAAACAGCATAAAACAATGCAGATAAATCCATCCCATTTTCTCATATTCCATCTCCTTACGAATTATTATATGGTTATTATAATACATACGCGTACATCCCGCCATATTTATCCATTCGTGTGGATAATGGCTTAATAAATAGCCTCCGAGGTATAATCCTCACTCATCCGCTTATTTGCATAGTAGATAAAAAAATCTCCGGCATAAAAGCTAAAGGTCGGTCCTTTATTGCTTGTCTTGGACAGCGGGGCTCCTTCCATAATCCACATACTACAGTTCCTGTTATTTATATAATTGTCTGCATTTACATAGCTTAGGTGCTGCCTGCCGCTATCATCCAGGGTATAGATATTCAGATTTATTATGATATAACCCTCTGTCAGCCAGAAATCTTCATCATAATCTATCCCGTACTTATCGGCATAATCCATAACATCATAACCTTTTTTCACCGCATGGACCTCATTCGGAATGTAATACTGCCCGTACCAGCGCTGTATTGTTCTCTCCGCATCACTTTCACTGACGGTCTTCTTAATGGTACTGAAGCTGTCCAGCTTCTTAATGGCTTTAGCATATTCCTGCCCTACCAGCGTCCGAAATGCATAGTTGAGCCAGATTTTTTCAAAGGTGAACATGGCTGAATACTGCCAGAAGTAATCTCCGTATGTTTGACCTCGCAGTGCTGCTGTACGCTTCATTTCATCCCTGGGAATACTTAAATTTAAGTCCCCTGTATAATAGGACTTAATATTGGTCTTATCCCTTGCACTTCCTACCTTTACCAGGTATCTTGTTTTACCGCCAATTTCTTCTGTATAATACAGGTCCGCGGCAGTTCGGTTCTTGCCATCCTTATCGACGAAATAAAAAGAAGGGCGGACAATTACTGAGGCGCTGTCGGAGTACATTTCTCCGATAGTGTCCAGGGAGAAGCGGATCAGGTACCCTGGTTTTAAGATGCCCTGGTTCTTATACTGGGGATGGCTGCCGTTTACCAGGGGGAATGTATATTTGATATTCCGTCCGGTATCATTGCCGTACTGGTCATTCGTTCCCACAGTGTAGGTATAGGAGTAATTCTTATTGTAGGCCGTCTTTCCCGTTCCGTCCGGGTAGGCGCTGGAATTCTTCTTTAAGTCCGAGGAATTCGGTATCCTGAAGGCCTCCTTCCACATGGGATAATCCGAGATGTCATAGAGGGTAAGCCCGTAGATTCTACCGGATACCTCGAACTTCATTGTACCCGTTGCGACATAATTTGTCCGGTCCCGGTTCGCATAGCTTTCCGTGTTCCAGAGATAATCCCCGCCGTTTATCGCTACCGTCCTGAAATCGGCGATATAGACATCCTCCTTCGTCCAGGTCGGCAAATAAAATCTTACCGTTGACCTCCCCAGGGTAATCCAGGTACCGGCCTTGATATAGTCATCATTCTTCTGGTTGTTATCGCTTCCCTTATCCACAAATACATCAAAAGGAAACTTTACTTCATTACGCAGCAGCCCGCCGGCGGCGGCAAGATAGGAAGCAACCGTATCATGCAGGGATTTTGAGAAATCCCTGGTGAAATATCCTGAAATCCCCGTATGGAAACCGGTATTGGATATCTTCACAGTAAAATCGGAAAGAGTTGGATTTGGGTCCAGAACAAGCTCCACACAGCCTTCTGTGGGATTGACCAGCTGTACATACTTATCATTATCAGCTGTCACCACAGGATCGCAGATCACCGGCGTATGGATCACTACATCATTCAACCCATAGACAGGATAATTTGCGGTCTGTGGATTGGCAGAACCGAGCTTTACTATGGCCTGGTATGCAATACTCCCGGTGGAGCCATAAATCCCGTTTGCTTTGGTTGCCCCGATTATCTGGTCATTGGCATACAAAGCATTTTTATCCGTATAGGTGGTACAGTCCGGCAGGGCAGACATATTGACATCAGGAGCCTCTGTTTCAGTAATTGCACTGCTCATTACCGTGCTGCCGTTAAATGTCAGGGAATCGTTTCTTACCTTGATTTTACCAGTCTGGGATAATGCGTAATAGGAAAAGTCCTCCCAGGGTATGGTCGGTTTAGTTGTATCCCCGGTGATGGTTTCTGTCTCCAAAAGGATACCTTCTTCCGCTTCCTTTGGATCAATCAAGTGATATTTTATATCCATTGTATGGGAATAGCTCATAGCTGGGGGATTATAACAAGAATTGGGACTAAGAGTCAGCTTCCCACCGGGAAGCGCATGGTTATACAGAATTGCATTTTCGATTTTGTAATATTCCAGCTTTTCAATCTCCCAGTAGCCGTATGCCCTGGGTACAGAAATATATTGTGTTACCGTGACTGTCTCCTGCTGTAGTTTCCCACCACCGGCACTGTCCGGTGTCGCACTCTCCCACTTCAGGATATAATCCCTTGATACCTTTATGGAATAGGTTACCGTCCCTACCTTTTTAATAAAATAGTAACCAAGCAAATATTCCTTTGCCGTTACCTGACCATAAAGACTTTCCGTGGTTGGAATACCGGCTGTAACGGTAAATTTCTCATTTCCCCGGTCATCTGCCCGAATTTGTCCGGTGGTATAAGCCGGTGTCAGTGCCTTATATTCAGAATCTGCTACCGGAACAACCACCGGTTCCAGCTTCGGCGTGGGGGTTGGTGCCGCTGTAGGTGTCGGTGTAGGCTTTCCTGTAGGCTGCGGCGTTGGTGTCGGTTTGCCTGTGGGAGTCGGCGTTACCGTAACCGGTGCCGCTTCCCGGTAAATCAAGTATACATTCATACCACCCAGCTGCACCTCCACCTTGCCATTTATAACTTTACTGACATCATTGGTATAAAGTGAAGCAAGCTTTTTGGTGCCGCCTTTTTTCGTTACAAAATAGCCGATTAGCTCATAGGTTTTATCATTATAAGGAATTTCAGTTTTCTTTGTATTCCAGGATACATTCTTTCCAGGTACGACTGAATCCAGTTCCTCCGTACCGAATGTTATCCTGCCATCCTCGGAAATATAAATCAGGGAGTTTTTTTGAAGAGCCGGCTTAAACTGGATGGACATGTTATAATATTTGCTAAAGTCCTGCAGTGTACTTGATCCCCAGGATTCCGCATTCATGATGGTTTCCCAGTTCCTGATTCCATAGGTTCCTCCCTTCCTGATTGTTTTTGTACCGGTAGAGGAATCATAATAATAGGTGTCAAAGATGCCGTGAAGGTATATGTAGGTATTTTGGGTGATGTTATCGAAATTCTCCTTTAAAGCGGATTCAACCTGTGCTGCGTTGAATGTGATTGTAGTAGTCACGATATCACCTGATCTAACATCACTTTTTTCTGCAGCATTTGCGAACCATAAAACAGAATAATTATCAATATCTGTTACTGGAGCAGGACCGGTATAGCCTCTTGCCGATGAACCGTTTTCGTCTACAGCTTCCTTGGTGATGGTTAGCCCTATGGTTTCCCATCGAATTGATGTAGTGGCAGCATGGGATAGGGCAATAATAGTAATTATACCTTCCTTCATGTTTATTGTTAAAACTGGCTCCCCATCCGAATTATATACAATCTCTTTTGAAGAAGATTCATCCATTGCATCCGCATTAACCTTAATCGGACAACCTATTCCTGATATAAGAATGATGAAAATCATGATAAGAGATATTAACCTTTTCAAACTTAATTTATTTGTCAACATTGATATCCCCCGTTATTCATCAACAAAACGTGTTAATACATCAATCGTAAAATTCGATCCATCTCCGGATGATCCGTTATCTGTATCAAATCTTATATCAAATATACCCGTTCTCCATTTTCCTCTTTTCAAATTCTTTAAGTTTGGATAGGAAGCATAAATCAACTTGCTTTGTTTCACACTGATATTGTCTGCGGTTATTTTGTATTTTACATACGCTCTCATGCAATAGCCCGTATCATAATAAAGGATAGATGGTTCAACTGCTATGATTGAGCTTTCAACAACGACATGATTCGCCTTCATTGGCTTGATATAATATGTCTTTATAAGTTCAGACATATCGTTGCCGTTCTTCGCAAATATAGATGCTAATCCATTGATCCATTCGTCATCCACCGTCCTATAGTCCACATTAAATATATAGTTCAGGTACTCCTCAGCCAAAGCAGCCCAGTTATAAAGATACTTATCCATCTCCTGGGATAAGGGCCATTCATCATACCAGTTTTTAAAGGTTTCATTTTTCATATCAACCGGGTAAGCATAAAAATCCGGGTTTCTTGTTTTCTCCCAGTTATCAGACAACATAAACTCAAATTTCTTTTCATAAAACGCATTCGGATAACAAGCCAGGATATAATCGTACTTATCCGCATTCTTCGGCAGATCTGTAGTTCGAATCAGCATTCCATCCGGGCTTATCCTGGATCTCTTCTCTGGATTTATAGTTAAATTGATTACGTTGTCGGCTCCGGTTTTTGTGAGATAATTACTTCCCTTGAATGCCCTGTTCTGTATGTAATAGCCATTGCCATAGCCAATGATGATTCCCTTCGCATAAATTCTGGCTACTGCCTCCCGCTTGGGAGCTGCGATTTTACTGATATCCGATATACGTTTCTTCAATACAATACTCAATAAATCTTCATTTATTGTATCTCCATGAAGATATTCATCTGCGCGGTTAAGAAGTACGGCTGCATCTGTCCTGGTAATATAGGAAGAATAGTTAATAAAATCAGACTCCTTCAGGATGCCTGCTCCCAGCGCGGCATCAATATAAGGATTAGCAGAAGAATTATTTACCTCAAGCTTTAGAGCTGTTACTAGTTGCTTAATAAATGCATTTACCTTTATATACTTTGAAGCCGCTCCTGCAGTTTGCACAGGAATAAGCAATGTTGACAACAATATAACAGCCGCTATGATCAGCCCTGTTCCTTTGCTTCTTAATTCATTTTTTCTCATGGTAGGTTCCCCCTATAATTGTTTATATGGTAAATAATTGCGAAACAATATAATCTACGAAATTTTTCGAACAACAGATACAAATTTCTCCGCTCCAACGCTCCTTCCGCTTAACCTCCGCTCCGAAATTGTACATGTTGTTCGAAAAAATATTAACTCCTGCTAGTTTCGCAATTATCTAATTTACATGGTGTAAAATCATACGATGGTACTTTTAAATTCAATCATAATCTTGAAGCCTCCGACAATGAATTAAGAAGCATAGTGATTTCAGACTTCTCTTTTGTATCTGTGATTGGGGAGGGTTTGACAGAACCGTCATATGTCCGTAGCTCGAATTGGGAATATTATATTAATAATCCCATTATACAATGCGGCGGAATTTTATGTCAAATATTAGTATTCCAAAGATTTGAAGTTTATGTAAATTATATAAATATTTTTAAAACCTTTGTAAATACTGCTGCCTATTTTGCTAAGGTTGCCCTCTCGTAATGCAGTTCATTTTTAACTTAATGATGAATATAATGTTATGAGCATGAATAATGGGGGAAGTTATGGCAGACCAAGATTTATCTCACACAGCGGACATTATCAAAGCCGCTATTCCTTATGTGGATGGCCCGCTTAAGGGAATGGCCGAATTATTCGCCAAGCTGTTGGAGCTGATGGGCCGCCCAAAAACGCAGGGCAAGGGCATCCGGCTGTTGTCCTTTGGTGCCGAGGGTACCAATCTGGATGTTGAAGGTCTGCTCAAAGGCATTCGGCCCGTTTGTAATGCAAAGGAGCAGGAAATTGTCGACCGTATTCTTAATATTTTTAATATGAAGCGAATGTTTGAAATGTACAATAATATGATGTCCGCCATGAAAACCATGCAGGAATTCGGCGGCTTTAACTTCGGCGATTCCGGTTCCGATAACGATACTGAAAATGTAACCGGTAATTTCACCAGCTCGAATTTTGAATCCATCTTCCAAAGCTTCAGTAATACCAATAATTCCGATAATTCCGACTCTTCAAAGGATAGCTCCGATTCCAGTAGCCAGAGCTTCGGCTCCTTTGGCACTAATCCCGGTTCCGCCGATCAAGGGGCATCCTCCCACACAGACAGCGCTTCATCCTCCTCCAATCCCTTCGGGAACGGCCTAAAGAATAATCCGATGTTTGATATGCTGAAATCCATGGTTCCGCCGGAACAGATGAGTACCTTTGAAAACTTTAGCATGCTTTTGAATACAATGTCATATGATAATAATAGTAAACAAGATGACAGTAAGGAGCATGACAATGCCTGATACATCCTGGACCAATAACCCCAGACTAAAAAACATAGATCCCCGCAAACTGGCTATTTTGTTGGAGGTAGCAAAGGAAGCCGAGGGAAAATCAATGGATAAGCTAATTCCGCTGTTGATGAATGCCAATCAGAAAATACAGAAGCAGAATATGACCTTTTCTAAGGACGAAACCGATGTCATGATCGATATCCTTACCAAAAACATGAATCCTGCTGAGAAAATGCAATTTGAAATGATTAAGAAAATGATGTCTGGCAGAAACAAATAATGCAATGAATGCAAGCGGAGGGTTACCGGCAGATCGTATTATAATCTGTCAGTAGCCCTCCGGATTGTATCACGGCTTGCCGCTTTTATTTTCTTTCCTTCTTTTCGAGCAACGCATATATTTTTAAGATTTCACCGACACTCCAGGCCTGCGCAAAACAGCCGCAGGACTTTACCGGATTGTCCCCGTCGAAGACCTCGGCAAGCTGTCCGATACAGCCCTCCCTCATACAAGCCTCCATAACGGACAGCTCCTCTCTTACCTTGGTAACCGCCTCACTGCTATACTCGTTTACCTTAAGATAGGCCTGATAGTAGCCTCCCAGTGGAAATCCCCATACCGTTCCCTGATGATATGCCATATCCCTTTCATAAAGTGAGCCGGTGTAATTCGGATGAAAGGCCGGATCCTCCTTTTCCAGAGAACGTAGTCCGTAGGGGGTATATAGTTTTTCGTACACTTTATCCACGACCTTTTTCTCCTGCTCCTTTGTTAACAGGGCAAAGGGCAGTGACACAGCCCAAATCTGGTTGCAGCGCAGCTGTTCATCACAGGCCCCTCCTGATATGACATCTCTTAAGCAGCCCTTCGCTTCATTCCAAAACAGCCTGCGAAAGCTTTCCCTCGCTTTATCGGCCAACTGACCATACTGCGTTCCATCCGTTTTGAAAAGTTCGCAAAAATACTGCATGATTCTTAGCGAGTTATACCAATAGGCATTGATTTCTACCGGTTTCCCATGCCTTGGCGTGGGCAAAATATCTTCAAAACGGATATCCATCCAGGTAACCTGCTCCAGTGCTTCTCCCGCTGATATCAGCCCATCCCCCTCCATCCGGATATGATAATCCGTCCCCTTTTGGTACCAGGAGATAATCTCCTGCATCGTAGGGTAAGCCTCCTGAACAAACTGCAAATCCTCGCTTTCCATATAATACTCATAAACTGCCAGAATAAACAGCAGGGAGGCATCCACGGTGTTATAGAGGGGGTCTTTCCCGCCTTCGGGAAACATATTCGGCATCAGACCCTTTCTGCAATATTTGATGAAGGTACGCAGAATTTCCTTTGCTTCTTTGTATCTTTTTGTCGCAAAGCAGCAGCCGGACAGTGCTATCATCGTATCCCTGCCCCAATCCCCGAAGAATGGATATCCAGCAATGATGGTCATCGTATCGGTCGATTCCCGTTTGGCCAGAAACTGGTCAGCACTGATCACAAGACGCCGGCCTATTTTGTCTGTAATTTCAGACTTTTGCAGAATATGCTTCAGTCTGCTTATCTCATTTTCAAGAATTTCCTCAAAGGTAACCTCCACCGGCTCTGTACCATAGAGCAGATAAAACTTCATTTTTCCATGCGCCTCCACCGTATAGCAAAGGCTATGATTACAGGCCGCCTGACCCACACAGTCCCGGCCATCCCTGGCATCATGGGCAAAGTATAAATCCTGTAGATATCGGGTTTCAAAGCAGCTTAAAACACCATTTGTTTTATAATACAGCTCCAGTCCATTGCTTATAATCTTTTCTTTTGTAACCTCAAAGGTCTGGCCTGCACTGATACGCTCTCCCTTTTCTACAAATTGCAGTAAAGGAGTAACCTCCAGACTGACCTGCTGATCCATGCAGTTGTCGATTTCATAGCAAATTCCCAGGAGATTACTGTCCTGCTGCAGTACAACCGTCTTTTTGATTTCAACGCCTTCCACCTGATAAACCCAGGTAGGAACGACAGAAACGCGGAATTGGTTAAGTCTGTGGAAGCCCTTCTGGTTCTTCGTGTGATTTACATATTCCTGTGAGGACAGGGAAATTTGTTTCTTACCAAGCCAAACCGTTTCCTCTGTTTCTGTAAGCATATGATAGCGGTGGTTTGGCGGATGCATACCTGCCATGAGCAGAGCGTGGTCGTTGCGTGTCACAGACCCCAGCATCGTCATTGAGGAATATCCGCCCAGTCCATTCGTCAGCAGATAGCAGTTCTCCTGTCCCCTGCTTAAATCAGCCCAATCGTTTTTTCCGTATATAAATTCCATATAACCTCCATCTGCCACTTTAGAAATACCGCCTTTTAATTATTTATTTCAATATGACAATGGAATATAGGGGCATGTCAAGTACTCCGTCCTTAAGCTCTACGGCTCTTCCATCCACAGTCAGATAGCCTCTGATATTCAGTTGGCCATACCCTGCCGCATTTAAGTCTACCTGGGTATCTTCCTTATTAATATTGAATACAATTACCAGCTCACTGCCTTCATAATCCTTCTTAATGGCACAGATATTCTTATCAATCAGCTCATCCACCGTACTAAGCTCTCCTCTTGCAATCTCCGGATTCTCATTGCGGATTCGAAGGGCCCTTTTATAATAATTAGCAATGGAAAGAGGATCTTCAAGCTGGACATCCAGCGGAGCAAACTTCTGCTCCACCTCATCGGCTCCGGTGGGTGCATTGGTCATTCCTGCCTTGTCGGTAGCCGACCACTGCATCGGCAGGCGCTTATTCTCATCCTTATCGCCCATGCTGTTCATTCCGATTTCTTCCCCATAGTATACAAAGGGGCTGCCGTTCATCATCAGCAGGATACCAGCCGACATTTTCATCTGATCCTCATTATTGGCGCACTGAGCCGATACTCTGGTGGTGTCATGATTACTGAGGAAGGGTGCATCTATATAATCCGGATTACTCGCACTATAACCCTCATCAAGACTAAGAAGTGCATTTGCAAAGGATTTGGCAGAGGCCGTTCCCAGCTTCTTTACCGTCGCAGGAATTAATCCGTTATATTGTGCCAGGGGGAAATCAAAGAGACTTGTAATCCCGCTTTTATAATAGGCGGTAATTACAGACTGTGCATCAAAAACCTCACCCACCATATAGGCATCCTTGTTGACGCTCTTTACATAATCCGTAATCCACTGAAGCACCTCTACATTCTTGGAGGTAGCGCCACTGAAATACTCCTTCGCAGCATCCAGCCGGAAACCGTCCACTCCTAAATCCAACCAGTATTTCGTAATTTTCTCAAACTCATTTCTTACCGCTTCATTTTCAAGCGCCATATCCGGCTGTGTGTAATAGAAGACACATTCATAATACCAATCCGAGTTTCCTGCCCGGTGGTATCCATTACCTCCATTACTCTCCCTTGTAAAATGATAATATCCCACATATGGGCATTCTGTAAGATCTGGTTCCTCTCCTTCTCCCAGTCCCTCCAAATATTTAACTGCTTCTAAAAACCAGGGATGTTCATTGGAGCTATGATTGAATACATAATCAATAATCAGCTTGATTCCCCGTTTATGGCATTCTGCAATCAGATTTTTAAAATCCTCCATCGTTCCATATTCCGGATCCACATTATAATAATCCTCTGTATCGTATTTATGATAGGAGGGTGACGTCATGATCGGCATCAGCCATATGCCATTAAAGCCCATGTCGCTGATATAATCAAGCTTTGATATAATACCGTTAAAATCCCCCATTCCGTCTCCGTCACTGTCACAATAGGAGGCTACAAATATCTCATAATAATTTCTGTAATTATCATCAATAATGTTTAAATCCTGCTCATAAGCATATTCCACAGTCTGTGCGGCGGCCGTCACGGCAGCTGTTGGCTGCGGTGTTGTGCTAACATCAGTATCATTTTCCGTATCCTCTTTCTTCTGTGAGCAGCCGCCCAAAAAAACTAAAAGCAGCAGGCCTATCAACAGCCATAGATTTCTCTTTTTCATCTTTCCTCCAATTCCTGCGCATCCCCAGCGCATCCTGCATTTTGTGCCATAAGCCGAACAGTACCATAATTTATCATAGTATGAAAATGGCCTCTGGTTTGCACATACTTTGCGGACTTCATATTATCATGATACTTGTGTATTATGATACAGCAAGAAGTACTGAAATTTGTCTCCCAGTACCTCTTACCATCAATTTATATAATTTATACTCTCCCCAGATTAACCCTTTACGGCTCCTGCCATTCCCTCCACATAGAAGCGTTGTATTACAAGGAATAGGATGGCAATCGGAATTGATATGATGACACAGCCTGCAAAGAAGGTGGTATAGTAATAAAGAAGAAATTCCTTCTGCAGCATGGTCCACAGACCGATTGCAACCGTATAATAAGCTCTGTCCTGACCCAGAATAACCTTTGCAAAAATATAATCAACCCAAGGTCCCATGAAGGCCGTCATCAGCGTATACACAATCGCCGGCTTTGACAACGGAAGTGTTACTTTTCTGAAAACATCCCACTTTGTCGCCCCATCCAGATAGGCCGCTTCATCAATGGTCTTTGGTATGGTATCAAAAAAGCCCTTTGCAATATAGAAGCCCAGACAGGACCCCGCCGAATATACCAATACCAAGGCAAATAGTTTAAACGGTCCCTGTTCCAAAAGTCCGAAGCCTTTCAAAATGTAGTACACGGCGATCATGGACATAAAGCCAGGAAACATACCAAGGATCAAAGCAATATTCATTAGCTTCTTACGCATCTTAAAGCGAAGCCTCGATAAAACATATGCAATACATAATACAAAAAATGCAGAAATAATGCAGCTTGCAAGTGCTACCACCAAAGTATTAATAAACCATTTTGTAAATACAAGACTTCCGTTTTGGGAAAACAAATTCGTATAATTATCCAGGGTAAAGCCCTTGGGAATAATATAACTGGTATAGGTCCCCTTTTCCTTTCGGAAGGAAATCAGTACTACATATGCGATGGGGAGAACCCAGACGAAGCCAAGGACAGCAAGAAACATATGCACCAGCGTATTCTTAATGGTACTTTTTCGATGGTTCATTCGGCCATTTATTTTACTCATTATTGGAACGCCTCCTCATCTTTATAGGAACCTGTACGGCGATAGGTCAGTAAGGATGTTGTAGCCATGATGATAAAGACTATAATACCGATTACCGCTCCCAGGCTGTATTCTTTGTTTGTAATTGTCAGTTTGTAAAGCCAGGTGATTAATAAGTCCGTTTTACCTGCATAATAATAATCCAGTGATTCCGGTCCTCCGCCTGTCAACAGGAAAATAACATTAAAGTTATTGATATTTCCTGCAAAGGCAGTAATTAAATTAGGTGTCATTACAAACAGCATATAGGGTAGGGTTATCTTAAAGAAGGTAACTATTGCATTCGCCCCGTCCACCTTAGCTGATTCGTATAAGTCCCGCGGAATGTTCTGCAGGATACCCGTTGTGCTAAGCAGCGTATAGGGAACACCGATCCAGATATTAACCAAAATAATTGTGATTTTAGCCAGCAGCGGGTCAGTGAGGAATGGAATGGATTCCTGTATTCCTATGATTCCAAAGGTACGAAGGAGGGAATTAACCGGACCGTTCGTATTGAAAATGGTACTCATAGCTAAGAGTGATACAAATTGCGGTACTGCGATGGAAAGAACAAATAAAAATCTCCAAAAGCCCTTGATCCGGGTGCCGTCTCTGTTGATGACAAGCGCCAGCAGCAGTCCGAGAACAAAGCAGATAAAGGTGGCAAAAACAGCCCAGATAACCGTCCAGGATAATACAGGCCAGAAGGTATGGGCCAGATTTCCTCCGAATTTAAACATTGCTACAAAGTTGTCCAGTCCGACCCAGTCAAAGAGATTGCCGGGCGGCTGATGATTCATGTCATAGTTTGTGAAGGCAATCAATACCATAAAGAACAGCGGTACTATGGTAAAGCACAAAACACCGGTAACAGGCAAAAACAGCATTGCCTTGTGCAGATTACCTTCCTTTAAGGAGTTCAGATCATCGATAAAACGGGGAATGGGTTTTCCCAGCTCTTTTCTTTTTTGTGCATCATAAGCACTTTTTACAGATGAAACCAATAACGCCAGGAAGACGATGGTCAGAACGATTGTTATGACACCATATAGCAGGCAGAGCATTGAATTATCTCCCGTCACATATTCATAAATCTGCTTTTTTTCATTAAAAATCTCTTCCTGCACCTTGGTTCCAAGTGTAATAAATTTGCTGATTGCCTGAAACCCGTAGTTAATCATATAAATAACATAAGCAATCTCCAATAATAGCAGCATTGCTCCGCGAATTATCTGTCTGTAACATAAATTACCCAGACCGAAGATAACAGCGGACAGCTTCGTGAGTATATTACCGGAAATAAATGCTGTGCCAAAACCAGCTTCTATGGATGTTTTACGCTTCCTGCCAGCCATATTGTTCCTCCTCTGATATACTGAGCGCTCCGAATAACTTAGCCCCTCCAGGGTGCTCTTACTATGAAACATCAATCGTTTCACAGGTATAGAAACGGAATGTCCTGTATTTTGAACATTCCGTTTCCATGATCCATCCTGCCGGATAAGCCTGTGTTAAAGCTTAATAAGCAAGCTTAGCAAAGACTCTATCCCACAACAAAATATTCTTTCTTATTCAACCTTCAGAGTAGCTACAAAGGTATCCAGCTTCTCCTGAGCATTATTCTTGTTAAAGTCCCCGCTTCTGATTTCTGTTGCAAAAGCAGAAACATTTGCCCAGTATCTGGAGGTAAATTCTGATGTGCTGGGCTGCATAACGGATGCAATGTTAGCTTCCTCAACAAGAACGGCTGCAACTGCATCTGCCTGTACCTCAGCGGACTCGCCTACGGTAAGGTTGGTAGGAACCTGTGCTGTCTCTACAAAACGCTGTTTCTGCATTTCTTCTCCGCCTAAGTAAGCAGCAAAGGCTACAGCAACCTCAGGATATTTCGCCTGTGCGTTAACACCGATACACTTGGAACCATAGAAGCCCTTTAACTGATAATCGGTTCCATTTAAGTTAAAGGTAGGAATTACGGCAACTCCCAGGTCATCACCTAAGGCTTCCTTGTATGTTGTATAATCCCAGGAACCGGTAAACCATGCTCCGATTTTATGTGCTGCGGCCAGCTCTGTCAAAGATACGTCGTCTGCATATGCGCATTTCGGATTGTTGATTAAGTCGATTAAGTAGTTTGTTACTGCAAGACCGGTAGCATTGTTCCAGTCACAGCCAGCTGCATAATCGGTTGCACTTGCACCATAGATAGTATTGCCTGCTCCGTAATACCAAGCTGCCAGTTTCCAGCCGCCTGCGGAGTCAAAGCAGAAATTATATACGCCTTCTGCTGTCTCCTTTGCCATAATGGTATCAAGAGATTTGATATCATCTTCGGTCAAAAGAGTTTTGTCATAGTACATAAAGAAGGTATTATGTGTAAAGGGAATTGCATAAATGGAGCCATCTACTGTAGCGGTATCAACTACGGACTGCGCCATTGTAGTCTTTACCATCTCCTCTGTTGATCCACCAAGCTTTGCAATTGCGCCTGCATTAACAAGCTCCTGTAATTGGTCACTTGCAAAGAAGAATACATCACCTGCTGCGGAAACATCCTTCAATATCTCGTCCTTAGCGGTATCTTCCCCCTGAGTATTTACCGTGAACTTGATATTCCACTCCGGATGCAGTGCCTGGAAGGATTTACACATAGAATCGATTGTGCCGGGAGTTACCTGGTTCTCAGGTGCCCATACATTCAAGGTTACATCTTCAGGTGTAACTGCTTGTGTAGCTTCCGGAGCCTTTGTAGCGGCGTCATTGTCATCTGTGTCGGAACCCGACTTTTTCCCACATGCGGCAAAACTGCTGATTATCAGCGTGGTAACCATCAGAAGCGCCATTAACTTTGATAATTTTTTCATAGTTTTTCTACCTCTTTCTTTGTAATATATTTTGCAAGTTTCCTTACGAAACTTAACAACGATGTAATTTACCTCTACTGCCCTGCCTCCGCGTGAGCTTTTATTCACTCTGACAGATTAGCATTTCCAGATTTCCTCCGCATATTCTCGGATCGCTCTGTCGCTTGAGAATTTTCCTGCGTTTGCCGTATTTATCAGGCATTTCTTGCGGAACAAATTCATATCGGAGTAATCCCTATTGGCTGCAAGCCTTGCCTCGCAGTAAGGTATAAAATCCAGAAGCAGGTAATAATGATCCGCCATATGCCAGGTTGCTCCCTCAAGAATTGCCTCATAGAGTTCCTGGAACATTCCCGTACCTCCATCCGATACAGTGCCGTCCACCAGTGTGTCCAATACTCTCTTAATTCTGGCATCCTGCTCATAGATTGCTTTGGGATCATAGCTGTCACCAAGCCCGACAATGTCCTCTACCTTTGCTCCGAAGATATAATTGTTCTCCTCGCCTGCCTGCTCAACAATCTCAATATTGGCTCCATCATAGGTGCCAAGGGTTACTGCACCATTTAACATGAATTTCATATTTCCCGTACCTGAGGCTTCCGTTCCGGCAGTGGATATCTGCTCGGAGATATCTGCTGCAGGGGTGATTTTTTCTGCATAGGATACATTATAGTTCTGTACAAAAACCACCTTCATGAGGTCTTTCACAGCCTCATCTCTTTCAATCAGCGCAGCAACCTCATTGATGTATTTAATAATTGCCTTGGCTCTGAAATAACCCGGTGCCGATTTTGCTCCAAAGAGGAATAGGGTGGGATTAAACTCCTTTATTCTTCCATCCTTCAATCCGAAGTAAATATCCAGAATGGAGAATGCATTCAGTAATTGGCGTTTATATTCATGAAGCCTCTTTACCTGGATATCGAAGATAAAATCGGGATTTACCCTGATATTCTCCTGCTTGTAGATATAATCTGCCAACTGGCTTTTTTTAATACGCTTAATGTCATTAAACTGTTTAATTGCCGCCGGGTCCTCTGCGAATTTTTCAAGTTCCTTTAACCGGCTTAGGTCGGTGATCCAGGAGTTGCCGATCTTATCGGTGATAAAGCCTGCCAGCTCCATGTTGGCAAGGGCCAGCCACCTGCGCTGTGTAATACCGTTGGTCTTATTATTAAAGCGCTGGGGATATAGCTCATACCATTCCCTTAACACAGCATTTTTCAGTATTTCCGTATGAATTCTTGCTACTCCGTTGGTGGAATGACTGGCATAAACCGCAAGTCTTGCCATATGGATGGTGTCGCCGTCAATAATCAGATAGAGCTCCTGCGCCTCACTGTCCTTCTTTCCGGCTTCCTTTAATTCACGAAGCAGCGCCTTCTGCAGCAGGGTAACATATTTGTATACCTTCGGGATAACTGCCTTAAACAGGCTGGTATTCCATTTCTCCAGCGCCTCGGACATTACCGTATGGTTCGTATAGGCGAAGGTTTCCTTTGCAATGCGGAAGGCCTTGGCAAAGGATATATCATAATCCTCCATCAAAATCCGTATTAACTCCGGAATTGCCACTACCGGATGGGTGTCATTTAACTGAACTGCATATTCCTCGGAAAAACGTGAGAAATCATTCCCGAATTTTGCACTGTATCTTGTGGTGATATCCTTCAAGGTGGCTGCGGAAAAGAAGTATTCCTGCTTTAAGCGAAGCTTCTTTCCTTCATCCGTATTGTCATTGGGATACAAAAGACTTGAGATGGCCTCCGCCTCATTCTTGTTGCGGAAGGCTCTGTCGTATTTTTGCTGATTGAACAGCTCAAAATCAAAACTCTCGAGGGGCTCCGCCTGCCACAGACGCAGGGTATTAACCTTTTGTCCGCCATATCCCATAACAGGCATATCATAGGGAACCGCATAAACCGACTGCCCCTTAAAATCAATCCTTACTTTTTCTTCTTCCCTGCGTATGGACCAGGGATCACCAAAACGCTGCCAGTCGTCCGGACTCTCCTTCTGAAAGCCATCTTCAATTGTTTGTTTAAACAATCCATATTTGTAGCGGATACCATATCCGTTCAGGGTTATTCCGACATTTGCACCGGAATCCAGATAGCAGGCTGCCAGTCGTCCCAAGCCTCCGTTACCGAGGGCAGCATCCTCAATATCCTCCAGCACGCGGATATCAAGACTGTTCTCATGCATAAGCTCACTGAATTGGTTCAGCAGTCCCATATTATAGAGATTGCTGTATACCAGTCTTCCCACCAGAAATTCAGCCGACAGATAGCATACCTTTTTCTCTGTGCTGTTCAGTCCCCATTCCTTATCCAGGCTCTTGACTGCAGCTTTGGATACTGCCTGGTATAACTGAACGGTGTTTGCTTCCTTCACCGTGGTCTTATAGTCTAAATCCAACCATTTTATTACATCTGATTTAAAATTATTTTCCATAAAAATCCTCCACTCTCTGCCGTAAAATTGCGACGACTTCTATTTTTTCGGAGCTCTGTCATACAGCTTGGCAAATTCCGCTAATTTTTTTTCGTCAAGCTCCTTATATTGCTGCTTGCACATTCTCCAGATCCAGTTGCTTCCAATGGTTGACGGTAAATTCATTCTTGCTGAATTATCGAGCTTAAGTAAATCCTGCATCTGAACAATGACTACATCTGCAATACTTGCGTAGAGAGACCTGATTATGGCATAGGGCAAATCCGCCCTCCGGCTTACATCAAAATAGCGATAAGAAAATTCCAGCTTACTTTTGGTTTTTCCCTTCAGATAACCAACCAGTGTCTCGTTATCATGCGTTCCCGTATAGGCTATAATATTGGTGTCCTTATAATTATGGGGCAGATATTCCAAAGCCCCCTCCAATCCAAACTCAAGTATTTTCATACCGGGATAGCCATTCGCATTGATCAACGCCCTTACCTTGGGTGTGATAACCCCCAGATCCTCTGCTATAATTCTGGAAGCACCGATGGTTTCATTCACCACCTGGGTAAGCTTTTTACCCGGCCCCTTTCTCCATTCACCCTTCTGGGCTGTTTCCGCAGTTGCCGGAATGGAGTAATAATTAACAACGCCGATAAAATGGTCGATACGGAGGATGTCATATAAGCTGGCGGATATATTCATACGCTCTCTCCACCAGGAAAATTTATCTTCTTCCATTACATCCCACCGGTATAAAGGATTGCCCCAACGCTGTCCAGTTTTTGAAAAGGCATCCGGAGGAACCCCCGCTATATTAATTGGATTTTTGCGCTCGTCCAGCTCAAATAAATTACTGTGAACCCATACATCAGAGCTGTCAGCCGAAATATAAAGGGGCATATCGCCAATAATCTTAACACCCGCTTTATTCGCATAGGCCTTTAAGCTGTCCCATTGCTTACGGAATTTATATTGACAAAACTCCCAGAAATCTATATCCTCCTGCAGCGTAGCACGGTAATGCTCAACTGCCTCCTGTTTCCGGTATTTGATATCCTCATCCCACAGCAGCCATTCCTTGCTGCCAAAATGCACCTTGACCGCCATATAGAGGCTATAGTCCTTTAACCAATAGCTGTTATTTTTACAAAATTCAAGAAATTCTTCCTCTGATTTATGCTTGCTTCTGTAAAATGCTTTTCTAAGTACCGGAAAACGTTTTTCATAAATTCCCGCATAATCAATTTTGTCTTCCGCGTCCTGCCACTTGATGTCCTCTATCTCCTCCGGTTTAAGAAGCTTTTCCTTCACCAGATAATCAAGATCAATAAAATAAGGATTACCGGCAAAGGCCGAAAATGACTGGTAGGGACTATCGCCATAGCTGGTAGGCCCTACGGGCAACACCTGCCAATATTTGCAACTGATACGCTTTAAAAAATCGATAAAATAATATCCCTCGTCTCCCAGTGTGCCAATTCCATAGGGTGATGGCAATGCAGTAACCGGCATCAATACCCCGGCTCCCCTGTCTAGTTTATGTTTATTTCGTGCTGTCATCAGGTTTCTCCGTTATGATCATTCTTTATATTCTCCTATATCATGCAATACTTACAGGCAAGTATTGCTATATTTTCTGCATGCCGATACTGCAGGCAAATATTTTATGTATAATTTTTTAGCAAAATTATTTTCGGTAATTTTCGAAACTCTATGTTGATATTAACATTTTGTACTGCTTTTGTCAATACGGTTTTTGCATATTATCGTCATTTTAATTATCAAATGCTGTATTTTGATTACTATTTTGTCCATTTTTATTAATTTCTAATCGCGGGATTAATATCTGTTACTCTTTCACAAAATTGCAATCGGAATTTTCAGTAAAACTTATATTGAAATTGGATTTACTTCGGGTTATACTTATTTCAATTATGAAACAGAAATTACATAAGGGGATTATATTAGGATGCTGCCAAACAGCATCATGGAGGTAAAGAAATGATAACGATTAAGAATATTGCAGATAAGCTAGGAATAGCTGTAAGCACCGTTTCAAAGGGGTTAAACGGTGCCAGTGATATTAGCGATGAAATGCGCCAGCTGGTATTGGATACTGCGGTTGAGATGGGCTATGCGCCAAAAAAGCTTAGCTTTTCCAGCACACGAAAGGTATGTATCTTCATTGAGAACATGGATTATGAAAACATTGATCAATTTGGTTATGATATCGTGGTCGGTTTTAAGCTCTCCGCAGCCAGAAAGCATTGGGAGGTTACCATTATCCCCATGAATCTGAACATGCAGGCCGCCGAAAAATATGACACCTATATGCTCAAGAATGGTTACAGTGGTGCCTTCCTTCTTGGTTTTGCACTACATGACGACTGGGTAAAGCAATTGAATAAGACCACCGTACCCACGGTTCTTTTGGATAATTACATTGAACAGAACAGCCATGTCGGCTATGTCGGCACTGACAGCTATGAGGGTATTGAGCTGGCAATTAATCATTTATATGGTCTGGGTCACAGGAAAATTGCCTTTCTGAACGGTTCCAAAAACTCTATGGTATCCGAACAGAGGCATCAGGCCTTTCTGAACAGTATGACCAAACACAAATTAAAGGTGGAGGATAACATGATCGAGTATGGTTATTATGTACCCGACTGTGCCAAATACCATGTACCGGGCTTTATTGCAAATGGAGCAACGGCGATTGTATGCGCCAGCGATTTGATTGCTTCCGGTACCATCACAGAAGTAAAGAAGCTTGGCTTAAGAGTTCCGCAGGATATCAGCGTCATCGGCTTTGATGATCTGCCCATTGCCGCCTCCTTGTCCCCGCCCCTCACCACCCTGCGCCAGAACCGTACTGACCTAGGGAAAAGCGCCTTTCTTTTACTTGACGGATTGGTTACCAATGTCGCAATCAGTAAGCTGTTATTACGTGCCAAGTTCATACAAAGGGAGAGCACCGGCCCCTGCCTGAAGAAAGCATCTTCAAAGGCGGCTTCAAAATCGTCCTTACCACCGCAGCCGGAAGAGAAAAAGAAATCCTTATGATACCAAGAGACAGGTGATTGACTCCATTCGTACATAAAAATCAACCACCTGTCTTTTATTATTTATCGTAGTATCATCAATTTGGGAGTAAGAAAGCCCTTGATGGATTTATTCGTTGATATTACGGGTGGATTGTCCGATGACAAGTTCTGCGGAGAAGGTTTTACCCTCTCTTTCAACCTCCTCTTCAATCATATGAAACAGGATTCTTATCGTTTCCTTCGCCATGTCTTCCACCGGCTGCTTTATCGTCGTTATGGAAGGATGATAATAAAAGGAGATATCCATACCGTCAAAGCCGGCAACCGAATAATCCTGCGGAATCCTTTTTCCCATTTCAAACAATGCCTTGCAGGTTCCTACCGCCATACTGTCGGAAATTGCAAATATAGCAGTACACTCTATATTCTGTTCTAAAAGCTCCTTGGTCACCTCATATCCGTATTTCATGGAGAAGGTATCCAGCTTATCCTCCGTTTTGTAACGGATCAGATTCCCGTCATATGGGATATGGTTATCCCGGAGCGCCTTTTCATATCCCTGCCGTCTCAATTTGCCAATGCTTTCATCCTCCATCGGTGCAGAGATGAGAGCTATTTTCTTATGTCCCAGCTTGCATAGATAATCAACCATGCGATAGCTTTCCTGAACATCATCTACAATTACATAGGAATACTTATTTCTGTCAATAATATCGGAGATACCGCCTGTGCTTAGAATAAATGGTACCGTCAGCTGCTTTATCTTATCATCTGAATGGGAGAAATAACCTCCCAGGAAAACAATACCCTTTAACCGTTTCTCCTTCTCCAACTGTAATGCTATTTCTATCTCATCCTCATGCTCCTCTACCCGGTGCAGTAAAAATGAATATTTTTTCTTTTGAATGGCCTGCTCCAATACCTTCAGCATATTGCTGAAAAATGGATTACTAATGCCCTTAATCAGTACAGCGATTGTATTTGATTCGGAGCGCTTTAAATTACGGGCACTGTTATTCGGAATATAGTTCTGTTCCTTGATGGTCCGTAAAATCAGAGTTTTCGTCTCTGCATTAATATCGGGATGATTATTAATCGCCCTTGAAACTGTACTGACAGCGACTCCACAGATTCGCGCAATATCCTTGATTGTAGTTGTTTCCATTCTTATCTTCCTTTGCAATTAGAACATATCAAATTAATCTATCCATATATATCCTGTATGATTATAACAATTTCATCTCCAATTTGCAACCTTTCTACAATCTTCCATATAGTTTTGTTATCTCATGTATTTTCTTAAGTAAATCCTCTTGGAATTCTCCTTCCAGCAGCCTCCATTTCCAGTTGTTTCCCACAGTAGAAGGAATATTAATTCTTGCCTCGGAGGAAAGCCCAAGGTAGTCCTGAACCGGTATCACACATAAATCGGCCACACTCTGCATTGCCAGACGTATGAAATCCCAGTTGATCTCTTTGATATCTTTTTGTTCCCGATTGATATATTTCAGTGCCATCGCCCGATCATCTTCATTAATTTGCTGAAACCAGCCAAGAATTGTATCATTGTCATGTGTTCCGGTATATACAACACAATTATGCGCATAGTTATGGGGCAGATAATCACTGGCTTCTCTTGAATCGAAAGCAAATTCCAATATCTTCATTCCCGGAAACCCGGTTTTACGCAAAAGGTCTTTCACACTTTGGGTGATATAGCCCAAATCCTCTGCAATAATATTGACCTTTCCTAATTTTTTATCGATGTATTCAAAAAATTCATAGCCCGGACCCTTCTTCCATTCTCCTTCGGCGGTAGCTTTTCCATACGGAATCGCATAATATTCATCCAGCCCTTTAAAATGGTCGATTCTTAATACATCATACAGATGCAGGCTGTAGGAAATCCTTTGAAGCCACCATTCATATTCTGTTTCACGGTGATATTCCCACCGATATAGGGGATTCCCCCATAATTGCCCGTTTGCCGAAAAGCTGTCCGGCGGACAGCCCGCAACTACAATCGGGATCAAATTCTGATCCAGTTGGAACAATTCCGGATGGGACCAGGTATCAGCACTGTCATAGGCCACATAAATCGGAATATCACCTATGATCTTTACGCCATGCTGTGCTGCATATTCTCTTAGAGCCATCCATTGACTATGGAATAAAAACTGTATATAAGTATAAAACTCTACCTCATCCTCAAGCTTACTCTTGTATTCACTGATTACGCTTTTCTCGCGCAGCTTAACAGCCTCCGGCCATTCATGGAAGCTTTGTCCCCCAAAATTCTTTTTAATTGCCATATAAAGAGCATAGTCCTCCAGCCAGAAGGCATTCTCTTTACAAAATTCCTGATAATCCTTATTAACACGGATATTACTTCGTTGATAGGCTTTATAAAGCATATCAAATCTTGAAAGATATATTTTCTCATAGTCAATATATCTTAAGCTGGAGCCAAAGTCATAGCCTTCGCACTCCTCCCTCGTTAACAGACCGTTCTCAACCAATGCCTCCGGGTCGATAAAATAAGGATTTCCCGCGAAGGTAGAAACAGACTGATAAGGTGAGTCCCCATAGCCGGTAGGTCCAACAGGAAGAATCTGCCAATATTTCTGTCCTGCTTTTTCCAGTGCATCAATAAATTCATAGGCACTTTTTGAAAATGAACCAATACCATAATTCGAAGGTAAACTCGCAATAGGTAAGAGCACGCCACTTGCCCGCATTATTCTGTCACATCCTTTGTTTTATATTAGGCTTTACCATACTAACCTTTGATTGCTCCTGCTACAACACCTTCTATGATATATTTCTGGCAGGTCAGATAAAACACTACGATGGGTATGATCGCCAATACCAGCATTGCCATCATTGCTCCCATATCAATCGAGCCGTAGCCGCCCTTCAAATACTGGATTGCTACCGGTATGGTCCGATATTCCGTTCCGATTACCAGATAGGGCAGCAGATAGTCATTCCAGATCCACATAGTATTAAGAATACCAACAGTAACCATAACCGGCTTTAATACAGGTACTACAATTCGAAAATAAGTAGCCAGAGGATTGCAGCCATCGATCATGGAGGCCTCCTCAAGCTCAACCGGAATGGATTTTACAAAGCCGCTGAATAAAAATACCGACAGCCCCGCTCCAAAGCCCAGATAGATTACGACAATTCCGGTCGGATTATCCAAATGCAGCATATTCGCTACCTTTACCATCGAATACATTACCATCTGGAAGGGTACGATCATTGAGAATGCGAAAATGTAATACAGGACGCTATTGAATTTATTCTTAACCCTTGTTATGAACCATGCTGTCATGGAGGTAAACAACAAAATAACCGCTACCGAGGACAGGGTGATAAACAGGGACCAGCCTGCCGCATGAAAGAAATTAATTTTTTGAATTCCGCTGATATAATTGTCCAGATGGACAAAGGTCTTTTCGTCCGGCCAGCTGAAGGCCGCTTCGCTGATAAAAAACTTACCCTTAAAGGAATTGAGTAAAACAACGAATATCGGAGTCAAAAACAGGACGGACAAAACCAGCAGCAATGCAAAAGTTATAAAATTAACTATTTTCCCCTTCTTAACCATTAATTATCAACCTCCTTTGACCTGGTCAGCCGAAGCTGTATATATGCCACCAAAGCTACGATGATAAAGAATATAACAGCCTTTGCCTGGCCGATTCCCTCACTGTCATGGGAAACATAGAAGGAATTAAAGATATTAAGTGCCAGCATTTCCGTCTTTCTGGAAGGTGCTCCAGCAGTCAAAGCAAGGTTTTGGTCAAACAGCTTAAAGGAATTTGACATGGTTAAAAACAGACAGATGGTGATGGCAGGCATAACCAAGGGAATGGTGATTTTCCTTAGAATTTGCAGCGGTCCGGCACCGTCGATCCTGGCTGCCTCTACAATATCTCCGGGAATATTCTGAATGCCGGCAATGTAAATAACCATCATGTATCCAATCATCTGCCAGTTCATCAAAATAATCAAGCCCCAGAAGCCAAATTCCGGCTTATAGGTTAAGGTCACTCCATAATGATACAGTACACCATTGATGATCAACTGCCATATATAGCCCAGTACAATTCCTCCGATCAGATTCGGCATAAAAAACACGGTTCGAAACAGGTTGGTTCCTTTGATTTTTCTCGTCAGTAAAAGTGCCAGCAAAAAAGCAAACACATTAATCGTAGCGACGGAAACAACAGCAAATCGAACGGTAAACCAAAGCGAATATAAAAAGTCCTTATCTGACAGAATAGCCTTATAATTCTCCAGCCCATTCCATTTGGCATCAATAATCGTTCTGAATTCAGTAAACGATAATAATATACCCAAAACAAACGGAATAATAAATGCGATTATAAAAGCAATCAGCGTGGGTAATAAAAATATTGGGAAATATTTGTTATAATGTCTATTCATAGCAATCTCCATCAACGTGCTTATGTCCCTGTGAAAGGAATATTGCTCCTGCTTTCCAGAAAGCATTTGCCCCTTTTTTCGGGGACCATCCCGCCCTATTACAGGTATCCTTCGCCCGCTTCCATAATTATGCTGTAAGAAAACCAAATCTCCGGTTTTCCTGATATTATTGTCCATAAAAATGGGAACGTTGCAAACCAAATGTTATTTCAGCCTAAATAAAATGTTATTTGCTTTGCAACATTCCCAAACTACTGTAAGATTAATTATTCAGACTGTGTCGGATTAGCCTTTTCACTCTTCCAGGATTCCTTCACTATTGTTACAACATCATCCCAGGTCTTGCTGCCCTGAACATATTCTAATAATGCATCGCCAAAATCATTCTTGAACTGCTCACTCGGGAATGCTGCAAAGGTCCAGGCAACGCTTGTAACTCCGTCCTTCTCCATCCATGACATTACTTCCTTAGCCAACGGATCAGCAGGTCTTTCATCCTCACCAAAGGTTGTGAAAGGAGCGATGAAGCCTAACTGGTTGATAACATAATCCTTACCCTTATCACTTGAGAAAAGCCACTCAAGGAAATCGGCGGAAGCCTTCTGCTTAGCTTCTGATACCTTGCTGTTGATAGCGAAATAATTCTCTGTTCCGATGCATAAGCCCTGGTTTTCTTCTCCAGAAACTCCGGTATAAATCGGCAGGAACTTAATATCGTCTTCGCTTACGGTATTGCCGTCTACGCCGCTGATCTGTGACCATGCCCAGTTACCGTTCTGAACCATAGCACACTGTCCTAAAGCGAATTCAGCCATAGAGTCATTTACAGTTTTGCTTCCCAAAAGACCCTTTTCTGTAGCGGAGTTGTTAACATATAAATCAAAGATGTTCTTATAGTTCTCGTTGTATTTGAATTCAATCTCGTTGGAGGCAAGACCTGCTAAAACAGTGTTGTCATAAGCGGTATTGTCCTTGAATTCAAAGTAAAGCGGAAGGTTTGCCAAGTGTGTCTGCCATCTCCACTGCTCCCCTGCAGCCATTGAGGTGGAAGCAAATACGCCCTTAATTCCAAGTGCATCCTTGTTGGCTGTCATATCCTCAACAACGGCCTTTAATGCAGCAAAATTATTGATCTGATCCATGGAGGTATACTCGGTAGCCTTATTTGATAAAGCAAAATATTTGTTCATAATTGCGTTGTTGTAGATGATGCCGTAGCCTTCTACTACATAAGGGATTCCGTATACACCTTCGCCGGAGGTTACTGCCAGGCTCTTATCGGATAAATAGCTGTAAAGATTGGTATCCTTTAAATCAGCACAATAATCCTTCCAGCTTTCATAGCCTACCGGTCCGTTAATCTGGAAAATAGTAGGGGCATCTGATTTAGCAACCTCTGATTTTAAGGTCTGCTCATATGTACCGCTGGCAGCTGTTACAACCTTAACCTTGATACCGGTCTCAGCTTCATAGTCCGCTGCGATCTGGGTATAAATATCAGCAATTTCAGGTTTGAAGTTCAGAAAATAGATTTCGTCTACTTTTTCATCGGTACCGGCATCAGCAGCTTCACCATTATCACCGCTTTGTGTAATATCCGTTGCAGCATCCTCCTCTGCTGCTTCCTTTTTCCCGCACGCCAGTAATGTGCCTGCAATCATGACTAAAGTCATAAGGATTGCCATGGATTTCAAAATTTTTTTCATATCGCCCTCTCCTTTTCTTTGTGGAATAGTACTATAACACTATTCTATTTTAAATAGGTTTTTTATTTGGAACCGTTATCAGTATCATTACCGGTATCGTTTCCATCTATAATTCTACCATATTATTTCTAAAAATCAATACCAAATTTATTAATTTTTCACATTTTTTTATTTTGTGCTTTTCATATTGTATTTTCCATATTAAGATAGATGGGATACAACTCATTTATACCACCGCCCGCTTATCAGGCCCGCGAAGAAAAAGGAGCACTGTGATGTACAATAACTATATTTTTGATTTATACGGAACACTCGTTGATATTCATACAGAGGAGAACAAACGCAGCCTCTGGGAAAAGCTAAGCCTGTTTTACAGCTTTCACGGAGCAGATTACGGCCCGAAGACACTTCGAAAGGAATACCTCTCCCTCTGCCGGCAGGAGGAAGAAAAGCTGTCGGTTTCCGATTATCCCGAACTTGAAATTACCGGTGTATTCCTTCAGCTTTTTTTAAATAAATCAGTTCCCGCAGACGCAGAGCTTGCCAGAGAAGCCGGAAGAGTATTCCGCATCCTGTCCCTTCGGTATATCAGACTTTATCCCGGAGTCACAACACTTTTGCAGGAGCTTAAGGACCGGGGCAAGAAAATCTACCTGCTATCCAATGCCCAACGCATATTTACGGAACCCGAGATGAAGCTGCTTAAGCTCACCGGATATTTTGACGGAATTTTATTTTCCTCCGATGAGGGCTGTAAAAAACCCTCACCGCTGTTTTATCAGGCTCTGTTTAACCGCTACGGGCTAAATCCGAAGGAAAGTATCATGATTGGCAACGACCCGATTGCCGATATTGCCGGCGCACACAATGCTGGATTACCGGCATTGTATATTCACTCGAATCTGTCGCCCGAATTAACAGTCCCGCCCTCCTGTGAATATTCCATCCTTGACGGGGATGTGACGAAAATCGGCCGGATGTTAAGGTAGCCGGATCAGATTTTAAAGTTTTTAATTGCCTCCTTCAAATCCTGTGCATTATCTCCCAGTGTATTTGCCGCATTTTCCAGAGTCAGTACCAGCTTTGACTGTTCATGTACCGTCTTATCAATTACACCTGAGGTTGCCAATGTTTCCTCCGATATGGCAGAAATATTCTCTACCGCAGACAGGGTATCCTCTCTTGCGCCTTCCATATTCTGCATATCCTTTCCAATTACGGATAGGTTATTGACCAGGCGTTCCATTCCCTGATTCATATTCTGGAATACTTCTATTGTATTTTTAACAATATCATTTTGTAATTGCACTACACTCTCTGCCTCATTTGCTGTGGATACAGTGTCCTCGGTCTGCTTCATGATCTGCTCAATCATCTTCCTGATTTCGTCTGACGCGCTCATGGATTTATTGGCAAGGCTGCGGATTTCATCTGCCACGACTGCAAAGCCCTTGCCGGCGGCTCCGGCTCTTGCCGCCTCGATGGAAGCATTCAGGGACAGGAGATTTGTCTGGTCTGAAATCTCATTGATAACCTGGACAATCGCACCGATGGACCTTGATTTTTCTTCCAGGGCAGCAATGTTGCTTACCACATATTTTGTAATTCTGTTTGTAGCCTCTGATTGCTTTGTTAATTTCTCCATCGTACCGATTCCGTCGGAAATCATAAGCTTCATCCCCTCGGTCAGGGTAATGATTTCACCCAGATTGGTATTGACCATTGAAATCTTCTTCGACAGCTCATCCATTTGTAGCAGGCAATTCTGAGAATCCTGGGCCTGTCCTTCAATACCGGCTCCGATTTCATCAACCGCCTTCGTAATATTGTCATTGGATTCCGAGATAATCTTTGAAGCATCCATCACCCCGGATGCTGATTCCGATACCATGGTACTGGCATGTATCATCTTCTGAAGCAGGTTGCGCATACTGCTTAGCATATCTGAAATGCTGCTTACAAGGATTGAAAATTCATCCTTTCTTTTTACTGATACCTCAACCGTCAAATCCCCTTCGGAGATTTGCTTCAGCTTCTGATTAATCCTTTGAAAGGTTCTTCTGATGCCATAGGAGATAAGGAAACCAATTGTTACGGCAACGATGCTGGCCAGTACCACAATGAATATGGTGGATACCTTAATCTCTCTTGCCTGCTTCATGAAATTTGCCTTCGGTATCAGAACACATAATGTAATTCCCGTATCATTGATCTTGCTGTAGATATATAAGTACTTCTGGGAATTATAATCTACATATCTGGAATCCGTTACATCCTGGGAGCTTAAGCTCTCTGTATAATACTTTTTATCCAGGAAGCTGAAGGTCTTCTTTGACTGCTCCCCCTCCTGCCTGGAGTTATCAATTAAGATTTCTCTGCCATCCTGTGTAATCAGTCCGACAAGACTGTTATCTCCAAAGGTTAACCCTTTTAAGAAATTTTCGATCTGCTCCTCACTGTAATCAATTACAATACATACATTTTTACTGTCAAATTTACGAATCTCTGCGAAGGCATACCGGGAGGAATCCAGTCCTATCTCTGAATCAATATAGGGATGGTTTCCGATAAAGTAGGCATCTGTCTGATCATCCTTAAGGAGAGCTCCTTCACTTTCCTCCTGCAATTCCTCATAAAAGCCGTACATATTCTCCATGTCACTGGTTAATATGGGAATTGTGCTTCCACCTATGATATGTATGTTTTCAATAAAAATCTCCAAATCGGCTTTATTCAAAAGCTGATTATTGGTATCGGTTACAAACTTCAGCCTTTCCTGCTTATTCGTATAAAGCAGCCCTCTGGTGAAATAGGAAATATTCCCATCCTTTACATACTGCTTGGATAATGCATCCACCGATTCTGTCACGTAATCCATATAGCTTGTCGCCATTGCAATTGTGTTCTTTGTGGCCTGCTCGTAGTTGGACACCAGGCCTTCCGATGCTTTTAAATAAGATATTCCACCCAAAATTACAATAAAAATGACCGGAACAATAAAGCTCAAAATCAGTTTCATCAAAATACTGGTTCGCAGCCCCTGCTTTTCACTCAAGGGCCCTTTCACCGTTGAACGGACTGCGCCGGTTTCATACCCTTTGTTCCTATTTGCCTTTTTATTGCTTCCCCTGAATAACCCCACAAAATGACGTTTTTCCATTTTTACCTCCATTCTCGCGCGCTCCTGCGCATAACCTCCCTTTTTTCCTGTATTTTCATTATATCATTCTTTTTATGAATTTTGAACAACATTTTTCGAATATTTTCGAATTCTTTATATTATTTTCAAAAGAATAAAGGTAAAAAATGGGCAATCCATACAGATTGCCCATTTTTTACCATATCTATTTCCCTTATTTTGATTTTTATTTCCTAATTCCAGACATCCATGGCATACTCTTTAACTGCTCTATCACTGGAAAACTTACCTGCATTCGCAGTATTTAAAAAGCACTTTCTGCGAAATGCATACAGATCGGAATAATCTCTGTTTACCTTAAGCTTTGTATCGCAGTAGGGGATGAAATCCAACAGCAGATAGTAATGATCCGCCTTATGCCAGCTTGCACCATTTAAGATTGCATCGTAGAGCTCTTTAAACATGCCCGTATGCTCATCATCAAAGGTTCCATCCACCAGAGTATCCAGTACCCTTTTGATTCTGGGGTTCTGTTCATATACCTGCCTCGGATTATAGCTGCTGCTGATCTGGTTGATCTCCTCAACCTTGGCTCCAAAGATATAATTGTTTTCTTCTCCTGATTGTTCGATAATCTCAATATTGGCACCGTCATAGGTTCCAAGTGTCACAGCACCGTTCAGCATGAATTTCATACAGCCGGTTCCGGAGGCCTCCGTACCCGCAGTTGATATCTGCTCCGATACATCGGCAGCCGGTACCAGCTTCTCCGCATAGGATACATTATAATTATGAATAAAGACTACCTTCAGCTTATCCTTGACATCCTCATCCAGATCAATCAGTTTGGCTACCTCATTGATAAATTTGATGATTGCCTTTGCTCTGAAATATCCCGGAGCGGCCTTTGCGCCAAAGAGGAACAGAGTCGGATTGAAATCCTGTATTCTTCCTTCCTTAAGGCCAAAATAGATGTCCAGTACGGAGAAGATGTTCAGCAATTGCCGCTTATATTCATGCAGCCGCTTCACCTGGATATCAAAGATGAAGCCAGGATCAACCCGGATACCCTCCTGCTTAAGGATATATTCTGCCAGCTGCTTTTTCTTAATCCTCTTGATATCATTAAACTGCTTAATCACGTTATCATCATTGATATAATTCTCAAGCTGCTTTAAGCGGTCCAGATCAGTAACCCAGGCATTGCCGATTTTATCCGTGATAAAGCCCGACAGCTCCATATTGCAGATTGCCAGCCACCTCCGCTGAGTGATACCGTTTGTCTTATTGTTGAAGCGCTCCGGATACAGCTCATACCAGTTTTTAAATAAATCATTTTTCAATATTTCTGTATGGATTGCCGCTACGCCATTGGTCGAATGGCATACATATACTGCAAGCCTTGCCATATGGATGGTATCGCCGTCTACAATCAAATAAGGCTTATGCTGGTCATAGGTGTTTTTACCAGTCGTATACAAATCATTCAAAAGTGCCTTCTGAATCATGATAATATAGCGGTAAACCCTGGGAATTACGGCCTTGAACAGGGAGGAATTCCATTTTTCCAGTGCCTCAGACATAACCGTATGGTTGGTATAGGCAAAGGTTTCCTTGGCGATGCGCAGAGCCTTCGCAAAGGAAATCTTCTGCTCCTCCATCAATAATCGAATAAATTCAGGAATTGCCACCACCGGATGGGTATCATTCAACTGAATGGCATATTCCGCGGAAAAATGAGAAAAGTCATCCCCGTATTTCTTCTTGTATTTTGTAATAAGATCCTTGAGAGTCGCTGCCGCAAAGAAATACTCCTGCTTTAATCTGAGCTTCTTTCCTTCATTTGTATCATCATTGGGATAAAGCAGGCTGCTGATGGCCTCAGCTTCATTCCTGTTTTTGTTGGCCTTGTCATACTTTTGCCGGTTGAACATCTCGAAATCAAAGCTCTCGATGGGCTCTGCCTGCCAGAGTCTTAAGATATTCACCTTCTGGTTGCCGTAGCCGATCACCGGCATATCGTAGGGAACCGCATAAACCGACTGCCCTCTATAATTGATTCTTACCTTCTCATCCTCCCTGCGTATCGACCAGGGATCTCCGAAACGCAGCCAGTCATCCGGCGCCTCCTTCTGGAAGCCATTTTCGATGTACTGCTTAAACAAACCATATTTATAGCGAATACCATAACCGTTCAGGGTTATTCCCAAGGTGGCGCCGGAATCCAGATAGCAGGCCGCCAGACGTCCCAGACCGCCGTTACCCAGTGCAGCATCCTCAATATCCTCAAACACACGGATATCTATGTCATTTTCACTCATCAGTTCACTAAACTGATTAAATAGGCCCATATTATAAAGATTATTGTAAATCATTCTGCCAATCAGAAATTCTGCTGACAGATAACATACTTTTTTACCGGTTGGCTGTTCTCCCCAATTGCGTTCCAGATTTCTGTGAGCCGCTTTGGAGACTGCGTGGTAAAGCTCCACCGGATTTGCTTCTTTTACTGTTTTCTGGTAATCCAGATTTAATATTGCTGCTACATTAGTTTTAAAATTATTGTCCATTTGGTCTTCCTCCTGCACCTACAGGGATTTATGTATAGCCTAAAGAATTGTTTTTATCGGCCCTTCCTTATCCCTTTTTCCTGATGTTTATTCTTTTGTTTATCTTGCATATAATCCTGCATATTCCTTAAGCAAGGCTTCATTAAGCTCTTTATAATGATCTTTTGTCATCCTCCATTGCCAGTTGCCGCCTATGGTGGAAGGATAATTCATCCTTGCAGAATTGTCAAGCTTTAATAAATCCTGCATTTGTACTATAACTATATCCGCAATGCTGGAATACATCGCTCTTATGATAGCATATGGAAGTTCTTCCGCCTTTGTTACATTAAAGTATCGGTACATAAAATCAAGCTCTTCCTTCGTCCGGTTACTTAAATAGCCTGCCAGCGTCTCATTATCATGGGTTCCTGTATAGGCCACCAGATTGGTGCTCTTAAAATTATGGGGCAGATAGATATGATCTGCGGGGCCCAGCAGACCAAATTCCAGGATCTTCATGCTTGCATAGCCGGTTTTATTAATCAGCGCTCTTACCTTAGGAGTTATAATTCCCAAATCCTCCGCTATGATTCCGGCTCCTTCTACCGATGTATTGATGGCCTCAATCAGCTTCCTGCCCGGGCCTTTCCTCCAAACACCGCACAGGGCTGTATCCGCATCCGCCGGTATGGAATAATAATTGACAATTCCGATGAAGTGATCGATCCGTATGATATCATAAAGCCTTGCACACAGCTTCATCCGTTCCCGCCACCAGGCAAAGTCCTTTTGCTCCATCAGATCCCACCGATAGAGGGGATTGCCCCAGCGCTGTCCGGTTTCTGAAAAATCGTCCGGCGGCACCCCGGCTACGTTCACAGGCCGTTTGAACTGATCCAACTCAAACAATTCGCTGTTAACCCATACATCCGAGCTGTCATAGGCTACATAAATAGGGATATCCCCAATAATTTGTATATTCTTTGCCTTTGCATAAGCCTTAAGCCTATGCCACTGTTCATAAAATTTGTATTGACAGAATTCCCAAAAACTGATTTCCTCTGCCAGCAAACCAGTATATTTTCTGACTGCCTCGAGCTTACGGTTCTTAATCTCTTCTTCCCACAGGGACCATTCCTGATCAGCAAAATAGCCCTTTATTGCCATATACAGGCTGTAATCCTTCAGCCAGTAGCTATTCTCCCGGACAAAATCCGCAAATTTTTTGGTACAGCGGAACTTGCTGCGTCCAAAGGCTTTTTTGAGTACAAAAAAGCGGAGCTTATATAGCCCGGCATAATCAATACGCTCCTCCGTATCCTGCCATGTATACTCCTCCACCTCTGCTGCGCTTAAGAGCCCCTCTTGTATTAAGTAATCCAAGTCGATAAAATAGGGATTCCCGGCAAAAGCAGAAAAGGATTGGTAAGGGCTGTCACCATAGCTTGTCGGTCCCACCGGCAGCACCTGCCAGTACCGGTAACCGGCCCGTTCCAAAAAATCCACAAATCGATATGCCTCTTCTCCGAGCGTACCTATTCCATAAGGGGAAGGAATTGCGCTGATGGGCATCAGCACTCCTGCCCCCCTGTCTAATTTCTTATGATATTTCCCCTTATTCAATGGTTTCATCCCCTGTCTATAATTTCCCCTTCAGCAGCTTATTCCCGCGGTACATATTCACATATTCCCTGATATACATCAGGAAGGATAAAAGCAGAAAGCCTCCGCAAAACAGCATTAAGAGATTCGCTGCACCGCTGCTTAAGCCCGGCATGGAAACCAGCACCAGCATCACCGCATAAAATACGGTCGTGGATATCTTTCCGAACCATTTGGCTCCGTTCAGCTTCATCCCTCTTTTCAGCATGATAATTCCCGCCGTCAGTAAAAAGAGCTGCATCGCCACAAACAGCAGCAAAAGTAAAATCATCCATTTAAGCTTTATTACCAGAACAAAAATCAAAGCCGCCTGTGTTAATTTATCCGCCAGCGGATCGATCAGCTTGCCAAGCTCTGTTATCATATGAAATTTACGTGCAATCAGACCGTCGAGAAAATCCGTCGCACCGGAGATCAGCACGACACCCGCTGCCCGCAGATATTCATTTCGGGTATCTGCCCTAACATAAAGAAATACAAATACCGGTATCAGTAAAAACCTGATGTAGCATAATATGTTCGGGATTTTTATCAAATCCTTCTTCGAGAAATTATTAATTACCTTCATCCCATTCCCCTTACACAGCACCCTGCCAGATTATTATAAAATATTCAAATTCCGCATCCATAGTTATTTTAGCATAACTTTTGCAGGATGGGTAGAAAATTTTTCTATGGAAATTATATCCATCTGACTGGCGTTACAGGAAGAGGCAGTGCTGCCTTGCGTAAATATCATGCACTGAATATGAAACGATCTTTGTGCAAGGCAGCACCGGTTTATTTTATTTCCCTAATTTCTATTTTTTTGCTGCCTAAGGTCACGCAGGAGGAGGAATTTTCTATGGTTATCGTCGTGTAATTGGAAGGATTATCATAGTCCATGCCTACTCCGTCATCCTGGTACAGCCGGTATTCGGCCCTGGTCTTAACAAAGCCCAACAGGAATAATTCCTCCTCGTTCAGCAATTGCGTATGCTTTGCACCATAGGAAAGCGGAATAATATGATCAGGGCGAAGGAATATTACCAGCTCCTCCAATGCGATGTCAATATAATGATATCCCTGCTCCAGGATTTCACTTTCCATATCCTCAAGACTTCTTAGGCGGTACATTTTCATCGGCTCCGGCAGATACACAGAACGTCCTCTTGCATTCTTCTGATAGATGGGAGCAAGCATCAGACCATCTCCCAACATTAGCTGATCCTCCACCTGTGCCGCCCGGATATCCTCTGGATAATCGAAGGCCAGAGGTCTGAAGATCATTTCACTATTCAGTGCTGCCTTCATGTATTCACTGTAAAGATAGGGGATGATACCATAACGGATTTGGAGCATATTGCGGAAGGTATCCAGCTTCTCAAACTGATAAAGCTCCTGCAGCCTCGTTCCGATTGCCGAATGGTTTCTCATCAGCGGGGTGAAGATTCCAAATTGCAGCCAGCGAAGCAGCAGCTCCTGGGTAGTATGATTGTTAAAGCCTCCCAGGTCCGCACCGCAGTAAAGGAAGCCGCACATATTTAAGGAAGGCATCATCTGGATATTCAATAGCAGATGGGCCCACCAGGAGCTGTTATCCCCTGTCCAGATACCGCCGTACCGATGCATTCCGATACAGGAGGAGCGGGAAAACAGCAGCAGCCTCTGATTCGGCTTCAGTTCCTCAAAGGCCTCCGCCGCTGCCCGTGTCATATTGTAACCGTAGAGGTTATGAACCTTATCATGGCGTACCTGCTCGCCATTCAGTTTATGGTAAAAGCTCCTGTAATCCTCCGGATTATTGGTGATCCCACGCATGATGTCCTGGAAATGGAAGAAAATGTCGATATTCATATTCTCACCCTTAAGGGAATCCAGCTCCTCGAAAACCTCCTGCAAGTGCTTTTGCGAATAAAACATAGCCGGCTCATTCATATCGTTCCAAAAGCCCTCAATCCCCTGGTCAAGCAGGAACTTATATTTCTTTCCGAACCAGTCTCTTGCCTCCCTGTTTAATACATCCGGAAAATGAACTCTCCCCGGCCATACTCCGGCCACAAAATTCTCACCCTCTGCATCTTTGCAGAAATAATCATTCTTCACGCCCTCTTCGTAGACATCATAGCCCTCTTCGATCTTAACTCCTGCGTCTATAATCGGGATCAGGCGGATTCCATCTTTTTTAAGCTCATCGGTCAGTCCTTCCAAATCGGGAAAGGCCTGGGTATCTACGGTAAAGTCCTTATAGCTGTCCATATAATCAATATCAAGGTAAATCATATCCAAAGGAAGGTCATTATTCCGGTAGCCGGCAACTACCTCTCTGATATCCTTTTCATCCCGGTAGCCCCACCTGCTCTGACCGTATCCGAAGGCCCATTTGGGAGGGATATAGCTGGTGCCGATCAGTGTCCTGAATTCCTTTACAATTTGGGTAAGGGTTTGTCCCTCAATCAGATAGAGTACCAGATTTTCCTCCTCCGGGGTGATGGTAAGCTGCTCCGGGCTGGTATGTCCGACATCAAAGGTAATCTTTCCGGGAAAATCAAGGAATAATCCAAAGGTTTTCGCTCCATGGACAAGCAGAAAGTTATGTGCTCCGTACAGGGATCTTTTATCCTCCGTATGCTGGGTCACATCGCTGCAATTGCTCTCATAGATTCCTCCCCGTTTATTTATTCCTCCGACATTTTCACCCAGACCATATACCACGTCTGTATCTGCCATAGTATAGGAATAATATAGTCCTCCCTCTTGTACTCTGCTTAAATAAAGCAGCTCACTCTCACAAGCCGGAAGCTCCATGACAACAGAATCGGTTTGAATCGGATTTCCATAAATATATTTATATATCATATTGTTATCCTCTTTTCTTTTTGGATGATACGTGATATTATACTATACAAAATTATTGGTTTCTTGCTGTATCATATATAAAAATAACACAATAATATGATGAACACAATATGAAAACTCAACAGCGGCACAAAATGCACGATACAAATTATCACAGGGAGTGACAGCATGGACAGAAAGCACGAAGCAATCGATTATCTTAAGGAGAACAAAAACCACGGGGATGTCCTGCTCCCCTTCGAATACTATCGGTGCACCTTCGCCAATGAATCCATTCTTCCGATCCACTGGCATGAAGAGGCCGAAATAACCCTGATCCAGGAGGGAAGTGCCAGATATACCATAGATTTTAATACCTATGAAATCAAAAAGGGGGATCTTATCCTGATTTCTCCCCATGTCCTTCATTCGGCTCAGGTTCCTCCCGGCGAAACACTAACCTCTGATTCCTATGTCTTTCACCTGGACATGTTAAGCTGTAAGACCATGGATTCCTGTACCCTTAAATATCTGGTTCCCCTGCAAAAGGGAACTGACCAATTTCCTCCCATAATCAAGCCGGGCACACCCTGCTACGAGGAATTAGTCTCCTGCATCCGGCAAATAAATACCGCTTATCGGACTGCCCGGAGCGGATACGAATTGATCTTAAAACAGGCCCTGTTTCAACTCCTCTATCTGCTGTATGACAGTAAGCTCATATTGGTGAAATCCGAGAAGGGGCTGTCCAGCCAAACTAAGGAAAAGCTGAAATATATTCTGGCCTATATCGAAGATAATTATGAAAAGCAACTGACCATAGAGGATCTGGCCAGCCTGTGTCATTTCAGCAAATGCCATTTCATGAATTTCTTTAAGAAATACACCGGAATGACCTGTATGGAATATATCATCCATTACCGTCTGAGTATGATTGCCGCGAAACTCCAAGGATATGCGGGCAGTATCACCGACCTGGCTATGGATTCCGGCTTTAATAATATTTCCTATTTTAACCGTGCCTTTCGAAAAAAATACGGAACCACACCGAAAAGATATGCGCAGGTACGCAGTTAAGCTATCCTTCATGAAATGGAATAGATTTCATTACTTTTCACAAAAGAGGCCACCGCATTGGTGACCTCTTTTATAATGTGCCTATGATTGGCTGCCATTTTGCTATATTCTTTCCTGCCTATTTAACAACGATATTGACCAGCTTGCCCGGTACATAGATTTCCTTCAGAATGCTGCCGTTTAATTTATCCGCTGCCGCTTCCTTCGCTGCCGCAATCACAGCATCCTTGGCAGCATCGGCAGCTATCATAAAGGTTGCTTTGGTTTTGCCGTTGATTTGTACCGCTATCTCAATTTCACTGTCCTTCATCTTCTCTTCATCATACTCCGGCCAGGTGTTCTCAAATACAGAGGTTTCATTACCTAACTGCTCCCATAATTCCTCACTGACATGGGGAATGAACGGAGCCAACAGGATAACTGCCGTTTCAAGGGTTTCCTTATCAATACCTCCGGCCCTCTTCGCCAGCTCAATCATCTTATTATTGTATTCCATAAATCCGCTGACTACCGTATTTAAGCTGAAGGTTTCCAAACGGGTGGTGATATCATATATCATGCGGTGGCGCAGCTTAACCATCTCCGCTGTTGCAGCCACAGCATTGTCCTTGTTTTCCGTTACCAGATTGAAGAAACGGTTAATAAAGCGGTAAACACCGTCGATTCCCCTGTCATCCCATTCGGAATCAAGCTCCGGAGGACCTACGAAAAGCTCATACATTCTTAAGGAATCGCAGCCATAATCGTTCACCAGCGCATCCGGGGACACCACATTCCCCTTGGATTTGCTCATCTTTGCTCCGTTCTTTCCGATCATGCCCTGATTGAACAGCTTGGTAAAGGGTTCATCAAAGTCAACAACACCGATATCATATAAGAATTTGGTATAAAATCTGGAATAAAGCAAATGCAGTACCGCATGCTCAACACCACCGATATACATATCCACCGGAAGGTATTCGTGAGCCTTCTCCTTCGATACCAGCTCCTTATCATTCTTATTATCGATATAACGCAGGAAATACCAGGAGGAGCCAGCCCACTGGGGCATCGTATTGGTCTCTCTCTTTGCAGGTGCACCGCAAACCGGACAGGTGGTATTTACCCACTCGTGGATGTCCGCAAGGGGTGACTCCCCGGTTCCCGTCGGCTGGTATTTCTCAACCTCCGGCAATAATAACGGAAGCTGCTCCTCGGGAACCGGAACCGCTCCGCAATGCTCACAGTGAATAATCGGGATCGGTTCACCCCAATAACGCTGTCTGGAGAACACCCAGTCACGCAGCTTATAATTGACGGTTTTCTTACCGATTCCCAGCTGATCTAACTGGTCAGGAACTTCCTGCTTTGCCTTATTTGAATCCATGCCCGTCCAATCACCGGAATTAATCATAATACCGGCTTCGGTATAGGCCTGGGTCAGATTCGGGTTTTCCTTGCCGTCCGGGGAGATAACCTGGATAATCGGAATATCGAATTTGGTGGCAAATTCAAAGTCTCTGTCATCATGAGCCGGTACGCACATGATGGCACCGGTGCCGTAATCGGCAAGCACATAATCCGATAACCAGATGGGGATTAATTTCTTTGTTAACGGATTGACTGCATAGCTTCCGGTAAATACGCCGGTCTTCTCCTTATCCTGCATACGGTCAACTGAGGACCTCATGGAGGATTTATAGATATAATCCTCAACTGCAGCCCGGGTCTGGTCTGTTGCAAGGTCCTTTGCCATTGCATGCTCTGGGGCAAGCACCATAAAGGTTGCACCGAAAAGGGTATCCGGTCTGGTGGTGTATACCCGGATGGATTTATCCGTACCATCCACTGTGAAATCAACCTCGGCGCCATAGCTCTTACCGATCCAGTCGGACTGCATTTTCTTAACCTTCTCCGGCCAGTCCAGCTTATTTAAATCCTCTAACAGACGGTCGGCATATGCAGTAATCTTTAACATCCACTGCTTTAAGTTTTTCTTTGTCACCGGGGCCCCGCAGCGCTCGCAGGAACCGTTGACTACCTCTTCATTCGCAAGTCCCGTCTTACAGGAAGGACACCAGTTAATCGGCATCTCCTTCTCGTAGGCCAGCCCTGCCTTGAACATTTTTACAAAAATCCACTGGGTCCACTGATAGAAGCTTGGATCGGTGGTATTAACCTCCATGTCCCAGTCATAAATTGCTGCGATTTCATTAATCTGCTTCTTTATATTAGACACATTCTCGGCGGTTGACTTCTTAGGGTGTACTCCCATCTTGATGGCATAATTTTCTGCCGGAAGGCCGAAGGCATCCCAGCCCATCGGGTGGACGATATAATAACCCTTTAAAATCTTATAACGGCTCCAGACATCACTGATAACATAGCCCCTCCAGTGTCCAACATGCAGACCGCTTCCCGACGGATAGGGGAACATATCCAGACAATAATATTTCGGCTTGCTGCCATCCTTTACATTAACCGGCTTTGCCTCCCAATTCTTTCTCCACTTCTTCTCGACTTCCTTATGATTATAAGGTATTGCCATCTTAACTCCTCCTAATGTTTAATAAATAAAAAAACCCTTCATCTCAATTCAGAGACGAAAGGTGAACTTCCGTGGTACCACTCCAATTCGTATGCTCCATATAAGCTGATTGCTTTACCGGAAAGCAGGCCGCAAGCCTCCTCGCTGGTGAAGATATCCGGCCGGATATACGCACTTTGCTTCGATAACGGGAAAACCGCTCCGGCCTACTAAAGTTCAGCCAGAGAGCTCAAAGGCGAGTTGGGAGTCTGTCGCTGCTGCCTTCCACCAACCGGCAGCTCTCTGTATGCACAGGTTCTCTTAATACTCCTTGTCAAAGCCTATCTTATTATAATAAATGTTATACTTTTTATTTTCACACCAGCTCTCAAATCAGGGGTGTGAATTATGCTTTTCAACAATTCACTACTTAAATATAATCATGCCTTTGGCTTTTGTCAAGATTTTTCAAGGGATTTTATATTGTTTCAATCATATCAGTAATAAAAGTGTTCCCGCTACAATGAAAAGTAACCCCATAAATGATTTTTTCGTCAGCCTTTCCCTTAAAAACAGCCAGGAAAATGCTATTGTGACAACAATACTCAGCTTATCAATGGGTACTACAATACAGGCCTCTCCCTCCTGCAACGCCTTATAATAGCATAGCCAGGACATTCCTGTTGTAATTCCTGAAAGACAGATAAAGAGCATGCTTCTTTTATTAATCTTTCTCATATCCTTATGACTTCGGGATACGAATACAACGACCCAGGCCATCATCAATACCACTATAGTACGGATTGCCGTTCCAAGATTGGATTCCACATCCTGGATGCCGATTTTGGCCAGGATAGCGGTAAGACTTGCAAAAATGGCGGATAAAGTCGCATAAATAAACCATCTGCTGCCTGCTGTATGTTGATGGTCCGCGCTTTTTTTGGTTATCATGAGCCAGGTACCGGTTCCGATTGCAAGCATGGACACAACCTTAAGAAAAGTTAACGCCTCTCCCAGAATCAGGATTGCCAGCAGCATACTCATAACTGTACTGGATTTATCAATCGGAGTAACCGTATTCACGTCTCCAAGCTGCAGAGCCTTAAAATAACAGAGCCAGGAAGCCCCTGTGGCAAATCCCGATAATATTAAGAAAATAAGTGTCTTACTGCTGATGTCCGTCAAAGCATTCTGTGATCCGACCACCAGCACCATAAGCCATGAAAACATCAAAATTATAATTGTACGGATTGCAGTAGCAAGATTAGAATTCGTATTTTTAATACCTATTTTTGCCAAGATGGCAGTAAGTCCGGCAAAAAATGCCGAACCAAATGCAAATACCAGCCACATAATTTATCCTCCTGCAAAATATTATAATCCTTTCTTTGAACAATTTAAAATACTATCTTGCTAATTTTGAAGATAATCTTTTACACAAATCGTTTCTTTTATTTGACAGGGATTTCTAGTGTGCTGACCGTCTGGCACTTGGACTAATGGCGTAGAATGAATTTTCAGTCTGCAAGGCGGAGGAAGAAGGCGTAGCGGTGGCTACGTCGACTGACGACAACGTGGCAGATGGAAATTCAGGCAAGCAATTAGCCAAAATGTCAGGCAGTCAGTGCACTAGTCCGGCATACCTTAAATATCTGTGCATATTTTCACTGATGCTGCGCCGATATTTGAAGTAAATTTTATTAAATTTAAGAAATCTTTAAAATTACTTTATGTAATCTAAAAGCTAAAAATCTATACTGTCTCAATAGAAATCAAATTTAGGCAGGCTTTGAAGAAAGGCATGGTGTATATTATGAAAATCTGTATCTTAACAGGAAAATTCGGAATGGGCCATTTATCAGCGGCAACAGCAATAAAGCAGCAAATAGATTGCAGCAATTTGCAGGCCGAGGTTGAAATCATTGACTGGCTTGAATTTGCCGCACCGAAATTTGCTGATAAATATTATTCCTTTTACACCCTTCTCGTAAATAAGGGCGGTAATTTCTATAATAAATGGTATCAATTTTATGAAAACAGGCAAATCAATAGAAAACCGGAATTCAGCCACTATTTCCTATGGTGCTTCTCTAAATTCATGGAGGAAAAGCAGCCGGAACTTATCATTTCCACCCTGCCCACCTGCTCTCAAATTGTATCCCTGTACAAGGAGAAGATGAACTGTACCATCCCCCTGGTGACCTGTGTAACGGATATTACCGGACACTGCGAATGGATTAACAAAAATACGGAGCTCTATCTGGTAGGCTCTGAAGCAGTAAAGCAGAAATTTATACAAAAAGGCGTACCGGAAGATAAAATCCATGCAACCGGTATACCCGTCAGAATGGAGTTTATAAAAAATCCGGCCCCCAGGATTAAAAGAAAGGGCCGTCCTAAAGTAAAGCTTCTGCTTATGGGCGGAGGGCTTGGAATGCTTCCCGAAGATCCCGATTTTTATCTTGGCCTGAATGCCCTGCCAAATACCGAGGTAACAGTAATTACCGGTAAAAATCAAAGATTACTCCGGCTGCTTGACGGAAGATATCCCGGCATTAGAGTCTTCGGTTATATTGATAACATTCAGGATTACATGCGGGAGGCTGATTTAATCATCACAAAGCCAGGCGGCATCACAACCTTTGAGGCCATCCATGCCGGAGTTCCCATCGCTGCCCTGAACCCCTTCATGCAGCAGGAGATTCACAATGCCCGGTATATTGAGGATATGAACATCGGCAGGATAATTAGCGGCAATTCCCAAAAGTGTGTCAAGGATATTACCGAGCTGCTTTATTATGGGAAGCTTGAGGATTACCGGACAAATATCCGGCGAATCAGGGAACACTTGGAGGAGCTTAGTTTGTCCGATGTATTGCAGGAGGTCCTTCCCGATTATCCCGTAAGCCTTCCACGCTATTCCACCGCCTATTACAGGAAGAACGGAGAGATGTCAATCAATGAAAAAATTAGTTTTAACATTTGACGACGGGCCCAGTCCCATCTATACCGGACAATTGTTAGATGTCCTAAAGGAGTATAAGGTCAAGGCAACCTTCTTCGTTGTTGCAAATAACGCAATTAAGTCACCCGAACTGATCCGGCGCATGCAGCTGGAGGGACACTGTATAGCCCTGCACTCCCTGGCACACCGCCATGCGTTCTTATGCAGCTATCGTTATCTGAAGCATGATTTTTCCCATAGTCTTGAATTGCTGAAGGGCTTAAATTGCAGGATTAGCTTTTACCGTCCTCCCTGGGGAGTAAGAAATCTGTTTACCAAGAAATTCGTAGAAAAGCATCATTTGCATATGGTGCTATGGGATATCATGACCGGTGACTGGAAAGCGAAAACCACTTCCCTCCAGATAGCATGCCAGCTTGAGCTTAAGGCTTTCGACGGTGCCGTAATCTGCCTTCATGACGGCTGCGGAAAATACGGTGCCGCAAAGGATGCTCCCCGGCATACCATTGATGCATTACAAGCAGTAATACCAAAATTATTGAAAAAGGGTTATGAATTTGTAACCGTAGAGGAATTCTATCAGCATGCATAATCAGACAATGAAAGCCAAAAAACAAATATTCAGTATTCTCGCCTTACTCCTTATCATATCCTTTACCCTCTATCTATGTCTGAAGGGATATTCCCTGTCGGAGCTGGTGGATGCATTAAAGACTGCCGACTATACCTATCTCCTGATGGGACTGGGCCTGATGTTTCTCTTTGTTCTCTGTGAGGGGGGCAATATTTATATTATCCTGAAGGCTCTGGGACAGAAGGCTTCCTTTGGAAGCTGTTTTCTGTATTCCAATGTCGGCTTTTATTTCAGCTCTATCACACCCTCGGCAAGCGGAGGACAGCCCATGCAGATTTATTATATGAAGCGGGACAAAATCCCCCTCTCTGTTTCAACCATTGTTATCTTTTACACCGTATTGGTATATCAGATAGCAATGATGCTCCTTGGCGGTGCAGCATTTATTTTTCGCTATGACATGGCCCTCCAGTTTATTGCCCGGCTGAAGTACTTATTTATCATCGGTACAGTAATTAATACCGGTGCCATTTTCTTATTTTTTGCACTTATGTTCTCCAAGAAAATTTTACCGGGTATTCTGGCCTTTCTGGTAAGGGCCGGATGCAGGCTCCGTATTGTAAAGGATAAGACAAAAGTAGAATTAACCCTGAGAAAAAGCATGGCTTCCTATCAGGAAAAGGCCGATGTTATCATAAAACACCCTGTCCTATTCCTGCAGGTTTTGTTCATAACAGTGGTTCAACTTCTTGCATTAAGTCTGATTCCATATCTGGTTTATAAGAGTATGGGCTTTCAGACTGACGGCCTGATTACCCTGACGGCCTGTCAGGCCCTGCTTACAATTTCCGTATCCGCCATTCCCCTTCCTGGAGCTGAAGGGATAACCCAGGCAGGCTTTTTACAGGTTTTTAATCTCTTTTTCCCTGGGAAAGCAATCGCCTGTGCCATGCTCCTCCACCGGATATTAAGCTTTTATATCCCCCTGATTTTCAGCTTCCTCCTCTATATGGCTACTCATTTTAAATCAGTTAAGACAGTTGGAAGCTGGAGCTCATGATTTTATGCTGACTTGAATATACTTAATAAAATCAACACTTTATGAGGTTCTCATGAATTATATTATTGAGTTTATCTCTGAATATGGCCTTGCAGCCATGTTTCTCATCATTATGCTGGAATACGCCTGCTTCCCCGTATCAAGTGAAATTGTACTTCCCTTCTCCGGGGCTGTGGCGTCCATAAACAATACGAATTTCTTTGTCATCCTTCCCCTTAGCGTGCTTGCAGGACTCCTGGGAACAGGCTTTTGCTATGCAATTGGTTGGTTTGGCGGAGGACGTATCATCGCCGCAATTACAAATAAATTTCCAAAAACTAAAAAGGGAATTGACTCTGCCTATGCAAGGTTTCAGCAGCATGGCGCCGCTACTGTCTGCATTGGGAGGGTCATTCCCTTAATCCGTACCTATATTGCCCTGATTGCGGGAGCTGCAAAGCTAAATCCCGTTACCTATTTTTGTGCCTCCGCTCTTGGGATCACAATCTGGAACACCCTTCTGATCGGACTCGGATATACTCTGCGGGAAAATTATCAAAAGGTCGGCGCATATTATGTCAGGTATAAGCATAATTTGATTCCTGTTTTTATAATCTTTGCAGGTATGCTGATTGCGAATTATGTAATAAAGAAAAGAAGAAAACGCAGGCTGGCTGGGTAAGCATCTTTTAGCATTCGTGAATCATTACTTCCCCCTAATACACCCTGGGTTTGCATAAAAATTGTACAAGAAAGCCCTTTCACAGCTTGAAAATGATTATATTCTATTATTCTGACTCTAAGGAATTTTCCTCCGCAGCCTTAAGTGAATTTACCTTTTGAATATCTGCAGCAACCTTATCCATTTCACCTCTTGCCTTATAAATCTCTGCTCTAACCCTGTAGGCATCCTGACTGCTTGCATCAAGCTCAATCGCTTTATTTAAACTTGCCAATGCCTCCTGGTCTTTTCCTAATATGAAATACACCGCTCCAAGATGTTGATGTGAATTCACATAATCTTTTCGTAATTCAATCGCCTTATTTAAATCGGAAATTGCTTTTTCATATATAGTTTCATCATTGCTTTTTTGATAATTCTGGGATTGCAACTCTTCACAACTTCCATTTTTATCCAATTGCTCATACAATTCATTTAGTCTGGCATAAGTAGCCCCACGATTACTATATGCTTCTGCCATATCCGGTTTCATTTCTATTGCTATCCTAAAATCTTCAAACGCTTTTTCATATTCCCGCATATCTCTGTAACAGCACCCACGATTATTGTATGCTTCTGCATAATTCGGCTTTATTTCAATCGCTCTCCGATAGTCATCAAAGGCTTTTTCATTCATTTTCAATTTCCTGTAGCACAAGCCTCTGTTATTATATACCTCAGCAAAATCGGGTTTTAATTCAATTGCCTTTTGGTAATCTTCTATGGCCCTTTTGTATTTTTTCATACTTCTATAGCAAAAACCACGCCTTAAATAGGCTCCCGCATATTCCGGATTTATCTCTATTTCTTTATTAATATCCTGTATCGCTTTCTTATATTCGCCTAATTCAATATAATTATTTGCTCTATTACTATAAGCCACCATAAGATTCGGATTTTGTTTAATCACTCTTGTATAATATTCTTCTGCCTTTTTATGCTCCTTGTTATTATAGTAATAATTTGCAAGCCTTGTAAGTACATTTTTATCTTTTGGATTTACCTCATACTGTACTAATAATTCCTTTAACCTTCTGTCATTTTCTTCCTTCAACAGATTTATAACCTGGCTCTGCCCTTCATCCGGTGCCTGGATCGACTTCATTGCACTTGAGAATTTATTATAGGCCTCATCATACATTTTGATACGGTTCTCTGCAACCTCTGTGATCCGTTCATTGGGATTGGTATATTCAAATATCTCTGACATATAAAACATCATGGAATCAAAGCCATCCATGGGAACCAGGTATCCCTTCTTCTTTAGCACCAGCTCACGGATATCCTCTGACAGCGTATCCCCCTTATAGTAACACCAATATAAGCCCTTCATCTGTACCGTTTCATCCTGCAGAAACTGCATCAGGCTGTTATCGCCGCCTGCATAACCGATGACAATCGGGGTATAAATCTGGAAGGCAGTTCCCAAAACCCTTTTCCAGGCCTCCGACAGGCCGTTAAGCTCTTCCCGGCGGTTAAAGGGTTCGAAAAAAAGACTCCGGTGTATTTTTGCTATCATGGGGCGTTTGGTGTTGATATTAATATAATTTGCCAATAGCTCATGTCCGACTACAATGGGACGTTTGTCTGTATAGATAAACAGGGAATCTTCAATCATACAGTCAAAGTTAGTTGTTATCACCAGATTATTATTCGAATTTGCCAGCTGCATCGCCAGAGGGTAATATCCATAGCTGGGCTGCGCATGCTCCATCATTTTTTCAATATATGCATATCCGTTATGATAGTCAGGATAAAATCTTAAGGCATAGATATCGAAATAATTCTTGCTTGTTACGGAGATATCACTGATATCCAGCTTCTTCATCAAATCCTTAAGCTCTGGCTCCGAATAACGCTCTTTTAATTCCTCGGTCCATATTTTCGCAAGCTCAATTCCCGTCTTTATTCCCGATTCCTTTGAGGCTCCCGCTCCCAATATAAAGCAGTACCTTCCATCATTCTTACAGCTTTCCTTTACTGCATGCAGAAAGGTTTTCAGCGATATCTCATTATCCATTCGATAGCTTCTCCTTGGTATAATAAATCCAGACATAGATTGACCATATTAGTGCACTGACCGCCTGACATCTTGGATGATTGCCAGGCGGTCAGCACACTAGGTCATCTCCATTCCCAGCTTGGATGATTATAACATAAATTCCATATAATAGCAATCCATGTTATAATCATCCAGCATCGAAAGATAATCTTCAATACATTTCCTTGGAATTACTCCAAAAAGAATACCGCAAACTTCTATGTTAATTCAGAACAGCCTTTTCCCTTCACTGTACAATTGTCTTTGTTTTCCACTTCCCCGTGGCAACCCGAAGCATACCGACACAGGAGGTAACTACCCAGGTGATGGAAGTTGCCCACCAGATACCGTACATTCCGATATAGCCAGGCAGGATGATTACCATTAAAACTCTGCTGATAACCTCCAAGAAGCCCATGCCCATGGGAACGTTAATATCTCCGGTACCGCTAAGGAAATTACGGGATATAAAAATCATGCCCACTGCCGTATAGAAAAAGCAGGTAATATGCAGAGCGCGGACTCCGATCGTAACCACCTCATGTGCGGATTTCTCGGCAAACAGCCTCATAATGGGCTCTCCTCCAAAGTAAATAACCGGAAGCATCAGAAGGCTGAAGGCAATTATGATAACAGAGGCAGCATGATACCCTTTCTTGGCCCGGTCCAGCCGTCCGGCCCCGACATTCTGGCCCGCAAAAGCGGACAGCGCCATTCCGACAGACATACCCGGCATCAGCACCAGCTGTTCAATCCTCGCATATGCCGTATTGGCCGCGATGGCCAATTCATTATTATAGCCGTTAAGCACCACCTGAAGGGCTATCATGGAAACCGCTATGAAGGAATTCTGCAATGCAACCGGAACACCCAGCCGCATACATTTTCTAAAAATTTCCCTGTCCGGTTTAAATTCCTTCAGAGGCATACGAAGTATCCTGACCTTTGTCAGCGCATAAAGGATACAGCTTATGGCAGATATGATTTGGGCCGTTACTGTCGCAAAGGCCACACCTGGTACATTCCAATGGAAAACCAGCACAAACAGCAGGTCCAAACCAATATTAATCAGGGAAGCAATCGCCAAAAATATCAGCGGCGTTATGGAATCCCCAAGTGCCCGAAGTACTGCTGCAATTCCATTATAGCAGGTAACACCAAGGATACCGGCAAAGGTTATCTTCATAAAAATTTCAGATTGCCCCAAGATGGCAGGAGGTGTATTTAATAATTTAAGTAAAGCATGGCAGGAGAAGAAACCTATGGTGCCCATAATGGCAGCCGCTCCAAGTACCATATAGGAGGCTGTCGCAAAAGCCTTTTTTACATTGTCATAATCCCCTGCACCAAAGTACTGTGAGATAACAATGGAAATTCCGGCTGAAAGTCCAAAGGCAAGCCCGATGATAAGAAATACCAGAGAACCGGTAGCTCCAACTGCTGCCAGAGCATCTGCCGAAACATATTTTCCGACAATTACCGCATCAATAAAATTATAAAACTGCTGAAACACATTGCCGACCAGCATTGGAATCGAAAACTTAAGCAATAATTTAGCAGGCGAACCACTTGTCATGTCTTTTGTGAGTGATTGTCCCATTCTGTAATGTCCACCCTTTCTGAACCTCTTTGTTGTATTCATTCTATCATGAACAAAAGCATGTTCATGATCTCCAGCTCCGATCGGATATTGTAAGCAAGCTTGCATATCCTCACTACGCTTTCATTATATCATATATTTATGCAGATTAGGAACTCAAGGACTGCGTCCTTTCGTTCACGTTGCACTTACCCATGAAACTCATAACATTGATTCAAGCAAGCTTGATCAATGCCCTGAATTCCATGGACTAATCTGCTTTTCGTGTACATTATACACTGTTATAGATTATAACAAAATGTTTTATATTATAATCCGGATGTTACTGATCGATATTATTGCAGAATTTCATGGAAATGGAGGATATATTTATTGTATCTTCACTTCCATCCACGATATACTCCAGCCTGCTTTACCGGACAGGCTAAACTGTTCTCTCGCTATGGCAATACTTCCATTCATATTATGGTACAGGATTCATATAATTAAGAGAAGATTTACCCAATTGGGAGTGAGTACCTCTATGAATTGGCATAATTTATCCATAGAAGAGACCTTAAAGGAATTAGGGGTCTCGCTGGAAAACGGATTATCTGCAAAGGATGTAAAGGAGCGACAGCAGACCTATGGTAAAAACCTTCTGACCGCAAAAAAGGGCAAAAGCCTTCTTATAAAGTTCTTTGAACAATTTGCTGATTTTATGATCATCATATTGATATTTGCGGCAGCCATTTCCTTTCTTGTCTCGTATTTTGAGGGGAAACCGGATTTTGTTGATCCGGTGATTATTCTGCTGATTATTGTTGTTAATGCTACCCTTGGTGTCATGCAGGAAGCCCGGGCTGAGAAGGCCCTGGAGGCACTGAAAAAGATGTCCGCACCGACTGCACACGTCCTAAGAGATGGCTCGGTATCCGTCCTTTCTTCCTCAGAGCTGGTTCCCGGCGATATTATCATGCTGGAAACCGGAGGCTTTGTTCCGGCAGATGCCAGACTTATCACTGCCGTTAATCTAAAAACCGAGGAGGCTTCCTTAACCGGAGAATCGACTCCTGTTGAAAAGAATGCGGAGGTTCTCCTTAGGCCGGATACCAACCTAAGCGACCGGATTAATCTTGTGCTTGCCACCAGTACGGTTACCTATGGCCGGGGTGTCGCTGTTGTAACAGCCACCGGAATGAATACCCAGGTAGGACATATTGCCCGTCTGATCATGGAGGATGAGACCCCGATGACACCGCTGCAAAAGCGGCTTGCCAATACCGGTAAGGTTCTGGGTACCGCCGCTCTCTGTATCTGCGCTGTTATATTTGTGGTTGGATTGCTGAAATCCATGCCTGTGTTTGATATGTTTATGACCTCGGTAAGTCTTGCTGTGGCTGCCATCCCGGAGGGGCTTCCCGCCATTGTCACCATCATGCTCTCCCTTGGTGTACAGCGGATGGCGAAAAAGAATGCTGTAATCCGCAAGCTTCCTGCCGTTGAAACTTTGGGCAGCGCCACTGTCATCTGTTCCGATAAAACCGGCACTCTGACACAGAACGTAATGACTGTGACTGAAATCTGTTCCATAGACGGTACCATAAAAATGAATAGTGATTTTGGTACCTTCCTGTTATCCCATGCAGCTTTATGTAATGATGCTATTCTCCATGTCCTTAAGGACATGGCTCCTAAGGGCAATGCCCGTAAGGACGACATCTCCATAACCGGAGAACCTACAGAAAAGGCCTTAATTCAGGCAGCTTACAATACCGGCTCCAGTAAACCGGATTTGGATAAGGCTTATCCCAGAATAAATGAAATTCCCTTTGATTCTACCAGGAAGCTGATGACTACTGTACATAAGGCTTCAGATAGCTCCTGCCGCAGCATCACCAAGGGTGCCTTCGATTTTTTGCTTCCCCGCTGCTCTCATTATTATAAAAATGGCCAGCAGTACCCGCTGACCGGTACGGAAAAAAAAGGGCTGACTGGATTAAATACTGCTATGACTGAAAAGGCTCTTCGTGTCATTGCCGTCGCCTATAAAAATTTGCCCAGGTCAGAAACCGGTGAGAGCGCCGACAAATTGGAGAATGGCCTGACCTTTATCGGCCTGGTCGGAATGATTGATCCTCCTAGAGAGGAAGTAAAGGAAGCAGTTGCCCTGTGCCGTCAGGCAGGCATCAAGCCTGTTATGATTACCGGTGATCATGTTCTTACTGCTAAGGCGATTGCGAAGGAGCTTGGCATTCTGACCGGAAGGGAGGCGGCAATTACCGGTGACATGCTCACCCGCATGAGTAATGAGGAGCTGGCAGAGGGTATCCAGCGCTACAGCGTATTTGCCAGAGTATCTCCGGAGCATAAGGTTCGTATTGTTAAGGCCTTGCAAAGTAAAGGCGAGGTAGTCGCCATGACCGGAGACGGAGTGAACGATGCACCCGCACTGAATGCCGCCGATATCGGCTGCGCCATGGGTATAACCGGTACTGATGTTGCCAAGAATGCCGCCGACATGATTCTGACGGACGATAATTTTGCTACGATAGTATCTGCCGTCAAGGAAGGGCGTGGTATTTATGACAATATTAAAAAGGCTGTCCATTTTCTGCTGTCCAGTAACATCGGTGAAATCCTTACCATATTTGTTGCTATTTTATTTGGCCTGCCGACGCCCCTGGTTGCCGTCCAACTGCTCTGGGTAAATCTTGTAACAGATTCCCTCCCCGCGATATCCTTGGGCGTAGAACCTGCTGCCAGAGATATTATGAAGAAGAAGCCTGTTTCCTCCAGTAAAGGAATGTTCGCTGACGGTCTGGCAATCAAGATTGTCCTGGAAGGTATCATGATAGGTTCTTTGGCGCTGCTGGCATTCGTAATAGGCTATCAGTACGAATTAACGGTTGGCCGTACCATGGCTTTTGCAGTACTTAGCTTATCCCAGCTGTTTCATTCCTTTAATATGCGAAGTGAATATTCCCTTTCTGAAATTGGGATATTCAGTAACCGTCAACTGGTTTTTTCCTTCCTCATCTGCTCTCTGCTCCAGATTGCAGTTATAACTGTGGCACCACTTGCCAGGGTATTTCAGGTAATCCCTCTGACATCCAGACAATGGGCCATCACTCTGTTCCTTTCCTTTGTACCGATTATCGCTGTTGAGATACAGAAGAAGTTAAATTCACATTTTAAGAAAATTGAGCTTTCTTAACACTTTTCAATGATCCACTCTAATTTATTCAAAAAATTTTATATAAGAGGAGGGAGTCCCACTTGAATTTTATCCAGAATAGTTATATAGTTAATATGGTATATATCGATATGAGGGGTGTTAACTTGGAGACTATGAAAAAAACTATTAATTTATCTTTAAGGCCCTATGACGACTCCATGTGGGACCGTTATTCCATGTATGATAACATGCCTTATGTCTGGGATTCTGATTTGAATGTAGAAAAAATATTTAACAGGGTATCCGGTAATCTGATCAAGGCCTACCGCTGCAAAATAAAAGAACCTTATGAAATAAAGCACGAATGAAGTTACAAGGACTTTAAAGCTGTGCCGGAAGGTACAGCTTTTTTGTTCGATAAAAAATACTTTTGCTATAAAGGTTAAGATTTCACCAAAATTTCAAAATAACTCATTTTACATTACATAGGTTTACATGATATAATGTCGTCAGACATTATATCAGCGCCGAACGAAGTGAGTGTGCATCCAAAAGCGAACATAGTTCGCTTGGCACGAAGTGCCAATATCATAATTGCATGCAATTATGATATAATCTACCATACAGGATGAATTGGCTGGCCATTTCATCTTCATAAATTACATTTCATAAAATCGATGAGGTGACAGAAGTGAACGTAGTCAGTTTGACATACCAGTCAGCGAATTATTATTTAATATCCTCTGAAGACGGATGGGTTATGGTCGACACCGGATGGCCGGATACATTTTCCCAGTTGCTGCAATCCTTGAATCAGAATAATATATCCGTAAATGAAATTAATTATCTGGTTATTACCCATTATCATCCCGGTCACGCGGGACTTGCCCAAAATCTTAAGGATCTTGGTACGAATTTGGTCATCCATGAAAGCCAGGTGGCATATTATAACCGGTTAAATGTGATTTATAAGAAGAATCCCCAGGCTCATTTCCGGGATATTACTGCCACAAATAATATTCTTGTAGACGATTCCGGCAGCCGAAGCCTCTTAAAATCCATTGGACTTGACGGAGAGCTTATTTCCACTCCCGGACATAGTGATGACAGTATCAGTCTTGTGTTTGATCAGAAGTGTGCCTTTATTGGCGACCTTCCTTTGCTGAAAGCCTCCGAGACTGAATATGACCTGGTCATTGAGGACAGCTGGGACCAGCTCAGACGGTTTCAGGTGAAAACCATATACCCCGGGCACGGAGCTCCCTTTGTCTTGAATACCTGATCATTATAAAACCCAAAAAAGGTAAGCCAGGTAAAAGGCTTACCTTTTTTGAGTTCTATTTCTTTCATACTTCTATTTCTTTAATACCTTGAAGGCATCCTTGCCCGGGTAAATTGCCAGCTCTCCCAGCTCCTGCTCAATACGCAGCAACTGGTTGTATTTTGCAACCCGGTCCGTTCTTGAGGGTGCGCCTGTCTTGATCTGTCCGGCATTGGTTGCAACGGCAATATCCGCCAGTGTTACGTCCTCTGTCTCACCGGAACGGTGGGATACGATTGCCGTCCAACAGTTATTCTTTGTCATCTCGATAGCATCCAGCGTCTCCGTCAGGGTACCGATCTGATTCAGCTTTATCAGTACAGAATTGGATATATTCTGCCCTATTCCTTCCCTGATCCGGCTGGTATTGGTTACAAACAAATCATCTCCAACCAGCTGAATTTTATTGCCGATGCGCTCCGTCAGCAGCTTCCAGCCCTTCCAGTCCTCTTCTGCCAGTCCATCCTCCAGTGATATTACGGGATATTTGTTGCATACCTGCTCCCAAAAATCAACCATTTCCTCCACTGTCTTATATTCGCCAGCCTTCCAGAACAGATAATCTCCCTCTCTTCCAGCCTTCTTGGCCTCATCATACATCTCGGTAGCCGCCGCATCAATAGCGATAAAGAAATCCTCTCCTGGTCTGTAGCCTGCGGTCTCAATTGCCTTTACAATATAATCCAGGGCCTGGGTATCACTATCAAACTTCGGTGCGAAACCACCCTCATCTCCTACTGCAGTTACATATCCATCCAGTCTCAAGAGCTTTTTTAAGGTATGGAATACAGTGGCGCTATGCTCCAGGGCCTCGGAAAAGCTCGCTGCTCCCACCGGCATAATCATAAATTCCTGAATATTCAGACTGGAATCTGCATGCTTGCCACCATTGATAATATTCATCATGGGAACCGGAAGCACCTTCGCATTTACCCCGCCCAGGTAGCGGTATAAAGGCATTTTCAAATAGGCTGCCGCAGCCTTGGCCGTTGCAAGTGAAACACTCAAGATAGCATTCGCGCCAAGCTTACCTTTATTCTCCGTACCGTCAAGCGCAAGCATAGCGGCATCAATCTTTGCCTGGTCGCAGGCATTCATGCCGATTACCTGATTTGCGATAAGCTTATTAACATTATCCACTGCCTTTTTTACACCAGTTCCCAGATATCTTGCACTATCGTTGTCACGAAGCTCCACTGCCTCAAAGGCTCCTGTGGAGGCTCCGGAAGGAACTGCCGCCCTGCCTACGCTTCCGTCAATTAAGGTAACCTCCGCTTCTACTGTGGGATTTCCTCTGGAATCTAATATTTCTCTTCCAACAACCTTTTCAATGATCATATTTCTCATGCACAACACTCCTTTCAATGCAATCGTAAAATGCATAAATTCTTTTTTATTATTTGCTTTAATATGGAAAATATTCGATGCTTACTGATAAATTAACAGCCGGCATCTATTAATTACTTTCTTTGTACATGTAAAGAATATAATAAAATCTTCCATTTAGCAAGCCGGAATACTGCTACTGAATAATTTTATTATTAATAAAATAAATTTGCTTGCACATCAGGCAATTCTGGCATTTACTGGATTGCCAGGAAAAGTATAGCCTGATATACTTAAGTATGAAATTATAGATCCAAATATCAAATAATATACTTGAGTATGAAATAATATCCTTAAGAGAATATTGATATAATACTGATATGGAATTTATTAAAACGGAGGTTTTTATGAGCAAAACATTTGAGAAGCTACAACCCTATCTCGATAAAAGCATGGCGTTACTTACTGCCAGAAACTTATTTGAATGGGATGACCAGACAGCCGCTCCCTTTGAAGCCGCTGAATATACGGCCAAGGTCATTGGAATCTTATCCGACGAGTATATGAAGAGCTTAATTAATGACGATGTGCGTAAGCTTTTGAAAAAGCTTCAGGAACAAAAGGAGCAGGAGGAGCTGACCGATACCGAGAAGGCCATTATAAAAGAGCTGGGTAAAACCTATGAGCAGCTGGAAAGCATCCCTCCTGAGGAATACCGTGCCTTCAATGAGTTAACCTCTGTTGCCAGCAGAAAATGGTCAAAGGCAAGGAAGGATAATAAATATGGGGACTTTGCACCCTATCTGAAAAAAATCATCGAATATAAGAAGAAATTTGCCTCCTACCGTGCAGGAAACGGTAAGAAGCCCTACGAAGTGCTCCTTAGTGATTATGAGGAATGCTTTCTGATCAAGGAGCTCGACCTATTCTTTGAACAAATTAAGCAGGAGGTCATACCGCTTCTGAAGGAGGTTGCGAAAAAAGCTGAAACCATTGATAAGAGCTATAATTATCTGAACTATGATATTGAAAGGCAACGGGAATTCTGCCGTTACCTAAGCGGCTATGTGGGCTTTGACTTTAACCGGGGTGTGATTGCAGAAAGTGCCCATCCCTTTACCCTTCAGCTTCATAACCACGATGTACGCATCACCAACCGCTACATTGAGAACAATCTGGAAAGTGCCATGTTCTCCATCATCCATGAGACGGGTCATGCAATGTATGAGATGAATATCGATGATGCCATCACCCAGACCCCCGTTGGCGGCGGTGCCTCCATGGGCATGCATGAATCCCAGTCCCGCTTTTATGAGAATGTCATCGGCCGCAGCAGGGATTTCTGGGAACCCATCTATGGTAAATTAGTGGATACCTATCCAGAGAATCTGGATGGTATCTCTTTGGAGCATTTTATTAAGGGAATTAATAAAGCTGCCCCGAATCTAATCCGTACCGAAGCGGATGAGCTTTCCTATTCCATCCATATTCTGATCCGCTATGAGCTTGAAAAGGCTATTTTTTCTGAAGATATCAAGGTGGAGGAGCTTCCCGCCCTCTGGAACCAAAAATACCAGGATTACATGGGCGTTACCCCCTCCACCGATACGGAAGGTATTCTGCAGGACACTCATTGGTCCTGGGGCGAATTCGGATACTTCCCGTCCTATGCCATCGGTACTGCCATCGCTTCCCAGCTTTATGCCTGTATGCTTGATAAAATGCCCCTGGACCGTTATCTAAGGGAAGGGAATTTGATTCCTATTCGTGATTTCTTGAAGGAATACGTCCATAAATACGGTGCCACCAAGAACACAAACCAAATTTTAAGGGATGTCTGCGGAGAGGATTTTTCTGCGGATTACTATATTAAATATCTGAAGGACAAATATACCACGCTATATGAATTAAATGGATAATTATACTTTTTATTGCATCTTTTATAAAAACGAGGTAATATTATGTTACAAATTCAGCCTTGCAGGGAAGGCGGCAGGTTCCGGGGAAAAAATGTTTTCCATTCGGAGTATTTGCATACGCATACGTAATGCAATTAAGCGAAAGCGGCTCCGATATGAAAACATTTCTTTCCCTGGGAACTGTCAATTTCCCTGCAAGGCTGAACTGCAGCACTGAAATACCGCCATAAACGGCGGCAGAAAAGAGGTAGGATAAATGAAGCTCTGGGGCGGACGCTTTACAAAAGAAACCAATCAATTGGTTCATAATTTTAATGCATCAATTTCCTTTGATCAGAAATTTTTTAAGCAGGATATCGAGGGCAGTATTGCCCATGTAACCATGCTGGCAAAACAGGATATCATATCCGAGGGTGAAAAAGACCTTATCATCAGCGGCTTATCCGGTATCATGGAGGATATTATAAATGGCAGCCTGACGATAGACAGTAAGTATGAGGACATTCACAGCTTCGTTGAAGCTCATTTAATTGAACGTATCGGCGATGCCGGTAAGAAGCTGCATACCGGAAGAAGCCGCAATGACCAGGTAGCGCTGGATATGAAGCTTTATACCAGGGACGAAATCAGTGAAATCGACGGGTTAGTGAAAGAATTAATGATTACCATTCATGATATCATGAAAGCAAATACGGATACCTTCATGCCGGGCTTTACCCATTTGCAGAAGGCACAGCCGGTCACTCTTGCCCACCATTTTGGAGCTTATTTTGAGATGTTCAAGCGTGACCGTTCCAGATTATCGGATATTGCAAGGCGACTTAATCTTTCACCCATCGGCTCCGGCGCACTGGCAGGTACCACCTATCCGCTGGACCGTGAATATACTGCAGGCCTTTTGGGCTTTGACGGCCCCACCTTAAACAGTATGGACAGTGTGGCCGACCGTGATTATCTGATTGAGCTTTTGAGTGCACTCTCCACAATCATGATGCATCTGAGCCGCTTCAGCGAGGAAATTATTATCTGGAACAGTAATGAATACCAGTTTGTAGAGCTGGACGACGCATATTCCACCGGCTCCAGTATTATGCCGCAGAAGAAAAATCCGGATATCGCAGAGCTTGTCCGCGGAAAGACCGGCCGTGTCTATGGTACGCTCATGTCGCTGCTCACGGTTATGAAGGGACTTCCCCTGGCCTATAACAAGGATATGCAGGAGGATAAGGAATTGACCTTTGATGCCATTGACACTGTAAAGGGTTGTTTGTCGCTATTCCAGGGAATGGTCTCCACGATGAAATTCAACAAGGAGATTATGGCCAGCAGTGCGCGCAACGGCTTTACCAATGCCACCGATGCCGCAGATTACCTGGTAAATAAGGGGGTTCCCTTCCGGGATGCCCATGGAATCATCGGACAACTGGTGCTCTACTGTATCGACCGTGGTATTGCTCTCGAGGACATGAGCCTGGAAGAATACAAAAAAATCAGTCCGGTATTCGAGTCAGATATCTACGAAGCCATCAGCCTCACAGCCTGTGTAAATAAAAGAAATACCATCGGTGCACCGGGAACAGAGGCCATGGCCCGGGTTTTAGAGCTGAATGAGGAATATCTGAAGGCTTCCAACTAAAAGGCAAAGCTGCTTAACACATGTTTAAAAGGGTACGGTTCAAAGAACCGCACCCTTTTCCTTATGTATCATTCACTTTTTTCATAATCATACTTCTTAAACCAGGTAAAATCGGGATATTTAAAAATTGCCTTTCCCAGAATCTTGCTTCGCTTTACAAATTTATTTTCCCAATACCTGGAATCCTCCGATACTCCCCGATTGTCACCCATCATGAAATAGCTATCCTCAGGTACGGTATAGGGGCCAAAGGGCTCAACCTTGGCCATAACATAATCCTCAACCAGCTTCTTTCCATCAATATATACAAATCCGTCCTCCCTGCCTTCCACCGTCTCACCGGGCAGACCGATAATTCTTTTGATGTAATCTATTTTTTCATTATCCGGATAGGGAAATACGATAATATCCCCTCTCTTAGGATCACTGAAAAGATAGGACTGACGCAGGGTAAATACCTTGTCTCCGATCATGATCGTGTTTTCCATGGACCCGGTCGGTACTTCAACTCTTAGTATGATTACTTTATTGATAAAAAATGCTACTCCAAAAGCGATAACAAATACTAAGACCCAACTAATAATTTCCTTAAATATTTTATTTCGCATAAGATTACCTCATAATAGTAGTAATTTTAAAACTATCACCCATTATAAACTCCAGTGTGCTTTTTGTAAACATAAAACCCACGGCATTTATACCTTTGTAATTGTAAACAGTGCATCAGCCGCCATCCACAACCCCGGAAAATATCTCATGATCTGCCAGACCCCAGAGCCGTTAATGCCAAATTCCGGTATCAGCCTTAGCTTGGCGTCCATGCTTCTGACATCATCAAACCATACAATATGCTCTACTCCCTGCTCATTTGTATAGTTAAAGAAGGGTGACATGGCAGCTTCGTCAAACTGGATGGTTACCCCATATTGGACGGCACGTTCAATTGCCTCCTGGTTACCGATCGTCTGTGCGGCTGTCTGCCCCGCTACAAATGGAAGAGGCCAGTCATAGGCATAATTGGGCGTCCCCATTAATATCTTATCCGGATCAATCACGGACACTCCATATCTTAGTACATTACGCATATTGTTGATTGGCGAGGTAGGCATCGGCGGACCGAAGGTGTAGCCCCATTCATAGGTCATCAGCAGCACCTTGTCTGCAACGGCTCCGATCGCCGGATAATTATGCGCTTCATACAAAAGTCCCTTCATATCGCCTGAAACCTTTGGTGCCAGTGCCACAAGTGTAATCATGCCAAGCTCATCCAGCCTTGCATTTACAGCCTTAACGAAATTTAGAAACCCGTCTCCATCTTCCGGCAGAATAAACTCAAAATCGATATCGATGCCTCCATAGCCCTTCTCCTGCAGAGCAGCAGCCAGATTATTGATCAGTGTTGTCTGTACCTCCTGGTTGTTGAACATATTATGGGCGCTTTCGCTGCTGAAATTTCCCGTTGCATCCATAGGTGCTAGAACCATGATCGGTACCACACCAAACTCCTTGGCAAGGGCAATCAGCTCTTCATCCTCGATGGGTATCAGTTCTCCGGTTGGTGTGAACCCATAAGTAAACAGGGATATATAGGCTAAGAAGGGAAGCGTCTTTCTTAGTACGGTACGGTCAATAAAGGGATAGGCGTAACCATTGATAACTACAGTATCTATGGGGTCTTCATCAGCATAAGTAATGACAAGAACCTCTCCCGGAAATAAGCTTTCCCTTGCCGCTACCTGGGGATTGCGCTGTAATATCTGAATCGGATCAATCTCATACTCCTGGGCCACTTTATATAGATTGTCACCTTCCACCACCGTATGGACTGTCTCCGGGCGCCTGATCCCGATGCTTTGTCCTATTACCAGCCGATCCGGATTCGGGAGTTCATTTTCCAATATAATACGCTCCCTGGATACTCCATACTGATCTGCTATCGCCTCAAGCGTATCTCCTTCCTTCACCACATGAATCGTCATATGCCTCCTCACTGCTTTGTTTATCTTTGTTTACAGCAAATAAACTTTATATTAATATATGACACAGAAATAATATGGTGAATGCTCTGTCCATCGTTGCATATTAATTATAAATAGCATATAATAGCACCGGAACCGGTTATTATGCTTCATATTTTCAGGAAGAATGGAGGTTAAAATGAATCAATTTAAAGAGACAACGCCTGAAATGTTAAAAAATAATACCTTTCAGGTCATCGGCAAGGATTGGATGCTGGTTACAGCCGGCAATGCAGACAAAACAAATACCATGACTGCTTCCTGGGGCGGATTTGGTGTCATGTTCGGGAAGAACGCAGCTTATATCGTGATCCGTCCACAGCGCTATACCAGGGAATTTATTGACCGGGAAGACACCTTTTCCTTAAGCTTTCTAAATCATAGCTACCGCAAGCAGCTGAATTATCTCGGCTCAGTATCCGGAAGGGATGAGGACAAAATTGCGAACTCCGGTCTCACACTGGATTTTACTCACGATACCCCTTATTTTATGGAAGCCGATACCGTTATGATTTGCAGGAAGCTGGTCAGACAGCCTCTGGCTCCTGATTCTCTGCTCAATGAGAGCCTGGATAAATCTTTTTATCCAATGAAGGACTACCATATCCTGTATATTGCTGAAATCATAAAGGTTCTGCGAAAATAATATCCTAAGCATACATTAATTATCCCGGTTAAATTTAAGAAGCATCTTTTATATGCCTTTCCCCGCTGAAAACAGTTAATCTCATAAGCTGTGGCAGGAGAAAGCATAATATCAGATGCTTCTTTTTTTACAATTTTGTATCCTATTTTATATCTGCTTTCCGGAAGGCAAGAAGCCCCAATATCAATGTAATTGCCAGATAAACCAGCGCAACAACGGCCGATCTCAAATAATCATCGCCTCCAGCCGCAGAAGAATTATAAAAGTCTATGTTGTTAACCAGACTGTACTTCGAAAATTCGATTTTTCCTTTATTAATCAGCTCAATAATCTGATAGATCAGGGGCTCCACGGTGAGTACTCCAAGGATGTTGATCGCCAACACTCCTCCCAGATTCCGAATCACCATACTTATTAATAAAAAGAAGGAAACCAGGGCCGCATACAACAGCAGCTCAATACCGATTTTCTTAAATAGATCAGCCGTAAAGACTCCCATTCCACCAAACAGAACCGCTCCGACGCCGGCACCGATTATAAAGGTTACAAAAATAAGCAGATAGGCTGCCGCCAGCATGGAAATACCTTTGGAAGCATAGATCTTCCATCTAAGGAAGCCCTTGGAAACAGAATTTTTCATCGTACCATGAGAAAATTCAGCCGTAACAAAAATTGCAATTATAATGCCTATAAGCAATTGGATATTGCCGGAAAAGACGGATGAGGCAAAGTCCAGCCCCCCGTCAGGCAGCATGCTCTGATAGACAGCTCCATCCTCACTTGTCAGTGTGGCTGCCCAGTTTAAAATCAAGGCATTCAGGATAAAAAGTGCCACCTCAATTGCAGCACAAATATAAAACGATTTGGTTTTGAATAACCGATAAAAATCCGAACGTAATAAATTCAACATAATAACCTCCGTTAACTTTTGTCTAATTATAGGTTCTGTCTGTAGCATCCATCAACTGCATGAAATAAGACTCTAAGTCCTGCCCTACAACCGAGCTGGAATAAATCACAAGTCCATTTTTGGCAAGCTCCGTATTAATAAGGCCTGCTTTATCCAGCTCCTTTGTAATTCGAAGTGTATTATTATCAAGAACACTGATATTGGCTTCATTGATAATACCTGCTATAATCGTCCTTGCCTTAGCAGCATCATCGACCTTTATCTCAAGCTCTCCCACACAGCGCTGCTCTAATTCCTCGTTCGTAAACTCGGCAACAATCACACCGTTATTTATTACTCCATATCGGGTGGCAACCCGGGAAAGCTCTCCCAGTATATGGCTTGAAATCAGTATTGTAATTTTTCTTTCCTGGTTCAGATGTAAAATCAATTCTCTGATTTCCTTAATACCTGTTGGGTCCAGGCCGTTAATCGGCTCGTCCAGCATGAGGAATTCCGGATCACCCAATAGTGCAATCGCAACAGCCAAACGCTGCTTCATACCAAGAGAGAAGTTCTTTGCCTTTTTCTTACCGGTTTGCTCCAGGCCGACCAGTGTCAATATCTCTCCCACTGTTTCCTTCGGATTAAGCCCCAGAAGCTTACAGTAATACATCAGATTCTGCTGTGCTGTCATATGGGGAAATACAGCCGGGTTCTCAATCATTGTACCTGTTCTTCTTCTTTGGGTATCTAAATCATCACTTTCAAAAAGCCGAATTGTTCCTTCGGTCGGACGCGCAAGACCGGCAACCATACGGATCAAGGTTGTTTTACCGGCGCCGTTTCTGCCGATAAATCCATAAATATCTCCCTTTTGAACGTTAAGGCTAATACCATTAACAGCTGCTTTTTTTCCAAACAACTTTTTAAGGTTGTTCGTTTGCAGTACATATTCCATGTTAATATCCTCCTGTTTCATTAAATCCTGTAATATTTAAAACCAAGACTAATTCTATCATACAAATATTAGAAACGCATTAAAAAATTATAAAATTCTCCTGATTCTTCCACTAAAAATATTAAACTATGCCATAAACTCATTACACCTGTTCTGAAATCTCCTTACACACATCAACCCATTTACTGCTGTTCGCATACTGCTCCAATTCATCACAGGTAAGCTTAATCGCTGAATTACTGCTGCCACAGGCGGGGTAGACATAGGCAAATTGTTTCAAGGAAATATCCAGATAAACCGGAAGCGATGCTGCCAGACCAAAGGGACATACCCCTCCAACTGCATGTCCGGTATATTGCAGAACCTCTTCCGGAGTCAGCATCTTCGCCTTTCTTCCAAACTCCGCCTTAAATTTGCTATTATCAATCCTGGCATCTCCTGCAGCCAAAATCAACATTGCCCCTTCCTCAGTCTTAAAGGAGAGCGTTTTGGCAATTAGACCAGGCTCTACGCCTAAGGTCTGGGCAGCCATCTCAACGGTTGCACTTGAGGTATCGAACTCCAGAATATCCGCATCCCTTCCCCATTTCTTAAAATATTCCCGCACTCTTTCAATTGACATAAAATGTCCCATCCTCTCTTTTGCAGATTTATTGTTCCTCTGACATAATTGCATCATAATATTTTCTTGAAACCAGATGTGCATTGCCTTCTTCTATCAGCTTTCGGCATTTATCAAGAATTACCGGATTAAACTCCTGATACCTTCTGTTCTCCTCCTGTATTTGCCTCAGCTGTAACATTCTCTTTTCATGATTTCGCTTTGTCTCCTGAATCTGCTCCTGCAGCCTTACACACCGTTGTGAAAAATCACAGTTAAACTGCCCGTCCGGTAACAGGGTAAGCTCTCTGACCGGATAGCTTCCCGTACAATATTCAAATTTTCTTTCCTTCCCCAGACGGTAGCCAAAGCTCTTCTTTAGCGTAATACTTTCCCGTTCCGTATCCAAAAATACCAGATAGCCCATGGAATTTTGAAGCAGGGTCTGATACCAGCCAAGCTGTTTTACAGACTTTACCTGACGCATTCCCATTACATAAACAGGCTTGATATGCTTGTCCTGATAACAGGCATCCCTTAATTGGAACTGCTGGAGGCTGTTGTTTTGCAGTCGGTAATCAACCGCCAGCACCTCCCCTTCCAAGGTGTGGCAGCAAAATGTGCTGTACATCCCGTTATCCATACGTTCCCTTACCCTTATTTCCCCTTCGTTAAAGCTGCGTTTAAGCAGCTGGTATAATAACCGTTTCCCTTTTTTTAATTCCTCGGATTCCTGTCCATTGCCATATTCACAGGCCTCCAGGTCATAATGGGCAAAATAAGGCTCCTTGATCAGACCGGCGGCAAGATAAACAGAAGCTCCGCATTCGCCACAGGCCAGTTCCCGCTTAGCGGCTGCCTGCTTCCATTCCAATACCTTGTCTTCATAATAAATTCCGTTTTCATCCTTTAAATCATAGGTACAGATGATTTTCCCCCGATATAAGCAGTTTTCCACACTAATCCTCCGTTTTGGATTCAGGCATCCTTCCCGCCTGTGAATCTTATCCTGCTGACCTTGGCTCTGATGTTTTTTCCCTTAAGCAGATTAACTAACACAGACCGGATTTCTTCTTTATATTCCTTGAGAAAGACGATTACAAGCTCATCCCTCTGATTGGGAGGAACTACACCGATTGCCGCCTTAATCATCTTTGCCGGAAGCTCCTTCAAAGCTGAAAGCGGCTTCGCCAGCTTATTCTCCTTCTGATATAGTATCTGAAGCAAGGCGGGCAGCAGAACATCAACCGAGGCTTCATAATTTATATTACTTATGGTAAGGCCTAAACGCAATACGGCTTCGTGCTCAATGGTTATTGCCCTGCTCTCAATTCCTGTTATTTCTGCACTGATACCATATTCCATAAGCATGGCATTCAGATTCTGACGCAAAGCCTTATCAAAATGCGGAAGGAGCGACACTATTATTTGTTCCTTTTTTGGTATTACGGATACCAGGAGGGATGACAATCCCGTTGGCTCCCCATTCTTTCCGATAAGCCTTGCAGCCATACGAAGGATTGGATTATCCTGGTTTTCCAGCTCATTTTCAATCAAAGGCACCATAAAGCGAAGTAAGGAATCATAGTCGATATCCTTAACACAGATTTCCGCCTTAATCATATATTTTCTCCCTCCCAGCGCAATGAAACTATTTGATTTATATTCTTTTCTCCAACAAGGACGTCTTTTATTCAAATCACCCGACCATTATAATATGATTTGGGAAAAATAACAATATATAGCACAATGGCTGATATGACAAAGATTACAGTTCGGCCGATCGGCTAAGCTGTAACTCCCAAAGGTATTCTCCATTTTAATCAATCGGTGATTATCTAAATGATAGAAAAAGAGCTGTCTTTTAATACACTCCCCTACATTATATTATAACTAATGTCTGAAGTGCATGAAAAACAGCTCCCAAATATTTATTTTATGAAACACACCCTAGTTAAGGCCGGCAAACCTCCAGCTCATTCCTGCTATGTGTAAGTCTGGCAATCGCCACCTCAAAAAAGGATAAAATGAGGTCAACCACCTTGTAGCATAAATCGATGATATACTGTATATCCTTGTGGACGTTTTTAAGTGCCCTAAGATATTCCTTATGTGTCTGGACAATAATGTGAATTATTTCATCCACATTACAAAATATCTGGCAGGCTTTACGCTCCCTCTGATTATCCTCTGAATTTACATACTCCTTTAAGGAAAATTTGAGTTCCTTCTCATAATATACATGCTCTGATATGCTTCCATGAAAAATATGATTATGAGGATATGTGCAATAATCGGATAAATAATGGGTGATTACCCCCAGATGCCTGGCATAATAACCGGTAATTCCTTTATTTATATCATAGTCTACCGTTATCTTCTTAATTTCGTCGATTAGAATTCCGAAAGTATCTTCAATCGTATGTCGTTTTGTAATAAAGGAAGGCTTTAAATCCGGTAAAACACTCCCGATATAAAATGCTTTCCTATGTTCCGTCAAGTCCTGCACTTGCATGCTATTCAATAAAAACTTGGCAAGTGAAATATGAGACTTTTTTCTCAAATCATTTCCTCCTTGGATTCCTGCTAAAGGAAACCGTCCTTCTGTCTATGTGATGTCAAAACAGTACCATGGGCAGAATGATACACCATTTCACACAATTTCTCAATAGGATTTATCAAATTTACTTAGCATTTTTTTTATGCCTGTTATCTTGTTTATATAATAATCATGAAAATGTCCCGGAAAACTTGACATTAAGCCAGTCATAGGGTAATATTGTGAATTGTAAAATAGTTGATATGTAAATAATGGTTCGGGTGACAAAATCTACTCTTTATAATGGTCTTCATAATGTAATATTTATATGAATACCGCAATCGAATATGATACTCGAAGCAATCACAGTGATAATATTATTTATGATATAAAATTTAGGAGATGATCTATTGGAGCCCGGTGACGTGGTGCAGCCGATTATATTATTTGTCTTATTAATTCTGTCCTCCTTCTTCACTGTTTCTGAAGCAGCGCTTAACTCAGTGAATAAGCTAAGGATCAGAACCCTTGCCGATGATGATGTAAGAGGAGCTAAAACCGCAGGAAAATTAATCGAAGAGCCCAGAAAAATGCTGAGTGCCATCTCAATTGGCAAAAATGTCGCCAAGCTAACTGCTTCCGCGATGGCAGCTATCATGGCATTCGATTATTTTGGCATGCCCTGGGTGGGACTTTCCGTCGGAATATTGATTTTGTTGTTCCTCATCTTCGGATCGATTATCCCGCGTACCATTTCTTCCATTTATACCGAAAAGGTAGCCCTTGCCGTTGCTGGCCCTGTTTACCTTATAACAAAGCTGCTCTCACCCATCGTATTTATATTGAATTCTGTCTGTCACGGCTGTCTCAAGCTTATCGGCATAAATGCAAAGACAAAAACAGCAGCTATGACAGAGGATGAGCTTCGAACCATATTGGATTATAGCCACGAGGAAGGAGTCATCGAAAGCGAAGAACGCCGGATGATTACGAATGTGGTAGATTTCGGAGACTCTCTGGCCAAGGATGTTATGGTACCTCGCACCGATATGGCCTTTGCCAATGTGGAATTCACCTATGATGAGCTGGTACAGGCCTTCTCGGAAGAAAAATACACCCGTATGCCGGTCTATTCCGAAACCCGGGACAATGTTATCGGTATTGTAAACCTTAAGGATGTTTTCTTCTACAATGGTGATGAGGCTGATTTTAATATTGTCAACATTATGCGGGAGCCCTACTTTACCTATGAATATAAGAAAACCTCCGAGCTGCTGATTGAGATGAGGAGAAATTCTATCTCTCTGGCAATCGTACTTGATGAATATGGTGCGACCGTAGGTTTGATTACCATAGAGGATTTACTGGAAGAGATTGTCGGTGAAATCCGTGATGAATATGACGATGATGAGGAAGACAGTATCAAGGTACTCGGTGAAAATGAATACCTCGTGGACGGTTATACAAAGCTTTATGAAATCAACGAGGCTCTCGGACTCGAACTGGAATCCGATGATTATGACTCCATCGCCGGACATATTATCTATCTTTTGGATCATCTTCCCGATGAGGGTGAATCTGTTGAAGACAATCATGTTGTATTCACAGTAGCCGCTGTTGATAAGAATCGAGTTGACAAGGTTCATATCCTTCTTAAAAAGGATGAAAAACCGGAAGAAAAAGATGATGAAAAATAAGATTAAGAAATAATGAGGATGCCCTTGGGAGCTGGTTAAATCCAGGCCGGGGCATCCTTTATTGCTTTCTTCCCCCAATTCACATATAAATACAAGTTACCCTCCATATGCACCCTCCTTGTTGCAGCAGGGTGCCGCATACGCTCCCACTCTCACACACTCTTCCACATTGTAAAATGGTTCCTCACTGTACAAAATCTTTTCTTCCTTCTTCAGCTTAGGGCAGGTACTTCTATGGTAGACCAAATACCATCCCACCTGTTCTATATAGTAAACCTCCTTTTTATTGATTTTAGCTGCCGCCGATGCGACTCTGTTATAGGTTTCTCCGGTTTCATCACCATATGGATAGCCCTGAAATACAACAAATATACTGTTTGTTTCAAGAGTTTCGTCCCATTCATTTTCCCTGATATCCGGCAGAGAAAAATTATAGGTTATGCCGTATTGTGAAGCAATACGGTTATGGCGGCTGGCATAGTAGGCCATGGAGCTTTCAATGCAGTCAAGCATTACACTTTTCTTAACCTTCGTAAAGCTTTCTTCCGAAAGCAGGATGCTGTCCGGGCTGTGAGTCCGAAATGCCGCATATTCGTCCATCGTCCGAAGGTCATGATAATCAATGACATAAACGGTCTGATCGCCTTCTGCATCCAGAACTGCGTTTTTATCATAGAGCTTCACCGTATCACCCAAGGTAAAGCCATAAATAAAATCTTCATCCTCATAGAAATAGGGAAACTTTTCAGACCACCGTTTGGACAGGCAGGTACTTCCGTCCGATTTTTTATAGGTATCGCTGTAAAAGATATAATATCCATCCTCCATTGTGACGATTACCACCGGAATATATAAATTAAGCTTTTGTATGGCATCCTGATCCTCCAGAATATGAAAGGATGAATTCAAAGATATGTAGAAGCTCTCAATCGCTGCATCCTTATTTATCAGGATATTATTGTTATCATCCACCTGCACCAGGCGTGCTGCCCCGTCATCAATCGCTGCGTCCAGATTCCGGTCTATCTGCTCTTTATTTTTGATTACGGCCTTAAAATCATCCGTCTTAATGTCAAGCACGATAATGATGGCTAAGGCGATAATAACGAATGTCAATGTAAAGTGATACAGCTTCATACCTGTGTTCCTTTCATTGGTTATTGACCATTCTTTCTGATATACCCTCCATACTGGGTCTTTATGCTGCCGTCCGCAAGAAAATTGTAAATAGCAGCCGTATATTTTCCTCCAAGGCTTCTCGAACTGTTCTCCAGCTTTATAATAAAATAGTCCTCCTTTGCAAAGTAATAGATTCCATTTCCCTTATAAAGCTCCTGGAGTATTTCATCAGTGTACTTCTTCAGGTAATATTTCTTAACGTTTCCTGTGAATACGGGCGTCTTGGCCGCACAGTAGGGGCAGCCCGGATCGGTATCATTCGGATACAGCTCATAGTACCTGGAGCAGACCAAACAGAGGACTATATTCCTCTTTGTAACCACGGACAGATTAACATAAAACCCCTTATAGCTTATGGTAACATTCTGCGGTCCGACATATATCTTGTCCAGATTGTCTGCATAGCCGTCCGTTACAAGCTCAGTATGTCCGTCCAAATAGGTGGCCTGCAAGGTTACCCCGTTTTCCTTTAGAGTGGTTCCCCGGTAAATCGATAGGCTTCCCGTTGCCGGTTCTATAATCTCCAGACGTTTCAGCCAGGCCCTGCAGTAGGGGCAGCCCGGATCAGAACCAGCTCCATTCAGGTTATAGGTATGTCCGTTCGTACATATTTTTGTCATTGGGATAACGGTAACAGCAATGGTGCAGGTCTTTGTCCCGGTGGTTTTGGCATTGTCCGCCAGACCGGAATAGGTTAATGTGACTGTCTGGTTACCCAGCTTGGTATTATCGTATCCTGATGCTGTGGCAACAATGGTTTTTGTCGAGCCGTCAAGATAGGTTGCTTTTATAGTTGAAATGATGGGATCTCCACGGTAAACCGTTTGTACCGAGTGAGTTGCAGAAATTGAGATAACTGTTGTGGAGCAATCCGGTGTGGTATCTTCCGTTAATCCGCAGTCAAGATCATAAGAATCGACCGTCTTACCGCAGGTTAATATAGAATTATAATATGTAATCCCTTCCTGCAGCCCACATATAAGCTTTTTCCCTACTATTTGACCGCATTTATACGATGTGACCGGAGAAGCAACCGTTTCAGAATATCCGCAAGCCCCAGCTCTCTTATAGACCAAATTCGGACCGCCTACATAGGTTTGATACCCGCATGTATCACAGGTGTATCCATAGACATATGTTGTATAGGCGCCTCCACATGCAGGACATCCTTTGGTATAGGAATTCGTACCATACACAATCCTCATTGTACCTGTACACACAGCATCAGCATAGCAATAACTTGTATGAATATGGGCATAAGGAACCAGTTGATAACAGGAAGAATTATGTACATGCGGCACTTCCTTGATATAGCAGCCTCCGCCTGTGATAGGGGAACCGGTATGACGATGCTCCGAATAGCAATTATTCGTATGAACATGACCTGCATCAGCAGGAGTATTAACCGCAGCGGCTAATACACTCTCATTTGTTTCCGTATTGCCAGTACCGGAGCTTATCGGATCTGAAACAGCCGGGATATCTGTCTTCACTGTTGTAAGTACATATTCATTCTTCCCCGTATAGGCCGAATTCTGGTCCTCAATTATTTCATCGGCTGTCCGGAAACGGTATTCCGGTTCGAATACCAGCTGCCGGTGTTCCAGAGTTATATCATATAAAAGCCCCGTTTTTGATAATATCTCCAGAAATTCATCGTACCTATCCTTTGTCAGATATCCCCGGCCTCGGATCTCATTGACCAGCGTTGCAGTATCCATACCTGCCAGAGTCATAATCAGGGAGTCCTGCTTTAATCCGAAATACAGAAAGGTAAAGAAAAACATTACCAGTGTGGCCAGTATGCCATCCACAATATAGTCCAGTGGTTTCATTCTATGTAATCACCTCCCCACCGCATATGTATCTTTCTCTCCGCATGGCCTCCATACCTAAGCCGGTACCTGGAATGAGCTTCTGTATCCTTTTATACATGGCTTCCCCCAGAGAAGTTACCGCAATGGTAAAATAATCTCCTTCTTTCAGATAATAGATTCCATCCTTGTAAAGAGAAGCCAGAATTTCATGGGAATATGTCACGTCAAAGTATAGTACGGCTTCCTTTACTTTTGCATCTGCGGTGCAGACCGGACATCCCGGGTCGGTTCCGTCCTCATTGAGATAATACTGGGTGCTGCACACCGGACAGGTAACAAAGGCAGCGTTATCAACCACAGTAATGATCAGGCTGGTATCGAAGCCTCCGTAATGGATTGTGATGGTCTGCTCTCCCAGGACATCTGCCTGGTATCCGCTTACCGTCCAGCCGGTATAGGTCAGTTCCGAATGGGTGTCCTTATAAATCAGGGTAATTTCAAGCTTCAGGGCAGCCCGGTATCTGACCTGGGTTCCGCCGTCTCTAAGCCCGGCCTCTATGCCGGTCAGAGTAGTGGAGCATACAGGACACCCATCCCGATGAGCGGAACGATCATATACAAGTCTGCAATAGGAACAGGTTGTCATACCATCCACTACCGTTACCGATATTTCATCTGAAGCCTTTTTATAATAAACAGATACCTCATAAATACCGGCAGTCTCCGGAATAAAATTGGTATACCATCCAACCACCGCTTCCCTATGGCCGTCCCGGTATGTGGCTGTTACAGTCAAATTTACCGGATCATTGATTCCTACGGTCAGATTTTTGGGCGAGGCGGAAATGCTAACCACCTCCGCAGCACAATACGGGCAGCCCGGATCGCTTCCATCCTCATTCAAATCATATTCCACCCCACAGGTCCCGCAGATTTTTGTGTTACTCCTAACTGTTACCAATAGATACGTATATGCCGTGCTATAGGAGATTTTAACACTCTGCACCCCAACCAGGTTTGCATTATAGTTGCTGGTCCACCCGGTTATAATTCCGCTGGTTCCGTTTCGATAAGCTGCTGTAACGGTTATCCCCAGACCTTCCCCTTTGTTCACGGTTATGTTATCCTGGACAGCAGATATACTAATTACAGTATGGGCACAAATCGGACAACCCTGATCCGTATCATTTTTATCCAGCTCGTATTCTGATCCGCAGATCGGGCAGGCTGTGGTCAACCTGGTTATGTTGATTTGGACTGTTGTGGTTTTTGTTATGCCGTTTTCCGTATAGGATACCGTGACTGTCTGGGTCCCCAGGACCGTATTATTGAAGCCGGTTACCGTATAATTTGTAACGGTCTTAGCGGTGTTATCCTGATAGATTGCGGTAACTGTAAGGTCATAATTTGTATATCTGGTTACATTCTGCGGGGATGGCAAAGCCGAGATGCTGATCAGATTCGGTTTAACCAATACGGTGACTGTACAGCTTACGTATGATCCATCTGGTTTTTCATATTCGGAATAAGTAAGGGTTACTGTCTGGATACCGGCTTTGCTTGCATCAAATCCGGATACTGTACAGTCCACTGTTTCCGTGTGTCCGTCTAAATATGTTGCTGTTGCAGTTGTTATAATTGAATTTCCTATCTCAACTGTTTGTGTTGGTGCTGTTGCAGAGATACTTGTTACTATTTTATTGCATACCGGTAAGCACATACTCCCGGACGAATCATAATAATACCCTTCTGTTTTTCCGCAAGTCAGGTAAGATGTATAACGTTCAATTGTAGATTCTGTTTTACCACAATTTAAGCTATAAGAGCTGGGAGTTGATGTACTGATTGTACAGGTAAGCTTATTAACCGTACCGGTACAAGTAAAGGAAGAAGGTGCCGGAATATGACCGCATGCGCTGCCTGTAGCCGTTCCATAGATATGACCGCAAGAAGAACAGGTTCTTGCATATGTTGTTATCAATACATTTTTTCCGCAGGTTCTACACAAATAATATCCCGAAGATAAATAAGTCGGTGCCACAGCTGCTCCGCAGGCAGCAGAAGAATAACACCCTGCCGAATGGGAATGATAATGTGCTGTACCATAACATCCTCCCCCACTGGTAGAATTGCCTGTATGCACATGATATATCGGGTAGGAAGTATAACAGGAAGCTTCGTGCACATGTAATATCCCCTTATAGCAAGCATCCGTATGCATATGGGAAGAATCTGTACTAAGGCTTAATGACTTAATATCTGAACTGGTTTTATCATATGCTGCTTTATGAACGCTATTTTCATTCTCTGACGCTAAGTCCTTTGTAAAAACCGGATGGGATATCTTCATTTCAACATCATAGGAATCCCCGGTCACACTGAGCTTCTCCAGATACTCATCATACATGTCATCTGTAAGATACCCCTGATGTCTGGCTGTATCGTTAAATTCAGCGGTCAGCGTGTTCACGGTATTACCGGCAGCTTCTGCCTGTAGCTGTGCTATGTATTGAAGAGGTGTGAGTATCATCATAATTGCGGTTATGATAATTGCTGTCACTCGGCCTGCTGCGTCCACGCTTTTCACCTTGCTTTCGATTTTATATAAATTCCTGTATCAGAGCTTTACAGAACTTTGCCTCTCCAGGATATATACAATCTTTCTGGAAATCAAATAGTTTCTTTCGGATTTTATTCCTATCCGCATCGGTTGGATTGTTACAAATGTCATAGATAATGCGCACCCTGACCGTATTACAATCCCCGCTGTTCTTTTTCAGATATTGCTTTACCGTGTCATAGATACCGCTTTCCTTTACCGTTGTGTCACCCAGCTTCATTCGCAGGAACAAATCTTCTGAAAGTACAATATTACGTATCATCTCCGGTATCATTTCCAAATGGGGATAGAATTCCTCCAGGCAGTTTTTCGCACCGGACCAATCCCTTAAATCCATAAGACGATAGCATTCCAGTATTTTATGATACCCAATCACTGTATTTGTAAGATCCGAGCCCTCCGGTACCTCCAATATACCGCCAGGCATTTCACTGTATGTTTTCCCTTTCAAAAGCTCCGATACAATATCGAATTGTCTCTGATAGCATATTCTTGCATAAGGATCCTTCAACAAATCATGAAGGACCAGGCCATCATTGGATATCCCCGATTTTCTATTGGGGTATCCATTCAGCAATGCAAAGGAATATCCATAAAAGGCAAACAGTAATAACCCAATACTATGTACCAGCGGAAGCTTAAAAGGGCTTAAAACGAATGCAGTCGCGATTATTGCCGTAATAAAATTCAGTACAATTCCGCCTATTGTCATCCACACAAAAGGATAATTATCTTTTGCCGGAGGCTTTATCAGACACTGTCCAAGGGTTCCCATACCCCGGTATCTCCTGTGAGAATAGCTCTGATTATCTTTTATCAGGACAATATTGAATATCCGGAGGACCAGGAAGCGATAGCCTGTAATTTTACCAAAGACCAGGTGCCCTGTTTCATGTATGATAACCTGTGCCAGAAAAGTACAAAACACATACAAAAACAATCCGATTGATAGACCGAACATGATCTCTCCTTAACCTGTCAATCCGGTATATAATATTGCCTTGATATCCCCATTTTCATCATATAAATAGGTTTTTCGATAGCTGATATCCCGGATCTTATAATTTTTTATGTTATTCGGGTCGAAGGTTCCCTTTGGGATTGCCATCTCATCAATTTTGATATTATACTCCGATACATTGCATAAAGTGGCAATCAGCTCCGCACCGGATACTATTTCCCGGTTCAAACCATTATATTGCTGATATATCTCTTTATCCGCATAGCCTTCCCTTACACTTTTTAATGTATCTTTATAGAGTTCCGAATGATAGATGAGGAGCCACACGCCTGTACAAAATAAAATGATAGAAAACGCCAGGCGAAACACTTTATTAATATCTGACATATAATCACCCTTTTTTCTGGAGCTGCTGCTGTAAGATACCCTTTTCTTGTCTATGGCAGGGCTCAACATCTTACTTATTAAACTCCACTGATTTCCTACTGCTTTATAAATTTGACACCGATTATTACGTCATTGGCATTTTTTATCACATTCCCTGAAAAGGCTGCCATTGGATCGATATACCGCCCATCGGTGAAGCTTCGGATATTGCTTATATAGTTTCCGTTCGTATAGGTATACTCTGAACTGCCCTGAATTACTGTAATATAAAACGGACCGGTTTCACTCCCTTTATAATCTCCCAGGTATTGTTTTATGAAATTGACTATTTCACTGCCGGCTATATTGTTTTTACTGTCAAATTTCATAATTCCGCTGTCCCTGATGTCATTGTTCAATTCCGCCATCTGGGATATTGCATTCTTGCTGATTTCCCTTCCCATATTCATAGCACTGAATCCCAGCCATACTATGATGCAGGTAATAATGGTGGCAGCTGCAATTAACAATATTTTAACTGCGTCTGAAATATAGTTTCCTTTCATAAATTACATCTGCATAAACTCAATACAGATGATTATATTATTGGCATCCTTATATACCTTGCCGGAAAAGGATGCATTAGGATTGATATAATAGGCATCTGCCTTACTGGTGGATACCGCATTTGCGGTCTTCTCTCCCAATTTTGCCGAAGCTGTTGCAGTAGCTGTGGTGAAGGCGTAGTTATAATCCCGGTTGGCGCTTGCCTTTGTGCTTACTCTAATTGCAAGGTAATCATCCGAGTTTAATACTTTTTTGATCAGATTTACCACTTCACTTCCCTGGACGGTGGCTCCGTCATAGATTGCCTTATCAATGTCCTGATATTGACTGGTCATGTTGTTAAGGTTACTGGTGCCTGAATTGATTGCGGATTTTCCTTCATTGGTCATCTTAAATGCCAATGCACATAAAACGCATACCACGATTACCGTTGCTACTACAATCAAAATCTTTGCTGCATCACTAATGTTATTTGTTTTCATTTTTACTCCCATCCGCACGCTTTAGCGTGCACTCAAATCAATAGTTGAAAGTGCTTTTCTTTCAACCTTCTTTCTCCTTTTTTATGTAAATATCGGACCCTTGTAATTACACACTTTGCATCATTTCCTTGAACGTATTCAACGCTTCCAGGGATGTAACAAGTAAGGGAATGATCAGATAGACTATGATCAATACTGCGGGAATCCAGGATATGAATTGCGCCCGATCCGCCCTTTTTTGCACCGATATTTCGTTCTCGAGCTTCCTGCGCTCGTGATAATTTTCACGGTCGGAGGCTATTTCATCGAAGGCTTTATATATGGCAATGGAATCACACCGGATCAAATTATCCGTAAGCCGAATAAAGGGCCCGAAGGCTTCTTTTTCCTTCATCTGTTCCAGCGCTTCGATGTCACCGCTGCTATAATCATTGATACATTCCTGTATTGTCTGCCGGAATACTTCCGCAAACAGCTCCATTTCCTCCAATAGCTCTTTCACCGTGATATGGTCACTGTACATCAGCATATAGATAATTGAATTTAACTGATTTACTTCATCTTCCATATTCAGCTGTAAAACTTTTTTCTTATATAGAAGCATCCAGAACGGGATAAAGTAGGCTATAATGGAAGCCGCAATACAGCTAAGAAGCTCATACCAGCTAAAATATTCCTCATGATAAAGCTCTACCCTGTTGATTACCTCCTGCGCAATTGCTTCATTGACGGAGGAATTGTAAAAAGTACCTTCCTCTGTCAACCTGTTTAGCAATTCCTCCTGATTTATCACCTCTTTATTTTTATAAATCCCTACATAGCTTATAATTGTCTCCCTGATTGCTTTTGCCGAAGCGGCATTGACGGACATAATACCATCCGGAAGAGAATTCACCGAATACAGAATATTTTTTTGATTGACCTCATGAAGATAGATGACAAACAGAATCGATGCAAGGCATACTCCGGCCGAAAATATCATTCTTTTTAATAAAAGCTGCCTGGGTGAAATTGATTCCCCGATTCTTTTCAAAATATCTTTAATTTCATACATTTTTTTCTCATGCTTTTCCTCATAGTTGTCCAATATCTTTTTGACAGCCCCTATCCTCTCCAATCTTTTTAGATAAGTATAATTCCCTGGCAGCTGTCTTCTTGTTTCCTTAAGCTGGTTGTTAAGAAGATAAATACCGAAGGCTGTCAGTAGGGTAGCTGCCGCGTATATAATTCCGCCCCTTCCATTATAAAAGGCTTCCAGCTCCGGAACCATGGATATACCATATTTACGAATTTCATCGATTGGAACACATACTGCAATTGTTACAAAGGTGATACCTGAGAATTTAAAGCGTATCCTTCTCTGCTTGATATTCTCTGTCTCTATTTCTTTTTTCAGATTATCAAGATTTAATGCAAACAGATTCTGTCCGTTAATTGTTTTATCATTGTATTCCATAACATTGATACACAGGGAAAGAAACATCTTTAAGTACCTGTTGTGCATTGTAGTGTTGTAATTCATCACCGCCTCCTTTACATTACTGGCGGTTACAATTTCATACAGCTTATTTGCATGCACCCTCATTTCATAGCTTTTGATATCCCTGATGGATAACAGGATAGCATCATCAACCATACGGTTGATATAGAAATTATGGCGTACATTAGATAGAAATAAAGCCATATCCTCCAAAAGCTTCAGTTCCGTATTGGTCATCCTATAGCTGATGACCTCTGCATTAATAACATAAACCAGCAGGATGGATACCGCCGTATTATTAAAATCCATACCTTTTAAAAATACGAGTCCAACCGCGATGAAGCAAAAAAGCCAGGTCAGAATTGTTGTGTTAACTGTCTTTCTGGCCATATCTTCCGCATCGCCGGGATACAGGATTTCATAATACCGGCTGATTCGGTCCACATAGCTGCGCGTCAGTTCTATTTTATTAAGATACCGGTAAATAACCAGGGTAAGGTCTTTCCCTGACCTTTTTGCCAGGGAGGAGCCTACGTTTTTTTTCATCCTGTCGCTGCGGTCCTTCCTTTCAATAAGAGACAGGACGACCGGCAAGACGATCAGCAAAGCTATCCCCATGATAAGCAGCAACTGCCTGTTAATCATCCATATTCACTCCCATTCCTGCTCCATATTTGTATAAACCGAATAAATTTTTCCCCTTCCTCCCTGTTTAAATTCTTCAATACTTTTTTCATACTGCATTCTGAAAGCGGATTTTTTAACCGATACTCCCCCTGCTCAAACACGATAATCTCCCTGGTTTCAAATGCCCTTCTTCTGGCCAGTACCTTTAAGGCCTCTGCAATATCCTCCATCTCACTGCCGGTTTTTATGTTAGTCCGCGGCAAAGGAATGATTTCCGTGATATGACTGATATAACGGTGCCCGTCTCCGGTTTTCTCCCAATGGATATCGATATTAATTGCATTTGCCACCTGCTCCTCTGCTGCCATTTCATGATTGAAATTTCCCTCCTTTGACAGAGCGGCATTTCTAAAATAATCCACCATAGCCTCAGTTGTAACACAGTGGCAGGTTCCATAGGTACATTTTGTTCCTGATTGAGTCAGGGAAATATACGCGTTCGCCTGAGCAGCATCGGAAATTTCACCTAAGACCATGATTACACCATTGGTTTTCTTTTGTATATTAATTGCATCAATAAGACTTACCTCCTCTGTCTGCCGAAAGGCTACGGTACTAAGCTTTGTATATAAGGCATTCAGCCATAATTCAAATTCTGCTTCCGTAGTTCGTATCTCATACCTCTGGTCCATGTATTGGAACAGACATTTTAAGAAGGTGGTTTTTCCTGAATTCTGATCACCGGAAATTATGATATTAAGCAGTCCCTTTACCATCCAGATAACAAATTGAATTACCATGTCATTATTTTTATCCCGTATCAATGCCTTTATGTCCTGGGCCCTTACGCTGTCGAACTTCCTGACGAAAAAAGCCCATCCCGAGGTAAGCTTAGGCCGGGTCACCACCACACGACTGCCGTTTTGCAGATAGGACAGCTTAAAGCCGTTGGAGGAGGTCAGATGCCCTACATTATCGTACAGGTATAAATTCTTGCACACCCTGATAAGTTCAGACTTGCTGCTAAAGCTTAGGAAGGAAAAATGTATCGGCTTTCCATGCAGAATGATCCAAACGCTTTCATATGATCTGGAAGCGGTAATATCGGAGGTTTGCATGATTTCTTCCATAAAATTATACTGCTCGTTTGTTGTACCGCTGTTTCCGCCCGATATACCGTCAATTGAATTCTGGTACAGTGTTTCATCAACACATCCAAAGCCATATGCCTCTTGAAATACCCTTTGGGCAACAATTTCCAGCTTGAGCACATAATTAAGCGGCTGTATCAGCCGGTCATAACAGGCATCCATATCCTGCCGATCAACTTCATAATGTACTCCATATTCATTCATTTTCTCCGCTTCAAAATGGCATAGTTCGTTCAGCTTTTCGAAGGCATCCAGGCCATAATCCATTTTAAATATTTGCAGAAGTATTTCGTACTTATCCTGGCCTGTCAGCCGTTCCGGCTGATGGAACGGGATAACATAATTAATTGTTTCTTCCTTGATATTTAGCCTGCTTTGCAAAATATCTTTAATGTAGTCAAGGATATATGCCCTTTCTCCCGCATTCCCCTGGGCACAGGACCTGATCGCCAGTGTCAGCCGTTTCTTTTGTTCTCTTCGCTTTTCAGTCTCTTTTTTGTTAAGGTACAGGGCTACCAGATTTTGATTTACAATTTCATTCAGCCTGTTTTTCACACCTGTGCATAGATAGGGCAGAGAATATAAATCGATTTCCTCCTTTTCTTCCGGCAAAACCTCCTTTTTATAGATGAAATAAGCGATAAGGCAAGCCGCAGCTATGATACCGACAATTAATATCGTATTCATGTCAAAATTCATTTCTACCCCCTCATTCCTTCACACGTCTTTGCCTTCCCTGGTGAAACACTGTTCGCCTGCCTTATCCCTGCCGCCTTCCATATCTTCCGGGCAGCACTGGCAGATTTCATCATAAAGTAATAGTTCTCGCTTTGGCTTTTACAATTCAGATTCCTTCTTACAAATTCAACTACCCGACTCTCGATCTGCGCATCCTTAAATCCTGTGTTATAGGGTATCACACCTGAATTGGCTGGGTTGATTCTCTTATATTTTCTTCGGATATTATTGATGTTATATTTTGAATTACAGTCATAGTTACCAAATAGATAGAAGAGCTTACTGTCCATAAAAGCCTGAAAGGAATGAAAGAAAATATTCATCATGCCAATATTCTGGCTTAAATTAATTACTACCAGATCGGCATCATCCATTAATTTCTGGGAAAGTCCGTTCATAGAAGGATTGACATCGACAAAAACCAGATCATAATAGGCTTCGATTTCCCTCATCAGTCCCGGTACGATCAATCCGATTTCATATTCAAAGGCATCTCTGTTTGTTTTTGCAGTTCCCGGCAGCAGACTGATATTAGTACCCGGCAGAGAAATACAGCAGTTCTCTATTACTTGTTTATTGATTTTTTCCGCCTTAAAGCGTCTGATCAAAGCATCTATTCCAACATCCATAAAATAATCCCCGGCATTTTTGGTATTATTCTCAACCAAAGGAGCCTCCAGATTATTATAATTAAAATGCGTCTGAGTAATCAGACAATGCTTTTTATCATACATCCCGCAAAGCAGGGCCGTAATCAGGATATTACTCGTCATCCCCGACTGTCTATGCACAGGTGACCAGAATACTATTTTCATAAGCCTACCTCCCCCCTTGTGCCGCCTTATATGCTTTGTTAATCGCTCTTGTTTCGACCTCCGGACATAATAATCCTATTTCCTTTAACAAAAATTTCTTTGTTTTTCTTGAAAGGCCAACAAATTGCATGGTCTGATTGTGTTGGCACAGAATTGCATTCTCATAATCGAGCTCATCGAAATCAATATAGTCAATACTTATGTTCTTGCCTAACTGTCCGAACAAATACTTTGTATTGACATTCACCTCAATTATATTTCTTACCAGCAGGCTTTTATTTTGGCACTTACTTTGGATAAAGAGGCTGCTGACCATTTTCATATGATGAAGGAGCAAATCCGTGGAAAACACCACTCTATTATATTCCTCTTCGGGTATCTGAAAATCATGAGTGATAAAAATATCATCGTAGTTCTCTTTTACCCCTTCCGGAAGGGATGTCACTGCAAAATCGATACGTCGGTAGGTAACCGGGTTGATCTCTCCATCCATTCCAAAGGGTCTGGGAATGGTATAGTAAAAGGCACCGGCAGCCCTGTTCTCCATAATCAGTACCTTCCTGCCCAGCTTCGATAATATTCTGGCCTGATATAAGATCAGGTCAAAGCATTCAATCCCTGCATATGCCACTATGTTATTCGCCATATTCTATCTCACCCTCTTTTGCAAAATAAAAATAACGCTCCGTTTGTACAGCTCCAAGCTCCACATTTTCTGTATCCATCTCTTCTGAGCCTAAATTATCGGGAAATGGCGTAACCGTAACTGCTTCTTCCGATGCCTCCTCATCCTTTTGCTTCTCCAAAGCCCCTTCTCCAGACAGGAATTCATCATCGGAGACCTCCCAGTCTGGAGCTGTCACATCCGCTTCCATACTTTGGGCCAATCTGTTTTCCAGAGATTTTCTTATGGTCTTATTGATTTCCTGGGAGCATCTATCTACGATATTCGGATCATTTTCAATCAGGGACAGCACCTGAAGGCTTGGCGTATAGGTAATCTCGGAAGCCTTCTGAAGATTTGGCTCAATATACCTGGTGGTTATCAGCTCCGAACCCGGATACAGGCTTGCATCCACAATTGCCGCAGACATCCGCAGAAGCTCCGTCTCATTATTCCAGAAGTAGCAGGTTGCTGTTTCAGCCGAATACCCTTTGATGATTTTTTTAGATAAGACAACATAGCTTTCTCCGTTTGGATAACGGAGCCGCACATCCACCGTATCGTTGTTCACAATATTGGAATTGACAGTAATAACCCGGTATTGCGCCTCTCTCAATTCATCTGCAACCCTATGCTCTATCAGCATGGAATTTATAATCTGAGTCCCTACCGGGATATCAATCAGGGCTGTTTTACCGATTTCCGTCTGCGTTATATAGGTTTCTTGAGGTTGAGAGGAATATACCGTTTTCTCTTCTACCAGCTCCTCCCGGATCATATCTCCCGCATTGATATCCGCCACTGCAACATAGACAATTCTCTGGTTGGCCTCCTGCTCCTGATAGGCTTTCCTTAGCAGGGACCGGTACTCCTGCTTCACCTGTCCTGTGACGATTGAGGAAGTAAATACAGCAGCCGAACCAATGACGATCATACAGATCAGAGAAACTATGATATATTGCCGGGTTGACCTTTTAATCCTTTTATATAATCTCATACAACACCTCGAATCAAATATTTTATCAGCAGAAAATACAAGGGGATTCCTGTACATAAAACCAGAATATAAATCAGCACTATTTCCCTTTTTCCCCGATGACTTCTGCCTTGCTTTTCCTTGCGCTTCTTTAGAATTGTGTCATCACGCCACCCGATGATATATAGCAGGAACAAAAACAGCAGGATACCCAGTACTATAAGTAAAGAAGCATTCAGCAGCATTATTCGCAGTACATCACCAGCCCCTCATTTTTAGCAGAAAGCTCTCTTGCGGATGCCTCCGCCCTTTTAATTATTTGAAAGGCTGCTTTTTTTATTGCCTGAATAAAGGTATAATTGGGATTTGTTTTTGGACAGGAATAATTATGATAGATAAATTCGATGACAGAGCTGCAATGATAAGCATTCTGATAAGAAACATTATCCGGTATGGCCAATATATTCTCCAAGGGTATCCGGTACTCCCAGGATATTCTTGCTCTGCTAAGAAGCGCCTCGCTGTCATAATTGCTGATAATAAACACGGCCTTGGGTATCATAGATGAGTAATTATCAAAGAAATCCTCCAGATAATATTTATTCTGGTTCAGGTTTACGACGATCAGATCGGCTTCTTGAAGAATTGTTTTGGTACTAAGATTTTTTTGGCTTGCGGCATGCAGCATACAGATATTAAAATTCCCCTTCAATAGCTGAAGCAAGGGCTGGAAGCAATGATTAAATTCATACTCAAATATCTCATTATGAAGGATATGGCCCTGGGGGATATAATAAAGATGCTGATTGATAATCTCCTTTAGGTAGGACCGTAGGACAGCATAGCTGTCATTTGTAATGATACGGTTATTGGTTGCTATGCTTCCATTCGTAGTTATACTGCTATTGACTACGATATTGTGATCGGCTGCTATGCAGCCATTATTCCGATAGATTTTACGAAGCAGTCCCTCGATGCCATCTCCATCATAATAATTGGTGCCTGCATCCTCCCGAAGCCTTCGAATGCTATTTCCGGTAAAGGCTTTTCCTAAATTATAATTGCTTAGCCTGTTTTCAACCAAAACTACGGAATACGGATAGCGGATAACACTTGCTACGCTGATTGCTGCAAGATTAGACGAAACATTGCATTTCTCGCCGCAATTACTCCAAAATGCGATTTTCAAAGAATAACCTCCTTATTCAATTAGGCGGACAGTGGAATGATAAAGAAAATGAATGATTAGAAAGATTTCCTATTTCTAGAATATAGTATTATAATAAAGCATGCCGCTTTATTTGTAAATATTTTGTTTAAGTAAAAAATATACAGACTTTTTGTCACTATTTGTATACAATAAACAAAGCAAGGGCTGCCGTATCAGGTAAACCTTCTGCAACACCTCCGGCTTCTATGGTACGACAGCTCCTTTTTTGAATTCCCTGGAAAGGAATTATTCTACTTCCAGGATAATCTTATTTACCGCATTAATGAATGCAAGTGCGCTGGCCTTCATCACATCCCGCTCAATTGCTTTTCCCTGATATAATTTCTCCTGGTATCTGATCTGGGTAGTCACCTTTCCCAGGCTTCCCTTCCCCCTGCTTAAGTTATTGATACGGTATTCGATTAGTTCAATCGGATATTGTACGGCCTTGATAATGGAGCTATACAAAGCGTCAATTACCCCCAGACCATTACTGCTGGTAATCACTTTTTCCTCTCCCTTTGCTAATTTTACCGTAGCCATTGGCAGTGTGCTGTTTGCCACCATCTGGTATTCCTCCAGTTGCCATAACTCTTTGCCGGAGGTGCATTTTACATTGGGAAAGCTTTGAAATAAGGCTAAGATGTCATTATCATACAGCTCTTTTTTCTGATCCGCTTCGTTTAAAAACCTCTGGAATATTTCTGTCACCTGCTCCTCAGGTATCTCAAATCCTAATTTTTCAGCTACATGAAGAAATGCATGCCTGCCCGACCTGGCCGTCAATACAATCTCCATCGGCGGAGCCCCTACGGTTTGAGGGTCCATAATTTCGTATACATCCTTTGATTTCAGTAAACCATCCTGATGTATTCCTGAGGAGTGGGCAAAGGCATTCTCTCCTGTAATTGCCTTATTGACCTGCACATCCAGACCCATGGTAGCGCTGACCACACGAGAGGTTTCATAAATTCTGCCGGTATCAATTGTCGTATGTCCTCCATAGTATTCCTCGTGCAGCTTAATTCCCATGACTACCTCCTCTAAGGAAGTATTCCCTGCCCTTTCTCCGATTCCATTGACAGTGCATTCCACCTTATCCGCTCCGTTGCGAACAGCAGCCAGGGTATTGGCCGTTGCCAGGCCGGTGTCATTATGGCAGTGTACACTTAATAATACCTCCGGATTTAAATTTTTCAGCCGGTCATTGATGCGGCTGATCAACTGTCCGAATTGCTCCGGAACGGCGTAGCCTACCGTATCCGGTATATTTATAATCGTAGCACCTGCCTTTACTACAGCTTCTATGGTCCTCCACAGATATTCAAATTCAGACCTGCTGGCATCCTCCAGCGAATATTGCACCTGGGGAAGATATTTCTTGGCATATTTTACAGAAGCAACTCCCATTTCAATTACCTGCTCCGGTGTTTTGCGAAATTTCTTTGACACGTGCACCTCGGAGGAACCTAATACAATATGAATCAAGGGATTTTGTGCCTGTTTGATGCTCTGGTAAATGGCGTCAATATCTGCTTCAACCGCCCTCCCCAGGGCAGCAATACAGACCTCCTGGCCAATTTTCTTACTGATTGCCTTCACTGCTTCAAAATCTCCCCTGGAGGAGGAAGGAAAGCCTACCTCCATCATATCCACCTTCATCCTGGCAATCTGTACCGCTACCTCCAGCTTTTCCTCCAGATTAAGCTTTGCTCCGGGTACCTGTTCCCCATCTCTTAAGGTTGTGTCAAACACATAAATTTTTCTCGACATAATAGCATCTCCTTCTATGAATTATAGTATAAAAAAGCTCCCTCCATCTCTTATGGATGACAAGAGACGAAAAGGGAGCCTTCCGCGGTACCACTCTAATTCATACAAGCTGTATGCACTTACTCGATACCCTATATTGTAACGGCGCTAAAATCAGATTACTATATAAAAAAACTCCTGCCTCCCGAAGAGACAGAAGTTAATCTGCTGCACCACTCTATACTGGTTAATTTCAATACAGGTACAATAAAACCGATATCTATCCCCTGTAACGGTGGGCTTCCGACACAGCCTACTTAATTTCAGCCGGCAACTCAAAGGCGAGTTCACTATTCTCTAATTCCTGCTTCACACCAACCAGCAGGTCTCTGAAAATTATCAAACAGCTACTACTCCTTTTCAACGTCTTTTTCTTATTTATAATGTATCATATACAACAATTTTTATTTTGTCAATAAAATATATTCCGTTTTTATAAAATAATTCCCGGTACCTAAAAATCTCATTACAGTTTTCTAAAAACAAATATATCTTTATTCCCAGCATTAATACTCCGCTATTTTAATCTTTTCTATCGTTACCTTCTCTGCCGGAACACCCAACTCCTCATCGCTTTTCTTAACCTTGGAGATTTCGGTAAGGACCTCGTAGCCTTGATAGACCTGACCAAATACAGTATTAAGCCGGTAGAACCAAGGGGCTCCTCCTACACTGGAGTAGTTCTTTCTTGCCGTGTCATTGAATTCTATATTATATTTTTGCTCAATCTGATCAAGCAGCTCGTCCTTATAGGTCTGGTTAGCTTCCACGATGAAGAAACGGCTTTCATTCGTATCCGGTCCGGTATTACTCATACAAAGGGCTCCATAATATGGCTGAAGTGCCGGGTTAAATTCATCCTCGAAATCCTCTCCCCAGATGCTTACTCCACCATTTCCCGTTCCGGTAGGGTCACCGCTTTCCAGAATGGAATCCTCAAAGATACGGTAGAAGGAAACCCCATTATAATATCCCTCCCTGGCATGGGTTATAAAGTTTTCAACGGCCTTGGGAGCCCCATCTGCAAAAAGCTTTACATAAATAGTTCCATAATCCTGAACAACAATTTCCGCAATCGTGTCACCCTTTTGCGGCTTTGACAGCTGATTGATTTTCTTCTGACAACCGGACAACAGGGTAACTGAAAAAAGCAAGCATACTATTAATAGAAATAATCTTTTCATTGTCAAACCACCTTGTTTTATCTCTTGTTATTTTAAATTTTCTTTTTATCCTTTGATATCCACCAGAACATAGACATCCGCATACCTGTATATCCCGCTTTCCGATATATTAATGCTGATTGACTGGGCAATTACCGTGATAGCCGCCGATGCATTTTCCTGTGTAAAGGTTAGTTCTCCGGTATCCACAGTTGAAGTCTCGGAATTCATAAACCAATCAAACAGCTCTGTTGTATCAAAGCGAACCAGCTCCTGCTCGCCTTCCTTCAATATCATAACCGGCATTCCATCCGCAGGCTCCTCTATAGCAAGCCCATAACTGACACCGTCCTTATTATATTCGTATGCGGACTTATTGCCGCTGTCCGAGGTAATATCCAGACGTATCAGATAATCATGTCCTGTAATCGGTATCAGGGAGCCGTCCTTCCTTGAAATATAAATATAGCGGGTATCATTTTTATCTACGGCAAAGGATGAGAAGCCAAAGGTCTTTTCAAAATTGCCGGATTCATAGTAACCGGATAGCCAGGATATCTTCTTTGTATCATCAAAACGGTCCAGATAGTTGACGGAGGAAATAATCGTCTCCTGATCCTTTTTTGAAATTTCGGGGTTTGGTATGATTTCCTTCCCCTCAAGCATTTGATTTTCCTTCAGAACAGCCTCCAGACGTGATACCTGATTGAATCTGCTTACAGTAAAGGCATCACAGGGAGGAATAATCGAAACCAAGGCCAGGAATATCAATATCGGAACAATGACGCCGTTTTTTCGCACAGGGAGAATACAGAACAAAATCCCTGCAATCATTGCGAAGGTCCCAAACAGGATGACATAATATCTGCCATAGGTAACGCCCTCATTGATCCCTTTGATTATGGAGGATACTGTTTGAAACAGTACCACGGGTACAAGTATCTTCGGAAAAACCATTCTAAAATATTTGGCAAATAGATTGGACATCCGGGCTGCCAGCAGATAAATCATAATTACAGCGATGGAATAAGAGATTAAAAGCGGCTCCAATAAATTATTTGTCCAAAAATCGCCCATAATATGAAGGGCTATATAAAGCAGCAGGATTATGGTGTAAACCACCGCAATCGGAATAATGATATAGGAAACCAAGGTTTCCAAAAACCTCGCCGGAACGGTTGCCTTTCTAAGCTTTTCCTCATACAGTTCATCCTCTTCCCGGAGTTCCTTCGGATAGGCAGGAATCAGAGAAAGAAAATAAACCGGAGCAAGCAAAAGAAAAACAAGATTCGCCGAATGCTCATAGGGATGGTATCTGTCAACAGGAAGGATAAGGCCATTGATTGCGACCACTATAAGTACTATCCCCAAAAACAAAATTCCATTGAAAAAGACCGCTTCAAAAAAGCTTTTAAATACCGCCATAAAGCTTTGATTAAAATCAAACCTGCTTCGTATTGCCGGAACCCACAAAAAGGCAAGGAACAGGATAAAGAATATCACACTGGTTCTTGTAAAAAGCTCTGTCCCCTCCTTGGAAGCATGAACAAGCAGGTAAAATATAACCGCAGCGATTGCTGTAACACCGGCAAAGATCAGGCGCACTGTTTTATTTATATAAAATCTTTCGTAAATCAACTGCAAGACCACAGATAAAAACACTCCGAAATAAAGGGCTGTTAAGTATTCCATAAGGGATTCCTCCCCTTTTCCTGAAATAACAACCGAATTAATAATAACAGCAGCGACCAGCAGTATCACTGTGAATGGAAAACGGATTATCGTATCAAGGAATCCCTTCCAGCGAACCTTTATATTGGTAATCAGCCTCACCGATTTCTATCCCCTTCCGCAATTTATTCATCCAATGCTTTGGATGTTGTCAATTATATTATATCTCCTGTTCTCTGGCATATTCCAGTTGACCGCAGGTATTTTGCCACTGGATTTGTTGTGCCATAATTACGCAGATCATTATATCATGTATTTATGCAGATTAGGAGCTCAAGGACTGCGTCTTTTCGTGTACATTATAGCATGAATCCAGATAATTTTTCCATCCATATTATTTCTTAGTCATACCTTTCAACAAGATTCTTGAATATTTTGGTAATTATTTCTCAAAGCTTATGCTTTTTATGGATTTTTTTATCAATTATATACCAAAAACCGCTTTACAAATGGATAAAAATATGTCAAAATAAAAAAAATCTCAGGAGGTATATTTAACATGGCTTCAAAGACGAACCAACCTTCCGGCTATTTGCCGGACGAAAAACCCCCGGTCGTGGAACTAATCCTGTTTGCATTACAACAGATCGTTGTAATGTTTCCGGCAACAGTGCTTGTTGCATTGATTACCCATTTCCACGTATCAACTACTATTTTTGCCAGCGGTTTGGCAACCCTCTGCTTTATTCTTATCACCGGCAGGAAAATACCATTATACTATGGTTCCAGCTTTTCCTACATCACTGCCATCGGCTCCATTGTTACCGCAGATATTATCAGTTCAAATGACCCCGCTCTTTTGAATTCAGCAATAGCCCAAGCCCAGTTCGGTATCGTAATGTCGGGCTTCGTGTCCATAGCCGCCGGCTTTATCATTAAAAGCCAGGGCAGGAAGACAATTGATCGGATTCTTCCTCCCACTGTAACCGGCAGTATCGCCATGATCATTGGATTATCCCTTGCTGCAAATGCAATGCAGAATGCCGCCAGTACAAGTGATATCTCCTATATTCTGAGCAATCCGGATATTTTCGCAAAATCTGTGGTGTCCGCAGCCGAATCCAATGTGTTTACTAACTATTCCTGGATTATAGCCATCATTACTCTTGTTTCTACAATCGTATATTCTGTATACCTGAAGGGCAAATTAAGTCAGTTGCCTATTCTTTTTGGTCTTTTAACAGGATATGCCGCCGCCCTGATTATCGGTGCCGCAACGGGTCTTCCCTTTGTAAGCTTCGATGCATCCATCAAGGGAGTGGCTTCCAGTGAATTAACAGGTATCTTCCACCTGCCGAAGTTCACACTTCCGATACCGAGCCTTGCAGCTATTGCAGCAATTATGCCCATTGCTATCGCTACCATTCCTGAATCAACAGCCCATGTTTATCAGCTCGATATCTATGTAAATGATTTGGCTAAGAAAAAGGGCTCCAAGAAAAAATATAATATCGCCGATAAATTAGGCCTGAACCTGATTGGTGACGGTTTGGGCGATATTATCTCCGGTTTTATCGGAGGACCTGCCGGAACCAATTACGGCGAGAATATCAGTACCATGGCTATTTCCAAAGTATTTGCTATTCCCGTATTAATTGCTGCCGCTATCATTACAATGGTTATTTCCTGCTTTACTCCGCTCATCACTCTGGTATACTCCATACCGACATCGGTAATTGGCGGACTTTCCATCTATCTGTTCGGTGTTATTGCAGCACAGGGTATTACCATTATGTTAGCCAGCAAGGTTGATATGTTTAAAGCAAAAAATCTGGCAGTTATCGCAATCATATTAGTAATTGGCCTTGGAGGCTCCTACGGATTTTCCCAGGGTATGATCAAGGTATTCGGCGTTCAGTTCCCGGCCCTTGCTACTGCGGCAGTTGTAGGTATCGTTTTCAACCTGCTGCTCTCGATCGGTCAGAAGGATGAAACTCCTGCAACGGAGCAGCCGGATAATATACAGTAATGACATGTGCAGATTATAATATAGTCCGGCTTCGCCGAATCATATCGCATTAAAATCAGGAGGCAGCTAATCGCTGCCTCCCTTCATATCTTTTTATCTTGCGCCGTCTTAGGGCCTGCAAACAGACTCTAGGATTCTGTCTCCTCTTCCTTGGCGTTCTCCTCCATTACCTTTTGCTGTACATCGGAAGGCGCCTGCTCATAGCGGGTGAACTCATAGGAAAATTCCCCGATACCGCCCGTCATCGAACGAAGATCGGTGGAATAGCCATATAGCTCTGACATTGGAATGTCGGCCACAATTTCCTGTTTTCCTCCGGTAATTGGATTCATTCCCAACACTCTGCCTCGACGTTTATTCAAATCACCCATGATATCACCGGTATACCTATCCGGAACCACCACCTTTAAGGATGCGATAGGCTCAAGAAGCACCGGGGAGGCGTCCATAAAGCCCTGCTTGAAGGCCTGAATGGTTGCCATCTTGAAGGCCATTTCTGAGGAGTCAACCGGGTGATAGGAGCCGTCAACCAGGGTTGCCTTTAAGCCTACGACCGGATAGCCTGCTACCGGTCCCTTTATAACACATTCTGCGATACCCTTTTCCACTGCCGGGAAGTAATTCTTCGGTACGGAACCACCGAATACCTTCTCTTCAAAAACATAGGCTTTCTCCATATCCCCGGAGGGTTCAAATTCAATATGAACATCTCCGTACTGCCCATGACCGCCAGACTGCTTCTTATACTTACCCTGTATCCGAACCTTCTTACGAAGGGTCTCACGAAACGGTACTCTGGGCTTCATAACCTCAATTTCTACCTTATATCTGGTCAGCAACTTGGTTACCACAATTTCAAGCTGCTGGTCACCAATGCCGTATAAAAGGGTCTGCCTGTTTTCCTTATCATTTACAACCTTCAGGGTCAGGTCTTCATCCATCAGCTTTCCAAGGGCTTGGGATACCTTATCGTCATCTCCCTTATTCTTGGTCTTAAAGCGCTGGCAGGTATAGGGTATAGAAACTGTAATCCTGTCATATACCACCGGAACAGCCTTCGTAGACAGGGTATCCCCTGTCACGGTATTACTAAGCTTTCCTAACGCACCGATATCGCCGGCATGGAGCTCGGTTACTTCAATCTGCTCCTTACCTCTCAGTACATAAAGACGGTTTACCTTTTCCTCTGTATCCTTATCTGCATTAAAGATAACAGAATCCGATTTGATCACACCTGAGTAAATTTTAAATAAAGAAAATTTTCCGATGAAGGGATCGGCAATTGTCTTGAATACTCTTGCGGAGAAGGACTTCTTCTCATCATAATCCGCTGCAAACGTTTCTCCCGTTTTAACATTCTTTCCTGCGACACTCTTTTTGGCCGGATCAGGAAAATATTTTTCAATCGCCTGCAATATCATTGTGGTTCCCTGAGCATTAATGCCGGAACCGCACATTACCGGAACAATAGAACCATCTATCACATTATTTCGAAGTGCCATTGAAATCTCTTCCTGCGTAAACTCTTCCCCTGAGAAATATTTATCCATCAATTCCTCGCTGGTCTCAGCCACTGCATCAAGCAACGCTTCTCTGGACTTCAAAAGATTTTCCATACTATATTCAGGAATTTCACATTCTACATAATTGCTGGCATTGGTAAATCTTCTGCCCGCCATCTTAACCACATTAACAAATCCCACAAATTTCTCATTTTCCCTGATCGGAATATGAAACGGAGCGATCTTTTTCCCGTAAAGGTCGGTTAATTTCTCAACTACTTCCCGGTAGCTTGCATTATCGTCATCCATATCTGTCACAAAAACAAGTCTGGGTAAATTATATTTCTCACAATAATCCCAGGCCCTTATTGTACCAACCTCAACTCCCGCTTTGGCCGAGATTACGATAATTGCGGCATCTGCCACCGCCAGTGCCTCTTCTGTTTCACCTACAAAGTCAAAATATCCAGGGGTGTCCAATAAATTAATCTTAACATCCTCATAAATAACTGGTACTACGGTTGTACTGATGGAGAATAGTCTCTTTTGCTCCTCTTTGTCATAATCACTGATTGTATTTCCCTCTTCCACTTTTCCCTGACGCTTGAGAATCCCTGTTGTATACGCTATGGCTTCGACTAAAGTAGTCTTGCCACAGCCACCGTGGCCCAACAAAACAACATTGCGAATCTTTTCCGAAGTGTAAACATTCATCTTGATTTCCTCCAATACGCTTATAGTAAGTAGGTTTAGGGTAACGCAGCCTCGAAAAATGCATAAAAACCGCGAATAACAGCATATCTTCACCCAAAGATACTTCTTAGTATATTTTACTAGAGCAAGTCCACATTTACAATAGTTTTTTGTAAATATAACCAAACATTGTTTTACAATTACAGAACAGGGCAAAAGTCCTGCATACACACTATAAAAGTATGCTTGCAGGACTTACACAGGCTAACTTCACAAAATATTTTTTACGGCAATAAAAGCTTCCTTTCCATTTCAATTATTTTATCTGTACGGTAACGGGTATGTCCAGTGACTGCACCGGTGTATAAATCCATTTCACTTTATACCTATGTTCTTCGTAATTCTTTATCCTTAACGTAGTATATACGGTGCTTTTATCCTCCGGTTTTGCTGCCATGTTAAAGTCTGTGGAATAACAGTTCCCCTCCGTGTCATAATATTCAAAGGGAATGACCTGTTGAAAGGAATTGGGCCGCTCAGAAGCATTCTTAATTACAACCACCAGGGTTGTATCCTCCATGGTCATGGAGTCCACACTGACACCCTCCGGCATATTTGTGATTGTTTTTCGGGAATAATCTATTTCTCCGTACAGCTTATCCTTATCTTTCATTCTGATACCGTTAATGTACAGGGTCAGATCAGACGAATCTGAAAAATAACTGCTTTCATAATACAATGCCAAGGCCCCCTGGTCCTCACCTTCAGACCATGCAGTAACACCATCACCGGTTGGTACTCCATACATATTCCCCTTTTCATCCTCGAACGTTACCTCCAGTCCATCGATAACGGCGCTGTTTTTATCATCATAGTCAAGATGCAATATGGACTGGGTAGGATAGATATCAAGAGACTTTAAATAAATTCTCTGCTCCATGACTTCAATCCACCGGTCAATTATAATTGTTGCTTTGGCCTTGATATACTGGCTGTCCGGATGCAGCTGAAAGCTGAAGGTATCATTCCCGGCCGCATTCACGGTCACTGTGAAGATAAAATCCTCCGGCATTTCCTCCGCGTGTATAAAATCAAGTGAAACCTCCTCCGTTTTACCTGGTTCATATACTGAATCCGCGGTAATAAACGCCGTTAATTCATTCCCATTGACATCCCGGAATTTATAATTCCAGGTTCCTTCCTTTACCGGAGCCTCCACGCGAAAGAACAATGAAATGTGCGTGGAATCCAGTATCATATAATCAACGGTAACTGTTACATCCTCCTGGGTTTGGCTCTCACCGATTGCCTGATAATATTCATGATCCACAGCAGCCTTCAAGCTCTTATCCAGGGCAACAGCACGTACAAGCTCCTTCAGCGCCGGTATATCACTCATCGCCAAAGCTACGGCGGGAAACAGATTAACTGCTATTACAAAGGCTGCTGCCAGGGATGCAAAGAAAATTGACGGGGTCTTTAATATTGCAGCCCTTCTTCTACTCTTCTTTGCTCTTTTCACCGCTTTGACAGGCGAATATACTGTCACTCCAGACAATTGCTCCAGTTCTACCTTCAGTTCCTTGAACTCTTCCATGCGATCCATCATTCCGCCTCCAATTCCAGCCTTAATAAGGCCAATGCTTTCCTCTGTCTGGTTGCAACCGTTCCCTGGGGAAGCTTTAATATTTCTGCCGTCTCCACCAGGGTATAATCATTAAAATACCTCAGATTAATTATGATTTGAAGCTCAGAGGGGAGCTTTGCAATTGCCTCCCTAAGCGGAAGTGAATCATAATCAATATGGCTTTGCTCCGGTACTTCTTCCAGCGGAGCCACCCTCTTTAAATGCTTCAATTCCTTATTACAGACATTGATCAAAATTCTTGTTATCCAGGTTTTAAGGTATTCCGGATGCTTTAACTTCCTTATATTTTTATAAGCAAGATATGCTGCTTCATCCACGGCCTCAAGTGCCGCAGCCTCACTTCTAAGGTAAAGATATGCCATCCGGTAAAGCTGGCCCTTCAGGGTATTGAATTCGGATATGAACCTATCCTCCGGCAGTTTCATAAGGCTTTTCCTTTCTCCATATCATTTTCAAACAGGGGATTGCATTCTAATGTCGTTTCCACTTTTCTCCTGTTTTCTTATATCTATTAGAGCAATCAGAAGCACAAATTTATTGCGATAAAACAATTTTTTTTCAGAACTTGCATCTGCAATGATACCGATCCCTGATGAAACTCCTTACCGGTTGCGATTGATCGGAAAATATTACTGATATCATACCACATAAGAAAGAAAGATTAAAATTCCTCTCTGATTATTTTAATGCCTCCTGGTAGCTTAAGCATATTTACAAGCAGCTTAAGAAATGGTAATATCCGATATATAATCTTAAATCATATCGAGGGTTTTCATGAACATTACATAGGAGGTAAGCTTGCATTATGGAAAGACGTGATAAAATCAATTATTATCTGGATTTGGCTGAAATGGTTTCGCAGAGAGGCACCTGCTTAAGAAAGCTTTACGGTGCGGTTATCGTTAAGAATGATGAGGTTATCTCAACCGGTTATGTAGGCTCTCCAAGAGGCCGGAAGAATTGTTCAGATCTCGGGGTATGTGTCCGTGAAAAGCTAAAGGTTCCAAGAGGGGAACGTTATGAGCTGTGCCGCAGCGTCCATGCAGAGGCAAATGCAATCATAAGCGCTTCCCGGGATAAGATGATCGGAAGCGCGATATATCTAGTAGGCATCGACATGAAAACCGGCGGTTATGTTGAAAATTCCAGCTGCTGTTCTATGTGTAAACGGCTGGTAATTAACGCAGGAATTGAAAAGGTAATCATAAGAGATACCAAGGAGGATTACCGGGTAGTCAATGTTGAGGATTGGATCAACGATGATGAGTCACTTTCCGGCACCTTCGGATATTAGAAATTGTGCAGGCCTCACCTGCTTTTATTGTAAAACGCAAAATAATCGCAAAAGTATTCCGCTAAACGGAATACTTTTGCGATATCAGCTGTTCTTCCTGTATTCTTCATTCTGTTAAATTCCATCAACTGCCCATTTGTTAATTTTTTCCATAAAGCTTTTATCCTCTGTCACTACTTTTATCGCATGATTGTAATCAAGGGCCATTAAGCCCAGGATTGATTTTGCATCTGCTATCTGATTATTATCGGTGTGCACTCCGACATCATAGCTTGATTTACATGCCAAGTTCATAAAGTCCCTTAAATCATTCGCCTGTGTCAGCTTGATAAAACGATACATAAAACACCTCTTCATTATTTTCTATTCACCGATGCCCTACGGTTAAAGCCGCACCTTTTCCTCATTGCTGCCCTGAATTGCCGATTAGCTGTAAAGGTATGGCAATTAACCGTAAAAACACCGAAGGCTATCTCTTATGTAGCAGTTAAGTTCTGCCATTAATCGCAAACATCATGGCATATTATTTCATTGCTGCAAAGGTCAGGCTGTCATCAACGAAGTCGTCTACATTGCTTTTATCAATTACACCGGTTCCGGCATCCACATATTCATCATAAGCTTCTCCCTTAAGAATCTTAAGTGTGGTGTCCACAGCGGCTTTACCAAGGGAACCTGGGTCGTTCATGGCTGTAATTGCATAAGCTCCTTCCTTGATCTTCTTTACGGCTTCCATCAATCCATCCACTCCGGTAACAACAACATCATTGATGCCATTCTCCTGAAGCACCTGTAATGCGCCTAACGACATATCATCATTATGTCCGTAAACTGCGATAATATCAGGATTGCTTTGAATTAAGTCCTGTGTCGCAGTTACAGCCTTGGATCTTGTATAATCACAGTAGGCAGATTGGATAACCTGAAGACCGGGTGCCTCTGCGATTGCATTTTCAAATCCGTCTCTTCTTGCCATCATTACTGTGTCACCGGCCGCACCCTGAATTTCAAGAATTTTTCCGCTTGCTTTTTCTTTACCGCCGAGAAGCTCAACCAATGCTTCTCCCACCAGACGTCCCATTTCCTCGTTATCTCTTCCTACATAAGCCGTGTTTCCGTCGGAAACATTTCTGTCTACGGTAATAACCGGAATTCCTGCTGCCTTACACGCTTCGATACCGGGCTGTACTCCTTCGGCATTTACCGGATTCAGTATTAAAGCATCAATTCCGCTGGAAATCAGGTCCTGAATATCTGTATTTTGCTTTGAAACATCGTTTTGCGCATCGGCATAAACAAATTCAACCCCAAGTTCCTTTGCATAATCTTCCGCAACATCCTTCATGGCAACATAAAAGGGCGAATCTAAGATACATTGTGAAAACCCAATCTTATATGTAGTATCCTCACCACTGTCTGAGGAAGCATCCGGTGCCTTTGTTGCATCACCTGTCTGTTCCGTTGAATTGTTATCGCCTGATGTCTCATCGGATTTTTGCGAACAACCGGCAAACGATAATATCACCATCATTACCATCAACAAAGCTATACCCTTTTTACATTTTTTCATAATCACTTCTCCTTTTCTTGATTTTGCATTATTATATTATGAAGAGACTTTTTCAATAGTCCGGACTATTGAATGAGCAGCTCAATCATACCGCTTTATTTTTCTTTTCCACAAGCATTTTATTAAGCAATAATGCGGCTACTATGATCGCACCCTTTGCTATCTGCTGATAAAAGGATGCCAGTCCCACAAGATTAAAAATATTTGTAAGTATCTGCAACAGGAATACACCTCCAAAGGTTCCTATCACGGTTCCGACACCACCGGAAAGACTTGCCCCTCCGATAACAGCCGCAGCAATTGCGTTCAGCTCCATTCCGTCACCCGCTGTCGGCTGGCCGGTTGCCAGCCAGGAGGCGGTCAGAATACCGGCAAAAGCCGCCAGACAGGCTGATATTGCATAAGTAATGATGTAATTCATCCTCGTCTTTATTCCTGAGAGCATGGCTGCTTCTTTATTACCCCCAATCGCATAAAGGCTTCGTCCAAAGGATGTGTATTTCAGCATAATAGATACAAGAATCGTTAATACAATCCATATAATTCCGCTGATCGGCACACCTGATATAAACCCGCCGCCAAGCTTTCTGAAACCACCGCTTAATCCAAAAACCGGAACTCCCTTTGTTGTCAGCAGTGCGGCACCTCTCGCCGCCTGCATCATAGCCAATGTTGTGATAAAATCCGGCAATTTGAATTTAGCGATCAGCAAACCATTCAGTGCACCTAATCCAACACCCAAAACCAGACTGATTATAATCGCAGCCACAAAATTCATGTTATGGCTAAGCAGGATGGCGCATATCATACCCGAAAAAGCCGCAACGGATCCCACCGAGAGATCAATACCGCCTATGATGATGACCAGTGTCATACCGATTGCCACCACTCCGGGAATGGATGCCTGCTGCAGCAGATTCAGAAAATTTTTAACCTTCAGGAAACTAGGTGATAGAATCGAAGCGATTACAATAAAAACCAGCAGCAGCACTAACAAATTATACTTTTTTAACCATTCGCCCATATTAATTTTTTTCATCGTGAATTCCTCCTGTCACCGATACCTGTAATATTCTATCCTGATTAAAATTGGCTTTTGAAGATGCCATTACCTGCCTGCCGTCATACATAACCGAAATGTTGTCGCAGATTCTAAGCAATTCCTCCAATTCCGAAGAAACAACAATGATACTCTTTCCCTGCTCAGACAACATTCTTATTATTTTATATATTTCTTCCTTGGCCATAACATCGATGCCCTGTGTCGGCTCATCAATCAGCAGAATATCACAATCCTGGGCAAGCCATTTGGCAAGAACAACCTTCTGCTGGTTTCCGCCCGATAAATTTTGTGTTACCGTTTTGATAGTCGGTGTTTTTATATTCAGCTTTTTCTTATAATCATGGCAGGTTTCATCAATGGATCTGTAATGAATAAATCCTCGTCTGATAAACCTTTTTAAGGCAACCATGGACATATTTTCCCAAACTGGAAGGATCAATATCAGTCCCTGTGTTTTTCTGTTTTCCGGCACCAGGCCGATTTTATGCCTGATTGCATCCTTCGTGCTTTTAAAGCACACTTTTTTACCGTTTATCAGGATTTCTCCCCCGGTATATGGATCCACACCAAATATTGATCTGAGAATTTCAGTTCTCCCCGAGCCTACCAGGCCATAAAAGCCCAGCACCTCACCCTTATGCAATTTAAAATTAATTCCTGATACCTTATGATTGCTCATATTCTTCATTTCCATGACCACCTGGTCGGATATGGGATTTACATCGCTCTCCTCCTTATGAAGCTGACTCAGTCTGGCGCCTGTCATATATTCCACCAGCATATCTTCATTTAATTCATTCACCAGCTTGCAAACCACAAATTTTCCATCCCTGAGTACTGTAATTCTGTCACCGACAATAAACAATTCCTCTAAATGATGAGAGATATATATAATTGTGATGCCCGCCTTCTTTAAATCTTCAATGACCCTCAGCAAAGTTTCAAATTCGCTTTTGGATAAGGTAGAGGAGGGCTCATCCATTACAATTAATTTTGCATTACTCGCCAACGCCTTCATAATTTCTGTCAGCTGACGCTGGCCGATATTCAATGACTTGATCTTTGCCTTGACATTAATCCTTAAATTCAACTGATCCGCAATTTCCTGCGTCTTCTTATAAACCTCGTTCCAATTGACCAGTCCCGCCTTATTTCTGGGATAATTGTTAATAAAAACATTTTCCCCCACATCCAATTCGTTAATTAATGACAGCTCCTGATAAATAACAGAAATACCCTGCTTTTTCCGTTCCAGTGTTCCATGGGGCCTTAACTCTTTTCCGTCAAAAATAATTTTGCCTCCGTCCTCAACATAAGCTCCGGACAGTATCTTCATTAATGTTGATTTACCCGCACCGTTGGCGCCGATCAGACAGTTGACTTCACCGCGTTTCACACAAAAGTCTACCTTGTCTAAGGCTCTTACCCCCGGAAACAGTTTATCAATTGCTTTCATCTCCAAAATATTACCCTGTTCCTGCAACTTAAATTTCCTCCTTTAACATAAGCTGTATTACTGCTCATGCATCATATCTTTTAAGTTTTCATATAGCCCCAGATATCTTTTAAAATGGATTTTATATTCTTCGTGATTCTTTAAATCAGGTTCTATAATAGATTTAGGCCGAACCATACCGCACGCCGCAGCATCAACATCCTTATAGCAGCCCGAGCCTGAAGCAGCTACCACACAGCAGCCCAGAACACCCGCCTGAGAATCCCTGTTTACAATTATTTTTTTACCCGTAACATCCGATATGATCTGCATCCATACATTATCCCTGGTAACTCCGCCACAGGCTGTAATCGAATGAATCTGATAACCCTGTGTTTCAAAATTACGGATAATATTATTTGTTCCGAAGGCTACGGATTCAATTAACGCACGGTAGACATGCTTCCATGTATGCTTAATATTCAGTCCGAATATGACTCCCTTCGCCATGGCATCCTTATAAGGTGTCCGATTGCCCTGAAAAAAATCAAGAACCGTAATTCCATCTGCACCAATCGGCATGTCGGCTGCACTTTTCTCCAGCATGGCATAAGGATTTCCGCCTTCATTCCCGATATGAAAGTTTTCCCTGAACCAATTTACCAGTCCTGAAGCCGAAATCTGTCCGCCCTCCAGCAGCCACAGACCATCGACAACCGCACTGTCATAGGGGCCCCAGACTCCTGATATATCCGGCTTATCCTGGGACAGGCACAAATGTACGAAGCTTGTACCCATGATAATCCCCAGCTTCCCCGGTCGAAGCACATCCAGTCCAAACATAGCCATATGCGCGTCTATCCCTCCCTGTACAACGAGCATACCCTTATTAATTCCAAAGGTCTCGGCAAGATCGGTACGGATTTTTCCAAGCACAGCTCCGATTTTGTCAACCCGGGTCACGATTTTCTCTTCATAATCTTCGAAGCCTATTTCTTCGAAAAAATCTCTTTGATAACCGCCCAGGGATCTCACATAATTCCACTTACAGGTAGTATTGCAGATAGAAGAAGACAAAATTCCGCACAGCTTAAAATTAATCCAATCCAACTGCTCCACCAGCCTATAGCAGCTATCATAAACCTCCCTACGATTATGCTTTATCCAAAGAGCCTTCGGGATCATCCACTCAAAGGAGGTCTCCTGACCGCAGTAATTCAAAACCGGGTGCTTCGAATGGTTGATCTTTATCATTTCATTCTTTGATCTGGCATCCATCCACATCATGGCATCCATCAGAGGAGCCCCCTCTTTATCAATTGCAAAGACCGTGGAAGATGTGGAACAGACGCTGCAGGCTATGATGTGCTGTTTCTCCTCCTCAGATAAATCATTCATGCAATTCTTGAGAGTATCAAGAATTGCATCCCACCAGTCAAGGGGCTTCTGTTCTGCCCATCCAATTTCGGGATATGTAGTTTTCCAGGACTTTTGATGACTGGTTATCATGTTTCCGTTTTCATCACAGATACCGATTCTGACCCCCTGCGTGCCTGTATCGATTCCCATAAAATAAGAATTCATAAAGCATTGCCCTCCACCGGCATTGTCACTTTGGATAAATCTTCATTAATCATTACCTCATCCGCTTCAACCCCCGGCATAGCAACTTCCTCCACTCTGATATCTCCCAGGGCATAAAGTCTTACTGCTCTCATAATCGGTACCTCTACCTCTCTGTATCAGATTTTCATCAATTGTTATAATGTTATGAACATGTTATAATGCACAAGGAACATTTGTATATCTTCATAATACTATATATTTTTTTCGTTGTCAATAATTAATAAAACAAACTTTTAAATTAATTATTTTTTGTATACAATTAAATGGGTAAATTCGGGGGTTTTCTGTTTTTTTAACAAGCAAAAAAAACAAAGATTGCCAGTAAATCAAGCATTTCAAGGCCATATCGTCAATACGGGGCAAAAATTCATTGACATTTTCATATTATTATGATATTTTAAATTTGTGATTACATATGATACATTTATAATTACATATGTTCATATAATTAAGGATTTCGAAAGGAGTTTTCACTTTATGATCAGAAGCTACCGCGAATTATTTCAGCCCGCTCATACGTTGATCGGCATGGGCTGTATCAATGAAATTCCCCGCTATATTGATGCGTTTAACGCCAAGAAAGCGTTCATCATTTCAGATGCAGGCCTGGTTAAGATAGGAACTGTAAAGAGAATAACCGATGTGCTGGACCGTGCCGGAAAAGCCTATGAGATTTTTGACAAGGTTCTTCCAAATCCCACCACCGCCATAGTAAAGGAAGCAACCGAGGCTCTTCAAAAGGAACGCTGTGACTATATTATCGGTATCGGAGGTGGCTCCCCGCTGGATGTTGCAAAGGCCGTCGGCATTCTGGCGGTTAACGGCGGAGAGATCAGGACCTATGAAGGTATTAATAAATCGGCTAAACCGGCTCTCCCCCTGATTGCCGTCAATACTACCGCCGGTACAGGCTCCGAGGTTACCCGGGATTATGTGATCACCGACGAGGACAAAAAAATAAAAATGCTTATGGTGGATTCCAATTGCCTTGCAGCCCTGGCAATTGACGACCCGCAGCTTATGCTTGAAATGCCTCCTCATCTGACTGCGGCAACCGGAATGGATGCGATGACTCACGCGATCGAGGCATATGTATGCAAATCTAATTTCCCCTATTCTAACGGACTTGCACTCGAGGCCATTGCGCTGGCAGCGAAATCCTTGAAGAAAGCTGTCCAGGAAGGCAATAATGCAGAAGCCAGAACGGATATGTGCTGGGCTGAATATATGGCCGGGCTGGCATTTTCCAATTCCGGACTGGGCCTGGTTCATGCAATGGCCCACCAGCTTGGCGGCTTTTACAACATGCCTCACGGTGTTGCCAATGCAATTCTTCTTCCCTTCGTAATGGAATACAATTCATTGGTATGCAAAGAGCGATATAGCGCCGTCGCAAAGGCACTCGGAATTAATACCGGCAAAATGACTGCGGATCAAGCTGCCAACGCGGCCATTCAGTTCATCCGGGATCTATCCTGTGAGCTCAATATCCCCTCTCTTCACTCCTTAGGCTTTAATCCGGCCGATGTGATTACCCTGTCGTTAAATGCTTTGAACGATACCTGCTTATCCGATAATCCAAGAAGCCCCAGTCTGGTTGATGTTCAGAACATCTATATGAATGCCTATGAAAGCAAATAAGTGATAACAAAAAAGTGACTATTGCATTCCTGTGCAATAGTCACTTTTTATGTCAGCCTCATAGAATCTTCTATTCATCGTCAAGGCTATCATCACCAAACCTGTTCAGTACCCATCCAGCCGTTTCTTCATTTGTAATCAGTACATTAATACATCCGCCGTTCAAAGCCCCGCAAATACAATTCACCTTGCTTTGGCCCATGGCAACACCGATCCTGTATTCCTTTTCCCTGATATTCGCCAACGGTACGGCGATTGTTCTGTCATCCAGCTGCCGGTCACATAAATTACCGTTAAAATCAATGACATGGGAGCAAATATCACCTACCGCACCTTTTTCAGATAATTGTAACATTTGTTCCTTACTCAGATATCCCGCACTGACCAAAGCGCTCTGATTTCCAAAGGAGCCCATGGTAAACATAGCTATATTTGATTTCATGCCATAATCTATAATTCTATCAATATTATGATCCTGAAGCATAAATTTCTTCAAGGTACTGTCATCAACCACAGCCGGTAAAGGCAGTATATAGGGTGTTCCGGATAAAGCCGATGAAAAATTCTTTGCTATCTCTGTTGCATAAATATTACTTTTCAGATTACTGATACCTCCGCAAAGCTGTACGGTCACAATGTTATCCAAATCGTTTCTTTTAAAGGCCGCGCGTGAACAATGATAAATCGTTTCACCCCAGGACAGGCCGATAATATCCCCGCTCTTCAAAATAGAATCCAAATATCTGGCGGCTTCCTTTCCTAACTTGGCGATCGGATTTTCATCTGTCCCCTTCGGCACTATGATTACTTTTTTCAAATTAAATTTATTTTTAAATTTTCTTTCCAGATTGGATTCAATTTTCGTAGGATCATGTACCTCAACCTTAACAATTCCCGACTCCTTCGCCTCATTCAATAGCTTTGATATGTATGGGCGCGAAAGATTAAGAGTTTTAGCCACCAGATCCTGGCTAAAATTCTGTTCATAATACAGCTTTGCCACTTTAACCAAGAGCTCTATTTTTTTGTAGTCATGCATATTGTTATCCTCCATTATTAAGAATGCATTACGGTATTCTATGCTGGCTATTTTTTAAACCGATACATTGAGCTTATGCTGCCAATAAATAATATAGCACATATTTCAGGAATTATAAAGTTGTTATTAAACATTTTCCTTTGATTAAAAATTATCATAAAAAGCAATCATTCCATCCTTTGCTTTGCAAAAACGCAGAGATGAACTGCTGCCTACACAATAAATCTCTCGATTGCGCCGACCAGCTGCTGCGAATCCTCCTTTAGACAGCCCGCAGATTGATTCAGGGATTCGACCGACCGCAGCTGATTACCGGAGATCTGGCTCACGTTATTGCTCAGGGCGGCAATCTCCTCCAATACAGCTGAAATATTCTCGATTGCGCCCAGGGTATTTGCACGGGTCCCTTCCATATTCTCAACATTCTCAATGATCTGCCTGAGGTAATCCGTCAGGCGGTCGACACTTTCATTAATACCCCGATATGATTCCGCTGTGTTTTTTACCGCGTTATCCTGTAATACGATAACATTTTCGGCGCCTTTTGCGGTTTTTACCACATTCCGGGTGGTGTCCTGTATATTGTCAATAATATTCTTTATATCGTCAACAGAGCGCTTGGTCTGTTCTGCAAGGCTTCTTATTTCACCGGCAACGACCGCAAAGCCCATGCCTACTTCACCGGCTCTAGCCGCTTCTATGGAAGCATTCAGGGACAGCAGGTTTGTCTGATTGGATATGTCATTGATTACATTTGTAATTGAACTGATTGACATTGATTTTTCCGCCAGCTCCTCGATTCCCTTTACAATTTCCGTTGTTATACTTATCGTTTGTTTGGTCTGGCTGGTAAGCTCCTGTGTCGCAGCTGTTCCCGCCAGGATGCTCTTCTTGGTTCCCTCTGCAATTTTTCCGATTTCACCGGCGCTGTAGCTCATCTTCTCTATTTTTCCGGACAGGCTGTCCATTTGATTCAGGCACTCTTCCGCCTCCTTCGCCTGAGTATTCACTCCCTGCTCAATTTCATTCATAGCGGAAGAAATATCACTGGTGGCTTTCAAAAACAGCTCGGAGGTTGACGATACATTGCCGGATGCTCTGGATACCTCTTCGCTTGATTCCTTTACCTGGCCTATAAGCCGCTTCATATTGGAAAATGTATTGTTTATTTCATTAATCAATAACCTGAATTCATCCTTGCGCCTGGTTGTAAAATCCACTGTCAGATCTCCGGCTGCTGCCTGCTTCAGCTTCCCGATAATATCCTTGATGGTTCTGTCTATCCCATATGATATGAACAAACCGATCATCACGGCAATAATGCATGCAATGATTACAATTAAAACAGTAACGTGCTTAATCTTTTCAACCTGTTTAAGTATTGTGCTCTGTGGTATGACCGCACAAACCATGGCTCCCGTATCACCGATCCTGGAATACATAAATAAGCTGCTTTTCCCCTGGAATTCAACATTAAAGGCATCACTCTCCTTATCCGAGGATACTGCCTTACTATAAAAATCCTTATCACAAAAGATAGCCTCCGAAGCCTGTCCGGTACCACTGTCTGTTATCTCTTTGCCGTCCGCCGTAACAAATGCAAGACTCCCTGTTTGATCAAAATTCATGCTTTGAAGGATGTCTGTAACGGATTTACGATCCATATCAATAACAATAAGCGAATCTTCCCCAGTGTAGCTGCGAACCAGCCGCAATGCATACTTTTCCGGTCCTACTCCCAGCCGGCTGTCCAGATAATCATCCTGTCCCAGCCAGAGTATCTTCGCCGTACCCTTGATTACTGCGCCGTTCGTTGTCTCAAAATAGCCGCCGCATATTTTACTTATTATCGATGTCAGTGTCGTTGCAGACTGCTCCGAATCCGATAATACGGAAATATGAGAGATAAAATCATCCGCCGCTTCTTTTTCCAGAATGTCATTTTTAATATTCTTAAAATTCTTTGTTTTAAGCGATATATCATAATCATAGGTGCCTAAAAAGTATTTATTCATAATGTTATCATTCAGATATTGATCTGATGCGGCTTCCACCGAATCCACACCCATGCTTATATACTTCCCTGTCATCTCAATCGCCTGCCGGGTAGATTTCTCATAGCTGCTTCGTATGCCCTCAGATGCCGTATTAAAGGAAACTGCCCCCAGAAATATAATAAAGGCAATCGGTACAAAAAAACAGACAATCAGCTTCGCGCGTATTGTTAAAAAGTTGTGGCTGACCTGATGCTTTACTTTATGATCAGCCTTACGCTTTATCCTACGGTTCTTCATATGATTTCCTCCCTTGTGATTCAATTATTCCTTTTCCGGCGCCGCAGGAGATAAAATACAGCAGTTGAAAAAGGGGACTGTCCCACTATTATTTGTTCATCAGCAGCAAACAGGCAAATTGATTATTACTTTAAATCAATATACTGTTTCTGAAAATAATAGTGCAACAGTCCCGTTTTATTTTCATTCAGATTACAGTTCCGGCTTAAATAAAACCTTTGTAAACACCTCTGTCCTGTTATACATCATTTCAAATACCTGTTTACATTCCTCGAGGCGGACACGGTGCGTTATGAGCGGATTTACGTTGATCTGCCCGCTATGCATAAATTCGAGAGCACTCTGCCATTCATTAACCGGCAGTGGATTAATAGAAGAGTTCCAGCTGCCGTAGATTTTTAATTCCCCCCGTAAAATACTGGCAATGGCTTTATTGGGAAAGGTAACATCATCGTATGTAATGCCTCCGTATACAACCTCTCCGTTTTTCTTACAAGCTTCAACCGCCTGTACATGGGTGATTTTATTCCCGGCAAATTCAATCGCGATGTCGACACCTTCACCCCCGGTTAACTCTTTGATTGCCTTCACGGCATCCCCTTCCTTACCGTTTACGCCATGGGTGGCACCAAGACGCTTCGCCAGCCTTAATTTATCCTCCGCTACATCGACAGCAATCACTGTGGTACAGCCCAGGGCCTTCAGCCACTGTGCCGTTATATAGCCAATTGCCCCCAGCCCAAACACCGCAGCTGATTTTCCGGCTATAATTTCCACTTTTCTGACAGCATGAAGGCCCACGGATACCGGATCTGTAAAAGAGCCCATTTCATAATCCACGTTGGCGGGAAGCTTTAAGCAGTTTCCCGACTCAACAACAATATATTCCGCCATCGCCCCGTCTCTTCTTGAACCATAGTAATCATAGGTATCACATAAATGCGACTGACCAACCTTGCAATACTGGCATTCCCCGCATGGAAGCAGGGGCATTACCGCCACCCTGTCCCCGATGGCAAGTCCTCCCTTGACCTTATCGCCGCAATTAATAACTTCACCGGCAAATTCATGACCGATTGTGGTTGGGAAATGATAGGTTCCCTTTACCATAACACGGGGTATGTCAGAGCCGCAGACCCCGCAGCTTTTCACCTTAATTAAAACCTGGGTATCCTTCTCGATTGACGGGACATCAACCTCAACACATCTGATATCCTTTGGTGCAAATAAACGTACCGCTCTCATCTTCTGAGCCATAGTAATTCCTCCTTAAATTATCTGCCTGCCACCTGTTAATATGCACTTGTCGAGGCAGTTCCATTTATAATGGAAATACCGGAACTCGTTCCGAGACGGTTGGCTCCTGCCTCAATCATTTCTTTTGCGGTTTGCGCAGACTTTACTCCGCCGGATGCCTTAACGCCCATTTCCGATCCGACTGTTTTTCGCATCAGCCGAATATCCTCCACTGTAGCACCCCCGGTGGAAAAGCCTGTTGATGTCTTTACAAAATCGGCTCCCACCTCTTTACATATCTTGCACGCATGAATTTTTTCATCATCTGTCAACAGACAGGTTTCAATAATAACCTTGACGACAGCTCTTCCATTCACACCGATTACAACATTGGCGATATCCTTTTTTACAAAATCCCAGTTTCCTGATTTTATCATTCCGACATTAACTACCATATCCACTTCTTTTGCGCCGTTTTCAATCGCTTCGTTGGCCTCAAAAACCTTTGCCTTTGTGGTCGTGGCTCCCAGAGGGAAGCCAATAACGGTACACACCTTTACATTGGAGCCTCTTAGCTCCTCGAAGCACTGCGGAACATAGGACGGGTTTACACAAACGGAGCAAAAATTGTTGTCCTTTGCTTCCTGGCAAAGCTTCTTAATTCCGTCAACGGTTGCATCCTGCTTCAGCAGGGTATGATCAATCATTCCTGCAATATTGCTGTTCCCTGAGAGCCCCCCGGTTTTCGCCGCAAATCCGCCCTCTCTTGCTAATCTTTGATAAATTTCGTCTACAATTCTTTCAATCAATTTATCTGCTTCTGTCATAATTACCTCCATTTTGTGCTTCCAAAATCCAACTATACTTTAAATATGAAACGATGAGTGAACCTCTGCTTCGGAAATAGCAGGCAACTGATCCAATATGCCCAAAATCGCGGCATCCGTATAAACATCATTTCCAATAATCATCTTTGCAGAACCGCCCTCCGCCGTATACAGCACATAATCACCGATTCCGGCACAGCTATTATCCATGGCAAGCAGAACCGGACCGCGTTCCGCGCCTGATTCATCCACCCCCCGAATCATCATAAGCTTTTTCCCATAGTGGGAGGGAATCTTAATTATTGAAATTAAATTGCCTACTACCTTTCCTATTGTCAATTTATTTTTCCTTTCCCGGAAGAATATTTTCAACATCACTGTGAGGACGGGGAATAACATGAACCGATACCAATTCACCTACGCGCTTAGCCGCTGCCGCGCCAGCCTCTGTAGCCGCCTTTACAGCTCCGACATCTCCCCTTACCATGACGGTAACCAGACCGCTTCCTATCATTTCCTTGCCTATCATTTTGACATTAGCAGCCTTTACCATAGCATCTGCCGCTTCGATGGCTCCTACTAATCCTCTTGTTTCTATCATTCCTAATGCATTCTGTTCCATTATTTTCATTTCCTTTCTGATTGGTTTTTGATCGACTGATATTTTATTTTCAACTCTGGCTGAAACCGGATTATTCCCTGGCTGCAAGACATCGGCGGCTTTATTTTCCACTGTCTTTAAAGTCTTCTTCATTGTATCCATTACGGAAGAATTCCTTCGACATCCTCATGCGGACGCGGAATTACATGAATGGACACAACCTCCCCGATTCTCTTTGCCGCTGCCGCTCCGGCCTCCGTAGCTGATTTTACAGCTCCGACGTCTCCTCTTACCAATACAGTAACCAATCCGCTGCCAGCCTTTTCTTTTCCGATCAATTGTACATTTGCTGATTTCACCATTGCGTCAGCTGCCTCAATTGCCGCCACAAGGCCTCTTGTTTCCACCATTCCTAGTGCATTTTTTTCCATTCCCGATACTCCTTTCACACTTAAATTTTTATTTTTGAAGCCTCATTTCATCTACAATGCCTACGATACTTGCATCCACAGGTACCATTCCAGCATTCAGAGCATTTGCTCCTTCCTTGCTGGAAGCAATGTAAACTTCATCACCATAACCTGCCACATGGGATGCGTCTGCCGCCACCAGTATTTTATCCCCCATGTCCTTCGATAATCTGACAATAAGCAGCTTCACACCTGTGAGGGTTATATCCTTCGCCGTTGAAGTAATTGTACCAATAACCCTGCCGACAAACATCTTTTCACCTCCAAGTCCCGGACCGGTATTAATATTTATATCCCATGAAAGTACATGGGAGCGACAAGATAACCGGAACAATCACTCCGGTGTATCTTTGCCTTCGTATTTATGAAAGACGGTTTTTCCATCTATTTCTATGGAATCAATAATTCCGATAATCGCCGCGTCCACCGGCCTCTTTTCTGAGATTGCAGAAAGTCTGGCCGAGCTTCCGCTCACCACCAGCACCGTCTCCATCTCACCCGCCCCCACCGTGTCTACGGCAACATAAATCTTCGACCCCGGCTGCATGGTATTCATATCAATTGTTCTTACGACAAGAAGGGACAGTCCCTTCAGCCCGTCTGTTTTATTCGTGCTTACGACATTACCAATTACTTTGCATACCTCCATAGTGATCCCCCGTTTCTGCGTATGGCCATGATCTATTCAACGCCGTCCCGGCAATATCGGAAAACAGTCTTTACTCCGGACAAAGCCGTATAATCCTTATATTATTCTCACAGATTATATCATTGGCCAGCGGGGTAATGATGCATCTGGCACTCACCGTAATTTCGCCACTCCCTTCTCTCAGGGCATTTTTCACATCCTCTTCCAATAATACGGAAGGAGCGGCAATCTCTTTGCTCTTTGCTTCCGGCTGATTGAGATAACAGATTCCGCACCCCAGTGCTTTTGCCTCAGCAAGCAGCTTATGATAGGTTTTCTGCACCAGATTCCTGTTTTCTATTCTCCTCGGCAGAACAATTCGTACCTGTTTTCCTAAAAGCAGTGCCTTAATCAGCAATTTTACCGCCGGGTGGCAGCTGCCTCCAAGCTTGACCAACTGCTCCAAAAGCTCGATGTCCGGTGCATATATATCCATCTGCCGCACCTCGTCAAGACACCCATTCCATTTCCTGCATGTGGCCGGATTTTCGATATCATATACAAAATCCACCTGCATTTGCGCCCGCAATGCCCTCATATATTCCGCGAACTCCAAATCCCTGCAGATATTTTCCAGTGTCATTACAATTGCTTTCGGCTCCCCGGGATTTTCTTTTTTATCAGCTATGGCAGCTTTTTTATCAGCATCCGGTTCCTTACCCGCAATCAGTTCTCTGACGCTGCTGTCATTTAGTTGATTTATGTATTCTCTTACTAAATCCTCAATCATTTTTTTATGATCCGCCACACCCAGTCCTCCATTTGACACATCACTCATCAAGCAGGCCGATAATCTTTTTAAACGCCTCCGGCTTTAAGCTTGCTCCGCCGATTAAAAAACCGTCAACATTTTCTATTTTACTGATTTCTCCCACATTTTTTTCATTAACACTTCCTCCGTAGAGCAGGGCAGCCTGTCTTCCGAACATATTCTTGACTACCCCCTTGATGTAATCATGAGTTTCCCTGATTTCCTCAAGACTGGCGCTTACTCCTGTGCCGATTGCCCATACGGGTTCATAGGCTACGATTATGCCAGAAAGCATATCCTGTGTTATTCCGTGCAGATCCTCTGTGATCTGCTCCTTTATCACCACTTTCCAGGTTCCGTTCCTGCGCTGCTCCAGATTTTCACCGATGCAGACCAGGATGTTCAACCCATATTTGACACCAGCATGTACTTTTTTGTTGATTTCCTTATCCGTCTCATTATAATATGCTCTTCTTTCCGAATGTCCCGTCAACGCATAATCACACCCCAGCTCCTGAAGCATGGGTATTGAAATTTCACCGGTATAGGCACCACTTTCCTTGTAATGAAAGCTTTGCGGACCATAATGAATGTTTTCCGCTCTAAATTCCCCTGATAATGCGGCCAGAGAAGTATAAGGCGGGAAGATGACCAGCGTATTTGCCGTTTTAATGCTTTCCATTTCAGTTAAGAATTTTTTCCCTTCCGAAATAGTCATATTCATCTTCCAATTACCGGCAATTATCAGCTTCTTCCTCAGACTACCGTACAAGGCATCTTTTACCGCCATAAAAATGTCATTTTTATTGATCATTTCAATTACCGCCTTTAATTAGTTACTTTTGATTATTGCTTTGTAAATTATGTTACTTTATTTGTAGAATAGCATACCCTTTTTTAAATGTCAACCAATTTTCATAAAAACGCAAATTAATTGATAATTACATCCAATACTCCACGGAATTTTATCTGTGAGAGCAGCTTCAGCTCATGAAAGCAAATTAATCGGCGCCCTGATTATCCAGTAATCAATATCGTTTGATAGTTATTCTGCATCAATTGTCACAAAAAACTGCTATTTAATAGACATCTATTTTCTCCTATGCTATAATTGCTGTCATGATAAAACAAATCCATCTCCGAAAGAAGGGTGTTATTATGCTGCTATCCAGCCATTTATCTATTACAGAAATGATCCAAAGAGATTTTCCCTGCGAATGCGGACGAACCCACTTAGCTTCAATTAACTATGCAGCAATCGGTGAAGGGGTTCTGAAGGAGCTCCCGGGACTGCTGTTAAAAAATAGTCTTCAAAAATCCTTTATTCTATGTGATTCCTCCACCTATGCGGCTGCAGGTAAGTTCATTGTTAACGAAATGAAGAACAGAGGACTTCCTTTTGTTAGCTATATAATCAATGAAGCTGAACCGGTACCGGACGAAAAAACACTCGGTGAGCTTTTAATCCATATGGATCATGACTGCGACCATATCATCGCAGTTGGAAGCGGAACCATCAATGACCTCAGCCGTTTCTTAAGCTTCCGGCTTGGTCTGCCCTATATTATAGCCGCCACCGCTCCTTCGATGGACGGTTTCGCCTCCAATGTTGCGCCGCTGATTGTTAAGCACATGAAAACCACCTACGAGGCACATGCTCCCTTTGCTATTTTTGGCGATACCTCTGTTTTGGCCAAGGCCCCCCTTCTGATGATATTTGCGGGTATCGGAGATATCCTGGGAAAATACACCTGTCTTTGTGATTGGAGGGTATCCCATATTCTAACAGGCGAATATCATTGTAAGATAATTGAAGCTATTGTAAAGCAGTCGATCGAAACGGTTGTAAGCCAGTTGGAACACGTGAAAAGCGGTGATCCAGGAGCAGTTGAAAACATTATGGAGGCTCTGGTTTTATCCGGTATTGCCATGAGCTTTTCCGGTAATTCAAGACCCGCATCAGGAAGCGAACACCATTTGTCCCATTACTGGGAAATGGTATTTTTATTTAACGGCAAAAAGCCGGTTCTTCACGGAACCAAGGTCGGGATTGGCACAATTGCAGTTATCCGGGCCTATGAATTACTGCTGTCCCGGAACATAGATTTTAAACGTGCAAGAGAGCTTGCTAAAATGTACTCCTTTGATGACTGGAAGCAAAAGATGAGGGCAGCCTACGGCCCTGCCTCTGATTCCGTCATCGCGCTTGAGGAGAAGCTTGGAAAGAATAGAACTTCGGACCGCCTTATGCGGATTGATTTAATAGAAAAGCACTGGGACAGGCTGAAGGAAGTCATTGGTCAGCTTCCTTTAGCCGATACGGTATATGATTATTTATCCGAGCTTGGAGCTCCCGCCACACCGATGGCTGTCGGGATTGATAAGCAAACCTTTCTTGTAAGCTTTGCCGCAGCCAAGGAATTACGCAACCGCTTTGGATTGCTCCAGATACTGTATGATTTAAATCTATCGGAAGAAACAGCAGAGCTTGTATGGGACTATTTTATGAATAAGTAATATAGCTTGTATCCTTTGTCAAAAAATAAAAAGAGAAGGATGCCTCTAAGGTCAATTATCCGTATATCATACATCATACTGTATTCTTATATAAGAATTCTTCCGTATTTTGCATTGCTTTTGGATATTATGACCTTGAGACATCCTCTTTATAATTTTTCGGTTTTTCAGCGAATCTGCAACTATTTCAGCAGGGCCTTCATTACCAGCCGATAGCAGTCCGCCACCTTCTCCAACTGCTCCAGCTCGATATATTCGCCAATGGTATGGGCCAGATTTTCTCTGGAAGGGCCAAGCCCTATTGTTTTAATCCCTGCCTCCCCGGCATAGTGGCTGCCGTTGGTGCAGAAATTATACTGGGAGATTTCAGGTGTGTATCCCTGCGCCGTCAGTTCCTGAAAGACATCCTGAATATAAGCTTCTGAAGCCTCAAACAGCCAGCCTGGGAAAAAGCGTTCCTCTTCGATAACTTCCCCTGTATAGCAGTGCTCCCTTCCAACTGCATAGGAAACCCTTGCCCTGATGTTTTCATCCTCACCCATCATCTCCATGAGCAGCTTTTTAATCGGTGAAAGAACACTCTCCTTTGTCTCACCGACCAGCAGCCGCCTGTCATAGGTGGCACGACAATGTTCCGGCACCACCGAGGCTCCCGGATACGGGTCTGATTTGATGTCTGTCAGCTCAAGGATACCTTTTCCCAGTACAGGATGCTCCGTAGGGGGTAAGGACCGGATTGCCTCTATCACTTTACCCATCTGATATACGGCATTGTTTCCCTTCTCAGGATTGGCGGAATGTGCTGGAACTCCAAAGGTCTCTATGACAATTTCCGCTCTGCCACGCTGACCAATATTAATATTAAGCTGGGAGGACTCCCCGATGATTACATAATCCGGCTTGACATAAGCACTGATTTCCCTTGCCGCAACCCCTTCAAAGCATTCCTCATGTACTACTCCTGCTACATAGATATCCCCTGCAAAATCCTTACCGGTTTCCCTTGCGTAGGCATAAGCCGCATAAGCCATGGCCGATAATGCCCCCTTCATATCGGAGGTTCCTCTACCATACATCCTTTGGTCACAAATTTCCCCGGCAAAGGGTTCGTGCTCCCATTTCTCCCTCTGGGTAACGGGAACCGTATCCATATGTCCGTCGAATAAAAGCTTCGGCCCGGGTTTCTTTCCCTTGATGCGGCCGATGGTATTGCCATATTTGTCTATATGAATTTCATCAAACCCATGAGTCTGCATGAACACCTTTAACTTTTCCGAGACACCCTTTTCCTCCCCGGAATAACTCTTCTCCTGAATTAATTCCTGACACAGGCAAAGCAGTTGTGCTCTATCGTCTTTTGTAAGCATAATTCTGTTCTCCTATTCCATCCATATTGACATTCCTAATTTTATAGGTATCCAGCTTTCTGTACAGGGTAGCCATTCCGATACCCAGCTTTTGTGCGATCCTGCGCTTGCCCTCTGTGGAATCCCCGTAAATCCAGATGGCTTTTTGTATCTCCTTTTCCTCCAGCTCCTGAATGGTATGTACATATTGATCCTCCATACCGGTGGTAATACTCCACAAATCCAGGTTCAGATTATTACGCTCGATCATTCCGTCCTCCTCCATCATACTGACCATAAACTCAACCACATTCTGCAGCTCTCTTACATTACCCGGCCAGTCATACCGTTTCAGCAGCTTAATCACCTCAGGGTCCATATATTTGAACTTTTTCTCCTGCAGCCGGCAGTACTTATGAATAAAATACATCACAAATTCCTCAATCTCCTCCTTGCGTTCCCGCAAAGGTGCCACATGGAGGGGAATTACATTCAGCCGGTAATACAAATCCTCCCGGAAGACCTTCTTTTCCATCATTTCATGAAGATTTCGGTTGGAGGCGGCTATGATGCGTACATTAATGGGTATGCTCTGGCTGGAACCCACTCTTGTAATACGGTGCTCCTGTAAGACCCGAAGTACCTTTCCCTGCAGATGAAGGGGAAGATCACCGATATCATCAAGAAAGATCACTCCTTGATTTGCCAGCTCAAACTCACCCATCCGGCCGGCAGGGTCCGCTCCCTGGAAAGCTCCCGCCACATAGCCAAAGAGCTCACATTCCATGGTAGAATCCGGAATGGAGGCACAGTTAATCACGACAAAGGGCTTATCTGCCCGGTCACTTTCCTTCCAGATAGCCTTTGCAACAACTTCCTTGCCTGTCCCGCTTTCTCCCGTAATTAATACGGTTGTATTTGACCTGGCTATTTTTTTTATATTTTTTGTCAAATCCCTTGTGATAGCACTACTTCCGATAATTCCTTCCTCGCTGTAGGCTCTTGACTTCTGGCTGTATTCATACAGTTGATTCTGTAATACACTGATATCGCTGAATAGAAGCATCCGGCTGGCGGAATCACTCTGGTGCATATCATATAGGGAGCCCAGAACCGTATATTTGTGTCCCCTTATAGCGAGCAGATATTCCCTCTGGTGATTCATGCTGTCACCGGTTTCCCGAAGCTTCACCGTTTCCTTTTGTAAATCCTCCTCTTCCTCCAGGTGCAGCTGCTTTCTGGCGGCTTTATTGGCCGATATGATATTATCCTCCTCCCCCAGCACCAGTACGCTTTGGTCCACCCTGTTTACCATTTCCTGCAAAATCAAATTTAATTCCCTGTTGCGTTCCTTCTCCTCCTGCTCCATGGCCTTGGAGGCAATCATATCCGCAATCTGGCGTAAAAACTCCAGATAGGTGCTCTGCCTTCTCTGGATATGCTCCTTCTGTTCCTTTGTTACACAGGCAAGACCAATGACGCCGATTGCATTGCCAGCCATTAATATGGGAGCAGAGATCTCATAGGTTTCATTGCAGTTCCCCTGTCTGGGGCATTTACTGCAAAGCTCATGTCCGCCCGGCTCATCAATGATCATCTGCTCCCCGTGATTCATTACATAATCAAAGACAAAGGCCGTACTGCCTACATAGGAATTAATCTCAGATTCAAAGATACCGGTACCGGCAATTCTGAAGAAGTCCGTATCCACAATAACAACATCAACCTGAACCACCTCTGCCATAATTTTTGCATATTGCACCACTGCATCCTGTATTTTTCTTAAATAGGTCACGCTTTCACCTCCTATATATCCAGATCAACCGGCCGATGCTCTATCATTCTACCGATCCAGTCCCCTCCAGACGATATTCTCGTATCTTTGGGGGTCCGTATCCCCCTCCGTGGAAAAGCATATTACTCTTGATGCTTCGTTTAGGCCCAGTGCGTTCTTTAAAGGAGCGTAGGCCTCCTCTGTCATAATCGCAGCCAAAGCGCCGAAGGGTACGGCGCCGGATTCTCCTGAGGTAACCGGAGAATCTCCCTTTCTGGGTGCTGCAAGCATTCGCATTCCTTGTACCGTTACCCAGTCCGGACAGGATAAGAAGGCTGTGGCATGATTTTTTAAAATATCCCAGGACAGGATATTGGGCTCCCCGCAGGCAAGGCCGGCCATAATGGTCGGCATATCCGTATCCACAATCCTGATATTTCCGTCTCCTGCCTTTGCTCCGAGGTAAATGCAGTCAGCCTCTGAGGCTTCGACAACAACCACCGCCGGAGGATTTTCCGAATATTTATTTGCAAAATACCCCTGTACAGCACCTGCCAGCGAACCTACTCCCGCCTGGATAAACACATGGGTTGGCGGAGCGCCTGTTGCAGCTGTCAGCTGCTCATCCGCCTCCATTGCCATGGTTCCATAGCCCTGCATAATCCAGGACGGAATTTTCTCATAGCCCTCCCAGGCCGTATCCTGAACCATAACACCATTAGGAACACGCTCCACTGCCTCGGCCGCCATACGGACACAGGCATCATAATTCACCTCTTCAACGGTTGCCTCGGCCCCCTCCCTAAGGATATGGTTTAAGCGGGTCACAGTTGTTCTCCCCGGCATATAAATCACACATTTTTGTCCGAGAATTCTGGCTGCCCAGGCTACTCCCCTTCCATGATTTCCGTCGGTTGCGGAAAAAAAGGTCGCCTGGCCGAATTCTCCTTTGATTTTCTCTGATATCAGCTCCTGATAGGGCAGCTCGCTGATATCTCTTCCTGTTTTTTCGGCAATATATCTTGCCATGGCATAGGAGCCTCCCAGCACCTTGAAGGCGTTCAGCCCAAAGCGGTAGGATTCATCCTTGATCCATAGGGAGCCCACTCCCAGATAGGATGCCATTTTCTTAAGTCCCGTCAAGGGCGTAGGCTCATACATGGGAAAGCTTTCGTGGAAGGCCTTAGCCCTGCCAACCTCCTCAAGTCCCATGATGCTCAAATGCTTATCCCCTGTTTTGGGTAGGGAATTCATCACCCATTGTATGCTCTCTGTCATAAGCCTTTCCCCCTTGATTATTCTCCAAAAATTTCATAATTATGGCTTCATAGGTCTCCGGCTCAAGGGTGGAAGCCCTTGCATGGGATGCAGCTTCCATAATATACAGCTCACAGGCACCCCCGCAAGCCGCTTTAAGTCTATGCTGGGTCTGCACCGGAACCAGTTTGTCCTGTCCTCCTCCGATCAAAAGCACCGGTATCTGAATCCTTCCGATACTTTCTATAGTACTGCTGCCCTTTATCTTGAATTTACCCAACCTTCTGCACCAAAAGCCAATCCCCGGAGCATAAATTCTTTTAATCAGGCCAGAGGCTATCGGAAGCATCTTATCAAAAAGCTGTCCGGGATTTTCATAGCTGCTGTCGGCAATCAGGGCAGAAGCCTTCCGGTTTATGAGCTCCGGCTCCAGCTGCAGCACTGCCGCCGCACCGGTAGAAACACCGTCCAGAATAATCTCTGTTTGCTCCCCCAGCTCCCTCTTGAAATAAAGAAGCCAGTCCGCCAAATCCCGTCCGTCGGTGATGCCCATTCCCAGATATTTTCCGCTGCTGCCTCCGTGTCCCCGCAGATCCGGCAGGAACACATCATACCCAAGGCTATGATAGAAATCAGCCGCCTTAAGACGGGATAATCCGTCATCCATCCAACCATGCACCAGCAGGACAAGTCCAGCACCTGTCTTACTCCGGTAATAGCCCTGAAGCCCTCCGGTTTCGCCTTCTATCCTTAGGATGCGGTAGCCCTCCGGAATTACGGTCTTTATCACCTTCTTTTTCCCTGCCTGCTTTGGGCGTACACAGATCATGGAAAAATACTGATGCGTAACAAAGGCATAAAAACAGCCCGGTAAGACCACCAAATTAAATAGGAGTAAAGCAGCCACTATCATACCTTCTCACCCTCCTTATCTGTATAATACTTTTCCGGCCAGGGTATTTGTAAACTCTCCCTGCTCCACCGCTACGGCTCCGTTGACAATCACATATTCGATGCCCTCCGGATGCCTTGCCGGGTCTGTAAAGCTTCCCTTATCCCTTACCGTATCAGGATTGAAGATGCAAATATCCGCATAATACCCCGGTTCCAGCTTCCCCCGGTTTTTGATGTGCATTGCCTGTGCGGCCTTCCAGGTCATCTTATAAATTGCCTCCTCCAGAGTTAATACCTTACTCTCCCTGACATAGCTTGATAAGATACGTGCAAAGGCACCGTAAACTCTGGGATGAGGCTTACCTCCCAGCAGTCCGTCGGTGCAAGCATTCATCTCAGGCCTCTTCATGAAGCAGGCAATATGCTCCTCGGTGCCATAAAAATCCACCATCCCCACCGCATTTTCCTCCTCCAGCAAAAGGTCAAAGGCAGCTTCATAAGGGTCCTTCCCGCGAAGCTCTCCAAGCTGTACCAGATTTAGTCCCACGGCCTCCCGGTTTTTTTCCGTCTTCACACTGGTAATAAAGATCTGATCCAGCCCTGCGAAATCAATAAAATTATCCCAGCCCTCAATTCCATGTTCCATATCATAAATCATTTTCCTGCGCAGCTCCATATCGGATAACCGCATAAGGAGCCGGTCTGTGCCTCCGTCATGGGCCCAGGGCGGTAATATGACCCCCAGCATGGTGCTTCCCGCCACATAAGGATACTGGTCAAAGGATACCCTGACTCCCTCCGCGGCGCAGCGATCCAGTATGGCAAGCACCTCACCAATCTTATTCCAGTTTTTTCTTCCGCATACCTTAAAATGAGAGAAATGGATGGGTATGACGCTTTTTTTGCCGATACGGACAATTTCTTCCATGGATTCCAGTATGCTGTCCGCTTCACTTCTCTGATGCACCACATAGATGCCGCCGTATTCCCGGGCCACCTTACAGATTTCAATAATTTCCTCTTCCTCCGAATAGGCGCAGGGCATATAGATCAACCCGTCAGAGATTCCAATGGCTCCCGCCTCCATCTCCCTGCGGACAATTTCCTTCATCCGTTCCAGCTCTTCCTTCGTCGGCTGCCGGTTCTCAAGTCCCATGGCCTCCATGCGGATATTGCCATGGGGCAGCAGATAACATACGTTAACCGCCGGATGTGCCGCCTCGATCAGCTTAAGATAATGTGCCGTATCCTGATAGGTCCAATCAACGGAATCCGAGGCCCCGTCCAGCCCGGCCAGATTCTTACGCCAGGGGCTAATACAGGCTATAGGAAGGGGTGCCATGGATATGCCGTCCTGTCCAAGAACCTCCGTTGTAATTCCCTGCTTCAGCTTGGGAAGGACCTCAGGGCGAAGGAGCAGCTCAAGGTCGCTGTGGCTGTGGGTATCGATAAACCCCGGGGCTACTGCCAGTCCCTTCGCATCGATCACCTGGTCGGCCCTTTTTGCCGTGCGGCCTATCTCTTCGATTTTGTCCTGATGAACCAGAATATCCCCATAATAACCCGGGCCTCCTGTTCCATCCACGATATATCCATTCTTGATCAATATTCTCATAGAGCTATCTTGCCTTCTTCCAATAATTCCTTTATTTCATCAATATTGATGACACCATTATGCTCTCCGCTTGCATCCAGAAGCTGGGCCATACGGGTTACCATAGGCGGCTTTACATAGCCCTCCTTCAGCTTCTCCGGCTGTGAGAAAATCTCGGCCGGTGTTCCATCCATATAGATCTCACCCTTCTTCATGACCATAATCCGCTTGGCATATTGGGCAACGATGTGCATTTCATGGGTGATTATCAGGATGGTATGGCCATGCTTTTCATTCAAATCCTTTAAAAACTCCATGATTTCAAGTGACTGTCTGTAATCCTGGCCTGTGGTGGGTTCATCTACAATGATTACCTGGGGCTTCAGAGACAGGATGGAAGCGATGGCTACCCGCTGACGCAGGCCCTTCATCAAAAGCACCGGCTGTTCTTCAAACAGCTCTTCCTTTACCCCTGCGGTAGACGCCGCCTCCTTCACCCTTATCTTTACTTCCTTATCCTCAAGACCGATGTTCCGGGGAGCGTAAGCAATCTCATCGTATACCTTGGAGTTAAATAGCTGATGGTCCGGATTTTGAAACACATAGCCAATATTTTTCACCAGCTCCTTTACCTTTGGCTTTTGCTCCACATGGAGCCCTCCGACGATGATCTCACCGCTGGTAGGCGCAAGAATTCCGTTCAGACATTTGGACAGGGTAGTTTTCCCACAGCCGTTTTGTCCGATCAGCGCCACGAATTCCCCCTTATTTACGGTAATGTTTATATTTTCCAAGGCCACTGTGCCGTCATCGTAGGTAAAGTTCAAATTTTTTACTTGAATTATTTCTTCCATAGATCTCCTCATTTCTGCGCTGCTGATGGCCCCGCCTGCGAGGCTTTGCGCATTCCGGTTAACAGTTCTTTGATTTCCCGGGTGATCTCCTCTAATTTCACAGGTCCTGTTTTATCAATTCCGAATTTATCATAGAGATAATACAGCAGTTCAATTCCCTCCGGTACCTTCAGGCTGTTTTCCTTTAGCAGCTCCACATCCCGGAAGAATTCTCCGGTCTCCATATGACGGATAATCCGGCCCTCCTTCATCAGCACTACTTCATCCGAAAGCTCTGCGATTTTTTCAATATTATGCTCTATAACAACAACAGTCATTTTTAATTCCTGCTTGATATATTCCAGTATTTCAAAAACCTCATCCTTGGATTTTGGATCGAGCATGGAGGTGGGCTCATCCAGAATGATCATTTTTGGCTTTGTTGCCAATACCGAGGCGATGGCAACTCTTTGCTTTTGCCCTCCTGATAAATCAAAGGGCGGTTTCTCCAGAAGCTCCTCTAAATGACAGATTTCACTCACCCACGCGATTCTCTTCTCTATTTCTTCCACCGGAACTCCGATGTTCTCCAATCCGAAGGCAATTTCTTCCTCCACACTCATGGTCGTAAACTGGGCATCGGGATCTGAGAAGACCATACCGGCCCTTTCTGCGATCACACGGGAATCACAGTCTTTTACCGGCTCTCCGTAAAGCAGTACCTGTCCCTTATAGATGCCGGTGGTGCTGTTAGGTATAATCCCTTTGATACAGGATACCAGGGTTGTCTTTCCTGATTCGTTGGAGCCTACAATTCCCAAAAATATATTTTCCTTGATTGCCAGATTTACATGATCAAACACATAGTCCTTTGTTCCATCATATTTCCAGCATAAATCGGTTATTTCCACTGCGTTCATTTGCTTGCCTCCTGTCAGCTAAATTATAAGATTGATCCAAACCATGCGTTCAGAACGGAATTCTTCAGCGCGAATATGTCAAAGGTGACTTTAAAGGTGAGGACTCCCACAAACAATGCAAGGATGGATACGGCTACCACATAATCAAGGATGGTTTTCTTAAATTTGGTTCTTAGATAGTCCGGCCGCTTCTTTCCCTGGTAAGTCCCTTTGATTTCCGTACCCTTTGCATAAAGTCCGGTGCTAATGTCCTCAGAGCGCCGGATTGCAAGAGTGAACAGCGGGATCATGTACATGGGAAAATGACTCACCCTGGTGAGAAATTTTTCATGCTCCATGTCAAGGCCCCTTGCCCTTTCCGCCTCCTTGACAATCCTGTAATCCTCCAGGAACATTCCTGCGGAGCGGAGCGTGAGGCCAAGAAAATAGGAAACTGCAAAGGGCACATTCATACAGCGAAGCCCTACCAGAATATCCCTTTCCCTATTCGTGGAGAAAAAGAAAATCGAGGCAAGTAACAGGGTTACGATACGAACATAAACCATGATAGCCCATAATACGGAAAATCTGTAGAATTTCAACCCAAGTAATATTACAGGAACCTCACCATTAAGCTTTGTCGGAAACACAGTATAGGAAAAGGTAATAAAACAGGCTACCAAAATCAACATAGGAATATAAATCTTAAGCTGACGCATATCGATACGTGCAAACTTAAATAAACAAAGGGTAGCAATTAACAAAAGAAGATTAACCTCCGGCATCTGAATGAGCAGGGGTACAAAGCTCATAGCCAAATACAATATAATTCTGGTTACCGGATGTAATATATAAATTGGGGATTTTATCGGTACATATCCCAGCACCGTTTTTCTCATATTTTCATGCTTCATAAAAATCTCCATTCTGTCACAAACCCGCGAATTTGGGCATCAGCACAAATTTGCCATGTGAAAAATCAAGATTTTCCACATTACGTCCTTCCACGGCATGCCATCATTTTTTTCTCATTTTAATAATTCATGGTTATAAGTTTGGGCAGCACTGAATGCTGCCCGCCTTATAGCAAAGCTGCTTATTTTTATGCCCATAAGCCTTTGCAGAATGTTCTTGTTTTCATTACAAGTGGAGACAGGAATTTTAACATAATAACACCTAGGATTGCAGATGCAACGGTGTTGCCTAAGAACCAGCCAAGGAAGTTCAGCGGAATGCCGGCCGGGGTGATGATGCCGAAGGCCAGTAATACCAGATTTCCCTCTGCCGCACCGATGATATTGGCAACCAGTGTGCCAAGAACTAAAAATACAGCATAGTCCTTGCCGCTCTTTAAACTTGGATCACAGTTCAGCTTCCGGAAAAAGTAACCTGCAAATGCCGCCTGGGCAAGGTTGCCGGGTATGTAGGCGATGGAAATCGGCAGCGCCGCCGACCCGGATATGGCATTCGATATCATTGGAAAGACCACGGCTGCAATGGCTCCCCAGCCGCCGTACCAGATACATCCTACCGATTGAATCGCCTGTCCCGGCCAAAAACATGATACCGGCCCGATAGAAACCGCAAGACTGCCGAAGGTTCCTACAACGATACCAACACCGGTGAACAATGCCATCATAACATAGTGGGATAGCCCGGGCTTTCTGACCTCACCCTCCTCAAGTTTCCAAATATTCATCTCTTTTCCTCCTTATGTGGTTTAATATTTATTGCCTCGCATTCTGTGCGTTTTGGCTGATGTTTTGCATAGAGCCCCGCCCCTGACACACTGTCCCCGTCGGAAAGAAGGGAAAGCAGGGTGGAAACTCCCGTAATAACCGGATCGATGACGGATACCTGCGTCTGCTCCATAATCTTTTTCTTTGAAACCATTGTCATACCTGCGCAGCCGTATATTACCACCTCCGCCTGCTTTTCCTTCGCCCCCTGAATCACCTTCAAAAGCTTTCCCTCCAGCTGCTCTGCATCGGATAAAAATTCCTCAATCGGGGTGTTCAGCGTCATTGAGCCGGCATTCCTTGCTTGCAGCCCATAGGTGTCAATCATGGACTCCATCATCGGCAGGGCCTTACTGCTGGCAGCCAGAACACTGAATTTATAGCCTAAGAGAAGGGCTCTGGAAAAGGCTGCTTCCGCAATTCCGAGGACCGGTACCGGTGAGATTTCCTTCAGGGAATAGAGACAGGGATCTCCGAAGCAGGCTAACAAAATGCCGTCATACCGGGTCATATCCTGCTCCGTAAAATATTCAATGACCTCCGCTCCGGCCAGGGTATAGTCCGTAAAGCTTTCCAGCACCGGGGGAGCTTTTTTCATGCAGATTACTTCTATCTGCGCCGGCAAATTCTCCTTACTAAGGGTTTCTCTGATATCCCGTGTCATCTTCTCCGAGCTGTTTGGATTGATCACCAGTATTCTTCTCATAGGCATCACCTTAAGGAGCGGTGCAGGAATTTACCGCTTCCCGGCTCTGCCAGGAACTGACCGTCCCTGGCAATAATTTCACCCCGGCGCATGGTAAGTACCGGAAGTCCCTTTACCTGCTTGCCCTCATATACAGAGGAATCAATTCCGTAATGCAGCGTATTGGCTGACAGGGTCATAACCGCATCCGGATCAACCAAAACAATGTCCGCATCGCTTCCCGGCTGGAGGACACCCTTTTGGGGATACATGCCAAAGACCTTTGCCGGATTGGTGCTGGTAAGCTCCACCACTTTCTCCAGACTCATTCTTCCGGTACCGACACCCTCTGTCATAAGCACGCTTAACCGTTCTTCCAGCCCGCTTACTCCGTTGGCGATTTTTTTATAATCCGGAATCGGATTCCCTTTGGCATCCTTACTTAAATAGCTTGTTTTTTCCCTGTCATCATACAAACAGTTATCCGAGCTTACGATGCACAGGTTTCCCTTCTTCAGAGCCTCCCACAGTGCCTCCTGGTCTTCCTTGTCACGCAGGGGCGGACTGCAGATGTAGCGAAAGCCTGTTTCTTCCTCATCCATAACCTCCTTGGTAAACTGAAGATAGTGCAGGCAGGTTTCGGCTATAACGGGATATCCTTCGTCTTGCGCCTCCCTGATCGCCCTTAAGGCTTCCTCACAGGTCACATGAAAAATATACAGCTCACAGCCTGCATATTTGGCATATTGAATCATCTTTGCCGTAGCAAGTCCCTCTACAATCGGAGGCTTTGACAGGTAATGATATTTCCAGCCCGTGGTTCCTTGCTGCTCAAACAGCTCATCATTGTATTCGGAGATAGAATTATCCTCCGCATGTACCCCCGGCCTTGCTCCCCACCTTTTCGCCTCCAGCATGACCCGGAGCACGTCCTCGTCAGGAATCATAACACCTGCCTTACGGTAGGTGGTGAACATTTTCAGTGTCGGGCACCCGGCTTCTACCATTCCCTTGATTTCCCCAAGAACAGAAGCTGTTGCTTCTACGATTTTGGCATGCACGCCATAATCAATGGCTGCCACCTTCATCTCCGCCTTTCTCTCTTCAATCTTTTGAAGTACGGAATCTCCCGGCTGGGTATTGGTAAAATCAATAATCGAGGTAACGCCTCCCAAGGCAGCCGCCTTACTGGCGCTGTAAAAATCCAGGGGACCGATGCAGCCCATAAAGGGGGCTGCTATATGAACATGGGGATCAATAAGACCCGGTATCACGTATTTACCCGAAGCGTCAATCACTTCCCTTGCTTCCCCGAATAATGAGCTGTCCCCGATTGCCAGTATCTTCTCGCCTTCTACGGCAAGATCCGTATTACACATTCCCTTCGCCGTCACTACACTTCCATTTTTTATAATAAAATCCAGCATCCTCTTCATCCCTTCTCTTCCCGCTTGTAATAATTTTCTAAAATTATTTAGGTAACAGCCTTACATAATTTGCTATTACATAAAAAAACGACAGTTCAAGTTTTACAACCTCACTGTCGTTTTGCTCTCATTTATTAAATTAAGCAGAGTATAGCACGGGCTCAAAACCCTGTCAATACGCCATTTTGCAGCATTTTTTTACCATTTTATCATTTTGAGAATTAACCCAAAATAATATTCTCATTTTGATAATAGGCTAAATTTTTATTATCAAAACGAGAATATTAACAAAAAATTTTTTATATTTTTTTAAGATATAAGTGTATGCTTAAAGGTGCTATGGTAATTGGTTAAAACGGCGACCACCGATGAAATGACTGTAATTAATATTGAAATAGCTGCAAATATTAATACCGTAAGCGGATGAATTTCCGCTTTTATACTGTAAATCTGCGATTGATTCATCATACGGATGAAAGCCAGACCTACCAGCACACCTGTGCCTCCTCCTGTAATTCCCGAAATTAATCCGGCAACACTTCCTGTAAATATATACGGGAGTACTAAGCTTCGCTTTGTTAGCCCCAGCGTTTTTTCTATCATATGTGAATACTCATTATTTTTGATAATTAATGTTACCGTGTTGACCATGATAAGTGCTCCTGCAAACAAAAGGATGCCTATGAGCAGATAAAACAAATAAATCAACCCCGAATTGGAGGAAACATAATCCGTTCTGCCTTCCTCTATGCTCTTTATCAATACGGTGTTATCATTAATCTCCGTCCTAAGATTTTGTATCAGCTGCTTTGCAGATACCTTGTCGCAAAAAACAATTAAGCTGTTTACGGTATAATCCTGATACAGTTGGAGGAATTTGCTCTCCGACAGCAGCAACAGCTTGCCATCATGCTCCATGGATTTTATACTGCCAATAATGCGGTAACTTTTCGTACCCTTCGAGGTTCCGATACTTATACTGTCCCCGACCGTAAGCTTTAGCCGCTTCAGCAGTCCCTTAGAGGCAATTACAGTGTCTTCCTGTTCCAATCTTTCAAGGAGCTTTTGTGAAAGGCCAAAGGCTGTATTGTCCGTATAAATTCCTCTGACCTTGACCTCCACACCTTCTATATCTGTATATTTTACATAATTTTTTTCTACATTTTTTACTCCCTCCACCTGCTTTACCGATTGGAACAAAGAGTCCTGTATACCAATATCTGATTCTATAACCGCATCGCCATAATACATGGTATTTGCCACGTTGGAAATTGATTGTACGATTCCCGTCACGGCAAAATATATTCCTAAGGAAAAGGCCAAAACAGTGGAAAATAGCATTATCATATTAATTGTTTTACGCTTTTCCCGAAATAAACTATTTTTACTAAGCATTGCTGTCAGCGGTGCCATACCTTTCAATAACTGATACGAGAATACCGGTATAAAAGTAAACAATACTTTACTTAATAAAATAATGGCTGCAAATATCAAAAGTATTATGCTGACTAATTTTAAATTATCATTGTTGCCAAGGACTGTTCCGGCAATACCTATGAAAAGAAGGATGATATATCCAGTCATTCCTCTCCTTTTCTCGGCCCTGCCCTCTCTGTAGGTTCCAAGTCCTTCCAGCACACCCTCTTTTGCTCCTCTGACAGCCTGCGGCAAAGAAACCGCCAGCATAAGAAGAAAGCTAAAGATCAGTATTGCGATAATCAATGGAATATTGTATGCGGTCTGTATCTCCTGGCTTCCAGAATCCAGCCGGGTACCAAGAAAGGCTACGAGACTCTGAGATAGAAAAACCCCCAGTGTTGTTCCTATCAGGATTCCAACTACAGCGATCAGAACAACCCTGTCCAGTACGGTTTTTATAATATCCTTTCTTGTTCCGCCCAATGCTTTTATAATAGCAAAGGTCTTTCTCATATTCATTACATAATCCCTTAGCACCACGCTGATAAAAAGAGAGCTTAAAATAATAGCCAAAACTGCAAAACCCATCATTCCATCAAACAAGGTTTCCATACTGCTTATAAATTCCTCGGCCTTGCCCTCCGGATAATCAATCCGGTATTTGCCTCCCAGTTCCTCTTCCATCCGTTTCTTGCAGTCTGGAACAGAAACTCCGTCCTTTAAAACAATTTTATAGGTTATCTCTCCATATTCATCAAAGGTATTCACATCAGTCAATATACAACGGCCCAAATTACCGGCGGCGATTCCGTTATCTGATACGATTCCTGTAATTATATAAGAAAAAGCTTTTGCTTTGCTGATTATACCAAGACTGTCCCCGGCCTTAAGTCCATATTGTTCTGCCATGACATCAGTAATTACACATTCCGTATTAGCCTTACCAAACCGACCACTCAGTAATTTTAATCCGCCATATTTTTCTTCCAATTCATAGTCTACAGCCAGCAATGAAAGCTGGGCATAATCTTTACCGCTGATCTGATAACAGCCCTCCGTACTGTAAAACTTTATCGCCTCTTGTATTTTCTCCTTTGAACCAGCCGCCTCAAGCTCTGCGTCACTAATTTTTTCTTCATAATAGGAGGTTAAAACCAGATCTGCTGAAGAACTTTGTTCATCAGCCAAAGCTCTATATTGTTCTTTTATGGATGTGATTGCAATCATCATGGATACGCATAGTGCAATTGCTATTACCACGGATGCAATTACTAACAGGGTTTTTCCTTTCTCTCTTTTAAAGCTCTTAAAAGCTAATCGCATAATATGTCACCCTTCTTTGCATCATTCATCTAAAATTCTGCCATCCTTAACTTCCATTACTTTTCCTGCATATGCTCTTTCTTTTTCAGAATGTGTGACCATTAATATGGTGGTATTAAAATCCTTATTAATCCCATCAAGCAGGGACATGATTTTTTCACTGTTACAGCTGTCAAGATTTCCTGTGGGTTCATCTGCAAAAACAATCTTAGGATTTGATATCAGCGCCCTGGCAATGGAAATTCTTTGGTTCTGCCCCCCGCTGTACTCCTCAGGAAGCTTATCCGTATTTTTATTAATACCCACATAAGAAAGCATCTCCTGCGCCTTTTTTCTTGCAGTTCTGGCAGAAACCTTATTTAAAATCAGGGGAAACATCACATTTTCCAATGCGGTTAATTCGGGTACCAAATGATATTGCTGAAATACAAACCCGATATTCTTTTTGCGAAATTTTGCTTTTTGTGATTCACTTAAATGGGTGATATTAGTGGTGCCGATCATAACCTCGCCTTCATCCGGCTTTTCAAAACCGGCCAGTATATTAAGCAGTGTGCTCTTACCCGACCCGCTTTCTCCATGAATTGCCCAGAAATCCCCCTCCTCAATATGAAATGAAATTCCATTTAAGACTTTTACCCTATTCTCATTTTTTCCATAAAATTTTGTCAACATATTCACATTTATAATTTGTGCCATAACAACCTCCTGCTCTGCCATAGTGCTTTCCTATATGTTAATCATACAATTTTCCTAAGCTTCCTCAATATGCCTTTCGTCATCGTTTATAAAGGCAACCCCCATATCATATGACTTTAGTAATATTACCTTCGTGATTACAAGAGCTCCTATCTTTGACTTTTCATCCTTTCCGAATAAAAAAGCCCCTTTTGCAAGAATTATTTCATGGTTCTTACAAAAGGAGCTTTCTATTATAGGTTCCGCTATTTATCTATACGATAAAAGAATGCTGTTCCCGGTATTAGTTCAGCATTATCATAAATCCTTTCCCATCAGTGAATTTAATTGGGTTCTTCTTTGTATGTTTAATTTTCTTAAGATTTTAGAAATGGTATTTTTTACTGTACCCTCTGTTATAAACAATGACTTTGCTATCTCAGAATTGCTCATTCCATTTACAATCATGCGTGCAATCATAAACTCACGTTCCGTCAGCGAGCTTAATGCATCCGGCTTAGCCGGCTTTTCCTTATCATTGATCGCATTGATCAGCATCGGCAGGATTGCCGAATCAAACACGATCTTTTCGGAATATACCTTCCGGATACAGGTGTTAATTTCATCTATATCACTGTCTTTTAGCAAAAAGCCGTTAATCCCCAGGCGGATGCTGGAGAAAATATATTCATCCTCCTTAAAAGTGGTCAGTATAATGATTTTAACCTTGGGGTACATTTCCTTAATTTTTTTAGCCGTTTCCAGTCCTCCCAGCTTTGGCATCTCAATGTCCAGAAGAACAATGTCTATATAGTGCTTTGCCAGCTTATCAATTGCCTCATATCCGTTTTCCGCTTCACATATTACTTCAATATCCTGTGAAAGGGATAGTAATCGTTTGATGCCTTCTCTTACAATATACAGGTCATCGACAATCATCACTCTGATCATCTGCTTTCCCTCCCGGTATTTCTATCCTAATCTCAAACCCTTTATTACTGCTGCTTTTATATACAACCTGGCCATTCATTCCTTCCACACGCTCCTGTATACCATTCAGCCCATATGAATTTATGATGCAGCCGCAGCCCTTTCCGTCATCAATAATATCTAATAACAGCTTATTTTCCTGAGTAAATTTCGTAAGACTTATTTTTATATGAGAAGCGTTTCCATGAATAATACTATTGGTAATGGCTTCCCGTATTATTTTATAGAAGATATTTTTTGTATGATTCGGCAGACTTTCCATACTCTCATACGTATAGAATTGAATTTTAACAATTTTCAAGCTTTCAAACTGTACGGAGATACGGTTGATTTCCTCCGTCAAATTAATCTCCTCTTCCATTTCCCTGACACTATTCACACAGGTACGGAGACTTTCCACACATTGCTTTATCGTTTGTTCCGTCTTTGACAGCTCTGCTTCCATACTTTCGCCATTTTGGGGCTGAATGGCTTTGATATATCTTATATTATATAGGGCTGACATCAATAAATGTCCCAGGGAATCATGCAATTCCTGTGAAATTTTACTTCTATCCTCTGAGATCAGATATTCCCTTTCCTGAAAGGAATACTGAACCAGGTTATAATATAACAATTTATATTTGTCTCTTTCTGCCTTAAAATAATGAATAATCCAAAAAATGACTACAATAAAAAAATAAAATACAAAGGAAGTAACCAAATTTAGAATAAAATCCAGATCCGGTCCCATTTCCTCTAAAATTCTAATTACCATAAAGTATAAAAAGTGCAAGGCAATAAATATATTTCTTGTATTTTTATGCTTTATTTCAAAGATATCATCCAATAAGAAAAAATAATAAATCAAAATCGGAGAACCGCTCTTTTCAAGAACCATTACTATGGCTGAAACCAGCATAGAGCCTGATAAAACTACGATTCGCATTATTATTTTTTCGGTATATTTTTTTCTTAGCAACTCGGATATTACAAAAAGGACAACTAATAATAAAGATAAAATTAAAATAACCTTATCCCTATGATACCTGGTAGCAGGAGCAAAGGCCACCAGGGCCAGAAGAATAAGCTTAATAATGATTGTAATTCTGTTAACATGAGTTAAAAGCTGATTTCGTTCCATATCCCAACCCCACTATGCCTCCGCCAAATCCCTTTCGAGCTCCAAAATATTTATTTCCTCATATTTTATATCATGAAAAGAACAAACAGCCACACACAGCTTATCAAATTTTAAGCTGCAAAAGCTTTTTCCATAAACATTGAATTCATTATATTGGCTAAATTGTGAAAAATCCAGCTCACGGATATCTCCATTAAGCCCTACACCCTGGCATTTTAAAAAGCTTTCCTTTAAAGTCCAGTATTTTGTAAATAAGTCCTCTCTCTTCTGAACACTTCTGATTTTTTCTATTTCATTTGGGTGCATGCATAAATTCATGAGGTCATCTATTTGCACAATTGTACTTTCCACATCCACACCGATCGGATACTCAGAGATACCGCAGCACACAGCACTTCTGCAGTTGGATATATTGAAATGAATGTTCTTTTGATTTCTAAAATACGGTTTGCCATAGATTGAATATAAAATATCCTGTTCTGTAAAGTATATACCATTCCTTTGGCAGGCTGCAACAAATAATAAATAAGATATCATGCTTTGCACTTTATCCTGGTCAAAAACATAATTATTTACCTTTTTCCTTCTCCCCTCCGGTAATTTACTATAAAAAAAGGCATACCGTTCTTCATCAACCATGCCCTGCTCTATTTTGCAAATATAAACTCTATCCATCACTTTCATTTTCAATAGCCTCTGTAATAAGTTATCAGCAGTTGTATAAAGCACAGCTCCAATGATTCATACCACATTATACCAAATTTCTACAATAATTACAAGTCATAAAACTTGACCGCTTCGGAGCATAAATATGTCCATCCTCCCTCTCCGCCTGAAAAAGACAGTTGCAGCTTAACTTCTCGCAACTGTCCCAACATATTTGTACCCTATCGTTAAATTCCACTGTTAACTGTATAATCTCTTTAAGTCACTATAAAAATCCGGATAGGATATATCTACACACTCGGCGTTCAAAACTTTCGTCTCCCCTTCTGCAAGAAGTGCCGCAATCGCAAAGGACATTGCAATACGATGATCTAATTTGCTTTCTACCACCGCTCCATGCAAGGGCCTTCCGCCATTAATAATCATTCCGTCCTCCGTCGCGGTGATGTCCGCTCCCATCCTTGTTAAATTATCCACCATCACATCAATCCGGTTGGATTCCTTCACCTTAAGCTCTGCGGCATCCTTGATCACGGTTTTCCCCTCTGCAAAACAGGCAAGGACTGCGATGATGGGAATTTCATCGATCAGAGTCGGTATGATTGCCCCTCCGATTTCTGTTCCCGTCAGCCCGCTGTACCTTACCAGAATATCCGCAGCCGGCTCACCGCCGTTATCAATCACATTCTCCAAGATAATATCGGCGCCCATCTGCCGGCAGACCCGGATAATTCCATCCCTGGTCGGATTAATCCCCACATTCTTAATCATAATCTCGGAGCCCGAAACAATCAGTCCTGCTGCAATAAAATATGCCGCAGAGGAAATATCTCCCGGAACATTGATTTTCCTTCCCTTCAAACACGGCTCCGGCTGTATGGTCGCCGTATTACCTGCGGCAGTGACCTCGGCTCCGAATTCCCGGAGCATCAGCTCCGTATGGTTTCTCGACAGGGAAGGCTCGGTTACCGCGGTTTCTCCTTCACTGTAAAGCCCGGCTAACAATACACAGGATTTTATCTGTGCGGAGGCAACCGGTGAATTATAATGGATACCGGTAAGCTTATGTTTTCTCTCCTGATTAGAATTTATTGCAAGTGGAGAACAGTCATTCCCCTTCAAGCTCCTGATGTCCGCACCCATCAGAGTAAGAGGAAGCATAATTCTTCCCATCGGTCTTCTCTGGATGGATTCATCCCCATTTAAAACCACCTCAAAATCCTGTCCGCTTAAAATACCGGATATCAGACGCATTGTCGTACCGCTATTGCCCACATCCAGCAGCTGTGACGGCTTAGACAGGCCATGCAGTCCCTTTCCCTGAACAATAACCCGTTCGGAAGCACCCTCATTTGAAATATCTATCCCAAGACGGCGAAAGCAACGTATTGTAGACAAGCAATCGGCTCCCTGCAAGAAATTAGTAATTTCGGTTCTGCCATCTGCCAATGCACCAAACATTACGGCGCGGTGCGATATTGATTTGTCTCCCGGTACTGTAATGATCCCCTTCAAGGGTCCGCTTTTCTTAAAAATCATAGAAATATTCTCCTGTCTGATTTTTATAATGAATATGATCTAAACCATCTAACCGGATTATAAATGTTCGGCAAAACCCAAGTCAAGCATAAGTGTTATTTATGTCCGGTAATTTATTTGCTATTACTTCCTTTCATATATTTTATAATTATATCTTGTAAGAAGCGTGAAAGCCTTCTGCTGCGCCGGCTCATCATAGAATTCTATTCGAAGTACACCTTCTTCAAATTCCCGGTTATGGATAATGCCTATGTTTTTGATACTGATCTGATTGCTGGCAAGCAGCGTTGCTATGGTTGCGATTGCTCCGGCCTCGTCCATAATATCCACGTAAATTTCAAACAGCTTCTTCATCAGACCAATGGATTTATTCGGAATGGCACTGCGGTATTCCCCGGCGGTGTCAAACATCCGGTAAAGAAAGGCTCCATCTCCTCTTTGCAGTGCCTCCAAGACCTCCTGTAAAGAAGCAATATATTGATTCAGCAGCAGCTTAATATCACCGGAATTGGTCAGACAGATATTCTGCCACATCACGGGTGAGGAGGAGGCAATCCGCGTAATATCCTTAAAGCCTCCAGCGGCAAGTGCTCTCATCTTCTCCGCTTCATCGTCTGATTCCCGCACCAGATTTACAAGCTGTGCGGCAATAATATGGGGAACATGGCTGATGGCTGCCGTAATCCTGTCATGCTCATAGGGATCAAGAAGAATCGGGATGGAGCCCATCTGCTCCACCAGCCCCTGCAACAGGGCTATCATCTGTTCCGGTACCTCCTGTGTCGGAGTAAGAATATAATATGCATTTTCCAACAGCAGAGCATAGGAATTCAGATAGCCGGTTTTCTCCGAGCCGGTCATCGGATGACCTCCAATAAACTGTGCCTGCATGCCCAGCTCCTCAATGGCGGTATGGATATTTCCCTTGACACTGCCTACATCCGTCAGGATGCAGGTTGACTTTAATACCGGCTTTAGCTGTTTCAGATAATTGATGTTTGATAATACCGGTGCACACAGATACAACAGATCGCAGCCGGCAAATTCTTCGTCCAGAGTGTTAGTGACAGAGTTTAGTACTCCATCGGACAGAGCGGCCTGTAAATCGGCACTTGGCTTATCCTTATGATAATCATAGGCAAACAGATAATATTCCTTGTTTATTTTCCTAAGTGCACGGGCAATTGACCCCCCGATCAGGCCAAAGCCAATAAATCCAATCCTAAAGTCGCTCTTAAAATCACTCTCAAAATCACTCATGAATACCTCCCGGTTTTATTTCTATGATTATTTGTCAGGGTATCTTTCTATTGTATTCGCTCCTTACAGCCTTTTTCCCATGAGTCCGGCAAGGGGTGTCAGCTCCCTGGTCAGACTTTCAAACTGTTCAAAGGTAAGGGATTGGGGTCCGTCAGACAGGGCTATGGATGGGTTTGGATGGGTTTCAATCATCAAGCCATCTGCTCCTACCGCCACAGCACCCATTGCCAGCGGCTTAACATAGGCTCTGACTCCGGTAGCATGACTGGGATCAACAATAATCGGAAGATGGCTCTTTTCCTTAATCACCGGAACGGCACTGATATCCAGGGTATTTCTTGTTGCCGTTTCAAAAGTTCGGATACCGCGCTCACACAGTACTACATTCGGATTTCCCTCAGCAATAATATATTCGGATGCATTCAGCCATTCATCAATCGTGGCGGCCAGCCCCCTCTTTAGAAGTACCGGAAGTCCAGATTTACCGGCCTCCTTTAGCAGATAGAAGTTCTGCATGTTTCTGGCTCCGATCTGAAGCATATCCACATATTTTACTGCTGCCTCGATGGCCTCCTGGCTGGTAACCTCGCAAACTACAGGTAAGCCGGTTTCCTCTCTTGCTTCCTTCATATACTTAAGTCCCTCTTCCTCCAGTCCCTGGAAGGCATAGGGTGAGGTTCTCGGCTTGTAGGCACCGCCGCGCAGGATATGTGCTCCCGCTTTCTTGATGGCATGAGCTGTGGCTAACAGCTGCTCCTTGCTTTCAACCGCACAGGGTCCGGACATAATAACCAGAGTATCGCCCCCGATTATTACATTCCCCACCTTGATCCGTGACGGTTCGGGATGAAATTTACGGTTTGCAAGCTTATAGGTCTCCGTAACGGATACAATCTTATCAACATCTTCAAAAATCTCCAGGTTTTGATCCAAAATCTTTGACTTATCACCGATTACACCGATTATGGTTACTTCCCTGCCTGCGGAAATATGGGTCTCCAGACCCTTTGCTTCAATAATTCCCTTAATTCTCTCTATCGATTCTGCCTTAGCTAAAGGCTTCATTACTATAATCATATTTTCCTCCATTCCTGCGCAGGCTTTCTGCGCCATCGAACTTAATTTTTTACATTTTTCTTGTTTTTGAAATTATACTCTGATTAACATATGATGTCAATACTGTATCACTTTAAAGCGTAACGGTTTAAAGCATTAAACAAACTTACTAATCTCTCTGGTTACCACGTACCGCTCTGACAAATTTTTTCTTTCCAATTTTCAGAACGATTTCACCCTCCGGCAGCTTAGTGTCGATCTCGGTTACCTTATCCTGGTTTAACTGAACCCCGCCCTGCTTTACCAGACGCCGGAATTCACTTGCGGAAGGAACAAAGCCCCCTTCTGCCAGCCAAGGAATTACCTCCAAAAGTGTTTTGCTTTCCTCAGCAATCAAAATAACCGGCATATCCTCCGGTATCTGCTTCTGCCGGAATACCGCATGAAAATATTCTTCTGCCCTCCTCGTATCCTCTTTATTATGATAAAGTCCAGTAATAATTCTGGCCAGCTCAAGCTTGCAATCCCTTGGGTTTCGGCCGTTATTAAGCTGTCTCTCCACCTCGATAATACGGTCCGGATGCTCATCCGTAACCAGCTCATAATACCGAAGGATCAGATGGTCCGGTATCTCCATCACCTTTTTGAACATAACCCTGGCCTCTTCATAAATTCCGATATAATTTCCGAGGCTTTTGCTCATTTTCTCCTTGCCGTCCAGCCCCTCCAAAAGCGGCATAAATATCGCGATCTGCCGCTCCCTTCCCATACTGCCCTGAAGCGTTCTTCCCATCAGTATATTAAAGGTCTGATCAGTCCCTCCCAGCTCGATATCGGCAGTAATCTCTAACGAATCATAAGCCTGCAAAAGGGGATAGAAAAATTCATGTAAGCCAATGGGTACTCCTGCCTTAAAACGATTTTTGAAATCCTCCCGCTCAAGCAGCCTTGCAACCGTAACACCGGAGGCCAGCTTTATCATTTCCTCCAGATTAAGCTTTGACAGCCACTTGCTGTTGAAGTATACCGTTGTCTTGGACTGGTCGATGATTTTAAAAATCTGCTGCGTATAGGTCTCGGCATTCTGAAGCACCTGCTCTTTGGATAGGGGTATCCGGGTCTTGGATTTGCCGGTGGGATCGCCGATCTTACCCGTGAAGTCTCCGATAATAATGACTGCATGATGACCCAGCTCCTGAAGCTGCCTGATTTTACGCAGTACTACGGTATGCCCCAGATGAATATCCGGAGCCGTAGGATCAAGCCCCAGCTTCACAATGAGCGGTCGCTTTTCCTTCCTTGCCCGCAGCAGCTTATCCCGTAATTCCTCCTGTGAGATTACTTCTGCAGCCCCTTTTGTTATAATACGAATATGCTCATCGATTTCCCGGTTTAACCGGATATCAGGCGATAAACTATCTATCTCAGCCGTATTTTCGCCTGCTGTTTCCTGCTTCTTCATCGTATCGTCCTTTCCTAAATTGATATTTAACAATAAAGAGCTTCGCTTGCGAAGCTCTCGCGCCGAGCGCGGTCAGCAAGGCTGACATACTACCTTACGCACGAGTGCACATCCTGCACGGAGTGCTTTTTGCTTTATAGGACGCTCCTATAAAGCAAAAAAAAACCGCTCCTCTAATCACTTAGAGGGCGGGAATGTCTCGCGGTACCACCTCATATTTATCAGCTGCTCACACAGCCAACCTCTTTGAGTACGTCAAACAACAATGCTATTCTTTGCTCTTCGGTCAATTGCTCATGCCGATAAACAAAAATCACCTATTCTCTGGTTATACTCTAGCACTATAACGGGTGCAGGGAACCGTCAGCAGCCTACTTAGATTACTCTGTTCAGTGTGAAGCTCAAAGATGTATTCAGAATTTACTTTCCTGCACCTCTCATCAACCGGTAGCTTTCTGTAAGAAAGTTCAAATTCTTACTGGTTCTTATCATCGCTTTTTCTATATTTGATGGTTAGTATAAACATTATGTTTTGTTTTGTCAAGATGTTATTTTTAATAAAATAGAAATTAGTTTTTCATTACTTTTTTCATTTGACCATAATTTTTTAAAATCACAAACTTTTTTTCAACCGGATACGTCATAATATTAGTATGAACGTTTTCCTATGAAAGATTATGGCCATATTTTTTCATAAAATATAAATCATCAGATGATAAAGGAGCAGAGCATGGGTAAGAAAAGCAATTATGAATTAATTTGCGAATTTCTGACGGAGCATCGGAATTCGTACTACAGACTGGCCTACAGCTATGTCCATAACAAGGAGGATGCTTTGGATATTGTTCAGGAAGCCGTATGCAAGGCTCTGTCCTCCTCTCGTGCCCTCGATAATGCAGCGGCTGTGAAGCCCTGGTTTTACCGGATTGTTGTAAATACCTCACTGGACTATCTTCGTAAAAATCGCCGGCTTATTTTTGTTGAGGATGAAATTCTGGAGAATACCGGGCCCTCCAGTGAGGACAAATATGAGGATGTAGATTTAAAGGCGGCAATTGACAAGCTTCCCCCGTTAAACCGTACCGTAATCATACTTCGCTTTTATGAGGATATGAAGCTTGAGGATATTGCAAAGGTTTTAAATGAAAACCTAAGTACCACAAAAACCCGCCTCTATTCCACCTTAAAACGCCTTAAGCTGGAGCTTGAGGATACCAATAGATCAAGCAACGTATTATAAGCCATTCACTGGTGCTAAAACACCACCCTTTTATCAGAAGCCAAAAGCGACTTCTGTAGTTTATATCACACATACAAAAATGGAGGTAAAGTTATTATGAAGGAAATAGAAAACTTGAAAAAGGATTATGAAGGAATTTCCATTCCAAAGGAGCTTGAATTTACTGTAAGAAAGGCCATTCAAAGGACCGGCAGAAGGCGCAGACTGTTAGCCGTAGGCAAAGGCTTCGCGTCAATAGCCGCAGGCATCTGTATTGTCTTTATCGGCACCGTCAATATCAGTCCGACTGCTGCCAACGCTATGGCAAAGGTTCAGGGACTTCGCTCCCTGGTGGAGCTGGTGAGCTTTCGCGAACTGACCTATGAGGATGAGCACCATGAGGTAGATATTCAGATTCCCAAGGTGGAAGGTCTTGAGGATAAGGAGCTTGAAGCCTCCATTAATGAAAAATACCTGGAGGAGAACACCAAGCTTTATGAGGATTTTATGAAGAGTATTGACAACCAGGAGGTCACTTCCGCCAATCTTGCCCTTTTTAAACAGTACGTAATCCTGGTTCAGACCGATAATTTTATGGTAATTAAAAGTACAAAGACTGAGATCGCCGCTTCCGGCGCAGAAAGCGTAACCTTTGTTAATCTGGACTTGAAAAACCAACAGGCTATCTCCCTGCCCAGCCTCTTTACCGATGACAGCTATATTGATGTTATCAGCAATTACATCATCTCGGAAATGAAAGCCCAGATGAAGGATGGGGAGCTTATGTATTTTCTCGCAGAAAACGGTGATATGGGAGGTTTTGAGAAGATTAAGGCGGAGCAGCCCTTCTACATCGATGCGGAGGGTCAGCTGGTCATCTCCTTTGATGAATATGAGGTTGCACCGGGTTATATGGGTGTAATTGAGTTTAAAATTCCGACGGAGGTAATCCAGAGCATCTTGGTAAGTAATACTTATGTGAAGAATGTCTCCCGATAGTGTCCTTCGTCCGCACCCTGGGAAAAAGCTGCAGTAAACAGGCACCAGGTAACCATTCCGAGTTTCTTCCAGCCTATCGGAAAATCTCATACAACAAAACAGCTTCATATTTTCTCCACAATAATACGGAGAAATATATGAAGCTGTTTTATTTATATCCATCCGGTTATTCCGGTTTTAAATTACAGTTCGGCTTTATGGCATAAACTGTAGCAAGTTTTCCTCTTTTATATGCCTCATACCTTGCATTTTAGGACCTTACTGTATCTGCCGTAGATTCTCTTTCCATCCACAAGGATATAGGCTCTGACCTTGACATAATAGGTCGTATTATTTTTCAACCCCTTTATAACACCACTGTCGCTCTGAAGCAGCTTTGCCTTTTTGTCTGTAAATTTACTGTTCAATGAATATACCACCTGAAGTCCGTCATATCCGTAGTAGGTATCCGACCAATTCTCGATCAGCATGCTTCCGGCAGAATATTTCTTGATCCTTATATCGTTAATATCCTCCGGCATAATATAAAAATATAGGGTTTTACTGCTGGTATAACTGCCTTTTCCATGAATGATTGCCGCCGCCTTTCCCGGCCACCAATTATCCTCATATTCCACAGAATAATCAATCCCCGGAATCAATGTCTTCCCCTGGTCAGTGATCATAACTGTAGGTGTTACTTCGTTACCATCTGAGAAATTCTGGTTCTTGATAGCGGAAAAAGTTAAGGTATTTATATCTGTAACGGGCACTGCTTCACCAACGCTTAAACAATATCGTGTCAGGTTTTTGCTTACGCCGTCACTGCCCACCCAATAAATTCGGTTGTCCTTATAAACCGGCGCTTCATCACTGGTCAGGCGGGCATCCCTCATCTGTGTTGCTTCCTGCAACACCTTTCCACTGGCTGATAAAACCATGTAATAGGTAGCCACATAGTTCTCCTCCTCTTCCTCCGTGGCATACCGGAACTTTTCCCACATGAGTATGATCCGGTCATCCTCTGTTACAATGAGCTTTGGATTAACCGCACAGTACTCCTTCGTGTAATCGGTCAGCCAGAGCACTCCGTAATCCTTTTCTGTACCGCTTAAGAATGTTCTGGTCAGAGGATTGGAGGGAGCTGTCCCCTGCGCCGATCTGACCTCAGTATTTAACAGCTGGCAGTCCTGTCCGCTGTAGTTCCAAAAATCCTTCTTAAAAATTTGAATAAAAAGATTCCTCGCTTCACTATCTCCGCAGTATTCCCGGTTGGTGGGGTTCGTGTCCAGAGAAAGAGTTTTTTCCGAGGTGGCTGCCAAAACATAACCGGTGCTCACCTCACCGATTCCGCCAAGCTGGGCATAGGTCTCATTATAGCCGTAATCCCGGTTACTGCCTTCCCGAAAATGAAAGGGCGTAAAATCATAGTTTTTCCGGATATTAGTATTATTACTTCTTACATAATTGATATGAAAGCCCCTCGGATAGGCATCTCCCTGATCGGCGAAAATATAATTGCCATCCGAGGTTATGATTACCCTCTGGTCAAAGGAATGACTGGTATAGCAGGGAGCAGTATTTACCTTCTGCATGGTATCACAGTCCACATAGATGACATGATTTGACTGATGCCCGCTATACATCTGCCTGGCATAACTGCAGACAAGTGTGTTTCCGTTCAGGGCCAGGCTGCAATTACCGCTTGAGAAAGGGTATCTGGTGCCCCATTCCAGCCCCTGGTAGGGACAGGTCTGGGAGCCAAGATAGTTTACACTTCCCAAAACTCCAAGAGTACTGTCGTATTTGACCACGGAAAGCACCACCGTATCCCCGGTAGCTGCCTCATCCCTCTGCCCGTAAACCACATAATAGTTCCCATTTTTATCACAGATGGCTCCTCCAAAGAGGGGGTAGGGCTTCGTGGCAGAATAGGTTCCGGCTAATTGCATATTCCCGTCATAGCGAAGCAGGGTTATTGTTTTTTCCCCATCGTAAACTACATTAAAATTGCCGTTCTGATCAAGAAATTGTGAAACGGGTGCTACAGAAGCTGCATAGCTGTATAAGCTCTGGCAATCCGTAGCCTCCACCTGCTCTGTCGTACTAATTATATCATAATCAATCTTTGCTGTTAATTCTTCGGCGGCATACCCGGATTTTCCATAAAACCCCATCGCTCCGATGCATGTAAGAAATAATACAGCACAAAGCTTCTTCCATACTTTTTTCATTTGCTTCCTCCATTTATAATATGTGCCCTATTCGAACTGTGCCTGATACAGCCTGTAATATACGCCCTGCCGTTTCATCAGCTCCTTATGGGTGCCCTGTTCGACGACATTTCCCTGATCTACGACCAAAATATTGTCGGCTCCCTGTATGGTAGACAGCCGGTGAGCTATTACAAAGCAGGTCTTATTCTCCATCAGCCTGCGCATGGCCTCCTGAATTTTAATCTCGGTTCTGGTATCCACATTGGAGGTTGCCTCATCCAATATCAGCATCCTCGCATCCGTTAACATTGCCCGCGCTATGGTTAAAAGCTGCTTCTGTCCCTTGGAGATATTGATGCCGTCTTCATTTATAACGGTATCATAGCCTTGGGGCAGTCTCATAATAAAGGGATGTATGCCTGCCAGCTTTGCAGCCCAGACCACCTCATCCCGGTTGGCATTTTCCTTACCATATGCTATATTATCAAAGATCGTGCCGGAAAACAACCAGGTATCCTGTAAAACCATCGCATATGCCTTACGCAGGCTGCTTCTTGTCAGTTCCCGAATATCTTCCCCATCCACATAGATATTCCCGTCCCAGACATCATAAAACCGCATCAAAAGATTGATAATTGTCGTCTTCCCTGCTCCGGTCGGCCCCACAATTGCTGTCAGACTTCCGGGCTTTGCATGAAGTGACAGCTTCTTAAGGATTATCTTATCTGTGACATAGCCAAAGGATATGTCCTTAATCAGGATATCTCCCTTTACATTTGCAAGCTCCCTTGCCTTAGGCGCATCCGGTGGCTCCGGTGCTTCGTCCATAAGCTTAAAGACCCGTTCCGCAGCGGCCATCGCAGATTGCAGCTCGCTGATAATATTGGCCGCCTCACTAATCGGTCCGGAAAATCTCCTGCTATATTGGATAAAGGAGGAGATACTGCCAAGGGTGAGCTGCTGCAGCAAATATAGGATGGCTCCAAATACTGTAACCAGGGACAGGGTAATATTATTGATGAAATTCACGGTCGGTCCTGTGATGCTTCCATAATATTCGGCCTCATAATAGGATTCAACCGCCTCCTGATTCAGCCGGTCAAAGCGCTCCAGAATGGACGCCTCAGCAGCATATGCCTTGATGGTTTTCTGCCCCGATACCATTTCCTCCACAAGGCCGTTCAACTGCCCCAGCTTTGCTGAGCGCCTGCGAAACAGCGGACGCAGCTTCCTTGCCATATAACGGGTATAAAACAGGGACAGCGGTATCATGAGCAGCATAATCAGCACCAGAACCGGGGACAGGAGGAACATCATAAGCAATGAGCCTGCCACTGTAATGATACTGGTAAAAATCTGAACCAGATCAGTAGAAAGAGAGGTATTGACTGTGTCAATATCATAGGAAATTCTGCTGATGATATCTCCCGCCTGATTGTTGTCAAAATATCCAACGGGCAGACCGGTCAGCTTCACAAATACATCTTCTCTCATTTTCCCAACAATCCTCTGACTTAAACGCAGCATAAGCCTGGACAGGATATAGGACAGAAGGGCGGATATCAGATAGAATAATACCATGAGCCCGGCATAGTAAAATACCTTGCGAAAAACCACCAGACCTTTTCCCGGTTCAATGGCATCAATTGCATAACCCGAAAGCATCGGGCCAAGAAGTGCAAATACATTACTGGCAATTGAAAGAACAACTGCTCCGGCCACCATAAAGCGGAAGCGGCTGACATAGCTTAAAAGGCGGCGAAGGACATATCTGACATCCTTTGGCCTCTCTGTTTTTTCACTCATTTTTCCCACAAGCGACGGCATAGCCTCACCTCCCTAAAATCAGTCCATCAGCTGGGATTGATAAATTTCTTTATAAATCTCACAGGAATGTAACAGCTCCTCATGGGTTCCATAGCCTGCCATTCTTCCATCTTCCAGCACAAGTATATGATCAAGCTTCATAACCGAGCTGATCCGCTGGGCAATTACCAGCGTCGTCGTTCTTTCATAATTCTCCCTGATTGCCTTGCGAAGCAGTGCATCCGTCTTATAATCAAGGGCACTGGAGGCATCGTCCAGTATCAGAATCTCCGGCTTTCCGGCTAAGGCTCTGGCAATCAGCAGACGCTGCTTCTGCCCGCCGCTTAAGTTACTCCCTCTGATCGATAATTTGAAATCCAGGGTCTGGTCCAGCTCCTCAATAAAGGCAGCAGCCTGTGCATGCTCCGCAGATTCATGAATCTGCTCCTTCGCAAGCTCCCTTCCCAGACTGATATTCTCCGATATTTTATCCGCAAACAGAACATCATTCTGGAATACCACACCGAAGCTCCTTCGAAGCTCCTTTTTATCCAAGGTACGGATATCCCTTCCGTTTAGCCGGATGCTGCCGTCACTGACATCATAAAACCGCATTAACAGATTAACCAGCGTTGTCTTGCCGGAGCCTGTGGAGCCAATGATACCAAGACTTCCCCCCTGGTCCACCTGAAAGCTGATATCCGTGACACAGGGCTCCCCGGTATAGGAAAAGCTGACATGGTCAAATTCTATCTGGACCTTTGTCTCTTTTTCCTTTTGTTCCTGAATGTTCTGTTCCCGGTCCACCTTAAGGTCCTCCTGTACCTCCAGTACTTCGGCAATGCGTCCCGCTGAGGCACTGGCCTTGGAAAAGGTTACGAATATTCTGGTAATAGCCATTACGGCTTGGAGCATTATCGCAAAATAAGAAAGAAAGGCAACAATTTTACCTGGCTGTGTGGCTCCGCTGTTCACCTGGTATGCTCCGATTACCACCACCAGCGTTAATCCCAGATTGAGCAGCAGGTTCATGACCGGATTTGTGACCGCCATGACAGTACCTGCATGAAGCTCCTTTTTGACCACCTCCGAATTAACCGCAAAAAAACGTCCTTTCTCATATTCCGTCTTCGACAGGGACTTAATAACGCGAATACCGGTTATATTCTCCCGAACGACTCGCACCATCCGGTCAACGGACAATTGCAGTTTCTTGTATAGGGGAATTCCTTTCCTTGAGACAAGCCAGACTACTAGAAACAATAAAGGCAGTACACCGATCAGGACAAGGGACAGCACCGGCTCCATCATACTGGTAATCACAATTCCGCCAATCAGAATGATTGGGGCCCTTACTCCGATCCGCTGCATCATTCCGATCATATTATGAATATTGTATGTATCCGAGGTCATTCTGGATTCCAAAGAGGGAATCGTAAAATAATCCATCTGGGTTCCCGAAAGACTAAGTATTTTCGCAAATAAATCATGGCGCAGACATTTGGTCGTATCTCTTGCCACTGTACTTGCCATCTGATTGGCAATAATGTTAAAGGTTCTGGCCCCGATGGACAGGGCAATCATCACTACTCCCCACCAGAGAATTAGGGATATGCTTTTATGCGGGATTACATGATCAAGAATATAGGCCAAAACCCATGGAAGTCCCAAGTCCATAAAGGTACCCCCTACCTTAATCAGAAAACCTGCCAGCATTCGCATTCCATATGGTTTCAGATAATGAATTACTTTGTTCAAAACTATTCCTCCAACTGCGGCTGTATCTCCAGGGCCTGTTTGAAAGCTGCAATAAGTTTTCAGCCGCATTCTAATACCTCATCCACTTATTATAAACTTTCTGATCTATTTTTCAATAACATGACCTCTTTTTTTGTCAGAGACTAATGGACCCATTGCATATATACTTAAGCTCTGCGACTTTTAGAAATTATTTGCTATGGCAAAATTATGTAATCTGTTGTAATATTAATCTTAGAAAATAAGGAAAAGCCCGTTTGTTTTGTTAGGGTCTGTTTGAAAACTGCTTGTGCCGGACTTGATGCTACAGTTTGTGGAATACAAGGAGTGATTTGGGAGGCGTAGTGGGCTACGTTTCCCAAAATCACGATGCAGTATTGCGCAAGGTGGAGCGTTCAGAACGGTGCAATGAGTTTTCAAACAGGCCCTGGAAACAGCAAGTGTGGAAATCCGTCAGATCAGGCAGGAGGATAAGAATTCCATGAATCCATATTTTATAAAATCCGGAAGAGATGAAATGCAAATTGAAGATATTAAGAGCTTGCTAGGGCAAACCTATTGGGCAAATATGCGTGATATTGAAACAATAAAAAAGTCTATTGATAATTCCTTGTGTTATGGCGCATTTTTAAAAGAAAACGGTAAGCAAATTGGATTCTCGCGTGTGATTACGGATTATGCAACCACCTATTATATTTGTGATGTAATTGTAGATGAACATTACAGAGGAATGGGAATCGGAAAGGCGTTGTTGGATGCGATACATGACAACAAGGAGGTATCTTCCTTAAGAGGGATTTTAGCTACTCGTGATGCACATGAATTTTATCGAAGATATGGCTTTCAGGACGGAGGAAATATTTATATGGGAAAGCCAAGAGAAGAAGTATAGTGTCGGCTTAATTCATGCTCAGATCAAATACGGGGCTAAGCTTCTTAAGGCGGTACCATAAGAATAAAAATTAAAGCAACCAAATATACCAATGGGAAATTGATATAGGAGATTACGGGATGTTTGCAGTTAACACTTACGAAGAAATTGAAAAAAGGGAAATTGAACTTGGAGAGAAGCACCTGATTATTTTTCTGTTTGTGCGTCCAAGCTTGGCTGGTGCAAAGGAGATAATTGATGAATTTAACTACATTCATTATAATTCGGGAAGATATTGTTCAATTTACGCCATAGGATATACGAATGATTCAACGAGCAGCTATGATAGCTTTACAAAAATTAAAGGAATACAAAATTCTGAATGGTATTATAGTGATGCCACTTTTGTCCAATTTAAAAGACATCTTGAGAAACGCTTAAAATGGAAATATAGCGGTGAAATCGAAATGATAATTCTGCAAAGTAATCCTGGCAGTAGCAGCATCCTTGATTTTAGAAATTATATAGCAGTTGATGTTCTTCATGGAATACGGAAAGAATACATTGAATCATTTCCCAGATTTATGGAATCACTCATTCGAAGTTCACAATCACAGGTTGAAGCCAAATCAGCGGTCCAACAAGCAGTCATTAAGCAGATTAAAATCAAAGATATTGTATGTGATTCTATAAGCAAAAGTAAAAGAATACCGACTCCAGTGAAGATAATTTTGAAGGATCGTCTTTTCTATCACACTTCAAAATCTTACTCATCTTAAAATTATTACTATGCTCAATCTTCCCCTTATGAATAATAGGCAGATGGTAAGTATCAAGTCCTATGTATATAAATGAATGATGTATTACTAAAAGATTGGATGGTGCATTTTGGAGATAAAAAGTATTTACGAAAACAAAAAGCGGTTCCTGGATTTACTCTTGTTAGCTGATGAACAAGAATCCATGATAGACAAATATTTAGAGCGAGGGGATCTTTTTGCCTTATATGATAGTGACTTGAAAAGCGTGTGCGTAGTTACACGGGAAAGTGATGATGTATGTGAGCTAAAAAACATAGCCACCTATGAAAAATGGCATGGTAATGGCTATGGCAGCAAACTTTTGCATCACATTTTTTCACATTACAAAGGCAAGTACACGACTATGATTGTGGGAACAGGTGATAGCCCATGGATATTACGGTTTTACGAAAAAAACGGTTTTAGGATTTCGCATAGGGTTAAGGACTTTTTCATAGACAATTATGACCACCCCATGTTTGATAACGGTATTCAATTAGTGGATATGATTTATTTGAGTAAGGCTTTATAACTTAGTCAACATTCTTATCCAAAGACGCAGAAACGCATTATCGTAAGAATACGAAGTAACGATTAGTTTTTTATTATCCACTCTCAACAGATACTGCGAAATTGAATTTCGCATAATGAGCATAAGCAACCAATCAGAATTTATTGACTTAACTACAGATTATTTAGGTAATTGCGAAACTCGCAAAAGTTAATAATTTTTTGAACAACAAATACAATTTCGGAGCGGAAGTTAAGCGGAAGGAGCGTTGGAGCGGAGAAATTTGTATCTGTTGTTCAGAAAATTTAGTGGATTATAGTGTTTCGCAATTA
>JAEYMU010000017.1 GCA_023407175.1 Bacillota bacterium
CCAGACAGGCTGCCATAAAAAAAGCTAATTGTGACTATAGCATATCCATACACTTTAATGCTTATGGCGATGGTAAAGCTTTTAACAGTGCACAGGGAGTTGGAATATATATTCACGATAAATATGCGGGTCAGTCTGATAAACTGGCTCCGGTTGTACTCAAACACCTGTCTGGGGGCAGTAAACAGACCAACCGGGGAATGAAGAAGCAATCCCTGGCGATGTGTAATTGCAATGCCATGAACACCAAAGCCTCCATCCTGTGCGAACTGGCATTCATGACAAATGAACGGGAAGCAACCGAGCTTATGGCGAAGCGGGCCTTCTGGAAAGAATGTGCCCAGGAAATCTGTAAGGGAGTATGTGAATATACTGGTATTAAATATGTGAAAGAGGTTTATATACCGACCACTACAATAGCAATGGAATCTTCTAAAACAGATATCAAATGGGCACAGGAGAAACTTAACGCAGTTATCCCATCGTGGTTGCCTAAGCTTACAGTAGATGGTATTTACGGACCAAAGATGCGTATTGCAGTTCTGGTTTATTGGGATCAGTTGGGCTGGGGTAAGGATATGGCAGATGACGGTACCAGAATAGGTAAAGCTACCAGAGAGGCCTTGGCCAAAGGCAGATCATAAATTCGCACCGGTGCAAGTGAACCCCCGGCCAGTAGATAGCAAAGCTGGCCGGGGGTTACTATTTATTCAGCAGAATATAAGATATCACTGTAGCGCTGTCAATTATAGTTATATTACAATATCGTTCATTTACGTCAATCAGGTTCATCGCCTATATATACCAATGTTTACCAGCAAATAGTAATATATTTGTCGTGATTTGTAAATAAAAAGATGTTCAACACATCATATTCCCCAGATGTGCAGGGCTCTCACGTTTAAACAATATTATCTTCAGAAAGCAAAGCACCTAAATGAGTGGCGGTACTAAACTATAAATAAATTACATTACCTTTACTTTTGTGGTGCGATATTATATACATTAATAATGCTAAATTAAGCAAAATACATTATAAATGCAATTAAAAAGTAAAAAAGATTCATGCAAAATTAAAAAAATAGATTTACAAATTTGCCCTTTTGAGATATTATTGATATGAATGAGAAAGAAAATCAAAAATAATTGTACATATTTAATGATCTGGGTTCTGATTTGGAAATGTTTTATATACATAAAAAAGAAGTGAGGACAACAAAAGATGCATTGCAAATATGATGCAATATTGAGCATTATATTTGCGATAACGGTGCATAATCAAAATCATTAATTTGGGCCTGAGGAGTGCTTAATCGTATTTTTCAGAGTAAATAAGTCTTATTTATAAGACAGATGGGAGTTAATATGAAAAAATATTTCAGCCTTATTATGCTGCTTGTTTTGGCCTTTGTTTTTGGAAATATTCCAACCAGTGCCACAGCAGCTGAATCTACTTCCTGGATCAGGGGAGTAAATCTTCCGGCAATATGGTATGATTCACAATCTTACAATGCATTAACAACAATTGATAATGAGGGCTTTAATACAGTCCGTATTGTCTGGAGTACAAGCGGGTCTGCCTCCAGATTGGATGATTATTTGACAAAATGTGATTCGCTGGGACTCAAACCCATTGTGGAACTTCATGATGCGACAGGAAGTACCAGCGCTTCCGATTTAACCAAATGTGTGGATTATTGGGTAAGCTCCTCCGTACTCACGGTCATAAAAAAGCATTCCACAACCTGGATCAATATTGCAAATGAATGGGGGCCATCCAATAGCACAGTATGGAGAGATTCTTATATAACAGCGGTAAAAAGGCTTAGGAACGCGGGATTTGGCGGTGCTATTGTCATTGATGCCGGCGGCTGGGGGCAGGATGCAAACGATATTTTGAACTATGCGACCAGTATTATGAGTGCGGATACGAAAAGCAATACAATCTTCAGTATTCACATGTATGGTTCCTGGAACAGTACAAGTTCAATTTCATCTTTTTTCAGCAGTTGTAAAAGTAAAGGCATTCCTTTAATGGTAGGGGAGTTTGGATATAATTATAATAACGGAAACAATAATCTGGGCTGTTCGGTAGATGCATCATATCTGATTTCTGCTTGTAAAAGCTATGGTTACGGCTTCATTCCCTGGTCATGGTCAGGAAATGATTCCTCGAATTCCTGGCTGGATATGACATCTAACTTTGGCAGTTATACAACATGGGGACAATTTATCAAAAATAATTTGTGGTAGAATATTTATTACTCTTTTAAACAACTAAATCAGAACATATATGAAAGATGCTTGCAACTTTGTTGAGGATTGCAGGAAAATGGGGTTGGAGGCGGCTAATTATTTGGATTAGCTTTGAGAAAATGTTTTCAATTGAGGTGAGGGAACTTCATTAGGAAATGAATTAGCAGTAGCCGCTCCTTTACAAGAGTAAGGCTACTGCTATTAATATTGGTAACAGAAAAAAGACAAATAGTTTTAATATCATCGCTCCCGGTAAGAATCAATAATAGATTGGATAATGGAGATTTGCTTAGGGGATAAACCGGATACCTCCAGATATTCCCCCTTTTCCAGACCAAGGAGAGAATCTACGGATACCTTATATAAAGCGGCCAGTTTCATAAGAGTAGTTAGGTCTGGCTCCCTTACGTTTAGCTCATAACTGCTGATTGCCGCCTTTGTTTTACCGATACGTTCTGCTACTTGGTTTTGCGTCAGATGAATATTATTTCTTGATTTTTTTAATCTATCTCCAAGGTTAACCATAGAGTCGCACCGCCTTATTCCATAGAATATATAAATTATAATGATATGAAGTACACAAATCGTATGATTATTTAATAAAAAATACTAAAAATGTTGACTTTTGAATGTGTCCCCAATATAAGAGGGTGCCCCAAAGCCATATCCTTCATCAATAAAATACGATCGTATAATTGTTCGAAAGACAGTATTTTATATGATGTATATCAGGATAATAAATGTTGGGGCTCTTTCTTTAATGCTATATTTTAAAGACATATCCTGCTCATATTGCGGGGGAAAACTGAATAGTGTAAAATATTGCTAGGATTAATAATTTGGAGGGTTTATAATGGATGCATTTGTAAAGGGGTTATTAAGTCAGGAAAAGAGTCCTATGATACCGGAGGAATATGATTATTGGAAGGACCTGATCGGTGAATGGGAGTTTGATTATTATGACGGATATGATGAAAACGAGAGAAGGCATGTGAAGGGAGAATGGATATTTGCAAGGATTTTAGAAGGAATAGGAATTCAGGATTTATTCATTTGCCCATCAAGGGATACAAGAGCTTCAAACCCACAGCCGGATGGAGAATACGGAGTGGCAATCAGAATGTTTAATCCAAATACGATGCGATGGGATATGGTTTATACGAATAAAGGAAGTATGACGCGTCTGGAAGGGAAGAAGGAAGCCGGAAAAATTGTCTTGACGGTATTGGAACAACCGGATTGCAAATGGGTCTTTGCTGAAATATCAAAGGAGAAATTTCACTGGCAGAATGTCACTGTCCTGGAGGATGGCTCCTGGCGGGCCAATTCAGATGTCTATGCGGTAAGAAAGGGATAAATAAGCCGGCAGAGGCTGCCTACCACAAATAGCTGACATCATTAAATTTAAAAAAGTAAAAAAACTGTTGACAATCATTATAGACAATTGTATATTATTATCATAGACAAATGTAGATCATAAATATATTAAGAAAAAGGAATAGAGCACTGCAAAAATTCAGGAAGGAAGAGGGCATAAGAAATATGAAAGCGGAACCATCAAAAGAAGCATCCGGAGGTAACTCCATAACCAGATTACCCGAGACAGAATATGAGGTCATGGCAGCCATATGGCGAAACCTTCCTCCGGTAACCACAACAACACTTATGAATCAGCTGGGCAGGGAAAAGGGCTGGAAGCTTCAGACTCTGGTCAGCCTATTAAACCGTCTGACAGAACGTGGTTTTTTGCGCAGTGAGAAGCTGGGGAAGGAACGAACCTATTATCCCTGCATCAAACAGGAGGATTACATCCAGTATGAAACGGAGCTGTTTGTGGAACGGTATCATGGGAATTCGTTATTTCAGCTGGTGAATGCATTTTCCGGAAGTAAGAGACTAAGCAAGGAAGAGATTGACGAATTAAGCTTGTGGTTAAAGGACCAAGAGGACAAATAATATGGTTGCTGTATTTTATCTATGCCTTACAAATTCTCTTAATATGGCTCTCTTTATCCTGATGCTGGTCCTCCTGGAACCATTGATAAAGAAATATGTTTCTGCGGTTTGTCTATACCGTCTTTGGGTAATCCTGCTGATTGCCTTGCTCATACCGGTGCGTTTTGAGATTACGAAAGCATTCTATTATATCAGCCCGCCGCGGATGGCTGTGGAAGACAATGCTTTTGTAGAACAGGAGATACAAGGCAGCAGTGACCTCGACCATGTCACCGGTGAGAATGACCTGGTGCAGGAGCAGTTAACTCGGAATGCAGGCGCAGGGAAAAGCTCGCAGGAAAGGGCAGCTTTATGGAAGCAGTTACTGCAAGCCGGTTTTCTCTGTTTGCTTCAGAACGGATACGTATTCCTATGCCTGCTTTGGGGTCTTGGAGCTATTATTCTGCTCACCATAAAAGGCAGTCAGTATTATGCCTGTCTGAGAAGATTAAGAAGATTTATGGTACCTGTTAAGCAGGAGGAATTTCGCGAGGTATATGGACAATGCATCCGGGAATTGACTCATAAATACTCAGGAGGACTGAGGAAGGCTGATAAAATTCAGGTTTGGAAATGCTCGGTTATTACAAGCCCTATGACAATCGGAATTCTTAGACCTAAAATTTTGTTGCCGGAGGAAATATATTTACCGAAAGACCTTTATTTTATATTAAAGCATGAGCTGATCCATATCCTAAGACGGGATTCCCTGGTAAAATTAATCCGGCTGATTGTTTTGGCTCTTCATTGGTACAATCCGTTTTGCTATATATTATACGGTCATTTGGAGGATTGGTGTGAAACCTCCTGCGATGAAGAGGTTCTTTCGAATTCAACCAGATCGGATTGCATCAGCTATGGCAGGCTCTTACTAAAGAGCGCCACAGTTAAGAACAATACAACAGCCTTGGTCAATCTGTATGGAGGAAAAAATAATATGAAATTCAGACTGCATTCCATCCTGAATTATAGGAAAAAATATACCGGCAATCTGCTGGCATTGCTATTACTGGCGGTTGTTTCTACGACAGTAATTGTTGCAACAATGAACCAAACACAGGCTTCAGCCTCTGATGACAGTAAAATAACGACGGAACAGTCCGGACAGCCGGCAGAAAGGGCAGAGGCTGGTATCACAGCTGCTCCAGACGACAGTGACCGGAATCCCACCGAAGCTGTCAATCAGGAGGACGGGGTGGCAGCCTCTGCTACACAGGATGTTCTGACCACAGCTACACTGCGTGAAACAATAGTGGAATATGCCATAGAGGCTGAGGGCACCCCGTTTTTGTGGGGAGGCAATGACTTAAATACCGGTGTTGATGCCAGTGGATTTACCCAGGCTGTTTTCGGGGAATTTGGCTATGAACTTCCCAGAACATCAAGGGAACAGGCAGCGCAATATGAGGAAGTGTCCCTGGACAGCCTGCAACCGGGTGATTTAATCTTTTATGAAACCACAGGCGATAACAAAGTCAGTCATGTTGGGATTTATATTGGAAATGATGAAATCATTCATGCAAAGAATGCACAGAGAGGCGTTGTGATTGAAGACATGAACTACCGTACTCCATTCAGCGCGGGCAGGGTTATTACAGAATAATATGATAGAAAATCATCAGCTAAGTACCGAGCCGGCAGACAGTTAATAATCCAGTAGAAGGTCTCCTAAAGCAATGAGCTTCATTGCTTCGGGGGACCTTCTTTTTTCTGTGAGATCCTGTCCTGCTGATGAGAAAACCGTCATTCAATTTAGCCTTTAATAAGGTGAAAATAAAATTGACAATATGTGGTACTTGCTTTAATATAGAAAAGCAAGAATTTTCATAGACAGGTATCCTTAGGGGTGCTGAATGGAAGACAGATTGGCCGGGGTGGGAGGCTACAGAACGGTTTAGTTCTTGCTCAAATAAAACAAAGGGGAAAGTACAAATGAAACGAAAATTATCACTGGTATTGGTATTAACATTAGTATTAACATTTCTTGGCAGCTCGATAGCCCATGCGGATACGGCAACGGATTTAAGCAAAAGGGAGAAAGCAATTGTCAAGGCCTATGTTAAAACAGTAGAGACGGGAGATTTAAAGTATCTTAATAAGTATAAATATCCGGGCATGACTTATCAGGAGCCCGGATATGCGGGTTTATATAATGTTAAAATCATTTCGCCCAAGTATTCCAAAAAGTATATTAAAAGTGAGAAGCTATACTGTCTGTATGTAACGGGAACATTGGCTGTATCCGAAGAGGATTATTTAGTACTTGCGAAGATGAGAATAGGTATCTATATAAAAAAGAAAGGAAATACAGCATATGCCTATCTTGAGAAACAAACAGATGGGAAAGACATCTATGCGGATCAGATTATTACGGTCGATAAGCTGTCTAAATCTGCAATAACCGAATTAGAAAAGTATCTTGTGGGGCTATATGGCGAAGATAATGGGAAGGCCTTGATGTATCCGGACAGTACAGAAGAAATTAAGAGTACGGAGTTTCAAAGTGATGACGGGAAGGAAAGCCTTACAGCACCGTCTACATGGACAAATTATGAGGAGCTAAGCGATGATGCGATATTGCATATAGCTGACCGTTCCAATGAAAGATATCTCATTGTATTAAAGGAAACAAAAGAATATTTCAGCGAGGATATGTCTCTTAACGATTACACTGAGGCAGTCAAGAGCCGTGTTGTGGGTAATGTAGAGAATGCCAGTATAGGAGATATGGAGGAGCTTGAAGTAAATGGTAATAATGCACAGTGCTTTATAATGTCAGGAGAGTACAGCAAAATTAAGATTACATACATATTCATGTGTATTGAAACATCCAATGACTTCTATATGATAATGGGCTGGACACCAACTATGAACTTTAGTGAAAGCAAGGATGAGATACTGGAGATTATGAAGAGCTTTAAGGAAACGGAATAAACAGAAGTAATTCTGCGCTGAAATATTATATATAGATATTATAATCAAACTGTAGTAGGAGTGCCGTTTCACTTGATAGAAGCGGCACTCCATTTTTGTGCTTTATAGGACGCCGAACCTTTTTGTTTGATGAATTATAACCCTGATGGTCTGGATGTGATGATATATGGAATAAGAGCTATACGCTCCAGCCCAGGCTTTCCTGCTGGATGGTGTAGAGCCGGTGATACAGACCCTTAGCTGCCATAAGCTCCGCATGGGTACCCTGCTGCACCAGCTTTCCCTGATCGATAACAATGATCTTGTCGGCACCGGCGACAGTTCTTAGACGGTGGGCGATCACAATTACAGTTTTGCCATCAATCAGCCTTGATATAGCTTGCTGAATCAGAACCTCATTTTCGGGGTCCAGGGAAGCAGTTGCCTCGTCCAGTAAGACAATGGGGGCATTCTTGAGCAAGGCCCTGGCAATGGACAGACGCTGGCGCTCACCGCCTGAGAGGGTTCCTCCGTTCTCTCCGAGAATAGTATCATAGCCCTCGGGAAGACGCTTTACAAATTCGTCGCAGCAGGCAGCCTTGGCAGCAGCCATAATTTCCTCTCTGGAGGCATCCGGTCTGCCTATTTTAATATTGTTATAGATGCTGTCATTAAAGAGCACTACATCCTGGAATACAAAGGACATATAGCTCATCAGATGCTCCGGGTCGAGGTTCCTGATATTGATACCCCCGATGAGGATTTCACCCTGGTCCACATCCCAGAAGCGCGCAATCAGCCTGGAAACAGTGCTTTTACCGCTGCCGGAGGGACCGACCAGTGCGGTGATGCCGTTAGCAGGAATGGAGACAGAGAAATTGCGAATTACGGCTTCTTTAGAAAGGGATGTACCCGAATAGGAGAAGGAGACATTCTTAAACTCAATGTCATAGGAAATAAGCTGCCTGTCGGTATCCCCCTCCATAACGGATGAGGAGAAAAGGGTGCGCATACGGCTGCTGGAAATCTGGAGGTACAAAAGCTCGGGAAGCAGGGTAAGCTCGGTGAGGACGGGACCGTATATCTTAACTACGATCAGAAGGAACATCAGCAGAGTAACCAGTTCAATCCGGCCTCCGGTCAGAAGATAGGTTCCGACAAAAACCGTAAGGCCGATACCGGCCTGAAGAACCACCTGGGCTCCGGTAATGAAGATACCGTAGGTAAATTCCATTTTCATAGAAAGACGTCTCATTGTAATTAGGGCATTCTTTAATACACCGAATTTCTCACCATCCAGACCGCAGGACTTAATTACCTTAATTCCCTCCAAATACTCCTGAACCTGGTCCGAGGCAGCAAGCTTTGAATTGACATGCTTTTCTCCATAGCTTCTCTGGACTCTGCGGCTTAAAGTAATGATAAGAAAAGCGACAGGTACGGTGCAGAAAACAGTCAGTGATAAGCGCCAGTCAAAGAGGGATAACAACAGGCAGATGATAACAATGGAGATAGCGTTGGCGCAAAGCTGGGGAATGATGTGGCTTAATACATGTTCACTGGTGGCGCAGTCTCCCATGATGTTTGTGGTAAGCTCCGACAAATTCTTATTATTAAAGAAGCTCATGGGCAGCTTTCGGATATGCTCTGCGACACGGGTTCGGATGGCCTCGGATTCCATATAGGAGGCAACATAGGTTTTCTTATAATCGTTGACGGAGGAAAGAAAGACCAGAATAGCTCCCAGAATGCCAAAGCCCAGATAAATCCACATTCTGGCCCAGGAAATTTCCTGACCCATCAAAGGCCTTAAAAGCTCTGTAAAAATCTGAAGTGTGACACAGAAGGGAAGCATCAGGGACAGGTTTGTCAGGGTGCAGGCTCCGATTGCTTTTTTTAGATCAGAATAACCCTGGTCGGTCAACATTAGCTTATCTTTCATATGAAACATTGGCGGTACTCCTTTCCTTGCTCATTTTCCAGTTGAGGGAGCTTGTGAACATATCCCACATCTCTTTATATTTTCCTTCCTGTGTTAACAGCTTCTCATGGGTTCCCTGCTCAATCAGGCAGCCCTTATCCATGACGAGGATGTTAGCGGCACCTCTGACCGTGGAGAGGCGATGGGCAATGATGACCACCGTTTTATCCTTCATCAGCTTTTCGAAGGCCTTCTGGATCAAATGCTCATTTTCCGGATCGGCAAAGGCTGTGGCTTCGTCGAGAACGACGATGGGAGAAGCCTTTACTATAGCCCTTGCAAGAGCTATTCGCTGGCATTCTCCGCCGGAGAGATGGACACCGCCGGTTCCGATGACGGTATCATAGCCCTTTGGCAGCTTTTTGATAAATTCATGGCACTGGGCAGCCTTTGCGGCATCGATAACCTCCTCCCTTGTTGCTGACTGGCGGCCTATTCTTATGTTTTCGAATACGCTCTGCTTGAACAGGAAGACATCCTGGAATACAAAGCTCACCTTTTCCATCAGATAGGACAGCTTCATCTCGCGGATATCCACGCCGCCGATCAAAATCTGGCCCTCGGTCACATCATAGAATCGGGGAATCAGATGTGCAATGGTGCTCTTTCCACCGCCAGAGGGGCCTACAATGGCAGTTACCTCACCCTGTCTGGCAAGGAAGGAAACCTGATTTAAGGCGGGCTCACTCTGTTCTCCATTATAGGAAAAGGTAACATTTCGGAATTCAATCTGGTGGGAGGAGGTGGTTTTCGGATGGGCCGTCTCGGGAAGGGGGGCTAGAGTAAGGACCTCGTCCATTCGTTCTACTCCGCTGGATATTTGCATCATACCGCTGGTCACATACATGATTTTAAGCAATATTGTTGTGATGGAGGGGACAAAGATCAGATAAAAGATGAAAACACCTGCATAGCCCTCATAGTCCTTGGTGTTAAGCCCTATCAGGATACCAACCGGTATCAGGAACAGATAGATATTGTTGACAATGGTGGTAAAGGCGGACATATAGTATTTCCAGCCCAGAGTATAGTCTACGACAAAACGGGTGTATGCCTTGATCGTCTCATGCAGCCGCCGGAAGGAGTACACTGTCTGCCGAAAGGCCTTGACCACGGATATTCCCCGGATATATTCCACAGAGGCATTATTCATCTCCTCCAGGGAGGTCTGATATTTACGGGCCATATTTTGTGCACCCTCATTGCCATAGGCTTTAAACTCCACTCCCAGTGCAAGTACAACCCCCGCCATCGCAGCCAGACCAAAGCGCCAATCAATGCCAAGAAGAATAACAAGCATTATGACGGGTGCTGCCAGTGAAGCAATAATATCGGGGAACTGATGGGCAATAAAGCCTTCGATTTTCTCAATATTTTCATCCATTACCTTACGGAGCTTTCCGCTGCCGTAGCCCAGGTGAAAACCAAGGGGAAGCCTTGCAATATGGGAGGCAAAATTGAGCTTTAGCTGGTACAGGGTACCGAAGGCAGCCAGATGGGAACACATAAGCGCGCAAAAATACAGCAGAATATTAAGAACTACTCCGCCGAAGGCAATCCAGCCATAGTGTACTACGTTTGCGGAATCAAGCATCGAAAAATCAGGGTATACCTTCATGATTTCCCGGATTATGTAATAGATAGCCAGATAAGGTATAAAGGAGGCCGCACAGGACAGCGAGGCCAGAATACCCGAAGCTATGACAAGGTGTTTTTTACCGGAGGCAAGCTCCAAAAGTCTTGCAACTCCGCTTTTTGGCTTTTGGGTTTTAACCTGATTGTTTTTCATAAATTCCATACCTCATTTTCTGATTAATTGTATAAATAAGAAAAAATATAATACTGCGCCACCTCCTTGCATATAACAGAAACAGTCACTGGTTAGACATGACTAACCTGCTGCTTTCACACTACTACGGGAAGGAATAAATGTCAATTTGCCACTTGATGAATTTTTATCAGTAAAAAGGGATTAATCCATTTCTTTTGTATTTCCCATAGATAAATTTTCTTAATTCCCATTCGTAAATCATCGCTTTACAGAATATAGTGTAATAAAGTTTCTGGGCAGTGTGCGGAATGGACAAAAACGGTGAATGGACGCTGTATCAGGTGCAAATGGGGCTATGTGAGGATTTTGTATGGAAATTTATGTTGTGAAGCCGGGAGACACTATCTATTCTATTGCTGGAAAATATGGAATAACTGTGATGAGATTAATTCGGGATAATGGATTTGAATATCCGCTTAATCTGGTGGTCGGGCAGGCTATAATTATAACCTTTCCGCAGCAGCTGTATACGGTACAGAAAGGGGATACCCTGGCGGGTATTGCAGCTTCTTATGGGGTAACCACCCTGCAGCTATTAAGGAATAATTCCTATCTGTCTGAACGGAAATACATCTATCCGGGTGAAGAGCTTGTGATTAGCTACAAAACAACCGGCAGCACCATAGTAAATGGTTATGCTTATCCCTATATTGCAAAGGACATATTAATAAGAACACTTCCCTATCTGACCTATCTTTCAGTATTCAATTACAGGGTACTTGAAAAAGGCGATATCATTACCTACCGCGAGGATGAAGACATCGTGCAATTGGCAATTAGCTATGGAGCAGTTCCGCTGCTTATGATATCCTCCATATCGCTTCAGGGAGAATTTGATGTGGAAACAGTCAATGAAATATTAAGTAATGCAGATAAACAGGACTTTTTTGTCAATCAGCTGATTGACCGGCTGAAAATCACCAAGTATAAGGGAATCAATATATCGATTAACAATTTAACTCCCGAAAATCAGGAGTCTTATATTAGTGTTCTGGAAAAGATATCTGAAAGAATAAGAAGTGAAGGGTATCAGATTTTTGCGACTATTAATCCGAATCTGAATAATACGGATCAAGCAAAAACCAATGAAGAAATTGATTATGGACGTATCAGCCAATTGGTAGAGGGAATTACTTTTTCACAGCTTTTGTGGGGAAATAATAAAAACCCCCCTTCGCCGGTCAGCTCCATAGATGAAATGAATAGTTTTATTAAGCCCGTCATAGAGCAGATGCCTCCGGATAAAATTATTATGGGAATGCCTCTGATTGGCTTTGACTGGGAGCTGCCCTATATTCCAGATAAGTCGGTTGCCCATGCTCTGACCTTAAATTCGGCAATTACTCTGGCCGGCGACGTAGGAACAGTGATACAGTTTGATGAAATTTCCCAGACCCCCTTTTATTTGTACAACAGCATTGAAATTGGAGCGGAGATAGACCATATTGTCTGGTTTGTCGATGTTAGGAGTATTAATGCCTTGCATCGTTTGATTGCTCAGTATCATCTGTCCGGCTTTGGATTTTGGAATATTAATATCTTCTATCAGCAAATATGGTCTTATATTATTTCACAATATGAAATAGTTAAATTGCTCCCGGAGCTAATCAGCTAGAATAGAAAGAATATAACGGTAAATACAGCAGGAAGGGAAAGAGGGCTGAAAACAGTCCTCTTTTTTGTTCGATATTTTACATAATCTTCACCTGAATATTGGAATATTTTACATGACTCTGGTATTAGATTTTACATTCGGGAAGCTATAATAAATACGTAAAGGTGCAAATAATCGTGTGAAGGTTTTGTGAAGCGCAGAAAATGCAAAAGGACACAGACCGCACAGGAATGAAAGCATACGCACAACGCAGGAATGTTAAATAAAATAACAGGATAGGAGAGGTATTATGAAAAAGTTTTTAGCTTTAGTATTATTAGTAGCATTTGTATTTTCCAGCTTATCTCATGTCCCTACGACAGCAGATGCAGCAAATGTCTCAGGAACGGTGGTGCTTTCCGGATCGACTTCCGTTAATCCTTTAATTCAGGCACTTGCAGAGGCTTTTATGAAAAAATATCCTGATGTCAAGGTCGTTGAACAGAATGTTACCGGTTCCGGCGCAGGTATTACGGATGCCAAAAACCTTAACAGTGGTGTAGACTTTGGTATGTCCAGCAGAGATTTAACCAGTGCAGAGGCAGAGGTGCTGAATAAGACTCAGATTTGTCTTGATGGATTGGCAATTGTTGTTAACAAGAATAACCCGATTGACGAGCTTACCCCGGAACAGCTTTATAAGATTTACACCAGAGATTCTTCCGTGCTTAACTGGAATCAGATCAGCGGTTCCTATACGAACAGCGTTAAGATTGCTCCCTTCGGCCGTGAAGCCGGTTCCGGCACCAGAAGCTGCTTTGAGGATTTCTTTAAAGTAGACTACGGCACAGCACTTCCCAGCAGTTATGATGTTAAGCTTGACGGTTCACTTGCGAGCACAGGTGTAATGCAGACCTCTGTTCAGAATAACACCGGTGCCATTGGCTATATGTCCCTTGGTGATATGGATGAGACCAAGGTAAAGGCTCTCAAGGTTGATGGTGTTGAGCCCTCCAAATATACGGTGGCAGATGGTACCTACCCGATCAAAAGACCCTTCCTGCTTGTTTATAATAAGAAAAAGAATATCAGTGCAGCGGCACAGGCCTTCTATAGCTTTATAGGAAGTGCCGATGGCCAGGCAATTATCGATAAGATGGGATTTGTTAAGAATAATCTGGTTAAAGTAAAGGTAACCGCCATCGCAATCAGAAACTCTTCCGTGAAATTAACACCCGGTTCTACCTATTCACTGATCCCGGTTGTTGTTCCTGATGATGCAACAGATTCATCCTTAACCTTTACCTCCTCCAACACCAGTGTTGCCACAGTTTCCTCCAGCGGTAAAATTACGGCAGTGAGCACAGGAACCGCAACTATAACAGTAAAGACAAATGATGGTACCAATATAAGCAAAACCTGCAAGGTAACAGTTGCAGACCCGGTAAGCAGTGTGAAATTAAACAAAACCAGTGCAAATCTTGCAGTTGGCAAGACGCTTACCTTAAAGGCAACCATTGCACCTGCTACAGCCGGTAATAAGAGTGTATCCTGGACCTCCTCCGACAATTCGATTGCAACAGTAACTACAAAGGGTGTTGTTACTGGAGTAAAAGCGGGAACCGTAACAATTACTGTTACCACCGTTGACGGCAAAAAAACAGCAACCTGCAAGATTACTGTAAAGTAAAGCACGAATAAGAGATGATATAAAATATGCTGACTATTGGCACTGCTGGGAAGCAGTGCCTTAGCCAATTAATCAGATCGGAAGGTGAGAAGTTTGAAGGTAAAGGACACTTTCAAACTATTTATTAAGGCCTATTCACTTTTTGAATAGGTCATCAAAAAGTGAAAGGCACGGGTATAAATATGAAAAATCAGAAGGTATACCTACATAATAATATTTTTAAGGCAATTGTTTTTTTCTTTGCCTTAATAACCTTTTTATCAGTTGTTTTTATCGCTGTTTTTATGGTAGCGAATGGGGGACCCAGTATTGTCAAGGTAGGCTTAAAGGAATTCCTGTTCGGACCGGTCTGGAATTCTGCAAACCAGCCGCCCCAATATGGAATACTGGCATTTATTCTATCCTCCTTTTACTCCACCTTCTTCACGGTTTTAATTGCGGTTCCCATCTCCATTCTGGTAGCGCTGGCAATCGGACAGCTGGTGCCAAAGGGGATCGGTTCGGTTTTACGCGGAGTTGTAAGCCTGTTGGCGGGAATTCCTTCGGTTATCTACGGTTTTCTGGGCCTGGTATTTATTGTTCCGTTTGTACAGAAATTGTTTGACTTATCATCCGGCTTGTCCATGTTCTCGGCTGTAATTGTCTTAATTATTATGACCTTACCCACCATCATCAGTGTAAGTGAAACGAGCATCAATGCAGTTGACAAGAGCTATCTGGAAGCAGCCTATGCTTTGGGTGTACGCAAGGAATATGCTCTGTTCACGATTATAATTCCGGCTGCAAGGTCGGGCATCATGGCGGCCATACTGCTCGGAGTCGGAAGGGCTATCGGTGAAACCATGGCGGTTATGATGGTAGCCGGGAATATCCCGCAGATGCCGGCTATGCTAAAGCCGGTCCGGTTCTTAACCACTGCAATTGTTACTGAGATGTCCTATGCGACAGAGCAGACCAGAGGGGTACTGATCGGAATTGGTCTGGTGCTCTTTGTATTTGTTTTTATAATCAACTCGATCTTTCACTTCTTTATAAAAAAGGCGGATAAAATAAATGGATAAAAATAAATACGAAAAACATATAAGACCGGGCATCATAGCGGTACGTGCTCTCATTTATACGGTTACCGCAGTGGTTATCAGCCTGGTTATCGCAATTATAGTATTTCTTATTATCAAAGGGCTGCCCTATATTAACCTGGAATTTTTAACTACGGCTCCCTCCCGCTTGGATGAGACCTATGGAATTGCGCCCATGATAATCAATACCTTATACACCGTATTGCTTACCCTTGTGGTATCAATACCGCTGGGGATAGGGACCGCAATTTATCTGGCGGAATATTCAAAGCCGGGTAAGATAATATCCGCTTTCCGGTATGCGATTGAAATTCTTGCGGGAATCCCCTCCATCGTATATGGCTTATTCGGATTGGCATTTTTCGTAACCGCCCTTGGAATTGGAAGCGGAAGCGGTTCCATATTGGCCGGTGCGCTTACCTGCTCCCTGATCGTTTTGCCAACCATGATAAGGACTACGGAAGAGGCCCTGCTTCAGGTGAATCCCTCCTACCGTGAAGCAGCATATTCCCTGGGGGCCTCAAAGCTGCACATCATCCGCACAATTCTGCTGCCAAATGCTCTGCCGGGTATCGTAGTTGCGGTAATTCTAAGCATAGGCCGTGTTGTCAGTGAATCCGCGGCACTTCTTTATACCGCAGGTGTGGATTATACCTTACCGACCAATTACGTCAAACATTTTGCTGAGCCAGGAGCCGGACTTACCGTTCAGCTTTACTTATACGCAACCGAGGGAGGGGCTCCTGACTGGGTTCCTTATGCAATGGCCGCAATCCTGATGATTTTGGTATTTATTATTAACCTTACGGCAAATATCATAGCAGGTCTATTCCAAAAGAAAGTGAGTCATAAATAATGAGTATTATTACAACGAGGAACTTAAATCTCTATTACGGAGATAAGCAGGCACTGAACAATGTAAGTATGGAGATAGAAAAGAATGAGATTACCGCATTGATCGGTCCTTCGGGCTGCGGTAAATCAACCTTTTTGCGAGCTTTAAACCGGATGAATGATATCATTGCAAACTGTAAAATTACCGGGGAAGTGATTTATGATAATATCAATATTTATGAAAATAAGATAGACCCGATGCTGATCCGTAAGAAAATAGGAATGGTATTTCAAAAGCCGAATCCTTTCCCGCTAAGCATCTATGACAACATCGCCTACGCTCCCAGATACCATGGCAAAAGAAAAAGAGAGCTGGATGAAATTGTGGAAAACAGTCTGAAGGCGGCGGCTCTCTGGGAGGAGGTAAAGGACCGGTTAAAGAAAAGCGCGCTTTCTCTTTCCGGCGGACAGCAGCAGCGTCTGTGCATTGCCAGAACGGTTGCATTAAATCCTGAGGTTATATTATTGGATGAAGCCACCAGTGCCCTGGACCCGATTTCAACCTATAAGATTGAGGATTTGCTGGGTGAATTAAAGAAGTCCTATACAGTCGTTATTGTCACACATAATATGCAGCAGGCTTCACGTATCGCAGATAAAACAGCCTTCTTCCTGCTCGGTGATTTAATTGAATATGATACAACCGAAGTAATCTTTACCAATCCCAAGACTCAAAAAACCTTGGATTATGTAAGCGGACACTTTGGATAACAGCAGAGGATGTCACAAAACAGTGACATCCCTTTTTATCGGGGTGCGTACAGGGCAGAGGAAAAGCCAACTGGTAAGGTTGGCTTTGAGGGGGAGAAAATTTATGAAAAAATCTATGTTAAAATACTTGTAAGCCGTTTTGTTTGATTAACTTTATAAGCTTATTATAATGGCAAAGTGTGTTCAAAATATTTTCAATTAGTGAACATTTTATGAAATAATTGAAACTGGTGGGCAGAGGAAAAGCCAACGTATTAGGTTGGCTTAAGGGGGGGAGAAATTATGAAAATCTATGTTAATTTACTTGTAAGCGTTGTTTTGTTTAACTCTATGAACTTATTATATAAGCAAAATGTGTAGAAAATATATTCAATTGATGAACATTTTATGAAGATTTTTATCCCAGGGACAGAGGAAAAGCCAACGGGTCAGGTTGGCTTTTTTGGGAGGGATATTTGATGAAAAAATCTATGTTAAAATACTTGTAAGCGTTTTGTTTGATTAACTTTATAGCTTTATTATAAGGGTAAGTTGTGTACGAATTATATAAAAACGGTGAATATTTTATGAAAATTATCCGACAGAGTTATTTTACAAATACACTTCTGCCGGATAAGGTCTTTTTACAGGGTAGCTTTTGTTCCTATATTTATTAAAATACAATTAAGATCAGTAAGATAAAATTTATTTCTTTTCAAATATATGATAGAATATATAAAATGCAAGCAGGCTTATGATATGCGGAAGGGTGTAATTATGAAGTTTATACATATAGCGGATATCCATCTGGGGGCGGAACCGGATGCCAATATGGCCTGGGGACCTCAGCGAAAGAAGGAGATATGGGACAGCTTTCAGAATATAATAACGATTTGCAATGAGGAAAAGGCGGAGCTTTTACTGATTGCAGGGGATTTGTTCCACCGCCAGCCCCTGCTGCGGGAATTAAAGGAGGTCAACTATATCCTTGGTAAGCTTACTACCGCCCAGGTGGTTCTGATGGCGGGCAATCACGATTATATTGGGCCAAGGTCCTATTATCAGGAGTTTGAATGGAATGAAAGAGTCCATATGTTTCCCAGGGAGACTATGGAGACTATAGAATTTCCTAAGCTTGGTGCACAGGTTTACGGATTAAGCTATTGCAGGAAGGACATTACCGAACCCTTGTATGATACGGTAAAGCCGGAGCAGAATGATAAGCTACATATTCTACTTGCCCATGGCGGTGACGAGAGGAATATCCCCATGAACCGGAAGAAATTATTGAATTCGGGGTTTGATTATATTGCACTCGGGCATATCCATAAGCCGGAGATCATCAGTGAAAGGATGGCCTACTGCGGCTCTCTTGAGCCGACGGATAAGAACGATCTTGGGGAGAGAGGCTATATTCTTGGGGAAATTTCGCGAAAGGATACCGGAGCTTATACAACAGAAATCCGTTTTGTTTCAAGCTGTGCGCGCAGATATCTAAGAATTGGTTTGCCGGTGAACCAGAATACGACGAATACCTCCCTGCTTGATCAGGCAAAGGAGGCCATACAGGCGGGTGGAGCCGCCAATATTTATTCCTTTACGATTCAGGGGATCAGGGATGAACTGATACATTTTGACAGGGAAGCCCTAAGGAAGGCGGGAAATGTACTGGAGGTTTTGGATGAATCCATACCCGATTATGATTTTGATGCTCTTTACCGGGAGAATTCCGATAATATGATAGGGATGTTTATACAAAAGATACGAGAACGGGCAAATCAGGATGAAACGGCCAAGAAGGCACTGTATTATGGAATAGAAGCGCTGCTTAATGCAAAGGATTGATACGCCCTGCGATCAGTGGGTGTATACTACCAGGGAAAGAAACAAGAAAGGGTTTGGTCAAGAATGATTTTTACTAAGCTTAAACTGAACTATTTTGGGCAGTTTACAAACCGTGAGATAGAGTTAAAGCCGGGCATTAACCTGATTTATGGTGAGAATGAGGCCGGAAAATCGACCATACACACCTTTATCCGGGGAATGCTGTTTGGAATAGAGCGCTTAAGGGGCAGGGGGGCTGCTTCCAAAGAGGACATTTATACCAGGTATTTACCCTGGGACTATCCGGGGGCATATGGAGGAAGTCTGGACCTGCGGATTGGAGATAAGGATTACCGCCTTCAGCGCAGCCTCCATGTAAGTGATAAGAGCTTTGTTATATTGGATTTGGCAACGGGAAGAGAGGTTAAGCTCAAAGAAGGGCTGATTGGTGAATTACTGCCGGGGCTTACGGAATCCGCCTATAAGAATACCATCAGCATGGAACAGCTGAAGGCTGCAACGGATGCTGAGCTGGCGGCCCAGGTTCGTAATTACATAGCGAACCTGTCCATAGCAAAGAGCAAGGAGGTCAATGTTGCCAAGGCCATCACCAGCCTGACAGACCAGAGGAAGCAGCTGGAGACTGTTCAGAATACAGCACAGTTGAAGGCGCTGCAGGCAGCCATTGACGCAGGGCTGGAGAAGGAAGAGCGTCTGGAGCAGCTGACAGGAAAGCTTCGGGAGCTGCTTGTGCAGGAGCAGAGGCTTTTACAGCATAAAAGTGCGATCGCAGATCAGGTAGATCGGGAGACGGTAAAAAGAATGGAACAGCTGCCGGCTGTTCTTGAACAATACCGGAGCTATCAGGAATTAATCAGACAGGAGAATAATTTAAGGCAGCAGGAACAGATACTTAAGGAGAAAATAGAGGCAGGAGAGAAGGAATACCAGGCATCGGCTTCGCTTAGGGAGGATGTCGAACAGCTTGGTCAGCTGCAAGGTGAGCTTTATGATATGGATAAAGCTGTTTCGGAACTAGAAGGAGAGGAAAAGCGTCTAAATAAAAGAGTGAGGGAGAGCACCTTCATAAGCATTCTGCCCTGCGTTGCTCTGGGGCTGCTGATTTGGAGTGTTACAGGCTTTCAGCCGGTGGGCTGGTTTTTGTTATGGGGACTGGCCATTACTGGGGGAGCTTTATGTATTTTGCTTACTATGGTCCGGCTTCGTAAGCTGAAAGCCTTTCTTAATAAGAAGAAGGAGCAGGTACAAAAAAGAGCGTTCCTGCAAACGCAGCTTACAGCTATTCTGGGAAAGTATGGCCTTGCTCGTATGGAGGAGCTTCCTTCCAGACAGGAGGCGGTAATCCGAAATTCCTATGAGCTGGAGCATGCCAGGAAGCAGCAGGAGGAACAAAAGCAGAGGCTTCAGGAGCTGGAGGATAAGCGGGATGTGCTGTATGAAACGATTATGAAATATCTGCAGAATTTTACTCCCGAGGAGGAGCTTACCGATGGGGCCATCGAACGGCTGCAGCAGGCTGTTGAAGAAAAACGCCGGGAGACATCAGGAATGCTTGCACAGCTTAACAGACAGCAGGAAGACCTTAGGCTTGGTATCGAAAAGCTTCGCTGGGAAATCTCCACTCTGGAGGGGAATGAAGAAGAGCTGCAAAGGAACAGGGAGAGCTATAAGGAGCTTGAACAAAGGCAGAGGGAAGCTGCCACGGAGCAGGAAGCGGTTAAGCTGGCGCTTTCTGTAATTCAGGAGCTGTCCACAGAAATTCATGACAGCTTCGGACAACAGCTGAACAGTGCCGTAACCAAGGTAATCAGCAGGATTACCGGACAGAAATATAAGGACATCAAGGTAGACGAGAAGCTGGAGGTCAAGGTGGGCTGGAAGGACGATTATGTACTTCTGGAGCGCTTAAGTGCCGGTACCATGGAGCAGGTTTATTTTGCACTGCGCATGGCAGTGGCGGACCTGCTGCTTGGAAGGGATGAAGCCCCGCTTTTACTGGATGACAGCCTGGCCCTTTATGATGAATCCAGGGTAAAGGCCTGCTTAAGGGAGCTTTCTGAAAGAAAACAGGTGATATTATTTACCTGTCACAAAAGAGAGCAGCAGCTTCTTAAGGAGCTGGATATCGCATATCATCTGGTGGAGCTGTCACAGGGCTGACCTGGAAGGAGGCGTTTTTATGCCAAAAGACAACGGAGTTAAGAAAAAGAAAACAAAGAGTAAATTAAGACATAGAGTTAAAATCACGGTGCAGCTGATTGTATTGTTGACATTGCTGGCAATACTGGCAGCCATACTTTATTTCTATCTGGCTTACGGTAAGACGATTCTTCGGATGCAATCCGAAGCAAAGCAAATGGTGGAAGCTTCTACTGAGGATACCTTCAAGGCCTCGCAGACCAGTCTGGTATATGATACGGACGGGAATTTAATCTCCACCCTGAAATCGGAGAAGGATGTCTATTATCTGAAATACGAGGACATTCCTACTGCGGCAATTGATGCACTGGTAGTAACGGAGGACAGAAAATTCTTTGAACATGGCGGTGTGGATTACTGGGCGAATGTCAGGGCGGCAATCGAACTGATTAAGCATAAGGGACATATTACACAAGGCGCCAGCACCATCACACAGCAGCTGGCAAGGAGTGTTTTCCTTACGCAGGAGGTAACCTATACCAGAAAGATCAAGGAGATCTTTGTAGCACAGGAGCTTGAAAAGAAATACAGTAAAAATAAGATCATGGAGTTTTATTTGAATTCCATTTACTTTGCCAATGGTCATTACGGGATACAGGCAGCGGCACAGGCATATTTTGGGGAAGGGGTTAACGCCTTAAGCCTGTCACAGATAGCCTTCCTTTGCGCCATTCCCAACAGCCCCAACCGTTACAACCCCCTCACTAATTATGATAATACTCTGGAGCGGCGGGATAGAATTCTTAAGCAGATGTACGAAAATGACAAAATTGATGAGACGGAATACGAAAATGCGTTGAATGAAACTATCACACTGGTACAGAGCAGTAAGTCAAAGACGGATTATGTGGAGACCTATGTTTATTATTGTGCTATTCGGGCCTTGATGGAGCAGCAGGGCTTTGAAATCCAGTATGAGTTTGACAGTGAAGAAGATCAGAAGGCCTATGATGAGGAATATGATGATCTGTACTACAGCATCCAGAAGGATTTGTACATCCACGGCTACCGTATCTATACCTCAATTGACATGGATAAGCAGGAATTATTGCAGCAGGCGGTAGACGAGGAGCTGAAGGCTTTTACAGATATGGATGAAAATGGTGTATATAAGATGCAGGGAGCTGCGGTCTGCATCGATAATGATACGGGAAGGGTAGTAGCGATTGTCGGAGGAAGGCAGCAGGATTTGGGCAGCTTTACGCTGAACAGGGCATATCAGAGCTACCGGCAGCCGGGCAGCTCCATCAAGCCGCTGATTGTCTATACCCCCTCCTTTGAGCAGAGCTATACTCCGGAGAGTATTGTTAATGATGTATATACCAAGGATGGCCCGAAGAATTCGGATGGGAAATACCTGGGAAAGATAAAGCTGCAGAAAGCGCTTGAAAAATCCATCAATACAATTGCCTGGCAGCTGTTTAAAGAGCTAACGCCCAAGGTGGGATTATCCTATCTGCTTAATATGAACTTTTCAAAAATCTCGGAAAGTGACTATACCCTTGCCGCAGCCCTTGGAGGTCTGACGAATGGCGTCAGTCCGATTGAGATGGCATCAGGCTATGCAACCCTGGAGAACGACGGGTATTACAGGGAACCCACCTGTATTGTTAAAATTATGGACTCGGAAGGAAATGAAGTAGCCGGCAGCGAGACACAGGAAAAGGAAATCTATGATACCAGAGCCGCAAGAATTATGACGGAGGCTTTGACCGGAGTAATCAAGAATGGAACCGCCAAGGGGCTGGGACTTAAAAATACCATCAGTGCAGGAAAAACCGGAACCACCAATGATAAGAGGGATGGTTGGTTTGTTGGATATACACCCTATTATACCACAAGTGTATGGGTTGGCTACGACATTCCAAAGACAGTCAGTGATTTGATGGGCTCCAGCTATCCGGGCAGAATATGGCATGCGTTTATGGATGAGATTCATACAAAGTCTATGACCAGAACCTTTGAATATTATGACTGGAGGGCGGAGATTGAGGAAGAACAGATAACAGTAACTCCGACCCAGGCTCCGACACCCACCCAGGTTACGGAGGAGGAAGGACTGCCGGAGGATAACACGGAAACTACGCCGGAGGGTGGTCAGGACACCACGGGGGAGGAAGGAACAGGAGAGAACCAGGCGGATAATCCGGACGACACCACGGGCGGAGAGGTCAGCGTTACTGCGACCCCTACACCGGAGGATACTTTCCCGGAGGATACAGTTGATGAGCCGGCTATAGACGGAGAAGATACAGTGCAGGAAAATGACCTCCCATAAATCACTAAAAAACAGGCACCCTGGCACCTGATTGCTTTGCAGCATCAGAGAGCTTGAGTGCCTGTCCTTTATTAAGATAATTTATAAAAATAATAATAGAATTTATTCATCGGGTAGATCCTTGTTAATTTTGCCGCCCTGATTATATTCCTTCAGAATACTCTGAATACGTTCTACAGGATTTAACAGGTTGCTGATACTGCTGTCATGATTGAGGGTATCAATGATAAGCGCGATATATTTGCTCATATCAACATTAATGTACCAGGGCTTGGTTAAGAGCTCGGCAGTCTGGTATACCAGGTTTGTTGTAAGAATACGATGAATCAGTCCCTTTTCATAAGCCTCGTCAATCTTGGCAAAGCCATTGGTAAATAAACCAAAGGTGGCTGCTACAAAGATTCTTCCGGCATTTCTTTCCTTTAATTCGGAAGCAACGTCAATGATGCTATCGCCGGAGGAAATCATATCATCTACAATCAGGACATCCTTACCGTTAATATCAGAACCGAGGAATTCATGTGCGACAATCGGATTACGGCCATTAACAATTCTTGTATAATCACGTCTTTTATAGAACATACCCATGTCAAGACCAAGGACATTGGCGAAATAGACTGCTCTGGACATACCGCCTTCATCGGGGCTGATAACCATCATATGGTCTTCGTCAAAACGGATGTCATCCACATTATGAAGCATTGCCTTAATGAACTGATAATTCGGGGCAACGGTTTCGAGACTGTTTAAGGGAATTGCATTTTGAACACGGGGATCGTGGGCGTCAAAGGTAAGGATGCTGTCCACACCCATCCGGATCAATTCCTGCAGGGCCAAGGCACAATCGAGGGATTCTCTGGAGGAACGTCTGTGCTGTCTTCCTTCATAAAGATATGGCATGATAACTGTAATTCTTCTGGCTTTACCACCTACTGCTGCTATTATTCTCTTCAGGTCCTGATAATGATCGTCGGGTGACATGTGGTTGGCATTTCCGCATACCTTATAGGTTAAGCTATAGTTCGTTACATCTACAAGCAGATAAAGGTCATGACCACGAACTGATTCCTTGATCTGGCCCTTCGCCTCTCCGGTACCAAATCTGGGACAACAAGCCTTCATTAAATAAGAAGGTCTCTGATAACCGTAAAATGCAATTGTTCCCTTGTGTTCGCTTTCTCTTGAATTGCGCCACTCAACAAGATAGTCATTTACATGCTGACCCAGAGTGTTGCTGCTCTCCAGAGCGATAATGCCAAGCGGTCCCACAGGAATGGTTTCTACGATTTTCTCGTTCTTCGACATTAGATTTCCCTCCATGAAATTAAATAGAATTGGTTGTAAAAGCCATTAAAGTTATAACATTATATATTTGGTTATGTCAATACGATTTTGGTCATATTTTGTGCCTTTATACTGAATTTGTACCATTGACCGCCATATGTAGACGAATGTCCTCTCCGATAATACGCTGCACCCGATATTTGGAAATAATTCGGGAATAGACTCGTTCACTGTAATTTATATTGATGTCCTGCAAGGAAAGATTAGTCGAAATTACCGTGGACCTTTTGCGAAGAAGCCGTTCATTAATAATCAAATACAATTGGGAGTTGGTAAAGGAGTTATAAAACTCTGTACCAAGGTCGTCAATGATTAACAGGTCACAGTCCAGTATATAATCAAATTGATTCGAGGCCTGATAGGAATTTTCCTCATCCTTGCCAAATTTGCATTTCTCAAGAATATCAAACAGGCGGAAGGCAGTAAGATAAATTACGGTATAACCCTTGTCCAAAAGCTCCTTGGCTATGCAGTTAGCAAGAAAGGTCTTGCCGACTCCGGTATTGCCAAGTAAAAGCAGGTTATCTTGCACGCTGTCAAAATGTTTGATAAAGCTTTTGCAATAAGCCACCACCTTTTGCATATTGGACAGGGGTGACAGGCCGGTGGTTTCGTCAATAAAATCGTCGGAATAATACCGGAAGGAGAATTTACTGAAATTCTCACTGGCCAGAATGGTCTTTATATTGGAAGCGGAATACATCAGATCGGCAACTGCCTGCTTAAGACAATTGCACTTCTTGCCCCCAATATAGCCGGTATCCTTGCATTTGCTGCACTGATACTGCATGTCCAAATAGTCGGAGGGCAGCTGGTGATCAGCCAAAAGTGCAGTCTGGCGGGTCTTCAGCTCCTTCAGCTCAAGCTTAAGAGCCTTTAGACGGCTGTCATCTCCCCACAGTGCAAGCCTTCCACTCTGGGCAGACAGGGAAATCATAGCATCCTCCAGCTCCTTCAGCTGCGGAATCAGCTCATAAGCTCTTGTGCGGCGTTCATCCAAAGCGTGCTTGTTTTTCAGCCTGCGGCTGTCATATTCCCGCAGAATACGGTTGTATTGATCATTCTTAAGCGGCATAGCAGGAGTCTCCTTTCCTTCACCGGTTAATTCATTTTATTCAAAAGTCTGCGTTCAAGCTCGGCATAATCCTGGGGGGAATAGGTTCTCTGGGGGAACTGGTTAAAGCGGTTGGAGGTCTGGGGCTGCTTTGGCGCCGCAGAGGTCTTCTTAGCCTCGCTTGTCTTGCCGCCCTTGCTGAATTCTTCATCCAATCTTGCAATATCAGTATTGCTCTTTACATTCTTTTTAAACCAGGTTTCCAGAATTTTGTCTGTATATTTAAAATCGGGTTTTTGCGTCCGAAGTATGGTCCGGTTACAGGCTTCAGCGATAATTTCGTCGGTAAAGCCAAATACCTCAACCCATTTGGTTATGTACTGGCGTTCAATCTGCCCCGGTGCACGGTTTAGGCCGAAGGCCTTATTTACGGTATTAAAATGCTCATGATAAGAGGAAGTGGCAACCTTGGCCTTCTCCTCAGTATCAATACCCTCCTCAGCCCAGGTAAGTGCCACCGCCTCGATATAGGAGGTGTTTTTCTTACCCTTTGAGACACAGTATTCGTAGAGATACATAATTAATTCCGCAGAAAAATGGAGCTCCTCATACAAATACAAAATCAATTGGAGATCCATGGGCTTTAACGGATGATCCAAATAAATCTCTACAATATGCATCACCCATTTAATATCATCATTATTCGTAAACTCTGTAATCTTCTCAGCGGAGTAGCTCTTTCGGACAGCAGGCTTTGTCTCCGTATGAATACTTACAGCAATTTCATCGAGCTCGGAATCGGAATCTGCAACCGTCACAGGTCTTGCCTCGGACTGTTTCAGGCTTACAATTGAAATACCGGTAATCTCCTTGGCCACATTGCGTGTAAGTACCAGGAGATTCAGCTTCTCCCAATAATTCAGCGCTCTTATAATGTCCTTCTCGGTATTTTCCAGGTGGTCGGCAATGGAGGAAATGGTCACTTCCGGGCAATTACCCGAGAAGCAGCGCAGCAGATACAGATAAACCTTGACATAAGCGCCGTTGGCTGACGGCATATATTGGTCAATAAAAGTATTTGATACAATAGTGACATCACAAATACCCTCTGCATGTAAGGAAATTTTACTCATGGCAACCTCCGTCTGCCGCCTTGGCGGCATCCAAATCAATATAAAAGATAAAACTATCGCATTGTCGTAACAGGAAATATATTCTTCTGTTGAATGCAAGCATCATTATAGCACAGATAAATTCATCTGAAAATAGCCTATTTTCAGGGGTTCTCGCATTTTTTGATAATGTGGATACTGTGGATAATGTGGATGAAACACAGGTCAAAAACTGTTAAAATATGTAAAAAATGATAGAACAAGCGTATTTTGAAGCAAAAATTTAATCAAAAATCTATGTTTGTAGAAATAATTTGGCGGAAAAAAACATCCACGGCAAATATCAATAAAAATGTTGATAATGCTGTGGATGTTGTGGATAACTATTGGCCCAGAAGCTTTTCTCCCACGGTTACAATATCTCCGGCACCCATAGTTATCAACAGGTCGCCGTTCATACAATTTTGCAATAAAAAATTTTCAATATCATCAAAGGAAGGAAAATAGTAGACTTCTTTACCCAATTTCCTTAATTCCTCGGCCAAATCCCTGGAGGATATGTCTCCCGGGTCCTTTTCTCTGGAAGCGTAGATGTCTGCAAGCACAATCTTGCCGGAAAGCGACAGCGCCTGTGCAAATTCTGTCAGATGCTGTTTTGTTCTGGAATAGGTATGAGGCTGGAAGACGCACCAGAGATTTTTATGGGGATAATTCTGTGCGGCGTTCAAGGTTGCGGCAACCTCTGTCGGATGGTGGGCATAATCGTCGATAATGGTAACACCGGCAATTTCACCCTTGTATTCAAAGCGCCGTTTGGAATTATGAAAGGAATAAAGGGCTTTTTTAATTACCTCGATTGAAACTCCAGTCTCAAGGGCGATACCGACTGCCGGAAGAGAATTCGATATGTTATGGAGCCCTATGATATTTAAACGGATGCGGTCAATGTATTTTCCCTTGTAGTATAAATCATAGCTGCCGATGCTATTTTCATCAAAGGTAATATGATCAGCGGCAATATCATATGTAAGCGCTGACTTGCGATAGGCAGGGTCTATAATACCGTAGGTTAAGACCCCGCAGGAAAGGTCCTTTGTTATCTCCTGATACTGTTCAATTTCGCCGTTGATGAAGAGCTGTCCGTCTGCCGGAATACGCTTCGCAAACTGATGAAAGGAATTGCGGATATCATTAAGGTCCTTAAAGAAATCCAGGTGGTCTGCATCAATATTTAAGATAACGGCACGCTTTGGGTAAAACTGCAGGAAGGTATTGGTGTATTCACAGGCTTCTATAATAAAGTGCTCTGATTTGCCCATGCGGATGTTGCCTCCGATGGCATCCAGAATACCGCCGACCGAAATGGTAGGGTCCAAATTGGCTTCTAAAAAGATTAAGGAAAGCAGGGAGGTGGTAGTGGTCTTGCCATGGGTACCGGATACGGCAATGGCATTATCAAAATTGAGCATCACCTGGCCGATCATTTCTGCACGGCTTAAAAGGGGGATGCTTCTTTGCTCCACCGCCAGGAGTTCTTCATTATCCGGTGCAATAGCGGCAGTATAAACTACGACATCAATATCAGAGGTTATATTGGAAGCCCTCTGTCCCAGGAAGAACTCAATTCCCAATTGCTCCAGACGGTCGGTGATTGAACTTGCGTGTGCGTCAGATCCGCTTACTTTAAATCCAAGGGTGTGCAGGTATTCTGCAAAGCCGCTCATGCTGATACCGCCGATACCGATAAAATGTATCCGGCATGGCTTGTCGAAATTTATTTTGTACATAATGATCTCCATTCTGGCCAAACTTCTTAAGATTTATAAATTTTATAACACCTGCTATTATAACCCATTTCAACTAAAATACAATATAAAATTCATCTCACATATCCCGTGAATGTGGTTTTCCCCAAAGCGCTTCATTGCCATTATATTCAGTTTTTAGTATTCGGATGCAAGTATTTATCTAATATTGAATAAAAAAAAGTAATTATTATAACTGATTATAAGCAAAAGGATGAAATAGTGACATAAATATTGAAAGATTATGCGAATTTTATGCAAATATTATTCACATTTTGGAATAAATATGTTATAATATCTACAAATACCGAAGTTTGTAAATGTCTTGTTTATACTGTATATATTGTTAAATTAGTAACAGGAAAAGTGAAATTACTTATTTAATACTAGCTTTTTCTTAACAACTAACGATAAATACGACAGAAGGGGGACCAAACCATGCAAATTACCGACGTACGCGTACGCAAGGTGAGCAAGGAGGGCAAGATGAAGGCTGTTGTTTCAATTACTCTTGATAACGAGTTCGTAGTTCACGATATCAAAGTAATTGAAGGCGATAAGGGTCTGTTCATTGCCATGCCGAGCAGAAAAGCCGGGGACGGAGAGTATAGGGACATCGCTCATCCGATCAATTCGGACACCAGGGATAAAATCCAGAAGATTATCCTGGAAAAGTACGAAATTGCAGCTTTAGAAACAGAAGAAGCAGATGCGGTATAACAAACCAAAGAGGGCAAAGCGGCAGCGGTAGGGGCTGCCGTTTTTGTAGTGTGCCGGAAGGACACACTTTACCCTGCCATGGGTCCAATTTTACATGAATGATCTTTTTATTTAGCTGTTGCCACCAACTAACAGAAGGATTATAATAAGGAAAAGGACATAGAGCATGTTCTTTTCCTTTGTTTTATATGTCGTATATACTTAAGATTTATATAAAATATAAAGAAAAGGTGGTTACGGGAATGAGGGAAGCATTAAAGAATAATTGTGATTTGTTTGTAGAAAATTATTATGAACTACGAAAAAGTTTTAAATGGAACAATGCAATTAATGCAAGAACCGGGGCGTTATTATGTGCACTGGAGGGACGGAAGGCAGACCCCCTGGCAATTAACCGGTGCCGTAAGATTATCAGTGATAACACCAGTACCATATCCCAGTTCAAGGATATAACTAATTTCATGATATCCATTATTCTAACTTTTCAACCCGAACCGGAGAAAGTATTTGGGAGTGCCTTGCAGGCGTATCGTGATATGAAGAAGGAGGGCTTTCATTCATCCCCCTATCTGGTGCTTGCGGCCTTTGCTCTTGTCTTGGAGGCAGAGCCCCAGGATCACCAGAAGCTGATTACCTCTGCCAGAAGCTATTATAATGCAATGAAGGAGGAGCATAGATTTATAACCGGTTCCAATGATTATTGCTACTCGGCGCTTCTCGCGATGAATGATAAACCGGCAGCAGAGAATCTGGTTGAGATGGAGCACTGCTTTGCCAAACTAAGCGAAAGCTTCACCCATTCCAATGCGATTCAATCCTTGTCCCATATCATGACCCTAAGCAATGAGGCTGTGGAGGTAAAATGCGCCCGTGCTGTGGAGCTGTATCAGGCACTTAGGGAAAGAAAGTGCCGCTTCGGACTAGGAACTGAATTGTCCTTTATTGGAGTTAGTATCCTGCTAAATGAGGATATCGGGAGGCTGGCTGATGAAATTGCAGAGGTAGATCGCTATTTGTCAGAAAAAAGAGGCTTTGGAACCTGGTCCGTTCTCCATAAAGAACGTATTATGTATGCAATTGCCGTTGTTTATGGCAGCCATCTTAATTCTGTCGAAAAGAAGACAATGGAAATGATTTTAATGAATAATATTACAGGAATAATACGTTCCCAGCAGGTTACGACAGTGACAGCAGCCACCTGATAAAACAGATGCGGGAAAACAGTATCTGCCTGTAATTACGGGAAAAATTATTTTGAATATTTTATGCGGACAGGGGAATCTGCCGGGCTTTTGCCGGCAGATTCCATTCCCTGTTTATCCGACATACCTGAATGGTGGGAAAGGTTTATTTTATGCACATTATTATAGGGTTGGGAAACCCAACAGATAAATATCAGGCTACCAGACATAACGTCGGGTGGGATGCCATAACCAGACTATCCGACGATTACCGGATTCCCCTGGACTTCAGGAAGCATAAGGCTGTTTGCGGGAAGGGCTTCATTGAAGGAGAGAAGGTGGTGCTGGCACAGCCGCTCACCTATATGAATTTGAGCGGAGAGAGTGTCCGTGAGCTGGTTGATTTTTATAAGGTATCCCCTGAAGAAATTATTGTAATCTATGATGACATCAGCCTGGAGGTCGGACAGCTTCGTATCCGTAAGAAGGGAAGCGCCGGCGGACATAACGGGATTAAGAATATTATCGCCCATCTGGGAACAGATGAATTTCCAAGAATAAAGATTGGTGTCGGTGATAAGCCAAAGGACTGGGATTTGGCGGATTATGTATTGTCAAGGTTTTCAGACCAGGAGCAGCCTTCCATACGGGAGGCGCTTGGGGGTGTCTCCGAGGCTTGCAAAGTGATGCTTACTTCCGGTATGGAAGCAGCTATGAATCAGTATAACCGGAAAAAATAGGGAGGGCTTATGAAAACCTTTACGGCACCTCTGAAGGAATTAAAGGAATTTAATGATATCAGGGAAAATATTACACTTAAGACCCTGCCGGTACAGGTTACCGGCTGCATTGATTCGCAGAAATGCCATCTGATCCATGGGTTGGGAGATGGTTTTCGCTATAAGGTAATCGTAACCTATAATGACCTGAAGGCAAAGGAAATATATGAGGATTACCGGTTGTATGATAAGGATGTATTTATCTATCCGGCAAAGGATATTATTTTCTACAGCGCAGATATCCATGGAAATGCAATTGTCAGGGACCGTCTTAAGATTTTAAGCAGGATGCTTGAAAAGAAAGCCTCCACCATCATTGTCACCCTGGATGGGGGTATGGATCGGCTCCTGCCGCTGTCAGCGGTCAGGGAGCGGATTATCACGGTTACTCAAAGCTCTGTAATTAAGCTGGAGGAATTCAGTGCCGCCTTGCTCCATCTTGGCTATGAAAGACAGGCGCAGGTGGAAGCACCCGGAGATTTTGCAGTCCGAGGAGGAATTATTGATATCTTTCCATTGACTCAGGAGGTACCCTGCCGTATTGAATTATGGGGAGATGAGATTGATTCTATCCGTACCTTTGATGTCAGCAGCCAGCGTTCCATCGAGCAGGTGGAGCAACTTACCATCTATCCGGCTACGGAGATCATATTGGATGAGAACCGGATAAGGTCCGGCCTGAAGAAGCTGGAGGAGGAAGAAAAGCAGCATTATAAGAGCCTTAGAGCACAGTTTAAGACGGAAGAGGCTGCAAGAATTCATCAGATCATCGCAGAATTCAAGGACAATCTGGAGGCTTATCAGGGCTCGGTGGCTTTAGAGAGCTATATCAATTATTTTTACGATCAGACCGTCAGCTTCTTTCATTATTTTGATCAGGAGGATACCATATTCTTCTTAGATGAGCCGGGGAGGCTTACAGAGAAGGGCGAGACGGTGGAGACCGAATTTCGTGAGGGTATGATCGGCCGAATCGAGAAGGGCTATATTCTTCCGGGACAGATGGATGTTATCTATGGCTATAAAGAGGTAATGGGCTTTCTGGCGAACAAAAATACCATCCTGATCAGTACCATGGAGGTTAAAAATAATTTCTACACAGCAAAGAGAAAATATGATTTCACGGTTCAGACCGTGGCATCTTACCATAAGAATTTTGATGTTTTAGTCAAGGACCTGGAACGGTGGAAGAAGAACAAATACCGTGTTATCCTGTTGTCCGGGTCAAGAACCAGAGCGATGCGCCTTAGTGAGGATTTGCAGGAATTAGGGCTGCCCGCCTTCTTTAGTGAGGATATGGACCGTGTGCTGCAAAGCGGCGAAATTATGGTGGCCTATGGAAATCTAAGAAGAGGCTTTGAATACCCACTGATCAAGTTCGTAATCATATCGGAAAGTGATATCTTCGGAACAGAGAAAAAGAAGAAGCGGAAGAAATCAGCCTATGAGGGCAATAAAATCCAGAGCTTTACCGAGCTGACCCCGGGCGATTATGTGGTGCATGAAAATCATGGTCTGGGTATCTACCGGGGAATTGAGAAAATAGAAGTCGATAAAATCACAAAGGATTATATAAAGATTGAATATGGCGGCGGAGGCGTGTTGTATATACTGGCAACAGGCCTTGATGTGATTCAAAAATATTCCGGCTCCGAGGGCAGAAAGCCCAAGCTGAATAAGCTGAATTCCATTGAATGGAAGAATACGAAGGCAAAGGTAAGGGGAGCTGTGAGGGAGGTTGCAAAAGACCTGGTGGAGCTTTATGCAAAACGCCAGGAGAAATCAGGCTTCCAGTTCGGTTCCGATACCGTATGGCAGCAGGAATTTGAAGAAGCCTTTCCCTATGAGGAGACGCAGGATCAGCTGAGTGCAATTGAAGCAACCAAGAAGGATATGGAAAGCAAGCGTATCATGGACCGCTTGATCTGCGGAGACGTGGGCTACGGAAAGACAGAGATTGCAATCCGGGCGGCCTTTAAGGCGGTTTCCGACGGAAAGCAGGTGGTGTTCCTGGTACCGACAACCATTCTTGCACAGCAGCATTATAATACATTAGTACAGCGCATGATGGATTTTCCGGTAAGCATCGATGTGCTTTCACGTTTTCGAGGCCCTGCCGAGCAGAAGAAGACCCTGGAGCGGCTGAAAAAGGGAAATCTGGATATTATAATCGGTACCCATCGGGTACTGTCAGGTGATGTAAAGTTTAAGAACCTGGGGCTTTTGGTAATCGATGAGGAGCAGCGTTTTGGAGTGACCCATAAGGAGAAGATCAAGCAGTTGAAGAAGGATGTGGATGTTCTTACCCTGACCGCAACTCCGATACCAAGAACCCTCCATATGAGTCTGGTGGGAATCAGGGATATGAGTGTTCTGGATGAACCGCCGGTTGACCGTCTTCCAATCCAGACCTATGTCCTGGAGCATAATGATGAAATTATCCGGGAAGCAATCAGCAGGGAGCTGGCAAGGGGAGGACAGGTTTACTATGTCTATAACCGGGTGAACGGGATCGATGAGGTGGCGAATACGGTGGCCAGGCTTGTGCCTGAGGCAAATGTTGCCTTTGCTCACGGACAGATGAATGAGCATACGCTGGAGAAAATTATGTTTGACTTTATCTCGGGAGAGATCGATGTACTGGTATCGACGACAATTATTGAAACTGGACTGGATATCTCGAATGTAAATACGATGATTGTCGATGATGCGGACCGGCTGGGGCTGTCACAGCTTTACCAGCTAAGAGGCCGTGTCGGACGCTCCAACAGGACAGCGTATGCGTTCTTAATGTATCGCAGGGATAAGATGCTAAAGGAAATTGCGGAAAAGCGTCTTCATGCCATTAAGGAATTTACAGAGCTGGGCTCAGGCTTTAAAATTGCCATGCGTGATCTTGAAATCCGGGGTGCAGGCAATCTGCTGGGAGCAGAGCAGAGCGGGCATATGGAGGCGGTTGGTTACGACCTGTACTGCAAGATGCTCAATGAAGCAGTCAGGTCCATGAAGGGTGAGGATACCCAGGAGGAGACCTTTGAAACCACTGTGGATATGGATGTGGACGCCTACATTCCCTCTACTTATATCAAGAATGAAATTCAAAAGCTCGACATCTATAAACGGATTGCCGGAATTGAGAATGAAGAGGAAATGATGGATATGCAGGAGGAGCTGGTGGACCGCTTTGGCGATATGCCGGCATCCGTGAATAATTTATTGAACATTGCCCTGCTGAAGGCAGTTTGCCACAGCCTATATATCATGGGACTAATTCATAAGGACAATGAGGTAAAGCTTATGATGTATCCGAGAGCAAAGCTTGCCGTGGAGAAGATTCCGGAGCTTTTGACCCGGTATAATAATAATTTGAAGCTGATACCCCAGGCAAATCCATATTTTATATACCGCCTTCCGCAAAGCCCGAAGGGAAAATCAGATTCACTGTTTGTATTTGAGAAGCTGATGAATTTGTTAAAGGATTTTAAAATGCTGATATAGATGTGCAGGGAAAGGGGAACCGAGGATGAAGATATTAAGAAGACTGGGAATTGCGGTATTATCATTGATTATGCTAATGTCACTGACTGCCTGCAAACCTGGGGAAGAACGTTATGAATTATCAAATTACATGGGAAAATCAGTGTCCTCCTTTGAGAGAAAATCAGTGACAAAGCTCGAGGAACAGAGCAGCGGAGTATATATCATGGAGGGTGTGGTCCAGGTGCTGGTACCGGATAAAAAGGTGACCTCAATTACCCTGCTTAAGGATGCGGGAAAATATACTTTGTTTGGTGTTACAATCGGAATGACAAAAACTGCGGTGGAAAAGCTGCTTGCAGATAGCTTTGGAAAGGAAACCTCCAAGAGTACGGATTCCGGAAATAATACGGTTATCTATTCCTATCTTAAGGAGGAGAAGCAATTATATATCACCTATGACAGAGACAGTAAGAAGGTAGTGGCAGCTTCGTACTATAAGATATCCGGTACACAGCCAAGTACGGCTGCGGCTTCAGATACGGAGGACTCCGGTGAAACGATGCTTATGATAGGAGATACCAGGGTTTATTATAATGAGGCAATGGTTTATCTGAAGCTCGCCCAGGACAAATACGAGGCCGATTATGGCAGCGGAATATGGGAGGCCGATATTCTGGGCAACGGAGCAACCTTTGGAAGCATGATTAAGCAGGAAGTAATCAATCAGATTACCGAGCTTAAGGTGATCAGTGCCGAGGCCTATCAGCAGGATATCGCGCTGACCGAAGAGGAGCAGGCAGATGCAAATTCTTATGCGAAGGAGCAGTATAAAAGCTTTTCTAAGGAGGAGCTGCAGCAATATCATATTACGGAAAAATTATTACAGCAGGTATACTATGATAACCTTTTAGCGAATAAGATGTTTGAGAAGCTTACCATTAATGTTGATAATAATGTGCCGGATGAGGATGCGAAACAGATTACGGTCCAGGATATCTTTATTCAAAACTATAACCTTGATTCCGAGGGTGATCAGGTAGCACTGTCCAAGGAAGACAAGGAAGCAGCCTATGAGAAGGTGCAGTCTTTGTTAGTGCAGGCGAAGGAAACCGAGGATTTTAAAGCCCTGGCCGAGGAGAATTCCCAAGCGGAAGAGATAGAATACACCTTCGGCAAGGAGGGAGGACCAAAGGCCTTCGGTGATGAATTTGAGAAGGCAGCTCTTGCCTTAAAAACCGGGGAACTAAGCACTATCGTCACTACGACTTCTGGCTGGCATATTATATATTGTGTCTCTGATTTTAATGAGGATGCAACCACTCAGGTCAAGGAAGAGATCATAGAACAACGGCGCAACGATATGTTCTCAGAGCTTTATTCTGAATGGTCCGCCGATTATAAGGTGGTTGTCAATCAGGAGGCCTGGGATGCGATTTCCTTAAATTAGTATTGGTGTGGAAAAGGCATAAAGTATGGGAAATAATGAATCAAAACGAAGCAACAGTGTTTTTGCAAATATTATAAGAATGATTTTTCACAAAGGTCTCACCCTGCTCTTTGGGCAGGGTATTCTGTTTTTGCTGTTTATCTTTACCTTTGTCCCATTCCTGTCGACCATATATTATGCTGTTTTGAATTTGACGGGATACAGCTATGTGACGGTAGATAATATCGGACACTTTCTGCTTAATCCGCTTGCTCTGGCTGCGGGAGTGCTGCTTTTTTTTCTGCTTGGTCTATTTTTGCTTTTTGAGATGTATTTTCTGATGATATATTTTCGTGATGTGGAGGATAAGAAGAAGGTACGGCTTTATCTGCTTTATATGAAAGCCCTGCGCCAGCTGTTCCTGTGTCTAAGACGAGGGGGTATCCGGCTAATTCCGGCAGTCTGGCTGACCCTTGGTGGTTTCAATCTTCCGCTATTATGCTTTGCATTTTTGAGAATTCGTCTGTTAAAATTCTTTACGGATGAAATGTCCGGGGTAATATTTCTGGCGATAGCGGTTATTGCTACCATTTTGCTGATTGGCCTGCTGCTGTTACAAAATGGGTTTATTTTTCAATATAGTCTTTATCCGATGAATTCATATGCGAAGCTGCTGGAATGCAGCAGGGATACAGGGAGGAATAAACCGGTTCGGACTCTGCTTTATTTTATCGCCTGGAATCTTTTGATGGCCTGGGTTATCTTTCTTATCTATGCGTTCACAATGGTAGTCATCACATTGCTTACGGCGGCAATTCCCGACCGTAGTCTGGCAATTGCCACCTTTATATCTGTGAATGACGGTATGAGCGGATATCTTATGCTTCTTGCCTTTTTTATCTGTACCATAAGCAATACCGCCTTATTCACCCATTTGTTTTATCGTTACCGGCTGACGCCGAACTTGCAGGAGCCTGAGGGCGTACTCCCCGTAATTGATGCTTCCTCTGGGGAAAATGGCGGGCAAAAATCCTACCGTAAAATCCTCCGGTATACCCTGATCGCACTTTTGCTGTTTAACGTATACAGCTATTTTAACATACTGACGAATGGTTCCCCTCTTGATTATATGAACTTGGACACAATTCAGATTACTTCCCACAGGGGCTTCTCGCAAAATGTTCCGGAGAATACTCTTCCGGCGATTGAAAAAGCAATTGAGGAGCAGGCGGATTATATTGAAATAGACGTCAGGGTAACCAGGGACGGGGAGGTGGTATTGCTGCATGACAGCAATTTAAAACGCACAACCGGGCTGGATAAATATATATGGGAGCTGGATTATTCACAGGTTGCCTTATTGGATGCGGGAAGCTGGGTGGATGAAAGCTATCGAGGGACCCGAATTCCGACCCTCGATGAGGTATTGGAGCTTTGCAAAGGAAAAGCAATATTAAATGTGGAGCTGAAATATATGAATGAAGAGGAGGGGCTGGAGGAAAAGGCTGTGGAGCTAATAAAGAAACATGATATGGAATGGCAGTGTGTCATATCCTCCTCCAGCCTGACCTGCCTGGAAAGAGTGAAGGAGCTTGACCCGGATTTGCAGACAGGCTATATCCTGTATCAGCTGCATAATGGCTTAAGTACGAATGAGACAATTGACTTTTTCAGTATGAAATCAAGCCTTGTTACAAAGAGTGTGGTACAGAAAATCCATCAGGATGGTAAAAAGCTGTATGTTTGGACTGTAAACTCCAAAAACGAGCTGGAGCGTCTAAAAAGGTTGGGGGTAGATAATATCATAACCGATAATCCTGCCTATGCAAGAGAAGTACTTTTGCAATCGGATTCGGACCAATATTTCCTCACCCTGCTGAAGGTGATGAAGGAATAGCAGGTGTTTTCAGACACACCTTAGGAATTGGTTGAAAAATAACGATAAATACTGCGCAGAGTTAACAGTAAAATCCGGGCGCACAGCACCCCGTAGAAAATTCCTCCGAGAATATCCGTGGGGTAATGTACGAATAAGTACAGTCTGGAAAAGGCGATGAGGGAGGCCAGGATAAAACCAAGGCTGCCAAGGCGCCTATCGAAATAATAGAGGATTGTTGCACAGGCGAAGGCAACCATGGTATGTCCGGAGGGAAAGGACGGGGAGTGCGGTGCATGGAGTAAAAGAGGGATATCGGGAAAGCGGTTGCAGGGGCGTACTCTTCCAATGAGAGGCTTTAATATCTCATCTCCCAGCCAGGAGGAAAACCAGACCGTGCAAAGCAGAGTGAAACCGCATTTACGGTAGCGCTTTATAAAAAGGAAGAGGAAGCCTATGGCGATCCAGAAAAGTGCCTTATCACCGAGAGAGGTGATAAATAGCATAAACCGGTCAAGAGCAGGGCATTTCATAGATTGCTGAATAAAGAACAGGATGCGGTCATCGATTTGTTGGAGGAAATCCGGCATAGGAAGGAGCTCTTTTGCTTTTTTTATAATATATTTTTCTTGCCGAAATATATGCAGGTACAGAACGGAACAATTTTCAAAAGAAGGAGGACGATCCATGTGCGGACGATACAATTTTATTATTGAGCAAAGCGAAGAAATACAGGAGATACAGGAGCAGTTAAATGCCAGCTTTCAGGGGAAGAAGGCACGGCTGGGAGAGATATTTCCCACCGATCCGGTTCCTATCCTGGTGGGAGCAGGAGGAAGAATATCTCCGGTGCTTGGCACCTGGGGATTTCCGAGGTTTGATCAAAAGGGGGTTATTATTAATGCAAGAGCGGAGACCGCTTTTGAGAAGAAAATCTTCAGGGACAGTCTTCTTAACCGCCGGTGTATCATACCCTCGACCGGCTTTTATGAATGGGACGATAAGAAGAAAAAATATTTATTGCGCATGGAGGGTACCAACGCCTTGTATATGGCAGGCTTATATATGAATTACGGTAATGAGCTGCGCTATGTAATTTTGACCACCGATGCGAATGAATCGGTAAAGGAAATTCATAATCGTATGCCGCTGGTGATTCCAAAGGAGGAAATAACGGCCTGGATTACCGATTACAGCATGACGAATGATTTTCTAAGGCGGGTTCCGCCCTGTCTTGTGAAAGAGGTAATCTGAAAGGAAGGGAGTCTAAGAAGTACTTACCTCTGATCATTTCTAAGACCACCGGTGTAAGGGAAACGCCTTTAGAATACGATGTCTCATTGACAAGGGATACAAATTGAATATAATAGTATACATATCAGAGAAATATGAATGTGGGAGAAGGACTGCAAAGTGCCCCCTGACTCATATTTTATTTGTATGGAAATGGAGTATGCTATGAATATTATTATAACGGCAGGCGGTACCAGAGAGCGGATCGATTCGGTCAGAGCAATTACCAATGATGCGACCGGAAGGCTGGGAAGCCGGATTGCGGAAGAACTTTCCGTGAGACTTGCAAACAGGGAGCACCGGATTTATTATCTTTGTGGATGGGGTTCCGTCCTGCCTGCGGTAAAAGATCCTGACCTTGAAGTGCTTCGTATCGAGGGAACCGCACAGCTTCAGCAGGTGATGGAGAAGCTGCTGACGACGCAAGGCATTGATGCTGTCATCCACTCCATGGCGGTAAGTGATTATAGGGTAGGCAGTGTCACAACCCTGGAGCTTGCGGCCAGGGCTATGTTTCAAAGGCTTAAGGAAGGGTTAAATACAGCTTCTCCGGAAGAGTGGGAGACAGCAATGAGAGAAATCCTGCAGGAGCAGGCACTGGAAGACCATAGGGAAGGGCAGAATAAGATAAGCTCCGAGCTTGAGCATCCCCTTCTTCTGCTTGAGAAAACTCCCAAAATTATCAGCAGTATCAAAGGTCTAAGTCCGGCTACGCTGCTGATCGGTTTTAAACTGCTAAGCGGTGTCGGCAGGGAGCAGCTGATTAAAACAGCTCTTGGACTGCTGCAAAGAAATCAATGTGATTATGTGCTGGCCAATGACAGTACTGAAATAAATGGGGACAGGCATATCGGATATCTGGTGGACCGGGATGGGCTCTATCAGACCCTTGAAAGCAAGACGGAAATTGCAAAGGGGATAGCGGATGTGATTTTTCGGGATATTCCGGATAAAACCCGGTGAGCGTTTAAAAACAATGGAAAGTCAATACCAAATTGTAACTGGAAGACAATATATTTTTGGAGGTAGCAAATGAAGCAGATAATCCTTGGTGTAACCGGAAGCATAGCAGCGTATAAGGCCGCCGATCTGGCACACCTGCTGATAAAGGAAGGCTATGAGGTAGAAGTAATCCTGACAGAGAACGGGGCTAAATTCATCACGCCCTTAACCTTTCGTTCGCTTACACATAATCCTGTTCATACGGAAATGTTCCGGGATGATTTTCCGAAGGAGATAAAGCATATTTCATTGGCAGAGAAGGCGGATGCGGTATTGATTGCGCCTGCAACGGCCAATATCATCGGAAAGCTTGTGGCCGGAATCGGCGATGACATGCTGTCCACCACATTACTCGCCGTTAAGGACAAACCGGTATTGATTGCACCTGCCATGAATACGAATATGTGGGAAAATCCGATTGTACAGGAGAATATCGCAAAGCTTAGAAAATACGGATACCGCTTCATTGAGCCAAGGGAAAGCCTGCTGGCCTGCGGTACTTTAGGGAAAGGGGCACTGGCGGCGCCGGAGGATATCATAAAAGCGGTAAAGGCAGCAGTGGAACAAAGGGATGATGAGACTTGAGCTTACACAGTTAAAGGACTTTTTGATCGGAAATGCACAAAATAAAGAGGCCGGAACCGGCTGTACCGTAATCATCTGTGAGGACGGGGCTGTTGCCGGAGTCGACGTAAGGGGAGGCTCTCCCGGAACAAGGGAAACAGATGCCTTAAATCCTGCCAACCTGCGGCAAAGCATTCACAGTGTAATGCTTGCGGGAGGCAGTGCCTTCGGACTGGATGCGGCAGGCGGTGCGATGCAGTTTCTGGAGGAAAGGGGTATTGGGCGCGATGTTGCAGTAACCAAGGTGCCAATTGTCTGCGGTGCGATTCTGTTTGATTTAAAATGCGGGGACTACCGTATTCGGCCGGACCGGCAGATGGGATATGAAGCGTGCCAAAACGCATATCTTAAACAGCCGGAAGAAGGTAACTGGGGGGCAGGAACCGGGGCAACAATCGGCAAGGCGAAGGGAGAGGCCTATGCCATGAAGGGCGGACTCGGTATGGCCTGCTTTCAGGCAGGAGAGCTTAAGGTCGGAGCAATCATGGCAGTCAACAGCGTCGGAGACATATTCGATCCCCAGGAGAACCGGCTGATCGCAGGAACACTGAACGAGGACAGAAAATCACTGGCGGACAGCGAGAAGCTCATGCTTGCCAGTTATGAGGATAAAACGGATTTTTTCAGCGGCAATACAATCATCGGAACAGTTATGACCAATGCTGTGCTTACGAAGGCACAGGCCAATAAGCTGGCCTCTGTTTCACATAATGGGATTGCCAGAACGGTACGTCCGGCCCATACCATTTATGATGGGGATACGATTTTTACGATGGCATCGGGACGGATAGAGGCCGGTATGGATGCTGTATCTATTCTTGCGGTGAGGGCCGTAGAGCAGGCAATCCTTAATGCGGTTAAAAAAGCAGAAACAGCCTATGGCTATAAGGCATATACGGATTTGTGGAAGGGGGCCCCGGAAAGGACATAATCTCCTATTGACTCAAAGGATAATGCCCGTTAGAATTAAGGATATAGAAGTTTTTTATGTCATCTTGCAGGAATAATTCCGCAAGTACTAGTATAGTTATTTAGAATACATTGTATTAAGGTGTTGATTAACTTGAAGGCCGGGCACGATTTATTATGAAGGAGACCGGGGTATGACAAAAAGGATTCTGATATGTGCATTGATATTTGTACTTATAGGCGTTCCGGTAGATGCAAATGCGCAGTCCTATACAACAAAGGAAGCTGTTTACCAGGCGATTAGGGATAATCTGGTGGCCCATAAGGCGGAATTTACAATTACCATGAGTAAGAAACTGATGAATGCCATCGGTACGGACACGGATTTGATGGAGGTCGTGGTGGGACTTGACGATAAGGAAACCTCCAAGGATGCGGATTATCTGAAGCAATCCGTGAAAAGCTGGACGGTAAACTGGAAATACAGCAGTCTGGGCACATCGGCTACGCTTACCTTTACGGCAAAATATGAGACTACCTTAAAACAGGAGCAGAAGCTGGATGCAAAAATAAGCAGTGTGCTTACGAAATTAAATTTGGAGAGTGCCACAGATTATGAAAAGGTAAAGGCAATCCATGATTATATTATTAAACGGGTGAGCTATGACCAGACCCTGAAAAAACGTTCGGCATATAACGCTTTAATCGGTAAATTCTCGGTATGCGAGGGATATGCCGCTGCGGCGTACCGAATGTTTACAGATGCGGGAATTGAATGCAGAATTGTAACGGGTAATGCCGGTGGAGGACCCCACTCCTGGAATATCGTCAAGGTGGAGGGTAAATGGTATAATATCGACCTGACCTGGGATGATCCGATTACAAGCAGCGGAGAACAGGTTCTAAGATATGATTATTTTCTTAAGAATACGAAGGCTTTCAGCGATCATAAGAGAGATTCACAGTATAGTACCAAAGCCTTTCTTAAGGCATATCCGATTGCTGCAAGCAGCTATGAAGAAACAGACGACTAGCCAGGCATTGCCTGGCTAGTCGTTTTATTCGTGGATGGTGGAAGGTTTTTTGGACAGGCGTATGGTCTCCAGATAATAGCTGGTTGTCTGTACGCCCCATATGATGGTTACAACAGTAACCGGTACCAGGCCAAAATCCCAGATCAGGGAGCCTACAATACAGAAAACCCAAAGAAGGAGGCAGGTAAAAGAAACATGCTGATAGGCAGTATAAGCACATCGGTAAATCATAAGCTTTTCGGCTTCATCACAGCTTTCCTTCCATTTCTTTGTAAAGCTTATATCAAAAACACTGCCCTTTTTCTCAGGACTGGTTTCCTTAATAAAATTAACAATCATCTTTTGCTCGAAAAGAAAGGTGAAGAGAAATAATATCAGGCCCAGGCAAAGCATAATGTAGTGAATTTGCTCTCCGGGGTTATGGTACAGGTTCTTAAGGGACCCAAGGCTAATACCGGCCGCAAAGAAAAAATAGGCCAGGATCATACTGAGATAGGAGATCCATAGAGCATAGCCTAATCTGGTCTCCATTCGGGCAGAGACAGACTCATCCTCGCCGTCCCAATTCTGATAGAGGGAGCGGCTTTTTTTGTATAGAATCAGGGTAGTCAGCGCCGATATTATGGTAACTGCAATCAGAGCATAGGGGGAAGTAAAGTATAGGAAGCCGCTAAGTCCCTCCTTAATATGGTCGGCAAGGCTGCCCTCTATAATAACTGATAGAATTCCCAGAACTGTTCCGACCAGGCCGGCACAGATTAAGATAATAATAAATTTACCAAAGGCGCGGCTGTCCTCTTCTTTAATTCTCCTCGTCAAATCACTGTTCATATTTCTCCTCCTCATAGCTGAAAATATCTTCTACGGTTACACCAAGTACCTTGGCTATTTTTAAAGCCAGGGTAACAGAGGGAGAATAATCTCCCCGTTCAATCAGACTGATGGTCTGTCTGGAGACTCCGACCAGTACGCCCATCTCATGCTGGTTTACATTAAGCCTGACGCGGTGTTCTTTTAATCGGTTCAATAATGGCATGAAATCCCTCCTGACAATTAGAATTGTCAAAATGACAAATATATTTGTCACATAGTTATATTATATACATGACAACTTTATTTGTCAATATGCTTCTTACTGATTATGATTGAGCGCAAAAGATTTTTATAGTACAATTCTTATAACAAATTTACAATGGAGAATTATCAAATAAGGAGAACCTCTATGAAAACGTTGCTGTTTTTAGCAAAAGGTTTTGAAACAATGGAATTTAGTGCTTTTGTTGATGTAATGGGATGGGCAGGCAATGATTATGGCTATGATGTTTCTGTCGTTACTTGCGGATTTAAAAGGGAAGTTGTAAGTACATTCAATATTCCTATATTAGTTGATAAAACATTGGAAGAAATAGATGTAAATGATTATGATGCATTAGCAATCCCGGGAGGATTTGAAGAATACGGATTTTATGAGGAAGCTTTTGATGAAAGGTTCTTAAATTTAATCAGGGAATTTGATAAAAATAATAAGTTAATTGCAGCTGTATGCGTCGCTGCGCTTCCGATTGGGAAAAGCGGCGTGCTTAAAGGGAGGAAAGCCACAACCTACCACTTGATGGATGCATATCGCCAAAGACAGCTGAAAGAGTTTGGGGTAGATGTAGTAAATGAACCAATTGTTGTGGATAACAATATTATTACATCGTATTGTCCTGAGACTGCGCCCGGCGTTGCGTTTAAGCTTTTAGAACAATTGACTTCAACTGAGCAAATGAAAATTGTAAAAAGAGCTATGGGATTTTTACAGTGATAAGGAACTGAATCAGTACCGGCCAAGCCTCAATTTAAAGGTATTTCCACGATCCCAGAAGTATTTTATACAACAGTAAGTCTTGTCTGCTGCATGGACAGGAGGGAATTTCTGATTTTTTCATAAAGATGCTCCAGTCCTATGCTCCGGAGAACCTTTTTGTCGAATGCAATTCTCGCTTCATCCCTTAGTTCATCTACCGTATCCATAACCTCCCGGTTTTTAATTGCCTGAAATAAATTCAGGATCTCGGCAGCATCAGGAGCAGAAATAATATTGGGATTAATCATAAAGATAGTTTTAAAATTAGAGCTGCTGGCGTCCAAAACACCCAGACCCCTGCCAAAGCCGATGGCTTCTATGGCAAACATGCCGTATACCGAATTCAGCAGAGCATGTGCCAGGTCCAGGGACACGCTATGCTCCTTCCATAATAACCGGGTAAACCTTTGATCGACAAAGGTTCTTTCCTCAAACCGGGCAACAAATAACCTTTTATTCGGATTTAATGCGGTTACCAGATCTGCCTTGGAGGAATCCTCCATCTCATACCAATAGCTCCCGGCTTTTTGTAAGGCCACAGGAAGCTTTTGCCCTGTGCCGTTCGTAATATTTTCAAATTTCTCAATCCATGCCAATGCACCCATATGCCCTAACTGCCTTAGCTGCTCCTTTGAGCGATGGCAGCAAAAGGAGATGATATCGGCCTTTGCCGTATATGATTTTAGCTGGGCCGGGTTTTTTAAAACCGGCCGGATATATTCCTCTTCAATTCCATTATTGGGGCAGGGATAGAATAAATCATTCCAGCCCCGTCTCTCTCCCCGCTTTACCTCGAATACACGATGGATGGGAGCGAGGCAATCCCGCATAGCTCCCATCCAGGAAACATCGTGAAACAGAGTGTTTAATGCCACGCCCTTGCTTTGTATTTCAAGGATTTCGCCAAGTTCATAGCTTTTCATTTTCACTAAATCAGGATAAAGCTCTTCTCTTAATACAATGCTGTTTACAATGCCGTCCAGTTCATTGCCTGATAAATGCTTTATATCCTTTTGTGTAAGGCAAAAATTAATATCTGAATGATAATCGGGCTCTGCTATTTCTTTTTTCTCCAGGACAACTAAAGTGGCGACAACATCGGCATTTTCAAACCATCTCCCCGAATTGCTAAGTACAATGGTCCGGATTTGATAATAGTAAGATAATGCCCTGAAAAAATCTTTGCCTGTTTCTGTTCCCAGCCAGGAGTTTGACAGGATAATACCCAGCTTACCGGCATCCTCCAGCAGCTCATGAATTTTAAACGGCAAATACATATATAAATCTGTCTTGCCCAGTCTAAAATTGATACCGGTATTTTGCCCGATTATTTTCGCATATTTTAAAATATGTGCCCCCTCATCTGCAGCAATTGTATTGTATTTTACAAAGGGCAGGTTTGTGACTACTGCGCCGAGGCGGGGAAATGTCCTGATGATATCTGAACCATCCGTAGGATTTTTTATAACAAGCTCTTTTCCGACCTCCTGATCAAACAAATTCATCTGAAACATATGAATCGGGATATTCACCGCATCAATGCTGGTCAGTGCGATATTGGATATCTGAAGGGGATAGGCGTATTTGTCGGATATCCAGGTGGTTGAAAAGGTGGCTGCTGCCGATTTCAAACGCTTCATTTTGTTATGAATGATAGCCTTTGCAATGGTCCCTGTGCCAGAGCACATATCGGCACAATGTAAATTCCAATTATCCACAGTGATTTGACAGAGCAGCTCGGCCAAATACATGGGTGTGGAAAACTGTCCCCGAATTTCCCGCTTTGTTATATTTACAGTTTTCTCAAGCAGGTCCTGCAATACACTTTGGCTGATATTTTCAATCCGGTTACTGTACAGAAATTGATTAAAATCTATAATATCAATCCATACATCCTCCGGTATCCGGTCATTATATTCAATTCTTTGAAATACATGATAGAAGTCGCCCTGGCTGATAATTTCATCAATTACAAGATTACCATCCTCAGGTGACGTTGTGTAATCAATGTTTTTAATGAGCTCGGCGCAGTTATGGTATTTTTTGATCAGATTGGCAAAGATAATCCGGTTGGTCCAATTCAGCAGAATGGACTTAGCATAGGCGGAGAACATATTGGTTTCATCCTTTTCATATTCCACATGAAAGGAATCCCACCAAACCTTTATCCTGCGTTCCATCTTCATATTGCCGGCCGCTTCGGATTGAAAATGCTCCGCTACCAATTCCTTATTCCGCTCAATCAGAGCTGTCATCAGATTATCCGTCAGCACATCAAGGATGGGTGCTGCGGACAGACTGCCGCTAACAAAGAAAGTATTAATTTCAATAATGATTTCCTGGAGAATGGGAACCCATTCATCCCGGTACAATCTGACATCGTCACGGGTCCTGATATGGTCGGTGCCTGTCCAAACCTTCGCTTCGCAATATTCCCCCAAGGTATTCCTTATGTATAATTTTCCATAGGTAAAGTTCCAGATGAAAAAGCTGTTCAAGCCCAGAGCCTTTGCCTTTCGCGTGGCATCTTTAATAAAATCGTCATCAGTGATCAGCACGTCGGGCATCTTTAATTCCCAGCCCTGAAGAATTTTGGTCTGGGCTTCATCCTCATACAAAAGGACATCAGGAAACATACTTTTCTTATTGACGGAAAGAGTACTTTCCCCTCCGGCTCTTTTAATACGCAGATTTAGTTCCTGCAGCATGAGATTAATCTCTGTAATGATTTCAATTGCCCAGCTTCTTTCGTTGCGCCTTACGATAGTTCCCAATATTATCTCTCCTCGAACTCTAAAATCAAATTCTTGTGCGCGATGTTCTTCTTTGTTTTCTTATCCAGATTCTGCCATGCGAAAAACAGCCTTCGTTTTGCAACATCAATATAATCGATCTCCTCTTTTTTAAACAGAGCGACATTTTCATTTTTCTCAATGCCGATAAAATTCCGTCCTTCCATCAGGGCGGCAACTAAAAAGGAGCCGCTGCCAAAGGTATTATCCAGAACAACCTCTCCCGGATTCGTGTAGGTCCTGATCAAATACCGTCCTAATTCAATGGGCTTTTGAGTCGGGTGCAGTACGGTGCCTTCACTTTCTGCGGTTTTCACATAGATAATATCCGTAGGGTACCTTTCCCCCTCACTGGTGACATGGACAGGGTCAAAATCTCCGTAATTACCGCAGAGCTGGTCCTTTCTGATCCCTTTATCATAGGGCTCACCCTGAGTCATCTGGGGATGGTAGGTGGGTTGTTTTTTATAAAATACACAGATATCTTCATGCTTTCTTAAGGGCTGCTTCTTAGCATTTAGGAAATTAGTCGATTTTGATTTTTCCCAAACCCATTTATATTTGAAAATCTTTTCCTGGCTTAAGATTAGCTTTGCAGTGAATATCCCATTGGAGGTGAGCACAATGGCTCCGTTCGGCTTTATTACACGGATGTATTGTTTCCAAAGCTGATCCAGCGGGATGTAGCAATCCCATTCATTTTGCGTCATTCCATAGGGTAAATCGCAAAGCACCATATCAACACTGCCGTCCGGTATCTCGTTCATGTACTCCAGACAATCACCCTCAAAAAGTTTGTTAACGACATGATCTATATTAATTTTTTCAAGCTCCTTCATGCTTTACCTCACATTCTGCCTTAAAGCAGTTCATAATAGAAGTTATCAGGATGTACACGCGTTTCGCTCGGCGCCCGCTTCATACCTGTCGATATTATACCTCAATTTGTACGCGAACACAAGTTCTGCTTTGCTTTTTGTTAATAGTATGAAGTACTACTGTGTACCAAGCATTCGTTTCCGGCTGGCTTCAAAATAAGTCTCATCAATTTCGATGCCAATAAAGCGGCGGTTTAATTCTCTTGCTGCAACACCGGTTGAGGCAACGCCCATAAAAAGATCGAGTACAATATCCTGCTCCCGGCTGGCAACCTCAATAATTCGCTTGAGAACGGCAATGGGCTTTTGGGTAGGGTGCTTTGGAGATTTCAGACGCTCCTTCCCCATACAGATCGGGTTTTCAATAAAATTATGCATTCCGCTCTGCTTCGAGAAATTCCAGGTATGTCCCTTGTTCCACATACAGACAATCAACTCACAGCTGTTTAAAAAGGAGGATTTGCGGATATTGGGAACCGGGTTGGTTTTGTGCCAGACCATAAACTGAAAGGTGTCAAATTCATTATCGAAGGCCTCGTGCCATTTTCCGACCAGATTATAGCTGGTAAAGATAAAGATATTGCCGGTGGGGGAAAGAATCCGTTTAAATTCACAGACAAAATCAGCCGGGGCCAGTTCCTTTAAGTCCCATTTGGCCACATCATTATTGATGGCATTTCTCCATTCAAAAATCATATTACCGGTGGAATATTTTGCAAGGTTGTAGGGAGGATCACAGAGAATGAGCTTAATGCTGCCGTCAGGTATTTCCTTCAGCTTCTCCGTACAATCCCCGTGCAGCAGAAGATATTTTTCAATGGAATTTACATCAATCATAAAGAGAAGCCTCCCCGCAGCCCAATTTGCAAAAATGGTCCTTATTACAATTATAGCATGAAATTGGAAAACGTAAAATATGTTTTCCCTACATGGATTTTACAAAATATTTATTTATGTGTATGTCCTGCTTGGCCGTGAGAGATAAAAAAGAAGATGCCAGGAATCCGGGCATCTTTGAGAAAATGAAATTAGTATCTTTGGTTTTGACCGATATATTTTTGCTCCAGCTTATCTACCAGCTCCTGGTAATGTGCTTGAAAGCCCCGCTCCCTGGCTGATTTTTCAAAATCAGTGGTCTCACGATCAACCTTATCAAGGATTTCCGGAGGAAGCTGGCGTCTGGCAAAGGTATATACGACGGAATCCTCCTTTTCAATATGGCGCTTGAGCAGACTGGTATAGCTGACGGCATTGGCGATTACATCCAGCCGGCTTACGTCATCACCTGCAACCACCCGGTTTAACGCTTCCTTAAGCTCCTGGACATAAAGCCTTCCAAGATCATGCTCCACAAGCATGCCATGAGTGACCAGCTTATCACCGAGGGCACCAAGGTGCTCCGTCATCTCATGGAATAAAAGCTTTTCCTCCTTGCCGTGATGATGGGCATCGCCGTAGTTGCGGATAAAGTCAATGATCTGGTCAAAGTCGTTATAATCAATTGGCTTCCCCTGCAATATTCCATAGCAGGCACTGCGGACTACCGCCAGCATCCGCAGAATATACTGGTGTTCTTCCATCATAAGTTTAATACTATCCATAGACAAGCTCCAATCTTTATGAGAATTCAAATATGTTCGGATAATATTGCCTCTCTGATACGGCAGGTATGGTCATCCAATCTTTCAAAGCAGTAGCCAAGCTCGCTTACAAGACCATCCAGCCAGGCACCCCTAAGCTCATAATATATATTGATATCTGCGCCAACGGCCTCCCAATAGGGTTTGTGAACGCAGCTTTCCCGGCTCCAGACAACCTCCTGACCGCTTTGACTTACGGTACGATTCGCATGGTCACAGGGCATTCCATCCAGCAGATGATCGGTAACTGCCTGGAATATTCCCTGGGCATCCAGGAGATATTCCTTCAGAGTGACGGCCAGATTATTTCCCTTCCTCCGGTGGAGCCAAAGAAGCCTCTCCTTTTCCTCCGGATTTCTATCAAGCAGCCGGGTAATACAATAGGCATATTTGTATTCTACCTGGGAAACCCGTTCCTGCAGCCAACCGTGGATGTTACCGGAGTCGATTGCTTCCTCAAGGGGTTTGTTCTCAAAGACTCCATAGCGGTCATCGCATTCCTGTTTCAGTGAAAGGCCGTAATCTTCGCCTAATTCACAGATGTCATCAATGATTTCCTGCTGAAGCTGAATTTTATTGTATAGCCAGTGATGAATTGGACCTAAAAATTTACTCATACGATACCTCTCTAAAGATCTATGCGGCCGGTAAAAAGTGTGAAATGAACTTCCAAGGGAATTTATTCGAGACTTCCTCCACAATTGTTATACCAGGAAAGAGTGGAATAAAACAATTCCACTCTTTATACGGTAGGGTTACCAATTAATTCAAATATTATTCCAGAAACAGTCTGATGTCATCTTCCACGCTTCCAATTCCGGCAATACCAAAGGTATCTACCAGTACCTTGGCTACATTCGGAGAAAGGAAGGCAGGAAGCGTAGGTCCCAGATGAATGTTCTTTACTCCCAGGTAAAGCAGGGCAAGTAGCACGATAACGGCTTTTTGCTCATACCAGGCGATGTTGAAGGCGATGGGAAGCTCATTGATATCCGAAAGCTCGAATACTTCCTTTAATTTCAGGGCAATCAGAGCAAGGGAGTAGGAGTCGTTACACTGGCCTGCATCCAAAACTCTCGGAATACCGCCGATGTCGCCCAGATCAAGCTTATTGTATTTATATTTTGCACAGCCCGCGGTAAGAATAACGGTATCCTTTGGCAGAGCCTTTGCAAAATCGGTGTAATAGTTTCTTGATTTCTGACGTCCGTCGCAGCCGGCCATGACAAAGAATTTACGGATGGCGCCGGATTTAACGGCAGCAACTACCTGGTCTGCCAGAGCAAGCACCTGATTGTGGGCAAAGCCGCCGATGATCTCGCCTTCTTCCAGTGAAATCGGAGCCTCGCAGATTTTGGCAAGCTCGATAAGCTGTGAGAAATCCTTGTGACCGTTTTCATCCTTCTCGATATGCACGCAGCCTGTAATTCCGGCAGCGCCTGTTGTGAATAGTCTGTTTTTATAGGAAGCGGCAGGCGGAACCACACAGTTAGTGGTCATGAGGATCGGGCCGCGGAAGCTTTCGAACTCTTCCTTCTGCTTCCACCAGGCATTTCCATAGTTGCCGACAAAATTGTCATATTTCTTAAAGGCAGGATAGTAGTGGGCAGGAAGCATCTCGGAGTGGGTATATACGTCAACACCGGTACCCTTTGTCTGCTCAAGAAGCTGCTCCAGATCCTTAAGATCGTGTCCGGAGATAAGGATTCCCGGTCTTGTTCCTACACCGATATTAACCTTGGTGATTTCAGGGTGGCCGTAGCTGCCGGTATTGGCAGAGTCAAGAAGTGCCATGCCGTCCACGCCGAATTTACCGGTTTCCAGAGTGAGGGCAATCAGAGCCTCAGCGCCCAGGGTGTCATCCAGGGTTGCTGCAAGCGCCTTCTGCATAAATGCGCTGATATCCTCGCTGTCGTACTCAAGCTCATTGGCGTGCTTTAAATATGCGGCAAGGCCCTTCAGTCCATATATGATAAGCTCGCGAAGGCTTCTGATATCCTCGTTTTCCGTGGTAAGCACGCCGACCTTTGCGGCTTTATCTGTAAGCTCCTCTCGGTCAGAGGCCGTCCAAAGAGCAGCAGGGGAGAGAATGGAAGCATCTGCAACCTGTGTGAGCAGCTCCTGCTTTAAACCTAAGGTTTCAAATACCCTTTTATAAAAAATCTCATCATCAAAATTAGCATTTGTAATTGTGGTAAAGAGATTAATTGTTATATAATGGTTGATTTCGGGGGATATGGTCACCTCCTGATTTCGAAGGGCGGTGGTTACCTCACTGAGACCCTTGGTCACATAGATGAGCAAATCCTGCATATGTGACAGGGCCGGGGATTTCCCGCATACACCAAATTGAGTACAGCCCTGACATCCGGCTGTCTCCTGACATTGATAACAAAACATCTTATTTTCCATCTTATCTTCTCCTTTTGTCTTATAAATATTTTTATGCCGGGAAAGCGGTCTTTCAAATTCCCTGCAGGTTTCCTTGATTTTTTTGAACAACTTAAGTATAATACAGGTAAGATAGAAAGAATGTAGCTGTGGCTACATTCCGAACTGAGAATAAAAATAATCCGGAAGAAAGGATTGTCCATGGAGAAAAAGGATAATTCCGAGGGAAAAGGGATAGTACAAAATAGATATGGAGATATCATGGAAGAATATTGTCCGGTATTAAAAAAATGTGCATTATTTCGCGGGATTGAAGATACACAGCTGGTTCCCCTGATGCAATGCATGAATGTCAGGATGAAGCAATACCGGGAGGACGAATATGTTTTTTTAAATGGAGATGAAATCAATGATATCGGCGTGGTGCTGGAGGGCACCATAGAAATCGTTAAGGAAAGCCTGGCCGGCAATAAGAATATTGTGGCAATCCTGGGACAGGCGGACATGTTTGCCGAAGGAATTGTCTGTACCCGGGCTCGGATATCACCGGTAAGCGTACGGGTCAGAGAGGAAACAAAGCTGATATTGATTCCCTATGAAAGAGTGATCCGCTCCTGCGGGAACAGCTGCGCCTTTCATATCAGGCTGATACAGAATATGATGGTGGTATTGGGTGAGAAGAATGTGGTGCTTAACCGGAAGATGGAGCTGCTTATCTTAAAGGGAATGCGGGAGAAGCTGGCAAGCTATTTGCTCAATGAAGCTGTGCGAAGCGGCGAAACCGTATTTCAGATAGGACTCAACCGTAATGATTTAGCGGAATACCTGAATGTGTCCCGTACCTCCATGTGCAGGGAGCTGGCAAGGATGAAGGAGGAAGGGCTGATTGACTTTTATGGGAATAGCTTTAAGCTGACGGATAAGCAAAGGCTTATGGAGAGCTTAAGGGGAAATGACTAAAAAATAGGAAAAAAGTACTATTAATCATACATTAATTATTGTATAATTATGTTAAGAGTTACAAATGATTGGGGTGATACTTCCTGTGAAGAACAGAAAATTGATTGGGGTTATTATTTCAGAGGCGGAGGAATTATATCAGCATAAGCTGCTGAAGGGTATTATAGCACAGTGCCAGGCCTTGGATTATGACGTAGCCATATTTTCAACCTTCATTAAGAATACAGGTTTACCGGAATATAAAATCGGGGAAAAGAATATCTATAATCTGATCAATTTTGACCTGTTTGACGGGATAATCGTGGCCGCACTTACTCTGGCGATTGAAAACCTGTTAAAGGATATAGAGGATATGCTGCTTGCCCGGTGTAAATGCCCGGTTATATTTGTCGATGTGTATTCGGCGCATTATCCCAGCGTTACAACAAATGACAGGAAGCCGATGGAGCAGTTAACCGATCATTTGATTGAAAAGCACAGGATAAGAGATATCTTATGTCTGGCAGCTGATTCCAAGTCGCCATCCACCATAAATCGGGTAGCAGGATTTAAGGACTCTTTAGAAAAGCATGGAATCCCCCTAGAGGAAGACCGGATCAGCTATGAGGGAGATTTCTATTATTCCGGAGGAGAAAAGCTGGCGGGTGATATCATAAACGGCAGAGTGCGCAGGCCGGAAGCGGTTATGTGCATCAGCGACAGTATGGCAATCGGCCTTGTGAACGAACTGGTCAGACATGGAATTCGGGTGCCTGAGGATATCCTTGTTACAGGCTATGATGCTACGGATGAAGCAGCCTTTTGCAGCACGGTTATAACAACCTATTCGCCCCCCGTTACTCAGACGGGAGCAGAGGTTGTTTGTGAGCTGACAAGGCTTATGATCGGCAAACGGGCAGAGCGGGCGAATGTTAATCAGGGGCATCTTGAGATTGGACGCAGCTGCGGCTGTAACGATGTAGATTTTATGAAGCGCAGCAGCTTTAATCGTCTTAAGAAAAAGAATGAGGATTATAAGAGTCTTTTGGACAGCTATATGATGGAGTCCATGACCTCGGTTATAGATTTTGACGAATGTATCAGAAAATTCTGTTATTATTTATATTTGGTAAAGGATCATTCAGATTATTACCTGTGTCTTTGTGATAACTGGGACGGGAGCGCCCATAATTATGCTTCCGATAAAGAAAAGACATTAGAGGTAGGCTATACGACTAAGATGTTTTTAGCCCTGGCAAAGGAAAATCAAGAGTTTGTAGACAGCTCCTATGTCTTTTTTACCAGGGACATGCTGCCGGATTTGTGGAAGGAACGGGCGAAGCCGAAGGCCTATTATTTTACGCCCCTGCATTTTAATGAAAATACCTTTGGATATGCTGTCCTTACCTATGGGGACAAGGTAAAGGTGTTTGACATTGCTTACCGTAACTGGAGCAGGAATATCATGAACATATTAGAATATAACCGTGTTCACAGGAGGCTGTACCGAACCTCCTTTCGTGATGTGCTTACCGGGATATATAATCGGAGAGGATTGGATCAGAACCTTCCTAATATTGTAGATGAAGCAATAACCCAGAACAAGAAGCTGGTTATTATTATGTCGGATCTGGACAATTTGAAAGCCATTAACGATGAGTTCGGGCATCAGGAGGGTGATAGTATCATAACCGTGGTTGCCAATGCATTTCAAAGCTGCAGCAGAGGAAATGATATCTGTGCCAGAATCGGAGGGGATGAATTTCTGGTGGTAGGACTGGAGGAGGAAGACGTTGCAGAAGACAGCTATATGAATGCCGTTTTGGAATATATCGATAATTATAATCATAAGTCCAAGAAGCCATACCGGATTGAAATCAGTATGGGTTCAATTTCTGATTATATTACAGATGCTGAGGATATTAAGATTATGATAAATCGGGCGGATCATATTATGTATAAAAATAAGGCAAGCAACAAGCAGAAAAAAAATCATAGATAGAATGCCTTGCCTTATAGGCGCACCACCTCGCTGTAATCGGCCAACAGCTGAAAAGCATCGGTATTCACTGAGCTCTTTGCATACATGGCACGGCGATACAGACAATAGAAGGTTGAAGCAGAGGGAGACGCCTTGCAGACGCCAAAGGAAAGCTTCAGGTTGTAATCCTTATGATAGCGGGTGATTTCCTCCGTAATCTGGATTACAAGCAGGGCAAGGTCGATATCCTTATAGTCTTCCAAAAACATGGCAAAGCTGCCCGCCTGATAATGACAGAAAAGATTCGGCTCCTGAAGATATGATTTTAAGACGGACTTTACATAGCCTGCCAGCTCTTCGCCGGCAGCAAAGCCGTAATTTGTTATAATATCACTAAAATTATTGATTCCGAAGACGATCATAGTGTGGGAATATGGATTAGAATTATCCTGAAGCAGCCTTTCAGCGGAGGCCACAAATTGATTGATGTGCTCCATTTTACCCTGATAATGAAAAGTACCATAAAATCTCATTCGTATCAGCCTCACTTTCAAACGGACTTTAGGCAGGTATAGGAAAAAGCATAGGTACAGTCCGGTGGAGTTAATGGAATGCAACTGGCTGCCGTTTCTTTCGATCAGATTAGGCCCTATAGCTTTGCGTCGCTACCTTTCGATAGGTTTGCCCGTATCAATTTTATTATGTCGATAAATTTGTATATTTCACCCTATTTATAGATTTTACTATCTTTTATTGATGCTGTACAGAAAAAATAAGGGAAATAGGACTAATTACTCCCATGGTAATGCCGGAATGTGTTTGAAAGTAAATGCTATAATAAAAGTGCTCCAAGGCAGCATAAAAGCCTTGAAGCACTTTTTATTATTATTGTCCGTTAATCAGCTGAAGAATATAATTACGCTTTTGATGGAAGCTTTCCGTATATCTGGCATTATCTGAATTTTCTTCAATATAGTCCTTTGTGAAGTTCACCGGAAAATCTGCGATAATCCGTCCGGGATGCTTCGACATAACAAGGATACGCGTGCCTAATAACAGAGCCTCATCCACATCATGTGTAATAAAGAAGATGGTTTTTCCTGAATTCCACCAGATTTTCCGTATCAGCCCCTGCATCTGTTCTCTGGTCAGGGCATCCAGTGCTCCGAAGGGCTCATCCATAAGCAGGATTTCCGGATTGTTAATCAGGGCACTGGCTATGGCGGCCCGCTGCTTCATGCCGCCGGATAATTCATAGACCTTCTTATCTGCAAATTCTGTCAGGTCCACCTTGTCAAGGTAGGTGTCCACGTCCTTTTTTATTTTATCCTTGGGGATCTTGTTCATCCTGGGACCAAAGGCGATATTTCTTCGCACAGAGAACCATTCGTAGAGCGGAGGCTGCTGGAATACCACACCCCGGTGGGAATCAATTCCCCTGATTTCCTTCTGCTTTAGCTTGACGGAGCCTTTGGTTGGAGTGATAAAGCCGGCCAGAATATTAAGAAGAGTACTTTTTCCGCAGCCGCTGGGTCCCATCACACATACGAACTCTCCCGGATATATATTGATATTGACCTGGTCGATTGCCGGAATTGCCGCCGGGTTCTTATCATAGGCCAGGGATACATCCTCCATGGAAATCAATTCATTATTCGTTTCGAAAAAATCATCTACCTTCATATTCTTCATCACCCATGCTTACTGCTTTTATTTTGTGGCCTGTTATTTTAATGCGGCTTCTACAAAAGAGGTATCAATTGCATTCTGGAAGGTTGCCAAATCGGGAGCACTGCTTAGATTTCCCTGCTCCGCATGGAAATCGGCAATTGTTTTTAAGGTATCGGCTAATTTGCCCTTACTGCCTGCAGTACCCAGATAATCAGCAGTAAGCTGATCCTCTCCGGATACCCAGATATTATCGGTAACCTGACCCTTAGCATTTTCCTCGGTGATTCCTTCCCAGGCTGCCACATCCGAGGTTGCCTGATCGGGATTGTTCTTTACGACATCATAAACCTGAATTAAGGCCTTCACATAGGCGGTTACCAGAGAGGGATACTGCTCGGCAAATTCTGTTCTGGCAACTGCGATTTCCGGTATGGTAATGCCCTGCTCGGCTAACTCGCCGTCATTGGTTATGATAACACCGTCATTTTTCACACATTCATCGAGGGCCGGGCTCCAAATATAGGTGGCATCGATGTCTCCCCGTGACCAGGCAGCGGCAATATCCTGACCGCCCATATCAAGAAGTGTGACATCCGAGGCGGAAAGACCTGCAAGCTTAAGTGCGTTCAGCAGAGCATAATGGGAAGTCGTACCAAAGGGAGTTGCGATGGTCTTACCCTTTAAATCGGCAACCGTACTGACACCGGCTTCCTTCTTTACAGCGAGAGCTTCGATATTTCCGCCCTCAAGATAGCTGACAAATACAGCCTTATAGCTGATACCGTTTGCGATACCGAGTGCAATGGGTGAGGAGCCGAAGCAGGCCAAATCCACATCACCGGATACAATTGCATTGTTGATGTCGGTTCCGGCGGAGTAAGTAACGATATTAGCCTCTACGCCAAGACTCTCAAGAAACTTTTCCTGAACGAGGATGGCGGATTCCGGCCCCCCGGCGATTACCCCGATGTTGACTACGGACGGCAGAGCCTCTGCAGCATCAGAGCCTGCGGCAGGAGTATCAGTCGCACCGGCTGACGGAGTAGAGGTTGTATTGTTATCGTCAGTAGCTTTCTTGGAACTACAGGCAACAAGAAGAGCTCCCGTAGTTAACAATAATCCGACCAGTAAAATTTTTTTCAATACTTTCATAATTTCTTTTCCTCCTATTTTTAATTTTTACCTTTCCAAAATACGATTTTTCGTTCCAGGTAGAGCAATACCTTATCCAGAATGATACCTGTAATACCCATGATGATGATACCGACAAAAATTACATCACTGCGCAGATATTTACTGGCATCCAGTACCATCCAGCCGATTCCGGAGACCGCTGCGACCATCTCGGCGGCAACAGAAGTGGCATACGCCGTACTCATGGCATTGCGCAGGCCGACAAATATATCCGGCAGGGCGGACGGGAAGATGACGTAAAAAAAGATTTGCGCCTTATTAGCACCCAGGGTACGGGCGCGGTTGATATAATCCGCCTTCACTCTTGTAACACCGGCAACACAGGAAAGATAGATTGGTGCAAATGCACCCAGATACAACAGTAAAACCTTCGAGCTGTCCCCGATGCCCATCCACAGGATAATGATTGTGTAGTAGCCCAAGGGAGGAAGCGGTCTGACAAAAGCAATTACAGGTTCAAATACAGCACGGATTTTCTCGGAGTAGCCGCTTAGCAGACCCAACGGAATTGCTGTTATTACCGCAAAGAAAAATGCGGTAAAAAGTCTTCTTAGGCTGGAAAAAAGATGCTCCCACAGGGTATAACCCTTATAGCCCTTTTTCAGAAGTTCCAGAAAGCTGATCCAAACCTTCTCCGGTGACGGGAAGATAATTCCCGATACTCTCCCCTTCCACGTTAATGCCGTCCATAAGATAAAGATTACGACGCCTGTCAATATGCTGATCATATAAGTTATCTTCTTAATCTTAATGGCAGCCCCCTCCATTTCATAGTTTATATGTATGTAAAGTATGATATCATGGAAGATACTTTAACTTATTTCCTTCCATAATGGAACCCTCTATTATTGCATATGGGGTATTCAATATTTTCATAATGCCTGTGCCGCCCTGTCCTTACCGCATTTTACCACCAGCAGAACGCCGGCCAGCAGGATTGCAATGCTGATCAGCTCGTATTTTCCAGGCAGCTCCTTGAATATTATGATGCTAAAAAGAACGGACCAGATCATATAGGTTATGTTAAGAGACATGGCCCTGGCAGCGCCTGTTATATGGATCGCTTTATAATACATTAAGTAAGAACCGGTTTCAAGAAGAGCAGTAAGCAGTAACAGCAGCACGATGGTTCGAACAGTCAGGACCTCCAGAGTAAAGCTCCATGCCTTAAGCAACGGAAGAAAAATAAAGGCATAGCATAAAGTAGAGGTGGTATGCCTGATTTGCAGGGCCGCTTCATAAGGAACATCAGCATTCCTCATGGCACGAGAGGAAATAACAGCCTCCAGACCCCAGAAGACTGCACAGGCAAAAGCGAACGCGAAATATCCGAAGCTCCGGACAGAGCCCTGGGGAGTGCCGGTCATTCCGATTACGCCAAAAGCACAGAGGCCTATGCCGGCAAGCTGTCCCCTGGTCAGCTTATCCTTTAGGAAAATCCATGCTAGGATGGAACCAAAGGCCGGATACAGGGCGGATATGACTGCGGTGTAGGAGGCTCCGATGTATTTGATGGACAAAAGATAGGAGCTCATACCAAGGGGACCGCCGAACAGCCCGCTTAGGATAAGCAGTCTGCCGTTTTTATTGCTTAACAATGCCAGGGCAGTGGTAGTGCGATAGCTTTTGTTTGCTTTCCGAAAGGCAAGGAGCCAGAGGCCGGAGAGGGTATCATTGAGAAAGGCGCTGATAAAAGGAGCCAGAAATACAGCCTGTTCGGTCTGTACAAAGGTACCCTTCATGAGCAGGACGGACAGCACAATTGTCTCCAAAGCCCACAGCATTCCCGCCCCGATTCCGTATCCCACGATGATGTCCTCCTGAAACTGTATTAAAGTGCTTAAACTTTAAAGTGTTATTTGTCGTGCGGTTTCCTTAATGACATCCAGAACAATCTTATCGATTTTCTTTGCCTTGTATTTCATGCTCTCTACGTATCCGACTTCAAATTCCAGCCTTCTGTCGGATATGGGAAGCCTTCGAATGACTCCGCTTTGAATATAGATATCACATCGGGACATGAGCTTCGGGAAAAATGCTACATAATTATTCTGAGTAATCATGCTCTTAATGGAATCCAGATCATCGATACGGAAGATGATATTCGGCACCTCGGATATACCCAGCATACTGGAGAGGCCGCCGTTGTATTTCTTGAATTCATCCCGGTAAGCAATATAAGGCTGCTTCATAAACTCCTCGTAGGTAATGCTTTCAGCCGTCCAGTAAGGAGAGTTCTTCCCTACATACAGCATATATTCATCGGTAAACAAGGGGGTATATTTTAAGTCGGTATTGCGCTCCAGCCCCTCATAATGGATTACAATACCAAAGCCTGAGATACCGGAGGAAACATTGTGCGCAACTGCGCTGCTTTCCGCTGTTGTAACGGACAGCAGGATTCCTGCGGTCTTTTCCTTTAAGAGCTGAAGGGTATTGGGGATAATCCAATCACAGATACAGGGGATACAGGTGATATTAACCTCCCCGAAATTTCGCTGTTCCTTAGCCAACTGGGTAATATCCTCAATAGACTTAAAGATATCCTCCGTCTTTTGAAGCACCTGCTCACCTATCGGAGTCGGAGTGACACCGGCATTCGTTCTTTTTAGCAGGTCGATTCCCAGCTCCTTCTCCAGGTTTAGAATGGAGTAGCTGACGGAGGATTGTGACATATAGTTTTTCTCGGCGGCAACCGATATGGAATTATATTTTACCGCTTCCTTAAAATAATAGAGCTGTTCAAACTTCATATCTATCACCTCGATGATTTATAATTCCTATATGTTTAGTATGGTTATAGATAATATAATGCTTTTATGCATATAAGTCAAGATATTTTATTTTCCATCAGGGGAAATAACCATCGTTTTTTTCGATACCCCATCGTCTTTTTTCCGACTGTCCATTTCAGTAATAATCATATATTATAATAATATTATAGTAAATAGGTATGATTAATATGAATTAAATAAATGCAAAATAACGATAAGGAGAGGACAAAAAATATGGAAAGAACAGCGAGAACACAGAAACTGATTGTCTTGGGAATTGACGGAATGGACCCTGTGATTACCAAACGGCTGCTGGAAGCAGGCAGGCTTCCCAATATTAAGAAATATCTGGAACGGGGAGCTGCGCGGGAAGAGCTGAACATGCTGGGAGCACATCCCACCATAACCCCGCCCTGCTGGACTACCCTGGCCACCGGCGCTTATCCGGGAACCCACGGAATTACCTGCTACTGGCGCCAGTCACCGGAGAGCCTGGATGCAGTCGTATATAATATGGACTCCAGAAACTGCAAGGCAGAGCAATTATGGAATGCGACAGCAGAAGCAGGCTTAAAAACCCTGGTGTGGCACTGGCCCGGCTCTGCCTGGCCGCCGACCTCGGAGAGTCCTTTCCTTGAGGTTGTTGACGGAACCCAGCCCGGCTCTGTCAATATGGGTGTTGCACAGATGGACTGGGAGAAAATCATTCATGCCTCGGAGGAGATAAAAAGGGTCCGCTATATTCCGCGTACACAGAAGGCAGCAGGAGTGGGCTGCAATATTACAGATATCAATGAGGTTTTATCCTCCGGAGGGGACGAAGAGGATGAGATGATGGAGCTCTGGTGGGGAGATGGGGCAAGAAAGGGCCAGGAGATAAGAACCTATATCAAAACACTGGAGGATACTGAGATGATGATTGGGGCAAAGGTAGCCTATGATATCATATCCTCACCTCTACAGCCGGCGGATGGCTGGGTAAATGCCCCCGGGGAAGCATTAGAATTCACGCTTTTAACCTCCGGAGGGAAGGAGATGCGCTTCGGACTGGTAACAAAGAATGAGGAAGGAAGCTATGACAGCGTATCCCTATACCGTACCAAGGAAGACAAGGAGCCGTTTGCGGTCATTCCAAAGGGAGAGATGGTAACAGGCATTCTTGATACCGCAACTAAGAATGGAGTAACAAAACCCTGCTGCAGGTCTGCCAAGCTGCTGGAATTAAGCCCGGATGGAAAGAAGCTGAGACTATGGATCAGCAATGCCCTGGATATCACGAACAATCAGCTCTGGCATCCGGTTTCCCTGCACGAAAGGATTGTAAGCAGGGTCGGCCATATTCCTCCGGTCAGCTTAATCGGCGGAGAGGATTCCGAGCTGGTGGACCAAATTTTTGAGCCCTCCTGGGATAACTACAGTCAATGGCAGGCGGACTGTCTCAATTATCTGTTAGATAAGGAAGGCTATGAGGTCATATTCAGCCATTTGCATAATGTGGACTGTGCAGGACATCAGATCTGGCACCTTGGTAAGACACTGGAGCCCTGGAAATATACGGATGAGAAGATATATCAGGAGCTGATTGAGCGCTTCTACATTCAGACAGACCGTTATCTTGGGCGTTTCCTGCATTATCTGGATCAGAGCTATACCATTTTCATTGTTTCCGACCATGGACTTTTGGTAGGGGAGAATGTACCACCCATTCTCGGTGAATATGCCGGAGTAAATACCAAGGTGATGGAGGAACTGGGGTATACTGTATTAAAGAAGGACAGCGAGGGGAATTCATTGGATGAAATCGACTGGGAGAAAACCCGGGCGGTTCAAATACGGAGCAATTATATCTATATTAATCTAAAAGGAAGGGATACGTACGGCATCGTGAACCCCAAGGATAAATATGAGCTGGAGGAGCAGCTTATCTCTGATTTATATAATTACCGGGATGAGTACACCGGCAAGCGAGTGGTCGGGATTGCCCTACGCAATAAGGACGCCGTGCTTCTTGGCACGAATGGACCGGAATGCGGAGATATCTTCTTTACGATAGAGGAGGGCTATAACCGGCTGCACGGAGATGGACTGACAACCGCCCAGGGGTACTTCGGCACCTCGGTTTCTCCGATATTTATCGCAGCAGGACAGGGAATTAAGAGTAATTATACAACAGAGCGGGTCATCCGCCAGGTAGATGTCGCTCCAACCCTTGCCGTGCTTCTCGGAACAAGAATACCGGCCCAGTGCGAGGGTGCTCCGATCTATCAGATATTGTCGGAAGAGTTATAAGGGGCGGCAGTATTTGCTATAGTTGATAAATATTCTCAAGAGTATTATTGACAACTGACTGACGTTAGAATATACTAACTTCATTAAGAACAAATGAAAATCATTATCAACTATAGCGACAGTACGGAGATTCAAAGGATGATTAACAACATGGAAACGGATGTCCTCAAAAGAGAAATTGACTATCATGAGATTATCGAATGTATCGTAAGCGCCTTGGATGCAAAGGATACCTATACGGCCGGACATTCACAGAGGGTAAGCGATATGGCCCTAAAGGTATGTGAACTGATTGGCTTTAGCAGTAAGGATACGGAAAAAATCCATATTGCAGCGCATTTACATGATATAGGAAAGATTGGAGTACCGGATGCTATCCTGAATAAGTCAGGCCCTCTTACGCCTGAGGAATGGGAGGCTATTAAAAGGCATCCGGTTACGGGAGCGGAAATTTTAAGCAAATCCAGGCACTTGAACGAGCTTAAAGATATCGTGCTCCACCATCACGAAAGATACGACGGGAGAGGATATCCTACGGGGCTTCGGGGAGAGGAAATACCGGTAGGAGCCAGAATTATTGCCATTTGTGATTCAATTGATGCAATGGCATCAAACCGGAGCTACCGGAAAGCCCATTCATTAGAATACTGCTATCAGGAGATAGAGAATAATCTGGGAAGTATGTACGACCCGATTCTCGGCGCCTATGTGCTTAAGCATTGGGAAGAAATTGTCATAAGTACTTTCCGGGACAGGGAATCGCTTTATTGATAAAAAAAATCAATAAAGGTTATTGACAACTGATAATGGTTTGAATATACTAACCTTAGGAGATAAAAATGATAGTCATTATCAAATAATGAAAGGAAGATGATGCAAATGCCTTTAACGATGGCTAAAATTGGTGAACGCAATCAGATAAGAAAAATCGGCGGCAAGGAAGAAACCAGAAAATTTCTTGAGAATCTGGGCTTTGTAACGGGCGGCTTTGTTACAATTGTGTCTGAAATCGGCGGCAATATGATTGTTAATGTCAAAGAATCCAGAGTGGCAATCGGGAAGGATATGGCTTCCAAAATTATAATATAAAAAGTCCTGTAAAAATATATGCGGGCAGAGAGGTCGGCTGTGTGAGCACTGCAAGGATATTCGGTTATTCCTTGGAGCTATGCCATAGAGCCGATACAGAAATGGAGGAAAATATGAGAACGCTCAGGGAAATCAAATGTGGAGAGTCCGTCAGGGTATCAAAGCTGAATGGCATTGGTGCGGTAAAACGGCGTATTATGGATATGGGTATCACAAAGGGGACAGATATCTATGTAAGGAAGGTAGCACCGCTGGGTGATCCGCTTGAGATAACGGTAAGAGGCTATGAGCTGTCACTGAGGAAGGCTGATGCTGAAATGATAGAAGTTGAGTAATTATTTATGTCCATTGGTTAGTCGAAACTAATTAACGTAAGATATATAAAACATATTGAAATAAGAAAGAAACGGGGCGAAGAGATGTCAATTAAAGTAGCACTTGCGGGTAATCCCAATAGCGGAAAAACCACACTGTTCAATGCTCTTACCGGTTCCAACCAGTTTGTTGGTAACTGGCCGGGAGTTACGGTTGAAAAAAAGGAAGGAAGGCTAAAGGGGCATAAGGATGTAATCATTATGGACCTTCCAGGAATTTATTCCCTGTCTCCCTATACATTAGAGGAGGTTGTGGCGCGTAATTACCTGATTAATGAGAGGCCGGATGCCATTCTTAATATCGTGGACGGTACAAATATTGAGAGAAACCTGTATCTTTCCACCCAGCTGATGGAGCTTGGAATACCGGTTATCATGGCGGTCAACATGATGGACGTCGTCGAGAAAAATGGTGACAGAATACATATCGATAAGCTAAGCAAGAGACTTGGCTGTGAAGTTGTATTGGTATCAGCGCTGAAGGGTACAGGTATCAAGGAGGCAGCCGAAAAGGCGGTAAAGCTTGCACAGAGTAAAAGCGCAACCCCTCCCGTACATGAATTTGCATCGCAGGTGGAAGGTGTACTGGATCGCGTCATAGATAAGCTTAATGATCAGATACCGGAGGAGCAGAAGCGGTTTTTTGCCATAAAGCTGCTGGAGAAGGATACTAAAATTTCAGCACAGATGAAGCAGGTACCGGATGTATCTGCCGAAATAGAGCTGCTGGAGAAGGAAATGGATGATGATACGGAAAGTATCATCACCAATGAACGTTATATCTATATATCTTCCATTATCCATGAGTGCTATACAAAGAAGAGCAGAGATAAATTGAGCACCTCTGACCGGATTGACCGGGTTATTACGAACCGTTGGCTTGCATTACCGATTTTTATGGCGGTTATGGTTATCGTATATTATGTTTCTGTTACCACGGTTGGTACAATCGCCACCGACTGGGCAAATGACGGTGTCTTTGGCGAGGGCTGGCATTTGTTCGGAATAGATGCCCTGTGGATACCGGGTATTCCGGTGCTTTTGGGAGATGCACTGAATGCAATCGGATGTGCCGACTGGCTTCAGGGATTAATTCTTGATGGAATTGTTGCCGGTGTCGGTGCGGTGCTCGGCTTCGTTCCCCAGATGCTCATTCTGTTCGCGTTTCTTGCCTTTCTTGAGGCTTGTGGCTATATGGCGCGAGTTGCATTTATCATGGACCGAATTTTCCGTAAGTTCGGCTTATCGGGAAAATCCTTTATTCCCATGTTGATTGGAAGCGGCTGCGGAGTTCCGGGCATTATGGCCTCCCGAACCATTGAAAATGACAGGGACAGGAAAATGACCATTATGACGACCACCTTTATCCCCTGTGGAGCAAAGCTCCCCATCATTGCCCTGATTGCAGGCGCAATCTTTGGCGGGGCCTGGTGGGTTTCTCCGAGTGCTTATTTTGTGGGAATTGCAGCAATTATCTGTTCGGGTATTATTCTTAAGAAAACCAGGTTGTTTGCCGGAGACCCTGCTCCCTTTGTTATGGAGCTTCCGGCCTATCACATGCCGACGGTTATTAATATCCTTCGCAGTATGTGGGAACGTGGCTGGTCCTTTATTAAAAAGGCCGGAACAATTATCCTGCTCTCCACAATATTCGTATGGTTTACACAGGGCTTTGGCTTTAGTAACGGCTCCTTTGGTATGGTAGAGGACATGAACGACAGTATTCTGGCGGCAATGGGAAGAGGTTTAGCCTTTCTGTTTATACCGCTTGGCTGGGGTGATTGGAAGTCAGCTGTGGCAGCTATCACCGGTCTTGTGGCAAAGGAAAATGTTGTTGGTACCTTCGGTATTCTCTATGGCTTTGGAGAGGTTTCAGAGGACGGTGCAGAGTTCTGGGGCTCTCTGGCAGGCAGTATGACAGCGCTGGCGGCATATTCCTACCTGGTATTCAACCTGCTTTGCGCTCCCTGCTTTGCGGCAATGGGCGCAATCAAAAGGGAAATGAACAATACAAAATGGTTCTGGATAGCAATTGGCTATCAGACAGGACTGGCTTATGTTGTAGCTCTTTGTATCTATCAGATCGGTACCCTGATTACCACCGGTACCTTCCAGGTTGGAACTGTAGTAGCTTTCTTATTGGTAATTGGTTTCTTATATCTGTTATTCAGGCCCTATAAAGCTGATCGGACGAAAGCGATAAGGCTAAAGGGAGCAGTCGGGGCAAAGTAAGCCTGGGGCGACGGGGAAATATATGGTCTGTTACCCGGATCGGCAAAGTGTCTATCGTATAGAAAGGAGCTTTCATTATGGGTACAATCATCACAGGAATTGTAGTTTTAGCAATAGTTTCATTAAGCATAGGCAGTATGGTAAAGAGTAAAAGAAGCGGTAAATCCCTCCAATGCGGAGAAGACTGTAAGCATTGCGGAGGAGGACATTGCTGTCATTAATACAGGCAGAATTGGTAGCGAAATTTAATGTCCTAAAGGAGGTGTTGCAGTGCCTGGGAATTTGAAAAGCATGGAACGGAAAAAGCCTCATGATGCCAGAAGCTATCAAAGCTCGCGAATGCAAAAGGATATGATTATCGAAAAGCTTAAGGAAACTGGCTGTCGAATAACAAAGCAGCGGCTTAACATCATTGATATTATTCTGGAGCAGGAGTGCTCCTGCTGCAAGGAGATATATTTTAAGGCTTCACAGATTGACGACAGGATAGGAACTGCAACCGTATATCGGATGATCAACACCCTGGAGAAAATCGGGGCGATCAGCAGGAAAAACATGTACAAAATAGCATATCCCCAGGATTGTTCCATGCAGGAGGCTTGTACGGTGGTGCTGGATGATGATACAGAGTACCATCTCTCGGCTGCAAAATGGAATGCTGTGATAAAAGCAGGGCTTACAGCCTACGGATATTGTAAAAATCAGAATGTTGTTTCCGTAACCATTAAGGAATGTGAATGTGATAAGGAAAGCTGTGAGGAAGAAAAGAAGAACTGCAGGTATAAGATCAGCGGATGGCAGTAAGTCTTTGGTGCCGCTTGTATGCAAAACCGGCAAGGGGTAAGGAATAATGCTTCGTATTTATGGAACAGATAAGCATGGTTTAACCGTGTAAATCTGTTCCTTTTTATATTTAACATAGTTTTTTCATGGATGAGATAGTGGATTTGACACAGGTTTGCTAAGTTTGAATTAAGAAAGAATGGAAGGAGGAGCTGTATGCCATCTACCTATGCACATTACCGGTTCGGCCAGGAGGTTTACCGGGCGCTTCCGGAAAATATACAAAAGGATATAAAGCCGCACCTTGATCTGTATCAGATTGGACTTCACGGCCCGGATATCCTGTTTTATTATAAGCCCCTGTCCGTAAATAGGGTAAATCAGCTCGGGTTTTCCCTGCACGATAAACCGGCCCTCCGATTTTTTGAGCATGCCCAAGATATCATATCGGAGCAGCAGAAAAGCGAGTCCTGCCTGGCCTATATTTACGGCTTCATCTGTCATTTTGCACTGGATAGTGAATGCCATGGCTACATCGATGAGAAGATTGAAGAAAGTAAGATTACCCACACAGAGATTGAGGTGGAGTTTGACCGGGAGCTAATGTGTATGGACGGCTATGAGCCGATTACCCATTCCCTGACGGAACATATTCGGCCCTCCATAGAAAATGCCGGGAAAATAGCCGCATTTTTTGAAGGGGTTACACCGAAGGAGGTACAAAGGGCATTGGAATCCATGATACGCTATAACCGGCTGCTGGTAGCGCCCCGCAGAATGAAGCGGTGGCTGATTTATGCCATGCTGGGACTGAGCGGTAATTATAAGGAGATGCACGGTCTGCTGGTAAATTACAAACCAAATCCCGGCTGCGCCGACAGCACGAAACGACTAAAGAAGCTCTATGACAATGCGGTATTTCTGGCAGTCAGGCTAATCAAGGAATATAGTGAGAGCATCTGGGGAGATAAGCCCTTGAACACAAGGTACCGGTTGACCTTTGGTTCGAAGGAACCGGAAATGGAAAGGGAAGGGGAACATGAAAATAAGGCTTACACGGCTTGAGAAATATTGGATTATGTATGATGTGGGAAACTCTGCATTTACGCTGCTGATATCAACCATCATACCGATCTACTTTAATTATTTATCGCAGGAACAGAACCTTTCTCCTGTGAACTATCTGGCCTACTGGGGATATGCAGCCTCCTTTGTGACCCTGTTGGTGGCCCTGTCTGGGCCAGTACTGGGAACAATTGCAGATAATAAAGGCTTTAAAAAACCGATTTTTGCAGTCTCCCTTGCAATCGGAGCCTTAGGCTGCGCAGCACTTGGCATTGCAACACAGTGGATGGTATTCCTTGCAGTATTTATTATCGCAAAGATTGGATATTCCTTAAGCCTGATTTTCTATGATTCTATGCTGACGGACGTGACCACGCGGGAACGGATGGATAATGTGTCGTCACAGGGCTATGCCTGGGGATATATCGGAAGCTGTATTCCATTTGTCGCCTGTCTTTTGCTGTTGCTTGGCTTTAGTCCAATTGATCTTAGCATGGAGCAGCTAATGGCCGTTGCTTTTGTAATCATTACCCTTTGGTGGGTGGGGATCTCCGTACCGCTGCTTCGCAGGTACAAACAGAATTATTTTATAGAAAGCAAGGAACATATTGTACGTAACAGTCTTGGACGGCTGTGGAATACCTTGAAGGGAATTCGAAAGGAAAAGAAGATCTTTGTATTTTTACTCGCATTTTTCTTTTATATTGACGGTGTTTATACGATTGTTGATATGGCTGCGGCTTATGGCAAGGCCCTTGGACTTGATGACATAAGCCTGCTGCTGGCACTTTTGGTTACGCAGCTTGTGGCTTTTCCCTGTTGTATTCTTTTTGGAAGGATGGCAGAAAAGGTTAGCTCGGAGAAGCTGATTACGATCTGCATCGCAGCATATCTTGGAATTACCATTTTTGCCGTATTTATGAACTCTCAGCTGCATTTTTGGATTCTTGCCATCGTTGTAGGAATGTTCCAGGGAGGAATACAGGCCTTGTCCCGCTCTTATTTTGCTAAGATCATTCCAAGCAATAAATCCGGCGAATATTTTGGTTTGATGGATATCTGCGGCAAGGGAGCCTCCTTTCTGGGGACTACCTTAGTCAGCGTATTTTCACAATTAACAGGAAGCATCAATCAGGGTGTGGCAACCATATCCGTTCTATTTGTAATCGGTTTGATCTTATTTCGAAAGGCCATCCTGCTTCAGAAGGGGGGAAAGCCTCCAGTTAAAAACCGGGCTGATGGAGCACAACTTTCACTTGATTTGAATCAGACGATCTTATGAATATGCACTTTAGGAAGAATTTCTTTGATTTCATGTAAGGGTAATGACATGGTACCCTCCTTTGTTACGGCTAAGGTTCCGCAGGCTGTTGCAAAGGCGAGGGCATCCGGGAGAGTCATGCCCTTTTTGACTCCATAGAGCATTCCGGCAAGCATGGAATCTCCGGCTCCTACGGTGCTTTTTACTTCAACCTGCAGGGGCTCGGCCTGGTAGCAGGAGCTGCCTGTAATCAGAAGACTTCCTTGGTCACCCATGGAAACCAGAATCAATTCTATACCGTAACGATCAGCCAGCGACTGGCAGAAGGCTATGATTTCCGAGTGGTTTGAAAAGCTTTTATGAAATGCGCTCTCCAGTTCCTGAAGATTGGGCTTGATCAGATAGGGAGCGGATTTAAGGCCTTCGGACAGCAGGGCTTTATCTGCATCAAGCACCACCTTTGTATAGGGCTTAACCATAGAGATGAAATCCCGGTAGGCGGTAGCGGGTAATCCTCCCGGAAGGCTTCCGCTTAAAACCATATAGTCACTATGTGCCGCTTCCCTAAGAAGTAAGGACGTAAACTTCTCCAGCTCTTCTCCGGTCAGGGAAAAACCCGGTTCGTTCAAATCGGTAGTGATACCCCGGTCAAGCTCGACAAGCTTTATATTGGTCCGGGTGGCGCCGGGTGCTTCAAGAAAATGACAGGGCAGCTTTTCTCCAGCGAGAAGCTCTTCAACATATGCCTTATTCCGGGTTCCCAGAAAACCGCAGACCTGGACCGGTATAGTAAGACGGTTTAAAAGCTTGGCGACGTTAATGGCCTTCCCGCCGATATCCTCACGAACCTGTGTAAGCCGGTTGACCTCTCCCCGTCTGAAGTCCGTAAGCAGGATGGTTTTATCAATTGCGGGGTTTAAGGAAACGGTTGTAATCATAATATGTCTTCTTATCCTTTCTTTTTCTCTCAAGCATTTAACTTTTGTATCTCAAGCTCCAATGCGGCTTTTATTTCCCCAGTATTTTTGCAAACCATGATGCGGTCGGCAAGCTGTTTTGTTTCTTCATAGGATAATTGGCGGATGAGAGCCTTTATTTCGGGGATTACGGCCGGACTCATGCTAAGTCCGTCAACACCGAGACCAACCAAAACCAGAACATTCATGGGATCACCGGCCATCTCACCGCAGATGACAGACTCTTTGCCGTTTTTATGGGAGGCCTGGATACTCTGTCGGATCAACCGGAGCATACCGGGATGCAGCGGTTGGTAGAGATAGGTTACCTCCTTGTTGACCCGGTCTACCGCCAGAGAATATTGGCACAGGTCGTTGGTTCCGATGCTGAAGAAATCAACCTCTTCAATCAGGTGATCCGAGATTATGACTGCCGCAGGAATTTCAATCATAATGCCTGTACGGATATCAGAATCAAAGGGAATACCATCGCGGCGCAATTCATTTTTGCATTCCTCCAGGAGCTCCTTTGCCTTAAGAACCTCTTCTAAAGAGGAGATCATAGGCAGCAGAAGGCTTACTTTTCCGAAGGCGGAGGCTCTTAGAATTGCTCTTAGCTGGGTCTTGAATATGCCGGGCCTTGCCAGGCTAAAGCGGATTGCCCGCAGGCCAAGGAACGGATTTTCTTCCTTCCGGAACTGATAATAAGGTAAATTCTTATCTCCGCCAATATCCAGTGTCCGGATTACAACCTCCTCAAAACCCTGTTCAACGGTGCTTTTATATTCTTTGAACTGCTCCTCTTCGGTGGGAAAGTGAGCGGAATTCATAAACAGAAATTCCGTCCGAAATAAACCGATACCTCTGCCCCCATGATATTTGACCAAAGCAGCCTCCGGGGAGGAACCAATATTACCATAGAGCTTAATACGCCGTCCGTCCTTTGTAATAGCTTCCTCATCCTTCAGTAAACTGTCCCTTTCCCTCTTTTGCTCCAGTATTTCCTTCCGGGTCTGATAGAGGCACAGCTCTTCCTTGGCAGGCTTTATAAGAATTTTATTGGAGATGGAGTCCAGAATAATCAGATCGCCGGATTGGACCATATCATAGATTCCCGTTACCCCTACAACCGTGGGGATTCCCTTTGCCTTAGCCATGATTGCGGTATGGCTGGTCTGGCTGCCGTGCTCAAGCAAAATACCCTTGATAAATCCGCCTAATTGGGACAGCTCGGAGGGCTTTAAATCCTTCGCCACGAGAATGACGGGTTCCTTGATATTACTGAAATCTCTTGGAGCTATTCCAAGGGCAATCTCCATAAAGCGGTTTGTAACATCCTCAACATCGGCGGCTCTTGAACTTAGGTATTCGTCCTCTATGGAGAGAAACATCTCCACGATTTCTTTTTTTGTTTCTTCGATGGCTTGTTCCGCACACAAAAGCCCGTCCCGTATTCTGGCTTTAATTCCGTCAATCAACGTCGGGTCCTCCGCCATAATCAGATGAGCATTAAAAATATCCAGCTCTTCCGGCTGGCCGGAGGCCTCTGCTTTATCCCGGTATTGGACCAGCTCCTGCAATACAGTTCTTTGAATTCCTTCAAACCGGTCCAATTCATTATTAATTAATTCTGGCTCAATTTTAGCCTTCTTATAACGAAGCAGGGCCTGCTGGTGAAGATGTGCAGGAGCTGCCTCGATACCCCGGTAAACAGGGATACCCGATAGAACAATCATCTCTAATCACCCGGCTTTCTGGAATATTGATCATTATTATTTTGTGCTTTATTCTGACCCGATGTGCTGATAGATATCGTTAAAGCCTTCCCTGCTGTCCCGGCTTGTCTCATAGGTGATTCTTCCGTTGTTGAGTACAAGAATACGGTCGCAGATACCGGTTAATTCCTCCAGATCGGAGCTGCATATAATGATGGAAGCGTCCTTGACCAGTAAATCATTAAACAGGTTATAAGTATCAATCTTAGAGGAAATATCCAGCCGGTTTGTCGGTTCGTCAAAAATAAATATTTTGGCTGAGGTCATAAACCAGCGCATAAGCAGGAGCTTTTGCTGCTCTCCTCCGGAGAGGTATTCGGGCTTGCTTTGCGGATTGATGGAAAGATTGAGGCGTTTGCTGTATTTCATAAACTGTTTTAGCTCAAACCGGCTCTCCTTAAGCGGTCCCCGTGCTGAAAAGGGGCCCAGGGAAAAGGCATTTTCAAGAGCTGACTGGTTCATAAAGAGGCCGGCATTAATTCTGTCGTCGGTCACATAGGCGATTCCCAGGTTCATTGCATCAACAGGGGACTCGATTCTGGTCTCCAGCCGGTCAACGTATATTTTTCCAACCGTTGCGGGCCTTATGCCAAACAAGGTCTTAGCCAGGATGCTCTTACCGGCCCCGATTACTCCGGTAATTCCGATGATTTCCCTGCGGTGCAGGGTAAAGGAAATGTCCTGTAAGGTATCACCGTTGCCCAAATGCTCGGCACAGAACACCTCTTCCCCCTTCTTTAAGGTGACCTTGGGATACCGGTTGGAAAGCAGGTTACACCATAGCCTGCGGTATACATCCTTAAGGGAGGCATCGGAGGATTCAAAGGTCGAAGCAATCTCGCCATCCCTCATAATTGAAATCCTGGTAGAAAATCTCACCACCTCTTCAAGCCTGTGGGTGATATAAAGGATGGTGGTACCAGCCTGGATAAAGTGGTCAAGTATTTTATAAAAAATAGTGGATAAATTGTCATTCAAATGATTCAAAGGTTCGTCAAGAATCAGAAGCTTCGGTCTGTCATTGATTAATAACAGCCGCAGTATTTCAATAATACGCTTATGCCCCAGGTTGAGCTTGCCAATCGGAGTAGCGGGATTAAGCGGTATCTCCCATTTCTTTAGAAAGTCCTCTGCCATAGCCAGTTTCTGAGATTTTGATATACGAAACAGGCGGGATTTGCTATTGGGATAATTGCTGTATAAATTTTCAGCAATCGACAGCTCCTCATAGAGATAGGTGTCCTGCGCCAGAAAAATAATACCCTTGCTGATGGAATCCTTGGGAGAGGTCAGCCGCAACAGCTGATTGTCGAAATAAATCTCCCCGGAATATTGGCCAAAGGGATGAAGACCGCTAAGAAGCCGCACCAGAGAGGATTTACCGGAACCGTTGCTGCCAAGAAACACATGAAATTCGCCCTGCTCCATCGTTAAATTAATGTTCTTTAAAATAGACACATTATTTATGGCTACAGATACGTTCTGGTAGGATAAAAGAATATTTTTCATAATTACACTCCTGTATATCACAAGCTTGCTTGTGATATTGCATCTATAAATAGTTTGAAAGGTACTTTCAAACTTAACTCCTGAAAGCATCAAAGGTTGCATAGAAGCGTTTGTTATTATTAAAATAGTATTCTTTAAATTTCTGCGGAGCATTCTCGTTTGAAATAATACTGTCAAACATGTTGATATTTCCGATTACAGCGGCAGATTCCGTATCAAAATGATTGCTGGTGCATACAGCAAAGCTCTGCTTCGATATGGTGCTGACATCCTGTATGATATAGGACTTTATCAAAGAGGAGGCGCTGTAGCCCCGCTCCAGGGTAATGCCGTCAATATCAAAAAACGCACAATCAAAATAGAAGGATTTCAGTCCGGTATCGGTTATGCGGCCGGAAAGCTGGAGATTGGAAGGATTAAGCTCACCTCCCGGCAGAAAGATTTTCACCTGGGGGCAATACTGGGCACAGTCATGGGCAACCAGTAAATCCGTGGTCACAACGGTTAAATTTACTTTATCCTCAAAGGCCCTGACAATATATCTTGAAGCTATTCCCGGGCCCATAAAAACCAATTCATTGTTGGCAACAAATTTCGAAGAGATTTTGCTGATCGACTTGTATACGGACTCATCCTCTTCGTTCACGTCGAATAGTGTGGAGGCTGCGATCGTGGAATCATTCAGTACCGCCCCTCCATGGGTCCTTTTTAGAAAATTCTCATTCTCTAATTTCTCAAGATCCCGGCGTATTGTCACCTCGGTTACATTAAGAAGCTGAGACAGGGTTATTACATCTATTCGTTTTTGTTCGGAAATTATTTTTTTTATTCGGTTAAGCCTTTCTACGGGTAACATGTCGATTTTCTCCCTTTCGTTGCGTTATTAACATTATAAAATGATATACAAAATTTTGCAATAAAATAATATACGACAAAGCCATTTTTTGAGATCTGTTAAAAAATAGAAAACGAACATAAAGAAACATAAAACGAAAATTGATTTAATCATAGTGCACAGGAATTTGGGGGTTTCGTTCCCGGTATTGTACAAAATAATAAAAAAGCAAAAGATTCCTCTTGACTAAAATGAAAATAAACGATAAAATAAGAACATAAACAAACAAATAAATAAACAAATTGAAAAAATTCGGAAAGGAAGAACATAATTGGAGAACAATATCATCCTGAATACGGAGAACATACATAAAAGTTTTCTGGGGAATAAGGTACTGAAGGGTATCTCAATCCAATTAAAAAGAGGAGAGATACATGCCCTGATAGGTGAAAACGGTGCAGGTAAGTCAACCCTGGTAAATATCATCTCCGGAGTACATCAGCCGGACAGCGGAAATATTTATCTGGATGGAGCAAAGGCAACATTCCGGTCTCCCAGCGATGCACAGAAGGCCGGAATCGGACATGTACATCAGGAATTGGCACTTTGTCCCCATGTTACGGTTGCTGAAAATATTTTTATCGGCCGTTTGCCAAAGCGTGCCGGACTGGTTGATAAAAAAAGGCTGAATGACATGACGGTGAAGGCCCTGAAGCCCTTTGAAGTCTCGATACAGCCCGACCAGCCGGTGGAGGAGCTTACCGTGGCCCAGCAGCAGATTGTTGAAATTGCCAAGGCCTTATCCTTAAACTGTAAGGTTATCATCTTTGACGAGCCGACCTCCAGCTTAAACGAAGCGGAAGCGCAGAAGCTGATGAAGATCATTTATGATATCAAAAAGAAAGGTATCGGAATATTTTACATCAGCCATAAGCTATCGGAAATTTTTCAGATAACGGATAAAATCACAGTGCTTCGGGACGGTAATTTTATTGAGACACTGGACACAAGGGAAACAAATTCGGACCATATTATCTCCTCAATGGTCGGTAAGGAAGTAAAGAAGCTGTATCCGAATAAGAGTAATTGCATTGAGGAAGAGAAGGAGATTTTGCAGGTAAGGCATTTTACAAGACTTCCGGAGTTTAACGATATCAGCTTCTCGGTGCGCAAGGGTGAGATCCTGGGGCTGTGCGGTCTGGTGGGGGCCGGACGGTCGGAGGTCTCAAGAGCCATCTGCGGAATCGATAAATGCAAAACAGGCGAGGTCTATTTGAACGGGACCAGGCTGAATATCAGGAGCTATTCGGATGCTTTAAAAAACGGGGTCTGCTATTTGAGTGAGGACCGGAAGAAGGACGGCTTATTTGTAACCATGACTCTGCTTGAAAATATGATGGCTCCCGGCCTGAAGCGTGTTTCCAGATACGGGTTCCTGAACCAGAGAATGGTTGCCAGGGAAATGGCCGGCTTTAAACAGAAAATTAACATCAAGTATGTATCGACAAGTCAGATCATGAACAATCTGTCCGGCGGTAACCAGCAAAAGATAATGATAGCAAAGCTTTTGGCACTGAACCCCCAATTAATTATTATGGATGAGCCAACCAGGGGAATTGATGTAGGGGCAAAGACGGAAATCCATGCTATTTTAAGAGAGCTTGCCGATGCCGGTGTGGGAATTGTGCTTATTTCGTCAGAAATGCCGGAAATTGTCGGAATGTGCGACAGAATCATGATAATGAATGTGGGAAGTATGGTTGGCGAGCTTAGCGGAGAAGATATTACACAGGACAATATCATTTTAAAAATATCTGAATTTAGTTAGACCGGGAGGAGAAATTATGGAAAAGACACAGCAATCATTGGGAAAAGGCTTTCTGGAGAGGGTAAGGGCCTTTAAGGAATTAAACATCTTTCTTGTTACAGTTATTCTGATTATCGGTGTATCCATTAAGGCACCAATTTTCTTAAGCTCAAGTAACATCAGGACGACTCTGATCGGACTTGCGTGTAACGGTATCATTGCAATCGGTATGACACTTGCGCTGGTCAGCGGGGGATTTGATCTCTCCGTCGGAGCGATTATGGGTCTGGCCGCCTGCCTTACCGTGGTTTTTGCAAACTTTGGATTGAACGTCTGGTTTGCAGCTATTTTAGCCCTGTCCATCTGCATCGGTGTCGGTGTGGTGACCGGTATTTTAATCGGCAGGGTCGGACTAAATCCGTTTATTACCACACTTGGTGTTCAACAGATTTGCCGCGGCGCGATATTTGTACTGACAGCGGGCAGCTCCATCAGCCTGCCCTTCGGAAAGGATGTCACCTCCTATAAGAGTCTGGGACAATCCAATCTGCTTGGTATTCCGATTATTGTATTGATTTTTATTATCATGGCAGTTCTGGGAGATTTCTTTGTGAAGAAATCCTCGGCGGCAATGAAAATCTTCTATATCGGCAGCAATGAAAAGGCAGCGATTCTGTCCGGTATCAACGCGAAGAAGGTTAAGCAGAATGTATATATCATTACCGCAGGCCTGGCGGCTGTAGCCGGTATATTAACGGCGGCAAGATTTGGTGTGGCAACCTCCAATACAGGCTCCGGCTCTGAGATGACGGTAATTTCCGCAGCGGTTATCGGCGGTGCAAGTCTTACCGGAGGAAAGGGAACGATACTGGGAGCGGTCCTGGGCGTGGTTATGTTAAGTGTTATCAATAATGCCCTGGTACTGTTCAACGTAGATGTAAACTGGCAGAGTCTGATCTCCGGTGTCATCCTGATCTTAGCTATTTTGTTTGATTTATTAAGTCATAAACGTAAATATAAAGCTTAATTTATATTTACTTTTATAGAGGAAAAATGAAAGGAAGGTAAAAATTATGGCAAAAAGAAATTCATGGAGAACCTTAACAGCGATTATCATGGCGGTAATCATGGTTCTCGGGGTAGCAGGCTGCAGTTCAAGAACAGCAGGGGATACCAGCGGAGGGGATACTACAGGCAAGGACAACAGCACTCAGGGTGTTACGTCAGGAGCAGGTCAGACCTCGGATACTACGGGGGATGCATCCTTTGCAGGTGATTCAAGTGAGGAATACTATATGGTTACATTTCTATCCGGATATTCTTACTGGAAGGGCTGTTATAAGGGCTTTGAGGATGCTGCAAAGCAGTTCGGCGTAACCTCTGTTTACGGAGGAACCACGGAATATGATGTTAACCAGGCGGTTACGGCCTTCGAACAGATCTGTGCCAAGAAGCCGGCGGGAATCGCAGTAACCTGTATGGATGCGGATGCTTACGAGCCCGTAATCAATAAGGCGATGGCAGATGGAGTGAACATCGTAACCTTTGACTCAGACAGTCCGAACAGTGACCGTATTACATTCCTGGGAACTGAAAACTACAGTGCAGGTGCAGCCGCCGCCGATTACATAGGTGAAAAGCTGGGCGGAAAGGGCAAGGTTGCCGCGGTTACAACTACAGGACAGTCCAATATCAATGAACGTATCAAGGGCTTTTCAGAAACGCTGGAGGAGAAATATCCTGACATTGAAATCGTACAGGTGGTAGATTCCGGTTCAGATGAAGTAAAATGTGCCTCTAATGTGGCAGGCTTACTTAGCAAAAACAAAGATCTGGATTATATTTTCTGCGCATTGCTGCTGGCAAGCACAGGAACACAGCAGGCACTGTCAGAGGCCGGACTTACAGGCCAGGTTAAAATTGTTGCTTTCGATACGGACAATGTAACACTGGATGCAATCAAGAGCGGTGCGGTTGAGGCAACTGTAAGCCAGGCACCCTATGCACAGGGCTATTGGTCCATGGTATATCTGTATTTCATCAAGCATGGCTTGATCAATCCGGTTGATAATTGGATGGAAAAGGGCTATCCCGCATTGCCTAAGACGGCAGACAGCGGTGCAGGTGTTGTAACAATAGAAACAGCGGACAATTATTATACGCAGGATTAGCAGAGAGAAATGAAGCAGTATCACAAGCCGGCTTGTGATATGCAGGATGTAAAAATGACCGAAAAGAGGGATTGTTCATGAAGCAGTATCATAGTGCAAGGAGCGGAGAAATTCGACAGGTTCAGATTAAGAACGGACTGTTTGGCAGAGTAACCGAATTAATCATAAACGAAGTAATTCCATACCAATGGGAAATATTAAATGACCGTGCGGTTGCGGTTCCCGACCACAGCATTGAGAATTTCAGCGTAGCAAATGGAGAGGATGAAGGCTTTCCAAGCCATTGTATCGCAAATTTTAAGATAGCTGCAAAGGAAACTGAAGGGGATTTCTACGGAATGGTTTTTCAGGACAGTGATTTGGCCAAATGGCTGGAAGCTGTGGCATATCGCCTTATGAGCAATCCCGATTTCGATTTGGAGAAGATTGCAGATGAGACCATCGACCTGATTGGGCGCGCTCAGCAGGCCGACGGCTATCTGAATACGTATTTTACCATCAAAGAGCCCCAGAACAGATTTACCAATTTGTGCGAGTGCCACGAGCTGTATTGTGCCGGACATATGATAGAGGCGGCGGTTGCCTATTACAGGGCAACCGGAAAAAGAAAGCTGATTGACATCATGTGCCGGATGGTTGACTGTATCGACGCGGTAATCGGACCGGAAGAGGAAGGAAAGCTGCCGGGCTATCCGGGGCATGAAGAAATAGAATTGGCATTGGTGAAGCTGTATCAGATTACAGAAGACCCGAAGCATCTGAAATTAGCCAAGTACTTTATTGACGAGAGGGGAAAAGAGCCCCATTACTTTGACCTGGAATTTGAAAGACGCAATCATGCATCACATTTTGATTATTTATATCCGCCCTATGGTATGTACAGCAATGGGCCAAAATACGAGCAATACCATCTTCCCATAAGAAAGCAGAAGGAATTTGTAGGACATGCGGTGCGCTGCATGTACATGGCCTCCGGCGCAGTCGATGTGGCAAGGCTGACACAGGATGAAGAGCTGCTTGAAACCTGCCGTACCCTGTATGAGAATATGTCACAAAGAAGGCTGTACATAACAGGCGGTATCGGTTCTACTCCCAATGGCGAGATGTTTACCTTTGATTATGATCTGCCGAATGATTTGGTCTACGGCGAGACCTGTGCCTCCATCGGACTGATGTTTTTCATGCAGAGGATGCTGCTGGCCGAGCAGAAGAGCTGCTATGCGGATACCATGGAAAGAGCCCTGTTTAATACCTGTATCGCGGGAATGTCCTTAGACGGCAAGCGCTTCTTCTATGTAAATCCTCTGGAGGTCGATCCGGTAGCAAGCCGGGAAAACCCAAACAGAAAACATGTGCTTCCGGTAAGACCGGAGTGGTTTGGCTGTGCCTGCTGTCCTCCGAACCTGGCCCGTCTGATTACCTCGCTGCCGGAATATTTATATACGCTTACCGATCAATCCATCTATATCAATCTTTATATGGAAAACCGCGCAGTAGTTCGGTTGAAGGATATGACGGTAGAATTTGAGGAAGTTACAAATTATCCTTATGAGGATAAAATTACATTTTATATCCATACGCCGGGAAGCTATTCCATGAATTTGCGTATTCCCGAATGGAGCAAAAGCAATTGGAACATTAAAGTAAATCAAGAGGAACTGACTTCCCCGCTCATCGACGGTTATGCAAGTGTTTTCAGGAACTGGGACAGGGGTGATCGGATAGAATTAGTCCTTGATATGACGCCCAGACGGGTTTATGCAAATCCGCTGGTATCAAAGGATATCGGAAAAGTAGCGATTCAAAGAGGCCCCCTCGTTTATTGCCTGGAGGAGGTTGATAACGGCAAGGGACTCACAAGAATTTTCCTTCCGAATACGTCTGAACTTAAGAGCGTTGAGAAGCCGGACAAGCTTTCGGGAATCGTTGAAATACAGACAGAGGGACTTAAGCTTACGGCAAGTGAAAAGGATGCGTTATATTCCTTTGAACAAAACAATAACTTTGAAAAAATTCCACTAACCTTTATTCCGTACTATGCCTGGGCAAACCGGGGAGAAAATGAGATGACGGTATGGATCAATGAAAAATAAATAACAGGAAAGGAAGGATATTATTATGGCATTTCGACAGGAAAAGGGTAAATTATTCTATGTAAACGGGGGTGAAACAGTACAGGTGGAGGCCTGGGGTGAAAACAGCCTAAGAGTCAGGTCAACCAAGACATCAAAAATCAGTCAGGAGGACTGGGCACTGCTTTCTCCGAAGCCCTGTGAAGCAACGATTAAGATAGAAGGCAAGACAGCCTTCATCACAAACGGTAAAATCAAAGCGGTATTTAACGAATTCGGATGGTTAAGCTACTATAATCAAAAGGGTGAAACCCTGCTGGAGGAATTCTGGAGAGTCAATGAGGGCGGAGAAAAGACAAGCGCTCTGGCAGTATTCGGACGGGAATTCAAGCCGATTGTAGGCACCAGCGATTATAAGATTAAGCTTCGCTTTGAAGGAAACGACAAGGAGAAAATCTACGGTCTGGGACAGCGCCAGGAGCGTCAGCTCAATATGAAGGGCTGCTCGGTGGAGCTGGCACAGCGCAATTCACAGGCCAGCGTACCTTTTGCACTTTCCAGCTTAGGCTATGGTATTCTATGGAACAATCCGGCAGTCGGTAATGTTACCTTTGCCAATAATGTTACGGTTTGGGAGGCTGACTGCTCGGAGCACATCGATATCTGGATTACAGCCGGAGATACTCCGGCAGAGATTGAGGAGGCTTATGCCACGGCAACGGGCAAAACTCCGATGATGCCTGATTATGCTACCGGCTTCTGGCAGTGCAAGCTTCGTTATACAACACAGGAGCAATTACTGGAGGTGGCCAGAGAGTATAAAAGAAGAGGACTTCCGATTTCAGTTATCGTATGCGATTTCTTCCACTGGACGGAGCAGGGTGAATGGAAATTTGACCCCGAGTTTTGGCCGGATCCCCAGGCGATGGTGGATGAATTAAGAGAAATGGGCATAGAGCTCATGGTATCCATCTGGCCGACGGTAGATGTGAACAGTGAAAACTATGAGGAAATGCGCGAGCTGGGTTATCTGGTGCGTTCGGAGCGGGCCACACCGACGAATATGAATTTCATGGGCAATGAGGTGTTTTATGATGCCATGAACCCGGATGCAAGAAAATATGTATGGGAAAAGGCAAAGAAGAATTATTATGATTATGGAATAAAAATCTTCTGGCTGGACGAGGCAGAGCCGGATTATATGTTCCATTATGATTTTGATAATTTCCGTTATTATAACGGGCCCGCCGTTAAGGTCAGCAATATCTACCCCTTCGAATACGCAAAAACCTTCTACGAGGGCATGGAGGCGGAGGGACAGGAGAATATCCTGAATTTAATCCGCTGCGTATGGGCCGGAAGCCAGAGATACGGAACCCTGTTATGGTCCGGGGATGTTCATTCCACCTTTGAATGCTTAAGAAGACAGTTTGCAGCAGGACTGAATGCGGGAATCTCCGGTATCCCATGGTGGACCACCGACATCGGAGGCTTTACGGGAGGAAATATCACCGATCCGAAATTCCATGAGCTCTTAATTCGCTGGTTCCAATTCGGTGTATTCTGCCCGGTTACAAGGCTGCACGGCTTCCGTCTGCCAATTGATTTCTCCATATCCAATGCTGCAAAAATGTTTAATGAGCCCTTTGGCAGCGGTGCGGACAACGAGCTATGGAGCTATGGCGAGCAGGTATACGAAATACTGAAAACCTGCACCATGACCAGAGAAAGCTTAAGGCCCTATGTAAAAGAGCAGATGAAAGCCGCTCATGAGAAGGGCACACCGGTAATCCGTCCTCTTTTCTACGATTTCCCCGAACAGGAAAAATGCTGGAGCATAGAGGATGAGTATATGTTCGGACCTGATATTCTGGTTGCACCGGTGCTGTATGAAGGTGTGCAAAGGCGCAGTGTATATCTGCCGGAGGGTAAAAGCTGGACGGATGTAAATACAGGTAAGGTATATGAGGGAGGAAGCCTGATCGAGGTAGAGGCTCCGCTTAACGTGATACCGGTATTTACAACCAATGGTATGACATTTTCCTTTGTAAAATAATAAATTGAACAGTTACTATAAGCGGCATTCAAGGAGGTATCTGTCATGAAACATCGGCTGCTGATCATATTAATCCTATTTGCCCTTTTCCTGGCAGGCTGTGATAAAGAAGCTGCGGACGCACCGGAAATGCTGGAGGGAACCGTCTCGCCGGAGGATTATCCGGACTTCGTCCAACTGGGAGACTATAAGGACATTGTAGTTGAAATACCGGGTCAGGATGAAGTAACAGAGGCGGACATAAAGGAACAGGTTGATTATGCCCTGGAGACCTCCGGTGAGAGCGAGTTAACCCAGGAAAATGTCAAGACTGTATCAGGCTATGAAACCATAGAAGAATATAAGGAAGCGGTAAAAAAGAATCTGGAACAGATGAACCAATCAGCCTGGGATGCACAGCTTATGAACAAGGCCTGGGATGCGGCATTGTCCAACGCTACCTTGCTCAAATGCCCGAAAGATATGTATGAGAAGGAACTTGCCGAAGTAGAGGCGATGTATCATAGTTACACCGGTATGCTGGGTATCTCCTATGAAGAGGTTCTGGAGCGCTTTAATCTTACCGAAGAGGATATTCAAAAGAAGGCCCTTGATTATGTGAAAAGCGATATGATGGTCTATGCAATTGCAAAGGCAGAAAATATAACGGTCAGTGATGAGGAATATTCCCTTGAGGTCAAAAAAAGAATGAAGTATTATAACGTGGATACGGAACAGGAGTTGGCAGATGCGCTTGGCGAGGATACGGACTTGCATTTCATATTTCTGGCCGATAAGATAATGGAATTTGTAGTGGATCACGCAAAAACCGAATAAGGATGCGAAAGCAGCGGATTTCCTTTTATAGAGGAAAGCCGCTGCTTTATCTTTTGACAGGCATAAGCTGCCAGAGACAGAGCCACGTCTTATTGTAGATATAAACTGGTAAATCAAAAGAAATGAGATTGCTCTAATGGACAATCTCATTTCCTGAAAACTCCCATGCTTACGCGCTTTCGGTTGTATTGGGGAATAGGTTGTGAGGTTGAATAACTTTCGTATTCAATATTTTATTAATGGGGGTAGTTGATTTGGAAAGTTATGTAACCTCATGTAAATAGAATAGTGCATTTTTAAATAATTGTCAATATTTTTATATCTAATAAGATGTAAAAATTAAAATAGTATAATATAAGATAAGTATACTGATAAATACCGATTATGATTATATTCTAATTAATCTAATTATTAATCAGCACAGAAGAAGCTATAAAGAGTATTTTAAGAATAAGGTGCCGGATAAGTATCGTGTAAAATTACAGTAAGATATTTGTTCGGTATAAAAAAGAAGCTTTACAGTTGCCTGTAAGCTTCCGCTATTCATTTAACGGTTTATGATTCTGAACATAGTATCAAGGATTATCAACATATCTTTCTTATCTTTAGAATTCATGACATTTAGTCGGTTGATAAGATATGCCAGGATAGTATCGTCTGTATCATCGGTATCCTCTATGTTGTCTGTAGTATCATTCGGCTCATGGAAATTAGTAAAGAATTCTTCGAATGTAATCCCCAGGGCTTTTATTATTTTACCAAGCATGTCTACTGTAGGACTTCGGTCCCCTCTTTCGACGTACCCTAAATGGGCCGTACTAATACCTGCCCTGTGTGCAAGCTCTTCTATGCTAAAACCCTTGTCGTTTCTGATAATTCTTATTCTATCTCCAAGTATATTCGATAATTCACTCATTTAAATTTAATGCCTCCTGTTAGATTTAAGATATCCATTATTTTTGTCATTAACAAGAATGTTTAAGTGATAAAAATAACAAATATATATTATAAATGACTACCAGTTATAAAAATGGTTTGATATATTATTTTAGATTTATATACAATTCTGGTGGGCTTTGTTATATAATGGAAGATAATAAGATATAAGGCGGAGGCGGTATTGAATAATCAAAATGATATTACGTTAAATATTATAATAATCACGCAGAGCAGTTTTATAATGATACTGCTGGGGTCTCTTTTTCTGAAATACAAAATAATTTTATAAAATATTTGCCAGATAAAGCTATTGTATTTAGATATTGAGGATATTCAGCATGTAATGATAAAACTTAGGGATGCATTGAAAATGGAGGGCTATTTATATACATCATTTAAATATGGCGAGTTTAGCGGTCCGCGTAATGGTTGATTCTTTACGGATATGACGGAAGATAATTTTATGGATCTTATTAGCACCATTGGAGGATACGATATTATTGAGATGAGAAGCACTCTTGATGTAAGATATGGGAGAGAAGATGAAAAATGGATCAATATAATTCTAAGGAAAGCTATAATCAAATAGATCAGGAATTATCTGTCGACAGCCTATACAATGAATATTCATACCAGAATGCGATTACCGGAGATAGCCGTTTCCTGTATTATCAACTGAAGATCAGCATTTTATCTGCTGATAGAATTGATATAATTATTTCATTTTTGATGGAATCAGGGGTCCGCTTAATTCTTGACGATTTAAAAAAGGCATTGGAACGGGGTGTTAAAATTAGAATACTTACCGGAAATTATCTTGGAATCACACAGCCTTCCGCCCTATTCCTTCTGAAAAAGGAATTAGGTAATCAAGTCGACCTTAGATTATATAATAATCCAAAAAAGTCATTTCATCCTAAGTCATATATTTTTCACTATAAAAACGATGGAGAAATATATATTGGTTCGTCAAATCTTTCTTATGGAGCATTGACTTCATCCATAGAGTGGAATTATCGTTTTACAAGAACAAATAATTCCATAGCTTTTGATGTTTTTTTCAAAGCTTTTGAGGATTTATTCCATAACCATTCCTATAAAGTTACGGACAAAGTATTACATGAGTATACGAAGAGCTGGAAAAAGCCTTTTGTAAATAAGGATTTTGAAAAATATGAAACACAAGAACAAATAATAACAAATATTTTTAAGCCTGTGGGAGCACAAATCGAAGCCCTATATTTGCTTGACAAAAGCCGTAAAGAGGGCTTTGATAAGGGTATTGTCATTGCAGCCACCGGAATTGGCAAGACCTATCTGGCAGCATTTGATTCAAAGGAATATAAAAATATATTATTTGTAGCCCACAGAGAAGAGATTTTAAGACAGGCAGAAAAAAGCTTCTATCATGTCAGACAATCTGATAATTACGGTTTTTTTACCGGAAATCAAAAAGATACTGATAAAGCGGTTGTTTTTGCACTGGTTCAAAGCCTTGGCAAGGAAGAATGTCTGGATGTTGATTATTTTGAAAAAGATTTTTTTGATTACATAATCATTGATGAATTCCATCATGCAGCAGCCAGAAATTATATGAACATAATTAATTATTTTACCCCAAAGTTTCTGCTGGGACTTACAGCAACTCCGGAACGGTTGGATTCAAAAGATGTATTTGAATTATGTGATTATAATATTGTATATGAGGTACGCTTAAAGGAAGCCATCAATAAGGGATGGCTGGTTCCATTTCATTACTATGGAATTTATGATGAGACTGTTAATTATGAAAATATTCGATTTTTTAATGGAAAGTATAATGATAGGGACTTAGAAGAGGCCTTGATGCTCGATAGAAGAAGTGAACTAATATTTAAACATTACCGGAAATACAATTCGAAAAAAGCGTTGGGATTTTGTTCTTCTAAGCTACATGCAGAATATATGGCAAGTGAATTCTGTAAATACGGAGTACCTGCGGTATCTGTGTATAGTGGAGTACAGGGAAAATTCAGCATGGATAGAAAAGAAGCTGTTGAAGGTTTGATAAAAGGAAACATAAAGGTGATTTTTTCGGTAGATATGTTTAATGAAGGATTGGATATCCGTGATATCGATTTGGTAATGTTTTTACGCCCAACACAGTCACCTACGGTTTTTCTACAGCAATTGGGACGTGGGCTTAGAAAAAGTAAAGGGAAAGAATACCTTAATGTACTTGACTTTATCGGTAATTATAAAAAAGCTAATCTGATACCAGCTTTCTTAAGTAATGAAAGCGTTAATGACAGAAAAAGCCTAAAATTAGGTATAGCAACTTTTGAATATCCGGATGAATGTGTTGTTGATTTTGATTTTCGTATTATTGATATCTTTGAAAAACAGGCGGAACAGGAGTTGTCATTAAAAGATAAAATAATAAATGAGTTCGAGCGGGTTACATATGAAATAGGGCATATCCCTTCCAGAATGGAATTATTTGCGCAGATGGATAGCGATTTGTATGACAGCATTAGGACAAAAAGTAAACTTAATGTGTTTTCTCATTACCTTGATTTCCTAATGGAAAGGGATAGCTTATCAGAGCAGGAGAAGGCATTGTGTTGCGGTCGGGGGAAAGAATTTATCAATATGATAGAAACCACAAGCATGTCTAAAACATATAAAATGCCACTTTTACTGGCGTTTTATAATCATGGGAATATTAAAATGCAGGTAAGTGAAGAGGATGTCTACCAAAGTTTTTATGAATTCTACCATAGGGGCTCCAATAAAGTTGATATGCTGCGGGATAAGAGCACAAAATCTTTTGAAAGTTGGAATAAGCAAAAGTATATTAAGCTGGCGAAAGATAATCCGATTCGTTTTATGCTGGAGACACATGGAGACTTCTTTATAAAGAGTGACGGACATCTTCTTGCTTTGGAGGATGATTTGGCTGGTATAATTAAGATGGATGTATTTTCAAAGCATATGTCAGATGCGATTGAATATAGAATTATATGCTATTATAGAAATCGAGGACTTTTGAAATAAATAAGGAAGGGTAATAATAGCTTTTATACCACAAGTATAATGACAAATCATTTTGCTTATGATAATATTAACATCAGAAAGAAAAAAGAAATGGGCAGAGCAAACGGCCAGAAAGAGTATTGCAATGATGAACACAGTTTTTGTATTAGCTTATGTAAAGAGTGAACGTTATGAAGCGCTGAGTAGAGAGCAGAGCTTAGATTTCATGCACTTTTATAAGATAATGCGAAAATGGCAACCCGTGTGATGAATTGATGGATTGTAATAGATTTACATGGACTTTATGAACCGCTTATCTTATAGAAAAGGTAAGCGGTTTTTTTATTTATTTTGAAAAGAGGGAAATTAGGATGTTAAAATTTTTTGCGGAACAGGAGGAAAGAAAATGATGCATATCCCGATTATTGATATAGCTAAAACGGGACAGAACATTGTGCGATTAAGAGATAGGAATGGATTGTCTGTAAGGGATTTGCAGGATGTCTTTGGATTTACGACACCCCAGGCAATTTACAAATGGCAGCATGGAACTGCGTTGCCGACTGTAGATAATCTTGCCGTATTAGCAGCAGTTTTTCATGTTCGCATAGATGATATTCTGGTTATGGATGACAATCTGAACATGCAGACAAGCGCATGAACGGAAAATAAATAAACAGATTTACAATCGGTGAATCTGTTACGGCCCCCCTAGTCTAATGGTTAGGCCACCAGCCTTTCACGCTGGTAATGCCGGGTTCGAGTCCCGCGGGAGTCATTTATGGATGGGTATGCCTAGCGGCGAGGGCAAGTGACTGTAAATCACCCACGTAGAAACATCGCAGGTTCGATTCCTGCCCCATCCACTTTGGAAAGGTGGCCGAGATAGTTTAAGGCAGCGCCTTGCTAACGCGCAGTACATGAAAATGTACCGGAGGTTCGAATCCTCTCCTTTCCGCTTGCTGAATTTAATCGCTCCTATAGACAGCATAGCACATCCAAAAGCTACATGAGCAGTTGTATCATGATTAGATTTCATATGGTTTGTATGCAAAAGCGGTTCTATAATATTGATAACGTGGTAGAAAAACAAAAGCAGGATTTACCATGTGATGAATAATAGCGCAATCGTCCGCTTTTCAATTGGCGATCTCTGCATGCCGATTACGTATTGCAGAGGGAAAGGAGCTTTTCAATGGCAAATGTATTAAAAGGTGACGCATCCGGCCGCGGTCAGATTGCAGGATACCGGGTGTCCATTCCCGCAAGACAGCATCCGTATACTGAGGCGGAAATTGCTGCTGTCGTAGATGTAATGAGAAACTGCGAAGCTCAGACGCAAAGCGTAAAGATGCTGCAGTTTCAGGAGGATTTTAAAAATTATACCGGCGCGAATCACGCCTTTGCAGTCGATAATGCGACCAATGCCTTAAGTCTTGCTGCTACGCTGTGCGGCATTAAGCCCGGGGACGAAGTGATTGTGCCGGCATTTACCTTCTGCGCGTCCGCCATTCCCTTTGGAAAGCACGGTGCTAAGCTGGTTTGGGCGGATATGGACTCGGAGACCTGGACCGTCAGCCCCGCAGATATTGAACGGAAAATTACACCTAAGACAAAAGCGCTTGTAGTGGTTCACCTTCTGGGTATGCCCTGCGATATGCCTGCTATTATGAAAATTGCCCAAAAACATAACCTTAAGGTTGTAGAAGACTGTGCGCAGGCTTTGGATGCCCGCATCAACGGCCAGCATGTCGGTACCTTTGGTGACTTTGGCTGTTTTAGCTTCCATGGCGCAAAGACAATGACAACTCTGGGTGAAGGCGGAATGCTGACAGTGAAGTCCGACGAGGATGCCGCACTTGTTCCCGGTATCCGTCATAACGGCTGTTGCGGCTTCAATTATGAGCGGGAACGCTACTGGGTTCCTGCAATGAGCAATGTTGAAATGGATGTTGAGGGCTTTTGGCCGAACAACTTTTGCATTGGTGAAGCACAGTGTGCACTGGGAAGCGAACAGCTGAAATCTCTGGCTGCCAACACAGACGTTATTATCCGTCAGAATGATAAGCTCCGGGAGCTTTTGGCAGATACACCTGAGGTATCCTTCAACAGGATTCCCGATGGTTACCGTCATGTGCGCCATCAGTATATCCAGCATTTTGACGGCAGTGCCTTTGGTAAGAACAGGAACGATCTTCTTGATCTTCTGACAAAGAAATACGGAATCCGCAGCATCGTACAGTACTATCCTTTATACCGGTATCCGCTGTTTCAAAAGCTTGGCGCCGGTGACTTTGACTGCCCTGTTTTGGATGCATGGTGGGATAACTGCTTCAGTGTTCCCATGTGGTGCGGCATGAGCGATGAGGTTCTTGAAACCATAGCCGATTCCATCAAGAGCGCTATCCGCGACCTGAAAAATGTATAATCGGGAGGTAAAATATGCAGTATAAACGTATCCCAAAAACTAATTTGGATGTTTCATCCGTTTGTATGGGCACCATGACCTTTGGGAGCCCGGTTGGTGAGGCGGAGGCAGTTCGTCTTGTCCGCGAAGCGATGGATCTGGGTATCAACTTCTTTGATACCGCGAATATGTATGAAGGCTATAAGCGCGAGCCGGGAAGCTCCGGCGGCGTGGGAGAGGAGCTTCTTGGAAAAGGAGTTGCCGGTGTCCGCAGCCGTGTGATTCTGGCGACAAAACTGGGTATGAAGGTTGGCAACGGCCGGGAGGATGAATTTACAAGTCCGGCTGCCATCGACAAGCACCTCAAGCTAAGTCTTTCCCGTCTCGGCACGGACTACATTGATATTTACTACCTCCATAAGCCCGACCCGGTTACTCCGGCAGAGGAAATTCTTTATGCCCTGGACCGCAAGATGAAAGAAGGACTTATTCGCTGCTACGGCGTCAGCAACTACGGTGCGGAGGAGCTTTCCGCCCTATTGGAGGCTGCGGACCGCAACTCGCTGCCGAGGCCGGTAATCTGCCAGCCGCCGCTTAGTCTTCTTAAGCAGGATGCTCTGGAAAAGCTGATCCCCCTGTGTACCAGGGAGCAGATTGCGGTTGTACCCTATCAGGTGCTTCAAGGAGGGTTGCTTACCGGAAAGTACAAGAAAGACGCGCCGCTTCCGCCAGATTCCAGAAAGGCGGAAAAAGCTGGATGGGTCTGGGAGTTGGACGATGTGCTCATGGACAGAATTGAAGCCATCCGCGAAGCGGCAGAGCAGAAAAATGTCAGCATGACGCAGTATGCAATCCGCTGGATTTTGGAGCAGCCGGCCGTAGTTTCGGCTATCATCGGTGTCAAAAAATCCTCCCAGCTTGAGGAAGCCGCGCAGACTGTTTAATATTGCTTTTGCTCATAATATATGATCCGCGCAGATCTCTCCGCACCGCTGCTTGCAGCCGGTCGGAGAGATTTTTGCTCCCGGAGGCTGTATTTTTTGTGCGGACATGGTATAATGTCTACGATAAGCAGATTAGTCCATGAAACTCAGGACATTGATCAAGCTTGCTTGAATCAATGTCCTGAGTTTCATGGATAAGTGCAACGTGAACGAGCGGACGAAGTCCGTGAGTTCCCAATCTGCATAAATACAGTGGCGTTTTTATCAAGGTATAAACGGAGGTTTGACTGCTATGGAGCTATTCGAGGGCAACAATGTAATTCATTTCCGCTCCGAAATCGGCGGGCAGCCGATTGTTTGTACTGTTAACCCCTATACGCTTACGGCAAAGGCGTCGTTAAACGTTACGGAAAGGCACAGCCATTCCTTTTTTGAACTGCTTTATATCGAAAAAGGAAATGGCTCGCTGGTTACTGATGAAGCTGCCATAGCCTATGGCGACCATTTTGCATGTCTTATTTCCCCTAATATATATCATACGCGCAATCCCGGCGGAGCGGAGGAATTCTTAAGCATTAAGTTTGTGCCGGACGAGGAGAGGACGGAGCCCTTTCATATCCAGAAGGAGGTTTCGGCGGCTTTTTCCTATTTAAATGAGCGCGGGATATTCACGCTGCGCAGCCATCCCCGTTTGAACCTTTTGTTTGCGGCGCTGGTCGGCGAGCTTCGGGAGCCCAAGCTGTCGCAGGGTTTGGTGCTGGGAGGGCTTATGTCGGGAATTCTTGCAGTGCTTTTGCAGGAACTGGCAATTACACAGGGCGGGCAGAAACCCGCGGCCAAATCGCTGCTGGACGAAAGCAGCCTGGCGCACAGAGCGGCTGTTATCGACTGCTTTTTTGACCGGATGGAAAACGCGAACGCCACGATGGAGGACCTTTGCTGGCTGGTTCATGTCAGTCCGGGACAACTAAACCGTATTATCAAGGCGCAGTACGGAAAAACCTTTAAGCAAAAGCTTATTGACATGCGGATTGAATATATTAAGCACCTTCTGGAGCATACAGATTATAATATTCCGGAAATCACGGCACGGATGAATTTTTCCTCCGAGGGAAACCTGTCCCAATTTTTTAAAAAACATTGCGGAATATCCCCCACAGCCTACCGGCAGGAAAGGCGCGGGAAAAGAAATTAGCCGGATACATTTTCTGAAAACTTGTATGGAAACTGCGCATCATCGGTCTAACTGCGCAGCTTTTTCATATGGTTTGCCCACATAGCGTGAAATATAATAAATATATTCATAAGGCAATGGCGCGAGGGATTTTCCCAGCGCTTTTGTTATCTTATAGGAAAGTGCGTCCTATAAGATAACAAAGCCCTCCGGGCAGGATGCGCACTCGCGCGTTAGGTTGTATGTCAGCTTTGCTGACCGCGCTCGGCGCGAGAGTTTGCCCTGGCAAACTCTTTCTTATTTTATTGAAAACCATGCCATATGGAAAAAATTAGTATGGAGGAAAAGAATATGTTTGATGTTAGATTTCAGGATGCCCTTGAGGGCTTTCGTCAGGCGGGGATACAGGAGGGCGATACGGTTTTGCTCCATTCGGCCCTACGTCCGTTCGGACTAGTCGAGGGAGGCGGGATGACGATTGCAGAGGCGCTTTACGAGGTGCTCGGCAGGGAGAAAGGAACGCTGATTGCTCCGGCCTTTAACTTTGCCCACGAAATTGAGGAAATCCCGGTAATCGACCCGGAAAATGATGCTTCGGAAATGGGAGCTATCAGCGAAGCGGTGCGGCATATGCCTGGGGCCGTACGCAGTCTGGCGTACCGCCACAGCTTTTCCGCCGTCGGTAAAAATTCACGTTTGATCACCGATGTAGATTCCTTTCTGCCTGTATTTGATATGCGAAGCGTGTTTGGAAAGATGCTGGCGCTGGACACAAAGGTAGTTCTGGCCGGTGTAACCTATATCAATTCAACGTCACATCATTTCGGTGAATATCTTTTGCAGGTTCCAGACCGACACACGATTCAGCATCAGGTGCGGTTGAAAAGGCCGGATGGAACTCTGGAAGACAGTATTATGACAGATTATCAGCCAAAGCCCACGCAATCCGGCGCGTACTATGAGCACGAGCATGATTTCAATCGGCTGGGACTTAGGCTTGAGCGGGACGGAAAAGTAAAGATCTCCGTAATCGGAAACGCGGTGATTCGTATGTACCGGATGAGGGATTTGATTGACCTGATTCTCTGGTCCTATCCACTGGATCAGACAATTTTTTGGCAGATTGGAGACATGGCGGTGCTTCCCTTCGGAAAGACCGCGAGCCGGGCCTATATTGACGGAGCAGGCAGAGATGACGAGGCTGTCTGGTCCTGTGTTGACCCGCAGAAAATCTGCAGACGGGAGAAAAATTAGTGTGCCGGCTGTTTGACAATTAGCCAGGATGTCAGGCGGTCAGTACATCGGATTTTCCGTGAAAAGGAGATCCCCCTCCAGTTATCAGGGAGGGGGTAAAGTTACGCAAAAAGCGGTTATCAGCATTTAATTAGTACTGGTGTAAACGGGCAGTCATCTGCTCCAGTGTATCAAGACGGTTCAGCAGCTCTTTTAAGACCGCGGAATCTACCTTACCGGGATTCCAGCTGGACGGATGGCGAAAGCACCGCCCCGCATATCCTCTGGCACGCATCAGCTCTTCAAAGGTATCCAGAATACCGTAATTCCATCCGAGTGCGAGAAAATCCATAAAAGCCTCCTGAAGCGGAATGATTTCAGGATAATGTCCCTCCTGGATGACCCTGTAAACGGCGGCGTACATATCCGGCAGGAGGTTCTGCCAGGTGCCGATGGAACCGTCCGCTCCGTAGAGCAGACCAAGGGGCAGCATTTCATCCAAACCCGTATAGACAATTTTGTCCGGGTATTCTCTGACCAGGCTGTGCATTAAAAAGAGGTTCCAGTCACTGACCTTGATACCGATGACGCCCTCCAAATCCAGCAGGCGGCGAAGCTCCGGCATGCCTGCCGTAACTCCGGTCAAGCCCGGAATATAATAGACAATCACCGGGATATCCGTAGCTGTGAGGGCTTTGTAGTAGTCAATAATTTCATTCCAGCCTGCACGAGGCGGAATGGAGGAAACCGCATCTGCCCCAAGCTCCTTCGCATGGCGGGCGAGCTCAACGGCATCACGCTGTGTGGTTTGCCCTACATGAACGATGGAGCATTTTCCGGCGTCACGAAGGCGCGGAACTAAATGCTCGGCAATCAGACGGCGTTCCTCAATGCGCAGCCGGCTTGCGTCTCCTGTGCCTCCGCAGAGGTACATTCCTTGAATCGGGCTTTTCATAAGGCGGTTAAAATTATTCTCCAGTGCGGTTAAATCGAGTGAGTCATCCTCGAGGCATGGAGAAACGATCGGTACAATGATACCGGAAAAAATGCTTTTGTCCATATTTTTTACTCCTTTTTACACGGCGGGCTGCGGTTAATCGCAAAGCGCCATTCCCTGTAAGAGGGAAATTTGATTTGCTTTCTACCCGATAGCATAAAAGAGAATGCCCGGAAAGACAATATCAAAATACGTCATCCTAACGGGATTAATGGTCAAAATTGAATGTTTTCTATAATAGGTAATTGCGAAACATTATAATCCACTAAATTTCCCGAACAACAGATACAAATTTCTCCGCTCCAACGCTCCTTCCGCTTAACTTCCGCTCCGAAAGTGTATCTGTTGTTCGAAAAATTATTAACATTTGTGAGTTTCACAATTACCTATTTAAAAAAACGGAAAGGAAACTGCAGAAATGATTTACACGATGGAAAATGAAGAAATAATGGTACAAATGAACAGTGAGGGTGCACAGCTGTGGTCGCTTTTGGATAAAAGGTCCCAGACAGAGCATCTTTGGCAGGGGGACCCAGCTTACTGGAGCGAGCGTTCGCCTACCCTGTTTCCTATCTGCGGGAGGCTGAAAAACGGGGAATACCGGCTGAACGGACAGACCTATTCCATGCACCTGCACGGGTTTGCGCGGGATGAGGAGCACCGTCTCGTAAAGCAGGAGAAAAACACGGTTGTATTCCGGCTTGTGCAAAACGAAGTGACCCTGGCGCAATACCCCTATACATTTCAGCTGGACACGATTTATTGCCTGGAGGGCAGCAAGCTGCACTATTCCTTTGAAGTGACGAATACAGGAGAGGAACGGCTCCCGTTCTCAATAGGCTACCATACCGGCTATCGCATACCCTTTGACGACCGGCATACAGCGGAGGATTACAGGATTGTCTTCCAAAAGCGGGAAACTCCTACGCAGCTTCTGGAAGACGGATTGCTGACCGGAGAAACGCAGATTCCTCTGCATAATGAAAATGTCCTGGCGGTTCGCCGGGATATGTTCCCCCAGAGCTATGTCCTGGAAGGAATTCAGTCGGAATATGTGGGTATTGTGGAGAACAAAACGGGACGTGAGGTGCGTGTGACCTTCCGGGATTTTCCCTTCCTTCTGCTATGGTCTACACAGGGGGAGGTTCCCTTTATCTGTGTTGAACCCTGGTGCGGACTGCCGGATGATATGGATTTCAACGGAACATTTTTGGACAAGCGTGCCCTTCAAAGCATCGCTTCCGGCGAATGCTTCCGTTGCACACAGACAATTGAAATAATACGCTGATATAAAATTATATGCGGCGCCGGGAACTCCGGTATGCCTGAATACGCGAATGCAGGCTTGTGAGAATGTTCACGTCTGAGGCCACGCAGATAATTCCCAGAGCAATTGCGCCGGCCTCGGTCATTACAAGCTGTGCGGAGTGGCCGAATTGCTCCGTCTCACTGCGTACCAGATGACTCATCATATAGTACAGGTCGCCTCCGGGAATCAAAGGGATGAGCATGGGCACCTCAAGCGTGATTACGGGCGCCTTTACGGCGCGTGCCAGCAGCTCGCTGGCTAGCGCCGCGGCGGAGGTTCCGCACAAAAGGGCGATAAAAATATTGCCCCCTATGACGTTGAAAATCAGGTATACCGCCCAGGAAAGTGTTCCGCCAAGAGCAATCCAAAGCAGCTTGCCCTTCCGGATATTAAAGAGCATGGCAAACCCCATGGAGCCAATGCCTCCCATAAGTGTTTGAAGTATGTAGCCTTTCATTGTAATCTCCATTAAAATTTATTTTCACATCGTGCGCATCAGCACAATCGCAAATCCGATTGCAATTGCCAGAGCCTTGAGAACAGCCTCGCTCAGTCCCAAAAGCCCGGAAATCGTGTCACCGTTAATCATATCCCGCAGAGAGGAGGTCAGCGCAATTCCGGGAATCAGCAGCATGATGTTGCCGATGATGATTTTGTCGGGGCTGTTTCCTATCCCCACAGAAACCATTCCGATAACTGCTAGAGCCGCAAGGGCGCTGCACAGCATATGCAGCAGAATACTGTTGACCCGCAGCCTTGAAACAAAATGCAGGGAGGCAAACAGCAGAAGTCCGGAAATAGCTGAAGCAAGAGCATCCTGCGCCGTTCCCCCAAAGAAAATGGAAAATACGGCTGAGATGACGGAATACAAACAGCAGCGTGCCCATGGGGGGTAGGAGGGGAAGCGCCGAAGCTCCTCGACGGAATGGCGAAACTCTTCAATGCTCAGGGGATGGGCGCATGACTTCCGGGAAAATTCGTTTATGCAGGCTACTCTCCCGAGATTTGTGTCATGGATACGAATACGGCGGGTCTGGGTGAGGATACGGCTGTCCGTTGTGTGCACCGTCAATACAATGCTGGAGGTTATTGTAAATACATCTGTTTTTGCAAATCCGTAAGCATTGCATAAGCGTGTGATGGTATCCTCCACGCGCATGACCTCCGCTCCGCTTATGAGGAGAAGCTCGCCTACATCTAAAATGCAGGACAGCAGGATATCTTCTGCCGGGCAGACCTTTGTTTGCTGTATCATTCCCTCCTGCATGTCAGGATACCTCCTTTATATTTGAATATTATTAGTTATTAGTTATATACTTGACTTTGTCCCCAGACTATGGGAAAATAAAGCTGGATCAAAATTCACATTCTAAATATAGCGTATTCATTGGATATGTCAAGTAGTGGGCATTAAAAAAATTCAATAAGGCCTTTTTTCTGTTATGGCAATAATATTATCTGGAAATTAAAAAGTATTATTTATTTTATTAGTTATAAAGGAGCGTTTCGAGATGAAAAAAAATACTTCACAGGATGTAGCCAAGCTTGCGGGGGTTTCGCAGGCGGCTGTTTCTCTGATTTTGAACAACAGCGACAAAATTGCCTTCAGCAATGAAACCAAGGAAAGGGTGTTCGCAGCTGCTCAGCAGCTGAATTACCGTATTCCTTCAAAAAAAAAGCCGCGGGAAAAAACAAGCACGCGTATGCTGCTGGTGCTTACACCCACGCTTACCAATCAGTACTATGCCGAGTTAATCCAGGCCATAGAGGATTATGTGGATACCCTGGATTACCGTGTAATCGTATGTAATACGTTCCGAAAGCCTGACCTGGAGAAATTTTATCTGGACACCTTTTTGGGCAGCCATGTGGAAGGCATTATCTATACCTTTTTGCCCAGCTTTCCCCGCTTTATTGAACAAATTTCAAGCACGACCCCGACGGTTATTATAGGAGAGAAGCAAAACGACCTTTCCATCTGCTCGATTGAGCTGAGTAACATGAGTGCCGGCTCTATGCTGGCGGAGCATCTTTACCAGCTTGGACACCGCAAATGCGTCTTCATTTCCACGCCGTTGAACCAGCTGACTCTGGCGCGTGAGCAGCGGCTGGAGGGTATCCGCAGGCAGTTCGAATCACATGGAGTTACCGACGGGGTTGACGTTCTGATGGCAGAGGGCCTGCCGGAATCCGACAGCCAGGCTGACGGTATGCCTTACGAGTATTCCGTAGGGCGGCAGCTTACGGCGAACCTGATGCGCCGCAAATGTGCAGCCAGCGTCCTTATCGGTGTAAACGACATGACGGCGTTAGGTATCCTGAACGAGCTGACTGACGGCGGATACCGTGTACCGGAGGACTATTCGGTCTGCGGCTTCGATAATATCTTTTCGTCAAGCATTACGACTCCGGGACTGACCACGATTGAGCACCACCTGAGGGCGCGCTGTAAGGCAGCTGTGGATATGGTGATCGAAATGGGGCAAAACGGAGCAGTTTCCCATATTCCCGCGCCTCTTGTTAATAAAATTGAATATACACCCCAGCTGGTTGTCCGGGGCTCCACCGGTTCGGTAACCGCCCGGGAGGATTTGGCTGTGAAAGAATAGGCAGCATTTATGAAGCGGGAAAAATCTTATTTAGATTACCATAAAACCGTCCTGAAGCCCTCTATTACGGTAAACAGTATTGTGACGGTGCATTATTTTGAATACTCCAGCAGCTATTATTTTCCGGGCGAAGCCCATGATTTTTGGGAGTTTTTATATGTTGATAAGGGAGAGGTCCTGGTCAGCGCCAATACGGCGGCTTTGGCTCTAAAAGCGGGGGAAATTATTTTTCATCAGCCCATGGAATTCCATACGGTGGGCGCCAACGGTGTGGTTGCGCCGAATTTGGCGGTGGTGGCCTTTGATTGCCGCTCACCGGCGATGGACTTTTTCAGAAATAAGGTTATGCGCGTTACACAAAAGCAGCACAGCTACATCGCGGACATAGTGGAAATCGCCTACCAGCTTTTTGACTCCCCTCTTAATGATCCTGAATTGAAGCGCCTGACTAAGCGCAAGGACAACGGTGTGCCCTTTGGCAGTGAGCAGATTTTAAGAAGTACCCTTGAATTGCTGCTGCTGGATATGATACGCAATGACCAGCCCCCGCTGCAGAGAACCGCAGCCACGGCTTTCCGGAGAGAATATGATCTTGAGCTTTATTTGCGTACGCTTCGCTTTTTTGAAGAACATCTTAGGGAGCAGCTTTCCCTGGAGGAAATATGCGATGCCCTGCTTGTCGGACGCTCGCACCTGCAAAAGCTTTTTCACGAAAAAACAGGAAGCGGAGTCGTGGACAATTTTGCCCGTATGAAAATACAATACGCCCGCCAGATTATCCGGGAGGGGCGGCTTAATTTTACGGAAACGGCAGAATATCTCGGCTATTCCTCCCTGTATTACTTTTCACGGCAATTTAAAAAGATTACTGGCATGACGCCAACGCAGTACAGCCAGTCCATCCAGGCGAAAGCGCACATGGACGAACATGGCGGATAACCTTTGTGAAGGTATCCGCCATGTTTTTTTTGTAATAGGAAGTTCCTATTACAAAAAAAGCCCTCCGTGTAGGACGCGCACCTCGCGGCAGGGAAGATATTGCTTCGCAATCCGCTCGGGCGCAAAGAGTCAGCAAGCTGACTCTTTATTCTACTCTTTTGTGCAAATTAAATCACCGATCGGATATCCTAATCCGATACCTTTTGCGATAAAATCAGGGTAGATAAGAAAAGGAGGGACGGTATATGAAATGCTCGAAAATACTGGTTACCGGAGGTGCTGGGTATATTGGCAGCCACACCTGTGTACAGCTTCTGGAAAATGGATACGATATTATTGTTGCGGACAATCTGATAAACAGCAGTGAGGAATCCATCCGCCGGGTTGAAAAAATCACCGGGCGGCAGGTCCCGTTTTTTCATGTAGACCTGTGCGACGAGGGGGCGCTGGACAAAATTTTCGATGAATATCCAATCCATGCGGTAATCCACTTTGCGGGATTGAAGGCTGTGGGGGAATCGGTCAGGATTCCGCTGCGCTATTATGAGAACAATCTTGTGTCCACTTTAAATCTTTTGCACTGCATGGAAAAGCATCAGGTGTATCAGTTGGTTTTCAGCTCATCGGCGACGGTATACGGGAATCCGAAAAGCGTTCCGGTTTGTGAGGATTTTCCCACTTCAGCGACAAACCCCTATGGCGCTACCAAGCTTTTTCTTGAACGGATTTTAACTGATTTCTGTAATGCGGACTCAAACCGCCGCTTTACGCTTTTACGCTATTTTAACCCGGTGGGCGCGCATAAAAGCGGTCTGATCGGCGAAGACCCGGGCGGAATTCCAAACAACCTTTTCCCGTATATCACTCAGGTGGCCATAGGGAAGCTTCCCAAGCTTTCGGTATTCGGCGGCGATTATCCGACGCCGGACGGAACCGGTGTGCGGGATTACATCCATGTGGAGGATCTGGCAGCCGGACATCTGGCAGCTTTGGAGCATCTGGAGCATCAGGAGGGTGTTCAGGTCTACAATCTGGGGACAGGGACGGGCTATTCCGTACTGGATATGGTACGAGCCTTTGAACGCGTGAACGGCGTAAAGGTGCTCTATTCCATTACCGAACGCCGTCCGGGAGATATAGCGGTCTGCTACGCGGACGCGTCAAGGGCTGCGACGGAGCTTGGCTGGAAAGCGCAGCGCGGGCTGGAGGAAATGTGTGAGGATTCCTGGCGGTGGCAGACGCAGAATTCCAATGGATATGAAGGAGGAAAACTATGAAAAAAGAACCGATTGTTGTAGTCATGGCGGCCGGTATGGGCAGCCGTTACGGTGGTTTGAAGCAAATCGACCCGGTAGGAGATCATGGGGAAATTCTGATGGACTATGCACTTTACGACGCGAAGCGGGCGGGCTTTCAACGTGTTGTATTTATTATCAAGCCGGAGATGGAAGCCGAATTTCATGAGATAATCGGGCGGCGCATGGAAAAGCAGATGGAGGTTTCCTATGCCTTTCAGAAAATCGACAGTCTGCCCCAAGGCATCTTGGTTCCGGAGGGACGCACAAAGCCCTGGGGAACAGGACATGCGGTGCTTTCCTGCAGTGGGGTTGTGGATGCACCCTTTGCGGTAATTAATGCGGATGATTTTTACGGACAGGAATCCTTTGACCGGATCTACCGTTTTCTGTGTGAGGAGCAGGAAGAAAATGCTCTTCACTTTGCAATGGTCGGTTATATTCTTGCTAATACCCTGACGGAGAACGGGCACGTGGCGCGTGGGATCTGCGAGGTGAAGGAGGGCTTTCTTACGAACATAACAGAGCGTACGCGTATTGAAAAGCACGATACCGCTGTTGAATATACGGAGGACGGGGAAAGCTGGAACACGCTGGACCCGCAGTCCATTGTTTCCATGAATCTGTGGGGCTTTACCCCTGTCATGCTGGAGAAGCTGAACGAGCATTTCGCAGACTTTCTTACCGGGGCATTAAGGACAAATCCACTTAAGGCAGAATATTTTCTGCCGTCGGTTGTAAATGAGCTCCTTAAGAGCAGGGAGGCATCCGTACGCGTACTGACCTCCCGGGATAAATGGTATGGGATGACCTACCATGAGGATAAGCCCTGTGTATGTGCTGCTATTCAGGAAATGATCCGTACCGGAAAATATCCGGAGAATTTATGGAACCGTCAGGAGGAAAGAAAATGAACCAGAATATAGAAGCTGCCGCCGCTTTATCCGCATTCCCCACCGAGGGTACACTTATTGGGGTGCTCCCTTACGGAAGCGGCCATATCAACGATACCTACGCCGCCTATTACCAGCTGGAAAGCGGGGAATGCAGGCGTTATCTGCTCCAGCGTATCAACAGCCGCATTTTTCGGGATGTGGATGGGTTAATGCGCAATATCGCAGGAGTGACCGGTTATCTTGCGGACCAAATTCGGGAAAATGGCGGAAATCCACGGCGTGAAGCACTCACACTCATTACGCCCCGGGACGGAGGCCTGTATTTTACTGACCCGCAGGACATGTGCTGGAGGATGTATGAATTTATTGAAAACACCTTCTCGGTGCAGATTGTAGAAAATCCAGAGGATATGTATCATTCCGGGCTTTCCTTCGGCAATTTCCAGAGGCTGCTGGCAGATTACCCGGCGCAGTCGCTGACAGAATCCATTCCGGATTTTCATAATACGCCAAAACGCTATGAAGCCTTTCTGGAGGCTGTGGAAAAGGATGTACTGGGGCGTGCAGCCGGAGTGGAGAAAGAGATTGCATTCGTAAAAAGCCGCGCGGCAGATGCGCGTGCGCTGACCGGTCTGCTGAAAAGCGGAGAGCTTGCTCTGCGTGTTTCCCATAACGATACAAAAATTAATAACATTCTTTTCGATAAGGCGACGGGAATGGGGCTTTGTGTGATTGATCTGGATACTGTAATGCCAGGACTTTATCATTACGATTTTGGAGACGCAATCCGTTCAGGGGCAAATTCCGCCGCCGAGGACGAGCCGGATGTTAATAAAGTAGAAATCCGGCTGGACCTCTTCGAAGCCTTTACCAAAGGATATCTGGAAGCCGTCGGCAGCGTTCTTTCCAAAAAGGAAAAGGAGCTGCTGCCCATGAGCGCCAAGCTGATGACCCTTGAGTGCGGTATCCGTTTTTTGACGGATTATCTTGCGGGGGACAGCTACTTTAAAATCCATCGTCCCGGGCATAATCTGGACCGCGCCAGAACCCAGTTCAAAATGGTTGCGGATATGGAGACTAAGTGGAGCCAAATGCAGCTGATTGTTCGGAGCTTTACATAAGCCTGTAAAGTGTTCCTGTAACATTGCTGCGCGGAAAATCTGTTGCAGTTCAGCCTTGCAGGGAAATTGACAGGCTCTGGGAAAGAAATGTTTCCATATCGGAGCCGCTTTCGCTTAATTGCATTACGCAGCGGTACATAAGGCTCCAAAATACGGAGCCTAAGTACCGGCGAATGCAAATACTCCGAATGGAGAACATTTTTTCCCAGAGCCTGTCACCTTCCCTGCAAGGCTGAACTATAACGAAAATCTTGATTTTCCACGGGAACCCCTTGACAATATAAAAGGGGTTTGTTATATTAGGATTATAAATTATTATTTATATATATAATTTATTACTAATAATTCTGCATAAATGGTGGTGCTTTCGCTTGTATACAATTGTTGACAATGGTGTCGAAAATGTACGGGATACGATTCTTGCCTTAGGAGAGCTTTTGGTGGATTTAGTACCCAGTCGTGAGGATATGCTCATACGGGAAGCCGGCCCCGTGATTAAAACGGCCAGCGGTTCGGCAGGAATTTTTGCCTGTGCTGCTGCCCTCCTGGGGAGAAAAGGAGGATTTATCGGAAAGGTTGGCAAGGACAGTCTCAGTCAGTTGGTGACGGATACTCTGCGTGAGCAGGGGGTTGATATGTCCCATGTGATTGAATCGGATGAGGGACAAATTGGTCTTGCGTTTTTGGAATACCTTCCGGATCGGCGTAATTACCAGTATTATCGCCGCAATTCCGTAGGAAGCCTGTTAAGGGCGGAGGAATTGGACGAGGATTACATAGCGGGTGCATATGCCGTTCATTTTCCCGGAATGCTGCTGGAGCTTACCCAGGAGATGCGTGGAGCCTGTGAGCGCCTGATGGAGCTTGCCAAAAGGCATGGGGTGCTTCTGTCCTTCGATCCGAATATCCGCAGTGAGCTTTCTGCCGATGACGGAGCGCGTGCGCGGCTGATGAAGGCCGTTTGCATGGCGGATGTTGTGGCACCCACATTGAAGGAAGGACAGCTTATCACAGGTAAGCAGACCATCGGCGATGTTTTGCGTGCTTTGCACCTTATGGGACCGCGTGTGGTTGCACTCACCCGGGATAAGGACGGGCTGGTATTGAGCCGGGACGGGCAGGTTGTTTTTGTGGATGGAATCGACGAGGAGCCTGTTGATCCGACAGGTGCCGGGGATACGCTGGCGGCTGCGTTGTGCGTGGGACTGCGTGAGAATATGCCGCTGATGGAGCTGGGGTGCTTTTGTAATTGCGCGGGAACATTGGTTATCACCAAAAAGGGAGCCATTGGAATGGCGCTGCCCACCCGGACAGAGGTGGATACCATGGTTGCGAGCGGTATCTGCAAGGCACATACGGCCTTATTGGCAAGCCTTGCATAAAATAGACAGTTTCAAAAATTTCAAATAACAGGAGAAAAACGTATGACATTTATAAAAGAGAGGCTCAAAAACGGTGAAAAGGTGCTGGGCACAATGATTACGACCTTTATAAGCCCTGATATTGCGAAAATACTTAAGAACTGCGGCTTTGATTTTTGCATTGTGGATTGTGAGCATGGAGCATTTACCACACGGGAGGTTGCGAACATAATTGCCGTGGCACGCGGTATTTCCCTGCCGGTGCTGGTGCGTATCCCCGAGATGCGTCGGGAGCATGCACTGAAATTTATGGAAATGGGTGCGTCGGGACTGCTTTTGCCGAATACGGAATCCGCAGAGCAGGCACGCATGCTGGTGGATTGCACCAAATATGCACCCCTGGGACATCGCGGCGTATCACTTTCCCGTCCGCATACGGACTTCCAGAAGATAAGCGACGGACCTGCCTATATGCAGAGTGCAAATGACCAGACTCTGCTTCTTTGCCAGATTGAATCGCGGGAGGGAGTAAAGCATATTGAGGAAATCATGGCAGTGGAAGGAATTGACGCAGCCCTGATCGGGCCTAATGATATGACGCAGGATTACGGTGTTCTGGATCATTTTGATGACCCGGAAATCGTGGCTGCATTTGAGAAGGTGATTGCTGCCGCTAAGGCTAACGGGAAATTCTCCGGAGTTCATTTTGCCGGCTCGGAGCCGCTGAAGAAATGGCTGAGCAAGGGAATGCAGCTGAATATGTGGAACAGCGACTGCGGGCTTTTGATGGCAGGTGCCGCCGCACAGATAAAGCAGTTGAAGGAGGAATAGCCATGAAAATTGTAATACTGGACGGATATACTGAGAATCCGGGAGATTTAAGCTGGGAAGGCTTTGAACAGCTCGGAGAACTGACGGTCTATGAACGGACAACCTATACAAGCGCCGAGAGGAACCGTATTATTGAGCGGGCAAAGGGTGCCGGGGCTGTTATTTTGAATAAAACTCCTCTGGATGCGGAAACACTGCGCCGGCTGGTACCGGAGCTTCGGTATGTCGGTGTGCTTGCAACCGGCTTTAATGTGGTGGATGTGGATACGGCGAAGGAGCTGGGCGTGACGGTATGTAATGTTCCCACATACGGAACAATGGCAGTGGCACAGTTTACCATGGCTCTTTTGCTGGAGCTTTGCCACCATGCCGGTGCACATGCAGAGGCTGTGCATCAGGGAAGATGGGAAGTCAATCCGGATTTTTGCTTCTGGGATTATCCACTGATTGAGTTGGCCGGAAAAACCTTCGGAATTATCGGTCTGGGACGAATTGGACGGGCAACCGCTAAGCTGGCTTCCGCTTTTGGTATGAGGGTTGTGGCTTTTGACGAATATGTAGCCGCATCAGAGGAGGCAACGATGCTTTCCCTCGACGAGGTACTTTCTCAAAGTGATGTCATCAGCCTGCACTGCCCGTTGTTTGAAGCTACACGCGAAATTGTCCGTGCGGAAACCATTGCGAAGATGAAGGATGGGATTTGGCTGATTAATACCTCCCGTGGTCCGCTGGTGAACGAGGAAGACCTGGCAGCCGCACTACACAGCGGAAAGGTTGGAGGAGCTGCGCTGGACGTCGTATCCACAGAACCGATTCTGCCGGATAACCCGCTGAAGGCAGCGCCCAATTGCCTGATTACGCCGCATATTGCCTGGGCCTCCAAGGAAAGCCGGCAGCGCCTGATGGATATTGCGGTACTCAATCTGGAAGGCTTTTTGGCCGGCATGCCACGGAATATCGTAAATCTATGAGATTGCTTTGTTATAAGAAGGAAGAGGCTCCCCAAAGCGAGGGAGCCTCTTCTTTTTGACGGTATCTTACACGTACCAGTCACCGCCCATGGGTTTGACATCCTTGAGGGGACAGGGCGCGTGTACGGAGGAAAGCCACGCAATTTGTCCGTTCCTGCTTTGCAAAATGCCGCATTCGAGAAGTGCTGCTTGAAGCTCCTTGGGAAGCTCGGAGGGAGGCAGGCCTGCCTCGCCGGTGAAGGGCTCAAGAATTTGTGCAAGCTTTGGAAAGTGTTCCTCAAGCTGCGGAGAGAGAAAGAGTGTCCCCCCGGCAAAATAGGCGGCATGTGGGTAACGGCAGCGCCGATGGGGTGTAAGGGCCGCTTCCACCATCAGGGGACCGTCGCAGGGATTGTAGCGGCTTCCATGTTCCGGCCGGAATACCACATCTACATTATAATAGTAGTGGATGTCCGGATGATTGTCAAACATGGCAGCGTGTACAAAGGCTCTGCCCTCGGTGTCGGTTTCGGCGCTGATTTGGATGGGAGCCTCACTTTGGGGCTGGGAGCTGTAGCTTCCGTCCGTATTCCAGACAGCGGTAAAGCGGAAGGTTAGTTTTTCACCGGGAACAGGACGGCCTCCGGCACGTAGAATAGCCATATATTCATTCGTATAATGGCTGCCATCCTTAGAAAGCTGTCTCGCCAGGCTTAATGTGCAGGCGGGTGACAGCTTATTGTCCACACGGAAAAAATCCGCTCCGAGCCACATATCATGCTGTCCTACGGCAGCATCGCCGCCGTAATGCCCAAAATTGGCGATGGTACCGTCGGGAAGAAGCAGCAGGAAGGGCTGATAAAGACTTGGCTCTACGCCATCCAGCTCATACCAGTTTTCGCCGTAATCGTTGGAGCAGGAATAGGGCTTGCCGCGCCGGCTGCCGACTATAAGTCCGTCGGGCAGCATGACCAGGCTTTCGGGAACAAAGCCGCCCTGTGCGTTGCGGGTCGGGTCCTGCGGAGCACCCCGGCGTATGCTGTAAAGGGTTCCGTTAATATAGCTGCTGCCCCGTCGCTCAACAAACTGGCGGGCAACCGGAGTGCCCTGCACATCACCGGCAATGAACAGTAGTCTGCCGTCGGGGCATTCCGCAACATCATATTCGTGGGCGCCGACGCCGGGCAGAATATAATGCGGCCCGTCGAAGGAACGTCCGTCGCGGCTTGTCATGAAAAAGGTCTGGATTTTATGGATATAGGTTTCTCCGGGAAGCATGGTATTGCGTGTCGTGCGCTCCTTCCCGGGACCCCACGGAGTGCCGTACAGGCTTGCCAGCAGGATGATCGTGCCGTCGCTTAGACGGCGGCTGCGCCAAAGATAGGGAGCACAGCCCTCCAGCAGGCGTGTCACCGGCGTCCAGGAATGTCCGCCGTCAGTGCTTTCCCGCACCTCAATATAGTCGCACCAGCCGGTTCGTGCTTCGTTGATGCGGGGTACATCCATGCCGATAATACGTCCGTCAGGGAAGCCCACATTGCAAAAGGAGCCCTGCTCAAGCTGGCAGCGTCCTGTTTCTGTAAAGGTGTGTCCGCCGTCGCTGCTCATCATGTAGACACGAAAGCTGTATTGCTCGGCATCGCCGCATTCCACAGAGCAGTAGGATACCGGTGCACCCACGGCCTCGCCCATTTCAAGCCTGGCGGGAATATAGCCGGGATTTGGGGCCTGCAAAGTTTCCTTGAAGGAGAGCCCGATTCGCCCGTCACCATAATCAAAGGCCGTCGCCCATGCTACAAAGCCCGGGCGCTTTTCCGGGATATAGAGTGTCTCCCGGCGTGAATCAACGGCTGTAAGTCCATGTCCGAATGTTTTCATAAGCTCCTCCTGAAGGAATCCTTCTCTAATGCGACAGTGCGCTGCTCCTGTTGGGAAAGGAGCGCTGCCGTAAGAACCTGATGGCTGCGCCTCGCTTCGTCCGGGGTAAAGCAGCCGAATTGACAGGGCAGCCCCCGAAGCTCGCTGATAAATGCCGCAAACATCTGAAGCAGGGAATCGGAAAAGCCGAATTCAAAAATCCCCCCGGTAATGACAGGAAACTGCGGCTTTTGTCCAAGCACCAGGCGGCTCCAGGCCTGCTCACGCCCAACAGCCTGGGTATAGTAAACCGCATTGGGATCGTCGGTGGAGAAACGTGCGGACATATCCAGTCCATAAAGCTCATATTCCACGGTATTGGTGCAGCCGGGAGCCATCCGCTTCATTTCAAAAATCAGCGGAAATTCATCCCCTGCCTCATTTTTGCCGCAGCAGTTAAGAATAGCATTGTCCCAGGTTTCACAGGGAACCATATTGCCGCTTTTGTCCGGGCGTTCTTTCACCAGATTTGCCAGCTGCGCCGATACGGTCTCGGGAAAAATTCCAAGATGGAAGGGCAGGTGCTGTGTGTGGATGCCCAGATCGCCCATGCAGCCATAGTCCCCGTTCATGGAGAGAGTGCGCTTCCAGTTGATCGGCTTTTTTAAATCCATGTCAGAGCTGTGCCTGATGGCAAAGCGCGCTTCAATGATACGTCCGAAGCGTTCTTCCCGATACCACCGAATCATCTGCTGCACTGCCGGATAAAAGGGGAATTCACTGGCGCACCGCACAAAGACCCGGGGATTTTCCTTCATGGCGGCTTCGATTTCCTCATAAGCGGCCAGATCCATGCCGAAGGGTTTTTCGCCGATCAGGTGCTTTCCTGCGCGAATGACATCGCTGTAAACCTTTGCGTGGAGATGATGCGGCACGGCACAGTAGACGGCCTCCACTTCGGGATTTTCCAACAGCTCCTGATAATTATGATAAAAATAAACAGTATCCGGAACCTGACGAAACCAATTCAGATTGTCTTCGGACAGGTCGCACGCGGCAACAATGACCGGACGGGGGATAGAAGCGTCCAGGTGCAGCCATCTTAGGGAAGCACTGGCGAATTCCCTTCCCATCAGGCCGCAGCCGATTACGCCGAATTTTACAGTAGCAGTATTCATTTTGCACCGCCTTTCAAAAGCTTCAGAGATTTACGCATGGCATCAAGAATGTGGTCCGTCATGCTTTTTGTTGTAATAATTGGCAGCTTGGTAAGCGCCACGGGAGGACAGTTTGGCTTGTAGGTCTGGGCGCTGATGTCAATGCCATACAGCGTGTTCATGGACCGGCAGAAGGCCACAGCGATATCGACCGCATCAAAACAGAGCGCCGTCATCATTCCGTCGCCCTCTACCCCGCTGCAGTATTCAGGGAAGTCCAAAGCAAGACGGCAGACGGCTTTGTGGTAATAGCGACTGTTTGAGGTGATTTCGGAGCCGTTTCCCGCAATAAACTCCATGGTAATAAGATAGGCGAGACTTGCCAGCTCCTCTTGGCCGTTGGTGACTAGTGCGCCGAATTGACTTAAGCTGTCAAAGGCGGCGCTGGCGAGAACCTTGCTGGCAGGGTAGCAGCCTCCGGGGAAGCCCTTGCCAATGGATACAAAATCCGGTGCCAGACCGTAGTGCCGGAACAGGAACAAGCCGTCATACCAGGCACAGGACTGGATCTCGTCGCACAGAACCGGCGTATCGCTTTCGCGGCAAAGACGGTAGGCTTCCTGCAGGTAATCCTCTCGCAGGCGAATTCCGCCGTAGTTCATAAGAATTATTTCGTGGCAGAAGCCGGCAGTTTTATAGGGCGGGGTGTTCCATTTTGCGATTGCCCGGGCAAAGCCTGCGGCATCGTTAATCGGGACGCTTTCGACGTGGTAGATGCTATTTTCCTCCGCTTTTTCCAAAAGCTTGGGCCAAAGTCCGCGCAATGTCTGCGCAAAAATCGTCGTACCGTGATAGTTGCCTGTAATTCCCCCCGCGTTATCCGCCATCACAAGGAAAACAGGTATGCGTTCCTCAAAGGGGGCGCTTTTCTCCTCCAGCGGATAGAAGCGCGAGAGCATCATCTTCAAGGCTGCTTCCACTGCCAGTGAGCCGGTTTCGAGGTTGATGACCCTGTTCAGAACGCCGGGCTTACAGGTGCATATAAGGGCCTCCATTTCTTTTGAACAGGGATCAACACCGTTTGCCGCGGCAACCAGCCTGCGTTCAAGCGTGCGGGTAATAAAGCCGCGTGTGTTGTTGTGGGTGGCGTTGGGAATGCCCAGCCTCTTAGCCTTTTCAATCAGATTATAACCGGGAAAGGAATGGCCCAGCGGAATGTGGTAATGCTCACTTTTTCCTGCAAAATACAGCCTTCCGTCCTCACCGAGCCGAAAGCAGCCAAAGCCGTTTAAAGGTGCGGACGAGTTGTGCTGCGCTGCACGGAAGGAATCAGAGGGGGCTCCGTACTCCCGGGTTTCAAAAGCCGGAGCCATTTGCTGCATCAATTGGCCCATCAGCTCCTCCTGCCTTAAAGCAAAGGACTCCGGGTAAAAATTTTCCCGTTCACGGGCGATAGAAAGCAGGGCTGCTTCATCTTCGCCTGTCAGCGCGGCACGCGCCCTGCAGACAGCGGTGATATATTCTTCTCCCAGCAGATCGGCTAAGGATCGTTGTATATTTTTCACTATAATCCTCCGTTTCTGCCGCAAGCCCGGAAATTCGGGCGGCGGCGAAATATTTGCAAAGTATATTGTTGATAATCAGGCTGAATTGTACCTGAATTTCAATGTGTTAAAATTGCTCCTTATGTTCAGGCAAATGTCCTATTACAGTTCCCTAAAGGAGATGCCGCACAGCTTGCACAGCATACGAATTCGCGGTGAATATTCACCCGGTACGATAATCTCGTGGTGTGTGCCGCCCTCCTCGAGCCAGCGCGTTACCAGCTCTTCCACTCCGCTGTCCGGAGAGAAAAATAAATAGGGCATATCGCAGCCGGTCAGATTGTCGTCCGGCAGGATGGTTCCGCCTGCTGCCACCAGCTTAAAGGCATCGCCGCCCTCATGCACCAGTGAAAGAACCCAGGCGCGTCCGGGACGCGGAGTAAATACAGGCGTAGGCGGGTTGGAGAGACCGCCCTCGTTAAAGACCCTGTCCATCAGGAAGGGCTTTTTCGCTGCAAGCGCCCAGTTGCCCTCACCTGCGTGGCAAAAGAGGATGGCCTTGCGTTCAAAATCCATCATATACATTTCACTGAAGCCGCAGGCTCCGCACAGGCTTTGCATCATGGCGCCCAGGGCTGCGGTGGAGGCATCCCCTTCGGCGGCATAGCCGTAGCCCTCCGCCATCAGGTGGGAGGCTGCCAGGAAGGGAAGCTGTGTAAAGCGTCCATCGGCGCCGCATTCGTCAAAATGGATGGTATAGCCGGCGTAGCCGTTTTGCTCCACATAACGCTTAATGCCAAGATAATACCGCGCCGCTGTGGCGTGCACCTCCTGGGGCATAGTCGGATCAATATCAAAGATTTCCCGGTCACACGCCATGGCAACAGCTACATCTTCGTTTGTTACGGCGGCACAGAGACCCTGCACCGTACCGATGGAGTCGTAGACAAATTCCGGACCAAGCTTGCGGTAAAAGGCCATGTCATCCGTGACTACATCCCCCATGCCGGGCAGCTTGCCGACGATGCCTATTTTCATGGAACGCATAGCGGTCGCCGTACGTGCGGCGGCGGCAAAATCCGCCATGAAGCGGGGGAAAGTCTCCGCTGTCCTGTCACCGGCAAAGAACAGGCAGGGGATACCTGCACGGCGCAGGCAGTTGGCGTTGTCCTGGGCACCGTGAATTCCCTGGTTTACAGTGTACTCCCATTCTCCATAGGAAGAAAGAGCCGTACGGCCTGGCTGGATGAGCGCCAGTGCTAACGGCAGGCGGTTCTGTTGCATGGCGTGCACCAGATACTGCCCCTGGGAATAGCTCAAAAGAAAAATGACGATACCGTCCAGCCCGTCCCTATTGTAACGGGCGGTCAGCTCCTCGATATCTCCACGGTTTCTTGCGATTTTTGGAAAAATATACTCCGTAGTTTCGGAAATGCCTTCCAAAACCTCGGTAACGTACTGATACTGGGCCTGTGTGATACCCGGGAAAATCGGCTCGTATGCTTCCAGCAGCAGGCCCAATACACCGATTTTTGCTTTTTTACTGTTCATGCTTTTCCTCCTGTTCATATAAAGGCTTAATAGTTTGATAGACCCTATGCACACATTCCCTCTGAAGGCGATAGGCCTCGAAGGTTTCGGGCCGTGGCGTATATATCCTGCTGCTGCCCATAGCCGGGAGGGTATCCGGTGGCAGCAGTCCTTTGCCCCATGCCGCAAGAAGAGCGGCTCCTGTACTGGCAGCCTCCGTGCAATCCGGAATCCGGAAGGGACGCTCACATACATCGGCCTTCATCTGCATCCATAAAGCACTGCGGGCTCCTCCGCCCAGAGAAACAACGGTTTCAGCCTTACAGCCCATGGAAGCCAGCAGGGAAAGAAAATCCGCCACCTGGTATGCGACACTCTCCATTACCGCGCGGACAAAATGAGCCCGGGTGGAGGAAAGCCGCGCCCCGAAGAATGCTCCTGTGGCTCCCGGAAGGAAATCCGGATTCACACTGCCGGACAGGTAGGGCAGGAACAATAATCCGCCGCAGCCGCAGGGAACGCTGTCCGCAAGGTCATCCATCCGGGTGTAAGCACTCTCCTGGGGTAAATCCCTGCAAAATTCGTTGCGGAACCATTTTAGTGCCATACCGGCGGTATTGCCGATGGGCAGATAGATATATTTTCCCGGCAAAGCGTGACGGTAAACAGTGATACGCCGTCTGTCCGTGAATACGGGCTTATCGGTACAGGCGGCCATAACGAGTGCGGTTCCCGTTGTCTCGGTCACGGTTCCGGTATGTGCGCATCCGGCGGCAAGTGCGGCCGCCGTCTGATCCATGGCGCCGGTAATAATGACAGCGGTGTCGGGCAGATCCAGCTCCCGTGCGCGGTCAGACAGAAGGGCTCCGACCGGCTGCCCGCATTCCAGTGCTTCCGGCAGCCTGCTTTCATCCACGCCTGCTGCAAAGAGAGCCTCCTGCCAGTATTCATCCCTTTGAAGGTTAAACCAGCCTGTGGAGGTTTGCAGGGATTTTTCGGTTACAAAGCGTCCGGTCAGCCACCATAGGATATAGTCCTCCAGCAGCAGGAATTTGTAGACTTGTGCATACAGCCCTGGCATTTCCTCCCGCAGCCAAAGCAGCTTGGCAAGAGGAAGGGAGTCCCCGATTTCCGGAAGTCCTGTGGTTTCGTAAAAGCTCTTTTCGGAAAGGGAGCTCCGCAGCTTTGCCGCCTGCCGCCGTGCACGTGCGTCTAGCCAGACAATGGCAGGGCAGAGGGGGGTTCCGTCTGCTTTCACGGGAATTAGTGTTTCACCCTGTGTGGTAACGCTGATGGCGGCAATGCTTTCGCGTCCGGTAAGCTGTGTGATTCCGCTTCGTATGGCCTCCAGATAACGCTCGGCCGGAGCCTGGACGAATACTCCTTTGCTGTCCAACGAATATTCTATACGGACACAGTTTAGCAAACGAAGCTCGCAGGTGAACTGGGAAACCTTTACGGAGGTGGTGCCGACATCGAGCGTCAATATGGTGGGAATCATGCGCTTAAGCCCTCCCTGCAGAACCGAACACATCAATAAGACGCATGGTTTCCTGCTTTACGCTTTCCATAACGTAGGGCATAAGCTCAAACGCGCCGGTTTTTTCCGAAAATGCCCGGTGTGCGGCGCGGGCGGCCGTAAGATTATTATGGGTGAAAATATTGACCTTGCTGATTCCGGCAGTAATAACTGCACGAAAATCCTCATCGGACAGACCGCTTCCCCCGTGCAGTACCAGGGGGACAGCGCAGGCGTCAGAGATTTTCTTCAACATGTCAATGCTAAGAACCGGTTTAGTAAGATATAGGCCGTGAGCCGTGCCGATGGCTACCGCCAGTGCATCACAGCCGCTTTCCTCCGCAAAGCGGAGCGCGTCCGCCGGTTCGGTATAGATTGTTTTTGCAATGGCCTCCTCCGCACTGCCGTTGGAACCGACATGTCCGATTTCCGCTTCAACGGAGCAGCCCTTTGCGTGGGCGTAGGCAGTCATTTCCCGGATGTTGTGCACGTTTTCTTTAAAGGGAAGCATACTACAGTCATACATAACGGAGGAAAAACCGATGTCCACCGCCTTCCTTACCAATTCCGGAGAAAAGCCGTGGTCAAAATGCAGCGCTACAGGAACCTTCGCGCGCCTTGCCATTCCAAGCATCATGTCCCCGTATTCCTCAAGGGAAGCTCCCGGCAGAAGGCTTTCTGCCGGACCTATGATCACAGGGCTGCTTTTCTCCTGTGCAGCGGCGAGAATACCCCTGGTCATTTCAAGTGTTACGCAATTGAAAAGGCCGACCGCGTATCCCTGCCTGCGTGTATCCTTCAATATCTCCTGCAAATTTACAAGCATATCGTTTCCTTTCCGCGGGAAAAAATCCCGCATCACTTATTTTTTAGGTCAATAGCGTATTTTTACCTGCTGATTGGTTTCGGACGATTTCTTTGCCGCAAGGCATGCGGCCGCACTGGCAAGTCCGGCGGATAAATCACTGACAGGCTTCTTTCCATCCATCAAATTCATAAATTCCAAAGCGAGCATTTCATCGCCGCCAAAATGGGCGCCATCCGGGAAATGGAACTGGTGCTCGACAGTCTGCGGCGTGAAATACCGGTCCTCATGGATGGCTCCGGTATAGAAATCAAATTCCAGGCTTGCCTCGGTTCCAATCAAGCGGCATCCGCGGCGGGCAGCGCTTTTTTTGACGGTGAAAATCTGATTGTAGCTGATCAAAACACCGCTTTCACAGGTGAAAATCGCACTGGCCTCATCCTCATTGCCCGTATCGGCGGCAAAGCAGCAGAAATCTCCATGAACCTCCTCCTTTTGCACGCACCCGACGACATAGCTGCTTTCCTTGCAGGTGCGGTATTCGTCGCAGTCGGGACAGTGCAGGCCGGCAGGCTTGTCCCCCTTGAAGTGGAGCTTTGCTGTTTGGGCAAAGACGGCGGCGGGCGGTTCTTTTGTCAAAAAATTAATGTAATCAATATCATGGGTGGCCTTTTGAAGAAACAATCCGCCGGTTTCCCTGGGATCGCGGTACCAGCTGTGATAATATACGCTTCCATAGGGAACATTATTGACAGCCTGTACCATCATGAGCTTTCCAAGCAGGCCGCTTTCCACAAGACTCTTGACCTCGGTAATAATCGGAGATACGCGCAGCGGAAAGGAAACAACTGCGCGGTCGGTTCTGCCTTCGGCCGCAAGGGACAGCGCCTCATACTGTGCGTCCGAAATGCATACGGGTTTTTCCAGGAACAACGGAATACCAGCTTTTAATGCCATACTGGCATATACCGTATGGAGACTGCACCGTGTTCCGATGAACACGCCATCCAGCTCCGCGCGGTTTAGCATATCCTCGGCGCTGTTATACCAACGGACATCCGCACAGTACGGGTTTCCTTTCATCCGTTGCTCCGCACGTTCCCGTTTAGGATCGACGACAGCCGTTACCTGTATATCTGCTTCGATATTGGAAAATGCCCGCAGCATTGTTTCACTTCGCAGTCCGTATCCTATGAAACCTATTTTTTTCATGGCAATATCCTCCTGACTGATATAAATAAGATAAGAATAAAACAAAATAAGCTTTTAATTGTTTTGTTTTATGTAATTAAACATAAGCGTAATGCAAATTGGAAAATATGCTGCTAAATCAAAAACAAATTATTAGTTTTATTAGTATAAAAAACTATAGATAATTACTAAATTTTCTATATTGTTTTCACATCAAATAACTTGACATATTGTTCATCCTTTGCTATATTGTTATTAAATTCTTGGTTTTCATGTACATTATGTCACAATTTTTCGTTGGTGTCAATGCGAATAGAAGTGATAATAATTTAAGGCAAATAAAAAATTATAACTAATAATTTTAATGCTAGGAGGCGTAAAAGATGGTCAAATGCAAGTATAAATGTTATATGGGGGTGGTCTTATGGTAAGAATGGGAAAGCATCCAAACCGCACAGCTTCCGATCGCCTTTTACCCCAGATACGAAAGCACTGGTTTGTTTATATGCTGGTGCTGCCGGGGTTTCTGTTTATGGTGGTATTCAATTATGGACCTATGTACGGTATCTTACTGGCGTTCAAGGATTATCATCCCAATCTTGGTGTTCTTGGATCGCCCTGGGTGGGGCTTGATAATTTTCGCGAAATGGTTGCGGACCCTAATTTTATACGTGCATTAAAAAATACATTGATTATTAATTTTTATAATTTGGTGTTCGGCTTTACCTTTAATGTATTTTTGGCTCTTATGATTAATGAAATTCAATTCAGGCGGCTGAAGCGGGTGATACAGACCGGAGTATATTTGCCTTATTTTCTTTCCTGGGTTATTTTTGCGGGACTTGTGAGTGTATTTCTTGAATATCCGTCTTCGAGTGATGTAGGGGGGATTTTGAATCAGGTGCTTACCATGCTGGGAGGAGATCCGGTTGACTTCTTAAAGAAGCCGGATATGTTCCGCGGTGTTCTTGTTATTACCAATATAATCAAGACAGCCGGATACTCTACAATTGTATATATGGCATCACTGGCTGGGATCAGCCCCAGCCTGTACGAGGCGGCCACCGTTGACGGCGCAAACCGCAAGGACCTGCTGTTCCATGTAACCATCCCGCGTATTCTACCCAGCATCATGGTTATGTTGATTCTACAGCTTTCCAGCCTGTTTATTTCTAATTTTGACCAGGTGTACAATCTTTACAGCAATTATGTTTTAAGCACGGGCGATGTTTTGAGCACATATATATATCGAATCTCTCTTGGCGGTTCCGGAACGAATTTTGAGCTGTCAACAGCTATGAATTTCGTGTTGAATTTGGCGGGACTGATTATCGTCCTTATCGCAAATAAGTTTATTGAAAAAATGGATGTTATGGGAATTTTTTGATTGGGAAGGAGATAACGGCCGATGTCAAGTGAGAATGCATCAAAACGGAGTAAAAATCCCTTTAATATGAAGCGGGTTTTCGGATTTAATTTTTACGACGTGTTTGTTCTCGTATTCTGCGTTACTTTTGCAATTATTTGTTTTTACCCCCTGTGGTATGTGTTTGTAGCGTCTATCACGCCATATGAGGAATATGTAAAGGGGGGGCTGCTGGTATGGCCTACCACAGGCGTGGACTTTCAGTATTATAAGGCAATTTTCAGCACAAAGTCCTTTGTTAACAGTATGTGGATCTCTGTATCCAAGACGGTGCTTGCCACGTCACTGAGTCTGCTGGTAACCTCGGCTATGGCGTATGGGGTCAGCAAGGTTCATGTACGCGGCATGAAGGTAATCAATGCTCTGGTGGTTTTCAATTTGTTCTTTACCGGAGGTTTAATTCCCGAATATATGCTCTATAAGGACACCGGGCTTTTACACACCTACTGGGTAATGGTAATTCCCGGAGCTTTGAATATTACTTATTTTATTATCATGCGAAATTTCTTTTTTTATTCCGTACCTGTGGAGCTGGAGGAGGCGGCCCGCATTGATGGCTGCAATGATATTGGCGTGTTCTTCCGGGTTGTTATGCCGTTAAGCCGTCCGCTGCTTGCCGCTGTAGGACTGTTTATCGCGGTTATAAACTGGAATGATTATTACAGCTACATGATGTTCATTTCCAATAAAACGCAGTTGCAGCCCTTCGCATGGATTTTGCGAAGAATGCTGACCGACCAGTCCATGATGAATCAGGTACGCAACGGCGCCGTGTCACTTGGACTGCAGCTTCCGCCACCCATGGCCTTGCGGATGGCGACAATCATTTGTGCGATGCTGCCGATTATGTGTGTATATCCGTTCCTGCAAAAGCATTTTGCCAGTGGTATGACCCTCGGAGCCGTAAAAGAGTAGTTCCGCTCTGCAAAGAGCCGAAATATAAATAAAAATCAGGAGGAAAATTATGAAAATGAAAAAGATTTTATCACTCATCCTTGTGCTTGCTTTTACGCTGACGATGCTGACCGCGTGTAAGCAGGACTCGTCCTCGAAGGACTCCGTAACGGGAGCTCCCGATGACACCTCTACTGAAACAAATGCAGACCGCGAAAATGTGAATATCCGTTTCGCACAATTTGGCAACAGCGTTGATGATGTGGACGGCATGGAAAATGACCCGATTAAGAAGGCAATTGAGGATGCCGTGAACGTAACCGTAGAGTATGACACAGGCTCTGACGGCTTTGACGAGCGTATGCAGACGGAATTGTTTACCGGAGGAGCGCCGGATTTGTTTCCGACCTGGGGTGAAAGCGACAAGATCTCCAAATGGGTGGAGGACGAGCTGGTAGTCAACATCAGCAAAATTGTCAATGCGGATCCGGAGCGTTACCCAACCTTATATAAAATCATTAATTCGGATGAGTATAAGGCTTATAACAAGATGTATACCGGCGATGCGGACAATGCGTACGCCATTTATGGCGTAGCAGCCTTTGCGGACCCGGCCTTCTCCGGAGTTCCTGTTTACAATCAGGCAATTCTTGATCAGGTAAACTCAGGCAATGCTCCGAAAACGGTTGATGAATTCCTTACTTATGCAAGTGCCGCAGGCCAGGCAGGCTATGTTGGCTGGTGGCCGCGCAATGACAAGCTGACTAACTGGAACGAAATTGACAAAACTCTTGCCGCACCGCAGGGAACCACCATCATGGCGCCTACAGGAGATGCATGGACCGGCTTCACTCTTTCCGGAGACCTGGGAACAGACAGTGAGTATTGGACGCTTGCCACCACCTCGGATAAGAGCAAGGAGGTTGTGAAGCAGCTGGCTGAGCTTTATAAGACCGGAGGCCTGGACTCCAACATCGGTGTAAAGGGTGACTTTGACGATGCTTACTCCGATTTCGGCGCAGGCAAAATCGGTGCTATAAACTTTGGCTTTGGTTATCCCGGACAGTTCAAGGATTTCTATACAAGCTGCTGGCTTGCCGCTAATCCTTCTGCTGCAATGAGTGACCTGACGCTTGGAACCGCATTGACACAGGACGGAAAGACCGGAACAACCTATACCACAGGAACGTGGATTGGAAGCCATTATTTCATTCCTACCTCCTGTAAAAATCCGGAGCGGGTTCTTGACCTTGTTGAGTTTATTGCCTCCAGTGACGGACAGGATTTGCTGCAAAATACTGTTGACGGAACCTTTGACACTTCTCATGACTCGGATTACTGGAATAACATCAATAAGGCCTATGGCTACGGTACTGACGGACGCTGCAAGTATGTATGGTTCAGCTATATGTTCTGCGGAACAGAGTACCGCGTGGATTTTGAAAACAATAGCTGGTGGGAGGCCGTATCCAATCCGGTAGACTACAGCAATGAGTGGGCAACCGAGCAGGATGCGGAGCTTACGAACTATGCAAAGGGCATCATTGATACGTTTGTTGATACCGCGGTGACCACTCTGCCGGCTTATTATAACCTGATCAGCCTTCCTTCCGAGGCTTCCGATATCCGTACAAAATTAAGTGATATTACCAACAGCTATCTGACACAGATGCTCGGCGGTCAGATGGATATTGACGCAAATTGGGATAAGTATGTCAGCGAATATGAGGCTGCCGGAGCAAAGGATCTTGAAGCCATGTTAAATGAAGCGGTTGCCACTGCCCGCGATATGAAATAATCTTACAGTATTAAAATACTTTACTTATCTGCGCCTCTTAGGAGGCGTAAGATATGTCCCGCTTCCTATTGTAATCAGGAAGCGGAAATTATAAAAAAGGATATGCATTTTATTGTCAGGAGGCGTATGATTGTGGCGAGAGAGGTATTATTGCAAAGCCCGTTGGGGCACGGTAAGTCGGAGAGATACCGGCTTAGCTTTCCGCCGGTTCAACGTCCTTATACGGAAGCGGAGATTGCCGCGGTAACACAGGTCATGCGGCAAGGGGTAAAACAGACACAGGGAAGCTACCTGGAGGCTTTTGAAAAGGATTTTAAGGATTTTATCGGTGCAAAAAATGTATTCGGAGTTAACAGCTGCTCCAGCGCGCTTAAGCTGGCAGCTATTTTTTGCCATATTAAGCCCGGGGATGAGGTAATTGTTCCTGCTTACACCAGCCCTGCTTCCGCACTTCCCTTTGGTGATTTGGGGGCAAAAATTGTCTGGGGCGATATTCATCCGGATACGTGGACCTTGGACCCTAAGGATGTTCTAAAAAAGATTACGCCGAAAACCAAGGCGGTGGTTGCAGTGCATTTACTGGGCAATCCCTGCGATATTAAGGAAATTGTGAGGCTGGCCCACGCCCAGGGTATTCTGGTGATAGAGGACTGTGCGCATGCTTTAGACTGCCGTGTGGACGGACAGCATGTGGGAACCTTCGGTGATTTCGGATGCTTCAGCTTTCACGGTGCAAGGACGGTAACGACGCTGGGCGAGGGAGGAATGTTCGTCTGTAGGGATAATGAAACAGCCGGACTTGTTGAGGGTATCCGCTGCGGATTTTCCTTAAGAGATACCGGCTTGGCCTGTAGGAACAAAGAGGATGAATTTCTGGAGGATTGCTGGCCACAATATTTCTGTCTTGGAGAAGCGCAGTGTGCGCTGGGTGCGCAGCAACTGAAGCTTGTACCTGCAAACAGTGAGATTCTGATGGGGCAGAGCTGCCTGATCCGCGAATACCTGAAGGATATCCCAGAGTATACCTTCCCGGAGGTGCTTCCCAAAGCGCGTTGCGTACCTCATCCCTGCGTTCTGCATTATGACGGCCTTGCATATGCAAGGAGCCGGGACGATCTGCTGACATTGCTGGCAGAAAGATATGCGGTGCCGGCCGCGGTTATGTTCACACCTTTATATAGGGAGCTGCTGTTTCAGGTTAAGGGCTGTGGAGAACAGGATTGTCCCGTATTGGAAGGCTGGTGGGAGGGTTCCTTTACCTTCCCCTGGTGGAGCGGTATGAGTGAGCAAGACCTTAAGTATCTTTGCGAGGCTCTACGCAGTGCTGCAATTGAGCTTCGCGGGTAAGAAAACTATCGATAGAATGGCCAGGCGGAAAGGAATGATAATAGATGGATTACGGTGTAACAATTGAATCAGGCGCCAGTGAATGGCAGATTTTTCAGCAGGGAGCGGACGGTACGGCGGCTATTGCGCTTATCGGGCGCTTCAATCGCGTAAGGCTGTCCCAGGAGCTTCCGTTGGTTTTTGAGCGAATTGCGGACGGCAAGCCTACAGTAAAGGCGCGCATTGCCTATGAAGCAAACGGGGAAAGCATCCTGCCGTGGACCACATGCGAGACCTCGGAGGACGGTACCTGGAGAATTACCTTCTCTAAGGTGCCTGCCGGAGGACTGTACCGTATTGAAACCCATATGGAATATGAGGGCTGGGACGGACTGTCTTGTACGCGCGGCGACATGGTACATCATATCGGAGTGGGTGATATTTTTGTGGTGGCCGGACAGAGCAATGCGGCTGGCCGGGCAAAAAATCCTGTGGAGGATGCTCCGGAGCTGGGAGTCCATCTTCTTCGCAACAGCGGAAAATGGGCACTCGCGGCACATCCCCTGGGTGAAACCACCGGAAGCGTTCATACCGGACACTTTGAAAACCACAATCCCGGACATACGCCCTGGCTACATTTTGCCAAGATTTTAAAGCGTGAGCTGGGCTATCCCATCGGGATTGTTATGTCTGCCTACGGCGGCGCACCGCTGCGGTGGTTCAACCCGGAGGAAAATGGTGCTCTTACGCGCAATATGCTGGAGCAGCTTGCACAATATGACATTAATCCCAGAGCAGTGCTGTGGTGCCAGGGTGAGGCGGAGGGCTATGAAAACAGCGCCGGTAATTATCTGGAGCGGTTTGCAGCCTTTGTCCGCAGCTTACGGGAGAAGCTTAAGGTTCCTGCCCTGCCATTTATCACAGTACAAATCAACCGTTGCCTGATGGAAACAACCGATGCTCTGGACCGACAGTGGGGAATGGTGCGGGAAGCACAGATGCGGGCGATGGACACGATTCCGTATGTATACACGGTTCCCTCCAATGATGTGGCCATGTATGATTTTATTCACAATTCGGCCCAGGGAAATCTTGTGGTGGGTGAACGGTGTGCACGCTGCGCATTGGCAGAGCTGTACGGAAGAAATCTGGAGTGGCAGGCGCCCCGTGCCGAAAGCGCGGTGAAAACTGCATCCGATACGGTGGAATTGACCTTCAGCCGTATCTATAATTGGATTAATCCCTTTGACGTGCCTGCGGCTCTTCTTCCCTTTGAAGCGGAGGATGGAGCGGGTCTGGTTCCGGTGCAAAGCTACGAAACGCATGAGGAAAGCCTGACACTGCATTTTGCACGGACCTTGGGGGACAATGCCGTCCTTCATGGTGCGTGGCGGATGAATCCAGGCTTTGGAATTCCCTGTGACTGCATGCGAATGAGCATGCTGTCCTTCTACGGCATGAAAATAACTCACAAACCCCTTTAGGAGAAACCTTATGTCAAAAGATGCTTTTTGCTATACCTTTCGTTTCTGCTGTGACCCCGGGTTCAACGACCGGACGGAGAGCGAAGCCTTACTCCGTTTTGTGGAGGAGGCCGTGATTGACGATGTGGCGGTATTTGCCAATGTAGAGGAGCTTAATACCGGGCATATGGACGAAGCGGAGCAGCGGGTTTACCTGGATATGATGCGGGCACTTCAGCCCGGGCTTGAGCAAAAGGGTGTAACATTGTCCGTCAACCACTGGCATAGCATTATGCATGCTGATTTGGGCAAGCGCTTAAGGGATGACCAGCCCTTTCGCCGGATGGTGGATGTGGACGGCCGGGAAGCGGAGCTTTGTGTGTGCCCGATGGATGAGGCATGGCGCAGCTATATTGCGGAGATATATGCGCGCTATGCAAAGCTTCAGCCGGAAATTGCCTGGGTCGAGGATGACTTTCGCTATCATAACCACGAGCCGCTGCATTGGGGCGGCTGCTTCTGTGAAGAGCATATGCGACTTTATAGTGCCCGTGCCGGAAAAACGCTTACCCGTGAGGAGTTTATCGCAGGAATTCTTAGGCCGGGAGAGCCGCATCCGTACCGCCGTATCTGGCTGGATACCTGTAACGAGGTTCTGTGTGAAACCGCTTCCCGTATAGAGAAGGCCGTGCATGCGGTTGGTCCGAAGACCAGGGTGGGACTTATGAGCAGTGTTCCCCACGTTCATGCCGCGGAGGGACGGGACTGGCACAGGCTTTTGCACGCCCTGTCCGGGAATCATAGGCCGGTGGACCGTATTCATCTTCCAGGCTATACGGAGGGTGCCGCCTGGAATTATCTGCAGAATTTTAACATGGTATCAATGGCGTGCCGTGCGCTTCTGCCTTCGGATACATTTGTTTACCCGGAGCTTGAGAATTATCCCTATTCCCGTTTTGCCAAATCCCGCAGCTTTACGCGTTTTCAGCTTCTGGCGGGAATGCCGCTTGACATGGCGGGCATTACTATTGATCTGTATGATCTGAATGGTAACGGGATTGTATGGGAAGAGGGCTACCAACAGATACTGAGTGAAACCAAGCCCTATTTAAACCGGCTTACACAGCTGGGCGCATTTCACGAAAGCAGGAAGGGAGTATGCGTCATGCTTGATGAGCGTGCCTCCTATTTCCTTCATACAACGGTTGGAAAAGACATGGAGGAGCTATATCCTCAGGAGGTTTTCTTTGCAGGCTTGCTGCCGGCCATGGGGATTCCCTACCGCTATTGCACCACACCTGAGATATCAGGAGAAGCGGTGGCTGTCAGTGGGCAGTATCTGCGTGGTCTGACCGAAGAACAGGTGAAGCTGTTGTTTGAAAATAATTTTGTCATATTAAACGGGGATGCGGCAGCAGTCCTGAAGGAGATAGGTCTGGGTACTCTGGCAGGAATAGAGAGCGTTGTCTGGCACCGTCAGAATGAAGGTGATTACGCCTATGAGCAGGTGGTCAACGGGCGTACCTATTGCAAAATCCCGGTGGCACGTGCCTCCGCTGTAATCTCCTGCAGTGATGTGCTGGAGATCCGGTATCTTGGCGAGGCGAGGAAAGAGACATACACAGCATTTTATGATTCCTTCCGGCGGCTTGCCTTTACCGGGCAGACGGTTGTTAATGGACGTGTGCTGATCTACCCCTTCGGACATTTTTCGCAGCCGCTTGAAATCCCCCAGATGCTTTTGAACAGCGTGCGGCAGGCTATCCTGCAAGAAATCCTGTGCCCTGTCCTGCAAAAGCTTCCGATGGTGGAAAAATCGCCCTATCTGGAACCCTATTGTACCATATTAGAAGGAAAGACCTTCATGTATCTGGTGAATGGCTCCAGTGACGATGCTCCACAGGTCCGACTTAGTATGGGAAGCCTTATTCCAAAGACAGTCACTGTCTTGCCGTCCCTGGGAGAGGAGCATACCTTCGTCTGTGAGGTACAGGATGGTATATGCACGCTGCCGGTGCAAATTCCTTCCCTGGAAGCTGCGTTGCTAATATTTACTGAATAAAGGAAATCAATATGCTCTTAAAAATTAATCCCATAAAGTTCTTAAAGCGCGCTGTCGGAGGCGATACACTTCAGGCAGGGTATTATGCTTTTTTGCTGGTGCATACCAGCTTTCTGGTTTCGGTGCGGCTGCCGGGTGTGTTTATCAATACGCTGCTTCTCGGTGAGAGCAATGACATTGATGTCGTGATGATGTTCAATTTGGTGTTTTTTCTGACAGGAGCCGTTTCCATGCTGGCAGCCGCGCCGGTGCTGCACCGGACCAATCCCGGTTTTGTAGCGGTTGCGGGTATTGTCGGATACAACGTGCTGTATCTTATTCTGATTTTGCTGCTTCTGAAAGGGCGCAATGTATCCGAATGTCACCTGCTCCTTGCTGCACTTATGGGGTTATCGGACGGCTTCTATTGGCTGGCATACGGAAACCTGCTGTCGGATACAACGGAGGTGGAAAACCGAGACAGCGGCATTGCAATTATCAGCATTTGCATGTCGGTGGTTAATCTGACGGCTCCCCTGCTTGCCGGATGGATTATTACGAAGGGTGGCAGTCTAAAGGGCTACCTTATCGTTTTTATTATGGCTTTCATTGTATCGGTCATAACTGCGTTATTGGCAATCCGCCTTCCGAAAAAACGTACACTTGAGGTGAACCGGGCGAAATATGTCCTCTCCCTGCGGCTGGCCTGGCAAAACAAGCCCCTGCGCTACGCGCTGCTTGCACAGGGCAGCAAAGGAATCCGGGAGGGGGTTTTCACCTTTATTCTCAGTGTGATTTTGTATCAGATGATTAGCAATGAGTGGCTGATCGGAGTCAATAATTTCGTGGCGGCACTGGTTTCGATTCTATCCTTCACCCTGATGAGCCGGCTGGTAACCCATGAAAACCGCCTGCGCTATATGATGCTGGCGGTAGCCGTTCTGAGTGCGGCGGCAGCTGTTTGCCTCTTTCAGCTTAGCGTGGTAATGATTTTTGTATTTACCGTATTGAATTCACTTTTTTCAGGGTTCATTGAAAATTCAAGCTATTCAAATTTATTGGACAGGCTGCAGGATACATCCGAGCTGGAGAATCACCGCCCGGAGATGTTTGCCGTCAATGAGTGTGTTCTGGTACTGGGCCGCAGTATCGGAATTGCCATTATTTTACTGATGGGCGGTTTTTTCGGAAATTCGCTTATGGTACAGATGGTAAGCCTGCTGATTTTATCCGTTACGCAGTTTGTAACAACAGAATTTTGTAAAAGATCGGTGGCGGTCATCCAAAATCAGAAAGGAGAGGGTACAAAATGAAAGCAGAAATTATTGAAAGAAAATGGGTTGTTGAATGGTTTGACGAGCGCCAATGCTATCATATGCCCAGCCTGACGCTGGCGGATAACGGGAATCTGCTTGCCGTATGGAACGGCGGATTTTTGCAATGGAACGGTGACCCCATGGGACGGGACGCCAAGGACTGGGTATCTGTATTGGAATACGGAAAAAAAGACTGGAGTAATCCGGATGCAGTAGGGTGTGACATCCGCTATTGCTGCCATGATCCGGTATTCATCCGAAACAAAAAAGGAGAAATTATACTGCTTTTTGCAAAATTTTTAGATACGGAAACAAATTTCACCACCTGGTGCAATGGGCGGGATGAGCTTTGGATGCGCAAGACTGCGGACGGAGGGCGTACCTGGCAGCCGGCTGTGCCGGCGGGTATTCAGAGTGGACACGCCTCAAACGACAGTGTTCTCCTGCCGGACGGAACCATTGTTTTTGCCTCCACCAGCAGCGAAATTAAAGATAAATATTTTGGAGCCGTGCGGATCTACCTATCTCACGACGACGGAGATACCTGGGAACAGGGAGCACTGCTGTCAGCAGATGACGGCAACCTAATTCGGGAGCCCGCGCTTTGCCTTCGTCCGGACGGAACCATTCGGATGTTTACACGCACCTGTCCCGGTTCTACCGGATGGGGGGACGGAATTAGCTCTGTGCCTTCCTATGTATCGGAAAGCCGGGATGGAGGTAAGACCTGGACGAAGCCGGTTCCCAGCGGTATTCTTAATAATGAAAGTAAAATAGATGTGTTAAGCTGGGACAGTGAAACCATTTTCATGGCATATAATGATACGCCGGTGGCGGATTGGCATGAAAGAAGCCCTCTGACGCTTGCATATACGAAGGATGAGGGGAAAACCTGGAACAATCTGATTGAACTGGCCCCGCCGCCGGGCAACAAATGCCAGCCGGCGATGTGCCGAGACAGGGAAGGGCGGCTGCACGTTATATATATGCACCGTCATACGGCAATTGAACATGTGATTGTAAAAATAACCGATTGATTCCTGATACGGCTTTGCGTAAATATTACTTGTTTCAAAATTGCTATTTACGCAAGGCAGCATGGGAAGTGTTAGGAGTGATTAAATGATAGTATACCGCACCAAGGATTATAAAGACATGAGCAGGAAGGCAGCTAATATTATCTCTGCCCAGATTATTATAAAGCCGAATTGTGTGCTTGGCCTTGCTACCGGGTCAACACCCATCGGTGCTTATCAGCAGCTGGTGGAATGGTATCATAAGGGAGATATTGATTTTTCATTAGTCAGGACAGTAAATCTGGATGAGTATAAAGGGCTTTCAGAAGATAACCAGCAAAGCTATCGTTATTTTATGAACCATAACCTTTTCAATCATGTTAATATTGATATCAATAATACATATATGCCAAATGGAATGGCGAAGGACGATGATGCGGAATGCGAGAGATACACAGAGATAATTAAAGCTTTAGGTGGAATTGATCTTCAGCTTCTTGGGCTTGGGCATAACGGGCATATCGGCTTTAATGAGCCAAATAACGCCTTTGATATGGAGACCCATTGTGTAGCTCTTACGCAGAGTACAATAGAAGCAAATTCGCGTTTATTTGAGGATGCGGACGAAGTACCAAGATATGCTTATACAATGGGCATTAAAACAATCATGCAGGCAAAGAAAATATTGATTGTGGTAAGCGGTGAGGACAAGGCGGAAATAGTAAGAAGAGCATTTACCGGTGATGTAACACCGAGCGTACCGGTCTCCATCCTTCAGATGCATAAGGATGTAATTCTGGTTGGAGACGAGACGGCTTTATCATTGATTTAATAGACCATGAGAATATAAGGAACTGAATTATGATTATAAAGAATGCAAAAGTGTATAACGAAGACGGCAGCTTCACAGTAAGAGATATTGCCATAGCAGGCGAACTTTTTACGGAGGTGGCCGACAGTAAGAATGAAAACACCGGGAATTTGGCCGAGGTATTGGATGCGGCCGGACTTATAGCCATTCCGGGGCTGACGGATATCCATTTTCATGGATGTATCAATCATGATCTATGTGATGGTACATTAAAGGCTATCGCGGCTATTGCGGAATATGAATTGCAAAACGGCATTACGGCAATCTGTCCGGCTACGATGACGATGCCGGAGGAGGACTTGATAAATATAGCGGAAGCGGTGGCCGTATATGAGAATTCAAACGGAGCGGATCTGGTAGGAATCAACCTGGAGGGCCCGTTTATATCCAAAGCGAAGAAGGGAGCACAGAATGAGCATTATATCGTGCCTCCCAATCTGGAGCTATACCATAAGCTTCAGCAGCTTACAAAAAATAAAATTAAACTGGTAGATATCGCACCGGAAACACCGGGAGCCCTGGAATTCATCAGGGCGGTAAAAAATGAGGTCGTGGTATCCATTGCCCATACCACGGCAGATTATGAGACCGCAATAATGGCAATCAAAGCAGGAGCATCGCATATCACCCATCTGTATAATGCCATGCCCTCTTATACACATCGTGAGCCGGGGGTTGTAGGGGCTGCAAGTGACTGTCCGGATTGCAGGGTGGAACTGATTTGCGACGGTATCCATATTCATCCGGCAGTGGTTCGCAATACCTTTCGTATCTTCGGACTGGACAGGGTTGTTATGATCAGTGACAGTATGAGAGCAGCCGGACTGGGAGACGGTGAATCCTCGCTGGGTGGCCAAAAGGTATTTGTAAAGGGAAAAAAGGCAACCCTGGAGGACGGCACGATAGCGGGATCCGTATCAAATTTGATGGATTGTGTCCGTGTCTGTGTTAAGGAAATGGAGATACCTTTGGAGCAGGCCGTCCGCAGCGCGGCGGTAAACAGTGCGAAGGCCATTGGTATTTATGATAAATATGGCAGTATCACGCCCGGCAAGTATGCCAATGTCGTGCTTCTTGACAGGGAGCTGAATGTAAGGTGCGTTATCATGAAAGGCCGGATTATTAATAAGAATGAATTTTGCAATGTTTAGCACAAATGATGCATGCAGTGTTAAGGATAGATCGAAAGGTCTGCTTGAATAGTAAGGATGGGAGGCTTCTATAATCAATGAATTATATTGGAGTGGATATCGGTGGAACGCAGGTGAAAATAGGTATTATCGATGAAAACGGAATTGTCAGCAATTCCGTTGCCTACGATGTTGCTTTTGATGGTTATAATACTCCGATCATCGAAACAGTGGTTGGCAGACTGTCTGAATTCATGAAGAAAAATAATTTACAGGAAAGTCAGATACACGGGATTGGTGTGTCCGCAACAGGTCAAATCGATCCCAAGGAGGGAAAGGTGGTAGGAGCAGCCGGCCATATCAGAAACTGGGCGGGCTGTAATATACGGGAGCACATCAAGAGAATTTATTCCGGACCGGTCACTGTTATGAATGACGCAAATTGTGCGGCATTAGCCGAGCAGTGGATCGGCGGTGCCAAAGGTCTCTCCGATGCCGTTATTATAACGGTTGGAACCGGTGTTGGCGGAGGTATTATTGCCAATTCTGAGATTATCTGCGGAGCGGCCGGGGGTGCGGGCGAGATAGGACATGTTACAATCCGTAATAACGGAAAAATGTGCTGCTGCGGTAACAGGGGGTGCTATGAACAATATGCATCTACGACAGCATTGGTGAGGATGGTAACACAGGCGCAGAAATCAGGTAAATTGGATAACGGTTTGTTTAAAAACCAAATAATAAATGGGCGGCTGGTTTTTGAAGCTGCAGGTAAGGGCAGTTATTTAGATACGATTCTGGATCAATGGATCGGTTATGTGGCGGACGGAATTGTCGGTATCATTCATACGTTCAGTCCCCAGGTGGTATTGATTGGAGGCGGAGTCAGTGCGCAAAGAGAAAAGTTCATTGATCCGTTACGCGTGAAGGTGTTTAGCCGTGTTATGCCGGTTTATGCAAAGGTGGTGAGGCTGGACGCCGCAAAGCTGGGTAATGATGCGGGAATGGTCGGTGCGGTTTATTATTGCATAAGGCATGCGGAAATTTAATAAGAAGGAATAAGCAGTATGCTGGCAGGTACCAATGCAAAATAAAGGTTTTCATGAAAAGAAGCTTGCATTGACCTGCCTTGTTCTTTTAAGTGTCTTATCTTATTTGGGAAAAGATACATTGTTATGTAAGATGCCGATGATAATATTTCTATGGGCTTTATTGGTGTTGCAGTTCAAAAGGTAAAAGAAAATCCTCTAAATTATTTGGTAGAATATAAAAATAGGTTGAATTTATCCTACAAACAGCATATAATATTTTTATAGAAAGGTAGGTGTTATTATGAAGGTAGATTTAAATAATCTGATATCAATAACAGAAGCAAATCAGAATTTTTCAAAGGTGGCCCGAATGGTAGATGAAAATGGCACGGCAGTTATTCTAAAAAATAATGCACCAAGGTATGTAATTATAGATTATGCGAAATTGCAGGAAGAAACGGTTGCCGATGATATAATGATAGAAGAAGCAGCAACGAAATATCTTACAAAGTATGCAAAAGCCTTTGAGGAACTTGCTAAATGAAAAAGCTAATTAAAGAACAAATTCTAAAGTTGCATTCTATGCCTATAAAGCAATCTGGTGGGATGAATGGTGTCAGAGATGACGGATTACTTGATTTGGCATTAAATTCACCATTTCAAACGTTTGAGGATACGGAACTTTATCCATCCGTACAAAGTAAAGCTGCTCACTTATGTTTTAGTTTAATCAGTAATCATCCATTTATTGATGGGAATAAGAGAATTGGGATTTTGACAATGTTAATTTTTTTGGATATTAACCAAATCATGATTAATTGTTCTAATGAAGATGTTATTGATCTTGGTTTAGGCGTAGCAAGTGGTAAATATAATACAGAATATATTATGACTTGGATCATAAACCATAGTAGCAGCTAAAAATATACTTCTAAGATAATGACGGATACCTTATGGGAGTATCCATTCAGACTATAGACGAACAGCATTTAGCATGAGAAAACTAAATGCTGTTCGTTTATAGTTTGAGCGGTTGGTTAAACATTTCAACCAATTGCTTCTTGGTATTATCAAAGCCTGCTTCTTTTTCCGGATATTCTCATCATTGGGACCTACTAACTTTATATCTTTTAAAATAATAGGCTTATTATAATCATATTTCTCTGTTAATGCCTTCATGATATCCATAGTTAGCCGCCTCATAATTTATATAGAAATCAAATATAAAATGTAGATATTTGTAATTATTACTTCTGTTATTATTTGTTTGTTGTATAAAGATTTTTATACAGAGGAATATACTGTGGGATTGGCTTAAGTAATGAATATGATGGTCAAATATATTTTTTCTTGTTGTCCTTCACGCATAGAGATAAGCTTTACGATATAAATTCATCGTTTACATGCCTCTGCTTGTGCATGAAATATTTTATAAGTGGCTGCAAGTATTCGGAATGAAAGTACATACACAGGAAAGAAGACCAAAGCGGGTCTAGCATAGAATACTCGGCTTTTAGAGCAGATTAGACAATGGTTCAGAATATGCTTATAATAATCCTCACAACATAAACAGGAGGAACTTATAGATGCATGACTTAACATCGGAGACGAAACAATATCTTAATTACTGCCAGTACCAAAAGAAGCTGAATGAAAAAACCTTGAAGGCTTATAGAATTGATATTACACAATTTCAACAGATAATTGAAAAGATGGATGGTTGCCTAACCAAGAACAACTTATCACAGTATGCAACTTATCTACACAAAAAATATAAGGCCAAAACAATAAAACGTAAAATCGCATGCATTAGGGCATTTTTTCACTGGATGGAATATGAAGAAATACTTCAGGAAAATCCATTTTCTAAAATTAATCTTAAATTTCATGAGCCGAAAACTCTTCCTCAAATAATTACACTCGACATGATCGGTACGTTGCTGCAAGCTGCATACCGGGAATTAATGCTCAATGAAAAATCCGTCAAATGCAAGACTTGTCTGCGTGATATTGCCGTTCTGGAGCTCTTATTTGCCAGCGGAATGAGGGTCTCTGAATTATGTTCGTTGAAAGCAAACGATATTAATCTGACAAATGGTCAGGTTAGAATTTGGGGTAAGGGGGCAAAAGAAAGAATAATAACAATTACAAATCCGGATGTGCTGATGGCACTTCGAAACTATAGGATAGCGCTTTCGCAAGAGATCGAGAGTACCGGATACCTATTTGTCAATAGAATTGACAATAGACTTTCTGAACAATCGGTTCGGACAATCATCAATAACTACGTCGAGAAGGCAAATATCCACAGACATTTAACTCCCCATATGTTTCGTCATTCGTTTGCCACCTTGCTGTTAGAAGAGGACGTCGATATTCGTTACATACAGCAGATATTAGGACATAGCTCAATTACCACGACTCAAATATATACCCATGTATCAACAAAAAAGCAAAGTGATATTTTAAGCTTGAAACATCCACGGAATCGATTGTGTATAAAGTAAAGAAAGGGCTGAATGCAGAAATGCATTCGGCTTTTTCATCTGAACAAAGGATAATAGCTAATTATC
>JAEYMU010000030.1 GCA_023407175.1 Bacillota bacterium
ATCAAACTCTCATGTTTAAGTTTTTGATCCAGTCAGATAAACATTGGCTAATTAAATAGCAATCCTGTTATCTTTACTGTTTTTGTGGTGTATCTGTTTCCAGATACGAGTTCGTAAGAGATCAACCACTTCAAAAAGTTTCCTTTTTTCATCAGTCGATTCTTATCATGAAAATCTATTTTTGGAAACCAAAGGCTTCCAAAGTTTTTAGAATTTTCAGGGTTGTTTTACTGTTCAATTATCAAGGTTCTATTTGTTGTACAGCCGTTTTTATTGTTTCTCTTTTGCGCCGCCAACTTTTTTAGTTTACCACAGCTGATTTATTATGTCAACTACTTTTTTATTTTATTTTTCATTTTTCGTAGTTGTTCATCAACGGTGGAGTTCCATTCTACAATCCTGGTCGAAAAATGTCAAGCACAAAATAACATATTTTTAATTTATTTCTTCCAGCTCTTTTTCATCCAAATCCTCTGCATCTATATTCAGAGCATGGATCGATCTTCTTTTTCTTCTCGCTTCCTCCGAAAACTGCATAATAAAATCCTTAATTTCACTTGCACGCCGAATATGCCAGAGGGTAAGCTCCGGGTGCGTCGTATCTCCGGTATAGCAGGTAATGGTACCTATTTTGAACATCCGCTCCGACAGGCTGCGGGTCAAACGTACATCCTGTATTTTGTACATATAGGCATCATCTTCCGTAATATTCAAAAAACCGGAAGTAATGGTAATTTTCTCTTCCCCGACAAAATACTTCGTAAAAGTAAATGGTAAACCAAAAAACTTTATTCGTTTTCTTTCGTTAAAGCTCATAACACTCCCCATCCTTATCCTAATTTATTTTAATTTCACTGTTGTAGATTTCTCACCATTCGTTACAACCAGCTCCATACTTGAGACCTTTGTGCTACTGGGTACCTCGAAAATCAATAGGGCCTTTTTCGTCTCACCCGCGTCAAAACTCATTTTAATATACTTTAAATCATTCTCAAGAAAAGTCAGCAGGCGCTGTGTATCATCCGCCGTTGAATTGATGTAAAGCTTATACTCAATATCCGTGTCCTTAATCAGGTTCAGAACTTGTTTTTCCTTCGATGCATTCTCAATTTCAAATGTAATCACCAATAATTTATGGTTTTCACTCGGATTCAATTCGAAATATTCATTGCTGGAATAGGTATTCATAAACTCATATGATTTATAATTAATCTGAAAATCGGAAGCACCTATTACCTGTGTAAGCGAGTATAAATTAGAGGATGGATTAATTGCACCGCCAGAGGGCTCCGACTCTCCTGATGTATTACCAGAGCTATCGTTAGCGGGTACCTGTGTGATATCCCCTGCTATGTCCTCAGAATTATTGTCTTCGCTTTCATCCGAAGAAACAAGCTCCTGATCATAGTCATTATCATTCTCTAAAATCACTCCCGCAACATATTCAGCTATTGCATCATTCTGTTCCTCTGTTATCGTATATTTCTTTACACATCCTGTTAATGAGAGCATTATAAAAATGATTATTGCATATTTTAACCGCTTCATCAGTCACTCCCCCAGCCTTTTACTCTTAAGTTATCCCCTGAATTTACAGGGCTGTACAAGATACATCTTATCACTTTTTACTAATTTCAGCAATAAAAATTAATAAATACACAGAATACGATTAAAAATGTGTACAAAAAAACGGTTCTGCCTCCATCCGGGAAGCAGAACCGTTCTATAGGAACTGGTACAGTATTCGGTTTATTGCGACTTTGTATCCAGCTCAAACCAGAATTCCACGCCAATATGCCGGTTGATCGCACCGCATTCCTTGTTGTGCGAATTCATAATTGCTTTTACAATCGACAAGCCAATGCCGCTGCCTCCATACTCCCTGGTTCTTGCCTTATCTACTTTATAAAACTTTATCCATATCTTATCCAACTCATCCTCAGGAACATTATTTCCTGTATTAAATACAGCAACCCTGACGGTGTCTCCTCTGGGAATTAGCTTTATCTCTATAATTTTCTGCCCGCTGACATGATTTAAGGCGTTGCTGATATAGTTTGTCACTACCTGCTCAATCAGTAATTCATCCGCCCATACATAAATAGGCTCTTCCTGCTCAAAATACAGCGTTACTTCCTTTTGCTTAAACAAAATATCAGTTGCGCTTATTACAGATTTTATCAGTGAAACAATATCAAAGCGCTCAAAGTTCACCTGATTATTCCCAAATTCCAGTTCATTTAAGGTCAGAAGCTTTTTGACCATGTTATTCATCTTATTAGCTTCATCCATAATGACTTCACAGTAATAGTCTCTGCTTTCCTCATCCTCATTGATATTTTCCTTCAGGCCTTCTGCATAGCCCTGGATTAAGGCAATCGGTGTCTTTAGTTCATGGGAGACATTGGATAAAAACTCCTTACGCATCTCGTCGATTTCCGTTTTTTGCTGGATATCCGTCATGAGCTCATTGTTTGCCTGCTTCAGCTCCAGAATTGTAGTTTCCAGCTTATCTGACAGAGTGTTAATGCAATTGCCCAGCTCTCCTATTTCATCCTTTGATTTCACCTGATATTTTACTTCAAAATTCAAATCCGTCATCTTTTTGGCGATTCCGGACATCACAAGAATCGGTTTGGTGAAACTCTTTGTTAATATGAACATGGCAATTGAACCAATGATGGCTGCAATTATTCCCACATAGGCAAGAAATTCATTGGCAATCTTGGCACTTTCCGTGATGCTTCCAATATTGGATTTGAGATTGATTATGATAGCTTCCTTATTTATACTAACTGTCTGGTCTCCCGGCTCCTTTACCGGAGGCTTTATTTCTCGTCCGGAATAATTGTTGGAAGCCTCTGCATCACCTTCTGAAGACGCACTTTCCTCTTCCGGTGCTTTGGTGATATCCTCGGCAGGCGTACTGTTTTCTTCCCCTGCTCCCGTATTATCTTCGTCAGCAGTTGAATCATCCTTTGGTGCTATGGTGACATTCGGTACGCTTCCGGTAATATCTTCGGCTGCATTCGTTTCTTCCGGAGTTGTCTCGATCACACCCCAGAAATTAATAAATTTAGAAGCCAGCTGTTTATCATAGCAGGTAAATATCTGATAATCCTCCTCATCCTCCAATACCTTCTTATCTGTGATATTGGGATTGTTAAAGCCAAAGGATTCTAATTCAATATTTTCCGCCCTTAATTTTTCCCGTTCTCCGATATTGACCGATTCGGGGAAAACCATTTCTCTTTTATAATTCAGCACATATACGTCCACATCGTATTTTGTCTCAAGCTTCTCTATTTGGCTGATATCCGCTTCGGAAAGATCATATTCATCACAGTTTGCATAGATTTCGGCCACCTTTTCATATGCCTCATGCAGATCCTCCTTTTTATTATGCATATAATACTTTTCCAAAAACGCACTGTTAATAAACCATGTGATCAGAATCGTAATGATTACCATGATTGTCAGCATTAACGTTATTTTTGTACGTATTGAATGCTTCATGCATCCACCTCAAATTTATACCCAAGTCCCCAAATTGTCTTTATATAATCACCTTTTGGTCCCATTTTACTTCTAAGCTTTTTTACATGAGTATCAATGGTTCTGGCATCTCCGAAATAATCATAATTCCACACATTATTTAAAATCTTTTCTCTGGAAAGGGCTACTCCCTGATTTGTAACAAAATAGGTTAAGAGTTCAAATTCTTTAAAGCTCAATTCAACCTCGGCCCCATCAATTTTTACCTGATGTGCCGATTTATCAAGCACAATGCCGCCTACCTCGACTAATTCCTCTTCCGTCACCATAGTACGGCGCAGCACCGCTTCTACTCTGGCAACAAGTATCTTAGGACTGAAGGGTTTGGATATGTATTCATCCACACCCAGATCAAAGCCAAGAAGCTCGTCCTTTTCATCCCCCTTTGCCGTCAGCATAATAATCGGGACCTTGGAATACTGTCTGATTTCCCTGCATACCTGCCAGCCATCCAGCTTGGGCATCATCACATCCAATATGATCAGGGCAATATCCTTTTTTGCAAAGAAGATGTCAATTGCCTGCTCTCCATTCTCAGCTTCAATAACTTCATAGTCCTTACGCATCAAAAAATCCTTAACCAGCTTTCTCATTCTGCTTTCATCATCTACTACCAGAACCTTGAGCTTTTCCATAGGGCACCTCCATAATAATCTCATTTTTATACCCGTGCATATCACAAGCCCTGCTTGTGATACTGCTTTAATAGAGAGTTTGAAAGTGATTTTCTTTCAAACTTTCACGTATTATAACATTGAACTATGACCGAATTGTGAAAATTGCTTTACAAAAGCCTCAAATCGTAAGCATTTTAAAAAAACACCTGCTACTCTCCTGCTTCCTCAAGCACTTTCTCTCTTGCCTTCAATTCTTCTTCCCAGGCTGAATATTTATTTAGTATCTTTTTTTCATAATTTGTATATACACTCCGATCACTAAATATGGCAATGATCAGCATGCATAAAATGATGGCCAGTAAAAACAAGGATATTATCCTGGAATTACGAAGCTTAATCCGGTAATGGGCAAGCTGTTCCTGATTATCTTCGGCTCCGTTCTTTCTGGAGCTTATCAAAGAATTATGCTTTGCCTTATTTTTCTCAATCCTGATCCCTTCAAGGTTAGCCTTGCTGATGATCCCCTCTCTCAGGATTTTCTCCTGAAGCTCCTTTAAGAAGGCCAATCCGACCGCTGTTCTTAATGTATTCTGCTCCACCAGCCTGTGATAGGTTTTAACTGCCTCCGTATAGGCCTCCAAATCCGTATTGGCCCTGATATACTCTATTATTTCGGCCTCTTGCTTTGCAGCATAATAATCATCGATATCCGTAAAGACAAATCCGTCAATCCTATATTCCTTATCATTCATGATAATCTCCATTCCGCCACCAGCCCGTTAATTCGGTATCAGCACAAAAAGGCTGTTCTTATTTATTTATTTATCGGAATAAAATTGGAATTGGTTAAATTCCAGGGGATTTAAAACAGCAATGTCCAAATTACCTGTATCGATCAGAGAAGCCGCGTCCTTTTGGCCTTCCTGTGTTGCCGGTATGCTCCCCTCCAATTGTCCCAGGATACTTTCTGCTCTTAAAACTCCAAATTTCTCAAGAACAGGCACGGCTGCCTCATACTGCTCTATCGTATAAAATGAGGTCGGGTCATTCTCGACATAGGATTTTATCAAATGGTTCATAGCTGTTATTTTATCAGCGAATTTTCCACTACCCACATAATCCTCTGCCAGCTGCTTAAGATAATTATGATACAGTTTTTGATATTCACTAACCTCCAGAAGCTTTGACAGCATCGGCCGCTCATACATGCTGACACCGGAAAGCGGTGTATCAACCGGGTAATTAACGGCACTTTTCGTATCACCAGAATAATAACCGGCAAAAGCCAGATTAAGATCCCAGGGCAGCATGGTAAGCTGACCATCCTTTTCATATAGATAATAGTTGTGTCCCAGGCTGCCATAATAGCTATCAAAATTAACCAGAAAGGTTTGGGCGGCAAAATAGCGGAGTGTTGCATCGATATTTATGTATTTATCCAAATCCGTGCTGTTGCTTAGATTTTTGATCGCCTCTATCACTCTGAGAAAATCCTCCTGTGTAGCATCAAATACAGCCGAATTAAAAATTGCCGGATAGCTCGATACCTGATCGTCGATATAGCTTAGACCGACACCTTCGGAGGCGTTAGCGGCAGAAACACCATTTACTGAATCGATGATGTCGGTTAGATCCTCTACCTGCGCATCTCCGGTTTCCTCCGTACCATCCTCCAGCTCATCCTCCAGCCTGGCCAATTCATCCGCAGCACCGGCACCCCCGAATATTCCGTTCAGGTTTTCGCTTTCCGGCTTATATAACTGTCCATAATCCTCTCCATAGACACGGCTGGCATAGGATTCCTCCACTGCTTCCAGTGCCAGATAAAGTCCGCAGTCTATCCCGTTACGCTTTATCTGTGCAAAAGAATGAAGGGGTACGGCAACCTTTGCCGCTTCAAAGATTTCATAGGACATAAACTCTCGCATATAGGAGGCATCCGACATCGTATTATTAAGAACCAGCTTGTCCAGTCCATGGAAGGTCTGACCTTTCACATAATGGTCAAATTCCAGCTTGAAGCTGTATCGCTGCGATCCCAATGCCTTCACCTGCTGCAGACTGGCATTTCCCTTCGGTCTGATTCCCACATTATTGATCCGCTCACCGTCTAGAATAACATCACATCTGACATATTGCTCCTTGGAAGCATTGATCAGCATTTCTTCCCAGACAGCATCATCAATGATAATATCGATGGTCATAACAGATGACTCATCAAAATATTTCCCATACTCCGGCACGGTTGCCGTTTCTTTACCCTTGGAGGGCTTAATGCAGAATAAAATCAGCAGGAAAAGCCCCAGAGCCACAAACAATAATATAGTTATCATATATTTCACATGTTTTCTTACCTTCATGAATAACTCCATTTCAATGCTTCCCTTTTTTACTTACCGACATGATCATATCATCTAATTATGAATGATTTGTGAAATGGAATACAGCGCAGAATTATTTTTATTCTATGGTTTGTCCAGCGGTATGGCCGTATACTCATAGCATGCTCCAATTATTTTATAGCCAATTTTCTCATAGGCTCTCGCTGACAGGGGATTCTGCTTATCTACAAACAGCGAACAGAATTCATTTCCCTGAGCCAGCAGCTCCTTGCTCAAATAATAAATATTGGCAGCCGCAAAGCCCTTTCCCCTATACTCTTCAGGGGTATAGATATAGGTTATCGTAGTCCCATGAGCCAGCTTTCTCGCTGCAATTGCCATGGAAACCACTTTTCTCTCCTCATTCTCATAAAAATGTATCTTGCCCTCTTTTATTTGCTTTTCCGCCTTTTGCAAGGCAGCCTCATAGTCTATCTCACTGGTCAACGCTTCCACCTGAAACTCAATCATCCATTCTGCCACCAGTTTGGCTTCCTCCGGCAATGCCGGCCGATAGGTGCCCTCCGCCGGTTTAAGCTCCATCAGCTCACGAAGCTCCAGGATATCCATTCCCATCTTCTGGGTAAAGCCGCAGTCAATATGCTTTTTATACTGCTCCATAAAGCCTTGGCATACTATCTGCTCTGCTACAATTCCATGAATGATAATCAGCCTGCTGCCGAAATAATCAGCCAGGGCTGCGGAGGCCAAAGTCGTATTCTCCTGCTTCACCGTATAAATCAGCAAATCGTACGGGACAATATTGCAGAATAAAAGTATCGTATCCGTCTCCTCTATTACGGCGCCAAAAATATTTTTTTCCGTTTCCTCCAACTGGCTGTTTTGCCATGCGACATAGAGTAATAGCTGACTGGCTGTTTCTTTCTCGAGCAGAAGTGCTTCATATGTCTCTAAAAATGTACGTGCACTCTTATACTCTTGTATTCTCATCCTATCACCTACCTTCTGTCGATTTTTTATTTCCTAATATACGTTCATAACAAGGCTTCAGGACCTTATACTAATAATTTCCCCTGAATTTTCTGCTTTAAACTTCGTAATTGACAGGAAGGAAAAATAATTTGACGATCTTATCAGGTACTTGCCTTGCCAAAGACATCAGCTTGCCGGAAAAATGGGTATAAAAATAACACACCCTAAAGTGTGCTGCAATATCATCCTGTATTGTTTTCACGAAAGGCTATAAGACGGCATTGCAAATAAGCGTTTCCCCTGTGTGCATAAAAATCACTTTGCACGTAAATATTATAATGGATATTTTACCAATTAGCAACTATAATCTCTCTTATATAGATTAATCTAAGGAGGTTCCCGCATGGAACAGAAAATAGAGCTTAAATGGCAGTTAAAGGATTATCTTTTGATTACGGCAGGAATTCTGCTGGTGGTAATCGGTGTCTATTTTTTCAAATTCCCCAATAAATTTTCCATCGGGGGCGTTACCGGTGCGGCAATTATTCTTAGTAACGTGCTTAATGGCAGTGTCAGCTCCGGGACTATCGTTCTCATTATAAATGCCATCTTATTAATCGTCGGATATCTGGTTCTTGGGAAAAGCTTCGGCAACCGTACTGCTTACGGCAGTATCCTGCTGTCTGTAACCTTAAAGCTTCTTGAAATCATATGTCCCATGGACAAGCCGCTCACCAACCAGCCCTCCCTGGAGCTGGCCTTTGCTGTCATTTTACCCTCCATCGGTTCAGCCATCCTGTTCAATATCGGAGCCTCCAGCGGCGGTACGGATGTTATTGCCATGCTGCTTAAGAAATATACCAATACCAATATCGGACGTGCTCTTTTGATCAGTGATTTTTTTCTAACTGTGCTTACCTTCCCAGTATTTGGTATCACAATCGGACTATTTTCCATTATGGGACTGTTTTTAAAGTCAACCCTGGTGGATACCATTATAGAGAATTTGAACTTGAATAAATATTTTACGATTATCTGTGAAAATCCGAATCCAATCTGTGATTATATTACCGATTATATTCATAGAAGTGCTACCCTGATCGATGCAAGGGGGGCCTTTTCCGATAAGGATAAGAAGATTATTATCACGGTAATGAACCGGCATCAGGCCGTTCTATTAAGGAAATTCATCAAGCAGACAGAACCCGATGCCTTCCTTCTGATTACTAACACCAGCGAAATTATAGGACGCGGCTTCCGCATTTGATTGTATCCCCCTGCATATAATTAATATCAGGTAATTGCGAAACAATATATTCCCGGGCACTATAGGTTTCATTCTATGGAGGTATCTTACAATGGATTTAACGAATAGTCTTGATACGGCACTCTCGGAACACCGGTTCTGGCTTCAGATCATGGGAGATCATGCACGCTTTATTTTCTATTCCCTGTCTCCCACCGAGTCAGAATACATATTAACCGCACAGAGCTTTATTATTCTTTTTGATCAGCTTTTGCATCAAACCGAGGCACTCTCGTCCTCAACCGAATTGGAAGAATTGAACCGGAAGGCCTATGAGGCGGTTTACCGTTTCAGGGAACTTAAGATCGAATTACTATCCATGTCGATAAACTCCGACCTGAAATCCCAGCTTTCATCCTCCCTATATAACGATATGTTAAATGAGCTTGAGGAATATTTATCTATTCTAAATTCTCTGATGCAGGGCCATAGCCCTTTGTTTCATCCCCTTCATTACCATCTCCTTTGGCTGGGCGATGCCATAGGTCATTCCGCCTGGATCAAAGCCAGTCTGGATCTGGTGGAAAAAGATTTAAAGCGGCAGGCCGATCAGTATGAACAGCAGTTTGATGATTTGAATTTTAAGGCACTCACTCTGAACGGGTATTTAAGAACGGGCCTAAGTCATTTTGCCGCTCTGGACCGGCTGAATGAACAGGTCTGGTCTCATATAAATAGTTTTATGGAGTTTCTTGAGAATATTCGCGACCGCAGAACAGATAACAAGGTCCTTGGTACTCTGCTTCCCCTCATGGCGGATCATATGCTGCGAGAGGAATGCTATTATCTGCAAAAGCTTACCCAAAGCACGGATAATGTCCGCAAACCCGACTGCGATCCTATCAGTCCCCGTCTTGAAGTTTAGACAATCTCTCATATTTATCATGAATCTTTCATATGATATTGTGAAAATAAAGAACAATTTTCACACCCTGATTAGAAAGCCGCCAAAGGCGGCGCAGGGGAGCCAGAATGAAAATTGTACATCCTTTAGGAGGTATCATGGATTTCCAACAAAGCAAGACCTATCAGAATCTTCAAAGTGCCTACGAAAGAGAGTTGATGGTCAGTACCTTATATAATATATTCGCTGATAAAGCAGTGGTGGACGGTTATATTGAGATAGCCAATATCTTTGAAATTACCGCAAGCAACGAAAAGGAGCATGCCCGTATCTTTTTGAGGAAATTGAACAATGATGTAATACCGGGCACCGAACAAAATCTTCTTTCTGCTGCCGATTATGAAAATGAAACCAGTACCTTATACCGGGAGTTTGCAAATACGGCAAGGGATGAGGGGTATAGCGATTTGGCGGCCCTGTTTAATGGAATCGCCAACATCGAATTATATCACAATCTACGTTTTCGCACCCAGTATGAGAATATGGTACGAAATGAGGTTTTCTGCCGGCCGGAGGAACGGCTATGGATTTGTCTGCAATGCGGCAATATTATGGGAGGACGCTGTGCACCTGAAATTTGCCCGATATGCAACTATCCCCAGGGCTATTATGCACTATACACGGATAATTTGCCCCAATAAACAGAGCAGAACAGCCTGTAACGGTTCATGGTGCATCAAAATCACAGGTACTCTGCCAGCAAGAATAAAAAAGAGACTGTTACAAGTCTGCCAAAGCTGTAACGGTCTCCCTTTTATTTATAGCCCTACACTGTTCTATTCGGTTCATATAAATACCTTGCATAAAATTCATCATAGGTCAGCTCACTGTAATTAACCGATTCCGCCAGCTCCCTGCCAATATAGCGATAATGCCAGGGTTCATAATCATATCCGGTAACAAATTCCTTCCCTTTGGGATATCTTAAGATAAAGCCATAATGATGGGCATTTGCAGCAAGCCACCTTCCTTCGGGTGTGGCTTCAAAGGTCTGCTCCAGATCGTTGATATCTACTGAGAGCCCGGTTTGATGTTCACTGTGTCCTGGTCTTGCAGACACTCTGTCCCTGACCCTGCTGTATTCTTCAATTGACTGATTCCAGGTAATATCCTTCAGATATATCTTCCATTGATAATAAAAGCCGCGAAAGGTCGATATTGCCTTAAGCTGCAGGCCGCCGTATTCGGCTCCCCGGCACATTTCTTCAAAGGCCAGCCTTGCATCATGTCTCAAAAACAGTCTATCCGGGTTAAATTTCTCATCAATGGGCTCCAAATCCTTAGGAATAAAATCTTCTCCCAGCCTATTGTATTTGTTCACCAGTACATGCAGGGAATAGGGCTCTGTAACCTTTTTAACATTCCGGTAATATTCTTCGTGAAGACCTATATTAACATAAGTAATTACATCCACCCAGATACATTGTTCATGTTTCATTTTATAGGAAAGATACTGTTCCTCCAATGCTTTATCATAATAAGGTAATATAGAAAGCCTTGATAATTCCAGCCGATAACGTTCCATTAGCACTTCTCCCAAAGCCTGTTCATCTCCTTAACTTTAATGCCTGCTTCTTTAAAGGATTATTCAGACCAAGTTTATTTTATAACTAAACTTCATAGAATTTGCAACACGGATGATGAACAGGAGAAGTAATGCCGGCAAAGCCGCATGTATGGAACGTCAATTTGTAAATAACTCGGTCCAGTAATTACGCCCACCTGACTGGTTTACTCCCACTCCCATTTTCGTAAATCTGGAGCTTAAGATATTCCTTCTATGTCCAGCGGACCCCATCCATGTATTTACAACCTCCTGTGGCGTCCTCTGTCCATATGCGATATTCTCGCCGGCTGCCCTAAAGGGTACTCCAAATTCTCTTAATACAGTAAAAAAGCTTGAGCCATTCGGCCTGGTGTGGGAAAAGTTTGTTGTGATTTCCTTTGCGCGTTGATTGGCCGCTGATGTCAGAGGCTGCGTCGTCGTGTAAGCCGGCAGGCCGTACCTGGAGCGTTCTCTGTTCACTAACCGGAGAACCTCACTGGCATATCCCGATGTATTGGAGGAAGTCTGAGCCATTGACAGATCATTTCTGTTCATACAGATGCTTTCACCTGATTCCCTGTACATATCCTTACTTGCAGTATATGCAGCAATTGCCTGATTGCCACTTCCCGGCGTACCATATGATTGACATTGGCCCACCCCGGTCAGTAATCCGTTTTTTTATAAATTTCCATAAAATTCATCGCTCATTTCACAATATGATCATAAAGGTTGGAAATACTAATTCAGAAAGTTAGTTTACTCATTGTTATTCTGGAAAGTGAGGAAGCGATATGTTAAGAGCTAAAATAGGTAGTTTAGCTATTGCGTGTATGTTAGGATGTGTCAGCTTAAGCCCTGTTTATGCCTTTGCAGCTGAAACAAATACCGAATCGACAACACTGTCAGAAAACACTGAAAAGCAGAAGGATAAAAAAGCCGCTTTTGATGAAGCGATGAAACAAGCTACAGAAAAGTGGAATTCTCTGTCGGCTAGCCAAAAAGCTGAAGTCTATTCATTGATTGAAAATGAAATGAAAGCAGAGATAAAGCTAATGGATAAATTTGTTGAATTTGGAATCATCAGCAAGGATGATGCAACTGCTTTTACGGCACGTTTAATGGAACGCTTTAGTAAGATGAAGGATAGCGGCGAATTTCCATTGGCCCGGCCGAAAAACAGTAAATAATTGATGCCAAAGTGATAGGTTTCGATTGTAATAACAATAAGTAATATTAACTTTCATTCATATAAATGGGTAATTGCAAAGCCTTACAAAGTTTTGCAATTACCTGTTAATATATCAAGAAAGGAAGAACTCGCTATGAAAAAAAGCTCTGACCACAATTCCGCTAAAAACAGGCATCCCGACCATGAATTTGATCATTCGGTATCTGCCAATCCGGAAATTGAACAACCCCAGTCTCCCTCTGCCACACCCTCCTTTCCCCAGGAGATGCCCATCCGGCAGGAATGACGAATGAAAAACAGCAGGATACCTTTTTTCGTATCCTGCTTATTACTCCTGTGATTTTGTTGGTCCGTTACTCTAAGGGCCTGTGTAAATGCCCTTTGACTAATCAAGTTTATCCATGGAGATGTGAAAGGCTGTTTCCCAAAGAATAATGGTAACTATCGTGCTGATACATAAATTGATGAAAACCCCATAAGTAATTAACGTGGCGACGTAATGAATTCCTGCCTGCACCGGCAGTACCAAAAACAGCAGAAAGAACATCCCCATATTCGACTGCTGTGTTGCATTAAATTGGGCCGAAAAGGGGAGCGCCTTATCCATCCGAAGAAAGCATATAATGCTAAAAATCAACAGATTCATAAACACGACAAACAAGTCCGGCACAATCCTGATGCCGAACAGTACGCCAAAAATGATTGCTTCTATTACATATAAGGGTACAAAAATCCGTAGGAGCAGCGCCTTCATGGTTCCCCGGAATGCCGGCTTCGGATCACCCACCGGTAATGCCTTGTAGATCCAGGCCGCCTTATAGCTTTCCGAATATTTCATCATTGTTATCAGTGTCGGCAGCATAATCCCGCAAAAATAGATATATAAGTAGCTCCTTCCGCCAAATACCTCCTCAAAGCTTTCCACTCCTATGGATTGCAGTATAAAAATAAAGGGAAAGATCATTGTAAAGCCTATGGTAGGATATATCTTAAGCTTAAAGCTGCGTTCATTTTTCATCATATTTATGGAAAAGCAGTAGAATATCCGCTCTATTCTGTCACGGCAGAGCAGCCGTGCCAATAAGCCCTCGGATTTATTTCCCCTTTTTACTTTTCTTGCCTCGTTATTTCCCAGCTTCTGAAGATATTTTTCAAACAATGGCATCAGTCTGATATAAACTGCCAGTGAAACCAGAGGAATTACAACCGCCATAATGGTAAAGGCAACATAGTATAAATTAAAATCCGATTTTTTCAGTAGCTGAAAGGGTGCTGAAAACCAAATGGGAATAATCAGATACTGCCACCAGTGGGGTACAAAATTAATCTTTAAGTCAATCACCTGAAACATTCTTCCGATCAGCTGGTATCCAATCATAATCACCAGAGACAGTATGATTTGAATATAGTTGATGATATCCTTCAGCTTTTCCCCGTCAAAAAAACGTAAAATCAGAAAGTAAATCAACGTAGTAAGTATTACACAAAAGATATCAATTAAAATCAGAAGCAGTAGAAACAGGAGGAAGAAAACCGGGCCCTGAAAAAAGAGGCTTGCAATCAGTGCAGGTCCTACCAGAGCACCGGACATAACCAGCATATAATAAAAGATATGTATGGTTTTTGCCATACCAAGGGTCCTTCTGTCTACCGGCCTGACTCCCAGTATATTTTTATCCCGAAGATCTAATAACACCGTAGAAAAGTCCGATATCATAGAGCTCATCACCATAAACATAACAATACCAAATACCATACTCATCTGAAACAGATAATTGCTCTTCATTATAATAAAGGGTATCAGTACACAACCCATCAGCAAATAAATCCAGAGAGAACGCAGAAACATATTCTTATTATCTGCTTCCTGGGGCTTACGGCTATTATTGAAGACCGTAGGAACCCTTCTTCCGTCCATCAATAGCTTAATATACAGAATCCTTCTCAGCATCTCGTAATCAATGCCCATTTTATAAAACAGACTTTGAAACCGGTCCAATAGCTTTAATAATTTAAAATTCATGGCATCCTCCAGATATCAGATAGTTTCTTCAACGATTGAGACAAACTGCTTTGCCAGTGCCTCATATTCATGAAAGCCTGTAATCTGATTAAAAATCTGCTCCAGAGAACCTTCCTTCAGGCTATCCTTAAGCTGCGCAAAGCTTCCGTCAGCGGCAATCTGACCTCCGTTAATCAGGATAATCCGGTTACTGATTTTCTCAACTACATCCATGATATGGGAGGAATAAAAGATAGTCTTCCCCTGTCTGGCAAGGGTAGACAGAATTTCCTTGACGATCATCACACTGTTGGCATCCAGACCGCTTAGGGGCTCATCCAAAAATAAGATATCAGGATTATGGAGCAGGCTCGCAATAATCAATACCTTCTGCTTCATTCCCTTACTAAAGGAATTAATTCTTAAATCAATGGCATCCTTAATCCCAAATACCAGCATCAGACGTTCTGCCCTGCTATTGGCTGTCTCATAGCTTAATCCATACAGGGAAGCGATAAAGGTAAGATACTCCCGCGCCGTCAGATTGTCATATATGTCCGCTACCTCCGGCACATACCCGATTTTTCTTTTATACTCGACCGGGTCCTTTTTGATATCCTGTCCCAGCACCTTAACCTCTCCCCGGTAGCCCTCCACAATGCCAAGAATTATTTTAATCGTCGTACTTTTTCCTGCACCGTTTGTTCCGATGTATCCAATAATTTCACCCTTATGAACCTCCAGATTAATCCCCTTTAGGACCTCCTTGGCACCATAATTCATATAAAGGTCCCTAATCTCTACTGTTTTTACATTCTCCATGATACCTGCTCCTTTTGCCCCTAGTATCCAGCCGGCTTATTTCAAATTTGATTTCCATTCTAGCCTCCCATTGATAAACGCCATTTGGATTATTATAACATGTCCGCAAATTAAAAGCTTATAAAATTACAAATTTATGATAATTTATTTCATATAAAAAGCCGCTGCAAAAGAACTTTTCTGAAAGAGGACTCATAACTCTATCCCTTTACCCAGGTGTAAGGTAATTACGCTTTCAGAAAACCTTCTATTGCAACGGCCTTCGATCTTTTCATATTTAACTTGCTGTTTATTCCAGAATCTGTCCATCCGTAGAAATGGTAACTACCTGCCACGGAAGGAACTTTCCGCTATTTTGGAGCGCCCGCTTTACTGCATTTTCAATACCGCCGCAGCAGGGAACCTCCATGCGTACAACAGTAACGCTTTTGATGCTGTTGTTTTTGATAATTGCAGTCAGCTTCTCACTGTAATCCCCTTCATCCAGCTTGGGGCAACCGATCAGGGTTATTCTGTTTTTCATATATTTATTATGGAAATCGGCATAAGCGTAAGCGGAACAGTCTGCGGCAATCAACAGGTTGGCATCCGTAAAGTAGGGTGCATTGATCGGAACCAGCTTAATCTGCACCGGCCACTGTGCAAGTCTGCTGATACTTTCTTTCATTGACACCGGGGCTGCCTCCTGTTCCTCTCTCTGTTTTAGAAGTCTGGACTGTGTTCCCGGGCATACATGATGCGGCTTCTCCTCCTGATGCTTCCTCATATGCTCCTTAACTGCCTCTTCGTCATACTCCTGCGCTTCCCTCTCCTCAAAGTTGATTGCCTGAGTCGGGCAGGAAGGGAGACACGCTCCCAAACCATCACAGTAATCATCCCGCAGCAGCTTTGCCTTACCACCAACCATACCAATCGCTCCTTCATGGCAGGCAGCGGCGCATAAGCCGCAGCCGTTACATTTTTCTTCATCAATTTTTATTATTTTTCTTATCATAATGCTCCTCCGTTTCTGCGCATGCTATTTATTAATTAATATTTATTGATTGACTTTATGTTTTGATTTTACTATAGTGATAGCATAAAGTCTGTTGTTTTTACAACGAAACGGAGAGAAATATGAAAAATTATTATAATATTTTAAAGCTCGTGTCCTTATTTGAAGGTATCAAGGAAACAGATTATCCGGATATCCTTTCCTGCCTTGGATCGAGAGTGGTTCACTATAAGAAGGGCCAGACTGTGTTCCAGAAGGAGGAAGAGGCTGTCAGCGTCGGCATCCTCTTATCAGGACAGACCCAGATAATTAAGGAGGATTACTACGGAAACCGTCTGCTGCTTGCCAGTCTGGAGACAGGCATGATTTTCGGTGAAGCCTTTGCCTGCGCCGATATAAAAAAGCTTCCGGTCAGCGTTATTGCAACTGCCGAAAGCGACATTATGTTTATTAATTACCGCAGGCTTTCCACCTCCTGTACGAATGCCTGCGGCTTTCATAATCAGTTAATCCAAAATATGCTTCGTATCCTGGCCGCCAGAAATATTCAGCTGAATCAAAAGATCGAGCTGCTTTCCAGACGAAGTATAAGGGAAAAGCTTCTGGCCTATCTAAGCTACGAGGCACAGGGAAATGCAGGCAGTCATTTTACTATTCCCTATAACCGGCAGGAGCTTGCAGACTATCTCTCTGTTGACCGGAGCGCCCTGTCCAATGAATTATGCAAACTAAGGGACAGTGGTATTATTAAATTTCATAAAAATGAATTTGAGCTGCTATAGGGCTTGTCCGGCTATTTAATGAATTGCACGCTTTCTGTTGGTTCCACCCATGACATCCGATACGTCATTAATTGTAACAAAAGCATCCGGGTCCTTATCATTAATGATGGAACGAAGCTTTGAAACCTCCAATCTGGAAACCACGGAATAAAGGACAATTCTATGTTCACCTGTATAAGCGCCTTTCCCTTCCAGATAGGTCACTCCACGGCCCAGACGGGCTTTGATCGCATCGGCAATCTCATCCCCGTTCTTTGAAACAATAAATACCGCTTTTTCTTCATCCAAACCGTCAATTACAACATCCACCGCCTTGTGAGCCACAAAATAAGCAAGCATGGAATAAAGCGCCCTGTCCCAGCCCAAAATTATAGCGGCAAAGCTATAAATAAAAATATTAAATATTAAAACAATCTGGCCAATTGTTAACAAAGAGCTTTTGCAAAGGATGAGTGCAATGATTTCCGTCCCGTCTAAGGACCCGCCGTAGCGCAAAATCAATCCCACTCCTGATCCAAGTATGATACCGCCAAATACGGCTGCCAGCAGATGATCATCAGTCAGGCCGGGAATTGGATGAAAAATCAATGTAAAAATAGAAAATGATGTAATAGAAAATAAAGATGTAATCACGAAGGTCTTGCCAATCTGTTTGTATCCGATGAATAGAAAAGGTATATTCAGAAGGAAGGTAAAGATACCTATGGGCAGACCTGTGATAAAGCTGACGATAATAGAAATTCCTACGACTCCGCCATCAATAATGCTGTTGGGAACCAAGAAAAACTCCAGTCCTGCGGCGGCTATGAGGGCGCCCACTAAAAGTATAGTATATTTCTGTACGATTTTTGCAATCGAATAGTTTTTTTTATTCATTCTTACTCCATTTCCAAGCATACTCCTTGCTCATTATAAATTTGTCAGTTACCCTCGGTGACCATTCTGTCAGACACACCAAGTCCAACCGTCTCATCCGCCGGAAGGGAGAACATGATTCCCTTTGCATCCGTGTGGGTGCCGATTGCTTCATTCTCTCCATATCTCAATTTTTCCCATAATACTGCCATAAAAATCAGCTTGAATCTTCCCGTGAGCCGATTAGATCGGGATTAAAAGAACGAAACCAACAAAAAAAGGCATCAAAGTTGCTTTTGGCAGTCTTACGATACCTATATGAAGCAAGAGTACCAACTACAGTGATTGGAAGAACTGAATAAATTGATTCTTTCATCTTTTCCTTAAGATTATTATTCATATAAACTCCATTTCTTCACAATCCTATAGTCAGCAGGTTACAAAATATATACAAAATCAAGACACCTAACGGCAATCTTAAAGGCATTTCATATATATTAAAATATTTTAAAATCCAGCATGGAGGCATTATAATGCTTTTACTGTTATTCCGTTTACCTCTACCTGATCCGTTATTTCTATTACAAGACATTTACGTCCGTCAACGATTTTCGTCTGAACCAGATCGGTATGCTCTGGATTTACCTTGATTATTACCTCCGGTGTTTTTACTTCGAACACTCTGGTGCTGGCTAAATTGGCCGCCAGCAGGGAAGCATTCTCTCCGGCCATCTTCTCATAGTTTTTATCAAAGTCGGAAAGCTTTTCTTCCTCAACTCCACAGTCAGTAAACAGATGCTTAACCTCTGTTCTATCCAGGGTTAAGGGCTCCGGAATTTCCTGAAGCTTGTGTTCTTCCATAATCTCATTCAGCTTCTCATGGATATTCTTAACTATCTCATATTCACATTCCTCACCGAGTGTTTCTTTAATCAAGGTCTGGAAGGTCTCTCTCTGCTCGCCTGCCGACAGGGGCAGCTCACACCCAAGAAGCTGATTTACAAAGTCAGAATGCAGCTCCTCTGAATCCTTTGAATAGTATAAAATACTATGTAAATCTGTACTCCTGTCATTGAAGGCGGGAAATAAAAAGCCATTACCCGGAGCCGCTACCACCCAGTCCTGAATGCGCTTTCTGATCTGGTTCGCCTCAGTGTCATAGCTAAGGCCCGGCTTTGATAAATTAACCGGACAGATGGAGCACAGGATATAACGGTATACCTCGTCGGAAGCATCCTCCATCATCAGCTTATCCCTGGTTTTACCGGGAACATCATAGGCGGCATAAAGAAGAAGGATTAAATAGCTGCCCGTATGATCATATAGCTGTACCACCTTATTATAAAATTCCTCCAGCAAGCTTTCCTCCTTCAGCTCACTGTCCCGCAGCCTTAACAGAAATTCCTGGGTTCCCCCGTCAAATTCCGAATCGGTCGGAAATTCCATATTAATCAAATTTTTTCCAATTGTACCGGATAAAGTTTTCTTAAATATCTCAAAATATTTAAAGGTTTCCTCCTCCGGCAGACATAGAAAGGACTCTGTAAATTGTGTTTTAACTATCTTCTCTGCATCTACATAGCAGCCGCTTACTTTGGTAATCGCGCAGTTCTCATGATTGAATTGTTTTCTTATTTCAAGTATCTCACTGTTAATCATCTCTGATCTCCTTTTATCGTTTCTTGCCTATCTGACACTCTCGTGCAGAAAATCTCAGGAGCCGAGCAATAGTAGCAGATACCCCAATTCCCATACCTCAGTGTCAAAGCTGTCCTGCCAGAATTCCTTCATCCCTGACGGATTATATCCAATGATTCTGGTATAAACCACGATATAATCCCTGACAGCAGGATAATCAATTTTATCCTGTAGGGATTTTAAATATACGGAATACCTTACTAAAATATATTCCGTGATTATCCTCTGAAAGGACATTATTCTGTCGTCAATGCTTCCCTTCGTCCCCTCTGAAAAGCATTTCGTTACAATACAGTTGGTAAACAGTTCCTCATAAGTCTGAAAATCTTTCAGAAAGTCCCTCCACCGGTCCAGGTCAAATTTCTCTCCGGTCTCCAATTCCTTCGCCCTTTCATAGGGCTCCTTAAGATAAGGGGTATAATGCTTCTCCCTATGATAATTCTGGCTGATATCCAGCATTAATTCATTTGTTTCCTGTAGGGTATCCAAAGGAGAAACACAAAGCTTTCTCATTTCCTCAGCCAGTGTCTTGCGGTAATCCTCTTCCTGATAGACCTCAGCAATTTTTGCCGAAAGCTTAGGACTTATTTTGGCCGATACGAGCATATGAAAGCTTAACAGAAGCCGTTCGTGTAAAGGGAAGGTATTGTCCCGTATTATTACAAGCAAACTATCTCTTAACAATACACGCGGCGCTGCCCTGCCAGCATAAGACTCCCCCTCACACAGGAAGGCGGCCCTCCCCCGTCTATAAAGCATATCGACCACCTCGGGACAGGCACAGGAGAGGGAATATTCCTCCCTGTCCTCATAACGATTTATAAGCCGCGGAAAGGTTCTGCATATTTTGGTCAGCCTTTCTTCTCTTCCGGATAAAATATTAAGACAAAGATCCCGCTCATTCAGAAACGGGCAGGCTTTATCACCGGTAAGGCTGATTACGGTTTTCCCATGATCGATGCACAGGAATCCGGCCAGTTCGGTATCCTTTTCCCAGATTGGGAAGGTTTTCGGATCAACCTCAATATCCCATCCCTTACAGCAGGAAAAGGAACATCGGTCAGCAATACATATGAAATTGTCGTAGTTTTCTGCCTTGGTTGTCTGCTTCATAAATTAGTTTCGTCCCAATAAATAGGCCATGGCCTCTCTTCTGGATGTAAACAATTGTGCTTCAAATGCATTGCCGCAGCGTTTATTTACTGCCGCAAGCATTTTGCCAAGCTGCATTCTGGTGATTACCCTTTTATGGATGAAAGCAACCTTTGCCACATAATCGGCAGCAATCACTAAGCCTTCAATACAGATCGGAAGGCTCTCCTGTGACAATGCGTCCAATCTTTCCAGTGATATCAGTATGAATAGCTCCTTCCTTTTAAACTGCTCGGCGACTGTGCTGACTTCCTTAATAAAGGTATGCCACTCACCAACTTCCATATATCCGAACAGCTCGACTGTGATAAGATTATTACTTGTGTCCGCGCTGATATGATACATCTGCAACACCTTCTTCATTTGTATTATATTTTGGCATATTAGCCTTTAAATTCCTCTAATATTTCCTGCCTTTGATATGCTTCAATCATAAAATGATACAATCTTCCTGCCGCAGGGGAAAGCTCATTCTCCTCCATGCAGGAAATGCCAATGGTACGAAAGCCCCTGGGCCGGAGCGCATATCGGTCCACTTCATAATTCATGGCCTTCATCACAAGCTCCGGAAGGATGCAGATACCAAAGCCATTGCTGACCAGGCATACCGCAGACAAATCATCAGAAGCATGACAGCTTATTTTCACCTGTAAATGATATCTATGGATATAATTCTGGACATCCGAATCCATTGCTTCCTGCTGGGCTATAAATTCCTGCCCCTTCATCTCTTCATGTGTAATTACCCCGGGAGAAGCTGATTTAAAATCCTTTGGCGCAATGCATAACAGTTCATCCTGATAGACCGGACGGATTGGCACCTCATTCTCCGCACTTGCCATTGACAAAAAACCGATTTCTATGATTCCGTTTTTCAGCCACCCGATTACATCATCATAGATACCCTGGAATATCTGAATTTTAATGCCCGGATACTGCTCATGAAATCTATTCAGCAGCTTTGGCAGATGTGTCATGCAGATACTGTTAAAGCATCCCAGCCGGACCATACCTTTCTCAAGTCCATTTAAGGCTGCAACTGTCTGACGGAGAATTGCATCGCTGTTTACGACCTGGCGCACATAGGGCATCAGTGTTTCTCCATAACTGGTTAAGGCTATCCCTGATTTATTACGGGTAAGCAAAGGATATCCAAATTCCTTCTCAAGGCCTGCAATGGAATGACTGATTGCAGAAGAGGTAATATTCAGTAAATGAGAGGCCCTGATAAAGCTGCCTTGCTCTGCCACAGTTACAAATATCTGATAAGAGTTGATCGACATAGCTTCTCCATCAATGAAAATAATTCATCTTTATGTTAATTATAATGAACTTTACTTATTTAGTGTAATATATTTTTATAACAAAAGTCAAGCATGGAGGAATTTTTGTGAATTTTTTTTATGAAAGAACTTTTATTTTATAGGACGAATTTTCCTATAAGCTAAAAAGACGCTCTTCAAAACTTACGTTTTAAAAAGCGCCTCTAAATACGATAAATATTATTCTGTCATAAGCTCTGTCCCAGTACCGGATATTACCGGCAATCAGCCTTCCAGCCTATATTACAATACACTCTTAAGGAAATTAATTGCCTTTTCATTCTTCGGGTTCTCAAATACTTCCTTGGGACTTCCTTCCTCAAGAAGCATTCCATCTGCCATAAATACTACTCTGTCCGCAACCTCCCTTGCAAAGCCCATCTCGTGAGTAACACAAAGCATGGTCATGCCCTGCTTGGCAAGATCCTTCATAACACTTAAAACCTCTCCTACAAGCTCCGGATCAAGAGCACTGGTCGGCTCGTCAAAGAGCATAATCTCCGGCTCCATGGCAAGTGCCCTTGCTATTGCAACACGCTGCTGCTGTCCGCCGGACAGCTTATTGGGATATTCGTTCAGTTTCTCTGAAAGTCCAACCCTTGCAATCAGTCCTTTTGCAAGCTTTACTGCTTCTTCCTTTGATTTCTTTCTAACCAGGACCGGTGCTATCATAACATTTTCAAGCACGGTTTTATGAGGAAAAAGATTAAATCTCTGAAATACCATTCCCATTTCCAGGAGCATTGCCTTCTGTTTATCAGCTGCGCTTCTGTGCACAGTCCTGTTATGCTCTCTGTGAAGGAATAATTCATCCTTAATATATATCTTTCCATTTGTAATCTTCTCCAACTGGTTCAGGGAACGAAGATAGGTAGACTTACCCGCCCCGGAAGGTCCGATAATACAAATCACCTCACCCTTTTTCACTTCAAGGTTGATATCCTTAAGAACCTCCAAAGTGCCAAAGGATTTGCCCAGATGTTCTGTCTTTAAAATGTACTCATAATCACTCATAGCTGCCTCCTACTCATAAATTGAGAGTCTTTCCTCAATTTTACCAAATATAAATGTAAAAATTGCAGTTATGATCAGATAAATTACAAGTGCGGGTATGAACACCAGATAATTACCTTCGCTGGTCATGATTGTCTTGGATATTGTCGTAATATCCATCAAAGAGATAGCAAACACCAGTGAAACATCCTTTATCATCATAACAAATTCATTACAGAGAGGTGGAATCATTCTTCTTATGGACTGGGGAATTATAATTTTGCCCATTGTCTGCCCATAGCTCATTCCCAGGGCCTTAGCTGCTTCATGCTGTCCCTTGTCGATGGACTGTATTGCTGCGCGGACAATTTCTGCACAGTAGGCAGCCGAGTTCAGTGAAAATGCAATTAAAGCAGCAACAAAGGCTCCCTTATAAACCGCTTCCGGATCACCTTTATCAAACATGCTTCTCCAGGCAAAGCCAAACATCCCGGGAATTGAAAAATACACAACAAATAACTGAATCAGCAAGGGTGTTCCTCGAAAGAAAAAGATATAGGCACTGCACAATTTGCTGATTATTTTATTCTTGGAAATCTTACCCAAAGCCAGAAATACACTTAATACAAAACCGAGCACCATGGATAAAGTAGTAAGTAATAAGGTCAGCTTAACTCCATGTAATACATTTTCACCGCTTCCAAGCATCCGGTAGGTATAATTCACCATCTGGCCCGCAAATTTTGCCGCACCAGCCTCCGCGTTGTAGGTATTCCCTGCAAACCCCACATAAGATTCCTTGATAGCCTTTGCGCCCGAGGTGGTAAAAGAAAGATAATTTATAACTCCAAGATCATTATAAGTAATCGTTAAATATTTTCTGGAGCTGTCTTTTTCATCTTCAATGATCTGCTTCACCTGATCAGAAGCGAGATTCATCATCTCTTCCCTCGATGGCTTAAGTATCGAAAGGACTATAATTGCCGCCAAAGCAGCCAGAACAACTATTCCAACTGCCTTTGACGAACGTTTCCACTGTTTGATGTCAACTATTCTTCTTATGATATTCATCCTATATACCTGCTAACCCCTTTTTTTCTGCCGATAGATTATTCTGCCGATCCAAACCAGTGTTCAATATTCTCTTCAAAGAAGCCTTCTTCTGTAAGCTGTGCGATCGCCTGATTTATAACAGCCTGAAGTGCTGTATTCTGCATTCCGATAGCAACACCGAACTGTTCCGGTTCACTGTCATCCTGAAATGCCTTAATATATTTACCCGGGTTAGCAGCCAGAACACCGTCTGCTACCGTAGAGTCTACCACTACTGCATCAACTTCACCATTCTCAAGCTGTGTAAAGCAGGTTACAACCTTTTCATTTGCGGAAATGGTACAATTAATTGATCCTGTATCCACATAATCCGACATGAGCTCATCCGAGGTTGTCTCCTTCTGTACTGCAATTGCAAGTCCGTCCAAATCCTTGAAGCCTGTAATTGTTCCTTCAAAATCAGGGCTCACTACAACTGCCTGATAGTTGTTTATGTAGGGATCGGAGAAAAGCATGGTTTCCTGTCTTTCCGCATTAATCGTAACAGCTGAAATAACACAGTCATAATTCTTATCGATACCTTCGAAAATACCGTCCCAGGCCGTATTAATGAAATTAACCTGTACGCCAAGCTTTTCTGCTAAGGCTGTAGCAAAATCAATATCATAGCCGATCGGTGTTGTTCCGTCCTCTGCGAATTCTTCAAAAGGCGGGTATCCAATTTCAACACCGATGGTAAGAGTACCATCGTTCAAAAAAGTTACACCAGACAGATCAATTGATGCTCCGGTATCAGGTGCCTGAGTTGCTTCCGCAGCCTGGGTAGCTTCCGGCGCCTGGGTTGCTGTTACATCATCTGATCCCTCTTCGGACGTTCCTGACTTACAGCCCGTGAGAGAAAATATCATTGCTAATGCCAATACCAATACTAAAGTCTTCTTTTTCATAAAATCCTCCTTCAAAAAATATAGGGGTTTCACTATACTTACTTAGTCAAACACCCTTGTCTTATGAAAAAAGTAGCACATCCTACGGAGTATGTCAACAGAGAAAATCATTTTTGCTATCAATTCATGATACATTTCCTCCAATTCCCATTCACATTCATAACGGGCATCTTTAAAAGCTATCATCTTCCAAAATACCATTAAATATTTTTTAATGAAATAATTATTTGCATTATTTCCCGGCAGGATATACTATAAAGAAAAAAGTAATTAAGAAAAGGAGGTTTATATGAAGGCGATTATAGTATATTATTCATTGGAAGGAAATTCTGAATATGTTGCGGACATCATTGCTAATCATACAAAGGCAGAGAAGCTTAAGCTGGAGCCGGTAAAGGAATATCCGAAGGGTGGTATGAGTAAATTCCTCTGGGGCGGAAAGAGTGTCATGTTTGGAGAGACTCCGACGCTTGCTCCCTATCAATTTGATGCAAACACATATGACACAATCATCATTGGCACCCCGATTTGGGCCAGCAGCTATGCTCCACCGATCAAAACCTTTCTCAAGGAGAATAAACTGTCAGGAAAGCGGATTGCCCTATACGCCTGCTGCGCAGGCGGCAATACCGATAAATGCTTTGCCAAATTACAGAAGGAATTACCGGATTGTACTGTTGTGGCTACCTTAAGCCTGATTGACCCCAAGTCAAAGCAAAGCCCGGATAAGGTACAAAAGATCGAGGAGTTTTGCAAGCAACTGCAGGGTTAGTTCAAAATCCGCTCCTGCAAAATGAAAAGCCTTTACAAACAATCAGGCTGCAAACCGGTGTAGTTTCCGTTGCAGCCTGCTGCTTATCTATTCCGCATTTCCAATAAAATTCTTAAGCAATAACTCCCGTAAAGATAGTCTCCGCCTTTAGGACAACCGAAACCATTTCCTCTCCCAGCCGGATTGATACCGGGATATCCTCGTTTGTCTGATTTAACAGAACCGCCACAATGCTGCCGTCTCTATTCTGAAAAGCCGTAGCTTCCAGCTTCTCCGTATATTTGGAAAACCCGATGCGTACTGCATTATTACGGATAAAATGACTGAAATGCCACAGATAGGCCACCGTACAGCCTCTTACCAGTTCCTTTTTATCCGTATCATAAAGATAAGGAGCATCGCAGTAGTTCCCGGCATGGTTGGGCCCTCCCCTTTCATTTAATACAAGATTCCAGTCATAGAAGGCATACATACCGTTGTTCAGATTTCCTATGATATCATGGGCATATTTCTGTGCGTTTTTTAAATAATCTCCCTGTGAGTACTTGTAGTACTCGATACACGCCTCAGATAGGATCAGCTTTTTATCCGGAAATTTCTCTCCTATCATCCGCAATGCCTCAAAATGGTCCCCGCTGTACCAATGAAATGCAAGACCTGCTATCATAGGCCCGGTTTCCTCATCAATAAGAGCACAAGCCCGCTCAAAGGCACGTTCCTTATTATGGTCCCAGATGAATATCTCTATATCTGACAGTCCATGCTCCTTAAGTGCCGGATACATATCATTCTTAAGAAATTCCTTCTCCTCCTCGGCATTGAATTCGCAGGAATCCCAGGTTTGCACCGCCTTAGGCTCATTCTGAAGACTCATTCGCGATACCTGATAGCCTCTTTTTCTGATTTCCAGGATATAGCGGCAGAGATATTCTGCCCAGGGCCTGTAATATTCCTTCTTTAATTTACCGCCATGATTGCGTTCTCCATTTGTTTTCATGAAAGCCGGAGGACTCCAGGGCGTGAGCATGATGTCCAATTTCCCTTTATAATATAGCTGGGCATCCTCAAGCATTGGAATTATGTATTTTTCCAAGTGTTCCAGCTGAAAGGTCTCAAATTCCCTGTCGGCAGATTGAGACACCGCTTCATAATGTCCCAGGGAAAAATCACAGCTGTCAATTGGAATACGAATCATACGGTATTTCATATTATCCTCTGAAAAATAGCTCGACAGCAGCTCCTTTTTCTGCTCCTGCTTCATAAGACTGTAGATATAACCGGCTGATTCAGTAATTGCACCTCCAAAGCCCTCAAAGCTTTGATATCTGACCTGGGGATATAAATTCAATAGCCGGTTTTCCTCTCCCATATCCGGTTTAAAATCAAGGGTTTGTTTTTCAGTTTCCTCCGTCTGCCCCTGAAAGCTTGTCATTGTATATTCTAATCTCATTTTCTGCTCCATTCCTGCTTTTTCTGCCTGGCTATTTAGAAAACGTTGTACTAATTTTTCTTATATTCCGAGGGTGACATTCCGGTAATTCTTTTAAAAACCTTTGAAAAGTATTTCTCATCATGAAATCCGACCTTGTAGGCTATCTCATAGGTTCGCAAATAATTCTGATGCAAATAAGAGCAGGCATGCTCAATCCGTATCTCATTCAGATAATCTACGAAGTTACAGCTCATTGACTGGGAAAATAATGTGGAAAGGTAACCCGGTGTGATACCGGCCTTTTCCGCCACACCGTTCAGCGTCAGATTTTCATAATAATGTTCATTCATATACTCTTTTGCGATTTCTACAAAATTATTCTTTAATGCTTTATCCGACCATAGCTTTTTCTCACAGACTCCTAATAATTCATCTGCCGTATCATTCAGCTTCTTTAGGATATCCGAAGAACGGCTCGGCTTCAGAAGATAATCCTTCGCCCCATAATGCAGAGCCTGCTGCGCATATTTGAATTCGTCATATCCGCTTAGTATGATCGTAACCGGCATGATCCCCGCTCTCTGCGCCTCCTGCATGACATCAATTCCGTTCTTAACCGGCATCTGCACATCTAACAGCATAAGCTCCGGCTCATGCCGGAAAATAGTATCAATGGCTATCTGTCCGTTCTGTGCCAGATAGATTTTATCAAAACGGTCCGTATGCAGTTGAATGTATTTTGCTAATCCGTTTCTTATCATATCCTCATCGTCTGCAATCAGTAGTTTTACACTCAAGCCGTTACATCTCCTTATTCTCATATGGTATTTCAATAATTATAGTGGTTCCGATCCCTTCCTTGCTATAAATCAACAGCTTAAAATTTTCATGATATTTTAGTTCCAGCCGTTCTCTGATATTCCTAATGGCATAACGGCCAATTCTTTGGCTTGCGTAGCGCTCTGTATCATTTACATTCCAGATAGCCTTCACCTGTTCCCTGCTCATACCGATTCCGGTATCCTTAATGCAGAAAACCATCCGGTCTCCTTTTCTCCTGCCAAGGACAGAGATGAAGCATTTTTCCGCCGTCTTTTCGAAGCCGTGTACAATTGCATTTTCTACAAAGGGCTGTAAAATCAGCTTCGGGAGATAAGCCTCCAGTATGTTATCCTCTATCTTAATTTCATAATCCAGACGCTTCTCAAACCGCATTTTTTGGATATGCAGATAGCGATCAATCAGCTCCTTCTCATTTCTTACAGTAACGATACCCTTTCCCTGCCCAAGTACCAGACGAAACAACTGGGATAATGCGTAAATGTCCTCTGCAATTTCGGGATTATCAGCATCGGTTGCACGCCAGTACAGGGAATCCAGTGTATTATATAAAAAATGAGGATTGATCTGTGCCTGCAGGGCATTTAACTCGCTCTCCTTCTCCCTTAATGCCATGACATAATTGTTATCAATCAGGGTCTTGATATCATCCACCATCTGGTTAAAGCAGGCTGCCGCCTCCCCTACCTCATCCAGTGTATTAACCTCCACCTTCTGATTGAAATCTCCCTGCTTGAACTTTTCCATTGCAATACACAGCTTATTCAAGGGCTTTGAAATAATGTTGGATACAAAAATCAAAATCGGAAACAGCCCGGCCAAAAAGCCCAGCAGCAGCGCAACAGGTGCAAAGGCAATCGTATAAAGCTGCTTGCCCAGCTCCTCCTTCGGTACCATCCGGTATACAACGGTTCCCGTATCCTCATCCCTGCTGTAGAACACCTTATAATTAATATAACTGATATATCCGCTTTGCCGGTCCAGGATTTCATCCTGGGTTTCCTCTCCCAGCACCCGGTCCAATATATCCTCCTCTGACCTGCCGCACAAAACCAGCTCTGAGCCTTCGGCACTGACCACAACAATTGCTTCATTTTCCGTCGCCAGCGAATTCTGGCATAGCTGAGTAAACTTATCAATCGAGGCTCCAATCACAAGATATCCCAATTTATTCTTCTTTGCCAGGTCATAAATCTCACGGTACATGACAAGCTTATCCATTCGATTAGCCTCATAGGTATCCCGGTCTGTCTTCGTTACCTTCTTCCAGATGATTTTACCCTTTCTTTCTACGGCCTGTCTGTAGATATCCGTAGTCCGGACCTGTTCAATACTACTCAGATAGGAGGTCGCATCCATACACCTTAGATATGGTTTAACTCCATTCTCCGGGTAGATGGCAATTGTCTTAATCTGTCCGCTCAGCGCCATCATATCCTGTACTATTCTCATCGGAGCCTTATGCAGCCACAGCTGGGAATCCTCATTGAGCTCCTGCGGAGAATCCGCAGTAAGAATCTGAGTGATATCATTGTTAATACAAATATAGGTACCAAATTCAATGATGCTCTTTTGCAAAACATCGATGCCGTCCGATAAATTCTGTGTGCTTTGCAAATAGCTCTCATTCTCTGCCCGAAGGGTCTTATTATAATTATTTATAAATAAAAGGGCGCTGATCAGCAGTAAAATAGGCGTAATTATCATATAGCTATAGAAAATTAATTTTTTTCTGATGCTTAGCTGCCATATCCAATCCTTGATGCGCCGCATAATCCTCCCAATAAGACCATTTTTCTTAAATTCTATCCTTTTACCGCACCCATTGCAACCCCTTTTGTAATGTGCCTGTTTAGTATAATATAGGTAATAACTGCCGGTGCCGCCGTTAATGCCATGACCGCAAACTGTACGGCATAATTGGAGGAATACTGCCCGGTAAATTCAAGTACGGAGAAAGGAAGAGTTTTCCATTTGGGAGAGCTTAAATAGGTGCTTGCCATCATGAACTCATTCCAATTGTTCAAAAAGGTCATGATAGCTACTGTTGCAATCGAGGGCTTTAGCAAGGGTGTGATAATCCGAAACAAAATCCGGTATATTCCGCAGCCATCCATCACGGCCGCTTCTTCTAATTCAATGGGCAGGGCGTCAATAAAACCCGTCATCAAAAATAACGCCTGCGGAAGCGAAAAAGCGGCATAGGGAATTAAAAGCGTCCAAATAGTATCTGTAATTCCCAGGATGTGATAAATTTTATAATTCGGCAGCAGTGTGGCATGAATTGGTATCATCATCCCAAGCAGCAGCAATGTCTTGACAAAACCGCTTAGCTTCCAGTTCATTCGCCGGCAGGCATATCCGGCCATAATGGAAAACACAGATACCAGAAGCACCGCCAGCCCGTTTATTAAAACACTGTTCTTTAAATAAAGAAGAAAATGCCCGTCAATAAATGCCTTCACATAATTCCCCCATTGAATTTTCTTTGGAAGAATTAACAGCCCGCTGGTGAACATCTCATTACTGCTTGCCAGGGAAAAATCCATCAGCCAAACTAGGGGAAATATCTGAATAACCGCAACCGCCGCAAGAATAAGCCATAAGACTGTCTTTTTTATCATTGCTCCTTTTTCCGTCATTATGCTTTCCCCTCCTATTCCTTTTGCCTGTCACGGAACAAATAATTCAGTCCCACAGTTACAATCAGACAGATAATTATGAATACCACGCCGATGGAATTGCCATACCCGTATTTGAAGGCTTTGAAGGCCTGCTGGTACAAATAGTTAGCCGTAAACTGGGTGCTGTCTCCCGGACCGCCATTCGTCAGTAAATATACCGTCTCCATCTGTTTTAATGCGGATATCACCGCCATAGTCACATTGATTTGAATAACAGACCTCATGAGCGGCAGTGTTATCTTCATAAAGGCAGCCTTAACACCTGCCCCGTCAATTGCCGCCGCTTCATATAGGACCGGATCTATATTTTTAATTCCTGCATAGTAAATCAGCATTCCCCATCCAAAGCCATGCCAGATCAGGACAATCAGCACAGACCAAATGGCATGATCCGGACTGAACCAGTTAATCTTTCCATGATACCCAAATACCTTCAACACATTGTTGAGTAAACCAAAATCGGGATTATAGATAAATTTCCACAGATACGCAATTACGGCCACCGAAATAACATTCGGGATAAAATATACGCATCGAAAGAAGCCCTCTGCCTTTCCCTGGAGCTTATCCAATACTGCTGCCACAATCATAGCAATCGGATGCTGTATTAGAATAAATCCGACTGCCAACAGCAAGGAATTCAAAAGTGCCCTATGAAAGGTTTTATCCTCCCATAATTCTTTGTAATTATCCAGCGCCACGAATTTTGCTTGCCCCATGCCCGAATAATCAGTAAAGCCATAATAAACGCTTAGACAGATCGGTACCAATATGGCCAGTATAAACAACAGCAGTCCCGGTAATACCAGGCTGAAAATCACCCATTTATTGCTATATAATCTTTTCATGAAAACCTCCAGTAGTAAAGCTTCAGGGTTACTTCCTTCACTATAGTAGGGAAATGGCTGCCTACATCAGACAGGCAGCCATAGGTTTCCCCTAATCGAACCGTTTACTTACATGCCTCGCCAATATTTGCAAGGAAATCCTCTACTGAAGTTGTTCCATTGGAAACACTCTGAATTTCACTCTCAATAGCTGTTTTAAATGCAGAGGGTCCACAGTCATTGATTGGTGTACCTGATACGCTTGTTGCATTCTTAAGGATATCGGTAAAGGTTTTCTGTAATTCAGTCTCATTACCGGTCATATATGCCGTCTGATCCTGTGCTGACATTCCAACTCCGTTCTCCCAGCCATATTTGGACAATTTATCAGGCTGGTACATATAGTTTAGGAATTTAATTGCTTCCTCCTTTACCTTGGAATCAGCCGCTACCGCATATCCGCCGCCATTCCAGGCCGGAATATCATTCTGAGTCCCTTTACCCCCGTTAATTGCCGGCATGGTAAAGGCCCTGATATTTGTTCTTATCTCTTCATTAATATCCTGATTTAATGCCATGGAGGATTCCCAGCTTCCCATATAGAACATCGCTGCCTGGCCGTTGGTAAATAAATTCATTGCCGTACCATAATCCTGTGAATCATATCCGGTCTGGAACATACCGGCCTCTGCTGACTGAACCAATAAATCTGTCGCCTGCTTAAAGATAGGATCGGAGAAATCTCCGCTTCCGACTGCCTCATTGATTAATGCAGAAGCATCACTTCCATCGATTCGAACCAAAAGATCTGTCAGATAAATTGCCATGGGCCAGCCGTCACCGCCGTCCATTGCAACGGGAACAATTCCGGCATCCTTTATTGTTTTGCATAAGGATAATAAATCCTCATATGTACCAGGAACCTTCCAGCCGTTATCCTCAAACATTTTCTTATTATAATAAAAGGCCATAATATCTGTATTTCTTGGAAGTCCATATAGCTTACCATCCTTCTTGAAGCCTTCCAGAGAACCAGAGACAAAACCGTAATCCGCATAATCTGCTTCATTTAATTCAGCAAGAACACCGGCATCCAGTACCTCCCCCAGGAAGGAGGGCTGTCCCCATATACTCACAACATCCGGCATGCCATCCATGGCATAAGCCTTGAATTTAGTCTTATACGCTTCCTCGTCCAGTGCCTCAACCTCAATGGTCACATTCGGATTTTCCTTCATATAATCGTCAATAATCATCTGCTCCACCAGACCCTGCCCATTCTTTCTGTCCGGTAAATTGGAAAACAGCTTTAAGGTTATCTCTTGATCCGAAGTCTCCGCCCCACCGGAAACCTTAGTAGATACTGCCCCTTTATCTGCATCTGATTTTTGCTCTGTGTCAGATTTACTCTTACAGCCGGTTAACATGGTCATTGCCATGACTGCAATAAGTAGAAACGCCAACATTTTTTTCATTTTTGTTATCCTCCCTGAAATTGTTTTTTATTACACTTAGTATAGTAGCATTACGGGCATCCCAAAAACAGATACCAGATTTCCAAAATAGTGTAATATTTTTGAAAAAAGTTGAATTTGCAATGAGCAAAGATCATATTGTGTACTGCCCCACGGAACACAAAAATAAGGAAAGCCTGAATTATCAGACTTCCCTCGTTCAATCCAAAATCGTATTTATTCCAATTGTCCTCCCCTTTAGCCAGAAAATTCTTTTTTTATGTAAACCTTAACCTACTGGTTGAATTACTTCCTCTTCCTGTCTCTTCTGCTCCGTGATGTCATCAGCCATGATCAATACGCATTTCTCTCCCTTGATGGTGACAGGGATAAAGCTGGTTTTCAACCATGGTGAAAAACCCTTGTCATTCAGAATAAACTCATGCTGGAGGACAATATTGAAGTATGGCATTCCTGTCTCCAGGACCCGAAGAATACTCCCCCTGATGGTACATAAAATACATTTCTCGCCATTGCCGCAGCCATTCATTAAGCTTCCGATACAGCAAAAGCCATCACCGAACCGTTTTCCAATCGGGAACATCTCATCAATTGACATGATGTCCTTCCATACATTATTAATATTCTTGATTCTGCTTTCCGTATCCACCAATACCATTCCGGTGGGGGCAGTATCAAAGACTGCCTTAAAATTATTATAATTCGCTGATATTTCTTCCTTCATATTCTTTACTTCCGTGATATCACGAAAATATAATACGGCACCCATCGTTTCTCCCGCCAGATTGATATACGGAGAACAGACGCCATGAAGATAAAGCCTGCTGCCATTTTTGGTAATCAGGAAGATATCCTCTTCTATGACAACCTTTTGGCCGGTTTGTATTATTTCATCAACCGGGATTTCATATGATTTTGCCGTATTTATATTAAACAGCAAAAAGGCTTCTCCCATATGCTTACCTTCCACTTCGGCAAGCTCAACCCCTGATAGACTTTGTGCTGCTTCATTCATAAATACAACACAGCCTCCCAGATCGGTAACAATAACTCCATCTCCGATGCAGGTAAAGGCATCTGCAAGGCGGTGGGGTTCATTTATCATAATATCCATATTTTCGTACATATGAAATACCATCCTTCTTTCGTATTTATAAGTTATCAGAAGCGTTCCCTGCTTTCGATAAAGGGCATATTTTATAGCCGTACATCACGGTTATCGGAACGACTTTTGTTCCTATATATAAATTTTAATTTATATATAGTCCAGTGTCAATGTACAAAACGATATCATCTATGTAAAAGTTTATTTAGCTGACTTGCCCTTCCAAACATTAGAAAAAGAACGACAGTAATGTCGTTCTTTTTCTAATGTTTGGAGTAATATTAACTATGAATTGGAGGCAATTGATCCTTCACAGGTTCCGGCAGTGAACCTCAAGGTATCGTTATTTTCATGGATGAAAACTGTACTCCTTGATATTTTCCGGTAATAACATAGGTACCCGGTTCAGTAAGTTCCGAATTCAATATCAAATGAAAGGCAGTCTCTGTGTTTGAGTTATCATATACTTCATAATACCGGAATACATCCTGTTCAAAAGAACACGGTATCTCTTCATTATTACGCGTCAGCTTCAAATCAGTCAAGTCTGATTGATAAAAAGCATTCTGTTGGCCAATAAAGTTGAAAGCCAATTCACTAATCCGGTTATAGTTACCCTCCTTATCGATACTGCCTGCCCACCCCACCTGAGACAAATCTTCCGGGTGAGCGGCTTCATCCGTTACCGCTGGCTCTATTATTTTATTATATACAGTAAAGGGCACCCCTTTATACTTACCGGTTAATCCATAAACTCCCGGTTCGATATTGGCATTGGCAAATTCAAAATAGAAATCTGTTATATCTTCATAGGACCATACAAATTGATCAATCTTATTGGTTAATGTAATACTGTTATCGACCGGAACACCATCTCTGGTCAATACAATATCCGTAAAATCATTCGGATTTACAGAATCAACTGTACCATGAAAACGGACGACTAGATTCGGAATTGAGTATTTAACATTTTCGGCCGTCAAGACATCAAAATAAGCAATATAAAAATCTTCTGCGATATTAAAAGTATCTTTATCCGCTGGTACACCAGTGATAGCTTCCGGTGATACCTGGGCCAAATCTTGTGCTGCATTATTAACCATATCCTCCGATACAACCACACTGGGAGCTATCGTAACTGCGGCCTGGGTAATTTCTGTTGCATTTACTCCTGGGACATCCGACAAAGTATCTGCTGGTGCCGGACTCTCCGTCACATAGGGTGCTCCTTGGGGTAAGGTATTATTAGTCGGGGGAACAGACAGTAAATGAATTCTGTAACCCATAACAGCAACTAAGAGGAAGGCTAAAAAGGCTAAGGACGGAATAATCTGTCCTATAAAAGAAATCTTTCTGAAAATATGAAAGAAAGGCTCCTCGTTCCCTATCCTATAGCCTTTGCTTTTTATACTTTTCTGGATGTACTTTCCTCCTGCCTCACAAAGCAGCAATTCATTTTTTATTTTATTGTCACAAAAACTGTCCGTATCAATTTTGGAATAGAGCTCGCGGTATCTATCTGCTTTCATAGGTTCCCTCCAATTCTATTTTTAATAACTCACGCCCTCGTTTTAACCTCATCTTTATGCATGAAACACTCAAATTCAGAATTTTAGCAATTTCTTCAATACGGTACCCTTCTAAGTAATGCAAATGAATTACTATTTTATATTTTGAAGGCAAATTAAGAAATTCTATTAAATCCTCCCTGTCTTCAGGCATCGAAACATAATCCTCTATATCCTCCAGACTTATTTTGTTCCGATACCAAAAGCTTTTCAGATGGTCTTTACACTGATTTACAGTTACTCGCATAAGCCATCGCTTTTCATCCTCATCAGATGCAAAATATGGTGCCGATTTAAATAATTTAATAAAAACCTCCTGCAAAATATCCTCGCTGTCATGCTTGTTACCCAGATAGGAAAAGGCGAGCCGGTATAACATAGTCTTATATAAATCATATCTATCTAAAATCCATTCCTTTGAATTCCATTGCATAGCATACTGTACGTTATCCATTCTACCCCTCCCTTTATTAATATAACGATTTTCTCTATGTAAAAAGTCACAGCACTGGAAAATTTTATTTTCTATTTTTTATAATTTTAATATGATTGGAAGACATATTTCAAGTGTAATTGGGAAAGGCTCTCTGTCCACATCTATTTTATGAATATTCATATAATCTCCTGCTTTCATTGCATAATAAAAGCATCGGTTTTACGCCCGATGCTAATAAATCAAATAGCTCTCTTATTGCTATAACTTGTATTGCTGTCAAGCATATTGCACATTTGAATAAACTAAGTTTCGTTCATTTAAATCAATAACATAATCACTATATGCTATTTTGTTAATATGAGGTCCCCCTTTTTCCTCTGACAACACAAATTCAATCTCAAAATTTTTAGTTAAAAAATATTTTGCCGACATAAATGCTATGACTTCATCATATTCTACATTTGCAAAAAGATGTGAAATATCATATCAAAGACTTAAGGATATGACCAAAGAGCTTTCTGAAAGAATCAAAGATATGAAAGCCCGGCTAAAAGAAGTTGAGAAAGACTTTATTACCGGCATTATAGCGAAGGCTAGAGGCATAAAAAATAAAAGTCCTGAAGAGCAGCAACGCATCATCAGAACTTTTATAAAAAAAGTTGTTGTGTACCCAAACAAAGTTGATGTTATCTCGGAAGTGGATACTTATAATGGAGCTGAGGGGAGTTGAACCCCTGTCCGAAAGCCCATCCATTGCAGTTTCTCCCATTACAGTCAGTCTTTTATGCGGGCCTGTACCCGCTGTTCCCTCCATCCAACGCCGACAGACAGGCTTTGGACTTCAGTAGCTTCATCAATCTTTTATCCTCTCAAAGCTTTGAGGATAAAGGTCCCCGCTAATTTGATGCCGAGTTCTTAAGCCGCGAGTTGCTTAAGGTCGACAGCTGCCATTAGGCAGCGTACGCTAAATTATCGTCTGCGTTTGTATTTAATTCTAAGTTGGTGACGCAGTCCTAGTCTGCGAATGGCTTCCACAACTTCTAAACCCCCGTCGAAACCAGTACAACCCCGTTTGATAAGATTGTAATTACCGAAGATGCTTTTTCGGAATACATCCTGCATTCATTCTCTGTAATATCCGGCTTACAGACGCATATATATCGTAACATACTATACCTTCTTATTCAAGACCTTTCAAAAACATTTCAGTAAATATTCCTGACAGGATAACCATAATTTATCATACATTTTTTCTTAAGTCTTCCATAGTATAACTTATACTTCCGCTTTCATACTGGACTATTGCTTTATATACCGGGTATCTCATACCCCCACTGTTCCCGCATTTCATCCATCATTTTCATAATCTTTAAGGATTCGCCATGGGGTATCGCAGCACATTCCGTTCTGCCATTTTCGATTGCCTCCTTGCAGGCAAGCACCTGGTATTCAAAGCCTGTGATTTGCTTCGGAGGATAATAGGCAGCAATCTCCTGATGCCCTGCATCATACACGGTAAGCTTCTCCGGGTTATTAACATTGATAACCTCCAGATAGCCCTTGGTACCGAAGATAACTCCTCTGCGGTCCAAGACCGCGCACATGCTGCTGTGCATAACCGCCGTTCTTCCATCCTTATAGATCAGAGTAATACTATCACGGCCATCCACTCCTGTCTCTAACATCGAAGCCGCCGATATAACCCTTTCAACCTCTGCTCCGAATACCATTCCTGCAAAATGCAGTAGATATACCCCAAGATCAAGTAAGGCTCCACCGGCAAGCTCCGGCTTTACCATGCGGTTTACGTGTGTGAGCTGATACCCAAGATTTGCAACCAGGGAGGTCGGCTCTCCGATGTCTCCCCTGGCAATAATCTCATCAATCATTTGCCGTGAGGGCATGTATCTGGTCCAGATAGCCTCGGTAATCAAAAGTCCTTTTTTCTCTGCCAGACAAAAAAGCTCTTCTGCCTGCCTTGCATTCACCATAAAGGGTTTTTCGCACAATACATTTTTATTATGCTCCAGACAAAGCTTTGCATGGGGATAATGATGGGTATGGGGCGTCGCAATATAGACCAGCTCCACCTCATCGTCACAAAGCATCTCCTCATAGGAGCCATAGGCCTTAGTAAATCCATACTTTTTAGCAAACTCCACAGCTCGTCCGTAATCGCGCGCCGCAATTGCATATGCCTCCACATCCTCTAACGCCGCAATTGTAGCTGCCATCTTTTCCGCAATATTACCTGCGCCTATAATAGCCATCCTCATATTATAATCCCCTTTCTTGCAGAAATTCTTAAGACGTCTCTTGCCCTACCCAAACTTCCGATCAATATAGTCTCTCATTCTAGTACAGATTCTTTACCTTGAAATCCTTTTCAGCCTCCCGGCGCATGTCCTTCTTGGCGATATCCTGACGCTTATCATAAAGCTTCTTACCACGGGCCAGACCGATTTCAAGCTTAACCAGGCTTCCCTTAAAATAAACCTGTAAAGGTACCAGGGTATATCCCTTAGTAGCAAGCTGACCGGATATCTTATTAATCTCATAGCCATGCAGTAACAGCTTTCGTACCCTTAACGGGTCCTTGTTGAAAATATTTCCCTTCTCATAAGGACTGATATGCATTCCATAGATGAATACTTCTCCACGCTCTATCCTTAAAAATGCCTCCTTAATACTACATTTACCCATGCGGAGGGATTTTACTTCCGTTCCGTGCAATGCGATGCCCGCTTCGTATTTATCTTCAATAAAATAATCAAAGTATGCCTTTTTATTATTGGCAACCAGTTTAATATTTTCCCCCACTTATTCTTCAACCTCCACAAGGGCAAAATCTATGGTACGCAGGATTTTATCGGCATTCACAACCTCTACTGCCACCTTTTGCCCCAATTTGTATATTTTTTTGGTGTGTTCACCCACCATCTGATAACGCTCTTCGTCATAGATATAATAGTCGTCTTCCATCTCACTGACGCGGATCATTCCTTCTATCGTATTGGGCAGCTCTACATACATTCCCCAGGAGGTTACTCCCGAGATGACTCCTTCAAACACTTCACCGATATGTGCGGACATGTATTCCACCTTCTTGAGCTTCTCAACCTCACGCTCGGCTTCATCTGCCCGCCGCTCCGTCCGGCTGGAATGCTCCGCTACCTCATAAAGTATTTTATCATAATGTTCCCGTCTTTTCTCCCCAATTTTACCATTAATGTTCTCCTTAATGATCCGGTGTATCTGCAAATCCGGATAACGGCGTATGGGTGAGGTGAAATGACAGTAGTATTTGGCTGACAGTCCAAAATGCCCGGTGCAGGCGACCGTATACTTGGCCTGCTTCATAGAACGCAGCGTGAGCCTTGATATCAGCGCTTCCTCAGGGGTATCCTCCACCTTGATCAGAAGCTTTTGCAGCTCCTTGGGATGAATTTCCTCCTGTCCCAATCGGATGCTGTAGCCAAAATTATTGATGAATATAGCCAGCTTTCTTATTTTCTCTTCATCCGGGGTATCGTGGGTACGATACACAAAGGGTACCTCCTGCCAGAAGAAATCCTCTGCAATTGTCTCATTGGCAATCAGCATAAATTCCTCAATGATCTTGGTTGCCTTATTTCGTTCATAGGGCTTGATTTCAATCGGTTTCCCCTGCTGATCCACAATAATCTTACTTTCAGGGAAGTCAAAGTTGATGGAGCCGCGCTTGTACCTTTTCCCCCTGAGTACCTCAGCTAATTCCTGCATCAGAAGAAACATCGGAACAAGCTCCTCATATTCCCTGCAAACCTCCGGATCGCTGTTCTCCACAATCTTCGCCACATTCGTATAGGTCATGCGGCGATCGGACTTGATTACAGTCTCGGCTATCTTATGCCCTATTACATTACCCTTTGTATCAATATCCATAAAGCAGCTAAGTGCCAGGCGGTCTACACCCGGATTCAGAGAGCAGATACCATTGGACAGCTTATGCGGAAGCATTGGAATAACACGATCCACCAGATAAACACTGGTGCCTCTTTTCAATGCCTCTTTATCTAAGGGGGTTCCCTCTCTGACATAATGTGTAACATCCGCAATATGAACTCCCAGATGATAGATGCCGTCTTCCTTTGAGACACTGATGGCATCGTCGAGGTCCTTGGCATCCTCACCGTCGATGGTAACCGTCTGTACCCCACGGATATCAAGCCTGCTTGCAAGCTCCTGAGGATCAATTTCCTCCGGTACGCGATCAAGTGAAGTCATTACCTCAGACGGGAATTCCACCGGAAGCTCATAGGCTCTGACCACCGACATAATATCTACTCCCGGATCATTCATATGCCCAAGTATTTCTATGATCTTTCCTTCCGGACTCTGGGCAGCATCTCCGTAATTGGTTATTTTCACCACTACCTTATGCCCTGTGACAGCGCCCTTGGTAAATTCCTTCGGAATAAAGATATCTTTACCGAATTTCTGGTTGTCCGGCAATACAAAGCCAAAATTCTTACTTTTCTCAAAGGTCCCTACAATCTCATTTTTGCCACGCTCAAGGATACTGATGACGGCTCCCTCTTTTCTCCTGCCGCTTGACTCCTTCTTAATCATAACCATGACCGTATCACCATGCAGGGCACCCTTTGTAGCTTCCGAAGGTATAAATATATCCTCTTCCTCTCCCTCAAGTATGACAAAGCCGAAACCCTTCTGGGTTCCGGAAAAGGTTCCCGTTTTGAGGTCATCCCCTACATTTTTATAACGTCCCTGGCCGTCTACCAGAATTTTACCCTTTGAAATCAGCTGATCGAGTACTATTTTAAGCTCGTGCTTTGAGTCCTTGGGTACCTGCAGTAAAGCAACCAGGTCCTTAAAACGCATCGGTTTATATTCCTTACTGGCAAATAGCTCCTCCAGCATTACTTTCTTTTCTTCCAATATCTCTTTTTCTTTCATACAAATCTCCATTCTGCCGAAATACTGTAACCTTGACGCCAGTATATACCAGTGAAATAAATCACACTTTGGTCTTACATATATTGTAACCCCGGAAATCCACAGCCGGCGTTTGCAGTAGTACCTGTATAGTATACCATATATTACATGTTTTTAAAACAAGAGCTTATGAAAATCCATGATCTGTAGTTACAATTCAGCCTTGCAGGGACGGTGGCAGGTCCCGTGGAAAAATGATTTCCATTCGGAGTATTTGCATTCGTCGGTACTTGGGTTCTGTATTTCAGAACCTTATGTACCGTTACGTAATGCAATTAAGCGAAAGCGGCTCCGATATGGAAACATTTCTTCCACGGGACCTGCCACCGTCCCTGCAAAGCTGAATTGTAACGCTCCATACAAGCAGCTAAAGTCATGATTGCGCACTGTAACATTCTGTCGAATATTGTCATATTATGAAATGTAATATAGTAATATATTACGCAAAAATATGAAAGAGGTGTTTTTATGAATAATTCCAATATGGGTCATAAACATTACAGACCGAATGGCGGATCACAGGCAGACTACAGTAGTTCGGATGAGCGCTCCGGCAAGTCCTCTAGCCAGTCTTTTAGTGAAGCCTACCATTTACCGTTTAATGTATCCTATTTTAAACCATTTATAAGCCAGTCCTACAGTGACTTCTCAAGCAGCTCCTACGAGGATTTCTCAAGTAAATCCCATGGCAGCTCCTCCGGCAAGTCTTATAGTAACTCCTCGGGTAAATCCTGTGGTGAATCTTCCGGGAAATCCTGTAATGACTCCTACGGTAAGTCCAGCAGCAGCTCCTCCAGTAGATCACATCACAGGCCCTGCTGCAAACACCACAGCAGCTCCCACAGTAAATCAATCAGTGTGTCCGAAGGTGAATCTGGCAGTATATCAAGTATTAAACCAAGCAGTCAGTCTGACAGCATATCCAGCATCAGACCCAGCAGTCAGTCCGGCAGTGTATCCAGCATCAGGCCCAGCAGTCAGTCCGACAATATATCAAGCATCAGGCCCAGCAGTCAGTCCGACAATATATCGAGCATTAAGCCAAGCCAGTCTGGCAATATATCAGGCGGCCATTCGGTTAGTGAAGCAAATAGTCAGTCCTTCAAAGAAGCAGGCGGCAAACCAAACATGGGATTGGATATCAAGTCACTTAGTATTGGTATTGCAAACTATATTGCAGATTTTATTGCCAAATCCAACTGATTGAATTAACAACAGAATAACGATATGGATAAATATTTTAGAGTTAATGAAAATGTAAATGGTTATGCCATACAGAAACTCCTTGGAGAAGGCCGATATGGAATTGCTTATTTAGCTGTAAACGACAGATATGAAAAATGTGTCGTAAAGCAATTAAAAAGGGAAATGCTTGAACAGGGCAGGGGAAAATTGTTTTATGAAGAGCAGATACTGAGGCGTTTAAATGATCCAAGATTTCCAAAATTCATATCGAAATTCAGGGATGATTACAGAGAAGGCTATCTATTGGAATATATAGAGGGAACTGCATTTCATGATTTAATTGCCAGGAAAAGGTATCAGTTTAACAGGCGCAGTATCTATGCAATCGCAGGCCAGCTTTTGGCTATGATAGATTTCCTGCAAAAGAATAATATTGTGCATCGGGATATCAGGCCTCCCAATATCATCGTCAGAGACAGCAAGGAGCTGGTCCTGATCGATTTTGGCCTGGCCAGATATATTGATAATGAAAGATATACAAAGCAAAACGATTATTGGTATCTTGGCGATTTCCTGATTTATCTATATTATACCTCCTATCGGGGAATCAGCACATCAGACAGGCCCTGGTATAATGAGCTTGAACTGAAGTTTGAGGAAAAAAAACTTCTTCTAAAGCTTATGGGTCTGGAAAGCCAGTATCATAATGTTGATGAAATAAAGGCACAAATAGATAAAATTAAACGGACATATTAGGGTGTGTCCAAGACATACCCTTCTTCCCAATAAACCATGCGATTTTAAAGTTTATCTCTAATTTTGCATGGTTTATTTTTAAAAAAGAATGTATTAAGGAGACTTGCAGTATGGCAAAAGTAATCGCATTAACAAAGCTTTATCCTGAAAGCTTCCGGGCAAATATATATTCCCTTGAGCCCTTTCGCATGATTGGCCTGGTGGATGTAAGCATTCAATATAGCTATGGAACCGAAAAAGTTACCCTGGCCTTCTATCGCTCCTCCGGTACAAACAGTGGGAAGATCAAAGGATTATGGTATCCCATCGTCGGAATTAAAACTCACAGCGGGCGTTTTACTGAATTTACCGAGTATTTAAATTTTGTTTTGACAAACACTACAAGATCGCACCGGGCAAACAGAGGCTGGCTGGCAAAATCCCTGTTTTTTGCCCGCCGTTCTTCCTCCGACCCTTCCAAAATCAGAGGCTTTTCAACCGGAAAACATTATGAAGTCCTTTATGAAACCGGAAAAACCCTCAGGGATTTATATGAAAATAAGCATTTTTACTATATGAAATCCTTAGATGCTGAAACCCTGAATCATACTCTTGCTGCGGGTAAAATATATCAGGATAATAAATATACACAAAGAGAAAACTTCGAATGGTTTATTGAAGATATCTTTCATGAATATAAGTAATTTGTAACTGTTCAGAGCCAAGCAAATTCATCAAGAATATGCGGTGAATGCTTGCATTCATAGGCATATTTTTGTATGAATTTATTTGGCGGATGCGCCACAACAAGGAGACACGCAGTGTTTTCGAGTTTGGCTCTGAACAGTTATGTAATTTGTTGTAAGGCACAGTATCCTATAACAGAAAAAACCCTGTAAAACAAATACGGTTCTCCATCCGCATCTGCCCTACAGGGTATATTTATCTGTGCTGACCAGCGGGAGTGCACATCCACACCGGAGGCGTTACTGTGAATGCTTTTCCACAGTAAGAATTATGTTTTACCACCATTTTAAGTTAAGGATAATTGAAATTACAATAAAAGCACCTGCAAGCCACTTTGTTGCAAGCTCCAGCTTACCTTCTACAGAACGTCCTTTATTTTTTGCCCAGTAAGTTTCACTTGTACCGGTAAGAGCGCCTGACAAACCGCCGTATTTACCTTCCTGTCTTAATACAATAAATACCAAAGCGATACAAATCAGAATATATACAATTTGAAGTATTAATTTTAATGCATCCATGTCCACACCTCCTAAAAACTAAACTCAATTCTACCATATCTTCTATATTATTTCAACTTATTTTTTAATCAGTAAGGATTTTCCGGTCATTTCTTTCGGCTTTGTCATATGCATCATCTCAATCATGGTAGGAATAATGTCAGCGAGGCATCCGCCCTCTGCCAAAGTATAGTCCTTATCATAGTTTACCAGGATAAATGGTACCGGATTAGTCGTATGGGCTGTAAAGGGCTCATTCGTCGTGTAGTCGATCAACTGCTCCGCATTACCATGGTCTGCACAGATAAACATCTGACCGTCAACTGTGAGTAACGCTTCAACTGCCAGGCCTACGCATTTATCAATAGCCTCGATTGCCTTGATCGCAGCAACCTCGATTCCCGTATGTCCCACCATATCCGGATTTGCGAAATTAACGATAATTACATCATATTTCCCGGATTTGATTGCTCCCACCAATTTATCCGCTACCTCAAATGCACTCATCTCAGGCTGAAGATCATAGGTTGCAACCTTGGGAGAGCTTACAAGGATACGATCCTCTCCTTCATTTGGCACCTCGACACCGGCATTGAAGAAGAAGGTTACATGGGCGTATTTTTCCGTCTCGGCCAGGCGAAGCTGTGTCTTATGATTCTCGGCCAGGAACTGTCCAAAGGTATGATCTACCGAAATCTTATGAAAAGCTACCAGCTTATTCGGAATGGTAATATCATATTCAGAGAAGCATACATAAGTCGTCTCTATTTTCTTACCGCGGTCAAAGCCGGTAAATTCATCATTACAGAAAGCTCTGGTGATCTCTCTTGCTCTGTCCGGTCTGAAATTAAAGAAAATAACGGAATCCTTATCCTTAATTGTGGCTACCGGCTTGCCCTCCTCCAATACGACGGTGGGCAGCACAAATTCATCAAACTTCTCTGCATCATAGGAATTCTGAACGGCGATAACGGCTGATTCTGCCGTCTCTCCCTCACCAAAGGCCAAAGCGCGGTACGCCTTCTCCACACGGTCCCAACGATTATCACGGTCCATAACATAATAGCGTCCCATCACCGTAGCAATTTTGCCGACTCCGATAATCTTCATTTTCTCCCAAAGCTCTTCCACAAAGCTTTTACCGGAAGCCGGAGGTGTATCCCTGCCGTCAAGGAAGGCATGAACATATACATTAGTCAACCCTTGCTTCTTGGCAAGCTCAAGCAGAGCATAAAGATGAGTGTTGTGACTGTGAACACCGCCATCGGATAATAAGCCATATAAATGAAGATCGGAATTATTTCTCTTACAATTATCGATTGCTGCCAATAGCCCTGCATTCTTGAAGAAATCTCCGTCCTGAATTTCCTTGGTTATTCTGGTTAATTCCTGATATACAATACGGCCTGCGCCCATATTGATATGTCCAACCTCGGAATTTCCCATCTGTCCTTCGGGAAGACCAACCGCCATACCGCTTGCATATCCCTTTACAAAGGGATAATCCTCCATCAATTTGTCGATTACCGGTGTATTTGCCAACGCTACTGCATTGCCTTCCTTCTTATCATTTAAACCGAATCCGTCTAATATCATTAATACTGTAGGCCTTTTACAACTCATCTTCATACTCCTTTTCTTTAAGAGAACGCTCCGAAAGCTTTTGATACAAAGCTCGTTCAGCTGCTGTAATTATTCTTTCCTTTATCATAAAAACCCCAAAGAGGCTATTATAATCAAATTTCCATTCTAACATCCATATATGTCTAAATCGGCCCGCTGTTACATCAGCCATAGATTACTATTATAATACAAAGGGGTGAATATGCCATACACCCCATCTATGGTATGTAAACCATAGATAAGGTGCATTTCATAAATTCAATTTGCTTCTATTTTCTATCCTTATTTATAATTAACGATTTTTCCGAAGTCTGCTTTTAAGCTTGCTCCGCCCACCAGACCACCGTCAATATTAGCCTGGGAAAATAAATCAGCTGCGCTTGCTGCTGTTACGCTGCCGCCGTATTGGATACGTGTTGCGTCTGCGGTAGCTGCATCGTAAATCTCAGCGATGCACTCACGGATTGCCTTGCAAACCTCTTCCGCCTGCTCGGTGGTTGCTACCTTGCCGGTTCCGATTGCCCAGATCGGCTCATAGGCGATTACTGCTGTCTTAGCCTGCTCTGTGGTTACATTCAGGAATGCAACCTTAATCTGCTGACGAATGAAATCAATGGTTATGCCCTGTTCTCTCTGGGTCAGGGACTCACCACAGCAGATAATCGGAGTAATTCCATGCTCAAAAGCTTTTAGAACCTTCTTGTTAACAGTTTCATTGGTCTCAGCGAAATATTCTCTTCTCTCAGAGTGTCCGATAATTACATACTTCACACCGATGCTGGTCAGCATGTTAGGAGCTATTTCACCAGTATATGCCCCACTCTCTTCAAAATACATATTCTGGGCGCCGATTGCAATATTGGTTCCCTTTACAGCCTCAATGGCAGTTGTTAAGGATACTGCCGGAACGCAAAACACCACGTCAGCCTCCTCTGTAGCTACAAGAGGTATTAACTCCTTAATTAAGGTAACTGCCTCAGCGGGAGTTTTATTCATCTTCCAGTTACCAGCGATAATCTTTCTGCGCATGATTTTCCTCCTAATATTTTATTCAATTGATATGATCAAAAAGCTTGCTACAAAGAAAATAATATTAGTCTATCATTATTTATCGTTTGCTGCTGCCACGCCGGGAAGCTCCTTGCCCTCTAAAAATTCAAGAGAAGCGCCGCCGCCGGTTGAGATATGTGTCATCTTATCGCCGTAACCTAAGATATTAACAGCCGCTGCGGAATCTCCGCCGCCGATGATTGTGGTTGCATCAATTTCAGATAAGGCCTTTGCTACTGCTATGGTTCCTGCAGCAAAATTGGATAATTCAAACACACCCATCGGTCCGTTCCAAACTACCGTCTTAGCATCCTTGATTGCATTTGCATAAAGCTCACGGGTTTTCTCACCGATATCAAGGCCCATATAATCTGCTCCAATCTCACCACGGCCAACGGTCTTGAACGGAATCTCATTGCTGAATTCCTGTGCAACAACAGTATCCACCGGGATTAACAAATTAACGCCATTCTTCTCTGCCTTTTCCATCATCTTCTTAGCATAGTCAACATAATCGGCCTCTAACAGGGATTTACCGGTTTCTTCTCCCAACGCCTTCATAAAGGTATATGCCATTCCGCCGCCGATGATTAAGGTATCTACCTTATCAAGCAGGTTCTCAATAACCGAGATTTTGCTGGAAACCTTGGAACCGCCAAGGATAGCAACAAAGGGTCTCTTCGGATTATTAACAGCATTGCCAAGGAATTCGATTTCCTTCTGCATTAAGTAACCAACCACTGCAGTATCCACGAACTGGGTAATACCCACGTTGGAGCAGTGTGCTCTGTGGGCAGTACCGAAAGCATCGTCTACAAACACATCACAAAGAGAAGCTAAATCCTTACTAAAGGCTTCACCGTTCTTTGTCTCTTCTATTCTGTAACGGGTGTTCTCAAGGAGAACTACCTCACCATCCTTCATTGCCGCTACTGCAGCCTTTGCATTCTCTCCGACTACATTATCATCCTTTGCAAAGTTAACTTCCTGTCCTAACAGCTGTGCTAATCTTACTGCAACCGGTGCCAGAGATAATTCCGGCTTCGGTTCTCCCTTCGGTTTGCCCAAATGGGAGCAAAGGATAACCTTTCCGCCGTCTTTGATTAATTTCTTTATGGTAGGAAGGGCCTGTACCAGACGGTTTTCGTCTGTAATCTTGCCCTCCTGTAACGGAACGTTAAAATCACATCTTACTAATACTCTTAAGCCCTTTACATTAATATCATCCACTGTTTTCTTATTTAACATGATATTCCTCCATTCTGCCGCTTGGCGGGATATAACCTTCGAAAATTACTTAATATCTATCGTAAGGAGCAATTTCGCTACGATAAAAATGAGTCCGGTCCTGAACGACCGGACCCATGATGGATCAATGAAGCATGAATAGTGTATATGGATTATGCTAATTCAGCAAAGTATTTGATTGTTCTAACCATCTGGCTTGTATAGGAATTCTCGTTGTCATACCAGGAAACAACCTTTACTAAGCTCTTTCCGTTTTCCATATCCATGATCTTTGTCTGTGTGGCATCGAATAAGGAACCGTAAGTAATACCGATGATATCGGAGGAAACGAGCTCATCCTCTGTGTAACCGAAGGATGCACTTGCTGCTGCCTTCATTGCTGCGTTAACATCAGCCTTGGATACCTTGCCGCTAACAACTGCAACCAATTCTGTAGTAGAACCTGTCGGAACAGGAACTCTCTGTGCAGCGCCATCCAGCTTGCCGCTTAACTCCGGAATAACAAGACCGATTGCCTTAGCAGCACCGGTAGAGTTAGGAACGATATTAACTGCAGCTGCACGTGCTCTTCTTAAGTCACCCTTTGCATGAGGGCCATCCAAGGTCATCTGATCGCCTGTATAAGCGTGGATTGTTGTCATGAAACCTTTTTCAATCGGAGCAAGTTTATTTAATGTATCAGCCATAGGAGCCAGGCAGTTTGTTGTACAGGAAGCTGCGGAAATAATTGTATCGGTAGGCTTTAATATCTTCTCATTTACACTGAATACAACGGTAGGAAGATCATCGCCAGCCGGAGCGGAAATAACAACCTTCTTAGCACCTGCATCGATATGAGCCTGCGCCTTAGCCTTTGATGCGAAGAAGCCTGTACACTCAAGAACTACATCCACACCAAGCTCTCCCCAAGGTAAGTCAGCCGGATTCTTCTGAGCATAAATCTGAATCTCCTTGCCGTCAACTACAATTGACTTTTCCTTTGCAACTACTGTTTCAGCTTTTGCATATCTGCCCTGTGCAGAATCGTATTTTAATAAGTGAGCTAACATTTTAGCATCTGTCAAATCGTTGATTGCCACTACTTCATAACCTTCTGCTCCGAACATCTGTCTGAATGCAAGGCGGCCGATACGTCCAAAACCATTAATTGCTACTTTTACTGCCATGATTATATTCCTCCTAAATGTTTAAATTTATAATATACTGCCAAGAGACAGCAATTAATCGGGCTTATTTTCTGTAAGCTTTTCCTATTTATAGATAAGCTGGCACATTGACAAAATTTTCTCAATGCAGATTCATTTTACCTAATTTATAATAAAATATCAAGTGCTTTATTGTGTAAATTATTAATATTATGATAATGTTTATAATTTTTTTTAAAACTTTTATTTTTTTGTGCACTTTTAAAACCGAAGCTACCCTATGTATTCCAAGGCGTAAAACCTTGGATTTAAGGATATTTATATGGCAGATCCGCCTGACATTCCTGAGCTTCCCATATCAGACTTGCCCAGTCCCCCTGTTAAGCCAGAGGAGGAACCGCTGTTCATGGAGCTACCGTTCGACATAGTGTTGTCGTCCATGCTGCCGGCCTGCCCAGACATGCCTATGCTTCCCGACCAGCCCGAGGTGCCGGAATAGGTGGATTTGATGTCGTTAATTTCATTTTGAGAGGCCTGTGCCGCCGGTTTATAATACTTTTTATTTTTAGCTATTGTATATAGCTCATATTGTGAAGTTTCAGCCTCATTACGCATTTGCTGTAATGCGCTGCGCAGCTGCATGTTTTCCGTCTGCGATATCATATCGGTGTAGGTTTTCAGTCCTGAATTGATGGAATTCAGCGCATCTGAAACCATTGATTTTTCCTGCATCATAGTTTCACCTCCGTTATTTACTGTAAGAATTGTAAAATTGTCTGCCTGTTCTTCTCACAGGATTGCGCTGATTTCTCAAAAAACTGTTTTACATTCGCATCCTGGGCATTTTGAGCATAGCTCTTGAATTTTTCAATATCAGCCTCTCCAAACTGCAGAAGATGTCTGACATTCTGTAATTCCACTTCACTTAAATTAGCCATAACTTTTTTCCTCCTTTCATCTGCACACCGTTCATCGGCGCTTGCTTTCCAAACAGTATACAGTCATACGGAATTATTGTTTCAAAATATCATTTAAGATATTCACGCAAAGGGCATAATATAATAAAAAGAAAGGGCATATCACATAGGTGACATGCCCTTGTTCTATCTAATCTAATATGTACTTTATGATCTTAGTTTATATTCCAGACGGATTTTATCGGCAATCAAGGCTACAAACTCGGAATTTGTAGGCTTTCCCTTGCCGTTGCTTACTGTATAGCCAAATAATTCATCGATGGTATCCATCTTGCCTCTGCTCCAGGCAACCTCGATTGCATGACGGATAGCTCTTTCAACACGGCTCGGTGTTGTTTTGTGGCGCTTTGCAATTGACGGATATAGTAGTTTTGTAATAGAATTCAGCATCTCTGCATCATTAACCGACATCATGATGGCATCTCTTAGATATTGATAACCCTTAATATGTGCCGGTACTCCAATTTCATGGATGATATTCGTTACATCTGACTCCAAGTTTCTCTCAATGTATGCACTTTTGTTCTCAAAGGTACTAATTCGGCTGCTGTGATTATCAATCAGCTTACTATGATAATCGCCCTTGATCTGCTTAATTCTTGATAAAATCACATTATTATCGAAGGGTTTCATAATGTAATAATTTGCACCAAGCTCAAAAGCATTCTCTGTAACACCTTCCTGTCCTATGGCGGTAATGACGATAAAGGACGGATTCTTCTTGAATTCGGAATCTCTTCTTACCTTCTCCATTACCCCCAGCCCGTCCAACTTAGGCATAATTAAGTCCAGCAATACTACATCCGGCTTTTTTTCCTTAATCATGTCCAAAGCATCAATTCCATTCTCCGATTTCCCTACTACCTCGATATCCGAATCCTCCTTCAAAATATCCTCGAGCAGGTTCACCATCCTTTCGTTGTCATCAACAATTGCTACATTAATTTTGCTCATTTACTTTTCTAACCTCCATGCTCTTTTTCGTTTCTTCCCCGCTTGACAGTTCATACTTCCTCATTTGCAAATCCCCGCAATCATCTGGTTACCAGTAATTTCGCATTTTGTGAACTTATTTGCACTACTTTCGGTTTCATGTTGTTTAAACATTTATATTATACATCTACCATAATTGTGCGTCAATAAATATCAAATTAGCATATTATACAAATATTAGCTGCCATAATATGACGATTATTATTAATATTTTACATTAACACGCAATTATTAACATGAAAGTCCAAAATGTGCGTCATTTGTTCTCTGGCATAAATGTAAATTTTTGCCATATATGAATTATATCTATATCATTACAAACTATCAAATATTTCTTAGCGCGCTATTCGACATGCCAAATAAGATAATTTGCCGTTAAAAAACCCTTGCCACAACATTTTGTATCATCGTCAGTTAAAAGTGGTCTATATGCTGACGCATTTCATAAATTCGAAACAAACCTTGCATTATTTCGTCGATTTATTTTTATAACAAAAGATATCCTTATTCTAAATTATTTACCATGTTTTCGATAAATGTACCGTAGCCTTTGGTTGAATCCTGTATAAAAACATGAGTAACTGCTCCTATAATTTTATTATTCTGTATAATCGGACTTCCGCTCATTCCCTGGACAATACCACCTGTTTCATTCAGGAGCCTGGGGTCCGTGATACGAAGCACAATGCCCTTGCTATGATTACTGTTGCTGATATCAAAGCTTAATATCTCTATATCAAATTCCTCAACCTTGTCCTCGACCGTACAAAGAATGGATGCCTTTCCTTTTTTCACTTCCTGCTTTAAGCCAATTTCCATCGGCTGTACATTCAAATTATTCAGATATTCGCTGTCTATTTTACCGAAGATACCCTGATAGGTGTTGCCTGATACAGTTCCGATTTTAAAATTCTTGCTTTGACGGATCATTCCGATCAGTTCTCCGGGTTCACCCTCTTTTCCCTTCACAATTGACATAATCTCGGCTCTATAAATTGATCCGGCTTTTACACTCATCAAAAGTCCGGTATCCACGTCGGTAATTCCATGTCCCAAAGCTCCGAACTGTCCATCCGCCGATACAAAGGTCAGGGTTCCGATACCCTGGGTATTATCCCTGATCCAGGCACCTATTTTATAGGTACCGCTGGCTGTTTTTACCGGAGTAATATTCACTGTGAACTCATCGCTATTCCTGCGTACCAGTAAGGTTACATCCTTGCCGTTGCATTTTTGTATTTCATTGATCAGTTCTTTTTTCTTTGTCATGAATTTCCCATTAACACTTAATATATAATCACCTGATTTCAGCTTATTGCTGATCGGCTCATAGTTAAGACCGTCTTCTCCGGTAATTCTACCGCTTCCCAACACCATAATACCATCTGTCTCCACATAAATACCGATGGGTGTTCCGCAGGGAATTAATTTTGTTGATTCTATGACATCAAGGGAAATATTCTTAAATTTGAATAGACCGAATAGCTTCACACTGATATCGTATTCGCCTGTCTGTGAGGATTTTAAAGTGAATGGCTGATTCATGTCAAAATTGATTTGATTTGACGGAACATTGGAATCATTCACACTGATAACTCCCACGTCCTCTGTTTCTATATTAGCAACCAGGGGCATATTGAAGCTAAAGCTTTCCTGCTTATCTACCATAAGCTTTATTTCATCCGGGATACTTTTTTCGATATAATAGTAAAAATAATATCCCAGTAATAATATGTTTGTTATAAAAAGGCAAATTAATACCCTCTTGTATATTCTCTTGCTCCTCATCCTTTCACCTCATACCTTTTTTTCTATACGTATCTCTTTCAGACCCTTTATTTATGGCAGAATACAATTTTAAGGGACATAAAAAAGGATATACATAGTATTGTATATCCTTAATTGTAGTATTCGCCTATTTTGCTTTTTTAAAGCTTGTATTTTTTAGTAGCAAGAGCCAAATCTTTCATTTCTCTTGCATTTTCCTTCACTCGCTCCGTAATTTCGGCACCTCCGAGAATACGGGATAATTCATCAATTGACTGTTCTCTTGTAAGCTCCTTTATCATCGTCTGTGTTGATATTCCATCCGTCATTTTCTCAATCACATAATGTGAATCTGCCATAGCTGCGATTTGAGCCAGATGTGTAATACAGATAATCTGGTGATGCTTTGCTATATTGGATAGCTGTTCAGATACCTTTTGCGCTGTCCTGCCGCTGATTCCAACATCAATTTCATCAAAAATCAACGTTTCAATTTCATCTTTGTCCGCAAGTACTGATTTTATTCCAAGCATAATTCTGGATAATTCTCCGCCTGAGGCTATTTTTGATAAAGGCTTTAATTCCTCACCCGGATTTGTGGATATCAGAAATTCTCCATCGTCAAAGCCTCCCGCAGTATAATTCCCCATCTGCTCGAAGGCCATATCAAACCGGACATCCAGGAAGTTGAGCGCTACCAATGCCTCACGTATCTTGTTCGTAAGCTCCTTTGCTTTCCGCTTTCTTATCTCGGAAAGCTTACCAGACAAGGCTTTTAGCTTGGACTCGGCATCGGACAGGGCCTTTCCAAGACCAGCCATATAGGCATCATAATCCTGATATCTGGCCAGCTTGTCCTCACATTCACTGCAATAATCTTTTATCCGGCCGACAGAATTACCGTATTTTGATTTTAGATGATTAATCAGATCGAGACGCTTTGTCACCTGAGCCAGCTCTTCCTCCGGGCTGTCCATGTCAGAGATATATTGAGACATATCCCGGTTCAGATCATTCAAAAGTCCGTCAATATCAGTTACCTGAGTTAAAAAGCCATTAATTGCTTCATCAAATTCAGCTATTTTAATCAGCTGACGCAGTGCCCTGCCGACGGAATCTCCGGCGGCACCGGCCTCATAACCAGTCATACGGTAAACACTCTGAAGTCCTTCCATAATAATATTTGCATTGGAAAGCTTCTTATACCTTGTGGAAAGCTCCTCGTCTTCCCCCTCCTCAAGTGCTGCCCCCTTTATCTCCTTCACTTCATATTCCAGGAAGGATATTTCCCTTAACCGTTTCTCCTCATCCGCTCCCGCCTGGTCATATTCATGCTTCATTCTTATGTAATCTCTATAGCATTGCTCTAATTCCTGCTTTATCGTACCGATTTCATCCTTCGCGTATCGGTCCACAATTTCCATATGCTTTTGCTTATGTAAAAGAGATTGGTGCTCATGCTGTCCATGGATATCGATCAAAAGCCCTGCAATAGCTGCTAAAGCCGTAGCCGTCACATTCTCCCCGTTAATCTTACATAAACTTCTGCCTGACATAATCTTTCTTGAGATGATGATCTGTTCTCCCTCTACCGGAATATCCAGCTTGCGCATCATATCGAATACCGTTTCATCCCTCGTCTCAAAAACCAGCTCGGCCAGGGCATATTCGGCGCCGCTTCTCACAATGTCTTTACTTATCTTTGCACCAAGGGCGGCATTTACCGAGCCAATGATAATTGATTTACCGGCACCTGTCTCACCAGTCAAGATGTTCAGATGATCTTTAAAATATACTTCCACCTCATTAATAATTGCAAAATTCTTAACATGCAGACTGACTAACAATGATAACCCTCTTTTCCTATCGTTATTTGTAACTGTTCAGAGCCAAGCAAATTCATCAGGAATATGCGGTGAATGCTTGCATTCATAAGCATATTTTTGTATGAATTTATTTGGCGGATACGCCACAACGAGGAAACACACAGTGTTTTTGAGTTTGGTTCTGAACAGTTACCGTTATTTTATATATTTAAGCATGCCTTCTCTTTGAATTTGCTTTTACCTGAAGACAATGATACATAGTAAACATACGTTCTAAGCATATTGTATCATAGGAAAAATGCAGAAGCAATCAGGATTTTTATCCTTGTTCAGTTTAACCTGGAAACCTCTTTTTGCTAAGCATTATGCCCAAACATAATCACGAAATCCTTAGACTAATAAAAAAGGGTGTCTCTGAAATGAGACACCCTCATAGTACTCGGTTTAATCTATATTCTATGACATGGAATTAACAATTACCGTACAGGTCAGCTTTCTTCCGTTAACCGTAGCCGTTATTGTCACCTTCCCAACACCTCTGGTGCTTATGGTACCGTCGCTTTTTACAATGGCAATCTGTGGATTGCTGGAACGCCAGGTTACCGTATCTGTCGCTCCTTCAACGGAAAGGGCTTGAGGATATGTGGTATATTCCTCAGTAACCAGCTTCGTAATATTCAGACCGATTACTGTAACCTCTACTGTCGCTGTCTTGCCGGAATCGGTCATAACCGTAATATAAGCGGTGCCGGTCGATTTGGCAACAATCTTACCCGTGTCCCTATTCACTGTGGCAACTGCGGCATTATCCGAGCTCCAGGTTACATCGTCCGTCGAAGCGGAAGGAATTAGAACCATCTCTACAATCTTACTTTCTCCAGGCACCATGGTTATCTTCTTATCCTGAAGAGTGATACCCGTGGATGCTACCCGGTCATATACGGTTACATAGCAGATGGCCTTCTTACCGCTGCTGTCCTGTGCCTCAGCAGTTATCATTACACTTCCTGATTTTATTCCTATGATGCCTCCATCCTCATCAACAATAGCGATTGTCTCATCACTGGAGGACCATCTGGCCTTCTGATAGGAGGCGTTACTCGGCCTTATAGTAGCTTTTACCGACTTGGATTCTCCGACGAACATGGTAAGTGTGGTTTTATTCAGTGTAACACTTGTGACCAGGGTTACTACCCTCACCTCACAGCTTGCCTCTACCTCGGAGCCATCCTGTGCTATGGCAGTAATCGTAGCATATCCGGGCTTAATACCAATAACCTTACCGGCGGCACTAACCGTTGCAACCTTCTCATTGCTTGAGGTCCATGTAACATTCTGGTTTGTCGCTGTTTCTGTTGATACGGTTGCAACAAGCTTAAAGGTTTTATCAATACCCAGACTGTAGGTTTCATAATTCAGAGTGATCTTTGTAACCGTTTCCTTGACTGTTACAACACAGGTAGCCGCATATCCGCCGTCTGCCGTGGTACAGGTTATGATTGCCACCCCGCCGACAATTCCGGTTACTTCTCCTTTATCATCTACCGTAATCACCTTGGTATTCGAGCTCTTCCAGGTAACTCCGGGCTTGGTTGCCGAGGTTGGCGTAACGGAAGCCTCCAGTGTAAATTTCTCTCCCTTATAAATTGTCTTGTCGGAGAAATTAAGCACCAGACCGGTTACTGCCTGCGAAACCGTAACCGTACAATAGGCCACTCCTCCGGCCTCTGTCCTGGCCATAATAATACAGGTTCCCGCGCTCTTTCCGATTACCTTGCCTTCCGCATCAACCGTGGCTACCTTGGTATCACTGGATTCCCAGGTAAGGTCATTATCCGTACTTCCCTTCGGCGTCAGGGTTGTCTTTAATACATAGTACTCGCCTGTTTTTAGACTTAGCTTTGCCACATCAAATTTTACTGTGGTGGCAATCAGCTTAACCGTAATCGTGCAATAGGAGGCATACCCACCGTCCGATGTTCTCAATATAATAACCGCCGTCCCGACTCCCTTTGCCGTTACCTTGCCTGCACTATCAACGGTAATAACCGAGGTATTCGTAGATACCCAGGTCACCGCATTATTGCTGGCGTTCGCCGGCAGTATTACATAGGACATCCTGGCGGATTCTCCCACGTACATGGTCTTTGTCGTTTCATCCAGAGCAATGGACACTACCGGTATTTGTATGGTCAAGGTACAATAGGCCACTGCCGCGGCATTATCCTTTGAGGTGGCAATTACTGTTACCGTCCCCGGCTTCACTAAAGTTACCAAACCATTCGCATCAACGGTAGCCTTGCTTGTATCGGTAGTACTCCACACAACTTCCTTGTTCGCCGCATTATCCGGATATACAGTCGCCCGAAGCTGCAATGTCTTCTGGGTGAGGTTGACGGTTACTGCAGTTTCCGAAAGAACAATGCTGGTTACCGGCTGCTGTACCGTAACATCACAGTAGCCGACCACAACATTATCCTGGTTGATTGCCGAAATTACCGCATGACCTCCTGCAATACCCTGGATTGTTGCCGTCAGAGCACTGTTTTCTACGATTTTAACTACACTTTCATTAGAGGATTTCCACTGCAGTGTTATACCGCTTAAATTCTTCGGGGTAATTGTAGCATGCAGCGTCAGATAGGCATTGATGGCCAGGGTGGTCGTTGACGGTGAGACGGTTATCGTTTCAACCGATTGCTGAACCGTTATCTCACAGGTCGCCTTTTTGACGACACCATTGATCTTTTGGGAAGCTGTAATGATAGCAGTACCGGCTTTAACACCGGTAACCAGTCCGTCCGTAACTGTTGCTATGCTTGTATTACTGGAGGACCAGGTAATCGCCGCTGTGGAATCCGTAACGATTGCCTCTAATTGCAGCTTGCCCTTGGTATAGATGGTTGCCTTACTGGTGCTTAGTGAAATTCCGTCAATTACCTTCACCGTAATCGTAATATCCGGTATGGTGATCCCTTGAAACAGCTCCTGATCAGGGTCATAGACCAGGGTAATTGTTACTGAGCCCTGCTTTTTTGCCGTAATAATATAGGTTGATGCATCAAATTTGGCAATATTGGAATCATAGCCTGTAGGCTCAATAAACAGATCCGTATTCGTAATATTGGAATTCTCCAGAAGATTATAGGTATCACCAACATTCATAATAATAACCGAGCTGTCAATTGCTATCGGTACATAAATTTTCATATACGCATAGGGTACGTTGGTGTTATTTTGGGTGTAATCCTTGTATGTAAAAGCATATATTTCATAGGTACCGGTTTTGATCCCGCTGAAGGATACCGTTCCGCTGTCATTTATGGTATAGGTCATCTTACTTGACACGCCCTCGGAGATTTTGGTACGTTTATCACCTACCACATTATATACAACCCAAATGAGATTATCCCCCACCGTAGCATTCGAATTCAAAACAAAGCTTGTCGGCACGCCCGTATAAACACCGGTATCCCCTTTATTATCCGATGCGGAATTACAGGTAACGGTGCTGCTACCGGTACTATAGGTAAAGCTGAACTGCGGCTTGACAACCACTCTAAGGCTTATGCTTAGGGGCTTATCCGAGGAGGACATCGTACTGCTGGTAATTGTAATCGCGGCACTTCCCGCCCCTACCGCTTTCACGGTACCATCCGCAGTTACCGTCACCACTCCGTTATTATCGCTTTCAAATAAAAGTGAGGTGGAAGAAATATCTTCACCGGTCTCTGTCGTTGAATCATCTGCAGTATAATCCTTATATTTTACATAAACTTTTTTCGTCTGGCCAATCGTATCCATGACGAGAACCTTGTTCTCTGTCGTAGTCGCAATGACAGTTCCCGTTTTCTGGTGGTCGATCTCCAGATCCACAAAAATCATAAAGCTTATTATGTAGGAATATCCGTCCTGAGTAATTGTCGCTGTTATGTTGGAATAGCCCGGACCCTTACGGATAATTCTCTGGCAGTTTGCTGTTGCCGTTGCTTCCAGCGTCACAACTCCCGGCTCGGAGGAGGTCCACACGACAGTCGAAGGAGCCGCCCAGCCGTCCGCCACCGCATAAATATAAGTACTGGCTGTCTTAAGCTCATATTCGGCGCCGTCTGCAATTGTCTTTGAATTAATTTTAAAATGATAACTAGGCAGGGTTGATGAGGAAGCCTCTGCCACAGCATTGGAACCTCCCAATATCGCCATTGTTAAAAATATACTCAATAGGATCGTATGGTATACATGTCGCATCTTAATCATTTCATTACCTCCCAAACCATCATATAGATTATATCGGCAAGTTAAACTTTTATATTAGTCCTTCAATTTATATTATAGATGTAAATTTTGGCACTTATGTGTCATAAATTAAGGAAAAAGGATTGTTTCAAAAAATTCTGAAACAATCCTTCGGCAACTCTCAAATCAATAATTCACACCATATCCATATTCCGGTATTTTTCCTTGTGAAAACGTACTACAAAGCAGATGGAGCGGAACAGCCAATCAATTGTCATCGCTACCCAAATACCCAGCACTCCCAGATGCAGAGTAATTGCCAGCAGATAGCTGAAGGCGATCCTCCAGACCCACATGGAAAGCATAGAGCTCCACATGGTGAATTTCACATCATTGGCAGCTCTTAAAGCATTCGGCAGCGTAAAGGACAAGGGCCAAATCAAGGACGCCAGAATACTATGATAGACCATCAGCTGTGCCGCCATATGTGCGGTTTCATCTGAAAGCTTATAGACCTTAAGAATCAAGGGTATCATACAAAGCAGCAGTATATTCCAGGCAGCCAATACCTTATAGGTAAGCTTCATCAGCTTAACCGTATAGCTTTTAACACCTGCAAAGTCTCCGGCACCGACACAACGTCCAACCACCGTAATCAATGCCAGTCCCATTGCCGCTCCCGGCAGTATTCCCACATTGGCTATCGTTCCTGATACGGCATTGGCTGTAATCGCAGAGGTACCAAGTCCCGCAGTAATTCCCTGCACAATAATTTTTCCAATTTGGAATACACTATTTTCCAGGCCATTCGGAATTCCAATCCGAAGAATTCTTCGAATCATTGTCATATCCAGCCGAAAACAGTGATGTATCCGTATATGGATGGGCAGCTTCTTATTTCGGAGCAGAAGCAGCAGGGTTACTGCCGCAAAAGTACGTGATGCCAGCATGGACAGGGCCGCCCCTTCCACACCAAGACCCATTCCAAAGATTAAGACGGCATTCATGGTAATATGTATAATATTCATAAGGAACGATATAAACATTGACACCTTTGAATTGCCCATGGATCGAAACAGGGCAGCGCTTGAATTATACAGGGCGATAAAAGGGAATGCCAATGCCGAATAAAACAGATAGGTTCTGGCATTGGACATTACATCTGCCTCTACCTCACCGTACAGCAGGCTGATGATTGACCTGCCAAAAAGCAAAACCACAGCCATTAACAGAACAGAAAGAATAAGCACTGCCGAAACCAGCTGTTCACCGGCTCCGCAGGCGTCTTTCTCATCCCTATGCCCAAGAAGCTGCGCCGATACGACAGCTCCGCCCGTCGCCAGTGCTCCAAATAAGCCTATCAAAAGTACATTGATGGAATCCACCAGTGAAACACCTGATACGGCAGCCTCTCCTACCCGTGAAACCATCAGACTGTCAGCCAGGCCGACAGATACAATCAGCATCTGTTCGATAATCAGGGGTATAATTAATTTCATAAGATCTTTTCTGGTAAACATAATCATCTCCGTTGGAATAATAAGGTCAGTAATTTATGTAAGCCTTCCCGCATAATGCCTGCTCTCAATCAATAAAGTCCAGTTTGCCATTATCCATGGTATACAAGTCTAGCACAGTAAAACACCAATTTCAACCTCGTATTTCTGAAAGTCTTATACAGCCATCCTTTTATATCTCATGCAAGTGCCTAACAAAATAACATCGAATAATTCTGGCACCTCTATATGTTTAATCCAATAGTTTATAACTAAAGTTTTTATTAAAATTAATATTTACAATTTAATAGAATAATGTCATAATATGAATACAAAAAAGAATTAGAGTACATATTTTACGATAAAATTAATGCAATTTTTTCTTTTTCCTATTTAAGGTATTCCCACAAAAGAATGCAGCGTAGATTAATCATTTAATCTACAAGCGAAATATTTAAATATTCTCTTATTAATTATCATACAAGAAAGGCGGGGAGACATTAACGCCATGTCTTGTATGACAATAAGGAAATGTATGCCGAAAGGAGAAAACAGAATAACACGCAACAACAATTATTCTGAACGAGTTTTATGAAATTAATTGCGAGATGCCACACAAACAAAATGATGAAAAGGGTTTTAGCTACTATGCTGGTATTTATGATGGGATTTAATTTATTTACTGCAAATGAGGTATTAGGCGCCACCGGCAATTCATTGATCCGTAGGGTTTCCGTCCATGACCCATCCATTTTTTATGATTCTGTAACCAATAAATATTATATATTTGGAACCCATGTATCCCAGGCCTCCAGTACGGATTTAATGAGCTGGACCTATCTGGGAACTCCGGGATACGGCAACAACACCCTGTATGCCACACCCACTTATGAAGGCTATTACTATATTAAAAATAAAAGCAGCGGCTTATACCTTTCTATAATCGAAACTGCTTCAGCAAAGGAGGAAGCTGTCTGCCAGGCATCCTATAACGGCGAGGACTCACAGATTTTTAGAATTATCTATGATGAAAACGGCAGTTATTATATTATGACCGGTGAATCCTCTTATGACAGCTGTATCGAGGTATCTGCCGCTTCGTCAGGGAGTAAGCTTATTCAGCAAAAAAACTATACCGGAAGCAAAAGCCAGGGCTTTAAAATACAGCAAAATGCAGATGGAACCATCTCTCTTCTCACCAAGGCCTCAAGCTATCAATATGCCGCGGCTTCTCCTGACACCAAGAACGGCAGCTATATTATGCAGGCAAAGCTTAAGGAGTCGGAGAGTCAAAAATGGGAGCTGGTTAAGGCAGGCGGAACCGGTAACCCGACCAGGAGCACAGGTACTAATCTGGCAGCCGCCTTACCCGTATCCTTTGCCTGGGCAGGCTATAATGATGCTGATCAAAAGGGAGGTATGGCTGTCTGGGCTCCGGATATGATCTATAATCCCTCCTATGTATGGGCCGATGGCTCTACCGGCGCCTATATGCTTTACTACTGTACCTCCTCTACCTATAACCGTTCCTGCATCGGTTATGGTGTATCAAAAACAGTGAACGGGCCCTTCCAGTATGTTGATACAATTCTTTATTCCGGCTTTACCGGCAAGGATGTTAATGTAACAACCTCCTCCAAATTAGGGACAAAAACAGTCAATACAATTTATAAAAATACGAATATTCCCGAGCTGATAGATAATGGCAACTTGTCCGATGTCAACAACAACTGGTTTAATAAGGATTCCTCCTATAACAGCACCTCCTATCCGAATGCCCTTGACCCCAGTGTAGCCTATGACAGGGACGGTAACCTATGGCTTACCTACGGCTCCTGGTCAGGGGGAATTTTCATCCTGCCTCTGAACACACAGACCGGGCAGCCTGTTAGAACCAATACGAACAGTGAAAGCACGGATGCCTATTTTGGCAAGAAAATTGCAGGCGGCTATGGTCACTCCGGGGAAGGTCCCTATATTGTTTACGACAAGGACACTGATTATTATTACTTGTATGAGTCCTACTGCTGGCTGGCAGCAAACGGCGGCTATCAAATCAGAATGTTCCGTTCCTCAAGCATCGATGGGCCATATACGGATATCAAGGGAAACTCTGCCGTCTACACCGCTATTACTAATATGGCCGACTTGGGCATTAAGCTGTTTGGGAATTATACTCTCTCCTGCCTATCGGTCGGTTATAAATCCGGTGGTCACTGTTCTGCATTGATTGACTCGGATAACCAAAGATATCTGGTTTACCACACCAGATTTAATAATCGAACGGAAAACCACGAAGTCCGTGTTCATCAGCAATACTTAAACGAGGATGGCTGGCCTGTAACTGCTGTCTATGAATATCTGGGAAGTAAAATCAAGTCATCCGGCTACAGCAGTAAAGATATGTGCGGTACCTATCAGTTTATCCAGATGGGTAACGATGCCTCTGCAAATAATGTTGGCATGCTTGCAACCAAAAGTGTCAAATTAAGCTCCAATGGCAAAATAACCGGAGATATAACCGGTCAATGGTCCTATCAGTCCGGAACCTACTATTGTACCATGGTAATCGGAGGCGTCACCTATAAGGGTGTCTTCTTCAAGCAAAAAAACGAAGCCAGCAATCATAAGAGTGTTATGACCTTTTCCCTGATTGGTGATAACAATCAATGTATCTGGGGCTCCAAATAGCTCTGCTTGTGCCCATGCCGGGTGCACCGGCATAAAAAAAGGCGTGCCGAAAGGGAGTCCTGCATAAGGCAGTATAGAAAAATTATTTATAGGCACTGCCAAGTAAGATGTCTGAAAATAAGCATATCGTTCAAAATGGGCGATATGCTTGTTTTTTTGTTTTCTTAGTCTTAATAAGTAAATAACTATATCGGACAACAGATTTATTGAATTGGAGGTTAAAGAGTGGGCTTGTTGCTTTAAAAAAGCTACTTCATATTCGTCGGCCATTTGCTGAATGGCATAACGAATGACATCTTCTTTTGAGCCATTTACTTGCGCATCAGTTTTGTAAGCATAGTTCCTCCTGGTCACAAAAAGCAGACTTTGTAGCATTTGTGTTATCAATATTGACATGAATTTTAATAAATATTATACTTCATTTTAAAGGAATGTCACAAGTGTGGCTATTGCCAGGAGATAATATTACCGAATTTTATTGTCCTTTTTTGGGGAATAATCGATAATGCCTGGGAGAATGTGGAGGGGGATGGACATGATTGAATTACAAGAAAGCCAATATAAAAGAATTTCGAATTTTCTAAAAAATAATGCCTGTGATACAGTAGCCTCATATGCAATCATTGAAAACCGGCAGCGCGGCCGGGTATTTGTTAATAATCTTGAATCTCCAAGCTCTGTGTTGTTTTGGCATTATAGTGGATTTGCAATGCTGTCGGGTGATAGTACGGACGATAACTTCAATAAAAAAATATATAAGCTTTTATTGGGGGATTTTGAGAACAATCAGAGGAGATTTGCGTTGGTCGTTGATAATGGCGACTGGAACAAGCAAATATTGAATCTCATCGGAAATGACACTCAGATAAGTAAAAACTATAGGTTAAAATTCAAATTTAATGCTTCACTCTTTACCCAAAAGAATTACATAGTTCCGGCAGGATATGAACTGAAAGTCATTGATGATAACATTATCAATAAGATACAAGGTACAATCATTCCAAGCTTTATTTGGGATACTTCGCAAGCATTCCTCACAGCAGGGAAAGGTTTCTGTCTAATGCATGATAATAATATTGCTTGTACTGCATTCTCATCCTATATCGGCAATGGACAGATGGATATTGGGATAGAGACAACTGAAAATTATAGAAGAAAGGGGCTTGGGGTAGTTACCGCCTCTGCAATGGTATCCTATTCTTTAAAAAATGGATTTGAACCTGTTTGGGGTTGCGCTGAAAATAATATTGGATCTAAAAATATAGCACAAAAATTAGGATTTAAATTAATTGACGCACATCCTTTATATATTAAAAGTTAAATATCATGCCATAAGATTTCTCCATAATACAGATAATCGTAAAATACCGGACAACTTTGGGCCAAGTTGGCCCGAAGTCCCGGAAAGGAGTTTCACTATGAAAAGGGGAAATATCTTCGGCTTTCCCGTAATGATGGGGGTCTGACAGAAGGGCGTAGCTTTTACACTACGCCACACTTAATTGGATACTGTTTTACTAAGGACTGCCTAATTTAACGTGTGTAAATTGCCCTTGGCCCACATGTACTTTACTGGACTATTTCACGCTGTCACAATATGAGTCTGACCATCATCTGTCAGCTTGATTCGGTTTCCTCTGACTTTCTCCCCATCCAGTGTCAGCCGGTCTGTCTTTAAATTTCCCTTACTCCTGCTTTCCACACGTATTTCATAGCTGCTGGCTCCATAGCGGTAAATTACCGTATAATCTCCGAAGGACTCCGGTGTGGCAGGATCAATTACAAGACTGTCCTCTTCTTTTCTTATGCCTAAGAACCAGCATATCAGTCCCTGATACATCCAGCCCGCAGAGCCGGTATACCAGCTCCAGCCACCTCTTCCGGTATAGGGCGGACTTAAGGATATATCGGCAATCATAACATAGGGCTCCTTCTCATAACGCAGGGCATTTCTTTTGTTCAGGGTAATGTGAATGGGATTGAGCATGGTAAACAGAGTATAAGCCATCTGATAATCTCCCAGCATGGCAGTTGCTATGGCAAGCCACACGGCGGCATGGGTATATTGTCCGCCATTTTCACGAATACCAGGGATATAATTCTTGATATACCCCGGATTATTCACTGTCTTATCAAAGGGTGGAGCCAGCAGCAAGGATATGGAATCCTCCTCCCTTACCAGATGCCTCCAGGCTGACTGCATAGCCATCAATGCCCGCTCCTTCGACGCTCCCTTCGATATTACACTCCAGGACTGGCTGATGGAGTCAATTCTGCATTCCTCGCATTCCTTGGAACCAAGCTTTGCCCCATTATCATAAAAGGCCCGCAGATACCACTCGCCATCCCAGGTATTCTCCTCTATGCTCTGCAGGAGAGCGGTACGTTTTTCCTCCAGCTCCTTTGCATATTCCAAATCCTCCATGTGATTGCAAAGGGGAATAAATTCTCCCAGCACGGTATAGAAAAACCAGGCAAGCCATACGCTTTCTCCCATTCCCTCCTTGCCTACTCCGTTCATTCCGTCATTCCAGTCTCCTCCTCCCATTAAGGGAAGGCCATGACTCCCCAGTCTGGTGATCTGAATGGTTTTCCTGCAATGCTCATAGACACTTTCCTTTCGCTGCGAAACCGCAGGAGTATACATGACCTCCTGCTCCTGGGCCTCAAGCACCGGCCCCTTGATATAGGAAACCTCCTCCTTAAGGATGGAATAATCTCCGGTACACCGGATATAGGCAGCCACAGCATAAGGCAGCCACAGCAAATCATCCGTAATTCTGGTCCGTACTCCGATTCCTGTGGGCGGATGCCACCAATGCTGAACATCCCCCTCTTCAAACTGTCTGCTGCAGGCTATTATAATCTGGTTCTTCAGAGCTTCGGGATTGGTAAATACCAGCGAAAGCGTATCCTGAAGCTGGTCCCGGAAGCCGAAGGCTCCGCCGCATTGATAGAAGGCCGCTCTCGCATTGATACGGCAGGCTATGGTCTGATACATCAGCCAGCCATTTACCAGAATATCGATTGCCCTGTCCTTTGTCTTAACCTGAAGGACTCCAAGCGTCTTATCCCAGTAGGCCCTCACCCTGTTTAATTCTTCTTCAAAGCTACTAAGGTCCCTGTACCTGCGGCGCAGCCGTACCATCTCCTCCTGGCTTTGACACTGGCCAAGCCCGAACAAAACCTCTCTGCTTTCTCTGGGAGGCAGCGCTACGGATACCTGTATTACCCCGCAGGAGTCATAGCATACACCGGTACGGTTGGACAGTCTGGCATCCAGCCCCTTCGGGTCTCTTACCGAGCCCTTAAGTCCCAGAAATTCCTGTCTGTCCCCGGTAAAGCCCTTTATCATCTCACTGGAGAAAATAAAGGCCTGAGTGTCGGTAAAGTCCATGGCATAAATATTACTTGCGCTTAATATTTCCTGCGCACTGTGATAGGTGGTCAGAATATAGGGATTTGTATGCTCTCTGTTTGTGCCCAGCACCCACTCCACATAATAGGTAAGGCTCAAATATTTTGTTTTATCCGTCTGATTCGTCAGTGAAAGCCTCCAGAGCTTTAAGGGCTCCTCCAGAGGAGTAAACACCGTAAGCTGAGTCTTAAGCTGCTGCTCCTCATGGAGAAAGCTTGAATATCCAAATCCATGTCTGACCCGGTACGTACCATGGTCCGTCCTTCCGAGGGATACCGGCGTTATTACCTCTCCAGTTATTTCATCAAAGATATAGATTGCTTCGGAGGCACTGTCGCTGACTGGATCATTCGACCAGGGAGTCAGCTTATTCTCTCTGCTGTTTATGGCCCAGGTAAAACCGGCTCCTGTTTCTGAAATATGAAAGCCGAATTTTTTATTTGCTACTACATTAATCCAAGGTACCGGCGGTTTGTTGCTTCCTTCCAGCAAAATCTCATACTCCTTACCGTCATCGACAAACCCGCCGTAGCCGTTAAAGAATTCATAGTTGTCCTTATCTTCCTGTACCCCTGTCTGCGAAACAAAAACCGAATCCAAACAATCTCCTCCTAACATTCCTTCCTCTATTCTTCCACCAGTTCCCCAAGCTTTTCTTTGATGTTCTTAAAATAAATGCCGGTTTTTTCTGAAAACACTACCCGGGCGACGGTATAAAGCAGGTCAATTTCAGCGGGTATCAGCTCATAGGAATGCAAAAGAAATAAACCGGGCTTTTCCTCGACCGAATCATAAATACGAAGGGAACCGGTCAAATCACCAACCAATAGGTCAAGCTCCTGCATATAACCATGCTTGGCCTCACTCAATATGACAAGGTCCACTCTGACGCGGTTTATTCTTAAGTATTCATATGCCTTAAGCACGTCCTTGATAATAGCCGCCTCCTCCACGGAATTAATCTTAAGCAAAAGAATGGGATTGTCTCCTGATATCCCAAATTTCCAAAGAAAGCTCTGGTTTGTGCTGTTTCTTCTGATATACTCCTGGGGACCCCGGTAGACAGCATTCGGGTAATAGATCGGACTGATTAAATCCTGAAAGGCATTCAACTGGTAGCCTGTAATTTCAAGATATTTCAGCTCAATATCCGTCTGCATCCGGAATTTTTCAAAAACATCCTCAATCCGGTAAGCCGCATTCAATTCCTCACTGATATGTGCCGCCTCCTCCTTGTTCTGGCACACACCTGTGATAAAGGAGATCATGGCTGTCTCTCCCGCCTCCAACTCCACACTTACCCGAAAGCTCATAATCGGATCATTACAAAAGCCGGAGCGGTTGGAAAAGGGGATACTTTCGGCAACTCCTTCCGGGTCCTCCAGCGTATGGTTCCTTCCGATAAACTTCAGCCTGTCATTCTCATACTCCATTTTTTTACTAAGCTTTGCATTCGTCTTTACCATATGCATCAGATAGGGCTGCTCCTGTCTCTTGCCTCCCCTTCTCCTGGTCAAAAAGATTTCCTGCTCCTCCATATATTCGCTTTCCATAAACAGCTTGTTAAAGGCAGGATGACTAAGCTCTGCCAGATGACTGTCACCTACCACCTCAAGATAGCTGGTAACCTCAAGCAGCTTCTTATTCTTGCTATGGTTGGTCAATGTCACCCTGCGAATTTCCAGATTATGCTCCGAAGATAAGCTTACCTCGGTCCGGGTGGATACATCTGTGTCCTTTCTTTTAAACTCTGCCAGATACGGGGAAAAGATCACCTGATAGTCCTCCGGCTCCGCCTTGGTCGGATGGTAGGCAATGCTCCAAATTTTACCCCTGTTCACATCCTTGATATAAATATAGTTACCCGTGTTTGCATACCGGTCGGCTCTCCACCGGTGCAGCATCATATTCTTATAGCAGCTAAAGCCGTCGCCTTCAGAGGTGATCATCATGGAATACTTATTATTGGAAAGATAATTTGCAATCGGTATCAGGGGTGCAACACTATTGATATAGCGGCTGTTGTAGGCATCCTCTCTGAAATGTATCTTTCCTATCCTTATGGTGTAGCCCCTCTTGGCAAGAGAAATGAGATGCGACTGGCGCTTTTCCTCTAATAAAACCTCTGTTGCCTTCACAATCGCCTCCGAATGAAATCTCTTTCGCAGTATCCCCTGGTTCAGATAATTGTTAATCGCCGCAAGTATCATTCCCTGATGATGGGTCATAAAGGATTTCACAACACAATAGGGCGTCATATCAATGGAGCTGGGATTATTAAAATCAATGGCTTCATAAAAGCCGTATTCCCCATATACGCCAAGCTCCACAAGCCTTCTTAGGTTATCCAGGCTTTCCTGTACAGCATACTCCAGGGCCAGCAGGGTAGCGTAGGGGGTCACCACAAGAGAATTTCTTCGCACCGGCTGAAGCCTTAGCTTTGGTACACCGAAGGCCTTATACTGGTAATTGCCGTTTAAGTCAAAGCGGTAATACTGTGATTCTGAAATCCCCCAGGGAATCCCGGCCTCCTTCGCATAGGAAATCTGCTGGATTACTGCTGCCCTGGCACTATCCGCATATACGGAATCCTCATATTCCTTGAGTACGAGATTAGGCATCAGATATTCAAACATCGTACCGCTCCAGGACACAAAGCAGGGAATTCCCTTCACCATCGTAAGCGGCCTGCCAAGCTTTTGCCAATGCCGCTGGGATACATCCCCGGTTGCAATTGCAAGAAAGCTGGTCAGCGCCGACTCAGAGGCCATCAGGTCATAGCAGCCTGCGTCAAGTGTCTGGGAGGATACATGATAGCCGATATGAAACAGCATACGCTTTTCATTAAATAAGAATTTAAAATCCACATTGGCAAGGATACTGTCTATCTCAATGCAAATCCTGTTTATTCTGTTCATCAGAGCTACGGCATATTTATTATCCCTTTGTTTCAGCCCTGTAAGGGTCGGGACCTCGGAGAATTTCATCTCCTTAAGCTTAAACTGTGCTGTTTCCTTCACAATTTCTTCTGACACATGAAGCAGCTCCCTATACCATCTGACATTTTCATGGGGCTTTGGCTCCCGGCACGCCAGCTCCTCCCACATATCCGTCAGTTCCTCTGTAAATTCGCCGATTGTGGTATAATTGCCCTTCAGCTTCTTTCCGCAGTTGCTTAACTGAAGTGTCCTGTTAAGCTCCATAAGCTGGTTTGCAGTCAGTACTTTATGCTTTTTCTGGTCGATTAAGCCCTGCTTTAAGGCAATCAGATGCCCTAGAAAATTTCCGCTGTCAACTGTTGAAATATAAGCTGGATTTAAAACCTCCAGCGTTCCGATATGATACCAGTTATACAGATGGCCCTTCCATTTTAAAAGCTTTCGGATCGTGTCCATTAATTTTTCTATATAATCCAGTGTGGCGCTTAAGGTCTCAAAGCCCAAATCCCTGGCGGACAAAACAGCCAGCAGCTGGAGCCCTATATTCGTAGGAGAGGTTTTATCACTTAATTTCTCCCCTCTTAGAATCTGATAATTATCGGGACAGAGCCAGTTATTTTCCTTTGTGGACAGCTCCTTAAAAAACATCCAGGTCTTTCGCGCCGTATCCATCAAAAGCTCACGGTCCTGGGAGCTTAGCGGCTTATCTGCTTCCTTACCGGGCTGGCTGATTCGGTAAGCCACATAAAAGGCCATGCTCCATAGGATAGCAAGCACTGCATACAGAAGAACTCCAAAGGCCGGAGGTCTTTCGATTATTAGCAAAAGCACCAGGAGCCCGGCAGGGACAAAGGAGGTCCACATGCTAAGCATATAGCCCTTTAAGGTATTTATAATGGAAGCATCCACACTTTCCGCCGTATTCCACTGCAACAGGCTTTTCTTGCTGACATACATCCGGTAGAGGGTACGAAGCATTGCATCGGCTGCCATATAAGCCCGATAGGGCGTAAGCACCAGCTCCAGGAAGGCTCTTTGCACCATAATCCCCAGTTCCTTAAGGAAGCTTTTCCAGACAAGTGCCAGCTTCGGACGAAACAGCTTCTGTGTTATAACGGCAAACAGCAAAACCGCAAGATTGAATACGTCGACAAAGAACAGGATGGGCAGCCACAGATAATAAGCACCCGGCATGAAGAGCAGATTCAGAACAATCAGTAGAGTCTTACTTAGGGGTACCAGACTCCGCCTTAAATTATCCGCAATTTTCCACCGTGACAGCGCGCATAGAGGCTTACCTCCCGCTGCCTTCCTGCCAAGGAGCCAGGGTAACAGCTGCCAGTCTCCGCGAATCCAACGGTGCTCACGCTTTGCATAGGAAATAACGCTGCCCGGGAAGCTGTCCATAATTTTTGCATTACTGGAAAATGCAGTTCTGGCATAGCAGCTTTCCAGCAGGTCATGACTAAGCACCTGATTCTCCGGCAGTTTATTATAAAGCAGCATATGAAAGGCTTTCACATCATAGATGCCCTTACCGTTATAAATTCCCTGTCCGAAGATATCCTGATAAATGTCGGATACCACCGCCGAATAATGAGCAAGCCCCGACTGCCCTCCGAAAACCTCTGTAAAACGGCTTCCCTTCTTATCAACGATATGATTTCTGACAGAGGGCTGAATAATGACATAGCCCTCTGTTACAGTTTTCGTCTTAAGATCGATCAAAGGCCGGTTCATCGGATGGTCGATGAGTCCCACCAGCTTTGCCGCATTATCCCGTATGAGATTTGTGTCAGCATCCAGCGTGATCACATAGCGAAAGGTCCCTAGCAGCTCCATATCGCACAGCAGCCTTGAAAAGGTCGTGACCTCCTGTCCCGCCCCATTCAGCAGGTAATTAAATTCCTCCAGCTTTCCCCTCTTTCGTTCCCAGCACATATAGCAGTTCTCTGCCTTATTCCACTTCCGGTATCTGATGAATAAGGAAAAGCGCTGATGCTCGGAAGGATATAATTCATTCAGCTCCTTCATACGGCTGATCATTGCATTTTCTATGTCCTCATCCTCCGGAGAAAACTGCTCGGGTGAATCCTTAAAATCCATCAGCAGGGCAAAATACAAATTGGATTGCCGGTTGGCAAGATAATGCTTTTGCAGCCGTTCAAAATAGTCCAGTCCCTGTTCCTTCGAGGCCACAATGACCGGCATAACCACGTAGGTTCTTGCGGAATCAGGAATTTCCCTTAGGTAATCCAGGGAAGGTATCTTCTTAACCTGAATGTTTCTGGTAAAGATAAAATTCGTCAGCTCCAATACAATCCCTACAAGTAAGGGGAAGGCGGAAAACAAGATGAGGATTTCCGGCAGGCTGTCCCGAAGTCCTCCTACTCTCTCATCAATAAATTCAAGGAGCAAACACAGGGCGAACAGAAGAAGAAAGAAGGTAAGGAAATACCCCAGGCCCTTTCCGTTAATTCTCCATTTCCGCTTTGCCAGTCTGGGCTTTCGCAGAACCTTTGCAAGGAGAACGGGATAACCCTTCCCCAGTAAATAAGTCCCCACATGATGGGAACAGTACAAGTCCTCTCTCCCTGCCTGTGCAAGCTCAAGACAGTCCTTGGCGATTCTTTGCTCATTCAGCTTAAAATCCAGGGCAAGCTTGACAATTACCTCCCGGTACATGCCCTTGCTTTCAGCATCCATCCTTGGATAAATACCTTCCGGGTCTCCGGATAATATCTGCTCCAGGCAGGAGAACTCCTCGTAGAATCTCTCCACATCCATTTCATTCATTTCCCGAAGGCTGATAATAAGTGCCCGGATTTTTGTTTCCAGAAAGGTCTCTATCTTGCCTTCCTCCGAATAGACATTAGAGGGCTTTAAGCGTATACTGCTTGATTTAAAATGGTATTCCAGATACTTTTGTATGGCATTGTCATCCATGGACATATTCTTAAGAAGATAAATCACATGGGAGTGGAAGGAATAATTACGCCTGCAATCCGGCTCCGGGTCCCTGAAAAGTGCTGAGATGTCCGCCCCATTCTTTCCTGAAAGATGCTCTCTTACAAACTGATCCGCCTTGGACTTTAAGTGGATAATATGAAGAATGCTTTCCGCCACCTCAATAATACTCTCCAGTAAACAAAAGCCCAGCATTTCGGGAAGCACCCATAGCTCCTTATCTGTCAGCGGTACCGTTTCCTGATATGCCTTCAGCATGACAGTGATACTCTCTTCGTCCAGATGTCCGCCGGACATGGATACCATTTTCTTGGCTAATATATAGACTCTGGGATATCCCCGGTATTCCCTTGTCTTTAATATAGGAAGAACCTCATAGCTGGTACCCGAGGTTCTTACCTTCTTAATCTCCCGGTACATCATCTGAAAATTATCAAAAAGCCACCTGGCTGCCGGTATCAGGGTAATTATGTCGGAGGAAATCGCCGATATATTTGCCCTGATACGGTTCAGCTTCTTATAGGCAATCTGATTATAATCATCCAGCACAAAATTGTATTTCATCAACTTAATCTGCCTATGGCTGGCCGCCAGCTCCCGCATCTGCTGCTCCCAGTCCTTTACGCCCAGTGTCCCCAGCTTCTCTACTGTATTAATATTAAAATAGACCTTCTTACGAAAATGGCTGAAGCGATAATACAGAAACAATATTGTGCACCAAATCAGGATGATGACACTTAATAAAACCTTCAGCCCGACCGGCATATTTATAATAAAACGACCGATATCCAATATGATCCGCAATTTAAACTCCTCCTTGTTGTAATTTATTAAGTTTAATTGCAATCCTTTTCATATAGTTTGGCTGTTTTTCCATAAAAAAAACAGCACAGTATTATATTGTGCCGTTTTTTATGATTCTTATGATAAGAAATCAATGAAAAATATTATCCGTTAATAAGCCAATATTTCATAACCATGATCCGTAATCAAAACTGTCACTTCCCACTGCGCAGAATCCCTTCCGTCCCTTGTGCTTATGGTCCAGCCGTTCTTCCGGTTTATCACAACATCCGCCAGACCCATGTTTATCATCGGCTCTATGGTAAAGATCATGCCGGGAGCCATCAGCATTCCTGTTCCCTTACTTGACACATAGCTGACGAAGGGCTCCTCATGGAATTCCAGCCCTACCCCATGTCCTCCAATCTCTCTGACTACGCAGTAGCCCCTGGAACTAGCGAAATCATTAATTGCCTGGCCGATATCACCCAGAAAGCCCCATGCTTTCGCCTGACCCAGACCTATCTCAACCGCTTCTCTTGTTGTGTCAACTAATCTCCTTCTCTCCTCGCTTACATGCCCAAGACAAACCATTCTCGAGGAATCTGAATAATATCCGTTCACTATTGTTGTGACATCAATATTAATAATATCACCATCCTGTAGAACTACTTTATCCGAGGGTATCCCATGGCATACCTCCTGATTGATTGAGGTACATACACTTTTGGGAAATCCTTCATAGCCCAGAGTTGCCGGGATGCCTCCCAGTTCCTTTGTCTTTTCGCAGACCATTCTGTCTATCTCACCCGTGCTCATGCCAACCTGTATGCGTCGGGAGATATCATCCAGAATGGCTATGTTAACCTTGCCGCTTTCCCGAATACCTTCAATTTGAGCGACTGACTTTATAAGCCTGTGGCTTGGAACAATGCAGCCCTTACTTTTGTATTCCTTAATTTTTTCATCAAAAGCATAATGACAGGCTTTATATTTCTTCCCGCTTTTGCACCAGCATAAATCATTTCTTCCCTGTTCTTTTCTCATTACCGTCTCCAAGAATTTAGTAAGGAGCATTAACTACAGATTTTTCATACATCAAAAACTGCGGACGTACCTTGCGAAACCGGCTGGGCGAATATCCAAATTTTTTATAGAACGCTCTGGAAAATGCTTCATTGGAGGAAAATCCGTATTTCATGGCAATATCAATAACCCGAAGGCTTGTTTCCCGCAGATCGACAGCCGCCATGGTCAGCTTGCGCCTTATCACATATTCCTTGAAGGATATTCCCACAGCCTCATGAAATTTCGCAGAACAATAGAAAGAGGAGTATCCCACATAATCAGACATTTTCTCAAGCGTCGGTTCATTCTTAAGGTTCATTTCCACCCAGTTAATCATAGTTTCAATTGTTTTTACAGACAAAATCCTTCACTCCTTGTGTGTTAATTCTATCATAAGCCGGCAGACTGTACTTGATAGAAGTTGCGGATTGCACTCTTATTGCTATTAATAATAACATGGAACGGTTATTATTGCAAAAAATGTATAAAGGTATATCAAATACCGATTGCTATAGCTTCCGAGATATTTTTATTGAATAAGTCTTGATTTCGTAATACACTTTAAATGATTTGTTTTATTAAATGGAGGTATTATAATGAATTTAATTCGAATGAGAAAAACTGCTCTTGCGCTGATGCTTCTGCTGGTTCTATCCAGCATGGCTGCTTGCGGCAAAACAGAGAGCGGCCCCGCTTCAACCCCTACTTCAGCTCCTGTCATCACGGCAGAACCCACGGCTGCCGTATCAGACACTACCTCTGCCACTCCGAAGCCGGAGTCTTCGACCATCGGTAAGAGCACCTCTGATTATGAGACGGACGGAACCGCCAGGGTAACAGTGGATGGTACCTCTTTTCTGGTGGATGGGAAGGAGCTTTGGATTAACGGCGTAAATACGCCCTGGGACAAATGGAATGACTTTGGAAGCATGTACTTCAACCAGTTATTCTGGGAGGATCACTTTGCCAAGCTGGAGGCAGCCGGTGTCAACGCTTCACGTATATGGATCAACTGCAATGGCATGGTCGGTGTACTCCTGAATTCCGACGGCAGCTTCAAGGAGGTTACAGCCAAGCATTGGAAGGATCTTGATACCTTGTTCTCGATTGCAAAAAAGCACCATATCTATATCATGGCTACTCTACTCTCCTTCGATCATTTTAAGGATAGTAACTCTGATTATCAGAACTGGCGTGCCATGATTACCTCCAGCAACAACATTGACAGCTTTGTAGAAGGCTATGTAATCCCCTTTGTTCAAAGATATGACAGCTGTGACTATCTCTGGAGTGTTGATCTGGTGAATGAACCCGACTGGATCTATGAGAATAAGGAATGCGGTCAGATTGACTGGTCAGATATATCAAACTACTTCGCACGGGCTACCGCAGGCATACATAAGAATTCGGATGTACTTGTTACTGTCGGTCTGGGTATCATCAAATACAATTCCGACAAATACGAAGGCAATATGGTTTCCGATGAATACCTGCAAAGCCTGACCGGAGACAAGTACTCCTATGTTGATTTCTACTCAACCCATTATTACTACTGGCAAAAGCAATGGTTTGGTTTTCCTTTTGACACCTCGCCTGACTCGTTCGGACTGGACGGCACAAAACCGGCTCTGATCGGTGAAACAGCCTCCCTTGATGAGTCCGGCCGTACCATCACCGATCGATATGAAAGTGCATATAACAACGGTTGGAAGGGTGTTATGGCATGGACCTCCAACGGAGTCGATGCCTGCGGCAAATTCGAGGATGTTGAGCCTGCAGTTACCCAGATGCAGGAATTAATTCCGGATCTGATTCATCCGCTGCAGTAAAAAATAAGAGTATGCTGCAAGGGCTGCCAGAAAGATATCATCTTTCCAGGGCTTAATCCCTTGCAGCATACCCTTTCGATAATAGGGGCTAATATACCCTTGTTGATAAAAGAAATAATCGATATTGTAAGGATGAATAGAAAGGTGCTGTCTTGAAATGAGCGAATTATCAAAAGTTGCTGGAGATAGAATCCGATTTATAAGACATGAAAAGGGTTTTAGCATAGAAGAATTGGCTTTTAAGGCAAATATCAGTACAACACATTTAGGGCATGTTGAAAGAGGAGATAGAAGCCCTACACTGGATATACTGGGCAAGCTAGTAACTGCTCTTGATATTTCCTTTGTTGAGCTTTTCAGTGATTTTCAGATACCCAGGGATGAAAATAGCACTACTTTGTCTATTCTAATTAACAGAATAAATTCCTTGAATCATAATGAGCAAAAAGAATTATCGATTATACTTGACAGTTTGTTTCGAATTATAAAATAATAAAAAAGGAAGCTTAATACATCAGCTAAGAGTCCATAGAAAATAATCTAATGAAAACGCTCTGCAATTTGTGGTATTATTATAAATAAATATAAAATTGCTGATTATATAATACATATAGAAGGTGTGGTGTTAGTTTTGTGGTATCAAGGTATCTTTGAACAGCTGGAAAAAATGCAGGATAATGAACAGGGTGCAAAAATGTCAGCATATATGCAATACCGCTTTCCGTTTCTAGGTGTGCCCAAACCGACCTTAAAGCAACTCATCAAACCATATCTTCAAGAAAGCCGAAAGCTTGAAATTGATTGGGAATTTGTACGCTTGTGTTGGGGAAAACCATACCGTGAAGCGCAGTACATAGCAGTGGAATATATCTTGCTGCATGAAAAGCAGCTTTTAGATACGGATATCAATAAAATTCAAGAGCTAATTACCGAGAAATCCTGGTGGGAAACAGTGGATAGTTTGGATTCTGTCGCAGGCGCTATCGTTTTAAAGTATCCCCATCTAAAGGATAAAATGAGGCAATGGTCAAAGTCCGATCATATCTGGCTTCGTCGTGCATCAATAGATTTCCAACAGAAATACAAAGAACTCACGGATACCGCTCTTTTAGAAGAAATCATTTGTAATAATCTCGGAACCAATGAATTTTTCATCAACAAGGCTATTGGCTGGAGCCTGCGGGATTATAGTAAGGTCAATCCTGAGTGGGTTCGTGGTTTTTTAACATGCTATCAACATGTTCTATCCTCATTGAGCATAAAAGAGGCAAGCAAGTATTTATAATTACTACAGCCTGGAACCGCTTTGGAGCATCATACTAAACTAAGTTTTTCAATCGCCTTCTTTTCATCTGGCAGGAAAAATATATCTCTCCCATTATTACTCTCATAGATAAAGTCTTTCAGGCTCTTACTTGAATATACAGAAAAATCTCCCACAATGGCTATTTTCACCTGATAATTAATAAACTTTTGTAATATTTCTCCTGCAAGTTTTGTACTTAAGTGAAAAAAGTCCTCACATATTGCAGATTTATTTAAAACCATACGATCACAGCCAGTCTCATAATGTACTGTCGCCAGAAAATCCAATGCCGACTGAACATCATTAATCAGTATCTCACTGCTGCTTATAACAGCAATTTCAATATTATTCTGTTTTACAGTATTTATATTCATAAATTCCTCCATTTCTCAGTAGATATCTTAAAATTTTGTCCGTAGAGATTTTAATCGTGAAAGGGGATAATATAAAAAATCCCTCCATCTACCATAGTTCAGCTATGATAGACAGTGGGATTTGTGTATCTATTTATAGTCTTTTCCTTACTCATCCCAATTGTGCCAAACCTCTTGCACATCGTCGTCCTCATCGAGCAGGTCAAGGATACGGTTCATATATTTTACATCGTTTTCATCCGAGAGCTCCACCCAGGTCTGGGGAAGCATTGCTATTTCGGCCTGTGCCATCGGAATTTTAGCCTGCTCTAACTGCTCTCTGACCATGCTGAAATCCTCCGGGCTGGTTAATATCTCAAAGCTGTCTTCCTCCTCAGAGAAGTCCTCTGCTCCCGCATCCAGCACCACCATCATTAAGTCATCTGCCTTCATATCGCATTCTTCCTTGTCAATGATGATCTGGCCTTTTCTATCGAACATAAAGGATACACAGCCCTGGGAGCCTACATTGCCGTTGCCCTTGGTAAATGCGTTGCGGACATTGGCAGCCGTTCTATTCTTATTATCGGTAAGAGCCTCCACAATAATTGCCGTTCCATTCGGTCCATAGCCTTCATAGGTTACTACCTCATAATTCACAGCATTAGCATCTCCGGCAGCCTTCTTAATGCTCCTGTCTATAGTATCATTGGGCATATTGTTTGCCTTTGCTTTCGCTACAATATCCTTAAGACGGCCGTTTGAGTTCGGGTCAGCTCCGCCCTCTTTTACTGCAACTGCTATTTCACGGCCCAGCTTTGTAAATATCTTACCCTTAACTGCGTCGTTTCTTTCTTTTTTATGCTTTATGTTCGCGAATTTTGAATGTCCTGACATATGAATTCTCCTTACTGATTTTATAACTCTATGTGCCTATAGCCAAAGGTATCTTAAGAACACCTCTTCTCCCTTTGCTACGAATAACCTTCATTATTCTATCATCGTTTTATCTGTTCGGCAAGTGTTAATTATCCGTGTGAATTATGCCTTTCATATGGCTCGCCGGTTTATGCGAGACATTATTTACACTACTCTGCATTGATCAGCTTGCTTAACTTTTCCATCACCGCAACCGTCTCTTCCGCAGTACGAATCGCACACATAATGGTATCATCCCCGGCGATACAGCCGACAATGCTGCTGATCTGAAGGGCATCCAAAGCTGCCGCCACCGCCATAGCCATTCCCGGAACTGTCTTTACCACCAGAATATTTTGTGCCATATCCATGGAAACGAAGGCATCCTTTAACACACGGGTATACTTCTCACTAAGGCCGGTTTCTGTTTTTTGAAGTACAATATACTTCTGTCTGCCTCCATCCAGTGCAACCTTCGTAAGCTTCAATTCCCTGATGTCCCGTGATACCGTAGCCTGTGTTACATTATAGCCGTCCTTCATCAATCTGTCCGCTAATTCTTCCTGTGTCTCAATGTCATATTTACTAATGAGCTCGATTATTTTACTTTGTCTGCTGATCTTCATCTTAACCCCCGTGGTGCCGTCAGGCAACTGAAATATTGAAAGTGAATCTATAATCCGCCTGTATTCTATAGACTATTTCCTATAATCCTATTCTCCGTTCTTACCTAGCTTCGACCGCAAAATGTCGTAAATGCCGTTACGGTTCAGCTTTATTAGCTTCGTATCATAATAAGCCTTCCTGATTAAGATGGCATCATCCGTTCCTAATTCAATCACCTTATTACCGTCAAGGGTGGCAATCGCCTCGGCCTCCTGAGTTTTCTTACTCTTGCCCACAATCACCTTGATGGCGTCGTCCGCCGATACCACAACACTTCTGGGACTTAAGGAGTGGGGACAAATTGGAGTGATCACCATAACATTTGCCTTTGGTATAATAATCGGTCCCCCCGCAGAAAGGTTATAAGCCGTCGAGCCCGTCGGAGTTGATATGATAACCCCGTCGCCAAGAAAATTATCCACCAGCTCATCGTTTACATAAATACCGAGACTAATAATTCTGGAAAAACCCTTCCTTGTAATTACAATATCATTCAGGGCATATCCCGGGCTGCTGTCGCAGGCTCCCTGATTTGCCGGATTGTAAATGGGACTTCCCTCAAGCATCAGCCTGCTTTCAATTTTGTAGTCATCCCGGAACAGCCTTTCAAGTGCCAGCTCAACATGCTGCTTCTCAATCTCTGCCAGGAATCCCAGGGTTCCCAGATTTACGCCAAGGATGGGAATTTCCTCAGCCATCAAATCATTTGCCGCTTTTATGATAGTTCCGTCACCGCCCAGTACAATGGCACAATCAATATTCTCCGGCATGTCTATCCCGCACTCTTCTGTGGAGACACTTGACAGCGCGGCCTTCTTTCCTGCCTTTTCAATATAGGCTGCAATTCTTTTTGTAACCTGTAAATCTATATCTTTTTCTTTATTTGTAATTATGAGAAACCGGTTCATTCAATTGCTGTTCTCCCTGAGTGACTTTGTTAATAAGTATACAAAGAGTCTATCATACAATTCCATTAATTTCAAGCCATCTTAAATCGTCATAAGTATATTTTCACACCCAGAGGAATAATTATACGCTGTCAGGTAAATTCCTAATCAAGATTACCATGGGCATCCTCCACTACCTTCATTATAGCGGAAGACCCAATTATTTCTCCGGCAGGATATTCCCGCAGCTGTGTATCATATATGTTCTTTCGCAGATATAATAAATATTCAATGTTGCCCTCCGGCCCTTTGATCGGAGAAAAGTTTAAATCCAGGCAGTCAAAGCCCGCAGACGACGCAAAGCCGCAGACGAGGACGAGGACCTCCTCATGCACCTTCTTATCCCTTACAACACCCTTCTTGCCAACCTTTTCCCTTCCTGCCTCAAACTGGGGTTTAATCAGACATACGACTTCCCCCTCCTCTTTCAGCAGTTCCCGGACCGGAAGAAGGACCTTGGTTAATGAGATAAAGGAAACATCGATGGATGCAAAGGCAATCCGGTCCTCCAGCTGTTCCGGAGTCAGATACCGGATATTGGTCTTCTCCATACTAATCACCCGTTCATCCTGGCGAAGCTTCCAGGCCAGCTGATTCGTTCCGACGTCCACTGAGTAGACCTTAACGGCACCATTTTGCAGCATGCAGTCGGTAAAACCTCCGGTAGAGGAACCCACGTCCATGCAAATCTTACCCTCCAGAGCAATTCCATACTGTGCGATCGCCTTCTCCAGCTTCAAGCCTCCCCGACTTACATACTTAAGCGGATTCTCCTTCACCTCGATGGAAGCATTCTCAGGAAAGGTACTTCCCGCCTTATCCTCACGCTGGCCATCCACAAACACATTGCCAGACATGATGATAGCCTTAGCCTTCTCCCTTGACTCTGCAAGATTTCGATTTACAAGTAATACATCCAAGCGTTCCTTCAACCCGACATCAACCTCCGTAATTCAATGTTCCATATATCATCACAGCTCGGCCTTGATCCGATTCAAAATACTCTGCGCATCCAGTCCGAATTTCTTTTGCAGCTCCGCTACTCCGCCCTGCTCGATAAATTCAACGGGAAGAGCGATATTTAAAAGTCTGATTTGCTGCTTCTTGGTTTCCAGAAGATAATCCGCAACCTTCTGTCCGTAACCGCCGTCCTTCACATTCTCCTCCAGGGTTACAAATAGTTTGTGCTTTGCGGATAACTGCTCCAGAATTTCCTTGTCAATCGGTGAGAGGAAGCGCACATTAACAAAGGACACCTTACGTCCTTCCTGTTCCAGGGCCTCTACAACCTCCTGCCCGGTCCGAACCATACTGCCAACGGCAAATATGGCAATGTCCGTACCCTCCTTAAGAAGCTCTGCTCTGCCAGGTTCGAGTGCCGCCTTATGGTCACTTAGTCCCAGATACGCCTCTCCCTTCGGATAACGGATGGCAACAGGACCGGGATATGCCAAGGCAAAGGATAGCATCTCCTCCAGCTCAAGACTGTTCTTGGGGGCCATTACTGTCAGATTCGGGATATGGGTCAGGAAAGACAGGTCAAAGGTACCCTGGTGGGTTTTTCCGTCCCTGCCCGAAATTCCGGCACGGTCGATGGCAAACACCACCGGAAGCTTATTGATACAGACATCATGAAGTATCTGGTCATATGCCCTTTGCAAAAAGGTGGAGTAGATCGCTACCACAGGCTTATATCCGCCCATAGCCAAGCCTGCCGCAAAGGTTACCGCATGCTCTTCCGCAATCCCGACATCAAAAAAACGGTCGGGAAATTGCTTTTTAAAGCTCGATAGACCAGTTCCATTCGGCATGGCTGCCGTGATTGCCACTATTTTATTATCCGTAAGTGCCATCCGAACCATGGCATCGGAAAATATCTTCGTATAGGATAAGGTTTTATCTGCAAGTATGGGCCGTCCGCTGGCCACATCAAAGGGATCAACCCCATGATAACGGCTTGGATATTTTTCGGCAGGCTGATACCCCTTGCCCTTTCTTGTAATAACATGGACTACAACTGCCTTCTTTGCTCTGCTGGCGGCTTCAAAGGCTTCCAGCATCTGGTCTATGTCATGACCGTCGATCGGTCCGATATAGGTTAACCCCATGTCTTCAAAAAACATGCTGGGCAGCATGAAATATTTGATGGCGTCCTTGGAACGCTTAAGCTTTCCTACCAGAGCCTTGCCAATGCCTGGCATCTGGTTCAAGGTATTCTCCATGTTCTCCTTAAAGCCGGTATATTTGGAATTGGTACGCAGCTTGCCGAGATAATTAGCCAATCCCCCCACATTCTCGGAGATGGACATATTATTATCATTTAATACGATAATCATATTGGATTTCAGTCTCCCGGCATTATTGATCGCCTCAAAGGCCATACCGCCGGTGAGAGCCCCATCACCAAGTACTGCCACTACCCGGTTGTTTTCCCCGCTCAAATCTCTCGCCTTCACCAGTCCCAGAGCAGCCGATATGGCTGTCGAGCTGTGCCCGGTATCAAAGGGATCACAGCTGCTTTCTTCCCTTCTGGGAAAGCCGCTTAACCCATCCATCTGCCTCAGGGTTGTGAACAAATCCCTTCTTCCGGTCAGAAGCTTATGGGTGTATGCCTGATGCCCAACATCCCAGACAAGCTTATCCCCCGGAAAGCCAAGAAACAGGTGAAGTGCCATGGTTAGCTCTACCACACCAAGATTTGAAGCAAGATGTCCACCGGTTTTACTCACATTGTCTATTAAAAAGCCCCGGATTTCCTCCGCCAGCCTTTCATAATCCTGTTCCTTTATTTTTTTGATATCATTCGCATTATTAATGCTGTCCAATAGCTTAGACAATCATTACACCTCGCTTCTATTTTTCCCTGCCAACCAGCATGGTGATCAACTCTTCCAGAAAATCATTACGGTAAGACAGAGTTTTGTAGATATCCGTGGCCTGACTGGATATACGGGCCACTTCTTCATTTGCTTTCGCAAGTCCCAACAGTGCCACATACGTAGTTTTATCATTTTTCTCATCACTGTGGATTGGCTTGCCAAGAACCTCCTGTGTGCTTGTAACATCCAGAATATCATCCTTAATCTGGAAGGCCAGACCGACTGCTCCGGCAATCTGTTCCACCTTATCAACCTCTTCCGGCTTTGCTCCTGCAAGTATAGCTCCAATCATCATGGAAGCCTCGATTAAAGCCCCTGTCTTCAACTGATACATGAGATTAAGGCGCTCCAGTTCTCCGGCTTTGCCGCAATCCTCCATATCAATTACCTGTCCGCCGATCATTCCATATATTCCGGCCTTGCCGGCAAGCACCTGCAGGGAGCGCGCAATTCTTTGATAGGAAACTATAGGCTCGGTGTCTGGTAAAAACGCCGCATAGTCAAAGGCTTTCATCGCTGTCTCAAATGCATAGTTGAGCAGACCGTCCCCTGCCAGAATTCCCATCGCTTCCCCATATACCACATGGGTCGTCTTCCTGCCCCGGCGATACTCGTCATTGTCCATCGCCGGCAGATCATCATGAACCAGGGAATAGGTATGAATCATTTCCATCGCTGCCAAAAAAGGCTCCAGTACCTTGAGCTCCTGCCCTCCGAACAACCGGTAGGTTTCCGCCATAAGCAGCGGCCTTAAGCGTTTGCCTCCGGCCATCAGGCTATAGTTCATAGCCTCCATGATTGTCCTTTGGCTGCCCTCTTCCTTGGGGATATATTTCTTTAAAATACCTTCTATCTCGTTTACCTTATTCTGCAATTCCTGATTAAAGTTCATTCGCATCACCATTCTCACTTAAGATGATCAACTGCTTCTCCACCTTGTCAATGGAGTCATTGCAGGTTTTCAGAAGCTTCATGCCTTCCTGGTATAACCCGAAGGAATCCTCAAGACTTATATCAGGCTTCTCAAGTGAAGCAACGATTTGGTTTAACTTTTCAAATGCTTCCTCCAGCTTTATTTCTTTATCCGCCATTTTGAATTCTCCTGTTTTCTTTGTTTCAGTTTCGTTTTTTCTCCAAAAGCTCCTCTGTTCTAGCTTTAATATCCCCATCTAACAGGGAAATTGTTAAAAGCTCATTCTTTGAGACCTTATGTATGGATTGCACCGGTATGTTGTCCTCCCCGGTAATCAGCGCATAACCCTTACTTAGCTTGGACAGGGGCGAGAGTCCCTCCAGCTTTGCAATGAGCAGCTCCAACTGGTGTCTTTTCTCCTTCAGCTGATAATTCATCCGAAGCAGAAGCCTTTGCTCCATATCTGCAAGGAACTGGCGCTTTTGCCTGATCTGAAAGGCCGGACTGGCATATAACAGTTTCAGCTTATACTCATTGATTCTGCTTGTATATTGCTTAAGCCTCTGCTGTATCTCCCGATCCAGCTTATGCCTATAATCCCGAAGTGTGCTTCGGAAGGCCATATAGTCATTAACCGCTAATTCCGCTGCTGCCGACGGGGTCGGTGCACGAAGATCTGCAACAAAATCTGCAATGGTAATGTCGGTTTCATGTCCGACCGCCGAAATAATCGGGGTCCCGCAGTCATAAATCGCCCTGGCCACAAGTTCCTCGTTAAAGGCCCACAAATCCTCAATGGAACCGCCGCCTCTGCCGACTATGATAGTGTCCACACCCATGCGGTCAAGAACCTTGATCCCTCTTACCACGCTTTGTGCAGCTCCGGTGCCCTGTACCTGGGCCGGATACAAAATCAACTGGACATAGGGGTTTCTTCTTCCCGATATATTCACGATATCCTGAATAGCGGCTCCGGTGGAGGCTGTAACAATGCCAACCTTCTTCGGATAGGCCGGAATCGGCTTTTTATGCGCTTTGTCAAATAAGCCCTCGGCCTCCAGACTTTTTTTCAGCCGCTCGAATTTCTCATACAGAATTCCCTGTCCGTCCAATACGATTTCACTGGCATAGAGCTGGTATTTCCCGTCCCGTTCATATACATTGATGCTTCCCAGGGCAATAACGCTTTGTCCCTCCTCCAGACGAAAGGTCAGTCCCCTTCGCTGTCCGGCAAACATAACACATGCCAATTGCCCCTGGGTATCCTTTAGTGTAAAGTAGATGTGCCCAGAGGTATGATATTTGCAGTTGGAGACCTCACCCTTGATATAGACCCGGTTTAAAATCCCGTCCCTGATAAACATATTCTTAATATACTGATTGATTTCCGTAACTGAATAAGCCTGTCCCATATTTTCTCTCATTCTGCCGCCATCGGCGGCATAAAACATCAGGAATAAAACCATTACGCCAGCTTTGCAAGTACTCCATTAATAAAGCCGGGGGATTCATCTCCACCGAAGATTTTTGCCATCTCGACTGCTTCATTGATCGCCACCTTGACCGGAATCTCATCATCAAAACGCATCTCAAAAACCGCCAGGCGAAGGATTGTCAGATCCACTTTACCCATACGATTTAGCTTCCAGCCACTTGCTGCCTGGGAAAGGACCTGGTCTATCTCCTCCATATGCTCCATGACGCTGTGATAGCGTGCGGTCAGATAGGCATACTCCTCCAGGGAAGGCTTTTCCAGAGCGGCCATATAAAGCTCCATCTGCTCCTCCAATTCACCTGCCTCATGAAAATCCTTACGAAACAGCATAAGAAATACATGCTCTCTTATCTCTCTTCTTGTCACTGTGTGGCTCCTCCTATATATTCAATAGGGTTGCTGCAAAATAAAATCATCAAAATTTTAGGAAGTGTTATCCTTACCCGATCTTAAAAGGCAAGTATAATACTTCCTCAAAAGTTGTAAAAGTCATTTTGCAACAACCCCAGGAAACATCTTACTGTTTTACAATGTTTACACCTGCTATTCTGATGTTAACTTCTTTTACCTGTAAACCGGTCATATTCTCGATGGCCAATTTCACCTTTTCCTGAACTAATTTTGCTGTCTCCGGTATGCCATATCCATAATCTAAGGTTAATGCCATGTCGACTGACACTGCCTCCGGACTTACAAGAACCTTAACTCCCTTGGATAGATTTTTCTTCCCAAGCTTACCGGCAATCTCATTCGTTACATTACCGGAGGTAGCAGATACACCCTTCACTTCCGTTGCAGCAAGTCCTGCGATGGATGCTACGACTTCATCAGCAATCTGCACTTCCCCAACCTTACCGTTTTCATGTATTTTATACGTATTCCTTACTTCCGGTCCCTTATTCATGGCGTTACCTCCTAAGTTCCTATTGTTATCCGGTGTTGATTCACTTATTGTATTATAACATATTTATACAACATATCAATTAGATTTTAAAAAATGCTAATTATATGGTAATAAGAATTACCAATTCCATCCGATTATATTCTGCATTGCTTTCTATGAAATAGAATATATCCTCCCAATCCATAAAGAAAGGGTCCCGTAAATATGATACTGGCATATTTTACGGTACCCTTCGGATTACTAAATATTTTGATAAAATTAAAACCATTTCGGTTATTCGGAGACAACGGTCGGGATAATCTCGATATTCGCCACCGGGATATCCGTCTCATTCTTCACTACATCTTCAATAATTGCAAGCTGCTGGTCTGACAAACTCACCGCATTGACAACAACATCCACCTTATCATCTACGATGAATACAATTGCACCGTCAAAGCCCTTGGCTTCCAGAAGCATCTCGGCTGCGCTTTCTCTTTCAGTAATGTTCGTTAACTCGATCATTGCATCCAGTGCATCCTGCTTTTCCTCCTGAGTTACATTGGTGCTTCCTATGATCTCCATCAGAGTATCCTTATTCTTAGCTCTGGTCTGCTCTCTCTCCAGCTTCTTGGATACGAAATAGCCTGCGTCAACGGTTGCGCTTGCCAGAACTGCATCACCGGGAGTTCCCTCTTCCAGATTCAGTTCGCCGTTATCGGCAACATCCTGGGCATTGGCAAGAGCATCATCGTCGGAGATGTCATTGCTGCCCAGCTCATCAGCGTCCGACTCCGCTGCCTGATCATCCGTCGTATCGGTGTCGGTGGTATCGGTATCCGTCGTGTCGGTATCTGTTATATCCGTATCAGTGGTCGTGTTATCATCTGTAGTATCGGTATCCGTCCCGGTGGTATCGGTTACCACATCATACCCTTCTCCCTGTGTATCTTCGTTGGTAACATCTGTCCCAGAGGTAGCAATGGCATCCGATGCATCCCTGTTTGTAAAGCTTAAATATCCTGCTATTACAATCATGATTGCTAACGCAGTGATAATAATACTATTTTTCTTAAATATATTTTTCATTTTAAACCTCCTGATTAATTAGTTCCATGATCCATCTTCATTACTTTTACTTTATTGGCAGGTACATCAAATAAAACTTCTGCTGCTTCCATGATATCAAATATTACATTGACATCGTCACCGCCTTCGGCAATTACTACAACTCCCTCCACCTCCGGCATGGTTTTTTGTATTATGTATGGCGTTGAATTCCCACTCCCGTCGGTAACCATAACGGTACTCTCTTCCCGCGTGACACTCGTATCAGTCCTGCTTCCGCCCTCCCCGTCATCTTCATTTAAGCTTTCTTGTGTAGAAGGAGTATCCTTTAATGCTACCTGTTTCTCAGAGGATTTCAAAGTGATCATTACTTCTACGTCGCCGATACCGGACACTTTCTTTAAGATACTCACAAGCTTATTTTCCATTTCTGTTATATAGGTATTCGTATCATAGCTTGTCGTATTCGTATCATTTTGTTGTACCTTTATATTCGTGTCCTGAGTAGTTTTATCTTCCGTTGCCATAAAGTTGAAAATGCCAGGAAATGATAATAAAATGATTAAAATCCCTGCAACAAAAATCATAATTAATTTCGGTAGACCTATTTCCTTCAGGGAAATTTTCTTTTTTTCCATGCTATCCTCCCTGTATACTAATATTTATATTACCCTTATCCATATTATAGAAGTCCGAGAGTTCATTTTTTATAGTAATTTCTAAGGGTGAGGGCGTTTTTGCGGACTGGTTTTCCTCCTGATCAATACTGATCTGCGGTATCTCAATCCGGTCGATGACAAGGCTGCCTCCGCTCGCTTCCACAGTCTGATCGGTTCCGGCTGTTATGTTCATGGCAAGGATCTGTCCATAGGTGCTGCTGTCAGGGTCCTCATCCATGGTTATATTGCAACTTTTCAGATAAATATCGTTTCCCAGCAATAAGTCCCTCACCTGCTCCTTGATTTTTTGCCGATATTCTGTGAAGATAGCCTCCTCCTGCTCTCCCCTGGCCTGCTCCAGCTGATTCTTAAAATCCGAGGTTTCGATGGAGAAGTAATTATATTGCAGAAAATAATCCAGATTATCATTCAGCTTCATCAGCTTTACTAATGGTGAGATAACAATCAGCACCAAGATCATACCGGATACAATACTGACATATTTTTTATAGCTTTTATTGCCCAGGAGATTCATGATGATGGTATTGATAATCATGTAGATGACGATATTCTTAATCCAGTTATAAATCTCTGTTTCCATAAAAAATCTCCATTCCGGCGCAAGGTAAGCGCCATGCCTTTTGGATATAAACCATGAAGGTTTGTACCAGCTTACAGGTTCGGAGTAGTCGTAACCGCGACAATTGTAATTGACAGAAGAAACAGTACCGCTCCGACAAAAACCGCATTAAGCAGCATGGATGCCGATTTGGCGGATGCGCTGATACACTCGATAAACCGCTTATCGGAGATGGGCTGCAGGGCTGCGCTTCCAATTTTATAGATAATAGTAATGATCAAAAGCTTTAACAGCGGAACAGCACACATTACCAGAATTACAATCAACCCGGCCACTCCGATGGAATTCTTCAAGAGAACACCAGCACCAAGCACCGTCTCTGTGACTCCCCCCAGGGCATCTCCAACGGCGGGAATTGCCTCTGAGGCCTTTAGCAGTGTGGAGCGCTTTACCTGATCAGCCACCGGAACAATCAACCCCTGAATTGCATTGAAGCCGATCACAACTGCAAGCAGGCTTTTTAACAGCCAGCTGATTGCGGTAGAAAAAAGTCCTGCCAGCTTGGACAGCGTGTCCTCCTTAGACATATTGTTCACCAGCATGATAACCAGATAGAAATTTATCATCGGAATTATAACTCTTACAATAATAAAATCCACCAGAGTAATCAGTGCCAACGCTGCTTCATAATACATCAGGGAGGTGGTTGTCCCTGTACAGAAAGCAACCGACATCAGGTAGGTTGGCACCAGGGCCCTCATAAAATCCAGAATTGAACTTATCGTATCGGCCGCAATCCTTGAGGCCATGATGAAGGAGCTAAGAAGCAGTCCGAACAGCAGCAGATAGGTAATATAATAGCCTGTCTCCGATACCTGATTATTCTTAAAGGCCATGGACAGATTGGTAAAGAGTGCGGCAATCAGTGCAATGGTTATAAGGCTTACAAGAGTGCCCATATTGCTTTTTATTTCCTCTCTGACTGCCGTATAGAGCTGTTTTCCGATTGCAGACAGGGAGAGGGGCTCCTCTCCGCTCATCAGCTTTCCTATGTATCCATTGAAATCAAAATCAGTCTTCCCACCCATAACATCATCTATCACCTCCTGTATCTCTGAATAATCATACTCCTGTGTAATATCAGTATTGGTACTGGCTTGTACCTTCCTGTAATTTGTAAAACACAAAACCAATACGATTAATATCAGGACGGTCAATTTTATATAAATTATGTGTTTTCCATTTGTATGGCTTCTCATTCTTTCCTCCGTTCCTACCCATGTCCATCTCGTTTGTGAGAGATCGCACAGGAAATTTTATGCCTGCAAAAAGCTGTTGACAGTGTCCAGTATCGCCAGCATAATCGGCATACTAATTGCCAGAATTGTCAGCTTCCCTACGATTTCTATCTGTTCGCCGACCGCCTGGTATCCGGAATCCTTACAAAGGGAGGAGGATATCTCAGTAACATAAGTTATGCCGATTATTTTTATCAATATCCCCACATAAGCTTTATTCATCTTTATATACCCTTGAAGCTGTTCTATAGCATCCAGAATTATCTGAAGCTTGCTAAACCCCCAGAGTATGATCAATATACAGGCCGCAATACTGATGTAGAGGGAATATTCTTCCTTTCCCTTGCGAAATACAATCGCCAGTATCACGACCGTAACACCGATTACAGCAATTTTAATCATAGAAACCTCCGATCTCCTTATACAATGTCAAATAATTGCTGTATTGTCACAAAAAGATCAGTAATATGCGGCAACAGCCACAACAACACCAGCACAAGTCCTGCCAGGCTGGTGAGAAATGCCAACTCATCCCTGCCTGACTGCTTTAAAATCTGATTTAATATGGAGACCAATATACCCACCACTGCAATCCTTAATATAAAATAGACATCCATCCGTTACCTCCACCCCGCATGATGTGCGGTTTTTGCTACTGCCCGCGAAAAATCAGATCATAATGATTTAAAATATCAAATCATGATGATAATGATAAAAATTCCCGCCATAATACCCAGTGTATTATAAAGGTATGACTTTTCCTTCACTGTCTTAGAGAGCTCCTTAATTTCATCCTCTGTCTGTGCGATAAATAGGTCTATGGTATTCATCTGCATTTCCTTATCCAAATACCCCATATTCTCCCCGAATTGGATGAGATGCAACTTGTCCTTCTTCGACAAAGAGGTGTCTGTCAGGCTTTTTTGCACAGCCTCCTTCCAAACCTCTGAAAAGGTATGGCCGGAAAGCTCCTGTAATCTTGTGCTGACATGCTTGAAAAAAGCACTGTAGTTGCCATTATGTCTTCTGGTAATCGCACCAATGGCCTCCGGCAGGGGTGTGTTGGCGTAGCGGATATCCCCCCGAAGTAAACCAATCAGCTTACGAAGCTCTTTTAAATCCTCGATTCTGCACCTCATCTCATTACTGAAGAAAAAGCCCATTCCGGTGGAAGAAACAATCACCAGAACACAACCGATTATTTTCATAATTAGCATATTATTTTACCTCCATTCCTACGCATATGAAGCATGTGCAAAGCTTTTGCAGGCACAGGCCTTTCCAGGGAAAGAAACAGGATTATGTTCCCGAATCATACAGGCATTTCCCATCTGAATCGTAGATTTCCTTCAAATGACCGATTTCCGTTGTATTGTTCAATATAATGAAGCGCTCAAACAGCCTCTTCTTTACCAGATCACTTAGCACCGGCTTGCTCTTAATATCTTCAATGGAGCTTCCATGCACCGTAGCAATCAGCTTACAGCCGCAGCCAATGACATAATCAATGGCCTCCAACTCCTCTCTGGAGCCAATCTCGTCCACTGCGATAATGCGGGGAGACATGGAGCGAATCAGCATCATCATTCCCTTAGCCTTAGGACAGCAATCCAGGATGTCGGTTCGAATCCCCAGCTCATTCTGGGGTGTTCCCATATAGCAGGCTCCTATCTCGGAGCGTTCATCCACAACTCCGATGCTCATTCCGGAAAGATATCTGCTGCCATTGGAAAGCTGTCTTATGATATCCCGAAGGAGGGTTGTCTTTCCGCACCTGGGCGGTGAAATAATCAGTGTATGCCAGATACCGCTCGCCTGCCGGTCCACCAGCCAGGGAAGCACCTGGTCCGCACAGCCCTTCACCTGATGTGCCAGACGGATATTGATGAAGGAAATATGCTTCATCCCCTTTATTGCGTCATCCTCTATGATAATTTTACCGGCAATCCCTATTCTGTGACCGCCGCTAATGGTTATAAAGCCCTGCTTGATCTCATCCTCGAAGGCATAGAGGGAATAATTGCTTATGTATTCCATTGTTTCGCGGATTTCATTCTTTGTAATCAGGACCGCCTTGGAAGGATTGTCCGTAAATCTGGCGTCCTCGGTGACAAAGGATTCTTTATTCCCGTATATAATAATCAGGGGTGAATTTATCCGCAGCCGGATTTCCTGTAGCTTGTCAAAATCTATGGCAAGCTTACCAAACACCGTTCTAAGCTTGATGGAAAAGATTTTTAACAACTCGTCTTTCGTATTCATAGTGGCTCCCGAACGCCGCCTTTGGCGGCTCTTAAATCAGGGGTGTGAAAATTGATTTTTATTTTCACATTTGCTCCCTCCTCTCCATACTCAGAGCTTATCCACGCTCTGTTAGAACAATATATTCCTTTGGCAAGAAAATATTCCCCTCGAATGAAAGAGAATGAAAAAAACACATTCTGCCAAAACTCCGCCAGAAATAGTTTGCAAAATCCAATGGGTTATATTATTCTGTTTGTAATATGGGAATGCATTTGATAAATATGGAGGCATCCCTGCCAACCTATAAGTAAAATGAGGTATTAGTTTGAAAGTACCTTTCAAACTATTGATTAGTGCATATCACTAGCAGGCTTGTGATATGCGGAAGGGTGTAACAATGAGATACGGATTAATCGGAGAAAAATTAGGACACAGCTATTCGAAAATCATACATGAGAAGATTGCAGATTATACCTATGATCTGATTCCCCTGACCAGGGAAGAATTTGTCCCCTTTATGGAAAAGAAGGATTTTACCGCAATTAATGTGACCATTCCTTATAAGCAGGAGGTAATCCCCTATCTGGATGAATTACATCCCTTAGCCAGGGAAATTGGAGCTGTTAATACAATTGTCAACCGGTCCGGTCATTATATCGGATACAATACCGATTTCTACGGCTTTGAATATATGCTGACCCATAACCATATTGAAATTAACGGTAAGAAATGTCTTGTACTTGGAAACGGAGGTACCTCACACACCGTCCGCGCCGTACTGAAGCATCTGGGTGCTTCGGAGCTTCTGGTAGTAAGCAGGAGTGCGGGCAAGGAAGCTTTCGACGAGAACGAAACCTGCCGGTCCGTTACCTATGAGGATTGCTATGCCCTGCATACGGATGCCCAGGTAATCGTCAACACAACGCCCCTGGGCATGTTTCCCAATGTGGATGCCTCTCCCATTGATCTTACGGTCTTTACCAAGTGTGAAGCTGTCATTGATGTAATATTCAATCCGCAAAAAACCAAGCTCACCCTGCAGGCAGAGGAGCTTGGCATTAAGGCTGTTAATGGGCTTGAGATGCTGGTAGCCCAGGCAAAGCAGGCAATTGAACATTTTCTTGATAAAAAGCTGGAGGATAGGATTATTGACGAGGTATACCGGGAATTGCTAATACTGATATCCTGATCAGGATTATACGTATGCGTAAGGGCTTACTATCTCCTACAAAATATTCGGATTCAGATATCTGTTTTTCCCTTGGGTTTTGTTCTTCCAGTTGATTGCCTGCTTTGGACATGATTGCAGACATCCCATGCAGAATTCACAATGATGGAGCCATTGCGGCCTGCCCTCTGTAAGTACAACATTATTCACGCTGCAGGCTTTGGCACATTTTCCACAGCTTATACAGCTGTCATTCACTGTAAAGCCTTATCCTTACCGGGATATTTTGTAACAACTGCTTTATTAATTATTCTTCCCAGCCAGGCGTCAATTAAATATTTGCTATGCTCAAAGCGCTTCTGTTCCTTCCTTTTTACAATTTCAGCAATTGTTTCAATTTTATCCTGAGCCTTTTGGAACAACTCTTCCTGCTTTTCCTTGGAAAGAGCATTGAATATCAAAAGATAATTTTCCGGCATAATGATGAAAAAACCTGCTCCAAGACGTTTCCCCTGCACCTTCAGCCGGTCGTTCACCTGATGCAGGGAAGCTCCCTGAGTGCCTCCGCAGGTGGCTATGGCGTAAACGTAAGTTTCCTTATCAATATGTACTTTCGTCAAAAAGTTCCTTACTATATTGGGAATTCCCCAAAAATAAGTGGGAAATACAATCCCGGCCGTCTCAAAGCCGGTCAGGCTTCTTTCCTTGTAATCCGCCATACTGATCACTTCACAGTCCTTTAAGCGGTCTGACAAATCTCTTGCCACCTGATAACTATTGCCTGTTCCACTGAAATAAATAATCGCATGCTTTTTCATCTTTACCTCCATGATGCCACTTTTGCAGCATCCAAATAATGATATTCAACCGATTCTATGGTATATTGGTCATGCTTGCTCCCTATGCAGAACATACTTTTACATTTTGACATCTATCGAACTATTGTCGTATTTTTTTCGGGAACTCCTCTTTCGATTTATTCCCGAAGCTTAAATTCCCCGCTTATTTCCTCAATTATCTTTTCATTCACCGTTGCGACTAAGAATTTACCGTTTTTCCTGGTGGTAATTAATCCTGCATCGCTTAGCTCCTTTAGATGATGGGATATGGTAGGTGCTCCAATACATAGATTTTGCATAATTTTCTGCATGATGCAATCACATCCGGCATCAAAATCCTTTTGATTATATTTCAAGATGCTTAAGAAAATTTCCAGCCGGTTTTCATTGGACAGTGCCTTATGAATTCTCGCTAACTGTTTTGTATCCATAGAAACCTCATTTCGATATTTATCAAACTGTGATAATATCAAAATAACATCATCACCAATTAAAGTCAACTGTATATTAAATTAATTCAGCATATCAATCATCGTCAACATTACCCCTGACGTGATGACAGTTTTTAGTCATTGACTTATATGCTAAATATTTGTATAATAATTTTTGGTATTCCAATTTATATAAAAAATTGTTTTCTAGGGTTCCGCAGTTTAACTGGTCTGTGACCGAGAGAAAACCGCAGCTTTATAGCTGCGTCACGGAGGGACAAAAGCCCGGGAGATATCAACTCGATATCTTCCAGGCTTATTTTTTTGCTGACGGAGGGATAATATGGCTTGGATTTATTTAATCATAGCAGGAGTTTTTGAAGTAATATGGGCAATCGGACTGAAGTATTCGGAAGGCTTTACAAAGCTATTGCCCTCTTTCATTACATTGGGTGGTATGATAATCAGCTTTTATTTACTGTCACTTGCGACCAAAGCTCTCCCAATCGGTACCGCTTATGCGGTATGGACTGGAATCGGAGCATTGGGCACAGTATTATTGGGCATTGTCATTTTTCATGAATCACTTAGCATACCAAGACTTTTATTTCTTCTTTTCATATTGGTAGGTATATTAGGACTTAAATTTACTTCCAGCTAAATGACGGTTCTGGAGCTGCAACGCCTCCCGGAAATTATATGGTATGGAGGCTTGCTTTTATTATTATTGTATGAATTGGAATACCTTGATGGTTTTATCCTTCGCATCAGATAAGGTTAACAAAGTACCCTCACGATTCAAGTAAATAAAGCCAGGTCCCCCCTCAACAATCAGTTCATTCTTCACCCAGGAATCACCGCCATCCACTGTGCTCAAATAATAATATCCCTTATCCTCCTCATTTTCAAGAAAGGCAACGATCTGAAAGGTTTGCGGATCATCAACATGCAGCTCAACAGTCGGACAAACAAGAAGCTTCAGTCCCTTTATCCCCAAGTCCTTTTCCGTCCATACGATGCCCTCATCCAAGGTCTGGTATAGTTTACCTTCAGTGCTTAGGAGATACCCCTCTGTTTTACTGCTTAGCCAGATTGCACTGATATCCGATAAACTCTGCGGTACCTCCAGGCTCTTCCATAGCTGTCCGCCATCCGTTGTATAGCCGATTTCTTTTCGGTTCGCTATCCAGCCGGTATTCCTGTCGATAAAGCTTAGATACCTGCAATGTTCATTTTTCATATCACCAAACTTAGGTAATTCCTCCCAACTTGCTCCCCCATCAACAGAGGCCCTCACTTCTGAATAATTTGCCGCTATATACGCATTATTTTCATCAATAATCTCCAAACCGGCAATACAATCCGATTTATTTGTACCGGGTGTCCAGGTTTCTCCTCCATCAACGGTATAATGCAAGACTCCAAACTGATAGGTCGAAATTCCAAAGCTATCATTGAAAAAACCGGTAAACCTGCTTTGAAAGCCTTTTTCTCCAGGATCTACTTCCTTAACCAGCTCCCAGGATAAGGATTTACTGATTTCTGTGACAGCACTATTACTTACTGCCTCTTTTTCTGTTTTCACTTCCTCATCATTCTGATTTTTACACCCTTGCAACGTGCAGCACAAAACAAGAGCAAGTACAATGACAGAAAGTCCAAATCTTAACTTCACAATAGAGCACCTCCTTTAAAGTACTTTAATCATATATAGAAAGGAGTGCTGTTAAAATCATATATTATAAATAAAAATTATCAAATTATCAATTAATAGGAACCAAACTTTTTTCTATACTCTCCAGGCGGGCATTTCATATATTCCCGAAACACCTTATTAAAATGAGTCATGTTATGAAAGCCTACCCTTTCCATAATTACAGCCACATTCAAATGTGTATCACGAAGCATACCGGCTGCGATTTCTACTCTGGTCTTTAAAATATAACTGATTATCGAATAACCGGTAGCATTTTTAAATTCCTTTGACAAGGTTGTCCTATTCGTGCTAAATTTTTTCATTATGTCATTAATCGTTATTTTGTTCCTATAGTTGTTATGAATATAGAGTAATATATCATCTGCTGAAAATCTTGGCCTGATGCTCTCATTTTCCATTCTTTCTTTATAATAATTAAATGTACGTTCAACCAGAAAAAGTAATTCAATCAGATAGGATCTGGTTAGACATGGCCATGAATCATTCTGAATGAAAAGGAGTTCCTTGAGATTTAATAGAATATCCTTTACCCTTTTACCCGTATCCGAATAATTTTCTTTCAAATTTATGTAGCTCTTGTTTTGTACAATAAAAGGTAATATGAATTGCCTGTCCTGTAAATCAGATATGGATAATCCTTCATTGCTGTTTATTTTATCCAGAGTAAACCTATTATTAATTGCAGTAGGTAGAAAGCATAATAACTGCATTTTTAATCCTGATATATCAGCCTCAGATACATTGTCTTTCTCATTCAGACACAAACAGGTATATGGTAAAATTGCAATTTTATTATTATTAATCCTTATGCTGCCTATCCCCTCTTCAATTAAAACCAGTCGATAGCAGCTTCTGTGATTTGTCGAATACAGTCTATCTATCGTCTCATAATAATTAATCGGAATCGTGTAGTTCTGATAATAATTTATCCCTCTTGTTCCAATCACAAGCTCACCAGCTTTCATCATTTCCTCTGCTCATAATTCAATAAACAATTCCAGGCTCAGTCCTTTTTATAATTTAGCCCCAGCTCACTTGCCTGGTCCCCGCGCATCCCCCAATTATCAAGAACTGGCTCATTGATAATAATAAATATATCCGCAGGAGAAATATTCAGCCGTTCTCCCAGCAAACGGATTATTTCTTTTATAACATTTCTCTTTACTTCTTTGCTCCTGCCTGGAAAAAGAGTTAATTCAATAATTGAAAATTTATCTGTTTTTGTTGCATTGCGTTCAAAATCTTCCTCTTCAATTTCGTAAATACGTTGAAACCGGTCATCATCCGGAATATTCAATGTATTCATAAGAGCGTCATGTACAGTTTGTAAAAAAATCTTTTTATATTCCTTTGTCTTCCCCTTTACTATCTCAATCTTTACCAATGGCATATTATTCCCCTTATTATTGTCTTACGAAATCTACTAATTAAAAAAGCGCAATCCACGGAAAATTTTGCTTTTTCATGCATTGCGCTGATTTTAAATAGAATATTCAATTACACTCTCTTCATATATTCGCCGGTTCTGGTATCAATACTGATCTTATCGCCCTGTTCAACGAATAACGGTACATATACGGTAGCTCCGGTTTCAACAACTGCGGGCTTGGAAGCACCCTGCGCTGTATCACCCTTGAAGCCGGGTTCTGTATCTGTAATCACAAGCTCTACAAATAACGGAGGCTCAATTGCGAATACCTGTCCATTATGGGTAAGCATCTTAACCATTTCATTCTCTTTCACAAACTTAAGAGAATCACCGATAGCTTCTTCAGTCATTGCGATCTGCTCATAGTTTTCAACGTTCATAAAGTGGTAAAGATCACCGTCTGAATATAAATATTGCATATCACTTCTATCGATACGCGCCTGCGGATATTTTTCTGTAGGACGGAAGGTTTTTTCAACTACACCGCCGTTCTTAATATTCTTTAATTTTGTTCTTACAAATGCTGCGCCCTTACCCGGTTTAACGTGCTGAAACTCTATAATCTGATATACCTGATTGTCCATTTCGATTGTCAAGCCGTTCCTGAAATCGCCTGCTGAAACCATATGTTACTACTCCTCCTTAGATTGACTACTCTTTAGTCTATAATAACCTGTTATTTTTTGCAACTATTTTTTTTATAATTCAATTAATTCCTTTGTCGAATGGGTGAAATTCTCGCAGCCCTCTTCCGTCACAACAACCAGATCTTCGATACGGACTCCGCCAAAGCCCTTGACATAGATACCCGGCTCAACCGTCGTAGTCATGTGGGCCAGAAGAACACTTTCATCTGTCATGTTCAGTCTGGGGTTTTCATGGATATCCAGCCCCACACTATGCCCAAGGCCATGCCCAAAGCACCCCTCATAGCCGGCCTTGTATATGATATCCCTGGCTACCTTGTCAACTTCTCGCCCCTGATATCCGGCCTTTAGAAATTGCAGTGCCTGCAACTGGGCCTCCAATACCGTATTATAAATTGATCTTTGCTTTTCATTTGCCTTTCCGATAATGATTGTTCTTGTCATATCGGAGCAGTAGCCCTCATAGACACAGCCAAAATCCATAGTAAGAAAATCTCCCTGCTCAATCCGCTTACGGGAGGGCACTGCATGGGGCATGGAGGAGTTTATCCCCGAGGCAACGATGGAGGAAAAGCTGATACCATCAGCTCCTTTTAGTTTCAGCAAAAATTCGATCTGTGCCGCAATCTCAAGCTCTGTCATTCCAGGCTTAATAAAGCCGAGAATATCGGTAAATACCTTGTCTCCTATCTCCTCAGCCTTTTTTATAAACTCAAGTTCTCTGTCGGATTTAATTCGCCGAAGCCTTGTAATCTCATCACCGACAGGCACAAGCTCCTTTACAGCAAGCTTTTCCTGAAAACGCCGATAATCGGCAAACAGCATATCCTCTGCTTCAAAGCCAAGGGTCTTTACTGCATCGGCGCTTATCAGTTCATTCAGCGTCTCCTCATATCCGCCCTTGCCAATCGTTATAATTTCATAATTCTCTGCTTCCTGCTCTGCCTGTATGGTATAGCGAAAATCCGTTATCACCGCATGTCTCGAAGGTGAGATATACAAATATCCTGTCTCCCCGGCAAAGCCGCTGATATAGCGCATATTCTTACCATCGGAAATCAGCATTGCATCCAAATCAAGCTTTTGTAATATGTTCTGTATTTTCTTATAATTGTCCAACTTATCATACCTGTCTTTCTGTATCAATCAATTCTGCTTTATTTGATTTTCCTGTTTCCTTAGAATATGCACGTAAGCCTGTTTCCATTCACATAACGCCGGTTCAGCTCCTTAGCATCTCCATGATTGCATCCACCGCCAGCAGATAGCCCTGCAATCCAAGCCCTGCAATCTGTCCGCTGCATACGGGAGCGGTAACCGATACATGCCTGAATTCCTCCCGCTGATGGATATTGGAGATATGTACTTCTATCTTGGGAGCCGTGATGGAAGCAAGAGCATCGCGGATCGCATAGCTGTAATGGGTATATGCTCCCGGATTGATAATAATACCGTCTACCTGATCATGATATGCCTTCTGTATCCGGTCAATAAGCTCTCCCTCATGGTTACTTTGGAAGGTTTCAATCACAACATTCGTCTCCTTTGCCTTCTCCTCCAGAAGCTTTAACAAATAATTAAAATCCTTAGTTCCATAGACATCTTTTTCCCGAATTCCGAGAAAATTAAGATTTGGTCCGTTAATCACCAATATCTTCATCCTTTCCCTCCATCCTGCCGTCAGGCACTTTAAACACCGGGCAAAAGCCCGCTTATATAACCTTTGAATAGGCTGCAGCAACTGAGGCTGCTATTTCATCCACTGTTCTGTTATCCGTCGTTATAATCTTATGGGCTGCTTTCTCATAAAACGGCAATCTGCCTTTAAGCAGCCTGTCCACCCTTTGTTCCAGCTCCTCGCCCTGCAACAGAGGACGGGTTATATCTTCCTTCAATCTCTCCACTATGGTTTCTCTGGAGGCCTTTAAAAATATGACATAGCCAATATCCTGAAGCAGCTTCGCATTCTGTTCCCGAAGCGGCAGTCCCCCTCCGGTGGCAAGAACAGTTTCATTTAATCCGGCGGCAAGCTCCCTTAACAGCTCTGTCTCCATATCGCGGAAATATTCCTCTCCGTGTTCCGAGAATATATGGCTTATGGTATCCTTGGCCCTCTCCTCCAGCAACTGGTCCGTGTCGTAAAACCGATAGGACAATTGCTGTGCGAGCTGTCTTCCGACACTGGTCTTACCAGAGCCCATAAAACCGATTAGTATGATATTTCGCTTCTGCTCCTCGCTCATATTTCTCCTCATTCCTGCTTTATTCTGCCCTTAGCCAGGTCCCGACGGTAGAAATACAATACAATCCGCTCCAGCTTGCGCTTCAATACGATCTGAATTTCCTCCTTGGGATGGATGGGCTTTACCAGATAGGTCAGCATTCCGATCCGATTCGCTCCATATACATCTGTAAAAAGCTGATCTCCGACAAAAATGGTATTCCCAATGCTTGTCCCCATTAGCTGTGTTGCCTTGATATAGCTCTTTGTAAGGGGTTTATTAGCTTTATAGATGTAGTTGGTTCCGATCTTTTTATTAAACCGGCTGACCCGTTCATCACTGTTGTTGGAAATCAGACAGGTCTGAAAGCCTATTTTCTTAAGTCTTGCAAATAATTCAATTGCCCTGGGTGTGGCATCCGCTCCATGCTCCACCAGTGTATTGTCTATATCAAATAAAATCCCGCGGTATCCCTCTTTATAGAGCTTCTCATAATTGATGTCATAAGAAGAGGGAGCCAGTCTTTTCGGATAAAATCTGCGAAGCATCCTAACCTCCATACAACGAATATGATATCTGCTGCTTTTCTTTCATTATAGCAAGCGCCAGATAAATTAACAAGCCATTTCCCGTCTCCTATTGCTGCGAGATATCTGCAGTACAACTCGGACATTTCGTTGCCTTGACATTAATATCCGTAAAGCAAAAGGGGCACTGCTTTGTGGTCGGCTCTGCTGCCGGCTCAGGCCTTTTCAGCTTGTTAATCCACTTTACAACAAGAAATACAACAAAGGCCATGATTAAAAAGTTGATTGTACCCGAGATAAATAAACCGTATTTTATTACGGGGGCTTTGTCATCCAACGCTTCCGCCAGCGAATCATATTGTCCTCCATTCAATGCCAGAAACCAGTTTGTAAAATCTATATTACTGGTTATAATACTTAACACTGGCATGATCACATCATTCACCAGTGAACTGACCAGCGAACTGAAGGCTCCGCCTATGATAATACCGACTGCAAGGTCGATCATATTGCCCTTTAAGGCAAATTTCTTGAATTCCTTTAACATATTCTTTCCTCCTGATCATTCATGTAAGAATTATTTGAATATTCCGGTATTGCTCTTCAATTACCCTTTTTGCCTCTTCCAGGTCTGCTGTACCGGACCATGCCAGATATTCTAAAGTTTGCCCATCACTTGCATAGGAATATACATACTAAGCATCCTCCGGTTTAAATTTACGAAGCAACAACCGGCATTGCCTTTCTCTTCTGAAAAATCACTTCCTGCAGGCCAATATCCTCCATCATATCCTTGGCAAGCTGAATGTTCGACGCCAGAGACTCCTCTCTATGAGCATCGGAGCCAAAGGTGACATAGGAACCGCCAAGCTCCTTATACCGAAGCAAATGCTCCGGCCCCGGCAAGGTAGTGGAGAAGCCATACCGAAAGGAGGAGGTATTGATCTCTAAAGCAATATTGTTATGCAGCATCGTTTTAAAAATTTCATCGATTATGTCATTATTATAAAGAGCCTCACCCAGACAACGCTTCGGAAAATCCATATGCCCCAGGCTGTCAAAGCCCCCGCAGGAAACTGCCTCAAGCACCTCATTCCAATATAATTTAAAATAATCCTCCAGGGTGTACCTCTTCCTCATCTCCCTGTCAGGAAACACCCCATTTACATAATGAACACTGCCAATAATAAAATCATACGGATACTGTGCCAATTCCTTAAGCTCCCTCTGGTACAGATGGGGCTCTGAGAACTCAATACCGCTCAACAAGGTAAGCTTATCCTTATAAATGCTTTGCATCATGCCAAGCTCATCAAAATATTTCTCAGCCTCATAATAACCAAAGCCTTCATCCTCCGGATTATAATCTACATGTTCCGTGAAGCACAGGCAGGTAATCCCCTTTCGGATAGCCCTGTCGCAGTAGCGCTCCATCCTTTCCCTGGAATCACATGAAAAATAGGTATGTACATGCAAATCAGCCTTCATTCTTACTCTCCTTTCCTGTAGCGGCTACTATCTTTTCAAAGCAGACTGCTTCCGGCATAACCATATATTTTCCATAGTTCTCAATACGGTGATAGCCTCTTTTTACATAGAAGGAAACGGCTTCCTTGTTTATGAGTCTTGTCTCCAGGCGAAGGCTTGCATAACCAAACCCTGCTGCCTTTCTTTCCAGATATTCCAGTACTTGTGTCCCGACACCGACATGCTTCAGTCTTGCATACATCCGCTTTACCTCGGCTGTATTATCCTCCATGGGGCGATAGCCTCCGCAGCCGATTGCATTCCCCTTATCGTCATAAGCTATTACAAATAATGCTCCGGGAACACCTACATCCTCCGGCTGGAAGGAAGCCCTCCCGCTGCTTCCGGTGATCGCTTCCAGATTCTCTGATAACTCTTCCATTAATTGAACTGCATCCTCTGAATATGGGCTTGCCTCTATTATTCTCATATGCCTCCATACTGTCTAAAAATCGGTAAAGTAATAGACAATCTCGTCATCCTGCGCTTCATAAGATTTTATTCCGCCTGCTTTTTCATATAAGGCACAGGCCGCATAATTGTGTCTATATGTTATCAAATAGAACCGGCAGATACCGGTCAATTTGCAGATATCCCTGATGCAGGATAAGAGCTGTAATCCAATTCCCTGCCTCTGATATCCGGGAAGCACCCCTACTTCATGGATATACAGCATATTTCCCTTAGAATCCAAACGGTTCAGCTCATATCCATAGGCAAAACCGATAATCTGGTTATTCTGGATGCAAGCTATTATCCAATTCATCGGATTCCCCAAAAAATGCATTGCATTTTCCTTGTGAATAAAGTTTTCCCGAAAATCATTGTTCATACGTAAAACCATATCCAAATCTTTTATCTGTAGTTTTCTAAATACCCTATTTTGCATCTATATCCCCACTCATACACTAACATCTGTTTCATCTTTTTTCCATTGTAGTTTATATTAACCGGAAAATCAATTATGTTATTATCTTATTCATTATAAAATGCAGGATACCGGCTTCACTGGTATCCTATACCGGCTATACTGGTATCCTGCATTTCAATGGGGCCGCCGCCCTTCTATTGCTGCTTTGCAGCTTACTCATCCGTGATATACTTCTCATATACGGCGAGGTCATAATAGGTTCCGTCACGCCTGTGCCCAACCTGATATTCATAGCCGGCAAAATGCATTCCTGCCTTCTGCATCACTCTTCCGGAAGCGAGATTTTGCGTGTCATGCTTCGCAAATATTCTCTGGTATCCTACTTCGTAAAACAAATAATGGAGAACTGCCCTGAGAGCCTCGGTCATAATTCCTCTTCCCCAGTAGGCTTTTGCAATGCAATATCCAACCTCACAGGAACGGGTGGAAGCATTGGATATCTCAACACTGATAGAGCCTATTGCCACATTCCTGTCCTTCAAGGTAATTGCCCATACATAGGAGCTCCCCATCTCATATTGCAGAGTCCACTGTTTGATTCTTCTCCTTGATTCCTCCACGTCCTTATGGGGGCCCCATAGCAAATACTTGCATACCTCCGGATCCTTGGCCCAGTTATGGAACATATCTTCAGCATCCTCTGTCCGGAATCTTCGAAGCAACAACCGTATTGTCTCAACTGATTGTGTTCCCTGATGATGTATCAGCATTTACAATTCTCCGTTCCTCAGGAGAATTTAGTCTCCCGTTCTTTAAGAGAATTTTGTCTCCTTAAAAATGCTTATACAGGGACAACCGCTTTTATTCAAATTATTTTCTTATTTCCAATCCTTTGGTATTCAAAATTGCAAGCAGCTCATCTACCATAGTCTGAATCTCCTGGCCCTCGAGAGTTCTTTCCATCGAGCCGAATTCAAAACGAATCGTTACGCTCTTTTTCCCCGGGAGAAGCTTCTCATCCTCGAAAATATCCACCAGCCGGAAGCCCTGCAAATACGGTGATTGGTACCCCCCGATATATTCTGCGATGCTCTCATAACGAAGTGCCTTATCTGCAACAAGACTTAAGTCAAAAGCAACTCCGGGATACCTGGATACCTCTGCATAGCGGAGCCCTTCAGCTGCTACTTTCTCAAAACTCTCCAGATCAAGCTCCGCATAGGCTACATTCAGCTTCTTATCCAGCTTGTTCTTCACTCTCGGATTAAGAATGGAAAAATATCCGATTTCTTCTCCCTTAAGAAGTACCGCAGCACTGTTGACCGGATGAACATAATTGTACTTCTCCAGCTCCGCATTTTTAGTAAATCTCGGGCTTACATTCTTGATTGCCGTAATCAGCTGTTCCAGAATTTCCTTACATCTGAAATATACTTCCTTCTCCGTGAGCTTCTTGCTTGCTATTACAAAGGCAAGACGCTTGCGCTCGTCGCAGAGTCCGTCCTCTCTTAGGCCCCTTGCAACTCTTCCGATTTCGTACATTCCCATCTCCGGATAACTGTCCACATTCTTCGCAACAAATCCAAGCAGGCTGGGTATCATCGTGGAACGAATGGTATCATTTTCAGCGGTTACAGAATTGATAATACGCACATTCGGCTCGGTTACGATACCAAGCTCTTTATTTGTCTTGCTTTCATACCAGATATAGCTGTGTACCTCATTCATTGCATAACGCTCGGTCAAAAGCTCCTTCATCCGGTATTCGTTATCCCGCTCTACACTGTGGCGCACCGGTGTGAGGAAGCTCTTCGTGGAGCCTATCTCAAAATTATCATAGCCATAGATACGGGTAATCTCCTCAATAATATCGGCCTTAATCGTCACATCCTTGGTTGCCCTCCAGGACGGCACCACCAGATGAAAAGAAGCTCCGTTTTTCGTAACCTCAAAGCCAAGAGCCGTTAAGGTTGCCTCAATTTGTTCACAGGAAATGTCGATTCCGGTGTATTTATCCACATAGGCCTTGTCAAAATCAATTGTAATTGTGTCATAATGCTTGACATAGCAGTCAGTCAGGGACGTCGTCACCTTAACCCCCGGGTCGATGTCGGATAACAGCTTGACAAAACGCTCAATTGCAGGAACGGTAAGCTCGGGGTCAATAATCTTTTCATATCTTGCACTTGCCTCGGTACGAAGTCCCAGGCGTGTTGCCGATTTACGGACGGACACACCGTCAAAATTGGCAGACTCCAGTAATACGCTGTCCGTATTGTCCGTAATCTCCGAAAGCTCCCCTCCCATGATGCCTGCAATCGCAACCGGCTCCTTCTCATCACAGATTAACAGGGTGTCGGTATCTACCTTACGCAGGGTACCATCCAACGTCAGAAAATCCACCGGCTCCTGGTATGTCTTAACACGGATTTTATTTACCTTATCATTGTCAAAGGCATGCATCGGCTGTCCCAGCTCCATCATCAGATAATTGGTCAGATCAGCGAGCAGATTAATCGGACGCATACCGCAGTAGGTCAGACGGATTTTCATATTGATGGGAGATTTCTTCTCCCATATGCCGGATATCGTAATACAGCTGTAACGGTAGGTTTTATCAATATTCTCAACCTTCACATCCACCTGGGGCAAATCCTTATAGATACTTGTATTCGCCACCTCTAAGGGCTTTAAGGGACGGTTAGTCAATACCGCTATTTCTCTGGCAATTCCATAATGTCCCCAAAGGTCGGGGCGATTGGTCAGAGACTTATTATCCACCTCAAATATGGTATCCTCCAGCTGCATGAATTCCTTGATATCTGTACCCAGCGGGTAGGTATCCTCCAGGATCATAAGCCCGGAATGGTCATCGCTGATGCCTAGCTCCTTCTCAGAGCAGCACATACCGTGGCTGATTTCTCCGGCTATCTTTGCTTCCTTAATCTCAAGCTCTCCCACACAGCCGCCCAGTTTCGCAAAGGGAACAACTGCTCCGACAAACACATTCGGCGCACCGCAGACACAGTCCACTACCTCGCTGCCAATATCCACCTTCACCAAATGCAGCTTCTTGGAATTTGGATGGTTATTAATCTCTATTATCTTGCCAACTACCACATCCCGGATGTTTTTGCCGTATTCATGGATATCCTCCACTTCTGCGGTAGATAAGGTAAATCTTCCGATCAACTCTTTTAAATTAATTCCGGATAAGTCCGTGAATTCTGAAATCCAATTCATTGAAATAAACATTCTCTATCTCCTCCAATTCTATTGCCGGAATGGCTTTAAGCTTCTTTTTATACGGTAAACTGCTTCAGCTGCTTTAAGTTACCGCTGTTGAACAAACGGATATCCTTGATGTTATACTTCATCATGGCAAGTCTGGTCAGTCCCAGACCAAAGGCAAAGCCGGTATATTTCTCCGGGTCAATACCTCCCAGAGTAAGCACATTCGGGTGTATCATACCGCAGGGCAGAAGCTCCAGCCAGCCGGAATTCTTACAGGTAGGGCAGCCGTCTCCTTGGCAGATGGCACAGTTGATATCCAACTCAAAGCCCGGCTCCACAAAGGGGAAGAAGCCCGGACGCAGCCTCACCTTGACATCCCTTTGGAACACCTCGGTCAGCAGCACCTTCATAAAATAAATCAGATTGGAAATAGAAATATCATCCCCGATCATCATGCCCTCCATCTGAAAGAAGGTATTTTCATGACAGGCATCAATATTTTCATTACGAAAGCACCTTCCGGGAAAGAGCACCTTGAGAGGCTCGCCGGGCTTCGGAGCTCCGTATTTTCTCATAATCGCATTCTGTGCAGCAGAGGTATGGGTCTTTAAAAGCTGGCCGTTATCCAGATAATAGGTATCGGTCATATCTCTTGCCGGGTGATTCTTCGGTATATTCACACCCTCGAAATTGTTGAATTCAGTCTGAATCTCCAGACCATCCTCCACAATAAAGCCCATCGTCTTGAAGATATCCTCAATCTGCTTTTGCACAATAGTAATCGGGTGCAGGGTCCCGACGGGTTTGTCGGAGGGGATGGAATAGTCATAGGCCTCCGCATTCTCCATCTCTTTTAAATATTCCCGCTCCTCAAGGGTCTTCTGATATCCGACAATCGCCTTCTCAATCTCATTCTTTAAGAGATTGACCTGCATACCGGCAGTTTTCTTTGCTTCGGCATCAAGATTATGAAGATCCTTCAGCGCCTCTGTAACCAAACCCTTCTTACCCAGGAAGGCTACTCTGATTTTCTCCAGCTCATCCTTCGCTTTGGCTAAATTCAGTTCTTCCTTGAACTGCTCCTTAATTTTCTCCAAATTTTCCAACATGTTAAAACCTCCTTAATTTATAATAATAGGCAATTCAAATCAACGATAAGCCTGGCACGGCCCGCTGTATCAAAACAGCCAAACCTGAAGTAAATAAAAAGAGCCCTCGTCTCCAAAAGGGACGAAAGCTCGTGGTACCACCCAAATTCAAGCCATAATATATGGCTCCTCAACAGCAATAACGGAACTGAACCGGCCAGTCTTTCGAAAGGCAACTCCGGTGCCGAACTTCGCAATATATCCGAACCCTGAACCTGCTCTCAGCCGGTGACAAGTTCTCTCTGGCGGGAAAATATACGCTACTGCATTCACCTTCAAAGTTATTCTCATTTTCTCCTATATTAATCGACTATTTTCTAGTTGTCAATACTATGATTTTAAAAATGCCTGATCAACAGTCAAATTTGATAAAAACCTAGTACTACATTGTATAAATTTCGCTTATTTCAGCACCCGATATTTACGCAATGTAATACTAGAAGCTTTCATAGGTAACTGTCTGGCTGATCGGCTTGCGCAGCCTGTCATGCCGGTCCGGCGATTGCGCATTCCCCTCTCCGTACCCGATTGCGAGGATATTCACCGGGACATAATGCTCCGGCAGATTAAATTCCTCTCTTATGATATCCGCATTAAAATAGCAAATCCAAACCGAATCAAGACCCATATCGGCTGCTGCCAGCATCATATGGTCAGTGACAATACTTGCATCGATATCCGTTGTCTGTACTGCGTCAATTGATCTCTTCCAGGCCTCATCCCTATCCACGCAGATGATAAGTACTAAAGGTGCCTGAAAGGTTCTTGCGGCCTTTGCCACCCTTGCCATTCCCTCCTCACTCTGAAGGACAAGAACCCTCTGGGGCTGATAATTCGCTGCGGTCGGAGCTACTCGCCCCGCCTCCAATATTGCTTCCAGCTTCTCCTGCTCCACCTTGCGCTCCTGGTATTTACGGCAGGAATATCTTCGTTTTGCCAATTCAAGAAAACTCATACTAACCTCCATTCTGCCGCTTCAACGGCATATAAATTAATCGTTACTATTTAGCCTTGCAGGGAAGGTGACAGGTCACGGGGAAAAATGATTTCCATTCGGAGTATTTGCATTCGTCGGTACTTAGGTTCTGTATTTTAGAACCTTATGTACCGTTACGTAATGCAATTAAGCGAAAGCGGCTTCGATATGGAAACATTTCTTCCCAGAGATCTGTCAATTTCCCTGCAAGGCTGAATTGTAACATTCTACCTCCATTCTGCTTTTTAGCAGGTTGAATTTCTTTGTAACCTTTGCTATAATTATAACGCTAATAGACTTTATTGCAATAATGCACTTTTTTGTACCATAGTATCCAAAAGGATACTGTAAAAATCTTCTTATTTCTATTGTGTATAACCCGGGATACAAGGAACAAACGTATCCGCTTACAGAAAGGAGTCTTTCATTGCATGAATAAATGCCCCGGAAGCTATCAATGTCCCATTGAAGCAACGATTGATTTAATCGGAGGGAAATACAAATCCGTCATTCTCTGGCATCTTGTAAATAAAACCATGCGCTACAGTACGCTAAGAAAGCTGGTCGTACAGGCCACTCCCAAGATGCTGACCCAACAGCTAAGAGAACTGGAGGAGGACGGCCTGATTCAGCGTGTTGTATATCCGGTGGTACCTCCGAAGGTTGAATATTCTTTAACAGAATTTGGCTATAGTATTATCCCTGTGCTGGATATTATGTGCGATTGGGGGAGGAACTATCTGTCCATAGTAAAAGGAAACGCAGAAAACACACACACTGGAACGAGGTAAATAATGCAGCAAAAAATTATATTCTTTGATATTGACGGAACCATATTAAGCCATAGAAACTATAAAATTTCAAGCAGTACGAGCAATGCAATACGGCAAGCCAGAGCCAACGGTCACCTTGCCTTTGTCAATACCGGACGCACTTATTCGGCAATCGACCCTGACATCAAGGAGGTAGGGTTTGACGGATATGTCTGCGGCTGCGGTACATATATTAGCTGTAATTCCTCTGTACTGTTCCATACGGCCCTGGAGCCAAAAATCTGCCGGGATGTCATTGAGGATTTACGCAGCTATCAGATCAATGCGGTTTTAGAGGGAAGCACGGCTATCTATTTTGATAGCCGGTTACAGAATAAACAGCTAGACCTCATCCGGAGCATGTACGCCAGCAAGATGTTTCAGGTATTGGACTGGGATAGCCCCGATGTCAGCTTTGATAAATTCTGTATCTGGATTGATTCTCCTAAGGCGCTTCAAGGCTTTCAGCAAAAGTATGAAAACCAGTTTGAATTTATCTACCGGGATCATCAGTTCCTTGAAATCATACCCAGAGGATATTCCAAGGCAACCGGTATTGAATATCTTCTAAATCATTATCATATCCCCCAGGAAAACGCCTATGCTCTTGGCGACAGCGCCAATGATTTTACCATGCTTTCCTATGTAAAGCATAGTATTGGCATGGGTAATTCTGAGGAGCTTATCCGCAATATTGTTTCCTATCTCACAAAGGATGTCGATGAAGGTGGAGTTGAGCATGCCCTAAGGCACTTTCATATCATTTAGTACTTTTGGTGTACCTTGCAATGCAAAAAGAAATATGATAAAATGAGCGAGGTTGAAAAGCGGTATTATCAAACAAAGGAGTGTTGTCCATGCAAAATTACGACGTTATTATCATAGGGGCCGGGCCTTCCGGCATTTTCTGCGCCTATGAATTAATAAAAGAAAATAAGGAGCTCAAAATCCTTATGGTTGAGAAGGGCAGAAGAATCGAGAAGAGGATGTGCCCGAAGAGAACTACAAAGCAGTGTATCGGATGTACTCCCTGTTCCATTACCACAGGCTTTGCAGGAGCCGGAGCTTTCTCTGACGGCAAGCTGTCCCTTTCCCCCGATGTCGGCGGTACTCTGCCCGATATTCTGGGTTATGACAGAGCTGTGGAGCTGATTAAGGAATCGGATGATATTTATCTGAAATTCGGTGCCGATACCAATGTATACGGTGTTGATAAGGAAACGGAAATCCGTGAAATCAGAAGACGTGCCATCACTGCTAACCTTAAGCTGATCGAATGTCCCATCCGCCATCTTGGTACGGAGGAGGGCTACAAAATATATACTCGTCTGCAGGAGCATCTGTTATCTGCGGGAGTTGAAATCATGTTTAATACAATGGTTCAAAATATTATCATCGAGGATAAGAAGGCGAAGGGAATCATCACCGCAAAGGGAGAAACCTTCTATGCTGAAGAGATTGTATCCGCCATCGGACGTGAGGGCTCTGACTGGTTCAGTCAAATCTGCAAGGAGCACGATATCGTGACCAAGGTCGGTACGGTAGATATCGGTGTCCGTGTTGAGGTCCGGGATGAGGTTATGGAATTCCTGAATAAAAATCTCTACGAAGCAAAGCTGGTATATTATACGCCGACCTTCGATGATAAGGTTCGTACCTTCTGTACCAATCCTTCCGGTGAAGTGGCAACGGAGTATTATGAGAATAATCTTGCTGTTGTTAACGGCCATGCATATAAATCCCAGGAGTTTAAAACCCGAAATACCAATTTTGCCATTCTGGTATCCAAGAATTTTACGAAGCCCTTTAAAACTCCCATTGAATATGGCAAGCATATCGCACAGCTCTCCAATATGCTCTGCGGCGGTAAAATAATTGTACAAACCTTCGGTGATTTCCAGAGAGGCCGACGCACTACTGAGGAACGTCTGTGCCGGAACAATCTGATTCCGACGCTTAAGGATGCGGTTCCGGGAGATTTGTCCCTGGTATTTCCCCACCGTATCATGGTGGATATCAAGGAGATGCTTCTTGCGCTGGATAAGGTTACTCCCGGTATTGCCTCCGATGAAACACTGCTCTACGGTGTTGAAGTGAAATTCTATTCCAACAAGGTTGTGGTAAATACAGATTTTGAAACCAGTGTGGAAGGGCTCCGGGCAATCGGTGACGGTGCAGGCTTAACCAGAGGCTTGCAGCAGGCTTCCGCGAATGGCATCAGTGTGGCGCGAAGCATTCTCGCCAAAAGGAAATAGGCTTAATATTATGATTTAAAAAACCGGGTATTCTTAAAATGGATTATTTCCATTGCCGAATGCCCGGTTTGATTCTATAATTCATAAAAACATATTAAAGTTAAAACTAAATGGAGAATAATATCTGCTAACCTCCCTGGTAAATCCAAAATCTATGATTACTGGCTTTCCCTTCACCTTGCCCCAGCTATTTTTTCTTGTCAAGTCAGGAAGCAGAAGGTTATTTCTTCTGGCAGCCTCCCGGAATTTCTCCAGACGGAACAGTTCTCTGCTATTCTTGACATGATAGTATGCCCATACCTCCTCTAGGGAATTGATCCTATCCGCCTTTTCCATAATGAGATATTTCCGGTCCTCAGATACCGCTGATATCTTGGCAAAAATACGGGAGTGATCCTTTGAAGCAATCTGATACTCAGCTTTATTCTGTGCAAATCCCTTCCTGTTTTTGGCCACCTTTACCACATAGCCATTATCAAGATCAAAAACACTCCTGCCCGTACCCGTGCCGATCATCTGATAAGTCTTCTTCTCTATATTAACCCTGATATTCTCAAAATCAACTGCCATCACAAGCTCCTAATATAATAATCACACTATTATATTATTAAGCAGCGTGTTGATTTGTTAACGCTTACGTCGAAATTTGCTGTAAAAAATACGACAAACCACACAGGGATTCGTTCCCTGTTTGACCTGCCGTATCTCTCTCTATTTTCCGCTGTTAATTACAGTGCTTCCAGTCCGCGCTCTCCCGTACGAATTCTTACCGCATCCTCTACCTCATAAATAAAGATTTTACCGTCACCATAATTACCTGTTTTAATCTTGTCCACAACCTGTGTAATAATAGCTTCCGCACTTTCGGCCGGAACTATAGTTTCAACCTTGATCTTGGGCAACAGATTTACCTCGGTTTTAGTACCTCTGAAGAACTGAACATATCCCTTTTGCTTACCATACCCCATTATATTGGTAATCATCATTCCCTGAGCATTGTTTTCATTTAATATCAGCTTTAAATCCTCCAGCTTCTCCGGCCTTATTACAATCTCAAGCTTCTTCATTTTATTAACACCTCTCCTTTGAGTATTTTAATAAACAAATTAATTATAGCATATTATTTGCCTAACGTCAAAATGTAGGTGCAGCACTTCCGTTATTTACCCATAAATAAAACTCCCATTACACCCGTAACATTTCATATGGGTATATTGGGAGTGATAGTCTGTATATTAATAAAGTTAATGAAGCAAGGGAGATATCAGCGTAATATAGATACCTGTTAGAATTGCTGTAGTGATAACTCCGCAGATGTTTGCACTAAGAGCATATTCCATGACAAAGCTCATTTTATTGATTTTTGATACTTCCTTCTGAGCAACCTTTGCAGTTGTGGGTACACAAGAGACTCCGGCAATACCGACTGTAGGATTAAAATTCTTCCCTGAAAACAGATATACAATATAGCCTCCGATAATTCCGCCGATACCTGAAAGAAGCAGTGCCAGCATACCCAGTAATAACAAGGTAAGAATCTCAGGATTAAAAATCGTCTGTGCATCGCATAATACACCTAAGATTAAACCAAGAAAGAAGGTCGCCGTATATAAAAAACCCTGTTCAATCAGTTTGGTATATTGAGTCAGCCCCGATTCCCTGATTGCTATTCCAAGGAAAAAGCTTACAAATAGCGGCGCTGCCACAGGGAAAAGAAGGCATAGCACGGTATTTGCTATTACAGCAAAAATCAGTTTATTTCGTGAGGATATGCGGCTTACATTTTTGTTCTTGGTAATAATCACCTTTCCCCGAAGTTCCTTGGGAATTAGAAAACGTATGAGAAAAGGATATCCGCCGTAGGTTAAGCTCAAATACAGGTATGCAACAATTGTAATGGGTACAAACAAATCCGGAGCTAAGGTTAAAGAAGTGAATAATACCATAGGACCATCGGCTCCGCCGATGATGGAAACTGCGGCCGAAGCACCGGGATCTAAACCAAGTAATCTAGCTATGGGATAGGTCGCTACGGTTCCAAGCTCCGCACACATGGCAATAAACATACCGATAAAAGGATGCGAGAGCACCATACCGATATCACAGATAACTCCTATCCCCATAAATACCAGACACGCGATCAAACCATTGCTAAAGGTCAAAGTATAAATGGGCTGCAGAAAATCAATCTGCATAATATTCATTAAACCATCTGTATCTGTTGTCATTGGCGAAATGAAAAGATTACTTAAATCTCCAGTCGCTTTAACAATTAAGACACCTGCATTAATTGCCGACATACCAAATCCCATAGGTATCATAATTAGCGGCTCTAAAACATGCTTTGCCCCCAGATACACCAATAAAATACCAAGAAAAATAAGAATAATTCTTGCAATAACGATCCCAGGCTCCTGCTGAAACATAGAGCCTATTCCCTGAAACAAATCGAAAATTTTTATAATAAACACCTTACTTTCTATTTTGTATTTTTGTAGAGTACTCTCTGCTATTCCTGAATTGTTTTCTCATCCTTTGAAAAATGTTTGATTACATCCATTAAAAGCTTTATTAATACCGCAATACACATCGCCGTGGCAAAGCCTATTCCAAAGACTTCCAATGGGATATAGATAACATCTGTCATAAACGTATCCTCCTATATAATAAAAATCAACCTTTGCCATTATACACCATATTGATGTATAATGCGAAGTATAAAATTATAATTATTTCCGACTCTGACGGTAAAATAAAATACATTGCTGATATATAAAAACATACCTTACAGACATACACAGTTTTCACTGTGTATGCTGAAAGGTATATGAATTACAACAGTTCCTATAAACTAACCGTAAATTTACAATGCCTCATCACCACGTTCACCGGTTCTGATTCTAACGGCGTCCTCTACTTCATAGATAAAAATTTTACCATCCCCATAGTTGCCTGTGGTGATTTCCTTTACAACCTTTGCAATAATAACCTCAGCCACATCGGAAGGTACCACTGTTTCCACCTTAAGCTTAGGCAACAGGTTCACACTTGTCTTTGTGCCTCTGTATACCTGCACATACCCCTTTTGCTTACCATAGCCCATAATGTTGCTGATCATAAGTCCGTTTGCATTGCATTCATTCAGAATTTCCTTCAGGTTCTCCAGTTTCTCAGGCCTGATAATGATTTCTAATTTTTTCATATTGTCCTCCATTCTGCCGCAAAGCGGTATTCATAATAAGAAGATCTATTCCCTGACCACTTACTCCTTAATGCTGGGTGCAAAATCAGGATATGCCTGGCTGCCATGCTCGCCGATATCCAAACCTTGAATTTCTTCTTCCTTGCTAACACGAAGTCCAAGAGTTGCCTTAATTGCAAGCCATACAATGGAGGTAGTTACTACAACGAAGGCTGCGACAGTTACGATACCCAACAGCTGTGCACCAAGGAGTGTAAAGCCACCGCCGTAGAAAAGTCCATTACCGGTTGCTGCACCGGTGATACCGTCTTTTGCAAATAAACCAACACAAATTGTACCGAATATACCGTTAACCAGATGAACAGAAAGTGCTCCAACAGGATCATCAACCTTAATCTTATCAAAGAATAAAACCGAGAATACTACAATAACTCCAGCGAGTGCACCGATTATAAGGGCCGCAGGAACACTGACAAATGCACAGGGGGCTGTAATAGCAACTAAGCCTGCCAATAAACCATTGATGCTCATGCCCAAATCAGGCTTGCCAATAACAATCCAGGAGGTAGCAGTTGCAGTAAGGACAGCCACAATACCGGCTGTATTTGTTGTAACAACAATATGTGCGATGGAACTCGGGTCTGCTGCCATGGTTGAACCAGGGTTAAAACCAAACCAGCCAAGCCAGAGGATAATAGCACCGATCGTTGCCAGGGACATATTGTGTCCAGGAATTGTCTGGGTCTTGCCGTCCTTATACTTGCCGATTCTGGGTCCAAGAATTACTGCTCCGGTCAGGGCTGCCCAACCGCCTACACTGTGTACTACAGTCGAACCTGCAAAATCCCAGAAGCCGTTAGCAGAAAGCCAACCGCCGCCCCAAATCCAATGTCCGACAACCGGATAGATTAATAAGGTAAGCGCAAAGGAGAAAACAATGAAAGAAATATACTTGATACGTTCTGCAACAGCTCCAGATACAATCGTAGCCGCAGTTCCGCAGAATACCAGCTGGAAGAAGAACTTTGCCCAAAGCGGAATACCAGTCCAGGATATGGCGGAATATACACCGGAATATGCGTCCCCTGTAGCCGGAGAATTATCTGTTCCGCCAACAAAGAATAAGCCCTTCAGTCCGATGAAACCATTACCGTCACCAAACATAATTCCCCAACCTAATAACAAAAAGCCTAAGGAGGAAACTGCAAATACAATAAAATTTTTGGATAGAATGTTAACTGCATTCTTCGATCTGGCAAAACCGCTTTCAACCGACGCAAAGCCTAAGTTCATAAAAAATACCAGAAAAGCCGTGATCAGAACCCAGACTGTGTCTAATGCCACTTTCAAATCTCCTATTTCCATAATACAACTCCCTTTCTTCATATAAATTTTATTTATATTCAATTCCTTATAGGAATCCAAGTTTTCCTCAGGAACTGTATATACCGTTTTAATTTCTACTTTTAATCCCTTGTATTACCATCCTTTTGCAATAATGTACATTTTTCTATTATATTTATAAAAAAACAGAGTCAAGGTTTTAATCCTTGACTCCGTCGTCTCATTCATACCGATATTATTTATTGATAAAATTTGTTCATCGTTCTTATAAAAAACAGGGCCAAAACTTTTAGCTTTGACCACAGTGTCAACGTCTGATATGCAATTACCGGTAAACCTGCTTACCTAATTTTTACCTATTATTGTTTGAAATTTATTTTTTCTGACTTCCTACGTAAAAAAAGAGGCCAAAGTAAATTTACTTTGGCCTCTTCGCCGATTTCCATTTTCAATTAAGTTATTGTGAGTATAACATAAGTTTTTTTCCATTGCAATATCTTTTTTTATATCGTTTTTATTCTTTTTATATTTATTTTACATCTTTTCTGATTAATATAAATACTTTATAATTATTTACATTTATTATATGCATGTTATAGCATCCTGTAAATCAAAAGTCAATACCCTTAATAAAATATTATTATATCATGTTACAATTTAGTGGTTTTTCACTTTGAGGACATTCATTATGCCAAAACGGACAGTACCTTAACAGCAAGATAAGCCATATATCCGGCCAGCAGGAAAATACCGGCCCACCGCTGCAGCCTTTTTCTAAGCAAAGACATAATAAATACAAGTATGGTAAATAACAGCATAGAAGCAACATCGAACCAGAGGCTTTTTGCAGCAGTAATGGGAAAAATAGTTGAAGAGATCCCTAAGACGAGCAGAATATTGAAAATATTGCTGCCAATACAATTTCCAAGCACAATCTCAGGTTCTCTTTTTCTCGCAGCCATTATACTTGTTATAAGCTCTGGCATAGTAGTGGCAAGGGCTACCACGGTCAATCCTATCAACGTTTCACTTAATCCAAAGTTTTGTGCGATTTGTGTACTGCTGTCTACCGTTAATTTACCCCCAGCAAAAAGACCCAGCAAAGACAGTACCGAGTAGCACCATAATTTCATTAATCCGGTATTCTTCTGCTTCCCAGTCGGTTGTGAGGGCAATTCATTATTTCCGTCACCATCCGTATCAATGTCACCATCGGCATCAATCTGTATTCTGGCCGATTTTTTGACACTCTTGAATACATAGATCATAAACAATACAAACGCACCCAGCAGAATTAGCCCCTCAAATCTTGACAACCTTCCATCTATGAACATCATAGCACCAAGCGCAATTTGAATGATAATCAACATAGGCATTTCTCGCTTTACAGCGCTGTCCTTTATCTGCAGAGGAAAAATAGCTGCTGCCACTCCGACAATGAGTGCTATATTTGATATGGAGCTGCCAATTATATTTCCCAGCGTCAACTGATTTGTATGATTTATGCCTGACATAATTCCGACCGCAAGCTCAGGAGCACTGGTTCCGAAAGCAACAACAGTAATTCCAATAATAAAAGAAGAAATGCCGTATCTGCGTGCTATTTTTGAAACAGAATCAATTAAAACATCCGAACTCTTTATAATCAAAATCAGACCTAAAATTAAAAGTAGAAATTCCATAAAATCCCCCTGTTCTAATAATTCTCCATACAATAATAGAATTACCTAAAACTCAAAAGATAATTGTGCATAAGAAATTATCCTCGTACAACAAAAAAAGTGGGAAGCTTTTTACAAAGCTCCCCACCCATAAGCTCAAAATCTTGAAGCAGTTTCCTGCCCAACCGGGTAAAACTTATTTTATTATATCACAATTTAGCAGCGAAGTCAATATCTACCATTTTTTGTAACTACTGAATCAACATTGCATCCCCGAAGCTGAAGAATCGGTAGTGTTCCCTTACCGCCTCCTGATAGGCCTCCATAATATGCTCCCTTCCTGCTAACGCCGATACCAGCATCATCAGCGTAGATTCCGGCAGATGAAAATTAGTAATTAATGCATCCAGCACTTTAAAACGGTAGCCGGGGTAGATAAAGATGGAGGTATCCCCGCTTCCGGCCTGTACGATTCCATTCTCATCCGCTGCCGATTCAATGGTGCGGCAGCTCGTAGTTCCCACACAAATAACTCTTCCGGCGGCTTTTTTCGTCTGATTGATCAGGTCTGCCGCCTCACCGGTAACCTGATAGAACTCGGAATGCATATGGTGCTCCAGCACATTCTCCACCTTAACCGGGCGGAAGGTTCCAAGCCCTACATGCAGAGTAACATTGGCAAGCTTTACGCCCATCGCCTCAATATCCCCAAGCAGTTCCCTGGTAAAATGCAATCCTGCCGTAGGTGCGGCCGCGGACCCGTCATATTTTGCATAAACTGTCTGATAACGGTTCTTATCGGAAAGCTCCTGTGTGATATAAGGGGGGAGAGGCATTTCCCCCAGCCGGTCAAGAATTTCTTCAAAGATACCCTGATAGTCAAAGCGGACCAGCCGGTTGCCCTCCTCCAGCATATCGATAATCTCTCCGGTAAGCAATCCGTTTCCAAAGCTGATCTTCGTTCCGATTCTTGCCTTCTTCCCCGGCTTGACCAGCGTCTCCCAGATATCCTTTTCCCTGCGCTTTAGAAGCAGCAGCTCGATTTTGGCCCCCCGCGGTTCCCCGGTATCCTGGGCACTATGCTCCTTTTGCTTCTCTCCAATTAATCTGGCGGGAATTACTCTGGTATTATTGATCACCAGACAATCCCCCGGCTTTAAATACTGTGTGATCTGCTTGAATATCCTATGCTCTATTGCACCGGTCTGCCTATCAAGCACCAGCAATCTGGAGCCTGAACGGTCCGCAAGGGGCGACTGGGCAATCAGCTCCTGTGGCAGCTCATAATAAAAATCCCGTGTTTTCATTTTTACATCCTTCCGCCTATCACAAGCCTGCTTGTGATAGGCACCAATAAATAGTTTGATGCGATACTGCTTCAATAAGGAGTTTGAAAGTGCCTTTTACTTTCAAACATTTCTCCATTCCAGGTTCTTTCCGAATAAAAAGACTGTTCCATAAGGACCAGTCTCTGCTTTGCCTATGACTAAAACATCAAATCCGATTTCTTCTTTAACAGCCGGGTTCCATTCAAAATCAATAAGATACCGGCTACTACCCCAGCTACTATCATCAGTATTCCTAAAACCAAATTCCATACTCCTACTGATTTCATTGTGTGATAAATCTTCTCCATCATGATAACCTCCATCTGCTGCCAAGCAGTTTTAATCCAAAAGCGAATTTACAATCCGCTGCGTGAATTACGGCCGTTTATAATTCACTCTAACTTTACTAATTCGCCCCATATTGCTTATAATATGCGTCAATGGCGGCTTTTAATGTATCATCGATAATAATTTTTCCTTTGTAGGGCTGATTATACAGATGCTCTACCACTTCTTCCATCGTTACGATGGCGGTTGTGGCAATATGATAATTTTCTTCAATTTCAGAAAGAGCGCTCTTACTTCCCTGTCCCCTTTCCATACGGTCTACAGATACCACCAGGCCCAGCACATTCGTATCACCCTGTGCCTTAAGTATCGGCATGGTCTCGCCAATGGAGGTACCGGCAGTTGTTACATCCTCGATAATAACCACCCGGTCACCGTCAGCCAGCGGAGACCCCAGTAAGATACCCGTATCACCATGATCCTTAACCTCTTTACGGTTGGAGCAATATTTCACATCCTTCCCATAGAACTCACTGATTGCCATTGCCGTTGCCACACTAAGCGGTATTCCCTTATAGGCCGGTCCGAATAATACATCAAAGGCCAATCCGTATTTGTCATTGATCGCCTTTGCATAATACTCGCCCAGTCTTCGAAGCTGGCTGCCCGTGCGGTAAAAGCCTGTATTAACAAAGAAAGGGGTCTTCCTTCCACTCTTGGTGATAAAGTCGCCAAATTTAAGCACTCCGCAGTCCACCATAAATTCAATAAATTCCTTCTTATACTGTTCCATACCTTACCTCATTCCTGCGCAGCACCCGTCCTGTACCGGAGCTTACACCAGTACAGGCTTATGCTGCCATATTTATTTTAGCATAAATTATGATAAAGAAAAGTATTTCTTATTAAACTTCCCAAAAAATTAACAATTTTTTATCATATTGGGATTATTTTACACATCCGATCAATTCCTTGATGTCACTGATGTTATATTTTTGCATATAGGCCTCAATTCCTTCCACAACCTCCATCGTTGCAGCCGGATTAATGAAATTGGCCGTACCCACAGCTACCATGCTGGCGCCTGCCATGATAAACTCCAATGCATCCTCCGCATTCATGATTCCGCCCATGCCGATAACCGGAAGCTTCACCGCTCCCGCAGCCTGGTACACCATGCGAACTGCAATCGGCTTAACGGCAGGGCCTGACAAACCCCCCGTCCTATTGGCAAGCGCAAAGGCCCGGCGATTAATATCTATCTTCATCCCGGTCAGCGTATTGATCAGGGAAATTGCATCGGCTCCCCCTGCTTCGGCGGCCCTTGCCACCTCGGCAATACTGGTCACATTCGGGCTTAGCTTCATGATGACCGGCTGTCTTGCACGCTTCTTAATTTCCTTTGTAATTGCCTCGACACAGCCCGGGTCCTGACCGAAGGCTATGCCGCCTTCCTTCACGTTCGGACAGGATATGTTGATTTCCAGCATGTCCACATCCTGATCGGCCAGACGCTCCACCACCTCACAATATTCCTCCGTCGTCTTTCCAACCACATTCACGATGATTTTTGCCTTCTGCCCTCTTAAGAACGGAATATCCCGCTGAATGAAGAGATCCACACCGGGATTTTGAAGCCCAATGGCATTCAGCATCCCCCCATAGGTTTCCGCAACCCTGGGCGTGGGATTTCCGGGCCAGGGAACACTGGATACTCCCTTGGTGGTTACTGCTCCAAGCCTTGATAAATCCACATATTCACTGTATTCCATACCGGAGCCGAAGGTCCCGGAGGCAGTGGTTACCGGATTTTGAAAGGTTATTCCTGCGATTGTTATACTGGTATTCATAGCTCCACCTCTTTTGCATAAAACACCGGTCCGTCCTTGCAGATCCGCTTATTATTCACATTAGTGTGATGATCTGTTTCTTTGGTTTTACAGACACAGGCAAGACAGGCTCCTATGCCGCAGGCCATCCGCTCTTCCAGGGATAGCTGCGCCTGAATCCCCTTCTCTGTTGCATATGCCTTAACTCCGCGAAGCATCGGAGTGGGTCCGCAGGCGAAAATGATATCCGCACTTAGGGAATTTTCCTTAATGGCATCGAGCACATTACCCTTCGTGCCCCTGCTGCCATCCTCGGTTGACAAAAACACTCTTCCATAGGCTTCAAACTCCTCGTTGAGGAAGGTAATATCCCGGTAACCGAGCACAATCTGTTTCTCACAGCTTAGCTGCTTTGCCAGCTCAAGCATGGGAGGAATGCCGATACCGCCGCCGATCAGAATTGCCTTCTTTCCCTCCGGAGTAAAGCCGTTGCCCAGCGGCCCCATAGCCTCCAGCTCATCCCCTGCCTTCATCGCGGCAAATTCTTCGGTGCCCTTGCCGGCAATCCGGTAAACCAGGCGCAGCGCCTCTTTTTTGCTGTCAAGCTCACAGATACTGATCGGCCTGGGCAGCAGCCTGCTCCCATCCCGGGGATAGAGGGACACAAATTGCCCCGGCTTTGCCTCACCTGCTATCTGCGGGGCCTTCAGCCACATACTGTAGATATCGGTGGCAAGCATATCATTTGCCAATACGGCGAATTTACTTTTTATTGCCATAATAGACTCCGTTCTGCCGTTGCCGGTAAGACTTGCTATACCCGGACGGCATTTATCCTTCTATAATTTTGACCTGTACCTTACGGATTCTTGGACCGTCGAATTCCATGAAATAAATTCCCTGCCAGGTTCCAAGCACCAGTCTTCCTTCTTCAATAATCACAGTTTGGGAAAAACCCATCATACTTGCTTTAATATGGGCGGCTGAGTTGCCCTCCCGGTGATGATAACCGTCCTGTGAGGGAACAATTTTCCCTGTTTCCATTAAAAAATCCCGGATAACATCCGGATCGGCGTTCTCATTGATGGTAATTCCTGCCGTCGTATGCGGTATGAAAACCACACAAAGACCATTTTTTACACCACTTTCCTTGACCTGGGCCTGTACCTCTCTGGTAATGTCAATCATTGCACATGTTTGTCCGGATTTGATCCCAAAAGTATAGATTTCGCTCATTTTGACCTCCATTCCAAGGCTGAAAGAGAGCTTCCTTCAACCTTAAGTACCTTCCTTATCTTTTGTAATATTAATAATACCAAACATTTTTAAATGTATCATATTTTTGAATCGCCTGTAAACAAAAAATAGTATGAATTATATATAAAATTACAGTGTTTTATTAATATTTCAAAGAACCGGCAGCCGCCTGTACTAGCCTCACGTATTAGCCTTGACACTTTTTCTTTGCCATGTTATATTTTACCGGCAGGCTTTTGATTTATTAAATCATATATGAGAGGAAATGGATGAATATGGCTAATTCAAACCCAATCGTTACAATGGAGCTGCAAAACGGTGATATCCTGAAAATAGAGTTATATCCCGAAATAGCTCCCAACACGGTTAACAATTTTATCTCTCTGGTTAAGAAAGGCTATTATGATGGTCTTAAATTCCACAGAGTCATCCGCGGCTTCATGCTTCAGGGCGGCGATCCGGAGGGCACCGGTATGGGTGGTCCCGGCTATTCAATTAAGGGTGAATTTTCTTATAATAATTTTAAAAATGATTTAAAGCATACAGCTGGAGTTATCTCCATGGCAAGATCACAGCGTCCAAACTCCGCAGGCTCCCAATTCTTCATCATGCATAAGGATTCTCCCCATCTGGACGGCTCCTATGCGGCCTTCGGCAAGGTGATTGAAGGACTTGAGGCAGTGAATAAGGTTGCCGAAACCAAGACAGATTATTCCGATGCTCCCCTCGAGCCCCAGATTATGAAGAAGCTTACCGTGGAAACCTTCGGTGTGGATTATCCCGAACCGGAGACATGCTAAATTTTCGATACCAGGCTGCTGTCAACTACAGCAGCCCTTTTTACTTTATTAGGAGATTACGTCCTATTGCATAAAATTTATAATATTGCAGCCTGTTTCTTTGCTGCGACCCAGGCCTGCTTCAGATCCTCTCTCATGTCGATAACAGCCTGGCGGGAGGCGTCCGCATAGCCCTCCGGTCCATACTTTTCATAGGCCTTCAGCTTATAAGCGGCAATAATACCTCTGGAGGAATTCACGATAGCTCCCAGTCCGTCCTTATTAAAATAATGTACTAAATCCTCGGCTTTTCCTCCCTGGGCACCATACCCCGGAACCAGAATATAGGTTTTAGGCATCAGCCTGCGAAGTATCTTTCCCATCTCAGGATAGGTTGCGCCAACAACTGCTCCGATATAGCTGTAGGAGCTTCCCATATGCAGCTCGCCCCATTCCGCCACCTTCTCTCCGACCAGCTCATAAAGCGGCCGGTTATTAATCAGCTGATCCTGAAATTCTCCGCTGGAGGGATTGGAGGTCTTGACCAGAATAAACAGACCCTTGTTCTCCTCTTTGCATACCTCAATAAAGGGCTTCACGCCATCGGAGCCAAGATAGGGATTGACTGTTATAAAATCCTCATCAAAGCCCCGGTAGTCCTTACCGCCCACAGTTACCTTGCCCAGATGTCCCGTCGCATAGGCCAAAGAGGTAGAACCGATATCTCCGCGCTTTACATCCCCGATAACTACCAGTCCCTTCTCCTTGCAGTAATCCACCGTCTGTTTGAATACCTTAAGTCCCTCAAGGCCGAACTGTTCGTACATGGCTATCTGGGGTTTTACGGCGGGAATTAAATCATAGGTGGCATCAATAATTCCCTTATTATACTGCCAGATTGCCTCTGCGGCTCCCTCAAGGGTTTCTCCCTTCTCACTGTAAGCCTTTTTAAGAATTTGCTGCGGTACATAATCTAACATCGGATCCAGACCAACCACAATCGGTGCACTTAAGGCTTCAATCTTTTCCACTAATCTGTTAATCATCTTCTTTTTTGCCTCCCATTTCCCGGAAGCTTTCCTCCTGTTATTTTTTTATATTGAGTTGATATACAAGCTGTCCCGCCACAAAGGTATATTCTACCCGGCCCCTGACTTTCCTTCCCTGGAACGGGGTATTCCTGCCCATGGAGTAGAATTTATTCTTATCGATCTTGTACTCTGCCTTCGGGTCAGCAATCACCAGATCGGCAATTTTTCCTTCCCCGATACAGCCCCGGTCAAGCTTAAGAACCCTTGCGGGATTTACACTCATCTTCTCTGCCAGTTGGCTTATTGTCAGCCAGCCTCCAAGAACCAGCTCGGTATATGCAAGCGAAAATGCCGTCTCCGACCCGACGATGCCAAAGGGAGCTTCTTCAAAGGATTTTGCCTTTTCCCCGGCGCTGTGGGGTGCATGATCGGTTGCGATCACATCGATGATCCCGGCCTTTAACGCTTCCTTCAAGGCTTTTACATCCCTTGGAGAGCGAAGCGGTGGATTCATCTTATAATCCGCATCATCTCCGGGAATATCCTCGTCACTTAAGGTAAAATGATGGGGGCAAACCTCCCCGGTAACCTTAAGTCCCTCCTCCTTTGCCAGGGCAAGCATTTGGGCACTGTCCCTGGTGGAGCAGTGGCACAGGTGCAGTCTGGCACCGGTTTCCTTTGCCAGCAGTATATCCCTGGCTGCGATAATGTCCTCCACTGCATTGCTGATCCCGGCAAGCTTTAGTTCTTCTGCCTTTCTTCCTGCGTTAATCACTCCTCTTCCCACCAGACTTTTATCCTCACAGTGGGCCAGTACCGGGATATCCTCCTGCGCAGCCTGCCTCATAGCCTCTGCATAGAGGGCTGTATCCATGACGGACTTGCCGTCTTCACTTAAGGCAACGGCTCCGGCCTGCTTAAGGTCCTTAATTGCCGTAAGCTCAGTACCTGCCTGTCCGACGGTAACAGCGCCCACCGGAAGGATGTTGACTACAGCCTCCTGTCTTGCCTTGTCAAGCACCCACTGTATCCTTTCAGCACTGTCCGTTGCAGGCTTTGTATTCGGCATGGGACAAATAGAGGTATATCCCCCCGCTGCAGCCGCAAGTGCTCCTGTTCTGATGGTTTCCTTATATTCAAAGCCAGGCTCACGAAGATGCACATGCAGATCAATAAAACCGGGCATCACATATTTTCCTGCCGCCTCAATACAGGTGAACTGCCTGCCCGAAGCGAAAGCCTCCCTGCTGACTGCTTCCCTGTCGATTTGCGGTTCGACCTTAAGTATCCGTTCCTTGTCAATCAGAACATCATAAATGCCCTCTCTGTGCGAAGCCGGGTCAATGACATAACCTTGCCTTATTAAAGTAAGCATAGTGTAGATTCCTCTTTCTTTTTAATAATATAGTTAAAAGTTATCACATGAATTTTTGTCCGATCATATTCTGCTTTTATTATCGGCAGGACAGGCCGATTTATAAACTGCGGCTTACACTGTCATAGCAATTTACCTGTTTACAGGATGACCCTTTTTGCTTATAATTATATCCATCTATTTACCATTTGTAAAATTGAATAATTAGAATATATACTTCATAATTTTCGATGGGAGAAACGTACTATGGATTTTAAACAATTGAAAACCTTTCTTAAAATCGTGGATACGAACAGCTTTACCGGTGCCGCGGCAGCACTTGGCTATGCCCAATCTACCGTAACTACCCAGATTAAGAATCTGGAGGAGGAACTGCATGCACCCCTGTTTGAGAGAATCGGTAAAACCATAGCTCTCACACCCGAAGGGAAACTTCTTGTTCCATATGCCAGACAGGTTGTGCAGATTGAACGCTCCATATTTAATGATTTGTCACCCTCTGTTCATCTATCCGGCCACCTGGTAATCGGAGCCGCAGAGTCCCTGTGTAATCTGCTGGTGCCCAGAATTATCCGGCAATTTAAGCAAAATTATCCGGATGTTAATATTGAAATCCGGTTCGGTAATTCGGGCATTTTCCCGGAGCTGCTGAAACGGGGTGAAATTGATCTGGCCTTCTCCATAGGCAAAAAAATCGAAGGCAGTGATTTTATTTCCTACATTCAAAGGAAGGAACGGATGTGTCTTCTGGTAAATCCCCAGCACCCCCTCGCAGGAAGTCCTCAGGTAATCCTTAAGGATATTACAAAATATCCGCTTTTATTGACCTCCCGGAGCTGCACCTACCGTTCCGCTCTTACCCGTATGGCAACGGAGCTGGAGCTGCAAATCAATATTGCTCTTGAAACAGGAAATGTCCAGGCATTAAAGCAATTTGCCACCAGTGGGATTGGCATAACCTTTCTGCCCTATATTGCAGCAGAGGACAGCTTGAGTAATGGTGAGCTGGTTGAGCTTAACTGGTGCGGCGGGGATTTTGGCATTATTTCCGAGGTGGTATATCATAAGAGCAAGCATATTTTCCCTGCTATGGAGCATCTGCTCCAGGCCGCCAGGGCAATTATGGTGGGCTAGAGCAAAAAAGAGTTTGCCCTGGCAAACTCTCGCGCCGAGCGCGGTCAGCAAAGCTGACATACAACCTAACGCGCGAGTGCGCATCCTGCCCGGAGGGCTTTTTGCTTTATAGGCGCCATTTCCTATAAAGTAAAAAACCATGTTTTTTGCACAGGTACCATTGGAACAGTATCGTGAAAACATGGCTTAAAAAACATTATTCCAGATCGGCCCGCTCGATGTCCTCAAGCACCTTGCCGCTTAAATAGTAATTCATTTCTTCCTTCATAATCCATCGGCTGTCCGCTAATTCCTCCGACAAAACCACCTCATCAAAGGTGACCCGGCACAGATAGCTGATCCCCAGATTGAACTCATCCCCCATCATAAAGGTCCAGGTATACAAAATTTTATCAATGACCGCCGACAGACCGGTCTGCTCGTAAATCAGACGTATGACCGCCTTATCCGGCGACTCCCCAAAATCAATGACTCCATCAATGAACAACCACTGGTACGGTTCGTCGGATACACGATCATCATACCATTTGCTTACAACAAGATACTTATTTTCATACTGTACAACACCCTTTACCAATACTCTGTACTTTTCCATCCCATGCCTCCTATCCACCTTACGGCCACGCTGTTACAGCCTAAGCCTATCGGCTAAACTATAACATAGGCCCAACTGTAATGCCACGCTATTGTGCCTGTCCGGCCAGGTAATTGATGAACTGCTGTGCCGTCCGTCCTGACCTTCCTCCGTGGGAAAGCTCCCAACGGTTTGCCTCCAGATATAATTCCTCATCCGTCAGCTTTATATTTTCCTGGCGTCTTGCAAGAACTCTGACAATCTCCATAAATTCCTTCTGCGCCGGAGATGAGAAATTAATGGTCACGCCAAAGCGCGCCACCAGGGAAAGCTTCTCCTGAACCGTATCCGAGCGATGGAGCTCCTCGGTTACCTCCATATCCGACCGGTCATTCCAGGTCTCCCGGATTAAATGCCTGCGATTAGAGGTTGCATAAATCAGGATATTATCCGGCTTTGTCTCCAGCCCGCCTTCAATCACAGCCTTCAGATATTTATATTCTATCTCAAATTCCTCAAAGGATAAATCATCCATATAGATGATAAATTTATAATTCCGGTTTTTTACCCGTGCAATTACCGCAGACAAATCCTCAAACTGATGCTTATAGATCTCGATCATTCTAAGGCCGTCCTTATAATACTCATTCAAAATTGCCTTTACCGAGGTGGATTTTCCCGTACCGCTGTCACCAAAGAGCAATGCATTATTCGCTTTCTTTCCTTCGATGAAGGCTCTGGTATTATCCACCAGCTTTTTCTTCTGCAGCTCATAGCCCACCAAATCGGACAATACCACCTCCTGTGTATTGGTGATCGGCAAAAACTCAAGCTCTCCGTTATCCTTCATGATACGAAAGGCCTTGTTCAGTCCGAATGCCCCTACACCGTATTCCCGGTAAAAATCCGTAACATGAGTAAAAATCTCATGCTCATCCTTAGCACCTGAGATTTTATCACTTAGCATCCGCACCTTCTCGCTGACACTTTTATTATAACGGCTGCTGCTCTTTTCCAGAGCATGATAGTTGGTTATAATTGTAAAACAGTTAATCTCCAGCTCCTGTTCCAGAGGAGCAAAATCGTATTCAAACAGCTGCTTGAAGATTTTGAAATCATTCTCGGCAAACCGGTTTACGGTTCCTTCCCTGGCACCGACCTTCTCACAGGTGATGCTGAAAGGATTTTCCGTGGTTGCAAGCAAGAATGCCAGATAGTTATGCCACAGGTTTTTATCAAAGCCATAATCCGTAGCAATTTCAAGCAGACGGTTAATCAGCGCATATATCCCGGAGATGATATTCTCCTTGATAAAAATCGTATTCTCCTGCTTATTTACATAGCTGTCATATTCCTTGATCAGCTCGGCCAGCTGAATGAGGATACAATCCTCTCCCAGCTTTTTATACACTACCAGTTTCGAAATCAATTGGTACATAGCAATAACCTTGCCCTTCCTCCATACCTGCAAATTTAGGGCCGCAGGCACGATATTTGCGAAGTGACTGATCATCAGTCACTTTACCTCCATTCTGTCACTCTATAAGTCATCCATTCCGATTAATTCCAGGTTTGCATTTTCCTCGGACCTGCTTATCAGCTCCTTTGAAAAACCGCTCCTGGAAAATACATAGCAGTATAACGGTTCCTTCCCGGCCTCTGCCGCCAGAGAAACCAATTTTTCGTAATCACCGATTCCAGCCTCCTTATCCTCCCAGATGCATTTCCCCACAAGGATTTTTCCTGTTTCACTCTGGGCCAGGATATCTATTGTTCCGTTTTTACCGTACCAGCGATCCCACCATAGGAATTTCTCCGGCAGTCTCTGGTGCAAATTCATCAGCTTTAGGAATTCGGTACATACATCCGCAAAATATTCTCCCATATAATCATTCAGATAGGGGCTAATCCTTTCTTCATAAACCTGATCCATCCTTTTTAGCATCAGCTCGGACAGGTTCGGGAATACAAAACGATACCAGAAGCCAAAAAAATTATCCTTGATCCGGTATAAGCCCTTTTGCACATTCTCCCTGCCTTCCTCACTGAGCGGTGAAAGCTTCTCCACCAGATCAAGCTCAATCAGATGCTTTAGGTAAACACTGATTTTCGCTCTTGAGAATTCGGTACACGCATGCAGATCATTCAGCTTACGGTTTCCCTGTGCAAGGGCGGATAAAATGGTATTATATACCGCCGGCTCCCGAAGCTCCAGCTTCAGAAACTGCTGCGGCGCTGTAAAAAGCCTGCTGTTTTTATTTAACATAAGGCTTTTGATGTTCTCGGCAACGGTTCTGCTTTCCCGCCATTCATTCAGATATTCGGGAACTCCGCCAAGAATGGCGTTGATGTAAATGCAAGCTTCCACCGAAGAATCGGGGAAGCGGCTGACGAAATCCACGAAGCTAAAGCCCTTTAGCTTCAGATAGGCCGTAATCTGTGAGGTCACGCTGCCAAAATCGGTTATCATCTCATTCTCCACCCAGCGGATAGAGGAGGTGCATAAAATAAACATAACCGGCTTGTTTGTATTGTTTAATAAGCGAAAGGTTTCCATAAAGTCCGGACTGTTTCTGATAATATAATGAAATTCATCCAGAACAATTATTGTTTTCTCTTCGCTCAATCCAATCAGCTCTTCGAATAATACCGGATAAGCAAGAATCTCCTGATGCTGCTCCTGCGAGTAGACCTGCCGGTTCATGCGCTGCAGCTGAAGCTTATCAACACACTCCGTGCCCTGATAATAATAGGCAGACGGCTTACCCTCCAGGAAATCAGACAGCAGTGTCGTCTTACCCATCCCGATTCTGCCATACAGAATGATTAAGTTATTATCCGCCTGCGCATACTGTTCTTCGAGCAGCTTTAGCTCTGCCGACCTCTTTACGACCATAGCCTCACCATTTTAACCTTTACATCCGTTCCGGCGCTTCAAAGCCCAGAAGCTCTGTACATACCTTAAGAATATCCTGTACCAGGGTTATAAGCGCTATCCAGGAGGACTGCCTTGCGCTGTCCTCTTCCGCTATAATCTTGGTATTATGATAGAAGCTGTTGAAGGAGTTTGCCAAATCATAGATATAAGCACAAATCCGGTGCGGGGCAATTTCCTGATAAGCCGTATCAATCATCTCACTAAACCTGGACAGCTCCAGCATAAGCTCCTGCTCCGCGGCAGAAGCCGGAGGAAGAATCGTCGATCCAACCGTCTCCTTCTTTAACTCGGCAAATTTTGCAAGGATCGATTTGATGCGGACAATCGTATACAGAATATATGGTCCCGTGTCTCCCTCAAAGGCAGTAAAGCGATCGATATCAAAGATATAATCCTTGGATACCTGATTGGAGAGATCGCCGTATTTTAAGGCCGCGAGCCCCACCTGCGCCGCTATTATCCTTGCCTCGTCCTCCTCCATGCTGCGGTTTTCCATAATCTTTCGCAGCACCTCATCATTTACTTCCTTAATTAAATGCTCCAGGCGCATAACGCCGCCCTCTCTGGTCTTAAACGGCTTTCCGTCCCTGCCGTTCATCGTGCCAAAGCCGATATGAGTAAGCTTGGTCGTCTCGTTCACAAGCTTCGTCTTTCTTGCACAGCGGAATACTGTCTCAAAATACAGCTCCTGACGCTTATCGGTAATATAGATGATATGCTCCGGGGCAAACAGCTTCATACGCTCCACAATCGTTGCCAAATCTGTCGTATTGTACAGGGAGGCCCCATCGGACTTAAGGATAATGCAGGGCGGAATCTCCTTTGTATCCGAATCCTCCTTCACATCCACCACCAGTGCTCCCTCGCTTATTCTTGTATAATTATTATCCTTCAGATACTGAACCATATCAGGAATGTAGGACTGAACATCACTTTCCTTCTTCCAGAGCTCAAAGGATACATTCAGTATTTCATAGATTCTCTTAATATCCGTTACAGAGACCTCCAGCATGTGGTTCCACAGGGCACGATAGCCTGCATGTCCATTCTGAAGCAGATAGGTAATCTGCTTGGCCTCCTCACGAAATTCCGGATTCTGCTTGGAATATTCGCTGGCTGCAGGATAAATTTCCTCCAGTTCGCTGATACTGAAGGGTGCCTCCTTCGGATATTCCCCTGCAAAGCTGTCGTCAAAGTAAACTAAATCCGGCTTGCGTCTCTTAAGCTCCGCCATGATCAGTCCCATCTGAGTTCCCCAATCGCCAAGATGCACATCTCCCATAACTTCATTTCCGCAAAAGCGAAGCAGTCGTTTAATGCTCTCGCCAATGACTGCGGAACGCATGTGTCCTACATGAAGCGGCTTTGCAATATTGGGGCCGCCGTAATCAATCAGAATTTTCTTCGGCTCCTGGTCCTTCTCGCAGCCAAAATTCTCCGCTGCTCTCATCTGATTTAAAAATCCGGCCAGAAATTCGTCACTGAGTGTAATATTAATAAAACCCGGCATAATTGCCGTAATCTCCTGAAAGGTCCTGCTGTCCTTTAAGTATTCCACGATCTCCTGGGCAATCTTAATCGGTGCTGTCTTATATTGTTTGGCCGCCGCCAATGCGCCGTTGCACTGGTACTGGCATAAATCCGGCCGGTTTGAGACAGTAACCGCACCGTATTTTTCTTCATAGCCCCTGGCAGTAAAGGCTTCCTTTAATTCAAGTGAAATTAAATCTGCTATTTTCTTCATAACAATCTCCATTCTTTCAAAGCAAAAGCAAGGTATCCGTCAGCTCCGATATTACCTGACTTTCGAATCCTTTAATTAAACAATACTTTATCATAGATAAAACTAATTGTCATCATATAACATAAAAATTTCCCTGCCATCCCAGAAATTTGGATATTCTTATATGTATAGTAAAATTTATACAATTAGCCAAATAAATTGTTATAATAACACATTTTATGAAAATAATATATACAAATTTAAAATTAAGACTGTTATTTTAAAATAAAATGTAGTATATTATAGCTATAAACATTCTATCATGAGACTTCTGTGACATACAAGCAGAATATGGACATTCGTTTGTGTCGAAAATGTATGGGGGATACAAAAGCAGATATTCCAGTGTGCTGATATTGGTATGTGATTTTCTATACTTGGTTATAGTACACTTTGTTCATGGGAATGCACGGAGTATATCTGAATTACGAAAGGAGAAATATCATGTTCGGGCTTTATTTTGGTAATTACTTAGTAGAAAAGAATAAAATTTCTCGATCACAGTATGAAGATTTAATGGAAAAGCAGCAAAAAACCAGAGTTAAATTAGGGCTTATTGCTGTCGCAGAGAAATTATTAACTGCAAAGCAGGCGGAAGAAATTAATGATATCCAGCGTAAATTAGACAAACGTTTTGGTGACATCGCAATTGAAAAGGGATATCTGCTTCCGGAGGAAGTAACTCACCTTCTTAACCTACAGGGTAATCCATATCTTCAATTTGTTCAAGTCATTACTGAGAATAACATTCTGTCGATACATGAGATTGAAACATATCTGGAGGAGTATAAAAAGGATAATAATCTTAAGGATTCCGATATTGACGCATTAAAGTCCGGAGATATTGACCGCATCATCCCTGTATTTGTCGAGACAGATATTCCTCTTTGCGGGGATTGTATCAGCTTGTTCCTTCGCAATGTTGTGCGTTTTATCAGTACCGATATGGTAATTAGCAAGATATATAAAACCGGGGAATATAAATTCGGCGCTTTGGCCTCTCAGAAAATGGTAGGCGATCACGAATTTTTTGTTGGCTTTGCATGTCAGGACAAAGAATTATTGGCAATTGCAAATCCATTTGCAAAAGAAGAATTTATCGAAGTAGATGAGGACGCATTTGACTCTGTGTGCGAATTCATCAATTGCACGAATGGCTTATATGCTTCCAAGCTAAGCCATGAGGATATACATATTGATATGACTCCTCCTCTATTTTATACGGATAAAAAAATATTATCTAAGGGAGACATTTATGTTGTACCGATTAACATCGGCGGTAAACATACAGACCTGCTGGTAACGATAGACAGTCAGTTAGAAATAAATTAGGAGGAAAAAAGAATGGCTAAAATTCTAATGGTTGACGATTCCAAGACATCGCGCAAGATTCTAAGAGGCATTTTGGAAGAAAATGGTCACGAAGTGATTGGAGAAGCTTCAAACGGGGAAGAAGGTATCGAAAAATATAAAGAGCTCCATCCCGACATCACAACAATGGATATTACCATGCCGGTCATGGACGGTCTTGAGGCCCTAAGACTCATTATGGATTATGATAAAAATGCCAAGGTAGTTATGGTTACTGCCGCCGGTCAGAAGACAAAGATGGTTGATGCCGTCAAATACGGGGCTGCCGAATTTCTTGCCAAGCCCTTTGAGGCTGCCCAGATTATCGATATCATCAAAAAGGTATTAGCTACCTGGTAGGAATTAAGAATTTAAACAGAGCTGTAAGCAGTCTGCCCCGGGCAGCTTGTTTACAGCTCTTTGTGTTATGTTTCCTCACGGATTTATTCTATTTGTATTACTGCTGAACCGGCATAATGATTGCTGCTACGATATAGGCAAACAAGCCAATTCCGGAAAAAGCAAAAACCACCCACAGCAAACGCACAATCGTCGGGTCAATATTGATGTATTCAGCAAGTCCCTGGCATACTCCACAAATCATTTTATTTCTTTCGGATCTGTATAATTTCTTTGGCTCCATAAGAATCTCTCCTTTCTAATAACTATCATACATTATTTTTCATTAAATTCAACAGAAATATGTCCGATACCGCAATCTAACTTAAGACTTCCGTCTGCTTCATTATGGTTGATTACCTTACCGTTGATATTGTTATAGCTATCCCCATCGATATCAATATTACCCAAGCCGCTGGTGACCTCATAATCATAAGCCTTACTCGTTCCCCTAAGCTCAAGGTCAACATTGCCGACTCCGCATTTTATATCGCTGTCTCCGCTGATCTCGCCACTGATCTCCACGTTTCCTACTCCGCAGTCCACTGTAATATCCTTGATATCAGCACCCTTCAATATCATCTCACCCGCACCGACGGTATACCTGGAAGCTCCGCTTACAGACAATTCTTTTATCTCCATTCTGCCTGCACCAACATTAAATTCTCCGGACTCTGCATTTATTTCCTCTGCGGTGATTGTGCCTGCACCAATCTTTAATACAAAATCAGTAGCTACAAAGTCTTCCGGGATCGTTATGGTAATCTGGGGTGTAAACGACCCGTCCCAGGAAAATGCCCGTCTGATATCAAAATTTATTCCCAGAAAGCTGCGCTGATTTCCGTCATCCTCGCTTATATACCAGATTCCATCCTCTACATAGGATTCTAATTCATCCTCAAAAATATTCTTTGCCGATATGGAAAATTCCTCACCCTTTACCAGCTCAACCTTGCCATAATCGATATCGATATTCAGGTTTTTAACCCCGTCATAGCTTTCTTCCATAGTGATAAACCGCTTATCCTCACTCCAGCCTTCCTGCCATGCTTCCCGCCAGTGCACACCGGCAGCGAAGGCTATGATCAGCAAAGCAATTCCCAATCCAATGGATATCAGGCTAATTCCCAACCATACCCTTGTGAATGTTTTCATGCTGTCACACTCCTATTCTGAAATGGTCTTCTGCACAGATTAACAATACCTCTGATCATGGCGGGAAGAACATTCTTGCATAATATGATGCATAAGATACCAAACAGCATTCCCAATCCGAGTACTAAAAATCCGCTTCCGCAGAACAAAAGAGCAATCAGCGGAACACTGACTTGTATCAGCCCGGCTATAATCAGAGCTATTCCCGCAGCGATCATGGCAACGGCCGCAGCACCAAACCCGATAATGATACCAATGATTGCTCCCAGAATCCCGACTACTATTCCGAAGAAGGCAGGAATGAAGGGTATTCCGAATATGATTAATAAAACCAGTAAAGCAACATTGGGACCTTTGTGATTATTATAAGTATTACTGTAATTTGCCCCATTACCATATGTGCTGCCGCTTGTGCCGTTATTTGCTCTGTCAGAATTTGCGTCACTGCGATATGCTTCACTGTTATTTGTACTGCCGGAACGGTTATCATATGCGCCGCCGTTTGAAGCTTCATTCCGGCTGTTATCCGAATTCTTTTTTGCGGAACCCATCAATTCAAACCGGTCTTCTTCAACGCTTGTATCCTGATACCCATTCTCTGTAAAATACCCTCTGCTCTCCCTGTCCTGTGCATTGGAATTCAGATCGGTCTTTATGATAGAAGCGACTCGCTTCGGTGAGCCTAGCTCCTTGATAATCTCCTCTTCATTCTCTTCCCCTGCATCATCAAAATATCCATTATAATATTGAAGTGCCTCTTCTCTTTCTTCTAAAGGGATATCGGACAATAAGCTTTCGAGTTCCTTCATGAATTCTAGCTTTGTCATCTATTTCACTCCTTCAAAAATAATATTAATCTTCCTAAAATAACTAACCCACTCTTCATAATATAGCCGAAGCTGTACCATACCTTTATCTGTTATCTTATAATATCTTCGATTTCTCCCCCCGAATTCCAAATCATACACTTCCAGGCAATCTTCCTTCTGGAGCCTTCTAAGAACAGGATATAATGTGGATTCCGAAACCTCTATGGCTTGCCGGACATCCTGGGTTATCTTGTATCCATATGTTCCTTCCGGTTCCTTTGATACTACCGCAAGCACGATTGCATCTAACAGTGCTGAACCGGTATTAAATACCATACCAACAACTCCTTTCTCAGGTTATAGAGCTTACAATATTATTGAATTAACAATACTATACACCATATAATATTATATGTCAATATAGTATTATTAGAAAATGGTTAAAATATTGCTTCACAATCATAATCAAAGTCTCTCTTATCATCTTAAACTACCTGGCAGATGAAAAATCTTCAAACTTATTCAAATTAACCTTAAAAACCTGCCCCCCGGATAAATTACGCCCATGCCGGGCACACGCAAAAAAAGAAACCGGTCTATAAAACCAGTTTCATTTTTTCCATAAACCTATTTACCGAAGCGCTTTTTATCCAGGATATAATGGAAGGGCAGCACCACCGTTGATACATTCTTATGCTTGCTTAAATGCTGCATAAAGAAATAGGTGGTCTGATTATGCAGTATCGTATCATACCAATGGGCCGTGACGAATTTAATCAAGATCACGGTGATATTTTCTCCATGCTGTAATTCCTTCTCCCTCTGCCACAAATAATCATCCAGGGGGTGAATGATATCACGGTAGGGTGTCTCGATAATCTTAAGTTCATAGGGGATTTGCAGCCTTTTCCAATGCTCCCGTAATTCCTGCGCATGCTCTGGATGCCGGCATACGTGCAGGGCTGTTATATTCGTAGAGACGGAATTCGCATAATTGATTGCCTTTAAGAACGGTTTATTAATATCATGTAACAGTAGAATGCACTGAGTAGAGGCTACCCCGCCCTGATTATAATACGGTTTATATTCCTCCAGCGTGAGCTCTTTCCCAATGCTTGAATAATGCTTGCTGATCGCGAACATCAAAAGCATGATTCCCGGAATTGCGATTGCAAGAATCCAGGCGCCGTCCATGAATTTCGTACTGAATACTATAATAGAAACCACCAGGGTCACTAATGCACCAAAGCCATTAATCCAGCATTTATACTGCCAGCCCTTTTCCTTAATATTACGCCATTTTATAAACATACCATACTGTGCAATCGTAAAGGAAACAAATACTCCCACCGAATATAACGGAATCAGCAAATGTGTCTGACTTTTAAAGCCGATAATCAGAAGTGAGGCTGCAATGAAAATGAATATAATCCCATTGGAGAAGCTAAGCTTCGTTCCCCTGGAAGAAAATTGTCTTGGGACATAGCCATCGTGGGCCAGAATAAAAAGCAGCTGCGGGAGGCCATTATACGCCGTGTTTGCCGCAAGGATCAGAATTAAAGAGGTAAACAGCTGTATCACATAATACATGAAGGTATGTCCAAACACAGCGGCAGCTACCTGTGATAATACTGTGTGTCCCTCCAGGGGAACAACCTGAAGCTTCATGGCAAGAATAGAGGTTCCGCCAAATATAAAAACAATGATACCGCCGAGCATATAAAGGACATGCTTCGCATTTTTGGTCGATGGAACCTGAAAGCTCGGAATGGAATTACTGACTGCCTCAACACCTGTCATTGCTGAGCAGCCTGAGGAAAAGGCCTTTAAAAGGAGTAAGATACCAATACCGCTCAGCTCCTGCTTCGGAATCACTGCTTCGCTGTATTCAATCGGAGTCAGATCACCGGTAAAAAGCCGGAATAAGCCGCATACAATTAAAATCGCCATCGAAACGATAAATAGATAGGTAGGCATGCCAAAGGTCTTGGAGGCTTCCCTCACACCCCTAAGATTACCGAGGGTGATAATAGCAACGCAAACAAGTGAAACCTCAATCCTGTAATCCTGCAGAGACGGAAATGCAGATGCCAGTGCTGCTGTAGAAGAGGATATACTAACCGCAACTGTCAAAATATAATCAATGGTAAGAGCAGCTGCGGTTAGTAAGGAGGAGGTCTTCCCTATGTTTTCCTTCGCAACGGCATAAGCTCCGCCGCCGTTGGGATAATGATCTATAATTTGTGAATAAGATAATATCAAAATCAGCAATAAAAGCAAAATCGGTATTACAACAAACGGAACCGTATGAAATGCCAGAAGGCCCGCGGCCGGTATCAATATCAGTAAAATCTCCTCCACCGCGTATGCCACCGAGGAAACCGCATCACTCGCCATAATGGGAAGCCCCCATAATCTCGAAAGCTTTTCATGGTTTAGTTCACTATTCTTCAAGGGTTTCCCCAAAATTATTTCTTTCATACTCATAAATTTATTCTCCTCTTTATGCCCGATACCGGCCCACTTCCTATCATAAGTCATATCTCATCCAGCTGACTTATGACACTCTAACCGACATTTTGATTATATATAGTTTGGCATAAAGATAGTATTAATATTTCTATCGGACACCTTAAGATAAAATCAAAGCAATACGCTTCCCCTGAAGAAAAGCATATTGCTTTGATGGATGTCTCTTATGGATTAAACCGTTTTTTATCCAGAATATAATGGAAGGGGAGCACGACCGTCGATACATTCTTATGCTTGCTTAAATGCTGCATGAAAAAATAGGTGGTCTGGTTGTGCAAAATCCTGTCATACCAGTGAGCAGTAACGAATTTTATCGTAATAACGGTAATATTCTCACCGTGCTTTAGTTCCTTTTCCCTCTGCCACAAATAATCATCCATCGGATGAATGATATCCCGGTAGGGGGTCTCAATAATTTTTAACTCATAGGGAATTTTCAGTCTTTCCCACTGTTCCTGTAATTGCTTTGCATGCTCCGGATGGCGGCACACATGGAGAGCTGTTATATTATTGGAAATGGAATTTGCATAGTTGATCGCCTTTAAAAATGGTTTATTGATATCATGCACCAGCAGGATACACTGGGTGGTGGATACACCGCCCTGGTCATAATAGGGCCTATATTCCTCCAGATAAAGCTCCTTGCCAATGTTGGAATAATGCTTCTTCACAGAAAGCATCAGCAGCATGATAACCGGGATTGCAATGGCAAGAATCCATGCCCCATCTATGAATTTAGTACTGAATACAATCACTAATACAACCAGGGTAACCAGCGCCCCAAAGCCGTTAATCCAGCATTTGTACTGCCAGCCCTTCTCCTTAATTGTCCTCCATTTTTTAAACATACCGTACTGTGCTATGGTAAAGGAAATAAATACGCCCACCGAATAAAGCGGAATTAAAGAATGAGTTTGACTCTTAAATGCTATAATCAGCAGGGAAGCCGCTATAAAAATAAATATAATACCGTTGGAAAAGCTAAGCTTTGTACCCCTGGAGGAAAACTGTCTCGGAACAAACCCATCATGTGCCAAAATGTATAAAAGCTGCGGCAGGCCGGTATACGCCGTATTAGCCGCAAGGATCAAAATCAAGGCAGTAAAGAGCTGAATTACATAGTACATAAAGGAATTTCCAAAAACCGCCGCAGATATCTGGGATAGTACCGTATGTCCCTCTACCGGAGCCACATGAAGATTCATTGCAAGTATGGCTGTCCCTCCGAAGATGAATATAATGATACTGCCCAGCATATATAAAACATGCTTTGCATTCCTGGTGGAGGGTGCCTTAAAGCTTGGAATCGAATCACTGACCGCCTCAACACCGGTCATTGCCGAACAGCCTGAAGAAAAAGCCCTCAGGACAATCAGGATACCGATTCCGCTCATTGTATCTGTTCCGATAATAGGCTCCGCATACTCGATGGGGGTTAACGACCCGGTAACAAGCTTGAAGATGCCGCATACAATCAGTATCGCCATCGAGAATATAAAGATATAGGTCGGCAGGCCGAAAATCTTGGAGGATTCTCTGACTCCGCGCAGATTCATTAATGTTATGAAGGCCACACATACCAACGAAACCTCTATTTTATAATCCTTAAGAGCCGGAAATGCTGAAGCAAGTGCGGCTGTGGAGGAGGAAATACTAACCGCTACGGTAAGTATGTAATCAATGGTAAAAGCCGCAGCAGTTAAAACAGACATGGTCATGCCTATATTTTCTTTCGCCACGGCATAAGCTCCGCCGCCGCCCGGATAGTGGTCGATGATCTGTGAATAGGATAAAATCAGCATTAGTAATAATAACAGAATCGGTATTACAATAAAGGGCATCGTTCGAAATGCCAGCAGACCAATCGCCGGTATTAAGATCAGAAGTACCTCCTCAATCGCATATGCTACGGAAGATACCGCATCACTTGCCATAATTGGCAGACCCCAGAGTCTGGACAGCTTTTCATGGTTTAGCTCGCTATTTTTTAAAGGCTTCCCCAGCACAATATCTTTAATACTCATAAAATTGTTCTCCTCACTCCCTAGCTGGAACACGCTCCGGTGTGCTGTCACATCGACTTTAGTTTTCCGTATTCCATATCTAATTCTTTGATCCAAAGAATGTGTATTCTTGATTAATAATCATTGCATCACATTTCAACATTATATACCCGCATGTATAAAGATTGTATAAATTTTTATGCCAAATGTATAAAGAACCTATAAAGATTTTTTGTAACAACCCCGCCGGTCCATTTGTTAAAAACAGTGGAAATATCTCTGGAAAAATCGTATAATATACCCATTATTATTCTATTACTTGGGGGACACTTATGAAAAACATTAAAATCGGAACCTGCGTCAGAGGGAATGAAATATTAACCGTATTACCCGAGGTAATAAACGCCGGGTTTGAAACAGTCCAGCTATATTTTAATGAAACTCTGAAGGGTGCGAATTTCGTGGAATTATCCAAAAGAACGGCAGAAATTATCGGAAGCAGTGACTTAAGAATATCCGGCATCGGCTTATATTGCAATCCGCTGCAGCAGGAGGAACAAAGAAAGGAGTTGGAATATTGCATTGACTATGCCCATTTGTTTGGTGCAGGACTGGTTGGTACCTTTGCGGGAGCTCTGGAGGGTGCAAGCGTTGAGGAGGCTTTGCCTAAATATAAAGAGATATTTGGTGAGCTCGCCAGAAGGGCCGAGGCAGGCAATGTTAAAATCGGTATCGAAAATTGTCCCATGTATGGCTTCTGGTACCGGAATACCTGCAATATCGGCTATTGTCCGAAGGCCTGGGAAATGATGTTTGACGCGGTTAACAGTGATTTTATCGGACTGGAATGGGAGCCTTCCCACCAATTAGAGCAATTCATTGATCCAATGGAACAGCTTAAGGAATGGATGCCTAAAATCGTACATATCCACGGGAAGGACGCAGTAATTGATTGGAAGTACATCCGAAAGTACGGTGCATGGTTTGGCTCGGATTATAGCTGCCACCGCTTTCCGGGCCTGGGAGACAGTGATTGGAAGCAGATTATAGCCCTTCTTAAGGAGGGCGGCTATGAAGGAGATATCGCAATCGAAGGCTTTCACGACCCTGTATACAATGGAGACCGGGAGATGGAAGGACAGATTATGGCACTGAATTACCTGAAAAGCTGCCAGGATGAATAAGAAATGAGGTAAACTATGCTGAACGTTGATTTTAACAATTATGTTGAGGACCATTTGCTAAAATTTGCTGTGATTGTTGCAAGACACGGCGGAAAATGGGTTTTCTGCAAGCACAGGCAGCGAAATACCCTGGAATGTCCGGGCGGACACAGAGAACCCGGCGAGGATATCCTTACCGCCGCCAGGCGTGAGCTTTACGAAGAAACCGGAGCCCTGGATTATTCCATTCGGGAAATCTGTGCATATTGCGTAAGTAATCAGAACGAAGCTGCAGACGGTACCGGTAAAACCTACGGGATGCTCTATTATGCCGATATCTCAAGCTTTGATAAGCTGCCGGAATCAGAAATCGAGCAGGTTGTGCTACTGCGCAACCTGCCTAACAATTGGACCTATCCTGAAATCCAGCCTATATTATTGGAGAAGGTAAACCACATCATTGCTGAAAACCCATTGCACTAATCTGAACGCTACCAGTACTGCCTTGCATAAATATCACTTAATTCAGCGATATTTATGCAAGGCAGTACTAGTGCTGTTCCTTCGGCAGGAGTACGGTAAATTTACTTCCCTCTCCGACACTGCTCTCGGCAAGTATCTTTCCGCCATGGGCCTCTACGATGGATTTTGCAATGGTAAGGCCGATACCAGAGCCTCCGGTAGCACGATTACGTGACTTATCGGCACGGTAAAAGCGTTCAAAAATAAAGGGCAGCTCCTCCTGCGGTATGCCGATTCCATTGTCCTGTACATAAAAACCGGCTGCTTCCCTGGTTTCAAAGACTTCAAAGGCGATGCTTCCGCTCTCCTTGGAGTACTTGATTGCATTCGAAAGCAGGTTGACCATAACCTGCCGGATACGATCCTCGTCGGCAAGTACGAAAGCAGGACTTCCCTCCACCTTAAGCCCAAGCCCTTTCCTTGAGGCTTCCTTTTGCAAGCCCTGGGCTGTTCCTTCAGCAAGCCTTAATAAATCTATCCTTGATTTGTTAAGGCTTAGATTTTCACTTTCAATTTTAGCCAGCTTCTCAAGCTCGCTCACCAGCTTACCAATCCGGACCACCTCTTCATAGCAGCTGTCCAGACGCTCTCCATTAGCCTCCCACACCCCCTCCATCATTGCCTCCAGATAGGATTGGAGAATGGTAATCGGTGTACGAAGCTCATGGGCTACATCCTCCGTCAGCCGCTTTCTAAGCTTTTCCAGGGTTTCCAGCGAAGTTGCCAGATGATTGATGGATTCTACCAGCAGGTTCAGCTCCCTGGCACCGCCCTCTTCCTTAAGTCTTACCTCATAATTGCCGTCTGCAATCTGCTTTGTAGCCTCCACAGTCTTTAAGATCGGCTGGCTGATTCTTCGGGCCAGCACGGTACCTGTCACCGCCGATATAAACAGGGACACCAGACCGACTCCCAGCAAAATAAAATTCAGGGAATGCAGGAATCTAAAATCATTTTCATTTAGGAAGAAGGGGCCAAAATAGCTGATGCTTACGGAACCAATCTCTTTTCCATTAAGCATTAGGGGGTAGCTTGTTGATTGAAATTCCCCGTTAAGCTGGGGATATTGTATAGCCATCCTGCTTGATATTTCATCCATAATCTGGTTGCAAAGCTTCATATCATGGGATTGCGCATCCCATAAGATATTATTCTCTGCATCATAAACCTTGATAATATAGCCCTCATACAGTGAGCTCATACCGATTGCATGGATGTAATCCAGATTCCACTGACCGGTAAAGGAGGTATATTGGTTGCTGATGCTTGTGGTTATAATCTGGGTCTTTAATTCCTGCTGCTCTGTTACATACTGTGTAAACTGTTTATTAATAAAATAATTGGAGAGTACACTGATAACCCCAATTGTAATCAGCACAATTACCAGAATGGAGAGAGCCAGCTGCTCCCTTAAGGTTTTCCTCACCTAATCACCCCCGAATTTATAACCGACCCCGTGAATTGTTTTTACGTAAACCGGGTTTTTGGGATCGGTTTCAATTTTCTGGCGCAAATTCTTGATATGACTGTCAATTGTTCTGTCATAGCCCTCGAATTCATCCCCAAAGGCAGAGGCAATTAATTCATCCCTGGTGAATACCTTATTCGGATATTTGATCAGGGTAGTAAGCAGCTTATATTCGTTTGGAGTCAGCTTTACCTCTTCCTGCTTTTTTTGGACACTGCGGCTCTCGAAATTCACGATCAAATCCCCTTCCAGGTAAGAACAGATCGTAAGAAATGCTCCAGGGTCCTCCGAGGCTCTCCGCAGGACAGCCTCTATTCTTGCAAGGAGCGTCTTTAAGCTGAAGGGCTTTGTAATATAATCATCTGCCCCAATTCCAAGCCCCTGGAGCAGATCTGCCTCATCGGACTTGGCTGTCAGCATAATAATAGGAACCTTGGACTTTCTTCGAAGGATGCGGCAAACCTCTTCCCCTGATAATAGGGGAAGCATAAGATCGAGTAAAACCAGAGCGATATTCTCCCGCTCAAACAGCTCGATTGCCTTTTTTCCGTCTTCTGCGGGTATCACCTGAAAGCCCTTGCTTTCCAGAAAGGACTTTACCACCAGCATTATCTTCTCCTCATCCTCGACTACCAATATCCTTTTCACTCCGGTATTCATTCTAATCTCCATTTTTGTCTATAATCAAAATCAGTTTTTGCCGTCCAGATCAAAGGGCTTTAGCAGCTTATCAACCTGTATTTTCTTACCCTTGGAATCCATGGTTGTAACCTTGGCAAATGCCCAGCCCTCCAGCTTATCCGTATCCACTCCGGCATTTAGGAAAACCTCCGGATTTAATACGAATACAATATCCTTATCATTTTTTGTCATATCCTTGGCCCACTCAAACATATTACCTCCGGACAGATCAATTCCGAAATGGTCCAGGGTGGCATGATATTTCAGGTTACCCCGGTACAGCTTAACCATCTGCTGGTAAGTTTTGATTGGAGTACCCCCACCCTCATAGGTCAGAATATCATCTCCCAGATTAATGCCAACAACAATCTTGTCTCCGGTATACATTCCCTCCGGCAACTTGCTTGTATCAAGTCCTGCGTCAAGGAAGGGAGCTGCATCCGTTTCCAGTATTATATCTTCCGAGGTTTTACTGTAATCACTGCTTATAATCAACCTTGTGGTTTTATCCGGTGCCTCCAGCGACCAGCCGTCAAAATCAGCAGCCTCTGTTACTAAATCCCCCTCCGCATTCAAAACTGCCTCGAAGGAGGTCACGGACCGGTCACCGATTACATCCAGGCCGCCACAGGCGGTAAGGCCGGTTACAGCCAGACCCAGTATTGCTACCATCAATAATTTTTTCTTCATATATAGTCTCCATTCTGCCTTTCATAACATCTCAGCCTATAGTACTGCCTTGTGTAAATAACACTTACAGGACAGTACTAGTGATATGCCTTAAAACGCTTTAAGCGCAGTGCATTGGTTACTACTGATACGGAACTAAAGGCCATTGCGGCAGCCGCAAAAATAGGATTCAGCAACGGTCCGCCAAACAGATGCAGGATACCTGCCGCAATCGGAATTCCGGCCACATTATAACCAAAAGCCCAAAATAAATTCTGCTTGATATTACGGATGGTACTTTTACTTAAGTTTATCGCCGTCGGAACATCCATCAGATCACTCTTCATCAGGACAATATCAGCGGATTCTATTGCCACATCGGTTCCGGAGCCAATCGCTATCCCGATATCAGCCTGCACAAGAGCCGGTGCATCATTAATTCCGTCTCCTACCATGCACACCTTCCGGCCCTCTGCCTGGAGCTTCTTTACCTCACCAGCCTTATCCTGGGGCAAAACCTCCGCAAGTATCCGGTCAATACCAACCTGCCTTGCGATAGCCTCTGCTGTCCCCCGGTTGTCTCCGGTAATCATTGCAACCTCAATTCCCATGGACTGGAGCCTCTCAATTGCTTTGGCACTGCTTTCCTTCACCACATCAGCCACCGCGATAATTCCGGCAAGCCGGTTCTCCACTGCAACATACATGGGAGTCTTGCCTTCCTTCGCAAGCTGCTCTGATTTCTCCTTCAATCCGGCCAACTCAATTTCCTTATGCTCCATCAGCTTCTTATTGCCGATTGATACCCTTTGCCCTTCAATTACTACCTCGATTCCATGACCGGGAATTGCCTCAAACTCCTCAACCTTCATAAGCTCCAGCTTCTCTGCCTGAGCTCCTCTGACAATTGCCTCACCCAGCGGATGCTCCGAGCCCTTTTCAGCAGACGCGGCAAGCTGTAACAGATACTCCCTGCTTACATCCTGGTTCGTTATAACATCGGTTACCTCCGGCTTTCCTTCGGTAATCGTACCTGTCTTATCAAATACAATGGTGTTGATTTTATGTGTCGTCTCCAGGGCTTCACCGCCCTTAATCAAAATACCGTTCTCCGCGCCCTTGCCCGTTCCCACCATAATCGCCGTAGGTGTGGCAAGACCCAATGCGCAGGGGCAGGCAATGACGATAACAGAGATAAATATGGTCAGCGCAAAGGCCAGCGACTGTCCGCTGATAAACCAGGCCAGAAAAGCCAGCAAGGCGATCGAGCATACTACAGGTACAAAATACCCGGATACAATGTCCGCCATCTGGGCAATCGGAGCCTTGGAGCCCTGGGCATCCTCCACCAGCTTTATAATCTGGGCCAAAGCCGTATCACTGCCTACCTTTGTTGCTTTGAATTTAATCAATCCGTTCTTATTAATGCTGGCAGCATAAACCTTATCTCCGGCCTTTTTATCCACAGGCATACTCTCACCGGTCAGCATTGCTTCATCCACAGAGGTACTGCCCTCTGTCACAATACCATCCACCGGGATTTTCTCACCGGGCTTAACCAGTACGATCTGCTCAAGCTCCACTTCATCGATCGGAATCTCAAGCTCTCTGCCATCCTCCAGCACAGTCGCAGTCTTTGGAGCCAGCCCCATCAGCTTCTTGATTGCCTCCGAGGTCTTTCCCTTAGAAACTGCCTCCAGTGATTTTCCAAGCAGGATTAATGCAATGATGACACCCGCCGTCTCATAATAAAGGCTTTCTACTGCGATAAAGTCTCCATTTACAATCCGAACTGTATTATAAATACTGAACAGGATAGCGGCAGAGGTTCCGATTGCCACCAGCGAATCCATATTGGGGCTTCTTTGCAGGAGAGCCTTAAAGCCTATGGTGTAGAACTTATAGCCTGCAATAATAATCGGTGTAACCAGGGATATCTGCAGCAGCGCATATCTTAAAGGAAACTGCATCGGACTTAATGCTTCCGGTATCGGAAAGGGCCACCAGGACACCATGGGTGCCATGGCAAAGTATAGTAACGGAATTCCGAATACGGTAGCTATGATAAATTTCGTCCATAGGGTTTTTATTTCCTTTTCCTTACGCAGCTTATCCTCATCAATCGTATTTTTATCTATCTCCAGGGCCTGATATCCTGTCTTTACAATACAGTCCTTAATCAAAGCCAGCTTAATCGTATGGGGGTCGTATTCTACACTGGCCTTCTCCGTAGCCAAATTAACGGATACCTTAGCCACCCCTTCTAATTTGGCGATCGCCTTTTCCACCCGCTGTGCACAAGCCGCGCAGGTCATGCCTCCAATCGGAATGGTTACTGAGTTAAGCTTTTTATCGAGGGTGACACCATAGCCGGCCTCTTCTACCGCTTCCTTAATAGCCGGCAGGACAACCTGCTGCTCGTCAAATTCCACCGTTAGCTTCTCTGTTGCGAAATTTACATTGGCCTCAACCACACCTTCCAGCTTCGCAACCGCTTTCTGAACCCGCTGCGCGCAAGCCGCACAGCTCATACCACTGATTTTCACTGTTTCTTTATTCATAAAAATCCTCCATTTTGTCACAAACCCGTGAATTTAGGCGTCAGTACAAATTTTCATATCTATTTCCAATTTTCGAAGATTTGTGCCGCCTGTACCAGCACATCCTTTGAAATTGTAATCGTGTCATCCGTTACTGTTTTATATTCATCCGTGATCGGAACGGGATTACAGCCTCCCTTGGTTACTTCCACATCATCCATGCTAAAGGAATTACCGCAGTTCTGGCATACCAGCTTACCATTCTCATACTCATAATAGCCCTTACCGGAGCTATAGCAGACCTGGCAGGTATTGAAGACAGTCCTGATGGTACCGTCCGAGGCCTTCACTGCAATTACCTCCATATCGGTACCATTAATTTTCGCCGGATAAAAGGAGGGTTTTTCTGTAACCTCACTTACCGGAATGACGATATCACTATCCGTTACTGCGGCGGCCTCCAAATCAGAGGCTCCGCTGCTGCCTGTCTTGCCGGGCAGCTTTACTATTAAGGCTATGATTATTAATGTTAACGCAGCAACCCCAATGATTGCAAGTTTTTTTAAGTCTGTCTTATTACTCTTGTTGTTTCCCATGATTATGTTCTCCTATTTTTAACTGAAATAATTGATTAATAAAGTCAATTTCGCAGACACTTGTATTTCTATAGACGGCCTAATCATTAGAAATTGACTTTGAGGCCGGGTCAAAATCTGTTATTTCCTTTTGAATCGCGTCCTTATCGATTTGGCTGATGTCCTCAACAACCTTGACATACCCGACATAGGAACCATCTGCGGTAAAAAAATCAAAATCCTGATTCGGAACAAAGGAAATTGGATTTTCCCCTTCCTCCATGGTAAGCTGTGCCTGATAGTACGGGAAGATTAAGTCAGCCCTGGGACTATCCGCTCCATTGATGACCCATTTCGTTTCAACTCCCCTTTGCACTACAACAACCGCAGGAGAAAATCCATTTTTATCATAGGTAATCTCTACATACTGAAGATCATCCTCTATCTTAGCAACTGTCAGTGTATCTGCTTTCACCCGTTTGCCCTCCAGAGTACTATAATCAAAGCTTATGCTGCTTCCGCTGCCGGTGTCCCCTCCGCAACAGCCTCCCGCTGCTGTATCAGAGCTGTCCGAGGAGGTTGAAGAACCGGTGTCAGACGAGCTGTCAGAACTACTCGCCGTACCTGCGCTGCTGCTGCAGCAGGAGCCAGAGCTCTGGGAAGAGTCATCCACAATCTGGCTGCTGTCGACATTACTCAAATCATCTACGACAACGATCTTGCTTCGAATCATACCCATCCAGCAGCTATAAGATACCGTGCCGCTTTCTTCCGGTGTAAACTTGATTACATTATCTCCTGTGCTTAGCGACTTCTCAATACCGTATTTCTGAATGATGATACGGTTGTTGCAGCCATTCAGATCACCATCCTCTGCCTGTATGGTCCAGATTACCGGCAATCCCTTCTGCACCACAATAGACTCGTATTTTCCGGAGGATATCCCTGTGGTTACCGTCTGGACTCCATCCTCTATCGTTGCAACGGCTGAGGTTTTCACCGTCCCTGCCTGGGATGTCAGGGTTGGCAGATTAAAGCCCGACAGGCTTATTCCGTTATTGAACATAAAGATACCCAGAACTACTACCAGGACTGCACTGACTGTCATCATCCTTTCGGTAAACTTTTTATGAAAGAAGGTGCTTACTGCACCAAAGGCAAAAAGGAGCGGTACAGTACCAATACTGAAAATAAGCATGGACAAAGCCCCCTTCAGAGGACTGCCTGTAGATAAGGCATACAGCTGCATTGCCTGCAAGGGGCCACAGGGCATCAGACCGTTCAAGAGACCGATATAAAAGGGACCGCGGCCTCCTCTCTGGGCATTTATTTTCTTTGCAAACTGCTTTGGCATTCTTGGGTTAAATCTGCGAAGTCCTGGGAAGATTCCAAGCATATTAATACCCATGATTACCATGAATACACCTGCCAGTATCTGAACAATTCCCTTCATCGTGCCTGTGAAGCTGACAGCAGAGCCGATTGCACCGACAATTCCACCGATCAGGGTATAGGAAAGAACTCTTCCCAGATTATAAAGCAGGCTGGGCTTCAGCACATACAGTCTGCGTTCGCTGGGGGCAGCGCCCTCTGTGGGTATGCTTTGTGACAGACAGATTCCCCCGCACATGGCAACACAGTGGATTGAGGTCATCAATCCAACGAGAAAAAGCATTCCATATCCCATGCCTTCCGCAGCAAGCGGGAAATCATAGAAGATATGAAGCAGATTGAATCTCCAGGCAATGATATATGCCGTAAATAAAATGATAGCCACTCCTACAATATTACTGTAATCCCGGCTGCCTTTGGACTCCCGGCCCAAAGCTCCTGTTTTATCCGCATTCTTATTTCCGTATTCTACCGGCTCCAAGCCTTCTCTTTTCACAAGGTAATCGATACCCTCCAGTACCGCTATTATTTGTTCGAGTCCGATGGTATTTTCATCAAAGGTCACAGTAACGCTACCTGATACATAGCTTGCAGTAACGTCCGTAATCCCCTTCTGCTTTTGCAGCTCCTGTTCAATCCGGCTTTCACAGTGGGCACAGGTCATATTTTCGATATATAATGTTTTCTTTTTCATATTGGAAAACAATCCTCCTGTACATATTTATTTACCAGTACATCAGTACTGCCTTGACGCAAATATCAAGCCTTGCATATGAAACAATATTACGTTAAGGCAGTACTAATACTTTACTCTATCATATCAGCCGATTGTGGAGATAATATGGAGATAAGATTTTTATATCATGGGAAAAGGGTATTCATTTCCCGGGTTATGTGCTATAATTCATGATTATATGTAACTGTTCAGAGCAAAGTAAATTTATGCAAAAATATGCGGTGAAGGCTTGCATGCATAAGCATATTTTGGTATAAATTTATATGCCGCCCAAATTCGGGGGGGTATGGCAGAATGGAGGTTTTTTATGGCATTTGATGGTATTGTAATCGCCAATCTAATACAGGAGCTTCGTCAAACTCTGCTTGGGGGCAGGATTAATAAAATTGCCCAACCGGAGAAGGACGAACTCATATTAACCATTAAGGGACAGGGGAGGGAGCAGTATAAGCTCTTAATGTCGGCAGGTGCAGGGCTTCCACTGATTTATCTTACGGAGAACACCAAGCCGAGTCCTCTGACGGCACCTAACTTTTGCATGCTGCTACGAAAGCATCTAAACAGCGCCCGTATTATTGATATTTTTCAGCCGGGTCTTGAACGTATTATCCATTTTAAGCTGGAGCACCTGGATGAAATGGGTGATCTCTGTGTGAAATATTTAATTATGGAGCTAATGGGAAAGCACAGTAATATCATCTTCTGTGATGAAGAATTGAATATTATTGACAGCATCAAAAGGGTTAACCAGTTCATCAGCTCCGTTCGTGAGGTGCTCCCCGGACGAAAGTATTTTGTACCGCAGACGACAGAAAAGCTCGATCCCCTGAACCTTACACAGGAAGCCTTTGACAGCTTTATTCTTAAGAAGCCCATGCCAATCGGCAAGGCTCTTTATAACAGCCTGACCGGAATTAGTCCACTCATCGCCAATGAGCTCTGCTGCCGTGCTTCCCTTGACTCAGGTGATTCCACCGAAGCATTGAACGAAGCGGCCGGCCTTCATCTCTACAATATGCTGATCCGTCTCATGGAGGATGTAAAAAACGCTTCCTTCACCCCCAATATTGTGTTACAGGAGGGCAATCCCGTTGAATTCTCCAGTGTGGCACTTACCTGCTATCAGGGTCTGGAGCTTCAGAGCTTTTCCTCCATCTCCGAGCTGCTGGAAGCCTTCTATGCCTCCAAGGATGCCGCGGCCAGAATCAAGCAAAAATCCTTTGATTTGCGTAAGGTGGTTTCCAATGCAATCGACCGTGCCTCCAAAAAATATGATCTTCAACAAAAGCAGCTTAAGGATACCGAAAAAAGGGACAAGTATAAGGTGTACGGAGAACTGATAACCGCTTACGGCTACGGGCTTGAGCCGGGAGCAAAGGTCTTGAATACCTTGAACTATTATGATAACACGGAAATCAGTATACCCCTTGATGAAACCATAGCTCCGATGGAAAACGCCAAAAATTATTTTGAAAAATACAGTAAATTAAAACGTACCTATGATGCCCTGACCATCCAGCTTAACGACACGGCGGATGAGCTTACCCATCTGGAATCCATCCGAGCCGCCCTTGACATCGCGACAGAGGAAAATGATCTGGCTGCGATTAAGCGCGAGCTGACGGAGTACGGTTATATTCGCCGTAAATTCACAAATGGTTCGGGAGGGAAGGAGAAGAAAAGCTCCTCTGCCAAGGCTGGAGGTAAGAGTAAACCCCTCCATTATATCTCCCCTGACGGCTTCCACATGTATGTGGGTAAGAACAATTACCAGAATGACGAGCTGACCTTCCAGCTCGCCGAGGGCGGTGACTGGTGGTTCCATGCTAAGAAAACCGCCGGTTCCCATGTAATTGTCAAAGCAGAGGGAAAGAAGCTCCCCGACCGGACCTTCGAGGAGGCCGCAAGGCTTGCCGCTTATTATTCCAGTGCAAGAGCCGCCGATAAGGTCGAGATTGACTACACTCTGAAGAAAAATATCAGAAAGCCCGCAGGAGGCAAGCCGGGATTCGTTGTCTACTATACCAACTATTCCATGGTTGCCAAATCGGATATCACCGGTATTGAACAGATCGTTTAAGGAGATGTAAAAATGATTCTTGCAGACTACCATGTCCACTCTGAATTTTCAAGTGATTCCCAGGCTCCCATGGAGCAGGTAATTGAAAGAGCTCTGGAACTGGGCTTAAGCAGGCTATGCTTTACCGACCACATGGATTATGATTATCCTCCGGTCAGCCGCCATGATTTTATGTTCGACCCTGAGGCCTATGTGAAAAAGCTTGCTTCGCTACGAGAGCAATACCATAAGAAAATTGAAATTCTGACCGGTATCGAGCTTGGATTGCAGCCCCATCTGTTAGAGCGCCTGAATTCCCTGATTAATAAATATCCCTTTGACTTTATTATCGGCTCCTCCCACGTTGTAGACCATTATGACCCATACTTTCCTGAGTACTGGGAGGATAAGACAAAGGAGCAGGGTATTACCCGGTACTTTGAATCGATTATTGAAAACTGCAAAGTCTTTCATGCCTTTCATGTATATGGACACATTGATTATATTATCCGCTATGTACCAAAAAAGTATATTGATCCCTCCGGCAAAAGTATGCCGGACTATTCTTATCTTGATTTCTCCGATCTTCTGGATGAAGTGCTTAAGACCATCCTCTCCTATGGCAGGGGAATTGAAGTAAATTCGGCGGGACTAAAATACGGTCTTCCCTATCCGCACCCCAAGGCCGAGATTTTAAAAAGATACCGGGAGCTGGGAGGAGAGCTTATTACGATCGGTTCCGATGCCCATAAACCTGAGCATCTGTGTTATGATTTTTCCCTTCTACCGGAATATCTTAAGTCTCTGGGTTTTCGTTATTACGCTGTATTTAAACAGGGCCAGCCCACGTACGAAAAACTGTAGGCTCAAGGTCTCAGAAAAGGAAAACGGTGGGGATCAAATACAACTCATCCGTAGCTTGTCCTACTTAATGATTGTTCCCCCACCGATTACATAATCGTTCTGATAAAATACAACTGCCTGTCCGGGAGTAATTGCCCGCTGCGGTTCCCGGAAGATGCATTCCAGCCTGTCCTTCCCTGTCTTTTTAATGGTACATGGAGCTCCCTTATGGCTGTAGCGTATCTTCGCCTCTACCTCAAGCTCCCCGTCCAAATCCGGGATCGCCATAAAATTCAGCCGATCCGCATACAGGCGATCAGAAAATACTTCCTCCGAGCTTCCGATTACCACTTCATTTTCCTTGGACTTAAGCTCAAGGACAAAGACAGGATGTCCCATTGCCAAATTCAAGCCCTTTCGCTGTCCTACTGTATAATTAATCAAGCCCCGGTGTCTTCCCAGAATTTCACCGGCGGTATTAACAAAATTACCGGGAGTTAAACCTGCCACATTGCCATCGCTTTCCTGCTTCAAATAGTCCTGAATAAATCCGGCATAATCATTATCCGCCACAAAGCAGATTTCCTGACTGTCAGGTTTATCCGCTACGATAAGCCCCAGCTCATTCGCCATCGCCCTGATTTGATCCTTGGAATATTCACCGACCGGCATCAGGGTATGGGCTAACTGATACTGGGTCAGATTATACAGGGCATAGGTCTGATCCTTAGCCGCCGTAACAGATTTTTGTATGGTATACCTTCCGTTTGGCAGCTTCGCTATTCGCGCATAATGTCCGGTCGCTATAAAGGAGGCTCCGATATCCAGGGAACGCTTCAAAAGCGCCTCCCATTTCACATAACGGTTACAGGCGATACAGGGATTTGGCGTATGTGCCTGAAGATACTCCGACACAAAATAGTCGATTACCTGTTCCTTAAAATCCTTTTTAAAATTCATGACATAATATGGGATATCAAGAGCAGCAGCCACCCTTCTGGCATCCTCAACCGCACTAAGTCCACAGCAGCCGCCCTTTTCCTCCATGCTGCAGAGCTCTTCCTCCTGCCAGATCTGCATGGTTACACCGATCACATCATAGCCCTGCTTTTTTAATAGCCAGGCAGCCACAGAGGAGTCCACGCCCCCTGACATGCCTACTACGACCTTCTCCATTAATATTCTACCTCTTCCTCACCATCATGGATATCGGACTTGGGCTTTGACAGGCCTTCGATGATTATCTTATTCTTCTGGGCATAATCCCATAAAGCGGCATGAATTGCTTCCTCGGCTAAGAGGGAACAGTGCACCTTTACCGGGGGCAATCCGTCAAGGGCCTCCATAACAGCCTTATTGGTTATCGTTAAAGCCTCCTGAACCGATTTTCCCTTAACAAGCTCTGTTGCCATACTGCTGGTAGCCACAGCCGCACCGCAGCCGAAGGTCTTGAATTTCACATCATGTATGATTCCTTCGCCGTCGATATCAAGATATATTCTCATGATATCCCCGCACTTGGCATTTCCTACAGTTCCGACACCGCTTGCATTCTCTATCTCTCCGACATTTCTCGGATTTGTAAAATGATCCATTACTTTCTCTGAATACATATAAATTCCTCCTTTGATTATATGCCTAGTCCTTCGTTATCATTGCCCGATTATCTTTTCTTTATGAAATCCTCATAGAGCGGGGACATCTTACGCAGCTTATCAACAATTTCCTTAATCTGATCCACTGTATAGTTGATTTCTTCTTCCGTATTCTCATCACTTAAGGTGAGCCGAAGGGAACCGTGTGCAATTTCATGGGGCAGTCCGATGGCAAGCAGTACATGGGAAGGATCCAAGGAACCCGAGGTACAGGCTGAACCGCTGGAGCCACAGATATTCTTCATATCCAGCATGATGAGCAGGGACTCACCCTCAATAAACTGAAAGCTGAAATTTGCATTGTTGGGAAGCCTTCTGGTCCGGTCGCCGTTTAATCGAACAAAGGGAATTTCCTCCAATACTCTTTTAATCAACAGATTACGAAGCCTTAATTCCTTATCTATGCTTTCCTTCATGGAAGCAAGCGCCAGCTCGGTTGCTTTTCCGTAGCCGACAATCCCCGGTACGTTCTCCGTTCCGGCTCTTCTTTGCCGTTCCTGTGCTCCGCCATGCATAAAGGAACGGATTTTAACACCCTTTCTGATGTACAAAAAGCCAATACCCTTCGGGCCATTTATCTTATGTGCACTGGAGCTTAGCATGTGGATATTCAGCTCATTCACGTCGATAGGCACATGCCCGAAGGCTTGTACTGCATCGGTATGAAACAATATGTTATATTTCTTTGCTATTTCACCAATTTCCTTAATTGGCTGCATGGTTCCGATTTCATTGTTGGCAAACATCACCGAAATCAGTATGGTGGTCGGACGGATCGCCTTCTCAAGCTGATCCAGCTTTAATATCCCGTTCTCATCCACATCAATATAGGTTACCTCTACCCCATGCTTTTGCAGATACTCACAGGCATGGAGAATTGCATGATGCTCTATTTTTGAGGTAATGATATGATTTCCTTTATCGGCATAGGCATCCACTGCGGCCTTTAAAGCCCAGTTATCGGATTCCGTCCCGCCGGCGGTAAAATATATTTCCGAAGCGTCCGCACCGAGTGCCTTTGCTATGGTGTCCCTTGCTTCATCAACAGCTTTTTTATTCTGACCAGCGAATTCATATACGCTGGATGGATTGCCATATAATTCTGTGAAATAGGGAAGCATGGCTTCCACAACCTCAGGCCGCGTCTTTGTAGTTGCAGCATTATCAAGATATATTTTCTTCTCCATGATGTCTTTCTCCTTTATTTCATTTTATTTACCACAGGTCTGTTTTGTTTTATTATCCGCTGGAGCGGATCCGGCCTGAACCTTTTTGCTCACTTCTACCAGCTCGGATAGTCTGATACTGTCTACCGCGTCATTTATACTATCACTTATACGCTTCCAAACATATTTTGTTACACAGGAATCCGCGTTGCTGCAGTTTCCGTCACCTCCCGCCACCTCCGAACAATCAACGGGGCTTAAATCGCCCTCCAGGGCCCGAAGGATGTCTCCTACGGATATCTCCTCGGCTGGAGCAGCCAGCTGATAACCGCCCTGGGCTCCGCGAATGCTCGTTACAATACCTGCTTTCTTAAGCTTTGCGATCAACTGTTCCAGATAGTTCATCGATATTGCCTGTCTTTCCGCTATCTGGCTCAGCGCTACTGCTTCTTCGCCGGAATGTACTGCCAGATCAAGTACCGCCCTTAGTCCATATCTGCCCTTGGTTGACAGCTTCATTTGCTTCACCTCGTCTATTTCTACTATTTTATTTCCTACTGATTTAATCCCTATTATTTTACTCGGTTATAATATAACACCACGTTAATATCATGTCAATATAGTTTGAAAAATTTTCATAATATTTTTATTCTGAGATTTTAAGCTCCCGAAGGGAAGCTCCTGATTCATAAGTTTTGCCAAAGGCAAATATATATACATAGAAAAGAATTGTAAGGTTGATCTATGAAGCATAAAGCAGTCATTACTGCACAACAGCTTAAATATATGAAAAACAGCAATATTGTGAAGGGTACCCTGATATTGACCCTGTCAGGGTTTATTATCCGGTTCATTGGCTTTTTCTATCGTATCTTTTTGTCCAATACGATGGGTGCGGAGCTGATGGGCATCTATCAGCTGGTCTTTCCTGTATATGGTATCTGTTTTACCATCTATGCCAGCGGTATACAGACCTCTATCTCAAGGCTTGTTGCCGGTGAGATCGGAAAGCGCAATCCAAAAAATGTCTCCCGTATTTTAGGTGTCGGTATGGTGCTTTCCGTTCTCCTGGCTGTTGCTATGTCCGCCCTGATCTATTTTTATGCTGATTTTATTGCCTGGCGTATTCTATTGGAGGAGCGCTGTGCCTCCTCACTTAAGATTCTTGCAGTTGCATTTCCCTTCTGCGGAGTAACCGCCTGCATCAACGGCTATTATTACGGGCTCAAAAAAGCCGGGGTTCCGGCTGCAACCCAGCTTTTGGAACAGGTAGTCCGGGTTATCGCAGTCTATTTTATCGCCCTGTATTTCGGCAATGGAGAATTGAAGGTTACCTGTGAGATGGCAGTGATTGGTCTTGTGGCAGGCGAGATTGCCTCCTGCCTGTATAACAGCGCAGCATTGTTTCACGAGAAATCACCCTCCAGACAGCTAATCGTGGATATGGACCCGAATGCCAAAAAAAGCAGGCCCAAGCTGATTATCAAGAATCTTCTGGTATTAAGCGTTCCCCTGTCCGCCAACCGTTTGCTGTTAAGCATTCTTCACAGCATTGAGGCTGTACTCATCCCGTCAATGCTCCGGCGCTCAGGCCTAAGCAGCCAGGATTCCCTGGTAGTGTATGGTGTCTTAAATGGAATGTCTATTCCTTTTATTATGTTTCCTACTGCACTGATTAATGCATTGGCCGTCCTTTTACTTCCGACGATTTCTGAAGCACAGGCAATCAATAATGATAAGCTGATCGGAAAAACCACTGCCATATCCATTAAGTACAGCCTGATTGTCGGAATTGTAAGCACCGGTATCTTTGTTGCCTTTGGACGTGATCTTGGAATTTCAGTATTCCATAACGAATCAGCCGGTGAATATCTGATGATACTGGCCTGGCTCTGCCCCTTCTTCTATCTGACCACCACCTTGGGCAGTGTTATCAATGGGCTTGGCAAGGCACATGTCACCTTCATTAACTCGATCATTGCCAGTCTGTTGAAGATATTATTTATTGTTATCTTAATTCCCTACCGCGGAATTAATGGATATCTTATTTCCTTATTGATCGGACAGCTCATCGTGACCGGACTTGATACCCTTGCAGTTATAAAAAATGTTCATTTTTCCCTGGATAACATCAACTCTATCCTTAAGCCGGGACTTATCACTTTGCTTGGCTGTATTATCATCCGGGAGGGCTATCAGTATACAAAAAAAATGACACATATCAATGAAGTAGTATATTTACTGGGCTTCTGCTTCCTTTTATGCGTCATTTGCACTATTCTTTTGGTTATAACCGGTGCTGTTTCTAAAAAGGATTTTAAATAACCGGAGAGCTAAGGAGATAGTTGTTCTTTCCCTGCTCCTTAACACGATAGAGGGCCTGATCCGCCTGCTCCATCAGCTGCTCGTAACGCAAGCCGGAGGCAGGATAGAGAGCAACACCGATGCTGGCGGAAATCTTGATCGGGCTGTTATTACACAGATAGGTGGTGTCCAGCTTATCCTTTAAAAGGGTTGCCTTCTCTTCAACCTCGTCATCATTTTCAATATTACCGGCAAAGACAATAAATTCATCACCGCCGACACGCCCGATAATCTCACCCTCGGAGAAAACCTCCTTGACACTGCCAATGACATAGACCAGTACTTTGTCACCAACCAGATGTCCGTAATTATCATTAATGCTCTTGAAATCATCAAAATCCACCAGCATCAGCATATGTCTGCCTTTTTTATTACCGGTGATATATTTTTCAATTTTTTTAATTGTTACTTCCTTGTTGTAGACACCTGTTAACGGATCTCTCGTCGCCTTATATTCCAGTGCTTCCAGTTCTTTTTTCTGGGAGTCTACATTGACCATCTTGCCGATGACGCGAAAGGGATGCTTATTATCATCATAAATGGTTTTACCCATGAGCTGACACCAGATGAATTCACCCAGCCGGTTTTTAATCCGGTACTCCGCTTCAATGAATCTTCTTCCCTCCGCCAAATGGTGGCAAAATTCCAGATAGACACCCCAGTCATCCGGATGAATACGATCCTTCAATATCACATGGTTTTCCTTGAAACTGGATATCACCGGGTCCATTCCGAATAAATCCTGGTATTTGTTCGTATATTTCATCTCATCCAAAGGAATATGGTATTCAAACAAAACATCGTTGAAGAGCTCAGTTGCGATACGGTAACGTTCTCCCTCCAGCAGAATAATGTTTTGCATCCGCTTCTGTTCACTGATATCAACAAATACCACCGACAGCGTATGCTTGCCGTCCTTGCTGACCGAGCTGTTGCCGTTCATCAGCATATACAGTATAGTGCCGTCCTTAGTAACCATCTGTACCTCATAGCGAATGGTATCATTCCCCAGCTGATCTTTGATATCCTGTGTAAAATCTGTATTTGATTGTTCGATAAAATCCAGCAGTGAGCTCTTGTTCTGCTCTCTCGTTTCATTTTTATCATAGCCTAAGATATCAAAGAAGCCCTGACTGGCATATAATATCCTGCAATTGTCCTCCAGTGTAAAATGTACTAAGCCTGCCCGGATACTGTTTGTAATTTTTTTGAGTTCTGCTGCCGCACGGGTAACTTTTTTCTCGTTTTCCAGGCGCAGTAACAAAATAATAACTACGATAATAATACATATACTTATTATGATAATTACTAACGACAGCAAAACAGCAGGCTCATTTAATATGCTGCCAATCCTTTTCATATCCTTAGTCCCCCAATTAAACCTATTAATAAGTACATTTACATGACAGACACTTGCGTCTGATGGTCATATGCTTCAAACTACGGTAAATAAAGGCAATCACCGGATTTTGGTAACTTTAATTCAGATCAGATCATACCTTATCATTCGTAAGATATCACTCTAATTAACATCAAGTAACGCCTTATAATTCATAAGGTGTTACTTGATATACATAATAATTAAGCCAGTTTGTATACATTGCATTTGCATGGGCTCTCCATACAAGATTCGGCTTTAATTCCGGCTTGTCGCCCGGATAATAATTTCTGGGCAGCTCGATGTCCAGTCCCTTGTTTACATCTCTTTTATATTCCTTGTCCAGAGTAACCCGGTCATATTCCGGATGTCCCATAACAAAAATCTGCTTTCCCTCCCTGGCTATCACAATAAATATTCCCGCTTCTTCTGATTCTGCAAGAATTGTAAGCTCCTCACACTGCCGAATATCCTCTTTGGAAACAGTAGTATATCTGGAATGCGGCGCGTAGAATATATCGTCAAAGCCTCTGACAAAGGGTTCTTTACGTTTTAAAACACGATGTTCAAATATTCCGAACATCTTTTTATCCAAAAGCTGCTTATGAATTCCGTAATGATAATACAGTCCCGCCTGTGCCCCCCAGCAGATATGAAGTGTTGAGGTGACGTTCGTCTTGGACCATTCCATAATCTGCTTCAGTTCTTCCCAATAGTTGACCTCTTCAAATTCCATCAATTCTACCGGGGCACCTGTAATAATCAGACCATCGAATTTCTTATATTTAATATCCTCAAAGGTGAGATAGAACTGATCCAGGTGACTGGTCGGCGTATGCGTTCCAGTATAGGAGCCGGTGGTTAAAAAAGTAATATCCACCTGCAGCGGTGTGTTGGAAAGACTGCGAAGGAGCTGAACCTCAGTATCCTCCTTAATCGGCATCAGGTTTAGGATGGCTATCTTCAAGGGCCGGATATCCTGATGCATCGCCCTTGTCTCATCCATAATAAATATATTCTCATCCTCGAGAATTTTTTTAGCTGGTAAATCGCTTTGAATTCTAATTGGCATACTTTATCACCATTTTCGTATTTGATATTTTAACGTCCGGAATGGATAGATTTTATCCATAGTAATGCTTATAATAGCATGATTCCTGAAATAAATCAATCGATAATAGTATTTTCGACCTATTTTCATCCCATCATACTGATTTCAACAAAGCCAGCAGCTCTTCTTCACTGATTATTTTCGTTCCCAGCTCCTGGGCCTTTGTTAATTTACTTCCTGCATTTTCGCCTGCAACCAGATAGCTTGTATTCTTTGATACACTGCCCGATACCTTGCCTCCGTTACGGCTGATCAGCTCTTCCATCTCCGGTCTTCCCATTGTAGGCAGGGTTCCGGTTATAACAAAGGTCTTTCCGGCAAAGGGCTGCTCTTCTCCGGAGCTTTGCGTCAGAGACATAAAATTCATCCCTGCCTCTTCCAGACGGTGTAAAATCACCCTGTTTTCCTCCACTGCAAAAAAATCCACAATAGAATTTGCCGTAATCTCTCCCACATCATTAATGGCAATGAGTTCTTCAAAGGATGCCTTCTGAAGGTCCCACAGGGATTTGAAATGCTTTTTTAATTCCGCACCGGCTCTTCTGCCAATGTTTTTTATCCCAAGGCCGGTAATCAGGCGGTCAATATCATTTTTCTTACTGTCTTCTATGGCCTTCAGCAGCTTATCCGTATTTTTCTCCTTACCGATCAGGCCCTTTTCTATCAGCTCATCACGGTATCTGTGCAGATAGTAGATATCGGCGATATCCTTAAGATAACCCTCCTGAATCAGTATCTCGACATAGGCCTCCCCAAAGCCCTTGATGTCCATGGCATTACGCCCGACAAAGTTCATGATATGCTGGCTTAGCTGTGCCGGACAGTTGATGTTGGTGCATCTGGTATCCGCCGTACTCTCATCTCTTGAGGTGGGCGCCCCGCAGCTGGGACATACCGCTGATATTTTAAAGGGAACGGTATCCTGGGGACGTTTTTCCTTCACAACATACAGAACCTCGGGTATGATTTCTCCAGCCTTACGGACACCAATCGTATCTCCTATTCTTACATCCAGTTCATCTATTCTGTCCTGGTTATGCAGGGTTGCCCGTTCCACATTCGTTCCGCACAGCCGGATCGGCTCAAAGATTGCCGTCGGGGTAATCCTGCCGGTTCTTCCGACGGACAGACGGATTTCCTTCACTACGGTTTCCTTCTGCTCCGGGGGGTATTTATAGGCGATTGCCCATCTGGGCACCTTTGAGGTAGCTCCGAAGTATTCTCTGTCCTTTAAATTATCTACCTTTACTACGGCACCATCGATATCATAGGGCAGACTTCCTCTGGATTCCCCGATTTCCTCAATTGCCTGCCAAACCTCGTCCGCACTTTTGCACAGCCTTGAACCTTCCACCACCCTGATGCCCTGCTTTTTCAGCCACTCCAGGCTTTCGGAATGGGTGGTAAAGGTAATCCCTCTGGCCTCCTGGACATTGAATATGAATAAAGACAGCCTCCGTTCCTTCACTACTGCGGGATCAAGCTGGCGAAGCGTTCCCGCAGAGCAGTTCCTGGGATTGGCAAACAGCTTCTTTCCCGCCGCATAGAGCTTCTCATTGACAGCCTCAAAGTCCTCATTTTTCATATAGACTTCGCCCCTGATTTCAATATAGGGAACGGTATCCTTCAGCTTTGTTTTCACATCCTCAATCATCTTGACATTGTCAGTAACATCCTCTCCCTGGTTAATACCGTCACCTCTGGTTACTCCCATGGTCAGCTTTCCATCCGTATAACGCAGTGCTATGGATAAGCCGTCAATCTTTTTTTCAACCACGAAAACCGGGTCTTCCCGTTCCTTTTTAATCTTTTCAACAAAGCTATAGACCTCTTCCTTATCAAAGACATCCTGGAGGCTTAGCATCGGCACATTGTGCTTTACAAGAACTCCCGCCTCCCGCTTTGCTTTCCCGCCTACCTTCTGTGTGGGAGAATCCGGGCTTTGATACTGGGGACTTTCCTGCTCCAGTCTGCGCAGCCTAAGTGACAGCTGGTCATATTCATAATCCGATATCTCCGGGTCATCCTGGTTATAATACCTGTCACCATGATATTTCAGTTGCTCCCGTAAGCTTTCAATCTCCTGCTTTATGTCCATTACGATTACCTTCCTTATTCTTCTTATATAATAACAGCCTCGTACAAATGGTACTGTAGCCTACCTTTTTCCCTGCTTCGTCATCTGATTCATTTCTTCGATTTCCTTCTCTGTAACATTACGAAAATCCCCTGTTTTCAGCCTGCCCAGCCGGATATTCATAATACGTACACGCTTTAGGCTGACAACCCGGTAATCCAGATACTCACACATTCGTCTGATCTGCCGATTTAATCCCTGGGTTAAAATGATATTGAAGGTATACTTATCCACCTGGCTGATCTTGCAGGGCTTTGTGACCGTATCAAGGATCGGTATTCCGGAGGACATCTTCTGGAGGAATTCCAGACTGATTTCCTTATTCACAGTCACAAGATATTCCTTCTCATGGTTATTCTCCGCTCTTAAAATCCGATTGACAATATTGCCATCATTGGTCAGCAAAATTAGCCCCTCCGAATCCTTATCCAGACGCCCAATCGGATAAATCCTCATTCCGTATTTGATATAATCAATGATATTATTCGGTTCCTTATGATCGGTGGTACATACGATTCCCTCCGGCTTATTGAAGGCGATCAATACGAGCTTCTGTTCCTTCTTAACCGGTTTGTCCAGGAAGGTTACCACACTGTTTTTTGTCACCTTGGAGCCAACACCCGCAATATTGCCGTCGATCTTAACCTTACCCTCTTCAATATAGCGGTCCGCTTCTCTTCTTGAACATACCCCCGCTTCGCTTAAGAATTTATTAATTCTTATTTCTTCCTTTTCATCCCCCTGTGAGGTAAGTCTTTTTGTTCTTTTTGGCATGGTGTCCTCCTCTATTTCAGCTGTGCCGGCCTCCTGGCAGAAGCCGGTCTACAGTCTTATCTTATTGGCTGATATATCCTATTAATTATAATTGATTTCGCATCGGCAGTCTACTTGTTTTTCCATGATGTTGGTTCCAGAATAAACTCCCCTTAGGCAGCAGAATTATACATCCTTCTGCCACCCTAAGGGGAGTTTTAGCTGCCTTACAGATATTTTTTCATTACCTCAATATTTTCTTCTTCCTTCTTTATAAATTCCTTCGCTATTTCAGTACTTGTTCCATCCGCATTTTTACTCTTGTTAAGCAGGCGTGTCATCTGTGTAATTCCCATCGTACTTCCCTGGATTACCATCTGTGCGATATGGCTTTCACTGCTATTAATCAGAGTATTCATTTTTACGTTACCTTTCATTAAGGCCTTTTCATATACCGGATTATCCTTAGCCTCAGTACCGCTCAGCTGAAGCTGTTTTTCTGATTTATCCTTCAGCTCCTGATAATCCCTTAGCTGCTTGTACAATGCACTGTTGAATTCATTGTTTGGCGCCTTATTCAGGACCGCTTCTATCGCTGTAATTCCAGTGGATGCATTCTGATAGGTCTTTTCCAGCAGATCAAGATCAATATTTCCAATCATAAAAAACCTCCTTATACTATATAGATGAAAATAGTATAAGGAGTCGTTATTTATTTATTCAGCGGAGTCACCCTGCGCTTCAGTTTTATCGGAAGCTGCATCATTGGAGGAGTTACTTTTATTAGCCAGCTCATTGATGCTTTCCCAGAAGCTCTGTAAATCCTCATCGCTTTTGATTGCTTCATCACTCTTTTTATCCGTCATTTCGATTAATTCGGCAACATCCTCGTCATTATTTCTTGCGTCATAATAAGCCTTGGTTTCTTCATCCATTTCTCCGGAGAATATCTTAAGCTTACCATCCTCTCCAGTCACAACATAAAATTTGGATAATCCGGGTGCCGGAGTGGAAATACCGGTGAACTTAATCTCATGATATACATATACGATGTAGGTATTGTCCAAAAATCCCTTCTTGGTATAGGTTGTTATATCAGAATATTCCTCGATATACTCCGTTTTCTTCTGCAATTCATCCTGGGAATCCACCTTTGTCGGATCACTTAGCAGCTCTTTGATGGCATCCACATCACGGTCATTTTTTGCCTCATAGAATTTTTTGAACAGTTTTTTAATATCGGGATAGGCATCCTTCTCGATATCATATACCGGAAGCGGTGCCTTGGTAGGTGCCACAGTTATTGTTGGTGTTACCGCTGCTGTGATATCTCCCTGTGCATAGACGTCCGTATCCGCAAAGGCCTCCTGTATCTTACCACTGTTTCCCCCCTCCTTCGCCTGTGTCTTATCATTACTCACAGATAGGGTTAACAGGCCGATTCCCATAATACTCATAGTCGTTAATAAAATTGCTTTTTTATATTTTAGTTTCATTAAAAGTCTCCATTCTGCAAAAGTCTCCATTCTGCCGATAGGATATGAAAATCTGCAGTCAATTGTAGTTTTCCCGGCAGGATTATCATAAATCCGGTTTACTGTTACATTGTTTTCCCAACCCCAGATTACATTTTACCAAATCTGCCGAAAAAAATCAACCTTATTATTTCATCAATTTGTAACATTATTTAACAACTTTGTAACATTTGATTTAAAAATACTCTTAATAATATTTTAATAAGATTATAACGAGACAGAATGGTAAAAAAAATATATAATAATACCATGGATTGCGTCATAAGGATTTCCAGGCATTTCATAATACGAAATGAATTTTCTTATGGCTTAATACCTCTATTTTAAAAAAGGAAGGTGTCTGCATGAGGCAAAGTTTCGAGCAACAGCTTAAGCAACTGGAAAAACAGGAGTACCGGCTGCTTAACAAACCGGAAAATCCCATTCTCCGCTCTACCATTACGCCCGTTACGGATAAAATACAGGAGATTATTCCTGACAAATTAAGATCGACTTTAAATGCGGCTTTCTACAAAGGCTTTCAGCTGGTCTTCGAGAAAGGGGTTTCCCTGATCGAAAAAACCTATGATAAAGAAAAGATTGCTATGGATTTTGATGTCAACAATTATGCAGTAGACAAGAACTGTAACAAACGCTATATTAAAAGACTCGACAAACAGTCAAAGCAATCGGGCCTGGTCAATACCTCCATTTCCGCAGTGGAAGGAGGGGTTCTCGGTTTGCTTGGTATCGGTCTCCCGGATATTCCTCTTTTTCTTGCAGTTATTATGAAAACCATAAATGAAATTGCTTTAAGCTATGGTTTTTCCTATGATACACCGGAGGAAAAGGCATATATGTTGCTACTGATTCGCGCGGCAATTGCCAAGGATATCAAGCAAAAGGATTTTGATCAGGAATTAGACCAGCTTAGCGCTAAAATCGATCAAAGCATCGTCCCTGAACTTGATCTGGATTCCCAGATGAAGGAAACCTCTGATACCCTTTCGGACGTTTTATTAACTGCAAAATTTATTCAAGGGATTCCGATTGTCGGAGTGGTTGGCGGTGCCGTAAATTACACTATCCTTAATAAAATTGGCAATTATGCAAAAATCAAATACAAAAAGCGATATCTGTTAAAAAAGCTTTCCCGATAGTTTATCACCACGCCTGGGTTTTGGCGCTGCAATTCTCCGGTTTTCTGTGACTTCCGCTTCGCTGCACTCACAAAAACACGTCGCGTTTATCACTTGTGAACAGGAACTCTATATTTTCTATTAGAATTCCTTGAAAACTTTCTTTACTTTATAAATGTTATATTATATAATAACATAGTCCGAAAAAACCTGACACAGGTTTTTTCGCTTAGCACCTGTAGCTCAGTGGATAGAGCGTTCGCCTCCGGAGCGAAAGGCCGCCGGTTCAAATCCAGTCAGGTGCATACTTTGGGGAGTGTTGTAAACACTCTCTTTTTTCTTGAAAATTATCTTTCCCGGATTATCACATCGTTAATGTATTGTTTCTTCTGGAATAGAGGTAGACACTGTCTGATAAAATTTCGTCACGGGCCACTTGGGTGTGATTTACATCTCTGACCATCTCTGATAAGAGTTCCCTTGTCATAGTCCTGTCATAGGGAATCATCAGTACTTCATGTATGCTGCTTGGGAGAATAAAAAGATCACATTGGATTTGATTTGCGAAATTCTTAAGAACATTTTCATATAAGAGACAGGTAGCTCCATTGATGCCTTTCTGATTTGTTAAAATATATATTTTCTTTCTGTCCGAATTCTGATGCTCTATGATATCCTTAATGATTGTTTCCGATTGTTCATCCTGATTGCAATCCATAATATCCTCTTTCAGCATTCCAAGAATCATATCCTCCATACTTTGTATGGAGGGTGGAAAAATTCTGCCGGTATTGTCTGCTGCCCTATGGTACAGCTCCTTTAATGTAGTTTCCCAGGCCCTCATATGTTCATTGGTAATCCTTATCGTACCTATTCCGTCATTATCCTGCCTCACCAGACTGTGGAATGTAATCGCCATGTCAAGATACTTTATGTGGGGAATCTTTTCTAGCAGCTTCTTATTTCTTTGAAAGTTAACCAGCCGGTAGACAATAAAGTCCTTCACATCCTCAAAGCGATAGGAAAAGCTTTCGCTCATGATCGGAAGCTGATAATTCAGATAAGTATGGCAGAGCTTTTCCGCAAGTTCCTTGATTTCAGCCCCCATAATATATTCTTCATAGTATGGCAACAGATAAATATTAGGGGAAAAGTTTTTATCCTTCCTCAGCATAATTAAACTGTCCAGCTCCAATGCGTTGTTTTTCGTGACCTTATAAATCTTTATATCATAGTCCTCCCCCATCCTCTGCCTGACTAAATTGATGATTTCTGTTACAAATGTGTCATAATGACTAATTCCTTCCTTAACAAATTGCAGCATAATTTTTCCTCCTTACTTAGTTTATAAATACTCTCTAATTCAGCCACAGCTTATCATGCCAAATAAATCTACCGGATTTCACTGGTAAACTCAAGTTCAAAAAATAATCTAGATAGGGATTTTCGATCTTCGAAGGTAAGAAACAAAGATAAATAGTAAAACAAGAAACACAAAATCAGATATGCTGTAAAAAGTCCCGAATCCATTCTAAAGATTAAAAACCGTATCGCTCGGATATCTAATATACAGGATATGGATTATTGTAGCAAAAAAGATATGGAAAGGCAAGTTATTATGATACATATATTTACATAAACTTTTCCAATTTCTTTGGTGAATATGCCTATGATCTCCCCTTCCTTCAAAATGATATCCAAAGTATAGCAGGCTCTATTTCCTGTTCGCACTTAGGGCAAGGATTACCTGTGCCGGTGCATAGAAAGTCCACATCAGAATAGAAGAAAGGGAATACAGCCTATGATAAAGGTTCTCCGGCAGAGCAATAAAGCCGGACATATTAAAGATTCCAACATTAATATCACACAGCAGGAAAAGCACCATTCCGACGGCAAACAAAACCCTGCTTCTGTCTCCCCGATTATGAAACGCCAGTCTGGCAGCATTTATTGTATTGGTAAGAATGCATATAAAATATAGTACACTAATGAATAGAAGGCTATCGATTTCTACTTCTGCCAACCAAAGCAATAAGCAGACTGTGACGGCTACTGTAAGCTGCAAGGCAAATCTTAGTGCAAGCCTCCTACCGGAACTGTGTTTTTCCAGAAGCAGACGCAGCCCATAGAGCTGCTGGACGACAATAAAGGTTATCACACCAAGGATATAATAATCCAGCATCAGAATAAACAAGTCCGATACCAGAGTAAAAAATAAAGCTGCCTTCATGCATAAAATTATGCCTCTGTCAGTATTCCTCCCTAAGAAAAATACATAACAGAAGCATAGGATGATGACGCTAAATTTTATATCTGCTGACAGGGCATAATTATGCCCTGTGAAATCCAGGAATAAAAATATTACATATAATATCGTCTGAAATAATATAAACAAAAAGATAGTCCTAATGTTTCCTGACTTTCCTGACAGAGAACGTCTCACTGGAATGCCCCCTTTACCGATCTATGTATCAGGCAGCTTCCTACCTTCATTCCCCGCGCCGGCATTATATCTGGCTTATATGCTCCTCCTGATTCTTTAAAAACATAATTGCTTTTTCTCTGGGTACCGGCTTACTGTATAAATAGCCCTGTGCCATATCACAATTTGCTTCCTTAAGAAAGATTTCCTGATCAAAGCTTTCCACACCCTCAGCAATCACATACAAATCAAGATTTCTGGCAAGATTAATGATGGTTTGAATAATTTTCTGGTCACACTGGTCCTCCATAACCGTATCCAGAAAGCTTTTGTCTATCTTTAAATTGCTTACCGGAAGCCGTTTCAAATAGTTCATCGAGGAATAGCCTGTTCCAAAGTCATCCAATGAAAAGTTCACACCTATTTTTCTCAATTCCTGTATGGTAGTAATCGTATAATCAATATCATCCAGCGCTATGCTTTCCGTTATCTCAAGCTCAAGCCTGCCCGGATTAATTCCGGTCTCTTCAATTACATCATAGACCTGTCTGACAAAATCGCGATCCTTAAACTGTCTTGCAGAAAGATTGACCGCCATGGTTACGTCCGGATAATCCTCTGACCATTGCTTTAGCTGATGACATGCCGTTCTTAAAACCCAAATACCGATCGGCACAATCAAGCCTGTTTCTTCTGCCACATAGATAAATTCGTCCGGGTAAACGAGTCCTTTGGTTGGATGGTTCCAGCGGATCAGCGCCTCAAAGCCCACTACCTTTTTGGATTCCAAATTCATCTGTGCCTGATAAAACAGAACAAACTCATTACGCTCCAGTGCCTTTCGAAGCTCTGACTGCGTTTCAATCTTCTCGGTCAGCTTCTGGTTAAAGGCATATTCAAAATACACATGGGTATTCTTTCCGTTTGCTTTCGCCACATACATGGCTGAATCAACATTTTTTATTAAGGACTGGGATGTTCTGCCGTCCTTCGGTGCAAAGGCCACTCCAATGCTGACAGTTACAAAATATTCCTTTGTTGATAAAATAAATGGGTAGCTGAATACATTCTTTATTTTTCTGATCTTATCCTCAAAGATAGCCATATCCTTAAGATTCTGGGACAGCACGATAAATTCATCTCCGCCGATTCTCGCAAGATAATCATTCTCGTCCATCGCCTGCTTCAAACGGTAGGTTACATCAATCAACAGCTCATCGCCATAGGAATGCCCCAGCGTATCATTGATATTCTTGAAATTATCAATATCAATATCCATGATTGCAATGATTTCCTCGCTGCGAAGCGTAATCATGATATTATCCAGCATCTCCGTAAAGGCCGCACGATTCGGCAGCTCAGTCAGATAATCTGTATAAGCCAGCTTTTTCATGCTTTCTTTATTTCTATTCAACTCTTCATACTTGGCTGTAAGTTCGTTAAAGGAGTTTACCTGGGCAGTATAAGTCCCCTCCAGTTCCTTGCAGTGCTCGGAAAGCTTTTGATTCTCTTCTTTTGCAAGTTTACCGGTCCGGCTGGCTGCTCGGTATCTGACCGAATAATACACCAGCAGCAATATTATAATTACCATTGCCACGATAGCGACAATTCCAACTATCCGGTCAATCACAAAATATCCCATAAGTCCCCTCCAATACGTTCCCCAGACGCATCTCTTTAGTTTTTAGATTTTAAGTATTCATCTATCCCTATAGCCGCCGCCTTGCCTGCTCCCATAGCAAGGATCACCGTTGCTGCTCCTGTAACGGCATCTCCTCCGGCAAAAACTCCCGCTTTGGTTGTCTCACCGGTTTTCTCATTTGCAATAATGCATCTATGCCGATTCGTCTCAAGTCCCTTGGTGGTCGATGAAATCAAAGGATTCGGGCTGGTTCCCAGGGACATAATCACTGTGTCAAGCTCCAGGGTAAATTCTGAGCCCTTCTTTTCCACCGGCCTTCTTCTTCCTGTTGCATCCGGTTCACCAAGCTCCATCTCCACGCAGCGCATACCGGATACCCACCCCTGTTCATTAACGAGTATTTCCGTAGGGTTGGTCAGCACCTTAAATATGACGCCTTCCTCCTTGGCATGGTGTACTTCTTCTATTCTTGCCGGAAGCTCCGCTTCACCTCTCCGGTATACAATATAAACCTCAGCACCAAGCCGGAGCGCTGTTCTTGCCGCATCCATGGCAACATTTCCGCCACCGACTACTGCAACCTTCTTGCCTGCGATAATCGGAGTGTCATAGCTCTCGTCAAATGCCTTCATCAGATTATTACGCGTCAGGTATTCGTTTGCAGAAAAAACTCCGTTTGCATTTTCTCCCGGAATACCCATGAATTTCGGAAGTCCGGCACCTGAGCCCACAAATACCGCCTCAAAGCCCTCTTCCTCCATCAATTCATCAATCGTCAGGGATTTGCCGATTACTACATTGGTTTCAATTTTTACACCCAAGGCCTTTACATTCTCTATCTCTGTCTTAACAACCGTTTCCTTCGGGAGCCTGAATTCCGGTATACCATATACCAGTACACCACCCGGCTCATGAAGTGCTTCAAAAATTGTAACTGAATAACCCATCTTCGCTAAATCTCCTGCGCAGGTAAGTCCTGCGGGTCCTGCTCCGATGACCGCAACCTTCCTTCCGTTCGGGTTTTCCGGCTTCTCCGGCCTGATATTATGCTCTCTTGCCCAGTCCGCAGTATAGCGCTCCAGCTTTCCGATGGATACAGGTTCCCCCTTTATGCCCCTGATGCATCTTTCCTCGCATTGGGTTTCCTGGGGACATACTCTTCCGCATACGGCAGGAAGGGAGGAGTATTTACTGATTATTTTAAAGGACTCTTCTATATCACCCTTCACAATTTCCTTGATAAAGCCCGGAATATCAATTGATACCGGACATCCATCAACACATTTCGGATTCTTACACTGAAGACATCGGGAAGCCTCAAGCTTTGCCTCCTCTTCATTGTATCCATAACAAACTTCGTCAAAATTAGTCGCTCTGACCTTAGGGTCCTGTTCTCTGACGGGAACCTTCTTTAATACATCCATTGATATCTATCCTCCAAGATGACTGAATTTAGGCAATCTACATACAAATGCCACTATAAATGGCACTCGCAGTCCTTATGATGATGAGTTTCTCCTTCCTTTGCGCGAAGTATTTTTTCTCCTTCCTCCGATTTATACATGGAAAGTCGCTTCATAGCCTCATCAAAATTAACAAGATGCCCATCAAATTCAGGTCCATCAACACATGCAAATTTAATCTCATTCCCTATCGTCAGCCTACAGGCACCGCACATACCGGTACCGTCAACCATAACCGGATTCATACTGACAATAGTCTTAATCCCCAGCTCCTTCGTAAGTATGCACACGAACTTCATCATAATCATAGGCCCGATTGCGATAATCAAATCATAATGCTTTCCCTGATTATTGATCAGGTCCTTAATGCAGTCATTTACATTTCCTTTAAAGCCGTAGGAACCATCATCCGTAGTTATATAAAGATTTTTTGCGTATTCCTTCATTCTGTCTTCCAGAATAATCAAATCCTTATTTCTCGCACCAATGATACAGTCCACATCATAGCCGTTCTCTTTCATCCATTTTACCTGCGGATAAACAGGGGCAGCTCCAACACCACCAGCTACAAATAAAACACTTTTGGCAGACAGCTCGTCCGCCGGCATATCAATCAATTCCGATCTGCGTCCCAGGGGTCCGGTAAAATCACGGAATGCTTCCCCTACCTCATATTCAGCCATTAACCCAGTAGATGCTCCAATTGCCTGGAATACAATAGTAACCGTACCGGCTTCTCTATCATAATCACATATTGTCAAAGGAACCCTCTCACCCTTTTCATCCATCTTTACAATAACAAACTGGCCCGGGTAGCAGTTCTTTGCAACTCTGGGGGCTTTTACATCCACAAGATAAATGGAATTAGCAAGGCGCTCCTTTTTTGTAATCGTATATATGTAATTCTCAGCCATTTCCATTAACCTCTTTCCCTAAGTTTCTCCGCCCCTTTGCGGAAATTCCCTACATAGCTGATAAGCCTGTGGTTCTAATTATACGTTAGATACTTCAAAAAATCCAGCTAATTTTATAAAATGGCCCGCAGTTCACATTTTTCGTCATAATATATATAATTTCTTCTTTAATTTATATATATATTTTTAACCAACAAAATAATAGGAATTATATTCCATGGATTCTTGTAATATTTCATAAATCGCATAGTCTCCTACCAGCCATTTGCATAATACTACATCTCCAGGTATATAATTCCACCTATATAATACAAGGCATATAATTCCCCGCATTATATGCCTTATCCTGCTTATCTGATTATTTTAATGACATAAGCTTATCCAAAAACAGGGAATACTGCAATTCCTCTGCCTGTACATCAGCACCAAGTCTCCCAAGACGGTCACACCGGCACAGTAAAGCAATATCCTCTATTGAAACCTGTTTTATTAACCCTCTCATATCCGCATAGGGCAATTTCTTCATCACATAGAGCATATGCATATGGTATCTGACAAGTGCGGCCGTTCTTATGATAAATTCCCGCTCATTGGTGAAGCAGGAAAGAAAATCAATACACAGCTTTTCTCCCACCTTATCATGGTCATAGGAGGTAAACCTCCCCCTTACGGCTTTGGTGGTATCCGGCTTACCGATATCATGCAGCAGTGCCGCCCACATAAAGGACTTTTGATCCCTTGCCCTATCTCTCACTTTGGACGCTTCATCAAGCACCAGGCAAGTATGGTTGAAAACATTGCCCTCCGGATGGTATTTTTCTGACTGCTCCGTAGCTTTTAATCTCCACAGCATTGTAAAAGGGTTGATCTGGTAATTCTCATCGTAAGATAAGGCAGTAATATATTCCGAGGGCTTGGCATCGCTTAACAGATGCTTCGTCATGGCATGGAATATTTCCTGTTTCTCTAAATCGTTCATAGGCGCCTCCCTGAGGGAATTCCCAGCTTTTATCAAACTCTTTATTACGTCACCCCTTTGGTTCGTGATTTGGTTTCTCATAGGGATGGGCGCGCTGATGTCCTGCTTTTGCCTTTCCCTGAATTTCCGGAACGGGCGGCGCATCATTCCTTGGTATATGCAACCTTTGTGAGCCTTCGGTTCCATGGGGCTCTTCCACATCCGGTCTTCTCATTCCTGCCTTTGCCATAGCTTCCCTCCTGTCTACACATCATTATGCTTTACGGACTGCTTTTTCGCCGTTTTATTCTTATTCTTGACCTCTTCATCCGTTATGGGCGTTTTCCCATCCGCTTTTTTCATTCTTGTACGTTTATTGTCAATCTGACTGTCCTTGGGCATGATTATCTCCTTTACTGGACTGATCAATTGTTACATAACTAGTATGTACAATCGAAAGCAGGCTATCCATGACCAGCCGGATCAAAACGGCATTTTCAGGCTTTCATAGCTGGAGAGGCTGGATAAATTATAATTTGAAAAACGCTTGTCCAGGGATAATTCCGTTCCAAACCATTCCGGCGGAACAAATTCCCGGGAAGCCTGCTCATCCGCAAATTCCACTTCTACAAGGACAAGTCCCGACAGCAGTCCCTCAAAAATATCCAGCTCGGCTGTTAGTCCGCCTTCCAGGGGAATCAGATACCTGGTCTTTGTAATCAGGTTATGATCTGTTTTCGGTAAAAGCTCCTCATAGGCACTCCTGGTTAAGGGAAGCTCTATCTCCTGATTGACATTTGCATCCCCCTTTTTTCTTTTGCCGATGCCCTGCTTTGACTTATAGGTTAAAATATATTCCTCATTGCTTTTTCGAATCCGTATCGTGGGATTATGGCATAAATACCCCTGTTCTATTTTCTTATAATCATATTGCGGCAAATCCTCCGGTATATTACGAACTGCATATTTACGTTCGATTTCCATCCTCACCGACTCCTTTCCTTCCTTGGTTCAGCTATATAATTAAATTTACCATTTACTATCCAGCAAAGCAAATACTGGAATAGGAAATATTTTTCTGCAAATACTAATTCTATGAAAAGTAAAAAATGCTTTATTCAAAACTTTATAATATGCGGGTTATGCGGCTGGTGTATGGAATGCTTCTGGACAGGACTCGCTTCCATCCGCAGGCGCACGGATAAAAAACTTTCCTGTCACACCTCAATCTGGATGTTTCCTATCTATGGTATGGCCGCCTGCCTGTCACCTATTTGCCAAAAACTGAAAGACCGTAATGCACTGCTTCGAGGAGGTGTCTACACAATCATTATCTATGCAGCAGAATACACCAGCGGTGTACTTCTGAAAAAACACGGTGCATGTCCCTGGGATTACAGTAAAGCAAAGCTTAACTACAAAGGTGTCATCCGGCTGGATTACGCGCCGGTCTGGTGCATCGCCGGATTATTCTTTGAAAAAATCCTGAAACAGCGTTAACCCCAAACATACGCATGAAAGAACATTTTGTTAACGGGTGTAAGTTTTCGGCTGTGTCCCTTGGTAATTAATTTTCAAGAAAGAACCCTTGCGTCACTAAGCATACAAAAAATGCTTAGGACACAGCACAAAGGAGACAACTCACTACGTTCAAACAAGTCTCCTTTGTGCTCTTGGCACATTTTCCGTATACTAAGTGACACAAGGAACCATTTCTTAATAAAATTAATTACCAAGGGACACAGCCAGAAAAGTTATCATATATAAATTTACACCCTGTTCATTCATGCGTATGCCCTGTTCCATGTTGTATCCGTACTTGAAAGGCCGGTAAAAAAGTTGTATACTCTAACATATGCTGGCGAGACAGCACATTAGGCTCATAAGACGCACCTTTTTACCGAAAGTTCAAAAGCAATTTTGATCACTTGTATTATGATAAGTTTTGATTTACTTGTCAATAGGAGGACACATACTTGTTAAAGGCAGTAATTTTTGATATGGACGGGGTAATCATTGACAGCGAGCCCCTGCATTCCAGGGCTGCGTTACTGGCCCTGCAAAAATACAATTCAGGTATAACCCTGGACTATATTGAACGCTTTATAGGCAGTACTACATATTATATGTGCCAGAAAATGGTTGATGATTTTCATGTCGATGTAAACCCTGAAGAATTGTTAAAAGCATATGATGAAATGAAGGAATTTCTATTAAAAAAAGAAGGCTATACCATTGTTCCATATGTCATTGATTGTATTAAGGATTTATATAAGAATAAAATCAAGCTCTCCATCGCCTCCTCTTCCTCGGTAAAGGAAATTGAAGAGGTTATGGACTCCTTAAATATCCGCAAATACTTCACCAGCTTTGTCTCAGGCACTACTGTCGCCCATACCAAGCCGGCACCGGATATATTCCTTAAAGCCGCTGAAAGCCTTGACGCGGTACCGGAAGAATGCCTCATAATTGAAGACTCCTATAATGGAGTCACCGCCGCCACAAGAGCCGGTATTACCTGCATTGGATTTGTCAATCCCAACTCCGGGAAGCAGGATTTAAGCCAGGCTGCCCTGCTTGTGGAGGGCTTTGATGAGATTAATTATAATTTCCTTAAGGAATTTTATGAAAAGCTAAAAACCCCTTCCACCATCCTTACCACCTCACACTTTATTATCCGGGAGCTTACCCAAGCCGACATCCCTGATTTGTATCAGATCTGCAAACAGCCAGGCGTGCGGGAATTCCTGGAGGACTTCTCCGATGACCTGAATACGGAAATCGAAAAACACCGGGCATATATTAAGAATATTTACTCCTATTATGGCTTTGGCCTATGGGGAGTATTCCTTAAGGAGAATGGAACGTTAATCGGCCGCTGCGGCATCGAATTAAAGATGCTGGAAGAGGAAGCGGTCTATGAAATCGGCTACCTTCTAAGCACACAGTATCAGGGCTTGGGCTATGCCAGTCAATTTGTCCCAGAGGTTCTTCGCTACTGCTTCACTTGTCTGAAAATCCCCAAAGTTGTAGCCGTCATCGACCAAAATAACCAAAGCTCCATCCGCCTTGCTGCCAAATCAGGGATGCAGCGGACCAGGGAAATCATCAGAAACAACCGTATTTTTCATCTTTATGAAATAACAAATAAGGATATTGCTTAAAATACAAAAGCGATGGAAAGCAGGGCTTCTGGCTCAAAATTTAATTGATAAATACCATCAAATACAGATCAGCGGCATCTGCAAGGAATGCGCCAAAAGCAGGAAAAGCTGAGCTATACCGGAATTCTGTAAATTGTAAAAGGATGCTGCATCCGTGAGTTGCAACATCCTTTTATTATTACTTCGCAGTACTTGTAGTACCGGTCGTACCTGTTGTTCCGGTGGTTCCTGTTGTAGTTCCTGTGGTACCTGTTGTTCCCGTCGTACCTGTAGTACCGGTCGTGCCTGTCGTTCCAGTCGTTCCAGTCGTTCCAGTTGTTCCCGTCGTACCTGTAGTTCCAGTGGTTCCTGTTGTACCCGTTGTAACCTTAGGTGTCGGAGTCACTGTAGTTGTTGTTGTCGCAGTGTTATTTGTACCAGTTTTTGTTCCCGTCTTTGTATCAGTAGTCGAACATCCAGCAAAAACCAGCGTTGAAATAAAGCATATACTTATAATTATCGCCAATTTTCTTTTCATGATACTCCTCCTATATAATTTAATATTACATGGATAGTATCTCTCGGTTCCATTGATTTATTCATGAATTATTTATGTGCCAGATTTGAAGAAAAAATCAAAATTTTCCTTTATTTGAACTCCGTCATATCCCTGCGAAATCGAATCGGAAGGTTGCCTCGCTGTAATTTGGGATTAATCCGTTCCTTGATGGCAATATTATGAAAAAATATCTTCCATAAATCCCGGTAATCATCCTCTACAAATGATTTTTGTTCCAAACTCTCCTGCTTAAGCTCCGGAACCTGTGCCAAAATCCACTGGCTGCCTGGAACATGCAAAACTGCCAGCTTGCGCGTCTCGTCATAGATCAGAAAGCGCTCCTGCGGAAAACGATCTGCAAAATGAGGGGCAATTAAGGTAAGGACATTACTCTTTGGATGAATCACCGATGCCAGCAGGCCGTTCTCCTGCTCGGAAAAACGGATAAACTCTATAAAATGATATGCTTCCCGTCCCACATACCGATCTACCTTAAAAGCCTTATTCACTATCTCATTGCTCAAATGCTCCGTTATTCCCCTTCCGACGGAAAAGCCCAGAATTAAAAAACGGTAAATCAAATCCGCCTTTCCCAGATAATCAGACAGGGCAACCCTGCAGCACATCTCATATACTTCTCCGGAAATCTTTGATTTAATGGAAGCGGATACCTTTGAGGCTAATTCTAAATCCGTATCCACCTTAATATATTCAGAGAATAATTCAATATTATGATATTCATTACCTTCGCTTTTTTCTTCGATCTTAATATTAGCATGTCCGTATCTTGAGCTCCAAGCCAGGTAAATTGCGGTAAATATCCCATCAATACTGTTATCACAAAGATAGATATGCTTTGTATCCATAATTATACTCCCGCATATCACAAGTAAGCTTGTGATATTGCTTCAATAAATAGTTTGAAAGTGACTTTCTTTCAAACTTCACTCCCAGCTTCTTCAAAGACCGGCAATTTTTGGAACATTATTAAACCCAGACTGAAAATTCACATCGTCAAATAAGGATAGCTGCCGGTAAGTAATATCCTTGTCTATGCCAAGCGGCGGCTGATCCTTAAGGGCAACCAGCTGTCTGGTTATAAAATCTTCCTCTATTTTGATCGGATACATCATTCTGCCTTTACAGGTGATGAAGTATATGGCTCTTTTCAAAACAATTCCCATTCTTTTTAGATCCTGGAAATCCAATGGGGCGCTCTTTCTTGCCATAATAATGCGGTTTGCCGAGTTTGTCCCAATTCCGGGCACTCGAAGCAGGGTATTATAATCCGCACGGTTTACCTCCACAGGAAAGCATTCCAGATGCCGTAATGCCCAGTCACATTTGGGGTCCATCAAGACATTGAAATTCGGACGCTTTTCATCCAGCAGCTCCGTCGTTGTAAATCCATAAAAGCGGAGTAAAAAATCCGCCTGATATAAACGATGCTCCCGAAGCAGCGGCGGTCCCTCCAGTGTGGAGGGCAGTCTGCTGTCCTGGTTTATATTCATAAAGGCTGAATAAAAAACCCGTTTCAGATCGAAATTATCATACAGCGCTTCCGCCACTGACATAATCTGATAATCACTCTCCGGAGTCGCACCGATAATGAGCTGAGTACTCTGGCCAGCCGGCACAAAGTATCTCTTTTCCTTTTTCTTGACGGGTGCGAGGGGTGCGGCGGTATGTGTGGCAATGATCTCCTTCATATCCTGGTCGGCGCCACCTGTGATCATGGCGGGCATTGCAGCCTGCTTAAAATCAGGCAGGCCCAGAAACTCCCGGTGATTTTGCCTGCCAAGCTGAATCTGCCGAATCGGCTTTAAGATATTCTTACGGTTCTTATGAGGAGCCAAATCCCTTAAGCTTTCGGCTGTTGGCAGCTCAAGATTAACGCTCATACGGTCGGTATACCATCCAAGGAGCTCAATCAGCGCCGGGTCCGCACCCGGAATCGCCTTGCAATGGATATAGCCATTGAAGCGGTGTACCTCCCGAAGCAGCCTTAAAGCCTCCAGAATCAGCTCCATCGTATGATTGGGACTGACCAAAATACCGGAGCTTAAAAATAAGCCCTCGATATAATTCCTACGGTAAAATTCCATCGTAAGTTCACTGATTTCCTGTGGAGTAAAGGAGGCTCTGACAACATCATTGGAGGAACGGTTAATGCAGTATTTACAGTCATAGATGCATTCATTGGTATATAAAACCTTAAGCAGTGAGATGCATCTGCCGTCCGCAGAAAAACTATGACAGATACCGCAGGCCATACTGTTACCCATACTGGTTCCGTTCCCCTTACGGTCAACACCGCTGGAGGTGCAGGCAACATCATACTTCGCGGCATCAGACAGTATCTCCAGCTTTTTCTGTACTGTCAGGTTTTCCTGAATTACCATAGTTTATTCTCCCATTAGCAAACATTTGTTCTGTATTAATATTATCAAAATGCTTTGCTAAAGTCAATAGCTTTGCTGTCTTTTTCTTTTACTAACCACCAGTGCAATTGATATGAAAGCAATCATAAAACCAATTTGGATCGCCATACAGCCAAGGGCCTCCGATATCTTATTCCACTCAAAGGAGGTAATCGCACCCAGGGAATTGTTTGCCCTTACATACCAGTAGGCAGGCGTAATACTGGCTGCCTTTAATACATTGCTGCCAAGATATTGCTGTGGCACATAAATTCCGCTGATAAATGAAACACCAACCGATATCGCTGTAGAAATTGCCGCTATAGCCTTCCGGCTGTTTACCATAATACCGATCAAATAGCTGGCGCTAAGTACCGTGAGTGCAAATACTACCGCATTCAGCCAAATCAAAAGCAGATTACCGTTAATTTCATGGCTTTTATTCATCAGAAAGCCTGCTACTATGAATAACAGCAGATAGCTGAGAATATATCCCACATTGGCAAGAATCAACTGCAAATTGAACCTCCGATAGCTAACTGGTGAAGCATTATGTCTTCTTCGTATATCCAACCCGTTAAAATAAAACATAATCATACTGATTATCATGATAGAAGCTGCAATTATGATATATCCAAGGAAATTAAAATAGGCAACATTAAATTCATTGGCGTATGCGGTTATACTTTTAGTCTGCACCTCCATAACCGTATTGGCTTTCTTTGTCAGGTTTTTTTCCAGGCTAACCGTCAATTCCTCCGGGCTGATGGACGGAACATGGCTTAAGTACACCCTTGCCAGATTTAAATAATTATCGATTGCTGTATCAATCGACATGGATTCCGTCGAGTTCGGTACGGTTTGCTTTTCCAGCTTCACTGTTCCTTCCTTTAGGAAGTCTTCTGAAAAACCCTTGGGTATGGTCAGAACATAGCGTATTTCGCCAAAAAACAGGGCATCCTTTATCGCAGCTTCGTCCTTTCCCGGCTCAACTACCGTTATATAATTTGTAAGATAATCGATGAAGCCGTCCACAAAAGTACTGTCCCCGTCTTCATTAATAATCATTGCCTTAACCTTGCTGACTTCAAAGGCATCTGTTCCGATATCCTCGCTGACTGTCAGAATATAGAACAGGCCGATAAACAATACTGCATAAATTAGTATTGACGTTTTCAGTTTATATAATATCTTAAAATAAATTTTAAATGCTGGCATAATTCTTCCTCCTGATTCCCATATAGGATGCAACACACAACAGAACCGTAAAAACACAAAGAATGGCTGCATCCAGATAAAAACGGTTATAGGTATCATAATAATAGAGGCTGTACATTGCATCGGCGATCAAATTTACCGGATTAAGGTATCCCAGAATCGGAAGCTTCTCCATAACAATATACTTCATCTGATAAGACATCATTCCTGCGAGAAAGGCACCCACCAGAACTACAAAGGTAAGGATTGCCTCCTTTGTTTCAGTCTTTTTTCTGACCCATACGCCGACACAGGCACCCAGCGCAACTCCGCATAAGGAGCCAAGCAGGCAAATACCAAAAAGGTAGGCCAGATTATCGCCAAAATTGATCCGAATGATGTAATACATATATAAGAACAGCAGAATGATACTAATGATATGTGCCGTAAATGCCGCCAGAAGATTACTGAAAAACAGCTTCATTTTATTCATGGGTGAGACATTCAGCCGCGCGCCGCGGTGGGACAGGTCGGCCTGAATATTGACTACCTCGTCCAGCCCCCAGTTGGCAGCAAAAATACAGGTATAGGCGAGTAACGCATAGAAATAAACCAGAAGAGACTGAGGTTTATTTTTCGCCTTTGCTTCTTCTACAAATTCAGACCTTTGCATCAGGTCATCCAGCAGTCCCTCCTGAAGAGCCTTCGGGTTTTCCTTAAGAATTCCTGCGACAGCATCCGAAGCCTGAAGGTAATTATCCAGGAAGGATTTGATAATTGTAGCATTCAAGGATTTTGCCTTCACATGAAGCTCGGGATTTTCACTGCCAACGATATAGGCTTCAATTTCTCCATTCTCCAGAAGCTTTCCTGCTTCCTCCGCACTGCAATACTCCACATTAAACATCGGTTGTTCCTCATTTATTTTCGTGGCGCTTAAAACCTCACCAAGAGCATCCTCCTTATCCCCCTGACTATCATAGGCAATAGAAACCGTCTTAAAATCCTCCACCTTCCACAGATTGTTGCAGGCGAAATAAAGACAGGAGGCCATCATAATCGGGAACAGGTAACACCAGAACATGTTCCCTTTATTACGAAACAGGCATTTTAATCTTGTTTTATATAATAATAGTGTCATCATATCCTCCATATTTGCTCATTTCTATCATAAGACAATGTAGCTTAATCCCTTAATTCCTTCCCGGTAATCTCCAGGAATACGTCATTGAGTGTCGGCTGCTCTGTAATTACCCTGCCAAAATTTATTTCCCTCTGACTCATAAAGTCCAGAATAGTAACCAGATTATTCTTCCCTCTGCCGGACTTAATCACAAGCAGATTATCCTGGTGCTCTACCGAATAAACTCCGGGGAGCTTCCTTAATTCATCCAGATATTCGTCCGTAATTGCATAGACCTCCAGGCTGATCTTCTCACCGATGGAGATCATCGATTTCAGCTCCTCCTTGGTACCCTTGGCAATTACCCTGCCTTTATCAATAATTGCAATATTAGTACAAAGCTGCTCGACCTCCTCCATATAATGGGAGGTATAAATAATCGTTGCCCCATCCTCGTTAAGCTTTTTGATGCCCTCCAGTATCCGGTTACGGCTCTGAGGGTCTACAGCGACGGTCGGCTCATCCAGAATAATGAGCCTGGGCTTGTGGACAATACCGCAGGCAATATTCAATCTTCGAAGCAAGCCGCCGCTTAATTTCTTGGGGTAGAATTTCTGGAAGTCCTCCAGTGCAACAAATTCGATAGCTTCCTTGGTCAGGCGTTTTACCTCTGCCCTATCTTTAATATACAAACTGCAGAAATAGGAAATATTCTCATATACCGTCAGTTCATCAAACACCGCCACATTCTGCATGATAATACCGATATCCTTCTTGATATTGTAGGCATTCGGACTCATCGGCTTATCAAAGATACGAATGCTTCCCTTGTCGTATTTTAAGAGAGCGAGCATACAATTGATGGCCGTTGTCTTGCCGGAGCCATTCGGTCCGAGCAGCCCGAAGATCTCTCCCTCCGCTACCTCCAAATCAAGATAATCCAGCGCCACCAATTTATCATAGCGCTTTACCAAACCTTCCACACTTACTACCATATTTCCAATCCTCCTTGATTTTTAGGAGGATTTTCCCTCCCTTGATTTTTAGGAGGATTTCTCCTCCTCATTTCAGTTTCATCGATCTTGATCCTACTATACAAAATCCGAAGCCGGATTACCAGTGAACAGCGTCACGATGTAGAATGACATTTGTCATGCTAGAAGGCTTCGGATAAAATAAAAAGAACGCATCACATAATCTGCATTATGCGGATGCGTCCCGAAGATCTCAAAAGCCAATTATCTAATTGATATCATACCCTGTTACCATATCTTATCCATCTTAAAATCTATATTCTCATAAAGGTTATTAACCTCCGTTTCCGAAAGAAAGCCATTGGCTGCTCCGGTTTCACCGATTTTATAGGAGGCAAACAGCTGCGCCCTTTTCAGTGCCTCCAGCGGATTGCCGTCCTTTGCATAGTAATGAATAAACGCACTGAATAATGCATCCCCGGCTCCGACGGTATTCACCACCCTGCGGGTATATACCGCGTCCATATGATACAGTGCATCTTCCTCCCGCACATAAATCATAGCCCCTCGACTTCCCTGTCCAAGGACGATAATCTTACTGTTATAGGAACTCTTTAATTTCATCAGAAACTTCTCCGGTGCGCCAGTCAGTCCCTCGTCACTTAAGAATATGATATCCGCGTACTCCATAAATTCTTGGTTATAGCTGTCATTGATGTTATCTAAAACATGCAGGTCGGTAGCAATCATAATATTTTTATTCCTTGCCAGGGGCAATAGCGAGCGGGCAAAATTAATATTACAGATTACTGCGACTTTACCATGCTCAAACAATTCATTTAATGCCTCATCCTTATAAACCCTGTCCTGGATATCCTTCAAATCACAATAAATCTCCCTCCGGCCCTCTGCATCATATAAGACAACCGACTGGGATGTAGCGGAAAGTTCCTTTTTTAAATATTTACTGCTTAAGCCCAAATCCTGAAATACCTTTTCAATATAGGCAGCTTCCTTATCCTCACCAAGCAGGGAGACAGCTTCCACCGTTTCACCCAGCTTATTGAGGGCACTTGTAATATTAAATGCAACTCCGGAAATCTCGGTTTTGATACCATGGAACGGATAATCAATCGGAAAATATTCGATTGGAAAGCCCTTTATTCTCACCGTTGTTTCAAGATTGATCAAACCTGCCACTATAATTGTATTCATACCTCTCCCTCATTTCTGCTACTGAGAGTGCTCCTACTTATTGTTTCTCATGAGACAGTGGAATAGGGCTTATTCCGTCTCCCTGGATAAGCCCTATTCCACTGTTATTTTACATGATTATAACGATATGTGTAGCCCATTCATTAATTGTTTACTGTGCTTCCCTTTTTTCTTACAATGAGCATTGCTGAAGCTGACAGGGCTGCAAGGCTGAATAATACTGCTGCAGGAACTCCTGTTTCTCCGGTCCCCGGTGCATCTGTCGAAGCAGCTGTATCCTCTGTGGCAGCTGCAGTCTCTTCTGTGGTGGTTTCCGTAGCTGCTACTGCCGTCGGCCATCCATCTTCTGCTGCTGTATATAAGACTGCTTCATTAGTAGAAGCGCCCATATCATTTGCTTCTCCTTCACCGCCGATTACAACCCATATTTCTCCGGAATCTACGGCTACATCATTCACATTGCTGGATTGGGGTGAGCCACCTGCTGCACTGAATACCAGATTTAACGGAACCTCTGTCTCAATGGTGTAGGTATACCAGCCGTCGCCTTCTTCTGTCATGGCAGTTCCCGGCCATACGCCTGCTGTTTCACCTTTATCTCCCCAATTGTACACATTCATACTTCCCCAACTCTGACCATCCTTTGCATGAATCACAATCTTGCTGGTTGCTGCAAACGCTGTAGAAACATACATTGCTGACAACAATACTGCCGTAAAAAAGATCACTGCCGATTTTCTTAAAATGCTTTTCATAAATATTACCTCTCCTTTTTTTTATTTTACAAGAGAACACTATGTTCCCCTGTTTTAAGCAAGCTTTATATAGAAGGCGGTATTCTCAGGAATTGCTATACTTCCCTTAAATGGCTCCCATATCTGCCCGCTTATTAACTCTGTCATCTGCTGCGGCTCTTCCCTTGCGAGGGAAAACGCCTGCAAGCTGTCCGTAGGATTAATCAGTATGATTATCTCCTCTTCCTCATAGGACCGTTTCATAGCAAAAACTGACTCCGTACTTAAAAATTCAATTGTGCCAAGCCTTAAGGCCTTTTGTGTTTTCCGAAGCTGAATCAGCTTTTTCCAGTATTCATAAAGCTCCATATTCCAATGCTCCCGGTTCCAGTCAAAGGTTCTCCGGCAGCCCGGGTCATAATTTCCTGTGATACCGATTTCTGTTCCGTAGTAGATACAGGGCATTCCTATGTAAGCCATCAAAAATGCGGCAGCATTTTTAAGCGCCCTGATATTTTCTCCCGCCGAATACAGGAACCGTTCCGTATCATGGCTGTCCAGCAGGTTTAGCATGGCGCCGTTCACCTGATGGGGATAACGGGTCAGATAATTGCTTAGCTGATATTCAAAATCCTTAGCCGTAATTACTGCCTGGGCAAAGAAATCAACACAACACTTTGTTACCGAATAATTCATAATGCTGTCAAACTGATCTCCCATAAGCCAGGGATAGGAATTATGCCAGTTCTCACCGATAATGATGGCCTCTGGGTTCATACCCTTTAGAAGCTTTCGAAATTCTCTCCAGAATTCATGATCAATCTCATCCGATACATCCAGGCGCCACCCGTCTATTCCGGTTTCTGCCGTCCAGTATTGAACACAATCCAGTAAATACTTACGAAGACTGGGATTGTTTGTATTGAGCTTTGGCATACTGCGGACAAAGCCAAACATTTTATAGTTGGGCGGATCGGTCACAATCTGATCTCCGTCGATAAAAAACCAGTCATAATAGAGTGAGTCCTTTCCCTTTTCCACTACATCCAAAAAAGGAGGAAATTTATCACTGCAATGGTTAAATACTGCATCTAAAATAATTCTTATCCCCTTCTCATGGGCCTTTTGAACCAATTCCTTAAGGCTATCCTGCTCCCCGAAATAAGGGTCAATCTTAAAATAATCCACCGTATCATACTTATGGTTGGAGGGTGACAAAAAGATAGGGGTAAGATAGATTCCGCTAATCTCCAGGTCATTTAAATAATCCAGCTTTTCTGTAATCCCTTTCAAATCTCCGCCAAAAAAGCTTTTTTGCCCGGGAAGCTCACTCCATTTGCTCAAATTAGGGGGAGAATTCTCCGGATCTCCATCATAAAAACGGTCTACGAATATTTCGTAAAAAACTGTATCATGAATCCAGGAAGGCTCTGTCTGCATGTCATTGGAATTAATGTAGGGATATTGAAAATAATAACAGTGGGCCTGTTCATCGTTGAATTCCTCTTCTATCCCCATCTCGGTATAATACAATATCTGTCCGTCACTGACTAATTCAAAGTAATAGCCAAGTCGTGTATCCTTCTGCCTGATTTCAAACTGATAATAGTCATAATACCGGTCGGTCAAAATCTTTTTCATCGGATGCTTTTGCTTTCTTTCCCAGTCAAATTTCACACCATAGATTATGTTTACCGCGTCCATATCATTTTTCGCTGTTCTCAATCTGATGTGCAGCTCATCTATCCTATAAGCATAAGCATAGTTGCTTTTCGGTATATGACATAATGCTTCTATGTTCATTGATACTCTCCTTTGATTTATGTCCCACTTGCTGACTTTTTCGCTGACTATTCTGTAGCCAGTAAGGTATTCCAGTCCTCAACTGCCTTCTTTCTTCCATCCGCAGGGGTAAGCTGTCCGTCAAAAACTGCCTGGCAAACCTGGGCTGATATCGTCCAGTAATAGGATATTCTCGATGCGGAGGGCATGGGGAAGGAATTCTCAAACTGCTCGACAAAGGGCTTCAGATGCTCATCCTCAGATAGCCCGGCTATGTTGCTGACATCCTTTAGGGTAGTTATTTTATCAGCCTTTTCATACATAATAGTTGCCGACTCATCCGAAACCAGGAACTGTGCAAAAAGCTGTGCTGCATTGGGGTATTTGGTAAAGGCAGACACATGGGCGCTCTGGATACCTACGAAGGGAGTCATCGGATTGCCCTGATAGGTCGGAAGCTCTGTCACGCCAAAATTGACACCGCTTTCCTTAAATTCTGTAACATTCCAGGGTCCGGATATTTCGTATGCTACCTTACCTTCTGTAAATTCGCTGTTTAAGAAGCTGTCGTTACCCAAGTCAACAGCACTTATCGGCATAATCTTCTTTAAGCTGCTTACCAGCTCCAGCCCCTTCTCGAAGCCGTCGGTGTCAAAGCCGGGATTGTCATCCTCCGTTCCATCCTCGCCAAAGAGAACAAAGCCGCAGGTGCTTAGGAAGGGATATATCTTATACCCATCGCCGACCTCAACCAGAAAATAGAATTTATTGGTATCGGGATCATTATAGTCCCCGGCCTTCTCTAATATTTCCTCCAGAGTAGTTGCCGGCTGATCTCCCACAATATCCTTGTTATAAAACAGACAGCTGGTTTCCATGGAAAGGGGAACTCCATACAGCTTATCCTCATAGGTAACCGTCTTAATTCCGACCTCATTAATCCGCGCCTTTAAATCCTCTGCGATACTGTTATCCAACTCTAAAAACAGACCGGAAGATACTCCATGCAAGAAGGAGTCATTCGGACACATGAATACATCCGCCCCCGTTCCTGCCGGTCCGCTAAGGGCAATTTTATCCACTGCACCAAGTCCAACCTCCTCAACCGTAACCGGAACACCATATTGGGCTTCAAAGCTCTGTGCCATCTCTTCTCCAAATTCCGTATCGGCAGTCCAAAAGGTCAGCTTAGCGCCCTCTTCAGGAACCAGTTCAGCTGCTGTGGCCGAAGCTCCGCCCGTACCATCATCCGCACCCGGTGTCGTATTGTTATCTGTTGTACCTGTTACCTCAGTCCCTTCCTCCGTCGGTATGTTCTTCTTACAGCCAATGCTGGCAGCCGCCAGTGAAACCAATAGGAAAACCAATAAAAGTTTTTTCATAAATAACCTCCATCCTTTCTCTTTAACCCTTATTTGCTCCGGCTGCAATTCCTTCCGCCAGGTATTTCTGGAACAGCAGAAATAGTATTGTAATCGGAATGGCAATCAGCACAGCGCCTGCAGCAAATACTGTAAAATTGGCATTTTCATTTTGGGCAATCAGTGTATAAAGTCCTACCGCGATTGTTCTGGTCGATTTTCCCGTAAAAAGGAGATTGGGCAGTATGTAATCCATCCAAGGCAGCATAAACTGGGATACGGCACAGTAAACGATGATCGGCTTTGACATGGGAATAATAATTTTAATAAATGTATTGACTTTAGAGCTTCCGTCAATATAGGCTGCCTCATCCAAGGCCACCGGTATTCCGTCCAGATACCCCTTGACCAGCCAGACATTATACGGCACCGCTCCGACAGCATAAATCAGTACGAGGGATAAGGGGGTTTTATTTAATCCAAAGGTTATAAACAGCGTATAGATCGCCGTCATCGATAAAAAGCTGGGAAACATGGATAAAATCAGCATAGTCATAAGTCCTGTCTTTTTCCCTCTGAAATTAAATCTGGAGACCACCCAGGAGGTAATCAGGATCAGTATAACGGATACAAATGCATTCAATAACGCTATGGAAAATGAATTTTTGAACCAGGTCAGGTAATCCGTATCCTGAAAGAGGCTTACGTAATTATCCAGTGTCAGCTTCTTTGGTATCAGCGAGGAGGACATCAGACCTCTTCCCTCATTAAATGAAGACAGGATAATCCAGGCAACCGGAATAATGACCAGCAGACTTACAACCGTCAGCTCAAGATTAACCAATAAAACTTTTATTTTCCGTTTCATATTCTACCTTCCTTTCATTGCCGGCGGCACAAGACATTTCCTTATTATATCTCCTGGAAGGCCCTGGTTCTTCTGAAATTCCAAACAGAAACCACCGATATCATCAGGAATAAAATAATACACATTACGGAAGCCATATCATAAATCTGATTGTCCAGGGTCAGCTTATAAATCCAGGAAATCAGAATATCCGTATCTCCCGCCAGCTGGTAATTGGAATTGACCGGGCCTCCCTCGGTCAGGAAGTAAATAGCTCCGAAGCCGTTAAAATTACATGCGAAATTCATAACCAGCAGCGGTCCGGTCGCCTTCAGTACCAGGGGCAGTGTTATTTTTGAAAAAACCTGAACGGAGCTTCCTCCGTCAATCTCAGCCGCCTCATACAGGCCCTTATCAATGCTTGACAGGATTCCCTGAACCATAATCATGAACATCGGAAAGCCCATCCAAAGGTTAACAAGGATAATAACTATTTTAGCCAATAACGGATTTGTCAGGAACGGTATCCTGGTATCGGTCAGCCCGATATCTATCAGGAACTGCCCCAGGGGGCCAAACTGTCCATTCAGCAGATTTTTAAATACCAAAAGACTGATCATCTGCGGAATCGCCCAGGGAAGAATCATGATGCTGCGGTAAATTGATTTCATCCTCGCATACTTGCTGTTAATCAAAACCGCCTGAAAAAGTCCCAGGAAGAAAGTGGAGAAGGTGGAGCATACCGCCCAAACCACCGTCCAAAGCAGGACTGCAAAGAAGGTATTGGACCAGATGGGCGACTGGAACAGCTTGATGAAATTATTAAACCCTACCCAATCCACCAGCGCAGCCGGCGGAAGATGTGTTCTGTTATAATTGGTAAAGGCCGTAAAAACTGAGAACAAAATTGGCATCAATACTACAAAAGCAATTAATACCAGCACCGGTGCAAGAACAATCAGAGGAAAAGACTTTTTATAAAGATTTTTGAGATATTCCCCTGAGGTGATGTATTCTCCGCTTTCCTCAAGCATTTTCCCCAACCGGAAAGCATCCTTTATATTCCATACATAGATTGCTACAAATAAAAGCAATACAAACACTGTTATAATTCCGTTGATTAAAAGCATGGTGGAGTGATCGCCGCCTCTGGCACCGGAAACCTCGCCCAGGGTAATCAGCCCCCAGATTCCCTTTGTAAAAAAACCGCCATGCAGCCTTAAACTGAATTTGGGAACCAGCCCAAAAAAATATTCGATCCAATAGCCCGTACGAAGTTCAATTCCAAAAAATAAAACCTGTATGAGAAAGAGAAGGATACCCTTCATTTTTTGTCTTCCAATTACGAACTGTCCTCCGCCCCAGAAAAAAACGGAGAGCAGAACCGCCTTCCATCGTTTTGCCATATTTTTACCTCCCTGGCATGTAACTTAACCGTTTAATCTAATAATAATTTATCATTAGTCGGACAAAATGTCAAGTAATTTTGCACAATTATTTTAAATAATAGTTGATTTTATTATGCTATTTCAACATATTTTTGCTTAAATGTTTTTCATTTAAGCTACATAATTTTAAAAGAATTGCTTATTTTACGGCACTTTTTCCGTTTTTTATAAATTAAGTTAAGTTAATTAAATTCAGTTATTCCCATGATCAATGCTTACCGCAACAAGGATTGTTATTCGAATTATGTTTATGCTATAATATACAAGAAAAGCAGATTAGTCCATGGAACGTGAAGAAGGGACGCAGTCCTTGAGTTTTTGATCAGCGTAATCAGCGCCGAACGGAGTTAAAGCAAAGAGAAGGGGAGACCAAAGATACCATGAAACAGGAAAAGGTAACCATGAAGGATATTGCCAGGGAGCTGAATTTATCCATCGCAACCGTGTCCTATGTATTGAACCACTCCGAAAAGGAAAAAATCAGTCACGATACCCGAATCAAGGTATTGGAGGCTGCAAAGAAGCTTGGCTATGTTCCGAATCAGACGGCAAAATCCCTGGCAAAAAGCCACAGCAATCTGATCGGTATCATTGTTAATTTAAGCAAACATGCTTCTTCCTATATCAAGCAGCAATCCCTGGATCTGGCCTCTGAATTGCAAAAACAGATTTACTCTGCCGGTTATGATACAATTTTGTCAGTGGTATATGAGCTTGCGGATATTCAGATAAAATATAAGCATTCCCTGGAGGCTGTCTTCGTTATTGATGTGAATGAGAAATCCTTAAAAAGAATTACTAAGCATTATTACGTGCCCCTTATCTTTCTGGACTGTGATTTTGAAGAGGGTTTATTTTATAAGATTCTGCCCGATTATGATACGATTATTACGGCGGCAAAGAAAAGACTGGAGGAAGAGCATCCGTTCCTCATTATGGATCAAATCATTAACGAGCGGATGACGCAGCAGATCACCCGGCATTTTCCTCCGGAGGATATATTAATACACCGGTCTGCTAACTCCGGCGACCGCGCCGGCTTAAATCTGAAGGAATTTCTTTCGGGAAAAATATCACGCAAAGGAATTATTATCGGAGACCTGCTGGCGGCTCAAGTGGAACGCTATGTGGATAACAGCGATATCCTCGTAATATCCTCGACCCATGCGACCGACCTGCTTTTACCGGATACCCGAAGGATTATTGTAAGCAACTGCAAACGGGCGGAGGCTGCAATGGATATCCTGGTAAAGCTGATGAAGCTTGATTATGATGAGAACTCCTATACCAGAGTATTGCTTTTGCCGGACCCTCCTGCGGAAATTAAGCTATAAAAAAGCAGGCATTTTCCGTCTCTGCGCCTGCCCAGGACCAGTACCTGGCAGCTGAAGGGCACACAAACGGAAAAGCCTGCTATTATTTTGTTCTTTAACAGATTATTTAATTAGCCTTGATATTTCCTTAAATACTCCGGTTCCTGCAGCTCTCGTCAATTCGAACAGGATTGACTCGTAGGTGGTTGGAATTGCGCCCTCTGTGATGGCCCGCTTAATTCCTGCCTTGCGATCGCCCTTCTTTCGGGAGCCGACACAGTCCTCTACCAGCATCACGGTATACCCCTTCCCAATCAGGTCAAGAACCGTTTGAAGCACGCAGATATGTGCCTCAATACCGCAGATGATGATATTCTTCTTTCCGCTTTCCGTAATTTTTGCCATGACCTCTTCGTTTTCTGCACAGCTAAAGGTAATCTTATCATAGAAGGTAAAGCTCTCACCAACCGCTTCACTGATTACCGGTACCGTCATCCCAATTCCCTTGGTATACTGCTGGGTGACTATCATCGGAATATTCAGTGCCCGAAGGCCCTTGACCAAAATTTCTGTATTATGGAGCAGCTCTTCATTTTTTTCAATAACCGGAACCAGCTTCTCCTGAAAATCAACAATTAACGCTAGTGTTTCCTCTGCCAGTATTCTCATTTTTAACACCCGTGCCTTTCACTTTTTGATGACCTTTACCGATTTGATTATAGCACTCCTTTCTCCCTGTTTCAAGGGGAGAGAACCGCTTCTATTGACATCCTCTGCCATCCATGCAATACTATAAAAAAACTAATATAACGCTTTTTACGGGAGCTCCCATGAACGAGATTATCGATAAGCTCATACTGCTATTATGCTGCACTACCCTGTATCTGTTTCAAATCAACAGCGGTTTTTTTATCGTGGCTGTTATTATAGTGACTGTTCTGTCCAGCCTTTTTATTTATTTTGATGACAACCGTCTTAAGCTTGCAGGAGCCCTTCTGTTTGGTGTACTCTGCCTTTTCCTTCCTGATTATATCATCTTCCTGCCCCTGCTGCTTTATGATGTATTTTTCACCAAATACCAACCCGTTCTTCCGGTCTTTGCCTGTATCATCCTATCCCATATTTATACCTACAATACCATGATTTTATCCTTTACCCTTGCATTTCTTGTGCTGTCCTTTTCGCTGAAATATAAAACCGGCCGCTTAAATACCGTGACCTGGGAATATAACGAGCTTCGTGACAGCTCGGTGCGCATGTCCCTGCTGCTGGAGGAAAAAAACCAGGATTTGCTGAAAAACCAGGATTATGAAATCAATCTTGCCACATTAAACGAGCGAAACCGTATCTCCAGGGAAATCCATGACAATGTGGGACACCTGCTGTCAAGATCCTTGCTGCAGGTGGGTGCCTTACAGGTAATTGCGACGGATGAGGACACCAGGGAAGGGCTTTCTTCCTTAAAGGAATCCCTGTCCATCGGAATGGATCAGATCCGCTCCAGCATTCATCAAATGTTTGACGAATCCGTGGATTTATATATGCAGCTTGAAAATCTGGTGAAGGATTTCACCTTTTGCTCCATCAGCTACGACTACGATATCAAGAATCCGCCGCCTCTCAAGCTTAAATACAGCCTGATCGCAATAACCAAGGAGGCTCTTGCCAACATTATGCGCCATTCCAACGCAACCAAGGTTTATATTGCCCTCCGGGAGCATCCGGCGATGTATCAGCTGGTGATACAGGATAATGGCCAGTTGGATTCTCAGAAGAAAAAGTCTTTAACAAGGCAGCTGGACGATCAAAGCTTTCCTGACGGAATGGGTCTTCACAATATTTATGACCGTGTCAAGAGCTTTGATGGCAATGTCAATATTTCTTTGGAGCAGGGCTTCAAGCTTTTTATTTCTATTCCTAAGAAAACCCCGCTATCCTAGTACAACATACGCTAAATATCGCTTAATATTCAGTGCCTGATATTTACGCAATGTAGTACCACTAACCTTGGAGGTAATCATAATGAAAGTTCTTTTAATTGATGATGATAAGCTGGTCTGCTCATCTCTTAAGATTATCCTGTCCGCCGATCCTGAAATCACCGTGGTGGGTACCGGAAATAACGGAGCAGAGGGAGTCCGTCTGTATCGTGAGCTTGTGCCTGATGTGCTTTTAACGGATATCCGCATGGAAATTATGTCAGGACTGGAGGCCGGAGAGCAAATACTTGCCGAGTTCCCCGAAGCACGCATCCTCTATCTGACCACCTTCCTGGATGATGATTACATTATCAAGGCACTTCGTATCGGTGCCAAGGGCTATATGATGAAGCAGAACTATGAAAGCATTCTGCCCGCCCTGAAGGCCGTTTTCATGGGACAGAATGTATATGACAATGAAATCATTACAAAGCTTCCGAAGCTGATCGGCAAAACCTCTGATACCAAGGGACTGGAAGCCTATGGCATCACCGAGAAGGAATTTGAGATCATAACAAAGATAGCGGACGGTCTGTCCAATAAGGAAATATCAGAACTGCTTTTCCTCAGTGAAGGAACCATCCGCAATAATATCAGTACCATTTTAGAGAAATTAAATCTAAGGGACAGGACACAGCTGGCTGTCTTCTATTATAAGAATATCAGATAGTCCTGCGGTATCCTGTTTCTAAATCCACCGGATTGCGCAGAGGCTCCCTTGCTGCATAATTTCTAAGGTTATCCATCACCAGCCCTATTATATTATCCCAGGTCTGTTTAAGATGCCCGAAGCTCGCACCTGTAATATGAGGTGTGATAAGGGCATTCTTGCATTTCCACAAAGGGTGCTCCTTTGGAAGAGGTTCGGGAGCCGTTACATCCACCGCAGCTCCGCCAAGCTCTCCCTGCTCCAGGGCCTGGGCTAAAGCATCCGTATCCACCAGCACTCCCCTGCCTACATTCACAAGAATTGCTGTTTTCTTCATTCTTCGAAGCCTCTCCCGATTTATCAGCCCCGCCGTTTCCTTTGTTGCCGGAAGTGCAAGCACCAGAACATCGGCCTTAGGCAATATCAGATCAAGCTCCGCCAGGGTATGCATCTCATCAAAATGCTCGGGAAGCTCTCTTGGCACCCTGCGTATCCCTATATTGTAACAGTCAAACAGCTTCGTCAGGGCGGCAACCCTGCAGCCGATATCCCCGGCTCCCGCAATCACTACCGTCTTGCCATAAAGGGACTGCTCCTCTCCGCAGTCCTCCCATAGGGCGAGCATCTGATTATCCCGGTACCGGTGAAGCTTTTTCATCAGCATCAGCACCATGGACAGCACATATTCCGATATTGCCTGACCAAAGGCTCCGCTCATATTGGTGAACAGAACTCCCCTGGGAAAATTCCCGCCATTCATATAATAATCAACCCCGGCATAGGTTATTTGCAGCCATTTCAGAGAAACTGCCAGCTTTAGCTGGCGAAGGCTCGGCTCACCGATTATAATTTCTGCTCCTGCCAGCTGTTCCTCAGTGGGCGCTTCGTTAAAGGTAAAATCATACACCTCGGATAATTTCCTATACTCTTCATAATCCTGCGCGCGGCAGCGCATCATAACCAAAACCTTTATCTTATCCTTTTCCATTTGAAATAATCTCCCTGATAGAGCATATTTGAAAAATGTTCCAGTACTGCCTTGCATAAATATCGCCTAATATTCAGTACCTGATATTTACGCAAGACAGCACTAGCTCCAGTAAGGCTCCTCCCACAAATTCAACACCTGGCCAAGCCCCATTTCCTGTGCTTTCTTATAGATAGTATAACCCCAGCCCAGATCAAATACAACCATGCCGCTTGTGATAAAGATATATTTATCCTTGTCATTTTGCCGGCCCGGCCTTGCACCGCATACAATATCTCCGAGGCTGACCGCCTCTGTCAGAGAAGGAAGTATCCCCTGATCGATCAGGCAATAAACTGGTCCGCCAATCCAGGTATGATAAACCCGCTCCAAATCCGTATCCTCTGATTTTGTAGCAGACTCCATATAGGCCATATGCATCTTGGCATTATCAAATATCAGCTTGTTTTCCGTCCAAAAGGCCTGATCCGCCTTTGCCGGTCCCGATAGAATTACAGTGGCGCCGGCCTTCAGCCATTCGTTGTGAAGCTCCAGGGGCTTTAGTCTGGAGGCAGCCACGCTGACAATATCTCCTGCCCTGACACCGTCCTCCAGGGACTGTGCTATCTCTCCCTCCAGATGAAGCTCCTCCCTGGCCCAATCCGCAAATTCCTTTGCCTTTTCCGGGAACACATCATGAATATAGAGCTTCTTTAAATTCTTTGCCTCATTTGCAATGGCCTTAATACAGGATTTATTAATCGGACCGCAGCCAATCACCGTACAGGTCTGTGCATCTTTACGGGCAAGATACCTGGCCCCGACTCCGGGAACCGCACCCGTACGCATGGCACTGACCAGATTCGCCGACATAAGACATAGTGGCTCACAGGTATCCGGATCATTGAGCATAACCATCAGCACGGAGCGGGGAAGTCCCCTCTGAGGATTGATAATATTCGAACCGTACCATTTCTCACCGCAGATATTAAAATCCCCTCCCAGATAGGCAACCATGGCTGCGAATCTCCGGTCCGGTCCTGCCACAGGCATATTCGGGAAGGGTGTTTCCTTCGGAAATTCGATTCCGAGCCCATGCTCATTGTGCTTAAATCCGCCCATAATATAATCACCGGTACCCAGCAGGCGAAAAACCTCCGCGCTGATATCATTGCATTGCTCCGAATTAAGGACCCCTGCCTTTCTCATGTCCGTCTCGGACAGGTATAAGAAATCTGTTCTCTTTCCCATAATCTTTCCCCTTCCAAATATAAAATGATTCAGATTTAGTTCTATGTAAAAACCGCCTGATGCTTTCTTATCAAGCTTCATGTACTTTTTACTACAAAATGTATTCAATTATTCACAATTGGATGATATCAAATTAGCACGTATCCAAAGGCTTGTCAATACTTTCATTTATAAATAATTATAGCACGGATTATAAGTCTCTTTGGTTAAAATGCAGAACCTAAGCACCGACAAACGCAACACTCCGAATGGAGATCATTTTCCCCGCGACCTGTTATCTTCCCTGAAGGCCGAGTTGTAACTCATAGATATTTATTTTCAATTCGTCATTGACAAAATCCATCTCCATGTGCATAATATTTGTATCAAACGGTACATCATATTTTATTTGCAACATCGCATGTAGTATTCGTAAAACAATTTAAAAAATTTGCTTGACTCTGAACAGTTACAAAATTTGATTATTTGGCAGATCGGAGACATTATGACGCCTAAAATTAAAAATAAGGATATCCTGCTTTCCCATGGCTGCACCTCCTCCAGAGAAATTGTACTTAAGGTTACGGAACGGGTTTTAGGGCGGCTGGATTCCTACCACAGAATTAAATCCATCACCTCCTATGACGGCAGATTTCTGCGAATAGGTACCAGGTGCTGGGATTTATCACAGAAGGATAAGGTCTATCTGATCGGTGCCGGAAAGGCCTGCAACGCCATGGCTATGGCCATCGATGAAATACTTGGAGACCGTCTGACCAGAGGTATTGCAATTGTAAAAATATCCGAACCCTCGGATGTCTTTCATCGGACGGAGGTTTATATTGGAGGTCATCCCCTCCCCAATGAGAAAGGCTTAAAGGCCTGCCATAAGATTCTTGAGCTGTTGGAGCATGCCACCTCAAAGGATTTGTTTCTCGTGGTTATGAGCGGCGGCAGCTCTGCCCTGATGAGCTGCCCGGTGGAGGGAATCACCCTTAACGATGAGATTTTGACCACGGATATTATGCTGAAATCCGGTGCAAATATCCTGGAAATCAATGCAATAAGAAGACATATCTCCGCCCTGAACGGCGGTATGCTTGCAAAAAAAATCCAGGCAACCGGCGCTGAGCTGATCGGCATCGGCATCAGTGATGCGGTAGGAAGTCCCGCAACCGGGGATATCGGTATTCCCTACGCAAATTACCGGGGTACTCCCATGGGTCCTGACCAAACCACTCTGGAGGATACCAGAAATGTCATCTTAAATTACAATGTAAAGGACCTTCTTCCGGCAAGGGTGGTTAACCACATCCTGAACAGCGGTCCGGAGGCGGAAACTCCAAAGTCCTTTCCTGACAACACCTATTACCTGATTAACACCCTGCCCGATTCCTGTTCCTATGCCAAGGAAATTGCCGATGAAATGGGGGTTAGCTCCATGATTTTAACCACCTCTCTGGAGGGTGAGGCAAGGGAGGCAGGGCTCATCCTTGCTTCCATCGCCAAGGAAATCCAGACCTACCAGAGACCGATTGCCGCTCCCTGTCTGATCTTTAGCTCCGGAGAAGTAACGACTAAGATCACCGACAGCAATACGATTAAAGGGCATGGCGGCCCCTCCCAGGAATTAACCGCCAGCTTTGCAATTGCTGCTGCCAGAATACCGGGCAGCTGCCTGCTGTCCATTGATTCCGAGGGTACTGACGGTACCACTCCCGCAGCCGGTGCAATTACGGATTCCTCCAGCTATCGGGCTGCTGTCGCAAAGGATATCAATCTCTATCAGGCTCTGCGGGAGCATTCCTGCTATGAGGCTCTGTCAGAGCTTAGTGATGTCATATATACCGGTAATACCGGAACGAATTTATGTGATTTTAATGTGCTGTATGTCCCCGGACCCCATAGCTGCTAAAAGATGATAGTACCGGCCCGAACAGGCAGTTTCCCGGCACCGTAGTAAGAAGCAAAGTACCAGCGTATCATAGCACGTACTGCCAAGCATTATCAGAAAGAAGGTAATTCATCATGTCCAGCACAAATATAAAAACAATAAGAGCCCGCCAGCTGATTGACTGTAAATGCCGTCCCATGGTAGAGGTGGATGTCGTCACAGAGGACGGCAGCCTCGGAAGCGGAAGTGCTCCGACCGGAAGCTCCGTCGGAATGTATGAGGCCTTTATCGTAAGGGATAATAATCCCGCCCTCTATCGCGGCTTAAGCGTATATCAGGCAATAGAGCATGTGGAAAAAATCATCGCCCCCTCCCTGATCGGACTGGACGTTACGGACCAGCGTAAAATAGATGAAGCCATGCTTGCACTGGACGGCACCACCAATAAATCAAAGCTGGGCGGCAATGCCATCTACAGCACCTCCATCGCCTGTCTTCGGGCGGCCGCCTCCTCCCTGGGGACAACTGTTTACAACCATCTCGCAGGCGGTCCGGTCAAATCGGTTCCGGTACCCTCCTTCAATATGGTCAACGGCGGAAAAAACGGCGAATATGTCCTTGCCTTTAATGAATTTCTTCTCGTCCCTTACCGCATGTCGGACATTGAGGAAGCCGTCAGAAAAAGCCTCGAGGTATTTGAAGCCCTGGAGAAAACCTTCAAGAGTTACTTTAAGCAAAGTCCCACCATCGGCCATTCCTATGGCTGGGTGCTTCCCACAGAGGACCCGGGGCTGGTGCTATCTCTCATGGCCGACACCGTAGAAGCCCTTGGTTATACCGGCCAGTTTGCTTATGCCCTTGACTGCGCCTCCAGCGAGATGTATGATACTGGAACAGGGACTTATTATTTAAAGGGCCGCCGCATTACCTCGGAGGAGCTGATCGATTATGCAAGGCAGCTCACTGAAAAGTTTCCTCTGTTGTTTATTGAGGATTTGCTGGACGAAAATGACTGGGACGGATATATAAAAGCCTGCAGCAGCATCCCGCGGACCAATATCATTGGAGATGACATCATTGCAACAAATCCTGCCATGATAAAGAAGGCATATGATCTGCAGGCAATTCATGGCTTTATTCTAAAGCCTAACCAGATCGGCAGCATTACAGAAGCACTGGAGGCGTATGAATATGCCCGGGTAAAGAAACTAATTGCCATCCCGTCCGGACGGGCAGGAGGGGTTACTAATGATATTATTATGGATCTTGCCGTCGGCCTTGGGCTGACACAGATAAAGAATGGAGCTCCCAGGTCCGGCGAACGGATCGATAAGCTGAATTTTCTCTTAAGAGCCGCCAGCCTTTCACCAGGCTGCGTTCTCTCGGATAATTCCTGCTATGCCAAATTTTAATAAGGCAATTTCATCTACTGTACATACATTCAAGTTATGAGTTTTCAGACGCAGCCTAAGGCTTTAAAGATAAAAAGGAGGATTTTCATTGTCCAATATCATAGATAAAATCACCGAGAATTTCGACAGCTTCTCCCGTTCCCAGAAAACCGTTGCCAATTATGTGATGGAGAATACCAATGCTCTCGCCTTTCATACATTAAATGATTTTGCAGGTCTGATCGGAGTCAGTACCACTACCGTAATCCGTTTCGCGAGAATGCTGGGCTTTGAGGGCTATACAGAGCTGCAAAAGAGCATCCAGCAGGGAATTAAAAACAAAGAAGCACTGCCGGAGCGCCTGCCCCAATCAACTGTGGAGCACATGAATCTCTTCAGGGATTCCTTTGAAAATGATATTGCCAATATCAATGCAACCTTCGAGGCTCTGTCACCCCAGGAGCTGAAAAAAGCGGTGGATGCACTGGCAACTGCCACAAACATCTATTGTCTGGGACTTCGTTCCTCCTTCACGATGGCTTATTATATCTCCTCCCACCTGGGACAATTGAGGAAAAATGTACGGCTGATTCAATCGGTCGGAATGAATTTTCCCGAAGAAATCATCAACGCACAGCCCGGCGATGTATGTATCGCCTTCATGTTCCCAAGGTATTCCCGACAGAGTGCCAATATCCTTACCTGGTTCAAAAAAGCAGGTATAAAAATCGTATTGATTACAGGCCAGTCCTGGCTTGAGCTGCAAAATCTTGCCGATATCATCCTTCCCTGCCGTGTTAACGGGATTTCCTTCAAGAATTCCTATGTTGCACCGATGTGCCTGGTCAATTACCTGGTGGCTGAGGTCGCCAGAAAGGATTATGATTTGTCCCTGGGCCTGCTAAAGCGTACCGAGGAGATTCTGGAGCAGGGCTATTATCTGGGCCTGTAAATAAGTCAACACAAAGAAGAGGATACCCCTTTCTTAAGTCAAAAACTTATATTTGTGGGATATCCTCTTAGTGCACTAGTACCGACCATCTTTAGCTAAGCAGTGCACTAGCTTATCCTGTTTATGCGGCGGCTAAAAATATTACTTTGCCTGTGTGTCTCCGCTGCTGTCGCTTGAAGCAGCCTCCGTGCCTGTATTTGTTTCCGCGGCTGTGTCGGTTGCCGTAGTTGTATCTGTTTCCCCGGCTGTGCCGGTTGTCGTAGTTGTATCTGTTGCCGTAGTTGTATCTGCTGCCGTGTTTGTCGCCGTAGCTGTACCTGTTCCCGCTGCCGTGTTTGTTGCCGTAGTTATACCCGTTCCTGCTGCGGTATCTGCTGCGGTTGTACCTGTTTCTGTTCCTGTACTGTTTGTTACCAGCCGTCCATATATACTCTTCAGCTTACTCCAGCCATACATGGATACAAAGGCAACAATAAAGGCTCCAAAAAATACTCCGGCAATATAGTACCAGGTTATTACCATATTCGAATAAGAAGCATATGCCAGAAATCCGACGAAGCTGATAACGAGTGACAGTATAACTATCTGCAGATCTGTCGGTACCTTATTCATAAAAGCCAAGCGCTTCGTGACCTGTGTCATGACAGATACCAGAAAAGCAGCCAGGCCAATTGCAAGTATTATGTCAGCTAAATAGTCTGTAATAATTGACATTCCAACTCCTCCTATCTAAAAACATCCTGTAAGCCGTAACCGTACCGGTATGGCTTACGCATTCCCACCCGGATATTTTATCTGATGAAGTACTTCTGCTGAATAATACATAATATGCCATTTTATCTTAAGATGTGCCATCCGCCCTTTGTGGCTGTTTCCCCTATATTATTACATGATTAAGGCGTCAAAAAGTGCTGCGCAGCTCCCGAATACAATATATTGTTATTGCAAGATAGCTTACATAACAATATATTGCATCCGGAAAGCACCTACGGTGCTTTTGACGCTTTAATCATTATATATGTTCCATGCTTTCTATTCACTTCTCCCCTCCCCCTTCATATAATACAGTATAAGCAAATATGGAGGAATCCTATGGGCAAATTACTGAAAATTGATCACGTCAGCTATACCTGCCTTAGTCCCACTGGAGAAATACCGATATTATCAGATATTTCCTTTCATGTGGATGAGGGAGAATTTATTGCAATCCTTGGCCCCGCCGGCTGCGGCAAATCCACCCTGCTTTCCCTGATCGCCGGTCTGCTCTCTCCCACCAGTGGTCTTATATATATCAACGACAGAGTTCTCAACGCCTCCGGTAAAAACATTGGTTATATCACGCAAAGAGACCGGCTTCAGGACTGGCCGGACACTCTTGATACCATCCCGCATAGTCTGAATCTGCAACAGAATCCTTTTACAGGCAGTTATGTTCAAATAAATGAATTATTAAATACTTATGGTCTGATTACCTTCCCTGACTCCCTTTCTACAGAATTACCGTCAGGAGCGAAGCAACGGGCCACGCTGATACGCACCCTGCTGCTGGAGCCGGATATCATTCTGTTGGATGAGCCCTTCGCCACCCTGGATGATCAGACTCGTCTCGAGGTTGCGGATGATATCCGGGAAATTATTCGAAAGGAAAAAAAGACAGCCCTGCTCATAACCTATGATATAGCAGAAGCCGTCAGTATAGCAGACCGCGTTATCCTCCTGACTCCGCGTCCCGGAACCATAAAACAAATCATCGATATCAAGCTTAACAGAGAAAGTCTCACTCCCTCAGCCTTAAGAGATACCGCCGAATTCAAAGCATATTACGATCAAATATGGCATACTCTTAGCCACAACGAAGAATGAGTCACTCAAATTTCTTTCACCACCTTAGGGCCTGCTTGAGTTTTCAAGCAGGCCCTTTTAACGCACACTCATTCCTTATAAACCATATTTTATTTTAATTCTGGACAGCTTCTTTCCCATTGGCCCACTTAGGAAAAGCAGAAAAATCACATTTGACACCGCATAAATCACCGTAACATAGGAAGCAGATACAATTGAGGCCAGATATATTTGTATCGGAAAGCCCTCCTGATACCATAGCACCATCCATGCATCCATGATAAGCGAAAAGGCAACTCCCGCGAACACGCCATAGACAGCTAACAGCAGCTTACTTGCTTTCAGCTGTTTAGCCAATAGTCCGGCAAGCAGGCCAAGCAGCCCCCAGGTAAACATCTGAAACGGCGTCCACGGTCCCTGGCCAAAATAGAAATTAGAAATAACCGCCGATAATGCTCCGGTCAGAAAACCTGCCTCACTGCCAAAATACATCGCTGTAATAACAACAATTGCGGTTACCGGTTTGAAATGGGGAATGGGTGCAAAGATAAACCGTCCGGCAACTGACATGGCAACCATGACAGCAATAATCACCAGCTTATGTATGCTCTGGTTATTTCTCTCAAAGCTCATAAAAAACGGAACACACGATAATATGGCAACCACCAGCGACAAAAAGGCCAGCTGCTTCTCTTTAAATACCAGCGTCCCAAGCAGGATTACCGCCGGAATAGCGATTAGCATAAGTATATATTGGATTATTTTCTTTCCCATAAAATCTCCATTCTGCCAAAGCATCAATAATCCTGCCTTCTGCCGTTCAATTGGCATATCCTCACCGCATCTCCAACCGTAACAATATTCTGATAGAGCTGTCTGGTCATCCGGTTGGCGGCTGTTGTGTAAAAGCTATTTTCCGCAAAGAACAGCCTCGGCTCATCCGTGGAGGTAATATTCCCATCAAAGAATAATGCACACCGGTCCCCGCATTCCGCCGCAAATTCCACATCATGCGTCACAACGACAATGGTCATTCCACCTGCTTTCAGCTCCCGCAGTATTTGCAGTACCCCCTGCTTGGCAAAGGCATCGACTCCCTTGGTCGGTTCATCCAACAGCAGGATTCTCGGATTTTGCAGCAGCACCTTGGCAAGTGCACAAAGCTGCTGTTCCCCGCCGCTCAAATCATAAGGATGCTTTTTCAGCAATCCGCTGATATCAAAGGGAAGCTCTATTTTCTCCTTACCCAGCTCCTTTAGGTCCTCCTCAACGGTATTACCAAGGAATACGGTGGCCACATCCTGGGGTAAAAGTGCCAGATTATTCTGATACAGGGTACCGTTCTTATAATCCTTTATTTTTTTCCCAAAGAGCTGAATCGTTCCGCCATACGCCTTCAGAATACCTGCGATTACTCCAAGCAGGGTTGATTTGCCGGAGGCGTTACCGCCAAGAATACATAAAATCTCATTCTGATATACTGTAAGCTCTGTTCCCTTTAATACATCTGCACTGTCTTTGTGATAACGAAACCATACATCCTTAAGCCGCAGTGCCACCTCTTTTGCTGCAAAAGTGTCTATGGTTACACCGGAGCTTATAAAGGAGGTATCCCCTTTACGCTTTTGAAAATCACTTTCGCTGGCGGATACTCCCTCCAGTGTCTTCCTTTCCGTACGGAAGCTTTCCTGAATGAAGCTTCTGCCCTCCCTTACGGTCAACGGACAGGGCGTGTCTATCTGAAATGCGTTATACAGCCTTACGGCGCAAGGCATCGCATACATCATTCTCATGTTATTATTCAGCTGTTTTGCTACCTCACGGGGAGTATCATACGCAAGAAGCCGTCCTTTCTCAAGGAGCATTACATAATCCGCAACCGGCAATACCTCCTCCAGCCTGTGCTCCACGATAATAATCGTAACGGAAAAATCCCGGTTCAGTCTTTGCAGCGTAGCAATGAAATCCGCCGCAGTAATTGGGTCCAGCTGTGCCGTTGGCTCATCCAGAATCAATACCCTGGGCTGCATTACCATCACTGATGCCAGATTAAGCAATTGCTTTTGTCCGCCGGATAATTCGCTGATCTCCTTATGAAACCAGTCCCCTATCCCAAAATAACTCGACATCTCACTGACCCTGCGCCTGATTACAGGTGTGGATAACCCCAGATTCTCCAGTCCGAAGGCCAGCTCATGCCATACCTTATCTGTTACAATCTGATTTTCAGGCTTTTGCAATACAAAGCCTATTTCAGCCGCGGCCACATGTGCCGGCAGCTCCTCCAGCTTAACTCCCTGATATAAGATCTCTCCCCTACGGTCACCGCAGGGCGTCAGTTCCTTCTTAAGCATACGCAGCAGGGTTGTTTTACCGCAGCCCGTTTCTCCGCAGACCACCACAAATTCTCCCTCTTTTACCGAGAAGGATATATTGTCAATTACCCTTTGGGAGCCTTCGGGGTAAGTGAAGCTTAGATTCTCGACCTGTATAATTTCCATTTCAGCTTCTCCTTCAGTTCAAGTAATAGGGGCATATAGGCTAACAGCCCACAGGCAAGATAAACAAGATATGCCTCCGGGGTGGTTGTAATTTTGCTTAGCTCCGGATAATACACAAAGCTCAACTGCCCGATCGCAGACCCATACAGAACAAATCCCGCCAGCAGCACACTTATCATCAGCAGCAGAAGATCCGATGCCTTCCACCGGAAGATAGAAAACTGGGATCGTTTTCCCATACCATAGCCTCTGGCCTTCATCGAATTTGCCGTATCAATTGCATTTTCCAACGACCAGGTCAGAACAATAGAAAAAATTCTCATACTGCCCCTGGCCTTCGCCTGATGGCCCTCCTCTACATAGAGGCCCATGGCGGTTTGAGTGTTCTCCACCTTGGTCGCCTGGATTTTGAACAGAGGAATATAACGAAGCACCATCGATAGAACAACAGACAGGTTCGGTGTTAATTTGCCGCACAGATACAGCAGCTTATCGCTTGTCATAATCCTGGTAAAGGCCCTGCACCAGTTGATTACCCCGACCATCATAACCGCCATGCACAGCCCGTAAATCACAGCCTCCAGGGTAACCGGCTTTCCGTTCAGAAAGAAAAGGATTGTACTGCCCCGGTGGGTAAAGATAGGGTTGGATAGAGCAAAGATCAGAAAGAATACCATATCAAACAGCAGGCTGCCCCTTATGCTTCCCTTCGCAGAAAGGAGATTATAAAACCAGGCACCAGACAGTGACAAAAGCAGCAGCACTGGGATGTTAAGAAACATGGTAATCATTAATATCATGACAAAATAGATCAGAACCGCCACAGGATGATATGTGGAAAAGCCTCTCATTCCCTGCCCACATCCTTTCCTAAATCACAGGTATAAACCCACTCGATTACATCTTCAGCCTTCACCAGATAATCGCCGCAGGATACACCCGGATAATCTCCATTAACACTGTAAAGCCATCCGGATTGGCTTCCGAAATCCATCTCATACAAATCATTAATTCCGCTTACATAAGCACTCCCCAGGGCAGTGTCACCGCCTTCATAATCCAGCGGTAGCTTATTCTGCTTTGCGGCAAGAATTAGAACATCCAGCACACTGTCCCCCTCTTCGATCGGATACTCGGTCTGGTCAAGAATGATACCGTCCTCCGGAATCCCTTCTTCCTGCCCGGCTACCGTATCACAGCGGATACTAAGCAAGACCGTCTCACTGTCCCTCTGCAACTCCCCCGGGTTGGTCCGATAATAATCCTCCACCGATTGCAGCTTAATTCCCCAAACCGCGATTAGAGCAATACCCGTAACAATAAGAACCGTAAGATAGTTTCTCCTGCTTCGCCTTCCCGTGACATGCAGGAATACGAATGCAAGCAATGCAGCAAATGCAGAAATTATTGTAAGAACTGCCCTGTAATCCAGTGATGCCTTATGTCCTGTCTGACTCTTATCTGATGCCGCAGAGGCTTTATCCCCGGTATTATCAGAGGACAAAGTGCTGCCACTGTCATCAACCGCTGCCATAGTAACGGTACTATTACTATTCTCCGTTTCCGGCGAAGTGTTCAAATCACCTGCCTGGGTATCCTGTCCCTCGCCAGCCTGCTCTGACTGTCCGAAATTATTCTCTGCATTCTCACCCTCTGCTTCACCGGACTGAACATCCTTCGATAAATTCCCGGCACTATTCTCCGTTGTACCTGTACTATTTCCTGTCTGACCGGAAGCCGTACCATTTTCATTGGAGGAGGTGCTGGAATTGCTGTTACCGGACTGTTCTGTTGCAACAGACCCTATAGAGCCTCCCGCGTTTTTCCCTGCAGCGGAAGGCTCGGACTTGCTTGCAGAGTTCTGCCCTGTGGCAGATGCCCCGGACTGTTCTGAAGCAGTTGCTCCGGATTGATCAGAGGCGTCCTTTGCATCCGAATTATTATTCGAGGCTTTTTCCTCCCTCGCCATGTTATCCAGCTTATCCGTACCGGAGAAATTATAAAAAGTACTTAAGCCCTTTGTTTGCCTCCATAAAGAGATCAGGGAGTACAGGGCCTGAACACTGGCCGTATTATCGGATTTACCAGCAATCAGATGACTAAAGCCCCCATCCGATTGCTGATAAAGCAGCAGACCGTCCAATAGTGTTTTTTTATTTTTAATAAATCTCTTGTCTGTCTGTAAATCTATATCAAGAGCCGTTAAGGCGGTAATCACCTGTGCCGTGCTTTCACAGCACCGGGTACCCCAGCTCTTATAATCTCCCGTATTCTCCTGCCGCTTGGACAGCAGGGTAAGCCCCCTGTTAACGGCTGCCTTCACAGCCTTCTTCTGCTCATAGGGTGCAAGTGCCTGAAGCGCCATTGCGGTGACATCGATATCCGATACCTCACCATATAGCGCCCAGCCGCCATCTGATAATTGTAATTTAATAATTTCATCAAGTATTTCTTCCCTGGTATAATTCTCACTGCTATAATCCCTCACATCCAGTAAGATCAAACCATAGACATAACTCATGATACCTAATTTACCGATGGAGCTTTCAACGGTATTCTGAATAAAGGTGTCATTATTTCCGACAGCCGAATAGGCAAGCGCCATCCGCTGAAAATCGGTGGCCTTCGTATTATTTTTTTCATCTGCATAGGAATCCAGTGCTGAAAGGTAGTTTGCATAATCATAGGTGTCCTGATAGCGGTATAATGCAATCGCAAACCAATCCGCAGACATATTGCCGGCACTCTCTGCCAGCGTGGTGTCAATAAAGTCCTGGACAGAATCCACCTGTGCCTGATTTTGCTTATAAGCAAGGACACCGTCGATGACCTTGCTTAGGTCACCGGCGGTATATCCATTGCTTTTTGCCAGAACCAGCACGCCCGGATAGCTTACCGTAACTACCAGTGCCAGCAAAAAACATATCATTCTGTTGAATAGTAACTTCTTATTTCTCTTTAACATTTTTATCTTTCCGTCTTAAGAAAATGACACCGGACAGGGCACCAACTGCAAGCACAAGGAAAATTACTGTTTTTGCAATCTGCTCGCCAGTCTCGGGAGCCTGGGTTGCTGTGTCGGAAACTGTAGTATCGGAGACTGCGTTATCAACTGCCGTATTATCTGTTTCAGAGGAATCAGTAGCCGAAGTATCCGTGGCTGTACTGTCAGCAATTTCTTCCACTGTAATTGTATAGTCCGGCGCAAAGCGCAGCACCAGAGGTAAATTCGTATCACCGGTCTTTGCTATCTGTACGGCATGGGAGCCTTCGGTCAACTGGTCGGCGTCAATCGTTATCGCCCCGTTTTCATCTGTCACATAATCTGTGACTGTATCCCCATTACTCCAGGTAACAGTTGCACCCTTTACAGGATTTACTGTAACTATCGGATTATAGCTTGCATCATATGTAGTATCAGTACTTGTAAATGTAATCACTCCATTTGCAAGGTCCGAGGTATCTGCTGCCGGGAACTGCATTCCGACACCGAAGGGATCGCCGTAATACAGGAGAACACTGTCACCGTCCGCTAATTCCTGTCCGCTGATTCCTACTACCGCATCCTGTCCGTTCACCTTATACAGCCATCCATCCCAGCCGCCAAAGCTGCCTGCTGTTTCTCCGTTAATATCCGTAATATAGTCAGTATCTATCCCTGTTATTGTAATGCTGTCCTCCTGGGTATCAATGTAGGTCAGCGCCTGCTGCAGTGTCAGGGTGTCCGTATACGGTACCTCCACCGTATCATAGAAAAGGTTCTTCTCGACCCCCTCAATGCGCAATGTAACACTCATGGTATCCTCTGCAGCAAAGGCAGCAGAAGCACCGGATACAGTAACCAGATATATTACTGTAAATAAAAGATACGCAAGCTTTCGTGTTATTCTTTTCATTTTTATTTCTCCTTTCAATGTATATACAAGCGGTAACCGCCGGTATTTCCTGCTCTTGGCCTAAAACAGCCCTAGTACAACATACTGTAAATACCTATGCACAGATATTTAGCGTATACTGCACTAATCAATTTCTGCTTTTTTTGCTTAGGATTTCTTTATGCTTTGCATTGATACGCTTTTCCTGCTTCTTTGCCTCTTTGTCCCCTGTTTTCGAGGGAAGTAATCCTGCCGCCTCCAAGGCTCTGGGCCACGGACCAAAAAAGGCCTTGATTCTGGCTGCCTCATATTCGCTAAAATCTGATTTTCTTGGCAGACGGCCTGTCTGTACCGCCATAGCCTCCAGTACCTGAAGGCATTCCTCCCTGTTTAGCTGTCCTGTCATAGCTCTACTCTCCTGCAATAAAAAAGCACCCTTTACCAACATTATGTAAAAAGTGCAACGCTCTTATCAAAACCGGGGCAGGGCAAAAACATGCGGAATGCATAAAAACACCAGCATAATCACCATGAGAAAGCTTCATAAAATGGTTGCACTTTTCCTTCACCCAAAAGTGTTTCGGTCAAATATCTCTCGATACCCAGATACATGGCAAGTATCCCGACTTATAATCCTGTGATTAAATACGGTAATGGCGGTTGCGACGGATTCTCACCGAACTTCTCTCTCATTCATGCAAAGCATGAAACCATGTAACTTCTCTTATTCAGTTGTAATTGTTTTAATAACTTGAACCCAGTTTAGCATAGCAGATACATTTCGTCAATACAGCATCCTTACAAATACTCCTAAGCCTATATGTTTTGATTCATTTTTATAAACAAGGTTCATAAAGATTCAGGTACCCTAATTATAAATTTTTTATAAACAGGAAATGAACAGAATATAATAATTTGTTGCATAACATGCTTATGTTTAGTAGAATAACATTATACCATGAATAGGGAGGACACTTTGAGATGAAAGATTTTATTATCACCACAGATTCAAACTCCGACTTGCTGGATAGCTATATTCTCGAAAAGCAGATTGGCATTATACCACATTATTATGACCTGGAGGGAGTAACCTATGGAGATGAAATCAACCTTACCCCGAAGGAATTCTACGATAAGATGAGGTCAGGGCTTATGCCAACCACAATGGCAAGTAATCCCGAAGTAATCCGCAAAACATTTCAGAGCTATATTGACCAGGGCTTCGATATCCTGCATGTCAGCTTTTCCTCTGCCTTAAGCGGGGGCTGCAGCAATGTGGTAACCGGAGCACAGGAAATCTGTGAAGAAAATCCGGGTGCCAAAATTATTGTTGTCGATACCCTCAGTGCTTCCATGGGAGAAGGCATGTTCGTAATGAAGGCCGTCCGTTTAAAGGAAGCAGGCAAATCCCTTGAGGAAACCGCCGAATGGCTGGAAGCCCACAAGCAGGAATTCTGTATCCGCTTCACCGTCGATGATCTGGGCCATCTCCACCGCGGGGGACGTATCTCAAAGACAACAGCAATCATCGGTTCGATGATTAATATAAAGCCCATTCTGAAATTGAGTCCCGAGGGAAAGCTGATTGCCGGCGGATCAGCCAGAGGCCGTAAAAAGTCATTAACCTCTATCTGCAATGAGATGCTGGAATGCATGGGCAACTACATAGATGAGGATCATATTATCTGCATCGCCCACGGGGATGCTTATGAAGATGCCAAATATCTGGAGATGCTGATTAAGGAAAAGCTGCCGGATAAGCAGATCCTCATAAATTATGTAAGCCCAAGCATCGGTGCACACTCCGGCCCCGGTGCCATCGGCTTATGCTTCATGGGGGAGAAGCGGTAAATTGTACTTTTGTTCGGAGCTGCCGGTATCCGTTACTGTGATATGCGGCAGCCCCGTTAATGAAATAATAAATGTAACAAGTTTTTCAAAAAATCCTTGAAATTTGTACATCTTTATAATAGAATAGTTGAGTAGCCTTTTTCACCGGCTTATAACATCAATATTTTATTCTATGCTTCCCTAGCTCAGTTGGTAGAGCAACGCATTCGTAATGCGTAGGTCGTGGGTTCGAGTCCCATGGGGAGCTGTTTTTTATGCCTGGAGAAATCAAGGGGTTGAGCAGTTTTTAGAAAAGGGAAAGCACTCCGGGAGGGGTGCTTTTTGTTCACACTTTTTTCCCACAAAAAGACCACCAACCAATATTGATAGTTGGTGGTCTTATATGATATCATTAATGTCTGTATGTATCAAATCATTATTTACAATTTTGAAATTTTATTTACAACATATGTTTGTGCAATAAAATCATGAAGTGCTTGCTTTTTACTCGTAAACCCTGCAATAATATAACCTATACAAAAAACACTTGAAAGAATTTGACTCCAGTATCGCGCATTTGCTCTTGCAAACGATATCCTTGAAAAATCTTTATTTACAACGACTATACCCATTAGCATTTTTCCTAATGTTGCCTGATATCTAGATGACTCAAGCAGTGTATAGTACAACCAAAAAAATAACAAAAAAATGGTTACACCTAATCCCCCTAATATCGTCTCTTTAGTTTTTTGCTCAAGTCCTATGAAATTTAAAAACAATTCAAATAACGCCCAAACTGAGATGAGAACGATAAATCCGATGTTGATAACTACTGCATCAAATAAATATGCCGCAAAACGCTTCCAAAAACCTGCATACATAAGACTTCTCCTCATATTAAAATTATTTATCGGCATTATGCCGTCAAAAAAATAATTATTTATTAGGATACACTATTTTTTACCAACTATCAATATCTAATTGTCAATGTGCGCCATTTTATTACTCATTCCAACATGCTCCAGAGTCAAGTAGACAGGCAAAATAGAAATCCTATTTGTTTACCCGATAGCAGAATACACACCTCGGGCCAACTTGGCCTAAGGTGTGTATTCTATTGTTCCTATATTCTACCATAATCAAGAAATCCAGTCTATCCCGTTTTACTCAGGCGATTTATTTTCCGCGCTTTCGCTTATTCCACCGTAATTACCGATACAGGACATCCTTCCTGTGCTTCTATTGCACTGCCTTCCGCTTCCTTTGGAACCTCCTCCAGATATACCTCAGCGATTCCGTCCTCCGCTATTCGAAATACCTCGGGACAAATTCCTGCACAAAGCCCGCAGGCAATACACCCGCTCCTGTCCAATTTTGCTCTCATACCAAAGTCTCCCTCCTTATACAAATTATAATTTCTCGCCGGATTAACGGTACTAAATTCTTTGCCCCGGAAATACCACAGTTAAAAACATCTTAAATTTCTCTTCCGCCTTCACCGCATGGGGAATGCCTGCCGGCATCACTATGGTTTCTCCCGCGTTTAAGGAATATTCCTGTCCTCCAATCGTAATTCGGGCAGTTCCCTCAAACACCGTCAGCATGGCATCCCCCTCTGAGGAATGGGAACTGATCTCCTCATTTTCGTCAAAGGCAAACAGAGTGAGGCTCACTGCTGGATTTTGCGCCAGGGTGCGGCTTACCACCTGCCCCTGCTGATATTCTACCAATTTGGAAAGTTCTATTGCTTTTTCTGATTCTATATTTTTCAGATATCTCGTACTCATAGACAGCTCCTTTCTAATTTTCATCTGAAGAATTTGCAACCAGCCTCTTTTCGCCCTCAAGGCTCCTAAGCGGCTGGATATTCTGTGTCACTTCCAGCACCCCAAGATATTCGCCCGCTTCGCTGCGAACTGCAAAGTAACGTATGAGAATGAATTTTTCACCCATTCTGATCCAAAAATCCTCGTTATCTTTCCGCCCGGCTTTAAAATCCTCTACCAGCTTTTCCACAATATGCACACTTGCGGGAGGATGACAGTTGGATACCTTGCGGCCAAGGATGGATTTTGTACGGGGGAAGACACGTTCCGCACCCTGTGAAAAATACTTGACTGTGTCGTCTTTATCCACAAATGTGATATCGATGGGCAAAGCATCAAGCATCCGGCCAAGCTCCTCCGTCTTCAAAATCCCCGTGGGCAAATTAATCACTCCCGGTACAGCCTGTTTCGGAGGTAATGCTTCAGGTTCTTTTTCCTTGGGCGGATTCCAGACCGGCCCCTGTTCAATCAGGCAATAGCCCAATTCATCTATCCCATCGGCAATGGTCTTCCACTCATCCTGTGTCAGATTTTCCAATAGCATGGGAAGAAGAATGTTTTCTTCCTTAAAAATCATTTCTGTAATTTTATTTAAAATCGCCTCGATTTGTTCCTTAGGCTGTGAAGCCTCTGTCCCTTCAAGCCCTTTCGTTATACTCTTCAGCTCTGCACGAATCTCATCATCCACACCCCACATAACCTTTGGGGGAGCTGTAATACCATACTTCTCCAGATAGGGGAAAAACAAATTTTCTTTTTTCATATAATGGCGGTCGATTTCAGCCAGCTTCAGTAAGCCGTCCCTCCAGGTTCCATCTTCGCCGGCTTCAGAAATGAGCTGTTCCTGTATTTTTTTAATCAGCTTTTCAATCGCACGGTTTTCCCGGCGAAAGGTATTTGCCGGATGTCCCGGAATCAGTGCTGGGTCAGAGGGTCGATGAATTTCCTCAATTGACCCCTTAAACACTGCGGCGTGGACATCACAAAGCCTCTGCACCTCGGAAACAGGCAGTCCGTTAGCAATTAAGGCCTGCTCTGCCTGTGCGATTTCCTCCGCAGACACATTTCCAAAAACAGCAGCAAACCTGTCCTTGACCTCTTCGACGCTTTTACCCTCATGGAGCTGTGCAATCAGCTCCTTTAAAACCTGCTGACGGTATTCTCTGTTGTTAATTTCTTCACTCATTCAATTCCCTCCTTAATGATATATCCGCGTTCTGAAAAGGCCTGCTTTATAGCTTCCATATCCAGCTTTTTCAATGCGGCACCTTTTGGTATTTTCATAAATCTTCCGGCCGTTGCCAGCATACCGGGTTTTGTAATTTCCGTAAATCCAATTTCCGCCAATATTGAAAGGATTTCCGGATCTGCAGTGCATAATTCATAAACAGTCCGATTTAAATCAAGAATTTTATCTGCCATTTTTAATCGCCCTCCTTATTCTAATTGAAATTTTAGGTAATTGCGAAACTCACAAAAGTTAATAATTTTTCGATAACAGATACAATTTCGGAGCGGAAGTTAAGCGGAAGGAGCGTTGGAGCGGAGAAATTTGTATCTGTTGTTCGGAAAATTTAGTGGATTACAGTGTTTCGCAATTACCTAATTAAAATTTGAGAAGAATGTTATTTTCCAAATGAATATGAAGATGAAGATCCTTTTCCAACTCCTCCAGCAGAAGATAAACTCTTTGAAAGCTTTGGCAAGCGTCCAAAGGTATGGAAAAGTCATTGGTTACACAATGAAGCCTGTCAAGAAGCTTTCCCGTTTTTTCGTGTTCCTGAATAATCTGTTTCCTTAGCTCAGCTACTTCCTTATCTGGAATGCGGTTTTGCGTAAGCGCAGGAAAAAGCAGGAGTTCTTCCTTCACCAGATGCTGTTCCAGATCGGCCTTCAAATGCCCGAATAATTGATATACCTCGAACAATTCTCTGTGGGCCTTTCCATGTGCAATTAATACCGCATGCAGCAGCTCTTCAATTTGGGGCAATACATTGCGCAAATAATCATGATGGGTATCTTCAATATAAGCTGAAAGAACAGCCGGACTCATCTGAGTATAATCTGTATGGCATGTATCTTTGTACTTTTCCCTGTAAAGTCTCTCCGAATTCACCAGTGCCGTAAATTCATCCCAGGAAATTCCCTTTTCCAATAATACTTCTCCCAGCAGCTGCTTGCCGCCGCAACAAAAATCTATTCCCAACTTCTGAAATACCGGCAGTGTATCCGGTGTGTTTACCGCAAAATCGCCGACCGTTATTTGCTGTTCTTGTTCTGCTGTCATAAAAATCCCTCCTATGAACTGCCTTTGATGTTATCATCATTGTACCAGTCCTTAGGAGGGATATCTGTGATTGTAATCAAATTATATAGATCTAGTCTGTTTTTCCCGCAGAAATTTTAAGTGCCTCGTAATCGAGTATCAGAATGCTTTTATTGGTGACAGACCGGATTATGCCTTCGGTTTCCAGTTGTCCCAGCTTTCGGCTTATCGTTTCACGGGCAATTCCAAGAAAATTAGCGATACCTTCGCGGCTTAAAGGCAGGCGGATCAAAACACCTTCCGGCACCTCCATTCCATATTTGCCGGCAAAGTCCAGGAGCAATCCGCTGATTCGTCCGTCTAAATTCCGGACTCCCATACTCTGCATAGTACTTTCCATCCGAACAATCCGTTCTTCCAGTTCTTCGATTATTTTAACAGAAATATCGGGATGTGAATGAAGCATTTTATAAAAGTCATCTTTGGTAAATATGCAGGTCTTGACAGGCTCCAATGTTTCCACCGTATAGGTAGCCTTATGACTCCCAAATAAATTACGCTCACCAAAGAAATCACCCTCGGAGAATATATACAGAATCTGCTCTCTGCCGTCCGGAGTTATCTTAAATGCCTTTACACTGCCCTCGTTAACAATAATCAGCGAATTCAGATTATCACCTTCTGAAACCATTATTTCGCCCTTATCATATTTTTTATGACGAGCTGTGGAAGAAATATGGAGCATTTCTTCCCGGTTCAGCGAAGAAAATACAGGTACCTTGTGCATGCAAAGCTTGTTCAGACAATCTTCGCCGCAGCAATCATATTCCTTCATAGCAGCCTACCCCCTTTTATTTTAAATTTAACAAAGAAGACGGCTTAAGTCAATGTCCCTTTCACTCTCATCACATAATTACCGTTATTCCTCATATATTAAATAAAAAAGAGATGAATTTTATTGAATAAATTTTTCTCCCGTATCATGCTTATTCTATGTATACTAGCTATTCTTTTCCTGGCCTTTACCATAATTATAAATATCAGCTGGAAAATCTATTCCTTAATTTATACCCGCTACCTCTGGGGTCTGTTATTTCCTTATGCCAGGTTTAGTTCCATTGTTATCTTTCTAACAGCGGCTTTCCTTCTCCTGCTTCTTGCAATTATACTAATTATAAAAAGGCTTCGCAAACACCCTTAGTCATCGGAATAAATAAGGCGATTACAAATAATTTACATTCATACCAAAATATGCTATTATATTATATTGTAAACATAATCTGGTATAGATCATTCATAAAAGGGGTGTGGATTATTTGAAAAAGGCTGTTGTCATTGTACTTTTCTTGTTTATGTGTTTTTCTCCCTTGCAACTATGTAAAGCTGATGAAATCATTATCAGTAAAACAAATGCAACCCTTGAAGTAAATGAAAAACTGCAATTATTCGTTAATTTACCTCCCGATTCAGTTACATGGGTTAGCAGTAATAAGGCAGTTGCGGAAGTATCTGACCGAGGCGTTGTTACCGCTATCAATGTGGGACTGACTGTTATTTCTGTTAAATTTTACGGAACAAAGTTGAAATGCTTTGTGACTGTAATAGAAAAGAAAAATGAAATTGATAGGCATTTAGTCATAGACAAGCCCATTGTGGTAGTACCATTAATCAATTCTGTAAAAATTGATATTGTTGATTATTTAGCATCTGAAACTAAAATAAGTGTTATCCCATTGAAACCGGATATAGCTGATTATAAAATAGTTAACAGTACAAATGGTTTTACCATATCATTTGAAAGTAAAAATTCAGGAAATACACATTTTTATATAACTGCAGAGTTTATCGATGGGACTAGGGAAAGCACAATAATAAGTGTAGTTTTAAACAATTTTTTAGATGATTTTATATTGTTTCCAATTATTTAATTATTTCTGAATGCGTCCATCCTCCGCCTTTATTGGCGGAGGATTTTTATGTTTATGACATTATGGGAGTCCATTTGGTCTTACAAAATGCAGCAAATAAAGAATCACTGAATGAGTTTAAAGCTTTCATGCAACACAAAATAAAAAAACCCTCGACATTTCAAGGGTTTTATAGTCGAGGCGACGGGATTCGAACCCCTGTCATAGGAAAACGTCCAATTACTGAAAATACGCACATCGTTGATAAATACTGGCCTTAAGCGTGTTTATATTTTTCCTAACACTCTATAATATTGCTCAAAAATATCATGTTTTTCATAAAAACTTAACACGAAACTTAACACAAAAGACCCCCAGCAGCACCACACACTGGTCGGGGGTTCTTTTGTGCGCCGGCTCCTGTTTCGGTACCGAAACTCAAATCATTTGCGCTGGTGCAGGTCCCTGTTCGGATCCTTCTCTGCTAAAACAAAGATTTACATTTATTACAAATTATGTTAATATAATATTGCTCAAGTGTAAAGAGCCCTGCACATCTCTGGGGATATTGGTGTGTAGGGCATCTTTTTATTTACAAATCGCGACAATTATATTACTATATAATTGTAAACATTAGTATATACATAGGAGGGTATCTGTAATGCACACCTGTAATAAATGCGGTGCTCAATTTAACAGTCCGTTTTGCCCAAATTGTGGAACACCTGCTCCGTCACCCGTACAAGTTCCCCCTCTGCAGACGATATATCAGCAGAATCCTTTAATGCAAAAGCATATGTTGCAAAAACAAAAAAGGAAGCGCGGATGTTTGTTCTGGGGAGCTATTGTATCATGTACTATTATAGGGTTGTTTATTTTATCAGTCATGCTTATCTCATGTATGAACGCCTTCACAAATGGGTTTAAGGAAGGATTAAACAAGGCTAAGTCAGCAGAAACAAGTGGCGTGGATAAAGATCCCGACAACGCTGCGGTAGTATCCGTAATACCTCCAACACCAACCATTTATCCATATATACAGATTACATCTACGGAATTGATAGCATCCTATAAAAACAATCAGGTTAAATGTAAGCAATTATATGATAACCAGCTTTTAGAAGTCACAGGAGCTGTACAGAGCGTCGGAACGGATATCTTGGATAATACCTATGTATGCCTTGGGAGCGACGAGGAATATACCTTTATTGGTATACAATGTTATGCAAAGAATAAAGATGAGGTAAATAAGATTGCAGAACTCGAAGAAGGTGATATTATTACCGTGAGAGGTAAGGGGGATTGCGGATCGATGACGTTTACCCTTGAAAATGCAATAATCACTGAATAGACAAAATTCACCCCGGACAGCAGTACACACTGGCCGGGGTTTTTGAGAGTGTAAATTATTTTGTGTAAACCCCTTGGATTGATGTAAAATATCAGGGTTTCTAAAGAATAATGAGATTAACTGTATATTTACACATGATTAGGAAGCTGTCAACTGAAATGTTGGCAGCTTCCGTATTTATGCACCCTAGTAGATATCTGATGGGCTTATCCTGCCGTCAAAATATATGTAAAGTTGCTCTAATATCTGACCCCAATCCCAAGGCTTACCTACCCATTTCTTCGTTATATCAATCATCGCCAGGTAGAGCATTTTGAATAGGGCATCATCTGTGGGGAAAATAGTTTTTGATTTCGTAACCTTCCGAAGCTGACGGTTGAAGTTCTCAATCGAATTGGTTGTATATATGATCCGCCGTATCTCTTCCGGATATTTAAAGTATGTAGATAACGTCGGCCAGTTGTTTCTCCAGGAAGAGATGGAACTGGGATATTTTGATCCCCACTTATCCTCTAAAGCATCAAGCTCCTGCAGCGCTATGTTTTCCGTAGATGCTTGATATACCTCTTTCAGATCTTTCATGAACGGTTTTATGTCCTTATACGAGATGAACTTCGTTGAATAACGGATTTGATGAACGATACAGCGCTGAATTTCGGCATTAGGAAATACCGCATGGATGGCATCTACGAAGCCGGTAAGACCGTCTACCGACACTATCATGATATCTTCAACGCCTCGGTTCTTTATTTCATTCAGGGCGCCAAGCCAGTATTTTGCACTCTCATTTCCACCAACCCACATACCAAGGACTTCCTTGGAACCATTGAGTTTAATACCTATGGCAATATAAACAGCCTTTTTTACGATGGTATTATCTTGTCTGACACTGTAATGTATCGCATCCATAAAAACAATGGCATATTTTCTGTCAAGAGGCCGGTTCTGCCATTCCTTAGCAACCGGAAGAATACGGTCAGTCATCTTTGATATCATTTCTGCGGAGGCATCAATACCATACACTGATTTGAGGTGATCTGAGATATCCCTTGTGGTCATTCCCTTGGCATACATACTAAGCACTTGATCCTCGATATTTGAGATATCTGTCTGATGCTTCTTAACGATCCTGGGTTCGAAATCCCCGTTACGGTCTCTAGGGACATCCAGTTCTATTTCACCCATAGAAGAAACGCTGACCTATGCGGATTTTCCCTCGGAGCACTGGACGCGCATCCGTACCAATAACGTGATTGAACGGCTGAACCGTGAAATTCGCAGACGTACCCGCGTGGTGGGCTGCTTCCCTGACGGAAATTCGGCGCTCATGCTGGTTTGTGCCAGACTTCGGCATGTGGCCGGCACTCAGTGGGGCAACAAGAAGTATATGAATATGAAGCATTTGGAGGCGGCGACTGAGGACCCTTCCATTGCCGGATGACTTTATTTTCCCAGAGCCTGTAAACCTTTTTGCGCATAACTCTTGACACTACCTAAGCCGCTCTTGTGTCCATTGCTCTTTTGTTTTGGACGCAAGAAAAGAGCCCTAAGGCTCTATGTATAAATTAATTCAATATTATTTTAAGAAGCTATTTGATAACCTAACTTCATCAGCATAGAATCTTTCAGATCTTTCTTGTTTATAGTCCCAGTTTCTATCAACTGTATGAGTCTGTCTTTCACTTCCCTTTCACTTATTCTTACATATCTGCCTAATGATTTAACTACAATTTCTGCAAAAACACCCAATCCCTTATAATCATTTACTACTGCATTATAATGAGTATCATTTAAGTTTTCAAAAATTGTATTAGCATCTTCAGATGATTGCTGCAAATCAATATTAGCATCTTTAATGAGTTTCTCGCTAATGTATACAAACTCACAACGGTTAGGCTTATCAAACCCAGTAATTAAAGGCAATATATTATTTAGGTTATCATCTGTATTTTCTACTTTCCACAATGATAATTTATTACTCGTAGTTCTTATACAACCTGTTATTGCATCTGCGGATATATTTTCAGGTTTTATCTGTTCTAAATCCACTTCTGGCCATTTGGCACGTGTAATCTTTCGGATATAATAACTCATACTATTCTCCATTCATGTCCAACTCAGAAATTACTTTATGTATATATTGTCTTAACCAAATAATATTTGTTTCCCGTTCAATTTTTTGAAGCGATCGAATATATTTCTTTTCTCCCCAGCATTCAAAACATCTAATAGATAAATCCTGTATTTCTATATCCGGATTTGATAATCCTGCCATAGCTATAATCACCAAATTATCCCTACGTCCCTCAGGTAACTCGGCCACAATATACAATAAATGTTTCAAAATATGACTATTTGTATACATGTAATCTAAGTATATATTTTGTAGTATAGTATCTGAGGTCACACCATAATCATCGGATATTTTGTTAAAATATTTCTCTGCTTCTGATTCAAAACCCATCTCAAATTCTGTTCTATCAAGTAAATTAATTAAGATAGGTTTTTCTCTTTTAATTATCTCACCTTGCATCTTCCTAAACTCTTGCTTTATGTTTTCATCATCTATTGACCAATTTGATCGATTTATAAAATCATATGGCAAGTTTTCCTTTTTTGATTCTATTATATGATTCTTGGTTTGTAATAATGAGTTACTTATATCATCAATCAATGTAAATGAATCTGTCATATCATTTTTATATAAATATATAGTATCCATAATTAATTCAACCCTTCGCCAATATTAATGACTATTTTTTTGAACTCATTATAAAAGCCATCCAGTTCTTGTCTAAATCTAACATTATCATTCTCTGCTATAGTATTAATATCATACGAATATTTTACAATTTGCGTCGGGAAAAATAACATTCTTTCAAATAAAATATTGCATTTTTCATTATTAACTTCTATAAGTGTAGCATTTTTCTGGATATTTTGAATTATGGGTTTATCATTAAAATACGAAGATATAAATGCACATTTGACTTCCTCTTCGTATTTTGATTCAGCATCATAATTTAATGCTATTCGGCTCGTTTCAAGATCAAATCTCCCACTAAAATCTGATAAAATGTTAATAAAAACATCCGTAAACCTTCTATTACAATTTTCAAAACTAAGGTTATCATTATTCTGATATTTAAAATTTATTCTGTTTGATAATATTTCTATTATATAATTTTTTTCAAATATAAATAATGGCATTATATTTATCATTGAGTTACCGTCAGGGCCAATCTGTAATTCATTCATCGTTGAAGGCCTGAATTTTTTACTTGAAAAATATTTTATTGCTTCCAAGTAATTCTCAGTATTACCTGTATTGAATTTATTATATATCCCAAATAACGAGAACTGCAATTCCCTTGCCATGATACACCTCCGATATATTTATCATTTTTACTTTATTATACTATCAAGTTCTAAAATATCAAGCATAATCTTCCAAATCAAAATTTAGTGCCTACAAAACATTCATATTACCATCCCCCATCTACACAATAAAACAGCCGCCGAGCTATGACACCCGACGGCTATATATATAATTTTCCATACTGCCACTGTACCATATCTAACTGTGAAAAGTGTGCCGCTTTTACGCTGCCTTTTACTTTATCCTTTCCGCTGCTAAAGCCTCTCTGGTAGCTTTACCTATTCCGGTACCGTCATCTGCCATATCCTTACCCCAACCCAACTGATCCCAATAAACCAGAACTGCAATACGCATCTTTGGTCCGTAAATACCATCTGCTGTAAGCTTAGGCAGCCACGACGGAATAACTGTGTTAAGCTTCTCCTGCGCCCATTTAATATCTGTTTTAGAAGATTCCGGTGCTATTGTAGTGGTCGGTATATAAACCTCTTCCACATATTTAATACCAGTATATTCACATACTCCCTTACAGATTTCCCGGGCACATTCTTTCCAGAAGACTCGCTTCGTCATAAGCTCGGTTGCTTCCCGTTCATTTGTCATGAATGCCAGTTCGCACAGGATGGAGGCTTTGGTGTTCATGGCATTGCAATTACACATCGCCAGGGATTGCTTGTTCACTCCCCGGTTGGTCTGTTTACTGCCCCCAGACAGGTGTTTGAGTATAACCGGAGCCAGTTTATCAGACTGACCTGCATATTTATCGTGAATATATATTCCAACTCCCTGTGCACTGTTAAAAGCTTTACCATCGCCATAAGCATTAAAGTGTATGGATATGCTATAGTCACAATTAGCTTTTTTTATGGCAGCCTGTCTGG
>JAEYMU010000033.1 GCA_023407175.1 Bacillota bacterium
TAAAACGGGAAAAGGGTTTTGAGAACTATACGGCACAAGGAGCTTATCTGCAATGTTCCTGGCTATTGTTGGGACAGAATTATCTGTATGACGAAGAAGTAGCCTGTCCCGGAAGACCGGAAGGAAAGGCACTCGAACTATGTGCCCGTTTCAATTATCTCTCTCTGAATGATGCCGGAATAAAAGGCGGAACACAGAAAGACCTCTCCCTCGGATTGAATTACTATATCAATAAACACATCGCTGTCAAATTGAATTATAGCTACTTCATCCCCAGTTCGCATATCAAAGAGATTGAAAGCGCAAACTTTAGCGTAGTACAGGGACGCTTTCAATTCATATTCTAGTACTTGTCAGCTCTGCTTAAATAAAGTTAAAACAAAAAACAGAAAGGGGTATTTTATGCTAGCTTTACGTAGATGATTAAAAAGACACGTTTATCATCCAACTATTTATTGTATGAAAGCACATTATACCCTATTTATTGTTCTGTTTTCTATCTTGTGTTCAGTGAAGCTGAATGCGGAACAATCTCCCTATATATTTCGTCATATCGGAGTAGCCAATGGTTTGCCCGATAATTATGTGAAAAGTGTTTTTGGCATACCCGACGGACGATTGGGCGTGAGAACCACCGTTCTATTAAGTTTATATGATGGAAGTCGTTTTTCCACTTTCCCGTATAATTCACGAAGTTGGTACCCACTTACCTATAACCATGTCATCCCCGAACAATACATAGATTCTCACAATCGTTTGTGGATGAAAGAACGTGGCGGACTTCGTGTTTTTGATTTGACAACAGAACAGTATGTGTATAATGTTGATTCGCTATTGGAAAACTTTGGATTAACGGGGAAAATTTGCGATTTATTTATAGATTCGGAGAAACGTTACTGGTTTGTTTCGACGAATTCATCTGTATACATGTATGATGAATCTGTAAAGGTGTTGGAACAAGTTTGCAGTAATGATGAATTTATAGAATACAACGGGACATTAGTGAATGTGGAGAGCCAGGGGAAATATGCCTGGATGGTTCATAAAAAAGGAATTATCCGATGTTATGATACAGACTTGAAACGATTTGTCCGACAAGAAACATATTTGGTGGGTAAGTTGAATTCTGAAGATCATGTGGCTATCAAGATATTGCCCAATGGTGACTATTGGTTGATGTGGGATCGTGGTGTCGGTTACTATTATACTCACAATAACAGATGGCAGGAAATATTTACGTTTCCACGAGATAATTACTCACTGTTGACAGTTATGGCTATGGATCACGAAGGAAATGCTTGGGTCGGTTCTGTGGCAAAAGGAGTGTATGTGGTGTCACATCATGATTTGTCCGTTGTTCAGATGAAGGATATTCCACTACAGACCGGAGGAGCTATTCATAATGATATTCATAGTTTATGTTTTGACTATCAGAGTGGAAGTCTGTGGATTGGCTTTTTTAGTCAGGGGATATGCTACTATCATCCCAGTATGAATAAATTTCCGCTATATAATCATCAGACAACATCCGGAAATTGGAATAGTGAGAACGTACGTGCACTGGCTGAAACCGAACAAGGAGATATATTATTAGGAACTACTAAAGGACTTCATCACTTCAATCCCCATACAGGAAGAATTGATGTTCCTTACAAAGAATTAGACCATCAAATTTGTAGAGTACTCTACAAGGATAGCAGTAAACGTATTTGGGTCGGGACATTTCATGATGATTTGTATTGCATAGATAAGGGTAAAGTTAATAAATTCTCTTATGTAGATATAAATGCAGGTTATCAGCAAGATCCGGATTTTAGTAATATGCGTACTATCATTGAAGATCCTGATAATCAACTATGGATCAGCGTTTACGGAGGAGTGGGGCGATTAAATCCTAATACGGGTGAAATCGTTTTGTTGTCAGACAAGCATCCGGAATTAAAAAAGTATAAGACGGCCAATGCATTAGCTTTTGATAATGAAGGACGATTAATTGTAGGTGCAGATAACGGTCTTTATTTTTATGACCGGAAGGCAGATACCGTGTGGATTCCAGAGCGTGATGCTCCTTCTGACAAGCTATTTATTCATGATAGTAATAAATATAATTGCATATTAAAAGATAGTCGTGGGTTGTTGTGGTTCGGTACGCAGTATGGTTTGAATATTGTGACACCAGATCAGCGTTTGTATACTCTTCAGAAAGAAGATGGACTTTCTAATACCACTATACAAAGTATTCAGGAAGATAACAATCATGATATATGGATTTCCACCATAAATTCCATCTGTAAAATTGAAATAAATAAGTCTCAAAACGGCTATAGGTTTCATGTTATCTCTTTTGCATCAGAAGCGGGATGGCAATTAGATGACTTATATGATTTCTGTTCATTGAAAGCAATGGATGGGAAAATTTATTTTGGAAGAGTGAATGGTTTTAATGCCTTTACCCCTGAAAATATGTCTTCCGATACATCGGTCCACAAACCTGTTTTTACCTCTTTACGACTATTCAACACACTGATATTTCCCGGCGCTGAATACAATGGACGTGTCCTATTTGATAAAGCTATCAATTATGTCAAGAGTATTGAGCTGGATTATGATGAGAATTTTGTCACGCTTGATTTTTCTGGGTTGAATTTTACTAATCCTTCACATACTTTCTTCCGTTATAAATTACAGGGTTTTGATAAGGAATGGATGGAAGTGCTATCTGATAATGGTCAGGGACGTGTAACCTACAACAACCTTCCGCCGGGCGAATATATATTCAGGGTTTCAACAGCAAGCAATGATAAAGTTTGGGGAGCGGAAGGACAGATTGCCTTTGTGATTCATCCTCCGTTTTGGGGTACATTGGCTGCGCGTATCATATATTTTGTTTTGTTCTGTATGTTCTTATACGTTCTCGTACTGTTTATTAATAGGAAAAATCATCGTAAACTACTTCGTATGCAACAAGAAGAAGCACAGCGTCAAAAAGAAGAACTCGATCAGATGAAATTCCGTTTCTTTACGAATATCAGTCACGAACTGCGTACTCCACTGACCTTGATTATTACTCCGTTGGATATGTTGAAACGTAGAATTGCAGATGAATCAGTGAAGAAGCAATTGAATAACATCTATCGGAACGCACAGGAATTACTGACGTTAGTCAATCAGTTACTCGATTTCCGTAAATTGGAAATGAAAGGAGAAAAGCTCCGTCTGATGAATGGTGACTTAGAAGAATTTGTGGTTTCCATCTTTAATAGTTTTCTTCCGTTTGCGGCAGACAAGCAATTTGATTTCACTGTTCAGACCCTGCACCGACCGTTATATCTGTATTTCGATCGGGATAAGGTGCATAAGATCATAAATAATCTTCTTTCGAATGCTTTTAAGTTTACACCGGATGGTGGAAGCATAAAATTATCCCTTTCTACGGAAGTAAAATCGGACAGAGAATACGCAAAGATTGTTGTTTCAGACACAGGTGTGGGAATAGACGAAGCCGAACTTCCTTTTATATTCAATCGTTTTTATCAGGTAAAGAGAAACCGGGAAGAGGAGCAACTGGGTAGCGGTATTGGACTTCATCTGATCAAAGAGTATATCGAGCTGCATGGAGGAGAAGTGACGGTTGAAAGTCATCCGGGGCAAGGTTCTGTTTTTAGTGTTTCTTTGCCCATGGATTTGAAGATGGAAGAAGAGATACCTTCTGATGATTCTATAATGGACGAATCCGGAATCCATACTGAAGCATGTTCTCCGGTATCGACTGATAACCGGAAAAAGCTTTTGATTGTGGAAGATAACAAGGAATTCCGCTCTTTTCTAAAAGAACAATTGGTTGAATTTTATCAGGTGATAGAAGCAACAGATGGCGAAGAAGGGGAAAGGCAGGCTATTGATGAAAATCCGGATCTAATAGTCAGCGATATCATGATGCCGAAAGTGGATGGAATAGAACTCTGCCGGAGACTTAAGAATAACGTGCAAACATCGCATATTCCCATAATCTTACTAACCGCACGTACAGCCGATGATGTCAAGATTAGCAGCTATGAAGTAGGAGCAGACTCTTATATGTCCAAGCCGTTCAATTTTGACATGCTGATGGTTCGTATTGAGAAATTGATTGAACAACAGGAAAAGAGAAAACTGGAATTCTGCAGGAATATAGAAGTTAATCCAAGCTCCATTACCATTACTTCAGTTGATGAACAACTGATTCAGCGTGCGTTGGAATGTATTGAGAAAAATATGGATAATACGGAATATGCAGTGGAAGAATTGAGTGGAGATTTAGGTATGACGCGAATGAATCTGTACCGGAAACTACAGTCTATCACAGGGAATACGCCTTCCGATTTTATTAAAAGTATCCGTTTGAAACGCGCTGCTCAACTTCTTCAGGGTAGTCAGTTAACAATGGTGGAAGTGGCAGACCGTGTAGGATTCAGTTCGGCCAGTTACTTTACCAAATGTTTTAAGGATATGTTCGGTTTACTTCCTACTCAATATGCCGAAAAATATAAAACAGAAGAAAAATAGGAAGTCCTGCAAAAAAGTTTGGAAAGAAATAGGTATATCTCCTTTATTGTTCGTAGTAAACGGTAAAGGAGATTTTTATTAGTAGTAAAATGAATATTATTATAGGAATAGTAAAAATGAATATGGCAGGAATGTTATCAGGAAAAAGAAAATGGCTATTGGCAGCGTCTATTGCATTCTCTACATTTGTAAGCGCCCAATTAGTAACTTATCCGGGAGAGTTGAATCCGGGTATGCCGCATAATGACGATTATACGGTCAAAGTCCGTGTGCGGGGTGGAGAATGGAAAGATCTGTTCGAATACAATGTCCATGTAGATATGGATAATGTTCAGTCGGCTTCGATGGTACAGTTTGATATGGGCAGTCCGGTAGAGGTGATGGTGAAAAAGAACAATGGGTTGATTCAGGATGTGAAAATACGTCCTGCGGTTGCGGGAGTGTCGCATACTGTAAATCGCAATACTATTTCTTTCACATTGGATAAACCTCGCTATTTGTCGGTCGAATTTAATGGTGACCGTTTACATAATCTCCATTTATTTGCCAATCCGTTGGAAACAGAAACATATACGGAGAGTAGTGATAAAGTGATGTATTTCGGACCAGGCATCCATAGGCCACAAGATTTACCGAATACCCAGATACAAATACCTTCTAACACGACCGTTTATCTTGCTCCGGGTGCCGTAGTGAAAGCTAAGTTCTTGATAGATAAGGCCGAAAATGTACGTATTATAGGGAGGGGTATTCTTGATCATCCGCTTCGTGGAGTTGAAGTGACTCATTCCAAAAACATATTGATAGATGGAATAACAGTAGTCAATCCTGACCATTATACTATATTTGGTGGTGAGGCTACCGGTTTGACTATTAAAAATCTGAAGTCATTCAGTTGTAAGGGATGGTGTGACGGTATTGATTTGATGTGCTGTAACGACGTACTGATAGATAATGTGTTTATGCGTAATAGCGATGATTGTATAGCTATTTATGCACATCGTTGGAGTTATTATGGGGGAAGTAAGAATATTACTTTACAGAATTCAGTGTTATGGGCAGATATCGCCCATCCTATCAATATTGGCGGACATGGAAATCCCGAAGATAAAGTAGGTGAAACGGTCGAAAATATCACTGTCCGTAACATTGATATTTTAGAGCACGATGAAGACGATCCTCTTTATCAGGGTTGTATGGCCATTGATTGCGGTGATCGTAATTTGGTACGTAAAGTCTTGTTTGAAGATATACGTGTGGAGAATATTCAGGAAGGGCGGTTGTTCCATGTCAATGTCCGTTTTAATCCGAAATATGATAAAGAACCCGGAAGAGGTATTGAAGATATAACTTTTCGTAACATCACTTATGATGGAGTAGGCGAAAATCCATCTTTGATAAAAGGCTTGGATGAGAAACGCTGTGTCCGGAAAGTGACTTTTGAGAATGTGGTCATTAATGGCGTAAAGATGAAGAACATTGATGGATTTATCACGAACGGGTGTATAGAAGATATAAAGGTTAAATAGATAAATTTTCAGGAAATAAAAAGTAATGAGACAAAAACTAAAATCGGTAGCCATAGCGGCAATACTTTTTATGATGGGCTGTTTTGGAGTTTACTTTCCCGCTAATGCTCTGGCAGTTGATACTCCTAGGCAAACAATCAACTTCAACAGGGAATGGAAATACGCACGTGGTGATTATCAGGGTGCAGAGCAAGTTACCTATGCCGATCAAAATTGGGAGACAGTTGGTTTGCCCCATTCTTTCAGTATTCCTTATTTCATGTCGAAAGACTTTTATGTAGGTTACGGATGGTACAGGAAACAATTCTCATTGTCAGCGAAAGAGCTAGTAAACAGAATCTTTCTCGAATTCGATGGTGTCTTTCAGGAAGCTGAAGTTTTTGTCAATGGGTACCGGGTGGGAACTCATGTCGGGGGGTATACAGGGTTCACTTTCGACATTTCTTCCGCGGTACAGTCGGGAAAGAATATAGTAGCAGTCCGCGTGAATAATCTTTGGAAGCCGGATGTGGCACCTCGTGCAGGCGAACATGTGTTTAGCGGAGGGATTTACCGGAATGTGCGGTTAGTCGTGAAATCTCCAGTGCATATAGATTGGTATGGTACACAGGTCACCACTCCCGATTTAAGTATTAATCAGGGCAGAGCTTCAGTTGTGCAAGTTGTTACTGACATTTGCAACCGAACGAATAAGACTGCCAGTTATAAGCTGCTGACGGAAATTGTAGATAGTAAAGGGAAAGTAGTAACTAAAGTAAGTACTACGAAAAAGATAGCTGCTCGTGGAACACTACAATTTGAACAGACAACCCCATCGGTACAACAACCGGAATTATGGTCGCCGGAGTCCCCTGTACTTTATAAAATAGTCAGTTCCTTGTATCAAGGAAAGAAATTGATAGACCGTTATGAAACGATTTTCGGCTTTCGCTGGATTGAATGGACAGCAGATAAAGGATTTTTTCTGAATGGAAAACATCGTTTTCTCAAAGGAGCCAATGTGCATCAAGATCATGCCGGATGGGGCGACGCTGTGACGGAGAGCGGAATGGAACGTGACGTCCGCTTGATGAAAGAAGCCGGATTCGATTTTATACGTGGTTCTCATTACCCCCATGCACCTGCTTTCTCACAGGCATGTGATAGGTTAGGAATGTTTTTCTGGTCGGAAGTAGCCTTTTGGGGCATTGGCGGATTTCAGAAAGACGGTTATTGGAACTCCAGTGCTTATCCGGTTGATGAGAAGGATAGGGCAGGTTTTGAGCAAAGTGCTATGCAACAATTGGAAGAGATGATACGGATTCATCGGAATCATCCTTCTGTCATAGCTTGGAGCATGTGTAATGAACCTTTCTTTTCGGCGCCGGAGGTGATGGATGGAATACGTGACTTGCTCCAACGAATGGTAAATCGGAGTCGCCAGTTGGATGCTACCCGTCCGGCGGCAGTTGGCGGTGTACAAAGACCTTTAGGTAAGGGGCGCATTGATCTGATTGGTGATGTTGCCGGATACAATGGAGATGGAGGTTCTATTCCTGATTTTCAGAATCCGGGAATCCCGAATCTAGTCTCCGAATATGGAAGCAGGACTGCCGAACGTCCGGGAGAATATAAACCGGGTTGGGGCGATTTGCAAAAAGGAGATGCATGGAAAGGGCATTCATGGCGCAGCGGACAAGCCATTTGGTGCGGGTTCGATCATGGGAGCATTGCCGGAAGCCAATTGGGTAAAATGGGAATCGTTGATTATTTCCGTATTCCCAAGCGCGCGTGGTATTGGTATCGCAATGAATACCGGCAGGTTGCTCCTCCTAAATGGGCGGAAGAAGGGATTCCTGCCCGAATAAAACTAGAAGCTTCGGAAACAGAGGCTGTGCGTGCCGATGGTACCGAAGATGTAATGTTGTACGTCACTATCCTCGATGCCGATGGAAAGGCAATCAGTAACTCTCCATCCGTATCTTTGAAACTTATTTCCGGTCCGGGAGAATTCCCTACAGGCACTTCTATCACTTTTGATAAAGACAGTGATATCAGAATACTGGATGGGAAAGCTGCGATTGAATTTCGTTCTTATCATGCAGGTACGGCAGTAATTGAAGCCACTTCTCCAGGAATGGAATCAGCTCGTATCAGTATCTCTTTTACAGGTGCTCCACCTTTTATAGAAGGCATCACTTCACTTGTGCAGGAACGTCCTTATGTTCATTTTGTAAGAACTGGTAAAGGAGAGGAAATTCAGACCTTTGGAAGAAATAATCCAATTTTTGCCAGCAGTTCGGCTATTGGCTATCCGGCAGGATACGCAGCTGACGGGAATGAGCAAACATGGTGGCAGGCTGATGCGAACGACCGGAATATATATTGTACGTTAGATACGGAAAAAGGGCTTGCTTTGCGTGAAGTAAAAGTGGTCTTTCCCGTGGCTGGAGCTTATCAGTATCGGATAGAAGCATCTTCCGACAATCTTCAATGGAATCTGTTATCGGATAAGATGGATAATAAGGAAGTCATGAAGACGGAACAACTGCTACTGAAGGATAACAGAAAACATCGTTTTGTACGCATCAGCTTCAAACAAAATTCATCTGTGCCCTCTGCCGTCGCAGAAATGATTGTCAAAGGCATTGTATTAGAATGAGTCTCTTTTATACAAGGAATAGGACATAAATAAATAATGGATATATAAATGGAAAAGATAGGAACAACAAGGATATCAATAGCGGTATTTTTTATGGTGTTTTTTTATACTCATGCCACATTTGCAGGGCAACCTTCTTTAAAATTATGGTATGATAAACCTGCGACAGTATGGATGACATCTGCCTTGCCGCTAGGTAATGGGGAGTTAGGTGCCATGTTCTTTGGTGGTGTAGGGCAAGAACAAATTCAGTTTAATGAAAAGACACTGTGGACAGGGAACACTAACTTGCGCGGAGCATACCAGAATTTTGGTGATATCTATCTTGATTTTCAGCATCAGGATGCTTATTCGGATTACAGGAGAGAACTGAATTTGGATACAGCCATTGGTTCTGTTTCTTATAAATATAATGGAATACGCTATACCCGGGAATATTTTGCGAGCAACCCTGACAGCGTAATCGTCATGCGGATTTCTGCTCCGGAAAAGAAAGGTAAACTGTCTTTTTCTGTCCGGTTATCAGATGCACATTCCGGTATATTAAAGGTGGAGGATAACCTTCTTACCATCAGCGGTACCCTTGATCTTCTTTCTTATGAGGCGCAGGTGCGTGTCGTGAATGAAGGAGGAAGATTGTCCGTTGATAATCACAAGGTTATGGTAACTGATGCGGATGCCGTCACCCTTTTTTTATCGGCAGCTACCAATTATAATGTTTCTTCCGCCACTTATCTTGGAGAATCTGAAGAACAATTACATCAGAAGGTTTCCCGGCGAATTATGCAGGCTGGGAAGAAAGATTATAAAGAATTAAAACGTAATCATTTACTTGATTATTGTCCGAATTTTAGTCGGGTGAAATTGGATTTGGGAGTAAAAATGCCGGATATAACGACAGATTTATTAGTAAGCAAACATAAGGAAAGTACATATCTGGATATACTATACTTCCAATATGGACGCTATCTGATATTAAGCTCATCGCGTGGAATGAATCTGCCTAACAACCTGCAAGGTATTTGGAATAATGATAACAACCCGGCCTGGCAATGTGATATTCATACAAATATCAATGTACAGATGAATTATTGGCCGGTAGAAAATACAAATTTGGGTGAATGCCATCGTCCTTTTTTGAATTATGTGGCAACCGAAGCTTTGAAAAAAGACGGGAGCTGGCAAAGGATAGCCAAGAGTGAGAATCTTAGAGGGTGGACTGTAAAAACTCAAACTAATATATTTGCCTATACAGACTGGAATATCAATCGTCCGGCCAATGCGTGGTATTGCATGCATTTGTGGCAACATTTTGCTTATAACAATGATACGGTTTATTTGAGAGAGACAGCGTTTCCTGTGATGAAAGCTGCTTGTGAATATTGGTTTGACCGTTTGATAAAACATGACCGTACTGGTAAATGGATTGCTCCGGCAGAATGGTCGCCGGAGCAGGGGCCTTGGGAGGATGGAGTTTCTTATGCGCAGCAGTTGATTTGGGAATTGTTTGAGCAAACGTTGAAAGCCGCAAATATTGTTGGTGCAGCTCCGGAATTTATTAATGAGTTGAAGGATAAGTTTGCAAACCTTGATAATGGGGTGGTAATCGGTGATTGGGGGCAAATCCGTGAATGGAAGATTACACCTGATATAAAAGGGGATGATCACCGTCATTTATCACATTTGATGGCTTTGTATCCAGGCAACCAAATTTCATATCATAAAGAAAAATCATATGCTGACGCTGCAAAAGTGTCGCTTGAATCCCGAGGAGACCAGGGGACGGGATGGAGCCGTGCCTGGAAAATAGCGTGCTGGGCACGTTTGTTTGACGGAGAGCATGCTTATCGATTATTGAAGTCTGCATTGAATCTTTCCACTCTCACCGTGGTAAGTATGGATAATAGTAAAGGTGGAGTATATGAGAATCTTCTGGACTCCCATCCTCCCTTTCAGATTGACGGAAATTTGGGAGCAACAGCGGGGATTACTGAAATGTTGCTTCAGAGTAATCAAGGATTTATTCATCTTTTGCCTGCATTGCCCGCTGTCTGGTCTGACGGAGAGTTTAAAGGATTAAAAACAGTAGGTAATTTCACGATCGATTTATCATGGAAAAAGGGATTACCCGTAAAATGTACTTTATACTCCGGTTCTGGTAATGAATGTAGAATCTATTGTCCTTCCGGGATGCGTATAAAGATGCTTAGAGATGAAAGAGGGAAGAAAATCGCTTTTGTGCCTATAGGAGATCAGATATCATTTCCCACTGTAAAAGGACGAAAGTATAGCTTCTCTATGACATACTAATCCTGATTTTATTTGCTACCGTAACCTTCTTTTATCCGTATATATGCCACCGTTGGGAAATTAAGATGCAAAATGCAGATTATTAAGCCATGATGAGCGGAATATATAGGTATTAGAGATCAATGATTAAAAGATAATACGTACGAGATGCTCATCTGGTCATGTACCGGATGAGCATCTCGTGCTGTTTCGGATGAGCATCTGGTAATGTATGAGATGCTCATCTCGTACATCGTGCCTAACCGGAATCTATATGCTATCTCCTAATGATCCGTATGCTATCTCTTAGTGAAGAACATGACCGCTATTAATACGATAAAAGTATGGTAACATACGTTTTCCCCGATGAAAAGGGGATTTTTTCTATATTTGCACCATTATGTTACATATATTGTATCATTTGTTACCACATTACCATTTGCCGGCATGGCTATATCCTACTTTTGTAACATCGTTGAACAGAAAATTTGAATGCTATGAATTCAGAGACTACATCAGAAATCTTCTTCACGGAATGCTATCTGCAATATCGTGGAATCATTCGTAATTATATTGCTTACCGCATCCCTCATCCCAATGAGGCGGAGGATCTGTTGCAAGATGTTTTCGTTCGTTTATGGGAATATCGTAAGTTTGTCAATCCTGATACTGTACGCCAACTTCTTTTTACGATTGCGCATCACCTCATTATTGATAAAGTCCGTCTTTATTATAAAAGGGAAGAATTTACTTCCTATATATATAAAGTACAGGAAAGTCAACAGAATACAACGGAAGGCTATATGCAAACTTCTGAATTGATAGCATTACATAATAAAGTTGTCAGTACTCTTCCACCCAAACGCCGGAGAATTTATGAAATGAGCTTCTATCATGACCTGTCGTCCCCAGCCATTGCAAATAAACTTAGCCTGTCTGTCAGGACGGTGGAGGGACAATTGTTATCAGCCCGTAAATCAGTGCGTGGTTATATGAAACGGCAGCTTTCCGAAGTGGGTTAGGGAGTAAAAGTAACCGGTTGAACATTTGAAATTGAAAGACACAGAATTTAATAATAAATTTAGTATTATGGGAATTAAATCCAGTTTTTTATTTAGTAAGGGAGCTGTCTTAGCTATCGCTATGTTGACAGGCGCTCCATCGGATGTATTGCTACGTGCCAATACATCCATGGAAGAAGGCATGATTGTTGCCCAAACAGGGAGAATGATTAAAGGAACTGTAACTGATCAGCATGGAGAACCGTTGATTGGTTGTAATGTAGTTGTTGTTGGTTCGCAAACGGGAGTAATAACGGATATCGATGGTAATTTCACTCTGTCCATATCCGGTGAGGCGAAACAGTTGAAGGTAACTTATATCGGTTATATCGAGCAGATAATAGCTATTGGGAACCGTTCGGAAATAAAAATTACTCTTCGGGAAGATAATAACGCGTTGGATGAGGTAGTCGTTGTCGGTTATGGCGTTCAGAAAAAAGCAACATTGACAGGCGCGGTAGAACAGATAAACAGCCAGGCGCTTGAGAGTCGCGCAGTGACTAATGTCGGTTTAGCTTTGCAAGGCCAGACTCCCGGCCTGGTGGTAACCCGTAGCTCCTCTCGTCCGGGTAATGAAGGGTTGAATTTTCAAATTCGTGGCGCTACATCTGTCAATGGAGGCTCTCCACTGATTATAGTAGACGGAGTTCCAACTGTGAACGATGCTTCTTTCCAAAATATGAATATGGACGATATTGAGAGCATCAGCGTGCTAAAGGACGGTTCTGCCTCTATCTATGGAGCAAAGGCAGCCAATGGTGTCATATTGGTGACTACCAAAAAAGGTAAGGGGAAAGTAAGTGTGGACTATGGTTTTAATATGCGTTTTACTACAAACGGTATCATGGCTTTCTCTCCTAATATGTCGCAGTATGCCACTATGTGGCTGGAAGCCAATAAAGAGGAAAGCATTCCATATTGGTGGGGATGGGGCTCCAAAGATGTGTTGGAACGGATGCAACAGGGTATTGAAGGAATTTATCATACAGCAGATGAAAATTGGGGAGATGTTTTCATCGGGAACGCGAACCGTATTGATGAAATGTTTGCCCGAAGGTATTCTTACCAGCATAATTTAAGTGTTGCCGGCTCCACAGAAAAATCAGATTATCGTATTTCAGCGGCATATGCTGACAACCAGGGGAATCTTGCCACTGCTTATGACGGGCAAAAACAGATTAATTTACGTTTGAACTATGGTATTCAATTGGCGAAATGGTTCCGCTTGGAAACAGGAGCAAGTATGGTGAAAACAGATACTTCATCTCCTTCCAGTGGATTGGATTCCTCTCTTTATGGGAATGACATGCCTTTCTTTCCTGCAAAAAATCCCTACGGGCAATGGAATGCTAATTTTGGAAAGATAGGTAACCGTAATTCAGCTGCCGCTACTTCTGACGGAGGGCGGGATGATAAAACAAACCTGACTACGCGTGTTGATTTGAAGGCGATAGTGGATATATGGAAAGGAATCAGCTTCGAGGGTATGGCCTCTTTTCAGAATGAAGAATATAGGAGGGAACGCTATGTACTTCCCGTGCAAACTTATACTTGGTTTGGAGAAGTCGCCGATGAACTCATAACTTCTACAGAACAGTCTTTCAGCAATACGACCTCTCCGGGCAGTCTCAAGGAAGAGAGTAATCCCGGATATTTATCTATAGCAAACAATCGGTTTTATCAGTACTACTCGGCGTTATTGAAGTACAATCATACATTTGGGGATGTACACAATGTTTCGGCCGTGGCAGGTATTAATGCGGAAAAGTGGGAGAATAAAGACTTGGCGGCAGGACGTAAGGATTTTGATGATAACGGTGTGTATGACTTGAATCTGGCGAGTGGGCTGATGGGAAATAGTGGAGGCAAATCGCATAATGGTACCTACTCTTATATAATGAAAGTGAACTATAACTATGCGGAAAAATATTTGCTTGAATTGATGGGGAGAAGAGATGGTAATTCTAAATTCGCTGACGGATACCGTTTCAAAAACTTTGGCTCTGCATCTTTAGGTTGGGTATTTACTCAAGAAGACTTTCTGAAGTTTGTACAACCTGTACTTGATTTTGGTAAGGTTCGTTTGAGTTATGGTACTTCCGGGAATGATGCCGGATTGGGAAATTATGATTATTTGTCTATCGTAAACCAAGGAACCACCGTGCTTGGGCTAACACCTTCTAAACAAGTTTCCAGCAGTTTGAGTAATGGTGGATTAATCAGTTATACTCGTACTTGGGAAAAAGTGGAGCAAAAGAATGTTGGTATAGATTTAGGTTTTCTAAATAACCGTTTGAGAGCGACTTTTGACTATTTCTGGAAAGATAACATCGGAATGTTGACGCAGGTAGCATATCCGTCAGTGTTGGGAGGATCGGCTCCTAAAACCAATAGCGGTCATTTGAGCGTGAAAGGATGGGAGTTTACTTTAGGATGGCGTGATAGAGTTGCTGATTTCAATTATTCGGTCAATTTTAATATCGGTGATACGAAAACAATGTTGAAAGAATTAGTTGGTGCGGATTCTTATGGCGCAGGAAAAAATAAAACGGTCAATGGCTATCCATTAAATTCATGGTTCCTCTATCGTACGGACGGATTTTTTAAGAATCAGGAAGAAGTAGACCGCTATTTTGATTTGTATTCTAATGGAGGTGCTGATCTTACAAACGTAAACAAAGGTACATCCACAGCATTGCGTCCCGGCGATGTGAAACGTTTGGATTTAAACGGTGATTATCAGATTTCTCCGAACGGGAATGAAAATAGTGATTTGCAGTTCGTTGGAGATGCTAATCCGCATTTTGTATTTGGTATTTCATTGGCAGGATCATGGAAAGGGCTCGATTTTGATGCCTTCTTTCAAGGAGTGGGAAAACAATATATCATGCGTTCCGGTTGGATGGCATATCCTTTCTATGCGAGATTCTCTAACCAAAATCCTAATTTCTTAGGCAAGACATGGACAGAAAGCAATCCTAATGCGGAGTATCCTCGTCTTTCTGTCTATGAAGAGCGTTCAAGATGGAACTATCAGAATAATGATTTTATGTTACAGAACAGTCGGTATATTCGTTTGAAATCATTGATTATAGGATATACGCTACCCAAAGCATGGACTCAAAAAGTAAAACTGGAGAAAGTACGTCTTTATTTTTCAGGAAACGACCTTTGGGAAGCTTCCAATATAAAAGATGGCTTTGATCCGGAGGCTGGCGAAGGCTCTAACAGTTCCGGTTATCCATTTGCTCGTACATGGTCTTTCGGACTTAATATAGGTTTCTAAACTCGTAGATTAAAGTTAATAATATAACGTAGAATAATATGAAAAGAATAGTATATACTGTGGCTTGTAGCCTGTTGTTGGGACTTTCTGCTTGTCAGGACTCTTTTCTTGACTTGCAGCCATTAGACTCAAAGACTGATGCCGTTTATTTTAAAACAGCCGCTCATTTTAAAGAATACGCCACTGGATTTTACAATCAGCTTATCGGATGGCAATCACGATATGGCAATATATATTCGTATATGGACGTATCTTCGGATTTGTCATCCTATTTTGCTTATTCTGCCGATTTGGCCCGTGGGGAAATAAAAATTGGAAATAGTGACAGTCGTTGGGACAATTGTTATGGCAATATCCGTACGGTGAATATTCTTTTGGAGAGAGCCAAAAGTTTTTCAGGAAGTCAGGACGAAATCCGGCAATACTTATCAGAGGCTTATTTTTTCAGGGCGTATTCCTATTTCTATTTATTGCAATTTTTTGGTGGAGTGCCTATTGTGACTACTGTGCCTGATATAGATTCACCGGAGTTGACGGCTCCGCGGAATAGCCGTTATGAAGTAGTCAATCAGATTCTATCAGATTTGAATCAAGCTATTCCGTCTCTTCCTATAGAACAGAATATAGCAGATACGGATAAAGGGCGTATCAGCCAATGGGCTGCTAAGGCATTTAAAGCACGGGTACTGTTATATGAAGCTACCTGGCGTAAATATAATGGTATTTCTACTGACTATGAGGGTTCGGCAGGACCTGCTGCTGACCAAGTTAATGACTTTTTGGATGAGGCCATAACTTTATCTGCTGAAGTAATGGATAAAGGCGGATACGAATTGTGGGATAAGAAATCAGATGCTAACATCGGGACGTTAAGCAGTCGTTATTTGTTCCGTCTTGAAGATGCGGCAAGTAATCCGGGAGGATATACGAAGAGTAGTAATAAAGAGTTTATACTTTATAGCGTTTATGACAAAACATTGCGTCCGGGTGCCCTTAATTTGAACCAGACGTTGGGAAAATTAAAACCTAGCCGGAAGTTGATGGATATGTTCCTTTGTACAGATGGGTTGCCGCCTCATTTGTCTGATAAGTTTGCCGGATATCATACGACTGGTGATGAATTTAAGAATCGTGATTATCGTATGAATGCTTATTTAGGTACTCCCGGAGCGTCAACAAGCTTGGATAACGGACTGTGCGGATATGGAGGAGCACAGAAATTCCTGTCAGCAAGTGCGAATAAGGAAGAATCTGCCAATTATCCGATTATCCGTTTGGCTGAAGTCTATTTGATTTATGCTGAAGCATGGTATGAGAGACATGGTGAAATAGGAGATGCCCAATTGAATAAATCAATCAATAAACTTAGGGCGCGTGCGGGAATTGCGGCTTTGACTAATAAATTCATAGAGGATGCCAATAAGAAAGCAGCGGAAAGTGTCGGAACAGGTGAAGAGATACAGGCTATGACTATGCAAGGAGAAATCCGTCGTGAAAGGGCTATTGAACTTTATATGGAAGGTTTCCGTTTCGATGACCTCAAGCGTTGGGGAATTGCAGAGACAGAACTGAATGCTTCCCGTTGCGGAATGGTAGTTGGAAATACGGATTACGTGACTTCTTTTAGAGATCAGAGTGGAAAAGCCACTTCTCTTTATGCTCCCAATAAATATGTTTGGGGAGAAGAGACTGTATCCACTGCGGCAGGAATGCTTCCATGCGTAGTGATTGATAGTAAGGATAATTATAATTTCACTAAGAAGAACTATCTGTGGCCTATTCCTCAACAGCAAATAAATATGAATCCGAGCTTGAAGCAGAATCCCGGATATAAATAACAAAGGATTATCTAATATTAAATACAAAAAGATGATGAAAAAAATGATAAAGGCCAGTATTGGCTTGCTGTATTTGACTTTGTCAGTATTGTTTGCCGCCTGTGAAGAAGATGCTCGTTTTTATGAATATGTATATCCTGTTCCGCAAGTAACGAGTATTTCTCCGGGAAGTGGATATGAAGGTACCGAAGTGACGATTTTCGGCACAGATTTTGGAGATCGTGTGGAGCCGATGAAAGTTTATTTTGGGGGTATTCCTGTCGAACAAATACTTTCATGCAAGAATAATCGTATGGTAGTGATAGTGCCGAAAGGAGCATTAAGTGGAGATATGTCTTTGCAGTTATGGCAACATAAACTGGAATCTATCGGGCAGTTCACTGTTATTCCTACTCCGAAGATTATATCTATCACTTCGGATAATGCAGATTTTGGAGGAAACGTGGCTGTTCCGGGCGATTTGATAACGATTAAGGGCACCGGATTCGGGAAAGATGCCTCGGTAATATCAGTAGATTTTAACGGTTCACTTGTAACTGAAGGCATAAATCTAGTGCCGGCGCAAGAAAATGGAGAAGAGGACATGATTACAGTAACGGTTCCTGAATATAATTCCGGTACTATTGCAATCTCCGTTGATGGTTATAGGGTAGAGGGAACTGCTTTAATGAATCCGAATATTCCGGGTGATGTAACCATGTTCTATCTGAAAAATTATAAGCAACCGTTTAGTGCAGTTGAAGGTGTGTCATCTGGCGATTGGAGAGTTCCTGCTGAATGGGACGTGAATGAGCAGGCAAAAAGTGTGTCGGGTACAAGTCGCACTGTTGGAGGTCTTCATGTCGGTCCTAACAATCCTTATGGGGTATTGGTATTACAAGCAGGCTGGGGTTGTGATGCGGTGACTGACGGGCAAATGACACAACACACAACGCTTCCTGCCGGTCGCTATCGGGTTGAACTGAACGTGACTGAAGTCAATAAGAATGGTAATTTTAATATGTATTTTCTTGTAGTCAATGGCTCTGAATTACCGTCAATCAATGCTGCTGATGTGGTACCTGATCCTGATCCTTCAGTAACGCTTGGCCAGCATAAGTTTAGTGCAACCGGATTACAGTTTTTCGAATTCACATTGAATGCTAAAACAGAAGTAACAATAGGTTTTGCCGGTTACTTGACGCCTAATTCATGTGCTAAGATATCAGAAATTAAAATTACCAGAGATAATTTGTAATTAAAAAATAAGCGACATGAGAAAGTTATATTCTATATTATACGTATTTGCTGCTATTTTCGTAACCTCATGTAATGATGAGGACCGGGTAGTGAATCTGAAAAATGAAGATCCGAACATGACTATTACAGACATATCTCCGAATAATGGATATGTTGGGGATGAGCTGACTATATATGGCACGGATTTTGGAGTATCGGAAGATTTGGTGAAGGTTTTCATCGGAAGCAATCTTGCTGAAGTGTTATCTTGTGAGGATGGTACAATCGTGGCTAAAATAGCTGATAATACAACCACGGGGAAAGTTTCGCTGGAGATTCTTGGGCATAAAGTTACATCAGATATATTCTATACGGTATTAGGACAACCGGGAGTAACGGAAATTTCTCCGGCAAAAGCTTTTATTGGTGATGAGATATCGTTTATAGGTTCGGATTTTGGAACGGAAAAAAGTCGTGTTACAGTGCTGTTTCCGGGAGTGGAAACACCGGCGGAAGTTGTTACTTGTGAAAATGAGAAAATAGTGGTAAAAGTGCCTGAAGGTGCTATTTCCGGAGAACTCTCAATGACTATTTCTGCTCAGAGTGTCAATATGCCGACTGACTTTACTGTACTTAAGAGGGCTATGCTGGAAGCTCTTTCACCGGCTAAGGGATATATGGAAGGAAATGTAAGTATTAGTGGTGCAAACTTCGGTGATTCTTCGGAAGGTGCTACGGTGTTCTTTAATAGCATAGAGGCTGACATTGTTGAGTGGACAGACACGTATATAGTGGTAAAGGTACCGGCCAATCTTATTGAAACGGCTATTCCTGCTGAAGGTACTGAAGTGGATGTGCAGGTTTCTACTCCTTATGAAACAATTGAAACGTTGCTTGTATTTACGGTACTTCCTGCTCCTGTAATTTCGGAAATAACGCCTGGAGAGTTTTATGTCGGCTCTGAATTAACCATTAAAGGTCAGAATTTGGGGCAGCAGCAAGATAATGTTCAAATATTCTTTGGCGAGCAGACAGAACCTGCTAAAATTACCGCATGGAGTACTACGGAAATAAAGGTAAAAGTGCCGCAGGGCTTGACTGAAGGAGATATAAAGGTTAATATACAACTATTGAACAGGAACGTAGGGCGTACCTTGAAAGTTTTGCCTTCACCGACCATAACAGGGATTTCCTTCCCGAATGTATTGAATGAAAACGGACTTTCTGATAATAAAGTTGTGGTTGGGAAAGGCGAAGATATTACTATTACCGGAAATCATTTTGGAACCAGTGCTGATGCAGTGAAAATATACATTGACAACGAAGAAACGGCGGATTTGAGTATAAAGAGCATTGCGAATGAGCAAATTGTTTTGACGGTTGGAGATGGTTTTGCAGGTGGTGAATTAAAGTTATACTATGAAGGTCTTCCCGTAATTGATACTGAAAAGGCGTTGATAATGGTGAAAGCAGGAGATGATATAACGGAATATGTGCTGGAGAATTATAAGGCACCGTTTGAGACTCTCACTAATGATGAGGGAGAAGAAATAAAGAAAGATGATTGGAGAGTACCTGCCGTATGGAATGTAAATAAGGATGCGAAGAGTGTGTCCGGAACAGACGATACTGTAGGTGGAATGCATAATTCAGGTGTATTACTGTTGCAGGCGGGTTGGGGATGTCGTTCCGGAGTAACTAACGGGCAGATATATCAAAATGCGGTTTTACCTGCAGGAACTTATAAAGTAGAGTTGAATGTAACCGAAGTAGCAGTTGATAAAGGAACATTAAATATGTATTTTATTGTCACGTCGGGAACTAATTTGCCAACAATTAAAGAATCATACCATACTCCGGATGTTTCAGAAGGTAAAGGTGGAAGTTATCAATTTGTGAAGGGAGAAACAGGAGCTCGTGGATTTACTTTTAGTTTATCAGAAGATACTGAAGTAGCTATTGGTTTTGCAGGATTTTTGAGACAGAGTGCTTGCGCTAAAGTTTCTTCAATAGCTATTATTAAACAATGAAATATTAAACAATATACCATATGAGAAAAATATATTATGTATTCGCTTTATTTCTGTTGGTAGGGTGCGGTGATAGCTTGAATTTGCCGGATATCAATACAGAGACTGATTTGTTTAAAATACCTCTTCCGGAGAGTGATGAGAATTTGATAGAAGTTCAATATAAACCGGAAACAGAACCTATGATACATTGTGGCGGTTTACATACAGAGGAGGATTTTGCCCGCATCAAGAGGCATTATTTAACTGATGAACCTTGGATGAGTGGATGGGAGACTTTTACCAATAGTGATTTCACTGGGTTAGGGCATAACTTCAATCCGCAGGAAGTAATCCGCCGTGGTGGAACCGGTAGCCAGAATTATTTGGTAGCATCTAAGGACGCCGCTGCGGCTTATCGGCTGGCGGTACGTTGGAAAATAGAAGGAGACGACCGTTATGCACAACACGCCATCGAGGGGTTGAATGCCTGGGCCGCCAAGTGCAAACAAGTTACCGGAGATACCAATCAATCACTTGCGGCAGGGTTAAATGGTTATCAGTTTGCCTTGGCCGGAGAACTTCTAAGGGATTATCCGGGATGGAATGCAGAGGATTTTAATGCTTTCCAACAATGGATGATAGATGTTTTTTATTCGGCTAACGAATATTTTATGACACGCCGCCACGGTACCAATCCGGGACATTATTGGGCGAATTGGCCGCTTTGTAATATTGCTTCTATTATGGCTATCGGAATCTTTACAGACCAACGCTCGTTATATAATGAAGCATTAAAATATTTGCAGACCGGAGAAATGAACGGGCGTATTACTCATGCTATCTATCACGTTTTCGATGGTGAATATGCGAATTTGGCACAATGGCAGGAGACTGGTCGTGACCAAGGTCATACATTAATGGGGATTGGCTTGATGGGACTTATTTTTCAAATGGCTTACAATCAAGGAGACGATTTGTTTGCTTATAAGGATAATCTGTTCTTAAAAGCATGTGAGTATGCGGCAAGATATAATTATGCAGGGTTAGATTGTCCTTATGTGACTTATGTCCGTGCGTACAGAGATCCGTGGGGAGGCGTTGCCTATGAAACATATGCTGCAATAGGAGAAGGAGGAAGAGGAAATACAATGCCGATTTGGGCACTTCCTTACAATCATTATGCTAAGATAAAGAAACTGGCAGGTGAGAAGATCAAATATACAAAGATGGCGTGTGATGTGAATGCTCCGGAAAGTGGAGGCCAGAATAGTGATAATAGTGGTGGTTTCGATGTGATAGGTTATGGAACATTATTTTATACGTTAGAAAATGAGAATTAAAGGTTTTCTCAATTGATTCAACTGTCCCTCAAAAGCTAGGTGCACAATGCTTTTGGGGGACATTATTTTCTTTAATGTTTGTATCGGCAGCGAAAGTTTGGCTTGAATTTCTTTTTTTTGTAAGATTCTGTCAGTTTAATGTTATCTTTGCCTGTCACTTGATATATTAATAGATATCTAATGAAACTATGATGAACAGAATAATAAACTTTATTTTGATTGCATGGATCATAAGTATTAATCATCCAATACAAGCTCAGTGTAACTTTGTTCATCCTGGAATCACCTATACACAGGGCGATTTGGATAGGATGCAAGCTATGGTCGAAGCCAGGCAGGAACCATATTATTCTACTTTTTTAAGATTGAAACATTCTCCTTATTCATCATTGGAAGAATCGGTCGTTAATCGAGGAAACCAAATAAAAGAAGGACGTTTCAATGCCACGATCGGGATGGATGGGCGAAGAGCGCACGACCTGGCTCTGCTTTGGCATCTGACGGGAGATGAAGCTTATGCTCGGAAAGCGGTTGAATATCTGAATGCAAATTCTTATTATACCAATACAAGTAGCCGTGGCACGGGACCTTTGGATAATGGAAAAATCTATTTATTGATTGACGCGGCAGAACTGATGCGTGATTATTCGGGATGGAAAGCGGAAGATCAGCAACGATTCAAAGACATGCTGGTTTATCCGGGATACAGCCGGACGGAGGATTTCTCTGCAAAATATGCTGATTACCGGGACGATTCAAAGAATGGAGTCACTTTTTACTGGAATATCTATAACTTTGATGCAGCTCGTTTTGGTAATCAGGGACTTTTTGCAGCACGGGGCATGATGGCGATGGCTATCTATCTGGATAATGAGACGATGTACAACCGTGCTTATCGTTATTTGCTTGGGAAGAACCATTTGCCGGACGATCTCCCTTATCCTTCCGGTCCTGCAATTAGCAGTGAAGAGCCTGTCCGCGTTTCACCGACAATGATTGACTATAAGCTATCAGGCAGGGAAAAGGCCATTTCTGATTATGGCTATGACGAACAATTACAGTATTATATTTATCCTAACGGTCAATGTCAGGAATCCAGTCGAGATCAGGGGCACGTATTTGCCGGCATTCATAATTATGTAGCCATTGCGGAAATGACATGGAATCAGGGTGATTCTTTATATAGTTGTTTGAATAACAGAATATTGCTTGGACTGGAATGGAGTTACCGTTATAACCTTTCAGGATTGAAGTCTTATGAAGATCAGCTTATGCCCTGGGAACCGTCCGGGCTGACAAAGAAACTACATGAAGCTACCTTTGAAAACGGAAAGTTTCTTCAGGTTAAAAGCCGTAGCGGACGTTGGGAGTCTGTGAACATTTCATCTCACGGAAGGGGAGATGCTGCCGGAAGCAGTGGAACACGTGAGATGGCTTTAGCCCATTATGCTGTGCGTGCCGGACTTCCTGCCGGAGATTATAGTTGGTTGAAACGCTATCGAGATTATATGATAGAAAATCATGGTTGTGAAAATTGGGGAACCGCTCCTCACTGGTATTATGAATGGACTGGTTGGGGAACATTGACCAAGCGTTTGACTCCTTGGATGGCTGGCGACCCGGTTTCTTTTTATTCGGGTAGCCGCAAATCGGGCATTCATCGTTTACCCGCTACTATTCAAGTTGCCGACTATGATTACTATTGTTCCTCGGAAAACCCCGAAGGCCATACTTATCATAATATAGGAGCTATACGGGGAAATGACTATCGTCCGGATGGGGCAGTTGAATTGCAAAAGATCGGAAAAGAATATGTAGTCATCCAACTGGAGGATGGCGAATGGATGAATTATACAATAAAGGTTCCTGTTACGCGGGAATATTCCATTTATATAACTTATCAGGGGAAAACAGAATCTGTATTGTCTGTGGCTTCGGATCAGAAAACAGAGACGGAGCGCGCTACTTTTCCCGCTTCGAGGAAATGGAAAGAACAGAAGATTGGCACAATTCACCTTTCATCAGGTGCCTGCGTGTTGAGGTTACTTGTCGGAAAAGCCGGGCAGGGACTTCATTTAGGTAAAATTCGTATTGAATAATAAAGAAAAGTGGAATAAATGCAAGTTGTGATACGGGGATTTGGATGTTCATTCGTATCTATTAATATAGACTATGATAATATAAAAAAGTGATAGCCATGAAAACACGAATATATTTACTGTTTTTCATCATTGGATTACTCATTCCAAACAGTTATTCGAAGGAAACTCCTTATGTTTTCCGTCACATCGGTGTAACGGAAGGACTGCCGGATAATTATGTCAAAAGCGTTTTTCCACTTCCGGACGGGCGTGTCGGTGTCCGAAGTACCGTGTTGCTTAGCTTGTATGATGGAACAAACTATTCGAACTTTCCTTTTAATCTTCGTGGAGAATACCCGATTTCATACAATCATATTATTCCGGAACAATACATCGATGCCGATAAGCGTTTGTGGATGAAGGAGCGTGGCGGACTGCGGGTATTCGATTTGAATACGGAACAGTATATTTATAATGTAGACTCCTTATTACTCTACTTTGGATTGAAAGAGAAAATATCAGATCTTTTTATTGATTCGGAGAAACATATCTGGTTTCTGACACCCGCCTCATCCGTCTATATGTATGATAGAGAAACCGGTTCCTTGGATTTAATTTGCCGGAATGATGAATTTATAGAATACAATGGCGGTTTGCTGGGAGTGGAAAGTAATGGAAATTATAGTTGGATGGTTCACCAGAGAGGGGTTATCCGCTGTTATGATTTGGAGAAAAAACGTTTTGTCAATCAGGTAAACTTCCTCGAAAACCAATTGAAACCGGATGATCGGGTGATTATGAAGATTCTCACGAATGGAGACTTTTGGCTCATGTGGGATAGGGGAGTCGGATATTATGATGTCTATAATAGAAAATGGAACCTGATTTCCGATATTAAGTTGGGGCACTATTCATGGTTTACTTCCATGGATGTGGATAAAGGAGGAAATGCCTGGGTTGGAACTGTGCAGGATGGTTTTTATGTAATTGAGATGCACAACTTCCTCGTGAACCGGGTATTGGATATACCTTTGTTGTCCGGTAAGACTCTTCAAAACGGTATCCAAAGTATCTATTGCGACCATGCCAATAATGCTGTTTGGATAGGTCTGTTTAATCAGGGAATCTGTTATTATCATCCCAGTATGAACAAACTGATGCTATGTAATAAGAAAGTAATTGGTGGTTCGTGGAAAGGAGAAGAAATCCGTTGCATGCTTGAGACTTCGAAAGGAGAAGTGTTGATGGGGGCTACACAGGGCCTTTATCGTTATGATCCGGAGACGCAACGTATGGATTTATATGATAGGGCTTTTGACAAAAAGAACTGCCGGGTATTATATGAAGATGCCCAAAAACGGGTTTGGGTAGGCACTTATCATGATGGTTTATATTGCATAGAAAATGGCAAAGTGCAGGGATATGCCTATCCTGATACGGACTATCAGAATGAACAGGATTTTAGTAACATTCGTGTAATGGCAGAAGACCGTTCCGGACGATTGTGGGTAAGTATATATGGAGGCGTAGGATTATTAAATCCTGAAACCGGTGAAATAAGTTTATTGTCCGAGCAATTTCCGGAACTCAAAAAATATAAGGTAGCGAACGCATTGGCGGTGGACGATCATTCCCGGTTAATAGTCGGGAGTGACAATGGACTGTACATGTATGATCCGGCTAAAAACACGATTTGGATACCGGAACAGGATGCGCAGGCTAATTCTATCTTTAACCGGGGAAGTATTAAATACAACGAGATTCTGAAAGACTATGAGGGAACATTGTGGTTTGCCACTCAATATGGTTTGAGCATATTGACCCATGATGGACGGAGCTATACCTTGGGTAAAGAGGAAGGATTAACGAGCGCCATTTTGAACGTTATGGAAGATAAGGATCATAACATCTGGATTTCTACTGTTACTTCCATTTATAAGATAAAAGTCGACCGTAAACCGGACAAATATGATTTTCATGTAGTCAGCTATCTTTCAGAAACGGAGATACGACAGGATGACTTGTTTAGCTTTCCTTCGTTGGTAACCCATAATAATCAGCTCTTTTTCGGTTTGATGAATGGATTTATAACGTTCTCTCCCGAAAATATGGTTGTCAACCAGTGTGTCAACCGTCCTCTATTCACTACCTTCAGGCTTTTTAATGTCCCGGTAGCTTCCGGTGAAGAGTACAACGGACGTATTTTGTTTCATAAATCTCTTAGTTATTCGGATGGGGTAATTTTAGCATATAATGAGAACTTTATAACCTTGGAATTCTCCGGATTGAATTTTCCTAATCCTTCTCAAACTTCTTACCATTATCAGTTGGAAGGTTTTGATAAGGAATGGACGGAAACATTATTTGAAGGAGGACAAGGACGGGTGACTTATAATAATCTTCCTCCCGGTGAATATGTATTCCGCGTTTCGGCGGCCGGTAATGACCGGATATGGGGACCGGAGTCAACATTTTCGATTGTGATTCGTCCGCCATTTTGGGATACATTAGCGGCGCGTATATTGTATGTTGTCTTGTGTTTCATAGCTATTGGGGGGCTAATAACCTTGATCAACAGACGTAACCGCCAACGTATTCTCCGTATGCAGGAAGAAGAAGCCTTGAAGCAGAAAGAGGAACTGGATCAAATGAAGTTCCGCTTTTTTACAAATATCAGCCACGAATTGCGTACACCGCTGACATTAATTATCACTCCTTTAGACATGATGATACGCCGTGTGACGGACGAATTGATGAAGAAACAGTTGAATACGATTTATAAGAACGCACAGAACTTATTGTCGTTGGTGAATCAATTGTTGGACTTCCGGAAACTGGAAATGAAAGGGGAAAAGTTGCGCTTGATGAATGGAGACATGGAGGAGTTTATAACTTCCGCTTACAGTAATTTCATGCTGACAGCGGTGGAAAAGCATCTTGATTTTGTCAGTCAGACGATTCACAAACCACTTTATATGTTTTTTGACCGTGATAAGGTACATAAGATTGTGAACAATCTATTGTCCAATGCTTTTAAGTATACTCCGGAAGGAGGTACTGTGAAATTAATACTTGGTACGGAGGAAATCGAACAAAGAAATTATGTGCGGATTGAGGTTTCCGATACGGGAATCGGTATTTCGGAGTCAGATCTTCCTTATATATTCGATCGCTTTTATCAGGTAGGAGTTCAAGGGGATGAGAAGATAGGGAGTGGGATAGGACTGCATTTGGTCAGGGAATATGTCAATATACATGGTGGCAAGATAATAGTGAATAGTAAAATCGACTGTGGGTCGACTTTTACCGTGTGGCTGCCGATGGATTTGAAACCTGAAGCAGAAGAAATGCCGGAAGAAGGGCTGGAAGTAGGGGGAGAAAAAACAGATAATGAAGTGCCGGAAGTTATAGCCTCTGCTGATGATAGCAGGAAGAGGCTGTTGTTGGTAGAGGACAATAAAGAGTTTCGTACTTTCCTGAAAGAACAATTGGAGGATTTTTATCAAATTGTAGAAGCGGCAGACGGTGAAGAAGGAGAGAAGAAAGCCGTTGAAGAAAATCCGGATTTGATTATCAGTGATATAATGATGCCCAGGGTAGATGGAATCGAATTATGCCGTCGTATAAAGACGAATGTGCAGACTTCCCATATCCCGGTGATACTTTTGACAGCACGGACAGCGGATGACATCAAGATTAACAGTTATGAGGTAGGAGCGGACTCTTATATGGCGAAGCCTTTCAACTTTGATATGCTTATGGTGCGTATTGAAAAGTTGATAGAACTGCAAGAAAAGAGAAAACAGGAGTTCCGTAAAAATATAGAGATCAATCCGAGTGCCATAACGATTACATCTGTAGATGAGCAGTTGATACAGAAATGCCTGGAATGCCTGGAAAGGAATATGGATAATCCGGAATATGGAGTGGAAGAATTGAGCCGTGACCTCGGAATGGTACGTATGAGTTTGTATCGTAAGTTGCAATCTATAACCGGACATACTCCTACCGATTTTGTTCGTAGTATTCGTTTAAAGAGAGCGGCACAACTATTGCAAAGCAGTCAACTACCTATTGTTGAAATAGCGAACCGGGTAGGTTTTAGTTCGCCAAGTTACTTTTCAAAATGCTTCAAGGAGATGTTTGGTATGTTGCCCAAGCAATATATAGAAGAACAAAGGAAAAAAGAATGATGCAATGTGTGGCATTATTTGTGTAAATAGTTATCTTTGTACGGTATTTTGTAAGGGGTTGTTGCTTCTGACTGTAATCAGATTGAAAAGTTTAATAATATAATATCTATTTGTATGAAAGTGTTAGTTTTAATATCGTTGGTAGGAGGTTTGTTTTTGTCCTCTTGTGGAGGTGGTTCAAAGAATAATGCGAATAATCAGGAAGTAAATCCCGCAGATACTATTTATTTAGGTGATTTACGTGACAAGTTTGCAGGTGACAGTATTTTCTTTAAAGTGGTAGCACCGGATTTGATGTTAATGGATTATCAATATTTCTGGGCGGCTACAGAATCAGATGCATTGGAAAAAGGATTGACTAAAGAATATTATAAGCATGTCAAGAAAGAAATCACAGATACGAATGAAGCTATCAAAAGAGGTGTAATGAAAGGTGCAAACGTGAAGCGTATTCCTGATTTTCAGGCACCTGAAAGTAAATAAGAAATAAACAAAAGATGGATTAGATTCATCATTTATGCAAATTTAAGAACAGAGGAGATTGTTAAATGTAACAATCTCCTCTGTTCTTTTAGTTGTTACCATAGCGTCTTCATCTGTTACTTTTCTGTTATTCATTCTAGGCATTAGTACTTACTTTTGTATCATCGTTAAACGGATAAATTTAATGCCATGAATAAACAGCAAGCTACATTTGACGACTTCTTCTCTGAATGCTACCTTAAATATAAGGAGTATATCAAGAACTATATCGCTATCCGCATTTGCCATCCGCATGAAGCGGAAGATTTGGCACAGGATGTCTTTGTCCGCTTATGGGAACACAGGGCATTCGTGAACAAAGATA
>JAEYMU010000011.1 GCA_023407175.1 Bacillota bacterium
CCGAAGCCCGAGAAGAACTCCTGCATGGCCGCGGCCTTGGTCCTACCCATCGGGAACCTCCCACTCCTCGGCGGAGCACTGGTTGAACCTGAACGTTGCGGGCCTCGGCGCCGCGCCGTCGTCGGCGTTGCTCGCGACGCGGAAGCACTGCCCGTCAGACAGGCGGCGGAACACGTCGCCGAACGCGAGGGCGCGCGATGTCGTCACGGTGTAGACGTTGCGCACGCCCTCGCTCTCCGCCACGCGGGCGGCGGTCGACGCGTCCTTCGCAATCGCCGCCTCGAAGCGGTCTCCCTGCGCCCAGCCCGCCTTCCAGCCGCCCTCGCCGTCGGGGACTCGCCCGCGAACGAGCATCGCGCAGGGGACGGACATGCGCTCGTAGAGCCTCACAGCCGCTTCCACCGCCTCAGCTCGGAAGCGAACACGACCCGCCACGACGAATCCTGCGGGCCGCCCTGCGTGCCCCTGAGCGAGTACGAGTAGCCGCCGAAGCCCTCCGACTGGTACGGGCTCTCGGCCTCCTCCCCGTGCTCCTTCTGCCACGCCCCGATGCGCTCCGAGAGCTCGACGACGGCCGGCGGGACCCAGAGCGCCAGCACCTCGCCGTCGAAGGCCTCGTCGGCGAGGTCGGACGCGGGATGGCGGTGCAGCCCGTCGTTCAGGGCGCTCCCGACGACGCGGAAGTGCTGCCCTTCCGAGAGCCAGCCCTCGGGGAGGCCCATCTCGCCGCCCGCTACCTCGAAGCCGCCGCGCAGCGCGCTGCGCCCGCCCGTGGCGGGGTTGCGCTCGAACCAGTTGTTCAGGTGCGTCAGGACGGCCTCCAGCATGGCGCCCCCTACGATGTCTTGGGCGCGACGGCGATGCCCTTGAGGTGCGCCGCCCTGAGCGTGTTCTTGAGCGCCACGCCGGCCACCAGCTCGACCTCGCCCGTCTTCACCGCGCCCGGCGCGGTCAGGTCGGGGAAGTAGCTGGATATCACGCCGCCGCCGATCGGGCTGATGCCGTGGAACGCGTCCAGCCCGAACTTGACCGCGTAGATGTCCGTCGTCCCGGCCGCGCTCTCGGTCGCCGCCGTGTCGGCCACAGCGTCAACGGACGCGGTGCCGTTGTAGTACTTGCCCATGTCCACCATGGGGATTCCCGCGTAGGTCTCCACGACGCGCCCGAAGTCGTCCTTGTCGCGCTCGTAGTAGCCCGCGCGCCGCGCGATGCCGCGCATGCGCGTGAGCATCTTGGCGTTCATCATGAGCATGTCCGCCCCGCCGTCGATCAGCGCGATGAACGAGTCGATCTCGTCCAGAAACGCCTGCGCGTTGGAGGTCATGAGCGCGGCGGTGCTGATGTCCACCGAGCTGGCGACCTCGTTCGAGGTTCCCGAGAGCAGCTTCCTCAGGCCGTCGAACGTGCCCGCCGCGTAGCCCGTGGCCGAGCTCGCCGCCGCGCCGTTGATGGTCAGGTAGTGGAAGTAGTTCGACGTGGCCTTGATCTTCTGCTCGGCCTGGAACGCGAGCTCGTCTATTGCGCCCGAGGTGCCCTGGAGCACGCGGTCTACCTTGAAGCTGCCGCCCATGATGACGGCGCTCGTGGTCTTCTTCTCGCGCTTCGCCTCGCCTGCGGTGTACTCGCTGTTCACCGAGCGCACCGCCGCCGTCGATGGCGTCTTGAGCTGCACGTAGCCGTACGTGAGAGTTGAGCCGCCCGTGCCGGGGCTTATGGAGTCGTCGAACGTCAGCCTGTCCAGCAGCAGCGAGCTGCGCTGGAACATGTCCACGACGTTCTGGTCAACCTTGTCGGCCATGCCGACCTTCGCCTCTGCGAGAGTGATAGCCATTCGCTACGCCCTTCTATCCTTGGCGCTGGCGCAGAGCCTCCGCGAGCGTCCTCGGCTCGGGCTTTCCCGAACCGGACGCAGGGGGGTGAGCCACGTTCGCGCCCTCCGTCGATTTCCTGGGTATGAAGTCCGCCCAGTCCTCCTTGATGGCGCTCTCAAGCTCGTCCGCGTTCTCCAACGCGCCGTCCTTGACGGCGACCTTCGAGAGGTCGGACACCTTGAGCACGCTCTCGATGCGCTTCGCGTCGATTCCCGACTTGCCAAGAAGCTCGCGGTACAGCCCGCGCTTCACGCGCTCGCCCTCCTGCGCCTCCACGTCGGCCTTGTAGTCGGCGAACGCCTTGCGCTCGGCCTCGTACTTCGCCTTGTAGTCGTCGCCGGGGTTCGCCTTCAGCTCGTCAAGCTCCTTTTTGACGGCCTCGTAGTCCGCGGCCTTGGCCTTCCACCCGTCGAGCTCGCCCTTGATGCGGTTCATGTCCGCCGAGTGCTCCTCGAGTATCTGGTCGGCCACCTTCTCCTCGACGCTCATCGCGTCCAGATACTTCCTGTTAAGCGCCACTTATCGCTCCGTTCCCTCGGATTCGCGGGCCTTCCCTCGCCCGCTGCTGACATGCGCGACGGTCGGTCCCTCGCCGTCGCGGGGACATCGTACCGCACGTGTCACAGCCGATTCCGAGGCGGGGCCTACGAGCCGAGCTCGGACTTGAGGATGGAGCGGTAGACCGCCGCGTGGTCGGCGGCGGCGGGGCGCAGGAACGGCTGCGCCTTGGTGCGCGAGGTTCCCAGCTCCACGTATGGCGCGTACTCCACGTTCGTGCCGACGTAGACGGACTTCTCGGCCGGCTTCGTGAGGTGGGTCACCGAGTTGCGCAGCCGCCCCGTGTCAACAGGGCACGCCCTCTTGGCGTAGCCCTCGGCGGCGAGGCCGATCTTCTCGAGCGCGCGGGCGACCGCTTGGTCGATAGCGTCCGCCACGGCCCGGGTGTTGTCCTCGCGCACCTCGACGAGGCCGTGGATGTCGGAGGCGAGCAGCCCCTTGGTCATGTCGCGCGTGGTGAAGCCCTTCCCCTGTATGTCCCTCACCACTTCGCCGTTGCGGTCGGTCCACGTGTTGCCCTTGACCTCGTACCGCTGGCCTATCTTGTCGTACCCCGGCCTTCTCCCGGCCATCACAGGCCTCCTTCCATGTAGCGGTCGATGAGGGCGACGGCGCTGCCGGCCCCCTTGCAGACGTAGGCGCACATGCCCTGCTCCCGCAGGAGGGCTATCCACTCGGCCTGCCTCTCGCTCACGCGGCCCTTCGCGGCCTTCATCTCGATGTAGAGGGAGTGGTAGCCGCCCCGCGCCACGGGGACGCACAGGTCGGGAACGCCCGCCCTCACGCCGTCGCGCCTGAGGTTCGCGGCCTCGGCCTTGTTGCGGCTCCCGCCGTTGGGCACGTGGTAGACCGGGTAGCCTTTGAGATCGCAGTACTCCACGACCGCCCTCTGCTCGTCGCGCTCGCTCATCCCCGCCTTCCGTCCCATTCCGCACCTCCGCTCCCTCGGGTGCCGCCATTGTAGCGGACGCGTCACAGGGAGAATGAAAAGCCCGCCGAAGCGGGCTTCGCATCTCGCGCAGGCGGGAGGGCGGGGAGGTCACGCGAACGGCACCATGTCCTTGGTGTCCTTGAGGAACTTGCCCACCTTCGCCATGAAGGAGTTCTCGGTCAGGTACTCGATGCCGACGGGAGTTATCTCGGCTCGTTCGAGGCCGAGGACGCGCTCGTAGGTGCCGTCGATATCGACCCTCGTCGCGCCCTTGACGAAGC
>JAEYMU010000036.1 GCA_023407175.1 Bacillota bacterium
ACTCTGCCATTTCGTCCTCCAATTAACTCCTCATTTAAACTAATTGTATCCTGTTTTTTCCCAGGAAGCAAGAAAAAAACAGGAGCCAAACAACTCCCGCAAGACAGGCCGTCTTCCTTCGTTGTTCAGCTCCCGAAAATTTATTTGCCTTTTCCGTTGGCTTTTTCCATATGGATATTCTTACCTTTAATTTTTACATCTTTCATCGCAGTTAATACGGCATCAGCGCTTTCTCTTGGAACTTCTACAAATGTATATTTGTCATACATGTCGATGCTTCCAACCATCTTGCCTGGCATACCGGATTCTCCAGCGATGGCACCAAGAATATCTCCTGGTTTCACATTCTGGTTCTTGCCGATGTTAATGAATAAGCGGGCCATGTCATCTCTGGAGGAAGAATCATATCTTCCGCCGTTTCCTCCGCGGCCGCTGTTGTTGCTTCTGCCTCTGCCTCTGCCGTTTCCGCCTCCAAAGCCTTCCAGCTCATCAAGGGAACGGGGCTCTCTGGTATCGATGATGTCTTCGTTCTCCTCACCCATCATCATACGTAAGAGGGCTGCTGCCAGGTCAAGAGAGGTATAATCCTCTTCCAACAGCTTCTTCTCAATAATATTAACGGTCTTGCTTAAATCAGTATCACCGATGGTTGCTGCAACGCCTTCCAGGATCTTGTCTACCTTGATGGCTGTTACATCGTTAAGTGATGGAATTGCCTGAGGTACGATCTTGGTCTTGCAGTAACGCTGAATGTCACGAAGCTTGTATACTTCCTTGCCAACCACGAAGCTGAATGCGATTCCTTCACGTCCGGCACGACCGGTACGGCCGATACGGTGTACGTAGTATTCGTCATCCTGTGGAAGGTCATAGTTAAATACCGCTTCTACGTCGTCTACATCGATTCCACGGGCTGCTACATCAGTAGCCACAAGAATCTCTGTCTTACCGTTACGGAAGCTGTTCATGACACGGTCACGCTGGATCTGCTTTAAGTCTCCGTGAAGACCTTCTGCAAAATATCCTCTTCCCTGAAGAGACTGTACTAACTCATCAACCTGCTTCTTGGTGTTGCAGAAAACAACGGAAAGCTTTGGTGCATACATGTCTAACAGACGGCACATTACTTCCAATTTGCTCTTTGGTTTTACTTCATAGTAATACTGGGTTACTTTCGGGACTGTCAGTTCTTTCTTCACTACTTTAACATTTACCGGCTCCTGCTGGAACTTTCTTGCGATATCAAGAATTGCCGGAGGCATGGTAGCGGAGAACATAACGGTCTGACGCTCTTCGGGAAGCTGGCTTAAAATCGTTTCCATATCCTCTAAAAATCCCATGTTCAGCATCTCATCTGCCTCATCCATGACTACTGTATGGACAAAATCAAACTTAACGGTTTTCCGGCGCATATGATCCATAACACGTCCCGGAGTTCCGATGATGATCTGAGTACCGTCTTTTAAAGAACGGATCTGTTTCACAATGTCCTGGCCTCCGTAGATAGGGAGAACCTTCACACCATGCATATATTTAGCAAGCCTGCGGATCTCATCTGCCACCTGAATAGCAAGCTCTCTGGTTGGACAGAGGGCCACCGCCTGAAGCTTTTTTACCTTAGGGTCAATTTTCTGTAACAGGGGAATACCAAAGGCAGCGGTCTTTCCAGTTCCTGTCTGGGCCTGACCAATGATATCTCTTCCCTCCAGCTGCACCGGAATTGCCTGGGTCTGGATCGGAGATGCCTCTTCAAATCCCATATCTGCTACTGCCCGCAGAATTCTTTCATCTAATTGTAACTCATCAAATCTAACTGTTTCCATAAATGATTAATTCCTTTCTCATTGCCAGCCGGGTTCTTATGTTGCCGACGGCCGCACAAACACACTATCGCAAACAAAACGAGAGGTATCAGGCACGTCTCAGACCTTCATCCTCTCGTTTCACACGAAAGTAAAGTATAACAGGTTTTTTTTTTCATGTCAAGGGAATCGCATTAATTTTTCTACTGTTTTATGGGAATTTTACTCCTGTTTCCTGTTATTTTTTTAACCACCCTTTTTTGGTGAAATACCAGATTTCCAAACCAATCAATACGATACTTATGAGGATGCAAAACGGATATCCATAAGTCCAGTTGAGCTCCGGCATATTTTTAAAATTCATGCCATACCAGCCTGCTATGAGAGACAGAGGTGCAAAGACAGCGGTCACCATAGTCAGAAAAGATAATGCGTGATTCTGCTTCATATCCATTCTCACCTGATACATCTCCCGTATCTGCTGTGCATATTCCCTCAGTTCTCTCCCGTATTCCGAAAGCCTTGCCATTCTGCCGGCAAACAGGTGAAACAGTGCCCGTTCTTCATCCTTTAACAGGCCATTGTAATTCTCCGTTAATGTCTGACTCATATTCATCAGCTGCCCATAATAAGACGATACCTTTGCAAGTTCCTTCCTGGCCTTTAGAATGATTCCCAGCACGTCTTCCTTTTCCCTTCTGC
>JAEYMU010000046.1 GCA_023407175.1 Bacillota bacterium
CCCATGGCCTGCGCACGCCTGTAGCTGCTGACGCGCCCCGCGTTCTCCGCGCCCGTGACGGCGGTTCGGGCCGTGCGCACGGCGGTCGCGTAGTTGGAGCCGGCGACGCGCTGGACGCGCCGCGCCATCTTCGGCACGGACTCTCCCAGCAGCACGCCCTGCGTCAGCTGCGAGGCGACGAGCTTCCGGTTCCAGGCGACGTCCTTGGCGGCGTTCAGCGCCGGGAGCGCGATCAAGGCCTCGCCGGCAGTCAGCATGTGCCGCACGGTGTCGGCGTCCACGAGGTCGAACGAGAGGTCGAGGCCTGATTCCCGGCACACCTCGAAGGCGGCGAAGTTGGCGTTCTCGGCGTACACCTCGGGAAGCTTCCCGGAAAGCGCCGCCATGGCCGCCTCGTTCGCATGCGAGTAGGCCTGCGCCATCTGGTCGAGCGTGTCGGACAGCCGCTTCCCCGTCAGCATCTGCCCCTTGCGCCACGCAAGCCAGTCGTCGCGGGAGAGCTCGCCCGCCTCGACCTTCGCGCGCATTGCGGCGTCCTTCTCCTCGAAGCGCGCCAGGAAGGCGGAGAAGGCCTCCTGCGCGTCCGTCTCGGCCTGCAGGTAAACCTCGCGCACCTCGGCCTTGAACTCCTCCACGGCGCGGCCCGCGGCCTCGTGGGCGGGGTCCGCCATGGGCTACTCCGCCCCTTCCGGCCGCCCGCCCGCCGCCGCCTTCGCGGCGCCCTCCCGCAGCGCCCCGGGGAGGGCCGTCGTCCGCTCCGCCGCCTCCTCGTCCCTGCGCTCCAGGATGGCCTGCACCTCGTCGGGCGTGACGTTCGGCAGCTTGCGCAGGACGGTCTCGTCGTCCAGCCACTCGGCCTCCATGACGACGACCTCCACCTGCTCCCTGACGTTGCTGATGCGGTTGCGGCTGAACACGGGCGTGTCCTCTATGCCCATGAGCGCAACGATGTCCATGATGCCCTCGCGCATGTGGCGCTCGAACTCGTCGGCCTCCTCGTCCATGGGCTGGTAGGCCGCGTCTATGTGGTCGTTGGTGGCGCCCGCCGCCACGGCGTGGACGTCAAGCGCGCCGAAGTCCTCGTAGATGTCGGCCTTGAGCTGCGCGAGCGTCGCGCGCCTCGCCTCGCAGGGCACCTCCTGCGCGTACGGGGTGACCTTCGAGCCGTCGCACGTGTCGGTCGCCGCTATGTGCATGAGCTTGAGCCGCGCCCTGAACTCCTCCAGGTCGTCGTCGGTCATGCCGCCCGCGTTCTCCACGAGCCAGTAGATCTGGGCGCAGTCCTGCACGTCGTTGGCGAGCCCGCTCTTGATGAGGTCGTAGGCGTCTATCGCCTCCCTCATGCCCACGAGCGTGCTCTGGCGCGCGTCGCTGCCCCACACGGGCACGATGGGCAGCCTCGAGTAGTTCTCCGAGTCCACGGCGAGCTTCAGGCCGTCGGCGGGCACCTTGCTGTAGGTGGTCTTGTACGGTTTCCTCTCGAAGGACGGCGCGAAGGCCAGCCGCCCTGCGGACTCGGCCTCGAACTCGGTGTAGCCGTCCTCCTCGTAGAGCACGGCGTGCCACGGGTGGTCGGCGTCGATGCGCCAGAAGCGCACCCCCGCCGCCAGCACGCCGCTGAACCCGTCCCAGACGGGGCAGAACTCGTCCACGGTGAACACGTCCAGGTGGTCGAGGTTCCAGAACGGGAAGGCCACGCCGTGTATGAGCGCGAACTTCCCCACGTTCATGATGTCGTCGTCGAACCTCGGCCCGAGCCTCGCCTTGGTCTCGTCCTCCCCGGACTCGCCCACGCCCACGAACGAGACGCCCTTGCCGAGCGAGTACATGCACCGCTGCACGTTCAGCCGCTTGAACAGGTTCGAGGCGATGCGCAGCTTCGAGGCGGTGAAGTCCTCGCACCTCTCGCCCGCCGCCGTGAACAGCATGGCGGAGAACCTGGACACGGTCTCGTTGCGCTGGCGGTAGTAGGCGTTCGCGCTCACCGCGTTGCGGTAGAGCTCCGACCGCATGTGCCGAGCTATCGCGTCGGCCACGAACCCCGACCGCTCGTCCCCGGCGGCGTCGAGCTCCCGCCTCGTCACCAAGGTTCCCGATGTCTCCATGACGCTCCTTCCCGCGCCTCGAAGGGCGAGACGTAGCCCCTCCTCGGCCTGTGCACGCGCTCGGTGGCCACGAAGTAGCGCAGCGCGTCCATGAGGTGGTCGTTCTCCTTCACGGGGCGGTCTCCGTGCGCCCTCGCGTCCCACACGTAGCCCGCGAACTCCTTGCACGTCTCGACCGCGCCCTCGCTCACCTTCACGAGGCCCTGCTGGAGGCAGACGGACGTCTCCCTTATGCCGTCCTCCACGTCGTTCCTCGCGTTGCGCACCCTGAACCCGGCGCGGCGCATGGCCGCGTGGAAGCTCGCCGCGCTGGGGTCGATTGTAAACGGCGTGTCACAGGGCAGGTCGCCCAGGAGCGCCCGCATGTCCTCCACGTAGTCGGCGTCGGTCTTCTGCCGCCCCTCGTCTCGCCCGCTGTAGCGGTACTCCCGCACCGCGTGCCAGACCGCGCCGTCGTAGGCCCACAGAAGCGCGGCGAACGCGTTCTGCGTGCCGTAGTCGCAGCTCACGGCGAGCCTCCGCCAGTTCGGCTCGCGCTCCTCGCCCTCCCCGCGCCAGAGCGGGAAGGCGGGCTCCAGCGCGTCGCGGTAGCCCGGGTACACAAGCCCCTCCGCCTGCGTCCACAGGCCCAGCACGTAGCGGTCGTAGTAGACCGTGCCGCGATAGTCGCGCTCTATCTGGGAAACCACGTCGGCGGGCAGCGCCCCGTCCCATATCTCGTAGTCCTGGCGGTATATGTCGCTGTCGCCGTCGAGGAACGCCTTGAACCAGTGGTTCGGGCTGTCGGGGTTGCACGTCCCGTCGAAGTGCGAGTGCGGGCACCTCAGGCGGCTCTTGAGCATGTTGAACACGTCCTCGCTCCACGTGGTCACCTCGTCGCCGTAGACCCATTCGAAGGTCGCGCCCTGTATGCGGGCGACGTGCTTGGAGTTGTCGGCGCCGAGGCAGTAGACGCGCCTGCCGAAGATCGAGGCGGTGTTGTCGGAGCGGATGCGCCCGACCGCTTCGGTCGAGTAGAGAGCCCGCATGGGCTCGAGGATGTTGCGATCCAGCGTCCCGCGCGTGTTGCCGAGCATCACGAGCAGCCCCTCGCCCCTCGCCGCGAGGACGCGCTGGGGGATGGTGACCGCCACGTCGAGGTAGCTCTTCCCGCTGCCGGTCGCCCCGCACTTGACGTTGTATCGGTGCGTGCAGTTCCGCAGGTACTCCCGCTGCTTCGCCGTCAGCATGCGGCTAGCCTATCGCGCTGGGGACGGACCGCACGAGCCTCTTCGCCTCGGCGAGCACGGCGGTGTCCGCCTCGCCCGCGGCCGGCTTGTCGCGCCACAGCTCGGGCTGGCGGTTCTTGAGCCACCACAGCATCGCGCACACGTCGGGCGGCAGCTCCTTGGTCACCTTCTCCACCTTCCTGGTCTTAACGCCGCCCCTCTCGGTGACGCTCTCCCTCTTCTCGGTCACGGTAACGCCGCACGCGCGGCGGTAGAGGCTGTCCACCACGGCCTCGTCCGCCCTGCTCTTGGATTCCGAAAGGGCCTGACAGAATTCCGGATGCGCCCTGCACCACCTGTACACCGTGCGCTCGGAGACCCCGAACGCCTCGGCTATCTCCGCGTTCGAGCAGCCCCTCCTCGCGAGGGACACCCCCCACGGCACGTGCGCCTCGGGGTTGTATCGGGTCGGTTGCCCGCGATGTTTTCTGTCAGAAGCCATGACGCCATTATGCCCCACGTGTCACAGCGCGCTAGGCGTCGAGCCACTGCCGCCTTATCTCCGCCGCCACGTGCGCCATCATGGACGGCGGCACGCTCATCCCCGCCACGAACCTCGCCTTGCCGTCGGGCACCTCGTAGTCCTGCGGGAAGCTCGCCATGTTGAGCAGGTCCCTCGGCGTCGCCCTCGTCAGGTCGCACATGCGCGTCATGGAGCCGAACGCGCAGACCGTCGGAGCGACGCGGTCGTCCCACAGCAGCGCGTTGTTGAAGCGCGACTCCCTGCCCGTCTCCCTCCGCATCGCGTTCTTCAGGCTCGTCTCGCCGTGCCGCGCCTTGCGGAAGACCGACGCGTCAACCCTCGGCGACAGCGGGACGCCGCGCGCATCCCTCACCTCTCCGAACGTCACCGGCTTCCCGCTGAACTCCAGCCTCAGCCTCCGGTAGCCCATGCGGTTCGCCACGAAGAACACCCGCTCCCTGCGCTGCGGCACGCCCATGAGCGACGCGTCGAGCAGGAACATCTGCACGTCGTAGCCTATGCTCCGGAAGCCCTTGACGATCTCGTTCACGTAGCCCCTGGCGTTGCCCTGCACGATGCCCTTCACGTTCTCCGCGACGACGACCTTCGGTCGGAGCCTTCCGGCCGTCTCGATGAAGACGGAGAACAGGTCGTCGAGCGTCTGGAGCTTCTGCCCCTCGGCGAACCTCTTCGCCTTGCCCCACGCGGCCTCCCTGTCGCCCGACGTGCTGAAAGCGGAGCACGGCGGCGAGCCGTCAAGGACGTCGAGCGACGTCAGCTCGTCCGGGTACTCGTCTATCATGTTGAAGTCGCGCACGTCCATGACGTACGAGAGGCGCGGGTGCAGGTTCGCCTCGTATATCGCGTTGACGGACTGGTCTATCTCGCAGCATCCCAGCACGTCGTAGCCAGCGCGCTTGTACCCCATCGAGGAGCCGCCTCCGCACGCGAACACGCTGAACACGGTCGGGGCGCCGTCTTCGGGCGGCTCAAGGTCGGAGAGCCGCCACCTCCACGGGAACTCCTCCCGCGTCATCGGCGACCGTCCCCGCAGGGCAGCGGTGCCAGCTGGTCTATTATCGCCAGCTCCCTTTTCGATAGCCCCCAGACGTGCGCGGCGGCCTTCTCGGATATCAGGAAAGCTCCGCCGTATATCCCACCGCTGCCCATCGCGTCGAGGCCGGCGATCCTCACGGCGTCCCCGTACCTCAGCTCGAAAGGCACGCCGTACTTCGACAGCTGGCCAAGCATCGAGGACGTGACGACGTTCGCGGGGAACTCGTACTTCGGAAGCCTCTTCGCCTTTTCGCTCCTGATTCGCGCGACGGCGGACTCGACCCTGCGCCGAAGCTCCGGGCACGATTCTGCGAGGACGCTTCCGTCCCCCATGTTGGTCACGAAACCAGTGTTCACTCCCGCTCCGTTCGCGTACACGACGTTCACGCAGCAGGCGAGGTAGGAAACGCCGTTCCCCGGCCTGACCGCGCTAAACAGGGTGAGGC
>JAEYMU010000059.1 GCA_023407175.1 Bacillota bacterium
TTGCTATGCGCCCTTATATTAAGCGCTTACATTGCCAGCCATGCAAACATAGCCAGCTGGCATATTAAACTTAAACAGCTTAAATGTTTGCGGGTGGCTCGGCCTTGCCGTTTCGCCATGCCAGCCCAGGGATGCCGGCGTGTCCAAACATAGTGTGTAGTCCAACCAGGGATACCGGCGTACTGATATAGCTTTACAACTCGGTTTCGGCATCCAACGGCTTCATGGGGCAGGAACCTGATACATTCTGAAACCGGCATCCATGCAGCCGTTCACGCCCCCTGGATATCTTGAAATATTAGAAATCAGTGAGTGAAAATGCATTTTCATCGCTTCAATGCATAGAAAGGCTTCCAGCCGCCGTACCAATACCATAATCCGGCGGCTGCATCACGTTTGCAGTTACGGTTAGGCAACATGCTGTCCTTTTTACTATCCTCTACTTTCATCAAGTTTTTCATTTATCTAGGGAACAAATACATATCCTGCATGCAATCCCTACCGCCCGTATCTGAAAATAAGAAATCATTATATGAAAGTTTTTGCAGAACGTGTAAACTGGCATCCTGCCTGATAAGCCCATAGTAACTGAAAGCCGTCCGGCAATCCTGCAAAAAGGCTGTGAGCACCGTACAGGATAGCTTACGGCGATTTTTTCAAAGGAAAGTAGTTTAAATCCGGTATTGTTTTTTCAAAAATAAAAAACCATCGAAGAAAAAGCCGTAAGCTCCTGTACGTAATGCTCAGCCTTTGCAGGAGGCCGGACTATGCTTTCTGAATATTTCGGGGCAAACTGGGTTCTGACCGAAATACGCACTTTCAGAGTTACCGTGCTTATCAATGGCGGGGCATGAGTCATACAGTTCCATGCAGTACTTTATGTAAATGGAATCCTGTAAATCAAGGCAGACTGATAGTGGGCATGAGCAGAGGCATGTAGTTTGTATCTCTGGAAATAGAAAAACTATGATAGAAAGTGAAGGATATGTAAAAGTGTCAGCATCTGTTGCACTAACCGTAACCGCAAACGGATGCAGCCGCTGGACTATGGTATGGTACTGCGGCTGGAAGCCTTTCTATCGTTGAAGCGGTGAAAATGTTTTTTCACTCAAAGCTTTCTAATATTTCAAGAAATCCAGGGGGCGTGAACGGCTGCATGGAAGCCAGTTCCAGAACGAAGCAAGTTACTGCCCATGCAGCCGTTGGATGCCGGATTCGGGTTGCAAAAATCAGCAGGACACACCGGTATGCCTGATTGAAGCACATAATTTATATGGACGCTCCGGCATCCCTGCGCTGTCACGGCGAAACGGCAAGGCCAAGCCAGTCGCAAACGATTCAAGCTGTTTATGGCAATTCAAGCTTACATGTTTGCACGGCTGGCGATGGCCTTGCAGCGTTTTGCCTGCAGCGCAGCACGCCCCCGGGCAGAAAGCTGAAATAAAGAGTAAGCAGGAGTTTAGTTTAGTCCTATTGGATTTTGTCTATGCTGCATTCTGCATTTACTGGAAAAATGGCATTGTACGATGGAGATCTATGCTAATTGTGCAGAAATGTCCCTGTAATTGGTAAAAATAGTTTTCTATAGAAAAGCAAAAAGGGCCGGAATGTGGCACTCCGAAGCCCTTTGATTGTGCTTAAATATTTTAACCCCTTTGTGTAGCTAATTCATTGATTAATAGGTCTACCATTGACTTTAATTTCTCATGAGATAATAATCGCAATCCATGTTGCCTCACAAATTGCTGAACGTAATCCCAGTCGTCCTTTTCTTTAATAAGGGTCAACTCTCTCAGCAAGCCATCTTGTGTTGAAGAAATTTCGTTTCTTTTATACTCCTTTATAAGTCTGGGAAGCTCATCATAACCATAGCCAGGAACAAAATAGCCCTCTACAAAACTTCGAAAATATACCAAAAACTCGCCTTTGTAATGTTTTCTTAACCAATTGTCATTTTTATTTTCAGACAATTCTCACACCTCCATATTAAAATATCGGAAATGATGATAGAATGTAAAAGCCTAAATCAACAGTGTTATCCTTAACGAGAACAACTCTTGATCTTGTTAGATTGTATGTAACATTACCGGAATACGCTTCTACACCATATCCGACTGGGTATGTGTGTGTAACTTCAAAGACACCTGGACTAGTAGTTGAGCTATTAAGCCAATCTTCAATATTATCAGCGTTTTTCCTTAAATTGTGCTGGACAGCTTTAGTGGCAGAACTTAAATTATCAAAACTTGTTGCGTCCACCCCTTCTTGATTAGCTCGTCTTATTAGCTCTTCATTTGTCATTGAAACATGCTTTTGGATGGTATGTCCACCTTTATATCCTTCAAATCTGCTTAAAATATCATCCGCAACACTTCGGATTTTGTAGCCGATAGTATTCTGAAGCTTGGCTACACTCGACTTCACCATATTCTGAGAATTAGCGGCAAATGCGCCGGATACAAATGATACACCTGCCATCGTTGCTGCCCCTGCTAATTCAGTAAGTGCAGCTGTACCAAAAATAATACCGCCAAGACCTGTTTCTGAAGTTGCTAATGCCATTGCGCCCGTTACACCTGCGGCGTTTAGTGAACTTAAAGCAGCAGATGCACTTCCTGCAGCAGTGGTCGTATAGACTGCAGTAAATATTGCATCGGTAAATGATTTAGCTTTCATGAAATAATAATTTTCTTCTGGACGCCTTCTATTAAGAACATCAATCAACCAAATTGATATTCCAAATGAAAGGTTATCTGCAATACCTCCAGCGATACCTTTTGAAAGCATACTTACATCTTCACTTGTTAGCGTAGTCGGGTCTATACCCGTTTTTTCATATATATAATCCAATATTTCATTTTTCTTGTTTGCTATAGTCTGCCGCAAATCCTTTATTATGGTGCCACCACTCATTACAGTGATATCACCCTGATCTGCTGAACTGACCGTGATAGGGCCGTCGATTGGCAAGGATGCATATACATTTCCGGTGTCAGTCCAGGTATTATTGCTAAATACATAATGATTATAGGTTCCAAGGTTATTTTGCACGATTGCATTTACATTTGGATTGCTGCCTGCACTGGCACCTATATCTGACAAATAGACATCCAGATTCCCTCCATTACCGTCATCTACAGTAAGGTAGTACCAATCCGGCTCTTCCGCCCCCTGCGGTGGTGTCACTTTTAGCCCATACAATCC
>JAEYMU010000005.1 GCA_023407175.1 Bacillota bacterium
ATATTATCCGCTTCCATACTATTTACTGGCCAATTTTCTTAATGGCACTGAATGTACCCCTTCCCAAACAGGTATTTGGTCATCCATGGCTGTTGCAGGGCGACGGAAAGATGAGCAAATCAAAGGGCAATGTTCTTTATGCCGATACACTGGTAGATTTCTTCGGAGTGGATGCAGTTCGTTATTTCGTTCTTCACGAGATGCCTTTTGATAATGATGGGATCATTTCCTGGGAGCTGATGGTAGAGCGTATGAACTCTGATCTTGCTAATATTCTGGGCAACCTTGTAAACCGTACGATTTCCATGTCCAACAAATATTTCGAGGGTGTGGTAAGAGATGGCGGTATCACAGATGAGTTTGATGGGGATTTAAAAGCAGTTGTGCTTGAAGAGGTAAAAAAGGTCAGCGAGAAGATGGAAAAACTCCGCGTTGCAGATGCAATTACTTCTATTTTTAATATATTCAGAAGAAGTAATAAATATATTGATGAAACAGCGCCATGGACTCTTGCAAAGGATGAGGCTTCAAAAGCCCGTCTGGAAACGGTTCTTTATAACCTGACAGAAGCTATTACCATCGGAGCATCTCTTTTGGCTTCTTTTATGCCGGAGACCTCCGCTAAAATTCTTTCTCAGCTTAATACAACAAAAAGAGAACTATCCCAGATGAATGAATTTGGTTTATACCCATCTGGCAATAAAGTGACCGACAAGCCTGAGATTTTATTTGCCCGCATGGATATGAAGGAAGTGATGGAGAAAGTGGAAGCTATGCATACAGCTGCAGAAGGTGTTACAGAGGAGAAAGAATCACAGGAAGATGACGGAATTGATATAGAGGCAAAAGCAGAAATTGAATATGAGGATTTTGCAAAGCTGCAGTTCCAGGTGGGTGAGATTATTGCATGCGAAGCCGTAGCGAAATCAAAAAAACTTTTATGCTCCAAAGTTAAAATAGGAAGTCAGGTAAAACAGATTGTCAGCGGCATTAAGGCTCATTACTCACCAGAAGAAATGGTTGGTAAAAAAGTTATGGTTGTGGTAAACTTAAAACCAGCGAAGCTGGCTGGTGTTTTATCCGAAGGCATGCTTTTATGTGCGGAAGATGCACAGGGCAATTTATCTCTTATGGTTCCGGAAAAGGCAATGCCATCGGGAGCAGAGATCTGCTAATTAAAAGCTGCCTTAAGAATAGGAATAGATAATAATAAGGCCGGATTTTTATAATCCGGTCTTATCGTTTAAAAGGAGGACTTGATGACAGAATCCACTGTTTTCCATAGGAAAGGAATTTCGGGAAATACCTTAAAAATTATTGCGATCATAACCATGCTGATTGACCATATTGGTGCGGTTGTAATTGAAAATGGGATATTAAAGTATCAGGAGCCTTTACTGATGCAGACAATCCTGGCTACGCCAGAAGGCGTAAAGTGGAGCACCATTGATTTTGTTCTCCGGACCATTGGAAGAATTTCCTTTCCAATTTTCTGCTTTTTGCTGGTAGAGGGATTTCTTCATACAAAAGATGTAAAAAAATATGGAATCCGGCTTTTGGCATTTGCTTTGATTTCGGAAATACCGTTTGACCTTGCAGTTTTTAACAGCTGGTTTCACCCTGGGTATCAAAATGTGTTTTTTACCCTATTTATAGGTTTGTGGGTGCTTGAGTGGTACCAGAAGGCCATGGGCGATCCACTTCGGCAGTTTTTAGCAATAGGAGTGGGGTGCGGGGTGTCCATACTGCTGAAGTCAGATTACAACTTAGACGGAATTGTATTGATACTGATCATATATATATTTCGAAATAATAAAAAAATTCAGACTATATTTGCAGGAATCATGGCTGCATTAATCAGTGCGAGCTGTTTTGGAGCAGGGGTATTTGCTCTTCTGCCGATTCGCTTGTATAACGGAAAAAAGGGTGAGAGGAATTTAAAATATTTATTTTACTGGTTTTATCCTGTTCACTTAATCCTGCTTTATATTGTTCGGTTATTGATTACAGGCTGACAAACGTTTTAAAGGAGATATCTATGATTTTTGATACACACGCCCATTACGATGATGAGGCATTTAATGAAGACAGAGAAGAGCTGCTGGAAAGTCTGCAGTCTCATGGCATAGAAGCAGTTACCAATGTTGGAGCCAGCATAAAGACATCAGAGAATACCATCAGACTCGCAGAGAAGTATTCTTATATATATGGTGCAATCGGTGTTCACCCCAATGAGACGGGTGAGTTAAATGATGAGAAGTTAAACTGGCTGAAAGAAAATTCCAGCCGTAACAAAATAGTTGCCATTGGAGAAATAGGTCTTGATTATTACTGGGATGAACCAGACCATGAAACTCAGAAGACCTGGTTTGTGCGGCAGCTGAATCTGGCTAAAGATGTAAGGCTTCCGGTTATTATCCACAGCCGTGATGCGGCAAAAGATACGCTTGATATTATGAAGGCAGAGCATTCCGAAGAGGTGGGCGGTGTGATTCACTGCTTTTCCTATGGAAAAGAGATGGCCAGGGAATATCTGAATATGAGCTTTTATCTGGGCATTGGCGGTGTCCTGACCTTTAAAAATGCCAGAAAGCTGAAAGAAGTAGTGGAATATATGCCTTTAGACCAACTGGTACTTGAGACAGATTGTCCATACCTGGCTCCTGTTCCCAATCGGGGAAAACGCAATTCTTCCCTGAATCTTTCGTATGTTATTGATGAGATTAGCGCCATAAAAGGAATTTCCAGGGAAGAGGTTATTGAAGTTACCAGCCGGAATGCAAAAAGGCTGTATCATCTGTAGAAAAGACATAGTATTGGTAAGGAGTATATGTGAAAGAAATCAATGAAAAAACTGATATTATCACACTGAAAAACACCCGGGAAAGCGATTTAGACCTTGTGTTTGAATGGGAACATCAGCCTGACAATGCTCAGTATGTTGGACAGTGGACAAGAGAACAACATAGGGATTCTTTGTCTCAGGAAGACATTTTGCATTTATCAATTCAAGAGAGATCCACCAGTAAGCTGATCGGATATGTAATTTTAGCTGGCATTACAAATCCAAATCACAACATTGAATTTCGGAGAATTGTTATATCAGATAAAGGTTACGGCTATGGAAGAGAGACGTTGAAGTTAATAAAAAAAATTGCCTTTGAGCAGTTAGACGCTCATAGATTATGGCTTGATGTCAGATATAAAAATCAGAAAGCGCAAAGATTATACAAGTCAGAAGGCTTTGCTGAAGAAGGCATATTAAGAGAATGCATTTTGTATCATGACAGTTATGAATCACTGATAGTTATGTCAATTCTGAATAGCGAATATGTTAATCAATATGTTTCTCAGTTTTAACTTTCCCAATCTTATATTTAGTGGCGGGTATCCGTACTCCGGACCCGTCTTATATTTATTGACTTTTTGTTTATAATAAGATACCATTGATTAATAAAAAACGATAGGAAAACGTGTATGCAAAATAAATTAGGCAACCCTCAAAATACAATTCAGATCATTCAAAAATATGAGTTCGCATTTCAAAAGAAGTTCGGACAGAATTTTTTAATTGATACACACGTACTTGATAAAATCATTCTGGCAGCAGGTGTAACGAAGGATGACTGTGTTTTGGAGATCGGTCCTGGAATCGGTACTATGACTCAGTATCTGGCAGAAGCGGCAGGCCATGTAGTGGCGGTAGAGATTGATTCAAACTTAATACCAATTCTAAAGGAAACACTGGCTGATTATGATAATGTAACTGTAATCCATGCAGATATTTTAAAGACTGACATCAATGAACTGACTCAGAAATTTAATGGTGGGCGTCCCATAAAGGTAGTGGCAAATCTGCCCTATTATATCACCACACCCATTATTATGGGACTTTTTGAAGGTCAGGTGCCTATTGATAATATCACAGTCATGGTACAGAAGGAAGTGGCGGACCGTATGCAGGTAGGACCGGGTTCCAAGGATTATGGTGCCCTTTCACTGGCTGTTCAATATTATGCAGAACCTTATATTGTAGCTAATGTACCCCCCAACTGCTTTATGCCCCGGCCTAACGTGGGATCGGCAGTGATCCGCCTGACCCGGCATAAAACCCCTCCTGTCATTGCACAGGATCCGGGACTGATGTTTCGCCTGATCAGGGCATCCTTTAACCAGAGAAGAAAGACACTTCAAAATGGTTTAAATAACTCTCCTGAGGTTCCTTATACCAAAGAACAGATTATATTGGCAATTGAAAGCCTGGGTCTTTCCCCGTCTGTGAGAGGAGAAGCATTAAATTTAGAACAGTTTGCGGTACTTGCCAATTATTTTACAAATATAAAGGAATAGTATAACAGGAGGGCCTATGTCGGATTCGCTAATTACGAAACGCGCAATTGCAGAAGCATTGAAGCAGGTGTGCAAAGAGAAACCATTTGATAAGATATCCATATCAGATATTACGGCAGTATGTGGTCTGAACCGGCAGACCTTTTATTATCACTATCAGGATAAGTATGAACTATTAAGCTGGATTTATTATAACGAAAATTTTGCTGCAATTGCAGATGATATCAGCCTTGATAACTGGAATGAGAAAATCCATGAGCTTTTGAGTAATATGAAACAGGAAAAAAACTTTTACGTAAATACCATAAAAGAGCAGGAACATACCTTTGAGAGTTATTTGTATGAGATGACAAAAGCATTATTTTCTGAAGCAATTGAGTTACTTGATGAAAAGGGAAAACTGACCTTTGAAGAACGGGATTTTGATGCCGGATTTTATGCCTACGGTCTTTGCGGAGTAATCATGGACTGGGTAAAAGAAGGAATGAAGATGGAGCCGAAAGAAGTTTCAAAACGGTTAAAAAGCCTCGCCAGGGCCACAGAACGGATCGGATACATTCGTAGCCAGGCGGAGCTTTAAGCCAGTTTCTGAATAATCAGATTCAGGCAAT
>JAEYMU010000029.1 GCA_023407175.1 Bacillota bacterium
TTCACTTCCTGCTTTAGTATAATTATTTTCGCTGCGATGAGCAGAATGCATATCTGGGTGTGGCGCAGTTTGGTAGCGTGCTTGAATGGGGTTCAAGAGGCCGGAGGTTCAAATCCTCTCACCCAGACCAATATTTATACAATAGGAGCTACTCGGTCCGAGTGGCTTTTATTGCATCTATAGTTCCAAACCCCTTTATTCTAGGGCATTTTAGCAGTTGAAACCCTCGTTGCGTTGATATCAATGGAGGTCATTTTAAGCGCCTTCACATGAATAAAAACGCACTCGATATTCAGTGTTTTCAAGGTCCTAATGCGAAGTTCTAAAAGTCCTAATGCAAAGTCCTAATAGATACCTGCAAAATTTTGTCCCTTTTTAGACCGCTATCTGTTCAAATGTCTCTTTTTGTTCCAATTCTTCATATGGAGTGTACTCCAGTTTGAACACGGAATTCAATGTTTCGCCCGCTCTCAGCCTGACCTTGATATTATCATGCGCATAGTGCATTGTCGTATCGAGGTCGGCATGGCGGAGCCAGGATTGGATTTCCTGCTCGGCAAAACCAAGGGAACGAAGCAAGGTCGCCGTGCTGTGCCGCAATTCATGCTGTGTAATGACCGGTTCGATTTCAAGTAGTCTCAGTTCCTTCTGGAGCCTGCCATTCAAATAATCCAGCCCAAAACGGCTGCCATCCGATTTGCGGCAGCAGATATAGTCGCTCTCCACAAACCTGTTCCCATAGAATTCGGCACATTTGCGCTGGTACTCCCTCAGCCTGTACAGGAAGGATTTTACGTAAGGCAGTAACGGCATCGGGGCGCGGCTGGCCTTACTCTTTGGTCGCTTTTCATGCGTAGTTTTGACCCGCACGAAGGCATTGTCAATCCGTACAATATCACGGACCCAGTCGATGTCAATCCAGCGGATGCCATGGATTTCGCTCCTGCGCAGGGCATAGAAAGCGGCAAACACGATACCAGCGGCATAGCCATATGTGCAATCGTTGTTGGGGTCCTCAAGCTTGGATGGATCCAGAACGTAATTAAGCAGTTTTATAAGCTGTTCCAGGTCCAAGTGCAGGGGCTCCACTTCAATTTTCGGAAAGATCTTAATAGAATATTTGATGTTGTAGACGGGGTTATCTTCTATCCATTCCTCATCTACCGCGAGATCACAGACCTTCCGAATATTGCTGACCAGTTTTTTCACGGATTCCTTTCCCAGACCGCCTTTCCCGTCAGTTCGGCCTTCTTCCCCCATGTAATTGACGAACTGCTGGATGGTCCTTCGCTTAACGTCCAGAAGATACAGGTTCTTCTTTTGAAAGTACGGGATAATGTGCCTATTGAAATTATCTTCATATCCCTCAATGGTTGTATCCTCGATATCATCGAAGGCATGCCGCCAGTTTTTGAGCAGGTCAACAAATTTTATTTGGCTTGCTCTCAGGTTGAAGATATCGGCAGGGGGGCCCCCGGTCACAGTGGCTGGTACAGGAGAGGGTGCCTGGTTTGCAGGCTTTGCTTCTTTCTTTGCTTTGGGTTGAAAGATCAGCATCAGTTTTTCTTCCGGGCTTTTGCGTGGGTCATTCAGCAAATTCTCATGCTCGTCAACTAATACAACGAATTTTTTATATGCCCGTATCTTGTCCGTCTCCTGTGTTGAAATCCACTTCTGCCTCGTTTTGGATCCGTCTCCAATCGGTATGTTCAGAATTGCCTGCCAGTACTTGCTCCTCTTCGTCATCTGTACAGAACCGGTAATGCTGATTGCCTGATTCATTTTAGTGTCTCCTTTTACCCATAAGCTCGCTCCTTTCTCTTAAAACGCTCGTTGCATCTTAATCGTACTACTTCGAAGCAAGCGATAACAGGTAGTGCGGCACGAAATTATTCTTTTTGCGTGCGGTTGATATAGTCGATAACGCTTTTCTTTGGAATGATATATTTGCCAGTTTCATTCAACCGCTTGGCCTGAATCTGATTCGTAGATAACAATCTATATGCAGAATTTTTACCGACACGAAGCATGGCACGCATTTCCGAAAAGCTGACAATATCATTATACTGTTCAAACATGTAGTCACCTCTTAACGGATTTCTTTTCAGGAGAAAACTGTATCTTTCTGAGAAATAAAAAAACCACAGTTTTTTAACTGCGGTCGCGAGGCTTGCGATTATTAAAGTATCAGCGCAGTGTTTTCAAAGCGCCGGCCCATACGATCACCTGGTTGAGTTTGATATCTACTTCTGCTTCATGGCGGGAATCGGGTTTAAACTCGCTGAAATTCTCAAGAGAAAGCCACCTGTGCACGAACGTCCGCAATTTGGAGCTCTGCCATCACGGGACGCAAATTGTTCTACTGCCCTGGCCCCATTCATAGAGCCATAGCTGACAAATAATCAATGGCATTTTTTAAAGCGCCTGAGGTTGAATGGTTATACTCGGGGGTCACAAACACATACCCATCAAACTCAGCGATTTTGGGGGACCATGCTTGAGTATGGGGCTGCATGTATTGTCCCATGGAAGGTGGAAGGGGTTCATCCAGAAGCTGCAAGTGATAATCTGCGATGTCTACCAAATCGTATTGAGCATCGTTGCGTTTTTGAGCTCTGTCAAAGACCTATTGTGCAACCGCTGCGCCATTCCTTCCGGGGCGTGTGTTGCCAACAGCAAATGGATATCGCAAATCACCATAACCCAGTTATCTTATTGGCTAAATATGTGAAAACTTATGATGCCACCCTGGAACTATATCATGCTTGAATGACATCACAAGAATGGGCTGGCTTAACTCTTAAAAGAAAAGCCAGCCCGTGGTTTCTGATGTCAGTTCCGCCGTATTTGCCACGCTTCCCCGGCTATGGGGGTATTTCAGGCTGCCGGTGGCTGCCGGCATCATAGCTCTGCTTGTACCGCTCCTTTGCCAGAGTAGTGCATACCGCAGAGGCTCCCCCATAGTCTACTGGGGGCCGTGAGGAAGTATCATTATTCCCATGCGTGTCATCGCGGGCCAGCTCGCCGCAGCTGGTTCTAAGGTATCGTTTATCGCTCCTGCATCATATGCTATCGTCGCGCCGATCCTTTGCCGCTTGCCGTTAGGCAGCATAGGGATAGTACCTGAAATACCGTATATGAAGTTTTCAAGGTCCACGGGCCAGCTTTTGCCGGCCTGTAAAAACTCACCGTTGCAGATGGGTTTTTACAGAACGGCAACTTTCAATGCCCGCGGGGAGCATGGAAAGGGGCACGCTCCCAAACGGGCAATGGGATTATGCTACCTTAAAAGCAAGGATTTTGATAATAAGCTTTGTTTCAAGCCTGCGACGGATTTCATCATCTACAATTAAATGTGAATCCCCATTTTCATCGTAAAAACGCTTGGTAGACAGAGCGGTTATGTATCTTTCATAATGCCTGAGTACAGCGTTGATGGCGTCAATGTTACCTGTCGCTGCCGAGCAAATAATTGGGAACGGAAGCAATTTTATGTCTCGGAACTTATACTTCTTCATTCACTTTTCCCTCCAATAGTTTTTTTAGCTGCTTGAGTGAGCTTGTCCGTTGATACTGGACGGTACTGCGTACCATGTTTAGCCTATCTCCTATTTCTTGATCCGTCATATCCAGGAAATAAGATAACAGAATAATGTCCCGCTTTTCCTCAGGCAAGGTGGCCAGCGCTTCACTGATCGGATCGCTTTTTATAGCGATTCTAAATCCTAAAACGTCAAAGTAGTTTTTATCGATGAGATACTCGTCCATAGTAGTAAGCTGTGCCAACCCCTGAGGTGGCAGTTCTATGAAAGACATTTCATGCTGCCGAACCCACCGTGTTTCGCGTACACAGTCACGGTATTCGCCACGCAATACCTTTTTGCAGTAACTGTCAAATTGGTGCCTAATGGTTTTCCGCTGGGAATAGGAGAGTTCCGTAGAGATCACCTCCTTCCGTGACCGCAAGGCGGTGTTCTGTTCCCTTTCATCTACTATCCCGTTTTGAAAATGAATTTTGCCAAAGTTATAGGAATGGATTGGAAATTTAACATTAATGGCACAATCTTCGTGTCTCCGGACTATTGCTGAACCTCCATCTTTTCCCAAAATATAAATAGCCGGATCTACAGGGATATGTAGATCCGACCACCAGATGATTTATTTAATAACACCCCGAAATTCTTTAGCTTGGACCTTTCTTTCCCGGCTTCATGTGTTATTGTTTTGTTTTATGATTTGAGGCTAAATTGGGGATAGTTCAAAATGTCCTATCAAATTTTTAAGTGATTCCGCTTGACTTGAGATTTCTTCACTCGTAGATGCGCTTTCTTCAGCGGTTGCAGAATTATTTTGTACTACAGCGGATACTTGTATAATACCCTCACTAATTTCTGCGATGTTATTTGCTTGGGCGTTGGATTCGGTTGCAATCTCCTGAATCAGAACAGCGGAATGTTCTATGCTATCGATAATCTCTATTAAAGCATCCGCGGTTTCGTTTGCAATCTTCATTCCCTGCTGTACCTTGGTAATCGTTTCATTAATTAGGTTTTCAGTCTCCGAGGCCGCTTCCGCACTTTTTATGGCAAGACTGCGTACTTCTTGAGCTACTACTGCAAATCCCTTACCTTGATGTCCCGCCCTGGCTGCCTCAACCGCTGCATTAAGAGCAAGTATATTTGTTTGAAATGCTATATTATCAATGACTTTTATAATACTAGCTATACTGGAGGATGCAGAGTTAATCGCATCCATAGAATTTAGCATTTGTTGCATCTGGCTATTTCCATCCGATGCGCTCTGCTTGACCATAGCAGTCAATTCGTTGGCTTTAACTGCATTAATTGCCGTATTCCTAATCTGTTCTTTAATATTAGCAATTGTTCCTGTTAATTGTTCTATCACAAGGGACTGTTCCATTGCGCCTTTTGACAATTGCTGGCTAACGTCTGATACCTGCTTTGTGCCAATCGCGACTTGCTCGGCTGACTGATCTATTTCAAGTAACGCTCTATTTAATTCATCTCCAATTATATTTATCGAATTTTTGATTTCTATAAAATCCCCAACAAATTCTGCGTTTATCCGTTCTGTCATATTGCCGGATGCAATTTCGGATAAAACACGTTTTGTTTCAGAAATATAATAAGCAATTGAATCAACAGCACTTTTTAAATTGTTGTTGATTGCTTCAAAATTTTTTCTATCTTCAACTGTATATTTGTTGGAATCCCCTAAAGAAAATACTAAAGATAGGTTCCCTTCTGATAGTTGCTTTAAATTCGCCTCTAGTTTTTTAACTTCAGCTTTATTATATAGCCTTGAGCTTACAATTTCTGTTATGTTTGCCATGGTTTCAATATAACCAATTTTGTCACCATCTGAATTATACAGATATGCACAATCAACTTGAACAATACCCCGAGGATGCGCGTATTCAAAATGGGTTTCGCCCGATTTTAACCGTTCCATAAAGCAATCCTTTGTATTACATACGCCAGTCTCAAGGCTGCTACAATGTTTTCCTAAAAAATCTTTTCTCTCGATCTTAGTTTCTTTTTCTGTTCGACGATTGATAAACGTAAAATTCATATCCATATCAGTCACGCGAATAGGTAATGGAATTTCATCTAATATGCTTTCATACCAGAAACATTTGTCCGCTAAATGTTTCATCTCTGAATTAATATTTATTGAAATGAATATTCCAAGCCCAGCTATTGATACATTGAGCACAATAATATAGATTGCGTTGAAATTTGTGGATAGTAGAAGAAAGGTTAATGTTACTAAGATTACTGTAATAAAAAATGCAAATAACACTTTAATACCGATTTTTATACTGTTTAGCATTAGTAACCCTCTTTTTATTTCGTTTAGCATAATTAAACCCCATCCATAGTATTGTGTTTTGTATGTTTTTTAATAATAGTGCCAAACTCTATAAATAAATCTCCATGTTGAACAGAGGCTGGGGCAATATACCCCTGCTAAAGCAGGTGAATGAAAACCGATATAATTATCAAGCCGCTCTTTTTCAATTTTCCGTCTATACCCTTACTTCTAGTTCAACAGATAATAAACGCCGTGGTCTATGGCAATTACCATCTTCGTCTGCTCAACCCAGAAAGTTGGCGGCAGATCAATACCAGTGCAGATAGGGCTTGCTTCAGTCTTGATTTGCCTCTTTTTCGTACTTTCAAAGTCAGAAATGGCGATGCATAACCACTGGAAACAGATGTGATTCGGTACGGAATATGTACAGAACACATAAGCTTTCGTAATATCTTTGTCTTTGGTTTCCCAATGGCGTACCTTCCTGTCTGGTAGTTTTTTTTCAAGGTTAAGCACCTCTGTCATGAGAACGGTCGGGATCCATAGGCACACATTGTTTTCATGAGGGCTGCAAATACATGAGCTATAGTCTTTGCTTTGTTCTGCCAAAGGCAGTGAAGTTAATCCTTTTGGGGATCAGATAACTAAACTAAGCTTCATTCAACCGAAACCGAATCTGTAAGCAAACGAGTTGCGCTGCGCTCTTTTAGTCGTTTATGCGATACTTATTGAATCATATATTCGCTTGCCCGTATTATTTCTATTTCATAGCCATCCGGATCTTTAATCCAATAGTATTGTGAAATGTTCTTATCTCTACTTATACAACCCATTTTTTCATGTAATTCATGTGCTTCATCGTAATTTTCTATCCTAAACCCACAATGAAATGTATTATCACCAAGATTATATTTGCCGTTTTTGCTCGGGTTATAAATCAATTCCAATTCAAATGTATTATTAAGATCCCCTAAAAAAGCAACATCCCGTCCTTTTGTCTCCAAGCGCCGAGTAATATGCATTGACAAAGCTCTTTCATAAAAATCAATGCTACGATCAATATTAGCTACATAAATACCGGTATGCTTTAATTCAGCCTTTATAGTACTTGAACTGTTTTGTCTAAGCATAACTCCTAACCTCCTTGACATTTTTATTCATCTTTTTATCCGATGAAGATAATTAAGCATAGCATTTGCCAGCGACGAACTCAAAAACCGCTTTTTGTATGCCACTTGCGTTTAATCCGTAATATTGCAATACTTCATCGTACGGTCCCGAAGTAGCGTAATTATGGGGAATGCCAATTTTTTTGATAGGGACGGGGAATGTTTCAGCACAGACCTCCTGTACTATAGTACCTAGGCCACCAACCACGTAGTGCTCTTCCACCGTGACGATCCGGCCAATGGTGCGGGCACAGTCTTCTACCAATTCCCGATCGATAGGATAGACGGTGGGCATAGCTACTACTCGGGCTTCAACACCTTGCAGGGCAAGTTGTTCGGCAGCATCCAAAACATTAGCAGCCAGGCTGCCGGTTACGATGATAGCAACGTCTCCGCCTTCACGCTCCACACGGCCTTTGCCAATGACGAAAGGCTTTTCATCGTAGAGATATGGAATAGGATTATTGCCAATACGCATATACACGGGCCCTTGATGCTCCAGCATGGCACGTACCGCCGTTTTGATTTCCAACGGGTCCTGCGGAGCCAAAACCGTAACACCAGGTATCATACGGATAATAGAAAAATCCTCCAGAGAATGATGGGTCGAGCCCAAGTCGCTATATGATATCCCACCGTTACGGCCTACAATTTTGACGTTCTGGCGCATATACCCTAAATCGTTACGGAACATTTCATAGGGCCGGCTGGTGACAAACGGAGCAATGGCACAAAATACTGGTATTTTTCCGGTGGTAGCCAAGCCGCTTGCTATTCCCACAACGCCCTGCTCCATAATGCCGAATTCATAGTAGCGATCGCGAAATTCCTTTTTGAAGTTTTCAAATCCGCTGCTTCCGCCGCTATCCGCGCTTAATACTACAATATCGGGATTTTCACGGGCCACTTCCAAAACGGCTGCCCCGAAAGTCTTTCTCGGATCTGCTCTTTTGCGTTCCATTATTGCGCCACCTTCTTTGACTCAATTGTTGCGTCTAACTCCAATTCCGCTGCTGCTAGTTCCTCGGAAGAAGGCTTCCAATAGTGGTAACGTATGTCCCCTTCGGCAAACGAAAGCCCCTTACCCTTTACGGTACGCATCACAATGGCAGAGGGTCCGCCCTTCCCAAATGGCAGAGCGTCCAACGTTCTAACCACCTGTTCCATGTCGTTACCGTCTATCACCCTAGTCGTCCATCCAAAGGCGGTAAACTTCTCAACAATGGGTTCCATATCCATAATGTCTTTGGTTTTTCCACTGATCTGCAGGCCGTTGCAGTCCACAATGGCGCATAAATTATCTAGGCCATAGTGACCGGCGGCGGCCGCTGCTTCCCAGTTGGAGCCCTCCGGCAACTCACCGTCGCCCATCAAGGCAAACACTCTCTGATTGCCGTTTCTTAATCCTAAGGCCATCCCACCTGCAATGGAGAGCCCGTGCCCCAATGCGCCAGTGTTTGCCTCCACGCCCGGCAACTTATGCATGTCAGGGTGCCCAGGCAGCTTCGTACCGAGCTGTCCGTAGGTGTCCAGAACGGCCTCATCAAAGAATCCACACTCACACAAAGCGGCATACTGCGCCATGCACTTGTGACCAGCTGAGAGTATGAACCGATCTCTATCCGGCATCCTGGGATTCTCGGGATATACGTTCATAGCATGAAAATACAGTGCTGTCACCATATCTAAGCAACTCATCGCACCGCCTAAGTGGCCGCCCTTACCGGCAGCTACCATGCGCACAACTTTGCGGCGACATTTGGCTGCCCTGTACTCCAGCATCCTAATGTCATCTGTCTTCACTTTGCTGCTCCCTTTCATATTCAATAATTGCTTCCACCTTTGGGCCGGAACGGCTGGCGGGATCAAACTTAACGTTGAGATACTCCTTGATAAAGGATTTCGCCAGCTCAATGTCAATTACCTGAGCGCCTATCGCGATAATATTTGCATGATTGCTCAGCTCGGCTCGTTGTGCTTGATAGACGGTGCTTACACAGGCAGCGTAAGCGCCTTTTACCTTGTTGGCGGCGATGGACATACCAATACCGGTACCACATAGCAAGATACCGCGGTCACATATGCCCGCAGCAACGTCTTTTGCGACTCGAAAGGCAACCTTTGCGTAGATGGGGTCGTCGCTACCGTAGTCAACAACCTCATGATTCAAGCTCTTTACATATTCGCTCAATGCCGTTTTATATTCAGTGGCATTTGGGTCACATCCAATTGCAATTTTCATATTGCATCCACCTTTCAAATTAATAATCATGGTTTTACTTGTCAGTTATCCGCATCCATCGCTTGATGATAAAGTTTAGCAAAATAAGGAACCGCCATAAATTCACTTATGGTCATTCCACACTCCCCAAGTTCACGAGGGTTTTGATTCTTCTTTTTCCAGTCAGCATGATAATCGGAGCCCCCGCTTAAAATCAATCGGCCGGCCGCCCTTTGAGCCACTTCGGCCCATATCTCTTCAGAAGGCCGTTTGTCTTTGTAGGTGGTCTTGCCATAGGGGTACCGGGTCTCTATGCCGTCCAGACCGCTGTCGATCAGTGTTTCAATGAAGTCCCACCGCTCCATCTGCCGCCCACCGACTACTACCGCGGGATCAATAAGATAGGGATGAGCTAAAATGGCAATCCCGCCAGTCCTGTGGATTACATCAATGATGTATTTAGCGGATGGTTTTTCCCGGTGAACGTTGAGATATGCGTCATCCCTTACCAGCAACTTTGCTTCAACCCAACTGGAGACAAAGCCTTTTGTAGCCATAAAGTCAAAGATGCGCTTCTTTTGTAAAGAGAAAATATCAACTTTATGGCTTCCGCTCTGCAGCAATTCATCTATTGTAAATTTATAGCCGCGCTCGTTCAGCCTGCGAACCGTTTCCTCATAGGCGGTGGCTTTACTTTTGGAGATATTTTGTACCACATTGTGCATCTCGGCGCTTTCCCAATTGCAGCCAAGACCTACAATATGAACGTCCTCCACGTTGCTTTCGCAGGAGAACTCCACGCCGCGCAAAAAGCATAGGCCATGGGATCGAGCCCATTTAACCAGCGAATGAGAGCCGCCACCCGGCAGGTGAACCTCAGTAGGCGGAAGGATGTCATGGTCGGTCAGAGCCAACACTTTCAATCCCCGTTCAACGGCATTCTCTACGAGTTCGTTGATGCTGTCGGCTCCGTCAGACAAATAAGTGTGGATGTGCAGGTCAACTGGAAAATTCGCTACCATACACATGAACCTCCTCATTTGCAAACAACCGGATAAAAGCTTCCATTTGTGTCGAACAGGCTTTTTCTACGGCCTGGTCGAAATCCAACGGGGTGATCTTCTCATTCTGAAGCGCCTTACGGGCGGCTCCCATATAGGTTAGCTTTAATGTTGTGGATAGGTTGATTTTAGCTGCGCCGCATTCAATCAGCCGTTTAAAATCCTTTTCCGGCAAGCCGGTACCGCCGTGCACCACTACCAGAACATCCAGACGGCTTAACTGCTTCACAAGATTGAAGTTCAGCTTTGGACGACCAACATAAACGCCATGTGCCGTACCAATGGCGGGTGCTACGGCATCAATGGCGGAATGCTGTAAGTAATCCACCGTTTCTTCAATAGAAGCCAAACGGGCATCATCATGTGCAATGTCATCTTCGACACCCGCGATCACACCGATTTCACCTTCCACAGCAACGCCACGACCATGGGCATAGTCAACTATCCGGCGAGTTAACATTACATTTTCGTCAAAAGGCCGGGAAGAAAAATCCATCATAACAGAATCCCAACCTTCTTGGATGCAGGCCCTGGCCAGCGCTTCGTCGGTACAGTGATCGAGATGCAGTACAACGGGTACATGGGCGTCTGCCCGCAGCTCTTCTATCATTCTGGCGAAAGCCTCAACACCATAGCGCCTGACTGTGCCTGTGGATGGCTGAAGGATAATAGGCCGCGAGGCCCGCTCAGCCGCATGAACTACAGCTCGGGCAGTAAGGTGATTCAGAATATTGACTGCGGCAACAGCAGTACCGCTTTTTTGCGCATCGCGCAAGATTTTACAAAACAGGTTTTCTTTCATCGTTTGATTCATCCATATAAACATTTAAAATCAACGTACTTATCAATTATTTCGGAGCTTTAAAGACTACTGCATGGTTGCATTGGCCTTGCATCCCCACGCTCAAGATCCCCATAATTGCAAATTCATTCTCCTTGCAAGTTATACGTACATGTATATACAAGAAAGTTCCTGTAATTACATTATATCAACCAGGGCCTTTTGTCAATAGAAAACGTAATTTTCACAAAACCAAGACACAAAATAAGAAAAATCATGTTGCACTTGTTTTTACAGGTTCTAATCTGTTATTATGGAGTTCAAAGAGGACACTACTAAATGTTGGCAATAGTCATGTTGTCGAATAGATGGGGAGATACGATTTATGCTGGACAGAGGAAGCGCTAAGCCACTGCATATGCAAATGGAAGAACTGATCCGCGAACACGTTGAAACTGGGGTTTGGGTGCCGGGCTCTCTTATTCCTTCCGAGAATGAGCTTAGCCACCAGTACGGTATCAGCCGCATGACAGTACGCAGTGTTGTAACGAGGCTGGTACAGGAGGGTATGCTGTTTCGCATACCGGGTAAAGGTACCTTCGTTGCAGAGCAGAAAATTGAAGCCAAGTCTCTCTCTTATGAGGGCATCCGCGAACAACTTGAGCGGTTGGGCTACGAAGTAACCACTAAACTGCTTAGCGTGCAGAAAAATAGGGGGAACAAAGACGTTCGCAGTAAACTAAAATTGGAGGATAATGCACAGGTGTATGTAGTGCGGCGGTTACGGGCCGTGAAAGATATGCCGCTCAGTCTGCACACTTCCTATATACCGGTAATATTGGCGCCACAGTTGGAAAAGCTTAACCTTGTAGACGAGCAGTTATGCTCCATACTCAGTAGGAGTTATGGGTTGAATCGAGAGCGTATTTTTGAAGAACTTGAATCCGTGGCAGCCACAGAAGAAGAGGCAACATTATTAAACATCCAGCCCGGACATCCTTTATTGTTGTTGCAAGATACCATCGTAGACCCAAATGGTGTACCTTTTGAATACGCGAAGGTGGTTTTTAGAGGAGATAAAATCAAGTTAAAGCTGGAGTTTTAAGGCAATAATTAAGGACATAAGGACGATCAATCACATTAGCAAGCATCCCGGTTGCTGTTTCATGTGCCGTGAGTACTTTGCTATCTTTCCATTATAAGATTGATTAACTGTATTGAATTCTTCGCTTATATCAGAAGACTGGCCATGTTTTAAATGGTCTTAACCCAAATTGTTCGAAACACTCTGCTATTCTCTTTTGTTCTGAAATTGATATTGATTGTAAAGGAATTCGAGGTCTCCCTCCAGAGAACCCCCTTAGGTCCATCCCATATTTGACTCCTGCAACTCCATGCCGGGAAATAGTTTGCATCGATACATTATTAAGAAACTCATGAAGTTCTTGGGCCTTTTTATAATCGCCTTGGATGAAATCATTGTACAATTCACAACAATATTCAGGTAAATAACTGGCTGTGGATAGCACACCGCCTACGGCACCTTCAAGAAGTCCTGGATAAAACGTGCTTACGTTCCCCGCAATTATACTAAATTGGGCATTGGGGGATATCGCCTTTAAATAATTAATATTTGGTTCCATGGATGAATTTTTCATAGCGATAATATTTGGATGTTCCGCTAACTCCCATATCAGATCAGCGCTCAAACATAAGTTAGCAGCGAATTTAGGTGCATTATAAATAACAATTGGTGCAGGAGATTGATCGGCAACCACGGTATAGTATTTCAGAAGCGCATCTTTACACATATACTGAACAAAATAGTGGGGTGGCAAAATGAATGCTACGTCGAGCCCATGGTCGGAAGCTTTTTTTATGAAGTCGATAGTTTTAAATGCAGATTCGCGCCCGCATCCGGCAACGACTATCTTATCTTTCACTTTGTGTTTGTAAACAGCATCCAAAACCAAAAGGGATTCTTCATCCGTTAATCCCTGAAATTCTCCGTTGCTGCCTAATGGCATATAGCCTCTAAGCGAGGTTTCATTATATTGCTCGATGTTCGCTACAATTCCATCTATAGATACATGCTCGTTTTCATCGAAGGTTGTAACAATAGGAGCGTATACACCCTGTAATATGCTTGTTTTTACCATTTTGCTTTCCCTATCCTAACCCATCAATAATGGCCCTGATTTATCTTATAAGCCCCAAAACTTTTATACAATTCCCACGTATATTATTTCACCCATTCATAAATATTTAACGTGATGTTGATTTGGTCTTTTATCTATCCCCAAAATATGAGACAGACAAAGGCCTGGTAGAAAATAGACTCATTATAGATAATGTTACCAGCATATAAAACTGTTGTATAAATTTGCAACAAAATGTTGCTTCTACATTTGTTGATGCCTTGCCTTAAAGGGTCTTAACCGCGTTTCGCAGTTTGCCGTATCTTTCATAGACTGCTTTGTACATTTCAACGTTTTGCGGGACTGGTTCATATCGCCTTGCAACAGTTGAACGAGTTTTTCTCATAGCATCCTCAATGCTATCATATACGCCTGCACCGACGCCAGCCACCAATGCCGACCCACGGGCGCCAATCAACTCTTCCGGGCATGAGCAGATTTCAACGGTCATATCAAGTACATCCGCAAAAAGCTGGCAAACAAAGTCGGATTTTGCAAGGCCACCCGCCACCAAGAATTTTTGGGGCTGCTTTCCAGATATCTCCTCCATAATATTCAGACAATCCTTAAACCCATTGGCTATGCCTTCAAGGCAGGCGCGAATGAGGTCATCCGTGCTATTCAAGATTCCGATGCCCGTGAAAGCAACCTGTTTAAACATCAGGTTCCAGAAAAACTGTACACCGTTTGCGCCAATAGGAGAATTGGCAGCATGCTGGTTCCTGCATCTATACCAACTAAATACTTCTTTTCCATTAAGATCACCTTTATTCTTTATAATTTCTTAGGGCTTCTAATGGGATTTCATCTTAGCAATACTTTAATAGAATTTTCAAATTAAGAATTACAACAAAATGCGTCATGACTCATTTTAAGGCTTAGGCTTCTTGCAGGATTTCGCTTCTTAAAATCAATTTCATTTGGGAGGCTGCTTGGCTACAGCCTCCCGCTGATTGACGGTAAATATTACAAATCTGCTTTGGGAACTTCTATCGATGCAGATTTAGTTCTTATGGCCATTAACAGTACCACACCAATGACCGCTGCAACAATTGCACCGATAAATGCGCTATTATAACTCTGTGTCGCATCATAAGCAGCATTAAATATCGGCAAGAACGCAGCCCCTATGCTTATCGGTATAGAAGCTATTCCCAATATGCCTGCAAAATCCTTCAGGCCATATAGTTTGCGAACCAATACCTGCATTGGTACCATCAATGTTGTTACACAATAACCCAGCATGCCACCCGCAATATAGACCCAAGTGCTTCCCAAGGATTGTATTGACATCGCAATCAGACTAAGGCCTACGAAAAGCAGCGCACCGGAAAACATTACAACTTTGGGGCCAACTTTGTCAGCAAGCCAACCAGCCGATATCTGTAAGAAAGTATTAAAGAAGTTATAAATCATAAAGATAACGCCGATTCCAACCGCTGACATACCAGCCATTGCGGCAAAATTTCCATAGGACAACAGAACACACATAAAGCATGCTTGCAGCAAAAGGCTCCCAATGAAAAGCATGTAGAACTTTGGTCCTTTTAAAGCCTCTTTTAAAGTCATTCCAGCAAGTTCCACACCTTCTGTACCAACAGTATTTACCGCGTTCTCAGATACCGGTTCTGCCCATAACGGAAGCACACCCGGATCCGGACGATTCTTTATCAGAATGCATCCAATCGTACAAAGCACCGCAATGATAATAGCACAGTACAAATACGATGTTTGATACCCAACTGTACTGATCCAATTACCAATGAGCGGCGAAAATACAATGCCTCCCAATCCCATAGCTGCAGCTGAAACCCCAAACAATATGCCGTGATGTTTTCCAAACCAGGCATTGATAAGAACAGGTGCTGATACGACTGCGATTAGATTCGATCCAAATCCAAAAATCGCATATGCGGCATAAAACACGGGTAGGGAATTTGCAACAGATAAAATGAGCTGCATTGCAACACAAGCTACTGTTCCAATAATCATCATATTTCTGACGCCAATCTTTGCGACGATTTTACCCACTGTTAGCAGAATAATAAGCCCACAAATTGATTGTATGGTAGAAGTAACCCCGTATCCTGCAGCGGTAAAATCCGGATGAGCCTGAAGTATTGGCGCCATATAATTCGCCGATGTGTTGAAAATTATTCCTACCGAACAAAACTGAATTAGAACCAACCCCAACAAAACAAGCCATGCGTAAGAACTTTTTTTCGTCATATCAACACCCCCATTTTTTTAATTTCTTAACGGCATCGGCTTCATCGCAGCTAATCTCTATAACCGAAACTGGAACTTTCAGCTTTTTAGCAGACTAACCCATAGCCCCAACCGCATAAGAAAAATTGCTTAATTCTTTTCTCTCATGAAATTATTTACTTCTGCCCCTTTGCGGCATTCATGAACCTACGCTGATAAGAAACCACCTGATTCGTACTGGTAAAACGAGCTAGATATCCAGGCTCGGCCGTAATAACGACCCTGTCTATTACATCCTGATATTCGGGATCCGCCATCAGTTTATCAATATCAGGATAATTGTAGTCACCTTCCATTGAGCAGATAATCAGACGAGCGTCAGAGAGGTTGGTATTGCGCAGTAGCCGCAGATTGTGCCTTACCGCGTCCAAGCCATCCGATCCATACTCGTTATCAATATTGCGGTACCGTACGATATCTTTTCCGAGCTTAAGCACCCTAAAAAGATCGGCATCCTGTTCGTTTTTATTGAGATAGTCGTTTGCTAGCATAAGACTCCGCATATCTGAGAGATATTTCGGGTCGTTCGTCAATTCGAATAGGTCGAGCAACTGTTTCAACGCGGAAGTCTGCATAAGACGATGACGGATGAAACTGTTAATAAAATAAGGTTTTGCCTGCAGCGCCATTGCAGTTTGATACGGCTCAAACATCAGGGTGTAATTGATCCTGTATCCATGCTCGCGGAGCCTGATCGCGAGATTATGGCCTCTGAGCGCGTCTTCCGTCGTAGCCTGATCATAGCGTACTGAAAACCGTTTGTCGCCGGTAAGCAACTCATTCACATTCTCAGCGTTAACAGGACCTGTATGCGGGACCTTTACAACAAGGCGATATTCTGTGAGCATGTTTTTAAACTTCTCACATTCTTCGAGAATCTTCTCAAAATCCGTTTCAAACGGATTATTGAGTTCTACACTGATATCACATCCGGGCCCCAATATCCGACCAAGTTCTGCCATTACTTCGTCGCGAGTTTGGAACTTATTCCCAACGTTTGCCTTTGGGTTGTTGATAAACAAGTCATAAATAATACCTGGATTGCACGTCAAATTGCCGAGCAGCGGCGCGATAGGTTCAACTTCATAGGGATTTGCAGAATCGGCGGAGAATACTACCCCTGTTGGACGCTTCATTCCGTTCTTATCATAGGAAATGTCACGCACTAAATCTATCAGTAGTAATCCGTCGGAACAAAGTTTGCTTTCTACTCGGAAACCTGCTGGAATTTCGTTTTTCGGCACCTTAAATTTCTCAATGACGTCACGGAAGCGCGACGTAACACCTATACTTTTCACCGCACCACTTAACAGCCTATATTCTTCGGGCCCAAGTAAAAAATCCTGTACCCGCTGTACATAGGGAATATCTTTGTCTATAAAAGGTACATTAAGAGACTGGAGCGCAAAACGTATGGCCATCTTGGCCTCACCGCCTATAAGATAGTTCACTGTTGACATAAAGCTAGGTTCTCCTTTTTATGGAAATTTAGGATTTTTGCGCTACTAGCGCCGAATTAATAACTCAAGGAAATGTTCTGATAAATGTCGAAGCTATATCGTTTTTTTGCACCAACAGTCTCATTCATATTTCCGCACTATACTACTGGGAAGACTTCTGCGTCTTTGCATAAACCATATAGCGAGGTACGTTCATGTGTTTACCTTGTCTATCTTGTATATACAAGATAAGATATGTGTTGAGTTTTGTCAAGTGGTTATTTTAGTCTATAAAAAATAATGCAAGATAGTTTAGTTACCATACTGACGCTTCAATAGACATATAAGGCGAAATACATCGGAGCCTCCGCACTAGGCTTTTCATGAATTATCCCTATTGAATCGTCTTTTTCGTGTCAAGAAACATTTTTCATGTGACTTCAAGATGTCAAATATACACTTTTTGAGGAGATGTAATTAACAGAGAGAACGTTTTTAACAGCATTACCTTATAAAACTTTTTATTACTTTCACAAATAATTATTTCCATATTTGAATATAATTAGATTTGGATATAAAAAAGTCCGAATTTTTAAAGTCGAATATGATGATACATGCTCTTTAGTTAACTTTCTCCTTGATTGACTAATTAACATGGAGCAGTTTATGCCACTACTACTTTAGCTTCTATTCCTAGAATGGACGAGACAAGAACGGGACGAATCCAAGGCAACTGCCATCAAATGAGTGTGGTGCCGGGACTGTATCGTTACTTCGCTATTGACCCCTTCTTGCTGATAAGGCAATTAGTTTGGCCGATAATTCCTTTTGTTTTGATAAAGGGCGAAGATCAGTGAACTGCCCCCAATTGTTAGACAGTATGATATACTGAAAAACGATTGGGGTATTTTTATGCCAAAAGGGCAAGTCATCAGTGGCGACTTTAAGAGAACCGTGATAGAATATCTACGAGAAAACGGACTAAGTTACTGCGAGGCGGCAAAGAAATACGTTATTGCCGGCCATGAACGAATCAGGCAGTGGGAGCGCATCTATCTTGAAGAAGGTCCTGAAGGTCTGTATATAGACCGCAGAGGTCGTGCCAGCAAATTGAATAGCCCACAAAAAGGCCGGAAGCCAAAGCTTAACCAGCAGGTGGAAGAAGACCTAATTGCCGAAAACCAGCGGCTACGAGCGGAACTTGATTACTTAAAAAACTTGGATGCCTTAGTTTTAAAAAGGGTACAGCGAGAGAGAAAGCACAGGTAATCTCGAAGCTAAGGCATAAACATAAGCTGTCCCTGCTATTAGAGGTATCCGGTCTGCCACGTGCGACCTACTACTACCATATCAGGTGTCAAACAGAAGCGGACAAATATGAAGATATAAAAGCGGAAATTACCGTCATATACCATGAAAATAAAGGCCGTTATGGTTATCGTCGCATCACAACAGAATTGAGCAAGCGCGGCTTTCACATCAACCGCAAGGCCGTACAGCGGCTCATGAAGGAATTGGAACTTATCTGCCGGGTTCGGATGAAAAAGTATAAGTCGTACAGGGGTGAAGTAGGGAAGATCGCACCCGATCTGCTGAAACGGTGTTTTCAAGCAGAGAAGCCAAACCAAAAGTGGGTAACGGATATTACCGAGTTCAGCCTGTTTGGGAAGAAGCTCTATCTGTCGCCGCTTCTTGATCTGTACAGCCGATATGTAGTGAGCTACACCATTTCAGAAAGACCCGCGCTCTTAATGGTAACAGAGATGCTGGACAAGGCTTTTGCAGAGATACCGGACAACACAAATTTGATTCTCCATTCCGATCAGGGCTGGCAGTACCAGCACAAGCAATACCAGAGGATGCTCCGAAAGAAAGGCATTCGTCAGAGTATGAGTCGTAAAGGTAACTGTCTGGACAATGCGGTGATTGAGAATTTCTTCGGCCTGTTTAAGAGCGAGTTGCTGTATTTGCAGGAGTTTAAATCCATGGAGCATTTCAAGGCAGAGCTCATCGACTATATGGATTACTACAATAACCAGCGCAGCAAGGCAAAGCTTAAGGGCTTGCCGCCTGTGCGTCACAGGCAGCGAGCCCTCTCGGCTGCTTAATTAAAAATATTGTCTAACTTTTTGGGGTCACTTCATCAGCTCTCCGCCCTTTATCATGCTTTTTATCGCTATCTATTTATTATTCAATGGCAAACGCTGCGAAAAAGCCCTCTCTGACAGTGTCGCCAACTTTTCCCACAGAAACTCCATCGCCGATTTCCTTCGCAAAAGGATATTTTTTGCAAATGCTATCTGATAAGGCGCGGCGTGGTTTAGTTCCAAATGCTGCGATAGCTGTATCCGCCTTTAGTTCCTTCGTTTTACCTTCTTTATCTTGCACAACGACAGAACCTTGCTTAAACTCAAGTAATTTATGCCCGGTTAGCACTTGAATATGGTGCTCACGCAATTTTTCATACAAAGAAGGCTTGTTAATCATGTTCGTGTTTACCGCAATATCATCCAGCATTTCAACAATCGTTACATTTTTGCCTTCCATTGCTAGCTCAAGAGCACAATCACAGCCAGACAACCCTCCGCCGGCCATAATGACAGTTTGCCCAATGCTTTGATGCTTCGTAATATGGGCATCTATCACATCCGTGGCGTTTTCAATGCCCTTTATCGGAGGCGCAAAAGTCTGAGCGCCAACGGCAATGATAATTTCGTCGGCATCGGCCAATTCTTGAGAATCCGATGTGATTTCGACGCCGTAGTGAATATCCACACCAAGTTTTTTCACCTGGATGACTAGATAATCCAAATACTCCTTCAACTGCCTTTTGAATGGAGGTGTTGCCGCTGCTGCCACCTGCCCGCCTAGTGCGTTTTCCTTTTCAAAAAGACTGACTTTATGACCCCTTTCAGCCGCCACTCTTGCCGCTTCGAGTCCACCCGGGCCACCACCCACGACGACTACCTTTCTGGGATATTGCGTTTTTTCAATAAGAAATTCAGCCTCAGCTCCAACACGGGCGTTCACAGAACACGTTACGCTTCTCCCACTGTAAAGACTGTTTACACAATACTCATTACAGCGGATGCAGGGCCTTATATCTTCTTCTCTTCCATTAAACAATTTCTTGGGCAGATCAGGATCGGCTATTAAGGCCCTACCCATCATGATAAAGTCTGCCTTCCCTTCTTCTAAAGCTCTCACGGCAGATTCGGGCGTATGATTTCCCGTATTAAGAACCGGCTTGTTCGTTACTTGTTTTACAGCAGCCGCGATATCCAACATACAGGAATCACCCAAATATGTCGGCGGGAAGACCCATTCAAGACGCTCATAGCATCCGGCATCCACATCGAAAGCGTCTACACCTGCTTGATCCATCCATTTAATGATTTCAAGACTGCCATCCAAGGTGCGGCCGCTTTTTAATTTATGATCGGCAGCCATCCTAAACAATATAGGGAAGTCGTGTCCTACTTTGCTGCGAATTTCTTTGACAATTTCGGTTGGAAAACGCATCCTGTTTTCAAAGCTTCCACCGTAATCATCGGTCCGTTTGTTCCACAATTCAGACATGAATTGATCAATCAAATATCCAACGTGAGCATGTATCTCTATCGCGTCAAACCCCGCATCTTTTGCCATGACGACAGCTTCTCCAAACGCGCCGACTGTATCCTGTATTTGGCCGACGGACATAATTTGCGTTTTCTGACTCGGGTCAAAATAGAGGGGCAGCTCTGAAGCCCCGTAAGGAGGCCGGTTATCATTCTTATCCAAATAGCTTAAGCGCCCAAGGCCACATGTCAGCTGCGCGCACAGTCTTGCTCCATGCCCCTGCAAGCGATCGACCATATATGCCCAAGCCTTTTTCTGCTTATCTGTACCGATTGCCGTATGGCTCCGCACAAAGGGGTCAAGCTTGTTGGTAACATAGCTGCCTTCCAGAATCAGCATACCGACACCGCCCCGGGCACGTTCATAATAATAGTCCCTCGTTTTTCTGGAAAACGTACCACCCTCATCTGAAAATGTTCCCATCGGAGACATAACTAATCTGTTTTTCACAGGCATTGATCCAATGTATGCTCTCTCAAATAGCTTCTGGTACTTCGATTCCATTTTTTAACCCTCCTGCAATCTTTTTTGATTTTGCCTATTTGCCGAAAAAGTAATCAGCATATATAATTGGTTATATTATTAACAGGGATGGAATTCTATGAACAAATGCCCGTATTTGTATCACAACAGAACATATTTGAGGATTTGTTCTGATAAGGGGTGTTTGCATTGGCTCTGAAACCTGACACAAAGAGAATAATATTTGAATCTTTCGAAAAATTACTTCGGACCCACAGTCTTGAAGATATTACTGTGCAACAAATCCTTAATGATTGTGGGGCATCGCGTTCTGCTTTTTATCGTCATTTTAAAGATAAATATGATCTGATGATATGGGCTTATCGCAAACAACTTGATCAGATAATAAATAACCTCCCTGAATTATCGTCTTATCAGGAAGTCACATACGAGCTTATGGCGTTTCTCAAATCAAAAAGAGAATATTTCGCCAATATAGCTAAAGCAGAAGTACAAAACTCATTTCGCGAGTTTATGTACGATTATTCTTTGCGTTATGTTTTGCATCACCTAAAAGAAGCTTTGAAAAGCGATGAATTGCCAAGGGAGTATATTTTATCGGCGCAAGCGTCTTGTGCAGGAATTACGTTTATAACACTTGAGTGGTTAATGCGCGGTTGTGATATTTCTGTTTCCGAATTCACCCAAATATTATGCGATAGCATTCCAATCAAGATATCACCATACTTTAGCCAAAAGTAGCGTGAACTCAGCAATCGACTCGATAGGTCTCCTTATCCAAACACTTTTGAAACAATCGAAAGGCCCCAACCCTGCTGCCCGATCACTAGTTTTCGCGGATATTTTTTATCCAATACTAGATTTACAATAATCGTAATGACGCCAGAAAGAATCCAATAGATCGCGAACGCAGCGTTGGATGATGGACAGGTCCATGCCGAAATGATAGGGAATATATACATCATGGACTTGCTTGCGCCAGCCCCCCGGTATTCTGGGGTTGCCCTTTCTGAGAAAGCCAGGCAGAAAGAAAATTACTTCCGGCAGCAAGCACCGGCAATAGAAACCATATTGCTTGTTAAGCAACCATATACGCAGTGTGCATAAGAAGCAAAAAGGCAAGATAGACGGCCAATGGTCGAGTAAAGCATATTGCCTGATGGTTAATCATTTCCGCCTTTCAACAGCTTGCTGTGATCGGCTTTTTCGATAATGCAACAGGCAGGCAATCTGAATATTCAACTTTTCTGTCCAGATTGCCTGCCCTAATTCAAGCCCCAGCAGAAAATTTGGTATCGATTACTTCGCCAACGATAGGCGGCAGGAAAAACACGGCAATATTGGCTGGGATACTGTTGGCCAAAATCTTTGACAGTTCATCGATGGGAATATCACATCCCCGCTTCAACCATTCCAAGACGAGTAAAGCATAACCAGCGCTTGCGGCCTGAGCCGATAACTTATGTTCCAGAGACAACTCGTCGCAGCCCAGCACATTTTTCAAATAATCTACCGTGTAGTGCAGTGCACGATCATACATAAACTTGCTGAAAGAGTTTTGCACTTCCACTTTTGAGATTTTTAGAAAATACTTCTTCTTTGCCTTGAGGAATGCGAGCGCCTCATCCATAACCGGTCGATAGGTTGACGGTGTGGCAGGCTTGTCGATTAAGCGATCAAGCTTCTCTTGATAAGGCCAGATCATCAGGCTATATTTATCCGTAAAATGACGATAGTACGTGGATCGCGAAGCCCCGCAATAGTCAACAATTTGCTGCACTGTAATGTCCTCGAGAGTGCAAGTCTGGAGCAATTCCATGAGAGATTCAAACAACATCTTTTTCGAATCGATCTTCAACGCCATTCTAATCCCTCCTCGGTACAATTCTGCCGTTCTGTCTCTTTGTGACACAAACCGGGATTCTGTTTATTGAAATCGGTAATGCAGCGGGCTATAACTAATACATATCTAATTGTTATTTTATAAACAAGGAGGCGCTGTGTCAAATGGATTACAAGTATTTGTTTAGCCCGCACAAGATTGGGAACGTCGAGATCAAAAACCGAATTGTACTACCAGCCGCCGGAGATTCTTACGGCGATGACAGCAGTACCATCACGGAGCGCGAGCATGCTTACCTTGTAGAACGGGCAAAAGGCGGCGTCGGCTTGATCACGCCCGGAGGAATGAGTGTGGAGAGAGATCTGTGCGGTATTACCGAGCCACGTCAGCCCTCCATCGCTGAACCGCGCTGTCACGACACTCTGGAAAAAGTCATTCGTGCTGTGCACAGTTATGAAGCGAAATTCATGGTGCAATTGATGCATCAAGGCCGTCAAGCGTATTCCCGTATGAATTGGGGCCAGCAACCCGTTGCTCCCAGCGCGATCAAGGAAGCAGATTTTCTTGAAATGCCGAGAGAATTGTCAGTTTCAGAAATCAAATATCTTGTAGGGAAATTTATTGAGGCCGCAAAAACAGTCTATGATCTGGGCGGTGACGGTGTAGAACTACACGGAGCACATGGGTATATTTTCCATCAATTTATGAATCCGCGTGCTAACCGCCGTACAGACGAATACGGCGGCAGTTTTGAAAACCGGATGCGGTTTACAAAGGAGACCATCGAGGGGATTCTCGCTATTAAGCCTGCCGACCGGTTTTTGTCGATCCGCATGAATGGAACTGATCAGTTGGAAGGCGGCCTGACGTTGGAAGATGGAATTGAAATTGCGCTGTACATCGAAAGCCTTGGAATAGATGTCATTGATCTAAGCTACTCGACATATAGCAATTCTTTTCTATCCATCGAACCTTCGATTTTCGAAGAAGGCTGCAGATCATTCTTTATCAAGCCAATTAAAGAGCGACTCAGGGTCCCGGTGATCGCGGTAAACCAGATTAAGCGTCCCGAAACGGCTGAAAGACTTCTCGCTGACGGGGTCTGTGATTTTGTCGGTATGGCGCGTCCGACAATGGCCGACCCATGGCTGCCCAACAAAGCGCTCGCTGGAAAGAATACTGTCAGGGGTTGTATTTCATGTAACAACTGCCTCGATACCGCCTTCTTCGACGGGGTTGCTTGTTCCATGAATCCTTATACCGGGCGTGAATATCAATATAACGATGAAACGATCGCTAAAAATGGGGACGGTCGGCTTATCACGGTAATCGGCGGCGGTCCGGGCGGGATGCAGTCCGCAATCACCGCAGCCAAACGCGGCTTTAATGTCAAGCTGTTTGAAAAAGGGGATAAGCTCGGCGGAGCGCTTTTGCTTGCCAGCAAAGGCAAGGGAAAAGAAAAAATACGCTGGTCCCTCAATGGCATGGAAAATGAACTCCGGGAATTGGGCGTGGAGATCAACCTCAACACAGAGATAACCAAACCGGAGGAGCTCACACACTTAAACCCGTACGCTGTTGTGGTTGCAGTAGGGGCCGCTCCGGTAAATCCAACGATTCCGGGGTTGGAAGATATCAAAGTCTATCAGGCCCATGACATCCTTAGAAACGGCATCTCCTTTTCCGGCAAGCGGATTGCCATTATCGGCTCCGGTATGACAGGACTTGAGACAGCAGAGGCTTTGATTGATGGCGACAACCAAATCATCATGTACGACATGCTGGACGAAATCGCCAAGGGCGGAAATAACGATAACCGGTTCACAGTCATGGATTATCTTGCCCGGAACGGTGTGGAGTTCAAAACCTTACATAAACTTCTCCGTGTGGAGGGCGGCGAGCTTGTCTTTGAAAACCTTGCCACAGGTAACAAAGCCCTTGATCATCCGGATATTGTCGTTTTATCCATTGGCATAAAGCCGGTCAAGTCGATAGAAAACGCCTTTGTCGACAAGGTCGACCGTCTCGTGCCTGTGGGTGACTGCGCCGGACAAACTCAGTGTGCAAGCGAAGTTCGCGAAGGCTATAACGCCGCTTCCGCGATGACTTTGCCTACATGGGGACGTATCTACCACGCGACACGGGACGGGTTGTTAAAGCTTTGGGACATCTGATCGAATTTTGCTTTAACATAACAGCGCCTTAATGTTGCCGATCTCACAAGGCACCGTGAAGGTTCTCGCGCGATGAACTCAAGGGTAAAGGGAAGAAGGGAGCGGAAGCCACGGAGGACGAGGCAAGTAAGCCAGAACAGCAAAAATCCGGCCACAGCGCCGGATTTTTGCTGCCCATTGATCGTTGAGCGTCTCGAATATAGCCCCTTCTATGCCGACTATTTCATCAATGGGGATCGTTATCCCATCGGTCATAATAACAATCCGTTTGTGTTCGTCGATCTTTTTTGCCGCGCTGGCAGCAGCATAACCCGCCACTTTTCACTATATCTGGCTGAAAGTAGGTAATTGCGAACTCCATAGCTCCACCGCCTAATGGGCAAAGAAAAAGATCGCCGGAACGATCTTTCAAATTTTAATTTCACACGCCTCAACTACTTCTCACGCTTCTTACTAAAGCCGCCTATCCTATAAAGCGAATATATTCCCAACAATACGAATAATGCAGCGAGTATTGCAAAAACGGCTGCATAAGCAGTACTTCCATTTTGAAAAGCGGCTATTCCGAGAAAGACAAATAGCAATATAAGGATGCTGCTTGAAACAGCAAACACAATGATGCGGACAGTTTGCTTCTTCGTTGAGGTTTCGTTCGTAATCCAATGTAGGATAAACTCGAAAAGGAAATCCATCATAAATTACTCCGCGCTATATATAGCCCCGGCTTGTGGATATTTCTCTAAAAATGCCGCATTTGAAGCTTCAAGCCGTTTGCGATACTCTTTGTATGCCGGGCTCAATATCATTAAATTTGAAATGAATATATCATGATAGCCGCTGTTTTTTTGGAATTCCATCATTAAATTCGCCATTTTTCCTTGCGGAGATTGCTTGAATTCTTCGGAAGTGCGGTAAGCAATGTATTCCTCCACATCCATATTCCGAAAGAAGGAATCCGAATCACGGATAACTTCTTCCATTACAAGATTCATGGCATCTTCGTACTTTGCCACATCCACGGTTTCGTTTAGTTGTATCGCCTGTTCCATATAGGTATTCAACTCATTCGGGATAAGAGCCCCCGCGTTATCCAAATACGCAACTATTTTGTCGTAGGCGGCACGCTGTTCTTCCGTTTGTATTGGCGTTCTTAAAAAACGCCCGAAATGCAAGGAAAGATATAGTCCATAGTTGCCCGGAAAGGCCAGAACCAATTTTTCCTGAACAGTAAGGCCTTCCTCGTCAAGCTCCTGCAAACGATGAAAGCTATCTTCAACATCATAGTTTTTAATAAGTCCGTCAATACAGGCTTGCGTCACTTTGAGTTTTTGCATTTTTAACTCATTTAAGCGTTTAAAGCGTGCAAGTGCCACCGACTTATCGGTGCTGCCTAAAATCACACGGACATCTTGGACGCCAATCCCGCATTTACGCAGCACCGATATTTCCTTTAGCGTGGCAATCTCCCCTTCGGAATAGTTCCTATATCCATTCTCCCTTATCTGAGGTTTGATAAAACCCTGCTGCTCGTAATATTCCACCGCCTTTTTTGTTAAATTACAAATCTGGCATACTTCTTTTATCAACATACCGAGCCCTCCTTTACCAAACACTATAAGCCATCCCCCAAGGGAACAGTCAAGCCTTCACATAAAAATTGTTTCCTTAAAAGCATATCACATAAATGTGAACATCTATGCTCTATGCGTCTATCGTCCATTGAATCTCCGAGGGATGGCCCACCCAGCCGGTAGCCACCGCGCCGCACTGTATCATCATGTCGGTGATATACACAACGCCGGTACAATCAATAACGCAAATCCGTATGGTAATGGCCCTGATCCGCCCGAAGCCCTTCGGCGACAGGTCATTTGCTATCTGCTGAAAATACGCCATAGGCACCGCCATCCTTAAAAAAGGTCGATAAACCGGGTTTCGGTGCTGCCGTCCTCGTACTCAAAAATCACCTGAATACCGACCTGCCCGTTTGGGCCTTTTTCCAAGTCCTCGCTGGCAATCTGAGCGGAAAAGGTATAGCTGCTCCTATTCGCGGGATAAATCGTCTGCAAGAGGCTTTTTGTCATACCGGATACGCCCACGGCCTTAAAGGACGCGGTACCGCTAACCCCGTTTTCCGTATCCACCTCAAAGCCCGAATAAGCTCTCTCATAATGTATTCCTGTCAACTGCCTTCACGTTTACTGGGATTACCATTCTTATCTGTACAAGCAATATTATTTGCAGGCGTGAATTTAGCCTCAAGGCGGGAGAACGCTTTATCAAAACCTGATATTTCTATTCCTGATTATATATGTATTTATCTATATATTATCATTTGTATATAAGCAAAAAAACAGGAAGAAATAATTGCGCTTACAACATCCCCCTGTGCCGTTTACGAAGGGGGGAATTATTCTTTTTACCGGCGTATATCAACAGCACTTTGCTGAGGGACTGCAGAATTTGCTATTTCTTGAAAATACGCAAGTGATTGTGAAATCTCTCACATTGACGACTTGAAGAGAGTGTGATAGAATAGTGTCAATTTGACATAGGTCAATATTGACCTATGAGTATGGCGAAAATTCATATGAAGGCCCCCCATATTCTCTGTGCATGCATGTCCGTAAGAGTTTAGAGGGTAGTGTAATCTGAGCATTCAGGTTGACATTCCCTGTCTAATAATAAACAGTTATGAAAGGATGTTGGTTTATGAAGTTTCCCCATTTGTTTAGCCCAATCAAGATAAGAGGATTGGAATTAAAGAACCGCATTGACTTTCCGGGTATGGGCACATTCTATACGGATGACGGAGGGTACGTGAACGAGAAGTTTATAAACTACCATGCCGCAAGGGCGCTGGGTGGATCGGGGCTGATTACCACGGAAGCAACATCCGTTTACGCACCAGCCGCGCCAAGAAATTTCCTCAACATCAGCGACGACAAATTTATTCCAGGGCTGAAGAAGTTTACCGATGCGATCCATGCGGCGGGAGCAAAGGTGTGCGTGCAATTATGGCAGGGCGGCATTACTACCGTAATGTTTGATCCCACCACTGTGCCCATTGCTCCCAGCGAAATCAAGGTGGAATATGCGCTGGGGATGCAATTGCCCCAACCTTATACGGTACCCGGTGCCAGCAAGGAAACGATCAGGGATATCGTCTTTTCCTTCGGCTCGGCGGCGAAGCGCGCCGTGGAGGCAGGATTCGATACAATGGAATTCCATCTTGCGCACGGGTATTCCCCACATTCCTTCCTGAGCGCCGCATTCAACCACAGAACGGATGAGTATGGCGGATCGTTTGAAAACCGCGCAAGGTATCCACTGGAATGTATTCGTGAGATCCGGCGCAACATCCCGGAGGACATGCCATTGTTAATGCGTATCGATGCGCATGACGATTATGTCGAGAACGGGCTGACGCTTGATGACATGATCGCCTTCTGTAAGCTCGCTAAGGCTGAGGGCGTGGACGTGGTGAATGTTTCCAGAGGGAACCCCATCACGCTGGCAATGAAGTACGAGGTGCCAGCTATCGATCTTCCCATGGGCTATAATGTGGAAAACGCCGCAGCCATCCACGAGGCTACCGGCCTTGTCACCATTGCGGTGGGCAGAATCAACGAACCCGGGCAAGCGGAAGCCATTCTTGCGGACGGAAAGGCGGATATGGTCGTCATTGGGCGCGCCCAGTTGGCCGATCCCGAATTTAGTAACAAGGCGGCTGCGGGAAACGACGAGGACATCATCCGCTGCTTCGGCTGCGGACAGGGGTGCGGCTCTTCTCCCATGACCTGTACGCGCAATCCCTCGGTTGGCCGGGAGAGGGAATTCACCCTGGTGTCAACGGACAAACCGCAAAAGGTGGCCGTCATCGGCGGCGGCATGGGTGGCTTGGAAGCGGCCATCACGCTTAAAAAGCGAGGACATGAGGCGATCCTTCTTGAAAAGTCCGGCAGGCTGGGCGGGCAATTCTATATTGCAGGGCTCGCGCCTCGAAAGGGCGAAATGAAAGAGGCGGCTATTTCCAGAGGGCAACAAGCGGTAAAGGCAGGCGTGGATATTCGCCTGAACACGCCAGCCACTCCGGAGGCGTTGGACGCGATTCAGCCTGACGCGGTGGTGATTGCCACAGGTGCGCAGCCGATTCACCTGAACATCCCGGGGGCTAATTTACCGCATGTATTTGGGTCTTTTGATGTGCTGGAGGAAAGAGTAGCGCCTCGCGGCAAGGTCGTCGTCATCGGCGGCGGTCTGGTGGGGCTGGAGGCGGCTGAATTCGTTTCAGCGGCAGACCCAAAGAGCGAGGTCACGGTCATAGAGATGCTTGAGGAGGTCGGTAAGGATCTGCCGTTGTCGCGCAAAATCTGCGTCATGGAGCAGCTCAGCCAAAGCGATATGCGGATCGTACTCAACGCAAAATGCGTGGAAATCACACCGCAGGCCGTGGTCGTATGTAAGGACGGCGTCAATGAGGAAATCCCCTGCGATTATGTTGTGATGGCGGTCGGCTCCATATCCAACGATATTACGTTGCTCAAAGACTACTGTGAAGAGCGCGGCACTCCCTATTATGTCATTGGAGACGCCAAGAGGGCTCGTAAGATGATCGACGCCGTTGCCGAGGCCGTGGAAGTGGCAATGGCCATCTAGTCTTCCAAATTGATTATTCAGTTCGCAAAGCGGCAGAGGCGTCGGCAGACGCCTCTGCTCGGTTGCCGTCAGAGATAAGGTGGCAACTCCCGAAACTGGCGAAGACGGTGAAATCATGGTATATTGAAGATTACCATGTAAAAGGGATATGGGGAGTGATCCGCTTTGTTTATTGAAATTTCCATACTAAGTCAATTAATGGGCGCGCCCAGCCACGGTTATGAAATCAAAAAGAGAACCGCCGAACGTTTTGGCCCATACTTTGTCATCAGAAATAATCAGCTTTATCCCAAATTGCGCTCTCTGGAAAAGGACGGATTTATAACAAAAGAAATTATGGTTCAGGACGGAAAACCCAACCGTCACATTTACTCCATTACCGAGTTGGGCATTGGGCGTTTTTATGAACTGCTGGGGACGTTTCCGGAAGAATATGCTGCCGATGAACACGAATATTTGACCCGGGTGGGTTATTTTGATATTTTGGACGAGGAAGCCCAACAGGATATTTTGTCTAAGCGGAGGAAGGTGCTGTGCTTGGAATATGAGCATATGGAATATCTAATGGAACTCCGCAGGAAAGAAAAGTTTATTCCGTATTCAAAAGAGTATTTTCAGTTTTCCATGGATTCGATTCACAAAGAGTTGGCACTGATCGAAAGCCTGCTGCAACGGTATGGTATGGCGGAAATGCGGGCTGATGCTGAGGAAAAATAAAAAAGCTTTGCCTGAAGACAAAAGCGTAGAGAAGCTTTATATCATACAGCACTGAATTTGGAGAGGAGTAATTTAGATGAGCATACAGATTATTACCGACAGCACTTGCGACCTTGATCCGGCGATGATTCAGGGCATGAGCTTGGTGATCTTACCTCTGTCCATTATAGTCGGAGATCAAAGTTATTTGGATGGAGAAACCATTCTCTTACCAGAGGTTTACGATATGATGCGTCAGGGAATCGTTCCGAAAACAGCGCAGATTCCCTATGAAAGGACGTACAACGTTTTTAGATCCTGCCTCGAAGAAGGAAACGATGTGATCTACATCTCGTTTTCAAGCACAATGTCCGGCTGCTTTGCGTTGGCCCAGATGGTTGCTGAAGAACTGCGCGCAGAATTTCCGAATCGTAACATCGCCGTCCTGGATTCCAAAGGCGGTTCCGGCGCGACAGGCCTCATTGTGCTGCAAGCACTCAAAATGGCTGATTCTGGATATGCGTTTGAAGTCGTTAAAGCTGAAATTGAATATATGGCCGATCACATCGAACATATATTTTCGGTTGATGATATAGAGTGGCTTGCAAAGGGGGGACGCATTCCAAAGTTTGTCGGCACCATAGGAAACATTCTGAGTATTCGCCCTATCCTTTTCGTTGAGAAGGGCTGTATTGCCGTTCAAAGAGTGATCCGGGGGAAAAAGAAAGCGATCCAGGCTGTGGCAGATAAGGTTATCACTATGGCGGCAGATTTTCCCGCACAGCTGATCGCGATCACACATGCCGATGATCTGCCCTCAGCGAAAGCTCTTGCAGAACTTATCCTGAGAGGCTTACCCAATTGTAAAACAACACTATGCCAAATCGGAGCTGTTCTTGGTGTTCATCTCGGATTAAAAGGCATCGGCGCGTTTTGTTTTAATCAAAAACCGGAGCATTATTGTCTCATATGATGCGCTTGGTTTGGGTGTTCTCCGATAAAGGGTGCCCTGAAAAATGTCGGAGGACTTCTATACATCGTTCTTATATTCTCCCAGAATACTCCAGAATTTTATAAGATATATATATCTGCATGATCAAACTGTCATCATCAAGATTAATGCCAAAGTTCTCCTGAATACGCTTTTTCGCTATACGGCGTATTATCTGAGACTTACTGCCGATCTTTACCCCAGCATTTCCGCCAAGCTGGAGGAAAGCTATCCTCACTTGATACCGGAGATTGGAGGTGAGATGTGTGAAGCCGAGTGATTTTTCTTACCACCTCACCCGCTACCTGACTGACTACCTCGCAGGACAGCGCAATTCTAGCCGCAACACCCTTAGAACCTACAGGGACACCTTTAAGCTATTCTTGATTTTCTGTAAGACAGAGAAAGGTATCCAGCCGGAACGGCTGACGCTATCCAAGATTTCCGATACACTCATTAGAGAATATTATGACTGGTTGGAGAAAACACGCGGATGCAGTCCTATTTCCCGCAATAATCGGAGAACAGCCATCAATTCATTCTTCAAATACGTTCAGATTGAGGCACCAGAGCATATTCTTCTTTGCCAGAGAATTCTGTCTATACCAAAAAAACGGTGTGTAAAGCCGGTGATAGGTTACCTTACCCCTGACATGTTGAAGCTGCTTCTTTCCATGCCTGACAAAGCAAATGCTTATGAACGCCGGGAGTTGGTGCTTATGACTGTCCTTTATGATACTGGGGCGAGAGTACAGGAACTCTGCGATTTACGCATCAGGGATCTTCGGCTGGAGTCACCTGCCATAGCGACGCTCACTGGCAAGGGGAGAAAGACAAGACATGTACCGCTCATGAAAAATACCGTCAGTCTATTGAGCCGATACCTCGAAGATCAGCGAATTGAAAATCCAT
>JAEYMU010000024.1 GCA_023407175.1 Bacillota bacterium
TTAACGTCACTGTAAGCGACAATGCAGACTGGGCGCTGTACAGCGATACTGCCTGCACACAGGAAATCAGCAATAAAACCATGAGCCTGGACGAGGGTGCAAATACCGCTTATATCAAGGTCACGGCGGAGGACAATTCAACACAGATCTATACCGTGACCATCACCAGAGAGGATGACTCTTCAGGATCGGTTGGTGAAACCTTTACGCCAAGTGGAACAAGACAGGATATTTCACCCACAGTAGCATTTGATAAGTATGGATATGCGACTGTTACAAATGTTCCTGATATTCCAAGTGGATATACATTGATGTATGCAGTGGATTTTGGAGACTGTGGAAGCTATACTAGTATGGCTGATGTAAATAATAATATAGCATGGATTGAACCAACCACACCATTAAGTGACGAGTTTGCTTGGTATTTAGACGATGGCAATTATACGGCACGTGGTACCTATTTCGAAGGCGCCCAAATAGACATTAGAAGTGGAAGTAAGAGTTTACTGCTGACTGTGGTAAAGTATGAGCAATATGGTAATACGCCGGGCAATCAGTATTGGATATACGGAGCATATCTTTGTGCAATCCCGCAAAAAATTACATACAATTTGAACGGCGGTAATGTTAGCGGTGATGCTTCAGCTAAAACCGAATATTTGTTTAATGATGATGCACTGGCAACCACATTCGCTGAGCCTGTAAAAGAAGGAGCTTCATTCAGCGGTTGGTATACGGCAGCTACCGGCGGCAGCAAGGTAACATCAGCAGCCGATTCAGCAGCTACCTATTACGCACAGTGGGAAAATGAAACACAGAATGGCGGCGACATACATCAGCGCACCACTGGGCTGGATCTGACTATAAGCAGCATTACGTACCAAGATAACAGCGGGGATTCTGCTACAGCAAATCCGCAGACAAGTGATATCACCGATACCGGTGAAGGCTGGGCATGGTATCTGAATGCAAATGCCGCCTTGGGCTATCAGGCGAAGACCCTTGTACTGAACAGCATTGATTTGAATACCGCGGATTACTATGGTATTTATCTTCCGGGCGGTTCCACAATCATACTGGCCGATGGGAGTGAAAATTACATAAACGTTACTTATCAGGGCTCAATGACGGTACGGGGAATTATTGCAGTCGGTGATTTGACTGTGTCGGGAAATACAGGCAGCTTGCAGGTGACCAGCGGACCTTCTTCAGGGGATTTCAATACCGGTATCTATTCAAATAGAAATATGGTCCTCAGCGGCGGAGAAATAACTGTAAATGCGGGAAACGCTCGCAGTTACAGTTATGGAATTGTCGCCGTACAAACAATTACGATTTTAAAGGAAACTGTTTACGCAACCTCCGGTTCTGTTAGCGGCAGCAGAGGCCTTTCCTATCCAATCGTCGGTTTTGGCGGAATCATCGATAACGGTATGGCGGCTTACCAAAAGGTAAGCGGCGAATATACACAGATTACTGTAAAATCCGCAGACGGACATTATTATGTGTATGGCGCGGATACCCCGGCAACTGATTTAAAGGTACAAAGAAAAGCCTCTGTGAGCAACACAGCCGGTACCGCCGCTGTCGCTTACAGCCAAATAGCGATGGACCTTACCGCAGTATCCGGACTGTTTTTGATAGATGGGAATGCGGGTGCACAAACCTATACGATAGAGGCGGGCGGCACCGGAGCAGGGACAATCACAGGCAACCTTCTTACTATTACCGGGGCAGGAACCATCAACATCGGCCTTACAACAGAGGAAACCGTTACACATGGAGCCAGCGCTAAGGTTGTAGCCACTCTTACCGTGAGTAAGGGAGTGCAAACCGCACCGATAGGACTGGGGAAAACCGATGCAACCACCCATAGCGGCAGTGATGGTAAAATTACCGGGCTGTTGGAAAATACAGTGTATGAATATAAGAAGGATGAAGGCTCATACATAACGACAACTACCAATAGCTTAGGCGAAATCACAGGCCTTGGAGCCGGCGCCTATGTGGTACGGCTTCCGGAGAACGCTGTGTACAGCGCAGGTCCGGCTTCGGCACAGATTATCATCGGACAGCCGGATGCGGACTCTACTCCTCCCACAGGTACGATTACAGTTAAGGGCAATACATGGACAGCCTTACAAAGCAGTATTACCTTTGGTCTGTTCTTTAAGAACACGGCGGATATAACCATTACTGCCAACGATGACAGCGGAGATACTGTAGCAGTAGCACATTATATTTCCGATGCGGAGCTGAGTCAGGAAGAGGTAATAGCACTCGCTGAGGATGAATGGACAGAGGGCAGTTCCTTTTCAATCAATACCAATAGCAAAGCTGTTATCTATGTACGCCTGACCGATACCGCCGGCAATATAACCTATATCAGCTCCAACGGTATGGTGGTTTATTCCGACAGTGTGGCGGGAGATACTTCCATCAGCTTTACAAAGGGTTCGAGCACAGATATTGGTGCCAGTGTGCAGCTAAATGGTAATACTGTGGCCAAAATTATGAATGGCACGGCTGTACTGTCGGCAGGAACAGATTATACTGTGGCTGACGGGACGATTACCTTTAAGGCGGTTTATCTGGAGAGCCTCGCAGCAAACAGCTACACCCTGGCAGTATATTATGATCCCATGGGAGAAGCCTATATAACTGCCGAGGGAAATGATTCACCGGCTGTAACCAATATCAGCCTGACGGTCAGCCCGGCTTCTACCTATGAAATCACCCTGGCACCCTCCGGAGATAAGACCTTTGCGGCACAAACGGTGGGCTACAGCCCGGTATCAGGCCATTCCGTTACAATTAATAATATCGGAAACCAGGCAACAGGTGTGCTGACGGTAGCGCTTTCCGGCACTGACGGGGACAGCTTTACCCTTTCCCAAACCTCCATTAGCAGCATTACTCCTGGTGGAAGCGCCAGCTTCACGGTGAGCCCCAAGGATAATCTTTCAGTCAAAGCCTATACTGCCACCGTAACAGTGAGCGGAAATAACGGTATCAGTGAAACCTTTGATGTTAATTTTACCGTTCAAAAGGGAGCACAGAGTGCACCTGCCGGACTGGGCAGGGCAGATGTAACCGTCTACGGCGGCAGTGACGGCAAAATCACCGGGCTGAAGGCAAATACAGTGTATGAATATAAGAAGGATGAAGGCTCATACATAATAATAACTGCCAACAATTCAGGAGAAATCACGGATCTTGGAGCAGGCACCTATGTGGTAAGGCTTCCGGAAAACGCGCTGTACAGTGCAAGCCCGGCTTCAGTGGAGGTTATTATCAGTCAGCCCGATGCGGACTCTACTCCTCCCACCGGAACGATTGCAGTTAAGAGCAATACCTGGACAGCCTTACAAAGCAGTATTACCTTTGGTCTGTTCTTTAAGAACACGGCGGATATAACCATTACTGCCGAGGATGACAGCGAAGCTGCTGTAGCGACGGCATATTATATCTCTGACGAAGAGCTAAGCGGGGAAGAGGTAAGGGCACTTGCAGAGGATGATTGGACAGAGGGCAGTTCCTTTTCAATTAATACCAATAGAAAAGCTGTTATCTATGCCCGCCTGACAGATGCCGCCGGTAATAAAACCTATATCAGCTCTAATGGTATAGTGGTTTATAATGACAGTGCTGCTGAGGATTCCTCCATCAGCTTTGCGAAAGGATCAAACGAGGATGTTGCTGTCGGCGTACAGCTGAACGGTAATACCGTGGACAGGATTATGAATGGCGCCGTTGTGTTATCGGCAGGAACAGATTATACGGTGGCTGACGGGACGATTACCTTTAAGGCAGCTTACCTGGAAAGCCTTGGAGCAGACAGCTACACTTTGACGGTATATTATAATCCCATGGGAGAAGCCTATGCGACTGGCGAGGGGAATGATTCACCTGCTGTAACCAATATCAGTCTGACGGTTAATCCGGTTTTGGTCGAAGAAATTACCATATCGGGAGGAAATGCTATTAACGCTAAGGGCGGCTCCCTACAGCTTACAGCAGTAATTTCACCCACGAATGCAACGAATAAAGCTGTTCTCTGGACCATACAAAGCGGTAGTATCTATGCGGATATCAGCTCCGAGGGTATTTTGACTGCAAAAGCCAACGGTACAGTAACAGTACGCGCTGCGGCCCGGGACAGTTCCAATGTATTCGGAGAGGTTACCGTCTCAATTTCAGGGCAAACCGTTATCAGCGACAATAATGGCGGAGATAACGGCAATACCGGAAATAATGACAGCGAAGCCGGCTCCGGAACAGAGAAAATTACTGTTGATGTAAAGGAAGGCAATACGGACAGTACCGTATCCATAATCACCATCGAGCGGACTACAGGAACAGACGGAAAGAAGAAGGATACTGTAACCTATGATAAGGAAAAGGCGGAGGAGACGGTACAAAAGCTGAAAAAAGAAGGCAAGGATACTGCAAGAATTGTGATACCGGAAAGTAAGGAGGAGGTATCGGAGACCATAGTGAATATTCCCTCCGAATCTGTCCGAAGCCTGTCCACAGGGGAAATTAATCTCCGGATTGATACAGGAGCAGCCAAAATTGATATTACTGAGGATACCCTTAGGAATATCAGTCAGACCTCAGAGGAGGATCTGTACTTTAGACTGATCCCGGTCAAGGACACAGAGCAGAAGGAAGCAGTAACCAACCGCGCGCTGGTTGCAGTCAGTATTATCAATGCCGATGGAAAGCTGGAGCTGGTAGGAAGTCCGGTTACCATAGAGACGAACATGCCCTCCACGCCGGCTGACATCACCCTGCCGTTAACCGGAATAGAGATACCCGCCGGTGCTGCGGAAAGAGAAGCATTATTGAAGCAGATGGCAGTATATATTGAGCATTCTGACGGAGAAAAGGAGCTAATACAGGGAGAATTGGTGGAGTATGGGGAAGGAGTCTACGGAATCCGTATTCATATTAACAAGTTCAGTGTTTTCACTCTGGTTAAGACGGACGCTTTCTTAAAATCCTCAGAGAGCAATATTATCAGTGTGACTTCACCCGCCGGGGCTGTAATCAAAGGAACAAAGATTACAGCGACAGTAGCCAACAAAACAGGCAATGTGACGGTAAAGGTTAAAGTAAGTGAGAAAGCCTCCTGGAAATTGTACAGCGATAAAGCTTGCACCAAGGAATTGTCCGGAGGTAAGCTGAAGCTGAAAACCGGCAGCAATACTGCATATATCAGAGTAACGGCGGAGGATGGAACAGGGCAGACCTATCAGCTTGCCATCACCAGAGAAAAATCCTCCCAGGCGCTTATTACCAAAATAAATGTACCGGAGAATGCCAAGCTGGAGGGCAGTACAATTACGGCTACCGTGGCAAATGAAATAAGCAGACTGACCATTAAGGCGGAGGTAAGCAGCAAGGCCTCCTGGAAGCTGTATAGCGATAAGAAGTGTACCAAGGAAATAGCGGGTAATAAGCTAAGCTTAAAGGAAGGTGTTAATACGGCATACCTTAAGGTAACAGCGGAAAACGGAAAGACAAGCCGGATATACACTTTGAAAATAACCCGCAGGGAGGCACCGAAAGCACAGTATGAAACCCATGTTAAGCTGGGACTGATAGGAAGTAAAGCCTATGCACAAAAGATTGCTGCGATGTTTGAAAAGGATTATGCTGCTGCGAATGTAACAATAAAGCAGGAAGGCAAGTACTATCGGGTAACCATGGATTTTACGGATAAGGCTGCAGCGAATAAGGCCTGCAAGGATATGATTGAACGAAAATACATTATAAATTATTATTTTTATCAGTAAAAATTCTAAAAAGCCGGCCGAATGCATTTGCAATCGGCCGGCTTTTGCAATTGTGTTCCCAGTAATGAATTAATTTACCCTTGTCAGTGTATTTATAATGTGTTATCATGAGTTTGATTGTATGAAACGTGAAGAAACATTACAGGATCATGCAATCAAACGTTTATTTTTAATGTGGGTGGAATTGTCAGACAATTTCTCCTGTGCGAATTGGAAAGAATATACTGATAAAGGATGGAGCGGGATTTGTCATGGATCATGAGCTTTTAAGTGCCCAGGAAGTCGCTGATATATTAAAAATTTCAAGAAATACGGTTTATGAATTGATTAAGCGGGGCGAATTGAATTCCTCCAAGGTGGGAAAACAGGTGCGGATCAACCGCAATGAGGTAGAGACCTATTTGAAGGGAGAAAAAAACACGCCTTCTTTTGCCGGGGGGGATGTTGTGACGGGGAACAGACCGGCTATTCCAATGATGAAGAGGCCCTCTGTCACCCATATTTATGATGAAAACATCAGGGGAAACGAATTCATCATATGCGGTCAGGATATTTCACTTGATATTTTGTCCAACCATCTGACGGTATTTTCAGATACCCTTCAGATATACCGGTCGCATCTCACCAGCTACAATGGAATCTACGCACTCTACCAAGGGCGTGTGAATGTTGCCACTGCCCATCTGTGGGATGGGGAACTGGACGAATATAATGTATCCTATGTAAAGAAAATGATGCCGGGGATACCGGCTTTGATTATAAGAATCGGAAAGCGTAAGCACGGCTTTTATGTCCAGAAGAATAATCCAAAGGGAATAACCGGCTGGTCCGATTTAAAAAGAATGGATATTTCCATTGTGAACAGGGAAAAGGGGAGCGGGACAAGGATTCTGCTGGATGAAAAGCTGCGCCTTATGGGAGTGATCGGAGATTATATCGATGGCTACCATCATGAGTGCAAATCACATCTGGCAGTTGCAAGCATTATCTCCCAGAAGGAAGCGGATGTGGGTATCGGAAGCGAGACCGGAATGATGAGCATAACCGGAGTGGATTTTATCCCCCTGCAAACAGAGTGCTATGATTTGGTTATGCGTCTGTCCGACGCGGATAAACAGCCCTATCGAAAGATTATGGAAATTCTCGCCTCGGATGCCTTTAAGCTGGATTTGCAGAGCCTTGGGCGGTATGATACCACGGAAACCGGCAAAATCATATGGAGCTGAAGCGAAAGAAAACATAAGGCTGCGGGCGGATCATTAATCCTTATGCGCCTGGACATATACAAAGTTTTCATTGTATCGATTCATTCGATAATCCTTATTTAATATGGAGTCAAGGAAATCCTGACCGCCGGATTCGATGGGAACGAGCTTTATATTAAGCTCTTTTTCAACCTCATTCCCGGTGATGTCGTCAAGAAAAACATTTTCCCCCACTCTTAGCATACACGAAGGGATTAGCAGACTGTCACCTAAATCAATCCCCTGATCCCTTCGCTCCTTCAGCTGCTTCATAAGATCTTGCCCTGTAATCAGTCCGGCTACGGTTATTGTCTCGCCAAAAAAATCATTTCTGATCCATGCCACATTGATCTTGATATTGGGAAAAGCCTTCATGATTTCCTCCGAGAAGGAAAGAATCGTAGGATAGGCCAGTTTTCCGGTTGCCAGGGTAAGGCTTCTGGAGACGGTTTTTAGCTTCTTATATTCCCTTGATTTCAGCATCGTATGAAGCACTTCATAAAATTCGTTGATAAACAGTCTCATCATACCTACCCCGTTTTCCAGCTGTACATAACCGTCATATCGTTCCTCCGGGGGGAATTCACGTCCAGCGGTAATATAAAACTCATCGCTGGCATGAATAAAATGGAGTCCGAATTTCTTATAAAAGTCCTGCTGATAGCCTTCAATTAAATCTATTACACGGCAGGCTTCCTCTTTATTGAATAATTCAAGAGGAAAAAGACGTTCCCGGTATTTTGTAATTCCGGCGGGTACCACGGAAACACTTCTCATAAAGGGAAGATATTTGGACAGGTCATTGATAGACCTTTCCAGTTCCTGACCGTCATTGACATTTTTACATAGAACGATCTGACCGTTCATTTCAATATGTCCTTCATAAAGCTTATCCAGATTTTTCAGAGCCCGGCCTGCAAAACGGTTATTCAGCATTTTACAGCGGAGCTCAGGATTGGTTGTCTGAACGGATATATTAATAGGAGCAAGATGAAATCGGATGATTCGGTCGATATCCTTGTCCGTCATATTGGTTAAAGTAATATAGTTGCCCTGAAGAAAGGACAATCTGGAGTCATCGTCCTTAAAATACAGGGTTTCACGCATTCCCTTCGGCATCTGGTCGATAAAGCAGAAAATGCATTTGTTATGGCAGGAGCGGTAATCACTCATAAGGCTGTTTTCAAAATCGATCCCCAGGTCCTCATCATAGTCCTTATCTATTTCTAAGAGCCATTCCTCTCCAAAGCTTTTTCTGATGAGAATTTCCAGATATTCGTCCTTGATAAGATACTGGTAGTCAAACACATCCTCAATTTCTTCGTTATTTATGGCAATGAGAGCATCACCCGGCTCAATCCCCATTTCTTCGGCGATGGAATCGGGAGCAACTGTTTTTATCAGATGGCCGTTGAATTTCTTTTTCATGCTGTGACCTCTTTCTATATCGGGAAAAAGTATACTCGAATAATCCATTACCCGCGGCAGGGGAGCTATTGCTGCGCAATCCACCCGGGCGCGATGTTCTAGCATGACATATTATACACATATACGGTATACTTGTAAATAATAGAGTGCAATCCCCGCCGCAGGGAGTTGCAGTTTGGCCTGGCAGGGGGCAAAGAAACGGAAAAACAGGGTAGGGCAGAAGCTGAAGTAATATAGCCGGTATAAAAATTTTGGTATAAAAGATTATTAGATATAGCATAAGGCTATGGAGAACACACATTTTTTTGTATTATTCGCCGCGTAAAAAACAATTTATAATAGGATTCAATAGAATAGGTGAAAGTATACGGAGGTAGTACAATGAAATGTGCAGTGGTTGGTTTTCCAAGAGTGGGAAAGCTAAGAGAGTTAAAATTTGCGTCTGAAAAATATTTTCGTGGGGAACTCACGCAGGAAAGCCTGGATGAGGCAGCCGGGGAAATCAGAAAAGAGAACTGGCAGCTGCAGCAGAGCAGCGGTATTGATTTTATTTCGTCCAATGATTTTTCCTTCTATGACGGTATGCTGGATACGGCGGTTATGCTGAATGTGGTACCGAAGGAGTACAGGGAATTAAACTTAAATCCCCGGGCCACTTATTTTGCCATGGCAAGAGGATATCAGGGACCGCAGGGGGATGTAAAGGCCTTTGCCATGAAAAAATGGTTCAATACCAATTATCATTATCTGGTGCCGGAGCTAAGTGACGAGGCGGAGATAAAGCTCTCCGGCAGTAAGCCCTTTGAGGAATATAGGGAAGCCAAGGCGCTGGGAATTGAGACGAAGCCGGTTATGATCGGGCCCTTTACCTTTTTAAAGCTTGCCAAATATACAGGAAGTAAAACGGCCATTGATTATGCGGGACAGGCTGTTAAGGCATATTCGGATCTGTTTAAAAAACTGAATGAGCTTGAAGTAAAGTGGGTTCAGCTTGACGAGCCTGCACTGGTAACCGATTTAACGAAGGCTGATGTTGAATTATTTCTATTTTTATATAAAGCAATTCTGGAAGGCAAAAGTAGTGTAAAAGTATTGCTCCAAACCTATTTTGGGGATGTCAGGGATTGCTACAGGGATATTGTGGATTTGGAATTTGATGCAATCGGGCTGGATTTTCTCGAAGGCAGAAAATCCCTGGAGCTGGTGAGAACCTACGGTTTTCCGGAGAATAAGTATCTGTTTGCCGGAGTTGTCAATGGCAAGAATATCTGGAAATGTAATTACGGGAAAACACTTGAATTACTTTCCGATATTGGAAAGCACGCCAAAAACGTGGTAGTGGCAACCTCCTGTTCCCTGCTCCATGTTCCGTATACGCTGGAATATGAGACAAGGCTGGAGTCAGAGGTGAAGAAGCACTTTGCTTTTGCAAAGGAAAAGCTGGGAGAGCTGCGCGAGCTTTCTATTATGGCAGAGAGCGGAGATTATAAAGCTATTGCAGAATATATAAATAATAAAGAAATTTTTGAAAAGGAACGGTTATATGTAAGTAAAGATGTTCAGGAAGCGGTTGCAGCACTTTCCGAGGAGGATTTCATAAGGAAAACTCCCAGAAAGGAAAGGGAGCAGCTTCAAAAGAAGGAGTTTGGGCTGCCGTTGCTTCCTACAACTACAATCGGTTCCTTCCCGCAGACACAGGAAGTGAAGAAGAACAGAAGCAGCTACCGGGCGGGTGAAATAGACAAGGAAGCTTATGACAGACAGGTATTCATATTTATAAAGGAGTGTATCCGAGAGCAGGAAGAATTGGGCCTTGACGTATTGGTGCATGGAGAATATGAACGCAACGATATGGTGGAATTCTTTGGGGAGAACCTGGCCGGTTACGTGTTCACAGAGAGGGCCTGGGTTCAGTCCTATGGTACAAGATGTGTAAAACCGCCGATTATTTTTGGGGATGTAAAACGCATCCGGCCAATTACGGTTGAATATTCTGTGTATGCTCAGAGCCTGACAGAAAAGCCGGTCAAAGGAATGCTTACCGGACCGGTTACCATTTTGAACTGGTCCTTCCCGCGAGAGGATATCAGTCTGCAGGTGATGGCATATCAGATAGGAATTGCAATCAGAGAAGAAGTATGCGACCTGGAGAAGGCGGGCATCCGAATCATACAGATTGATGAGGCTGCTCTTAAGGAAAAGCTTCCAATCAGAAGGGACGAATGGTACAGCGAATACCTGGATTGGGCAATTCCAGCCTTTCGCCTATGCCACAGCAGGGTAAAGCCGGTAACACAAATTCATACACATATGTGCTACAGTGAATTTGAAGAGATCGTAAAAGATATTGATAACATGGATGCAGATGTGATTTCCTTTGAAGCCTCACGCTCCAAGCTTACCATTATCGATGCTCTAAAGGCCAATGACTTTGAGACGGAGGTCGGACCGGGAGTTTATGATATCCATTCTCCGAGAGTTCCTGCTGTGGAAGAAATTGTGGAAGCACTTCAGGGAATGCTGAAAAAGCTGGATAAGAATAAGCTGTGGGTAAACCCGGACTGCGGTCTGAAAACAAGAGGGATGAAAGAAACCCGGGCAAGTCTTATAAATTTGGTAAAAGCGGCTGAAATTGTAAGAAACCAGTGATATCCAATCATAAATAAATATGTAATTGAGAAACTCATAAAATTTAGTAGATTATATTATTTCAATTACCTAATAAAGAAAGACAGGAGATGGAGAATATGAAGCATAATGCACCCTTTAAATACGATATTGTAGGAAGCTTTCTAAGGCCCGATTATTTAAAGCAGGCCAGGAATGAATATGCAGAGGGTAAAATCAGCAGGGAAGCTCTAACTGCGGTGGAAGATAAAGCAATTACAGCTTTGATTGAAAAACAGAAAAAAGCAGGTCTTCCTGTTATAACCGACGGAGAATTCAGAAGAAGCTCCTGGCACCTGGATTTTATGTGGGCTTTTCAGGGCGTAGGACATGAAAAGACGAAAAAAGGGATTCCTTTTCATGGGGAGCCGGCTTTGATTGACGATACCTTCCTTACAGGAAAAGTATCTGTCGGCAGTCATCCCTTTATAGAGCATTTTAAATTTGTGAAGAAATTCGAGGATGAGAATACCGTTGCAAGGCAGACAATTCCCGCGCCGGCACAGTTTCTATTTCAGATGATAACACCGGATAATCTGGAAAGTACGAAAGCAATTTATCCGGAGGAAGAGGAGCTGATTTTAGATATAGCAGAGGGCTACAAAAAAGTAATCCGTGATTTATATGCTGCAGGATGTAAGAATATCCAGTTTGATGATTGTACCTGGGGTGTATGTGTTGATCCCAATGCCTGCTTTATTCTTGGAACGGATGAAGCGGGGCTGCAGCAAAATATTCATAAATTAATCCGGATCAACAATCTTGCCATGGAGGACAAGCCGGAGGATCTGATCATCAATACACATATCTGCCGAGGAAATTTCCATTCCACATGGGCTTGCCAGGGCGGCTATGGACGGGTAGCAAAGGACCTTTTTGCTGGAGAAAATGTAAACGCCTTTTATCTAGAGTTTGATGATGAGCGCTCCGGTGATTTTGAGCCCCTTCAATATGTAAGTAAGGATAAGAAGGTGGTTCTGGGACTCATTACAACAAAATCGTCCATACTGGAAGATAAGGAAAGCATAATTAGACGTATCCATGAAGCTGAAAAATATATTCCGCTGGAACGCCTGTGCCTTAGCCCCCAATGCGGCTTTGCGTCTACAGAGGAAGGGAATAAGCTGACGGAAGAAGAACAATGGGCGAAATTGAAATTAGTGCAGGAAATCGTAAAAGAAGTATGGAAATAGAACGATAAAATTGGAATGTGAAATACCCGGCCCGGCAGAGGAGTTTTTCAAATACACATTCACTAAAAAATACAATATCTGAAATTCAGGTATTGTATTTTTTTGTGTGGATTAATATCCATCGTTGGTTCAAGCCTCTTCATGTGACAAATGTGACAAAAAGTAAATAACGTGAAACGAGATGTGGAAATATACAGATATTGCTACCCGTCAAGGTGATATTTTGTAACATATCTACATTGACACTTTAATAGAGACAGTATATAGTATCACTATCAGATAAATCAGATGTGACAAACAAAACATGGCAAGTGATGTGCTCATGGTTTTATGTGACAAACATGACAAAACGGACGAAATTTATTTAATAAGCTAATAATTCAGATAAGAGTCCGTACCAAATAAACACAGTAATATATCAGAGAACGATTTGATATAACAAAGAGGTTATTTTATTCATTGCGGTGAATAGAATGCCTCTTTTTTTATATATAACCAAAATTTAAGGAGGAATTTAGTATGAGAAAAGTAGCATTTTATGGTAAAGGCGGTATTGGTAAGTCCACAACACAGCAAAATACGGCAGCAGCAATGGCACATTTTTACGATCAGAAGATATTTATCCACGGATGTGATCCCAAGGCGGACTCCACAAGACTTATTCTGGGAGGAAAGCCTCAGGAAACCCTGATGGATGTCCTTCGCGAGGAGGGTGCCGAGAAGGTTACGAATGACAAGGTAATTAAGAATGGCTTCCATGATATCCGTTGTGTGGAATCCGGCGGACCGGAGCCGGGCGTAGGCTGTGCAGGACGCGGTGTTATTACGGCGATTGATCTGATGGAAACAAACGGCGCCTATACAAATGATCTGGATTTTGTATTCTTTGATGTACTGGGCGACGTAGTATGCGGCGGTTTCGCAATGCCGATCCGGGATGGTAAGGCACAGGAGGTATATATTGTAGCTTCCGGTGAGATGATGGCGATTTATGCGGCCAACAATATCTGCAAGGGACTTTTAAAATATGCAAAGCAAAGCGGTGTGCGTCTGGGCGGTATTATCTGCAACAGCCGTAAGGTTGATAGGGAGAAGGAGTTTCTGGAGGAATTCACGGCTTCCATCGGAACCCAGATGATTCATTTTGTGCCCAGGGACAATATTGTTCAAAAGGCCGAATTTAACAAGAAGACGGTAGTGGAGTATGACGCTACGGAAAATCAGGCCAAGGAATACGGGGAGCTGGCAAGAAAGATTATTGAAAATAAGAATTTTGTAATTCCTCAGCCTCTGACCATGGATGAGCTTGAGAAAATGGTAGTAAAGTACGGTATTTCAGACTGATTGGAAAGGAGCATTTCATATGAAAATGTTAAAAGCAATTGTACGTCCTGAAATTGCAGATACCATCGCGGATGCACTTTCAGAGGCCGGCTTCAGCTCTATGACAAAGATCAATGCCTTTGGCCGCGGAAAACAAAACGGTATTATGATGGGTTCCATTCATTATGATGAGCTGCCAAAAACCATCCTCATGCTGGTGGTGGAGGATAACTCGGTAAATGAAATACTCAAGATCATTAAATACAAGGCGTATACCGGTAATTTTGGCGACGGCAAGATATTTATTACCCCGGTTGAGCGGGTAATGACAGTCAGAACCGGCGAAGCCGGATTGTAGGTGGCGCCTATGAAGGAAATAATTACAATCATACGTCCCAAGAAGGTCAGCGCAACCAAGGAAGCACTGGTGAAGCTGGGATATCCGTCACTTACCGCTATTCCGGTGCTCGGACGCGGAAAGCAGAAGGGAATTGACAATGAGGTAAATATTGAATACCGGGCAGGGATACTGGAGCAAAACAAGAACAGCCGGATGAAATATGTACCGAAGCGTTACCTGTCGATTGTTGTTAACGACGAAGCGGTAGAGAATGTGGTAGATACCATAATAAGCATTAACCAATCGGGTGAAATCGGAGACGGTAAGATATTTATCTGCCCGGTGGAGGATGCCATAAGGATCAGAACGGATGAACAGGGTAATGATGCCATCAATTAGCAGGATTTGTTAGGAGGGATAGAATATGCCGTATCATTTGTTTAAATGCAGTGAATGCATTCCTGAAAGAGAAAAGCATGCCGTAATCAAGGGAAAGGGAGAAACGCTGGCAGATGCGCTGCCGTTAGGTTATCTGAATACGATCCCCGGAACCATATCGGAAAGAGGCTGTGCCTATTGCGGCGCAAAGCATGTAATCGGCACCCCGATGAAGGATGTAATACACATCAGCCACGGACCCGTCGGCTGTACCTATGACACCTGGCAGACAAAACGGTACATCAGTGATAATGATAACTTTCAGTTAAAATACACCTTTGCTACCGATATGAAGGAATCTCACATTGTATTCGGAGCAGAAAAGCTTTTAAAGAAGAATATCAAGGAAGCCTTCAAGGCATTTCCTAATATTAAAAGAATGACCATCTACCAGACCTGTGCCTCCGCATTGATCGGTGACGACATTAATGCAATCGCAGACGAGATAATGGAGGAAATGCCAGAGGTTGATATCTTTGTCTGTAATTCCCCGGGCTTTGGCGGCCCCAGCCAGTCCGGCGGCCATCATAAGATCAATATCGCCTGGATTAACCAGAAGGTGGGAACCTATGATGCGGAAATCACCAGTGATTATGTCATCAACTATGTAGGGGAATACAATATCCAGGGCGACCAGGAGGTTATGCAGGATTTCTTTAAGAGAATGGGCATCCAGGTATTGTCAACCTTCACCGGCAACGGAACCTATGACGGGCTGCGCTCCATGCATAAGGCTCACCTGAACGTACTGGAATGTGCCAGATCTGCGGAATATATCTGCAATGAATTGAGAGTGCGCTACGGAATTCCCCGTCTTGACATCGACGGCTTTGGCTTTGAACCCCTTTCCTCCTCCTTAAGAAAGATTGCCATGTTTTTTGGAATTGAAGACAGGGCGGAGGCAATTATCAAGGAGGAGACTGAGCGGTGGAAGCCGGAGCTTGACTGGTATAAGGAAAGACTTAGAGGGAAAAAGGTTTGTCTGTGGCCTGGCGGCTCCAAGCTTTGGCACTGGGCCAACTGTATTCATGAAGAAATGGGTGTTGAGGTAGTGTCCGTTTATACCAAATTCGGCCATCAGGGTGATATGGAAAAGGGAATTTCCAGATGTGAGGAGGGAGCCCTGGCAATCGATGATCCGAATGAGCTGGAGGGCCTGGAGGCTATGGAAATGCTGCAGCCTGATATTATCTTTACCGGTAAGCGGCCGGGTGAGGTGGCCAAAAAAATCCGTGTTCCCTATCTGAATGCCCACGCATACCATAACGGTCCCTGGAAGGGCTATGAGGGCTGGGTAAGATTTGCACGGGATGTTTATAACGGTATCTATTCCCCCATTCATGAGCTGTCTCTGCTTGATATTAGCAAGGATGAAATCCCCACTGATATCGGCTTTCGGACACAGCGCCTTATCTCTGACGTGAATTTAAGCGAGGAGGTCAAGAATTCTCCTATATTAAGAGAATACACAGGAGAATATGATGCACTGAAGCGGTTAAAGAACAGAGTGTATCCCGAATTTCCGAGAAAGAGTGAGCTAATCGCTGAAGCTAGTGTGAATTATTAAGAGAATAATTCCCACTGGTGATTATTGAAAGCATAATTCCCACGGTGAATTATTGAAAAGCATAATTTACAAGGGTTCGGCAGAATGGAGGTTAGTATGGATGAGTTATTAATAAAGGAAAGAGTAGAAATGCTCCTCGATGTGATTATGAAGAAATGTCTGTGGCAGTTTCATTCCAGAGCCTGGGACAGAGAGCGGCAAAATGAGAATATTATACAAAAAACAATGCAGCTGTTGTGTGAAGAGCCGGTGAAGAACGATACGGCCGAGGACAGATGCTACTGGGTGGATGCCATGCTGCTGGCGGAAAACTATAAAAATAGATTTCCGTGGGTATCTGAGGTAAGTAAGCCGGATTTAAAGAAGATAATGCAGGCACTGAAGGAGCGTTTGGATTATCTGCTGATTTCCGGTTCCCTGAATGCAGAATTAGGTGATCCGCACTATTAAAAGAAGGAGGGATATTATGTACTGTGATGTAAAGGATAAGGAGCGCGGAGGTGTTATCAATCCGATATTCACCTGCCAGCCCTGTGGAGTTCAGTATGCCAGTATAGGTATTAAGGAATGCATCGGTATTGTTCATGGCGGACAGGGCTGTGTTATGTTCGTCAGGTTGCTGTTCTCACAGCATTTTAAAGAGAGCTTTGAGTTAGCCTCCTCCTCCCTCCATGAGGACGGTGCGGTATTCGGAGCGTTGAACAGAGTAGAAGAGGCAGTTGATGTACTGCTGATGCGATATCCCCATGTTAAGGTCATTCCGATTATATCCACCTGCTCCACCGAGGTTATCGGGGATGATATTGACGGTGTTGTAAGAAAGCTGAATGGGGGACTTTTAAAGGAAAAATATGCGGGCCGTGAGGTGCATCTGATTCCCATCCATTCTCCCAGCTTCGTGGGCAGTATGATCAGCGGCTACGATATTGCAGTCAGAGAATTCGTCACTTATTTTGCAAAGAAGACCACTCCTAATGATAAGATAAACCTGATTACCGGCTGGGTAAATCCCGGAGATGTCACGGAGCTTAAGCATCTGCTTTCCGTCATGGGTGTAGAAGCTAATGTCTTATTTGAAATCGAGAGCTTTGATTCTCCGCTGATGCCGGACGGTAACTATGTTTCCCATGGGGAGACAACAGTTGAGGACCTTAGGGATACGGCCAATGCAAAGGTTACCTTTGCCCTGAACCGCTATGAAGGAGGAAAGGCTGCCGAATATTTGCAGGAGGAATTTGAGATACCGGCCATCATCGGTCCCACACCCATCGGCATCAGAAATACGGACACCTTCCTAAAGAAGCTTAGCGACGCCACCGGCAAGCCAATTCCTGAGGCGCTGGTTTATGAAAGGGGCATTGCCCTGGATGCCATAACAGATGTGACCCATATGTTTCTGGCGGATAAAAGAGTGGCCATCTACGGAAGCCCTGATCTTGTCATCAGCTTGGCCCAGTTTTGTCTGGATATGGAGATGAAGCCGGTATTATTGCTGTTAGGCGATGATAATACAAAATATAAATCAGACCCCCGTATTAAGGAATTTGAAGAAAAGCTGGACTATAAAATGGAAGTTGTCATGAATGCGGATTTGTGGGAGCTGGAGAACCGGATTAAGAACGAGGGCCTGGAGCTTGATCTTATCATGGGGCATTCGAAGGGAAGATTTGTTTCCATCGATTATAATATTCCCATGGTCAGGGTGGGCTTTCCGGTTTATGACCGGACCGGCATGTACCGCCATCCGATTGTCGGCTACCGCGGAGCTATGCTGCTTGCAGAGCAAATTGCCAACACCTGGTTTGCCGACATGGAATATAAGCACAACAGAGAGCCTGTTCTGAATGTCTGGTAACTATCCTTACGATAGGTGGTGAAGTATTGAGCGGCACGAATTCATATGACTCAAACCAACAAAATGTTTGCAGACATCCCTGCTTTAATAATTATGATTTTCACAATGCGATCATACATTTACCGGTAGCATCAAAATACAATGTAAGCAGCAAATATGACCGGCAGGGGAACCTGTGCTTTACGGCGAAGACTCCTGAAAATGCAGTACTTTCACCCTACGATGCATATGAAAGATTTCTGGAGGCCAAGAAAAGCATAAAAAACCTTACGGTCGCAGCAATCGCCGGGCCCGGCGAAGCATTGGCTGATTTCGATGCAGTCAGGGAAACCCTAAGACTGATACGGCAGGCATCTCCCGCGACAATTCTTTGTCTCTCCACCAACGGGCTGATGCTTCCGGTATATGCCAACCATCTGATCTCCTTGGGCGTGAATTATGTAACCGTCACCATGCCTACCATCTATCCCGATACGGGAGCAAAGATATACGACTGTGTTACCTACATGGGAAATCATTATTATGGAATTGAAGGTGCCAATATTTTAATCCAAAACCAGATTTCGGGGCTTCATTATCTTGCCTCCAGGGATGTTTCGGTCAGAATTAATATTGAAGTAATTGAAGATGTGAATGAAAATGAGATCGAAGATATTGTTATGATGGCAAAGGAATGCGGCTGCAAAATGACAAATCTCTTAAGAAAGCCCTCCCGTACTGAAGATACGGACAATGGGCCGGAGACCTACAGCAATGATGAAATCAGCGGCCTTAGGAGAAAATGTGAAGCAATTCTTAACCAGTCCTATTTTTGTAAGCCCTGCAGCCCCGATACCATAGAAACTCTAAACAACAGAATACCGCTCACCTATAAGGATTATATGGATTATCTGAAAAAAGATAATTCCGTCACAGAGCAGGCCCGTTACCGGTTTGCCGTATGTTCAAAGAACGGAAAGCTCATTGACCAGCATTTCGGTCATGCAACAAAGTTTTATATTTATGATTACTTCGACGGAAGAGTAAGCTTCGTGGAGACCAGGCCCATTGACCAATACTGCCAGGGCAGTAAAGAGGAAAAGGCGGCAGGGCGGATCTATAAGCTGATCAAAGCAATTGAGGATTGCAACTGCATTGTATGCATGAGGATTGGGGTATGTCCCTCCAATGCATTGAAGGAAAAAAGAATTGATATCTATACAACCTATAACCTGATCGAGGATGGACTTAAGGAAGCGGTGCATCGGATGTATACCGGAGACGGGTGACCGCAGCTTTGTGCCTATGGCCCAAAGTTTGCAGGCTTTGAAGAAAGGCATGGTAGATTATTGTGAGAATACATTATTTGCAACATGTTCCCTTTGAAAATCCGGGAATTATATTGAATTGGGCAATGGAACATCAATTTCCCGTGACAGCTACCAAACTTTATGAGGAAACCAGCTTCCCGAATCAGAGTCAGTTCGACTGGCTGATTGTTATGGGAGGCCCCATGAATATCTATGAGGAGGAGGAATATCCCTGGCTGCGTGAGGAGAAGGAGTTTATCCGCAGAGCGATTGACGGAGGAAAGGTGGTGCTTGGGCTGTGCCTGGGCGCACAATTAATTGCTGATGTAATTGGCGGAAGGGTGATAAAGAATGATTATAAGGAAATTGGATGGTTCCCGGTTACGTTAAGCAGGCAGGCGATGGAATACCCGTTATTTTCTTTTTTGCCTGAAAATCCGGTTGTTTTTGAATGGCATGGAGATACCTTTGTTGACCTGCCGGAGGAGGCTGTTCTGCTGGCATCGAATGAAGCCTGCAAAAATCAAGCCTTTATGTACCGTGAACGGGTATATGGCTTCCAGTTCCATCTGGAGAATACTCAAAAAATTATAGAGGATTTGCTGTACCACTGTGCGGAGGAAATACAGCCGGCTCCCTATATCCAGAGAAAAGAAATTCTTTCCCATCCGGAGTATATCAACCAGGATAATCAATGGATGTTTCAATTTCTTACGAGGCTTGCAGTGATGTTTGACAAAGAAGAGAGATGTGCGTAACCTCGTAAACTTGTACTAGGGCTTTAAGCATACTCAGAAATGGAGGAAAGGATGGAGCAAATTCGTTATAAGCAAAGGATCTGCACGGATCAGAATAAAATAAATGATTTTTTAAGGCAAACCAGAATAGGAGTACTTGGGCTGAATGCCGGAGAGTATCCCTACAGCGTTCCCCTGAATTATATCTGGCATGAGGGTAAGATATATTTCCATGGGATGGGCAGCGGAAAGAAGACACAGCTTCTTGAGGAGGAGCCGACGGTGAGCTTTACGGTATTTGAAGAGGCAGGAACAGTAATGGACCCGGTTCCCTGTCATGCGGATACGGCCTATATGAGTGTCATGCTCTTTGGCCATGCAAAAAAGCTTACGGATTATACGGAGGCGGCAAAGGCATTGCAGCTGCTTGTGGAAAAATACATGCCTGGCTTCTATAAGAATCCGATTTCCGCCTCTACAGCGGAGCATTACCGTTCCTCCCATGACAATAGGGCTGTTGCGGTTTATAAGATTACGCCGGAGGCAATCACGGCAAAGGAAAATACGGCGGAGGAAGCATCCCTGTTTTAGCAGATGCAAGGTTTAGAAAGGAGCTTGATGCCATGAAGGCTGTAGAACAATATAATCTTAAGGGTATTACAAGCGATACGGTTTATTCCACAGGTGAGCTAAAGGAATGTAAACTGGAGGAATATAATGAAATACGGGTACGGCAGAACACCTATACTCCAAGATACAAAGGAGCAGATGAACGGAAGAAGGATAATAAGGCACTTTCCTTTTATGAAAGCGGCAATATCAAGAGTATAGCGCTGGAGGAACAGACCGAGATCATAACCCCCATCGGAAGCACGCCGGCGGAGTTGGTTACATTTTATGAGGACGGAAGCATCGACAGCCTATTTCCGTGCAATGGGCAGCTTGGCTTTGGCTGGTCCGAGGAGGATGAAGAAAAGCTGCAGATGGAACAGGAGTTTTCCCTTGCCTTTGCCAGCTTCCATACAAAAATCATCGGCGTACGTTTTTATCAGAGTCAAAAGCTGAAAAGCATAATTCTATGGCCGAAAAGTAATGTGGAAATTCAAACTCCGCTGGGAGTGTATCCGGTGCGCGTCGGCCTGAGGATGTATGAGGATGGTACGCTGGAATCCTTTGAGCCGGCAAGGCCGATCGCCCTTAAAACTCCCATCGGAGAGATTATTGCTTTTGATCAGAATGCTCTGGGGATGGATGCGGACTACAATTCCGTAAATTTCTATTGGGACGGAAGGCTTCGCAGTGTTTCAACCAACAGTGATATTGTGGTAAATGACAGGAATACGGGGGAACGTACCATCATATATCAGCAGCTAAGACTGGATATGATTTCAGGAGAGATGGTCAAGCTTCCCATCATCGTAGAATTTCAGGAGGATAAGGTCATTATTGATAATGGAAGCGAAAAGAAGTCCTTTTTGATTTCTGCTTCCAAATTTCTTTTCCTGCATGACGGGAGCTTTCGGGACAAAAAGTGCAGTCCGGGCAGTGACTGTTCCGGCTGCGGTGCGGCCTGTATGTAATTTGAGGCCGTATAGGCGGCAGGCCATATTAACAGATACGGAAATGAGGTGGAATATGGAAATCGCAGTACTGGTTGACTCTGAGGGGAAAACCACCGGCTTTGAGAACAATGGAATGATACGTATTTATATAAGAACAGAGGAGCGTTGGATCGTAAAGAAGCAGCTGGAATATGATGTCACGAAAATATCGGACGGCCCAGGGCTTCGCAGGGAGATTAAAACGATTATCGCATGGATGGAGAATTGTAAGCTTTTTGTGGTGAACAGAATCAGGGGAGTTCATTATATTGCCTTTGAAGAATATCAGGTATCCTTATTGGAGATCACCGGTATTCCCGAAAGCTTTCTGGAGGATATCAGGGAATGTGTGGAGCATCGTAGAACCGGGCAGGAAATCCCGCTGGAGCATAATGCAATCTATGAGATGCAGCCGGGAAGCTTTCATACCGATTTGCGCGATGTTATGCATGGGAACACCTCCTATAACTCCAAGCAGCTTTTGATCCCTTTTATTAAGGGACGTAAATTTAACAGTCTGGAAATTATATGCGAGCATATTCCAAAATGGCTGGAAAAGGAAGCGGGTGATATGGGTGTAGTACTTTCGGTAGAGAAATTCAAGGATTGTATGAAGGTCAAGGTATATCAGGTCAAGAGCCGATAAGTCTGCCGTAACGGGAGGAAGGCTCATCCCAAGCAGGTGCTGCTTGCCTTGCGAAAGCATCAGAAGCTGGGCGGGGTGGAAATCCATAGCAGCGTAGCGCCCGTTTTATCGGAGGCAGTGATATAGTGCTGCTTGTTTGCTGTAAAATAAAAGGATTCTCCCTTTTTCACCTTATAGGTCCGGTTACCGATATGCAGTACGATACTTCCATTTAAGACATAGCCGAATTCCTCACCCTCATGGGGGTTATCGGGATAGGTGGAGCCGCCCACATCCAGTGTTAGAAGAATGGGCTCCATGATGTTCTTTTGCGCATTCGGTATAATCCATTTTACCTGGTTTTTAAGCTCGGCATCATATTTTTCAAAATAATCCGTCTTTTTAAATACTACCTGCTCCGAGGTGGTACCGCTGAAGAACTCCTCCAGATTCGTTCCGAGGCATTGCAAAATATCAACAAGGGTTGCGATGGAGGGAGAGGTCAGATCGCGCTCCAGCTGTGAGATAAAGCCCTTTGACAGCTCTGCCCGGTCTGCAAGCTCCTCCTGGGTCAGACTTTTTTGTATTCTTAATTCTTTAATCTTGGCTCCGATATGCATAACGCAGTTCCTTTCGGTATCTTACTCATAATAAACCTGAAGTTTAGCTGTACTAAACCGCGGTAACAATTCAATTATAGCTGGATAATCCTGCTTGTCAATTATTTTTCCAATTAGCTTAGCATTATAAAATACAATCGTCTGCACAGGATTTTAAAGGAGCGGCCCCAGTAATTCGTTATTGCTTCCATTGTTTGATTCATGATCCGATTTATTTTCCTTCAGTTCCCGGTAAGTCAGCACCGTTGCCAGTGTATCGCCAAGCTGGCTGAATACAGAGGCCATTAGGGTGATATCGTCGGTAGAGCAGCTTTTTGAGATACCGCAGGCAGCAGCAGTGACAAGAGCGATTAATTCACATTCATCCATATTTTCCAATCTGCCATAGGCCAGCACAATCGGGCAGTATATATCAAGATAGAATTAGGGGCTGGCATAGCTGTCTGCTATGGCGGGTAATATCACAATTATTATATGATTTTATTGGTTGGAAGGTGTTGGGGTTTCTGTCTGACGTTCTTTACTACTTCCTTTTATAAAAATCTTTAATCCGGTCAAGGCGGGAGGTCATTCCGGTAAAAAGCTGGTCTACTAAGGTTATGGCAACCATGGATTCCACAACGACCACAGCCCGCGGTACGATAATCGGGTCATGGCGTCCTTTGATTTGTATTTCAATATTTTCATGTTCGGCATTTACTGTATTCTGAGGGCGGAAGATGGAGGGTGTCGGTTTTACAGCAGCTCGAAGGATGATATCCGCTCCGTCACTGATTCCCCCGAGGATTCCTCCTGCATGATTGGTAATTTTGGATATCCTCTGGCTTTCGTCATGGACAAAGCCGTCATTATTCTCGGCTCCGGTGAGTAAGGCTGCCTGAAAGCCATCGCCGATTTCAATTCCTTTTATGGCTCCGATGGACATGACCGCCCTTGCCAGGGAGGCATCCAGCTTATGAAAAACAGGTTCACCGATACCGGCAGGCATTCCGGTTACAATGCATTCAATAATTCCGCCAACGGAATTATGCTCTTTCATCTGGGCAAGCAGATAGTCCTCTGCCTGTTCGGAGGCCTTGGGATCGGGCATATAGAGAGGACTGGCGCAGGTTTGGTCAAGGTCGGCTCTTGCCGGATCAATGGTGACAGGTCCGATTGCCTTTGTATAGGCCCGGACAAGGATTCCAAGCTCGGATAAAATTGCGCAGGCAATTGCTCCTGCCGCAACCCTCCCTATGGTTTCCCGGCCTGAGGAGCGTCCGCCGCCGCGATAATCACGAAAGCCGTATTTCTGGTCAAAGGTATAATCAGCATGACCGGGACGGTAGGCAGCAGCAATCTGGCTATAGTCTGCCGAATGCTGGTTTTCATTATAAACTGCCATAGAGATGGGAGTGCCGGTGGTACGGCCTTCGAAAATACCGGATAGGATATGGACCTTGTCCGCTTCCTTGCGCGGGGTGGAATATTTGGTCTGACCGGGCTTTCTGCGATCCAGATAGGTCTGAATATACTCTTCCTTCAGCGATAAACCGGCAGGGCAGCCGTCCACTACGGCTCCGATACCATTTCCATGGGATTCTCCCCAGGTAGTTACTGTAAATATATTTCCGTATACGGAACCTGACATAGCATCACTCCATCCTTGTATTTTCCGCGTTTTTGATGCGGCTTAATATCCTGCCGCTTTTTGCGGAAGTGTTCGCCTAAATTTATACCCGTGCATATCGCAAGCGTGCTTGCGATACTGCTTTAATAAAGAGTTTGAAGGTTTACCTTCAAACTTATCCATAGTATATAAGAAATAAAAATTACTTTCAATCATTTTGAAGACATTTATAAAAAATTATCATATATTGAAATGATAATATAAATTTTGAGGCATAGGATGGGTGAACATTATTATCGCTTGGGTAAATTTTCTGAAATTCCGTTAGAGGGCAAAAGAGATGCAACACAGTCAAAGGATGTTATGAAAGAGTATAAGAGTAATAAAAGGGATGATGATTTGATCATTGAGGATAATACAGTATATGAAATAGACAGGGAATGTTATGACAGAATTAAGAAGCAGAAAAAAAGATAGCTGATTTTATCGCTGCAGCTGATCGACAGCGTTGCTTCCTATAAATAATAAATATATTAAAAAGAAAAGGCTGCGAATAACGCAGCCTTTCTTTTACGTTTGTAGTTCAGGATAGTGATAAGGAACAGATTTTAGAAGAAGCCACCTGATCCACCACCGCAGCAGCAAAGGAGAATGATAATCAGGAAAATGCAACCGCAGCCGTCGCCCCCAAAGCCGCCACCGCTTCCGCCGAAGAATCCGCCATTACCACCACCGCAGCAACAACATAATAAAAGTATGAGGATAATAATCCAACAACAATCGTTACCGCTTCCTTGGTCATTGCAATGTGTTGCTTGTAAATCACTCATTGTATGTTCCTCCTAATAATAATTACAATGTATCATATGAAGTTGAGCTTGGCTGATTTCCTAATTTTAAAAATAAATATAGAATTTTTTGTAGACGATATCAGGGAAATAGGGGGTGGGATTTGCTGTGATTTAGAGAATTTTGCGATGTCCCAACTTTTAGCCGACAGATTATTTACAAGGCACCTGATATACTTTATAATATTGTGAAATACAAATAAGGGTGCAGGTGTTTTTATTATGCTTTATACACTGGGAGTTAACTATTATAGCGGATACATATTGCATATGTCGGTTACAAAGGGGCTGGCATCTCTTGGACAAGGGGAAGCGGAGGGTTACTATAAAATTATTTATATAAAATCCGGTCCCTGTAACTTTGTTCTGAATGAGAAGGAATTTATCCTGACCGGAGCCTGTGTTATCTGCATGAATGATGAGGATACTATCCTGTTTCGCAGAGTCTGCGAGGAGGATGTCAGCATCCTGTGGTTTAAGCCAAATGTGATTAATTCAAAGCTTTCGATTAAGGTAATTAATAATCCCAACCGCAGGCTTACAACTACGGAACATCAGGATATCTATTACCTGAACCAGTTCGTGAAGGAGGCCAAGGTATCTGCAAAGGTTTTATCGCTGCATACAATGGAGGCGTCGGGAATCGAGTATAGGCTGCAAATGATCGGGGAACTGTTAGTGAAGCAGGATTCGCCCACCTGGCCGTGCAAAAGCAGGTCTTATTTGCTGGAGATATTATTCTGCCTTACAAGGCAGGAGGAGGCCGAAGAGGAAAATTTACCGGTTCCCTTTTATGAAAGAGATGCCCGTTTCGCCTTTGATGTCATTTATTATCTCCAATCCTGCTATAACGAGAAAATTACCATTGAAAGACTCACTGAGCAGTTTCATACAAACCGTACAACACTATTAAGTGATTTTAAGAAGGCTACAGGGCTGTCGGTAAACCGGTATCTGGTAGAGCTCCGCCTTAAGATGGCCATTATGCTGCTTCGGGATACGGAGCTTTCGGTGGAGGAAATCAGCGGACGGACAGGCTTTCACGATATCAGTTATTTCAGTAAGGTTTTTAAAAGAAGGCTATCCTGTACCCCTTCGGAATATAGAAAAATTAATAAATGTGATCCCTACGGCAATAAATATTCCTGATGAAAATTACGGGATATGGGTGTGTATATTGGTAAAGCTGTCGGAATAGGATAATAAAAAAGACAGTGGAGTCCTTTCGATGAATAAAGGAGATAAGCTTCAGGTCATTATACACTGCGAAGAATACGAGGCCAGACAGCAGTTTATCGAAAGTCTGGGACATATCATATATAAGCTCCCGATGATAGGAGCATATGTAATTGAACTGGACCGGGATGGGCTGGAATATGTGAAATCGATGGAAGGGCTTCTTGCCATGGAATTGGATACCCATATTACAGCGCAGATGAACCGGGTCGGGGATATTATCGAATGCCATTATGCCCATGAACACCGGTATTATGGCAGGGGTGTCGGAGTGGCTGTGGTGGATACCGGCATAGCACTGCATAAGGATTTTACCGAGGGCGGGAGCCGGGTGATTGCCTTTAAGGATTTTATAAATCAGAAGACAGAGGCCTATGATGACAACGGACATGGAACTCATGTAGCCGGGATTATCGGAGGAAACGGTTATTCCTCCAAGGGTAAATATATGGGGATTGCACCCGAATGTAATTTTATCGGGGTTAAGGTACTGGATCACCGTGGCGACGGCAATATCTCAGATGTGCTTGCGGGACTGCAATGGATTATCGATAATAAAAAAAAATACAATATCAGGGTTGTCAACATATCCGTAGGGACCTCCTCCAAGGATAATCTGGATGAGAATTCCCTGCTGGTACAGGGTGTAAATGCTGTATGGGACAATGGAATTGTGGTAGTGGTGGCGGCAGGAAACAATGGGCCCGGCCCCATGTCCATCTCGACGCCGGGTATCAGCAGAAAGGTTATTACGGTAGGCTCCTCGGATGACAATATTACCGCAGAGGTTTATGGCAGCGGCAGAACGAAGGATTATTCCGGCAGGGGGCCGACTCCCTTTTGCATCAAGAAGCCCGATATTGTTGCACCCGGCTCCAATATCATATCCTGTAATATCAGCCGGTACGGGGCGAGAACCAAGAATGGAGAAATCCGGCTGTCAGCCAGCGACTCTCCCATGATGTATACCATAAAAAGCGGAACCTCAATGGCAACGCCGGTTGTATCCGGCGCAATTGCACTCCTGCTTTCCGCACACCCTGAGCTTACCAACAGGGATGTCAAGCTGCGGCTTCGGGGCAGCGCGGTTGATTTGGGACAGCATTGGGAAAAGCAGGGCTGGGGACTGCTGAATGTAAGAAGGCTTTTGGAATAGCAGGCATAGGGAATAAAAAAACGAGGGTGCCTCAAAGGTTGATTATCTGACTTTTGAGACACCCTCCATTATGCGGTTTTAACGCTTGCCGTAGCGGACTGCCTTATAAAAAATAGAGCTGCATTCAATCAGGAAGATTATTGTAAACACAATGATAACACCAGAATTTAATTTGCTCCAAAGCTCGTCATAGGTAAAATTCCCTTTCATATAAAAGAAGGTATTCGGTGCGGTAAACAGGTCTGCATTCCAGAGGGGGAATTTGACCAGTATCACGATCAGCACAAGCAACTGGAGTATATCAACGACTGTGGTAAATATGGCGTATTTCATTGTTATTTTCTGTTCAAGGATTTCCCAGATACTTTTCAAAATTGCCAAGGTAATCATAATCAGGAATAAGGGAAGTGCCGCTTTGAATACAGTTTGATCAAAGATCGGTATTACCTTAGTATTCCCGTCAAGAAAATAGGCACCGAGAATCTGGGGAGCAAACAGAAAGATTACTGCTGCAAATACCTGAAAGGCAATATTTGCTATAGGCCTGCGAAGGGGGATGGAAAGCTCCCGGACCGGTGTGGGCGGAAGAGAAGCGGGCGACCATTCCGAAGTATTCTTATTCAACCCCACTCCCTTGCGTTCAAGGATGATGAAAATTAAGGTAACCCATGCGAAGGAAGCGAGCAGTCCGTTAATAATATCAGCGACCCAGCTGCCGATGCTTTGATACCCTATGCTTTGGACATCCGTAAGAATATCCAGGGCAGAGGCAATACCCAAGCCCAGTAAGGAGGCGTATAAAACAATTTTTAAAACCATAAGGTAAGTGGGGTAGATTGCCGGGCCTATGAGATAATGGGTGTGCTCGCTGTACTTCTCCGATAATTCATAAGGATTTCCAAGCTCCCGCAGAACAGAATCGATGTCCTCCCTCTGTGGCGGATTGCCGCCGGTTCTATCCTCCAGCATATCCGAGATCAGGGTTCTAAGCTCCGTCTCAATATCATTTTTGTTTTTTACGGTGAGATGCTTCATTACCTGGCAAATATAACGGTCTGTGATATCCTCGATATATTCAAGTTGTTTCTCCATGATGTTATTCCTCCTTATCCATTAATTCCTTCATGCTATCTACCATATGCAGCCATTCTTCCTTGAGCTTTGTATACACTTCCCTGCCCAGCTCGGTTGTAACATAATATTTTCTTGGCTTTGTACCGGAGGTTTCCCATTCACTTTTTAACAGGCCCTGCTTCTCCAGTCTTCTAAGCAGGGGATAGAGGGTGTTTGCCTCGATGGGAACATGATCATCACTAAGCTGTTGTACCAGGGAATAACCGTATTTTGAGGTTGATAATTGACAAAGGACACTGAGTACGATAGTGCCGCGCCTTAATTCCAGTAAAAGGCCGGATAGTATATCATCTTTTTCGGACACGATTTCCTCCATTCCTGCGTATGCTTCGGGCTTAATAGTCAATACACATTATAAATTTGTACCGGATTACTTTAAAATGAATTTTGATATCTTTTGAATTTATTATACTGTATGTCACACAGTATTGTCAATAATAAAATAATATTGAATTTGTAATATTATATGTGAATTAGTTTATTAAATTTACAAATTAGTCTTGAATATATTGGCAAAGTATTTTATAATAATTTTGAAGTACAATGTCATAACCCGGATAAAAAAGAAAAGAATATAAGTTATAACTATAAGGAGGAAGATACAAATGTCTTATTTTAACATTGGAAAAATTGAGTATGAAGGCCCCCAGAGTAAAAATGCACTTGCCTTCAAGTATTATAATCCCGACGAGACAGTTTTCGGAAAGACCATGAAGGAGCAGTGCCGTTTTGCCATGTCATATTGGCATACACTCACCTATATGGGAAACGATCCCTTTGGTGGAGCAACCATGCACCGCGACTGGGATAATACAGCAGATGCCATGAAGAAGGCGAAGGAGAGGGTACGTGCTGCTTTCGAATTTATGGAGAAGATGCAGATTCCCTTCTTTTGCTTCCACGACCAGGATATTGCTCCGCGAGCTGATACTCTGGAAGAAACGAATAAGAGACTGGATGAAATTGTAGCAGTAATCAAGGAGGAGATGGCACGCACAGGAATTAAGTGCTTATGGGGAACCACCAATGCCTTTGGCGATGACAGGTTTGTTCATGGTGCCTCCACCTCCTGCAATGCAACCGTATTTGCCTATGCGGCGGCTCAGATTAAGAAGGCTATGGAAATAACAAAGGAATTGGGCGGTGTCAATTATGTATTCTGGGGCGGCCGCGAGGGCTACGAGACCTTACTCAATACGGACACGGGCTTAGAGCTTGATAATCTTGCAAGACTTCTTAGGATGGCGGTGGATTATGCCAAGGAAATCGGCTTTACCGGACAGTTTTTAGTCGAGCCCAAGCCGAAGGAACCTACAAAGCACCAGTATGATTTTGATGCCGCTACCGTACTTTCCTTCTTAAGAAAATATGACCTGTTGGATTACTTCAAGATGAATATTGAAGCAAATCATGCAACACTGGCCCAGCATACCTTCCAGCATGAGCTAAATATGAGCAGAATTAACGGGGTATTGGGAAGTGTGGATGCCAACACCGGTGATCCTATGTTAGGCTGGGATACGGATCAATTCCCGACCAATGTATATGATACAACGTTGGCTATGTATGAAGTTCTTCTGAATGGCGGCCTTACCAAGGGCGGACTTAATTTTGACTCCAAGGTACGCCGTGGCTCCTTCCAGGATGATGATTTGTTCTATGCATATATTGCAGGTATGGACGCCTTTGCAAAGGGCTTAAAGGTTGCTGCCAAGCTTCTGGAGGACGGAGTATTCGAGAACTTTAAGGCAAAACGCTATGCCAGCTATCAGACCGGTATCGGTAAGGATATCGTAGAGGGCAAGGTAGGCTTCAAGGAGCTGGAGGCTTATGCTTTACAAAATGGTACGACCCCCAATGAATCGGGAAGACAGGAGATGCTGGAAAGCATTTTAAACCAGTATATCCTGGAGACAAAATAAACGGTATTTTATATCTGTTAAAGTTTTTTGAAGCATAACAAAAAAAGAGACAGGCTTGTGCCAGCCTGTCTCTTCGTCTGCCTGTGTCAGATTAAAGTACCAGGGAAGGAGCTGTATAAACACGGGCTTTCATTTCATTGTCCAGCATATATAAGCCCTTCGGATCGCCTGCAAATAAATCATATTTCTTGATATTATCATCGGCATTCTTCTCTTCCTCGCCCTGTTCCTTAATAAACCAGTCCAGGAACTGCATTGTCCGGAAGTCCTTGATCTTTGCAGCTGCATCATAAATATTGTTGATGGAGGCGGTTACGAATTGCTCATGCTCCAGGGCAAGAGCAAGCGGGTCCCGGAAGGAAGCATAGCTCTTATTGGGAGCAGCAATCTCCGCCAATTTAACGACTTCAGCATTATTTAATAAATATTGACGGAATAATAATGCATGGTCTCTTTCCTCCTGCATCTGAATATAGAACCAATTTTCAAAGCCGTTCAGGCTTTGGTCCGCATAATAGTTTGCCATATCGAAATACAGATAGGCAGAATAGAATTCCTTTGTAATTTGTTCATTTAATAATTTTGCTACTTCGGTATTTAACATTTGTACCATCCTTTCCTTGTGATATAGAGTGTCAGCCGGATATTGTGAGTTACCTAATCTATCCAGCCTATGCTCTTATTATAGCACAACCCGTCCGGTATTCAATCTGCTTATTTTTTATATTGAGATAATTTATAAAATATGGTATATTGGTTTTTGTAACGACAAGATAAATTTTGAAAACGGAGGTTGTTATATGAAGAAGTATCAGTGTTCAGTATGCGGTTATATTTATGATGAGGAAGCCGGCGATCCGGATGGCGGAATCGCACCGGGAACAAAATTTGAAGATATTCCGGAGGATTGGGTTTGTCCGACTTGCGGCGTAAGCAAGGATAATTTCGAAGAAGTAGAGTAATAGTTGCAAAATCGAAATAAAAAAAGTAGATAATATGGAAGCTGCCTCATCAGGCAAGGATAAAGTCTGATGAAGGCAGCTATTATCATATACAATATAGAAAAGAGACGCCTGTCTGACATAGATTCAGATATTTGATTGACATAGTAGGAAATAGGAATTATCATAATAAAAGATTTATTGGAGGAGGCGAAGGGATGATTTATCTGGACTATGCGGCGAATACCCCGACAGATAACGAGGTAATGAGCCATTTTGTAGAAATAAATTCCCGATATATGGCCAATCCGAATTCCCTGCATGCCCTTGGCAGGGAAGCAAAGGAAGAATTAGATCGTATTACTGCCCATATTGCAGAAATGATTGGAGTAAAGTCCTCGGAGATCATCTATACCTCAGGTGCCAGTGAGGCAAATAACTTGGCAATTAAGGGATTGGTTAATGCATACAGGCATAACGGCAAGCATATTATATCAACCTGTCTGGAGCATCCTTCCGTCAGCGGAGCCTTAACCTATCTGCAATCCATAGGCTATGAGATAGACCTGGTGGATATTACGAAGGAAGGGCAGGTGGATTTGGAGCATCTGAAGGAGCTGCTGCGCAGGGATACGGTTTTAGTCACCATCTGCAGCGTTGACAGTGAGCTGGGTGTAATCCAGCCGGTGGATGAAATCGGTAAGCTGCTGAAGGACTATCCGGACTGCTATTTCCATACGGATGCTACTCAGGCAGTCGGTAAAATTCCGGTATCGGCCGGTTATGTGGATTGTATGACCTTCACGCCCCATAAGTTTTACGGCTTGAACGGCTGCGGAATTTTGATTAAAAAGGAGCGTGTGGTACTGGAACCTCTGCTCCACGGCGGCACCAGCACGACTTTGTATCGAAGCGGTACGCCGACGCTGGCACTGGCGGCATCCATTGATAAAGCCTTGGAGCTTGCCCTTGAGCCTTTACAGGAGAGATATGAATATACTGCTGCAATAAGCAGAGAGCTTCGCAGCTTCCTGACCGGCTTTTCCAAGGTCAGAATTAACAGCACCTCCTGCTGCGTTCCCCATATCCTGAATTTAAGTGTGCAAGGGGTAAAGGGAGGAATATTCCAGGAGGCATTGGAACAGGAAGGCATCTGTATCTCGGTAAAATCGGCCTGCTCCGTTCCAGGAACACCCTCCAGACCTGTTTATGCCGTGACGGGGGATAAGAAGAACGCCCTGTGCTCCTTTCGGATCAGCTTAAGCCATCTGACGACGAAGGAGGAGCTTGGTTTATTCAAGGAAGCATTTGTACGCTGTTATGAACGGCTGGCCCGGTAAAATATAGGATTATGAATTAAGATGTGCGACAGAATGGAGATTTACATGGAATGCTATGAGGAAATAGAAAGAAGTATTATAAAGAAATTCCGTAAGCCCCTGTGGAAGAAGTTTATCAATGGGGTGAATGATTATCAGTTAATTCAAGAGGGAGACCGGATAGCCGTCTGTATCTCGGGCGGAAAGGATTCCATGCTTTTAGCCAAGCTGATGCAGGAGGTGCAGCGGCATGGCAAGGTTCCCTTTGAGACGGAATTTGTGGTGATGGACCCCGGCTATAACGAGATTAACAGACAGACGATTATTAATAATGCCAAGCTTCTGAATATACCGATCACAATTTTCGATACACAGATTTATGATATCGTGGCAGGAGTGGAGGGATCCCCCTGCTATTTATGTGCAAGGATGAGAAGAGGCTATTTATATAAGAAGGCACAGGCTATGGGCTGCAATAAAATTGCCCTGGGACACCATTTTGACGATGTAATTGAAACAATACTGATGGGAATGCTTTACGGCGGCCAGATTCAGACCATGATGCCGAAGCTTCACAGCACAAACCATCCTGGAATGCAGCTGATACGCCCCATGTATCTGGTGAAGGAAGCGGACATTCTGGCCTGGAAGCAGTATCATGGGCTGCAGTTTATTCAATGTGCCTGCCGTCTGACAGAGAATTGTACCCTGTGCGATAATGGCGGAGGAGGCTCCAAGCGTCAGGAAATGAAGGTGCTGATTAAGAAATTCCGCCAGACAAATCCCAGCATTGACATGAATATTTTCCGAAGTGTCCATGATGTGAATTTAAGTACGATCATTGGTTATCATGACAGGGAGAAGTCTTATCATTTCCTGGATGACTATGATCAGAAAGGGGTAAATATATGCTGAATCAATTTTCCAGAACCCAGCTGATGTTTGGGGAGGATGGAATGGAAGCCTTAAAAAAAGCAAGGGTTGCCGTATTCGGAATCGGCGGAGTGGGCGGCTATACCGTGGAGGCACTGGCAAGAAGCGGAGTGGGCAGCCTTGATCTGATTGATGATGATAAGGTTTGCCTCACGAATATAAATCGTCAAATTATTGCCACCAGGAAGACAGTTGGCAAATATAAGGTGGAGGTAATGAAGGAACGGGTGCTGGAGATCAATCCGGAGGCTGTGGTCACAACACATCAATGCTTTTACTCCACAGAAAATGCAGGCCTTTTTGATTTTGCAGAGTATGATTATATTGTGGATGCCATTGATACGGTTTCTGCCAAAATTGAGATGATACTGCGCGCCCAAGAAAAAAATGTCCCGATTATAAGCTGTATGGGTGCCGGGAATAAGCTGGACCCCACCCGGTTCGAGATTACGGATATTTATAAAACCTCAATCTGTCCTCTGGCCAAGGTGATGAGAAGAGAGCTGAAGGCGAGAGGGGTTAAAAAATTAAAGGTGCTCTATTCCCAGGAGCCTGCGAGAAAGCCTCTGGAGGATATGGCTATCAGCTGTAGAAGCCATTGTATTTGCCCGCCGGGAGCAGAGAGAAAATGTACGGTAAGACGTCAGATACCCGGAAGCAATGCCTTTGTTCCCTCGGTAGCGGGATTAATTCTGGCCGGTGAGGTAATTAAGGATTTGACCGGAGTAAGATAGGTAATTGCTTAACTTCCGCTCCGAAATTGTATATGTTGTTCTAAAAATTATTAATTCTTTAGAGTTTTGCAATTACCTATAATAAATTACATTGAGAAAGGATGATTGGAAATGGGTAAGATACCGACAAGAGAAGAAGCATGGGAGCTGTTAACAGAGTTTAACAAGGATGAGTTTCATCTGAAGCATGCGAGAGTGGTCGAAGGTGTTATGAAATATTTCGCCAGGGAGCTTGGGTATGGAGACGAGGAAGAGTTCTGGGGAATCGTCGGTCTGCTGCATGACCTGGATTTCGAGGTATATCCGGAGGAGCACTGCAAAAAGAGCCAGGAAATCCTGAAGGAAAGAGGCATTGACGACAGGATTAACCATGCCACCGCAAGTCATGGCTATGGGTTAACCGTAGATATAAAGCCGGAGCATGAGATGGAAAAGGTACTGTATGCGGTGGATGAATTGACTGGTCTGATCGGAGCGGCTGCAATCATGCGTCCGTCAAAGAGCACCCTTGATATGGAATTAAGCTCTGTGAAGAAGAAGTACAAGACCCCCAAGTTTGCGGCTGGCTGCTCCAGAGAAGTCATTGAACGCGGGGCCGGGATGCTTGGTTGGGAGTTGGAGGACCTCCTGCAAAGGACAATTTATGCCCTTCGTGATGTGGAGACTACAACAGGTCTGGTATAAGTAATAAAGAAAAAGATGTTGCTTTCTGCGATAAATTGTAGTAAGGCAATTAATAAAGTATAGGGAAACAATATTGACCATTTTCCAATAATTGCTATAATTATGTTAAATTATGGAATTATGGAGGTGGTAGTATGTTTCGCAAGGCTCTCAGAGTAGGATTTCTGTGCAAAGCTGGTTTTATCGGTCTGTTTATTATATTTGTTATTCAAAATGGCGGGTTGCCGGCTGCTTCCAATCTGGGCGGGCAAAGCTTTGATTTCGGTTCTTCAATTATAGTTTCGGTTGGTTTTGGTACTGCTTTGTGCCTGTTATTGCACAGCAGAAAAATTAAGTAATTAATTATTGACAATACAAGTATAATTGTATACAATAAGACAGGTTTAAACTTCATAATAGATTGGAGAGCGGTATCTATGAATCAACGTAAAGTATATATTAATCCACACAATAATCTGCTTCAGCTTGAGGAGCCGATTTATCCTCTGGTGGATGTTGAGGAGCCGAATACATTTCGTAATCTGTTTCCTTACAATGAAATCCCAAAGATTGCATTTAATGACCGTATTGTACCCCATAATCTTCCGGACGAGATTTTTATTACTGATACGACCTTTCGCGACGGACAGCAGTCCAGAGCTCCCTATACAACGCAGCAGATTGTAACAATGTTTGATTATTTTCATCGTCTGGGCGGACCCAAGGGGATTATCCGGCAGAGTGAATTCTTCCTGTACAGCAAGAAGGATCGGGATGCGGTTTATAAATGTATGGAAAGAGGCTATCAGTTCCCGGAGGTAACCTCCTGGATCAGAGCCAGCAAGAAGGATTTCGAGCTTGTGAAGGAAATCGGAATGAAGGAAACCGGTATTTTAGTAAGCTGCTCCGATTATCATATCTTCTATAAGATGAAGATGACGAGAAAGGAAGCGATGAACCATTACCTAAGTGTGGTCAGAGAGTGCCTTGAAACCGGAATCGCTGCCAGATGCCATCTGGAGGACATCACACGTTCGGATATTCATGGCTTTGTCATTCCCTTCTGTAATGAATTAATGAAGCTGAGCAAGGAATATAATATTCCTGTTAAGATAAGAGCCTGTGATACGATGGGCTATGGTGTGAATTTTGCGGGAGCTGTTATTCCGAGATCGGTACAGGGTATCATTTATGGTATCCAGATGCATGCCGGGGTTCCTTCCAAATGGCTGGAGTGGCATGGACATAACGATTTCTACAAGGCAGTTACAAATTCAACCACAGCATGGCTGTACGGTGCCGGTGCCGTTAACTGTTCCCTGTTCGGCATAGGCGAAAGAACCGGAAATACTCCGTTGGAAGCAATGGTATTTGAGTATGCCCAGTTAAAGGGTACCTTGGACGGTATGGATACTACGGTGATTACAGAGCTTGCCGAATATTATGAGCGCGAGATCGGCTACCGGGTTCCGTCAAGAACTCCCTTCGTCGGAAAGAACTTCAATGTGACCCGTGCCGGAATTCATGCGGACGGATTACTTAAGAATGAAGAAATCTATAACATATTTGATACGGAGAAGTTCCTGAACAGACCTGTTCTTGTAGCTGTTTCCAATACATCGGGCATCGCTGGCATCGCCCACTGGATCAATACCTTCTTTAAGCTGAAGGGGGAAAAGGCAATTGACAAAGCCCATCCGGTTGTTATGAAGGTGAAGGAATGGGTGGATAAGGAATATGAAACCGGCCGTGTGACTGTAATTACAGATGAGGAATTAATTCAAAGCATCCGTATGGCAGAGGAAGAGCTGGGAAACCATATGATAAGTGAGTAGCCGGTTTCCTTAAAAATTCATATATAAATTGACAAGTAAATAAAAACATCTTACAATCGAATAACAAGATAAATTGGCAAAGCTGGTTTATCTTGTTATTAGCCGTTTATATCCTGGAAAATTTCTTTATATATTGGGAAATTTAGGATGGTGGCAAATAATTATTGAAAGGCGCGGTACTTATTATGACAACTGCAGAGAAAATTGAAGCAGCAAAGGAAAAATTCGGACAGCTATTGGAGAGTCAGTTAAAAAGAGTAGAGGATATGAAGGCCCAGGGGGATTTTGTTAACTATCAGGCCCTGGATCAAATTATAATTGGTGTTTGCGGCGGTGACGGAATCGGTCCGGCGATCACCTCACAGGCACAGAGAGTACTGGAATATCTTCTTAAGGAGGATGTTGCCTCCGGCAAGATCGTATTTCAGGTAATTGAAGGTTTGACAATCGAACGCAGGGCGGCAGAGAATGCCGCAATTCCTCCGGCAGTTTTGGATGAAATAAAGAAATGCCACGTAATATTAAAGGGACCCACAACAACTCCAAGAAAGGGTGATCCCTGGCCGAATGTGGAGAGTGCCAATGTAGCGATGCGAAAGGAACTGGATCTGTTTGCCAATGTAAGACCGGTACGTATTCCGGAGCAGGGCATTGACTGGACCTTCTATCGTGAGAATACTGAAGGGGCTTATGCAGTCGGCAGCAAGGGCGTACATGTAACGGAAGACCTGGGTGTTGATTTTACCATTGCAACGACACAGGGCACCGAAAGAATTATCAGGGCAGCCTTTGAATTTGCCAAGGCAAACGGCAAAAAGAGAGTAACTGCCGTAACCAAGGCAAATATTATTAAAACCACGGATGGCAAGTTCCTGGATATCTTCCGGGAAATCGCAAAGGAATACCCGGATATCACCTCCGATGACTGGTATATCGATATTATGACTGCCAAGCTGGTAGACGAAAAGAGAAGAAAGGACTTCCAGGTGGTGGTACTGCCCAATCTCTACGGCGATATTATTACGGACGAGGCCGCAGAATTCCAGGGCGGTGTAGGTACAGCCGGAAGTGCCAATATTGGTAAGAAATATGCCATGTTTGAAGCAATCCACGGCTCTGCGCCCCGTATGGTGCAGGAAGGAAGAGATATCTATGCAGACCCCTGCAGTATGATCCGTGCAGGTGCAATGCTATTGGCACATATCGGCTATACAAAAGAGGCAGACAAGCTTTACCATGCATTGGATATTTGTACTGTAACGCAGCGTAGGGTAGTTACTACCGGCAGGGATACCGGAGCAACCGGAGCCCAGTTTGCCGATTATTTAATGAAGACAATTGAAGGACTATAGTAATCAGCGAGGCGCAATGCTTTTTCAAACACGCTCTAAGATAAGGAGGGAATTCCTTGGAAGATTTGAATATTCACAAGGATGTCAATGATAATTATTCTTTAAGAGGACGGGTTTTTAATAAGCTGAGAGAGGATATTCTGGCAGGTGTTTACCATGAGAACGAGGAGCTGAAGGAGAATACCATCGGTATAGAGCTTGGCGTAAGCCGTACCCCGGTTCGAGAGGCCCTAAGACAGCTTGAGCTGGAGGGACTGGTTACCATGATACCGAACAAGGGCGCTTATGTTACCGGTATTACCTCGAAGGATATTCATGATATCTATATGATTCGCTCCTACCTGGAGGGATTGTGTTCGAGGTGGGCATGCGAGCATATTAAAGAGGCACAGATTGAAGCTTTGGATGAGATACTGTATCTGTCGGAATTTCATGCGGCGAGAAACCATGCGGACCAAATTGTGGAACTGGACAATAAATTCCATGAATTGATTTATGAAGCCTCCGGCAGTAAAATACTGTACCATGTTCTTTCTGATTTTCACCATTATGTAGAAAGAATTCGTAAAATTACCTTATCCATGCCAAATAGAGTGGCCAAATCGAACCAGGAGCACGCCGCAATACTGGATGCGATAAAGAAGCGTGATGGTGATTTGGCGGAGTCTCTGGCCCATGAGCATATTATAAATACAATCCAGAATATCAGTGAACACGGCTTATAACTGCAATATATTATGAAACTTCTGTACCAGTACTGCCTTGCGTAAAATAGAGGGTGTTGAATTAAGTGATATTTACGCAAGGCAGTACCAGCCTTATGGAATTACAGCAGAACATAAGAAAGAGGATATCACATGCAGGATATGAATGAGGCTTCCTTCGCAGAAGCAATGAAGCAGCCAGATACAAAGTTGCCGGAGAAAACGGAACCGGAGCTTATTACGGAAGAAGCCTTTGATGCTGATAAGGAGCTGAAATACCAGAGGGCAGTCAGCTTTATGCAAAGCATCCGGTGCATGACAGCCTGCCAAGACAAGGTGAGGATGTACAAAAATGTAGCGGCACAGTTTGCTGATCTGTCCGGCTACAAGGATTCCGAGCTCTTGATGAGAAAATGCGGAAGAAAGGCGAAAAAGGTAAGAGAAGAAATAAAGAAGAGCAGCTATGAAAGAGCTCAGTTTCATATGAATAAAGCAAGGTCCTCCGCAGATTATAAGCAGGCGGCAGAGGAATTCAGGAAGATCAAGGGCTATCTGGATGCCGATGAGCTGGCATTAAAATGTGATGATTTAAGCGGCAGTATCGAAAAGAAGGGTGTTCAGAGAATTTTCTTAAGCTGGGGTCTGCTGATTCTTGGAGTCCTTTTACTGGTTTTTTGTTTGACCGCACCCTATACAAAGTATTTTACAGCTAATCTGTCTATGAAGACGGGGTCGTATCATTTTGCTGCTGATTTATTTGAAAAGCTGGGAAGCTATAAGGACAGTGAGTCAAAGTATACCGAAAGTCGTTATCAGTACGGGGGAAAGCTTGAGGAGGAAGGCAGCTATGAAGCGGCACTGAAGGTATTTGCAAAGCTTGGCACCTACAAGAACAGTGCAGATAAAGGGGCGGCTCTGGAAAAGCTGGTGCTTAGAGACAGCAAGCTTGGGGATACCGTTCTGATCGGGAATATGAAATGGATTGTTCTTGATATCAGTGAGGGAAGGGCCCTGCTGCTTAGTAAGAAGGCACAGGCTGAGGCTGCATATCACAGTGAGCTTAAGGCTGTTACCTGGGAGAACTCTGCGCTGCGGGAATATCTGAATTCCCAGTATTTCACCGAAGTCTTTACCCAGGCGGAGCGGGCGAATATCAGTCTTTCCACGGTCATAAACAATGATAATTCTGCTTATGGTACAGACGGAGGGAATGACACCCAGGATTATATCTTTCTGCTAAGTACGGAGGAGGCGAGAAAATACAGCAGCCTGCTGCCGGTGACCAAAACCGATACCTGGCTTAGGAGTCCGGGGTATTTAGAGCAGAATGCAGCATTGTTATCCGGGAGCGGAGAGGTTATGGATTATGGCTATGGAGTGTCCAGTGATCAGATTGCCCTCCTTCCGGCAATGTGGTATCGTTTTGAATAAGTAGTAGAAGCATCGGCATTTTCGCCGGCAATTGTTTTTGCTGCTTCATAATTGAATAAGACGGGTATACGGCCCGTTATGAAAAGAATAAGAGACAGGTTATTGATTTGTTATGTCAAAAACGAACATTTATGTACGAATTTGACTCGGCAAACCAGTGACCTGTCTTTTATTCTGCGCGGGTTTGGTATAGGTTAAACTGATAACCAGATACAAGTTTTTGATAATAACACATCGATAAAATATGTGTTATCATGTTATACAAAATTATATATTAAACATATATATATAGTATATATTACAAATTCAGGAAAAGAATGAAGGGAAAGAGATGGAGATTAGCTATACACAGATAAACAGGGTCAAAGAACTGCATCCCTGCTTTGGCGCAAAACAGAATAAGGGCAGAATTCATCTTCCTGTATGTCCGGGCTGTAATATAGAATGTAATTTTTGTGACAGAAGATTGAATGATTATGAAGTCAGGCCAGGAGTTGCCAGTGCGGTACTTACTCCGGGGGAAGCGATACAAACACTGACAAGGGCCTTGAAGCTTTGTCCCGAAATTGCAGTTGCAGGGATTGCAGGTCCCGGAGATTCCCTGGTGTCCGATAGGGCATTTGAAACCTTTGCACTCATACAGGAGAAGTACCCTCAGCTGCTAAAATGTATGAGTACAAATGGACTTTTGCTTAAGGAAAGAGCAAGTGAGGTTATAAAGGCCGGTGTGGATACCCTTACGGTAACCGTAAATGCAGTCGATCCGAAAATCCAGGCAAAAATCATCTCTGGTATCCGGTATCATGGCAAAAGATATGAGGGGGAGGAGGCAGCCGCAATACTAATTGAAAATCAACTGGAGGGAATTAAGCAGGCTGCTGACGCAGGGATTACCGTGAAGGTTAACAGCGTTCTGATTAAGGAAATCAACAGGGAGCATATAAGGGCAGTGGCAGAAGCCGTAAGTAAATGCAAGGCCACCATATTTAATGTAATTCCGCTGATCCCCCAGCACAATTTGAAAGATTGTGAGATACCGACCTGCGGCGATATTGACGGTACCAGAAGGGAAGCCGAGGAATTCATCGATGTATTCCGGCATTGCCAGAGATGCCGTGCAGATGCTGCCGGAATACCCGGTAAAGTGGAGATAGCAGATCAGCTTTATCCGGCTGGAATAAACCTGCGGGAAACCTTTTCCCACGGTTAGGGCGTGCAAGGGGGAAGACAGTAACTTTTATATCAATTATAAAATTCACATAAATATAGGAGGATTATCATGGCAGAAAAACGTATCAGACAAGTAGCGATTTATGGGAAAGGAGGAATCGGTAAATCGACAACAACGCAAAATCTTACCTCGGGGCTTGTAGAAGCAGGGAAAAAGGTGTTGGTTGTCGGGTGTGATCCGAAGGCGGATTCAACAAGGTTATTATTAGGGGGCCTGGCACAAAAAACAGTTCTCGATACGCTGCGCTCCTTTGGGGAAGACATAGAGCTGGATGCTATTATGAAGGAAGGCTACGGGGGCACAAGATGTGTGGAATCCGGCGGACCGGAACCGGGTGTCGGGTGTGCCGGACGAGGAATTATAACCTCTATCGGACTTTTGGAAAAGCTCGGCGCATATACGGAGGACTTGGACTATGTATTTTATGATGTTTTGGGAGATGTTGTCTGCGGAGGTTTTGCAATGCCGATCCGTGAGGGGAAGGCAAAGGAAATCTATATTGTTGCAAGCGGTGAGATGATGGCCCTTTATGCGGCAAACAATATTTCAAAGGGAATTCAGAAATACGCGCAAAAAGGCGGTGTAAGATTAGGAGGCATTATCTGCAACAGCCGTAATGTAGACCGGGAGATTGAACTGCTTCGGGCCTTTGCCAAGGAGCTTGGCACAAAGCTGATACATTTTGTTCCACGGGATAATGTGGTACAGCGTGCGGAAATCCATAGGAAAACGGTAATCGAATATGATCCCCGATCAAGCCAGGCAGAGGAATACAGAAAGCTGGCAAAAAGCATTGAGGAGAATACGGACTTTGTAATTCCGACTCCCATGTCACAGGATAGACTGGAGGAAATATTATTTGATTTTGGATTAATGGACGGGATATTGGATTATAAGATTTAAAAGTAGGCAGAATGGGGGATTCTTATGGTGTTTCGTGTGGCAGTTGCTTCCTCTGACGGTAAGGTGGTAAACCAGCACTTTGGACATTCGGAGCAGTTCTTTATCTTTGATGTGAAAGCTGAGGGGGATTATAGCCTCCTTGAGATAAGAAAGACAGCTCCTCCCTGCAGCTTCGGGGAGCATGACCAAGGTACCCTGGAGAATGCGGTGAATTTGCTATCTGATTGTAATTATGTCCTATGCTATCAGATCGGAAGAGGAGCGGAATATGAGCTGGAGAAAAAGGGGATAAGGGCATTTGTAATTGGCAACTATATTGAGACGGGTCTTAGCCGGTTGTGGAAGGCAGTCAATTCACCGAACCAGTAAAGGTAAGGCAGAGATTTTTTAAATGATTAAACATAGTAAACATATATATTATATAAAGTGTTTGATTAGTCCTTAGAAAGGAGAACTTATGCTTCACAAACTGAATTTTATCAACGAGGGGTATATGGGGGATTATTGTAGTTTTAGCGCAGCATACAGATAAAAAATTGCAAAAAATTCTTATAAGCGGATTTTATTATTGATTTCAGGCCGCCTCCGGCGGCAGAAGGTATGGAGGAAAGGTTGAATAAAAATGCATATTCAACTATTGATTTGAGTGCGCGCTAAAACGCGCGGATAGGAGTAAATATGAAAAACAGAAAAAACATTTTATTGCGGATGCAGGCATTGGTATTGATTATTATTGTAGTGTTTACTTCTTTTGCAGCAGCAGGCTGCGGAAAAAAGGCAGCGACAACGGCAGAGCTTCCGAAGGTAAGAATTGGAATCATCACGGCAGGAGCCGTTCGTCCGGCGCTGGTCATAGCTGCAAAGGAGCTGGGCTATTATGAAGAGGAGGGTGTGGATGTCGAGCTGGTTACAATCGACAGTGTTCCGTCGGCCTTGACTGCAATTGCTTCAGATAAGCTCGATATTCTTCCCTATGCAATTGTTCCCTCGCTGTCAGCGATAGCACAGGGCGGTGATTATGTAATTATCGGCGGTACCGCCACAGAGGGCAGCTCCCTGGTTAAGGGGAAGGGCAATGAGGACGTGGATTTCAGAGATTTTAATAACTGGGTGGGCAAGAAAATCGGTTATGCCAGAACAGATACCACAATCACATTACTTAGAAACTATATTGAATCTACCGGCTTTGATACCAGTCAGGCAGAATGGGTTGAAATTGATGACCAAAATGCCCGTCTGGAAGCTTTGAAGAAGGGGACTGTGGACGCGGCCTTTTTAACACAGGAATCTCTTTGGGTAGGAGAGCAGGCCGGACTGGTGGAAGGCTTCCAGCTTGCGGAGTTTTTGCCCAACTATATCTGCTGCCGGCAGACAGCCAATTTAACCAGAGTGAATGATAACAGGGATGCATATGTTAAGGTATTGAAGGCCCAGATCAGAGCAGAGTATGATTATAAGAATAATACCTCCAAGGTAATTCAGGCAGTAGCCGACTATATCGAGCAGGATTATGAATATGTAGAAAAATACATTGCCACACCGAATTCAATTGATACCGGCGGCCTGGTACAATACAAAAACCTGGTAAGCCCTGATCCCTTGTACAATAAGATTGCAGAGTTGTATCAAGTATCACTGGATACCGGAGTATTTGAGCAGGTGGACGGGGTTAACATTAAGGAGCATGTTGATATCTCCCTGTTTAAGGATGCAATTGACCAGTTGCTTAAGGAATATCCGGATGATGAGACCTATAAGAAGATTTTAGAGCTGTATGAGAGGGATAACAGCGATTATACAGCATAAGTGATATTGTATTGCCCAGTGGGAAGGAGAAAATATGGCTGTAAATTTAAACATATCGGATTGTGAAACTAGAGAACTTAGACTAAATTCTATAACAGGATATGATGGTACCTTGCAGGATATGGCTAAGAAGGGATGCGAGGGCTGCTTAAAGAACAGACAGCGCTGCTTCTCAACGGTAAGTGCAAGCTGTAACCATACACATGCAATTGACCAGCTTGCAGGGCTGGACAGCACGGTGGTTATTGATCATGCACCGATTGGCTGCTCCGGGGCACAGATTGGTTATACGGTTATGAAAAACAGAATGGGTGAATTGCCGGGCAAGGTCATAGAGCATGCGAAGGTATTCTCAACGGATATCAGGGAGTCGGATACGGTATTCGGAGCTCTGGACAAATTAAGAGATACCATTCGTGCGGCTTATGAAAGGCATCATCCGAGGGAAATTTATGTGGTAACCAGCTGTACCTCCGGAATTATCGGAGAAGATGTATACAGCGTCGTGAGGGAGATGGAGGATGAGCTGGGAGTTCCCATCGGATATGCCGCAGGCGAGGGAATGCGCTCCAAGATATGGGCTACCGGCTTTGATGCCTATTGCCATGCGGTAGCCAAGGTCCGCTTAAAGACCCCGGAGAAAAAACGGAATATCATTAATTATGTGGGCTTCGCAGCCCGCGGAAGGAATTACATTGATCCTCTGTTTGCGAAATTGGGCTTTGAGGTCAATTATCTGACCGGAAGCTCTACCATTGAGGATTTTGCAAAGGCTACCGAGGCAATTGCTACCTGGGGGCAGTGCGGAGCACAATCCAGCTATCTTTGCGGTGTATTGGAAAAGGAATACGGCATTAAGTATTTTCAGTCCCATCTGCCCTACGGCGGAATCGGCTTTGAGCGTTTCTTCCGGGATGTTGCGAAATTTATCGGCCAGGAAGAGCTGGCGGAGGAAATATTAAAGGAAGAGCGGGAGAAATATTTGGGAGACCTGGAGAAGATACGGGCACAACTGAAAGGAAAGAAGGCAGTTTTAGCTTTGGGCGCCAGCTTTGCCTATGAATATACACGAATTCTGGGAGAGCTTGGTGTAGAGGTGCTGCATGCGGTTGCCTATCATTATGACCCGAAGCTGGATAACAATTCCGACGAGAAGGTGGCTGCCGCGGCAGACGCACAGGAGCTTGGGCTGGATGTGGAAACCAGTGTCAACGATGCCCAGCAGATGGAGACTGCCCTTGTCGTACAAAAGTATAAACCGGATTTCATTATATCAAGGGCCCATGAGGCAAGCCCCTGGGCAGTCAGAAAAGGAATACCTGCCCTGGAGGTCAAAATTGGCCTAAGTGTCATGGGTTACCGGGCCCTTGTTGAAATCGGATACTATATTGCGAAGGAATTACGCAATGCAAATTTTGTCCGTAAGCTGGCAGCAAGATATGAGTCACCGTTTACGGAGAAATATGAAGAGCTGGAACCCTTTACATTTTATCAGGAGGCATAAGGATGAGTACATGTGCAGAACAACAAAGAGTCGGATGTGCAGTAGGAGGAATTTATACGGCACTTGCAATTGAGAATGTACTTCCGATTTTGCATTGCGGACCGGGCTGTCAGGACAATGCCGGGAGTGTTATCGCGGATACGAACGGAGGGCAGACGGCAGGAACCTATCAGGAATCGGTTCTTCCCTGTACTGATTTTTGTGAATCGGATGTTATCTTCGGAGGCTCGGAACGGCTTCGAAAATTGATTTCTAAATCTTTGGAATATTACAAATCAGATTTATTCATTGTGGTTGACGGGTGTACGGCTGAAATTGTAGGAGATGATATCGAGGAGGTTGCAAAGAGCTTTGAGGGAAGTAAAGTACCGGTAATCTATGCACAGCTTCCGGGCTTTAAGGGCAATAACCTCTGGGGCCACAGTCAGATATTGCAGGCCATTATCAACCAGTATCTGAAGCCCACAGATAAAAGAAACCCAAAGCAGGTCAATGTATGGGGAATTGTTCCCTTCTACGACACCATGTGGTTTACTACTCTGGAGAAGCTGGAGCTATTATTAAAACGCCTGGGACTGGAGCCAAATATCATATACGGAAGAGGAAAGGGCATCGCGGAGGTTGACAAGATTCCCGAGGCTGCCTTTAATTTATTACTGTCTCCCTGGGTTGATCTGGATATTGTGAAGCTGCTGAAGGAGAAGTATGACACTCCTTACTTTCATTATCCGGATCTGCCCATCGGTCCCACGGAAACTACCAGATTTATCCGGGAACTGGTGGAGTATGCAGAGCTTGACCGGGATCTTGCGGAGGAATACATCAGGGAGGAGGAGGACAGATACTATTATTATATCAAGAGACATGTAAAATGGCTCTATACCTGTAAGATGCCTCCGAAGGAATTTATGATCAATTCCAGCGCCTCTGTCGCACTCTCCCTGACCAGGTTTCTGGTAAATGATCTCGGGCTTTTACCGCTGAAGGTATATATAGTTGATCATGTTCCGGAGCTTTATGAGGGGCGAATCAGAGGATATTTCAATGACCTGGAGCTTGAGAATAAGGATTTTGAGATTGTATTTACTAACGACGGAGGACTGATGAATGCTGAGGTCAGAAACAAAGCATTTGTTAATCCGGTGAATATTTTTGGAACAGCGTGGGATGAACTGCTGGCAAAGAATAAAAAATTTCCCTTTGTACCGGTATCTGCTCCTTATGGGGATACCGTAATCGGCAATAAGACCTATTTCGGTTATGACGGTGCCATCAGTCTTTTCACAGATTTTTATGCGGACATGGCCAATAAAAGCACGGGTTCGGTTTAGTGGCAGAAAGGATAGGATTACATGGGTAGTATACAATTACAGGATGTATCTTTTTCATATGAGCATAAGAATACTCCGTTTCTTGCGCTAAGCGATATCAATCTGGAAATTCATGAGGGGGAATTTGTCTGTGTGGTAGGCTCCTCCGGCTGCGGCAAGAGTACGCTGATCACCTTGCTGGAGGGCCTGAATTTCCCTACCGCCGGAAGGATATTAATTAATGGGAATGAGGTTCAGGGGCCGGGTAAGGACCGATGCATTGTATTCCAGCATTATTCTTTGTTTGCCTGGCAGACGGCCAGGAAGAATATTGCCTTTGGTATCAGACAGGTGCGAAAGGGCCTATCCAGAAAAGAGGTAGATAAGCTGGCGCTGGAATATCTGGACCGGGTTGGATTAAGCGGCTATGAGAATAAGTACCCGCATCAGCTTTCCGGCGGGCAGCAGCAGAGAGTTGCCATCGCAAGGGCTCTGGCCATGGATCCGGATATCCTTTTGATGGATGAACCCTTCGGCGCCATTGATACCAAGAACCGGATGCTTTTGCAGGATTTGCTGCTGCAGCTTTGTGAGAATGAAAAGAAGAAAAGAACGGTTGTATTTATCACGCATGATGTGGATGAAGCCTTATTTTTAGCGGACAGGATTATCTTCATGCAGCCAAAGAAAATCCGCAAGGACATTTCCATTAATTTCGGAAGCCACCGTGTCCGCTCGGAAATTGTCGGAAGTGTCAAATATATGGAGCTTAGAAATCAGCTGATCAGCCTGTTTTATGAAGAGGTTGGGGAAGTAATCGGCGGCGAGGAGGTATATTTATGATAAAAAGGGTGATAAATCTGCCCAACCTGCTGTTTATTGCAGCTATCGTCGTATCCTTTGTTCCGGCTTATTTTCAACTGAATTCTCCGGCGGCCTACATTGTTGTGTTGTTCCTGTTTGAGGTCAGATTTGTATATAAGATAATCAAGAATTACAACAAGAAGGATTTGGATTTATATGCAATTATATTTTCCTTTTTTATTCTGTGGGATTTGTCCAGTAAGGTATTTCATGTAATCCACTATACGATTTTACCGCCTCCGGAAAATGTATTCTATATCTATACACAGGATTATACAAAAATGTTCAATGGTTTTCTGCATTCCATGTATCTGATTATCATGGGGGTCGGCACAGGAATGGGCTTTGGCGTATTGCTGGGACTGCTCATTGGCTGGTATAAGAGGCTTCGGGAAAGTATCTCACCGATTATCGGTGTAGTGGCCGCCGTACCGGCTCTGGTATATGCGCCCTATGTGGTAGCAGTATCTCCCAGCTTTCAGACGGCTTCCATCGTAGTCATTTTTCTAGGAATCTTCTGGCCGACGTTGATTAATATGATCAGCAATGTTGCAAATGTGGATAAAAAGCTCATTGACAGTGCAAAATCCCTGAATCTAAGTACCCGGTCCATGCTGTTTAAGGTGCTTTTGCCGGATTGCGCCATTCCGATATTAACCAGTCTTCGTATCCGAATTGCTACAGCCTTTATGATACTTACCATGGCCGAGACAATCGGTTCCAGTGTTGGGCTTGGTTATTATGTTAAGAAATGGTCCGATTTTGCCAATTACACCAAGGTTTTTGCCGGGATTATATTAATTGCCGTGGTTGTTACGGGCATTAATGCCTTGATTGCGCTGTTTGAGAAAAAGGCCCTGAAATGGGCAGCCTCCCAGCAGTGATGGACGCCATTATCATATATCAAATAAATTAAGGGAAGGATGAATTTAATTGTCAGAAAATAATAATCTAAAGGAAAGACCAAAGGAAACGGAAACAGAAATTGATGAAACGGGAGCCTTCATCAGACAGCCAAATCGTTTTACCACACCCTTTGGGGATAGTGACACAGCTTTGAAGGCAGAGAGCGGCAGATACCGGCTGATCTGGGCTAAGGGCTGCCACTGGTCTAACCGTGCCTCTATTGTAAGGGAGCTTCTGGGGCTGCAGGAGGCAATCAGCATTAATTTGGTTGGGCGAAGCAGGGAAAATTATAAATACGGCTGGGAATTTGTATATGACGAAGACCACCGCGATCCCGTACTGGGGGTGCAGTTTTTAAGTGAGCTCTATGCGAATGCGGACCCGGAATATAGGGGAAGGTGTACGGTTCCTTCTCTGGTGGACGTTACGACAAGGAAGGTTGTGAATAATGATTATCACAGGCTGACGAATTATCTGGAAAGGGATTTCAGGCCTTTTCAGAAAAAGGATGCACCGGAGCTTTATCCGGTGGAATTCCGGGAGGATATCGACCGGCTGAACGACTGGTTATTTCCCAATCTGAATAATGCAACCTACCGTATGATGTTCGCACAGTCACTTTCTGCCTATCAGGCGGCCTTCAATGATTTCTACAATACGCTGGATATTCTGGAGGAGCGTCTGGAAAGGAACCGTTTTCTCTTCGGGGATTATGTGACTGATAGCGATGTCAGGGTTTTTGTAACTCTGGCAAGGTTTGATACCCATTATTACCGGTATCTTGGGCCGCTGAAGAAGCGTGTGGCAGATTATAAGAATGTATGGGCCTATGTCAGGGATTTATATGCCATCCCGGCCTTTAAGAATAATACCTACTTCAAGGATATTGCGGCAGGTCATGGTGACAAAACCCAGCTATTCGTAGATTTTAATACCAGATTTGTTGATCAGCTGGATTTTGCCGGCATCTGGTCGGAGCCCCAGGATCGCTTCAAGCTAAGCAGCGATCCCGGACATAGATTAAGGATTGATATCCAGAATTCATAAAACCTGTCAGAGCGGTATGGCTGCAGCAGTAAGCCTTATTCTTCTGATGCCAGAAGCTCCCATTGCTCCAGGAGTTCCTCCAGGCGGCTTTCGATCGTCTTCTTCTCCTGATTCAATTCCATCAGCTTTTGCGGATTTGTAAATATTTCCTCAAGGGTCAGCAGTTGGTCTATTTCCTCATTACGTGCTTCCAGAGCGGTGATTTCCTCCTCGGTTTTCTTAAGATCACTCTTTCTCTTGCGAATTTTTGCCTGTTCCTCCTTTTGCTGCTGCCAGTTCTGCTTATTTTCGCTGTCGCTGATGGCAGAGGCGGTATTCATGGAAACAAACGCAGGAGAAGAGGAGATGGGAAAGGCTCCCGGTCTCGTGGCCGCCGGAGCCGATGTGGAAGGCTTTTCTAAATAGGCGGCCTCCACCTCTGGCTTTTTCTCCAGATAGTAATCATAATTACCAATATAATTAAGCAGGGTCTGTTCGGTCAGATCCAGGATTCTGGTAGCGGTTTTATTGATAAAATAACGGTCATGGGAGACGTATAGCACCGTTCCGCTGTAATGGTTGATAGCATTCTCCAGGATTTCCTTGGAGGCAATGTCAAGATGGTTCGTTGGCTCATCCAAAATCAAGAGATTCGCTTCGGAGAGCATCAGCTTTGCGAGGGATACACGGCCCCGTTCCCCGCCGCTGATATCCTTAATGCGCTTGAATACATCATCCTCGGTAAAGAGAAAGGCAGCGAGAATATTACGCACTGTGGTATTATCCAGATGGGGATAGGCGTCCTGCAATTCCTCGAATAAGGTTTTCTCAGGATCGAGCACCTGATGCTCCTGGTCATAATAGCCCACATGGACCTTGGTGCCAAGCTTTACCTGTCCGGCATCTGCCTCCACCTGCCCGTTGATTATTTTCAAAATGGTAGTTTTGCCGGTGCCATTGTTTCCGATGATGGCAACCTTCTCACCACGTTTGATTTCAAAATTCAGATTCTGAAACAGAGTTAATTTATCATAGGCCTTTGCCAGCTCCGTTACGGTAAGAACATCATTTCCGCTCATGATACGGGGCTCCAGGTGAAAATGCATCTCGGTGTGGTCCACCGGACGCTCTACCCGTTCGATTTTCTCCAGCATCTTCTCACGGCTTTCCGCACGCTTAATAGATTTCTCACGGTTGAAGGAGCGAAGCTTTGCAATTACCTCCTCCTGATGCTTGATTTCCTGCTGCTGGTTCAGATACTGCTTGAGCATGGCATTTTGCAGCATGGATTTCTTCTGTGCGTAGGCGGAATAATTGCCTTCAAAGGTCTGGCACTTGCTATTATCCAGCTCAACAACCTTGGATACCACCTTATCAAGAAAATAACGGTCATGGGCGACGACAATAACGGCTCCGCTGTAATTGAGCAGAAAGGTTTCCAGCCAGGCAATTGAGATCAGGTCCAGATGGTTGGTGGGCTCATCCAGCAGAATAATATCGGGCTTTGACAGAAGGAGCTTGCCAAGGGCAATCCTGGTTTTCTGACCTCCGGACAGGGTATTGACCTTCTTGCCAAATTCCTCTTCACCAAACCCAAGACCCTTAAGAATTCCAGTCACCTCGCTTTGGTAGGCATAACCGTTCTTTGCTTCGAATTCATGCATAAGGCGGGTATAGGTGGCAAGCATCTGATTCAGCTTGTCTCCTTCGGCATGCTTCATATCCTGTTCCAGGGTTCTTATATTGTTATCCAGCTCAATGATATCCTTTTTTACGGTAAGCATCTCCTCTAAGAGAGTGCTTTCCGAGGACAGGTTCTGGTGCTGTGCAAGATAGCCGATGGTGCTTCCCTTGGCCAGAATGACCTCGCCGTCATCGGCAGGCATTTCCTTCATGATGATTTTCAGCAGGGTGGACTTGCCGGCACCGTTGATTCCTACGATAGCCGCCTTTTCCCTTTCATTGACATGAAAGGAAACTTCCTTAAGAACCTGCTCTGTTCCAAATGCTTTATTTATATTTTTGCATGCAAGTATCATAGTTAAATCCTCTTGACGTTAATTTTTAAGTGCTTTGAAGGCTTAAAAAAGCGGGGGATGACTGTTATTACAGGAATAACTGCTTGTATACTTTATCATTTTTTTGGGCAAATAACAAGTCTGAAATGTCAGCCTTACAAAGGCTATATTCGATATAGAAGATATCCGCACCTGAAATTCAGCCGTCTAAACGGTGAAAAAATGACCTTTTGGAGAAGAATTTGCCTTTGATTTTTGATATACTCCTCTTTGAATGCCGAATATGGGCATTTTTTAACGATAATGGGTTAGTTTATACTAATCCGAAGAACTTCAAGGAGGATAAACATATGTCAGATCAAAATTACAGCTTAAGGCTTACAGGAAAGGATTTAATCAATATAGGCATCTTTTCTGCGATTTATTTCATGATCAGCTTTATCGGTATGGGGCTTGCAATTATTCCGGTTCTGTGGATTCTTATGCCGGGGGTCATTGCTATACTGGCCGGGATTCCCTTTATGCTCCTGTGCTCTAAAGTGAAAAAACCGGGTGTTCCTTTACTGATGGGGATTATAACCGGGCTTCTCTATTTTATCACAGGACAGTTTACGGCTGTTATACTGGCTACCTTTGCATGCGGCTGCCTTTTGGCAGAACTGCTCCGTTGGAAGAGTCATTACGGGAGCTATAAAGGAAATACCCTGGCGTTTATTCTATTTTCCTATGGTATGGCTGGCTCGCCGCTTCCGATCTGGATTTTTAGGGACAGCTTTTTTACACAGATTGCCGGACAGGGGATGCCGGAAGCGTATGTCTCGACGATGGAGAGCCTTTCCTCTGTTCCGATGCTGCTTATCATGCTTGTTTCGCCAATCATCGGCGGGTTAATTGGAGCTTTTATTGCACAGGCTATGTTCAAGAAACATTTTAAGAAAGCAGGAATGGTCTGATATGTCCGTAATAAAACATAATAGCTACATTCGGCTTGATCCCAGAACCAAAATACTGTTGCTGCTTTTATCCAATCTGTTATTGTTTTTGGAGGGCAGAATAGAATTGGCATTGGCTTTTATGGCCGTGTTGACGATGCTGCTCCTGCTCTCAAGGCACTGCAAAGCCGTTGTGGCGTTTGGCGGCATAATTCTATTATCAGAGCTATTGAACCGCTTCATTTTTCCCATAGCTCCGGAGGTGTTTACGATGATATTTTCCATATCGGTAAACTATACACTGAAAATGCTTCCGTGTTTGATGGCAGGAGCCCTTCTCGTTTTGACAACCTCACTGCATGATGTTGTACTGGCTATGAGAAGCTGCCATTTACCGCGGCAGCTGATTATTCCGATTTCGGTTACAATCCGGTATTTTCCCGCCCTGCTTGAGGAGTTAAAGCATATCAATAATGCCATGAGGCAGCGCACTCTTCCCCTGGCTTCAAGAATCGAAGGCTTCGTAGTTCCTGTAATGATGGCGGCATCAAATACGGTTGAAGAATTATCTGCGGCAGCGGTTACCAGAGGAATTGAGAATCCGGCTCCAAAAACGAGTGTGACCCGGCTGCGGTTTCAGGTACAGGATTACCTCATAATGCTCATTGGCCTCGGCTTTATTATTGCGGACATGATATAATGAAAGTGAGGTATGACAGGTGGTTGAAATAAAGGAAGTGGATTTCTCATATACAGGTCAGGAAAGGACCCTAAGGAGTGTGAATATGGAAATCCAACAGGGCGAGTGCATACTGCTCTGCGGAGAAAGTGGCTGCGGAAAGACGACAGTCACAAAATTAGTGAACGGTCTGATTCCACATTTCATTTCAGGAGCGTATTTGTCCGGCAGCATACAGGTGGAGGGAAAACCCGTTGCCCACACACCGATGTATGAGTTGGCAAAGGCAGTCGGCTCTGTGTTTCAAAATCCAAAGTCGCAGTTTTTTAATCTGGATTCTGACAGTGAGATTGCATTCGGATTGGAAAACGAGGGGGTTGCTCCGGATAAAATCGCGGAGCGTGTGTCTGCTGCGGTTCAGGATTTACATATTGGACACCTTTGCCACCGGAACATATTTTCCATGTCAGGAGGTGAAAAGCAGGCTCTGGCCTTTGCCTCCGTCTATGCGATGCAGCCGGAAATCTTTGTACTGGATGAACCCTCTGCTAATTTGGACACAGAGGCCATAGCAGTGCTGCGGGAGCAGATCGGTAGAGTGAAGAAGAATGGTCAAACCGTAATAATTGCGGAGCACCGTTTGTATTATCTTACTGCGCTGGCAGACCGGATAGTTTACCTGAGCACGGGTGAGATTAATCGTGTTTTTACAGGAGAGGAGTTTCTGAAGCTAAAGGAAACAGAACGGGTGGCTATGGGGCTTCGATCCATCCGGCCGCCTGTTCTGAAGCTTCCGGAGCAGGTATTCAAAGCTTCTGACAGCGGCCTTGTCATCCGCGGACTGTCCTATGCCTACAGAAAATGCAGTGTATTAAAGAATGTCAGCTTTTCAGCCTCAGATGGTGACATTGTCGGAATTATAGGGCATAATGGTGTTGGGAAATCAACCTTCTGTCAGTGCCTCTGCGGATTGCTCAAAAAACAGTCAGGCACAATATCCTTTAAGGGCAGAGCTCTTTCACCGAGAGAATGCCGGAGGCTCTGCGCCCTGGTCATGCAGGATGTGAACCATCAGCTTTTTGCAGACAGTGTTTGGGAGGAATGTGCGCTTTCATCCGCAGGAAAGGAGTCTGACCGGGCGGAGGGCCTGCTCAAAAGATTTGAGCTGCTGGAATGCAGGGAAATGCATCCAATGGCATTGTCAGGCGGGCAGAAGCAGCGCCTTGCAGTCATTACGGCAATTCTCTCAAACAAAAAAATTCTGATTTTTGATGAACCGACCAGTGGGCTTGATTACCGCCGTATGACAGAGGTAAGCGGTCTTTTTAAGGAACTGGGGCAATTGGGGCATATTATATTAGTGGTATCCCATGATACGGAATTTATTAATGCTACCTGCACCAGTGTATTTCATATGAAATTATAGAACGGAGATGATATTTTTGAATGGAGCCGGATATGGGCCCTTCCCCAATGGGAGCTGCTTCCCCGTTATCGAAAGTGAGGATTGCCGGATTTACCGCATAACAGATGGAGCGGGAGACGGCATGATGACCTTTTATCAGGTGTTTCCCGGTGTGTTTGTGATTTATAATGATTTTCATATGCAATCCTGTGAATCTGGTTTTCGTCCGGATGGAGATATGCTTTGCATTGATCACTGCCGCGAGGGGCATATGGAGCAGGAAATTGAAAAGGGAGTATACTCATTAATAAGGGCAGGAGACCTGAAGGTTGACCATAGACTTCAACATACCGGTCATGTGGAATTTCCCCTGCAGCATTTTCATGGAATCAGTATTGTATTCCAGATGGAGCAGGCAGTAAAATCCATTCCTGTTGAAATCAAGGATTTCCCGGTGGATTTATATTCCATCCGGCAAAAATATTGTGATGACCGCAAGCCCTTTGTAATCCCGGGTGAAAAATGCATCGAGCATATTTTTACAGAGCTTTATACGATTCCGGTAAAAATAAAGAAACATTATCTGAAGGTAAAAATCTTTGAGCTTCTGCTTTACCTGGATGCGCTGGAATTATCTGGTGCGAAGGAGGAGCGGCCCTATTTTTATAAAACTCAGGTGGAAAAGATCAAGGCAATCCACAGTCTGCTGACAGCAAATCTGGAGGAGCATTTTACATTGGAGGAGCTGGCGAAAAGATTTGATATTCCCCTCACTACTCTGAAAAGCTGTTTTAAATCCACCTATGGAAATTCGGTATTCGCCTATATGCGGGTTTACCGCATGAATTATGCTGCCAATTTGCTGCGGCAGGAACGGAATCTGACCATAACGCAGATCGCGGGAAAAGTAGGCTATGACAGTCCGGGTAAATTCGGGACGGCATTTTGTGAGGTCATGGGAAGCACACCGCTTGCCTACCGAAAATTTTTCGTCTGATCGGTCAATTTATGTCCTTGCAGAGAAGCTGTAAAAATAGAATTCCTTTATAATCAGACCGGCCGTGGAACTTGGGACGGTCTGATTTATTAAAAGGAAGGAATGGTAGAAATGAAACAAACGGACAGAGGTAAACGCTGGATTTTGATATTGCTCTCGTTTGCGGCAGGGAGCAGATGGAAAATGGGCTTAGCTTTGATTTGCTCCCTGATCAGTGTTATGGGTGGCTTTATCCCTTATGTTTGCCTGTACCGAATTATGAGGCTATTTGTTTTTGAAGCACCGGAGGCTGGTCCCTTTTTATTCTGGTGCGGAATATCCATGGCGGGATATATCATTTATATTCTGTTTTTTGGATTTTCAACAGCGCTGTCCCATGGCGCTGCTTATCATATTCTATACGGTCTGCGTCAGTCGATTGCCGACCGGCTGATGAAGGCACCGCTTGGTAATGTTACAGGAAATGCAATCGGACATCTGAAAAATATAATGCTGGATAAGGTGGAGGGAGTGGAGCGGCCGCTGGCGCATATGATTCCCGAGCTTGGAGCAAATATTGTTCTTGCACTGCTTGTCTTTGGCTATCTGTTTGTTCTGGACTGGAGGATGGGGCTGGCTTCCCTGCTTACATTTCCGATTGCAGCCATTCCCATGCTTGCTTCAGGGAAGGACTTTCATGAAAAATATGCGGCCTACATGGCAGCTAATGATCATGTGAACAGTGTTATTGTAGAATATGTGGAGGGAATTGAGGTCGTTAAGGCCTTTCACCAGTCTGCAAACTCCTATGAAAAATTTCATGAAGCCGTTCTATCGTTCAGGCAATTTACACTGGATTGGTTTCAGAGCTCATGGAAATCCATGAATTTGATTATGTCTATTTTGCCTGCCACATTTTTGGGAACGCTTCCGATCGGTTTGATTTTGTATAAGCAGGGGAAAATAGATCCGGCCTCGTTTATCATGTGCCTGATTCTGGCGTTAAGCTTGCTGCCTGTTTTAATGAAGGCAACTGCATTTATTACGGAGATGAAATCCATGCAATATAACGTTAACGGAGCAAGGGAGCTTCTGGACATGGAAATTTTACCGGATAACGAAGAGAAGCTGCCGGTGCAAGGCTATCATATTATTTTTGGAAATGTGTCCTTTTCTTATTCTGGGAAAAGGGAGGAGGACGTATTGCACCATTTAAATTTCCAAATTCGGGAAGGCAGCTTTACTGCTCTGGTCGGCCCCTCAGGAAGCGGAAAATCCACAGTGGCAAAGCTGATTGCCCGTTTTTGGGATGTGACGGAGGGGAAAATATTGATCGGAGGGACAGATATAAAGCAGCTCTCTTTGAAGCAGCTTGCCGATTTGGTGAGTTTTGTAACACAGGAGAATTTTCTTTTCAACTGCTCGCTGAAGGAAAATATCAGACTGGGAAAGCCCGAAGCAACCGATCAGGAGGTTTATGCGGCTGCGAGAGCGGCTTGCTGCGATGAGTTTATAAAAAGCTTGGAGAAAGGCTATGACACACCGGCGGGAGAGGCCGGAAAGACCTTGTCGGGAGGTGAAAGACAAAGAATTGCCATTGCCAGAGCAATCCTGAAAAATGCTCCGATTATCATTCTCGATGAGGCTACCGCATTCACCGATCCGCTGAATGAGGATAAAATCCAGAAATCCATTGTAGAATTGACCAGGGGAAAGACACTGCTTATCATTGCCCACCGCTTGTCAACCATACAAAATGCGGATCAGATCATTGTGCTGGAAAAAGGAAGCTTTGTGGAGGGAGGCACACAGGACAGTCTGCTTAAAAGCTGTCCGCTTTACCGCTCCATGTGGAATGCCCATATTGGAGCCAGAGACTGGTTTGTATCCAAAAAGCAGGAAGGAGAATGCTGATATGTTTCGTACGATCAAGAGATTATTGGACTGGGCCGGTAAATACCGTAAACGCCTTTATCTTGGCTTCCTCTGTTCTTTTATCAGTATGTGGTGCGCTGCGATTCCGACGATTATTGCGGCCTGGGCATTAGAAAAAGTCATAGATGATCTACGAGGCGTTGCCCCTCTTGAATGGAAAATAATATACCTTAGTTTACTGGGAATAATCATTTCCATCATGCTCCGCTACTTTTTTTCCTATTGGAAGGCCAGGCTTCAGGAAAGCATCGGCTATGAGGTCGCAGCGGACGAAAGGATTGAGATCGGCAATGTTTTAAAACGGGTATCCCTCGGGTATTTCGGTAAAAACAGCACCGGAGATCTATTGACTGCAATTACCGGGGATTTGTCCAGTCTGGAATTGCAGGGAATGAAGATGATTGATTCCATAGTGAACGGCTATGTAAATCTGCTGGCAATTGTCATGCTATTGCTGGTAATCTGTCCTCTGGCAGCCTGTGCCGCCCTTCTGGGCACGGCTTTTTCCATGCTGGCCCTGAACGGAATCAGCAGAAAGAGCAGACAAAACGCACAGGCAAAGCAGCAATCCCAGGAAAGAATTACTGACGCCGCTCTGGGATATATCCGAGGGCTCCCCATAGTAAAATCCTTTGGACAGGAAGGAATTTCCATTGACGAGTGGAGAACGGCCTGTGACAGGCACAAGAAGATCAATCTGAAGATTATGCACGGATTTCAGCCGTATAACTGCCTGCATCTATTCTCTGTCAAAATGACATCCGTGCTTTTAATTGTGATCTCCGGCATTTATACAATCAACGGAGGTATGACTATGCCGATATTTATATTGGTTGCCATGTTTGCCTACATGATTTTCGGCGGCATAGAAAATATGAATGATTCCGTCCACATGCTCGGCCTGATTGATACATCCATGGATAAGCTTCGGCAAATCGAGAAAGCAGAGTTTATTGATGAGGGCGGAAGGGAAATAGCACTTTCTTCCTTTGATATTGATTTTCACAAGGTATCCTTCGGGTATGGGGAAAAAGAAATATTGCATCAGATTTCCTTTCATATACCGCAGCATACGTCAGCGGCTATTGTCGGACCTTCTGGCAGCGGAAAATCCACCATATGCAATTTGATTACCAGATTTTATGATGCAAACAGCGGCAGCGTACAAATCGGCGGGTATTATGTAAAGGATTTCACCTGTGACAGCCTGCTGACGAACATCAGCATGGTGTTCCAGAATGTATATTTGTTTCATGATACCCTTTGGAATAACATAAAATTTGGGAAACCGGGAGCTTCTGATCATGAGATTATAGAGGCTGCGAGAAAGGCCTGCTGCCATGATTTTATTATGGCATTGCCAGAGGGCTATGACACGATGGCAGGTGAAGGAGGTTCCTCGCTGTCGGGAGGTGAAAGGCAGCGCATCTCCATTGCAAGAGCGATTCTGAAAAATGCTCCTGTTATTATTCTGGACGAAGCAACTGCAAGTGTTGACCCGGAAAATGAACATTTAATTCAGCAGGCTATCAGTGAACTGGTGCAGGGGAAGACTGTCATTACAATTGCGCACCGTCTGGCAACAATTGAGAACGCAGATCAAATTCTTGTGGTTAACGATGGCCGGATTGTCCAGAGAGGTACCCATGAGGAATTGATTAGGCAGCGGGGTATCTACCGAACCTTTGTTGAAATCCGTGAAAAAGCGGAAGGGTGGCTTCTTTAAAGGAGACTTCACACCTGTCTTTTGCGAGACTGAGCTGTAAGTGCGTCCAGCGAAGGCAAGCACTAAAAAAGATTGATTTAGAGCGGATAAGTCATGTATAATATGAGAGCAGACTGAAATATTATTACACCTTTCGGCGCAGGCCGGACCGTAGTGTCTGAATTTATGTTACAGGTCTGAACGGCCTGGATGAAAACTAAGTAAAGTGCGAGGGTGGATCCTATGAGAATCGCGTTATGCCAGAGAACAATTATCAATGACAACAAGAAGGCCAACCTGAAGGAAACGAAAGAAATGCTTGAAAGAGCCGTACAGGGCAGTAAGAGTGTGGACCTGGTAATGTTTCCGGAATATAATTACGGTGAGGTGCTGTCAGCCGAGCACGGCAGGCTTTACGCCGAGACCCTTGAGGGTGAATATGTTTCGGCTATGAAGGAACTGGCGCAGGAATATCATGTAAACCTGATTCCCGGAAGCTTTGCAGAAAAAGCGGAGCGGGATTTGAGCTATAATACCATGGTCTTTATTAACAGAGAGGGAAAGCTTCTCGATGCCTACCGGAAGATTCATCTGGCCGATTCCTCCGGGGCAAAGGAATCGGAGCTTCTAAAAGCAGGCAATGAATTAAAGCTTGTGAATACGGATTGTGGGAAGATAGGCCTTATGATCTGCTATGACATGCGTTTTCCTGAACTGGCAAGAAGTCTGGTGCTTGCCGGCGCCGATCTTATCTGTATGTGTTCCTGCTGGCCGATAGGAAGAGTACTCCCTTCCAGAGACATTCACTGGGATACCCTGACGAAGGCAACGGCTCTTTATAACCTTACTTATTTTGCTGCCTGTAATGTGTACGGTGAAGTACGGGGGAGCTTCCCCTTCGGATATTCCAGAGTGGTTGATCCCTGGGGAAGTGTAATCGCCTGCTGTTCCTCCGGTACTCAGATTGTTTATGCGGACCTTGATTTTGAGTATCAGAGCTGGGCCAGAAATGAAGCGGCGACCTGGAATAACCGTCGTCCCGAATGCTATAAATTATAAGGATAACAGGAATTGCGGCAAAGAGAGACTATTTCTGTTTGAAGGCCCCTTTTAAGGCTTTGCATACAGCGGGAGCGATTACGGCGTTGATGACTGCTTCCGGAATACCGCTGGTCAGGATTGTGAGCCCGATTACGGCGATTATGGATTTACCTGCGATGGAGGCGTATTGCTCACCGAAAAATAGCCAGATGCCGCTCATTACAAGCAGTGTATTGGTTAAGCTTCCGAGTGCTCCTCCGATGGAATAGCAAAGCACCCGTTGCTTTCTCCAGAGCTTTGTGAATGCCTGAAGGCTTGCTCCTGCCACAGTTCCGGCAAGAATACGGGGGACAAAGCAGATTAAAACGCTGCCAAAGTTGCCTGTAAATTCTCCGAAGGAATAAAACGGAGTAAAAATGAAGGCTGCAATCGGTGTAGGCGGTATAAAGGTCCAAACCAGAAAACTGAATAATCCTGCTATTGCACCCATGGCGGTACCTGCTTTCATACCCATAGTTAATGCGGTTATCACTACTGGAACCATCATTAATGTGGCTACGATCGGCCCGATTGCAGGTAATGAGCCCAGGGGTGTAAAGCAGAAGACGGCCTCAATTGCCACTAGCATCGAGAATTGAACCAGGAAAATTGTCCTGTTGGTATTTTTTCTTTGTTCTTTCATTATGATCTCCGTTCTGGTGCCCACCTGTCAATTTAGGTGGCGGCACAATATTTGAAAAGTAAAATATTATCTTATTACTATCAGCTTCTTTATGAAATCAAACTGAGAATCAATCAGCTCGGGGGTAATCCCGCCTGTCATGGCTAAGGAGCTTAAGCCCTCAATCAAAAACATGATGGTATCCGCTGCGGTATCGGCAAGTTTAGGGTCCATAAGCCCCTTTTTACTGCCGAGCTTTAATATTTCAGAAATCATGTTTCTGGTATTCCGGAACTGGGAGTTGAAGAAATTCCTGTCGTATCCGCTTTTGTGTGATAGGAAAAATTCATACATGGCAAGCTTTAAGCTGCCCTCCATATGAAGCAGACGCTCCTTCTGGGTCCGAAAGAATTGGTTCAGCAATTTCTGAAAATCGGACTCCTCGGTAATGCTTAGCTCTACCTGTTCTAATTTTTGGCGATTATGTGCTTTGATAACCTCCATAAATATTTGATCCACTGAATTGAAATAAAGATAAATTCCGCCTCTGCTGATATTGCATTCATCAATGATATCCTTCATGGTAATACTATGATAGCCGCAGCGAATAAAAAGCTGCTCGGCCTTGCTTAGAATAAATTCACGTTTTTCTGCTGATTTGGATGACATAAATTACCTCCTGAAAAGTGACACGCGCGTCATAAAACGATTATATGACACATATGTCATTTTTGTCAACTTCTTTTCAAAAGGGTAAAAACATTGACTTATTCTTAACAATCCAATATAATTATCAGTATAGGGAATCGCAGGTAATTGTGAAAACTTATGGTTTTATATCATAGGGAATCAGACAAGGAGGAATTATATTTTGTATAAGAAAGAAATTTCGAAAGCAGTTATTAATAGATTACCAAGATATTACCGCTATTTGGGAGATTTGCTGGAGAAGGACGTTGTCCGCATATCCTCCAAGGAATTAAGTGAGAAGATGAAGGTAACAGCTTCCCAGATCCGGCAGGATTTGAATAATTTCGGAGGCTTCGGGCAGCAGGGCTACGGCTATAACGTGGAATACCTTCACTCGGAAATCGGTAAAATACTGGGTCTTGACACCAGATACAATATGATTATCATAGGAGCAGGTAATCTTGGACAGGCTTTAGCCAATTACGTGGATTTTGAACGGAGAGGCTTTTATGTAAAGTGTATTTTTGACATCAGTCCAAAGCTGATTGGTACACAGATACGTGGAATTCCCGTAAGGTCGGCCGATGAACTGGAGGCTTATATCAGCGGAAATAAAGTGGACATTGCCGCAATCACCGTACCGAAGACGAAGGCTCCCACCATTGCGGCAGACCTGGTAAAATGGGGGATTAAGGGAATCTGGAACTTTGCTCCGACCGATCTGAATTTACCCAAGGATGTCACAGTTGAAAATGTTCATCTGGCAGAAAGTCTCATGAAGCTTTCCTACCGGTTATCAGGGAAAGACAATGCGAATTAATTAACAGAAGAAGAGGTCATAAGCAGGGCTTGCCCTACGGAGGGTTCATATGGGGAAGAAGGACAAAAAAGCTAATTTCAATCATATTGTTAAGGACAAAAAATTACCGATTCTTACCTTGGATGGACGGTGGCATGAATTATTTACGGAGGAACAGAAATCGCCGGAAATGAAGGAACTGGAGCAGAAGGTGAATAACCTCCTAAAGAAACAGGGCAAGCTGGTCAATGATATCAAGGACATGAAAAAGCTTAAGAATAATCTGCTGAATGAAATCAGGGAGAATATGAATATCGGGAATGATGCCGCGAGCAGAGCAAAGGAGAAAAAGCTCGATAAAAACAAGCAATTTGTCAATGAATTGAATGTTAAGATAGATAATGCCATGGAGGAGCTTGCAGATATTCCTTATCAGATCAAGGAGGTCAACGAGGAGCTGATGGCAGTAAGCATCAACAGCTTTTATGACTGCATTGAAAGCAATAAGGAAGAGCTGAAGGAGGTTGCTGCCTGGATTAGCGAGATGCGAGAGGAACTGAAACGAAAAATATTACTGAAGCAGGAACTGGAGACAAGAAATACGAAGATATATACCTATATGCATGATATTCTTGGACATGAGCTTATGGAGCTGTTTGACCGGGAGCATAACTCCAAGCAATAGGCAGAATGGAGATTTCTATGATAGCTGGTATCGGTGTTGATTTAATAGAAATAAACCGTGTGGTGCATGCCTGTGAGAAGGAAGCCTTCTTAAAGCGGTGCTATACGCCCCAGGAGATAGAATTGATCAGGAAGGACAAAAAAAAGGCTGCTGATAACTTTGCAGTAAAGGAAGCAGTGGCAAAAATGCTTGGGACAGGCTTTCGCGGCTTTACCCCAGTTGATATTGAGGTACTTCGCAATGATTTGGGGAAGCCCTATGTCAGGTTGCACGGCAATGCGCAGAAGCTGGCAAAGGAGCAGCTGATAACGGATATCCATGTATCCATATCAAATACAGATGATTATTCCAATGCATTTGTTGTCGCTGAAAAGCAGCAGGGAGGTTGTGTATGAGATATGCGGTTAATTCCAGGGAAATGAAGCTGATTGACGATTATTCCATTCAAACTGTGAAAATACCCCAGGCGGAACTAATGGAGCGGGCCGCAGGCGAGGTCGTCGCTGTTATGTTGGAGCATATTAAAAAATCAGACCGCATCCTTGTGGTAAGCGGCCCCGGTAATAATGGCGGGGATGGTATTGCAGCAGGTAGAATTCTGTATTTACAGGGCTACTCTGTTGCTATTCTTTTTATTGGGGATGAAGAAAAAGCTTCGGAGGGCTTGCGCATTCAGCTGGAAATTGCAAGGAATTTGGGAATACCAAATGAAAACCCCGACAAGCTTCATGAATATAATATAATAATTGATGCTATTTTTGGAGTGGGTCTGGTAAGACCGGTAACCGGAAGGTTTGAGGAACTAATCCACCGAATTAATGCGGCAGACAATAAGGTTTTTTCTGTTGATATTCCTTCCGGGATATCTGCCGATAACGGCAGAATTATGAATGCTGCAATAGCCGCCGATTATACCATAACCTTTGGCTATCAGAAGCTTGGTCTGATTCTTTATCCGGGTGCGGACTGTGCAGGTGTGATTAAGGTTGCGGATATCGGATTTCCGGAGACGGCTGCCCTGCAGGTGAAACCGGAATTTATATATTATGAGGCGGAGGATTTATACAGACTTCCGCCAAGAAAGAATTACAGCAATAAGGGGACTTATGGAAAGGTACTAGTAATCGGAGGCAGCAAGGGTATGAGCGGAGCGGTCTATCTGTCGGCCAAAGCCGCCTATAGAACAGGTGCAGGTCTTGTTAAAATACTCACGGCGCAGGATAACCGCATTATATTGCAGACCTCTCTCCCAGAGGCTTTATTTGCGGCATATGATGAACAGGATGCCGGGGAGAAGGCCTGGGAACAAGGGATTCTTAAGGAGCTGGCCTGGGCCGATGTTATTGTCATAGGGCCCGGGCTTGGACGTTCACAGACTGCCCGTAAGCTATTATGGACCGTACTAAGCAATGTGAAGATCCCGGTTATTGTTGATGCAGATGGTATTACAATGCTGGCCGAAGAGCTTAACAGCGGGTCCGGTGCAACAGATAAGCGCCTGGAGCGGATTGCCTCCCTTTTTGGCCAAACGATGATACTTACACCACATTTGGGGGAGCTGTCCCGTTTCATTAATGTTCAGGTTTCTGATATCGCCGACAATCTGGTTGACACTGTCCGTCAATGTTCTTATAATAATAATTTGATATATGCTATCAAGGATGCACGCACCCTTGTGGTCCAGGGAGAAAAAAAATACATCAATGTATCCGGTAATAATGGAATGGCTACCGGCGGAAGCGGTGATGTATTGACGGGAATCATAGCGGCTCTGCTTGCACAGGGAGCAGCACCCTATATGGCAGTATGTTTGGCTGTCTATCTTCATGGTCTGGCCGGCGATAAGGCGGCGCAGGAGAAAGGGATGTATTCTATGATGGCCGGTGATATCGTAGCCTCTATTGAGAAGGTGCTAAAGCCGGTTGAGCATATGTCAACAGAACCAGAATAGATTAGTATACTAACCTTTCTGGCAGGAAAATAACGTGGCTGTCGGTAGATTCGGCAGACACCTGGAAAGCTGGCGAAATTATTATGAATGAGGAACAGGTTACACAGATCAGGGATAATTACTACAGAGTACAGGCAAATGTGGATTTGGAGGCAATCAGGCATAATCTTCTTGAGGTAAGAAGTAAAGTGAGCTTAAATACGAGGATTATGGCTATTATCAAGGCGGATGCCTATGGTCATGGTGCTGTTGCACTTGCAAAAGCCATAGGGGAGAGTAATTTAGTTGATGCCTATGGAGTGGCAATCATAGAGGAAGCGGTTGAGCTTAGGGAAGCAGGAATCACAAAGCCCATGCTCATCCTGGGTTATACGCCAAAGGAACAGTATGATCTGGTGGTGGCTTATGATGCTTCGCAAACCGTATTTCAATATGAGATGGCGCAGGCTCTATCAGCTGAAGCAAAGAAGCAGGGGAAAACGGCGAAAATCCATATCAAGCTCGATACCGGCATGAGCCGGATCGGTTTTTCTGATACAAAGGACAGTGTGGAGGAAATTCTAAGGATAGCGGCACTACCTAATTTAGAAATAGAAGGCTTGTTCTCCCATTTTGCATGTGCGGATGAAACGGATAAGACGAGTACGCTGTTACAGCTGGAGCGATATATAAGGTTTATTGACTGGCTGGAGAGAGAGGGGATTTTCATCCCTGTGAAGCATATTGCAAACAGTGCGGGAATTATTGAATTGCCACAGGCCTATTATAATATGGTTCGAAGCGGAATTGTAACCTATGGGATATACCCTTCCGAGGAGGTTAACCATGAGGAATTGAAATTAATTCCTGCCATGGAGTTAAAAACTCATGTGATTTATGTAAAGGATGTGGAGGCTGGAGTCGGTATAAGCTACGGTTTAACCTATGTAACCAAACGGAAAACAAGGGTAGCAACCATACCAGTCGGATATGCGGACGGCTATTCCAGGAATTTGTCAAACAACGGCAAGGTTATCATTCACGGACAATATGCGCCAATCATCGGAAGAATCTGCATGGACCAATTTATGGTGGATGTTACGGATATGGAAGATGTGAAGCAGGGGGATACGGTTACCCTTCTGGGCAGAGACGGTGAGGCTTACATTTCTGCTGAAGAATTGGCAGCGTGGTCACATTCCTTTCCCTATGAGCTGGTATGTACCGTGGGAAAACGAATTCCCCGGGTTTATGGCAGAATGGAGATCTAGTAGTTGAGAATGCATTTTCTGAATTGAAAATCTTACACTTTTACACTTTATGGTATACACACGAAGAAACTGGCAATAATAAGGTTAGCCTAATATTGGAGTGTGAATAAAGTGGTAATTAAAAGAGGAGATATCTTCTACGCGGATTTAAGACCGGTGGTCGGGTCCGAGCAAGGTGGTGTCAGGCCGGTTCTGATCATTCAGAATGATACAGGTAATAAACATAGTCCTACCGTAATTTGTGCGGCCATTACATCTAAAATGAATAAAGCAAAGCTCCCGACCCATGTGGAGCTGGATGCTGAAAAATATGGTATTGTCAAGGATTCCGTTATCTTGCTGGAACAGGTGAGAACAATTGATAAATCAAGATTAAAAGAAAAAGTATGCCACCTGGACAGGGATGTATTAAAGAAAATTGATCGGGCGCTTATCATTAGTTTTTCTTTAGATACATATTTCAGATAACAACAGCTAAAAAAGAACCCATTCTAAAGAATGGGTTCTTTTTCTGTCATACAGCAGGGGAGCTGTATAACCATAGCGTATAATAGGGTGGGAGTAGAAAGTGTTTTATCACTATCTATATTTCAATTATAATAGGAAGTTGTGATAATTGTGTGAATTTCATATAAAAATAATATGAAAAAAGAATTTTGTAAAAAAACAAAATTCTTTTTCCGGGCAGGCAAAACAGGTACTACCGTTTTGTCTGCTATATGTGTAGGGAGGAGGAGAATGAATATCTCACTTTCTATTTTTAGTATAAATTTGATATATTATAAAATTATGGATAGAATAAAGACTTTTTGTTAACATTTTGGGTTACTTATAAAAAAGGGATGCAGTATTTTGTTAAGCAGATACATAACCCGGCCGTTAAAAAGTGCGCATATTACAGTACCGATGCCGATAGATACAATTTTATGAGTGATAAGAAGGCATAATAGAAGTGTTAATGCCACACAGCAAAGATCAAGAACATTCTTGCAAAAGCCGTAATCCTTATGTAAAGTAAAGGTCATTTCATTGACCAGGGCATCTGGAGGTGTGGTGACAATATCCATTGAAACCATGCAGATTACTCCAAGGCAGGTAAAAAAGATTGCAGCGGCGAGTGTTAAAAGCTGTTCTCCGATAAAATGGGACGCAGGTGTAATAAAATGGCTGAACAGATTGGATAGCAGACCGAATATCAGACTGAATACAAGCTGAAGAAGGATGACCGGCTTTATTCTATCCTTATTCATGATCGCCAATTCAAACAGAAAATAAACAATATTAAAAATAAAGATAGCCGTTCCGATGGAAAGGCTGCTGACGTAAGTCATAAAATAGGGAAGCAGGGTAACCGGAGATACTCCAAGATTACTCTTGGAATTTAGTACCACTCCGAGTGATAAGGAGATAAGTCCCAACAGATAGATTATAATTCGTTTCATAGATTTTTGATGCATATATTTCTCCATTTCTGCATTACAGGATTATGCCTCCGGTTTATTCGATATCTCTTCCACACTCCGAACGTAAGGCCAGGCTATAATATATTTCTGTCCTCACCCCGGAGGAAGGCTTCAATATTTTTATAGATTTCATCTACGGCACGCTGTCTGGCTTCCATACCGGCCCAGCCGATGTGAGGTGTGATAAAGAGGCGTGAGCTGTCCTTAATAGTTCGAAAGGGACAGTCGGGGGACATGGGCTCCTTTGTAAGGACGTCAAGACCTGCACCGGCAATCCGGTTTTCCTCCAGTGCTCTGGCCAAGCCCTCCTCATCTACCAGTCCGCCCCTTGCCACATTGATGAAATAGCTGCTTTTTTTCATCCGGCAGAAGGCTTCATAATTGAAGAGATTACGGGTTAACTTAGTCAAAGGAGTATGAACGGAGATAATATCGGATTCCTTTAGCAGGGTTTCAAAATCTGCCTGCCGATACGAGGTGTCATAGCTTTTACCGGAGGGGGAATAATATAGAATTTTGCAGCCGAAGGCTAAGGCTATTTTCGCTACCCTGCGGCCGATGCTACCAAGACCTGCGATACCCCAGGTCTTACCTGCCAACTCATGGAAGACGATGGAAAAGGAAGTGTTTGCAAAGTCATTTACATACCCCTCATTTTTTACATAAGTGTCATAATAAAACGATTTCTCATATAGATAAAAAAGCAGGCCAAAGGTATGCTGTGCTACAGAGTCCGTTGAGTAGCCCCGGATATTGGCTACCTGAATTCCGTGCTTTCTCGTATAGTCAAAATCTACAAAATCCGTACCGGTGCTGGTCATGGTAATCAGCTTAAGCTTTTCTGCTCCCAAAAGGGAGTCTTCATCGCATCTTAACTGGTCCACGATTATGATATCCGCGTCCCGAATCCTTTCTGATGCAAGTGATGCACTGGCAGTGTCGTCATAGATAGCGACTTCCCCAAAATCTTTCAAACAGGAAAAGCTGATGTCCTTTCCTATTCTTGATGCTTCCAAAACTACTATCTTCATAGTTATTCCCTCATTCTTAAAGTACGTGTTTGATTTTTTAATGCCTTTTGGATGTTTTTCCGAATGAATTCAGTATAAATTATAAAAATCCTCAGTTAAAGGTCAGTTGTCCTTTCTTTGGCTGACTTGGTAATGCATAATGAAACAAGTTTTTAAAGAGTTTATGGAGGTACGCATATGAGTTCAACATTGAAAACGGAATTTGTGGGAGTATCCATGCCAAACCCTTTTATGATTGCTTCTGCGCCGCCGTCAGCGAAGCCTGAAATCGTTGCAAGAGCATTTGATATGGGATGGGGCGGTGCAATGATGAAGACGATTCAATATACCCCAAGATGGACCAAGCAAAATGTGAATCCAAGAATTAATGCCGTAAAGCAGGGCAGGAGTATCCTTGGATTCACCAATTTTGAGATTGGCAGTACAATGTCCGTGGAAAAATGGGCCGAGGGTATCTCCTGGTTAAAAGGAAGATATCCAAAGCATCCGGTATTTGTCAGTCTGATGCATACAGATATTTTAAAGGAAGAGGAATGGAAGGAGCTCACCGTAATCTTTGATCAGGCAGGAGCGGATGGCTTTGAACTGAATCTTTCCTGCTCCCATGGACAGGCGGAAAGCGGCTGCGGTGCCGTATTGGGAGCTGACCCGGATATGATTAAAATGGTCACGGGTTGGGTGGTTTCACAGACAGCTAAGCCGGTAATTCCTAAATTAACTGCACTAACCGTGGACCTTCCCACCAGGGGGAGGGCGGCAAAGGAGGCGGGAGCAAAGGCAATCAGTGCTATCAATACCCTGAGCTCATTGCCGGGAATTGACCTTGATACCTTCCAACCTGTCAATGCAGTGGAGGGAATGAGTGCATTCCAGGGAGCCAGCGGCAGGATGATACGACCCATCGCGCTTCGTTGTGTGGCCGAGCTTGCTGCTGCGACGCAGCTGCCGATCTCGGCCACCGGAGGCTGTTATACCTGGGAGGATGCGGCGCAGTTTATTCTTGCCGGTGCCCAGACGGTTCAGGTATGTTCTGCGGTTATGGAATTTGGCTATGGTATTATAGACCAGTTAAATTCGGGATTGCTGAAATATATGGAGGAAAAGGGCTTCGAAAGTATTGAAGCCTTCAGAGGAAAAACCCTGCCCTATATTACCCGTCAGATTAATCTAAGCCGTGATTATAAGCTGCGGGCCAAAGTAACGCAGGAGACCTGCATTGGCTGCGGCAGATGTGTGACCAGCTGTGCGGACAACGGTTTCGGTGCCATGAAGCTGCTTCATAATAAAGCGGTAAATGATATCCAACTTTGTGACGGCTGCGGTCTTTGCAGCCAGATCTGCCCGAAGGAGAGTATCACTATGGTTAACAGATAAGCCGAAGGAGGGGTTCGCATGAAGGCTGATATGAATATAATTAACGCCGCCTGTGTCTATCCGGAGGGGTTTAGAGCTTGCTGTATTGAGATAAGGGACGGTGTAATTACCGCAATCCATGATAAAAGCTCGGAGCTATCCTCCTGCGATCAGGTAGTGGATGCGAAGGACTATCTGGTAATGCCCGGAATGATTGATTCCCATGTACATATTCGGGGTGGGGACTTCTCCTACCGAGAGGATTTTTACTCCGGCTCCGTTGCGGCAGCGGCAAGCGGTATTACCACGATTCTTGAGATGCCTGGCTGTGCAAAGCCGGCTTCCACGTTGGAGCATTTCCTGCTTCGGGTAGAGGAGGTGGGACGGGAAGGCGCCTTGAACTTTGGGCTGTATGGAGGAGCCGGAGGCGATAATCTTGAGGAGATACCAAAGCTTAGGAAAGCCGGTGCAATCGGCTACAAGACCTTTCAGATGGCTCCGGTAGCCGGAAGGGAAAAGGAATTCTACGGATTATGTACGAGAACCTATGAGGATATGGTCAGGGTAATGAAGGCTGTTAAAGAAACCGGACTGACGCTGACCGTACACTGTGAAAGCCAGGATATCATTGACAGATTGACCCCGGAAATTCTTAAGAAAGATCCCCTAAGTCTTCGCGGCTTTATTGCTTCAAGGCCTGTAGAGGCAGAGCTTGAATCGGTAAAGCTGACAATCCGGGCAGCAGGACAGACCGGCTGTCGAACCATCATCGCCCATGTCAGCGCCCCGGAGACAATGGAGCTTATCTTGAAGGCAAGGAAAGAGGGGATGGAAATGTATTCAGAAACCTGTGCCCATTATCTGTGCTTTGACAGGGAGCAGATGCTGCCCTATCATGTCTTTGCCCGTATGAAGCCGCCTTTTCGCGACCGCAAAAGAGTGGACCGGATGGCCGAATTATTCGGAGAAAATAGCTTTGATGTCATCGGCAGTGATCATGCACCCTTTACAAGAGAAGAAAAGCTAAGAGCCGGGAACAATGTATGGAAATCGGTGGATGGCCTTTACGGGCTGGAGCTTACCCTGCCGTTACTGTTGAAAATGGTGGAGGAGGGGAAGGCCTCCTATGAATCCATAGTCAAAGCCTTTTCAGAGAATACGGCTAAAATATTCGGCCTGAAAGGCAAGGGAAGAATTGAACCGGGCAGAGACGGTGACCTGCTTCTGGTTAGAAGACTGAAGCATCCAAGGAAGCTGGATATCAATCTATTATATTGCAAATGCAGGGATTGCGCCGTTATATATGACGGTATTCTGTTCCGGCATGAGCTTGCCATGACCATTCTCGGCGGAAGAATTGTATACCGGGAGGGTCAGGTGAGGCTTAATAAGGGAAGTTCAAACATAATTCATATAGGCAGAATGGAGGTATTATGCTGAAAGCAGATCCAGTCAGAATGAAAAGAAGAATTGATACCATTGCCGGCTTTACCGAAGAGGAAGGCAGGATAACGAGAAGAACCTACAGTCAGGCCTGGGTGCAATCAACCGAATATGTGAAGGCTGAAATGGAAGCGACGGGAATGACGGTCCGTATGGACTCCTTCGGGAATTTGATCGGCAGATTTAATCCGGGGAACAGTGCGAAGAAGCCGTATGCAATCGGCTCCCATATTGATTCCGTTCAGAATGCCGGTGCCTATGACGGTGTTGCGGGAGTGGTCGTGGGACTTGAAATGATATCCATGCTGTATGATAATAAAGTAATACCTAAAGTACCGATTGAGGTGCTGGCAACTGCGGATGAGGAAGGTGCCATCTGTCAGAAGGGATATTTCGGTGCCAGATTTATGGCCGGTAATATGTCGATGGAAGAGCTGTTGAGCTATCGAAATATTGACGGAAAGAACGTGGAGGAGCTGCGCAGGGAAAGTGGTATCTTTGAGAATACTGTTTTTGGGACGGATAACGGCTGGGCCAAGGATTATTATGAGCGCTTTTATGAGGTTCATGTTGAGCAGGGCAATGCTCTGGAAGCAAACTCCAGGGATGTGGGAATTGTACAGGGCGTGGTAGGCATAGGAAGACTTTTCATTGATTTTTATGGGGAATCCGACCATGCAGGACCAACTCTGATGCAGGACCGCCATGATTCCATGGTTGCGGCGGCTGATTTTATATTGAAGGCCTGGGAGACGGGGCAGGCCGACAACGGCCGTGCAGTCACTACGGTTGCCCGAATTCAGAATTATCCGAACATCCATAACGTGATTGCCGGAAAGACCTCGCTTGTCTTTGATTACAGAGCCATTGAGGACAGCAAGGCGCAGGAGATCAAGGATAAGATGGAGAAATACGCACTGGGTCTGGAGGGTAAATACGGAGTAAGGACGGATATTATCCGTGAGGTTTATACCCCGGTGAAATTATTTGCTCCATCCCTGATAGAGGAAATCCGAGGCCTGAATATGCCGAATTCCATGGAATTATATAGCTGGGCCGGTCATGACGCGAAAATGTTTGCCGAGCTTTGTGACACCACAATGATTTTTATGCCCAGTATCGGCGGGAAAAGCCATTCTCCCATGGAATATACCTCCATTGAAAGCTTTGAATTAGTATGTAATAATTTTATTCAATTATTTTTGTAATTTTGGACAGATGACCTTTAATTCACAGGACGGCTGATATATGATACACACTAATACCGATGCATATCGCAAGCCCGCTTGCGATACTGCTGAAATAAGAAGTGTGAAAATTGCTCTTTATTTTCACACTAATAAAAAGAAAAAGAGGTCTGTAGGATGGAGACAATAGCAAAAAAAATAGCAAAGCTGACAGTCGGTTTAAGATTTGAGGATTTGCCGGAATATGCTGTTAAGCATGCGAAAATGCTTACCCTGGATGTACTTTCGTCCATGGTTGGTACCAGAAATATAATAACAAGCAAAATAGCCAGAGAAATTGCAGAGGAGCTTGGCGGTCCCGAGGAAGGAACCATCGTAGGCTCCGCAAAAAAAGCAGCACTTCCGAATGCCGCCTTTGCAAATGCAATTCAATGCTACGGCTATGATTTTGTTGATGATCATAATGAATCCAATGCCCACCCGTCACCGGCAACCTACCCGGTAAGCCTTGCGCTGGCGGAGAGCTTAAGAAAGAGCGGTAAGGAATTCCTTGAGGCAGCAGCAATCGGCAATGAGGTCGTATGCCGGATGGGAAGTGCTTATTTGGGGGACATGTACTATCAGGGCTTTCATCCTACCAGCACCTGTGGCACCATGGGCGGGGCCGTTTCGGCAGCAAAGCTGATGGGTCTGGATGAAACCGGCGTGCTTTACAGCCAGGGGATTGCAGGCAGTATGGTGGCAGGCTTGATGGCCTGGAATTCGGAAGGCTGCTTTACAAAGAGGCTGCAGGCCGGGCATCCGGCCATGAATGCCATTATTGCAGCAAGAATGGCCGCCAAGGGCTTTAACGGACCTACAGATATCTTCGAGGGAAAGGACGGCCTGCTCCATGCCTATTCCTACCTGGACCATTATGATACCAAGTATCTGACCGAGGGACTGGGTGAAAGCTGGATTTTTGCCACCTCCAGCATCAAGGTATATCCCTGCTGCAGATATTCGGGAGGACATCTGGATGCCTGCCTTGAAATTGTGGGGAAATATCACCCGAAGGCAGAGGAGATTGAGAAAATCAATATCCGTTCCTCCAGATATACCATGCGTTTACTGGCGGAGGAGAGAAAATGGCATCCGCAAAATATCGTTGATCTGCAATTCAGTATGCCTTATCAGGCAGCGATTGCATTTAAAAATGGTAAGGTGACGGTGGATGAATTTGATGTGGAATATATCAAGGACCCCCTCGTTCAGAGATTAATTGCAGCGACTACGGTTGTTCTGGACCCGGTATTTGAGGAAAGATATCCGGAGCATTACTCCAGTGCGGTCGAGCTTGTCATGAAGGACGGCAGCAGATATGAGGCAGTGATTGATGACCCGAAGGGAGACTTTAGAAATCCTGTAACCTATGAGGATGTGGAGAATAAATTCAGAAGCCTTGCAAACAGGGTATACGGGGAACCGGACCGGACGGAGCAGATCATTGCATTTGTAAAGAAGCTGGAAGCCCAGACGGACATGTCGGAATTAATGGTACTTGTAAATGATGTAAAGTAGCAGAACCAAAATTTCATATAAGATTAATGCAGAGGCGCACAAACAATTAAGATTGTGCGCCTTTTGTATTTGTATGCCGCTGAAGCGGCGGATGGAGGTCATTATGGATTGGAACAATATGGACGACGCAAGCGCCGATATTCATGCGGAAGACGTGAGTATGATTTTCAACAGCAATAAGGGAGAGAAAACCCAGGCACTAAGCCATGTGACCCTGGATATAAAAAAGGGAGAATTTGTGTCACTCTTAGGGCCCTCCGGCTGCGGTAAGACGACGCTGCTGCGAATTATTGCCGATTTGATTAAGCCGACAGAGGGGAAGGTTACCATCGGAGGTATGACCCCGGAACAGATGAGAAAAAACAGGCAGTATGGCATGGTTTTTCAAAGCCCTGTTTTATACGACTGGCGTACCGTTTTACGAAATGTCATGCTCCCTCTTGAGATTATGCATGTGCCGCGGCCAAAAAGGTTTGAGAAGGCGGAGAAGATGCTGGATATGGTTGGACTGTCCGAATATACGGAGCATTATCCCTTTCAGCTAAGCGGCGGTATGCAGCAGAGAGTCGGAATCGCAAGGGCCCTGGTTATGAATCCGAAGATACTTCTAATGGACGAGCCCTTCTCAGCCCTGGATGAGTTTACCCGGGAGAAGCTGAATGAGGACCTGCTGAAAATATGGAAAAAGACCAATAAAACAGTGGTCTTTGTTACGCATAATATCCCCGAATCTGTATTTTTATCGGACAAAATTGTAGTACTTTCCCCGCATCCCGGAAGAGTTTCCGCCATTGTGGACATTGATCTTCCAAGACCACGTACCAGGGCATTAAGGGATACCCCGGAATTTAACAACTATGTGGTTAAGATACGAAATAGCTTTGAAGGAGTCGATTGATATGAAGAAAAAACCGGTCAACAGAAAAATAGTAATTACGGTATGGTTAATCGGAGTTCTGATTTTCTGGGAGGTAGCTGCATTTTCCATCCGTAATGTTTTCACAGTAAGGGTTCCGGACCAGAAGCTGCCATATTTTCACGATGTGCTGGTTAATTTTGTATCACAGTTTTCCGGTCTGTCCCAATCGGCATGGGTAACGATGACCAATGCCGCCCATGGTTTTTTCATCGGAACGATCATCGGTTGTATCGTAGCGCTGGTGATGAGCTGGTCAAAGGCCATCGAAAGAATCGCATTTCCTTATCTGATTACCTCTCAGATGATACCTGTGCTCGGACTTGCACCCATTATCTACAAGATAGTCGGAGGGGGAGAGGCAGCCAGGGTTGCAATTTCAGCCTTTATTTCCTTCTTTCCGGTTGCGGTCAATCTCCTTGCAGGCTTTAACAATGTGGATGTCCAGAGAAAGGAGCTCTTATACTCCTATTCCACCAGCAAGCCTGTGGTCTATATGAAGCTGATGATACCATCGGCTCTGCCGCACCTGTTTGTCGGTATGAAGATAGCGGCTCCAAGAACGGTTACAGCAGCGATACTGATTGAAATGATGGGAACTACGGAGGGCATCGGTGTTAAAATCCTGTATTCCCTGTACTACATCGGCGGAGGCTCCTTAACCTTCTGGTCCTGTGTTATTATGGCAGCCCTGCTCGGTATGTTAAGCTACCTGGCCGTATCCATCATAGAGTGGATCATAATACCCTGGGAAAAGGCGATGTTAAAGAAGGGAGGCGTCTGATATGTATAAGAAGAGTATCTATGACAGAAAAAGCGTCCGTTTTCTTATGCCGATTGTATTCGGAGTATTCTTCTTTCTATTCTGGGAGAAGGGGGGACTGCATTGGCTGATGGGTTTGAAGCCTTACGATTTGCCCATACCCTCTAAGATAGCGGAGGTTTTTGCAGAGGAATATCCTGTGCTTTTAAAGCACACTCAGGTGACGGCTCTGGAGGCAATCATCGGTTTGATCATAGGCTCCCTGCTCGGCTTTGGGGTAGCGGTATTTGCAACCGTATTCCCGAACTGGGGCTACGGCGGACTGGCTCTCATGTCAGCAGTGAATGCCATTCCTACCACTGCAATGGCTCCGATTATGAATAACTGGATTGGAAGAGATGTAGGCTCCAAGATTGCCGTTGTTATTTTCTTTACCATGGCAGCCATGGCGATCAATACCTACCGGGGACTTACGGTATTGCCTCCCTTTGCACTGGATCTTATGAATACCTACAATGCGACGAAGAAAGAAATATTTTTTAAATTGAGATTGCCCAACTGCGTCCCGAGTATTTTCACGGCACTTAAGATAACCTGTACCACCAGTATGCTGTCGGCAATCATTGCCGAATTCTTTTCCTCTTACGCAGGTCTTGGCTATAAGGTCAATACAGTGCTGCAGATGGGTAAAAATGCGGAAGGGTGGGCCTATATCGCATGTGCGGCTGCCTTTGGAATTATCATGCACATGCTCGTAACCCTGGTAGAAAGCCGTGTTACAAGATGGCACGCTTCACAAAGATAAATGAAGTTTATTATATGAAGGAGGACGAATATCATGAAAATGACAACAAAGAAATTAATCGGCCTGGTACTTGCCGCCAGCTTAATGCTTGGCGGAACAGGCTGCGGTGTCAGCAGAAATTCAGAGGACACCTCGGCAACCGCAACACCTGCGCCGGCGACACAGGCTGTGACACAGGAGGCTGCGGATGAGGATTCACAGGACACAGGGGAGCTGGTTCCGGTTTCCTTCCAGTCCAAGTGGATACCCCAGACCCAGTTCATGGGTTACTATGTGGCCCTGAGCAAAGGTTTTTATGAAGAAGAGGGACTTGACGTCACCATACTTCCGGGTGGTTCCGACATTAATGTTCCCTCCGTGGTGGAATCGGGCACTGCCCAGCTTGGTACGACCAATCTCTACAATCTGATTTCCTATCAGGAGGAGGGATATCCGCTGGTAGGTCTTTCCCAGGTGATGCAGGATTCACCCTTCGTACTGGTTTGTAACAAGGATAAAATATCAAGTGTAGAGGATTTAAGGGGCAAGACAATCGGTGCCTGGCTTGGCGGCAATGACTATCCGATCCGTGCCCTGTTAACCAAGTATGGTATGGACCCGGATACGGATGTAACCCTTGCAACCCAGGGAACTACAATTGACGGTTTTCTTGACGGCTCCTTTGATGCATATTCCGCGATGACCTATAATGAGCTGCTGTTAGCCTATGAAAACGGCTATACCGATGATGATTTATATCTTATCAATATGCAGGAGGAGGGCTGCGGTATGCTGGCGGACATGATCTTCTGCAATGCCGACTGGCTTAAGGATAACAAGGAAACTGCCGTCAAGTTCTTAAGAGCAACCATCAAGGGCTGGGTATACGCCTGCCAGAATGTAACAGAGGCTACGGACATTACCTATTCTTATATGGATCAGGCAAGCGCCAATTACGATCATCAGTTACAGTCTGCTGAGCGTGTGAGCAAGCTGGTTATGCCAGAGGGCTCAGACAGCTCCATTGTTGGAGCAATTGACGATACGAAGGTTCAGACAACACTTGATATTGCACTCCAGTATGAGGTAATATCCGCAATGCCTTCCATTGACAGTGTTTTTGATAAATCTGTTCTGGAGGAAGCAACGGCACAATAAGGTTATTTGGTTTTTTACTTTATAGGACGCACTTTCCTGTAAAATAAGAACAGAGAGCTTGCCGGCAGATGATATCTGCGGTCAGGCTCTCTGTTTTAGTGTATAGGCTATGAACATCAATAAAGACAGGTCCTTTAAGAAGTTATAAAAGGGCGTTGTATTTATCCTGTAACGCATGATATTGTTTTTCCGTTATGACAAGATTATGCCCCTTGGTAGCAATCAGTTTTTCATTCTTTAACTTGGAGATACACCGGCTGACCGTTTTTACACTGACACAGATTTCATCGGCCAGATTTTCCTTGGGAGCCGTGATATTACAGACACCGTTTGTTGCATAGATATTGTAATACTTAATCAGCAGGTAGATAAAACGGTTATCTCCGGTAGCACTTAATAATATCCGGTCCTGTCTGACCTGATCGGTGTATTTTAAAGCGATATGCTCTGTCATACAGAACAGGGCATTAACATCACTTTTCATCCAGCTAAGGAAAAGAGCCTTGGACATGGAGATATAGTGGCATTTGCTATGGCATACCAGGGAAGCCTTATAGATCGGATGATTTGTAAAGCTTTCCGTTTCTCCCAATATGTTAATCGCCTTAATGGAGGCAAAGACATAGATAAATTCCTGATTCAACTCATAGGACAGCCGGATAGAACCGTTTAACAGAAGATAGACCGTCTTAAATTCATCTCCGGCGGTGGCAAGGATGGTATCCGGCTCTGCCGTAGATACGGAAAGCACACGTGAAATATCAGGAGGAATGGTATTTAACATTGCAAGCAAATGCTTATTTTCCGCATTTTTTGAAACATAAGAAGATAATTTTTCAAGCTCCATAGAAAGCTCCCTTCTGCTAGGGTACACCCTAACTCCTCAAATCCTTTTCTATCAGTAATTCCATTGCGGAGACTGCTGCCTGAATCGTCGGAGCGGTATCGCTTTCTATCGAAGGCTCCGATTGCAGCAGCTTTTCCCGTTCTCTGTTTCGCATAATATGCAGAATGGCCCCGGCTCTAACCTTACGAATGCCTGAAATAACAAAAAGAGCGGAGCATTCCATCTCAGATCCAAGAACGCCGCCCTTCTTTAGACAGTTCCATTTGTAATTTAACATATCCTTTACCGGTGAGTTGTCAGGCTCATGCTGTCCGTAATAGGAATCCTTACTTTCAACGATTCCTGTATAGGCGGTCAGATGATGCTTTTCGGCAGCTGTCATCAGGGCGGATATGATCTCCTGATTGGCAACGGCCGGATATTCAATCGGCATATACTGAAGGGATGTGCCATCCCTTCGGACCGCACCCGTTGCGATGATGCAATTACCGGGAAGCAGGCTGTCATCGATGCAGCCGCAGGTGCCGATCCGGATAAAGGTATGTGCGCCCAGCTTAATCAGCTCTTCCAGAGCAATTGCCGCAGAAGGACAGCCGATACCGGTAGAGACAACGGATACCTTTACACCGCTTAAGCTTCCGGTCCAGGTAACATATTCCCTGTTTGAGGCCTTCGGCTTTGCATCCTCGAGATAGGATGCAATAACAGGAACACGTCCGGGATCGCCGGGAAGGAACACATATTTTCCGATATCCTCCTCCGTGCATTGCAAATGATGCATTAGAGACATTTGACACCACTCCTTGTGTATAATATTGGGGAATTCAATGAGATACAGGTATTCTCTGCGATAGGCCCGATCTCAAGGTTTAGCAATATAGTAATATATTTTATCCGAAATGACAAGGGCTGTGGGATAAAAGATTGGTAGGGAGCTGTCACCTTCCCTGCAAGGCTGAATAGTAACATTTCTTCAATCAGGACAGTTGCCCTTTTTCTGCACGCGGGAGGATGTATATAATGATGAAAATAAACGAAGGAAGGATAGTGCAGGATAGTGGAAAAGTATCAGGATACGACCCATGTGAACGAGGGTATTTTAAAGAAATATTGTATGGACATCTTTCGAAAGGCAGGCATGGGGCAGGGGGAAGCGGGGATTGTAGCGGATAATCTTATTTATGCGGACCTGTCTGGCATGGAATCCCATGGGGTGATTCGTGTACCGGCTTATTTGCGAAGACTGGAGAACGGAGGTACCAGTCCCGATGCTGCTATGACAGTTGTTAAGGAGACGGATACCACTGCATTAATCAATGGAAACAATGCCATGGGACAGGTGGTGTCAAAAAAATGCATGGAGCTTTGTATAGAGAAGGCGCAGAAAAGCGGGGTGGCCTTTGTAGGAACGAAGGGCAGCAATCACTTTGGCATGGCCTCCTTTTACTCCGAGATGGCAATACCGGAGGATATGATCGGGATGGTATTTACCTCACCGGCAGCCCATTTGATGGCACCGACCGGTGGAATGGAACCTATTCTTGATAATAATCCCTTTTCCTTTGCGATACCGTCGGGAGAGGAATTGCCGGTGGTTCTTGATATGGCAACCTCGGTAGTAGCCAGGGGTAAAATAGCAGTTGCGGCAGCTAAGGGAATAAAAATACCCAAGGACTGGGCGATGACCATCGACGGGCGGGAAACGGAGGACCCGGAGGAGGCCTTTCACGGAATACTGCTCCCGATGGGAGGCTATAAGGGCTATGGCCTTACGGTAATTGTAGGAATTCTGTCGGCCGTACTTACGGGAGGAGCGATACTGACAAGGGAGGTTAAGGATTTCTATCAGGATGTGTCAGAGAAGCAAAATATAGGACATCTCTTCGGATGCATTAAGATAGATTGCTTTATGGAACCTGAGCTTTTTAAGGCTCATATGGATGAGATGGTACAAGAGATTAAGGGCTGCAAGAAGGCACCGGGAGTCGAAGAGATACTTCTTCCGGGGGAAAGGGAATATAGGAACAGGGAAAAATTTCGGACGGAGGGAATTCCTCTGACGCTAAATACCTGCCATGCCTTAGAAGCAGAGGGCATAAAGTATGGTGTGGGAAAATTGGAGGTTATGTAAATGAAAAAGAGTATTCCATGGTGTGAGGAAAGCCTGGAATTTGAAATTCCTGACGATTCTTTGATCTGGGAGGCCACTCCGGCTGATCTGCCGGGGGTTGCGGATGAGGATAAAGAAATTCTTGAGGCCTTAGAGCATCCCATCGGTACACCTGACCTAGAGACAATGATCGGGGCTGGGAAGGGCATAACCGTTGCCATCGTCGTGGATGATAATACCAGAGTAACACCGGCAAATAAATTATTAACTCCCTTATTGAAAAAGCTGTTATCCTGTGGTATAACTACGGATAACATCCTGGTGATATTTGCCCTTGGAAGTCACAGACCGATGACAGAGGCTGAAATGAGGGATAAAATAGGTGATTGGAATTATGAGCATGTAAGAACCGTCAATCATGAATACGATAATCCTAAGAAGCTGGTAAGGCTTGGTGTCACCAGCCAGGGTACGGAGGTTATTGTTAATAGATACTTTTACGAGGCAGATGTAAAAATATGCATCGGGAATATCATCCCCCAGTTTATCGCAGGCTGGTCAGGAGGTGCCAAGATGATACAGCCGGGCATTTCCGGCAGGGATACGACTGCCCAAGTGCATCTGAACGGGAGTCTGGACTGGCCGATGCGCCTTGGCAATCCAGAGAACAATATTCGCCATGACATGGAGGAGATTGCGCGCGTGGCTGGTCTGGACTTTATCATCAATACCGTTTTAAACCTGAAGAATGATATCGTAAGGGTGGTTGCGGGAGATGTGGTGAAGGCCCACAGGGCCGGTGTGGAGGCGGCGAGAAAGGTATACCAGATGGAGATTTCAAAGAAGGCCGATATTGTAATTGCCGGTACCTATCCGGCGAATAAGGATATGTGGCAGGCGGATAAGGGGCTTGCTGCCGCTGTGCTGATGGTAGTACCGGGGAAGACTGTAATCTGGTGTCCTCCCTGCCTGGAGGGAGTCAGTCCGGAGCATCCGGTTCTTCTTGAGCTTGGGGATAAGCCGCCCCGTGTAGTCTATGATATGTGCATGCGGGGTGAAATAGAAGACAAGGTGGGAGCCTCTGCCCATATTATGATAGGAGTCATGAGGAGCATGGCAAATGTCATTGTTTACAGTCCCGGTGTCACAAGAAAGGAAGCCGAGAGCATGGGCTTTATCTACGCGGAAAGTATGAAGGAAGCCATTGACCTGGCTCTCTTGCGGGAAGGGGATAAGGCTTCCTTTGGGATTCTTACCCACGGTGCGGACATGGCACCTGTAATAAAGGAATAGAAAATAAGGAATGAGGCAGAAATTATGAACAAGAAGAGTATTATCTTTATTATTATCACAGCCATCTGTTTTGGAACCATGGAGGTGGCTTCGAAGCTGGCGGGGTTTTCCTTTCATTCAATACAGCTGGTATTTATCCGGTTTTTTATCGGAGGAATCTTTCTGCTGCCCTTTGCAATTAAGGAGCTAAAAAAGCGGAAAATTAAGCTTACCCCAGGTGATTTAGGCTATCTTCTGGGACTGGGTGTCATCTGTGTCTGTATCAGTATGGCAATGTTCCAATACGGCGTAAAACGCATCAATGCGAATCTGGCTTCCATTATTATATCCATGAATCCGCTGTTTACTATGGTTTTTGCCCATTTTCTGCTGCATGAAAGCTTCACGAAAAGAAAGGCCCTTGTGCTGCTGGTCAGCTTCGCAGGTCTTTTGATTATCCTTCAGCCCGGGAGCTTGATGAGCGGTAAGCTTGATACTGCGGGACTTATGATTACGCTGGGAGCTGCGGTTACCTTTGCCCTTTATACGGCCCTTGGAAAGCTTAGGTTAGAAAGACTGGGCGGGATGGTGCAAAACAGCTTCAGCTTCCTGATAGGCTCCGCTGTATTGCTGATCTATATGCTTCCTGCCGGAATACCAGTCGTAAAGGGTATTACTGTTGCCTCACTCCCCCTGCTCCTTTATCTTGGGATTGTTGTAACCGGTATCGGCTATTACGCCTTTCTCAAAGCAATTGAACTGGCGGGGCCCTCGAATGCCTCCATTGCCTTTTTTATTAAGCCGGTGGTGGCTCCCGTCGCATCCTTAGTGGTGTTGGGGGAGAACATAACCCTGAATTTTGTGATTGGGGTTTTGTTTATACTGGCAGGCTCCTATATCAATATGAAAGCCCCTGCAAAAAAGGCGGCCGTATAGATAGTCCCGTGAAAAGCATGCGGTTGGTTGGTGTGAATTATTGAAAAGCATAATTCACACGTTGAATTTATGCGTGCAGGCAGGCTGCACGCGTGGACGTTAGTGTGAAAGGAGAAGCTGATTCATGTCATTACATAAAGAGGATGTACGCAGCAAAAGGATCATGTTTGTTGCAAATTGCCTTCTGAACGCAAATAATAAGGTATTTGAGATAGCAAGATATCAGGGGATGTTCTCGGAGGTAATACGGATACTGGACAGGTATGGGATCGGAATGATCCAGCTGCCTTGCCCGGAGACCCTATACTACGGAAACCAGAGGTGGCATGCCAGCCGTAATCTGTATGACAATGCCGGTTACCGAAGATTTTGCCGGGAGATATCCTCTCCCATGGTTGACTATATGGAGAATTATGCGAGAGTGGGATATGAAGTAGTCGGTATTTTGACCTGTGACGGTTCTCCCTCCTGTGGAATTACAAAGTCCAGCTACTGTGAGGACTGGGGTGGCAGGCCAAAGGCAGTTCCCAGGAGCCTTGTCAGTCAGCCGGGCATCTATATGGAGGAATTGATTGAACTGATGAAGGAGCGGGGAGTAGAGCAGCCGGATATCTATGGACTTCCCATGGATGATTATGACACGACTACAGAGAAAATCTTAGCGGAATTTGAGAAATATATGGAACAAAAGATGAAAGATTGAAGGGAAAAAATACCGGTACAACGTTCTGAAATTAACCAGTCAGAAACGATTGCACTAGAGAATGAAAGAGGGCTTTTCAAAGCGTTATTTTTTTGGAAGGCCCTCTTTCTATGGAAAACGGATAGTAGAAGGTTGGCAGTTTTATTTCAGATATTTGATATATTCATCATATCGTAAATCCTGTAAGTAAGGGATTTCTTTTCTAAGGGTATCAACTTCGTCCGTGTGGATATCAGCGTACAGAATATCCTCCCCGGCCTTTTCGGACAATGCGATTACAGTTCCGTCAGGAGCGCAGACCTGGGAATGTCCGGGATTTAGTCTGCCGTCATCATTTCCATACCGGTTTACGGCGCATACATATGCGATATTTTCCGCCGCCCGTTGGGGCATAATCATATCAAACAGGCGGATATCCTGTACCCTCCAGGCTGCCGGACACAGGATAATCTGTGCGCCGAGCAGGGTCAAGATCCTTGCAGGCTCGGGGAAATTAGCATCATAGCAGAGCATAATGCCGATTTTTCCATACTCCGTATCAAACACCGGGTAGGCCTCTCCGTAACAGAAGTATTCTTTTTCACGGCCAAATAAATGATTTTTATCATAGATACCAGCAAGGCCGCCTCTGTTATCAATGAGGAAGGCGCTGATATTCGGCTTTTCGTCGTGGTTTAAATGATAAAAAGCGATGGAAGCCATAAGATATACGTTATGCTCGGAGGCAAACTTCTTTAATGCCCCCAGGGTTATTCCGTTCTCGTCCTCAGCCAGTTGATTAATCCGGTCACCGAAGGTATCCAAATTATAACCGGTAGTAAACATTTCAGGAAGACAGATCAGATCGGCCCCGTTTTCCGCCGCCTCTTTGGCCAGCTTAAGGGAATGCTTCAGATTATAGGAAATATCACCGATTTTACATTCCAGCTGGATTAATGCGATTTTCAATGCTTTTGCCATGATTATCAGCCCTTTCCCAAGTATTACAGGATAATACCGATATTATAGAACAAAAAACTTTTCAAGAAAAGGACAGATGTCGTTTATTTTTATATTAATTGCCGTATATAATAAGAGAAATTATGGATAGATGCAATGTCAAAGATCTTTGTATTTTAACGTATATTTGTCGTAGGAAGCGACGGAATGGAGGTTATTTATGTCAAACTTTGTTTTATTGACTGCGGCAGATACGTCAGGCGGTCTGCAGATGGGATTGTGGCTGCTCATTGCAACGGCCCTGGTATTCTTCATGCAAAGCGGTTTTGCAATGCTCGAAACCGGCTTTACCCGTGCCAAGAATGCGGGTAATATTATAATGAAAAATATCATTAATTTCTGCATCAATACTATGGCATTTATTTTTCTGGGCTTCGGACTGATGATGGCCGAAAATTATGTGTTCGGTATTGCGGGTATACCGAATTTGCTTATATTTGATCAATTTGATGATTTTATATCAAAGGGCTATGCAGCATCCTTGTTTAGCAATCTTGTCTTTTGTGCAACGGCGGCGACTATTGTCTCCGGTGCGATGGCAGAGCGTACCAAATTCAACGCATATTGTATTTATTCTGCTGTGATTGGCGGCGTTGTATATCCAATCGAAGCCGGCTGGGTACATAATTCACAGGGCTGGCTGTATCAGCTGGGCTTTACGGATTTTGCAGGCTCTGCTACCGTCCACATGGCAGGTGGTATTACCGCGCTGATCGGTGCAATTGTATTAGGCCCCAGAATCGGTAAATATACCAGAAACGAAAAGGGTGAGATAAAATCCTGTGCCATACCGGGGCATTCTCTGACCATCGGGGCCCTGGGCTGCTTCATCCTATGGTTTGGATGGTATGGCTTTAATGGCCTGGGAGCCTCCGGCATCACCCAGTTAAGTGCGATATTTATTACGACAACCATTTCCCCGGCTGCTGCGACAATCACCTGTATGCTTTATACCGGCTGGAAGAATGGAAAGCCGGATGTTACCATGTGCCTGAATGCTTCTGTTGCCGGCTTGGTTGCAATATCGGCGGGCTGTGCCTATGTAAATGCCAAGGGTGCCGTAATCATCGGTATCATATCCGGAATTTTAATCGTAGTCGGAGTAGAATTTCTTGACCGGAAGCTTCATATCGATGACCCTGTGGGGGCGGTGGCTGTACACGGCCTGAACGGTATCTGGGGCTGTCTTGCAGTCGGTTTGCTGGATAAGGATTTGGGACTGTTCTATAGCGGCAGATTTGACCTTCTTGGAGTACAGCTGCTGGGTATCACAGCCATTGGGATGTTTACTGCGGTCTGTATGCTTGCAGTATTCTTAGGGCTGAAATATACCATAGGTCTGCGTGCTTCCAGAGAGGATGAGATTCTGGGTATGGACATCAGTGAGCATGGTCTGGCCTCTGCATATGCTGATTTCCTTCCCACTGCACCGGCCCATACGTCGGAGGATGAATTTGAGCTGGATCTTGAGGATTTAAAGCCGGTCAGGCTCTCTAATACGGTCAGCCGCGGCGGAAGCAAATATACAAAAATTACGATTATATGCAATGAATATAAATTTGGTGTTTTAAAGGATGCCATGACAGTAATCGGAGTAACCGGCATGACGGTAACCAATGTGGTTGGCTGTGGGGTTCAAAAGGGAAAGACAGGAAGCTATCATGGAGTTAAAATGAGCATGAATCTTCTTCCGAAGGTGCAGGTGGATATTGTAGTGTCCACGGTAGATCCGGCACTGGTGGTTGCTGTTGCACAGAAGGCACTTTACAGCGGAAATGTAGGAGACGGTAAAATTTTTATCTCTGAAATCGATGATGTTATGAGGGTGCGTACCGGTGAGACGGGTATGGCTGCTCTGGATGATGATAAATAAATATTAACATAAAAATCACCAATGCCATGTGACTTAATTGCACATGGCATTTTTATATATTTTTATGACATACTGCTTTTTAGTTTCCTTAGTCCAAACATGAAAACGTAATGCGATATAATGATTAGCGTCACTAGCCATATTACATTTATTGTTAGGAATCTCATGTTCTCGTTGATGTTAAACGGATTTGTTAAAACACTTACTGGAGTATAAATATAACACTGGAAAGGTAGTATCATGAATAAATTATACAAAGCCTTTGGCAACATTGACAAAGGTACCAAACTACCTGATACAATCACGCGAAGTGCAGCAATAATTCTTATTAGTCCTCTTATTTTATCGATATAAAGCGCAAGTAAACCAATTGTATACCAGATAAAAAATTCAACTAACATTCCTGTTATACTACATAATATAAAGAATAAAATCGATGAGCAAGAGGATTTGCCCCATAATAGTATTAGAAGAATTACTGGAATGAATACCAATGAGTAAACTGCCATAGCCGCCAGATACTTAGATATTAAAGGCGTAATATATCGGTATGGCCGAATTAAACAATTAAAGATTCTGCCGCCTAAAATATCATCCTCTATATCAGCAGATATATGTACAAAGGAATATGCCAGTGTTAAAAGCCCTGTTACCAAATAGTAAAGAACCATATATTCATAGTCCAGATTTGACTGCAAGGAGATAAAATACCAAAGAAAAATATAAAGAAACATCTGTATAGGTAATTCAATGAGCTTGAAAAATACAGATATAGGGTATTTTAAATATGCCTTTAAATAGCTAAAAAACAAATAGAAATGCTTATCCATTAATGCTTTCATATCTTCTCCGACCCTTTCTAAAGACGATATTGCTCAAGCCCCACCAAAATATCAAATTTATAACCAAAGCAATAAGGTAAATCAAGATAAAATCCGTTTGTATTTTGGCAAGAACTAATTCTGCTGAGAATGTGCTAAAAAAATAAAATGGAAATACAATACAAAAGACCCCTTTTATTATGGTGGGAAAGATAACAAGTGGATACTTATTGAATAATGTCAAGTTCTCGCTAATCTCAGTTAATGCATCCACCTTATGAAGCCAAAATGCAAAATAACTAATAGTAAATTGTAATAATGAAAAAGTTATACAAGCCACTATCACAATGAAGATTCCTAATAAAAGCTTCCAAATCTCCAATTTGATCTGAGCCAGACATAGAATCACGACAAATTTGACAATGGTTAATAACAATCCACTAATATCCATATTTAAGATAATTAATCGAAGTCTTGTATCAAGCGGACGGCAAAGCTGAACATCTAAGGTTCCCCCATAAATAAGATTCCAATATTGCGATGCAATAGAAAACACATTCTGATTCAGGCCATAGAAAAACTCAGAAAATGCCACATAAACTAATATCTGCGAAAAACTCCAACCCTTAATATTAAAACCAACCTCTGTCACAATGTACCAGAAGAAAATACTACTCAGCAAAAAAATAACATTACTTATTGCATGAAAAATATAATCTCCCCTATATAAACTTATTTTTTTCATTCTAAGTTTCAAACTAATTTTTAGTATTCGAATTCCTCTTTTTAATAGCATATTCATATACCTCTTTAATTCCCGTATTCTCGATTTCTATATTGGTAATATCGAATGCATCAGCTGCGATTTTTAATATGTCACTCTTTTCTTTTTCGGATTCATATTTATATATTCCCAGATGATTTCCTGTTTCTACACAACGGTTACTTAACTCATTTTGCTTATCTTTACTAAGTATATCAGTGTAGGTAATCCTCATCAACTTTTCATGTGATATAATACTATTCAATTCATCTGCACTTGCATCATAAAGTACTTCACCATCGCTCAAAATTATCGCCCTATCACAGTATGACTGTAGATATTCTACTTCATGAGTAACTATAATTATTGTAGAATTAAACAATTCATTTATCTTTACAAGCAAATTATAAACATTTTTCTTGGCTTGCAGATCTAATCCATTCGTAGGCTCATCTAAGTATATATATTCTGGCTGATGCAAAAGAATTGATATAATCTCACATTTTACACGTTCACCATAACTGAGTTTTCTATATTGTTTGTGATATAAGTTTTTGATGTCTAAGTATTGGTTGCAAAAATTAAGTTTCTCTTGAAACTCTTTATCTTTTATCTCATATATTTCTTTAAAAAAATATAGATTATCAATTACTTCAAGATCAATAATAAAAGAAGGCTTCTGATTAAATAATACACCCATTTTCTTTCGTAGTTTTTTTTGATCCTTAAAGGAATCCACGCTGCCTACAAGAATTTCACCCGCAATAGGTTTTATAACTCCTGTAATACACTTAAGCAAAGTGGATTTACCAGAGCCATTATGTCCAAGCAATGCTACAATTTCACCTTTCGCTACCTGGAAAGAAACATTTTCTAAGATTTTCACTTTATTCTTCTTGTATGTTACCGATACATTTTTTACATCAATCATAGCTGTTTCTTATTCTCCCTTTCGTAAATTGTATTATAAGAGATCTATCATAAACCAGGTTAATAAGAGTAAAGAGATAATACTCTTCTGCATTAAAATCCCCTAACAAAGGATAAGGACACAGAATACGACCTTGTTGAGTTAGAAACTTCACATGATATAACTCATGTAATAAATCTGGTACTTCATAATTCTTCTTTAACTGAATAGTTATACTATTATAAGTAGATTTCAAACAATTTTGGTCCTGTTCGAACTCAATACTAACCCGGTAAATATCCTGTAGGCACAATCAATCCTTAAAAACAGGATATCAAAAATAATACAATATGTCAAAAATTGTTTATTTTTTAATGTAAAATATAAAAATGTTATATGCTTTCCTGTCACAATCGCCGTTCATTGGTGGAATTTTTGCACATAAAGGAAAACTTAATAGATGGTTATTACAGCAGACGAATATGTAAATTTGTACAATTATTTTTAAAAAGATTGAAAAGACCATAGATAATAATATATAATGAAATTGCATCTATGATCTTTATTCGTAAAAGAGATAATTTTATGGGTAAAGATTCTGTTTTAAAATGCTAAAGCCAAGAAGCCAGAAAATACAAGAATTAGAGAGGCATTAAAATATGCGCATAGGATTGTTACGTCACTTTAAAGTGAATTGCCCACATAGAAAAATGATGACTTCGAAGGAATTTCGTGAATGGTCTGAAAAGTATGAAGTCTCCAAGGTTATTAAGAAACGGGTTGAAATGTATGGAATTGAATGGGACATTTGCTACGCCAGCGATTTGCCGCGGGCAATCACGACGGCGCAGGAGGTTTACAGCGGAAATGTCATGCTGGACAAGCTGCTGCGGGAAGTGGACAATGCACCCTTCATACATACGGAACGGATTAAATTACCCTTTGAGGTATGGCATATCTGCGGGAGGCTGGCCTGGTATTTTAAATCAAGAAGCCAGCCGGAGAACAGAACGGATACCATACGGCGTATTAATGCATTCCTTGACAGGATTGACTGGTCCCAGGAGAATATATTAATCGTATTCCACGGCTTCATGCTTTATAATTTTCAGAAGGAGCTGCGAAGACGCGGCTTCAAAGGCGAGAAGCTAAAGCTTGTGAAAAACGGCGTGTTATACGAATATGTCCGGGAAGAAGAGTTAAAGGAAGTAATGGAGAATGAAAATAACGCTGATATGTGTGGGTAAGCTAAAGGAAAAGTATCTGGTCCAGGGAGTGGACGAGTATGTGAAGCGTCTCTCAAGATACTGTTCCCTTGAGATCATAGAGCTTATGGATGAGAAGACTCCCGACCATGGAGGAGAAGCCCTGGAGGAGCAGATTAAGAGGAAAGAAGGAGAGCGTATCCTTAAGGTATTAAAGGAGGATGCCTACTGCATTGCTTTAGCCATTGAGGGAAATATGCTATCCTCTGAGGAGCTGGCGGACAGGATAGACCGGCTTGGAGTAAACGGCACCAGCCATATTTGCTTTATCATCGGAGGGTCTTTGGGGCTTTCCGGTGAGGTTTTAAAAAGAGCCGATTATTTGTTAAGCTTTTCACGTATGACCTTTCCCCATCAATTAATGCGTATGATATTGCTGGAACAGGTCTACCGTTCCTACCGTATTATGAATAACCAACCATATCATAAATAGCCCATTCAATTAAAAAGCTGCGGCTTAGTCAAACATGGACTTTTACGCAGCTTTTTTTAATGAAGGAACGAATTTATGACAATTCACTCCTTTTTTCCTTTAAGATAATTCGCTGGATACTTTTTACGGATAAATAATATTCCTCTGCCAATTCTGACGTGCGTGCACCCTGAATATATTTCAGATAGATTTCCCGGTCACGCTTCCCGGTCAGCTGTCTTATTTGTGTATTATCCCCCCAGCACTTGCGGCTGTCGGACTTTCGTGGGATATAGAGGTATTGTCCGTCGGCATATTCCTGTATCAGCTCTAAAAGTTCTTTGGGCAGAATATGTTCTGCTCTGATATAGCTCATTTTGCGCCTCCTAATATAAAATCTAAGGATTATGCAAAGGCTATGATATTATTTTGAAATAATGCGATAGCCTCTGCTACGCATTAATAACTAATTTTCTCATAAAAAATAGCTCCTTTCCTGCTGCTGACACCAAGCGCAGTAATACTTTTGTACCTTATGCTCTATATTACCATGATTTTACCGGACTTGCCAACTGTTTTATTGATATTTTGGAATGATTTAGGCAAAGCCAAAGTATCTCAAAAGTCCCAGATAAATCCCGTAGGCGAATTGATATTGATCATCACGAAGCTTAACGGCGTCGGAGGAATTTGAAATGTATGCCAGTTCGATTAATAAGGCAGTCATTTCGGTTCGCCGCAGGACAAAAAGTGAAGGCCTGACAAAGATGCCGTTGTCACGGGTACCAACCATCTCCGTTATGCCTGTCATGATTTGTTCGGCCAGCCACTGCGCTTCCGTACCCAGCTCAAACAGATAGATTTCTGTTCCGTTAATGGCCGGATTCTCGTTGGAATTTACGTGAATGCTTAGAAAATAATCCGCCGGCCATTCATTTGCCATCTGCACCCTTGCAGCCAGACTGGTCGCAGCACTGGTTCCAAGAACGGTTTCTGGTGTAGGTCTGGATAATCTGGCTTCAAAATTTGGATTGCTGTTTAGCAGATCAGCCAGATAAATACCCACCTGGTAAGTAATATCCTGTTCGTAAAGCCCATTACCTACGGCTCCGGCATTTGGGTTTCCGGTAGGATTGTGACCTTGATCTATAAATATTTTAATAGCCAAAGTAGCACTTCCTTTTTCCTTGTTTACTATTATTATCATATTCCGAGAATAGATAGTTGCTACTGTCTGTAACGATAAAAAATAATTACTTAGGACGGAATATAAATATCGACAGCCTTCCATAATCTACTTGTATAAAACGGTGGCCCCGTGATAATATAAGTTATCAGAAGCGCTTTATGCTTCTGATAAAAGGCGCGACTTGTGCGCCGTGCATCACGATTATCGGAATGTTTTTTGTTCCGATAATATAAGTTATCAGAAGCACAAAGAAATGAGGTTAAAGATGAAGGAAGAATTGGGACAGCTGGATGCTGATTTAAAAGGACTTTTTATGGAGAATAAGCTGGAAGAGATGTATGGGCTTCTGAAAGAGCAGCCTGTGGAAAGCGTCAGTGAAATCAGTGAATACAGTTGGAATATCGTTAAAAAATATTATGAAACCGAGCGGTTTGATTTATTGTTTGAACATTTCAAATTCGTTGCTTATTCCTGCTTCCTTGCGGAGTATTCCCATCAAATCGGCGTGATCAATGATGGAGCCTTTGAATTTATGGCCGGAGTCTACCAGGATTTATATGAACGGAAAAAGCAGCAGAGACAATAGAAGAAACAAAAGGGGATGCACAGGATGGTTAATCTATATCTTATCAGACACGGAAGGCAAAACAGCAGATTGTGCAATGTTGATGTAGAGCTCTCACCGGAGGGAATAAAACAGGCAGAGCTTCTTCGTGCAAGGCTTAGAAGCTATGGGCTTGATGCCCTGTATTCCAGTGATTTAATACGGGCAAGACAAACCGCAGAAATCATTAATCAGGAACTGGAACTGCCGCTCCAAATCAGAGGAGCAATCAGGGAGATATCCTTTGGTGAACTCGAAGGAAAGAGCGATGAATATAACGATACGTATTTTCGGGAATTCAAGGAGGAACAGCTTAAGCTTCTGGAGGATATCCCATATCCGGGAGGAGAGAATGGCACCTCTGTCTATGAGAGGGCCATGCCGGTGATAGAGGAGCTGGTACATAGCGGCAATAAGAATATCGCAGTAGTCACCCATGGCGGTACGATAAGAGCATTGCTTGCCGCCCTGTTCGGTAAAACCCAGGCAAAAAGATTTCTGTTTGCGGTATCCCTCGAAAATACCAGCATCACCCAGCTCGTTTACCGGCCGGAGCTGGACCGTTTTTATCTTGAACGCTTTAATGACTATGCACATCTGGAGGGATATCCGGAGCTGCACCGAAGTAATATGTAATCTATATTTTAATTTATCCTGTATCGAAAAAGGCGTTAAGCCTTTATAAAAGTTTGCTTTAACCAGGCTGCTACCCCGTCCTCGTAGTTATTACCGATGACCAGGTCGGCCTTTTCTTTTATCTCTGCAACGGCATTACCTACTGCAAGCTTGTAATCGCTGGCCTCATACAGAGGGAGGTCATTGCGGTTATCTCCGAAACAGGTAATATAATCATAATCCAGGTGCTTGCGAAGGTAATTGACAGCCTGTGATTTGGAGGCAGTGCTTGCGTAGGCCTCCAGGTACCATAAATCAGGAGAATAATTATCCTTATAGAAGGAGCAATTCAAACCGGAAATCTGCTGAAAGGCGTGATGCACCGGAGTAAGTTTTTCTTTACTGTCAAGTAAGGTGAAATACATCATCGGTTCTTCGGATAATTCCAGAAAATCGCTTACCTGAATAAATTGCTTTTGATACTTGTTGATTCGCTCCTGACAAAAATCCCACAGAGCCTTTGTATTCAGTTCCTCATAGTAAGTGGACATAGCTCCGTCCTTGATTGTATAGGCAAGACCCTTTAACCGGTACTCCTTGATAATGGATAGAAGCTTCTGGATACTTTCTTTGGAAAAAGCCTCAACCTTCAGATAATTTTGCTCCTTCAGATCATAGATACAGACTCCGTTCATCAAAATAACCGGGAGGGATAGCTTCAGTTCCTCCAATATGAATTTTACTGAAGCAATACTTCTTGCAGTGGCCACAGTAAAATTCATGCCCTGTTCCATTAGTTCATTTATAATAGAAATGGTTTCTGACGACAGCTCTGCATTCGGCTGCAAAAGTGTACCATCCAAATCGGATATGTAAAGTTTTTTCATATCAGTCCCCCTTTTTTACCTGGTACAACCTACTGTATGGGTATTGCAGCAGGTTGCACCGGTTTTGTTCAGGAAATATAGAAGCCTTACAGACTGTTTTCATAGGCCTCATATTTGGCAATCATTTGATCAGTCCATTCATCAAAGGAAGGATCGGGAATTTGCAAAGCAGGGTGTTTTTCAATATAATCCAGTGTGGAGCGGACACCCTGGTCATAACGTACGGTGGCCGTAAAGCCCGGTACCAGCCGTTTGATTTTAGAATTGTCAAAGATCACACTGTGGGCCTTATCACCAAGCAGGCCTCCGGTGAACTCCTCATTTACTTTAGCAAGGGTCTCGGAAGGGATATGAACAAGCCGGGGCTTTACGCCAAGCGCGTTACCGATAATCTCGTAAATCTGATTCCAGGTCAGGCTTTCATCCGAGGTAATATGGACGGCTTCTCCGATTGCGTGGATATTACCCATCAATCCGACAAATGCCTTGGCAAAATCGGTATTATGGGTAAGGGTCCAAAGAGTATTGCCATCCCCGTGAACGATGACCTTTTTTCCCTGCTTTATCCGTTCGATTACGCTGTAGCTCCCCTGGGGCCCATGGACTGCAAGGGGTACACTGGTATCGCCGTAGGTATGGCTTGGGCGGACGATCGTAATAGGAAAGCCGTTTTCGCGGTATTCCGAGATCAGGCATTCCTCACAGGCAATCTTATTGCGGGAATATTCCCAGTAAGGATTGGCAAGAGGAGTGCTTTCTGTGATAAAGGGGCTGGACAAAGGCTTTTGATAAGCAGAGGCTGAGCTGATGAAGATATACTGCTTTGTTTTTCCGGTAAATAAACGGATATCACGCTTGATGGCGTCAGGATGGAAGGCGATAAATTGGGCGACTACATCAAAGGACAAATCCTTAAGCTTTTCCCTGACAGCAGCTTCATCATTAATATCAGCTTCAATAACCTTCACATTGTCTGGGACAAATTTCTTATGATTGCCCCTGTTTAGTAAATACAGTTCAAAACCGCAGACAGGAGCCAGAGCAGTAATAGCTGTACTGATTGTTCCGGTTCCTCCAATAAATAATGCCTTCATTCGTCATACCTCCATTGAATTTATTGTTTATTAATTATGCAAGCTTTTTCTATTCTTGCTATACTTCCCGGATTGCTGCAGTTTCTGCACTAACCGGATGCTTCTCATATTCCTCCTTAAGGAGTCCAAAGATATAATAATCCGTCATAACGTTAATAATCGCCCCGTTTCGTATCAGTCCCTCCTGAATAAAGCCAAGCTTTCCGGCAACCTTGACTGAATTTGGATTATTGGCAAAGCAGCGGATTTGGAGACGGCTCAAATCCATGAATTCAAAAGCAATCTTAAGCAGGGCTTGTCCTGCTTCGGGAGTATAGCCCTTTCCCCAGTATTGTTTATTGATGCGGTATCCGATATCAGCCTGCTTCTTAAGACGAAAATCATAGAGCACGACTTCGCCGATTATTTTATGAGTGTCCTTTAATTCCAGCAGCCAGGTGAGCTCCCGGCCGGCCCGGTATTCCTTCATGGTTGCACTATAATGGTAATCAGGCTTTATTTTTTTCTTCGGACGATGTCTGCCATCGGTGTCCTTTGTCTCATCATATACACCCCAGTACCGGTAGACACTGTAATCATTGATAAATTCAAGACAATCTCGTCCGTCTGCAGCACTGTCGGTAATTTGCCGCAGGAGAAGACGGGGAGTTTCAAGTATGGGAAGCTTCTGAAAACATGCTTCGTAGCTCATAGGTACCTCCTAAATAGTTCACTTTGTAAATATTAAATAGCCTCCAAATTTGCAGTATTTTGGCAGCGTATATTGTAGTGTGGATCATTGTATCTATTATTATTATACATAGGGGAGAAATAATCAATATCCGAACAGATGAAAAATTTGTAGTTTTCGATAAAATATTTCTAAAGATAAACCTCAAGGAAGATTTTCAGCCCAATGCAAATCAACAGAATGCCGCCGGCAAACCGTGCCCTGCTTCCGAATACGGTACCGAACATCTTTCCGATATATACACCGAGGAAGCAAAAGATAAAGGTAATAATGCCAATCAGCAGCGCCGGAGTTGCGATGGAGATGTCAAGCACGGCGAAGCTGACACCGGCTGCCATGGCATCGATACTGGTTGCCGCGCCCTGTAAGATGAGATTTTTTCCCGTAAAGACGGTTTCTCTGGAGGGAAATTCCGGATTCTGCTGCTCCCTCACGGCATCGACAAGCATGTTGATTCCGATTGCGCTTAGTAAAAATAAAGCAACCCAGTGTTGGTAGCGGTGAACAAATTCGAAGAAGGTTCTTCCAAGAAAATATCCAAGGACGGGCATAGCAGCCTGAAAAAATCCGAAGGTGATTCCGGTTATAAAGGCATATTTGCGGTTCAGGGCTTGCAGAGTGTCCTGCCGGGCTTCCTGGTGCATGTGATTGCTGCAGATACCGTTTGTGATTGAGACGGCAAATGCGTCTGCGGCCAAACCAAGTGCCAGCAGCAGTAGAGTGAAAAAATCCATGACATCATTCCTTTCATTACTATGATTAAAGCGTCAAAAGGTGCTACGCAGCTTCCGAATACAATATATTGTTACTGCAAGCCAGCTTACATAACAATATATTGCATCCGGAAAGCACCATAGGTGCTTTTGACACGTTAATCATTACTATTATACGGAAAAGATATTCTGATTATGTTATGTATTGCTGGTGGGATAGTCCTCGGTAGCGAAACTGTAAGAAATTGGTCCAAATTAATACTTGATGGAAACAGGAAAAGAGTGCATAATAGAGTATCGACAGGCAGCAAAGCGGGAATACAGGCTGTCATGGACAATAGAAGGTGGACGATTATGGAACTTGCATTTACAGCGATTGATCAGATATGTATTATGTTTTTGATTATATTGACAGGTATGTTATGCTTTAAATTAAAACTGATTGATCAGGAAATGAATAAAAAGCTGGCAGATTTGCTGCTGTTGCTGGTAAATCCTCTGGTGATTTTTGTTTCCTATCAGCGTGAATTTAAAGCTTCGTTGTTGACGGGCTTATTAATAGCCCTGATATTGGCCTTTATTACACATTTGGCGGCGATCCTGATCTCACTGGTGGCGGTCAGGGGAAAAAAATACGGTGAGGATTTGGCGATTGAACGGTTTGCGGTGATTTATTCCAACTGCGGCTTTATCGGTATTCCTCTGGTGAATGGAATTCTGGGAAGTGAAGGAGTATTTTATCTGACTGCTTATGTGACAGCCTTCAATCTTTTTGCCTGGACTCACGGAGTAATTGCAATGTCGGGAAGAAGCGACAGAAAATCGGTCCTTAAGGCATTTTTGTCGCCGGCGGTAATCGCAACCTTTACCGGCTTTTTATTTTTTATATGCAGGATTATTTTGCCGGGAGCTCTTGGTCAGGCCGTTACATACATTGGGGAAATGAATACCCCACTGGCAATGCTGGTGGCCGGGGCAACCATAGCCCAGACGGATATCCTTAAGCTTTTTACTAAATTAAGAAGCTATTATATCGCAATTATAAAATTAATTCTGCTTCCTCTTATTACTCTGTTGGTATACCAGCTATTTCCCATACCGAGGGTTGTCCTTCTGGTAACTGCGCTTGCCTGTGCATGTCCGACAGCAGCGACTATCAACCTGTTTTCCCTAAGATATGAGAAAAATTATTTATATGCCTCGGAGCTGTTTGCGCTGACCACCATATTATCCCTGATTACGATACCCTTTGTGATGATAATTGCGAATATTCTGGTATGAGCGGACAACACTGAAAAAGCAGTATTTTATAATTAGCAAGGATTGTTGCTTGCGTAACTGTATGAAAATGTAGTAAAATGAGATAACAGGCTTATGCTTTCCCTTCATTACACTGACCCACATGAAATTTTAATAGAAATAAGAGAATAACTTCGAATATAAGGAGCCAGCCGAATGGACAAATATGTTATTGTAAGTGATGCTACGTTAGATCTGCCGTCAGATATTATCAACGAATACGGAATTAAGGTTATTCCGATGGGTGTAAGTATTGATGATGTGCAGTATTCCCACTATCCCGATGAAAGAGAAATATCGATTGAAGAATTCTATGCGAGACTGAAGAATGGTGCGATATCACATACAACTCAGATTACTCCGGCTGTGTTTATGGAATATTTTACGGACATACTGGAGCAGGGACAGGATATCCTGTACATAGCTTTTTCCTCAGGACTTAGCGGGACCTATAATACCTCCCAGATTGTGATAAGAGATTTGGAGCAGGAGTATCCGGACAGGAAGATCTATGTAGTGGATTCCCTTTGCGCTTCTGTTGGAGAGGGACTTCTTGTTTTCAATACCGCACTTAAGAAGAGAAACGGAATGAATATAGACGAATTGTATGAGTGGGTGGAGCAGAATAAGAGAAAGGCCCGCCATTGGTTTACTGTAAAGGATTTATTTTATCTGAAGCGGGGAGGAAGAATTAATTCGATTGAAGCAATTGTCGGAACTGCCTTAAAAATCAGACCGGTTTTAAGTACGGATGACCAGGGAAAGCTGACCGTGGTTACAAAAATCAGAGGCTCTAGGGCAGAGCTGGACTTTATGGTAACAAAGCTTATCGAGGATGGGGAGAATCTTGCTGGCCAGACCGTTATTATCGGCCATGGGGATGATATTGCCCAGGCCCAGGAATTGGAAAAGCTGATTCGGGAAAAGAATTTGGTCCAGGATATCATTATATCGAAAATTGGGCCGGTGATCGGAACCCACACTGGACCGGGTATGCTGGCATTAACGTTTATGGGTAAAGAGTGAAGAAAAAACGTCTTCACTCGGAAGAAAAGGTGTCTTCACCCGGAAGGAGAAGCATCTTCACACTTGTTAATAAACTGGTTGATTTATCCATAAAATTAAGTATAATAAAAATAGTAAAGTCGTATCGTATAACATATGATACGGCTTTTTCTTGAAAAGCTCTCTGAATAGTTACCTCATTTTATGAAAGGCATATCATTTATGAAAAACGACAGAATAGAAAATGCTAACGTACAGCAGATAAAGCCCTATAAAAAGGATTCATCCTATTCCTATACCCTGGGAGCCTTCCCTACCTATGAGCTGATTAAAGCCAGACCGGAGCAGGTAATAAAGGTTTTGGTGGATTCAAGCTTTACCGACCAGGATAAGCTGAAGAATTTGTGTGAGGAAAGGCAGATACCGCTGGAATATAATAATAAACTGATTGCCAGGCTTAGCGATAAGGAAAACTGCTATGTTGCAGGAGTGTTTCATAAATACTCCACAGCCCTTAGCCCGGACCAGCCCCACATCGTGCTGGTCAATCCCAGTAATATGGGAAATCTGGGGACTATACTTCGTACTGGCGTCGGCTTTGGTATTCATAATATTGCAATCATACTGCCGGGAGCAGATATCTACAATCCAAAGACTGTCCGTTCGTCGATGGGGGCGTTGTTCCGGCTGAATTTCTGCCAATACCAAAGCTTTGAAGAATACCGGAAGCAGTTTGGAAAGCATGAGATTTTCACCTTTATGCTGAATGGAGAGAGAACCTTAACCCTAGAGGAGGTTCCCAAGGTCAGTCTTTATTCTCTTGTATTCGGTAACGAAGCAACCGGCCTGGATGCTTCCTTTCTGGAAGTCGGAACAAGTATCTTTATTCCCCAATCACCGGAGGTGGATTCCTTAAATCTTACAATTGCAGTAGGGATCGGGGCATATGTGTTTTCAAATCATCGTTAGAGATATCGCAGGATTGCGGTAGAATGGAGGATGGAATGAAACTTAATTATGGAAGGACATTTTTTGTTGGTCTGGCTTTTCTTTCAATCTGTGCATTTTGGCAAATGTATGACAGCCTCATTCCGTTGATGCTGAAAAAGACCTTTGATATGAATGAAACCCTGACCGGTGTAATTATGGCAATGGACAATGTACTTGCATTGGTTTTGCTTCCGTTATTCGGAGCCTTTTCCGATAAGACGGATACACGTTTTGGAAAAAGGATTCCCTTTATTGTGATTGGAACTGTCTTTGCAGTAATATCCATGAATATACTTCCGATCGCGGAAAAGGGAGCAAACCTTGCACTGTTCATTATAAGTCTGGGTGTGGTTCTGGTTGCCATGGGCTCTTATCGTTCTCCTACCGTAGCCCTGATGCCGGATATTACTCCAAAGCCTCTGCGCAGCAAGGCAAATGCCGTCATTAATCTGATGGGTGCTCTCGGTGCAATCTACACCCTCGTCATCATACTTCTGTTATCTGACGATACAGATAAAAACAGCTATACCAAAATTTTTACCGCCGTATCAATTCTAATGGTATTCGCTGTAATCCTTCTGGTATTTACAATTAAGGAAAAGAAGCTGATGCAAAGCATTACCCTGGAAGATACCAGAGAGAATGAAAAGCAGGAAGAAGCTGATATGGAATTTATGGGAATGAATAAGGAAGTCAGAAAGAGCTTCCTGTTTCTTCTGGCCTCTATATTCCTTTGGTTTTTTGCATATAATGCAGTTACGACGGCTTATTCCAGATACGCGGAGGTAATCTGGAATATGAAATCGGGCGGCTTTGCCCTGCCGCTTATGGTAGCGATGGGAGCTGCGCTGATAAGCTACATACCGATTGGCATTACAGCCAGCAGAATAGGCAGGAAAAAGACAATTCTGATTGGTATTTTGCTAATAACTGCCACCTATATCAGCGGAGCATTTTTTATCCATTATTCTATCTGGATTAATTTCATATTTGCTTTTACCGGGATCGGTTGGGCGGCTATCAGCGTTAATTCCTATCCGATGGTAGTCGAGATGTGCAAAGGCTCCGATGTGGGGAAATATACCGGGGTGTATTATATGTTCTCCATGGGGGCACAGGTAATTACACCAATCGTTTCCGGTGCGCTGATGGAGTATGTGTCTTATCGCACCCTGTTTCCCTATGCCATTCTGTTCTCAGTGGCATCCTTTGCTACAATGGTATTTGTAAAGCATGGAGATTCCAGACCTGTGTCAAAGCAGAGCATGCTTGAGAATTATGATACGGAGGACTAGAGCATGTTTGAAAAATAAATATTGCACAAAACATGTGTCTTCACCCCTATTTTCATGTTAGAATAAGTGAAGGACAGTTGCAGACTCCAAAGAATTTGAAATTGCGAATTCTTTTGATGAATTGTTAGTAGCTATGGAGTTCGTTTGTAAAGTGGTTTTTCTTTGAAGATTAATTTTGCTTTTAGGCAATCTTTTTCTATTGTTACAACCTATAATATTAAAATAGTTTTTAATTAAAAAAATTTTCCATATAATTAAAATCTATACTGTATTTTTTTGTTTTATAGAAAAAATTGTTGTATACGATGGTATCTTTATCCCGAATAGTAAAATCATATACTAATTTATCAGATGAGTAACACTTAACCCAGTAAGTCCATCCTTTGCTACCAATGGCACTGCTATTTAAAATAAATTCTAATTCTGATAAATAATTTAAAAAATCATTCAGTTCATTTGAGTTATCAATAGAAATTATATCTGCTTTATGCTGAATAGTTACTCTGGTTACGTTGCTGGTTTTTAATTTTAACTCCTTGTTGTTATAATATAGAAAAAAAATCGAAATAATGATAACTAATCCTATACACACTGCAATTATTATGAATGTTTTGATTTTCATGATGACTCTCCATCAGATTATTATATCATGAATATGAAGCGTATTCATGATCTTTTGCTCCACTCGCATACTGCAAGCAAGCTTGCATATGCTCATTACGCTTTCATTATATCATAAATTGATATCTATATAATAACACAATTTACCAAATTGTGTCAATGTAGCCTTGAATACAAGGTTATACTAGGGAAGCATTGATTAAATCGGTGCTAACCTTTTGACTCTATGTTACTTTTTAAACCCATAAAACGAGTAAAATCATAAGAGAAATCATCTGATATAAGCAAAAAAATGTACATTTTCAGATGATAGGGTGTATATAACCTATTTAATCAGTGCTTCCATAATACATCATACTGGAAATAGCTGCTTATCGGATACTTTACCTGTCAAAGCAGAATGGAGATTGTTATGATATTTGAAATTGTAGGGATTGTCATATTGGCAATTATGATATTATATCTGCTGGCAATTATGCCAAAATTAAGGCGTAACCCGGACAGTAAGAAATTAGACGGATGGCTTTATGCCCACCGGGGACTTCATGATAACAAATCTAATGCGCCGGAGAATTCCCTGCGTGCATTTGCACTTGCCGTGGAGAAAGGGTATGGAATTGAGCTGGATGTTCAGCTGACGAAGGATAAGATTCCTGTCATCCTGCATGATTATAATTTAAAGCGTGCCTGTAATGTGGATTATAAGATTTCAGAGCATAATTACGAGGAACTGGCCGATTTCAGATTGTTTGAGTCAGAGGAAAAAATACCAACCCTGCAGGAGGCTCTTGCAGTTGTGGGAGGCAAGGTACCGCTGATTATTGAACTTAAGATTCCGTGGAAGGCAGAAAAAATCTGTTCCGTGGTGTCTGGTATGTTAAGGGATTACAAGGGGATTTACTGCATTGAGTCCTTCAATCCTTTGGGACTTAGGTGGTACCGGGTTAATGAGCCGAAGGTGGTACGGGGGCAGCTGTCCACAGATTTTTTAAGGGATAAGATTGAAGGCAATAAATTTCAGTACTTCATTCTTAAGCATTTATTGCTTAATTTCTACACGAAGCCGGATTTCATCGCATATCATCATATTTATAAAAAGGGACTGTCCTTTATTCTCTGCAGAACGCTATACCGGGCCAAGACAGCCGCATGGACGATACAAAGCAAGCAGGATTATGAGGAGAATCAGAAATACTTTGAGCTGTTTATTTTCGACAGCTTTATTCCCCAGGACAAGAAAGCAGATACAGCAATATAAAGTATTTTAGCAAAAATAAAAAGTTGTTGATTTAATAAAAGGTGTTTTAAAGGTCAATGCCTACGGGAAATTGCCTTTAAGACACTTTTTTTCAACCTATGGGAAAGTTCGTCCAGCAGGTTGAAAAGTCAATTTCGTTTTTAGTCGATAGAAATTGACGTTATACAGTTTTGATTGAGAAATATGGGAATAATAAAGATTGGAGCTAGTGCACTGTTTAGCTAAAGATGGTTGGGACAGCACACTGGGATTGCTTTAGTAAGGTATGGGTGTGATAATATGCTTTGGTTACTTGGAATGTTATTGTTGGAATGGTTATGGTGCCTCTCCGATTTGCTGCTTAAGCCCAGAATGCTTTCCTATGATAAGGGCTTTCAGAGGGATTGCAAAAGCAGGCGCTTTGACAATAAGCTTTATGAGTCCTGGGAGAAAAATGAGTTTCAGCTGGCATCAGACTATGGCTATCAACTATCCTGTGAGATGATTGAGCCGGAAAAGGGAAGCCCGGTCAGTCAAAGAAAAAGGATAGCCATTCTGTGTCACGGGCTTTGCTGTGCCAGATACGGAAGCATCAAATATGCCGAACTGTTTCGAAAGCTCGGCTTTACCGTAGTGATGTATGACCACAGGAACCATGGGAGGAGCGGGAAGGCGCTGACCACGATGGGCTTTTATGAGAGATATGACCTGAAAAAGGTGGTGGATTGGTGCTATCACAGCTTTGGCAGTAGGATTCAGGTAATTACCCACGGAGAATCCATGGGAGCAGCCACCGTACTCATGCACCTTGAGCTGGACAGCAGGATAAAGCTTGCAATAGCGGACTGTGCCTATTCGGATTTAAAGCTGCTTCTACGCCATGAATTAAAGCAATATTATCACCTTCCCCGCTTTCTAATTCCTTTCGTAAGCGGTATGGTATATCTTAGGGCCGGTTTCTGGCTTAAGCAGGTATCACCGGCCAGGTCGGTAGAGAGAACTGAGACACCTGTGCTTTTTATACATGGCAAGCGGGATAATCTGGTGCCGGCCTATATGTCAAAACAAATGTATGTTTGTCGAAGGAAGAACAAAGGAATTTATCTGATAGCCAGGGCGAGGCATGCAGAGAGCTATTATGCGAATAAAGCAGGATATGAGAAGAGGGTAAGAGAGTTTATAGAAAAATATCTGCCCTGTGAATAATCCGATGAATAAGGGCTGCCATCAATTTGAGGCAGCCCAAACCATATCATATGAAATTATTCCTGATCAAGGGAGGCCATCTTCATAGCGCGAACCTTTAAGGACAAGCCGAAGAGATTAATAAAGCCTTCCGCATCATGATGATTATAAAGATCGCCGGTGGTGAAGGAAGCGATGCTTTCATTGTACAGAGAGTAGGGTGAAGTAGTTCCCTGCTTGATGATATTACCCTTATACAGCTTAAGCTTAACCTCACCGGTTACATACTGCTGGGTTACATCAACAAAGGCCTGATAGGCTTCCCTTAAAGGCGTGAACCATTTTCCTTCGTATACGATATCTGCAAACCGGTTACCGACTTCCTTCTTGGCAGAGAGGGTTGCACGGTCAAGAATTAACTCCTCCAGCTGCATATGTGCTTCCATTAGGATGGTTCCTCCGGGAGTCTCATATACACCACGGGATTTCATTCCAACAACACGGTTCTCAACAATGTCCACGATACCGATACCATGCTTGCCGCCCAGTGCATTTAATTCCTTAATGATTTCGGTAACGGACATTTTCTTGCCATTTAATGAGGTCGGAATACCTTTCTCAAAGGATAAGCTTAGGGTCACTCCTTCCTCAGGCGCCTTCTCGGGAGATACGCCGAGTACCAGCAGATGATCATAGTTGGGAGCGTTACCGGGAGACTCAAGCTCAAGTCCCTCGTGGCTGATGTGCCAAAGGTTACGGTCACGGGAGTAGCTGTTGTCAACAGAGAAGGGAAGATGAATACCATGCTTTGCGCAGTATTCAATTTCTTCTTCACGGGAGGACATGGTCCAGATTCTCCAGGGAGCAATAATCTTAAGATCGGGGGCAAGTGCCTTGATAGTTAATTCAAAGCGTACCTGGTCATTGCCCTTGCCGGTGGCACCGTGACAGATTGCCGTAGCGCCTTCCTTTCTTGCAATTTCAACAAGTCTCTTGGCGATTACCGGTCTTGCCATGGAGGTTCCAAGGAGGTACTTGTTTTCATAAACTGCATTTGCCTTCACACAGGGTAATACATAATCGTTGACAAATTCGTCTACCACATCCTCGATATATAATTTTGTGGCGCCGGAAAGCTTTGCTCTTTCCTCCAGACCGTCGAGCTCGTTGCCCTGGCCGACATCAATACACACACATACGACATCGTAATCATAATTTTCCTTTAACCAGGGAATGATAGCGGTAGTATCAAGACCACCGGAATAAGCAAGAATAACTTTTTCTTTCATTTTGTCCTCCATTCAGCCAATCTATGGCATAGCTTTTTTAATCTTGTGCTGTTCATCCAGCATGGTTTCATTCATTTTAATCGCATGCCCATTTTTATGCAGGGCTTCTTTTTTATGTGTTTAAATATACAACATATTTTATTATTATGCAATAGCCAAAATGAATAAAAGTATAAAAATACATAAATTGTTTGTGGACCAGATTAAGCATTTCCTTCCGCTATTGTCTAAGACAGGAAGAAAATAGTATCCGCAATCATTTTTTATTATAAATAAGAAGTAGCTTAAGTTCAATATATTATTTGCCAAAAACAATACGGAAAATCAGCTTTCTTCTTTACATCATGCTATAATCGATTATAATTATTGCAGTAAGTCGTCGACATTGTATGAGAGCTTGTCTTAACGAAAGGAAAAAGAAGTATGTATCAGCTTATATTAGCATCAGCCTCACCAAGAAGAAAAGAGATTCTTGAGGCCATGGGAATTAGTTACCGGGTAGTAACAAGCAAGGCAGAGGAGGTAACCGGAGAAACGGTTCCTGCAAGGATGGTGCAGGACCTTGCAGGTTTGAAGGCAAGAGAGGTTGCCAAAGAAGTAAAGAAAGCCGGAGATAAAAGAGAAAGTATCATCCTGGGAGCCGACACCATGGTATTCTACCGGGAGCATGCACTTGGTAAACCGAAGGATATAGAAGATGCTGTGAGAATGCTGGAGCTGTTATCCGGAGATGTACATGAGGTGTATACCGGTGTCAGTATCGTAATCATTGACAAAGAGGGTAGGGAGGAGGTACTTTCCTTTGCGGTCTCCACGAAAGTGGCTTTCTATCCTCTGACCAAAGCCCAGATCATGGATTACATTGCAACCGGAGAGCCTATGGATAAGGCAGGAGCCTATGCAATCCAGGGCAGCTTTGGGATTTATATTAAGGAAATTACCGGTGACTATTATAATGTAGTGGGACTTCCCATTGCGAAGATTAACCAGATGCTTCTTGACAAAGGAATTGATATAAAAAAATTAAAATAAGTATTGCATAAAATTAAATCCGGATGTATAATTATGAAATATTATTTTGGAAAGAAATGATAGATTAATGAATGTTCGGAGGTGAGGATTTCATGATGCGTCCCTTTACCATGGAGGATTATGAGGAAGCATATGCACTTTGGATGAGGACACGGGGAGTCAGACTAAGAAATATGGATGATTCAAAGGAGGGCATCGCGAGATTAATCAAAAGAAATCCTTCCACGAATTTTGTGGCAACCGAGAAGGGTGCTGTTATTGGAACAGTGTTAAGCGGGCATGACGGCAGACGCGGATATCTGTACCATACCTGTGTGGATGAATTGCACAGACATAAGTCCATCGGCAGGCTGCTCGTGGAACAGGTGATTACGGCAATGCAGGCAGAGGAGATTACAAGAATTTCCTTGTTTTGTCTGGAGGACAATGAAGTAGGGAATCGGTTCTGGAGTAAACTGGGATGGACGTTACGGGAAGATTTGAATATTTACAGTTTGGTTTTGAATATTACAGAGTAATTTTTATATGGAGGATAGAGTTATGAAAAATATCAGTGGCGGAATTACAGCGGCCCAGGGCTTTCAGGCAGCGGGTATATATGCCGGTATAAAGAAGAAAAGAAAGGACATGGCGCTGGTTTATTCAACTGTTCCCGCAGTCTGCGCCGGCACCTTTACCACCAATGTGGTGAAGGCGGCACCTGTAAAATGGGACATCAAGATAACCAAGGAAAGCGAGTTTGCACAGGCGGTTGTATTGAACAGCGGAGTAGCCAATGCCTGTACCGGAGCACAGGGCGATATTAATAATGAAAAAATGGCGAAGGCGGTAGCGGATGCAATGGCAATTCCGGTAAATACCGTATATACCGCCTCTACCGGAGTAATCGGGAAGCAGATGCCGATTGAGGTAATAGAGGAGGGAGCAAAGCTTCTGGCAAAGGAGCTGAAGGTGGGAGATGAGGCAGGAACTATGGCAGCAGAGGCAATCATGACCACCGATACCTATGCAAAGGAATGTGCGGTGAGCTTTGTCATTGACGGTAAGGAGATCAAGCTTGGCGGCATGGCCAAGGGCTCGGGAATGATTCATCCGAACATGGCTACCATGCTGGGCGTTGTAACCACGGATCTTGCTATCAGCAAGGAATTATTACAGGAGGCTCTCAGTGCGGACGTGAAGAAATCCTTCAACATGATTTCGGTTGACCGTGACACCTCCACCAATGATTCCTTATTGCTGCTTGCCAATGGGCTCGCCGGCAATGAAAAAATCACAGAGAAGAATGAAGCCTATGAAACCTTCTGCAAGGCTCTTAATCTTGTGACCACGGACCTTGCCAAGAAGATGGCGGCAGACGGCGAGGGTGCCACCAAGCTGTTTGAGGTACAGGTAATCGGGGCGGGGACACAGGAAGAGGCCGTAACCTTAAGTAAATCCATTATAACCTCCAGTTTGGTGAAGACGGCGGTATTCGGAAATGATGCCAACTGGGGCCGTATTCTGTGTGCCATGGGGTATTCCGGAGTAAGCTTTGATCCTGATCAGGTAGACCTCTATATTGAAGGTGCGGACGGCAAATTAAAGCTGGTGGAAAATGGAGTGGCAACTGATTACAGTGAAGAGATAGCAACCAAAATTTTATCCGGCAAGGAAGTAAAGGCAACCGCTGACTTAAAATCAGGTAATGCAGCAGCAACAGCCTGGGGCTGCGATTTAACCTATGATTATGTCAAGATTAATGCAGATTACCGCTCCTGATCTAAAGGGATAAATTCTATATAATAAATGTAATTCGAAAGGATAAGCGCAATGGAAGATATGGATCAAATTTTACTGAAGGCCCAGGTATTGATTGAGGCCCTTCCCTATATACAGGAATTCAGCAATAAGAAGGTGGTAGTCAAATATGGCGGCAGCGCCATGCTGGATGAAAACCTTCAGTTGAATGTCATCAAGGATGTTGCACTGCTTAAGCTGGTCGGTATGCAGCCGATTATTGTACACGGCGGCGGCAAGGAAATTACAAAGTGGCTGGGACTTCTGGGACATGAATCAAAGTTTGTGGAGGGACTTCGGGTAACCGACGAGCAGACCATGGAGGTTGCAGAAATGGTTCTCGGAAAGGTAAATAAAAACCTGGTTCAGCTGGTGGAAAAGCTTGGAGTCAAGGCGGCCGGTATCAGCGGTAAGGACGGCAGCACCCTGAAGGTGGAGAGGAAAACCGTAAACGGTCAGGATATCGGCTTTGTGGGTAATATCAAAGAGGTGAATACGGATTTGATCAACACCTTGATTTCCAATGATTTTGTTCCGGTCATTGCACCCATCGGCTTGGATAATGAATACCAGAACTATAATATTAATGCCGATGATGCAGCCTGTGCCGTAGCTATGGCCATCGGCGCTGAGAAGCTGGTATTCCTGACAGATATTGAAGGGGTATATGCAGACCCTAAGGATAAGAACAGCCTGATATCCGTACTTACTCTTGACAAGGCGGATGAGCTGCTGGACAGTGGATTTATCGGCGGCGGTATGCTCCCAAAGCTTAAGAATTGTGTGGATGCGGTCAGAAGCGGAGTGTCCAGGGTACATATTCTGGATGGAAGAATTGAACATTGTCTGCTGCTTGAGTTTTTCACCAACAAAGGGATCGGTACGGCTATTATTGACAGGGCACGTGCCTTTGAAAATGAAGCGTTGAATTAGTGAGGTGAATATAATGAATCAATATATCGAGGAAGCGGAAAAGGTGTTGATGCATACCTATAGCCGCTATAAAATTGTATGGGATTATGGTGACGGAGTCTATCTGTATGATACGGACGGAAAGAAGTATCTTGACTTTGCAGCGGGAATTGCCGTATTTGCACTGGGCTATGGCAATAAGGAATACAATGACGCTTTAAAGGCGCAGATTGATAAGGTGCTGCATGTGTCCAATCTGTATTACAATGTGCCGGCAACCTGTGCAGCGGGCAAGCTGCTTGCAGCTACCGGAATGGATAAGGTTTTCTTTACAAACAGCGGTACGGAGGCAATCGAAGGCGCCATAAAGCTTGCCAGAAAGTATTATTATAAAAAGTATGGAATCGCAAACAGCCAGATTATTTCCATGAATCATTCCTTCCACGGACGCAGTATGGGAGCATTAAGCATCACCGGCACCAAAAAATACCGGGATGCCTTTGAGCCTCTGATCGGAGGAGTGGTATTTGCTGAATATAATAATTTGTCCAGCGTAAAGGAATTAATTCAGAAGAATACCTGTGCCATTATTATGGAGACAGTACAGGGGGAAGGCGGTATTTACCCCTCTACGAAAGAATTTATCCAGGGCGTTCGAAAACTCTGCGATGAAAATGATATTCTTTTGATACTGGATGAAATACAGTGCGGCATGGGACGTACCGGTTCGATGTTTGCCTATGAGCACTTTGGTGTAAAGCCGGATATCGTAACTACAGCCAAAGCACTTGGGTGCGGTGTCCCGGTGGGAGCCTTTGCTGCAACGGAGAAGGTGGCTTCCGCCTTTGAACCGGGCGATCATGGAACCACCTATGGCGGTAATCCCTTTGCTACGGCAGCTGTGAATAAGGTATTTGATCTCTTTGAAAGTGAGAAAATCTTAGATAACGTGAATGCTGTGGCCCCCTATCTGGAAGGTAAGCTAAAAGAGCTTGTTCAAAAGTTTGATATGATCAAGGAGCACCGGGGCATGGGCCTTATGCAGGGACTTGAGTTTACAGTGCCGGTAAAGGATATCATTCCGAAGGCGATGGAAAAAGGTTTAATTCTTATTTCTGCAGGAGCAAATACGATCCGTTTTGTACCTCCTCTGATCATTCAAAAGACTGACGTGGATGAGATGCTTCATATATTAGATCAAACCTTAAGTGAAATATAAATGGAAGGGTTGCCGGGTGCGGCAGCCCTTTATTTTATCATAGGAAATTCCTCCGGAATTCCTATGATAAAATAAAGCACTCCGTGCAGGATGCGCACTCGCGCGTTAGGTTGTATGTCAGCTTTGCTGACCGCGCTCGGCGCGAGAGTTTGCCAAGGCAAACTCTTTATTTTATCGATAGAGTCCCAGGCATTTGCCTGGGATTTTTTTTCAGGAATAGCATCTATTTTAAGAAGCCTGCAAGTTAAAGGCTATCGCAATAACGGACCTCCGATTTGAGAAAATAGTCGAATAAAGTAGTCTTTAATATCTCAGAAACATTTTACTGACAATTTAAAAACATTTCCCATACATAATAAAATCGTCTTCAAATATTACATAAGAAGGAAACTGATAGAAAAGCAGCGATACAGTATTGGAAGTCATAATAAAAAAATTGTGAGTAAGGAGGGGCAGGATACTTATGTTTCTGGATATGAGAAGCGGCTTATTGGAGGGAATTGTTTTAGCAGCCATCAGGGAACGAGAAAATGAAGCTTATGGATATGAAATAAGCAGAAGACTGCTGGCAACTATGGAAATCCCCGTTTCCAGCACCTATCAAATACTTCGGAGGCTGCGTGCGATGGGCTTCATTTATTACGGAAACATACCTGTCCGAGGAAGAAACCGGAAAGTGTATTCCGTTAATAAAAAGGGATGTGAAAGGCTTGATAGCATAAGGCTGGAATGGAATATCTTTTCGGAGAAGATATATGACATTTTATTAAACAATAAAAAAACAGATAGCAGAACAGAGACAAAGGAGAAGAATAATGAAAAAGAATATGAAAGAATTGGTTGTTTCAATAGCAATGAATCAAGCACTGAACTACATTTCAGGAAATCCCGAGGAAAATCTGCCGAAATTGCAAAGATGGGCAGAAGAATTTGACCGGTCGGGGCATTGGAAAAACCAGCTTAGTGCTTTTCGGGAGATAACAGAGGATCCGGATAACAACTGGTACAAGTATATTATGGGATTATACCGGGATATTGATAATGATATTTTAAAAACAGTCTTTAAAAACTTTCTGATTAATGCAAGCATGATAGGATATCCCAGACAAAGAGCCCTGGAGAAAAAGCTCGGTTGCAATATTCCGTGGGCGATTCTGATGGACCCGACCAGTGCCTGTAATCTTCGCTGCACTGGCTGCTGGGCAGCAGAATATGGAAATAAACTGAATATGTCCTATGAAACACTGGACAGTATCATCTGCCAGGCTAATGAGTTGGGAACTTATTTCTTTCTATATTCCGGCGGCGAACCTCTGGTCAGAAAAAATGACCTGATAAAGCTGTGCGAAGCACACCCGGATTGTCAGTTTACCTCCTTTACCAACGGTACCCTGATTGATGAAGAATTTGCGGAGGAATTACTCCGTGTGAAAAATTTTATCCCGGCGATCAGCGTGGAAGGCTTCGAAGAAGCAACGGATTTTCGAAGAGGAGATGGTACCTTTTCCAAGGTAGAGAAAGCAATGAGAATTTTGAAGGAGAAAAAGCTTCCCTTTGGAATTTCCTGTTGTTATACCAGTAAAAATGTGCAGGTCATAGGCTCCGAGGAATATTTTGACCAGATGATAGAATGGGGCGCCAAATTCTGCTGGTTCTTTACCTATATGCCGGTGGGGAAGGAAGCGGTGCCGGAGCTCATGGCTACTGCGCAGCAGCGTAAATTCATGTACGAACAGATCCGCAAATTCAGACAGACCAAACCGTTGTTTACGCTGGATTTCTGGAATGACGGAGAGTATTCCGAGGGATGCCTTGCCGGAGGAAGGCGCTATCTGCATGTGAATGCCAACGGAGATATGGAGCCCTGTGCGTTTATCCATTATTCCGATTCCAACATAAAGGACAAAAGATTGCTGGAGGCTCTACAATCCCCCCTCTTTATGGCGTATAGAAAGAGCCAGCCCTTTCATCATAACCATCTGCGCCCATGCCCGCTTCTGGACAATCCGGGAGCCTTGACAAGGGTAGTGGAGCAGTCGGAGGCGCATTCTACGGATTTGCAAAATCCGGAGGAGGTACGTGAGCTTTCCGGTAAATGTACGGAGGCTGCAAAGCAATGGGCGGTTGTAGCCGATGGCTTATGGGAACAGCGCGGGTGAGACAAAATTCCATAAAAAATCGGTAAGTGAAACAATTTTTTAACATTTGCCTGTTATAGTACGTAACATAAACCGGTAAAGGAGGCTTCTGATGATTAAAATACTTGTAGTGGAAGATGATTTAAAATTAAATAAAATCGTATGTATGCATTTAAACAACAATGGATATACGGCAAAAGGCTGTCTGAACCCTCAAGAAGCTTATGAAACTATGTATAATGCAAATTATGATCTGATCATTTCCGATATTATGATGCCTAAAATTGATGGATTTGAATTTGCTGAAACAGTACGAGGGATCAATAAAAATATTCCTATTTTATTTATGACTGCCAGAGATGATTTTTTTTCAAAACAAAAGGGATATCAAATAGGTATTGATGATTATATGGTAAAGCCGGTTGATTTGAAGGAGCTGATATTAAGGATAGATGCTTTGCTGCGGCGTGCTAAAATAATAAATACCAATAAAATAGAAATAGGCGGATTTGTGATGGATGCCAATGAGACGAGTGTCAGTGTTGACGGTAATGAAATACCTGTAACGGTAAGAGAGTTCAATATTATGTATAAAATGCTTTCTTATCCCAAACATACATTTTCAAGGGCACAGCTAATGGACGAATTCTGGGGAGTAGAAAATGATACCGGTCTTCGGGCGGTTGATGTATATATCACTAAATTAAGGGATAAATTTGCCGACTGCAAGGAATTCAAGATAGTTACTGTTCATGGGCTTGGATATAAGGTAGTGCTGACATGAAGGATAAACGGAAGGCTGTCATATGGCAGCAACCCAACAGATGGGATTAGGAGGAATATTATTATGAAGGATACGTTTATGATAAATAATGCTATGAAAGTTAATAAAATTATAGCAGTTATTTTGTGGATCATTTTTGGGGGTTCAAGCTTTTTTCTGTTTAAAAATGATATCAGACCTGAAGTTTTTATCTCTTTATTATTGGAATTAATCCTTGCAACGATCCTTATCTTACGAAAAAAACATCCTTTGGCCGGAACCTCAGCTCTGATACTGGGGATTTTAACGTTAACAGTGCCGTATATCGGAACTTATTATACCGGAATGTTAATTATGGCAGTTCTTTGCGGGGTATCCCTCTATCTGAATAAGGCCCTGCTGTATAGTATCGGAAGCTTATACAGCATCGCTTATTTTATTATCTATTTTGCGGATAATAAAACCTTGAACAAGGAGTTCTTCACTAATATGAGTTATATTGGCCTTACGGTAATCGCTTTATATTTTGTTTGTAAACGGAGTGCGGATTTAATACAGCTGGCATATGAGAAAGAAACCCAGGCAAAAAAACTGTTAAATTCCCTGGATACTATGGTTACAGTTATCCACGAAAATACCTCCTCCCTAAATACGGAGATCAATCATTGCAATAGAGATATTGAAGCCTTAAGGGATATCAGCAAAACAATGTCTGTGAGTATTAATGAAGTAACGGATGGTGTAGTTGATCAAGCAGAAAGCATTGGGCAGATTAGTGATATGATGAACGAAGCCGATGAGAAAATGTCAGAAATAGCTTCCCTGTCTAAAGGCCTTGCAGACACCTCCGGAAATACAAACCTGGTAGTTAGCCAGAGTACAGAGAACATCAATAGAATGGGATTACAGATGGATATTATTAACGCAGCCGTCTCTGAATCTCTGGAAACAGTAGGAGAATTAAATAAAAGCATGCAGGAGATTAACAGCTTTCTATCGGCCATCAGCCAAATTTCTAATCAGACGAATCTCCTTGCATTAAATGCCAGTATTGAAGCGGCAAGGGCAGGAGAAGCCGGCACTGGATTTTCTGTGGTGGCACAGGAAGTGAAAAAGCTTGCGGAACAGAGTTCTGAAACGGTGAAGCATATTGATGAAATAATCAAGGATATACAGAGGAAAACAGAGCTTGTTTTTCAAAAGGCCTATAATGGGAGCACAGCGGTTAAAGAAGGAGAATTTATAACAAAGCAAGTACTTGACAGCTATCAAAATATAAAATCAGCCTTCGAAAGCATTGATAAATATATTGACGATGAGTTAAAAATGACGGGCCATGTAAGCACAATCTTTACCCGGATTCGTCAGCAGACGGGAAATATATCTGACATTTCCTTAAAGCATTCCGCGTCAACGGAGGAAATGGTGGCTATTACAGAAGAACAGAATTCAATTATTGGAATTATTTATGAAGCTGTCAGAAGTATTAATAATTCCAGTGTAAAACTGCAGGAGCTGATTGAAAACAGAGATGAAATAATTGAGGATAAATCCATACAAAAAGCAGAGGATTGAGTAAAGGGTCAAGAAGGATGCAAAAGCAAATTATTACCGGAACAGGGAGGAAACCCAGGAAAGCTGATGCTGTATTATTAAAGAAAATCAGAAGGCTGCTCCTCCTGGAAACAGTGTTTGTATTGGCAAATTTATTTATATGTATGAAAGCAGGTTCTTACTTTTTCAGTACCTGCTCTATTTTTAATGTGATCAGCGTTTTTATCAGAACTATAATACTGTTTAAAATAACAGCGAAAGAAGGGGCGGAGAAATTATTTCTTTCAAAGGATAAGGTATATGCCGTTTCTATTACAGGAAGTATTGTCTTAGCAGTTGCTGCTCTTGGTGTTTTCACAGCAGGAGGCCTTTTGTTCTTTCTTCGGGACCGGCAGCCTGACCGGCTGTCAGCAGTTCTCATATTGACTTTTTCAGTAATAGAATTGTCAGCTTTGCTCTATAGTCAAATAATAATGATAACTTATACCGGTGTATTTTTTCCTTTTATGCGGTATATAAATTATTCAGCTTCCCTTATAGTATTTGCGCTTTTTGTAGGCGTAACATTAACCATGGCGGAAAACAGGAGCGAACTGGTGGGATTAAGCGGAATTGTGCTTGGAGGCAGTGCAGGCGGGTTGGCAGGATATCAATTATGGAAAAGTCTGTTGGCAAATGAAAATAACAGAAGGCTATATCATCATTTCCGCAATAACAGTACGATTATATTTACACGGCTTTCTCTTAAAAAGGATATGGTTGTAGTTCTGGGCAAAATTATTTTAAGCTGCATTACCCTTTCAGGCTTTATGTTAGCCAATGCGCTATATAGTGTTGGAATGGGAGCAGCCAGATACAGCGCGATCAGAGCTCAGAATAAAGAAAGATATCAACAGATACGCAGTTATTTTGAAATCGGAGCAGCTATTTTTGGAGCAAGCCTCTGCTATATGGTCTATTCCTTTAAAACCTTCTCAAGAGACGGTTTTCTTCGGTTTGACATGACCATTGCACTGATTATCGCCTTATATACCTTTACAGAATTTTATTTTATTATCAGGGATTACATTAAAGCCAGGAAGACCCATAATCTCATATCGGAAGAGATTAAGCTCATCGGTCTTTCTTCCACAATGATATGTTTGGTTTTGACCCAGGTGGCGATTATGTCTTTCGCTCATGATGGAGATAGTACATTTTATAACAGGCTTTCCGGTGTTATCTTTGGGAGTGTATCTGCCTTCATCGGTATTTATATGATGATGAGAGCAAGGTACTTAAAACGTCATTAACATGATTCAAATATTTTGTAAGCAATTTTTTAACATATAAGCAGTATATTCAATTTGTCAAATGGATGGGAACCCACCCTATACTACTTATAACGGAGGTTATCTATATGAAAAAAAGTAATTTTATTGCGTTGGTTTTAGGAACGATCAGCGGAGTTTTCTTCGGACTTGGCATGTGCATGGCGCTGCTTCCGGAGTGGAATGCATTAAAACCGGGTATCGCAGTCGGCAGTATCGGATTGCTGTTGGGATTAATTACGGCTATTGTTTGGCGCAAAATGGAACACAAACCTACAGTAAAATTTTCAGGCAAAATGGTTTTAACAGTTTGTTTGGGTATTTTGGCTGCATTGACACTGGGTATTGGTATGAGCTTCGTTATGGTCTGGGAAAATCTGATTATCGGCATTATTATCGGCCTTATCGGTATTGTGCTCTTGCTTAGCCTTATACCTGTCATAAAAGGGTTAAAATAATAGACCGGGAAGGGAAAACGAAATGGAGGTATGTGCTATGTCAGAATACAAATTAAAGACCGGTAAATTAGGAAAAGAAGCAGCGGAAGCCTTCAAAAAAGTGGAGGAAAAATTCACGGATAAATTCTTAGAACAGGATGAAGGCAGTAAATCAGGATATAGGCTGAAAACTGGTAAAGCAGGTGAGACAATAACCGGAGCTATGAAAGAGATAGAAAATGCTGTTGTAAGTGGATATAAGAAAATTGAAGACGGAGTTGTAAAGGGGTATAAAAACATTGAAAATAAATTTGTGGACGCCTTCCTAGAGAAGGAGGAGGAGAATAGAGAAAAGAATACAGAAGGTCCAAAGGAGAAAGATTCCTCTATTTAATACTGTTTTTAAAAAGCTATCGGCGTATGGGTTCAGATTATTGAAAGCATATGCCGGTTTGCTGTATTCGCAGCAAACCGGAGATGATGAGGTCAGTTTATGAGCAGCCGGTTTCCTTTTTCACAGATTTCATAAATCTCATCATATTTTTGTTCTATCATTGGAGTGAATTTAATTGTTTTTTGACGTACAATTATTTTATATACAAAGTACGGAAGCACCCAGCCGGTAAATCCCGGAATAGCCAGCACTATACATAAGAGAGTCAATGGCGGTTCATTGGTAACTGCAAAGGTGGCCCCTGCCATGAAGCCTGTGCCAAGGAGGCCGATGAGGATAGCCCACATGGTTCCGGCTGAATGTTTTGATTTTTGCATAGCGTCAATTTCATTGATACAGGCTTCAAAATGGCGTTGGAGACGGGTCAATTCTGCTTTATGCAGTATTTTCCGGTCTCTTTTAAGCTTGATTGTAACCTTTCCCATAATATGGGAGGGTTGGATGTTTTCATCAGGGATCCAGCCAAAATTCAGATAACCATCTAAATACATCGATGCTCTTTCGGCATCGGCAATTACTTCTTTGTATTCATAACCGATAAAATTGCTGCTTCCTCTGGTGATTTCACTCATAGGATCACTCCTTTTACTTAAGATTCACATTTTTATATTCTTGAGCTTCAAAAGTACTCTGTAAGCAAGAAAGACAGATACCTCCGACTTTATAATCCTTATGATTATAGATGTATGTTATCAATTTGATTGAGAAATGTTTCAAAAATATTAATGTTGCTGTTCTGAATGAAAATTAGTGGGAATACATACGGTAAAGGTACTCCCCGATCCCAATTCACTGGAAGCAGTAATTTTGCCTCCTGCCAGCTGTAAAATTCTTAAAACAAGGGCAAGACCCAGTCCATTACCCTCAGTGGAATGAGAGGTATCACCCTGATAAAATTTATCAAAGATATGCGTTAATGTTTCTTCACTCATTCCGCAGCCAGTATCGGATATGGTAACGACTACTTCATCCTGGGTGGAGCTTTGTCGCAGAGTAACGGTCCCTCCCGGTTCTGTAAATTTAATTGCGTTGGAAAACAGGTTGTTCCATACCAGCTCCAGCAGACTGGAATCTGCTACAACTGTGGCACAATCCTCAATTTCCGCTATGAATTGAATGTCCTTTTTTGTCCACAAATCTTCAAATCGTAATGCACATTCACATAGCTGGGCACATAAATCATAGGGTTCCGGGGTCGGCTGCAGGTTTTGTTTCTCCAGCTTGTTTAGCTTTAAAATATTGGTAATCAAATCGGTCAGCCGGGAGGAAGATTCCAAAATCGTATCCAGATAACCTTCACGCTGAGAGAAGGTTAGTTTTTCATTTTTAAGTGCTTGTGCATAATTTTGTATGATTGCCAACGGTGTTTTAATCTCGTGGGATACATTAGAAAAAAACTCGGTTTTCAGAGTTTCTATACTGCCTAATTCCTCAACCATAACATTGAAGTCCGAAAAAATAACATCCAGATAATCCTTTCTATCCGGCAGGTGTCTCGGTGGAATATAAACAGAAAAATCACCTTCCGCCACCTTACGGGTAGCCTCCGCTAATTCCTCCATAGGTTTCTGATAATGACGGGTGAATTGAAACCTGGTAAACAAGGTGAAGGCAGCGGCAACAAACACCCAGTAAATTATAACAGCAATGATATATCCGGCGGGAAGGCTTGCGTAATCCAGATAATTTTGTAAAATCAGCATTTGACCCGTAGTCAATCCTCCAAGTGCCAGAAAAGTGAGAATAAAGCTGGACAAAGGGAATATTTTTGCGGTTATTCTTGGATCTGATGTCTTTTGTTTCTTCATAGCAGTACCGCCTTATATACCCGAAGCTTATCCGGATTTATCGGCTTGACATCAGTTTCTGCCTTTGAAGCATTAATCATGATTGCTTCCTCCTTTACCAATGCGATTAATTATTATAAGGCTAAAGAAATTGGTTTGAAACAAGTTTACCATATCTGAATAGGAAAAACCATCAAATTAGTACTGCAGGAATAATCGAAGGCTGGGTCAGAATACAAATCAGTGGTATGTTTTATGTTTTTTTGATAAAATAAAGTATAAGCTATTTTAAAATACGAATGTGATTTAGATTTTATACAAAGTGTACACGGCAGATTCCGTGAGAGTTACAGGAGGTAAAACTTGATAAATATTTTAGTCCTAGAGGATGATACCCGACTTAATTATATTGTATGTTCCTTTTTGGATGAGAACGGATATCATGCCATCAGTTGCCAGAATGCAGAGGAAGCATTTGATGGGCTTGTGGGAGAGCCGGTAGACCTGATTATTTCAGATGTTATGATGCCTGGGATTGACGGATTTGAGTTCGCCAGGGAAATCCGCAGGCAGGATAAGAATATTCCCATTCTTTTTATGACGGCAAGGGATGATATTAGCTCTAAACAGAAGGGATATTGTATTGGTATTGATGAGTATATGGTAAAACCCATATTGATGGAGGAACTAATTCTTCGTGTGTCTGCTCTGCTGCGCCGGGCTCGTATAGCGAATGAAAGAAAGCTGCAGGTGGGTTCACTTATTTTGGATGAGGATGAAACAACGGCATATTTAAACGGTGGGGAAATGAAGCTGACCGTTAGGGAATTTAATATTCTTTTTAAACTGTTGTCTTATCCGAAACGTACTTTTACAAGAACACATTTGATGGATGAATTTTGGGGGTATGATAACGAAAGTTCGCCCCGGACGGTGGATGTTTGTATAACCAAGCTGCGGGACAAGCTTTCTGCATGTGAAGATGTGGAAATTGTAACAGTCCACGGGCTTGGTTATAAGGCGGTGATAAAAGAATAAACTGTGATATTGAATAGCCGGAAGGAAAATTGGCAATGTTAAAAGGGTATTTATAACATAAGAAAGGCTTGGTGCTATTATGTGGGGTATCCTTATTGCGATCATTTCCGGAGCTTTGATGAGTACACAGGGGGTTTTTAATACAAATGTAACGAAGCAGTCAGGGCTTTGGGTAACAGCCAGCTTTGTACAGCTGACAGCACTTATCGTCTGTATCGGGGCCTGGATTGTAACCGGAAGACAGGGCAGCTTTGCTTCTTTATTCAAGATTGACCATAAATATATGCTGCTTGGCGGTGCTATGGGAGCCTTTATTACCTATACTGTAATAAAGAGTGTGGATACCCTGGGACCGGCAGTTGCAAACATGTTTATCATAACCGCCCAGTTGATTGTAGCCTATTTGATTGAGGTATTCGGAATCTTCGGCTGTGAGAAGGAGAGCTTTGAATGGAAGAAGCTTATTGGTCTGGTGCTTATTATAGCGGGTATTATTATTTTTAAATGGAATCGCGAAAATTGTATAGGATAATCCGCAATTATAACTGGAAGTTTTTTGTGTAAAAAATATACCAGAACAATGAGCGTTTCATGTGAAAGTTAACGTTGATTCGGTATTTTGATCATAATAATTTAGGAAAACCTCTGGCCAGTGTGACGTGCTGGCCAGAGGTATTTTATTATTGAACAATTTTTGCAGATGATATTTTAAGATATTGTCCATCCGATACCGTAACGTATGTGTTTCCTTCAAAATTTTCATTGGTAACTATGCTATCAAGTGTATGAGTAGGTGCAGAGTCAACTTCATAATATCCATATCCTAATATATTATCTGTACATTCAAGTTTATATTCTCCTGCTTTTAGATGTGTGCCTATTTTGAAGGTCCCACTACCGGAAATATTCAGCTCTCCAGCCTCATCTATTAAAATGGCATACGCTCCGGTTATCTTAAAATATTGATCATCCTCCAGCACTACGATTGAATTGTAATCAAAATTTTCGTTTCCAATAATACTGTCAAGGTTTCCTGTACTGTCTGATGAAATCTCCAAATACCCCGTTAAAGTATTATCACAAAATACAACATATTCGCCTGCAGGGATATCGACACCGACCTTATACGTACCGGGATTGTATTTTACCGCTTCCGGTTCATCAGTTGGCGCTATCGTTGGCACTGCCGTAGGTGCTTCAGTAGAAATTTCATTATCGGTATTGTTATCAAGAGCAACAGTAACAGTAGGACTTTTAGTAATGATTGTATCGTTTTTATCACTATCATCGTCACCGAATATATTGCCGATTATGCCAAGAACGATTATTACTGCAAAAACTATAAGCACAATTTTTAATGATTTTTTCATGCAAAACTTCCCTTCTAAAATTATTATATAATTTCATATATGGATATATTATTTGCTGTTTATTGTAAAGAAAATGAGTAAGATTATACCATTTGCAAAATAGTGAGCAGAAATATTATTGAGGTGCCTGACCCAGACAGGAAAAAGAAGAGGGACTCTTCAGGTAATGGGTATATCATGTAGGGGTTATGGGTATACTATACATAATTTATAAAAACTCATTAAAATTAGTTGAATTTTGAACATAATACACAAGCAATATACAAAACCCCAAAATTTCATTGTATTTTATTGATCTTATGGCTATAATACCTATTGTAAATGATGTGCAGATTATGTAAAATAAGATTGTCTTATCAGAGAAGTATAGAGGGTACTTTTATGTTGTCTTTTTATAGGAAAGATGACGATGAATAAGAAAACGATTATAATTGGAATTACCTGCGCGGGTTTATTTATTGCAGGAATCAGTTATTGTATTACTATGAGCGGCTGCAGTAGAGAAACGGCGTTATCCACGTCCTTACAGGAGGATGGAAGCGTGACAGTTTCAGCAAATTTAGATGCCCCAGGGCCTGTTGAGGCCACAGCACAGGCTGTGGTAACCCAGGAGCCGGTGGCGGAGCAGACTAAAATTTATGTTCATATCTGCGGGGCCGTAGTTCATCCAGGGGTATATGGTACAGTGTCTGGAAGTCGAGTTTGTGAAATGATTGAGCTTGCTGGAGGATTGAAAGAGGATGCGGCAGGTGATTATATCAACCAGGCGGAACCGGTAGCGGATGGGCAGAGGATTTATATTCCTACGAAAGAGGAAATCGAGGGTCTGGCGGCGTCCCAGGTAATGGAGGGGAGTGCCAAGGCTTCAGATCAGGCAAAGGAAGATTCCGGTCTGGTGAATATTAATACGGCAGATGCACAGGAATTGATGACACTTCCCGGAATAGGACAGGCAAAGGCCGACAGCATTATAAAATACCGTACAGAGAACGGTAATTTCAGCAGGGTTGATGAACTGATGAACATTTCTGGAATCAAGGAAGGGGTATATGACAAGATTTCTTCCTATATTACAGTAGAATAAATACTTCACGAAAACAGTGTGGTGGGATGGAGGAAAAGATGGCGAAGAAGGTTCTGGTAGTCGATGATGAAAAATTAATTGTGAAGGGAATACGCTTCAGCCTCGAGCAGGATGGTATGGAAGTGGATTGTGCCTATGATGGCGAGGAAGCCCTGGAAGCGGCCAAAAAACAGGAATATGATGTGGTGTTGCTGGATGTTATGCTGCCGAAGCTCTCCGGCTTTGAGGTATGCCAGCAGATCAGAGAGTTTTCAACGATGCCGATCATTATGCTGACAGCTAAGGGTGATGATATGGATAAAATTCTCGGTCTGGAATATGGTGCTGACGACTATATCACCAAACCCTTTAATATTCTGGAGGTAAAGGCCAGAATTAAGGCCATTATACGCCGCAGCAGCAAGGGAACAACAGCAGGAAATGCAGATTCCAAGTCGGTTGTCTTTGGTGAGATGAAGATTGATTGCGAGAATAGAAGGGTCTATATCTCAGGTAAAGAAGTAAACCTGACTGCAAAGGAATTTGATTTACTTGAATTACTGGTATTTAATCCGAACAAAGTGTACAGCCGTGAAAATCTTCTCAATATTGTATGGGGCTATGACTATCCCGGAGATGTAAGGACTGTGGATGTTCACATCAGAAGACTGCGTGAAAAGATTGAAAGTAATCCGAGTGAGCCAAAATATATACATACAAAATGGGGTGTCGGATATTTTTTCCAAAATCAAGAGTAAATTAAGAATTTTTAATAGCATGAGAGTATACCTGCTTCTGATTTTCATCATTCTGGGTGTGGTTCCTCTTTTCTTCTTCTCGTTTGTACTGTTAGATTCGGTGGTTGAAAAGCAAATCGCAAACCGTATTACGAAAATTGAGAACCAGGTAAAAGTGCTGTCCGGTAAATTGAATACGTCAAGTTATCTTACTGCAGATAAGGATGCCGCTACGGAAACGGATATTGATAAGGATATTATAAGATTGGCGGATTATTTTGAGGGAAGAATTATTGTTGTCAACAGTAATCTTAAGGTGGTTAAGGACACCTATTCCCTGGTCGATAAAAAGTATCTAATCTCCGAAGAGGTGATAGATTGTCTGAAGGGTGGCAGTAATGCGCCTGTCAATGACAGAAAGACACATTATATAAGATTGACTTATCCCATCACGCACACGGACAATGATACAAAGGAAATTACCGGTGTTATTGTGCTTAGCATTTCTACGAAGGATATTGTAAATATCCGCAACAGCATGGAGCGGACGGTAATTATCTATGCGGTTACACTTGCCATTTTAATTGTTGTATTTGCCGTCTATTTCTCCGGTATACTGACTAAACCTTTGACCAGTGCCGTAAGCTTTATCGATCGTATGACAGATGGTTATAATATGGATGAAGGGATCTCCATCAAGGGCTATAATGAAATTGAGAAGATTTCCGATTCCTTTAATCATATGATTAACCGGATGCAAAAGCTGGAGGTATCAAGGCAGGAATTTGTGTCTAACGTATCCCATGAGCTGAAAACTCCCATCACTTCAATTAAGGTGCTGGCGGATTCTCTGCTTGCACAGGAGGATGCTCCTGCTCCGTTGTACCGGGAGTTTCTTGTGGATATCGCTGATGAAATAGAGAGGGAGAACAAGATTATTAATGATTTGCTTTCCCTGGTTAAGCTGGATAAGGCAGCGGCAGATATGAATATTACTGCCGTGAATATCAATGAATTGCTGGAGCTGATTTTAAAGCGCCTTGGACCGATTGCGAAAAAGCAGAATATAGAAATTATCTATGAGAGCTTTCGTCCGGTCATTGCAGAGGTGGACGAAGTAAAGCTGTCCCTGGCTATCTCGAATCTGGTTGAAAATGCGATTAAGTATAATGTGGATGACGGCTGGGTCAGGGTATCCTTGAATGCGGACCATAAATATTTCTTTATTAAGGTTTCCGATTCCGGAATTGGAATCCCGGAGGAGGCTCAGGACTCTATTTTTGAACGCTTCTACCGTGTAGATAAGGCCAGATCCCGTGAAACCGGAGGTACCGGCCTTGGTCTTGCAATAACCAGGAATGTAATCCAGATGCACCATGGAGCAATTAAGGTTTATAGCAAGGAGGGTGAGGGTTCAACCTTTAATGTAAGAATTCCGCTCAATTATATCGCGTAAATTCTTGCGGATTTGCCATAACAATCTTCAGGAATGGAGTTAGTGCCGGTGTTTCTATAAAGTGTGTAAACGCATGGCATAAACTTAAGATACGTGGGAATGAGGTAGATATGAAAAGATTAACAGCTGCGGCTTTCCTTTCTTTGATCAGTATTCTATTAGCAGCGTGCGGTAAGAATAATAATTCAGAGGGTACTTCAGTAGAGGTATATTATATTGATTCCAAGACCTACGGTCTTGTCAGCGAAAATTATACCTTAATTGGAACCAAGATGGAGGATCAGATTGACGAGTTGATTTATATGCTGCAAAAGAAGCCGGATAATGCACTGCTGACGAATGCGCTGCCAAAAAGTGTGAAGGTAAATTACAGCTATGATGATAAAAGCGGAACCCTTTTCGTGGATTTCAGTACGACTTACAGTGAATTATCTGTCATTGATGAGGTGCTTTGCCGGGCTGCCATCGTAGAAACCCTGAATCAAATCTCTGATGTGGATTATCTGCAATTCAGTGTTGACGGACAGCAGCTCCAGGATTCTGACGGAGTGGTGGGACCGTTGACGGCTGAGGACTTTGTGGATAGCACCGAAGCGAATACGGTAATCCGGGCGAAGCTTTATTTTGCCAATAAGGAAGGCAATAAACTGATTGAATGCCTTACGGATATTGATTATACCGGCACAGAATCGATTGAGGAGCTGGTAATTCAGCAGTTAATTAATGGTCCCACGGAAATCGGTATGTATGGTACGATACCGGAAGGAACGGTACTTTTGAACATATCAAAATCTGATGGAATCTGTACAGTCGATTTTAACGAAAAATTTTTAAATAAGCTTTCGGATGTCAGTGCGGAGGTAGCCGTTTATTCTGTGGTAAACACCTTGATCGAGCTTCCGGATTCGGATATTCATAAGGTACAGATTACAATCAACAGTAAGGTGCAGAAAACCTATTGGGAGGATATCGGGCTGGATACCACCTTTGACCAGAATCTGGGTTTGATTGAGACACCGGAATAAAATAGCATAATAGGAAATGGGGGATATCTTTGATTAAGCGTCCGCTGGTCTGGATGTTGTGCGCCTATCTGGCGGGCATGTGTCTGGCTTGGCTTAAGCTTCCAGTAATCATATTAATCATATTAGAGATGCTTCTTTGTCTTTTGATTTATTTTTTTACATACAGGTGGCCGGGAAAAGTAATTGGGAGGCAGGATAAATTCCTATGGTGCCTCCCCCTGCTTTTATCCCTTGGCTTCTTTGCATTAAAAGATCAGCTTGCGCCGCCAAAGCTCTATGAAGCCTTCGCACAGGAAAGTGAATGTGAGCTTACTGGAAGTATTCGTATGATTGTGAACAGAGAGTCGGGTAAAACCATTTATTTAAAGAATAATACGGTTTCCCTATGGAAGGGAAAACAATATACTTGTGAAAATGTAATTGTATTCTGCTATGACAAGCAGGATCACTCCTTTGATCAATATCAAATCGGTAATCGCATTACCGTCTATGGAACACTTAAGAAATTCTCGCAGGCCACAAATCCTGGCCAATTCAACGAAAAGCTGTATTATCAAATTGAAAATATTGATTTTAAGATGACGGCGGAAAGCATCACTGTCATAGATGGTCATTGCTTGCAGTTTCCTGTCTTATTGGAAAAACTTAAGAATAAGCTGCTTGAGGTCTATCAAAGTATCCTGCCAAAGAAGGAGGCAGGGACGATGATTGCGATGCTTCTAGGTGAAAAATATCTGCTTGAGGATGAAATCAAACAGCTATATCAGCAAAATGGGATATCACATGTTCTGGCCATCTCAGGACTCCATATTTCTCTGATTGGTCTGTCCTTGTTCTGGTTACTTAAGAAGCTTAAAATTCCTATCATCCCGGCAACTCTGCTTTCCATCTTTTGCATTTATTCCTATGGAGTTCTGACGAACTTCAGTGTGTCCACAAACCGGGCAGTTGTTATGATGACTATCATGCTGATTGCCAGACTGTTCGGAAAGACCTATGATATGCTTACCTCCCTTTCCCTAAGTGCATTGATTATTCTACTTCAAAATCCCTTACAGCTTTTCAGCGCCGGTTTTCTCTTGTCCTTTGGTGCGGTGCTTGGAATTGCAGTAATATTCCCTTGTCTGAAAGCATTGTTACCTATAAAGCATGGGGCTATCGACGGCTTGCTGGTCAGCTTAAGTGCCCAGCTTGCAACCACACCGTGCATTCTCTGGTTTTTCTATCAGTTTCCAACCTATAGTGTTCTGGTTAATCTGCTCATTCTGCCCTTTGTCACTGTACTAACTCTGACTTCCCTACTTGCTGGAATAGCAGGAATTGTCTCCAAGCCCCTCGGTTTGTTTTTGGCAGGAGGCCCCAATTACATATTAAAGCTCTATGAACTGATTTGCCGGATTGGAAGCGGCTTCCGGGAAACCTGGTTACAACAGGTAGACCGGAAATTTTACGACTGTTATTTTATACTCTGCTTATTTTACTGTTTCTAGGGTACGCCCGAAGATATCAGAAGAAATGCAGCCTTCTCTTATTGGCAGTGGCATTTCTTGTCCTGTTGCTTCCGGGCAGAAATCCAGGACTTCAGGTAACTGTACTGGATGTAGGCCAAGGAGATGGAATCTATATGGAGAGTAAAAATGGCACCACCTATCTGATTGACGGAGGAAGCTCGGATATCTCCCGCGTGGGAACCTACCGGCTTCAACCGTTCTTACTTTCACAGGGAACGGACTACCTTGATTTTGCTGTCATAACCCATTCGGATAATGACCATATCAGCGGACTGAAGGAATTAATTGAGAATGGAAACATAGCCATAGGGAAGCTGGTTATGCCGGAGATAGAAAACAAGGATGAAGCCTATCTTGCACTGGAAGCATTGGCACAGGATAACAACATCTCTGTGCAATATATTGGAACGGGGGATTATATTATGGATGGAGGAGTTCGAATTCTCTGCCTGCATCCCTCTTCCGGATATCAGGCGGACTCCACCAATGGCTATTCTACCGTATTAAGTGTTTCCTATGGAAAATTTGATATGCTTTTGACCGGCGACCTGGAAAAGGACGGAGAGAATAGGGTCATGAAGCTGTTGGAGGATGAGAAGCAGTGGAACCAATATTTTTCTGACATGATCAATGATATACCCCCAGTGATCGATTATGATGTACTCAAGGTAGCGCATCATGGTTCGAAAAATTCCACCTTTGATGCATTTCTTAAGCTCATCAACCCGGAGGTATCACTGATTTCCTGTGGCAGAAATAATTCCTACGGGCATCCCCACCAGGAGCTGCTGGAACGACTGGAGAACAGTGGCAGCAGGATTTTGATTACCTATGAGACAGGTGCGATTACAATCAAGACAAATGGGAAAAGTATGGAGGTCTTTACTTTTTTTCGCTAAGAGACATTCCATGGACATAATATGTGATAAAATGTTATTATTAGGCTATGATAGGATTTTAAGGGAGAATTAAAGGAGGACTTTATGACTGAATGGGTGATTACATGTGATGCAGCTTCATACGACGTAGAGGGTGCTTTCACTAATCTAAGAAAAGTAGACTGGAAACAAAATAATAATATAGAAGCAGGGGACATAGTTTATATTTATGTGGGAAAACCTGTTTCGGCAATTCGATATATGTGTCGGGCAAATAAAGTAGATTTAGCGAAACCTGATATTGATGATAGTGAATATATATTAAATGCTTCTTTTGAAGAACCAGGGGATCGTTATATGGAATTAGAATTACTGAAATCCTTTAATGATGCTAATTGGAACTTAGAAAAAATAATGAAAAATGGTCTACGACAGGTCAGAGGATCAAGTAGAGTAACAGAAGAACTACATAATTATATTGAGAGTATATTGGGAAAAGAGAAACAAACAAGTAAAACCAAGTCTAGGGCCCAAAGAATTACTATTTTAATGCAAGCCCAGGGAAGACCAGTTACCCCTCGTGAGCTTATGAACATCATGTACCCTGGAAACAAAAATGAATCCCAAGTAGCTGATGAGCTAAGATATATGATGCAACAGAATAAAGTAATACGAAGGGGGACCCCTTATCAATATTATTATGAATTGCCGGATAAACAGAAGAGAAACTATTTTTATGTGATGCAGAATAAAACATATTTAGAAGAATTATCAGGCGGGTACATATGGGCACCACAAAGGAACGATATTGATGAAGAAGGAGCTCATCATTGGAAAAGAATGCAAGAGGTGAAAAAGGGAGACATTATCCTTCATGGATTTAAGCAGCAGGTAGTTGCTGTTAGTGTAGCAAAAACAGATTGCTATGCTGCAAGTAAACCGGACGAGCTAGTTGATAAGTGGAACAAAGATGGATGGAAAGTTGATTTGGACTATTTTTGTTTTGATAATCCGATCAAGCCAAAAGCTATATGGGAGGAGCTGAAATTAATTCAGCCTGATAAATATGCTCCATTTAATAAAAACGGTAATGGGAATCAAGGATATTTGTTTGCTGCAAATCAGACAATATGCCAGTGTATCCTAGATAATATTTCAAAAAATGGTACACCAGGGGCAGGAAGCGTGGATCATTCCCCAGAGAGAGAGAAGCAGAAAAAAACGATACGAAAATATGAAAAGCTGGCCGATGATGAGTTAATTAATGCCGTTGAAGCTACACCAGAAAATGAGCTACCTCAGAAAGATAATTATGTACCAATACCGGAAGAGAGAAAGGAGCCAGTTACTGGTGGGGAAAGCTATTCCTATCCGAGAAATAAGATGACGGCATTAAAGGCTTTAAAACGGGCTAACTATGAATGTGAGATTGACGAGAGTCATCCTAGTTTTATTCGTAAAACGAACGGAACTAAGTATACAGAACCACACCATCTGATTCCAATGTCAGAGCAAGATCGGTATGAAAATTCACTGGATATCCAGGCGAATATTGTTTCACTATGCAGTAATTGTCATAACGAATTACATTATGGACAGAATCCAGGGCCTTTGTTACGCAAGCTATATGATGCAAGAAAGGATGAGCTTACGGCAGCAGGGATACTAATTTCATTGAGTGAACTGTTAAAATTATATTTATAATATAAGTCATTTGGTTTTTAATTACATTGTACCTCTGCTATAGAAACAGAAATCTACGGTTGAGTTTTCTTATGATTTCATATAATATATGTAGTATGAATTAAAGATAATTCATACGAAACAAATGGTAAAGGAATATTGTAATAGCAAAGGATGCTTATGAAAATAAAACAGATACCCAATTTAATTTCTGTGCTAAGAATGGTTTGTTCTGTTGCATTATTGTTTACAAGGGGATTGTCCCCGGCATTCTACAGCTTATATGTGGTATGCGGAGTGAGCGATGCTCTGGATGGGTATATTGCTAGAAGGACAAATACGGTCAGCCGTCTTGGTGCAGCCTTGGACAGTGTTGCGGATGTGCTTTTCTTTGGAAGTATAGTCATAGTATTTCTTCCGCTGCTTACCCCTTCTGTATGGGTGCTGGTTTGGCTGGGTGGAATCGCTTTGCTGCGTATCGTATCCCTTGGGATTGGATGGTATAAATACCATATGTTGGCATTTTTGCATACCTATGCAAATAAAGCGGCTGGGTTTGTAATTTTTTTGGCACCGGTAATTTATGCTCTGGTGGGATTGTCTGTTACGGCAATTATTGTCTGTGTTCCTGCCATGGTTTCGGCCATAGAGGAGCTGCTGATTAACAGTACTTCAAAGCAGCTTAATAGAGATATAAAAGGCATTTTTATGCAATCGGGTTATGAAGTATAAAACGAATAGAATAATAGGATAAAGCGGAGACAGGATGAAGGTGGCTTTGGAGGTGCGGATGAATAAAGTAATATTCTGGGATTTTGACGGCACTTTGGCGAAGGCTCCGTTTTTATGGAGCGGTTCCCTACACGAGGTAATTCTTGAGCTGATGCCGGATTATAATATAACGCTGGAGGAGGTCAGAAGGTATACAAAATCAGGCTTTACCTGGGATACGCCGGAGCGGGATTATTCACGGCTGATCGGAGATGTCTGGTGGGAGCATATGCTTACCTATTTTCAGGGTATCTATCAGAGGCTTGGAATTTCGGAGGAATATAGAGAAAAGGCAAGTCGAATGGCGATGGAGAAGATAAAGGACGTGGGCAGATACCAGTTATTTGATGACGCTGTGCCGGCTCTTAAGCTTGCCGGCGGGAAGGGATATCAAAATTACATAGTTTCAAACCATATCCCTGAACTGGGGACCATCATTCAAAAGCTTGGTATCGCAGATTGTTTCCAAGGCTATATTATATCCTCCCTGGTAGGCTATGATAAACCCAGACGGGAGATATTTGAATATGCGAAGAAGCTGGCGGGATATCCGAAGCAGTGCTATATGGTAGGTGATAATCCGATTGCCGATATTGCAGGAGGGAAGGCGGCCGGAATGAAAACAATTCTTGTACATAAGGATGTAGATTGTACGGCAGATGCGGTATGTACTGATCTGCTGCAGGTGATGGACATAATAGAATAGCTGTAAGTAGTGAGAATGTGCGCATGAATATTGTGCTGTCGCCCAAATTCGCGGATTGACGGCAGAATGGAGGGGAATATGGCTTATGCATTAATGTGTGTTTTAGCAGGTATGGCCGCTATAGCAGCCGGACTGTTTCTTCCCGCAAGAATTTTTCTTCCGAAGAAAAAGAAATATAAGGAAAGAAATCCCGAAGGCTATGTCAAATCCTGCCGGAAGGCCTTGATTTATCTGGGAGGCTATTATATTTTTCTAGGGCTAGTCGTGGTATTCGTATTGAGCAATCCAATTTATGTGATGCTTTTTAAGGTTCTGCTGCCTGTTTTGGTTATGGTCCCGCTGGTTGTAATTGTGAAAAAATACTCATGAGCTAATGCCCTGAGCTTGCAATAAAGGAGGAAATTCCTTGTGATACGGTAATAAAAAGGTATTTAGAATAACGGACATATTAATAAATAGCTTAAGGAGGAGTATTCCATGTATTTGGATGAATTATTAGAGCGGTTGAATTATAGTGTTATGCAGGGCGAGGTTCACATTCCTGTCACGGAACTGGTGTATGATTCAAGAAAGGTAGTTAAGGACTGCATCTTTGTTTGTATTACCGGTGCGGTATCGGACGGACATACCTACATAAAAGAGGCAGCTAAGAAGGGGGCGGCCGCAATAATTGTCGGAAGACAGGTAGATTGCCCGGAGAATATTACAGTGGTTTTGACCGAGGATACCAGATTGGCCCTGGCTTACATGGCGGCGGCTTATTTCGGGAATCCGGCCGAAAAGTTGATCACCATAGGGATAACCGGAACGAAGGGAAAAACGACTACTACCTATATGATAAAATCAATTCTTGAGAATACCGGTAAAAAGGTTGGCCTGATCGGAACGATCGAAACGATAATTGGCGGCAAGGTCATTCCGGCAAACAATACAACGCCGGAATCCTATGTTATCCAGAAAACCTTTGCTGATATGGTGGAGGCCGGCTGTGAGTACGTGGTGATGGAGGCCTCCTCCCAGGGACTGATGCTTAACCGTCTCGCAGGCTTTACCTTTGATTATGGTATCTTTACCAATCTGGAACCGGATCATATCGGAGGAGCCGAGCATAAAAGCTTTGAGGAATATTTAAGCTGCAAGAGCAAGCTGTTTCATCAATGCAGGAAGGGCCTGATCAATATCGATGATTCCCATGCACAGGAAATTCTAAAAGGGCATACCTGCAGCGTTGAGACCTTTGGATTTTCTGAAAATGCAGATATCAGAGCAGTTGATGTGAAGCTGGTAAATCGTCCGGGTTATCTTGGCATTGCCTATCGTGTGGAGGGACTTATGGATTTGGAGGTAGAGATGAATGTCCCGGGCAGATTTAATGTGTACAATTCCCTTTGTGCAATCGCCCTTTGCAGACATTTTGGAGTCCATACCGGAGAGATTAAAAAGGCACTTGACCAGGTCAATGTCAAAGGACGTGTAGAGCTGGTGCCGGTATCGGACAAATTTACTTTGATGATTGATTACGCTCATAATGCCATGAGCCTTCGAAGCTTGCTTACCACCTTAAGAGAGTATCATCCGGCCCGCCTTATCTGCATGTTTGGGTGCGGAGGTAACCGTTCCAGGGACAGAAGATTTGAGATGGGGGAGGTATCCTCAAATCTGGCCGATCTGACTGTGGTGACCTCGGACAATCCAAGATTTGAAGAGCCGGGGGAGATTATTCAGGATATTTTGATTGGTGTGAAAAGAGGCCCTGGAAAATTTGTAGAAATCGATGACCGCAAGGAAGCGATCAGGTATTGTATTGAAAATGCCAGAGAGGGTGATGTCATTGTACTTGCAGGTAAGGGACATGAGGATTATCAGGAAATCAAGGGCGTGAAGCACCATATGGATGAACGTGAGCTGATTGCGGATATTTTGGCGGGTCGGTAGAATAGAAATACAAAGGGAAACGAGAGGAGGCGTCTATGTCTTATCAAATCTATGCGGATATCATCATCGATATTTCCCACGAAAATCTGGACAAGACATATCAGTATGCCATCCCTCCGGAGCTTGAGGAAACAGCTGTGATAGGGGCTTTGGTGTTTGTACCCTTTGGGAGGGGCAACCGGAGAATTAATGGATATATCGTAGACAGGTCGTCGGAGCCAAAGATAGCCCCTGACCTGATTAAGCCGGTGGCAGAGGTCGTTAAAGGAGCACAGGTCATTGAAAGCCATCTGATCTGCCTGGCCTGGTGGATGAAGGAAACCTTCGGCGGAACCATGAATGATGCCTTGAAAACGGTAATCCCGGTTAAAAAAGCAGTAAAAATCAAGGAGCAAAGAAGTGTAGAGCTGGTTGCTACCCCGGAGCAGGCCAACCAGCTTTATTTTGAATATCAGAGAAAGAATAACAAGGCAAAGCTTCGCCTGCTGGAGGCCCTTCTTAAGAATAAGATACTGGACTATGAGGATGTGGTCGGGAGGCTGAATATTTCCCGGATAACCCTCCAGGATATGATAAAACAAGGAGTAACCAGGCTGGTATCCGAGCAGCAATACCGTAACCCGGTAAGGCTCTCGGAAGGAGTCTGCAAAAAGCCGGTCCTAAATGAGGAGCAGAGCTTTATTGTACAGGATTTTATAAAGGATTATGAGGGAGGACAACGGGGTACCTGTCTGATCCATGGAATTACAGGGAGCGGTAAAACGGAGGTCTATATGGAAATCATAGCCTCTGTCATAGCCGGAGAAAAACAGGTGATTATGCTGATACCGGAGATTGCTCTCACCTTTCAGACGCTGCAGCGCTTTTATCAAAGGTTCGGGGACCGGATTTCCATTATGAATTCCAGAATGTCTCAAGGGGAACGCTATGACCAGAGCCTTCGGGCACGAAATGGGGAGTTGGATATTATTATAGGTCCCCGCTCGGCGCTTTTCACCCCCTTTCAAAATCTTGGTCTGATTATTATAGATGAGGAGCATGAGGGAAGCTATAAAAGCGAGACCTCACCAAAGTACCATGCAGTCATGGTGGCCGAAAAGCGGGCACAGCTGACGAATGCCTCTGTTTTACTGGGCACCGCGACGCCGTCCTTAGAATCCTATCTTAAGGTAAAGGAGGGAAAGCTCAAGCTGTACCGGCTGACGAAGCGGGCCAAGGAGGCAAAACCGCCCAAGGTTTGGATTGTCGATCTAAGGGAGGAGCTAAAAAACAAGAATAAATCTATTTTCAGTATCAGACTTAAGGAGCTGATAGCTGACAGGCTTGACAAAGGAGAGCAAATTATGCTGTTCCTAAATCGTAGGGGTTATGCAGGCTTCGTATCCTGCAGAAGCTGCGGTCATGTACTCAAATGCCCTCACTGTGATGTATCTTTAACCTCCCACAATGACAAGAAACTGGTCTGCCATTACTGCGGATATGAGGCGGTGCAGCCGGTAACCTGTCCGGAGTGTGGTTCCCGATATATAGCTGCCTTCGGAACCGGGACGCAGAAGGTGGAGGAGCTGGCACGAAAGGAATTTCCCGCAGCCCGGGTCCTTCGTATGGATATGGACACGACAAAAAATAAGGGCGGTCATGAGGCAATACTGAAGGCTTTCTCGGAGCATAGGGCGGATATTTTAGTCGGGACACAGATGATCGTAAAGGGACATGATTTTCCCAAGGTAACTCTGGTAGGAATTATTGCCGCTGATCTATCCCTGTATGCGGGAGACTTCAGAGCGGGTGAAAGGACCTTTCAGCTGCTCTGCCAGGCCTCCGGCAGAGCCGGACGGGACGCACTGCCGGGTGAGGTTGTGATTCAAACTTATCATCCCGAACACTACAGTATCCTTGCGGCGGCAGCAGGTGATTATGAAGGCTTTTTTGAAAAGGAGCTTCTATATCGGCAGCTTATGCAGTATCCGCCGGCGTCACATCTGCTGCTGGTTCTGGTAACCTCCAGAGAGGAAAAGACCACGGAACAGGCTGCCCTGTATCTAGGGGAAGCGATTCGGGAATACTTTAGGCAGCAGGAGGTTGGGGCTGATATTATTGGGCCTGCTCCGGCAGCCATTGCAAAGGCGAATGATATCTTCCGGAGAGTTATTTATATTAAGCAGAAGGAATATACTGTTTTGATGGGGGTCAAGAATTACCTGGAAGGTTATTTTGCGTATTCGGAGTTCTTTACGGGCTGCAATCTGATGTTTGATTTTGATCCGATGGGCAGTTATTAATTAAAACTTAATATTGTTTTAAGATATTTTGTTGAATTTTGAAATAACTTTGTGATATCATAAGATATTATCCTATTACCAGATTTTTAAGCTGCAAATGTTATATTCCTTTTCATGTTATGCAGGCTAGTGGTAAATAATTATATTTAGGAAGGAAAGTGATTATGGCAATCAGAAATATCAGGGAAATCGGAGACAGTGTTCTTAATAAAGTAAGTAGAGAAATAACCGTAGTAGATAAAAAACTGAATATTTTAATTGATGATATGGTGGATACGTTATACGAAGCAAATGGAGTAGGGCTTGCAGCTCCCCAGGTAGGAATCTTAAAGCGTCTGGTGGTAATCGATGTGTCGGAGGAGGGCAATGATCCCATTATTCTGATTAATCCGGTGATTATTGAGACGGAAGGGGAACAGATCGGTGATGAAGCCTGCCTAAGTGTTCCCGGCAAGGTGGGCACGGTAACAAGACCGAATTATGTTAAGGTAAAGGCGCTGAATCGTAAAATGGAGGAATTTACAGTGGAGGGAACAGGACTGTTAGCTAGGGCCCTCTGTCATGAGATCGATCATCTTGATGGTGTTCTTTATGTAGAAAGAAAAACCGGAGAGCTTCGGAATTCCTTTGAAGAGGAAGAAGAATAACCGGTACAAAACCGGTACAGGCTGGCACTGCACCGGAGAAGGAAGGATGAATGGGAATGAGAGCTTTATTCATGGGTACACCGGATTTTGCCGCTACCATATTGGAGAGGATTATTCAGGCGGGGCACGAGGTAATCGGAGTCGTTACCCAGCCGGATAAACAGAAAGGAAGAGGACATGAGATAAGCTTTTCTCCGGTGAAGGAACTGGCAATCAAGCAGGGGCTTCGTATCTATCAGCCGGTAAAGGTGAAGGATGCCTTGTTTCTTAAGGATATGGAGGAATTGAAGCCGGAGATAATTCTGGTTGCAGCCTTTGGGCAGATATTGCCGAAGGCTTTTCTGGATATCCCGCCCTATGGCTGCATCAATGTCCATGCCTCGCTGCTTCCGAAATACAGGGGAGCTGCGCCAATTCAGTATTCTATTCTCGACGGAGAACCAGAAACCGGTATTACCATCATGCACATGGACGTCGGGATTGATACCGGGGACATCATTCTCCAGAAGGCTATCCCGATTACAAAGGAAGAGACAGGCGGGAGCCTGTTTGATAAGCTGGCTCTTCTGGGCGGAGAGCTGTTGATTGAAGCGATGGAGCTGCTTGAGAACAATACGGCACCTCGAATAGCCCAGGATAATGATAAGGCGACCAATGTCAAGGTAATTGACAAGGAAATGGGAAGAATTGATTTTATGCAGCCGGCTGTAAAGCTGGAGCGCTTGATTCGTGGCCTGAATCCCTGGCCCAGTGCCTATACAAAGCTTGACGGAAAAACCCTGAAGCTATGGAAAGCGGAAGTGGTACCGGGTAATATTACTGCAGAGCCCGGAGAAGTAGTTGCGGTTGGTAAGGACTCCATCTCGGTGATGACAGGAGAGGGAATACTTGTGATAAAGGAGCTTCAATTAGAGGGCAAGAAGCGTATGGCGGTGAATGCCTTTTTACGGGGATATCCGATTGCCACAGGAGATAAATTAGGGCAGTAGTGTTGCTTTGCGTAAATATTTTTTGTTTCGTAAGAAAGAAGGTGTATGATATGGGTTACGGCTATTATGGTTATCTTGACCCGACCTATATTTTAGTACTGATTGGGATTGTGATTACTCTGGCCGCTTCCGCAAGGGTGAAATCAACCTTTGCCAAATATTCAAAAGTCAGAAGCATGTCGGGAATTACCGGGGCCCAGGCAGCGCAACGGCTGCTTTCTGAGTCGGGAATTTATGATGTAAGAATTGAGCGAATCGAGGGCAATTTGACGGATCATTATGATCCCAGAAGCAAAACCTTAAGACTATCCGATCCGGTCTACGGACAGAGCTCTCTGGCAGCGATCGGTGTAGCAGCCCATGAATGCGGACATGCCATACAGGATCAGCATTCTTATGTTCCGCTGAAGCTTCGCGGCGCCCTGGTGCCGGTTGCAAATCTGGGCAGTATGGCTGCATGGCCGGTCATTATTCTGGGTGTGATTCTTAGCTGGAACAGCTTTCTGATTAATCTTGGTATTATCCTGTTCTCGGCGGCGGTGTTATTTCAGATTATTACACTTCCCGTTGAATTCAATGCTTCCAGAAGAGCAATCGCAAGATTGGGTGAGACGGGTATCCTGTATGGGGATGAGCTTAGGCAATCCAAGAAGGTACTGGATGCGGCGGCACTTACCTATGTGGCGGCTGCAGCGGCAACTGTTTTACAGCTTTTAAGGCTGATTATGCTGTATGGAGGAAGACGACGTGACTGAGCAGGCAAGCGGAAGGGAAATCGTTCTGGATATGCTTTTGGAGGTAATTGAGGGCGATAAATACAGTCACACGGTTTTGAGAAATACATTAAAGAAATACCAGCAATTGGATAAGCAGGAGCGCGGATTTATCTCAAGGCTTTTTACCGGAACAGTGGAGCGATATCTGACCCTTGATTATTATATCAACCGGTTTTCGACTCTGCCTGTGCAGAAAATGAAGCCGCTCATCAGAAATCTCCTTCGCCTCAGCGTCTATCAGCTATTATATATGGAGCAGGTTCCGGACTCCGCAGTCTGCAACGAAGCGGTAAAGCTTGCGAAGAAAAGGGGCTTTATTAAATTGTCGGGCTTTGTAAACGGGGTGCTTCGAACGATTGCACGGAGCAATTCAGATGTTAAATTCCCCGAGGGGAAGAAGGAGCCGGCTGCTTATCTTTCGGTCGTATATTCTGTACCTGACTGGCTGGTTAAGAAGCTTTTGGCACAATACGATTTCAATACAATAGAGAAGATGCTGCAGGCCTCTTTAATGGAAAAAGAGGTCACAATCCGCTGCAATAAAAGCAAACTGGAGCCTTCCCGGCTGAAGGAGCTGTTAACCGGGGAAGGCGTTACTGTAAAGAAAAGTGAATTGCTCCCTTATGCTTTCCAGATCAGTGATTTTGATTATCTGGAGAAGCTGGAAACCTTTCGTCAGGGATATTTTACGGTGCAGGATATCAGCTCCATGCTGGTCTGTGAGGCGGCGGGAATCGGAAGAAAGGATTTTGTTGTGGATGTCTGTGCGGCACCGGGAGGAAAGGCCCTTCACGCAGCCGAGACGGCAAGAGAGGTATCGGCCCGGGACATTACAGAATATAAAATTCAATTAATTGAAGAAAATATCCATCGGATGGGCCTTGACAATGTTAAGCTGAAAGTATGGGATGCAACACAGCCGGATCAGGAGCTGGTGGGCATGGCTGATATTGTAATTGCGGATTTGCCCTGCAGCGGATTGGGTGTTATTGGAAAAAAGCCTGATATAAAATACAAGCTGACACAGAAACAACACAAAGAGTTGGTAAAATTACAGAAATATATATTAAATACTGTTCAAAACTATGTAAAAAAGGGTGGGATTTTGATTTACAGTACCTGTACGGTGGCGAGAGAGGAAAATGAAGAAAACTGTGAGTGGTTTTTAAAAAATTATGAATTTGAGGCTGAAAGCCTTGACCCTTATCTGCCGGGGCAGTTGTTGAATGAAGCTACCAAAGAAGGCTATTTACAGCTGTTGCAGGGAGTAAATCAGACTGATGGATTTTTCCTTGCAAGATTTCGCAGAAAATAAATGTTATGAGAATAGGAAGATACAATGGAGCAATTGGATATCAAATCCCTATATAAGGAGGAGCTGGCAGAAACACTTAAGGTTCTGGGGCTTCCAGCCTTTCGGGCAAAACAGCTTTATGAGTGGCTGCATGTCAAGCTAGTTGCAGATTATGAGGAGATGACAAATCTGTCAAGGGATTTGCGGGAAACCTTAAAGCAGCAATATCCTCTTACCGTTCTTAGAGAAGTGGATGCTCTGCATTCCGGTACGGATGGAACCATCAAGTACTTATTTCGTCTGATGGATGACCGGGTGATTGAAAGTGTCCTGATGAAATACCATCATGGCAACAGTGTATGCATTTCCTCACAGGTTGGCTGCAGAATGGGCTGCAAATTCTGTGCCTCTGCAATCGGCGGAAAGGAAAGGGATTTGCTTCCCTCCGAGATGCTGGAGCAGGTCTACCAGATACAGAAGCTTTCCGGCGAGCGCGTATCTAATATTGTTATTATGGGCACGGGGGAACCCCTGGATAATTATGATTATGTGATACGGTTCCTTAGGCTGGTTACTGATTCTGATGGACTTAATATCAGCGCCAGAAACATAACCGTATCCACCTGTGGTATCCCGAATAAAATTCGAGCCTTTGCACAGGAGGGATTACCGGTAACCCTGGCATTATCCCTGCATGCGCCCAATGATGAAATCAGGAAGCAATTGATGCCGGTAGCTGCGAAATATAAGCTTACAGAGGTTCTGGAGGCTTTTTTGTACTATTATGAAAAAACGGGGAGAAGATTGACCTTTGAATACAGTCTGGTAGAGGGAATCAATGATGGGGAAGAGGAGGCAAAGGAGCTTGTAAGACTGGTAAAGGGCATAAACTGCCATATTAATTTGATCCCGGTAAACCCCATAAAAGAGCGCAATTACAGGAAATCGGACGACACCAGAATACAAAAATTTAAATTTATACTTGAAAAAAATAGAATAAATGTTACTATAAGAAGAGAAATGGGCGCGGATATTAATGCTGCCTGTGGACAACTGAGAAAGAGCTATCTTGATAAAAATAGCCTTTAGAGGTTGGGGGAACTGGGAGGTGCAATCTTGAAAGCATTTTCAATTACTGATATTGGAGAGCGGCGAAGAATAAATCAGGATTATGTTTTTTGCAGTGAAACTGCGGTCGGTAACCTGCCGAATTTATTTATTGTGGCAGACGGCATGGGAGGACATAATGCTGGTGATTATGCTTCAAGATTTTGTGTGGAGGTTTTTAAGCAAAAGATAGAGGAGAGTAATATCAGCTCGCCGGTTGCCGCCATTGAGGCAGCCTTACAAGAAACGAATGATATGCTGCGCAACAAAGCACAGGAGCAGGCAGAATTGGAGGGTATGGGAACTACCTTTGTGGCGGCTACCATATTTGATAAGGAGATGTATGTTGCCAATGTCGGTGACAGCAGGCTGTATGTGATCGGTAAGGAGATGAAGCAGATTACCGAGGATCACAGTCTGGTAGAGGCAATGGTGAAGACAGGCGAGCTTGACCGTAGTGCGGCCAGAGTTCATCCCAATAAGAACATTATCACAAGAGCTGTTGGGGTGAATGAGAGCATTGAGCCTGATTTTTTTGAAGTAAATTTAGAAGACGCAGATACAGTACTTATGTGCTCGGATGGCTTGACCAATATGCTGGAGGACGAGACCATCGAGCAGATCATCAGGGAGAATGATGATCCGGCAACCACTGCTGAAACCCTGGTAAAATGTGCGAATCAGAATGGTGGAAAGGACAACATAGCAATAATAATAATCAAAGTATGAAAAAGAGGTGAGCTTAAATGTTAAAACCTGGTATGATCATCAGCGACCGCTATGAGATTGTCGATAAAGTCGGTTCTGGCGGGATGGCTGATGTTTACAAGGCAAGAGACCAAAGATTAAATCGTTATGTAGCCATTAAGGTATTAAAACCGGAATATTCAAGTGATAAAAGTTTTGTAAATAAATTCAGAGGAGAGGCTCAATCGGCTGCCGGATTATCACATCCTAATATAGTTAATGTATACGATGTAGGTGATGATGGCAGTTTGCATTTTATTGTAATGGAGCTTGTTGAGGGCATCACCCTCAAGCGCTTTATCGAGAGAAAGGGTAAGCTTGAGATTAAGGAAGCGGTAGGAATCGGTATTCAAATTGCCCAGGGTATGGAAGCTGCACATGATAATCACATAATCCATAGAGATATTAAGCCCCAGAATATCATCATTTCAAGAGATGGTAAGGTAAAGGTTACGGATTTTGGCATTGCCAAGGCAACCAATTCCAATACAATTACCTCTAATGCAATGGGGTCAGTACATTATCTGTCCCCGGAGCAGGCAAGAGGCGGATACAGCGATGAGAAGAGCGATATCTATTCCCTCGGTGTTACCTTATATGAGATGCTTTCCGGTAAGGTTCCCTTCGCCGGTGATAATACAGTATCGGTTGCACTGCTTCACATACAGGGTGAGGCTATGCCTTTACGTGAGCTTGATCCCGAAATTCCGGTGAGTATTGATAAAATTGTTCAAAAATGTATGCAGAAAAGACCGGAGAGAAGATATCATACTGCCTCCGAGCTGATTGCAGATTTAAAGCGTGCGATTACCAACCCGGACGGAGATTTCGTTCAGATTCCCGCATTTGTTGCTTCCGATTCGCCCACAATTAATATTTCGGACGATTTAAGCAAGATTAAAAACGGGACCTATGTGGATGAGGATTTACGCGCAACCAAAAATATCTCTCCGACCAAGATAAATGAGGAGGACGAGGAAGACCTTGATACCGTTGATGCAAAGGTGGAGAAGGTTTTTATGATAGGAACGATTGCTGTGGCTGTTATTCTTGTGATAGCGATTATAGCGATTGTAAGCTGGTTCCTGCTGCATGGCGGAAGCGGTAAGAAGGAAGACCCCAATACAGGTGTAACCCCCACTGTGACCATGGCAGCTGAAGCAACACCGACACCACCTGTTACTGTGGACGGTGAGAAATATATTGCTCCCGATGTTTTAGGATATTCCAAGGAGGATGCAACAGAGCTGTTCCGGCAATTTGACCCTGATGTGTTTATACAATATCCTGAGGAATACTCACCTACAGTTGAGGCAGGAAAGGTAATTAAGCAATATCCGAAGGGAGAATCGGAATATACTGTGGGTAAGCAGGTTATCCTTACCATCAGTAAGGGTCCTGAATCCGTTGAGGTTCCTAATATCGCAGGCCTTACCGTAGATAAAGCAAAACTAAAGCTGGATGAATATGGTCTTGTTATGGTAACCTCTTATGCTGATAGTGACACGGTTGCAAAGGGCCTGGTTGTTTCTACTGATCCTGCAATCGGCTCCTCTGTAAAAACAGGAGATTCCGTTACTGTAGTAATTAGTAACGGGGTGGTTGATACGAGTGTTGCAGTTCCCAATCTGATTAATAAGACTTTGAAGGAAGCAATCGCTGCTTTATCGGCAGCGGGGCTGGAATTAGGTAATTACAATGATGCGTCGTCCTCGGATTATGCGGTGGGGCATATCACCTATCAAAGCTATTCAGAAGGAGAAAAGGTTCCTGAAGGCACAAAGATAGATGTCACCATAAGCACAGGTCCTGCCGAATACACCGGCACCGTTGTGATAGATATTAATCCCTTCGAATATTTGGATTATGCTGACGGGGAGCAGGCGGAAATCATTATTACTGCGGTACAGGATGGAAATCCTGGTGTGGATATTTTTGACGAGATGTGTGACGCCAATGATTTTCCGTTGACGGTTCGTAATTTTACAATGCCAACCTCCTCGGATTGTACGATTACCATGTCAGTGGACGGAGTTGACTTTCAGCTGCCAGGTGAAACTAAGCCGTATGAATGGACGGTTACGATGACAGAGGAGTAAAGCTTGAAGGGGAAAATTATCAAGGGTATTGCGGGTTTTTACTATGTTCATACACCAGATAATGATGTGATTTATGAATGTAAGGCAAAGGGGATTTTTCGCAATCAGAGGATTAAACCGCTGGTTGGCGATGATGTGGAAATAGATACCGATAATCAACCGCCGGGCGAAGGAACAATTGTAGATATATTACAAAGAAGGAATGAATTAATAAGGCCCGCTGTTGCAAATGTGGATCAGGCACTGGTTCTGTTTGCAGCAGCAAGGCCTGCTCCTAATCTAAATTTGTTAGACCGGTTTCTAATTATGATGGAAAAGCAAGGGCTTGATACGATCATCTGTTTTAATAAAATGGATATTGTATCAGAGCAGGAAGCATCAAAGCTAAAAGAAACCTACGAAAAATGTGGCAGTAGTGTTCTGTATGCCAGTTTACTTAAGCAAGAGGGTATTTCGGAATTATATGCCTTAATGAAAGGGAAAACCACGGTACTTGCCGGGCCTTCCGGAGTCGGAAAATCAACCTTAATCAATCTGCTTCAGCCGGGGATTCATATGGAGACGGGTGCTGTCAGCGAGAAGATCGAACGGGGAAAGCATACGACCAGGCATTCGGAGCTGATATTTGTAGAGCAGGATACTTATGTCTGCGACACACCCGGCTTCAGTTCCCTTAATCTGATTGACATGAAGAAAGAAGAACTTAGGGAATATTTTGCAGAATTCAGAGAATATGAAGAAAATTGCCGCTTTCTTAGCTGCAGTCATCTGAGTGAACCTGGCTGCGCTGTAAAGGAAGCACTAAAGCAGCAAAAAATAAGTGCAGTAAGATATGAGAATTATACCTTGCTTTATGAGGAATTGAAAAACCAGAAACGGTATTAGTGCACGGTATCACCAATCAAGAAAGGTATGGTATATAACATGATAAAACTTGCTCCATCGATACTTGCGGCGGATTTTAACCAACTTGGGGAGCAGATTGGGCTTTTGGAACAGGCGGGAGCGCAATATCTCCATATTGATGTTATGGATGGGCTTTTTGTTCCAAGCATCAGCTTTGGTATGCCTTTGATAGCTTCGATACGAAAGAATTCGAAGCTTATTTTTGATGTTCATTTAATGATTCAGGAACCAATCCGGTATCTGGAGGAGTTTAAAGCGGCAGGAGCCGATATTATTACCGTACATGCGGAGGCCTGTACGCATCTGCACCGGACGGTAACTAAGATAAAGGAGCTGGGATTAAAGGCTGGGATTTCCCTCAATCCAGCGACTTCGTTAAGTACTCTGGAATATATTTTGCCGGAGGTAGACATGATATTAATAATGACAGTAAATCCTGGTTATGGCGGACAGGCATTTATTCCAAGCTCGTTGCGAAAGATCAGGTCACTGAAGGAAATGGCACTTCGCCTGGGAGCTGAAATTGATATTGAGGTGGACGGCGGTATTACAACAGGTAATGTAACCGAGGTGCTTGAAGCTGGTGCCAATATCATTGTAGCCGGTACATCAGTATTTCGCGGGAATGTTTTGGAGAATGTTGCGGAGTTTAAGAAGAGGTTTCTTGCCAGGGATGATAAACAGCATGAGTAAGGAAGAAAACAAAATTCTTGTCATTACCGGAGGACAGATCGGGGATGACTTTTTATTAGAGCTTCTTAAAAAAGAAAGCTATCAGCTGATCATTGCTGCCGATCACGGACTTATGGCCGCAGACCGTTTAAACATTGGGCCGGACTATATCGTGGGTGATTTTGATTCGGTTTCAGCGTCCCTCTTAGAGAAATATGAGAATAAATCCACGCCGATAAAAACCTTTCCGAGAGAGAAGGATAAAACAGATACTCAGATTGCATTGGAGCTGGCCTTGATGAAGCATCCTACTGCCATTGATTTGGTCGGAGCAACGGGCAGCCGGTTTGACCATGTACTTGCCAATATTCATTTATTGTTATTGCCGCTCCAGCTTGGAATTACAGCCAGTATTCTGGATGCAAATAATAAAATTTATTTAAAAGATAAAAGCTTTACCATAGATAAAAACAACCAATACGGACAGTTTGTTTCCCTGCTGCCCTTTAGCGAAAGGGTAAGCGGTCTGACGCTGAAAGGCTTTAAATATCCGCTTGACCATATTATTTATCCGGCAGGAAGCAGTCTGGGAATTAGTAATGAGATTGAACTGGAGAAAGCCAATGTAGAGTTTACAGAGGGTATCCTTATTGTGATAGAAGCCAGAGATTAAGGTTTGAAAGAAAGTATATTTAGGAAGGAAGACACAAATGAAATTAGGTATTGTAGGCTTACCAAATGTAGGTAAGAGCACACTCTTCAATTCATTAACAAAGGCCGGAGCAGAATCCGCCAATTATCCGTTTTGCACAATTGATCCCAATATAGGTATAGTTCCGGTTCCAGATGGGAGACTAAAGGTATTGGGAGACTTATATAATTCGGAGAAGGTGGTAGCAGCAACAATTGAATTTGTAGATATCGCCGGTCTGGTTAAGGGTGCTTCCAAAGGAGAAGGATTAGGCAATCAGTTTCTCTCTAATATAAGGGAGGTTGATGCAATTGTCCATGTGGTACGTTGCTTTGATGATGCCAATGTTATTCATGTGGATGGCTCTGTAAATCCATTAAGAGATATCGAAACAATTAATTTGGAATTAATATTCTCTGATCTTGAGATATTGGAGCGGCGAATTTCAAGGACCGCCAAGGGGGCGAAGAATGATAAGTCCCTGGCAAAGGAGTTGGAGCTACTGGACCGCTTAAAAGCATTTTTAGAGGAGGGCAGAATGGCAAAGACCTTTCTGACCGAGGATGAAGAGGAGCAGGAATTCTTGGGTAGCTACAATCTATTGACAGCAAAGCCGGTGATCTATGCGGCAAATGTGAAGGAAGATGATTTGGCTGATGATGGAGACAGTAATGATTATGTTAAAGCAGTCCGCGAGTTTGCAGCTTTGGAGCATTCGGAAGCTTTCGTAATCTGTGCACAGATTGAACAGGAGATAGCAGAGCTTGAGGAAGACGAGAAGAAAATGTTCTTAGAGGAGCTGGGGCTTAAGGAATCCGGTTTGGAAAAATTAATTAAGGCCAGCTACCGATTGCTTGGGCTGATCAGCTATCTGACTGCCGGACCTAAGGAAACAAAGGCATGGACCATTAAGGTGGGAACAAAGGCGCCCCAGGCGGCTGGCAAAATTCATTCGGATTTTGAACGCGGTTTTATCCGTGCAGAGATTGTAAGCTATCAAAATCTTGTGGAATGTGGCAATTATAACGCAGCAAAGGAGAAAGGTCTTGTGCGTTCCGAAGGAAAGGAATATGTGGTACAGGACGGCGATGTAGTATTGTTTCGTTTCAATGTTTAGTCAGGAATGATAGAAAGCGGTGACAGTTTTGCTGTATAGTATGAATACCGATATAAATTTCCCTAATTTGGGTATTTCTCTTAAGGATGTTGCGTCCGGAATCGAGGTTTTTGGATTTCGGATTGCATTCTATGGAATTATCATTGGCTGTGGGATGCTGCTCGGCTGGTTGATTTCAGAATGGATGGCAAGAAGAACCGGACAAAATCCGGAAATTTATCTGGATTTTGCGCTGGTGGCAATCTTGTTTTCGGTCATTGGAGCGAGACTGTATTATGTGGCCTTCGCCTGGAATGAATTTGCAGATGATCCGATATCCATTTTAAATCTGAGAACGGGTGGTCTGGCAATTTATGGCGGAATCATCGGTGCGGTTTTGACCGCCATAATTTATACAAGGATAAAAAAATATCCCTTCTGGCTTCTTGCCGACACCGGCTGTATTGGTTTGATTACGGGGCAGATGATCGGACGGTGGGGGAATTTCTTCAATCGAGAAGCCTTCGGCAAATATACGGATGGGCTTTTTGCCATGCAGTTGGACCGGAGAGTCGTATCCAGTATATACAGCGCGGCGGTATCGGATGCGGAGCTTCAGGAGATGTATGCGGGAAAGACGGCAGCACTAAACCGGATTATGGAGATCCGCAATCACATTGTGACAATCAACGGAGTGGAATATATTCAGGTGCATCCGACCTTCCTGTATGAATCCTTATGGAATCTGGCCCTGCTGATTATTTTAATTTTATATACGAAGCATAAAAAGTTCGACGGAGAGATCATGCTGCTGTATTTGGCTGGTTATGGTCTGGGACGGGCATGGATGGAGGGCCTGCGGACAGACCAGTTGTTTTTATGGGGAACACCTATTGCAGTTTCCCAGCTTTTATCAGCAGCCATAGTTATTGTGGCAGTTGTTCTGTTGGTTGTGAAGCGTACAAAGCTAAAAAAGGGTTAGGACTAATTTCCTAACCCGTTTTCTTTTTGCCTATATGTTGACATAATTTGTTCGATTTTTTTAAAATGCACTATATCTAGTAAGAATCTATCGAAAATGCTCGGAAAGCCTGTTAAAATAAGGATTTCAGGGCTTTTTTTTATGGATTTCATACTTGATTAATTCCCAAAATTAATATAAAATGTACTCATGAGTGGAGCAAAGTGGTGGGAAGTGGAGCGATATACCACAAAAGTGGGGAACAAGACCCGGCTGACTGATCACAATGCGAAGGATAAAGAGGGTGCTGCCAGATGTTCATGGGAGAATATGAACATTCCATCGATGCAAAAGGAAGAATTATCATACCGTCCAGATTTAGAGATGATTTAGGGGACAAGTTCTTTGTTACCGTTGGTCTGGATGGGTGTTTATTTTTGTACCCTAAGGATGCCTGGGAGGCCTTTTCGGAAGAGTTAAGTAAGCTTCCGGGAACAAAGGAAGCAAGACAGCTGCAGCGTACGATCTTCGGAAGAGCAGCTGCATGCGAAGTGGACAAGCAGGGAAGAATACTGATACCGGCGACGCTAAGGGAAGCCGCAAGCTTAGAGAAGGATGTTGTTTTTGTCGGAGTGCTGAATAAGATAGAACTCTGGAGCAAGGAGCGGTATAAGGACAATAGTGACATTGACAATATGGATACGATTGCGGAGCATGTAGCGCAGTTTGGCATAAGGTTTTAGGAGGTGTCGTGTTGTTTGAGCACAAATCGGTATTACTGGAAGAAACGATAGATAATCTTAACATAAAGCCGGAAGGAATTTATGTGGATGGAACCCTGGGAGGGGCGGGACATTCCTGTGAGATAGTAAAACGTCTGGAAAACGGAAGATTAATTGGAATCGATCAGGATGAGGCGGCAATCAAGGCCGCTAAAGAACGGTTGGAACCGTGGAAGGAACAGGTAACGATTGTAAGAAGCAATTACTGTGATATGAAGCAGGTACTAGGGGAGCTATCCATCCCACAGGTCAGCGGAATTCTTCTGGATCTGGGAGTGTCCTCCTATCAATTGGACACGCCTGAACGGGGTTTTTCCTATAGGGAAGACGCCCCCCTTGATATGAGAATGGACACAAGAAACGAGAGGACAGCAAGAGACATCATTAATGGATACAGTGAGCTTGAACTGTTTCACATTATCCGGGATTACGGAGAGGATAATTTTGCGAAGAATATCGCAAAGCATATCGTAAGAATGAGGCAGGAAAAGCCGATTGAAACTACCTTTGAATTAAATGAAGCGGTAAAAGCGGCAATTCCCATGAAGCTTCGTTTGGGTACCGGACATCCCTCCAAAAGAACCTTTCAGGCCATCCGGATTGAATTAAATAAGGAGCTTGAGGTATTAAAGAATTCCTTACAGGATATGATAGAGCTTCTGGTCCCCGGTGGCAGGCTGTGTATTATAACCTTCCACTCGCTGGAGGATAGGATTGTGAAAGCGTGCTTTAAGCAGAATGAAAATCCTTGTACCTGTCCTCCTGATTTTCCGGTCTGTGTATGCAAAAAGAGGCCGACAGGAAGAATAATTTCCAGAAAGCCCATACTTCCGTCACAGGAGGAACTGGAATACAATAAGAGAGCGAAAAGCGCCAAATTGCGGGTGTTTGAAAAGCTGTAGCACAGATAGTGCCGGAATGAGAAATTGATTTTGATTCATTAGGAAAAGTCGAAGGTAACACGAAGGATTATAGATTAGAAACAATGACCGGGGAGTGGATTTTGCATGGAGGCAAGAAGGAAAAAATATGATCAGGAATATATAGGGACAAGCTATGTGGAGGGTAATACAGTCCGCAAGCTGAATGCCGTACCGGACAGGAGAGAGGAGCAGTATCAGGTTCCCACACCGCGCAGACAGGCAAACAGGCAGACTAAGGCATTATCCGGCATTAATATTACCTCATTGCTGATTCTTACGGCTGCCATTGTGGCAACCCTGTATTTGTGTGTGGATTATATCAGGGTACAGTCGAATATTAGCCGGCTGGAGAATGAAATTAGTGCAAAGCAGGAGAAATTGATCACTCTGACCAGGAATAATGATGCTGCCTATGAAGCGGTTAATGTGGCCTATGACCTTGCCTATGTGTATCGTGTGGCGGTTGAGGAGCTAGGTATGGTATATCCCAATGAAAATACGGTAATAAAGTACCAGGGCAGCGATAATGATTATGTGAGACAATATGAAGATATACCGCAATAATACTGCGATGCAGCAGATGAGGGTAAGCTACGATGGAAAAAACATTCGATAAGACAACTAAAAAATTCACTTCACGAATGCAAGCAAAATTATTGCTTGTATTTTGTGTTGTCGCACTGCTCCTGTTCGGGCTGATGGGAAGACTGGTATATATCGTCCAGATCGATGGAGATAAGTATACAAAGCAGGTACTTAAGAGGCAGACCTATGTAAGCTCCGTGCTGCCCTTTAAAAGAGGGGAGATTTTGGATAGCAACGGGACAGTATTGGCGCACAGTGTATTAAAATATAAGCTGATTCTTGAGCCAAAGCTGCTTTTGGAAAATGAGGACTGTATTACAGCAACGAAAAAAGCGCTGAAGGATACGTTTGGGATTGAAGAGGATCAGGTAAATAATATATTAGAGGAGAAGCCGGACAGCCTGTATGTGATTGTCAAGAAGAATCTGGACTATGATACGGTTCAGGCTTTTAAAGAGGGTGAAGGGAAAAGCGAGGATGTTGTCGGGGTATGGTTTGAAGAACAGTATGTGAGAGAATATCCCTACAGTACTCTGGCCTGTGACGTAATTGGCTTCTCAAACTCCGAAAATACTGGATTTTATGGACTGGAAGAATATTATAATGATGAACTGAACGGTACGAACGGAAGAGAATATGGTTATTATGATTCCAGTCTGGATATTGACAGGATTGTTGAGGAAGCGGTCAACGGGAATTCCATTATAACCTCCATTAATGCCGATGTACAGCGTATTATACAGGAGAAGATTATAGAATTTAATGAGGAATACGGAAGTAAGAATATTTACATTCTGGTAATGGACCCGAATAACGGAGAAATCATTGCCATGGCGTCCAACCAGGAATATGATCTGAACTCGCGGGGGAGTCTGGAGGGTATCTATACAGACGAGCAGCTTGCGGGAATGACCGACGAGGAGAAGACACAAGCCTTAAATTTACTCTGGAAAAATGATGTTATCAGCAATAACTTCGAACCAGGCTCCACCTTTAAGCCCATCACCGTGGCGGCGGCTCTGGAGGAAAATCTGGTATCCGACAGCACCACCTTTTACTGCGACGGAGGCGAGATGAAGGATGGAAAGCATATTGCCTGTGCCCATGTTCATGGGGATATTACATTAGGAGGTGCCATAATCTATTCCTGTAATGATGCGCTTATGCAAATTGCGGAAAGAGAGGGGAAGACTTTATTTCGTGATTACATCACACATTTTGGAATCGGTCAGAAAACCGGTATTGATTTGCCGGGAGAAGAGGCCGGACAGATATTATCCCTGGAGGACCTTGGAGAATCGGGACTGGCGACCAGCAGCTTCGGACAGTCTACAAGTATAACCATGATTCAGATGGCGGCAGCCTTCTGCTCCATTATCAACGGCGGAAATTATTATCAGCCCCATGTAGTTAAGAAAATAGTCAATGACAGCGGAGCGACAGTGAAGGAAATCGATAAAATTCTGGTAAGAAAAACAATATCCGAGCAGACCTCACAGCTGCTGCTTAGCTATCTGTACCAGACCGTAGAGGTTGGTACGGCACAGGGTGCCAAGGTGGAGGGCTATACCATCGGGGGAAAAACCGGTACGGCGGAAAAGACTCCCCGTGGTACGGACGCTCGTGTGGTATCCTTCATCGGCTGCTCACCGGCCGTTGATCCGGAGATGATGCTCTATGTGGTAATCGATGAGCCCCAGAATGTGGTGAAGCAAACCGCTACGCTGGCTACTGTTTTGGCAGGTGAAATTTTCAATGAGATATTACCCGTCCTGGGCATCTATCCCGACGGAGATATTGATTATTTGATACCGACGGTAACACCGATACCCGAGGCTGAACAGGCAGCGCAGGGGAATAATAATACGACACAAAACAACGGGCTCGGTTTTCTCGAAGAGTAGCTTTAAAAAAGCCGCCCCAGACAACGAAAAAAGTGATTGAGTATACGGCTTTCCGGCCCTGAATGCGCAGAAATACGCAAAAAGCATGCCTTGGAATAGAGGTATGCATGAATAAAGCGGTGACATGCGTAATAGAATGAAACGATAAGAGATACAGGGTTATGGTAAAATGGCCAGAAACAGAACACATAATAAAAGAAATGTTTTGATTGTATTTATTATTGTAGTTATCGTAATGATCGGACTGCTGGGCCGTTTAAGCTATCTTATGATATTTAAGTCAGAGGAGTATGCTGAGAAAGCAAAGGCGCTTCATGAGCGGGAACGGGTGATCAAGGCGGAACGTGGCAGTATATTTGATGCAAATGGTATTGAAATCGCAACGAACAAGCCGGTATGTACGATTTCTGTGATACATGCACAGATTACTGATCCCGAACGGGTGATTGAGGTTTTGTCACAGCTGCTGGGGCTAAGTGAAGAAAAGGTTAGAAAAAGAGTAGAGAAGGTATCCTCCATTGAGAAAATAAAATCCAATGTGGATAAGGAGATTGCCGATAAAATCAGGGAATACGACCTGGATGGTGTAATGGTGGATGAGGATTACAAAAGGTATTATCCCTATTCCTCCCTTGCCTCCAAGGTAATTGGCTTTACCGGAAGTGATAATCAGGGAATTATCGGACTAGAGGTTCAATATGATAAATATCTGAAGGGAACAGACGGTACCATTCTAACCTTGACCACCGCCTATGGTGTTGAGATAGAAAATGCTGCCGAAGACAGGATAGAGCCTGTGGCAGGCAATGATTTATACTTAAGTCTGGATGTGAATATCCAGAAATATGCCGAACAGGCAGCCTTGAAGGTAATGGAGGCAAAAAATGCGAACAGCGTCAAGCTAATTGTTATGAACCCGCAGAATGGAGAAATCTATGCGATGGTGAATGCACCGGAGTTTGACTTAAATAACCCTTATCAATTAATCGATGAAATTGCGGCCGATTATGCAGGAGTGGCCTTATCCTCAGAGGAATTGAATAATTTATTGAATAATATGTGGAGGAATGCCTGTATCAGTGATACCTATGAGCCTGGCTCAGCTTTCAAGATTATCACTGCGACAGCAGCCCTTGAGGAGGGCGTGGTAAAGCTGGATGACAGGTTTTACTGTCCCGGCTATAAGAAGGTGGAGGATCGTGTTATTCGATGCCACAAAACCACAGGCCATGGAAGCCAGACCTTCGTGGAGGGAATCAAAAATTCCTGCAACCCTGTATTCATGGAAATCGGAGCCAGGGTTGGTGTGGAAAGAATGTATTATTATTTTAACCAACTTGGTTTGTTTCATAAAACAGGAGTTGATCTTCCGGGAGAAGCCAATTCCATCATGCATAAGATGGAGGATATCGGAGCTGTTGAATTGGCTACCATTTCCTTTGGTCAGTCCTTCCAGATTACTCCCATGCAGTTGCTTACAGCGGCAAGTGCCGTAGTGAATGGGGGAACCCTGGTGACTCCCCATCTTGGAACGGAAATCCGCTCCGCAGATGGTACCTGGATTAAAGAGCTTGACTATCCGACCACGGAAAATGTAATCTCCGAAAGCACCTCACAAACCATGAAGGAGCTGCTGGAGGTAGTTGTATCCGAGGGAACAGGAAAAAGAGCATATCTTCCGGGCTTTCGGGTTGGGGGTAAGACTGCAACCTCAGAAAAGCTGCCAAGAAGCAGCAACAAATATATTGCATCCTTCATCGGGTTTGCGCCTGCCGATGATCCACAGGTCATGGCCCTGGTGCTGATCGATGAGCCAACCGGAATCTATTATGGAGGTACAATTGCCGCACCGGTAATTTCGGAATTATTTGATAATATTCTTCCCTATCTTGGGATAGAAGAAAGCTATACGGATGCAGAGAAGGAAAAGTATAATATCGGTTCCTTTGCCGTACCGGATTTTACCGGTAAGACAGAGAAGGAGGTAAAGGAGCTTTTAAAGATATATGATTTTGGCGATACCTTCCCCACCGGGGACGGACCCGTCGTAACCTCCCAGTTTCCTCTTCCGGGGGAGGTTGTGGATAAAGACAGCGATTTGATTTTATATTACGGCGAATAGCCAAAAGGTGCTAGTACAGTACCGGGATTCGCGTATTGTTTTTTGACCTGTTATAAAGTATAATAACCAAGGTATAACTTTCCGGGAAACAGTATGGAACCTATGCCGGTCAATATGAGACGAATGATTAATACATAAGAAATAACCGAGTACGTGTTAAAGCACGTAAAGGAGGATATCATGAATTTTACGGATTTTAAAGTGATCTTGCCAGTTATTATATCATTTGGGGTTTGCGCGGTGCTTTGTCCGATTTTAATACCATTCTTAAAGAGATTGAAATTCGGCCAGTATATCAGGGAGGAAGGACCGCAGTCACATCAGAAAAAATCCGGCACTCCGACGATGGGTGGTATTGTTATTGTATTGAGCATAGCAATTACCTCCCTGCTTTACATTAAGGATTACAAGGGGATTATTCCTATTCTTTTTTCTACCATCGGCTTTGGCATCATCGGCTTCATGGATGATTATATTAAGGTGGTTATGAAGCGGAACCTGGGACTTAGGGTTTGGCAGAAGCTGGTTGGCCAGATTCTGGTAACGGCAATTCTGGGTTATTATTTGGTGAATTTTACAGAGGTCGGAACCTCCATGCTGATTCCGTTCTCAGGCGGGAAATATCTGGATATTTCCTATATGTTTATCCCTTTCTTTTTCATTGTTGTATTGGGGACCGTCAACGGCTCCAATTTCACTGACGGACTGGATGGGTTGGAGTCAAGCGTAACGGTACTGATTGCAACCTTCTTTACGGTAGTTGCCATCGGAATAAAGAGTGATATATCACCGATTACGGGTGCGGTGGCAGGGAGCCTGCTGGCCTTTTTATTATTTAATGTGTATCCTGCCAAGGTATTTATGGGAGATACCGGCTCGCTGGCGCTGGGGGGCTTTGTAGCCGCCACGGCTTATATGCTGCAAATGCCGCTCTTCATCTTGATTGTTGCTTTGGTTTATCTGGTAGAGGTTCTGTCTGTTATACTTCAGGTCGGCTACTTTAAGCTCACCAAAGGAAAGAGAATATTCAAAATGGCTCCGATCCACCACCACTTTGAGCTTATGGGCTGGGCAGAGACCCGGGTTGTCGCGGTATTCTCCATTATAACTACCATGCTCTGTCTGATTGGATTAATAGGCATCAGTTAATACTCCCAATTGTGTAATCATTCTTTGGGTTGCAAATATTTTCAGCAGGGGGAAAGCGTATGCAGTGGAAGGATAAGAGGGTGCTGGTATACGGAGCTGCAAGAAGCGGAGTATCGGCGGCTGCACTCCTTCAAAGGCTGGGGGCCTTTGTCCTGTTATTTGACGGTAACACGAAGCTTACGAAAGACAAGTTCAAAGACAGGCTGAATACAGAGGACGGCCTTGAGCTGATTACCGGTACTTTGCCGGAGGATAAGCTTGAGCATACCGAACTGCTGATTATCAGTCCGGGTGTTGCAACCGACCATCCGGATATTGAAAAGATCAGGGAAAAGAATATCCCAATCTGGGGAGAGGTTGAACTGGCCTACCAGTTTACAAAGGGCAAGGTGATTGCCATTACCGGAACGAATGGGAAGACAACAACTACCACTTTGGTGGGAGAGATTATGAAAGCTTATTTTCCAGAGGTTTTTGTAGTTGGCAATATCGGAAAATCCTGCTGTGATACGGCCCTTGCTACTACGGACCATTCAATAACGGTGATTGAAGCCAGCAGCTTCCAGCTTGAAACTATCCATAGCTTTAAGCCGGAGATCAGTGCAATTTTAAATATCACGCCGGATCATCTGGACCGGCATTATACCATGGATAATTACATAGCAATGAAGGAACGGATCACACTGAATCAGACGAAGGCGGATGTGTGCATCCTAAATTATGAGGATGAGGTTCTAAGAAATATGGCTGGAAGGCTGGGAGCCGGAGTTCTGTTTTTCAGCAGTGCAAGGGAGCTTACGGAGGGAGCCTGTCTTAAGGGGGAGGATATCCTGTACCGCAAGGGGGATATCTGTCAGACCGTATGTAATATCAATGAGCTTAAATTATTAGGACAGCATAATTATGAGAATGTCATGGCCGCCGTTTTGATTGCGGCCCAAATGGGCGTTCCAATGGAATATATCCGAAAGGCCCTGCTTGATTTTAAGGCAGTGGAGCATCGAATTGAATATGTAGAGACCATTGGCGGAGTTACCTATTACAATGACTCGAAGGGTACAAATCCGGATGCCTCTATCCGGGCAATCCGGGCAATGAGAAATCCTACGGTATTAATTGCCGGAGGATATGATAAAAAGGTGTCCTTTGATGCCCTGATTGAAGCCTTTGGCACAAAGGTGAAGGGCCTTGTCCTCTTGGGACAGACGAAGGAGCAGCTTGCCGAGGCGGCAAGGAAGCAGGGCTTCACAGAGCTTGTTATGGTGCAGGATTTGCGTGAGGCGGTCAGAGTGAGCGCGAACATGGCTCGTCCCGGGGATGCGGTATTATTGTCACCGGCCTGCGCAAGCTGGGGTATGTTTGAAAGCTTCGAACAGCGGGGAAAACTATTTAAGGAATATGTCAGGGAAATGCTTTCTTAGGAAAAGAGGAAATGATGAGTAGAACAGTAGCACAAACCAATCAAAGAAAAATGCATAGCTATTATGATTACAGCCTGTTATTTCTGGTGCTTTTTCTGGTATGCTTTGGCTTGGTATGCATCTATAGCACGAGCTCCTTCAATGCGCAGCAGAATAACCTGTCACCCGCATTTTATCTTGAGAGACAGGCGCTCCTTGCCGGAATCGGTATCCTTGTCATGATTTTTGTATCGAAAATTGATTATCATATTTACATAACAAACCTTCCCTTTTTTAGATTAAAGCCAATTACAATCTTATATATGCTGTGTCTTTTCTTACAGACCTTCGTATTGGTTTTCGGCAGTGCTACCAAGGGCTCCAAGCGGTGGATTGAGATACCGCTTTTGGGCAGGTTTCAGCCCTCAGAGCTGACCAAGATTGCAGTAATTCTGTTTACAGCCTACATCGTAAATTTGGCGCCGAAGAAGCTGGATAAGTTCTCAGGCTTTCTTCGGGTATGCTTCTTCATAGCGCCCCTGCTTGGGCTGATTGTAGTTGAGAATTTATCGACAGCAATCATTATCTCCGTAATACTGGTTTCCATCTGCTTTGTAGCCAGCAGGAAGAAGGGCTATTTTATCGTATCGGGACTGATGCTGGTCGGATTGGGACTGATGTTTATTTTCTTCTTTAACTCCTACCGTTCCGACCGTATTGAGGCATGGCTTCATGTGGAAACGGCTGATAAGGGATATCAGATTCTCCAGGGGCTGTATGCAATTGCCTCCGGCGGTTTTTTTGGGAAAGGACTGGGGGAAAGCATTCAAAAGCTGGGCTTTATCCCAGAATCACATAATGATATGATCTTTGCGGTTATCTGTGAGGAATTAGGGCTCTTTGGAGCATTTACCTTAATTCTCGTATTTATTTTATTAATGTGGCGTATTTTTATCATTGCTATAAACTCAACGGACCTCTACGGTGGCTTGATTGCGACCGGAGTGCTTGCCCATATCGCAGTACAGGTACTAATCAATATTGCGGTAGTAACCAATACAATTCCTTCCACCGGCAATACGCTTCCCTTCATCAGTTACGGAGGAAGCTCAGTCATGGTGCTTTTGTTTGAAATGGGAATTGTCCTAAGTGTCTCAAACCAGATCAAGGGCGAAAAGTCTTAGGACGGATGGCGCTTTTTGGGTGGGTATCATATGGGATTGACTGTGATTCACGCGGACAAAGAAGAATTCATATAGTAGTAGTATATTTCCTTCATTGTCTGAGGTGCACTATGTCCAGTATTGAGGTCATCGGCAAAGAGCAGTTAAAAGGCGAGTTAAAAATACAAGGTTCAAAGAATGCAGCATTACCGGTTATTGCTGCAACTATTTTGAATAAAGGGATTTCAATACTTAAGAACTGTCCAAAGATACTTGATGTAATTCACATGGTGAAAATACTGGAAGAGCTTGGCTGTAAAACCTCCTGGGATAAAAACACACTTACGGTGGACAGTACGGATGCAGATGTTACCCATGTATCAGAGTCTTCTGTAAGTAAAATGCGCAGCTCCATTCTATATCTTGGTGCCATACTCGGACGCTTCCATGAGGTTACAATAGCGTATCCGGGTGGTTGTTCCATCGGTAAAAGACCGATAAATTATCATTTAAATGCCATAAAGAAGATGAATGTTACGCAGGAATTCAGCGGAGAGGACAAAAGCATTATCCATTGCTATACGGATAAGATTATCGGAAATGACATATTTCTTGAACAACCAAGTGTGGGTGCTACACAGAATGTCCTGCTCACCGCCGTATTATCGGAGGGAGTAACCAGGATATTCAATGCCGCCAGAGAGCCGGAGGTCACAGAGGTCTGTAATTATTTAATCGAAGCAGGCGCAAGAATTTGCGGAAAAGGTACCTCTTTCCTTATCGTAGAGGGCGTAAAACGGTTGCATGATGTTGAATTTACCCTATCAACAGACCGGATTGTAGCAGGAACATATATGGCGGCTGTTGCAGCAGCCACGGGAGAGGTGGTATTTACAAATCCCCCGACAGACCAGCTTTTATCCACGATCAGGACGTTAAAAAAGACGGGCTGTGAAATTACTACCATGGATAAGGCTATAAAAGTAAAAAACTTGCAAAGGCCAAAGCCGATTGAGGTATTACAGACACAGCCATATCCGGGATTTCCTACGGATATGCAGTCACAGCTGATGTCCATCCTGTGCCTGGCGGATGGAAAAAGCACGATTATTGAGGATATCTTCGAATCACGTTTCCAGAATGTCACGGAGCTTGAGAAGATGGGTGCCCAGGTAAGCATTGAAGAAGAGGGCAGAAAGGCGGTCATCACAGGAGTTGCAACGCTTCAGGGAGCGGAGCTTTATGCCAAAGATTTACGCGGTGGCGCGGCACTGGTACTAGCCGGTCTGGCAGCGGAAGGAACTACCATTGTACAGGAAGCTTCCTATATCGAACGCGGTTACGAGGATATTTGCAGAGATTTATCGATACTGGGAGCAAGAATCAGAGTCTTTACTTGAAAAGGTAATACCAGGAGAAGAAAAGCCATCATGGAGGTGCAGATGAGTATTAATAGGCCAAGGAGCTCAAATAGTGTACGAAAGAGAATTTTCCGAAAAGCCATCATTGCCCTGCTTGCCCTCGGTATTCCGATGCTGTTGTTTCTCTTCCAGTTTGGCATTCAAAAGGCAGAGGTCATCGGAGAGAGCCGTTATACGGATCAGCAGATCAGGGATATGGTTCTGGAATCAAGGCTTGATTATAATTCGATATACCTGTATCTGAAGTATCGTTTTTTCACTACTCCGGATATTCCCTTTATCGAAAAGCTGGATATTGAGATGAACAGCAGGCATGAGGTGACTATTTATGTATATGAGAAAATAGTGACAGGCTGTGTCTATGTCATGGGCGAGTACATGTATTTCGATAAGGACGGAATCATTGTAGAAAGCTCCTCCGAGAAGGTGGAGAAGGTACCTGTGATAGAAGGCCTTCAGTTTCGTGATATTGTCCTGCACGATAAGCTTAAGCTGCTTGATGAGGAACAAACCAAAGAAGAGGACAGCGGACAGGAGAACACAGGCGGTGATACCCAAAGTGGAGAGGAAAACAGCGGATCTTCGGATGAACAGGAGACCGAAAAGGATGAGGAAGAAAGTACCGGAGCGAAGGATAAATTATTTGATATCATATTGAATTTAACAAAATTAATCAATAAGTATGAGCTTGATGTGGATGTGGTAAGGTTTGATGAGAATAACAATGTCACCTTAAAATGCGGAGACATCAGGGTATTGCTTGGCAAAAAAAATGATTATGAGGTAGCCCTGTCGGATTTAAAAAATATCCTTGCCAAAGCGGAAGGAACTAAGGCTTATGAGCTTGATATGAGGGACTATAGCAAGGAAAGCAACTATGTAATTGGCAAGTCTAAGGATTCGACAGAATAGATAAAATTGGCTTAAATAAATCAATTTTTTTAAAAATTATGCTTGATTATTTGGGAATTTAAAGATATTATATAAAGTAGGATTATAGAACACCATAAATTGTATTTGGGCGTAGTTTTATCCCATTATGATGTGGTTTTTTGGAAAAAATGGAATGAATAAAAAAGGGATTTTGGTGAATATTGCAAGCTGAACTTACATTCACTTGTTATAATTGGAGAATACGATAAAGGAGGAATAGACCTTGCTTGAGATAAGAACAAATGAGGCGGATACCACAGCAAAAATACTCGTAATTGGGGTAGGAGGAGCAGGTAATAACGCCGTTAATCGAATGATAGAAGAAAATATTCTGGGTGTTGAGTTTGTATGTGTAAATACGGACAAGCAGCATCTTAAAAACTGTAAGGCCCCGCAGATTATACAAATCGGTGAGAAGCTTACGAAGGGTCTTGGAGCCGGGGCACAGCCTGAAATCGGACAGAAGGCCGCAGAGGAGAGCAAAGAGCAGTTGTCAGAGCTTATCAAGGGCTCGGATATGGTTTTTGTAACCTGCGGTATGGGCGGCGGAACCGGAACCGGTGCGGCTCCGGTAGTGGCGCAGATTGCAAAGGACATGGGGATTCTTACCGTAGGAATCGTTACAAAGCCCTTTAAATTTGAAGCTAAGACACGTATGACGAATGCCATCAGCGGTATTGAGCGCCTTAAGGAGCACGTGGATACCCTGATTGTAATTCCGAATGATAAATTATTGGAGATTGTTGACCGTAGGACTACAATGCCCGATGCGCTGCGCAAGGCAGATGAGGTGTTGCAGCAGGGTGTACAGGGTATTACGGACCTGATTAATGTACCGGGACTGATTAACCTTGACTTTGCGGATGTTCAGACTGTAATGAAGGACAAGGGTGTGGCTCATATCGGTATCGGTATGGGAACCGGTGACGATAAGTGTATCGATGCGGTAAAGCAGGCGATAACCAGCCCGCTGCTTGAGACCACTATTCAGGGAGCTTCCCATGTAATTATTAATATCTCAGGGGATATCAGCCTGATTGAAGCAAATGAAGCAGCAACTCTGGTTCAGGAGCTTGCAGGTGACTCTGCGAATATAATCTTTGGCGCCATGTTTGACGATACAGCACAGGATACCGCAACTATTACAGTAATTGCAACGGGACTGGACAGCAAGTCTAAGGATATCGTAAAGACACCTGATTTCTTAAGGCATACTCCTTCACAGTCAGGCTCTGTCAGACCTTCCTTTAAACCAGAGCTTAACACAGGAAGATCTTATTTATCAGGCAACTCCTACGGCAGTGCTGCTTCGGCGGGACAAGCCGGACAGAGCTCCCAGAGCTCTTACCAGTCAGATGCGGCCAGACGTCCGGTAAGCCAGCCGGCAAAGGCACCCGCCAATACCAATACCGATCCCAGCGGAATCAAGATACCGGAGTTTTTACAGAAAAACCGCCACAATAAGTAAAGCAATATGAGGAATCATAAAATAAACTTAAGAAACGGTTTAAATATTTTACAAAGAAATTGCAATTAATAGGAATACATTGCAAAGCAGCAGAATAACTATATAAAAATTAATGCAATTTCTTGTGAAAATGTCGCTATAAGTAAAATATAGAAAAACCATATTACATAAGGGATTTAGGCTGTTAGATTATTTTGATTAAAATAATCTGGCAGCTTTTTTTGTACTGTAAAAGAAAAATCGGACGGAAACTGTAATAATTAGTAAATAAAAACTGGCATTTGCATTTCAGAAAATGACAAATTTTGGAATTCAAACAAGATATAATCGTAATGTACGTTGCCGGCAGGAAGTATTAGCAGCGAGCAGGTAAGTTTGAAAGAAAATCACTTTCAAACTATTTATTAAAGCAGTATCACAAGCAAGGCTTGTGATATGCAGGGGTGTAAGTTTAACAATCTACTATTTGCTGGAGGTGAAATTTGTATCTTGAAGTATATCCGGATATTATTTTTATTCTGAATTTTTTCATCGATTATATCCTTCTCTTTTTGCTAAGTAAGGTAAATCGAAGAAAAAGCAGTTGGAAACGATTCATAGGGGCCTCTGCGGTCGGTGCCATGTCGGCCGTAATTGTCAGTATCTTTCCCTGGATGAATTTAATAATCCGGTTTCTATTTATGAATGTGGCGGTATCTGCGCTAATGCTTTTTCTTGCATTTGGAAGAATGAGGCCTGCGGAATTATTAAAGCAGATGCTTGCTCTATACCTGATTACATACTTTGCCGGAGGATTGATTAATTCAATTTACTATTATACGGATTTTCGCGAGAGGCTTATTTATTACGGGACAGCACTTGTTCTAAGCAATATCTCCTGGAAATCTATCCTTCTTATAATTCTTTTGCTGATACCGTTAACCTTTCTGCTTCTTTGGTTTGTACGCTGGTATCAAAGCGGAAGGAAGGAAACCTATGAGGTTGAATTATTCTATGATAATCGTAATATTCATACGACAGGACTTATGGATACGGGTAACTGTCTGTATGACCCGGTTTATAAAAAGCCGGTGCTGGTTATGGAATCCTCGCTCCTAGGGGAACTGCTTCCTAAGGAGGCCTTCGAGGAGGTAGAAGCAGCCAGAGCCTGCTTGCTGGGTAAAAATGAGTCTCCGGTTGCAGCCGGCAGTGAGAATATGCGAAGACTTAAGTTTATACCGTATCAGTCTGTTGGGAAAACAAGGGGAATTATGCCGGGGGTGATACTTGATAAAGTTATAATTCATACGGGAAGGGAAACAATATGCAATGAGAAGGTAACCGCAGCTATTTGTGATAACCACCTGTCTACAAAGGATGACTATCACGTGCTTTTACATAAAGAACTTGTATAGATTGCGCATAGCAAGAGCGGCTATTATTCGCGATTTATGCCCAGAGAGCATGAACGTTAATGTAAAATATGGGAGGTTTATCTATGCTATTAAAGCTATCAATTCAAAACAAATTCCAATTTCGGATGATACCGGATATAAAAACAATTATATTTGGACGAAAGGGTGAAATCCATTATATTGGAGGTGCTGAGGTACTGCCGCCGCCGCTTGATCCCGTCAGGGAGGCAGAGGTGATAGCATTGCTGGGAACGGAGAAGGATGGTGAGATGAAATCTCTTCTGGTGGAGCATAATCTACGCCTTGTTGTTTACATAGCAAAGAAGTTTGATAATACGGGTGTTGGAGTCGAGGACCTGATATCAATTGGGACAATCGGATTGATTAAGGCAATCAATACCTTTAATCCAGATAAGAATATAAAGCTTGCAACCTATGCTTCCCGCTGCATTGAAAATGAAATTCTCATGTATCTTAGAAGAAATAATAAAACAAAGCTGGAGGTATCCATCGATGAGCCGCTGAATGTGGACTGGGACGGCAATGAGCTTTTGTTATCCGATATTCTTGGTACGGAGGAGGATGTGATCTATCGCAATATTGAGGAAGAGGTGGATCGAAAGCTGCTTCGCAAGGCATTATCAAAGCTATCGGACCGGGAGAGAATTATTGTGGACTTGAGATTTGGACTCAATACTGATGACGGAACGGAGCGGACACAAAAGGAAGTGGCCGATTTGCTGGGGATTTCACAGTCCTACATATCAAGACTTGAGAAAAAGATCATAAAAAGACTAAAAAAAGAAATGGTCCGGTTTGAATAAATAGCAAATTAGATTAGTTTTGGAAATAAATTCTATATCATCAATCGTATAAACAATAGCCAAAAAGTGAATCATTATCTAAGGATAAAGTTTGAAAGAAGATCACTTTCAAACTCCTTATTGAAGCAGTATCACAAGCAAGGCTTGTGATATGCAGGGGTATAAAAATGATTCGGAGGTTTCGTTATGGCTCTTTATAAGGTTGAGATATGTGGTGTAAATACATCTAAGCTGCCATTGTTGAAAAACAGTGAAAAGGAAGAATTGTTTCAAAGGATATTAAAGGGTGATAAGGAAGCCAGAGAGCTTTATATCAAGGGAAACCTGCGTCTGGTGCTTTCCATTATTCAGAGATTTTCCAACAGTAACGAGAATGTAGACGATCTCTTTCAGATCGGCTGCATAGGACTTATGAAGGCAATTGATAACTTTGATATTACCCAGAATGTGAAATTTTCTACCTATGCTGTACCAATGATTATTGGCGAGATTCGAAGATATCTGAGGGATAATAATGCAATCCGTGTCAGCCGTTCCCTTCGTGATACGGCTTATAAGGCAATTTATGCCAAGGAGGCTTTGGTCAGAAAGAATGAAAAGGAGCCTACCATTAGTGAAATTGCGGCAGAGATAGGCATTAGCAAGGAGGATATCGTGTATGCCCTGGATGCAATCCAGAGTCCGGTATCCCTGTATGATCCAGTTTACGTGGAGGGCGGAGATGCCCTGTATATCATGGATCAGGTAAGTGACAAGAAGAATAAGGAGGAAAACTGGATAGAGGAAATCTCATTAAAGGAGGCAATGGATAAGCTTTCGGCCAGAGAGCACAACATCATTAAGCTACGCTTTTTTGAAGGGAAAACACAGATGGAGGTTGCCAAGGAAATCAATATTTCCCAGGCGCAGGTCAGCCGTTTGGAAAAATCAGCACTGAAAAACATGCGTAATTATCTGAATTGAGTTGCCGGTAGAATAAATAAAGACCGAAATTATAATATCAATACATCAGTAGATGCATTGATATATAACGATAAATACAAATGGGTGTCTTGGAAGTCCGTTTTAGTGGATTTTAAGACACCCTTATTACTTTCCTATCATACTTAGAAGAGAGGTATTCTGGCATAGAAGAAACTCTTTGCATTTTATATAAAAATGTGTATGATATAGATAGGTAATTAGTCTTATTTAAGCGAAGTGAGCCATTAACCAAAGGCTTGTAGAAATGATCCGAAAAAGAAGGTGTTTACTGATTGGATATCATGAATATAGTGCTTACATGTGTGCCTAATGTGATAGAAAGTATTATCCTATGGAGGCTGATGAGCTATGTCCTAGAGTCAAAGTATGGTGGGAAAACAGCCGTACTTGCAGCAACGGGCATGTTTCTTTTATTACAGATAAAGCAAGTATTTGCTTTTATGCCGGCGGGTGAATTCTATCAGATGCTTGCAACCCTCCTTGTTTTAATCTATTCCTTATTGGTAATCCTAAGCTTATCCAACAATTCATTTATTGAAAAACTCATATGGTGGGGAATCTATGCTCTGGGACTTATTTTATTGGAGATAGGCCTGATGTTTGCAATCAGTGCAATCATGAATAAGTCAGTGGAGACTGTATTGAGCGGTGATGAAATCAGTGGCATTGTTATAATTGCCATAAAGCTTTTAACCCTGCTGGCCTTCGAGTTTATTTTCAGAATGCGCAAGGGAAAGCTGGTCATAGGACTTTCCTACTTTTGGGAGCTGGCGATGGTAATTGTCTTTAATCTTGTCCTGGCCCTGATTCTGTTATTCATTTATTATAACCGGCGCGAAAGAATTGTTGTAAATGATGTCATCGTACTTTTCTTCGGAGTTGTACTGCTGATTACCGCATATAGCGTAGCCCTGATCTTCCGTATTGAAAAACGGTCCAATGAAGAGCTGGCTACAAAGCTAAGGCTAAAGCAGATTGAACTGGAGCTTCAATTGAATAACGATATGATTCATATTACGGACAATCTTAGAAAGCTTCGTCATGATTTGAACAATCACATTGGCCTGATTAAGACACTGGCACATACCGAAAAGTATGAGGAGCTTAAGGAATATATCAATCAGGTATATGAGGATGTTGAGATCGCCAATGATTTGGTGATTATCAATAACAAAACCCTGTCTGTTCTGCTGAATGCCAAAAAAGGTCAGGCAAAGGAGAAGAATATTAATTTCACGAGCATGATTGCCATACAGGATATCAATATGCAAAGTAAGGATATCTGTTCCCTTCTTGGCAATATACTTGACAATGCGATTGAAGCAGCTGAAAAATCGGGCAATAAGAAATACATACAGCTGATGATACAAAATACTGAGAAGGGCTGCAGCATACAATGCGAAAATTCCATAAGTACCAAACCGGTGATAAAGCGCGGCAGGTTTTTGACAAATAAGGACAATGCCCTGCTTCATGGCCTTGGGACAGAGAATATTAAGGATATTGTGGCAAAATATCAGGGCGAGCTGGAGTTTGAATTCGATGATGAGTCCTTTCATATCCAAATATTATTGCCGGTCTGAATAAATAACTGCCTGGAATCGCACTTATTGAATTGAGCTGATGGATGACAGCATGGAGGTTCCCATGAAAATTAACATCGTACTATGTGATGACGAGAATATAGCACTGCGGATACAATGCACCTACCTGGAGGAACTGGTAAAAAAATATAAGATTGATGCGAATATCACAGGCTTTTTGCGGGGGGAAAAGCTGCTTGAGTATATAGAGAGCAATACGGTTGATATCGCGTTTCTGGATATTGATTTAAAGGGAATGAATGGAATTACGATAGCTTCAAGGCTGCTTAAGAAAAACCCAAGAATTATAACGATTTTTATCACGGGGCACAGGGAATATGCCTTGGAGGCCTTTCATGTGGAGGCCTTCGGCTATCTTACAAAGCCAGTGGAGGCTGACCGGCTGGAGCGGCTGTTTAAGAAGGCTGTTATACAGGTTAATTATATCAATAACCGGACGAATGCGGTTCCGTTAGTTATAACGGTGGATAATATAAAAAAGAAAATAAGCCAGTCAAATATAATCTATATTTCGAGAAAGGGTACACAGAGTATTCTATATACAAAGCTGGGAAAGCATCCGGTATATGAGACAATTACATCGCTGTCAGGACGTCTTGAGCAAAATTTTATCCAGATCAATCAAAGCGTGATTGTGAATATGGATGAAATAGAAAGCATGAAGGGGAATCAGATTAGCTTAAAAACCGGCGAGAGCTTTCCAATCGGCCGGACCTATCAAAAGAATGTGAGACAGAGGTATCTGGAATATCCAAGAGCATAACGAATAATAAGAATGAAATAATACCGAATAATAAGGAATGTGTGGGAAATTTCATATTTTCCTGCCGTTTAATCAATGTTTTATGTCGGATAATCTCATTTGCTTGCCGGATACCTTAAGAAAGGTTAAATTATACCTATAATAGTGCTTGGGAGTAGAAATACTCATATTACAGGTTGTATGGGGAATATGCAACGGGGAAATAATACATGTAAGGGTCATAGGTTATGCTGTGCCGGATGCATGTATTATTTTCTTTAAGAAAACTGTATCCATCGGGAGAATTACCTATAATGGATCAACCTTTATGGGAAAATTAATATTATTTTAATTTGACTCCTGGTAAAAATTATAATATGTTTGTTATGGAAGGATTTATAAAAGGACAGATGCCTTTTATAAATCCTTTTTCTTTCCGTAAAGTCGGAGCTAATAGAAAAAACAGATCAGGTAATAATAAAGCATGGACATTACAATGATTAAAGCGTCAAAAGCACCTATGGTGAGTCGGCAGTATTGATAACGCATAATGAGGGAACAAAATAATGAGTGAAAAGGTAGTCAGCAGAAAAAATCAATTTCGCAGTATTCTGCTTATGGTGGCCTTAATGGCAGTCACCATTGCAGTGATTTTAAAGGATTATTCCGTGAAAGAACTGTCCGAGGCGGTCAGTGGTATACATCTGTATTATCTGTTTGCAGGAATCGGATTGATGTTTCTTTATACCGGGTGCCAGGCGGTGAATTTTTATTTAATTATGGACAGCCTGGGGCAAAGGACTGCGGGTATTAATTGCATCGAATATACATGTATCGGTAATTATTTTAATGCCATTACGCCTGCAGCCAGCGGAGGCCAGCCGGCGCAGATGTATTATATGAGTAAGGATAAAATCCATATCGATTATTCCTCCATTACAATTTTTTTGACGGTCTTCGTCGGACATATCGTAATTATATTACTGGGCGGTTTTTTTGCTATATTCCGTTACGATTTGATAGATAATTCGGCGGACTGGTTTTCCTGGTTGCTGTTGGCCGGAACGGTGGTAATGCTTGGTATAACCGTAATTTTATCGGCGCTTATGTTTTCGGGAAGAACCATTGGATTTCTTATGGATCTGGTCTTTCGGCTGGGGAAAAAGCTTCATCTGATAAAAAGATGCGAAGAGGTGCAGATAAAATTTGATCTGCTGATTATCGCATATCGGGAAAAGGCCAGAATGATAATAAAGCATCCGGCTCTGTTTGTCAAAGTATTCTTTGTTACGGTTCTGCAATGGATTTCCTATTATATGGTAGCCTATCTTGTTTATTTAAGCTTTGGCTTTCGGGAGGATAGTGCACTGGATCTAATGGCCGGACAGGCCTTTATTAATATCGCTATGGCAGCGGTTCCGCTTCCGGGCTCGGTCGGGGTTGCTGAAAAATCCTATCTCATATTGTCCGGGCAGTTTTTTCCTGAACAGGATCTGACCTCGGCAATGATATTAAGCCGTATCATCAATTTTTATCTGCCGCTGATAATCAGCTTTCTTGTGTATGTCCTTACACATCACAGAATTATGAAGGAAAGAAAAAAGAACGACCAAATAAAAAGATAAGATGCTACATTGGAAAAAGAAAAGGTTTATGCTATACTTAATTTAATCTATAAATAAGCTAATAATTAGATTAAATTTTAATTATTTAGCTGACGCGGAAGGAATGGAGCGGTATGTTCTTTATTTTCGGTATATCAGACGGACAAAAAAGGCTGGATTTTGTACAAACCATGCTTTGCTCCCTCTGCGGACAGTTTGGCCGGCTGGAGGTTTATATGACTTATACGTATTTCAGTCTTTTTTTTATTCCGATCTTTTTCTGGAACAAACGCTATTATGCCATAAGCACCTGCTGTAATACAAGGTATGAGATAGCCCCTGAGCTTGGCAAACGGATTAAGAAAGGAGAGCAGCTCACTTTAACACCGGAGGAGCTTCACTCGATAGGCGGCGGAGGCTATAGTCAGCATTGTCCTGTCTGTTCCTATCCTCTTTCCGGCGATTTTGAATACTGCCCCAAATGTGGACGGAAGCTTTATTAAGTTATGGCGTACCGTCATATGCACAGCAAGCTTGCGTCTGCGCTGCAATCGCTGGCTTGGGATAAGAGGTTTTATAAAGCAAAATAGGAAGCAGTGCAGAAATGAGGAAGGTGATGATAAAGCAGACACTGAACGGAATGTGGAGCATGAGGGAATTATCGAGAGGGGCCTGGCTTGATACGAAGATTCCAGGCTCAGTAATGTCCGCATTCCTAGAAAATCAGTCGATTCAGGACCCGTTTTGGCGGGAGAACGAATACGAGGCAAGAGAGCTGTTTCGCAAGGATTATGAATTTGCAAGGAGCTTTCAGATTAGCGAAGATTTCTACGCAAGCAAACGGATTAGGCTTATTTGCCATGGTCTTGATACCCTGGCAGAGATTTATCTGAATGAAGTTTTACTGGCGAAAACCAATAACATGCACCGGGTATGGAGCTTTGACTGCAAGGAATATCTAATACAGGGAGAAAACCGGATCAGGATTATTTTCCGTTCTCCGATTGAATACATGGAGCGGTACGAAGCAGCAGAGGATAAGCAGATACAGTATGTTGCCAGCGGGGCAATGCGCGGCAATCAATATATTCGTAAAGCCCACTGTATGTTTGGCTGGGATTGGGGTGCACAGATCCCCGATGCCGGAATCTGGCGGGATATTGAATTGGCCGCATGCAGCGACGGTGAGATCCAGGAGGTCAGTATAAGACAAATTCATCTTAAGGAACAGGTGGAGCTTACCGTTGACACAAGGCTGGAGCTGCTTGATAATCAGGAATATGAGCTTAAATTTACTTTGACTGACCCGCAGAGAATAGCAGTAAGCACAAATGTTTTGGCAAAGCAGGGGGATAACCGGTATTCCCTTTGGATTGATGAGCCGAAGCTGTGGTGGCCAAGCGGCTATGGAGAACAGCCCTTGTACCGTCTGTCGGTTGAATTAAAGGCTTCAAGTGTCACAGCAGATCATAAAGAGTTTTCCCTTGGACTTCGCACACTTATCATAAGTCAGGATAAGGATGAATGGGGGAAGGAATTCTGCTTTCAGGTGAATGGTGTGAAGTTGTTTGCCAGGGGTGCGGACTATATCCCGGAGGATACCGTCTATTCCAATATTACAAAGGACAGAATAGAGTATCTGATTAAATCCTGTGTCAGGGCAAATTATAACTGCCTTCGGGTATGGGGCGGCGGTTATTATCCCTCTGACACCTTTTATGAGCTTTGTGACAGATATGGCCTTCTTGTATGGCAGGACCTCATGTATGCCTGCAATGTATATGATCTGACCAGGGAATTCGAGGAGAATATTATTGGGGAAACCAGGGATAATGTGAGAAGAATCAGGCATCATGCCTGCCTTGCATTATGGTGCGGGAATAACGAGATTGAATCTGCCTGGCATCATTGGCCGGGGTTTATGGAGCATTCCCCGCAGCTTCGTGCAGATTACATTAAGCAATTTGAATATGTACTGCCTAAAACTGTCCGGGAAACGGATGATGCAACCTTTTACTGGCCTTCTTCCCCTTCCTCCGGAGGGAGCTTTGACAATCCGGATGATGAAAACAGAGGAGATGTCCATTACTGGTCGGTATGGCATGGACAGAGGCCCTTCGAGGATTATCGCAATTATTATTTCCGCTTCTGCTCAGAATTCGGCTTTCAGTCCTTCCCTTCCATTAAGACGGTAAATACCTTTACCGAGGAGGAGGACCGCAATATATTCTCGAAGGTAATGGAAAGCCATCAGAAGAACGAGGCGGCTAATGGCAAGATACTTTATTATATCTCAGAGAACTTCCTGTATCCAAGGAGCTTTTCCGATCTGATCTATGTCAGCCAGATACTTCAGGGGATTGCAATCAAATTTGGAGTAGAGCATTGGAGAAGACATCGCGGCCGTTGTATGGGAGCATTGTACTGGCAGTTAAATGACAGCTGGCCGGTGGCTTCCTGGTCAAGCATTGATTATTTCGGCCGGTGGAAGGCCCTCCATTATATGGCGGCGAAATTTTATGCCCCGGTGGCCGGCAGTATGGTCAGAGACGGTAATATCGTAGAAGCTCATATTCAGAATGAGAAAATGCAGGAGGTCAGATGCAAAGTAGAGCTGTCCTTAAGAACCATGGATTTTACGGTCTTGCATCAGGCAGCTTATGAGGTGGTTGTTCCGGCTCTGTCAGCCCTGCAGATAGCAAAAGCAGATTATACCTCCTATATTGAAGATAAAAAGGAGCAGGTATATGTGGAGGCGGTATTTGAAGATGAAACGGGAGTCAGAACCTCGGATATGATGGCATTCGTGCCCTATAAGCATCTTAAGCTGGAGCAGCCGGAGATTACCAGCCAGGTAGAAGAAACACAAGGCAGTTATCTTATTACCCTTCAGGCAAAAAGGCTGGCCTGCTTTGTCGAACTGGACTTTGGAGATTGTGACGGAATATTCAGTGACAATTATTTCTTTCTGACGAATGAAAAGCCTCTTCAGATAAAGCTGGGCAAAGGCGATATCAGGGGAGGGAAAATCAGAGATGGGAAGGAATTGAAGGAAAAGCTTTTAATTCGAAGCCTGAGGGATACTTATTAATCGCTCTCTTTTTCTTTGGCGTATATTTCATATACTCTGCATAAGAATTAATAGAATGAAAATTTAGCAGGTAGAAAGCCTTATGAAGCAGAAACGATTTATAGTAGCTTTGCTTTTGATGATAGTATTCAGTGCTCTTTTATTGGAGGATAACCGGGTGGGCGAGGAAGCTGTGGATACCGATGCAAATGATACATCGGAATACCAGGACTCCGTCACGACCGGGCAGAATCAGGCTACACAGGTGATCAGCGTGAAATACAGACAAAATGGTATTTCGGCCGAATATCCCAAAATAGTAAATGGAGGCAGCGAGAAGGAGCTTAATCAATGGAATCAAATCATCGAGGGAGATTTTGATAAAATTCTTGATATTTATTCCTTTCAGCCATTTCCCCAGCTTACACCAATACCGGCGGACCAAATTCCGGTTATTCTGACCATTAAGTATGACATGAAGCTCAATAGTGAGAAATATATCAGTATATTATATACAGCGGCCTATAACAGCCCTTATTCCGCCCATCCGACACAGCTTATTTACACCACTAATATCAGTAAGTCAAAAAGCAGCCGGCTAAAGCTAAAGGATATGGTAAAGCTGAATAATAATTTTGTGGAGAATTTCAGAACCTGGAATTTGACAACCATCGAGGAAGGAAATGAAGAATTGTATCAGGCTGTTCAGGATTATGTGGCAGGTATCAGCAATTCGGATTTGCTCCTGGGCTTTGAGGCGGCGGACATCATCGGTTCGAAGAATCTTCTGGATGTATATACTTATCTGACGCAGGAGAGCCTTGGTATCAGCCTTGGAGTACCTCATTACGCCGGCGATCATGCGGAATTCGAAAAAAATTACACAGAGCTTCAGGATTTTATAAGGTCGGGATTTTAGAGATATAGAAGGCCGAAGCATGTTAAAGAAGTGTTCATGCCGGGCTGGGCATTCTATATTAGAAAAAAGCAGGAGGGAAAGTTGTCCCTCCTGTTTCTATGATAAGAAATTTAATTATCCAATATCTTTTTTAACTCGTTCATAAAGGTATTGACATCCTTAAACTCACGGTAAACCGAAGCAAAACGTACATATGCTACGGGATCAAGGTCCTTTAACTTATCCATGACAAGCTCTCCGATGATATGGCTGGGTATTTCTTTATCCTCACGGTTGAAAATCATGGTTTCTACTTCATCTACAAGGGCAGTAATTTGATCGACGGAAATCGGCCTCTTATGGCAGGAGCGGAAAACTCCGGCTTCTATTTTAGAACGGTCATAAGGCTCGCGGTTATTATCCTTCTTGATTACGACAAGGGGAATGGTTTCTACCTTTTCATAGGTAGTAAATCTTCTCTGACATTCGTCGCACTGGCGTCTTCTTCGAATCGAATTATTTTCGTCAGCCGGTCTGGAATCAATAACCCGGGTATTATCCTTGTTGCAAAACGGGCATTTCATAATAAATCCTCCTAATCTGTACAGCCAGGAGATCGATTTCTCGATAGGTCATTCTGACTATTGTATGATACAACTAGATTATATTGAAGATTTACTTGATGGTCAAGGCAAATATTGCATAATATAAAAAACTTTAACTAATCCGACAAACTATTCCTGAATTAGATACATTTCAACAGACATTTTTCGATATCTACATCCACCAAGATGATATCAATTCCGATTTGCTTGATGCTGGAACGGCCAATTACGTACTCGTGATCCCGCCCAAGGATTCCCCAAACCTTGCATGGTCCGGGGATTATGATATGGGTGATCTGACCGGTACAGATATCAAACTCTACATCACAGACATAACCCAGTCTTGCACAGTCCCTGCAGTTGATAACTTCCTTTTCCCTAAGTTCACAAATGCGCATACAAAACCTCCATCCTCTTTATGAGCACTCTCGGAAACTCCCTTGTATGCATCCTTGTGGCTTATTTTCTGCCAGCTGCACACAAATTTAATCAACGTACGCTCCACGTACGCCTCATAAATTTGTGCACATCTGACAAAAAATCATCTCACAAATCTGCACACAAAGAGTTTCTGAGAGCACTCTTTATCATGCATCTTGGTTTATTATATGCGCAGGTTGGGAAAATGTCGCCAGCGAAAGCTATAAGGCAGCTACTTTATTCTCAAGCTCGGTAAGCTGTTCCTTCGAAGGAATATAGGTAATCTTCACCGGCTCCATAATAATTTCAACACCCATTTCAGTTAACGCCTGATTCACCTGCCCGATACTCTGGCCGCTCCAGCCGTAGGAACCGAAAGCAAAGCCCTTCTTTCCCTTGGGTGAAAGACCCCTAAGATAGGTGAGGAGAGCGCCAACATTGGGCATAAAGTTATTGTTTAGAGTGGGAGAGCCAACTACCAGATAACGGGCGGTCAGGACCTCAGTAACGATATCCGAAAGATCATCCTCCTTTAAATCAAGCAGCAGCACCTTGGTACCTCGTTTATCAAAGCCCTCTGCAATAGCATGTGCCATGCTTTCCGTAGAATGCCACATGGAATCATAGATAACAAGAGCGGTATCGTCGGTAACTGCATCACTGTAACGGTGATATGCATCAAGCACCTCTTTGATATGACTTCTTAGGATAATGCCGTGACTGGGAGCAATCATTTCAATGTCAAGCCCGTCCACAACCTCCAAAGCCTTTTTTGCCTGTGTGCCGAAGGGCATAAGAATATTGGCATAATAGCCCTGGACATCATACATTACCTGGTTAAAATCCACTTCATCATCAAAATGCTTGCTTGAGGTAAAATGCTGACCGAAGGCGTCGTTGGAGAAAAGAATTTTCTCCTCGGGGCAGTAGGTAACCATATTGTCAGGCCAATGAAGCATTGGTGTCCCGACAAAGTTTAAGCTTCTTTTGCCAAGGGACAGAGTATCACCGGCCTTTACTTCTTTAAAATTATAATGGTCCCCATAATGTGCCTTCAATCCCTTCAGGCCGTTCGGGGAGGAGGTTACAAGTACAGCCTTTGTGGCCTTCTCCATGACTGCCGGAATGGAGCCGGAGTGGTCCATCTCAACATGATTAGAGATCAGATAATCAATTTGTGACGGATCGATGATTTCTGAGATACGGTCTAACAGCTCATTGGCAAAGGGAGCCTTAACAGTATCGATCAAGGCGATTTTCTCATCCACGATGAGGTATGCATTATATGTGGTTCCCTTATGAATGGAATAGCCGTGGAAATTACGCAGATTCCAGTCAACAACACCAACATAGTAGATTCCGGGTCTTAATTCAATTTTGTTCATAGGGTAGTACCTCCTTTGGATTTATGCTAAATATAGCATAGAAAGTTTATCTGTAAAAGCTGCAATTTTACTATTGATAAAATTTATTTATATATATTAGTAATGATTACTGATATTCTAATCTTTTTATTAGGGTTTGTCAAATAGTTCAGGAGGAAATTTGTATTTTTCTGTCCTTCCTGATTTTTCTTGCCATTCTTTCCAGGGGCATGTTATACTACCCATAAGCAAATGATTCCTTCATTGAGGAGAGACAATGAAAGGAGCAGCTATGTTCAGCAAAGCCTACAGCGGCGCAATTCATGGGATTGACGGACTGGTGGTATCGGTGGAAGCCGATGTCAGCGATGGGCTTCCCATTTTTGACATGGTAGGGTATCTTGGCTCGGAGGTTAAGGAAGCAAGGGAGCGGGTGCGGATTGCACTGAAGAATTCCGGCTACCAGCTACCGGCAAAGCGTATCACCGTCAATCTGTCCCCTGCGGATATCCGCAAGGAAGGCACCGCCTTCGATTTGTCCGTTGCGATTGCAATTCTTACGGCCTTTGGCCATCTTCCCGAGGAAAATCTCAAGGATTATCTGATCATCGGGGAACTCAGCTTAAATGGTAAGGTAAATAGAGTGAATGGTGTTCTGCCCCTTGTATATTGTGCAAGGCAGCAGGGCTTTACAAAGTGCATTGTTCCGAAAGAAAATGCGAAGGAGGGGGCCGTGGTAGACGGTATCCTGACCTATGGTGTGGCAACCCTGTCGGAGGCGGCCCAACTTCTAAGCGGTAAGCGGGAATTTAAACCGGAATATGTGGATGCCGGCAGCCTGTTGCAGGATAGGAACAAGGAAGAAAGCATTGATTTTTCCGAGGTAACAGGCCAACTGGCGGCAAAAAGAGCCATTGAAATTGCCGTAAGCGGTATGCATAATATACTGATGATCGGTCCTCCCGGCTCAGGCAAGACGATGCTTGCCAAACGAATTCCTACGATAATGCCGGAGCTGTCCTTTGAAGAAAGCGTGGAAATCTCTAAAATCTACAGTATAGCCGGGCTCCTTAATCAGCAGGCGCTGATTACACAAAGACCCTTTCGCAGTCCTCACCATACGATTACCACAACGGCACTGGTTGGGGGCGGAAGAGTACCAAAGCCCGGCGAGATCAGTCTGGCCCATCTGGGTGTTCTGTTTCTGGACGAACTTCCCGAATTTATGAAGAATACAATCGAGGTATTAAGACAGCCCCTTGAGGACAAATCGATAACAGTTGCCAGGCTGAATGCTTCCTACCGGTATCCTGCCGGGTTCATGCTCGTAGCCGCAATGAATCCCTGCAGCTGCGGCTATTACCCGGACCGGAATAAGTGCAGCTGTTCGGTTAACCTGGTCAAGCGCTATCTGGGCAGGATATCCCAGCCTCTTTTGGACCGCTTTGACATTTGTATTGAAGCATTACAAATGAATTACAGGGACCTTCAGATACAGGAAAAGCAGGAGAACTCAAGGGATATAAGGGCGCGTATTGCAATCGCAAGACAGATACAGCTTAAGCGATATCAAGGCCAGAAGATCTATTTTAATTCCGAGCTGACACCCCGTGCCATTAAGAAATACTGCCGGCTGGAGACAAAGGAGCAGGAGCTTTTGGAGGAGGCCTTCCATAAGATGAATCTAAGTGCCAGGGCATATCACCGGATACTTAAGGTTGCACGTACCATAGCCGATCTGGACAGCAGCGAGGAGATTACAACAAAGCATATCAGCGAAGCCATCTGTTACCGGAGTATCGATCAAAAATACTGGGGAGATTAGTGCGAAAATAAAAAACGATTTTCACACGTTGAATTTAGGCCTGCGAGCAAGTCGCAGGCATGGACGCTAGTGTGCTGTTCCGCTCAAATTCGTGGGTTTACGGCAGAATGGAGGAATAAACATAAAACATGACACAGGAAGAATATAATTACTGGCTTGCCAATATTTCTGGCATTGGCCTTAAAAAAATCGGGTATCTTCTGAAGTATTTTGAAAGTGCCAAGGCAATTTATCATGCACCGGGGGGTGAATTGGAGAAGTTCATGGAGGTCTGCGACAGTCCCCATAGCTTTCGTAAATCGGATATCAATACTATCATCTCCAGCAGGGATGAGGAAAAAATACAGAATAATTATGCTAAACTTATCAAAAACGGCATATATTTTGTTTCAAGAGAGGATGAACATTATCCTGCAAAGCTTCGTAATATATATGAGTCACCCTTTGGACTCTATTATAAGGGAAGGTTGCCCCGTGAGGAGGAGAAGCTTCTGGCAGTTGTCGGGGCCAGGGAATGCTCACCCTACGGAAAAGAAATGGCAAAATATTTTGCTTCCTGTATCGCGAAGGAAGGAGTAACGATTATCAGCGGTCTTGCCAGAGGAGTTGATTCCTATGCACATGAGGGAGCGCTGATTTCGGAGGGCCTTACCTACGCAGTTCTCGGTTGTGGAATTGATATCTGCTATCCAAGGGAGAATATCAATTTATATCGGGAGCTGGAACAATGCGGCGGAATTTTATCGGAATATCCGCCCGGTGCAAAACCGCTTGCAGGTAACTTTCCAATGCGAAACCGGATTATCAGCGGCTTGTGTGATGGTATATTTGTAATAGAAGCAAAAGAAAAAAGCGGTTCTTTGATTACTGTCGATATGGGGCTGGAGCAGGGAAAGGATATTTATGCGCTGCCTGGCAGGGCGAAGGATGCTCTGAGCGAGGGTTGTAATAATTTAATTAAAATGGGGGCAAAACTAGTTACAGAGCCTAAAGATATTTTGGAGGATTTGATACCAAATTATGAGCAAAAAGGAGACGTCGATAAAAAAATAAATAAAATTCTTGAAACGAATGGGAAAATAGTGTATGCTTGTCTGAGCTTACAGCCGATGCATATAGAAGAGATATCCCTCCGGACCGGATTCTCCATTGATACATTGATGGAGCAACTGCTGGTTTTGGAACTGCGAGGCTTTGTGACACAGACAACCAAGAATTATTATATCACGCACGGCCTGTAAGCTGACGGGGCAACTAATACTAGACTGATTATTATTTACACATAGAAATGAGGGAACATCAATATGCCAAGATATCTTGTAATCGTAGAATCTCCGGCAAAGGCAAAGACAATCAAGAAGTTTCTCGGAACGAATTATGAAGTCCTGGCATCCAACGGACATGTAAGGGATTTGCCAAAAAGCCAGATGGGTATCGATATAGATCACGATTTTGAACCGAAGTACATTACAATCAGAGGAAAAGGCGATTTACTGGCCAAACTCCGCAAGGAAGTTAAAAAGGCAGATAAGGTATATCTTGCAACTGACCCTGACCGGGAGGGAGAGGCAATTTCCTGGCACCTGGCCCAGACCTTGAGGCTGGAGGAAAAGGATGCGAGCCGGATTACCTTTAATGAGATCACGAAGAATGCTGTTAAAGCCTCCATCAAGCAGGCCAGGGATATTGATATGGATCTGGTGAACGCACAGCAGGCAAGAAGAGTGCTGGACCGTATGGTGGGCTATAAAATCAGTCCGCTCCTCTGGGCCAAGGTAAAGCGGGGTTTAAGTGCCGGCAGGGTTCAGTCCGTAGCGCTGCGTATTATCTGTGACAGGGAAGATGAAATTAACGCATTTGTTCCCGAAGAATATTGGAATCTGGAGGCGGAATTTGAGTTAAAGGGCAAGAAAAAGCCTTTGGTTGCAAAGCTCAATACCTCTAAGAAGGAAATTCGTTCCGAGGCTGAGATGAACGAGATACTAAAGCAGCTTCAGAATAGTGATTTCCTTGTCAGTGAAATAAAAAAGAGTGAGCGCATCCGCAAGGCTCCTCTTCCCTTTACTACAAGCACCCTGCAGCAGGAAGCGGCAAAGATCCTGAACTATTCAACCCAAAAGACGATGCAGCTTGCACAGCAGCTTTATGAGGGCGTGGATGTTAAGGGACATGGAACCGTAGGCTTAATCACCTATTTGCGTACCGATTCCGTTCGTATCAGCGATGAAGCGGACCAGGCGGTAAAGCAATTCATTAAGACAAATTACGGTGAGAACTTTGTGGCAGGAGAGGAAAACCAGAGCCGTACCGGTAAGAAAATACAGGATGCGCATGAAGCGATCCGTCCGACCTATGTGGAGCTTGCTCCGGGTGAGGTAAAGGATTCCCTTGGCAGGGACCAATTTCGGCTGTACCAGTTAATATGGAAGAGATTTGTCGCAAGCAGAATGCAGCCGGCAAAATATGAGACAACTACAATTAAGATAGACTGCAATGGATACCGTTTTTCGGCCTCAGCCTCACACCTTGTATTTGAGGGCTTTATGAGTGTATATGTACCGGAGGAGGAAGAGGAAGAGAACACAGTAAACTTCGATACCTTGAAGGAAGGGGATAAGCTCTCACTGATAGAGCTTCATAAGAGCCAGCATTTTACCCAGCCGCCCCCTCATTATACGGAGGCTTCTCTGGTTAAGACCCTGGAAGAGCTGGGAATCGGCCGTCCCAGCACATACGCCCCTACCATAACCACCATCATTGCCAGACGCTATGTGGCAAAGGAGAATAAGAACTTATATGTGACAGAGCTGGGGGAAGCGGTAAATAATATTATGAAATGCGCATTTACCAGTATTGTTGATGTTAATTTTACGGCAAACTTAGAATCTCTGTTAGACTGCGTTGAGGATGGAACAGTTATCTGGAAGACGGTAGTAAGTAATTTCTATCCCGATCTTGAGGAGGCTGTTGAAAATGCTCACTGTGAGCTTGAGAAGATACAAATAGAGGATGAAGTATCCGATGAAATATGTGAGATGTGCGGCAGAAATATGGTGGTAAAATATGGACCCCATGGTAAATTCCTGGCATGCCCGGGCTTTCCGGATTGTAAGAATACCAAACCCTATTTTGAAAAAATCGGTGTTGCCTGCCCGCTTTGCGGTAATGACATCGTTGTACGCAAGACAAAAAAGGGAAGGAAATACTATGGCTGTGCGGGTAATCCGGAATGCGCATTTATGACCTGGCAGAAGCCCTCTTCCATACGCTGTGAAAAATGCGGGGGTGTAATGGTGGAAAAGGGAAATAAGCTTGTATGTGAAAATGATAAATGTGGATATGTTTTAAGTAATATAAAATAAATGGAATATTAATTATTTTTTTAAAATACACTAAAAATAGTATATATTAATCAATAATTATCTCATAATACTTAAAAAATTGATAAAAAGACTATTGTTATTGTAAATAATATATGATAAAATTAAAAAGGTAATACAATTAGTAACATTTACTAATCGTATTACCTTCTTCCATGGAAGCATAAATTATATGAGTGAGTGGCTCTTGGAAGATCGGGGGGAACATTGAATTCTGGGAGGAGCCATTTCATGAGTGTACAACTATTGGATAAAACAAGGAAGATAAATAACCTATTGCATAATAATAATTCGCATAAGGTAGTATTCAATGACATCTGTGTGGTCCTAAGTGAAATACTTGCTTCGAATGTTTTGGTAATCAGCCGTAAGGGTAAGGTCCTCGGCGTAAAGAACCGCAGCGATATCGGTGAGATTAAGGAATTAATTAAGGATGCAGTTGGACGTCACATCGATGGCCTGTTGAATGAAAGACTGCTGAATATTTTATCCACTAAGGAGAATGTTAATTTAAGGACCCTGGGCTTTGAATTTGATGATGTTGACACCTACCAGGCGATTATCACTCCTATTGATATTGCCGGAGAGCGGCTGGGCACCCTGTTCCTCTATAAGAACGGACCGCAGTATAATCTGGATGATATCATTTTAAGTGAGTATGGAACCACCGTAGTGGGACTTGAGATGATGAGGTCCGTGAATGAAGAGAATGCCGAGGAGAACCGAAAGGTTCAGATTGTCAAGTCCGCAATCGGTACCCTGTCCTTCTCAGAGCTAGAGGCAATTACACATATATTTGAAGAGCTTAAGGGTAACGAGGGAATTCTGGTTGCCAGTAAAATTGCCGATCGTGTCGGAATTACAAGGTCTGTTATCGTGAATGCACTTCGTAAATTTGAAAGTGCCGGAGTGATAGAATCCCGTTCCTCGGGGATGAAGGGAACCTATATCAGAGTATTGAATGATGTAGTGTTTGATGAACTAAAGAAAATTAATAATTAATGATAAATGGATTTTTAAGAGCAAAGGGATTTGTGAGAAGGTTTTCTCATAAGTTCCTTTTTTTGCTGTAAATGGGCATATTTCCTTTGGGGCCCGGGGTGCAAACACTCTCAAAATTCGTCAGCGAAAAAATTTATAGATTTTCAATATAGTACAAGGTCTAGTATTATTCTACTAATTTTTCAAATATATCTTGTGTTTTCAAAAATATTATTTATAATGGATTATATATGGAAAGGAGTGTAATAATGATCGGCTCTAACGCGTTTAATTACATTAATGTCCTGAACAGTGCTGCAAATGCAAGCCAGCTTAGAAATGAAGTGATAGCGAATAACGTTGCTAATGTTGACACGCCAGGCTATAAAAGACAGGATGTAGAGTTTGAATCCTACCTAAAGTCAGCATTGTCGGGAGATAATTCCCTCGATGAACGGGTAGCAGATGCTAATCTTAGCTCGCTTTCGCCAACGGTATATACGGATAATTCTTCCTTAAGCTACCGTTTGGATGGCAATAACGTGGATATCGATACGGAAGAAGCTTATCTGGCGGATAACCAGATCCGTTATTATGCATTACTGGATTCAATGACTCAGGAATTTAGCAGGATTAAGACAGTTTTAACGGCAAAATAACCAGGAGCTTATAATAGGGTATATAAATAACAGGGATGTTGGACTCTGCCCGCAGGACGCCTGGCTGGCAGGGGCATTTATAAATTACAGCTTTATAAAAAAATAAGGAGGTTTGAGCATGTCCATGATGAATGGCCTCAATATCAGTGCAAGTGGTATGACGGCCCAAAGATTACGTCTTGATATCATATCACAGAATATAGCTAACGTAAAAACCACACGGGATGAGAACGGTGATGTATATACCCGCAAGGAAGTAGTATTCTCGGTGAAGAATTCGAATCCTGCCTCCTTTAGTGAGGTATTAAGTAATGCTGGTACAGCAGGAAACGGGGTTAAGGTAACGCAGATTGTTAATGATACCGAGTCGGAATACAGTAAGGTATATGATCCCTCCCATCCGGATGCTGATGAAGACGGGTATGTGACCTATCCGAATGTGAATATTGTACAGGAAATGACGGATATGATTGATGCTTCCCGTTCCTATGAGGCCAATGTGACAGCATTTAACGCAACCAAGAACATGGCTCTGAAAGCCTTGGATATTGGTAAATAAAATGCTTGATTGATGAAGGGAGGCCTTTATGAACGTAACGCAGATCAGTGATTTAGCGAATTACAGTAAATATGCGGTAGGACAGACAAATGCATCAGAAAACAGGGAAACTGCCTTTGACGATGTATTAAAGGCGGCTGTTAATATGGTTAATCAGACGAATGATTATTCCAATGCCGCGGAGCAGGCAGAGACGGCCTATGCGTTGGGAACGAATGATAATCTGGCGGATTTGATGGTGGCACAGATGAAGGCGAATACCACCCTGCAATATACGGTGGCTCTTCGCAATGGTGTGCTGGATGCTTATAAGGAGATTATGAATCTTCAGTTTTAAGGTGTCGATAGATCGGGTAATTGCCATCTTTATCGACCGGTCGCTGCATCAGTACCTGATTGCATTTTATTAATACATAGGAGCATACGGGAATGACCGAACGTTTGAAAAGTATAGGAAAACAGCTGTTGAATTTATGGAATAAATATACAGCCAAGCAGAAAACGCTGATTGTCAGTGTTGTCTGCGTTGTTATTGTTGCGCTTGCAATACTGATTTTCCTTATGAGCAGGGTGGACTACAGGCAGTTAAAGGTATGCGATACCCCGAAGGAAGCAAGTGAGATAGCAACGCTTCTTAGTGAAAATAATATCAAATATGATATTGACACTAATACAAATGCAGTTAGAGTTGACAATAAGGATTATAATGACGCCTTTATTCTTTTGAATATGAATGATATTTCAACTGAGGATGTATCCATTGACGACTTGCTGGGTAACAGTCTGTCCACGACCAATGCAGACCGGGTTCTCAAGGTAAATCTGTACTTCCAGAGCAAGCTGCGCAATGATCTTAAGAAGTTTGAGGGTATTGATGATGCCAAGGTATATTATATTCCGCGGGATAGCGCTGACGAGCTGTTTGCTTCGGAGGCTACGGATACCAGTGCCAGTGTACTGCTCACGGTAAATGATGATTTTAAGGCAGCAACAGCACAGACGATTGCTGAAATCGTGGCCTCGATCATCGGGAACCAAAGTGCGGATAAAATCAGGGTATCCGATCAATATGGCAATCTTTTGTATGGCGGATCGGAGGATTTGTATAACAGCTCCTTCAACAGCAAGGAGGAATATAAAGAGAAGCTCACCAACAATATTGTCAACCGGCTGGTTGGCTTATTGATTAAGACCGGCTATGCGGATGCTACGGTTGGCCCTAATTTTTCTTATGATATGAATAAGGTGTCGGAGCTGTTAACGGAATATTCTGCGCCGGAGGGTATGGAGCAGGGGTTGTACAGCCATAGCTATACCTATGAGACTGAAAGCTCCGGTTCTTCAGGCGGAACTCCGGGAACCTCCTCGAACGATGGAGTTACCTATGAGACAGAAGATTCCTCCTCTTCGAACAGCACCTCCAATACCGAGGAATATGATTACACTCCCAATGAGAAGGTTACGAATACGGAATATGAAATGGGAGCCTTTCAGGCGGATCAATCCTCTGTCTCCATCGTGTTGACAAAGGTTACCTCCTATACGGAGAAAGAGCTGAAGGACAGCGGGGTCCTGGCTGGGACCACCTTTGATGCCTATGTGAAGGCGAACAGTGATTTGGTGGAGGCAACGGTGGATCAATCCATCTATACCTTGGTTTCGACAGCAACAGGAATTGCAGAGGATAAGATAACAATTAAGGCTTTCGATAAGTCGGTTTTTGTTCCGACTACTACGACGGCAAAGAGTTGGACGGATTACCTTCAGATTGCTCTGGCGGTGCTGATTGTGGGCTTGCTGGTATTTGTTGTGTTTAAGGGTGTTAAGCCGGTAGAGGTTACTGAGCTGGAACCTGAATTATCGGTAGAGCAGCTTTTGGCTACAACGAAGGAAAATCAATCAATTGAGGATATAGAGTTTAATGAAGTATCCGAGGTTCGAAGGATGATAGAGAAGTTTGTGGATGAGAAGCCGGAGGCAGTGGCACAGTTGCTGCGTAACTGGCTAAATGAGGACTGGAGCTAAAGCAACCGAAAAAACGATTGTTGGGGAGGTAGTTATGGCAAGAACAAATAGTAATGATATCACCGGTATCCAGAAAGCGGCTATTTTGCTGATCTCCCTTGGACCGGAACGGTCGGCAAGTATTTTCAAGCATCTCAAGGAAGAAGAAATCGAGACAATGACCCTTGAGATTGCGAATACACGAAGTATTTCACCTGCAACCAAGGACCAGGTTATGGATGAATTTTATGAAATCTGTCTTGCACAGCAGTATATTGCAGAGGGTGGTATTGCTTATGCAAAGGAGCTTCTTGAGAAGGCTCTTGGTTCGGACAAGGCAAGGGATGTAATCGGTAAACTGACAGCCTCTCTTCAGGTGCGTCCCTTCGAATTTGTCAGAAAAACTGATGCTTCCCAGTTGCTTAACTTTATTCAGGATGAGCATCCCCAGACAATTGCTTTAATTTTATCCTATTTATCTCCGGGACAGGCCTCTACTATTATATCGGCGCTGGCACCGGATAAACAGGCGGATGTAGCCAAGCGTATTGCTCAGATGGACCGTACTTCACCGGATGTAATCAAGGAAGTGGAGAAGGTGCTGGAAAGAAAGCTGGCATCCCTGGTAAATCAGGATTACACAATTGTCGGCGGTGTAGATTCCATTGTCGAAATCCTGAATACGGTTGACCGTGGTACAGAAAAGCATATCATGGAAACTCTCGAGATTGAGGAGCCTGAGCTTGCGGATGAAATCAGAAGAAAGATGTTTGTATTCGAGGATATCTTAAGTCTTGACGATAAGTCCATTCAAAGGGTATTGCGTGAGGTTGATAATAATGAGCTGGCAGTAGCTCTCAAGGGCTCGAATGAGGAGGTTCAGACTGTTATCTTTAACAATCTGTCCAAGCGTTTAGCTGCCATGATCAAGGAAGATATGGAATATATGGGCCCGGTACGTTTGAAGGATGTGGAAGAGGCACAGCAAAAGATTGTAAATATTATCAGAAAGCTGGAGGATTCCTCTGAAATCATCATTTCCAGAGGCGGAGGTGACGAGATCGTTGTCTAATATGATTAAGGCTTATACCGTACGGTATGACGAGGTAACCAAGATTACCATTGATACTCATTTTCGGATTGATAGAGAATTAGAAGAGAAGCGGGAACATATCCTGAATGTGGATCAGACGAGCGATCAGGAATTTGTCGAGGGAATAAAGGCTGTAGTTGTTGAAGCACTCCCTTCCCAGGAGGAAACGAAGGAGAAAACCTTAAAAATAATTGAGGAGGCCAGGAAAGAGGCCGAGGAAATTATAGCTAAGGCGAAAAAGGAAGCTCAGCAGATAAAAAATGAAGCCTTTTCGGAAGCCCAGAAGAAGGGCTATGAAGAAGGGGCCATGCAGGTAAAGCGGGAAGCGATTAAGCAGAAGGCGGAGCTTGAGGAAATGAAGAAGGGGCTTCGCCGGGAGTATGAAGACCTGGAAGCAGCACTGGAGCCGCAGATGGCCCATATTATCGCAGCACTGGTGGAGAAAATGACAGGTATCCTTGTTGCGGACAGGGAGGATGTTATTTTTTATCTAATTAATAAGACGATGAAGAACCTGGATAAAAGCGAGTCCTATACGGTCAAGGTATCCCAGGAGGATTACGAATATGTGAATACGAGAAAGGATATCCTGCAGGATGCTATTAAGGATATTCCTTTATACATTACTGCCGATACTGCTCTGACAAGGAGTCAATGTATGATTGAAACGGATGTGAAGGTTATTAATTGCAGTTTGGACGTTCAGTTGAATAATTTAATAACCGACTTAAAATTACTTGGTGGTATTTAGCAGATAGAAAATTATGCCGATAAATATTGTGTAGAAGGAATATGTGATGATATCAATCGATTTTGATAAATACAGGCAGCTTCTGAATAAATCCTATGAGAGTGAAATTGGTAAGGTAATAAAGATGGTGGGGCTTACCATGGAAGCCTCCGGCCCCAAATCCAATCTGAACGATATCTGCTACATAACCGGGGAGGACCCGAATCAAAGAAAGATTGCCGAGGTTATCGGCTTTCGGGAGAACAGAATTTTGCTCATGCCCTTTGACGATATGTCCGGTGTAGGAATCGGAAGCAGAGTGGAGAATTCGGGGGTAACCTTCAAGATTCCTGTAGGAGAAGAACTTCTTGGTAAGACGTTGGATGGCTTGGGGAATCCAATGGATGGAACAAGTATTAATACGAATGTGTTCTATCCGGCGGAAGCACCGCCTCCGGACCCGTTAAAAAGAAAAATAATCGATGAGATATTGCCCCTTGGAGTAAAGGCAGTGGATGCTCTGTTAACCATCGGCAAGGGACAAAGAATCGGTATATTCGCAGGCAGTGGTGTGGGTAAGAGTACATTGCTTGGTATGTTTGCAAGAAATACCAAGGCGGATATTAATGTCATTGCGCTGATTGGAGAGCGTGGCAGGGAGGTCCGGGAATTCATTGAACGTGACCTGGGTGAAGAAGGCGTGAAGCGGTCGGTCCTTGTGGTTGCAACCTCGGATAAACCGGCGCTCATCCGTAAGAAGGCAGCTAAAACCGCTACGGCAATTGCCGAATATTTCAGGGATCAGGGAAAGGATGTTTTATTGATGATGGATTCCCTGACCCGTTTTTCTATGGCGCAGCGTGAAATTGGTCTGGCCTCCGGAGAACCTCCGGTATCCAGAGGATATCCTCCGAGTGTGTATTCGGAGATGCCAAAGCTTTTGGAGCGCGCCGGCAATTCGGAGCACGGCTCCATTACAGGCCTGTATACGGTGTTGGTAGACGGAGATGATTTTAATGAGCCGATCACAGACACGGCAAGAAGCATCCTGGACGGACATATTATGCTATCCAGAAAGCTTGGACATAAGAACCATTATCCGGCAATTGATGTCCTGCAAAGCATCTCAAGATGTATGAGCTCTATTGTCACCAGCGAGCATAAGGCGGCTGCGGGAAAGCTGAAGAATGTACTGGCTACCTATGGCGATGCGGAGGATTTAATCAATATCGGTGCCTATAAAAACGGTACGAATCCGGAGATAGATTATGCAATATCAAAAATCAAGGAAGTAAACCGGTTCCTGCAGCAGGATGTGGATACAAAACTGGTTTTTTCCGAAGAAATTCAGATGCTGATGGAGATTTTTAATAAATAATGAAAAAATTTCAATATAGTATGGAGAGTATACTTCAGATTAAGCAAAAGCTTGAAGAACAGGCAAAGATTGCTTACGGCAATATGCGGGCAAAGCTTACGCAGGAGGAAGAAAAGCTTGAGTTGCTTAAGCGAAAGAAGGCTTCTTATGAAGAAGAGATGAAAATGCTTCGATCTGACCGTCTTGATGTGATTAAAATCAAGCAATGTGAGCAGGCCATTGAGGTCATGAAGATGAATATAAAGCAGCAGATAACGGTTGTGAAGAATGCTGCGCACCGTCTTGAGGTGGCAAGAATCAGGCTGAATGACGCTATGGTAGAACGAAAGACACAGGAGAAGCTTAAGGAGAAGGCACTGGAAGAGTATCTGCTTGAGCTGGACGCCTGGGAGCGCAAGGAAGTGGATGAGCTGAACAGCTTTCATTATAATGATCCTGCATTTCATGAGGAGGACAGCTAATGGCTAAGAAGGAGAAAGACAATAAGGGTAAAAAGGATGATAAAAAAGAGGGAAATAAGATACTTACCATTCTGATTGTTCTTGTTATTGTAATAATATGGCTGGCGGTATTCGCGGTATTGATTAAGCTTGATATCGGAGGCTTTGGTTCCGGGGTTTTAAGACCGATCCTTAAGGATGTGCCGGTCATCAGTATGGTGCTTCCCAGTGAATCGGATACCCAGATTGCGGAAGACAATAATTATGAATACAAGTCCCTGGCCGAGGCGATTGCCAAGATAAAGGAGCTGGAGCAGAGCGTTGATGATATGACGACAACCAACGATTCGGATACGTCCACCATAGCGGAGCTTAAAGCGGAGGTGGAGAGGCTGAAGGTATTCGAGGATAATCAGAAGGCCTTTGAAGAAAAGGTGGCAGAATTTGATAAGAATGTCGTTTTTGCCGATAATGCTCCGGATATTGAAGAGTATAAAAAGTATTATGAAGAGATTGATCCTACCAATGCGGCGCTTCTTTATCAGCAGGTTGTGGAACAGCTCCAGTATTCGGATGCCATCCAGGCCAAGGCGGATATTTATAAGAACATGGACCCTGCGGCAGCAGCTGCTGTATTTGAAACCATGACCGCAGACATAGAGAGTGTTGCAAACATGCTGCTATGTATGAAACCGAAGGAAAGTGCAGCGATTATTGCAGAGATGGATCCTGTGGTTGCTGCAAAGATTACGAAGAAGATGCTTGATATGGATGAAGAAAAGCTGGCTGATACCAGCGGGGCAACAGGATAAAAGCAAGACCGGGATTAATAAAAGTCTGTAAAGCAGGCTTTCATTAATAAATATCATAAGCTGGGCGGCTACAGACGGCGCCCAAAAGAAAGGAGGATTAACCGCATGATGACGCAAAGCGTTATGACGCAGGCAGCTGGAATGCTGGCAGGCGCGTCGGGAAGCGTCACTTTGAAGGGAAAACAAACGGGAAATGATTTTAGCCTGCTATTTGGCAATAGTCTGAAATCAGCCCAGTCAGGCTTAGGCAATACGAAAACAGCATCGTTGACCCCGGGTCTAAAAAATGACAATAAGAGTGACAATGCTGTAACTGACGACGCGCAGACGGATGCAGTGCAAAATGACAATACATCCAAACCTATTACAGCAGGGGCGTCTGATCAGAAAGCAGCGGTTACCCAGTCGGACAAGGCAAAGGTTTCAGAGAATGGGGACACCGTGGCAGAAGCAAAGGAAGACCAGACAGTTGATGAAGAGCTTATTGCACAGCTTGAGGCCATGCTTCAGACCATCGGACAGGCGGTAATGGATCAACTGAAATTGTCACCGGAGGAGTTTAACCAGCTTCTTAGCGACCAGAGTATGAGCCTTACCGATTTGCTCCAGCCGGAGAATCTGCAACAGCTGGTATTGGCAGGAAGCGGTGCGACGGATGTTATGGATGCTTTAACCGACGAAAAGCTTGCTGACACGATGAAGCAGCTGCTTCAGACCGTCGGAGATATTGTGAAAGACAGCGGACTCTCTCAGGAACAGATTAAGGCATTGGTGGAACAAGCCAAGGCATCGGCGGCTTTACAGACGGAGCTGGCCGGAGGAAATACACCTGTGGGAGAGCAGACGAATGCTACACAGGAGACAGTAACCACGGCAAAGCAGGAGGGCGGCATAGAAACAGCCGGGCAAGGCAAGGACAGGAATACGGGAAATACGGCAGGTGAAGCAATCAACCGGGTTTCAGAAACCTCGGAAGAGACAGGTAAAACGCAGGCGCAGCTCCATTCCAATTCCGACAGCAGGTCAGATAAGGAATATGCTTCCGACAGGTTCCAGACTTTTGTGGACAACCTGGTCAATGCTTCACAGAATTTGCAAACAAATTCAAACGGAGCGCTTAATCAGACAATCAGCCTTAAGGAAATTGCCAATCAGATTATTGACCGTATTAAAGTATCTGTTTCCGCTGATAAAACCTCTATGGAGCTTCAGCTAAGTCCCGAGAGCCTGGGTAAAGTTAATCTGTCCGTGCAATCCAAGGGCGGCGTATTGACGGCTCATTTTGTAGTTCAGAATGAGATAAGCAAGGAAGCCATCGAGAGCCAGATACAGACCTTACGAGATACCTTGCAGCAGCAGGGCGTTAAGGTAGAAGCCATTGAGGTGACGGTATCCGCGAATGCATTTGAACAAAGCAACAGTCAGAGCCCGGAGGATGGGACACAGGCGAAGGAAGATAATTCCGGCAGAAGGATAACCCTGGAGGATGCCCTGAATATGGCAGAAACGGATGAGGATTGGAGTAATCCGCAGGATCTTACCGGAGTCAGCGGAAGTGTAATTAACTATACTGCATAATCTGTGAGGAATTGTTAAAGCAGTTTTCCAAAAGGAAGGACCTAGGTTTTTAAAGAAATTAAAATTATCTAAGAAAGGAGGAGCAGCATGAGTGATTTGGTTCAGCAGATAAAGGATGGCCAAGCCGTAGACCAGACTTCGTCTTCCACAAGCACGACGAAGAAAGCAAATAGCAGCAGCCTGGATAAGAACGCCTTTCTTCAGCTATTGGTAACCCAGATGAAATACCAGGACCCGCTTAATCCAAGCTCCAATACGGAATATGTGGCACAGCTCGCTACCTTTTCCCAGCTTGAGCAGCTTCAGAATCTAAGTAATGCTTCATCCACCTCACAGGCCTTTGGTCTGGTAGGAAAGACGGTTGATGTTAAAACGGAGAATGCTACGGGCGATACCTCTATTATTACCGGAAGAGTGGATTATGTAAATGCGTCGGACAGTACGGCGAAGCTATCAATTAATGGTAAGCTTTATTCGATTGACCAGCTGGCTAATGTATACGACAGTACCTATCTTACAGAACAGAATTTACCCACAGTTACAAAGACAGCATTAAAATATGATGGGGCAAGTCCGAAGGATCAAAGCTTAACCGTAACGCTTGGCTCAGAGGACACTGTGGCGGATGACGTGGCCATAGCCATAAACGGCAGTGTAATTGATTCAAGTCTGATTAAGATTTCGGGTAATAAGGTAACCATTGATAAATCAGCATTTGCAAACCTGCAAAATGGTACCTATAAGGTAACTGTAGTATTCAATGACTCCCTTTATACGACAGATAAGGAGAATGTAACAGTTCAGGTAACAAATTCAACTGTAACAGCTTCAGACAGTAGCAGCACGGAGGCAGCCGCAGTGTAGGTGTACCGCTCGTCAGGCTTAAAACCACACGGCAAATTACAGCTGATGCCCCCACGGGCTTTGGCAACATGGAGGTTTTTAAATGAATATTCCCATAAATCAATTCCCTTCCATAGAGCAGATGACACAGCAGCTAGGCACAGGTAAAAGCAGTAATTCTTCTGTAAGCAGGCAGCTGGCATCAACACCCTTTTCCGAGATATTGCAAAGTAAACAAGCGGTTACGGAAAGCAGTGAATTAAAATTTTCCAAGCATGCGAATGAACGACTGGCAAGCCGCAATATTGACCTGACAGATGCACAGCTGGAAAGGCTCGAGAACGGTGCGAGAAAAGCGGGAGAAAAGGGAATTAACGAATCCCTTGTTATGGTAGATGATCTTGCCTTTATCGTAAATATCAAAAATAATACGGTAGTTACCGCAGTAAACAACGGTGAGGACAAAGTATTTACTAATATTGATGGTGCAGTAATCGTATAAGCCGGACCTTTCGGAGGCTTTCGTATCCATGAATGACAGATTGGATACACGAGGACAAGCAGAAATTGGAGGTCATAAAGTTATGTTAAGATCATTGTTTACAAGTGTAACGGGTCTAAAAATACATCAGACAAAAATGGATGTAATCGGTAATAATATAGCTAATGTTAATACAATCGGCTTTAAGGCAAGCACGGTAACCTTTGCAGATGCCTTTTACCAGACGCTTCAAGGTGCGTCGGGTGCAAACGCAACCACGGGAACAGCAGGACGCAATGCGATACAGATAGGTTTAGGCTCCAAAATGGCGTCCGTAACCTCGACGATTACCACAACAGGTGCAGCCGAGAGAACGGATAACCCCTTTGATTTGATGATCGAGGGAGATTCCTTCTTTATCGTGAACAGCGGTGGTACCAATTATTTTACAAAGTCAGGCTCCTTTAACCTGGACAATAGCGGTACCCTTTGTACGGCAAGCGGTGCAACAGTTATGGGCTGGCAGGTGGATGAAAATGATGAGACAAAAACAGTTGCAGATGCGGTTTCACCTTTACAAATTATGTCTCCGGAAAATATGTATTCAGAACCGGAAGCAACCACACAGGCATACCTGTCCGGTAATATTGACAGTAAGGATACCCAGCTTACCAGCGATACGGGTGTTACGGTCAATATTCCCTTCTTTGATAATCTGGGTAACAGCTACATAGCAGATTTAAAGATTACACAGACGGAGGACGCCACCAATGCCTATAATGTAGCGGTGACTGATATCAAGGATTCCAGCGGGCAGTCCATCTTCGTTGCCAAGGAGGTGGATGAGACCACAGGCGAGGTGACCTACACGAATTCCTCTATCAGTACTTTTTCCTTCGGGGGTGTTTCATATTCCGTGAGTGACGTGGCTGAGGACGGAACCTTTACTATGGATGCGACGGAATCACCGATTTTAACCTTTAATGCTTCTACCGGTGCCTTTGTCAGCATAGGTGACGGTACAACGACGGATAAGACAGCTACGTTTTCCATAGTTGCGGATCCGAGTCCCTTTAGTGAAATCAAAGTAGATTTTTCCTCGTTAACGATGTACTCCCAGGGAGGAAAATCCAGCGTTGAGGCAACGAAGGGCGGACTGGACGGAACGGGAGCCGGTAAGCAGGTTGGTAATCTGACCGGTGTATCGATTGATTCGGCAGGAAAGGTTTATGGTCAGTATGATAACGGGGATAAGAATCTGCTGGGACAGATTGCGGTTGCATCCTTTGCAAATCCGGCAGGTTTGGAGGCAGTCGGCAACAGCATGTATGCCGCTACGAAGAATTCGGGTGAATTTGACGGCATCGGTCAGGACGTGTCACAGGGCGGCGGCAGTATCTCAACCGGAGTTTTGGAGATGTCTAATGTAGATTTGTCAGAGCAGTTTACCCAAATGATAACAACTCAAAGGGGTTTTCAGGCAAACTCAAGAGTTATAACAACATCGGATACCTTGTTGGAGGAACTAATCAATTTGAAGAGATAATACAGGGCTGATGTATGAATAAAGTCGCCATATATCAGTAATGATGGGTGGCATTTTCTGCCACCCATTTATATATGAAAAGGAGGCAAAGCCTCCTGAATAAGGCTATATAGAATTTGACATTATCTACAGGAGGCAAAGCCTCTTGAAATAAAGGGATATAGAATCTAACATTATCTACAGGAGGCAAAGCCTCCTGAATAAGGTGATATAATATTTGATATTATTTACAGGAGGCTTTGATATGATTGAGGTTACAAGACTGAATGATAAAAAATTAATCATAAATGCTGAATTGATCGAGAAGGTGGAGGAGACTCCGGATACTATCATTACTTTGACCTCAGGCAGCAAAATCGTGGTAAAAGAAAGTGGACAAGAGGTAAAAAATCTTGTAATATTATACAAAAAAGAAATCTATGGTCGGGAATTGTAGAAAAATATAATCTCTTGATTGACATAAATAAGATTGTAGGTGGCTGGTTTGGATTTTGCATCCTTAATTGGATTGGTCTTATGTTTTATTATAATCGTTACAGGTATCCTGTCGGGACAGGCAGGACTGGGAGTTTTATTTAATTTTTATGATTTGTCAGCAATCTTAATTGCCTTTGGAGGGTCCTTTTGCTGTGCGTTGATCATGTCACCGGGCCTTAAGGAATTTCTTAACAATATAAAAAGCTTTGGCTTGATTTTTAAAGCATTGCCGGAGAATGAAGAACACACAATAGAAGCAATACGGGAATTATCCTATCTGGCCAGAAAAGATGGCATACTTGCTCTGGAGGAAAGAGCGCATGAGATCAATGATGAATTTTTGAAAAAGGGAGTGCTCTTAATTGTTGACGGAACAGACCCTGAATTAGTCAGAAACATCATGGAAACAGATTTAAACTGTATTGAAACCAGACATACAACAATTATAAACTTTTGGGAAACACTTGCCAATCTGGGGCCTGCCTGGGGAATGATCGGAACCCTGATTGGTATGATCAATATGCTAAAGCAGATGAGTGATGTAACTACGATAGGACCGAATATGTCAGTGGCGCTGGTAACCACCTTCTACGGAGCGATGCTGGCAAACTGGATTTGCATTCCGGTGTCCGCCAAGCTGAAGGCGAAAAATTTAAGGGAAGTTCTGATGAAGGAAGTTATGGTAGAGGGACTTTTATCAATTCAGGCAGGTGAAAATCCAAGAGTAACAGAAGAAAAAATCAAATCCTTCCTTTCCAAAAGCCGAAGAAAAGAGATGAAGGGAGAAGGCGGTGAGGATATTGGCTAGAAAAAAACCAAAATCATCACCGGCAATGCGACAGGCACCCTGGCTTTATACCTTTGCAGATTTGATGAATCTGCTGCTTTGTTTCTTTATTATGATTGTCGCCTTCTCCGATATTAATGTGAATAAATTTGAACAGCTTTCCATATCCATTGCTAATTCCATCGGTGCTAAAAAAAACAGCACAGCCTCGGATGGAATGATTGACTCCGGTATGTCGCAGATAGGCGGCTTGGAGCAATATTATTCCCTGCTAGATCAGGAAGCTACGGATGAAGATACCTCCTCCGATCAAGAAGAGGACCCTGACCAGAGCGGTACGGCTACTGAAAAAGAGGAGCTTGACGAGGCAATTGCCAAGCTGGAGCAAAAGATGGAAGAAGAAACAACGGTCATGTATGATGAGGTATCGGAGCTGGCCGATCGGTATAACCTGACGGATTATGTGGAGCTTAGCATGGATGATCAGTATAAATATGTGGAGCTTACGTTAAAGGGGTCCGTTCTTTATGCTTCGGGGGATGCCAAAATCAAGAGGGCTGCTCTGCCCATACTAAACAGCATCGGCAACATAATTAATGAATTCAAGGGCTACGGCGTTGAAATAACGGGCCATACCGATAATGTACCGATGTCGGAGAACTCACAGTATAAGGATAATAACTGGCTCTCCTCGGCAAGAGCGCTGAATGCGGCCCAGTATCTGATTGAGGAATGCGGAGTCGATCCGGCGATGTTAAAGTATTCGGGAAGAGGGGAATATGATCCGATTGCAAGTAATGCTACAGAGGAGGGCAGAGCGAAGAACAGAAGAATAGAGATAAAGATTTATAATGAATACAGTACTTCGCAGTAGAAAGTTTGAAAGAAAATCACTTTCAAACTCCTTATTGAAGCAGTATCACAAGCAAGCTTGTGATATGCAGGGGTATAAGTTTGAAAGTAAAGGACACTTTCAAGCAGTATCACAAGCAAGGCTTGTGATACTGCACGGGTATAAATAGGAATAACAGAAAAAATAACATTTATTGATAAAACCGGACAGATGTATCATTGAATTGTGCTGCAGAATAAGCTATGATATTTTTTATAGATACAATTAAGGGAGGCCTTCTCAAATGAAAAAGAATATATTAACGGTAATCATAATGGCTATATCACTCATTAATACCGCATTGCTGGCAGTTTTGATTTTTTCCATTGTGCCGGCTGCCGACAGAACAAACAAATTTGTTGCAAAAGTGGCATCCATCGTTGATCTTGAGTTGGAATCCCCGAATCCTGCGGATGAAATTACCGTGGATGATATTGTTAATTATGATTTCTCGGAATCCATAACAAGCATGCTCAAAAGTGATGACGGAGAAAACCACTATCTTAAAGTTGACATTACCCTTCAGGAAAATATGAATAATGAAGACTATGAGAAGCTGTATGAAAAGGTGGAGGGTAATGAGAAGCCTCTTAGGGAAATCATCGAAACTGAGTTTTCAAAATATACAAGACAGGAGCTGGAGGATGAAGCCACCAAGTCTAAGATCAAGGCGGATTTGCTGACGAAAATCCAGGAGTATTTTGATTCTGATTTTATTATCAATGTGTCCTTAAGTAATTATCTGATTGAATAATTTCTTTCTACATTATGCACAGAAAACGTGCGTAAGGAATAGGAAAAAAAATGATGATTTTATAAATATTTTGTGTTATTATGTTACTATTAGGAGGTAAGGACAATGGGCGATGTCTTATCCCAAAGTGAGATAGATAATCTGCTGGCAGCGCTCTCGAGCGGAGAACTGGATGCGGATGACTATAGAGAAACTTCGGAAAAGCAGATTAAGATATATGACTTTGCCAGACCGTCGAAGTTTTCGAAGGAACATCTGCGTACCATGAATATTATATTTGAGCATTATGCCCGTTTACTTTCTACCAACCTTCCGGCATATCTTCGAAAAAATGTCCAGGTGGAGGTAAGGAATTCCGAAGCGGTTCAATATTCTGAATTTACGAATGCTCTGTCTAATCCGGTATTGTTAGGAATTGTTGATTTTTCACCATTAGAGGGAAATATTATTATTGAACTGGCGGATAATCTAGGGTATGCTATTGTAGATCGAATGCTTGGAGGTGGAGGATATCCATTAGAAAAAGTCAGAGACTTCTCCGAGATTGAGTTATCGATTATCGAGCGTATATTCAACGTCTGCACGAATTTGCTCCGCGAGCCCTGGGCTAATGTAATACAAATACACCCAAGACTATTGAGAATAGAGACAAATTCACAGTTTGCGCAGATCATTTCCCCAAGTGAGATGATATCACTTGTAACCTTGAATATCAAAATCGGTAATATTGAGGGAATGATGAACATCTGTCTCCCTTATGTCTGCCTGGAGAAGGTAATTGATAAACTGAATACGAAATACTGGTATTCTTCTATGCAGGTGAGTGATGATAAGTCCTATCAGGATATCATTGAAATAGCAATTGCAAAATCCAGGGTACCCCTTCGGGCTGTTCTTGGTAGGAGTACCATATCAGTCAATGATTTTATGAACATGCAAAAGGGAGATATCATTAAATTAAATTCCAAGGTGGATGATGAATTATCTATTTATGTAGGTAATCTGCATAAATTTACCGCACTTCCGGGTGCATCCTCAGGCTCTTATGCGGTAAAGATTTCAACTATAATAAGAGGAGAGGAGTAACAGGCAATGGATGGTATGCTATCCCAAGAAGAAATTAATGCCCTGCTTAATGGTATGAATACAGATGAATCGGCAAGTCAGGTGCAGGATAAGTTGACGGATGCCGAGAAGGATGCAATTGGGGAAATATCCAATATCAGCATGGGAACGGCTGCGACAACACTTTTTTCTCTGGTAAATCAAAGAGTACATATTACCACTCCGGTTGTAGAATATGCGACCTGGAAGGATATTGTAAATCGTTATGATGCGCCCTGTGTTTTCATACAAATTTATTATGAAGACGGTCTTGATGGTAATAATATTTTAATTTTAAAGGAAAAAGACGTTAAGACTATTACTGATTTAATGATGGGTGGTGACGGTACCAACATAAGCGGAGAATTATCGGAGCTGCACTTAAGTGCGATCAGTGAAGCAATGAACCAGATGATGGGTTCTGCGGCGACTTCGATATCCTCAATGCTGGAAAAGAGAGTAAATATAAGCCCGCCGACGGCGACGGTCATCGATTTATATGAGCATATGAGCGGTGAAAATATAGCTGAATTCCTGAAGGGAAGCTTTGTTCAGGTATCCTTCCACATGGTGATCGGTGATTTGGTCGACAGTTTGCTGATGCAGCTATATCCGTTTGAATTTGCGAGAGATTTATATAAGCAGTTTGTTCATGCAACTGCGATGGAGCCCGATATTCCGGCCAAACCGCCTGTGAATAATACGGCAACGAATACTCCGACACCGCCTCCGGCCCCCGCGCCCCAGGCACCTTCACCGCAACAGATGCCTCCTCAGGCTATGCAGCCCGGATATATGCCATATCCGTATCCATATCCGCCTCAGGGGACAATGCCCCAGGCAGCACCTTATATGATGCCGGTGGCGCAGGACGTTAATGTTCAGCAGGTGCAATTTGCTCCCTTTAATCCTATGGCCGGGGGAGTAGCACAACCGGAGAACATTGATTTATTAATGGATGTTCCTTTGGAAGTGACGGTTGAGCTTGGAAGAACCAGTAAATCAATTAAGGAAATTTTAGATTTTTCGCCGGGAACCATTATTGAATTAAACCGTCTGGCAGGCGAGCCGATTGATGTTTTGGTTAATGGTAAATATGTAGCAAAGGGTGAAGTAGTGGTTATGGAAGAAGCCTTTGGTATCAGAGTTACTGAAATTATAAAACAAAAACAGATGAGCTAAACTATATTACAAATACAATGAGATAGGAGATTAGAAAATGGCGAAGAGTATTTTGATTTGCGATGATGCTGCTTTTATGAGAATGATGATTAAGGATATCTTAACCAAGAATGGTTATAACATTGCGGGTGAGGCAGAAAACGGACTAAAAGCGATTGATAAGTATGCGGAGACAAAGCCGGACCTGGTAATGATGGATATCACGATGCCGGAGATGGACGGAATTCAGGCTCTGAAAAAGATCAAGGCAACGGACCCCAGCGCCAATGTTATTATGTGTTCTGCTATGGGACAGCAGGCAATGGTTATTGAATCAATCCAATCAGGTGCTAAGGATTTCATCGTTAAGCCATTCCAGGCAGATCGTGTTTTAGAAGCAGTAAAGAAAGCAGTGGGTTAATATGCCCCTGTCATCAACACCAATACCGAGTGAGGCACCTTTACATAGTGATTTTTCGGGAGCGGGCAGTATAATGGAATTGATTGGATTACTATTTATTCTGATTCTAATTCTGTTCGCTGCCTTTTATGCCACAAAGATAGTAGGCAAAGTATCGGCAGGTCAGTTCAAGCACAGCAATTTTAAGGTGATTGATACATATCGCATCAGTCCTAATAAATATATGCAAATTGTTAAGGTGGCAAATAAGTATCTTGTGATTGCTGTCAGTAAGGATTCCATCAAATTTATAACTGAGTTGGAGGAAACCGAGGTATCGATTAAGGATATCAATGCAAAAGAGAATATGAGTTTTAAACAAATTCTTGAGAAAGTACGTAATAAGTCAACGTGACGGGTTTAAATTTGTTGTCACGCACAAAACGGGTAAAGGTTGGTAAACATGAATAAACATGTTCGAAAATGCTTAAGAAAAAAACCTGCCATTATCGTTATGATGTTAACGATTTGCATGTTAGCCTTTTTTGGAAGTAATATTGCCTCTGCATCGACGGTTGATACAACGACCTCTGCTGATAATAATGACACTACGACCAATAGTAATGAAACCTCTTCGGATACCTCCGGAAATATTAACGGTTCTCTGGGACCGCTTCAGTTTTCGCTGAATACGGATCAGAACAACGGATTATCTGCTACCCTGCAGATGCTTTTGGTATTGACGGTAATCAGTTTGGCACCATCCATATTGATTATGGTGACCTCCTTTACCAGAATTATCATTGTACTGCATTTTGTCAGAGTTGCGCTGGGAACACAGACGACTCCGCCGAATCAGGTATTGGTAGGCCTGGCACTGTTTTTAACCCTATTCATCATGTCGCCGGTATTTACACAAATCAATAACGATGCATTAAAACCATTTGCCGCAGGAGAGATTACACAGAAGGAGGCCTATGAAAAAGGCATAGAACCCCTTCGTACCTTTATGCTTAAGCAGATTAAGCAGGGGGGCAAAAAGGATTTGGAGCTGTTTGTGGATATTAAGGGCATCGATCAGATGGACAGTGAGGCTGATATACCGACCGATGTTATTATCCCTGCTTTTATAACCAGTGAGTTGAAGAAAGCATTTATCATAGGCTTTCTTATATACATACCCTTTATTATAATAGATATGGTAGTGGCCTCTACATTGATGTCAATGGGTATGATGATGCTGCCGCCTACGATGATTTCCATGCCGTTTAAGATACTTCTGTTCATTATTGCGGACGGCTGGGATTTAATTATAGGGCAGCTGGTCCAAACATTTTACTAGCGGAGTATAAAAGAACGCAAGTGTATTTGGTATAAACAAATTCAAAGGGAAGGGCATAGGTTTTCGTATGAATGATAATGTTGTAATTGATATTGCAAGAACGGCTTTATACATTGTAATAAAGACCTCGGCGCCAATGCTGCTTGTTTCCCTGGTGATCGGTTTGATTATAAGTATTCTTCAGACAGTTACATCCATCCAGGAGCAAACCCTCACATTTGTTCCGAAATTTATTGCTGTATTCCTGATTATCATGCTGTGCGGCAGTTGGATTTTGACGACACTGAGGGATTATATGATAGATTTGTTTTCGAATTTTGGATATTATATCAGTAACCTATGACAATTTCCATTGAGAATTTTGAGGTTTATTTACTGATACTTGTGAGGATTACCGGTTTTATTTTTACGGCTCCTTTTTTTTCGTTAAGGAATGTGCCTGTTAGAGTAAAGGCAGGACTTGGAATTTTTATAGCTTCAATTGTTTTTTATACGATGGAGACACCACAGCTGGAATATTCCACAATCATTGAGTTCTCCATCCTGGTGGTGAAGGAAGCCTTGGCTGGAGCCATTCTGGGCCTGTTTGCCAATATTGCCTATTATATATTAAACTTTGCCGGGCAGATGCTTGACATGCAGATCGGTTTTTCCATGATAAATGAGCTGGATCCTGTTACCAGCGTCCAGTCAACCATATCGGCAAATTTTTACGGCTATTTGGTGCTGATTATCATGATGGTTACAAATCTGCATCTGTATTTCCTCAAGGCAGTAATAAATTCTTTTGATGTCATAGGAATCGGTAAGGTTAATCTTAATCCAGAATTGTATAAAGTAATGGTGCAATTTATTACCGACTATTTTGTAATAGGCTTTCGTATTATCCTTCCCGTCTTTGCGGCGATTCTGATGATAGATACAATCCTTGCAATCCTCGCAAAAATCGCTCCGCAATTGAACATGTTTGTCATTGGTATGCAGATTAAGATTTTTGTGGGACTGGCAGTGATGTTGTTGGTGATTGGAGCATTGCCGGGGATTGCCGATTTCATCTTTGAGGAAATGGTTAAAATGCTGCAAAGCGCTATTGTACTTTTGAAATAGGCTTTGCCGGAGGGAGGTATCCTTTGAATAAGAAAGAGCATAAAAGTGATTCCGCCCTGCTGCTTCGTTACAACCTCCAGTTCTTTGCGGACAATGCGGATAAAACAGAGGAGCCTACGGCCAAAAAGCTGAATGATGCCAGAAGCGAAGGGCAGGTTGCCAGAAGCAATGAATTGATTACCGCATCCGGACTAACAGCACTGTTTTTTATTCTTCAGATATTTGTCGGATACTATGGAAACCAGTTCATCAAGGCCTTCCGGTTGTTTTTTGGTAACATCCATAAAATGGCAGGTGAAGAATTTTCCATATTGACTGCGCAAAGCGTCTTAGCAGAAGCGTTTCGTATTATAATTTACACCTGTCTTCCGGCTTTTATTATAGGAGTTATAGTATCAATTGTCATTTTGCTTTTACAGGTAAAATGGAAGGTGTCAACAAAAATTATAACTCCAAAATTCAGTAAGATAAATCCGGTGAATGGTTTTAAGCGGATTCTAAGCAAGGATAAGCTGGTGGAGCTGTTTATCGATGTTATTAAAATTATTGTTATCTGTTCTATTGCCTACAGCACTCTGAAAAATGAATGGGAGACATTGTTTTCACTCTATGACATGGACCTGGTGCCGGCAATTATATTGATCGGGAAGCTTATTATTTCCCTGGGATTAAAAATAAGCCTGATTTTTTTACTGATTGGTTTTGGGGATTTAATCTATCAGAAGATTAAATTCAAAAAGGATATGAGGATGTCGAAGCAGGACGTCAAGGATGAATATAAGAACAGTGAAGGAGATCCGCAGGTAAAAAGCAAGATTCGTGCAAAAATGAGGGAGGTATCCATGCAGAGAATGATGCAGGCACTTCCGAAGGCGGATGTTGTTATTACCAACCCGACACATCTGGCTGCTGCAATCCAGTATGACAAATCAAAATCAGCCGCGCCGGTACTGCTGGCGAAGGGTGCCGATTACCTGGCACAAAAGATTAAAGAGGTTGCTAAGGAGCATCAGATAGAAATTGTTGAGAACAAGCCTCTGGCCAGAATGCTCTATTATAATGTAGAGATTGGAGAAGAAATTCCGCCTGAGCTGTATCAGATGACAGCAGAGGTACTTGCGTACGTCTATGGGCTTAAGAATAAAGTAAGTTAATTAGGTACTTGCGAAACAATATAATCTACTATATTTTCCGAGCAACAGATACAAATTTCTCCGCTCCAACGCTCCTTCCGCTTAACTTCCGCTCTGAAATTGTATATGTTGTTCGGAAAATTATTAACTCTTGCTAGTTTCGCAATTATCTAAGTAATTGGAGGAAAATCCTCCAACAAAAAGGAGGATTGGAAGGATGAAGAAAAATGATTTGATTGTGGGATTGTTCCTGCTTTCTGCAGTCGTATTTTTGATTATTCCGATCCCGACCTTTCTTCTGGACTTACTGTTGGCGCTAAATATTTCATTGGCGATGGTTGTGCTGTTTAATGCGCTGTTTACCAACGATGTCCTCAATATGTCCGCATTTCCGACCATTCTGTTGTTTACCACGATGTTTCGAATTTCGCTGAATGTCTCCAGTGTAAGAATTATTCTTTCTACTGGAGAACCGGGTAATGTTATTACGGTATTTGGTCAGTTTGTGGGTGGTGGCAATTTGATCATCGGTATTATTATATTCATTGTATTGATCATCGTTCAGTTCATGGTAATCAATAAGGGTTCCGAACGTGTTGCCGAGGTTACGGCAAGATTTACGCTGGATGCCATGCCCGGTAAGCAAATGGCAATTGACGCGGATTTGAATACCGGTGCGATTACCGATAAGGAGGCGCGTGAGCGCAGGGAAAAAATACAGGCGGAATCGGCCTTCTTCGGCGCTATGGATGGTGCCACGAAATACGTTAAGGGAGATGCCATTGCAGGCTTAATTATAACAATCATCAATATTGCCGGTGGTACAGTTATGGGAATGACCCAGCTGGGCTATAGCGATGCCTATGAAGCGTTTTCCCATTTTGCCCTGCTGACCATCGGCGATGGTCTGGTAAGCCAGATTCCCTCACTGATGATTTCCCTTGCAACAGGTATTTTAATCACCAAGGCTTCCAAGGAAGCGGACTTTGGAGATTTGCTGATCAAACAGCTTTTTTCCATTCCCAAGGTATTATATATGGTGGGCGGAAGTATGATAGTCCTTGGACTTTTGACCCCGCTCAATAAAATTATATTTGCATTATACGGTTCCATTTTCATTATCTCCGGCAGAGTGATTGCAGGTAAGCTGGAGGTTTCGGCAATTGAAGGGGAGGTTAGCACTGAGGAAATTTCGGCAAATGAAATCAGAAAGCCGGAGAATGTGGTGTCTCTTCTGCAGGTTGACCCGATTGAGCTGGAATTCGGTTATGGTATTATACCATTGGCGGATGCCAACCAGGGCGGAGATTTACTGGACCGTGTGGTATTAATCAGAAGACAGATTGCATTGGAGCTTGGCTGTGTGGTTCCGATGATTCGACTTAGGGATAATATTCAGTTGAATCCCAATCAATATATTATTAAAATAAAAGGGATCCAGGTAAGCGAGGGAGAAATTCTGTTTGACCATTATATGGCGATGAATCCGGGATATGTGGAAGAGGAAATCACCGGTATTCCAACCTTTGAGCCCTCCTTCCACCTGCCGGCAATCTGGATTACAGAGGGACAGCGGGAAAGAGCAGAAACGCTTGGGTATACAGTAGTTGATCCGCCGTCCATCATAGCAACCCATCTGACGGAGATTATCCGGGGGCATATTTACGAGCTGCTTACCAGACAGGATGTCCAGGCTCTTATCAACAATGTTCAGGGTACCCATCAGACGCTGATTACCGAGCTGGTTCCCAAGCTTCTTAGTATCGGTGAGATTCAGAAGGTACTTCAAAATCTGCTCAGAGAGGGCATATCCATTCGTGATCTGGTTAGCATATTGGAAACACTGGCAGATTATGCACCGACCACAAGGGATACGGATGTACTCACGGAATATGCAAGACAGAGCCTAAAGAGGGCGATATCCAATAAATTCTTCCCTTCCAATGAGATGACCAGTGTGGTTACTCTTGATCCCAAGGTTGAGCAGGATATTATGGGATCCGTCAAACAATCAGAGCAGGGCTCCTATCTGGCGCTTGATCCAGGTGTGACCAAGGAAATCATAAATTCCGTACAGTCGGAGGTACATAAACTGGAGGAGCTGGGTAAGAATCCAATTATTATTACCTCACCGATTGTCAGAATGTATTTTAAGCGTTTGACGCAGGATTATTTTAAGGACTTGGTGGTAGTATCCTATAATGAGATAGACTCCAATGTTGAATTACAGTCAGTAGGGATGGTGACCGTTTAGTGATTATTAAAAAGTTTCAGGCAAACACGGAAACAGAAGCAATCATGCTTGCCAAGGAAGAGCTTGGCAAGGATGCTATTGTCATGAATATTAAAACGATATCTCCCAGGGGTATCTATAAGCTGTTCCGTAAATCCGTGGTTGAAATAACAGCCGCTGTGGATGAAAATATCACTTATAAATATGATAAACCCAAGCCGGCAGCACCGGTAACGCCCCAGCGGAAAATCCTGCCTGACATTATTTATGATGATGCACCGGGGGACAGGCCTTTGGAAAGGGCATACGCTGGTATGTCCACAGAACCTTCGGCAATTGAGTTGAAGCTGAATAATCTTCAAAGCCTGCTGGAAAAGCAAATGATTGAAAAAGAGAAAGAAAAGGATACTACCCCGGTATCGGAAACGAAGAATGCGGAACCAAATAAAAACCTCGCCTGCATCCAGTTGATATATAACCAGCTGATCTCCAATGAAGTAGATGAAAAATATGCAAATCAGATTATTGCCGAAATTGACGGTAATCTGAAAAAGGATGCTTCCATGGACAATATTCTGGCGAGCATCTATCAGAAAATCATACTTAAGCTTGGACAGCCAAAGGAGATTGATATCAGCGGAAAAACTCCAAAGTTCATATTTTTTATTGGACCGACAGGAGTAGGAAAAACAACAACCATAGCAAAGGTTGCCTCAAAATTTAAAGTAAGTGAGAAAGCAAAGGTTGCTTTCCTTACAGCAGATACCTATCGTATTGCTGCTGTAGAGCAGCTTAGAACCTATGCTAATATTTTGGGAATACCATTGAAGGTTATCTATACGGAGGAGGAAATGAAGCAGTCCAAGGATGAATTCTCTGATTATGATGTTGTATTTGTTGATACCGCAGGAAGATCCCATCGGAATAAGGAGCAAAGGGATGACATTGAGGCGTTGATCAATGCGATCCCGGAGGAAGAAAGAGAGGTATATCTAGTTTTAAGTGCAACTACGAAGTATAAGGATCTGATTAAAATAACAGATACCTATGCTGAAATTGTTAATTATAATCTGATATTTACCAAATTGGACGAAACCAGTACAATAGGCAATCTGTTTAACATTCGCATGTTAACACAGGCGCCGCTGTCTTATGCAACATTTGGGCAAAATGTACCAGATGATATCTCTCGTGTGGACGCTCAAAGTATTGCTAAGCAACTTCTAAGGGGGCAATAAGATGGATCAGGCTGAAAAATTAAGAAAAATGGTAAAAGAGCAAACCGCCCCAAGAAGAGTAGCCAGAGTTATCACTGTAACCAGCGGAAAAGGCGGTGTAGGAAAATCAAGCATATCCGTTAATTTGGCAATCGCCTTAAGCCGGCTTGGTCATAGGGTTATCATATTAGATGCGGATTTTGGACTGGCGAATGTCGAGGTAATGCTTGGCATAAGACCGCAGTATAATCTTGCGGATTTGATGTTTCGCGGGAAAAATCTGTCCGATATCATAACCGTTGGTCCTGAAAACATAGGGTTTATTTCCGGTGGCTCGGGAATTCAGGAGCTTACTAACCTGACGAGGGACCAGATTGTATATCTAATACAGAAATTAGTTGAGCTGGATGAGAAAGCAGACATAATTATGGTAGATACAGGAGCTGGAATTGCAGATTCTGTACTTGAGTTTGTTGCTGCCAGCTCGGAGGTTTTACTGGTTGCAACTCCTGAACCAACCTCCATTACAGATGCATATGCGCTTTTAAAGACACTGAACCGTAAAACGGATGTTACCCTGCAGGACACTGTGATCAAGATGGTGGCAAACCGTATTGACTCCTATGAAGATGGGAAGGAACTATATGATAAGCTAAGTCTGGTGGTTAATAAATTTCTGAATTTGAAGCTTGAATATCTGGGGGCCCTGCCACAGGATCCCAGCGTATCAAAAGCTGTTATGAAGCAGAGGCCGGCAATTGCATTGTATCCGAATTCACAGTTTTCAAAGACGCTGACATCCTTTGCCAGTATTCTATGTGAAAATAAAGATGTGAATATACAAAGCAGAAAGGGAATTGCACAGCTGTTTACAAATCTGCTTCGTTCAAGAATAAAGAAATAATCGTTACAGCTCAGCCTATGATGCCGGGAGCCTGCTTGCTTATTTGCCATAAATTATCCTAGTGGAGGTTCGAAATGCATAGTGATATTATAAGATTGGGTGACAAAATTGATGTTACACATCTGGACAGATTTGGAAGACTGGCACACAATGCCAGGACCTATGTGAGCCAGTTGATTGATTTTGTAGATAAGGATGTCATCCAGATTGCAACTCCGATTGTCAGCAGTACACCCATAATCCTGAATGTAGGAGAAAGCTATCAGCTGTGTTTTTATACTGCGAAGGGGCTATTCCAATGTAATTGTCAGGTGCTAAAAAATCAAAGGGATAATAATATTATTGTAGCAGTTGTCCGGATAACCTCTAATCTTGAGAAATACCAGCGCAGACAATATTTCCGTCTGGAATGTGCAGAGGATATAACTTACCGAATCATAACAAGGGAAGAAGAAATACTGGAAGAACGGCTGCAAAAAAATGACTATCGGACCGAGGATGAATACAAGGAATACAAGAAAAGATTATTGGTGTTAAAGGCCGCCTGGTTTTCAGCGACAATGAAGGATATCAGCGGCGGAGGAACAAGGTTTGTAGCAGCGGCAACCCATGAAAAGGGGGATAAGCTCCAAATTAAGCTGGAACTAGCATTTAAAAACGAAATAAAAACCTTTCTGGCGGTCGCGGTAATCATTGCAGTTGACAGAGTAATGAACCGGACGGGTCTGTATGAGTACAGAGTCGAATTTACTGATATTATGAAGAATGATAGAGAGGATTTGATAAAATACATCTTTGAACAGGAACGTAAGCGCAGATAATGGTTAGAGGCCAGTGCTTTTGTAAACAGTATGGAGGTTAAAATGAAGAAAAATATTTTGATTATAGATGACTCTGCACTTATGAGAAGGGTAATATCTGATATAATTAATTCGGATGATAGATTCCAGGTAATCCAGACGGCAGTTAATGGATTGGAGGGTTTGAGCTTACTGCAAAACAGGGCGAAGGATTTTGACGCGGTGCTTTTGGACATCAATATGCCGAAAATGAATGGCATAGAGATGCTGGAGGAAATGAAGGCGCAGAATATCAAGGCTACCGTCATTATTGTCAGTACAATCGCCAAAAAGGATGCAAAGGAAACCATCCGGGCTCTGGAGCTTGGAGCTTTTGATTTCGTCAAGAAGCCGGATAGCTACCTTGAGGTGAAGGGTAATATTTTCTCCGGACATATTCTGGAATGCCTGGCCACTGCGACAAAGGCCGAAGAAAGGCAGGAAAAGGATGTTTTTCCGGTTAAAATAAAGCAGTTACTGCAGCCGTCGGAACCGGTCACCAAACCCTTGCCGAAGAAGGAGCGTCAGGGTACGAATAAGTTGATTGCGCTGGCATGCTCTACCGGGGGACCGAAGGCGTTGCATACGGTAATACCTAAATTATCAAAAAACCTGGATGCCAGTATGTTAATTGTCCAGCATATGCCGGGAGGGTTCACAAAATCCCTGGCGGACAGACTAAACGAGTTAAGTGATATAACCGTAAAGGAAGCAGAGGATGGTGAGGTTATTCAGAAGGGTACGGTATATATAGCAAAGGGCGGTTTTCAGATGAGATTAAAGAAACAGGAAGGCGGCTTATGTATATCAATTTCTGAGGAGCCGGCAAGACACGGCTTGCTGCCTTGTGCGGATATCATGTATGAATCCCTCGAGGATTTGGACATTGATCAGATTACCTGCGTTGTATTGACAGGAATGGGCGGGGATGGAACCGCCGGGATATCGAGACTTTATAAAAAACAAAATATTTATGTGATTGCACAGAATGAGGAAACCAGTGTGGTGTATGGAATGCCCAAGGTAGTCCGTGATGCCGGTCTGGTGGATGAAGTAGTAGCTTTAGATGAAGTATCTGATGCCATCACTAAGAATGTGGGGGTGCGATAAAATGGACGTAAGTCAATATCTTGAGATTTTTATTGAAGAAACAAAAGAGCATTTGCAGAATCTGAATGAACATTTATTGATTCTGGAGCGTGAGCCGGAGAACGAGGATACGATTAATGAGATTTTCCGTGCGGCCCATTCCTTAAAGGGAATGGCAGGAACCATGGGCTATAAGAGAATGCAGCATTTGACCCATGATATGGAGAATGTATTCTCCGAGATCAGGAACGGCAAGATGAAGGTTTCCTCCGAGCTGATTGATGTTTTATTCAAGGGACTGGATGCACTGGAATCCTATCTTGGCAATATTCAAAATGATGCCAATGAGGGTGAGAATGATAATGAGGATATTATCAATGCTCTGAATAACATTTTGAATATCGGACTTGGCAAAGCGGTGGCTAAGGCTCCGGAGGCAGCAAAGCAGGTTAAAGCTGCCGAGGTTTCAGAAGCTAACGACAAGATGAAATTCAAGTATATTAAAATCGAAGACCATGAGAAGAAAGCTATGGTAAAGGCCGGTATTCTCGGCTACAACGTAGTTGGTCTTACGATCTACATACAGGAGTACTGTGTACTCAAGGGAGCAAGAGCCTTCATGGTTAACCGTACCCTGGAGGAATTTGGTGAAATCATAAAATTAAATCCAAGCGCACAGGATTTGGAGGATGAACGGTATGATCTCGATTATTCCGCCTTCATTATCTCAAAGGAAACTCCGGAAAAGCTGATCCGTGTTGCTTCCAATGTATCCGAGGTAAAGGAAGTTGTGGCTGATTTCATACAGCTGTCCGAAGAGGATGTGGCTTCCTATACGGCTGCCCTAAAGCAGGACGAGGTTACAATTACCCAGTCGAAGGTAGTTAAGGAGACAAGCTCCCTAAAGGCAGGCACCGCTGCCCAGACTGCAAAGCAGTCAACCAAGCCGGTGGCAAACCGTTCTGTACGTGTTGATATAGACAAGCTGGATGTGCTTATGAATCTGGTAAGTGAGTTGATCATTGCAAAAAATGGTCTAACCTCCTTAAGCTCCAGTGAATTGATGTCAGATAACAGCTTCCATGAGCAGATCGAATATCTGGAAAGAGTAACGACTAATCTCCATGAATCGGTAATGAAAACAAGAATGGTGCCGATTGAAAGCGTAGTAAACCGTTTCCCGAGAATGATCAGAGATTTGTCCAAATCCCTGAACAAAGAAATGGAATTATATATGACAGGTGAAGAAACAGAGCTTGACCGTACGGTTATCGATGAAATTGGTGATCCGCTCATGCATCTTCTTCGTAATGCTGCCGATCATGGTTTGGAATCCAATGAGGAAAGAGCAAAAATTGGTAAAAATCCGGTGGGCTCTATTTTCCTGGATGCGTATCAGGACGGTAATAACGTTGTGATTGAAGTAAGGGACGACGGTGCCGGAATTAATACGGAGAAGATTAAAAGAAAAGCAATCCAGAAGGGGAATATCACCGAGGAGCAGGCAGAGCGCATGACCGATAAGGATTTTATCGATATTTTGTTCCAGCCGAGCTTTTCCACTGCGGAAAAGGTTACGGACGTATCCGGACGGGGTGTGGGACTTGACGTTGTTAAAACCAAGATTGAAGCCCTGGGCGGTGAAATTGAGGCAAAAACCAAGCTTGGCGAGGGCTCTAACTTCATCATCAGACTTCCTTTAACCCTCGCGATTATACAGGCCCTCATGGTTATCATCGGCGAAGAAAAATATGCCCTTCCTCTTGGCAGTATCCAGACGGTAGAGAATATATCAAACAAGGATATCAAGACATTACAGGGCAAGGAGGTAATCAATTTAAGAGGCTCTGTTGTACCGATTATCCGTCTTGGTGAATTACTGGAATGTAAAAAATCCGATGCCGGCATCGATGAAATGACGGTGGTTATTGTCAAGAAGGGTGAGAGACTGGCAGGTATGGTAGTGGATGAGCTTCTCGGACAACAGGAAATCGTTATTAAATCCATTGGTAAATACATTAAGAACCATAAAATTATCAGTGGCGCAACAATCCTCGGCAATGGTGAGGTAGCCTTAATTCTGGATGTTAATTCTTTAGTGTAGGGGGTATGGACATGGAAGCAATTGATACAAGACAATTTATCGTAACAAATCTGGATACGGAGCAATTTGGAATTGAGATTAAATATATCGATAATATCATTGTAATGCAGGGTATTACCAGAGTACCGAAGGCACAGTCCTATTTTAAGGGTGTAATCAACCTAAGAGGTGAAATCGTTCCGGTTATGAGCCTGTGCGGCAAGCTGGGACTCCCGGAGGCAGAGCCGACCGCAAAGGCCAGAATTATTATTGTAAGACCGGAAACACAGGCGTCCCCTGTAGGTCTGATTGTCGATGAGGTGAAGGAGGTTGTTACTCTGGAGCAGAGCGACATCGAGAAGATGAACTATGACGGAAAAGATGATAAGGGCAATTACAGCATAGGTATCGGTAAGTATGGCCCTGATCTGATTAACCTTTTGAATATTTCTTCGGTAGTATATGATAAGGAAGGAATATAAACAGGGATTCGTGTATGATCCGGTTCGTAATAAGGACTTGAACCGGATCATACAGGATGGATTTTTTGTAACTGCTGATCTGTCTATGACAATGTCATGAAAAAATGCGAGGTGTATGTAGGTGGCACAGATTGATCTGAATCAGATAGATAATATGCAATATGACGTACTGCGGGAGATTGGAAATATTGGTGCAGGTAATGCGACAACTGCACTTTCGCAGATGATTAATTCCAAGATAGATATGAAGGTTCCCAAGGTTGACCTGCTTGAGTTTAAGGAGCTGTCTGAAATTGTCGGAGGAGCCGAGAATCTGGTGGTCGGTATTCTCTTTACATTAGAGGGCCAAATCGACGGCATGATGATGTTTATGCTGGATATGAATGCATCACGGCATCTTGTAAACGTATTAATGGGCAATACGGATAATAGCAGCAACGGTGAATTTACAGAAATGGAATTGTCCGCATTAAATGAAATCGGCAATATAATTGCGGGAGCATATTTATCGTCACTTTCATCCCTTACCAACATATTAATTACGTCCAGTGTTCCCTATATGGCAATTGATATGGCAGGGGCGATTCTTAGTGTACCTGCCATAGAATTCGGTAAAATCGGTGATAAAGCATTACTTATTGAGACGGAGTTCGGAGATGATGAAAAATCAGTAAATGGTTATTTTATATTGATTCCAACCCTGGAATCATATAGTGCAATACTATCATCTTTAGGACTATAGGGAGAATACATGAACGAAATGATAAAGGTAGGGATGGCGGATTTAAATGTATGTACCTCGCCTAATGCACTTACAACTCTGGGGCTTGGCTCCTGCGTGGGGATTGCATTGTATGATCCGGTTAGAAAAATAGCAGGACTGGTACATGTCATGTTGCCTGACAGTACAAAGATTATAAATAACGAGAATAAAGCAAAATTTGCCGATACAGGTATAGACGCCTTGATTGTTGAAATGGTGAAGATCGGAGCGGAGCGCAGGAATTTGCTTGCAAAGATTGCCGGCGGGGCTCAGATGTTCGCCTTCAGCAATAATAATGAAATGATGCGTATCGGAGAACGTAATGTGGAGTCCACCAAGCTAAAGCTTCAGCAGCTGGGTATTCAGATAAAGGCGGAAGATACAGGAGCTAATTACGGTAGGACCATTGAATTTTATCCGGAGACAGGTGTTTTATTAATCAAGTCAGTTGGAAAGGATTTAAAGAAAATATAAAGCAGTTCATATCGTTTATGATAAAATTCAATTTACATACTGCTTTGGCAACATTGGGGGGTATTCATGCGGGAAAAATATATACCGGCGTTTATCGTGCTTATAGCAGCTGCAATAACCAGTGTTATAAATATAATATACCGGGTGGATGTGCTGACCGGATTAAAGCGTTTGCTTCTTGTCATTATTATATTTTACATCATTGGCAGTATCGTCAGGGCAGTAATAAAAAAGATAGTAAGTGATAGACCCAAGGAGGATAATACAGAGGAGAACCAGGAAGAAGAGAACAAAACACAGGAATAAGTTTGAAAGTAAAGGGCACTTTCTCCTTATTAAAGCAGTATCACAAGCAGGGCTTGTAATATGCACGGGAATAAGTTCTGAAAGCCTTTTTCAGAACCGGATGGCTACAAAATGTTCACACGATCTGCAAAATCAAGTTCATTATCAGGAGGAGACATGAACGCTGAAGCGAAACAAAAGCTTTGGGAGGATTATGCGAAGAAAAGAACCCCACAGCTTCAGGAACAAATAATAATTGAATATGCAGGTTTGGTAAAGCTGGTTGCAGGCCGTTTGAGTATGTATCTCGGATATAATGTTGAATATGACGACCTGGTCGGTTATGGAACCTTTGGCCTAATCGATGCAGTTGATAAATTTGATTATACAAAAGGCGTAAAATTTGAAACCTATGCTTCCCTGCGTATCCGTGGTGCCATTTTAGACCAGATTCGTAAAATGGACTGGATACCAAGGAGTATCCGGCAAAAGCAGAGAAAGATGGATGTCGCCTATCAAAATCTTGAGATTAGATTTGGCCGAATAGCAAGCGATGAAGAGATTGCACAGGAGCTTGATATCTCTGTGGAGGAGTTTGAAAACTGGCAGAATCAAACCAAGGTTACTAATATCATCTCTCTGGATGAATTTATGGAACAGGGTACGGAAGGAAAGGTAGAGCAGAATCTGACGGCAGAATTTGACCAGCCGGAAAGAATTTATGAAAAGCAGGAATTAAAAGAACTGTTGATAAGGACATTGGACACTCTGACTGAAAAAGAAAAAAGAGTGATTATATTATATTATTATGAGGAATTGACTTTAAAGGAAATCAGCCGTATTCTAGAGGTATCGGAATCGCGTATTTCCCAGTTGCATACCAAGGCACTTCAAAAAATGAGGGTAAAGATTGGTACTAATATTGAACTCTTTACTAATTATTAGAGATATAAGCTTGTTTATAATAAATGGGAGGAGAACAATACGATGAAAGGAAGGAATGGATATTTTCAGCTGGTAATCAAGGGAGACGGTACCTATTTAAAGATCTTTGAGGCAGAGACAGATGGGGAACCGTTATATTATGATGAAATCAGCAATTATTTAATTGATAAAAAGATTTATGAATATGATAAAATAGCAATTGGCCGTGCACTTACATCCTTAAAAGGTACAGTTGAGGTTAAAATTACGGGAGCCATACTGCCGCCGATTGATGAAAGCGTGAGAATCATTCTGGATGAGGAGCGCATGTTCGCAAAGGGAAGATTCTATCCGCCGTCCAATAATGGGAGCGCTATAAACAGAGATGATATCATTAATGCGCTTGTCTATGCCAAGGTAAAATGCGGTTTGGACGAGCAGGCGATTAATGATTTCCTTTTTGATAAGCATTATTGTACGGATTATTTCCTGGCTAAGGCTACACCGGCGCAGACTGGACATGATGCAGTCATCACCTATCATTTTAATACTGACCTGACCTTAAAGCCAAAAAGAAATGAAGACGGCTCGGTAGATTTCCATCAGCTTGATATGATCAGTCATTGTAATAAGGGGGATTTACTGGCAACTCTTACTCCGATGGACCCGGGGCGGCCAGGTATTGATGTGTGCGGAAATATTATCCGTCCCTTAAAGGTGAATAATAAGGTGTTAAGGCACGGTAATAAAATTCATCTGTCGGAAGACGGGCTGCAGATGTTTTCAGAAGTGGACGGACATGTCAGTCTGACGGACCAAAGAGTATTCGTATCGGATACCTATGATGTTCCTGCCAATGTGGATGCCTCCACCGGTGACATTACCTACGAAGGAAATGTGGTCGTTAAGGGAAATGTCATCACCGGCTTCTCCATCAAGGCAAAAGGGGATGTGGAGGTAAACGGAGTTGTGGAAGGTGCCTACATAGAGGCCGGAGGCCAGATTATACTTAAGCTTGGTATGCAGGGTATGAATAAAGGGATATTAAAGGCGAACGGGAATATTATTACGAAATTTCTTGAAAATGCCGAGGTGATTGCCGGAGGCTATGTATCCACCGAATCCATCCTTCATAGTAAGGTATCTGCCAAGGGAGACATCATCGTCGGAGGAAAAAGAGGCTTCGTTACCGGAGGAGAAATAAGGTCGGCGACTATGATCTCTGTAAAAACAGCAGGTTCCCAGATGGGTACTTACACCTTGCTTGAGGTGGGAATTGATCCGAAGGTACTTTCGGAGTTTCGAGAGCTGGAGAAAAAGATAGCCGGAATGAATGCGGACAAGGAAAAGCTGGCCCAGGCGCTGGCGCTCTTTCGTAAAAAATTATCCCTGGGAGTTCCGATCACACCGGATAAGAAATTATATTTAAAACAAATAACACAGCAGAATATAGTACTGGAGACACAGATCAAGGAAGCGAGAAAGCGGTATGAGGATTTGAGAATTGAGATGGACAGCCAGTCCTCAGGCTGCGTAAAGGTATCGGATATCGTATATCCCGGTACCAAAATAGTGATATCCAATGTGGTACATTTTGTACGTGACAATATACAGCACAGTAAATTTATCAGAGACCGCGCAGACATTAAGATAATTCCTTTGTAGAAGCATTATACAAAGAGCTCATTGTAGGTGTAACCTGTTGTAGCCTGGAGAATTACTTTGGAAGATAAAGATAATTTGCAGGGGTTCTATCGCAAGGAGGTTTTTATATGTCGATTAATCCGATTGATATTATGAGAACGCAGGAAGCTGCCCAGATTAAGCATATCGAGAACCAAAGATTCCAGCATGCCCAGGATCAGGTGGGCAAAAACTTTCAGAATATGCTGGTACAGGAGCAGCATAAACCTACACATGCGGCGAAGTCTGATAATAATGAATACCGCTATGATGCCAAGAAAAAGGGCAATAATGAGTATAAGGGCTCAGATAAGAGAAATAAGAAAGAAGAAGAGAAAGAGAAGCAGGAGCCGGGGAAAACGAATAATAATGGCGGTATAGATATTTTGATTTAATTCTGGAGGCATCGATGAACCCATTACAAATAGCCTTAATCGTAATTGGAATAATTATTATCCTGGTCAGCTGTATCCTGGTGGACAAATCACAAAAGCTGCCGGTTCAGCCTTCCGGCGGAGCTTTTTCTTTGGAGGACAGCTTGACGCAGGAGGATAAGGAACAGCTTAAGGATAAGCTGGAGGAGCTTTTGGCTGAGGTCAGCGAAGAAGCTATCGTCCGTGTGGATGATACCCTAAGTAAGATTTCAAATGAGAAAATAATTGCAGTTAATGAATTCTCCGATCAGATTCTGGAAAAAATAAACCGGAATCATGAAGAGGTCATATTTCTTTATAACATGCTTAATGATAAGGAGAAGGAATTAAAATCTGCGGTTAAGGAAATTGAGGCCTCAAAAAAGAAAGTACAGGACATTCTGGAAACGAAGGCAAAGGTTGATAATACACCAAAGACTGCCGCTGCAGTAAAGGCACCGCAGCCGGCAAAGAATATAACACAGGCTGATAAAATAATCGAAAAGCCGGTAAAGACGACAGGTCAGGTAACTTCACAGGAGGCTTCTACTGTAAATGCGGTAAGCTCGAACAACAATTCGCAAATTCTTGCATTGTATTCCCAGGGAAAATCTGTTATGGAAATATCAAAGCTGCTGGATTTGGGGCAGGGAGAAGTAAAGCTGGTAATTGAATTGTTTAAGGGTAAAAAAGCATGAAGATAAGAGGAGTTTAGTATTATGAAACTGAAATATTATATGAGAGGTCTCGGAATTGGAATTCTTATCACCACTCTTATATTAACCATCGGGAAGGAGAAGCTGTCGGAGGAAGAAATTATAGAAAAGGCCGAAGCACTCGGAATGGTTATGCAGGAGGACGACTCTGATTTGGATAAATTACTGGATCATACCGATCTTTCAGGAACACCCTCTCCGTCCATGGCATTAACAGAGCCTACCGCGGGACCCACTGCCGAACCCACCGCAGAGCCTACTCCGGCACCTATCATAGAGCCGGCCAAGACACCGACCATACCTGCAGCACCCACTATGGCGGATATCCAGCCGACGAAGGCAGCTGATAGTACGGAGGGGACAATAACCTTTACCATAAAGAAAGGAATGTCTTCCGGACAGGTGGCAAAGCTTCTTGTGGAGAAAGGGTTGATTGAGGACGCAGATGATTTTAACCAATATATTGTAAAAAAGGGGAAGGCAAGTATTATCCGCGTCGGGGAATATACGGTTTCGGCTGATGCCTCCTACGATGAAATTGTCACGGCGATTACAACAAAAAATAAATAAGTCCTTGCCATCCATAAAATGTTATGTTATAATTTCAAAGGCAAATTACACGCATATTGATTCCGGCAGTGGTGCCGATGAGCAATAGGTCTGTCAGGAATATGAGATATGCGGAAGAAAACAACCAAACGGAGGTCAATTATGAGCGTTATTTCAATGAAACAGTTATTGGAAGCTGGTGTACATTTCGGACATCAGACAAGAAGATGGAATCCCAAGATGGCGGAGTACATCTACACAGAGAGAAATGGTATCTACATTATCGACTTACAGAAATCTGTAGGTAAGGTAGATGAGGCCTACACAGCAATCAAAAATGTTGTTGCAGAAGGCGGTTCTATTCTTTTCGTAGGAACAAAGAAGCAGGCGCAGGATGCAGTAAAGACAGAGGCAGAGCGTTGCAGCATGTACTATGTGAATGAAAGATGGTTGGGTGGTATGCTGACCAACTTCAAGACCATCAGAAGCAGAGTTGAGAGATTAAGACAAATCGAGAAAATGTCTGAGGACGGTACCTTTGACGTACTTCCGAAAAAGGAAGTTATACAGCTTAAGAAGGAATGGGAAAAGCTTGAGAAGAACCTTGGCGGTATCAAGAATTTGAAGAAAATTCCGGATGCTATCTTCGTAGTAGATCCTAAGAAGGAAAGAATTTGTATTCAGGAAGCCCACACACTTGGTATTCCTTTGATCGGTATTGCAGATACAAACTGTGATCCGGAAGAACTTGATTATGTAATTCCGGGTAACGATGATGCGATCAGAGCAGTTAAATTAATCGTTTCCAAGATGGCTGACGCGGTTATCGAAGCAAACCAGGGAGTTCAGCTGACTGATACTTCCAGTAATGCCGCAGATGAAAGTGCAGATGCAGAGGTAGAGACCGAGGCAGTTGCAGAATAATATCAGGGTAAGAATTCTAGCTTAATCGTATAAATAACAGGTACCCCGCCATTACAGCGGGGTACTTAAAAGTATAAAATAAGATGGAGGTTATTATGGAAGTTACTGCTAGTATGGTAAAAGAGTTAAGAGAAATGACCGGAGCCGGAATGATGGACTGCAAGAAGGCTCTTGCAGCTACTGACGGTGATATGGATAAAGCAGTTGAGTTTTTAAGAGAAAAGGGACTTGCTGCAGCAGAGAAGAAGGCCGGCAGAATTGCTGCCGAAGGCATTGTTGGTATTAATTTAAGCGCAGATGCCAAGGTGGCTGCCATTGTTGAGGTTAACAGTGAGACAGACTTTGTTGCAAAGAATGATAAATTCAGGGATTTCGTAGCTGCAGTTGCTGCACAGGCAGCAAGCACCACAGCTACTGATATGGATACCTTCTTTGCAGAAAAGTGGGCACTTGACACCTCCAAAACAGTGAAGGAAGAGTTATCCTCCATGATCGCAGTAATCGGCGAGAATATGAATATCAGAAGATTTGAGAAGCTGGAAGCAGCAAATGGCTTTATCTGTACCTATATCCATGGCGGCGGCAGAATCGGAATTCTTGTAGATGTTGATACAACTGTGATAAATGCCGAGGTAGAAGAGGCTGCTAAGAATGTTGCAATGCAGATTGCCGCATTATCTCCCAAGTATGTAACACAGGCAGAGATTTCTGCTGATTTCATCGCACATGAGAAGGAAATCCTGACTGCACAGATAAAGAATGATCCTGCAAACGCTAAGAAACCGGAAAACATCATCGAGAAGATGCTGGAGGGACGTTTAAGCAAGGAATTAAAGGAATTCTGTCTCGTAGACCAGGTTTATGTAAAGGACAGCGAGGTTTCCGTAGGTCAGTATCTTGCCAATGTGTCCAAGCAGGTAGGAGCTCCTGTAACAGTAAAGCGTTTCGTACGTTTTGAAACTGGTGAGGGCCTTGAGAAGAAGAGCGAGAACTTCGCAGAGGAAGTTGCTAAGCAGATGGGTAACTAAGCCAAGACGTCGGGCAACTTCCTCTGGAAGATTGCTAAGCAGATGGGTGTGTGTAATGCGAATTTAGCATTATGAAAGATAGGTGGCTTGGAAGCCCCGAAGATGCGTTATATAGCGTGTTTAACGGGTTTTCAAGCCTCTTTTTTTATATCTTGCAAACACCGTAGAACACCGTCTAAAGTTGTTAAAAATTGCTTCATAGTGTGTCAAAATGCATGTCGTAAATGTGTCAAATCGACCTGACATAACCTTCGGCGAATTTGCCACCTTTTTAGTTATCAATTTCTTCCTGACAAGATAGATATTTATAGAGGAACAGATGCGAATGAAGTGATCCCTCGCATTTCATGGACCCTTGATATAAACATTGCAAAAAAATATAGTTCAGGTTAATTGTTCTGTGCAGATATTTCTAAGGAAAGAATAATGACATGTTTTGATACAGATGAAAAAGAAGTGTTCGTATGGAGTACCTCTTAATTCCAGCCTTTGAAAAGGTAAAAGAATAAAATCTCCAAGAGAAGAATATCACAAATTAAAAATGAAAGACCGATGGTTTGTGAAATGTTTTATGGCCCCAGGAGGCTTTCGAAGAAAGGTGGTTTATATTTATGAGAAGAAAATGGCTATTCATAATGATACTGCTTGTCATTATACTTCCTTTTGTTGGGAAAGATCGTGTGATTAGTGCAAAAGCTGAAACAAAGAATGATTATGAATATGCGGTACAAAAAGATGGGACATACGCTATTACTAGATATTATGGAAGCGGAAAAAAAATAGAAATACCAAATAAAATTGATGGGAAAAGAGTAACCAGTATAGGTGATGGCGCATTTTCTTTTTGTGGCGATCTAACAAGCATAACAATACCAAGTAGTGTGACTAGTATAGGTAATAGTGCATTTTATGGATGTAGCAAGCTAACAAGTATCACGATACCAAATAGTGTGACCAGTATAGATGATTATGCATTTCATGAATGTAGCAAGCTAACAAGTATTACGATACCTGAGGCAGTGACCTACATAGGCGAATATACATTTTATAAGTGTAGCAAGCTAACAAGTATCACGATACCTAAGGCGGTGACCTACATAGGTGAATATGCATTTTCTGGGTGTAGCAAGCTAACAAGTATCACGATACCTAAGGCGGTGACCTACATAGGCGAATATGCATTTTCTGGGTGTAGCAAGATAACGAATATTACAATACCACAAAGTGTGACAAGCATATGTGAGGGGGCATTTTATGGGTGTAGTGCTCTAATAAGTATTACTATACCAAATGGCATGGCTAGCATAGGCCGTAGTACATTTTCTGGGTGTAGCGTTCTAACGAGCGTTATAATACCAAATAGTGTGACCAGCATAGGTGATTATGCATTTAATGGATGCAGCACTCTAACGAGTATTACAATACCAAATAGTGTGACTAGTATAGGTGATTATGCATTTTCTGATTGTTACAATCTAATAAGTATTACGATACCGGATAGCGTTACCAGAATAGGCTATAGAGCATTTTATGGGTGTGGAGATCTAGAGAATATTACGATACCAAATAGTGTGACTAGTATAGGGGGTGAGGCATTTAATGATACAGAATGGTTTAATTATAAACAATACGAAAATTTGTATATTATTGTAAATAATATAGTGATTTATGGGCGCAAGGATATAGAGAGTATAACGATACCAGAAGGAGTGACCAGCATAGGCGAGTATGCATTTTCTGGATGTAGCAATCTAACCAATATCACAATACCGGATAGTGTGACCAGCATAGGCCTTTGTGCTTTTTATGAGTGTAGAAATCTAACAAGTATCACGATACCGGATAGCGTGACCAGCATAGGTCCTAATGCTTTTAGTGAATCAAAATGGCTTGATAATGAACGAAAGAAGAATTCTTTAGTTATCGTAAATAATCTTTTGGTTGATGTAGATACCGTAAAAGGTAAGGTTACAATACCTGATGGAGTGACCATCATAGATGACCGTGCATTTGATAATTGCGACGATCTAACAAGCATCACCATACCAGGTAGTGTGAAGAGTATAGGTGACTATGCATTTGATAGTTGTTCCAATCTAACAAGTGTCACGATATCTAATGGAGCGACCAGCATAGGTGATTATGCATTTTCTGCGTGTGACAATCTAAAGAGTATCACAATACCTGGTAGTGTAAAGAGTGTGGGTGATAGTGCATTTTATAGTTGTTCCAATTTAACAAGTGTCACAATACATAAGGGAGTAACTAGTATAGGTGAGAATGTATTTTATCATTGTTACAATCTAACAAGCATCACGATACCAAATAGTGTGACCAGCATAGGTGAGTCTGCATTTTCTAGTTGCAATCTAAAAAGTATCATGATACCAAATAGTGTGACAAATATAGGTGAGTCTGCATTTGCTAGGTGTAGTAATCTAACTAGTATCACGATACCAGGTAGTGTAAAGAGTATAGGCAATAGAGCATTTTCTGAATGTGGCAATTTAAAGCGCATCACGATAGAAAAAGGAGTGACCAGTATAGGTGATTATGCATTTGAATTTTGTTATAATCTGACCAGTATCAAGATACCAAGTAGTGTGAAGAGAATAGGTGAATTTGCTTTTTATAATACAAAATGGCTTGATAATGAACGAAAGAAAAATTCATTGGTTATTGTAAATAATATATTGATTGATGGAAGCGCCTCAAAAGGTAAGGTTACAATACCTAAAGGAATAACCAGTATAGGCGATGCTGCATTTTGGAAGTGTGAAAATCTAACAAGTATTACTATACCAGCTAGTGTGAAGAGTATAGGGAAGCGTGCATTTGAGAAATGCTACGGTTTAAAGAGTATCACGATACCTAATGGAGTGAACAGCATAGCTGATCGTGCATTTTATGAGTGTAGCAATCTGAAAAGCATCACGATACCTAATAATGTGAAGAGCATAGGTGATAGTGCATTTGACTGGTGCATGGAACTAACCATATATGGGAAAAAGGCATCTAAAGCTGAAAGTTATGCCAAAGAAAATAAAATCAAATTTGTTATTAAATAAGTGATGGGAGCAAAAAAGTTATCGCTCGGATGTTAATGATTTTTCAAACTGCAATACTACTGATTGCATATGTTCAAAATCAAAGAGCATATATAATGACCTATTTAGAGGATGGTCATTGCAGTCTCTCTAACCAGATGAGCGAAAATTCAATCCGCCCTGTAACCGTAGGCCGCCGAAACTGGTTGTTCTGTGATTCTACTGACGGGGCCGATGCGAGTATGGCAATTTTTTCACTGTTAGAAACCGCCCGGGCTAATGGGCTAAACCCGCAGAAATACTTAGAGTATCTTCTGGAGCCAGACCTAACGAACAGATGTCTGACGAGGAACTTGAGATGCTTGCACCCTGGTCGGCATCAGTTCAAGCCAGTTGCATAAATAAGGCAGAATAAACGATTGAATTCACAGGCGATATTAATTGTTGTTTACGTTGGACGCTCTATTGCACACATACTCACTGAAAATGCTCGAGATATAAAAAATCCTCCTTAAGTATATTTTGGCTATTTACCTTAAGGAGGATCCTATCATGACGTAGAACCCTCAAAGGGGTCAGTCATTCTTTTCCGTTTCTCTTATATGTACCACCCGCAACATTGGCTGATGGGAGCTCTTCTTTGAAATTGTAATATTATTTCGTTTATAGTTGTCAAATATCAAATGTTCTCTGTAACTTTTTATCTACACCATATAATTAAAACCAAACTATTATTTTTGTCGAAATAAAATCTTTTATGGTATGATTTCCCTGTTATTTGATCTGTATAGCTATACTCTATGTAGTAATTAGGATAAGCTGAATTAATAAAGTAAGAACGGTAAGCATCATTTGTATATATTTGTGATACTTCATATTCCTGACATCCAAAGGCTTCAATTACATCATCGAATGTATCCCCGACATTAACATTTCTGTTCGATATATAAGTCTCAGTTGCATTATCGAAATAGGCATGCGAATAAGATCCCTTTGCATTTTGATAATCAATAAAATTTACATAGCCATCTTTATCTTCCCAATCAAAATTAAAATCGGTAACGTTTAAGGGGGAGACTATCTTCAATTTGCAAGTATAAGTTTCAGAACCGACTTTTGCTGAAACAGTTACATTTCCTTCTTTTAGCGGACTAATAAAACCGTTTTCATTTACTTTAGCTATTTTGGTATCACTTGATTTCCAGGTTACCTTGCCCTCTGTATTATTTACATCAAGCGTATATCCGCGTCCGACTTGTATTGTTAAAGATTTTTCCGAGATAGAAGCACTTTTAATTTTAACTGTACAATTATATGCTTTTTCTTTATAGGTAGCAGTAATTGTGACGGTTCCTTTTTTCTTAGCGGTAACTAATCCTTTGGAACTTACAGTAGCTATTTTGGTATCACTTGATGCCCATGTTACTTTTCCTGAAGAAACACCATTTAACTTTAATTCAACGGTATTTCCTACATATACAGTAGCCTTTGTTTTGTTTAGTTTTACTGTTGTGGCTGCTTGTACTGGTGTTGTCATCGCTGTGGTTGATACAACCATTCCGCATAATAATACGAAAGAAAGAAGCAGTGTGACAATTTTTTTGATTGATTTCATAAAAGACCTCCCACTTTATTAAAATAATAATTAATAGTATATATTATAACAGAATTATGGTAAAAAATGAACAATATTATCAAAAAATATCGAAGCATCAACGCAATCATCAGATGGGTAACTAATTATATAATTTAATAAAGTATTTAACCGCTGGAAATGTAGTGCTTTCCGGCGGTTAAGGTAGGTAGATATGATGAACTATAAACCGTAACCTTCTTATAAATATTAATGGAAATATTTTGATGAAACATGTATAATAAAAGAAAATGAGTACGAGGCATGGTATGAATTCTGAAATGGTAATGCATTAGAAGTAGATAGATGTTTTCTGAAATTGTACTTGTCGAGTGAGGGGAATGATTATGATACTTGAAATTTCGAATAAAGGTGTAACGAAACTACAAAATGGAATACATCATTTTGTGTTGTCAGATTACCCCAATATTCAAGAATGGGAATGGAATAATATATTAGCATTCATTAGTTATGAAAAAGCTCTCGGACAGAAACCCGAAGTTATTTGCGGGGATAATGATATTTTATCCTTAGTTAACAACGCAGCCAATAAACTTGATGGTACAGAATATATTCCTCCAATTACAGAGGCGATAGAAGAGCTTGTTTACCATGCAACAAATGCTATAGCTGCACAGAAAATACTATCAAGTAATAGACTACTCTCTGCAACAAAAGTCTATGGGAAAACAGGGGAAGAACTTGCTCTCGAAAGACGAGAAATTGGCTGGGAGGACCCGGCGGATTTTTATGAATATGTTATGTTTGGTTGGGGTACTCATTTAGTGGGTGACTACGTCGTTCTTTCAGAAAACTTTCCTAACGAAGAAGATTTTTTAAAGGGGAATTTTGATGCAGGAGTTCGTTTCTATATTAGATACGAAGATATTATTAAACATGAGGGGCATACTTTTGATGGATATCATCCGCTTAAAGTGAAAGATGAAGTTATACTGTCGGATTATCTCTTTGCTTGCATCGTGCCAGAACAATATAAGAAACAAATAGAAAGCTGTATTCCGCAGGAGTTAGCCAAGAGAGTATATTATTTGCCTCAAAGAGGGCTAACACTAAAGGAGTGGAATGACAAGGTTGTCAACTTTATCAGAATAATACAAGGCAACGAAAAATAATTAGGTTTACTTAGAGATAAATTCCGATTTTTGGTAGAATTCCGGGCCTCCCATTATACTTATTAAGTCAAGCTTAGCACATAGGAAAATTTGAATTTATCGAGTTGATCGAGCTTCTGGTTATTTATATAAACGAAGGAGGTATTGTTCTGAAATACTATATTGTAGATGCTTTTACCAATGAACTTTTTAAAGGGAACCAAGCAGGTGTTTGTTTGCTTGATGAGTGGCTTGATGATGAAATCATGCAGAACATAGCTGCAGAAAATAATCTTGCAGAAACTGCTTTTGTTGTTAAGCGTAATGATTATTATGATTTGCGATGGTTCTCACCGGAAACAGAAATTGATTTATGCGGTCATGCTACGCTTGCAAGTGCTTTTGTTATTTCCAACTTCGTTGATAACTCTAGAGAAAAAATAGATTTTCATACTATGAGCGGCAAACTGTCGGTAGAGAAAAAAGCCGACTTGTTTGAAATGGATTTTCCGGCGAGGATGCCAACACCTATTCCAATAACACAACTGATGGAAGAAGCAATTGGCGTATCAATACAAGAGGCGCACTTATCCCGTGATATGCTTTTATTAGTTGATTCTGAACAGCAAGTAAAAAATTTGCGACCTGATCTAAGTTTAATTTCAAAGCTATCGGATTGTTTTGCACTTATAGTGACGGCAAAAGGCGAACAAGTAGATTTCGTTTCAAGATTTTTTGCCCCGAATGCTGGCATTCCTGAAGACCCTGTTACAGGCTCATCTCACTGCACACTAATTCCTTTTTGGGCTCAAAGACTAAAAAAAGAAGAAATGGTTGCAAAGCAGCTCTCAAAAAGAGGAGGAACGCTCTATTGCGGATATCGAAACGATAGGGTAATCATTGCAGGTAAAGCTACCTTGTATTTGCGGGGTGACATTAGAACGCAATAAGCGCATTATGGGCAAACGGTGAAGTTAATGCAACTTCCCATTGTGTTTATTTGAATTATTGTCTATGGGACTCGATATAATAAGGAAAAGGAATTGAGATTATGGAAACAATACAACAGATCATTAAAAAGTTTGAATCAACTAAGGATAAACAGGTATATAGTGAAATAATTGAACGTATTAAAACGGAAGAATTATTGTGGGCTTCATATATGCCGTTCACTAATAATTACTATCTTGACTTTGAAAATGGTAAGCCAGCATGCTACATATTCACTGAAAAAAAATACTACGATGAATATCAGGATTATATGATGCAGCAACAGATATTTGTTAAGCCTGTCGAAAACAGTGAAGAACAAAGAATGTTAATGTTTGGTGATTTGTATCGAAGCGGTTTTGAAATGATTGTGATTGACAACGGTCAGACTCATTTGGTTATAAGCATGTTTGATATTGTCGATAAACCTGATTATTCAGATGTTCCTGAAATAAACAGGCCCATATTGAATCCAACATTAGTTTGCGCCGCCAATCATTTCTTTCAGGGGCTGAGTACAAAAAGAGGTACACGTGATATGGAAGCATATATGTTTAAGGAAATATATAATGCGAAATATCTTATGCCTTTTGATGCAAGTAAAATGAATATGGAAAAAACAAATGCAGATAACGGAGAATGTGTTGTAAAGGAAAAGAGCACTATGCAATTCCCATTAATAACGAATTCAGAAAATAAAAGCTTCTATCCGTTTTTTACTGACTGGAATGAATTCAAAAGATTTGATAAAGAGCAAAAGTTTAGTGGCAATATTGTGACCTTTGAAGATATCAAATATTTTATTGATAAGGCTGATGGCATATCTATTAATCCCTATGGAGTAAATATTACTTTGACGAAAGATATGTATAATGTTATTGAGAGTGTAGCAAAGGGCTCATCTCAAAGTACGGTGATACAAGAACAGGTTGCAGAGAAGGATACAAAGGTTATGCTTGGAGAGCCGGCAGAGTATCCTCAAAAGATGATTGATGAGATCTGTAAATATCTTAAAACCAACAAGAATGTTAATGCCGCATACCTGAGATTAATGGTTAAAGATAATGAGCAAAGTTATCTTATTGTTGTTGATTTCTCTGGTGATAAAAATGAAGTTTTTAGTGGCGTAGCTAATGCCGGAGTTCCTTTCTCGAATGGCAAATATCTTGATTTTGTTCCCTTATCAAGCAGTTTTGGAAAAGGAGCTGTTGAGAATGTAGAACCATTTTATAAGAAAAAGAAGTTTGGGATTTTTGGATAAGGATTTAATGGGTAGGAGTGACCGACGTGAGGCTTTAAAAAAGAAAGAACATAATAAAGATAATCCTTATTTTGGATTTAGAGCCAAAAGGTTGAGTACACAACTTGGTAATCTAAAAAGGAAGTGAATGAACTTCTCATTATATTTATGAAGTAAAGCCTAGCATGAGTCTGCAGCAAACAAAAAAACAGCAATTTGACGGACGGAGGTTATAGATGCGAAAAGTTTATCTGGATAAAACAGAAATAAATAATTACATAGGTGTGTTCGTTAAAGATGCTGAAGTTATCCCAACTGGTACTACAATTTACTATATGAGCACAAAATATAAAAACGAAGAATATCAAAAATATGCTGATAATTATGATATTCATTTTATTTTTGATGATGATATTCCTACTTTATCGTTTTACACCGTTCCTCAAGTGGATATTCTGGCAAGGGATAGCGAAGGAGGGTTTATTGGAACAGTTGGCCAGCAATCTGATTTGGAAAGTGATGCACCTATATGTTATATCAATAATCATCAGGAATGCTTTCTGATTGCCAAAACGGGAAAAGAATTTTTAAATATAAAGAATTCATGGAAGCATCTATGAAAGCAATTGTATTGGACATGTATGGAGTAATATTAAAACAGACAGGAGATGATTTTGTTCCATATGTTCAACGAACTTTTCCTGATTTAAAGCCACAAGAAATATATACACCATGGTTTAAAGCTGATGTAGGTGAATTAACATCATTAGAGGTATGGGAGGCCATTGGATTTCAAGGTGATCTGGAGAAAATCGAAAAGGAATATTTAGATACCATAGAACTAAACGATGGTTTTCAGGATTTTATTGCTGCCATAAGAAAGCAATATAAGTTAGCTATTATATCGAATGATTCGAGTAGATGGAGTAAATATCTTCGTGAAAAATTTGATATCAATAAACTTTTTGATGTGATTAGTATCAGCGGTGATTTGAAAATTCAAAAACCAGATGAACGTATTTTTCGGCTTACAATTGAGCAATTAGGTTGTAATGCAGAAGATTGTTTTTATGTAGATGATAGAGAAGGAAATTTAGAAGCTGCCAGCAAGGTGGGAATGAATACGGTTTTATTTAATAGCAGAAATGTTCAATATACCGGTAATGTGGTTAATGATTTTGTTGAGCTTAAGAATATGATGTTGTGATATCTACAGAAGCAAATACCTGGAACGGTCGAGGGAGAGAGTAATCAATGAATGATCAAATGTTAAAAAATTGCACTTTGCTGTTGGATAGTCGGGATCGAATTAAGACAGTATTTGGATGGGATAGCGGACTGATTCACTTGGCTTGTGCGGGGATTTATGTTTCGAAGGAAAAAGAAGTGAATGTATCCGTTTTGCAGGAATGTAAAGAGCTGCTGAAGCAAAAAGTCGGACTTTTCTCCAATTTTAGAAGTACTGCCAGCTCTCCGATTACATCAATGCTTGCTGTTAGTGAAAACCCTGAACGAACACTTAATAATGGACTGTTGGTATACCAATTACTTAAAAAGGAATTTTGGTCTTCAACTTATTTACCCCTTACAGCGATGGTAATCGCGCAGATGGTGGAGCCGCATCAATTTGAAGCCATAGCGGCTAGAACGAGAAGAATATATGACTTGATAAAGGCAGAGCATCCGTTCCTAACCTCAGGAGAGGATAGCGCCAATTGCGCGTTATTAGCATTATCCGAGAAGTCTGATAAGGAATTAATCTATGAAATAGAGTCTTGTTATCAGCAATTAAAACCGAATTTCTTCTCTTCAAATGCTGTACAGTCTCTCAGTCATGTATTAGCATTGGGACAGGGAACAGCTGAGGAAAAATGCAGAAGAACAATGCAACTTTTTAATGGCCTGAAAGAAGCGGGATTTAAGTATGGCACCTCCTTTGAACTGCCAACGTTGGGTGTGCTGGCCTTGTCGGATGGAGCAAAAGATAAAATGATACAGGAGATTGTTGAGATCAACAACTGGCTCTCCCGTCAAAAAGGATTTGGTTTCTTTAGCACAGTCACAACAAAGCAGAGATTGATGTATGCAGGAATTGTAACACAGCGCGAATATATTAATACTGATGCAATGCAATCTACAGCGGTGAATAGCACAATTTCACTTATTGTAGCACAGGAAGTAGCTATGTGTGCGGCGATTGCTGCCAGTGCAGCGGCAACAAGTGCGAGTACATCATCATAGAGTAGAAAAGGTTAATCGTTCCTATTATATTTACTAAATGTCTAAAGGAAGAGGAATGAATAATGGATTTGATTTCTATAAAGCTCAGCGTCACCACATGTTATCTGGTTAAGACAGATGAAAAGTACCTTCTAATAGATACCGGGTATGAAGAGGATTGGGAGCTGTTCCAGCAGCGGTTGAAAGAAGCGAACATAGAGATTTCCCAGATCGGTTATCTTTTACTAACGCATCATCATGATGATCATTGTGGTTTACTGTATGCCATTCTGAAGGAAAACAGCACCATTCGTGTCGTGATGTCAGAGCTGTGCAATGAGCTTATTCAAACGGGAGAAAATGATCTGACGCACGGCGGAGGACTTCTCAATAAGCGAGTGTCTTTTTTAATCCGGCATAAGCAGGCATATGTTTCACTGGTGCTTCATAAAAAAGTGGATAAATCAAAGAACCTTAAGTTCCAGCCTTACAATTCCCGTGACAATGATATATTGTTCATGGGAGAACCGAACCTTCGGGATATCGGGATTCCCCTTGAGGGAAAAATACTTAAGACTCCTGGCCATACGGTCGATTCCATCAGTGTTTTGTTTCCGGATGGAGACTGTCTGGTAGGCGATGCCGCAGCACATATGCTCCCATTTGCAGGCACTCATTATTGTGTTATTTTTATCTGCAAAATAGATGAATACTACGAGAGCTGGGAAAAGATGATTGCGGCTGGCGCAAAGCGGATATTTCCTGCGCATGGAACCCCTTTTCCTATTAGTAAATTAGTCAGAAATATGCGTAGAAATAAGTCGAAAGACTTGGTTCATCATTAATCTGAACTTGGCTTTTAAGGCAGTTTGGATTTCACAGTTTGTTTATTTGTAATATGAGGAGTGATTAGAAAATAATTCGTTCTCGGTGGCGATTGCGAAGAAACTATTTTAAATAGAACAAAAATATATCCAAATTTATTTGAACATCTTAAATGTAAATTATTTGTATTTTGAGGAGGCTACCATATGCTAAATGTATTGGAAAATTGGCTGTTAGAACAGGGGGGACCAGCTATAAGGCTACGTATGTCTACCTTGCATAATTCAAACAATTTAGGAAATGATGTTGTCAATTCTGTTTCCGCGTTGCTAGCCATCGACGAAGTTCATACCATTTTGAATAATCTAGACGGATTTCAGACGTCGGACAGGGATAAAAAGACGTTAGAACATCTGATACATTATTACAAAGATACCTGTATAGAAAATTTTTTTCCTTTAATTATGGAAATGGGGTTTAAAGCGGGTATCCCGATATTTGATGAGAAGATGGCGCCTGTCGTAAACCTATTCAAGTATCTATATGCGTTTGCAAATGAATCTGCTCATTGTTATAATTTTTCGTTAATGCTTCATAGATTTTTCTTTATATCGGGATGCTTGTTTCCGGAGGTAGTAGAATCATTAGAAAACAGGTTAAACGCTATCCACAAGGTTGCAAAGGAAAACCTATTTGATATTTATCAGGATGAAAGCAAACTGCCTAAAAAACCTCAAATGTGGGATGATATTGGTATTTTGAAAAACGAATTAAATCCATTCAATTTGTCTGCCGACAAGCCCCTGCCGACGATTTATGATATTTGGTCGTTAGCATATTATACGAATTTGTGTACCGACCCTGAGAAAACGAAAAAAATCAATGACATTGTTGCGTATGTACTCAACCCAGAATTTCAAAAAATACGTGAAGGATACGGGTTGATATGGTTTGAAGCTCGGCGGATATATCATTCGTGCGGTTGGAGTCCGACATTGCCTTTGTATGAGATCGAAAATCGCCTCATTCAATCTTGTCCGTACCCATTGTTTGATTACCTAGACTTTATGTCCCATTTCAAAATAGCGCACAAAACTAAGTGGTTTCACGACTGCCTAAATCATTTTGAACAATTCAAAACTGAAAAGGGAACCTACCTATTTCCCAAAGAATATTTGCGTAAAAAATACATTGACAAAGCATTTCTTAATGAGGCGAATATGTCATTGAAGCGTAATGAACGCGAGTTATTAAAACGCGAATTGGTCAGTACGATGAAGATGGTTGAGATATATAGTAGAATACCATGTGAACTATAGGCATATTTTGTGATTCTAATTTGTAGTGTGGTTTTGCTTCGCCACGGTCCCCAAGTAAAAAGGAGATAAAATGAACGGATTTCTGTTGTTAATTCCGCTTGTACTGATAAGATACGGGCTTTTATGGTTGTTAAATAAAGAAGCGTTAACACGTGCAGCTTTCTTTCCTCCTCTGATCGGAAAAGAAAAGGTTGCGTTCTGGTTTTATCAAATCTCAACCATACTTTTATTCCTATATTTGTGCTTCCTCAAGATAAACATTGATTCATTGTGGTTTTATCCTGGTGCAGTCATATATGGTTTCGGAATCCTATTGTGCATCGTGTCTACATCAAATTTTGCCAAGCCAGCAAAGAATGGAATAAATTTCAAAGGGCTTTACCGTGTTTCCCGCAACCCCATATATGTGTCATATCTTATTTATTTCTTAGGTTGCGTTTTACTCACACAGTCGTCCATCCTGCTTGTGCTAGTAATTATTTTTCAGGTATCGGCACATTGGATTATTCTTTCCGAAGAAAGATGGTGCGTTAAGGAATTTGGGGAAGAGTACTTAAGCTATATGGAAAAAGTGAGACGTTATGTTTAAGATAAGAAAGTGACCTGGGTAAGCATAACCGGAAGTAAAATTAACTTCCCATGTAGACAAAAATGAAGAATTTGTGGGGGTAAGACGATGAACATACTTATAATTGGGGGGACAAAATTTTTTGGAATTTATACAGTTAGGTCTTTGTTAAGTAAGGGACATAATATAACAATTGCAACAAGAGGTAAAACACAAGATGAATTTGGAGATAAAATATCGAGATGTATTATCAATAGAACTGATGAGGAAAGCATGAAAAATGCTTTGCTTGGCAAGTATTTTGATGTAGTAATAGATAAAATAGCATATTGCTCCAATGATATAAAATATGCTCTTGACAATGTTGCTTGTGGTAAATACATATACATGTCTAGTACGGCAATATATGCACCAAAACATTGGAATACAAAGGAAGAGGATTTTGACACAATGGGAAAAGAAGTAGTATGGTGTTCAAGAGAAGATTTTCCTTATGAAGAAGTTAAAAGACAGGCAGAGTATGCCCTCTCTCAATATTATGGTAATAAGAAAATTATTGCAGTAAGGTATCCGTTTGTTATAGGCACTGATGATTATACCCAAAGGTTGAAATTCTATGTTAGTCATGTATGCAATGGGCGCCCAATGTGTATTGATAATATTGATTGTCAAATGAGCTTTATTCGTTCTGATGAAGCAGGGGAATTCATGGCATTTCTTTCAGAAAGTGATTTTACAGGCGCTATTAATGGGGCATCGAATGGAACAATTTCTATCAGAGAAATATTAGATTATGTGGAAAGAAAAATTGGCAAAAAGGCAATTTTTTCTTCTGATGGAGAGTTGGCTCCTTATAATGGTGAGCGAGAATATAGCATTAATACAGATAAGGCAGTTAACCTTGGATATAAATTTTCTGAATTAAAGGATTGGATCTATGATTTGCTGGATTTTTATATTGCACAAGAATAACTTTTCATTGAAGACGATTTTACATCACGCGGACCTTGTAAGTAATTGCTGTAATGGGTGAATTATCAAGGTGTGGAAATCAATTTGCAGAAATAATGAAACAATCAAAAACAGACTGTTGACGTTTACGCCAGCAGCTTTTTTCTGACTGTAAGTTGGACGAACTGGTAAATGACAAACCGGTTTTTCTGCGGTAAAATCAAGCCTTTCGTGAGTGTGGATAATTATGACCATTTCATTTAAAATGTATGTTAATTTATTTCAAAATGTGATAAAATAATACAAGATATTAAGCTCAGGGGTGATGACTTGCATAGCGATAGCAATAAAGGAACAGAGGAATGGAATGAAAACAGAAGAAAAAGAATTAACCGAATGAAAAAACTGATTATTATATGTGTCTTGCTTTTTATATTACTGCCTACAATTTGCTGTATTGTACTGGGGTTACAGGTCAACCGGCTTCAAAAACAGGTGAACGAACTGTCCCAGCTGTATGGAATAAACACACAATCCCAATCACAGAAGGATGGTTTATATGCATATGCGGCTGTAAAGGATAATACGGATACAATTATATTACCCTCCATTACACCTTCCGTAGGGAATGGGAAGAGCGCCGGTGGTTTGGAGAATAATATTCCAACGGATGGAATATTAGGGGATGATGCCGGAAATAATGATGCATCGGATAAAAATGCCGATCATTTGGCTGGAGCGGATGATAATAAGGATAAAACGACTACAGAGATCATGCCGACCAATGCTGTACAGACAGATACAGATGCTGCACAAACGGTTACGGTACAGACAGATGCGGATAAAGCGGCGGCAGCACAGCAGGGAGCCGAAGCAGAAAATAAAGCCGGAATTTATAAAGGGGAAAAGGTATATCTGACCTTTGATGACGGACCGAGCATATATACAGATGATATATTGGATATCCTTGCCAAGTACCAGGTGAAGGCCACCTTTTTTGTGGTCGGCAAGACCGATAAGAAATCAAAGGAGATATATAAAAGAATCGTGGATGAGGGGCATACACTTGGGATGCATTCCTATTCCCACAAATATAGCACCATATACAAATCAGTAGAAGATTTTGATAAGGACTTTACAAAACTATGGGAATTGTTATATGATACTACTGGATACAAGCCTACGATTTACCGCTTTCCGGGGGGCAGTGACAATTTGGTAAATGAAAATGGTATGGAGATGTTCATCAAGTATTTGAATGAAAAATCCATTGTCTATTTCGATTGGAATGTTGTAAACGGAGATGCCACTGGTAAGAAATATACCAAAAAGCAGTTGGTAAATAATGTCTTACAGGGTGTTGCAGGTAAGAAGAGGGCCATCGTACTGATGCATGATGCCGCGTCAAAGAAGTTAACCGTGGATTCCCTGCCTAAGCTTTTGGAAGCACTGATAGCAGGCGGAGCGGAACTATTACCATTGGATGAAAATGTTGAGCCGATTCAAATGATAAAGGCTGATGGGGTGAAATAACCAATACATAGGAGGTATAAGTCAATGGGTTTTTTTAAGGAATTAAAAGAGGATTTATCACAGGCGGTGAACGAGCTGCTGCCAGAGGATGAATCGGTGAAGGAAGCCGGTGAGACGCAGGAGGAGATCGTTAATACTCTGGATACGTCAGAAACGGCACCGGACATTTCTGCGGACAATGAGAAAATGAAGGAATGGCTTGAGGAATTCGCGCAAAAAGATGACGAAGAACAGGCAGCTTATGAAGAGGAAGCGTCAGCATTTGAGGAAGAAACGACAGAGCAAAGGATAGTGGGAGAAAATACAGCAGAAATTAAGGAAGAAGAGGAAAATACGATGGATGATAATATTGATTTGGAGTTATTGGAAGCGATGAATTCAGAGGAAGAAACAGCGAAGGAAGAAGAGGAAAAACCGGCTCCCAAGCTAAGGGCAACAGCAATCGCAGATGATGAAGTGACGGTAATTTCAAAGGGAACGACGATTACCGGAAATATTTCCTCTGACGGTTCTTTGGATATGATGGGAACCCTTACAGGTGATATCGAGTGTCTGGGTAAATTGTCAATTACCGGTAAAATTGTCGGAAATTCTTCAGCCGCAGAGGTATATGTTAATACAGAACGTCTGGAGGGCAGTATTACCAGCGAAGGCAGTGTAAAGGTTGGCCTTGGTACTGTAATTATCGGTGATATCATAGCAACCTCAGGTGTGATTGCCGGTGCTGTAAAGGGGGAAATCGACATTAACGGACCGATTGTAGTGGACTCCACCGCGATTATCAAGGGAAATATCAAGGCAAAATCCGTTCAGATTAATAATGGAGCAGTGATTGAAGGCTTCTGTTCCTTAAGCTATTCTTCCGTGGATGTAGACAATATTTTTGAATAACTGTAACGCTCTATTAATTATAATTTAGGCTGGTAATACATAAGTTTTTATGGTAAATTATTATAGAATGCAAGAAAGATGGTTCCTATAACCATACGATTTACTCATGGAGGCTATTACTGGTATGAAATCATATGAGAGAGTTTTGTTAAAATTAAGCGGAGAAGCTTTGGCAGGAGAGAAAAAAAGCGGTTTTGATGAGGCTACCTGCATTGGAGTGGCGAAGCAGGTCAAGGAATTGGTGGAAGAAGGAATTCAGGTCAGTATTGTGATTGGCGGAGGTAACTTCTGGAGAGGAAGAACCAGCGAAACGATAGACCGTACCAAGGCGGATCAGATAGGCATGCTGGCTACCGTGATGAATTGTATCTATGTTTCGGAGATATTTCGTTACGTGGGAATACCAACCGAGGTTTTCACACCCTTTGCCTGCGGAAGCTTCACGAAGCTCTTTGCCAAGGATGAGGTCATAAAATGCATGAAGCAGGGCGGAGTGGCGTTTTTGGCAGGAGGAACGGGACACCCTTATTTCTCTACCGATACAGCTACGGTGCTGCGGGCAGTTGAGTTAGACTGCAATATTATACTGACAGCCAGAAACATTGATGCGGTTTATGACAGTGATCCGAAAAAGAATCCGGATGCGAAGCGGTTTGATGAAATATCAATCCAGGAGGTTCTTGACAGAAAGCTTGGTGTTATCGACTTGACTGCGGCAGTTTTATGTGTTGAAAATAAAATGCCCATGCTCTTGTTTGGCTTGTCGGAAGAAAACAGTATCGTGAAAGCGGCACAGGGCAGATCTAACGGTACAAAGATGACCGTGGTTTAAATAGTGTGATAGTTGGAGGAATGAATATGGATACAAAGCTAGAGCAATTCAGTAGTAAGATGGAAAAGACAGTTGCTACTTTAAGAGATGAATATACCACAATACGTGCAGGCAGGGCCAACCCCCATCTTTTAGATAAGCTTAGGGTGGATTATTATGGACAGCCGTCTGCTCTGCAAACGGTAGCCAATATATCCGTACCTGAAGCAAGAATTATACAAATTCAGCCTTGGGAGAGTAAATTAATCAAGGAAATTGAGAAGGCAATCATTAATTCCGATCTGGGACTGACTCCGAGTAATGACGGTAAGGTAATCCGTCTGGTATTCCCGGAGCTTACAGAGGAACGCAGAAAAGAATTGGTAAAGGATGTTAAGAAGAAATCGGAAAATGCCAAGGTGGCAGTAAGAAACATCAGGCGGGATGCAAATGAGCTGTTTAAAAAACAAAACAAGGCAAGTGAAATATCCGAGGATGAGTTTAAGCATTTAGAGGATGAGGTGCAGAAGATAACTGACCGTTTTATCACTGAAATCGATAAGGTTATGGAAGATAAGACGAAGGAAATTCTCACGGTATAATTAACAATAAGAAAAAAATAGCAGGGGTGTATCAAAGGTTATGAGAATATCTCCTTTTGAGACACCCTTATTCTTGAAATATGCCGGTTTTGTGAGGCAGAACAGGAGACACAAATGCAGGAGAATGAATTAATCGTACCGAAGCATGTGGCGATTATACTGGATGGCAACGGACGATGGGCAAAGAAAAGAATGATGCCCAGAAATTACGGGCATACCCAGGGCAGCAAGAATGTGGAGAAAATTTGTGAGGAAGCCTACAAAATGGGTATCCAGTATCTTACGGTGTATGCCTTTTCTACAGAAAACTGGAGACGTCCGAAAGAGGAAGTGGATGCATTAATGAAGCTTCTTAAGTCATACCTTGATACAAGTATTAAAACAAGTACAAAGAATAATATGTGTGTCCGAGTGATTGGCGACAAGTTAAAGCTGGATGAGGAATTAAGAAGCAGTATCGAAGCGCTGGAGGAGGCCTCCCGGAATAATACGGGACTCAAATTCCAGGTTGCGATTAATTATGGTGGAAGAGATGAAATCCTGCGTGCGGTAAGACGGCTGGCGCTGGATGTGAAGGAGAATAATACAGAAATTGATCATATAGATGAAGAGGTCTTTGACAAATATTTGGATACGAATGATATCCCTGATCCGGACCTGCTGATCCGTACCAGCGGTGAGCAGCGTCTGTCCAATTTCCTTCTTTGGCAGTCGGCCTATACGGAATTTTATTTTACGGATGTGCTTTGGCCTGATTTTAATAAGAAGGAATTAAAAAAGGCGGTCGAATATTATAGCAGCAGAAGCAGGAAATTCGGAGCTATTTCATAAAATAAGATGGAATCAAGCATAAATCAGACTTTGGATACATTTTATATCATTAAATCAAGCATAAATTCTGTCAAAAATATACGATACAAAGAAATGGGGATTTTTGTATGTTTCGCACGAGGCTACTCAGCAGTGTTATTCTAATGATAATCATGATAACTGTTGTGGTTACAGGGGGCAATTTATTATTTGCTGCCCTTTTTATCGTTTCATTAATCGGTATGATGGAGCTGTACAGAGTGGTCGGTGTCAACAAAGCTTTCCCGGGAGTACTGGGGTATCTGGCCTGTGCCGTGTATTATCTGCAAGTGTATTATAAAACAGGGCGGTATGAGCTGATGACCTTCATTATATTTTTGATGCTCTTGATGTTTGCTTATGTATTCGGCTTTCCCAAATTTAAGACAGAGCAGATTGCAGTCTCTTTTCTGGGGCTGTTTTATGTCGCAGTTATGCTATCCTACATATATCAGGTACGCTGCCTGCCGGATGGGGCAATTCTGGTCTGGCTTATTTTCATCGGTGCCTGGGGCTCGGATACCTTTGCTTATTGTATCGGTATGCTGATTGGCAAGCATAAGGTGGCTCCGAAGCTAAGCCCGAAGAAATCAGTGGAGGGCTGTATTGGCGGAATTGTGGGAGCGGCATTATTAGGCTTCTTATTTGCAACTGTATTAAGAAAATGGATTCATGGTATAGATAATCCCCAGCTGGCATTTGCACTGATTGGTGCCGCCTCCAGCGTGATATCCCAAATTGGTGATCTTGCGGCTTCGGCAATTAAGAGAAATCATGATATTAAGGATTATGGCAGGTTGATTCCGGGCCATGGGGGAATTCTGGACCGTTTTGACAGTATTATTTTCACGGCACCGATTGTTTATTATCTTGCAACAATCAGTGTATTAAAGCACTAAAAGGCCCCATCCAAAGCATAGCGGCATAAACTAATTCAAAGGGAAGGCATGGGTTGTCAGGATGAAAAAGATTGCAGTACTTGGGTCGACAGGTTCCATAGGAACACAGACTCTGGATATCGTAAGGGAACATAAGGAACTGTTAAAAATAACGGCATTGGCAGCAGGCAGCAATATAGAGCTCTTAGAAAAACAGGCCAGGGAATTTTTACCTGATGTAATCTGCGTATACAGAGAGGAAAGTGCAGCCCAGCTTAAGGACAGGCTGTGCGACCTTCAGGTTAAGATTGTGGCGGGAATGGAAGGATTAATTGAATGTGCGACACAGCAGTGCACCGAAACCGTAGTAACAGCTATGGTCGGTATGATTGGCATCCGCCCGACAATTGAGGCAATCAAGGCAGGGAAAGATATTGCACTTGCCAATAAGGAAACGCTGGTCACCGCCGGACATATTATTATGCCTTTAATAAAAGAAAAAAAAGTTGCACTTCTTCCGGTAGATAGTGAACATTCTGCTATTTTTCAGTCGTTAAATGGAGAGAATAAAAAACAGGTTCAGAAAATTATTCTGACGGCTTCCGGTGGACCCTTTCGCGGCAAAAAGCTGACCCAGTTAAAGGAAATACAGCCAAAGGATGCCTTAAAGCATCCGAATTGGGCAATGGGCCAGAAGATAACCATAGATTCGGCAAGCATGGTAAATAAGGGTCTGGAGGTAATGGAGGCAGCCTGGCTGTTTGAGGCAGGTTTTGATCAGATTCAGGTTGTGGTTCATCCCCAGAGTGTGATACATTCCATGGTCGAGTATATTGACGGAAGTGTTATCGCGCAGCTGGGAGTCCCTGACATGAGACTGCCCATACAATATGCTTTGTTTTACCCGGACAGAAAGCATTTAACCGGGACGCAGCAGATTGATTTCATGCAATTAAAGCAGTTGACCTTTGAGGAACCGGATATGGATACCTTCTACGGTTTGAAATTGGGATATGAGGCCGGAAGGCTGGGAGGAAGTGTGCCTACGGTTTATAATGCGGCAAATGAATGGGCAGTGGCACAGTTCCTGAAAGGCAAGATTCGTTTTCTGGCAATCCCGGAGCTGATCGGTGAGGCCATGAGTCATCATAAACGAATTGAGGCCCCGACGCTGAATGAAATTCTGAATACCGAGCAAGAGACATATGATTTTGTAAGAGAACTCACTGAATCGGCAAAATATCTTGGATAAATTTTACCAGGATGAAAGATATCCTGATGATTTGTCTTATTAAGGTGTTTTTGCAGATTTACAGAAAGGATCAGAACACGATATGAATATTATTGTAGCTATCTTTATATTAGGTATCATAGTTATAATCCATGAATTGGGACATTTTTTGTTAGCTAAGCTGAATGGCATCACGGTAACGGAATTTTCGGTAGGAATGGGACCAAGACTGGCAAGCTTTGTACACAGAGGTACCAGATACTCCTTGAAGCTGCTGCCAATCGGCGGTTCCTGTATGATGCTGGGTGAGGATGAGACCGTGGAAGACGAAGGGGCCTTTCATAAAAAGGGTGTCTGGGCCAGATTTTCCGTAATCTTTGCCGGGGCCTTTTTTAACTTTATTTTTGCCTTTATCCTTGCATTAATTTTACTTGGGGATGCGGGAGTCGATAAGCCCTATATTACAGGTACCAAAGGCGGGAGCGCGGTGGATGGTGTACTTCAGGAAGGCGACCTGATTACAAAAATTGGGAGGTCGCCGATCCATTTTGCAAGTGAAATCAGATATTACTATTATTTTAATGATTTAACCCGGGAGCCGGTAAAGATCTCCTATATCAGGGATGGCAAGAAGGAAACTGCAGAGATTACACCGGGGGATATTTATTTACTTGGCTGTAATTATAATGGCGAAAGTGAAAAGGCAGTGCTGACCTCAGTAATTGAAGGATATCCGATTACCGAGGCGGGAGTGACCGCCGGAGATATAATCGTCGGTATAAATGGAGTAGAAATAAAGACCGGAAGTGATATGGAGGCTTATTTTAACAGCAATCCGCTGGCAAAGGATACGCCCATAACCGTTACTTATCTTAAGGGCGGTGAGGGAGATCCGATTACTGTCAAGGTAACGCCGAAGGCCGTGTTGGACATCGGTTGGAGCTATAACCAGTATTATGAAAAGGTTTCTTCCTGGGAGGTTGTGAAATACAGCTTCTGGAATCTGAGGATGAATATTGTAAACACGGTGAAGAGCGTATTCTACCTAGTCACCAGCAAGATCAGTCCGAAGGAAATCGCAGGACCGGTCGGAATTGTGAACTATGTAGGGGATATTGTATCCGAGTCCAAGGATTATGGTATCCGGGCAATGGTGCTAAGCCTGATTAATTTCAGTATCATAATCAGCGCCAACCTGGGAGTTATGAACCTCCTGCCGTTACCAGCGCTTGACGGAGGCAGACTGGTCTTTCTTTTGATCGAAGCAATTCGCAGAAAGCCGGTGCCTAAGGAAAAGGAAGCGATGGTTCACATGGTGGGCATGGCCTTACTGATGCTTCTTATGGTATTTGTATTCTATAATGATATACGCAATATCATGAGTTAACTGTTACGAAAGGGCAGAATGGAGATTTATTATGTATCGTGACAACACAAAGGTAATTCGGATTGGCGACAGAGTGATCGGAGGAGGAAATCCGATTCTGATTCAATCCATGACCAATACACGAACTGAGGATATTAAGGCAACTGTAGAGCAGATTAATAGGCTTACCGAAGCCGGCTGTGAGATCGTCCGCTGTACCGTACCAAGCAGGGAAGCGGCTCTTGCCCTGTCCGAGATCAAGAAAAATATATCAATTCCGTTAGTGGCCGATATTCATTTTGATTACCGGCTTGCGATTGCTGCAATGGAAAATGGAGCGGATAAGATCAGGATTAATCCCGGTAATATTGGCGATGAGGAACGGCTGAAGGCCGTAGTGCAGGTGGCAAAGGAACGGAGCATTCCAATCCGTGTCGGTGTTAACAGCGGCTCTTTGGAGAAAAATATCATCGCAAAATACGGCAGGGTGACTGCTGAGGGCCTGGTGGAAAGTGCCCTGGAGAAGGTAAAGAGAATCGAGGATATGGATTATGACCGGCTGGTAATCAGCATCAAATCCTCCGATGTAATGATGTGTATTAAGGCCCACGAGCTGATTGCGGATCAGACGGATTATCCGCTGCATGTTGGTATCACGGAAGCGGGTACCGTCAATGCAGGGAACATCAAATCAGCTCTGGGGCTTGGAATTATATTATATCAGGGAATTGGTGATACCATCCGGGTATCCCTGACTGGAGACCCTGTGGAGGAGATCAAATCGGCTAAATTAATATTGAAAACCCTGGGTTACCGCAAGGGCGGTGTAGAGGTGGTATCCTGTCCGACCTGCGGAAGAACCCAGATTGATCTGATAAAGCTTGCAACCGAGGTCGAGGAGCTGGTGGATGGAATGGATCTGGATATTAAGGTTGCTGTTATGGGCTGTGTCGTAAACGGTCCCGGAGAAGCGAGAGAAGCCGATATTGGAGTCGCCGGCGGTAAGGGAGAAGGACTTATTATAAAAAAAGGAGAAATTCTTCGTAAGGTACCCGAGGATCAGCTGCTTTCTGAGCTGAAGAAAGAATTGTTAAATTGGCAGTAAAAAGCTTTGCTGCCAATGCCAGGTAAAGGAGAATGCATATGCTGTTTTTTGAAGCATTTGACCAATTGTCTGCGGATCAGGAATTACAGAAGCTTTATGCCGAGGTGGATGTCTTAAAGGTCCTGGCCTCAAAGCAGACAAAGAATATGTATGTATGCATGAAAAGCAGCCGTCTGATCAACAGACAGAATATAAGAAGGATGGAAGAACTGCTGAACCGGCAGCTCTTTTTACATACCGGCAGTAAGGCTGTGCTAAAGCCCCAGTTTGAGCTGTCGGCTCAGTATACTCTTGCGAAGCTGTATCCGATTTATAAGGACAGTATTTTGGAAGAGCTTAAGGAGCAAAGCGTTGTTACCTACCATATCTTCCGTGATGCTCAGATTGAGATAGAGGATTTGAGAATGACCATTCGTGTTACGGACAGCTGTGTGGTCAAGGATAAGATGACAAAGCTGAAGGATTACCTTGAAACAATGTTCCAGGAGCGCTTTGATTACACGGTGCAAATACTTCTGGATTACATAGAGCCTAAGGAAACACAGGAGGATCAGGAACAGGAATACCGAAGAATTATGCTATTAAAGACCGGGAAGGAAGACGATGAAGAGAGTGCGGTAAAAAGGGAGGAGCAGTCGGGGCAGAGCCCTTCCTCCGCCATGTCAGCAGAAAACAAGGATAATGCTGTAGAGAGTCCGAAACCTTCCCAGGGAACACAGGGCGCTTCCAAGGGAACACAGGGCGTTTCCCTGGCAAAGCAGGGAACTTTCCCGGGAAAACAGGGAAATGGCAGGAGTGCCTATGAAAAGGGTAAGGGCAGTTATCGTAAGCTCCCTACGGACCCTTCTGTGGTATACGGCAGGAATTTTGACGGTAATTCCATGCCTATTTGCGATATTAACGCGGAAATCGGCGAGGTGGTTATCCGAGGTAAGCTGGTGAAGCCGGATACTAGAACGATCGGCAATGAAAAAAGCATCATTACCTTTATCATGACGGACTTTACAGATTCCATCAAGATCAAGCTCTATGCCAAAACCATAGAGGTGGACGAAATCACCGAGGTACTTAAACCCGGGGGCTTCTTTTTGCTGAAGGGTATAGCCCAGATGGATACCTATGAGCGGGATATTACTATTGGGTCAGTGGTCGGTATCAAGACCGTCAGTGATTTTACCACCGCAAGAAGCGATCAGGCACCGGTCAAGCGGGTGGAGCTGCATGCCCATACCATGATGAGTGACATGGATTCTGTTGTGGATGTCAAGAAGATGATTAAGCGGGCCTTTCAATGGGGCCATAAAGCGATTGCCATTACTGACCATGGCGTAGTTCAGGCCTTCCCTGATGCTAACCATGCCCTTAATCCCAAGGATTATTCCGACGAAAATGAACAAAAGCGTGCCAAGGAATTCAAGATCATATACGGCATGGAGGCTTATCTGGTGGATGATATCAAGGAGGTCGTTGTCAATGCCGGGGAGCAGAACATTGATGATCCCTGTGTGGTTTTTGATATCGAGACTACCGGCTTTAGCCAAAATAAGGACAGAATCATAGAAATCGGTGCGGTTAAGGTGGTGGGCGGTGAGATTGTAGACAAGTATAGCACCTTTGTCAATCCGGAGATACCGATTCCCTATGAAATTGAACAGTTAACCTCCATCAATGATGATATGGTGCTGGGGGCACCGAAGATTGAAGAAGTTCTCCCCATATTCTTGAAATTTTGTGAGGGCTGCAGCCTGGTTGCACATAATGCCTCCTTTGACGTTGGATTTATTAATAAGAATGCCGAGCGCATGGGAATAGAAACTAACTTTACCGTAGTGGATACGGTGGGTCTGTCCAGAATTCTGCTGCCTGATTTAAGCAGATATAAGCTGAATATCGTGGCAAAGGCTCTGAATGTATCTCTGGAGAACCATCACCGGGCGGTGGATGATGCGGGAGCGACTGCGGAAATTTACTGTAAGCTCTGTGTGAAGCTGAAGGAGCGGGAGATAACAAAGCTGAATGAAATCGATACGTTGGGCAAGCTTTCGGTGGAAGCAATCCGCAAGCTTCCCGCTTATCATGCTATTTTTCTGGCAGCCAATGATATAGGAAGAGTAAACCTGTACAAAATGGTTTCCCTGTCCCATCTGGAATACTATAATAAGAGGCCGAAGGTGCCCAAGAGTCTTCTATTGGAATGCCGGGAGGGAATCATCCTCGGCTCTGCCTGTGAGGCGGGAGAGCTTTACCGGGCCCTTCTTGCCAACCAGTCCCATGAACAGATTGCAAGACTTGTGAATTTTTATGATTATCTTGAGATTCAGCCGATCTGCAACAATGAATTTTTAATCCGCAGTGACCGCAGCGATGAGAAGGATATCAACTCAAAAGAGGACCTGATGGAGATAAATCGAAGAATTGTCGCCCTGGGAGAGGAATATAACAAGCCGGTGGTAGCAACCTGCGACGTGCACTTCCTTGACCCGGACGACGGGGTATACCGTAAGATTATCCTTGCCGGCAAAGGGTTTAAGGACGCGGATGACCAGCCCCCCCTCTATTTTCGAACGACAGAGGAAATGCTGGAGGAGTTTGCCTACCTCGGCAGGGCAAAGGCGGAGGAGGTAGTCATCACCAACCCTGGGAAGATTACTGACATGATAGAGAAGATTTCTCCGGTACGGCCGGATAAATGCCCTCCGGTGCTTGAAAATTCCGAAGAAAATCTTCGTAACATCTGCTATGACAAGGCACATTCCATGTATGGAGAGCTTTTGCCTAAGCCGGTGGAAAACCGACTGGAGCATGAATTAAAATCAATTATTAACAACGGCTTTGCCGTTATGTACATTATCGCACAGAAGTTGGTATGGAAATCGAATGAGGATGGATATCTGGTAGGTTCCCGTGGTTCCGTAGGCTCCTCCTTTGTGGCTACGATGGCAGGAATCACCGAGGTTAATCCCCTGGCCCCGCATTATTACTGCACGAACTGTCATTTCTCCGATTTTGATTCGGAGGCGGTAAAGAAATACGGAGGAAGCTCCGGCTGTGACATGCCCGACCGCCTGTGTCCGGAGTGCGGACAGCCTCTTACAAAGGATGGTCATGACATACCCTTTGAAACCTTCCTGGGCTTCTATGGCGACAAGGAACCGGATATCGACTTGAATTTCTCCGGTGAATATCAGAGTAAGGCCCATGATTATACTGAGGTGCTCTTTGGCAAGGGACATACCTTCCGTGCCGGAACCATCGGTACGCTGGCGGACAAGACCGCCTTCGGCTATGTCAAGAATTATTTTGAAGAGCGCGGAATTCACAGACGTAACTGCGAGATCGACCGGATCGTGGAGGGACTTGTCGGGGTCAGAAGAACCACCGGCCAGCACCCCGGCGGTATCGTAGTTATGCCCCACGGAGAGAATATCTATTCCTTTACTCCGGTGCAGCATCCGGCTAATGATATGACCACCAAGACCATTACGACACATTTTGATTACCACTCCATTGACCATAACCTGTTAAAGCTTGATATTCTCGGCCATGATGATCCGACCATGATCCGTATGCTGGAGGATTTGACCGGACTGGATGCGAAAAAAATCCGGTTGGACGATCAGAAGGTACTAAGCCTGTTCCATGATACCACTGCACTTGGCGTCTCACCCAAGGATTTGGATGGCTGTGAGCTGGGGTGTCTTGGAATTCCCGAGTTTGGCACCGATTTCGTTATGCAGATGGTGAAGGACACCCAGCCGAAATCCTTCTCCGACCTGGTGCGTATCTCCGGGTTGTCCCATGGTACGGATGTATGGTTGAATAACGCCCAGACCTTAATCCAGAGCGGCAACTGTACCCTGACCACGGCTATCTGTACCCGTGACGATATTATGACGTACCTGATCGCAACCGGAGTAGAGCCCGGCAAGGCATTTAAGATCATGGAAAGTGTGCGAAAGGGCAAGGGGCTGACCCCCGATATGGAGGAAGCGATGGTTGCCGCCGGAGTTCCGGACTGGTATATCTGGTCCTGCAAACAGATCAAATACATGTTTCCGAAGGCGCATGCGGCGGCTTATGTCATGATGGCCTTCCGTATCGCGTATTTTAAGGTATACTATCCTCTGGCCTATTATGCAGCCTATTTCAGCATCCGGGCATCCGCCTTCAACTATGAGCTGATGTGCCAGGGCAGGGATCGGCTGGAGCAGCATCTTGCGGACTATAAGCGCAGATATAATACCCTGTCCAAGAAGGAACAGGATACCTTCAAGGATATGAAAATTGTTCAGGAGATGTATGCAAGAGGCTACACTTTCCTTCCGATCGATATCTATACGGCAAAGGCACATGCCTTTCAGATCATTGACGGTAAGCTGATGCCGGCTTTAAGTACCATCGACGGACTTGGGGATAAGGCCGCGGACGGTGTGGTGGAGGCTGCGAAGCAGGGTAAGTTTCTTTCCAGGGATGATTTTAAAATCCGCTGCAAGGTCAGTTCAACGGTGGTTGATAATATGGCATCTATGGGGCTGCTGGGAGACCTGCCGTTGTCCAACCAGATGTCGCTGCTGGATTTTCTGGCCTAGTACTGCATTGCATAAATATTAAGCGATATTTACGCATGTAGTACTATTACGTTGTACTGGAATGATTGTTAGGAACAGCCACCGTCTGACGATGACGGTTTTTAATAAGAGAGTAATTAAGGATACGAACGGGAGGATTTACGTTGAAAAGCAGTAAGGAGGAACTTCAAAAACGAGGCTTTGCGGAGGAAGAGGAGATTGCTTTGCTTGCCGATAAATCACAGGAAGAGCTGCTGCTTCTGCTGCAGGAGCATAATCCCGTTCTTCGGACCTCTGCCGCTGTTAATCTGATGCTTACGCAGGAAAATGAGATGAAACTGAGCAGGCATTTGCTGAACCAACTTTCAGTGGAGAAATGTCTATATACGAAGCTTGCCATTTGCGAGGCCTTACAAAGGGGAGGGGTTCCTACTGCCAGGCAAATGGTGCCCTATCTTGGAAGAATAGGAAACAATCAATACAAGGACATACCCGACCGGGTTTCCTTAAAGAAGTCTTATCCACTGCCAAGGGATATTATTGCCCGTACTCTGGCTAAGATGCCGAAGACGGTTTTTCCTGTATTGCTGGAGGTTCTGCAAGGGAATGAAACAGATAAAATCTGCGAGGTACTGGATGCGATTGGGTTCATGGTATTTTATAACCGGCAATTGTCCAATGAAATAAATCTAAGGATAATCTATGATGTCCTGGAAAGATTTAGAGAAAATGAATTGCTTCAGTGGAAAGCAATTCTATGTCTATCAGGATTTGCTCTTGAGGAAAACAGGATGGGGCTGAAGGCTTACGCCGGGAAGGATAACCTGCTTGGGCAAGAGGCATTGCGGGCGTTGGCATTGCTTGATAAACATATCGAATAGAATATTGTCTTTAGTTAGGATGATAATGTTTTTATGAAATGTTTTAATTGGTAAAACAATTCAAAAAAAATATTAAAAAACACTTGCTTTTTTTGTGACTATAGTATATTATAAATATTGTTCTTACGGCTCGTTGGTCAAGGGGTTAAGACGCCGCCCTCTCACGGCGGAAACAGGGGTTCGATTCCCCTACGAGCTGCTATAATGAATTTGAAAAGCCCAATAAAAAAGCCACTTTCGGAGATTGAAGAAATTGCGAAAGTGGCTTTTTTTGCTCTTATAATATTATTTTTTCTAAGCTATTTACATCAATTTTTCATGGTTTCGAATTCTTCGATACTGAAATCCCCGAAGGAAACTCTACCAACTGAAAGAGAGCCGCAGCCAAACATACCATAAGCATAGTCATTATCTTCAATACTTAACATTTCTTTTCCGTTCAAAATGAGTGTTATCTTATTACCTCTGGCAGTCATTGTAATGCGGTAGGTCTCTTCCTGCTGCCATTCATATTTACAATTGACCAGCTTCTTCCAGCCAAAATCATTTTTATATATGGAGAGGGTTCCGTTTTCGCTTAAGCCACCGGCATAGCTGCGCATGGCACCCTGTGCACGGATCAGCACGAGATGGCTGGTTCCGTTATATGGAATTATTTCAGTGGATACGGAATAATCATCTGAATAGTAATTGCCTGCATAAGCAAAAGAGGGCTCATAACACATGAGTGACAGCCGGTTATCGGATTTACTCCACGCGCCATGATCGACTGAAAAAGGAGTAATGCTTCCGAATTCGGTAAGCTGCTTGCTGATGGCAATGGAATAATTGCTTATTCCTGATATACGGAATTCATCCATGTAAATCATTCCTAAGGTTTTTGCACCCCCGTGGGTGTACCCCTCGATAACAATACCGACTTCATCAATTAAATCGCCATGGACATCCGGAATAACGAACTCCACATCAATCCATTGATTTTGAACTGACTTTATATAGCCTTGAAGATATTCCTTTTTATTGCTTGCGGTACGCACGTAAGGTGCTATTCCGGGAGTTTCGGCACCTGTCCACTGATCGAGGAATAATTTCATGGAAACCTTTTGGCCGGAATATGCTGTGGGAGTGAAAATGGGACTGTAGCGTTCATCTGAGAACATATCTCTGCAATAAAATGGCTTGTAGAATAATTTGCACCGGTCACCGCGCACCATTCGATCAAGAAGAATTTCTAAAGAACCGGAGCCCTTATATGCATGCTTCGTAGAATGTGAAATACGGCAGAAGAAGGAATCTGAAATGCGGATATTATGAGTTGATCCCGGCAGTTCAAAATCAAAATAAAGCTCCCGGGGATTTGTTTTCAGTTCTTCCGGGGGATTTTCTCCGGCAAGGCGGTAGCCCAGAAGTGCTATTTCCTTTGAGTATGTGGGAATATCAAGAATATTTAGATAACCGGAGATACCGGATAATACCAAACCATCATTAATTGGAGTTCGGTAATGCTCAGGAATTCCGGCCAGTCCGTTTGCAACTCCAAGGACGGTACCTACATTGCCTGCATTACAATCAGTATCCCAGCCGCACATTGTCGCTATTTCAATGGTGCGTGAAAAATTACCGCCGCCGTATAGCATGGAAAGAATACAAACACCGGCATTGGGAATAATATGGCAAACACCGCCGTATTTATCATAACCCCAGTCGTTTACCAGCATTTGATGGCAGGCTCTCCAGTCCTCCGGATTATTTTTATGAAACTCTGCAACCGCATCCGATACTTTTCGATAAATAGAATCCTTTGGAATTTCATTAAGTCCGGTACGGATGATCTCATAGATATCACTTGTTTCAAAGGCTTTGGCAATGCATGCACAGAAGAAGCGGGCGCCGTTGACACCTTCACCGTCATGGGATACACTTGCTGCCGCGGCGCCGTAATCTGCGGCACGGGTTGGGTTGCAGGGATTAACAAGTCCCCAGGTATCTATAAATATCTGACCGCCGATTTGTTCTGCAATTATTTTACCGTTTTGCTGTATTGATCCGGACCTGGGAGCAGGTATTCCCATCTTTAAGTTAAGATAGGCAGTGTGCTCGGTGCTTCTTCCATAGCCGCCCCACCAAAACATACCAACACCTTCTCTTGCATAATTAAGCCAGGCGCGGGCAACATCCCGGGGCTCTAACGTGCGGTCTGTAGCATCGTCATAGAGCGCGCGAAGAAAGTATACGGGACCGTTAACATCATCATCAGCTGCAAAATTTTTATATTCCTTAACATAATCGGTAATTTCGCCATAGGTGCTCTGAATACGCTCATATGACCAGATGGTAGGTTCTACCGGAGCTCCTAAACGGATACCAATATTCATTCCCAAGAAGCCGGAATATAATTTCTCTAAATAGTTACAAATCATTTTATACCTCCACAATGTAGTCTGTTCCTTTATAATACACAGAGAAACCGGTTTAGTTACTGTATTATTATATCTTGAGGCGATGATACAATTCAATGCAATAATTTAACAAAAATATGAATGGTTTATTGTGAAAAGTGTATATATTCATATGGAACTATAAAATAAAAAGCGGTTACTTTGAAAACAATCTTGTTTTAAATAATTATTAGCGTTATAATCATGTCAAAATGAAAGGAGAGCATTGTGTCTAAGTATAGTATATCTGATATCGCACAAATTTGCGGTGTTTCCAAAGCAACGGTTTCGCGGGTGATCAATGATAAATCTGATGGTGTAGGTGAAAAAACAAAGCAGCGAATACAGAAAGTAATCAAAGAGCTGAATTATCGTCCGAATAATTTGGCCAGAAGTGTAACTACTTCAAGGTCAGGAATTATAGGACTTATCATACCCGATGCAGCAAATTTATTTTATCCTACAATGGTTCGTGGGGTCAGTGATTTTCTGGCACTTCATGATTACTCGATGCTCTTATGCAACTCGGATTATGATCCCAAAAAAGAGTGTGCACATTTATTATCAATGGTAGATAAAAGAGTGGATGGAGTCATTCTCTGTTCGGGAATTAGTAATGAAGAGTTTCTTGCCGGGTATAAGGAATATAATATACCGCTGGTATCGATAGGACGTATCTTTGATAATTATTTATCGGAAGCCAGTATAGGTGGAAACAATGTAAAGGGTGCTCTGCTGGCAGTGCGTCAATTAATACTCACCGGAAATGTTCGCATTGCCTACATTGACGGTAACAGCGGTGTTTCCGGTACAGCTCAAAGACACGAAGGCTACCGCAAGGGGCTGCGGGAAGCAAACCTTGAGTATGAAAAAGAACTTGTAAAATTCGGAGATTTTTCGATAGACTACGGAACCGGTATAGTGAAAGAAATGCTTGAAAACGGAACAAAGTTTACGGCTATTATGACAGGCAGTGATCTGATTGCAATCGGCGCTGTCAAAGCGCTGAACGAGGCGGGCATAAAAGTACCCGAGGATATTGAGGTGATAGGTTTTGATGATATTGAGCTATCCAGAATATTTGAACCTCAACTGTCGACGGTATCAAAACCGCACTATGATATGGCAACGGAGGCAACACGTATGCTGCTGGCAATTATTGACGGAACAATGGGGGAGATGCGTCATCTGACGGTTGAACCTAAACTGGTTTTGCGAAAAACAACAAAAAAAGTATCGGATTAAGTGGATGATAATTGGAAGGATGAAACAATTGGGGAGTTGTTTGTGAATAATACACAAATAACTCCCTTATATTTTGGATAAATAGTCTATTGCGTATATAAATTACAGCGTGATATGATAGAACAAGCAGATAAACCGGTTTAGTAAATGCTGATGATTTCTTAAAGGAGGAAATGAGGTGAGCCAACCATCTAAAGCGAAAGCAGGTAGTTTAGGGGAAAAATTTAAGCGTACAATGAAACAAGTCAGGACGGATAAAGTATTGTATTTAATGCTCGCACCTACCCTGGTATACTTTATCATTTTTCGAGTTATTCCAATTATTAATTTACGCCTGGCATTCTTTTCTTATAAGGCAAAAGGACCGTGGCAATGGCAAGGATTAAAGTATTTCAAGATGATTATAGACACACCGTCTATATTAGATATTTTAAGAAATACTTTAATAATTAGTTTTATGAAGTTTATTTTGTTATTTCCATTCTTTGTGCTGTTTGCAATTTTGCTTAATGAGCTGTATTCCAGCAGGCTGCGCAAGTATATACAAATTGTTACCTATTTACCTCATTTCCTCTCCTGGGTTGTTATAGCAGGTATTTGGATTAATGCTCTCAGCCCCAGTGGAATTGTTAATCAAATAACCGGTATCTTTAATATTCCTTCCATGAATTTTATGACCGATAAAGGCTCCATAAGATGGGTCCTGTTTTTTTCGGAAGGCTGGCGCAGTATAGGCTGGGATTCAATTGTTTATTATACGGCAATTATTGGTATCAGTCCAAGCTTGTTTGAGGCTGCACAAATTGACGGGGCAAATAGGTTTCGTATCATCAAATCTATTATACTCCCTGCATTGGCAATACCCATGACAACAGTATTTATATTAAATCTTGGCTTTTTTATGAGCGCCGGGTTTGACCAGGTTTTCAATTTTACAAACGATGCAATTAATAGCGTAATAGACATATTTGATACTTATATCTATCGGATTGGTTTGATTAACGGACAATATTCTCTTGCTTCAGCCGTTAGCCTTATTAAGGGATTCGTTGGAGTAGTGCTTGTATTGTGTACCCATGTATTATCAAAGAAGTTTACCGGAAAAGGTGTATGGTAAAGGAGTATTGTCGGCATGATAAGGAAGAAAAAATTAAAGATTTCACAAATTCTCATAATAATTATACTGATCTCAATAACATTAACGATTATTTTCCCGTTGCTTAATATATTGGCCAGATCATTGTCAAATCCGGATTTAAGTCCGACTATGAATGGGCTGAACATAATTCCGAAAGGCTTTAATCTGATCAATTATAAAATCATCCTAAGCAATCCTGTTATCATTCCGTCATTATATAGTTCTGTTTTTATTACAGTGATCGGAACTATAATTAATATGCTTCTTACTGTATCAGCTGCATATGCGTTAACCCGGCCTAATCTGGCGGGTAAAAAAATAATTATGGTATTTTTGATCATAATGATGCTGTTTGATCCAGGAATTGTTCCTGAATATTTTGTAGTGAAGGGATTGGGGCTGATCGGAAGCCGGTGGGCGGTTATATTGTCTATGGCTGTTAATGTGTATTATTTGATTATTATGATGAGATATTTTGAAGAGGTACCGTCTGAAATGTATGAAGCTGCCAAGGTTGACGGGGCGGGGCATGTTCAAACGCTCGTTTCGATTGCGGTTCCGCTGTGTAAGCCGGCGATAGCAACGTTTACCTTGTTTTATGGAGTTCTAAGATGGAATGAATATTTCCGTTCAGGAATCTATATCACTTCATTAAAGAAAAGCCCCCTGCAAGTAGTTTTGCGTAGATTCATTGTAGAGGGGGATACTGTAACTTTAATAGGTGCAAAAAATCTTCTGGTGCGAAATGAATTTGCTCAGATTGATTATACGGCACTTTCCTATGCAACGATTGTTGTAGTAATGATACCGATTTTAATCGTTTATCCGCTGGTATTGAGGTTTTACACGAAAGACATTATGGCTGGTGGAGTAAAAGAATAAGTTTGCGAAATATAGAATATTTCAAATTAAGGAGGAAGGTTATGAAAAAATATCTTGTATTTTTAATTGTTGTAACAATGTTGGTTTCAACACTTACGGGGTGTAAACAAAATAGGAATGATACAAAAGATAATTCTGATCAATCAGGGGACATAACTTCAGCAGCAGATGATGGCACTTCGGATGGCTCGCAGGAAACAGTCGACGGCTGGGCACCGATAGGAACGTCTGATAATCCAGAGCCGGTAAAGATTGTTATTAAGGATGTGCTTCCTGATGAGGAGGATGTAATCTTAATGGAAGAAGCAGTTGAAGAAAAAATGGCCGCACACGGACAATATATTGATTTACAGGTGGTGGAGCCGCCGTCGGGCTCTTATGCCACAGCGCTTCCGTTAGCAGTAAGAACCGGAGAAATAGATGCTGATATTATTTATTTCCAGGGCGGTGACCTGGCAATTTCTCAGGAAGGCTTATTGGAGGATCTCACACCATATATAGAAGCATCTACCTATGTTAATCAGATCATAGAGCCTGCAAGCCAGGAGCGCATTAAGAATTATCCTTACTTATTGTGGCTTGATTCCGTTAGAATAGCCGTTCCCATGATGCGGAAGGATTGGGCGGAGCAGTTGGATAGCTATAAAATATTAGTCGAGGATCCTACAATAGATAATTACTATAATTTGTTTAAGGAAATGAAAGACAAAGGCCTGGTAGACTATGCCATTACCGCGGATGGATCATTGGCGCGTCTGGATTCGATCTTCAATCAGGCATTTGGAGTAACAACTACAATTGTCAAAGAAGGTGATAAGTATATTTTCAGTAAGGCAACGGAAGCCGAAAAGAACAAGCTTGAGTTTTATGCGAAGCTGTATAAGGAAGGCTTGCTGGATCCGGAATACATTACAAATACCTGGGATGTGGCTGAGCAAAAGTTCTATGAAGGAAAAGCGGGTATACTTTCTGCAAACCAGCCTGCCGCGGTGGAAATCTATAATAATAACATGATTGCCGCCAATGGAGAAGAGGCGGAATTAATCGCTTTACCTCCGGCAAAGGGTGTGGCAGAGGGTTACGCTGCTGTTGATACTACAAAGGAGAGCAGGGGCTTTGCCATTAATGTCGATTCAGAACATAAAGCTGCCGCATGGGCGTTCCTTGAGTTTATGGCCAGTCCGGAAGGACGTATTATTGATAAATTAGGCATTGAAGGTGTTCATTATAATATCGAAGGTGATAAAATTGTCAGAACAGAAGCTGCCGCAAATTGGTGGAGCCGAATCTGGGGAACAACAAACGCTTTTGAGCCTAATCCGCCTTTAGCAGAGTCCTTCTATTCTCAAGCGGCGCAAAGCTATATCGATTTAGCTGGAAAATACTATGTCCAGGATATCAATATTATTATTCCCGATGATATGGCTCCCAGTTGGGACAGTATGAATATGCTGTATAATGAGTTTTCCACGAATTATGTATTGGGATCAAATACTGATTTTGACAGCTTTGTAAACGAGTGGAACAAAGACGGCGGCGACCAGTTTTCTGAATATATACCGACTGTTCTTCAGTAAATAGGTAATAACTAAAGTTTATGGAGGAAAAAATGATAAGAAATGATTTGATAAAAAATCCTGAATTAGCATTTGAGAAAGCTTACGGAGCATTATCGGGATTGGCAATCGGTGATTCGTTTGGTGATGCTTCAAGAAAACAGGAAAACAGAGCTAATTATGGAATAACAACGGATTTTAACAGCGGCGCATCCTGGAGTACTGATGATACTGAATTTGCATTGCTGACTGCCAAGACACTGATTAACTGTAAGGGGAACCTCACAGAGAAGGATGTTGTCCAAGCCTGGCTGGAAGATGTAGTGGTTCAGGATGAGTTCAAGCGTGGCGGTGCAAGTGAAGTTGAAGCAGCAAACAATTTAAAAAAAGGTCTTCGTCCTCCATTTTCGGGTAAATATAATTCGTTTCATATGAGTGATGGTACAGCAATGCGTATTGGACCGGTTGGGATAATATGTGCCGGTGATCCTGAAAAAGCAGCCAGGATGGCAGAGATTGATGCATCAATCAGCCATTATAGGGATGGGATTTGGGGTGCACAGGCAGTTGCAGCTGCGGTTGCAGTGGCAATGGTTGACGGCAGTATTGAGGAAATAATCGATGCGGCCATGAAGGTAATACCTGAGGATTCCTGGCTTTATTTTGCCATGAATCAGGCATTTGAAATTATTGAAAATGCGAATGGTTCAATTATTGACTCCTGGATGCCCTTACATAACGCACTGATTACAAGTACCTGGGCTACGACGGCAGAAGCTATCCCGTCGGCATTTGGATGCCTTAAGCTGCTGAACAGTAATTTTAAAGAAGGCGTGATTTTAGCAGGTAATTTTGGCAGGGATGCAGATACAATCGGTGCAGTAGTAGGAACTATCCTGGGAGCAAAATTCGGCATATCCGGAATTCCGGAATCCTGGGCAGAGAAAACAAGATATCCAAGCGGAACATGCCTTCAATTTACAAAAGGTATGGATATAAAAGAAGTAGCCAGAGGACTTGCTAAATTGATTAGTTAGGCAGTTGTCATAAAAAAAGGGGCTTAACTCAAAACAATCTTTGGGTAGCCCCTTTTTTAAAAATGAGGTACGGGAGGCAGGCTATGGAAGTATTGAATACTGCAATTGCAGGTACATTAGAGTCCAGTGATGCGTTGGTACGTATTGAGCCGAATGATGAGGAAGGTATTGTACTTGAAGTAAGCAGTGTGGTAGAAAAACAATTTGGTGAAGAAATACAAAGGGTAGTTCTTGAAACGATAAATGAGCTTGAAGTAAGAAATGTGACTATTTCGATAACAGACAGAGGTGCACTTAATTGTACACTGCGTGCCAGGGTTCAAACAGCAGTCTTGCGAGCAGCTAAGAAAGAACTGTTTAATTAGTGGAGGACTATATGATTAAGAGACTGAGACGCACCATGCTGTATGTACCGGGAAATAATCCCGGTATGATCAGAGATGCACACATTTATGGAAGCGATTGTATTATGTTTGACCTGGAAGATTCGGTATCGATGAATGAAAAAGACGCCGCACGCTATCTTGTGTATAATGCGCTGAATTCGCTGGACTACGGGGATAAAGAGATGATCGTACGTATCAATGATCCGTCCACCCCAACAGGACTTCAGGATTTGGAAGCTATTGTAAGAACCGGAAAAGCCATGATACGATTGCCAAAGACCGAGACCGCACAGGATATTATCAGCTGCGAAAGTGAAATAATTAGAATAGAGCAGGAAAATAACCTTGAGATTGGCTCAACAAAGCTGATGGCAGCAATTGAATCAGCGCAGGGAGTACTTAATGCAAAGGAAATTGCTGTAGCCAGCAAACGATTAATTGGGATCGCAATTGGTGCAGAGGACTATGTCGCTGATTTAAGGACAAATAGAAGTCTGGGCGGTATTGAGCTGCTGTTTGGACGCAGTATGGTTTTGCTTGCAGCCAGAGCGGCGGGAATAGATGCTATTGATACCGTGTTTTCTGATATAAATAATGAAGAAGGCTTCAGAGAAGAAGTTAAATTGATAAAGCAGCTTGGGTTTGATGGCAAGAGTGTTATAAATCCCAGACAAATATCTCATGTTCATGAAATATTTACGCCTACCGGCAAAGAAATTAAGAATGCCCTGGCGGTAGTGGAAGCCATAAAAGAAGCGAACCAGAAGGGGTCAGGAGTCATTTCATTGAACGGTAAAATGATTGACAGGCCCCTTGTCCTTCGGGCGCAGAGAGTGCTGGAACTGGCGAAGGCCGTCGGTATATATAAGGAGGAGAACAGATAATGGAAGAGTCGGATGTGATAGATAATCCTTATATTAATAATTTGGCAGCGCTTCATGGGATATACAAGCCGGACAGTCATTTCAGAGAGACGAAATCTCTGGCCCAAAGAGAGAAAGATTTGAACAAGGTAGTTCCGAGCCTGGAAGAGGCTGTAAGATTATCAGGACTTAAGAATGGCATGACCATTTCCTTCCATCACCATTTCAGAAATGGTGATTGTATCGTAAATAAGGTTGTGGAAAAGTTGGCGCAGATGGGTTTTGAAAACTTAACAATCGCGGCCAGTTCATTAACCGATATCCATGATGCACTAATTCCGTATATAAAAAACGGTGTGATAGGTCATATAGAGACCAGCGGAATGCGCGGTAAACTGGCGGAAGCCATTTCCTGCGGGATCATGGAAAAACCGGTTGTTTTCCGCTCCCATGGCGGCAGGGCATATGCAATTGAAACAGGGGAAATGCAAATTGATGTTGCGTTTCTGGGTGTCCCCAGCTGCGATCCGTACGGTAATGCAAACGGCTATTCAAGAGATAACGATACAAGTATCATTTTCGGATCAATGGGCTATGCAAAGGTAGACGCACAATATGCGAAAAAAACAGTTCTTATTACAAATAATCTGGTTCCTTATCCTAACATACCCTTCGGTATTCCAGAGTCAGATGTAGATTATATTGTTATGGTGGACGAGATTGGGAATCCAAATGAAATAATGAGCGGAGCAACCAGGTTTACGTCCAATCCGAAAGACCTCCTGATCGCGCAGCAAGCGGCTGATGTTATAGAAGCAAGCGGTTATTTTCAGGAAGGGTTTTCAATGCAAATGGGTTCAGGAGGCGCATCACTTGCTGTTGCCAGGTTTTTAAGGAAAAAAATGATTGATAAAAACATCAGATCCAGCTTTGCATTAGGAGGTATTACGGCGTCTATTGTAGATATGCATGAAGAGGGCCTGATAAAGAAGATACTGGATGTTCAATCCTTTGATTTAACGGCGGCGCAATCTCTCAAAAATAATCGTTTCCATCAGCAGATTTCCGCATCCTACTATGCAAGCCCCTCGAATTTGGGCACAGCTGTTAATCAATTGGATATCGTTGTATTGTCGGCACTGGAAATTGATATTAATTATAATGTAAATGTGCTTACCGGCTCCGATGGTATGATACGGGGAGCAATCGGGGGACATCCTGATACGGCTGCAGGTGCCAGCATGACAATTATCGTGGCCCCGCTTATCCGCGGAAGAATCCCGACAGTTGTGGAAAGGGTTAACACTGTAGTAACACCCGGTAATACCGTGGATGTATTGGTTACAGATCAGGGAATCGCCGTTAATGCCCGAAGGATGGATATCAAGGAGAACCTTAAACAAAAGGGAATCAGAGTCTGTTCGATTGAAGAATTAAGGGATAGGGCGGAAAAAATAGTTGGAATACCAAAAGCCAATGCTTATGAGGAGAATGTCGTAGGCGTGGTTGCCTACAGGGATAATACGATTATTGACTTAATTCAACAGATAAAGCAATCGTAAGTTAAGAAGCATTATGCCAAAGCGGACATGGGGTATAAAATGAGAATAGAGTATGTCTATGATTATACGGAGGATTTCCTTGCTGAGATATGTGATTTTCTGCAAAAAAGCGGTTTGGAGTGGGATGACAGCAGCCAATTAACAGTAAATCTGCGGGAGGAAGACGGGACACTTATTGCTACAGGATCATTAAAGGAATATATTCTTGAGTGTGTTTGTGTGGCACCAGAATTAAAGGGAGAGGGCTTGGCTTCCATTATTATTACCGAGCTGACCAAAAAAGCATTTGACAGAGGCAGCCGGCATCTTTTCCTCTTTTCAAAGCCGGAAAATGAAGCTATGTTCGGCGATCTGGGCTTCTACAGAATCGTCAGGACGAAGGATGTTTTATGGATGGAGAATAGAAGGGATGGAATAAAAAATTTTGTTGATAAGCTGGAATGCCCTGTGAAGGAAGGTGTAATTGGCAGTATTGTTGCAAATTGTAATCCGTTCACTAACGGACATTTATATTTGATCGAGACAGCCGCCAAAAGCTGTGATCTTGTTCATTTATTTATACTAAGTGAAGACAAAAGTCTATTTTCCTCTGAAGTGCGTTATGGGATTGCGAAGAAAGCAACAGAGCATTTGAAAAATGTTGTCGTACATAAAACGGATAAATATCTGGTTTCAATGATGACCTTTCCGACCTATTTTATCAGGGAAAAAGAACGGATCAAGGATATTAACTGTTCACTTGACATAAAGATTTTTGCCGAACAGTTCGCAAAGCCTATGAATATAACGAAACGGTTTGTGGGTGAGGAGCCATATAGTTATGTTACAAACGAGTACAATAATGCCATGAAAGCCTTATTGCCCCAATATGGAATACAAGTGGTTGAGCTTCCAAGAATTGAGCTGAACAACGAACCAATATCGGCATCCAAAGTACGGAGGCTCTTTGAAGCGGGTGAGATGGGTATGGTGAAAAAGCTGGTTCCTGCTGCAACTTTAGAGGTATTAAACCGGGAGAAGGACGATGAATGAAGTTTCATTAAGCGAAATATTAGAATCAAGGGAAAACAGGGCAAAGCACCAGGTAGAGTTATTGAAGCGCTGTAAAAATACACTCATATGCTTCACATTAAATATTGCCGGTCCGGTAAAGGCTTCCCCTATGACTGATAAGGTTTTCAAAGAAGGAATCAGCTTGATCAGGCAGCATTTGGAAAGAAACGGTTGCGGAATTGATTTATGCGAGACATTTTATAAGATAACAGGTGAAGAGGCGTTTTTTGCGGTAGACAGAGATTCCAACGATGTAAAAAGGCTTATGCTGGTGATAGAAGAAAAAGAGGCTTTAGGCAGAATATTTGACATTGATGTGATTGATCAGAGCGGCGAGAAAATAACCAGGGAGCAGCTGGGGGAAAAAAGCAGGACTTGTTTCATTTGTGATCATGCTGCAAAGGTTTGTGCCCGCAGCAGATGCCATTCTGTGGACGAAGTTTTAAATAAAATTCAAGTAATAAGCGACTCCTATTTTAGAACTAAATTTATTAATACAGTGTCTGATATCGCATTAAGAGCTCTGCTGTTTGAAGCTGCGGTAACTCCTAAACCGGGATTGGTGGATCGAAATAATAATGGTGCCCACAGTGATATGGATTATTTTACCTTTATCAGTTCATCCTCAGTACTCCTGCCTTTTTTTTCTGAATTAACAGAAATAGGAATCAATCATGTCGGCAGTCCTGTAAGCCTGCTTAAGGAAATCCGATATACCGGGCAAAAAGCGGAATCCGCTATGTACAAAGTGACCGGCGGAGTGAATACACAAAGTGGTTTGATATTTTCCATAGGGCTTCTTTGCAGTGCCATAGGCCATTTATATGGGAAAAATCAATCATACAGCTTGAAGGAGGTTGTGGAATACGAAATGCAGATGACGCAAAATCTGCTTGATGAATTATGGGACAGGGCTCCGGAGAACCGTATGACAAAGGGAAAAAGAGCATTTTTGGAATATGGGGTTACAGGTATCAGGGGAGAAGCGGCATCAGGATACAGTTCAGTTTTACTGTATGGCCTGCCGGTTTTAAAGAGATGTATTGCCGAGGGTCTTTCTATGAATGATGCCGGGGTTGTGACATTAATTAATTTAATGGCTGATACGAATGACACGAACCTGATAACCCGGTCTGATATGGTGAAACAGGCATCGGTAAAAAATGAGCTGCAGAGGATACTTGCTTCAAATATTACCCCGCAGGAAATTATAAATGCAGCAAAAGTCTTAGATGACGACTTTATAAAAGAGAATATCAGCCCGGGCGGATGTGCTGACTTATTGGCGATTTCCTTTTTTTTATACTTTTTAGAGACAGAAATTATGCAGGACAGTGCTGCGGTGCAGCTTAAATAGAAAAAACAGCGAGACCTTGAGCAGCGCAGAAATGGGGTGAAGCATGAAAATACTAAATTTCGGTTCGTTGAATATTGATTATGTTTATAAGGTGAAGCATTTTGTAAGACCCGGTGAAACCCTGTCGTCAGAGCAGCTTGATATTTTTCCGGGAGGAAAAGGACTTAATCAGTCAATTGCATTAGCAAGGGCAGGTTTTTCGGAGCTGTATCACGCGGGTATGATTGGAAAAGAGGACGGAAAATTCTTAAAAGGTCTGTTGGATAACAATGGTGTGAAGGTTGAATTAATTAAGGAAGCAGACTATAGCTCCGGACATGCAATCATTCAGGTTGATAATCAGGGTGAAAATTGTATTTTACTCTATGGGGGTGCGAACCGGCAATTAAACGAGGAGTTCACCGATGAAGTTCTTGGCAGCTTTCATGAAGGTGATTATATCATTTTACAGAATGAGGTGAACCTGCTGGATTATATCATCACAGCGGCAAAAAAACGGGGATTAATTATTTTTCTTAATCCGTCTCCGATGAGTGACAATATATTTAAGCTGCCGCTGCAATATGTGGATTATTTTATATTAAATGAGATGGAAGCATATGAATTATGTGATCGTAAAGATAATGGCAATATAATTGATTTATTAAGTCAAGCTTATCCCAAGGCAAATATCGTGATCACCAAGGGAAAAAAGGGTGTGATTTATAAAGGCAGTGACGGCGAAGTACTTGAACAAGGTGCATTTGATGTAAAATCAGTTGATACGACAGCCGCCGGAGATACCTTCACAGGTTATTTTATTGCCTCTGTTGCAAAAGGGTATAAACCGGAAAAGGCGCTTGACCTGGCTTCACGTGCAGCTGCAATAGCTGTATCTAAAAATGGTGCTGAGCCGTCAATTCCCAAATTGGAGGAAGTTATAAATAATTGGCTTCGATAACCCCAAACCAAGGATGGAGGAATAATGAAATGAAATACGGCTTGAAAAGAAAATGGGCTGATTTACGAAAAAACAGAAAACCGCCGGCAAAGAAAAACAAAAGGAAAGCAGAAAAGATCTCTATAAAGACCAAGCTTATTATTTCTCACATTACTATCAGTATTATACCGGTTATCATAATTACATTGTTTGTGTATATGCAGAGCAAAGACGCTATATTAAATGAGGTTGAAGAGGCAAATAAGGCTTTGGCGGATCAAGCCGTGAATTCATTTAACCTGAAGATGGATGATATTGAACAGGCTTCTCTTTTCATCACTGCAGATCAGAAAATTAACGCCCTCATTACGAAAAACCTGGAGGACTATGCAAATCTTTATGAGTTCAGTAAGGATAGAAAAGATAATATATTTGAAACAATCAACTCATTAAGATTTTCAAATTCCAATATTACCTCAATAGTTTTAGTTCAAGAGGATGAAGTAATTGATCCCGATCAAAAAGAATTATACAAAAGCGATGGATTCAGAGAGGATTTTTTTAATAGTCAGGAATACGCATTGGTTAATGCCAATACACAAGCTCCCGTCTGGGCATTTGACCTATTTGATACCAATGATATTTTTTATATGAGGGCTATTAAAAGCACCTCATCAGCGAAGACAGTTGCAATTCTTCTGATGCAGATTAAGCAGGAGCTGTTACTGGAGGAAATAAGCAAAAGCAGTATGGTAGACGGCGCCAGAGTGTCGGTTGCAGATGAAAAAGGGAACGTTATCGTCAGCAGTGATACGGAGATAGATGGAAAAATCCTGCCCTATTATGAGGAATTGCTTAATGATATAGATAAAGAAAAAGAGGGTAGGGGGAGCCAAAATCAGGGGGCAGTGGGTTCATTTGTAACAAATCGGAATGTTAATCAGGAAGCTATGATCATTTATGCTGATTGTACCAATGGCTGGAGATATATTATAGAACTGCCGACTTCGGAAATTTTTTCAGGCATAAACAAAATAAGATTGTTTGCTATTGTCATTACTTCCTTCTTTATTGCGGTTGCCTTATTCATAGGAGTCAGTTTAGCGATTACTATTACGAAGCCAATCGATTATATCAGAAAAAAAATCAAACAGGTTGAAAAAGGGGATCTTACCGTACAAAGTGATTATATAGGGGCACATGAGCTTGGACAATTAAGCCAGAGCTTTAATAAAATGACTGCTAATATGAAAGAACTAATTATTGAGACACGAAGTTTAATTACTGAAGTTATGAAAGATACCAAAACATTTAATGATATATCCAAGAAATCGGCTTTGGCATCAAAAGAAGTTATGGAGGCAATAAGCTCTATCAGTATTGGAGCCATAGAGCAAACGAAGGACTCGGATGCTGCTTCAAAAGTAATTGACGACCTGATAGCGAAATTAGGTACAACAGAGCAAAATTTCAATGAAGTAATTTATGCAACGACCAGGAGCAAGAATGCAACGATAGAAGCGCAAAAGGTAATAACTCAGCTTAATTTAAGTACCAAGGATATATTAGCCGTATCGACATACATACAAAAAGACATGAAACAATTGGTAATTCAATTTCAGGATATTCAAAAAATAATTGGTATAATTGAAGATATTTCATCGCAGACGGATTTGCTGGCCTTGAATGCTGCAATTGAAGCTGCAAGGGCGGGTACAGCCGGCCGTGGCTTTGCGGTTGTTGCGGAGGAAGTGCGAAACTTATCAGAAAAATCAAAGGCAGCAGCTCAAAGTATCGCTATGATAATAAAGAGTGTATCCCAAGCAACAGAAAAAACAGAAAAAATGATTTCAAATAGTACTTCTGCCTATGAAGAACAATCGGATGCGGTTAACAACACAGAAAGAATATTTAATGAAATATCCAAAGACATGGATTCCATCGTCAAAGAGGTCAATAAGGTAAATTGCCAGTTCTCAACGATTGATGAGGCTCAATTGAATGCCAAAAGCTCAATTAACAGTATTGCTGCCATCTCAGAGGGGAGTGCCTCTGCGGTTCAAGAGGTTTTGGCTTCAAGTGAGGAGCAAACAGAAGCTGCATCGCAGCTTGAACTGATGGCTGGTGAACTGGAAACGGCCATTATGATAATGGAAAAGAAAATTCATAGTTTTGTAATACAAGAGTGAGTCCGGTGAAAGCAGCAAATTAAATTGCTTTTTTATCAAAAAACCAGTAGCCGGGGCAGTGAACAGGGGTCGTAGAAAATCAGATTCTCAGCAAGAAAAAAGTATGATTTTTATTTGGCTATGCATATGGATATATTTACAAGTATATGTAAATATATCCATTCGGGTGTTGTCATTTTATGTTGAATGAGATATAATAATGTTGCATTGAAAAAATGAAAATTATAATAGGGCAAACTCATTGAAAAATGGGGACGCAAAGCCACGAGTCTAAGGCGGTAGCGCTATGACGGTCAGGTTGCAACTTTTTAGTTTAATTCTTTGGACAAAAGTAGACAACCTTAGGTGTCTGCTTTTTTTATTCCAATTTATTGAAATAAAGCTTGTACCGTAACACATATGGCGCAGAGGGATGCGCTTTTTATCAGAAGCAATAAAACGCTTCTGATAGCTTATTATATTATACGATCTTGGAGGAGAATATGAAATCAGTCTATACGGTTAATTGTCATGAAGGAGATATTCTGGCTACTGATGTATATAGTTCGGAAGGTGTTGTACTTGTGTCCAAGAATACGATGGTGAATGAATATATCAGGTCAAAGCTGATTGATTTTGGTATTTTACAAGTGAAAATCTATGATTCCTTGAAGGACAATATTATCTATGCCAAATTTGAGAAGAAGTATAAGGAATATATCTGCCGGATGAAGGAACTGTTAAGAATAGTCACACTGGGACAGTGTGAGGAGATGGAGAAAATAACCTTACACCTGACAGAGCAGATTTACAGGAATATGACGGACAGCAACTATATTATTTACTGCCTGAACCGAATACGCAGCAATGACGAATATACCTATACCCATAGCATCAATACGGCATTTTATTCCATGCTGATCGGTAACTGGCTGAATTTGCCGGGGAAACAGCTTTGCGAATTGATCAGTGCCAGCCTGCTTCATGATATCGGAAAGACAAAGATACCGAATAATATATTGAATAAGCAGGGTAGGCTTAATAAGGAGGAATATGAAATTGTAAAAGAGCATTCCGTCCTGGGTTATGAGATCATTAAGGACAGTACTGCCTTCCGTAAGGAATTGAAGGAGGCCGTACTGCTGCACCATGAGCGTATGGACGGCTCCGGGTATCCTTACGGCTTAAAGGGGAAGGCAATCGGGCTTTACGCGAGGATTATTTCCATTGCGGATGTTTATGATGCGATGACACAGAACAGAATCTATAAAAATAAGGTGTCGCCCTTCGAATCCTTTGAAATGTTCCAGACGGAGGGGGTAAGGCTGTTTGATTATCCAATCCTGTATGTTTTCCTAAAGCATATTGCACCGCTCTATGTCGGCAATAAGGTACGGTTAAGCAACGGTGACGTCGGAGAAATCGTATTCATACCGCCGCAGGATATCACCAGCCCCATTCTGTATATTAATTCGGAGTATATGGATTTGGGCAGGAACAATGATATTAAGGTATTGCAGGTAATTTAATAGAAAATGCTTGAATGGAGGGATTATTTACCTCCATTTTTTGTCCAAACAAAGTAAAACGGTTACCCTATATTATATTTATTATAAAAAATTATATGCCAAAAAATCATTGTAATTGCTGAAAAATATTAGAGTAAACGGTTACCTATTTTATCGTTGATTTTTTTCTTGAGTGGTGTTACGATAACAGTGTAAACAAACTGTCAGAAACCAAATTCGACAGTGTTTGTACATTACATATTCCCCGGAAAGTGGGAGAATTTTAATCTGGTACTCTTGAAAATTTTTTATGTGCGGGTTTTATGAGAGTATCTAACCTTGAAAGGAGAAAAGCTATGAAAAGAATGAAAAAAATTGGGGTATTATTATTAGCATTGATCATGAGCTTCTCGATTAGTGTTCCGGCTTTTGCAGCAGAGAATTTTACAATTCATGCAAAAGCACCGAGTACCTGGACAGAGCCGGGCTTATGGGCTTGGTCGGCACCTGACGGGACAAATGTATTTGCAGCCTGGCCTGGAGAGAAGCTAACGAAGGATGAGCAAAATGAAGGCTGGTATTCTTATGAACTTCCTACCTGGGCTAACTCAATTATTATTAATGAAGGCGTTGACGGCGGCGGTCAGACATCAGATGTATCAATAGAGGCAAAGGAGCTCTGGATTACAGTAGCGGATGATTTTACTACCACAGTTTCCTATGAGGTACCGGAGGGCTTTACGGTGGCAGCTGCTGAAACTACAGAGGCTGTTACAGAGGAGGCTGCCACAGAGGAAGCAGCACCAAAGACAGGCAGTACGGCACTTTATGGAATCTGGGCTGTTTTAGCATCGGTATCGGCAATCGGTTTTGTAATTGCAAGACGTAAGAAACTGGCGTAACAAGTACAATGTAAGGGCTGCTGCAAATGCATATTTATCATGCTTATTCTTTGCAGCAGCCTGATTTATTATTAATAATAGCTTTTTCCCCATGATTAAAAGAAGCGGCTTAGGCCCTTTTTAATTCATAGAAAATGCCGTATCGCTAAAGGCAGAATGGAGAAGATTATGAAAAAGGTTATGAGTATTTTATTATCTGTATTGCTGTTAAGCCAAATCCTGGCCTGTTCGGGAAAGGACAGCAACAATAATTCGCCCACAGGGACGCAGGGGAATGGAACACAAAGTAACGGAGTGACCGGAGCTGCAGATGGTACGGGAGCAGACAGTGAACCGGAGGAGAGCAGCGAACCGGTTAAAATTACAATCTGGCATGACAAGGAAGATGCAATTGCAGAGGTATTACAAAAGGAGTTAGATCAGCTGGCTCCGGAAATCGTAGTTACCCTTGTTAAGAAGGAAGGTCTGACGGATGCTTTGAAATTGGTGGGTAACGACCCCAATGCAGCGCCCGACATGTATTTTTTTGCACACGACAAAATCGGTGTTTATGCGGAAATGGGTATTCTTGCACCGATTACGGATTTTATTTCGGCGGATGTATTTCAGGATTATCTGGATGTTACTGTGTCGGCTGCCACCTATAAGGGGGAAATATACCAGCTTCCGCTCTATTTTGAGACCTTGTTGTTTATGTACAACAAAGATTATATGAGCGAGGATGAGGTACCGGCAACCACAGAGGAGTTGTATACCTATATGAAGGAAAATACGGATTCGGAGCGCTATGGCTTTGTAGAGCAGCACAGCACTGCATATTACAGCGTACCATGGCTGCACGCATTTGGAGGATATATTATCAATGATTCCGGAGAAATCGGATTAGAGCTTCCGGAAAGCATTGAAGCATTAACCTATCATAAGAAATTTGTTGAATATATGCCGGGAGAAAGTGATTATAATACGGTCAATATCCTCTTCCTGGAGGGACTGGCCGACTCCATCATCGGCGGACCGTGGCTGGTTCCCAGTGCAAAGCAGCGCGGGATTAATCTTGGCTTTGCAGCCATGCCGGTTGTGGATGAAACCGGCTTACCGCTGTCACCCTATTCAGGAACCCAGGGGCTGCATGTGCTTAAGGTTGCTGCTAAGACCAAAGCTGCGGCTATCACAAAGATATTGACCCTGCTTACCAGTCCGGACATTGGGATAGCGATGGCGAATGCCAGCGGGTGCGCTCCGGCAAACAGCCTGTGCTATGAGGATGCGACCGTTCAGCAGGACGAGATGGTTATGATGATGAAGCAAACCGCGGAAAATGCAATTTCCATGCCGAACATCCCCCAGATGGATGTTATGTGGACGGTAACGGGCAATATGCTCTCCTCCATCAATATGAGCGGCGGTGATCCGGCAACAGAGGCAAAAAAAGCTGCAGGGGAAGCGGAAGAATTAATTGCTGCAATGCAGTAGACAGAAAGGTTTGGGTGCACAGTGAAGAAGAAAAAATTAAGTCCAAAGCCATATCTCTATTCCCTGCCGTCGTTGTTAATTATTGCGGTTGTGGTGGTATTCCCCATTCTTTATACGGGGTACATATCCCTGACCAATATGAACATTTATCATTGGTTTGATTATTCCTTTGCAGGGCTTGTCAATTATAAAAAAGCATTATTGGTAGCGGATTCGGGATTTTTCAGGTCGCTGCTCATCACGATAATATGGACAGTCCTTAATATCGTGCTGCAATTGGTGATTGCTTTTGCTCTGGCACTTTTAATAAATACCAAAAATTTGAGGTTTCACAGCTTTTATAAGACGATTTTAATGTTTCCCTGGGCGATGCCCGGCTACGTATCCATTCTGCTTTGGAAGACCGGTATGTTTAATTCCAAATTCGGACTCCTGAATCAATGGCTGGAGCAGTGGGGTATAAATCCTGTCCGGTGGTTAAGTAATGATATCACGGCATTTTTGTCCTGTACGGCGGTTAACCTTTGGCTGGCCTTACCTTTCATGATTATGATGATTGACGGAGCCTTGCAGAGTGTGGACAAGACTTACTATGAAAGCGCACAGCTGGATGGGGCCGGCTGGTTTACGAAGGCCTTTTATATCACGGTGCCCTCCATCCGCCCTGTCATTGCACCGGCGGTTATCATTACAATTTTTACTACCTTTAAGCAGTTTGATATTATCTACCTGCTGACACAGCAGTCCGGGGCCAAGACAGGAGCAAATATCCATACCGTGTTAACCTATGCCCATGAGAATGCATTCATAACAAACAATTACGGTTACAGCTCGGCAATATCCATTCTGATATTTGCCATCCTGATCCTCTTTACGCTGTTTACCAGAAGGGAGCTTAAGGGAGAATGAGAAGAAAGCCAAGGGAAATATTGAAGCTATCCATAATCCATATAGTATTGCTGACGGTTTGCTTTATCAGCATGATACCGATTCTGTATGCCTTTTCCGTATCCTTGAATGCACAGAACAGCCTGATCGGCTCCGACTTTTCTTTTATACCGAAGAAGATCACCCTTGCCAATTATAAGGCAGTGCTTTTTGATGAACCGGTGCTGCTATGGCTGAAAAATAGTATCATCCTGGCGGTGGCGACGGTTATCATAGCACTAGGCTTTGCAATTCCGGCGGCTTACGGTTTTTCCAGATACCGCTTCCCCGGAAAGAAGATGATTTTATATATTCTGCTGATATTGAATGCTTTTCCTCAGATACTCTCCATGCTGGCTATCTATAAGCTGCTTAGCGGTATGCATCTGATGGATAAACAGCTGGGTCTCATTATAGTTTATGTGGGAACGATGTCCATCTTCGGCTTATGGAATATGAAGGGCTATTTTGACACCATACCGAGCGAAATCGAAGAGGCCGCGAAGATGGACGGAGCAAATGATTTCAGGCTTGTTACGAAAATCATTCTGCCCCTTGCAAAGCCCTCGATTATCGTTACGATGGTTATGGTTCTGATTTTTGTCTGGAATGAATATATTTTTGCGGTAACCTTTCTTACGGGAGGGGAGAATTATACGCTGGCAGCAGGACTTTATTCTCTGCAAGCCACGGAAATGTCAGGAACCTGGCCGGTTTTTGCGGCGGCGTCCCTGTTGATTTCCCTGCCCATATTAATGATATTCTTTAAGTTCCAGAAACATATGGTATCCGGCTTAACGGTAGGCGGAGTGAAAGGATAGGAAAGCATGAAGAAGGAAGCAATACTACACATACCAATGTCAAATTATGCCCATGGCATTGATGAAGCACATGTGCTGTTTCGTCTGCGCAGTGCAAGAGGGGATCTGAAGGCCTGCCGGCTTTACTACGGCGACAGAGCCTGCCGGATAACACCGGTTATTTTCTCTTCCACAGATATGAAAATCGTAGCACAGGACGAATATTTTGACTATTACGAGGTGGAGCTTGACAGCCCCTACACCAGAATTTGTTATTATTTTGAACTGGAGGATGAAACAGAACGGCTTCTGTATTATTCCGACCTGTTTTGGTCCGGTACCGTAAATGAAAGATCAGAATATTACCAGTTCCCTTATAACCGCAGGGAGGATATCACCGGGGTGCCGGATTGGGTGAAGGAGGCCGTCATTTATAATATCTTTCCCGACAGCTATGCCACCTCCAGGCGTTTCATCAGTGGGACAGGACTGGAAAAGGAATATGAAGGAAATATAACCAGAAGCAAAAATGGAGGAACTATTCAGGGAATTACCGATAATATTGATTATCTGCTAAAGCTTGGGATTAACTGTATTTATATCAATCCTCTGTTTGCAGCAGGAGAATACCATAAATACGATCTGCTGGATTATTTTCATGTGGACCCCTGCTTTGGCACTGATAAGGAGTTCAAATTTCTGGTGGATATGTGCCATAACTGCGGCATTAAGGTAATTGTTGACGGTGTGTTCAATCATTGCGGCTGGAATTTCTTCGCCTTTTCGGATGTGGTAGAAAAGGGGGAGGAGAGTAAATACAAGGATTGGTTCTACCGCCTTACCTTTCCGGTTGTTAGGCCGGACAATATGGAGGATATCCCAAACTATGAGTGCTTTGCCTATGAGCGTCTGATGCCGAAGATAAATACCTCCAATCCTGAGGTGGTCGAATATTTCTGCAAAGTGTGCCGTTATTGGCTGACTGAATTTGATATCGACGGCTGGCGGCTGGATGTGGCAAGCGAGGTCAATGATGAATTCTGGCGGGAATTTCGAAGGACGGCAAAGCAGACAAAGCCTGACTGCTTCCTAATCGGAGAGGTCTGGGAGAGCGCCGGCCACTGGCTGGCGGGGGACCAGTTTGACTCCTCCATGAACTATGATTTTCGTAAGAACTGCCGGGATTATTTTGCAAAGGGAATGCTGGATGCCTATGAGTTCGATGCCCGTGTAACCGCTATGCGGATGCGTTACCGAAAGAATATGCTGTATGGGCAGTTAAACCTTCTTGACAGTCATGATGTATCCAGATTCCTGTCTTTTTGCGGGGAGAACCTGGAACGGTTTAAGCTTGCGGTTATCTTCCAGATGACCTTTATCGGGCCGCCTTCTATCTTCTATGGGGACGAACAGCTCATTGCAGGGCTTAAGGAAGAAGAGTACAGAAGTCCCATGCGATGGGAGGATAATGAGGAGGGGATGTTTCCCTTCTATAAGGCTCTGATTTACTTGAGAAAGAAGCTGAAATCCCTGCAAAGTGGGGATTACCGCACCCTTCAGGCAGAGAAGGAATCCGGACTTTATGTATTTGAACGCTGCTGCGAAGGGGAGAGGATGGTCATTGCCCTGAATGCAAAGGATAAACCGGAGGAGTTAGGGATTTCACTTCAGGAAAATCAGATCGTATTAACGTCAGGGTACAGCGCAGGCAAAATAGCCGGCTACGGATATCTGATTGCAAAACTTTCCTAGTATGCTTATAATAGGTATATAGCGGCGCTAAAAGGAGGTAAGCATGGCAGTTACAATCAGGGATGTTGCCAGAGAAGCAGGAGTTTCGACAGCAACCGTATCAAAGGTAATTAATAAGGTGCCCTCCATCTCGGAAGCTACGGTATCAAAGGTTAACCGTATTATGAGGGAGCTGAATTACCATCCCAATCTGCGGGCACAGAATTTTGCCAGAAAATCAACCAGAAGTATTGTCTTTATCACAAATTTGGAACGGAATACGGCATTCATCAACCCGCATATGTTTGAAATTATGTCCGGGCTGCAGAATGTTTTGAATAATAAGAATTATACGCTTAGTATCCTAAGCGTAAATCTCCAGGAGGAGCTGGAGGTCATCGACCGGATTATCGCCCAGAACAGTGCGGACGGTCTGGTAATCCATGCCTCCGTGATTACAAAGGAAATGTCGGTTAAGATTTTAAAGGCGGGCTTTCCTCATATTATCATCGGCTGTCCGAATTTTGAAAGCCAGCTGTGCTGGATTGACAATAACAATTATTTATCCGGTGAAATTGCTGCAAATCATCTTCTGGAGCAGGGTTATCGCCGGATCGCCTATGTGGGCGGCGAGGAGAAGGATATGATTTCAACCCACCGTCTGCAGGGAGCGATCACTGCGATTACGGATAAGAAATTGAAGCTTGAGGAAGAATTTATCAAGCGGGGGGAATCCACCAAACAGGACGGATACCGTATGGCACAGGAGCTGTGTGCTTTAAAGCAATTGCCCGATGCAATCATCTGTGCCAACAATTATATCGCCCTGGGCGTCATCAAATGCGTTACAGAAAAGGGCTTAAGGATTCCGGAGGATATGGGTGTGATATCCTTTGATGATTATCCCTTCTCCAGAATTACCGACCCAATGATGACCGTGGTTAATATTGATGTATATGACGTGGGAGTCCAGGCGGGCAAGCTGATTTTATCCAAGATCAAAAAACCGAATCTCCAGGTACAGTCCTTCACCACGTTGCCAAGCCTGATTGTCAGGGAATCTACGAAACTAGAGCGTGTTTGAAAAATCATTATGCCGGACTGGGCGTTCCACTTTGCGGCATAAGCATTTTTCAAACACGCTCCAGAATAATATGGTACAGCAGCCTCAAGCCCTAATAAATTCAGGGCAGGAGGCTTTTTCTTATAATGGAAGCTTATAGATTAAATTGTAAAATTTATATTTACAATTTAGTTAATTAGTACTAAAATAAACATAATATAGTATTATTATAGAGGCGTATAATCAGGTTGTTCACGGGGGAACTGAAAAATGAAAAAAGCATCTATGGGAGCCAGAATCGGGGCTCTATTTCTTGATAGTATAATTTTGAATTTTATTTATCTGTTTATCTATTTTTACAATTATTATTTAGCTCTCCTACTATTTCCGTTTTTGACCTTTTTATATTATGGCATTTGTGAAGGAAGCTCTATGAGTGCTTCCCTGGGCAAAAAAATATGCGGCCTTATCGTTGTAGATGAGAACGGCAACAAACTGACACCGGGGAAAGGCTTTGCCAGGGCTATATGTCGAATGCTTTCCGGTATGATACTGGGTATTGGATATATCATAGCACTGTTTGATGACCGGGGTAAGGCACTGCATGACAGGCTGGCCGGGACCTTTGTCACCTCGGCAGCTTCTTTGCCGGCCTTTGCACAGCAAGCTTCAGTTCCTTTTCAAAACAGTGTACCGCCGCAGAATAATATACCACCGCAAAACAATGGTATGAGGCTTCCCTCGGCAATCTGTGTCTCCGGTCCATTTGCGGGAAAGGCCTTCTCTGTCATGAACCAGGGGATAACCTTTGGGCGGGACGCCAATTTGTGTGAGGTGGTCTATTCGGAGAATGCCAAGGGAATTAGCCGGATTCATTGCAAGCTTCTGTTTAATCCCCAGTCTCAGATGTTTATTCTGTATGATATGGGCTCCTCCTACGGAACCTTTCTAGATAATGGCAAAAGAGTCCTGCAGGATCAGCCAGTGGCATTGAGACCGGGTGAAGGTTTTTATCTTGCATCAAATATGAACTCCTTCCGGGTTAGCTTATAGTATATGAATATATGAACTTTGATATGAAAGGATTTGTTTCGTGATAATAAGGGGTGGCAGGTATGGTGAATGTTGAGAAGCTATGTTTTAACTGTTTTCATGAGAAGGCAGATGCGGGCATATGTCCGCACTGTGGCTATGATAATGTTGATAATACGGTGAAATTTCCGGGAGCGATCAAGGAGGGCAGTATTCTCAACGGACAGTATATCGTTGGACGTGTACTGGGGCAGGGCGGCTTCGGTATTACATACCTGGCACTTGATTATCAACTGGAGCTTAAGGTTGCGATTAAGGAATATTTACCTGACGGCATGGCTGCCAGGCTTCCTGGGACAACATTGATTTCTGTTTATGAGGGTGAGAAGCAGGATAATTTTAATTACGGAGCTGAGCGCTTTTTGGATGAAGCCAGAGTTCTGGCTAAATTTATCGGTAACAGGAATATTGTAAGCGTAAAAAGCTATTTCAGAGAAAACAATACGGCTTACTTTGTTATGGACTATATCGAAGGAATCAATTTCAAGAATTATATTAAAAACCACGGCGGTAAGATTAGTTACCAGGAGGCAATGAAGATTTTGCTGCCGGTTATGGATGCACTGGCAACCGTACACCGGGAGGGTGTAATTCACCGGGATGTAACACCGGATAATATTTATATTACAAAGAATAATGAAGTTAAACTGCTGGATTTTGGATCGGCCAGATATAGCCTGGGAGATAAGAGTAAGTGTCTGGATGTTATTCTAAAGGCCGGTTATGCACCTAAGGAGCAGTATATCAGAAAAGGAAAGCAAGGTCCCTATACGGATGTTTATTCCCTTGCCGCATGCTTTTATGCATGTATTACCGGTTATCTCCCTCCGGATGCCCTGGAACGGATCGAGAATGATGAGATTGTTCCAATATCAACAAGGGGAATTCATATTCCGGACTACATGGAGAATGCTATTCTTAAGGGTTTAGAGGTTCGTGCCGAGGATCGCTTCCAAGCTATGGAAGAGTTTAAAGAGGCTATATTGGCAGAAAATGAGCCAGCTCCAAGTGTTCCGCTGCAGATCCCGATTCCTGCGCAGAATCAAGTATTAGAGCCAAAATCGGTAACGTTACCGAAACAGATATCAGAGAAGAAGGCAGGTTTGGCTGACACGGTAACGGGAACTGTCCCTGCTGCTTCTGCTGCAGTTCCTGCTTTTACTCCGGCGACCTCACAGTCCCCTGTTGTTGTAACCACGGGAGAGCTTTCAGGTCCGATTCCAGTGGCGGAACAGGTGATATCACCTCCTGTTTCACAGCAGCAGCCTACAAAAAGTATATTTGCTAATAAGCGCATTCTTGCATTAATGTCTGTTGCCTGTGTTCTCTTATTATTTATAGCGGCGGGGCTGATAGCCCTGATGACGAATAATCAGAAAACTGCAAATACAGCGAAGGAAACCGTCCAAAGTGCAGGCGGCACAGACGCGGTGGTCACGCCTTCCCTGAATATCCCTCTGGTGGCCGTAGAATTGGTTATTGACTCGGACTTAAAGGATTTTGACAGTATGACTGCAGAGGTGCCGGATAAGGTAAAGGATGCCAAAATTGAATTGACCCAGGCGCAAAGCAAGGAGGAATTTGCAGAGTTAACCAGGGATAATTACGAGACCAATCAAAAGAGCATCAGCTTCGGATATTTTGATCAGGAAATCCTTGATGATGCACAGTCCTTTGGGGCAACTGTGAAGGCATCCTCCATTATGAAGGATGGGTATTATATTATCATTGGGGTTGAGGCAGGTATTGCCTCCGATATTATAAAGAAGCTGGAGCCGACAGAGCAGGCCGTTGCGGAGGAAGCTCTTGCCCAGGAAGCCTTAGCAACCCAGACGGCGGAAAATGCCGCTGCAACCCAGGCCGCAGAAAATGCTACCGCAACTTTAGCCGCAGAAAATGCTGCCGCAACCCAGGCTGCAAAGATGGCCAAAGAAAAGGAGGAAGCCGAAGCAAAGGCTAAGGCGGAGGAAGAGAAAAAAGCAAAAGAAAAAGAAGAGGCCGAGGCAAAGGCCAAGGCAGAAAAAGAAGCCGAGGCAAAGGAAAAGGCGGAAAAGAATAAATGCAAATATTGCAATGGAACCGGAAGGGTGGACTGCACCTGGTGTGACGGAACCGGAATATGCATCCATCCTCATTATGATGAGAATGGCGATTATATTTATAAAGGAAATCCTTGTCCAAAGACAATTCCATGCTCGATTTGCGGAGGAGACGGAGATATATCAAATTAGTTTTATAATAAACCAGATCATGTGATAAAGGAGGAAGTATATGTCAGTTGTAGAATGTGGAAAAGGACATCTGTATGATAATAATATTTATACTGCTTGCCCTTACTGCAACAGCAATAACCAGAGCGTTAATTTCGGAGGAGTGTCAGTTGGCTGGGAAAACAAAACCATGCCAATTGCAGAAGGGTACAATCCCAGTTCAGACAGCTACAACCGGGCAGGAGACCTGCCGGAGGTAATGCAAAGCGAGATATCGGTATTAAATGAAGGTAAAACCTTACCGCCAAAGGATTATACCAGGGCCAAGAAAGTGGAAGACGATAACAAAACCGTCGGCATCATGAAGGAGAAGCTGGGGATTGATCCGGTAGTAGGCTGGCTGGTATGTATCGCCGGTAAGGAAGTCGGTAAGGATTATAAGATCAAGGGACAGATTAATACCATCGGGCGAAGTGAAAAAATGGACATCTGTATTAAAAATGATAATACAATTTCCTACGAAAACCATGCCAGATTAAGCTACAGTGAAAGAAATCAGAAATTTAATTTAATTCCTGCCGAAAGTAAGAATGTCATCTATTTAAATGATAATGAGGTATTCACACCAACCATACTGAATGCTTATGATGTGATTGATTTTGGTGAGACGAAGCTGATGTTCATACCATTTTGCAGTGACAAATTCAATTGGAATTTAATCAAAGCAGGTGAGGACGGCAATGTTTCTATTTAAGAAAAAAGCTGCGGAAAAAAAGGTAACGGATGCAGGGAGAACCTTAAAACTTAACCAGGTAAGCAGAGGCCTATCCTACCGGGTCGGGAATCTCCAAAAGCCGGGTTCTCGCAGTAATCAGGAGGATTCCTTTGCTTTGGTAAATGCCCTGGATGTGAATGAAATGGCACAGAACGGACTGTTTGCAATCGTAGCGGATGGAATGGGCGGAATGAAGGATGGAAAGCTTGTAAGCGAAGCAGCAGTTGCCGGATTTGTTCAGGCCTTTCATAGCATAGACAGAACACAGGATATCCCAGGCCAATTAGCCCGCAGTGCAGCGCAGATAAACAGCTCTCTATATGACAGATTTGAGGGCGATGGGGGAACGACGGTGGTGCTTGTCATGATATACCAGGAAAAGGTATATTGGGTAAGTGTGGGAGACAGTACCATCTATTTAAAACGCAATGGCGGTTTGTATAGGCTGAACGAGGAGCATACCTACAGGAACAAATTGTATCTGGAAGAGGTCTATCGGGAGGTTGTTGACAAAGAAAAAGTGGAACGTGATGAGGATGGTGTAAGGCTGAGTGAATTCCTGGGCAATAGCAGTGTTGACCGGATTGATTACAACCGCAAGCCGTTAAAGCTAAAGGACGGGGATGTGATACTGCTGTGCTCGGACGGTATCAGCAGCTATTTAGAGGAGTCCCTGATATTGAATGCATTGGCACACCCGCCGGAAACAGCCTGTGAGCTGTTAAATGCGGCAGTTGTTACACAAAATCATAAAAATCAGGACAATTATACAGCGTTGGTCATATCCTGCATTAAATAATTTATTATGGATCACCCAGAGGAAAGGGGTATTTATGAAAAGGTCAATCAAATGGTTTATCACCGCGCTGTTAAGCGCACTTCTTCTTACGGCAGGAGCAGTACCTGCTTATGCAAGTGAGTTCAAGCAATCTACCCTGGACGGTATTGTTTATATCATTACCTCAATCCCGGACTATGTGAATGAGAATGAAATCTATTATGCGACTGGAACGGGCTTCTTTGTAGGAACCCAGGGAGAGGATCCCCAGTACATATTGACAAACTGTCATGTAATCGAAGACTTTTTAATCAGCGGAGGCGGTGCCGGACCAGGTTCCCTTGAAATCGCTTATGACAAGGATACCTACGAGGAGGCTTATGTTGTAACCTATAATCAGGAAAAGGATGTTGCAATCCTAAAGCTGGCAAAGCCGACACAAAATCGTAGTGCGTTAAGGCTGAAAACCGTGGATGAAACAGCAGTGGGAAGTACAGTGTATGCGATTGGATATCCCTATACCTCCGATGTAACAATCGATGCGGTAAATTATTATGGGGAGAATGATACCACTGTTACCTCCGGTACCATAAGCCGTCTTATTTTGGAATCCGGCACCGGTACACAGCTATTGCAGATGGATGTTAATATAAACAGCGGCAACTCTGGCGGACCCTTGGTGGATACTGCGGGCAATGTTCTGGGTATCAACAGCTATGGCTCTGCATTAGATGATGATATGAATTATGCGGTCAGCATTGAAGAGGCAATTCCCTTATTAAAAAATAATAATATACCCTATGAAACGGCACAGGAATCCTCCTTGTACAAATTCCTTCTTCCGATCATAATCGCAGCAGCGGTGCTTGTTGTAATTATAATCGTACTGATTATAGTATTAAACGGAAGCAGGAGGAAAAAGAAGGTAGCACCTGCTCCGGAGCCTCCGGTTGTCAGCCAGCCGACTCCGGTAAAGCCTGTAAAGGCGGTGATCCGTTCCATGTCCAGCCAGCATTTGGGAAAGACTGTGGGAATTACTTCGCAGCCGATCTTAATCGGACGAGATCCCTCCGTGTGCCGGATTGTATATAAAGAGGGGACTCCGGGTGTCAGCTCAAGGCATTGCCAGATTTATTATGATGAAATGAATCAGGTTTTTATTCTGACAGATTTAAAATCCACCTACGGCACCTGTCTTTCCAATGGTCAGAGATTGGAGCCGAATGTTCCCTATCCGTTGAAGGCCAAGGACGCTTTTTATCTTGGCGAGAAGGATAATTTAATCTATGTTGATCTGGAATAAGCTTATCAAATGATAGAATAAGTAATACCGACGGACAGGAGCAGTTCATGAAGCTAAAAATTCATACCTATACAAATATCGGCGGCCAAAAAAAGAATGAGGATTATCTGGAATACTACTGCGATTACAAAAAAAGTATCTTTGTACTCGCAGATGGACTCGGAAGCCATGGCAATGGTGAGATAGCTTCAAGCCTTATTACCCAGTCCATATTGTCGGAGCTTAAGGAGCTTCAGGTAATAGAGCAGGCAGAGCTTGAGGCGGCATTCTATAAGGCAAATCTTACTCTGGATAAAAAGCGGAAGGAATCCGAACAGACTGGAATGCTGACAACGGCAGTAGCTCTGGCAATCTGTGAGAACAGAGCTGTCTGGGGGCATGTGGGAGATTCAAGACTGTATTTTATCGCGGACAATGAGCTGGAGGGAGTGACCAGGGATCATTCCGTAACCTATAAAAAATATTTATCCGGTGATATTTCCTATCATGATATCAATACGGATGAGGACAGGTCCAGTCTGCTGAATACCTTCGGGAATGCGGAGCGGTATCATCCGGAATTTATTGATATACCCCAGGTAATCAAAGAAGGAGATGCGTTTTTGCTATGCTCGGATGGTTTCTGGGAATGTGTATATGATGAAGAGATATTAATAGATTTTTTAAAATCGGATACCCCAGAGCAATGGGTTAATTATATGCTGCTAAGACATATAAAACGAACCAAGCCCGTCAATGACAGCTATTCCTTGCTTGCTGTCTTTGTGGAATGATGCCGGATATTGGAGGATATACATTAATGAAAAAGGTGTTACTGATTATATGTGCATTGCTTGTGGTAAATCTGTTTCCCGTATTTGCCAGGGCGCAGCAGACGGTATCGGACTCGGAGGCACAGATTGTGCAGACCTTCACACAGGAATCCGATTTATATGCCTATGTCAATATACCGGAGGGAAAAAAAGATAATACGCTGACAGCGGATGCTCTATTAGATAACACTTATTCCTTTGCTCAGGCAGAGCCGATTGTAACCGTTGAGAAGTCCGCTTCACCGGTGTCCTATATGTTCCTGGTGGATGTTTCAACCTCTATGCCTAATTTTCAGGCAAATGTGGAGAGCTTTATCGGTGATTTCATGTCGTTAGCCGGAGAGAATGCCTCCTTTGCACTGGCTACCTTCGGAAAAGAATTTAAAATCGATTGTGATTTTACGAAAAAGCAGGAAGCTGTTAAGGCCTCTCTGAAGGCCCTACAGTATAATATCAGGCAGACAAGTTTGTATACATCCCTTTATAATGCGGTTGATTATTATAATAAGAGGGAAAGGACAGAGGGTGAGCTATATAATATTATCGTGATTTCTGACGGCGTTGAGGTCGATAAAAACGGGATTACCCGTGAAGAAGTTGAAAAAAAGATCAAAGAATCGGCGGTGCTAATCCATACCTTCGGTCTGCCGACAAAAAGTACAAAGGACGAGGAAATAAAAACCTCCCAGGAAGCCTTGAAGGTAATGGGGTCCTATGCTAGAGCCTCCTTGGGAGTACATACCGTATTGGGCTACGATGGAAAATCCGAGAAGGAGCTGGCACAGGAGATAATCAGTTTTGTCAGACAGCTGTATATCACACGGTTTGATGTTACGGATTTTAAGTCAGAGAAGGAAAGCTTTACGATAAAGCTCGTTTTTGCAGCCTCCGGGAATGATGCAATGATTTTTAATGCCTGGGGAACGGTTACTCCAGTCACTTCCGGGGCTATCCCAAGCCCCTCCATCACTAAGGTAATTCCGCCGGATAACGGTTCAATACAGCAGGAAATAGCAGAAACGTTGGCAGATCAGGAGAGTACGGGAAAGCAGGGAATTTCTATTGCCGGAATAAAGGGTATGCTTCTGGGAATGATATGCCTTATTATAGTCATTGTGGTTGTCGTTTTGGTATTACTTCTGCTTTTGTTTCGGAAAAGATATCAAAGGTCACCATCGGCATCCGACGGAATTTATATGAAGGCAGAAATTCTTTCAGGTAATTGTAAACTGGAAAAAAATGAATTATACTTATCGGAGGAATTGTATATCGGGAGAGATAAAACCTGCGCAATCCGGTTAAGGAACAGGGATGTTTCAAAGAAAAACTCCAGAATATATGTCAGGGATTTTGTCGTTTATCTTGAGGATCTTAATTCAACAAATGGAACGATGATTAATAACATGAAGATATTTTCACCAAATAAGCTTCGCAGCGGCGATGTTATAACTATTGGTTCTGTCAGCTTTACATTAAAGTTTTAGGGGAGCTGCCTATTTCTTTCATAACAGGAAGCTATGATGAACAAATAGTACTCAATAAAAAGAAAATAACGGAGGTAGGAAATGAAAAAATTACTTAAAATCAGTATGGGGTTATTATTAGCGTTGCTGTTGTCGGTTTCGGCTCCAATCATCAGCCTTCCCGCGGCACCTTCTACGGTTTATGCTGCAACGGTCCAGACACCTAAGGTGAAAGAGAGCAGTGTCACTTTATATGTTGGCTACAAGACCTATCAGATTAAATTTACGAATCTTAGCAGCAGTGCATCCTTAAGCTTCAAATCCAGCAATAAAAAGGTTGCTCAGGTTAATAAAACAGGTATCATAACACCTATAAAAAAAGGAAGCGCTACAGTCACAGCAACGATTGAACAAAAAGGAAAGAAATATACCTCTCAAGTAAAGGTGACTGTTGATAATCCAAATATTAAATTTACCGCCAAGACGAAATCCCTGAAGGTTGGAGAAAGCTTTACCTTTAAAGCAAAGGCCTATGGCTCCAGCGATAAAATTGTATGGAGTGTTTCCAAGACCTCCCTTGCGACCATTGACAGCAGCGGTAAGCTGACGGCAAAAAAAGCCGGAGAAGTGGAGGTTATAGCAACATCAGGAAATATATCGGTAACCTATACTGTTACTATAGATAAGGGCATCTTCTCGACGGACAGTACGAATCTTGCATTGTATGACCAGCAGCTCATCTATATTAATGCGGAGAAAATGGATAACAATGACAGTATTATCTATAATGTAGATAATGAAGATATTGTCACCTGTAAATGGGGTACATGGAACGGAAAAGCCTTTCCGTTATTAATTACACCGCAGAAAAAAGGTTCAACAGTTATAACAATTACTTCCGTAAAATCAACAGAAAAGCTTATCATCAATGTGACGGTGGTCGATGAGCCCAGCGGACGTGATGCCAATGCCAAGGAGCTGACGGCTAAGGAGATTTATACAAAATGTGCTCCGTCAACTGTTGAAATACAGACAGAAGAAACTGTCGGCGGAAGTCTGGGATCGGGCTTCTTTATCCAGAGCGGTGTTGTTGTTACCAATTACCATGTAATTGAGGATGCAACAAAGATTAAGATTATAACCTACGATAACAAGGAATATGAGGTTCAATCTATCCTGGGTTATAACAAAGATTATGATATCGCAATTCTTTATATTGATGCCGTGACAGAACATCTTGCCTTAAATAAAGGGGATATTTCCGTCGGTGAGACCGTGTATGCGCTCGGAAGTCCTCAGGGATTGACCGGTTCCCTGTCGGAAGGCATTGTATCCTCAGCTTCCCGTGTGTATGACGGAGTGGAGTATATACAGGTTACGGCGCCTATTTCCTCCGGTAACAGCGGTGGACCTCTGGTGAATGAGTACGGTGAGGTAATTGGTATTAATACCTTTTATTTTACGGACAGCCAGAATTTGAATTTTGCTCTGAATGTATTTCAGGTTAATAAAATAGATATTAATTCCCCGATTAATCCGAGTGATTTTTATGCACAAAATGAAGCAAAGTCTTTGAATGAGGACCCGGCAAAGAGCCAGAAGGCTTCAACAGCCCAGTTGGTTGAAAGCAATACGATTGTAATGGGCAGTTTATCCTATGCGAATGTTTATGATGCATATCATATCAAGCTGAGCAGTTCGGATTATGTTTTAGGAATTTGTGTTCCTGACGAGAGCTCATATTTCAATGATTTGTATTTCAGTGTTATGGATTCTCAAGGCAATTGGGTATTGGATTCCTCCTCTTACAGCTTTTCGGACGGTTCTCCATACATGGGCTTTGAAGATACACTCCCGGCAGGAGATTATTATATTGTAGTTTATGCCGGCAGTGATTATCTGAATTATACATTAAATTACAGCTTCTATATCAAGTACTAGATTTTTTGAAGGGTGTCCCAAAGGTGGAGAAGAAAATCACTTTTGGGGCACTCTTTAAATTTTACTGGAATTTTATTAGAAAAGCATATATAATAGAGTATGGTTTTGAAGTAATCCAGAAATGGATCATATTTATCATGAATGCAGGAGAAGCGGAATGTTACCTAATGAGATTATGATATCGGTAATCGATGGACAGGGCGGTGGAATTGGAAAAAGCATCATCGGTAAGCTTAGAAAGCTGATAGAAAAGGACAGGGGAATAGTAATATGTGCCCTGGGAACGAATTCGACCGCTACCAATAACATGATCAAAGCGGGGGCAGATATGGGAGCCACAGGGGAGAATGCCATCAGGCAGACTGTCGGTAAATCGGATATTATTCTGGGCCCCATTGCTATCATAGCTGCCAATTCCATGCTGGGAGAATTGACGCCGGTGATGGCTGAGGCTGTTAGCTCCTGTCAGGCAATGAAGATATTGATTCCATTAAACCGCTGTAATATTATGATTGCTTCACAGCCGAATAATACGACGGAAAATTACATTGACTACAGTGTAAGAATGGTGATGGATTATCTAAGCAAGGCAGTATCAGAATAAATACTGCTAATCCAAGAAAATTCTGTCAGAAAGAATTCTGCCGGAAATTTTCTGTAACGGATATGGAGGGCTGTCAGAAGACAGCAGGTGCCGGGGTTAGCGAAAAGCAGATGCCTGAAGCTTATCAAAATGCAATAGCATAAGAAGCGGGCTGCTGTTTTGCCATTCATTGAAATTACAGCAATAATTTAATTAATTATTAGGAAGACATGAATCATGAAGATTCTGAGGCTGTGAACAGCTGTGGTTTTTTCATGTTTTTTTATGCCATAAAGTGGAGGATATAATGGATATACACAAGCTGCTGGAGCAGGTTAAGAATCATGAAATAGAAATAGAAGTTGCGGAGAAGCTGCTGAAGGAGCTGCCCTACGAGGATCTTGGGTATGCAAAGCTGGATCATCACCGGGAGCTGCGTTCCGGCTTTGGTGAGGTGGTTTTTTGTGCCGGGAAAGCTATTCCACAGTTGACCGGTATTTTTCAAAGCTTTTATGAGAAGGATAAGAATGTACTGGGAACAAGGGCTACACAGGAGCAGTATGAAAGACTGAAAGAGGTCTTGCCAATGGTACAGTATGATCCGCTGTCTCGTATTCTTAAGATACAGACGAATCAAAAGCCTGCTGTCGGATGTGTAGCTGTCTGTACAGGCGGAACAGCCGATATCCCTGTGGCCGAGGAGGCAGCCCAGACTGCGGAGTTTTTTGGAAGTAATGTGATCCGAATCTATGATGTGGGAGTGGCAGGAATCCATCGTCTGCTTTCTAAGCTTGAGGATATCAGAAGGGCTAATTGTGTCATAGCAGTTGCCGGTATGGAGGGAGCTCTTGGAAGTGTTGTGGCGGGACTGGTTGATAAGCCGGTAATCGCTGTTCCTACCTCAGTCGGCTATGGTGCGAGCTTTCATGGAGTTTCCGCATTGCTTACCATGCTGAATTCCTGCGCCGAGGGACTTGCTGTTGTCAATATTGATAATGGCTTTGGTGCCGGCTATATTGCAACCCAGATTAACCGTCTTGCATCGTATACTCCCTGATCCGAGGCTTATGGCTATAGGAACACTCTATTATTGAAAGGAGAGGAAATCTATGCATATGTCAGATGCTTTGGTGTCGGCAGCTGTCGGCACGACAATGGCGGCGGTGTCTGCGGGGGCCGTTGGCTACAGTATCAAGAAAATAACGAATACAGACTTAAATAATAATAAAATTCCCATGATGGGAGTTATGGGGGCTTTTGTTTTTGCGGCTCAGATGATTAATTTTACAATTCCGGGGACCGGCTCCAGCGGACATATCGGAGGCGGCATCCTCCTTGCGGCATTACTGGGCCCCTATCCGGCCTTCCTTACAATTACCTCGGTATTGATTATTCAGGCTTTATTCTTTGCGGACGGTGGTTTGCTGGCGCTGGGCTGTAATATATTCAATATGGGAGTGATTAGCTGCCTGGTTGCTTATCCCCTCATTTATAAACAAATTTTAAAAAAGGAAATAACGGTAAAACGGCTTACGATAGCATCGGTATTTGCTGTTATCATAGGCCTGCAGCTGGGGGCTTTTTGTGTTGTACTTGAAACCACTGCCTCAGGCATGACGCAGCTGCCCTTCGGGACCTTTGTATTACTGATGCAGCCAATTCACCTGGCAATCGGTATTGTAGAGGGTGTGGTCACGGGAGCAGTTCTTGGCTTTGTGTATAAGACTAGGAAGGAAATCATAACCGGAGCCTTGAAGGAAGGGTATGTACCGGGCGCGGCAAAGAGGATATTAATTATTTTTGCGGTCACTGCGGTTGTGATCGGCGGCTTTCTGTCTTATTTTGCTTCAAGTAATCCGGATGGTCTGGAATGGGCAATCCAGAGGGTTACTGGCAAAGAAGAGCTTACCAATGACTCGAATATCTCCGGGGCTCACCAGGAGGCCAAGGAGCTTCAGGAAAAGACGGCAGTCCTTCCCGATTATGCCTTTGGCGGTGCGGCAAAGGATAATGTCCTTGGCACAGGAGTATCCGGTATCCTGGGCGGCCTGGTTACGCTTGCTCTGACCGCCGGAACCGGTCTGCTGGTTATATCGGTGAAAAAAAGAAAGACCAATAAAATGCAATAATGGAAAGAGGTAAAAGCTTGTCCTCCCTGCAAAAATCAATGCACCGGGTCACAGCATTGGAAGAACTGGCGTTAAAGGATACACCGCTTCATAGAGTGAAACCACCGGTCAAATTATTACTTACATTAATTTATATCGTGCTTGTTGTATCCTTCCCTCCAGTGGAGGTGAGCGGTCTGATTCAGTTTGCCTGTATCCCTGCGTTTTTGATGATCATAGGTGAAATACCGCTTAAGCCCTTATTACTCCGTTGTCTGGTTGCTCTGCCTTTTACCTTTTTTGGAGGCCTTTCGAATCTGCTGCTGGACCGAACGGTGGTATTTACACTTGGCAGTTTTTCTGTTACCCATGGGATGGTAACCTTTACCTCCCTTATGCTCAAAACTGTTTTGACTGTTATGGCGGTGCTGCTGCTGGCCGCCTCTACGAAAATGAATGATATGATTTATGCAATGCTTTATTTGCATATTCCATCCTTGCTGGTAATTCAGATTATGATGACCTACCGTTATATGAGTGTGCTCCTGAAGGAAGCTACCCTGATGTACCAGGCATATCTGCTTCGGGCACCTGGGGAGAAGGGGATCAGGCTTAAGGATATGGGCACCTTTTTGGGGCAGCTGATTCTTCGAAGTATGGACAGGGCAGAGCGTATTTATCATGGAATGCAATGCAGGGGCTTTGAAGGAAGGATACATTTTTCCGGAAAGAAGGCAATCGGGATAAAGGGCTGGCTAACAGTAATAATAATCGGAATATCAATGCTCGTACTTCGGCTGCTTAGGGCTTGAAGCACCTTATAGATACTGGAATGACGGGAAGGTTGAAAGAAAAGCATTTCAACTATTGATTTGAATGCATGCTAAAGCACGCGGATGGGAATAAAGATGGTTCAGGTTGAGAAAATTAATGTCAGCTATCAGGATGGACATGTTGCGCTGAAGCAGGTCAGTTTTCAGATAAAAGAAGGAGAAACAGTGGGGCTGATCGGTTCTAACGGAGCGGGAAAATCAACTCTGTTAAAATCTATGGTGGGCATATTGCTGCCAGCCGAGGGAAGCATCACGGTGGATGGGCTGACGGTTACAAAGCAGAATTTGCGGAAAATAAGAGAAAGCATCGGCGTAGTGTTTCAAAATCCGGAGGATCAGCTGTTCATGTCCAATGTCTATGATGATATCGCCTTTGGTCTTAGGAATATGGGAATGGATGAAATGAAAATCAGCTCCAGAATTACGGATACCATGAGAACCCTTGGAATTGAAAGGCTGATGCATCAGAATTCCTCAAAGCTGTCCGGTGGTGAACAAAGACTTACAGCAATTGCGACTGTTATGGTAATGGAACCTAAGCTGGTATTATTTGATGAGCCGACCTCCTTCCTTGACCCGAAGGCACGAAGAAAGCTGATAGGACTGTTGAAGGAATATCCTGTCACGAAGCTGATTGCAACCCATGATCTGGATATGGCGCTGGAGGTATGTGACAGAATAATAATTCTTAAGGATAGTCAGATCATACAACAGGGGAATGCCAGAGATTTGCTTACCGATAAGGAAATCCTGGAATCAGCAGAGCTGGAGCTGCCATTTTGCCTGCAATGAAGGAGCTGAAGCATATCTGTTCCTTTGGTTTAAAATAAGAGGGTATCTCAAGGATCATTGATCCTTGAGATACCCTCTTTGCTGTGCGCTGACAGAGCCGCTTTATCCGGGGATACAGTACCACCTTGCGTAAATATCACTTAATTCAGCACCCGCTATTCATGCGTGGCATTTATTCCTGATAAGAATTTTGAATCAGCCGGTACAGCTGCTGATAGTCCAGGCCGGAGGTGCTGCATAATCTGCGGATGCTTTCATATTCCGGATATACATAGGTTTTATTCTGAAAGCGGCAAACCTTGACAAGTGCATCACCGTAGGGGGTGGATACGGTTTTCTGTTCCCTCGGGAGAATCGTACGCTGAGCAACAGATTTACGGATTCCGATGGTTGTGGTGTGAGTAAAGATAATCTCCTCCAGCCTTTCGATATCCGCTTCACTACAGATAACACCCAGCAGATAGGCGGGACGGTTCTTTTTCATAAAGATGGGGGTGTAATATACATCCCTGGCGCCCTGTTCCAATAATAATTCCATGGCGAGGGCAAGGGCTTCGCCGGAGCAATCATCCAGGTTTGCTTCCAATACCCATACCTGATCGGATTGGGCGGAAGCATCCGGGGAGCTGGTCTCAATCAGCATGGCACGGAGAATTCCGGTTGATCCGGGATTTGCCCGTTTACCGGCACCCAGGCCCAGCTTAAGAATCTTCATCTCCTTTGGGAGGACATCACTGGTTTTGATGGCAGCGACAATGGCGGCACCGGTTGGTGTGACAAGCTCTCCCTTTACATTGGTTATATGCAGGGAAAGCTGATGCTCTGCGGCAATGTTTGCAACCGCAGGAACAGGAATGGGCAATAGTCCGTGCTGGCACTCAATTTGTCCGGTGCCTTCGTAGAGCTCGGATACAATCACCGGCCCGATACCCAGATTATCCAGACAAATGGCAGTTGCAACGATATCGACGATGGAATCAACAGCGCCGACCTCATGAAAATGAACCTCGTCCAGGGGCTTTGCATGTACCCTTGCCTCAGCTGTGGCGATGATATGGAAAATCTTTTTCGCAAGCTCCTTGGCCCGGGGAGTAATTCCGGATTGATCAATAATGGCATTAATCTGATGGAGATTGCGGTGCTCATGATGTCCAAGCAGCAGGCTATGGCTTGTATGCTCCTCGTGCGTATGATCGTGGGCGTGATCTGTATGGGCGACAGCATCTAAAAGCACGTTAAAATCGCAGGCGTCGATACTGTTTTTGCTCCTTCGCCCGATTTCTATCTGATATCCGTCTACCTTAAGGCTGTTCAGACCGTCCATCAGGACCTTCTGATCTGCTCCCAGATCCAAAAGGGCAGCAACTGTCATATCGCCGCTGATACCGGAGTAGCATTCTAAATATAAGGTCTTTTCCTTCATTTATAGTTCCTCTCATTTCTGCTTTTGCATGTGAGCCTGATTGGCAAGCAATGCAGGCGATGTAGTGTAGGCTGCTAACTGTTAATAATTATAGCATTAAATATTACCCCAGGCAATGATACAAGCATACTCAAAGTAAAAAAGCTGTTACAGTTCAAACTATGTTACAGTTTAGCCGAAAGGTTGAACTGTAACAAAAAGCTGCCGCAGACAGCGGCAGCTCTATCACTTATTTTGACAATACATCGGAGCATTCCGGATGCTCCTCAAACCATTTTACCGCGTAACTACAGGAAAGTGTGGCCTTCAGATCATTTTCCCTAAGCTGGCTGACAGTCTCTTCCATCAGTCTGCCGGCAATTCCCTGCCCGCGTAATGAGTTATCAACATAGGTATGGTCAATATTCACTACATTTTCTTTTACTCTGGGGAAGGTTACAACTGCAACCATATGATTGCTTTCATCATTTAAGTAAACTTTATTCTGCTCATGTATAAAAATCATAAAGAACACTCCTTGCGGTATCAGGTGATTTTATTGAGAACCATCCTGTGGATTTTTTTATTCTGGTAAAGTATACCACAGGTTATTCTGTTAAGTCAATAACGCTTACCGGACAGCCGTCTCTGGCTTCCTGGGCCTGCTTGATATATTTTTCAGGAATATCTTCCTCGATTGCCTGTGATACGTCATTTTCATTGTAGCTGAACACCTCGGGACAGACATCGATACATAATCCGCAGCTGATGCAGCCATCCTGGTCAACTGATGCTTTCATAATAATTTAATTTCTCCTTTCAAAATAAATATAATACTAAAGCTATTATGGATGAATTAGTAATTATTTATTCTATCCACAGGAGCTTTAACAACAGGAGCTTAAATTAAATATTTTTGTTCCTGGTTATTTGTGATATACTTAATACATGAAAGAAAGACATGGTGGATTAATATGGAAAAAGAATTTTGGAAGCCCGGAAATATGCTGTATCCAATCCCGGCTGTCATGGTCAGCTGCGGAAGGCTTGACATAAACCCGAATATTATTACCGTTGCCTGGGCGGGAACCGTCTGCAGCAGCCCTGCTATGGTTTCTGTTTCCATACGGAAGGAACGCTATTCCTATCAGCTGATTAAGGACAGCAGGGAATTTGTGATTAATCTTGTTACTAAGGATTTGGTAAGGCAGGCGGACTACTGTGGAGTGAAATCGGGCCGGGAGGTGGACAAATTCAAGCAAATGAAGCTGACACCGGCGAAGGCACAGAAGGTATCGGCTCCGCTAATCGATCAGAGTCCGGTGAATATCGAATGTGTTGTAAAGGATATTCTGCCTCTGGGGTCCCATGATATGTTCCTTGCTGAGGTAGTCAGCGTAGCCGTCGATCAGAAGCTGATCGATCAGAGTGGCAGGTTTCATTTGAATAAAGCAGGGCTGATTGTCTATTCCCACGGTGAATACTATGGTCTGGGCGAGCTGCTTGGCAGGTTCGGATACTCCGTAAGGAAAAAGAGATAAGAAACAGCCCTGCGGTAGAAATTTTTCAACATGGATCATGGACTTTTATGAAGGCTCCGGGAGGGGAGGATGCTTTGAGAAATATTCCTCCAGTGGTATCGGGCCTTCCAGCACCTGCCTTCCCACATAAAGAGTGCGGTCGGGCCTTGTCATGGTAGCCCATTTGACCAGGGCTATGGTGCCATATTTGATTTCGATTGCTGTAATACATCTGGGATGGACACAGCTGCCGTCATTAAAATACAAGGGTTCATCAAACTTTGGAAATACAGGTCTGTGGGTATGTCCGCAGATAATCAATTGATTATTTTTCTTGGACCAGTCAATCAGCTTTTTTTCAATAGAGTTTTTCTTCTCATAATTCTTTGCAGCACTGGTAGGGTCTCTTACGCCGATGAGCTCCAGCGGTTTCCAGAGATAGCGTACAAGAAATCTGGAGAGGCGCCAGAAGGTATCATTGAGCGGGTCAGCCTGATGTCCGTGTGTCAGGAATATCTGATGTCCGGTGCTTTGAAAATGAAGAATCAATCCTTCCATTATCTGTATATTGGGGAAAAGGGGCTTGCTGGGGTTCTGACCATCGCAGTAGATGGAATGGCATTTTGTCTGAAAATATCTGGAATCTCTTTTAATAATATCATGATTCCCATACAGCATATGAAGGCGATTATCCTTATAATACAGGGACATGAGCCAGAAGGCGTCGCTATGGGCACTTATAATATCCTGAAGCTTTCTGTTTTCCCATAGCTCATCCCCGTCTCCAAGTTCAATATACGTGTACCCGTTCTGGTAATAGTGCTCCAATGCAGCAAAATACAGGTTTTGATTATTTGAAAAGTTATCGCTCCAGCTGCCATTTCCCCGATGGCAGTCGCTCATAATAATAATTCGAGAATTTTCATCAAGGTTTATTACTTTGGAACTTGCAAATACCCGGGACAAACGTTTATCTGCTGACATTACCTCTTCCCCCATTCATAATAGGCCGGACGACATGGTTGCCTCCTGCTTATTCATCATCATTCATATGACTCCTGATACCGTTGTATGCCTCATATACTGCCCGTGGTTTACCGATGTTAAGGACCTGTTCATACATACCCGGAGATTCCCTGCGGACCACCTCCAGTTTATCAAGGGTATCGTTGTAATCCGCGGTCAGATGGTTATAGGCGTTGCAGTAGGATTCATTATTCCGCAGCATGATGAAATCGGTAAAGGCGGTCCGGGTAATGGGCTGTGAAGTATGGGGCTTATCATAATGAACCATGACCTTATAGCCAGATACGGAGAATTCACCCTCCTTATAACCCGTTTTTATTAATGCATTGGCAAAGGTATATGCCATCCGCCTGTCATACAGCTCCACTACAATATCCATGGAAAGCTCGGAGGGCTTGGAAAACTCTCCTAATTTAAAGCCGGTCAGCCACCAATGATAGCCGTTCCTTGTAAAGAGTATATTGCCGTTCTTGCGAAGTACAAAGGACATATTGATGCAGTCTTCATCCTCCACACAGTGATAAAAGGTACCGTTAAATATGCCGGGTATATTCAAATTTGGGCCGGTGGTGTAATAGATCCCGATTTCACCGCCGGTATTCATGCCGTATTGTCCTTTCCAGAATTCAATCAGCCATTTGCGGCCATTGTACTCGAAGGTGATCGGTTCGCAATCTATAATCATGCTCAACGCAGCACTGGCTTCATCATACAGCCTGCAGTAGCCAAGCTCACGCTGCCAGGGATACATAAGGGAATAGAAGATATCCTGATATGGCTCATAAACAAAACCGAAGGGTTTTATTTCCTGGTTTAGCTCGGCAACACGCTCCGGATCATTCCCGATGATATCTACAATGGGACGTACAACCTCACGCTTTTTGTCTCTTTTTTTAATTCGAAGTCTATATAATATGCCAAAAAAGAGTATCAGCAACAGGCCGACAATTGTGAGCAGCACCATATTATCTGCTACCAGAAGAATTAAGCCGGCTGCCGTCGTCCATATTAAATTCGTCGAATAAAAGCTTAACATAAAATCAGCTCCTTTCTTTATGCTATATATCATAATATTCGTGATAAGGTCCTGTTGTTAAAGTAAAGGAAGAGAACTGCTCCATTTTTTCTAAGAAATGATGTGATCCCCCTATTCCTGAAATTCACGAGCAGGTTATTGACATATGACAAGAATAAGCTCTATAATAGAGGGAATGGAAAAGTAGCTGACTGCTTCTTAACATGGAAGCTTTCCTGCGCCAAATATAATATAGAAGGATGATAAAGATGAGTGAATGTAATAGCAACTGTGAAAGCTGCAGTTCAAATTGTAGTGATAGAAAAGAAAAAAATGATTTTGCTGTAAAGCCTCACGAATTAAGCAACATTAAGAAGGTAATCGGAATTGTCAGCGGAAAGGGAGGAGTAGGCAAATCCCTGGTAACCTCCCTGCTTGCTGTTACGATGAAACGGAGGGGCTTTCATACAGCTATTCTGGATGCAGATATTACAGGACCTTCCATCCCGAAGGCCTTTGGGTTAAAAGAGAAGGCAAAGGGGAATGAGATTGGAATTTTTCCGGTGAAAAGCAATAGTGGTATCGACATCATGTCCATCAATCTGCTACTTGGGGACGAAACGGACCCGGTTGTTTGGAGAGGTCCTGTGATTGCGGGTACAGTGAAGCAGTTTTGGTCCGATGTCATCTGGAATGAAGTGGATTATATGTTTGTAGACATGCCTCCCGGTACGGGGGATGTGCCTCTTACCGTATTCCAGTCCTTGCCTGTGGATGGGATTATTATCGTGACCTCTCCCCAGGAGCTGGTATCCATGATTGTCGGTAAGGCGGTAAAGATGGCCAGGATGATGAATATCCCGATTCTTGGACTGGTTGAGAACATGTCATACTTTAAATGTCCTGATTGTGATAAGGAATACAGTATTTTTGGCGAGAGCCATATCGAGGAGGTTGCCGAAAAATATGGTATTAAAACCTGTGCCAAGCTTCCGATTAATCCGAAGCTGGCGGCAGCCTGTGACAGGGGCATGATAGAGCTGTTTGACGGAGACTGGCTTGATAAAATGGCGGATATGCTGGAACAATAAATAGGAAACTTAAGTAGCACATGGCTGTTTGAAACATATCTTTGTAATATCAGAGTATATTCAGGGAGGATATTATGGAGGATGCAAGAGCAGCCGGTATGCCAAGAATCGGAGATACGGCTCCGGCATTTACCGCAGTTACTACCCAGGGAGAACTGCATTTTCCCGGGGACTATATTGGAAAATGGGTAGTGCTATTCAGCTACCAGACGGATTTTACGCCGGTCTGTGCGACGGAACTGATGACCTTTGCAGCTATGAAGAAGGAGTTTGAGGAGCTTGAGGTGGAACTGATCGGACTCTCGATTGCCTCGGTCTATTCACATATCGCGTGGCTTCGGAAGATGAAGGAGCTGGTCTGGAAGGATATCAAGCATATGGAGATCACCTTTCCGTTGATTGCAGATGTGTCTATGGAGGTTGCAGAAAAATATGCCATGCTGCATAAAAGTGCCTCCAAAACCCAGACCATCCGGGCGGTGTACATCATTGACGAGGAATCGAAGATTCGGGCAGTTTTATATTATCCCTTCTCTGTGGGCCGTAATATTGAAGAAATCAAGCGGATCGTAATTGCCCTGCAGACAGCGGATCATGAAAAGGCGGCCACACCTGCGGACTGGATGCCGGGAGAGGATATTATCATGCCTGCACCGAAGACCTGCGACGCAGCATCGGAGCGAATGGATAAGGTGAGTGAAAATATGTATTGTCTTGACTGGTTTCTGGCCTTCCGGCAGACGAATCTGGAGCAGGAGGATGAGGACAGGGAGCCAGAGATTAATCCTTATCCCTCGGTATTTCCGCCCAACCGAAAGAGGAAGAATACAAAATATTAAAGCAACGAAGCTGGAGATAAAATGGAAAAGAATACACGTAACGCAATGGCAAAGGCTGCACTATTTTGCGCTGCAATCATATGGGGAAGTTCATTTCTTGTAGTGAAGGACTCCATGGATGTGATGCAGCCTTTCTTTTTGATGGCGGCCAGATTTACAATCGCAAGTGTGCTGCTTTCCCTTGTGTTTCATAAGAAATTGAAGAAATTAAACAGGGAGTACTTTCTCGGAGGCTTTATTATCGGGATATTTTTATTTCTGGGATATACATTTCAAACCATAGGAATCATAGGCACTACTCCGGGCAAGAATGCCTTCCTGACCTCTGTTTACTGTGTGCTGGTACCCTTCATGTTCTGGGCAGTGGATAAGAAAAAGCCGGATGCCTTTCATATTATTGCGGCAATTACAACTGTCATTGGGATTGGGCTGGTATCCTTAAGCAGCTCCTTTACCATAGGGATAGGAGATTCACTAAGCCTTATCGGAGGAGTCGCATATGCAGCCCATATCGTCTCTATCACAAAATACAGCAAGGGCAGGGACCCGGTGCTGTTAACGATCCTACAGTTTGGCTACGGCGCCGTATTTTCCTGGATTGCAGTTTTTATCCGCGGCGATATACCAGTTGTCTGGACCTATCAGAGCACTTTCGGAATACTGTACCTGTCGGTACTTGCTTCGGCAGTTGCAATGCTGCTCCAGAATGTCGGACAAAAATATACCCATCCTGCACCAGCATCCATCATCTTGAGTCTGGAGGCGGTTTTCGGAGTTGTTTTTTCGGTTATCTTTTATCATGAGGTACTTACCCTGCGCTTAATCCTCGGCTTCTTTCTGATCTTTGCCGCAGTTATCATATCCGAGACCAAGCTGGCCTTCCTGATAAAGGATAGGAAAGAGGCCATCGGTACTACCACGAATTAGAAGCCGGCCGGCAGCGGGATTGAATTCCCGCGGAGGCTATGGTATGATTTTAGATAGGAAAAAGGAGGGAGGTTCATAATGAAGATTTCAACGAAAGGAAGGTACGCACTGCGCCTGATGCTTGATCTGGCTTTAAACAGTACCGGAGAGCAGATCACGATCAAGAGTATTGCGGCCCGTCAGGAAATATCCGATAAATATCTGGAGCAGATCATTTCCCTGCTGAACCGGGCCGGATATGTGAAAAGCATCCGCGGCGCACAGGGGGGCTACAAGCTGACGAAGGAGCCTTCGGAATATACGGTAGGTATGATTTTAAGACTTACGGAAGGGAGTCTTGCTCCGGTGGACTGTCTGGAGGAGAATACCAATGAATGTACCCGCAGCAGCGAATGCGTAACACGAGAGGTCTGGCAGGAGCTGTATGATGCCATTAATTCCGTGGTAGACCGGATTACATTGCAGGACCTGGTGAACCGGCACAAAAACAGAATGCCGGAGGATTTTTCAATCTGAACGGGCGGATAAATTCTGTTGGACAAATCAGAGCTCAGTAGATATAATAGGTACATACAAATGCTGGGTATCGGAGGAAGAGTATGGTTAAACTTTCCGTTGAAAACGAGGTAATTGAGGTTGCGAAGGCTCTTTTTTTGGAAAAGGGCTTGAGTAAAACGGAGATGAAAGAGATTGCGGCACAGGTTGGTATCAGCAGAAGTACATTATATCGAATGTACTCCTCTAAGGATGTGTTGGCCTTTGCGGTTGCACAGATATTTTTGCATGAGATATTCACAGAACGTGATATTAATATATCGGGTAAAGATGCCAATGGATATGAGATATTGGTACAGTATATTCATCAGCTGATAGAAGAGCTGATCAGCCATGTTGAGTATTTGAAATATTTACTTGAGTTCGATCAGGTATTTACCGGCAATTATCCGGATATACCCGAAACACAGGAATACATTTCTTTTAACAGAAAGAACAGAGAGACCTTGTGTCGATTAATTAATAAAGGAATTGCCGATGGAAGTATCAAACCCGGGTTAGATGTGGGCGAATTGGAATTGTCGATAGGTAATACGGTATTGGCAATAGCCCAGAGAATTCTGCCGCGGGAGAAGCATTATTATGAAGAGTATGGAATGGGAAGAGAAATTGTTTATAATGTAATGGATATGATATTGTCGTCGATCAGGCAGGAATAGGAAAAGCAATACAGTGAGCTATAGAAGGCCCATGAATTCTATTAATAAGGAATTCATGGGCCTTTTTGTATTAATTGATTAAAAATTACATAATATAAATATTTAATCTGTAGAATTTGAATAAAATTAGTATTGACACACGTGTCTCAATATGGTATATTTGCAGTAGATAGAAACACGTGTCTCAATCTTGCAAGAATATCATTTCACCGGAAAAGATAGGAGGTTTTTATGAAAAAGAAGGTATTAGGACTTTTATTGGCTACAACACTTGTAGTAGCGAGTATCAGCGGCTGCAAAAAGGCAGCTTCTGATTCAAATGAATCACCCTCTGGAGCGGAGGCTTCTCCGTCAGCAGGCGAAACCATTACATTGACTTATTGGGATCAGTGGGCAGACCCTACCACCGAACCGACTGCACAAGCAGTTGCCGCAGCATTGGAAAATTGGGAAAAGGAATATCCAAATATTAAAATCAAGGTAGATCATACCACGGCAACTTCGGAGGCTTACAAAACGAAAATTAAAACAGCCTTATCCTCAGGTCAGGCACCGGATGTATTTATTATGAGCAAGGGAACCTTTGCCCAACCGTATATTGAAGCCGGAAAGCTTCTGGAATTAAATGATTATCTTGCAAATGGCGAGCTGGATGATATGAAGGAAGGTATCATTGATACGGCAAGCGTAGATGGAGGAATCTACGGGATACCCTTTAACATGCACGTTAATGGAATCTACTGCAACACCGAGCTGTTTGAACAAAATAATATTGCTTATCCAACCACCTGGGATGAATTCATTGATGTATGCCAGAAGTTCAGCGAGCTTGGCATAACCCCGATTGCTATGGGTAACAAGGAATTATGGCAGGGTATTCAGCTTTTTGAGCCCATCCTGTTAAGTGAGGGAGGCTATGATTACTGTACCTCAGCAATTAACGGAGAAGATACCTTTGACAGTGACTGGACGAAAAAGTCCGCAGAGATCATGTTACAAATCTCACAGGCAGAAGCATTTTCCAAGGGAGTATCCGGTCTTACATTTACAGAAGGAGCCGCTGAATTTGCCGCAGGCAAGGCTGCGATGACAATAAACGGAACCTGGGGCTTAAGCAGCTTTGAAGGAGAGGACGTTGCAGTAAACGGCAAGGTTAAAATCATAAGCTTCCCGACTGCTACAGACGGTCAGGGAAATGGCAAGATTGTACAGGCAGGCCCTTATGAATATTATGCGGTAAATACCGATACGGAGCATCCGAAGGAGGCAGTGCAGTTTGCATTGTATATGAGTAAATATATCTCGGATTACTGCTATGCGAACGGTCTGGGACTTCCGGTTTGGAATTCCCAGGGCGCACAAAGCGACAGCGTATTATTCCAGCAGGCCCTGGATATAGCTAATCAGGCAGAGGGATATATGTCAGGCTGGGATTTCTATCTGCAAAGTGATGTAACAACCGAGTATGAGAATCTGGTATCAGCATTAATTCTCAATCAGATCAGTGCCGAGGATTTTGCAAAGCAATTGCAGGAAGCCAATTCAAAATAACCGGCAGCAGCCACAATTTAGCCGGTGCTGTGTTGAAGTCAGTTAATGACAGCCGACTGCAGCACCGGCATATCACAGGACGGTATCAGAGTGTGTTTGAAGATCAGTGCACCATTAACAGCAAGCCTTGCAGCGAATGCGAGGCATGGAAAAGGATAAGAAAATGAAAAAAGTATTGTGCAATAAAAGAGCTATCCTGATATTTATGGCCCCCGCCCTACTTATTTATGTTTTATTTGCCATATACCCGATTATTATGTCTGTGTATTACAGCTTACTGGATTGGAACGGTATTGGCGGCGGAATATTTATTGGATTGAAGAACTATGTGGATTTGTTTGTCAATAACAGTAACGGCTTTGGCAGTGCAGTCATCAATTCGCTGATTTTGGCTTTCCTGTCGGTGTTCGTACAGCTGCCGCTCTCCCTTGCACTGGCTTTATTGATTATCAATCCCAGGGTGAAAAAGGAAAGATTCTATAGAACGGTATATTTCCTGCCGGCAATTGTATCGACAGTTATTATTGCGGAGCTGTGGAAAAAGATATATCATCCGACCTACGGATTACTGAATAGCTTCCTGGGGAGTGTTGGTCTGGGAAGTCTGCAAAATGAGTGGCTGGGGAGTACAAAAACAGCCCTGATTGCAGTCTTCATACCGATTATCTGGCAATATATCGGAAATCATATGCTCATGATGTATTCTGTAGCCAGAGGTATCTCAGAGGATATCCTGGAGGCGGCCAGAATCGATGGAGCGACACATTTCCAGACCTGTATGAAAATTATCATTCCCATGATTAAAAATATGATTGTTGTCTGCGTAACCTTTGCCATAGTCGGTTCACTGAAGGCCTTTGACTTAATTTATGTTATGACCAACGGCGGCCCGCTCCACGCAACGGAAACACCCGGAACCTTAATGTATAATACGATTTTTATACAGAATAAATACGGATATGGAAGCTCTATGGCTATTTTCATTGTTATTGAATGTATCCTCTTTACATTTATTGTAAGAAAGATGATGGGGACTGCCTTTGGAAGTGAGGATGAAGTAAAAAAGAAAAGGGTTAAGACAGGAGGAAAATGAGGATGACGGTGCAGAATGAAAAAAAGCGTTATCTTAATGTAGGCCGGGTAATCATGGCTCTGATACTGATTATTGTAGCAGTGGTACAGATCTTTCCCTTTTATTGGATGATTAGCTTTTCTTTTAAGAACAATAATGATATTTACGGTGGAAACATAGCGGGATTGCCGACCGTTTTCCATATCGAGAATTATATCAAGGCCTTTAAAACAGGTAATATCGGCATTTATTTAATGAACAGTGTAATTGTCACAATCGTTACGGTTGTTTTTGTTGCACTGCTGGCTTGTATGGCAGCCTATGCGATGCTTCGGATGGAGTGGAGGCTCAAGGGCTTTTTCTTTGGCTTTTTCCTGATTGGATATATGATTCCCATGCATGCCACATTATTGCCGCTGATGAAGCTGCTGGGCAATATGGGACTGCTGGATTCAAGACTTGCTTTGATTTTACCCTACATTGCTTTTGGCTTACCCTTTGCAATCTATATCCTATCCGGCTTCATGAGGGATATACCGGGAGTCTTGGAGGAGGCGGCCTGTATCGACGGAGCCAATATCTATCAGATTTATTTCAGAATCATATTCCCGTTACTGAAGCCTGCCATATCTACTATCTCAATTTTTACTTTTTTAAGCAGCTGGAATGAATTAATGTTTTCAATGACCTTTGTAAATGACCCGTTAAAGAAAACTCTGACTTACGGAATCATGTCCTTTGAAGGGCAATATGCAGTTGACTGGGGTGTTGTAGGCGCCGGTCTTTCCATTGCTACCATCCCTGTTCTGATATTATATCTGATTTTTGCAGAATCCTTCCAGAAGGGAATCGTAGCAGGAGCCGTTAAGGGATAAATTAATAAAAATATTAAAAAATCAGGAGGTATATTATGAATCCATGGCAACAGAACAGTCCGTTAAGCGGACTTCCGATGATTAAAAAAGGTGTGAAATCCCGCAGGGAATCCAGCTGGGACAGAACCGGGGGCAACAAAGATTTTGTTGCGGTTATGTCCGGAGATACGGCGGTGCTTTGTGATATTCACGGAGCAGGATGTATCAAGCATATCTGGATGACTACCCTATGCCAGGCACCCCAGTATTTAAGAAAGCTTGTTTTAGAGATGTATTGGGACGGGGAGGAGAATCCGAGTGTGAGGACACCCCTGGGAGATTTCTTTGGAATCGGACACGGAATCAGCAAGCACTTTATATCCCTTCCCATCAGTATGATAACGGTGAAGCGCAACGGTCCCAACGGCCCCTATGGACCGGCACTGAACAGCTTTTTCTCCATGCCCTTCGGAAGCCAAGCCAAGATTCAGATTGTTAATGAAAGTGAAGAAATGGTTGAGGATCTTTTCTATCATATCGATTATGAATTGTATGACGAACCGATACCGGAGGATATGGGGCGCTTCCATGCGACCTGGACGAGAGAGAATCCTTGCACCCCGGTACCGCAGGAGGTTCCGGAGACAGATGCCGCCTGTGATCTGCCCGGAAAAAACCTGAAGGGTGAGGAAAACTATGTGGCACTGGAGGCAGAAGGAACCGGACAATATGTAGGGCTTGTATTAAATGTTGATAATTACAATGTCAGCAATCAATTCCACCCCTGGTTTGTGGAAGGGGATGATATGATTTTTATTGACGGTGACGAATATCCTACCATCAACGGTACCGGTCTGGAGGATTACTTCCATTCAGCCTGGTGTTTCCCGACAGGAGAATATGCGGGACCCTATCAGGGAACTACCCTGGCTGCGGATACTCAGGAGCAGTACGGAAAATGGAGTATGTACCGGTTCCATATTGAAGAACCGATTTATTTTGACCAGTCAATCAAGGTTACCTTTGAGCATGGCCATAACAATGACCAGGCCAATGACTGGTCCAGCGTAGCTTATTGGTATCAGCTGGAACCTCACAAAGATATTCCCGAATTACCGCCGGTTGCATCCAGACTCGCCAGAAGACACCCGGATTTCGGAGTTTGGAATAAGTAAGCTGTGGATACTGCGATGAGTGCAGCAGAATTAAAGGCCCGTATCTTCGATATCCAGCAATTTTCACTGCACGACGGTCCGGGCATCAGGACGACAATTTTTTTCAAGGGCTGCAATCTTTCCTGTGCCTGGTGTCATAATCCGGAAGGCTTAACGGAAAAGCTCCAGGAGGATGCCGGGCATACGAAAACATATGGAAAAGACATCTCCTGTGAGGAACTGTTCAAGGAAGTCAGGAAGGATAAAAAATTTTATGAAAATTCCAACGGGGGTATCACCTGCTCAGGCGGAGAATGCCTGCTGCAGGCAGACTTTTTGTCAGGCTTTCTAAAGGAATGCAAGGCAGAAGGAATCCATACTGCGGTGGATACTGCCGGTAATATAGCCTGGAAAGCATTTGAAAGGGTAATGCCGCATACGGACCTGTTTTTGTATGACCTTAAGGTGCTCAAGGAGGAAAAGCATAAGCAGTATACCGGAGTATCCAACCGACTGATACAGGATAACCTGGTCAAATTAATTGCAGCAGGTCAAAGGCTTTGGGTACGGATTCCTGTCATCAGGGAAGTTAACGGGAATGCAGCCGAGATGGAAGATATGGCAGAGTTTCTAAGGAAACAGGGCTTTCAGGGACGAATCGATTTGTTGGGATATCATACCTATGGAAGACAGAAATATAAGGAGCTGTACGGCAGCGAACAGGTATTGTTTTCACCGCCGTCAATTGCTCAAATGGAGCAGTTTGCCGGAATATTCTCCGGTGTAACCGGAGATATTCATTATTTTATCTAAGAGGTGAATAAAGCAGATGAGCTTGAAGGACAGAAAAACAACAGAAAGGATAGCAGGGCTTCGGGAGCAATGCCTGGAGGCTGAAAAATCCTATTCGTTAGAATTGTCTGTTTTGGCAAAGGAATCCTATGCACAGACAGAGGGAGAGCCGATGATTGTCCGTCGCGCAAAAGCATACAGGAATATGCTGGAGAAGATGACAATTGGCGTTACTCCGGGGGAATTGCTGGTCGGCCGGCGTCTTGAGAAGCCGGGAGCAAAGCCCTGTGTGGATTTTGAAAAAGAACAAAAACGGGTCTCCAATCTTTGGGATGGCCTGGGAGATGCGATAGAATATCAATGGCTGGCAGAAGCCTTTGAGGAACGTACAACAGACGTCTGCAAAAGGGCTCTGGCAGAGGGACTCATTGTTGAGCCTACGGGCTTTAACAGCGGGTTCGGGCATATAGCTCCGGGATATGAGCGGATTATAAAATATGGAATCCGAAAGCTCCTGGAGGAAATCGATGCATCCATGAAGAATAAGTCAGGGGAGAACTGTGATTTTCTTAGGGCAGCAAAAATATCCTGTGAAGCAGTCTTAACTCTGTCGAATAGATACAGTACCCATCTGCATTGTCTGGCCGAGCAGGCAGAGGATGATAAACAAAGGAAGGAAATGGAGAGGCTTTCAAAAATCCTAAGAAAGGTACCGGAGAGGCCGGCAGAGAGCTTTTATGAAGCATTGCAAAGTCTATGGTTCATACATATGTCGGTTAATATAGAGCAGATATGCAACAGCCTTTCTATTGCAAGGCCGGATCAATATCTGTGGCCGTACCTGAAAAAAGATTTGGAAAACAATATACTCCAAAAAGAAGAAGCAGAAGAGCTGGTAGATGCCTTTATTGTTAAATTAATGGAGAATGCGGTATCCCCCCGAGATGCTATGGCCTTCCAGCAGATTACAATAGGCGGGCAGACCAAAGAGGGACAGGATGCCGTGAATCCGCTGTCCTTTCTGTTTCTGGAATCAATCGCCAAAATTCGCTGTGCGCAGCCCTTGCTGGCAGTCAGATGGCATCCGGGGATGGATAAGGCTTTCTTGAAGGAATGCTGTGAATGCCTATGTCTTGGAACGGGATTGCCCGCCCTCTACTCCGATTCAGAATATCTGAAGGCCCTGGAGCGTCTTAAGGTTCCAAGGGAAGATGCTTTGGATTATACCATCGTCGGATGTGTTGAGACAAATATTGCAGGAAAATCCCTTGGAGCAACGCTGGCAGGCCCCTTCAATGTTGCAAAATGCTTTGAACTTGCCATCAATAACGGCAGGCCCCTGTCATCAGGAATACAGCTCGGCCCGGAGACGGGATATTTATATGAATTCCAGACGATGGAGGAGCTGTGGGAGGCTTTTCGCAAACAGATCGAATATGCCTTTTCTCTTACCAGACAGGGAGTGGAATTAACCTATCTTCTACAGAAGGAGTACTACGGATACCCGCTGACTTCAGTACTTATGGATGAAGCCATAGAAAAAGGCAGGGATTTGAATGAGGGCGTTCCTATTGATATGGAAACGCTTAACCTCATAGGAACTACGAATGTTACCGATGCTTTTGCCGTTCTGGAAAAGCAGGTGTTTCAGGAAAAGCGTTATACCGCAAAGACACTTTATCATGCGCTTTTATACAATTTCGAGGGCTTCGAAGAGATTCATAAATCTATTTTAGAAGAGACGCAGCGGTTTGGTTCCGGTTCATCAAGAGTGGTGGAGATCTATCGAAGGGTATGTGAAAGCTGCAGCTCGGTCTTTCAACAGTTTACCACACCGAGAGGCGGAATTTATGCCGGAGGAACCTGGCCCGTTATGTTTCCTACCTCCCTTGGAAAACATACGGCAGCCGGAATTGACGGCAGAAAAGCCGGAACACCGCTTGCGGACAGTGTAGGACCGGTACAGGGACTGTCCAGGAATATACCGACCACCGTGGCGGCGGATGTTTCCTCTCTGGACAGTGCCAAGCACTGGCCGGGCGGCCTGGTATTCAATTTTTGGATTCAAACCTCTTTGTTTAAGACTGAGGAGGAGCTGGATAAGCTCTGCGCCTATATCGATACCTATTTTAGAATGGGCGGGATGCAGATACAGCTAAATACCATTGACAAGGATATTTTACTGGATGCGCAGAAGCATCCGGAGAAGCATAAGGATTTGATGGTAAGAGTCGGCGGCTTCAGTGCATATTTTGCCAGTCTGAGTATTGAGGAACAGAATGAAATCATATCAAGGGCATCCTACCAGCTATAAGCGGCAGGAAGAATGCAAAAAAGCAGAGAATCTGCAAGCATGCATAAAGGCTTTGTGTCGCCGCCGGCGGTGAAAGGAGAGAAATATGAAGGAGTTTAAGAAGGACTTTCTCTGGGGAGCTTCCACCTCTGCCTATCAGGTGGAGGGGGCCTCACTGGAATACGGGAAAGGCTTGTCGGTACAGGATGTTAAGAAATTACCGGAAGGAACGGCCGATTTCAGAGTTTCGGTGGACCATTATCATAGATTTAAAGAGGATATTGCCTTAATGGCAGAGATGGGATTGAAGGCGTACCGCTTTTCCATTGCCTGGACCAGGATATTGCCGGAAGGAAGAGGACAAATCAATGAAGCAGGCATCAGACATTACAGTGAGGTGATAGAGGAATGCCTGAACTATGGAATAGAACCGATTGTAACTATGTATCATTTTGATCTGCCCTATGAGCTGGAGAAAAAGGGCGGCTGGTCGAACCGGGAAACCATAGATGCTTTTGTTGAATATGCCAAGGTGCTTTATGAAGCGTACGGTTCCAGGGTAAAGTTCTGGCTGACCATCAATGAAGAAAATATGATGGTGCTGCATGGGGCGGCAGTAGGTACCATGTCGGAGGACACCGAAGGAATCCAGAAAATACTGTACCAGCAAAGCCATCATATGCTGCTGGCGCAGGCCCGTGCCATGAAGCTGTGTCATGAGCTTCTGCCCCAGGCCAAGATCGGACCCGCTCCCAATATTGCCGAAATCTATCCGGCAAGTGCAAAGCCCGGTGATTATATGGCAGCCCAGACCTTCGGGGCAATTCGAAACTGGCTTTATTACGATGTGGCTGTATATGGGGCATATAATCCGATTGCATGGAACTTTATGGAGAAGCTTGGGATTGCACCTGAGCTACAGCCTGGCGATTATGAGATTTTAAAGGATGCAAAGCCGGACTTTCTGGCATTGAATTATTATGCCACGGCTACGGTATATGAAGCGGATGCTGCTGTTGTAAAAAGCACGGGCGGTGACCAGCAGACAGACAGCGGCGAGCCCGGATTTTATGCGGTGGGAGAAAATCCATATTTAATGAAAACAGAGTTTGGCTGGGAGATTGACCCGGAAGGCTTTCGGATTACGCTGAGAAGCGTATATGAAAGATACCGGCTGCCGTTGCTTGTGACGGAAAACGGACTGGGAGCCTATGATGAGCTGGATGAAAAGGGCGAGGTGAATGATGAATACCGGATTGAGTACCTTCGCAGGCATATAAGACAGGCGAAGCTGGCCGTAGATGATGGAGTTGAGCTGATGGGATACTGTCCCTGGTCTGCAATCGACTTAATCAGCACACATCAGGGAATAAGGAAGCGGTACGGTTTTATCTATGTAAACCGGGATGATGCGCAGGAAAAGGATATGAAGAGAATCAAGAAGAAGTCCTTTTACTGGTACAGTAAGGTGATTGCCTCCAATGGAAATGAATGCTAGAGACGGAGTAAGAGAAAAAGTCTGCTTGACAGAGCTTCGCATAGATGGACGTTAATGTGAAAATCAGAAAAATATGAGGATAACAACAATGAATTATTTGGGAATTGATGTTGGCGGAACAGCAATTAAATATGCAATCATGGATGAAGATGCTAATTTCCTGAAAAAGGGAGAAATGCCAACGCCTATGGATAGCCTGGATTCCTATTTAACTGCGCTGGACGGTATTATCAAAAAATACGCCGGACTGATTTCCGGTATTGCCATGTGCGTTCCGGGAATTATTGACCATGTCAATGGAATCTGCATCACCGGGGGAAATCTGAAATATGTATCCAATCTGCCGCTGGTATCCTTATTGGAAAAGAAGTATGGCATACCTGTTACAATCGATAACGATGCAAAAAGCGCCGCCCTTGCCGAGGTTTGGCAGGGAGCCATGAAAAACAGGAGGGACGGAATCATAATCATCATCGGTTCGGCACTTGGCGGAGCCCTGATACAAAACCGGAAGCTGTACCGGGGCAGACATCTGTCTGCCGGAGAGTTCAGCTTTATTTGTATGGGGGATGACATGCGCGATATTGATAATTTTGCCGGAAATATGTGCGGTGTTAATCATCTGATACAGATTGTTTCAGAGAAAACCGGTATAAATAAGAAGGAATTGAACGGTATCAGAGTATTCCAGCTGGCAAAGGAGGGCAATGAGAAGGTACTTGACGCAATTAATGACTACACAAAAAATCTTGCCAAAATAATATATAATTTGCAGGTAATATACGACCCGGAGGTATTTGCCATAGGCGGCGGTATCAGCCAGCAGCCAATTCTGCTTGAATTGTTGATCAGGAATATCAATGATATATATGAGCATCTTCCCTTCAGTGCGGGAGAAAAAATGGAAGTGGTTCAATGCCGTTTCCTTAACGAATGTAATTTAATCGGTGCCCTGTATGGGCATTTGCTGAAAAAGACGGAAATGGTTGCCGGGAGTTAGCGTGCTGTCCCGACCATAATCAGATGGCCGGGACAGCACACCAGGAGAAGCGTAAGCTTTGGCCAAAGGCAAGGACATAAGGAGGTCATGAATAGAATGAAGAGTAATGAAATCACGAGAGAAGAATTATGCGGTATGTTTGACCATACAAATCTGAAAGCGTATGCAAGCGATGATATGTTTCAGGAATTGTGCAGGGAAGCGGCGGAAAAGCATTATGCAATGGTAGCGATTAATTCCAGTCCGGTAGCCAGATGCAAGGAATTGTTGAAGGGTACGGGGGTACATGTAGGAGCAGCGATATCCTTTCCCTTGGGTCAGACCACCCTTGAGACAAAGGTATTTGAAACAAAGAAAGCAATTGAAGACGGTGCGGATGAGATTGACTATGTCATTAATCTGGGCGAACTTAAGAATGGAAACTACGCATATATTAAAAAGGAAATGGAAGAAATCGTAAGTCTATGCAGGAAGCATGGGGTATTGAGCAAGGTTATTTTTGAAATCTGCTATCTGACTCAGGAAGAAATCGTGAAGGTTGCTGAAATAGCGAAGGAAGTGGAGCCGGACTTCATTAAAACCAGTACCGGCTTTGGTACCTCCGGTGCTGCGGCGGAAGCTGTGGCACTGATGAAAAAGACAGTCGGGGACAGGGTGAAGGTAAAGGCGGCAGGAGGAATTAAATCCTGGGAAAGCTGCAAGGCCATGATTGATGCCGGAGCGGAAAGAATCGGTACAAGCAGCAGTCTTAAAATATTAGAGGAATTTGACGCAGACAGAGCGGCCAGGGCTTAAGGGTTAATAAGCCTGGGCCTTAAATAGGCGCAGAAACGGAGAAAATTATGGGTGCATATTTATTGGCACATGATTTGGGGACAACAGGAAATAAAGCAAGCCTGTTTTCTGTGGAAGGAAAGCTGGTCTGCAGTGAGGTGTATTCCTATCAGACCTACTATTTTAATTCCAATTGGGTTGAACAGGATGCAAGGGACTGGTGGGAAGCTGTTTGCTCCAGTACCAAATCCCTGATTAAAAAAGCACAGATCAAGCCGGAGGAGATTAAAGCAGTCAGCTTCAGCGGACAGATGATGGGCTGCCTGTGTGTGGACCGCAGGGGCGTTCCACTAAGACGGTCGATCATCTGGGCAGACCAGCGGGCACAAAAGGAAGCTGCGAGGATTGAAGAGAAAATTTCAAAAGAAGAGTATTACCGGATTTCCGGTCACAGAAATACGGCATCCTATGGTGTACAGAAGCTGATGTGGATCAAGGAGCATGAACCGGAAACCTATCAAAACACTTATAAGGTACTGAATGCAAAGGATTATATTGTATTTCGGCTGACCGGCAGCTTCTATACGGATTATTCTGACGGCGGCGGCCATGGCTGCTTTGATTTAAAGAGGCTGGAATGGTCGGAGCAAATCATGGCCGCGGCAGGCGTGGATATTGAGAAATATCCGGAATTAAAGCCTTCCTCCTATCTGGCAGGAGCTGTAACGAAAGAGGCAGGTGAACTGACCGGACTTGCAGAAGGTACTCCGGTAGTCTTGGGGGCAGGGGACGGAGTCACCACCAATGTCGGAGCCGGCTCCATCGTTCCGGGAAAAACCTTTTGCAGCATGGGAACCTCCGCATGGATTGCCACAACCTCGCAGCAGCCCCTGTATGATGGGGAAATGCGCACGATTACCTGGCCGCATATGATTCCGGGACTATATGCTCCCAATGGAACGATGCAGTATGCCGGCGGTGCCTATCACTGGATTAAAAATGAGCTTTGCGGAGTCGAATGCCAAAAGGCGCTGGAAGAGAATGCATCCCCTTATTTTTATCTGAACAAGGAGGTTGAAAAAAGCCCGGCGGGGGCAAACGGAATTATATTCCTGCCCTATATGCTGGGAGAACGCGCACCAAGATGGAATCCGTATGCAAAGGGCTGCTTTCTGGGAATTAAGCCGGAGAATACACGTGCAGATATGCTTCGGAGTGTTCTTGAAGGTGTGACGATGAATCTGTCCATTATACTGGACATCCTGCGAAAGCAGCAGGAAATTCAGGAAATTCTTGTCCTCGGCGGTGGGGCAAAGGGTAAAATCTGGAGGCAGATTATGGCTGATATCTGGAATGCGGACATCATTGTTCCGGATGTACTGGAGGAAGCCGGGGCAATGGGAGCTGCGGTCAACGCCGGAGTTGGGGCAGGTATATATCAGGACTATACTGCAATTGATAAATTTATTCATATTCAGTCCGTGCAAAAACCGAATCAGGAGCACCTGGAGAAGTACGGGGAGCTAAAGGAGCTTTTTGATGAAGCATACTTTGTCCTGGAAAAGGTGTTTCATAAATTCAATTAGGCCTGGAATGTCATAAGTCATCTCCAAAAGCCTCTGGCCCTCATTAAGAGTCAGAGGCTTTTGTTTCCTGGTAAAGCGTAACAGTTCAGCCTGTCACCTTCCCTGCAAGGCTGAACTGCTACGGTTAGCTATTTTCATAATAGAAATCCATTGACAAATATTTTGTGCAGGTTTATCATAATAACACATCCTAATTCATAGTAATGTGGTATGAATACAGGATAATGAATCGTGATAAACATAAGACTTATTGGGAGGATTTGAATATGGCAAATGAGAAGAAATTACATTTTGAAACCCTGCAGCTGCATGTAGGACAGGAGCAGCCGGATAGTGCGACGGATGCAAGATGCGTCCCGATTTATCAGACCTCATCCTATGTATTTGCTAATTCCGCGCAGGCAGCAGGAAGATTTGGGTTAAGTGAGGGAGGTAATATTTATACCAGACTGATGAATCCGACCTCCGATGTGTTTGAAAAGAGAATCGCAGCCCTGGAAGGCGGCATTGCAGCCCTGGCTACCTCCTCCGGTGCGGCAGCCATTACTTATGCAATTCAAAACATTGCCCGTGCAGGTGACCATATCGTGGCCGCTCAGACAATTTACGGCGGTACCTATAATTTACTTGCCAATACATTACCTGATTTCGGAATTACGACTACCTTCGTAAATCCGGATGATGTAGCAAACTTTGAGAAAGCAATTCAGCCAAATACCAAGGCTGTCTTCATCGAGAGTCTGGGCAATCCCAATTCCAATGTCATTGACCTTGAGAAGGTTGCCGAGATAGCCCATAAAAACAAAATCCCCTTGATTGTGGATAATACCTTTGCTACTCCCTATCTGCTTCGCCCGATCGAATACGGAGCTGATGTGGTGGTACACTCTGCGACGAAATTCATCGGAGGACACGGAACTACAATCGGCGGCGTTATCATTGACAGCGGTAAGTTTGATTGGGAGGCTTCCGGCAAATTCCCTTCCTTAACAGAGCCTAATCCGAGCTATCACGGAGTTCAGTTTACCAAGGCAGTGGGTGCAGCCGCATATATCGTAAAAATCAGGGTAACCCTAATGAGAGATACCGGTTCAACCATCAGTCCCTTCAGCTCCTTCTTATTCCTCCAGGGCCTGGAGACCCTGTCACTTCGGGTAGAGCGCCATGTATACAATGCCCTTAAGGTGGTTGAATTCTTAACGAAGCATCCCAAGGTAGAGAGGGTTAACCATCCCGTCCTTGCGGATAATCCCTATCATGATCTGTATAATAAATATTTTCCTATGGGCGCAGGCTCCATCTTCACCTTTGAGATCAAAGGGGATGCGGATACGGCCAAGGCATTTATCGATAGATTGCAGATATTATCCCTGCTTGCGAATGTGGCTGATGTAAAATCCCTTGTAATTCATCCGGCCAGCACGACACATTCCCAAATGAATGAAGAGGAGCTTTTACTGTCAGGTATAAAGCCCAATACAATCCGCCTTTCTATCGGAACGGAGCATATCGAGGATATCATAGAGGATCTTTCACAGGCCTTCGAAGACTAAGGCAGACTTGCATAAATTGCCAGATTAGATTATGATATATGTATATGTAAAGGAGGGTTATCATGGCAGAATTTAAGAAAAGAATTACCGAGCTGATTGGAAATACTCCCATGCTGGAATTATCCAATTATAATCAGGCCCATAAGCTGGGTGCAAAAATTGTTGCGAAACTGGAGTATTTCAACCCTGGCGGCAGCGTGAAGGACCGTATTGCCAGAAAAATGATTGAAGAAGCCTTCAAAAGCGGAGAGATCAATCAGGAGACGGTAATCATCGAGCCCACCAGCGGGAATACCGGGATTGGACTTGCAAGTGTCTGCGCAAGCTATGGACTTAAATTGATCATTACTATGCCGGAATCCATGAGTATCGAACGCCGCAATCTGATGAAGGCTTATGGTGCAGAGCTGGTACTTACGGATGCATCTATGGGAATGAAGGGTGCGGTGGAAAAATCCCTTGAGATCAAGTCGAATACACCAAACAGCTTTATTCCGTCACAGTTTGAAAATCCAAACAATCCAAAGGTGCATGAAGAGACTACTGGTGTAGAGATTTGGGAAGGCACTGACGGAGAAGTGGATATTTTTGTGGCCGGAGTTGGAACCGGTGGAACAATCTCCGGTGTAGGAGCGTATCTCAAATCCAAAAATCCGAAGGTACAGATTATTGCGGTAGAGCCTGCTTCCTCCCCATTACTTTCCCAAGGACGTGCGGGAGCACATAAAATACAGGGCCTGGGCCCTAACTTTGTGCCTGGTACTCTGAACAAGGACATCTACAATGAGATTATAACGGTGGAAAATGAGGATGCCTTTGAGACAGGCAGAGAAATTGCAAGAAAAGAGGGTGTACTTGTCGGTATTTCCTCAGGAGCTGCACTTTGGGCGGCCACCCAGGTTGCAAGAAGACCGGAGAATGCAGGCAAGCTGATTGTGGTACTGCTGCCCGACACCGGTGAGAGATATCTTTCAACACCTATGTTCAGCTAGTATTAGAATGTTGTCCCGGTAACGGCGATAGAAAATAAGGAAGGAACCTGTGGAAGTAATACCGGTACGGTATGCCTCTTCAGGTTCCTGTTCATTTATATGAAATTAATGGGTACAGATGCGGCATAGGTCCTTGAACCGAATACTAATGTACCGTACTGTATACATGACGGTTCGAGGTATGATACATCGCCCTGTCATAATCCTTATGGTGGATATACAGATAGTACATATTCTGATATTCCGGGTTTATTCCTGCATTGCCAAGCCTTTTGTCCGGTCCGACAATATTCACAATCCGGTAATCATAGCGGATTCCCTGGGCCGCCAAGGAATTTCTTAATTCGGAAAACTCCTTTAAGGAATTTCCACAATAGATTTCTACTCTTTTCCAGAACAACATAGGAATCGCTCCTTTCTATGAATGTTTTTCTTAACCTAATTATAGCTCCGAATGTCCGACAGTTCAAATTAAGGTTTCATTAGAAATGGCGGGATGAAATATTGGGAATATAATAAATAGAAGGAATAATAAAGGAGACCTGTTTATGGGAGAGGAGCAGTTTTATAACAGTCAAAGCTATTGTGTACAGGTAGGTGCTTTTCAGGACTACAATAAGGCAATGGAGCTGCAGCTTGAGCTTTTGCGGCAGGGCCTGTGGTCGGACATCGATTGCTGCAATCAGTGCTATAAGGTTAAAATGGGCGGCTTCACAAAATTGGAGCAAGCCTCATTAATGGAAGTAAGCCTGCGGCGAAGGGGCTATCCTACGCTGCTGGTGACAAATTAGCAGCATGATGGTGAAGCAGATGTCACAGAAAAATCGGGAGCAGCACGTTATGCATAAAATATTATTATGAAGCTGTGTGCTGAATAATAACGGATTGAGGTCGATTGCCCAGTGTTTCCTTGGAAAGGATATTGACTTGTCATCCTATTTCATTTATAATTAATTGAATATATTATTATGGGTAAATTGGCAGTCAGGGTTACGTTGGAAGAAAGTAGCAGGGACAACGGCTGTTATGATTACCGGATAAAAGTGAGAGTGCCGCAGATGTTAAAGAGTATGACAGGCTTTGGGCGATGTGAAATTGCCGGGGAAGACCGTAAAATAACGGTGGAAATGAAAGCAGTCAATCACAGATACTGTGATATCACGATAAAAATGCCAAAGAAGCTAGGGTTTTTTGAAGCAGGCATTCGTAATTTATTAAAGCAGTATATCGGAAGAGGTAAGGTAGATATCTACATTACATACGAGGATTATACGGAAAACAATGTATGTGTCAAGTACAATGCAGAGCTGGCAAGAGAGTACTACGCAGGCCTTGAGAAGATGAGCAAGGAATTCGGACTGGAGAATGATATCCGCGTATCGGTATTATCCAGATATCCGGAGGTGTTTACACTGGAGGAGCAGACCCTTGATGAAAAGGAGCTGTGGGAGCTGGTGGAAGAGGCCGTAAGAACTGCGGCCGGCCGTTTTGTGGAGGCCAGAATTACAGAAGGAGAGCATCTAAGGCAGGATATCAATGCAAAGCTTGATGGAATGCTTAAGCTGGTGGATTTTATTGAGGTTAGGTCCCCGGAGATCGTTACGGAGTACCGGAATAAGCTTTTGGCCAAGGTTACGGAACTGTTGGGAGATACCAGAGTAGATGAGAGTGTACTCGCCACAGAGGTCACAGTATTTGCAGATAAGATTTGTGTGGATGAGGAAACCGTACGCTTAAAAAGCCATATCATCAATATGCAGGAATCCTTAAAGGACAGCGACAATGTGGGAAGAAAGCTGGATTTTATTGCCCAGGAGATGAACCGTGAGGCTAATACGATTTTATCAAAGGCTAATGACCTTGAAGTTACGAATAAAGCAATCGATTTAAAAACAGAGATTGAAAAAGTCAGGGAACAAATTCAAAATATCGAATAGAAGCGGTTGAAATGAGGAATAACTTTGAGTAAGCTAGTAAATGTAGGCTTTGGGAATGTTGTCAATTCAGGAAAAATAATCAGTATTATCAGTCCGGAAGCTGCACCCATCAAACGAATGGTACAGACGGCTAAGGATAATGGTATGGCAATTGATGCTACCTGCGGACGCAGAACAAAGGCAGTCCTTGTAATGGAGAGCGGGCATCTGATTCTGTCTTCACTGCTGCCGGAGACAATTGCAGGAAGGGTTAACCAGTCAGCTCCGGGACTCCCCAGGGAAACCGCGGAGCCCCAGGAAATGTTTTTGAATGAATAAACTGTTAACAACTGCCAGATAAAATAACAGAATAAAATCACAGAATGAGATCACAGGAAGGAGAAATTTATATGTTGCATCCATCGTATACAGATTTAATGAAAGTAGTAAACAGTGAGGTTGAACCGGGAGAGCAGCCGGTAGTAAACAGCAGATATTCCATCGTTATTGCAACGGCAAGACGTGCAAGACAGTTAATTGACGGTGCTAATCCATTGGTTGATGTTACCTATCCAAAGCCCTTATCTATTGCAGTAGAGGAATTATACCGCTCCAAGGTAAAAATCGTAGGAGATGACGATAAGAAGGATAATAGTGCAGATGATAATAATACGGCAGGTACGGTACAATAGTCTTGAAGCATCACAAGTACAGTAAGATAAACCATTGATAGGAAACATACAGCACTTTCATACTGTCATGTGTGAAGGTGCTTTATCGTGTGTGATAATCTGCCGGAGGGAATGGAAAGGAAAGTAGCATGCCAAATAATCCAGAAGAAGAAACAAAAGTGGATTTGATAGATTATGAGGATGAGGAAGCAGAGTATATAGAAAACGAGCCGGATTATGAGGAGCCTTATGATGCCATGTCCTTAGAACTGGAACAGCAGGTGAAAAAGAGCAACCGGAGAGGAATCCTGTTGGACCTCATATTCTATGCACTGCTGATTTTCGTTTGTATCTACATCATTCCCAATTATGTAATCCAGCGTACAGTGGTTGATGGCTCCTCCATGGAGGATACGCTGCATGACGGGGACCAGTTGTACGTGGAAAAGGTATCCTATCATTTTGATGCCTTAAAACGCTTTGATATCATTGTTTTCTATCCCTACGGGAGAGAAAATGAGGATTACTATGTAAAGAGAATCATCGGACTTCCCGGAGAAACCATACAGATTATCGGAAGCGATATTTATATTGATGGTCAGGTATTAAGTGAGCATTATGGGAAGGAACTCATTACTGATCCCGGCAGGGCGGCAGAGCCGATAACGCTGGGGGAGGATGAGTATTTTGTACTTGGAGATAACCGAAGCGTCAGCAAGGACAGCAGGTCGGAGGATGTGGGCAATGTGGAGCGTAAGAATATCGGAGGCCGTGTTATATTGCGGATAAAACCGTTCAGTAAATTCGGACTGGTAGATTGAGTGAAAAAATTCAATCTTGTGCTTGCAATTTGCGGGCGAATTAGTTAGAATAATAATGTTCTGCAAATCAAACAGTAATCCATTTCGTTGCTCGGCAGAAAGGGTAGCCTAAGATATTATGAAGGAAATCAAGGAGCATATTAAAACAGGAAGCTTCAAACAACTCTATCTCTTATATGGAACTGAGGATTATTTAAAAAAGCTTTACCGGGATAAGCTGAAGGCCGCCATATGCAAGGATGAGAATGAGATGAACTATTCCTGTTTTGAAGGAAAGGCCGCTGATCCGTTAAAGATATCAGAAGCTGCACAAACTTTGCCGTTCTTCTCGGATTACAGATTGATTGTGGTTGAGGACAGCGGATTATTCAAAAATTCGAGCGAGCTTAGCGATTACATACAGCAGCTTCCAGATAGTACGGTAATAATATTTGTGGAGACAGAAGTCGATAAGCGGAACAAGCTATTCAAGCTCCTTCGCGACCGTGGACATGTCTCGGAAATGAACGGCCTGGATGAGAAAAATCTTAAGCTGTTTGTGGCCTCGCTGCTAGAGCAGGAGGGCAAGAAGATACCGGAAGCCCTGATTGTATATTTTCTTGAGAAAACCGGTACGGATATGGTAAATATCTGTAATGAGGTTGAGAAAATTGTAAGCTATACCCTTGACCGCGCTGTGATTACGCGGGAGGATATTGATGCGGTTGTAACGACCCAGATCAGCGGTAAGATATTTCAGATGATCGATGCCATCGGAAGCAAGCAGTCCGGTAAGGCCCTTTCCCTGTATTATGATCTGCTTTCGGTACGGGAAAAGCCGATGTCCATACTTTATCTGATTACCAGACATTTTAATATATTGCTGCAGGTGAAGGATTTGCAGTCACATGGCTTTGCATCGGCCTCCATCAGTGAAAAAGCAGGGATACCGCCTTTTTCGGTAAATAAATACCTGGCGCAGATTAAGAATTTTACATCGTCCAGATTGCAGGAAGCGCTGGAATTTGCGACCGAGCTTGAGGAACAGATCAAGACCGGACGGATGCAGGAGCGGGTCGGTGTTGAAATGCTGATTATCACCTTCAGTAAGAGGTGACATTAATGTATTATTATGAAATTACCCTGGATTTATGGGCTTGCCCTATGGCTGGTGCATAATCCGGTAATGATATATATTTATTATGGAAACGTATCGAAGCGGTCATAACGGCCCTGACTCGAAAGGTAATAGATTTCGTGGAACTTTGGTAGCTCTAGTACCGCATGAATACTGGATTTTTGGTTTTGACTGAAACATTTTCTTTCATGTTTCTTTCCAGTTTTCTTTCTTACTTCCTGGACTTGGATGGAATGTGGTACCATCGTCTAGATGAGTCCGGTTGATTAAAATTAATATGGAGAGTTGTCCGAGTGGCCTAAGGAGCTGGTCTCGAAAACCAGTGTACCTACCGGTACCTAGGGTTCGAATCCCTAACTCTCCGTCAGTCTTTTCCAATGGGTCAGCTTTGAGAAGGTTGAAACCCATTGTTATGGAGGGAGTTGTCAGTTGCGACTGACAACTCCTTTTTACGTTTCCCCGTTGATGTCCCTCCGGGCATCGTACTCTTTCTGTGAAGTGAATTCAAACCCCTTCATTCTTCTTAATTATACGGTTATGAAATGCAACGGAGTTACGCTATCCTACGTAACCATTTCTTTTTTTTCGGTACTTTGATTAGGCTTTCCAGAGTCAGGGTTTGCCGATTCGGGTAATGTCTCGAACAGACCGGTGCTCAGCCGCTCTGCGGATATCAGCATAGACTCCTCCATATCCAGATGTGCATAAAGGTTTGCAGTGGTACCATAGTCGCTATGACCCAACCAGGCTTGGATTTCCTTCATGGAGACACCATTTCGCAGTAATAGGCTCGCACAGCTGTGCCGGGTATCATGGAACCGGATATGCCGCAAGACATTCTTCTTCAGGAACTTTGAGAAAGTCGATGAGATATAGTCCGGCTTAATAAGTTCGCCGATTTCATTGACATAAACATACCCCAGATACTGACGGTTGTAGGAATTGCCAAAGAGCTGGCGGTGTTCCGTTTGCTGCTCCTTCAAGGCCAGCAGCTTTTCCCGGAATAAGGGGATAAGCGGAAGCGTTCTCATACTGGATTTATTTTTCGCCTTGTCTTTTGCATAGCATACTCTCTTTTGACCTTTGCGCTGGTATGTGGTGACAGTATGGGCTATCGTAAACAGGTTTCATTCAAAATCAAAATTCTGCCATTTCAAGCCAACAATCTCACTTCTGCGAAGCCCATAGAACAGACCGAACAGAACGGCAAGTTCCAGCCAGGTACCCTCTGCCAGACGTATACACTCCAGTGCCTCTTCCGGAAGATAAAAACTGCCAATGAATTTATCCGTCTTGGGGCGCTGCTTATGGGCAGCGTTCTTTCCAACCAATCCGTCTTCCATAGCCACTTCCAACGCATTATGGATATTGCAATGGTAGCGCACAACGGTAGTTCCTTTTTTACCGTCTTTTCCGTGTTCAGGGTCTCCAATACGTTCAAGTCTGTAGAATTCACGTAGATGTTTCGGCTCTAGTTGAGACAGCGTTAGGCCAAGTTTTTTGAAATACGGGTAAATATGATTTTCAATCGAATCACAATATCCGGCATAGGTTACCGGATCAACCTCTGTTTCCTTATAAGAAAGCCAGTACAGCATATAATCCGCAAACAGCATATCTGCGGTGTTGGATACAACAGTACTGCTTTTCTCCGGAATTGGAGGAGAAACTATTTTCTCTGTTTCTGAAATAAGTTCACCATATTCATTGTAAAGGTTTCGGAATTCATCAAGTTTTTTATTGGCTAGCCGTTTGTTCCCTTTCTTCACCGGTAAATCAGTTGGAATCCATTTTGGAAAACGTTTGCCGTCACGGTGCTTACAGTTCAAAACGGCATAATATTTTCCGCCTTTTTCTTGTAGATGTCCCGCTAACATAATCAATCATTACTCCTTTCAGCGGTTTTTCCACCTACCATTGACATATAATACTATACTACTTTTCGCCAACAAACTACAACAACGTATGCCAAATTCACACTATGAGATGGGGGCTATTTTTTGTTTTCAATGTCAAGGTAGGCAATAATATAACTTTTAGGGATGCGGAAAAGACGTCCGACATTTTGCTTTTTCAGATCGCCCTTTTTAATCATCTTGTAAACCGTCTTAGTGCATACCCCCAAGATCTCACTTGTTTCTTCGACGGTCAGGACATCAGGATAGTCACTAATCCGTTTGATAGACTGCTTACTGTATAAAGATTGTCTTTTCATTTTTTTCTCCATTCTGCATTTTTTTAAAAGCCGATATACTAAGCTTTCTGAACATACGCACCCATACCGGCTCATTTCCTGCGCTTATTTTGACCGCGTCTTTTCAGGCCGCGCTATGCGCTGTTTCATACGTGGGCGTGCTCTGCCGATTCAGCATCTTGGCACACTGTCCGCGAAACCTGTATAACTTCCGGTGGGTGCTATGAAATTGTCAAGGTACAAAAAAAAAACAGGCGTAAAGTAAGCCTCAGGCTTGTCCTTACGCCTAATAAACATAGAGTTATGTATATAATTTCTGCAAAAATACGAAATTATATAAAATTAGATTAATATGGTTATCTGCTATTTCGATTGTTTTTGATTCTATAGAAGGTGTAAAAAATTGATCATATTAATTGACCTTGTTCTGCTCGGTATAATATCATTAATGTTAATCATGGGAATACTTCATTTGATTAGTAGCCTTATTTTATAAATTACTCGTGGAAATATTTTGTAATTTGGTGTAAAATTAGTGTAGTTGAATTAGGGGATTAAGGTCATAATTGATGTAAAGTGAAATTATTGATTTATGCGACAATGGATTTAGTGACAAAATTATCTCACAAATTATTTAAGAAGCACTTACCGGAAAACGTGTCAGAGATAAGAAGCGGCTACGCATGTTTTACGTCAGAACAAAGAAGAATTATTACAACTATTATCTATATACCCAACTATCTTTAGTGAGAGATTATTAAAATCACAATTTCTTATTATTATATCTAGAGTAATTTAATTCTTCTAAAATATAAATTACAAAAGAATGCAAGGAGTTAATTGATGAGTCGTAAAAAGAGAAGAAAAAAAGATAAAATTGAAGAAAATAGTAAAATTACATTAATTAGTTTCATTGAAGATCATTTGGGATTACTAACAGCAGCATCCTCGCTGTTGGGCTTAATTGTAACTGGTTTATTCAAATGCTTTCCATATTTTTACGAAAAAGGTTACTATCTATTCTGGAATATTCCTTTAAAATATATGAAAATTGATTACACAAACACGCTGATGCAATTCTTTTTAAATATTGCTGGTTTTATCCTAATTATAGGTATTGCATTATTATATATGGAATTTTATAATTCTTCAAAAATAATAGGAAGAATTTTTCTCCATTTAATCTTATTTTTTATAAACACAATAATTTGGGTTTACGCTATTATAAGTGTTGGAGGGAAATTTGCAGATGCAATGGATTTTACTAATGGAGAAACCATCCATTATTTTATTGTAATTATGGTTTTTTTATTTATATTAGAGATACCTGCCATACATGTTTTTAAAAAAAAGAAACCCAAAAAAGAAAAAGTTAATGAAATAAATTTACCAAAGGGTATAACACATAAGAATAGTAAGACTAATATCGATCCTCTAGATAACCAATCGGTGAATCGTGATAAAAAATCAAATAAAATTAATGGAACTAATAAACTTCTCAAAAATGGATTAGGAATATACTTAATCATAGTTATAGCTTATTTTGTCGGAGTAATATGGTATACTTGTATTACTTTAAGCAATGATAGAAAAGATGCTTGTAAAGAAACCACTAAATTTGAAATAGTAAATGACGAGTTTAATCAAAAATATATAATATTATCACCATATGAGGGGTTATTCTTCGTAAAACCATGTACAGTATATGAAGAAAAACACTTTATTGCAATAAATTCAGATAAATATAAACTATTAGATATAAAGGGGTTAGAAGTAGTTATTTACAATTTTAGTAATTATAAAGAGGTATTTCAACAATATTGTAATGATGATTATAATATTGTTATAAAAAATAACGTTAAATAGTCTTTAATTTATATACAGTGGAAAGAATCAATGATCCATCTTTAGCTGACTATGTAAAAAAGAACTAAATGCTAATAAAGTTTTTTGGCAAGACTTGATCGAGGATTAGCTTACACTATTCGGAAATTAAAGTTTGTAATCCACCATTTCATTGAAAAACAATAAACCAGGCGTTTTCTTATAATTCAAAATTTGATTTCTTGGTACTACTTCCCTATTTAGGTTAATTATGCTACAATTAAGATGTAACATCTATAGTTATTAAATTATATGACACATTAAATAGAGGTAATATATGGATATCAAGAATAAAATAAGAATTTTGTCCAGATATAGTTCCATGCATATAGATACATCTAATGCGACAGAGGAGCGGAACCAAGATCACTTCCACATAGATCTTCCGGTGCAAACCGAAGTAGAAGAGCAGATAGAGAAAGGGATTCCCGTTATAATCCTGACAGGTGAGGCAGGGGAAGGGAAAACCCACATTATCAAACGGCTCATTCAGAAATATGGCCGGGCTGACGGTACTGTAGCTGGTTATCAACTCGTGGAAGATTTCTCTGCATTAGATACAGATAAAAAGCGCACAGTAATTCAGTCAATAAGTGATGTGATAAGAAATGAGTTATCCATTCAGACACCACACTATTTGATTGCGGCAAATATTGGCATCTTGGTACGTAATATTATGAAAATTGATAAAACGCTCATTAATTTTCTTTCTGATACAACAAAACAATCTCATGTTCGTTGTTTTAATTTTGAGTCCAGAAATCTTGCGGAGGATGAAAAAGGTTTTCAACGGCTTGTAGAGGCATTTTATCAATGCGATATGGTAAATTGCAGTGACTCTAATTGTAAACTGCAAGGAGAATGTCCATTTGTTAATAACTTGAAAGACTTATGTAAACCGCATGCAATTATGAATATAAGAATATTATGCGATTCCATCTTTCTTATGGGAGGTCATGTTACCCTTAGGGAACTACTATCTTTTCTTGCGTCGCTCGCAACATCAGGCTATGATTGTGAAAGTATATCGTCACTAGACAAAGAGCAACGGGAAATGCTGCACTACACCAATATATTTGATAAGCGCGATGGAGTGATTTTAGATAAGATTGCACCTATGGATCCGTCTAATGAATCCTCTCCAGAAGATTATCAGCTATATCAAAGTCTGAAAGATATTGTAGCATTTAAGAAAGAAAAGCGGAGTCGGTTTTTTCAAAATGCATCTTCAACCTATAAGAGTTTGCCGGTGCCTTATTTGCAAGAATATAAGGATATCATTGACCGTATCAATCATGAACCGTACTATTATGATATTACTACAGAAACGGGAAGCGAGTTTGGGATGCTGAAGAAGGGTTTTGTTCGCTTATTGGACCCACAAGAAACCAATTTACAGATATCTTTTTTTGCTATTCCTAAACCTGTAGAGAAGCGGATCAAAACTCAATTTATGATAGATTTCAATAAACTGACTATGATTTGGCACCATCCGCAATGGAAGCCGAGTTTTGTAGACCATGAAATTGAGCTGTCCACCTCTATCAAAGAGTTTTCATTGAGTGTTTTATGTGAAAGCGACAAGAGTCAGGAGGATAACAGTGCAATTGGTTTGATTACCCAAAAAATTAATTTTGATCTTTATCGCCAAATCTGCTTAGCACGGGATCAATATGTTCTTCCCCAGTTGGCAAGCGCTTTGAATAAATATGGCTTGCAGCAGTTTTTCATGAAGATTCTAATGCTATATCCTGAATTTAGCGAGAAAGTCAATATCATATTTGATTCTTCGAAAGACTTATGTAATTTTGAAATGAGTTTTTATAGGCAGAGTCGTGCACTCTTAAGATCGCAACAGAAAAAAGTTGTATTAATCAAGAAAATATGAGGTGAGTATGGAAAATAACAACACCGAAACTCGTTTTTCTGAATATGTAGGAATCAGTTCGCCAGAGACGCCTAAATATCTAATTCTTATTAATTATCTATCTAGATACTTTCGATATGATAAAGGGTTTGAGGCGCGGTATGAAGAGATTATTAATTGGGGAAATGATAGCAACATTATTTCGGAAGAAAGCGACTTTAATGTGAAGGAACAGCTCCATTTATCTTTTCAAGCATATTTCAAAGCTTACTCCGGATATAATTCGCTTACCAAAAGCCGCCAGAAAAATAAGCGTTTCTTTCCGTTGACCCCAGATATGCTTACCCCATCAGCATTTAACTTGCGCCATCTTTTATTTGCGCTACAATTTGCGAGTATCAAGGGTAAAGAGAAGGAATCACAGGAATACAAAACTACCCAGAAACAGCTTTATGATTTTTTATATGATAATTCAAATCGAACAGATATTCATAGGATTATTCAATACATATGCGGTATACCAAAGAGCTTTGAAGACGAGATTAGCAATAATAGGCCGGAGATAAAGTTTGGCGAGCAAGAGAAACAGCCATATTTTAATAAGTTATCCAAAAAATTTAATACTCAGCTTCATAAAGTGTTAACCGATAGAAACCTGCTGCGCACAGATTTCTATACCCGCTTGGAATTTTTATGTACGTTCTGCAGCTTATATGTTCTTGAGTTCTTGTTGGCTCGTACAAATGATACTTTTGAACAAATAGATAATGAGACCAAAAGAAATTTGATAGTATGTAAAGGTTCTGTGAATTGGGATAGCGGGAATGATGCTTTTCACAGAGCGTCCCAAAGCAATTATGTTAACATTCGAAGCCGATTTTCTGAAATCATGAAACAGTATTATCTTCGTCAATTTGATCGTATCGAATCGCCTAAAATTAAGCTGATTTTATTAAATTCAGGAAATATTGAGGTTTATTATAAGACTAAGGCGGATTTGAGTGAAAAGCCAAGAGACTTGAGTCATTTTTTATCAGAAAATAACTTAGCAATTTCGACTCGTAAGAATGCACAAAATCAACTACCAAAATTTCATGAATGTTTTTTTTCGGATGGAATCCGTGAAAAAGAGTATACAAAAGACGATTTTGCTATGGAATTTTATAATTTACAGAAAAAGACTCAGGGATCTAGTGTAGCAAAATTAGTTTCTACGCTTCCAACTACGGCTCGAGATATGAATTTTCTATTTCCACAGAACAATGCCCGTCAGAAATACTTTGCTATGTCAGGAGACATTGCGGAGTTTTTTGTGCGCCTGTACCTCATTTGCAAGCAGGAGGATGATTTTGGTTATTTTGATGACTTTATTCATTGGCTTGAAAACGAATATCTGATTTACGTCAGGTTGGACGACAAAAACAATCTTCGAAAGTATCTACGCAATATCAACGCCGTAGTGTCTGAAAAAGACTCAAATAAAAATGAGGCAGCATTTATCCAGACTTTGTTGGAAGTCAACTGCTTGGTTAAGCTCTCAGATTCCGGATACCTCGTTGTTACTCCGGAGAAAAAGGAGGAGGTGTTTCTGCTGTGATTTATCAAACGCAAAAAAAACGAGTTTTAGCATATTTACAATCCTATATCAGACTTATTCAAAAAAAACACGGACGAGCGTTGAACTCGTTTTTCATTTCGCTATGTAATGTAGATCGAGAGATCTTTAGCATTTTAAAACAAGATTCCTGTTTACTAGGTGAGGATATTACAATTATTTATATGGATCAGGATGACTACTATAATGCAGTACAAATGCGCAATAATACAGATATGAGTCAAATATTAATTCTTACGACCAAAAGCGTTAAGCATATAGATTCTTTAAAGCATTATAGTGAGTTTGAGATTTTGCCACCTACAAGCCTTTCTGTCGGCAAAGAAGATTTGGCACTTGTTTGTTTTGATGAAATATTAGCTGATATGCTTTCTACTGAGTTAAATCAAAAGCAAGTTTTACGGCATTTTGATTTAATCTTAAAAGAGCGTCAGCCATCCCTTATACAGATACTTTCATATGTGGATAGATCTTATCTTTTGGACAAAAGTGAATTCAGCGAAGCACTACTAAATAAAAATTTGGCAGAGCTTGGTTGTTGGTATTCAAAAGAAATTAATCTGGTTTCTCTGTCCGAGTTGAAAAGAATTATCCGTAGCTCGGATAATCAAACTATCATCAGCAAGCTTGAAGAAGCAAAAATCCCCAAAATCAAAAATTTAATTTTTCAAAATAAATTTGATGAACTGATGAGAACTGAGCCCTTTGAAAATGTTCGAGATTATTTTGTTGGAACACGACCATCTAAACGTATCAGGAACGATTCAATACCCAACGAAAATTCCGAACAATGGTTATATTCTTATGACGGTTTTTTTGCAGAAAGTGATGGAATTGGATTTATAGAGCAATACGAGAAGGAAGGTGCTTATTATCTTATATCTGAGGATAATAACAAGGGCAGAGATGAACGAAAGGCAAGCGCAGAGGATACACCTAATTTGGAGAGTAGCCTCAAGGCCTATGAAAGTTTCTTGAAGCATTTTAATCCGTTGTCTCCTGATATAAAAGATTTTAACGATTTATGTACTGAAATATTGTTGCAATGTAATACCCAAGGAACAGCTCGAATTAGAATTGAGGGATTACTGCAAAACTTGAATGAGTCGTACCGTGCTTTTTCACGTTATATTCATAGTCTTTTTGACGATATGCCATTTCCTTTTCCGTTAGCTTCAGTGGTTAAAGCTGGCAAGGAATTTGCAGACAACTATATTGACTTAATTATTTTCATATTTGGAAATGATTATTTACTAAATCAGCTAAATTCATATGGATACGTTGAGAAATTACAGAATTTGTTTATTCGATGGGATGGTCAAAAGGCTTTTCTTCCTTTTTATCACCCTATATGCCTTTTATATTTTATGAAAATTGATAAGGTATACAAGTCATTTTTAGAATTTACAGGAGAAACTGGTAATGTTAAACAAGCTCTTATGATGGAAGTATTAGAGGGTTACAAGGCCGGTTTTCCCATTCAAAATCTATATTGTAATAAACAATTTTATAGATTGGATACACGCTTTTTGGCATGTCCGTACTTCATAGAGTTTTCGATTAGCGGTCAGACTTCCAGCTTAAATGTTATTAGCGTTGGCCTTGTTCTTAATAAAATACGTGACTATATTGAGATGCATCCCTACATAAGTCAATTGAAAGTTATGCTAGTTGGAGATTTGGATTTAGGTAATGTTCGTCGTCTAGTTAACCAAATAAAGCAATTTTGCAGCCAGGAAGCAACACTTATGAATCGTCTGGTTTTGACTATTGCACCTGGAGATGCCCGGGAGATGCGTAAACAGTTGGAAGAATTATTTGCAAATGAGGCAATACCGGACAATATAAAATTCAGATTGCTGCAAGATGGGTTGGAGCTTTGGGATGGAAATAGTGTTAATGGAATAGTAGAGAGCCAGAATCTGGTTATTTTTCTGGACTCGCCTGTTTTATATAAAGACCTCTTTTTTGAACCAATTCAGGTATCGGCAGAATATACAAAGCAATGTATATTAGAAAGCAATTCGGATCGTATGGTTGCAGAAATGATAGAGAGTAAATTCGAAGGACATTTGCCAATACTTTGGGAAGGCTTACAGTATTCGGGTCAGAATCCTACAGTGAAAATGGGACAATGGCGACTTCGCCAAGTAAATACTGTATTTTTAGACAGTTTGCTTCGAACTGTTGATAAAAAGCCAGGAATGGAATTTATCATTTTTTCTCCGGACCATAGCATTAAGGAGGCTGTTAGATTTAACAAGAGAGTGAGAGCTGCTTCTGAAAAAAATAAAGGAGAAGAGGTAATCAGTGTGCTATTCTCCGTCCTTGATGAGAAACAAGGTAATGAGCAATTCGAACTGCAAGGTGCTCCTCGACCTCAGTGTATTATTCCCCTAGAAGCGGACTGGATAAAGGCTATGCTGGATGCAGATGATACGACGCCTGCACCGCAGATAGCTATTAGCATTACAATGGTTAATAACACACTGCATATAGATATGCTTTACGATTCTGCTATGGATGTGGACTATGAAGAAATAGGGCCTATAGCTGAAGAGCTTTTAAAGGAACTCTTTCCTGTGAAGGGGAATCTCTTTACGGCCAAGCTAAAAAAAAGCTATCGACAGCAGTCATTCTCTTATTGTAGAAGTTACGCCGATGCATTTATGTGCGACTATGTTTACAATACACTTGAATTTGATACTAATGCGGTAATTGCAATTAATGTTTATCCAAGTAATGGAATACACTTCGATGGTTTTAATTACTTTCAAGCGGAGGAATTTATAGCATTTTTGAATAGAAATAAAAGATTCAGCGAGGGCTCAGTTAGTGATTTTCTTCGTGATTTTTTTGGAGGGGATATGTTGTCCAAAATCCAGTGTGAAGTCGAGAAACTTGAGGCTGCATACGCTCCATATAAAGAAAAATTAGAATTGTTACAAGAGGAGGTTCGCCATTATGAAGGGAAATAAGGCGATTGTAGTTACATCATTTAAAGGAGGAGCGGCAAAAACTACAACGTCGCTTATGCTATCTATCAATGCTATATGTCAACAGCATTACGATCCGACTAATGCATTTGATGAGGTGCATTATTTCGATATGGACTTAAACGGCAGTGGGGCATGCTACGCACTTTTTGGAGGTGATGAGAGTTCAATCAGTTATTTTGACCAGTATAGAAAAATTGAGGAAATTAACCATTTCAGGAATAAGAATATTATTGAGATTCCCAGAACTGAACCTAAAATAAGCAAGGTTCTGAATAGCTATATATTAAATCCTAAAGTCAAGATTCATGGTGCTATTCATGGACAAGGCTTTAATCGAAGCAATGCGGACAGCCTAAATAGCTATGATTTTTTAATTCGTGTTAGAGAGCTCATTAATAAGTACATTAACGCTATAGGTGAAAAGAAAAGCAAGTTACTTATATTTGATTGCTCCCCAGGATATCAAAGTTTTACCCAAGATCTGGTTTGCTGCTTGGCTAGTATAAGAAATCTTTCGGTCAATCATATATATACTAGTACTCTCGATAATTCGCATGTGAGGAAGACTTTGGATACTTTAAAATATATTGAAGGAACCCGAGAGGAAAATCTGGAGATAACACAAAAATTATTATTTGTAAATTGCCTCAACCATAGTGATGAGGACGACATATTTTCCAAAATAAAATCGGATACAAAGTTAAAAAGTATTGAGATATTGCTATGGGGGTATAATAAAGATATACCTAATATGAACGCTTATTCCAAGCGTCGAACTATCTACGATCAGGAATTTGTTGCGGCTTACTATAATATGATGTTATATGAACAATTAGTAAAGTGAATGGTGAGATAAATGAAATTTGAGCTAAATGATGACAAAATGTATGAATTTTTTGATCAGCTTGCAAATCAGTATACTTTTTCTGAGCCTCTTGAACGGATAAGCCGTTATTTGAGTAATGAAAAAAAAGTTCCTATATATGATTGCAATGCGGAAATTGATATGGGACACTCCTTTCGAAATTTGATGCTAATTTATCCTGAATTGATTGCTAAGGAGCAAGTATGTGCTGCAGAAAATATACAAAGAATATTTAGAAGATATATCTGCATTGATGGTATGGAGCGACTGCTAGCAACAGGCTATTCTGATATTGAATGGAATATGTTTTTGGAATACGATTTTGCCAAGGAGCGTAGTAGATATTATAGAGATCATTTTATTCATCAATTCCGTGATGCATTTTTAGGGCTAAGTATTCTGAGTTTAGAGGGCTTTCGTCACGCTATCGGCGACTGGTTTAGAGCACAGGATGGCCCGGTTTCTCAGTATTTGAAAGACTGTTTAGATGAGGATATTCAAGATGTAGAAGAAGCGGTATTGCCAGTAATATGCCAATCGGTATTTTTGGCAGCAATATTTCATGATTTGGGCTATCCATTAAACTATTTTTCCAGGGTATCCAAACAAATAAATCGTTCTTTATCCTATCATAACGCCATTTACGGGACATATAAAAGTGATTTTTCTTCACTACATGCAAAGCTAGCATCTTCTCTACTTTTTCGCACAGTAAAAGCGGAGGAAATTAGGAAAAAATACGATGATGACGATCACGGCATATTCTCAGCAATATGTTTTCTCCTGAATTTTTATGATACCGGTGCCATTCATGAGTTGCCGCCTAAGCAAAGATGTATTATCAATTTAGCTGCGTTGGCTATCTATGACCATACCAATAAATATTCCGAAACACGTCGCATGGTTTTTGACAAATGCCCCGTGTCTTATCTGCTTCGTATTAGTGACGACTTGCAGGAATGGTCTAGGTTTTATGCTTCGGTGGACAGTAACAATAATGCTATGATTTTGTCTGACGAACTTTTAAGTGTTTATATGGATGATGAAGGCTTTGTTTACAAATCTGTGACCCAATCGCAAAAGATAACCCCAACAGATAGGACGATTTTTTATAAAACAACTTATCTCCCTTACAAGAAGCTGAATTTTATTGATGCGTGTAATAGTATAAATTTGTATGAAGATACTGATGCTAGAATCCAATTTGATATTGATTATAACTTATATGCCCAGATTGAGATTGCTGCAATGAATTTCAGTTTTGCAACCTATCGACACGAGGAACTCCAAAAGCTGTCAATAATCATGGAAAATCAGCTTTATTTACCAAACGTTCAGCTCAACTATGTTCTATCTAATAATGTGTTTTACCTTGCCCATAAGCTGTTAATTGGTTTTCAGTCTAAATTAGAAAATGATGACTTTATCGCTTTTCTTTTGGATAACAAATATCTTCCTCAGCAAATCGCTGTCGACAAGTTAAAAAGAAGGGTGAAAGACTCTCTTAAGCAAGTTAGAAGTATTAAATTTAAGCATAAAAATATAGCGTTTTTATACTTTACAGAGCACAAGGTACCTGGATGTAAATCGGATGGAATCTACTTAACGGTTGAACAACACTCCGAGTATAGTTTACAAAGTCGGGAATACCTTAAGGGGAATTTAGGCTTGCTAGGACTCGTTAATCGACTTATGGAATGGTACTTAGAGAGAAATAACATAGAATGTGAATTTTGAGCAAAAATTAGTTCTGATTTTGTATAACCACCGTTGAGGTGTAAGGTAGAAGCACCTAAACGGTGGTTTTGGTAATGTTCTAATAGAATTTAAGTCTCGGATGAATTAACCTTGCTTTTGAATCATATGGCTCACAGTAACTCTAATGCCATCAATATGTTATAATTTCAATTGGTATTTAGATTTTTTGGCATTGGCCATCCATTTTTCATTCAGCTTATATACATGGAAGACCCGGTGAATGATATTTTCTGGCGCTTTGCCTACAGGCGTATATCACCACCTTCGTTGTTTGCTGCAGATATTTTTGGATAATATTGCACTGACTGGTGGTATAACCCCTAAGAACATTCTGTAACTTTTTCCAAAAAGTCTCTGCACAAAACAGCCTAAACAATTCTTATTCACTTTCTCGGGTATTTTGAAGTCCACGAAGTGGTATCAAGTTCTTCATAATTCCACGAAAGTCTACGAAGCGCATTGCATCTCGAAATCAGGTAGCCCTCACGGGCTCGTGGGTTCGAATCCCACCGTTTCCGTCAAAAAGGCATAGCTTCTCCATCAAGGGGAGGGTATGTCTTTTTATGTAGTAAAGCATGGTACTATAGATGCAAGGGTTATTCAATCGCGCAGACAAGCAGGAATTTGTGGAGGAAAATATGAAAGATAAAATTGCAGAAAATATTAACATATTGGGTAGATTCTGTGGAAAAAGAGACATATCTGTATTGACCTCAAATGAACTAAAAGTAAAATACGGTTTGGAACAAGTTGATGTTATGGTTCTCTTTGGTGGAAGTATTTTGGCAGGCGGAGAGGTTTTGGCAGAAGCAATGAAAAATGGAATTGCAAAGAAATATGTCATTGTTGGTGGTGCAGGACATACGACAGAGACTTTACGGGTAAAAATGCATAATGAATTTCCGGAAATTGTAACTGATGGATTGCCAGAAGCAAAGGTGTTTACAGCATATTTGAAGTACAAATATAACCTGAATCCAGATTTTTTGGAGTGTGAATCTACAAATTGCGGCAATAATATAACATATTTGTTAGGCTTGTTGAAAGAAAATAATATATCTTTTAAAAGTATCATTCTTTCACAGGATGCAGCTATGCAACATCGTATGGAGGCAGGACTCCGAAAATATATTTCTCAAGATAAAATAATAATCAATTATGCTGTTTATAATGCAGATGTTGTTGTAAGAGATAATGAATTACAATTTAAACAGAATATTTGGGGAATGTGGAGCATGGAAAGATACATTTCATTATTGATGGGTGAGATACCACGACTTTCTGATGATGTCGAAGGATATGGACCAAATGGTAAAAATTATATTGCGCATGTAGAAGTACCAATTGAGGTTTATAATGCGTTTATGGAATTAAAGAAAGCATATGGCACTTTCATTCGTGAAGCAAATCCATTCTATTCATCATAACTACGAATTCCAATTTTGAAAATTCAATTCCGGAAGACGCAGCTACATATTCAGCAATTAATATGAGTTCAAAAATTCAATTAAGTTTGATGATAATCTGGTTTATGGTTGCGTTAATATTTTTTATTTATAAAGTAAATAGCTATCATAAATTTGCCAGCTATATTAAAAAAGAAAGTACTGAGGTCTCGTCTAAGGAGTATTTGGAAATACTGAGAAAGATAGAAAAAGATATGAACATAAAGCGGACCGTAGGGCTTTATACTAACCAAGATGTATTATCTCTATGCTAGCTGATAATCTAAGTAAAGAAGAACTCAAAGATTATGCTAAGAAGGCTTATAACGATAAAAGAATCGATTTCTTTTCCATGCTAGCTGATAGCCTGAGTAATGATGAACTCAAAGAATATATAGAGTATGCCTATGATGATAGCAGAATTGATTTCTTTAATGTAATATTAGTTTACTTGGACAAAGAGGATAAGCAGGCCTGGAAGACACGAGCCAATCCAAGATAACAGAACAGATTTTATATCAGTACTGGAATAAAAGGATTTTGAAATAAACAAGTAGCACCTATTCGCGGCGATATTTTCCCGATCGCGACGAGAAATTTTATTTGCAACATAATTCTAGAAATGTTTTATTGAAAGAAGTCAGCTGGTTATTGCAGTTGGCTTTTTTGCTTTTAAGTGATAAAATAGATATATGCCTTGTAGATAAATAGAAATTTGTAGTATATATTATTTATATACCCTTCTGGGTAAAAAGGAGAATTTGTAAAATGAAAAAAATATTGAGTCTTATTTTTTCTATGGTTTTATGTGTGACATTTGTCGCTTGCAACAATAATCAGGCAGTAAATACGGATGATAAGAGTGAAGCTTCGCCTATTCCTGCCTCGCCAACTGCTCCGGCCGCGGTAACAAACATACCGACAGAGCCCGCTAAACCCGTCGATAATCTGGATGACACTTATGATGCATATGCTGCTGCACTTGAAAACCTGATCCAAAACAATATACTTCCCGACGGCACCGAGGGTGGGGAACTAATGGGTGATATGTCTGACAACAAGTTTGCCGTTTATGACGTAGATAACGACGGAAAAGATGAGCTGATCATTTTGTATTCCACCACAGTTTCTGCAGGGATGGCAGGATATATATTTGCTTATGACAGTGAAGCCGGAGTATTGCAAACTGAGCTGCAGGAGTTCCCGTCGCTGACTTTTTATAATAACGGTATAGTCAAGGCGCTATGGTCGCATAATCAGGGACGTGCGGGTGACAACTTTTGGCCATACAACCTGTATCAATACAATCCGGATTCGGATAGTTATGTACTGGTTGGCATGGTGGACGCCTGGGATAAAAACTACCCGGGAGCAGACGATCAAAATAATCCGTTTCCAAGTGATATAGATAAAAGCGGGACGGGGTATGTTTACTATATTATGGAGGATGGACAATATGACGATACTCACCCGGTAGATGCATCCGAATACAATGAGTGGATCAACGCTTACCTTGGTGACGCTTCGGAAATTCAAATTCAGTATATGGACTTGACGGAAGAAAACATCTCGCAGCTAAGAAATGGATTATAAGAAATTATAGCTGCACTTACACCGCCTTTATCTCCAAAAAAGGCGGTGTAAGTCTGACAGTCTTAGAACACTGGTTCACTGTATGCCGTGTTTTATTATGATCCGCTGGATTTATAATGATGTACTCCAAATTTCCATAGGAAATAACAAGGAAATAGAAACAGGATTGCTATCAGCGGCAAAAACATATAAATCAAGCTGGTCGTTCTTCCGAGCAAATACAGCAAAGGATAGTATTGCACTAATGCGTAGGGGATAATAAAAGTAGTAAGCTGTAACATACGTTTTCCGTATACCCCGAGCGGGTATTTACCATATTCCCTGGCTCCGTCTGTCAAAACATTCATAAATTCAAGTCCATCCAAAGTAAAAAAACATAATGCGGCATAGATGAGGAAAATACCTGTAAACAGCATTGTACCGCCGATCAGCATAAAAATTACGGTTATTATTTTCAGGGGATTCCAAACGACACCGCTTTCTGCAATGCCATATACAAACATAACAATTGCCTGCAGCATTCTTCCGATTCTGGTTAGTTCGAATTTGCTCCCAAGCACCTGTATCATTTCACTTTGAGGTCTGACTAAAACTCGGTCAAAAGTGCCGTTTCTTATCATACCGGGAAATACATCAAAACCCCTGGCATACATCTCTGCCAGTGAAAATTCTAATAACATAATAGAAAAACATAATAGAACCTCACTATAAGTGAATCCTTTTACATTGGAAAAGCGCTGAAACATAAAAAATACGCCCAAAAACACATTGAAGGAGACCAGAAACTGCCCGATAGCGGTCAATAAAAAGGATGTTTTATACTGCATCATACTGCGAGTATTAATGGAAACATATTTCATATATAGCTTTAAGGAATTACGAATTCTTCTCCTGATTTTTATCATCAATAGGTCAACCTCCCTGTACGGCCACTTTTTTTTCTGCAATACCGCATAATTTTTTCCCACATGCTACGAGTACTATCAACCAAAAAAATTGTAAAAACAATGCTTGTATCATTTGTTCACCAGACATGCTTCCGCTATAAATACGCAGTGCCACATTCTGCATGGAGGCAAACGGTAATAATTCCATCACCCTCTGGATTTTCTCCGGGAAAAAAGGCAATGGAATTACAGCGCCTGCAAAAAACTCTACCGCTGATGTAAATAGCATTCGAAGCCCATTTGGCGATATTGTAAAAAAGGTCAGTGCATAAATTAACATACAGAAAGCCACCGTAACGGCCAACCCTAATGAGAGAGTCAGCAAAAATAATGTAAAATGCAGAAAGCTTACTGGTAAGCACAATCCATAGGGCTCCGGTAAAATAGCTGCGACCATTAATATGGGAAAACATCGAAGCATTGCTTTTGCCAACCGATTCGCTATACTTCTTGAGAACCACATATTGTAAATGTTAATCGGACGGCATAGTTCATATGCTATATTTCCGTTCATGATGGTATCAAATATTTCGTTTTCCATAAGCCAGGCAGCAAAAAAGGCCAAAAAAGCCTGCTGTATCCATATGTAAGATACGGTTGCGGCAAATGTCATTGGAAAGGCGCTGGGTTCAGCTTCGTAAAATGCCCGGTATATAAGTATTTCCATAGCTCCCCACGTAAATTGTGTGATGATTCCAGCCAAAGCAGCAGTTCTATATTGCAAATCCATAGAAAACCTCAATCGAAAAAAGGATAGATATTTTTGCATGACGGCACCTCCTAAATTTCGTAAGTACGATATAATTCAGCTACCGTTTCATCAATGCTGCTATTACCTCTTTTGATATCTTCCAGAGTGCCATCCATAAGAATTTGTCCCTTACCAATGAGAATAATTCGTTTCGTTAAGGCCTCGATATCCTGCATATCATGGGTTGTTAAAATAACGGTTGTACCATGAGCTTCATTCTGCTTACGGATAAAATCCCTTACGGCAAGCTTGGAAACAGCATCCAGCCCAATGGTTGGTTCATCTAAAAACAGAATCCTGGGGCTATGCAGCAAAGAAGCCGCTATTTCACAGCGCATACGCTGTCCCAAAGACAATTGTCTTGTTGGGGAGCGTAATAGTTCTCCTAAATTCAATAGTTCTGTGAGTTCGTCTAAATTTGACCGATATACTTGGGTTGGAATGGAATAGATATCCTTTAATAATTCAAAGGAATCTATGACCGGAACATCCCACCATAATTGTGAGCGCTGTCCAAACACAACACCAATGTTTCGTACATGTTCAATTCTGTTTTTCCAGGGAATGCGGCCATCGATGAGACACCTTCCGTTATCCGGTGTTAATATTCCGCTTAGAATTTTGATTGTAGAGCTCTTGCCTGCTCCGTTAGGTCCGATGTAGCCAACCATCTCTCCATTGTTAATGGTAAAGCTGACGTCCCTAAGTGCATGAATTTCTTCATACGTTCTGTGAAAAAGTGCTTTGCAGGCTTCGCGAAAGCCTGCATTTCGTTTTGCAATCCGGTACGATTTACATACATTCTCCATTGTAATCATCCTTGCTTCCTCCTGGTAGTTATATTTTCATATCTTTCCAAGCCGGTCTGGTCTTGCTGGGTTTTGCCAGCCAAATACCGAAGGTAAAATATTCAGTTATCCCTTGTACAAGGGAAATTTTATTATACCAATTGATACGAAGTATTTCAATATCGAATTATTTAATATTAACCGAATTATTTATGTTTGCAAACATGACACACAATTGTCGTGTTTTGTATGATATGATAAGGTATATTTTATATTTATCTTAGGAGGATAAACAGATGATGTACAGATCAATGATGCAAGTATATGTGAATGAAAGCAATAAAGCGGTTGAGTTATACCAAAAAGCCTTTGATGCTGAGTTAGTGGCAAGCTATACTAACTCTGATGGGACTTATATGCATGCCGAACTTAATGTATACGGGCAGATATTAGCGATATCTGAAGCTCTTAAAGACGAAGAAAGAATTACAGGCACCACGATGCAATTTTGCCTGCATTTTGGGGATGGTAAAGAAGAGTTAGTTCAAAAAGCATATAATGTGCTTAAAGATAACGCTAAAATTATTTACCCGTTAAGTTCGTGTACCTATAGTACATGGATGGTTGACTTAATCGACAAATATGGCGTTCGTTGGTGTCTTTTCGTATAGGATTGCCTTAGCAAATTCATTTGATTCCCTATAGTTTCAGAAATTTAGTCAAAAGCATATTCATTAAACAGAGGAAAGAGCCGGCCCTGCTGTTGATCATAGAAATAATTCCATGATAAAAACGACCATGCAGGCGGCTATGGAAACCTGAAACAGGCTTTTTTCTTTATAAGCCAGAACGGCGGCCGTTAAAAGCGCCGCGGCGCCGGACCATATGCTGTTGGTGGCCATAAGAATGGCGGGAAATGTCATTACCGACAAGGTTACATATGGGACGTAGTAAAGGAAAGACCGGATAAACGGGATCTTTATTTCCCGCCGGATCAAGGTCAGGGGAAGGACGCGGATAAAATAGGTGACTGCGGCCATAACCAGTATATAGAGATAGATTCGATTATTCATAGGATTCCCCCCTGGTATCTGTTACCGGAAACAAAGCGGCAGCAGCTCCCGCAATGACAACCGTGAGAATGATCAGCCTAAGCCCGGAAGAAACGTTTTGCAGTGCCGGAATCAGGAAAAACAAAAGGCTTAAGGCCATGGAAACGGCTGTTACTCCGGCCAGAATTTTATTTCTCTTTGCAGGCGGAATGATAATCGCCAGAAACATCCCATATAAGGCTACTCCCAAAGCGCTTAAGGCTCTTTCCGGCAGAAGGCGGCCAAAGAAAGCCCCGGCTGCGGTCCCCAATGTCCAGCTCGGAACGGCCAGGAGAAACAGGCCGTAGCAGTACCAGGGATTTAAGAGGCCCGATCTGCATACGGAAACGCCGAAGATTTCATCCGTTATTCCGTAACCAATTAGCAGACGATGGTAAAATGGGGTGGATTTATCAAGCTTTTGGGATAGGGAGCAGGACATGAGGCAATAACGCAAATTGATGACCAGCTGGGCAGCTGCCATTTCAGTAAAGGGAGCGCCTGCTGTGATGATGCTCAAGCCGGCAAATTGTCCTGCTGATGTCAGGTTGGTAAGGGACATTACAATGGACTGCAAAGGTGACAGTCCGAATTTTAACGCCATGATCCCAAAGGTAAAGGATACGGCAAAGTAACCGAGGCAGATGGGAATTCCATCCGTTATCCCGGATTTTAGATGCTCTCTTCTGGTATTCATAATGCGCCTCCTCATAGGGCGTGATGCCCTTATCATGCTTATAAAAAATATACCATGACTCTTTACATCAGTAAAACAAATGTTTATAATGGAAACATTAGAAAAACTGATGATAAGGAGCTGAGAACATGAAGCGATATCTGGCAGTTATTAAGATCGTGGAGACAGGAGGATTTACCAGGGCTTCCGAAGAGCTTGGGTATACTCAGTCCGCCGTCAGCCAGATGGTACAGTCCTTAGAGGAAGAGCTTGGTACAGTGCTGTTTGTCCGTTCCAAAAAAGGAGTGGTACTGACTCCTGATGGAGCAGAGCTTTTACCCTACATAAAAAATATATACCATGCTTACAGGGAACTTACAGAGAAGCGAAAAGAGATGGAAGGAATTCAGAATGCCACCATCCGGATCGGTACCTTTGCCAGTGTGTCCTGTCACTGGCTGCCTGGATTAATTAAGATGTTTAAGGAGAAATACCCATCAGTCAGCTTTGAACTCTACCAGGGGGATTATACAGCCATTGAACAGTTGGTTAAGGATGGAAGCGTGGATTTTGGCCTCATCAATCCCCAGGCAGTAGGGGATCCGGAGCTTAAGACCATTCCGTTAAAGAAGGATCCCATGCTGGCCGTCCTTCCCTTTTCCCATCCCCTGGCCAGGCATAAGAAGATCGTGCTGAAGGAACTGGCATCAGAACCCTTTATTCTTTTGGAAGAGGGGAGTTTAAATGAACCCATGGAATGCTTTCGTGAGCATGGGATCGACCCCAATATCCAGTATATCGTCCACGATGATTATACGATCATGGCTATGATCGAAAAGGGGCTGGGAGTCGGGATTTTATCAGAGCTCATATTAAATCGTGTGGATTATAATAATGTAATAAGAGAGACACAACCGCCCTTAGCCAGAACCATTGGTGTTGTTTTTAAGGATAAAAAGATTCTCCCCGTTGCCAGCAGGAAGTTCCTGGAATACCTTACGGAAGAATATGGGGAATTGAGACCTGGGGATTGAGAAAATAAATCTTAATAATTCGCCATTGTTTACAATAACGAACTAAATTATTTTTAAACACAATATATTAAGATTGAATTTCCAAGGTTTTTGGGCAATGTAAAGTCAAGTTGCGTAATTGTAAAGTTGATGCGGTGGCATCAGAATGAGTTTTTTACTACAATGAAATCATCAAATCAAAGGAGGATTTCATATGAAATTAGCAGATAAAATATTAAATCTTAGAAAGGCGTATGGAATGTCGCAGGATGATTTGGCTGAGAAGCTGAATGTTTCCAGACAGGCAATTTCTCGTTGGGAAATGGGGACAGCACAACCTGACACCTCTAATGTGTTGCAGTTAAGCAAGCTCTTTGGTGTTACGACCGATTATCTGTTGAATGATGATTATGAAAGTGACCATGATGTGCCGGTTGTGAAAGAAACCGAAATCACAACAAAGGCCGAAACCAATCGACAATTAGCATTTATTCTTCTAACGGGTCTAAATGTTATGATTTTATTTCATCAGTTGATTGCTTGCTTTGTCCTTCAAAATACCATTTTATCTTTAGGTGGAACGATGCTTAGTATCGCTGCAGTTGTCGGCTTCGAACTGGGATACCGTAGCATTGCACCTAAATCAGAGAGTGCAAAGAAATACTACTGCAAATTCTATGTTGTTGCCTTTTGGCTTGCAGCATATTTTCCTATTAGAATACTGGCGAATGTGGCAATGAGGCTGTATCCCCGTCCATATTCTGTTCTTGCATTTGAAATTATTGTGGTGCTGGTATACCTATTAATCTCAATTTTTGCTACGCGGTTGATTAAGAAAAAAGCAAGGTAAAAGCAGCGGCAATTTCCATTTTTCGCGAGTCGGTAGTAAACAAAAGCAAGGATCTGCCTTAGTTTGGACTTATAGCTATTTAAATAACATACAGGAGATTGTGAAGCATGGTTTTAGAAACAAGAAGGTTGGTTTTGAGAGAAATGGTACCAGCAGATTTTTCAGCTCTTTGTAAGATTTTACAGGATGATGAGGTGATGTATGCTTATGAAGGTGCATTTAATGATGAAGAAGTCCAAAACTGGCTGGACAAACAGCTTGCAAATTATAAAGAATACGGTTTTGGTCTATGGGCGGTTGTCTTGAAAGAAACTGGCAGCATGATAGGACAATGTGGGCTGACTATGCAGAATTACAACGGGAGCAAGATATTGGAGATCGGATATCTTTTCCAAAAAGAATATTGGCATCACGGATATGCAAGCGAGGCCGCAATTGCCTGCAAAAATTACGCTTTTGATAAATTAAATGCGGAAGAGGTTTATTCTATTATCAGGGATACTAACATTTCATCACAAAACGTGGCAAAACGAAACAGTATGACTTGTGCCGATAAGTTTGTTAAACACTACAGGGGTATGGATATGCCTCATTTCTTGTTCTCTGTTAAGCGGACATTATGAGCATTTTGCCTTCAACGAAAGATAGAAATGATTGAATTTCACAAAAAAATCAGTGATTGCAAAAGCAATTGACTTTTTTATTGTATGGGAGATGTTTATATGGCTATGTGGAATCCTTGGCGTGGTTGCCATAGATATAGTGAAGGCTGCAAATATTGTTATATTCATAAAGGCGATGATAAACGGGGCATAGATACAAATGAGGTGGTCCGCACAGACAAATTTAATGCTCCTGTTGAGAAAAGTAAATCAGGGGAATACAAAATTAAAGCAGGACAAACCGTTTATCTTTGCTTTTCAACGGATTTTTTAATTGAAGATGCCGATATATGGCGGCAGGAATGTTGGGAAATGATAAAAGAGCGTTCAGACTTGCATTTTATTTTTCTTACAAAAAGAATTGAGCGATTTATGAACTGTATTCCTGCAGATTGGAATGATGGATATGATAATGTAACCGTTGGCTGTACGATAGAAAATCAAGAGACCGCCGACTACCGTCTTTCCACTTTTTCTGCTTTGCCGATCAAACATAAGGATATTATTTGTCAGCCTTTAATTGAAAATGTGAATATTGAAAAGTATTTGCAAGAGATAGAATTGGTTGTAGTCGGCGGTGAGTCCGATAAAAATGCCAGGCCATTTAATTATGATTGGGTGCTTGATATTAGAGAGCAATGTATACGAAATAGCGTTCACTTTGAATTTCGGCAATGTGGCACTAATTTTATCAAGGACGGTAAACATTATAAATTATCAACTTGGGATTTATGTTCGCAGGCAAAAAAAGCGAATATCAATTGCTAAATCCTTTTAGGAAAAATAAAAACAGATAATAAAAGCAATAAAAATTTCTTGACATTGCCAATTCTATGAAATAAAATATGAATGAATATAAAAATATTCATTCATATTTTTGCCGGTAAGTGGTAGATTAAGTAAAAAAATACAGTAAGAGGGCTGGAAAATGAAAGACAAAAAAGAGGTATTGTTTGAGTGTGCAAAGGAGCTGTTTGCCACGAAGGGCTTTAAGGATACAGGAATTTCCGATATTACAAAGCTGGCCGGCTTTGGCGTAGGTACGTTTTATAATTATTATCCGTCAAAGGATAAGCTGTTTGCAGAAATCTTGCAGCAGGAAACGACCGCATTAATGAAACGCATTATGAAGTCGGTTAATCTTGATGCTGACCCTGTAAAGCTGATTAAGCAGTTATTGATTTTGAATATGGAGGGTATGCTGTCCAATCCTATTTTGAGCCAATGGTATAATCCGGACATTTATAATAAAATCGAAACGCTTTTCAGAGAAGAAAAGGGACTGGATGCTATGGAGTTTTTATATCAGGATTTTATAAAACTAGTTCAAAAATGGCAGGCAGAGGGGAAAATGAGGACGGATATCAGCAGTGAGATGATCATGGCTATATTCGGAGCCATTATCCGAATCGGATATCACAAGGAAGAAATCGGACTGCAATATTTCCCGGAGCTCCAGGATTATCTGACGGATTTTGTACTGAAGGGACTGACCGACGGTGCAAAGCAGTAAAACACAGTGAAATCCAGGGACTTGAGGGGGATACCGGATGGAGGAAAGGGCGTTTGTCTTCTCAAAGGACAGCAGAATTGAAAAGGAGAGGACAGTCCTTGGATTTGGGCGGAATCGGTAAAGGCTTTGCCAGTGACCGTTTTATGGAAATCAAAAAACTAAGGAAAGATTTTCAGGCGATTAAGGGTATAACAGTGACTTATGTGTAGAAAGGGTGGTTGTATGCAAACGATCAAAAAGAGAAAGGGGAAATTCAGGGTGTGGATTGTATTGTTGGTGATTTTAGGAGTGATTGGGCTTGGACTGGGAATCACGATGCTTGCTTTTGAGCCGGGACGGCGGGAGGCGCTAAACCTCACAATTGGTACCATAGACTTTAAGAACCTGAATGACGGTATTTATACGGGAGAATATAAGGGAACAAAGGATCATCTTCGAGACACCAAGGTTCAGGTGACGGTAGCCTCCGGCGAGGTTACGGAGATCAAAGTAATCGGAGGTGCGCTGGCAAATGAAAAGCAAACCACTGAGGTCAGAAACGGGCAGTCTATCAATGATTTGCTGGACCGGGTAATCGAATCCGAGTCCTTACAGGTAGATGTGATAAGCGGTGCTACAATTTCATCCAAGGTGCATCTGAAAGCGGTGGAAAATGCGCTTAAGCAGGCGCAGACCAAGTAGAGGTGATCGCAATGGCTATTTTTAAAAATCAAAAGGGAATGAATATTATTGGACAGGGGGAAAGATTATTCTTTTTACGCTGCCGTCTTTTTGTATAGCGGTGTCATGATTTTCATAGGCAAGGAAGAGAAAAGCCTTATGAAAGCCTTTGGCAGGGAGTACGAGGTCTATCTAAAAAAGGTTGACCGGATGCTTCCTTTAAAGCATCCTTAATAATACGGATAAACATAGCCCGCCACTTCCTCTGCGGACGTGATCTTTGTTACGGTAATCTGGGGATCGTCACATTTCTGACCATTATATTCATATTGCCCTATTATAAGGGTACCTTCAACTGTGATCCAGGAATCTGCCTTTAGCTCGGAGGCCTTTTCGTATTTACATAGGAAGCCGGCTGGAGCTAAGTCTGCAACACAGCAGGACATCATCAGACGGGCCGGAACAAATTCATCCGCCTGCAATAGCTCGGGATCTTTGTAAACAAATCCTGTTATGACAACTGTGTACCCTTCATATTTCTCCATATTAGCGTATAGCTCCGTATACCACAAGCCAAAATCATCATTTGATACTGTGATTTTTCTGTTTGCTGTATCCAGGCCAGGCAAATCCGTTGAAGATTTATCCTCGGGCACATCGGTTTGGGTACTTTCTGCAGAGGGATTGTCCGTGGCTTCAATACTACTAGGGGAAGTGTCCTCAGCAGGGATGCCTGTCGTGCCAGTAAAGTAGGAAATGTCTGAGGAAGATTGATTTTGAGATAAATCATAGGTACTTTGTCCAGATTGATTGGATAAGGTATTTCCGCTGATGTAGCTTCCCGAAAGCTCCGAGGTGCTCAATGGGCTGTGGGGGAGGAGCAGCAGTAAAGCAGGAAGCACCAGCACGAAACAATGTGCCCAGCGGACCTTATGCTGTGGACGGAATACCCGGAAGAAGCCCGTACAAGCCCAGATCAGCATTATGATTGCGGTAAAATAAAGATACGGCTTCATTCTGGGCGTTACATACGAAAGATATGCCCCAGTGTTTATCAGGTAAAGCATCAAGCTGCCAAAAACAAAGTGACATAAGGACTCCAGGAAAATCTGAGGGTTAAAAGCCCTTGCCTGCATAATCACCTCACCTTCTGCCGGTACAGACGGCATAAAATACTTTATATCCCTTACAAATCAGAGAGGAAAAAGACGACAGCAAAGCATACGATAAAGGCCGTAAAGAACAGCTTTACAATAAAGCGCTTTGAAAATCCCGAAGAGAGCATCAGTACGTTTTTTATATCCAGCATCGGTCCAAATACAAGAAAGCCCATAATTGCACCCATCGGAAATTGATTTGCAAAGCTGCGGGCAATAATAGCGTCAGAGGATGAGCAAAGAGAGAGAACAAAGGCCATCACCATCATAATCAGGATGGATACGGCCAGCCCGGTGCCGCCTTGGGAGGAGGTAAATACTCCGGTTCCGACTGCCTGAAAGACAGAGGCGATAAAGGTTCCGATTACCAGATATTTACCGACACTGAAAAACTCCGCCTGTGAATGCCTTAGGAATAATCCGGCCTTACCCTTTAACGTGGTGATCGCTTCCATATCCTCATAGCAGCCGCAGCTGCACATCAGCTGGTCGAGAACTCCGCCGGACAATATATGACCTTTCGGAGGCCAGAGGGCGAAGCTAAGTCCGATAGTAACAGCGGCTATCATTCCCAGGCACACGCGGCTGATTACAATGGTCAGATTGCCGCTGAAAGCATAATAGGTTGATAAAATAACCACGGGATTGATTACCGGTGTAGCTGTCATAAAGGTAACGGCTACGGGAAGAGGGATTCCCTTGCGCACCAGGCTCCGAAAAATCGGAATGGAGGCACAGTCACAGACCGGAAGGCAAAAACCGCCCAGGACTGCAAACAGCATTCCCAGGCCGAGCGATTTGGGAAATATGCGTTCAATCGTGCTTTGAGGGATAAAAATCTGGATCGCAGCCGACAGCAGTACGCCAATGAGCAAAAAGGGTACTGCCTGCAGGATGATTCCAAGAAAAACGTTAATAATCGTATTGAATGGAATTCGGAGCACCTCAAAAGCAGACTGTCCAACCAAATACAGAGCCATGATCAGAACAGCGGTAAGGAAGAACATATTGACAGGCTGTTCCTTTTCTCCGAACAGATGCTGATACAAAGCATTGTATGCTTTTATCTGGTATATAGTAACGCCCGGATTTATTCCGCTCAACAGGCGGTGAATTCGTCTATAAGCAGCTGCCGAACTTACATTGCGTACAACGATAAAATCACTGTTTGCAATCTGTTCGGGCAAAGCACTCCCTGTTCGTCCCAGCAGATTTTCAATGTTTGCGGCATCTGCAATATGTACCGCTTTTTGTATTTTACACAGACCCCGCAGCGGCGGCTGCAGGAGCAGTGCCTGCAAAAGGGAAAAAGGGACAACGCCGTTCCATTCGATCCAAATTTCATCCGGCTTGCAGCTTTGCAGGACAGCCATAATTTCTTCGAGGATATGCTTCGGCTGCTGCTCTAAAGCCTTTTTAGGAAAGGAAAGGCCGCGGCAGTTGTGATGTACGCTATGAAATTCTTCCTCACCGGTTTCAAACTGGATTACCAGTATATTGATTTTCCGCCAATCCTGCCGGTTCAACAAAGTATTCAGAAACGTTGTTTTTCCAGCATCCAGAAAACCGGTTACAACGTAAACGGGGATTACCATCATGTTATGCCTCGCTGAAAAGACCGGTTAACTCCTGCCGGTTCAGATTACGCCCGATGAAGCAAAGCATGTCGCCTCCGGTAGTACAACTGGTAATTTGGATATCTCCGGGAAGATATTGCAGATTTATATATCCGTTCGGAGAGCAGACGATACCCTTTGCCCGAAGAATGTCTCCCCTTGTACTTCGTTCCATATACAATACACGCGCTTTCAGGTCTTCTATACTGAATACCCTCTTTGTCCGTATGGTAACGGTATCAAAGATTTCCTCCGCTGAATGATCATGTCTGCAATTACAGCTATGATCATCAGGATGTCCGCAATGGCAGTGTTTTTCGTGAGCCGGCACAGGCTTTGGAGATAAAATCCTGTCAGCGGTAATTTTATGCCAGGGATCGGAAAGAATAGGTGCATGTGGGTTCAGACGATTGATCAGCCGGTAAGCGTCATCTACCTTATCCGGAAAGTTCTCAGTGCGGCTAAGCAGGATAAGATCGGCGTTCTGAATCTGATCCTCGAAGAACTCACCGAAGTTATCCAGGTACATTTTACAGCGTTTCACGTCCGCAACGGTTATCTTCGCCTTGACCCCTGCCAGGGGAAGAATGCGCGGGTCCGAGCAGATTTGTATAATATCTGAAAGCTTGCCGACGCCGGACGGTTCAATTATGATTTTATCGGGATGGTAGAGCTCCAGGAGCTCCTTCAGAGACCTTGCAAAATCACCGGAAAGACTGCAGCAGATGCAGCCTGAATTGATTTCCTTTATTTTAACGCAGCCGGATTTGAGCAGGGCAGCATCGACACTTATTTCCCCGAAATCATTTTCAATAAGAGCAACCCTATCTTTATGAAACGCTTCTTTCAGCAGCTTTTGAATCAAGGTGGTTTTACCTGCTCCCAGGAAACCTGAAATGATATATATTTCTGTTGGCATACGACACTCCCCCTTAATATAGATATCTGGCGTACGTTATACTGACTTGGGTCAATGCCGGTTAGTTCCGGCACAATTCTTACACAATCCGAATATTTCCAGATTATGACCCATGACATGAAACTCCTCATCCTCAAGCTTTGGTATAAATTTCTCCATCGGGCAGTTATCCATTGTGATGATTTTATGGCAGTTCATACATACAGCATAATGCTTATGCTTAAAGCGGTTTAGTTCGTATACAGCCATTTCGTTATTCATCATATTGGTTTTAATTACCAACCCTTTGTTTACGAAAATCTCCAGTATCCTGTAAACAGTGGACATCCAGGCGGCATTCTGATTATCGCTGTCCATTTTGGAGCAAATCTCCGCAGCACTTAAGGGCTTCTCGGAGTTCTCCAGTATCAGGAGCACATTTTCGCGCTGTCTGGTTCTTTTTACGCCCGCAGGCCAGTTATTCTGTATCTCTTTCAATCAATTCACCTCGCTTGTTTATTTAAAAAGAGCTTATTAACCCTCTTTCCTATGTGGTGTGTATCACCAAAGTATTCAATTGTTTTGTCCTTCTCATCTTATATATGATACCCAAATGCATATTATTCCCATTTAAATTTATTATAGAGTTACCTTTTTAAGAAGTCAAGTTTTTGAAAGAAGCCTTTTGAAAATCAGCACCAATACGAGAACAGCAACGGAAATCAGGGCGGTGAAGCCGCCGGGAGCTACATTGAGATAATACGAAAGGAACAGTCCCAGCATAATATCTATGACACTGAAAGCAATGGAACAGATCAAGGTGATTTTAAAGCCCTTCCCAAGCTGCAGTGCCGTGGCCACAGGAAGTGTGATCATGGAGCTGAGCACCAGGACCCCCACAATACGGATCGACACGGAGATAGCGGAGGCTACGAGGATAGAAAAGACATAATTGATCAGACGGACTTTTACTCCTGCCACTCTGGCGGCTTCCTCGTCGTATGCGATGTATATCATCTGGTGATATAGAAAAATCAGAGTTAAAACGGAGATCGCACTGAGAATCAGCACCATGATCATATCAAACCGGGTTACGGTCAGGATACTTCCGAACATAAAGGAATCCGCATTGGCATGAAGCCTTCCGGAGCTGATGATGGTAATGGCGGTGCCCACACTTAAGGAAAGTACAATGGCAAGGATCAGATCGGTATATTTCTTAAAGGAGCTGCGCAGGAATTCAATCAGCGCACCGCAGACCGAGGTGAAAATAAATGCGCTAAGGATTGGATTTTGATTGGAGACCAGCCCGATTGTAACACCGGCAAGAGAGGCGTGGGATAGTGTGTCTCCGATCATGGAGTAACGGCGCAGCACCAGGAAGATGCCGATACAGGGGCATAGAATCGATATAAATATGGATACAAAAAGTGCGTTTTGCATAAAGCCGTAGCTAAGCATTGACATTGTTGTTTCCTCCGTTTCTTAAGAATTCGTCGGCATACTGCTGTGGGGTGCAAAGATGCCCCTGTCCGCCTTGAAGGTGGTAAATGAGAGTGGAGTTTGTAACAGCGGCCTCCAGGTTGTGTTCCACGGAAACAATGGTAATTCCTTTTTCTTCGTTTAGCTTTTTTAGGAGGCCATAAATCTCCCTTTGGCTGTTCCTGTCCACGCCGGTGGAAGGTTCGTCCAAAAGCAGCAGCTCAGGGTTTCCCATAAGAGCTCTTGCAATCAATATTTTCTGACTTTGGCCGCCGGAGAGGGTACCCATCAGCGCGCCTGCAAAATCCGTCATCCCAACCTGCTCAAGCTTTTCTGCAATCATATCCTTGCTTTTAAGCTTTAAAAGCCGCCGGTAGGAATTCAGCATCTCATAAACCGTAATGGGAAAATTGGAGTTGGAAAAATCATTTTTTTGCGGGACATAGCCGATTCTCTTTGCCTGGGATAGGATGCTCCCCCTTGTAGGCTTCATGAACTTCAATATAAGCCTCATCAGCGTGCTTTTCCCGCTGCCGTTTTCACCCACTACGGATACATACTCACCATTGCGTATTTCAAGGTTGATACCGTCCAGTATGAAGGGCGGCAAGCCTGAATATGAAAAGAACAAATTTTCTGCCTTGATCACGAATAACATCCTTTCTGGTATATGATAAATTATTTAATGCAAATGCATATCATTTGCACTTGACAATTATAACCTTTCAAGCTATCCTATCTATTATAGATGCAAATGGGAAGCATTTGCAAGCAAAATTTTATGGAGGTTAATGATATGAGAAAAAGATGGATGGCTATGCTGCTATGCCTGATTGTCCTGGTAAGCTTTTCGGCGTGCAGTAACAATTCAACGAGTGATACGCAGGGAAGCAGGATTAAGGTTTCGGTGACCTTTGACGCTATGAAGGAGTTCGTCGAGGCTGTCGGGAAGGATAAGGTGGAGGTTTCAACGATTATTCCCGCCGGAACGGAACCCCATGATTTCGAACCAAAGGCACAGGATCTGGCAGACTTAAGTAAAGCAGCAATATTTGTCTATAACGGTCTTGGAATGGAGAGCTGGGCGGAGGAAGCAATTCAGGCTTCAGGGAATGACAAGCTGATCGTTGTTGAAGCATCTGCGGGAGCCGATGTTATAGCAACAGAAACGGAGTCCGAAGAGGATGCGGAAGATACGGAGAACGAGGAGGAGCATGACCACGGAAAGTATGATCCCCATTTATGGTTAAGCTTAAAGGGCGCTCAGACTGAGGTGAACAATATTAAAGATGCACTTATTCAGGCTGATTCCTCCAATAAGGATTATTATGAGCGCAACTGCAGTGATTATATCTCACAGCTGGAAAGCCTTTATAATGAATACAGCGATAAATTCCAGTCCCTGGAGAGAAAAACCTTTGTTACGGGGCATGCCGCTTTTGGCTATCTGTGCCGTGACTTTGGTTTGGAACAAAACAGCGTCAGTGATATTTACGCAGAGGGAGAACCCTCGGCACAGCAATTAGCTGAGCTTGTGGAATACTGTAAAGAAAACAGCGTAACAACTGTTTTTGCCGAAGAAATGGCAAGCCCCGCCGTCTCCCAAACGTTAGCAGATGAAGTAGGTGCCAAGGTGGAGACTATCTATACGATGGAAGGCGCCGAGGATGATAAGACATATTTGGAGAGGATGGAGGAGAACCTTTCTAAAATTTATGATAGCTTAGCCCAATAGGGCATGATACGAGGTTCTTATGCAAGCCACCAGCCCTCGGCCCGCTCCCGGATTTTAATAAATTCCTGATAGGTTCCTTCCTGCTCTAAAAGCTGTTTGTGCGTACCACTTTGGGCCACTGTTCCACTGTCGAGTACTAAAATCTGATCAGCATTTTCAATGGTTGCCAGCCGGTGGGCAATGGTAATAATGGCCTTTCCATGGGTCAGAGAGGAAAGTGCCTGCTGAATCAAATGCTCATTTTCCGGGTCAATGCTTGCGGTTGCTTCATCCAAAATTACGATAGGAGCGTCCTTAAGTATGGCGCGGGCAATGGAAATACGCTGTTTCTCACCGCCGGACAGAGTGGAACCGCCTTCCCCAACAATGGTGTCATAGCCTTTTGGCAAAGCCGTAATAAAATCATGGCAGCGGGCAGACTCGGCCGCCGCTATGATCTGTTCCTGTGTTGCGCCCGGATTTCCGAATCGGATATTGTTTCTAATGGTATCCCGGAACAGGTAGACATTCTGAAATACCATACTGATATTCTTCAGCAGGCTGTCACAGGTCAGTTCACGAATATCAACACCGCCTATGCGGATTGCGCCTTCCCTCACATCATAGAACCGGGCGATCAGATTGCAGAGCGTAGATTTTCCGCTTCCGGAAGGCCCTACAATCGCCGTGGTCTTGTGTGGGGGAATGGTGAGATTCAGGTTATGTAAAATGATCCGGTTGTCATACCCGAAGGATACCTCCTGAAATTCAATATCGTAAGTGGAGAGCGAGGTATCCTTACCATTCCGGTCGATAAAATCCACCTGTTCCAGGGCCTCCAGCTTATTCATTGCAGAATCCACAATCGCCAGCACATGGGCAGCGTCATTGATGTTTTCCACACTGCCGAAGATAATGAAAGAGAACAAAACAAACATTAAGAAAACGGAAATCTCCATCCGGCCGGAATAGGTCTGCCAGGCACAGATGGAAACTAAACCGATGGAGGCCAGCTTCAGCACTAGTAAATGCAGGCAGTTGTAGGGGACAAAGCCCTTCTCAATCCGGATATTGATATTCTTCAAGTCCCGGCTGGCATTGCGGAAGCTCTCCATAGAGGCTCCCTCCTGACCGAAGGACTTTACAATGGAAAGACCACGGATATATTCAACCGCAGCGCCGGACATATCCTCCGCAGCCTGGTGCGCTATGGGAGCGGTCTTTCGGCTGCGATGGTTAATTCCGGAAAGTCCCAATGCCGACAGGAGGGTTCCTGCAACAGCCAGAAGTGCTGCGGCCGGACTGAAAAATGCAAGACACAGCACCACAGCCAGAAGCTGGATATAGCCATTCAAAACAGTATCCACCATCTTCATGCTCTGCAATTCTAAAGCAGAGAGCTCGGTTGTCACGGCAGCCAGAATATCACCTGTACTATTCTTTGTAAAATACCCCAACGATACGCGTTTTAAAACATCGCCCAGGCGGATACGCTGCCCGGAAGCTACCTCGTGGCCAATACTTTCTTGGAGAACGGCCTTCCAATAAGAAAGCAGGAAGCGCAGGAAGATAAACAGCAGGATGGCAAGGGTCACTGACAGAGCCAGATTTTTGGGCAAGGGAGTGTGAGTCCAATAGGATTCCAGCACCTCTCCTAAAGCCCAGGCCGCTACCATAGTAGGCCCGGCTGTCATAAAGCTGCTAAAAAATGAGAAAATAACACCAAGATACAGGCGGCCCTTATATTTACCGGCCCATTGCACAATTCGTCTTATTGTCCGAAACATATTATGATACCTCCTTTTCCTCGCCTACAAACCAATGCTTTGTGCCAATGTGGGCTTTCCACATATCCGCATAAAGGGGGCAGGTCTCCAATAATTCCTTTTGTGTACCGCAGCCAAGGATTTCTCCCTTCTGCAAAACCACAATCTGGCCCGCATTCTGAATTGTGGAGAGGCGATGGGCAATGACCAGCAGGGTTTTCCCTTTTGACAAAGCCATGATAGACCTTTGAAGCTTGTCTTCGTTCAAAGGATCAGTAAAGGCGGTCGCCTCGTCTAGAATGACGATAGGAGCATCTTTCAGAATGGCTCTGGCAAGGGCGATCCGCTGTTTCTCACCGCCGGACAGCCGCTTGCCCGCGTCACCGGCAGGGGTGTCATAGCCCTTCTCCAGCTTTAGAATAAAATCATCACAGCAGGCTGCTTTGGCGGCGGCGTAGACTTCTTCATCACTGGCTTCGGGATTTCCAAGGCGGATATTTTCCCTTAAGGAACAATGAAACAGAAAATTGTCCTGTGTCACAAAGCTGACAAGTCGGGAGAGCTGACGCATCGGAATATCCTTTACATTCACGCCCCCGATGGTTATCTTGCCCCTTGTCACGTCCCAAAACCGGGCAATCAGTCTTGCCACAGTCGATTTGCCGCCGCCGGAGGGGCCTACCAATGCGGTAAAGCTGCCCTGGGGTATCGATAGATTTAACTCGTGAAGCACCGTATCGGCATTGTTGCCGCCATAGGAGAAGGATACCTTTTGAAGCTCAATGTCAATTCCGTTCAGTTTGGCTTCTGTCAAAGCATTGGACAGCTCCGGCAGATTCAAAAGCTCGTTGGCTGCTTCTACGGAAAATTCCATGGACTTCATTTCATTGATAAAGGTTGTTGCCTTCATCAATGGAGCCACAATACTTAGAGAAAGAATCAGGCACATGGTCAGGGCATCCGGGGCGATGGAGCCATTTTGATAGAGCAGCAAACCAATGGGCAGAGAGCCCAGCAGAGTAGTTGGCAGGATTGCAAAGGTCAGATTCATGGTTTTCCAGGAGCTTTTGAACCAGGCCAGTGTGAAATCCTTGAAGGACTCTACCGCACCGGCGAATTTCTCATAGGAGCTGGTGCTTTGATTGAAGGCTTTTACAACCTCGATCCCTTCCATATACTCAATAATGACATTGTTTACATGATTGTTTGCTTCCATATAGGCTGCATATTGACTGTTGTAATTTCGCATCAGAAAAAACATTGGAATGATTGCCAGAACAGGTGCAATCAAAATCGACAGGCCCATGTGCCAATCAATTACTGTCATCCAGATAAAGATAACAACAGGAAGCGCAAGATTGGCAGATAGCTCCGGAATCATGTGTGCCAGGGGCGGCTCCACGTTTTCTACCTTGTCCATGATGATATTTTTGAGATAACCGATCCGGCGATTCATTATCTCTCCAAGGGGAGCCTGCATCAGCCGGTCGGCAATCTTAAGCCGCAGGCCCTCCAGAATTATATAGGCCGAGATATGGGACAGGACGGTGGAAATTCCATAGAACAGTACTTTGACCAGATACCCGCCTGCGCCAATCAAGCACCAGAATAGGATGGTATTCCAATCCTCTATCCGTTGAATGAACAGAAGCAATATCCGATAAACCGCATAATAGGGGACGAAGCCTCCTGCAACACTGATGCCTGCACACAGTACGGAAAGGAGCATTTTCCCTTTGCAGGGGCTGGCAAAGGATAAAAGTATTTTCAACCAGTTTTCCTTTGATTGTTTCATAAACCTCACCTCTCATTTCTTATTTCATTCAAAGCAATTGCAAAATTATATCATACCGGACGCACTAAAAATAAGGATGGTCAGTTAAGACTAACCATCCTTATCCTATCATTGATTTTATTTTTCTTCCGCTCCATATGGGCTTTTCTATTCTGATTAGATAAAAGATTTTCGATATTCCAGGGGAGTTTTCCCCATCTCCTGATGAAAGGCAGAAGCAAATTTGCTGGGGCTGTCATAGCCTACCAGCCCGGCAATTTCAGCTACCTTCAGATTCTTGTTGGATTTGAGCAGGGCGGCTGCATAGTTCATCCGATATTTTCTCATATAGGTGAAAACAGGGCTTCCATACACGCTCTTAAAGCAGTTTTTTAAGGGCGTCAGGGCGATATCAAAGCGCTCTGATAATTCTTCAATGGTATAATTTTTAGTCAGGTCGGAGGTAAGCAGTCCCTGGATTGCTTTTATCTTTTCAATCTGGACCTTATAGAAATAGGGACGTTCTTCCTTATGGGCGGACAGTTCAAGTGCATCCAGATACAGCAGCAGCTCCAGCACCTTGATACGAAAGTAGTCCCGTTTGATTTTTGCCGGAACATGATACAGCTCTGAGAAAATATGCATGGTGGCAGGCTCTCCCGGAATGACAAAGGGAGATGGGTCGCTGCAATATTTCAGCTGCAGATCAGCCAGGCTGACAGGGAAATCCCGCATCACATTCAGAAGTCCTTTTTCTGCAATATCCATTTGAAATCCGATGGAAATTCCGTGATAATGACAGAGTGGAAAGGCCACATGGCCTGTATGGCGGATACGTTGGTCGATTCGCAGATCGCCGGCTTCAAGATAGCAGTACACACCTTCGCTCACTTCCTGTTCAATGCGCCCCTCCCGGCAGTGATCGATGCAAAATAAATTGGTTTCTGTCTGAAAGAAGGAAACACACTCCCTCATGTGAAAGTCGTTATACATCAAAAAGGCACCGGGGAAAACCTGATAGATCGTCATCAGGCCGTCACCGCTGTCATCATGGAGACGCATGATTTTACATTCCTGCGTTTCAATTACCTCCTGCACATTCGGACCGCAATATGTTTTTTGAAACATTTCCCACATGGCTTCCTCTCCCTTCTGCCCTGTATCCCTCCATATGGAATATTCTATCACAGGTTTGCTCTAAAAACTCGAAATCGTGCGAAATAATAAGGAGAATTTTATCCTTTCCGTTCAGGCTCCGGATCATACGGCTGACCTTAAGCATACGCCGGTAGTCAAGCCCGCTGGTAGGCTCATCAAAAACAAGAACCTTTTTATCGGATAAAATAGCAGTTGCGACTGCGAGCCGCTGTTTCTGTCCGCCGGATAAGGCCATAGGGTGCCTGTCCTTGAAGGACAGAAGATCAAAAGCCTCCAATACTTCCTCAATTCTGACGGCGGGGCAGTCAGGAAGTGCCAGCTCACATTCATTCCATACGCTGTCCGCAAATAACTGGTGATTCACATCCTGCATAACGCAGAAGCAGGCCCTGTTTCGCTCCTTCGGCTTTAATATCCTACCATCCAGCCGGATTACTCCGCTTTTTTGTTTCAGCAGTCCGCACAAACAGCGGGTTAGGGTGGTTTTTCCCGCTCCGTTATTCCCGGTAATGCCCAGCACCTCACCGGGCCTGGCAGAAAAACTCATATCCTTAAATACGGGACCTAAATCAAAGATGCAGGATAAGCCTTCCACGGATAAACCCTTTTTGACACCGGGGGGTAGAGCTTCGGGTAAATGCAGGACCGGAGGAACAAGGCTTCTAAGTCCCATTGAAATTCTCTCAGTTTCTGATATTTGCTGAATTTCTTCCCGTGAGAAGATTCGAGAAATTCTGCCTTCTTTTATGAATATGGCCCGGTCGATCAAATCCATAAGAAAGTAAAGCCGATGCTCCGCTATGATAATGGTGCGGCCCTCCTTCTTGATTTGGAGGAGCAGCTGTCTAAGAAGCTCGATCGCATCGGCGTCGAGGTTTGCCGTTGGCTCATCCAGCACAAAAATATCCGGATTCATGGCATAAACAGATGCAAAGGCAAGGGCCTGCTTTTCACCTCCGGACATGGAGAAAATATTTCGACCAAGGAGCGCTTCAATATGTAGGGCAAAAACCGTAGCATCCAGACGTTCCCTGATCCTTGCCGGCTCCACACCGGAATTTTCCAATCCAAAGACAAGCTCGCTGTCGGAATCAATATTAAAAAACTGGGATTTGGGATTTTGAAATACAGAGCCTACCTGTTCGGCGAGCCGGTACATTTCTGTTTGGGATACATTCATTTCGCCTACCTCGGTAAGGCCTGATAAATTGCCTCCCTCTACAAAGTGGGGGATCAGGCCGTTGATCAGTTTTGTTACCGTTGTTTTCCCGCAACCGCTTTCTCCGCAGAGCAAAATACACTCACCCTGTCCAATCTGCAAATCAATATGGGACAGGGTTTCCTGCAGCTCCTCATATTGAAAAGAAACATCTTTGATATGAACCAATTGTGCTACCTCCTATTCCAGTGCAATGGCAATCATGCAAAAAATCACACCTGCGGTCAGACAAAGCACATCCTGAAGACCAAACCTCATAGTAATGATACTGGTCTTAGGTTTTGGATTTTCAATACCGCGGGTTACAGCCGCGGCTGAAAGCTCTTCGGCGGTAGCTGTGGCTGAAATCATAACTGGAACCAATAGACACTCTATTTTTTGCAGGCCATGAATATTGCGTAATTTCATGGCATCCCGGATATAACTGATTTCCTCCCTGATGGCTGGAAAATAGCGGATAGTTACCGAAAGGGGGATGATAAGTCCCTGTGGGATATGCCATTTCCTAAGGGCCAGCATCAGTTCCCGTACCGAGGTTTTTTTCACAATGAAAGCACCGACAATCAGGCAGGGAAATATTTTTCTGGTATAGGAAACAATGATGAAAAAGGTACTGCCTATGATTTGGGGTCCATTGGGGAAAATATAGTATTGCAGCAAAAGGCAAAAACCGAAGGCAGCGGCTAGTTTAACCGCAGCCTTTCTGCAGCCGCAGGCAGTAATCAGCAGGAGGAGCAGGACAACCCATGTAATTTCAATCCATAGGGAATGCTGCGTAAAGGCTACTACATTTGCCAAAACCAATAAAAGCAGTTCTGTCCGTGGATCAAATTTAAGCACATGCTTTTTTGCTTCTGCCTTCATTAAACAATGCCTGCCTTTTCAAAATGCTTTTTGAACAATTTTCTTGCGATAAACGCACCCAGCAATGCACCGAGGACAGGAGCAGCAACCAGTACAATCAGCATCCAGTCGGAGGAAAGTGCCTGTAGGGCTGAAACATAGTCCGAAGAAATTCCCTGTTCGCTGATTTGTGTCAAGAAGCTTTCCTTGAACAGCCAAATAGGAAGAGGAGAGCCGATCATCCCCAGGGAAAAGAAAGCAAAGGCCAGAGAATTGCCGGGGAAGCTGCTATAGCTTGTGAGATAACGGGTAAGCTCTGCCAGTCCGCAGCCGATAACAAAAGTAATTAGAATGATTATGGTAAATTGGCCGGTTGCGAAGTAAATCAGGCCGGTAATCAGCCCCATCAGGAAAACAGCGCCGGGCTTTTGAACCTTTGCGGCCATCAGCATAAAAGGTACACCGGTAAACAGGGCGATGAAGCCGGGCATCAAAATCCACATGACAGGGTGCAGGCCGCCCATGAGCATGAAAATAAAGTTGATAACGAAGTAGATGGCAGAAAAGATACCGATAGTAATTAGGTCTTTTCCTTTCATTTTTTTGTTAGAAGTTGAGTTTTGCATAAGATTTCCTCCCTAAAGTTAGATATAACTAACCAATAACTGTTTTTTTAGCGCCGTTCGGGCGCTTACACAGGATAGGATACAGGAAAACAAATCCTGTTTCCGCTCCATTCGGTCTTTTTTATTCCAAAAGGATATTTTTATTTTGATAACTGAATTTGTCGGAATAGGGAAGCAAGGTCTTGACAAGGGGCGGCATGTGTAATACAATAATAGCAAGTTAATAAATATACTTTATAAAGTATGTTTATTATATGGAAAAGTATTTCATTATGAATTTAGAAACAAACAGCAGCATGCTACAAATTTATATAACAATAAAGGATGGATTCATATGGCAACTTGGTTTTTGATTATTATTTATCTGGCGTTTATCAGTCTGGGACTTCCGGATTCCCTGCTTGGCTCGGCATGGCCCATAATGCGATCCGACATAGGCGCTTCATTCAGCTTCGCAGGAGTTATATCCATGATAGTGGCAGGAGGGACCATCGTATCCAGCTTGGTAAGCGGCAGGCTGATTCAGCGGTTGGGGACGGGAAAAATCACATTGATCAGCTGCTGTATGACAGCAGGTGCCCTGCTGGGGTTTTCTATGGCGCCTTCGCTGGTTTGGTTTGCCGTCCTGGCATTACCCCTTGGTCTGGGGGCAGGTTCGGTCGATGCAGCTTTAAATAGCTATATTGCTGAGAATTATAAGGCTCATCATATGAACTGGCTGCACTGCTTCTGGGGTGTCGGGGCAACGACGGGACCGATTATTATGTCCTATTATATCGCGGAGCATGCTTCCTGGAGGAGCGGTTATACAGCGGTATCCATGATACAATTTGCGCTGGTCCTGGTTTTATTTTTTACACTTCCCCTGTGGAAGCGTATCGCCGCAAGCCGGGAGCCCAAGAATTCAGAAAATGTGGGAGAGCATGACGGACAGGAAGCTGGGCTGTCCCGGCAGGAAAGTAGCGCAGTGCAGCAAGGCAGCGTAGGGCAGCGAAGCAACGCGGCGGAAAATGTACTCCATATCAAAGGAGTAAAGAATTCTCTGATTGCTTTTTTATTCTATTGCGGTGTTGAAGCTACCGTAGGGCTGTGGGGTGCAAGCTACCTGGTCGGCGTAAAAAATATCACGGCAGAGAATGCGGCCGGCTGGATATCCTTATATTATGGTGGAATCACCCTGGGAAGATTGATTACCGGCTTTATTACACTAAAGGTTCCTAACCGTCTTTTAATCCGATATGGCCAGTTGGTTGCCGCTGTGGGCGGAATTGTTTTTATACTGCCATTACCGGTTCCATTTTCTTTGGTTAGCCTTATTCTGATTGGCTTGGGGCTGGCTCCGATTTATCCGGGGCTTCTTCATGAAACTCCGTCCAGATTCGGAAAGGAAAATTCAGCAAAGCTTATGGGCTATCAAATGGCTGTGGCATATACGGGAACGACATTTCTTCCCCCTCTGTTTGGTGTAATTGCCGCTCATACAAGCCTGGACATCTTCCCTTATCTTGTTATTGCTTATCTGATTTTCATGATGTTAAGTACAGAGAAGGTAAATCATATTTTACGAAGAAAAGCAGCAATAAGAGATTAGTGTGAATGATTGAGAAGATATATTCGAAATAGTAGAAAGGAGAGCCTTATATGGAGAAAAAGGATAATCTTATAAAAAAGGTGAATTTGGATAAAATGCGTAATGCCCTGAAGAGTGCCGGCATTGCCACAAAGCCTCAACTGGCGGATATTACGGGTCTAAGTGTGGTAACGGTTAATTCCTTAATGAATACCCTGCTGGCTGCAGGCGAGGTGCTTCCTGACCTGACGGTAGCCTCCGAAGGCGGCCGCCCGGCGGCGTCCTTTTGCTATAACAGCAAATTCCGTATGGCTTTGGCAATCTACATGCACGAATATCATGGGCAGGACACAGCCTTTTATTGTGTTGTGGATTTGCTGGGGAATGTGATTGAAAGAAGGGAACAAAGTCTGTCAAATGTTTGTGTCGAAAGCTTTGATGCCCAGATTGAAGAACTGCTTGGCAGCTATAGTCAAATTCAAGGGGTATGCTTTGGTATTCCGGGGGAAGAGGTGAACCAAAAGCTCATTATAAGTGATTATGAAAAAATGCGGGAGCAATCCTTATCCGGGCATATTGGTGAAAAATTTCATATTCCCGTTTTGGTTGAAAATGATATCAATGCGGCGGTAATGGGTTACTGCCGGCAGAATAATATCCCTGGAGAGGAATGTGTCATAGGACTCTACTTCCCGGACAAATATCCTCCGGGAGCAGGAATTTACCTGGGCGGAAACATTTATAAAGGAAAGGACGGGCTGGCAGGAGAGATAAAATACCTTCCCCTGGGTATCGACTGGGATTCGTTTGTATATCACCCTGAGGAGATAAAAGAGATTATCATAAAAGCCATACAGACCTTCTGCTGTATTTGCAATCCTGACCAAATTGTTCTCTACGGAGAGAATATGGACCGGGCTATTTCAGAAATGCTTCGGGAAAGATGCCGATCCCAGGTAGAGAAAATAATGCTTCCCAGGGGTATAATCTTGGGGGATTTAAATGCTGATTTTGAGGCGGGGATCAGACATATTGCTTTAGGAATGATTGCTTCTGAATGAGAGTAGGCTACTATTGCAGGTATTTTGTGATTTGTTGGAGTTGTAAGAAAAATTCAAGAAATTTACCTCTGGATTTTTTTTGACAGATATGCTATACTCAGGAAAGACGGGGCATTAGCGCAGTTGGGAGCGCACCACACTGGCAGTGTGGGGGTCAGGGGTTCAAGTCCCCTATGCTCCATTTTTATTGTTTAAATAACATAGAGATAATAGCGTTTCAGGAAAAGTAAAGCACTCAGGAATGAGTGTTTTTTTGATGCCATAGTCTTTCATCTAAATTATGGATCAACTGAGATTATCGCCTGGACAGAAAAAAGCACCCCGTAGGATGCCAATGGCATCAACCAGTTCGTCAAATTGGAGAGCTGGTTTTTTACATCAAAAAAAGCGCAGAAATCCCCCTGTATTTCAGCACTAAATTTTAAAAAATAAATTAAATGTATGTGTCTATACTACCTCTGCATTCTGCTACCGTTGCGTGGTGAGGTACCCAGGACCATTATAGAGTTTCTTGATTGGGGGATTACGTCTGCCATCAACCCTAAACTTTGCTGTCGGTATCCAGCTCATCCAACGTCCCCATCGCCGGTAGTGTCTTCCAGGACGAACCGGCACTTTCGTTTTGGCGAAATCTCTGACTAAACTTGAAAGGTATTCTGCTGGCATAAGCACACGCTCATACCGCTTGAAATCTGACAGCAGCTTAAGGAACCGAGGTTCTGCACGAAGGGTATCTGTTATGTTCTTCATGTTAGGGATATATTCATATTTGGTGGATGGTTCTCTTATGTGGCTGTGTTCTTTATTCTCTGCGCAGGCCGCCTCATAAAACAAGCCACAAACAGAGAAACAAAGTATTTTTCCATAAATCTCATTTGTAACGATATTATATTTTGCGGAATTAAAACATTCGGCTTCAAGATGGTTTTTGATATCAAAGTATGCGGTTTCATTATCCCAACGCTGTACGTGATAAAGCTCTAAGATGCTTTCTGTCGAAAATGAGTCTGCTTCCAGGTTTGTAAAATAAATAGAATCTATTACGGTCGGGTTCTTGTTGGTTTTGCCATCAGTCAGTGTATACTCATACGTATTCCTGACCACTCGAAGTGTTAAAGCCCCCACACTCTCCGAATAAGCTCTGTTGTCATCATATTTCAAACGCCTGATCCATGCCCGGTTAAAGGGGACTTCGATTATACCGTCTCTTTCAATGTTTTTTACATAATCTTTGTAGAAATTTGTTTTGCCCCGTACAATAAATTTATAATCCCGAAGGGCATTATAGAGAAATAAATCAGCAGAGCCGTAATATCGGTCACAAAGCAGAATGATTTTCTTTCCCTGAAGAACATCCTCACAATTCTTTAAATGTTCAAACAGCATTGGAAGTTCGGATGTCTTGTATGGATCTACTATAGCATCAAGGATTACATGATTTAAAACATCAACCAGGACCGAACACTTTGCCTGTGGTTTCTTTACCTGGCTGTTATCTTTTATGTACATGTTCGTTACTCCACCATAATACTCTCTTAATTCTGGTGAATTGGGTAGATCAAGTATCGAGCCGTCACAGGCAAGTACGAGATAATCATCCAAGGTATGATATTCCTGATGCTTATAGAATTCTTTGGCAAAAGAGCGTATAATAAAAGGAAACACATCGGGATTCAGTTTGTTTAGGGCCTTGAACATGGCCTGTTTTGAAGCTTTCGGTTTTTCAAGCTTTGAAAAGTAAAGAGCCATGTCCTTGTTTGTGGTTTCGGCAGACCGAAATACATAGAAAAGAAGTACATCGCGCAAAGATATCTTTCTTGACTGTGTAAATCCTCGTGTGGTTGTTCTTGCAGCGCTGGCGGTATCGGGGGAACTGAGAATCCAATCGAGCGCCTCCAGCGTGCGCTTGATGTCAATCATCCCTATACTACGCCCCCTCGTCATCATAAATTAGACGAGGTTTCTTTTTTGCGTACATGGCTTTCAGATATGGCACCTGATCATTCTCAAGAAGGCCGAAATTCTTAAGGGTGCGGTGTTTAATCTTGCCATGATCGCGGTAGGACTCCACCAGGTAGCAGAAGCAGGTATTTTGATTGCCTTTGATATTGGGTACAACTTTAATAAACATAGCAGCCTCCTTTCTATACTACAAATATACATCAAAACATTTATTTTATCAACTTTTTTGCAGAAATACCATACTACATTTCAGCGCAAACAAAAGTCCTGAACCGTTTTTTGGTCAGGACTTTTGTTTGTTCTTTATAACTGGTTGATGCCATTG
>JAEYMU010000038.1 GCA_023407175.1 Bacillota bacterium
ACTTCCCCTTAACCTTCCGGCACTGGGCAGGCGTCAGCCCGTATACGTCGTATCTCTACTTCGCACAGACCTGTGTTTTTGGTAAACAGTCGCTTGGGCCTATTCTCTGCGGCCTCTCTCGAGGCACTCCTTCTCCCTAAGTTACGGAGTCATTTTGCCGAGTTCCTTAACAAGGGTTCTCCCGCTCGTCTTAGGATTCTCTCCTCGCCTACCTGTGTCGGTTTGCGGTACGGGCATACTCTCGCTCCTTAGCAGCTTTTCTCGCCAGTGTGAATTCAACAGCTTCCTTACTAATCTTCAGTCCCCATCACAGCCCAGCCTTAACATGCGTACTTCACTACATGTCAGCCTCACTGCTTGGCCGGAGTCTACCATTCCCCCGGTCTGTCTATCCTTCTGTGTCACTGCTTCAGTCAAACGCTTAAGTACGGTACAGGAATATCAACCTGTTATCCATCGCCTACGACTGTTGTCCTCGGCTTAGGTCCCGACTTACCCTGAGAGGACGAGCCTTCCTCAGGAAACCTTAGGCTTTCGACGGCAAAGATTCTCACTTTGCTCTCGCTACTCATGCCGGCATTCTCTCTCCCATACAGTCCACAGTCGCTCCCGCTTCTGCTTCTGTCCGTATGCGTTGCTCCCCTACCGATCAATTTCTTGATCCCCAGACTTCGGTATCACGTTTAGCCCCGGTATATTTTCGGCGCACATTCACTCGACCAGTGAGCTATTACGCACTCTTTGAATGAGTGGCTGCTTCTAAGCCAACATCCTGGTTGTCTGTGCAACTGCACATCCTTTTCCACTTAACGTGTATTTTGGGACCTTAGTCGTGGATCTGGGCTGTTTCCCTTTCGACAATGGAACTTATCTCTCACTGTCTGACTCCCGATCATCAATTAATTGGTATTCGCAGTTTGATAGGGTTCAGTAAGCTTTGTGGCCCCCTAGCCCATTCAGTGCTCTACCCCCAATAATCTAAATCGAGGCTAGCCCTAAAGCTATTTCGGGGAGAACCAGCTATCTCCGAGTTCGATTGGAATTTCTCCGCTATCCACAGCTCATCCCCGCATTTTTCAACATACGTGTGGTTCGGACCTCCACGGTGCTTTACCACCGCTTCATCCTGTCCATGGATAGGTCACCCGGTTTCGGGTCTACTGTATGCAACTATTCGCCCATTTGAGACTCGCTCTCGCTACGGCTCCGGTGCTCTACACCTTAACCTCGCTACACACAGTAACTCGCCGGCCCGTTCTACAAAAAGTACATGGTCGCTTGCGCTCCCACTGCTTGTAAACATAGGGTTTCAGGTTCTCTTTCACTCCCCTCCCGGGGTTCTTTTCACCTTTCCCTCACGGTACTATACGCTATCGGTCACCAAGTAGTATTTAGCCTTGGGGGGTGGTCCCCCCGACTTCCCACCGGATTCCTCGTGTCCTGTGGTACTCTGGATACCCGCCTCTCGATTCCTCATTTCACCTACGGGGCTTTTACCCTCTCCGGCTGCACTTTCCAATGCTATTCGACTATGAGTAATCTCGATTCCGCAGGTCCGTAACCCCGACTCTCCGTAGAGATTCGGTTTAGGCTCTTCCCATTTCGCTCGCCGCTACTTTGGGAATCGATGTTTCTTTCTCTTCCTCCGGCTACTTAGATGTTTCAGTTCACCGGGTTCCCTTCGTAACACTATGTATTCATGTTACGATGACGGCCCTCAACGACCGCCGGGTTTCCCCATTCAGATATCCATGGATCAAGGCTTGTTTGCAGCTCCCCATGGCTTTTCGCAGCTTACCACGTCTTTCTTCGGCTCTTGGTACCAAGGCATCCACCCTACGCTCTTATTAGCTTGATCATTTTTAGAATAGGCTCATTTCGATATGATTCTCTCACATCTGCATGATGTCTTGTTTCTACCTTTTGAAATTGCAGCAGATTACATATTACCGCTCTCTGCTTTTTTTCTTTTAGTTTTTTCTTTTCTCCGCGAATTTACTCGCTATGCAGTTTTCAAGGTTCGTTGGTGGGCTCAAGTGGACTCGAACCACCGACCTCACGCTTATCAGGCGTGCGCTCTAACCAGCTGAGCTATGAGCCCACGTGGTGGAGATGATCGGGTTCGAACCGATGGCCTCCTGCGTGCAAGGCAGGCGCTCTCCCATCTGAGCTACACCCCCATGGTCGCACTCTCTCAGCCTTGCGCGTTTGAAGATGTCTTTCCACACCTTCAAAACCATATAGTGCTTCGATCTTTAAGCTTTTCTTCCATTCTCGGCTTCCTGTTCTTTAGGTTTCACCCTAGAAAGGAGGTGATCCAGCCGCACCTTCCGATACGGCTACCTTGTTACGACTTCACCCCAGTCATTGGTCTCGCCTTCGACGGCTCCCTCCTTACGGTTAGGATACCGGCTTCGGGCGCTCCCAACTCCCATGGTGTGACGGGCGGTGTGTACAAGGCCCGGGAACGTATTCACCGCGGCATGCTGATCCGCGATTACTAGCAACTCCGACTTCATGTGGGCGGGTTGCAGCC
>JAEYMU010000041.1 GCA_023407175.1 Bacillota bacterium
TCCTCCATCCTGCGGCAGAACTCCTCGTGCTCAGCCCGGCTAATTGGAGTATCCATAGCCTAGCCCTCCTTGGTCAGCTGCTTGTACACCTGGTTTGCCCCGGTGGCCGCCAGGCCGCTCACAATGCCCACGGCCACGGCGGTCATGGGGTCGCCGGCCGGGAAGTCGGCCACGGGAACATACAGGGCAAGCCCGCCCAAAGCGCCGCCGCACAGGCCGCAGATCACCGGCAGCCACTTGTTGTCTAAGCTGGTGGCCTTTACCACCTGGGCAATTAAGTAGCAGATCACCGTGATGGCCGCCACAGATGCCATTCCAAATTCCATATCAAGTCCTCCCTTATAGTAGCCCCAGCCGGTCCAGCACCACTGCCAGCTCCTGCCGGGTTACAGAGTCCCCGGGGCGGGTCCCGTCCAGGATCCCCCGCTTTTTTGCCTTGCGCCAGGCATCGGCCGCCCACTCATCCGCGCCCGGCTCCTCCCGCCACTCCACACCCAGGTAATCGCATACCCCCTGGGCGGTGATCTGGGCCAGGGTATCCCGATACGCCGGGTCCTTCAGCAACGCCACATCCTCCCGGCTGGTGTGGAACCCGTACTCGATGAGTGCCGCCGGGGCCGCCGTCTTGGTCAGCACCGTGAGGGACATGTCGTGGGCCGGGGTATCGCTGCGGAGTACCACCCCGGCCTTCCGCGCCCTGTCCAGGATAGCCCTGGCCAGCTTGTTCCGGTTGGCGCTCTCCGGGCCGGAGGAGGTGATGCAGGAAAGCCCCCTGGCATCGTACCAGCCGCCGTTTCCCGCCGCGTTGGAGTGCAGGGATAGGAATACCTCCGCCCCCCAGGAATTGCTCACCTGGGCCCGCTGGGTGAGGGAGGGCTTGTCCGCCCGGGTGCGGGTGAGCTTGACCTCCACCCCAACCCCCTCCAGGATGGCCTTAAGCCTTTGCCCCATGTCCCAGGCAAATTCCTGCTCCTTATAGGCCCCGTCCGGGGATCCGTTTGCCGTATCCGGCCCGTGGCCCGGATCCAGGCAGACTTTATACTTTTTCCCGCCCATTGGTGTGCCCTCCTTTTTCTTGCGATAGGCCAGGATGTAGTTGTGGACCTTCCGGGTGCTGGCAATCCGCTCTCCCGCAAAGTCGCACTGAGAGGAGCCGCCCCCGTCCAGCATGACTGCGCTCTCCCATCCCTGCTCCTGGAGATAGTCCCGCAGCACCTCCGGGGTCATGGCGTCGGGGCTTCCATCTCCCGCACAGTAGAGGCAGAGCTTGCCCCCTCGCAGCCCCATGGCGCTCCTCCCCCGCCGTCCGCCCACATCCGAGTTGTAGGTCAGCTTGTCTTTTGCCTTCCCGTCCCGGATGAGCTCCACACAGGAGATGTAATTGTCCAGCGCCTCCTCCGGCACCACCCCCATGTGGATGTCCGGCCCCCTGTCCCACAGGTAGCCCCAATAGGTGTATGGGTCTTTGGCATAGGTGTACCCGTCGGCCCGCAGGTGGCAGACCGCTTTGGCGCCAGAGTAGAGCCCCCCGTTGAGCCCATAGTCCGCCCCGGTCTCCGCCATGATCTCCGCCAGGGACTTTTTGCCCTGGTTGATGTAAATCTGGATACGCTCAATCTCCCCCAATGGGAGCTCTGCCATTGCCCGGCTCATGGCTAATCCGCCTTAAAATCCCGGTTAAACTCATTGCACATGTCAGCGTACTCCTGGGTGCCAAGGGCAGGGATTTCAGCCTGGAGGGCCTTGTAGTCCACCTGGTCGGCCCCGGCGTAGTGGGGGGCCCCCTCCACGCCCTCATTGCGGATGTTGGCCAGGAACATGTCCCGGGCCACGTCCCAGCCCACGTTGTTCTCCCGGGAGATGGCGCGGATTTCCTCTTTGTAAGTAATTAGCTTCATATGTATTCCCCTTTCCTCTTTAGCCCAGAAGGGCGGTCAGTTCGGTGTATTCGGCCTCGGTGATTTTGTCGGCGGCATAGAAGATGTCCAGCTTCTCGGCCATGCCGCCGGTCTGGCCGCGCTCGATCATGCGCTTGAGTGTGCGATACAGCATATTAAATCACCCCCAGTTCCAGTAAGGCTAGACGGTACTCGTGGTCTACCATGAGAGCGTCCTGGTCGTTCTGGAGAGCCATGGTCTCCGCCTCGGCGGCCTGCTTCTCCAAGGTCTCCTGGGTGGGGGCGTAGTAGTGATTCCCCAGGTCGTCTACGCGCTCCACATAGCCCTTGCGCGCTGGAAGAATAGGGTTAGAAATGGACATCTCCATCACTCCTTCGCTTTGATGTAGACATATGATTTATCCGCCTCGAGTGTGGGAAGAAGAGGAATGCCGCCATAAAATATGTTGTAATTAGTAGTGGCTCCCACCCACACACCATCTTCTCCGTAAACATCAATTGCATAATTGGTACTGCCACTAAACACCTGTGTCCATTCACCGGTGGGGCCTGTGGTGACATAGGCATACCCTTCTGTCGAATAATTCCCCGCAGCAATCCACTTCCCATTTGTGTAGGTTATAGCGTCCAACGATACGTTAGGCTGAGTGGCCACCACTTTTTCAATCCACGTCCCATCAATATTTGTTGCAATCCAAACGGAGGGATAAGAGCTAGAGTTCCTACCAGATGCAACCCAGTGCCCGTCCTGGTAACGGACATCGTATACAGTGGCAGAACTCGCCACTTGGTGTCTTGCCCAAGTCCCCGTTGGATTAGTTGCCGTATAAACACTATTGTCTTCCCCACTCGTCATAACGAGCATACCATTATAGACATATAGGTTGCGCAGGGATAAACTGCTGCTGCTCAACCCGGCGCTGGACAGAGATGTCTTTGTCCATGTCCCGTCAAGTGTGCTGCAAGTAGCAATATAAGGTGTTGACCCGCTATAGTAGTTAAGAATCGCCACCCATTTGCCATTATAATAAGTGATGTCTTTTAGATAGTAATCCCCATAATTTGGATTTATCAGTGTCCAGGTTCCCGTCGGGTCGGTAGCGCTTAGTATCCGACCGGATGTCTTTAAATTAGCTGTGATAACCCAAACACCATTGCAGCAAACGATATTATTATAAGTTGCCCCAGCGGAGAAGCCGCTTGTATCGCATATCTTCCGCTCGACCCAAACCCCATTTGGATCGGTAGCTGTAAAGATATATAGG
>JAEYMU010000006.1 GCA_023407175.1 Bacillota bacterium
TGATAGATGGTATTAAATATGTATGGAACAATCCGTTACAGACCATAGAAGGGGTCAATTTCTTCTCAAGGGCCCTTCATTCCGGAACAGAAGAAAATGATCTGCTGGTTCAAATGATAAAGGAGTCAGGAAAAGAATTATCAAAGGAATTTATAGAGGGGGATGCAGATAAAAAAGCCAGAATGTTGGGCCAAGCCGTCGGAGAAGTTTTGCTGGCCTTAGTCAGTACCAAGGGGGTGACAGCCGCTGTTGATGCAATAAAAGCGGGCATTAAATCCGGGGAGATAGCCTCTTGGTTCAGCAAATTCAGCAAAGGAACAGCTACCGCAGAGGATATTGCCAACGGCTTAGGAAAGACTGCGGAGGCTGTTGACAAAGCGGATGATTCTGTTAAGATTATAGGTAATATTGAGGGTTCGGAAATTGGTATTAAGGGTGGCTTAGATTCAAGCTTATTAGATGAATTAGCTAATAGTGGTGTAAAATATAATCCAGATGATGTAGTAGCGGTAACAAAAACTGCTGATAGAAAATTAACTTGGTTGGAAAATGGTAGTGATACAGCTGGACTAAATCATATCATAAAAGAACATGGTACTGACTTTGCTAATAAGGGAATATCACAAGAGGAAATACCAAATTATATTACTCAAGCATTAAACGAAGGAAAAGTTGTTGGATATCAAGGAAGAGGTACTGGTAGACCAATATATGAATTTTCATATAATGGTACGACACAAAGAGTAGCAATTACTGTGGGTAGTAATGGATTTATTGTAGGTGCTAATCCAGTGTCAATAAATTAGTCAGGAGAATGATACGATGAAAAAAATAAAGTTAAAATTAGAATATCAATGTTTCCCAGTATGGTTGTATGATGAAAATGACAATTTTATAGACAATGAATTGCCCGACGAAATCATAGGGGATGTTGAAATTGATCCATTATGTGTGAGTTTACAGGAACAATATGATTCATTGTATAAGAATGATGGAAATGAGTTTGCATATGTTGGTTTTGAAAATACAGTATCAAAGAATGAGTTTTTAGCTAAACTTATTCACGTAGTAAAGATATTAAATGAAAAAATTGGAAAGTCTTATGAAATAGAGAATAGCATTAATATAGATAATCTGTGATTTTTGAATGTGTAGTGAGAAAAATCAGTTGTGCATTCTGACATAGCATGCTGCTGTGGAGTAAGTTTACGTCAAGGAATTATCTTAGAGAACGCTTGTATTTGGGTGTAATATGCTTTATCGACCACCTACATGATATCCAAAGTCCATCTGGATTACCAAGTTTTGTGAAAATACAATAAGGGGCTGAGATATGACTAATAAAGTATATAATATTTCAAAAAGAGAAATGGATGACCTTAAAGAGGAACTCAAGAAAGATAATTATTTATATATTGTTGAAGTAGATGGTAATACTATTCAGAGTCTTCAAGACTATTTAAATGCTGTAAATGAGAAGTTTGATTTTCCCATTCCAGTTCGTGGATTAGACGGATATCTCGATTGGATTAGAGACCTTGAATGGCTTGAGAAAGAAAAATATGTTTTTATAATTAACAATTTTAAAAATTATATTAAGGAGGATTTAAATATAAAGGATAGAATTATCAAAGATTTAGAAAAGATAGTTCTTCCTTGGTGGCAAGAGGAAGTTGAAGAATGCGTTGTTGACGGAAAAGCTAAACCTTTTAATGTCTATTTAGTAGACTAAGTTATAGTAAAAAATTCTTAAGGCAGTTATCTCACCACGGAGGTAGCTGCTTCTTTTACTTATAATAACCACAACAATGCTCTACTTCCGGCAGCACGAAAACAACCACTACTTCCAGTACGGTTTCTACAAGCGGCTGTTCCACACCATCTACGGCACCGGTTAATGCAGAGTTACCGAGTGCTCCGGATGCATCATCTATGGCTACTAATTTGCTTTTGGGTGTCAAAGATGCTGTAGTCGGTACGGTAGATGGCCTGATAGATGCAATCAGCCATCCGTTACAGACCATAGAAGGGGTCACTTTCTTCTCAAGGGCCCTTCATTCCGGAACAGAAGAAAACGATCTGCTTCTTCAAATGATAGAGGAATCAGGAAAAGAATTATCAAAGGAATTTATAGAGGGGGATGCAGATAAAAAAGCCAGAATGTTAGGCCAGGCCGTCGGAGAAGTTTTGCTGGCCTTAGTCAGCACCAAGGGGGTGACAGCCGCTGTTGATGCTATAAAAGCGGGCATTAAATCCGGGGAGTTAGCCTCTTGGTTCAGTAAATTCAGCAAAGGAACAGCTACCGCAGAGGATATTGCCAACGGCTTAGGAAAGACTGCGGAGGCTGTTGACAAAGCGGATGATTCTGTTAAGATTATAGGTAATATTGAGGGCGCGGAGAAGACTTGGACTTCTTCGGATAAATATGTAGGAGAACTTGCAAATGCGATTGAAACAGAGTATCCTGGAAAAGTTGTGGATGTAAATAAAACAGTTTATCGAGCAGATGGAACCCCATTAACAGATTACGACATAGAATTTGACAATGCAATAATACAAGTTAAGCAAGGTGGAGGAAAAGGTGCTACTTCGCAAGCAATTAATACAGCTTCCAGTACGAATAAAGAAGTAATTGTGTATTTACCTGATCAGAATCCAGGAGCAGCTGTAGTAAAAGGATTACAAGAAAAGGGATTTAAAGTTTTTACCAATGAAGAGGATTTATTAAATTATCTTAAATAATTTGAAGAGGAGGAATTTATGGGATGAAATGGGTTATATTAGTTGGAAATGATAAATTAGACATTAATTCAGTATACAATATCGACCATTTTGGAAGCAAAAAGATTACTATGTTGACTCCAAACAGAATTGTTGTGGATTATGAAAACGAACATGTTTTTTATGAATATTCTGAAGACGTAATAAATGACTACGAAAACGAAGAATTAAAATTAATTCCTTTTAACAAACCACATTTTATTATCATGACATATACTTCAGAAGAGCTAATGAAAAGAATCCTACGACAGAATAATTTTTTTAAAGGGATTTATGTGGATGATAATAGCGGAAAGATACTACCAATAGAGCAATTTAATAATATTTAAATAAATGGGCAGGAAGTTGATTTTTCACAAGAACAGAAGAAATGCTTTTTTTGTAACATAAAAGATTCAAAAACAATGGAAAAAGTAATACCATAGAAAGTTCCCCAACAGCTTTATCTGTTGGCGTTCTTTGGGGTCATGCTAGCTTTCTTGGCATGACCCCTTTAACCTATATTATTTTCGACCCTATCTATTTTTGTGGATTTTAGGGAATTTACGTCTTTACATTTTTCTAACAAAATCATAATACTTAATTATATAATTGTGGTTGTTGAAAAGGGTACGAATAAACGTAAGTGCTTCAAAAGATGACGTAGTGAAAAAGAAGTGATCATGAGCTATACTGACCTGAATAAAGAAATTCAGGAGGAATCTTATGAATCAGAAATCACTTGAGCTCTGGAAGCAGAGAATCGCTGACAGGAAAGGCAGCGGTTTGAATGTCACCGATTGGTGTGAGAAAAACAATTTAACAAAACATGCTTACTACTATTGGTGGAAACGTGTGGAAGCTGATGTGCAGAAGCAGAAGTCCGATGCTTCAATGCCCATGTTTGAAGAAATTAAACCAACATACATTGCCCCAAATAAAAATGTGAAATTAGACCTCCAGGTTACCTGGAATGATATTAATCTTACAATCAGTGATTCTGATACTGCAAAGCTTGCAACAGAATTCATCAGACAGCTGCAGTGCCTATGTTAGGCCTCTTTGCAAAGGATGCTTCACACATATTTATCGCCTGCGGACCCACTGACTTTCGTAAGCAGATAGATGGTCTAGTTGCAATGGTTAACCTTCAGTTTAAACTGGATCCGTTCTCTGACCAGTGTGCATTCATCTTCTGCAACAAAAGGAAAAATTCAATCAAGGTTTTACGTTATGATAAAAACGGTTTTGTTCTGGCAAGCAAAAAGCTACTTGATGCAATGAAATTCCAATGGCCCAGGGATTCCACGGAAGTGAAAGAAATCACTTCCCAGCAGTTGGAATGGCTCCTGCAGGACTTGCTATAGAGCAGAAGAAAGCACTTCATTTAGTAGAAATGAGTGTAGATAACACCTGCTTTTAGTCGTTGTGAATACGACGAAGAAAGACATTGAAATGTGCTTAAAATCAGCATTTTTCAAACTTGAAAAGTCATTAAAAACATAGCAAAAATCACTCAAAAATGGTATACTAAAGATAACAAAAAACGAAGGAAACGTATACCGATGACAGAGCAGGAAGAACTTCTGATGCTGCGTGCCTTAGCTGAAAAACAGAAAGCAGAACTGGCAGCAAAAGATAAAACCATAGAAGGACAAAAGGGTCAGATTGAAGACCAGAATGTCCAAATCGAAAACCAGAAAGCCCAGATCGAAAAGCAGAAAATACAGATAGAAAACATGGTACAGGCGCTCCTTCATGCCCGAAAGAAGCTGTTCGGACCATCATCAGAAGTCATCCGTCAGGTGGAAGGACAGATGAATCTATTTGAGACCACTCTGGAGTTGGCAAAAGAACTGTTCAAGGAACAGAAAAAGATAACCGTCCCCTCTTATACCAGGACTGCCAGACGGCCAGGCGTCAGGGCTGAAATGCTGGCAGGACTTCCAAAAGAGATTGAAGAGTTCATCATCAATCCGGAGGAAACCTGTTCTGTCTGCGGCAGCGAGTTAAAAATCATCGGTAAGAAACTGATCCGTACCGAGGTAGAATTCATTCCGGCGAAATTGAAAGTAAAACAAATCGTATGAGAAACTATTAGATATAGTCCCGCTAAGCTCTTCTTTTGGGAAAAATTCTGTGGAAAACCAAAGACCTTTTTTCAAGCGTAAAGCCAAGTAATTTAAACACAGACAACCGCTTAGTAAGTTAGTGGTTGTCTGCGTTATATATAGCTGGGATAGAGTATTATTGAATATCTTGTAATACACACCATTCATAACCTCAATGCCAATCCGAACACCGAGCCGGAAACCGATTATAAAATTTTCGATTATTTTAGCCGAATTGACACTGCTCTGAGAATTAACAAAGTTAAGGAAAGGAGCAGGATTATAAGCATGAAGAACAGTTTGAGGATTTATTATTAAGATTTTTTGTTCATACATCTTTTGAAAAAAAGAAAGATGAAAAATGCGTTACTTATAGTGGATATTATTCCCAATATGGTTTTATTATTTCCTTTATTGAACAAAAAAAGGACCCATATAATATTTATGATTCAGATATTTTAAATGGTGAGTATATATACAATCAAGTAATTATTTTTGATTTAGACAAAAATAAAGATATAAATACTATACAAAATACTATTTTTGAATTTTGTTGTTATATTTACGAAAATGTTGAGACAGATTTATTAATTACCTCAGATAGTCATGGAGAAATTTGTTTGATTAAATCTCAAGAAAATAAGTTGATTTTTTTGCGTAATGATTTTATAAATAATGAAATCTTTGAAAAGTATCATCTAAAAATTAAGTTTAAACCTTAAAATCCTTAAGCAGTCAGCACTGCTGTCTGCCATGAATCGGTAGGTGTACTTGACTTTAACCAGCTTCATTTTCGACCCCATAGTTCACCCCTGCTTTAGTACCAAGTTTGACCTAGAAAAAATGGGAAAGTTGATATATATAAGACTTTTTAGAATTTGAGCGGCTGGTATATCAACGCCAATGAAAAAGAGATTTTACTTAAAGCTAAAGAAAATGGAACAGCATATGATGATTATTCGGATTCATATGTATCTGCAAAATGGTCAAAGTCAAACAGTGGAAAGCTTGAGGTTATATTTAGAAAATATTAACCTTAGTAGATACCTTGTAAAACATAGAATTTAACCATTTGCTAGTAACCATAGTCACCAAAAAGTTGTACTTTGCCTATTTTACAACCACCTAAGGAAAAGCAGACATTTTTCATAAAAAACTCTAAGCGCTCGGCATTGCCGACCGCTGTAAACCTGCGGGTATGCCCAAAGATGTATCTGCCTTTAACCCGCATCATTTTCACCGCCATGAGGAGATAAAGAATTATGGAAAAAACATACAAAAGCATAGTAAATAATCAGATTATGCAGTATTTTAGTGAGGTAAGAGGCAGATCACTAATGAATCATGCAGCAAATACTTATGGAATTGAAGCAACTTTGGCTATTGCAAATCTTTTGTGTCCTGAAGTTGTGGAGATTAATGATTGTATTTTTATTTCTGAATTTTATAATGGAAATATTGACAGCTTAGAAGAGCAGTATCATGGTGACAAAAAAAAGATGGAGATGTTTGTAAACAGTTGGTCTTTAGCTGATTTCTTTCTGTTAGCAAGTAATGAATTGGTGCATAAAGATGAGATTATTATGGAATTTGGTAAGGTAATTAAGTATTTTTGGCAATTGCGTTTCAAAGAGCTGTTTCCTAAAAGAAATATTATTGTAGAAGTACGAGATGGAATTATGGGAGAACGCGGTCTTACAGTAACCGTTTATCAGGAGTAAATAGGGCAAAGTACAAATCCCCATGTTCTGGAAACTATATGTTAAGTTTCGGATCGTCAGGTACATTTGAAACGTAAAATAGACTTAGGAGAACATTATAGAATTATTTGATATAAAAAATTTTTTAAGGAATTCAATTATCCGAAAGAATTTATTAAGGTCAATGAACTTGGCCTAATTGATTTTGAGTTTTGGTATCTTATGAAAAAAGACCAAGTTGAAACAAGAATTAAAGGACTGCAATGCCGTTATCCCGAAAGAAAACTTATACCTTTTGCGAAAAGAGATGAAAGCCCTGCGGCATCTCCGCAGGGCTATTATTAACACTATTTAAGTTCCTCCAGACGGCCCTGAATTACTTTATTGTAATTCAAAACATGCCGCTCATAATCATCCTCCATGAATTTGGAGGTAATCAGAAAATCCGCCGTCGCCCGGTTGTTGGCAACCGGAATATCATATACTGCACAGATGCGAAGCAGCGCCTTCACATCGGGATCATGGGGCTGGGATGCCAGCGGGTCCCAGAAAAACACTACAAAATCAATATTACCTTCCACGATTCTGGACCCAATCTGCTGGTCGCCTCCAAGAGGTCCGCTGTTATATGCCTTCACAGGTAGGCCTGTTTTATCAACAATTAATCTGGCTGTAGTTCCTGTTCCGCACAGAAAATGGCTCTTTAAAATATCTTTATTCCTATCCACCCATTCCACCAGCTCATGTTTTTTGGTATCATGGGCTATTAAGGCAATATGCTTCTGCTTTGCAATCGTAAAATTGATATAATCGTCTTGAATCATTCTATGCTTCCTCTCCTGCGTACAAACATAATTGATTTGGTATCATACAGCTTATGACACCTGTCATCATTATACTCTCAATTATTATCATATAGGAAAGAATCCGCAATTGCAAGCATTACTGTGCAAAATCAGCGTCTTTTATCATGGCCTGAAAGCACCTTCTGATAACTTATATGATCTCCTGCTTCAGGGCATCAATGATATTCTCCTTTCTAACCCTGCTGCCGGAGTAAAGCATTGCCGTACCCACAATCAGAAATACAGCAGCCACCACGATATATATGCTGGTCCAGGGCAGGACAAAGCCAAAGGATAATTTGATCATCAAGGTCCGGTACATCAGATAGATGATCAGAATACTGATGGGCAGGCCGTAGATTAATGCCTTGATTCCATAGAAAATGCTTTCATAATTCAGCATCCGGTTGAAGCCCTTTGGCGTAATACCGATGGATTTAAGCATGGCAAATTCCCTCTTTCGCAGTGCAATGCTAGTGGATATTGTATTGATGATATTCGCAATGCAGATTGCCGTAATAAGGATGATGAATGCATAGGTAAATACAGATACCAGCAGCAGTGCTTGCTCTTCGGCATCTCTATAATTATATACATTGTAAACATAAAGACTGCTTGCTCCGACTTCCGCCTGAACTTTCTCCAGCTCCGTCTGTAATTGGAGAGGAGCGTCACTATCAAAATACACCTCCGGAGGTGTCAGTCTGGAGTAGGCCAAATCCTCCTTTCCCTCGATAAAAGCATCGAAGACCGTTCTGGTCATAATCATTGGAAAGCCTGCTATCTTTCCCTGTGATACAACTCCCATCGGCAGCTCCCCGGTAAGTGCGGCAACTTTGACCTGGCCCAGTTCGACTGTTTCAGCCGTGTCTTGGTCTATCACATCTAATCCAAGTAAATCACCGGTTTTTGTTTTCACCAGCTTTGTCTCAACATATTTATCCGTCGCAATATCCTTGAATTTCATGGTATCAATCACAATGGCCGAAGGCTGTGCCGTATCCATAAGCTCATCAAAATCAGCTCCAATTTTATCGGCATATTTCTTTACCGCAGCATCCTCCATTACGATGACCGATATATTATCATAAAGGTATTTACCGTCTTCTTTTATTCCATCTATTTTCAGAAAATCCGCTGCCTTTTCTTCCTCAATCAGAGCCGTCGCGGATAAAACCTGCATTACGTTCAGTTCCTTTATATGGTCCAGGGAGGATATCCGCTCTACCAGGGCGGCTTTCTCTGCCTCACTGTCACCACTGACAATGGTCCAGATATCAAAATTAATTCCATCCTGTGTCAGCTCCAGTGATTTCTTCATATAATCCGTAAATGAGGAAACCACCAGGAACAGCACCATGCTGATTACCAGAGAGAATACCGTAGCCTTATACCGCCCTTTGTTTCTTTTTAGATTTTTCAGGCCCAAATCCCCTTCAATTCCAAATAACCTCCTGGTAAAGCGGAAGGTTCGTACCTGTCTGCCTCTGATTCTGACATCGGTAGCCTGACGGATGGCATCAATTGCGGAAATATTAGAGGCTCTTCTGGCCGGAATATAGGTAGAGATCAGAATGGTTGCCGCCGATACCAATATGGTAACGATAAGGGCGGAAGGAGCTACAACCAGACGAAAGCCGACTTCTACATTAAATACCTGCTTAAGCAGCGGATTAATAAAAATATATGTGATCCCAAGTCCTGCATAGCCGGCTAATATGCCAAGAGGAATACTCACCGCTCCGATTACTGCCCCTTCAAAGAATACGGAATTACGCTTCTGCCTTTTGGTCGCCCCTACGCTTGAGAGCATTCCAAGATACCGGGAACGTTCCGATACCGATATGGCAAAGGCATTATAAATCAGGGATACGGAACCGATTACGATGATGCCCAGGATAATCGCAGACAAGATATAAAGCATTTGCTTTAAGGTATCATCCTTTACTACCCCATAATAACGAAGCAGTTGATTATTAAATTCATAGCTGGTTATTCCATTATCTGTGGCTATCCGTTCTGCTGTACCGAACAGCTTATTATTTATCTTACTGAATATTACCGAAACATCGTAGGTAGCCCCTTCTGCCATCGAAGCAGAATCTATGAAGGATACGGCAGAATACCCGGGAGACCAGTTATATTCCCAGGAGGGTCGTTCCATAAAGCCGACAATTGTGTAAGTCTTCTTACTATCCACAGAAAGAGCTTCAGCAACTGTGTCCTCCTCCCATTGAAGCGGATAGTTCTGAAGCATCGGTTCATCGGCAGCAATCCCGCTATCCTCCGCCGTTGCATATCTTTGGCCTACGGTAAGCTCTATTACATCACCCAGCTTATAATCAACCTTTGCATCGGTTCTTACCTCATTATTCAGGACCACCTCATCCGGCTTCTCAGGTAATCTACCCTCCATCAGCTTGATCGGGAATTTCTCCAATCCCTTCTCATCTAAATTCTTGATATGAAGATAGGGCTTATTCTGATTATTGCTTCCTTCCAGATATGTATATCCTGGTTCACTGCTAAGCATAACCGTCTTTATCCTGCTGTCGGTCTTGATAGCCTCAAGCTGCTCCTGATTCACATCATGAAATCTTACATGCCATTCTCCGGTTTCCGCAATTGTATCCCTCTGCATAATGTCCATAAAGGAAAGGCCAAGAGTGGCCACCGCTGTAATCATTGCCGCGGAGATAATCGTCCCGATGATCGTCACCAGGGTTCTCTTTTTATTCAGCTTTAACTGGCGGAGGGTTAATTTATTTACAATATTCATGGACATATCACCTCGTCCTTGGCAATCCGGCCATCCTCTATTGCGATAATTCGTTCCGCCTGCAACGCAATCCGCTCATCATGTGTTATAATCAATAAGGTCTGCTGATAGGTCTTGTTAAACATTTTCAGCAGCTCTATAATTTCTGTACTGTTTTTACTGTCCAGATTGCCGGTGGGCTCATCTGCCAGCATAATTGCCGGATTGTTCATCAATGCCCGGCCGATGGATACCCTCTGCTGCTGCCCGCCGGATAGCTGGTTAGGCAGATGATTTAACCGGTTTCCAAGCTCAAGCGTCTTAACGATGCTTTTTAGCTGCTTATCATCCACCTTCTGCTGATCGAGCAAAAGGGGAAGTGTAATATTCTCCTCTACCGTAAGAACCGGAATTAAATTATAAAACTGATAGATCAGCCCGATCTGCCTGCGCCGAAAGATGGCAAGCTGCGTCTCGTCAAGCTTATATATGTCCGTATTATCCACATAGACTTTGCCGCTGGTCGGACGATCCACGCCGCCCAGCATATGCAAAAGAGTTGATTTGCCTGATCCGGAGGGTCCCATGATTGCCACAAATTCACCCTTCCGTACGGTAAATGAGACATCATCCAAGGCTTTTACCGCCGTCTCACCATCGCCATACTGCTTGGACAAATTCTCTACCTTCAATATATCCATAAATAACCTCCCTGATAATTGACTACATTGACAGCCGCAGCCATCCATGTATTTTTGATATAGGAACAGTCTATCTAAACCGAATGACTCTGGGGTGACCGTATTATTACAATTTTGTCACAATTCATGTTAATAATTAAATTCTCCCCAGCTTAACATCTCTTCTTCAAGAATTTCTTAATAATTCTTTATACCAGCCCCTGAATAATATAAATTTTCCCTAAGGGGTATATTTATTTATAAAACTTCACACAAAAGCTGCTTCCCTCCTGCTTCTCGCTGCTCACACTGACATCTCCTCCCTGGCTGGTAATGATGCTTTTTGCCATGGCAAGTCCAATGCCAACACTGTCCTCTGAGGCATTCTTTCCCCTGTAAAACCGTTTGAAGATAAACGGCAAATCCTCCTTATCGATCCCATCTCCATTATCCTTAATAATTATCTCCGTATAAATAGGATTTTCTTCAAAGGAGATTGTTATTTCACCGCCGTTTTGTGTATGCTCGATACAATTCTTAAGGATATTAATCAGAGCCTCCGCAGTCCAGCCCTTATCTCCCAGAAATGTAATCCCTGCTTCACCCCTGACGGTTAATTTCTGTTCCTTTAATTCCATCGGGATCAGAAGGGGCCGCGTCACCTGAGCAAGCAAATCCCCCACCTCTACCGGCTCCTTCTTAAACTTCACGGTTCCGGCATCCAGCTTAGCCAGCTTAAGAAGGGATGTAAGAAGCCATTCCATCCGCTTAAGTGACAGCTCAAGATTTTTTGTAAATTCCTTTCTTTTCTCCGGAGCCAGATTATCTTTATTCAGTAAATCCGTCATCACTGTCATGGAGGTAAGAGGAGTTTTCAACTGATGTGAAATATCAGAGATAGCATCTGCAAGCTGTTCCTTCTCGGTCTTGAGAAGCTCCGCCTGCTTTGATAAAATCAGGGTTACCTTGTATATCTCATTTTTCAAAATACTGAGCTCCCCCTCCACATTATCCCGAATATCCAGGGAATAATCGCCGGAATAAATTTTTCGCAGATAACCGGAAAGTCTCTCGATATCCTTATATCTTCGTACCGTATACACAATACTGCATCCTCCAAGCAGCAGCCCGGTCAATAAAACAACCGTACCGGCGAGCAGGCTGACCCAAAAGCCAAGCAAAGCTCCGATGCATAGTATAGCTGATAGCCCAATTAGAAACAGACGAAATTCTTTGTTGCGCAGCATCCTAATCCCCCACCTTATATCCAAGTCCCCGTACTGTCTTGATAATGACCGGATTCCCCGGGTCCTCCTCCAGCTTATCCCTTAGCCGCTTAATATAGACAGTCAGAGTATTGTCATTTACAAATTCTCCGGCCACATCCCAGATACTTTCCAATAACTGATTCCTTGTGAGCACCTGTCCTTCGTTATTGGCGAAGGCCAGCAGCAGTCTGTATTCCAAAGCTGTCAGCAGGATTTCCTGACCATGCTTATATACCTTAGCATCCAGGGTATTGATCCGGATGGAATTAAGCTCGATCACATTTCTCGAATTATTATCCTTATGATATCTGCGAAGCACTGTCTTAATGCGGGCAGTCAATTCCCTGATTCGGAAGGGCTTGGTAATATAATCATCCGCACCGAGCTCCAGTCCCATAACAATATTCACCTCTTCATCACAGGCGGTCAGAATAATGACCGGAACATCCCACCGCTCTCTTGCCAGCCTGCACAGCTCATAGCCGCTGCCATCCGGCAGCGTCAGGTCAAGAATACAAAGCTCGAATTTATGCTCTATAAATGCCTTCTTGGCTGTTGCCACATCCTGGCACAGTACTACCGAATATCCCTCCTGCTGTAGGGTATATTCCAGGCCAAGGGCTATCGTTTTATCGTCCTCTACAATCAAAAGCTTCATTTCTCCACCTACCTTATACAGTTATCATTTCTTCCCCGTTTTTTCCGCAATAATCCAAATATTCAAATTCTATTATAGATTGATATGGATAAATAGTAAACCAAATAAAGTAAGAACCTTGTATAACAGGTACTCTGACTGGAGCTCACACTTTCCGGCTTTTGGATACCGCTTATTACCTTGCAAATTTTCGGCAAACTTTGCTGGTATTGGAAGTTCTGCTCGTGTATAATACCTTATATAGAATACTTGTCTTAGAAATAAATGATGAAAGCCGGGACTATCATGTATAAGAAGTTCATTTTCTCAAGCCTTGTTTTGCTTTGCTGTATTTTTATTATCAGCTGCCAAAAAAATCAATCGACCAATAAAGCCAGCGAATTATTGACACCGGCCGCAAATACGGCATCACCTGTAGCACCAACGGATGGTGCAAACCTGATCTCTGATTTAATACAACCGACAGCCGACGCTGATCAGGTGTCGCAAGAGACGATTTTAATGGAGGATGTGAGTTACGTATTGATGAAGGACAGTGAAAATGGCTGGGTAATAACCAGGAAAGGGGTATTACTCTCAACAAATAATGGCTGGAATACCTATCAGGAAGTACATCAGTTTACCACTGAGGATGGGGCAATCTCCATGCCGGTGCTTTCATACACGAATGATACACTCTTTGTTATGGGCTTCCTGCCGGGTAATCAAGTGATCGGTGTCTACCGTTCGACCGACAACGGAGCCACCTGGAAGGAAAGCCATCTTGATTATTCCGGGGAAGGAGGCGGTGCATACCAATTATTCTGCAGCTTTACCGACAGCCAAAATGGATACATACTATATAGCGATGGCCCGGCCTGCGGACTTATGCCTTTATTTTTATATAAAACAACGGACGGAGGAAAAACCTTTCAGAAAGTTGGCGATGTCTCTTATATCAATGGGTATGCTACTGGAATGGGATTTAACGAGAAGGGCATTGGTTATATCACAACTACTTACCATGGTAATGATGATTCCTATTTATATATTTCAGAGGATCAGGGTAAGACATGGAAGCCCATGATAATACAACCTCCTGAAAATATAGAGAATTCCGCTTCCAAGGGCTATGTAAATGGTTATCCTCCTGATTTTAAGGGTGATACCGGGTTTATGATTTTCGAATATGTGAGTGAGCAGCGTTCCTTTCTGGTATATCACTCCTCCGACGCCGGAGAGACATGGCTTCCGGACGGAAATGCTGACTTATCCTCCTCCATTTTTGCTTATAGCTTCTGTGAGGATAGTATTTTCTACGTTGTTGATGAGAGTGGAAGCCTGATAAAAAAGACACAAAATAATATGGACTGGAATTGAAATAAACCGCCTGTAAGCTTTTAGATATGGATTTAAGATATTGAAAGATGCATCTCCTCATATAATCTATGGGAGGGATGCAGAATGTTGAGATTAGCAAATGGATATAAAAGAAAAATTGTATTATTGATGCTGCTGTGCAATCTATTTCTTCTTTGCTATCTTTGTGCAAGAGGAAATTTATTTCAGTCTGAAGCAGCGGCTACCGCCAGGCTGTCGTCTTCGAAAGAGCAATCCAATTGCGATCAGCTGTTAGTGAACACTTATTTAAAGAGAATCGAGGAAGCGTCCAACAATTTTTACGAGGAATATTATACGCTGCTTCCAATCGTTAATTACTACAGCGTAACTGTAAAGGAATGTTCGTCTGAGGGCCGGTTAGGTCGGGTTACCTTTACCTCAAATCCTTATCTGGGTCCCCACGATTCGATCGGCATTGATGAAATTACCTTCTCGGCGGATTATCTGGGAAATGTGAAGCTGGAAAGCTTTCAGCATATCATAAGCTATTATTTGCCGGACAATCTGAAGGACCTTGAGAAAAAAAGGGTTCCCGGAAAATATGCGGGTGGGGAATAAACACACCACTGCCCCCTATTTTAACATTTTCCTTATCCTTCCTAAATCATGTTTACTGCATTCCTCTCTGCCGTACCTGGCCTTTTCATACAGTTGGGTAAGCTCCTTTTGTTCTTCCTCTTCCAGTACCCGTTTCTTCGACTTACTTTCTTTCCCAAATACATATCCGGTCAGCTGCGTCGGTGTCATTGCCCCGGATAGCCGGTCGGGATCAGCATTTGCTGCAATTGCATCATAATAATGCTTTCTTATTTTTTCATTATTTGTCTTGCCCAATGCAAAACGGAATTTTTTATGAAGACTGAACTTCTCCCGCCGCAGCCTGCTTTTATCCGCAAAGGGAGAAATAAACTCAGACTTATCCCTGGAATCATCCGCCTTTTTTGCATAAAACCTTTTATATAAGCTGTATAACAGGTATATGATACCGGCAACCAGGGCAATTACAAGCAGGACGACAGAAGTATAAAACAGAATCTTCGATAATATTTCCATAATGGGAGAAGGGTCTTCCTCTGCCGGCGGCAGCAGTCCCATTTGGTTGTCCTGCATCACTGGCGATTCTTGTGGCTGAGTCCTTTTCAAATCATTTTCTTGGAAATGAACCAGTGACAATAAGAATATCAGGGCATTCTTAAGTGCCCTTCCGATAAATACAACCAGCTCCTTCAGCGGAAGCTGTGCAAACAAAAGCATCATGACCAGACACAGGAGGCAAAACGAAAAGAACAAAAAATGATTGCTGCTTACAATTTGCCGGACCGGAATTTTTGCTACGTCCTCATGTATTATAATATAGTTCCTCAAATTGAAAAAATGTAAATTCACAAAATATAACATGATATAAATAATTGCACTGATAAGGAAAAACGGCTTCATATCCGCCTGCTTCATAAAATCGCAGCAGATATAGGCTATCAATACGGCAGCAATAAAGCCCAAGGGCGTATTCCCAGGTATCCGCTTCTCCTGTAGCCTCTGTACAAGGGTCATGACTGCCAGAATAAAGAGATACAATCCGAAGATTGCGTAATATATAATTTGGTTGAACCAAAGCATATAAACAGCAATCAGTAATAAATGCATGGTAATAAATAACCAGAGATGCCGGGCTTTTTTACCGATAAGATAGGAAACAAAGGGTGCCGGAAACAAAAATAATATGTTTCGGACATAATTTGTATCACCGGTTCCGATGATAAGGATAAATCCCATGATCCCAAAGGCTATAATAAACCTTAATATGATATTGTTGATATCGATGATAAGCTGATACTGCTTATGATTCACGGTAACCTCCTTTCGGCCGCCCTTCCCTTACTCTGACTGCGCCAGCATCCATGCCCCTGTTCCCGGGGTCTCACCAGGCTATTTATCAGTGATCTCCCAGAAAATCACATGCGCCGCCAAATCCTCACTTACAGAAATCTTTTGATCCTGTTTTGTCGGAAGAATCCAGACATATTCCAATTTGGGCTGCTGTGACAGCAGCAATTTTCGGAGATCCTCCTTCTGATATGCTGAAATCAGTATCAGATAGTCATTTTCCGTGGCACTCATCAGCTCCTGGGAAAGCACCGGAACAAAAGCGTCTGTCTTTAAAGAGGTATCTAATCTTGCAAAAATCTCCATGAGAGTTCTGATGTGGTTTCTGCCTGATCCCGCAGGTATGTCCGGCACCTCATGAGTAATCATATCCTTCGCATTGGTGCTGACGGATACCGGAATGCCCTGATTAATAAACATTATGGCAAGGGTTGCGGCAAGCCGGATGCTTTCCTCCTGTATATCCTCATAAATCCATATGGTGTCCAATTCCATATTCAGCATTATTTTGACCTGCTGTGACGCGGTATCATTATTGGCATTCACCTTCAGGGAACCGGTTTTAGCCGAGGCCTTCCAGTTAACCGATTTTAGATTATCGTAGGGCTGATACTCTCTGATGCCTCGAAATTCAAAGGGATCTTCATTGATATACCGTCTTGTTAAGACAGTGCCAAGCATCTTCTGAAAGGGAGCCGCAATCCGGTCGGCTTCAACCGGCTTCGGATAAACGTACAGACGGATATCCAAATCCAGGGCTATAACCCTTTCATAAGACAGAAACATATCCGGGCAAACCACATCCACACGCTTTATCGTGTAATATCCCCTGTGACTGCACCGAAACACCAGTGTCCTGGTTATTTTCTGGTACATCATCATTGACATCATATCCTTTCGATAATAATTGTCAGTGATTTTTGAATTTTCGTTATCCGTAAATATAAGGTTTCTCGAGGTTTGAAATTTTACCATAATTGCCGGAAGCGGAAGCCATTTTCTGTTCATTACCGTTTCAATCAGCGACAGCTCCTCACCTTCTACTGCACTCTCCTCGGAAAAGCCTAAATCCACCGACAGATTTTTCATCCAGAAGCGGTTATATAAGTAATTTTGCAGTAGATACAGAAAAAGTACCCCTAAAAGCGCTGATAGAATTATCATACAGAATTTTACCTCCTTAAGAAATTTTCCGTAGGCACCGGGGTATTCGCCAGGATATTCTTTATGATTTCACCGGCAGTTTCATTTTTCTGAAAGGAGTTTCTCAAAACCAGACGATGGGAAAGCACATAGGGGGCCAAATATTGGATTGTCTCCGGCGTAGCATAATCGGCGCCCGAAATTGCGGTATATGCCTGAACCACCCTTAGCAATGCCAGGCTTCCCCTTGGACTAACTCCCAGAGAAACCCTGTCACTCACTCTGGTTTTCTGTATTATGGCAACCATGTACTCCATCAGGGACGGATGCACATATACGGACCTGATGGCTGTCTGTAAGTCCAAAAGCTCCTCCCTGGTACAGACAGGCGATATATATTCCAGCGGATTATCCAGGAGGAACCGGTTTAATATTCCGAACTCCTCCTGAAAATCAGGAAATCCCATACTGACCTGCATGACAAACCGATCCAGCTGTGCCTGGGGCAGGGGAAAGGTTCCGGCTGTCTCGACAGGATTTTGAGTTGCTATTACCAGAAAAGGCCTCTCTAACGCTCTTGTTTCACCGTCTATGGTAATCTGTTTTTCTTCCATACACTCCAAAAGACTTGACTGGGTTCTCGGAGTCGCCCGGTTAATCTCATCCGCCAGTAATATATTCGTAAAGGCAGGTCCGCTTCGAAAGGTAAACTGTCCCAGCTTCTGATTATAGAAATTGAGTCCCGTAATGTCGGAGGGAAGTAAATCCGGCGTAAACTGTATCCGCTTGAAATCCGCGGCAATTGATTTGGCCAGGGCTTTGGCCAAAACCGTTTTGCCGGTTCCCGGAACATCCTCCAGCAGAACATGACCGTTTGCAATCAGGGCTGTCAGGATTAATGAAATTACATCTGATTTTCCTATCATTACCTTCTCAATATTTTCTTTGATCGCGTTTGCAATTTCCTGTATCTTAGTAAATTCCATAATCACACCGGTACCTTTCCATTACTGCGAAGAGAATTTTTCTATTTGCCGAGGGACTATTTGAAAACTCATTGCACCGTTCTGAACGCTCCACTTTGCGTAATACTGCGTCGTGATTTTGGGAAACGTAGCCCACTACGCCTCCCAAATCACTCCTTGTATTCCACAAACTGCAGCATCCAGTCCGGCACAAGCAATTTTCAAACAGTCCCTAAATGCTCCAATCTCTCGTTTACCTGCTTCATCATATCAGTATATTTCTCCAGCTTCGCTCTTTCCTCCGCCAGCTTGCTTTCCGGGGCCTTGCTTACAAAGCTTTGGTTCGACAGCATGGCGTTAACCCGCTTCAGCTCTCCTTCAAGGCGAACCTTCTCCTTTCCGAGACGTTCTATTTCCTTATCAATATCTACCAGCTCGGCAAAGGGAATATAGATTACGGCACCGGGAATTACTGTAGATACCGCATCCTCCGATATACCGGTCTTATCCGCCTGAACCGTTACCTCACTCGCAGAGCCGAGGGTTGCAAAGAATACCTTACTATCCTCAAAGATTTCTCGTGCTTGCGTGCTGTCAGTTACAACAATCACAGCGGCCTTTCTGCTCGGAGGAACATTCATCTCACTGCGGACATTACGAATTCCCTTAACTGCTTCCTTGATCAGCTCTACTGCCTGTTCTTCCCTGAAATATTCATAGCTGTTATTATATTCCGGCCATTTTGCAATCATAATGGACTCTGCTTCCTTATGGCCCGACATTTCCTGGAGTGTGCAGAAGATCTCCTCTGTTATAAATGGCATATAGGGGTGGAGCAGCTTTAAGGAGGTGATTAATACATAGTTCAAGGTCCAGAGTGCTGCTGCCTTGGTTTCATCGGTTTCACTGTAAAGCCTCGGTTTTACCATCTCGATATACCAGTCGCAGAATTCTTCCCAGATGAAATCATTAATCTTTTGAACCGCGATTCCCAGCTCAAAGCCTTCCATATTCTCGGTTATTTCCTTCACAAGGGTATTTACCTTGGAGAGAATCCATTGATCCGCAATGGTTAACAGCTTTTCATCAAGCTTCTCCGGCAGGGCTGCCTTCTCAAGATTCATCATGATAAAGCGGGAGGCATTCCAAACCTTATTTGCAAAGTTTCTGCTGGCCTCAACCCTCTCCCAGTAAAAACGCATGTCGTTGCCGGGTGCATTACCCTGTATCAGACTGAAACGAAGCGCATCTGCGCCGTATTTATCGATCACCTCCAATGGATCGATACCGTTACCAAGGGATTTGCTCATCTTGCGTCCCTGGGAATCACGGATCAGACCATGAATCAATACTGTACTGAAGGGCTTTTCACCCATCTGTGCATAGCCTGAGAATACCATACGAAGAACCCAGAAAAATATAATATCATATCCGGTTACCAGCACATCTGTCGGATAGAAATAATCCAGCTCCTCGGTTTTCTCCGGCCAGCCAAGGGTGGAAAAGGGCCACAGTGCGGAGCTGAACCAGGTATCCAGGGTATCTTTATCCTGTGTAAAATGAGTATGGCCGCATTTCGGGCAGGACTCGGGAGCATCGATGGAAACCACCATCTCACCGCACTTATCACAGTACCAGGCGGGAATCCGATGTCCCCACCAAAGCTGCCTGGAGATACACCAGTCCCTGATATTCTCTGCCCAGTTAAAATAAATTTTGTCAAACCGGTCGGGTACGAAGCGGATATCCCCATTCTTAACGCTGGAAATTGCCGGTTTAATCAATTCATCCATCTTTACGAACCACTGCTGTTTAATAAGCGGTTCAACCGTTGTTTTGCAACGGTCATGTGTACCTACATTATGGGAATGATCCTCAACCTTAACCAGCAGACCTAATTCCTTAAGCTCCTTTACAATAGCCTTGCGGGCCTCATAGCGGTCCATGCCGGCATACTTGCCCCCGTTTTCATTGATGGTGGCATCATCATTCATAACGTTGATTTCCGGCAGGCTGTGTCTTTTGCCAACCTCAAAGTCATTCGGGTCATGGGCCGGTGTAATCTTAACTACGCCGGTTCCAAATTCCTTATCAACATAAGCATCCGCAATCACCGGTATTTCCTTATTCACTAACGGAAGCAGAACCTTCTTACCAATCAGATGCTGATATCTTTCATCCTCCGGGTGAACCGCTACCGCGCTGTCTCCAAGCATGGTCTCCGGTCTGGTGGTGGCAACCTCTACATAACCGTCCCCACCTACGATGGGATATTTGATATGCCAGAAATTGCCCGCCTGCTCCTCGTGGATTACCTCGGCATCGGAAATCGTAGTACGGCAAACCGGACACCAGTTGATAATTTTGGAGCCCTTATAAATATAGCCCTCCCGGTACAGCTTTAAGAACACCTCATTTACCGCCCGATTGCTGCCCTCATCCATCGTAAAGCGTTCCCGGTCCCAGTCACAGGAGGACCCCAGCTTCTTAAGCTGAGAGATAATTCTTCCGCCGTATTCTTCCTTCCACTGCCAGGCTTTCTCAAGAAATTCCTCTCTGGTAAGGTTCTCCTTTGTAATTCCTTCCTTCTTAAGCATCTCAAGAATTTTAACCTCGGTAGCAATACTTGCATGATCAGTTCCGGGCTGCCACAGCGCATTATAGCCCTGCATTCTCTTGAATCGGATTAGAATATCCTGCAATGTATTATCAAGGGCATGACCCATATGAAGCTGACCGGTGATGTTCGGCGGAGGAATCACGATTGTGAAGGGCTTTCTGCTTCGGTCGACCGTGGCATGAAAATATTTCTTTTCCTCCCATTTCCGGTATTGCTTCTCTTCGATATTCTTTGGATCATAGGTTTTAGCCAGTTCTTTTTCCATTGTTCTCTTCCTTTCGAAATTTAGGTATAAAAAAAGCTCTTCGCCGCAAAGGACGAAGAACCGTGGTACCACCTTTATTTATGACCTGTGTCATGATTAAGACAAGTCATCTCTTTGTCTGTAACGGGACCTCCCGGCACCTCCTACACGCCCTGCGGTTTCAGAAATACTGTTCCGGAGCTACCTTCAATAAGCTTGCCTTAGACCACCTTTCAGCCGGTGGGCGGTCCTCTCTGATAAGCATCCCTTACCTAATCCTCTCCATCAACACATTTATCTTTTTAATAGTTTTATCATATGTAATGTTTTGTATTCTGTCAAGTGGTTTTTCATTTACTTTACTTCTCACTCCTGGCAAACCGTTTGATAGGCTCTCATATATATTGCATCCAATTCGGCCTCTTTTTCCAGCGCTTCACAAATAATGTACGGATTTCCCGCCTGTTCCAGCCAGCTGCCGCATATTGTGACCGTATTTCTGCTGCCGCCCGCCACTACGGGAAAGCCGTCCGTTTCCGTTATCATCCTTCCCGCCACGTGTCCTTTATGAATAACAGTCAGTTTAACACCATGTCCTTTTACAAAAAGCTTTACGTCACGGTTTTTATATCCGGTCAGCTCTGGAACAAGCACCCTGCTTTCTCCCGCAGATAGTTTGACAGGCAGCTCTGCTTCCCTCATCCTATCTTCAGCTTTCATTTGATGCGGCAAACTGACAGAAGAATAGCTGCATCTTTTTATTGCTTCTCCTCTGATCAGGGTTATTCTTCCCACCTCATCGGAATAATAGCGCCGCAGAGTGCGCAAACATATTTCCATTCTTCCTGCTGATGCATATTCGCTGATATCCACGTAAGGATCATTCTTTCCGACACAGGATACCAGGTGCCCATTCACATACACCCAAATGATACAGTCCGCTTTTTCAAAATGCAGTATTAAGCTATCCATCGAAGCGTCATTTTCAATCCACCTGGCATATACGCAGGAAAGCGGTGTGACAGCTCTGTTATATCCGTCGATTCCCATTATGGTATTATAGCCGGAGTATCTGAAAAAATACCATTCCCCGACAGGCTGTTCATCCAGATCAAACATCCAGTTGTCCGTAATATCCTGTCTGTCCACAATACGAGTAAATTTCCGTATTCCTTTCAATGATCCCATTTTCAATGAATTGCATCTCACATCATCAAAATTACTGTGTCCCCATATTTCAGTTACAAATTCCCAGCAGCCTGCGGACAGCTTTTTTTCAACACAATCTCCGTATCCGTAAAATGTCTCCTGAAACTGCCCGTCTCGCTTGAGTGTGATAATATCGGCCGCCTGATGCAAAAGTATCTCTGTTTCTTTCGTAAGCTCAATTTCATAGCTGCCGATGCCGCGATATTGCTTATAGTGTTCCATATAAGCAGGCTTTTCCGATATGCTTCCGGTTTTTTCCCATTCAAAGTCATCTATTTTAACAGATTTCAACTGGGTTTCTGTATACTGCTCCTCCAGACTGCGCTTTATATCAGGCAATTGCGGAAGAGCTTTCAATGCTATCTCACTTTTCAGTCCGACCAAAAAGGATATTCCGCACAGCGTAAATGCAAACTGCCTTATACCTTCCAGGTGCTGCTCCTCGTATACATGGACTTCTCCTTTTTCATGCAGTACCACCTTCAGCGGTCCTTCTCCGTAAAGCGCAACTTCCGTGCCGTTGCTCCCGTCAATATATGCCATTTCATAATTTGTACCATACAGGCTAACTGCATCCGATAACATAATTTTATAGGGAAGAAGCCTTGTTTCCATAGGCTGCATTGAAACTGCAAACTGTTCCTCACCAAGGGAAAGCTGCCTGACGCATTTTTCCTCTGTCAGGTTATTTATTTCCACCAAATACCCGCCGTTCTTCGAAGCCAGCTTGAGTGCATATAAGCATTTTCCGTTTTCATGCAAAACAACAGGCCTTGCCTTTGCCGCTTCTTCCCCGAAGGAACGCAGTAGGGAGGCCAGAAGCCTTGCTTCATAGAATTGCCCGTTTACTTCTCCTGCGGCTCCTATCATGGAATGAAAGTCATAGTCTGAGGCCATTAATGCCACCGGCTTCTCAACCGTTCCCCAATTTGTGATCCCGTTGTACCAGTCCATTGTACTTCCGGCTGTCTGGTTATAAGGGCTTAGCAGCTTTGCTCCGCAGACAAGCAGGCGTTTCAGATAACTGTGTTCTCTGTTTGTCTCCGTTACTAAAAAGGGCATCTCCCTCTCTTGTACCGCCTCAAACAAATGCAGGGCCCGTTCCTCCAGACCTTCTGTTTCAGCGGGGGAATACACATTAAATGATGTATACAGTCCCGGCGTCAAGCCGCCCCCGCGCAGCAGATCGTTTTGTCCGCAGCAATAAAACAGCGGAACCTCTATTCCGAAAGCCTCTGCCATTATTTTTAATTTTTCCATATAGCTGACAGGACTTCTGCATTGATAAAAATCCAGCTCATTCTCTATCTGCATACAAATAACCGTGCCGCCCTTGTGTATCTGGTAATTTGCTATCTTAGGCAAAATTGCGGAATACCATTTCCTGATTTCATCCAAAAACGCTGGGTCATTCTGCCTTACCGGGATCCCCTGCACAGAAAGCCATGCGGGAAGCGCTCCGCCGTCCCATTCAGAGCATATATAAGGCCCCGGGCGCGCAATAACAAACAGCTCCTGTTCTGCCGCCAGCTTCAGGAAAGCCTCTACATTCTTCTGATCCTCAAAATCCCATTTTCCAGGTGCAATTTCATGAAAATTCCACGGAAAATAAACATCAATCGTATTATAACCGGCTGCTTTCAGGATTTTCATTCTGTTCTTCCAGCTTTCCCTTGGCAGTCTGAAATAAAAAAGGGAGGAGGCTAAAAGTGTCTGATATTTTCCTTGAATACGAATGCCCTTTTCATCCAGTGATATTGTCTGCATAATTGCTTTCCCCTTCTCTTATCCTTTTAATCCGCTGTGTACCATACTGGTTGTAATCTGTTTTTCAAATACCCCATAAATAATCAATATCGGTATCAGTGCGCATACCGTACCCGCCATAATCACTCCGTATTGCATCGTATGCTCCGACTGAAAGAACTTCAACCCCAGTTGAATCGTATATTTTTCTTTGGAATTTAAATAAATCAACGGAGCCATATAATCATTCCATACCTGAATAAATGTAAATATAACAAGCGTCGCCACACCTGCTTTTACCTGCGGCAGCATTATCTTATAGAATATGACCAGCTCTCCGGCTCCGTCAATCCTCGCGGCTTCCCTCAATTCCTCAGGAACCGTCATAAAAAACTGCCGCAGCAGGAATATGCCGAAGGCACTTGCCAGCTGACCCAAAATCAAGGCAACATGCGTATCTGTCAGATGCATTTTACTGATAATCCGGTATTGCGGAATCATGATCGTATACCATGGTACCATCATTGTCGCCAGATAAAGCCAGAATAATATGTTTTTTCCGGCAAACTCCAGCCTGGCGAAGGCATATGCCGCCATGGCACTGATTATAACCTGACCCGCCGTCGCAAGTACCGCCACCTCCACCGTATTCCTGTAATATAGAAAAAAGGGCTCCTGTGTCCATACCTTTATATAGTTTTTTATATTAACGGGATTTGGAATCCATTGTATCGGAGATGTAAATACCTGTGTATCAAACTTGAAGGAGGTTGACAGCATCCATAAAAACGGAAAAACCATACCGATTGAAATCAATAGCATCAGCAGATAAAATAAAATCTGTTTTATTCTTATTTTTGCTATCATCATATTTTCACCCACTAATCATAATTTACCCAATTTTTCTGCGCGATGAATTGTACCAATGTAATCAGTAAAATCACGACAAACAGAAAGTAGGCTATTGAGGAAGCATATCCCATGTGCATGGATTTAAATCCCTCCACATAGATCCTGTAAGCCAGGACATTCGTACTGATACCCGGACCGCCGTCCGTCATGACACTGACCAGATCAAATACCTGAAAGGAGTTGATTGTTATCAGAATCATATTCAGGAATATTGTGGGACTTAATAACGGCAATGTAATGCTTCGATATCTCTGCCATGTTCCTGCGCCGTCCAGGGAAGCCGATTCGTAGAGCTCCTTCGAAATATTTTGCATTCCCGCCAGAAAAATCAGCATATAATATCCGCAGGTTTTCCATACCGACACTATAATAACAGCATAAAGCGACCAGGTGGTTGAGGATAGCCACCGCGGCGGATCATCCATTCCAAGCTGCATGAGGATACTGTTAAGCGGGCCGCCGGACGGATTCAGAATTATTTTCCAAATAACAGCAACCGATACCATGGATGAGATATACGGAAGAAAAAACACCATACGGAACAGCTTTTTTAATCTCTTCAACTGATTCAGCAGTGTTGCCAACGCCAATGAAATCACCAGCGTTAGCCCCCCGTACCATACAGCGTATACTATATTATTTTTTACAGAAACAATAAAATATCTGTCCTGAAACATTTTTATGTAGTTCTGTAATCCGATAAAATCATAATTTCTGGATAATCCGGTATAGTCTGTAAGACTATACCAGAATCCCATGATAACCGGTGCGACCATGAACACCATAAACGCCACAAAGCTCGGAAATACAAACAGCCAGCCAACCATTGACTTTTTCATATGCCGTATCAAACTATATTTTGTCTGCTCCATCACTACCTCCTTAAGACACCGGCTGATTGGTCCGTTTATTCTTCCATGATCTCCCTGCGTCTTTCGGAAAAGTTCTTCATTGTATCCTCAATAGACTGTTCTCCGATTAAATATAATTCCTTTTCTTCCTGATAAGCACTCTGGATTTCATCGAACCCATCAAAAAACAGGCCTTCAAACACCTTGTCCACATCCAGAAGATTACCTGCGCCGTCTACCCCTACGGCATCCTCATAAACCGATATAACCTCATCGCTCATATAAGCGGGAATCATACCGGCTTTTGCAATTATCTTTGCACATTCCTCTCCTGCGAGATAGCTTGCAAAGTCAAAAGCAGCTTCCTGCTTCTTTGATGTCGCATTAATACCGATAAAGGTGCTTACGCCTCCCGCAGTAATAGCGTTATCCGTTTTTTTAACCTGGGGAATTACGGCAATCCCCAGTTCGAAATCATCCGTTACATCCGGATTCTCTTCAAGGAAGGATTTAATATCCCCGACGCACCATTCTCCATTCGGAAGCATGGCCGCCCTTCCGGTACAGAAGAAATTAATATAGTCTGTTCCTGTGCTTACCATATCCGCATAGCTCATATGGGATTTATCTTCATTATACAGCTTATTCAGCATTTCCAGCCAATTCTGTGTGGCTGTTAAATCATCGTCTGCAATATTGGAGCCCTCCTGCAGTGTGATAAACGGTGTATACAGCCATTCGGGAATATAACCGCCGTATACTTTATCCTGTCCCTCCCCTTCCGTAAGCTGCTTTGCCAGCTCGGCATATTCATCCCAGGTCAGATTATCCGGATACGCAATCTCCCTGGCATCAAATATTTTCTTATTATAAAACAGTGCATAGGATTGGGTACGGTACGGCAGAGCATAAAACTTATCGTCTATCTGCGTATCCATATAGCCCGTACCGTAGACAGACACATCCAGTCCGCTGTCCTTAATATAATTTGTTACATCGGCAAGATTACCGCTGTTTGCCAGTTTATTCAGCAGGGAAATAGACCGCATGTTGTATAGATCGATATCATTGTCACCTGCAAGCATGGTCACCAGCTTATCGTCATAATCACTGCTGGCGACAGTCGTTAGCTTCACTGTTGCCACCGTACTGGAAGCATTGTAGGCATCAACGATTTCCTGTAAATAATCTCCCTCGCTCCAGGCATAATAATTCAATTCAACTTTATCACCGGTATTGGTTTCCGATGAATTCTCAGGAACAGAGGTACTTCCTCCCACCTGCCCGCTGTCGTTCTGGGGCGTATCCTCTGCCTTACCACATCCCAAGAGTATAGCTGAAGTAAAAATACAGGAAAACATCAGTGCTACAATTTTTTTCTTTTTCATAAACAAATCCTCCTTCATAACCTGTTCGGTTTTGTGATACCTGTATTGTAGCACCGGCCCTTCGACGCGGAAAGCTTATCAAAATTGCTCTTCTTCATACCTTTTGCATTGCGATTAGAAAATATAATTTTTTATTGTGCAATATGCCCATATGCTTATTGACTTCTTTCCCGTACCTTATCCATATAATAGAAAAACCCGCTTCTTGCCACCTGCATTAATGCATCTTCAATCGATCTGCATTTCATCTTTTTAATAATATTCCTGATATGGGTTTTCATGGTTGCCGGTTCAATATATCGCAGGGCGCAGATTTCCTTCTGACTTTTGCCCTTATGTAAGGCACAGAGGATATCCCGTTCGGTATCAGTCAGAAGCTGGATCAGATAGATCGTATAGATCAGACTGTCTTCATTGTTTTTGATACGTTTGAATTCCTTTCTGATTTTTTTCGCTACCTGAGGCCTTATGGCAGACTTTTCATAATAGGCATCTCTAACACACTGTATCATCACTGCTGAGGTTGCCGTTTTCTGGACATAGTCACAGGCTCCGGCCTGAAATGCGGCATAAATCATCTCATCCTCCTCATATACAGTCAGAATAACTATTTTTATATTGGGAAAATTCTGCAAGATCTGCTGCGTAGCCATAATACCGGCATATTTATTCTCCATTTCTATATCCATTAAAATCACATCTGGATGCTTCAAGGCACTTTTCATGATTGCTTCATAGCCATTTTCCGCGACGGCAACCACTTCAATATCCTCTGTCTGATCAAATATTTCCTTGTATTTGCAGCAAAGTGACGGAATATCGTCGACAATCATTATTCTTATTTTATCTTCCATGGCATATTAACCTCCGTTCTCATATCAGGTGCATGAACCGCAGCCTTTATCATCCTTTTTCCTGCTGGACCAGCGGCAGCTCAATACGAAAGCCCGCCCCGTGTCCGGGCAGATTGAAGGCCTCAATCTTTCCCCTGTGTCTGGAAATGATCCGTTTGCAAAAGGATAGTCCGATACCCCAGTTGCTTTTTGTGGATTTCGTGGAAACAAATGGCTCGAATAATCGCTGCTGAATTCTGCTGTCCAGCCCCGGCCCCGAATCTGTGACGACCACCTCAATCCGGCTGTCAAAAAGCCTGATTTCTATGGTGATTTCCTTCGGTTGCTGTTGGTTTTCCTCCATCGCCTCTATGGCATTTCTGAAAATATTTTTAAATACCTGCGCCAAATACCTGCTGTCCCCAAAAATAACCGCCCTTTGTTCACATCTTTTATAATTCAGTCTGATTGATTTTTTCTCAAATTCTGCCCTTTCATTATCAATTGCCCTGTCAATTATTTTACAGAAATCGCATAGAGTCTGATTAAGCACAATCCTGTTGGAGTTCTTCTGCAATTCATCCAGGCGGCTGTACATCTCCATACAGCTGGATCTTATTGTATCCAGCCCCTCTATTCGTCTCCCCTTTTCCTCTCCGGAATTTTTCATAATATATTCAACCTCAGATATGATGCCAAGCAGTTCATTTTTTATATAATGGCTAAAGGCCCGGGTGGATATTTCGGTGGAGGCAACAATATTTGAAAACATGTACTCTTCATTTTCAATTCTTTTTACTGTTTTTTCATATTTGACCACATTATAGCAGAGAATAAGAATAAAAAAGATAATCAAATAGGGGATAATCTTCATCATACTGAAATAGCTCCCTATTTTCATCGAATTGTAGATCTCATATCTGGCAACTCTGGAAATCCAAAGAAACGAATTCGGTAAGGAGTAAAACATACAAAAATACAGTCCCGTAATTCCAAAATTAACCATTATCATGCACCATTTTATATATTTTAATTCTTTAATCGATTCATTCCTGAATGCTGTTTTGAAAAGCAGAACCATATTGTATAAGAGGCATACAAAATTCCCTGCCATTGTAATCCGATGAAATACAGAGTAAATATTTCGAAAGGCTGCTGCGTCCGGTAAAAAACCAAGTCGGCCGTAGTACAAGAATTTGTACACACCGGTATTATAAAAAAATATCTCTGTCACGAAAATAAAGATCAATATACGGGTTATTATCTTGGCCGTTCCTGTCTTTTGATTATAAAGAGACCTGGAAAAAACATGGTTGGCGGCTATAAACAAAACGCTGCATATATTGACTCCGTTCACTATCACACTCTTTTTAATATCCGTATACATCATCCATACATGCAGCTCTTTGCTGATATTAAAATACCGGTAGATCGTATTGTAATAATTATTATCTTTTGCCATATACAGCATGGTAAACACCATAACTCCGATAAAGGATACCGTCATTGCCGCAATCGGAAGAAATGTGCTTTGAAAATAGTGCTTTTTTCTCAATATTCCACCTCCCGCAATTCTCCGGTTTTATTATGATGTATTTATTATCAAACAGCAAGATTATCTTTTATACAATCATTTTCACAATATGTCTATGTTGCCCTGTGCCAGGCTGAAACGAAGCGCGTCCGCGCCGTATATTTCCTTAATTAATTTCTCCCTCAGTCCATGAAACGGATGGACAGAAATAGAGTAAGTGGTATATAATATGAAACGAATTCAAAACATAGCATCGGCAAAGGGGCCGGGCGCGAAGCAAATTACATAGGTCCGCCCCATAAATCGGAATACTGCAGATGAAGGAATGAAAGGGAGAACAAATATGATCGGTTTAGGTACACTTGCGAATATGGCGGCAATTCTGATCGGTTCCGGACTTGGATTATTACTGGGAGGCGGATTAAAACAGAGATTTCAGACGACTATCATGAATGCCCTTGGCCTGGCAGTGATGTTTATCGGAATCAGCGGTGCCTTACAGGGACTGTTTGTTGTCACAGAAAAAGGGCTGGAGACTGCCAACATAATGCTGATGATTGTATCTCTGGCTGTCGGAGCTTTTCTTGGAGAGCTGATTGATATTGAGGCCCGCCTGGATCATATGGGGGAATGGATCAAATCAAAGCTGAAGGTAAGAGGCGAGAAAGGACAGAACTTTGTAGAGGGCTTTGTAAGCAGCTCTCTTCTGTTTTGCATCGGAGCAATGGCAATCATAGGCTCTCTCCAGGACGGCTTATCGGGAGACGCCTCCATGCTGTATGCCAAAGCCTTCATTGACGGAACCGTAGCTATTTTCTTTGCTTCCACGCTTGGAATCGGAGTTTTTTTCTCAATCCTTCCCCTTGGAATCTATCAGGGGCTCATCACCCTGTCGGCAAAGTATATCGAGCCTGTTTTAAGTGACCAGCTGATAACAGACATTTCCTTCATTGGCTCCATACTCATCTTCGGAATAGGCATTAATATGATATTCGGCAAGAAAATCAAATGCGGCAATCTGCTTCCGGCGGTGCTGGTGCCGGTTGTCTATGAATTGGTGGCCAAGTTATTTTAGGAGCAATACAGCTTCTTTCATTCCCAGGATACAGGCTGTTATAGATTATGATAGAAAGCTCCAGTGCACTGACTACCTGACATCTTGACTAATTGCTTGCCTGCCATTAGTCCAGGTGCCAAGCGGTCGGCACACTAGTCTTCCAACATATCATAATAAAGATAGAGCCTTTGTACCCCATTTTCCAGAATGTAATAATGTCTAATATAAGGGATCAGTAAAACGAGGAATAAAGCCGACAGCAGGAGATATACCAATTCCTGACTTATTACGCTTGCCAGTGTGCTAATTAACAGCAGGAGGGCAAAGGTAGCTGTTACAATCAGATGTATCAGTCTTTCCTGCTGAAAGAAGCCTATCTGTATCAGTAAATTCGTACGGCGCTTTCCCCTTTCTTCCTCTGACATTTCCGTATAATTTAACCCTTTCATCAATGCAAGATAGTTCCTCATTCGCTTCTCCATATCGTTTCCTCCAATCAACAGATAAATATTAAATTCTCATAACGGATTGAATAAATTCTATCGATACGTTATGCTGATCAAATCGTTCATAATCATTAATGAAACATAGTCTTCACTCTTGTACTGTTCCCGCTTCTCAAGACAGGAAAGCCCCCGCGCAAGGCAGGTATACTCCGCCGTCCGTGAAGTTTTTGATTCGATTCTTCGAGTCATTTTTATACACTCCTTTACTCATTGGTAAATACATTTTTCCAGCCGTGGTAGACAAATACGGATATCTCATTCATATATTTCGCCATATCCGCAGGCAGCTCTATGAGAAAGAGCTGCTCAATCATATTCAGATAGAAACTGCAGACGGTGCGAACAAAAAGCCATGAAACCTCTTTTTTTGTACGGATTGATCTTGACCACTCAACCATGTTTTCGGTAAAGGCGTCTAGCACCTCATATTTGAACCCTTCGAGGGACGAGCCTTGTGCTTTGAACAGTAGAAGCTTAACGTCAGTGGTATGCGCCGCTATAAATTTACTTATCACACCTATTACAAGCTGCTGCGACGAAAGGGTGTAGTCCTCAGTTCCTTTTGGAAAATTATATTGCTTTGCTGCTTTAAGACCTGTTTGAATCTCGGTTGTCGTTGGCTCAAGCACTGCACGAAAGAGAGCATCCTTGTCCTTGAAATAATTATATAGGTTGCTTTTTGCAGTTTTTGCCTTCGTTGTTATTGTCCGTATGGACGCTTTTTCAAAACCCTTGTCCAGGAATTCTTCCCGTGCGACATCAATAATCCTTTGTCTTATTTCGTCCTTTGCGTACTGCACAGCATCTCACCTCGTCCTAATAAAGTACAGCATACTTATAAGTACACTGTACTTTTATTATGTGTCTTTATTTTACTTTTGTCAATATCAAAAGCAAAGTCAGACAGCTTAATCTGCTGTCTGACTCACAAAATTACCTATAGTTGAACTGTATGCCAAAGCAAAACCGCGCTTAAATCACCAATTGTTCCCGCTTCCCACTTTTGTAACCGTAAAGCCCGGACAGCCGGAGAGGCCATAGACCGCTGCTATCCCCGCATTGTATATCTTTACGTTTGTAAAGCTCGCACTACCCAGACAAGGTCCCTGGTTTGCCTCGGATAAAATACAGAATTTAATGCCATAGCGGGTCGGATTATTGACCGTAACATTCTCCAGGCGGATATTCTGCATCGATAATGCGTTTGGATACATGGTTTGAAACATAATGCCAAAATATACCGGGCTATTAATATCCACGTTTTTAATCAGAATATTCTGCATCGTCCGATCACCGGTATAAATCCATATTGCTCCAAAGTTCTGGTAATCATTTATTTTATCATCTGCACCAACACTGGTCCAAAAATCTCCGCCGCAGCGGTCAAGGGTTATTCCGTCAAATACCGTATCCGCCGGACCGAATCCGAGCGTACTGTAGCCAAAGCTGTAGCTGTTGATCGTAAGTCCCGGATAGGTCAGAGTATCTGCCGCATATAAATTCTGGAAGGTATTGCCCGATCCCCCATATACTGCAAAGCAAGCCGCACGCCTTGCGCAAACTGCCGTCAGATAGGAATAGACATTGCCTGTATTATAGGAGCTTCCACCTGAATCCACTGCACTGAATAGTGCAAAGGAGTCATCACCGGTGCCTCTCGCATAACAATTTGTAATTACATTATAGGAAGAGCCATTTGTCATATTGATTCCATCTGCAAACATATTCTTAATCCGACAGTCCTTAAATGTATTGTAAGAGGAATTTACCCCCCAGTATAAACATACAAAATGCTCCGCCCAGACATTCTCAATCGTAACATTCTGCATTCCGTCTCCGTTGATAAATTTCCCCGGTCCATCCACACGGTTCACATAATTGCCCCAGGCTGAAAGATTTTTTATAGTAGAACCATTGGCACTCGAGCTGATAGAAAAGCCTACATCGGTATTTGTAAGGCCTTGTGGTGCAACCAGCTTCGTATACCAGGGCCCTGCGCCAATAATCTCAACGGCACGTCCATATAAATAAATCTTACCAGTGATCTCCCAATCTCCGGCAGGGATGAAAATTCCTGCCTTTGAGCTGTCCTGCCGAAATTCTGTAAGGGCTGCTTCAATTGACTTTGTTGCTGAAACCTCCACATATTTATTCGGGTCAGGGTTTGCAGCCGCAGCCGGAACATTTTCAATTTCCAGCATATCGAGATAAATCCAGCTAACATCGGAGGCATCCTTCTGGATTTTGATTACGGTACCTGCCGGATATACCTGGTCCAGTAACAGCTGGGCATCCTCATACAGCCAGTATGCCTTTGTTCCAGAGTTATCATATCCTAACCGTGACAGGGTGGTTGGTGTAGCATATACATAGGAGTATTTTGAAGTAACAGTAAAATTGCCTTTATCTACCCCATTAACATACAGGCTAATTGTTCCAGTGGTATTTTCGGCAACTGCATTACGAAGTACAAAAGCATTTGCCGATGCTGTCAAAGTAAACTGAACGTATTCTCCGACTGCATCCAGATAAACTGCGCTGCGTCCCGAAGCTTCCCCTGCATAATCTCCCAAGGTATAATTTTTCGCCAACACCGTACCATTGGTCATATTGGAGGCTGCTTCTGCTTCCAAGGTTGTAAATGCCGTATCTGCTCCCCGTCCGCAGTAAAGGCCGGCTGTGGAGGTATTGTTTGCTTTCTTAATAGCTACTTCATTGCCGTCATCCGCCGCGGTGCAAACTACACTGTAGCTCCCGTCCGCAGCAGTCCAGGTTCCGACTGCTATATTAACGGAGGCTCCGGCTGCTATTACACCGGAATAGGAGCCTGTCATCGTATGGATTGCACTGCCCGCGGAGTTATATAACACAACGGTAACCGCATGGTTTCCTCCTGCCGATGCTATATTTCCCTGGTTTTTCAGATTAACTGAAAAGGTTATTGTATTTCCCGCACTCATTGTGCTTGGATTCCAGGATACGGTACCGATCAGGTCCGAACTTGATACCTCATTTACAGTCATAAGACCAGTATAGGAATTGTTTGTGTTATCCAGCTCGATCAGAGTATTTCCTTCATCCGCTATTGCTTTAATCTCATAGGTTCCTGCGTTCTTATTTCCAATAGCTAAGGATACGGAAGCACTTGATCCGGCAGCAATAGCAGGGGTATTTACCGTACCGGCCAAAGCCGCGCCAACATAGAAATTAACACTGGAGGCAGCCGCAGCAGCCGTTCCGATATTATTAACCGTTGCCGTCAGGGCTATGCTGTCTGTCTCAACCGGAGAAGCAGGGGAAACTGACAATGCTGTTACAGACAGGTCCGGATTTGGTGCTGCTGTTCCATAAATTTGAAATTCGGCAACCTGTCCGGCAGAAGCACCTGTATTTGATGTAAATTTTAATTGGACATCACTTACTGTAGCTGTAATCGAAATCGTTACATAATTCCCAGTTGACGGACTAAAGTAATAGTCCCCGGCAGCAACCAGAGTGGTAAAGGTCGAACTATCCTGATTATGCCCTAAAACCTCTATTCTCTGGGTTCTTGCAGACCATGCGGAATCCGGATTTAACATGATTACTATGCTATGAACATTTGCATTCGCCCCCAGACTTACTGTTAATGTATTGGGATAGGAATTTGAACCACCCTCCCAGTAGGTTGTAACACTGTTATCAACTGCATTGGCGGCCACATAATTATAGATACTGGAGGAAGCCGTAATCGTTTTGCCAAGGGCCAGGTTCGTATCTGTCGGTATCTGTGTTATAACCGGAGTCGGAGTTGCTGTCGGTGCTGTTGTTACCGTCGGGGTTACTGTAATGGTTGGGGTTGGAGTCACGGTCGGAGTTGCTGTTGGGGTTGGCGTCACAGTTGGGGTTACAGTCGGAGTTACTGTTGGGGTTGCTGTCGGTGCCACAGTCGGCGTAGGTGTCACACCTGAGTCGGTTACTGCTTCCAGTATCCATTTAGCGCTGTCCCAGACAGAATAAATGGTTCCCCGCTGTGCATAGCCATACAAATTCTGAATATGAATGTACTCTGAGGACTGCCAGGAATTGCAAAGCCGTACCTGATTGCTGCCCGCATCCTCGATATACCATCTGCAGCTGTACCAGGTTGATTCTATACCGGTACATTGAATATAGCTGTATAGATTTTCTATATTCATGTATTCCCCGCTGGCACGGTTACGGATTCTTACTGAGCCATCACCTGCATCCAGCAGCTCCCATTGAGAGGACTGATTACTGCTATCAATATTTCCATATAACACCTGATCCCCGCTCTCATATAAATAGGTCTGCTGCCATACACTTTTAATCCTTACATAGGTTGCTGCCGATACTTTCTTTGTTTCTGATCCCATGGGCATGAGCTGTGCAATTATTAATGCAAAAACCAATAATATTACTATATACCTGTTTTTAATGGACCTGTCATTCAGTTTCATAATTTACCTCCTCGTATAATTTGAAATAATAACCCCCTTACTTATACTTTGCCCATACCTGCCCATATCTGATCTCATACCCTCATATTACATCACGCTCCTAAACTAATATGAATTATAACCGCTGCCATATTAAAACCGTTCCTATTTAGCGCTATTTCCATAATACATTTTAATATATGTCTATAGTTTTACGTTAAACTTATTATATATTTTGATATTAATAATTTTCATTTGTAGATAATATATAGTTTTACGTTCAACCTAATACTACCATTTGTTACTTATTTTGTCAATCGCTTTTTACTGTTTTTGTATTTTTTCGCCAATTAATTCATAGGAAATATTTTATCTATCTATCACCCTTAATTACTGACATCAGTATATCAAAATGCTCTCATGATCAAATAGAATTCCTGTAAAAAACTTTATTTCAGAATTCCATCTGTATGAGAGCATTTTGATAGAAACCTTCCCCGATTACGACCTCAGCTTATGTCAAAGCCGGTTCTTTAGCCAGCCTTTCAAACAGAATTGTAATCTCCGGGAGCTTGTAGCCAGGCTTTACATACCTGGGTCCCCAGCCCTCCTCAAGGGACAGCCAGTCAAACAGCTTTTTCGAGGAAAAGGGCAGAAACGGCTGCAAAAGCACCGCCAGATTGGCAATAATCTGTACACAATTCAGCAGTGTGTGGCTACAGGCGGCAGTGTCCGTTATCCGCGTCTTCCAGGGCTCATTAATATCAAAGTATTTATTTCCATATCGGGCAAATTCAAATACTGTCTCCAGCGCCTCCTTTAACTGACCTTTTTCTATTTTATCTCCAACCTCTCTGTAAATATTCTGAATGTTTTCTTTCAGGATTGCGTTTACTTCTCCCTGTGGGACAATACCTTCGAAAAAGTTAGCGATAAAGGTCAGGGTACGATTTACCAGATTGCCATAAGCTCCAAGCAGCTCACTGTTATTCCTTTGAACAAATTCCCGCCAGGTAAAGTCCGTATCCCGCTTCTCCGGGCCGTTAATTATGAAAAAATAACGAAGGGCATCTGGATTATATTGGTCAATGATATCCTTTACCCAGATTGCATGGTTCTGGCTTGTGGATATTCTCCGGCCCTCCAGTGTCAGATATTCGCTGGATATAATTTCATCGGGAAGGCGCAGGCCCTCACCGTGAGCCAGAAGCAGTGCCGGTAATATGATAGTATGGAAGGGAATATTGTCCTTACCATGCACATAATAGTGCTTTGTGTTCTCTCCCCACAGCTCTTTAAAATCAGTATTCCTTTGCTTTGCCACAAGATAGCTTGCCGAAAGATAGCCCAGTACATTTTCTGCCCAGATATAGATTTTCTTGTTTTCATACCCTTTCCTGGGCACATCAATTCCCCAATCCAGGTCTCTGGTAATAGCACGGTCCCGCAGTCCCTCCTTCAGATATCTTCCGGTGAAGGCAAGGGCATTCCTGCGCCAGGACGGATGTCTGTCAAGATAATCACCCAGCTCTTTCTTAAGCTGTGTAAGCGCGATATATAATTGCCTGCTGTCGCGAAATTCCAGCCTGCTGTGGCACTGGGCACATTCCGCCTCCAGGAGCAGCTCCGGCTCCAGAATACTTCCACAGGCATCACACTGGTCGCCCTTGGCTGCCTTCCCGCAATTCGGGCATATTCCAATTACCTGACGGTCCGTCAATACCTTGCCGCAATCGGGACAATAAGCCTGGGGTGCAGGCTTTTCATAGACCAGACCGCTCTGATAGAGCCTTTTATGAAAATCTCTGACGAATTCAATATGCTCCTTTGAGGAGGTCTTAGTATATAGGTCATAGCTAAAGCCCAATTTCTGAAAAACCTCGGTAAATTCCTGGTGATAATAATCACTGATTTCCTCCGGTGTTTTATTTTCTTTCTTTGCCCGTATCGTAACCGGGGTCCCGTGGCAGTCGCTGCCTGATACATAGAATACGTTATCCCCCTTGGCCCGATAGTATCTTGCCAACACATCCCCGGGCAATAATGCCGCGATATGTCCGATATGGAGCGAGCCGTTTGCATACGGCCAGGCTCCTCCGATTAATATATTTGTCATAGCTGCCTCCTATCCGCCGCCCGTAGGCGACCCATTTCCAATCATTTGATCTGGTAACATTAAGTCCAACCTGTATCAGCCGCTTAAATTGCAGTTTTATCACTACAATAAGGCCATCAAAAAAGCTCTCACCTCCCGAAAATTCTTAAGCAATCTGCTTGCTTAATTAATTTTCGGGGACGAGAGCTATATCCTTTCAGCCATTCGATTCATTGCATTTCCATAAGGCTGTCACTCATTGCTTCGTGTTACCACCCCAAATTCACCCATACCTCACGGTATGAGCCTTATCAAGTACGGGCGGGAAATGATCCACCGATACTCTATCGCTGTTACGGGCGCTCCCGTCGTAGCCTAAAATCCCAGTACAGTATTCTGTACTATATATTCTCGGTACGCAGCTCCAAGACCATGTTCAGCACTTCTTCCTTTGCCCATTCTCATCGGACAGGGCTCTCTGTAAAAGTATCCGGCGCTTACTCTTCTTTTCATTGCCTTTATATCATTATATGATTGTAATAGCTATTATAAGCATCTGCTAATAAAAATGTCAACAGTGAATGATATGACTTTTTGAAAAATCTATTGACAGATTCAGTCTAGACATGTTAGACTGAATCTAGTCTAACACATTTAGTTTGGAGGTGCAGCTATGGCTAAGAACATAAATCTTACGGAGGCAGAAGAAAAACTCGCGGCTTTGATATGGAGGGAAGCGCCGCTTTCCTCGCCGGATTTGGTGACGATTGCAGAACGTGAAATGGATTGGAAAAAGTCCACTACCTATACGGTGTTAAAGAAGCTTTGCGACAAGGGCGTATTCAAAAACGAAAACGCGAATGTGTCGGTTATGCTTACCCGTGACGAACAAATAGCGCGTCAGAGTCGCCGGTATGTAGAAGACACTTTCGGCGGGTCATTGCCCAAGTTCATCACTTCATTTTTCAGCGGCAGGAAGCTAACACCGGAACAAGCAGCAGAATTAAAACATCTGATAGAAGAACACGAGGGGGGCGGTAATAATGGATAAACTATTCCTCACCATTCTTAATATGAGCCTGACGGGTTCATTTGTCATTGCGGCGATATACGTTGCGCGGCTGCCACTTAAAAAAGCCCCTAAAATAATTTCTTACTGCCTGTGGGCGATAGCCGGATTCAGGCTCGTGTTCCCGTTTTCAATTGAGACTGTATTCAGCCTGATTCCATTCAAAGCACAGACGATACCGACGGATATAGGCACGCAGCCTGTGCCGCGTATTGACAGCGGTATCCTCTTTGTGAATAATGCGGTCAGCAGTATTCTTCCCGCCGCCGCGCCGGCTGCAAGCGTAAATCCGCTGCAGATATGGACAACGATCGGAGCGTTTATATGGTTTGTTGTCGCTGCCGCAATGATTATTTACGGCATGGTGTCTTTCGTGATACTCAAACGGAAAATGAGAAAAGCAGCCCAAATTGAGGCCAATATCTATGAAGCAAAATACATAAATTCGCCTTTTGTGCTGGGGGTTTTCAATCCGGGGATTTATCTGCCCACTGGCCTGTCCGGAAAAGAAAAAAGCTATGTTATCCTGCACGAACAGACGCATATCCGGCGGCGTGACCATATCATAAAATTCGTGGCGTATTTCATTTTGTGCCTGCATTGGTTCAACCCGCTTGTTTGGGTAGCGTTCCTGCTGATGGGCGCGGATATGGAAATGTCCTGCGACGAGCGGGTGCTGAAGGAAATGGGCGATGAAATGAAAAAGGATTATTCGTTATCACTATTGTCCCTGGCTACAGAGTACCGTATTATCAGCGGCAGTCCTCTTGCCTTTGGAGAGGGCGGTATAAAGGAACGGATTAAAAACGTGCTGAATTTTAAAAAAACATCACGGGTGATTATTGTTGCGGCGGTGGCTTTCGTTGCTGTGTTGAGCGTGGGCTTTGCGGTAAATCGGATTGTCAATGCACCGCTCATTGAAATGGAAATAATCTATGAAGAGAATCCGGCTTTCTTTCTCAACGATATGAAGCTGATTTGGGACGATACCATCTATTATGTAACCTCGATGGACGACATCGGATGGGGAAAGGAAATCGGGTACGCCACAGATAAGTACAGCACTTGGTACATTTATGAATTAAATGGGTATAACCGCGATTATTTACTGGCGGCCGAGAGTGAGGATGTATGGCGGGTGATGAGCATTTATCCGCCCGAGAAGCCTTTACAGCAGTATATTCTTGAGAACGCGACTGAAAAGCAAAGGGCGGAGCGTATGCTGTCCGTGACGCTGTATGAAGACGGCACCGCCAGGCTTGCAGCGCCGCCAATCAGCAGTTATATGCTGCCGAATTGCACCTACACCTTTGCAGATGGTGAATTGCTGATTTACTCGAGTATTGAAACAGAGGAATTAGAAAATGCTTTCGGTGTCAAAAACGGTGAAGTTATAGCAAGCTTTACGGTTACTGATGATAACACACTGATATTCCAGACGGCAGCTGTGCCATTGTTTGCAGACGAAGGAGCACGGTATGTGTCTGCATCGAATATCTACTCCTACGAGCCGCGTAAATGGTTGGATTATTACTTTGACGAGCAAATGCCTTGGGGAGGGAATCTGGAATTAGAATTGCCGGAATACCCGGGCACCGTGTTTCAATGGTCCCCCTACGAAGTGAAAGCCGTCGATGCAGACGGTGAAAAAACACTCTTTGGCGGGATGCCTGTTTGGAATGTCTATCTTGCGGATCTTACCGGCGACGGACTGCCCGAATTATGTGCAACGGTAAGCCTTGGTTCCGGTATCATCGATGAGCGGATCATCGTCTTTGATTATGCGACGGGAAATACCTATGACCTAAGCGACCGTATGTATTATGATTACGCGCTCTATCTTGATAACGGGCGACTAATGGTAAAACAGACAAAGTACCCCAACCCTCAAAGTGACGCCCTTGCAACAGGAGAATTGGCTATTGTAGGCGGCGAGCTAACCGCCATCGGCATTGACCGAACAAGACCGGAGACTGATTAATATAAGCAGCTTTTGGTTCGAAGCCTCTCAACAGGCCGCTCTATTCTTCTATCTCTATCCTGTATTTGCGAAGCAGCTTTTCCGCCTCTGGCGCACAATCCGGATAGGTTTTCACAATTTTGTTGATTTCCTTTAATGCCTCCTGCTTCTGGCGAATATTTAAATCGATACGTTCCCGCAGCTTTTGTCTTCGTACATTCAACCTGTGGCGCACCTCCACCATCTCCTTGCTGTCGATGATCGCCGTCGGCTGATAAATCCAGATTTCAGCATCTGCAATACCGAACCTTTTCAGCTCGCTGATTAACGTATTATTGTTTTCATCCAGCTCATCCGTGTTCTTCTGATATTTTCTGGACTCCTCCTTCACCTTCATATATTCCTTCCACAGAAGCTGAAGCTGCTCATAATTATCTGCCATATACTTGTTATAGGTATAATCTAGATAATTCAGGTTATTGACCGATTTTATCTTTACCTTGTTCATCAGCATAATCTGGCGGTTTTGCTTCATTTGAACAAGCTGGATATCAACCTGATTCTTTCTTGCCTCGGTAAAGATATAATAGGCCGAAGCCATTCCCATAAGAACCGTCAGGATAAAGGGCAGCGTATAATTTGCTTCGGCATTACTGGAAAGCAGTCCAAAGAGGATAAATAAAAATACGATAACAAAGCTTACGGTAACCGCAATCCCCTTGAGAAAGGACTGCTTGCCTATGATATCCTCCTGCTCCTGAAGCAGCCTCGTTCTTTCCTTCTCAAGATGACTGATATCCTGCTCTATTACCGCCTGGTACTCTTCCCCTTCCTTGACTGCCTGCATCTCCTTGGGCAGGGTAAGCTCATACTGCTCAAACACCCGATACTGACGGTCCGACAAAATATTTGTCCTGCTTTGCAGCTTGCCCCGTTCCTTGGAAAGGCTTACAATCTTGTTAGCAGCCTGCTCCAAAGCTCCACGCTGTTCCAGGGGAATCAGATCAATTTTTTGCATATCTGTAAGATATGAGGTTACTGCCTGATATTCCGCCTTTGCTTCTTCCGTCTGCCGGTTGCTGTCAAGAATGGCTTCACAGGTATCCTTGATATAGCTTATTCTCTCCTCCTGCGTAGTCAGTCTGGCTGAACGCCTTCCTTCCTTTTTTTTCTCATTCAAAGTGACATCCGCTTTATCAAGCTCTTGATTCTTTTTTGGTTTACGCGTAAACAGCCGAAATAATCCCATGGTATCTTGCCTTTCTGTTGCCGGTTTCGTCAGCTTTCTCTGATTTTGTTCTTCCAGATCGTTATAATTTCTTCCACTCTTTCGTAAAGCTCCTGTCTGCTGACAAAAGCCATTTTGTTCTTAAGCTCCGTCAGCCTCTGGGCCTCCGGTGAAGCATCTGCTTCCTTTTCTGCCTCCTCAAAGAAACTTCTGATTTTATAATCAAGCTCCGGCCCTATCTGGTATTCCTCCGCCTTGATTTTATATTCTTCCTCATTATTACCAATCAGAAGTGCCAGCAGGTATTGTATCAGACTTTCCTCCCGGTGGTTACGTTCGTAAGCCTCCCTGAATAGTCTCGTTGCTTCCTTAAGCCCTGTGATATGTACTCTTGCCACAGCCAGATTATGAAATAAATCCCCATATTCCTCCGGCGTAAGCTCCGTCGCCTCCCTGGAATGTATGATATGCTCATACTCACTGGCCGCTTTGGAATATTGCTGCTCCTTAAGATAATTATCCGCCTTGATGCAGCTTCTCTTTACGGCAGGCATTCCGATGATTTTATCCAGAGTCTTTAAAAGTCCCTTAATCTCAGTCTCTGTATAATAGTCGGTGCTGCATAATATGACAGTCACAATCGTCTTTAGGTCCGCATTCTGGCTTTTAAGCTGGCGCAGCTTATCAGCACGCTCCGGCAGCTTAAGCTCCATTTCAATAAAATCAAACAGGGCATCACTGAACATATCCTCGTCAATTACATAGACATGGTGATAGAGAAGGTAACAGAGCTCCTCCATCGAATAAATCGATATCCCCAATTGCGGCAGCCGGTAAGGTCTCGTCGTTCTTTCGCCGCTGCATAAAATTAATTTCCCCATCCTGACCTCCAATATTTCCTTTACAAATGAATTATAACCTCGGCTGACTGCCACGTGGCCGGATAAATATCTCCAAAACCCAAATCGGTTATGGTTATTATGCCCGTCGATTTATCCCGGCAGGTCAGATTAATTCGAAGCCTTGTCATTCGGTCCGGCCGCTTTGGAAATTGACCCAGTGGGATAATCTCCCGCACGGTTTCCCGCGTCATGATATTCTTGCATATGATCTCCAGCTGTGCTTCCTTTTCCTGAATCACTTCTACGCTTTTGTTCACCTCATACCAGTTTTCTCCCGCCTGAGTCAGCGGTAATTCCCTAAAGGCAGTATCCCGGTACACCCAGACTGCGACACAGCTGGTAATCATATCATCTGTTAAAAGAATAAACTCCTTCAGGGCAGCGTCTTCCGTCAGCTCCTTTGCCGTATAACAGGCCCCCTTCGTAAACAGATTCTGCCCCAGAAAGACCCGCCTTCCCATGCAAAGGCTCCTGATTACCTCCTGTGCCCACTCTCCCTCAAAGCCGTTGCCGGTTAGATACAGAGTAGTTATGATTTGTTTATATAGGGCATTATTTGCGATATTTTCAAAGAGGTAGGCCGGATTACTGCCCTTTTGCTTTAACATATTGATATTCAGAATATCCGAGTAATCCTTCCTGGTAAGCCCTGCTATCATGGGCTTCGTTCTGCGATTGATTTGGATTTGATAGAAAAATAAACCTTCCCGATGAAATTCAAATAGTCCAACATCGTTCATCCAGAGTGATTTTTCCTGACTTAAAGCATAATAAAGAGCTACACCGGCATGGCTCATAACTACCGCTCTATCCTTCTCCACTCCAAGCAAGGAGAGCGCCTCATAGATTTTATCCACCAGTACCGGCTCTGTACGGCGCAGGGTTACTACCAGCTTTGTTATCTGTTCCGTCGGGAAATAATTCTTAACGAGAGTCAGAGTTTTGCGGAAATATTTCTCCAGCAGGCTAATCACCGGATAACACTGTCCGCCGACTTCTATCTCCTTCTCTGATTGCACCTTGTGAAGAAATTGCTCTACCAATTCTCCGCTTCCGCCTGCGGCGCAGGAAATTGCCTCTTCCCCGATCAGCCACTGCTTTGTCTCGGTTTTCAGGCAAAGTACGGTAGGAAGCATGTAATCTTCCTCTCCTTCCTGTGCACTGAGTGGAATAGGTTCCATCGTCTTATAACTAAAGCAGCTGATTTGTGTTAAATCCTCACACAAATCATACCCTATCAGCAATTTCCTCGGTGAATCCATACGCTTCTCCCTTCTAACTCATCGGTTTAAAGCATTGTTTTATCATATGTTCTCTTCTCGCATAAGTTTCAAGCAGATCAAATAAGGTATTGTCCTCCCCTGCCTCCATCTCCACCAGCATCCGATTAATGTGCTGGTAGTTTCCTTCCTCTATCAGAGGAAGTGCCTCCATCGGAGGAATTTCACCTTCATAACGAAGCTTTATATGATCTGTAAGCCTCGTCTCCTGTTTTTCTTCCTGTCCTGTCTCCTCTGCCGGCTCCTCGGTGATATAATACTCCAGCTCCTCGTGCCAGAATAATAGAAATTCCTTGATATAGATACCCAGGAAGCAATTGCGCATGCATTCTGTCTCAAATTCACTGCTTTCTCCCTGCCGGTAATGGATATAAATCCTCTTTCCCGGATTGGCCTGGCAGCTTATGATGTATTGATCCGCAATTTGCTCCGGCAATGCCACCATATGCTTATAGTCTGAAAAGAAGGGCAGGATAATTCCCTTTCTCACCAGCCGGTGAATATTATATTCCGTAAAAATAAGTTCATTTTCATTCAAAGAGCTTTCTCTGGCATGATACTTAAGCCATGCCAGCAGACAGCAATCATTCTCTTCATAGAAGAGCTCCCGCTTCATGATCTGGAACAGTCCCGTATCAATTGCCTGATTACGCACAAGATAGCGGTAGGCATAATAGCTAAGAAGTGCTCTGACCAGAAGATGATTGGTAACTGTTTTATAATAGTTATGAAATACCAGAAAGCTGTCTTCAATATCACTTTCCGCAAACAGCATCTGGGAGAGGAGGCGCTCCTCCAGGTTATGGCACTCCACTTCAAAGCCCTGGGCCGCCTCCCAAAGCCGGTACATATCATGGATTGACCCGTGATAGAAATTTATTAGATAACGGAGGATTGACTCATCATATTTCTCATGGCGAAAAACATAAAAGCACAGCTTGACCATGCTGTCCAGCCTTTTCTCGGCTGCCTTGGTCTTCATCCATACGGAGCACAGCCTAACCAGACGGTTAATCGGTATCCCCTCAAAGCCGTAGGTCTCCAAAGCCTCAAGAGCCTTCTGGTAGTAGGTTCTGATCAGCATAATCTCTATGTATCTGGTTCGTTCCTGAGGCGTCACCTTACTTAGATTAAGCTCGGAAAGATAATACTCCAGCAGCTCATCGTCCAAATTTTCATAATAATACTCAATCAGGGTCTGATGACAATACGACACATATTCATCCTTGAGTCCCTCAATAAGAAGAACCTTTCTTCGCAGCTCTATCGCGCTTTCACTTAGAATGCGGTAGCTATGGTAACGATCAAAAAGGTGTAACAGCAGCATCGGATGCTTACTGTACTCCACACAGGTACTTTCATATTCAGCGGTATTCATCAACGGAGTAACCTGATATTCCACAGAATCGGCATAACGGTTACCATAGCTGTCTAACAGAAATATTTCTGAATTGCTTGTATAAATATCTACGAGGGTCCGGCCATCTATCAGGGTTACCTGCTGCGGTGCTTCCAGCTCCTTATGTATCACCACTGCGCCGACCATATTAGGATTGCGGCAGATAAGCTCATTCCGATACATTACATAGGGTAAATGCTGATATATTTCGGTACTAAGTACCGGCTTACTTAGGATATCCTGATACAGTACGGCAAGGTCACGGCTGATTTCATGGTCACCCAGCATTCTTAAGGCAAATACCTCCATCTGCTTATAGTAGGAATTGTAGATGGTTTCACCCATATATTTACTCTTAACCACTCCGGCATATAGAAAAGCCTTTCTGCTGTCGCTTAGGGTATTATTATAAATGAAGTAAATCAGAACGGCCTGCGCCAGCTTTTCCTGCACAGAATCGGGGGCAGAATACATGTAATACTCATAAAGCTCGGTAATTCGCAGTTGTGCCTCTACCCCAAGGCGGTACCACTCAAAATATTGGAGCGACCGCTTCATTCCCTTAATCAACAGACAGCAGATGGCTGATAATATTTCCTTACTGTCAAATTCATCGTATAATTTGACCAGTCCATGAAAAATTACCGGGACAAAGGTTTTTCTTTTACCGGCAAGATAGGTATATTGCTTAGCGGCTTCCTTTGATATAATCCAGTTCTTTATTCCATAATTAAGGGCCTGTACCTCAAAGTCGGATAATTCACGCAGCAGATACGGTTCCTCGTTAATGACACAAACCGCTTCATAATAAAGAATGGGACTTCGACAGCCCATCTGGAACTGCTCCTTGATATCCGCCAGCTTGGCAGTCTTATTTTTTTCATAACGCTTATCCGTGTATAATAAAAACCATAGGATGCGCCAGTCATGATACCCATTGGAATAGTAATTCCTGATGATGGCTGCATTGTTTTCTATCAGAGTCTCATCCTTACGCAATAAGGCTTCCAGGTAAAGATAAGCACAATATTCCAGTATGGATTTATTCTTAAGAAGCCCTTCATCCCTGGCAAAATCGGACAACAGCTCCTGTGCCAGCTTATCCCGGCCTGATATGATGGCCAGATGCGTCTTCATCAAATCCTTCAGGTAACTGACCTCAGGTCCCGGCAGTTTTGCAATCAAGGCCTGGGTATCATCGATATATTCTGCCAATCTGATACGGTTGATACGAAAGCTCAAATAGGTCTCCATAAGCCCGATTTCAATTTTCTGTTTGTGACGGTTTGGCATGCCTCTGTGCTCCGTCCCTTTATACCGGCAGCACACGGATATGGTAAGCAGCTGATGCGGCGTACGGATTAAAATATGTCCATAATTATTTCCGCGGCGCAGGAGAGCAGGATCAATCGAATAGGCAATCTGATGGGTATTGCCGGTAAAACGGTCCGACCATAGGAATTTCTGTTCTAATTGGATAAAGGGAATGTCCGTACTTACCCTGATTTCAGCGTATCCCCACTGGTTCTTGGTCAGCGTAAGCTTATCCGTCAGCTTTTCATCGGCAAGCTGATATTCTACCTGTGTCCTGTCGATCTCCAGACGGACGGCCTGTTTCTTACGGATGATCACCAGGAATTCCTCCATGGCCTGGCTGGTAGAGATGCTTTTGATTAAATTCCGGTATACCAGCCTGTATCTGGCTTCACCAGTCAGAAAAACCCGCTCGAAATCCTCAGACTTAAATACCCGTTTTGCATCGGACCAGTCAATCCTTGCCAGATTCGTAAATTGAAATAAATCCTTCAGCTTTCCCATAGAGGACATACAATAGGAAGCCTCTATCCGTATACAAAAAGGCAGTGAGCTTTCCCCGAATTCACTTATCACATGGAATTGCCCGCAGATTTCATCGCCGGCCTTAAGATTAGCGGCATCAAATTGATACGCGATTGTTTGTTCCGCCGCGTCATATTCCTCCTCCATAGGCTGCATTAATCTATTGGAGGAGTATAGAAAGCCCTTCATCCGCCTACCCGCGCTATTGCTTATTGTAAAGCTACCCTCATGGATTTTACCGGCTTCTACCGTAAGCTCGATTTCCTCCTCAGAAAACTGAAGAAGCGGCAGCTCATATTCAAAATCCCCTCTTGAAAAACGCTCGATTTTTTCCTTCAACTTAAGTCACCCCGAGTATTCTACATTGCATTTTGGAGAAAACAGATTATAATTAATAATTATAATTCATTCAGGGAAAAAAATCTAGTACAATGGGGAGGTTATTATGATAAAGCATTCCGATCATTTTCATGGAAGTGATTTAGAAATGATAGAAAAGATATATGGCGTCAAAAAGGAGGATATCATCAGCTTCTCTGCCAACGTAAATCCCCTGGGGATATCACCGAAGCTGAAGGCTACGCTGGCACAGAGAATTGATGCCATTATGAGTTATCCCGACCGGGATTATACGGGACTTAGAAATTGTATCGCAGAATATGTACATGCCGATATGGAGAATATTATCGTAGGAAACGGCTCCACCGAGCTGATCTCCCTGTTCATTCAGATCAAGCATCCGAAGAAGGCCCTCATTATCGGGCCGACCTATTCGGAGTATGAGCGGGAGGTAGCCCTGGGAGGCGGATCGACTCATTATTACCGTCTGGAGGAAGAGAATGAATTTCGACTCAACCTTACAAAACTGGAGGCGGAGCTGACCTCTGATACGGAGCTTCTGGTCATCTGCAATCCGAATAATCCTACCTCCACCGCAATTACCAGAAATGACATGCGCAAAATTCTTGATATCTGCAAGCAAAAGGGTATCTTTGTCATGGTTGATGAAACCTATGTGGAATTTGCCGAGGACATCCAGAAGATCACCTCTGCCCCGCTGACCGGATATTATAATAACATTATTATCCTGCGCGGTATCTCCAAATTCTTTGCCGCACCAGGACTTCGTCTGGGGTACGCCATCTGCGGCAATACGGATTTACTTAAGGAAATCAACCAGCGCAAAAATCCCTGGACCATTAACAGTCTTGCCGCCATTGCCGGCGAAATCATGTTCTCTGATGAAGAATATATCAGAAATACTCGTTCCCTGATTGCCGCGGAACGGGCACGTATCTGTAATCTGCTGAAGGGCTGCAGCAATCTGCATTATTATGAACCGACGGCTAATTTTATTTTGCTTAAAGTCCTTAAGGAGGAGATTACCTCAATGGATTTATTTGAAGCCGCAATCCGCAAGGGACTCATGATTCGGGACTGCTCCACCTTTCCCTTCCTGAACAATAAATTCATACGCTTTTGCTTTATGTCACCAAAGCATAATGATGCACTGGTTGAAATTATCCTTGGAGCATTGAAATAACAGTGCTTCCGCCTGATAGGGGTGCCACAGAAAAGGGCACCCCTTTTTTTGTTTAATTGTTTTGAAAAACGGTTTAGAATTTTAAGGAAAGTTTAATAATTAACTATATTGACATCATGCAGCCATGTGCTATAATACAATTTAATTAGCCGCCTAACTATTAGTCGCCTAATTATTTTTTGGGCAATAATTATGATTAGTGACAGGCTAGGCCAGTAATACCCCATTTCATTAATCCACAAAGAAGGAGGAATGTTCCAAGCCAATGAGAGATGAATTGAAAGAGCTCCTGCATATCTTATCTGAAACCACGAAGTATATTCATCAGCGCTCTTATCACAAAATGAATAATACCCATGTGTACCCGGGTCAGCCCAAGCTGTTATCCCTCATTAAGGCAAATGAAGGAATTACCCAGAAGGATCTTGCGGAAAAAAATATGTGCACACCTGCTACCATCACAGGAATGCTGAATAAGCTTGAGGCAAATCATTATGTAATTCGGGTTCCCGATGAGTCCGACAAGCGTGTACTCCGGGTCTATCTCACACCGGAGGGCAGATTTCTTGCAGAGCATGCAGAGAGCCATATGAAGGCTCTAATCGAAAAGCTTTTTGAAGGCTTTACCGAGGAAGAGCTTCATACTCTGATCAAGCTAACCAACAAAATCAAACACAACATAAGCAATAATGATAAGTCATAGGTGGTTATTACAATAGGTAATTGCGAAACAATATCATCTACTAAATTTTTCGAACCGCCTATACAAATTTCTCCGCTCCAACGCTCCATCCGCTTAACTTCCGCTCCGAAATTGTATAGGCGGTTCGAAAAATTATTAACTTTTACAGGTTTCGCAATTATCTATTATTACTATTTGGAAAGGAATACTGCATGTTTAAACTACTTAAATTTTTGAAGAAATCCGTGCTTGCTCTTATCATCGTAATCCTGCTGCTCATCCTGCAGGCTTACACAGATTTGGCATTGCCGACCTATACCTCTGATATTATTAATACCGGAATCATGAAAAGCGGTATCGACAGTCCTGTCCCTGCCGTAATACGCAAATCTGAGCTGGACCGGCTTACCATATTTATGACGGAACAGGAAAAGGATACCATACTCCCCCATTATTCATTAATGGATGAGAGCTCCTACAATGAGAAGGAATGGTCCAATTACTTAAAGAAATATCCCTTACTGGAAACAGAGGAGTTATATCTCTGGGACGGGGAAGAGGAGGCAGCTCTGACCGATGCCCTAGGCGTACCCTCATTACTGGTATATACTCTGGAGGCAGACAGTGATACCTCTGCTGCCACCAGACAGCAGCTGTTAGATCAGATTTCTCCCGGAACAAACCAGAAGGATGTGGATATTTTCAATGTCCTGTCCGTGGTACCGGCAGAAGGACTCACCCAGCTTGTAGGGGCTATGCGGGATGGAATTTCCTCCATGTCCGATATGATGATTACTGCTGCCAGCTCTGCCCATGTCAAAGCACAATATGAAATCATCGGAATCGACGTCGGTAAGATACAGAATGGCTATATTGTCCGAACCGGAGCCCTCATGCTTGGACTCGCAATGATCGGCATGCTTGCCTCCATTCTGGTTACTCTGATAGCAGCCAGAGTATCCGCCCGAATGGGTCGGGATTTACGAACGAATGTCTTTCAGAAGGTGCTCTCCTTCTCCCATAAGGAGATGGATCAGTTTTCTACCGCGTCCCTGATTACCAGAAGTACCAACGATATTCAGCAGGTGCAAAATCTTATGGTATGGTTAATTCGCATCGTTGTCTACTCACCGATTTTAGCCTTCGGAGCCATCGTTAAGGTACTGCATACGGAAAGCTCTATGTCATGGATTCTGGTAGTCGCTGTAGGTGCAATTTTTGTACTGATTGGCGTACTGTTAATCCTGGCCATGCCGAAATTCAAATTAATGCAAAAGCTTGTCGACCGGATCAATCTTGTCATGAGGGAAATCTTAAGCGGTCTTCCGGTTATCCGTGCCTTCAGTACTGTAGAGCACGAGAAGAAGCGTTTTGATAAAGCAAATCTGGATTTAACAAAGAACAGTCTCTTTGTTTCCCGTGTCATGACCTTTATGTTCCCCTTGCTACTTCTAATTATGAACTTTATTTCCATCCTGATCATCTGGGTAGCCGCAAAGGGAATTGATGAGGGTACGATACAGGTCGGTGATATGATCGCCTTCATCCAATACACCATGCAGATCATCATGTCCTTCTTAATGCTTACGATGATTTCTGTTATGCTGCCGAGAGCTTCAGTTGCCGCAAAACGTATTGACGAAATTTTAAAAACGGATATCTCCATTCACGATCCGGCTACAGAAGAGCCTGCGAACGCCGCAAAGGGACTGCTGGAATTTAAGGAGGTTTCCTTCCGCTATCCGAATGCCGAGGAAGACGTTCTGTCCGGTATCAGCTTTACCGCAAGGCCCGGTGAAACAACCGCCATCATAGGAAGTACAGGAAGCGGTAAATCTACCCTGATTAATCTAATTCCGAGATTTTATGATGTAACCTCCGGGAGCATCCTGTTAGATGGAATCAATATCATGAATATGAAGCAGAACACACTGCGCAGTAAGCTTGGCTTTGTTCCGCAAAAGGGTGTATTGTTCACCGGTACGATTGAATCCAACATTAAATTCGGTGATATGTCCACGGATGATGAGCAGATGAAAAAAGCGGCCAGAATCGCACAGGCCGAGGAATTTATTACGGATAAGCCTGAAGGTTACCAGACCGAAATTGCACAGGGCGGAACGAATGTATCAGGCGGTCAGAAGCAACGTCTGTCAATTGCAAGAGCCATTGCAAAAAATCCGGAGGTTTATATCTTTGATGACAGCTTTTCCGCACTTGACTACAAGACCGATGCCAAGCTGCGTAAGACACTCAAGGAAGAGCTTTCCGGCAGTACCATCCTGATCATAGCACAAAGGATCAGCACTATCATGAATGCGGAGCAAATTCTTGTACTCGATGACGGACGTATCGTAGGTAAGGGAACACATAAAGAATTACTTAAGAATTGTGAAGTATATCAGCAGATTGCATCTTCTCAATTGTCAAAGGAGGAATTAGATTATGAGTAATGAAGAAAACAGAACACAAACTCCTTCTACCAAACCGGCACAGAGAAGACGTATGGGACCTGGCCCCGGAGGCCCTGGAGGTCCTGGAATGATGCCGGGAGAAAAGGCTAAGAATTTTAAGGGAACCATGAAGAAATTAATAGCCGACCTGTCCAAATATAAAATAGGCTTTTTCGTTGTCTTTATTTTTGCAATCGGAAGTACGATGTTTACCATCGTTGGTCCGAACATCATGGGTAATGCTACCAATGAAATTACCGACGGTATTATGCGTAAAATTCAAGGTAATACAGGAATTGATTTTGACGCGGTAAAAAAGATATTAATCACTTTGATTATACTTTATGCAACCAGTGCTGTTTTTTCCTTAATTCAGGGCTTTTTTATCACCGGAATCACGCAGAAGGTCTGTTATGGTTTCCGCAGACAGATTTCTGAGAAGATTCACCGTATGCCAATGAATTATTTTGATACCACCTCCCATGGTGAAATCCTATCCCGGGTAACCAACGATGTGGATGCTTTAAACAACAGTCTCGGCCAAAGCTTAACTCAGCTGATTACCTCCGTGGTGCAAATCATAGGTGTCCTGATTATGATGCTTACCATCAGCATACCGATGACCCTGTTGGCATTATGCGTACTGCCCCTTTCCGGTATCGTAGTAAGCAGGGTAATCAGTAAATCCCAGAAATACTTCAAGCAGCAGCAGGAATATCTGGGGCATGTCAACGGCCAGGTTGAGGAGGTATACGGCGGTCACACCATCGTTAAGGTCTTTAATAAAGAGGCCGAGTCGATAAGGGAATTTAATGAAAAGAACGCCAAGCTGTACGAATCAGCCTGGAAATCCCAGTTTTTATCGGGACTTATGATGCCTGTTATGCAGTTTATCGGTAATATCGGGTATGTGGGTGTCGCCATCCTGGGAGGCTATCTGGCAATCCAAGGTAAAATCAAAATCGGACAGATTCAATCCTTCTTCCAATATATTCGGTTATTCACCCAGCCGATCGGACAGTTAAGCCAGGTTGCCAATATGTTCCAGTCCACAGCAGCGGCTGCCGAACGTGTTTATGAGTTCCTGGAGGCAGCAGAGGAGGTACAGACCGTAGAAAATCCTGTATCGATCGAAGGGCTTGACGGTAATGTTGAATTCAAGGATGTTCATTTCGGATATAATTCGGATAAAATCATCATCAACGATTTCAGTGCACAGGTTTCCAAAGGACAAAAAATTGCAATTGTCGGTCCTACCGGAGCCGGAAAGACAACCATGGTTAAGCTTTTGATGCGCTTTTATGATATCAACAGCGGTGAGATTCTGATTGACGGCCATAATATTCAGGATTTTAACCGCAGTGACCTGCGTAAGATGTTTGGTATGGTTTTGCAGGATACCTGGCTGTTCAACGGCACCATTATGGATAATATCCGCTATAGCAAGCTTGACGCTTCCGACGAGGAGGTTATCAAGGCTGCAAAGGCTGCCCATGTACACCATTTCATCAGTACTCTGCCGGATGGCTACCATATGGTGCTGAACGAAGAGGCCGGTAATGTCTCCCAGGGTCAGAAGCAGCTGCTTACCATAGCAAGAGCAATCCTTGCCGATCCCAAGATATTAATCCTGGATGAGGCCACCAGCTCCGTTGATACCAGAACCGAGATATTAATTCAGCGAGCCATGGATTCCCTGATGAAGGGAAGAACCAGCTTCATCATCGCCCACCGGCTTTCCACCATACGGGATGCGGATTTAATCCTTGTAATGAATGAAGGCGATATCGTAGAGCAGGGTAACCATGAAGAACTGCTGGCCAAGGGCGGTTTCTATGCAAACCTCTACAATTCACAGTTTGAGAAGTCGGCATAATTAATGATAAGAAATAAGCAAGATAAATAAAATAAAAAGCTTATATTTTGTAAGGACCTATTTACAAATATATAAGCTTTTTATAATATGGAAACAGTGATACAACGGATTATTTTTCATGCTGTATCCACAAGCTTAAGATGTGCAAAGCCTCGCAAATGAAGTTTTCTGAGAGTGCTCGAACATAGAAAAGAGGTAGAATATGGACCGTAACAAAAATAACCCTCTTCTTCAGCTTACCGGTGAAGAGAAGAAACAGCTGCTCGAGGATATCAAATACTATTTTGCCACAGAGCGGGATGAAGATCTCGGTATTATCGCTTCTGAAAACATTCTTGATTTTTTCCTGGAAACCCTGGGCAAGCATATTTACAACAAGGCTCTGGACGATGCCAAGTTCTGGTACGGTAAGCGGATGGAGGATGTAGAAGCGGATTTTTATACGCTTTATAAACAGACCCCCTGAAGCCTATGTGCTGGTTACAGCTTGGCCTACCGGCTAAACTGTAACAAAGGATGCCGGCATGTGCCTCAGGTTTTCTGTGACTTCAGATTCGCCTCACTCACATGGATTGTCATCCTTTACCTGACCTTCTGCTGCCTTGCCCATACAGCCGATACAATTAGAACAGGCATGTGCCCGGTTCCATAGCTGGTCGGCTGTGACAGCCCATTTTTCGGCAACCGGCTCACATCTTTGCTTTAATTCCTCTGCATCCTCCGGGTGGAGTAAATCCGTGGATTTTGCCCCGGAAGCCTCTACCATTTCAACCAGACGCTCCGGGTTGTCTAGCATCGGACAGGGGCGCAGATGATTGCAGTTAAAGGGCTGATTCTTATGGTATTGCAGAAGTAATGGTGCCTGCAGTGCTTCCAGTATGGTGGTATGATAAATGTTGGAATCGGAATAGTGAATAAAGGCACAGGGCTCAATATCCCCTGCGGCATTAATATGCAGATACCTGCGGCCTCCGGCAACACAGCCTCCCGCATATTCTCCGTCGTTCCAAAAGTCCACACTGAAAATCGGTTTTGTCTTACGGAATTCATGAATCTGATGGTACATAAATTCACGCTGCTCCGGTGTAACCATCAGCTCTGGAACAGCATCCGCACCAACCGGTATATAGGTAAAGAACCATACAAATTTTGCTCCCTTGGCGATCAGATCGTCAATGAAGGCTTCACTGCCTATCACCTCAGTATTGCGGCTGGTATAGCAGCAGGAGGCCCCGAAGGCCAGTTTCTTCTTCTTTAACAGCTCCATCGCGCGAATGACTGACCGATAGGTCCCTTTTCCTCTTCTTGAATCGGTCTCTTCTTCAAAGCCCTCGATACTGATGATAGGAATAAAGTTCTTCACACGAAGCAGCTCCTCCGCAAAGGCTTCATCTATTAATGTCCCATTGGTAAATGCGGTAAACATACAGTCCTGATGCCTGTCACAAAGCCTGATAATATCCCTCTTACGAACCAGAGGCTCCCCGCCCGAATAAGCATAAAAATGAACTCCCATATCCTTTCCCTGCTTTATAATGCTTTCCAGAGTCCCAAGGCTCATGGACTGCTTGCTCCCATACTGTGCCGCCCAGCAGCCGATACAATGCAAATTACAGGCCGAGGTGGGGTCCATTAATATCGCGAAGGGTATATTGCAGCCGTATTTTTTCTGAAGCTCATGATGCTTCTTTCCAGCAAAAAGGGTTGCGTTAAATAGAAAATTACGAAAAAACGCCTTTCTCACACCGGAATCAATATCCTCCCACATGCTGAAAATATATTGATACCAGTTGCTGTCCTGATCCTCAATAATTTTTCGAAATACCTTACGCTGGGCTTTCAGATTATCCTTTTTGTCAAGCTTATCCACCAGCTTTAGCAGCTTTGGCATCCGCTTTTTAGGATCACGATCCAGATAGTCATATACCCGATCAATTATGATTGACAACGCCTTTTCTTTTATCATTACTTCCCCTTAAGATTTTGTTTTCTTTATATTTAATTTATGACAGGGTCAGGGAAATCGTTCTTCCTGCTGTATAAATTAATCATGCTTCTCCTTCCGATCCTTTTTATCTTATGGAGTAAGCTTTCCTCGTAAGATAAGAAAAAGCTGCCAACACCGGTTAAGGCTTCGACAGCTTTCGTAATTATGATTTTTCCTGCTTATATTTTTCTATTATCCATCACCTGGTCGATTAAGCCATATGCACAGGCTTCCTCGGCGGTCATATGATAATCACGGTCTGTATCACGTTCAATCTCCTCAACGGATTTTCCCGTATTCGCCGCGAGTATCCGGTTTAATCTTTGCTTATTCTTTAGGATATATTCGGCTGCAATTGCTATATCACTTGCCTGTGCCGGAGCATTGATACCACCGGATGGCTGGTGTATCAGGATTTTGGAATTGGGCAGTGCAAACCGCTTCCCCCTTGTTCCCCCGGCAAGCAGAAAGGCTCCCATACTGGCGGCCGTACCGATACAGATAGTAGATACATCACATTTGATATAGTTCATCGTATCATAGATGGCAAAGCCATCCGGTACGGAACCACCCGGACTGTTAATATATAAGCAGATATCCTTCGCCGGGTCCTCTGCCTCCAGAAAAAGCATCTGGGCAATGACAATACCGGCGGATACACTGTTAACCTCTTCTCCCAGAAAGATAATACGCTCCTTTAAAAGCCTCGAATAAATATCATAGCTTCTCTCACCGCGACTGGTCTGCTCAATAACAAATGGAATTTGACTCATGCTGCCATACCTCCTTTAACACAGGTATTATAGAACAATCTTCGATGTCTCATTTGCGTTGCCTGGCCCATCCGAGACCTGCTTAGGCAAAGTACAATCCGGTTTTGCTCCCTGTAGGCCTGGGGAGTATCATGATAGAGCTGGCGAAAGGCCAGAGTATATGCCTGCTGTGAGGTATATCCGGCATCCTGCGCTATGGTGGCGATACTTATATCGGTAGAGGTAAGCCTTACGGCTGATTCAGCCAGCCTCCGTTCCCGAATATATTTGTGTATGGTCTGTCCGGTAACCTCGGCAAAGATACGGTTCAGGTGATACTTGGAATAGCCTGCCGCTCCTGCGATATCATCCAGCTTTATCTCCTCTGTCAGATGCTTCTCAATATAATCAATCGTACTGCCGACTGTCTTTTGCTTTTCCTTCATTCGTTGCCCTCCTTCGGATAAATGATTAAATTCGATGGGTTTGATTGAATTATAGCAAAGCTTTTTATCTCTGTCTAAATAAAAAGTGCGGAGTTTATCTCTCCTTTTTAGCAGCCTCGATCTGCCCTGCAAGCTCGTTCAGATAGACCCAGCGCTCCAGCTTTTCCTCCAGGGCTTTATCCAGGGTCTCCTTCTTTGTCATCAGTTCATTCAGTCTTGTGTAATCGCTGGCCGCTTGTGCAGTCTCCGCTTCTGTTACAGCAATCTTTTCTTCCAGTGCAGCAATATCTTCATCAATAGTATCATATTCCTTCTGCTCCTGATAGCTGAACTTCAGCTTCGTATCCTTCTGCTTCCAGTCTGAAACCGTCTGCTTCCGCTCCTTGCCTGCATTTTCATCCTGAGGCGTCTTGAGTATGCCTTCCTCCGCTCTGGCATTCTCATAATCCGTAAAATTCCCCTCATACTGGCGTATCTCTCCGTCTTCAAAGGCGAAGATGCGGGTTGCAATCCTATCCAGAAAATACCGGTCATGGGATACTGTAACGACAATTCCCGGAAAGGAGTCCAGATAATCCTCAAGGATTGTAAGTGTCTGAATATCCAGATCATTTGTCGGCTCATCCAGCACCAGAATATTCGGTGCCTCCATTAAAACCTTAAGTAAATAGAGTCTCCTCTTCTCTCCTCCTGAAAGCTTTGCGATAAGAGAATATTGCATTGCCCCGGTAAAAAGAAATTTATCACACATCTGCGAGGCTGTTACGGTTCCTTCGCTGGTCTGAATATATTCTGCGGTTTCGCGGATATAGTCAATTACCTTAAGGCTTTCATCCATATATTCATTCTCCTGGGAGAAATACCCCAGCTTAATCGTTGCTCCGATATCAACCGTACCGGAATCAGGCAAAAGCTTTCCTGCCAGAATATTGAGAAGGGTTGATTTTCCACAGCCGTTGGGCCCAATAATACCAATCCGGTCACCGGACAGAAGAATATAGGTAAAGTCTGAAAGCAGCTTCTTATCCCCGTAGGCCTTACAGATGGCTTTCAATTCGATTGTCTTTTTGCCAAGGCGGGAGGAGAGGGCATTCATCTCCACTCTTCCATCCTCCTCGACTACCTTGCGGTCCCGCAGTTCCTCAAACCGCTGGATATGAGCCTTCTGCTTGGTCGAACGTGCCCTGGCTCCCCTCTGCATCCACTCCAGCTCAATACGAAACAGGCTTTTTGCCTTGCGCTCTGTCGCAAGCTGCATCTCCTCCCGCTGCGCCTTAAGCTCCAGGAATTTAGAATAATTGGCCGTGTAAGAATAGATATTTCCTTTATCAAGCTCTATCATTTTATTCGTAACCTTATCAAGAAAATACCGATCATGGGTGATCATGATGAAAGCTCCCCGGTATTTATTCAGATAATCCTCCAGCCACTGTGCCATCTCATGATCCAGGTGGTTTGTCGGTTCATCCAGCACCAGCAGCTCCGCCGGAGTCAGAAGGGTACGCACCAACGCCACCCGCTTTTTCTGACCACCCGATAAAATCCCTGTGAAAGCATTGACATCCGTAATTCCAAGGCGAAGCAGCATAGCTGCTGCCTCTCCCTCCAGATTGCGGTACTCCTCCTCGGCCTTTTGATTTAGCACTACATTCTGTAGAATGGTAAGCTTCTCATCAAATACCGGTATCTGGGACAGGTAAGCAATGCGTACCTTCTTTCCCTTAGTAACCGTACCGCTGTCCGGCTCCTCCAATCCCGCCACTATTTTAAGGAGAGTGGACTTACCTGTACCGTTGATGCCTATGACACCTATTTTCTCACCTTCATTGATGCCAAAGCTCACCCTGTCAAACAGTAAGCGGTCCGTATAGCTTTTACTCATATTCTCTATCGTTAATAAATTCATTCTGTGAACCTTCCTAATACTTAATAAAACCATAAATACTTTATGAAGGAAGCTACTTTTTCTTCACACCTCTTATGGCACCTACAGGGTCTTCAGCAGCTCAATCAGCTCTTCCCATTCATGGATATGTAGATGTTCGCACTCCGGCACCGTATCTTCCTCCTCTTTACGGTAAGGGCACACCAGCTTGCTCTGGTACCAGACCGGGAAAATTCCGGCCTCGTATGCGCCCTGCACATCAAATACCGGATGATCCCCGCAAAACCATACCTCCTCCGGCTTAAGGCCCGCTTTCTTTAAGGCTACCTCGAAGAGGATTCGATTGGGCTTGCGGTATACATATTCACTGGATGCCATAATAAACTCAAACCGGTTCTTCGGCAGCAGCCGGTTAATACGCCCGGACAGGGTATTTTCCGAAAATGAGATATTGCTGATAACTCCGCTTCGAATTCCCTGCTGATTGATATAGGAAATCACCTTATCCACCCCTGGCATAATATCACCGGGTGCGGCATTGTCCCAGAACCTCTTGTCCAGTTCATCCTTTGGCAGGGAAAAATCCAGCTCCAGATATTCAAATAAAAGCCGCTGAAACATATGGTCATGAATTTCCACCCCATGGCTTCTTGATTTCTTGCCTATATCCTGGAAAATACGGTTTGCCGCCTCCGCAATCTGTGCCGCGGTAAGGTTACTCGCATTACGGGTGCAGTAGGGCAGCAGGGCTTCATAGCCCCTCGCATCGTCAAACCCCGACTCATATAACAGGGTATGTCCATAATCAAACAATATCATTTTCGGCCGCTTAAGATTTTTCTTTTTGTACATTTTCTGTCTCCTCTTATCTCTTTTCACAGCCCTTCGCAGAACTGGACCTTTCGTCTGCGGTACTCTTCACAGCCGCATGCGAAAAAAACTCCAGTATCAGAGGATGTGGGGTTTCTCTGGTTGAGCTTAGCTGCGGTTGAAACAGGGTGACCACATAAAAGGTGTTGTCCTCTATTGTGAGGATGCGGGCTGCCCCCTCCTCATCCGAACCCACGGTCCGAAAGCCGCTTTCCTCAAGCCTTCTTTGAAAATCTGCGGTAAGGGCAAAGCTGCAATTATATCTTTCCTCTACTCTGTCACTTCCATAGCTTTGATACAGCCCGGAGCTTCTGTCCAGAGTAATCTGTCTGGTCTGGGAAAGCAGGGAACAGGATAGGGCGGATATCAACGGATTCGGCGAATAGGGGTCAAAATCATTATTCTGTACCTCTTTCAGCTTAAGGACGTTCCTGGCATATTCAATAGCTGCGTGCTGGAAGCCGCCGCAGGTTCCGATAAAGGGTATATTGTTTTCTCTTGCATACCTAATTGCATTGACAGCGCCCCACATGCTTTGGTAGGGGCTGCCGGGAGCACACCATAAGCCATCAAAACCTGACAGCCTGCTGTCAGTCCCGTCCATCAATTCAGGAGTAGGCAGCCAAGCTACCTCATAAGGAACTCCGATCTTATCCGCACAATGCCCGATTGACTCCTGCGTTGCCAGATGGGAGGGGCGTCCGTCATAGTCACCGATAATACCTATCTTAACAACTAAATCCATATTTGATCTCCTGCTGTCTCTTCTGATATTTATACCCGTGCATATCACAAGCTTTGCTTGTGATACTGCTCCGATAAAAAGTTTGAAAGTGGTTTTCTTAACACTTACCTCTCGTATCATATTAATACATTTTTCCGATGAAAAAGCAAGAGACATTTTAAATATTCTTGTATGAATTTGCTTGGCTCTGAACAGTTACATATTCTTACTCCTCACTTTCCTTAAGAGCCGGTTTTCCGGCAAAAACAGCGGAGGCGGCAACACTGCCGGCCATGATTGCAAAAATAATGGCAAGGGACCATACGGTCGGTATATGCATGTCAAACATCAGAACGGTAAGCTTAATTCCCGTAAAGGTAAGAATAAAAGCCACACCGTATTTTACATACTGAAATCTCTCATGCAGCCTTCCCAGTACAAAGTACATATTCCTAAGCCCCAGGAGGGCGAATATATTGGAGGTGTATACAATAAACGCATCCGTCGATATGGAAAATACAGCAGGAATCGAGTCAATTGCAAAAAGGATGTCCGTAAATTCGATGATAAGTACAACTGCAAAAAGCGGTGTAGCATAAAGTATGCCCTTCTTTCTTACAAAGAATTTATCTCCCTCCAGATGTTCTGTGACAGGTATCAGCTTGCCCAGTATTTTAATCACTCTGCTGTCTTTATAGTTTCTGGCTTTCTCCTGTCCGAACATCATCTTTAGTCCGCTGACAATCAGAATCCCGCCAAATACATAGAGTATCCAGTGAAACATATTGATCACGGTTATTCCCAGCAAAATGAAAATCAGCCTTAATATAATCGCTCCTGCAATTCCGTAGTTCAAAACCCTTCTCTGATATTCCGGCTTAATTTTGAAGGCTGTAAATATGACTATAAACAGAAATAGATTGTCAATACTAAGACTCTGCTCAATCACATAGCCCCCAAGGAATTCCAGGGCCTTTTCCTTTCCGTCAAATATCAGTATTCCAATGTTAAAGCTGATTGCCAGCCCCACCCAGAATATTAACCACGCCAATGCTTTTTTTGTCTGCATAAAATCCTCCTTATGATTGTTGATTTGTCCATTTCTTTTCATTCTCTTGATTTTAATATATAAAAAAAGACTTCTAATATAACCTTGCATAAGCAAAGTTATATTAAAAGTCTTGTAATCCAGTGATGGAGTATAAACCAGGCAATCTCACTATGCCGGATGTTGGCTTATAGCTTTATAACTACTCCCTTTTAATATTCTAAATATTAAGTTATCAGAAGACGCCTTTTCTTCTGATAAAAGGCGCGATTTATACGCCGTGCATCTCGATTATAGGAACATCTTCTTGTTCCTATAATATAATATATCCGGTACATCCTTGTCAAATATCAGTTTTTACCTTTCATATGCAGATAATTATCTGCGGATGATGTCATTTCTTCCCGGGCCATTGGATACCATCGTAATAGGAACCTCCAGCTCCTTCTCGATAAACTCCACATATTTTCTGCAGTTTTCAGGAAGCTCCTCATAATTTCGGATGCCTCTGATCTCCGTCTTCCAGCCGGGCAGGTATTCATATACCGGCTTAGCCTTGGCAAGCTTTACGGTAGTCGGAAAGTCCTTCGTTACAATACCATCGACCTCATAGCCCACACAAACAGGAAGTGTATCCAGATAGCCGAGAGGATCAAGCACCGTAAGCGCGACTTCCGTCGCCCCCTGCATTCTGCAGCCGTATCTGGAGGCTACTGCGTCAAACCAGCCCATACGTCTCGGTCTTCCGGTGGTTGCACCGTACTCGCCGCCGTCACCTCCGCGTCTTCTAAGCTCATCTGCTTCTTCTCCGAAGATTTCACTGACGAATTCGCCTGCACCGACAGCACTGGAATAAGCCTTGACAACAGTTACCACCTGCTTAATCTCATAGGGGGGGATACCTGCGCCGATTGCACCGTAGGCAGCCAGAGTCGAGGAGGATGTAACCATAGGATAAATACCGAAGTCAGGGTCCTTCAATGCTCCCAGCTGTCCCTCCAGCAAAATATTCTTACCAGCCTTAATTGCCTCATGCAGGAAGGCTGCAACATCACACGCATAGGGCTCAACCATTTTTTTGTATTCTAATAGGGTTTGATATAATTCCTCTTTATCAATTAACGGCTTATGATACATATGCTCCAGAAGAATATTCTTCATCTCACAAATCCGTTCTACCTTTTCCTTCAATATCTCCTCATCGAACAGCTCTGATACCTGGAAGCCGATCTTTGCATATTTATCCGAATAGAAGGGTGCGATACCGGACTTGGTAGAGCCAAAGGATTTGCCGCCAAGTCTTTCTTCTTCATACTGATCAAACAGTATATGATAGGGCATCATGATCTGTGCGCGGTCTGACACCAGAATCTTCGGTGTCGGAACTCCGCGGTCCTCCAAGGCCTTAACTTCCTTCACCAGGTAGGGGATATTCAGGGCCACCCCGTTACCGATTATGTTGGTTGTATGCTTATAAAATACTCCTGACGGAAGCAAATGAAGCGCAAATTTGCCATACTCATTGATAATTGTATGACCTGCATTACTGCCACCCTGATACCGGATGATAATATCGGCCTCCTGCCCAAGCATATCCGTGATCTTGCCCTTTCCTTCATCGCCCCAGTTGGCACCTACAATAGCTTTTACCATAGTGATTTCCTCCTTGGATTATATCTGATAACTTATAATTATCGACAGATTTATTGTACCCAATTACTTATTGAGTATAATACCAATTTCATCATAAGTAAAATCAATATTAATTATGTGATACATAACCATAGATTATGCTAGTTTTTCTTATCTGTCAAAGCTCGTCCGTTAAAGCTCATTAAAACCAAATCGTACGCAAAAAGGACCCGTAAGATGGCCCTGGCAGGCAATTTTACGGGTCCTTTTCCGATATTGTCCACGTGCGCATACACTATGCAAAATCTAAGCTTATGCCAGGGATTATGCACCGTATGCCTTGTTAACTGGTGAAAACGTATTTCGTTATATATTTTCTTTTAATCATATCATTGCAGGCTTTCTTTGCTGTCTCCCTGTCCGTGAAATCCATGGTTATTCTGTAATATTTACCTTCCTTGGCAACAACCACATTCGCAGCGGCATAATCCTGTTTAAATAGCTTCGCCACTTTTTCCGCATAGTCCTTGCTTCCGATCAACCCTAGCTTCACATGAGCCTCGTATTTTATAGGAGCCGCCTTCCGTTTTATCTTTAGCGTATATATGTTACTATCGGTTCCATTCTCCGCAGTGACTTTAAGATATACCGTATTGGTTCCTTCCTTTAGATTGATCTTGTTCTTCGCTATTACTTTTGTGCAGGCTTTATCGCTGTACAGCTTCCAGGTTGCCTTGCTGCTCACAGAAGCCTTGACTGTCAGTGAGGCTGTTTCGTATTCCACAGTTGCCGTAATTGTTTTTCCTTTTATTAATGCATTTTGGGGAACACTTATCTTGGTAACGGCAGCCTTAGCAGATTTACTCCTCTCAATGACCAGTTTGAATATCCTGGCGGTACCATCCTCCGCTGTTACCTTTATATAGGCGGTATTGGTTCCGGTCTTCAGGGCCAGCTTCCGATCCGCCACTACCTTTGTGCAGGCTTTGTCACTGTATAACTCCCATACTGCTTTATCACTGACTGTTACCTTCACTGTAACACTACTGGTTTTGTTGGCCACGGAGGCTTTTATATTTGTTCCCTTAATTTCCGCTTTGGAGGGTGAAATTATTCCTGTAATATTGTTCTCCGAGGACTTTTGCAAAGCATCCGTCTTTATTAAAGTAAAAACACTGAATTTGGTGATATGGAATTTTAATCCATATTCGCCATTCCTGAATTCCACAAGCTCTCCCCGCACCAGCTCCTTTTCACCGTCGGAATGCTCAATATATACGGCCAGCTGCTGCAATAAAGCTTCTCTTTGAACAGGATCGGAGGGAATTACGAGCCCGGATAGAGGCAGGGTGATATCAGCTTCTGATGAAGTCATATTGGTTTCTATGGTGATAGGATTTCCGATGACTGATATGGTGCTGTCTGCACCGCCATTTATAATGGATAATGCCAACAGCGCGTTCTCAACAGCTGTATCCTTTTGTTTTTGCTCCTTTAATGGTGTCAACCGGAAATACAAATCATCTTCTGCATTCTGGCTGATATCCTTTAAGGTCTCTTTTGAAATATCGATCCGTGCTTCTTCCGTATCAATCTGAAGATTTATATCTCCCTCGGACAGAATTCCAACCGACCCGGACGGAATAATTACTGTGGTTTCAGATACCTCACCCTTTGTATCCGGTATCTCGATTCGTGCCGTATCCTTGCCTTCTTCTTTGAGCTTACTCACGGTTTCAACAGCCTTTTGCTCTCCATAAGACACCTTATCGGACTTTTGTCCATCCGTACCGGTGCTTCTTTCTATCAATATCTGTGAAACCGTATCGCCGGAATCTCCCTGCTTTACATCAACGGTGATCTTCTCAACCTCAGATGACGGTTCTGACGAAGTTCCAGGCTGCGGTGTATTCGCTGCCCATACCGCATATAAAATCAGGTCAGAGCTACCCATCGTAACAGTCGTTCCGTTTATTACTCCTGACGTCTGTGACAGCGCCCATCCTACAAAGCTGTAGCCCGATTTCGTCAGTCCGCCTGCGCCCTGAAGCACTATTGTCTCCCCTTGATGATATTGTCTGTTATCAACCGGCGCTGTTCCGCTGCCTCCGTTTTTATTATAGGTAACAGAATATACATGGTTTATAAGAATTACTTCCACCGTCGCGGTATATCCTGCCGAATTTGAAAATCCTGCCGGAAGTGTACCGAGAACTGCCGTAAAGGTGTAGCTGCCCGCCTGATCAGGATTATATGAATCTGTATTCTCCCAGGTTACTACTGGTATACTCACTGAATTTCCATTGGCTGAAACACTTCCCGACAGTGCTGCGATTACTGCCGCTGCATCTGCATACCTTGCGCTTCCTGCATACCCTGCATCCACATCCTCAATCGCATCGAAAGCAGTAATCTGATAGTACAGTGTTAATTTATCCAAACAAACCGGTATACTCATCAGATTCGAGGCATTGTCTGATGCTATGAGATAGATATCATAGGCTGTTCCTGCCGATAGATTCGATATACTGAACGAGAAGCTGTAGGGCATCAAGCTCACCGCTTGTGAGCCATTAGCAATCACCGATACCCCATCATAGGCAAGACCAGTCATAACCTCAGCTGATGTGGGGGCGGTTGATCCATCGGGTACTATCATATAATAAACCGTACCGCTCTCATTCATGCCTGCATCAATCGTTATCGTCGTATGGTCTGCACTGGTGTTGATATCTGTGAATACCGGTGCTATGCGGTCTGAGGTAATACTGAACTGCGCTGCCGCCATACTGGCATTGCCCGCAGCATCCTGTGCCGCTCCCGTACCGATATCAACCGTCACCAGGCCGTCCGTAGTCGGGGTTACGTTCACGGTATAGGTGGTTCCGCTTCCTGTCAGTCCTCCTGCCGTACCGTTTCCCACAGTAAGGTCCGTAAGTTCAAAGCCCGTCACCGCCTCGCTGAAGGTAATGATTATCGGTATTGATGCTTGATTGGTCAGTCCGGACAGCGTACTTGTTATCTCCGCCGTCGGTGCTGTGGTATCCAGCTCTATGGTATCGCTCACAGCCGCCGTCTCATTGCCTGCGGCGTCCCTGTACTTCACATATACTGTCTTGGTCCCGTTCCCTCCGGTGAGGGTAAAGCTTTTTCCCGCCGCATAGGACTCATATACTGCTCCCGCAAAGTCGGCTCTCTCGCTCACCATCATCTGGTTTGCTCCCGAAGCAGACAGCCCTAGGCTCACTAATGCCGTCCTAGTATAGGTGTCCCCGGCGTTGATACTAATAGTCGCTCCGGTCGGTGCTGTGCGGTCCGAGGTGATACTGAACTGCACCGCGGCCGTACTGGCATTGCCCGCAGCATCCTGGGCTGCTCCCGCACCTATATCAACTGTCACCGGACCATCCACTTCCGGGGTCACGTTCACGGTATAGGTGGTTCCGCTTCCCGTCAGTCCACCTGCCGTACCATTCCCCATGATAAGGTCCGTAAGTTCAAAGCCCGTCACCGCCTCGCTGAAGGTGATTGTTATCGGTATCGTTGCGGCATTGGTCAGTCCGGAAAGCGTACTGCTGATTCCTACCGCCGGTGCCGTACAGTCCGAGGTGATACTAAACTGTACCGCCACTGTATTGGCATTGCCCGCAGCATCCTCTACCACTCCCCCGGCTATATCAACTGTTATCAAACCGTCTCCCGTCGGGGTCACGTCTACGGTATAAGTGGTTCCGCTTCCTGTTAAGCCTCCTGCCGTCCCGTTCCCTACCGTGAGGTCTGTAAGGGTAAAGCCTGTCACCGCTTCGCTAAAGGTAATCGTCACCGGTATCGTCCCGGCATTGGTAGGCCCGGACAACGTACTGCTTATGACCGCAGTCGGTGCTGCGGTATCCAGCTCTATGCTGTCACTGACGGATACCGTCTCGTTGCCTGCGGCATCCCTGTATTTTACATATACCGTCCTGGTTCCGTCCCCTCCGGTCAGAGTGAAGCCTTTTCCTGCCACATAGGGTTCGTATACTGCTCCCGCGAAGTCAGCTCTTTCGCTCACCATCATCTGGCTTGCTCCCGAGGCAGATAACCCCAAGCTCACTTCTGCCGTCCTTGTATAAATGTCTCCGGCATTGATGCTGATTGCTACTCCGGTTGGTGCCGTGCGGTCCGACTCAATACTGAACTGCACTGCTGCCGTGCTGGTATTGCCCGCAGCATCCTGGGCCGCTCCCGCAGCTATATCAACTGTCACCGGACCGTCTGCTGACGGAGTCACATTCACAGTATAGGTGGTTCCGCTTCCTGCTAAGCCTCCTACCGTCCCATTTCCCACAATAAGATCCGTAAGATCAAAGCCCGTCACCTCCTCACTGAAGGTGATCGTTATCGGTATCGTCGCGGCATTGGTAGGACCGGACAGCGTACTCATTACCGATACGGCCGGTGCCGTACGGTCTGATATAATGCTGAACCCTGTTGCAGCCATACTTCCATTGCCCGCAGCATCCTGAGCCGCTCCCGCGGCTATATCAACCATCACCGGGCCAGCCCCAGCCGGGGTCACATTCACCGTATAGGTCGTTCCGCTTCCTGCAAATCCTCCCGCCGTTCCGTTTCCTACAGTAAGGTCCGAAAGCTCGAAGCCCGTCACAATTTCGCTGAAAGTAATCGTCACCGGTATTATTCCCGCATTGGTCGGCCCGGACAGCGTACTGCTTATAACCGCAGTCGGTGCTGCGGTATCCAGCTCTATGCTGTCACTGACGGATACCGTCTCATTGCCCGCGGCATCCCTGTATTTTACATATACCGTCTTGGTTCCGTCCCCTCCGGTCAGAGTGAAGCCTTTTCCTGTTACATAGGGTTCGTATACTGCTCCCGTGAAGTCAGCTCTCTCGCTCACCATCATCTGGCTTGCTCCCAGGGCAGATAACCCTAAGCTCACTTCTGCCGTCCTTGTATAGATGTCTCCGGTATTGATGTTGATGGCTGCTCCGGTTGGCGCCGTACGATCCGAGGTGATACTAAACTGCACCGCTGCCGTGCTGGTATTGCCCGCAGCATCCTGGGCCGCTCCCGCAGCTATATCAACTGTCACCGGACCGTCTGCTGACGGAGTCACATTCACCGTATAGGTCGTTCCGCTTCCTGCTAAGACTCCTGCCGTTCCGTTCCCCACCGTGAGGTCCGTAAGAGTAAAGTCTGTCACCGCCTCGCTGAAGGTAATTGTCAACGCTATCGTAGCCGCATTCGTCAGCCCGGACAGCGTACTTGTTATCTCCACTGTCGGTGCCGTGCGGTCTGAGGTAATTCTAAACTGTACCGCTGCCGTGCTGGTATTGCCTGCAGCATCCTGGGCTGCTCCTGCGCCTATATCAACTGTCACCGGGCCGTCACCAGCAGGAATCACGTTCACAGTATAGGTGGTTCCGCTTCCCGTCAAATTTTCCGCCGTACCGTTCCCCACGGTAAGGTCTGTAAGGATAAATCCCGTTACAACTTCACTAAAAGTAATTGTCACCGGTACTGTGACCGCATTCGTCGGCCCGGACAACGTGCTGCTTATGACCGTCGTCGGTGCCACGGTATCCAGTTCTATGGTATCACTGACAGCCGCCGTCTCATTGCCTGCACCGTCCCTGTATTTCACATATACCGTCTTGGTACCGTCCCCTCCGGTCAGGGTAAAGCTTTTTCCCGCCGCATAGGTCTCGTAGGATGCTCCCGCAAAGTCAGCTCTCTCACTCACCATCATCTGACTTGCTCCCGATGCAGACAATGCGAGACTCACTGACGCTATCCTTGTATAGGCAGCCCCGGCGTTGATACTGATCGCTGCTCCGGTCGGTGCCGTACGGTCCGACTCAATACTGAATTGTGCCGCTGCCGTACTGGCATTGCCCACAGCATCCTGGGCGACTCCCGCAGCTATATCGACTGTCACCGGGCCGTCACCAGCCGGGGTTACGTTCACGGTATAGGTCGTTCCGCTTCCTGTTAAGCCTCCTGCCGTTCCGTTACCCACAGTAATATCCGTAAGAATAAAGTCTGTCACCGCCTCGCTGAAGGTAATTGTCAACGCTATCATGACCGCATTCGTCGGCCCGGACAGCGTACTGCTGATTTCTACCGTCGGTGCCGTGCGGTCTGAGGTGATGCTAAACTCTGCTGCGGCCGTGCTGTTATTTCCCGCAGCATCCTGGGCCGCTCCCGCGGCTATATCAACTGTCACCGGACCGTCTCCCGTCGGGGTCACATTCACGGTATAGGCCGTTCCACTTCCCGTCAAATCTCCTGCTGTTCCGTTACCCACGGTAAGGTCTGTAAGGGTAAAGCCCGTCACATTTTCACTAAAGGTAATTGTCAGCGGTATCGACGCTGCATTCGTCGGCCCGGACAGCGTACTGCTGATTCCTACCGTTGGTGCCGTGGTATCCAGCTCTATAATATCACTGACTGCCGCCGTCTCATTGCCTGCGCCGTCTCTATACTTCACATATACGGTCCTGGTTCCGTCCCCTCCGGTCAGGGTAAAGCTTTTTTCTGCCGCATAGGTCTCGTAAGATGATCCCGCAAAGTCGGCTCTCTCGCTCACCATCATCTGGCTTGCTCCCACAGCGGACAATGTGAGGCTCACTGACGCCGTCCTTGTATAGATATCCCCGGCATTGATGCTGATGGCCGCTCCAGTCGGTGCCGTACGGTCCGACTCAATACTGAACTGTGTTGCTGCTGTACTGTTATTCCCCGCAGCATCCTGCACCGCTCCCGCGGCTATATCGACCGTTACCAGTCCGTCACCAATCGGGGTCACGTTCACAATATAGGTTGTTCCGCTTCCTGTTAAGCCTCCTGCCGTTCCGTTCACCACGGTAAGGTCCTCAAGGGTAAAGCCCGTTACGGCTTCGCTGAAGGTAATTGTCACCGGTATCGCAACCGCATTCGTCGGCCCGGACAGCGTACTCGTTACTGATACGGTCGGTGCCGTGCGATCTGAGGTGATGCTGAACTCTGCTGCGGCCGTGCTGTTATTTCCCGCAGCATCCTGGGCTGCTCCCGCGGCTATGTTAACCGTCATCGGACCGTCATCAGCCGGGGTCACGTTCACGGTATAGGTCGTTCCGCTTCCCGTCAAATCTCTCGCCGTTCCGTTCACCACGGCAAGGTCTGTAAGGGTAAAGCCCGCCACACTTTCACTGAAGGTAATTGTCAGCGGTATCGACGCTGCATTCGTCGGCCCGGATAGCGTACTGCTGATTCCTACCGCCGGTGCCGTGGTATCCAGCTCTATTGTATCACTGACGGCCACCGTCTCATTGCCTACACCGTCTCTATACTTCACATATACCGTCCTGGTTCCGTCCCCTCCGGTCAAGGTAAAGCTTTTTTCCGCCGCATAGGTCTCGTAAGATGCTCCCGCAAAGTCGGCTCTCTCGCTCACCATCATCTGGCTTGCTCCCACAGCAGACAATGTGAGGCTCACTGACGCCGTCCTTGTATAGGTATCCCCGGCGTTAATGCTGATGGCTGCCCCGGTCGGTGCCGTACGGTCCGACTCAATACTAAACTGCGTTGCTGCTGTGTTGTTATTTCCCGCGGCATCCTGCACCACTCCCGCGGCTATATCGACCGTCACCGGGCCGTCTGTTGACGGGGTCACGTTCACGGTATAGGTGGTTCCACTTCCTTCCAGGCTTCCTGGCGTACCGTTCCCCACGGTGAGGTCCGTAAGGGTAAAGCCCGTTACGGCTTCGCTGAAGGTAATTGTCACCGGTATCGTCCCCGCATTGGTCAGCCCGGACAGCGTACTTGTTACCGATACGGTCGGTGCTGTACGATCCGAGGTGATACTGAACCGGGCTGCAGCCGTGCTGTTATTCCCCGCAGCATCCTGGGCCGCTCCCGCGGCTATATCAACCGTCACCAAGCCGTCCGCTGACGGGGTCACGTTCATGGTATAGGTCGTCCCGCTTCCCGCAAAGTCTCCTGCCGTACCATTTCCCAGTGTGAAATCTGCAAGTGTGAATCCCGTCACATTTTCGCTGAAGGTAATCGTCACCGGTATCGTGACCGCATTGGTCGGCCCGGATAGCGTACTCGTTACCAATATGGTCGGCGCCGTCGTATCCAGCTCTATGGTATCACTGACGGCTGCCGTCTCATTGCCTGCGGCGTCCCTGTACTTCACATATACTGTCTTGGTTCCGTCCCCTCCGGTCAGGGTAAAGCTTTTTCCCGCCGCATAGGTCTCGTAGGATGCTCCTGCAAAGTCAGCTCTCTCGCTCACCATCATCTGATTTGCTCCCGCGACGGACAACCCCAGGCTCACTGATGCCGTCCTTGTATAGGTATCCCCGGCGTTGATGCTGATGGCTGCTCCGGTCGGTGCCGTTCGGTCCGATTCAATACTGAACCGGGCAGCGGCCGTGCTAAGATTGTCTGCAGCATCCCGGGCCGCTCCTGCGGCTATATCAACCGTCACCGGGCCGTCCCCATCCGGGGTCACATTCACAGTATAGACTGCTCCGCTTCCCGCTAAACCTCCCGCCGTACCGTTCCCCACGATAAGGTCCGTAAGCTCGAAGCCCGTCACCGCCTCACTGAAAGTGATCGTCACAGGTATCGACGCTGCATTGGTTGGCCCGGACAGCGAACTTGTTACCGATACGGCCGGCGGTGTTGTATCCAACGGAACGCTGGATGCATTAGCTATCGTAAAATCAAGCAAAGTGAATATTGATAGAGATGTTCCCGGTTCCGCAGTAAAATAGACCCTGAATCGGTTCAGTGTTTTACCTGAAAAACTGGCAGAAACGTCAATTGGATATTCTGCTTGATATGTATTTGTCGGACTGTTATAGGGAGTGGTCTGTGCCACAACAATATCATTGGCATAGCCAACAATGTATATATTGGTAAAATTGTTGCTTGATCCATCATCGTATTCTCCTAAATTGGCATCCACTAACTGAAAGCTGCCCAGTCCCCCGGCGACCGCCAGCTCCAAATATGCTGTTGCCCCGCCTGAAGTCGTGTCGTAAATATACGCGCCAGATGTATCCGCACCTAAACTACCTGTATAAGCTGGAGAAGCGGTTAATATAAAGCAGCCATCAGAGCTTATAGCATACGAAGCTCCAACCGTATAGGTATCAAATACCTGCGTTCCATTCGGCAGCCCGGCGGCCTTGGCCACCTTGGCCGGAAAAGCGGCTATTAAGAGCAAGCATAATATAACCCATATCCCTATCCGCCGGCAGCTCCCTCCTATGTCAATTCCTTTCATAATATCTTGAAACACACCATTATCCTCCTCTTTACTTTTTATAAAATAATTAAAACTTTTTCATTCCAATGTGCATTAAATATTTGTGCATAGTTCTGATCATACTTTTATTCCTTAGATCGTTGTGAGATCTCTACATTATATGAATTGTATACACAGCAAATACTATTCCGGAGTGGAAGTATAGCATTTTGCAAACACTTTACCTGCAGGAAGTATTGGAGCAGAGGAATATATATCTGCTGTATATACAATATGTAATAACCATATAGTTTAGCAAATGACCTGCAGTTTTTCACAGAAAAATCGCCATAGGCCCCTACGGATATTGAGCTTATGGCGATTTTCTTAACACCAATCATTAAGCCCCAGCAAAGGCTTTCTCATTCCTCTTTGCTTACAAAAATCACTACCCTGTCTGCTTTTGTATTAGGACTGTGTAGGATAAATTCCAAAGACAGCAATGATATAGTTCATAGCTATACTGGACATCCTATTTTCATGTGGTGCATTATTCCCTGTATTTGTAACAGAGGCTGCATTCATCGTTCTGATTGTGGCCGTATCCGGACTGGTCACATACTGCGTAATCCCTGGCGCAGCCCAGTAATTACCGGTCGGGTTCGGAGAAGTACCGCTCCCTGACTGGACACTAGCCGTATGTGAATGAACCGGCATATTATCTGTAGTTAAGGTAACCGATTCATTGCCGCCCTTCTGACCAACAGTGAATGCTACACTGCCCGAGGCTGTAAGCAAATTCCCCTGACCAATCGGAACCCTTCCCCGAAAATCCGGTAATGCAAATTGATTTACTCCATCTCCACCATAAGTAATACCTATCAGTGAATACAACGCTTCGTTCCCTGCAATCGATAACAAACTTCCATCACAAAAGGCCCAATACTGCGGTGCATAATCTCCCGCGAACAAACGTATTTCACCAACATATTGATCGCTCATTTTAACCTTCCTCCCGTTTTTTTATATTATTGAAGATTGCCTGATAATAGATGCCATCCTTTCGCCCTGTTATTATCGGACCGATAAACAGGAGATGTTTCCCAACCTCTGGATGCTCAAATATATGAGTATCCTGGCTGAAAACACTACCGTTTATATGACGGAATAAAAGCGAAAATGTTTCAAAGGCTGATGTACTGATATCTGTTATCTCAATTAATTCTATTTCTGTTCTGCTCTTATCCTCAGCCGTTACAAAAAAATCACAGTGCAGGTATGCTTCGAAATCCTGTCTATGCAGTTGTTCCAGCATGATAAGCCCTCCCTGAAACCGGTCTTTCCATGTGATAATAAATTCCGTAGCTGTTTATTTCAACAAACCCCAAAGAAAAATAAAAAGAACGAATCGGATTATTCATCTCCACATGCAGGCTTACAATCTGGCCCTTTTGATCCGCTTCTTTCAACAGTTCTCGAAAAATTCGGCCGCCGACCCCCTGCCCCCGGTACTGTGGTAACAGTGCAATGTCAATAATATTCATCTTCTCCGGTTTTCTATCCACATACAATCGCCCAATGGGAATATCCCCAGCCAAAATCATATCATAGGATGCACTCGGATAATTCTGTTTATAATAGATATCCTGATATTGAAACTGCGACCGCAAAAAGCTGTCTACCTCAGTCTCGCTCCAGCCGGTGAGTGCCATCTCCTCTGCACGGGTGGAGGCATAAACAAAATATAAAAATTCGCAATCCTGTTCTGTCGTCTGCCGAAGACCTATGTATCCTGCAGCTTTGCAATCCGACATCCCTTTCACCATCCTTTGTTCTAATAATCTTTCTCAAGGATTTTCTCCTTTTATAACCCGAATGTGCTACGGCCTATACGGATACACTCCATCATAGCATATCATATACACCATTCTAAGATAAGGCTGAACATTGTTGTGCGGCTGCCCGGCACCTGCGGCCTGCAGCGCGAGAGAATTCATGGGAGTATCCGGTGCAGCTGTACTATACATGGGTGCATTGCATTTCGCCCAATAGCCACCGGTCGGATCCTGCTGCGTCGCATTTGCTGTGGTACAATTTACAGTATGGGTATGGGTAGGCAATTGATTCTGTGCTAAAGTCACAGTTGAAGCTCCTACCTTCGTATTCACCTGCGAATAGGGAGTTAAGCCGGGTCCTGCTCCGAAGCCCATAATGGCACTATCTCTTAAATCCGGCAGATTGAAGAGATATTGTGAAGCATTCCCCCCATATTTAACACCGATAACTGCATATAATGCCTGATATTGCTGACCCGACAGCTGCTGTCCGCAGCACAAAAGCCACCCTACCGGGGCAAAGGTGCCTGCAAATAATCTAATTTCTCCAATATAAGGATCCATAGTTTTCTCCTTTCAAGGTCTTTGCGGATAAAGTCCCGTAAGTGCAATACAAAAATTAAGTACCGTATAGGGCTGCATATTTCCATGTCCTTGTCCGCCGCCGCTCGTGGTAACGGCATTTATATTTGCCGTATTATTTGCACTGGTTGAATACGGATTGTTTGAAGATGCCGCCCAGGCATATCCGGATCTAGCGGCAGGCGCGGGCTGCGTTCCCACATTATCATCCGCCATAACCGTATGTGTATGGGGCGGTAACTCCAAGGGATTCAGCGTATGCTGATATTCGCCTCCAGTTTCCCCAAAGCGGGCGCCTGAGTAATTCATAGGCAATGCCAGTCTTCCGCTAAGATCGGGAAGCTTAAAGGTTGTTATCCCGTCACCTCCATAATTGTTATTTAACAGCGAAAATAGTGCCGTACTCTGCGTTATTTGCAAAGTTTGGCCCTGGCACAGTGCCCAGCCCCGGGGGGCAAATTGAAAGGAAAATATTCTTATTTCCGCCAAAAAAGGTTCCGCCATACTACACTCCTCCATTCTTTATCAGATAGTATTTTGCTATTTCTAAGACTTAAATGTTTTACCGAATAAATCATTGGTATCATTCGGCATATTTTGTTCAAAAAGAATTCGTTATTACTATTTATTCCTGTTTACTACTATTTCTTACATTACTATGCTATTGTATTATGGATACTTTTGTCAAGGAATTTTATGTAAATATGATTCAAAAAAACTCCCTATACTAATCAGTATAAAGAGTTTTTACAAAAAGCGGTATCGGCCAAATGGACATTTTTTCCTTCACAGAATTCCTGCCTCACGTGCCTTCTGTACTGCACTTATTTTATTGTTGACCCGGAGTCTGCTATAAATACTTCCCAAATGTGTCTTTACACTGGAGACAGACAGATACAACCGCTCTGCAATTTCACGCTGAGTAAGCCCTTGGGAAAGCAAGGTCAATACCTGTGTCTCACGTTCGCTCAGATGAATGGAGGGCATTCCAACCTCCACATCTTCTTGTTTTTCGTACAGTGACAATACCCGTTCCGCATAGGTGCTGCGTTCCTTCCGACTGATTTGTGCTTGCAGCTTCTCTACCAGCTTTTGAAATCGTTCTTTCTTAATCGGTTTCATTATGTAATCCAAAGCATTCAATTCAAAGGCTTGAACCGCATATCGATTCCAACCTGTGATAAAAACGATCATAACCTCCGGATTAATTACCAAAAGACGTTCTGCAAAGGCAAGCCCATCCATCCCGGGCAGCTCTATATCAATAAAAGCCACCTGCGGGCTGATAGAGAAGGCATCCTCCAAGGCCCTTAAGGGGGTTGTATATTTTCCGGCCACCCGTATAAAACCGGTTTTCTCCAGCATCTCACAGACCTCTTCCATAATATATTGTTCATCATCCACTACAATGGCTTTTATCATAAATACTCTCCTTTTTCTAAAACTGTACTGTTCGGGATACGGAAAGTAACCTGTGTCCCTTCTCCCTGCCGGCTTGCAATCTGCAGTCCTTCCCCGTAATGCTTCTGGAGCCGTCTGTGTATATTGGATAAACCGATGCTATGTATGTTATCTGTATCGCAGAGTATCTTTTTTAATGTTTCCTCCTCCATACCGACACCGTCATCACGAATCTCAAACCGGACACAGGTTCCCTCTTCTTTGATAGTCAGCCAGACATTTCCTGCACCGGACTTTTTAAGAATGCCGTGACGGATAGAATTTTCCACCAGCGGCTGGAGCACAAGCCTTGGTATCAAAAGCCCGGGAAGGCTTATACATAGTAAATGATAATTCAGTCTTTCCCGAAATCTTGCCTTCTCTATAGCGACATAAGTATTGACACTTTCCAGCTCCTTCTCTAAAGCTACCATCGGTGAACCGCTGTCAAAATAATAGCAATTGGCGAGATGCTCTCCCAGCTCGGCAATCAGCTCCTTAGCCTCCTCCGGACAGCGTGTAATCATAGAGGCAATAACGCTAAGAGTATTATTAAAAAAATGCGGCTTTATTTGTGCCTGCAAAAAAGAGAGTTCACTTGTTTCTGCCTCACTGCGTGCTGCTAATGCGGCGGCTTCCAATTGTCTCTGCTGCTCCACAAGCAGGGTCACATCATTCACAGTAAAAATCCAGCCTATCTGCCGTCCCTCTCCGGACCTAATATCGGTAAGCTGGGCGCGGTAATGCTTTGTTATGAGATTACTCTTCCATTCATAAAGAATACTCTCCGAATTCGTTGAAACCCGCTCCAACTCCGAATGATTTTTTAAAAAATCGGGCAGCATCAGACTTTTTGATAAACGGGAAAGCTCCGGATATAGCTCGACAAGGGCTTCATTGGCATCAATGATGCGTCCGGTTATATCGGCCAGGAGGATTCCCTCCATAGATTTGCGGAATACTTTTTCATAAGCAATGGGAATAAAACGGAACATACGAAAGTAGAATACGCCCATTACATACAGGAGGGCAGATAGTGCGGAGGCAACCGGCAGATAGTCCAGGCGGAGGGTATTAAGCGGAGAAGCTGTAAAATAGACCGCAAACCACGGCGGCAGCAGGGTAATCGCCATGGTAACAATACCTTTGCGATGCTCTTTTGCTGATGCCAGAAAGGCATACACATATATAAGCAGACAAAAAAGACAGATCAGGGTACCGGAGAACACCATCACCCGAAACAGAATTTCCTTTTGTGTCACCCGCACCATAAAGTATCCATTGCTGATAAAGCTTGCAGAGGAGATATATTGATGGTGGAGGGGATTGGTATAGAAAACCAGCATAAAAATGACAGGATGGTATAGTCCCACAATGCTGGCAAACCGCTGAATTCTTCTATCGGCTTCCACATATTCCAGAGTCATCATCAACCATAGATAAGGCAGGATCGGAATGGCAAGGTACTGCACATAGCTCCAGAACTGTGCCTGGCCGGCCGTAACGGAGTTAATTCCGCACAGATAACCAAAAATATATACAATGGATGAAAGAATCAAAAGAAAAAAATACCGGGTGGCAAACAGTTTCCGCTGTCTGATAACGTATACCAGCAAAATGAAAGCGCATATAAGGGAAATAAGAAGTATAGCGCTAACGGTATATTGTACGGCATTCACCCGTCCACCCCCTAGATTTATTCCTGTTTTTAACTATTTCTTGCATTATTATGCTATAGCATTATTGATATTTTTGTCAAGAAATATTAATCAACTGGGACCTATTATCCTATTTTGTCTAATAAGAACATATCCCTGGTCTTTTAAGGGGCAATTAATTAGCTATTCTCAATAGATATATCCGTTAACTGTTGCTCCCATATGGTATCTATCGTGATTGGGTTTCCCTGAAAGCTGATTTTTACGTGATCCCCGAGGGAATACTTTTCTGCCTCGCCATCGGACAAATACACTATGAACCCGGAAGAATCACCACTGTCCAGCTTTAAGGCAATCAGGTTTGCAGTAATGTCCACAACATTCACAATACCGTTCACCGTATGCATGGCTTCAGCTCCCATTGACGTGCCGTCCGAAACAAAATTGTCTGTGATCACAGACGCAAGGGCTGCCGCGTAATTTTCCTGTGATACGTCATAAGACGTGACGCTATACGAAGTTTCCTTGCCGCGCAACTCAGCGTGATAACATTGCTTCCCTTCGCCATTTATATAGCTGAATATGGTCACCCCTACTCCGTTAATTTCTGACTGCACCATTGTCTGTCCGCGCGCATCCATCCCGAAATTGAACATTGGGTAATGGTTTACTTTGTCAAGCAAAATATCGAACCGCTGCTGGCCGTCCTTTGAAAGGAAGGTAAAGGTATGGCTGTCGTAATAAGTTCCGCGGACTTCATTTTTGAAAATACCGTTAGACGAGCTTGGATTCTGCGGCTGCAGCTTGAATCCCGGAACAGCTTTTTCTATATTCAATACGGCTCCATAGTAGTCAAGAAACTCGATGTCAGTCAGGGAAATAAGATCGTCCGTGTTTAGGCTGAACATCGCAGTTGCCAAAGAGGGTTCTTCTTTCAGTTCGTTCAGAGTGATTGGGCTTTCGAGAGTCACGGGAGGAGTATCTTTTCCGGGGTCAGCTTCGAGGTCAACCCCGGGTCCAATCGGAGGATTTACCGTATGATTGTTTAGCGGCAGGATGACAGCGTACAAAATCACTCCGCAAAAACATGCCGCCATAGCGCTCCAGCGAATCCACGCTGGCCTCCTGCTATGGATGTTTTCGCTTTCACAACGCTCAATAAGGCTGCTTTCAATGCCTCCGACAGCCTCGAAAAGTTCCATAGTATTCATACTAAATACCCCTCTTTCTGGAGATGGCTCCGTAATTTTTTCCGTGTACGGGATAAGTTCACCAATACGTTGCTTTCATTCAATCGATAAAGTGCGGCAATTTCTTCAATGGACTGCACATAGAAATAGCGGCGAATAAAGATATTACAGTCACGTTTTGAAAGCGTATATAAAAATTGGCTGATACTGTCGTTCAACTCATTCTGTAAAAGTACAGCCTCAACATTGGAAGATGATGCAATACATTCCTCCAACTCCTCTAATGCAATCGCAACCTCATTTTTGCCGCGCTTTTCCGTCATTTTGGACTTGTATCTATTAATGGAAAGGTTTCTTGTGATTTTTGCAAAAAAGGCGGACAATTTATTAGGGCGCTGTGGGGGTATTGCTTTCCATGCGTTAAGCCAAGTATCATTTACGCACTCCTCCGAATCCTCACGACTGGAGAGAATATGGTTGGCAACAGAAAAGCAATAAGAACCGTATTTGGTATTTGACTCTTTAATTGCCTGCTCATTTCGCTGCCAATAGAGATCAACAATTCCTTCGTCTAACACGTTATCTCCCCCTCACTTGTTTAAATCCTTCATCTATATAGACAACATTTTTCAGAAAACCTAACAAGCTATTTAAAATAAATTTATCTCATTGTATCTCAATTTAATCAAGTCAGCAAGCATGTCAAAGAAAACACAAGTTATAATCAAAAAAGCCTGCAGGCTGCTTTTATGCTACGCCTGCAAGCTTTTATTCTTATCTTATACCATCCTTGCTCCTGCCAAAATCCAGGGCAAATGTCCGGGAGCTGATACTATGGCAATATATTGCCTGCCGAAACATATATCTCATACCATTCTTCCCTGGTCAGATATAATTCGGAAACAGCACAGATCTCCTCTAAACGCTTCTCATTCATGGTTCCCGTAACCGGCTGCAGCTTGGCAGGATGTCTTAACAGCCAGGCCATAGCTATGGCAGTATTGCTGGCCTCATATTTAGAGGCAATCCGGTTGATGGTCTCATTCAGCTTCGGGAATTTCTCGTTATCCAGAAATACTCCTTCAAAAAATCCATACTGATACGGAGACCAGGGCTGAATTGTAATATCCTGAAGCCTGCAAAAATCCAGAACACTTCCGTCCCTGTCCACAGCCTTATCGGTAAGCATATTCACCTCAAATCCATTACTGATCATATTCGTATAGGCAGCACCGAGCTGCAGCTGATTTGCCACAATCGGCTGTTTTACATACTTCTGCAACAACTGTATTTGCATCGGTTTTTGATTGGATACGCCAAAATGCCTTACCTTACCGGCCTCCTCCAGCTGATCAAAGGCCTCTGCAACCTCCTCCGGTTCTACCAGCGCATCGGGCCTGTGAAGCAGCAGGACATCCAGATAATCTGTTTTCAACCGTTTTAAAATGCCATCCACGGAGTTTAAAATATGCTCCTTGGAAAAATCAAACATAACTCCCGGCCTGATTCCGCATTTTGATTGCAGGATTATTTTCTCACGGAGTGACGGCTTCATCGGAAGCACCTCCGCAAATATCTCTTCACATTGTCCGGCTCCGTAGATATCCGCATGATCAAAGAAATTCGCTCCAAGCTCAAGAGCCCTATTAACAAAGCTTTCTGCTTTCTTTCTCTCAATACCGTTAATCCTCATGCAGCCGATTGCAATATTCGGAACCTCCAGACCGCTTTTTCCCAACTCTATTTTCTTCATCGGAAACCTCCTAATCTTTACTGCTCTATCGTTAATAATAACCTATTACCTATCTTACTATACCCCTTCGAGTCTACTCAAAGTCAAGTAACAACTATCAAACCGCGGTAAAATCACCGTTCAAAACATTCGGGGAAAAATTTTGTCCTCCGACAGACGTTTTACAATATCCTCTGCTGCCATCCGAATGAATTGCAGCGTTTCCTCATAGCTGATATAGATGGGTTCTAATAGCTCCCGCTCCTCATAGTAATGCTGTTTTACCAGCCAGTTCCTGCAGGTCAGCATCTCCTGCGCACTTAAATATCCTTCAACCGGATAAATTCTGACCTGTTCCATATACTTTCGAATTTCATCACTGCCTTCATAATCCCTCACCAGCAAAAAATCATTTCTGGTCATATCGGTAACAATATATTCAAAAAAACGCGGATCTCTTTGGACAATCCCGAGCTTTTCCATACTCCGGCAAAACTTTTCGCGTATGGTCAGGATGAATAGTTCATCCGTCAATACATGGGACACATAGCCCCTGTATAAATCCAGCAGTCCGTCCTTTTGCTCTCTGGATTTTCTGATAAAATCAGAAACCCGGCTGTAAAATAAAGCAATATTTTCTTCTTTTGCGAAATCCTCGTCTCTAATTCCGTCACGAAAATGCGTATGCTTCTTATATTCCCTTTTATAGTCCTCTCTGGCATGAATCGCATCCGGAGCAAGATTTCCCAGATAAAACAGTCCTAAATCTCCGATAACACCCTCCGGCAGACATTTGCTGATTTCCCTTGCTACTGCCATATGAGTAATAACCCCCGCCATCTTGTCCCTCCAATACCGTTCTTCCCGGCTTATTGCTTTCCTGTGCTGCCGTGTCCGCCCCGATCCGCGTTATCCAGCCTGGTGACCTCCGTCAGAGTGAGCCTCGGCTGATGCTCCATAATACGAAACTGGCAAATCCGGTCATTGATATGAATTACCGTATCTCTCATAGCCAGCGCAGGAAAAAACCACTGATCATTATCTCCGCAATAGGTTTCATCCACAACTCCCATCGAGTTGGTTTGAAGAATGCCAAAATTTTTAAAGGTACTGCTTCTTGGAACGATATGCGCCTCATATCCGGCAGGCAGCTCCATAGCCACCCCCAGAGGTATCAGCTTAAATTCTCCGGCCTTCATCTCAACTGTCTGCGCCGCCCGAAGATCAATCCAATCGGATTTATTCTCAATATACTGCAATTTTTCTATTTCCTGTGTAAAGTATTTAATCTTGATTTCCGGCATTTTTATTCTCCTTGCTCTTCTACTCTTCCATCATATCCAGCAGCTTCTCGGCCGCTGTGGAAATGGGATTTAAGCTTCCCGTTATGATGCAAAAATGTCTCTTTGGTATCTCCTTTACAAATTTAAGCTCAAACAATTCCCCTGTGGCAATTGCATCCTTTGCAAAATCTCTTACAACACATCCGATTCCAAGATTGCGCAGAGCAAATTTCACGATAATATCACTCATCGCAAGCTCGAATTCGGGCTTAAGCACCACCTCATTGTTCACTAAAAACTCATCAATATACTTTCGGGAGCTGGTATTATGCTCCAGACAGATAATCGGCAGCTCCTCCAGAGCCTTATAGGATAAGACCTTGCCCTTAAGATGGGAAAATCCCATACCTGCTACGAAGGTATCCTGTATTTCATTTACCTGCTTTATCCGGGTCTCCGGCTTCGCCTCAAAGGGCTCGCTGACAATTCCGAAATCAATCTTTCCCTCATACAGATACTCCAGTGTATCCGGCGTCGGAGCATTCGTTACCGTTACCTTGATTTTCGGATATTTCTCATGAAACTGCTCCAGGTAAGGAAGTAGATAGAACTGAAGTGTCATATCACTGGCTCCAATGCGTATCTCCCCATTCTCAAGATCAAGCATCTTCTGGAATTTCTCTTCACCGGTCAGAATATATTCATAGCCCCGCTGGACATAGCTGAACAAAACCTCACCCTCAGGTGTCAGTCTGACCCCCTTCGGTATGCGGATGAATAGCTTGCTTCCCAGACACGACTCTAACAGCTTAATCGCCTGACTGACCGCCGGCTGTGAGATACAAAGCTCTTCTCCTGCCTGGGTAAAGCTCCCGGCCTTTGCCACATAGTAAAATATTTTATAGTATTCCAAATCAACGTGCATACTAATCCCCTTGTATTAATCGGTATCGCTGCTTCCTGGTTACCATTAACCATAGTATACTATGACCGGTGATTTAATTCTATACAATTCTTAGAAACTTGCGGTATATATGAATTAACACATTACTGTTCACTCCCTGCAAAAAGCAGCAGCTTTGTGAACAATAACAATTAACACTAACAGTTCAGCCTAATAGTGGGAAGGTAACTCTTATATCCAGAAGCTCCCCTTCAATTGCCGCACCGACACTGCCGCCCATTTGATTTGTCAACAGCTTAACAATGGCAAGCCCCAATCCTCCGGAATGACTTCTGGCCTTGTCTCCGGTATAAAACCGGTCGAAGAGGCGATCGGTATTCAGTTCCCCCGGCTCCTTTACCGGATTCTGAAAGGACAATATGGCCTGATCGCGAACAAAAAGCTGTACCGTGATATCACCGGAGGAATGCTGGATGCAATTGCGAATCAGATTTTGTATGACACGGGTCACCAGCTTCCTGTCGGCCATAATATAGACCGGCGGCGCGGCTTCATCAAAATGTACTGCAAGCTTATGCTCTTCCAGGACGGTTATAAAGGAAATCAGCCCCTCCATAACGAGCTTTGACAGATTAACTCTCTCCGTATTAAGCTCCGGTTCCGTATTAATCAGATAAGAATATTCAAAGAAACGTTCTATTAACTGCCCCAACTCCTCCGTATGCTTTTGTGCAATCTGCAACTTGCTTCGCTGACCGGCTGTCAGCTCCTCCTTCTCCAACAACTGCTGGTATCCCTTGATTGCCGTAAGGGGCGTTCTTAAATCATGGGAGAGGTCTGCAATTAATTCCCTGAACTTTTTTTCATCCCGAACGCCGGATAAGCGGAGGGCTTCCTCCGCTTTCAGGCATTCATTGATGTTGTGCGCCAGCTGATTTAAATCAGAATTTATCAGCTCCAAACTGACCGGCTGTCTGGTATTCTCCGTCAGCCTTTTTCTTAGCTGCCTGCTGATTGACCGGATTTGTGCCTGGATATATACAATATAACTCACAAGCAACAGCAGCAAAGCAACCAATAATCCAATAACATAGCCCATCATAACCTCCATACAGGCATACCCTGATTACTTGATATCCGCTCTCCTAAAGGCTGCATAGGTCACTGCCACCATCATACCAAGAAATACAACAGCACATATTGCCGCCTTAACCAGGGTACCGGAAGGGGTATCCAAGGTTAACAAAAGAAAATCCCTTGAAAAAGGAGTGAAGGATATTATGTCCTTCAGGAAAGAAACCTTCCCCAGTAAACCAACGATTAAATCAATCACCGCATTAAAGACAAAGCCTATGACCAGGATAGCTACCGGCTTTCTTATCTTAAATGCCAGCGGAATACAAATACTTAACCTGGCCGCATCCACAAGAATGGTTATCAAAAAAATGACCATCATCTTCCCAAGCATTCCAGGGGTTATGTTTTGTCCTGCCCCATCAGACAAAAGCTGTATAAATACAGAGAAAACAAACTGCGACGTAAATTCTGCTCCGCTGCATAAGGCAATCAGGCTTGCCGCCATATAGGGAAGCAGCAAAAGGAATATCACAAAGATATATATCAGTGTTTTACTAAGTACGATTGCCAGCCTGCCACTGCCGCAAACTATAGAATCATGAATTGTCTTATTCTCAAAGTCACTGCATACCAATACCCCGGTCATTAAGGAGCCCAGCAAGGAGACAATCACAATCTCTGTCAAGCCGGAAGCACTCCCGCTGATATCGGTACTTATGCTGCCCACAGCTATACCATGGGAGATATAGGCAAGGGCTGCGGCACAAATACAGGATAATAAGAAGCATATTTTCAGGCTTAGGGATTTCTTAAGCTTATAAATCTCACTGCGAACCAGATTAAGCATTTCTGTCACCTCCGATCACCGAGATAAAATAATTCTCAAGGGTATCTCCCTGCGCAGAGAAATTAGTAGGGTATATTCCATTTTCAAACAGGGTTCTGATTACAAGCTCCGGCTCCTCCAGATAATCATACAGCTTTAGGCTTTTATCCGGCATCACCTTATAATTGGCGGTGTGAAGCTTCGTTTCCAGTACGAAGGGCAGCTCCTCCGGATTACCGCATTTGATCAGAAGATGATGCCTGCAGCATTCCTCCAGCTCCTCCAGGGTCAGTGTTTTCATAATTCTTCCCTTATCAATTATGATATAATCCGTTGCTGTCTGATAAAGCTCCGGCAGGTTGTGGCTTGAAATCAGAATTGTCATATGACGCTCTTCACGCATTTTAATCAGAAGATTACGGATTTCCACTACACCAAGGGGGTCTAATCCGTTCACCGGCTCATCAAGTATTAATAATTCGGGGCTTCCCAGGAGTGCAATCGCAATCCCCAGGCGCTGCTTCATTCCAAGGGAAAAATCCCTGGCCTTCTTCCTTCCGGTATCCGAAAGTCCGACAAGCCCCAGCAGCTCTTCCTCCAGGGCTGCGTCAGGAATTCCGCGAATTATTCTGTGCAGCTTTAGATTTTCCCTGGCGGTCATATTGCCATTCAGACCGGGATACTCAATCAGACCGCCGATTCGTTTCAGCTCGGTTTGCAACTCCCGGTCACCTCTGTGGCCGAACAGCTCAAGTTCTCCCGAGGTGGGAAAGCTTAGCCCTGCAATAATGCGCATCAGCGTTGTCTTACCCGCACCATTTTGTCCAATTAATCCATAGATTTTACCGGCCTGCAGCGTAATGGACACATGGTCAAGGGCCATAAAGCCGTGATAGCTTTTTGTTACGTGATTGGTTTTCAATACATATTCCATAATTACCTCCCTGCTGCCGTAAAGCAGCCTAATGCCAAAGCAGATTGGAAGCATTACGGACATTTCCGAATTTCCTTGCTTCCTTACCTAGAGTGTATTTTCCAAAGGTTTAGATATGGTTAAGAAAACAAACGTAAAAGGTAAAGATTATGATAATCTGGAATGCTTATCTTATATTTTGAGCAGCCGGTAGCCAAGTCCCCAGGCTGTCTCGATATATTCCTCCGAAGGGCTGGCCTTCTTCAGCTTGCTCCTCAGATTGCTCATATGGGTTTTTACCGCATTATCATCTCCAAGATACTCTTCCCGCCAAACCGTCTCATAGATATTTGCCTTGGAAAATACCTTCCCCTGATTTTCCAGCAAAAGCTCAAGAATATGGTATTCCTTTGGTGTAAGCTCAAGCAATTCACCGTTAACTGTTATCTGCTTCGTCTCACTGTTAAGCACCATATCCTTATAGGTAATCACAGCCGCTGCCTTCTTAAGCCTGTGTACCCTGCGAAGCTGTGTTGCAACTCTTGCCGCAACCTCTCCCAAATCAAAGGGCTTTGTAATATAATCATCCGCTCCCAGCTTAAGCAGGTCAATCTTTGTTGAGATCATATCCTTTGCTGACAGGATAATGACCGGAAGCTCACTGTAGCCCCGCAGCTCCTTAAGCAGCTCATCTCCGCTGATATAGGGAAGCATAATATCCAAAAGGACCAGGTCATAGGTTCCGGCCTTCAGCGCCCTGGCACCGGCCAGACCGTCATATGCTGCCTCCACCTGGTAGCCTTCTTTCATCAGGGCCTCCGTTAAAAGCATGTTCACATCCCTGTTATCTTCAATAATCAATATCTTGTCCATCTATTTCGCCTCTGTCTTAAAATATTTTCCCGGTAAGTCCTTCCCATTTATTTTAATTGTATCTGAAATAATGGAAAATACAAGCATAATAAAACAGGAAGTCAATTATAACGGGACGGCTGCTGAAACCCAAATCCGCCAGACCCTCGAGCATATCGGCTGCAAGGTCGAATAAACCTCAGCAACCAGGATAAAAGACGGCAATTGCTGTCTTTTATCCGTAAATTATGGTAGCTATTATTGTAAAGTGATTATATAATTAACTACAGAGTAAAAGACATCAGGCAAAGCCGTCTCACAAAACAGCAGAAGATATTTTCTTGCAGGAGTACCTATGAAAATCACACACTTTATCCAATTTTCTCTATTTGGCCTAAGCACAATTATATTCAAATACAAAAATCCGATCCTTGGAACAATAATAATTACCGATCAATGCAACCTGTCCTGTAAGCATTGTTCTGTAAATAATATTACCTCAAAGCTATATCCCTACGCGCAAATCAAATCCGAGATGCAGCTGTTATATGAAAAGGGAGTACGTATTCTATTCTTTTGCGGTGGTGAAACCTTCTTATGGAGGGATGGGAATAAAACCATCCGGGACCTCGTAAGGGAGGCAAAGAAAATCGGCTTTTTGATTGTTAATGTTGTTACTAATGGAACCTTCCCGCTTGATCTGCCGGAAGCGGATTTGATTTTGCTCAGTCTTGACGGGGACCGGGAGAAGCATAATATTATCCGGGGCAATACCTATGATACGATTATGCAAAATATTAACGAAGCCACCGCAGATAATATCTGTCTGTACATGGCAATTAATCAAATTAATAAGGATACAATAGGAAGCGTGGGAAAGGTTGCCAAAACCCATAAAAACATCCGGGCCGTATCTTTTAACTTCCATACCCCCTATGAGGATACGAAAGCCCTTGCATTATCTGTCTCACAAAAGGAACGATGCTGCCGTACAATTGAGCGTATGATGAAAAAGGGCATTCCTGTATTCAATCTTAAAAGTGCTTTTCCCTATATAATACATAACAGCTTTCCAACGCCCTGTCATCAATGCCTTGTCATTGAAAACGGGAAAATATCCACCTGCGGAAGATGCATTGAGGTGCCGGGCCTATGTGAAAAATGCGGATATTTTTTCGCTGCGGAATACGCATTGGTTTTCGGCGGCAAACTGCCTGTAATCTATGAAATGCTTACAACCTACTTAAAATATATTTAAAAGGGAACCGCTTTTTCCCTGACCATCTGTGATATTGCAAGGAGACTTTATGAAACCTATTACAACAATGACAAGAATGTGGCTTACCAGGTCAACAAAACCGTTTCTGTTCACAAATCGGAACGATAATGAGCTTCATTATGTAAAAGCAGATAATTTGGGCTTATATATTCATATACCCTTCTGCCGGACACTTTGCAGCTTCTGTCCCTATTGCAAGGTTCCCTATGACGCAAGGCTATGTGATGAATATGTCAATGCTCTGATTAAGGAAATTCATTATATCGGTGGAAAAATCCCGGACGGGAAGGAAGTAACCAGTCTTTATTTTGGCGGAGGCTCACCTGCTCTGGCCGCGGACCGGCTGGAAGAGATTCTTCATGCGGTGCAAGCACATTTTCATATCACCCAGGGGATTGGTGTAGAGCTGCACCCCCAGGATATAACCATCCCTTTATTAAAGCAGCTAAAGAAAATTGGGATTACAAAAATAAGTATCGGAATTCAATCGTTTCAAGAGGAATTTCTAGGACTGCTTGGCAGAGATAACAATAATTTTGATGATATGTTCCATGCACTGAAAGAGATACCCTTTGAAACAGTTTCAATGGATTTTATTTTCGCACTGCCAGGCCAGACCTTCGAGCTCATCAAACGTGATATCGACACCGCCTTTCAAAATGGAGCAAATCATATTGCGATCTACCCTTTTATCGATTTCTCCTTTGCGGAGCATGGTATTAAGAAAATAAAGAATTCGGTAAAACGGAAAATGCTTGACGATATTACGGCTTATTGTGAAAGCAGGGGCTGTTACAGGGACTCCATCTGGACGTTTTCTTTAGACGGGGGAAGAAAATATTCCTCCATGACCAGGGATAATTTTCTGGGCTTCGGGTGCTCAGCTACAACTTTACTGAAAGACAGCTTTAAAATAAACACCTTTTCCATTCCCGAATACATAAAGCTGATTAACAGCGGTAGTTTGGCTTCCTCCCTTACCATACATTTTACTAAACGGCAGCGAATGATTTATTATCTCTTCTGGACTGCTTATACGACTAAAATCAGCTCTAGAGATTTTGAAAAATTCTTTGGCAGCTCATTGAAAAATCAATATGGCTTTGAATTATGGATTGCCAAACGATTGAGATTTATTACGGAAGACGAAAAGGGGATTTTTGAGATGACCCGGAAAGGGGCATATTACTACCATTATTACGAAAATTATTATACCCTCTCCTATATCGATAAAATGTGGAGTGTCCTGCGAAAGGAGGCCTTCCCAAAGGAGCTGAGCTTTTAGTGGTATCATAACACAACAAAAACATAGAAACGGAGCTGCCTATGATAGATATCTGTCCGAAATGCGGGAATTACAAATGGGATAAAGAAATATCCGTGGACAAAAAACAGATAGCCTGTCCGGAATGCGGACATCACTGGAATTTTAAAGCCCTGCCCCTCTTTATCTTAACTGGCTGCAGCGGGGTTGGTAAAACCACAACCGCACAGGAGCTGCTTTCAAGGGATACCCGCTTTCTTGTAATGGATGCAGACTTTTTATATAATCTTCTGCCGCATAGCAGCGAAGAGGATTATCATAACTGGATTGAGCAGGTTATGTCTCTGTCCAAGAATATCATGCAGGGCGGGAGGCCCTTATTATGGACGCTTGCAGGCGCTTTGGAGCATTTTGAAACCACTTATAACCGGCGTTTTTTTACTGAAATATATTATCTGGCACTGGTATGTGATAAAGATGCCTTGGAAAAAAGGATGCGGGAGGGCAGAAAAATAACGGACGAAAACTGGATACAGAGTTCTGCAGACTATAATCAATGGTTTATCAACAATGGGATGATAGCAGGTCATAGGATAGATACCTATGACATTACCGGAAAAAGTGTCTCTCAGGTGGCAGATTATGCACAGTCATGGATAAATCTCAAATTATCTTCATAGAGGCATTGTAATAAACAACTTTAATAAAAGCCAAAAGAGGAAGGAACGGCTAGCCGTTCCTTCCTCTTTCGATCACTTTTTATAACCATAAACCTAATAAATCCTGCTTCATCAAACCTTAATATCTGCCTTCAAGCCCAGCAGCTCCTGGTTCTCATCCAGAATTGGCTGGATAACCTCCCGGATAAATTCCTCGGTCTGCTCCTTGGCGCGGCCGGTATATTTTGCAGGGTCCATCGTACTCTTTAATTCTTCCAGCGTCATATTGAAGGCAGTGTCTGCCGCAATCAGCTCAAGAAGATTATTCTCCAGCCCCTTCTCCTTCACATTTTTGCCCGCTTCCATGGAAAGGGTACGGATTTTCTCATGAAGCTCCTGTCTGTCACCGCCGGCCTTTACGGCATCCATCATGATATTTTCAGTAGCCATAAAGGGGAGCTCCTGCATCAGACGCCTCTCGATAACTTTCGGATATACTACGAGGCCGTCCACAACATTCATATATAAATCCAGAATACCGTCCACCGCAAGGAAGGCTTCGGGAACACTGATTCTCTTATTGGCGGAATCATCCAGAGTTCTTTCAAACCACTGGGTTGCTGTCGTAATCGCCGGGTTGAGGGCATCCACCATAACATAATTGGCCAGGGAGGCGATTCGCTCACTTCTCATCGGATTTCTCTTGTAGGCCATCGCAGAAGAACCGATCTGGTTTTTCTCAAAGGGCTCCTCAATCTCCTTTAAATGCTGGAGCAGACGAATGTCATTGGAGAACTTATGTGCACTTGCCGCAATACCTGCCAGTACATTCAAAATTCTTAAATCTATCTTTCTGGAATAGGTCTGCCCCGATACCGGATAGCAGCCTGCAAAGCCCATCTTATTAGCAATGAGCTGATCCAGCTTCTTAATCCTGTCATGGTCACCATCGAATAATTCCAGGAAGCTTGCCTGTGTTCCGGTGGTTCCCTTAGAGCCCAACAGCTGCATACCGTCAATCAGGTAGCACATATCATCATAATCCAGCTTTAATTCCATCAGCCACAGAGCCGCCCTCTTACCAACGGTGGTCGGCTGTGCCGGCTGGAAATGGGTAAAGGCAAGCGTAGGAAGCGCACGATATTCCATGGCGAATTTGGACAGCTCCGCCATAACATTCACCAGCTTTTTCTTCACCAGCTTCAGCGCCTCTGTCATAATAATAATATCGGTGTTATCCCCGACATAACAGGAGGTAGCCCCCAGATGAATGATACCCTTTGCCCCCGGACATTGCTCTCCATAGGCATATACATGGGACATTACGTCATGGCGTACCAAGGCTTCTCTTTCCCTTGCCACCTCATAATTAATATCCTCCTGATGTGCCTTCAGCTCTTCAATCTGCTCCTGCGTTATATTAAGTCCAAGCTCCCGCTCTGCTTCCGCCAAGGCGATCCACAATTTTCTCCAAGTCTTGAATTTCATGTCCGGAGAGAAAATATATTGCATTTCCTTACCGGCATAGCGCTCGGATAAAGGACTTGTATATTTATCATTGCTCATCCTTCCTGCCCCTTTCTGATTTAAGTTTGCCGCGGATAAATCTTTAGAAAATCACTTCTGATAAGTTTTACAATGCTCTGTTCTCAATGATACCTCTGTTTTACAGATCATACTCTCCTCTGATGTCCTCAATCGGAGGTGCAATCGGATAATTACCGGTAAAACAGGCATCACAGTAGCCCGTATCTCCGCCGATCATTTCACTTAGACTGTCCACAGAAAGATATCCCAGAGAGTCCGCGCCGATCATATCCCTGATCTGCTCCACCGTATTATTGTAAGCAATCAGCTGGTCGCCCGTCGGTATATCGGTTCCAAAATAGCAGGGATGCAGAAACGGCGGTGAGCTGATTCTTACATGAACCTCAGTTGCCCCTGCCTTCTTCAGCATTTTGACAATCTTTCCGCTGGTGGTTCCGCGCACGATGGAATCATCAATCATCACGACCCTCTTGCCCTGCACCACCTCTGTGAGGACATTCAGCTTGATACGGACACTGGAGGTTCGCATGGACTGCTTCGGCTTAATGAAGGTTCTGCCGACATAGCTGTTCTTGACGAAGGCCATTCCAAAGGGAATTCCAGACCCAAGCGCATACCCAAGTGCCGCGGCGTTCCCGGAATCCGGTACGCCGACTACCACATCCGCTTCCACCGGATAGGATTTCGCCAGTATTTTCCCTGCCATTATTCTTGAATTATAGACGCTGATGCCGTCAAAGGTAGTGTCCGGTCTGGAAAAATAGATATATTCAAAGATACACTTTGCAATTTTAGGACTGCATTGGGAGGTATCGGAATGAATTCCTTCCTCGTCTATCATAACAACCTCACCGGGAACTACATCACGGACAAATTCCGCATCCGCGGCATTGAGTGCCGCTGTCTCCGAGGCCAAAATATAGGCATTATCACGTTTACCGATAACCAATGGATGAAAACCGAAGGGGTCCCTTGCACCGATTAATTTTCTCGGGCTCATAATAACCAGGGAATAGGCCCCGCTAAGCTTTTTCATCGCTCTGCCCACTGCTTCTTCTACGGTGGCAGAGTTCAGACGTTCCCTTGCAATATGATAGGCAATAACCTCCGTATCGATTGTGGTCTGAAAAATCGCACCGGTATATTCAAGCTCCCTGCGAAGCTCCGGTGTATTGACCAGATTACCGTTATGCGCCAGCGCCAGAGTACCCTTGATATAATTTAATACCAGGGGCTGCGTATTATTAATATTGCTTCCTCCGGCAGTGGAATAACGGACATGTCCGATTCCGATGTTCCCCTTCAGAGTATCCAGATGCTCTGGAGTAAATACCTCACTTACCAGTCCCATACCCTTCCAGGCCTTCACAGTTCCCTTCGGGCCCTTTGTATCACTTACCGCAATACCACAGCTTTCCTGTCCTCTGTGCTGAAGCGCAAACAGACCGTAATAAATAGTGGATACGACATCATTTCCATCCAGATCATACACTCCGAATACACCGCATTCCTCATGTAATTCATCCGTATTATAGTCATTATTTTCTATAAGCATGAGTACTTATCCATCCTCTCAATCAAAATGACAAAATCAATTCCCCGGGAATTAATTTCATGAATCAGCTTCCATTCAGTTAATAAGAGGCTGCCCCAAAGTCACTCTCTGAACAGCCCCCAACTATCATTTTATCTTAATTTATTCCTAACCGTTTGAACACTTCCTGGTATGCATCCTCAACATTGCCAAGGTCTCTGCGGAAACGGTCCTTATCTAATTTCTCATGGGTATTGATATCCCATAATCTACAGGTATCCGGTGATATTTCATCTGCCAGGATAATCTCTCCCTTGTATCTTCCGAACTCAATCTTAAAATCGATCAATTCTATTCCGATGCTTACAAAATACTTGCAAAGTACCTCATTTACCTTAAAAGCATATTTGGAAATCAGGTCTATCTCTTCTCTTGTAGCCACACCGATTGCAATTGCATAATAATCATTAATCATCGGATCGCCCAAAGCATCATCCTTATAGGAAAATTCCAGGGTGGGTGCAATAAATCTAATGCCTTCTTCCATGCCCAGTTTCTTAGCGAAGCTTCCTGCGGAAACATTTCTTATAATAACCTCAAGAGGAACGATGGATACTTTCTTTACAGCCGTCTCACGGTCGCTTAACTCTTCAATGTAATGGGTCGGAACGCCTTCCTTCTCTAACAGACGGAACACATGGTTTGACATTCTGTTATTGATAACACCCTTACCAACGATAGTACCTTTTTTTAAACCGTTGAACGCTGTCGCATCATCTTTATAATCTACGATTAATACATCTTCCACATCAGTTTTGTAAACCTTCTTCGCTTTACCCTCGTAGAGCATGTCTAATTTTTCCATTGCAACTGCCACCTGTCCTTTACTATATTTTTTCATATAATACTTGAAGCTTTCCGTTACTCTTACATATTATAATGATTCGCTGTAAATTCGCAACAGGATTTTGTCGTTTTAGCAGACAAATCCATAAATTTGTCTATATGCACAAATTAAAAGCTAAAAGGGAGGCTTTTCTATGATATTATTAAGTGCCCAAAATACCCGCAAAGTCCATTAATTAAGCCTGTTTATGCCACTTATTAATTGTAATTATAAATGATTTTTAATCTCATTTAAGTCTTCCTGTTACCCCGAATTTTATTTCCTGAAAACACAGATGGCAGGCATTGCTTTTCTTTTCGTATTGCTGTACAATTCTATCGTAATTCCAGCGCAAAGGACAGAAAGCTAATTATGAGAAACCTATTGATAAAACTGAAATATATCTTTCAAGCGGAGGCCGTATTGTGCATCGCCGCAGCTGCGGCAGCTATAACGATGTTTTTTGTACCTCCTTCACCGGACTATGTTTCCTATCTTGATTTTCGTGTTCTCGGTCTTCTGTTCTGTCTTATGGCAGTAGTATCGGGCTTTCAGAAAACCGGCGTATTCCTGCTGTTATCCGAAGGGTTATTAAAATGGGTAAAGACTCTAAGGTCCCTTACCTTCATCCTGGTTATGCTCTGCTTTGCCACCTCAATGCTTATCACCAACGATGTGGCCTTAATCACCTTTGTCCCCTTTGCCGTACTTATGCTGAACATGACCGGATTAACGAAATACACCATCCGGGTTATTGTGCTTCAGACCATAGCCGCTAACCTTGGCAGTATGCTGACACCCATCGGAAATCCGCAAAACCTCTATCTTTATACTCGGTTTGATATTCCGATTCTTGAATTCTTTAAAATCACCCTGCCTTACACTGCGGTTTCTTTTTTGCTGCTCTGTATCATAATTTTCGTAACAAAGAAGGAAAAGCTGGACTTTCAGCCCCCAAGCAGCAAAGAAAGCTTTCGAAGAGGCTCCCGCCTGCTGCCGGTTTACGGCGTGCTTTTTGGTGTCTGTCTTGCCTGTGTCCTTCGTCTGCTTGACTACCGTATCATGTTTGCCGCTGTATTATTGACCATCCTTATCTTTGATCAACCTATTTTAAAGAGAATTGACTATGCCCTGTTACTGACCTTTGTCTGCTTCTTCGTCTTCGTGGGCAATATCGGTAACATCAGCATAATTAAGGATTTTCTTGCCGAACTGCTGGTAAAAAAGGAACTGCCTGCTGCCATTCTGTCCAGCCAGGTAATCAGCAATGTCCCTGCCGCTGTCCTTTTATCAGCCTTTACCGACAATTATAAAGCCCTTCTGCTTGGAACCGATATTGGAGGCCTCGGTACTCTGGTTGCCTCCCTCGCCAGCCTGATTTCCTATAAACTCTACTGCCGGACACAAAATGCCAACAGGGGCAGATACCTTGCCGTCTTCACTCTGTATAACCTGATTTTTCTCGCCGGGCTCTTTCTCTTCTATCAATTTGGACACTATGCAATGATTGCCTTTCTGTTTTTGCTCATAGTATGATAAAAGAGAGTGCTTCAAAAGTCATAATTATCTTATCAGACAATTAACCTTTGAAGCACTCTCTGTTTTATTGGTATTCGGTAACAGGCTGATTTCCTAAAAATCCTCCCTTGCCTCGCTGCTGCAATATTGGTAATACTGGGTCGGAGTCATGCCGCAATACTTCTTGAAGATCTTGGTAAAATAATAAGCATCCTCAATTCCGGTCAGATATGCCACCTCGCTGAAATTCAGGTTTGTCGTGCTGATCAGCTCCTTGGCATGGGAGATGCGGATGGAATTTAAGTAATGAAAAATCGTATCGCCGTTACGCTCGGTAAACACCCTGTTAATATAGTCAAAATTGACCTCGAATTTTTCCTCCAGCATCTCGCTGGTAATCTTATGCATATAATTGCTGTTGAGATAATTCAGAATTCCGTCCACCTTAACTACCGATTTTTTAACCGAGCTGCCGGTCTTCACGGCGCTATGATTCAGTACAAAAGCATGGGCGGTATTCATCAGAAAGCGGTGAAGCTCAACCGAGGCCATCCTCTTATAATGCTCCTCCCTGCGGTTATAAATACTAACCGCAAGATTTAAGATGCCCTTGGTATCCTGATAGTCGATTATGCTATCCTGCTTCTGAAACAGGGCGTAGGGGTCCGTCGGGTCCTTTTCATCCAGGCTGTAGCTTAGCAGGGATATCTTTCTCTTTTCCAGCATATCGCAGATTGCCTGCTCTTCCTCCTTCGGATGGACCCTCCTTAACCCGGAGTGCTTAAAATGCACATAATAATAGCTGCAGGAGGCTTCCCTATAACCCTTATGAAACAGCTCCGGCTCAAGCAGAAAGAAATCTCCCTTCTTTAGCTGATAACGTATCCCATCCTCCTCCAAAAACATCTCTCCCTCTCGAATTACATAAAGAATAAATTCATTCGCTGTCCTTGCAAAATGAATCCAGGGCTTTATGTAATTAATCTTTCCAATCATTCTAACCTTAGGCAGGATATCGGTATCATAGGAAAACAGCATAGAAAAACTCCTTATTCTTATATTTCAATCCAGATTAAATCCCATAGCTCAAGTCTCGGAACGTGAAGAAGAACATGCTGTCCGTTTTCCCTTTGCATTGTTTCATATTCCAGGCAGACCGGGCCTGTCTCGCAGGTATCCGGTGTCGCATAATAAGCTCCCTTAATATCTGCGTCCATCAGCACATCAATCCTAATATCTCTGACCGGCTCAGGCCTGTGGTATTTGGGCTGATTCCAGATACCGTCATTGTCTCTTAGGTTAATCAGATTTATGGTAAGCCTGCTGCTTTCCTCACGGATTATGGTCCAAATCTTGCCGCCCTCACCGAAGGAAGAGAACGCTATCTCATTCTGTCCGCTGTGCAAAAACAGAATATCCTCGTTAATTCCCCCCGCCGCGGTCCTGGAGATATCCATAGCGGTCCGGTCAAATAAAATTTTACCATACCGTACTGTGAAATCACAATAGGCTCTGACCATCGGAATAAATTCTTCACGCAATTTTTCATAATTTACAAAATAACTGTCCCGCAGCAATCCGTTCTTTTCTCCATGTACGATGTGGGTCGCACCGGAGGCCTGTATTACGGCATTGGTAAGCAAAAACGAGGTTTCCGCCGCCTGAATACCCTCTTTCGTCCGGGCCGCCCGAAAGGCCTCGATATAAGCGGCAAGCACCACCTGACCGGCTCCAAGGTACTTTGCCTCACGTACCAGCTCATAAATCTGGTAGTAGGTAACATGGGGCGGCCATATCTCAATATATACCGCATCCTGGGCTGTCTTTGCCACATACTCCACCGGCCAGTTATTTACCGCATTGAAGATCACTCCGGCTGTTTTATCAACCTGCTGTACAGCCGCTCTGGCCTCGTTAATCATATCCGGAAAGGTCTGTGCCAGTGAAATCCTCTCCCCTTTCTTATTTCGTGCATGCTTTGGAAAGCCGTAGGTGTCCATCTGAATCCCCTGGAAGCCTAACTGCCGGATTACCTGAACATATTCCTTGATAATGTGCCTGTACCAGGGGGAGTCCTTGGAGGTATCCATGAATACCAGCCAGTCATGGAAGGTGAGTGCTTCTCCGTTTTTCTTATAGAAGGCCCATTCGGGATTTTGCTCATAGGCCTCCTTGCTGGCCGCATAAACGGCTCCATAGGCAAAGGGTCGGATGCCGGCTTTCTTACAGGCCTCGATTTTATTTCTTACGGTTTGAAGGGAAATATCCCTCCCCAGAGGCTCCTGGTATTCTTCCGTTGGTGGAAGCAAGCTGTCATGCCGGTACATCCAGTCATAAAACTGCACTGTATTCAGATGCAGCTTCACGGCATATGCAATATCGGAAGTATCCTCTTCCTCCTTCTTGAAATCCGTGAGAAAACCATACCGAATGCTGTCCCTACAGGAAGCTACAATATCAAAGGCTGTATGAAGCCTGCTCTCCTTTTCCCCGGACCGGATATATGCATCCACTCCATAATTGCCAACCGGCAGAGAAAGCTTCATACGGCAGATGATACCGCCCTCTGACAGCTCCTCACCTACTATCTTTTTTGTCACAATTTCCTTCTCCAGCTCCAAAACAGATACCTCAATTGCATCAACGGTAACCCCCGGCTCACCTTCAAAGCGTATTTGAACTGTTTCTCCTGCAAGATATTGTGCCTTATCGGGATAACAATCGAATTTTATTTTATTCATGCCCTATGCCTCCACTGTCTCTTATTATGATGTATTCCTACTGCTTTACGGAGCCCTCCGCCAACCCTCCGATGACTGCTTTCTTCTGGAAGATGATAAAGAGCAGAATTACCGGTATCTGAACCAGCACAGAGGCTGCAAATACCCATTCCCACCGTGTCGCATGCTGGCTGTTTAAGCGTTGCAGAAGAATCGGCAGAGTAATCATTGCTTCATTTGCTCCGACCAGTACATTAGCTGTAAAGAATTCTTCCCAAATACCCTGCAAGGAAAATATCACCATAGTACCGATTGCAGGCTTTGATAGAGGAAGCATAATCCGGCGGTAGATGGTCATATGGGAACCCCCGTCAATGATAACCGATTCGGACAGCGCATCCGGTAGCCCCTTGAAGAAATTGCGCAGGAAAAAGGTATAGCCGCAGATACCGGTTGACACGTAAATCAGTATCAGCCCCGTTCTGGTGCCGACAAGTCCGTTATCGAAGGCTCCAAACCCAAGCTTGATATTACTTAGGGTGATGAACTGGGGAATGATATTTAAAAATCCCGGGACCATCAGGGTAAACAGATATATTTTAAACAGGAACTCCCTTCCCGTGAATTTAATCCGTGCAAAGCCGTAGGCGGACAACGTGGCAATAATCACCTCAAAGAACACGGTCAGCACTGCGATAACGATACTGTTGCGGTAGCAGATCGGAAAAATATCCAGCTGCAATATATATTGGTAGGCATCCAGCTTAAACTCCTTCGGTATCAGTCTTGGCGGAAACGGAAGGGAATAGCTGAACTGCTCAAAGGAGTTAGAGATCATAAACAAATAGGGCAGAGAGAGAATAACCAGCATAAATAGTAATATGCCCCATATACAGGCCTGACTGATCCGGTCGGCCGTTTTCTTGCTTTTATATCCGCTCATTACAGCTCCTCCTTATCGACACTGTCCAGCTTAAGACCACGGTTAAGGATTACGGTCAGAAGAAGTATGGTTACCGCCGTAATCATACCGATTGCCGAAGCCTCTCCGAATTTAAACTGACTGAAGGCCTTGTCATAAATCATATATTGGAGGGATGAGGTCCTTCCGTTGGGATCGCCGTGTGTTAACAGCAATACCTGTAGGAAGACATTGAAGGAACCGATAATCATATTCACCAGGATAAAATAGGTCGTCGGCCGCAGCAGCGGCATAACAATTCCTGTGAATTTCTTCCAGCTTCCCGCACCGTCAAGGGCGCTGGCCTCATAAAGCTCCTTGGAAATCCCCTGCAGGGCTGCCATATAGATGATCATGGCCCAGCCGATATTCTTCCAGATACCCATCAGCCAGATTGCAATATTTCCCGGCCATTCCCTAAGGAGCCAGGGAATATATTGATCGGTCAGGTGCAGGACATCCACCAGAATATAATTGATCAGACCTCTGTTCGTGCTGTTGAACATATACTGAAATACCAATCCGACGATGACCCAGGAGGTAATAACCGGAAGATAAAAGCCTACCTTAAAAATTGTTCTTCCCTTATGCAGATTGTTGATCAGATAGGCAAACAGCATCCCAAAGAAAATGATGCAGGGAGTAGTCACCAGTGCATAGAGAATATTATTCCGGTAGGCATACCAGAATTCTCCTCCGCTTTTTGTAAATATATTTACAAAATTGTCCAGTCCAATCCAGGTTATCTCCCGCTTGACAATCTGATATTCCGAAAAGGATATCCTTATGGTAAATAGCATGGGATATAGTACAAAGACACTGACCAATATTAGGCCCGGCAAGACAAAGGGCAATGCTTTCCATATTCCCCGTAATTCCTTTTTCCTATGATTGCTCCCAATTCCTGTCATTCTTACCTCCATGATGCCGCTTTTGCGGCTTACTCTGCCAGTAAACCGTCAATTGTTGTCGCGGCACTTTGAAGCTCTGTCTTGACATCCGCTCCATTGATAAAGATATTTGTCATTGCAGTCTTCCAGGTATTTTCAATATCCGTCTTATTCGGAGACGGAATTCTTGAGTAGGCAGTTTCAAGCTGCTTCATATATACTGACCAGACCGGATTATCTGTTACCGCCGGATTATCAACCAGGCTCTTAAGTACAGGCAGCTGACCAACCTCCAGCATGGCAAGCTGAACCTCTTCCGAATCCATAAATTTTGCAAATGCATATGCCTCATTCTTATAATCCGAGGTTTCAAATACAACGATATTCTCACCTCCGACTACAGATGCACTTTTTCCGTTATAAGCAGGTATGGTGGCAGGAATAACACTGGTCTGTGTGGATTCATCGTAAGAGCCAAAATACCAGGGCCCTTCAAAGAACATAGCGTAGTCCCCCGAAGTGATACCATCCCAGGCATCCACAGAGCCGTCCACTTCTTTAATTGCAAGAACACCATTCTTATTCAGCTCAAGAATTTTATTCACGGCATCAATCGTTGCCTGACTGTCCATATATCCGCTTGCCTTTGTGAAATTCTCATCAGTAATTGAACCTCCGAACAGCCAGATATACAGGTAGAAATCCCAGTCCCCAAGACCGGACACGCTAAGCAGCGGTTTGTCTGCCTTTTGAGCAGCTTCAAGAAATTCCTCCATAGTCGCGGGTGCCCCGTCAAGACCGATTTCCTTCATCGCATCCAGATTGACAACCGCAGCCTTACAGTTTGTATCCAACGGCAGCCCATAATAGCTTCCCTGATAGATATTAGTGGATAAAGGCCCCTCCAGGAAGGTATCCTTCAATTCGGCAAAGCCATCAAAGCTATCCAGTGCCGCAATACCTCCCAGCGCCGCATAGGATGCCGTATTCGTTGCATCGATTCTGGCGACATCCGGTGACTGGCCTGTACCGAAGGAGGTAATGATTGTCTCATGGTATTCATTGCTTTGTCTTACTGCTTCAATTTTGATATTGGGATGGAGCTTTTCCCACATGGGAATTACCACATCATTTAACTGTTTCTCTTCCGAATCCCCATAGGCATGCCAGAAGGTTAATGTAATCTCCTCATCCGTTAACCCATCATCTGCCACCTCTGTCTGTTCCGTACCCGAAGCCCCTTCCGTTACAGTTGCTTTTGTACCGCTGCCTCCCGTGCTATCTTCTGATGCCTCTTTCGCCTTGCAGCCATAGAATGAGGCTGCAATACATGTGCTAAGGAATAGTAAGGACAATAACCTGGCTATCTTTTTGTTCATCTGAAACCCTCCCATTAATAAGTTTTTGTTACTTTTATTACATGCCTATTATATCGGTTTATAGCATAAACTGTAATAAACAGAAGCTATATTATTTGTAATTTAGCTACTTTATTTATGATTTACAAAAAAGGAAAAAGGATGCGAAATTAACCGCATCCTCTTTCCTTTTTCATGGTACCATTATTTATATTATTTTTATGAAGAGATAAATTTATTCCAGTATGTTGTCCGGCAAATAACCGGATCAACTGATCCATTGGTTCTCATACTTGATTTCCCATTTCGTTCCGTCGTATTGTGCCGTACAGTTATCCGAACCAATGGCACCGTCCCCGCTTCTCCATTTCATAATCGCATAAGTAATTTTGCTCTTTTCCTTATCATAGTTCATATCACTGATTACAATAAGCACTCCCTCGGGAAAATACAGATTTTCCTTGTCAATCAGCCCCTGCTCCGCCAGTTCCTCCGAGGTTCCTTCGGCAATATCATAGCCATAGCGCTCCTTCAGCCCGGCTAAAACAATCTCCTTCTCCATTTCCGTCAGCCCGGTCCATTCCGAGGTGTCCACTCCGATTACCTTAATATCGGAATTTAAACCGGCATCCTGCTGCCAGATATCGTCAATGATGGCAAAATAGCCGTCAATCAGCAGATTGTGATCCTTGACCTGTACAGCCGTAGCTGTCAGCTGGGCCGGATAGGACTCCGCAATCATCCCGCCATAGGTTATCTCTATGATATCTCCAACCCTCAGCTCCTCCTCGGTTATCTCCTTCCCCTCCGCATCCTTAATGATACAGTCTAATAGATTTACCGCTATCCGGTCCGAGCTTTTATACTCTTGACTGTCCGGATCGGGTGCAACCAGTAGGGTATCCCCTGCCTCCATAACCTCTGCCTTAAAAACATAGGTATCGGTATTATAGTTTATATCGGTATCTCCGTTCTTTGCCGTATTATCATTGTCCTCCAAATTACCGGCTATTGTACCGCAGCCGCTAAAAAGTGCACCTATAACCATACATATGATAAATAATCTCATTCGACGTTTCATAACCGTTCCCTCCTTTCAATTGCCTGCATATCCATACCCTAGTGCACTGTATTACTAACAGTACACCAGTACAGTAACTATCATTGGTTTCCTATATAAAACAGACGAGGGCAAATGCAAATCCGTTTCACTTATTTCCATAAATTATCCACCGCCGGCTATAAAAACCGGAAGCCTTGCAGCTGAATAAGCAGCCCGCAAGGCTTCCGGTTTCTTTTTCTATATGCAATTACATTACTAACAATACGTCATTCGTATCCTTAAGAATACTCTCCGGAATATAGTTTCTTTCAAGCTTCTCACCATTTACATAGAACTCCCTGCAGCCGCTTTCCGCGCCATCCGGATTCTGAACCTTGATGCTTAGCTTCTTGCCGCGGAAATTCTTCTCGATGGAGAATTCCTTCCATTCACTCGGAATACTGGGTGCTACGGTAAGTCCGTTAAGATCAGGTCTCATACCCAGAATACCCTCTACACAGCCAACCATAACGGTTGAAGCGGTTCCCGTCAGCCAGTGGGTGTGGGATCTTCCAAAGAACGGGCTTTCATCCGCCTCTGTAAACTGGCCATGGGCATAGGGTTCAAGCACCCGGATTTCGGCATTATCATTCTGGGAAGCCGGGCTTGATTCAGTAAAATATTCAAAGGCACGGTTGCCATGTCCCATCAGGGACTCAGCAAGAATAATCCAACCCTGGGGCTGTGAGAAGATACCGCCGTTTTCCTTGGTGGAGGGATTAAAGAGAATGGCAAGTGCACCTTCAAAGGCATGATCTACATAGGAGGGTGCCATTAATCTTACACCATACTCTGTATTCAATTCTCTATGAACACTCTCCAAAGCCTTCTCTGCCTGCTCCTTCGTAGCCAGCCCGCTGATAACAGCCCAGGACTGGGGATTGAGCCACATGCTTGCCTCCGGGTCTTTCTTGGAGCCGATTACCTGACCATCCTCCTTGAAGCCGCGGATAAAGCGGTCATCTTCCCAGCAGTTATTATTCAGAGTATCCTTTAATTCCTTCTGCACCTTATCAAGGTAAGCGATATATTCGGTATCCTTTCTGTCAACCGCGATGTCGCGGATCACGTTCATTGCATAGTATAGCTGGAAAGCAACAAAGGTGGATTCACCCTTTTTGCCAAGCCTTAGGCAGTCATTCCAGTCAGCGTGAAGTCCGGCCGGCATCTTATGGGTGCTAAGTCTTTCCATGGAGAAGTTAATGGCTCTCTTCAAATGATCGTAGACATCGCCCTGATCCTTATTGGCATAAGGAATTTTCTCATCCAGGAATTTCTTGTCGCCGGTCTCGGCCATATATTTATAAACTGTCGGAAACAGCCAGAGCGCATCATCTGCACGGTAGGCAGGATGTCCCGTTGCGCTTACATAGGATTCATCGTCCGGCGTATCCTCATGTCCGGCATTGTGGTTAAACTTAACCAGCGGAAGTCCGCCGCCGTTATCCACCTGTGCGGACAGCATGAATACGATCTTCTCCTTTGCCATGGCAGGGTCCAGATGAATGATACCCTGGATATCCTGTACCGTATCACGGTAGCCGTAGCCGTTACGAAGTCCGGCATAGATAAAGGAGGCTGCTCTGGACCAGATAAAGGTAATAAAGCACTGGTAGGCATTCCAGGTATTTAGCATTGCATTAAAGGCCTCACTTGGTGTGTTTACCTGGAAATTGTTCAGCTTTCCATGCCAGTAGCTCTTTAACTCGTTCAATTCCTTGTTAACCACATCCAGCGTCTCATAATAATCGAGAATTGCCTTAGACTCCTTATCACTCTTTTGACCGAGCACAAAAATAAATTCTTTGCTCTCGCCCGGCTGCAGGGTCAGCTTTGTCTGCAAGGCTCCGCAGCAATTGGTGTTATAGTTCAGTACATTATCACAATAGCCCTGCTCAACGGCAATCGGATTGCCAAAGCTTCGATAGCTTCCGATGAAATGTGCTTTATCTCCGTTATAGGACTCTACCTTAGCTCCGGCCAGACCGAAGAAACGCTCTCTTCCGTTGGAGCCTTCCGCATTTTTATAATGATTCTCATTAATCATCTGCTGGATTTTATTGCCCTTGAAGTAGGTCTTGGTAATGAACAGGGTATACTGTAAATTAACCTGGTCATTTTCATAATTACCCTCGTTTGTAAACTCTACAAAGCCGAAGGCAGAAAGACTGCGGGGCTTATCCCCTGCATTCCTAACACTTACCTTCCAAACCTCATGGGTCTTATTCAGAGGCACATAGTAAAGTACCTCGGACTCAATTCCGGTATACTGTGCCTTAATGGTTGTATACGCGGTACCATGATGGCACTGGTTTTTATATGTCTCCAAAGGCTTTCCAACCGGCTGCCAGGAAGCCGACCAGTAATCGTTTGTCTCATCATCCCGAAGATATACATATCTTCCGGGCTTATCCTCCTGATTAAAGATATAGCGTGAAATTCTTCCGCTCGCCCCGCTCTTTACGAAGCTGTAGCCTCCCGCATTATTGGAAATAATCGCACCATATTCTGGAGAACCCAGATAGTTAGCCCAGGGTGCCGGTGTATCAGGTCTGGTAATAACATACTCTTTGTTTTTCTCATCAAAATAACCGTAATTCATATAACCCTCTCTCCTTCTATTCATTATTTATTTAGACTCCAGCTTGACAAGTACCCCTGATACTCTTCATCAAAAGTGCCGTCCCTCTTTGATATCCATTATAACCCATCAAACCATATCATTTTATAATGTCTTATCCTGTGCAACAATGGTGTACCTTATCCTCTTTTTGTGATATATTAACACTTCTCTATTTGCTGCGTGCCAGAATATCTTTCAGCTCCTCAATGGAAAACATATAATGCTTGCTGCAAAAATGACAGTTTACCTCAATCGGCTTACCATCCGATATCATTTCCTCGATATCCTTATGGCCAATGGATATAATAGCCTTTTCCACCCTCTCCTTTGTACAGTTGCAGGCAAAGGCTGCCGGCAGACGGTCGTTTATCTCAAGTCCAAGCTCCCCCAGGATATCCTCCAGTATCATTTCCGGAGTCATCTCCTGATCCAAAAGTGCAGTAACACTTGTAATACCATTCACCTTTTCTTCCAGCCGGCCTATCAAAGCCTCATCGGCAAAGGGCATCAACTGGATAATAAAGCCTCCGGCTCTTCTGACCGTATTGTCCTTGTTCATAAGAACACCGAGGGCGACCACCGAAGGTACCTGCTCACTGGCCGCAAAATAATAGGTCAAATCCTCCCCTATCTCTCCTGATACCAGATGCGTCTGTCCCACATAGGGTTCCTTCAAGCCCAGGTCCTTTATTACACTTAATATCCCTGCTCCTATTGCTCCTCCGACATCCAGCTTTCCCTTATCATTTGCCGGTATCAGCACCTCGGGATGATACACATATCCCTTCACAGTTCCCCGGGAATCGGCGGTCACCGTAATTCCACCCAGGGGACCGTCTCCTTTGATCTGAAGGGTAAGAATATCCTTGTCTCCCTTCATCATACTGCCCATCATGGCTCCGGCGGTCAGCAGTCTGCCCAGCGCCGCCGTCGCAACCGGACTTGTCCCATGAATGCTTCTGGCATATTCCACCAGCTCTTTTGTCGTTGCTGCAAAGGCACGTATCTGATGATCGGCTGCAGTTGCCCTTATCATATAATCTGACATAATAAAACCTCCATTTGCCGCTTCAGCGGCATATAAGTCCACACTCAATTTGCGATATTTACGATTTACAAAAACTTATTTTCCTATATGCTTATTTTAGGATTCTATCTATCATTTTTATACCCCTGCATATCACAAGCCTTGCTTGTGATACTGCTTCAATAAGTAGTTTGAAAGTGGTTTTCTTTCAAACCTATTCTATATATAATTTGTCCGCCTGACGTTTTTCTCTGGCTATTATATAAACCCGTTCACTGTCCTTCTTCGGTTTTTTCTCCGTTAATGCATCATAGACAGCCACCCACTCCATGCCTGCTTCCTCCAGCAAACGCTTTATGGTATCAATCGGATACGCCTTACGATAATGGGTCTCCTCGTATTTTTGGTATAAACCATCCTTCCTGGGAATAAAAAGAGTAAGATCGACCTCGTTTATAAGCTCCTCCTCATAATAGGTATTCTCCCAGATAAAGCTTCCTTCCTCCCGGTTTTCTGCAATCGTCCGGTCCCTGAGCAGCTCTCGGTAGGCATACTCCGTATCCAGATCAAAGATAAAGATACCATCCCGGTCCAGATAATTATTCACCAGCCGAAACACCTGAAGCAGCTCCTCCTCCGACAGGATATAATTTATACTGTCACAGACACTGATGATGGCAGAAACCGTTCCATATAGCTCAAATTCCCTCATATCCTGGCATAGATACAGAATATCCTTTGAAGCGGTGCCGCCTTTCTCTCTGGCAATCTGGAGCATTTCCTCGGAATTATCAATTCCGAGCATATCAAAGCCCTTATCCGCCAGTCTTCTGGTCATGCTTCCGGTTCCGCAGCCCAGCTCCAGCACCAAGCCCTGCTCTATATCAAATTTATTCAATAAATGCTGTACATAATCCGCCCATTCATCGTATGGCACATTGTCCATAAAAAGGTCGTAGACAGCTGCAAATCCGCTGTAAGGCTGCATAAAGCACAGCTCCTTTCTTCCAAAACAGTATATTCCAGACATATAATTTTAACATAGGAAGAAGCTGTTATCAATTACAGATTTTCGGCAGTAAAAACGCCGCCTTTTTATCTTAGGCAGCGCTGCTAAGCAGGAATTGTTTATTAAATTAAAGGATCATTCAAGGATATACTGCATATAATATCGAATAGAAGGCCTATCTTCATAAGTGTTTTTTTGATTTCAATAATTATTATTATGATTTCCAAATCAGACTTAAAATGGACAATAAATTTATTTTATTACACAATCCAACATATATAAATATTAAGCAATTAAAACAAATGACAGATCGACATATTTATTCCTTATTTTATGAATTTCATCGAAATTATTCGAATTAATAAATACATATTTGCATTTCCAATCATAACCATAATCGTTTTATTGTCAATTATCAAGTAAATTTTGTCGCCTGTCCGAGAATCATTCTCATTTTTATTCTTTACATTATACGTATTGCATGCTATATTTAAAAATAAAGGGAATAATCGCCCACAAGGTGGTTTGACCGATTAAGAAGATAGAAAAACCATCCGCTACCGACCAAAGTATCAGGGTGGTTTTTCTATGTATAGCTACTTACAAAAAGTAAAAACGAATGTAAGCAATGCCAAAAGGAATATACCAAACGTGAGTACATCCTTAAAATCAAAATGATTTTTCATAGATATCACCCCCATTCCTGAAGAATGAAGGTCAACACACCCTATAACGCGATTATTCCATAACCATATTTTACCATATCTGTATATTTCTTACAACGCGAAGAAATACCTACAATATTTTTTTATTCAGCCTTCCAGTCACGAATTACCTTTAATGCCGGCAGAGCATTGCCCTCGTAATCAAACAACGCCTGATTTGCCCATTCATTCCCGCCCGGTCCTGCTTCTCCGATATATGCCAGTGCCTCCGGAGAGGCCCACCCGGAGCCCGGAACCGGTAGCCAGGCCGGCTCCCAATAATAGAAACCCCTGCCCAGTCCATCCGGAACCAGGCGAAGACACTCCAGTATTCCCTGCATAAAATCTGCCTGTCCCTGCTCCGTCATGGGATGTTCCAAGTCCTTTAAAAGCTCCGGCTTTGTAGCCATGCCCTTCCTCTCGGAAGGGGCAAGCTTTTCATAATCGGCATAATCCCGGGTTGTATGCCCCATGGATACTTCCGCAATAATCAGCTCCTTGCCGTAGCGCTTTGCAATATCATTCATATTGTGGCTCAAAGCCTCCAGCTTTCCGTTCCAGAACGGATAGTAGGACAGACCGATGATCTGGAAATCCTCACCTCTTTTTATATAATTGTCAAACCATTCACGGTAAAGTCCATTATTGCCGCCACCGTCCAGATGGAGCATGATCGGTATTTCCTGATCCAGACTTCGTACTGCTCGAATTCCTGCATTTATGAATTTGGCTATATTATCATAATCAGGCACTTTTCCATTCGGCCAAAGAAGCCCGTTGCTCACTTCATTTCCAATCTGGACCAGAGAGGGATAGGCCTTCTCCTCTTTCAGCCGCTTCATCACATCCCTGGTATAATCATAGACCGTCTGCTCCAGCTGACTGATGTTATAGCCCCTCCACTCCTTCGGAGGAAACTGCTTTCCAGGGTCCGCCCAGAAATCACTGTAATGAAAATCCAGTAAAAAGGTCATTCCCCTGGACAGGCAGCGTTTGGCCAGCTCAATCGTTGTGTCCAGATCATTCGTCCCGGCCCCGTAGGGGATTCCCTCCTGCGTATATGGGTGATTCCACAGGCGCAGCCGCACCGAATTCATTCCATACTTCTTTAAAATATCAATAACATCCTGTTCTTTGCCCTCGTTGTAGAACCTGCCGCCGCAGGCCTCCACCTCCTTAAGGGAGGACAAATCCATTCCCTTGATAAATTCCATATCAATACCAACCACCTTTACTATAAACTATATACAGTATTTAATCGTCAAATTCTGTAATACGCTTTAGCATATCACGATACCGGAATCTTGCCATCTGATTTTTCTCCTTTACATCCTCTTCCGTCCCGGTATATTGGCAGCGGATGCAGTAATACTCCTTCTTGTCTTCATCATAAAACATATCAATGTCCAAATCCCTCATAAAGCAGGAGGGACAACGGTAATTTAATTTGCCTTTTCCAGCTTGAGCCATGTTGTGAATACCTCCTTATCCTTCAGCCTGGTTGTATAGCCCAATGTGAACATCGGTGAAAATGCATAGCCTTCTTTGATATAGCCCACAGCATCCTTACGGTCCGCAGTCAGGCTGACCCTTGTCTGTATCTCGGGGATTACAGCCGAAACCTCCCCAGCACCGGCCATCTCCTCCTCCCTGCACCGGTAAGCATACTTTATTTCCCTGCTTTCCCTGCCATCCGTACACGCTAAAGTAATATTGGTCATATCCTCCGCATATTCGGTGGTTCCGTAGCAGGCGACCATATATTCGTTCAAATCCACCTCTCCTGCCGGATCACTCATTTCCAGGATAGCTCTCTCAATCTTTATATTTGAATTCCCCTCTTCAAAATACATCCTGGTTTGCAGCTTTATTATTAAATCGGAAAATTTAATCTCAACCGGATCAAGCGTCAGTATTCTTATTTTCTTTCCATCCCCCATGCTTTCTTCGGAGAATTTAGCCTTGGTCCGGCATAAGCATAAATCAATCTCTTCTCCGTTACGGGTTAATTTGGCGCTCTTAATGGTACCTTCTCCGGCATAATGAGTGAAGAACCCCGCACGGTATTTCTCCTGAATTAAAAACGGATAGGAGGCATCTGTTATATGCTTCGTACCGATACCGACGGGCCATTCCAGCTTTGCCGCATAGGGACGAAGATCCACAATTGCTCCTCCCTCATCCATATTGATACAGACTCTTAAATATGGATCGCAGTACCAGAACAGCTGCTTCTTGGAGCCGTAAAGAATATCCTTCCAAAGTGCGCACTCGGGCTCTGTATAGCTCCTCTTACTGCGGTAGTAATCCGCAAATTCGGCCATGGTCATATCCTCCAGCTGACCTTCCTTTTTCAGATTGCTATAGTACTCCATGCCGTCCTCATAAGATTTGCGCAACAGCTCATAGGGTGCCTCCCAGCGGCCCATTTTATTCATCCAGCCCGGACCGACAAACATCATATTATAGGCATATCCGCTATTGTATTTTGCAAGATGGCGATACTGGTCTATCACGTTGAACAGATACGGATATTGATCCTCCTGATAGATCATTCCCCGCAGTACATTCTGGGGATGGGTCCCGAAGTTAGAGCCGTTTCCGTCATAGCAGGCAATCAAATCCCTGGATAAATGAGGAATTGCCACAATTCCGCTGTCCTCTGCCTCATTGGCCGCCGGTGCATGGACATTTTGCTTCGAGGGTATCCAGGGAGCCCAGGGTCCCCCGTCCATGAAGGTATACCAGGAATTGTTGCAGGTATGGTAGGCCTTCGGTCCCTCCTCCCAGCAGGTCGCAACGGCACACTTTACCATCGGATATTTCTCTTTGATGTAATTAATCAAATCCGCGTCCATATAATAGGAACCTGTGGATTCCGGGTAAAAGCCAAAGCACTCGTAGAATTTACCGAATACGTCTTCTATAATGGATTTCTTGTCCTCCATGGAGAACATCCAGATACAGAAATCCTTGGTTTTGTATTTATCACGAAATTCCTTGCAGGGAAGCCCCAACAGGGAGAGGGCGATTTCATCCCCGTATTGCTCATGGTCCTGCTTTGCCAGCTCTACTGCTTCATCATTAAAAAGGCTGGCATAGGTCATCTGGATTGTAGTCCTAAGCCCGTTCTTATGGGCGATATACTGCTGTGTTTTGAAGATATCCAAAGATTCCGTCAGCAGCTCTTCCCTGCTGATGTCCTCTTCCTTTCCGTGTCCGGTTACCTTTTCAGCATATTCAGGTACCATCTCCGGACGATGGACGATATTTACGATGAATTTATCCATGAATTGAAAGCTCCTTTAATTTGTCTAATAAAGTTATTACCCTTTTACAGCGCCGATAATGCCATTTGCAAAGCTGCTCTGTAACAGGAAGAAAACAATAACGGTCGGCATGGTACACATGAATACCCCCACCATCAGAATGCCATAGTCAGTAAAATATCCCGATGTCAGATTGGCAATCAGCATCGGCATGGTAATACTCTTGTCATCCATCATAATAACCTTAGGCCATAGATAATTGTTCCAGGCATTCATAAAGGTAATTGTCATAGCCGCAGCATAGGTTGATCTCATGGTAGGGAAAAACATCTTAAAGAATATTCCAAGCTCACTGACCCCATCAATTCTTGCCGCTTCAATTAAATCATGGGGAAAGGAGCGGGCACTCTGACGGAACATCATAATCAAAAACGGCGTGGATATGGAGGGCAGAATAAATCCAAGCGTTGTATTCAGCAGATTGGCTTTGGAAAATAGCTGGAACAGCGGAATCATAGTAGCTGCAAAGGGTACCATCATTGCTAATAAGATAATGGAAAATACGATATCCTTTCTTTTATTATGATAGATTTCAAATCCATAGCCGGCAATGGAGCACACCAAAAGGGCAACCAGAGTACATGCCATTGCATATTTGAAGGAGTTCATCATTGCCCCGCCAACATTCTGGGTAGCCACCAGATTTTTGACATTCTCAATTAAATATGTACCCGGAATTAATTTTCCCCGAATTACATCCACACTTTTGTTGGTTGCGGCACAGGCCATATAGTACAGCGGGAAAACAGACAACAGGGATACAATGGTTAAAAACACATATTGCAGTGTATTTTTTAATTTACTTACCGGTAAAATAGCCTTTTTCCTCTTTGTATCAGTCACGTTTATCACCTACTTTCATCTGAATAAAGGCCAGGGCGGCGACCAGAATAAGAATCAGGTAAGACATTGCAGCAGCATATCCGAAGTTTGGTACAAACTTAAAGGATATATTATATATATAATGGGACATTGTAATTGTTGCATTCGCAGGTCCGCCGTTTGTCAGGTTTACAGATTCGTCGAATAGCTGCAATGTACCATTTGTTGACATGATTGTTGTTAAAAGAATTGTTGGCTTTAATAACGGAACCGTCATTTTACGAAAGGTTTGAAAGGGTGTCGCACCGTCTATCTTAGCTGCTTCATATACGCAATAGTCAATATTTTGAAGTCCGGCCAGATAGAACACCATATTGTAACCGGTCCATCTCCAAACCAGGGCAATAATGATAATAATTCTTGCACTGGTTGCATGCCCCAGAAAATTATAATCGGTATGTAAAATTCCAAGCTTTATTAATACCGTATTTACAAAACCGTCTACCGCAAAAAGGGAGCGAAAGATAATCGCATAGGAAACCAGCGATGTTGCGCAGGGCAGAAAAATTGCAGTTCGAAACAGCCCTTTGAATCTTAAATTCTTATTGTTCAGCATGGATGCCAGCACCAATGCCAGAAACAGCATAATCGGTACCTGAATAATCAAATATATAAAATTGTTTTTTAAGGATTGTAAAAAAACCGTATCCTCAAACATTCGTGTATAATTGGTGATTCCCGTCCATCGAAGCTTCGCACCGATTCCTGTTTTTAACGACAGAAGTAAGGCCTGAAACATCGGAATAAAGTTCATGGCTGCAATTAATAATACCGCCGGGATAAGAAATATCCAGCCAATCATATTATGTTTTTTAGCCAAAGATAAACCCTTTTTGTGTCCGTCCAATTGACTACCTCCTTAACACTTAAATTGCCTGCCACGCAACCCTTTATCAAAGGAATGGGGAATAACCCGGGTTACCAAGCAATTCCCCATCTCTCCTATCTATTGATTTATTATTGTTTGTCAGAAATATGTAGGACCGTTACTGATTTATTGCAAAATTGACCGTATCTTCCGCATTTTTTAATTCCGTATCTACATCACTTCCGCCAACGATGTTGGTAATTGCAGTTGCAACCGCATTACGTGCTTCATAGAAGTATACGCCGGTACCGCAGGCCGGAATCTTGCCGGCATATTCTACAATCTTGGCATATACGGGCTTGCCGCTGAAGAAATCATTTGTCTTGGAATATGCATCAAGGTCTGCAGCCGGAAGGTAGGTTGCAACGGCTCCGGTTTCGAGGATCTGATCATAAAGCTCCGTGCTTCCCCCAAAGGTGCTTCCAAGGAAATCTGCTGCTAATTCCACATTCTTGCAGTTAGAGGTTACAGCCCAGCTGGAACCGCCCTGGTTGGCGTAATTAGTTGCAGTTGCCGCCGTATCCAGCCTCGGCATATTGGTAACATCCCATTTGCCGGCCTGATCTTCTGCTGCCTGAACGGAAGCCATAATCCAGCAGCCATTGATTGCAGTTGCCACAGTTCCGTTATTAATGGTAGCAATGTATGAGTTCCAGTCATTCACTTCAACCAAAACTCCGGCTTTCACCATCTCTGCATAGGTATTGACAACCTCTTTCAATAAATCATTGTTAGCAATATTGGCCTTGCCGTCCTCGGAGAAAAAGCTGCCTCCTGCTGACTGGAGCATCATAACAATTACATCTGACTCACCAGCAATACAGGAAAGTAAGGGTTTCCCTGTCTTCTCCAGAACAACTTTGCCCTTTTCGATAAAATCGTTGAAGGTAATATCTGTGAAATCCTCTATGGTATATCCGGCCTCTGCCAGAATATCGGTTCTGTAGCAAGCAATTACAGCTCCATTATCAAAGGGTACACCGTAATTTTTTCCATCCACTACCGAAAATCCTGTTTTACCTTGTGCAAACTGGGTAAAATCAATTCCTGTGCTCGTTAAATCAATAAAGGCATCCGGAAAGCTTATTACATTTTTCTGGAATGCGCCGTCCTGCATTAAAAGAATATCCGGTAAGGTATCCAGCTGACCCGAGGTTGCAGCGGTTGTCAATTTTGTCTGCACATCATCCCAGGGCGTTTCTACGATATTTAATTTAAAGTCGGGATGATCCTTCTGATAAATTGCTTCTGCTTTTTCCATAGCGTTAATGTTAAATGCCGGATCCCAACACCATACGGTTAAGGTGTTATCGCCTTCACTGGCAGCTTCTGTTACCGCCGCAGTCACTCCGTCATTGTTTACTGCCGGTTCCTTCTCGCTTCCCCCGCATCCTACCAGCATGGATGCTGCCATAGCCACCGTTAATACGGCACTTAAAAGTTTTTTCTTCACAATAAATCCTCCTCTTTTATATATTTGTCAACCGGGCAACCAAAGTTACGCAATCGGTTGCTCTGTATTCCCAGTATACTATCAGCATTTAATATCGTCAATGTTATATATGTTTAGTCTTTTAGAGGATTTTTTGTACATTTTACATAAAACCTTTTTACTTTACGCACCCATCTGTACAACCGATTGACCATGCGAAAAATACGTATTTTTCGACACTTTTCCTTTCCATTCTGCTTGTCCAATAGGCAGCAGCTCTGAAATATAGCTTTTTTACGTCCATAATTCTCCAAATCAATTTCTCAAAAACAACAGAATAAATAAGTCGCAATAATTTTATCATAAATAATGACGGACAGGAACAGGTACAAGGCCATATTGAAACATTTTTATAATATTTATCCGATATACTTTACCAATTTATATCTTTGTGGTAAAATAAGCAAACGGTTGTCCATAAAAATTTCTTTGCAAGAGAATGAAAGGATCGTCCACCATGCTTGATCAATTATACTATGGCGCTGCATACTATGCGGAATATATGCCTTATGAAAGAATTGAAACCGATATGCAGATGATGAAGAAAGCCGGTATGAATATCATCCGGATTGCAGAATCCACCTGGAGTACCTGGGAACCACAGGATGATGTGTATGATTTCACACAGCTTCATCAGGTGCTTAAGGCTGCACAAAGATATGATATAAAGGTAATCATCGGCACTCCGACCTATGCAATTCCGGCATGGCTGGCAAAAAAATATCCCGATATCCTTGCAGTAACACATCAGGGCCCCTCCCTGTACGGTCACCGACAGAATATGGACTTAACCCATCCCGGATACTTAAAGCACGCGGAGCGCATAATTCGCAGGCTTATGGAGGAATGCGCCAAACACAGCCAGGTGATCGGATATCAGCTGGATAATGAAACAAAGCCCTATGATACCTGCAGCCCAAGAGTCCAGGAGATGTTTGTCGGATATCTGCAGGAGAAATTCAAGACAACACAACAGCTCAATCGGACCTTCGGCTTAACCTACTGGAGCAACCGAATTAACAGCTGGGCGGATTTCCCCGACATCAGAGGCACCATCAACGGAGGACTGGCAGCTGAATTTGAGAAATTCCAGCGCGGCCTTGTAACCGGCTTTCTGCACTGGCAGGCAGATATCGTCAGGGAATATAAGCGGGAAGATCAGTTTATTACACAGAATTTTGATTTTGACTGGAGAAATCATTCCTTCGGTCTCCAGCCGGAGGTAAATCAGTTCGAGGCAGCCCGTGCTTTAACGATTGCAGGTGTTGATATCTACCACCCGTCCGGAGGCTTATTGACCGGTACGGAAATAGCCTTTTGCGGCGCAATCGGCCGCTCCTTAAAGAAAGCAAATTACCTTGTCCTTGAAACCCAGGCCCAGGGAAATCCGGGCTGGCTCCCCTATCCCGGCCAGCTTCGTCTGCAGGCCTACAGTCATCTGTCAAGCGGGGCCGCTTCTGTTATGTATTGGCACTGGCATTCGATTCATCATTCCTTGGAAGCTTACTGGAAGGGAGTTTTAAGCCATGACCTGGCTGAAAATGCTGCCTATCTGGAGGTCTGTCAGATCGGAACAGAGTTAAAAGAATATGGTAAGGAGCTGCTTCATTTAAAAAAGAATTGCCAAACAGCTCTTATGCTAAGCAATGATGCACTTACCGGTATGAAATATTTTCCTATTAGTGTAAATTTAAAATATAATGATATCGTGAGGTGGATTTTTGATGCCCTTTACCGGATGAATATGGAATGCGATATTATTTCGGCTGATGAAACAAACCTGTCCCAATACTCCCTGATTATTTTACCAGCCCTGTACAGTATGCCCGAGGATACCGCAAAACGCCTTGACCGGTATGTCTACAACGGAGGCCATCTGCTTGCCACCTTCAAAACCGGCTTTTGTAATGAATTTCTGGGTATCTATCACGATGCACAGCCCCATGGGCTGACTGACTGTCTGGGCATTACCTATGACCAGTTTACGCTTCCTACGGAAATCACCGGATTAAGAAGCAATCAGATCACCCCTTTAAATCACTGTGAAGTGTCACAATGGATGGAGCTGGTACAAAAAATTGACGATGCAACCGAAGTATTAGCCTATTACAGCCATAAATGGTGGAGCAATTACGCAGCCGTGACCTATCACCCCTACGGAGCCGGTTCTGCCGCCTATATCGGCTGCCATTTTAATTCCGAGGCCCTGGAAGCGCTGCTTTCGCATCTTTTTAAAAGAATGGATATCAAACTCTCAGGATATCACTTTCCTCTGATCATCAAAGAAGGTAACAATAAGGACAATGCTGCCCTTCGTTACCTCCTTAATTATTCCAATGATTGTGTAACCTATCAATTGGAGGAAAATGCTTTGGATATTCTGGAAAACCACAGCCTCACAGCCGGTGAAACTATTCTGGTCAAGCCCTGGGATCTTGTGATACTGAAATACTTGCAGAGGTTGACTCCTTAAGCACCACCTCATAGCCAAGTACGGTTTTTTGCTGTACCTGTTTCCCGCTCATAATGGAAAACAGGGTGTTACAGGCCACCGTTCCAAGTTCGGTCACATCAAACTTAAGTGAGGTTATGGCCGGTGTATTATTATTCAGCTCGCTGCTGTAGTAAAAAGATGCTACTTTTATCTTCTGCGGCACCTCGATGTGATCCCGTTTTAATTTGTCCATTATCTTTTTGCAGATATCATCATCCATTGCAATGATACACTCCGCCTGCTTATGTAATGCATCCTCCACACATTGCTCTATCTCCAGATTATCTTCCTTATCCAGATAGATCATTCTCTCATCAACCTTTTTGCCCCATTTTTCAAAGGCCTCCTGAAACCCCTGGCACCGGTTTTGGGTAACCACATGCTGAGTATTTCCGCCGATAAGCGCAATCTTCTCAAGCCCCTCCGAAAGGAGCAGCATCGTCAATCCGCGGCAGGCCGCCAAATTGTCATTGTCCACCTGAACCACGCCCTTTTCTGAGGTGCTTCCCACCGCAACAAAGGGGATACCGTTTTCCTTTAAAAATCTTACGCTGAAATCTTCGACCAGGGTCCGCATGATGATTGCTCCGTCCACCTTGTGATTCTCAATAATGCGCTTCAGCTGGGATATATCCGTGTTACTCACCATGGCAATCAGGATATCATACTGCTCCTTCGCGGCTCTCTGCACAATGCCGATCAGGCATTTTTGAAAAAAGGGAAGTTCATTTACAGCACAATCCGTGGGATAAGCCACACAGATATTGAAGGTTTTCGACTGTGCCAATCCCTGTGCCATGATATTTGGTTTGTAGTCATGCTCCTTGATAAATTCCAATACCCGTTCCTTTGTCTCGGTGCCAATTCTTCCTTTACCGGATATGGACCTGGATACCGTACTTTTGGAGACGCCCAAGGCATCTGCGATATCCGAAATAGTTAACTTTTTATTTTTCATATCATATGATTTTTGATCCGACATATAACAGTCCTCTTTTCCTTGACAACCCTGCCCACTCAAATGAACAACAGGTTAACGCAATCGTTTGCTCTAAAAAGATAACACGTTATATACTACTATGCAATAGTTCTTCTTAACAATGTTTTGCGCAGATATTTAGCGAATATGTATATTTTTTATGATTACCCGTACTGCCCTGCATAAATATCGCTTAATATGCAGGGCCTGAGGGCAGTAACTAGGACAGTGTCCCTGTTATCTGATAAATCCCGTCCCCATTACCGCCGCATACATAATAGGTTCCGCATCTTACCCAGGCATGTGCAATCATTTTTCCTTTTTTATTTTTTCTAACTCCAAAATAGACGGTGCCTGGCTGTTTTCTTAAATTCAGCATCAGCTTTGCGGCACAGGCCTGAACCAGACAATTACTTTCCCAGGGAGTATGCCTGCTCATCCTGCGGACTGCTCCCGATACCCGCCGGCGGATATCGGTGTTGATCCCGGTATCTGAAAAATCTGTCACCCGGTTGCTTTTACCCAAAAATCCTGCTATCTGCCTAAGCTTCATCGTTCGCAGCAAGACCTTGAATATCCCCAGCATAAGAAAAGCTTCCATCAGCATCAGCTTATTCTTCATAAACTCTTTTCTCCAATCCACTCTCATTGTTCAGGCCCCTATCATTTTCTTATTGATTTTTTCACTGCCATATCTGTAAAATCATATCCCCTATTTCATATTCCAGCGAAAGCCCTTCCGGTCTGTAAAGCCGGTATACGCAAACTCTCTCCGCAAGCTCGGCACATGATTTAAAACACCATTGCTGCAATTCCATCGCCTCTGCAAATAGCCTGCGATACATGTTATTCATAATTACCTCCAGCTTTCCTCCTCCCTTTATTTCTTCAAGACGTATTTCTTTTGTCTTTTCCGGTATTAATTCAATGATTGTCTTTAGTGGCATTGCTTTATCATAAAAGCAGCCCCTGGTGTCCACTGAATACTTTTCCATATCAGAAAAGAACCGGTTTAAGGCCTTTTTTTGTTCTCCCAGGCCGATCCGCAAAAGCGCATCCTCCCAGAGCTTCATCCCGGGATAGCCCGGATATACCGTTGGCTTGTACCTCTGCTCCCAGCCAATCACTGTAATATCATCCGTCAGCAGCTGACAGCCTCTGCTACATAGCATGGCCGCTATCGTTGATTTACCGGCCCCGGAGCTGCCGGTTAACGCCAATGCACTTCCAGCGGAATGAATACAGCTGCCATGCAAGGGTAAAATCCTTCTCTGGTATAACACGGCTCCCATACATGACCCCAGAATATATAGCTTGATTACTTCCCAGGAAGCCTCGCCATAGGGCTCATATAGGATCAATTCACCCCTTCCCGCATAGAATTTTGCCACGTTTTTTATATCTGAAAAATACTCATTTTCGTTGATTTTCAAGTCCGGCAGGTCGATTGCCGCGTCCGCTAATTCCTTCGGCGTCTTATCACACAGTATGGTAATATCCGCTTTTTCTGAGTTCGTACAAATCAGTTCATCAAACTGCCGATCCGCTTGAAGCACAAGTCCGAAGGCCAGATATTTATTCATATTCATTCATCATGCCTTTCTTCAAAGCCTGCAAACTTTGGGCCGCAGGCACAAATTTGCGTGTGGATTATGTTTTTCAATAATTCACACTATCTCCTTCCTTTGAAAAGGCCGGCTTAGGATTTGAAGCAAACGCCACAAATAATAAAGGAAAAAAAATCGGTCCCTGAACTCTTTTTTCTGAAGGTCTTCCCGCTTCGGAACAAAATGACCCGCTATGTAGCTAAGTTTTCTTAAGCTGCCCCTATTCCAAACCAGCATATATTTTTTATATTCATAATAAAGAGCATGACCATATATTTCAGGAGTATCATCCGAACTGCAAAGAAACAAAAGTGCCTTTCTCGCTAGATATCCGGCAATTCTCTTATCTCTGGGCTTTAGTTCAAGTTCATCCTCCCTCGGATAATGATACAACCGGTGCAGCAAAAGCAATGTCTGCTCCAGAAGATATGCAACCCCCAATTCCTCCGCTTTGTTTACCACACTGTTCCAATCTAAAGTCCGGGCCTTCATAAGCTCATAGATATCACAAAGCCATCTCAGTCTTTTCCACGCATGCTTCGAGCCGTGGATGATTAGATAGATAAAATTTTCCTCATTCTTTAATCCGTATATCCTTTTACCAAATAAGCTGATCTCCTGCTTATCCTTACCTAAGCTCTTACCGGCAATATGACCGGAATCTTCAAGCAGCCTCCAATGCAATTCCAATTGGATTCCGTTGCTGCTTTGATAGGTTTCATGATGAAAGGTTTTCTGCAGCAGTCTGTTTTTCCGAAAGGACAGCAGCCCCATACCGGAAGTCCTTTCAAAACCATTCTCCCTTAAGAATTCATCAATTACCGGAATATCCTCCGGGGCCGCTAAAAGATCCAAATCCCTTGATACCCGCATGGAGATGTCCTGATAAATAGCCAGGGAGAGAAGGGGACCCTTGAAGGCGATCACAGAAATTCCTATTTTATTTAATCCCTCCGTTACCCTGAACAGTTCCGATGCCAGAAGAAGAGAGTATAGCTGATTCCCTTTGCACTGCGTCTCCAGGCTATTCATCACAGCCTCGTTGATCCAAGGGGAACCTGATTTTTTTAAATTCCTGTAGACCGGGGGATATACCCTGTTTTTCAGGGCAAGCTGATGAAATACCTCCCAGTCAATGGGCCTATGCACTAATCTTCGTATTTTTTTCTGCTCTTCCTCCTCCGGATGAAAGGAACTGCACAGGGTCAGAAGACGCATTTCCAATGAAATATGTCTTTTTTCCCCGGATTTAAGTAAATCCATCTGCGATCTCCTTATGTCGGCTGATGTCATATATAAGAACATATCTCCTGCGACATCATAAAATGTAGTAGCAGCTCTATTGTTCTTTTGACCCTTTATTACAGTCTATGAGCTGTATTCTAATATTGTGAATGCAAGTAATGATAGGAAGGAGGGCTCTGTATGGCTGATTTTATAAATAAACAGGAATGGGAAAAACCACAGCTGCAATGCATGGATATCAAACAGAACACAAAAAGCGGTCTTGTCATATTGCCGATTGAAATACTCACAGTTCAAGGTCCATCGTAATACTGTCAACGAAATAAAGAGTTAGCTTTGTAACATGCTTTTTGTTTCATAGGACGGATGTGGCTTTCCAAGTAATACCTGCTGCCGGTCCAGCGCCTTCAAGCTCACGATAGGCTGCATTTAGCGGCAGTATGGTATTACTTGAAGGTTATAGCCGGCAGTATCATATTTAACCTGTTTACCTCGTACCATCTGCCGCCTCCGTCTCAGCAAGGATTCGCTGTATGTCATAGCATACCTGGAGCTTATATAAGGTAAAAATGCTCTCCCTTGATGTCCTGGCGAAGAAATTCTGCCGGATAAGCTCCGTAACTCTGTCCCAGTCGATATACTGTGAAAACATTTCCTTGTCTATCAGCGTAACCAGGATTTCTGCCTTCTTCTGAAGATCCTCTATCTTCTTCCAGTATTTCTCCCGTGCATAATCGATCTTTCCCCGTTTGCGGCACATATCCTTCGGTAACAGCTTTTCAAATGCCTTTCGATAGATGTACCTGCTGGTTCCCTTTTTATAATACCAATGTCTTGGAATTAGCATGGCATAGTCCACCACCCGACGGTCCAGAAACGGAAACAGGTATTGAATATGATAGTCTGCTCCTATCCATGCAGTCAGCTCCGTTCTGCTTACGCTGGCTCCGGCTTCTATATGCTTTGCCGGATTGATCCGCAAATACAGAATATCCCTTTTACAGTATTTCCTTAACCTCTTTGCATAGTTCGCTTTCATAATTCCGGGCACTTTATGATCCTGTTTTCCAAAATAGCTGTAAGGCCGCTTCAGCAAGGTTACGGGAATCAAGGCAAGCAGCTTTATAAATCTTAAGAAGGAGTCCCTGGACAGATAATATGCTTCCCTGAAAAAATATCCAATATCTCCGCTGAAAAGGAGTTCATAAAGATCGGCCCTGTGACTGATGCCCTCATCCCCTCCCCACCCGCTGAAGATAGCCTCAAGATCATGGGAGTGTATTTCCTGCAGTACCTGCTGTAGCCCTTCACTTCTCTGTCCGTCTGTCAATACGGCCCGGCGGGCTAATTCCTGCTCCGGCTTCAGATTAAAGGCCAGAAAGCTGCAGGGAAAGCCTTCTTTTTTGCAAATCAGGCTGATATACTCTCTTTCATCCTCCTTTTGCTTTTCCATCAGCTCATAGGCCGGTGACCAGGAGCAGGCTAGCAGCTTTCTTCCTTCCTTCTGCAAGGCTCTGTGGGCAATTACGGTTATGACAGAGGAATCAAGACCCCCGCTGAATTCAGAAGCAATATCGGAGGAGGTCTCTTTTAGCCTGATGGTAATGGCATCCTCTATGAGGGAATAAAGCTCTTTTGCGTATTCCTCCTCCCGCTGATGGAATATCTTCTTTCCTTTTCCCGGCGTCCAGTATTTACTTTTCCTGATCCCCTTTCCGTCAATATACATCAGATGTGCCTGGGGAAGGCGCTTAATCTGGGCAAAGCAGGTACATTCCGTATCGATGTGATAGGTATCACTTAATATCGCATACAGTCTCACCTCATCCAGCTGCCTGCCTACAAAGGGAAGTGCCAGCAATGCCCTGTAATCAGTAGCAAAGGCAAAAACGGACGTGCTGCTGTAATAATACAGCGGTCTCACACCGAGATGATCACGCACCAGCAGCAGCCGGTTCTTGCCCTTCTCCCAGATGGCAAAGGTGAAATCCCCGTTCAGATAGTCCGGGCATTTCTCTCCCCATTGATAATAAGCCCTAAGTAACAGCTCCTGCGTGGATACCTGTTCCTTATTCTTCAGCCCCAGCATATCCATTAATTTTTCCCTGTTATAAATCAGGGCATCCCCAATCAGAATGCAGTCCTGTTCCCTGTCATAATATATTGGTGAATCCTTTGCTGCATGGGGACTGATTCTGTGGAGGCAGCAGCCCAGCCCGATATGGTTCAGTAATAAAGTATCCTGTGCATCCGTTCCGTAATGGCCTATAACCTTTTGCATCATCTGCAGATGCTTCTTCGCCGCCATAGCTGTGTCCAGATATAAAATACCAAAAATCGCACTCATGCTATATCAATCAGCCCCTCCTCCAATAATGTCTTCAAAAAATCCATTACATCCTTTTCACAAAGGTTCCTGGATACCTGATATTTTTCCATCAGTTTTTGTACCAGCTCGTCTACGGTAACCGGCTCCTCCAGCATGCTCCAGATAACACTCCCTGTTTTTCCAAGGTTATAATATTTTCCTGTCATAAGGTTCATTGTCACAACCTCTCCCTCCAGATTAGCGGCAACAATATCCTTTTTTCTAAAAAACTTTAGATCAAATATAAAATTATTCTCCATACCAGCTACCTGTTTTCCTTTCCCGGCGATTTCCTGTGAAAGCATTCGCTATAGGCATCATAATAAATCATACGCAAAACTTTGATAACTGATATTCATTTTCTTAATTTTATTAGAGAAATCCTAAAAAAGCTTACCTATGCCGCATCAACAAAGCAAGAGCGCACAGCAAGCTGCGCGCCCTCATCTCCGGTCTGAACCGGCCTAATTCAATCACCTTATCCTATCTTAACCAACTTGCCTCTTTAAGGATGATTATATTTTACTTCAAAGGCTTATCAATCCATAAACCTGCTTTCCTATGCAGGTTCCCTATTTTTTCTATATCCTCCTCCGATACCGATCGAATTCCGTTAATTATTCCTAGTGTACGCCTTCGTTTGAATAAGACACATTTTATACCTCGCAGCATCCAGCCAAACGGCAATAAAAATGGTGCAGTTTTAAGGAATGGATATTGAATTATCATCGACTTAAACGGCGGAAAGAACTTTTTAAAGCCATACAGAAATTTTATATTCCTGACGGAGCTCTTTTCACTCGACTTGACGCTCATAGAAGATATGAATATATGCTTTTGTGTGCCATAGACCCCGCTGTCAAATACAAACTCTGCCATTTCCTCATACAGCCCATTACTCGCTGCCTCTCCAAACCACACTTCACAAAGTCCAAGGATGCTTTCTGTAAATTCACAAAGGTTAATTTTGTTTAATTCGCTTCGGATATAGTCCCAATCCATTTCCTCCCGATATTGCTTCTTATAGACCCATAGATCCATGAAGGAACGGATTCCCGTTCCTCCACCGGCATAATGCTTCGTAAGGTGAATCAGCAGATAGATGAGAAAGTCCTCCCTGGACAGCTCATAGGTATATTGACAGGCTTCCTTCAGCCTGGCCCTATCCCAGGTTTTATTCAGATAATCCCTGTAGGGACTGTCTTCCGGAACCAGCTCCCGGTGCATCTCTATTTTCATATAGGGCTGCATGCCATAGCAGTCATGGTTCCCGCCCACATCCTCCACGGTAAAACCCAAATCTGTCAGGAGATGCTTTACCTGCTCCGTCTGCTCTTCTTTAAACAAAATATCGATATCGGCCATAAGCCGCATATTGGGATGGGGATATAACTGCTTGATCAGGCAGCCCTTCAGCGGCATGCAGGCTATATGATGTTCCTCAAAGATTTTCAGCACCTTCTCCAGCATGATATGCTGCATGGCTTCCTTGCCTGCGGCTTTTTTGTAATCGCTTTGAAATTTTTCCATCACTTCCCGTGGCGGCCTGTCATCATGACACAGCTTATCCAGACCATACCAGGCCATATTGGACACACCGTGCCGCACAGAAAGGCCGTACAGCATACTCCACTCTATTTCTTTCGGTGGAGTCGGCGGCTGTACAGCCTCCAGGACAGAGGACAGCAGCCGGATTAAATAGTTTCCTTCAGGCTGTATGGGTTGCAATATATCTCCCCCTTTCTATAGTCTTAAGCGTCCGGCCCTGTATGCGAATTTCCTTATTGCACATAGGCAGCGCTGCTTTTCTATGAGTAATGATGATACAGGTTTTATCTGTCATTCCTTTGATATTTTCTAACAATCTTTCCTCCGTGGCTTCGTCCAGTGCGGAGGTGGCCTCATCTAAGAGCAGGACAGGAGCACCGCACAAAACTGCCCTGGCAATAGCAAGGCGCTGTACCTGTCCCTCGGATAAGCCCAGTCCCCTTTCACCGATAGCCGTATCAAGGCCGTCCGGCAGGGAGCGTATAAATTCTGCCGCACAGCTTATCTCTGCGGCAGCTATGATCTGTGCATCGGTCGCTTTTGTTCGGGCGAAAGCAATGCTTTCCCTGAGGGTTCCCGACAGCATAAGGTTCCCCTGGGGTACATAGGCGAAAAGTCTCCGCGTATGCCTGTCGGCCCATATCCTTTCACCATGATCCAGTACAAGGCCGATGGACCCGTCCAATGGTGTAAGCACTCCCAAAAGCAGCTTGAAAAGGGTACTTTTTCCCACACCGGACAGCCCGGTTATCATGACAAAATCACCTTTATTGATTGTAACCCCGACATTTTCAAGTACCATATCCTTACCGTAGCCAAAGGAAACCTTCTCAAACCAAATATGCTGCAAATGTTCATAAACAATGGACACATTGATTTCTTTCCTGTTGATTTCCGCCTCTTTCCGCAGACTTTCAAGCTCCATCAGCCTCTCGGCTGAGGCAACGACGCTGGATGTCTTCGAAAGCAGGCCCGACAGTCCGGCAAAGGGCGACTGGACCTGTCCTACCAATTGCAAGGTGGCGGTGAGTGTTCCGAAGCTCATGGTTCCTGCAACAAGCCTGAAGGCACTCCATACCAGAGCATATAAATAACCGATGGAAAAGATAAAATTAAAGCCGGAATTGGCCAGAAGGCTGACGGTATTTTTTCTAAGCTTTGCCCTGTAGTGCTCCTGTAAAAGCTCCGCAGCTTTTTTCCCCGCTTCCTGTCCGGCATCAAAGGTTTTTATTACAAGCAGACCCTCCAGCAGCTCCTGCATCAGGGAACGGACCCTGCCGTCCTTTTCCTGCATGTTTTTATGTAAATGCTTCAGTCTTTCTCTAAAATACCTTGTGGTAAAGAACAGGAACAAGCCGCCCAGGGCAAATACCAGGGTAAAGGCCGGATCAAATACACACAGTACTGCAAGCGCTCCCGTAAGCTTTGTCAAAAGCCCTGCAAGCTCAGGCAGGATAGTTGTAATTCCCTCCGTGACAACCGTAACATCACCGGTGAGCCTGTTCATCAGCTCACCGGTGTGGTATCCGCAGACATGAGCATAATCCTTGGCAAAAAGCTGCTCTAAAAGTCTTTGCTTATATTCCGCTTCCAGTCTTCCCTGTATTCGTGCCTCCAGGCTTTTGCAGAGAATACGAAGGATAAACTGTATTGCAATCACTGCGAACAGGACTGCTCCCTGTACCGCCAGGAGGCTTCTTTCCCCCAAAGCGGCAGCGTTAATAACACTCCGGCAGGCCAGGGCGAACAGGACTGCGCAGCCTGCAAGCAGCACATTTGCCAGAATCAACGTGAGCAGAGGGAAACGCTGTTTTTTTGAATTTATATAAATCCAGGAAAGAGCTTTTCTATCCCTCATCCTGTATCCCCCCTTCTGCTTCTCTCCCATACCTTCTGCCAAAAGCTCCGTGCCTTTTTATAAAATTCCTGCTCCTTTGGTATATCCTGCGCACAGGGTACAGGAAGCACCAAAGCCGGCAATAGAGCAGGTAGCCGGGGCTGTCACAGGCAATATACCTGTTCTTGCGCCAGAAGCCCTTGACCACACCAATGATCTGGGAGGGCAGCACCGGGTATTCCCCCATGTACTGGTTGTCTCCCATGACCACATAGCCCGGCCACCTTTCCTCCACAACCCGGTGCAGGATGTATTTTCCGTCCCCCCGGATATAGAGGGGCAGCTCATATTTTTTCAGCTGCTCCTGGGAAGGCCTGACGATACAGACTCTGTCCTTACGATGCCGCAGCATGGGAAGCATACTGCGGCCTGCAACCGTCAGAATTACTTCGCCTCCGTTTTGCAAAGCTTCCTCGATTAATGGAGATAGTTCCGACATGACAACTTTTTTATTCAAGAAGATCAGCCGCCTTCAATTGTTCAAGAAAGCCGGAAATGTCGGCTTCTGCATTTGCCTCGTCAATTTCGTATTCCTCCATCAGCGCCGGCAGCAGCTCCTGTGCATTTTTTCCTGCTTCTAAATGCTTCCATAGAAATGCTCCGGTACCGTTTAGATTAATCATTCCGCTAAAGTTTACGGCTGCCGCTCCGGTAGGAATTACCACATGAGTTCCGGCAATCTCTCTCAATATATAACCGGATTTAATTTTCATCCTTCAATCCTCCATTTCCTTCCCGTTGATTTCCCTATATACGGTCCTTACCGCCTCATGGCTGATGTTACACTCCAGTTGATATACCGGCGTCCCTGCCAGCAGACTGTCCAGAAGGGACAGGAGCCTTTCCATTTTCTGTGTATCCCTGCTCGGCCTCAGGCTCTGGTAAACCAGCATTTGTACCGCCTCTCTATCTGTCAGGCTCCTGATTTTATTTTCCTTTGCCTGCTTCAAAAAGACAATAGCCTGCAAAGCAGCTTTCATATTTGTATTCAAATAGCTTTTTCCGCTCCAGGGTGTGCCATAGACATAAAATGTACCGTTATGAAGGCGCAGGGCGGGCTTATCATCGTTGATGACTACCGCCCTATCCTTAAAATATTTCCGCCACAGTCCCGCGTGGGTAGATTTACCTGTGCCGCAGGGGGCGGAGAACAGGATGGCCTTACCCTCCAACGCAACTGCTGAGGCATGGAGACAAAAGCCGTCAAAGTCCAACAGCCCACGTGCAAAGTCCGAGCCTGTCAGGATATATTCCCATTCATCCAGGGTTAACTGCTGATGTTCCTTCCCTGCTTTATTGATCCTTTCCGGATCAATGCTTATCATCATATCCACACTGCTTCCGGCATCCGTTTCATAGGCCCTGGCCTGCTCCGGCACGATTTTCCCCAGGCATTCCATTGCAATGGTCAGCTCCGCTATCTTGTATCGATACAACTTCTTTTCGCCCTCTCTCTTTACTAATCCGTAATTTCTTAATTCATAGTACGGAATTCCGTATTTTCACTGTAAACCGTTATAATATTTCCGGCTTCATCCTTGTAAATCAGATATGCCCGGCCATACCAGGTATCTCCGGTCGAAATAGTATTCTTCCTGATATGGAATTGATTTGTAGAATCATTCTTGATTTTGCCTCGGATGACTCCAGCCGTATCCACAGTCAATTCATCTGCCAGGGCGGTATTGGACTGAAGCAGCAGGACGCCGCTTTCAATCAGAGTATAGCCTGCCGGCACGGTACGGTTGGCGGTAAACAGCATACTCTTTCCCGCCGTATCCACCTCTACCGCAGAGGACAGAGTGATAAACGGTGTTTCCACGATAGCCGTTTCTTCCGGTACATATACGGCCGTAAGGGTAGTGGCCCGCATGGGGGCAAAGAAGCTATAGACAGCACTGACACTGATCCTTACACCGTCCTGCTCCCAATGGCTGAATTTCTGTCCGGCCGGTGCCGTCCCTGCCACCACTGTCACCGGCATATCATACTGAAAGTCTCCCGATGCAGTACCGTCTAAGAGGGTTCCATTCACAACCGTTACCTGATAGGTATCGGACAGCCTTGCATAGACTGCATTGACGGTCATGTCCGATGTGACATGATCAAGCTCCTTGTCCCAGCCGGTAAAGGTATATCCGACTAAGGTGGGACTGGACGGAGGGGTTACAGGCTGATTTTTCTGCACATTGGTGGATTGCAGGATTTTTCCGCTCTTGTCCTTGAATATAACGGTAAATTCAGTTGTGTCCGCATCAGGGATTCTGGTAAATACGGCCTTCAAGGATATTCCCGTACCCATGACAATTTCATAAACCTGATTGGTGGAGAGAATGCTTCCTGACCGGGTATCCTGCCAATAGGAGAATTGATAGCCTGCGTTCGGCATTGCTGTCAGGCGTATCGAAATACCCCTTGTCTGCTGTGACATATAGTTAAGGTTAAGCGTCCCTGTTTCATCATTCATCCTCACGCTGCCGCCGCCTATAGTAATAACCTCCAGATCATCCTTAGGCATCGCCTGGAATTTTGCAGTCAGGGCAATATCTCCCGTTACTGTAAAGGTATAATTCGGCAGGGAGGATACCTTAACCGCTCCTGCGTACCAGCCGTCAAAGTTGTAACCTGACGCTGGAACAGCACCAAGGGTCACGCTTTGTCCGTCTTCATAAGTACCTCCGCCTGACGTCGTACCATTTCCGTCGTTTTGCACGGTAATATTACGGGTAGCATATACTTTTGCTGTCAGCATCGTGGTGCCACCGGACAAAACAGTACCACTGGCCGAATACTCCATCGAGTCCGCAGTGATGACCAGATTGACGGTTCCCTCCTTCAGCCACAGATACAGCTTGCCGAGACTGTCCGTTTTTGCCGGAAAGGCAGCCGTCCCGGTCGTACAGGAAACCTCTGTATTGGCAAGCACATCATTTAAGCCTTTCACTGTGACTGTGGTGAGGTGAACCGACGTTACGCCGTCACTCGTCGGATTAACGGGTACCGTGTCTGATACGACAGAGCCTCCGGTAATCTTAAGCGTGGTGGGATCCGTTTCACCGCTCCTTCCAATGCCCGGATAACCCGCAGCACCGGTAGCAATTATGGTGCCGCCGCTTATGACGATCGAGCTGGCAGTACCTCCGGTGACCAGCGAATTAGTAATCAGTTCGCTGGATTCCCTGCCTATACCAGGAGCGATGTCTTTACCGATTGCAGTCACAAAGCCCGCACTGATGAGGATATTGCCGGCTCCACCGGTAAAGCCCCCTCCAATCGCTGCGGAACCAGTGCCCCCGACTGCATTAACAGTCCCGCCATTAATAATGATATTACCTCCATTTCCTCTGCAGCCTCCGCCGATAGCCGAGGCATGAGTGCCACCCGTAGCAGTCACCATACCGCCATTGATGGTAATATTGCCTCCGCTACCACTGGCGGTACCGTTTGAGTTGTTACCTCCGCCAATGCCTGCGGTATAAGGTCCGCCCTTGGCGGTAATTGTTCCGCCTTTAATGGTAATATTGCCTGCGGTTCCAGTAGCACCCATACCGCCTATGCCTGCACCTGCGGTTCCATTTGCGTTATAACCGGTAACCGGCCCGCCAGAGGCGTAGAGCGAGCCTGTGCCGTCAATAACCACGGTCGCGCCTTCCGGTACATGGAGCCCTGCACAACCCGACAAACCGGTCAGCGTATTCACGCCCTCCAGTACCAAATTGACTGATGAACCGGCTGCAACGGATATTGGTGCCGCCGTGCCTCCGGCCTCAATGTATAGACCCCGCAGAATGATGTATGCTGTCGGCGCTGTAACTACAACATGCTTTGTGGTAGCCGCTCCCGTGAGTACATAGCTGCCGGAATTCGTAATATTAATCATACCGCTCGTATAGGTATAGCCCGTTCCGCCTGTGCTGACTGTAGTAAGGTTGATCACAATTCCTGCGCTGACTGCCAATGCCACCGTGTAGGTATCGGAAGAATCCGCCTTTCCATCGCTGGCGGTAAACTTCAGTATATCGGTACGCACCACAGTCGGAGTATAGGTATAGTTTTGGCCTGCCGGCTGTGAGGCTCCCCCGTTCACCGATACCTTATAGGTAAGAGGATCACCGTCAAAATCCTCAAATATGTCTGCCAGATTAAGGCTGTAGGAAGTATTTACCCACACACTGGCTGCCGCTGTCTCCGGTACGTTTGATTTGCGGACGGGTGTGTTCTCCGGCAAGGCATCTGTGGCAACCAGCGTTACCGTATAATGCCCGGTAGAATCCTCCTTTCCGTCATTAGCGGTAAACTCCAGCAGGATCGTTCCTTCCTGCGTTGCGGTGTAGGTGTAATTCAGGTCTGCCGGTTGCGCAGTTTCGCCGTTTACCGATACCGTATAGGTAAGAGGATCACCGTCAGTGTCCACAAATATGCCATCAAGATTCAGTGTACATGCAGTGCCGACCTGGCAGTTAATACCTGCCGTACCTCGTATACCGGCTCTGAGGCAGGGAGCTATGTTTAACCCGGCCGTGAAGGTGGCCGTGTTGGCGGATAAAACTGTACCTGTTCCAATATAATTAACACCATCCACAGTAACGGTCAGATTGACCGCTCCTGCCGGGAGCCACAGATACAGCTTTCCGCTGCCGTCTGTTTTCGCCAGGAAGGTAACCCCTTTGACCATACAGGAAGCCTCGATACCAGCGAGCACACCGCTTGTCTCCCGCACCGTTACCGTTGCAAGATAGACCTGTGTCGAACCGTCACTTGTCGGGCCGATTGGCGCAGCATTCGATTGAACGGAGCCTCCGGTAATCTTAAGCGTGGTGGTATCGGTCGAATTACTGCTTCCGACACCGGGATAACCCGTGGCGCCTTTGGCAATTACAGTACCCCCGCTGATGACAATCGAGCTGGCAGTACCTCCGCTGTTTGACGAATCGCTGACCAGTACGCTGGGGTCCCTGCCTATACCGGGTGCCGTATCTTTACCTGTTGCAGTCACTATGCCTCCGCTGATGTGAATATTGCCGGTGCCGCCGGTAAAGCCGCCTCCAATGGCTGCAGAGTAAGTGCCTGCTGTTGCGGTAACGGTTCCTCCGCTTATGGTGATGTTGCCGCCGTTGCCTCTGCAACCGCCACCAATCCCCGAAGAATGATTGTTGCCGGTGGCGTTGACTGCGCCACCGGTAATGATAATGTTACCCCCAGTGCCGGCCTGGGTGCCGTTTGAGTTGTTACCTCCGCCAATGCCCGCCGCATAAAGTCCGCCGGTGGCATTCACCGTGCCGCTCTGGATAGTGATGCTTCCGGCATCTCCATATCCACCCATGCCGCCGATACCGGCGCCGTTGCTTGTACCGTTGGTGGCAGCACCGCCTTTTGCAGTCAGCGTCCCGGAGCCGCTAATGATGATAGTCGCTGATGACGGTACATGGAGCCCCGCTCCGCCGTTACCGGCGGTCAAAGTATTTGTACCGGATAACATAAGGTTTACGGCCGAACCTGCACTGATGGAAAACGGGGAACTGCCGGCAGGACCCGTGATACTTGCACCATTTAAAGTGATGTCAGACGACGCTGAAACCACGACGCGCTTTGTGGTAGTGGTTCCTGTAAGAATATAACTGCCTCTATTCGTGATGGTCAGCACATTGGCTGCATAGGTATAGCCGTCTCCGTCTGCATTGACTGTACTAAGATCAATCTTTATCCCCTCATTGACTGTCAATGTCACCGTGTAAGTATCGGAAGAATCCGCCTTTCCGTCGTTGGCGGTAAATTTCAATATGTCGGTTTGTACCACAGTTGGAATATAGGTATAGTTTTGGTTTGCCGGCTGTGAGGCTCCCCCGTTCACCGATACCTTATAGGTAAGAGGATCATCGTCGAAATCCTCAAATATATCTGCAAGATTAAGGCTGTAGGAAGTATTTACCCCCACACTGGCTGTCGCCGTCTCCGGTATGTTTAATTTGAGGACGGGCAATGTGTTCTCCGGCAAAGCATCTGTGGCAATCAGCGTTACCGTGTATTGCCCGGTAGAGTCTTCCTTTCCGTCGCTGGCAGTAAACTCCAGGGTGATTGTTTCTTCCTGAGTTGCAGTATAGCTGTAATTCGCATTTGCCGGTTGCGCAGTCCCGCTGTTTACCGATACCTTATAGGTAAGAGGATCACCGTCAGCGTCCTCAAATATGCCATCAAGCTTCAGGTTATATGCAGTACCAACCTGACGGTTGATACTCACCGTACTCCGTATACCGGCTCTGAAGCAGGGAGCTGTATTTAATCCAGCCGTGAAGGCAGCCGTACCGGTGGATAAAACGGTGCCTGCCCCCATATAATTAACACCGCTCACAGTAACAGTCAGATCGACTGCTCCTGCCGGGAGCCACAGATACAGCTTTCCGCTGCCGTCCGTTTTCGCTGTAAAGGTAACCCCTTTAACCGTACAGGAAGCCTCGGTACCAGCGAGCACATTGCTTGACCCCTGTACCGTTACCGTTGTGAGATAGACCTGTGTCGAACCGTCACTCGTCGGGCTGACAGGCACAGCACTCGATTGAATAGATCCCCCGGTAATCTTGAGCGTGGTGGTATCGGTCGCATTGCTGCTTCCTACACCTGGATAACCCGTGGCGCCTTTGGCAATTACAGTACCCCCGCTGATGACAATCGAGCTGGCAGTACCTCCGCTGTTTGACGAATCGCTGACCAGTACCCGGGCATCCCTGCCTATGCCGGGAGATTGGTCACTGCCAATTGCAGTCACCATACCTCCGCTGATGAGGATATTGCCGGCTCCGCCGGTGAAGCCGCCGCCAATTCCGGCAGAACTGGAGCCTGCGGTTGCGGTAACAGTGCCTCCGCTTATGGTGATATTACCGCCGTTGCCCCTGCAGCCTCCGCCGATGGCCGGGGAATGATTATTACCATTGGCATTGACTATACCGCCGGTGATGGTAATATTACTGCCGCTGCCAGCGGCGGTGCCGTTTTTGTTATTACCGCCGCCAATACCCGCTGCATACAGTCCTCCGGTGGCATTCACCGTGCCGCCCCGGATGGTGATGCTTCCGGCATCCTGGTTTGCACCCATACTGCCGATCCCGGCGCCGTTACTTGTACCGTCAGTGGCAGTACCGCCATTTGCAGTCAATGTACCTGAACCGCTGATGATGACAGCCGCCGATGCCGGTACATAAAGCCCCGCTCCGCCGCTACCGGCAGTCAGCGTATTACTGCCGGACAACGTAAGGTTTACAGTCGAACCCGCGCTAACGGAAAACGGAGAATTGCTGACAGGACCCGTGATATTAACACCATTTAAGGTAACGTCCGACGACGCTGAAACCACGACACGCTTTGTGGTGGTGGTTCCTGTAAGGATATAACTTCCGCTGTCCGTGATGGTCAGCACATTGGCCGCATAAGTATAGCCGGTTCCATTTCCATTGACCGCAGACAGGTCAATGGAAACCGGGTCCGCTGCCTGTGCTGTCTGCGGAAACAATCCGGCAAGCATTACCGCCGTCAGCAGTAAGGAGAGCATTCGTTTTGATATCTTAGCTTTCATAAGTATCCTTCCTTCGTAAAAAATTTCTTCTGCCCTAACGAGGGATTTTTGTGAAGTTCTTCTCTCATAAGAATGCGGCAGGACAATATCGCCCTGCCACATCTTATGAGCTGGAATCGAATTAGTAATCTCCTATATCCGGGCTGCTGCTATTGCAAAAATCCTCCGTCTCAAATACGATAATCTCAAGTTCGGGTTTTTCATAAGTTTTTTTCATTTCTTACACCTCCTAATCCATAGTGCGGTTTTCCGTATTTTCACTGTAAACCGTTACGATATTTCCGGCTGCATCCTGATAGATCAGGTAGGCCCGGCCATACCAGGTGTCTCCCGCCGATATGCTGTTCTTCCTGATATGGAATTGCTCTGTGGAATCATTCTTAATTTTGCCGCGGATAACTCCCGGTGTATCCACAGTCAATTCATCTGTCAGGGCTGTATTGGAGTTGAGCAGCAGGACGCCGCTTTCAATCAGGGTATAGCCTGCCGGCAGGGTACGATTTGCGGTAAACAGTATATTCTTTGCTGATGTATCCATCTCCACCACAGAAGACAGGGTGATAAAGGGTGTTGCAACAATAGCCGTTTCCTCAGTAACATATATGGCTGTCAGGGTGGTCGCCCGCATGGGAGCATAGAAGCTGTAGGTGGAGCTGACACTGATCCTTACTCCGTCCTGCTCCCAATGGCTGAATTTCTGTCCGGCCGGTGCCGTCCCTGCTACTACCGTAACCGGTCTGTCATACTGGAAGGCTCCCGATGAAGTTCCGTCTGAAAGAGTTCCGTTCACAACCGTTACCGTATAGGTAGCCGGCAGCCGCTCATAGACTGCATTGACCGTCAAGTCTGAGGTAATGCTATCCAGCTCCTTATCCCAGCCGATAAAGGTGTACCCAACCAGGGTCGGGCTTGCCGGAGGGGTTACGGGCTGATTTTTCTCCACACTCACGGATTGCAGAATCCTTCCGCTCTTGTCCTTGAAAATAACGGTAAATTCAGTTGTGGCCGTATCGGGAACTCTGGTAAATACAGCCTTGAGGGCTGCTCCGGCACCCATAATAAATTCATATACGGGAGCGGTGGAAAGAATACTTCCTGACCGGATATCCTGCCAATAGGAGAATTGATAGCCTGAGTCCGGCGCCGCCGTCAGCCGGATGCCCGTGCCTCTGCTATACTGCGCGGTATAGCTGCTGTCAAGAGCTGCTGTCTCATTATTCAGTCTCACGCTCCCCCCGCCTGTGACGGTAACCTCCAGATTACTCTGGGGCATTGCTGTGAAATGTGCAGTCAGGATTATACTCTTCGTTACTGTAAAGGTATAATTCGGCAGGGCGGATATTTTAACCACTCCTACATACCACCCGTCAAAATTGTATCCGGCTGCGGGAACAGCTCCAAGTGTCACCCTCTGACCATGGGAATAGGTGCCACCGCCGGATGCCGTACCGTTTCCGTTATTTTGCACGGCAACCGTATGCGTTGCGGCTTCCGCAAGCAGGTACCGTCCGGCGCTGTAGGAAAGCTCGAAATCCTCAAATCCGCTTCCCAACATCAGCCGGTCCATATTTTCAATCGGTTCTTCAACGATCCCTTCTCCCGCGTTAATGGCAACTACCTGTCCCGGGGAGGGTGTATAAGCCCCGGCCTCCAGCGTAATAGCTGCGTCATCAGCAACGGATGCACCCATAAACATCAGGTTTGCGCCATCCGATGAGGGAAGCCCCAGGGTAATGATGGTTCCGTCTCCTGATAAAGTACCCCTGCGGATGCCTAACGCTTTACACTCCAGGGTTCCGTTTATGATAGCTTCTTTAAATATGCAATAGGTCATCCTTAGGGTTCCCCCCGCAGACAGCGTCAGATTCAGAAAATCCCGGCAGGCTCCTCTTGAGGTTTCATCGTTCAAAAGCCCGTTGACCGTCAGGCTGCCGCCCTCCTGAAAAGCATCCTGCACAGCGCTGATATCAACCTCTCCCTCAATGGTGATGTTATAGCCACCGCAGTCGATTTCCGCACCGGACCCAAAGTCGAAGCTGATATCCTTCAGGGTAATGTCCGCATTCAGACTCATACCGCTTGCCGGTGTGACCGTATGGCTCTCTCCGTCAAGAGTACAGCTTACCGCAGGAAAGGAATCCCCCGCGGCCAATGCCACATCCTTTTTCAGAATAATAGTTCCTCCCTCTGGTACGGCCGCAGCCGCCTGCGCCCATGTGGTATAAAATACCCCGCCGACCGAGGCGACAGCATTGCTCTCATCGATGCTCTGCATAACCAGCTGTGCAATCAAAGCATGCCCCGCCGCATTGGGATGAGGGTCAAGTCCTGTCAGTCCGTCCGCGTTAACCACCTTTACATCACTATTCGAAAAGGCGGAGGAAATATCCACCAGATGCGTCCTGCCTGCACCGGCTACGGCCTCGGCAAGCTGCCCGTTCAGATAAGCAATATAGGGGGCTGTTAATGCTCCCAGGTCCAGCAGGGCATTCTCCGGTCCTACCTTAACTCCCTCATAGGGATTATATACATTAGTAATATAAATCTGCGCATCGGGTACCAGCGTATTCAGCTTTCCGAGAATGGAAGAGATATTTGCCGTGCAGTAATCCGCTGCCGCAGTAAAGCTTGGAGCAGAGTAGCCTACCGCGCTGGTAAGACCACCGCAGATACCCGCCCACTGTGCTTCATTGGAAGCTGCGGCCGCCATACTGCTTTGAATCTCCTCCAGGATTTCGCTGCCGGACTTTCCCGTTATGGAAATTCCGAAGGTTTGAGCCACCAGGAGCGTAAAGGGGGCCAGCAGATCATTGGAGCCGATGCTGAGAGTAATCACCTTTATGCCTGAAAAGGCAGTGCCTGCTTCCTCCGGCAGGGAATTCAGCAGAGCCAGCAGCTGTGTGCTGTTCATCCCGTCTATGGCCGCGTTTTCCCCAGACAGTCCCAGCTCATTCATAACAATGGACACATAGGCGGCTTCCGGTGTGGTGTCCGAACCGTAGCCCTCCAGCCCGTATCCAGTGGCAATACTGTCACCCAGAGCCAGATATTGAAGCACTTCGGTATCGGAAGGAATGTAGGGCGTCGCGGTGATCGTGATAGTTTTATCCGGATAGGTGTCTTGATTCCATACTCCCTTTGTTATGTGCACGCTAAAGCTGTAGCTGCCATCTGTCCCGCCCGGATTATCGGCGGTGCCCGCCGTCGGAGCGGTGTAGCTGCGCTCAATAATGGAGACGGTCACAGTGTTGTCGTTTACCGCCGCTAACGCTGTGGCTTTCAGTGCATTGACAATGTCCTGTTTGCTGGCCACGTCTGCCTGGGTCATGTTCTGATAGACCGCGTTCTGCGCTTTTTCGCAGGCAGCTTCTACCGTATAATAGTCGGGGCCGGGAAGGATGTTGAGGCTCAATTCCTTCGTAACGCTTCCCTCGTCATTTTCCGCTTTCACAGTAAAAGTGTAGAGTCCCGACTGCATCGGCGTACCATGAATAAGACCGGTTGTCTCAAGGTTCAGATTTGTTTGCTGGAAGGGGCTGCTGGATACGCCGTCTATTGACCAGGTAACCGGTTCGTCACCATCCGCTGTGAGCATATAGCTGTATTCTTCGCCCACCGTGCCGTCAGGCAGGGCTTCTGTGGTGATATTGACCACCCTGACGGTAATATCGAAAGGCATACTCATAGAACTGCCATCCGCATAATTTACAGTAACGCTAAGCCGGAATGTACCGGGGCTGGTGGCGGTCACTTCAGCAGTGTCGCTCATAACCGCGCCCGTGCCTCCTTCATCCTCAATCGATACGGTGAGATCCTTGTAGGTCGCATTGACCGGAAGGACGGAGAACTGACCGGAAAAGTCATAGGGCACTCCCGTGGTCAGCACCGGCTCCTGATAATCCTTCCAGAGGACGTTTGTTACCGGTACAAGCACACCATCTGCGTTTATATTTACCGTGTGTGGATTTCCGTTTTGATTGCTGACATTCAGGGCAGCCTGATACGATACCCCATTAATGGTAACATCCAACATATGGGATCCCTCGGTCAGCCAGAGATAGAGCGTGCCGAGTTCATCGGTCCAAACGCTGACGGAGGAACCTTCATCCATTGTATAAGTCAGCTCCTTGTCAAGCACCCTGCCTTTATTTGCTCCCTTGATCGATACGCAGGTGAGATAAATCGGCTCCGAACTGGCGTTTACCGGCGCGATAGGCAGGGAGGTTGATTGCACGGAGCCTCCCGAGATAACAAGGGTGGTCGGATCATTTGCCGTGCCGTCGCTTCCGATGCCGGGAAGCTCCGAAGCTCCGGTGGCAATGACGGTACCCCCGCTTATGACAATGGCGCTGTCGGTACCCCCGCTGAGCATAGAATCGTCAATCGGTGAACTGGAGTCCCTTCCAATGCCGGGAGCGCTGTTCTTGCCGGTTGCGGTTACCATACCTCCGCTTATGTAAATGTTACCTGCACCTCCGGTAAAACCGCCGCCAATGGCTGCAGAGTAGGAACCGGCGGTTGCGGTTACCGTGCCCCCGCTTATGGTGATATTGCCGCCGTTGCCCCTGCAGCCGCCGCCAATTGCCGCAGAATGATTATTACCGGTTGCAGTTACCGTACCCCCGGCGATGGTGATATTACCTCCGCTGCCGGCCCCGGTGCCATTCGTGTTATTGCCGCCGCCAATACCCGCCGCATAAGGTCCTCCGAAGGCATTCACCGTGCCTCCCAGAATAGTAATGCTTCCGGCGTCACCATAAGCCCCCATGCCGCCGATCCCTGCGCCATTGCTTGCCCCATTGTTGTAATCACCGCCCTTTGCCGTCAGTGTGCCGTCGCCGCTGATGATAATGGATGCCGATGATGGTACGTGAAGCCCAGCGCTGCCGTAACCGGCAATCAGAGTATTATTGCCGGAAAGCGTAAGGTGAACAGTAGAGCCTTCGCTGACGGAAAACGGGGAATTACCGCTAGAAACCAGGATATATACATCCTTTAGGGTAATGTTTACCGATACCGCCGTGACCACAACACGGGTCATGGTGGATTCTGTGTCTTGGGTAAGCAGGTAGTCGCCGTTCTGTGTGATGGTCACCACGTTGGATGCATAAGTGTACCCGGTCCCGTCCCCAGTAACTGTGCTTAGGTTAATGGCGACCGGCTCGGAATCGGCCGCAAAAGTGACCTGCATTTGTGTGAGCAGCATTGCCACCGCAAGGAATACCGCAAGAAGTCTTTTTTTGATCCTCATTTGAATTCTCTCCTTTTTGTTTGTTGAAACCGTTTCACAAGGCTTTGCTATTCCCGTGTGTGAATAGAAGGATTCCTTTTACACGGGACTATCGCAGTGAAAACAGAATTTTGTCCACGGTGATCCGCATGGGAATAATCTCCGGTTTCCCGTCCGGTGGGTCCCAGTAAACTGCCTTATCCTCAAACCGGACCGATTTGAAGGTATCCGGATCCCGCAGCCGGTGGTATGGAAGGGTTTCCACCATCCGCTGCATGTTAAAGATCACCTGATTGCCTTCTTCAAAATCGATCAGAAGCCTGTAATCATTCGTTGCGCAGACGTTTGTTATTTTCATTTTTCTTACGCCTCCTTTTCCTCACCGCATAGCATGGGCAAAACCATGCTCTTTTATAGTTTAGAAAAAATTTTTGCCGCTTCGTATCCCCCAAATGGGGGATTTTTATTTTCAGAATTCCTTTTTTATTATTTAGAAAACACCTTATTATTCTAGCGGATTTTTTTGATTTCTAACGTTAGATGTGATATTCTTACGTTAGAAAGTGAGAGGAAAGGACAGGGATGCAATTTTACAGGAGGTTTTGGGGCTGACGCAGACAAAATGCAGACTTGTTTTAAAGCTATTGGAAAACCAAGGTTTTATAATGCTTACAGGAGGTGAAAAGTGTGAGGAATAAAAGAATTTTAAGCAGGGCGCGGATTGACGCCGCGCTGTTTGCTGTTTTTGAATATCCCCTCACCATTCTGGAAGCCCCCATGGGATACGGAAAAACGACGGCGGTAAAAATGTTTACCCGGAATCAGGGCGTCCGCTCCTTCTGGTTCACCTTTTCCGATTTAAGCTATTCGGAAGCTGCCTTTTGGGACAGCTTTACGGATGACATTATGGAAATGGATGCTCAGGCGGGAGGCGTTCTTAAGGCCCTTGGTCTGCCGGTGGACGCCCCCCAGATGGAACGGGTGCTGCAGGCGCTGAGCAGGGTGAAATTCGAGGAAAATTATCTGGTAGTGCTGGACGATTATCACCTGGCGCGAGATGTGCGTTTGAACAGTCTGCTCCTGCGGCTTGCCCAGGAGGAGCTGGATGGGTTATCCATTCTGTTGATTACGAGGGATACCACCGGCCTTGATTTTGTGGAGCTGCTTTCACGGGGGCAGTGCTGCCTCCTGCCGGGTCAGCTTTTGAAATTCACAGAGGAGGAGCTTGGGTGTTACTGCCGGATGATGCTGACACATATCTCGGAAGCGGAGCTGAAGGAGGTGTGGCGGCATACCGACGGGTGGATCTCCTTCGCCTACATCCTTCTTTTGGGACTGGAAAACGGCATACCCGTCGGCATGAGCGCCACCATGGAGGACATGATTGAGCGGGCGCTGTTTGCCCGCTATGACGGCGCCATGCAGAATTTTCTGCTGCGTCTCTCCGTCATGGAGGAATTCACCGCAGAGCAGGCCGCCATGGTCACACAGGCAGAGGACGCCCCGCAGCGCCTGAAGCTTTTAAACAGAGAGAACGCCTTTGTTTTTTATGAAGAGAGGACGGGGAAATATCATATTCATCAGGTACTGCAAAACTACCTCCGGCGCAAAAGGACATTTTCCGTCGGGGAGCTTTGTGCCTTATACGGGCGGCTGGGCGACTGGCTGCTTGGCCGTCAGGAATTTCTGCTGGCCTACCGGTATTTGAACCAGGTGGGACGTGTGGAGGATATCCTTTCCCATCTGAACGATCCGAAAAACATCCGCGATGAGTGGTTGGACTTCGACGGCTCTGACGAGATGTTTGACCGCGCTCCACGGGAGCTTTTGTTCCGGTATCCCTTCGCTTACCTGCTGTATATCTTTTATTCCATTCTTTTGGGAAAGGAAAATACTGTCCTGGGCTGGGAGGAACGGCTGGATGAGCTGGAGCGGCATTATACGGAAAAAGAAGGCCTGGAACAGTCCTACCGGAACCGAGTTCTCGCGGAAATACTGATTGTGCGCAAGTTCACCCTGTTCAATGATGTGGCAGCCATGAGCTCCTCTGATGAGGAAATCGCCCGGCTGCTGAACGGCCAGCGCTCCTATATCACCCTTCAGAGCAACGAGTTCACCTTTGCCTCCCCCCATTACCTGTATCTCTATTTCAGGGACAGGGGCGGCTTCGGGAAGCTTGCAAAGCTTCTTGCCAGGGAAGTGGGCTATGCCAGGTTTTCGGGCGGCTGCGGAACCGGAGGCGACTCGTTGGCCTTGGCAGAATACGCGCTAGAGACCGGCGATCTGGAGCATGTGGCGGCCCATTGCCGGAAGTCCATCGCAAAGGCGGAGAGCATGTCACAGACCGGCATTGTGATCTGTGCCAGCTTTGCGCTCATCCGCCTGCGTCTGGCAGAGGGAAAAAACACGGAGGCACTCCGTCTGCTTGGGGAAATGGAACGGGCGGTTGACGCCCTGAGCAGCTCCGTCTATAATACGACGACCGACCTGTGCAGGGGGTATGTATTCGCCTGCCTTGGCCAGCCCGAAGGGATTCCCTCCTGGCTGCAAACCGGGGAGCTCCGGGCCGCTGATTTTTTCTCCCAGGGGATTGCCTTTAACTATGTCGTTTACGGAAAAACGCTCCTCGCCCTTGGAAAATACGAGGAGCTGGAAGCCCGTATCCCGCAGTTCCAAACTGGCTTTGACCAGTTTCGTAACCGTCTCGGGCTGATCCATAACCTGATCTTTGAAGCCGCTGCCCGCTGCCATCTCTACGGACTGGAGCAGGGCGCCGCCGCTCTGGAGACCGCCCTTGCCGAAGCGCAGCCGGATAACCTGGTATTGCCCTTTGCGGAGAATGCGTCCCATATCATGGGGATGGTTAAAGGGATTGTCCGGAAAAACCCCGGCAATGAATTTTACAGCCGTATCCTGACTCTGTGCCGGAATTATGAAAGCGGCCTGTCGGGAAATCCTTACCCGGCGGCAACACTTTCCCAGCGTGAGATTGATATTCTGTCCCTTGCGGCCCTGGGACTGAGCAGAAGGGAAATGGCGGAGCGCCTATACCTATCAGAGGAAACGGTCAAAACCCATTTTAAGAACGTCTATCAAAAGCTTGGGGTAAACAGCAAGGTATCGGCCATTAAGCTGGCACGGGACCGGGGGTATCTAAGCATGGCGGAAACATAGGATAAACAAACGCCGTAAATATCAAACCAGTTTGAATTTACGGCGTTTAGACAATTTCCTATATTCCATTATTATTGTAAGAAAAAGCTCTTTGTATATCCTATACCATCTTATCGAATATTTCCTTCAGTGTCGGGTAGAGCTGCTTAAACACTTCATATTTCTTATTATAAAGGGCCACCAGCTCCGGTTCCTGTTCTGTTGTATCGATTACCTTAATCAGCTTATTCGTCGCTTCCTCAACCGAAGCGTATTTACCGCAGCCTACGGCAGCCAGGATTGCCGCACCAAAAGCCGGACCTTCCTTTGAATTAATCTTATCCACCTTGACATTCAGAATATTGGCAATCATTCTGCACCACAACGGGCTTTTTGCTCCTCCGCCGTTGATTCTGATTCTCTCGATATTTACCCCAAGTGATTTCGTAATTTCAAAGGAATCCCGAAGTGCAAAGGCCACACCCTCAAGCATTGCCTGTGTCATATCGGAGCGTGTGGTATCCATGGTCATTCCGATAAAGGTTCCTCTTGCGTTGGGATTATTGTGAGGGGTTCTCTCTCCCATCAGATAGGGCAGGAAATACACATTATTTTCACCCAGCTTTGTAATGACCTTCTCCTGCGCCGGATAATCCTTTGTACCGATAATATCGGTCAGCCACCACTTATTGGAGGCTGCCGCACTTAGCATAACACCCATGAAATGATACTTGCCGTCCGCATGGGCAAAGGCATGAAGCGAATTATTCTCATCCACCGCAAATTCCTTTGTGGAAATAAACACTACACCCGAGGTTCCGAGAGAAACGTTACATTTGCCCTCTCCCACGGTTCCGGTACCGACTGCTGCAACCGCCTGGTCACCGCCGCCGGCAATAACCTTAATGCTTTCCGGCAGGTCCAGGTCCTGTGCCGCCTGCTTTGCAAGATTTCCGACCACCTGGTAGGATTCATGGATTTTTGCCATCTGCTCTTCCTTCAAGCCGCAGATTTCAAGCATTTCCTTGGACCATCTTTTATTCTTTACATCAAATAAAAGCATACCGGAGGCATCGGATACATCCGTGCAGTGAATTCCGGAAAGCTTATATGCAATATAATCCTTCGGAAGCATTACCTTCTTGATTCTTGCAAAATTCTCCGGCTCATGCTTTCTGACCCACAAAAGCTTGGGTGCTGTAAATCCGGTCAAGGCCATGTTTGCCGTATAGCTGGAGATTTTCTCCCTGCCAATCTCTATGTTCAAATAATCACATTCTGCCTGGGTGCGTCCGTCGTTCCAAAGAATAGCCGGACGAATTACCTTGTCCTCTTCATCAAGAATTACCATTCCATGCATCTGTCCGCTGAAGCTGATACCATCAATCTGTGATTTATCTGTATCCTTTGTGAGTTCCTTTATCCCATCCACCAGAGCTGTATACCAGTCCTCGGGATTTTGCTCCGACCAGCCCGGCTTCGGAAAATACAGCGGATACTCCCTGGTTACAATACTTTTAATATCACCCTCTTCATCCATTAACAGAAGCTTTACGGAAGAGGTCCCCAAATCAACACCAACATATAACATAATACTGTTCTCCTTTCTGATTATAACAGGAGTATGCACTCCTTTGATGGCAATTATAAAAATATATGAAATCCTTTCCTGCCTTCGGAATTGATTTATTGAATAAACTATATTCAAATATTAATATATCAATTTAGCTTATCCATGTCAAGTGATAATAATCTACACAATATTCCTTAAATTTTGCATATTTCGCCCAGAAAATTTTGCATAAAATCAAATAGAAGCCTTTATTATCCTATAAATCTTGTATTTTTCATATAATCCGAAAGTAATATTTCCACTTTCCAAAAAATACAAACTATGTTAACATGTTATTAATTAAAAATTGTGAGGGTGACTGTATTATGGTAACTGGGAGTAAGGAGTTAATCCGGGATATCAATACCAAGCTTGTACTGGAAACAATCATTAATAGCGTGTCGATCTCCAGAGCCGCAACTGCAAAATATCTGGGTCTGACCAAAGCGACAATTTCTGCCATTGTCCAGGAATTAATTAATAAAAAGCTGGTAATTGAAATAGGAAGCGATGACACCAACTTGGGGAGAAAGCCAATTCTTCTTAGCCTGAATAAAAAAGCCGGCTATGTAATCTGCATCGATATTGGAGTTGATACAACCTCAGCTCTGCTATCCGATTTGATTGGGGAGGATTGCCGTTTAAAGCAAATCCGTACTCCCAAAAACACCACGGGCATGATAGACATTTTAATCCAATTGATCGAATCCATGAAGCAGCCAAAGGATACCCCCTATGGCCTGGTGGGAATCACTCTTGGCATTCACGGTGTAATCACAGACAATCAGGTATCCTTTGCACCGTATTATAATCTGACGGGCATCAATCTGGCGGAAGGACTGGAGCAGCATTTCAATGCCCCTGTTTATCTGGAGAATGAAGCTAACCTGTCGGTTATCGGTGAAAATACCTTTCAGTATGACTATGCGAATATTGCCAATGTCAGTGTACATTCCGGAATTGGTCTGGGTATCATGATAGACCACCAGCTTTATACCGGCTATAATGGCAGAGCCGGTGAATTCGGACATACTATCATAGAGCTTGACGGCAGGCAGTGCCCCTGCGGCAATAGGGGTTGTCTGGAGCAGTATGTTTCCGAAAGAGCCCTGCTTCAGAATTTCGCAGCACTTAAGCATCTTCCTGAAGCCAGCTTTGAAGAGTTCAGAGCGGCCTATGAGTTAAGGGACCCCGATGCCTTAAAGATTATGGAGGACTTTATAAAATATATGTCCGTCGGTGTCAATAATATTTTAAATGCCTATAATCCCGATATTGTAATCATCAACAGCTCCTTTACCATCTTCTTCCCGCAGATCATGAAGCGGATTGAAGCCGCACTGAACAGCCGGATGAACAGCTATATCCGTATCGTGCCCTCAGTGCTTCAGGATACCTCTATTCTGCTTGGCGGGATCTGTGTTGCCATTAAAGGCTTTCTGGGTATTGATTTATTAAAGCTAAACCACATCGATATCCGTAAATAAGACCCCAGGCCGGACAAAGAATCATAAGATTGGGCTGCTGCAAAGCGGGGAATCAGGAAAAAAACATCTTCCTGAATACCTTCTGTTGCAGCAGCCCCTCATTATTTTATATTTGCTTTTCCTGCTTTTTTTGCATATCCTTCTTTCGCTTCGTCATAATCCCGCCAATTCGTCCGGACTCCTTGGCGGTTAAGGATTTCCATCCGCCTGCCATCACCTTATCCAGGTATCCAAGCTCGCCTGCTATTTCGTATTTTATCATTTCCTCCGGCTTTACCTGTGCAAGATCTATTTTCTGTTCTTTTTTTTCTTTCATTCTGTCACACCCTCTAATAATATTTTATCCAGGCAATTGCGAAACAATATAATCCACTAAATTTTCCGAACAACAGATACAAATTTCTCCGCTCCAACGCTCCTTCCGCTTAACTTCCGCTCCGAAATTATATCTGTTGTTCGAAAAATTATTAATTTTTGTGAGTTTCGCAATTACCTAATATTTTTACCAGTTAGAGTGTTCCCACCTGTTGTCAATCTATTCTTATTTCTTTTCCTAAGGCAAGGGAATAGATCAGCTTCTCCTTCACCCGTTTCCCCCGTATCTGCTCCAGTGCCCTGCAATAGTAATTAAGCTGCACCCGGTACCGTTTTATCAGCTGTTCTCCATCTGTGACCAGGTCAGATTTGTAATCCAGCAGCACCAGTTCTCCATCCTCTTCAAAAAAGACATCGATGATACCCTGCAGTAAAAGCTGCTCCTCACTTTCAGAATCTGGAACAACCTCCTTTGCCTGAATGCCCATGACGAACTGCTGCTCCTTATAGAGTTTTCCTTCCTGCTGCGCTTTTCTCATACGTCCGGCCACACTGCTTGTTACAAAGTTCCTGATATAATCAAGCCTGATTTTAGACAATACCTCACTGCCCTGCAAACCTTCCCGAACCAGGCGCGCAAGCTCCTCCTCTACCTTTTCGGAGCTATCTACCCGCTGCAAATCAAGCAGCTCCAGCACCTTATGATACAGCGTTCCACGATCCGTACCGGAAAGGGCCGTTTCATTTCTGCTGATAAAATTCGGTACAATCAAAGCCGGTTCTGCCGGGGTCTCCAGTTTCTCAGCCCCTTGCCCCAGTGTTTGCAGCAGATCTGCCCCCTGTTCCTCCTTCTCATACTGGCCCAGCTTCTTCAGCTCGGAAACTGTCATTTTAACCTTGAAGGCGGCCTCCTTTTGATAGGGATATGCATAATCAAAGCTGCTCCTTAGCTTTTCGCCAACTGCTTCATCATAGATTTCCCCCGGACCGATCTGTAGCAGTTCCCCCTTATCCTTCCTAAGAAACAGTTGTTTTGTAAGCTCCAGGTTAAGCAGCTTCCTTCTTGGTACTACCGTAATCAAGGCACCTCTTCCCCTGTATATGAGTTCTTCCTCCTCATATACAGGATTCCAGCCCGTGCGGTTTATGGTAGCCGGTAATATCCAGTCCAGATAGCTCTTTGCAGACATCAGTTCATAAAAGGAGAAGTCCCCTGTCTGGATATCCTCCAAGGTTTTCAGATATCCAGTCAAAATCAGCTTTTCCTTTGCCCGTGTCATTGCAACGTACAGAACGCGCAGCTCCTCCCCGATATTTTCAATCTGCACCTTCTTCTGGATTACCTTCTTAAGCAGGGTCGGTACCTTTGTCCTGCGTTCACAGTCGATATATTCCGGGCCTGCTCCCAGCTCATGGTGCAATACAATACTGTTACGGATATCCTGGGTGTTGAACTGCTTGCTCATTCCCGCTACAAATACAATCGGGAACTCCAGTCCCTTGCTTTTATGGATACTCATAATCCGTACCGTATCATCCTGTTCCCCGGAAGCGGAGGCTTCCCCAAAATCCACCTCGTACTTATTCAGCTTCTCAATATAGCGGATAAAATGAAAAAGTCCGCTGTAGCTTCCCTTTTCAAATCTTACTGCCTGTGCAATCAGCATGTCCATATTGGCTTTTCTCTGATCCCCGCCCGGCATCGCGCTGACATAATAATAATAGCCGGTCTGCTCCAGCACCAACTGTATTAACTCATGGATGGGCTTATGGTTCACCACCAGCCGAAAGCCGCTTAGCATCTCGGTAAAACGGACTGCTTTCCCGCGCAGCTCCTCCTGACTGCCTTCCTTCGCATATTTTTGCAGGGCGGTATACATACTTCCGCTTCGGGATGATGCTCTGATCATGGCAAGCTCTGTGGAATTCATTCCTACCATGGGGGAATAGAGCACACCGGTTAAGGGAATATCCTGCCTGGGATTATCAATGATCCGCAGCATATTCAGGATAGTCATAATCTCCAGGGTCTGAAAATACCCGGTTCCTGTATCCGCATAGGCCGGTATCCCTTCCTGCATCAAGGTGTTCACAAACACCTCGACCCAACCCGACATGCTTCGCAGCAGTATAACGATATCCTTATACTGCGCCGGTCGGTGGCATTTCTTCCTGCTGTCAAATACCAGCATTCCCGTATCCGGCTTTGTCAGCTCCCTAATCTTTCTTACAATTGCCCTTGCTTCTATTTCTTTCTTTGTGTAAACTGTATCCTCCGGCGCCTCCTGCGATGCTTTATCCTGTTGGCTTTCCTTTAAATCACCGACTTCCTCCTCCGTAACAAAAAGAAGCTCAACCTCGGCTGCAAGCCTGGCTTTGGTATCCTCTGTAATGCAGGAAGCATTATCCTCATTCTTCAGGGTTTCCTCGAATAATTCGCCGTACTTCAGGGAGGCTGCCTCATCATATATAATTCCGCCCACGGACTTTTGCATAATCTGCTCAAATATGGTATTTACATAATCAAGAACCGTTTTACGGCTTCGGAAATTCTTATCCAGGTCAATCCGCTGGAAGAGGTTGGTCTGCCCTTCCTCTGTCAGCTCCTCCGCCGGATAGGTTTCATATTTCTCCATGAATATCTCCGGCATGGCAAGGCGGAATTTATAGATGCTCTGCTTGACATCCCCAACCATAAAGCGGTTTGGAGTGCCGTTTCTCTCCTTTGAGATACTTTTTAAAATCGTTTCCTGAACCAGATTACTGTCCTGATACTCATCAATCAAAATTTCTTCATACTGCTCACTAAGCTCCAAAGCTGCCTGGGTAGGAGCGTCATCCTTCACCAGTATTTTCAGTGCAAAGTGCTCCAGATCATTAAAATCAATCAGATTTTTTTCTTCCTTCTTCCCTGCAAATTCCTCCATGAATTCCAGAGTAAGCTCGAACAAAACTCCAATCGTCCTCCGGGCCGCCTGTAAATCCGCAAGCATCTCCTCCGGGGGCTGAAAGAAGAACTGACCCTCCAGCTCCTTTATTCCCTTCTTTACCTCTTCCCTCAAAGCCTTGACCTTATCCTTCTTCCACCCTGGAACGCCTTCCTGTTTCTTTCCCGACAGGCGTGCAAAGCTTAAGCTTAAGAAGCTCTCTGCATATTCCTCATAGGAGCCGGAGCCAAGCAAGCCCTGAAGCAGCCCGCGGTCGGAAAGCAGGGCCGGTTCGTAGGCCGCCGGGCCGTCAGCTTCTGCGCACAGACTGATGGCCTGTTTATTTTTATCCAGCAAATCCACCAGCACCGTCCTGCTATAGGCTGTCAGCTCCTGCATCCAGGGGGCCTTCGATAACGCCTCCAGGGAGTCTGGTTCAAACTGATTTCTCTTTTCTTCAATCCAGAGCTTTGGCCAGGGTGCACTCATGGAAAAATCATATAATTGCAGAATAAGCTCCTCCAGCGGCGCATCGGATTTGGAGTAGGAATAGCTTTCCACAAAGGCATGAAAATCCTCCCTGCCCTCCTCGTACCAGCGTTCCAACAGCCTGGCAACCACATCGGATTTCATCAGAGTAATCTCCGACTCCTCTGCGATTTTAAAGGAGGGGTCCAGGTCGATGCAGTGAAAATAATTTCGTATTACATTCAGACAGAAGCTATGTATCGTGGTAATCTGCGCACTTTGCAGCAGGGAAAGCTGCTTTTGCAGATGGAGATTGTCCGGCTTAAGACTAAGCTTCCTATCGATTGCTTCTCCAATACGGCTTCGCATCTCGGCCGCCGCCGCATTCGTAAACGTAACCACCAGCAAATGGTCAATATCCACCGGATGCTCTCCTTCGGAAATCATGGAAACAATACGCTCAACAAGTACGGCTGTCTTTCCTGAGCCCGCTGCTGCCGAGACAAGCAAATTCTTATTGCGTATATCGATTACCTTCTGCTGTGCTGTTGTCCAGGGCATAGGCTCCTCCTTTCTCCATCAGAATATATTAGGTAATTGCGAAACAATATAATCCACTAAATTTTCCGAACAACATATACAAATTTCTCCGCTCCAACGCTCCATCCGCTTAACTTCCGCTCCGAAATTGTATATGTTGTTCGAAAAATTATTAACTTTTGCAAGTTTCGCAATTCTCCATCAGAATATGTGTGCATTATGATTCCTTCTCACCGAATATCTCGGCCTTCATCTCCTCTGCCGGTTTTTTCTCAAGATTGTGGAAGCTGTAACCGGGAAGCCTTCGGTCAAACCCGCAGGCACTCTTATAGGAGCAATAATCACAGGCCGTTTCCTCACCCAGGCGGTAGGGATTTAACCTGGTATCCCCGTTAAGTATCTGACGGTTATCCTCGGCCAGCTTCTTATTAACGTAATCCATCATGGCATTCAAGTGGCTGCCCTTTGCCGTAGATGACCGTTTTCCCAGCTCCCCTTCCTTGTTCGTCTCAACCGGTATGACCTCCGACTTTGCTGACGCTGCCAGGGAGGAATCCGGTCCGGCAAGCTTTTTATCCATAAGCATCAATATCCTTTTATCCTCGTTCACCAGACCGTTCATGCGAAGGCTGCGATATATTTCCTCCTCCGACTGCTCTGATTTTGCCACAATCGGATCATCAATATGATAATAAAATATCCCTGCCGGGATAATTTCTTTCTCCCGGTATCTGGTCCTTAAATAATCCACGGCAGCGCTTAAGTAGATGGAAAGCTGCTGCTGAAGACCATAATATACCTTGCTGATATCAAAAAAGGTGCTTCCCGATTTATAATCAACCACGCGCACATATACCTGTTCCGCTGTCTCATACAAATCAAGCCGGTCAATCCGTCCCCGAAGTGCCAGGGAAGAATCCGGATAATGCAGGAAGGGCATCTCGTAGCCTGCCGGTTCAAAGGCCCCCTGCCTGATCTGGCTGCACAGGGCCCAAAGAGTCCGAACCGTGATACGCTCGATCCGCTTGATCAGATATTCACTGCGCTTTGTACTTCTTAGGAAGGTGTTCTCATATTCCTCCACCGCATGGGCAACACTCTGGACGGCCCATTCACCCCGTACCTCCTCCGGTATGTCATGCCAGGTATATTCACTCTCATCCAGCCGCTTTGAGAAATGATCAATCGCATTATGAAAGATATTTCCGATATCCGGCACCGCCAGCTTATATTCCTGTCTTTCCTCCAGGGACAGACCGTAGGCCAGAAAATGGGAAAAGGCGCAGCCGGCATATTTCTCCAGCCTTGTTACACTTCCCTTTAAATCCGTGCTATAGAGCAGCCTTGCTGCTTCCGCTGCAATTCCCTTCTCCTCATTGACATAAAAGGCTCCGTCAATCAGCTTCCTTAGAACGGCATCCTTCTCCTCCCTGGAGCGGTAATACAGGAATAATTCCTTCCACAAATCCGAGGTTTCCTTCTTATGATAAGCTCTTAAGCCCTCTGCCAGATAGGAAATGCCGTCATCCGTCAATATATGCTCCACATCCTCGCGGCCGTCCTCCTCCCGGCACTGAAGAAGCGGAAACAGCTGCTTCAGCTTGCCGATCAGAAAGGAGGGATTCACTGATTTTCCCTCACCGTTTACCTTATGATAGGTGATGTACAGCCTATTCTTTGGCTTTGTCATATTCAGATAAAGATAGAACTGCTCCTGGAAGGCCTGCTGCCTTTTTGTCGGCGCCAGCTCAATATCATGATTAATCAACAGCTCCCGCTCCATATCGGAGAGAATTCCACCGCCTCCGATTGCCTTTGGGATAATTCCTTCATTTACCCCGATAAAAAACAGGGCCTTGATATCCTTTAGTCTTGTCCGCTGAGTATCTCCAACTACCACCTCGTCGATGCCGGGCGGAATTAATCCCACCTTAACCTCCACAAAGCCCGTATCCAAAATCTCACTAAACTCCTTCAGGCTGCATTTTTCATTTCCAAGGAGCAATACCATCTGGTCATACAGCTCCATGATGATACGGTAAACCTGCTCATACTCCTTTGCCAATAATGGCTGCTCCTGCTCAAAATAAGCCCGGTATTCCTCAAGCCTCTGCTCTATATTTAAACGCAATCCCAGCTCGTAGAGGGCACCGGTATAATCCTCCAGGGTCTTATCCGTATCCTTAAGTGCTTCATAAAGCGGAGCAATATTCTCCATAAACCTGCTCCTGATCTCATTCAGCTCCTCCAGACGGATAGCATCCCTGTTTTTAAAGCCTCTCACAAAGGGCTCTTTCCATTTCTTATATCCCCGGATGCCGGTTGCCAGAACATAATTCTCCAGCAGATCGATATCCTCTGCCGTAATTTGGGTAAGCCCGGTCCGCAGATAGCGCAGTACTCCCTCGTAGCTGAAATCCTCTGTGACAATCACTAGCGCAGAGCGCAGAAGCTCTACGAAGGGATTGCCCAGAATATCCTTCTTATAGTCAATAAAGCAGGGAATGTTAAGCTGGGTAAAACGCCGCTTGGCCAAACGCCCGTATTCCTCAATATTGCCTGAAACCACGGCAATATCCTGATAGCGGTAGCCTTCCTCCCGAACCAGCCTCTTTATCTCTCCTGCGACAAAGGCAATCTCTCCCTCGCTGTCCCTTACCGCATGCAGGGTAATATCCTCCTGCTCCTTCTCATAGGTCTGATAGGGATACCGGAAAATATTACGCTCCAGGGCTGCCAGGGCCGGAGAGCTTAGATAACGGTACGGTACGGAACTACCGCTGTTTTCCTGAACATAAACGGGAGGGTCAACCGGGACATGGGCCTCTCCGGCAAGAGAAGTCAATTTATGAATTGTTTTCTTGCTAAGACCGAACAGCAGAAATTCCTCTTGTTTATTGTCCAGCCTTTCCCTGCTGTCTATCGTAACGGTAACCATAACCTTCTTTGCATAGGTAAGCATCTTTGACAAGAGCTCATATTGACAGGGGGTAAAGCCGGTAAAGCCATCCAGACAAATGACTGCATTCTTAAGCCATAGGGAACGGTCAATCACTTTATTAAGGACCGTATAAATTTCCTCTGCCGTGATATAGCGCTCCTTCATAAAGCTCTGGAAGCCCTCATAAACGGTATGTATATCGGTAAGCTTTGCCTTCAGCACCGGTTTTTTAGCGGCAATCTCCTGCATCCGCTCAATATCCTCCGGCTGTATGTTATATTGATAAAATTCTGACAGAATGGATTTTAATTCACTGACAAAGCCCGGTTTCTTTACATTTTCCCCAAACAGAATTAATTCCTTACGCTTTGCTGCAATTACCTTACGCAGCATCATGCTTTTTCCGGTATCCTCAAGCACCGGTAAATCCCCTCCCCCGATCTCATCAAAGATACGGTAGGCAAAGCGCAAAAAGCTTAGGATATCCACATTCATGACTCCATGCTCCGGATGGAGGGTGACAATATCCTTTTGGGTCTGCAGGGTAAACTGCTCCGGCACAATCACCAGATAATTCGTATCGGTGTTTTTCTTCGATTGTTCAATTACCTCTCGGTATAGCTGATAGGATTTACCTGATCCGGCACCCCCGAGAAACATTTGCAAGGACATAAAATATCCCTCCGTTGATGGAATTTATCTGCATAATTTGTTCTATAGGCTAATAATATATAGTAAAACAAGACATGAAGCTTTCATGCTTCGGAGGAACAGAGATGGCAAAGACAAAAATTGTTGTTATCCAGTTAAAAGAAATCATATATACTGTGATTTTTGCAGCCTTGGGTATACTGCTGATATTACTTCTTATTGTTATGTTCAAGGGTAATAAGAACGATGAGTCGGCTTCAAGTGATACTGATTTGTATAAAGCAGGTGTATATACCTCCGCCATTTCCCTGAATGACACAACATATAATCTGGAGGTTGTAGTGGACAGCAACCATATCAATTCAGTATCGATTCTGAATATCGATGATTCTGTCACCACGATGTTTCCGCTTGTTGAGCCCTCCCTGGAGGCAATTAAAGAACAGCTCTATAATGATGTTCCAATTGAACAGGTGGAAATCGATGAGGATATGCAATATACCGAGCAGCTTCTGATTGAAGCGATCCAGACTGCACTCGCTAAAGCAAAGATTACCGAATAAATACAATCCCTGGGATGCTGCAAGGCCTGACTTTCAGCATCCATTTTTATTGTATATAGCGCTTATAGGGGGATACTTCATTCAAAAAGGTAATGCCGATAATTCCCGGCCCGGTATGGGCACCGATGGCACATCCTACAAAATTCTCCAGAAAGTTCTTGCAGCCATAGCTGCCTTCCAGCTGCTGCTTCACTTGCAGCATAGTAGTGTAATCATCCCCGTGAACAAGCCCGATTGTCTGCTCCGCAAGATCAGCCCCACGCTCTTTGACCATCTCCACCAGCCTCTTCAGGGCCTTTTGCCTTCCTCTGACCTTCTCGACTGCCTCCAATGCACCTGCTTCGTTCACATGTATCATCGGCTTGATATCAAGTAATCCTCCGGCAATTGCCGTGGTTCTGCTAAGCCGCCCGCCCTTATAAAGATATTCCAGCGTATTCACCGTAAAAATATGCTCCATATGCTCACAATGCCAGAGAATTCCCTCTATAATTTCCTGCTTGTCCGCACCGTTTCTTTGCATCAAAAGTGCGTAGTAGGCTGCCAGACCAAAGCCAACAGAGGCACATTTGGAATCGATGATGGTAAGGTCAAACTGGGGATACTGCTCCAGAAGCTCCCGTTTTGCCAGATGGGCTGCGTTATAAGTACCTGCAATTCCGGTGGAAAAGCAGATATAGATTACCTCATCCCCACGCTTTGCATAGGGAAGAAAATTTTCATAAAACATCTGCGCATTGATGTGATAGGTTTTAACATCCTTGCCGCTTCGAAGGATCTGATAGAATTCCCGCGGCAGAATCGTCTTGCCGTCGAAGTAATCAATCTCATCAATCACGACAGGAGTAGGTATTACATGCAGATCAAACTCATGAATAACCCATTCGGGCGTGTCAGAAGCTGAGTCCGTAATAATCTTAAGTGCCATATGCTCTCCGTTTCTTTTTTATTTTTCAAGTTCCTCCAGCTCCTTCATCCAGAGCCTGGCTGATGCATCACTTGGCATTCTCAAATCTCCTCTGGGCGATACGGACACACTGCCGACCTTGGGCCCGTCCGGAAGACAGGAACGCTTAAACTGCTGGGAGAAAAATCTGCGATAGAATACCTTAAGCCATTTTAATATTTCCTCCTCCTGATAACAGCCCTCAAAGGCTTTTTTGGCAAAGCGATATATCTTCGCCGGTGAAAAGCCAAATCTAAGAACATAATATAGGAAGAAATCATGCAGCTCATAGGGGCCTACAATATCCTCTGTCCTCTGGCTTATCTCCTCGCCGTCCGGCGGTAAAAGCTCCGGACTGACCGGAGTATCAAGGACATCCGTAAGGACCTCGCGAAGCCTGATATCCTCCACTGTATCAGCATAGTAGGCAACCAGGTAACGTACCAGAGTCTTAGGTACAGAGGCGTTTACACCGTACATGGACATATGATCCCCATTATAGGTTGCCCAGCCGAGTGCAAGCTCGGACATATCTCCGGTGCCGACCACAAAGCCGTTATGTTTCCCCGCGATATCCATCAGCACCTGAGTCCGCTCCCTGGCCTGGCTGTTCTCATAGGTCAGATCATGGATGGCCGGGTCATGCCCGATATCCCTGAAATGCAGCTCCACCGCTTCCTTAATCGGAATTTCCATTAGGGTGACACCAAGGCAATCAGCAAGTGTTATGGCATTGCGATAGGTTCTGTCCGTAGTACCGAAGCAGGGCATGGTAATTGCGATAATTCCCTTCTTATCAAGGTCCAGCAGCTCAAAGGCCCGGTAAGCTACCAACAGTGCAAGGGTTGAGTCAAGCCCTCCTGAGATGCCCACCACCACACATTTTATTCCGGTATGCTTCAGCCTTGTTTTCAGACCAACTGCCTGAATACTAAGAATGTCCTTGCAGCGTTTATCCCGGTCTGCCTTGGCCGAGGGTACAAAGGGTGCGGGATCGATATCTCTGGTAATCGAAAGCTCCGGTAATTCACCGCTTTCACCAGCAAAGGAAAAATCAATTATTTTATAAGGCAACACACTGTGCCTGTAATAGGTATTCATCCTCCTGCGCTCGCTCTTTAGCCTGCCTAAATCCAGCTCGCTAAAGATAATACCCGCCTCAAACATATTGGATTCGGCAAGCACCGCTCCATTCTCAACAATCAGATTATGGCCTGCAAATACCACATCCGTTGTTGATTCTCCTTCCCCTGCATCGCTGTAGAGATAACCGCAGATCAGCTTCGCCGAATGGCTTTTCACCAGCTCTCTGCGGTATACATCCTTACCGGTGAGCTCATCACTTGCCGATACATTGGCTATCACTGTAGCTCCGGCAATACAATGCTCTATACTTGGAGACTGGGGCACCCACAAGTCCTCACAGATTTCCACCCCAAGAATAAATTCTGCCATATCCGTACAGCGGAAAATAATACTTGAACCAAAGGGAACCTTCTCTCCGTAAAAATCAACATTAACCGGCTCCTTAAAGCCTGCATCAAAATGTCTTGCCTCGTAAAACTCCGTATAATTCGGTATATTCATCTTGGGAACAAGACCAAGCAGCTTACCGCCCTGAATCACGGCAGCGGTGTTATACAGCCTGCCCTCCGCCGAATAGGGAAAGCCGACCACTACTAAAAGCTCCCGGCCCTCTGTAAAATCTACAATCTGCTTCACCGATAAAGCAGCTCCCGCCAACAGGGTATCCTGCAGGAATAAATCCCCGCAGGTATAACCGGTAACACAAAGCTCCGGGAATACCAGCAGCTTAATTCCCTGCTGCTGCCCCTTTTCTATTAATTCAATGATTTTTGCGGTGTTGTATTCACAGTCGGCGACTCTGATCACCGGTGTGGCTGCCCCAACCCGTAACAATCCATGCTTCATCAGCTTCCTCCTCATCCGGCGGGCATAATGTACCCAATTACTTATTTCTATGTAACCATTAAGGCTATTATAAATTTCAATTTGCAAAAAAACAAGAAATTTTAGTATAAAGTGTCAACAAAGCAAAAAAGCGGCATCAAGCCGCTTTCCTCATTCGTATTATACCCAAAATGCCGTTTCCTGAATTTTGACTCCTAGCGTAGCTAGGTGGGTAACCGCACATAAGCTTCTGCCTTCCACTGCAAACGGTGGCCTGACATCTACTTACGAATAATAGGAATCCCGTATTTCATCATGTAGGTTCAAAATGTCAGGATTGTCGCACATCCCAGGAATTACTTTAATATTATTATAATTGATAAAACACCATTTTTCAAGATTTTTATCTGATTTTTAACTGGAAAAACCTGTTGAAATCAAATCACTTTAGCAGCTCCTGCCTTTGAGGGCATGAATTGCAAAGAATAACCGCTTTTCGATGGCTTATTCGCAGGCAACCGCTGCCTCCTCCATCGTAAAGGGCGGGAAGGTAAAGACGAACTGCGTTCCCACACCGGGTGTTGATTCGACCTCAACGGTTCCGTCATGCTTAATCGCAATCTGCTTGGCTATCGCAAGTCCTAATCCGGTCCCGCTTGCATTCTGACGCAGGTTGGATTTATAAAATTTCTCAAAGATATAGGGTATGTCTGAGGCTTCTATTCCGACTCCTTCATCTCGTATCGATACTTTTATTTTGTCCTCTCTGGTCATTTTTATGTGTACGGTTTTGTTTTCCTCAGAGAATTTTATTGCATTGTCAAGAATCACCATAAACATCTGCCTTAACCGGTCATAATCCCCAAGTACCATGGAACCGGGCTCATCCGATACTACTTCGATCTTTATGCTTTTCTTTTGCGCAATGGCTCCGGCACTTCGGATAATATCCTCGAACACCTGCTGTAAATTTACCGGCTCTTTCTCAATCTTGAAATCCGGATTTTGCATTTTGGACAGAATCAGTAAGTCTCCTACCAGCCGCTCCATGGATTTACATTCTGACAGCATACGGTCATAGTATTGACCTGCCTGCTCCTTCTCCTGCACCACTCCATCCGACAAAGCTTCCGTATATGCTCGGATTACCGTAATCGGTGTACGCAGCTCATGGGACACATTGGCAAAGAAGTCCAGCCTCATCTGATCCAGCTTCTTACGCATTGTTTCATTCTCCAGAAGCTTCTCTGAGAGAATGTCCACCGTTTTGGCAAGATCACCGATTTCATCATTACGTGTAATCCCTGTTTTACTGTTATAATTTCCCGCTGCAAGCTCCAGAGCAGTAACCCTCATCCTGGAAATTGGCACGGATAATTTCGTGGCAAATACAATGACTATAACAAAGGAAATACCCAGCGCTACAACGATACTTACCACAATCAGGGATAAGCTGTTGCTTAACATTTCTCCTAATACATCCTGCTGCTGTATGATCAGAACGGCTCCGACCACCTCATTATTTACCACAATGGGTGCACTGGCGAAAATAGTGGGTGCCTGATATATCTCGTCATAGCTGTTACTGTCAAAATCGGAACGACCGCTAAAAGCAGCATTGATCAATGGCACATATTGGGCATACCCCTCCGTTGCAGCAATTTCATCATAGGAGTCCCCTGTTTCCATTCTTTCGCCCATGGGCTGATCGGCATCGGGATTGGAGATCGTCCAGATATCCCAGCCATTGATTTCCGCAAAATCATAGACAAACTGCCGATAGTCATCCTGCCTGTTATTTATAATATCATCCCTTGCCTTCTGGCTGATACTACTGGCCCGCTGCTGCAATTCAATTTTATTATTTTCCGTCATGGTCTGTGCATACAGCTCATAGAAGATAAAACCAATCAATGAGGCTGCAACTGCAATCATGACAGCATAATTCACATAAAGCTTAAAAAACAGCCGGTTAAAGATTCGTACTTTATTTTCATCAGTCATTTGTGTCACTACTTTTCTTCAATCTCGAATTTATATCCCACGCCCCAGATTGTCTTGATATTCCAGGAAGTATGCTCGATCGTATCCAGTTTGGACCTAAGGCGCTTAATATGGGAGTCTACGGTTCTGCTGTCACCAAAATAATCAAAGCCCCACAGGCTGTCCAGCAGATTATCTCTGGTAAACACCTTATTCGGGTTGGTTGCCAGGGTCCACATGGTCTCTATTTCTTTTTTTGTAAGAGCGACTTTTGTGCCGCCGATATGTAGGGTATATTCATCGAGGTTAATCTCAAGATTCCCGACGCGGAGCATATTGTCCGAGGCTGCTTCTTTGGAAGCCTTTGTCATTCTCCTCATTACTGCTCTCACTCTTGCCATTACCTCTCTTGGACTGAACGGTTTTACGATATAATCATCTGCACCGATATCAAGTCCCATAATCTTGTCAAAATCTTCTCCCCTTGCTGTTATCAGAATGACCGGAACATTCGATTTGCTTCTGATCTTCCGGCAAACCTCATATCCGTCCTCCTTCGGCATCATCACATCCAACAATACAACATCCGGGTTATACTCTGAAAATAGCCTAATTGCTTCTTCTCCGTCTCCCGCTACTACAGGTTCAAAGCCTTCCATTCTGGAGTATGTAGATAAAATGTCTGTTATATCACGGTTATCGTCAGCGATTAATATATGCTGCATGAAACAGTTCTCCCTTCATAGTTCTTTTCCTGTTTATCCTTAGCGTTGTTCAACACTATTATATATGATTCCCTAGTCTGAAAACAAGTAGTAAAACTTATCAATCCCCAAAAAAACCAAAAAACAACAAATGCCTTTTTTATTCCCCCATCTTTCTACAATTTCCCCAATCCCTTATAAATCAATGCTTTTCGCTTGGCACGCCCCTTCCCCCGGTTTAAAATATCAAAGAATTATATTAATTATTTATTATAGTTATTTTACAATATGACACTTTTCTGACAAAAACTAGTGGTATTCTTTAGTAAGAATAGATAGGATGTGACATAAGGAATTTCCATAATCCGGAGGAATAGCCATGAAAAAGAAATTATTATGTAAATACCTAATAATGTTTGGCTTGTTTCTTTTCTTCTTTGCTGCAGCACCACTGGTGTCGGTCAAAACTGCACTGGCTGCTGAAACAGGCGAAAAGAAAAGTGAGGCTTACCGGCTGAATGTCTACAGCATAGTATTGGCCAAGGGCCAGACATACACACTAAGAACTTATAATGTAGGCGAGAAGGCGACGATCTATTTTAAATCCGGCGATGAGGAAATTGCTTCTGTTAGTGATGATGGACTGATTTCTGCCAAAAAGGTAGGCTCTACTGCTATCACGGTAACCATTAAAGACGGCTCCGATGTAACAAGCTTAAGCTGTGATGTTTCTGTCGGCCCGGCGGCTGTAAGCGTTAAATGGACACAGTCAATTGTAATCTTGGGAATTGACAGTATCAACCAGCTTAACGTAATCCTGAAGCCGAGCAATACGGTGGAGAACGCCAAGTTCACCAGCTTAAACTCCGATATTGTATCGGTTACTCCTCGTGGACGCGCTTCTGCCAAGAATTACGGCTACGCTGAATTGCGGGCCTATATTAATGATACCAATTCCGATGGCTCACAGAAATACGATTCCTGCGGTATTATAGTCACCAGTTCGGATAATGTGTCCAAATTATCAGATTATTTTAATGAACATACCGAACTGAACCAGATATCGAAGGATGACCTGTTAAGCGCCCTGGACAAATTCTTTAATAAGGAATTTGATCAGACTTCATCATCAAATCTAATCAGCAGCCTGGACCGTTATTTAAATAATACTTTTAAGCTTCGTTAATCCATGCCGCTCTTTAGAAAGTAATTTCCAGTACAACGAAAATCAGACCAGAAATATGCATAGATATTTATAGTACGTTGTACTTGACCAAATCAAAATAGTGAATGACATAATAATAAAAACACGTATATCAATGCGTGTTTTTATTATTATTGTGTACCTGGCATGGGCACACTATAACACACAAATGCAATGTTTCCGCTACACATTAAGTTAATTCCTTTATCACTACAGACAGAAAGGCAGGTATTTCTTATGACGTTCCACTTCGCACATAATAATTATAATGTATATGATCTGGAAAAATCCTTGAAATTTTACGCAGATGCCCTTGATTTAAAGGAAATCAGGCGCATTACTCCCTCCTCCGGTGAATTCATCATTGTTTATCTCGGAGATAGCAGCTCAAAGCACCAGCTTGAGCTCACCTGGTTAAGGGATTGGGACAGACCATATAATCTGGGAGATAATGAAATCCATCTGGCTTTTGTTACGGATGACTACAAGGCCGCTTATCAAAAGCACAAGGAAATGGGCTGTATCTGCTATGAAAATCCGGGTATGGGTATTTATTTCATCAGTGATCCGGACGGATATTGGATTGAGATTATTCCCCAAAAATAAATACCTTTACTCCTTATGTAATCCTCTCTAATTATTATGACGATAAAACACCCATTTTCGTTTCATTTTTTTTAAAATTTTTTAAAAAAATTTTGGCTTCCTATTTTATCCTGTCATTTAAAAATAGGAAGCCAAGTTTTATGCCGAAAATCCAGTAAATTTTTCTACGATCAAATCTGTGCCACATCCACCAGTGTAATATTGCTGTTATCGCTCTCCATACTGGTAAGCAGGGCAGCGGCGGTATCCAAAGCAGTGAAGCAGGTAACACCTGTCTCAATCGAGGTACGGCGGATTAAGAAGCCGTCTCTTTGCTTATTGCGCCCATGGGTCGGCGTGTTGATTACCATATCAATCTCATGGCTTAAGATCAGGTCAAGGATGTTCGGTGATCCCTGTTCGATCTTATGGATAATCGTTGCCGACACGCCTGCTTCCTCCAGGGCCTTTGCTGTTCCATCCGTTGCATAAATCTGATATCCCAGCTTGATCAGCCGCCTTCCAAGCTCTGCTGCTTCTTGGCGGTCTGCCTTGTTCACTGTCATAATCATCTTCTTATGCTTCGGAAGGTTGATCCCTGCCCCAAGGAAGGCCTTATATAACGCCTCATGGTAGTTCTTTGCGATACCAAGGCATTCACCGGTAGACTTCATCTCCGGCCCTAAGCTGGTTTCCGCACCGCGCAGCTTCTCGAAGGAGAATACGGGCATCTTAATGGCAATATATCTTGACTCCGGCCATAAGCCAGGTGTATAGCCAAGTGATTTGATGGTATCCCCAAGTATAACCTTTGTCGCAATATCAACAATCGGCAGCGCCGTTACCTTGCTGATATAGGGTACGGTACGACTGGAACGGGGATTTACCTCAATTACATATACCTTCTCATCGTATACAATGAACTGTATATTTATTAATCCAACCACATGAAGGGAGCTTGCCAGCCTCTTGGTATAATCAACGATCTCCGCCTTTACCTTCGCACTGATGCTCTGTGCCGGATATACGGAGATACTGTCACCGGAGTGAATTCCGGCCCTCTCGATATGCTCCATTATGCCGGGGATTAAGATATCCTCACCGTCACAAACCGCATCAACCTCAACCTCTTTGCCCATCAGGTACTTATCTACCAGAATGGGATGCTCCTGAACCGTCATGTTGATAATCTTCATGAATTCGATGATATCGTCATCGGATATGGCAATCTGCATACCCTGTCCGCCAAGTACATAAGAGGGACGAACCAGCACCGGATAACCCAGCTCACCCGCAGCCGCAAGCGCCTGCTCGGTTGTAAAGACGGTTTTTCCTGCCGGTCTCGGTATCTGGCATTTCTCAAGAATCTGGTCAAATAATTCCCTGTCCTCTGCCGCGTCCACATCGGCTGCCGAGGTTCCGAGGATCGGCACACCCATCTTAAGCAGCGCCTCGGTAAGCTTAATTGCGGTCTGTCCGCCAAACTGCACCACAGCACCGTCCGGCTGCTCCATATCCACGATGTTCTCAACATCCTCCGGAGTCAGCGGTTCAAAGTAAAGCTTATCCGCAATATCAAAATCCGTACTTACCGTCTCCGGATTGTTATTTACAATAATGGTCTCACAGCCGCTGCCTGATAAGGCCCATACGCTGTGTACCGAACAGTAATCAAATTCTATTCCCTGACCAATACGGATCGGGCCGGAGCCAAGGACCATAATCTTCTTCCTGCCGCTGGTTTTTTCAACCTCATTGGAACCTGCGAAGGTGGAATAGTAATAGGGTGTTTCCGCATCAAACTCAGCCGCACAGGTATCAACCATCTTATAAGCAGCGATGATACCGTTCGCTTTTCTGAACTCCTTAATTTCTGTTGCAGGCTTTCCTGTCAGCTCCGCAATCACACGGTCCGGGAAGCCAAGAACCTTCGCCTTTGTAAGCAGCGTGGTCGTCAGCGGCTTCTTTGCTAATTCCCCTTCCATTTCAACAAGATTTGCTATCTTATCAATAAACCACAGATCAATCTTTGTAATGGCGTTAATCTCTTCATGGGAAATCCCTCTGCGAATGGCCTCTGCAATGACAAAGAGACGTCTGTCATCGACCAGTTGCAGTTCCTCCCTGATTTCCTCTTTCGACTTCTCCGCATAATTGCCATGCTTTAAGCTGTAGATATTCTGCTCCAGGGAACGCAGCGCCTTCATCAAGGCCGCCTCAAAATTCGTGCTGATGGACATGACCTCACCGGTTGCCTTCATCTGGGTGGTCAGCTGTCTCTTTGCCGTAATGAATTTATCAAAGGGCCATTTCGGTATTTTAACCACAACATAGTCAAGGGTCGGCTCAAAGCTTGCATAGGTTTTCTTTGTAACCGCATTCTGGATTTCATCCAAATGATATCCAAGGGCTATTTTTGCAGCCACCTTGGCGATGGGATAGCCGGTTGCCTTGGAAGCGAGAGCCGAGGAACGGCTTACACGGGGATTCACCTCGATTACACAGTATTCAAAGGTATCCGGGTGCAATGCGTATTGAACATTACAGCCGCCGGTGATACCAAGCTCCGTAATAATATTTAACGCCGAGGTCCGAAGCATCTGATACTCTTTATCCCCCAGGGTCTGGGAGGGTGCCACTACAATACTGTCACCGGTATGAACGCCAACCGGATCAATGTTTTCCATATTACATACGGTGATACAATTACCCGCACCGTCACGCATTACCTCGTACTCGATTTCCTTCCAGCCTGCGATGGAACGCTCAATCAGACACTGTCCTACGCGGGAAAGACGGAGCCCGTTAGAGCAGATATCCTCTAATTCCTCCTGTGTGGCCGCAATACCGCCGCCGCTGCCGCCAAGGGTATAGGCCGGACGAACTACCACCGGATACCCAATGGTGTCCGCAAAGACAAGCGCATCCTTAACGGTAGTCACAACCGTACTGGGGGCACAGGGCTCGCCGATTTTCTCCATTGTTGTCTTGAATTCCAGACGATCCTCCGCCTTCTTAATGGTTAAGGAGGTCGTACCGACTAGCTTCACATCATTTTCTTTTAAAAAGCCTGACTCCTCCAGCTCCATCGCAATATTTAATGCTGCCTGGCCGCCAAGAGTGGGCAATACGCTGTCGGGTTTTTCTTTCAGAATAATTCTCTTTACGAAATCCGGTGTCAGGGGTTCGATATATACGATATCGGCGATTTCCTTATCTGTCATAATCGTCGCCGGATTGGAATTAACAAGAACAACACAGATACCCTCTTCCTTGAGAGAGCGGCAGGCCTGAGTACCTGCATAGTCAAATTCCGCCGCCTGACCGATTATGATCGGACCGGAACCGATTACCAATACTTTTTTAATACTTTCTATTCTCGGCATTATTTCTGCACCTCCATCATATTGAGAAACTCATCAAAAAGGAATTCGCTGTCCTGGGGTCCTGCACAAGCTTCCGGATGGAATTGTACGGAAAATACATTCTTTCCAAGGTAATGCATTCCTTCCACCGTTCTGTCATTTACATTAATGAAGCTTACTTCTGCGACCTTTGCTCCCAGGCTGTCGCCCTTTACCATATAACCATGATTTTGTGTAGAAATATATACCCTTCCTGTTTTTAAGTCCTTAACCGGATGATTTGCACCACGATGGCCGTATTTCATCTTTTCGGTATCCCCGCCGTTCGCCAATGCCAGAAGCTGATGTCCGAGACAGATTGCAAAAATCGGTACCTCGCTGTCAAACATGTTCTTTACTTCTTTAATAACCTCCTTGCATTCCTTCGGGTCTCCGGGGCCATTGGATAGCATGATGCCGTCCGGTTTATTTTTAAGAACCTCCACCGCCTTTGTAAATGCCGGATATATTGTTACCTCACAGCCTCTTTTTGCAAGGGACCTGGGTATATTATTTTTCAAGCCGTAATCCATCAGAGCTACCTTATACTTTGTTTCACCAATTGCAGGTATTACTCTGGGCTGTATACAGGAGGTTTTTGCTACCACCTTTTCTACCGTATACGCTTGAACCTTTGCTATGACCTCGTCCAGCTTGTAATTCTCATCCGTCGTTATCATACCGTTCATGGTTCCTTTATTTCTAAGGAGCTTTACCAATGCTCTGGTGTCGATTCCCGCGATGCCCGGAATATCATTGCGCTCAAGAAAGCTCTGGATACTTTCTTCATTCCTGAAATTACTTGGTATCCTCGATAATTCTCTTACGATAAATCCATCCAGCCATGGCTTATGGGATTCCATATCTTCATAACAGATACCGTAATTTCCGATCAAAGGATATGTCATTACAACACTTTGACCTGCATAGGAAGGGTCCGTCAGCACCTCAAGATACCCCGTCATACCAGTGTTAAATACAATCTCACTGATAATCTCTTTCTGTGCTCCGATGCTCTCGCCTGTAAAGACATTGCCATCTTCAAGAATTAAGAACGCTTTCATTGTATCCTCCATTCCGCCGCCTTGGCAGCTAACCTTAGACAAAAAACGTGTAAATTTTTCCGTCTATTTTTTCTTGTTACTGAATTTTCGCAAAAAAAAAGAATACAAAATCTTACTGGAGACATCCTCCATACCGATTCACCAATTTTTATTCTTTATTTTTATAAATTTTCAATGCATAAATATTCAATTTTCTAATCAATTTTTATGATTTTACCATATCTATTTTAAAATAGCAAGTGGTTTTCCAAAAATAATTTCATATTATTTTTCTGGAAAAAGACTTTTACAGGCAGCCGCTTACCTACAGGTTAAATTATCTATTTTTATTCAATTTTACCTTTCTATTTCAGTAAATTCATGGGATTGACCAGGGATAAGGAAAGATTTTTTAATTTCCTGTGAGAATGGGGTGATTTATCTTCACATTTTTATGCATCTATCATAAGTTGATAATAAAATGACAGAATAGAGGTTTGATTCATGAAACCGAGTATTCACTCCTATCATTATAAAAGAACCGCTCCTGATATCAGGCTGTACCCGGCACAGATGCAAACACAATCCCTGGGCCGCCTTCGAGTCCGCTGTACCACCGATGCCCAGGCTCCCATTGCCAATGCAGCCGTGACAATAACTGCACCGAATGATCCGAATACCGTAATCGACCAGCTTACCACCGACGACTCCGGTTTGACGCAGGAGATTGAGCTTCCGGCTCCTCCTCTCGATTACAGCCTTGCCCCTAACGAGCCGCAGCCATATTCGTTGTATGATTTAATAATTTCCGCACCTAATTTTGAAGAAGCTGTATTTAACGGCATTCAAATACTTCCCGATGTGGCTGCCGAGCAGGATACCTCACTTAATCCTGCCGCCATGGAGCCAGTCGGAGCAGAGCAGGTTTTTGATATCAGCCCACACACCTTATACGGAATTTTTCCCCCGAAGATCCCAGAGGCCGAAATCAAGCCGACCCATGAAACAGGGGAAATCGTTCTCTCAAGGGTAGTCATCCCCGAATATGTAATTGTTCATGACGGAACTCCCAGTGAATCCGCCTCGAATTATTATGTACGCTTCCGCGACTATATTAAAAATGTTGCCTCCAGTGAAATTTATGCCACCTGGCCGGAAGCAGCTCTTTATGCAAACATCCTGGCCATTCTTTCCTTTACTCTGAACAGGGTTTATACAGAATGGTACCGGAATCAGGGCTATAATTTTACTATTACCTCCTCAACCGCCTACGACCACAAATGGACCCGCGGCAGGAATATTTATAATAATATCGGTGTACTGGTAGATAATGTATTTGTGAATTATCTATCCTTCCCGAATGTGAGACAGCCCATACTGACCCAGTATTGTGACGGGGTCAGAACCACCTGTCCCAACTGGATGTCACAATGGGGCTCCAAAAGTCTTGCCGACCAGGGCTACAGCGCAATCCAGATTCTTCGTAATTATTACGGCAACAGTATGTATATCAATACGGCGACGGAAGTTTCCGGCGTACCCAGGTCCTGGCCGGGCAGCAATCTGACCACTGGCTCCACCGGGGCGAACGTAAGGATGATACAGGAGCAGCTAAACCGTATCGCGGATGTATATACCGCTATTCCCAAAATTGCAGTGGATGGAGTCTATGGGCCCAGAACGGCCGCTGCCGTCAAAGCCTTCCAGCAGATTTTCAGCCTGCCTGCAACCGGAATCGTTGATATTGGCACCTGGTATCGGATATCCGGTATCTATGTAGCCGTCACCCGGATGGCCGAATTGTAATCGCAGATTTATCGCCGGTTTATATTCGAATATTAAATAAAAATAGGAGCGCTGTTATGTATTATAGAAGTCCTTACTCAAAGAGAAAAAATATTGAAAGTAATTACAAGGTATATCCTGCACAGCTTAGCACCCAGTCCTTTGGAAGGCTAAGAATCCGTGCAACAACCTCAAGCCTGATTCCGGTTGCGGACGCAACTGTCCGGATTTCCTCCCCCTCCGTTCCTGACAGCTTCCTGGAGGAATTAAAAACCAATGGTGACGGACTGACGGATGAAATAGAGCTTCCGGCTCCCTCCTTTGATTACAGTCAAGCACCAGGAATAGTACAGCCCTACGCGGAATATACCATCAATATATCCTCCGTGGGCTTTGAACCGGTGGTTGTTCAGGATGCGGAGATTTTTCCCGGTGTTACCGCTTTGCAGGAATCAACACTTCGGGCTGTGGGACCCTCCGCGCAGCCTTCCCTGTATGTAGTACCTCCCCATACCCTTTTTGGAGACTATCCGCCTAAAATTGCCGAGGCCGAAGTAAAAGCAACTGCAGAATCCGGTGAAATCGTACTCTCCAGAGTAGTAGTGCCGGAATTCGTGATCGTACATGACGGCCCCCCTACCGATTCCTCGGCCTCCAATTACTATGTTCGTTTTCGTGACTACATTAAAAATGTTGCCTCCAGCGAGATCTATTCCACCTGGCCGGAAAGCACCATAACCGCTAATGTTTTAGCAATTCTGTCCTTTACAATGAACCGGGTTTATACGGAATGGTACCGCAACCAGGGCTTTAATTTTACCATCACCTCCTCAACAGCCTTTGACCATAAATTCGTTCCCGGCAGAAATATATTCAGCAATATCGGCTTAATCGTTGACCAGATATTCAACAACTATTTATCCCGACCGAATATCAGGCAGCCCATTCTAACCCAGTACTGCGACGGCAATCGGGTACAGTGTCCCAACTGGCTGTCCCAATGGGGCTCTAAAACTCTGGGAGATCAGGGCTACAGTGCAATTGATATATTACGTAATTACTATGGTGACTCTATCTATGTCAACACCGCTACTGAGGTGTCCGGTGTCCCTGTCTCCTGGCCGGGAGCAAATCTATCGGTTGGTTCCTCAGGCGATAATGTAAGAACCATACAGGAGCAATTGAATAAAATAGCTGAGAATTATCCTTCCATACCAACGGTTGCGGTTAACGGCCAATTTAACGACCAGACAGCCAATTCAGTGAAAATCTTTCAGCAGACCTTTGACCTGCCTGCCACCGGTATCGTTGATCTGCCCACCTGGTATAAGCTCTCCGGCATCTATGTAGCCGTAGCCCGGCTGGCGGAATAGATTGGGTGCTGATAAAATGGCTGATGAACGGTATGCCGGCTTCTTATTTTGCCGAAATACTGATCATCAGCCATTATTACATATCTGTCGACGAAGCCTTATCCTGTTTTTATGCTCCTGCTGCCAGGCCTGAAGCTATTCCTCCACCGCCATCTGCTTTACCTGCTTCAGGGCGTTCTGTACCGGAGGTATCACAAGAAAGATTACGGTCAGAAGTACCTCTGGTCCGATATAGCCGATATTATAAACCAGGGTATAGACAATCGGATTCCAGCCTTCCGGAGCATAGGAGGCAAAGAAAATATAGCCTGATAGGGACGAAGCTATGTATCTGCCCAGGATACCCAGCAGATATCCCTTTACCAGACCGTATTTTGAATTTGAGAATATTCCGGCAAGCCCCAGTGCACCAAAGGCAATGGGATAATCCAGTAAAAGCTGCATCGGGTGAATGATGTAGGGCCCCAGGATCAAATTGATAAAGCCATAGGAAATCCCTGTGATGATTCCTGCCTTTGCCCCATACAGATGGCCTACAAAGCAGATAAAGAACATGCTGAACAGTGTAATGGAGCCGCCAAAGGGGAATTTGTAAAGGGGAAACAGTGAGGTTACCACTGCAAGCGTTACGCCCATTGCAGAAAATGCCAGCTGTTTTATTCTGGTTTTTCTTTTATAGCCGCTGAATGCCGCCATTGCAATAAATAGCAGTAGAATTAAAAGAAACAAAGCGATATTACCCGCCGTTGTCGGTGCATAGCTGACATATCCGTCCTCATCCACCAAGGTTGCTACAAAAAAATCGAAAAGATTTTGAAACATAAAAAAACCTCCTTTTCATTGCATAGGAGGGGGCCACTTGATTGCTTCCTTCCGCCGGTATTAACCGGATCAAGTAGTAAGGGTCAGTATGAAAATCATCATACCTCTCAGCTCTGGGCTCCCCTAGCATAATAATAATATATTCTGTACTGCCTTAGCATACCTAATCTGCACCAAACTGTCAATACATAAATATAAGTTATCGGAAGTGATTTTTACGATAAGATTAATCCTTACGCCGTTTCACATGGTATTTGTACAGGCTTCGGCGGCATTTGTTTATGATTATCTGTGAATACTCCCCAACAATGAGCCTGATTCCTTTCCTTCTTCCATAGATTCTTATATTTTGAGCTGCCTTTTCTACATAAACAATCATCTGATAGACATCTCTTATCGCCCTTCCTATTTTACTGTTGGAGGGACGATATAAATATTTAATACGCCTTTTCACATGCTTTTCAGAAATACTCCCAAGCTTTTTATAATTTACATTGTAAATGTCGTTTTTTTCAAACCACTGTTTGTTCTCCCACAGCCACCTGCTCCAGGCGATGCCGTATCCATAGGTTTGCCTTATTCTATATGGAGCTATCATCTGATCAATATCAAAGTCATCCTCTGCATAATTCCACAAAAAGATTTTATCAGTTCCTATGATACGCTTTGTTCCAAAGGTTTCAAACTCCCAGGGGCTTTCCGACATATCCAGGAACCCCATCAAAGCCTCCCGGTTCCATAAGGCAAACTGGGTGTCCAGACGATATCCGATGTCATCACCGGCGATACGGAAACTGCCGTACTGTCCCGCCACCCTCAGCCCCTTATGATCGGAAATTGCCAGTCTGCATACGGCTATCTTCGGATTCTCCTCCATCCAGGCAAAGCATTCCTCAATCCGTTCGTTTTTTACCCGATCTAGCAAAAAGAAATCCTCCAGGGAAAATATAATGTACTTTGTCCTGATTTGTGAAAGACACCGGTACAACCGTTCACTCCAGGTACATTCATTTTCTGCTGCGTTAACACATATGATATTCAGACCCTTATGGGCATAGCTCCTGGTTTCCGTAATCAGATAAATGTCCTTCGGTCTGTCCGGCCAGTACTTCCTGATTAATTCAAAGTACGGATACCAGACTGTCTCATATTTGTCACAGCTGGATACCACCAGACTGCAATGATCTGCTAATTTCTTTTCATACATTCCATTTTGTCCTGTTATCACAACCGCCTGCCAGCTCTTCTTTGTGATAATTCCTTTCCTGAAAAGTGCTCCTCCTTTCTATAATATTATAGAGACTGATTCTTGTTACGCCTAATAAAAGATGCTTTTTCCTCTATCAAAAAACTGGTTTACTGCTTAAAATAAGACTTTCCGGTAAAACAAAAAAAGCTGACATCCGGATTACGAATGTCAGCCTTCTTATTCTTTCTATATATTATGCCTATATTTACGCAGATTAGGAACTCAAGGACTACATCATACCCATTCCACCTGCACCGCCTGCTGGCATTGCAGGTTCGTTGCTCTTAATATTTGCTACAACAGATTCTGTTGTTAACAGGGTAGATGCAACGCTGGTTGCATTTTGAAGGGCACTTCTTGCCACCTTGGTAGGATCAAGAATACCGGCCTCAACCATGTCAACATACTCCTCTGTCAATGCATTGAAGCCAACTCCGACCTTATTTTCCTTTACCTTGCTGATTACTACGGAGCCTTCCAGACCTGCATTGTATACGATGCTGTATAAAGGAGCCTCGAGAGCCTTCAGAATGATATTAGCTCCTGTCTTCTCATCGCCTTCCAGTACAGCTGCAAGCTTTGCCACTTCCTTGGAAGCGTGAATGTATACAGAACCGCCGCCTGCTACAATACCTTCCTCTACGGCTGCTCTGGTTGCTGCAAGAGCATCTTCCATACGAAGCTTGTTTTCCTTCATCTCTGTCTCTGTAGCAGCACCAACACGGATTACTGCAACACCGCCTGCCAGCTTGGCAAGTCTTTCCTGCAGCTTCTCTTTATCGAATTCAGAGGTTGTTTCCTCAATCTGAACCTTAATCTGATTAATTCTTGCATCAATATCAGCCTTGTTTCCTTCGCCGTCAACGATGATTGTGTTTTCCTTCTGAACCTTAACGGACTTTGCACGGCCAAGCTGATCCATGGTAGCTTCCTTTAAGTCAAGTCCTAATTCGTCGGTAATTACGGTACCGCCTGTTAAGATAGCGATATCCTGAAGCATTGCCTTTCTTCTGTCGCCATAGCCAGGTGCCTTAACAGCAACTACCGTAAAGGTACCTCTTAATTTGTTAAGCACTAAGGTGGTGAGAGCTTCGCCCTCAACATCTTCGGCGATAATAAGTAATCTTGCGCCACTCTGTACGATCTGCTCCAGAATCGGAAGAATTTCCTGGATGTTGGAAATCTTCTTATCTGTAATTAAAATATATGGATTATCAAGGTTTGCTTCCATCTTATCCATATCGGTGCACATATAAGCGGAGATATATCCACGGTCAAACTGCATACCTTCTACTAATTCCAGCTCCGTCTTCATCGTCTTGGATTCTTCAATCGTAATTACACCGTTATTTGTTACCTTCTCCATAGCATCGGCAACTAACTGTCCAACCTCGTCATCTCCGGCGGAAATTGCTGCAACTCTTGCAATCTGCTCCTTGCCCTTTAAGGTAGAGCTCATTTTTAAGATTGCATCTACTGCAACATCAGTAGCCTTCTTCATACCTTTTCTAAGAATAATCGGGTTAGCGCCTGCTGCCAGGTTCTTCATACCCTCGGAAATCATTGCCTGAGCCAATACGGTAGCGGTTGTGGTACCATCACCTGCAACATCGTTGGTCTTTGTAGCAACCTCTTTTACAAGCTGTGCGCCCATGTTCTCAAAGGGATCTTCCAATTCAATTTCCTTTGCAATTGTAACACCATCGTTTGTAATTAACGGTGCTCCAAAGGACTTATCAAGTACTACGTTTCTTCCCTTCGGTCCAAGTGTAACCTTTACTGTATTCGCTAATTTGTTAGCGCCGATTTCAAGCGCTGCTCTTGCTTCTGCGCCGTATTTAATTTCCTTTGCCATGTTCTTCTTTCCTCCTTAATTAGTCTTCTACTACTGCAACAATATCATTCTGCTTAACGATGATGAATTCTTCATCCTCAAGCTTAACTTCAGTTCCTGCATATTTGGAGTAAATAACCCTATCTCCAACCTTTACCTGCATTACTACTTCTTTACCGTCTACAATTCCACCGGGTCCTACTGCAATAACTTCTGCCTGCTGAGGCTTTTCTTTTGCCTGACCTGGTAATACAATACCTGATTTTGTTGTCTCTTCTGCAACTAATTGCTTTAATACTACCTTATCTCCTAATGGTACAAGTTTCATATCATGTTCCTCCTTCAATTAAATAGTTTACTACTTAGAGAATTATTAGCACTCCAATCTATTGAGTGCTAACTGCTGATTTATATATTAGTAAATTTGCTATTATTATGCAAGCTGATATCCCTTTAAATACCGCAGCAAATTTAATAATTCCTCTGATTTTCTAGCGTAAGCTCATTGTTTCTCATTTTTTCTCATTTTTCTAGAAAAAAGTTATTGCCTCTTTGGCAATAACTTTCTACCTGACAATACTAATTTAGTATATTCTATCATAGGAATTATATACCATGACAGCCCGAAATCCTTCCCGTTATACAAGTACTGCCTTTTGTCCCGGAGTATCTCAGACTATGCTATTTGTCTTTTGCATTGCTCTGGTCAATGCATCCTTGGAATTCTTCCAGGGCTCATTGGCATACCGGTAATCAAATTTATTGATAAACCATTCCAAATCATCACGAACGCGTTTCATATTCTCCAAATAAAGCTCATTTAAACCCTTGAGAAAGCTATTCAGTTCTTCTCCTCCAAGCTGCACCGAAGCTTCCCTGTATAGTATCTTATAATGATTGGTACAAAAGCCCTTCGAAGCTTTGAATTTATCGCGAAAGGCCTGCTCCGTATGATATAAATGGAATATTGTTGCAATATAACGTTCAAAGGTACCTTCTATCTTACTGCATACAAAACAGCTCTCCTCCAGCTGATCCAGATAGCTGACCACCTCGGAAGTCTCGGATTTTTTCTTAAATAAGGAGGGAGAAGAGAACCGGACACCCGTCCCCGAATGCTTCTCAACATCCCTTACTATCTTATCCATATGTGTTTTAAGAATTAATGCCAATCCCAGACGATTTTGATTCTTATAAAGCTGCTCCAGATGCTTTTCACAAAAGCCCAGCCTGGAGGTAGCTTCCCTGATATCATCCTCCATATAGCTTGGTCCCATAGTAAATTCAATCGCATCCGTCTCAAGCTTCTTTCTCATTGCACAGACAGGGCATTCACTCTCGGCTTCAAATGCCTCATTTACCGGAATTGTATATAATTTTTCCTTCAAAATAACCCTCCATGCCCTCAAGGCTATGTGAATTAGTATTTCTGTTCTTTAATTAAATCCTTAATATCTCTGGCCTTTGCCTTGATACGTTCATTCGCATCTCTGGAGATTAAAACCTTGGAAATCCATCTGCCCGCTTCATCAAATTTACCGACTCTGCGCGCCAGCTCCGCCATTAGTAAGGTAATCGTCGATTCATCCATACCGCACATCGGAAAATCTTCTTTGCTGAAGGCCTCATCAAAGCCCATATATGCTTTTGCCATGAAATCCAGCTCTTCTTTCTCCAGCTCCAGCATCTGCTTATCATAATCCGGCAGATTCTTTGGAAGATGCTCCGACTTGCCTCTTAACACCCAGGCTGTCTTAAGACAGGTATAGGCCCGCTCCGAGGTCTTGGCCTTCTTAACAATGGCATTTACAAGAGCTATCTTATGCCTTGCAATAGCATCATCATAACTATAGACGTTTCCTTCATCCTTAATTCCTCGAAAGGTAGATGTAATATTCTTCTTTATTAAAGTAATCTGCGCCGAGGACACGTATTTAAAGAACCTGTTTAAGGCGGCAAAGCCGCAATACGGGCAGACAATAGCATCGTATTTCAATGGGTCCATATCCTGATAGACAGGTCTTAAATCAGTATCCAGAGCAAGCAGCTTAACCTTGCCGGATTTTACTGTCTTGGCCTTAAATTCCCGGTCACAAACCGGACAGGTATATGTTTTATCAAAGATAATATCCTCCTCTGAAAAAGCAGGTTTATTATCCTCTGCTTGCTTTTTGGCACTCTCCTTCTCTTTCTCATCATAAATATCCATCTCTGACAGATTGCCGAGACCGAAGGCTTCCAATCCTGAAAATAAATTAGCCAATGCTACTCCTCCATTCTTTTGTATATTTACACACTTGCTGACATAATAGACTGAGGAAAAAGCGAATCATTCGGGTTTATATGAGCTTTTTAAGGATACAATCCTGTTAAATACGGGGTTTTCCGGCGTTGAATCCTTAATATCCAGACAGAAGAAGCCCTGTCTTAGGAACTGGAAGCTATCCGGTGCCGTTGCACCTGCAATGCTCGGCTCTATATAACATTCCTTCAAAACCTTAATTGAATTGGGGTTTAAATTCAGACTTCCATCCTCATTGTATACCCCTTTTTCTTCATCTACAATATTCTCATATAGACGAACCTCCGCCTTAACAGCCGTATCGGCCGCAACCCAGTGGATAGTTCCCTTTACCTTCCTTCCGCTAAATCCGGAACCGCTTTTCGTCTCCGGATCATAGGTACAATGTACCTCAGTTACATTACCCTTCTCATCGGTTACACAATCCTGACAGGTAACAAAATATGCATTCATCAGACGCACCTCATTACCGGGATACAGACGAAAATATTTCTTCGGAGGGTCTATCATGAAATCCTCCCGTTCAATATAAAGCACCCTGCCAAAGGGAACCTTTCTCATACCCATTGCTTCATTCTCCTGATTATTCGGGGCATCCAGGTACTCAAGCTGTCCCTCAGGATAATTTGTAATCACTAATTTTACGGGATCAAGCACCGCCATGATGCGCGGCCTCTTTAATTTCAAATCCTCACGGATACAGTATTCAAGCATTGCATAATCAACGGAGCTTTGGCTCTTGGAAACACCTACCAGCTCCATAAACAACTGAATTGATTCAGAAGTAAAGCCCCTTCTTCTCAGGGCGCTTATGGATACCAGTCTGGGATCATCCCAGCCGTCCACAATACCTTCCTCCACCAGTTTCTTAATATAACGCTTACCTGTTATTACATTCGTCAGGTACATCTTGGCAAACTCTATCTGCTTGGGAGGATTTTCATACTCCAGCTCCCTTACCACCCAGTCATATAACGGGCGGTGGTCCTCAAATTCCAGCGTACAGATGGAATGTGTAACTCCTTCAATTGCATCCTCAATCGGATGGGCAAAATCATACATCGGGTAAATACACCATTTGTCTCCCGTATTGTGATGAGATATCTTTGCTACACGGTAAATAACCGGGTCCCTCATATTAATATTCGGAGAAGCCATATCAATCTTAGCCCGAAGTACCTTGGAACCATCCGGGTATTTCCCAGCCTTCATTTCTTCAAACAGCTGCAGATTCTCCTCGATGCTTCTGTCACGGTAAGGGCTGTTCTTGCCGGGCTCGGTGAGTGTACCCCGGTATTCCTTAATTTCATCAGCCGATAAGTCACATACAAATGCCTTACCCTTTTTAATCAGCTTTACCGCTGCTTCATACATTTGATCAAAATAGTCGGAGGCAAAAAACAGACGGTCTTCAAAATCTCCTCCGACCCATCTCACATCCTTAATTATGGAATCAACAAATTCTGTCTTTTCCTTCGTCGGGTTTGTATCATCAAAGCGCATGTTGAATTGACCGCCGTATTTTTTCGCAAGTCCGTAATTCAAAAGAATTGATTTTGCATGTCCAATATGAAGATATCCGTTCGGCTCGGGTGGAAACCTTGTGACAACTTTCTTTACCTTGCCTTCTTCCAGATCCTTATCAATCATCATCTCAATAAAATTTTTAGAGCCAGTCTCTTTACTCTCTGCCTCTGTATTATTACCTTCTACATAATCCTTGTTCTCCATGAAGAACCTCCCGATCTATCGTTCTAATTGCTGAATAGCCAGCTGTTATGGAAGTCTTATCCATTGTAAATTATTATCTGTTTTGCTTTTTTCATTCATCCAAAAGCTACCTGTAGAAGTAACTTTTCCCGATCTTGAATACATATGTAATATGATACCACAGTTTATTATAACTTAAAAGCAGGAAATTCAAAAAAATCTGTCATGAAACTGGGAAATATATGCCATTTTCATGCAAAAAAGGTTATCCGGTATTATCACGGATAACCTTATCATACTTATTATTGTGCACGGAAAAAGATTAAATCATCAATTATTTCATACTTTGAGTAATGCTTTTTCACATAGCTTTTATAGCCTTTATTGGAGAAGCACAGATAGCTGCCAATATTATTCTCACCGGTTAATGCCGCCTTCGCAGCCTTAATTGCCTTATTCATGGCCTTTTTCTCTGCTTCCGGATTACCTCCGCTGAATTTGCCGCTGTCATATGCTTTTAACGCCTTATCCAGGGGGCTGACACCCTTGCTGTTTTTAATCGTAACCGCAAACTGAACCGACCATTTACGGTCATATATGACCTCCTTGATGGTATTAACATGCCAGTAGACATCGCTCTTAACACGATTTAATACAACATTGGCTACCCCCAGCATTGCCGAATAGGTCTGATTTCCTGCCTCCGCATAGATCAGGCAGGATAATAATCTTAATTCTGCCTTTGTGTATGTAGCCTTTTCTTCCTTCGCCGTACTGGTTTTCTTATTATCGGCTTTAGAATCTGCTTTCTCGGTCTTTGTATCCTTAGAATCCTCTGTATCCTCCGCATCTGTTATCTGCGTATCTTCCGTATCTTCAACCGTATTATCGGTATCCACGTCGGTTTCATCCGTTACAGCAGTTTCATCCGTTTCTGTATCCTCCGGTTCAATCAGGGATTCATCAAAATAAAGCTGTCCCTGTTCATCTACAAAATATCCATCACCCAAAAGCTGACCGTCCGGCCCGAATACCGAAGCATCCGTTGCGTTGGTCCCTGTGTCTGTTGTATCGGTTTGATCTGCAGCAAACGCTATATTACTAAAGCTGGTGCAAATTAACGTTGTCATAATTAAAGTGATCAGAAGCTTCTTCCATCTGTTCATCATCGAATCTCCTATACATGCTGTGATTATTATATAATCATTAATACCATGTAACAATTACTTAATAATTATAACATAAATTCTTAAAAAATCAACTATGAAATGTGTATATTGCCAAAACACCCAGATACTTCCAGGACCGGCGTATCATCACTGATTCGCCGGTCCTGCTCATTTCGCTATGGAATTATTAATACTGTTCAATTCGTTTCCTGATCCTTCCGGTACTGTGCAAGCAGCAGATCCAGCATCCTTCCGTAGCTCTTGACTCCATCGGACTGATCATTTGCTTTTAAATAGGTGTCATTTATCTTATTCGAGACTGTGCTGACTACCGTATCATCAAACTGCTGCCAATACTCCGTATTTGCCCTAAGGTCCTTTTTCACTCCCTCACTGTAGTTATCGGCAATCTGGTAGTACAGCTCAGGGCTTTGCTTATATAAGGCATTGCCTGCCGTAATCAGGGCCTGCATAGTGCTGCTGTACTTTAGCTCTACATTGTCTGATTTCATACCGGCAAGATAAGCCAGATAGTTTGCTTCATCCTCCCGCATAAAGCCGCGAAGATGGGCCAGCTCATGAAGCATGGTATCCGGAATGCTATAATCCGGAATATCGACATTGACATTGGCCTCCATCGTAAAGGGCCAGAAAATACCCGTGATCTCTGTCTGTGACATCAGTCTGGATAGCAATACCGGCTTTGGCGGTCCATAATAGCCCCCAAGGATGGGATAATCCTGCGCAAGTGACTCATAGGCCTTAGACGCTTCCTTGGCAAGCTCATACTGACTCATGGATAATTCAAATACGCCCTCCTCATCCGTAAGAGGAACCTGTTCCCTAAGCTCATTAGCCGTATCCGCCAGACTTTGGGTAAGGGCATATAATTCCTCCACTGTGGATTCCTGAATATCAAGATTAGAATATTGTGTAAAGGGATATCTGTAATAATTAATCCCTGCCATGATAGTAAACGAAAATAAAAGGATGCTTCCAACACACAGCACATTAAGAAGGGCCTTTAAAGCCCTTTGCTTTCGATTCTCCTTCTCCAGCAGCATCCTTACCGTAAATCTTACCAAGGCCGTCAAAACAATTACGGGCGTTGCCACAACCATAATTTCAGCCAGGGAAAAGGGAAATATCCCGGTAATTGCGGATACCAGCTGCGAGATCCATTTATAAATATGCTTTGCATATATTTGCTCGGCGAAATAGCTGCTGTACTTGGCAGCAAGTATTAAAATATAAGATAAGGGGATAAGCCCCAACAGATAAATGCGTTTGTATTTGATTCGTTTTTTCATTCTGTAGACCCCCGTCTGCGAATGCCCATACCTGCTAATAGCTTATTCTATCATGAATCGACATCACCTGCAATCATTTGCACGCCGGAAGGGTCAGTAAATCATTACCATACCTGGTATTTTTGATTACTGTACATCTGTTCTGAAGATGTTAAAGGTATTATAAACATCGATAATCCCATAACCCCAATCCTGATTCGGATAGCTAAGTGCCTTGCTCCGCTTTGCCCCACGGATCAGGAATTTCTTAAGTCCAAGGGTATCGATCACCGGATAATTGTCCTCTACAACACACCACTCCAGCAGCATGGCACAGATTCCCGCCGTATGCGCAGCGGCGGCGCTGGTGCCGGTCAGGGTTGTAAAGCCCTGCTCCAGAGAGGGACAGCTAAGATTTACCCCCGGAGCTGCGAAACTCGGATTGATTATATTGGAGGTCGAAAAACCCCTCCCCGAATTTGGATATAAAGTACCTGTCACTGAATTATAAGCTGTAACAGTAATGGGAATAAAACAGTTTCCAGGAGAGGTAATCGTTGTATATGCATTTGCCTTTACAAAATAGGTATGCTCGGAAATCAGGCTTCCCATCGGAAGCCACATATGAAAGGCTCCCTTTAAATCACCCTTTCCGTATACCTGAAGCTTCCATATTCCAGCCGTAGGTTTGGAAAACCTTAATATAATTACCTGTTTTCCGTTGCTTTGTTCAATCAGTACATAGTTAACATATATAATCGTCCGGTCAAAAATAAATCTTATCGTCTGAGTTGTAATAAGACGCTCTGATATAATTGGTTTATACTCTCCCGAAGGCGACAGGATATCCAAAGAATATATCACCGGAGGTTCCCCCCACAATTCAAGAATAAACCCATATTCATTTTCTCCGATATTTAACTCCACCGGTATGGAGCCGGCAGCAGGGTCAAGCTCGCTGTAAAAATGCCTTTTGGCAGCTCCTTCATTTCCTGCCGCAATGGAAATGGCTACTCCGGGAGTATCAGCGGCAAGAGATGCAAGTACATTGAGATTTCCTGTACAATCATGTGCACCCAAAGAGGTCCCAAAGCCGATACAGATGGACAGCGGCCGTCCCATCATTCTTGCGGTATAAAGAAGGTAATCCATTGCCCAAATAATATCATTTTCCTGATAGCACAGCTGGTCGCGGGGAATCATAAATAAATCCTTCAAATTATCCTTAGCCGGCTTTAGCTTCACAACGAGAAGCTCTGCATCAGGTGCGACTCCACTAAAATTATTCTCATCATTTTCAGAACCCGCTGCAATTCCTGCGAGCTTCGTGCCATGACCATTATCATCGGTGCTTGGGACAATTTCATAGGGCTTTGGGCTGTTTAATGCCAGATTTATCTGATCCGCTGCATATTCCGTCCCATAAAAGGTAGGAAACACCGCGTCCGGAAAATTATCACTGTCGATAGTTTGATCCCATATGGCTAATATTTTGGTGGCTCCATCCTCATGCCGGAAAACCGGATTGGTATAATCAATCCCTGTATCAATGATACCGATAATGACGCCCTTCCCCCGCAAATCCACCTTCGGTATATTACGTAATTGATAGACTCCGGAGGCCTCCATACTCTGTTCCCTGGTCAGGGCATAGATATTCGGTATTGCATCATATCCGAATTCAATCAGATTGTGAGAATCCGCCTCCGCTACGGGAATATAAATTACCGCAAAGCCTTCATTTATGATATGAACAGAATATTGTTCGTACTTTCTCAGTATATTTATATTACGATTATATCTTATCATAACATCTATGTAATCATTGCTTGTTATCTTATGTCTCTCCTCCATTGTCATGAATTATCCTCCTCCCTCCGACCGGGCACCTGGTAAATGCTCTGTTTCTATACACCCTTTCTTAAGCTGTTAAAAATATCATATACATCTAAAATCCCATAGCCCCAGTCCTTATTCGGATATGTGGTATCGGGCCTTCTGCGCGCTCCCCGCAGCATAAACACCTTCATATCCTGAGTATTCATGTAAGGATAATTTCCATTTATAATTCCCCATTCAAACAGCATAGCTGCTACTCCGGTTGTATATGCCGCGGCGACACTGGTACCGGTAACCTTTATAAATTTGTGATTCAGATCAGGACTTATCATATTGACTCCCGGAGCCGTTATATCAGGCTTGATTTCATCAATACGTGTATATCCTCTGCCAGCCTCGTTATAAAGGATATCATTCTCCGCATCATATGCCGTAACTGTAATCGGCGCGGTTGCACATGACAGGGACAACAAGGTTGTATAGGGATCGGAATGAACAAAAAACGTATCCTTTGTTATAAAACCATTCATCGGAAGCCATACATTATAGCTCATCGGAAATATTCCCCTGCCATAAACCCGAAATCTCCAGATCCCCCTGGCAGGCTTTACAAATCTAAGAAGTATCAGCTGATCCCCGCTCTGTGATTCGGCGATCTGGTAAAAGACATTAATAATGGTAGCTTCAAAAATGAAGCTGATTACCCTGGATTCACTTAACCTTGCCCCCAGCTTGGGAATATACTCCCCTGACGGGGATAAAATATCAATCGTGAAGATATTCGGGGAGGCTCCCCAGATCTCCATGGAAAATCCGGTCTCTTCCGGTCCCACATTAAGCTCTATTTGATCATATCCGGGTACCTCCTTAATTACTCCATAATAATGTCTTCGTGCGCTGCCTTCATTTCCGACCGGTATTATAACCGAGGTACCGGTATAGCCTGCCTGCAAGGACAGCCAGGTACTTACAATATCTCTTCCATCATGGGCATATTGGGCCGTATCACAGGAGATACAGATTACAATCGGCTGATCAACCCTGGCAGCATAATTAAGAAGATACTGGACTCCAAAAATCAAATCATTTTCCTGATAACAGATCGCTGTTTTTGGAATCTGGAAAAACTCCTTCAAATATTCTTTTGCAGGCTTTAGTTTCACAACCAGCAGCTCGGCATTCGTAGCAACTCCATAGAAGCCCTCCTCCGGTACTTCATTACCGGCAGCAATTCCGGCAATCATGGTGCCGTGGCCAATCTCATCTCTTGAAGGAACAATAAGATAGGGGTTCTCACTGCGAAGTGCCTCATTAATCTGATCCCTGGTATATTCCGTTCCATATTCAATTCCTTCTTTTTCTTGATCACTTATCATATTCTGATCCCAAATAGCAGCAATCCGAGTCGTCTTGTCTGCAAACTGGAAAATGGGATTCGTGTAATCAATACCGGTGTCTACAATTCCTATCAGGACTCCCTTTCCTCGCAGATCAAAGTTGGGAATGTTCCGTATCCGCGTTATTCCGCTGTCCTCCAGGCTTGTTACATTGGTTAGTCCAAGAACCATCGGAATCGCGGAATAATCAAATGCCAGCATATCCTGTGTCATCTCGCTGACCGGAGGATGCATTACCGCCAGGAAATAATTGATGATATTGACGCCATAATCCTTATATTTATCTAAATTAGAAGGAATTCCATAATACTCAATCAATACATCCGCATACTCATTGCTATAAATCTTATTGATATCCTCTGAAGCCATACAATCACTTTATTTATTTTTATTATAATTATATTAATAAAATTATATTATTATCAAAAAGCTTAATAGCACTATTTTTCCAATTTAAAGTAAAAAAACAAATCGGAGGCCCGACAGACTTGTATTCTGTCAGATCTCCGATTCCTATGCAGACTGTTTATATGAAGTTATGATTCTGGCGTATTAATTATCTTAGAAGATCGGAATAACAGCACCGTCATAGGTATCATTAATGTACTGTCTTATCTCTTCACTTTGAAGGGCAGCTACAAGTGCCTTGATATCCTCCCTGTTTTCATTGCCGGCCTTAACTGCAATGATATTGCCATAGGTCTGTGCAGCAACGGAATCCTTATCTTCTACCGCAATTGCATCCTTGGAAACATTCAGTCCTGCTTCAATTGCATAATTGCCGTTGATTACTGCCAGGTCAACATCCTGCAGGGAGCGTGCCAATTGTGCCGCTTCAATTTCTACAATTTCAACCTTCTTCGGGTTTTCAACAATATCATTCTTGGTTGCCTTTAAGCCCACATTCTCCTTCAGCTTAATGATTCCCTGCGCCTCCAGTAAAAGAAGTGCTCTTGCTTCATTGGAGGCATCGTTGGAAACTGCAATCTGGGAGCCCTCCTTCAAGTCATCAATGGAGGCTGCTTTACCCGGATAAATACCGTAGGGCTCATAATGGATTGCTCCCGCAGATACCAGGTCTGCGCCGTTTTCTTCATTGAACTGCTCCAGATATGGAAGGTGCTGAAAATAGTTGGCATCCAGGTCACCACTCTGAAGGGCCACATTCGGCTGAACATAATCCTCGTATACTACAATTTTAAGTGTATAGCCCTCTGCCTCCAGAACAGCTCTTACCTGCTCCAAAATCTCCGCATGAGGTGTTGCATTTGCGCCGATAACAATTTCTTTATCAAAATCCGTTGCTTCCTCTTCACTTGGTGCCTGTGTTGCAGCCGGACTTGCAGCCTCTGTTACTTTCTGTGTTACCTCCGGTGTAACTCCCGAATTTGTTTCTTCTTCCTTACTACTTTTGCAGCCTGTAAAAAATGCTCCTATTAAAGTAAGTACCATGAATAATGCTAAGATTTTCTTCATAATTGTTTCCTCCCATTCTTTCATTCATTTTTTATTTGTTTATTCTTTTATCCGTGCTTTTCATCCAAAAATTCCCCAGCTCCTGAATGATCTGCACAATAATTACCAGGATCACTACAATAACAAACATAATCTCTTCTTCATAGCGATAATAGCCGTAGCGGATCGCTATGTCCCCAAGTCCTCCTCCTCCGACAATGCCGGCCATCGCGGAATAGCTTAGGATTGTTGTAACCACAATTGCTCCTCCGATAATCAGAGAAGGCTTTGCCTCCGGGATCAGTACCTTATAGATAATCTGATATGGTCCGGCCCCCATGCTTTGGGCCGCCTCAATTACCCCCAAATCCACTTCCTTTAGAGAGGATTCCACAACTCTTGCAATATACGGAGCGGAAGCTATAATCAACGGTACTACAACAGCCTTGGGACCAATGGTAGTCCCTACTACCGCACGGGTAAACGGCATTACTGCAACCAGCAGGATGATAAAGGGAACCGAACGGATCAGATTTACAATAACTCCAAGGATTTTATTAAATACTGTGAATGGAGCAATTCCGTCCTTATCGGTAACCACCAGCAAAATTCCCAGGGGCAGGCCGATTCCATAGGCAATGAGGGAGGATAAGAAGATCATATACAGTGAATCCACAATTCCTTCCAAAATCATTTTTATAACCGCTTCACTGAACACTGCCCTTCACCTCCTCATATACAATCCTGTTGGACTTTAAGTAATTCAATATCTTTTCCCGGCTTAGGGTATCCTTCGGCAATTGAAGCACCATCTGCCCATAGGCTGTTCCATTGATATCCCTGGTGTCTGCAAAAAGGATATTGACCGGCGTTTTGCATTCCAATATCATGTTGGAGATGACCGGCTCATAAGAGGTCCGTCCGTCAAAGAGGATTCTGCATCTGTAATCTCCCTCAAAGCGGTCAATATGGGTTACCCCTGAATATACCAGCTGCTTTGCTATATTGGACTGGGGTCTTGTAAAGACCTCTGCCACCTCTCCTACCTCCGCGATATGGCTTTGGTCAATGATGGCAACCCTTTTACATATCTCCTCGATAACCCCCATCTCATGTGTAATCACAATAATTGTAATCCCAAGCTTTTGGTTGATTTCCTTTAAAAGCTTTAGTATAGAGCGGGTTGTGGTCGGGTCAAGAGCACTGGTGGCTTCATCGCAAAGCAGTACCTTAGGATTTGTCGCCAGGGCCCGCGCAATTGCCACTCTCTGCTTTTGACCGCCGGATAGCTGTGAGGGATATGCCTTTTCCTTATCAGAAAGCCCGACAATCTCCAAGAGCTCCTTTGCTCTTAATCTGGCCTGTTTTTTCGGCACTCTTGCCAATTCCAGAGGAAAGCAGATATTCTGGAGTGCGTTTCTTTGCATCAGCAAATTAAACTGCTGAAAAATCATTCCCATGGACTGCCTGGCCTTTAATATTTCCTTTTCACGCAAGCTTCCGAGGTCGGCACCGTCAAAAATTACTGTTCCGGAGGTCGGACGTTCCAGGAAATTGATGCACCGGACCAGAGTACTCTTGCCGGCACCGCTAAGTCCTATAATTCCGAAGATTTCACCCTCATTAATGGTTAGATTGATGTCCTCCAGCGCCTTCACATAACCGCTTTTACTTTCAAATGTCTTTCCCAAACCAACCAATTTTACGATAGGCTTATCACTCACTAACGCTACCACCTCCATCTTTTCCTTCAAAATATACTGTACTGCATGGGCAAAGCGTTTTGTACAACAGGGCGCCTGTTTCCTGCTGCACAAAAAAACAGGAAGCCCTGATAAGCCTCCTGTTCTGCACTCACACCTACAAAAGAAATACTTACCTTTTCCTTCGCAACCTGAAAACATCACATTCACTCATCGGGCAAATATGTATCAACGGCGTACAGCATGTGCTGCACATGTTACAGTATTCTAAGTGAAACGATGCTTTCATAATGATCTTCCTTTCAATATCATACTAAACAGATATATTTTAATGGTATTAGTATATCTTATGATTTTATGTTTGTCAATACCTGTTCAGCAAATTTATTATTTAGTTGATATGTTTAGTATGAATTATGGTCCGCATAGACTTGGCTCTGTATTAAAAATCATAATTCAAATAAGTAAAGGGGCCGTCAGCGGCCCCTACATTTTATCCTAACCTTCATTTATTTGTTCCAATTCGGCACGTTCCTTCCTGCTTAGCCTCTTTACGGCTTCCTCATAGGAATGGTCTATCATGTCATAGATAAGGTCATCCTCCAGATTCCGGTTTAAAAAGACCGTATTCTTATAGGGCTTCTGGCGGTCAGGGCAATGATAGCCTACCGTCACAGCCTCCGGATAGTTCTGGCGGTAAAAACCAGCAAGCACCGGCTCGCAGCGCAGGGTTATCTTCTCCTCATATGGATAGCACTCCATGAAAATTCTCTGACCAACCTTATAGCAGCTTGGAGTCGCTCCAAAGGGAAAAACCTCATAGGCCCCTTTTTTTGAAAGGCAATAAGCCTTTAGTTCCTCACAGGTAAGCATATCATCCCTCCGATTTTTATTAACAGGCAGTTGTGAAGCCCTTTCTTCCAGGGCATATTAGAAAAATAATAAGCCATTAATTTCGATCCTTAATATAAGCCGTATGATCAATTCTACCGATCAAAATATCCGAATTTGGATCGTGCTTATAAAAATTATTTTCTATGGAAGCCTCACTATGATTGGCATAGCAATAGATACACCCATTCCGGCAGGTATTATATACTCCGATATCAACACTCTGAACACAGCCGCATTCCGGGCGCTGGCTTCTATCCTTCCTAGCCGATATGGCGTGTCCGCATATTTGCTCCACCAGGGCTTTGTCAATACAGGCTGACGGCTTTATGCCATCCTTCGTAAAATCCAGCCCTTCACAGCAGGCCTTAAGCTCAATCCCATAGTTGCCTGCAATGGCTGCAAGGCACCCAGCTATTTCATGCATCTGATCTTCTCTTATTTCATGCAGCAGCTCATTTCTCCCCTGCTTCATGAGCTTATCATAAAAATCGACAAAGCTGATGATACAGGTATCCGTATAGTCCTCCAGGCCGGCACACAGTTTCTCAAAGCTTCTTATATGGTAATCCATTGTTAATGCTTCATTCCATACAATGGGATCATAACGCCACAGCACCCGGCTCTTTCCCAGATAGAGGGATAGCTGACGGAAGGTGGCAAGGATATCAGCCTTATCCCTTAGATCCCGCTCCAGCTCTTTCCCATAGGGCGTGAGGGTAAATTGAAAATAATAGGGATAACCCATCTTATCTATTAAGGGAAGCTGGTCCAACATTTTTACCGGGTCCTTGGTCCAGAATACAATACAGTCTATCTTATCCGGGGACAGGTTGATTCTCCCAATCTGGCCTGGATTCATGGGATTCTTCGTCATAACATAGCCCTCCCGCAGACGGTTGAAAAACCACTCGGAATAATACCCCGGAATATCGGTTCTACGAGAGGCTGAAAGAATCATACGAAGCCCTCCTTATCTGGGTTTTCTTATAAAAACAAAGCGATATGACTTGAATAGCTTCAATCACATCGCTTGATGAATGACCATCTAATAACCTTAACAATAAAAATCGAGGCGACAAGATTTGAATAAGTTCAAATCCAACTACCTCAATCATTAAAAGTCGAGGCGACAAGATTTGAACTTGCGACCTCTGCGTCCCTAACGCAGCGCTCTAGCCAAGCTGAGCCACGCCTCGATATACTTTTGCTGCTGAAATCTTATTACCCCGCTCAAGACAGCAAAGTTATTATATTACGATAACTAATCGTTTGTCAACAAAAACATTACGGTTTTTTAGGATTTTACCGTAGAGCTGTTATGTAGATTTTTTGTGTATCTAATTAGCCCTGCCCCGTCCCTCAGAACAGGAAATCCAAATACCTGCAATGACGAAAATCAGGCTGATGATATGTAACGGCAGCAGTCTCTCATGAAGCAATACAACCGAAAGCAACATACTGCTGATGGGTACTATACTGGTAAAGGGCGCCGCATCACCGGCCCTGGTATTCTCAATTCCCCAAAACCAGAATACATAGGACAGGAAGGTAACAAAAACCCCGTAATAAGCAATACAAAGGACCGTTCTCATGCTTATCGTGCTAAAATCAAATCCCAGTGCATCCCGTATGGATAAAGGGAGTAACAGAAGAAACGCATCAATTACTATGATAGTCGTTTTGCAAATGGCCGTAACCGGCCTGCATTTCACCTTGCTTAGAATGGAGAATAATGCCTCGCATACCACAGCCGCCATAATCAGAAGGTTTCCTCCTATGGAGCCATAGCCCTGGGCGGCAGTAACTGCGGACAAGTTAACCAGAAGGATTGCTGCCATAGTACAGCCCACTGCAATCAGCTGGCGAAAGGTAATCCTTTCTTTGAGTAAAACCCAGGCAAACAACAAAACCAAAACCGGTGCTGCACTGGTAATCAGTCCGCTTGAGGCCGCAGTGGTCGATTTTAGCCCTATAAGGGTAAATATCCGATACATAAATACTCCGCAAAAGGCTTGCAGAAAAAGAACCAGATATGTGCGTACATCATATTTCCATTCACACTTTAACACACCAAAAGTAAATGGAATTAAAATCACCAGCCCCGCCAGAATCCCTAATTCTGCTGCCAGAAAAACCGGCAGGGCAGTAACCATCATTTTATTGACTACAACAGCACTTCCTGAGATAAACATGGCAAGGGCCAGATTAATATATGCCTTAAGCTTTCTGCTGCCGGAAGAATTTTTATTGCTTTGCATTTTCATACCTCTTCTATTTCGCGGATTTTAATGCTATAATCATATAAGCAAAAAAGTGGTTTTAAAAGCACCACTTAATCACATATTCTATAGTGCCACTTTTGAGAGGTGATATTTCATGTGGATTGGTATTGATCCGGACAGCCGGCTTCCCTTAACAAGACAGCTTTACCAGAAAATAAAAGAAATGATTTTGACCGGGACTCTGGCCCCGGGAGAAAGGCTTCCTTCCACCAGAGCCATGGCCGCAGAACTAAAGCTATCCAGAAATACGGTCATGGAAGCATATAATCAATTGATTGCAGAGGGTTATCTTGAGGGCCGTCACGGCTCAGGCACCAATGTGACCTCCTGTCTGTCCCACCCACTGAAGCCTCCTGATCACAAATCTGCTAAGCCGGTGCCGCATCAGCCTGAGGACAAGGAGCAATGGATCGATTTTCGTTCCGGAGTACCTGATTTGACCAATTTCCCCCGCAAAGAGTGGGGTAGACTGTACCAGGATATCTGCTCTGCTCTTCCGGCTTCCGCTCTTAGATACAACAGCCCGGCCGGTGTCTATGAGCTGCGCAGTGCGCTCTCGGATTATCTGTATCGTACCCGTGGTATTAGCTGTAATCCCGGCAACATAATGATTGTCTCCGGCTCCACTCAGGGACTTTCCCTGGCCGCAGGCTTGCTGTGCCGGGAGAAGCAGGAGGTTATTGTAGAAGATCCGCTTCATTCGGGATTACTCAAGGTTATTACTTCACAGGGCTATTCTGTTATCAGTGTCCCTGTAGACGACAAGGGAATTCTCACCGACCTGCTTCCTTCCTCCGGTCATACCGCATTTCTTTATACAACGCCTTCCCATCAGTACCCTATGGGCGGCATCCTCCCTCTTTCACGAAGAAGTGCCCTGATTCAATATGCACTTGAACACGATTGTTACATTATTGAAGATGACTATGACAGTGAATTCCGTTATGAAGAGCAGCCGGTCAACTCTCTCTATGAATTAAATCCGGAGAAGGTCATCTACATAGGGTCCTTTAGCAAGATACTGGCCCCTGCCATTCGCCTTGGTTTTCTGCTGCTGCCGGATGACCTGATAGAAGGCTATAAAATCTTAAAGCAGTATTCCGATGTACATACCGAAGCAATCACCCAGTATGTACTGGCAAGGTTTATAGAAAGCGGCGGTCTGGAACGTCATATCTGGAAAATGAAAAAGCTATATAATAAGAAGCGGGAGTTTCTGCTGGAAGAGCTTGCCCGGCATTTTAAAGGGAGCTATCATCTGTCCGGCCAGGCTGCCGGGCTGCATGTCGTAGTACATTTTCATAATATTGTATTTACAGATGAATTAATGACAAGGCTAAGAAATGCGCATATAAAAGTATACCCTGCGGCAAATTATTCAATTAACTACAGGGCAGAGCACCAGAATGAGATTATCATGGGATATGCTCATCTGACCATCGGTCAAATTGCCGAAGGCATCCGGCTACTGAAAGAGGTGCTTGGATGATCCGGCCTCCATTCTATTATCTCCATTCTGTATTCTACATTTTATGACACCTAATAATATATTTTGCATAGAATAATTTTAGGAAACTAGTTTTCCAATATGAGAAAAGGAGTTGTTTCTATGTGTTGTGGTTGTCGTAGAAGGCGCAGACGTAGACGCTGCTTTTGCTAAGCAGTATTCTCTGCCTGATTTAATTTTCCAGCATTAAGATTGCCGCAGCACGAATTCTATTATTTGTGCTGCGGCAATCCTGCTGCAAAAGCCGATATAATATGCTGCAAAAAATAAATTTCTATTCGCCGCATTCCCCGTGATGCGCATGCTCATGACAAATGGAGTCGGAGGACTCGAGCTCACCCTTCAGATATCGTATAACTGCATCCTCTGCCTCTCCGCTTGCTCCGGTAATTACCTCAATACCCCGCTCATTGAAAATATCTTTGGCCCCGGTGCCCATACCGCCGGATATGATTGTACTCACACCCATATCACCAAGAAAATTCGGCAGAAAGCCGGGCTTGTGTCCCGGATTGGGAATAGAGGCTCCCGCCACAATTTTTCCGTTTTCAGCATCATAGATGTTGAAATTCTCACAATGGCCAAAATGGCCTGTTACCAATTTCCCTTCGCTGGCTACTGCTATTTTCATATTCTTTCCTCCAATTCTTTATTAAATATCCACTATGCCACCTGCTGCCAAAATACTCTATTTGCCTGCCCAGTATCTCCTTTAGCTGGCGATAGGCCTTCCGCTCGTACAATGCGCCAATGCTTTAATAATCATCTCTCATCTTCCTCGTCCATTCTTTGGCAAAGATGTCTCCGGCATCTGCTGCCTCCGCAATATTCACCGCCGCCGTCACAAAGCCTGTATTCGCCGCCCTCAATCCAAAGCACCTTTCCATTTACCAGGGACTGTGCCAGCTTATTACGCGCGCTGTTATACATAGCCTGCACTGTGGTACGGGCGATATTCATCTGGACTGCGCATTCCTCCTGCGTAAGTCCTTCCAGATCAATCAGCCGAATTGACTCATATTCATCCACTGTCATGACAACATAATTGTCCGAATCCGCAGGCTGGTTTAATGGCCCAAACCGATTGCTTTCGGGCAGACAGCATACTTTTCTCCATTTTCTCGGTCTTGGCATATTTTTTCCTTTCACTGATCGATACAGATATCCATGTCTCCATACCGGCATAGAGATACCTTTATCTGGTTATCGACATATGTCATCTATAAATATATTATAGCCCATTTGTGGCATATGTCAATAATCAATTCTTATTCAACCTTAAATGGTTTTGACGCTCTATATTTCCGTTTTCTCTATTGGTGTCTTTGTCTTGAATTGACGTTTTTGAAAGACTGTGGTATAATTTTCAAAAATTCAATGATAATTTCGGGTGAACACCTACCGCAAATAAGGTTTTTCTTGTTTGCGGTTTAATTTTTGGGGAGGGAAAATATGTGGTACTTGATTTGGCCAATCTTACTTGTCATAGGCGCAAATACTTTTTATAATATCAGCACAAAATCAACCCCGGACGGGATTAATGCATTTGCTTCATTATCTATAACCTATTTAGTAGCAGCTGTTCTATCTGTAATCATGTTCTTTGTTACCGGAAATCAAAAAAATCTAATTGCAGAAATAACCAAAACGAACTGGACTTCCTTCGTATTGGGAATCGCTGTTGTAACGCTTGAGTTTGGCTATATCAGCATATATCGCGCCGGATGGAAAATAAGCATAGCTTCTTTAGTTGCCAATATAGGCCTTGCTTGTGTGCTGTTGATTTTAGGCCTGCTATTATACAAGGAAGCCCTGTCGTTACGTCAGGTAGTGGGAATGATTGTGTGTTTAATAGGTTTATTTTTGATAAGCAAGTAATGCAGCTTACCATGTCTGATAATGTATATGTATGTTGATAAATTGATATGGAACCACAGGCAACAAAAAAGGCACCCTTACGGATGCCTTTTTCATTTCTCTTCAAATCCCTCAAGCCCTAATTTCCTAACCTTTTTTATAAGCTGCCAACGGGAATCGAACCCGTGACCTCCACCTTACCAAGACAGCGGGTAGCCTGTTCAGCCTACTACATATGACTACAAACCCAGTAAAATCAATACTTTTTATAAATGGCATTTTTCTAAAAATCTAATTCAGACAATAATTTCATAGAAAAAGCCATAGAAGGAGTTTGATCTGAACTGGCACCCTAATAAAATTTTTACTGTTTATCCTTTACAATTAATCCATAATATGGTAATATAATATTGTTCAAATGTAAAGAGCCCTGCACATCTCTGGGGATATTGGTGTGTAGGGCATCTTTTTATTTACAAATCACGACAAATACATTACTATATAATGGTAAATATTAGTATATACATAGGAGGGATTACATGAAAAAGTTTTTATCATTACTATTAATGCTTGTTCTATGCTTATCATTGGCAGCGCCCGGTATTTCATATGCCGCAACAATCAAACTTACCAAATCAAAACTGGAGCTCAACGTTGGAGATACATACACTTTAAAGCTTTCGGGAGCATCTGGTACTGTCAAATGGTCAAGTGATAAGAAAACAGTTGCCACCGTATCAAGCAAAGGGAAGATAACTGCTAAGTCGACGGGGAAAGCTACTATTTCAGCTACTTATAAAAATAAGAAATATAAATGCACGGTAACTATAGTAGATAAGGTGGTTACTGTTACCGTTACAAATCTATTGAGCAGTGATGAAATTTCGGAATTCTTAGGAGAGATTGATTTCCAGGATGTGACTGTTAACGATGATTACACGACGACATATGTAATGACAAAATCACAGCAGGTAGCTATCCTTGACTTTCTTAATAAGTACATTATTAATGAGTTAACTAATTTAAATTATGAAGAAATTCCTGAATATTATAAATCCATAACAGCCAATAAAGATTTGACCGAATTTAATGCTCTGGTCGATAAAGATGCGTATATGAATGGAAGGGATAGCGACTGGGCATTGATTGGTTTAGTTATATTGAGCGGAGGATATCAGCAGTTTTCAGGCGTAAAAGATGAAGATATTAAATATTTAATTCATATCATAGATGATTCCACGAAAGAAGAAATAGACGTTCTTGACTCTGATTCATTAAAATAACAACCCCCCCGGCCAGAGCTGTCTACTGGCCGGGGTTTTCACTTGCCGATACCGGAAAAGTTTCGACGTCGAAACTCAAATCACTTGCGCCTCCGCCACTTTTATATAGATAGTACATTGATATAGTCTTAATAATCTCCAATACAGGTATGTGTCTCTTAATTTGCAAAAAACAATCGCGGTCAAGATTGACCGCGATATATGCGTTTTAATACCGTTTATTATTAATACTGCGGTATTCTTTGAGTTTTTAACAAGTCAATAGGCTTCTTGGGGGACGGATTAATATATGCCTCTTTTCCCCAAGCAGATAATATTTGCTTTTTAGTATCCTTATCTACAGATTGCGATGCTTTTTTTACTAATACTGTTTTCATAATATTCCTCCTTTGGGTTTAAATATATCTGGAACATATTCAAACAAAGACTGCGTGAACGTTGTAAATGAACTTTTGAATACAGTCTCATTTTCCCTATTAATTGAAATTTCGCGTTTACTATCAAATGACATAACGGAGATAATTTCTCCGTTTGAATTAAATATCGGACAGCACAAACAAAATCTTAAGTCATGAGTTTTATTTATCTGATAATTTGTCAAATTATAAGATGTGCTATTTGTATTTTCTAGGTCTGGATCATATATCATTGATCTTTTATTATATGATTCCCCAACTAGCCCTTGAGGATTCGGATATACTTCAAATTTCAAATTGTCAGTAATTCCAGAATTAGCCAATAAATCAATATTTCTTATAAAATATTCAATTTTTTCATTTTTATTGAAGAACATCTTTATCTTTTTTACAAGTGTATTTTTAGGAACAAATATGCGGATGTCTAAGTCTATATTTTTAATACCAGCAGCTCTTTCCAATGCACTTAGGAAGATTCCCTTATTAAACCCCAACATTTTATTTCTTTGATCGCGATAGTAATTTTTATCAAATTCTATCCGTATGATATTATATGTTAATAAGATAAAAGTTAACACAATGCTAAGCACTAGAAATTTATCTTTCAAATCATCAATATCCATGCTGGTACCAATATATCCCTTAGCTTGCAAATCATCTAGTATATTATTTGATTTGCTAAGATATGTTAAAAAAGCTGGTATGAATGAAAATACAACATTTTTTACTACTATAGCTTTTTTACTTTTCATTTGTACACCCTATTATTATTTGTATGTTTATATATATATTGTATTTATTTATTTACATTTTGTCAATTATATGTTGATAAATTCATTTAAATTTTTCCAATTATATGTATTCAGCATTGTAATATGTCCCGACAATTTGTTATACTACAGTTTAAAAGACATCTGGCTGCAACCGAATGCCATTAAAGAGTAGTACATAAGATCAGCAAAAATCAGCCACCGAGCTATGACACTCGGCGGCTGTAATATAATTTTTCATATTGCCACAATATCACTTTCAACTGTGATATGTGTGCCGCCTTTACGCTGCCTTTTACTTTATCCTTTCCGCTGCTAAAGCCTCCCTGGTAGCTTTCCCTATTCTGGTACCGTCATCTGCCATATCCTTACCCCAGCCCAACTGATCCCAATAAACCAGAACTGCAATACGCATCTTTGGTCCGTAAATACCATCTACTGTAAGCTTAGGCAACCACGACGGGATAACTGCGTTAAGCTTCTCCTGCGCCCATTTAATATCCTGCTTTGCGGATGTGGGGGTAATCGTCTTGGTTGGCGTGTAGGATTCTGCTATGTACTTAACACCGGTGTATTCACATATCCCTTTGGCGATCTCCTGGGCGCTTTCCAGCCAGAATGCTTCATTGGCCATCATATTAATTGCCTCATGCTCATTTGTCATGAAGGCAAGTTCACACAGGATGGAAGCTTTGGTGTCCATGGCGTTGCAGTTACACATTGCCAGGGACTGCTTACTAACTCCCCGGTTGGTCTGCTTACTGCCCCCAGACAGGTGTTTGAGTACAATCTGCGCCAGCTTCTCGGACTGACCCGCATATTTATCGTGGATATAGATACCTACTCCCTGGGCGCTATTAAAGCTCTGTCCGTCCCCGTAAGCATTGAAGTGTATAGAAATGCTGTAATCGCAGTTAGCTTTTGCTATGGCTGCCTGGCGAGCCGATAATGCCGTATCCGGATCATTTGTTGGATCAGCATCATCAAAGCCCGTCTGCAGAGTATCAAATCCGCAGCGCTTAAGTTCCTGGATCAGCACGGCAGCTACTCCGACATTCGCATAATGCTCCCGGTACTGCTCGCCTTTTTTGATACTGATATTTCCGTTTTTAATATCTTCCAGCATGGGCGGGGTGCGCTTGCCTGCTGTGTCTGTGCCATGACCTGCATCTACTGCTATTTTGATTTTACTCATCCGTATCACCCTCCTTCTGCTTAAGTACTTCAATAGCCCTTGTAATAACCTTTGGTATCGGTATCCCCATAATGCCGGCATTTTCAACAATGGATATAAGTTCATTTACAATAAATGCGATGATGACCGCAGATCGGATATAGCCGGTACCAAGAGTAACATCAAGCCTGCAGGCCACCCAGACAATTAAAAGCGATCCTCCTTTACGGCACAGGCCTTTCCACATGGACACACTGTTGACAGCTCCTGAAGAAGATTTATTACTGCGCTTCCATATGGCAGCAATTAGGAACCCCATAAGAATATCAACTCCCATAAGGCTCACTAATGTTGTCATATCGCTTGTCCACCCTCCCAGCTGCTGTGTTATGAAACTTCCTATTGCTCCAAAAATACTGATAAAAACAATCTTGAATTTTTCCATTCATATACCTTCTTTCTTCTTATATAAAAAGGAGCCTTCTGGCTCCTGATTATTTGACATAATCTGTTAATTATGTTATTATTTCTATGTTGTTTTTCAATGAATATATAAGGCAGGCATCTTCTCCAAATGACCAGTTCTGACGGAGTCTGTGCCTGCCACATTTCTGCTTACACTGTGGTTTCTTCAGGGATGGTATCCCCTTCTCCGGTCTCACCCTCTGGCGCTTCCGCTTCCTCTGCGGACTCCTCTCCCTGATCGGCCTCCGTGCCGGTGTCTGTCTCTGGCTCGGAAGAATTGTCCGTCTGCTCAACCGGAGCTGCGGTCAATGCATCCATTCCGGTCGCTACCTCCTCAACGTCTGTTTCTGTAAGCATTCCCTTGGATAGATAGTTCACTGCCAGGATGCCTGCATACTCCTTGGCAAAGGCTCCGTTCTTTACACCATTCACCAGATTAGTTTTGATAAACTCTTTGATATCAAACATTTACTGCCCTCCTAATAATGTGACCGCGTTGGTCAGGTCTGTAAGTTGCTTTTTGATGATACGCATGTCATTCCAGAGCTGTGATTTCGCATTGCCCGTTATATTAGTGCTTGTAATTGCTGTAGTATACACACTTGATATGCCTGGATAAGATGTAAGATATAGGTTATCCAGGGTGGTTTCAACAGGGGTGGCAAGCGCGTAATAGACGATAACATTGTTAGAGGCAAGCCATGTTTTGAAAGTCGATACGTCACTCGTATTATAATTAGAGTCATATATCAATATATCGCCTGTTAGACTGACAGAAACTCCAACTGTATTTTGATAAGTGTTGGTTGCAGACTTCGTAACATAACGATTACATATTAAATTTGCTACAATAGAGTTATCAGAGGGTTTACTTATTAATGAGGTAACCCCATTATATAACCGCCTATATAACCCCGATGTCTGTGTGGCATTTGCTATCCAGGTTTCACTTCCATTTAGCACAACTTTCCCAACCCGTTTAATAAGCTTTAGTACCCCATCAACCTTTTCAATGCCGTCATATACTGTGCTTGACAATTTAACCAACTCATAGGGTATTGTGAGTTGGTTTGATTTATACGGCTCAAAAGAGGTAACAGTTGACCCAAGCTCCAATTGAGGGTATATTTTTTTGTTATTAAAGGTGACTCCTGCATACCAACGAATAGAAAATGATAATAATGCCATATCGTCATTAAATACTATGGTTGCATCATTGACATAGGCATTTTTTTGTTGTGTAGATAAGCTTGTAAGATATATAAACACACCAACATCACTACTTCCGGTGCCTTTTAACACATAAGTTCCTGCTTTGAGAACTGAGATAATGGATGTACCATTAAAAGTATTACCTGCTGTAAATATACCTCCACCACTTACTGATGTGCCATTCAGCGTGTAACTACCGTCTGAATTTTTGGTAACGGTGACTCCATCATCAGCAGCGGTTAAGGTATTTGCCATAAACAAATTTTTACCGCGGGCTATCATATTAAAATTATTCGAGGTATTGATCGTGGCAGGATAATCAGGGGAAGGGCTATTAGGCACAAACGCTGCCCAGGTTTTATCCGTAAGTGAGTTAAGACAAATAAAAGGTTTTACTGTTGTGTTTATAACAGTTCCTGATGTATTCTGTTGAAGATACACTATAACAGAAGTATCAGTAGCTATGAAAGAAAAAGCAACTCCTGCCGTAGCAGCTGAATACCAAGCTTTTGTGGTATCAGAATGTGTTACTTCCACAGCTATAGGCAAATTTGTTCCAGACCCAGAAAGATAATACATAGTACCAGGTTGTAAAATACTTATCATATTTGAGAACATTACTGTTATACCCGAAGATGATACAGTACCAACAGCATTAAATGTTCCATCACTATTCATAGTAAACGTAATCCCTTGAGTTGTGCCATTAGTTTTTATGGTATTGTGATAATATAATGGGGGCATCAAGTTTTTACCTAATGATGTAACTTTCTGATAGGCTCCTCCCTCTATTTTAGAAATCTCAATAACAGCATCCTCAGTTTTATTAAAATTTAGTACTATCCCAGATTGAGAGTCTAAGTCATAATAGGTTGCTTTTTTGGCTGCTTCTGTATCCCCTGCGTTCAAACGCTCACGAAGAGTAGTATAAGTTGTACCATCAGCCTTAACCCTAGCTTGTGCAGCCTCTACGGAGCTATCACCAGTTTTTACAATCTGGTTTACCTGTGCCTCCAGGGCATTTGCAAAAACTGTTATGGCCTTAATGCCGTTTTCACCTATATTAAAATTGTCTTTATTTCTGGGGGTATTGGTAGAAGGCCAGTCCTCCCAGCCGTTTCCATTATTTACTCCGGCATAACTAATCGGCATAGATTATTCCTCCTTCTTGGCTGCCTGACGCTCGGCCTCTATTGCCTGTGCGGCCGCGGCATTGACCTGGGCAGAAACCTCAAATAGTGCCAGTTGTACGATTGAGATTGGGAGATTTGACTCATTGATGGTTGTCACTAACCGCTCTTTAAATTCGGCGATCTGGAGATTTGGTCCCTTTGGTGTAGGGGTGGTTTTATCACTCATGGAAAAGAACTCCTTTCTTGGCATACAAAAAGAGCAGTCGCTTGACTGCCCTTAACTTATTTATAAGGCTATTAATCCATATCCTGTTCCCGTGCTATTTCCCAGTGCATCCAGTAAGGCATTGACTTTTGTTATTACTGCACTTAGATCCGCCGAAGTAGATAATTTGGATACAGTCTTTCTCGTGGTAGGGCTCGTACCAAAAAAACCGAGATACCCGGCTGATGACACCTGATAGATATTGGTGACATATAAATAATTGAATGCATTTGAACTAGTTCCAAGACTCGCAGTAGCAATCCCGTTTTTGATTAAATTTCCGGAAGCATCCAGTTTCAGGCCATTGGCTGTACTCCCATCCTGATATAGCACGGGCGAATATAATAAATCAAATAAAGATACCTGCGATCCACTGCCTTTTTGCAGATATATTTGATTTGCGCAATAAAGCAAAAGGTTGTATCCTCTGACGGTCGCCGTACCTGATGCCATACTTGCCCCTAAGAGAGTGCTTGTCGATCCAAGCTCCAGTCGGGTAGTTGTGCCACTGGCGTAAAGATTGACCGAACTATCCCCATACATATTGATGCTGCTCGCATACCCGTAAATGGACGATAAAGAGCTGCTTGCCTCTCCTAAGGACAGGGTGCCGTTAGAACTTGCATATAACAGAGTATTGCCGTTGCTGTCTGTAATTTTTCCGTTGCTTGTCGTAAGCCTTATAGTGTTCCCGGCTAAGTATAAACCAGTTGTTGAAAATGATGATCCTGTTATTGTACCGCTAAACTTACCGTTTACAGCTTCTATGCTGCCGTCAGCCAGGATTTTAAAATTGCTATTCGCTGTAACGAGCCCCTCAAATTGAATTTTTGCTGCCGATAATTTGATTGATTCCGGAGATAAATTGATCGCCGCAATGACCCCGTTAGCGTTAACCTTAAGGTTGATCTGATCAGCCAATAGGGATATGCTGCTGTTTAATGTTCCTTCTGCCGATGTAGCGCGAGTAACCTCCGCAGAGATGCTATTAGTGTTCGCCGTTATATTGGTTGACAACGTTCCTTCGGCATTTGTAGCTCTGGTAATTTCTACAGATAAGGCACCAGCTGTCTGTGTAATCGTATTCGATAATTGGCCTTCGGCTGTCGTCGCCCTAGTTACTTCGGATGATACTCTATCTGCCTGGACTGTTATTTTACCGTCAAGAGTACCTTCTGTTGCAGTCGCTCTGGACACCTCTGCCGTGATGGACTCTGCCGTAAGCTCGATTTTCCCGTCAAGCTCCCCTTCGGCTGTAGTTGCCCGGCTTACCTCCGCGCTGATCGCGCTGGCCGTAGCCGCAATTTGACTCTGGGTGCTTTCGGCCAGATCGGATATGACGATTCCAAGCCCATCTACTGACATTTTCAGAGTCATGGCTTTGCCCTGCAACTGGATTATCTCATTGTTGACACCAAAGGATTGCGTCTGCTCTTCTTTGCCAGATGCTGAAAATTCATCGGTCAGAGCTTGGATACCGGTGAGCGTCCGGGATAATACATATCCAGCTGTAGTATCGTCGGCAATGAATTTCAGGAAGTCCCCAACCTCAACGTAGGACAGCCCTGGGAGCGTAGCCTCATAAGGCCGGTACCCGCGACCAAATATATTCCCCGCGGCATTAGCAGCTATCACTTCCAACTCCGCAGCAGATTTACCGTAGACCAAAAAGTTACCCTGGATGATGTACATATTTGTGCCGGTACCGTAGATACACCCAACGTCATTTTCTTCCTGTCTGATCTGGAGCCCATCAATCGGATTGACCGTGTACTCCTCAAAGTGGATTGTCTGGTAGTCGTAAACATGCTCATCATAGGGCTCCAGCATTGGATAATCCATCTGTGGGTAGTCCATCTGTGGGTAGTCACCGTGCATGGGCTTTAGTATGATGTGAGTAAACTTACCTTGTCGGTTAATATGCCCAAAGCAACCATTCAACTCCTCACAGGCTTCGATAACAGTCCGGCCGGATATAGATGTTGTATCGAGCGTCTTTTCGACCGTCATTGAGTCATTTGGCAACGGCAGCCTGCTTGTATCTTCCTCTAAGCCGATACGAGCCAGAAATAAAGCCCTAAACTGCGCCAGGGTATAAGTTTCTGTCCCCGTTGGAAACAAGCCGTTATACCAGTCTGCAACATCGGTATCAACCTTTTTCATGCGGTCATAGGCGACAATATCCTTAAAGATTAAATTATCTTCCTTGGGGCAGCTATCTACAGTAAATAAACCAAGCGGCATTGTATAGCTGCTTTTCACAGTCTGAATTATACTGAATTCCCGCCCCTTTATATCGTCGTCCACATTTGCGACCTTTATCTTTAAGATGCTGGATTCGCAAGCTCCGAATTTTATATTGTCCTGGCTGCATATACTTTCATCCAGGGAAAAGCTGTCGTCAACCATCTGGGTTATCGGTACTGTAACACCTGCAAAATATAAATTCAAATCCTTTGAAACCGGAGTGTCCCGATAAGGCAGATAATCCGTCTTATAGAGTACTTTCAGATCTTCCGGGCAATTTATCACGTTTTCGCCTCCCCGTATGAAATCAGTGTTATTTCCGGCCCGCTATAATATCTCTTCCCGGTTGCTTTATCAATACGGTTAATTGTCCATGTAATATCCGGGATATAGAACTTTGCCGCCGCATAACTCTCTCTTTCATCATTCCAATAGGTAAGAGTAATCATTGTCCTATTCGGTAATACAGTCTGCACATGTTGTTTTTCTGCTACCGTAAGCTCCCGGAACTTAAGCCATATTTTCTGCTTCACATGAGGTAAGATAGTCCTGTGTGTATCTCCGAGCCCGTCCGTATAGCTGTTTTTATCCTGCTGGATATCCGGGGTGCTGCTATATCCGTCCTCAACTAGGAGGCCCATGGAGAGAGTACTTGACCCATTTTTAATTAAATACCCTAAAAAATTATCTGCCATGCACTCCCTCCTTTAGTTTACCGAAAAAGATAACTTTCCAGCAGCAGCCTGTTGCTTATTAACCGTCATCAACTGACTAAATATCGTCTTCCCCCCGATACTAATATCCACCTGTATTGGTGTATTGTTCGCGGACGTATTGCCTGTTTCTTTCATGGCTTCCTTAACGGCTTGCTTGATTGTGCTTAACGGAGATACAACCTCTGCCTCTCTGGTATTATCACCAAGGATGGAGAGGAATTCCCCGTAATTGCGAGGTACCACAGTACCGGTTGCCAATTTTGGTATCTGGGGAACTGGAAGCGGATTTTCCGACCAGAGTCCTTTAAAAGGGCTAATCCCAAGTATATTTACACCGCGAATTGTATTAAGCATATTATTGATGCTATTAAAAGGCAGCGATATGACTGTATTAATTCCGTCAATGATTTTATTCACTACGGACTTGAAAGTATCTGCAATGCCATCTTTTATACCATCGAATATTTTGCCGCCGGTGCTAAAAACATTTTTAACATTAGTCCATGCTTTACTGAATGTATCTTTAAACCAGGATGCAACACTGCTAAAGCACTCTTTTATATCTTTCCATATATCCTTGAAATGCTTGGTAATAGCCGAGGAGCTGAACACCGATTTAATTTTTGACAACGCGCTGCTAAATTTACTTTCAAACCAGTCAGGGATACTTTTAAAGAATTCTTTAATATCCGAAAGCAATGTCTTGAACTTCCCTATTACCGTGCTGACCTTATCCTCTATTCCATTTATCATGCCTTTCATAATAAAGCCGCCGATCTCCGACATCACAGTACTTGGGCTATGTATTCCAAATAGCTTTTTGATATTATCAACAATGGGATCAAAGATGTGTTCTTTTATCCACTTACCCGCATCTTTTAGGATATCGCTCAAGCTAATTCCACTACTTAGTCCTTCCGCTATATTTTCACCGATTGTCTCGCCAATACCCCAGATAAGAGATACCAGCCCATTAAAGGCACTAATAAGCAAATCAATAAGCTTGCCAGCTAAGCCAATCCAGTCGATATTACTTAACATATCGCCAATTGCATTTCCTATGCCTTGCCAGTCAATACCCTTTATTGCAGTAATAAGGGTATCCAATAGCCCCATTGCAAGATTAGACGCACCTTTCGCAAGCTTGACCCAATCGGTAGTTGTCAAGAACCCATTGATGCCATCTGCTATACTCTGCCCTAAGCCGGACCAATCAAATTCGGTAATAAAGCCGTATGCCATATTAATTGCCGTATTCAGGCCGTTCCCGATTGCCTTGCCAACGCTGCCCCAATCCGTTCCCTTTATGGCCGTGTTTAAACTGGATGCTATATTACTGCCGAACTTTGTCCAATCAACTGATTCATAAAAGCTATTCACGAACGTTGTAGCAGAGTTAATTCCATCTGATATCAGTTTTCCGGTTCCCTTCCAGTCAAACTTTTCTATGGCCGTTTGCAGACCGCTTCCCAGGCTGCTTCCCACCTTACCCCAATCAATTGCTGTGATGGTGGAATCAATTGACTGAAATATTCCGGAAAAACCGGTAGAAAAAGTGCTGCCCAGCTTAATCCAGTCGATTGTTCTGAATAAGCCATCAATGGCGGTTCCGATGCCGGTCCCGATCTTGCTCCAGTCCAGCCCGCTTACAAATGTTTCTGCAAAGGTTATAACCGTATTAATACCATTCCCTATCGTACTGCCTACAAGCGACCAGTCCAGACCGCCGACAAAGCCATTGATGAATGTAAAAATTGTTTGTGCCATTCTGTTAGCGGTGGCTTGGATGCTGCTCCAATCAATGGACTGCAGGGCAGTGTTTATTTTCCCGGCAATGATATTGCCAACTTCCGAAAAATCGGCACTGCTCCAGGCCTCCTTCAACTTACTGACAAAGTCAGACACACCGTCAGAGGTATCAATATCAGTCGTAAAATCAGGAGAACTTTCACTGCTCGAGGATGCACTGTCGCTGGTATTATGCAGCTCGTCAATGTCAGACAACTGGCCCTTTGCATCCTTGGCAGCACTCCCGGTATCCTCCAGGGCCTGCGCCTCGTCATACTGTGCCTTAGCGGCAGCCTGGCTTGATTTTACCGACTTACCGAACAGCATGGAAGTGAACTGGGCCAGATATCCGGTTACTTTTACAAGGCCCTGCATCAGCGCATTTATCGCCGGCATTACAGCATCATAGATAGGCTGGAAAGCGGTGTACAAATTCCCCTTAATCTGTGCCAGACTGGATACAAACTGCTTATTTGTCCCCAATGCTCCCTTAAGTATGTTTGTAACCCCCTGTAATATCTTGCTAAGCCCCTGGTACAGAATCATGGATTTTAAAACATTTCCGATGCTTAACCCGTAACCGTTGGCGCTCTTTTGACCACGGGAGAATATATTGCCCAGTTTACTCATGCTGGATAATAACTTCCCGGCCGCTTTCCCGGCTCCTGATGCAAGCTTACCGAACTTACTGACAATCGAGCCCGCGATATTGCCAAGCTTTTTCATTCCGGACCATGTTTTACCTGCTGCTGATGCAAGCTTTCCCAGCATTCTTGATACCCTGGAGCTTGATGCTGCTTCCTGTTTTTCTTTCCCCGAGGTTTCTGATAACTTAGCCTGATATTCATTCAATTTCCCTTTTAACGTATCATACTTTCGCTGCATCTCTGATAGCTTTGCTGTGTCCCCGCCTACTTTGAAAGCAGTACCGGAAGATTCCAGAGCTTTCATATCTGCCTTGGCTGCACGTAAAGTCTTTCTGGCATCATCAATTCGCCATTGCAGGTTTTTCCATGCCGCGCCTTTCAGATTGGCACCGGTATCCTTCATGCGCTGTTCTGTCTCAAGATATCCATTCAGCTTCTTTTGTGTATCGGCAATCTGCTTTTTGATTTCCTGATATTCCTTGGTTGGGGCCTTGGTATTCTTCATTTCTGACATGGATTTTTCAAGCCTTGTCATTTCATCCCGGGTCTGCTTAATGGCGTTCTGAAGCTTTACCTGCTTGCTTGACATCTTCTGAATTCCTTCTACAAAACCACTATCATCTATTTTGGTATCAAATTTGAGTGATCCGTCTGCTATAACCATCACCTCCTAACTGTACAACTTGTTAAGGAAATCGTATTTCTCCTGCTCCTCCTTTGAGCGCTTCGGATTAAGCTTAATCAAGTTCGTATTGCGATCATAAAACTCCTGTTCTATTTTATCGAGTTCCTTACCGCGATTTAACTTCTGCCGGATGGAAACCACGGTACAAAAAAAGCCCTCTCCAATCCCTTGGAAAAGACCTATAAATGTCCAGAAATGCATATACTTATCCGCCCGCACTTCATGACCGGCAACCTTATTTATTTCTGCAAATATCATTTGTTCATCCTTTTGCCAGTCATATACCGGCTTTTCCCGAGGCTTTTCATCATCAATGCTATCGCCGCAATTTAGAAACCAGATTGCCCGCTCAATCGCCCCCGGGATATTATCCGGAATTTCTTTATAAAGAACATGAATCATTATCTCATATGCTTCATCCAGTGTATTATCAGGATCGTTAAAGGCTTCCAGTATCAGCAGGCAATTCCGATAATCCGTCCGAATGTCATATACCTTTCTATCTACTTCGAGCTGCTTCGGTAATTGTCCGATCATTCAGGCAACACCTGGCCTGTATATTTATCAATCCTTTGCTGCGATGCCTTTAAGGACTTATCCAGTTCAGAATTGATTACCGGAATAATCATATCCAAAAATCTTTCAATAAAGTATTTGCCGTCAGGTGTTACATTCAGGCAGTGCAGTCCTTTAAACACCGTACCAGTTATATCGGAATTAAACAGATAATCCAGTTGGGCTTTGATATTATTATCAATTTCTGTGATCTGTTCTATCGCATCGTTGTCGCTTCCGGTAGCAATTGATTCAGCAGAATCTATATATTCCGCTATCTTTTTCTGCGCTTCCCTGGCGCGTTTTCCTATGTTAAAATCATTCGGGTAAATGCTAATTGTGCCAAGCATCTTACCGTTTTCGTCTTCAATATCATAGGTTTTGACGCCTGTATTTAAAGTCAGTTTTGACATATATATCCCTCCCGTGAAAAGAGACGGCCTACATCAGAGACCGTCTCTTATTTTTATTAAGCTGCTGCAGGTGTAAAAGTCTTTGCCGTATTGTCCCATGTCCCTGCGGTGCGGCTGCCGTTGTAGTATACCTTAAACGGTACGATGTATTTTCCATCTGCGATTTTCTGGGAATCTGGAACCACCTTCACATTCTCACGATATGCATTCACAACAGTGCCATCAATATCTAACAGCACTTCAACAACCGTTGTTTCCACTTCTTTTCCTGTTGCATATGTATTCGCAACGAGATCAAGATGCACAAACAGCGGATCATCTTCGTATGCGTAATAAGTATCTACCGCTACTTCCGGCTCATAGCCCTTTACCGTGACAGATGTCTCCTCCAAGATGTTTTTCTTCTTTTCCACATCCGGATTCAGCGCCTTTTCAAACTCTTCAAGGTCTTTACCAAGGCGGGTATAGCTCGGAGTCGTTCCGCCGAAGGATGCATCAATAAAAATAGCTTTGTATTTCGCGGTGATTGGATCACCGGCGGTTCTTCCTGTTGGCATTATAATACCTCACTTTCTAAATGATATTTTGCATAAATCTGCAGTTGATATGTCACCGGTCCGGAAAGAGTACCATCCTGGTATCCGTATAGCATACCGTTAGCGCTGCTTAACTTAGTTAACGTACCGATTACAGATTTATTATTTATAGTTACTTCTATGGACTGCCCTTGTACTGCCTGTTCCAGCCAGTAAGCCAGATCCAATAAAAAAGAGCTGTTTGCAAGCCTGTCATAATCGCTCATTGATTGAAAGACCGCATACAGTATAAAATTGTGTTGTCTGTCCTGATTCCCGATGATATCCTCTTTCAGTAGCTGATCTCCAGTAGGGTAAAGGCCACAGTTATCAACCTTGGTATTATCCGTAAAATCCACAGACACACCACCTGACAACTCGGAAAGTTTCGGGAATTCAGAAACCACTTGTTTCACCAGTTCAATTATATTCATTTCGCACCTGACGCCTTTCTTGCTGCCTCAAGAATATCATCCTTGTGGTCAGCTACCATCCGATCAAACCAAAAAGGACCGGCCATAGGATGCTTGCTTTTATCGTGCACCAAATCCTCGTCAGTAAGTACTTTTTCTGTATCCTTCCTGGCCCATGCGCTTCCGGTTTCCGGATCAATCATGAGTTTGCCGTAATATTGGAAGCGTGCATGTGGAGCCTCTTGTTGAACTAATCCGCTGCCGATTACAGTGCTTATGGTTGCGGATCTTTCAAGTATCCCGTCACGCATAGGCATATACGGACCCATGAGCCGGACAACTTTGCTGTCGATGGATTTCTGCACTGCACCTTTATCTTGCAGGCCTCTTTCTTTCAGGAGGACATCTGTTGCCTTAATTTCGAGCTTTCCATTGAACTCCATGACCGTCACCTACTTACATGATATTTGATAATGCCGCATCCGCGGACTGCCGTATAGCTTGCCATCGGCTACTGTTACCCCATGAGTGTCATAAGCTGCATGGAGTGCCTTTAGGGATGCCGACCGTGTAACCTCCGTGGTATTATCAAACTCAAAAGCTATAATGCCTTTTACGACAATATCCTTTGTCAGGGCAAAAGCCAGGCCTTTCGGGGCGCTTGCTTCCGGAATAAATATCTTAATGGCATCCGCATCCTTCAGGCCTGTTTTCTCAATGCTGCTCTGTTTGCTTTCCTGCCACATCACTCTTTCTATAGGTACTCTGATGTATCCGGAAGCCGTCCATGAATACAATGTCATATCCGCATTCGTAATCATCGGCATATCCCCCGATACAGCAATCCAGTATCCAAAAGCCACAGGCTGATTATTCTACCAACCTCCGCTTGATAGATGCTTTCCTGCTTTTCCTTGTCCACGTAGGATACGCTATATTCGCCTACCTTTTCTGATGCGACATTTCCACTGTCTTCTGTCTTATCATGGCTGTATTCGGCTTCGGCAAGCTCACAGCAGCACATCTTAACGGCATCAGGGATATTACTATCCCTGACCCGGTTGAAGGTGTGCTGACGGATGATTAGCGTTGCTTTGCGCGCCCACAAATCGAAAGAGGCGGTATCAAGAACCGCCCCTTTATAAGTGCTGGTGTAATATGCAAAATCTGCATAATTGGTCATCGGCACCGCCCTCCTTAGATTACTCCGGTATCAAGGTTACAGCCTGCGCCACTGCAGACGCAGATACCGTTATGGTTCCGGATGCCTTGACATAGCCCTTGAGGGTTACATTGTAAGGATAAGTAGCGGCTCTTAAATTAAATACTGCCTGCCCTGATGCATTTGTCTTGAGATTTGACCCATTGACATTTACCCTAGCTCCCGCAATTGCTACGGGCGTCTCTGTATTATCCTTGACGGTAAAGGTTACTGCCTGCGTAGTGATCGGCGCAGCCGGCTCCAGATAAGCAAACGGGCATCCGAGTCTGTCTTCGTCAATGCGAGTTGCAGGATTAGGCAGCGCCCAACCCATACGGAATACAACACGCAGGGCAATCATGTCCTGCTGGGCCAGGTTATATACGATGTCCTTGGTCGTGGGGTCCTGAATAACGCCCTCCGTCAGGATCTTTACCGTGATATCCTGCCGAATCGCATATACTGCCTTGCTAAAATCACCCACGATCATCTGGGCAATGGACTTATTAAAGGAGCCATTGTCAGGAAAATACATGGGCGAACCGTCCAGGGCATACTGCGTTGCTCCCTGCATAGTTTTGTTAAAGAGCGGCTGCCCCGACTCGTCGCGCAGTCCTCTAAGCTTCGCTTTCATGTTCGTGGATGCAATTACACCGCTCACGGCATAGCCATCATCCTCAATCTTTGCAAATACTCCGTCCTCAGCAAGGATTTTGGCGTAATAGTCAGGATCAGATCCTAATGCAACATTATTGCCAGATTGCCTTGCCAGAGTAATAATATCATTCTGCCACTCTGCCGGCCGGTTTTCTCCGAAGATAACAGCGGAGTCCACTCGCTGTCCGATTGCCTCGATTACTCTAGGGGTGATCTCTCCCATGATGTCAAATTCCGCATCATCAAGCACCGCCTCTGGGATAGGTACAATTACGGCAAGCTCTGCAGCTGTAAGCCACACATTATCCCATGCCTGTCTGGAGGTCTGCTTCATGCCGGTGTCGCCATTTACCCAGTATGCAGTGGGGAGGAAGTCAAGGACTCTAATCCTGGTCTGCTTCGATGTCATGTTAGGCAGCTTCTTTGCCATAGCCATAAAGGTAGACGATTTGGGAGTGTCCTGTGCGATTGCGTCCACGATCTGTTCCCGGATAATTGCCTCGGCATCAGCCCTGTTCACGATACTGGCTGCGAACATCTGCAAGTTCATTGCAATTTTTCTAATTCTGTTCATACAAATTCCTCATTCTTTCTTTAATTATTCCGATTTAAACAGCGAACGGAAAGCCTCATTTGCCGCAGTCTTCTTGTCCGTGTTGTCGGTGGTTGTTTGGGTGCTGGTCACTACTCTGGGGCTAGACTTGCTTTCTTCAAAGAGATAACCATTATCTTTCTTTACTGCTTCAAGGGCGGTGGCAATGTCCGTGTCCTGATTTTTGGACTTTTTAAGGTTGTCCATATCCAATAAGGCCATAACTGCCTTTGCATTCCTGGGCTTAAGAGCGGATACCTTGCCTTCCAGGGCGGCGGTAAACTGCATGTCGGCAATCTGCCCCTCGTAGGTAGCTTTTGTGGTAGTTAAATTGTTTGTAAGGGTTGTTATTTCATCTTTGAGTTTACTTACATCAACTCCATCGAATGCCTTAAGCTTTCCCTGTACATCTTCGAGCTGTGTTTTATACGTGTTTGCAACTCCCTGCTCACGAGTGATATCGTTGCCGTTTTCCTTCATGATCTGATCTATCTGATCATCTGTCAGGCCCATATCCTTTAAAAATTTTCTTTGCATATTTTTTCTCCTCCATTACGCTTTTTACGGGTCAGCACCCGGAAGTTTATAGTTTTACGTCTTTCCGGACATAAAAAATAAGACGTTGACGTACGTCTTGAACGAGAATTATGGATCACCGCCTTTCCGTTATAGTGACATTATCGGGATATCGTTCTGCAATGCTTTTATATCCGATCTTAGCAGATTTAAGCAGTATCGCCGATACCGTGTCAGGCTCGAATATAATATACTGGGTGTATCCATCATGCTCTGATAGCTCTACCTCTGCACCGCTTAACCGGTATGCGGAATTAATCGCATTGATAGTTATGGCGGATACGGCGGCGCATACGATATCGCGCCCAGGTATGGAATAACCAGCGTGCCCTTCGATCCGGAATCCAATCAGCTTATCATTTCTGTACAGCTCTGTTATATTCGTCATGCATTCCTCCATAATGGGCATAAAAATACCGCTAACCAGATGATGATTAACGGTATTATAATACCTCAATGTCTATTTCATTCGCTATGTCCTGGAGCGCTTTTCCTTCAAAGAAAGGGACTTCCATTACCTCGTCTATACTGGTTGCCTTCATGTAGTCCTCCCCACACCACATGTCAAAATCCGAACGGCTAAAAGGATCAACACCGCATTCTTTTCCCTGATATTTAAACAGGAAGTGTGAAGCCAGCTCATTTATTCTGTTTTTTATTTTATCAGCCGTCATAATATATCCGCGTTCTCCCTTCTTTCTATTTCTGTTAGCTCTCTCATTGGCCTGCCGGTTATCTCTCCTTTTTGGTTATACTCATAATCATGAGCATGTTCTCCCTTAGTTCCATACGGATGACTTTTCGGCTTATCATGATTATTATTACTTATCTGTTTATATTGTTTACCAGCGGAATCATAATAATTCCGGTCAATCCCGCCTTTCTTATGAGTGACCTGAGTTATTGAATTTGCCGGTCCCTGTAAATTCGACCTGTCTGCCTTTATTATACTATGCCCTGCAGTATCTTTCAAGCCCGGAGACAGTTTTCCCCTGCCGCCGACTCTACCCAGCCCATCCGCATAAATCCGCTCCCGCTGTTGTGGCAGCTTCATCCGCTCGGAAAACTCCCGGTACTGCCGCATGGTTTCCCGGTATCTGATTTGAGCATTGATGATATCATCCGGATCAGCCTTCGCCTGTTCCATGAGCTTTATGTCCTGACGCTGTTTTCGCATGAGGACTTCAAGCTGTCTCTGCCGCTGGGTAGCTTCATAGGTGGTATACTCCTTCCCCATGTATGACTTAAGTGTATTCTCCTTGGCATTCATAGCGTCCAGCTGTTCATCGGTATACATTCGCTCAGATATACCAGGAATAAATGCGTGGAAGGTATGATAACAATTGGCGCCGCATAGTCCCTGTACTTGACCATATCCAGTACGTTCCATAAAATCCGGATATTCTTCATCCATTTTTCGGTTATTACGCTTGTTCCAGTGATAGGGATGTCCCTGCCATCCCTGATGATTGTTTATTCCGTCACCAGTCCGGGCAGTAGCATGCCAGGACACTTCCACGTAATCTGTATTAAGGGCGTCCATATTCATTTCAGTGATCCGACCAGTTACCTGAGCAACACCGGTCATAACGGCCCGGCGGGCCGCTACTTCAATCCGGTTTGAACGGCCGCTTTCGTAATCCACTGTCCGCACTCCGGACTTTGTCATTTCCTGAATTACTTTTTTAACTGTCTTATTATAATCAAAAGCCCCTGTTGTTACATCCAGCATGGCGCTGTCAAGGGTTCGCTGAAAGTATTCCGCCGTGGGTGTAAAGACTGTCTTGCCGTTCATATCAATGGCGAAGCCGGTTGTCCGGGTTATGTTCTCCATCTCAGTCTTGGTCTGCCTTTTAACGGCTTCTACCAGTTGCTGAAGAGGAGCGTTTTCGCGGTACGGTGTATGCGGGACTCCCATTGCATCATACAGACGCTTGTCCTGGGCATACCCATCCCGAATAACCTCACCATATATTCGGTCTATCTCGGCATCCGCAAGCTTAAGCGTGTCCTGAATAGCTTTCCGGATCGTCTCACTGGATACCCCGATCCGGCTTAATTGGTATATTTCATAATCTGCTGTACGGGATATACTGTTGATCATGCTGATACGATCAACCACATCTCTCATGATATTCAGGGATAGATCGATAATTAATCGCTGGATTTCAATTGGGATCTGTTCAAGTTCGGAAGGAGAAAACATATAATACCTCCTTTACACAATCACATCAGCCGGTTGATTAATTTTCTTTGCAGCTGTAGCCTCGTCTTCGCCATACCACTTCATCCGGTATTCAAGGAGAGTCATAGCACCTATGGATACCTCAATCCTGTCTTGATTCCGTTCTTCAACATTGTCGGTAATAATGCTGTCATCCCAGTCAAACGACACTTCATAATTGCCATCAGGTGCCAAGTTCTCTGCGCTCACCCAGAAGTTAATTGCATCCACCAGATCGGTAAGCGCTCTTTGTAATGCCTGCTGTATATCTGATACGGTTGCATAGGACCGTTGCTTGCTTGATCGGATCTCCTCTGCTGTCTTTTCAATGTCCTCAACGTTTGATAAAGTTCCGTAAGCGAGGCCGCTGTCGAATTCGATCCTGCGGAGCTGCTCATTGTACCCGTGATAATAAGATTCATCTCTGATGTCTGGGCTATAGGTATCCATGAACGGCTTATCCGCAGCACCAGTATTATACTCAAGCGTGCGGTATAACCGCTCTCTGCCTCCGGGATACTCAAATTTATCATTGGTCTTATCATACTTTAGGAGTGAAGAGGCGAGATGCACCGCCGTTTCTTTGCTGTCATACTCCCAGTCAATCTGATTGTATCGCTTATCCGCAATCTTAATATGCTCTGTGGATCGGCTGAATACCGATACGCCAAGCGGACTTTCAACATCTACATTATTCGCAAGCGGGACCCGAAAAAAACCTACCGTCAGTTTCTCGGCCCCGGCCAGTAGCCCGAATGGTTCAATATCTTCCCACTGTTTTACACTTTTTAATGACACTTCGCTCCCGATCGTAGCGCCGGTCTTGCTTAAATATGCAAAGTTATATATCTTAACTCCGTCCTCGGCCAAGGAATGCAGTTCCACTCTGGTATAGATTTCCTTGCCCTTCGTGTACTGCTCAGTAAATGCGCACTGAGTGATATTCCCGTTGCTGTCAAAGGTAATCGGGTAAAAGCTGTCAGCCGCATTATACTGTACAGCTACGGTACCATTCGCCGGATAAGGCTTAAACACCATACTGCCCTTAGCGCATCCATATTCAACTTGCTTTCGCAGGCAGGATAAGACCGTTTTATATATCTCATTGATATAGTCTGCTCTTGGGCTCCCGGTCACCTCTGATTTAAGCTCCAGTGTAACAAGCCTTGCTATCTCGCTGGCTACTGATGCCGGGATACCTGCGGACTTTTGATCTTTATTGAGCCATGGAGCCCGGTTCAGGTACATGACGTCCCATAGCTCAATCGCATTCTGCATCACGGACGATACATTAATACCTTCAAGCTTCAAGCTTTTATCAGCAACAAGCTTATTCAAGCATTCCACCATTTTGCTATATTTCATCTTCTCACCTCTATTCGTACCGGATAAACCGGCTGATATCTCTTTCAAATGTGTATTCAAAAGCATCCAGTGTGTCAATATCGCTGGTGCCATCGTCAAGCCGCTCATCTTCGGTCAAATTCTTTTCATTCCAAAGGGCTGTTGTCATTGCATCCTCTAGCGTTCTACACTGACTTTGCATATAAAAAAAGCGCTGCTGTCCGAGCATACGCTGTGCAAACCTTATTCTATCGTTTATAACGGTCTTAAGTGCATCCTCTATCCTTAGCCAGCTTAAGCCGCTTTTTCTGGCAGCTGTTCTTAAGCCGGCCATTATTGTCTGCTCTGCATTGTCACAATACACATGAGTGATAAATCCATATAAATTAATGATCTTTAAGCAAAAGTCTACAAATAATTGTCCCAACTTATCCGGGTCTATACTGCCGTCTTTGCTCATGTGCCTCTCACTGGCAAGAGCTACAATGTTTTGATATCCTCTTGTGTAGGCTAATGCCACAAATGCATGCCCGGATTTTGATCCGCCGAAGTCAACACCAATATTGATTTCCATGATGTTTTTTGGCTTTTCAATAAGCGCATAGGGATTTTTACTGTCCCCTGATATCGCATCACACATCAGCCGGTAAATAGATCCTTCGGCGGCTACCCATAATCCTCGAATATAGCGATCATATAAAACAGTACCTCTATATTCCTTGCAGAGCTCCTCAACAAATTTTTGGTCCAGAAAAGGGTTATCAAAAATAGTATACTTTTGATGGAATATATCAACGTCGCTGTCTAAGAATTTTTTAAACCAGTGCTGCGGCGGTCCGGGATTGCACGCCCCGTCAAAGCAGGAATATGGCTTATCGAGACGGGATTTCAGCATGTCGAATACATCCTTGTTCCAGTCGGTTATTTCATCACCATAACAGTACTTTATGGATGATCCTCTGATCTTTGATACCTGGCTGATCTTTTCAGCTCCCAAGCAATATACATCTTCACCGAACATTTTGCAGATGTTTTCGGAATTGATGTCCCCGACCAATTTACTACCCCAGATCTGCTGTAACGGAGTAATGATATTACGCTGGAGGGTACCTTTTGATACGCCAAGGATTACGGCAAGGCCGGGTTCGCTGATCCGGCTCCTGATCCGTTTGGGTATCACATAATAATCCATGTAGGTCTTGCCTGATCTGGTGGCCCCGGTCTTTATATTCCATCGGTGATCCGCATTCTGGAAGAATTCGTCCTGCTTAACGGAAAAAGGCATTTACACCACCCCTTTGATTTCAGCAAGGACTTCATCCAGCCTTTTGAGTTCATCCTGATTATCAGATCCGGAAAGCTTGTCGGCCTGCGCCCTCATGAGAGCAATCCGTTGCTTCTGCTCCTCGGTAACCAGCTCCCAATTGTTATGCAGGAGCTCATCGTACTGTTTTATCATAGACCGGAGCTCTGACTGTGCCCGGGCCTGCGCCTTTAAGAGTGTAGCCTGCCTGTCCCACGCG
>JAEYMU010000052.1 GCA_023407175.1 Bacillota bacterium
TACCGATGATGAACATATGTTGAATGCATCGGAATTATGCACGATTCTGGATCAGGAATATGGGATCAGTACGGACAGAAGAACAATTTATACAGAGATGGAGATTCTTGATAAATTCGGACTGGATGTCCAACAGAAGAAAGGCAAGTGCCCTGGCTATTATATTGGTGCCAGGGATTTTGAATTGCCAGAGTTGAAGCTTTTGGTGGATGCGGTTCAGTCTTCTAAATTTATTACGGAAAAGAAATCCAAGGAATTGATACAGAAACTGGAGAAGCTTTGCTGTAAGACAGATGCCGAAATGCTTTCCAGATATGTCTTCATTGTAAACCGGCCGAAGACAGAGAATGAAACGGTATATTATAACGTAGATTATATTCACACGGCTATTTACGAAAATAAACAGATCAAATTTCATTATGCGGAATGGACAGTTAAGAAGGAGCTGAAATTTAAAAAGAATGGTGCTTTCTATGTTGCCAGTCCGTGGGCATTGACATGGGATGATGAAAACTACTATTTGGTTGCTTATGATGCAACAGCCGGAATCATCAAACATTATCGTGTCGATAAAATGCGTGATACTGAGATTATTGAGGCTGATCGTAAAGGGGAAGAGTCCTTCAAAAATTTTGATCTGGCTGCATTTGCCAAGAAAACGTTTGGTATGTATGGCGGTGTAGATGCAGAAGTCACACTGGAATGCAGAAATGAACTGGCAGGTGTCGTGATCGATCGCTTTGGTCATGGTGTATGGATGTGTCCTCATGGAGAAGATCATTTCAGAGCCAGAGTGTCAGTGGCGGTAAGCTCACAGTTCTTTGGCTGGATTACCGGTATCGGCTTCGGGATGCGGATTGTCGGACCGGAAGATGTACGGCAACAGTATAAAGAGTACCTGCAAAGTGTGATTCAGAACTATATGGACTGACAAATTCCGTAACTGTTCACAGGTAATATCCCGCGAGGTGTTTTGTCATGAATATGGCAAAATCCCGAGACATACGGGGCAAAATGCCATCACCGAAGGTGATTTGGAATGCATTTTGACCAAGTTACTGTGAACGGAGTGAACAGTAACGTAAGTGTTGTTTACTATTATATAATACTTTACCCCTACTTGACAAGTATTCAAAAATCGTCTATACTTAAAGTCCGCGCAGCTGGGGAGATAGCGGTGCCCTGTACCTGCAATCCGCTACAGCAGGGGTGATATTCTGCCCAGGGTGACTTATTGTAGGGCAGCCCCTTATAAGTGATGTTGACGTCTGGGTCTTGCGCAACAGAAATTTGTGAACCGTGTCAGGTCAGGAATGAAGCAGCACTAAGCGAAACCTTCTGTGTGCCGTGAGGCAGCCTGGGCCGAGTTAACTGTAAGGGTAACGCTTATGGTAAGCATTCAAAGCAGAATGCACGGAATTTAAATAAAATATGAAATGATTTGGAAAGGAAGTAAAACACCTTTCCTTTTTTGTATTTGTGCCATAGTCGGCGAAAGAATGCGAGGTAAGTTTGAAAGAAAAGCACTTTCAAGCTATTGATCTGAGTACACGCTAAAGCGTGCGGAGGGGGTAAATATGAAAAATAACGGAACAGTGCAATTAGAAACGGAGAGACTGCTTTTACGTAAATTTGTTATCGAAGATGTTGAGCAAAGCCATATTAATTGGGCCTCTGATTGTGAAACATCAAAATATTTTGCTTTTTATCCTCATAAAGAAATGAATGATACAGAGAGCATAATAATGCAGTGGATAAATGCATATCAAAATGAGGGTTCGAATTACATATGGGCTGTTGTAGAGAAAAATAGCAATGAAGTAATTGGTAACATAAGTGCAGATTCTTCTTATCGGATTTTAAACATCTGTGAAATAGCATATATGCTTGGTTCAAAATGGTGGAATAAGGGTTATGCCACAGAAGCATTAAATGCAGTAATACATTACCTGTTTATTACTGAGGACTTTTATATGATCGAAGCTAAATATAATGCAGAAAATATTGCTTCTGGTAAATTGCTTCAAAAAATTGGAATGAAGCAGGATGGTGTTTTACGGGATAGAAGATTAGACAAAGAAACCGGGAAGAGAAATGATTTAGTTATCTGCTCAATAATAAAATCAGAATATAAAAATAATATCCAAACAGGCAGCTTGAGCTGAATTAAAAATCAGTTAAAAATACCCTTATTATATTTATTATAACGAAATATGCAGTATAATGAATCATACATATATGGATCAAAGAATAGATAGGGGGATTTGAAATTGAGCAGTGCGGCAGTAGTGCATAAGCAGAATAAATACATCAATATCTTTAACAAACTGGGTGCAATAGACCGGGAACATGCGATCAGCTTAGAGGAAGCGGGAATTAGAGGCAGCTTTTTGTTCGAGAGAATGTGCGCAAGGGGAATTTTTCTGAAAAGCTCGGAGGGGAGATATTTTATTGATAATCAGGCGGCTGTCTTATTTAAAGAAAACAGGCGAAAAAGAGCATATACGTTCCTGGTAATACTACTGGTTATTTTAGCTGTCTATATTCTATTAGGAGGCAGATAAGAAAGGGAGGCTGGGAATTACTTAACAATTGAAATGAGGATATTCAATGGAGAGAGGAAGTAAGGTTGCGATTGTCTGCTGCTCCGATGGGCAGCCGTTGTCGCAGGAGCATAGGATAAATAAATTAATTGAGGTGCTGAAGCAGATTGGTCTGGAACCGGTATGCAGTGAATACATGTATGAAAGGTTTTCTGTATTCGGCGGTACGGGAGAGGAAAGAGCCGCTGCATTAATGAACTTCTATAAAAACCCTGATATTAAGGCAATCTATGATGTTTCAGGAGGCAATATCGCCAATGAAATATTACCGTACCTGGACTTTGAAGTGATAGCAAACAGCAAGAAAGAGTTTTGGGGGTACAGTGACTTAACAACATTAATTAATGCAATCTATGCAAAAACCGGAAGAAGCTCGGTGCTCTACCAGATAAGGAATTTGATAGGCCGCGAGGCTGACAATCAGCTACAAAGCTTTACGAGAAGCGTATTTGAGAAGGGTGCGGATTTATTTGACTTTTCATATGACTTCATTCAGGGGCAGGAGATGGAGGGAACGGTGGTCGGCGGAAACATCCGATGCCTGCTGAAGCTTGCCGGAACGCCATATTGGCCGGATATGCCGGATAAGCTGCTCTTACTTGAGGCCTTTACGGGTACAACCGCGCAGATGACGACGTATATATGCCAGTTAAAGCAGATGGGAGTATTCGATAAGCTAAGGGGTATTATTCTAGGCACCTTTACGAAAATGGAGGAAGAGGGGCGAAAGCCCTCTGTAATCGATTTAATAAAGAAATATGCAGGAACAGAAATACCGATTGTAAAGACCGGAGAAATAGGCCATGGGGCTAATTCTAAGGCAATTATAATTGGGAAGGAAATCAGTCTTCGTTTAAATCCTTGACAGGATGGATATGGAGGAGAAGAAGCAGATGGAATACGGAGATATCGTCGGATTAGGAAATACGGCAACAGTATATGCCTGGGAAGCTGATAAGGTGCTTAAGCTCTTTTGTCAGGGCCATGCGCAAGAAGCAGTGGAAAGAGAATTCAGCAATGCCATGGCAATCAGGGATATGGATTTTGCAAAGCCAAGGGCATATGAAATCATATCCTGTGAGAACAGATTTGGTATTGTATATGACAGGGTGGAGGGGGAGGATTTGTCTTCCTGGACGCTGCAAACAGGAGATTTACACCAATGTGCGAAAATTCTGGCTGATCTGCACAGGGCAATCGGCCGAAACAGGTCCGATCATGTGCCGGATTATAAGGAGTTTTTAAGATATTATATTCTCTCCGATGCAGAGGATCCAAAGAAGCAGGAGGAAATGCTGCGGCTGATAGACAAATTTCCCGAGGGTAATGTACTTTGTCATGGGGATTTTCATCCGGGCAATGTCCTGATATCAGAGGGGAAGGCAGTCGTCATAGATTTTATGAACCTTTGCCGCGGTGATTTTCTGTATGATGTAGCCAGGACGGTATTTCTGATTGAGTATACTCCGGTACCCAGGGAGACGAAGGACAAAGCTATGTTATTGCAACTTAAGAAGGCCCTGGCGGAGGAATATTTAGTTCAGATGGAGGTTAGCCGGGATATGATACAGGATTATCTATCGGTGATCAGCGTGGTAAGACGTGGTGAATGCCCGGAAGAACAGCAGGAAGTATGAAAGGAGAATTTGGTTATGAGTAAGCGTGTAAGAGTTAAGCCGGGGAAGGGCCAGTCAATGGCAGGCTTTGTGGGAGGTCTGATCTTTTGCTTTCTTGGTTTGTTTTTTGTAGTTCCGATTTTTGGACCCTTCGGTTTTATCTGGACCTTGTTTGCGGTCATTATGACAATAATAAATGGTTATAATGCATTTTCGGATAAAGGGGTTGCTACTCATGAGATAACAATTGAGGATGACGTTACCTTTGGCAACCCGGCGGGGGAGAAGACAGCGGAGGAGCGTTTGCAGGAACTGAAGCAGTTATATGAAAAGGGTATGATAACCGATGAGGAATATCAGGAAAAACGCAGACAAATTTTGAGCGAAATATAAGAATTTTGTACTATGGGAGTAGTTTTCTGTCACTTTTATCTTTCTGAAATTGGAAATTTACTATATAATAAAAGCGTAGTGAGGATAATGCCAGCAAGCTGACATAGCAAGCTCGCTTGCAGTATCCGATCGGAGCTGAAGATCATGAACATGCTCTTGTTCATGATATAATATAAAAGTAAAGATAATCAGAATGCATTAAGGCGGACAACAGCTGGACCGAAAGACTAACGGACACGAACCGGTTTATAGGGGTAACCGCCGCGCAGCATGGAGGATAATATGGATTGGAAGATGAACCCCAATGCGGTAAATCAGTTTATTAAGGGAACGAATATCTATACAGAGGGGGAGCCGGTTTTCAGTGTTGCTATGATCGTGAAGGGCCGGGTTCTGTTGCAAAATGACGGGGCCAAGGTGATTATGGGCTCCGGTACCTTCCTTGGAATACAGGATTTATACCATGGAAAATATCAAAGCACTTACGTTGCATATGATGATTTGATGATTTATGTTTTTCCGGTCAACAGAATAGAAGAGCTTGAGACGATATTATCCTTTCATAAGGACTACCACGGCTTTATGGTGGCATCCTTCTATAAGATCATATATGAATTGGAGCAGGCATATCAGGGGTTGCTTAAGAATGGGGCGGAAATTCACCAGTTTCTTACGGATACCTACCAGAATTATATTGCCTCTGCAACTCAGAAGGGATATAAAATAAAAAGGTCGGAGCGAATTGCTTCCCTAAGGCTTCCGGAAAATGAGCTGGAGCATCTGGAGGACCGTATCGGCTATTACTGTGAGTGCAAAAACCTGCCGATGGACGCCGTTAAATTGTTCTATTCCTACGGCAATGCCGTGACTCTGTATCAGGTGGAGGACCAGGTCGATGTGGTTAACCAGCAGATGGAAGCATTAAAGCAGCTGTCCGGTGATTTTATTAATATTGCAGAATGCCTTGTGGATGAAACAGACCAATGCTTGTTTCATCTGATTACTGCGCTCTCATCCCAGACAGATCAGATTGCAGGCATGGAGCTGTTAGATATCATGGACAGTATTATTGACAAGGTCAATAAGGCGGAGCTGTTCGTTGAGAGGGTACTGGGCAAAAAATATATGGTAGACCGTAAAAAGATGGAGGAAGGCTATCATATTCTGCTGACCGGAGATATTACAAAAAGTACCGAGGACTCGCCGGAGAGAAGGTATACTGGAGAAGAGGCGAAGCAGGCTCTCGCCGAGCTTAAGGATGCATTTGATAAAATATTGGATTATGCACAGATCGACAGTGGGAGAGCGCTGGAAATGAAATCGGTCATGTCCGATTATGTCCGTATGAGAGACAAGCATTCCACAGAGGATTCCTCCAGAGCGATTAGACGCCGCCTTGCCGAGAACCATTATATCATTTATAAACAGGTCTTCTTAAGGGCATATCGGGAAGAAATTACGCCGCGTTTTATAGAGCTGTTTTTAAAATATGGCTTTGCAGATGACAGGCTTCTTACGAATGAGCAGATGCTTTCCCTTTATTTTATAAAAGAGAAAGAGGCTTCTCTGGAAAGCTGCAAGGTATATGATATCAGGCATTGGCTGACGCTGATCTACGAGGGAAAGAAGGAGCCCTCCAAGAACGAATTTGACCTGGAATATCCTGAGATGGTGGCGAGTCTGAAGAAGCAGGGGAAGTTAAATGATAAGGAGGCCGCGCTTTGTCTGACCGATCCGGAGCAGAAGCTGGACTATGAGATACAGAATGTGTTCCGTTACAACAACAGGACGACCAACGGCCAGATTTCCAGCTTTGTGCCGGTAATCCACAGTGATCAGTGCTCCGACCAGGTAGAACGTATCCTTGTTACGTCAGATAAGGTAAATGAAGCCGTAGCAAAGATCATGAAGATAGATTACTCCATATTCGACCGTGAAGTGCTTTATGTCAATAAAGAAAAGAACATTGCCAGGGAGTATATTATAAAAAGGATATTCCCTGACATCATACTAATGCCCAATGTGGGTACAAACGCAATCATGTGGCAGGAGATCACAGGAAAAAGAAGGGACAGCGCGGGGCGCTTTCTCCTTCCGATATTTACGGATTTGGATATCAGCAACCTGCTGATTAAGGTGTTTGGCCGTTTCAGATGGGAGCTTTGCCGAACAATTGAAGGTCCTGCCTGGAATGATGTACAGGTAAAATCTCTTACCTCCGAATATTCGGATTATCTGCAATTTTACCGCAAGAATAAGGAGCTGTCCGAGGAAAAGCGGGAGAAGATCAAGCAGCAGATTCAGAAGGGCCGTAATAACAGCCGAGAGATATTTGTAATCGATTATGAGCAATGGATCAACTATGAGTCAAACGGAGCGGTAAGGCTGAATAAAATAGTCCGGGAGATTATGGCTACCTATTGTCCCTTTGCCAAGGAGCTAAGGGAGCAGATGAAGCTGCAGCCCGTCTTTGAAGAGGCAATGGCACGCTATTACAGAGATAAGCTAAGGAAGATACGGGAAGTGGAAGGCAGATACCGTATGCTGCAAAAGGATAAGATCGAGCTGACTCCGGAGCTTTTATCCACGCTGGAATATTATCGTGAGCTGTAATACAAAACCAGAATCCCGTTGTGCATTTTCTTCCAACGCTTTGTACTTGTTTTCATGAAATACTAATGATACTATAGAAGAATAACGGGATTGTTTTATCGGATAAGCAGCATCAACGGATGTTTTTTATGTACAGAGGAGGCCAAGTCATGGGAAACTATGAAAATATAGTGAAAACGGAGGAGATTAGAAAGCATGTGGAAGCAGGAGACTATCTGTCTGCACAGAAGGTTCTTGATACCATGGATTGCAGGAAAATCAAGAATCTGTCCGATCTCAACCTCCTGGCGGAAGTCTATAAGGAAAATGAGAAATACGAGGAGGCAGCGCAGCTGTATCTGCGCGTTTATGAAAAATTAAAGACAAGAAAGACCATCAGCCAATTGGTTAACATTTACATAAAAAAGGGTAACGCAGAGAAGGCGCAGGAATATCTGTCACAGTATCAGAAGGTCTCACCGGAGGATTTTGACGGCCAGGTATTTCGCTATAAGCTGGAGAAGCTGAAGGGCGCCTCCTATGAACAGCTGATCGATATTTTACTTGCTCTTAAAAAAATAGACTATACCGAAAAATGGACCTACGAGTTGGCTAAGCTTTATTATAAGGCGGGGCTGGAGGAGGCCTGTGTGAAGGAGTGCTCCGATATTATTCTGTGGTTTGGTGAAGGAACCTATGTGGAGAAGGCAAGGATGCTGCGTTCCTATTATTCCGGTGAAACCGGCAGGGAAAAAATCATGGAGGAGTTAAAACGCAGATCGGAGCAGGGCAGTAGGGAAAAGGAAGGAACACTGTCAGAGGAAAAAGACCAGCCGGAGCAGCAAACGGAGGATAGAACAGACCGTGAGGATGAATTAGAGGTCGGACTATCCAGGGATATTCAGAATATGATGGATAAAGGGGAAGAGATAGAGCAAGAGGAGCAGGTAATCCTGGAAGACTCACCGGAAGCTGTAAGCGAAGCCTTAGAGGAATATGGGGAGGAAGACCAGGCGTGGCCGGAGGAATATCCGGGTGAAGACCAGGGTGAGGAGAATGGGCCGGAGGCTGAAGCCAGCCTGGAGCCGGTGCCGGAAGAGGAAGCTGCCCCGGAGGATAATACATACATAGCAAATAGCGAAAACCAGTCGGAAGAGGAAATGCCGGATGAGGATGAGATCAATCTAAAGGATATCTCAGAAAAGTATCAGCTTAATATCAGGGAAATATTCGATAACTTTCTTCCTGTTCCCTCTGTCAAGAAGCAGTTGGTGAAGGGCCTGGAAATTCTGCTAAAGGAGAATGGGAAAGCTGCTTTTGTGATCATAACCGGAGCAAAAGGAACCGGAAAAACCACTCTGGCGAAGGGCATGGCTCTGCTTTTTAGCAAGGCGGGAAAGATAGGGTCCTCCAAGGTAGCGAAGATATCAGCAGAAAAGTTAAACACGGTAGATATTGAATCAAAGCGGGAAACCCTTAAGAGCTGCTGCCTTGTCGTAGAGAATGCAAGCGAATTAAAACGGACAACAATAGAAAAAATATTGGAGCTGACAAAGCAGCTCCAGGGGGATATTGCGGTTATTTTTGAAGAAGACAAGAAGAATATGAATAAGCTGTTTCGGGAATGCCCGAGGCTGATGGATTTATTAAAGGTACGGATTCACCTTCCCCAGTATAATGCGGAGGATTTGCTTGGCTTTGCCACAGCCTGCCTAAGACAGAAGGATTATCAGCTGAACCCTAAGGCAGAAGCTGTTTTAAAGAGCCGGCTTAACCAATTGGTAAAACAGGAACTGCCGGATACCTGGCTGGCACGGATGAATGAACTGCTACAGGCTGCCATGGATGCCACTGATTTAAGAACCGGTAAGCAGCTGTCAGACCTGGCGTCTCGTGGACGGCTAAAGGAGGGCCTGATACTGGAGGTTTTACCGGAGGACCTTAAGAACTAAACCTTGAACTGAATGGTAATATCATTGGGCAAGGACTGTCCCTGCTTGGATTTTACCTTGGTAGTAACGTGGAGCAGATAGGATTCATTCTTGTTATATGCAGCCAGGGGCTCAATTTCAATGCAGTGGTTGATGGAATCATACCGGATATTAGTTTGCAGGGGAACCTGGTTCATGGAGGTCACGTATAGATTTTGATTGTTCACGGTTGAAGGGTTAAGCGGGGCTGTGAATTTTATCTTCCATACGAAATTGCCGGTTTTAAATTTTAAGTCCTGCTTTACCCGGTTTTTTCCGCTTCCTTCTATACTTTCGATCGTAATATAGTGGGGGGCCATCGCCTTCATCTCCTTTCATGAATATAATAATCCGGGGTAGATAAAACGGTCAAAGCTATAAAAATAACGAGTCGATTTATGAAATATTAATGAATATTATATCATATTTTTGAAAAGCCGCAATACGACGAATTTCATAACAATCCGGCACACAATTACATAATATAGTGGTGTTTCTATTTATATCGGCAGATTCTTGTGTTTTCCTAAAGGGCGCTTTATGAAATATTGAGAGAAATTATGAAAATAAATCTGCAATATAAGGCAAGGGGATCATGTAAAATATAAGTAAACTGGTAATTGTTTATTTATAAATATACGAATATAATAATTGAAAACTTATAAAATATTAATAGCGGCAGTGATAAAAAACAATTTACAAACTAGCACTTTGTGGTATAATCAAAGATGACAGTAAAAAAATTAACAAAAATTTAACTGAATTTATATACAAATTTAACAAACAAAAGTTCGATAAAATCAAATAGAGGTGCGCAATGGAGCAATATATCATAAAAGGTGGGAAGCCGCTTGCTGGTGAGGTAATGGTAAGCGGTTATAAAAATGCGGCATTGGGGATAATCGCGGCGGCAGTTATGACGGATGAAACAGTTAAAATAGAAAATGTACCGGATGTCAGGGATATTAATGTATTATTGCAGGCAATCGAGGATATCGGTGCGAAGGTGGAGCGTGTCAACAGGAATACTGTTAAGATAAATGGAAGCAAAATCAACTGCGTTGAGGTGGTATTTGATTATGTAAGAAAAATACGTGCCTCCTATTATCTGGTGGGAGCACTTCTGGGGAAATGCAAGGAATCCAAGGTGGTTTTGCCTGGAGGCTGCAATATTGGCAGCAGACCCTTTGACCAGCATATCAAGGGCTTTGAGGCTCTGGGAGCTTCGGTGAAAATCGAGCACGGAGCTATCTGTGCAAATACGGAGACCTTGAGCGGAGCGCATATTTATTTTGACATATCAAGCGTTGGAGCTACCATCAATGTCATGCTGGCGGCTTGTCTGGCAGACGGACTTACAACTATGGAGAACTCTGCAAAGGAGCCTCATGTCGTTGACGTGGCTAACTTTTTAAACAGTATGGGCGCCAACATCAAGGGTGCCGGTACGGATGTTATCCGTATCAAGGGAGTATCCCGGCTGCATGGCTGTGAGTATTCCATTATCCCGGACCAGATAGAGGCGGGAACCTTTATGTTTGCGGCAGCAGCTACCAAGGGGGATATTCTGATTAAGAATGTCATTCCCAAGCATCTTGAGGCCTTCACGGCAAAGCTGCTGGAAATTGGAGCAGAGGTAGAAGAATTTGATGATGCAGTCAGAGTCAGGGCAAGCGGAAGACTGGGGAATTCCCATGTAAAGACACTTGCATACCCGGGGTTTTTAACAGATATGCAGCCGCAGATGACGACTTTGTTGGCGATATCCAAGGGAACCAGCATTGTTACAGAAAGTATATTTGAAAACCGTTTTAAATTTGTCGATGAGCTTTCCCGCATGGGGGCTTCCATCAAGGTGGAGAGCAATACGGCGATTATTGAAGGTATTGATAAGCTTACGGGTGCAGTGGTATCGGCACCGGATCTAAGAGGCGGTGCAGCACTTGTTATAGCCGGGCTTATGGCGGAGGGCTATACGGTAGTTGAGGATGTGGAATACATTGAACGCGGGTATGAGCAGCTGGAATATAAGATGCAGCAGCTGGGAGCCGCAATTATTAAGGTGGATTCCGAGGATGCCAAGACGATTAAGAAATTTAAGCTGAAGGTCAGCTGACCGTATTATAATCATAATGCGAGAAAAGATGCTTCCATTACAGACAGCGCAGAAAAATCTGTGCTGTTTTTGTATATCCAAGGGAGGCTATTAATACAAGTACAGGAGGGATAAGCCATGGAAAAAGCTATTTTGATTATTGACGATGATCCGGAGCTTTCGGAGGTTACCTCGGATATGTTAGAGGCCTATGGTTACCGGGTTACGATTGCAAAAAGTGCAGAGGAGGCTTATTCCCGGCTTACCGGCAATAAATTTCATTTAATTCTTCTGGATATCAATCTGCCGGGAGAGTCAGGCTTTGAGCTGTGCCGTGAGCTTCGCAGGGTCTCCTTAATTCCGATTATCTTCGCCAGTGCGAGAACCAGTGAGAATGACCGGGTTACCGGACTTGATCTCGGAGGAGACGACTACCTGCTTAAGCCCTATTCTCTGAAGGAACTGCTGTCCAGGGTAAATGCCCTTTACCGGCGGACCTATGGCTTTACAGAGGAGGAAAAGATATATCGGATCGGAGATATTGAAGTGCAGACTGTTTCCCGGACAGTAAGGAAAAACGGAGCGCAGGTGTCCCTGTCGCTAAAGGAATATGATTTGCTGCTGTATCTGCTTGAGAATATAAATAAGGCAATACCCAAGGAGAAATTACTTCGGGAGGTCTGGGGCATTTATAATGAGACAGAGCTGTCCACGGTAGCGGTACATATACGGTGGCTTCGGGAGAAGCTGGAGAGTGACCCGGCCAAGCCTGTCCACATTAAGACAGTCTGGGGAATCGGATACTGTTTAAGTGACAACGAAGATGAAAGGCAGGGCACCAGATGAAGAGGCAATTGATTGGCATTACCTTGTTTTTTATCCTTTGCATTACTGTAATAGCATTATTTTTGAACACCCATGTTACGTCGCCGATACACGAGGATTCCTACCGGGAGCAGCTGGTGGATTTAAATGAGATAATAAAGCTAAGCAATGACACGGATGTAGAAAATGAGAAAAAATTAGAGCAGGCTGTTTTAAAATTTAAGGAAAAGCTGGGGTCACTGCAAAAAGAGAACGGGAACGCCGGAGAAAGGAAGGACCTCTGGCTGATGTATGGAATATGCATAGGTTTTCTTTTGCTTGTATTTGCATATGTGTACCGCACAATTCTTAGACCCTTTGATAAATTGCAGCATTATGCCGACGAGCTGTCCAAGGGTAATTTTGATTGTGATTTAAAATATGAGAGAACGAATTACTTTGGGAAATTTACCTGGGCCTTTGACCATATGCGAAGGGAAATAACCAAGGCCAGGGCCTGCGAAAAGGAGGCCGTTGAGAATAATAAAACGGTGATCGCATCCCTATCCCATGACATCAAAACTCCGATTGCCTCAATCCGGGCCTATGCGGAGGGCTTGGACGCAAATCTGGCGGCAGGACCTGAGGCCCGCAGAAAATACTGTTCAGTGATTATGAGAAAATGTGATGAGGTAACGGAGCTGACGGAGGATTTATTCCTGCATTCCCTATCCGATTTAAACAAGCTCAAAATTGTAACACAGAGGATAAACCTTCGGGAGGTGCTTACGGCGCTGCTGTCCCAGCTAAGCGAACAGGACAGCCATATCAGGCTGACCCAGGAAATTCCCGAGGTAACGGTTATGCTGGATATCAAACGTTTTGAGCAGGTACTGGAAAACCTCATGAATAATGCCAAAAAATATGCGCCTGACAGCCAGGTGGATATCGGCGCCGGACTGTCGGAGGAGCAAATCATAATCACCGTACAGGACTATGGGCCGGGGATTGCTGATGAGGATATGCCGTTTGTCTTTGATAAATTCTATCGGGGGAAAAATGCCGGAGACAGACAGGGGGCGGGGCTTGGGCTGTACATAGTGAAATACATCATGGAACAGATGGATGGAAGCGCGGCCCTGCAAAACGGACGTCCGGGACTGACCGTAATTTTAAAGCTTCCCTGGATTTCTTAAAGATTTCTTAATAACTATTCTGGTAAGATGAATACATCAAATCAATAGTCAGGGGATCACACCCCGACTATCAAGGCACAGAAATGAGGGGAACGTATGAAGCAATGTATTCTATCGGCAAAGAATTTATGTAAGAGCTTCGCAAGCAACGGAGTACAGAATCATGTACTCGATCATGTTAATCTTAGTATTTACGAAAGGGACTTCACAGTCATTATGGGGGCCTCAGGCTCCGGGAAATCGACGCTGCTTTACGCACTTTCGGGTATGGACCGGGTTACCTCCGGACAGGTTTTCTATCAGGAGCAATGCATATCAGAATATAAGGAAAGCCGTATTATAGAGCTTAGAAGAGAGGATTTCGGGTTTATATTCCAGCAGATGCACCTGGTAAGCAATCTGACCCTGCTTGAAAATATTGCAGTTCCCGGCTATTTGACAGGGAAGAAGAAGCCGGGGGAGGTAAAACAGACGGCCTTAGGCCTGCTGTCCAGGATGATGCTTACAGACGCAGGAAAGCGGCTGCCGTCCCAGGTGTCGGGAGGGGAGCAGCAAAGAGCGGCGATTGCAAGGGCGGTAATCAACACGCCAAGGATATTGTTTGCAGATGAGCCCACCGGTTCCCTGAACCGAAAGAATACAACGGAGGTGCTCAATCTTTTAACAAAGCTGCATGAGGATGGCCAGACAATACTCATGGTGACCCATGACATCCATGCCGCCCTGCGGGCCGACCGTATTCTCTATCTGGAGGATGGTACAATTACCGGAGAACTGGAGCTAGGACCCTATTGTATGGAAGAGGTAAAGAGCAGAGAGACCCGTATCAACACCTGGCTTGCCTCAATGGAATGGTAGGTGGCCGCAATGAGCATAATTACATTATTAAAGGCCAATATCCGTTACCGGAAGGGAAGCTTTATCAGCGTATTGATTTTATCCTTTATGATATCGCTATGCCTGACTACCATTCTAAGCATCAATCATAATATCGAAGAGCGTGCGGATAAAGCTCTGGAGCAGGTTGAAACCGGGGATCTGGTTCCGATTGTCTGGGATGTAAACTGTCCCGACACCATGCTTAAGGATATTGAGGAGTATTCAAAGGTAGACCATATAAGGGTGGTTAAAACCATAACCCAGATGCTTACCATTAATGGAATACAATTAAACAGCTCCACCTTTTTTCTTTCCTATGACAGTGAGAAGCTCTCCTATCAGATCTTTGATCAGGGGAAACGTTCCTTTCAGAGTAAGCCTGCAGAGCTGGAATCTGGTGAAATATATGTGCCGATCAGCTTTGAACGGTTATATGGCTGCAAGGAAGGAGATACGGCATATCTGACGGTAGGTGATCAAAGAAAAAGCTTTGTTATTAAGGGCTTCTTTGAAGAACCTTTTCTGGGCTGTGAGGCAATGGGCATCAAGCTGGCCCTGATGAATGAAACAGATTACAGCGAACTATATGCACAGCGACTCCTGACCAAGGATGCGAGGGATGAAAATCCTGACGGTATCCGGTGCTATTATTTTGTAAATATCTTTGAAGCCAAAGACAGCAGCCTGCTTATGAGTGATTTTCGAAAAGCAATCAACAAGGAAACAGGTATTCTGGATTACTCCTTATTTACCCAAAGCAAGGAGCAAAGCAAATCCGTTACCTTGATGTTTGCTCAGATTGTAAGCGGCATTATGCTGGTGTTTCTGGTTTTATTGTTTGCTGTGGTGCTGATTGTCATCGGGCACAGCATCAGTACCGGAATTCGGCTGGATTATACAAATCTGGGTGTACTGAAGGCAATCGGCTTTGACAAAGGGAGGCTGCGCCGTGTATTTGTATTGGAATATATTCTGGCCGAGCTGGCCGGCACCCTTTTCGGTGTGGCAGGGAGCATACCTGCCACCTATTATCTGAATATTGTCTTTGTCAAAATGACCGGACTGCTGATCCGGGCCGTACCAGCCTTTGGAAGCTGCCTGCCGATCCTGGCGGCGATTATGGTGGTAAGTGCTTTGTTTATCTATATAAAAACCAGCGCCATTGCTAAAATATCTCCGGTACGTGCTATCCTGGGAGGAAGAGACAGTGTCCATTTTCGAAGCAGAATGGAAGTAGCGGTGGAGGGCAGAGGACTGTATATACGGCTGGCCTTCCGGCAGCTGACCTCCAATCTGCGACAGTATGCTGGCTCTGCTGTGATTGTAGCGATTTTGGTATATTTTCTGGTGACAATTACGCTGCTGGGTACAAGCTTTAACCGGCAGACCATTGAGGAAAGCTTCGGAGCTGTTTCCAGTGATGTGGGTGTCTATTATAACCCCCAGGGTAATAAAACACAGGAGGAGATAGGGAAGCTTAGGGGGCAGGTGGAAGCCGATATCTCAAGTATCAGTGAAATTACTCAGGCCTTTAAGATAAGCGGCGGCTATTTTACGGTAGACGGTGATGAATACCATGTGAGCATCTATGAAGATCCGAGCATCATCAAAAGTATTCTAAAGGGCAGAGCACCAATCTATGACAATGAAATTGCCCTGACGGAAATTGTTGCGGAGGAACTTGGGAAGCACATAGGGGATACGGTTACGGTGGGTGAGGTGGATTCGGAGGCAGAATATATGATCACCGGCTATATTCAGAGTACAACCGATATGGGAAGAGAAACGGTGATGTCCTATGAGGGGGCCAAAAGACTGATGCCGGATTACTATATGAATTATGTGGATTATCAATTGAAGGATTCAAAAAAATCAGCTGAGGTAGTGGAAAGCCTGAGTAAGAAATATGGAAAACAAATCGAAGCGGAGGATGTAAATGCGAACAGTGATTTTGGAGAAGTAATTATCAGTTCCATGGTGATTTTGAACTATATCATTTATGCCATATCGGTTTTGTTTACCCTGATTGTAATTCTGATTGTATGCGGCAGGATTTACTTAAAGGAGCGGATGGATTTTGGAATATATAAGGCACTGGGCTTTACTGATACACTGCTTCGGCTGCAGTTTGCACTCCGGTTTGCGATGGTGGCTTTGGCTGGAGGAGTGTTTGGCATCCTGCTTAATTTGTGCTTTAATAACCGGATGATGAGCGTCATGCTGAAAAACGTCGGAATAACAAGCTTTGTATCGACGTATAATATCATCAGTATCCTGTTGCCGGTTGTGGTACTTACGGTCTGCTTCTTTGCATTTGCTTATCTGGCCTCAGGTAAAATCAAAAGGGTGGATATTAAAAGCCTGATCTGCAATAACTAAAAAATATGGCACGGGATAACCCGTGCCATATTTTTTGCGCACTATTTACATATATTCAGGAAAAGGAAGTGATCTGAAGTTCTCTTTGCTTGGTAAGGTCGATAAATTGCTCACCGGCCTTAATAACAGGCCGGGATAGCTCCATCTTATTGATGAAGACGATTTCTCCGGCAACACCGTTGCTTAATTTAACCGTATTATGTATGTAGGTTTGGGTGATACCCTCCAGGAAGGTCATGATAAATCCGGGATCATATTTGGAATAGCCCTCATTTTCAAAAATCGATACCACATCAAAGGGACACAGGGGACCACGGTATACTCTGGCACAGGTCATGGCATCATATACATCGGCGATGGACACCAGCTTTGCAAAGGGGTCAATCTGTTCACTGTAAAAGCCATAGGGATAGCCGCTGCCGTCACACCGTTCATGGTGCATCAGGGCAGCATGCTTAATTCTTGAATCAATCGGCTTTCCCTTTAACAGATTATAGCCGCGGATAGTGTGGGTTCGAATGGTACTGAATTCGTCCTCTGTCAGCCGGGCGGGCTTTTTAATAATCTGCTGCGGGATTAAAAGCTTGCCCAGATCATGCAGCAGGCCGCACAGGGTGAGTATCTCAAGATCCTTCTGAGCAAAATTAAGCCATTTTCCTATAATATTACAGATAACCGCAACATTAAGGCTATGGACATAGGTGGTATCATCATATTGCCTCATACAGTGCAGCATATGAAATAATTCTATATTAGAGTCGCATTTGGACAGAATACCCTTCGCATCCTCCAGAAGCTTCTCCGTATCGATATCTGTCTCGCCCTTAACAAAGCTGTCAAGGGAGCCTTTGAATTCGAGGACGGCAGTCCGGTACGCCATATGGAAGCGCTGGAAGGCTTCACTTTTACGTATATTCTCATAATAAGTGGCCGTATCCTGTAAAGAGTCTGCTTCCTCCTTGTCGGGAACGAAGTAGATTAAAAGCTCAATGATGGAATAAAATACAAGTCTCGTGATAATCTTGTCGGTCAGTGTAGTCTCTTTTGCAATAATCAGGTGATTGTCCTTTGTGAATATATCCGCAGCGACAATCATACCAGGAATGGCCTGACTGGTTAGAATTCTCTTTGTATCCATATTGGCCACGCTGTACTCCTTTCCGGGCACATTTCAACGGTAAGTATTTTAATGATGGTTTCTAATTTATAGTATATGTACAAAATGTCTGAAAGTCAATTAATTAAAAGGGAAATTTGTACTATTTACACAATTTATACCGAATTTAGGCGCCAACAGGTAGATTTTGCTGTGTATTGCCAATGCAAGACACACTTGACAAATAAAAATACATATTGTATCTTTTCCATTAAAAGCGGATTGGAGGAGCCTTATGCCTTATATTATATTGCTAGCCGGTTTGCCGGCAGTCGGAAAAACCACATTTTCAAGATTTATCAGTAAAGAGCTTTGTATCCCGGCCATATCGAAGGACTATATCAAGGAAATTCTGTTTGATTCTCTGGGCTTTCAGTCGAGGGCGGAGAAGGTCCGCCTGGGTGATGCCAGCAGGGATGTTATGTATGGAATGGCGGAGGAATTCATGAGGCTGGAGCTTCCGGTTATCCTTGAAAATAATTTTGACCGCAATTCAAAAGCTCATCTGGAGGATTTAATCAGCCAGTATGGTTACGATTGCATTACTGTTTTGTTTGAGGGTGAGACTGAGGCCATCTACCGAAGGTTCATTGCACGAAACCATAGCAGCCTGCGACATCCCGGCCATATTACCAATCAGTGCTATCCGCTGAAGGATAATATGGAGCCGGTCAGTGATATGACGCTGGAGCAATTTCGCGATATTGCCGCCCATTCCGGTATCGCAGATTTTTGCATCGGGAAGGAATTAATCCGTGTTGATGCCACGGATATTGAGGCTGTGGATTATAAGGGCATCCTGGGACGGATAAAGGAGACGCTTGCCAGCCTCTGAAAATTGCAGCTTATGCCAGCTCCTCAGGGCCTGTTTGAAAACTGTTTGTACCGGGCCGGAATATGAAGCTTACGAGAAAAGAGGGAAAGAATGATATATTCCAACACAAAAATGGCCACCTTTCTTTGCCGCCCAAACCGGTTCATCGCCAGGGTAATTGTGGAGGGCAGGGAGGAGATGGTTCATGTAAAGACCACCGGCCGGTGTGGGGAGCTCCTGAAGGAAGGCGCCGTTGTAATCCTGGAGGAGGCGGCAAATCCGGACCGCAAGACAAGATACTCCCTGATTGCTGTATATAAGGGAGATGTTCTGATTAATATGGACTCTCAGGTACCCAATACGGTTGTTTATGAGGGACTTCTGGAGGGAAGGATTGGAGAAATCTCTGATATTACCAGTCTTTCCCGGGAGGTTGTCTTTGGCAATTCCAGATTTGATCTCTGTTTTGAAAGTGGTGGGAGAAGAGGCTTTCTCGAGGTAAAGGGAGTGACCCTGGAAGAAAACAAGGCGGCCCTGTTCCCGGATGCCCCGACAGAGCGCGGACGCAAGCACCTTCTGGAAATGATCCGTGCGGTAGAGGAGGGCTATTTGGGCTGCATCCTCTTTCTGATCCAGATGAAGGGGGTGGAGTATTTCTCGCCGAATATTATCAGAGATCCCAAATTCTCCAGAGCCCTGTCACTGGCCTTCGAAAAAGGAGTGATGATACTGGCTTATGACTCTGTAGTTACAAAGAATGGGATTACCATTGGCAGCCCGGTTGAGGTCAGGCTGGAACAGCCTTAAGAAAAAACCACTTGACGGGTTTTGGATTTAGGTATATTCTTATAGTATCAAGTTTGACAAATAATTTAATAATTTACCATTTCTCTTATTCAGAGTGACGGAGAGTAAAGGCTCTATGAAGTCACGGCAACCCCGGTTAATGGAAGGTGCCAACCTGAGCGAGTAATCGAACAATAAGAGGGTTTGATGAACCGATGTCAAGTCCGCTTCGCGGACTTATTTTTTTACAGAGAATTGTAATAATTTAATGAATAGAACGAATGGAGGATATTTATGCAAAAGAGATTATTTACCTCGGAATCAGTAACAGAGGGGCATCCCGATAAAATCTGTGACCAGATTTCCGATGCGGTACTGGATTCCTTATTAGTACAGGACCCAATGAGCAGGGTCGCCTGTGAGACTGCCATCACAACCGGTCTGGTGCTGGTAATGGGTGAGATCACAACAGAGGGCTATGTGGATATTCAGAAAATTGTAAGGGATACCATCCGGGAAATCGGCTATGATAAGTCCGAATATGGCTTTGATGCCAATACCTGCGGTGTTATTGTAGCATTGGACGAGCAGTCCAAGGATATTGCCATGGGTGTTGATACAGCCTTCGAGGTGAAGGAGCATCTTACCGAGGAGGAGGAGCTGGCCAAAATCGGAGCCGGAGACCAGGGAATGATGTTCGGCTATGCAACCAATGAGACAGAGGAATTCATGCCCTATCCGATTTCTCTTGCCCATAAGCTGACCAAGCAGCTCACAAGGATAAGAAAAGAAGGAGTTCTAAGCTACCTTCGTCCGGATGGAAAATCACAGGTAACGGTAGAATATGATGATAACGGTAAACCAATCCACTTGAACGCTGTTGTGCTTTCCACACAGCATGGGGCAGAGGTTACGATAGAGCAGCTGCGCAGGGATGTGAAGCAATATGTACTTGATCCGGTGCTCCCTCAGGAGCTTGTGGATGAGAGGACCAAATTTTTTATCAATCCTACGGGGCGCTTTGTTATCGGCGGGCCCAACGGAGACAGCGGCTTAACCGGAAGAAAGATTATTGTGGATACCTACGGCGGCTATGCCAGACATGGCGGCGGCGCATTCTCCGGTAAGGATTGCACGAAGGTGGACCGTTCCGCTTCCTATGCAGCCCGTTATGTTGCCAAGAACCTTGTGGCAGCAGGACTGGCAGACCGTCTTGAAATACAGGTTTCCTATGCCATCGGTGTTGCTGAGCCGACCTCAATCATGGTGGATACCTTCGGAACCGGTAAGCTCACCGAGGAGGAGCTGGTAGCAATTATCCGCAGGCATTTTGATCTGCGTCCGGCCGGAATTATTAAGATGCTGGATTTAAGAAGACCGATCTATAAGCAAACGGCCGCCTATGGACACTTTGGAAGACTTGATCTTGACCTTCCCTGGGAGAAGACGGATAAGGCGGAGGAGTTAAAGAAGTATCTATAAGAGATAGAGGATTTTATCAGAAATTTTTTCTATAATAATGGCCCCCTTTCGTTGAATTGATTTTTCAACGAAAAGGGGTCATGTGTTAATTTGGGAACTTTATGATATGATAGAGATTATTTATCACAAACCACATCTGGGTAAAAAAGAACATGTTATTCCAGGTTGATAACCCCTGCAGCCCGTATTCGGGGATCAGCCGGGTAATCTGGTCTATGCTCCTGGCATCCTTAAACCATACATTATGCAGTGAACCTCCAATATCGTAATAAAAATAATAGGGGGCTGCGGCAGCCTCGCTAAACTGTATGGATACTCCGTTATCAATGGCAAGTTGAATTGCCGTATCATAGGTAATTGAATTTGCTACCGTATATTCGGGAACATAGGGAAGTGCCCAGTCATAACCGATGACGGACAATCCAAGTACATATTTATTGGAGGGCATTGTTTTAAGAACATTGTCGATCAGTCCCCTTGCAATATTAAGCGGGGTTGCAGAGGTTGGAGGTCCGTAGGAGTATCCCCAATCATAGGATACGAACAAGATTGCGTCCACGTACTGTGATATGCTGGAATAATCAATGGTTTCATAAACCACCTCGGTTCCTTCGATGGTTACTCTTGGTGTTACAGTAATGGAATACCTTAGGCCTTCACTTCTTAGCCGTGTACTTATTTTCCTGATATAATTTTCAGCCTGTTCTTCTGTTGCAGGGTCTATTAATTGACAATATTGATTCAGCCCCATATAACCCTTTGCTTTAATATTAGCTATAATATTATCAATCATACGGTCCTGTATATCAGGATTATTCAGGAGGGCAGAAGCTGCCGAATTATCTCTGACCCCCCGTTCGGATAAGGTAGATATCAACATCATGGGAAATACGCCGTATTCCTTTGCCAGGTTGACAATTTCCTGATCGTCGGGATTATTCAGATTGCCCATCGCATCAAACCGATAATCAAACACCGTTAGAAATGTTAAGAAAGGCAGGGTTTTTCTTAACACATCCCTATTTACATAGGAATAAACATATCCTCCGATTGACATGGTGCCGATTTTATCAGCATCATAGCTTATGGTAATGATCTCGCCGGGATATATGTATCTTCTGTCTGATAGATAGGGATTATTTCTTAAAAGCTGCATCAGGGGAACCTGATACATCTCTGCAATACCTCCCAGGGTATCACCTTCCTGTACGGTATGATTTAATAAGGGGTAAACAATTACAATGGTCTGGCCGACCACCAGATCATTGGGGTTTAATATACCATTTTCTAATATCAGCCTGTCTTTCGAAAGCCGGTAAAGTGCTGCAATCGATTCCATTGTTTCACCGGGCTGTACGACATGTATGATCATACCTGAATACCTTATTTTCATTTATATTATGAATATATGTCAGCTTTCAGGGAAAATGTCTTTGCATTTCATTGATCATACCCTATCGTTATATCTGAGCAGCAAGGTCGATCAATTCATCAAATTGTTGGATGCAATAATCAGCATCATTTAATAATGCTTTTCTTTTTTCATCAGCTTTTCTATCCAGATATTCCGTAAAAACTGATTTCATTCCGGCTCTTCTGGCTCCTGCCAATTCGTCGAAACCGCCGTCTCCGACGAACAGGCTTTCCTTTGCAGAAACATGAATGCTGTTAAGTGCATACTGATACATTTTTAAATCCGGCTTCATCATGCCCACATCACTGGAAAAAACTGCGGCATCAAATAAAGGGGCCAGTGGTGAGCTGCTCCAGTATTTACAGTCAATAACGTCAGCATTGCTGATAAGGCAAATTTTAATGTCCTTATCAGCAATGCTGCGCAGCGTATGTAATATTTGTTCATCCACTTCGAGTAAAGCCCTTTTCATTCGGTCCTTTCTTAAGGCCAATAGCTCTGTCAGTTGCCTGTCATCTATCTTATAGGGCATGGAACGAACGATTTTATCAACGATTTCTTTTTCATCTTTTATTTTGCCTAAGGCACGTTCGTTATACAGCTCACTGTTTTCAGCATAAGCTTCCCATTCCTGTGCGGAAATTCCAAGTACATCATATTCATTTCTTCCGGTAAGATATTGGGGATGCACCAATGTAAAAAATAAATCAAAAAATACGGCTTTCATGTGATCCTATGCTCCAATCATATTTTTTTGTGTTATTGTTTTATTTTTTCTTCAGCCTTGGCAGGACCCATTCAATATATGCCATCATATTACGGGACCGGTCAGTGTCACTTCCTAAGAAAAGCTTTTCAAACCATTTCGGGTCAGGAACCTGATGGAGCTCGCCCAGAAACTTGATCACCGAGCCGGAGGGAGGCAGTGGCTTATCATTTACGATCCAGATGGCTTCAATTAATTTCCAGGAATTTATGGAGGTCAGGTAGTTCGTTTTGAGCAGATTGTCCTTTTCAAGGGCGGGGGCAAGCTTGTATTTCACACTGAGCAGCCAATGGTAAATGCTCTTTTTTGTCTCCGGCCTTATCTTGTATTTTCTGTAACGGGTATCTGCAAGCGTCGCCAATTCCTGCAATTGTCCATTATCATATAAAATTTTACTGTTAATATAGCGATATACCTCCATATCGCTGTTTTGAAGCTTATAAAGGGCAGTCTCAAATCTTAAGTAGATGTATTCCACAAGAATACCATCAATAAAGGTGGCTTCAAATTTATCTGTATTGCATAAGATCATGATGTCAAGATCGGAAAATTCATTTGCTGTTCCATCCGCTACGGAGCCCATAACCATAATACCGGTTACCGCTTTGTTTTTCTTCAATCCCTCAACTACTTTATCCAATATATCGAGTTGATGCTTCATAGGTACCTCCATTTATCCGCCCTTATCGGGGTGTGCTTTGCAGTGGTCTTTTTCCTGCCTCTATTGTAACCCAGTTTTGGTAAATTGTATATCTGTTTTCCCGTATTTTACACAAAAGAGAAGGGAAAAGGCAATAGTCAAACAGGCTTAAATTCATGAAAACTTTAGAAAAATCATAGTTATTTTCTGTGTAAATTTATTTATTACATGATATAATGTCGTTAGACATTATATCAGCGCCGAACGAAGTGAGTGCGCATCCAGGCACGGAGTGCCATATTATAATTGCTTGCAATTATGATATACTAAGGAACAGAAGGGCTGATGCTGTTACAAAGGCAGAAAAATCCGGATGGAAACCGATTGTGAAGGAGTTGGATCAGTTGAAATTGAAAGACAGGCTGTTAGCAGCATTTTTTATCATGGTAGCCATGCCAGTGCTCTTGCTGGCCGTTACGGCGGGTACCATTATAAATTTGCAGATAAACTCCATAAAAAAATCCTATGATGTGGATGGGGAAAACCTTCAGATTATCACAAATTCCATTCAGATATTTAACCGGCTGACCAGAGGCACCTATAATGAGATCAAGCTGACAGCGTTAAGAACCCCGGAGCTTTTGGCAGATGAGGATTATATTGACGGACTCAACCAGGAGCTTAAGGGTAAGTATTCCTTTATCGCCGTCAGAAAAGGGGAAGAATTCATATATACCGGCAACAGCCTTAAGCTTAGCATGATCGAAGATAATCTTCAGGCTTTCGGGGATTACAGCACGGAGGTGGATGGAGGAACCTACATTGAGGGAATTCATCCTTTCCTGGTGAAGGCGCAGGATTTCTATTTTCCGGATCATGAGGAGGGAACTGTTTTCGTTATCACGGATTTGAACACATTAATTCCCCAGCTTAAGACCTTTATTGTACAAAGCTCCATAGCTGTGCTGGTGATTTTGATGTTCACCTCGGTGATATTGATGCTCTGGATTTACCGCGGTATCCTAAGACCGCTTAATATATTAAGAGTTGGGATGAACCAGATTAAGGACGGGGATTTAGACTATTCGGTGGTCTCCGAGACGGATGACGAGATTGGACAGATTTGTGAAGATTTTGAAGAGATGAGAATAAGGCTGAAGGAGCAGATTGACAGCCGCCTGCAGTATGAGGAAGATATCAAGGAGCTGATCAGTAATATCTCCCATGATTTGAAGACGCCGCTGACGGCCATCAAGGGCTATTCAGAAGGGCTGCTAGACGGTGTGGCAGATACTCCCCAGAAGCAGGAAAAATATTTAAAAACTATTTTTACAAAGGCGAATGACATGTCGATTCTGGTGGATGAGCTGGCATTTTATGCAAAGATTGACTGTAATACCATACCCTATAGCTTTAAGGAGATTAATCTCAAGGATTATTTTGACGACTGTATCGAGGATTTGGGACTGGATCTGGAGGTTAAGAATGTCGAGATACAGTATATGAATGATATTGACCCTGGAGTGGAAGTAGTTGCGGATGCAGAACAGCTGAAGCGGGTAATAAATAATATTATCGGAAATGCAGTAAAATATATAAATAAGCCCAAGGGCATCATTCAAATCCGTATTCTTGATATCGGCAACTATGTGCAGGTGGAAATTGAGGATAACGGAATTGGAATACCGAAGGTCGATATTCCATTTATCTTTGACCGCTTCTACCGTGCCGATGCCTCGAGAAATTCCAAAAAAGGCGGCAGCGGGCTTGGCCTTGCGATATCCAAGAAGATTATAGAGGACCATTCCGGAGAAATAAGGGCAGAGAGTGAGCCCGGATTTGGAACCACAATTATTTTTACCTTAAAAAAGAGCTTGAAGAAAAATACTGAGGATGGAAAAGTTAATTCCGGAAAGGAGTTGTAAGATGAGCAGAATATTGATTATTGAAGATGAGATTGCAATAGCGGAGCTTGAGAAGGACTATCTGGAGTTAAGCGGCTTTGAGGTTGAGGTGGAAACGGCAGGCGATATCGGAGTGGAAAGAGCACTTGCAGAGGAATTTAACCTGATTATACTGGATTTGATGCTTCCCAATCTGGATGGCTTTGAAATCTGCAAGAAAATCCGGGAGGTTAAGAACATTCCGGTTATCATGGTTTCTGCCAAGAAGGATGATATTGATAAAATCCGCGGATTGGGCCTGGGTGCCGATGATTATATGACAAAGCCCTTCAGCCCCAGTGAGCTGGTGGCCCGGGTGAAGGCCCATCTGGCCAGGTATGAGCGGCTGATCGGTTCCGGCCAGCGGGAAAATGAGACACTGGAAATCAGAGGTTTAAAGATAGACAAGACCGCCAGAAGAGTATTCTTAAACGGTGAAGAGAAGATATTCACAACAAAGGAGTTTGACCTGTTAACCTTCCTGGCGGAAAATCCAAACCGTGTGTATACGAAAGAAGAACTGTTTCGCGAGATATGGGATATGGAATCCATCGGTGATATCGCGACGGTTACGGTCCATATCAAGAAAATCCGTGAGAAGATCGAATATAATACCTCCAAGCCTCAATATATCGAAACCATATGGGGAGTCGGATACCGGTTCAAGGTATAAGGAGTACAGCTTTCATACACAAAGCGAAATCAAAAGCTGCATATTATCGGAAGAAACCCTTTTCCGATAATCGAGATGCACGGCGCACAAGACGCGCCTTTTATCAGAAGCAAAAAGCGCTTCTGATAACTTATATTATAACATTCAGAGCAGCTCAACCTCAGGTTGAGCTGCTTTTATAATGTTTCACCTGCTGCTTATGGTAATTAGTCCGGAAAATCCTTATAATGACAGTACAGTGCTGGTGTTGATAAATAATGTTATATACGTATTGCTTCCCGGGATGAAGCATGGGCATACGCAGGAATGGAGGCTAAATGATAGATTATTATAAGATAGGTAACCAAATTGCAGCCCTAAGAAGAGCAAAGGGGTTAACCGGAGAAAAGTTTGCACAGCTGCTGGAGGTATCACCTCAGGCGGTCAGCAAGTGGGAGAACGGAAGATGCCTGCCGGAAACCTCCCTTCTGCCCTTGATTGCCGAAATTCTCGGTACTTCCATTGATGCATTGCTAGTACCACAGGAGCTGGTCATAATTCAGGCAATCTTTTCTGACGGCATCACCTCCCATGATGTTACAAAGGTATTGAATCATAATGTCAGCGCAAACAAGCTGTATCTTGCGGTAAATTCAAAGTTTTTGGGAGCTGACATAGAAAGCGGCAGGGTAAAGGCTTTGATTGTGACCTACCAGACACCGGAGGGCATTTATCATGCCTATCAGCTGGAAAACCAATATCTCTCCATTGATTTGTCCCATAAGGACTATGAATATGAGCCTCCGATGAAAATAATTGGAGCGTATTATGGAAACAGATCAGACCACAGGGATTGCATGGTGAAAATCCAGCATTATGATTATTTCAACAGGAAGGAATTTCGCATTGACCATGAGAGCTTTCCCAGCTCACCTCAGACAGATGAGACAGAATACCTGACCTTAATCTATATCAATCAGCAGGGGATACATATGATAAGCTGCGCGGAGGATGAAACACTTTGCTATACCGGGGACAGGGCTGAGCTTTACCGGAAGGATACCTCGGTCTGCATTTTGCCGGGGATAGAGCCTCTGGCATGGGAGCAGGGGATGGATTGTACCTGGTGCGGAGCCATTTTAAGGGCACTAAAATATATGGGTGAGGATTATACCTATGAGCAGCTTATGGGAATATCGGGAGCCTGTTACCGTATCGCCTTTACGAAAGTCTGGGATTGGAGTGCCACAGACGCTTTGGTTGCCTTTGATTATTCCACTGCTTTGTTTCGTGCAATCGGATATGAGCAGCTATGGGCTGACCGGATTAGTAAGGAGGACCGGAACGAAGAGCGCCGGCGTATTGTTGCGGATATCCAAAACGGTAAGCCCGTAATTGCAATTAATTTAAGGATTGCACCGGAATGGGGTGTTATTACCGGTTATAAAGAAAATGGGAAGATACTCCTTTGCAGGACCTATTTCGATAAGGAAATACTGGAGGAGCATAAAGAGAAGCTAAAAGAGGACGGAGGCTATCTGGAAAGTGATTTTTGGCCATTTTTAATCGTTCATTTTGGAGAAAGACAACCTAGGCCGGACGGGTATGAAACCTTCCTTGCTTCCTTAAGGACATTGCTTAAGTCCTGGCAGGCACCCTGTGAGAGAGGCTATTATCAGGGAAAGGAAGCCTATGAGCATTGGAGGAATGGGCTTTTGGATACCTCGCTGTGGGATGGAAGTAATACGACTGCGGATATCGACAGGAGACTTGGGGTAAATGATGCCTTACTGCTAAACCTATTGGATGCCCGCCGGTGCGCTGCGGCATATATCAGAGCCTCGGCTTCGCTTATACCCTTTGCTATACAGAAGGAGGTTCTTGAAATTTCTGATAAGTATCAGGATATGGCAAACAAACTGGAGGATTTTAGAGCAAGGGCCAAGCAGGAGAATACGGATTCCCTCCACTATAATGAGATAAATACCGGACGAAACTCCGGTGCGGAATTTCGAAGGAAAGAGGCCGCTTTATTAAAGGATATGGAAAAGACGGAAGATGAAATAGTGCTTCTTACAACGGCACTGCTGGACAGGCTGGAGGAATGATATCTGAAAATCGGCATAGACATCTATGCAGAAGAAATCCTGTGACGGATACTTGTTCAAACGTCACAGGATTTTTACCTGTATTTTGTAAAAAAATTGACGCTGTTTCTCTGAATCATTCGGAAATTCAGAGATGACCTCACAGAAATAATCCCCGTCAATTTTATATTTTCTCTTCTTTATTTCTGCCAGCAGAACAGCGGCATATTCCTTTTCCTTAGAGAAGCCGGAGCAGCACATGGACAGGTAGGAGCCGGAGGGAACCTCCTCAATGGTATCATAGCTGCTGCTTTCATCTGTAAGCAGGTAGATTTCGTCACTGTAAAGGCGTGAGGTCTCAATATGCTTTTTACGGATAATGGTGCCTGCATTGCAGAAATAGATCATCGGGAAATTAATATCCAGTAAATAATTCTTAAGTAATCTTAGATTGTATTCGTAATGCTTGTAATCATGGTTAAGAATATTGTAACCCGTGTTATAGACAATGATCTTGCGGGGCGGGGTATATTCAATGAATATTTCGCCCACCCGGGGAAGGGTAAGATAACGGCTGTAGTTATCAAGGGAACGCTGGATAGATTTTTTACACAGCTCAAGCTGCTTAATCTCGGCTTCTATCTCATTATAGCGCTTTCTTAGGACATGCTGCATGGAGTCAATGTTCTCGAGCTCCTCCTGAATTTGCTTTAAGGAAAAGCCCATATGCTTATAATATTGTATCATATCGAGAGTGGCAGACTGGCCGATGGTGTAATAACGGTATCCGGTTTTTTTATTGGTAACCTCAGGCTTAAGCAGGCCGATCCGGTCATAGAGACGCAGAGTCTGCTCAGATACATGATTTAATTCGGCCATTTTGCCGATGGATATTTGTTCTAAGTCCATAATAGGCTCCATTCTGTATCGGCTTTTACTCACCGGAGATCCCAAGCAAAAACTCTATGGCAGGTATAGGATAACGTGCAAATAGTTGTCTTGAAAATAGACCAAATAGACGCCGATTTCTAAAAATAACAAGGGATCGATGGGGTAATCGGATAATTGCGGTTATTAATGCTTATAGTCGGTAAAAAGTTAAGGATATGATACCACGGGTTACCTTATTTGGCAAGAAAAGTTTATAGTAAGTATAATGTTGCAAATCGATTGAATAATTTGAAATAAAATGTGTAAAGTTCTCTCAAAATCTTAGATTTTGAATGAAAATATGAAAAGAAAATATAATCCCCATAATATGGGTAGAAAATCTCTTTATAAGCACACAAAAGTGACGGAAAAAATAGTAGGGATTAAAAAAATTTTATTAATATTACAGTATTGACTATGGAGCAAGTATAAGGTTTTCAATAGTTACATATAGTACGCCCTGAAGCATATAATACAAAAATGAAAGAAAGGGGCCATAGCTGATGGAAATTAAAAAGAATTATATCGACGGAGCATGGGTAGAAGGAACCTCTGGTAAGATAATAGAAGTAATCAATCCTGCGAACGGCGAGGTGCTTGCTCTGGTCTCGGAGAGCAGTGTCGAAGATACCAGAAGGGCAATTGCGGCTGCAAGGGAATCCTTCTATGTAACACGGGAATGGAGAGATATGGACTCCCAGCAAAGAGGAGATATTCTGTTAAGGATAGCTGATTCCATAGTCGTACATGCCGCAGAGCTGGCACTGCTGGATACACTGGATAACGGAAAGCCTCTGCGGGAGGCAGAGGGAGATATTGATGATGGAGCACATACCTTCCGTTACTATGCTGGATTAATGAAAACACCCTACGGGGGAGTATATGATGTGAATGCTAATTTTGGCAGGATGCATTCCTATACAGTACATGAACCGGTGGGGGTTTGCGCACAGATAACTCCCTGGAACTATCCCTTCCTAATGTCGGTGTGGAAGCTGGCACCGGCGCTTGCGGCAGGTAACAGCATCGTATTTAAGCCCAGTCCGAAGGCTCCGCTGTCAACCATCCGGCTGTTCGAGCTGTTTGAGGAGGTGGGACTCCCGAAGGGCTGTGTCAATCTGGTGCAGGGTGATGCCGAGGTGGGTACGGAACTGGGAGCAAATAAGGATGTGGATATGATAACCTTTACAGGAAGTACCCGGGTAGGGCAGAGCCTCATGGCGGCGGCCTCAGGCAACATCAAGAAAATTGGACTTGAGCTTGGAGGTAAATCACCGAATATCATCTTTGCGGATGCCGATCTGGACGGTGCAGTGGAATGGGCAATGATCGGTATTTTCTTCAACCAGGGAGAGGTTTGCTCGGCAGGCTCCCGCATCCTGATCGAAAAATCCATAAAGGATGAATTTGTAGCAAGGCTTACCCGGAAAGCAAAGGCTATGACCATCGGAGACGGAAGAAATAACCCGGATATGGGCCCCCTCATTACAAAGGCCCATATGGAGCGGGTTCTGGAATATATTCAAGGAGGAATAGAGGAAGGGGCGACCCTGGTTTACGGCGGCGAGCGCTATACCGAGGGGGAGTGTGCCAAAGGGTATTTTGTAAAGCCCACCATATTTGATAACTGCACTCCGGATATGAAAATTGTGAGGGAAGAAATCTTTGGGCCGGTGGTGACCATACAGACCTTCGAGACGGAGGCAGAGGCGGTTGCCATGGCCAACGATACGGATTATGGTCTGGCTGGTGCGGTATTTACCTCGGATTTGACCCGTGCACACCGCATAATCAGGGAAATCCGGGCAGGAATTACCTGGATCAACTGCTATAATCCGACCTTTAATGAGGCACCCTGGGGCGGCTATAAGATGAGCGGTATCGGCCGCGAGCTTGGTATCCACGGTCTGGAGGAATACCAGGAGGTAAAGCAGGTGAATATTAACCTGACCCCCGGCGTAGTTGGATGGTATGAAAATTGAATAGTCCATTGACATCAGATAGACAAAGAGGTTTATACGCATTTTCTGCGGATAAACCTCTTTTATTATATGAAATTGTTTTTTTAATTGCTTTATAAAATAAAATCAGGAGGGATTATTATGAAAAAGAAAGGATTATGCTTACTTCTTGCAGCGGTAATGCTTGGCACGATGCTTACCGGCTGCAGCAAAAAGGCGGAAAGTACAAGTGCGGACATCGATTGGACAAAAACAGATTTTAACGGAGAGGAAATTAATCTGCTTTGCTGGGAGCAATATGCGGACCCGTCCTTTGTGGAGCCCTTTGAGGAAAAGTATAACTGTAAGGTGGAGGCCACCTTCTTCGCCAGCGGTGATGACCTGGTTGCGAAGCTGAAGGCAGGGGGCGGTGATACCTATGATGTTATCTCACCCTCGGGCGATATGGCAGGATATCTGGTAGAAGCGGGCATGACACAGCCGATTGATCTTACCCATATCTCCGGCTGGGCCGACATCCCGGATACCTTTAAGCTTGCCGATATGGAAAAGGACGGAGGAACCTATGGTGTACCCTATCTGTGGGGGCCTGATTATGTGATGTACAATGCGGATGTGATCACGGAGCCGATTAAGTCCTGGAGCGAATTATGGGATGAAAAATACAAGGGACGTCTTTCCCTGCATGATGATGTAAGCAACATTTACATGATTGGACAGATGCTTGGCCTTGACAAGGAGGATGAGCTTGCACTTTACAATATGTCGGATGAAGATCTTGCCTATGCACAGGAGCAGCTGACCACTCTGAATGCAAGTGTGCGCAAATACTGGGCTGCAGGCGGAGAATTGGAGGATTTATTTAAAAATGGTGAGATAGATATTGCGGTAGGCTGGCCAAGCACCTTAAAGAATCTTCAGGACCAGGGATTGAATATGGCCTGGTGTATTCCCGAGGAGGGTGTGACCGGTTGGTTTGACCGGTGGATGATCGTGGACGGCTCCAAGCATACTCAGCTGGCAACCCTGTGGATTGACTGGTGTACCAGTGCGGAAGGAGAAGCTCTTGGCTCCATTGCAACCACCTTCTCCGTATCCAATCCAAAGGCAGCAGATTATATGGATGAGGATCAGAAGGCGGTAGCGATGGTGGATGATATGGACACCATGTTTGAATCCATTAATTTCTGGTCCTATGTGGAGAACAGGGATAAATACAATGAGGTTTGGACCGCAGTCAAAACAACAAAATAGCGTTTAGAGAAGGCGGTGTTCCGATTACCCGATATTTACGGTAAAGGAACGGTACATTGGCAATGGAAAAGAATTTTACTTCCCATTGTCAATGTACCTGTTTTAGAATTGCCATAGACAGCAGGCAATCAATATACCGGCATAAGAGGCAGGAAGCCGGAACCTTCCCAAATTGCAAGGAGAATGGCACATGAGCATGGACAATCATTTATTCGGGAAATTAAAAAAAGGGAATCGCAATTTGTCAAAAGGGACAAAAAAATTTATTATGCTTGGAATGCTGGGACCGGTTGTTATCTGGCTTTTTTTCTTTCTGCTGGTGCCCTATATCAACCTGCTGCTGTACAGCTTCTGGAAGAATGATATCTTTAATGTAATCCATGAATTCACGCTGGAGAATTACAGCAAATTTTTCACCAGCGGCTTTGGAACCAATGCTCCATATATGGTACTGCTTGATACGCTTCGTATCGCAGTCATTGTTACCGTATTTACTGTTATCATAAGCTTTCCCCTGGCTTATTTTATTAACTTTAAAGTGAAGAAGCATAAGCAAATTCTGTATATGCTGGCCATCATACCTCTGTGGATCAGCTATGTGATGCGGGCATATTCCTGGAGGATTATCCTGGGTACCAACGGTATCCTGAATTCTCTGCTGATTTGGCTGGGGGTAACGGACCAGCCCCTGGAAATATTTCTTTACAGCGATGTCTCTGTTGTTATAGCAATGGTACATATTTATACTCCCTTTGTTCTGATGCCGATGTATACGGCGATGGAGCAGATACCTAAGAATCTGATTGAGGCCTCCAAGGATCTTGGTATGAACCGCATCAGAACCTTCCTTAGGGTGGTTGTTCCCCTGTCTCTGCCGGGTGTGATTACAGGTAGCACCTATGCCTTTGCCCTTTCCATGGGTGATTTTCTGGCGCCGAATTTACTGGGAGGGCCGACCAGCAGTACAAAGATATCCAATATCGTCCAAATGCAGTTCGGCACTTCCAATAACTGGCCTTACGGAGCCGCAATTGCTGTGATTATATTAATTCTGGTGCTTATTATGCTTACCTTAACGGGCCGGCTGGAGAAGCATTTTTCCAGACTGGAAGCGGAGAAAACAGGATGAAGAATATTTTGCAAAAAGTGGCCTATGCCGGGTCGTATCGCTTGGATGGAGGTTAAGAAGATATGTCGAGAAGATTTTCACTTAGTACTGTAATTGTAACAATTCTGGCTGTTGCAGCCCTGCTGTTCCTATATCTTCCGGTTGCTGTAGTAGTGATCTATTCGTTTAATACGGATTCCATCAACAGCTTTCCGATGGCGGGATTTACGTTCCACTGGTTTTCGGTTATGTTCTCCAATAAGGACTTGATACAGGCTTTGATTAATTCCTTTCAGGTTGCAGTGGCGGGAACTGTTATTGCTGTTTTAATCGGTGTACCCGGGGCCTTTGCTATGTATAAATATAATTTTCCGGGCAAAAGAATTCTGGAGCGGATGGTAATCCTTCCGATGATGCTTCCAGGTATCATTACCGGTATTTCCATTCTGACCTTTCTTCAGATGGCAGGCATCCTGCAGGGAGCACTGGCGGTAACCCTTGGACATGCGACCTTTCTGATTGGAACCGTACTTCCCCAGGTGTACACCCGACTTAGGCAATTGGATAAGAATATCGAGGAAGCAGCTCTGGACCTTGGCGCATCGGGCTTACAGACTTTTTTCTTCGTTATATTGCCCAATATCAAAACGGCTATCATCGGAGCGGCGCTTTTGTCCGTTACTCTGTCGTTGGATGAAATTCCGGTCACCTTCTTTTTGAACGGAGTATTTACAACCCTTCCGATTAAAATTTTTGCAATGACGAGGAACGGCTTTACTCCGGAGGTAAATGCGATCTGCTCTATTATTCTGATATTCTCGGTATTCGCGGTTGTGCTTTCCTCAATACTATCGAAAAAAGGAGAATAGCATATGGCAGCTTCCTTAATTCAATTAAAAAATATTAATAAGAGCTTTGGCTCAAACCAGGTGGTTAAGAATCTGTCTCTGGATATACAGGACGGAGAGTTTGTAACCCTGTTAGGACCCTCGGGCTGCGGTAAGACAACGATACTTCGTATGCTCGCAGGCTTTGAAACACCGGATGAGGGGGAGATAGCCTTTCTTGGCGAGGATATGTTAAGTATTCCGGCAAACCGGAGACAGGTGAATACCATATTTCAAAGCTATGCGTTATTTCCCCATCTTACAGTCAGAGAGAATATCAGCTTTGGACTTCGGATGAAGAAGGTGCCCAGGGAGGAGATCGATGAAAGAGTGAACGAGATGCTGGAGCTTACTAAGCTGGAATCCCTGGCAAACCGCAAGCCGAGCCAGCTGTCCGGCGGACAGCAGCAGCGTGTGGCAATTGCAAGAGGACTGATGAACCGTCCGAAGGTACTGCTGCTGGATGAGCCTTTGGGGGCTTTGGATTTGCAGCTTCGCAAGCAGATGCAGCTGGAGCTTAAGAGATTGCAGCGAAGGCTCGGAACAACCTATGTGTATGTGACCCATGATCAGGAGGAGGCGCTTACGATGTCCGACCGTATTGTGGTTATGAATGCGGGAGTCATTGAACAGATCGAAGCACCGAGGGAGATTTATCATAATCCCGCCACTCCCTTTGTAGCGCAATTTCTGGGCGAGTCCAACCTCTTTGAGGGCATTTGGGAGTCCGGCGGCTCATGTGACAGCTTTACGGTGGAGGGAACGCGGCTGACCATTGATAAGCTGGAGGAGGCTCCGGCTTACCTCTGTGTGAGACCGGAATATATACTGCTGGAAGCCGATGGAACAAGAGGGGAGTCACTGAAGGGCGTTGTAGAGGAAAGTACCTTTCTCGGACAGGTGAACCGTGTTATCGTGAGGCTGGCCTCAGGAAAAAAATTGGCGGCGCTTGAGAAAACGGGGAGCTTTCAGAAGGGAATGCAGGTGTTTGTACACTGGGAGCCTGGGAAAGCCTGTATGATTTATGAAAGATGAAGCCATTGTATTGACATATGCGGCAAGCTAATTCATAGATACCTATTTAATTCGTATATAGCTCCATAAAATTATTACAGCCGCTATGCGGCAGAATAGAGGTGTAATTATGAAAAGACTGGATATTATTATTCGCCCGGATAAGCTGGAGAATTTAAAAAATATTTTGAATCATAATGCAATTGGCGGGATTACGGTATACAGCGCAATGGGCTGCGGAAATCAGAAGGGCAATGCGGATATTGAAAGCTTTAAGGGGCTTAAGGTGGCCAATATGAACCTAATTCCCAAAATTACTGTAATTGCGGTAGTGGAGGATGATAAGGTCGATGAGCTGCTTTCAGACATCCACAGCGGGATTGCAACCGGTAAGGTAGGAGACGGCAAGGTTTTTGTATCCGAGGTTGTGGAGGCAATGCGCATCAGAACAGGGGAACGGGGCCGGAAGGCATTATAAGTCAGGCATATGCCGCCAGACGGAAAGAGGCCGGCACACGGGTAACCGGGCTAACGCTGCGGCAGCAGGGAGGCTGTTATGGGAATACAGGGATCAATCGAATTAGTAAATATTAATAAATATTATGATAAAAATCATGTTGTAAAGAACCTCAATTTTATAATTCAGCCGGGAGAATTCTTATCTTTGCTGGGGCCTTCGGGTTGCGGAAAAAGTACGGTGCTTCGGCTGATTGCGGGACTGGAATATCTGAACGGAGGACAGATATTCCTGGACGGCAGGAGAATTGATTCCCTGCAGCCATATAAAAGACCGCTCAATACAATATTCCAGAACTATGCGTTGTTTCCCCATATGAATGTTTATGATAACATCGCTTATGGCTTGAAGGCTCGCCGGCTTTCCGGCAAGGCCATTAAGGAAAGGGTAAATGAAGTAATTGAAATGGTTCAGCTCCAGGGCTTTGAGAAAAGGCATCCCTCCCAGATGTCCGGCGGGCAGCGGCAGCGGGTATCCATCGCAAGGGCAATCGTAAATCACCCGCCGGTGCTTCTTCTGGATGAGCCGCTTACCGCACTGGATTTAAAGCTTCGCAAGGAAATGAGATATGAGCTTCGCAATCTGCAAAAGAAGCTTGGAATTACCTTCATCTATGTTACCCACGACCAGGAGGAGGCTCTTGTTATGAGCGACCGGATTGCAGTTATGAACAACGGCTGCATCGAGCAGGCTGGAACTCCCCGGGAGATTTACTTAAAGCCGGTCTCCCAATTTGTGTCGGAATTCATCGGAGAAACCAATACCTTCGAAGCGATAGTTGCCGAGACGGGCAGAGACGATATACTGTGGCTGACAACAGAGACCGGAAACGTAACGGCACAAGAGAAAGGCTTTGAGAAGGGAGAGCTGGTCCATATCTCAATCCGGCCGGATAAACTTAACTGGAGCAGAGAGCCCCAACCGGGCTTTGAACTGGCCGGAACGGTGACGGAGCATATTTTTGTAGGCTCCTTCGTAAAGTCGATCCTCCTGCTCCAAAATGGAAATGAGGTTAAGATAACCAAGCTTGCAGGAGGGAATTTGCCGGAAAAAGGACAGGAGGTTAATCTGTATTGGGATATGGAGGATGCCGTAATCATGCATTCCTTCAGTAACAGGGTTTATAATTTCATTGAGAATGTGGATTTGTCCGTTGTTTAAAAAACCAAGCCGCAGCTTTAGAGAAAAACGGGAGCTGCGGTTATTTTTTTTGTTTTAATGTAATAAAATATCTGAATTGCCATAATTTTAACACAGCTGGGCTCTAACCTTAACATAACAGGAAGGGCATAGGTAATGCCATTCCCTATTACTGGTAACGACATAGGACAAAAAAATAAAGACAGCATGTTATGGTTTCTTCTGATTTATATACCGCAATAAATCCCTTTGGAGTAAATACTTCCACAGTAAAAAGAACCCATGACCTCTGTCTGAGTAAAAAAGGGATGTGAGATATTTTGAAGAAACGAATGAGCGGGGTCGGAAGGCTATATTCTGCCGTTATACTGGTAACACTTTTATTATGTCTGATATCAGCACCGCAACCTGCAAGTGCTGCAAATAAGACTTTGGCTGCACCGTCTGCGGTAAAAGCGGTGTCCTCTTCCTATAACAGTATAAAAATAAGCTGGGGCAGCGTGTCAGGAGCGACCGGTTACCGGGTATACAGAGCAGAGTCAAAATCGGGAAGCTATAAGCTGATTAAGACTACAACTGCTAAAAGCTATAAGGATACCGGACTGACAACAGGCACAACCTATTATTACAAGGTAAGAGCCTATGTGACCTCCGGAAGTTCAAAGACATATGGGGTGTATTCTAAAGTAATAAGTGCAAAGCCGGTTCCGGCGACACCTGCTTCCCCTGCTGCGACATCGTCCTCCTATAACAGCATAAAGATAAGCTGGAGCAGCGTATCAGGAGCAAGCGGTTACCGGGTATACAGAGCCACATCAAGTACAGGAACCTATAAACTGGTAAAGACCACCTCCTCAAAAAGCTATACAGATACGGAGCTGACAACGGGGAAGAACTATTATTACAAGATAAGAGCCTATAAAACGGTAAATGGGAGTAAGGTGTTTGGCAGCTATACGGCTGTTATGAAGGCTGGTCCCGTTCCCTCTGTCCCCATCTCCCTTCAGGCAATATACTCTGTGGATGGGGTGGTTATTCTTACCTGGAATGAGACAGAAGGTACCGATGGATATGAGGTATATAAGGCAGCTGCCAGTGATGGAGCCTATGAATTATTGGCAGCAGTTACTACAGCAGAATACAGTGATATTGGGGAAATGGCAGAAACTACCTGTTATTATAAGGTGAGGGCCTTTAAAATCGTTGATGGAAAGACGGTATACGGCAGTGATACGGATATTGTAAGCGCTATGATCCCGACCGTTAATGTTTCGTCAATAAGCCTTGATAAAAACGAAGTTACATTGGTTATGGGTGGTGCTGAGCAATTAACGCCGACCATAGCTCCGGAAAATGCAGCAAATCAGGCAGTAACCTGGCAATCCTCTGATGAAAGTGTAGCGACGGTGGATGAAAAAGGAAATATTATATCGGTAAATCCAGGGACGGCAATTATTACAGCTACTACATCGGATGGCGGCTATATCTGCGAATGCGAGGTAACCGTAATCAACGCTCAGATTAAGGGAATCGATGTATCAAAATGGCAGCAGACGATCAAATGGGATTTGGTAAAAAATGATGGTATTGAATTTGCAATGATCAGATCCTCCTATGGATCCAGCAGTGTTGATCCGATGTTTGAAACCAATTATAAGTCAGCCAGGGATAATGGGGTGGCAGTCGGAGCATATCATTACAGCTATGCAACAACCGTAAAGAAAGCCGCCGCTGAATTGGAATTCCTAATCAGCAACCTGGAGGGAAAGCAGTTTGAATACCCGATTTGTGTGGATATTGAGGACTCTTCCATGAGCACTTTGGATAAGGCAACTCTAACAGATATTGCACTGGTTTATCTTAAGGGATTGAAAGATGCGGGCTACTATCCTATAATATACAGTAACAGGACATGGTTTACGCTAAAGCTGGATGATACAAGGCTTGTGGACTATGATCATTGGCTTGCCCAGTGGGGAACTTCCATAACCTATACGGGGAAGGTCGGAATCTGGCAGTACAGTTCAACCGGCTCGGTAAAGGGAATATCCGGCAATGTAGATTTGGATATCTCCTTTATAGATTATGCGGCTATGATAAAGAGGCTGGGGCTGAACGGATTTTAATTCTATTGATAACCGGAAGAAATCCCGGAATGAATGCCGCCAGGGCGGCAAACGGAGGTTATTATGAGAAAGATAAACTATGCATTTATAATACTTCTGATCCTGGTCATTTCCTTAAGTGGCTGCGCAAAAAGGGATAAAGGAACTCAGGAGGGGCAGGTAACAGTAACCCAGCCACCGGTGCAGGCAACAATAACCCCGGCTGTGGCAACGATCACTCCGGCTGTGACGATTACGCCAACCCAGATACCACCGACGGTTCCGGCGGATGAATATACGGTAGCCGGATATACCCCCCTCGGTTTAAAGCTGATGAAACAGGATGATGCCCAGGAATATGCGGATTATGTATTTCTTAATCAAAAAGAGGGCTGGAAGGCTGTCTATGATCCAATTGGTATGTTTAAAGAGGGCATTACCCTATATCAGACAAAGGATGGGGGAAGCAGCTGGAGCAAGCTTACAAGTACCGATGATGACGGGGCCACCATACCCCTGGCATCAAAATCAGGCTTGATCTTTACGGACAGCCAGCAGGGATGGATGACAGTACAGATACCGCAGTCAGGCTATGTCGGTTTATATAAGACGGAAGACGGCGGAAGCTCCTGGAAGGAACAGGAGATAACCGTATCAAAGGAATATGCCAATGCAGAATTCATGACCTATCCACCCGCATTTTTCTCGGCAAAGGATGGGCTACTGCTGACCTATGCAGTGGATGCTACCACGGAGCCGGTGGTTTTTGTGACTCATGACGGTGGCTCCACCTGGAAGCAGGTGAAGGAAAAGGAAGATAATAGCTTTCAGTGGAGTACGGATACTTCCGCCGCGGAAGATACCACCAGTGGCTGGACGGTTGTTTATAATAATGAAAAATGGGTAACAGCAGATGGAGTTACCTGGGAGAAATAAATGCAGATAGCGGAGCAGCATCAGACGGATATCAAAGCCATTTTAGCAAAACGTTATGACAATGGGGGCGATTATTGGACGACTCCCGACAAGCGGTTGAATAAAGGTAGCCCATTTAATACCCTTAACTGTGCATATATGCTGCAGGATTTGGGAATGGCTCCTTCAGAGCCCGTATTGAGGGAGACAGGGGAGCTTATTCTAAGTACATGGCGGGAGGATGGGCGCTTTAAGCTGTCACCGGGGGCAATTTATCCCTGCCATACCATTACCGCAGCCAGGACCCTTTGCAGCTTGGGCTATGCTTCCGATCCCAGGGTTAGAAAGACCCTGGAGCATCTTTTGGAAATTCAGTATCAGGATGGCGGCTGGCGTTGCAATAAGTTTAGCTTTGGAAGAGGACCGGAGACAGAATATTCTAATCCTGGTCCCACTCTGTATGCTTTGGATGCATTTCGGTATACCACTTTTCTGAATAATAGTGAGGAGCTGGACAGGGCCGTAGAGTTTCTGCTTTCCCATTGGACAACAAAACAACCCCTTGGACCCTGTCATTACGGGATCGGCACGCTGTTTATGCAGACTGCATACCCTTTTCTTAGCTATAATATTTTCTTCTATGTTTATGTCCTGTCCTTTTATAACAAAGCCAGGAATGACCCGAGGTTCCTGGAGGCCTCGAAGGCTTTGGCGGATAAATCAACCGCAGGGGAGATTGTGGTGGAGCGTCCCAATCCGAAGTTAGCAGAGCTTTCCAGTTGCAGGAAGGGAAAGATAAGTGACCTGGGGACTATGCGTTACCGGGAGATATTAAAAAACCTTGAAAGATAATGAAAGCATTTTGCCGTATCATGCCTTTGTTTTGCTGTAAATAGGAACCACATTGACAAATAATTAGCAATGTGCTAAGATAATCCCAGCCGATTCATAAGGTTTTCCTGCGGAAAAGGCATAGGAGCGAATAAAAGGTAAATTGTCCTGAAGGCTTGCGGATATAGGCACAAGGCAGTGAAATATGGATTACTTTGAACCCTATGTCATGATGGCATAGGGTTTTTATTCTGCAAAGTTAAGTCCATAGGAAGGAAGGGGATTAATTGGAGACGAGAGTTGCTTTAATCGGTATTATTGTTGAGGATTTGGAGTCGGTAGAGAGAATGAACGGACTGCTCCATGAATATGGAGAGTATGTCATCGGCCGTATGGGGATTCCTTACAGGGAGAAGAATATCAGCATTATCAGCGTGGTTGTAAATGCTCAGGCCGATATTATCAGCACCCTGGCAGGAAAGCTTGGGATGCTTAAGGGAGTCAGCGTAAAAACCGTATATTCAAAGAAATAGTCTTTGCGTGGTTTGTGTAGAAATGGAGGAAAATAATGAAGAAATTAAATCTTATACTGATTATATTCGTAGCATTTGCTTTTTTATCCGCATGCAGCAAGAGCAATGGGACAGAGAATGGTGAGAAAACAACGCCGACTGTTACAACCGGGGCCGAAGCTACAACGGCACCCGAAGCCACAGTAACACAGGAAGCGGTAGCTCCCGATAAGATCGATATTAATATCGCTGCTTTAAAGGGGCCGACGGCAATTGGAATGGTTAAGGTGATGAATGACAGTGATCAGGGTACCACGGCAAACCGCTATCAATTCACAATTGCAGGAACCGCAGATGAAATCAGCACCGGATTGGTCAAGGGTGATTATGATATCGCAGCCATACCCTGCAATCTGGCCTCAGTACTATATAATAATACGGATGGCAGCATCAAGCTGGCCGGAATCAACACCCTGGGAGTACTTTATATCGTTGAAACAGGGAATACTATCAACTCGGTTGCGGATTTGAAGGGCAAGACGATTTATGCAACAGGACTCGGCACAACGCCCCAATATACACTGAACTATGTATTAGAGGCCAACGGAATCGATCCGCAGAAGGATGTTACGATTGAATATAAGACGGAGCCCACTGAGGTGGCCGCTTTATTAGAGGATACAACAGATGCGATTGCAATGCTGCCCCAGCCCTATGTGACAACGGTATTGCTGCAAAATGACAAGCTGCGTATTGCCCTGAATCTTGCAGAGGAATGGGATAAGGTCAGCACGGATGGGAGCTCTGTTGTAACCGGAGTTGTTGTGGTCAGAAGTGAATTTCTTGAGAATAATAAGGCCGCTGTGGATGCGTTTTTAGAAGAATATTCTGCGTCTGCCGCCTTTGTTAATGAGAACATTGACGAAGCGGCACAGCTGGTTGAACAGTATGATATCTTCAAGGCGGCACCTACCAAGAAGGCGATTCCCTACTGTAACATCACCTTAATTCGGGGCGGGGAAATGAAGGAAAAGGTAAGCGGATATCTTACGGCACTTTTTAACCAGGAACCGAAGTCGGTAGGCGGAAAGCTTCCGTCGGACGATTTTTATTATATTCCATAGGGAGTCGGACATGTTAAAGCAGGAAAACAGAACAAAAAGAATTATTCTTCGAGCCCTTGTCATCTGCTTCTGGCTGCTCCTGTGGGAAATTGCCAGCCGGTGGATTGGAAAGGAAATCCTGCTTGCTTCACCGGTTGCGGTTTTGATAACCCTGGCCGGACTGGTCGTCAGGGCGGAGTTCTGGCAGACGGTACTTTTTTCCTCGGGACGTATTATACTTGGTTTTTCTCTGGCGCTCGTAACAGGAATTCTCCTTGCGGCTGGGGCCTATAACAGCAGACTGATCAGGGAGCTGGCTGCGCCGCTGATGAAAACCATTCAGGCGATGCCGGTGGCCTCCTTTATCATACTGGCCCTGATCTGGATTCGGGCTAAGAATTTGTCCGTATTGGCTTCCTTTCTTATGGTAATGCCCCTGATTTATTCCAATGTATTGCAGGGACTCATATCAGCCGACGAGAAGCTCTTGCAGATGGCCAGGGTATTCCGGCTTGGCAAAGGGAAAAAAATAATTGCAATCTACCTTCCCTCCGTATTGCCGTATTTTATCTCGGCGGTATCCGTCGGGGTAGGCCTGTGCTGGAAGGCGGGTATTGCGGCTGAGGTTATCGGTATTCCCAGCGGCTCCATCGGGGAAAACCTGTATGAAGCCAAGCTGTACCTGATGACCAGGGAGCTGTTTGCCTGGACAATTGTTATTATATTAATCAGCATTTTGTTTGAAAAAGCGGTACTACTGCTGCTAAGGCTGTTGCATACAGATACCGGTACGGCGAAAAATGCGGTAAAGGACGCAGCAGAGTCTGCCGCCCGGTGAAAAGATAATGCAGAAGGAGGCCCGGATGGATATTGAGCTTAAGGCGGTTACCAAGCAATTTGGCACGAAAACGGTACTTAAGGATTTGAATATGATCTTCTCGGAAGGCAGGATTAATTGTCTGATGGGAGCTTCGGGCTCCGGCAAGACCACCATTGTCAATCTGCTTACCGGGCTGATTTTGCCGGATCGAGGTGAGATCACAGGTCTCAAGGATAAAAGCTGCTCTGTCGTATTTCAGGAGGACCGGCTGATTGAGCACTGGAATGCGGTAAAAAATATCCGCCTGGTATGCGGCAGGGATATTACGGCAGAACAGGTGCTTGAGGAGCTTTCCCGTCTTGGCATAACTGAGGACAGAGAAAAACCGGTCAGGGCTTACAGCGGGGGAATGCGAAGAAGAGTGGCAATTATTCGGGCGATGCTGGCAAAGGGCAATCTGGTGATACTGGATGAACCCTTTCGTGGCCTGGATACAGATTTGAAGAAAAGTACAATCACTTATATAAAAGAAATGACTGACGAAAAAACCGTAATTGTCGTGACGCATGACATAGAGGATGTAAAGCTGCTTGAGGCAAAGCTGCTTACCTTAGTACCACCTTGTGTAAAATAAGGAGGCAAAATGAGTCTGTTTCAATTCATTTCAAGTAATACGGAATTACCTCAATTATTTAGTGTCCAAAGGAGATTTCCTGACGGAGCATTAAAAGCTGTGATAGATTGTTAAATGTGAAGATAGTGGAGATGCCCCCAAAGTATTAAAAATCTTACCGACGAAAAAGCCTTTTAGCCGCGATAAAATATGTGGATGCTAAATTATCTGTTCAACATTAATTTGCTCCGATGGAATATCTGCGCCATATTTCCATCTACCGGTTAGAGCAATTTTTTGTGCTACAGTTTCGTTTGGCGGGTAAACATGACATATATATTCATGTGTAACTGTTCCCAATAAAAGTGAGGTTTCCGTAAAAATGCATAGATCCTCTAATGTTTGAGTAGTTTGTATCATATGACCATTTTTTAGTTCATTTAAAAATATATCAAAAAAATACTTCTGAAGTATGTTTTGTGTGGAGCGAATGGCTTTATATATGTTTATTTCCGAAAATTGATCTCCCAGAGAAAAATCATAGCAGAACCATTTCTGTACTCGAATCTTTTTAACCAAAAACGGCTCTAATTCTTTGGCAAGTTCTACCTCTGTACAAATATCCCAGGGCGCTGCAGAAAGCGAGAAGTATGATGCCAAATTAAAGCAAATATCCATAAGAACTTGAAAATTTTCATGCTTTATGGTATTAATACCGTTCTCGAATTCATAATATGAGCAGCATTCGTCAAACATGGGTTGAATCAAATGATACATGTTAAATCCCCTTCTTAAATTCGTTATTGTTATATAGTTACTATATTAGCTTGCATAGATAGATTATACAAGCCTTTATATTAAAGCGAACCTTTTCTTATTTCCGGACAGGTTTGGCATAAGCTGCATCGAAGAGAGAAAAAATAATGGAAATGTACAAGAATATATTGACTTTCTTGCGGGAAGGTCTTATAATTTAATTGTGCAAACGTTTGCACAATAAGGAGTGAGCATATGACAGTAACAATTAAGGATATTGCAAAGAGAGTGGGGGTATCACCTTCCACCGTATCGCGGGTAATCAACGGAAATAGCAGAATTTCGGATGAAACGACAAAGAAAATCCAAAGCGTAATGGAGGAGTTGGATTATCATCCTAACAGCCTTGCCAGGAGCTTTGTCAGCGGAGTTACCTACTGCATCGGCCTGGTAATCGATGCCCGGGATGAAAATACCTTTGCCAACGCCTTCTTTAACCGAAGCGTATTTGCAATCGAAAAGGTGGTTCAGGAATATGGCTACAGTCTGATTATTACAAACGACAGAAAGAAGCAGAAGAAATCCATGCTGGAAAATCTGGTTCTGGAGAAGAAGGTGGATGGATTGATCATGCCGTCCTCCATTATAAGGGCCGATCTGATCAAGGAGTTGAATCAAATAGATTTTCCGTTTATCGTCATGGGAGAACCGCGGGACGAGAAAAGCAGTACGGCCTGGGTTGATGTGGACAATGAGATGGGCAGCAGCATGGCGGTGGAGCATCTGATTGAACAGGGCTATCGGCGTATTGCTTTTATAACTGAGAAAAGCAATACGGTATTTTCCGGAAAGCGTCTGGCGGGATACCTGGCCTGCTTAAAAAAGCATGGCATGGCGCCGGCCCCGGAATTCATCCTGGAGCAGGGGCAGAATACCCTGGAGGACAGTAGGCGTCTGGAAGAGCTGATGACCGGTGAAGGACGGCCGGATGCTTTTCTTTGCGGCAATAATATTATCGCATTTAATGTTTTTAAAACATTAAAGAATATAAACTTTAAGATTCCTGAGGAGATAGGAATTGTAACCTTTGATAATTACCCGATTGCAGAATATACGGACCCGCCCATGACAGTTGTGGATGTGGATACCTATAGCCTGGGTATCCGGGTAGCGGAGCAATTAATCCATAGAATACAGGGTAATTCCAGCTTCACCAGTCAGAGATATATTCCGACCAAGCTCCTGATCAGGCAATCTTCCATGAAAGGAGAAGGATGCGTCGATGATAAAAACGGTGGTGCTTCATAAAAACACCCTGGATTATGTCTATGTGAAGGCAAGAAATAAGCTGGTGCTAAGACTGGAGACGGCAAAAAACAGCTTTATCCGGTGCCGGCTTATCTACTGGCCCAGAACGCAGGAAGACAGAGACAAACGCAAAAGCACCGAGCTGGAATTACGGTACCGGGACAATATGCTGGATTACTATTTTGCGGAAATAGAATTTTCCAAGATAGCCAGGTATACCAAATATTTCTTTGAACTTACGGATAATGAGGGAGAACAGTATTATTATACGGAATACGAGTTTACAAAAAATTATCCTCAGGATGGGTATTTTGAATATCTGTATGCAAATCCTAACGATGTGATTTCAATTCCGCAATGGGCGAAGGGACAGGTTTATTATCAGATTTTTCCTGAACGCTTCAAAAATGGAGACATCTCCAATGACCCGCCGGGCTGTGCTCCCTGGGGGGAGCAACCAACCAGGGAAAATTATATGGGGGGAGATTTGCGGGGAATCATACAGGAGCTGGATTATATCAAAAGCCTTGGGGTGGATTGTATTTACCTGAACCCCATTAACAAAGGAGATTTTAATCACAAGTATGCAACCACGGATTATTACCGGGTGGATGAAAGCTTTGGAACAAACGAGGACCTGAAGGAACTGGTGGAGGAATGCCATAACCGGGATATGAAGGTGATTTTAGACGGGGTATTCAATCACTGCGGAACCTCCTTTCCGGCTTTTCAGGATGTGCTAAGTAAGCAGGAGGAGTCGGAGTATCAGGAATGGTTTCATATTACCGGCTTCCCGATGAAGCCCTCCCATAATTCCTACGAATGTGTCGGTGCCTACAAATGGATGCCAAAGCTATGTACCTCCAATCCGGAGGTAGTGAATTATATCCTTGATGTAATGGAGTTTTGGATTCAAACAGCGGGAATTGACGGCTGGAGACTTGATGTGGCGGATGAGGTAGATGCCCAGGTCTGGAGAAATGCCAGAGTATATTTAAAGCAGAAACACCCGCAGATATTATTATTAGGCGAGACCTGGGGCTTTGGACGTAAAATGCTGCTGGGAGAACAGATGGACAGCGTGATGAATTATATATTCCGTGATGCGATGCTGGACTATTTCGCTTATGAAAGGATAAAGCCGGGAGAACTGAATGAAAGGCTGAACCATATGCTGGCAGGGTATTATGATGAATATAACCAGGTCATGTATAATTTGCTGGACTCCCACGACACACCCAGGTTTTTATATTGCTGCAAGGAAAACAAGGCCAAGCTGGAGCTTGCGGTTGCCTTCCAGTTTTTCTTTCCGGGAGCCCCCGCGGTTTATTACGGTGACGAGGTGGGAATTACGGGAGACAATGACCCGGATTGCAGAAGAGCCATGATATGGGAGGAAAAGGATCAGGATAAGGATTTACTGGCCTGGTACCGGCAGTTGTCCGAGTTAAGACACAGGGAACCGGCCATCCGTTACGGAGGCTTTCGCACTCTGGTGGCGGACGATGAACATAATATCTACGGTTTTGAACGTCTTTACGAAAAAGAGAGGATCAAGATTATATTTAATAATTCCGGGATATCGGTTGGAACAGATCTTGTTACAGAAACCGGAACGGTATTTAAGAAACAAATCTCCCTGTGTGGGCAGGAGAAAACGAGCTTTTCGGATAGCGGTGAAAGAATACATATTGATCTGAAGCCTTATTCCGTTAAGATATTAAAATTTGAGGAGGTAGTTAATTATGAACAAAGCAAAAAAAATACTGGCAATTTTACTGACAGCCGTTATGTGCCTGGCAGCTCTCACAGCTTGCAGTAAATCACCAGTAGAATCTGAACCCAGCAATGGCGGGGAATCAGCAGCACCAACCGATACAGCTTCAGACGTATCGGAAACAAAGGAAGTAACCATTAACTTTTGGCATCATTACAGTGCACAGTCGGCGGAGAATGACACCCTGATGAATGTCCTCATTCCCAAATTCGAGAGTGAGAACCCCGGTATCACGGTCAATGCGGTATCCCATGAATGGGCCGACCTGCATGATAAGATTCTGGTCAGTGCACAGTCAGATACACTGCCCGATGTGGCAAGACTGGATGCCGCCTGGATACCTGAATTTCAGGCCTCCGGCATTTTGACCTCGCTGGATGAGTCCATGACCGATTTTAATGACGTGGCACAGACCTTGCTGGAAAGTGCAATGAGTACGGCAAAAATCGGAGATCATTACTATGGTCTTGCCCTGAATACCAACACAAAGATACTATTCTATAATGTAAAAGCCCTTGCGGATGCCGGAATAACTCCGCCGGTCACAATGGACGAATTTGTAGCGGATGTGAAAAAGCTGTCGGGTACGAACGCCAATGGTCAGCAGGTATGGGGCTATGAGGAGCCCGCACTGGCAGGCTGGAATCTCTGCCCGTTCATCTGGAGCTTCGGCGGTGAATTATTAAGTCCCGACCAGACCACGGCAAGCGGCTATATTAACAGCGATAAGACGGTGGCTGCAATTCAGACGCTGGCTGACCTTTATAAGGATGGCGGCATTACCGGCTGGAACAGCGGTGATATTCCGATGACCGACGGCTTTGGAACCGGACGCTACCTGATGATACTGGAAGGTCCCTGGAAGGTTGCCGAGTTGGCAGGAGCTTACCCGGATTTTGAATATGACACAGCCGGTATACCCGCTGGTGACGGAGGCTCTGTTTCAGTTCTTGGCGGTGAGGATATCTCTTTATTTAACACCTCCGCAGATGAAGTAACAAAGGAAGCTGCCTGGAAATTCGCAAGGTTCATGACCAGCGAATATGCACAGGTTGAGATGGCAAAATGCGGTCAAATTCCTGTAAATAATACTGCTCTGGAAAGCGATACCGTAAAGCAGGCTGATTTTGCTCCCTTTATTGAGGCAATCAAAACCGCCAAATCCAGACCGACGGTCTCCTGCTGGTCTGAAATCGACAGTGAGCTGACCGCAGCCGTAACCTCGGTTATGAGCGGTGATAAAACAGCAAAAGCTGCCATGGATGAACTTGCGGTTAAGGTAGATGCATTATTGGCCGGGGAATAACCCCTACTTGCAACAGCCTGTAAGACATGTAGTCGCCGCAGGATAAATCGGATATTTTGTGGGCAAAACAGGTGGCAAAAAACTTGCTGCCGGTTTTGTTCACAGGATAGCCGGACCTGTGTCCCATATAAAATTGAGGCATAAGAACTTACTATAGTATACCAAATAAGATCATATTAATCAAGAATATGTTGGCAGCTTATGTTGGCAGCAATGCGAAGAAGCAAGATTTTTGCACGGTAAATTTGTGCTGCCGCTCAAATTTACGGGTTTGCGGCGGAATGGAGATTTCTTATGAAGAATAAGTCGATAAAAAATAAATTACACATCATGGTGCTTTTACTGCCGGGGCTGCTGATCTTTGGGCTTTTTACAATCTATCCGATTATAAAGCTGTTTTTCATAAGCTTTTTTCATTATGATTTCAGCTCCATCTTAAATCAGAAATTTATTGGATTAGAGAACTATCAGGAGGTCTTAAAGGACGCCTATTTCCAGACAGCCTTTACAAATACCTTGGTTTATACATTTGTTACAGTTCCGGCGCAAATGCTGCTGGGACTCATGGCTGCGCTCCTGATCCATAATATCGGCCGCTTTAAGGTGGGCTTTCGTGTATTGTATTACCTGCCGGTTATCACCTCCTGGGTTATTGCTTCCCTGGTCTTCAAATATATCTTTAATACGGAGGGGCTGCTCAATTATTTTCTTAAGGATGTGATACATCTGACTACCCAGAATATTCACTGGCTGGATACGAGATGGGGCGGGCTTGGTGTTGCCATGATTCTCGGCTCCTGGAAGGGCATCGGCTGGAATATGGTGGTTTTTCTGGCAGCGCTTCAAACGGTTCCGCTGGAGCTCTATGAGGCGGCCTCCATCGACGGAGCAGGAGCCTTCCTGCGCTTTCTTCGGGTCACTCTGCCAAGCATCCGGGGAACCATTCTGTTTGCACTGGTTATGCTGACCATTGGCGGCTTTAATGTATATACCTCCATTAAGATGATAACCGGAGGTGCCCCAAGCCATCAGACAGATACCATATTATCCTGGATGTATTATAAGGCCTTTGGTACAGGGGATTTTGGCTATTCCGCGGCCCTGTCCTTCATTACGGCCTTTGTATTAGCCCTGCTTGCCCTGCTGCAATTTCGGCTGATGAAAAACAATAATTGACGGAGGTGATGATAACGTGAAGAAGAAGGCTCTGATACAAATGGTACTGTATGCCGTTCTGATTGTATTCGCAGTGCTGTTCACTCTGCCGATGCTTTATATGATCAGCACATCCCTAAAGCCGAACGGCGCCCTGTATGAATTTCCACCCAAATTTTTTCCCACCCTGCAATCCATTACCTTGGAGAATTACGTATATGTGATCAATCAGGGAAAGTTTTATATTAATTTTTTAAACAGTATCCTTGTCTCTGTATTAACGGTGGCGATTGCCGCTCTGGCAGCCTCGGCCCTGGGCTTTTGCATCGGAAGGGTCAAGTTTCCCGGAAGAAATCTGCTGTTTTCCTTTATTATACTTACCATGATTGTTCCGGGAATGACATTGATTGTTCCTCAATACGAGCTGGCGGTTAAATTAAAGGTAATTAATAAGCTGTTGGGTCTGGTGCCGTTTTATGTGGCCTGGGTAATCCCTTATTCCACCTTTATGATTAAGGGCTTTGTTGAGAATATCCCAAGGGAATTTGATGAGGCGGTTTATATGGACGGAGGAAGCATTCTGACGGTATTTGCAAAAATTATTCTGCCCTTGGCAAAGCCGGGAATTGCCTCCATATCCATATTCAATTTTCTTACCGCCTGGGAGGAATTTCCCTGGGCCAATACGGTAATCAATGATAACCTGAAGCGCACCCTTCCCATAGCAATTTCCGGATTCTTCGGACAGCACCAGTTTACCCAGTGGGGATATGTCTTCGCCCTGTCCGCCCTAAGCCTGATACCCATTCTGATCGTATTTATTTCCTTTCAGAAGTACTTTGTAACCGGTATTACCACCGGCGGAGTGAAGGGCTGAAGGATTCCATGAGTCTGTGGGTTGTATTTTTTGCCGCTATCGTCTATAATACTGAATAATCAAAGCCGATAATAATTAGAGAGAGGTAAAGATTCATGCATATCACGATAACGGGCAATCTGGGAAGCGGTAAATCTACTGTTTGCAGGCTGTTAAACGAAAAATATCAATTTGAGGTATATTCCACCGGTAAGGTTCAGCGGGAGCTGGCAAGGAAAATGAATATGACTACCCTGGAGCTGAACCAGTTCATGTGCGGCGATAAAAAGTATGATAAAATGATTGATGATGAGACTGCCAGAATTTCTCGGGAAAATAAGGACAAGGATATTATCTTTGATTCCCGTCTGGCCTGGCATTTTGTTGAATTTTCCTTCAAGGTGTTTATCTCGGTCAGTCTGGGAGAGGCAGCGCAGCGTGTCATGAATGACCAGAGAGGGGCTGAGGAAAAATATACCTCCCTGGAAGAGGCCAAGAAGCTTCTTGCCGAGCGTGCGGCAACGGAATGTGTCCGTTATAAGGATATTTATGACCTGAATTATATGGATTTCTCCAATTATAACCTGATTGTTGACAGCACCTATTGCTTGCCGGAAAAAATTGCTGAAATTATTATAACGGAAGCAAGAAAGTTTTACCTTGATAAAGCAGCGGATGTATCGAAAATGCTGGTATCACCCCAAAGACTTGTGAAAAAGGAAGATATCACGGACCGGGACAGAGCAGAGCTGCAAACGCTGATCAATGAATATCAGCAGGTGGATTATGCAATCGACTCACTGGTAACGGTAAATAAAAAGGATGACGATTATGAGGTGGTCGGAGGACTGGATCACGCAAAGGCGGCATTTTTGGCGGACGTGCCCTATGTTCCGATTAATATTTTGAAAAAATGACCAATTCATCCATAGATAAATTCCTCTAAACAAGATAATATTAGCTATTTAATTGCAAATTATCCCCGAGGATATAAAAAAATATTTGACAGACAATAAGATTAAGAGAATTCATGTTATGATGAATTCTCTTTTTTAATCAATGAAAAATGGGGGTGTTAGAATGAGGAATTGGCTGGAGAAATCATATTTTGCAAAATGGTTTTTAATGGTTACCATGATTACTGCCGGCGTATACTTAGGATTTCGTTATCTGCTTCCTTTGATTTTTCCTTTTCTGGTGGCCTATTTTTTGGCCTGGATTATCAGGCCCGTAACGGAATCTCTTTACCGCCGTCTGAAAATACCGAGAATTGTCGGAGGAACCTTTTCTTTAGTGCTGTTGGTTGCAGTATTTGGAACAGCCTTTACTATGCTGATTAATATACTTATAAAACAGGCCATTCTGTTTATCAAAAACATTCCCATCTGGCTGAATATGATTGCCGGCAAGCTGGATGCCATCTGCGGACATTTGGATGGTGTGCTCGGCTGCGACTGTGGCACCATCAGGGCAATGGTGGATGATAATCTGATGAAAACAGTGGATATGGTTAAGACGGACATCATGCCAAAGCTTACGAAGCATTCGATTTCAATTACCGTAAAATTCGTGGCGTTTATCGGGGTTGTATTGATTGTGATGGTGGCAGCGGTGCTGATTGCCAAGGATTTGCCTGCGGTACGCGAACGATACGAGAGAAATCATTTGTACCGGGAAATCCATAAGGTAACCTCAAAATTATCCGAGGCCGGTATTGCATTTTTAAGATGCCAGCTGATTATCATGACGATTGTGGCAATTATTTGCATATTCGGATTGTATCTGATTAAAAATGAATATCCGGTGCTGCTTGGGATTGGCATTGCAATTTTGGACGCCCTTCCGATTCTGGGAAGCGGTATGGTTTTCATTCCCTGGTCCATCATTATGCTGATTAATGGGGATATTTATACGGCGGCGATGCTGTTCACCATCTTTTTGGTCTGCCAGGTAGTACGTGAGATCCTGGAACCGAAGCTGATTGGTAACCGGATAGGAATTAAGCCTCTTTATACCCTGATTGCCATGTATGTGGGAGTGAAGCTGTTTGCCATCGCGGGATTTTTCCTCGGACCGATTGGTCTGCTGATCATTATTACGGTATATAAGGTACTGACAGAAAAGGCCGAGGAAGCCGCCTATGAGAAGGATGCTTCTTACAGCGGAGATTAAATCCCCTTGACAAAGCGCATATTCTGTCTTAGAATTAGCTCATTATAAAGCCGAATTATATCAGCAGACAGAGCGTTGAAGAGGAATAGTAAGTAACCCTCACATCCCAGAGAGAGAAGCACAGGTGCGAGCTTCTCATGCAAGAGGTTACCCAACCGGCCTTGGAGCCTTGTATGAAAGGAAAGTAATGCTGCTTTCCCCAAAATACAACGTAGCACCGGCGTTAACGGTTCTTAAGAGAGCTGTCTAGAAGACAGCTAAGCAGGGTGGCACCGCCGAGTCTTTCGGTCCCTTTTGGGACGAAGGGCTTTTTTTATTGTATCGAGTCTGTTTAATAAAATTTTGAATAAAGAATAAGGAGAGAGATTATGGCACAGGATAAGAAACTGGTAGAAGCAATTACTGCCATGGATGTGGACTTTGCCCAGTGGTACACGGATGTTGTTAAGAAAGCGGAGCTGATTGAATATTCCAGCGTAAGAGGCTGTATGATACTTCGTCCGTTGGGTTATGCAATCTGGGAGAACATCCAGAAGGAGCTGGACACCCGGTTTAAGGCGACCGGAGTAGAGAATGTATACATGCCGATGTTCATTCCCGAGAGCTTATTGCAAAAGGAGAAGGACCATGTGGAGGGCTTTGCCCCGGAGGTTGCCTGGGTAACCCAGGGCGGAGGTGAGCCTTTGCAGGAGAGGATGTGTGTCAGACCGACCTCCGAGACCTTGTTTTGTGATTTATATTCAAAAATTATACAATCCCACAGAGATTTGCCAAAGCTTTATAATCAGTGGTGCTCGGTAGTACGCTGGGAGAAGACCACGAGGCCATTCCTTCGTTCCATGGAATTTCTGTGGCAGGAGGGTCATACGGCTCATGCAACCGCTGAGGAAGCAGAGGAAAGAACCATTCAGATGCTGAATGTATACGCGGATTTCTGTGAGGAGATTCTGGCAATCCCGATGATTAAGGGACGCAAATCCGAGAAGGAGAAATTCGCCGGGGCCCATTCCACCTATACAATCGAGGCCCTGATGCATGATGGTAAGGCACTCCAGTCCGGCACCAGCCATAACTTCGGCGACGGCTTTGCCCATGCATTTGACATTCAGTATACCGACAAGAATAATACCCTGCAGTATGTTCATCAGACCTCCTGGGGTATGTCCACCAGAATTATTGGTGCGATTATCATGGTGCACGGGGATGACAGCGGTCTGGTGCTGCCACCAAGAATTGCACCCACCCAGATTATGATTATTCCAATTAATCAGAATAAAGAGGGTGTTCTTGATAAAGCAAATGAGCTGAAGGAGAAATTAAGCGTTTATCGTGTGAAGGTGGATGCCTCCGATAAGAGCCCCGGCTGGAAATTCAGCGAGCAGGAGATGCGCGGGATACCGATTCGTATTGAAATCGGACCCAAGGATATCGAGGCAAACCAGGCTGTTATTGTAAGAAGGGATACCAGGGAAAAGCTGATAGTATCGCTGGATGACATTGCAGCAAAGGCCGGTGAGATTCTTGAGATCATGCAAAAGGATATGCTGGAGAAGGCAAGAAACCATCGGGATACCCATACCTATACCGCTGTCAATATGGAGGAGCTGCAAACCCTTGCGGCAGAAAAGCCCGGCTTTATTAAAGCAATGTGGTGCCAGGAGGAGGCCTGCGAGAATGAAATCAAGGAGAAGGCCGGATTGTCCTCCCGCTGTATGCCCTTTGAGCAGGAGCATCTGGCAGATACCTGTGTATGCTGCGGTAAGCCAGCCAAGGCTATGACCTACTGGGGAAAAGCATATTAAGAGAGCTGCAGCATAATCATCATAGCCGGTCGTCACCCGGATATACTCTGAAAAGAAGGAGATGACTGATGAAACAACAGTTCACAGAAATGCAGCTTATTGAAAAAGGCTGGTCATCTGATCAAAAATTTTGCGCTTTACGGTTGGATGGCAGTAAGGTTCTATATCGGGTATCTCCGGCAGATCAGTACCACAGAAAAAAAACAGAATATGAAATGATGCTACAAGTGGCTGCTCTGGATGTATCCATGTGCCAGCCGTTGGAATTCGGTATCTGTGATGAGGGTGTTTATTCAGTTCAAAGCTGGATTGAGGGTGAGGATGCCCAGGACATTATTCCGTTGCTATCCGATACGGATGCTTATGCTTATGGGCTTGAAGCCGGCAAAAGTTTAAGGAAGATTCATTCAATTCCGGCGCCTGCCTGCCAAGAGGATTGGGAAAGCCGGTTTAACCGGAAAATTGACCATAAAATCAAAGGTTATATCAATTGCCCGCTTAAATTTAACGGTGCAGAGCAAATGATGGAATATATCAACGCAAACCGGCAATTGCTCAAGCACCGTCCACAGACCTACCAGCATGGTGATTATCACATCGGCAATATGATGATTGATTCTTCCGGCAAGCTGGTAATCATTGATTTTAACAGGTGCGACTTTGGAGATCCCTGGGAGGAGTTTAACTGCATTGTCTGGTGTGCACAAAAAAGCCCGTTTTTTGCAAGTGGCATGCTTAACGGTTATTTTAACGATATCGTACCGGAAGATTTTTGGAAACTGTTGGAATTGTATATTTTCAACAATACGCTTTCCGCAGTTTGTTGGATAATTCCGTTTGGACAGAGCCAAACGGATATCATGCTAAAGCAGGCGGAGGAGGTACTGGAATGGTACGGGGATATGAAAAATCCTATTCCGACATGGTACTTTAAGGTTTATTAACTGTAATTATGCTGAAGACCATCAGTGATGACAGATAACATCACCAGCAGTCAATTAGGCAATTTATTGTAGATTGGGAGGCTGCCTATGGATTTTCATATTCCGGAAAAAGTAAATATTATCATAGAGGAACTTAACCGGCAGGGCTTTGAGGCTTATGCCGTGGGTGGCTGCGTCCGTGACATGGTGCTGGGAAGGGAGCCGGAGGACTGGGATATCACGACCTCCGCCAAGCCTCTGGAGGTTAAGAAGCTATTTCGAAGAACGGTGGATACCGGAATTCAGCACGGTACGGTAACGGTATTATTAGATAAGGAGCATTTTGAAGTAACCACCTACCGTCTTGACGGGATTTATGAGGATAACCGCCATCCGAAGGAGGTTTCCTTTACCTCCAGCCTGACCGAAGATTTAAAACGCCGGGATTTCACCATTAACGCAATGGCCTATAATGAGAGGGAAGGCTTTGTCGATCTGTTCGGGGGACTTGCGGATATAGAGAAGGGGATCATCCGCTGTGTGGGCAGTGCCACGGAACGTTTTGATGAGGATGCCTTAAGAATACTGCGTGCCATACGTTTTTCTGCTCAGCTTGGCTTTGCCATTGAAGAAGAGACCTTGAAGGCTATCAGGGATAAAGCGGCCCATTTAAGCCATATCAGTGCGGAACGGATTCGTGCGGAATTAACAAAGCTTTTGCTGTCGGAGCATCCGGACAGACTTCGCACCCTTTATGAGACAGGGATTACTGCTGTTATACTTCCGGAATTTGACCGGATGATGGTAACACCCCAAAAGAATATCCACCATATCTATAATGTGGGAGAGCATACCATCAGAGCAGTGGAGGAGGTCGCAGAAGGCCCCGGGAGAGACCATTTTACCATTGCTGAGAGATCAGTGCTGCGTTGGACCATGCTGCTGCATGATATTGAGAAGCCATCAACCATAAGTCTTGGGAAGGATGGACAGAATCATTTCTACGGACATCAGGAAAAGGGCGCAATCACCGCAAAGAATATCTTAAAACGGCTGAAATTTGACAATGATACCCTGGACAGTGTTACCCATCTGATTCGCTGGCATGATTACCGGTTTGTACTAACCCCGGCCGGTATGCGAAAGGCGGCGGCTAAAATCGGCAAGGATTATATGGAGCTGTTGTTTGAAGTAAACCGCGCCGATACCTCGGCGAAGAATCCGGAGCATACGCAGGAAAAATTCGAGAAGCTTAAGGAAGCAAGAAAGCTCTATGCTCAGATTCTTGATAAGCAGGAATGCGTCAGCCTAAAGGAGCTGGCGGTAAACGGAAGGGACCTGATTGAGGAGGGTTTTCAGCCGGGGAAGGAGCTGGGAGATATTCTGAACCGCCTCCTGGAGGCAGTAATTGAACATCCGGAGTTAAATCAGAAGGAAACCCTGCTTGAAATGGTAAAACGTATGTAAGCCCTGACTCTTGGTCAGATGAGATAGTAAAACAACCCGGTTTTTATCAGGGGGTTAATAAGGAAGCTCTCGGTTTTAAAAAGTCGTAGGATTTTTAAGTCCTGCGGCTTTTCTTTTGCTCCATTTCTATTTAATTTCTTGCTCGATGTTATCAAAAAGCTTGCTGTCGAAAAATTCCCGAAGCGTTATTTCTAACCCGTCACATAATTTTTGTATGGAAACAATACCGGGATTTTGGCTTTTTGCATTAAGCATACTATAAATGGTGGATGGGGATATACCAGATATATTGGCTAATGCATTAATTGCAATACCTTTATTTTCGCATAGCTCGACAATTCTATTTGCAACTGCTTCTTTCGCATTCATATGCTCTCTACCTCCTATATACAATAGGTGCCATGTAATAATAATCGTATAAAAACTTGGGATATATCGAGTGGGATATATCGTATATTTATAGTTTATGTGATATAGTTGGGATATATCCCAAAAACAAAAGAAAAGAGGTAATTTCATGAACAATTTAAAAGGGAGAATGGCAATAGAAAAATTAGCAAGGCAACGGGGAATCAGCATCCAGGAAATAAAGGATGAAATAAATATTGCGATTGAAATGGGAATGAGAAATCCGGATATTTCTGTTCAGCAGTATTGGAGAAAAATCCCTTGTAAAGGAGCTAAGCCAACCCCTGAGGAGTTAATCACATATTTTTCAAAGCAAGTTGAAAAATAATGTTTAACTTATTTTTCCTAAGGCTTTTTTTATATTCATTAATTTATAATTCCTATCATAATATTAGAAAGACGGGTTTAGCGTCAGGTAGGAGGGGTCAGCCATGGAGGATAGAAGCCAGGAAGCATTAAAAGAATATCATCTGAAAATTTATAACACATACCGAGCCAGGGGCGCCTTTTTGCTGGAAACCGACTGTGGTTTGAAGCTGTTTAAATGTTTTGAGGGCTCTAAGAACAGGGCCGTGTTTGAGAATAAGGTAAAGGAGCATCTGGCGCTTCATGGTTATCCGAATACAGATTTATTCGTAAAAACAATGGACGATGAGCTGGTCTCACAAGACAGTGTGGGCTGCTCGTATATTATGAAAAACTGGTACTGGGGCGAGGAATGCAATTTGAAGGAATTACCTCAGATCGAAGCGGCGGCGTCTAATCTGGCAAGACTCCACTGTGTCCTGTGTAATGTGGATTTTACAAAGGAACAGCTGGAGCATAACATCTCTCCCGACCTTACGGAAACCTTTGATAAACGCAACCGGGAACTTAAGCGGGTCAAGGCCTATATCCGGGAAAAGAGACAGAAAAATGAATTTGAACTGCTTTATCTGAATTATTATGATGTTTTCTATGAGCAGGGGCTGACGGCAGCTGGCCGTCTGAACGGTTCGGTTTATGCGAAGCTCATGGAGGAGGCTGTAAAGGAGCGTAATGTCTGCCATGGCAATTATACCTATCATAACATAATTATGCTTAAGAATAAGGCTGATGCTGCTGCCAAGACCTATGTACCGCCCGGATGGGTGAATAAGCAGCCGGTCTGTGCGGCGGAGCTGGGGGGCGGAGGAAGCCAGGTTGCCACCACAAATTTTGAAAAAAGCTATATAGGACTTCAAATATCGGATTTGTACCAGTTTATTCGTAAGGTAATGGAGAAAAACGACTGGGATATTCTATACGGAAGTAATATTATAGAAGCCTATGACCGGGTGAAGCCGATTAACAGGGAGGAGCTTAATATCCTGTATCTGCTTTTGCTATACCCGGAGAAGTTTTGGAAGATCACGAATTTTTATTATAACAGCAAGAAATCCTGGGTATCGGGACGCAATATCCAGAAGCTGAACACGATAGGAGAGCAGAATTCAAAGAAGGAGATTTTTTTAAAAAAGCTGGAGGGGATTCTTTAGTACAGCATGCGTAAAAAATCTGTACATAGTTCCGCGGATAATTTTTCGTTTCTGTCAATGTGAGGTTTTAAGAAGGACTTAATTCACGGATTGAATAAACCGTTCGGGTAGGCTATAATGAATACAGATGATTTGGTGAGGTACATACGTTGGAGGAAGCTGTCGATGAAGGAACTTATGAAGCATATGAAAGTGAATACGAGGCCAATTATGCTGGTTATAACGGGACTTTGCTTTTTGTCCGTGGTATTGGCGGCAACCATCATAGCCTCTGCCCAAAATATGAAAAATTACACAGGAGTTAACAACGGTCTGAGCCTGCCGGGTAAGACCGTTCAGGCTACGCAGGCACCTGACGAGGGTGATAAGCTGCTGGCTGTGGTTGAGAAGCTTGATACGGAGAATAAGCAGATCACATTATTTGATGTGGAGCAGCAGAAGCTGTTGGTACTTACCTATACGGGCGGTACTAATATTACAGATAAATATGATCAGGTTATATCCATGAGTCAGATTGATACCGGAATTATGGTGGATGCCTCCTATAATCCCGCTAATTCCAGGCTGGTCAGCATGAATGTTTCCAAGAAAGCATGGAAATATCCGAATGTCAATAATATGAGTATAAATAAGACGGACCAGATTATGAAAATTGCCTCGAAAAAGTATAAATACACGGGGGATCTCTTTGTGCTGGACGGCAAAGACAGGGCTAAGGTTGACGATTTGGCAGAGCAGGATGTGCTTACGGTCTGGGGCTATGAGGAAACAATCTGGTCGATTACCGTAACAAAGGGCCACGGTATTGTAAAGCTTGAGGATTATGAGGACTATCTGGGAGATATCATCTCCATCGGGTATGAATCCATGCTTCAGATAACGGAGGACCTTGCCGTTACAGTCCGGGAAGGAACCTTTAATCTGACGGTGGAAAATGGAAAATACAGTGCAACAAAAAGTGTGACAGTAATCCGCAATGAGGTGAGCTATGTTTCCCTTGCGGATATCGGTCCGGTAGGTCTAAAGCAGAGTGAGGTTACCTTCCAGATAACTCCCTTTGGCGCAGACCTGTATGTTGACGGAAAGCTGACCTCCTACTCGGAGCCGGTGGAATTAAGCTATGGCAAGCATACTGTGAAGGCTTCTCTTGGAGGCTATACTACCTATAATGGAAGCATCGAGGTGGATTCCGAGGGAAAGACGATTAAGATAGACCTGCCGGAGGCTGGCAGTAACGCTTCCGTATCGGTTACCGAAACGGATACAAACCAATCTACAGATACAGACTCTACTGATAATACAGGCACCTCCACGGATGGCAATACCTCTGGCAGCGGAGAGGATACGCAGTACTCCTATGAAGACACGGATTATACCCTGGATGACGGCGATTCACTGGACGCTGACCACAAGATTTATATTAAGGCACCAAGCGGTGCTTCGGTCTATCTGGATGGCCAGTATATGGGAACGGCACCTTGTAAATTTGATAAAATTATCGGAAATCATGTTCTGACCTTTATACAGGAAGGCTATGAGACGACGAGCTATACGGTAGATGTGTCGGATGACGGTCTGGATGCATATTTCACCTTTCCTGACCTTACGGAGTCAGAGTAGCACATATTGTGAAAATAAAGAGCAATTTTCATATCTCTGATTTGAGGGCCGCCAAAGGTGGCACACGGGAGATAAAAAGCCTGCTGTTTCCTGTCAGATATCCGTGGTTTTTATATAATTCCATCACATGATGGAGCATCCTTAAGAATAGTGTCAATCGATTTTAAAACCCCTCTCTTTTCAAAACAATTATAGTAAGCTATAATGTATGTAAAATTATGGAAATGAGAGGGGCTTTTTATGATTCAATTATTATACGACCAAAACATAATCATCTATACCTATGCAGGCTTATGCGGATTTGGGCTGCTGCTTCGGCTGATCGTAGATCTGGTATATAAGCATTTGGTGAAGGAATCCGATAACCTGGGTGAAACAAAGAATAAAATGCTTAGGCATATTAAAATGAAATTTGAAACCTGCTTTAAGCTTAAAATAGGTGTTAATAATGTGGATACCTTTGTGGATAAAAACATATTGCGTTATCGCTTTTGTGGATTATTATTATCCACATGGGACAATCTGTGTGGACAAGTTCTCCTCTTAAATCTGCTGATTGTACCGATTATTGCAGTATTTGGAGTGGTATATAAATGTGGACAGGAACAGATTATATTCACAGGAGCCGTTGGAATCCTGGCCAGCGCGGTTATGATACTTGTGGATAAAAGCATCAATCTGTCCGTGAAAAAAAGGCTGCTGCGTTTAAATCTGCTGGATTATCTTGAGAATTTCTGTAAGGTAAGGCTGGAGCAGGAGGCGCTGCATCCGGAATTGACCTCACAGCTTCGCAGAGAATTTGTTCAGACCGCCGAAGCGGGCAAACAAATCAGCGCTGTGTCATTACAGGAGCCGGATAAGGCTGTTGCCAAGGATGAACTAAACCGGAGGAGAGAAGCAAAACTCCAGAAGGAAGAGGAGCGAAGGCTTCTTGCAGCAAAGCGTGAAGAGGAAGCGAGAAAAGCTGAGGAGGCAAGAAAAGAGGAGGAGAGGAGAAAGCAGGAGGAGAAAAAACTGGCGGCGGCCAGACGCAGGGAAGAGGAACGGCTTAGAATGGAGGAAGAGAAAAAAGCGCTGGAGGCAAGACGGGAAGAGCTAAGGCGCAAGGCTTTGGAAAAGCAGCAGGCTCTGGAGCAGAAAAAGCAACAGGTGGATCAGAAGGAACAAATCCTACATAGTATGAAGGAAGAGCTTAAGCCCTCCCAGGAGAAAACAGACATGGAGATGCTGATGGAGGGACTGGAGGAGATTGCTGCTGAGAAGGAAAGAAGCTTCCAGGAGAGAATAGAGAAGGACAGGCAGGAAGCGGATAAGAAGACTGTCGATATCAGTGTGGCACAGAAGGCCGCTCCGGTGAAGCTTAAATCCCAGGCCATGAGCCGCCAGGAGGAAAAACTGATAGAGGATGTGCTGAAAGAATTCTTTGCATGAATTATTTTGCCAATGGACAGAAAAATTATTGAATAATAAGTTTGCCTTTGATAGAATATAAGAAAAAAAGAAAGGATGTACTAACAATGGCAAACAAGGTATCATTTGATTTTTCTGTTGCAAAAAAGTATATCTCGGATTCTGAGATTGAAATGATAAAGACTTCCGCAGAAACAGCGAAGAATACGCTGGTAGAAAAAACGGGCGCAGGAAATGACTTTTTGGGTTGGATTGATCTTCCCGTAGACTATGATAAGGAGGAATTTGCACGCATTCAGGCGGCAGCAGCCAAAATTCAGAAGGACTCTGAAGTGCTGCTGGTAATCGGAATCGGAGGCTCCTATCTTGGGGCGAGAGCTGCGATCGAATTTTTAAGACACAGCTTTTATAACAGTGTGTCCAAGGAAGTAAGAAAGACACCGGAGATTTATTTCTGCGGTAATAACATCAGCAGCAACTATATGAATCATCTGAAGGAAGTTATCGGAGACAGGGATTTCTCCATCAATATTATCAGCAAGTCAGGTACGACCACAGAACCGGCAATTGCTTTCCGTGTATTTAAAAAGCTGCTGAATGAGAAGTATGGTAAGAAGGAAGCGGCAGGAAGAATCTATGCAACTACGGATAAGGCCAGAGGAGCACTGAAAAGTCTGGCGACAGAGGAAGGCTATGAGAGCTTTGTCGTACCCGATGATGTGGGCGGACGTTTCTCCGTGCTTACCGCAGTCGGGTTGTTACCGATTGCTGTCAGCGGAGCGGATATCGGTAAGCTGATGGAAGGAGCTGCAAGCATGAGAAGCTACTGCTTAAACAGCCCCTTTGAAGAGAATGATTCCCTGCGGTATGCAGCAGTACGCAATATTTTGCTGCGTAAGGGTAAGAGCATCGAAATTTTAGTAGATTATGAGCCGTCCCTGCACTTTGTGTCGGAATGGTGGAAGCAGTTATACGGCGAGAGCGAGGGTAAGGATCAGAAGGGTATCTTCCCGGCAGCAGTTGATTTTACAACGGATTTACATTCCATGGGCCAGTTTATACAGGATGGTCAGCGTACTCTGTTTGAGACAGTAATCAATGTCGAGAAATCCGCTACAGAGATTATCCTGGAGGAGGAAGAAATTGATCTGGACGGCCTGAACTATCTAGCTGGTAAGAGCGTTGATTTTATTAATAAGAGTGCGATGAAGGGTACGCTGCTTGCCCATACAGACGGAAATGTGCCGAACCTTCAGATTACCTTACCAGAACAGAATGAATTCTATCTGGGTGAATTATTCTATTTCTTTGAGTTTGCCTGCGGTGTCAGCGGTTATATGCTTGGCGTAAATCCCTTTGACCAACCGGGTGTGGAGAGCTACAAGAAGAATATGTTTGCACTTTTGGGCAAACCCGGATATGAAGCGGCACGTGAAGAGCTGCTGAAGAGATTATAAATAGAAATTAAAATACAGGCAGCCGGACAAATAACAGATATTATTAACAAGGAACATTATCTTGGAGCATGTCTAAAAACTGCTTGTACCGGGCCGAATAATGGCTGGAATGGTACAAGGAGCTTTCAGGCATGTCCTGGCAGGAATTGATGTGATAACCAGCCTGGCTGGTGTAACAATAATATTTTTGCAGAGTATAATGTATTGAATAAATAAGGTAGCAGGACGGTTTATCGGGAAACGATACATATCTTTAAGCATTCGCAACCGAATCCCTTTTACCTCATGAAGAGTGTGAACAGTTTACTGTCTTGATACCTTACCAGAACTATTCGGCTGCTTAAAATAGATATGACGAACCGCCCCTTGAAATACAGGGGCGGTTTTGTTAGACTGGATATGATAAAATATAGCATATTTCGTATATAAGTGATAATAACCGGCTTCTTAGGAAAGGATAACTTATGAATACAGGCAGTGAATTGACAGAATATATGAACAGTGCTGTACTTCGGCTGATAACAAGGGTGCTTAAGGCCACACTGCATAATCCGGGAGAAGCCTCCTTTCTCCTTAAGTTCAGGGCGGTGCTGCATAAGGCGAATAAAAAGCGGTTGGAAAGCGAGGAGAGAGGCGTTCATATCCCGGCTTTTCTGATCTCCAGTATAACCAACAGCTGTAATCTGCATTGCAGGGGCTGCTATGCTAGGGAAAACCATATCTGCGGTGAAACGGCCGATAAGCCCCTGCTTTCCACAAAGAGGTGGTATGAAGTGTTTCAGGAGGCTGCCGAGCTGGGTATCACCTTTAATCTTCTTGCAGGGGGAGAACCGCTGCTTAGAAAAGAGGTGATTCTTCAGGCTGCGAGGCTTCCGCGGATGATATTCCCTATCTTTACAAATGGTCTGATGATAGGAGAGGAATACATAAGGCTTTTCTTAAAGCATAGAAATCTCATTCCAGTAATCAGCCTGGAGGGAGAAAAAGAGACCACAGATGCAAGAAGAGGAGAAGGAACCTATACCAGGCTGAGCCGGATTATGCAGGAGCTAAAAACGGCAAAAATCCTGTACGGCATATCCATTACGGTCACAAGTGAAAACATAGGGCAGGTCACAAGTCCGGAATATATGAGGACTTTGGCCGGATTGGACTGCTGCCTGGTATTCTTTATCGAATATGTCCCTGTTTCGGCAGGAACGGAGCACCTGGCATTGTCGGAGACAGAACAGGCTTATCTGGAGGAGCGGCAGCTTAAGCTAAGAGATGAATTCGAGGAAATGATTTTTCTGTCCTTTCCGGGAGATGAAAAGTATATGGGAGGATGTCTGGCGGCAGGCCGGGGATTTTTTCACATCAACCCCTACGGAGGAGCAGAGCCCTGCCCCTTTTCACCCTATTCGGACACAAATCTGACGCAGAGCAGTTTGTATCAGGCGCTCCAGTCCCCTCTATTTCATAAGCTGAATGCGGCAGGGCTTGTGGGAGGAGAGCATAAGGGAGGCTGTGCACTGTTTGAACAGGAGGCCAAGGTAAGAGCAATTTTGAATTAGCAGATAAAAAGAAGGAATCGGTAAAGGCAAATGGAACAGCCTTTATCGGTTCCTTTTTTATACAATATATCCGGCAAATAAAACCTCATTTACCGGAGTACAATAGGTAAATAATTACCTGTCTTAGCATTACGGCATAACCGCAATATATAAATACATCAGCATAAAGTGGCAGAAGCTTCCACCAATACAAAACAGGTGGAATATTTCATGGGTGCCGAAATTCTTATGGCGGTTGTTAAAAATCGGAAGCTTCAGAGCGTAGATTACACCGCCTACGGTATAGATAATTCCGCCAGCCAGAAGCCATTCGAAGGCGGCCAGAGGCAGTGAATTGATAATCTGTGTGAAGGCAAGCACGCAGGTCCAGCCCATTGCAATATAAACGACAGCGGAAAACCATTTCGGACAGTGGACCCAGAAGCCGGTCACAATAATACCGATGATTGCAAGGCTCCATACAATAGCTAACAGGGTCAGACCGGTGTGCCCGCCAAGAACAATAAGGCAGATCGGTGTATAGGTCCCCGCAATTAATACATAGATTGACATATGGTCAAATTTCTTAAGCCTGATATGGGCTTTGCTGGTTCTTCCAAAGGTATGGTATACCGTGCTGGCGGTATATAATAATATCATGCTTAGAATAAATATACCGAGTGAAATAAGATGGATTTTATCCGGGTGGCTTGCAGCCTTGATTAGTAGGGGTGTTGCAGCAAATACAGCCATCAGGGTTCCGATGAAATGGGTGATGGCACTGCCCGGATCCTTTACTTTAACTTTTCTTACAGTCATAAAAAATCAGCTCCTTCTATGCTTATATTATGTATTTTTACCGTTGTGTTTATATTATATACATGACGCGGAATTAATATTACGTCATGTAGTAATAAAAACTATGTAATGTATAAATATATACTACACCATGCTGTTTTAAAATGCAAGATAAAATTTGTTTAATTTATAGATATATTATGTTATAATTTACAGCAAATATTACGAAACTTTGCATGTTGGCACAATAATGAGGAGAGAAATTATGGATCTGAATATAGGTGATATTGTAAAACTGAAAAAACAGCATCCCTGCGGCAGCAGTGAGTGGGAGATACTGCGCGTCGGAATGGATTTTCGCCTAAAGTGCCTTGGCTGTGGGCATCAGGTTATGCTGCCCAGAAAGCAGGTGGAGAAGAATATCAAGCAGGTCAGAAAACCACAGGAAGGAAATGGCTGATGAAGGAATTTATTTTATTTGATCTGGATGGAACATTGACGAATCCCGAGTTGGGGATAACAAGGTCTATCCAGTATGCGCTGAAGGCTTTTCAGATAATTGAGCCGAAGCTGGAGGATTTACGCAAATATATCGGCCCGCCGCTGCGGGACTCTCTCCAGGAGTTTAACGGTTTTGATGCCTCCCAGGCCGAGGAAGCCGTAGCAAAATACAGGGAATACTTTGTCAAAACAGGTATCTTCGAGAATGAAGTATATGAGGGCATCGAGACTTTGTTAGAAGGTCTCTGCAGAGCTGGAAAGACTCTGCTTGTAGCAACCTCCAAGCCGGAGGAATTTGCCCGAAGAATATTGGAGCATTTTGGACTGGAGGCCTATTTTGCCGATGTCTGCGGTGCGACAATGGACGCTTCAAGGGACTCCAAGGAGGCGGTAATCCGTTATGCCTTGGAGAAAAATCAGATTACGGATTTAACCTCTGCAGTAATGGTTGGCGACCGCCTTCATGATATTGAGGGGGCAAAAAGTGCCGGAATTGCTTCCATTGGCGTGCTGTTTGGATTTGGAAGCAGGAGCGAGCTTGAGGAGGCAGGAGCGGACAGGATTGCCGGTACGGTTGAGGAGCTATATCAGATTATTATGGAAATGTAACTTTTTGGTGAGATTATAAATTACGAAAGGAATAGGTAAAGTATGATGAAGCTTATATCATGGAATGTAAACGGTCTCCGCTCCTGTCTGAATAAGGGCTTTGAGGAATTTTTTCGAAGTGCCGATGCGGATATATTCTGCCTTCAGGAGACCAAGCTCCAGCCGGAGCAGGTAGAGATTGCCTTCGAGGGCTATCACCAGTATTTTAATTCGGCAGTCAAAAAGGGCTATTCAGGGACGGCAATATTTACAAAACAGGAACCCTTAAGCTTATGCTATGACCTGTGTATGGACAGGCATAATGAGGAGGGACGGGTAATCACTGCGGAGTATGAGGATTTTTATCTGGTTACGGTATATACGCCAAACTCCCAGAGGGAGCTGGCAAGACTGGATTACAGGATGGAGTGGGAGGAGGATTTCAGGGCCTATATCATGGGGCTGGACCGGAAGAAGCCGGTTGTCATCTGCGGAGATTTGAATGTAGCCCACCAGGAGATTGATTTAAAGAATCCGAAATCTAATACAAAGAATGCAGGCTTTACAAAGGAGGAACGAGATAAGATGACAAAGCTGCTTGGCAGCGGCTTCATCGATACCTTTCGTTATAAATATCCGGACCGGGTGGATGCCTATAGCTGGTGGTCCTATATGTTCCATGCCAGAGAAAAGAATGTGGGTTGGCGTATTGACTACTTCCTGGCCTCAGAACGCCTGAAGGACAGGATTGAGGATAGTATTATCCGTAGTGAGGTTGAGGGAAGCGATCATTGTCCGGTGGAGCTTTTACTTTCTTGATGTACACAATGCATTAGATTGCACTCTTTTGCAAAGCAGACGGTAGATTTCAGATGAAAATAAATAATGTTGGCAGGAAAGGAGCAGCGGCTTGAAACTATATGATATCACACAGGAGGTATTCAGCGGAGCGGTGTATCCTGGGGACCCGGCTCCTTCCTATGAAAGAGTGCTAAGCATTGCACAGGGAGAGATTTGTAATCTGACTGCTTTTACGATGTGTGCACACAATGCAACCCATATTGATGCCCCGTATCATTTCTTCGATAAAGGCAGGACAATTGAACAGATTGAGCTTTTTCGATGTGTCGGTCCCTGTACGGTTATTGAGCTTTCAAAAGAATACACGCGGGAGGAGCTGCTCCCAATTTTAGAGAAGAGTCAAAAAAGACTTCTGATTAAGGGAGAAAGTGCGGTTACGCCGGAGCTTGCCCGTCTCTTTCATGAACATCAAATTTTACTGGTCGGGGTGGAGCCCCAGAGTGTCAGTTCGACGGATCCGGTTCCGGTACATCATGAGCTCTTAGGCAAAGAGGTGGTCCTTTTGGAAGGGCTGGTACTTAAGGAAGTAGAGCTTGGGGACTATTTCCTGTGTGCGGCTCCGCTTAAGCTGGGAGGCAGCGACGGGGCACCGTGCAGAGCTTTTTTGATTGATTTTGGCGCCGGAGAAGAGTGTCTGTGCTAAGGCCGTGCTTCTAAATTTTACTTGTAATTATTTGTGTAAAAAGGTATACTTCATAATAGAAGGTACGAATGAAGGTGAGGGTGAAATACAAATGGAGGCAGTGCGAATCAGGACGGATCAGGCGGAATCCGGCATGACGGTTGCATCGGATATATTTAATGCAAATAATCAGTTGATTATTACCAAGGGAACCGTTCTGGATGACAGGATGATAACTAAGCTTAGGTTCTACAATATCTATGGTTTATTAATCTATATAGGTAATGAACAAAAGCTGGAGCTGAAAGAAGAATCCTATATTGAAATGCTCCGGAATACACCCGAATTCAAGAAATTTAATCGTACCTATGTGGACACGGTCAGTGATGTGGAAATTAATTTCAACAGAGTGATCAGTGGGGAGCGATTTAACATTGATGAGATGCTGGAACAGACGGACCGAATTATAAAGGAAGGCAGAAATGGAGCACATATACTGGAAATGCTTCATGGGATCCGTAATTATGATGATATGACCTATGTCCATAGCCTGAATGTATCTTTAATTTGCAGTATTTTTGCCAATTGGCTGAAGTATTCATGGGAGGATGCGAGAGTTCTCACCCTGAGCGGTTTGCTCCATGATATCGGTAAGATGCTTGTCCCCAGGGAAATTCTTTCAAAGGACGGAAAGCTGACTGAGCAGGAATTCAATATTATAAAAACCCATACCATAAAGGGCTACCAGGTGCTTAAGGATCTGCCGTTAGATATCAGAGTAAAATATGCGGCACTGATGCATCATGAAAGAGCCGATGGCAGCGGCTATCCCAATGGCTTTGTTGCGGAGCAGATCGAGGAATACGCAAAAATAGTTGCAGTTGCGGATGTATATGATGCAATGACCTCCAACCGCCGTTACCGTAATGCAATCTGCCCCTTTGATGTGGTTGAGAATTTTGAACGGGATGGCTTCCTGAAATATGATCCCGGATTTCTTATGACCTTCATGGAACGTATCGTTGAATCCTATTTACATAATATCGTTCGCTTAAATGACGGAAGAGAGGGCGAGGTCGTTATGATTAATAAGCTGGCACTCTCCCGGCCGGTGATCCGTATTGGGAGTGATTTTATTGATTTGTCCAAGGAGCATAGGCTGATGATAGAAGCGGTTGTATAACAATAATATATGAGATGTGATGCTCCTCCTGCGGCGTGCGGAGGGGCATATTTTATGTCCTAAAAATCAGAAGCTCATAAATCCCTCAAAATTTAAACACAAAATAATAACAGTTCTTAGATATACTGGAACAGTAGAGAGGAAATAGCTGGGAACTTATGAACCATATAAGTTTCAATTGCCGTATTCAACGATAATAATCTATTCTATGTGTTAGATAGGAGGTAAAGATGAAATTAAAGAGCTATATGATATTAAGCGTGTCACTTGCTTTCAGCTTATTGCTTGCAGGCTGCGGCAGTAATCAAAAATCGGCAGATAGCCAGTATAAGTCGGAGACAATAAACGGGCAGGTATCAGAGATTAACGGAAGTGAAATTACAGTAACGTTAGGGACCTTGAGCAGCTTTGAAGATATGATGGAGAACAATGGAGAAGCCCCCTCCGGCGGACAGCCGGGAGCACAGTCCGGAGAAGTGCCTACCGGAGGAGCGCCGTCAGGAGAGGAACAGCCGGGAGCACAATCCGGAGAAGCACCTACCGGAGGAGCGCCGTCAGGAGAGGAACAACCGGGAGCACAATCCGGAGAAGCACCTACCGGAGGAGCGCCGTCAGGAGATGGACAGTCTGAGGTTCCCTCTGGGAATGGAGGTATGCCTGATACGATCTTTACTGCCGGGGAAGAAGCCTATACCTTTACTGCCACGGATGAGTCTGTGATATATCTGGAACAGGATGCCTCGGAGGATTTGGAGCAGGGAACTTTGGAGGATATTACGGCGGGCAGTATTCTTAGCATTGAATTTGATGCAGAGGGGGCTATTACAAAGATAACCGTATTAAATGCCGTTTCCTCTGCCAATATGGGGCAGCCGGGATCGGGACAATCGATGAACGGAAGCGGTCAGGCCTCAGGGGTAGACAGCTATGATGCTGCAACGGTCTATTCGGAGGATACGACAGTAGACGGAGATACTTTCACCTCTACAGGCACCGATGAAAATGCCATTTGGATACAGGACGGAGCCAAGATAGTATTGAAGGATATAACCCTGGAACGGACCTCGGAAGACAGTACCGGAGGAGATAATTCCAGCTTTTACGGTGTTGGTGCCGGCTTGCTGGTTACCGACGGGACTGCATATATCAAGGGAGGAACCTTTACCACTGCTGCGGCAGGCGGGGCCGGAATCTTTTCTTACGGAGACGGAATCACGTATGTTTCTGATGCTGCGATCGACACCTCAGGGGATACCTCGGGTGGAATCCATGTAGCAGGCGGGGGAACTCTCTATGCATGGAATCTGAACGTGGAAACAGACGGAGCATCCTCGGCAGCAATTCGGAGCGACAGGGGGAGCGGAACCATGGTGGTGGATGGCGGCAGCTATACCTCCAATGGAAGCGGTTCACCTGCCATATACTGTACGGCCGATATCACGGTCAATGATGCACAGCTCATTGCCAATGGGTCAGAGGCGGTATGTATTGAGGGGTTAAATTCCTTAAGACTTTTTAATTCGGACCTTACAGGAAATATGCCGGCCAATGATCAAAATGACAATATTTGGACCATTATTCTGTACCAAAGCATGTCGGGAGATTCAGAGGTCGGAAATTCCCATTTTGAAATGACAGGGGGCTCAATCACCAGTGAAAACGGCGGCTTATTTTATACGACAAATACGGAATGCACCATTACCTTAAAGGATGTGGATATCAACTATTCCGACGGCAACGATTTCTTCCTCCAATGCACCGGCAATACCAATGCCAGAGGTTGGGGAAGCAGCGGAAGCAATGGGGCCGATTGTGTATTTACCGCAATCAGCCAGGATATGACTGGAGATGTGATTTGGGATTCCATCAGCAATCTGGATTTCTATATGACATCGGGAAGTACCCTTACGGGAGCCTTTGTAAATAATGAATCTTATGCAGGCAATGGCGGGGATGGATATGGCAATTTATATATCAGCAAGGATTCCACCTGGGTGGTAACCGGGGACAGTACCGTAAGCAAGCTGTACAGTGAAGGAACGATTGTTGATGAATCGGGAAAAACAGTAAGCATTGTCGGAGAAGACGGTACGGTTTATGTAGAAGGCACCGGTAATATAACAATCACTGTTGGCCAGTATTCCGATACCGTAGATTTATCCGGAGCTAATTCAGTATCCGATTATTCGGACTATGCCGTACAAAAGCCGGAGGAATTATCATAATATAAAAATAGGGGTGCCGGCTGAGGGAACAGGAGCAGCCGATACCCCTATTTTATATTATTAGGGTTTTTGCATGTGCTTCAGCTTTTGTTTAAATATCGCCACAGGGTTGTTCTGCTGATTTTAATTAAACAGCGTTTATTATCTTTCCGAGCTGCCTGAATAAACAGGCATAAAATTCTGCGTATCTGCGCAAAGAAAACCGGAGTGTTTTTCGATAATTCCTTTAAAAAGAGCCGTTACAGTATCCAGATCGGTATCACACAGGCTTATCGCGAAAATGGTCTTGATATTCCGGTTTTTGATAAAGGCAGCATCCGAAGGGCTGCTGAAGGAAGCAATGCTTAAAGGTTCGAAATCGATATTGTTTTGGTTGGAAAGCTCCAGTTCAAGAATATTCATTTCCTCCCAAAGCTCAATGGATAAACCGGGAGTATCCCTCAATAATAAGGAAAGGTCCCTGACATTCAATTCAAGGGGGCTCATATAAAGCAGATCAATATAATTCTTAACAGGCGTTGTACCGGGCTTCTTGCTCTTACCAGTCATGTTCTCTTTTCCTTTCCAAATGTACAGCCGCAGTAATTGCGGCCTTTTCTTTCTCCCTTATCTGTGGTATTTATAGTACTATTATGCATCAAAAATAAGTAGTTGAAAAGCTTAATTTTATTATGTGTTATTTTAGCAAAGCAGTACTGAAAATACATCCTCCGTCAATGTTTTGCTTTATTGCGTGCATAGATTATAAGCCTGTAAAATATATAGATATCAACACCGATGAAAACTGCTAAGGTAACTAAAAGAAGAAGAACACCTATAGCCTTTGAAAAAATGATATAAATCGGATAAGATATGGCAAATTCAAAAGCAATCGAAGAAAAGAAAATGACAGATATCATTTTTGCTTTCTTTTTGTCGGGAAATATATTTTGGGCTAATTCATTTATCTTACTCATATTTGATAATGCATTCCTTTCCAGAACAAATCGGAGTTAATTGGCAATTAGGTGTAAAATAACATTAGCATGTCTGTAATTATTCGTCAAGCAGGCACAGCCGGAAATTCCTATCTGTTCCAGCGCTTTATTCATATGCTTGTCCCGGTGTAAGCCTCACAGATTGAAAGGCTTTTATTGGAGGGGGGCGAAGCCCGCCTTATGGGAAAAGGATAATTTAAGCAAAATCGGGGTTACGATTGTGGTTAATATGACAACAATCAAGGTTGGCAGAAAGATTTTTTCTGAAACCAGCCCATGCTGAAGACCGATATTTGCAGTAATAATTGCAACCTCTCCTCGGGAGACCATACCGACACCGATTTGGAGGGCTTCCCTTCGTTCCATTTTGAGAAGGCGGGCGGCTCCGGCGCATCCGACGATTTTGCCAATGATTGCAATAAGGAACATAACAAGAGTCATAAGCAGCAGCTCCACATCGATGCCCTTTAAATTGGCTTCGATTCCGACACTTGCAAAGAAAATGAGGGATAAAAACCCGGAGGATATGGCTTTTATTCTCTTTTCCAGGTATTCCTTATGAACAAAGGATGAGAACATCAGGCCGCATAAATAAGCGCCGGTGATAGCCGCAATATCCAGCTCTTCGGCAATAAAGGAAATAAAGAGGGCAATAGCGATACAGATAGTAAGGGTATCCTTGCCTGGCTTAAAAAATTTCTCATGCTTGTTCATAAATTTGGGCAGATATATCATACCTGCAATGGAAAGCAGGGAAAATACAGCTATTTTCAGAAATACGAATAGAATAGAAAGCATTCCCGCGCCGCTCTGCTGGTCGCTGGAGGCAAAGGACAGGACAATGGAGATAAGGATTAACCCCAGAATATCATCAATAACGGCAGCGCCCAGGATATTCATACCGGCCTTTGTGTTGAGCTTGCCCAGCTCCTTTAAGGTTTCCACCGTGATGCTGACGCTTGTGGCGGTCAGAATAACACCGATGAATATATTTTCCCAGAGGTTATGAAAAAATAAAAAGGTGCCCAAGGTTCCCAGAATAAGCGGAAGAAGAATTCCGCCGAGGGCGATGATGAAGGCGGAGGGGCCGGCCTTCTTAAACTCCTCCAGATTGGTTTCGATACCGGCCAGAAACATTAAAAAAATAACTCCAAGGGTTGAAAGGAGCTTGAGATTATCGTCATAGTGAACAAGATTTAATACTACCGGACCTAATACAACACCGGCGATCAAGGCTCCTAATACCTCGGGCATTTTTAATTTACGGCTGATGATGCCGCCTGCCTTTGTAAATACAAGAATAAGAACAATGCTAAGTAACGTGTTTTCCATAACGTCTCCTTTCAGTCAATAAAAAAGCGGGAAATCCAATAAAGGACTTCCCACCCAAAAAGTCGTGATTTCTTGAACAAAATACATTTGTTCAACCGTCTCAAACAAAATTTATTTTTGTAATTCCAGTATGGCTATTAGTGTAACAAAAATTAAGCCGGATGGCAAGCTATTTAGCTTGAATTTTCCTACCAATCCTTCGCTGGACGCTCCGGGTCCAGGATATCCTTTACATCAAATAAATCCTGTAACCGCTCCGGAAACTCAAGCATGGCCTGTCCATCAATGGGTCTTCGTTCCATTCTGACATAGTCCTTTTTGATCTGCATCCAAGGCTCCTTGAAGACTCCAATAAAAAAGTTAAAGCCGCTTTTCTTTAAAAATTTATATTTGTCACTGCTGTAGTTGCCAACAGTAGTTTCGATGTCATTTCCAAAGGGGAAGACCAGGATATCTGTCGGGCCAATCAGGGAACCGACCTCCTTGAGCCATCGGTTGGTATCTTTTTTCAAAAGCTCAAAGGATATGGTGTACATATCCTTATGGCCCCAGCTATGGGAACCAAACTCCCAGCCATCGGCCTTCAATACCTCCACTACCTTCTTAACGGTTTCCTTATCCTGCTCATAGGTTGGCGAGGTTTCGTCGTTGGTGCGGTAGCCCAGAACTCCTTCATAGCCGGTCAGGGCCAGCAAGCCTTTGGCGCCCTTATAAGAGAAATCAGGGTGGGCTTCGATAAATTCATCCAGGATTGGAACCACGTCGAAGGCTCCGGTAACAACCGAACCGTCATCCCCGCGCATTTCACAGGTGGGCTTTCCGTCTTCTCCGATTACAATTCTTGTTGCAAAGCCGTCCTCCTCCATATAGCTATAGTAATTCACATCATCCTGTGAGAGCACAAAGGGTTTTTGACCGGCTCTTAAGTAGATTTCATTTTCAACATAGCAGGTGGTTCCGTCCTCCTGTGTTTCCTTCTTCACTAAATCGGACATTCTTACCAGAACGTATCCGTCCTGATACATTTTATCCAGTATTTTATTAAATTCCGATATGGTTACCATATATTTATTATAACCGACAGTCATGCTACCGCCGTCAAAGGCCTTGGAAGTATCGGCAATCAGGGAATGGAAGAAAATATGATTGATCTGGGTTATGGAGGTATATTCACCGCCGTAGAGCACCAGTGAAGCCTTTTCGTTTTCCAGCTCGTCGTATGCTTCTGCCAATTCCTGATAATGCTTATAATTTCCATCTTCCCCCTGATAGCTTTTTATCAGGTCAAGGGCAGTATCATAATAATAGCCCAGTGCCAGCCTCTTTGCCTGTGAGATTAATTCCTGGCGGGTGGCACTTTCCTCAGCGGCCCTTGCTTCCTCCAAAGCCTCAGGGCTGGCCGTCGGACTGCCGGGAGGCGGGGACGGTTGAACAGATATCTCATTGCTGGTTGGGATGTCAGACCGGTTGTTTTCTAAAAACCGGGAGGAGACAAAGAAAATTATAAGCAGAATAACCACTGCACTGATTGTAATGAGTGCATTTCTTATATGTAAAATCCGAGTGCTTCGATTAAAATTTCTCCTGTTCATACCCTTCCCCTTTCGCTGTGTGCACAGCTCTGTGTTCAACGCCTGCACCATAGATTATAACATAGAAAGAGGATAAAGTTCCTTGCGAATCAATTAAATTTATATCAAATATTGTTAAGTTATCGTAATTATTATGTAAAATATTGTTGCTTTGTGCATTTTTAGGCACTAGTACTGCTTTGCTATTTGCAGGACGATGCACTACTCTTGATTGGCCAGATTTGCTTTGTTGTTTTTTATGTACTGATTGATATATTCCAGAATTCCAAGATGAATTGCCCATGCCATTTTTTCCTGATAAGCGTCATTGCATAAGAGCTTTGCTTCTGCCCAGTTGGATAAAAAGCCGCATTCTACAATTACCAGGGGGCAGCTTGATTGCTTTAGCAAAAAATAAGTACCGTTGGCCTTGGCCAATCTTTGATTGCCGTCGTTCATTGATTTTTTGATGCTTTCCTGTAATACTTCAGCTAAAATTTTCCCCTGCTGCGAATTTTTATAGTAAAACATCTGGGCGCCCTTTGATGATTCCTGGGAAAAGCTGTTCTGATGAATACTGATGGCAAATACCGCATTGCTGGAATTAATGATTTTTATCCGCCTTCTCATGTCGGCAAGCTTCCAATTAGAATCAGATTTTGTATATAAGCCGTCATCACTTTCCCGGGTCATAATGACATGAATATCATTTTGTTCCAGCAGCAGCTTTAATTTATAAGCAATGCTTAGGTTAATATCCTTTTCTAAAGCATGATTAACGCCTACCTTTCCCGGGTCCAGGCCACCATGTCCGGCATCGAGAACAATGGTGATTTTATCTGTCTTTGAGCTAAACAGATGCTCCATAACATCCATTCCCTGTTCTGTGAAGAGAAGACAGGCGAATAGAATCAGAATAAAAAATATCAGATTAAAATAATTTCTTTTCATACAGACACACCAAACATATGCTTCTTATATTCATATGATTGATCCGATAAGATAAGTCGAAAAATATGAGCCGGTTCGAAAGTTTCAATAATTTTTCATTTTCCTCTTGACATTAATGCTCCATGTGTTATAGTTTGAATAGAACAAATAAAACACAAATAGGAGAAGGAAGGGAGGAGAAATCCTCCTGAAAAACAAGGAGGATTGGGATATGAATATTAATAAATTTACGCAAAATTCGATTCAGGCGGTTCAAAATTGTGAAAGCCTGGCCTATGAATACGGGCATCAGGAAATCGATGTGGAGCACCTGCTCCATAGCCTGCTGACCCTGGAGGACAGTCTGATTAAAAAGCTTTTGGAGAAGATGGGTATTAACACGGAGGTATTTCTGGCACAGGTAAAGGGGCTGCTGAACAAGCGTCCGAAGGTATCCGGCGGACAGCTGGTAATCAGCAATGACTTGAATAAAATTCTGATTTATGCTGAGAATGAAGCAAAGCAGATGGGTGATTCCTATGTCTCTGTGGAGCATCTTTTTCTTAGTCTGCTGAAACAGCCAAGTAAAGAGGTTAAGACCTTATTGAATGATTTTCGCATTAACCGGGAGGATTTTCTAAGGGTGCTTCAGACGGTGAGGGGAAATCAGCGTGTAGTAAATGACAACCCGGAAGCCACCTATGATACTCTTGAAAAATACGGCTATGATCTGGTGACACGTGCCAGAGAGCAGAAGCTTGACCCGGTGATCGGACGTGACAGCGAGATACGTAATGTGATCCGTATTCTTTCCAGAAAGACGAAGAACAATCCTGTGCTGATCGGTGAACCCGGTGTTGGTAAGACGGCGGTTGTGGAAGGACTGGCCCAGCGTATCGTAAGAGGTGATGTTCCGCAGTCCTTGCAGGATAAGAAGCTTTTTGCACTGGATATGGGCTCCCTGGTTGCCGGGGCCAAATACCGCGGTGAATTTGAGGAGCGTCTGAAGGCGGTGCTGGAGGAGGTTGCAAAGAGCGAGGGACAGATTATCCTTTTTATCGATGAGCTTCATACCATCGTAGGGGCAGGCAAGGCGGAGGGCTCCATGGATATGGGCAATATGCTAAAGCCCATGCTTGCCAGAGGAGAACTCCACTGTATCGGTGCTACTACCCTGAATGAATACCGTCAGATTATCGAGAAGGATGCAGCCCTGGAGCGGCGTTTTCAGCCGGTTATGGTGGAGGAGCCGACGGTAGAGGATACCATTTCCATCTTAAGGGGACTGAAGGAACGCTATGAGGTATTCCACGGAGTTAAAATAACCGATGGTGCTCTGGTCAGCGCGGCGACCCTTTCCAACCGTTATATTTCCGACCGTTTCCTGCCGGATAAGGCAATCGACCTGGTGGATGAAGCCTGTGCCCTGATTAAGACGGAGCTTGACTCCATGCCGACGGAACTGGATGACATGCAGCGCCGTATTATGCAGATGGAAATAGAGGAGGCGGCGCTTAAGAAGGAAAATGACCGGTTAAGTGCGGACCGGTTGATTGATTTGCAAAAGGACCTGGCAGAGCTTCGGGATACCTTTGCCAATTCGAAGGCAACCTGGGATAAGGAAAAGGCTTCGATGGAAAGGGTTCATAAGCTAAGAGAGGCTCTGGAGGGATTGAATAATGAAATTGAGCTGGCAGAGCGCAGTTATGATTTAAATAAGGCGGCAGAGTTAAAATACGGACGGCTGCCGGAGCTTCAGAGACAATTGCAGGAGGAAGAAGACCGGATTAAAAGGGAAGGCAACGCTCTTGTTCATGAGAATGTCAGCGAGGAGGAGATTGCGAAGATTGTATCCCGTTGGACTGGTATTCCCATTACAAAGCTGACCGAAGGAGAGCGCAGCAAGACCCTTCACCTGGGGGCGGAGCTTCATAAGAGAGTTGTCGGACAGGATGAGGGTGTGGATAAGGTATCGGATGCCATCCTCCGCTCCAAGGCGGGGATTAAGGACCCGACAAAGCCCATCGGCTCGTTCTTGTTCCTTGGTCCGACAGGTGTGGGCAAGACGGAGCTGGCAAAGGCCCTTGCAGAGAATTTATTTGACAATGAGCACAATATGGTGCGTATTGATATGAGCGAATATATGGAGAAGCATTCGGTGGCCAGACTAATCGGAGCGCCTCCCGGATATATTGGATACGAGGAGGGCGGACAGCTGACTGAGGCGGTAAGGCGTAAGCCCTACACTGTTATCCTGTTCGATGAGATCGAGAAAGCCCATCCCGATGTATTCAATGTGCTTTTGCAGGTGCTGGATGACGGGCGTATCACCGATTCCCAGGGCAGGACGGTGGATTTTAAGAATACCATTATCATCCTGACCTCCAACATCGGTTCCAGATACCTGCTGGAGGGTATCGGTGAGGACGGCTACATCAGCAGTGAATGTGAGGATATGGTTATGACAGACCTGCGTGCCTCCTTCCGTCCGGAGTTCTTAAACCGTCTGGACGAAATCATATTGTTTAAGCCGCTGACAAAGGATAATATCAGTGATATCATGGATTTGCTGGTTGTTGATTTGAATAAGCGTCTGGCAGATAAGGAAATTAAAATTGCCCTGACAGATGGCGCAAAGGCCTTTATTGCAGACCAGGCCTATGATCCGGTATACGGTGCAAGGCCGTTAAAGCGCTATCTTCAGAAAAATGTGGAGACCCTAAGTGCCCGGCTGATTCTAAGCGATCAGGTTCAGCTGGGAGATATCATTGTTATTGATGTGCATCATAATCAGCTTGAGGCATCTGTGAAGCAGAGTAACCTGTAATAATATTAAAGCATTTGCAACGCCATCGGTCAGAAGCCGGGTAGAAGGTTTCTGACGGGTGGCGTTTTTTGTGATTTCAAATAAATTTCAATAAAATTTAAGAATACTTAAGACAATGTTGACACAAACATGTACGACAAAGTAAATTTTTCCTGCTAATATAAACTTGCTACATGAAGTGCAGCATTTACAGTGATAAAGCTAAACGGAGGAAGGCTTGAAAGAAAGTCACTTTCAAACTATTTATTAGTGCATATCACAAGCAGGCTTGTAATATGCGGAAGGGTGTTAAAAATGAAGGTAAAAAAGACAGGAAAATTAATGAAAGCTACTGCTGCTATCCTGGCGGTTATGGTGAGCAGTCAAACTTTTATTCCGGTACTTGCAGCTGATAGCGTGGATGCTTCAGCAATTGATCCGGTACCGGGAGCCTATGGTTATTATGTAGATGTATATACCAATAATTCATCCTCGAACATGACACCGGAGATAAATCCGTCCATTGGCGTTCTATCAGGCTTTCTCAAGCTGTGGACCCCGGGCACGGAATGGAATAACGGAACTATACTGGATGAGGCCATTTTGAATGAAAACATTGATAAGGCGGCAGAAATAACAAATACCAGAACGCAGAAAGAGGAGGACCGGGCCTATTTGGATGACCGTCGTAACCAGAACTACAGTATGATCAGCGGACTGGGAGTCTACGCAGAGAACTTTATCAAGGGAGCAAACGCCGGTACAACGATTTCAGATACCATTCCGGCGGATGCAACTACGGTAAAATATGAAGACGGCGGAAACAGTAGCGGAGTATGGGCGGATGAAACCTCTTCCCTCGGAAGCATCGTAAAGTTTGTAAATACCGTAAGAAACAGCAGCGCCTCTACCTCCTCGGCTAAAGCATTTTTTAAGTATATGCGTCCCTTCCGCTGGTCGGAGGATGTAAGCATCGTATCAACGCTGATACCCTGCAAAAGCTCGGACCCTTCCAATGACGGGGGATTTCCGAGCGGACATACCAACGCTGCATATCTTGCAGCCTTGAGCCTGGCGTATGCTGTTCCTGAAAGATATCAGGAGATGCTGACAAGAGCTTCTGAGCTTGGTAATAATCGAATTGTTGCGGGCATGCATTCTCCTCTGGATGTTATAGGAGGACGTATTATGGCAACTGCGGTTATGGCTTCGATGCTGAATGATCCCACAAATGCTGAACTAAAAAAGGCGGCCTATGAACAGGCGCAAAATGTACTGCTTACACAGACAGGGACCTCCACGGACCAATACAGTGATTATAAGACAAATTTAAAAAACTATACCTACCGTTTGACCTACGGCTTTGAACAGACCGGAGATACAACAAAGGCAATGGTGGTTCCGAAGGGAGCGGAGGCATTACTGGAAACCAGGCTGCCCTACCTTGACGCGACCCAAAGACGCTGGGTATTATATTCCACCGGTCTTCCCTCCGGATATCCGGTACTTGATGATGCGGAAGGCTGGGGACGTCTGAACCTGTTTGCCGCTGCCAATGGCTATGGTGCCTTTGATAATGATGTAACAGTTACGATGGATGCTTCCCAGGGCGGTTATCATGCGCTGGATTATTGGAAAAATGATATTTCCGGCAGCGGAGCGCTTACAAAAAAGGGAACAGGGACTCTCATTCTTTCCGGTAATAACACCTATACGGGAGGTACTGTTCTTGAGGAAGGAAGCCTGAAAGCAGCATCAGGCACAGCCTTCGGCCAGGGGGATGTGATTAACAGCAGCGGTACAATCATGGAAGATGCTTCTGAGGGGCTTACAATAGATGGAGATTATACACAGATGGAAGAGGGGACGCTTGAGCTTAATATTGGCAGCGAAGAAGATATTGTGAATATTACCGGTCAGGCATCCTTTGACGGAACACTGGTAATCAACTTTATAAATGACTATGTTCCTGCAAACGATATGGAAATTATTTCGTTTTCCTCCCTGGATGCAGGTACGGAATTTAGTGAGGTAGAAATTCATGGATTGCCGGAAGAGTATAAAGCGCAGATTACCGGGGAAGCTCTTGTGGTTAGTACAGAAGCAACCGCTAATGACACAGCAGAGGATAGTGACAGCACCGATACTGCGGAAACCACCGGTGAGACAGAGGCCGGCGCGACCGAATCACCTGCAACCGGGGATTCTTCAGGTGCCGTATTCTATTTTGCCATGCTGGCCTTCGGTATCACCGGTGTTACGGTATATAATAGGAAAAGCAGAAAAAATGCATAATTGAGACTCTTTACAGCCAGGCAGTAATAATCAAAGCATAGAATATCGCCAATCACTGATTGTGACTGGCGATATTTTTTATCTTATTATAATTGACAAGGATTTGCAAAGATGCTATAACTAAATTAGAACTGAACATACAGTACTAAAATGGAGGCTATGAAATGAATATACCGAATGCAAGAGAGAGGATTCTTAGTACGGCAGTCAGAATATTTGCCGAAAAAAGCTATGAGGGTTCCCGCATTGATGAAATAGCCAGGGAAGCAAATGTACCCAAATCCCTGATTTATTACCATTTTAAAAGCAAGGAGGAAATTCTTCAGGTATTGGTGGACAATTTTATTCGGGAATATCTGGATCTGATTGACGATACGGTCTCGGAGAGCCACCAGGAGAGGGCCGAGGAGCTGGCCTCGCGGATGAAAAACAGATATTATGAGTTCGGGCAGCGCAATGCAGACCTGGTTAGGGTTATTTTAATTGATTCCCTAAAGAAGACGAAGGAAAGACCCGTACTGTTTCAGATCGTCGAAGCCATGACAGCAAAGGAGGCCGGCCATAAGCCTGAGGGGACGGAGGATATCCAGGAAAGAAGAGTTGCGGAATTCTTTACAAGCTTTATGCCCAATTATGCATATATCTGCTTTGCAGATTCCTGGGTAAAGTACTTTCAGCTTGATCGGAAGGAATTTGACCGGCTGTATCTTAAGGTTTATGAAGAAACACATGGGGCATATCATAAAAATCACGATTTAAGAGATTCAAGATAAGAAAGGATGGGTAATCCATGAAGCAGGAAATTATACCGATTGATCTGGAGGGGGTCAACTGTTACCTCGGTAAATCCGAGGAAGGCTTTGTTTTATTTGATACCGGCGGGCATCTTATCATGGATAAGAGCTTCACAAACCGGAGGGAGGAGCTGACAGGCCGGCTGGAAGAACTGGGCATAAGGTCCGGTAATCTAAAGGCAATTATATTGACCCATGGTGACAGTGACCATGCGGCAAATGCAGCCTTCTTAAGAGAAAAATATAAAAGTATGATTGCAATACACAGGGATGATCTGGAGCTGGTTAATGAGGTTACTCTGAATAAGATGATGGAGAGCTTTCGCTATCGTTCCGTGATATATAAAGCCATATTTGGATTGCTGAAAAATAAGATAGAAGCAATGACACAAAAGGTTTTAAACGATTTTGAACAATTTAAACCCGATGTATTTCTTAAGGAAGGGGATGATTTGTCTGCCTATGGATTTTCGGGAAAGGTTTTGCATCTTCCGGGACATACTCCCGGTTCAATTGGCATATTAAGTGAACAGGGAGAACTGGTTGCAGGTGATATTTTTACAAATGTTAAAAAGCCTGCTCTGGCACCGAATGCAGCTGATTTCAGGCGCCTGGAAGAAAGCGCTGCAAGGCTTTACTCCATGAAGATTACAAGGGTTTATCCCGGGCATGGCAGACCCTTTGAAGTGTCGCAGGAGGGGCTGGTAAAACAGCTGCGTTAAGGAAATGTTGAATGAGTCGAGCCTATTGTTCATAGAATTTAATAAGTGATGATTCTATGGAGGTTCGGATGAAGAGGTTTGCAGCAGCAATTCTGCTTCTTACGATAATGGTGATGACCATCCTGCTGACTGGTTGTAAGACTGAGGATACGGATATCAAGAAAATAAGGGATTTGGATTTTACAGTTGTTGAGGATGCTGATCTGCCCGGAGAGCTGAAGGAGATTATTGACGAGAAGAAGGAGGAGCCGTTTAAGCTTACCTATTCGAATAAGGATAACCTTTATATTGTTGTAGGCTATGGGAAGCAAAACAGCGGAGGCTACAGCATTACAGTGGAGGCTTTGTATCTGACCAAAAATGCGATTTATATTGATACGAATTTGATTGGACCAACCAAGGAGGATATGGTTTCACAGGGAGTCACCTTTCCTTATATTGTGGTTAAGCTGGAAGATATGGAGGAGCCGGTTGTTTTTAATTAATGGTTGTCAGAAACCGCGGACAGGAACCAATGGTCCGCGGTATTTTTATGGCTGGAAGGAAAAATAATCAGGAATAATTGGAATTATAATGTAATAATAACAATATTTAGTCGTTGACAAACTGTAAGCAACCATATCTTGTGGTTTTGACTAAAATTTGGCAATGTGCTGTATACAAATGGTGGTATGAGAGCTTCTTTTGTGCATGTTTTGATTTTGGCTTGCTTGAAAGGATTGCTGGTGAGAATTTATTCCAAAAATATATACAAAATTTTTTAACTTTCATGTGCATATTTTTCAGTATAATTGACTTGTTTGGATCGAATTGTCTGAATATTTGTTGACGATAATTGGAATTTGTGATATAATGAAAACGCTGCGAGGGTATGCAGACTTATTTGTATTATCCGAGCGGAGCAAAATAGTGAAGATACATGAGATTGTTACAGCTTTATTTAGAAGGATGTTTTGCCTTCCCGTAGGTGGTTGACCTGTTCCGGCTATGGTGAAAGGAAGCATTGATAAGGAGAAAATAATGATGAAGCAAATTGATGTAAACTATGTAAGAAATGCCGTTATGAATCAAACAGGGAAGAAAGTTAAAATCAGGATAAACAGGGGAAGACATAAGGTGGATGTTTCTGAAGGGATAATCTCCGAGACCTATCCAAGCATATTTTTAGTGAAGATTCAGGAAGCTAAGAATATGCCGGTCAAAACAGTATCCTACAGCTATACGGATATATTAACAAAAGACGTGGAATTAATACTTTGCAGTTAAGGCATAGATAAATGGAGCTAGTACCTGGTAAACAGGTATTAGCTTTTTTTCATTTTCATCCTGTTAAAATTTTTAAGACAAATTCAATTCATAATTCCTATTTCCTTCGAATAAGATATGACAGAGGCATCCGTCATATGTCCAAATTTAAGGAGGGAATATCAGTGGAGTTGGTTAAAAAGAATATTCATATGAATAAATTAAGATGTAAGAGTACCCTGCAGCTTACATTGGATGATGACTTTAACGTTCCGGATGTCAAACCGGACATTGATCAGATTATAACTGAGCAGGGTGAGATCAGAATTAACGATATGAAAGCAATGAACGGCAAGCTTTTGGTGAAAGGCGTTTTAAAATTTAATATTTTATATCTTAGCGAGGGGGATCAGAGGCCAATCCAGAATATCGCAGGTGAGATACCTTTTGATGAAGCCATCAATATGGATATCACCTGTGCGGACGATGAGCCGACGGTAAAATGGGATCTGGAGGATTTGACCACGGGCTTAATCAATTCCAGAAAGCTTAGCGTAAAATCAATTGTCCATTTGTATGTAGCCGTAGAGGATCTGTATGATGAAGAAACAGCGGTTATGGTCGAGGGTCCCGAGGACGTACAATATATCAATAAGAAAATAGAAATAACGGATGTGGCAATTAATAAAAAGGACACCTTCCGCGTTAAGGATGAGATTACCCTGCCCTCTAATAAAGGAAATGTTTCAAATCTTTTGTTTAAGAATATCGGGTTAAGTAATGTAGAGGTAAGACTGCTTGACGATAAGTTTTCAATTAAAGGAGAAATACCGATCTTTATCCTTTACACCAGTGACAGCGAGGAAAATCCTGTGGAATATTTTGAAACAGATATTCCATTTTCCGGAACGATTGACTGCAACGGCTGCACCGAGGATATGATTGAGGATATTACCTATGGTATTATCAGTCAGAACCTTGAGGTAAAGCCGGATTCAGACGGTGAGGACCGGGTGCTTGATGTGGAAGTAATTCTTGAGCTTGGAATTAAGGTATATAAAATAGAGGAGCCTGAGATTTTATCCGATGTTTACTGTCCTTCCAAGGAAATTACCCCGATCATCCGTAATGCTGATTATGAAAATCTGGTAATTAAAAATAACAGCAAATACCGGATTGCGGACCGGATTAACGTTCCGGATAATTTGCCTAAGATGCTTCAAATCTGTCATGCCCAGGGAGACATCAAGATAGATGATATTATTCCGGGGGATACGCAGCTGCAGGTGGACGGTATTATTGAGGTGAAGATACTCTACATATCCGAGGATGATCGTAGACCGATGAATTCTATGAAGGGAATTATTCCATTTTCACAGATCATCGAGCTGAAGGGAATGAAGCCGGACAGCAATTATGAGATTAAGCCCTATATCGATCAGCTCAGTGTGAATATGCTGGACAGTGAAGAAATAGAGGTTAAGGCGACCATCAACCTGAACGCCATAGTATTTGACCTGATTTCAGAGGCTATCATTACCGATATTGAGGTGGCCGATCTGGATATGGAAAAACTCCAGTCGATGCCGGGTATCATAGGGTATATTGTAAAGAAGGGTGACACCCTGTGGACAATAGCCAAGAAATATTATACGACAATGGAAAATATCCGTGATATCAATGAATTGGCCGATGACCGTATCAGCGAGGGTGATAAGCTGATTATTATGAAGAAAGTTGATGCAATTTTATAATGGTATGAATTACGAATTGCATCCGGGAACCTGTACCGACCTGCTTTTTACTGAATATAAAATAGAGGGATGCCGGCTATCCTGTAGGGCAATACATAGAAAGCTTTTGTTGGGTGTGGCTGGAGCTGGCTTATCAGAACTGTATTCTTGATTTATGGTATGAAATATCCTATATTTTGAGTAGGGATATTCATTACCTTGAATTAAGGTACAGTTTTTTATTGCTCTGTTTTGTCCCTAACATGATAGCCCTATAAGGCTTGCTATAAAAAACTTGTATCACATTTTCATCACCTGTTAAGAAATAGGTAAAAAAAACCGAAATATATTCTGCAGAGAATACCTTTGCATATAAAATCAAGGGAGGAGAAATCCTCCTACAAATCAAGGAGGATTGGGTATGAGCGTAAACGGAGTTACGAATTCATCACAAGCTTATGAAAGCAGAAATGCCGCCAGGAATAAGACCGGGCAAAACAAGAGCACTGATACGGCGGTAAATGCGGACAATACAGCCGCCGTGTATGAGAAGAGCGAGCAGGCAGCAAATACAAAGAAGGTTTACAGGACGGATACCGCCACTGTGGAAAGATTAAAGGCAGAGGCGGAAAAGAGATTGGATAGTTTAAAAAGTCTTGTTCAAAAAATGCTGGCCAAGCAGGGACAGACCTATACAAACGCGTCGGATATGTACACGCTCCTAAGAGAGGGCAAGGTACAGGTTGATCCGGAGGTCAGTGCCCAGGCCAAGAAGGATATTGCAGAAGACGGTTATTGGGGAGTTGAACAAACCTCAGAGCGAATGCTTTCCTTTGCCAAGGCTTTGGCAGGAGGAGATACCGCCAAGGCTGATGAGTTAATTGATGCTGTTAAGAAAGGCTTTGAAGCGGCAACCAAGGCCTGGGGGGATAAACTCCCCGATATTTGCAAAAAAACCATAGACAGAACCATAGAGAAGCTGGAGGCCTGGAGAGATGGTAAGGATATAAACAGTACGGCAGGTGTGCCGGCCAATACCTTCACAGGACAGGCAGCAGCGAGTACGATAGCAGGTTAGTACCGGAATAAAGTGAAGCAGCTCCTTAATAATATGAAAAGATAGAGGAATAATCCGAACCATCTGGGTGTAATTAAGATGGATTCGGATTATTTGTTATAGCTTCAAACAGACAGTAATTCAAATACAGCATTTTTTATCAATTGTGTCGGTGGAAATTATGTATAATATATTTGGGTGGTGTGGATGGATTACAAAGAGCATATAGCAAAAGCGGTAGAATATATGGAAGATAATTTAAGGAATGAAATTGATTTATCTGACTGTGCGAAGGCCTGCGGATATTCCCAGTATCACTTTCTGCGTATTTTCAAAGAAGCCTGCGGGCTTACCCCCGCAGATTATATTCGAAAAAGGCGGTTAAGTGAGATAGCAAAGCGGATTTGTGACGATGGGGATTATATATCTGAGATTGCCTTTGCCTACGGTTTTAATTCAAAGGAAAACTTTATCCGTGCCTTCAAGTCAGAGCATCATATTTTGCCCGGAGATTATAAGGCAGTCCAAAACAGTTTAAAACTGTATGAGCCCCTGAATTTTGCAGTAAAGCCCTTTCGAGTTACTCCGGAGCTGCTTTCCCTGGACGCTTTTTCACTTACGGTATTGAAAAGCGACGAGGAACAGCCCAGTAATTTCTGGAATAAATACAATGCCAGAAGGCTGTCTTTGCTCCTGTCAGGAGGTAAAACATGTGAGGATTTTGGTGTGAATATATGGAATGAAAGAGATAAAAAAATCGATTACTATATCGGTATACGCACGGAGAACGCTAAGGGAGACCTTTCCGGAACCAGAAATATAACAATACCCGAAGGCTTATATGCAGTATTCCAGACACCTAAAACCACACATGCCTGTTTTGTTAATATGATTCATCGCACCTGGGAGTATATCAACAGGGAATGGTTTGAACATAGCGGCTTTATACGTACGGGGGGCTTTGAATATGAAAGCTATCTGGAGCAAAGCCGTGTATTTTCGGAAAAGATATATATTCCGATTGAAAAAAGAGAATAGAAGCCGGTATTAGCAGGGTTTATACAAAATAACAAGTAAAGGAGTGGTGCAAAAAATGAAAAAGCTGAACATAACATGGGAGGGAGTAAATGATACTACGGGATATCTCTTTTCCTTTGCCAAGGCGCTGGCTGTGGCAGTGAAAAACAGCCCCTACAGCGAACTTTATGAGGATATTGTTGCCACCAGCGGCTTCGCTTTTCGTATGTGGGTGGCACCTGATTTATGTCCGAGTGCCACGAGTATCTGGGAATTTCGCAGACAAAAGCCCTGGGTTGAAAGCGGGGGGTTGATCTGCGGATATGTGGAACGCTTGTGGGAGCAGGACGAGCTGGAGGAGGAACGCCGTCAAAACGCCCTTTCTATGATACGGGAGTCCATCAATCATAATATTGCCGCCATTGCCTGGGATATCGGGATACCTGAATGGGGGCTGATTATTGGCTATGACGATCAGACACAAAGGCTTGCGGCACTATCTGCCACAGGAGCGGAGCTTGAGATGGAGTATGCTTCCCTGGGCAAGGGTGAGATTCCAATTCTGAATGTCCTGGCAATCACAGGCAGAGGGGATAAGCGGCAGGAAGATATTATATCGGATACCCTGAAGCTTGCAAGAGCGCACTTAATGGGAGAAGAATGGTGTGAGAATGCAAAGGGACTTGCAGCCTATGGGGCACTTATTCAGCATTTTGAGGATGCCTTCCAGCCCGAAGGCCTGTGGAATCTGGAGTATTATCTGGGAACCTATGGGGCGCTGAAATGGTATGCCTGGAGATTCTTTGAGAAGTATGCCCTGACGGAGCTGGGCAGTCTGTACCGGAAGGTTTTTGAGGCCTGGCAAAGAGCCTTTGAGTTAATTAAAACCTCGGATTTGCTGCTGGAGGAAAATAGAAAAAGCATTGCTGATTTATTAAAAACAGCCGAAGAATGGGAGAAGCAGGCTGTGATGTTAATGAAGTAGTTAGGAAAGGCAGGTCTTTGGACCTGCCTTTGTCAGTGAGCCGTCGGGCGCACGGTCTATCATGAACGGCCGGGATGATATGGCCCGGTGAGAAAAACCTGCCTGCCAAAATCCGTATGCTCTGTGAAATATTCATAGGCTTCTTTGGCGAGGGAAGCTTCCTGGTAAATTCCAAATACAGTCGGACCGCTGCCGCTCATCAGGGAAACCAGGGCACCAAGCTCGGTCATCTTTTGCTTGATTTGTGTAATCACCGGATAATCCTTTATGGTAACGGTTTGAAGAATATTATCCATAAGTCCTGCCAGCTTAGATAGATCGCCCTCCGATAATGCGGCTTTCATTGCCGGTATATTGGGGTGAAGGACATCGCCGTTCAACTGCAAATTCTCATACACATACCGGGTTGACACACTGATATCCGGTTTTACCAGAAGAATATGACAGTCAGGCAGGGTCGGGAGAGGGGTCAGTACCTCGCCGATACCCTCAGAAAGAGCTGTCCCAAGAAGGATACAGTAAGGAACATCGGCTCCAAGTCTCACTCCAAGCTTCATCAGCTCCTCTTGTGTCAGGTTGGCTTTGTAAAGCTCGTTTAAGCCCTTCAAAGTAGCCGCTGCGTCAGAGCTGCCTCCAGCCAGACCTGCGGCTACCGGAATTTCCTTATCCAGACGGATATGAAGCCCGTCTTTTACACCAATTGTTTTTAAAAAGAGTTCGGAGGCCTTATAAATAAGATTGTTCTTATCGACCGGCAGGTCCTCGCGATTGGTTTGTATCCGGATATTTTCATCGGTTATTTTTGATATGGTTAAGGTATCATGTAGCCTTAAGGATTGCATAATCATACAGACATCATGATATCCGTCCTCACGCTTTCTAAGCACATCGAGACCAAGATTAATCTTTGCATAAGCCTTTATCGTTATCGTATTCATGGTTATCCTCGTTTCCGTAGCATTTCATTATAATGTATTTTATCATGAACAAAAGCATGTTCATGATAATGGCACTTCGTGCCAAGCGAACTACGTTCGCCTTTAGATGCGCACTCACTTTGTTCGGCGCTGATATAATGTCTGCCGACATTATATCATAATCTGCGGGTGCATACAAAGATTATTTCAGCAGCTTCTTCAGAGCTTCCCAGAGCTTAAACTTAATTTTAATAGGCTTTTTCTGCTTCACCAGTGTATCGTATTCTTCTTCTGTTAGCAGATGCTTAAGCTGCTTGTCAGTTTCTTCATCAACTACACTATAGGTATCATCTACAAAGCAAAGAGGAGGGAACATAACGCACCACCAGTTCTTCCCCTCGGCGGCACCGATTTGAACCCGGAGAGCTTCATATGTTCCGGGAGGAAAGGTACAGTTGCCATACACCTTAAGAGGAAAATAACAGTCCTCCAGAGTCACCTGAACGGGATAGGTGTAGCCGTTCTGACGTACGGAGGTTTGGGCGGCCTCCTGAATCAAATTCAGATTGGCAAGAAGGATGCTTCGTGCTTCATCAATGGAAGCGGCCTTGCTTAGCAGGGGAGAAAGACTCTCCACCAGTTCATCCTTAACCTTTAATTTAAGGGCCTGATCCTCTTGGCTGTCGCTGTTGGCTATGACGTGAAAGCGTATGATATGGTCCGCAATGCCTTTTTGTATCTCACTATTATGTAGGGCATTGCTCTTGATCAGCCACATGGAGCTTGCACAGGTTAACAGTATCATGATAAAAAGTAAAGTTCGGAACTGGTTTTTATGGGAACAGTCCTCTTTTTCAGCAACAGCTGCAGATGTTTTTTTAAAATAATATTGTATAAATGTATGACCTGATTTCATATTATCCTCCAGAAACGTAGTATCATTGTATCAAACGGTATACAATGTATGTTGTTATGTTAGGTTTATTGTTTCCAATAAATGGGATATTATGCAGCCTGATCAGAAAAAATAAATACTCTGTCATCCAACCGTAGGGTGGATAAAGAAATGAAAATCAAACCAGTACGCCATTGAAATGCTTCCCATAAAACGATAAGATAGGCATTGACATTAATAAAAATAGATATGGAGGAAGCATATGTCGATAATTAAATTAAATGAGCAAATATATTTTTTGCGTAGGCAAAAGGGAATGACTCAGGAGGATTTAGCAAAGGTGCTGGGGGTTACGAATCAAACGGTATCCAAATGGGAATCAGCAGCCTGCTGTCCGGACATTCAGCTACTTCCGGATATAGCAGCCTTCTTTGATGTATCAATCGACGAATTAATGGGGTATAAGCCGGCGGATACATATGCAAATATATATTTGCAAATAAAAAAGCTGTTTGAAGACTCGCCGAAGGAGGAAGCATTTACAATTGCGTTTAAATTAGCAACGTTATTGCATGAAGGTGCCTGTACAAGGGGATATAAGGGATATGTTCCATGGAATACCGACAAAGACTATACCAAAACAGAGGAGTGCTACCGGTGGGGGGCTTCCATCTGCTCGGAACCGGAAGGGGTGACGGTGCATAAAGCAAATTCGGTTTTCATTTCTGATAATAAATATGGGCAGACCATAAATAATACTGTTTTTAGGGAAGTGTATATGATATTGGAAACTTTGAGTGACAGGAATACCCTTAGGATTTTATTTGATCTTCATGAACTTACTGCTGCTGATTATGATTTATATCTATCAATGGATGCTCTGAAGGAAAAGAGTAAATTGACAGAGGAGGCAATCAGATCAGCTCTGAATAACCTTCCGATTCAGACAAAGGATACTGATGAGGGGCAGCACTTATATCGCCTGGAAGGATATTACATGCATATTCCGTTACTTTTGATTATGCTGGGAATGAAATAAAAGGATATTGCCATTAGAACCATAATTGGTTAGAATAGAGTTACAATTTATACGTATTGAGGGAGGACATGATGACCAGAGAAGTAGTAATCACAATAAAAGGTACGCAGCTTGAGGAAGAAGAAGCTTCTGTCATTATGACTGCTCCCGGAACCTACCATCTGACAAATGGGAAACACTACCTGCATTATGAGGAGAATATAGAAGGTTCGGAGGATATTTCAAAAAATACCATTAAAATATCCTCCGAACGGGTTGTTCTGATGAAAAAGGGAATTCAGATAGCACAAATGATTTTTGATCTTACGGAAGCCGACCTGGCCGTATACCAGACACCCTACGGCAACCTTACCTTCCAGACAGAAACAAAGCTTATTAAAATTCATGAGACTCAGACCAGGCTGGAGATACTAATGGAGTACGCTCTGTATAATGACAGCACAAAGCTGTCGGATAACAGGTTAAATATTCTGGTAGAGGCTACTCCGCCTGCGTAATATAGCCATCCTCATCAATTGACACATCGAAGGAAATTTCTCTTATAAAATCATAATAATCTGCTTTTTCCTCCTGATCCGTCAACAGATAGGTATAGGTATCCGAATATACGGCAGGGAGAAGCTGCAGCTTCACATTGCCATCAGCATCCAGATAAAGCTTCAGAAAGCCGGATTTATTCGTGCGGCTGGTGAATATAAAATTCCCCAGGCTGTATGCAATAGGCTTTCCCTTATAAAATTCAATGCCCTGCATAACATGGGGATGGCAGCCGATTACCGCGTCAGCCCCGGCATCTATGTATTGCTTTGCCAGCTTCTTCTGGTAATCCACCGGATAATTCTCCCGTTCAATTCCCCAATGGACAAAAATAACTACAAAATCACTGTTTTCCTTGGCTTCTTTCACGGACTCTAAAATCAGTGCGGGATCATAGGTGCCTACCATTCCGGCACTGGTGTCTGTTGCATACCAGCTTCCTGCGAATATAACTCGGGAGGCGGCAATAAAAGCGATTTTTCTGCCTCCTGCTTCAAAATAAATCGGGACCTTGGCACGGTCAAGATTTTCCCCCGCACCGGCGTATTCAATTCCCGCCTGCTCCAGGGTATCAAAGGTATCCATAAGGGCATCGGTGCCGTAATCCAGCGCATGATTATTGGCCAGAGACACGATATCAACACCCATATCCTTTAGGATATTCACCCGGCCGGGGTCGGCCCGGAAGGTATAGGATTTGTCGGGAGTCTTGGTACCTCGTGTGCTGTAAGCGAATTCGTTATTAAGCATCATGATATCGACAGCCTTCATCTGAGCGAGCAGATCCTCGGAAAGAAGTCCAAGAATACCCTTGCCTGCCGAATCGTACTTCTTGGCAGGGGGATTGTCCTCATCCAGGTTAACATCACCGGCAAAGCCAAGTACAATCGGTTCCTTTAAGGCAACGGCCGGAGTCGGAGAAGGACTTGGAGTGGCAGAGGTCCCAGCTTGTCCGGGGGCGGGTGTAGGTGACACCGCAGACGGACTTATGACCGTAGGAGCAGGTGAAGCATTCGCTCCTGAGGGGCTGACAGTGATATGCTGGGTACTTTGATTATTCGCTGAATCCTTTTTGATCTGAAGCTGAAAGGCAAAAATAAGAAGGCCGGTCAGAACGCTTAACGAGATAATGCAAAGGATAATTAATAATAGTATATTTCGTTTCTTCATAAACAGGGTACTCCTTAATAAAAAAACCTCCTATCTTTCCGTTAAGTATGTGGAAGGTAAGAGGTTGTCTTCTTTTATTTTTCTTTTTTAAATACACCGGTAACTTTCTTAAAGAAGCCCTTCTTTTCTTTCTTTGGCTCCAGATTGCCTCTTAAGCCCTTAACCTCCATGATATAGATACCGCTGATCACAGCTTTTATTTCCTTCTTAACTGGAATAAGGTCGAAAACCTTGGGATCACTAATCAGGGACATAACCTTGGGACCGATTTTAGCTTTTACAACCGGTACCTTGGAGCCACGCATATATCTGGGGGTCTGGTCTAGAACAATTTTTGGCAGATTAGCATCCTTCATTTTCATTTTTTTCTTATCGATAACAAGGATGGAAACTGTCTGGGCAGCAGCCTGCATCTGGGCCTGAGAATCTGCCTGACGCTTTTCCAGCTTTCGTCCAACAAAATATAATGCAATAAAAATTCCAGCCAGTACGACCGCTACTATAATTAGATAAACAAACCAGGGCATGAGATATGTACCTCCTCAATAGTCTACACTTAACATTTGTCCCTAACAGGGTACGGTCTATTGTATCATCTTTTTACAAAAAAATAAATAGGAATCTTTGAAATATCGGGACATCCCTTCGACTTATTTCTTCTTAATCAATTCTGCATTGCGAAGCAGAGTCTGACGAATAATATCCTGAACATGGGAGCCAAGGAATTTCTGCTGTTCCTTCGTAAGCTCCTTCGGATAGATAGGCTTTCCGTATTCGATAACAACATGGGTTTTATGGACCCAGGGCATATGATTTTCAAGAATTTCATCTGTGTTATTGATGGAAACGGGAATAATGGCACAGCCGGTCTTCTCGGCAATCTTAAAGCTGCCCTCCTTAAATGGCTTCATCTCTGACCCCTGGCTTCTGGTGCCCTCAGGGGAGATAAAAACGCTGTAGCCTGCCTTCACCAGGTCAATTCCCTTCAGCACAGTTTTCAGGCCCTGCTTGATGTCCTCCCGGTCCAGGAAAAGGCATTGCAGAAAACGCATCCACCAGCTTAAAAATGGAATACGTGCAATTTCCTTCTTCGCCATAAAGCCCGTAAGGGTAGGAACTGTGGAATAGGCAACCGGTATATCAAAATAGCTCCTGTGATTGGAGATATACAGGACAGCCTCATTCTTCGGTACATTTTCCTGTCCTATGACGGTGCGTTTTACACCGCAGATAAATAATATAACATGAAAGGCACCAACTACGATTTTTTGCGAGCTTGCTACCATGGTATGGCGGCTGAACCTTCCGATCAGCAGTTCAATCAGATATAAGGGAATGCTGATAATAAAGAAGGCTATTAAAAATATAATTGTAGGAATCAGTCGCATAGAAATCCTCCTATGATTTTAGTATACACTTCATTATAACATATCCGTCTTTATAATGCCGCTTTTTAATTTTATGAAATATCAGGTCTATTCATACAGGATGTCCAGGGCTCCGCCCGTTGTACCGGGGCCATCCTCCGTATCCTCTCCGGTTGTGTCCGTACCTCCCTCCGAGGGGGCACCGGTTACAGTGGGAGGCATCGTGGGTGAAGGTACCGGTGTAGCACTTAAGTCAGTACCGGGCTCCTCCGTATCCTCTCCGCCGCCTGTATTTTCATTATCGTCAGGCGGTGTGTCCGTCACAGTTGGCTCCACCGCTTCTCCGGTCACAGGTATGTTAGTCGGAGTAACCGAGGGAGTCAGAGTCGGAGGAACATAGTTGATAATATCTGCGTATTGTGCCTCGAAATCAAAATTTGGATCGGGTGTATAGTTATAATATTCTTCCAGAGTAAGCTCATGGTCATGCAGGTAATAGGATAATCCCCTGCCGACATAGCGGATATGCCAGGGCTCATAGGCATAACCTGTAATATCCACTTTATCCTTAGGATATCTTATGGTAAATCCGTATTTATATGCATTCTCCGCAAGCCATTTTCCTTCCGGTGTATCGGCAAATTCCTCATCTAATTTATAGTGTATGGATTTGGCGGATACATCCATAGAAAGACCGGTCTGATGCTCACTCGTTCCGGGCACCGCCGAGTACTGCAGGGTATGGGCCTTTCCTTGAGTAGCGATGTTGTTGGTGAAAATTTTCCACTGGCGTGCAAAGGAACGGTATCCGGAGACCCCGTACAGATACAGGCCCTCCTTTTCGGCAGCAGCAAATAACCGTTCAATAGCCTTTGCAGCCTCCGAACGAAGCAAAGTACGTTCATCGTAGGTTAATATGTCAAAGCGGATATTTGGTGTAACCAAATCATCCGGCTTGTAGTCCTTGGGCAGGGCAAATTCCTTATTAACAAAGACAGTGATGCTGGTAGGGTCCAGATCCATTTCCGTGGCGGGTACGAAGGAGGTGACCTCCTCGTCAATCACCGGTTCCGGAACGGGAGTAGAGGTAATCTGCTCCTCCAATGTCGGTGAGACATATGCAAAGTCACTGTCCGAATCTGAGATGACGTCGGGAGAATTTGCCGGAGAACTTTCATGCTCCTTTCCCTGGGCCACAACAACACCGATGATACATAGAATGAGAAGAATGGCTGCGGCTGAACTAATGGTAATAATTTGAGCTTTTCTATTGTTTATGATCAATCTGATCAAGCTTTTTAATCGATTCAATCAGATAACCCCTTTCGTGTTTGGCAAAGGCATGGTGTGAAGTGCGTCATAAAGGGATAAGTACCTGCGACTTATCCCGTACAGTATAACATATTTACATAAAATATTTAACTGACAAATTTTATTAAAATTATATATAAAATTCATTATTTATTGCGGGGTGAGGCTGTCCAGGAGCTCTGTCTTCATGCGGTACAGCTTAACGGACAGATCAACATATACAATATGGGGATTAATCAAACGTCTGACCTCATCCCAGAGAGTCTCCTGCTCTCCCAGGCAATAATTCCTGATTTCCATAACCGAGGGTGAGGTATAGACACATTTACCGGAAAGAAATATCGGTACCAGAAGTTCCCTTAAGGTATAGGTGTCCGGTTCCAGGCGGGTCCTCTTCCAGGTCGCCAGAGGATCAAATAAAAGCAGGGGCTGGTCGGAGGTGAATACCTCGTCTGCCAGGGTGATCAGGTCGGCCTTCAGCTTTCCGCTTTCCTTTTCGTAAATGCGGTAAATTTTCTTATTCCCCGGATTTGTGATTTTCCACTGGTTTTCGGATAGCTTGATCTTGGGAATAAATTGTCCGTCCCGCAGTATGGCAGATAACTTATAGACACCGCCGAAGGAAGGACAGTCCCTTGAGGTAATCAGCTTTGTTCCTACGCCCCAGGAATCGATTTTGGCACCCTGGGTCTTTAAGGAGTCAATCAGGTATTCGTCCAGATCGCTGGAGGCGGTGATGGAAGCATCGGTAAAGCCTGCCCCGTCCAACATCTTTCTTGCCTTCTTTGACAGGTAGGCAAGGTCGCCGCTGTCTAAACGGATACCATATTTTAAAGGCATCTTATTGTGGGCCCGAAGATCCTCAAACACCTTGATGGCATTGGGTACTCCGCAGCGCAGCGTGTCATAGGTGTCAACCAGTAAAGTGGTGTTTTGAGGATAAAGCTCCGCATATTTGCGGAAGGCGGAGAGCTCGTCGTCAAAGCTCATAATCCAACTGTGGGCATGGGTTCCCAATGCCGGAAGGTCAAACAGCTTTGCGGAGAGCACATTGCTGGTACCGATACAGCCACCGATGACAGCAGCCCTGGCTCCCAGAGTTCCTGCGTCCGGTCCCTGCGCTCTGCGAAGTCCAAATTCCATAACCGGCTGGCCGCCGGCAGCATAAACCACGCGGGAGGCCTTTGTGGCAATCAGACTTTGGTGGTTAATAATATTTAACAGGGCGGTTTCAACCAGCTGGGCCTCCATGATAGGAGCAATTACCTTCATCAGAGGCTCCATGGGAAATACCACGGTACCCTCCGGTATGGCATAGATATCTCCGGTAAAATGAAAGTTTTTTAAATAGGATAAAAAGCCTTCATTAAAAATTTTCTGTGAACGAAGATATTCCACATCATCCTCCGAAAACTTAAGTTCCTTAATATATTCAATCACCTGTTCTAATCCCGCACAGATGGCATAACCGCTGCCGGAAGGGTTTTCCCGGTAAAAAACATCAAAAATAACGGTTTCGTTATTGTTATTGTTATAATATCCCTGCATCATGGTCAGCTCATAAAAATCAGTCAATAAGGTTAAATTCTGTTTACCCATGGTTACCTCCGCTTCTGTACAGTTTCATAATAACAAACCATATACCAGAATGAAGGATAAGTCAAGCTTTCAGAGCTGACTTATTCTTAAAAATATCTTACTTTATTTATATAATCTTAAAAATTGGCGCTGGATGAATATTACGGAATAGTTTTATACGAACAGTGTATAATGTCTTTTATAGAAATAAAAAATTCTTTTCAGAATGCTTTAATCGTGATAAAGTACATTTAAAACAGATCAAAAAATAACTTTGAATTATAGCTTGGCAGCAGGAGAAATTCAAAGGAGAGGTATGGTATAATATGAAGCGGATACTGGTGGTATTTACAGGCGGAACGATAGGAAGCAGAATGCAAAATGCGACGATTGATGTTGATGAGGCGGCCGGCTATTATCTGGTCAAGGCCTTTCAGGATAAATATGAATACGAGGTGGAATTTGAAACCATCCAGCCGATCAATATTCTAAGCGAAAATGCCACGCCAGTGCACTGGCAGCTGCTGTATGACGCATTAAGACAGGAAAATCTGGAGGCCTATGACGGGGTTATAATAACACATGGTTCGGATACCCTCTCCTATACCTGTGCAGCGATAGGTTTTTTGATGTGTCATACCAGGATACCGATTTTGCTGACGGCGAGCAATTATGCGTTGGAATATAAGGAAAGCAATGGAATGGATAATTTTTGCAGCTGCGTGGATTTTATCAGTAATTCGCCGGTTCCGGGTGTTTTTGCAATATATCAGAATAATAAGGGAAAGAATATCGTATATCTTGCTTCGAGAATTATGGAGGCGGATTCCTATACCGACCAATATGCAAGCTTTGGAGGTAAGCATTTCGGTGAAATAAAAAACGGCACTCTGAAGGCTAAGAAAGGCAAGCTTAATCCGACAGGAAAAAAGCTTTTGGAAAAGCGGGTACCGCTGTTTGATAAGATTGCCTTTACTAATCAGATATTGGCAATCCGCTCCTATCCGGGGCTTAATTATGAATTTTATGACCTTAAGAATAAGCCGAAGGCAGTACTGCACAGCTTATACCATTCAGCCACCGGCTGTACCGGTTATTCGGATTATTCATTAACAGAATTTATAAAGCGGTGCAGTATGGAAGGAATTGATACTTATCTGATCTCCTTCAAAAGTCTTGACAGCGATTTATATAAATCCAGCCGGGAGCTTCTTGATTATGGTGCCCAGCCCCTGCAAAATATTTCCTTTGAAGCTGCTTACGCAAAGCTTTGTATTGCATATAACCAGACGGCAATGCCTGCGAAGGAATATGTGGAAAAGGAGCTGTACTTTGAATATTTGCCGGAATTAAAGATTGAAAGGGGATAATACAATGCCAATGGAAATGCCTGAAAGGCAAAAAGAGGCCGGGATCAGCGGAAGTACCCTGAAGCTGGTGGCTATTTTTACAATGCTGATCGATCATACGGCGGCAACCGTATTGGATCATATGCTGATTAAAAAAGGAATCAATGAGCTGGATGCGACGTCCCAGGCCTACCAGCAGTTTTATAACGATTACGGCGGACTGCTTCTTATGGATCAGTTTATGAGGCTGATTGGAAGACTTGCCTTTCCGATTTTTTGTTTTTTATTAGTGGAAGGCTTACTACATACCCGTAATAAATGGAAGTATGCCTCCAGGCTTGCAGTTTTTGCACTTATATCGGAAATACCCTTTGACCTGGCATTCTATTCAACACCCTTTTACTGGGGTTATCAGAATGTATTCTTTACATTACTGATCGGTTTGCTTGTATTGATTGGTTTTGAGACAGTGCAGGAAATACCTGAGGATAGCAAATGGTTTCCGGCTTTGACGGGAGCCGGTGCTGTGGGAGCCGGCCTCATGGGTGCCTACTGCATTTATGGGATGACAGGATTAATGAATGAAATTCTGCAGGGAGAAGGCAGCGAAGCGGTAATCGCGATGAATGGGCCTGTGCTGATTATACTGGGTGTAAATTGCAGCTTAATCGCCCTGTGTATCTGGTATGTTATGAGGAGGACCGGCTCACTTAGGAAGGCTTGTATCAGATATGGGGATTTGGCGATATTTGTTGCCGGTTTTTTACTGGCACAGGTATTAAAGACAGATTATTCCGGCTTTGGGATACTTACAATTGCAATCATGTACAGGTTTCGCAGGAATCACTGGAAGGAAATGCTTGGGGGCTGTATTACCCTCACCATTATGTCCCTGGGTGAAATCACGGCATTTTTTGATCTGATTTTGATCCGCTTCTATAACGGAAAACGCGGGCTGAACCTGAAATATGTATTTTACCTTTTCTATCCGGTTCATTTATTTCTGCTGTATCTGATCTGCTATTTTATGAAGATAATATAGGTTATCAGAAGTTGCTTTTAAACTTCTGATAAAAGGCGCGTTCTTTGTGCCGTGCATCCCGATTATCGAAAGAGATTTTCTTTCGATAATATAGGTTATCAGAAGTGCTTTGTGCTTTAGATAAATGGAGGTTTTTGTCGGGTTGGCTATTGACAATCACAATTTTATATACTATGATAAACAAAAATTGATAAAAACAATGACGGAGAGAGTAGGCATTCGGCAAAAATCGCAGTGAGCCGGGGACAGTGAAAGCCCGGTATGAGTAGCGGATGAATGAAAATCACTCCATAGTTGCAAAACCCAAAGGCGTGGTAAATACCAGCCAAGTAGGTTAAGCCGGTATCTACCGTTATATGGATAATGTATGAATGCCCAGGTGGCAGAGTACGTGAAACAGGTGGTTTAATGAAAGCATATGCTCTCATCCTATTTCGGATGGGAGCTTTTTTACTTTATAGGAAATTGCGCCCTATAAAGTAAAAAGCCCTCCGGGCAGGATGCGCACTCGCGCGTTAGGTTGTATGTCAGCTTTGCTGACCGCGCTCGGCGCGAGAGTTTGCCAAGGCAAACTCTTTGTTCATTTAAAGGAGGAAAATCCTCCTGGCATAGGTTATGAAACGGATATACATTTTGAAGGAGGAAAATCCTCCTGGCATAGGTTATGAAAACGGATATATATTTTGAAGGAGGATTAACATGTACGATAAGGTGTCTACGGATTTAAACTTTGTCGAGAGAGAGAAGAAGGTTTTAAAATTCTGGCAGGATAACGGTATTTTCGAGGAAAGCATTAAGGAGCGCAGGGAGGGAGAGACCTATACCTTTTATGACGGTCCCCCCACAGCCAATGGTAAGCCGCACATCGGCCATGTGCTAACAAGAGTTATTAAGGACATGATTCCGAGATACAGGACTATGAAGGGTTATAAGGTTCTTCGTAAGGCCGGCTGGGATACCCATGGATTGCCGGTGGAGCTTGAAGTAGAGAAGAAGCTGGGTATCGACGGCAAGGAGCAGATTGAGCAGTATGGTCTGGAGCCATTTTTGCAGGAATGTAAGGAAAGCGTATGGAAGTATAAGGGCATGTGGGAGGAATTCTCCGGAATTGTAGGCTTTTGGGCCGATATGGACAATCCCTATGTAACCTATCATAATGATTATATTGAATCCGAATGGTGGTCCCTGAAGCAGATTTGGGAGAAGGGGCTTCTTTATAAGGGCTTTAAGATTGTACCCTATTGTCCAAGGTGCGGAACCCCCCTGTCCAGCCATGAGGTTGCCCAGGGCTATAAAGACGTTAAGGAAAAGTCTGTAATCGCCAAATTCAAGGTAAAGGGAACAGAAAAGGAGTTTATTCTGGCCTGGACCACAACCCCCTGGACACTTCCCTCCAACGTGGCACTCTGCGTTAATCCGGTTGAGACCTATGTTAAGGTGAAGGTATTGGTAGATGCCAAAGGAAATGTATTAAAGAAGGAAGCAGGCTGCTCCTGCGGACACGACCATGGTCATGACCATGAACCCCAGGTAGCGGCAGGTGAGGAGTATTACATCCTGGCAGAAGCACTTCTTGGCGTGCTCGAGGGTGGTTATGAGGTCGTAGAGACCTATGTCGGCAAGGATTTGGAGTATAAGGAATATGAGCCGTTATTCGACTATGTCAAGGTGGATAAAAAGGCATACTATGTAACCTGTGATAATTATGTAACCTTGAGCGACGGTACCGGTGTGGTTCATATCGCGCCCGCCTTTGGTGAGGATGATAACCGTATCGGAAAGATATATGACCTGCCCTTTGTCCAGCTGATTGACGGTAAGGGAGAATTCAAGCCCGAGGCAACCGACTTCGCAGGAGTATTTTGCAAGAAGGCGGATGAACTGGTGATGAAAATGCTGGCACAGAAAGGCCTGCTTTTCAAAATACTGAAATTTGAACACAGCTATCCCTTCTGCTGGCGCTGTGATACACCGTTGATTTACTATGCAAGAGAATCCTGGTTTATTAAAATGACGGCTGTCAAAGACCAACTGATTGCCAATAACAATACCATTAACTGGATGCCGGAGAGCATCGGCCAGGGACGCTTCGGCGACTGGTTAAAGAATGTGCAGGACTGGGGACTTTCCCGTGACCGCTACTGGGGAACCCCTCTTCCGGTATGGGAATGTGAGGATGGGCACCGCCATTGCATCGGAAGCATCGAGGAGCTGAAATCCATGTCCGATAATTGCCCGGACAATATTGAGCTTCACAGGCCCTTCATCGATGCGGTCACCATCAAATGCCCGGAATGCGGTAAAACCATGACCAGAGTAAAGCCTGTAATCGACTGCTGGTATGATTCCGGTTCCATGCCCTTTGCACAGTGGCACTATCCCTTTGAGAATAAAGAAATCTTTGCAGATAATTTCCCTGCTGACTTTATCAGCGAGGCGGTGGATCAGACCAGAGGGTGGTTTTACTCCCTGCTGGCCATCTCAACACTGATCTTTGATAAGGCTCCTTTTAAGAATGTTATTGTACTGGGACATGTCCAGGATGAAAACGGGCAGAAGATGTCCAAATCCAAGGGAAATGCAGTAGATCCGATGGATGCTCTGGCGCAGCACGGTGCAGATGCAATCCGCTGGTATTTCTATATTAATTCAGCCCTCTGGCTGCCAAACCGTTTCCATCACGGCGCCGTAACCGAGGGCCAGAGAAAATTCATGGGAACCCTGTGGAATACCTATGCTTTCTTTGTACTTTATGCAAATATTGATAATTTTGATGCCACGAAATACACACTGGAATATGATAAGCTACCGGTGATGGATAAATGGCTGCTGTCCAAATTGAACACATTGACGAAGCAGACCGATGAGCATCTGGATCACTACCGTATTACCGAAGGGGCAAGAGGCCTGGCGGACTTTGTAGATGAGCTTTCCAACTGGTATGTAAGAAGAAGCCGTGAGCGTTTCTGGGCTAAGGAAATGCCCCAGGATAAGATTAACGCTTATATGACTCTGTATACGGCACTTGTGACACTGTCCAAGCTGTCCGCCCCGTTCATTCCCTTTATGACGGAGGATATCTATCAGAATCTGGTGGTGAAGCTGGATAAAAATGCTCCGAAGAGCATCCATCTTTGTGATTATCCTTCCTATAACGAGGCATGGATTGATACCCAGCTGGAGGCTGATATGGAAGAAGTGCTTGAGGTGGTTGTTCTTGGCCGGGCTTGCAGAAATGCGGCCAATATCAAGAACCGTCAGCCAATCGGCAGGATGTATGTAAAGGCAGAATCGGAGCTTTCCGCTTTCTATAAGGAGATTATCGCAGAGGAGCTGAATGTAAAGGCGGTCGTATTTACAGACGATGTCAGAGATTTCACCTCTTATAATTTCAAGCCCCAGTTAAAGACCCTGGGACCGAAGTTTGGTAAGCAGATCGGGCAGGTACGCACCATACTTTCTCAGCTGGATGGCAATGCTGCAATGGATGAAATCAATGCTACCGGACAGCTTAAGATTGATTTAGACGGAGCGGAAGCGATACTTGACAAGGAGGACCTGCTGATTGAGGCAGCCCAGACCGAAGGCTTTGTATCCGACTCCGACCACGGAATAACCGTGGTATTGGACACCAACCTGAGCGAGGCTCTGATTGAAGAGGGTTACGTAAGAGAAATTATAAGTAAGATTCAGACCATGCGTAAGGAAGCTGATTTTGAGGTTATGGATAAAATCCGTGTATTCCAGAGCGGCAACGACAAGATTAAGGAAATCCTTCTTCGCAATGCCGAAGAAATTAAAGCCGAGGTGCTTGCCAAAGAGCTGCTCCTTGATGAAGCAAGGGGCTATACAAAGGCCTGGAACTTAAATGGCGAGGAAGTTACCCTTGGTGTTGAGAAATTATAAAAACCCCCGGGGTCTGTTTGAATTATATACCTATAAAATATGCGCTGCAATTCCGCTGATAACGTTCCGGTGCTGCCTTAAATAAATCTAAGCAAGGCAGCACTATCTGATCAGAAACGGAATTTTGGCGCATATTTTTGATTACAAAACCCTTGTTATAAGGCCGGACGAAACGGCTTCAAGACACTTTACTTAGCAGCATTTCTGCAATGGCATTCTGGGTATGCAAAAGGTTCTCCTTTGCTTTGAAATTCATACACTTTTCAGAATCCATGGCATCCGGGGAGACCTCTTGACCTCTTGTTACCGGGGGACAGGGAAGAAAAAGAGCGGATGAATGCAGCTGCAATAAATGGCTTCCGGTAATCTGATAGGGTAGAAATAAAGCCCGTATGTTCTCCTGGTCTGTTTCATTATCCGCCTTTGGCCAGCAATCGGTATAAATTAAATCGGCAGCTGTAATATTTTCCTCTAACATATGACTGACTGTGATGGAACCCTTAGCCTCTGTATTCAGTGATTTCAACAATTCATCTCCGGCCTCGTAGCCTTCTGGTGCAATCTGTATTATATGGATGGGAAATCTGACTGCGGCCTCAAACCAACTTCTGCACAGATTGGTAACCTCGCCTACAAATACGACCTTAAGCTCATCCAAAGAACCGCGATGCTGCCGGATATATTGCAGGTCGCCCATAATCTCGCAGGGATGGCCGAAATCTGTTCTTGCATTAATGACGGGTATCGGGGAGCTTCCGGCCAGATATAATAAATCTTCATGCCGCTTAGCCCGTATAACCAGAAGGGAATACCAATTGCCAAGGAATGGAGCGATATCCTCAAGAGGCTCATTCCTACCTAATTCGCCTGGAATATAGGAGACTGAGGCCCCCATTGATCTTAAACCAATCTCAAAGGCCAGGCGGTTTCGAAAACCATTACCATAAAACCAAAGGCCGACCTGCCTGTTCTTAAGGCTGTCAGGCATCCGGTTCTCTCTCCAGGCCCTTGCAAGATAATCTGCCCGGTCCATAATTTTGTATAAATCTGCTGTAGAATAGTCTAATAATGAAATAAAATGCTTCAAGATACTTCCCTCCTGCCAAGATAATCTATTTTTTTAATGATTTTAAGTTCTGCGATGATAGCTCTGATCTGGCTTGGTGTAATAATTATAATGCATAATGTATAAATATACAAGCGATGTCGCTGTTTTGCTCTTATTCCTTTACATTACCTTGGGGTTATATTATAATAATAAACACAGAGTAACTGTTGTAAACTATGATAAACCTTTAAGGGGGTGGCAATTCATGAAGCTGATTTATGTGATTGTCCGTAATGCGGACAGCGGATATGTGACAGAGGCACTGAATAAGAACGGCTATTATGTAACTAAGCTGGCATCAACCGGAGGCTTTCTGCGGGAAGGCAATACAACACTTATGATAGGAACGGATGCGGACAAGGTAGACCATGTCATTGATCTTGTAAAGAAGGAATGCGGGCCGAGGCGCCAGATTATCACCAATTCCATCGGGGTACCGGAATATGCCTCCATGAATGTGGCGGTTAATGTCGGAGGAGCCACAATATTCGTCATGGATGTAGACCGGTTTGAAAAGATATAACGGATAAGGCAGGATGAAATTGATAATACTTTTATATCATGAAATATTTGTGAAATATTGTTTTTGACTTTTCTTTTCTTCTAAAATATGATATAAAGAAATAAGCATGTTAATAATTTGGTCAAGCTGTGCCTTGCCAAAGAAGTGGAAAGGATAGTAGAATGAAAAAGAAAGTATTATTGATTATGGGATTATGCATATTATTGCTGGCAGGGGGCTGTACAAAGAAGGATGCCGGCAGTTTAAGCGGGGATAGCTCTGACAATAGTGATACTTCGGTTACGGGCATACCCACGAAGGAAGAATATAAGGTAAGCGACTATATTACATTGGGAGAATACAAAGGCGTAGAGGTTACCGTTGATAAGCTGGAGGTAACAGATGCAGATGTAGAGGATGCAATTACTTCCGATCTGGAGAACAATGAGGCGCTGGAAGAGATTACAGACCGTGATGTAGTTCAGGACGGGGATATTGTTAATATTGATTATGAGGGACTTAAGGATGGAGTGGCCTTTGACGGAGGCACAGATACAGGCTATGATCTGACCATTGGCTCCGGACAGTTCATTGACGGCTTTGAGGACGGTCTGATCGGCAAAAAGGTTGGAGATAAAGTAGCGCTTGATCTTACGTTCCCGGAGGACTATTCCAACTCCGACGGAACAGTTTCAGATCTTGCAGGACAGGCTGTTGTATTTAATGTAACCATTAATAAGATACAGCAAAATGTGGTTCCCGAGCTTACAGAGGATTATGTAAAGAATAATACGGATTATGATTCCATAGATGCCTATAAGCAGGCCATGCGTGAAAAGCTGGAAGCTGAAAATCAAACCACCATGGACAACCAGAAAACCAACAATGTAATCACTGCGATCCTGGATGCGTCAACCATTTCCTCCTATCCGCAGACCTTGATTGATTATTTTTCCGCATATTATACAAACTATATGACACAGATGCTGTATTATTCCTATGGCGTTACAATCAGTGAGTACCTTGAAGCAACGGGATCTACCCAGGAGGACTTTGATAGTGCAGTTCAGTCCTTTGCGGAAAATTATTCTTCTCTGGAATTGATCGAGAGAGCAATTGCAGAGGCAGAGGGCATGACAATTACGGATGAAGATTATAGTAATGAGCTGGATTCCTATATGGAGGATATGGGTGTAGATACCGAAGAGGAGTTGCTGACCTATGCGACCAAGGAAGAGATCAAGGATGACATGCTGCTTAAGAAGGCGTTGCAATTTGCAGTTGATAATGCGGTTGTAACAGAAGTAACACCTACCACGGCTCCAACAGCAACACCGGCGGCAGCAGAATAACTCTGGCTCAGAGTAAATAGAAAGTAAATAAAGAATGCAAAAAGGATTTTTACCTATCAGCAAATATGATATGGAATTAAGAGGATGGGAACAATGCGACTTCGTATATATTAACGGAGATGCATATGTTGACCATCCTTCCTTTGGTTTGGCAATCATCAGCCGGGTGCTGGAGAGCCATGGCTACAAGGTAGGAATTATAGCACAGCCGGATTGGAAGGACGAGGCCAGCATCACCATACTGGGTGAGCCAAGGCTTGGTTTCCTTGTAAGTGCAGGCAATATGGATTCCATGGTAAACCATTATTCTGTGGCAAAGAAGAGAAGGCAGACGGATGCCTATTCCCCTGGAGGTGTGATGGGAAAGCGTCCCGATCACGCGGCAAGTGTATACTGCAATTTGATACGCAGGAATTACAAGAGTATTCCGATCATTCTCGGAGGGATAGAGGCCTCCTTAAGGAGGCTTGCTCATTATGACTATTGGAGTGACAAGGTAAAGCGGTCGATTCTTCTGGATTCCCAGGCAGATATTATTTCCTATGGAATGGGGGAACACTCCATAGTGGAGATCGCAGATGCCTTAAACAGCGGCATTGAGATAAAGGATATCACTTTTGTCAATGGTACGGTATTCAAAGCAAAGAATTTGGAGTCTGTCTATGATTCAGTCCTGCTTCCAAGCTGGCAGGAGATAACGCAGAGTAAGACGAAATTTGCCCAAAGCTTTTATCTTCAATATTGTAATACCGATCCTTTCTTAGGCAAGCGGCTGGTAGAACCCTATAAAGAGAACGAATACGTTGTGCAAAACCCTCCGGCAAGTCCTCTGACACAGGCGGAGATGGACCGGGTATATTCCCTGCCCTACATGAGGGATTATCATCCCTCTTATAAGGAAGCAGGCGGTATACCTGCCATAGAAGAGGTCAAATTCAGTCTGACCAGTAACCGGGGTTGCTTTGGAGGCTGCAACTACTGCGCGCTTACCTTTCACCAGGGAAGGATATTGCAGGCCAGAAGCCATGAGTCTATTCTTGCAGAGGCAAACCAATTAATCTGGGATAAGGATTTCAAGGGCTATATTCATGATGTCGGAGGGCCAACCGCCAATTTCAGACACACTGCCTGTGAGAAGCAGTTAGGTAAAGGAGCCTGCATTAATAAGCAATGCCTTTATCCAGCTCCCTGCAAGAATTTAAAGGTAGACCACAGGGACTACCTAAGCTTGCTTAGGAAGCTTAGGAATCTGCCGAACGTTAAGAAGGTATTTATTCGTTCGGGAATCCGGTTTGATTATCTGATAGCAGATAAGGACGAGACCTTTTTAAGGGAGCTTTGCGAGCATCATATCAGCGGGCAGCTTAAGGTTGCGCCGGAGCATATCAGCGATAACGTTCTTAAGCTGATGGGGAAGCCCGAGAATGCGGTTTATGAAAAATTCAAGGCTGCCTATCAGAGGATGAATGAGAAGCTTGAGAAAAACCAGTTTATCGTGCCCTATCTGATATCCTCCCATCCGGGATCGACCGTAAAGGAAGCGGTAAAGCTGGCAGAATACCTAAGAGACCTGGGCTATATGCCTGAGCAGGTGCAGGATTTCTATCCGACGCCCTCGACGATTTCCACCTGTATGTACTATACCGGTCTGGACCCCAGAACAATGAAGGAGGTCTATGTCCCGAGATCGCCCCATGAAAAGGCGATGCAGAGAGCCTTAATCCAATACCGCAATCCTAAGAACTATGAGCTGGTGGCGGAAGCGTTACGGAGAGCAGACCGGCTGGACCTGATCGGTTTTGATAAGAACTGTCTGATTCGCCCCAGACAGTTTGCCGGGGAAAAGCGGTGGGTTGATAAGGAACGCCAGGACCAGGGAAAGAATGGCAAGAAAGGCACGAAGCCGGAGCAAAAAAGAGCCTCTGACCGGAAGAGCATAAAGCAAGGCAGTCAGGTTGGCAGGGCAGGGGCCGGAAAAATCGCCAAGGAGAGAACTCCGGCGCGGAGTGTTGAAAATAAAAAATCGGGAAAAACAGGCAGCAGGGGCCGGAAAACTAATTCTTGACAAGAATATATCGGGATGTTATACTACGCAAAGTATCTGATTCATAATTTCATAATAGTTATGATTGACCAGCTCCTGGTCCGGTCGGGCCCAAGGAGCTGTTTTTACGAAATAACAGCGTAATTCATGTAGCTTTTATATGCAAATATAGCATACTCAATATAATGTATTGCAATATCGCGCAGGCGAGCTTGCACAGGATAGAGGAACATGTGGTGTTGAAGCCGATAGGCCCTTATGGGCGACGAGATTGAATTGACGTTGTGAAAAATAACGGTGGGAAATATATGAAAGAAGAGATCAAAGAAAGGAATTTAGAATGGAAGTAATAAAATTTGATGAGCTGGAAATAAACCAGAACATTCTCCGTGCAATCGAAGAAATGGGCTTTGAGGAAATGTCGCCGATTCAGGCAAAGGCAATTCCTATTATATTGGAGGGAAGGGATGTAGTCGGACAGGCACAGACCGGTACCGGCAAAACCGCAGCATTCGGCATACCACTGATGCAAAAAATCAATCCCAAGGACAGGAGTCTTCAGGCAATGGTTCTGTGTCCGACCAGAGAGCTTGCGATACAGGTCGCAGAGGAAATCCGAAAGCTGGGCGCATTTATGCATGGAATAAAAATACTCCCGGTATATGGAGGTCAGGAGATATCAAAGCAGATCCGCTCTTTAAAATCAGGGGTACAGATCATCATAGGAACACCTGGACGAGTAATGGATCACATGAGACGAAAGACAGTGAATTTTGACGGAATTAAGATGGTGGTTTTGGATGAAGCAGATGAGATGCTGAACATGGGCTTTCGTGAGGACATTGAAACCATCTTAAGCCAGGTACCGGAGGAACGTCAGACGGTTTTGTTCTCCGCAACCATGCCCGGACCGATTTTGGACATCGCTAGAATCTACCAGAAGAATGCGGAAATGATTCGCGTTGTAAAAAAGGAGCTGACCGTTCCTAAGATTGAACAGTATTATTATGAGGTTAACCAGAAAAATAAGGAGGATGTTCTGTCCAGACTTTTGGATATGTATAATCCGAAGCTTTCCCTGATTTTCTGTAACACAAAGAAGCAGGTGGATGAGCTGACCTCGGCTCTTCAGGGCAGAGGCTATTTTGCAGAGGGGCTTCACGGAGATTTAAAGCAGCAGCAGAGGGATCGTGTCATGAACAGCTTCCGTAACGGAAGAACAGAAATTCTGGTGGCAACCGATGTGGCAGCCAGAGGAATCGATGTGGATGATGTGGAAGCGGTTTTTAATTATGATGTTCCCCAGGACGACGAATATTATGTACATCGAATCGGACGTACTGGACGTGCCGGCCGGGAAGGCAGGGCATTTACGCTGGTAGTAGGCAGGGAAGCCTATAAGCTAAGAGACATTATGAGGTATTGCAAAACCAAGATCAAGGTGCAGCCGATTCCTTCTCTGAACGATGTTACAGCAGTAAAAACGGATAAAATTCTGGATAGGGTGAAAACCATTATTCAAAATGAGGATCTTTCCAAAATGGTTGACATGATCGAGGAGAGAGTAAACGAGGAGGATTTCACTTCCCTGGATATTGCGGCAGCATTTCTTAAGATGATTATGGGAGAAGATGCGGCTAAAACAGAGGATAAAGCGGCAGATGATTTCGGTGATACCGGAGCAGAGGCAGGTATGGTCAGACTCTTTGTTAATTTGGGTAAGAACCAGAAGGTAAGACCCGGTGATATTCTGGGAGCAATTGCCGGTGAAACCGGAATGCCCGGTAAATTAATCGGCTCCATCGATATGTATGATAAGTACACCTTTGTAGAGGTGCCCAGAGAATATGCTTCCGAGGTCATACAGGTAATGAAAACGGCAAAGATTAAGGGAAAGAGCATTAATATCGAACCGGCAAACAGAAAATAGTACTTTTAAGCTGCTAGGGCCTGTTTGAAAACTCATTGTACCGTTCTGAACGCTACAAGCAGTTTTCAAACAGGCCCTATTAGTCGTCCGTTCGTGAGCAGGCAGAGCTCCTGCAGCTTTTTGCATGCTTTATTCATGAATTGCCTTAGGAATATGCCGATATTAGCAGCAGAATTACCAAAAAATGACCTTGACAAATATTGAGTTTAGTTTATAATAATAATTATTACTATTATTATAAACTAGGAATTATGTTTATTAAATCTTATTCATTTGTTCGAATTAGCGGAGGTCAATATGGCGGTTAATAAGTATAGCAGACAGAGAGAAGCGATTAAGGAATATCTCATGAATACAAAAGAGCATCCGACAGCAGATACTGTCTACATGAATATACGTGAAACCTATCCAAACATTAGTTTAGGAACGGTTTATCGAAACCTGAATCTGCTTGTTGAACAGGGTGAAATACAGAAATTGAATTGTCAGGACGGCTGTGACCGTTTTGATGGAAATACAAAGCAGCATTATCATTTTCTGTGCAGAGACTGCGGAAAAGTATTCGATATTGAAATGGAATCAATCGAGCATATCAATGTAATAGCCGGAGCCAAATTCGGGGGGAAGGTAGATGGTCATATTACTTTCTTCTACGGAAAGTGTCCTGAGTGCAGTAAAAAATAGTAAAGCAATCCTGATTATCAGCTGTTCAGAAGCCGGAAAAATATACGGTGAATGTGGATAGGTCAGGAAAGGAATGCGGTAATAAGCAATTATAAAGATAATATCAAACTACAATAGTAAAGTACAAAAACACGCAGCGCTTAATAGGGCTGCGTATTTTATGATAAAAATTTTTCAAATGGCTATTGACAAATAGTACAAGAAGGATTAATATATATATCAGTAATAGTTACTGTTATTATAATCCATATTTAAAATTGCTTACCTCAAGGTATATATAACCCCTAATTATATATACTTCCCCTAATATATTTGTTCCCAGCATAGAAATACGCCCCTCCCCCAGGGGCGTATTTCATTTTGAAAAAATGTAGTGAGTTTATAAAATGAGCGATTTCTTATCTATTTTATGATAAAGGTCCTGGGTGCTATGCGGTACACAGTAATCAGTGCTCCAATACTGTAGATGATCGTTACTGCGACTACAATTACCAGAAAGGCAATGGACATATTCTTTAATTGGAGGCTCATATAGCAGAGCAGGTAGGTAATGGCGCTAAACAGCTTGTAAAATGGATTTTTAACATTCAAATCTGTGGTATAGGGCTGAAAAATATAATATAGGAACATATTATGAATTACAAAAAAGACGGATAGTATCAATATCATAATTCCAACGGGCAGGAAGGTCATGACAGAGCCGCCGGATAGGATACCAAGCAGGAGAACTGCCGCCGCCAGCAGGCCGGCAGGAAGCAGGTTATCCAGAATAAGCCGTTTTACGCGAATGGTGAAGGTCGCCAAAACAGCTTCCTTTGTTTTATAAAAGCCGTAGTGGAGCAGACTGATATCGCAATTATAGAACATGGCCCGGGTAGCCTTCTGCCCGGTGGACATTAGATATAGGGCAAAGATAAATACGGGAAACAGCCTGTGGACTCCAGTTTCATAATCCTTATGAAAATCAGGATACAATAATATTAGAAGGACACCTGCGGCAAACAGCAGCAGTACCGCCAGAGCCTGCTTTTGCACGGGTCCCCTTAAAATGCGTTTGTGACGCTTAAAGAAGATATCATTGATATAGGCAAAGCCCTCTCTTTTATTCGTTTTACCGTAGCTTAGCTCCTCTTTGGTAAACTCCTTGTCCTTAAATTTAACTCTGGCAAACTCTGCATTTGCCTTGACGCTTTTGATGTCCAAACTTAATTTATCCAGACGGTTGGCATCATTCAGGGCCGCGGTGAAATTCCGGTATATAACAATATATCTTACCGATAATGTACCGATCGTCCACAGCAATACACCCAGGACAATAATTACCGGGGCGGGGACAATGAGAATAAAATGAAAGGCAGCGCTAAGATATCCAAGGAATAGGATAAGTACATAAAACAGAATAATTACTGTTACTTTATTGTGCAAAAAGCTGCCGGTCTTTTCGTAATATTTTATTTGTATTACTTCTGTAGAGACGGCAAAGAAATTTTTGGCGATAACCATAAATAAGGCCAGAAGAATATTGACATGAAATAAGCCTGCAGTAATAGAAAACAGGAGAAGCTCTACAATCTGGCGCCAGATTAACTGAGGAAAGTAATCTGCCAGTACGAATTTTCTGGCATTCATCCTCATCAATTTAACCGATATAAATTTTCTTCTTTGCGGCTCTAATATCCTGCCGCTTGGCAGGGGTAAGAGCAAATAAAAAACAAAGAAGAAATACCAATAGACCGCCTCCCTGTTTAAGCCCCCCATGTCAGTTCCCATCAGCAGGACCGGCAGGCCAAAGCCGAATAAAAGCAGGATAAGGCTTTTAAACAGTTGTTTCATCATGCTGTAAATAAGCCCAAACACATACAATATTCTGGATAATCCGGCGTGCTCGTAGCCAGTCTCACGAAATAGCAGCTTAAGAAGCGGTATCCGCTTGAGAAAATAAATCAGGGAATTCAAAAGGATGGAAAAATCAATGATTATGGTTTGCTTCAATGTCTCAAGCATGGGAAGCCTCCTCGCTTAAAAGCTTTACCAGCTTTTCCTCAAAATCACTTGATTTCAGCATTTCATGGTCAAGCAGCTCTAATTCCCCTTCACTTAAAGCTACAATTTCATCGCAGAGATCGGTGGCCAGCTGAAGAATATGGGTGGAAAATATAATGATATGATCCTTTCTGATTTCTCTTAAAATCTTTTTTATCTCCAGCGCGACGACGACATCCAGCGAGGTCAGAGGCTCATCCAGCAGAATAACGGGAGGCTTGGTGATCAAAAACATCATCATCTGTATTTTATTTTTCATACCGTGGGAATAATCCCTGATCAGCCTGTGCCGGTCTTCCTCCTCTATTTTCATTAGGTCGAAAAAGTCATTGATGGTATAGTTTGAATCAACCTTGCTTTTATTGATGTCAATATAGAATTTTATAAATTCATAACCGGTCAGAAACTCCGGTAAAATTGCGCTGGAAAATACATAGCCGATGTCCTCCGCCTCCAGTTTCTTTTCTTCCTCTGCGGATTTTAATACGGCGCTGCCGCTGTCCATCTTAAGCTCTCCTGCCAGACAGTTAAAAAGCGTGGTTTTACCCGCTCCGTTCCTTCCCAGCAGACCGTAGATTTTTCCCTTTTCAAAATGAAAGCCCGCCCCCTTTAGGACCTCTTTGCCATCAAAGCCTTTTCTTATGTCCTTAAGATATAAATCCATACATTACCCCTTTCCTACGCTATGTAGTAAATTAAGAAATAGTTGCTTGTTACATTTCACTCTGATATTTGATACGGTAGAAAATACCGTAGCCTATGGTAAACAGATAAGAAAAAATGAAAAGAAGGAGTGTGGGCAAATCACAATTCATCAAGGTAAAGACCAGCATTAACGCGCCGAATAAGAAGACCATGCAATCATAAGCCTTGGCCTTAGAGCGGTATACAATCGCCTGATTGCGTTCATCCTTCTGCTCAATTTCCGATTGTCTGGCGATGGAAGGATATTTGACAGCTATCTTATAGTTTATGAAATTAGCGATACCGCCTCCCAGGGCTCCGCTGCCGATTCCAATAAGTACATAAGGGTATGCCTGGTCGGTAAGGGCAGGAAATATTTTGAGCAGGGTCAAGCCGGTAGCTGCCAGAGCAATACCTGCTGCTATTAATAGAATTGCTGATACCTTTTTACTCATTCCGGGTCCTCCTCATAGATAAAGATTTCTTCGATTTTCATATTAAAATAGCGTGCGATTTTAAAAGCTAACAGGATCGAAGGATTATAACGCCCATTTTCAAGCGAACCGATGGTTTGGCGGGATACCTCCAAGGTAGCTGCCAGCTCTTCCTGCTTAATTCCGTACTGTTTGCGAATTTCCTCCAGGCGGTTTTTCAAGGTCAGACTCCTTTCCTATTATTATGTTATTCAATAGAAATAGTATATGGAAAGTGTACTTTACATATTCAATATAACATATAAAATAAAAATGTCAAGTGTACTTTCCATATACTTTTGTGTGGGGCTCGAGATGCTACAGTTTAGCCTTTCAGGGAAGGTGACAGGTTCCGGGGGAAAAATGTTCCCGTTCGGAGTATTTGCATTCGTCGGTATTTAGGCTCCGTATTTTGGAGCCTTATGTACCGTTACGTAATGCAATTAAGCGAAAGCGGCTCCGATATGGAAACATTTCTTTCTCTGAAACCTGCCAATTTCCCTGAAAGACTAAATTGTGACCTATTAATATAATTTAAGCCGGAATACCATTGACATGGAACAATACCGGTACTACAATATCGATATACAAATATCGATAACAGAGGTGTAACCGATGCCAGAGCACAATACAAATACCATTACCACTCAGACCTTAAGAAGAATGCCCTACTATATCCAGCAGCTTAAGCTGCTGCAAAAGGAGAATATCGCTACCGTATCAGCACCTAAGATAGCGGAGCGGCTGAAGCTGAATGAAGTCCAGGTAAGAAAGGACTTTGCGGCGGTTAGCTCTTCCCGTGGCAAGCCGAAAACGGGCTTTTCCATCGCGGAACTGCTTTATAATATGGAAGAGCTTCTGGGATATCATAATGCCGATGAGGCCGTATTGATTGGAACCGGAGCGCTGGCACAGGCAATTCTGACCCATGAGGGAATACAAAACTATGGTCTAAGGGTAGTGGCAGTCTTTGATACCGATGACCAAAGCACAGAAGCTGAAATAAATGGGATAAGAATATTGCCGGCGGACAAGATCAGTAATTTATGCCGGCGTATGAAAATCCACATTGGAATTATTACCGTACCGGGAATACAGGCGCAGGAAATGTGTGACCGGCTGATTGAAGGCGGAGTACTGGCGGTATGGAACTTTTCCCCGGTTCATTTGTCAGTGCCGGAGCACGTTCTGGTACATGATGAAAATTTTGCGGCATCCCTTGCCATACTTTCAAAGCATCTGAAAAAGGAAATGAGGGCTACAGGGACCTTGCCCGTCTAAAGCCTGGAGGTCAGTGTGAATAATGTCTCGCATAAATCGGCGAGTCATATGAAAAGCACAATTCACACGCAAATTTGTGCCTGCGGCCCAAAGTTTGCAGTTTTATAAGAGAGGCGTGGTCAATAGCAATGAATACACAACATTTAAAATATGCCATAGAGGTGGAAAGAACCTGCTCAATTACACAGGCGGCTGAAAATCTATATATGGGACAGCCGAATCTAAGCAAGGCCATCAAGGAATTGGAGGATTCATTGGGGTATACCATCTTTGAACGGACCCCAAAGGGGGTTACCCCGACGCAGAAGGGAATGGAATTTCTCACCTATGCCAGAAACATACTGCACCAGGTAGAGAAAATGGAAGCATTGTCCGATGAAGCAAAAACCAATACTCAGAGCTTTAATATAACCATTCCAAGAGGAAGCTATATTGCCGATGCCATCACGCGGTTTGTAGCCGACTTCGACCATGAGAAGGAGATCATGGTCAATGTGCATGAGACAAACTCCTTTCAAGTTATTAATAACATTATTGACGGTCCTTTCAACATGGGAATAATCCGGTATCAGACAGAATATGAGAATTACTTTTATGATTATCTGAACGAGAAACAGCTGCGCTTTGAGCCGCTCTGGGAATTTGACCATCTTGCGCTGATGTCGGTGGAGCATCCTTTGGCGAGCCGGGATAAGGTGGAATATAAGGAGCTTAAGGAATATACGGAAATTGAGCATGGCGATACGATTATTCCATATCTGATGCAGGGCAATAACCTGAAGGCAAACAAGGCGGAAAACGCTTCAAAGCATATTTATATCTATGAGCGCTGCAGTCAATATGATATGCTTTCAACGATACCTACGACCTATATGTGGGTTTCACCGATTCCGGAAAAATGGCTTACCAGGTATAATCTGATCCAGCGCAAATGTAAGGCACCGGGGCATCATTATAAGGATGTTTTCATCTATCTGAAGGACTACAAGCTAACCGAGCTGGACCGCAGATTCATAGACAAGCTGTCCGAGGCAAAAAACGACGTGTCCTTTAAGGAATATAAATAAAGAATATTTTACTGGCCGTATACTGATTGTAATATTATGGTATGCGGCATTTTTGCATTTTTTATCCGGCTGTCATATCGATAATGGAATATCGATATTCGATTCTGAATATGACCTGATTTCTAAAAATCACTGAAAATTGTGTCTGACGGAAAGGTGCTGCAGAGGCGGCCAAATATCACGCCTGGTCGGCATTGATGTCTCCGGGCTACAATCGCTGTATTGCTTGTATTTTACAGGGGATAATCTAAAATTTTCTTTTCTGCAGCTTGCCTGACAAATCTAAGGAAACGTTACCGGAAAATTGACATATCGATAATGGAATATCGATAAAACAAATTTACATTTCCGCTTTTACAAATAGATTGTTAAAATATAAACAATCAAAGAGAACCTACGTAAAAATAACTTGAGTTTATGATTGGTATATAAGGAGGAATTCATCATGGCAAGATTTACAGTACCGAGAGATCTTTATCATGGAAAGGGCTCACTGGATGCATTAAAAACATTAAAAGGAAAGAAAGCAATTGTGGTTGTCGGTGGCGGAAGCATGAAACGCTTCGGTTTTCTGGATAAGGTAGAAGCTTATTTAAAGGAGGCCGGAATGGAGGTTAAGCTGTTTGAAGGAGTAGAGCCGGACCCTTCCGTAGAAACAGTAATGAAGGGCGCTGCCGCGATGCGTGAGTTTGAACCGGACTGGATCGTATCAATCGGCGGAGGCTCACCCATCGATGCAGCAAAGGCGATGTGGGCTTTCTATGAATATCCGGACGTAACCTTTGAAGAGCTTTGCATTCCCTTCAATTTCCCAACTCTGCGTACAAAGGCAAAATTCTGTGCCATCCCCTCCACTTCCGGTACGGCAACAGAGGTCACTGCATTTTCAGTAATTACCGATTATGAAAAAGGGATTAAATATCCCCTGGCCGATTTTAACATAACACCGGATGTAGCGATTGTAGACCCAGAGCTGGCGGAAACCATGCCGAAGAAGCTTACTGCCCATACCGGAATGGATGCGCTGACCCATGCAATTGAAGCGTATGTATCCACACTTAACTGCGATTACACCGATCCCCTTGCGCTTCATGCAATCAAGATGGTCAGTGAAAATCTGGTCAATTCCTACCAGGGAGATATGGAAGCTCGTGCGAAAATGCATAACGCCCAATGTCTTGCAGGAATGGCCTTCTCCAATGCCTTATTAGGTATTGTTCATTCTATGGCACATAAAACCGGAGCAGCCTACAGCGGCGGTCATATCGTTCATGGCTGTGCCAATGCAATGTACCTTCCAAAGGTAATTAAATATAATGCAAAGGATGTAACAGCAGCAAAAAGATATGCCGAGATTGCGGCCTTCCTTGGACTTGAGCCAAGCGCCAAAGCTTTGATAGAACATGTGAATGGACTCAATAAGGAACTCGACATTCCTTCCTGCATTAAGGATTATGAGGGCGGGATTATAAACGAGAAAGAGTTTTTAGACAAGCTGCCTAAGGTAGCGGAGCTGGCAGTCGGTGATGCATGTACAGGCTCCAACCCGAGAGCCATTACTCCCCAGGTAATGGAGAAATTATTATATTGCTGCTATTACGATACAGAAGTTGATTTCTAATCCATAACCTTTTAAATTGTGTCGCCAACACGTAAAAACGTTATAGATTTGAAATATAGGGGGGCTGTCGTACCAGGGGATTTCTGATCCGGGTTGCTGCATAGGTATTAAAAGACCGGTTAATCAAATTAACAGGGTCCCTGCAGCAGACTTAAGAAAGGAAAGAAACAGGAGTACGGCGGCCTTTATTTTTTATCCGGTAAATGGAGGTAAGTTATGTATCAGATTATTACAAAAAAATCACTGAATTCCACTGTGACTTTAATGGAAATAGATGCGCCCCTGGTGGCGAGGAAAGCCCAGCCGGGCCAGTTTATTATTCTAAGAACCGATGAGAAGGGGGAGAGAATTCCCCTCACAATAGCGGATTATAACCGTGATAAGGGTACGGTAACCATCATCTTTCAGATTGTCGGAGCGACCACCCAGATACTTGATCATATGAAGGAGGGGGATAGTCTGCATGATTTTGTGGGACCCCTTGGCCGTCCTACCGAAACAGAGGGTAAGAAGAAGGTTGCCGTGGTAGGCGGCGGTGTGGGCTGTGCGATTGCTTATCCGGTTGTAAAGAAATTTCACGAACAGGGGGCCGAGGTTCATGCAATCATCGGCTTTCGAAATAAAGACCTGGTTATACTTCACGAGGAGTTTAAAACCAACAGCAGTAAGCTGGTGCTGATGTCTGATGACGGAAGCTGCGGCAGGAAGGGTCTGGTGACGGATGCCTTAAAGCAGTTGATTGAAAGTGGAGAAAGCTACGATGAGGTAATAACCATTGGTCCGTTAATTATGATGAAGTTTGTCAGCAGGCTGACCAAAGAATATGGAATTAAAACAATTGCAAGCATGAATCCGATTATGATTGACGGAACAGGAATGTGCGGTGGCTGCCGGTTGACAGTAGGCGGGCAAACCAAATTTGCCTGTGTGGACGGGCCGGAATTTGATGCACATGAGATTGATTTTGATGAGGCAATTGCCCGTTCAGCAATGTACAAACCCTTCGAGAAGAAAGCACATGAAGAGGTTTGCAAGCTGTATCAAGGCAGAACGGAGGTCAATTATGGCAGCAAATATGTCCTTGGTTAAGAATGAAATGCATGCTCAAGACCCGGAATTCCGAAGCAAAAATTTTCTCGAGGTTACGTTTGGCTATTCCAGGGAGCAGGCAATTGATGAAGCAAAAAGATGTTTAAACTGCAAGAATAAATTATGTGTTACCGGATGTCCGGTACAGATTGATATCCCTGCCTTTATACAGGAGGTGGCTGACGGTGATTTTGAAGCGGCCTATCAGGTGATAACCCACGCCAGCTCATTGCCGGCGGTTTGCGGCCGGGTATGTCCACAGGAAAGCCAGTGCGAGTCAAAATGTGTCCGGGGCATTAAAGGTGAGCCGGTGGCAATCGGCAGGCTGGAGCGCTTTGTGGCCGATTACCATAATGCAAACATCAAAGAAAAGATAAACAAGCCTATATCAAACGGGCATAAGGTAGCCGTGGTAGGCTCCGGACCCTCCGGTCTTGCCTGTGCCAGCGACCTGGCAAAGAAAGGCTATCAGGTTACAGTCTATGAGGCTCTGCATCTGGCCGGTGGTGTACTGGTGTACGGAATCCCGGAATTTCGTCTTCCCAAGGCAATCGTTCAAAAGGAAATTGAGGGCTTAAAGGAGCTTGGGGTGGAGATCAAGACCAATGTGGTAGTCGGAAAAACCATTTCCATTGACGAGCTTTTTGAAGAATACGGCTATGAATCGGTGTTTATCGGTTCAGGAGCGGGGCTTCCCAAATTCATGAATATTAAGGGAGAGAATTTAAAGGGCGTATATTCCGCCAATGAATTTTTAACAAGAATTAATCTGATGAAGGCCTATCAGGAGAATGGTACAACCCCGATTCAAAAGGGCAGCAGGGTAGTTGTGGTAGGAGGCGGCAATGTCGCCATGGATGCTGCCAGGTGTGCAAGGCGCCTGGGGGCGGATGTCACGGTAATCTACCGAAGAACCGAGAAGGAGCTTCCGGCCCGTCTTGAGGAGGTAGAGCATGCCAAGGAGGAAGGAATTGAGTTTATGTTCCTTACCAATCCGCTCGAAATTAAGGACACAGAAGACGGCTGGGTAAATTATGTAGTCTGTGAGGAAATGATGCTGGGTGAGCCGGATGCATCGGGAAGACAAAAGCCGATTCCTGTTCAGAACAGCGAATTCTACGTTAAGGCTGATTGCGTCATTATGTCCATCGGAACTTCTCCTAATCCCCTGATTAAGGATACCACCAAGGGGCTGGCAACCCAGAAATGGGGAGGAATTATTGCGGATGAAGACACAGGCCTCACCTCACGCAAGGGAATTTATGCCGGCGGAGATGCCGTAACCGGAGCGGCAACCGTTATTCTTGCCATGGGAGCAGGCAGGAATGCAGCGGCGGCAATCGATGAATATATCAGGGAGGAAAGCCATGTTTGATTATACAGTTGTTGACAACATTGTGGAGGAGCTTGGCTGTAAGCAGAGAGCAATCATCGCAATATTACAGGCCATACAGGAGCACTATCACTATCTGCCCGGAGAAGTATTCCCCTATTTGTCAAAAAAATTAGGAATCAGTGAGGCTAGAATTTACAGCACAGCCACCTTCTATGAGAATTTTTCCCTGCAGCCCAAGGGGAAATTCGTTATTAAGGTATGTGACGGAACTGCCTGCCATGTAAGAAAATCCATTCCGATACTGGAGCGTCTGCGCAGTGAGCTTGGACTTTCGGATAAGAAAGCAACCACAGAGGACTTAGGCTTTACGGTTGAGACCGTTTCCTGCCTGGGAGCCTGCGGCCTTGCGCCGGTAATTACGGTGAATGATAAAGTATATCCGGCCATGACCCCGGATAAAACCTCGGAGCTTTTGAAGGAACTGAAGGAGGAGCTGACATGCTAAAGACAAGAGAAGATTTGAGCCGCATACGCTTCGTCTATTCCAAGGCGCTTTCGGCGCAGACGAAGAAAATACTGGTCTGTGCCGGCACCGGCTGTGTCTCCAGCGGTGCGCTTGAGATATTTGACCGGCTGACACAGCTGATGCAGGAGTGTAATATTCCCTGCACTGTGGAGCTTGAGAAGGAACCTCACGGGGAATCTGTCGGTATGAAAAAAAGTGGCTGCCATGGCTTCTGTGAGATGGGTCCCTTAATCCGCATTGAGCCCGAGGGGTGGCTTTATACCAGGGTAAAGCTCTCCGACTGTGAAGAAATTATAGAGAAAACCATAATTGCAGGTGAGAATATCGAGCGCCTGGCATATCAGAAGAATGGCACCGTATTCAGGAAACAGGAGGATATTCCCTTCTATAAGAAGCAGACCCGAATGGTGCTGGAGCATTGCGGGCAGATTGACGCAACCTCTATTCAGGAATACTTTGGCATCGGCGGCTATGCAGCCTTTGAAAAGGCACTGTTTGATATGACGGCAGATGACATTATAAATGATATCACAGAGTCAAACCTGCGAGGCAGAGGGGGCGGCGGCTTTCCTGCCGGGCGTAAATGGTCCCAGGTAAAAAGGCAGAAGGAATCCCAGAAATATGTGGTGTGCAATGGTGATGAGGGTGATCCGGGAGCCTTCATGGACCGGAGCATCATGGAGGGCGATCCCCACAGGATGCTGGAAGGTATGATGATTGCGGGGCTGGCCTGCGGAGCTTCGGAAGGATATATCTATGTACGTGCGGAGTACCCGATGGCAGTAAGCCGGCTTAAGACGGCAATAGAGCAGGCAACACGGTACGGACTTCTGGGGGAGCATATCCTTGGAACAGATTTCAGCTTCCGAATTCATATCAACCGGGGAGCCGGAGCCTTCGTCTGCGGAGAGGGCAGCGCACTTACCGCTTCTATTGAAGGAAAACGCGGTATGCCAAGGGTAAAACCTCCAAGAACCGTGGAACAGGGTCTGTTTGATAAGCCGACTGTGTTGAATAATGTGGAGACCTACGCCAATGTTCCGGCTATCATTTTGCAGGGAGCGGCCTGGTATAGGAGCATCGGCCCGGAGAAGAGTCCGGGTACCAAGGCATTTGCCCTAACCGGCAATATCGAAAATACCGGTCTGATCGAGGTACCCATGGGTACTACACTGAGAGAAGTAATCTTTGATATCGGCGGCGGAATGCGCGATGGCGAGGAATTTAAGGCAGTACAAATCGGAGGACCCTCCGGCGGGTGTCTTACGAAGGAGGATCTTGATCTGCCTCTTGATTTCGATTCGCTGAAAAAGGCAGGCGCAATGATCGGCTCCGGCGGTCTGGTCGTTATGGACGAAAATACCTGTATGGTTGAGGTTGCCCGCTTTTTCATGAACTTTACTCAAAATGAATCCTGTGGCAAGTGTGTCCCCTGCCGTGAGGGGACCAAACGAATGCTGGCCATACTGGAGCGTATTGTAGAAGGAAAGGGCGAGGACGGAGATATCGAGCTGCTTCTGGAGCTTGCGGATACCATTTCGGCAACAGCACTCTGCGGACTTGGCAAATCTGCTCCCTTCCCGGTGGTCAGCACAATAAAGCATTTTCGTAAAGAATATGAAGCACATATTTATGATAGATACTGCCCGACAGGCAACTGTCAGAAGCTAAGAAAAATCTCCATTGCTCCGGCGCTTTGCAAGGGCTGCAGCAAATGCTCCAGAGTCTGTCCGGTGGGAGCGATCTCTGGCAAGGTGAAGGAACCATTTGTTATTGATGAAGCAAAGTGCATCAAGTGCGGAGCCTGCGTAACAGTCTGTCCGTTCCATGCGATCAGTTAATAGTAGGGAGAAAACATATGGAAATTGAAAATATTATGACAATTGATGGAATACCGGTGAAGATTGGCGCGGAGAAGAATCTTCTGGAGCTGATCCGTAAGGTTGGGATAAAAATGCCCACCTTCTGCTATCATTCCGAGCTTTCTATTTACGGAGCCTGTCGTATGTGCATGGTGGAAAATGAATGGGGCGGATTGGATGCAGCCTGCTCCACCATACCGAAGGCAGGAATGAAGATAAGGACGAATACGGAAAGGCTGCGTAAATACCGCAGAAACATCCTTGAGCTTTTGCTTGCCAACCACTGCAGGGACTGTACCACCTGCAGCAATAACGGGAAATGCAAGCTTCAGGAGCTGGCGGTACATTTTAATATTACCGGAGTACGCTTTCCGAATACGGCAGCAGAGCCTAAGATCGATGATTCTTCTCTTTGTATTACCCGTGATGCAAATAAGTGCATTCTTTGCGGTGACTGCGTAAGAATGTGCAATGAGATACAGAACGTGGGTGCAATTGATTTTGCCCATAGGGGTTCAAAGATGACAATCAGTACGGCCTTTGAAATCCCCATCGCTCAGTCGCCCTGCATCGGCTGCGGACAATGTGCGGCAGTCTGTCCGACAGGAGCCATTGTGGTTAAAAATAATACCCAGAAGGTGTGGGAAGCACTGGATGATCCTAATACCAAGGTTACGGTACAGGTTGCGCCGGCAGTTCGTGTGGGACTTGGCAAGAAGATGGGAATGAACCCTGAGGAAAATGCCATGGGCAAGCTGGTGGCAGCTCTTCGCCGCATCGGCTTTGACGAAATCTATGATACCAGTGCAGGAGCCGACTTAACGGTACTGGAGGAAAGCAGCGAATTCATACAGCGTATCCAAAAGAATGAGAAGCTGCCACTCATTACCTCCTGCTGTCCGGCCTGGGTTCAATACTGTGAGAAGAATTATCAGGAGCTTTTGCCCAATGTATCAACCTGCCGCTCCCCGATGGAGATGCTGGCTTCTGTGGTAAAGGCACAGTCCGGTTCCTCCGCCCGCCGTCATGTGCATGTAGCGGTAATGCCCTGTACTGCAAAAAAATATGAGGCAGCCAGGGAGGAATTTGAGCTGGATGGAAAACCGAATGTCGATTTTGTCATAACGACTCAGGAATTAATTCAGATGATCAAGGAATCCGGTCTGCTGTTTACGGAGCTTGAGCCGGAGGCTGTGGATATGCCCTATGGCACAATTACAGGCGCCGGAGTAATCTTTGGAGTGACCGGAGGTGTTACGGAAGCGGTGCTTCGAAGACTCTCTTCGGATAAATCAAAAGCAGCCCTGATGTCCATTGCTCTTAAAGGAGTGCGGGGCATGAAGGGAGTGAAGGAAACCACTGTGAAATACGGTGAGAGGGAGCTCAAGGTTGCCGTAGTCAGCGGGCTTAAGAATGCAAGTGACCTGTTAGAGAAAATCAGGGAAGGTGAGCATTATGACTTTATTGAGGTCATGGCCTGCCCCGGAGGCTGTGTAAGTGGTGCCGGACAGCCCTTTGCACAGACTAAGGCGCGAGAGAGCAGAGGAAAGGGCTTATATTCAGCCGATAAGCAGTGCAGTATCAAGTTTTCGGAGGAAAATCCGATGATTTTACCCTTGTATCAGGGAATATTAAAGGGCAGAGTACACGAGCTGCTGCATGTGGATTATCTGAAGGGAAAGGAGTAGGATTCCTATGCTTGAGATTAGTATTTGTATTGGAACCTCCTGTCATCTGAACGGAGCCTATAATGTGGTGCAAACCTTTCAGCAGCTTATTGAGGAGGCTTCCCTCCATGACCAAATCGATATTAAGGCCTGCTTTTGCATGAGGAAGTGTCAGAATGACGGAGTGTCTGTTGCAGTCGGTGAAGAGAGCTTTCGGGTTACCCCGGAGGAGGCCGGAGAGTTTTTTAAAAACGAAATCATAAAAAGGCTCCCCTCATTATTTGAGATGCCGCTTTAGCGGCATCGTAATTGGAAGGTTGGGAGTAATTTCATGAATATTTATATCTGTGTCGGAAGCTCCTGTCACCTCAAGGGCTCCTATGATGTAATTGAATTAATGAAAGAGGCGATTAAAAAGCACCGATTGGAGGATAAAATTATACTGTCGGCAGCCTTTTGCCTTGGGCGTTGTACGGATGGTGTATCGGTGAAAATAGATAACGAGGTCATATGCAGTGTATCCAAAGAGAACTTTGATGAGTTCTTCAGGGATTACATTTTGGCCAGGGTGCGCTGACCGCCTGGGACCTATGGCAAATGAACTTCCATTGTCAATGTACCTTGATTTTGATTTGTTATAGACATCAAACGATCAGCGTTATAAGCTGCAGGATATGGAAAGGCGTGGAGATCAACTATGAATCACTACATTCAGCTTAAAAAATCCAATTGCAAAAACTGTTATAAATGCATTCGTCACTGTCCCGTAAAATCAATCCGTTTTGCCGATCATCAGGCCAATATAGTAAAGGAGCAGTGCATCCTGTGCGGAGAATGCTTTGTAGCCTGTCCCCAGGATGCAAAGCAAATACGAAACGATGTCGGCAAGGTAAAGGAGCTGCTTGCCTCCGGCCAACCGGTTTATGTAAGCATGGCACCCTCCTTTGCTGCAAATTATGATACGGATATTGATTCCATGAAGGAGGCTCTGCTTAGGCTTGGCTTTGCAGGGGCTGAGGAAACAGCAATCGGGGCTGAGCTTGTTAAGAAGCGTTATGAAGAAATCCTGGAAGCCGGTGACACAAAGCTCATGATATCCTCCTGCTGTCCTACGGTAAATATGCTGATACAAAAGTATTATACAGAGGCCATTCCTTATCTGGCTAAGGTGGTTTCTCCCATGCAGGCCCATGGACAAAAGCTTCGCAGGGAGCATCCGGGGGCTTATGTTGTATTTATCGGGCCATGCATCGCCAAGAAGGAGGAAGCGGACCAGTATCCGGGGATTATTGATTGTGTACTTACCTTCGAGGAATTGGCGGGATGGCTTAGAGAAGAGAATATAACAATAAATTCTTCCGGAGCATGCAACCTGGCTGATATAGGAAGAAGCAGATTTTTTCCGGTCTGTGGCGGTATCATACGCTCCATGCAGGAGAGAAGGAAGGACTATGATTATATTGCAGTTGACGGGATTGACAATTGTATCCGCGCGATTAAGAATATCATAAGCGGAGGGCTTTCCAATTGCTTTATCGAAATGTCGGCCTGTTCCGGAAGCTGCATTGGAGGTCCGGCGATGGATAAGGAGCATCATATGCTGATCTCTGATTATATCCGGATTAACCATTATGCGGGAGAGAGGGATTTTGCCGTAGAGCCTTACGGAAAAGAGCTTATGGCTAAGCATTTTGCAAGCCTTGGCAGCAACGGACAGATACCCGGAAGCATAGCAATCAATGAAATCCTTCGAAAAATGGGGAAAGCATCACCTGAACAGGAGCTTAATTGCGGAAGCTGCGGCTATAATACCTGCCGTGAGAAGGCGATTGCGGTGTATCAGGGAAAAGCCGACCTTACCATGTGCCTTCCATTTTTAAAGGAAAAGGCAGAGAATTTCTCAGATAATATCATAAGTAATATGCCAAGCGGTATCATTGTATTGAATGAGGAATTTGAGATACAGCAGATCAACAGGGCCGCCAAGCAGATTTATAATATACCGAATTATCAGAATGTAATTGGTGAGCCAATTGTACGGTATGTAAATCCTGCGGTTTATTGTGAGGTTTTAAACAGCAGGCGCAGTGTGCGGGACCGGTTAAGCTTTTTGGAGGATTATCAGAAATACGTGGAGGAAACGGTTCTTTACGATCCAACCTATCATATTATTATCAGCATCATGAAGGATGTAACAACGGAAGAAAAATCAAAGCTTGACAAGGAAAAGGTGAACCGCCAGACGGCCCAGATTGCAGATAAGGTAATTGAGAAACAGATGCGGGTAGTTCAGGAAATTGCCTCCCTGCTTGGAGAAACAACCGCCGAGACTAAAATTGCACTGACGAAGCTAAAGGAGAGTATGCATTATGAATAACCCCTGTACCGATGTGGGTTACATCAGCGTAAATAAATTTGGAGAGCAGCTTTGCGGCGATCATGTGGAGATTGCGGAAGGGGACGATAATTCCACCGTTCTGGTACTTGCTGACGGACTGGGCAGCGGGGTAAAGGCGAATATCCTGTCCACCCTGACCTCCAAAATTATTGCAACTATGATTGCAAATCATATGTCGATTGAGGATTGTGTTACAACAGTGGCCTCTACCCTCCCCGTGTGTGAAATTCGTAAAATTGCCTATTCCACCTTTACTATTATCCATATCATTAATAATAAAACTGCGGAAATTATCCAATATGATAATCCCCATGTTATCCTGCTGCGTAAGGGGGTAAACTGTGATTACAGCATGAGCAGCAGGCAAATTGGTGATAAGACAATCCTGCAGTCTAAAATAGATTTGCTTCCGGGAGACCTTCTTGTAGCAATAAGTGACGGAGCCGTATATGCAGGTGTGGGAAAAGCCTTTAATTTTGGCTGGCAAAGACAGAATATCATAGAATTTCTGGAGCTGGCCTATGAAAAAACCTTTTCCTCAAAAACACTTGCCACAATTCTTCTGGAGCAGTGTGTTAAGCTTTACGGGGGAACACCGGGGGATGATACCACAGTTGCAGCCGTAAAAATAAGAAAAAGAGAGTTTATCAACCTGATGATTGGCCCTCCCTCCAAGCCAGAGGAGCTTAACAACATGATGTCCCTCTTCTTTAACTCGGAAGGAAAGCACATCATATGCGGAGGCACAACCTCCTCACTGGCTGCCGACTTTCTTGGAAAGGAGCTGGAAACCAGTCTGGAATATCAAAACAGCAGTGTACCGCCTACGGCAAAAATAGAAGGCGTCGATCTGGTGACGGAGGGTGTGATAACGATCAACCGTGTATTGAATTATGCGAAAAACTATTTGGAGGATAATGATTGCTATATCGAATGGTGCTATCAAAAGGATGCGGCTGCCAGTATAGCAAAGCTGTTATTTGAAACTGCCACAGACATTAACTTTTTTGTCGGAAGAGCCATTAATCCGGCGCATCAAAACCCTAACCTCCCTATCAGCTTTAGTATTAAAATGCGTTTGATCGACGAATTATCCGACTGTCTGATTCGGATGGGTAAGCAGATTAATATCCGGTATTACTGATATAATTTATGCCTTGTACAATTAACTTTATCAATTCACTAAGAAGGAGCCGATAAGAATATCAGGCTTCTTTTTGATTGACAGAAAAGTATAGGTACAAAATGGAAATGTTAGTTGACGGAAAATGCTTGAAACGATAGAATAGTATTGCTATGGTACAATAAATAATTATAGGGGTGGAGTAAAAATGAAAAGAATAATGAAATGGATGGTGTTTTGCACTGTTATTCTGGCTGTGATGATATTTGATAAATCGATCACATATGCGGATACAGCGGTAAGCGACGGGGACTTTACTTTTTCAATTGATGGGGATACGGCTATCTTAACCGGCTACACTGGCTCCAGTGAGACTGTTGTAATTCCTCAAACAGTAAAGGGCATAACAGTCAAACGCATCGGTAATAAAGCTTTTTATAATAACCAAAACATAGTGGAAGTAAGGATGCCGGATACAATTCTTACTATTATGGATGGCGAATATGATAATGATCTCATGGATTATGTGGGAGCTTTTAAAGAATGCCGGCAGCTAAAGACGGTGAAGTTCTCAGATAATATAACGGATATAGGGAAATGGGCCTTCAAGGGATGCAAATCTCTTGCACAGCCTGTCCTGCCCTCAAAGCTGGTGAATATCAATGAGGGAGCTTTTCAAGCTTGTACCTCCTTGGTTACATTTGAGCTGCCTGCTACCGTGAAAAGCATCGGGCAGTGTGCGCTGTATGAAGCAGGTCTGCTGGAAATTGATCTTCCTGCAAGTGTTGGGGTGCTTGGTGCATCCGCATTGGAAACGGATACTCTGGAAGCAATTTATGTAAGAGATGGAAATCCTCATTATGCATCCGACCAGGGAGTATTGTATTCCAAAGATTATAATGATCTGTTGCAATATCCCTTGGGAAGAAAGAATCATACTTATAAAATAAACAAAGCAACTACAACGATCACCTCCTTTGCATTTTCAGGTTCTATATATTTAAGTAAGGTAATCCTGCCAAGCGGGGTGTCGTTAATAGGCACATCAGCCTTTCAACGGTCGTCCCTGGAAGAATTTGAGCTTTCAGGAAAGAATGAAAATTTCTCTGTATTGGACGGTGTTCTGTTTTCAAAAGACGGCAAGAAACTGCTGATCTATCCGGCGGGCAAAAAGGACAGGGTGTACTTTATTCCCAGCGGTGTTACAACGGTTGGAGAACAAGGAGGTATCGCCTTTGATCAGTGCAGCTTTATAGAAGAGCTTTATATTCCGGCCAGTGCTAAAGAGTTTAACACTATTATGTGGTACAATAGGTCCTTAAAAAAGGTGGTATTTGCAGCTGACAGTAAGATCGGTGAATTACCGGCCTGGATCTTTGATAATTGCATATCCTTGGAAAGCATAGCTTTACCGGATAGTATAGCCTCTCTTTCAAGCCAGAACTATGCAAGTACCTTTATGGATTGCTATAAGTTAAAATCGATTTATATTGGACCTGCATCAAGATTATACAACCAAACCTATTTTTCGGATAATATGTTTAGCGGTTGCTATGAATTGACGATATATGGATATGGAACGGACAATGCAATTTCCAAATTGGCAAATCGGGAAAATGTTAGATATGTGGATGTATCAAATACCAGTGATAAGGTATTGGGTATTACCTTTCGGGATACTTCGGTCAATCTGATCACGGGAACCCAGTACAGCCTGGGCACGGTAGTATATCCGGCGACCGCAGTTAATAATACGGTGTGGTACGAATCCAGCAATCCGGATGTAGTATCGATATCAGCTGACGGAACAGTTACTGCTGTCAGTGAGGGTACCTGCGTCATTACCGTCAGGGCCACAGATTCAAGTGGTGAATATGCCAGATGCAAGATTAATGTAATGGATAAGTATTCTTCTGCAATTTCTATTCAGGGAAAAACAGTGCTGTTTACAGGAAAACCTGTTATAGTAGAACCGGCAGAAGTAGAAGGATCAACAGGAGAAGTGATTTATTCCTATTACAGTGATGAATTATGTACAATGAAATTAGACGGAGCGCCAACGAATGTTGGTACCTACTATGTGACTGCTAAAGTTGAGGCTTTCGGAGATTATTCAGAAGCAGTAAGTGAAGTGGTTTGTCTTGAAATAGTTAAGAAAAGTATTACCGGCTTTAAGTCGGTATTATCCTTTGAGTCCGCAGCCTATGATGGCAAGGAAAAGAAACCATCGGTAACAATAAAAAATGGTTCCGTTAAATTAATCAAGGGAACAGATTATACAGTGAGCTATAAGAATAATAAAAATGCCGGAACAGCTTCCGTCATAATCACAGGGATAGGAAATTATTTTGGTGAATTGAAATCAAGCTTTGTTATTAGTCCAAAAACTTTAAAAAACGTAAAGGTTTCAAAAGTCTCTGACAAGGCTTATACGGGAAAGGCGCTTAAACCCTCTGTTATAGTTAAGGATGGAAGCCGTATTCTAAAAGAAGGCCGGGATTATACCCTAACATATAAGAACAATGTAAAAAAAGGAAAGGCAACCATTACTATTTACGGAACAGGTAATTATAAAGGAACCAGATCAATCAGCTTTCAAATTGTTTCAAAGTAGATAATGAAGATAATAAGAGCCCGGAGCTGTGAATACAGTACCGGGCTCTTATGGCATATGTAAGAATCAAGTCTTATAAAGTTAAGACATATCAAACAGCGAATATGGACTGCTGCTTTGGCACAACCATAATACAGTCATCAACCAAGCCGGAAGAACTTCACAAGCTCATTTAGCGCTGCTGCGACTTCCTTATTCTTATTCGCCTGTTCCAGAACTTCATTGGTTTTATGGAAGATGGAGGTGGATTTATCGGCGATTTCAGAGGAACCCTTGGCGCCCTCCTGGGAGGCCAGAGTGACTTCTTCAACAGCCCGGCGGATATAACCGATGGATTCATTAAGCTGAGCGGCCGAGGTCTTGATTTCCGTGACCATCTGTTCAACCGTATTGGCATCCTCGTTGTACTGTTCTCCGGTTTGCACAAGGAAACCATAATCTTTAATTACCTTGGTATCCATAAAATCTAATAATAAGCGGGAGTCTGCAACGATCTCTTCCACAGCCAGGGAGATGTCATTGGTTATCTCCTCAATTTGGGATACGGCTTTCTTGGAGTTATGTGCCAGATTGGCGATCTCACTGGCTACAACGGCAAAGCCCTTTCCTGCTTCTCCGGCACGTGCAGATTCGATAGAAGCATTCAATGCAAGCAAATTAGTCTGTGCCGTAATATCGAGGATGGTTTTTGACAGAGCCTTGATTTCATTAATGGCGGAAGCTTTCTCGATGGACCCTCTCAGCTTTTTGTTTGCATTGTCATAGATTTCAGAGGCATTCTTTTGTGATTCTAAAGCAATGGCCTTTAGCTGCTCTGCCCTTTTCTTGATTTCAGTAGCCATTTCCTGTCCATTTGTTGCTTTATTGGTCACATGGGAGATTTCCTCCTCAATTGATACGGAAGAAGCATTCATCTCCTCGGTAGACGCGGCCATTTCCTCCATTCCGGCGGATAATTCCTGCGTGGTGGCAGATATGTTCTCGACGTCCTGGTATACATAATCGGCTCCTTCTGCCAGGATAAGGGATGAATCGTTGATTACTCCGGTGGAAGACTTGATAGAGATTATGATGTTCTTAATTTTATCCTGCATGTTGTGGAAGGAGCGAATAATGTCTCCTACCTCATCCTTGCGTCGGAAGCTTTTTATATGGAACTCAACATTGAAATCACCTGTCTCAAGACGTTCCAGATTATCCTTGACAACCCCATAGGCCTTGGCAGTATATTTTCCGAGAAAATAGGAAACTACGGTACCGATCAGGAAAAATATAAATAAGAAAATAACGGTAGTAAGCATGGCTTGGTTGATTTGGTCATGAACGGCATCCGTATATTTACCCACGAACCACATACCGACAACGGTGCCATCCTTAGCAAGAAGAGGAACATAATAAGTAGTTGCGCTTTTTTCATTTACAACCGTATCCCCTTTATAAATTCCCCCGTTTTTCAAAACAATATCCTGTACCTCCTCGGAGGCCTGTGTCCCGGTTTTACGGTCGCCGTTATCGTCCTTTACCGTAGTGGAAATACGAGTATCTCCAGCGAAGAGGGTGGCAAGAATTCCGGTGTCGGCAGATAGTTCATCGACTACCTCAAAATTATCATTAAGGGCAGTTCCACCCTTGGAAAGAGTATCCCCATCAAGGCTCCAATCCCCCGGATATTTGGCATTAAGTAAGGATAACCCCATTGAGGAATAATTCTTAAGTTCTTCGGCGGTATTACTATTGACCAAATCTGTTATTTTTACTTTGATTAAGAGGCATGAGAATACCATGATTACCAGAAGCAGCAGGTCTAAAGCAAGAGTTATTTTCCATTTGATTTTCATTTTATCGTCCTTCCTGTTGTAAAAATTGTTAAAAAATATTTATGTATATTATAACATAGATCGATTTAATGTGCACTATTATAACAAAAAATGGCTAATTTTTTATGCTCAATAAATTAAAAATCAAATTAAAATCCAGGAAAAAGAACGAGGTTTAAGGTTAATACGGCTTGTGTATGAATTAGGTGAGGGGTTCCTTAAGTATATTAGTGTATGAAAAAACAAGGGATTGCACAGGCAATCCCTTGAGGGTAAATTTATTAATTGATGCTTCTCTTTACGTAGGTGGTATGGAGCAGCTCATGTGCCTTATGGCTGCCGGGCTTACCAAGATAATCGGTATAAAGTGTTTTGATCGCCGGATTTTCATGAGATTTTCTAAGCGGCATTGCGGCATCCAGATTGTAAAGTGCTTTTGCACGCTCTGCTCTGATATCGGTAAAGTTTCTTACAGAAGCAGGCTGCTGAGGCTGTCCGCCGCCGTTTACACAGCCGCCCGGGCATCCCATGATTTCGATGAAGTGATAGTCCGCTTCACCGGATTTTACTCTGTTTAAGAGCTCTTTTGCATTGCCGAGGCCGGAAGCGACAGCAACCTTGACATCCATACCGGCTACATTGTAGACAGCTTCCTTGATTCCTTCGGTGCCTCGTACGTCGGTGAAGTCAACTTTCTCTAATTCTTCTCCGGTCAGAGTCTCGACAGCCGTTCTTAAGGCTGCTTCCATAACGCCGCCTGTTGCTCCGAAGATCACGGCTGCACCGGTACCAAGGCCTAACGGAGCGTCGAACTCCTCATCAGGAAGTTCATTGAACCGGATGCCGTATTTCTTGATCATTCTGGCAAGCTCTCTCGTTGTCATGGAGTAATCCACATCCGGGCAGCCATTGGCGTCCTGATTGTCTCTGCCGATCTCGAATTTCTTCGCGGTACACGGCATAACGCTGACAGATACGATATCTTCCGGTTTTAATCCCATTTTTTCTGCATAGTAGGATTTGGCAATGGCGCCGAACATCTGCTGCGGGGATTTACAGGTGGATAAGTTGTCGGTCATATCCGGGAAATAGTGCTCGCAGTATTTGATCCATCCCGGTGAACAGGAGGTGATCATCGGCAGTGTACCGCCGTTTTTCACTCTCTCAATAAATTCATGGGCTTCTTCCATGATGGTTAAGTCGGCGCTGAAGTTGGTATCGAACACCTTGTCAAAGCCGATTCTTCTTAACGCAGCGGCCATCTTGCCTTCTACGTTGGTTCCGATCGGATAGCCAAATTCTTCACCCAGTCCGGCACGAACAGCGGGGGCTGTCTGTACGATGACATGTTTGGAAGGATCTGCAATTGCAGCGGCTACTTCATCGATGCAGGACTTCTCATAGAGAGCGCCTGTCGGACAGACGGCGATACACTGGCCGCAGGATACACAGCTGGTGTCGCCTAAGCCCATCTCGAATGCAGAACCGATGAAGGTGGCGAATCCACGCTCATTGGCGCCGATGACGCCGATTCCCTGTACCTTTTCACAGGTAGCGGAGCAGCGGCGGCAGAGGATACACTTGCTGTTGTCGCGGACCATATGAGCCGCGCTCTCGTCGATACAGGATGGAGTTTTTTCGCCATCGTAGTAATCACTGTCTTCCACGCCCAGTTCCTTACATAAGGTCTGCAGTTCGCAGTTTCCGCTGCGGACACAGGATAAACAGGAGCGGTTGTGATTGGACAAAATCAGCTGGAGCGTTTTCTTTCTGTAATCAACCAGGTCCGGTGTGTTGGTCCATACTTCAAGGCCCGGATTGATCGGGTAAACACAGGCCGCAGCCAGCTTGCCGCCGTTAATCTTAACCGTACACATACGGCAGGCGGCAATTTCATTAATATCTTTTAAATAACATAAAGTCGGAATCTCAACATGGGCGAGTCTGGCTGCTTCCAGTATGGTGGAACCTTCTGGAGCACTGACTTCCATGCCGTTGATTTTAATTGTAATATTCTCCATGATACGTTCTCCCTCCATTATTTCTTGTAGATAGCGCCAAACTTACACTTCTCCATACAAGCGCCGCACTTGAGACACTTCTCGCCATCGATAACGTGCGGATTCTTGACGGTTCCGGTGATTGCATTGGCAGGACAGTTCCTTGCACAGAGCGTACAGCCTTTACACTTCTCAGGATCAATGTAGAAGTTAAGGAGTGCCTTACATACGCCTGCAGGACAGGTCTTATCTACAATATGGGCTACGTATTCATCGCGGAAGTACTGTAATGTGGAAAGTACCGGGTTCGGTGCTGTCTGCCCAAGTGCACAGGCCGAGTTGGCCTTTATGTAGTAGCATAATTCTTCCAGCTTGTCTAAGTCAGCCATGGTAGCCTGGCCTTTGGTAATCTTCTCTAAGATCTCCAGCATACGCTTGGTACCGATACGGCACGGAGTACACTTACCGCAGGATTCCTCAACCGTGAACTCCAGGAAGAATTTTGCGATATCGACCATACAGTCGTCTTCGTCCATAACGATCAGACCGCCGGAACCCATCATGGAGCCGATGGCAACCAGATTGTCGTAGTCGATCGGAATATCAAAATGCTCTGCCGGGATACATCCGCCGGATGGTCCGCCGGTCTGAGCTGCTTTAAACTTCTTGCCATTGGGGATACCGCCGCCGATTTCCTCGATGATCTCACGCAGAGTGGTTCCCATCGGAACCTCAACAAGTCCGGTATTGTGGATCTTTCCGCCGAGAGCGAATACCTTGGTTCCCTTAGACTTCTCAGTACCCATGGAAGCGAACCATTCCGGTCCGTTTAAGATGATCTGCGGGATATTGGCCCATGTCTCAACGTTATTTAAAATGGTTGGCTTGCCAAACAACCCTTTCTGTGCCGGGAACGGAGGACGGGGACGCGGTTCTCCACGATTTCCTTCGATGGAAACCATGAGGGCTGTCTCCTCACCGCAGACGAATGCGCCGGCGCCCAGTCTTAAATCGATGTTGAAGGAGAAGCCGGAACCGAAGATGTCGTCGCCTAAGAGTTCCATCTCTCTGGCCTGCTCGATTGCGATCTTTAAACGCTGTACGGCGATCGGGTACTCTGCACGAACGTAGATGTAGCCCTGGGAAGCACCGATGGCGTAGCCTGCGATGGTCATGGCCTCCAGAACGGCATGAGGATCACCTTCCAGTACGGAACGGTCCATGAATGCGCCCGGGTCACCCTCGTCGGCGTTACAGCAGACATACTTCTGGTCCGCATCGTTGCCCTTGGCCAGCTTCCACTTGAGTCCGGTCGGGAAACCGGCGCCGCCGCGGCCTCTCAAACCGCTGTCCAAAAGAACCTGGATGACATCGTCGGGGGTCATCTCTGTTAAAACTTTACCGAGAGCCTGATAGCCGCCGGTACCGATGTACTCTTCGATGACTTCCGGGTTGATGACGCCGCAGTTGCGCAGTGCGATTCTGTGCTGCTTCTTATAGAAATCGGTGTCGCCTAAGGACTTGACACCGGCCGGTGTTACGGTTTCATCGTAGAGGAGTCTCTGTACGGGACGTCCCTTTAACAGATGCTCTTCAACGATCTCAGGGATATCGTCTTCCTTTACCATGGCGTAGAACGTGGCATCCGGGTAAACGATCATGATCGGGCCTAAGGCACAGAGGCCGTGGCAGCCTGTCTGAACAACGGATACTTCCTCATCGAGTCCCTGCTTCTTTAATTCTTCTCTTAATGATACCATAATCTGCTGGCTTCCGGAGGAGGTACATCCCGTTCCGCCGCAAACTAATACATGTGAACGATACATCTTGTTTCCTCCTTATTTAATGTCAGCTGATCCCAGCGTGTAATTTTCCAGAATATGACCGCCGATCAGATGCTCTTTGTATACTTCTTCTGCTTTCTCGGCGTTCATCTTGATATAAGTTACCTTTTCTTTACCAGGCTCGAGAATCTCGACGATGGGCTCATACTGGCATAAACCGATACAGCCTGTCTGTGTAACGGAAAAACGGTCTGTCATGTTATTTTCCTGAACGAGTGTGGAAAGTTTATTAAGAACAGGTCTTGCGCCGCTGGCAATCCCGCAGGTTGCCATACCAACCAGGACACGGGTACGTGCATGGTCTTCTTCACGCATGCTGACCTGACTCTGCATTTTCTCTCTGATTGCTTTTAATTCTTCAAGAGTCTTCATGTTATTCCTCCAATTCCGGCCGGTCTAGATGACCGCGCCACCATCTGTTTCAAGTTTGTTTTCTGCCAGATATTCTTTGATATAGGCGGATACCTCGGGTGTATCAAAGGGGATATCCCCTAAAATCTCTCGAAACTCTCTGGTATCCAGCACAAATGACGCATCGTTATAGCGGTATGTATAGAGAAAATCCGTATCCGGATGGCAGGTGATAAGCGTCTCTATGGTGCTGTTCATATCGCCAAGGGGCATCCGGTCAATATGGGAAAGACCGAAAACTGCGGTGACCGTGGTTCCCGCACCAGGAGTTGAGTCGATGGTAAAGCTTCCGCCGGTGCTCTCTGCAGCATACTTAAAAAAGGGGATGCCGAGGCCTACCTTTCTTGTCTTTCTGGTCGTAAAAAATGGATCCGTCACATGAGCCACCTGTTCCTCTGTCATGCCGCATCCATCATCTGCGATGGTGATCGTCAGTAAGTCAGAAGCAGTGTCGACGGCTGCGGTGATCGCAACAAGCGCTGCACCCGCTCTCGTGGAATTTTCCGCTACATCCAATACATTTAAAGAAATTTCTGTCATCATGGGATTTTAACTATTCATATTTGGCAAGAATGCCGGGGACGTCATCGGGTGTCAGTCTGCCGTAAACTTCTCCATTGATCATCATGACCGGAGCAAGTCCACAGGCGCCTACGCAGCGGCAGGAATCGAGAGAAAACTTACCGTCGGGAGTACATTCCCCGTTGGTAATCCCGAGAAGTTCAACCAGCTTATCGTAGATGTCGCCGGAGCCCTTTACGTAACAGGCGGTACCAAGACAGACAGATACCTGATATTTACCCTTTGGCTGGAGGGCGAACTGGGCATAGAAGGTAGCAACACCGTAGATTTTCTCCAGTGGTATGCCAGTTTCATCAGAGATCATGGTCTGTACTTCAATTGGAAGATAACCATAAATGTCCTGTGCCTTCTGCATGATTGGCATCAGGGCGCCTTTCGTGCCTTTAAGCTCGGAAATCACTTCTTTTAAAGCGGCTTCCTGCTCTTTTGTCCCGCTAAACAGGACACCTTGTTTTTTGCAAGCCATTTTATAACCTCCTTAAATTGTTGCTTATGCAATGTATCTAACATTCTACCATGATATTGAGAAAAAATCCATAGGTTCGGAGAGATTCGACAAAAAAATAACGATATATATAGGTAAAAATATACTGATT
>JAEYMU010000039.1 GCA_023407175.1 Bacillota bacterium
AAAAAAGAACTATTACCTGATTGACACTAGGACAATTATATCATGGGTTTAACTAAGCCTATTGAACTAAATTTATTAAGTGATCAAGGTACATTTATGTATCTAAAAAATATTATACGAGGAGAAATTTCGATGGAAGAAGCACATCGCCTTGGTGAGGAACTGGCCTCTGTGTACCTTAATGGAAAATACGAGTATGTTATTGCTACTCATATTGATAAGGAGCACATCCATAATCATATTATTTTTAATTCTGTCAGCTTTGTAACCTATAAAAAATATCATGAAAAGAATAATGAGCTTAGGAATTTGAGAAAAATTAGTGATCAGATATGCAAGGAAAACGGTTATTCAGTCATTGAAAATCCCTCAGGAGTCAGAGGAAAGGGAAGGTATGAGTATGAACAGGATCAGCGTGGCCGGAGTTGGAAATCCAAGCTCAAGGAGGAGATTGACGCAGCAATTCTGGATGCCAACACATGGGAAGAGTTTCTTGGAATCATGGAATCAAAGGGATATGAAATTAAAGAGGGGAAACACATTTCATTCCGGGCAAAGGATCAGGAGCGTTTCTGCAGAGCTAAGACAATCGGTGATTTTTATACTGAAGAAAGTATTCGTGATCGGATTGATCGTAAAGAGTATTATAGAAATGTCGAGCAGGAAAGTAAGGAGCAGAAGAAACAAGAAAGCAGAAAAGATAAGACCAATCATAAAAAGCAGGTTTGGGTTGATAAAAATAAAATTAATCTTATTGCTGATATCAAAAATAATATTAAGGCGCAAAAATATGGTGGCTATAGGTATAAGATGGGCATCAGCAATTTGCAGGAAATGAGCAAAACTTTAAACTTCCTGACACTGAATCATTTGGAAAGCACGGAGCAGCTGCTTAACAAAATAGAAGCCATGAAATCTGAACATAGCATCGCCAGAGGAAAAATCAAGATGATGGAATCAAAGATGAGTACCCTTTCTGAAAAAACTAAATATGTAATGCAGTTTAAAAAATATTATGCTGTGTACCTGCAGGCCCGGAAAGAAAAGCCAGGCAGCACTTATCTGAAGGAGCATGAGGGAGAACTTATCATGTTCGAGATCGCAAAAAAATATGTGACAACAAATAAAATAAATGTAAAAGATACAAATGTCAAAGAGTTGTTAAGTCAATATAAAAAGATGCAGGAGGAGCGTTCAGCGCTTTATGTTACGTATAAAGATTTAAAAGCGCAGCTTAAGGATCTGGACAACATCAGAAAGAATATAGAGACAATGACTGGAAAAGAAGTCAGAAGAGAAGCCACCAGAGAAGAAAAAAAAGAATTATAAACAGCCGATATTTTCCCGATTTTAAAATGGGTATGTTATAATACATTCGTAATACGGGTTGACGGAAGGAGCCTCTTATGGAACAATATTTGAAAACTATTGCTAAGTGGAAAAATCATAATATCAAAAATATTGACGAGCTGGATGTTGTATTGAGTAATTTTCGAATTCTTTTTGCATATCATTCCGGCGCTATAGAGAATTCTGAAATTACGTATCATAATACACGTGAGATTTTTGAAAACGGGAAGGTCATTAACTTCACAGGGAATCTTCGGACATTATATGAAATTGAAAATCAAAAGTTGTGCTATGAATATTTGAAAGAAAAGATTATTCATTGTGAGCCAGTAACGGCGGAACTTGTCAAAGAGATTCATCGTCAGCTGACAGCCGGAACCTATGATGAACGTCGTTACCTGTGCGGAGAGAGACCGGGAGAATTTAAAAAGCATGATTATATTGTCGGTGATAATCAGGGAGCACCTCCAGAGGAAGTGGAATCAGAAATTACAGAATTATGTGAGGAGCTGACAGATATTTCTGATGCCGGCAACAATATTATTAAGGCGGCCGCCTATCTGCATTGTAAATTTGAAAACACTCATCCGTTTGCGGATGGGAATGGACGCGTCGGAAGAACGCTCATGAATTATTTTTTAATGACACACAGCCATCCGCCGATTGTTGTCCGGAATGAGAGTAAGGATTTGTATTATCAAGCGTTAGGTGTTTATGATCAAACAGGAGGGCTCGAAGAATTTGTACAGTATATGATGAAGGAAACAGTCATCACGTGGGAGCATGCGCCGGCAAAACAAAAAAAGCTTTCAGGTTATCTTGAAAAGGAATCGGTGCATGATGATTTGAGTTCCAAGCTTCAGCAGGTTCATTCTTATGAGGCTGATTCAAAGGATATCCGGAATGAAATTGAACGTTAATGATTTGACATTTTTAAGATGGTTTGCTAATATATAAATAGAAAAAGGTGCTACCGATAGACGGTTGCCCTTGAAACTATCTCAAAAATAACCGCTTAGTTTGTGAGGCTAGGGCGGTTATTTTTTATGCGCAATCTTGTAAACAAGACCAACAATAGCAACAATTAATAATCCGAATTGAATCAATTCATCATATGTAACCATGGCCATCCCTCCTTTCTTTCGATTGGAGGGTTAACCCTCCAATTAAGAAGGGCAACCGCCTACCGTTATGGTAGCACCTATAATATTTTAACAAGGATAACATTATTTAACAAGCTTAAAATAGAAGTTCTGGAATGCATAGAAAGAAATTTTTGAAAATTAAATGGAGGTAGCTGATTGGCTACCTCTATTTTTTATGGGGTTTGGGGATACTCCCCAACAAGCTAAATCTTATCATGAGCACGAGAGGCGAATGATAAAATTGGTGTAAGTGGGTCACCACTTGCGATGCTTGCTATTCCACGGAAACGCCGTTTTCCGTGGCGTGTTCAAATCTGCTTAGGCAGATTGTTTTGAATACATATGACCGTATCCGGTCGAATTTTGTCGGAATGTTTTAATGATTAAACGTAAAAAACATAGTATATTGTAAAAATATGTAGTATAATTTTAATGATAGTTTTATTTCGGGGTTATTTGGAAAGTTCAATGGTCGAATAGCGCGGATAAGGAGGACTTATAATTATGGGCCTATTATTTATTAGTCATTCAGAAATAGACAAAAATTATATAGAGGCATTCATTGATTTGATAAAAGATATAGGTATTAATGAGAAAGTAGATATTTTGTGTAGTTCTTTGCCCGATTATTGGATACCAGTTGGGCAAAATATTTATGATTATTTAAAGAATAATCTAAATAATAATGAAGCTTATGTTATTATGTTTCTTTCTGATAATTATTATACTAGTGCTGCCTGCTTAAATGAAATGGGTGCTGCATGGATTTTGTCAAGAGAAGTAACGGCAATATTGCTACCTACTTTTGAGTTTAATGAAATAAGGGGAGCAATAGATCCAAGGAATGTAAGTTTTAAATTGGATATGAAAGATAGGGTAAAGGAGTTTGTAGGGAATTTATTAGTAAAGTATAAGGTGGAAAATTGTAATAACAATTTAGATAAAGAAATTGATGAATTTATTAACAAAATCCAAGAGTGCGCTCAGATAGATATGGAGAATTTGAGAACAAAGCCTAAAATTGAGTTCATGAGGGAAGAAGGTAATTATGTTTTAATAACCTTATCTGCTGTAAATAGAACAAACAAAATTAGAATATGTAAAAGTTTAGAAGTTAAATTTACTGATAATAATTATAATGATAATGATAATGTGGTGTGTAATATAATGCTTAATCAATATTTAAATGGTTTTGTTTTAAAAAGAAGAGAAAATGGAAGGTTTCAAATTCTGTTAAAAAAAAATAAATTGCCTTTGGATATAATTAATAAAAAATATAATATAACAACTATTTCAGAGTGGGATGAAGAATAAAATATGCTAAGGGATATAATGCAAGGAATCTGAATTTTCACTGTTTTTGGATGAATAATATTTATAGAGGAGAGCAAAACGGAAGGAAGGTATGACTAGTGCTTTTTGTTAAGTCATACAAGGTACCCATGTGATGTATTGTATTACACCTATAATTAAATTGACTGAGTCATGCAATTTTTCGTGTGATTTTTGCAGGTATGCTAATAGTACTGAGAGCAATCTTATGGATATAAACTTATGTAAAAATGTAATTTGGGAAATATGCAAATTTAATATGCTTCAGCATTATAATAGTATACACTTAATCTTTCATGGGGGAGAACCTCTTTTATGGGGGAAAGAAAATTTTAGAGAGATTATTAAGTTTCAATATGATTTATGTAGAAAATATAAAAAAGTATCATTTGTAAATTCTTTGCAAACAAATGGGCTACTTATTGATCGAGAATGGATAAAGATTTTTCATGAGTTAAATATTAATATTGGGGTAAGTATTGATGGACCAGATGAGTTGAATTTCCATCATGGAAAAAGTTCTGATGATTCCAAAATTGTACTAGACAAAATTAAATTATTACAAGAAATGAAATGTAAATTTGGTTTATTGAGTGTCATTACAAATAAACATGAAAATAGGGCCGAAGATTATTATAATTTTTTGATCAAGCATAATATACACAATGTGGGGTTATGTTATTGTTTTTCAAATAAAGATAAATCAGTAGATAATGATATTTTATCAAAATTTTTGATTGAACTATTTGATTTGTATTTTGAAAATGAGTATACTCTGAATATTAGAGAATTTAATTCTGCATTAAATAAAATCATGGGGGGAGACAAAGTATGTTGTAGTTTTTGTAATAGGATGAAATGTGGCAATTATATTACAATTAATGGAAATGGAAATGTTGGGTACTGCGATACATATGAAAAAAACGAAAGAATTATGGGTAATATTAATATCAATAGCCTAAATAGTATTGTAAATTCTAAAAAATTTAAATTGTTTCAGGAAAAAAGCAAGAAAGTCTTTGAAGATTATTGTATAAATTGTAGTATAAAACATATCTGTGGAGGTGGTTGTTATCGACATGATATATTAAATTCAAATGGAGAAGTAGAAAATTACTTTTGTTCTACATATAAAAAACTATATAATTACATAGAAGAAAAAGTAGTAAGAACAGGATGCGAGCCAAACATTCTGGAATAAGATAAGTTTTAATATATGTCAAAATTTAAATTAATATAGTTTTGTTATAAAATCAGGAAATGTGCAGTGGTGGATTATATACATTAAATTTAGGAGGTTATTTTATGGATACTTTAATAAAGGAAGTAGAAGAAAGTAAAACGAATGGTATGAAAGTTATAGACGCAATTGTAGATCAATTAGAGATTAATAATGAATATTACAATTTAGGTGTAGGGTGGAGTGATTCTTGGTCGGATGGTCCCGGCGGAGATTGGTAGAAATACTTAAATTAAAGGTGTGCTAATTAAATGGTGGTGAAGCAAAACAGGAAAAAGATTATTAGAAAATCCATTGTGGTCAAGTTGGTTTCTTACTCGAATTTACATGGTGTTTGATTAGTTGAAAGGTACTACCCGAAAGCAGAGATTAAAGAGTTATATTAAAATTTAATTGAGTATTCATGTGCTAATTTGTTTTAGTTTATACTTGAAAAAACAATGGCTTCAAGAAGGTACGAAAGACGATGAACCAGTGCATTCATGAAGTAAAGGCAAATTATATACCTTGTTGTTTGAGTTTACTTTAGGGAATATCAGTGCAGTAATTAATTCATACATATTGAAAAACGGAGGCAGTTTAATGAGTCAAAATACTTTTACACTTACCCCAACGGTTGATCCTACGCAGGAATTTATAGAAATAGCATATGATTTTTCCAACCCTCTAGATCTTATAAGAGAAGGAATTAGTAATAGTTTTGACTCAGGGGCAACTAAAATTGAGATCTTGTTTTCTGTAGAAACACAGTATGGCGAAAAGGTATTAATAACTACTATTAAAGATAATGGAAATGGTATGGATCAAGATGGACTGCAATCCTTTTTTGATTTAGGTAATTCCACCCGTCGTGACGATGTTACTACAATAGGTGAAAAAGGTCATGGAACCAAAGTTTATTTGAATAGTTCCAACATTGAGGTTATAACTATCTGTAATGGTAAGAAGTACATTGCTAGCATGGATTCTCCAATCAAAAAATTGCATCAACGTATTACGCCAGATGTTACGGTTACGGAAATGGTATGTGATGAGGCAAATGGAACAACAATTGTAATTACAGGATACAATAATAATCGCAGAGATAAATTTACTCATGATAGTTTATCAGATTATATTCGTTGGTTCACCAAAATGGGCTCAGTGGAAAAGGAATTAGGAGTATTAAAGCATAAAGCTACAATTTTAGTGCTCAAGGGAGTCGATAGAGATAAACCAGAAATACTTTTTTTTGGGCATTTTTTTCCTGATGATAGCAAAAGTGTTAATACGCTATTTGATGAGTATTTGGCCGAAGCACCAAAGTGGTTTTGTAAAAAAATTGTGCGTAGAGGAAGTCTGGACAATTTTCCAGAGATTCACTATGATGCTATTTTTTGTATTGAGGGTATTCGTGTGAAATATGACTATAATCCAATGCTAAGGAGGAGTGGATACACTGCACCTAATGGCTCATATACTGTTCAAGAGAGATATGGTCTCTGGTTATGTAAAGATTTTATTCCAGTTCAACGGAAGAATGAATGGATTACGCAAAAAGGTACAGAATATACAAGATTTCATGCCTTTTTAAATTGTCAGGATCTTAGATTAACTGCAAATAGGGGATCCGTCGATAATACACCTTCTGAGATTATTAAGGATATACATAAGGCAGTATCTAAAATATATGAGGAAATCACTCAAGGGGATGATTGGAGAACTTTAGAGTGGCTTGAGAACGAAGCGGTATCCTATAATACTGTTCAAAGAGAGAAAAATGATTTTGATTGGCGAATAAAGCGTGTTAATGCAGCTAAGATTGCAGATTATAGGGGAATTCGATTGGTTGAGCCGACACAGGAGAATGGTGTTTTCTCAATGTTTATGCAATTAAAAGCACTTAATCCGGATTTTTTCCCTTTTACAATTGTTGACTATGACACTCATGTTGGGATTGATGTAATTGTAAAAGCAAAAGATACCATTCCAATTATTTCTTCTAAGCTTTATTATGTAGAGTTTAAAAATTATTTAAAAAGAGAGTTTAATCATTCTTTTGAGAATTTACATAGCATTATTTGTTGGGATATTGACACAAAAATAATAAAGCATGGAGATGAGGTTAAGGATATTTCACTACAAACGCGTACATTAAGAATCATACCTCCAGCTATCGCAAGTGATCGCACTCGCTATTTCCTAGACAATATTAGAAGTGATCGAAAAATAGAGGTCTTTGTGATTAAACAATACCTTGAAGAAAAGGAAGGAATCATTTTCAAAGCAAGAACTGATAGGGATTCTTTTTAAATTATTTGAGTTTGAAAAAGGAGATCTGCTGTTTGGAGGGGCCACTTTATATGGAAGATACAAATGAGTTAGTAAAAGGCATAAAAAATTGGGGTTATAGATTTAATGCAAGAAAACAGTTTAATGACTTTTTGGCCTCCATCAATGACGATGAGAAATTATTATCAGAGTGCAAGAAAATATATGGATTAATTGATGCAATTGTATTGGATAGGGAGAAATCACAATTTGAAGAAACTCTTCCAGTCGGAAATTATTATAGAGCGAGAATTATTAATTTGGAACATATTAAAAGTTTGGATTTTGGAATTGGAAAAAACGAAGATGGGAGGCTGCATGGTTATAATGAGGATAATTCCAGGGAACCAATTATCGGTAAAAGTAGTAGTGGACGAAATAATATTGAGGGAAGTTCGTATCTTTATGTTGCTTCAAATGAAGAAACAGCTTGCGTTGAAGTAAAACCACAATATGGAGATTTAATATCTCTTGCCACTTTTAAATCCGTTAAAAATATGAAAATAATTAATTTTTCGACCGAAAAAAGTTTTTCTAGAACTGATACAGAAATTCAGAATATGAGTATGGGCGTATTTTTTACACTGTTAATGATGCAGTACTGTGTACCGATTAAGGATAAAAATATATATCGAGTTACTCAAATTATATCAGATTATTTACGCAAAACTGGAATTGACGGAATTGCTTATAGAAGTTTTTTTTCGCCGGGTGGGGTAAATTATACGCTATTCAATTGCCATCACAGCAACATAGAATATGTTGATAGTCGTATTTTATTATATAAACAGGCTATGCATTCATTCTGGGATTATAATAACGGAAAAGCAATAATGTCTTGTTTAGATAAGAAACTGGAATATGATTCGGAAATAGCTAAAAAACAAATTGATGGTTTAAACTTGATAAATGAAAGTGATCTATAATTTCGCTTATTCCAAAATTGAATTGGTGTTGCATGTGTAAACAAATTACTGAGTAGTATATTTCGCATTAAAATTTACAATAATAATGATAAAACAGTTTAGATATAAAGCGAGGAGCCAACATGTGTGGCCGATATTATATTGATGATGAAATGGTAACTGAAATAGAAAAGATCGTACGTAAAGTGAACGAGAAGTTTTCATATAAAGGAGATATTTATCCCACAAATAAAGTTCCCATTATTCACAGTGATCAAGATTCAGTTGCATCCTCTTTAATGACATGGGGTTTCCCCAATCATATGAAAAAAGGAGTTCTGATTAATGCCAGGAGTGAAACGGTAAAGGAAAAGAAAACCTTCAGCAGCTCCGTTACGGATCGGCGATGTATTGTTCCGGCAACCGGCTTTTATGAGTGGGACGCCGCAAAGAATAAAATTCAATTTAAGAGATCCGATAATCAACTATTATTTATGGCTGGGATCTGGAAGAACTTTGCGGATGGTAACAGGTTTGTGATCTTAACGACTGGAGCAAATGCTTCCATGGAGGATATTCACGATCGGATGCCGCTTGTCCTAGAGAAGAGTGAACTGGAAAGTTGGATATTTGAAAATGATTATGTGGACTTTGCACTGCACAAAGTTCCGGTCAATCTTAAGAAAATTCGTGAATATGAGCAAGGAAAGCTTCATTTTTAGGGTTACCGCACCTACTAATTGCAATTTCTTTGATAGTCACCGTAAATTACCACTTGAAAACAGAACAAACGTTCTGTATAATCTGATCCATAGGTGGTGATTGTTGTGGGAAGAGTAATATATCATATTGACGTTAATTCCGCCTTCCTATCCTGGGAGGCGGTTTATCGTTTGCGGCACTTATTTGCTCAAATTGATTTGCGGGATATCCCGTCAGCAGTTGGCGGTGATATGAGTATGCGACATGGAATTATACTTGCAAAGTCAATCCCCGCTAAAAAATTTCAGATCAAAACCGGCGAATCAATTCCTGAAGCTCTGCAAAAATGCCCGGAGCTGATATTGGTCCCACCGAATTACAATCTGTATGAGAAATCATCAAAAGCTTTTATAGAGATTTTGCATGAATATACGCCCACTGTAGAACAATACAGTATTGATGAAGCCTTCATGGACATGACGGGGGTAAGTTCTTTATGGGGTGAGCCTGTCAGCGTCGCGAATATAATTAAAAACCGGATCCGGGATGAGCTGGGTTTCACTGTCAATATAGGTGTAGCCAATAGTAAGTTACTTGCCAAGATGGCGGGAGATTTTAGGAAGCCGGATATGGTGCATACTCTTTATCCTGAAGAGATTCCGAATAAAATGTGGCCGCTTCCGGTATCTGATCTCTTTTATGTTGGAAGAGCAACTAATAAAAAATTGTTAAGCCTGGAAATTACAACGATCGGAGAGTTGGCGCATGCAGATCCTGATATGCTGCGCAGTCATTTTAAAAAGCATGGTGACGTGATCTGGGCGTTTGCAAATGGCATTGATGAGTCGGCAGTTGAGGAAATGCGGCCGGATAATAAAGGATATGGGAATAGTACGACCACTCCGTTTGATGTCATAGATACGGAAACGGTGCAGCGGGTTTTATTGGCGTTATCGGAGACTGTCGGAACCAGACTTCGGAGTGATCAGGTTAAGGCCAGCGTTGTATCCATAGGAATTAAAGATTGCGAATTTCATTATGTGGGGCATCAAAGGGTGCTGGGGACACCAACAAATATTACAATAGAAATTTTCAGATGCGCCTGCAGGTTATTTGAAGAATTATGGAATGGAAATCCTATTCGGCACCTGGGAGTTCACACGTCAAGGATTGTACCGGCGGAAGCGGCCAGGCAGCTTTCCTTATTCGATCAGTTTGACTTTGAAAAGCAGGAGAGGCTCGATGCGGCAATTGATGGTGTCCGCAGGAGATATGGGATCGATGCCATTAAAAGAGCCTCCTTTCTGGAATCCCCAATAGATCATATGTCCGGAGGAATATCACGGGAAAGAAGAGCTGTTGACTATAGTAAAATTGATATTTGATATTATGTGAATGTGCGGAGGTGATTGCATGTCGATCTTTGGAATAGGAACCAATACAAATATGACGGAGGCCGGAGCTGTTGCCGGCAAACAATTTGAGGTTGCCTGTGATTGCTGGTTTACCAGCAAATGTGCTTCCCGGCCGGTCCTCGTTAAATTTGAAGGTGAAGATGGCGCGATCCAGACCATTAGAAATATACAAGTGCATGTAACAGAAAGTAAAAATTACTCTGGGATTCCGTCTATTGAATATACCTGCAGTGCGGTCATCGGCGGACTTATGCGAGAATTTAAACTCATTTTTTTTCTGGCTGAATGCCGGTGGATTATGGTAGTATGAGACTGTTAAACTAATGCTCTAAATCCGTGCTTCTCATATGCGACGTCGCATCAGAGTTTGCACTCATATTTTCAATGTTATTTTTTAATTCCTGCAGCACGGAAGTCTTAACCGGTTATTCGATTTTACAATGATTCTCTTTCAAAATTGAAAGCATTTTTGAATAACGCTGTTGAACACTGTCACAAAGTCTGTGAATCCTGTCTTGCGGAATATCAGAGTAATCAGACATTAAATTTTTATATTCGTTCAGGATGGAATCTAAAACTCCGGAATGAAATTTTGTGAAACTTGATACAAAAGTAATCTGTTCATCCAAATAAATAAAAGAATTATAGGAAAAAGGCCGCCCCTGAATATTTTCAAGAGGAACTATATTTTTGGTCATCTGAGTTGCCCACATACTTGTTCCGCTGTCATACATGGGTGCCATCCAATAACTGTCCTGATCCACATCATGAACAATTCCAAAGTTTTTATAATGCCGGTCTGTATTGGCAATCAGATAATCAATGCAGAGCATTACATCTAACATCTTTTCATAATTCAATATATGAAACCTGCGTAATACATTCTTATAATGCGTATAGTAGTCAATGTTTTTTGTGTCATTATATGCGGTCGGATATGCATTAAGTAAATCAAAAGCGGTAATGAGCTCAGTATTCTCCTTTAGAAAACATGGACATTTGGAACAGATGGATCCATTTTCTTCCACGACGGAGTAAGGGACTGCGGGAATACCGGCAGCCTCAAATAATTTGTATGCAAGAAATTCATTAAAAGGTTCCTGAGAAAGGAAACCCGTACCGCCTTTGATAAGCATCCGGGTATTGTTCTCAATGCGCCATTTCTTTTTTAACATACCATCTGCGGAAGAATCAGGGGAAAAGAAAACCGCAAAGTCATTATTGCTGCGTTGGGGCCTGTGATTAAAAAGAGCTTCCCCCATTGCATCAGAGAATGAATTGGTAAAATAATTAATCTTGTCCCAGGAAACTTCAGTTCCTTTTGGGCACATCCAATATTGATTGGTAAGTGAAAGACCATATCCGAGTATTTTTAACTCATTTATATTATCAATACCCAAACATTCCAAACCAAGACGGATGCTATCCCTATCTACAGGAATACTATTGCGCCGCCACCATCCCTTAAAAGCGTCACAGATTTTATCGAGATCTGCAGCTTCAGGAGAAGGGATACCGATAGGGAGCTTATGCACGTTGTGTATGGTTAATATTTTGAAAATCGTACTATCAGGCAATAATGAAACATCCATAACAGGATCATTTCTATTCATGAGAGTATATATAATTTCGTTCATGCAATCTATCAACTCCTTGGAAATATATAATCTGTTTGTAGTGCCCATATCAATTATATTAAAAAGAATAATTTATGTCTATAATTTTCGCGTGTTTCTTAATGAGATAATCTTCTGAGCCATAACCCAAGCCAATATCAGCTTGTATATCTTGTTCTAGTTTTATTCGGGATAAGGTTAATTTAGCTGCAGAAGAAATAGAATCAATAAAAAAAGGAGAGTCTACTTCTGAAAATAAAAAAAAACTTCCTTGAAGCATATTACATTTTTGACAGTGATTGGAATAACAATAACTATTCAAAGTCTTGGAGTAACTATTATAGTAGTTATATTCCTTTTTTAAAAAATCATAAAATGAAGCCGGAAGTCCCTCAAGTTCCGATGCGATATGTATTATTCCTGAATTATAATAAAACGGTTCTTCGGGATCATTCCATAACGTATAATAGTTTTCAATTCCGAATCCAATGACCCGTGTTTTATGATGACATTTAAAACATTCGCGAAACCCCTCTATAATATAAAAGTAATCACATATAATAAAAGTTTCATCGTTATCATTTAAAAGCCATTTTGAAAATTTGGGGTAGTCTTGTCGGGATTCTACATACCATTTTTTGCAAGAAGGATTCCATTTTGCACCTAAGCTTTTTGCTTCATCTTTTTCAGCAAATGGAACATTTAGTAATAAACTCATATTATGATCCTTTCTCTTTTAGTAGAGGCGTATGTAAAGTGAGGGTTGATAGGTTATCTCTGGATATAATTGTAATATAGATTCACTTGTAAATCAAGAAAAAGGGAATTGCAGATTGAGTGGGATTGGACAAAATATGGAAATTATGATATAATTCTTATAAATAGAAGTAATTGATAGAAGATAACAAGTAATAAGTTGTTGATTATTTACTAAAACGAGGATATAGTGCATGGAAATAATTGTTAAGATAATTAAGCTTTTTTGGAATATTATTATTACATTATTAGTGTGTATTATAAAAGTAGTATCATTTTTATTATATTTTCCATTAAAATTTTTCAAGTTCATTTTCAGTATAGCAGGTGGTTTGCTAACCTTTTTAGGTTGGGGAGCAGCTATAGTTATGGGGATTATATATATTGTAAGTTGGAAGTTGGATTTCTTTTCTGATAAAGAGTCATATCCAATACAATTCCATATAATGTATATATTGTTAGCGTTATTCTGTGCGGCCATCCCCTTTTGGGTTAATTTATATGGAATTATTATATTTGAAAATATAGTAGAGAAGAATGAATATTTTCTGCTTTCTGTTCCTGCAACAATATTTGTACTCTCGTTTAGTGATGGAATAATATTTAAATATAATATCTTTGAAAAGAAAGGTAATAAAGAAAAAAGCAAAAGATCAGAAGAAAATTCATACGAGGGAAATAATCAAGAAAATACTTCGACCAACGATGAAAAAGCTCAAAAGCAAAAGTTGTCGAATTTTTTTGTTGGAATAACAACATTTGATGAAACCAAAAAGAGGTATAGAGATCTATTAAAGATTTACCACCCAGATAATCAGGCTGGTGATACCGAGACAACACAGATTATTCAAGACGAATATGCGGATATGCTGAAAATTAATGGGTGGAAATAATTTATTGCATGAATGGAAATCAGTACAAATATTTACTATGTTTAAAATATTAGTTATTTTAATAAATTAATAATTTCTTCTCTGGTGGACGGCGAAAGTGAGAAGATAATATTTAACAGTTTTTTATCAGACTTAGACAATGACATATACCCTTTAATAAAATCAATGTCATTTGGTGCAAACGAATAATTCATTAATTCCTGAATAGATTCAGGAATTTTTTTGTTGTCGGATATCCCTAAAACATAATCGAGAGATAGGTCAAGGATAGTAACAATTTCTATTAAAGTTTTAATTTTTGGATTTGTATTTTTGCTGGACATATTATAAATAATAGATTTAGAAACACCTGTCTCTTTTTCCATATTAAGAATACTTCCATATTTAGCTTTTGCTTCATTTTCTAATATTGTTGCAATTTCTGTGAATGAACGCATATCGACCTTTCTTTGCAAACGTGCAAAAATGTATTGACATTTGCATAAAAGCAAATTATATTAAAAATGTAATTTACTTTTTAAACCCAAACCAAATAAATACGCAAATAGAAGTCTGCTGGCAAATGCCACAGACTGCAATAGACTGGCAGGTCACAATATTTCGTGTTTTTTGGTGGGTTTAAAAAAGTTACAAGGTATCAGTTTTATTCTAAGTGATTTAAATTTGTTTGTAAACCGATAATTTATGTTTCTTTATGGAAAAGGATAGCAAAAGAGGGCGAAAATGAGGAAAAAAAGTTCTAAATGGACAAAGGAAGTAAAAAAAGCAATGATTGATCGGGAACTGGATGCATCAGATCTGGGAACCGCCATAGGCGGTTATTCCAGAGTGTACATATCAGCGGTAATCAATCAGAGAGTTGTTGCTCCGGATGTCATTAAGAAAATTGATAGATTCCTCCAGATTAATTGCAATAAGACAGAAAAGCCGTCTGTAATAAAGGGTGTTGAAAATAAAAAACATAAATTATCAAACGCTGCTAATGAGAAAAGGGTTCCTGCGATTCCAGCAGGTAGAGAAGCCTCGCAGAAAATGGGATGATATTTTCGTAAAACACAGGTTAGTACCTTGAAAAATGAATGACCGTGCATGAGGGATACCCACCAAACAGGCTGCGTTGAAAACGTAAGTGAGAGAACGGAGAGCGGGCTGCTATGGGGAGGAATACGTCGCTAGAATGAGGGATAGGAACGACTTTTGTAGAAAACGGCAAATCTATTTTAATCTTTTTAACGTGGTGCATTGCCACATTTCTCAATGTCCCCCCCCCTTGTGGTGTACGCATCCCCTACCTGCGTGCATCACGTTAAGAAGATTAATATCAAACAGAAAATTATAAAAGCAGGATGTTGAATGTTATTTAATTAATCTAAAGGTAGTATTTGAATGTGAATTCATAATAAAAGTAGTTATATCAGGTGATTGAGTGTTAAAAAGGCTATATAGATTAAATAACTCGTTATAAAATAGATAAAAGGCATAATCAATGTCTGATAAAAAATCAGTTCGTTTATTTGGGGTGTATTCATAAATTGCAATGCTACTGATTTCATGTTGCTTTTTTGCAGTAATTCTATGATTACCTTCTATTGTTATATAATGCGCATTTTTTCCCAGGTTTAGAGGAACTACAATAATTGGTTTTGTTGTAGTAATATGCCCAAGGGAATAATCTTTTGTTGGAGAATAAATTATGTTCTCAAGATCTGCATCAACGCCAAAATCAGATAGAGGAGCTAAATAATATTTTTTTAGATCAACCACAGATAGAATGTGGGAAATATTAAAAAATAAGTGATAATTTTGACCAAATAGGTTGATATCATAAATAAAACGAGTATTTCCAAATTGCAAACGAGTATTTTTATTAATTGGTAAATTATTAAAATGATTAAGGATTAGGTGCCATCTAGAAAAGAAGTCGGTAAAATAATTTAGAGGATATAATTTTAAAAGTTCATCAAATAAAGAATCAAAATTAAAAATATAATCCTTTTGTTCATAAAAATTATATGGCATTATGTATTCCTCCTAAGTAATTTTATTAATCATATTTTACCATAAACTGTAAAGGGGCGAAACTAGATGTTAGAAAATGAAAAATTTATGAAATTCAGGCGGGAATTGAAAAGGGAAAATTTGATTATCATTGGAACTCCGGGAGGTGGAAGAGGAATTCACCCATGGGATGGAATGCACCAATGTCCTAATTGCGGACATTATCCATGGATGCATGGAAAATCTGGAGATTACGAAACCGGCTATCCATATTATATACATTGTTCCAAATGTGGGGCAAGGTCAGAACAGGGAACGATTGAGGAGGTAATTACTAAGTGGAATTCCGGCGATTTTATAAAACCAAAATAAAGTATAGGAGTAGGAGGAAAAGCGAATGGTAAAAGAAAGTATTTCGGTTTGGGAAAAAGTCAATCTAATGCTTGAAGAAGCAGCTGCTTACAGTAATATGGGAAATAAACGGAAAGTTTAGTATTTTGTTTCTGAAATAAAATTAAAGGAGGTTAAGGATGAGAAACAAGGTGAGAAAAGAGATTAAGGTAAAAGTGGTTTATGGAGAAAAGAAGCTGACAGAATGTATGAAAAATATACTAAAGAATAGGGCAAGTTAATATAATAACTTCTTTCTGTAGAGACGGAGAATGAATTATGGATGGAAATCGTGCTGTTTTATATCTTAGGCTTTCTAAAGAGGATGTGGATAAGCTCAAAAAGGGCGATGACAGCGCAAGCATTAAGAATCAGAGACTTTTACTTACGGATTTTGCATTAGAAAGAGGTTATCAGATAATTGATGTGTACTCTGACGATAATGAAAGCGGATTGTATGATAATCGCCCTGAGTTTGAGAGGATGATTGAGGATACAAAGCTGGATAAATTTGATATTATCATAGCAAAAAGCCAATCTAGATTTTCTAGAAATATGGAACATATCGAAAAACTGCTGCATCATGATTTTCTATTGTTTGGGATTCGGTTTATTGGTGTGACTGACAATACCGACACAAAGGATATTGGAAATAAAAAATCGAGGCAGATCAATGGCCTGGTAAATGAATGGTACTGTGAAGATCTGTCCAAGAATATCAGAAGTGTATTTAAAGTAAAGATGAAGGCTGGGCAGTTTTTAGGATCCAGTTGCGCATACGGATATATAAAGGATCCTTATGATCACAATCATTTGCTTATAGATGATTATGCGGCAGAAGTTGTTCGCCGGATATATGATTTGTATCTGCAAGGCTATGGAAAGGGGAAGATTGGTGCTCAGCTATCAAAGGAAGGGGTATTGATCCCTACTTTATATAAAAGAGAGGTATTAGAAATTAATTATAATAATGCTCGGATTCTGGATACCACAAAAACATGGTCTTATCAGACGATTCATCATATTTTAAATAATCAGGTATATATTGGAAACATGATTCAGAATAAGTACAATAAAATATCTTATAAGGATAAGAAAGTAAAAAGACTCCCCAAAGAACAATGGATTACCGTTGAAGGTACGCATGAGTCGATCATTGATAAAAATACATGGGAAAGAGTACAGGAAAGGCAGAGTATTAGAACCCGGAGCGTTATCAACCGGCCGGATGGACTGTTTTCTGGAAAGCTTTTTTGTGCGGACTGCAAACATTCCATGAGCAGAAATTATGCAAGAAGGGGCGGAAATGGATTCATCGGGTATATTTGCAAAATATATAAAACCAAAGGAAAACAATTCTGCTTAAGCCATGCAATATTAAATGAAGATTTAGAAAGAGCTGTTTTACGCTCAATTAAGGCAGAGGCAAAAAAAATATTGAATGAGGATGATCTTGACGAATTGAGCAGATATGAAGTCTGTAAAGAAAAGAAAATCACTTCTGAAAATCAGATGAAGGGAATTAAAAAACAGATATCTAAAATTCAAAATTATAAACAGGGGGCATTAGAGCAATATTTAGATAAAGTCATATCCAAAACAGATTTTGACCGGTATGTGGAAGATTATGAGTCGAAGATAAAAGAATTCCAGAAACAACTTGATAGTTTGAAAAAGGAAGAAAAAGCTGAAGTATTGCTAAATAATATGTATGATGAATGGGTGGAGGCTTTTAAAGATTACATAAACATTGAGAAACTAGATAAAAATATAGTGAATGAATTAATTAAAAGAATTGAAGTAAATGAAGATGGATCTATTGTTATTTATTATAGGTTCTGTAATCCGTTTATCTGATCAGACGAAAGAGTGTCTTCCTTATTTATATATAACATGTGTGGTTTATACGTAGGGGAAGCGGCAAAAATTTAATGCGGATAGAAGCGGCGGTTCATCGTATGATGATGAATGGATTTTTTATTTTGCGGCATTAGTGCAATAAAATTTTCATTTTAATATACGCCCCATGAATTTAAATATCTTCCCAGTTCATTTGCTTCAATTAAGATATGATCATATAAAAATTTTTGAAGGTCTTCCTTTAGTTGAGTGAGTACCTTTACAGGATTCCTTCCGAGCTCATCCATATCTATGGATAAAATACTTTTTTCCAGAGCATAGAGAGATTTGCGGTGAATAAAATATTTTGGATATCTGTATTTTTTCATTAGCATTTCCTTTGTATAAACATGATAGGATGCATAATCACGCAATGAGCGGACGATATCTAATAATTGGGCATTGGTTACATTTGTACAGTTGTTTGTTAAAAGTTGTTCAATGTCTCTGCCAATACGAAACAACTCCCGGTGTTGTTCATCAAGAATTTTAACACCGCATTCTACTTCCCTGCTCCAATCGAATTTAAAATCAAACATGGAATCTCCTTCAACATAATATAAGCAACAATTTCAATAATATAATATTGAAATAATATACGCAAGAGGAAAATGAAAAAAAAATATCAATTAATAGGAACGTATTGAAGGGAAGGAAAAAGATGGGTAGAAAACAGATTGGTTATATTCTAAAGGAGTTACACAGGCAGAAAGGAATGAAAAGCGGGGAGTTATTACTCCCCACCGGGACCGTCCTTGCGTGGAACCTCATCAGGAATTATATTTTTTGCCGATTCGTCTGGTGAAGTCCCTTTTTTATTAGTGGGATAGCCCGGATGTTCTTTTTCCTTTGCGGATGTTGATTTCAGATCACTCATAGTGGCGTACCCTCCTTTCAAAGATAGAATGCTCAATGAAAGAAAAAATATGCAAAGAGCGGCAGTTAAATTATTTATATGAAAGGTAATTCCTATTAAATAAAAAAAGACCACTTAAAAGTGATCTTTTTAGGATTCTGCTTATGCAGGAAGGACATTAACGGCCTGTAAGCCTTTGGCGCCATTTGTAACGTCAAATGTTACAGCCTGGCCATCTTCCAATGTCTTATATCCATCCATTGAAAGACCAGAGTAATGAACAAATACATCATCTCCGTTTTCATCAGAGATAAATCCAAATCCTTTTTGTGAATTAAACCACTTTACTGTACCTTTGCTCATAAAAGATACCTCCTTATTTTTAATATACTTTACAAAATCAAAAAATCACATATCTTTTGTAAATCATTAATATAATAATGACTTACAAAAAATATGTGAAATCAGAATTTATTAAAATACTATTAGATGATAGCATAAGAAAAAATAAAAGTCAAGCCATAAGTGACATCCTTCCTATATTTAAAAATCTTTTACATACACATCAGTTGTATTTTAAAGGTTTTTCTGGTATTTTATTGAAAGAACGCAATATTTGACGGAAGAAGGAGTAATGTTTATGATTTTTCAATTAGATCAACTCTTATTTAGTTTATCTATGGGGCTGGATGCCGTGGAACACGAAGTGCTTGGAACAACCACAAATCACGGGAAAAGAATAGCTATTCTGGTCTCAAAGATGGGTAAACATCTTGGATTGGAAAGGAGTCAGCTGATTGGTCTCTTTTCCTCTGGGCTTCTGCATGATAACGCTGTCAGTGAACATCGGCTCTCAATACAGTCTGGAAAAGAACAAATGCTTAACATGAGATTGCATTCCATACGAGGTGAAGAAAATGCAATGTTTTTACCATTTCCAGAAAGTATAGAAGGCTATATCAAATATCATCATGAATTTGTTGATCGGTCCGGGCCATTTGGGCTTGATGCCAACACGATTCCATTGGGGGCCCAGTTGATTGCGATCGCAGATGATTTGGACATGCGCTTTGATTTAAGCCTTGAGGAAACCCGGCTGCTTGAAAACGTGACTACATATATTAAAAATAAGCGTGGAGTATACTACACAAAAATTGCGGCGGATGCGATGTTGGAAATCATGACGGAAGAACTGATCAGGGGCTTGCGTAATGACTCTGTGGATGCTGTGTTTCATGATACGATTCCTCAGTGGATTGTAAATAAACCGGCTGTGGAAATTATGAAAATTGCGGAGATTATAGGCCGCATCACAGACTATAAATCCACATTTACGGCAAAACATTCAACGCAGATAGCGAATAGAGCTTATCTAATGGCTCATTATTATGATTTAGATGAGGATACTTGTGCCAAAATATATATAGCCGCTGCTTTTCATGATATCGGTAAATTAATGATCCCGATTGAGATACTTGAAAAACCGGGAAAGCTGACCGATGAAGAATTTGAAATCATAAAGAGCCATGTTCATTGGAGTTATATTATGCTGAAGGATATTGCCGGCTTGGAAGAAATTTGTAAGTGGGCAGTCACACATCACAGAAAATTAAATGGAACAGGGTATCCTGATCTGCCGGCTATCTATTTGGTAAATGATTTTGTCTGCCGGCTTATGACCTGTATTGATATTTATCAAGCGGTTCGTGAGCCGCGGCCTTATCATACAGGACGTACACATGAGGAGACAATGGTCATTATGAATGGTATGGTGGAAAAAGGAGAAATTGATAAAAAAATGACGAATGATTTAGATACCGTCATGGCATGCATTACGGATGGCGATGGTAATGTACCGGATCCCTTTACGGAAGAATACCGGGAACTATTGCAAAGGATATTAGCGAGAAAAGACTGAAACCAAAGTGGATTTTAGCGAAAGGAAAAAAGATGAGAAGGTATAAAATTGCGTCAATTATAATGATCATTCATGGTGGTTGTATGGAACTGGGTGGTTGCCTTGCTTTGATCCCTGTTTTGTTGTCAGGCACTGATAAAGCTGATATGGATAACTACTTTTCATTTATTATTCCCTATTTGCAGGAAAACCTAAGCCTGATGATGATAATCGGCGGAATATATGGGATGATCAGAGTGATTGGAGCTGTAGGTTTATGGAAAAACAGGATGTGGGGGTTGGTTTTGTCTGTTATAAATTGTGTAATCACAATGGCTCTGATGATATTTATGCTTCCCGCAGGCATTATGGACGGTATATTTGCTTTTGCTGCGTTACTTCTTATTCTTGTTCAATTTTTTGGAACCAAGAAAATTATAGAATGAAATTATATGGTGAAGTGATTAAAAATATATTCAAAATGTAACATGGCTGTGACACAACTGTAACATTGGCTGCCGATAATCTTGTAAATAAAAGCCTGCAAATAAAAAGTCAAGGCTAAATCAATGAACATTGAAAATTTTATACAGGTTGAAAAGCAGGTATCAAAAGAAGACCATCACAAAGTGCTGGTCGAAAAATCAGAGTTTTAGATT
>JAEYMU010000047.1 GCA_023407175.1 Bacillota bacterium
GGTGGAACCCGTGTGATTTATCAGGAAGGGAAGCGTGAAGCCGCTATTTCAGTCACCAATGCCGATACCCATACGCCCTATCTGGTGCAGTCGTGGGTGGAAAATTACGCGGAAAACGATAAGGCCAAGGTGCCCTTTATTGTCACGCCGCCCTTGTTCCGTCTCGATCCGGAGCAAAATAACGTTCTGCGCATTAACTTTATTGGCGCCTCGCTGCCCAGCGACCGTGAATCGGTCTACTGGCTGAACGTCAAAAGTATCGCCCCAACGGCCCAGGGCGAGGTGAACAAGCTGCAGGTCAATATTAAGTCGAAATTCAAAATCTTCTATCGGCCCAACGGCCTGGCGGGCGACCCGGCAAAAGCCTGGCAGCAGCTGAAGTTTACCCAGTCCGGCGGTCATCTGACGGTGGCAAACCCCACCCCTTATTTTGTCTCATTTTACTCCGTCGCGGTGGGTGGGCAGAGCATCGACGAGCCTGGCATGGTGGCCCCTTTCGGCCAGAAAACGTGGCCGGTGAGCGGGCACGGCGCCGTCAAATGGCGGGCGATTAACGACTACGGCGGCGTCAGCGACTTCGCCCAGCAGTAATTCCCTTTTGTGATGACATGACCGGACGGCGCCAGCATGAAAAGAACAACAACAGCGAAGGTGCGGGAGTATGCCGCAATGCCATTGACCGCAGGACGGGCGCTGGCGCTGGCGACAGTGCCGACGATGGTGTTTTGTCTCAGTCCGCTGAACCGGGCGCTGGCCGACGACTATTTTGATCCGGCGGCGCTGGAGTTTGCCGACCCGCAGCAGCAAACCTCCGACCTGCACTACTTCGCCAAACCCGGCGGGCAGCAGCCGGGCACTTACTCTGTCACCGTGGTGGTTAACGATCAGGAGCTGGGTCAGGCCGATATTACGTTTGTTGACGATGGCGGGAAGCTGCAGCCGGTGCTAACGCCCGCTCAACTGGCGGATTATGGGGTCAACGTCAGCGCCTTTCCCGCCTTTCAAACGCTGCATGAAGGAGAGACCTTCACCCGGATCGAGAAGTTTATTCCCGACGCCAGCAGCCGGTTCACCTTTGCTAACCAGCGCCTGACGCTGAGTATTCCCCAGGCGGCGATGAACGTGCAAAGTCGCGGCTATGTCGATCCCTCGCGCTGGGACGATGGCGTGCCGGCCGCGTTTGTCGATTACTATTTTTCCGGCGCGCAAATAAAGAACGCCGATGATGGGGAGAGCAGCCGCTCAAACTATCTCAATTTACGCAGCGGCATGAACCTGGGTGCCTGGCGTCTGCGCAACGTCTCCTCGATGCAGTACGACCAGCAGCGTCGGCACTGGGATTCACAGAGTACCTGGCTGCAGCGCGACGTCCGCTCGCTGAAGAGTCTGCTGCGGATCGGCGATACCTATACCACCGGCGATGTCTTTGACAGCATCCCCTTTCGCGGCGTCCAGCTGATGTCTGACGATGAGATGCTCCCGGACAGCCAGCGCGGTTTTGCCCCCACCATCCGCGGCGTGGCGCACAGCAATGCCAAAGTGACCGTCTCTCAGCACGGGTATGTGATCTACGAAACCTTCGTGTCGCCGGGGGCATTTGCCATCAGCGATCTTTACCCCACCTCGCAGAGCGGCGATCTGGAGGTGAAGGTGACCGAGAGCAATGGTTCGGTGCGCACTTTTACTCAGCCCTATTCCGCAGTTCCTTTTATGCTGCGCGAAGGGCGCGGCAAATTCAGCCTTAGCGCCGGGCGCTACCATTCGGGGGCGGATACCGTCCGCTCGCCGGAATTCCTGCAGGGAACCCTGTTCTACGGTCTGTCGGCGGGATTTACTCTCTACGGCGGTACGCAACTGGCCCAGGACTATCAGTCCTGGGCGCTGGGCCTGGGTCGCGGCTTCGGCGAGTTCGGATCGCTGGGAGGCGACGTGACCCAGGCCGTCACCCGCACGCCGTCGGGCAAGCGCTACGCGGGCCATTCGCTGCGCGCCCAGTATCAGAAAGATTTTGTCAGCTCGGGGACCTCATTCAGCCTCGCCAGCTACCGCTACTCCTCCAGCGGCTATTACGATTTTGCCGAAGCCAGCGCGCTGGAAAGCGAGCAGGGGCAGGTGGACAACCGGCGTCGCCGGGAAGAGCTGTCGGTGACACAAAGCCTTGGCGGCCTCGGCAGTCTGGCGATCTCCGCCTGGTCGCAGGATTACTGGCACCGGCAGAGCCGGGATGAGACGGTACACCTCGGGTTCTACAGCGCCTGGAAGGGGATCTCCTGGGGCGTGGGCTATTACTACACCCGCGCCAGCAATCAGGAAAAAAATGACCGTTCCTGGTCATTTAATATCAACATCCCGCTGGGCGGCCCGCTGTCCGACAGCGCGGTAAGCTATAACACCACCTCGGACAGCAATGGCTATACCTCGCAGCAGGTCTCGCTGTATGGCGCGGTGCCGACGCGGCCAAATCTGTTCTATTCGGTCCAGCAGGGCTATGGCAACCAGGGGCGAGGCAGCAACAGCAGCGTCGCGCTGGATTACCATGGCGGCTTCGGCAACGCCCAGCTCGGCTATCGTCATGACGCCGCCAGCAACCAGCTGACCTGGGGAGGCGCCGGCTCGGTGGTCGCGCATCCGCACGGCGTCACCTTCGGCCAGACGGTGGGCGAGAGCTTCGCTATCGTCCGCGCGCCGGGAGCCGCCGGGGTGGCGGTGCAAAACGGCAACAATGTGCACACCGACTGGCGCGGCTATGCCGTGGTGCCGTCCCTGACCGCCTACCGGAAAAATGTCATTACCCTCGACACGGAATCGATGGCGGACGACACCGACGTCGACCAGGAGGGGCAGACCGTGATCCCCGGCGGCGGCGCGGTGGTGATGGCCAACTACCGGACCCACATTGGCAACCGGGTGCTGTTTACCCTGCGCAATGCCCAGGGGCCGTTGCCGTTTGGCGCCAGCGCGCGGCTGGTCACGGCGGAGGAGAGCGGCAATGCGCCGGGCGGCATGGTGGCCGACGGTGGGCAGGTGTACCTCAGCGGCGTGCCGCAGGAGGGGACCCTGGCGGTGAGCTGGGTCGTTAACAACCAGTCGCAGAGCTGCACGCTGCATTTTCAACTTCCGGATAACCCACAGCAGAGTCTGAATACGGTGAAAACCGTCTCCGGACTGTGCCAGACACGCTGAGGCGGCTATGAAATCTGTTTTTCGTCTACTTCCTGTTCTCTTTCTGCTGGCGCTGAGTGGTTACCTCCCCGGCGTGCGGGCTGAAACCTGCCGCGCGAATATCGGCCAGACCACGGTCAATATTCCCAATATCAAATATTTACCCACGCTGCCGGTCAATACCCAGATGACCAGCGCGATGGCGGATAACGGCAGCGGGATCCCCTTTTCCTGCGACCTGCAGCTGCCGACGGCGAGCGCCAAACGCATCGTCTATAAGCAACTGAAAACCGGCGGCTCGCCGGTGGTGATTAACGGACAGCACGTCTACCCCAGCGCCATCGACGGCATCGGTTACTCGCTCAGCTTTCAGTGCGCGGGCGGCCCGATGCGCGCTATCGACGGCAGCCACTCCGCGGGCGGCGAGTCGGTGGTGGTGTGCGACAGCGCAATGCTTCCGGCGCTGATGACGCAGCAGCAAACCACGGTCAGGATCGCGGTGACCTTCTATAAAACCGGGACGGTGCAGCTGGCGGACGGGACGCACACCAACTCGCCGTCGCTGCCGCAGGTGGGGGAGATGACCATTGAGCAGCAGGCCAGCGGGAGCGCCAGCTATGTCGCCAGCGCGCCGGTCAGTATCGATATGGCGGCCCTGAACGTGGACATCGGCAGCAGCGGCAGCTGTCAGGTAGCGACGTCGACGATCCAGGTCACTCTGGGCACGGTAAACCGGGCGGAGTTTCACGGTAAAGGGAGCACCGGCGGCCAGGCGAAGCGCTTTTCGATCCCGGTGTTCTGCCCGTCGCCGACCGACGTGCGCATCGGCTTTTTCGGCGTCAGCGTGGAGAGCGATACCCTGGCCCTGAGCAAGGCCAGCAACAGCGCCAGCGGCGTCGGCGTGAAGCTGACCTACGGCAATAACCCCGGCGCGGCGGTCTCTGATGGCACCAGCGTTAAGATTAATGAGGCCAGCAACTTGCCGATCCTGAAAAGGGTGACCGGCACAAACGCCGGTACCGCCGAGGCGATCAATTTTAACGCCCAGTATGTGCAAACTGACGCCACGGTGGGGGCGGGCACGGCCAACAGCATGGTGACCTTCGCCCTGGAGTATAACTAGCCTGACGCTGGCGCATGGGCATTCTGCAGGGGGATGGGCACCACCGCGCCGTAGTCGTCGATATAGTTCAGCTGGTACAGGCGAGTGCTGTCGGTGGTCATCACGGTATGGCTGCTGTATGGCCGGAGCATCACGTTTCTCATCGGCGAGAGGTGGCCTTTATTATCGATCAGCGTCCCGTTGACCAGGGTGATATGCAGTGGGCCTGAGTTGGTAAAGCGCAGGTGATTCCCGCTCTGCTGCCACTGCAGCTTTTGCACCTCTCTGGCGAGGGTGGTGGTGATGGCGGGCGGACGATAAAAGAGCTTCAGGCGGGTACGGACGACAAATTGCAGCGTATGCGTGCCGACGGCTGCGGGAGGCGTCTCCTGGATATTGACCCAGTACACGCTTTCCCGATCGCCGGGCA
>JAEYMU010000045.1 GCA_023407175.1 Bacillota bacterium
ACCACGCCCGTCATCCCAGCCACGAATAAACTCACCACGTAAATCAGGCAATTTATTTGTCGGATAAGCCTTTGCCAGTTCCGGGTATTCTTCAGCAGAAAAAGCGGCACCGTTGCATTTCAGCCAGCCTGTTGGCGGAGTGGCGGAAGGCCACGGAACAGGCACGCCAACGGGTAATGCCGAACCTTCTCCCAAACCAACCTTTTAGAAAACGCAGATATTCCGTTCAGCTGGCATGCTCCCGACTTTTTACCGGGTTATTTCTCATGTTTATCGGTTATGTACGTGTATCAACAAATGACCAGAACACCGCATTACAGCGAAATGAACTGGAGTGCGCAGGATGTGAGCTGATTTTCGAAGATAAAATCAGCGGCAAAACATCAGACTGGCCGGGCTAAAGAGGTTACTCAGAACCTTGTCAGAGGGCGATACGCTTGTGGTCTGGAAACTGGATCGCCTCGGGTATCTCAACGCTATACAAAAAATTTCCCGCATCCGTTGCTGATGTCTCAATGTGTCAGACATCGCCCAACACTGACAAATAGCCCCTCAACAGACCAGCCAGGACAATAACACTTGCCCACTAACCACGGAGTTAACCGGATGAGTGATTTTCACCACGGCGTGCAGGTGCTTGAGATTAACGACGGCACCCGCGTCATTTCCACTGTTGCAACCGCAATCGTCGGCATGGTCTGTACAGCCAGCGATGCGGATGCGGCAACCTTTCCCCTCAACGAGCCGGTACTGATTACCAATGTGCAAAGCGCCATTGCGAAAGCCGGTAAAAAAGGCACGCTGGCCGCGTCCCTGCAGGCCATCGCCGACCAGTCAAAACCTGTCACAGTTGTCGTGCGTGTTGCCGAAGGTACCGGAGAAGACGCCGAAGCGCAGACCATTTCCAATATCATCGGCGGCACGGATGAGAACGGTAAATATACCGGCATCAAGGCGCTGTTGACTGCCGAAGCAGTCACCGGCGTTAAGCCGCGCATTCTCGGCGTGCCGGGTCTCGATACCAAAGAGGTCGCAGTCGCACTTGCTTCGGTCTGTATCAGCCTGCGCGCCTTTGGCTATATCAGCGCATGGGGTTGTAAAACCATTTCCGAGGCGATGGCCTATCGCGAGAATTTCAGCCAGCGCGAGCTGATGGTCATCTGGCCTGATTTCCTTGCATGGGATACCACCACAAACGCCACCGCACCGGCATACGCAACTGCGCGCGCACTCGGCCTGCGTGCCTATATCGACCAGACCGTCGGCTGGCACAAAACCCTGTCTAACGTCGGCGTGCAGGGTGTTACCGGCATCAGTGCGTCAGTGTTTTGGGATTTGCAGGCATCCGGCACCGATGCTGATCTGCTCAACGAGGCCGGGGTCACGACACTGGTGCGTAAGGATGGCTTCCGCTTTTGGGGTAACCGCACCTGCTCTGATGACCAGCTTTTCCTGTTTGAGAACTACACCCGCACCGCGCAGGTGCTGGCCGACACGATGGCCGAGGCGCACATGTGGGCGGTCGATAAGCCCATCACCGCATCACTTATCCGTGACATTGTCGACGGCATTAACGCCAAATTCCGCGAGCTGAAATCAAACGGCTACATCGTGGACGGTGAATGCTGGTTCGACGAGGAATCGAACGATAAGGAAACCCTCAAGGCCGGGAAACTGTATATCGACTACGACTATACACCGGTTCCACCACTGGAAAGCCTGACCCTGCGCCAGCGTATCACCGATAAATATCTGGTGAATCTGGCCGAATCGGTCAACAGCTAAGGAGCCTGAAACAACATGGCACTACCCCGCAAACTTAAATATCTGAACATGTTCAATGACGGCCTTAGCTACATGGGCGTTGTTGAATCCGTGACGCTGCCGAAGCTGACCCGCAAGCTCGAAAACTATCGCGGCGGCGGCATGAATGGCGCGGCGGCGATTGACCTTGGTCTCGACGATGATGCGCTCACCGTCGAATGGTCTGTCGGTGGCCTGCCTGATGTGGCGCTGTGGGCGCAGTACGCCGCGCCGGGTGCTGACGCTGTGCCGTTGCGTTTTGCTGGCTCTTACCAACGTGACGACACTGGCGAAATCGTGGCGGTCGAGGTGGTCATGCGTGGCCGTCATAAAGAAATCGACGGCGGCGAGAATAAGCAGGGTGAAAACACCTCGACCAAACTGTCGACCGTATGCACCTATTACCGCCTCACGATTGATGGTAGCGACGTCATCGAAATCGATACCGTCAACATGGTTGAGAAGGTGAACGGCGTCGACCGTCTGGAACAGCACCGCCGCGCAATCGGGCTGTAATTCCCTAACCGGTCAGCACTGCTGGCCTGTTATTAATCCCCATTCAGAGCAGAGAAAAACATCATGGCAAAAGCACCACGTAAAACCGCTGAATTTGTTGATATGGCTGGCAATGAAACTGACACCGTAAACCCGAACGTCGTGACCCTCGACAAGCCGATTAAGCGCGCCGGTCAGACGATTGATAAAGTCACACTGATTGAGCCGAACGCCGGTACCCTGCGCGGTGTCAGTCTGGCAGCGGTGGCGCAGTCCGAAGTCGATGCGCTGATTAAGGTATTGCCACGCATGACCTACCCCGCGCTTACGGCGCAGGAGCTTACCGCAATGAACCTGCCCGATATGCTGTCGCTGGCCGCTAAGGTGATTGGTTTTTTGTCACCGGCTTCGGCGGAGTAGATTTCCCGCCCGACCTGTCGACCGATGACCTGATGGCGGATATCGCGGTGATATTCCACTGGCCGCTATCAGAGCTCTATTCCCTGAGCCTGACCGAGCTCATCACATGGCGCGAAAAGGCGCTGCAGCGTAGCGGACACCACAATGAGTAATAACCTGAGACTTGAGGTTTTGCTGAAAGCGGTCGACCAGGCGACCCGACCGCTTAAATCCATCCAGACCGCGAGTAAAACCCTGTCGGGCGATATTCGCGACACACAAAAAGGGCTGCGTGACCTGAACGGGCAGGCCGCGAAAATCGACGGCTTTCGCAAAACCAGCGCTCAACTGGCCGTAACCGGCCAGTCGCTGGAGAAGGCAAAGCGCGAGGCTGAAGCGCTTGCCACGCAATTCAAAAATACTGAGCGCCCGACGCGAGCGCAGGCACAGGTGCTCGAATCCGCAAAACGTGCCGCCGAGGGGCTGCAGGTTAAATACAACAGCCTCACCGAGTCAGTTAAACGCCAACAACGCGAGCTGGGTGCCGCCGGTATCAATACCCGCAATCTGGCAAACGATGAGCGGGGGCTTAAAACACGCATCAGCGAGACGACGGCGCAGCTCAACCGGCAGCGTGAAGCATTGGAGAAGGTCAGCGCACAGCAGGCGCACCTAAACCGAGTGAAAGAGCGATATAAATCGGGTAAGGAGCTTGCCGGTAACATGGCCGCTGCAGGTGCTGCCGGGGTCGGTATTGCGACAGCGGGAACGATGGCCGGGGTTAAATTGCTGATGCCCGGTTATGACTTTGCGCAAAAAAACTCCGAGCTGCAGGCCGTGCTTGGGGTCGATAAGCAGTCTCCAGAAATGCAGGCTCTACGCAAACAGGCGCGTCAGCTCGGCGATAACTCAGCGGCCTCAGCAGATGATGCCGCCGCCGCGCAGATTATCGTAGCCAAATCTGGCGCAGATAAAGACGGCATAGTGGCGCAAACACCGGCCATTCTGAATATGTCGCTGGCAAATAAAAAAACTATGGAGGAAAACGCCGCTTTGCTTATTGGCACCAAATCGGCATTCGGGCTCGCAGATGACAAGGCATCGCATATAGCAGATATCATATCGATGGCGATAAATAAAACACAGGCATCATTTGAGGGATTAAACGACTCACTTACATATGTTGGTCCAGTTGCCAAAGATGCCGGTGTCAGCCTAGAAGAAACCGCCGCGATGCTGGGTGCGTTACACGATGCAAAAATCATAGGTTCGATGGCAGGAACCGGTAGCCGAGCTGTTTTAAGTCGACTGCAGGCTCCAACTGGCAAAGCCTATGATGCCATTAAAGAGCTTGGCGTTAAGACGATGGATAAAAAAGGCAATACACGGCCAATCTTTACCATCCTGAAAGAAATACAAGCCAGCTTTAAGCGCAACAACCTCGGTACAGGTCAAAAAGCCGAGTATATGAAAACGATATTCGGCGAGGAAGCCAGTTCCGCTGCAAGTGTGTTAATGGCCGCAGCGGCCAGTGGAAAACTGGATGAACTGACCAAGATAATTAAGGATTCTGACGGTAAAACCGAGGAATTGGTTAAGGTCATGCAGGATAACTTAGGTGGCGACTTCAAAGAGTTTCAATCCGCTTATGAGGCCGTCGGTACCGACCTCTACGACCAGCAAGATAGCTCATTGCGTCAGCTAACTCAGACAGCAACACGGTATGTGCTAAAGCTTGATGACTGGATCAAAGACAACAAGGAGTTAGCGGAAACTATCGGCATCATCGCCGGTGGTGCGCTGGCGCTGATTGGTATCATCGGCGGCATTGGTCTCGTTGCGTGGCCGGTTGTCATGGGGATTAATGCCATTATCGCCGCTGCTGGCGTGCTGGGTACGGTCTTTACTGTCGTCGGTAGTGCCATTGCGACAGCGCTCGGTGCGATTACCTGGCCGATAGTGGCCGTCGGTGCGGCGATTGTGGCGGGGGCGCTACTCATCCGTAAATATTGGGAGCCCATCAGCGCATTTTTCTCGGGAGTGATTGAGGGCATCATGAGTGCCTTTGCCCCAGTCGGGGAAATGTTCGCTCCACTGGCTCCCATTTTTGATGGTCTCGGCGAGAAACTGCGCGGCGTCTGGCAGTGGTTTAAAGACCTGATAGCACCGGTTAAGGCCACGCAGGAAACGCTTGATAGCTGCAAAAATGTCGGCGTCATATTTGGTCAGGCACTGGCCTCTGCCTTGATGGCTCCGCTCAATGTTTTTAACAAGCTGCGCAGCGGTGTCGACTGGCTTCTCGAAAAGCTCGGCATCATCAACAAAGAGTCGGACAGCCTCGACCAGACCGCCGCCAAAACCAATGCCGCCACACAGGGTAATTCCTACATCCCGGCAACCAGCACATATGGCGGCTATCAGGCTTATCAGCCAGTTACCGCACCGGCGGGGCGCTCTTACATTGACCAGAGCAAAAGCGAATACAACATCAATCTGCCGGGAGGTGTTGCGCCGGGGCATCAGCTTGACAGACAACTACGCGACACGCTCGAACAGATTGAGCGCGATAAACGCGCCCGCCAGCGTGCCAACATGACCCACGACTATTGAGGGGGATTAAACGATGATGCTTGCTCTCGGAATGTTTGTGTTTGAACTTCGCACCCTGCCTTACCAGTCGATGCAGCATTCGAAAGATTATCGCTGGGTGTCCAATGACCGGGTGGGTAAACCACCTGCCTATCAGTTTCTTGGCGAGGGGGAAACCTCTATACAGCTTGCTGGTACGCTATACCCCGCTATCACTGGCGGTTGGATCTCACTTAAGGCTGTAGAGGTGATGGCCAATAAAGGCAGAGCGTGGCCGTTGATAGAGGGAACCGGAAATATCCTCGGGATGTATATCGTCGATAAAGTATCGACTACACGCACCGAGTTTTTCAGTGATGGTGCGGCCAGAAAGATTGATTTCACGCTTTCGCTAAAACGGGTTGATGAATCGCTGACAGAGATGTTTGGTGACCTGAATAAACAGGCCAGTGAGCTTCTCGGCTCTGCCGGTAATTTGACAGATAAACTGCAGGGTATGCCCGGAGGTTTCACTGCATGATAACGGGGATGGCAATTGACGCCGGTGCCAGCCTTGCACCGGCTTTTATGCTGACGCTGAACAGTCAGGACATTACCAGTAACTTCAGCGACCGGCTGATTTCTCTCACCATGACGGACAATAGGGGCTTTGAAGCTGACCAGCTCGACATTGAGCTCGATGACACCGATGGGAAAGTCGAGTTACCCCTGCGCGGGGCAGTGCTGACGTTGTGGCTTGGCTGGCAGGGTTCGGCGCTGCTGAATAAGGGGGATTTTACGGTCGATGAGATTGAGCACCGGGGGGCTCCTGATACCCTGACCATCCGGGCGCGCAGCGCGGACTTTCGCGGCACGCTAAATTCCAGGCGTGAAGAGTCATGGCACGACACCACCATCGGCGAACTGGTCAGTACCATCGCAAAGCGCAACAAACTGACGGCCAGCATTGCGGAATCGCTGAAAAAAATCCCGGTACCGCATATCGACCAGTCGCAGGAATCCGACGCGGTATTTTTGAGTCGACTGGCTGACCGCAACGGGGCAACGGTATCGGTGAAGGCAGGGAAACTGTTGTTTCTGAAAGCCGGTAGTGCGATGACGGCCAGCGGCAAACCCGTCCCGCAAATGACGCTGACCCGCAGTGATGGTGACCGTCATCAGTTTGCCATTGCCGACCGTGGGGCTTATACCGGCGTCACTGCTAAATGGTTGCACACCAAAGACCCGAAGCCACAAAAGCAGAAAGTAACGCTGAAACGCAAGCCAAAAGAGAAGCACCTGCGCGCACTGGAACACCCAAAAGCAAAGCCGGTCAGCAAAAAGACAAAGGTCAAAAAAGAACAGGAAGCACGTGAGGGTGAGTACATGGCCGGTGAAGCCGATAACGTGCTGGCGCTGACGACGGTCTATGCCTCAAAGGCACAGGCGATGCGCGCCGCTCAGGCTAAGTGGGATAAACTGCAGCGAGGCGTTGCGGAGTTTTCAATCACACTGGCGCTAGGGCGAGCGGATTTATTTCCTGAGACGCCTGTACGCGTGTCAGGCTTTAAGCGCGTCATAGACGAGCAGGCATGGTTAATCAGCAAGGTGACCCACAACCTCAATAATAACGGTTTCACGACGGGCTTAGAGCTTGAGGTTAAACTCTCCGATGTGGAGTACAGCTCAGAAGAAAATGAGGAGTGAAAAAGCAAACCAAAACTTGCAAATGCAATTTTGAAGTTTATTATTCCCTCAGATACGCCAGCAGGGGAAATAATTATGATGCACTGCCCGTTATGCCAAAACGCCGCACATGCTCGCACTAGCCGGTACCTTAGCACCGAAACAAAAGAACGTTATCACCAGTGCCAGAACATAAATTGCGGATGTACATTTATCACTTTTGAGACGCTATCAAGATTCATTGTGAAACCGGGTACTGTTGATCCTGCTCCGCCACACCCCATCAGAAACCAACAACAGCAACTTTGGCTTTGAACCTGCTTCGGCAGGTTTTTTTATATCTGTCGCCATCACTCCAACCTCTGCCGCCAATTTGCCGCCACCACCAATAAAAAAGGGGTTAGCAATTCGCTAACCCCTTGTTTCATAACACGCTTTGGATGTAGCGCGAATACGTTATCAGTTAAGACGCTCTTTGATACGAGCAGCCTTACCAGTACGCTCACGCAGGTAGTACAGTTTAGCTTTACGAACAGCACCACGACGTTTGACAGAAATGCTGTCAACTACCGGAGAGTGAGTCTGGA
>JAEYMU010000035.1 GCA_023407175.1 Bacillota bacterium
TCCTGGGGCTGTAGTAGGTCCCAAGGGTTGGGCTGTTCGCCCATTAAAGCGGTACGCGAGCTGGGTTCAGAACGTCGTGAGACAGTTCGGTCCCTATCCGGCGTGGGCGGAGGATATTTGAGAGGAGCTGACCTTAGTACGAGAGGACCGGGTTGGACGAACCGCTGGTGGATCGGTTGTACTACCAAGTGCATGGCCGAGTAGCCAAGTTTGGAAGGGATAAACGCTGAAGGCATCTAAGCGTGAAGCCCCCCTCAAGATGAGATATCCCATAGTGAAAACTAGTAAGACCCCTGAAAGACGATCAGGTAGATAGGACAAAGGTGGAAGTGTGGTAACACATGGAGCTGATTGTTACTAATCGGTCGAGGGCTTGACCAAAAAAGGTAAAGCAGTAGAAAGAGTGGAAAGAAACTCGGATGGAGTAGAAACACTCTTTGGATGAAAAACATTTTCTTGTGTAGTATTTTGTCAATTGTGTAATAGGTATTTTGAAGCTCAAGACAGAAATGTTTTGAGTTTTTTGTTATGAAAAAATACGATTACAGTCAATTACAGATTACTCATTCCCATAAGTTGCTTCATAAAATATAAGGACGATACAGGTGGTTGCTGTATCGTTTTTTTGTACATTGTTTTTCAGACACGCCCTGCCGCAGGCTTCATTAATAAAAGAAGACCTGTCTGCATTAAATCTTAATTAATATTTGGAAATGCTATTTACACATCAGTGTAATAAAGATAGAATAAAAACAGATGAAATGATGATATCCATATGATATGGTTATAAATTGAGCCGTTTTAAGGGAATATAAAAACTAAGGGTGGGAATTCCTTGAATATAAAAAAGATTGTTGCTACATTATTCGTTATTAATATTCTGCAGTTGATTTTTGGAGTTGCAATATGGATTGCGGTTGGAAATGCAATGGCCGGAAAAATACCAGGCTTTGTTTATTTATCGATTGGAATGCTATTGGTCAGTACCTTTACAACCATAATAGGACTTTATTTTGCCAGCCGATATAAGAATGATAGTTTGGAAGAGAGCTTGAGGCAGTTGGAGGAACTGAATACTATACTCCGTGTTCAAAGGCATGATTACCTAAATCATTTTCAAGTGATCTATGGATTGATGGAATTGGGAGAGTATGCGGAGGCGAAGAAATATCTGGAGCCCGTATTTAAGGATATATTGAAGATCAGTAAGGCATTAAAAACCTCCAAGCCGGCAGTTAATGCTCTGCTGCAGGCTAAGATGGAAGTGGCTGAGAAAAGGGATATTAATATGTTCCTTGAGGTTCGTTCTGATTTGAAGAACCTTCGGATAGAAGCCTGGAATCTTTGTAAAATACTCGCCAATATCATTGACAACAGCATTACGGCCGTGTCCGGGATGGATAAGGAAAAATGCATCCATGTTGAAATTGGAGAGGATCAGATCAGCTACAAATTTATGATATGGAATAATGGCCCTTGGATACCGGAGGAACTTGTGAATGAAATTTTCAAACAGGGATTTACCACCAAACAGGAAAAAGATCATGGTATGGGGCTTTACATTGTATCCAAAATACTTAGGGAGGAAAGCGGTACTATTCAAGTTTCTTCTACGGAAGAAAAAACAAGCTTTCTTGTTGTATTACCGAAAACTCATGAAGAGTAGAATGAGAGTTATTGAGTGTTAAATGATAATAAACGACATTATAGCCCAAAAGATGTATAACTCATGGGTTAAGTATTTCAATCTGATTGCAATTGGTATAAACTCTATTCAACAGTAAACTTGAAAGGGGGATAAGCGGTATGTTGGCTAGTATTGATTGGCTGTTTGTATTAGGGGTGCTCCTTTTTATCGCCGGCTTTGTCTTAATCGGCATAGAAATGATTACTCCGGGGCTGCATGCACCTGGTATTATCGGGTTTGCCTGCCTGATTGCTGCAATATTTCTGGTTTCGGATACCCTGGTGGAGGGAGTAATTATTACACTGATTGTGTTAACCCTCATAGGAATTATGCTTGCGGTAATCCTTGGAATGCTTTCCAATGGTGTTTTGAAATCGCCAATTATACTAAAGGAGGAACAGAACAAGGATAAGGGCTACCTTAGCTCCAATGATCTGAATTATTTGCTGGGCAGGCAAGGTATAGCAATTAGCGATTTAAGGCCTACAGGAACGGCAAATTTTGATGGAATCGAATTTGACGTTATATCAGAGGGCAAATATGTGTCCAAGGATACCAGACTTGTAATTTACAAGGTGCAGGGTTCAAAGCTGATTGTAAAGGCGCTAAAGGATGAAAACGATTAAAAAGTTTCTATCAAATAAAATAGAAAGAGGGTAAAAGATATGCCGGGAGTTGTTGGAATAATTATTGTGATAGGTGTTATTGCATTAGGAATTATATTGTTTTTTAGTTTTGTGCCGATGGGACTATGGATTTCTTCTCTGGCTGCTAATGTAAAGGTAAGCATTTTCAATTTAGTTGGTATGCGTTTAAGGCGGGTAGTACCGTCAAGAATTGTGCTTCCGTTAATTAAAGCAACGAAAGCGGGACTTAAGCTAAGTGTCAACCAATTGGAGGCACATTATCTCGCAGGCGGAGATGTTGACGGTGTAGTAAATGCTTTAATCGCATCGGAACGGGCCGGAATAGAGCTCCCTTTTGAGAAGGCGGCTGCAATCGATCTGGCCGGAAGAGAGGTATTTGATGCGGTTAAAATGAGTGTTAATCCGAAGGTAATTGAAACCTCCAGTGTTTCAGCTGTTGCAAAGGACGGTATTGAGCTGCTGGTAAAGGCCAGAGTAACGGTAAGAGCTAATTTGGAGCGATTGGTGGGTGGAGCCGGTGAGGCTACGGTTTTAGCAAGAATCGGTGAAGGCATCGTTACTACGGTGGGTTCGGCGGCATCCCACAAGGAGGTGCTGGAGAACCCGGATGATATCTCCAAAAGGGTTTTGAGCAAAGGCTTGGATTCAGGTACTGCCTTTGAGATTCTATCCATCGATATTGCTGATATTGATGTGGGAAGAAATATAGGTGCACAGCTGCAGACTCTGCAGGCCGAGGCTGATAAAAATATTGCTCAGGCAAAAGCCGAGGAAAGAAGGGCTATGGCTGTAGCGAGAGAACAGGAAATGAGGGCATATGTAGTAGAGGCTGAAGCCGATGTGCCGAAAGCTATGGCGTATGCATTGCGGGAAGGAAAGCTTGGTGTTATGGATTATTACGATATGCAGAATATCAAGGCCGATACCATGATGAGGGAGAAGATATCGGGAAGTTCCAAGGATGCCCCGATTAAAAAGGATAATGTATAAGGAAGGCGAAGGTGAGTATCTTGAGTAAATTGTCCATAAAGGATGGCTCTACAGACGGTTTGCCTTCTATGGTAAGAGCAAAAACCGCAGCAAGGCAAATAACGGATATAAATATAGAAGTAACACCAAGGAGGCTGCAGGAGGCTGTCATATGGTCAGAAATACTCGGAAAGCCAAAGGCAAAAAGCAGAAAGAGAAGATCATATGAAAATTAAGGTGATGTTAGTAGAGGACGAATCCGGCATCCGTATGCTGCTTCGCAGTATAATTGAGCGTATGGAAGATTTTGAGGTTGTGGGCGAAAGTGACAATCTTACAGATGCAGTTACTCTTTTTACGAAAACAAAACCTGAAGTAGTTTTTATGGATATTGAAATTCATGGGGCAAGCGGACTGGACTGTGCAAAGATTATTGCGGATCTGGAGCCTAAGACAAAAATAATCTTTGCAACCGCCCACAGCGAATATAGGTCGGATGCCTTTGAGATTTATGCCTTTGACTATCTGGTGAAACCATTTAATGTAGACAGGGTAAATCAAACTCTTAATAGAATTAAATCCATCTCGGAGCCTGCCAAGGAGGAAAATCTGGATAAGCTGGTCAGATACGAAAGAGGTCTGAATAAGCTGCTTGTTAAGGGTAAGGAGAGTATAAGCTTTGTAGATGTCAATGATATCATTTTGGTTCAAAGAGAGAATAACAGTACGGTCATTTATACAAAGCAGGAATCCTTTGCAACCTCTGCAAATCTTAGTGATATTGAAGTGAAGCTGGATACGGACCAGTTCATGCGGTGCCATAAATCCTATATCATTAATATATCGCAGATTAAGAAAATAGAGCCTTATGGCCGGTGGACCTATATTGTAATCTTTAAAGACATTCAAAAAGATGCATTAATGACAGTGGATAAATATGAAGAGCTTAAGAAACGATTCTCATAATCAAGAATATGCATAAAAACATAAACAGAGAGGATGAGACATGTTAAAGAAACCGGTTTGCATCAGCATCACAGCGCTTTTGGTTTTACTGGATCAGTGCATAAAGCTGTTCATTCATTTCTTTTTTAGAAACAGTGAGATAAATATCATAGGTGAATACATCCAATTTAAACCCTATTTGAATATAGAATATTCATGGATTAATTCATTGCTTCATCTGGGAATAGGCCGATATATTCATATTCTTGTGTTGATTTTGGTCATTTTGGCGGTAGGTATTTGCTTCAAATTTATAAGAGCAATGAAAAAGGGCGATAAATTGGTTGATATTCTCTTTATTGTGATTATTTCAGGAGCGCTTTGTTCCTTAATAGACAAAGTATTCTGGGGTGGAAGTCTGGATTATATTGCGTTGAAGGGACTCTTTATATTTGATCTTAAGGATGTCTACATCACAATATTTGAGATGCTTTTGGCAGGTATGCTGGTGTTTAACTATAAGGGCCTAAGAAGGATGGACGATAAGAAGCTATACCGTAATTTTAAGAGCTTTGTAAAAAACGAGACAGGTGCTTTCGGACGAAGCAGGCAGCTTAAGTAATTGGCTGCCTGTTTTGTTTGGAAAGCACCTCTAATTATAAATTTGTAAAGAAATTTAATTTAGATATAATTGCGAGCCGGTATTTTGCCGATATAAAATAGTATAGTTATGGAAATCCAGTGGTAGAAATCTGCATTACGATATTCCGGGGTGTGTCACACCTTAAGCCGGAAGATGTTTTTTTCTTCAAACTTACACCCGTGCATATCACAAGCTTTGCTTGCGATATTGCTTTAATAAATAGTTTGAAAGTGTCCTTTACTTTCAAACTTTGAGCCCCTTTACAAAATATGAAATTAACACTATAATGAAAATAGAAGACTTTTGTTGTTTCTACGGGAAACTGGTAGAAAATATAATAGATAAAATGGAGGTATCGTGATGGAGAAGGGTAATGACAGAGTAACAACAGAAATTGAGATTCTTGAATTCAGAGCAGGCGGAAATTCCTACGGCATAAGTGTTGGTGATATTAAGGAAATTCTGGTATATGATAAAAAACCTACACCGGTACCCAATGCCCACCAGTGCATTGAAGGAATTATCATGCCAAGAGATTTTCTGATTCCGATCATCGATTTGAAAAAGTATTTGAATCTTGCTGATGTTGATACGAATAAAAATGAGATGATTATTGTAACGGGAATCGGCAATATGAACGTTGCGATACATGTTGACAGTGTTTGCGGAATACATAGAAAAATGAGCTCGGATATTAAGAAGCCCGGAAAAATGATGAGTACCAATCAGAAATTTGCGATTACCGGCATTATTAAGATGGAAGATAAGATCATCGAGTTGATTGATCTTAGAAAGATAATCAGCAATATTAATCCTGATATTAATTTGGAGCAGGATGATTCCCTGATTAGTGTGGGCTAGTCTTAGCTGAAAGCAAAGAAGCTACTTATTAACTTGGACGGTGCGAGAATGGCAAAATGTAAACGATGTAAAACGAATATACCGGATGGAGCAGAATATTGCAAGGACTGTCTGGATAAGGAGAAGGTGAAAGCCAATGAATCTTATCTGGACAGCTTATTAAATTCTGTCAAAAATACGGCACCGGCCACAGAAAGTATATATAAAAAGAAAAATGATCTGACTACGGAGACCTCCCAGTTACCATCCGATCCATCACCGGAAGAGGATTTTCCGGAGGATGATATGTTTCGATTCGATTTGGGAGATATCGAGGAGTTCGATAAATTCAATATAGAAGAGGATTTGGCTGCTCTGGGAGATGATGCTATCGTCGGCGATAAAGAGTTGTTTGGCGAGGATTTGTCCGAGCTGTTGAAAGAAGAAGCTACAGGTGCTGTTATTCCGGCAGATATGCAGGGACGGCCGGCAACCGACAGCCTACAGGAGGAACAAAGGACCAATATCCTCGAGGATACCGGCATATCAGAGGCAGAGCCAGTTGTGAAGGCAAGCGAGAGCGGAAACCAGGCGGAGGACAAGCCTGATGCGGAGGCCTTGAATATAAATTCGAGTGAAATTAACGATTATCCTGGCGATGATGGGCTGGATACAGATTTAAATGATCTTTTAAATCAATTAGACAGTGTCGGAGGCGATAGCAGTCCATATGATACCTCTGAAGCTGAACAGGAAAAAGTACCTTCAGATGATGCAAAACAAGAAAGCGATGCCGTGATCCGTTTTGATGAGGAGCCGGTAATAGCCGCATCCGGTCAGGAGGATGCGAATGATATCAATCAGGAAGAGGAAGATGATTTTCTAAGCCTGTTAAACCAAATTTCAGCAGATGATCCTGTAGCAGGAGATATAAAAGAAATCAGTGAGCTGATGAAGGAAACTCAGGCACCGAAAGGTTCTGTTATGCCAAGTGACGTAGGAGAAGTATTTTCCGATGCACTTAAGGCAGTATCTAATTTGAATGATCCAAATCTTGATGAGGATGCCTTACTGAGTACAATTCCCGATAAGAAAGCAAAAAAGGGTAAAAAGAAAAAGGAAAAAATAAAAAAAGAGAAGAAAACCTCAGATAAACAGCCTTCGGAGAATGAAGAGGAACAGCCGAAGAAATCTGTGTTGAAGAGGTTGTTTGGCAATGTTGAGGAGAAAGGCCCCGCTAAAAAGAAGCCGGTGCCTCAAAGTGCTTTCGGTGGGGAGACAGCAGAACCGGAAAATAAAAAGACAAAATCCAAAAAGGGGAAAAAAGGCAAGGCAGGGGAAGAGGAAGAGACTCAGGATGCCGGAAAAAAGGGAAATGCGAAGTCTGCCGAGGATGAGGAGCCGGAGAATAAGAAACAAAAGAAAAAGGTAAAGAAGGAAAAAAAGAAGAAATCAAATGACATTATTCAGGTTATTGATGAAATAGATGAAGAGGATGTCGGCAGGATTAATCGGCTGGGAGCTATGATTGTATTTGTATTCTTTGGCCTTCTGGCTCTGCTGATTTATGTTGGTTCCAATGCTGTTACCTATACCTTAAGCATCCAGCATGCTACCAGCTATTTTAACAAGCAGAAATACAATGAGGCCTATGATCAGGTCTACGGAATGACAATTGACGATGAGGATGTTGAAATTTACAGTAAGATTATGACTGTAATGTTTGTAAATAAGCAATTAAATTCATATAATAATTATTGTGTACTAGGAAAATATCCACAGGCGCTGGATTCGCTTCTGAAGGGTTTAAAGCGTTATGATAAATACATAGAGCTGGCAACTTTGTTTGGGATAAAGCCGGATTTGGATTATGTAAGGGAGCATATTCTTGCCGAACTCAAGAATAGATTTAATCTGTCGGAGGAAGATGCGCTGAATATCAATCGTATTGACGATTCGAAGGAGTACAGCCTGAAGGTCTATGACGTGGCAATGCAAAATCAATAGCATAAATTATGGGAAAGTCAAAAGCATGCACAGGAATGGAGGATAAAATGATTGCAATAATTGATTATGATGCAGGTAATTTGAAAAGTGTGGAGAAGGCTCTTCTTTACCTGGGAGAAGAAGTTATTATTACCAGAGATAAGGATAGTCTGCTTGAAGCGGATAAGGTTATTTTACCGGGGGTTGGAAGCTTTGGGGATGCCATGGAAAAGCTGCACCAATATCAATTGGTCGATACAGTAAAGCAAGTAGCTGCAAAAGGAACACCGTTTTTAGGAATCTGCCTGGGGCTGCAGCTTCTCTTCGAGCGAAGTGATGAAAGTGACGGAGTTGAGGGCCTTTCTATTTTAAAAGGGGAGATACTAAGAATTCCTGACTGTGAGGGACTGAAAATACCGCATATGGGCTGGAATTCATTGACAATCAAGCCACAGGCCAAGCTGTTTCAGGGAATACCGGATCAATCCTATATGTATTTTGTACATTCCTATTATTTGAAGGCTAAGGATGAGCTGGATGTGGCGGCAACAACACATTACAGTACATTGATCCATGCTTCCGTAGAAAAGGATAATATATATGCATGCCAGTTCCATCCGGAAAAAAGCGGTGAGGTTGGTCTGAGAATACTGAAAAACTTTGCAGCCTTATAAATGAAAGGCTTCTTGAATATTGTGCTGACGCCCATAATAGCAGGGCTTTGGCAGCATGGAGGAAAAATCATGTTTACAAAGAGAATTATTCCCTGTCTGGATGTACATAACGGCAGGGTTGTAAAGGGTGTTAATTTTGTTAATCTTCGTGATGCAGGTGATCCCGTCGAGGTTGGAGCGGCCTATGATAAGGCCGGTGCGGATGAGCTGGTTTTCCTGGATATCACAGCCTCTTCGGATGCCAGAACCATCAAAATCGATATGGTACGGCGGGTTGCCGAAACCGTATTTATTCCATTTACCGTTGGCGGAGGAATTCGTACGGTGGAAGATTTTAAGATGATTCTTAGAGAGGGAGCAGATAAAATTGCAGTTAATACGGCAGCCATTTTAAACCCTTCCTTAATCAGTGAGGCGGCAGATAAATTCGGCAGTCAGTGCGTGGTGCTGGCAATTGATGCAAAACGCAGGGAAGATGGCTCCGGCTGGAATATCTATAAGAACGGCGGACGTATCGATATGGGAATTGATGCTGTTGAATGGGCGATTAAGGCCTGTGAGCTCGGTGCGGGTGAAATTCTTCTGACCAGTATGGACTGTGATGGGACGAAGGATGGTTATGATCTGGAGCTTACCAGAATTATTTCTGAAAATGTACCGGTCCCGGTGATTGCTTCCGGGGGAGCAGGAACTATGGAGCATTTTTACGATGCACTTACAGCAGGGAAGGCAGATGCTGCTTTAGCGGCCTCCTTGTTTCATTATAAAGAAATGGAGATCATGGAGCTGAAGCATTATCTTAACGGAAGAGGCATTAGTGTAAGAATGTAGTTTTTGGGTATCAATTAATTCAAAGGATATATGCTTATTGGCTTGGTTTAATTGTTATAGAAAAGAGGGATGAATTTTGGGAGCAATAGAGAATGATTGGCTTACAGCAATTGGCAAAGAATTCCGGCAGCCTTATTATAAGGAGCTGTATGAATTTGTGAAAGCAGAATATGGAAGATATATGATATATCCAAACGCAGATGATATCTTCAATGCATTTCATTTTACGCCCCTTAGTAAGGTAAAGGTGGTAATCCTTGGACAAGACCCCTATCACAATGAGGGACAGGCACATGGCTTATGTTTTTCCGTAAAGCCAGAGGTAGAGATACCACCCTCCCTGGTCAATATCTATACGGAGCTTAAGGATGATTTGGGCTGTTATATACCGAATCATGGATATCTGGAAAAATGGGCAAGACAGGGTGTATTGCTATTAAACACTGTACTGACGGTTCGGGCGCATCAGGCCAATTCCCATCAGGGAAAAGGCTGGGAGCAGTTTACCGACGCGGTCATTCAGGCGGTCAATACCCAGGATCGCCCCATTGTCTTTTTGCTGTGGGGGCGGCCCGCACAAATGAAGCGCAGCATGCTGAATAATCCCAGGCATCTGATTTTGGAGGCTCCCCATCCGAGCCCTCTGTCGGCTTTTCGGGGCTTTATGGGTTGCAGGCATTTCAGCCAGGCGAACGAGTTTCTTAAGAAAAACGGAGTGGAACCAATTGACTGGCAGATAGAGAACAAATAGAAATTCTGAAAATAGAAAATAACAGCCTATCATAAAATACAGCTATCCATAAGATAAAATGGCGTATATGTGATAAGCCGACGAAAACAGAAGCTGTCCCGATATTTAATTATAAAATATCAGAAGCAGCTTTTTTACTTTATTGAGTTACCGCCTATAAATAAATAGATTTATTTGGAATGTATTTCTCAATTTACGGAATAATAACGGTATAAATATATGATTATTATTCATATCTGGAGGATACATTATGAAAAAACACGAAAAGGGTCTCTCGGCCTGGCAATTGACTATGATGGCATTGGGCTCCGTTATCGGGGGCTCCTTTTTCTTAGGCTCAGCCGTAGCGATTCAGGCAGCCGGACCTGCTATTGTCATATCCTATATCCTGGGCGGAATACTGATTTACTTTATCCTGTTTGCGTTATCGGAAATGACGGTAGCCAACCCAGACTCCGGCTCCTTCTATACCTTTACGGCACAGGTGTTTGGTCCGGGTGCCGGCTTTGTTATTGGCTGGGTATATTGGACCGGTATGGTGCTGGCAATGTCAAGTGAAGCAACAGCAGCTTCCATTCTGATTCAGGGCTGGTATCCCCGTGTATCCATTCCAATCCTTGGCAGTATCATCATTATTATAGTAACATTTGTTAATTTGCTCGGTGCGGATAAGCTTAGTAAGCTGGAGAGCAGCCTGGCAATTATCAAGGTATTTGCCGTTGTTGCATTTATTGTGCTAGCTCTGCTTCTTATCATAGGGCTGATCGGTGGTGCCGGAGCAGTTGGAGCAGGAGAATTGACGAGAGAAGCACTGTTTCCGGGAGGCGTTAAAAGTATAGCAGGAAGTATGCTGATTGTCATATTTGCATACGCTGGCTTTGAGATTATCGGTCTCGCCGCCTCCGAGGCGGAAAATCCCCATAAGACCATACCGAGGGCTATAGGCTATACAGTAATCAGTCTGGTCGGATTATATATCATATCGGCGTTTGTACTTCTTCCCCTCATACCTACAGCGCAGCTGTCAGAGAAGGTAAGCCCGATGGTGGCGGCTTTAGGACGCCATGGCATGGGCTGGGCTGGTCAGGTCATCAATTTTATTCTCGTAACAGCAATCCTGTCTACCATGATGGCTTCGATGTTCGGCCTTGGGCGAATGATGCGCTCCGTCGCAGAGGAAGGACATGCACCGGCTTGGCTGAAGGATCATAGGGACGTTCCGTACCGCGGTATATTATTCTCCGGCATTGCCATGCTGGCTGGTCTTGGTCTGGGGCTTTTGTTTCCCAGCGTGTATCTCTTCCTGATCAGCTCCGGGGGCTTTGCAACACTGCTTACCTATGCGGCAATTGTAGCTACACATATCCGTTTTCGTAAGAAGAACGGCTGTCCGCCCAACGGTAAATGCCAGATGCCCGGTTATCCCTTCACTTCCTGGATTGCTTTAATCAGCCTGATTGTAATCATTATCAGTATGCCCTTTATTCCGGGGCAAACCTCCGGGCTTATAACCGGAATAATCATGACAGTCGCATTTGCGGGAATATATTTAATCATGAAGCTGACAGGCAGGACTGAAGATAAAAATGCTGCCGGATTTCGGCATAGAAATCTAAGAACGGGTTATTCCCAGGAGTTCTCCAAGGAACTTACCCGGGAAGAGGATATGAGGGTAAGGCATCAGACAGGCATGGAGAAGGGGAATGCAAAACCCTGCGGTGAGTGTGAAGGGGAAAAAAACAAGAATAGTGGCCTGAAAAAATAGAGGCGGTTTACAGGACTTAAGTCCAAACATCAGAGCGTGCTTAAAAATGCTTATACCGGACTGCGGTGCAGTTGAACGGTACAGTGTTTTAAAACACGCTCTAAGGTATATCTGCTATGCTCTGGCTAATTAGCCAGATTATTTTGATTATTAATTGATTCAGCCGCCATAAAATCGAACTTGCTGTGTTTATAATACAGATGCACAATTAGAAAGAGCAGGCATAGAATTAAAGTGACAAACAGTCCGCCCTCCGGACCGAAATCACCGCCATTCCAGAGGTTTCCGGAAGATACCTCCGTGGTTATGATACCGTTCGTTTCAAGGCCGCTGACCTTTAAGCCATATACACAGCCCTGAAAATAATTCCAGGTGATGTGAAAACCGATACACATCCACAGATTTCCTGATCGCAGATACATATAAGCAGCCAGAATACCATACAGCATCAAATTAACCAGCGGGACAATTCCGATTCCCGGGTTAAGGCCATGCAGTAAGGCAAAGATAACTGCGGAAATGATTACTACGGCGTAAAGGTTACCGGTCCGGCGCAAGACTGACATGATATAGCCCCGGCCAAGAATTTCTTCCGCAAAGCCGACTGATATAAAGATGAATATATAGATGAACTGATCTACCGTAAAGGTGGGAGTCCACTTTGTCACATGGATTGCGCCTGAAAAAAACAGGCCAAGGAAGACAGCCGTGATGGCAGCAACACCGAAAAGCAGTCCGGAAATAAAGTCCTTACGATGTATTTTTAACCTTGTGAGTCCCATGTTGGATAAAGGCCGCTTCAACAGCTTTTTCCATGTAAACACAGGAATTATAATATAGAGGGCCTCCTGTACCGGCATCAGGAGCAGATTAAGCATGCTGTTGCCCTGTGACATCGTACTCAGCATATCGGTTAAATTTCCTGAATTTAAACCTCCGCTGGCAGACATCTTCATCGTATAGTATACGATTGCAATCACACTAATGATGACGCCAAGAATTAAGCTCGCCAGGTAGACGGCACCCAATATTCCGGCAATCAGCCAGCCGGAGCGGACTTTTCCTTCTTTGTTCTTAAACAAGCACTATTCCTCCTATCGTAGTTGGTTTATACAGTATAATGTCTGACGACATTATACCATAAATTCAAAAACAGGTACACTGGCTATTAGAATTTTTCTACAGCCGGTGTACCTGTTAAGTCTTTAATTCTTATTCATATTTTTAACTGCGGTAGAGAGCATGAGCTTGATACGGTTTAGCTGATTAACCTCGCTGGCACCGGGATCATAATCCACTGCCACGATATTGGCCTCCGGATGCTGTCGTCGAAGCTCCTTGATAACGCCCTTGCCGACGATATGATTCGGCAGGCAGGCAAAGGGCTGGGTGCATACAATATTTTTAACACCCGAATGGATTAACTCCAGCATCTCGCCGGTCAGGAACCAGCCCTCGCCGGTCTGGTTACCGATGGATACAACAGGCTCCGCATATTCTGCCAGTTGCTTGATCGGTACGGGTGGATTAAAGCGCTGGCTCTTAGCCAGTTCCTTGCTTGCAGTGCCACGCAGTCTTTCCAAAGCCCATATAGTAATATTACCGATTCTTGCACTGGATTTTTTCTTGCCAAGATACCTTGCCTTGAAATTACTGTTATAGGCACTGTACATGAGGAAGTCCAGCAGGTCGGGAACTACGGCCTCGGCCCCCTCGGCCTCCAGCAGCTCTACCAGGTAATTATTGGCAGCAGGAAGGAATTTAACCAGAATTTCTCCGACTACGCCAACTCTGGGCTTGCGCAGATTTTCATGCAGGGGCAGGGTGTCAAAATCATGGATCATTCCGCGCAGGTTTTTCTTATATTCGCTCCAGCTGCCGTTCATCAGGCTTTGAATACAAATATCCTTCCATTTCTGATGAAGTGCATTGGCAGAGCCGGGCTCCTTCTCATAGGGTCTGGTACGGTATAATACCCTCATGAAGACATCTCCGTACACCAGTGCCTGCATCGCGGTAATCAGAAGCTTTGGCGTAATCTTAAGCCCCGGATTTTTCTCAAGTCCGGCGGTACTTAAGGAAACAACAGGAATTTGCTGCATACCGGCCTTTTCCAGTGCCCTTCGGATAAAACTGATATAATTGGTGGCACGGCAGCCGCCGCCGGTCTGGGTAATCATGACGGCAACCTTATTCAAGTCATATTTGCCGGAAAGCAGAGCGTCCATAATCTGGCCGACTACCATCAGGGAAGGGAAGCAGGCGTCATTGTTGACATACTGGAGACCGACATCCACTGCGGTACGGTTATCATTCGAAAGGACAACAACCTTATAGCCTCCGTTCCTTAAAGCAGGCTCCAGCAGATCAAAGTGGATCGGGGACATCTGCGGAGCAAGGATGGTATAGGTTTCACGCATTTCCTCGGTAAAGATTACCCGCTGGTGTGCAGAGAAGGAGGGATGGGGCTCGATATGCTTTGCCTCCCGCTCACGGACTGCGGATAACAGGGAACGGATCCGTATTTTTGCGGCTCCCAGGTTATTTACCTCATCTATTTTCAATACGGTATAAATCTTACCCGATTTAATTAAAATATCGCTAACCTGGTCAGTGGTTACTGCATCAAGGCCGCAGCCAAAGGAGTTTAACTGGATTAATTCCAGATTTGGCTGTGTGCGGACATAGGAGGCCGCTGCGTATAAACGGGAATGGTACATCCATTGATCGACAACCAGGGTCGGACGGTCAATATTACCCAAGTGGGATACGGAGTCCTCGGTTAATACGGCAATTCCGAAGGAGTTGATTAATTCAGGTATTCCGTGGTGAATTTCAGGGTCGATATGGTACGGACGACCTGCCAATACAATTCCCCTGCGCCCGGAGGCATTCAGATAGGCTATGGTTTCCTCCCCCTTCTTGCGCATATCGTCACGGGCAGCCGCAAGCTCGGACCAGGCCGCGCTGGTAGCCTTTTTGACTTCCGCTGCGGTAAAGCCGGGCTTTGAGGCAAACTCCTCTACCAACCGGCGACTTAAAATTTCTTCGCTTTCAAAGGAAAGGAAGGGATTCTCAAAGGTAATGGCCGGATTTTTAAGCTCCTCCACATTGTTCTTAATATTCTCGGGATAGGAGGTTACAATCGGACAGTTGTAATGATTGCCTGCGCCCTCAATTTCCTTTCGCTCATAGGGAATGCTCGGATAGAAGATATAATTAATTCCCTGGTCAATCAGCCATTTGATGTGGCCGTGTGCGAGCTTTGCCGGATAGCACTCGGATTCACTGGGAATCGACTCAATACCCAGCTCATAGATGGAACGGCTTGAAGTGGGAGAGAGTTCAACCCGGTAACCTAGCTCTGTAAAAAAGGTATGCCAGAAGGGATAATTCTCATACAGATTGAGTACTCTGGGAATTCCCACAATACCGCGCCTGGCTTCACCAGAGGACAGACTCTGATAATGGAAATAACGGCTTAATTTATAGTCAAATAAATTGGGGATATTATCTACATTCTTTTCCTTGCCAAGACCTCGTTCACAGCGGTTACCGGTGATAAACTGCCTTCCGCCGGTAAATTTATTAATCGTAAGCAGGCAGTTGTTGGTGCAGCGCTTGCAGCGCGCCAGGGAGGTTTCGAATTTGAGCTCGTTGATCTGGTCGATGGTTAGCATGGAGCTTTCTTCCCCGTCATAATGCTCTCTGGCAATCAACGCGGCGCCGAAAGCACCCATGATACCGGCAATGTCCGGTCTTACGGCCTGGCAGCCGGAGATAGTCTCAAAGCTTCGCAGTACGGCATCATTATAGAAGGTACCGCCCTGAACTACCATTTTCGCTCCGAGATCCTTCGGGTTTGTAATTTTAATTACCTTATATAAAGCGTTCTTAATTACGGAATAAGCTAAACCGGCTGAAATATCCGCAACGGTAGCGCCCTCCTTTTGTGCCTGCTTTACCTTGGAATTCATGAATACAGTACAGCGGGTCCCAAGGTCAATCGGATTTTTTGCATACAGGGCAACCTTGGCAAAATCCTCAACCTCATAATTCAGGGATTTGGCAAAGGTTTCAATAAAGGAGCCGCAGCCGGAGGAGCAGGCTTCATTTAAGAGCACGTTATCTACCGTATGGTTTTTAATTTTAATACATTTCATATCCTGACCGCCAATGTCAAGGATGCAGTCAACCTCCGGTTCAAAGAAAGCGGCGGCATTATAATGGGCCACGGTTTCTACTTCCCCTTCGTCCAGCATCAGGGCAGCTTTAATTAAGGCTTCCCCGTAGCCGGTGGAGCAGGAACGTACGATTTTTACCCCCGCCGGGAGCTTTTCATAGATTTCCTTGATGGAACGGATAGCGGTTTTTAAGGGACTGCCGTTATTGTTGCTGTAGAAGGAATACAGCAGGGAGCCGTCCTCGCTTACCAGAGCCACCTTTGTCGTTGTAGAGCCTGCATCGATGCCCAGATAGCAGTTGCCTTCGTAAGTTTGCAGGTTTGCTTTCTTAACGGTATGTATGGAATGACGCTTTCTAAATTCGTCATATTCTTTCTCATCAGTAAATAAAGGCTTTAGCCGGTTTACTTCAAAATCCATTACAATGCCCCGGGAGAGCAGCTCAAACAGAGAGGAAAGCTTCTTGTCAACCTCAGGCTTTGCATTCATTGCTGCGCCCAGTGCCGCAAACAGATGGGAGTGCTCAGGTGAGATTACCTGATTTTCACTTAATTTCAGGGTGCGGATAAATGCCTTCTTCAGCTCTGTCAAAAAATGGAGCGGGCCGCCGAGAAACGCCACATTACCACGAATCGGCTTACCGCAGGCCAGGCCGCTGATGGTCTGGTTTACGACCGCCTGAAAGATGGAGGCGGACAGGTCAGGCTTTGTAGCCCCTTCATTGATTAAGGGCTGGATATCAGTCTTGGCAAATACACCGCAGCGGGCTGCAATCGGATAGATTGCCTGATAGCTTTTGGCATATTCATTCAGACCGGCCGCATCAGTCTTTAACAGGCTTGCCATCTGGTCAATAAATGAGCCGGTACCGCCGGCACAGATACCGTTCATACGCTGCTCAATTCCGTTTGTAAAATATATAATTTTGGCATCCTCGCCGCCAAGCTCAATTGCAACATCTGTCTGGGGCGCATAATCCTGCAGGGAGGTGGATACAGCCACAACCTCCTGAACAAACGGGATATCCAGATGCTTTGATATGGTCAGGCCGCCTGATCCGGTGATCACGGGAGAGACCGGGATATCACCAAGCTCCTCCATTGCCTTTTTCATAAGACCAGCCAAGGTTTCCTGTATATTAGCAAAATGACGTTCATAATCAGAAAATACAATGTTTCCCGTATCATTAGTAATCACAATTTTAACTGTAGTGGAACCTATATCAATTCCTAACTGATTCATCATTAATATCTACCTCATTCCTACACATAGAATGCACATACATGTGCTGCATATATTTGTGTTTTTTTGTCGGTTCTGAAACAAGCTTTTTATATTATACGATACATAATACTTAAGTTCAATCATTTAATTACTAAGAAATCGTGGTAATTTGTAAAATTATTCTTAAATATTTCTAATAAAGCATGATTAAAGCGTTAAAAGCACCTACGGTGCTTGCTAAATACAACATATGTTATGCAGACAGACTTCTAATAACAATATATTGTATTCGAAAATGTGCGCAGCACCCTTTGACACTTTAATCATAGCATACAATTAATCCCATAACACTTTAAGAATTACAGAATATACCCTGACAGCAATAACATATGATAATCCACCGGAATATGTTATTATAGAGGGCGCTGGCGCCTAATACGGAAGGAGCGGGACAATGTATTGTATTAATTATGTAGTAAAAGACGGGGATACTCTGTACAGCATCAGCAGGCATTTTCATGTCAGCTTAAGTGATATTATGGAGGCGAATCCTCTGGTGAATGTCTATCATCTGATGGCAGGGGGGACCTTATGTATTCCGGTAAGCATCCCAGGAAATGACTACACTCATTTTACCACCTATCTGGTCAGGGAGGAGGATACCTTGGGTTCCATACTGGAGGAAAACAGTATGAATTTAGCAGATTTGATGGAATTTAACAGCTTGTATGACATTTGGCTGCTCCCCGGAACTACGTTATCCGTACCGATTAGGAACGGCGGAGAGAGCGGTATCATTTTATAAACAATTATTTAAGATTTCTTTTGTTTGACAAAGATAATATAAAAACATATAATAAGTTTGAATTACACGTGACAATAAATTGGATTATTTTTCAACCAGAGCCTGTCCCGTGTTATAAATCATCGGAAATTATCCAATAATTAATTAAGGATATTCCTGCAAAATACGTAAGCCCATAGTCTTGCCAAAAGCGCAGGCATAGTTCTGCCGAAAGAACAGGACTTATAAAATGAAAAGAGAAGGATGTGGTAAGGATGGAAGCCGGCCCCGGTAGTAGTATTGAACGAAGTAGTAAGTACAAAATAATAAGAACTGCTGTGGACACAGGTATCATTATGCTTACCCGGTGGAACATCCGCCTATAATCATAATGCATTTTCCGCTGTCCGGCGGTCAGTGGGAAGGAGCAGCTATGATCGATATTTTTAGAACCATTGACGGGTCATTGCAGAGAATGACCGAAATTACAGAGGGGTGCTGGGTTGCGATGACAAATCCCTCTGCTACCGAATTACTTGATATCGCTGAGGCAACCGGTATCGAGATTGATCATTTGAGAGCTCCTCTGGATGAGGAAGAGCGTGCTCGTATTGAGGTAGAGGATAATTATACTCTGATTTTGGTAGATATTCCGGCATTGGAAAGAAGAAATGATAAGGACCGTTATGTAACGATGCCTCTTGGCATTATTGTTGCTAAAGAATTAATAATTACCGTATGCCTGGAGGAAACTCCGGTGTTAAAATGCTTTGCAGATGGGCGTGTGAGGGATTTTTATACCTTTAAGAAGACACGCTTTATTCTCCAGATTCTGTACCGGAATGCATCCACCTTTCTTCAGAATCTAAGAAGCATTGACAGAAAAAGTGAAGAAATCGAGCACAAGCTTCATATTTCTACGCAGAACCGCGAGCTGATTGATTTATTGGAACTGGAGAAGAGTCTTGTTTACTATACAACCTCCCTGCGTTCCAATGAAGTAGTATTCGAGAAGATGTTAAAGCTGGAGAATATCAAGCATTATCCGGAGGATGAGGATCTTCTGGAGGATCTGATTATCGAGAATAAACAGGCGATTGAGATGGCTAATATTTATAGTGGAATATTAAGCGGTACGATGGATGCATTTGCATCAATCATATCCAATAATCAAAATATTGTTATGAAATTTCTTGCCGCAGTTACGATAGTGCTGTCGATACCAACCATGATAGCAAGCTTTTATGGCATGAATTTTGATATTGTACCCGGGATGCACAGTCCCCTTGGGTTTTATATCGTAGTAAGTACCGCGATTGTAATTGCCATCATTATTGTACTTATATTCCGAAAAAAGAAAGTGTTTTAAAATCGGATATTACCGGCAGGGTATGTATTTTACTTGAAAGGTACAGGTGTAAGACGTGAAAATTTTGAACAAACTGGAACGAATGTTTGGCCGGTATGCGATCAGAGGCCTTATGAGATATGTAATTATTCTTTATGTCTTGGGCATGGCAATCGGCTCTTTTATACCGACGGTTTATTATAATTATCTGGCCCTTGATTTTTCGCAGGTTGCCAGGGGACAAGTATGGCGGTTGATTACCTTTATTATACCCATCAGTGATTATACCAGCGTGTTTTTTGTTCTCATCATGGCTTATTTTTATTATATTATCGGTAATTCCCTGGAGCATGCCTGGGGAGCCTTCCGGTTAAATCTCTATTTCTTTTCCGGAATACTGTTCAATATTTTGGCCTACTGGATTATTTATCTGATCATCGGCCAGAGTATTCTCGGCTCCTGTCTGGATGTAGTCAGCGGAACCCTGTTTTTTGCATATGCAGCCATGTATCCGGACACGCAGTTTTTATTCTGGTTTATTATACCGCTTAAGGCAAAGTATCTGGCCTGGTTTCAGGGAGCGTTATATGTATATAATATCGTACAATATATCATACACCACCAGTATATTTTGATCGTTCCGCTTCTGGTATCTTTGGCGAACTTCTTTATCTTCTTCATTGCGACCAGAAATTATAACATGATTTCACCGGGTGAGATGAAGCGCAAGGCAGATTACCGAAAACAGATGAATTCTGCCAGAAACACCGGCAATGTCACACAGTTCAAGGGAAAGAATGTAATTACAAGGCATAAATGCGCCGTATGCGGAAGAACGGAGCTGGATGATGAGCATTTGGAATTCCGCTTTTGCTCCAAATGTGACGGAAACTATGAATACTGCACGGATCATTTATTTACCCACGAGCATGTTCACAGGTCGTAGACGGCTTCGGCAGGGAATAATCAACTTTCATAAATCAGGATTTGAAAATCTGCTTGCAAATAAAAAAATCAGAATTTATAAGTGCTTATTATCATAAATAATAGGCACTTTCTGGTATTTATTGCTGGTTCATGATATAATGTCGTCAGACATTATATCAGCGCCGAACGAAGTGAGTGCGCATCCAAAAGCGAACGCAGTTCGCTTGGCACGAAGTGCTATATCATAATTGCTTGCAATTATGATATAATAATGGTGCGGCGAGTTAAACAATATAACAAACAGGATGGTTTACCGGATGGACATAAGGATCAAAAATATATGCAAAGATATTCAAAACGGCAGATTATTGGAGGAAAGCATACCCCAGCTTTTTAATTACCTGGCCGATCAGTATCAGGTCATGGCGCAGGTGCGGCTTGCAATGCATTACTATACCTTATATGAGTCGTATTATGATGATGAAGATACCTGGAGCAGGGAAGCCGTAGAAGAGATTGATAAAATCAATCAGATTCTTAAGGACAGTGTTCTTCATGCTCAGAGCGGAAAAGAACGTGAAACAGCGGTTCATAAGATTGATACCATTCGAAACAGTATTATGAAGCGTATGAATATACTTACTACCTATACAGATATATTCCAGAACTACGAATATGTATTAAACCGTGTGGAATACCGTTTTGCAAATGAAGCGGCTTCTACCGATGACATAGAATTATCCAGAGAGATACTTCGGTATATTTTTGATACGGAGGATAATCTCGTAATTAATGAAAAGATAAAGGAAATTATCAGTCAGCTGCCCATGCGGCTTACCAGACAAAAATATTTTGAGGTTTTAAAGGAAAGCCTTGGGGTGTATCTTGGTGCAGACAATACCTCCCTGGATACCTTCCTCTATATGCTGCGGACCTCAGCGATGCTTTACCGGGAGGATGGAATGGAGAGTCTGTATCCCTCCTTGTGGGAGAAGAAGGAATATCTGTCCGGCCTGGATTATGCAAATATATCAAAAGAGGAATATGAAAAGGCGGTAAGCACCCTTCAGGCGGCGACGCTCATTCTGGAAACTGCCACATCAGTTTGGTACGGACTTCAGGAAATTATCAATGAGATATATGCAATCCTTCTTTGTTCCCCCTATTCAGGAATGGCAGAGAATGGCCGGGAGAAGGCACAGGCAGCGGCAATTGCAATTATTCGGGGAATCAACGATATTTATATACAGAATATAAAAATAGAGCCCTCGGATGCCCTGCTACTCAATAATTTTGCAATACTGGAGGGAGTTCAGGAGGAGCTTTCCTATGATATGGAAAGCCTGGAATATGCACTGTATGAGGCAGAGCAAAATCATAAAGCCCTGATTGAGGGGCTGATGCTGGACCAGTTCATGAATGTATTGAAGAGAACACGGGATTTATTATCGAATAGCCTGTTCATTGATTTTGAAGAAAAGACAGTGAGCACGGTGGTGGATGAGGCGCGCATCGAAAAGGAAGCAAATGCGTTGGAAAATGAACTGAAGGAATTATTTGCGGGGCACGACCGGATGATCAGCCGCGCTGTGATGGCGAATACCATTAACAAGGTGCCGGTATTTTTTAAAAATCATAAAGAGGTCATGGACTATGTGATTTACAGTCTGGAGCGCTGCAGCGACCGTTATGAGAAGGCAGCCTGCGCAGAGATAATCAATGAGCTTATGTCACACTAATGTACTGGCTTAAGTGATTTTTCAGTAGTGTGTATGAACATGGAAGATAGTGGAATACTTAACTAAACAATATACATCTATATTTAAAGGTAAGGGTTTCTTATGGTTTTATGGACATCAAGACTTTATGTCGGTGATAAAATAAGGAAAAAGAAAGAGAAGGTGGTAGCTTCCATTAATAACAGTGAAGCCACCTTTGGCGTCTATTGTATTGCCTTCGCTTCCCATCAGGATAATTTGTTCGACATCATGGATGCGAACGAGCTGCTTTTTCCCCATTATAAGAGGTCCAAGGTGCAGATCGTAGGCCTGGCAAAAGGTAAAAGTGAAGCCCTGGAGCTTGTGCAGACCATGCTGATGGAGGTTTATCATAAGACAGGAAGCTTTGATGTCAGGACTTATTTTACATAAGAGTCTGGAAGGGCGGTGATAATCATTGCTTCATATAGTCCTGCTGGTATTGAAAATAATCGGGATCATATTATTGGTGCTGATCGGATTACTGTTATCCGTCCTTCTTATCGTCCTGCTGGTACCGGTAAGATACCGTGTGGCTGTCTCCCATGGAGAGAAATTAACGGTTGAAGGCGGCATATCCTGGTTGCTTCATATAATAGGAGCAAGGGTTTCCTATCTGGAGGGAGAGCTTCATATTCGGATACGGGTTCTATGGATTACACTGTATGATAATCTTAAGCCCCCCAAATCAGGAAGTAAAAGGATCAAACAAAGGGCTGCGGTTAAAGACAGGAAGAAGGGGACAAAGAAAGCTTCGAAGAAAGGGACAAAAAAAGTCCCTGAAGGGCAAATAAAAGCAGCAAAACAGATGGATACAGCCTCTGGAAACAGCACCGGAAAGGCGAGTATTTCTGGGGACAGCGCCCGTCCCGAGGCAATTTCCAAGCCCGAAATAAGAAAGGAAATTCATAAGAGCGAAGACAGGGAAAGGCCGCAGGTGGAAGAGGTAAGCGTGCTTTCATTACCTGAAGCAGCAGAGAAAATTGGGCAGGAGCAGAAAAAGGTTAACGTTTTTTGCAGGATTATAAATAAAATTAAGGCTGTTAAGGACAGGATAACGGCTTTCCTTAATAATATGAAGAGCAGGATAGCAGGATGGTTTGAAACCTTTGCAAATGTAAGACATAAATTTAATTTAATTCGGGACTTTATCCGGGATGAATATAATAAGGAAGGCTTTCATATTACTTATTCCAGTCTTAAGAGGCTGCTGAAGCATATATTGCCGACAAAGCTGAAATCAAGGCTTGTGTTTGGCACCGGAGATCCCTGCAGTACGGGACAGGCACTTGGCGCTATGGGAATTTTGTACAGCTTCTACGGAGATAAAATTGTAATTGTTCCTGATTTTGAAAATAAACGCTTTGAAGGCGAGCATTTTGCACGGGGAAGAATAAGATTAATTACAGTACTTATAATAGTAATTAAGCTTATATTAGATAAACGGTTTAAACAATTAAGAAGTAACTTTCAAATATTAAAGGAGGCGTTATAAATGGCTGATACCAATTTCACTTCAACTGTGGAAGCATTATTTAAAGGCATGGATAATTTCATAACGACGAAAACTGTTGTGGGCGATGCCGTAAAAGTAGATGATAATACAATTATATTACCGTTAGTAGAGGTTAGCTTCGGAGTAGCGGCAGGAGCCTTTGCAGGAGATAAGAAGAACAATGCAGGCGGCGGTATGGGAGGAAAGATTACGCCTAGCTCGGTGCTTGTAATACAGGACGGCACCTCCAAGCTGGTCAATGTAAAAGAGCAGGATAGTGTAATGAAAATTCTTGATATGGTACCGGATCTGATTAATAAATTCGCCAAGCCGTCCAAGAAAAAGGATGGTGTTGATGAGAAAATTGACGAGGTGATAAAGCAGCAGAAGGAAGCTGCTTCCCAGTAGTAAGAGGTGCTGCACCGGGAAAAAAGACAAAATTCTGCTTGCATTATATTTCATCTTCTGGTAGAATAGATTTGTTTGTAAGGCCAAATTGGACGATATTTGGATGATATATATTAACCCTAAGGAGGTGCTTCTGATGGCAAAATGTTCAATATGTGATAAAGGTGCTCACTTTGGAATCGCTGTGAGTCATTCTCATAGAAGATCTAATAAGATGTGGAAATCCAACGTTAAGTCTGTTAAGGTTAAGGTTAACGGAGCAGCGAGAAAAATGTATGTTTGTACTTCCTGTCTTAGATCCGGTAAAGTAGAACGCGCATAAGGAAAAACAATGGGTGTCAGGGGATCTTGACACCCGCTTTTTTTTCGGAACATTTGCAAAGAAGCGGCATCCCCGGTTTTTTGAAAGTATGCGGATATTAGGAGTATCAGTTGCAAAATAGATTATAGCCAAGCAATAAGCAAAGAATAATAATACATATTGCTAGGATTCCATTTGTGATGAACAGCATTATGGTCATACCTATGGCAATCCAAAACAGGATAAAGCCAATCATTCTCTTCATAGCTGTCACTTCCAATCAATATCGTAGTAGTATATAATATTCAAGAATAAGCAGATTAGTCCATAATTGATACGGGATTTTATAGGCCTACATAATAAAATCCCGTATCGACTCCTTTTAATCTGCCTGCAAATGCGGTATAATAAAGATATAGATTTTGAGCGATAGCCAATAATAGATAGGAGGGTTAATATGAAAGGACATATGAACACAAAAATTGGTGAAATATTAATTGATAATGATGTCTTGGCAAAATATGCCGGAGCTTCTGCCATTGAATGCTTTGGTGTAGTAGGGATGGCTTCCGTTAATGTAAAGGACGGAATTGTTAAGCTTTTAAAAAGAGAAAGCCTAAGCCATGGTGTTAATGTTACAATCGAAGAAAATAAGATTACAATTGACCTGCATATTATCGTATCCTATGGCGTCAGTATTTCTGCGGTTGCTGATAATTTGATCAGCAACGTAAAGTATAATGTTGAAGAGTTCTCAGGACTTGAAGTAAAGAAAATCAATATTTTTGTTGAAGGTGTCAGAGTAATTGACTGATCCTGAGAATAACGACGTTTAAGGAGGAAGAACCAGTGGTTATTAAGACGATAGATGCGAAAACACTGAAAAAGATGTTTCTTGCCGGAGCTGCCAGTATAGAAGCGAAGAAAGAAATGATCAATGAATTGAATGTATTTCCTGTGCCTGATGGAGACACAGGGACAAATATGACCCTTACCATAATGTCTGCAGTAAAGGAAGTGCAGAGTCTATCCGATCCTTCGATCGAAGAACTGGCGAAGGCCATTTCCGGCGGCTCTCTTCGTGGTGCCAGAGGTAATTCCGGGGTTATTCTTTCACAGCTTTTTCGTGGTTTTGCAAAGGAAATCAAGGACTATAAAGAAATCAATGTTACTGTTATGACCAATGCGATACAGAAGGCGGTTGAAACGGCCTACCGTGCTGTTATGAAGCCGAAGGAAGGTACCATTCTGACAGTAGCCAGGGGCGGAGCAGAGAAGGCGATGCAGCTGGTTGCAGAGACAGAGGATCTGGTATATTTTAGCCGGGAGGTAATTGCCCATATGGAGGTCGTGCTTAAGAATACACCGGAGCTTTTGCCGGTACTCAAGGAAGCGGGCGTAGTTGATTCCGGCGGTCAGGGACTTTTGGAGATTGTAAAGGGTGCCTACGATGCACTGGTTGGCAAGGATGTCTCCTTAAGCAATATAGAGACAGAAAAAATTGTGTCCACAGGTGCCGGCAGGAAGGATATTTCCACAGGAGATATTAAATTCGGCTATTGTACAGAATTTATTATTATGCTGGAGAAGGAATACAATTTAAAAACAGAAGAAGAGTTTAAAGCCTATTTGGAGTCCATCGGTGATTCTCTTGTAGTCGTGTCGGATGATGATATCGTAAAGGTTCATGTACATACGAACGACCCCGGTCTTGCAATCCAGCGGGCGTTAACGTATGGCTCCTTAACAAAGATGAAGATTGACAACATGAGAGAAGAGCATAATGAAAGAATTATTATGGATGCGGAGAAGGCTGCCAAAGAACAGAAGGCCCAGGAGCAGAAACCATCTGAAGTTAAACCCAGGAAGAAGTCGGGATTTATCGCCGTATCCATGGGAGAAGGACTGGATGAGATATTTACCGGACTTGGGGTTGACTATATTATTAAGGGCGGTCAGACCATGAATCCCAGCACCGAGGATATGCTGAATGCAATCGCAGAGGTGAATGCCGATAATATTTTCATTCTGCCGAATAACGCTAATATTATTCTGGCTGCCGAGCAGGCAAAGCAGCTTACAGAGAATAAAAAAATATATGTAATTCCCTCCAAGACGGTTCCCCAGGGTATCACCGCAGTAATTAATTTCATCTATGATAAATCCCCGGAGGAAAATGCGGCAAGGATGGCTCAGGAGATGACGAAGGTAAAATCCGGACAGGTAACCTATGCGGTTCGTGATACCAGTCTTGACGGCAAGGAAATCAAGCAGGGCAATATCATGGGAATCGGAGACAAAACCATTCTTTCTGTCGGAACCGATATAAAGGATACTACAATTGAACTGATCCAGTGCCTGGCGGACGAGGAGTCCGAGCTGATCAGCCTGTATTACGGAGAAGAAGTAAACGAGAATGAAGCAAATGAGCTGGCAGATCAGATCATGGAGATTTATCCAAATCTTGATGTAGAGATTCATTACGGCGGCCAGCCGGTATATTACTATGTTTTATCTGTAGAGTAAACTCCCAGAGATCGTAAGATGAAAACGGCAAAAGGTGCTACGCAGCTCCCGAATACAATATACAGTTATTGCAAGCCAGCTTGCATAACAATATATTGCATCTGGAAAGCACCGTAGATGCTTTTGCGCTTTCATCATCGTATACAAAAGACATATTGCGGATGGATAGTGGTTCGAGAAAAACGGACCACTATTTTAATACATAACATTGGTTATAAGTCGAATAGATATTGAGATATGAATATGTGTGCATATCTCTTACAAGAACGGGAAAGGATGTGAGGGTATGGAGAAGCAGATAATACCGAAGCAAGGTGAAATATACAGGCATTTTAAGGGCGGACTTTATCAGATCATTACTCTGGCTATCCATAGTGAAACAGGGGAGGTCATGGTGGTTTATCAGGCCCTGTTCGGAGAGTTTAAGGCCTACGTCAGACCCCTTGCCATGTTTGCAGGTGAGGTTGAACGGGACAGGTACTCGGAGATCAGCCAAAAATACAGGTTTGAATTGGTCAGAAACCAGGCAGGGGAAACGGTCGCGGACAAATTCGACGGTCAGAAGGTAAAGGAAGCAGATGAAACAAAAGCTGCAAAAGAAACAGGTGAGACAAAGAAATTAAAGGAGATAAAGGACGATCCAGGGACTGGAGTCATCATGCAGGAGGTTGCAGGGCATGCGGAGCAGCTTCCCGACTATTCGCTACAGAATACAGTAAATCCTGTTTTGCTTAACTTTCTTGATGCTAAGTCCTACAGCAAGAAATTGGAAGTACTTACTTCGAATATCAAGCATCTCAACGACCGCCTGATTAATGATATGGCAGTGGCACTGGATTGTGCGGTGGAGGAAGGACCATTGGAGACAAGAATCCAGGCACTGATCCAATGCCTGCAGGCCATGCGCAGATTTGAGGACAGAAGATTGCGTTAGGATGTGATGAAAACTGCCGGTATCGGGCTGGATAGTTCGCTTTGTGGAAGGTAAAGAGTGATTAAAAGAGAGTGCCCCAAAAGTTAATGAACTTTTGAGGCACTTTTCATCATATATTATTCGAGGTTCAGCTTCCTCTTAAAAAGAATATGAGTTGTCTGATAAAAAGCAATATCGAAGGCCAGGAGATAAACCATAAGAGCAGGGAGCAATGCAAATACAACAGTCTTATAAGGTGATTGCATACCGCTGAAGCCAGATCGGACAGAAATAATATCACATATCAGTATGAAAAGAACTCCGATTACCTGTGAAGCAATATAAAGCACAACAAAGGCGGCAAAGGAACCGATGATTTTATGACCGTTGACCAGCTGCCCGATTCCGATGGATGCATAAATATGGAGGATAGCATTAAGCAGTACGAGGAAAAAAAGCACAATTATTTCTATGATTAATAATGCGGAGTAAGCCCCGAACTCGTCCTGGAGCTGCTGCATAAGTGCGGCGAAAGCCTCTTTCAGGTGCTGAAACCGTTCGGGAGTAACCATTACGACAAATATAGAGGCCAAGGTGATGAGGATACTGATCAGGGTCCATAAAGTAGAGACAATCAGCTTAGAATCAATGAGCTGTCGCGTCTTAACCGGAAGCGTGAACATCAGGTATCCCTCATCTGCAATTAAATTTTTATAAAAACGCAGGATAACAATAACAAAGGATACAATTACAATTGCTATAATCGACATAACATATAAGAAGGTTATTAATACGGGAATGATCCCTGTAATACCTTCAAAAATATTCAGCCTTATGATAATTCGGTCCAATATGGTAAATACGACCAGCACAAGATATAAGGGCAGTAATAATCTGGAGCAGGCCCGCATTTCATGTTTTAATAATTTACTTAACATTTGAATACCTCCCTGAATAATGTATCTATGGATTTTCCTTCATGGGTGCGGATGTCATCAACGGATGCATGAAGGGTAATCTGGCCGTTTTTAATGAAAACCACCTCATCCAGCACCTTTTCAACATCAGCAATCAGGTGGGTTGAAATGATAATGGAGGCCTTTTCATTATAATTTGAAATAATAGTATTGAGAATATAATCCCTGGCAGCAGGGTCAACTCCTCCGATGGGCTCATCCAGGCAATATAAATCGGCATCACGGCTCATAACCAGGATTAACTGAACCTTTTCCTTGGTTCCCTTTGACAGTGTTTTCATGCGCCTGCTAGGGTCAAGATGCAGACGGTCCAGCATGTCATAAGCTTTTTTTCTGTCGAAGTCCTGATAAAAATCCTCAAAGAAATCGATGGTTTCAGATATACGCATCCAATCGGGAAGATAGGTTCTCTCCGGCAGATAGGATACGATTTTCTTAGTTTCAGTGCCGGGCTCCTTACCGTCAATCAGCAGCCTGCCGGAGCTTGGAACTAAAAGTCCGTTGATTAATTTGATTAAGGTGGTTTTGCCGCTTCCGTTAGGTCCCAGAAGCCCGATAATATGACCCCGTTCCAAGGTTAACTCGATATGATCGAGTGCGGTCAGATTTGAAAAATTCTTCGATAATGATTTACACTCCAATATTGCACTCATATTTACCTCACATTTCTGCCGTTGCTCGCGGCATATAATTAAGCATTATTTTGATTCACAATTTCATTTACAATTACCAAGGCTTCCTGTGGCTCATAGCCAAGCTGCTTCATACGCTCGATAAAGTCCTGTACCAGCTCCTTGGCAGTTAATTTCTTAAGCTTTTTTATCATTTCCTCATCCGAGGTTATGAATCTTCCGCTGGTCCGATTGGTATAAATGAGCCCGGTACGCTCAAGCTCGGATAGGGCCTTTTGCATTGTGTTCGGGTTTACCGTAGCCTCGGAGGCCAAATCCCTTACGGAGGGAAGCTTATCACCCGGCTTGAACTGGCCGGATATAATTCCGGTCTGTATCTGCTCAATCAACTGAATATAGACGGGCCGTTCCGAATCTAAATTCCATTTCATAGATGCTGCTCCTTTCTGTTGTATTATTGTACTAAGATGTTAATACAATAATACAGTAATACAATTGAAATGTCAATCTCTTTTTTTAGATATTTTTCTTTTTTATTCCAGTCATTTCGTTTATAATAAAAGCAATGGAAATTTATACAGGTGGTGATGCGGTGGAAGCCAATGGTGGAATTAAATCAGTCAAGGGGATTGGTGAAAAGACGGAGAAGCTTTTTAGGAAGCTGGGGATAGAGACAGTCCAGGATTTACTGGAGCATTATCCAAGAGGCTATGAACAGTTCGAGAGGCCGGTGCCGATTATAGCGGTAAAGGAAGGAATGACAGCTGCAATTGAGGCTTCCCTGATGACGTCTCCAAAGTCAAAAAAAATAAGAAATCTTCAGATTGTCAGTGCACAGGTAAAGGATTCCTCAGCCGTAATGCAGCTTACCTGGTTTAATATGCCCTTCCTGCAAAAGACCTTAAGATCCGGCAGCCATTATATCTTCCGGGGTAAGGCGGTGCGCAAAAATGGAATCCTGGTGATTGAGCAGCCGGTTATCTGGCAGCGTGAGAATTACTATAAACTTCTCCATATATTGCAGCCTGTCTATCCGCTGACGGAAGGGCTGACCAATACTATGGTGTCCAAGGCAATCAGGCAGGTGCTCGCGGAGCTTTCCTTTGCTAAGGATTATATACCAAAGCAGATAGCCAGAGAATATCAGCTGATGGACCGGACAAAAGCCTTACGGGAGGTGCATTTTCCAAAGGACAGGGAGAGCATGATGAAGGCCAGACAGCGTCTGGTGTTTGATGAATTCTTCCTATATTCACTGGCCCTAAGGAAGCTAAAGGAAAGGAAGATAAGCAGTGTAACCGAATATAGAATGCAGGAATGCAGGGAATGTGAACTGCTGAAAGAGGCGCTGCCCTACCCGTTAACCGGAGCACAGCTTAGGGTGTGGGGAGAGGTGAAGCAGGATCTTCAGGGGGATTATGCTATGAACCGCCTGATTCAGGGGGATGTTGGCTGCGGGAAGACAATTCTTGCAATCCTGGCTCTGCTGATGACGGTAAAAAGCGGTTATCAGGCCAGCTTCATGGTACCCACGGAGGTGCTGGCAAAGCAGCATTATCAAGCTTTAGTCGATATGCTGACAGGGTACGGTGTTCGAACCTGCCTTCTGGTCGGATCACAGACAGCTAAGGAAAAGAAAGAGCTCTATGAAAGAATAGGGAAGCATGAGGTGGATATTATTATAGGTACCCATGCCTTAATCCAGGAGAAGGTGGAATATGAAAGCCTGGGACTGGTCATCACGGATGAGCAGCACCGGTTTGGCGTAAAGCAGCGGGAGACTCTGATGAAGAAGGGTGGAAATCCCCATGTGCTTGTCATGAGTGCTACTCCAATTCCACGGACGCTGGCCATTATCCTGTACGGTGACCTGGATATCTCTGTGGTGGACGAGCTTCCGGCAAACAGACTGCCGATTAAAAACTGCGTTGTAGATACAAATTACCGTTCGAGTGCTTACCGCTTTATTGACAAGCAGGCTGCCCTGGGCAGACAGGCCTATGTCATCTGTCCGATGGTGGAGGAGAGTGAGGAGATAGAGGCGGAGAATGTGCTCGAATATGCCGGTATCCTTAAGGAAGCTCTTGCACCGGGAGTTACGGTTGAGGCACTGCATGGAAAAATGAAGCCCAAGGATAAAAATGATGTTATGGAACGCTTTGCCGGGGGAGAGGTCCAGGTACTGGTATCCACAACAGTTGTTGAGGTAGGGGTAAATGTACCGAATGCAACGGTTATGATGGTAGAGAATGCCGAGCGCTTCGGGCTGGCCCAGCTTCATCAGCTGCGGGGAAGAGTAGGCAGGGGAGAACACCAGTCCTATTGTATCTTCGTCTGCGCAAGCAGTGCCAAGGAGGCTTGGGACAGGCTTGAGATTTTGAATAAATCCAATGATGGCTTTTATATTGCCAGTGAGGATTTGAAGCTACGAGGGCCGGGAGATATCTTTGGAATCAGGCAGAGCGGGGACATGGATTTTAAGTTGGGGGATATCTTTACCGACTCCAGTATCCTGAAGGCTGCCGCAGAAGCAGTGAAACGGCTGGGGGATTCAGAGGTTGAAAATATATTCAGGGATAATCCATATCTTGAAAACAGGATATTAAACCGTACAGCAAATACCTTATAAAAATATGGATAATTGCTTAAAGTTTTGTGAATATTTACACAAAGGCATGGTAATATATTTCATTTTCATATATAATATTCAAATACAAGCAAATAAACCCAAAAAATAAATGTAAAGAAGGAAAGTAGAAACCTATGGCTGCTGACATATATAATACCAATCAGATACGATCGGCGGACTCCGTTCTGTCCCTGGTTATTCCGGTATATCAGGAAGGAAGCCATATCAGAAGCTCCATCGGTATTATTGAAAAAATACTCATAGAAAACTGCATCCGACATGAATTTATCCTGATTGATGATGGTTCCAGGGATAATTCCTGGGCGGAAATCAAGCAGCTGGCGCAAAGTAAGGAGAATGTAACCTCACTTCGGCTTAGCCGGAATTTTGGCAAGGAATCTGCCCTGTGTGCAGGATTGGAGTATGCCAAGGGAGATATGGTCCTCGTGATGGATGCGGATTTACAGCATCCTCCTGAAATTATACCTGAGATGGTGAAGGCCTGGCGGGAGGAGGGGTATGATGTCGTTGACGGCATTAAAACCTCCAGAGGGAAAGAGAATCCAATTTATAAACTATGTGCCAGAATTTTTTATTACATTATATATAAAACCTCAGATATCAATCTGGGAAAGGCCTCTGATTTTAAGCTTTTGGACCGTAAGGTAATCGACGCCTGGAAGGAAATGCCCGAACGGGCCACCTTCTTTCGCGGTATGACGGCATGGCTGGGGTTTGACCGCAAGCAGATTAATTTTGATGTTGCACCGCGGATCAACGGTAAGACGAAATGGTCCTTTTTGCGTTTGATCCGTCTTGCCATGAATGCAATTACCTCCTATACCTCGGTTCCGCTTCATTGTATTACGGTACTTGGTATTGTGATGTTTTTTGGGGCGATTCTGCTTGGATTACAGACTCTGTATATGAAGTTTGCAGGGAAGGCCACCAGCGGTTTTACAACAGTTATCCTGCTTCAGCTGATCATCGGAAGCTCTATTATGATAAGCCTTGGTATGATTGGAATTTATCTGACAAAAATATATAAAGAAGTAAAGGCAAGGCCCAGATACCTGATTTCAAAATGTGTGAGGGGACAGGACAAGCAGGGGGCCGATCAGCAACACTAATATAACGTAAAAAAATGACAGCCTGGAGGGAGTTTGGAATGCTCGGACTTTTCTATATCATACTGTGCTTCGGAGTCGGCTTCGCGATATGTACCTGTGTCTTTCCGGGACTTAAGACTATGGCAGATACGGATTACAGCAAAAACCCAATTTTTTTGAGTCCCTATCTTTTGCTGGTTCCGGCCTGGTATGTGACAGGAACAATGGCAGTAACCTGGCCGACTTATCTGATTGCATATCTGTTCGGGAACATGAGGGAGCCTTTACTTTATGCCAACTTGATTGTTATGCCGGTTGCTTTTCTTGTAGCAGCCTTTGCAGTCTATAGAAGATTGATTGTGAATAAAAGGGAAAGCCTGAGGCTCTTATCCACCAACAAAAGAACGGTGTACCTTGAGCTTGTGCTGCTTGCGGCAGTTGCCCTGTTGGTTTGCATCCTGATGTGGAGGACATTTTTTGTCAAGGGGAATCTTCTTTATGTCGGGGTCTCGGTATTCAGTGATTTTTCGCCCCATCTGGGAATGATCCGTTCCTTTTCCTATGGAAATAATTATCCGACGGCTTATTCTCATTATGCAGGCCAGGATATCAGATATCATTTTATGTTCCAGTTTCTGACCGGTAATCTGGAATATCTGGGAATGAGACTGGACTGGGCGTTTAATCTGCCCAGTATATTAAGCCTGATCAGTACTTTTTCGCTGCTCTATGTACTGGCAGTTAAAATAACCAGTAAAATAGGTGCCGGCATTCTGGCCTGTTTGTTTTTTGCCTTTCGCAGTGCCAAGACCCTATTCACCTATCTGGCAAATCTGCCGGCAGGGACAGACATTTTAAAGGCTCTTTCGGAAAATACGGATTTTATTTCGGACACCACCCATGAGGAGTGGGGGCTCTGGAATTTGAATGTATATTGTAATCAGCGGCACCTGGCCTTTGGCCTGGCGGTTATGTTCCTTGTACTGATCCTGTTTATGCCCCATCTTTTTGATATGTCGGCAGAGCTGAAAAAAAAGTGGGAAGGCAGGCAGGGGCGCTTTGCGGTAAATCTGCAGGAAAGTCTTGTGACCTTATTTGCCACAAGGGAAGCCTGGCAGGTTACGGATTTTAAGCTGGCAATTGGAGCGGGACTTCTGCTGGGAGGTCTGGCATTTTTCCATGGCTCGGCCCAAATCTGCTGTTTGATGATATTATTTTTCATGGCGGTGTTCTCAAAGAGACGTCTGGAATATTTAATTACCGCAATGATTGCCCTTCTTCTGGCAGTGTTGCAGACAAGTTTTTTCATTCACGGAGCGGCTGTTGCGCCGGAGTTTTTATTTGGCTTCCTTGCAGATAATGCAACCCTCTTTGGAGTAGGCTCCTATCTGGAGCGGCTGCTGGGAATACTTCCGTTTGTTCTGCTTGCAGCCTTCTGCATGGAGAAGGGAACCGGAAAATATCTGATTTTTGTATTTATCACACCGCTTATCTTAGCCTTCACCGTATCCCTTACGGTGGATGTGACGGTAAACCACAAATACATCATGATGAGCTGTATTCTGCTGGGAATATTTGCGGCAGCCCTGGTGATGAAGCTGATAGAGCGCAGGGATTTTATCATGACCTGTGCGGCTGTCCTGCTTATCCTCTCTCTGACGGCTACTGGAATTTATGATTTTACTACAGTGCTTAAGAAGAATACGCCCCAGAGTGCGGTGGTGCTTGATTTGAAGGATCCGCTTACCCTGTGGGTGCATGAGAACAGTGACTCGAAGGATATCTTCCTCACTCCCAGCTATGCACTGAACCAGCTGGTCTTGGGCGGCGCCATGCTGTATGAGGGCTGGCCTTATTTTCCCTGGTCTGCCGGCTATGATACGGACTACCGTACGGGGCAGGTTAAGCTGATGTACGAGGCACAGACCCCGGAGGAGCTGGAGAACCTGGTCAAAGATAATAAGATACGTTATATTGTGGTGGATTATGATGCGAGAACGAGTGATGCCTATACGGTGAATGAGGATAATATAAAAGCAACCTATGAGTGTGTGTACCGTGAGGGAGAAGGAGATTGGATGATCTCCATCTATGATACTCAAAAGAGGCTTTATTAATAAAATGGTTATAGTGTGAAAACAAAGAGTGATTTTCACACCCCTGGTTTGAGAGCCGCCGAAGGCGGCACACGGGAGCTGATAGAAAAATATGATTGGGATCGGAGAAGAAAATGAAAGTAAAATATGTTGTTGTTGGTGCGGGACTTGCGGGACTGACTATGGCGGAGCGTATTGCAAATGAATTAAATGAGAAGGTGCTGCTGATTGAAAAGAGGGGGCATATCGGGGGAAATATTTACGACTCCTATCATGAGGATGGGATTCTGATTCATAATTACGGGCCGCATATTTTCCATACGAATGACCGCGGCGTATATGAGTATTTATCTAAATTTACAAAATGGAATGATTTCTGGCACAGGGTATTAACCTATGTAGACGGTAATCTGGTTCCGATGCCGATTACGGTAGAGACCATTAATAAGCTGTATAACTTGAACCTTGACTGTTCCCAGGTAGAGGAATACTTAAAGAAGCAGGCGGTGGATATACCGGAGATTAAAACCAGCAAGGATGTTGCTTTAAGCAAGGTTGGTAAGGATATCTATGAAAAGATTTTTGAAACCTATACAAGAAAGCAATGGGGAATCGATCCCAGTGAGCTGGATACCTCTGTAATATCAAGAATTCCGATCCGGCTGAACCGGGATACCAGATATTTTAACGATAAATACCAGGGAATGCCGTCCCACGGATATACCAGGATGTGCGAGAAGATGGCTGCAAATAAGAACATTAAGCTATTACTGAATACAGACTATAAGGAAATAATTGATCAGATAGAATATGATACCCTGATTTATACCGGAGCAACGGATGAGTTTTACCAATATAAATATGGAAAGCTTTCCTATCGGAGTATAAATTTTGTATTCGAAACACATGATAAGGCTGAATACCAGGAAGCTCCGGTTGTGAATTATCCGAATGATTATGATTTTACAAGAATTACGGAATATAAGAAGCTGACAGGACAAAAGCATGATAAGACCACCATAGGGAAGGAATTTCCGGTAAGCGAGGGAGAACCCTATTATCCCTTCCCGACGAAGGAATGCAAGGCACAGTTTGCCCTGTATGAAGAGGAGATGAAGAAGGAGACGAAGGTAATCTTTATCGGACGGCTGGCACAGTACCGTTATTATAATATGGATGCGGTAGTGCGTGCTGCTCTGGATGCCTTTGGACAGCTTATACAAAAATAATCTTACTTAGGGAGGATAAAGCATTGGACAAGCTATACATTGTTATTCCTGCTTATAATGAAGAAGAGAATATCGGCTCTGTGATTAAGGATTGGTATCCGATTGTAGAAAAAGTCGGCAATGGCAGCAGGCTGGTAATTATCGATGATGGGAGCAAGGATTCCACTTATAAGATTATGCAGGAATATGTCAGGGATTTGGAGGCCTTTGAACCAATCACAAAGCCCAACGGCGGTCATGGTGCCACGGTGCTGTATGGATATCAATATGCCCTGCAGGCCGGCGCGGATTATATCTTTCAGACTGATTCCGACGGACAGACACTTCCTCAGGAGTTCTGGCCCTTTTGGGAGTTTAGGGACCGGTATGATATGGTAATCGGACACCGGAAGGGACGCCAGGATGGGCTTTCCCGAATCGTTGTCACCAAAACCCTTAAGCTGGTATTACGGGTATGCTTTCATGTAAACGTCACTGATGCAAATACCCCGTTCCGTCTTATGAAGGCCCGGACACTGCAAGAGCAGATCAAGCTGGTGCCTGAGAATTTCAATCTGTCCAATGTAATTCTTTCTGTTATCTATGCCAGGAAAAAGCTGGCGGTTAAATATCTGCCGGTGACCTTTCGCCCCAGACAGGGCGGGGTGAATTCCATCAATATGAAGAAGATATTCCGTATTGGAAGCAAGGCACTGAAGGATTTTCGGGAGATTAACCGTAGCCTGAAGAATATATAGGACACACCCAAAGTATATCAGCCACGCTGTGTGTGTAAGCCATCTTCTCTATGGCTGGTAAATCTATTATTAATTGCAATGGGAGCTAACATGCGAAAGATTATTCTATTCATTATATCAGCGCTTGTATTTATTGCAGGCCACTTTATGCTGCAGGGGGATTATGCCTCCTTCCTGCGTTGGTGGGGGATGGTTGCCCTGTTGGGGATATCCTTTTTGCCCGTAACAGTTTTATTATTCTCCAGCTTTCAGGATAAGGGCTACCTGTTTGCAAAACCGATCGGCATAGCAGCAACCGGCTATCTGATGTGGTTTCTTTCCTCCCTTCATATCCTGAAGTTTAGGACAACGACCTCACTAATCTGTGTTGGTATCGGGGCTGTCATAAATCTGGCTATTCTTATCGGGTGGATGATAAGAAGGAGAAAACAGGGGAAACGAATTTTTGAATTTTCCGGGGATTTTAACCGGATACTGGACCGGATTCTAACCGAAGAGGTTGCATTCCTGGCTATATTTTTACTCTTTACTTATATCAGGGGCTTTAAACCGGATGCTTATGGTACAGAGAAGTTCATGGATTATGGCTTTATGACCAGCATGATGCGCAGTGACTATATGCCACCCCAGGATTTCTGGTATTCCGGCAGTGATCTGAATTACTATTATGTAGGACAGTACCTGGCTACCTTCCTGACAAGAATTGCTTTTGTAAAAACCTCAGTCGGCTACAGTATCATGCTGATGATGGTGGGAGCCCTTGCAGTCGTCCTTCCCTATTCGCTGGTCTATAATATTACCCATAACTATCTTAAGGAACGGGGAAAAACAGGCAGGGTTTTGCCGGCCTTATGCGGGGCAATTGCCGGTATCGGAGTATGTATCGCCGGTAATATGCATTATCCTACGTATAAATGGCTGGAGCCTATGGTCCGTAAATTCTTTGGAATGGAAGCGAGTACCGACGGCTATTGGTTTCCGGATGCCACAAGATTTATCGGCTATCATCCGGAGACACATGACAAGACAATTCATGAGTTTCCCTGTTATTCCTTCGTATTGGGGGACCTGCATGCCCATGTGATCAATATTATGTTTGTTTTGACTGTACTGGGGCTTTTGTTTGCCTGGCAGTATAGGCGCCGGGCAGAGAGGGAAAGTAAAATTCCCTTATGGAAGGAGGTATTCAGTCCGCAGATCATAGCTGTTTCCTTCTTTATCGGGCTGTTTCAGACGACGAATTATTGGGATTTCCCAATTTATTATGTGGTATCGGGTGCGGTTATTCTATTTACGAACCTGGTTGTATATAATTTTAGAAGAAAAGCTGTCATTGTTACGGCTCTGCAGGGAATAACGGTAATTGTACTGGCTGCGCTGCTGTTCCTGCCATTTACCATAAACTTTCATAAAATAGCTACCATGCCGCTTCTGTCCCTGAATCATACACCACTGAACCAGTTAATCATATTATGGGGACTTCCGTTCTACGTTGTGATTTCCTTCCTCTGCTTCCTGGCCTCCGGCTACCGCAAGCGCAGGGAAGCGCAGGAACAGATACCGGGTTCCGCTCAGGGACAGGAACCGGTACGAAAGAAGGCTGCCATATTCTCCTTTATGGAAAGTCTGTCGGCATCGGATTTATTTATTATCACGATCGGTCTTTGTGCAATCGGTTTGGTGCTCATGCCGGAGGTCATTTATATCGAAGATATTTACAGCGGCGATTATAAAAGGGCCAATACCATGTTTAAGCTGACCTACCAGGCATTTATCATGTTTGGTCTGTGCTTTGGATATATTATGCTCCGTCTGCTGGCCTTTGGTAAGACAAGGCGTCAGAAGATAACAGCGGTAATCAGTCTGATATTGTTCTCCTGCTCCGTATGCTATGTACAGAATGCGGTTAATGCCTGGTATGGCAATATCTTTCATATAGAGAAATACGAGGGGCTGGATTGCACGGCGTTTTTGGAAACAAATACAAATTATAAGGATGATGTAGGAGCAATTAATTGGCTCAATGAGAATGTTACAGGTATGCCTGTGGTTTTGGAGGCCAATGGAGACAGCTATACGGATTACGAAAGAGTTTCGGTTATGACCGGACTTCCCACCATATTGGGTTGGCGAACTCATGAATGGCTGTGGAAATCGGAGACAGAAAGCCTGGATGCAAGGGCCGCAGACATTGAGACCATATACACTTCTATGGACAGGAGTGAGGTAGTGAGTCTGCTTGAGAAATATGATGTATCATATATCTATGTCGGGAAGCTGGAGCAGGATAAATTCACGGCACTGAATCATGAATTGATAAAAAGTCTGGGTGAGATTGTTTATATGAGCCCGGCGGTATCCGGCAAGGATTATGAAACCTATATTGTAAAAATTACGTTGTAGAAGGCGGAGGCCCTGCCTTTCGGCAGGGGCCACTCCTTTCTCATAAATTAAAAGAAATAAGATTGACAGACCTTAGGAGTATTATTATGCAAAGTAACAGGAAAAGATTCACCCGTTTTAAACTATTACTTGTTGTACTTGTTGTTGCAGCATTTGTATCCGCAATGAAGACGGACACGGCATTCGCCGAAACACAGAAGAAAAGTCCCTATCTGATTAAGATAAATCGGGTATACAATACAGTCACTGTATATAAGCAGGATGAGAAAGGTAAATATACGGTTCCCGTAAAGGCGATGCTTTGCTCTGTCGGTACTGACGGCAAAACCGTCACAGGTACCTATCAGACCAAGCAGAAATATCGCTGGAAGTTATTGATGAATGATGTATGGGGACAATACGCCACCAGAATTGTCGGTGGAATTCTGTTTCATTCCGTCTATTATTATGAAAACGGCAATCCTGCTTCGCTGGCGACAAAGGAGTTTAACAAGCTGGGTGAATCTGCTTCCCACGGCTGCGTCCGGCTTGCAGTTAAGGATGCAAAATGGATTTATGACAACTGTGCTTTGGGAACCACAGTTACCATATATGATGATAAGAAGAGTCCCGGTCCTTTGGGGAAACCGGAGGGGATTAAAATTGCATCAAATGTACGCTGGGACCCGACCGATCCCGACGTTAATAATCCATATCTAAGTAAGAACCCGACAATTACGGGCGTCAAAAACTGTAAGGTGGCTTGGCGTGAAAGCTTTGATTTGCGCAGTGGTCTGAAAGCAAAATCATCGGTTGGAACTGATATCACTTCGAAGGTATCAGTGGAAGGGGAGGTGGATACTTCTATACCCGGAAAATATAAAATTACATATTCGGTAATGGATTCGCTAAATAAATCCTATACCAAAAATATCACAGTAACTGTTTTGAATAATACGCAGGCCCCTGAGATTTCAGGAGTCCATGACTGGATTGTAAATTCAAAGGAGCTGATTAATGCTGATTACCTCCTGGCTGGTGTTGCCGCACGTTGTAAAAACAGGGAGCTTGATAAGAAATTAATCCGGGTAACAATTGATAAAACTGCTGATGCAGAATATAAACTGACCTACCGTGCCAGTATCGCAGGCGGGCCGGAAACCGTACTGACAGCAAAGCTTTATTTAGATGAGGAGGCTCCTGTCATTACCGGCATTAAGGATGCGGTTCTTGAAGAGGGAGAGGTACCAAGTAAATCCTTTGTACTGGACGGAGTAACGGTCAGCGATAATTTCTCTCCTGTGGAGAAGATAAAGATTGATGTGATATTTACCCAAAATCCGGATGGTGGTTATCTGGTTACCTATACAGCTACGGATGAAGCTGGGAATACAGCAACAGAGCAGTCTGTTATCAGTTATTAGTTGAGATTTGATAGGGTAGGAAGTTGGGCTAAACTGGTTAAAAGGGGCGAAACATATGATAAGGGTGGAAACAAGAGAAAAAGTTTCGAAGATTATGATATTGTTCGATTGGTTTATCATTTATAGCTTTTTAGGGTGGGTCTATGAGACAATCTATTGCTCGGTGAATTTGGGAAGATACAGCCAACGGGGCTTTTTGTACGGACCTGTTTGTCCAATCTACGGAGTGTGCATTGTGGCGGCGGTTTTACTGTTTTCTGACCGGATGAAGCGCAATATAACATTATTTTTCGCTTGTGCATTGCTTGCCTCCGTGGTAGAGTATATGGTATCTTACATAATGGAGTACATATTTGGGAGACGTTGGTGGAGTTATGCAGACCAATTACTTAATATAAACGGAAGAATATGCCTTGGTGCCGCAATTGTATTTGGGTTGATGGGTATCCTGATTATCCGCTATTTTCATCCGAAGCTTGTCCGTTTCCTGAATGAATATACAAGTATGATGGTCTTGCGAAAAGCAACCCGAATAGCATTTACCATTTTCTTATTTGATTTATTGGTTTCTATTAAAGTGAATTTGTAGTATTTGCCAGTTTACGGCAAACTGGAGGAACTGTTAACTATAGGTGCGAAAACGATGCGCAAAGATAGGAGGTTTTAATGAATAAATATACAGAAATTACCCCAGAAATTATTGAACTTGCTGGTCTATGCAAGCAAAACAGCATGATTGCCCCGGAACTGTATGCAAAATATGATGTAAAAAGAGGCTTAAGAGATGTCAGCGGAAAGGGTGTGCTGACAGGACTGACAGAAATATGTGAAATTCTTTCGCATATTATAGTTGATGGCGACTATATTCCCTGTGAAGGTAAGCTTTATTACCGAGGGATTGATATTGAAGAGTTTATCAAGGGCTTTACGCAGGAGGCACGCTTTGGCTTTGAAGAAGCGACCTATTTGCTGCTGTTTGGCAATTTGCCGGCAAAGGAGCAGCTTGACCGGTTTACAGCCCTTTTGGAGAAATACCGTGAGCTCCCCCAGAGCTTTGTCCGGGATATCATTATGAAGGCACCAAGCCATGATATGATGAATACTTTGGCAAGAAGTGTACTGACCCTGTATTCCTATGATGAGAAAGCGGATGATATTTCCATTGAAAATGTACTGCGTCAGAGTATGCAGCTGATTGCAGTTTTTCCCTTATTGTCGGTCTATGGATACCATGCCTACAGTCATTACCATAATGGAAAAAGCCTTGTGATTCATCCTCCAAAGGAAGGGCTGTCCACTGCCGAGAACATTCTGTACATGCTTAGACCGAATATGAAATTTACCCAGCTGGAGGCCAAGATACTGGATATTGCACTTGTATTGCACGCAGAGCATGGCGGCGGTAATAATTCCACCTTTACAACACATGTGGTATCCTCTTCGGGAACCGATACCTATTCCTCTGTAGCCGCCTCCCTGGGTTCCTTAAAAGGACCAAAGCACGGCGGTGCAAACATCAAGGTAATGAAGATGTTTGACGATATGAAGGAAAACATAAAGGACTGGGAGGATGAGGAAGAGGTAGGAGCCTATCTGTCAGATATCCTGAATAAAAAGGCCTTTGATAAGTCCGGACTGATTTATGGAATGGGACATGCCGTATATTCCATTTCCGATCCCCGTGCAAATGTATTGAAGCAATATGTGAAAAGCCTTTCGGAAGAAAAGGGGATGCTTAAGGAATTCAAGCTCTATGAGTTGGTGGAGCGAATGGCACCTGAAATTATTGGACGGGAACGCAAAATGTATAAGGGCGTCAGCGCAAATGTGGATTTTTACAGCGGATTTGTCTATCATATGCTGGATCTGCCCAAGGAGCTTTATACTCCGATTTTTGCAATCGCAAGAATATCGGGCTGGAGTGCACACCGGCTGGAGGAATTGATTAATACCAGTAAAATCATCCGCCCTGCTTATAAGAGCGTTACAAAATTGAGAGACTATATCCCGATTGATCAGAGAAACTCTAATCAATGATAGATTATAATAAAAATTATATTTTTACGAAATAATTACCAGCGTATTTTTGCTCTATTTACACATACTATAATCGTAATATCGTAATGAATTTAAAATATCAAAGTTCATTAAGACGTTACACGTAGCATCTTGATACAGTTATCTGATTAGAATAATTTATTCTTACAGATGGTTGTATTAAGCAGTAAACAAGAACAAATATTATTTTGAACAATTCAAAATAAGAAATGGAGGAGTTTATATGTCAAGTAGAAACAGAGCAGAAATACCGGAAGCAAAGGAAGCATTAAATCGATTTAAGTATGAGGTTGCCAATGAATTAGGCGTTCCGTTAAAGCAAGGGTATAACGGAGACCTGACCTCTAAGCAGAACGGATCTGTCGGTGGCTATATGGTCAAGAAGATGATTCAGGATGCTGAGAAGAGAATGGCAGGAAAATAATAATAAATATTTTAGCGGTTGCCGGTTTACGGCAGCCGCTTCTTAATCTTATGGGGAAGTTTGTCCTATAAGATTAAAATTTATTCTAAAAAACCATTGAAATATTAGAGTGGATAGGATACACTTACTATTGATAATTATTATTTATCATTTAAAATTAATATAATAATAGATTTTTTTATGGTGTGAATATTGTCCGGTTTTCGCAGGATAATATTCACATAGTAAATTTATGCTGACATCCTTGTAAAATCAGGATTTTGGCAGCATGGAGGTAGCTATGAGGGTTATCGCGGGGAAAGCAAGGAGACTACAGCTGAAGACACCGGAGGGGTTTGAAACAAGACCCACCACTGACAAGACTAAGGAGACTTTATTTAATATTTTAAATCCTTATTTGACGGATGCTGATTTTCTGGATTGCTTTGCCGGAAGCGGAGCGATAGGTATCGAGGCACTGTCAAGAGGTGCCAAATATGCTGCATTTGTGGAAAATAACAGGATGGCGTTGGAGTGCATTAAAGCAAACCTGAAAAACACCAGACTGGAAAATGATGCGGAGGTATTTGCCTGCAATGCGTTAGAGGCAATCCGTATTCTTGAGATTAAGGGCAAGGTATTTGATATTATATTTATGGACCCTCCCTATCATAATAATTTAGAGAAGGAAGTACTGCTTACACTGCAAAATTCTTCCATCGTTTATTGCGATACAATGATTGTGGTAGAGGCTTCACTAAAGACAGATTTTGATTATCTGGAAAATACAAAATTCCATATCTATAAAAAGAAGGAATATAAGACGAATCAACATGTATTTTTGGAAATGAAGTAGCTTGTATTTCCTGGAAAAATTGTATACATAAGATTGACATACAGAAATGGGGTTATTTATGACAGTAGGTATTTATCCCGGGAGCTTTGACCCAATTACTCTGGGGCATTTGGATATTATAATCCGTGCGTCAAAGCTAGTGGACAAGCTGATTATCGGAGTTTTAAAGAACAATGCAAAAAAGCCTTTATTTACGGTTGATGAACGGGTTACAATGATTAAAAAGGTACTGGAAGATGTAAAAGATCTTCCCGAAATCCAGGTGGATGCCTTTGATGGCTTGCTGATTGATTTTGCAGCCAAGGAAAATGCTTCTATCATTGTCCGTGGACTTCGGGCGATCACAGATTTTGAATATGAACTGCAGATTGCACAGACCAATCACAAGCTGAACAGTAAGATCGATACGGTGTTTTTTACAACAAGTGTGGAGTATTCCTATTTAAGCTCCAGTGCCATAAAGGAGATCGCTTCCTTTAACGGGGACATCAGACAATTTGTACCGGATTGTATCGTACAGGATATCTATGATAAATATAAATAGTGAGGAGTGTTTGTAATGGGAGCAAGCAGAATTGAACAATTAATTGAGGATATTTATGAATTTGTCGAAAGTTGCAGGATGCAGCCGTTATCAAGCACCAAGGTCATTGTTCCTAAGGATGAATTGTATGACTTGCTCGACGAACTTCGCCTTCGTACACCGGATGAAATCAAGCGGTATCAGAAAATCATTGCAAACAGGGATGCGATCATTGCAGATGCCGAGGAGAAGGCAGAGGGGATTTTAAGGCAGACCAGAGAAAAGGCAAAAGATCTTTTAAATGAGCACGAGATCATGCAGCAGGCTTATTATCAGGCCAATGAAATGATCATGCAGGCCTCGGAGGAGGCAGACCGGATGAGAAGGGAGGCTTCCGAGGAAGCGGAGCAGATCAGAACCGGAGCTTTGGTATACTCCAATGATGTATTGACAGAGGTGGAGCGTACTCTTGCAAGTGCCTATGAGACAGCGGCTTCAAGATATGACAGCTTTATCGGTACTTTGAAGAATAATCTGGAGATCATCAATAATAACAAAAGAGAATTACAGGAACAGCTCTACCCACAGCAAAATAATCCAGGTACCGAGGAAGAAGCTTATTCCGACGGTGACTTTGATTTTGACGAAAACACCTTCTTAAATGATGTTCAATAAATAGATCATCCTATTTGAAACAATAATACATAAAGAACAGATAAGACCAGTGCGCTGAAGGCACTGATCAGCTTTGTCATCAAATAGGCCTGTATTGATAGTCCTGTGTCTCCAAGTACACTTTTGGTCTGGGCAGCAGCCGATAATCCGCCAAAGGAAGTTAGTACGGAAACCAGGACTATTTTTGCAGGAAGGTCCAGGGAGGAGCCGCATATCTGGCTGATCCCTGTTGTGATTTCCAGAATTCCCATAAAAAAAGCTTTTATAAAATTAGCCTGAGGCCCAATTTCCTTGATAATCTGCGCCAATATGGAGAATAATATGATGTAGCCCCCAATTCTGGTAATAATTTCAAAGCCGTTCATAATGGACTGATCCAGTAATTGAAAGGTAAACCGTTCGGACCGGGCTTTCTTATTCGGCTTGTGTACAGGGACATCTAACGGGAGTCGGGAGGCTTTCCCCAGAAAGAAACGCCGGTATAATAAGGCTCCAATGATTGCAGAGCCGTAGATAATGGCAAACAGCGCATATTTACTGCCGGGAAGCTTTAGCTGAGTGATAGCGATATATCCGATGATGAACATGGGGCTGGCATTATTGCACATTCCCATGAGGAATTGTCCCTCTCTTAAGCTTATTTTCTCCTCCTCCACAAGGTCGGCGGTGGATTTGGCACCTATCGGCAGGCCGGACAGAAACCCGATTACCACCGGATAGCAGCCCTCATAGCTGACATGAAGGAGCTTTCCGAGTACCGGATAGAAGAATTTACTGATCTGGCCCGCGATATTTAAACGGACAATTAAGTTGGACAGGATGATAAAGGGAAGAATGCTGGGCACCACATTATGAAACCAGAGTAATAAGCCGTTAGCCCCGCCCCGGAAGGAGGCCCCGGGAAACAGGAACATGACAGCGAAAAGCACCAGCAAAATACCCTTTGCCAGAGTATTTTTGTTCAGGGCAAGGGCGGCCTTTGGCGGCTTTGGTCTCTTAACAGCGAGGCTGACAGATTGGGTAGGAGCTGCTTTCATAAATATCTTCCCTCTTGAAAACTTATGAGACATTTATTATAATTTATTGAAATAATAGATAAAATATTACAATAATGGGATTAAGGAGAAAAAGCGATGGCACAGACGAATCATTTACCGAAAAGAAGCGAAGTGGATAAGAAAAATACTTGGGCAATCGAAGATCTATATACCTCCGATGAATTGTGGCAGAAGGAATATGAAAAAATTAAGGAGATGCTCCCAAGGGTGACGGATTATCAGGGAAGACTTTCCAAGTCAGGGGATATTCTCTTAAGCTTTCTGCAGCTGTCGGATGAAATCAACCAGCTCCTGGAGCGTGTTTATGTATATGCAAACCAGAAATACCATGAGGACACGGCCAATGCCGTATATCAGGATTTATCCAATAAAGCCAATGCCCTATCGATTCAGGTGAGCAGTGCATTCTCCTTTGCAACCCCGGAGATACTGGCCATTCCGGAGGAGATGATTGTTCAGTTCTGGCATGAAAGTGAAGATTTAAAAGCCTATGAATTCTATCTGATGGATATTCTGCGCTTAAAGCCCCATATCCTCTCCGGTGAGATGGAAGGTCTGCTGGCGGATGCGGGAGAGGTTGCCGAGGCCTCCGGTAATATATTCTCTATGTTTAATAATGCGGATATCAAATTTCCCGAGATTAAGGACGAGAGCGGAGAAGCGGTCAGAATAACCCATGGCAGGTACGGACAGCTGCTGGAAAGCAATGACCGCAGGGTGAGAAAGGATGCCTTTGAAGGAGTTTATGCAACCTATGCCAGTTTCCGCAATACTCTGGCTGCCGCCTTCAGCGCCAATGTAAAGCAGGAGGTATTCTTTGCAAAGGCGAGAAAGTATGAAAGTACACTGGAGCGGGTTTTGGACGGTGCTAATATTCCGGTTGAGGTTTATACCAATCTGATTGAGGCGGTCCATGAAAAAATGGGATTGATGCATCGCTATGTTACGGTACGAAAAAAGCTCCTGGGTTTGGATGAGCTCCATATGTACGACCTGTATACTCCCCTGGTTCCCGATGTGAAGATGGAGGTAACCTTCGAAGAGGCAAAGGACATTGTGGCCAAGGGACTTGCGCCGTTAGGCGAGGATTATCTCAAAATCCTGTTTGAAGGCTATAATCACCGCTGGATCGATGTATATGAAAATGAAAATAAGAGAAGCGGGGCTTATTCCTGGGGGGCTTATGGAACCCACCCCTATGTACTGTTAAATTATAATGCAACCCTGAACAATGTATTTACCCTTGCGCATGAAATGGGACATGCAATTCACAGCTACTATTCCGATAAGGAGCAGCCCTATATTTACGCAGGCTATAAGATATTTGTGGCGGAAGTGGCCTCCACCTGCAATGAATCACTGTTGATTGACTATATGCTTAAGGCAACTCCGGATAAGAAGGAAAAGGCATATCTGATCAATCATTTTCTTGAGAAATTCAAGGGGACGCTGTTTCGTCAGACGATGTTTGCCGAATTCGAGATGATAACGCATAAAATGGTGGAGGAGGGGGAAAGCCTGACGGCAGATGCACTTTGCAGGATATATCATGATCTGAATGTGGCCTATTTTGGAGAGGATATTGTAATTGATCCTGCAATTGATATGGAATGGTCGAGAATACCCCATTTTTATAATGCCTTTTATGTCTATCAGTATGCAACCGGCTATTCGGCCGCAATTGCCCTGTCACGGAGAATTTTAAATGAAGGGGCGGCCGCGGTGGAGGACTATATCCGTTTTCTTAGCAGCGGAAGCTCCAATTATCCCATTGAATTATTAAAGGCAGCCGGAGTTGACATGAGTACGAAGGAGCCGGTATATCAGGCCTTGCAGCTGTTTGAGGAGCTGCTGAATCAGATGGAGGAGCTGATGAGGGAAGCGTAGAGCAAAGATAGCTTGTTAAAAATGGCTGTATCCAATCTTAAAAAAGTTAAAATAATTGTTGCATCTGCCCCTTTGGTAGTGTATTATTAATGAAACAAAACCATAATTAATGGCTTTCTTATTTCAAAGGAGAAGTCTGTTAATTATGGTTTTTATTTAGATACGCTTTAGCAAAAAGGCAGGTGTGACATGATTGCAGTATATGTAAACGGGGAAGGTAGTTCAGCTTCCCTGAAGGAAAAAGGCTGTGTGAAATTATTCAGTAATACGGGAGAGGGCTGGAAAGCAGTCCGGGAAGTACCGTTTCTGGTGGAGGGTACTGCAGGAGTTGCCCAGATGCGCCGTGCTGTGTCGGAGATGGTTGAACAGCTTAAGGACTGTCACATATTTGTGGCAAAGGAAGTAGTCGGGCAGCTCTATTATGTGTTGGAAGCAAATGGTTTTGAAGCCTTTGAGGCTGAGGGTAAGCCCGAGGAATTCTTAAATTCTATTCAGGAGGCGGTGCAGACAGTCTCCGAAGAAAAAAAGGAAGATGTGAAAGCAACACCGGAAAGCTGGTTTGAAAAAACAGAAAAAGAGGGGTGTTATTTTCTTAACCTTAAGAAAGCTTTGAAGCTGGATTGTGCCTTATCCTCCAAGAAGCTTCTGCTGCCCTTTCTTCGAAGCAAGGATTTTCTTGGCCTTGACATGATCTGTGATCACCTTCCCAGATGGTTGGAGGACGAGCTAAAAATATTAAAGCTGAATTCCGAGGTATCAAAGCTTAAAGAGAATGAATATATGGTAAGTATCACAATTTAGTACGGAACAGGAGGAAACAGATGGAAGACTATCCTACCAGATACGGCATACTGCATCATATCGGTGAATATTCCCTGTATTCCGGCAAAAGCCTGAAGGAATGCATGCTTTTAGACAAGGTGGAACTGGTAACAGAATATGGAACATTGATACCCCAATATGAATTTGAAGAAAACAGAAGAAAATATATCTATTCCGTATCCTTTTATGAGGACGGGGCGTTAAGTCGGGTTGCTCTGAATGAAAGGACTAGAATCCCGGCTCCCATTGGTGATATAGAGGCGGAGTTAATCACCTTCTATAAAAGCGGAAAGATAAAACGCCTTTTTCCCCTCAATGGAAGAATCTCTGCTTACTGGGATGAAAATGATGAATACAGACTCGCACAGGAGGTAACGGTAAAAACCGCTGGCACTCTCATAAAGACAAAAATAATTGGCTACAGCTTTTATGAAAATGGAGCTTTAAAGGCTTTGACCTTCTGGCCCAGGGATGCGGTAAAGCTGGATACGCCAATAGGAAGCATCCGGGTCAGAATAGGGGTTTCCTTCTATCCTGACGGGAGGATAAAGTCCGTAGAACCCTCCCTTCCGGTACTGGTGCAGACACCCATCGGTCCGGTTAAGGCCTATGATTATAATGCAAACGGCATCTCAGGGGACAGAAATTCCCTGGTATTTACTGCGGACGGGGCTGTTCAGGAGCTGGTCACCTCAGTTATGAAGGTCAGTGTAAGGGATAGGACAGGGAAGCTTATCGTCGTATTCTCTCCTGAACAGGAATGGGATGAGGACGGTCTGGAAATAAGCTTCACGACCCTTAGGCTTTCCTTTGAAGACAATAGGGTTTGCTTTAACGATACCTCTATATTCGATATGACAGACAATAGCTTCACGATTGAACCCTATACCAGAACAGCGCCGAGTATGTGCGACGACTGTGCAAGCTGCGGGAAATGCAGTGCCGGTGAAATTGGTTCCAGTGCGCTGCTTGATTAAATCAGAGACAGTGCACTGCCTATAGGATAACAATACCATGCCGATATTCATCCGCCAGGCTGGTGTGATATTTTGCATAAACAGCCTGATTGTATAAATGCGCTGCGAAGATATCGCCGGAGAGCATACGGAGTTGGGTGGCGTCCAGTATCTTCCTTGCCTGGGATACCTTAGTTATTACAGGAATCCTGCTGTTATCCTGAATACTTCGCAAGAGCCGGGAGGCGTCCCTGCGTATTCCCAGTATTCTTGCGTAGGAAGTATAGCCCATCATTTTGTATGTGGCAAGCTCATCGGTCCGGATGTTCAAAAGAAGATGAAACAGGGCACGGTTGATGCGTGTCAGGGTTAAATTCTTTGTTTTAAGTCTGGAGGCAAGCTCAGCATAGCTGCAATTAACTCCGGCGGTATTCTTCATACGGTCCGCCAGATCAGCGGAGATGTCCAGATACTGTGTCAGTGCGGACTGATCCTTAGCCAGCAGCTTGTATTGAAGGATGGAAAGAAAGTCATCTTCCGTAACCGGACTGGTTTTTTGATACTGTTCTTCCAGCAGCTGATATACATTTGCGGGAACACTGGATTTAATTTCGGAGATATGATCCGTGGGATGCGCCTCTTGATTGATGACACCGCGTATGGCGGTAGCGGAGCTGATCACCGGACCGAAGGCTTCCTCCGGTACGAAGGGACAGGAGGAATTCCCGGACAGGGCGGTATCATGATAATGGGCCGCTTCCCTTTGAATTGTAACAGGCTTTATACTTGCGGATAAATTACGAATAGCCTTCAGATATTCAATCCCAAGGATATTATTGGGTTCGGCCAGCAGCTTAATTAGACTTGAGTCAGCCGGAGAGCTAAGCGGCTGTGCCTGTGGTTCAAGGAGGGCTTCCATAGCCTTTTGTCTGGCGGCAGGATAATTCAAGCCCTCCTTAAGGCAGGTCTTAAGCTTTTCATCAAAGGAAGCCGGAGTATCAAGCAGCATTGACGTGGCAGCCTGAAGCTGCCCGATATCACCGGCTTCACTGCCAAAGCACAGATAATCAGTAATACCAAGGCCGTCCAGTATTGATACGGCGCCATGGGCGAAGAACTCTGCGCTTCCCGTTGCATAGCATACCGGAAGCTCCAGAACAAGATCAACACCATTATTTAGCGCCATCTGTGTGCGGCTGTATTTATCGATGATGGCGGGGGCGCCTCTTTGTACGAAATTGCCGCTCATTACAGCAATACAAAAGTCGGCACCGGTAATACGTCTGGCTTCCTCGATATGATATTTATGTCCGTTATGGAACGGATTGTATTCAGTAATCAGACCAACTACATTCATCGGCAGAGGGACTCCTTTATGATATTATCTGTAATTATTACTCATTTATTTTAGATAATACCATTGTTACGAAAGGCCGTCAATTAGCCGTGATGTGAAAGACCTGATTAACACCCGGAGCTATTGTCATCGTAAACCGGGTGCCGTTAGCAGCCGGATTTCCCGCAGCTTTTTTACCGTTCTCGAGATCGGTCAGTATAGCGGACTTTCTGTTAACCAGGAAAGAAAGTTCAACTGAGTAAGGAAGGAAGGAACGGAGGATAAAGGTATCATTATCATAAGTAAACAGTGCAACCTTTGAGTCACCTTCCAGGATAACGGGAAGCTCACTGCATAAAATATTCCTTAGTACATTGAGGACAGGCACGGGGTAATGATAAAGATTACCCAGGTCGTCCGGAATGGTAACAATAAACAGTCTGCCCTTGGAATACTTCGTTTTTAGGATAACAGGAATATTATTGTCCTCACCGTAGGCGGCGGCAAGCTCCCAGACATCATTCGTAAAATAATGGAGGCTCGGCAGGAGGATACTGTGAGAGGATTCAAGATTTCCATTCATCGTTATTCCGCCGTCCTTAGAATACATATAATGACTTGCCAAAAGCTTTCCGTCGGTATAGGCTACATGGGCAAGCTCGTGAAAGGCCGGACCAAGCTTTTTCAGAAAGCCGGAGGTTACAATAAGATCGGCTCCATCAGCTAGACTTTTCTTGATCTTATTTAAGATATCCGTGTCATGTGCCGCACTTTCAGTTAAGAGGATGGTTTTTGCATGAAGCGGGTATTCGGGATAGGGTTCCAGGGGAATACCACACATACCGATATAATTGTGCAGATAATCCTCTCCATAGCTGTGATAGGGCAGATAGCAGGCAACACCGACAGGATTGCCGAGTGAACCGATATAAAGGTCCATATCCTCAAAGGCCTGCCCTACAGCGGGAGAAAATGTGGAATAGGATTTATCATTAAGCAAGGCCCCCAGACAAAACAGCATAACCTCCTTAGCCTTTGCAAATAAGGTCAAGTATGCCTGTTCCATATAAGAGGTCAGATTATAGGAGCATTCGAAGGGATCGAACCAGCCGCCAAGGTTGCGGTCCGGCGCAACCTGCTCCAGATACCGCAGGACAAAATAGCTCAAATACTTCGGGAGATGCTGCTGGGTATACATTGGATTACGTGTTTCCGTACCGGTATAGATATAATCAAATATTACAGGCTCATCTTCAAGATTATATCCGCTGTCCTGATAATGCTCATACCAGTTGGGGAATTTGATGATGGCTTTTACCTGCGGATTTACTTCCCGGGCTGTCTTAATAATAATATTTTCTGAAATATCCTTCATCAAATTCAGACGGAATTGTGCCCAGGAAAGCTCGCCCCTGGCTTCAATACAGTCATCACACCTGCAGTTTGTAAAATAAAAATCATCGAGAATAAACTCATCAAAAACCTCTGCTGTCAAGGCGACAACTTCCTTAAGCAACAGCTTTGCTCTCGCGGAGGTATAGCATAACGGACTAAAGCCACCCTCCTTGGAATCATGTACATCGTCCGTGGTGATTCCTCCGCTGACCTGTATGCCCTTTGCTACAAAGTATTCCTTTAGCTTCAGTAAATGATCCCGGTCAATTTTTTTACCGTTCCGATAGGTTTCCAGATAGACCTTACCGATTTTTACCTTTTGCAAAAACTGTGTGAATTTGCGGTCAAAATCCTCAAAATCAGTGATGGCTATCAGATTGCTGACCGGACAGTAAATACTTACATTAAAATGGGTGTATTTCATAATACCTCGCAATCCGCCGCCGCGGGTGTGTCTGAAAACCCATTGCACTGTATCAGGCGCAGTTTTCCGACATATACTAAGGCGGCATATAAAATAATGTGGAAGAAACTTGTTGCTAATCATTGGCTGTTATCAGGTACCTTGATGAGATAATTTTAAAAAATTGACAGAACAAATACAATGGCTATTACACGCTTGGTTATGGAGTATCTTGTAAGAAATTCTGCCTGCTATAGATTATTGCCATATCAGGAGAGTCATAGTAAGAATCGCATAAAAATACCTTTAAAAAGAGTAACATTTTTCAACAAAATACACTTGTATCTACTTTCAAAATGTCTTATAATAAAGGGTATTGATTATAAATATTAAATATAAAGAGATGTTAAGGAAGGAGAAACATCATGGGTTTTATTGATGTAATTAAGGAAAGAGCCAAGACGGACATTAAGACGATTGTATTGCCTGAGAGCGATGACAGACGGACCTTGGAGGCTGCCAGCAGAATATTGGAGGAAGGTGTTGCCAACATTATCCTGGTAGGAAATGAGGATACAATTGCTAAGGGTGCACAGGGACTGGATTTATCCAAAGCCACCATTATTGATCCTAAGAATACAGATAAGCTTCAGGGGTATATTGATCTTCTGGTTGAAATCAGAAAGAGCAAGGGCATGACACCGGAGCAGGCAAAGGACCTTTTGACTAAGGACTATCTGTACTTTGCGGTAACTATGGTAAAAGCAGGTGATGCTGATGGCATGGTATCCGGAGCAGTACATTCTACGGCCGATACGCTTCGTCCTTCCTTACAGATCTTAAAGACAGCTCCGAATACAAAGCTGGTATCTTCGTTCTTTGTGATTGTTGTACCCAACTGTGAATTTGGAGCAGAGGGAACTTTTATCTTCTCCGATTCCGGACTTGTACAGAATCCCAATTCAGAGGAGCTGGCTGCGATTGCCGGAAGCAGTGCAAAGAGCTTCAGACAGTTAGTAAGCAAGGAGCCGATCGTTGCCATGCTGTCCCATTCCACCAAGGGCAGCGCTTCCCATCCGGATGTTGATAAAGTGGTCGCCGCAACCAAAATCGCGCAGGAACTATACCCTGATATCAAGATTGACGGTGAATTTCAGCTTGATGCTGCAATTGTACCCAGTGTTGGTTCATCCAAGGCTCCGAACAGTGATATTGCAGGTAAGGCAAATGTACTGATTTTCCCTGACCTTGATGCAGGTAATATCGGATATAAGCTGGCACAGAGACTTGCAAAGGCCGAGGCCTACGGACCGATTACCCAGGGAATTGCAAAACCGGTGAATGATTTATCCAGAGGCTGTTCTGCTGACGATATAGTCGGAGTCATTGCAATTACGGCTGTGCAGGCTTCTTCAAAATAGGATGACAGGAAGGACTGTAGATGTATGGGAAACACGCCATACAGCTACAGTCCAAGCTATGTGAGAGAACATGTAAATAAATAATTAGTTTATTATAAAGAAAGAGGTAAAGGAAATGAAAGTATTAGTAATCAACTGTGGAAGCTCCTCTCTGAAATACCAGTTAATCGACTCAGAGACAGAGCAGGTCCTTGCTGTCGGCCTGTGTGAGAGAATTGGTCTGGAGGTAAGCTATTTGAAGCATACTCCGGTTGACGGAGAAAAGGTTGTTATTGAAACAAGTGAAATGAAAAATCACGAAGTGGCGATTCAGATGGTTCTGGATGCATTGATTGATACAAACCATGGAGTGATTAAATCCCTGGAAGAGATCGGGGCCGTTGGGCACAGAGTAGTACACGGAGGAGAGAAATTTGCAGCCTCCACCATCATTAATGACGAGGTAATAAAGGCAATTGAGGAATGTAATGATCTTGCCCCCCTTCATAACCCTGCGAATTTAATCGGTATTCATGCCTGCGCAAGCCTGATGAAGGGAGTGCCGATGGTTGCTGTATTTGATACTGCATTCCATCAGACGATGCCTCCGAAGGCTTATCTGTACGGACTTCCTCATGAATACTATGACAATTATAAGATTCGTAAATACGGCTTCCATGGAACCAGCCACAGCTATGTTTCCAAGAAGTGTGCTGAAATATTAGGACTGGATATTAATAATTCAAAGATTATTGTATGCCATCTTGGTAATGGCGCAAGCATTACCGCTGTCCAGAACGGCAAATCCCTCGATACCAGCATGGGCTTTACTCCTCTGGCCGGACTTGTAATGGGAACCAGATGCGGTGATATCGATCCCTCCATCATCGAGTACATTACAAAGAAGGAAAATAAGTCCCTGGATGAGGTTATGAATGTATTGCAGAAGGAGTCCGGTGTTCAGGGAATGTCAGACGTATCCAGTGATTTCAGAGATCTGAATGCTGCGATTGTAAGCGGTAATGAGAAGGCAATCGTTGCCTTTGATGTGTTTGTATACCGTGTTGCCAAGTATATCGGAGGATATGTGGCAGCCATGAACGGTATTGATGCAATAGCATTCACTGCCGGAGTTGGTGAGAATGATCCCAGAGTCAGAAATGATGTTTGCAGCTATCTGGGATATCTGGGTGTCAAGGTGGATCAGGAGAAGAATGCCTTAAGAGGACAGCAGGTTATCATTACCACCCCTGATTCTCAGGTTAAGGTATGCGCAATTCCTACGAATGAAGAGCTTGCAATTGCAAGGGAAACAGTTGCATTACTATAAAAAATATATCATAGTTGATTGTAATTAGAATATGGTACTTTATATTAGCATGGCAGCCGGCTCGTACGATTATGAGCCGGCTGCCATGCTAATTTTATAATCTCAACAGAGATCGCAGGTGAGGATTATTGACCTGTGGGCGGAATTTCGTTAAGGTTTTGGCCAATACCGATGACTTTCGTTACCGGCAGGGCAAAACAAATACCGTGGGCATCAGATTTGGAGCCTGTATATTGCTTTACGGCTTCCATAATCTTATCGGCAGTTTCATTATCGGCAATAGTTAGTATTATTTCCTTTTCGCTGTCAGTACTTATCCCCAGGATCTCCTTGTGTAATGAACCAATACCCCGCGCGTTGATAATCGTAGCACCGACAGAGCCCTTTGAACGAACAAATTCAACTATATTTTCGGCAAAGCCTGCATTGACAACGATATACAGGGCCGTCATATTACTGTTAATCATATTATCCTCCTCGTATTATACTGACAACTTACCAACAGGAACAACAAAAGCAATACCTGTATTTGGTTTGTCAAAGTTGAATTTTACAACTAATTGATCCAGTAATTGACCGGATAAATCAGTTGTAACCAAACAGGTAATCATAATCTTCTTCTCATCTGGAACAAGTCCCAGCATATCCCTGAAATATCCTGTTTGTACTGAACCTTTGGCATACATTATGTCAATAAGATGACATCTGGAGTCCAATAGAAATTTTAAGATTTCATCTTTATGCTTTCTGCCTGCTATCAAGGTGATAAAATCAACACCATATCCACACTCAACCAAGGTTATTATTTCCCTCCTCCATTATATTCTGCTCCGGATCAACGCTGTCTACGATTTGTATCTCTTCTTTGTCTTCGACGGGAACTTCCTCATTTTGATTCACATTCGATCCGCCAATATTGTCAGCAAGCAAAGCCAGCTCTTCTAAATCGTTAATCTCAGCATCCACCATAAATCTATCTGCTCTCTTTATTGCTACATCATACACTATACCTAAAAATTGCACAGCAATCAATGGGGTTACTGAAATAAATGCAATAATTCCGAAACCATTAATTAAAATTGACTGTCCGCCGGAATCGGATGTGGCAGCTACAGCCTGTGCCACCCCAAGAGTGAGGGGTGTTAAGAAAGCGGAGGTTAAGGCACCGCCGGATACACCACCGGAATCAAATGCCAGCCCTACAAAAAGCTTCGGTGTAAATAGCATCATAATAAGTGCAATCGCATAGAGGGGAACCAAAAACCATAATATATTGATCTCTGTCAAAATTTTTACCATAGCAAGCAAAGCGGCAAATCCGATACCGATAGCAAGCGTCATACGAATGGTCATCTTTTTAATATGACCATTCGTTATCTCCTCCAGCTGTTCCCCAAGCACTGTAACAGCCGGTTCCGATAAGGTGATAGCTGCTCCTAAAATATATCCAATAATCAGAAGCAGCCACTTGAACCATTCCGGACGAGATGCATCCAGGAAGACCTCTCCGATGTATTTACCGGCAAAAGCGAATCCATAATCTATACCTGACAGGAAGATCAATAAACCAATAAATACTACGATAGTTCCGAGCAGAATAGTTGTAAATTCCTTTCGGGGCTGCTTAATCAGGAGGAACTGAAAGGGTAAAAATACAATAATAACCGGCAAGAGTGCCAAGGCCACCCCGGACAGATTACCGGTTATTATCTCATGTAAGGTTACCGCAGTACCGGGGGCATAGATATGCTCTGCAGGCAGTACGCCATGATACCGGGCATTGAGGATTAAACCATAGATGGCCAATGTAAGGATGGGGCCTACCGAAGCCAAGCCGATGATTCCAAAAGTATCATCATTACTTTTGTGCTTTGACATTGTAACGGAAACGCCCATACCTAGAGCCAATATAAAGGGAACGGAGATGTCACCTGTCGTTGCGCCGCTGCCATCAAAGGCTAAAGCGACAAACTCATCAGGAACAATGAAAATTATTATGAAGGTTATGATATAAAGAACGGCAAAAACCACTTTGATGTTCAGATCTTTCATAATTCGAAAGAGAGAAAAGCCAACCATAACTCCAATTCCGATACCCATAATCCAGATAAAGACAGTTTCATGGATAATTGGCATGACCATATTTGTCTGTTTTGCCAAAACAGTCAAGGCTGGTTCAGCAACAGTAGCAAGCAGACCAAAAACAAGACCAAAAAAGATAATAAAAGCTGACTTTTTAAGCTTTATTAACGATCCGCCAACAAGCTTGCCTATGGGAAGGATACTGACATTTAATCCATCCAGAAACAAGGTTTGACCCAAAACCACGCTAACATAACCAACAATTAATTTAATATAATCGGACATGCTGTTCAGGGGAGCAATAAAGCCACAAACTATAATTATAATTGCGGCAAGAGGTAGTGAGGATATAAAAACTTCCTTTAGCGTGGTGGTAAAAATAGTGAGCTTACTTTTTAGGTTCATATTGTTCATCACGTTCTCCTATCTCAATATTGATAAACACGCAAGCTAGATTATTCAAAGAAATTCCGAACAACAAATACGATGATATGTATACCACATAAAAGAACACCGGACTAAAACTTAGAAGGTTTGGTATAAACTAATGAATTACAATTGTTGCACTTTTTATTGAATTAAGATGAAATTTATCTAAAACTTATACGCATATATTTTAATTATACTTTATTTTGAATAATTAATCAACAATTTATTTGATAAAATTACTGTAACTGTTCAGAACCAAACTCAAAAACACTGCCTGCTTCCTCGTTGTGGCGTATCCGCCAAATAAATTCATACAAAAAATATGCCTGTGAATGCGAGCATTCACTACATATTATTGATGAATTTGCTTGGCTCTGAACAGTTACAAATTGTTTTTTGATTTCAATTACCCACCCTTATAAAACATAATTATTTTTTCGTTGACAAATAATAGCACAGTGAGTATAATACAAGAAGTGCGTGTGAAGTTCAGAATAATGAACCGTTGATACGTGTTTATGTTAGTAAATATTCGGAGAGATTTTGATGCTGGTATCTTTGTCAGAGATAATGAGTACGAAGGATAAGATAGTACGAATCGATGCCCCCATTGAATTGGAGTCGTTTGATTATCAGGGAAATTCTTATAGTTTTGCCTATAAGGAGCCGGTAAAGCTAACGATAAAAAATCTTGGCAGCAGAACAGTCATGATTGAGGGCAGTACGAATATTTCCCTGAATCTTAACTGCAGCAGATGTCTGAAGGAGATCATATATCCGATGGATTTAAGCATCCAGAAGGAGATTGATTTTAACTTTTCTGAGGAAGAGCGTGCAGAGGGTTTGGATGAAACAAATTATATTATTGGATACAATCTGGATGTAGACACATTGATTTATGACGAAATCTTAATTGGTTTTCCCATGAAGCTGTTATGCAGCGAGGATTGCAAGGGTCTTTGCAGGAATTGCGGAACTAATTTGAATGAGAAATCTTGTGACTGTGATACGTTCGTTTATGATCCCAGAATGTCAGTAATCCGAGATATTTTCAACAATTTTAAGGAGGTGTGAGACAATGTCTATTTGTCCGAAGGGTAAACATTCAAAAGCTAGAAGAGACAGCCGTAGGGCTAACTGGAAGATGAGTGCTCCTAACTTAGTTAAGTGCAGTAAATGCGGAGAGCTTATGGTTCCTCATAGAGTATGTAAGGCCTGTGGTTCTTACAACAAAAAGGAAATCATTTCCCAAGCAGAATAATAGTAAAAGCAAGGCTTCCCGAAGTTTTTCGGGAAGCTTTTTTGTTGCTGACAAGGAGGGGATTTTATCAATTTACCAGCAACCGCCTCATTATATGTGTTACATAAGCCTCCAGATTTTCCTCCCGAAGCAGATAATCCGTATGGATTTCCAGAAAGGTAAGCTTATCCTGATAAGAGCTTTTGAAATAAGGTGTAATCACCGGTTCATACTGTGGGGCAAATAAGCCCTGCTTTTTTATATAACAATTGGAAGGCTTGGCCTTCTCGCGAAAATCCTTGTCAACATAGCAGGCAAGGCTTTTATGTATCGCATAATCCTCTGCTGGGAGATAATAATAATCCTTATAATTATCATAGAAGTATTTCAGTTCTCCCTCATAAATCTGTATATTCAGATTTGCAGTATTTCCGGAGGCGGTCAGGTGTACGAAGCCGCTTCCAAAGTGGATAAGGGCCGGCAGAAAGGAAGAAATTTCAAAATCGATGCTTAAGGTGCCCGGTGTTACACCTGCTTGCAGGATTCTGACCGGTTTTTCAAATAAATCCACATAGCTTAATACCGGGCATATGGATAGAAGCCCGCGGATGTCCTCCTCATTATGCAAAAGCAGCTGCCCAAGCAGAATCTCGGCATTTGAGGGCATAAGAGAAGCGGACTCAGGTACGCGAAACCTCCGTAAATCCTCATAATGCTTTCTGCCCAGATAGTTTTGGTAGACCTGTATCAGCTCGCCGCCGGTGAAGGTATCCTTCCGGTTTATTTTCAGAAAGGTCTCCAGATCCTTTAATTTGAGATTCCTCAAGCCCAGAACTTTTTTATAAGGAAGAATTCTTCTGTAGATATCGATACTGGTCAGGTGTTCGAAGCTGTAATCCAGTTGAAGCATACGGCATTTTTTCTGCAGATAGGGAATATCAAAACCGGAGCCGTTATAATGAAGCAATACATCATAGTCCTTAAGAAATTCAAAAAAGGAGGTAAGCAGCAGGGCTTCTTCCTTTGGGCCTTCTGAAAACCATTGGAGGATATGAAAGGAGGCTTCCTTATAAAAGGCGCAGCCGATCAGATACAGATAGGAGGCTTCTGCCGCAAGTCCAGTGGTTTCTATGTCAAAAAAAACAATTCTATCCAGAGAATAGCCCTGTGCAAAAGAGTAATCGGGCATCTGCTCCAGGGAAAAAGTACGGGTTATCAAGGGTGTTCCTCCTTTTTGCAGCCGGGTTTAAGAAATCATTGGTAGTATCCATAGCTATTTTAACATACTATCAGGGACAAGAAAATAGCCTGAAAAATCAAGATTTTCAAATAGTGTTAAAAATACATTAATATTGAAAAATCTTACTGTAATTATAAAATTGTTGTGTTATACTTTTGATATTGTTTATCGTACCAAAGGAGGTGTTTCTTGTGTGGTCGCTTAAGCTGTTTCATGAAGAGTTCTATTATATCTTTTATGTATTCCTCTTATACGGAGTATTTGGCTGGATTTATGAAAGCTGTCTGGTTTCCATTCAAAAGAAAACACCAATTAACCGTGGCTTTTTGACCGGGCCGATTATTCCCATCTATGGATGCGGGGCTTTATTTGTTTGGCTTTCCTTTTGGGATATCAGGGAGCATTATCTCCTGGTATTTATCGGTGGCGCATGTCTTGCGACAATACTTGAATATGTTACTTCTTTAATCATGGAGCTTATTTTCCATACCAGATGGTGGGATTACAGTAAATATCCGCTGAATTTGAATGGAAGAATTTGCCTGCCGGTGGCTCTATTTTGGGGTGCACTTACGCTTTTGATGCTACATATTTTTCAGAATGGAATAGATTATATCATAGGAATAATTCCAAGAAAAGCCGGCGAGATTATGGGATATATTATATTGCCGCTTTTTATTACCGATACTGTATTTGCAGTTATTTCCTCCGTTAAATTTGATAAATTGCTGGCAAAGCTCCATGCCCTGCGTCAGGACATGACGGAATATGTCAGTACAACCAGTATCTATGAGACGGGAGAGGAACTGATCAGCAGATTTTCCAATATCAGAATGCTTGGGATCTTTTCAGAAGTAAAAAGTTCGTTGGAAACGAAATTTAGTAATACAAGAGTAGTGAAGCTGGGGAGCCTTTCGGAGCTTAAGGCATTAAAGCCGGAGATCGAAGGACGGATGAGGGAATTTTTCAAACGTTACCAGAATATTACGACTCAAAAAGCACATATCCGTTTACTCAAGGCTTTCCCCACGATGAAGGTTGGTAAGCGGGAAGCGGCATTAAGCGACCTGCGGGAGAAGATTAGCAGAAAAGGAGTTAAGGAATTGAGCAAAGACCTAAGGGAAGAAGTGAAGGGAACAATTAAGGGCTATTTAAGCGGTTTCTTTCGGGCTATCATAGTCGGACTCCTGGTTCTGGCGCAGTTTGTTTTAATCATATGGCTGGCTTATACCCTTCAGGAATATACCATCTATTTCTATTCCTCGATTCAGATTTTCAGTATCATTATCGTAATCGGGCTGGTAAATGACAACCGCAATGCCTCCTATAAGATAAGCTGGATTTGTATCATTGCAGTCTTTCCGATTACCGGGCATATTATGTTCATGCTTTGGGGTAATATGCGAAGGAAGAAAATCGATCAAAGAATATTAAAGAAGCTGAAAAGAGGAACACAGTTTTTACAATATGACCCTGAGGTGATTAAGAAGTTTACGGAAAAATATCCGACCAAGAGCAGAATGACCAGATACCTGGAATCTAACTCTTTCCCCTTATTCAAGAATAATCAGGTGACCTATTATCCCTTTGGCGAGGAGGTCTTTGAAGCTATTTTTGAGGAGATTGATAAGGCTAAGAATTTTATTTTACTGAATTTCTTTATCGTCGGTGAGGGTGTGCTCTGGGAAAGGCTTCATGAGAGGCTGCTGGTTAAAATCAAGGAAGGGGTTAAGATTAAGTTCTTATATGATGATTTCGGTGCGATGCTTCGGACACCCAGGAATTTTAAGCGGAGCTTGGAGAGTGAAGGAATTGAGGTAAGAGTATTTAATCCGGTTCATAAATATACAGATCAGCTTTATATGAATTATCGCTCCCATCAAAAGATTATTGTAGTTGACGGCAATGTCGGCTTTACAGGCGGAATGAATCTGGCCGATGAATATGTAAATCTGGTTCCCCGCTTTGGCAAATGGAAGGATAATGCCATCAAGGTGGAGGGGGATGCTGTCTGGGGGCTTACGGTTACCTTCCTTCAGATGTGGGATGTATCAGGAGAGAGGGAGATTGCGGATTATACGGTATTTCGCCCGACAAAGGAGTTTCCGGAGAATGATATCTTCTGCCATGTGGTATCGGATGGTCCGGCAGATAATCCGAGAAATCCGATTGAAAACATCTATAAGCAGACCATTTATTATGCGAAGAAGGTATTGTACATTACAACCCCGTATCTTATAATTGAAGATGATATGAGGGAGGCTCTGACTACTGCGGCGGCCAGCGGAATTGATGTAAGAATAATAACGCCCTATATTCCAGATAAGAAGAATGTAAAGATACTTACGAATTATAATTACGGAAGGCTTTTGGAGAACGGGGTCAGGATTTTCGAGTATACACCCGGCTTCATCCATGCCAAGACGATTATTAATGAGGATTGCGGAATTGTCGGTACCGTTAATATGGACTACCGGAGCTTCCATCTGCATTATGAATGCGGTGTGTGGATTTGTGACAGAAAGACGATTAACATTATCCGGGAGGACCTGGAGAAGACTATGGAGAAGAGCCATGAGGTCACCTATGAGGAGTGGAAGAACAGGCCCTTCTATATCAAGTTTTATCAGCGTATCCTTAATTTGTTTTCAACCCTGATGTAAGCTTTGAAGGCACCGTAGGTGCTTTCTTGATACAATATATTGTTATGCAAGCTTGCTTGTAATAACAATATATTGTATCAAGAAGCTGCGCAGCACCTTCTGATGCTCTAATCATATCACAAGCAGGCTCATTTTCAGGAAAGGAGTTCCTTATGTATACAAACGTATGCAAGCATTGTCATAAGATTTTCAATTCCAGATTTAAGGCATATACCTGTGAAGATTGCAGGAAAATAGATAGCGATCATTTTGATGATATTGAGGCATATCTTAAGGAATATCCCAACAGTAACGCTCTTCAGATATCGGAAGCTCTGGGTATCACGGCCTTTGAGGTACTGAATTATCTGAAGGAGGGAAGATTGAATATCGCCAGAGGGCATTTTGAACGGATGCCGGATTAATGATCGGATAGATTGGAGATTAGAGAGGTGTTCAGATGATTGGTTATTTAAAGGGTGAGTTGGCAGAAATTAAAGAGAATTATGTAGTGCTTGAGGTTGGGAATATCGGATATGAGGTTTATCTGCCCTCCAGCGCCATCCTGCAGATGCCCGCAAGAGGGAGTATCATTAAGCTGTATACCTATCTTCATGTCAGGGAGGATGCGTTAAATCTTTTTGGGTTTTTGTCCAAGGATGATCTTGACATGTTCAAGCTGCTGATTACCGTCAATGGTATCGGACCCAAGGGCGCTCTTGGAATATTGTCGTCGATTACGGCGGATGATATCCGCTTTGCTGTCCTGGCGGATGATGCAAAGACGATTGCCAGGGCTCCCGGTATTGGCAATAAAACTGCAAGTAAGCTGATACTTGAGCTTAAGGATAAATTCAAACTGGAGTCGGCCTTCGAGCAAAGGCTTCTTAACCAGACTCAGACCACGGCAGATTTTGGAATCTTTAATAAGAAGGAAGAAGCGGTACAGGCCCTTACGGTGCTGGGGTATTCTGCTTCTGATGCATTAAAAATCGTAAATCAGATTGATATAACGGAGGATATGACCTCTGAAGAAATTCTAAAGTGCTGTCTTAAGAAAATGTAGTAACCGGGAAAAGTATAATACGGATTGATGGAGAAGCTATGGCGAAACGAGTGATTACAACTGAATTTATTGAGGAAGATAAGGGACTTGAGGGTTCACTTCGACCGCAATTGCTTATAGATTATATTGGTCAGGTCAAGGTGAAGGAAAATCTGAAAATATATATTGAAGCTGCCAAGCAGAGAAAGGAAAGTCTGGATCATGTTCTGCTCTTTGGCCCTCCGGGACTGGGAAAGACCACACTGGCCGGTATCATTGCCAATGAGATGGGAGTGAATATTAAGATTACCTCCGGCCCGGCTATCGAAAAGCCGGGAGAAATGGCGGCAATCCTGAATAATCTGCAGGAGGGAGATGTCCTGTTTGTGGATGAAATCCACCGTCTCAACCGGCAGGTGGAGGAGCTTTTATATCCCGCCATGGAGGATTTTGTGATCGATATTGTGATTGGTAAAGGGTCGGCAGCCAAATCCATCCGGCTGGAGCTGCCGAAGTTTACATTAGTGGGCGCGACTACGCGGGCAGGAATGCTTACCCCTCCGCTGCGGGACCGTTTTGGGGTTGTGAGCCGCCTGGACTTTTATACAATTGAAGAATTGAAGCAGATTATTCTCCGCTCGGCTCAGGTGCTCCAGGTGGAGATCGACGAAGAGGGAGCGGTTGAGCTTGCAAGGCGCTCCAGGGGAACTCCCAGACTGGCAAACCGGCTGCTGAAAAGAGTAAGAGATTTTGCCCAGGTGAAATATGACGGAAGGATAACAAAGGAGGTTGCTGCCTTCGCCCTTGATTTATTGGAGGTGGACAAGCTGGGGCTGGATCATATTGACCGGGAAATTCTTATTACGATGATTGAGAAGTTCAGCGGCGGTCCGGTAGGCATCGAGGCAGTAGCGACTACCATCGGCGAGGATGTTGGAACCGTTGAGGAGGTATATGAGCCCTATCTGGTCCAGAATGGATTGATTCTTCGCACACCCAGGGGAAGAGTTGCCTCCGAGCTGGCCTACAGGCATATGGGACTTTCGTAATGTGCCTCTATCCTGCTTGTAAACAGGCGCAATATCAGTTATAATATTTTTATGAGTGGCAAATCACGGGGAGGAAGGAAGTTTGAAAGGAAACCACTTTCAAACTATTTATTAAGACCTATTCACTTTTTGAATAGGTCATCAAAAAGTGAAAGGCACGGGTATAAGTATGAATAAGTATCACGATATTGAGGTCATCATTAATAATAAGAGATATACCCTAAGCGGATACGAGAGTGAAGAATACTTACAGAAGGTGGCCTCCTATATCAACAATAAGCATATGGAATTTCGCAGCCGGGATGCCTATAAATTTCTGGACTCGGATTTAAGGAATATCTTAATGCAGATTAATATTGCAGACGATTATTTTAAGACCTTGGACAAGCAGAAGGAAATTCAAGCGGAGAATGATGCAAAAAGCAAGGAAATCTTTGATTTGAAGCATGAAATTATAACCGCCCAGACGAAACTAACCATGACGGAAAAGGAAATGGAAGACTTAAAGAAGGAGCTTTATGAAACACAGAAAAGGATTGTCCGTCTGGAAACGGAGTTAAGTGACGCTGAAAAGAAACGATAAAAGTGAAGCTGTCCAATAAGAAGACTTAAGCACCGGAGTATTTCGGTATTTACTTCAGAAGGACAGCTTTTTCTATGGGAAATTGCACAAAGCTTAATGATAGAGTAGAATGTATAAGAAAATGAAAGGAACGTATTGTAAGAAATTGTTGGATTTTTAATGCGTAGGTGGGATCAATGGTTAAAATAATGAGAACACTGCTAAACCGGATGGGTATTACGGTACTTCTGATTATTTTGCAGCTGGCATTTATTATATTTGAAATATTTAAACTGGGAAATTACTATATACAGATATCCATTGCATTAAATGCCATCAGTGTCATGGTGGCTTTCTGGATTGTCTGCCAGGAAGAGATCCGGCCTGAGATAAAAATAGCCTGGATTGTTCCCATATTACTTTTTCCCCTTTTTGGCGGAATCATGTACATCTTATATGGGCATAACCATGTTTCGAAAAAGCTAAAGACAGAACTGCAGGATATTTTGCACAGCAGCAGGAAGCTTTTGGAGCAAAATCAAAAGGAAGTAACAGAATTATCCCAAGACGAGTTTAAATTGTGCGGAGAGGTAAAATATCTGTACCGGGCAGGCTATCCCCTATATAAAAATTCCTCTGCAACCTATTATGAGATAGGAGAAAAATACTGGGAAGCTTTGCTGATAGAACTGGAGAAAGCAGAAGAATTTATTTTTCTGGAATATTTTATAATCAATCAAGGTAAGGTATGGGATTCTGTACATGAAATATTAAAGCGAAAGGTAAAGGAAGGGGTTGAAGTCCGTTTATTATACGATGACATGGGAAGTGTCTTTTATCTTCCTTTCAACTTTGCCGCCAGGCTTGAAAAGGAAGGAATACGGTGCCTGGCCTTTAACAAGCTGTTTCCTATGATGAGCATAAGCCAGAATAACAGGGATCATAGAAAGATTGTTGTGATTGACGGTAAAACAGCTTTTACAGGCGGCATTAATCTTGCGGATGAATATATTAATCACACCCACCTGTATGGACATTGGAAGGACACAGGGATAAAGCTCCATGGCGAAGGGGTATGGAGCTTTACCGTAATGTTTTTGCAGATGTGGTGTATGTCAGGAAGGACGAAAGAGGATTTTAACAGATACCGGGTAGAGGAGCAAGGGGAAGAAGAGAATTTTGACGGTTATATACAGCCCTACGGGGATATTCCTTACTTAAAGGAGAGAGTGGGGGAGAAAGTCTACTTAAATATTATTGAAAGTGCCCGGAAATACCTGTATATTTATACGCCCTATCTGATCATTGGCAACGATATGACAAAATCCCTGATTAGAGCCGCGGACAGGGGAGTCGATGTAAGAATTGTGACACCCGGTGTTCCGGATAAGAAGATGGTGTATTGGCTGACGCAGTCCAACTATAAGGTGCTGGTGGAAGGCGGAATAAAAATTCTCCAATATACACCGGGCTTTCTTCATGGTAAATGCGTCCTGTGCGACGACTATAAGGCAGTAGTAGGTACGGTGAATTTTGATTATAGAAGCTTTATCCATCACTTTGAATGTGGTGCTGTTTTGTATAATGCAAGCACATGTAAGGATATGAAAGAGGATATGCTGTCAACCTTTACAAAGTGTGAGGAAATTACTATGGATTGGTTTGGCAGAAAGCATATTCGTTGGTGGCTGTTTGGACCGGTTCTAAAGCTCCTCTCTCCCTTATTTTAATTTTGTGGAAAGGCAATAATAATGAGAAAAATAGAAATACTCGCGCCAGCCGGTTCCTACGAAGGAATGCAGGCAGCTATGAATGCCGGCTGTGATGCGGTTTATATCGGTGGCAGCAGCTATGGTGCCAGGGCTTATGCCGATAACCCGAAGGAGGACGCACTGCTTCGGGCAATCGATGAGGCACATATCAGGGGTAAGAGGCTATATCTGACGGTGAATACCCTACTGAAGGAAAATGAATTGACACAGGGGTTATACCGCTTTCTGGAGAAATTTTATCTCCAGGGTTTGGATGCGGTCATAGTCCAGGATGTGGGAGTCATGAATTTTATTCATAGAAATTTTCCGGGGCTGCCAATCCATGCAAGCACACAGATGACGCTTACGATGGCACCGGGGGCAAACCTGCTTAAGGAGCAGGGAGTGACCAGGCTGGTGACTGCAAGGGAGCTAAGCTTTCAGGAGATTCGGGCAATCCGTGAAAATACGGCGCTTGAAATAGAGACCTTTGTTCATGGAGCCCTTTGCTATTGCTATTCCGGCCAATGCCTGATGAGCAGTCTGATCGGAGGACGAAGCGGCAATCGCGGCAGATGTGCCCAGCCCTGCAGAATGCCCTATCAGTTTGATTTTGAGGACAGGAGAGAGGGAAACGGGAAGGGAAAATATCTGCTAAGCCCTAAGGATATCAATACGATTGAATTTATTCCCGAGCTGGTAGAGTCAGGGGTGGACTCCTTTAAGATCGAGGGCAGGATGAAACGTCCGGAATATGCGGCGGCTGTGACAGCAATGTATCGCAAATATCTGGATTTATATCTGGAGCTTGGTAAGGAGGATTATCGCAAGCTCCTATGCGGACCTGCCTATGAAAAGGATATGCTTTTACTGCAGGATGTGTATAACCGGGGTGGATTTTCCGGAGGCTACGGTAATACTTATCATGGAAAGAGCATGATGTCCCTGTATCGTCCGAACCACAGCGGAGTATATGTGGGAGAGGTGGAAACGGTGAAAGAAAGCCGGGTTTCCATTCGGTTACGGGAGGAGGTTCACGCACAGGATATTCTTGAAATCCGTAGCAGGGAAGAGGAGGGCTATGAGTTTACCGTAAAAAATCCTCATGACAAGGGGGCTCTGCTGGAGACGAATGTCGGCATCCGAAGAGATGCCGCCCCGAAGGAGAAAAAGCAGTCCTTGGAAATTAAGACAGGGATGCAGGTATACCGTACGAAGAACAATGAGCTTCTGGAGTCCCTCTCCAGGGAATACCTGGCGGAGCAGAAAAGGCTGGGGATCAGAGGTTTGCTGACTGCCAGACTGGGTGAGCGGTTATCGCTTACCGTTTGGTACAAGGAGTTTACAGTGACAGCGTATCAGGATATCGTACAGGAAGCAATCCGCCAGCCCATGGATAAGGAAAGGCTGACAGCACCCATCTATAAAACCGGCGATACTTTGTATTACTTTGAAGAGCTGCAGACTCAGGCAGATGAGAATATATTCGTACCGGTGGCCTGGCTGAATGAAATCCGCAGGGAAGCTCTGGATAAGCTGAAGGAAGCAGTGACCGGGCATTACCGCAGGGGTGCTGAAGGAAAGCATGGCGGTGTGAATAGGGAAGAGCCGGAGAATGCAATGGAAAAGCCTGAGAAAGCAGCAGAGAAGCAGGAGGATACGGTACAAAGTCCAAGTCTCTGTGTAGTGGTACAGACAAAGGAACAGCTCGAAACAGCACTGGAATTTCCGGAAATTAATGAGATTATCGCAGAATATGACCGGTTTGAGCCGTCGGTGCTCTTAAGAATGGCCAAGCAGGCAGAAGACCGGAAGAAAGGCTTCTATCTGGCCCTTCCGGCGGTTTGCAGGCTTTCCGTATACCGGCGTTTAGAAAAGGAATTATATGAGATAATAGATAATGGATGTATTACCGGCTTTTTGGCAAAGAATTTTGAAGAAGTATCGCTTTTGAAATCGTTATTAAAGAATAGAATAGATAAGGAAATACGGCTGAACCATAACCTGTATCTCTTTAACAAAGAAGCCAAAAGCTTTTGGAGTGAGCTTGGAATCAGCCGTTTTACAGCTCCCATAGAGCTTAATTACCAGGAGCTGATGCAGCTTGGCCTGGCGGACTTTGATCTGCTGGTCTACGGCTATCTTCCGCTTATGCTATCGGCCCAGTGCCTGCTTGATAATACCGCAGGCTGCAGGAAAAGCGGGCAAAATCACAGCGGATTTCTTACGGACCGCATGGGTAAGAAGTTCTTTCTTCAAACAAGCTGCGGTAATTGCTGTAATACGCTTTATAACGGACAGCCTCTGGCCTTGCACAAGCAAACCAAGGAAATAGCCGGACTTCATCCCCGTAGCCTTCGGATGGATTTTACCTTAGAGACAGGGCAGCAGATGAAGCAAATCATAAATGTGTTTATTCAGGCCTTCTATCGTGGCAGCGTGTCCCCGGAGGGGCCGTTGGAATATACCACAGGTCATTTTAAGCGCGGGGTAGTGTGAATTATTGAAAAGCATAATTCACAAGGCAAATTTGTGCTGACGCCCAAATTCGCAGGCGTGGACGCTAGTGTGAATAGTCTTGCAAAAAACATGCAAGTCTTTGGAAGAATAGCAAAAAGCGCTATTCTACAGGATTTATGCCCGGAAGGTGAGTGAGAATATGAGTTTAATCGTTGAGCTAATTAAATATCTGATGATTATGCTGATCGGATTTTATTCCTTTTACTGCTTCCGTGTCTTTAGCTATCGAAAGAAGGAGCGGCAGGATAAATCCTATGCTATACTGACTACGAATATTTTTCTGATTCATTTTGTGGGGCATGCTACGCTGCTATTGCAGCTGCCAAGTATAAGGCTGGTATTATTATATCTCGGGGAAGTGCTTTTATTTATTCTGGTGCTGACCTTTTACCGTGTGCTGTATCCAAAGCTGTCCAGGCTGCTGTTAAGAAATATGCTCATGCTGCTGGCTGTTAGCTTCATTATGCTGGCACGGCTGTCTTTAGAGGATGCGATACGGCAGGTAATTATTATAGCCTGCGCTTTTGCAGCATGCTTGCTGGTCCCCTTCTTTTTGATTAAATTTAATTTTCTGAAGCGTTTTGGATGGATTTACGGAGGTACCGGGATAGGAATCCTCGTACTGGTATTGCTGGCGGGAACCACCGCCTTCGGTGCGACAAACTGGCTTAAGGTACTGGGGGTCAGCATTCAGCCCTCTGAATTTGTCAAGATATTATTTGTGTTCAGTATCGCCGCACTGCTTAAGGAAGGGATCAGCTTCCGGCGTGTCTGTATGATCAGCGGGCTGGCCGGTACGAATGTAATTATTCTGGTACTGCAAAGGGATTTGGGAGGAGCGCTTATTTTCTTTGTTACCTTTGTGCTTATGCTGTATGCGGCAACAGCAAGACCTCTTTATTTGTTTTCCGGCCTGCTTGGCGGAAGCATCGCCGCAATTGCCGCCTATCAACTATTCTACCATGTGAGGGTCAGGGTTATGGCCTGGAGTGACCCCTTTCAATATATTGATGATCAGGGGTATCAGATTACCCAGTCCCTGTTTGCAATCGGAACGGGTGGGTGGTTTGGCATGGGAATTAACCGCGGGCTTCCCACGGACATTCCGGTGGTGGAAAGTGATTTTATCTTTTCTGCCATATCGGAGGAGCTGGGTGGTTTATTTGCGATTTGTATCATCTTGATTTATATCTGCAGCTTTTTATTAATGGTTAATATCGCCCTGGAACAGGCAGAGAGCTTTTACCGTCTGGTATCCATCGGCTTTGCCGTTATGTTTGCTTTTCAGGTGTTTTTATCGATTGGCGGTGTGACGAAATTCATCCCCTCCACCGGAGTAACACTTCCTTTAATTAGTCAGGGGGGCAGCTCCGCCTTTGCAACAGTTTTGTTATTCATGATTCTTCAGGGAATCTATATCCGGGGTAAAAAGAAGGAAAACCAGCCAAAGGATCAGGAGGCGGATGCTTATGAAGCAGGAAGAATGGAGGAGTTTTGATGAATATGAACGATAATAAAGCTTCCAGAAAAGCCACCTTCCAAATCATATATATATTCCTTGGCCTGTTTGTGCTGATGATGGGATATTTTGCGTATTTTATCATATTCCGAAGCAGTGATATCATCAACAATTCTTATAATAAGAGGCAGACAGTACTTGCCGAACGTGTGGTACGCGGTGAAATCCTGTCGGCCCAGGGTGAGGTACTTGCAAAGACGGTTACGGATGAGGAGGGTACCGAGACACGGGAATACCCCTACGGTGAATTGTTCGCCAATGTGGTGGGAAGATTTTCAAAGGGCAAGACAGGAATAGAAGAGTCGGAAAATATCCGTCTGTTAACCTCCAATATCAGCTCCCTCCAGGTGGCCTATGCCGATTTGATCGGAGAAAAGAGCCCCGGAGATAATGTGGTGACTACCCTGGATGCAGCTCTCCAGCAGGTGGCCTATGATGCACTTGGTAATAACCGGGGAGCGGTTGTTGTAATGGAGCCCTCCACAGGTAAAATTCTCGCCATGGTTTCGAAGCCCACCTATGATCCCAACAAAGTGGATGATGAGTGGGAAAAGCTGGTGGAGGATGCGAATAAGGAATCCCGGTTAATCAACCGTGCAACCCAAGGGCTGTATCCCCCCGGTTCCACCTTCAAGATACTGACGGCATTGGAATATATGAGAGAAAATTCCTCTACCTGGCAGGATTACGAATACAGCTGCGACGGAAGTATCACCAATGGAGGGATGACGATTCATTGCTATAACAACAAGAAGCATGGAACGGTGGACTTGGCGGATTCCTTCGCAAAATCCTGTAACACCTCCTTTGCATCCATCGGAAAGAGTCTGGATGTCAGCAGCTTTTTTACCCTGTGTGACAGCTTTCTTTTTAACCGCAGTCTTTCAATCGAGATGGAAAGCAATAAAAGCAGCTATACCCTGCAAAAGGGCTCTGCGAGCATTGCGGAGCTGATGCAGACAGCCATTGGTCAGGGACATACCCTGATTACTCCGCTGCATAACGCAATGATAGCGGCAGCCGTGGCGAACGATGGAGTTATGATGAAGCCATATGTGGTAGACCGTATCGAAAATGCGGACGGCAGACTGATTAAAGGCTATGCTCCCTCCGTTGCAGCAAAGCCTATGACAAAAGCAGAAGCCGTATCCCTTGCCAAAATGATGCGTCTGGTGGTTACGGAAGGAACAGGGACAAAATTGAAGAGTCTGGAGCAGAAGGCAGCCGGAAAGACAGGCTCCGCGGATAATTCGAACGGCAAGGCCCATGCCTGGTTTATTGGTTATGCCCCGTATAATGATCCTCAGATTGTGGTAAGTATTATTGTGGAAAATGCCGGAACCGGAAGCGATTATGCTGTGCCAATCGCAAAAAAGATCTTTGATGCATATTTTAAATAGTGAACATTATTGTTGAGGAAATGATAAAACATGCTCCGGCAGGATGAAATGGGCATTGTACTTATTTGTCAATAATCAATAATAATGGGTTGAAAACTTATGCATATTGATGTATACTGCTATTTAGTATGGAGATACACCAAAGAGCAGGAGGCATTGCGATGGTAGAAGCAACGAGCTGTGGTGGTGTAGTTATATTCAGAGGAAAGATTTTATTACTGTATAAGAATTATAAGAACAAATATGAGGGGTGGGTGCTACCGAAAGGGACTGTTGAAGAAGGCGAAGAATATAAGGAGACAGCGATACGTGAGGTTTTAGAGGAAGCGGGAACGAATGCTTCCATCATCAAGTATATAGGGAAAAGTCAATACTCCTTCAGTACCCCCCAGAATACAGTATTAAAGGATGTTCATTGGTATTTAATGATGTCTGATAGCTATTACAGCAAACCACAAAGAGAAGAGTTTTTTATGGACTCCGGTTATTACAAATTTCATGAAGCATACCATATGCTTAAATTTGCGAATGAAAAGCAAATCCTTGAGCGTGCCTATAATGAATATTTGGATTTAAAAAAAAGTAACCTTTGGGGGAATAAAAAATATTTTTGACACAAAAATCAAAAGAGCTGTTCGAAAGAACAGTTCTTTTGATTTTTAATGTTATTTTTTTATCAACGATTGCATCCCTACTTTGTATCATATATAATTAATGACAGAAAACTAAGGTATAACTTGATGTAAATGACAGCGTTTTCCAGAAATGTCTGGTTATTTTGCACGGGCTGTACGGATGCAAAAGAGGTGACGGAATGATAAACCATATTTTCATTAATATTTTATTGCTTGTATCGGTTACATTTGTAGGCGGGCATATTTTAAAGGACATATCAGTGAAAAAACTGAAAACAATTCCCTATAGGTTTTTAATCGGGTGCTTTTGCGGCCTGCTGGGAATGCTGTTCATCATTTACACCCTGCCGGTGGAAGAAGCGGGAACCTATGTTGATCTTAGGGTTTATGCACTTATGATAGCTTCCTATGTGGGAGGAACCCTTCCTACGGCCATTGCGGGCAGCATAATTCTTGTATTTCGTATATTTCATTCCGGGTCCTATATGGCCCATCTGATGGCTGTTATCCAAATAGTATCATTTATCATATCCTTTGCTCTAATCGACCGTATAACCAAACAGAAATGGAAAAGATGGGTCTATAAGGAAGCTGTGACCATATTGGTGCTTATATTAACCTATTATCCGCTTTTATATAAAGTCGAGCATGTCAAAATTCTTTTATTAGGGTATGCTCTTATGGTAATGCTTGCAGGTGTACTGGAATATTTCCTTCTGGAATATGTCAAGACCACCAATGATTTATACAGAAAATATAAGCTGGATTCGACCAAGGATTTTCTTACGGGACTTACAAATACCAGACAGTTTGATAAGATGCTTAATATGGCTTTTGAACGGGTGCAGCAAAATCATGAGCTGCTTACCTGCTTCATGGTAGATATTGATTTTTTTAAGAAAATTAATGATACTTACGGACATGCTGTAGGAGACCTTGTACTGAAGGAGCTTGCAGCTTTACTGCAGCGCTGTGTTCGAACCACGGATGTGGTTGCAAGAGTGGGCGGTGAGGAGTTCTGCGCCTTACTCTTTAATTGTGCCAGAGAGGACTCCTTTGAAATTGCTTTAAGTATAAATAAAGCTGTAAAGGAGCACAGCTTTCCGATTGGTGACAATAAATATATTAATATCACCGTGAGTGTGGGCGTATCGGTCTATCCGGAGATGACGGAAAATCCGGAGAATTTAAAGGAGCTGGCGGATACGGCATTGTACCTGGCAAAACGCAGCGGACGAAACAGGGTATGCGATACGAATATCTGTGTTATGAGCCAGGAGAATGCCCCAACGCGTGTTTAGATACGTCTTGACATCAAGGGAGCACGGCGGAAGCTGTGTTCCCTTAAAAGGTAAAAGGCTCTGCGGAATCGTGGATATGTTTTTTTATTGTAGATATAAAGTTATGCATAATAGGAGTTATGTTTTTTTGTCTGTGGTAAATCATAAAATAATTTCTTAGAAACTGAGCGTCTGTTATCTCTAATTCAATCAAAGAACCATTTTCAATGCTTTCCCGTACAATATACCGCGATAGAATGGTAATACCCAGGTTGGCCTTTGCAATGTTTAGCAGGGACAGGGAGCTGATGCTTTCAACAGCAGGTATTAGCGCAAGATTGTAAATTTGAAAAATCTGATCGATAGAATTTCTCGTGCCGCTGCCCTTTTCCCGCAGCAGTAAAGGTTCCTTCGCCAGCCTGGAAAGCGGAATACTGCGGGGTTGGTCCTTCCAGTAGGAGGGGGTGCATACAACGGCCATTTTCTCCTTGAAAATCGATTCTGTAATAAAGTTGGCGGAAATACTTACATTATCGGCGATGGCGATATCAATTTGGTTATTGCTTAATAACAATTCAATTTGCTTTGAGTTCTCGATAAAAGTCTTGATTGTAATATCAGGACTTTTTTCATGGAAAAGCTTCATGGCCAGTGGAAGCAGGGTTTCTCCGACAGTTACATTTGCGCCGATGCGGATTATGCCGCAGATGTCATTATTACGGATGCAATGAATGGATTCACCCAATTGTGTCAGGATATTATTCGCGTATTCCAAAAGCTTGGAGCCGGCATCCGTAATATAGATACGGCGGTTCATTCTTTCAAAAAGAGTAACGCCATAGAAGCTCTCCAGCTCCTTGATGGCGAGGCTGACTGCAGGCTGAGCCATATTTAAGCGTTCACCTGCAAGTGAAAAACTGTTTTCCTGGCAGATCGTTACAAAAATCTGTAAATGTCTGATTGTCATGGGTGCTACCCTCCATTATATTCATATTGAATTTATTATATATCATATATGATAAAAAGTATAGATTGTTTTTTAATATCAAACTATAATATAACAAATCATATAAATCATATTTATATACTATGAATTAAGAGAAGGGAGAGTAAAAATGAGAATTAAAAGGTTAGTAACATTCGGATTAAGTATTGCATTATTAGCAGGGGTGTTCACAGGCTGCGGAAAAGACACGAAGGATACCGGCGGAGAAGCTGCAAAATCAGTTGAGATTACCAATGTATCCTATGACCCTACCAGAGAGCTGTATGAGGCATATAATGAAGAGTTTGCAAAGTATTGGCTGGATAAAACAGGACAGAAGGTTACTGTCACACAATCCCATGGAGGCTCCGGCAAGCAGGCGCGTTCCGTAATTGAGGGCAATGAAGCGGATGTGGTTACTCTGGCGCTGGCATACGATATCACGGAAATTGAGAATGCGGGCCTAATTGAAGAGGGCTGGGAAAGCGAATTTGACAACAACAGCTCACCCTATACATCTACTATTGTATTTCTGGTACGTAAGGACAATCCAAAGCAGATCAATGACTGGGATGATTTGATCAGGGATGATGTGGAGATTATTACACCCAATCCGAAAACCTCAGGAGGCGCAAGATGGAATTACCTGGCAGCCTGGGCATATGCGGATAAGGTATATAATCATGACGAAGCAAAAATTATTGAATACATAAAGGAATTATTCGCCAATGTACTGGTGCTTGATTCGGGAGCAAGAGGATCGACAACAACCTTTGTTGAAAACGGTCAAGGTGATGTGTTACTCGCCTGGGAAAATGAGGCATATTTATCGATAGAAGAGAATCCGGATCAATATGAAATCGTTACGCCCAGCATCAGTATTCTGGCAGAGCCTCCGGTTGCTATTGTTGATGAGGTAGTGGAGGACAGAGGCACCAGGGAGGTTGCACAGGCATATTTGGAATATCTGTATTCCGATGTTGGCCAGAAGCTCGCCGGAGAGAACTATTACAGACCGACCAATCCGGAGATCCTGGCCCAGTTCAGTGATGTATTTAATACAGATGTGGAATTGGTTACGATACGCGATGATTTGTTTGGCGGCTGGGACGCAGCACAGGAAAAGCATTTTAATGACGGCGGAATCTTTGATCAGATATACACAGGAGAACAATAAGGTAAAGGTCTGATTCAGGATGAGATCAGACGATAGAACAAAGCATGCGGAGGCATTGAGAACAATGAGACGGAGCAGGAAAAGACAGGTAATACCGGGGTTTGGCGTATCTATGGGGGTGACGGTTACATTACTTAGCTTAATCGTTCTTATTCCTATGGCATCCCTGGTAATCAATGCCTCACAAATGGGCTTCCATACATTTATAGCAACCGTTACAAGCAACAGGGTGGTATCCGGATATCTGGTGAGCTTCTCCTGCTCCCTGACAGCGGCAGTGATCAATGCTGTTTTTGGAGTCATTATCTCCTGGGTATTGGTAAGATATGAATTTCCTCTAAAACGATTGGTCGATGGCTTGATCGAATTGCCCTTCGCGCTGCCGACAGCCGTTGCGGGTATTGCCCTGACAACCTTGTATTCAGACAAGGGATGGATTGGCAAATTGCTTGGAATTTGGGGAATCAAGGTATCCTATACAAGAATCGGAATTATTGTTGCAATGGTATTTATCGGTATTCCCTTTGTTGTACGAACCATTCAGCCGGTGCTGGAGGATTTGGATTCCCAATATGAGGAGGCGGCCAATGTACTCGGAGCAAGCAGAGCGAGAATTTTCTTTCGGGTTATATTTCCAGAGCTTCGCCCGGCGCTTCTTACCGGCTTTGGTCTTGCGTTTGCCCGTGCCGTCGGAGAATATGGCAGTGTCGTATTTATAGCCGGGAACATCCCCTTTAAAACAGAGATTGCACCGCTTCTTATTATGAGTAAGCTGGAACAGTTCGATTATGAGGGAGCCAATGCAATTGCCTTGGTGATGCTGGCGGTATCCTTTCTGATTCTTTTTACGATTAATTCCATTCAGGTCTATGCCAATAGGTTCACCAGGGAATAAAGGAGGGGCAAGTTTGAAAGTGCCTTTCAAACTATTTATTTGTGCATATCACAAGCAGGCTTGTGATATGCGGAAGGGTGTAGATATGACAAGTAAGAAAAAAAATCCGGTACAGCTATTCCTGATTGCAATAAGTGTTTTGTTTTTATTCATCATGCTGGTCATGCCGCTTATTGTTGTTGTGACGGAAGCCTTAAGCAGGGGAATACAGCTGTATCAGGAAGCAGTTTCTGATTCCTATACATTAAAGGCCCTGCTGCTTACCATAGAAGCGACAGTTGCGGCCGTCCTGGTCAATACCGTATTTGGTTTGTTTGCCGCATGGACCATTACGAAATACCATTTCAAGAAGAAAAAGCTGCTCACTACATTGATTGATATTCCGTTTGCCATATCGCCGATTATTGCCGGCCTGGTCTTTATACTTACCTTTGGACGGATCGGCTGGGCAAATGACATCCTGAAGACGCTGGATATTAAAATTGTATTTGCGGTTCCGGGTATCATTCTGGGAACTGTCTTTGTTACATTTCCTTTTATTTCGAGAGAAATCATTCCGGTATTAAATGCACAGGGCAAAGACCAGGAAGAGGCAGCAGCAATCATGGGAGCCAGTGCCTTCCGAATATTCAGGAAAATTACGTTTCCCCAGATAAAGTGGGCGTTCTTATATGGTATTGTCCTGTGTACGGCGAGGGCAATGGGAGAGTTCGGCGCGGTATCCGTTTTGTCAGGACATCTAAGAGGTAAGACGATTACTCTGCCCCTCCAGGTTGAGATACTTTTCAGTGAATTTAACTTTACGGCTGCATTCGCCGTATCCTCCATCCTGGTTATCCTGGCCATTATAATTTTAATTATAAGAAATATTTTGGAATATAAAATGAAGAAGGCAGGTGCCGGAACATGTATGTAAGACTCTGTGATATTAATAAATCCTTTGGTGATTTTAAAGCCTCCGAGCATATTGATTTTGAAGTGGAAAAGGGGAAGCTCATTGGCCTGCTTGGTCCAAGCGGAAGTGGAAAGACTACCATTCTAAGGATGCTGGCGGGATTGGAGCAGCCGGATTCCGGAGATATCTTTATCAATGGGGTCAGGGTGAATGATTTGCCTGCCAGTAAGCGCGGAATCGGCTTTGTGTTTCAGAACTATGCGTTATTCCGGTATATGAATGTGTTTGATAATATTGCCTTCGGACTGGAAATCCAAAAGAAAAATAAGAAAGAGATTAAGGAAAGGGTGAATGAACTGCTCCAGCTCATCGGTTTGGAGGGGATGGGACAACGCTATCCTCACCAGCTATCCGGCGGCCAAAAGCAGAGAGTGGCCTTTGCAAGAGCACTGGCTCCAAATCCCCAGCTGCTATTGCTGGATGAACCCTTTGCAGCTGTAGATGCGAAGGTCAGGCAGGAGCTTAGAAGCTGGCTGAAGGAAACCATTAATAAGGTCGGAATTACCAGCATCTTTGTTACCCACGATCAGGATGAGGCCATAGAGGTGGCGGACGAAATTATTATAACCAATCGGGGACGTATTGAACAGAAGGGTTCTCCGCTGGAAATCTACCGCAAGCCCGAAACGCTGTTCGTAGCCCAGTTTGTCGGACAGTCGGCGATTCTTCAGGATTACGGCAGGCTGACCGGGTTTGCAAGCCTGGGAGATGCCTCAAAGGCTGTAATAAGGCCGGAATTTATACAGGTCACAAAAAAGGGGGAAACCATTCAGTACCCCAATTCGGTGGAAGCCGGAACGGTTGAAAAGGTATCCTTTCGAGGCAGCTATCTGGAATTGAAAATAAGAGTAAAGGAATTTCTGCTCACAGCATCAAGGGCTCTGGAGGAGACCCCGGTTGAAGTGGGAGAAAGGGTTGATTTGTTGATTTACCGTTTATATGTATACAGCGAGGATAAGCTTACCGTATTGGAAAATTCGGCAATTGAGGATAAGTATCCGATTTATTTATAACTCGGGGTGAAAAGGCTTATGTGAACTGCGCACAAATTTACGGGTTTGCGACAGAATGGAGATTTATATGAAGAAGGTACAGCTGAAGCAATTGGATACGGATATATTGATTATCGGAGGAGGTACCGCGGGCTGCTATGCCGCCTTAACCATAAGGGAGCATTCGGCTGCCAGAATTATTATTGCTGAAAAAGCAAATATCAAGAGAAGCGGCTGTCTGGCCGCCGGTGTCAATGCGATTAATGCATACATAGTGAAGGGAAGGACACCGGAGGATTATGTGGAGTACGCAAAAAAGGACGCTGACAATATCGTACGGGAGGATTTACTGCTTACCATGTCACAGGGCTTAAACCGGGTTACTCATAGGCTGGAAGAGCTGGGGCTTGTGATATTAAAGGATGAAAATGGCGATTATGTGGCAAGGGGTAACCGTAATATCAAAATAAACGGAGAGAATATTAAGCCAATCCTTGCCGGGGCGGTCCGAAGTCTTACAGATGTCAGTATTCTGAATTATGTGAATGTAATTGACTATATAGTAAAAGACAACCGGATATTGGGTGCTTTTGCTGTCAGTATAGAGGAAGAGCTTTTATATGAGATCAGGGCAAAAAGGGTAATCTGTGCCACAGGGGGTGCGGCAGGCTTATACAAGCCGAACAATCCGGGCTTCTCCAGACATAAGCTGTGGTATCCACCCTTTAATACCGGGGCCGGGTATGCTATGGGTATTCGGGCCGGAGCGGAGATGACTACCTTTGAGATGCGGTTTATCGCACTGCGCTGCAAGGATACCATAGCACCGACGGGAACTATTGCACAGGGAGTCGGCGCAAGGCAGGTGAATTCGAAAGGTGAGGTTTATGAAGCCAAATACGGCATCACAACCTCGGAACGGGTTTACGGAACGGTAAAGGAAAATCAGGAGGGCAGGGGCCCCTGTTATCTTCGTACGGAGGGGATTTCGCCCCTGCAGGACGAAGAGCTGAAGAAAGCATATTTGAACATGGCACCCAGCCAGACCTTAAAATGGATGGAAGCAGGAAAGAACCCCAGCGAGCAGAATGTGGAGATCGAAGGAACCGAGCCCTATATTGTCGGAGGACATACGGCGAGCGGCTACTGGGTGGATACAAAGCGCAGGACAACAATCAAAGGGCTTTACGCCGCAGGGGACGTAGCAGGAGGCTGTCCGCAGAAATATGTGACAGGAGCCCTGGTAGAGGGAGAGATAGCAGGCATTACGGCAGTGGAGGATTGGAAGCAGGAGGCTCTTGCCTATGAGCTTACAGAGTCCGAAGAAGAGGCATTCGTCAGGATAAAGCTTAGAGAGGTAGAAGCGATATTAAACTGTGAAAATCCCATATACACCACAGAACAACTGGAAGAAGCCATGCAAAAGGTGATGGATACCTATGCCGGAGGCATCGGAAATAACTATCAGTTTAATGAGAAGCAGCTGGATATCGCAGAAGATAAAATCAATCAGCTTGTTCTGCTTAGCAATTATCTTAAGGCCGGGGATATGCAGGAGGTAATGTTTGTATATGAATTAAAGGAACGGCTTGTATTATGCAAAGCTGTAATCGCACATCTTAAGGCCAGAAAGGAAACCAGATGGCATAGCTTTGCGGAAAATCTGGATTATCCGGAGAAAAGCGAGGAATGGTTAAAATATGTGAATTCAAAGCTGGTGGATGGAAAACCCAGGATAATCTACAGGCCCCTGGTTGGACGGAGTGAAGTGTATGAGCATAGCAATTAATAAGACAAAATGTATCGGCTGCAGGAAGTGTGTAAAGGTCTGTCCCGGAAGTCTGATTAAAATGGGTGAAGACAGCAAGGCTTTTATCAAATACCCCAGGAATTGCTGGGGCTGCTCCTCCTGCCTTAAGGAGTGCGGGCAAGCTACAATTTCCCTATATCTCGGAGCTGATATCGGGGGTATGGGAAGCAGGCTTAGTACCAGTATGGAAGGGGACATCGTTCACTGGCGGGTGGAAAGGTATGATGGTGAGATCATTACAATCGACGTTAACCGCAGGGATTCGAATCAATATTAAAAAAACAGGAGGACACACGGATGAGTGAATTAACACATCTTGATGAATTGGAAGCCGAAGCGATTTATGTAATTCGTGAAGTGGCGGCAGAATGCGAGAAGCCGGTTATGCTGTATTCCATCGGAAAGGACAGCTCGGTAATGCTGCATCTTGCCATGAAGGCCTTTTATCCGGAGAAGCCCCCGTTTCCGTTTATGCATATAGATACTACCTGGAAATTCCGGGAAATGATCGAATTTCGTGACAGGAAGGCAAAGGAGCTGGGGATTCAGATGATTGTTTACAGCAATCAGGAGGGCATCCGCCAGGGGATTAATCCCTTTGATCACGGCTCCGCCTATACGGATATCATGAAGACCCAGGCATTAAAGCAGGGGCTTAAGGAATACGGCTTTACAGCAGCCTTCGGGGGTGGACGGCGTGACGAGGAGAAGTCCCGTGCAAAGGAGAGGATATTTTCCTTTCGTAACGAGGCACAGGCCTGGGACCCCAAGAACCAGAGACCGGAGATGTGGAAGCTGTATAATACCAGAATAAACAAGGGAGAGAGTATCCGCGTATTCCCCATTTCCAATTGGACTGAGAAGGATATCTGGCAGTATATCAAGCGGGAGAATATTGATATTGTTTCCTTATATTTTGCAAAGGAGCGCCCTGTAGTTTACCGTGACGGCAATATCATCATGGTGGATGACGAGCGTATGAAGCTGCTGCCGGGAGAAACTGTAGAGCATAAGAAGGTGCGCTTTCGAACCCTTGGCTGCTATCCCTTAACCGGCGGCTGTGAATCAGAAGCAGTTACTCTGGATGAAATCATAGAGGAAACACTAAGCGCCCTGTCCTCCGAGCGAACCAGCCGGGTAATCGATAATGAGGCTGCCGGAAGCATGGAAAGAAGAAAGAGGGAGGGGTATTTCTAACATGAAGGGATTACTAAAGTTTATAACCTGTGGAAGTGTGGATGACGGAAAATCAACGCTCATCGGACATATCCTGTATGCCTCCAAGCTTTTATACGCAGATCAGGAAAAAGCCCTGGAGTTAGACAGCAAGGTAGGCAGCCGTGATGGAGCGATTGACTACTCTTTGCTGCTGGATGGATTAATGGCGGAGCGGGAACAGGGCATTACGATCGATGTCGCCTACCGTTACTTCACGACGGAGCACCGCAGCTTTATTGTAGCAGATACTCCCGGACATGAGGAATATACCAGAAATATGGCAGTGGGAGCTTCCTTTGCAGACCTTGCCATCATCCTGGTGGATGCAAAGCAGGGGGTTCTGGTACAGACAAGAAGGCATGCCAGAATCTGTTCCCTGATGGGTATTAAATATTTTGTATTTGCCGTTAATAAGATGGATCTCATTGGCTATAAAGAAGAGCGCTTTGATGAAATATCCGGAGAGATCAATGCTTTGGCAGCAGAGCTTTCCCTGGAAAATGTGAAAATCATTCCAATTTCCGCCACCGAAGGGGATAATCTGACGGAAAATTCCGGGAATATACCCTGGTATACCAAGGAGCCGCTCCTTACCTATCTGGAAAATGTAGATACGGTAGGTGATCGTGAGGAGGGCTTCTATCTGCCCGTTCAGAGAGTGTGCAGACCAAACCATACCTACCGCGGCTTTCAGGGGCAGATTGAGGCCGGCGCCGTAGCCGTGGGAGATGAGCTTATTACATTGCCCAGTAATGAAAGGGCGGTGGTAAAGAGCCTTCTGGTAACGGATAAGGAGGTACAAAGGGCGGTCAAGGGGCAGCCGGTAACAATCCAGCTAAATAAAGAGGTGGATGTATCCAGAGGCTGCATATTGACAAAAAATGCAAAGCTTTCAACAAGTAAACATATCACGGTGACAGTTCTGTGGATGGACGATTCAGAGTTAACGGCTGATAAGAATTATTTTGTCAAGCTTGGAACAAAGCTTATTCCCGGAGTAGTAACAAGGATACGCCACAAAATTGATGTTAACACCGGAGAGCATCTTGACACGGGGCATTTGCTGAAAAATGAAATAGCAGTCTGTGACATCGAGCTCATGGAGAAAATAGCAGCAGACAGATTTAAGGCACATAAAACCTTAGGAGAGCTTATCCTGATTGACCGGATTACCAATATGACCTCCGCCTGCGGTATAGTGGAGGAGCTTAACAGCGAAAACGACTCTGCCCTGGAGCAGGCTGCCTTCTACTATAATGAGCTGAAGGCCAGAGGAGATATCTTCGATGAATTCTATTATAATCTGGACAGCCAGGCGATATCAAAGCATAAAGCGGAAGAACGGACCTATACCGTTGGGGACGAGATACCGGTTAAGGGAGAAAGCTATCATTATCCGGACAGCTTTGATATTCTGATACTTCGCGACCAGGTAGCGGTTAAAGTCAGGGATAAGAGAATTGAAGAGATTCAATCCATCCATGCTTACAGCTATTCAGGCTTCCCGCTGGTCAATGGGCGCGGGTTTTCCATAAAAGCGGCTTCCCCGGAGAAATTCAGTGATTTTCTAAGAGAATTCAATGCTTCCGAGAGTAAGAATGCAGTGGACTTCTCCAATCGGTGGATCAGCTTTGAGACCTACCGAAAGATTATTTTCAATAATAATTTCTGGATTATATAATGTCCACGCTAAGCAGATTAGTCCATGGAATTCAGGGCATTGATCAAGCTTGCTTGAATCAATGCCCTGAGTTTCATGGATAAGTGTAACGTGAACGAAAGGACGTAGTTCTTGAGTTCTAATCTGAGTAAATACGGCTTCATGTACTGTTAAAAAGTGTATTTACATTTTGATACATCATTGGTATAATATGGTCACCCCAATAGAACCCTGATGCTAATTTTTCGATTATTAGCACAGGGTTTTTGTGCGAAAAAATATAATTTTCGAAAATGGTTTCAATAGAATCTAAATACCTTGGCAGATGAATTTGGAATCATGGCAGCAGTTTATAAAAGCAGATAAATACATTTTGATAAGGATATTATTATGAACATATATTATAAACCGATGAAAAAGTTGAAAGTTAATACGGTTGAAATTGTATGGAGAAATAATATAAAACAAATTACTGAAATGCAGAATAACGGTGAACTTTGGGAAGCTAAATTGAATTTAACAAAGGGGGAATATCATTATCGGTTTTTTATAAACAGAATGGTATTACTTAATGATCCATCCGCAAATTCGTATATAACCGATGATAATAATATGATATGGTCGGTTCTTAGCATTGGTAAGGATGGCGATAAGATAAACAGCAGCATACATAATGCCATAATCCTGGATAATTATCTGATAAGCAATAGAAAGATTGAAGAAAATGAAATAAATCCGGTTAAGAAGAATATATTTAATACATTTCTGGATGACATGGTTTCATTTCGCTTTGATTTCTCTGATGTAACCGGAATTCATACAGTTACATTACTGTGGTGTAGTTTATATGGTGACATTATTTATGTTTCCGAAAACAATGTATTTTCGGATTATAAAAATATATATGTGTGGTTTTCCGTTAAATTAGAGAATTTTCATATAAACGGAAATTGGATGATACAGCTATATATCAACGGAGAAAATATTCTTGAGGAATATGTTAGTATTGGGCAAATAGCGTTCTATGATAATAGGGGAAAGAATGTAATCGATGGATTATAGACTTTAGTAAAAAAGTAAATGATGGATGCTATTTGATCAAATAAATAGGGAATGATCATGGGAGGAATTATTATGGCACAAAAAGTCGGACAAGTAACAGGAGCGGCAAGCGGAACAATAATAGTAGGCGGGACAGGAAAGGCGGCAACACCGGCAGCTACATCAACACAAACAGCAAAGGGGACAGCGGTGAGCCAAACAGCAATAGGTTCAGCTGTACGTACGGCGGCACAAGGAATTACATCACAGGCATCAAAAAGTACAGCGGCAGGTGTAACAGTGGGCGGAGCGGCACAGGCAGCAGCACAAGCAATATCAAAGGTAGTAACACAGGTTACACAGGGGACAGCGAATGGTGTGATACAAAGTTCAGTGCAGGGAACAACCCAAGGGACGGCTCAACCCGCAGCAAATAACACGGGCCTTGGAAAGAATGAAGTGGTTAGCATGTCAGGCAGCAGTTCATTAATACTAACTATAAACGAGTATGCATTACTTGACAAGGAGCTGAAATATCTGGGGTATGATTCAGGCATTAGGGACGGTATTGTGGTTAATAAAGATAAATTTGCCAATACAATTAAAAATTTTCAGACGGATCATAACAAGGATTACAAATTAAGTGCCACCGGCGAGCTTGATAAGGCTACAGTAAATGCGATACATTCTGAATATGGCAAAAAAGCCCTGGTTAATGCCGAACAGCTTAAAAAGTTCGGATGGTCTGATACAAGCGATTCATTTGTTATAAAATTAAATGAAACACTTAACAAATATGGTATCACGGACCAAAGCAGTATATGCTTATTTATGGCTACAATGGCAGAAGAGAGCAATTGGGGGAAGGATGCACTGGAGAAAGGGACAGAAGCGTATTGTCTATCTAATGGTTATACATCGGGTACCAGAGGTGCGGGATATATTCAGATTACAGGAGAAAACACGCAAAAAGCATTTCTCAAGTCAATGAATGATACCTTTTCAGGAGATGACACAGCCTCCTACATAGCACAGAAATATGCCTTGGAGGCATCGGCCTGGTATTGGAGTAATGCAGTAAAAACGGGCGAAGGCAATCTTAATGACTATGTAAAGAAGAACGGCAGCAGCCTGGGGATTTTTCTTATCTCACAATATTATGTAAATGGCTTTCCTGATAATAAAATTGGTACTGATTTAACCTCAATAAGAGAAGGCGCTTCATTTACAATTAATAAAGATAATAAAGGAAACAGCGTGTCGTTAACCGTCAAAGGAAATACACATAAGCTTCCTAATAATTGGGATGATCGTAAAGCGGCATATGATAAGGCTGCTGGCATTTTCATAATTAAGAAAGAAGGAAAATGATGAAACGTATAGCATTTATATATTCCTGTATGTTTATAATTATGTTTTTTGTGGGCTGTATACCTAGGTGTAATAATGACTATAAAGTATATGAAAAGAAATATACCAGTTATAATGAGGCGCAAAAGGAATACACAGTAAAGTATATGCAGGTCTCAGGCATTGGCAATAAAAAGCTGGAGAAAAAAATAAATAAAGCACTTAGACTATCCGTAACGGAATGGCTGAACGAGCACTGCGAGTGGATGGAAAGGAGCAAAATATCCATCGAATGTCAAACCTCAAAATATTTATCTATATGCTATATGATAGAATGGAGAAATCCTGATAAGGATATTTATGTCACCCCATGCACCCGTATAGGAGTAACAATTGATATGCGAACCGGTAAAAGATTATTTTTAGATGATTTTATAAAAGATATGGATGATCTAAAACAAAAATTGATGAGCTATGATTATGGAAATGAAATTTCACCGCCCATCAATTCGGATGAAGCAGATAATATCATCTATTCTACTTTACTATCTGAAAAGGAATATTTAGAGGAGCGTTATAAGACGGATACGCATGTATATAATGAAATAATAAGTGTTATTGGTGAAAAACCATCCTTTTATATTACCGATAACAGATTGATTATTACAAGAGACAAATATGAACCGGATGATGTATATATTGATCTTCAATAAGGCCTGAGCAAAATTACGGTAATATAGCGAATATCCGGACCGGCGCAGGTAATGCTTCCTGCACCGGTCTTTCATAGTCACTATAGTTCTAGCCTATCTCATAAACAGATTGAAAGGTTTCTACAGCCTTAATATCATCTACATTGATCGGTACGTTCAATTTGAAGGTTACAATATAAATAGGTGCATAGTTCCCGTTTCCGTCGCTGCCGGAGCCCCAGGTGATCTCGAAGTCATCCTTTGTAAGAATTGTTCCGTCGGTCAGAATAATCCTTGCATTTTCAACGCCTTCACTGAAGGCCTGAAACCGTTCGGTGGATTCACCGCCGGAAGAATAGGAGTAATTTATGGAGCAGGTCAGAGGGGTTAACAGGATACTGTCGAAGGTAAAATAATAACCGTTCGCCTCTACCTCCTTTGCAACGTAAATTGTTTTGCTATTATCCACAGTATTGTTGGCTCTGATGGTTATGCTCCAGGACTCATCATATAAGCTGTGAAATTGGGGTGTTTCTGTGGTAAAATATCCAAACTTGCTCAATTGCAGAGTATAATCTCCCTTTATAATATTGTCATATGCGGTCAGAGTATAATAAATCTCAAATTGATTGTCCGCCAGGCTGGTATCCTTATCCGAATAGATGTATTCAATGCTTCCGCAGTACATATGGTCGAAGATATCACCGCCCAGATCATTATTAAATCTGTAATTTTGAAGGGGCGGCATATCCGTCGGATAAAGAACAGTATCCAGCTGCTTGGCAGTCACCTTAAGAACCAGGGTCATCATATTTCCGCTGGTTAGAACATCCATTACATCAATCTTTAATTGATCGGTATCTATTACGGTACCGATTGTAGTGGAGGCGATAGCATTCAATTGTTCGACATCAATATAATTTTCTTCCTTTTCCGTAGCTGCCCTTTGGGTAAAAAAGAGCTTGAAGAAATCACCTCCATATAGGGTATAGGCCAGAGCGGACGAGCCGCCGATAAGGAAGGTAATACAAAGCATGGCCAGGCATACGGCTGCTTTTTTGGACCGCAGCAGGTATTTCATTTTATTGGAGTCTTGACAATATACGGTGTGAGCGAGCAGCTTCTTCTTCCAGTTCTCCGGGGTTTTGATCTGTTCAAATACAATCCAATCATTCATTTACAATCTCTCCTTTCAAAAGCTCTTTTCCACGTTTCATCCATGTTTTAATTGTGTTTTCATTTCTTTTCAGTATTACAGAAAGCTCTTTTATGCTATACCCCTCAAAATAATAGAGATATAGGACCGTGGCGTATTTTTGCGGCAAGGTTTTTACCAGAGGAATCAGGCAGCTTTCCGGCTTATCTTCGGCTGGCAGAATCAAGGTATCAATATCCACATATTGTCTATGGAACATTTTTCGCTTTAAATCCCTGCAATCATTTATCGTTACGACAATTAACCATTTTTTTATTTCAAGAAGACTTTTTTCCTTCACCTTATTATTCCAGAGCTTTAAAAACACATTTTGATAACAGTCCTCAGCATCATGATAATTCTTCAAGTTAAGATAGCATAGTCTTGTAACCATATCCGAGAATTCATCAACGATTGCTTCAAAGGAATGATTTGAAGATAGTAAATCTTCTGCACCCATTTTTTATGTGCCCCCTTTTCATATATAACGTTTCTGTCCGAGGAAAAGTTTCATAACCTTACCATAATTGCTATAAAAGTTTGGATTTATTTGTATAAAAGCAGATTTTGAGAGAGTACGAAAAGGACTTTAGCGGAAATTTACCGAACAGGTTTCCGAGGTATGGTCTAGCAATTACATTGATTATCTGCTATAATCTTCTTATCGATAAAGAACATTGAACAGAGGTGGTGAAGTATGAATAATGAAGAACGAATCTTGAAAATGTTATCAGAAATAAAAAATAATATGTCTGATATGAAGAAAACCATTAATAACATTGATGAAAGAACAACAAGAATTGAACTGCACATGGAGAATGTTACAGATAAAAACATTTTGCTTCTGATGGAGCAGCATAACCCAACCATAACAGAAGTAAAGAATAATTCAGACAATATCGACAAATTACTTTTCAATGTTGACAATCTTAAACGTGTGGCAATTTCACATAGTAATGAGATTAATAGATTAGTTAAAAGTAAATAAACCCTAATAAATTAGAGCGTCGGAGCTTACGGCACTCTTTTTTTATATTTATAGTACTATAGGAAGGCGTGATAAATATGCAATCTGATATTAATACTGAAATCTTGCGTTATGCGATTGACAATGGTATGATTGATTTGTCTGGCATATAAGAAGCGATGAAGATAGAAGAACAAAAGCGCTATTTATCACTCCACTCACGTGAAATAATAGGTTTGATTTAGAGAGCATGCAACCGAAACAAACTGTTTTATCAGAAGCAAATCAGTGGGTAGTGGATTTGGATGTGTATAAAGGCGAAAATAGTGTAATCAAAAGTGGGGTAATGTAATCAACATTCAGAAGTAAAAGAAAATCCCGAAAGCCTTATAACCAAAGCTCTCGGGATATTCAATCAACTGCGGATGAAGGGACTCGAACCCCCACGAGTGTTAGCCCGGCAGATTTTGAGTCTGCTGATGTCTGTTACCGCCAGAAAAGCCTTTAAAATCAAGGGTTTCGGGAGATACATTCAAAACTGACGCGGGAGATTACGTTATATTTAGATTATATCAACCGTTATCTTAAATTTCAACATAAAAATAATGGAAATAATTTCTCACAAGGAATTACCGTTAATAGTATGCCGTAAAACTTTACCGTTATAAAGTTTATATAAATCATGAAATATTTTTATGTATAAAATACCCCTCAAAGCAAATTAGCTTCAAGGGGTATACGCTACTTTTTACCTTCAAACATATGTCCCCATTCTACCTCGGTGACAATTCCTGTTTCTAATAATCCCCTCATTTTCTGATATCGGATTACATTTTCTTTTGTTATCTTCCCGAATATACCATCGTCCTTTATTCCAAGAAATCTCTGTATACTCTTTACCTTTGCACCCTTACTACCGACTTTTAATTCCAATGCTTTCTTAGCAGGGGGAGGTGTAGTCGGTGTTAAAACTTCTGTAGGCTTCACAGGGGGGCTTTCTGTAAAAGGGGTGAGGAATAAATCCCGTTCCTTCTTTCTCCTTGTTATAAGTCCTTGTAGCACCTTTCCACCACCTTTATTCCATTTAGGTAACTCATTAGAAGCTTCCTCAAATCGTCCAAGGTTAACATATTTTAATAGAGTGGATTTGGATAATGCACCTACACCACAATTATACGCAAAGCTTACAAGTGCATCAAATTGGTTTTGGTTAATGGGGTGTTGTACTAAGTTATTTACCCCTACTTCAAACTGTAATACATCTAATTCTAATAAACGGTCTGCCTGTTCCTGCGTAATAACCTGCCCTTCTTTAACATCACCTGTATGCCCCCAACCGATGGTTAATACATTGGCAGGGCAACGGTAAGCTTTCAATCGGCAGCCTTCAAATTGTTTTATTAAATCTAATCCTTTTATAGATATTTTTTTCATTATATTTTGTTCCCCTTATTTGTAATAGTCATAGTCAGCAACAACAACTTTGCAATTCAATTCTAAATCCGTGTATTCATAAAATTTAGCATAATGTTTAACTTGGCAGGATATTAACTCAACCCATTCGAAGTCTTTGCATCCGTCACAGAGGACTTCGGCAATTTCCATAGCCAAACGGTTTTTAATTCTTTTCTCGAAATCAAATAAATTAACGGACATCAATTCATAGAATGGGATTCTGATTTCTGCACTTAATGTCTGCATCTTATTTTTCCTCTTTCTCTTTCTTAGATGAAGTTTTCTCGAATTTCTCTAACCGCTTTTCCAGTTGGCTAATCTTTAATTCGTAGGACTCCATCACGGCTTCCTGTGAGTTAACGGTATCCTCTAATTCAGCAATACGGATATCCTTATCAAAAATAATTCTCTTCAATTTGATTTCTGCATTCATCGGTAATCCACCTTTCATATGGAAAGGGTAGGCAGGAGGATATATTGACCCCCACGTTCCCCCAAGCTATTTATTTTCTTGTATTGAAGCAATGTCTACAAACTGTTTCATAGTGATAAGTGGTATCGCTGCCTTCTATTGAAACGATATTCCCCTCGGTAATGATGTTGTCATTGGCATCTAATCTTGCATTAACAGTTGCGTGTTTTTCATATGCCCCTTTGATGTAAAAAGTACCCTCAAAAGTTGAAGTATCAAGCACCTCTCTATGTTCTTCCTTACAGAAATAGCAGACACCTGTTCTGAAATCAATTTCTTCCGTAGCATATATTCGCATCAACCTGCTTGCTTCAAACTCCTGTTGTCTAAAGTCATTTGTCAGACCACTTGCAACAATGGCGATTTTACCTGCCAAAGCTTTATTAATTAATCTCATAACAAAGTCATGTGAGAAGAATTGCACTTCGTCAATGAATACAACATCATAATTTCCTAATGCATTGAATATCAGATTGACTACCTGTACATTACTTTCGTCCACCAATACGGCAGGTCTTGTCCTAACGGCTTTTCTGGATTTTACCTCTGCACCATCCCTTGTGTCGGTAGAAGGTTTTAATACTAAGCAACTCTTCTCGTCCAGAAGTGCATCATGGATTCTCTTCAACAGTACAAAAGATTTTTCACTATTCATAACCCCTGTTATAAACTCAATACTTCCTGCATCCATTTTATTTATCATTCTACCGAAACCCCTTTGTACGTTATGTTTAATCTCTTACAAGCTTCTCTTAACTTCTTCATGATAGGCTTCGGTAAGTTGGCAAACTCATAATTCGAGTGTGTCATTTTAACTGTAAGTAAACGGCTTTCTTCAACCGTAAGGTTAGCTTCTTTTCTAATCTTGTTTACTAATTTTTCGGCTTCAAGAATTTCTCTTGAACGAATTTCCCTGTAACCAAGTGCATCCATAAGTCCTTCGATATCACCTTTTTGCATCGTTTTCCATCCTTTCTAGTAATTTGTCTATGTGTGTTTTTAGGACTTCGAGTGAATAATTGTTGTCGATTGAGTAATCTCTATCAATAGAAAATATTAGTTTCTCGGACTCATTCACAGGGATAAATACAGAGTCGTTAACCGACCGTTCTTTTCTAAAGGACTCCTTGCTTGAAACGAAGATTACGATAAAGCCGTTATCCTTACACCACATAGCTTCATTTGGTTGCCTCACATCTGTGATGATGAAGTTTTGTACACCCATTGATTGGTGATACTTCATATCCTTCTCTAACTGTTTAATCCAAACCATTTGATCAATTTCTCTTAATGTCTGTCCGAACTTCTCATATCCTTCTCTTGGCTTCGGGTTTGCAGGAATATCGAAGATATCATGAAACAAATTCTTTAATTGGTCACCAAAGGCTAACCTTGTTGTTTGACCTGCTAATTTTTCTATCATGATACTTGCGATAGTGTCTTTACCTGCCCTTGCATAGCCCATCAATGCAATTTTCATTTATGCCACCACCAATCTGTAGATAGAAACTTCTTTTCTTGTGGTGGGGTCAATCTTATAACCTTTGATGGCTACCTTACCCATAGACTCTAATTCGGTAAGTCTTGGGTGGGATAAGTTTCTTTCGAGGTTTACTGCATATCCTTGGGATACCATGTACTGTGCAACCTCTCTTGCAGTAGCTTCCTTTAATACCTTCAATGCTTCTAATACCTGTAAATGTCTGTTTGTTAAGTTTTTCATGGGCATCTCTCCTTCGATTAAATTTAGTCGGGGGTTCCTGTATACTAATTAATCGAGTGGGGCAAACCTTATGGGACAAAAGAAAAAGGGGAAAGTTAAGATTTCTCTTAACTCTCCCTAGATAATTAACTCTCTTTAGCTTTCTTCCGTTTCTTTCTGGCTTCTTTGACTTCGGATAGTAGTTTCCATCCACCGTCAATTTTGGAATAGGTAATTGCTTGTAATGTGAGGTCAGGATAATTCTTCTCGAAGAGTTTCCTCTTGACTTTGAATATATCCGTTTCCACACCCTTGGTATCCATAACTTCCATGCTGCCGTCATGGTGGTATATGACAAAGTCTGCAACGTATTCTATCTTACGGAACTTCTCACCATTCTTCTCGAAAGCGTCTAATAACAGGAATTTTTTCTGCAACTCAAAGTTTTTTATATGACCATCTGCTTTTAATCTTTTAATATATTCATAGAAACGTGCTTCCAATTTACTGTCAAAGATTATTCCGTCAATCTCTGTACGGACATTACCATATCTGTTCTTTTGCGTTTTTGGAGTCATGCCGTCCCCCTTAGTTCGGCAACCTCAACAACAGCTGCTTCTACGGATGCCTGTAACCAACTTGGCATTGCATGTACTTCTTCTGACTCTGCATAGTCGAGTAAAGCTAACATTTCTGCATCGGTAAGTGTTTTTGCACAGGATTGTTTGTAATTATTAAAGCACCAATTATTTAATTCAAGGGGTGGGGGAGTATTAGTGTCAACACATTCACAGATATATGCGAAACGGTCTAATACTTCTTCTTTCATCTTTGGGGTAACATAGTGACCGAATGCCCTAATGTCGGGACACTTATCCAAATCTTCCTGCGTGGGATTCCATGCCTTCTTAGATGCGTTGACGTACAGGATAACCCAATAGTCTACATCAAACATAAGACTATAAGAAATGGTCTGCTTCTTATGCTTTGTATCCGCACTCTTCATTGTATGGTAGGTGGTCTTGGAATAAGAGGTCTGTTTACTTTTAATCTCCAATCCAACTCTGACGATAGTACCATCTGATTTTGTATAAACCATAATGCCGTCTGTACTTCCGTGAATACAGAAGTGTTTGCCGTTATGGTCAAAGAATTTAGTGGTAGTTGAGAACTCTTCGAAGTGTGGGAAATTCCTTACCCATAAATTATTTTGAAAATCGGGGATTTCTTTTTGGACTCTCTCGAATTTAAAAGTGCCTGTATGATGTTTTTCAGCAAGCAGCAAGTCAAACTGTACCATATCACCTATTCTAGTGCCAAGGTTCTGCCATCGGGTAGTCTGGGGTAGTATATCACCTTTTGGATCAGCTTTCATATGTTTCAACCTTGAATAATGTTCTCTTGCACAAGCACCTGTGGATGAACTTCTAAAATTGTATACCCCATTGAAATTCGGTTTAGGTACGTTAGGTATCATTTCAACATAGTCTTTATAAAGTTGTACTAAGACTTTATCATCGGTCTGGATTCCCTTCTTATGAAAACTGTTTAGATAATCGGTAAATGCTATCGCTATCTGTTCAGCTTCTTCTTGATGGAAGTCCTTGTTTTCAAGTCCTTTGCCTTTCATTTTTCTTATCCTCCTGCGTATATTCGGTTTAGATAACCTACTTGTTAATCGAGTGGAATTGGAAAAATGGGACAAAAAGGGGAAGGGGTTAACCTTCCTCTATTTGCCTTATTATTCGGGATTCGGGATAATGAACGTTATCATTCCCATTGAACGAATAGTAGGTATTTCTACCAAGTGGGTAAACATTTGTAACCACCATTATTTCTGTTTTCCAAGGTATTTCAAACGTCAGCATCGTGGTAGCAACCTCTAATATGTCACCTATTTTGTACATCTTTCATCAACCTTTCGTATATTTCATACCATGTGCCGGGGATGCCGTTTATACCCATATCATCAATGTACAGGTCTGCAAATATCTTTTTACCCTGACCGCCATACTTTCGGACAATCTCTTGACAATCCTCATTATATGCATCGAAAAAAACTCCATTGCTGTAGCATAGATGGATAGCTTCTGTTAATTCCCTGCCCCCTCTGCAAGTCCATAGGATAAGAGTGTGACCATCCTTCTGTAATTGCTTCAATATATCCCAAGCACCTTCCCGAATTTCTTCGGGTAAAGGTAGTCTTGGATAAGTATTGTATTTGCTGATTGTTCCGTCAAAGTCTATTGCTAAAATCATTATGCACACCCCTTTGGTCTTTCTCCGTTGAACCATCTTTTTATCGGAATCATATATCCCCATGAATTGCCTAACTCTGCATCCGTAGCAGAAGGGATATTGTGGAGTTTAATTGTTGATGTCATGATTGCTTCAAACATTGCAACCTCTTCCCTTGTGATATCCTTTGGAACACGGTAAAGCAATTCGTCATGGATTGTCCCTAACAGGGCAAAGGTACGTCCTTTTGTGGAAAGCTTCTTACATAACTGATTGCCTTTAATCATACAAAGCTTGGTCTGCATTGCTGACGTTCCCTGTATTTTTGCATTCGTGGAGTAGGTATCGTAAACCCTCTTTGGGTTCTCACCTTTGAAGAATGGTAGCCTTCTCTTACGAGTGATCCGGTAACCGTCTATAATTAATTCCATTTCCACGAATCCGTCTTTACAAGCCTGTTTGGTATTATCTTCGGTAAACTTTGCAATAGCAGGGAAAGTGGCTTTAAACTTGTCAAGCATCGCCTGTGCTTCCTTTGAAGTTATACCAAGACTTCCACCAAGGGTAGTAGCACCCATTCCGTACATAATCGCAAGTACAACTACCTTGAAAGTTTTTCTTTCCTTTGTATCGCTACCATCTTCCTTCTTATAACATTCCTCATAAGGCTTTCCGTAAAACTCGGCTGCAAGGGTAGCATAAAGGTCTTTGCCATTATTGTAGTTTTCAACAAGGATTGGTTCTTGCGTGTAGTGGGTTAGCATTCTTGGTTCTTGGGCAGAGAAGTCTAAGCCAAGGATAAGGCTATCTTCATCAACACAGAACATCTTTCTTGCTTCATACGGTTGTTGTTGCAGATTGGGTTCTACAGAAGAGAAGCGACCTGTCCTTGCACCGTTCTGATTAAAGCTACCGTGAAGCTTTCCATCCTTCTGAATTAAGTCACCCATCTTAGCAACGAATCCGCTTAACTGTTTACTTTGAACCTTCCATTCATTCAGTAACATGATAATCGGATGGGTTTTGTAAGGCTTCAAATCATCCTTGCCTGTAGCACTAAGCTTTGGACTGACATATCTTTGTAGAGCAGGAAGAAGTTGTGCCGGACTACCAAAGTTGATATCACCTAACTTCTTTTTTAATTCAGCTTCAAGTCTTGGGATTTCAGCTTCTAGGAAATTCTTCTGATTTGCAACTTCCTCCATATCGATAATGAAGCCTTCTCTTTCCATTTCCCATACAACTCTGACAAGAGGTTGTTCTACCAACTTATAGTAGTTATACAAAGCTTCAAAAGTTGGGAGATACTTCATTTCAAACTCATACAGCAGCCATGTAACATGAGTATCTTTGCAACCATAATACCTTGCATACTTTAATGGTACTGTGTTGAATTTACAGTTCTTCCCGAAGAGTACATCAAATCGGTCCGAAGGGATTTTAAGATATTTGGTAACCAAGTCCTTCAACTTGTAGGACATTTCATTTTCGTTCAGAAGCTTCATGATTTCTTGTACATCATGGATAGTGCCTTTAATCTCAATTCCATAATTGAAGAATTGGTGCATATCGAATGTGGCATTTGCTAAGATATAAGCCTTTTCATTATAGGAAAGGACTTCTTTAATTACACCCCACGCATACTCGATATTTTCCACGTTACCTTCATCATGTGCTAACGGAATGTAGTAATGCTGATTCGCAACAGGGGCAGTAAATGATACACCAACAATAATGTCTTTTCCGTAAAGGTTAAGTCCTGTCGTTTCGGTATCTACTGAAATAATTACTTCTTTGATAAGGGTTTCCTTCATGATATCTAACTCGGATACTAATAAAACCAAGCTGTAGTAGTCGGGGGTTTCCTCAACCAACTTATCTAATTTTTCCTGTCGGGTGATTTCCTGCAAGTGTACCCATATGCGTAAGGCTTCGGCTTTGCTGAAACTCTTTCCTTCGCATCCAATCTCTCTACCAACCTTGCCGTCTTGTAATGCTTTGAATACTTCCCCTAACTTTGCCTTGTCAGCATCGGAATTTTTCATCCCCCGGATTTTTTCCCAAGCTTCTTCCATAGTGAGTATTTTTTTATGCTTTTTAGCTTGCACTTTATTGATAACATCCGTTTTATCAGTGGTTTTAGTTTGAAAGTTTACGTCTAATGTCATTTGTGACCACTCCTTTTCTTGTTATACTGATTAATCGAAACGGTTAAAAAGAATGGGACATGATTGCATAAAAAAAAAGAGAGTGGATTTTTATTCCACCCTCAATTTATTAGAAACCATACTCTATAGCTATTCTTGAAAACTCGTCTTGGCAAGGTTCGTATACCAACCCAACTTGGGGAAGATAAATTCCTTCAATAATCTGACCTTCTCCACCTTGCCTACCTTTGCCCAACTCAACACGGAAAGTACCATCACAGGTATCTAAGCCAATAACCATAGAAGCATCTTCTAATACTGCCTTGGTTTTCTTAATCTCTGCACGAACCGGAACTCTTAATTCACGGTTACCTTCATCATCCCTATCATCCTTAACTTCATCTGCCTGTGTGATCACATGAAGGACTACTTGGTGACTACCTGCGAGGTGTCGCAATTTCTTGGAAGTGTTTGCCACATCGCCACCTGCGACCTTGGAAGTATTGGACTCGAAATCCATGTAATAGATGGGGTCAAGTACCACGATATCGGCTTTTGTCTGTAAGATATCAGCTTCTAACTGCTTGCAGGAACGCAATTGGAAATCTATATCATCAACGGCACGAATAACCAATTTTCCTTTTAGGGTTGAATTAAGGTTTCTAAGGAAGTCTTTGAAGTTATCTTCATCATTAATGGTAAGATTACCCTTCATCAATTTGTTTGCATCAAAGCCTGCAAGCACTTCTTCACCGTTTTGAATACTTTTGGATAATTTGTGTTTAGCACTAACGTAAGCATATGCCCTTGATAACCATTCGAACTTGGGCATTTCCATTGCCCATACAAGTACGGTTGCACCTTGTAGGCAAGCCTCCAGACATTCCACCATTGTAAAGATGGACTTACCCCTACCACTCCTAGCATACCATGTGTACATATTACCACTTGTGTATTCGGGCATTGATGAAAAGGCTGATTTCCATGTTTTGTTAGATTTACCTGCTTTACGGTTTTCATATTCAACAAGGAAGCCGTCTATGTCCATTGCCATATCTGTACCTATCTTGGTACGGTAGTCGGCACGCTGCTTGATGTAGGATAACTCGTCCACCATGAAGTCGATAAATTTGATACCGTCCAACTCTTCAAACATCGACGTAGCCTTGGATTGCATGAACTGTTGTACCCTCAATTGTGTAGTATATGACTTAATCTGTGATGTAAGAAATTCATAGGAATCCTGTACCTGTGGACGAAAGTTGAAGTTTTCACATTCAGCCGTTACGGTACGGTAATCGGGGCAATGGTTTCTATTTTTTTCTGCATATTCTGTTATGAACTTGAATACGTCTTTTTCTCCTTGGGTAACGAAGTCCTCTGCTGTGATGCCATACTTAATTAATGCAGCTGCATCATTTTCTTCTATAACCTTACTTAATAAAAACTCTCCAAAATATGTTGTACTCATGTCCGTTTCTCCTTCTCTAAGTCGGTTATCTCATTCCTCTGAACGAAACTCCGTTTATCTCAATCACTACACACAAGTCCTTCATCCTGTCGTAGAGTCTTTGGTCATAGGTATCTGCCATATTTTGAATAGGCAAGTTTGATGTATAAATAGAAGGTAGTTGTTGCACCGTTCTGTGATTAATGATAGTGTGCAAATCCCCTCGGAAGGCTTCGGTTGCGTTACGAAGTCCGATATCATCAAAGGCTACCAAGGAAGCTTTCTTTGCAATTTCTAACCTTCTGTAATACTCCCGACTTGCTTCTTCCCTTACGTCCTGTGGGATGCCTTGGCGATTGAAACGGTTGAATAATTCCTGCAACTCATTTACATCAAGGAAGAATGTCGGGTAATCTACAGGCTTGCGTCCCTCCTTCCAAGAAAGTAAAACGTGTGCTATGTGGTATTCGTTCAGAAGGGCAGATGCCGTTGTTGTTTTTCCTGTTCCTGTACTTTCACTCCAAAGATATAAGGACTTTATTCTATCCTTGGTACTCTCAATTTCTTTGAACATTTTTTTGAAGCTTTCTACATAAGCACCAAACTTCTTCTGTTCAAACGGTATATCTGAAATTAATGTGTATTGGTATTCGGCAGGGACTTTACTAGAAGCGATGCGACCACCATTACCACTCTGACCATGAAATAAAATGCAAGCCGATGTCGGGTGAGTGTGTTCCTTACCAAACTTTTTACATAATAAGCATTTAACCATTTAAAAAATCCTCCTTAGAAATATGTTTCAACATCTGCCTGTGGTGTCTGCTGTAGCTGTTCTCTCAATTCTTGTATTTTGGATTTCTTTACGTCCTGTTGTAGTACCCTCGGAAGAACGGATGCCTTCATATAAGAGATCATAAAACCTACGTTGCATGTGGGGTACTTATCTGACCCCTTGTGTGACTTGACGCATTCTTCAAAAAATTTCTTTGTAGTTTCGTTACCGTATTCCTTCGTGAAGTTTTTTAACATACTGTTTTCAACCATCACGTTATTACTCACACAGGGGATACCGTACTTCTCCTTGTTAAGATGCTTTACATATTCACGGAATGTTGTACCGTTCCAATCCTCTATTGGGCAACTTCGAAAATCCTTTGTATCAACCTTTGCTTTAGCCATAATCACAATCTCCTTTACAAGCAATTTATCTGCTTTGCAGATAGTTTCTTTTATTTCCAAACTCCTGTTTACAAGTAATTTATCGATTGAGGTCAGGATAATGGGACAAATGGCGGTAAACTTTTTAAACGAATTTTAGCCTATTTGAGTTTCTTCCTATATAAACAGAAAAAGCCGTTTTGGATTTTTAAAAACTTGTTTTGGAAATGTCCCGATACGGATTCCCCACTCGATTAGATAGTATAAGGGCAGACAAATCCCCTTAAATAATATTAAAAGGTGGAATTAGAAATGGGTAAAGGTGTATTAGAAATGAACAGTAACAGTAATAGCGGTAACAACGAAGAGAAAGCATCTGCGTTGCGTTTCCTCAAAGAAGGGGAAAGCATTATCGTAGGACTTCCCTCTTCAAAAGAGTTTTATTTGAAACAAACCGTTTCAGTTTATGACTCCGTTAACAACTGTCCTGTTATCCTTCCAACTGTTGTAGAAAAGGAAGATAAGACTTTGTATGATGCGGTAGTTAAAGAATTATGGGAGGATTACAACAAAGTTAAGAAGGATGATGATGCGAGAAAGAAAGTCCTTAACAAAATTAATGCATTAAAAAGACAGGATACCGTTTACTTTGGTATGAAAGATATCAATACAGGTGAGGACATCATCTTGTCAATGGGTATCAACTTAGAGGAAGGTAGACAGAACAAAGCAGGAAACAATTTCTACCAAGGAATTACTAAGTTGGAGAAACAGTTAAAGAAATTCCCTCTTGAAATCACTAAAGGAAGCAAAGGTGCTTGGACAATCATTCCTTATATGGATGATTTAACCGACGAACAAACAGCCAACTTCAAAGCCGTTACTGAATTATCCGAGGAAGTTTATGAAGGTGTTTTCTTTAGAAGTAGTGAAGAAAAACAGTCTTCGGATATCAGAAAATTTGGTGCTAAGTTTGGCTTTGATGTAACAAGAGTTGGTATTTCCGAAGGAACAACTGTTACTGATGATAGTGGCATTGAGGAAGAATTACCCTTCTAATAAGGTGGGGGATTAATTTCCCCCTAACCTTTAAATTACTTAATTGAGGTGAGGTGAATGTCCGTGATTGTAGTGGGTGGAATGATAGGACTTGGTAAAACAAGTGTTTCTGAATTATTGGCAAAAGAGTTTGGCAGTACAGTATTTTACGAAAGTGTGGACGATAACCCGATACTACCGCTATTCTATACGGCTAGTAAAGAGGAAATCGAACTAAAAAGATATCCATTTTTACTGCAACTGTACTTTTTGCAAACTAGGTTTCAAGCAATCAAAAAGGCTTATGCTGCTAGTAATAATATCCTCGACAGAAGCATCTATGAGGATTGGTACTTTGCTTATGTCAACCATAAGTTAGGAAGAATTAATGCTTTAGAGTTTTCTGTTTATGAGGGTCTTTTAAATGAAATGATGAAAGAAATTGATGGACTTCCATATAAAAAATCCCCCGACTTAATGGTTTACTTAAAGGCTTCCTTCGAAACGGTTATATTTCGTATAGGATTAAGAGGAAGGGATTTTGAACAAAACCAAGAATTGATCGAATACTATCGTACATTATGTCAAGGTTACGATGAATGGGTTACCAAGCATTATACTGCAAGCAATGTGGTAGTAATTGATATGGATGTAATAGATATCGTGGATAGTGTAGAGGACAGAGAAACAGTGATTAAAGCCGTTAAAGACGGATTACGAATAAGGGGAAATTAAATGTACAATGACAAATTAAATGCTGAACGGATTAGTGGGTTACACCCCAGAGTACAGGTGTTAGCAGATAAATTCTTAGAACTATGTGATAAAGCAGGTTACAACATATTAATTACTTCCGGTTACCGTTCTATAGAAGAACAAAATAAAAAATATGCACAGGGACGTACAACGGCAGGTGGCATAATCACTAACGCAAAAGGTGGTTCTAGCTACCATAATTACAGACTAGCTTTTGACTTTGTACCCATTAAAAATAATAAGGCTGATTGGGACGATTTAGAAACATTTAGGAAAATCGGTGCTATAGGCAAATCCGTTGGTTTAGAATGGGGTGGAGATTTTAAGACAATTGTAGATATGCCGCATTTTCAGTATAGTGGTGGTCTTAGTATTAGTCAGTTAAAAGCAGGGGCAAAGCTTCCCGAAGCATCAAAGCCTGTTGTAAAACCTGCACCTGTTATAAAACCAACTCCTGTAAAAGTAACCAAACCTGCTATTGTATATGGTGAGGTAACAGCATCTGCACTAAATGTCCGTAACGGTAAAACCACTAATGCAAAGGTTATCGGTGTTTTAAAGAAAGGTGAGAAAATCAAATTAGATAAAAAAATTGGTGATTGGTACAGTATCTACTATGGAACTAACGGTGGATTCGTATCAGCGAAATATATAAAAATTGCAAGTTAATTTGGAGGAGTATTTGAATGAAAAAACAGCCAAGTATATTAATAGCGTTTATTGCCTTAATCGGCATTGTTGTATTCGGGGCATTGATGGTTGGTATAATGGCTTTATTGCTTCAATGGGCATTAGGGTTATTCGGGGTTATGCTTACGTTCATGCAATCCGTTGTAATCGTTGTTGTTATAGATATTGTTATTGCAATATTTAAGCCATGCAAGAAGGATTAGGAGGTACAGAAGTTGGACGCTAATTTTACTAATCACCTAAACGGTGTTGTGGTTAAGGAAATGCAAAAGTACATCGAGGAATTGGAGAAAGCAAACGTATTCTTTCAAGAGATTATTACCGAGAACAATATTGACATCAACAAGTATATTAATCAACCTGCAACAGAAGAAACCTTGTAAATAAGGTACTTTAGGCTAGGGGAGAAATCCTCTAGTCTTTTTTTATTTCTGTGCCGGATACAAGTATTGCGAATTTACAGAACCAACCGCATTTAAAAAGGGAAATAGGTGTGTATAGGGGATAATCCTGCCTCTGTGTTACTGTAAAACTTTTTAAAAAAATAAAGATACAACAATATATTATTGCGGAAATTCTAGTTTAAACTTACCAAAAACTTCATATAGCGGTTTTGTCCCATCAACTCCCCTCAAATCGATTAGCAAGTATCTAGTCGAAATGGGGGGTTTTTTTATTTCCCCAAATAGCATCAACCCAAATGGCGTGGTGTGATCCTCGACAACCAGTAAAGGAGAAAAGGAAATGTTAACCAGCATGTGGGTAGGTCACATTCGATTATCAGTAGACGTTACGGAAGAACTTCAACCGTATTTTGAGGGTTACAAGGTCAGATGGACGGAAGAAAAACTGTCTGCACCCTCCCCTTTCAGAAACGATAAATCACCATCATTTTTCGTAAATCTCTGCCACTTAGAGGACAAAGAGGTTGCAGGTACTTGGATAGATTCGGGGGCATCTGAAACTGACCCCTACAGAAGTGGGAAGTTAGAAAAAATCTTGGCTTACCTAAGAAATGAGTCAGAGGAAGAAACGGTTGCCTACCTGTGTGAGAAGTACGGCTATCACGATTACGACAGGCTTACGTTGCACCTGGATTTCAAATTGAAAAAGGTTTGGAAACCTTTGCTGTTCCAAGGTGAGGAATTTGCCTTTGACTACTTGGGCGGTAGGGGTATCTCACAGGAAGTTATCCGTAACGCAGGTGTCATGGACTTGGGCGATAAGGTTGCCTTTCATTGGTACTCACCTAATGGAGTTGTGGAAGCAATCAAATACCGTTTCAAGGACACCAAGACCTTCTACTACGAGAAGGGTGGCAAACGGCTGAATGAGAAGCTTTACAACCTAAGAAGGGTTTATGAGAAGCCATTCAAAGCCCTGTGGATATGCGAAGGGGAAACGGATGCCTTAACGGTAGAAACAGGCTGTAGGGATTGTATCGGTATCGCATTAGGCGGTGCTTCATTCTCGGATTGCCAAAAAGACCTTGTGCTAAGGACAGGTATTCCAAACGTGGTTATCGCAACTGACAACGACAAACAGGGTGAAGCCGTGGCACAAACACTTATTGCTAAACTTAACGGTTATGTCCGTCTGTACAGGATTCAGATGAAAAGCTGCAAGGATGTTAACGAGTATTTCCAAAGGTGTAAGCAATTACCTAATGTCAATGAAATCCAGTTAAATCAAGGGTTTGATTTGATGTCAACACAACGGTTGTTGGATGTTAAGTAAGGATGTGGTTGTCCTCCCATGACTTACAAGTATCGGATTATTAACCGTCATGCTAACATGCCAAAGGGTTAACTCAATACAAATATCTACAATAAATTACAAAATTAAACTATCAATTAAAAATTAAAAAGGGGAAAAAGGATTATGACAACATTATTTAACGGATTAAAGGGGTTTAACACAACCGAGGAAATGACGCTTTTCTTATTCAACGAAGTTAGGAGAACGGCTAAAAGACAGACAAGCGGAAAATGGTTTGATGCAGAGGATTTAGAAAGCTATTTAATGATTAAGGTTTGGACAGCGATTAGCAACAATGTAAACTTGCAGAATGAAGCAGGTATCAGAAGGGTCATAAAACTTCGTTCCATCGACTTCTTTAAATCACCTAAGAACAACGGAAGAGATTTTTCCTTCTTTTCCGACCTAGAGTCCTCGGACGATGAAGGTAACTCACAATCATTTGAAGAATGTTTCGCATCCAATCAGACATCGGTTGAAGATACAGTTATCAACGGCAATGATGGACAAGGCTTCCTTTCAACTCTGTCTGATGTACATAGACAAATCTTAGAGTTAAAGATGGATGGTTATAACCAAAAGGATATATGCAGCATTGTGTATCCTACACTTTCTTATGAGGGTGCAAGAAAGTCGGTACAACGTCAAATGAAAGCCATCACAGAATTAGCTTTAGATTATGGATTTGAGGATATTTATTAAATCCTCTTGTCCCATCCCCTCAAATCAAATCGATTACTTAGTATAAAACATATTACCTAACCAATATAAAGGAGAATAAGCCATGACAAAATTACAGGAAGCTACTAAGGAATACAACGAGACATTCTTAAAAAAAATCATTCGTATCGAGGATAACTTTTTCAGAGATAAGTTACTTAGCGGACTTATCAAATTTGAACCGGATGTTTGGGAAGATTGTCAGCTGAAGCCGATGGAAGAAAGAAAATTAGGCTGACAGGGGGAAGACTTATGAACGATTTTATTAAAAAACTTGTTGGGGATGCAATCAGTTGTTGCTATTCCAAGAAACGTGAACTTACCCCTACATGGGTGATGTACGAAGCTATGAATATCACAACGGATTCTGATCTGCAAAACGAAATGACGGATATTGTTGAAATTGCTGATGCTATCCAAGACTACTTCGATAAAAAGTGTAATGTAAGTCAGGGTAAGTGATGGAAATAATCTACAGTTGCTACCCTAATCGGATGTGTGTATGATATAACCAATAGACAACCATATAATGGAGGGCAAAAAAGTTATGGATAGATTAAAATTTAAAACTACAAGGATTATGTTTGGTACAATGTCGGGGGTTAGCCTGTACGAATATGATGATGGTATGATAAGTATAGAGAATGTGTGTATATTCAATAAGCAGGACTTAGTTACTATTAGTGGTGTTGGAACTACTGTAAGGTTTATAGGAAACGGTGTGGTACTAAGTGAATACACTTTATCAAAGCACATACCGACAACATTTATAATGAACCTAAAAGAATACTTTGGAATATAACAACCGAGGAATAAGAAAAATATACCTATCCCTCTTATGGCATTAAAGTAGCCGTTTGTATTGACAATGTACAGCTTTTTTATTATAATAGAGTTACGCTAATGAAAGGAGTGTGTGAAGTGTCTATGACAAAAGTTACAATACGAATGGATGAAGATTTAAAGAAACAGGCTGAACAGCTATTTGACGAATTTGGTATGAATATGACTACAGCTTTCACAGTTTTTGCAAAGACCGTAGTAAGAGAAAAAAGGATACCCTTTGAAATAGGTTTAAATATCCCTAATAAAGAAACCTTAGAAGCTATGAAGGAAACAGAAGATATAATTGCAAACCCTTCGAAATACAAATCCTACAGTAGTGCAGATGAAATGATGAGGGATATATTAAAAGATGAAGTATGAAATTCATAAAACTAGCAAGTTTGAGAAAGACGTCAAAGTAGCCTTTAAACGAGGACTTGATATAAAGCACTTAAATGCGGTAATTGACAGATTAGCGAATGGTGAACAGTTAGAACCTAAATATAAAGACCATTGGCTGAACGGTGAGTATGAGGGATACAGAGAGTGTCATATTTCTCCGGATTGGTTACTGATCTACAAGAAGAAAGATGATGTGTTGGTGCTTACCTGTTCGAGGACAGGAACCCATAGTGATTTATTTTAGTTCTAAATATAAAAGGAAGCTAACAGAAATATGTTGGCTTCTTTTTTTACTACCGTTCTAAGAATAAGGGTATGGGGGGACATTTTTTAAGGCTGAAATTTTAGTAAAAGTTTTTAGGGGAATCTCGGGGATGAAATCTTGCTGTAAATTACTCTGAAATCATCCGAACGTTTCTGTGCTGCCTATTTTCGATTTTAAGCCAATAACCACTTTAGACGATGAACAACTTGCCTGTATCCTTTTTACTCAATCCTACACGATTCTGTAGAGTCTTTATATATAAATCCTGTTAGATTTTTTGTCGAAACTTATCGAAAATCTTATTGTCCCCATTTTGGAGTATCCCCCAAGCCTATTAATAGCATTCGACCAATTTTAACTGTACCCAATCCTAAAGCGGTTCATAAATCACCACAAAACTTCGGGGAAAATGCCTTATAAATACAAAGAAGTCTTACAGGAAACCTTACTGAAACCTGTAGGACTTTTTTAAAATTGCTGTATGTAGTTTTGCCCCAAAAAAATTGCTGTGTGTAAATTTTTCGGAAATCCCTGTGCCGTGGAAAATGTGTAGATATTAGGTGCGAAAATTCCAAAGGGAATTTGTGGTGCAGGAAAATACATCCATACCGAAATATGACATAAAAATTAACAGTAAATATTAGTCCTATTATTTGGAAATCATTCTAGGGGACATTTACAAAGGGTATAAATATTCATTATCGATGTATATAATGTGTATTTGCATTTATTCTATTTTGTATGATAAGGGTAAAATAAATGCATTCTATACTACTATACTATTTCTAAAGCTTAATATCAATTGGAATTTATAAGGGAAAATGTGTTCCTTCTATTATAAGAGAAAAAATAAAAGTTAATCCACGTTAATAATTCTACCATTATTTACAATTGATAAATATACATTTTAAACTTGACGGTCATATGACGGTTATGTTACTATTTGAGAGTACCAAACAGGTGCAACAACATAATAACTAAATTGATAAAAGATAAAGACAAAAAGAAAAGAGGACAAAAAATGATGAATGTATATGTAGCAAACCTCGGCAAATATAATGAAGGATATCTTGTAGGGCAATGGTTAGAACTACCCGCTACGGAAGAAGAAATAAATGAGGTGTTTGTTAAGATTAAATTAGGTCATTACGATGAAGAAGGCGAATACATACATGGTTATGAAGAAGATTATTCAATCTATGAAGAATATGCAATTCATGATTATGAATGTGATATTGAGGGTGTAAAAATTAGCGAATACAGCAGCCTTTCCAATCTGAATGAAATAGCGGAACAACTGGAAGAACTGGACGAGTCAGACAAGGAAAAACTGGAAGCTATAGTTGAGTATCAAGGCGGTGACATACTGGATTATATAGACGAACTGGATGATTATATTCTATATTCAGATATTTGTGACGAATATGACCTTGGCTATTATTGGATACAAGAAAGTGGCTGCTATGATTTAAAGTCTATGGGCAACTTAGCCAACTATTTTGATTATGAGAAGTTTGGTAGAGATATTACATATGATGGAAACGGCACTTTTACAAAATACGGATGGTTAGAAGCTTGTTAGGAAGGGGTTGTGCAGCATGAGAAAAGAAACAATTGAGTTATATGGTAAAACAGCCATAAGAGTAACAAAAAAGACGGCAGAAACGGCATATAATAAAGGTAAAACAATTTACTTATGTCCTGTAAATGGGAATCCAAATAGTCCTTGGATCAATGCGTTACCGATACAATTAAATGATGAAAATACCTTTTCAAATCAAGTTAATAATTACGAATATTATAATTGCATCAATGAGTTGGGAAGGTATTGTAAATTTTACATAGGGGGTATTGAAGCATGAAAACAATAACTTATATGGTCAATTATTTTACACTGGAGGAAATAAAAGAAAGAATGTCGCAGAATGATTTTAATAAGATACTTTATAGGCTATCTGCTGACGATATGGAATTATTGGAGTTTAATGTTCATGATTTTGAATGTCGGGTCAATGAAGAATATCCCTTTCTTGAATGGAGTAAAAATATTGAATATTCCTTTAATCCATATTGCGTTGATAGAGTCCGTATTATTGGAGAACTCGACACGAACGAGTTATTATCTTATTTATTCAGTAATGAATACATTGATGAAAAAATGTATAAACGATTAAAATTCATTTTATATCATTATGGTATAGAAATAACAAATAAAAGTTATTCCGGGTTTCGCAACAAGTATACAGTAGATGCAGATATATTCGGTTTAAATGGTTATAACTTATTGGCAAATGCACTTGATACACTGGAAAACATGGTGAATAATTTAGTGAATGACATAAAGAATAGAATTAGGAAAGATATACAAGAGGAAATTGATCATCATTTGACGGAGGAATATTGGAAGGAAATAACAGAAGCTAATGGGTGGATGTTTACAGAAAATGGTGATGTTATTTATAACATATCGGGGGAAATAATATGAAGAAGCTAGAAGAAAAATGGTTGGAATTGGAAGTGTTGGAAGTGGCATTAGTAGCTTTGTATGGTAGAAAAAAATTGGTAGAGGATGAAGTTGAAGCCTATAAAGAAAATAGAGAAAAATCGGATTATTTCTATGGATATTATGAGTTGGTTATGACTGTAAAGAAATACAATGAATTGATTGAAAAATTAGAAGAAATGTTATAATTGAAAGGATGTAAATTATGATAGAATTATGTTGTTATTATTTGATTAATAGTATTCATCCAGAAGTTACCATAGATGATATTATTTTGATTAACAGGACTTTGAATATAAATAAATGTAAGCTTGATTTAGTAAATAGTCATATCTGTATAGTTAATACACAGGACTTATCTAAAAACCAGTATCTGGTAAACAAAGACGAAATTGACTTGTTTCTAAATGTATGGGATAAAAAGGTAAAAAGTATTGCATAAGCTAAAATGGTATAAATTGGACTATCCAGAAAAATGGTAGTCCTTTTTTATTGTCCTGCATCCGATTAACCTAATTCAACTTGTATCAAGTGAAATTCTATTAAATTATATGTATGCTACATATCTAAAATCACCATGAAACGGCTTTGTATATCTTGTTAATGCTGCGGTATTCCCAAGGTATAACTTAGCTTAGAACGTCAGATAGACGCACTATAAACGGTTACCAAACTGTGGTAAAACGACTATGTGTAGGATTTTGTAAATTGAAATAAACAATACTATTCATATTATATAAATACCCCTCTAACCCCCATGATTTGACCGCTATGCCATTTTTCGGGTTGTTTTGTGTGGTAGTCCATGAATGGGGTGATTTGTCTTGTTTAAGCTTATACGCAAGATTAGACATAAATCGTCATTTTGACCACTAAAACAATATTTGAATAGTAGTTATCAAATAACCGTTATAAATGGCTGTATGGTCATTATACACAAAAATAAAAGGGGTTGACATGACCTTAAATTTATGTTATGGGACTCTCTAACATAAATTAGGATATGTAAATTATTAACTATCAACTTATTACAGAAAATACCAAAGTAATTAATTTGCTTTTATAAATAGTTAGGTGTAGGAAATAATTGACGGTAAACTATTTGGAATAATATTGGAATATATTTAGAGATAAATGGGGGAAATCTACCGTTTATTTACATGGCTATTAATAGAAGTGATGGATAATAAATACATGGCTAATAACGGTAGATATCCCATATTTATCAATGGGGAAAAATAGAATAGGTTTACATTTTATAACATGGTAAGTATTATGTAAATACCCTAATTAATAACATGGGTTATTTATCTATAATTAGCAGTAATTAACTTAACTTATAATGGTAAATATGCCTGGATTTGGGATAGTAAATATTAGGTAAATGTCATATTTTTTCAATGAATAATATGGGAAAATAGTTATCAATAACCATGTAAAGATACGGTAATATATAGGGATTTATAACAAGTCATAAAATGGCAAAAAAGTCTGATTTTAACTATGAAATAGAAAGAAAAATATAGTAATTATATTATAGGGAATCCCATTTCTCTTCCATCCGTTTAATACCACACTTACCGTTATTACCCAATACTATATTATGGTTCATGCTAACCCCTAACACCCTTACCATATCCTACCACTATCCAATACGGTACATATTGTTCACTACAATAGGGGATTAATTCTATAATATAACTACATATTCCAAATAATCTATGAATATTTTGAAGAGGTATATTTATTTATTACATACAAACTATATACATTAATATTCACGTTTTATTCAATACCCCCACATATTTTGATATCATATAACACAACAATTTTCTATATACTGCCTTATTTGTTACCGCTTTCTACCTAATTAATCAGAAGATGAATAATTGAATATTATTACCACTATTACCATCTGATGGGATAAATGGTAACGGTAGGGGGTGTTTAACAAAATCATCCATCATGTCTTGGAGTCAATCCCAATAAAATTTATGAAATTCAATTTAGGCGATTCCATTTTTATTTTTTCGTAAATCTATTTAAGGCATCCATCTTAGGCTAATGCTGCCTATGGCAAATCAACTTTCAAAAGTCAGCCGTTATCCCAATCCCATTTTTATTTTTTCTAAAAATCAATTTAGGCAACTCTTTTTGTAAACCGCTTCTCTCACTACTATCTCGCCATTATGCCGCTTCTTTTATCCTCTTCGCAACAACCAATTTTACCTATATCTACCTCCCCAAAACTGTCCCAATAGACAATTTTCTACTCGATTAATTAATATAAGGGGTCATGTACCCATCATATTAAGGAGGAAACGGAAATGTATTTTATGAGTGAAGGTGACTTAGAGTTATTGGTTTTAGTTGCACAGGAAGAAATTATTGAGGAAGCTGCGGAGTTGGTGGATGCCATTACGGAAACGATGGTTGAAGCTTGCAAGGCTAACGATAAAGCATTAAAGCATGTTGTTAAGGAACATGAAGCTGAAATTAACGGCTTGCTTGAAAGACTTGAGGATGCTGATACAGAGATTGATAAGCTTCATAAGTACATCACCCTGCTTGAAAGGTTATTAGGGCGTACCGCTGAATAACAGAATAGGAATTAGAAATTACCCTGTCGGTGTATTGCCGATGGGGTTATTTTTTTGTCCCATAACCGTTAACTGACTCGATTACATGGTAGGAGAAACTTCCTATACATATGAAAGGTGGAAATAAAGTGGCTAGAATAGATGCAAACGGTGAAAGAGAAATCATCGTAAAAGATACAGAAGGCACAAGATTAGAGAGATTTAACCTTGATCTAAACGGCATCCGGAGTATAAAGGGAATGCTTCAAGGCTTATGGACATTAAATCCTTTCTCACACGGATTAAGTGGTAGGAATGGTTTCTCCGATGTAGATGCACATACAGAGATTGATGGTAGGGGGTTAGTTTTAGAGTTTAAGCGAAGCTTCCGATCCTTAAACAAGGGGCAGGTACTTAAAGCCATTCGACAAGCTAAGTTTCAAAAGACCTGTACATGGTTCATCGAAGGTGAAACAGATACCCCAAAACGTATCTTTTGCGTGAATGAAACAGGGGTTGACGGTGAGTTTAAAGTTTCAGAGGTTGAAGTAACTGACTTAGAAAAGATACAGGTTAGGATATCCAAGTGGGAAAAGTGGGCAAGACAAAATTCATTAGTTAAAGGGAATAAGACAGGCGAATGGAATGCTACAGTGAATATAATAAATAATGCAAGGACTTCTGCATAACTTAATTTGATTTATTTGTGAATTATGTATGAAATTGTAAAAACAGTTGAATTATAGTAATAAATCAGTATAATATTTCCAAGGGGTTATGTAGTACCATTTATAACGGAGGGGTTGTATTAATGTAGCAATCCCATCCTCTTTATTTCTACAACATCCCTTATCAAGCTATTAATAATATTAGAATAACTAGACTGGTGCAGACTCTATTTATTCCCCAAGCACTTAAAATACGAAATACAGCCTATACATGCCATATATAATCACCCTGCACCTTTCTATTTGTTTAACCCTCATGAGTGTTGTTGTAATAGGCACTATGGGGGTTTTTTTATTACAGAAAACTTGCCGTATTACCCAGATTGTAACAGTTGACTTAACCGTCAATTGACGGTATACTGATGGTTATAAAAATAACGTAATGACGTTATATAAATGAATAATATAGATTCAATAAGGTAAGAGTTATTAGAAGTATGCAACTTGAAAAGGCACAATAAGCAATAATTTTATTTTAGGAGAATGAGGGTTTAGTATCGGAAATTAAGAAATTGAAGATACTCAAAGATTTATTAGTGGATAGAGTGAAGGAGTGGTTAAAATAATGGGAATGAAGCCTAGTAGGAAATATGTTATTGGCAGTTGGCATGAAAACGGTGGAGGTAAGTTTGAGATTTTAGACAGATATTGGGACGAGAAAGAAAGTCAACCTATGTTGAGCTACCGTTATGAAGGTTGTAAAGATATCCAGACAAACAAGGAAGCGAATATCAATGCATCTATATATAAGTTCCAGAAAGTAAGAGGTATTACGAAGACTGCCATAGAAAAGCATGAAATGGAGGATGCATTCGCTAAAGAAGTTGGTATAGTTACTGGAAAAATTGATAAATTGATAGATAGTATTGGGAAAGGTATGGTTGAAGTACAAGATATGCTTGAAACAATCTCAAATATGCGAGAGGAAATTATGACGTTGCACAAAATGCACCTTGACCAAGGCAAAATGATTAAGGAAATTTTGGATGAAATTACTACCCAACAGAAACAGATTGACCACCTTATGAATAATCATGCGATTATAGATAAACTTGTTTCAAAAATATAGCCAAACACTAAAAAAATGTCAATAAAGAAAATACGAACTGACCTGCCGTCCCTAAAACGGTGGGTCTTTTTTATGTCCTTTTATAATCTAATCGATTCTGAAAGGAAAAATGGGACAGTTTCAAATAATATAAAAATCCTTTACCGTAATGTCCCATTGTACCACCGCTGACTCGATAAATTAGTATAAAGATAATTGATAAAAGCAAAAAAAAACAATTTATCTGCGAAGCAGATAGTTACCTAAAAGTTTTTATAAAAAAGTCTTTTATAAAGGAGTTGACGGTATGGATGATAAATGCCCTAACATTTATAACGGTGTCAGCTTAGAAGATTTATCCGAGAAGCATAAAGCCTTTGCCGAAGAGTATGTAGTCGATATGAATGCTAGTCGGAGTGCGAAAGCCGTTGGATTATCTACCCGACACGCATATCGTATTTTGGCTAGAGAAGATGTCAACGCATATGTGGAATGGCTGAATGACTCCCTTCGTTCCGATAGAGTTGCTAGAAAGCAGGAAGTGATGGAAAGACTCACTAAGATTGCCAGAGGTGACACTAGGGAGGAAGTGGTGCTGCCAAGTGGTGATGTTGCCACAAAGGACACGTTGATTAAAGACCGTGTGAAGGCACTCGAACTTCTGGGTAAGCACTATAAACTGTTTACAGATGTTGTTGAACAGAAAATAGAAACCGTATTCAACATTGGATTCTCTACTGATGCAGAAGAAGCCGATGAAGAATAAAGCTTATGACACCCTCCAGATAAGAGGATAGAGGTCTACTGTCCCAAGCATGACACAGGATTTAAACTGCTTCCTCTCAACAGAGATGTATTGAGAGGTAAAACTATAGGGGATTAGCTTCAAATGGAAAAGCATCTACGAGAGGGGAAGTTATGGGTTCGAATCCCATTTTATAGCTTAATTGGAAAAGCACCCATGTGTTAGAAGGTTGTCGGTTCGAATCCGGTATCCCCTTTTGCAAACTAAATAGAGTACCTAAAAGGTAAAATTATTATGAAGGGTTGGACTTAAAATGTTCATCCCTTCTTTCCGTTTCTTCTTCCTTCTAAGCCTTTTAGGTACTCTGTTTAGTCTGCAAATTGGTAAGAAAAGAGAAGGTGAAGAAAATGGAAACGATGAAGTCAAATGTAAGACTAAACATTAATCCCGATATCTTCAACGACATTTACCTTAATTATCCAAAGGCAGATGGTACTACGCATAACTTACTCGATGATTACAAAACTCGTACCTTAGTCTTTTATGGGGGTGGTGGTAGTGGTAAATCAAAGTTTGCCGTACAACGTACCATTCTCAAATGTCTAAAGTTTAGTGGTAGTCGTAAGAGAAAGGTATTGGTAGTAAGAAACGTCCTTAATACGGTTAGAGATTCCGTTTTCTCGGAATTTAAGACCTGCATTCAAGAATGGAATTTATCAGCATTCGTCAAGATTACAGAATCCTATCTGACAATCGAGTTTGCGAATGGTAGTGAAATTCTTTTCAAAGGTATGGACGATGAAGAAAAAATTAAGTCTATCGCAGGTATCACAGATATCTTCGTCGAGGAAGCAACTGAAATCACGCAGGACAAATACGAACAGTTGCAAGTCCGTCTTAGAAATAAGAAGGCAGGTTTCAATCAGATTATCCTTTGTTACAACCCCATCGGAAAAGACAATTGGGTTTACCCCTACTTTCACGAACAGGGACATCCGTTGGAAAAGGATTGTGTTGTCTGCCATACGAATTTTACCCACAACCGCTTTCTTCCCAAAGAGAATATCACAATGCTTCTTAATATGAAGGAAACCAATCCGTATAAGTACAAGGTTTATGCCTTGGGGGAATTTGCTTCCTTGGGTAAAGGGATTTATGCCGAGTATCGGGAAGAAGCCTTTGACGAATATGAGTTACGGAAACAGGGTATCAAGTGCTACTTCGGTATGGACTTTGGATACACCAATGACCCCTCGACTCTCGTTAAAGTTTATGTTGATGAAATTAACAGAAAGATGTACATCGCTGATGAAATGTATCAGAAAGGTATGCTGAATAAAGAGATTGTCGAGTGGATTAGACGAAGGGGTTATTTGGGTGAGGTTATCACCGCTGACTCTTCCGAACCCAAGTCAATCGAGGAAATAAAACGTAGTGGTGTTAGAAGGATGAAAGGTGCAAGGAAAGGTAAGGACAGCATTATTCATGGCATTCAGTTTATCCAAGCCTTTGAAATCATCGTACACCCAAGATGCACCAATGCCCTCATAGAGTTGCAAAACTACACATGGAAAAAAGACAAGTCAACCAACGAGTATGTGAACGAACCCGAAGATAAATACAATCACTTACTCGATGGTTTGAGATATGCAGTTGAAGATATTATGCCTAGAAACAGAATGAAGTCAATGAACTCCAAGATGTTAGGCTTATAAAATTTTGAAAGATGGTGGTGATTAAATGAATCCGAGAAGTGGATGGTCAAGCAGGAAATACCACTTGCCTAGAGGTTACAGACCAACAGAGTTGTTGGACTTAGTTAAGATGTTTATTTCCAAGCAATACCAATACAAGGTTCTCGAAGATTACTATGTTGGTAAACAGGCGATTCTTAACAGATCCATCGAAGATGCAAGTAAGCCAAACAACAGGGTTGTAAACAACTTTGCTAAGTTAATCGTAGATACAAACTCTTCCTATTTCTTAGGTCAACCTATTACTTATGTAGGTGACAATCCTAAGACACTTGATACGGTACATCATTGGTTAGATGAAAATAATGCCCACGATGTAGATGCCGAATTAGCAAAGCTTTGCAGTATGTTGGGTCATGCATTCGAATTTCATTGGATTGATAAAAATGGAAGGCATCGTTTTAAGTATGCTTCCCCAAAGAATGTTTTAGCAGTCTATTCAGCTGATTTGGAGGAAGATTTAATTTGTGCAGTAAATATTTCTGCATTAAAAGATGCTTCCACTAACATGACTGTTTATCAGATTGAAATTTACGATGATAAAGAAGTTACCCGAATGGAAGGTACTCATGATGGAAGTTATGCAGATTGGAAAATTACCAGAATTTTACCCCACCCTTTTGGTGAAGTACCTGTAATTGAATACCTTGCAAATGAAGAAAGACAAGGCGATTTTGAAAGTATCATGACACAGATTGATGCTTATGACCAAGTTGTTTCTGACTCCGTTAATGATGTTGAGTATTGGAATGACTCTTACTTATTACTAAGAGATTTACAGGCTACTACTACCGAGGATATTCAAGAAATGAAAAACAACCGTGTTTTGATGGTGGACGGTACAGGTGATGCAAGTTTCCTGCAAAGAACTGTTAATGACTCTCACATAGAAAATATCAAAAATCGTTTGGTACAGGACATTCATAAACATGCACAAACCCCTAACCTTTCCGATGAACAGTTTGCTACGAACCTTAGTGGTACAGCAATCCGTTATAAATTACTTGCCTTGGAAAACAGAACTTCCGTAAGGGAAAGAAAGTTTACCAAGGCTATTATGAAACGGTTGAGATTAGGGTTTCAAACCTTAAACCTTCGTGGTGAGGAATTGATTAATGACCTTAAACCGGTATTCGTAAGAAACTTACCTGCTAACTTAGTTGAGATTGCAGATATGACTATCAAGTTGAAGGATATCGTTTCGGATGAAACTCTTCGTAGTCAAATTCCTTTTGTATCCGATTTGGAGAAAGAAAGACTTTTAATTGCTGATCAACAACTTAGCAAAATGGAAATGCAGATGTTTCCTCAAACAATGGTGCTGCCTACTGAAATTGATGAATTAGATAGCAACCAAGAAGAGTTAATTGCTTCGATGGAGAAAGCAGCTGAAGCTGACCTTCAGAAACAGGAAGCCTTTAAAGCCTCTATAGGTAAAGCTGACCCACAGGGAAACGGTAAAGCCAATAACGGTATGAATACGCACAATCTACAAAAATCTAAGTCAAAGGAGTGATAATAAATGTCCTCATTGACTACTCTTCAAGAAGAGTTTGTGACACATAGGTTTTACGAGATTGAAAAATATCTCAAACGTAAAGCCACAAACCCTTATACCAATACCGTCAATATCATAATAAGTACAATGCAAAAGGTGTTCGAGAAGTATGACAACTATCCCGACACCTTTAAGTATTTACTCATATCACAAGACTTGGAGAAGGTTGGACTTTACAAGCAAATCCAACAACAGTATGGGGTTATGGGGGAAGAGTTTTCCGAGTTTATGCAAAGTTACTTGTATGACCTATATCTCCAGACAGAGAAACATTCTAACCAAATAATCACTAATGAAGAATATCATGCTACTCCATTTGCCCTGCCCCCTTCCGTTGAAAAATGGAAAGGTAAGACTTTTGTACAAGGTGCTGAAATGGTGTTATTAATCAAATTGCTAATCTACAATCATAAATCGATGAAAGAAATCACCACTCAATTAGAGTTGAAAACAGGTGGTCACATCTACGAAGCCAAGAGAATGGCAAGAACAGAAACGGCAGAAACGATTAATACAACGGCATTAGGTGTTTGGGAAAAGTCAGGTATCACAAAAGTCAAATGGACGGATGCTACGGAACACATTCAATTTGTTAACCGTAAAGGAAATAAGAAAGTTACAAAAGTCTGCAAGAATTGTAGGAGTTTCGCAACAGGCGGTGAAGGGGGTAAAGGAATTTATACTATCAACCAACTTCCAAGTCCCTGTCCTGCCCACCCGAATTGCAGATGTACTTTAGTACCTATTAAAAAATAATACGAGAACTTTGTAGGGCAATGAACTATGAAGGGCAAAAGGAGAATGAAAATTATGGATACACCAAATGTAGACAACCAAAATGTAGAAATTACTGCCGAACAGGTGACACAGTATATTGCTACTAATCCCGACTTACTAGGAAACTTACTTGGTATGGATATCGGGCAGAAAGCATTACAACCAAAGTTGGATCAACACTTCTCTAAGTCTTTGGAAACTTGGAAGGCAAACAATTTAGACAAGATTGTGAATGAAAGGGTCGAAGCATTATTCCCGAATGAAACTCCCCAGGCTAAACAGATGCGTGAGTTACAGGCACAGATTGATAAAATCAATGCTGAAAAAATGAAGGCTGAAATGTCTACCGTTACCCTTAATTTATTAGCACAGGAAGGTGTACCTAACACTTTTGCTAGATTTCTTCAAGGTTCTGATGAAGCTACCACAAGGGCAAATATCAGTGACTTCAAGCACCAATTCAATCAAGCACTAAACGGTAGTGTAGATTCGAAATTTAAACAGTTTGGTTTTCAGCCACAGGCTAACAATCAGCAACAGAATGAACCACAGGTTGACCCAAGCAAAATGTCGTATGCAGAAAGAATGGCATTATACAATTCAAATCCGAATGAGTATAACAGGTTATTTGGCTAGTCCGAACCTGTTATTTTTATGCCCAAAAACTTGGAGAAGAGGATAACCAATCAACTTTCTATCATAAAAAATTAAAAGGTGAGGTAAACAAATTATGGCTACTACAAACGTATCTAACTTAGTTGTTCCTAAGATTATTGGAGATTCCGTACAGAAGAAATTAGGAAATCTTATTAAAATCCTTCCTCTTTGTGAAGTTGATTACAACTTACAGGGTAACGCAGGTAATACAATCACAGTACCGTCTTGGAACTACATCGGTAATGCAAATGATGTTGCAGAAGGCGGTGCGGTTACTGCCGATAACATTACCGCAGGTTCTATCGATGTGACGGTCAAGAAGGCCGTAAAGGATATCGCTATGACAGACGAATCCATCCTTGCTACTAATGGCGAAGTTGTTGGACAGGTTGAACAACAGTTAGCTGTATCTATCGCTAATAAGATGGATGGTGATGCTTTAGCACAGGCACAGGCTACCGCTGTTGGTGCAGGTATTCCCCAGATTGGTCAACAGATTGCCACCGCTTCTATTTCCCAAGCAGGTTTCGCACAGTTAAGAATTTACTTCGGTGAAGATTTGGATGATACATTCTTAATCATCAACCCTGCTGAATACGGTAAAGTCCTTTCTTTACCCGAATTTGTTTCTGTAGAACAGGGACAGGCATATATGAGTGGGCATGTTGGACACGTTATGGGTCTGCAAATCGTTGTTAGTGGTAGAGTTGGTGCAGGTAAAGGTGTTCTCTTGCAGCACGGTGGTTTAGGTGTTGCTATGAAGAGAGATGTTAACGCAGAGTCCTTCCGTGATATGTCTAACCGTACTGTAAGAGTTGGTGCAGACGTTCACTATGCTTGTTATGTAAAAAACCCTGCAAAGGTTGCTAATATCGTAGCTTTAGCGTAGTAACAATACAGAAGTTTGGGGTAGGGAAACCTACTCCTTTCTTTTGATTAAAGGAGGTATAATATGGCATTTACACAAACAGACGTTGTGGCAAAGGCTATTGCCCTTGGTGGACTGGATGCTTCCTTAACGGAAAGGGTTACCGTAACGGCAGAAATGACCATTGCTAAAACAAGTATTTATTTAGGCTATGATTGTACGAAAATAGATGCCTTATTGAATGTATTAGCAGAAATTACTGTAACGCAGCTATCACAATATCAAAATCTTATGGGTAATGGTACAGGTGCTACGAAGAGGATTTCAAGAGGGGACTATACAGTAGAATATGACACTGATAGAAAGTCCGTTCCGGCAAATGATGGTATCTTCGATAGTTACACTTGGATACTTAAAACGTATAAGAAATTGAGGTCACTATGATGGAAGCAATCGAGTCAACTTATTTTGATAAATGTGATGTTTACAGAATGGATAATGTAAGTCTGCCTAACGGTTCGGTAAAGCAACAAAGGATAAAGGTTTATGAAAACATTCCATGTGCTTTATCTATCGGGAGTAGACCTGTATTAAATTCTCTTACCGAGAATGACTACCGCCAAGGGGAAGCACTTAACAGAATACAGACACAGGACAGGCTTTATTTAAGCCCATTTCTCATTATCAACCAAGGTGATGAAATCCAAATCTCTCATTATGGTAGACAGATTAAAGCTACAGCAGGTAACCCCTTCCTTTATGATACACATCAAATTTTAATTGCGGAGAATATCAATTATGCTTAGTTATTCAATTGACTCTAAGGGTGTCCTAAAGGCATTAGATAACATAAGAGTCCAATGTCCAAATGAGATGCAAGGGGTTGTTGGAAAAGCGTTGGATGCAGGTGTTAAGAGTGCTAGGTACAATGTGCCGAAAGATACCCGAAAGCTTATGAGGTCTATCAAGATTGATGATAGGGCAAGGAAATTTGGTGCTAAAATTCATGGTTCATATTCGGCTAGGGCAAACAATTCTAAGGGTAAGAATTATGGTGTTTATCAAGAAACAGGTTGGCACGACAAGAATGGTGCTTTCCATGAAGGTCGGTATTACATGAAACGAAGTAAGGATAAAGCTGAAAAGGTATTAGTAAATGAAGCAAATAAAGTATTAGGAAGGTATGTGAGAAAAGTATGAATACGTTCGTTGAAACGGCTATTATATCAAACCTTAAAGATGCTTTTCCTAATGCGATTGTATATACAGGAAAAGTGATCCAAGGTGTGAAACCAAACGATATCATTCTAAATTCTGTATCTGATGAATTTGAAGTGCTGCTTGGAAGTCCACTTAGGCTACGAAGGACATCGGCTTCCGTAAGTATTGTCAATCCTTCGGAGAATGTTACAGACACATTAGTTTCTTCTCTGCAATCTTTTAATACAGAGAATGGGTTAATCTTTGCTGACACAATAGATATTTCAGACGAGGACGGTTTAATAATCGCCCTTGTTTCATTTATACATCTTGAAAGATAGGGGGACTAATCAATGGCTAGAAGCAAGGCTATGTTAGTTGCTACCGTTGAAGGAGTTGTTGAATACCTGTCTAAAGAAGGTTTCAATGCATATACAAACGGTGACGGCAAATCAGTAATTTTACCATATGAATACGGAAACAAGTTAGCACTTCCAAAGGAATTTGAGGGTGCTAATTTTATTTTCTACAACTTTAAACACATCAAAATGACCGTTGCCTATAAAGGGTAACTAACACAAGGAGGATTTATCAATGGGTGTAGCAAGCAACGCAATGGGGACAACCCTTAAAAAAGGCACTACCGCAATCGCAGGTTTAAAGTCTATCGCAGGTTTGGATATTTCGGCAGAACACATTGAGGTAACTGCACTTGATACCAACGGTGGATATAAAACATTCATTGCAGGTGCTAAAGATGCAGGTGAGGTTAAGTTATCGGGTTACTTTATCGGTGATACCTTCGATGCTATGATAACCGATTTCAATGCAGGTTCTACCGCATCTTACACAATCGAGTTTCCCGACAAGATTACTACCAAAGGTTCTACATGGACTTTCTCTGCCGTTGTTACCAAATTATCTACTGGTGCAGACGTTGGCGGTGCGGTATCGTTTGAAGCTACTTTGAAGGTAAGTGGTCAGCCTACTTTCACTAAGGCTTCCTAGTATTATGGACTAGATTTTCTCTAGTCCTTTTAATTCAAAACCCACAATAAACATTAACCCAAAATTAGGAGGATTTAGAAATGAATAATAACGTAGTAACAATTCAATTAGATAGAGTAAGAGTTTTAAGATATGGTCACAAGGCTTTAAAAACAATGTTATCCCTAACAGGTAAGTCCTTGGACGGTATCAAAATGGACGGTTTTGACTTAAACGAACTAGAGAAAATCCTGTACTGTGGATTACTCTCCGATGCAAGGGCAAATAATGAGTCACTTAAATTAGAGGATATGGAAGATTTATTGGATGAAGCAGAATCCATCCAGTACATCGTAGATAAAATGGGTGAAGCATTCGAAAAAGCCTTCGGGGGTAATGAGGGAAAAAACTAAATGAGGAAGGTAATGTTGGGGACTCCCCTAGTCAATGGGATTGGGACGAGTCCCTTAAACTTGCCTTCCATTGTGGTTTAACCCTTAGTGATTATGAGGAATACACCCCAAAAGAATTAAACATTTTATCCCAAGTAATTAGGGAAAGAAAAGATGCTGAAATGGAAGAAAAAATTGCAATCGCATGGATGGGTGAGTATTACCACCGTATTGAACAACTCCCTTCTATGAAGGAGTGTCTTGACGAAGCAATGGGACGTACTAAGGAAGTAACAATCAATGAAATGTCTGATGAAGCAATGTTAGAAATGGTTAAGTCACTTAACGCAAGGTTCGGGGGAACTGTTGAAGGAGAAGAAACAGAATAACAAGGGGGTGAATAAATGAGTGATAGTACAAACAAGATTACCGTCAAGATTGTTGCGGATACTTCTTCTCTTGAAAAAGGGTTAATGAAGGCAGAGGTTTCAATAGGTAAGTTTAATCAAAGTATTTCCAAGGGTATGTTTAAGGCAATGGCTTCCTTTGAACTTATTAAAAAGGGTATGCAGATGGTTGCTGATGCTACCGTTGGAGGTACAAAGGATGCAATTAAGTTTGAGTCTATCATGGATAACCTTAGTAATAAGTTGGGGGATTCAACCAAGGATTTTGAGAATTGGTCGGAGTCTACAGGTCGGGCATTAGGCTTTTCCAAACTCCAAAGTGCTGAAATGGCTAACACACTTTCCGTCAACCTTAGTAGGGTTGCCACTTCTCAACAGGACTTATATGAGAAAACAGTTAAGATGATGGAAGTTTCAGCGATCATTCGTGCTAAGACAGGACGTAGTATGCAGGACGTTTCAGAACGTATCCGAAGTGCTATGAACCAAGAAGCCGATGGTGCTGACGAGTTGGGTTTAAATGTTAGAACAAATGCAATCGTACAATCAGAAGCATATAAGAAGATGGCTGATGGTAAGCCTTGGTCACAGTTAGGCACTAATATGCAAAAGACAATCCTGTACTATTCTATCTTGGAACAGACAAGTAAGAATTTCGGGACAACGATTTCTGATAATACGTCTTTAAGGGTCGCACAATTCTCTGCTTCATTAGCTGATTTAAAGCTACAGTTAGGTCAAGCATTCCTTCCAATCGTAAATACGGCATTACCCTATTTAAGTGCCTTAGTAAGTGCTATGACTAAGGCTTTACAGTATGTGACCTTATTCATGGAAACTCTTTTTGGATATAAACATGATGCAAGTAAGGCAGGTTATGAAGGCGACACTACTGCCGTTGATGGATTAACAAACTCCTTGGCAGGTGCTACAGCACAGCAGGAAGCCTTAAACAAGGCTAAGAAGAAAGGTGGTTTAACTTCCTTCGATGAAGTGCATACGCTTCCCGAAAAGGCAGGTTCTTCTACTCCTGCTTCATCGGATACAGGTAGTGGCTTACCTTATTCTACGGGTGGTTCTAGTGAGGATAGCACAGGCTTGCTAGACAAGCTTGGGGGTGCAGGTCAGAAGGTAGTTGAGTTTGCGGAAAAGGTAAAAACTTGGATGCAGCCAATTGTAGATATATTCTCTAAAATCGGTAGTGCTATTAAAGAGTACCTTATCGACAAATGGCATGAGTTAGCCGAGTGGTGGAGAAAAGACGGTGGCAATATCAGTAAAATGATGCAATCGTTATGGAACAATGTTTTATACCCTATCTTTTCGTTTATCGTTGAATATATATGGGGCGATATCAAAGGTGCTATAGATGGTCTAATTGATTTTTTCACAGGCTTACTATCTTTTTTTGCAGATATTTTCGTTGGAGATTGGGAAAAAGCTTGGCAGGATTTATGGAAGTGTGTTAAGGGTGCTGTCGAAGCTATTTGGAACATTATCGATTTGGTTTTCATTGTTACCATTGGTGGTGCTATTAAGTCAGCTTTAAAAGGATTTCTTAACTTTTTCCTACAATTTGGTGACAACATTGTGAAGTGTTTCGATGATTTGTTTGTATGGATGTTTAACTTCCTTAAAAATAATTGGGACAACATTATTAAGTCTACCAAGGGAATCTGGGATGATTTGGTTTTATGGTTTGCCAAATTAGGTCGGCGTATGCTTTCACCGTTCAAAAGTGCGTTCGATAACATCGGGGTTTGGTTCTATGACAACGTAGTAGCAAAAATTACCGAGAACGTGGGGGGCATTGTTAAGAAATTTGCGGCAATCGCTGACGATGCGTGGAAGGCTTTGAAAAATTCCTTTTTATCTGTGGCTAAGTGGTACTACGATAACGTGACCGTAAAGATTATCGACACGGTGACGTCGATTATTAGCAAGTTTAAAACAATCGGTGATGATGCGTGGAAGGCTATAAAAGGCGGTTTTAGCGGAGTGGGTAGTTGGTTTAAGGATAATATCGTAGATGCTGCCATTGGCAAGGTAGGCGATTTAGTAACCAAATTCAAGACTATTGGTAGTAATGCGTGGGATGCAATGAAATTCAGCTTCCAGAAAGTTGGTACATGGTTTTTTGATAACATCGTTACTCCTGCACACTCCAATGTGACTAAGATTACTTCCAAGTTTACACAGATTGGTAAGGATGCTTGGTCAGCTTTGCAGTCCCCTTTTAAATCAGTTGCAGAGTGGTTCAAGACAAACGTTACCAATAAGATTTCCAATGTTTTTAGTGGTATTAAGTTGGCATTTGATGAAACAGTATTCAACAAAGTAAAAGACTTCTACAACGACAAAATGAGGAAGCCTGTTAATAATGCAATCGGAGGAATCCAGAAAGCTTTAGATTGGTTACACATCGACTATCAGCTTCCGAAGCTACCTGCATTGTACAACGGCGGTATCACCAACGGTAAGATGGTTGCTACTATCGGTGATAACGTAGGTGGTCGAGAAGTCGTTTCTCCTTTGGATACTTTGAATAGCATTATTGCTAACACGATGTTACAAACCTTGAAATTCAACGGCGGTGGTGCAGGTACAGGTAGTGGTGGAGATATCGTATTGAATATTGACGGTAGAACTTTTGCCAGAATTATTCAGCCATATCAAAATTATGAAACTAACCGTATGGGTAAAAACATCGTCATGAATGCAATCTAAGAAAGGCTTGGTAACGAATGGCTTTATTGAAAGTTAATGGGGTAGACTTACCTACTCCTTCCGAATATAACTTTGGCATGATGGATATTACAAATGCCGAAAGAAATGCAAAAGGGACAATGATTATTGAAAGAATTGCTTCCAAGGTAAAAATTTCTATTAAATATAAATTCTGTGATGCTTCTAAGATGTCGCAGATTTTACAGGCAACACAACCAATTTATTATAACGTAACTTACCTCGACCCTGTCAGTAACACTTACAAGACAGGGTCTTTTTATAACGGTGACAGAAACTTAGGCATGATTGATTTTAAGAATGGAGTCCCAAGATATAAGGATTTACAATTTGACTTTATAGAAAGGTAGGTGCTGATATGCTTCCTTCAAGCAATAGTTATAAGTCAGCCGTATTAGCACCTTCTCGTCAAACAAACAGCAGGGTTACTATTACTATGAATGCATTAAATAATGGTAACCCACAAGTCTTTGACGATAACAGGGTGATTTCAGCCAATATCATTGAAGAGATTTCAATATTGAATTTAACTTCCCCGGCTAACCAACTACTGTTGACCCTTGATAATACTGACAACCTTTTCAGCTTCCTTACTCTTAATAATATCCACACCATTATTGCCAGTAGACCCAGTATTAAAGTTGAGTTTGGAATTGTTTTAGAGGACGCTGCTATCGAGTGGATTCCAATGGGTACTTTCTATGTAGATAGTTGGAAGAATGATACAGGAAGTATGACCATCACATTTACGGCACACGACTATTTAATGATTTTAGGTAATACATCTTTTGATAGTACGGCAATCACAACTGCGAATGCCTTGGCAGTAGCAATCTTTCAGAACGCAGGTATTACTAATTATTGGATTGATCCTTCCGTGGAATCCCACCTTGGGTATAACCGTATGACATGGAGTACAAACAGTAGGGACTTACTACAACATCTTGCAATTCTGACCGGAACAACATTATACCAAGACAGGTATGGTGTAGTTAAGTTAGAGAAGTTTCCCTCCATCTTAGAATCGCAGATGTATACTTTACACGTTTCTAGTCAGAACGGATTGTATCATTATGTTTCACCAAATACCTATGAGGAACAATCTACAGAAGGTGGTATGCGAAGCATCCTTATGGATAATATGTTTGAAATTCCTTCGGTAACATTAGACCAATCTATTTATCAAGTTAATATAAATGTTTATTCAACAGACCCATTGGATGATAACTTTACAACATACACCTACACAAATCCAAATCTTGGTGGGGGTAGAGGTGGTATGGCTTTTACCTTGGATATCCCTATGGTAACATCTACTGCTTCGGCAAAAGTGATTGCAGCTAGAATGTTTGCAGAAACAATGTACAATGCCGTTTACGTTGCACGTTGGAGGCAAAATCCTATTATGGTAGCAACTGACATTGTTATCATTGATGATAGTAACAACACTATGAAGCAAACAAGAGTAACTAAACAAGAGTTTCAATATAAAGGCTACCTTAGTGGTACAACTGAAAGTAGAGGGGGAGTATAAAAATGGCATACATTAAAACGGTGTGGATTGATAGACAGGTACAGTATCCATTAACATTTACTCAAACGAATAATGCTAATGGTACTATTACACTTGTCCCTGCCGAGGGTACTGTTTCCCAAGCAGGTACTCCGATCTGTGCATTAAACTTAAATAAAATGGAAGATGCTATTTATAATAATGATATTTCTAATGTGAAAAAGAATGGTGATATAATGACTGGCAGCTTAACCGTTCCTGTATTAATCAGCAATACAGCTGACGGCACATCACCATTTTTGGTAACGTCTACAACAAAGGTTGACAATCTTAATGTAGATATGGTTGACGGATATCATGCTACAGATTTCCTTTTGGCGAGTGGTTATACGGCATCCGATATTCTTATCAAAATTAAAGGTGTCGATGGTTCGGGAAGTGGATTAGATGCAGATTTAATTGATGGTATCGACTCCTCGGCTTTTGCTAGAAAAGATTTAACCACAGACCAAGCATTCAACGCAGGTATTGTGTTACCAAACAGTAAGGCATTATGGTCTAGGAATGCAGGTGGTACTTCTTATGCAATCTTTTACATCAACGGCAGTAACCAAGTCCTTGCAGGTAACACGGCATTACCTATTTTCCTTTACTCTTCTTCTGCACCTGTTTGGTTCAATGGTACTACGAACTATACACTTTATCATACAGGTAGCTTCTCGTATACTACCACCAATACGGCTAATGCTTTGGTACAAAGGGATGCTAACGGTGATGTCAGTTTCCGTATTGGTAATGCTAATCGGATTTTATTAACGAGTGTTCCAGACCTTACACTTACCATGACAAACCCTGCATTCCAACTTACTCATGCTGATGGTTCAAACATGATTATGGATAACAATGAAATTCAATGTAGAATGGCAAATAATACTGTAAACACATTATGGCTTAACAAAGACGGCGGAAATATCAGTATGGGTAATTCTGTTTCTACCATTAATATTGCAGGTGCATTAACCGTTGGTGGTACGTCTGTATCTTTAAGTGACCATACCCACGGTACTCTTTACGCGACTTCTTCTATTAACTCTGTAACTATCTTTGGTTCTAACTTTAGACCGACAAGTACGAGTGAAGGAAGTGGAGATAACACAATTACATGTGGTTCACCATCTTACCGTTGGAAAACTGTTTATGCAGGTACAGCAACAATCAATACTTCTGATAAACGACAGAAGAAGGATATTGAAGCCATGAGTGAAATTCAAATTGAGTTTTTCAAACGGTTATTACCTGTATCGTATAAATTTATCGACAATGACAGTAACCGTACTCACTATGGGTTTATCTCACAAGATGTTGAAAAAATTATGGAAGAGGTTGGATTGACCTCCCTTGACTTTGCAGGGTTCATCAAAAGTCCTATTTACGAGAATAACGAAACTAATACAGGTGCTATCATTGATTATGTGTACGGACTTCGGTACAGTGAGTTTATTGCTTTGAATACCTATGTGCTACAAAGAGTTATGGAAGAAGCAGAAACTATGAAGAAGGATATTGAAGTAATCAAACAGTTTGTAGGCATGGGGGTATAGAGATATGAACGCAAAGTTTTGGGCGATTAATTGCATCGCATTTCTAATTGTAATTGTATATTCAATTTCTTGGTATGTAATGAGTGTAGTACAAGGTTTACCGATGAATCCTTTTTGGGAAGCATCGCCGTTTCAATTGGTATTTATTATTGCCTTCCTCTACTTGGTAGGGGAGGGTAAATTAATCCAAAAGATTTTACTTGCTAAACGGTTAAAGGAAGATGGTACTAAAGAAGAGTTTGCTATTGTGAATAAGTCGGCAAATAATTTTGACAAGATGCTTTTAGATAAGATTAAGAAAGACTAATATAAGGAGGATGTATCATGGCGATTACACCTGCACAGTTTTTACAAATACAATCCATGAACCCAACAGTTAGGATGCAGTTATATCCAGACCTTAATGGTGTTGCAAATAACAGAATTATTGTTTACGGTTTGAGTAGCAACATCACTTCAAGATTAATAATTCATAACGGCATAAATGTTACAGGAGTAAAGGTACAGAAAGCAGTATACAGTGCAACATCTAGGGGTGTTAGGATGTTTTACAAGGATATTATGGCACAGTTTAAGCCATCCTGCCGATATCTTAAAATACAGGGATATGGTACTAACACAGATATCACAGCACGAATGATTGAAGTTGAAGCATTTGTAGGTGGAGTTAATATTTTAGCAGGAAGAACTTCTATTGCTAACGATTCTGCATCGGCTGGTTCTGCTAACATGGCTACCTTAACGGATGGAGTTAAATCCGTTGCAGCCAACACTTACCCTATTTGGTGGACTACTGTTCCCAATGCTAATGTGGTTTTTGATTTAGGGTCTATGGTTATCTTAGATGGCTTGGCATATTACGGTTACTCGTTGGTAGGTGACCAAAGGCAGAATAGGTTTAAAATTCAAGGTAGTGGTGATGGGGTTACATGGCAGACAATATGGGATATGTCAGCTAATACTATACCGCAGCCTATATTACCTAACGGTTATACACTAACTTTCTAAGGGGGAATTATCATGAAAAACAAATTGACGGAGTTAATTGAGGTAAGGAAACTTATGGCATTGGCTATAATCCTATTGTTTGTCGTAATGTCTTACATGGGAAGGCTTGAAACCAACTTTGTGCAGACAGTAATTATTGCAATCGTATCGTTCTATTTTGGTAAATCTACTGCATTAGATAAACCGAAAGAATAATTAAAAAGGGGATTGGCTTTCACTAGCCTTTCCCCTTTTTATGACCTTGTTTTATATAATGTTATAATGTATAATAAAACTATCTTTTTGTGTCGATGGTTTAGTAAAATTATTGATACAAAAAAATGATAAACAGGAATTTAGAGAGGTACAAATATGGATGTGATAATTAGATTGGCATATAAGGAAAAAGATGAAATACTTCAATTGTTTAATGAATACACAGATAGTATTTTAGCAGAGGGTGAAGATGTTGCGGAGTGTTTGAAATCACAGAATTATGGTGATGAAATTAATAAGCTTGAAGAAAAATATGGTTTGCCAGAAGGAAGATTGTATATTGCAAGCATTGACAACAAGTCTGTAGGGTGTATAGCTTTAAAAAAAGATGATGATGAGTATTGTGAAATGAAACGTTTATATGTCAGACCGGGTAATCGAGGAAAGCATATAGGAAAGAAACTTATGGAACAGGTTATTTCTGATGCTAAAGAAATTGGCTACAAACATATAAGACTTGATACATTTCCATTTATGAATAACGCAATTAAAATGTATAAGAATTATGGTTTTTACGAAATAGATAAATATAATGACAATCCAGCACCTACAGCAGTATTTATGCAATTAGATATACAATGACAAATTCGAATTTATCAAAATTATATGGGGTTGAGTTGACAGTATATAGACAATAAAATAGGGGAAGGCTTTTATGCCAACCCCTTCGCTTTTTAAGCTAATCTTGTTAATGGACTGTTCATACCTCTTGCTAAAATCTTTTCGTCCTCGGCACTTCTAAGGTATCTTTCCGTTGTCTTAACATCGGTATGACCCATCAATCTGCTAACGGTGTATAGGTCAGTGCCGTCCAACATATTCTGTGCGAAAAATCTTCGGAAGTTATGTACAGTGATAGGGATACCGTCTATTTCTTTCTGTCCGTTGAATACATTGTCTTTGATTGTCTTAATTAATGCCCCCCTCGTCATACCACCCCCCAAACGGCTGATAAAAAGGTATTCGCTACTTTTATTTCCTAAAAACTCTTTACGATGGAAAAGGTATTGAGTAAGTGCCTTGTCAAATGCTTCGGTTATTGGAACATACCTAACCTTGTTTCCTTTGCCGTGGATTTTGATGCAACCTTCTAACACATCCTCCAACTTAATATTGCATAATTCACTATTGCGGATACCTGTTTCAATCAATAGGATTACGATAGCTTTATTACGAATAGAAACGAAATCAAGTCGGTTAGCATTATCAAGGACTTGTTTAATGGCTGATATGGCATAAGTACGGATAACAGTTTTCTCTTCCTTCAAAGACTTAATCCAACCATCATAATTAGTATAAATCATGCCTTCCTCTAATGCGAAGTTGAACATCCCTTTAATGTGACGGAGGTTATTGTTAACAGTATTAGCCTGTGCCTTGCCCATGTATTCTATCGCATAAGCCTTAATCTTATCACGATTTATTTCTTCTATATTAATATCACCTGTGAAAGCTATAAATCTTTCCACGGCATATCCTCTTTCAGATATGGTTTCAGGGGAGAAGTTTCTAATTTTACATTCTAATAAATAAGCTTTAAGTAATTGTGATAATATCATAGATTATGCCCCCATTTTTATAGTGCCTTTGTTATTGACTTTCATATTGTCCAAAGGGTTGAATTTATCGAAATCTACTGCCATGTCTGTTGAAAACATATGGACATATTCCTTAACAACCGTTAAGTCGGAGTGCCCAAGTATCTTTTGTAATCGGAATATATCACCACCGTTAATAATCCAATTCTTTGCGAAAGTATGTCTGTATAAATGGGACGAGGTTTTAGTAACACCCCTTGACCTATTATATTCTATCAATTGGTCTTGCTGCGATCTTTCATCACCCTGTCCGCCAAACTGATTACAGAATACATAATCCTCTGGTTCGCCCTTACGATACTGTAAATACTCTGTTAGAATATCGGCAAGGGTTTTACTCATAGGGATTAACTGTTGCTTCCTATTTTTTGTCTTTTCTATTACGATAATTCCACCGTCAAAATCCAAATTCTTTATCTTTAAATTCAATGCTGACGAGATACGGTTACCTGTTGCCAATAAGTAATTTGAATATACCCATGTCTTATATTCGGTAAAGGTTACTTTCTTAATATTAGGTTTCTTTAATAATATTCTCAACTCGGAGTCGGTGTAAGTTTCCTTTATTTTTTTCTCGACTTTAGGGATAGGTATTCCGAAAGGCTTTATATATTTTTCTTCCATACACCAATATAAGAAGGCACGGATGCTTCGAAGATGGCTATTAACAGTTATCTGACTACAAGTTTCTGTTTTCCTATTTAAGATGTAATACTCTATGGTTTCTTCGGTTACATCATCAATATATTCGATTTCCTCACCACAATATTTTAAGAAGTCGTATACGTCCTTACGGTATAATTTAAGGGTTTTGGGGGACATATTTTTTAGAGTACATTTGCGGATGAAAATAGTTAAAGCTTCCTCGAAGGTGGGGTTGCTATCTGCTTGTAACATTAATTTCTTTTTCATAAATATTCATTCTCCTTTTGTCGTTAATGTGGTAGAATGGTATAAAAATAACACGACAGACTACCTAGATTAGATAATCTGCCGTGCTGTATTTTGACTCGACAGACTACCGTAAGTGGGGTAATCTGCCGTGACATATTTTTCACTCGTCAGACTACCGTTAATTTGATAATCTCCCGAGTGTAAAATGATAAAAAAAAGACTCGGCAGACTATGCAAAAACTTAACAATAGTCTCCCGAGTCGGATGAACTTCTCGAACCACGTCGATGGTGTTCAATCCCTTGTGTACTGCGGATGGAGGGACTCGAACCCTCACACACTCGCGTGTGGCAGATTTTGAGTCTGCTGCGTCTGCCATTCCGCCACATCCGCCTTTTTGTGACGAGGATTATTCTAACATAATTAATTTTATATTTCAAGTATGAAAAGAAAAAAACAAGAAGAAAATAACTGCGACGAAATATAAGGGAGCTGTATCGAATGACATGTATAAAAGCGCAGAGCATGATAACGCCATTTATCAATAATAAGCTTGGCATTAAGGAAATGGAAGAATTTCTTGAGCATGTGGAAGTTTGCCCGGATTGCATGGAGGAGCTGGAATATTACTATACTCTTTTAACGGCAATGAGGCAGCTGGATGAGGATAAAAATCTGTCCATTGATTATAAGCTTGAGCTGGCGGCTAAAATCAAGAAGGCCCAGGATAAAATTGTTCATGTAAAGTATACATATTACCGTAAGATTACCATATTGGTCATATTTATGCTCGCACTGGCCTTTTTACTGGGTATCCGTTATGCGGAGGAAATCAGGGAAAATACTGCTACGGCACCGGGGAAAAATATTATAAGAATGTTCCGGGATGAGAGGGCAGTTTATGTTAATATGAAATTAGAGGAGTATTGCAGGGAGCAGGGGATTGACAAAATCCTTGTGCCGGATTTTAATAGTACTACGAATATGAAATGAAGGGAGTCCCCTTTTGGCTTTACAGACAAGCCTTGAGGGATCGGAAGGATTTAACAGCATGAATAAGAAAATAGTATTAATTGATGGACACAGTATATTAAACAGGGCATTCTACGGTCTCCCGGACCTGACTACCTCAAAGGGGGAGCATACCAATGCGGTTCTGGGCTTTCTCAATATCATGTTCAAGATATTGGAGGAGGAAAAGCCGGATTATCTGACCGTTGCCTTTGATACCCACCATCCGACCTTCCGACATGAGATGTTTGAGCAGTATAAGGGCACCAGAAAGGGAATGCCGGAGGAGCTTAGGGAACAGGTGCCGGTTATGAAAGAGGTCCTAATGGCTATGCATATCACGGTAATCGAGAAGCCCGGCTTTGAAGCGGATGATGTCTTAGGAACGCTGGCGGTGAAGGCAGAGCAGGAAGGCAACCAGGTTTCCCTGGTATCCGGCGACAGGGATTTATTGCAGCTGGCTACGGAATGGATTAAAATACGAATTCCAAAGACCAAACGTACAGGGACAGAAATTGAGGATTATATGGCAGCAGATGTCCTGGAGAAATATCATGTGACCCCGAAGCAGTTTATTGATTTAAAGGGGCTGATGGGAGATCCCTCAGATAATATTCCCGGAGTACCGGGGATTGGGGAAAAAACGGCAGGCAAGCTGATTGAAAGCTACCATTCCATTGAAAACATCTATGAGCATATCGAGGAGCTGCCCGCAGGTAAGGTCACGACTACCTTAAAGGAGAATAAGGAGCTGGCGGTACTTTCGAAGAAGCTTGCAACCATCTGTACGGATTGTGATATTGATTTTAAGATCGAAGAAGCAGGGCTGGAGAATATTTATAATGAAGAGGTTTATTTATTATTCAAGCGATTGGAATTTAAGAATCTTCTGTCCCGTTTCCGTACGGAGGAGGTCAGCCATACTACCGGAATAGAGGATAGCTTTTGTATGGTTGAGGAGCTGGCGGAGTCGGATCGGATTTTTGACAGTATCCTTAAAAACAAAACTGCGACCGCAGGAATTGCAACATTGGCGGAGCAGGGAAGGCTGCTGGGTATTTCCGTCTGTGGAGAAGAGGGAAAGGTATACTTTATCAGGTGCTGCGGCTTTATTACCGGAGAGTATCTGTCGGATAAGGTAAAGCAGCTTGCCAAGGAGGGAAAACTTCTCTCCGCCATCGGACTTAAGGATCAGCTGCCCTATCTGCCGTTAACGGAGAAGGACCAGCTGTTTGACGCTGCGATTGCGGCTTATCTGCTAAATCCTCTGACCGACACCTATCATTATGATGATATTGCACGGGACTACCTTGCGCTTACTGTTCCCTCCAGAGAGGATCTTATGGGTAAGATCTCCCTTACGGATGCCCTGGAGGAAAAAACGCAGTCCTTCCTGCAATTTGCCTGCTTTAGAGCTTATATTTCTTATAAGGCAGCGCAGCCCCTTCGGGATTTATTGCAGCAGAAGGGAATGCTTGAGCTGTTTGAGACAATAGAAATGCCCTTGATTTACTCTCTCTATGATATGGAGGTGAGGGGAATCAGGGTAAATAAGGAAGCCTTAAAGGAATACGGTGATAACCTCCAGATCGGCATCGATAAGCTGGAGAAAGGCATCTATGAGCTTGTTGGGGAAGTGTTCAATATAAATTCTCCGAAGCAGCTTGGAGTTATATTATTTGAAAAGCTGCGTCTCCCCTTTGGTAAGAAGACAAAGACGGGGTATTCCACCTCGGCGGACATCCTTGAGAGACTGGAAGCAGAGCATCCGGTGGTGAAAATGATTCTGGAATACAGGCAGCTGACCAAGCTGAAGTCCACCTATGCCGATGGACTGGCAGTCTATATCAGGGAGGATGGAAGGATTCACGGGCGTTTTCACCAGACCATCGCTGCAACGGGCAGAATTAGCAGCACCGATCCTAATCTGCAGAACATTCCGATTCGAATGGAGCTTGGGAGACAGATTCGCAAGGTTTTCATCCCGGAGGAGGATTATGTGTTTCTGGATGCGGATTATTCCCAGATTGAGCTTCGTGTTCTGGCGCACATGTCCGGGGATGAAAGACTGATTAACGCTTACAGGGAAGCGAAGGATATCCACCGGATTACGGCCTCTGAGGTTTTCCATATTCCCTTTGAGGAGGTAACTCCTGCCCAAAGAAGCAGTGCAAAGGCAGTGAATTTCGGTATTGTCTACGGTATCAGCTCCTTTGGACTGGGACAGGATTTGAATATCACTAGAAAAGAAGCAGAGCGTTATATTGAGAAGTATTTTGAAACCTATCCAAAGGTTAAGGCTTATCTGGATCGCCTGGTTACCGATGCCAGGGAGGAAGGCTATTCGACTACTTTATTTGGGCGCAGAAGGCCCATACCGGAGCTTTCCGCAAGCAATTTCATGGTACGTTCCTTCGGAGAGCGGGTTGCGATGAATTCGCCGATACAGGGGACTGCGGCAGATATTATTAAAATAGCAATGATACGGGTCAACCGAAGACTGAAGGAGGGGAAATTCAAATCAAGACTGATACTCCAGATTCACGATGAGCTCCTTGTGGAAGCCTATAAGGATGAGGTGGATGAGGTTGGAAAAATCATGGTTGAGGAAATGCAGGGAGCCGCAGAGCTTTCGGTGGTGCTTGAGGCGGAGGTAAAGGAAGGAAAGAACTGGTTCGAGGCAAAATAGTGTACCATAAGCGGGAATGTAACAGCGCAGGAATACATCAGCCGGTTTGCCTGGAAAGGAATTGAGAATAAATATGAAGGTTATTGGATTGACTGGCGGAATCGGCAGCGGAAAATCCCTTGTGGCAAAGATACTTAAGGAGAAATACGGGGCCTATATCCTTTATACGGATCATATAGCAAAGCAGCAAATGGAACCGGGAGGCGCAAGCTACAATGAGGTCGTGGAATACTTCGGAAAGGATATATTGGCCGAGGATGGAGCGATTGACCGCGGGAAGCTGTCGGCGGTCATATTTGAGGACAGGGAAAAGCGCCTTAAGATCAATGAGATAACCCATCCCAAGGTACTGGATGCGGTAAAGACAGAGATTAATGATGTTAGAGAACAGGGCAATGCCCCCTATCTGGTAGTAGAGACAGCACTGATGCTTGAGGCTGGCTATGACTACATCTGCGATGAGGTATGGTATGTGTATACCCCGGAGGAGGAACGGAGGCAGCGTCTTAAGAAGGAACGGAATTATACGGATGAAAAGATAGACGCCATTTTCGCCAATCAGAGTAAGGACGAAGCCTTCCGGGCCAGGTTTACGAAGGTGGTGGAGAATACCGGCGATATCAGTACGCTTGAGAAACAGGTGGATTTACTCCTGCAGGCGCCTGTCTGGTAACTCCCTTGCGCGTTTTGCATAGAATTCATGAAATTTATATACTTTCATGAAATTTCTTGACAAAAAACGCGAAATGAGGGATACTCTTTTAGAATATGAACGCCGCCAAAAGCGGCAATGGGAGCGAACATGAAATTATGCAGCATAGCAAGCGGCAGCAGCGGAAATTGTATTTATGTCGGAAGTGATCATACAAATCTACTGGTGGACGCCGGAGTTAGTGCAAAACGGATTGAGAACGGACTAAATGGGCTTGATATTCTTCCGGATACCATACAGGGTATCCTTATCACCCATGAACATTCCGATCATATACAGGGGCTTGGTATCCTGGCCCGCAAATATCATATGCCGATTTATGCTACCCGTGATACGATTGGGTCAATCCGGCAAATCAGATCTCTGGGGGATATCCCGGAGGAGCTTTTTAAAATAATTTATCCGAATAAAACCTTTATGATTAATGACATTGAAATTGAACCATTTTCAACCTCTCATGATGCCGCTGACCCGGTTTGCTATACTATGAAGTCAGAGGGACATAAGGTGGGAATTGCTACGGATTTGGGGAAATATGATGATTATATTGTATCAAAGCTGGAATATTCCGATTTGCTTTTTATTGAGGCAAACCATGATGTCAACATGCTGATGGTTGGGAAGTATCCATATTATTTAAAGCAGAGAATTCTGGGTGACAGAGGACATTTATCCAATGAAACCTCTGCCGACTTAATCAGCAGGTTAATTCACCCCGAATTGCAGGGAATACTGCTTGCGCATCTGTCCAAGGAAAATAATTATGAGGAACTGGCCTATGAAACGGTGTGCTGTGAATTACTTAGCCGGGGCAGCAGCTTTCCGGCCCAGAAGGTAAGTGTGGCACACAGGGATCGGCCGTCACTTCCTGTTTTGATTTGAGACCTTGCACGGATTTATGGTGAAATTTTGGCAGTGAGGCCTATACATAGAATATGATATGACAAGGATTGTTTTGATATAAGGAGGATTCATCTATGAAGAGAGTGGTAATAACAGTGGTAGGTAAGGATACGGTAGGAATTATAGCAAAGGTTTGTACCTATCTTGCAGATAACAGAATTAATATATTGGATATCTCCCAGACGATTGTTCAGGGCTTTTTCAACATGATGATGATTGTTGACCTGACAGATGTGGCAATGGAATTTGATGAGCTGTCAGAGGAGCTGGAGCATATCGGTGAAGGAATCGGTGTTATTATTAAAGCCCAGCGTGAGGATATTTTCGATAAAATGCATAGAATATAATCGATAAAATGAAGATGCGCACAGCCATGAAAGAAAGATTTAAGCGGCGCAGAAATGAGGATAAGCATGATTAATATATATGAGGTCATTGAAACCAATAAAATGATAGAGCAGGAGAATCTGGATGTTAGAACGATTACTCTGGGTATCAGCCTATTGGACTGCGCTGACCCGGACCTTGCGGCACTGAACCAAAAAATTTATGATAAGATTACCCGTGTCGCTAAGGAGCTGGTTGCAACCGGGGACAAAATTCAGAGAGAATACGGCATACCGATTGTTAATAAGAGAATATCGGTGACGCCCATATCCCTGGTAGGGGCCGCTGCCTGCAAGACAAAAGAGGATTTTGTTACGATTGCAAAGACTCTTGACAGAGCAGCAACCACCGTCGGAGTTAATTTTATCGGAGGCTATTCCGCCCTGGTAAGCAAGGCGATGACCTTAAGTGATGAGCTGTTAATCAAATCAATTCCCATGGCCCTAAGCCAGACAGAGCGTGTGTGCAGCTCTGTCAATGTCGGCTCTACTAAGACCGGACTTGACATGAATGCAGTTAAGCTGCTGGGCGAGATTATAAAGGATACGGCTGAATATACGAAGGATAAGGATTCCATCGGCTGCGCCAAGCTGGTGGTATTTTGCAATGCACCGGATGACAATCCTTTCATGGCAGGTGCCTTCCATGGTGTGACCGAGGGTGACGCCGTTATTAATGTGGGTGTCAGCGGTCCCGGAGTTGTAAAAAAGGCGCTGGAAAGTGTCAGAGGTGCTGATTTTGAGACCCTTTGTGAAACGATTAAGAAAACAGCCTTTAAGATTACCCGTGTGGGCCAGTTGGTGGCACAGGAAGCCTCAAGGCTGCTGAATATACCCTTTGGAATTATAGACTTATCCCTGGCTCCCACACCTGCGGTTGGTGACAGTGTGGCAGAAATTCTTGAAGAAATAGGACTGGAATATGTGGGCGCCCCTGGAACAACGGCGGCTCTTGCCTTACTCAACGACCAGGTTAAAAAGGGCGGTGTTATGGCATCCTCCTATGTGGGAGGCTTAAGCGGCGCCTTCATACCAGTCAGTGAGGATCAGGGCATGATAGATTCCGTGGAGGCAGGTGCTCTGACTATCGAGAAGCTGGAGGCAATGACCTGTGTTTGCTCCGTTGGCTTGGATATGATTGCGATTCCTGGAGATACTAAGGCTGCAACTATCTCCGGAATTATTGCAGATGAAATGGCAATCGGTATGATTAACCAGAAGACAACAGCAGTTCGCATCATTCCCGTTATCGGAAAGGCCGTGGGGGAACGGGTGGAATTTGGAGGATTGCTGGGTTATGCTCCGGTTATGAAGGTGAATCCCTTCAGCTGCGAAGCCTTTATCGGCAGAGGCGGACGGATACCGGCACCAATTCACAGCTTTAAGAACTAGTACTGCACTGATTTTGGAATTTACATTATTTTACTTGAACCGGACCGAGATTCCTGTCGTCTAATGGCATAGAGAGTCATTACACAGGCCGGTTCACGGTTCTTTCCTGATTTTGGGAAAAAATTATAAATAAAGAAAGGCATGTGTTGTAATGGGTCATAGCTTAGAACAGTTGGATTATAAGAACGTCTTTCAATACTTCGGCGAAATATCAAAAATACCAAGGGGTTCCGGTAATGAGAAGGCCGTCAGTGATTATCTGGTCGTTTTTGCGAAAGCGCATCAGCTTGAGTATACACAGGATGAGGCGAATAATGTAATCATGATAAAGGAAGCCGCTCAGGGATATGAAAATGAGCCGGCGATTATTTTACAGGGCCATATGGATATGGTTTGTGAAAAACGAAAAGAATACACACATGATTTTCTAAAGGATGAGATAAAGCTGATCGTTGAAGGAGATTATCTGCATGCTGACGGTACCACTCTTGGAGCAGATAATGGAATTGCAGTTGCATATATTCTGGCTCTGTTTTCAGATGAAGGCTTAAAGCATCCCAGATTAGAGGCCATTTTTACCGCGGAAGAAGAAACCGGAATGAATGGGGCAAGAACCGTTGATTTGTCCAGGTTAAAGGGAAAATTCCTGATTAATCTGGATTCCGAGGAGGAAGGATATCTGCTTAGCAGCTGTGCCGGGGGCTTAACAGGCACCAGTATACTTCCTGCAAAACGGGTTTTGGCGGAAGGGAAAAAGGTACGAATCAATATTGGAGGACTGCAGGGCGGACATTCAGGAATGGATATTGTAAAAAACCGTTCCAATGCCACCAAGCTTTTAGGACGTTTGTTATTTGACCTAAGAGAGGTTCAGTCCTTTGGTTTAATCAGTATGCAGGGCGGGTTTAAGGATAATGTAATACCGCGGGAAGCAAACGTTGAGCTTTTATTAATAACCGGGGAAAAGGCTTCTGCACAGGATAGGTATCATAGCTTCTATCAATCAGTGATGGAGCTGGCAGAAAAATATAAGCAGGAATTGTCCTCCAGTGAGCCGCAGCTGACGGTGGAGGTGGAGGAGCTTTCGGAGGATTCCTGTGAAGTGCTGCACCCGCTTACCTTTGAGAAAATGCTTTTCCTGCTAATTCATATGCCGAATGGAGTACAGGTTATGAGCTCTGATATCGAGGGACTGGTGGAGACCTCCTTAAATCTTGGGATTTTTCATACGCTGGAGGATAAAATAGAATTCTGCACTTCAGTACGAAGCTCTAAGAGCAGTTCAAAATACTTTATCAGTGATAAATTGAATTATATGATAAGCTTTCTCGGCGGGGATTATATTGTCCGCGCGCAGTATCCGGCCTGGGAATATCAGAAAAACAGTGTATTAAGGGATCATTTGCAGAAGATATACCATGAGCTTTATGGCAAGGATATGAAGATTGAGGCCATTCACGCGGGGCTTGAATGCGGCCTGATTTTAGAAAAAATGCCTGGAATTGATGTTGTATCCATCGGACCGGATATTACGGCTGTGCATACAATCGAGGAAAAAGTCAGCATTTCCTCGGCAATACGCGTGTACCAGTTCCTGGAAAAGGTAATCGAGAATAAAATAGTAAGCTAATTAAGGGGAAAGCATACTGCATCAGCGGGAAACGCATACATTAGGAGATGGTGGATAGATGGATAAGGATAACTCAGAGTTTGATTTCGACAATGATCCTGATTTTACTGAGAATTTCTACAAAAACATTGCAAAAGCGATCGAGAATACAGATGCTGCCACGCAGGAGCCGGAAAAGGCAGAGGCTAACGTGGCTGACGAGATAAAGGCACCGGAGGATGCCGCTGCTGAGAACAGGGAAAAGGCAGAGGCTAGCAAGGCTGGCGGGATAACTGCGGAGAATAAGGAAGCAGCACAGGAAGACAGCGAGGCACCGGAAAAAAACCAGGTATCCGAAGAGATCGGGGCATCAGAAAAAAGTGAAGTACCGGTAAAAGAAACCGAAAGCTCTGAGGAGACAGGTGAGGAAGCCCATGGCGAGGCAGTTGAGGAAGAACTGACTGGTATCAATGAAGCTCTTGCAAAGCAGATCAGTGAAGAACTGGAGCAGGAATCAATAGAGTTTCAGAAAATTCAGAAGAAGAAGCGTTTTTGGAAAATACAAAGCGGAGTAATGCTGGCCTTGCTTTGTCTGGTTGGGTTTGCCTTTTTCCTGGGCTTCACAAAGCCCGGAACTGCTGTTTTGATGAAGCTGGGAGTTAATATCAGCGGTACCTTATGGAGCAGTATGACAAATAAATTCGGTGACAGCACCGATGTTGTAGAAGATATCGACTATCTTGATGAAGATGATTTGAATTCGGATGCACCTGAGCTTGATCCCAGTACAATTGTCTGGCCGGATCATCCCGGTGAAGGAAGGCAGGAGGCAGGGGTATATAACATCCTTCTGTTAGGAGAAGAACAGATCGGTATGGGCGATGGACGAGGACGTACCGATGTTATTGTAATTGCAACTCTGAATACGAATAATAAGACCGTTAAGCTTACCTCATTAATGAGAGATATGCTGGTTCAGATACCTGGATATCAGGATAATAAGTTAAATACTGCTTATGAAAAGGGCGGACTTGATTTATTATATGAAACAATAGCCCTGAATTTCGACCTCCGTCTGGATGGCTGTGTCATGGTCAATTTTGAGAATTTTGAAAAAATCGTTGATGCTCTGGGCGGACTTGAGATTACATTAAAGAAGAATGAAGCAGATTATCTGAATTCCACCAACTATATTTCTGACCCGGCCAACCGTAATGTGGTTGTGGGAACTCAGCTGATGAATGGAAATCAGGTACTCGGCTATGCCAGAGTCCGCAAGACCTCCACAATAACCGGAAATAACAATGATTATGGACGTACCGACAGACACAGAATGGTATTAAATGCTATCTATGAGAAATGCAAGACAAAAAGCAAGACGGAGCTGCTTTCTCTGATGGTGAAATTCCTGCCCATGATTACAACAGATATTAACAGTAAATGCTTTCAGGCAATGCTAAACTCCTATATTGACATGGGTATGAGTACAACGAATATCGAGCAGCTAAGAATTCCTGCCGACGGGACCTTCCAGGATAATATCAGAGTACGCGGTATGTCCGTATTAATTCCCGATCTGGATGCCAATATAGAGCTTTTGCATAATTTTATCTTTGGTGATGATACTACAACAAATACGGTTCAACCCACCGGTACCGCAGGAAACTAATTTTTAGATTCTGTTATATTGCTGTCCTCTTTGCCATATAATTATTTGTCCGGTTTCATAAATATTTTGCGGGACTATTGCAGATATTTTATGAAACCGGCAATCATAGAAAATGAGAGTGGCGGCGCAATGAAATATATGAACAGACTACAAAGGAAATATAGGGTAAGGTCTGGCAGATATAACACAAGCCATATAGAATACATAATCATTCTCCTGCTGTTAACCGTAATATTATTGATTACCGGCTTTGAAATAAAGCTGCTTTCCTCAGAAGTGCTAATTAGGGGAATGGTGGCACGGGAAATTGATTATGAGGCCTTCCGCGCGCTTAAGATAGGGGAAAATATTCCTGATTTGGCAGAAAAGCAGGCCGAAAGCCTGAAAAATAAGTATTCTGAATTACGAAAGCTTTCTTATGTGGACGAGGCGGGATGTATCACCTTTAGTATGCTGGCTGCCTCCTACGATCTAACAGACAACCGGCTGGCCGGTGATAAGCTTGTTCGGCGGGGGATATGCAGACTGGCACAGAGTCCGCAGTTTCAGGAGCTATACGGATATTATAAGGCTATCCTGGAGGATTTGAAATATTTCCCGGTTCCCAAGGTAGCGGATCAAAGTGCGGATATCTCCTATGCAGATTCCTGGTATCAGCCGCGCACCTATGGCGGAGACCGCAAGCATGAGGGTACGGATTTGATGGCCTCCAATAATTTAAGAGGCTTTTTTCCGGTAATCAGCATTACGGATGGAATCGTGGAGAAGCTGGGATGGCTGGAGCAGGGCGGATACCGGGTTGGAATCCGTGCTGTGAACGGAGGCTATTTCTACTATGCCCATCTTTATTCCTATGCTCCGGGGCTTGAGGAGGGTGATACGGTCATCGCGGGACAGCTTCTGGGCTTTATGGGAGACAGCGGCTACGGCAGCGAAGGAACCATCGGGCAGTTTGACGTACACCTGCATCTTGGTATCTATGTAAATACCAAGGATGGAGAAATGAGTGTAAATCCGTATAGAATTTTAAAGGAACTGGAGAAATATAGAACGGTTTATTATAATCAGATTCTTACAGAGAGGTACTACAGTGGAAGTATATTTGGATAATTCAGCGACAACAAGGGCAACGCAGGGTGTCAGAGACATCATGGCAAAGGTGCTTTATGAGGACTACGGAAATCCTTCCTCCATGCACCGGATGGGGGTTAAGGCGGAGCAATATATGAAGGATTCGGCTGCTGCAATCGCAGGAATTCTTAAAGTAGAGCCCAAGGAAATCATCTTTACCTCTGGGGGGACGGAGGCAAATAATCTGGCACTTATTGGAACAGCCATGGCGAACCGGCGAAGGGCGAATCATATCATTACCACCAGAATCGAGCATCCTTCCGTGCATCAGCCTCTGGTATACCTGGAGGAGAATGGCTTTGAAGTAAGCTTTGCCCCTGTGGATGCTTCCGGAAAGCTGATTAAGGACAAGCTGTATGAATTAATCAAGGATAATACCCTGCTGGTTTCCGTTATGTATGTGAATAATGAGATTGGAGCAGTACAGGAAATTGAAGAGCTGGCAGCCGAACTGAAAAACAGAAAGAAGGATATTCTTTTTCATGTGGATGCGGTACAGGCTTTCGGTAAATACAGGATTTATCCGAAGCGGCAGGGAATAGATCTGCTGTCCTTCAGCGGACATAAAATTCATGGACCAAAAGGGATTGGTGTGCTGTACGCCAGTGATAAGGTGAGGCTGCACCCCACCATGTTTGGCGGCGGTCATCAGAGGGGGCTGCGTTCCGGCACAGAGAATGTCCCTGCAATCGCCGGATTGGGGCTGGCTGTAACACAGCTTTATAATAATTTTGACTCCAAGGTGGCAGGCTTATATCAGCTTAAGCAAAAATTTCTTAAGGAAATCAGCACACTGGAGGGGGTTACGGTAAACGGGCTTACCGCTGCATGTATGCCGGACTTAGAGCTTAGCGAGCTTAAGGCTACGGCTCCGCATATTATGAGTGTCAGCTTTTCAGGGATAAAAAGCGAGGTGCTTTTGCACGCCCTTGAGGATAAGGGAATTTATGTGTCTGCGGGTTCCGCCTGCAGCTCACATCACCCCACGCCGAGTGCCACACTGTCTGCAATCGGCCTTCCCAAGGACTTGCTTGACTCTACGCTGCGCTTTTCCATGTCGGAGCTGACCACTGAAGAAGAAATCGACTATACACTGGAGCAGCTGAAGGCTTTGCTGCCGGTGCTTCGAAGATATACAAGAAAAAGGTAAAGGGAGCAATCCGCTTTACTGATGGAAGAATGGAGGATTGGCATGTTTAAAGCATTTTTAATTAAGTATGCGGAAATCGGATTAAAGGGTAATAACCGTTATATCTTTGAGAACGCCCTAAGGGACCGTATCAAGGAAGCATTAAATCCCTTCGGTGATTATAATGTCAGTAAGGAGCAGGGGAGAATATTTGTAGAATGCCCGGAAGGCTATGATTATGAGGAGACCGTATCGGCGCTTACAAAGGTGTTCGGCATTTCTTCCATCTGTCCGGTAGTTGTAATAGAAAGCTCGCAGTGGGACATCCTTACCAAGGGAGTCGGAGACTACGTGGAAGCAATGTATCAGGACCGTAATATCACCTTCAAGGTAGAGGCAAAGCGCGCCGATAAGAATTACCGCTATACCTCCCCCGAAATCTGCATTGAGATGGGGGCTTATCTGTTAAAGCGCTTTCCGGAGCTTAAGGTGGATGTGCATGACCCTTATGTCCGGGTAACTGTAGAGGTACGTACCAAATGCTATGTTTATTCGATTGTCATTCCCGGGCTGGGAGGAATGCCGGTGGGCTCCGGAGGCAAGGCAATGCTGCTTTTATCCGGCGGGATTGACAGTCCGGTGGCAGGCTATATGATATCCAAGCGGGGTGTATCTCTGGCGGCAACCTATTTTCATGCGCCGCCGTATACCAGCGACAGGGCAAAGCAGAAGGTGGTTGACTTGGCAGGGAAGATATCCAAGTATTGCGGCAAATTAAAGCTGTTCGTCGTCAACTTTACAGATATCCAGCTTTATATCTATGACCAGTGCCCCCATGAGGAGCTGACTATAATCATGAGAAGATATATGATGAGGATAGCCGAGAAAATTGCGGAGCAGGAGGGCTGCCTTGGACTGATTACCGGAGAGAGCATCGGCCAGGTTGCAAGTCAGACCATGTATAGCCTTGCGGCAACCAATGAGGTATGTACGATGCCCGTATACCGTCCGCTGATTGCCTTTGATAAGAAGGATATCTGCGAAATTGCTGAAAAGATAGATACCTTTGAAACCTCCATTCAGCCCTTTGAGGACTGCTGCACCATATTTGTGGCAAAGCATCCTGTAACCAGACCGAGCGTCAAGGTGATAAATAAGTCGGAGAGAAAGCTGGAGGAGAAGATTGACGAATTGTTTGAAGAGGCACTCAATACAGTAGAAGTGATTGAGGTCGGATGATTTGTCCTTTCCTAATAGCATAAAAAAGAAGGTTGCCGGTAACGGCAACCTCTCCAAAACTTTCCTAACGTGAAATTCTATTGACCTTAGCTGATAGAAATTAAATTAGTCTACGATATAGGGCTTCAGTATGGCAAGGATGCTTTCCACATTCTCCTCGCTGTGAATGTTCAAATCGATTACCTTGGAAAGATCAAGACTGAAAATACCCATAATGGATTTTGCATCTATAACGTATCTACCGGAAACCAAATCGAAATCAGAATCAAATTTTGTAACGTCATTAACGAAAGCTTTAACCTTATCAATTGAGTTTAATGATATTTTTACTGTTTTCATAAATATAAATCCTCCTTTATTTATTTATGTATATACTATAATTTAGCATATTAAAAGTCAATATACAAAGTTCATAAAAAAAAGAGGAAAAGTTGTATAGGTTAAGAATATAGGCTGTGTATGTTTCAAACACATCCTGGGAAGGGTATTTTTATCAATGAAGAAAACGGCAGCATTTTTAAGCCTTGGCTGCAAGGTGAATTCCTATGAAACAGAGGCAATGCGGGGGATGTTCGAAGCAGCGGGCTATGAAATTGTAGATTTTAAGGATGTCGCTGATGTATATGTGGTCAATACCTGTACGGTCACAAATATTGCAGACCGTAAGTCGCGCCAGATGCTGCATCAGGCAAAGACGAGAAATCCCCAGGCGGTCATTGCGGCTGTGGGCTGTTATGTTCAGGCAGCTGAGGAGGCTTTGCTGGCAGACCAGGCAGTGGATCTGGTGGTGGGCAATAACCGGAAATCAGATATCGTTGCAATGGTGGAGCGCTGTCAAAGCAGCAATGAGAAAGAGGAGCTGGTTATTGATATTAGGGAGCAGCAGGAGTATGAAGAGCTGAATGTCGCAACCATGCTGGAAAAGACACGGGCCTTTATCAAAATTCAGGATGGCTGTAACCGTTTCTGCTCCTATTGCATCATCCCTTATGTCAGGGGCAGGGTCAGGAGCCGTGGACAGGCGGAGATATTGGAGGAAATCAAGGGGCTGGTAAGCAAGGGCTATCAGGAAATTGTATTGACGGGAATACATATTTCCTCTTACGGAACAGACTTTAACAACCATTCAGAGTCTAAGGAAGAACCGGATACGATGCCGCTTGCTGCATTGATTGTGAAAATTGGCGAACTTGACGGTGTCAAGCGAATTCGTCTGGGATCTCTGGAGCCGGGAATTATAACAAAGGAATTTCTGGAGAAAATCGCCGTTGTAGAGCAGTTCTGCCCTCATTTTCATCTGTCTCTGCAAAGCGGAAGTGGTACCGTATTAAAGCGGATGAACCGAAGATATACGGCGCAGGAATATTACGAGAAGGTTCTGCTCATACGAAGCTGCTTCGAATTACCGGCCTTTACGACGGATATCATTGCAGGCTTTCCGGGAGAGACGGAGGAGGAATTCGAGGAAACCATGCATTTTGTGGAAAAGGTGGGTTTTTCCCATATCCACGTCTTTAAATATTCCAAAAGAGCGGGAACAAAGGCGGCAGATATGCCGGAGCAAATACCGGAGGAAATAAAGTCGCGCAGAAGCAATGAATTAATTCATCGGTCCGAAATTATGTCAATGGAATATATGTCGGCATTTTTGGGTAGAATTGAGAAGGTACTATTCGAAGAGGAGCTTACGATAGATGGAAGGATATACCAGGTCGGACATAATGAACGATATCTGAAAATGGCTGTATTATGTGAGGATAATCTGGCAAATCAGATGTTGGAGACCTGTGTATTTGATAAATTAACAAATGAAATTTTGCTTTGTGAAATAATGCATTGAATTTTTTGGATAAATATATTAATATAATAGTAAATATACTAAAAAGATGATTCGGTGGCACACCGGGCATGAGATTTGATGGAAGAGGAAGTGATTCAATGCAGAAAATAAATAACACACAATATTTTAAAGTGCATAAGGATACTGAAATAATTGTAAGTGAGGTAATACGGTCAGTGTATGCAGCTTTAACCGAGAAAGGCTATAATCCGTTAAATCAGATTGCAGGGTACATTATGTCGGGCGACCCGACCTACATAACGAGCCATAAGGGTGCCAGAAGCCTGATCATGAAGGTGGAACGTGATGAAATTGTTGAGGAGTTATTGCGTTTTTACATTGAAAAGGATATTAATTCCACAAATCTGAAATAGCAGACAGAAAAAATCACGAATTTATTTGAGCATATCTGAATTGGTAAACCGGCAGGTTTTTGGCAGGAATGGGATTGGAGCAATACATGAAGAGAATTATGGGCCTGGATTATGGCTCTGTAACAGTCGGGGTAGCGATCAGTGATGAGCTTTTGTTTACTGCCCAGGGTGTGGAGGTAATACACCGAAAACAGGAGAATAAGCTGCGCCAGACCCTTGCAAGACTGGAGGCACTGGTTGCAGAATATGAAATAGACAGGATTGTTGTGGGTTATCCGAAGCATTTGAATAATACGATTGGGGATCGGGCAATTAAATCAGAAGAATTTGCCGAGCGTTTAAGACAGCGGACCGGCCTGGAGGTTATTCTCTGGGATGAAAGACTGACAACGGTCGCGGCAAATCAGGTTTTGTCACAGACAAAGATGGATCATGAAGAAAAAGCCAAGGTTGTAGATAAGCTTGCGGCAGTGTTGATTTTGCAGGGCTATCTTGACCGGCTTAAGTTTGAGAGGAAGGAAGAAATTGAGTAATAAACCGGATCATATTACATTTACCGCAGACGATGGAGAAGAGGTTGTATTTGAGGTTTTGGAACAGACACGCTTGGGCGGAGCAGATTATCTTTTGGTCAGTACCGGAGATGAGGAAGACGCGGAAGCGATTATTTTGAAGGACATATCGAAGGATATGGATACAGAAGCAATCTATGAGGTTGTGGAGGACGAAGGAGAACTGGAACTGGTTTCCGATCTCTTTCGAGAATTATTGGATGATATAGAATTATATTAAATGCATAGATATGATTAGACGAAATTAGGTGATGATATGCCTGAAAGCGGAGAACAATTCAAGACTTTACTGCGGCAGAACGGACTAAAGGTTACTACCCAGAGAGTGGCGATTCTTGAGGTTCTGAACAATAGGCCGGGGAAGCATCTGACAGCGGAGGAAATCTACGATTATGTCAAAAAGAAATACCCGGATATTGGTATAGCAACTGTTTATCGGACAATTCAAGTCTTATCCGAATTAAGCCTGATAGATAAATTAAATCTTGATGATGGATATGTGAGATATGAGATTAATAAAAAGGGTAAGGCAGATTCCAGCCACCATCATCATCATTTAATATGTCTGGAATGCAATAGTATATATGCATTTCAGGATGATCTGTTAGAGGAATTGGAGAAGCGTATCGAGGATACGATGGGCTTTGAAGTGGCGGACCATGAGGTAAAGCTTTATGGCCGGTGCAAAAAATGCAGGGGCAAGTAGGTCTATGGAAATCTAATTATGAATTTTTGATGTCAATACTGCTTTTCGGATAGAGCTGTAAAAGACCGGTATCCGAAAGAGGTTGGCTTTCTGTTCATGTTGTCAATTTCATATCGTATGCACTTAGTTAATGGATAAATTGATACATAATACCATTGGAGGTGCAATTATTTGAGAGAAAAAGAAAGATTAATGCTTAGGTCTTCGGACTTTAAGGACAATGAAACAAACAATGCAAAAGTGAATGATTTTAAAGGAGTAAAGATAATACCGCTTGGAGGTTTGGAACAAATTGGTATGAATATAACCGCAATTGAATACGAGGACAGTATTATTGTAATTGACTGCGGTTTATCCTTTCCGGAGGATGAAATGCTGGGAATTGACCTTGTCATTCCCGATGTTACTTATCTGAAGGACAATATTGATAAGGTAAAGGGGTTTGTAATAACCCATGGACATGAGGACCATATCGGTTCCCTTCCCTATATTCTGAAGGAAGTGAATGTTCCCATCTATGCCACCAAATTAACAATAGCAATTATTGAAAACAAGCTGAAGGAACACAGCCTGCTTAAGAACACAAAGCGTAAGGTAATCAAATACGGCCAGTCTATTAATCTGGGCTGCTTTCGTATTGAATTCATCAGGACAAACCATAGTATCGCAGATTCTGCGGCCCTTGCTATTTTTACACCGGCAGGAATTATTTTTCATACCGGCGACTTTAAGGTGGATTATACTCCCGTATTCGGGGAGCCGATCGATTTACAAAGAATTGGTGAGATAGGCAAGAAGGGGGTACTGGCGCTGCTTTGTGACAGTACCAATGTGGAGCGGCCCGGCTATACAATGTCGGAAAGCTCCGTGGGTAAAACTTTTGATAATATATTTGCGGATTATTCCAGACAGAGAATTATTGTTGCTACCTTTGCATCCAATGTGGACCGGGTGCAGCAGGTGATTAATTCCGCATCCAAATATGGCCGTAAAATTGTAATTGAAGGCCGGAGCATGGTCAATATCATTACTACCGCCATGGAGCTTGGCTATATTAAAATGGCGGACAATATGCTTATTGATATTGAGCAGATGAAGAATTATACGGATGATCAGCTGGTGTTGATTACAACAGGAAGCCAGGGAGAGACTATGGCTGCCCTGCCTCGTATGGCAGCTGCCATTCATAAGAAGGTTACAATTAAGCCCGGAGATGTGGTGATTTTAAGCTCCACACCGATTCCAGGCAATGAAAAGGCAGTATCGAAGGTTATCAATGAGCTTTCCATGCGGGGAGCTAAGGTGATATATCAGGATACCCATGTATCCGGTCATGCCTGCCAGGAAGAAATCAAGCTTTTATATACCTTAACAAAGCCCAAATATGCCGTACCGGTGCATGGAGAATACAAGCATCTGATCCGGCATAAGGAGCTGGCACAGTCCCTGGGAATATCGAAGGAGAATATCTTCGTGCTCTCCTCGGGCAAGGTATTGACCCTGTCACAGGAGAAAGCCGCAATTACCGGTGAGGTACCGGCACAGGGCATCCTCGTTGATGGTCTGGGTGTCGGAGATGTGGGCAATATCGTGCTGCGTGACAGACAGCTCTTATCGGAAAACGGCTTGATCATTGTAGTTATATCCCTTGAGAAATACAGCAATCAGGTAGTTGCAGGGCCTGATATTGTATCCCGAGGCTTTGTATACGTCAGAGAATCAGAGAATTTGATGGAGGAAGCAAGGGTCATTGTGGAACGGGCGCTGGATAAGTGCTTGAACCGCAACAATACCGATTGGGGTAAGATGAAGACGGAAATCAAGGATTCCTTAAGTGATTTTATCTGGAAGAAGACAAAGAGAAATCCGATGATACTCCCGATTATCATGGAGGTATAACAATTTGGCGGCAAATAACACGACAATGAAATTAACCATAAAAATAGCGAGCTTAATCCTGAAGCTGCTGGTCAATATATTCTTTTATATTCTGGTGGTTATTCTGATTATTAATTTCAGCAGGATGGCATATGATTTTACCTATCAGCTGTATGGGCCCGTCGGTGTGGACCCGGCACCCGGTACGGATATCATTATAGAAATCCAGAAGGGCGATTCCACCATGGATGTGGCAAGTAAGCTGGAGGTAAAAATGGCAATCAAGAGCAAGTATGCCTTTTATTTAAAGACAAAGCTTGAGAAGTCGGTCATTATGCCCGGAACCTACGCAATCAATACCTCTATGAATTATAAGGAAATCCTTGCGGTTATTACGGACTATTCTGCTTCACTGGTGCAGGAGGAAGAAACCTCCGAGACAGATACGGGAACGGATACGAATTCGGATAATTCCTCCGATCAGACGGATACCAATGCCGATTGATATTCAGTAAGGAGGAACTGTAACGAAACAACAAGAAAGGCCGGGAGGCTTATGATAGTAGATGAAAGAATAACAGCCTATATTAATTCCCTGGCAGTGGAGCTTACCCCGGAGCTGCTGGCTTTGGAGAAGGAAGCCCTGGAAAATAGTGTTCCTATCATAAAGAAGGAAACACAGGGACTGTTAAAATTCCTGTTACAGCTAAAACAACCCATACGAATTCTGGAGGTCGGAACAGCCATTGGCTTTTCCGCCCTCTTTATGAGCGAATATACAAACCAGAGCTGTACTATTACCACCATAGAGAAGGTGCCGATGCGCCTGATTGTGGCTGAGAAGAATCTGGCAAGTGAGAGATATCCCCGCAGAGATAAAATCACCTTAAGAAAAGGGGAGGCTCTGGAGGTATTACAGAAGCTTGTACAGGAGGAGCAGTCCTATGATTTTATCTTTCTGGACGCGGCCAAGGCTCAATACATGAGCTTTCTGCCGGAGCTTATGAAGCTCCTGATGAGCGGAGGATTGCTGGTAACAGATAATGTATTACAGGACGGAACGGTTATTAATTCCAGATACAGCATAACCAGACGGGATCGAACCATACATTCCAGAATGAGGGATTATCTTTATTCCATTACCCATATGGAAGAACTGGAGACAGTGATACTCCCGGTGGGGGACGGCGTTGCCATCAGCTGCCGGAAAACATAAAAATCCAGGTTAGCTGCGAGGGCATGAAGAGGCAGGGTACATAGATTTTATGCCGGCTGCGGTAGATTGTGAGGAAATATGATAGAAGATTTAAAAAAACCGGAGCTGCTGATACCGGCCGGTAATCTTGAGACCTTGAAAACAGCCGTAATCTACGGAGCAGATGCGGTTTATATCGGCGGCGATATGTACGGACTTCGGGCAAAGGCAAAGAATTTTTCCCTGGAAGAGATGAGGGAGGGAATCCGCTTTGCCCATGATTATGGTAAGAGGATATATGTAACTGCCAATATTACGGCACACAATGATGATCTGGCCGGTATCCGGCGTTATTTTAAGGAGCTTTCCGCCTTTGGCAAGGACAGGCCCGATGCATTTATCATTTCCGATCCCGGAGTATTTGCTATTGCCAGGGAGGAGGTACCGGAGATCGAGGTGCATATCAGCACCCAGGCGAATAATACTAATTATGAAACCTTCCGTTTCTGGCATAAGCTTGGGGCAAAAAGGGTTGTATCGGCAAGGGAATTATCCTTGAAGGAGCTGGCCGGACTAAGAGCAAATATCCCGGAGGAGCTGGAGTTAGAGACCTTTATCCATGGTGCGATGTGTATCGCCTACTCCGGCAGATGCCTGCTGAGCAATTATTTCACCGGAAGGGATGCCAATCTGGGAGCCTGTACCCATTCCTGCAGATGGAAATATCATATCGTAGAGGAAACCAGGCCGGGAGAATACCTGCCGATTGAAGAGAATGAAAGAGGCACTTACATCTTTAATTCCAAGGATTTGTGCATGATAGAATATATACCGGAGCTTATAAAAGCCGGGATTAACAGCTTCAAGGTGGAGGGCCGTATGAAAACAGCCCTCTATGTGGCTACGGTTGCCAGAACCTACCGCAGGGCGATTGATGAATTCTTTGAGAATCCTGATATTTATGAGGCAAATAAACCGAAATATCTGGAGGAAGTCAGGAAGGGCGTCAACCGTCAGTTTACAACAGGCTTTTTCTTTGGCAAGCCGACCCATGAGGATCAGATTTATGACCACAATACCTATGAGAAGGCTTATACCTATCTTGGGACTGTTTCAGGAAAAATGAACGGCCTATACGAGCTTGAGCAGAAGAATAAATTCTGTGTAGGTGAAGCCGTAGAGATTATAAAGCCCGATGGGAGGACGATTGAGGCTGCGGTTCAAAGAATAACCGATGACCAGGGAAATGAGCTGGAGAGCTGTCCCCACCCCAGACAGTTGATTTATGCGGATTTTGGAGCAGAGCTTGAGCTATATGATATCATAAGGCGCAGGGAAGAATAATTCTAAGCTGTACCGGTGGGCTAACAGTATTTAAGCGGATGCAGCAATGCTTGAGGGATAATAGTATGAGACAAACTCTTAAGAAAAGATACCAAAGATTATCACTGGCAGGAAAATTTTCATTATTAAGTATAACAATTATTATCTTGATCATGATCTCATTTACGTTAATTGTCAGATTTTTTTCTGAAAAAATGGCTACGGAGATTGCAAGTGACAGTTATATTGGGAAGTTTAACGCAGTTTCTCAAAACTGCATGAATTTATTTTCTGATGCAGAGCGAATTTCCAAAATACTATGTACTGATAATGATATTCAAAGCTGGTTCAAGGGGAGCAATAAGACGGACACACAGAAATATCTCCAGGCAAAGTTATTGGTTGAAAGAAGACTGGATTATTTTGATGCATTATATTCCAATAATCAGTTCAGCAGTATATCAATATATAATGTTGATGGTGACATGATAAATACGAATAACATTCGTAGCAGTACGCAGATGTACTCGGATTTTTTCAGTGAATTCGTAAAAGGAACCATACAGGCAAAGTGGGTCGATTTATATATGCAGCAGGATGACGGGTATGATACAGCCGGAATAGCATATGTGAGGCCTTATACAGATTATAATACGGGCAGTATTATGGGATATATTATGGTGGAATACCTATCGGATATTCTGATAGAGAATTTTTCACAATTGAGATATGGAGAAGACGGTGAGTATGTAATATCCGATTATAACGGGAACATAAAAATACAGACAGGCAAGGATGAAAATAGTAATATAAAAGAGGAGCAGTTTTTTAAATATTCCATAAGCGGTAATTCAGGAAAGACAGTAATCATTAATCATAGGAAATACCTGGTGACTGCATCGAATATCGATACTCTGCAATGGATTATGATTGGACTTACACCGGTAGACAACCTTACAAAAAAAGGGAAAACCATGATAGAGTTGGTTTATCTCATAGGATTTTGTGCAATTATATTGAATTCGTTAATTAATTTATATATAGCGCATAATATTACAAAGCCCTTATCTGAGCTGGCGGATAATATGGAAAGGCTGGGCACAGGTGAACTTCAGGTAAGTGTTCCGGTCAGATCGGAAGATGAAATTGGAATGCTGGCCAAAGAATTTAATAAAATGACGGCGCAGATACAAAATCTTCTCAATCAGGTGTATGAGGAGCAGCGGGCAAAAAGAAAATTTGAGTTTTCTGTCTTACAGGCACAGATAAATCCTCATTTTTTATATAACACCCTAAACAGCGTGTGTTCGCTTATCAATTTAAAAAAAGCTGAAGAAGCAAATACCATGATCCGGGCAATCGGGCAGTTTTATCGTACAGCTCTTAGCAACGGAAAGAGTGTTATTCCTATTTCCGATGAAATTATAAATATTAGAAATTATATCCAGATACAATCCATGCGATACGGTGATAAAATTAAATATGACATAGATATCTCAGATGAAATCCTGGACAAATACATTGTAAAGCTCACGCTTCAGCCATTAATCGAAAATTCGATTTATCATGGAGTAAAGGAGTTGGATAAAGCCGGGATAATAGTAATTCGCGGCAGAATGGAAGAAGATAAAATTCTGATCAGTGTGACGGATAATGGAGTGGGGATGCCAAAGGAGAAATCAGACCGGCTTTTAAGAACAGAGGATATGCATACCGACCATTCCTTCGGTCTGTATAATATTCATAAAAGACTGCAATTGTATTTTGGAAAGGATTATGGCTTAAGGATTCAAAGCGAGTTGGGCATTGGTACAACGGCAACAGTGGTTATTCCATTGAATTATGGGGGCGAGAAAGAATTATAAGGGACAAAAACATGACAGGCATATCACTTTACTGAAGGATGGTGGACCGGATGATAAAGGTTCTGATCGTTGATGATGAATATCTTCAAAGAGAATTGGTTAAGACCTCGATAAACTGGAATAATATGGAGATGACTGTTGTGGGCGAAGCGGAGGATGGCAGGGCGGTTCTTGATATTTGCCGGGAGACGGAGCCGGATATTATAATCATGGATATTAATATTCCATTTATCAATGGAATTGAAGCTTCCAGGCAGATTAAGGTATTTTTGCCGGATACGCAGATTATTATATTAACGGCTTATGGCGAATTTGATTATGCCAGGCAATCCTTGGAGTTTGGTGCAGTAGGCTTTGTACTAAAACCATTAGATCCCGAGGAATTGCAGATAAAGCTTTATCAGGCTAAGGATAATCTGATGAATATTTGGGATCAAAGGGACAGCATGCTTGAGCTTCAAAGAGAAAACCTTCAAAAAGAAAAGGAACGGTTTTTGTTGAGCTGTCTGTGTGATTTACAGGAAAATGCCGAAAAAACAGACCGATGGGCGGCATATCATATATTAGTGCCGAAATGCTATTGTATTGCTGATATCCGCTATATGGATGCAAAAACAATGAAGGAAAGGCAGAGTGAACTAAGGGAGATCGTTGAGGAAAGGTTTCCTGACTGTGAGATAGTGGACATTAACCGGGATGTTCTGTTTCTGCTGCTTTCCAATCAGGATATTGAGCAGTTTACATTCAATGTCCATGTGCTGTGTATGCATCTGGAAAATGATATGGAGAATCTGTCGATAGAAGCGGCAGGAATCGGCGAAGTACATGAGGATATCAACGATCTCCATATTGCCTATCAGGAAGCGTACACGGCTTTATGCAGCCAGCCTTCAAAGAGGAGAATCGTAAGATATGAAGCCCAAAGTCTGTCCTCATTGATGAAGGCCATTGCCTATTCATCCCATGATTTCATGTATAAGCTCCGTTCCAAGAATTATGATGAAATCTATAGAAACATACATGAGTGCTTTGAAAGACTATATACTCAAAAGTCTCAGCATCAGGCTATTATATATATTTCTATGGATATCCTGGTTAATTTTACATTATATATGATGGATATGGGGATCGATACCAGCGTAAAATTAGAGGATGAACGCAGGCTGCTGATGAAATTAAGCAGTACGGGGAATATAAAAGAGATTGAAGAATTGCTGTGCAGTACATTAAGGAACGGTTTCCAGCTGATGGAAAACCATTCGTCCTCCTCCGGTAAAAGGAAGGTAGAGGATGCAAGGAAATTTATTGAAAGCAATTATCAAAGCTATGATTTGAGCCTGAATATGGTGGCCAGACAAATCGGGGTTAATTCAAGCTACTTAAGCTATATTTTCAAAAAAGAGTACGGATATCCCTTAAGCAGGTATATTATAAATATCCGTATGGAGCAGGCAAAAAAAATAATACACCAGGAAAAAAGTGTTTCAATTATAAATCTGTCGGAGAGAGTCGGCTACAGCGATGAGTATTATTTCAGTAAATCATTTAAAAACTATTTTGGCATATCCCCATCAAAATATATAGAAGATAAGATTTATATCGAACATAACAACAGTTAATAATATATGATTGCAGTATAAAGGCTGCCGGGTAACCGGCAGCTTTTTATATTGATAGAAATTTCATGTTATCATATTTATTCCCGTATCCAAAAATATTCCCGGACATCTAAAAATATTACATTCACGATAAGGTATTAAAAAACTATAATTAAGCAAAGAATAAAAAGTGAAGAGGGAATAAATATGAACAAAGAAAAAATTGCATCACGGCAGATTCATCTGGATTTTCATACCAGTGAGAAGATCGAAGGAGTATGTTCGGAATTCGACGCCGAAGAATTTGCAGTAACCCTGGAAAAAGCCCATGTTAATTCGGTGACCTTGTTCAGCTGCTGTCATCATGGGATGCTGTATTATGATTCAAAGCTGTTTCCGGAAATGGTGCATCCCAACCTGGTACATAGGAAGCTGCTGGAGGAGCAGGTACAGGCCTGCCACCATCATGGAATACAGGTCAATCTGTATACGACCATCCGATGGAACAAACGGATTGCAGACCTGCATCCGGAATGGATTAGTATTGATGAAAACGGTGCATTACAGGACTATAAAGGGAAGAAATATTTTGAAGCCGGTTTTTATAAAAACTTATGTATTAATACCCCATACAGGGACTTCTTAAAGGAGCAGTTCGGAGAGGTCATGAGGACCATACCTGCGGAGGGAGTATGGTATGACGCCGCATTTATGAATGAATGCTGCTGCCCCTCCTGTCAGAAATTAATGAAGGAGAAGGGTTTAAATCCGGCAGAAAAGGAGGACAGGCAGTATTTTGCACGAATAACCTATTACGATATGGTTGAGGATCTGACGGCATATGCAAAGAGCATAAATCCGGATTATAATGTCTGCTTTAATAAAGGACATCTGGGATATCTTGATAAACCGGTCATAAAGGACTATTCCTATTTCTCCTTTGAATCTCTTCCCGGTATCGAATGGGGGTATCTGGATTTCCCGATTTCAGCAAAATATATGAGAAATTTCGGAAGAGAATGCCTTGGACTAACCAGCCGGTTTCATACGGAGTGGGGAGATTTCCATGCGTTCCGCAATAAGGCGGCCATGGAATATGAGGTTTTTTCCATGCTGGCGAACGGCTGTAAATGTACGATCGGCGATCAGATGGATTACTGGGGAAGGCTGAACCCTGATATGTACGATCAAATCGGTGAAATATATGAAAAGGTGGAACAAAAGGAGCCCTGGTGCCTTGGTGCAAGGCCGGTTTCTGAAATTGGTGTTATGACAGCCGAAGAATACTATGCCACAGGGGCGGCAGGAGATATACCCGGAGCATCCGAGGGAATTGCCAGATTGCTGATGGAATTAAGCCTTCAATTTGACTTTATTGACAGTGAGAGCGAATTTTACAAGTATAAAATGATTATCCTGCCCGATGTCATTCCGGTATGCGGTAAATTAGCTGAAAAGCTAAAAGAATATATCAAGGGTGGGGGAAAAATAATTGCCAGCTACCGTTCCGGTCTGAATGAGACAGGTAGCCAATTTTCACTGAAGGAATTAGCTGTCGAATATGTTGGAGAAGCAGGCTACAGTCCGGATTTTATCTGGCCCAAGGAGCATCTGGCCGTTCATCTGGCGGATGCAGAGCATGTCATGTATGACCGGGGACTGGAGGTTAAAGCAACGGAACAGGCTGAATTTGTACAGATGGCCATAAGGCCGGTATTTAACAGGAGCTATGAACACTTTTGCTCCCATTTACATTCGCCTTCCGGAAGGGAGGAGGTATATCCGGCGGTTGTTGAAACAGAAAGGACAGCGTATTTTATGCATCCGGTCTTTACCACCTATCAGACAATCGCTCCCCCCTGGTATAAGCAGTTATTTCGAAATGAATTAAACCGTATGTTAAGGACTTCGTTGGTAAAGCATGACGGACCCTCAACAATAATCACAAATTTATTCGAGCAGCCGGAACAAAACAGGCAGGTCCTGCATTTGCTGCATTATATACCGGTCAGAAAGTGTAAGCTTTTAGATATCGTTGATGAAGTTATAATGCTTTATCAAATCAAGATAACGATGCAGGTGCAAAGGAGAGTAAGAAGAGTCTACAGCGCACCTGATATGACTGAAATTCCATTCATCCAGGAAGGAGATTATCTGGAATTTACCATTGAGAAAATTAATGGCCACCATATGAGTGTCATTGATTTTATATAAAAAAGGAAGGAAGGAAAAAATGATGAAGCTGAGAAAAAAATTATTAAGTACTTTATTATTAGTTGCCATGGTTGCATCCTTAGCGGGCTGCAATAACACATCTGATAAAAGTACTGGCGACACATCGGATGTGACAAAGGGGGCAGATGATGGAACTAATGGGGATGGTTCTTCAGGGGAAAAGGTCAAGATATCATTTATGAGTCGTGACAGCGGTGATACTCCGATCGCACAGGTTTATGAGGAACAGATAGCAGCATTTATGAAGGAAAATCCTAATATTGAAGTCCAGAATGATTCAATCTATGAGGAAGCGGCATATAATAATAAGCTTAAAGTCGCTATCTCCACCGGAGAGACACCAAGCATATTCTATTATCCGGCAATAGCCGGCCTGAAGGAGTGGGCGCAGAATGGTGTAATTCTGGATCTGACAGATGCAATTGCCCAGGACCCGGAATGGGCCGGAAGATTCCTGGAGGGGGCGCTTGATACGTATAAGCTGGATGCCTATGGTGTTAACGGTACTTATGCGGTACCCAACGAAATCAATGTGGATGTAGTTTTCTATAACAAAGCGCTCTTTGAAAAGGCGGGCATTACAAAGACTCCGGAAACGATGGACGAGCTGTATGAGGATATTGACAAGCTGAATTCAGCCGGAATTACTCCCTTCGGTGTCGGAGGAACCAATACCTGGGTTATGGGACATATCTTTAATAATATTCTGGCAAAGAGGATTGGTCTGGAGGGAATCACCCAGTTAGGTACGGGAGTAAAGAAATGGACGGATTCAGATGTTGTGGAATGCCTTCAGATTACTAAGGACCTGAAATCAAAGGGTGCCTTTGCAGACGGCTTTGAAGGTATGGATTATAATACCCAGATGAATCAGTTTCTGACAGGTGAAGTTGCAATGATTTCCCATAGCAGTCCGATTATTTCGGAAATGTTTAGTTCGGATTCTGAAATCCTTGACGATATCGGTTTATTTCCGTTCCCTTCATTTACAGATACACCGGATAATGCAGATACACGTGTTATCTATACATCCGGCTGGATGCTGTCAGGAACAATGAGCGATGCGGAGACAGAGGCATCTCTGAAGCTGATTAAGTACATGACAACAGAGGAAGCAATCCAGGCCCGTATGGATGCTGCATGGCGTGTGTCTCCCTATAAGAATATTGAGGCACCGGAGGATGCTCCCCAGCTGCTGAAGGACATGATTGCTTATACCAACACAATTACAAAATCAGTTGGAGAATATTTCGATTATGATACCTGCTCCACATTGGTAGATTCTTCAAGAAATGCCATTCTGAATATGATGCTGGGTGAAACGGCAGAGGATACGGCAGCGACGATTCAAGCGGATATCGATGAAAATCGTCCGTAATTTGCACTAGTTATCAGTACTTGCCGGTACCGGGATTATTGCAGGAACCGGTACCGGTAAGTATGTAAGGAGGAATGTACCTTGGAGAAGATACGAAAAAACAAAAAAATTATAATACTGTTTCTCTTGCCGGCATTTGTGGTTTATGCGTGCTTTGAAGTATTGCCCGTTATAATATCCATTTATTTTTCCTTTAATGACTGGCCCGGTATCCAGTCGGTTCCTTTGAAATTTGTAGGCTTAAAAAACTATGTTAACATCTTTTCTGACCCTGTTTTCTTGAAATCATTACAGAACGTTATAATTTATGTAGTAATAAGTGTGGTATTACAGGTTCCGATCGGGTTCGCTTTGGGCTTAATCATACATCATTTTAAGCATGGACAAAGATTTTTTAAGGCGGCATTTTTCATTCCAATGATTTTGTCGGTGACTGCAGTGGCATTACTTTGGAATTTTATATATTTTCCTACGGATAAGGGGATTTTAAACAGCTTTTTAATAAAAACAGGTCTTTCGGATTTTACACAGCAATGGCTGGTAAATCCAAAGACATCATTAATGGCTCTGATTGTTGTAAGTACCTGGACCAGTGTCGGATATTATATGATCATTTGTCTGGCCGGTCTTACCTCCATACCGGATTCAATCATGGAGGCGGGCTCCCTGGATGGTGCATCCGGTCTCAAAAAGATTTGGTATCTCTACATACCCATGCTTTGGAATCCGATAAAAATATCCATTATCATGGTTATTACCGGTGTCCTAAAAATTTTCGACACGGTATATATACTGACACCAACGGGAGGGACCAATAACTCGACCATAGTACCCGCACTGCTGATGTATAATGAATCCTACCGTTATAGCCATTATGGCACGGGCAGTGCAATCGCAACTGTGATTTTTGTAATGAGCGCCTTCGTATCGGTATTCAGCTTAACCTTAATGAATAAAAAAGAAGACATTGAATTGTAAGGGGGATAATAGCATGAAAACAAGAAATAGAAAGAAATATTCTGCCGGACATATCATTGCCTTTATATGTTTTGTAATATTTGCGGTAATTAATGTTTATCCGCTGGTATTTTCAATATTTTGCTCCTTTAAGGGCAATCTGGAGATTTTTTCTTCCTTTACTGCATTGCCCAAGCACTTAAAGTACCAAAATTATATTACTGCATGGAATGTGGGAAATATCGGAAGGTATTTTCTGAATACAATAATTTTAGCGGCGGCAACCTTAATCTTATCAGGCTTTTTCGGTGCTATGGCATCTTATGTCCTTGCCAAATTCAAATTTAAGCTAAAGGCGGGAATACATCTGTTTTTTATTTCGGGTCTGATGATTCCCATACAGGCAGTATTAATTCCCCTGTCCTATATATTTGGTAAACTGGGTATGACGAATAATTACTATATGCTGGTTATGCTTTATTCGGCCTTCTGTTTTCCGATGACAATATTGATTTTAACGGGATTTATCAGCAGTATTCCTACCGAGCTGGAGGAAGCGATGATTATTGACGGAGCAAGCATAAGACAGATTTTTCTGAAAATGATATTGCCATTATCCATACCCGGAATGATCAGCGTATCGATTTTTAACTTTATTCAGGTATGGAACAATCTCCTTTTTCCTCTGATTTTTATCTCTGATAAGGCGAAGGGAACCATATCAATGGGACTGTTATCCTTCTTCGGCGAGTACAGTACAAATTACAGTGCCTCCATGGCGGGTATCTGCCTCACTACGATTCCCATTATTATAATTTATATATTCTTTCAGGATAAAATCGAAAACGGATTAATGAGCGGAGCTGTGAAAGGATAAATCGGAGCGGTTAATTAATAAGGAGCAAAAATAAATCAGAAGGAACAGGTTATGTATGATATAACATCTTTAGGTGAGTTACTGATCGATTTTACCCAGAAGGGTATTTCAGAAAATGGACAGAAATTATATGAGCGAAATCCTGGAGGCGCTCCGGCAAATGTCCTGGTTGCTATGAGCAGAATGGGTGCCAAAGCTGCCTTTATCGGTAAAGTTGGTGATGACATTCATGGAAGCTTTTTGAAGGAGACCTTGATGCAGGAAGGGATTGATATATCAGGAATAGTTGTTGACAAGGATGTATTCACCACCTTGGCGTTTGTGACATTGGATGACCGGGGCGGCAGAAACTTTTCCTTTGCCAGAAAACCAGGAGCCGATATAATGCTTACAGAGGAAGAAGTAAGTGATAAGCTGATATTGCAATCTAAAATATTGCATATCGGCTCATTGTCTCTGACCGGGGAGCCGTGTAAAAGTGCGACTTTTCATGCCCTGCAGGTAGCAAAGGCGGCAGGCTGCATAATATCCTACGACCCGAATTACAGAGCGGCCTTATGGGATGGTAAGGATAATGCCGTTGAAGCCATAAAGGCAGTTGCTGCTTATGCTGATATTGTAAAGATATCGGAGGAGGAAGTGGACCTTATCACTCCATATAAAGACCCGGCGAAAGCCGCTGAATATCTGGTGAGAGAAGGAATAGACATAGCGGTTGTGACGTTGGGAGAAAATGGTGCATACGTCAGCTGTAATAGGGGCAGTTGCCATGTTCCTGGATTTCGCAGTAAAGCAGTAATCGATACGACAGGAGCAGGAGATGCATTTTGCGGAGGCTTCTTATACTGTATCAGTAAATATGTGAATAAAATCAATGAGATAAATTTGGATGATATAAAGAGTTTTGCGGAATATGCCAATGCGGCTGCCAGTCTTTGCGTAGAAAAATACGGCGGGATACCTGGTATGCCTGCGGCTTCGGACATCAAAAAAAGATTACAGTGCAAACATCGATATCATTAACGATCAAGTAAAAATTACTACACTTTATGAATGCCCGCAATGACCCTAAGACTATATGGTCATTGCGGGCCTTTTTTATTATAAAGCTCAGTGCTTCCAGGGGATTTCATTAAAAATACTCTGCAATTCTTCATTCGTTTTTCCGTAATCAAAACAAACTCCGTTGGCAAAGTATATGGGGCAGCTATCGGTAGCCAACCGCATCTGCAAAGAGGAGCCGTCAGCCAATTCCAAGGTCAGAAGAGCTTCGTTGAAGGGGCAGGCGGTAAGGCCGCCTCCCGGTTTTGCGTTGCTTAGAAGCTTCTCAAGCAGTAAAAGCTTATCAGGGTCTTCCATCCGCTGTACATAGGTATGATCGGAGCCCATGGGAATATAGCTTAATTCAGCAGCAGCAATACCGGTGATCAGGGAGGGATCAAGGGGCACAAAACCAAGCTCCTCCTTGAGAATCTGAAGGATTTGTTCAAAAAGCTCTGGGTCTTCACCGACAAAGCAGTCAGCCTCCAGCCCCTTGTCCTCAAAGCGATAAAAGGTACCGTCGCTTAGCAAAGCCCACTGCTGATCCTTCGAAATAATTGAGATTCCCAGAAGATAAGCGTCATTAGGAAAATGGCTGACCTTTGTAACGGTCATTTCGTTCCAGGAGAGCTGGTGCTGGTCGGAGACGGCATAATAATAGCTGTCGGTACCAAAGCTTGTGGGCGAGAGCATGATGTCGATATGGTCTTTGGATGGAGTGGAGGATAGAGTTATCTCATTTACAGGTAACGCATCATTGGCGGAAACAGCATCAGAGCCACTGTCTGCCTTTTCCGAAGCCGATTGATGAAAATCCTCATCGCAAACTAATAAATCTCCCAGGCTATATGTTTCACTTTTAACCTTTCCCTGTTCATTCTCATAGGAAATATCGATCTTTAGATTGTTTAATTTATTGCGGATTTCTTCCAGGGTAGTATTTCTTGTGTATAAAACAGCATCGATACAGTAATATGCGAAATCCTCCGATGCATTATCCTGGGATGTATAATTTCCATACCAATAGATGTCCAGGGTTAACAGGCTGCTGACCTCCTGAACGGAGGGAAAATAGATGGTCCGGTTTGTAATATTCTGCGCATCAATTTGAATGTACAGCCTTTTAAAGTCGTCTATCACAGGCTGCTCAATTCCCGCTGTTCCGACCTGGGTGTACTCCTTTTCCGTGAGACTTTTAAGAGAAGCCTGAACCTGAATATCAGGCTTTTCCTTGCCGTGGCTGCATGCGACCAGCGTACCTGTAACAATAACACAGGCAGCTAAAAGAACCAGTGCCCAAGTGCCCCTGTGTTTGTTACCGGAATCCAATATATTTTCAAACCGCTGCTTTATGCTTTTTTTACCCGGTGAAAAATAAGTTGAAAGGATCGTCCGTTTCTTCATGCCCCCTCGCATGACGCCAAGCATGGTTTCACCATATTCGAGGCGGAACTCGGGAGAGTGCTCCTGTAATACTGCTGAGTCGCAGGAAGCCTCAAGGTCGTATGCGGCCTGTTTTACTGCAAGATAAACCAGGGGATTGAACCAGTGTATTGCGTTTGCCATAAGCTGCAGCAGCTTATACCATAAATCAAGCCTTTTGTAATGTACCAATTCGTGCCGAAGTATGATTTCAAGCTGTCTTTGTGTAAACTCATCCTGTGCAGGGAGTAAAATCATTGGATGAAAAAGGCCGGCCATCATTGGTGTGTCAATTTCAGAACATCTGTAAATGGATATCCTCCCTTTGATACTCATCTCGGACTGAAGGGAACGGAGCACCTTGGCAGTTTCAGCGGAGTCATCGGGAAAGCTCCAGCGCTTTACCCTTTTCAAAAAGATATGATAGCTTAGCATATGGAAGAAGAAAAACAGGAGCAATCCGTCGATATATATTATCCCGCCGAGTTTTAAAAGATTAATAGAACTGACCCTGTAAATATCAGGAGTGTCTTTTGTTTCATCTGTTTCTACAGTAGATGCATCAGCAGGCCGGGAAATCGGGTAATAAGCTTCATGTCCGATGACCGCAGGCTGATATTGTCTAATTGAAGAGGTCTCAATGACCGGAGTAAAGGGAAGAGAAATATTGAGGGGAATCACAAGACGGAGAACAATAACCAGCCATGCCCAGTATTTCCATTTCGCCCGGTATCTGGTAGAGATTTTTCTTGATATCAGCAGCAGAATAAGGATGATCGGACTTATAGTAAGAGAAATTTCAAGCACATTTTCAAAAAACACCTCAATCATTTTTGCTTCCCGCCTTTCTAAGCATTTCTTCAATCTCTTCCAGCTCTGAGGCATCAATTGCTTCGGTGTCAATCAGCGTGGCGATCAGGCTCTTGAAGGAATTATGGTGTAAACGTTCCAAAAAGGTCCTTGTTTCTTTCCTGCGGTAATCCTCGTCACTTATGACAGGTATATAATATTTAAAACGCATTTGTTTTTGGACCTTAACAAAACCCCGTTCCTCAAGGCGCGCCAGCAAGGACTGTAAGGTTGAGATGGACCAGTCCTTCCTTTTGTTCAGGAGCTCAAGAATTTTTGCAGTCTTCAATGGTTGTTTTGCATGCCACAATACCAGCATAACATCAAGTTCAGCATCGGGCAGTCTGCTGATATCCGTTTCTTCCTTTGCGTGCATATTCATCACCTCATTTTCGTCTACATATGTCAATGAAATAATATTACCAAATTCATCTACATTTGTCAATGGAACAATAACTAACAGAAAGTAATAAAAAGTAACGATAATCAATAATATCCAAGGAATGTAATATGAACTACAAAACTAATCAGAACTGGCAGAAACCAATAGGAACCAATAGGAACCAAGAAAAAATGAATAAAAACAAACAAAAGCAAATACAAACAAATAAAAACCACGATTATTTTACTGAAATCATGTTGATTATTGTTGGATTGAAGTGGTACAATAGGAATACAAAACAAAAACCAACGAAAGCAACAGAATGCAGGAGGATGTATCATGAAGTCGGAATATGAAATCAAGGAAGAAATCTGTGAGATCGGAAAAAGGATTTATAACAAGGGTATGGTTGCGGCCAATGACGGCAACATATCGGTAAAGCTGAATGAGAATGAGTTCTTATGCACCCCAACCGGTGTGAGCAAGGGTTTTATGACACCGGAATATATCTGCAAGATCGATAAGGAGGGAAAGGTAATTGAGGCGAATCCGGGCTTCAAGCCGTCCTCAGAGATTAAAATGCATATGAGAGTATATAAGGAAAGACCCGACGTTGCATCCGTAGTACATGCGCATCCGATGTATGCAACTGCCTTTGCAATTGCAGGAATTCCGTTGACACAGCCGATTATGCCGGAGGCTGTGCTGGCATTGGGCTGTGTGCCGATTGCCAGGTACGGCACCCCTTCCACAGAGGAAATTCCGGATGCGGTTTCCGAATATCTTCCCCATTATGACGCGGTATTACTTCAAAATCATGGAGCGCTTACCTATGCCGACTCCTTGCTGGGAGCTTATCATAAGATGGAATCACTGGAGTTTTATGCCCAGCTGCTATATCTTTCCAGACAATTGGGCGGACCGAAGGAATTATCCGAGGAGCAGGTGCAAAGACTTTACGGGATGAGAAGCTTCTATGGTCTGACCGGAAGGCACCCGGCGGATATCTGCGGCAAGTTCGAGGACGACGCAGCCCGCTGTCATGAATGCAAATAATGCTGCCGTGTTGAACGACAGCCAAATAAGGGATAGAAGGCAGGAATAATGATGCTTGCAATTGAAAGAAGAAACCTCATATTATCAAAGCTTCGCAAGGAAAACCGGGTGATGGTCGGAAGCTTAAGCAAGGAATTCAAGGTAACCGAGGAGACCATCCGCCGAGACCTGGAAAAGCTGGAGAAGGACGGATTCGCCAGAAAAACCTATGGCGGAGCCATACTGAAGGAAAGCCTGTATGTGGATTTACCTTATACCGTAAGAAAGAAGGCCAATGTAGTAAATAAGCAGGAGATAGCAGAGCTGGTAAAGACAATGGTACAGGACGGCGACCATATCATGCTGGATGCAAGCTCTACCGCTGTATATATTGCCAGCCGGCTAAAGGACAGGAAAAATCTGACGCTTATCACAAATTCCGTTGAGATCCTGTACGAATTATCTGACGTCAACGGCTGGAAGATATTGTCCACCGGCGGAGCCATGAAGGAGGGCTTCCTCTCCCTGTCCGGCCCCCAGGCAGAGAAAATGATAAGCTCCTTTCATGTGGATAAGGCAATTGTATCCTGCAAGGGTCTTGCCATGGATTTTGGCTTTACGGATGCGAATGAGACGGAGGCACAGATGAAGCAGGCAATGCTGAAATCGGCCGGCACTAAAATATTGGCGATGGACAGCACCAAATTTGACAAGATTTCATTTGCCAAAATCGGTGATCTGTCAGAGCTTGATGTACTGGTAACAGATTTGGAACCGGACCAGGAATGGAAGAAGCTCCTGGAGGATTATCATATTGAAAGCGTTTATAAGAATAATAGAAAGGAGTCTTAATAAGAAGTTCCTTATTCTTATTTATGAAAAGTATTTAAGGTATCTCTCCGACTGTTCTATATGTTAACATAATAGTAACCAGTGAATTAATATAACGGTACGAAAGGAGAGTAAGTTATGACACCCGCTAATTGCTAACAGTTTGGGCAATAAAATATGCGTTTTGCCAAGAGTATGCCGGCCTGCCAGAACAGGTCCGCTTTTAATACCTCTGGTAGAGCGGGCGTGTGGAAGATAACTTACGATCCAAAGCATCCGATTATAATAATCTATGACAGCAATTCAGAAAGAATATAGAATACCCGGAGAATTATGATTTAATAAGGGCTTTCCTATATTGTTTCATATAGTATGCCATGCTGTCAGCCTGATAAAATTATAATTTCAGATTCCGGACTGCAGGAAGAATTGTCTTTCTGCGGTCTTTTTTTATCTTATGAAAAAGGTTTGTCCTATGAGATAAACAGCCTCTCCTTAAGCGAATTTTGTTTTTTGGTGTTCTATGAGCAGGCTGGTGCTTAATTTAAGAGGTTACCTTCTGCACGTCATTGATAAGTTTGAAAGAAAACCACTTTCAAACTATTTATTGATGCAATATCACAAGCAAGCTTGTGGTATACGGGGGTGTAAGTATGATGCTGCAAAAGGAGATTAAAAATGTCAGAGCTATATTTGGATGGAGTAAAAAAATATTTGGATACCACCTTAATTCTTAAGAATGTTACCTTTATGGTGAATGAAGGAGAGCGGGTCGGTATCGTCGGAGAAAATGGGAGTGGAAAGACAACAATTCTTAAGCTGATTGCCGGGATTTTAACCTTAAATCATTGTGCAGGCTATCCCTATGCACCGGTTCCTCTCGGATATGATGAGGGCTGGGTGATACTGCCGAAGAACAAAACCTGTGCCTATCTGGAGCAGATTCCGGACTACCCGGAGGGAATGAAGGTGATTGATGTACTTAACCTGGCATTTTATGAGGTCTATGGCATCGAAAAGGAAATGCGTGCCCTGGAAGAGAAGCTGTCAGAGCTGGAAGGGGGAGCTCTGGACAGAGCCCTTAAAAAGTACGGCGGCATAATCCAGCAATATGAGGTAAAGGGCGGATATGAGATACAGGAGAAGCTGGGTAAGGTTTGTAAAGGGCTGCATTTTACAGAAGAATTTTTAAAGAAAGAATTCAGGCTTTTAAGCGGCGGGGAGAAGACTACAGTAGGTTTGGCAAAGCTTCTGATCGATAAGCCGGATCTTTTGCTGCTGGATGAACCCACCAATCACCTGGATATGGAGGCTGTAGAGTGGCTGGAGGGCTTCCTTAAGGATTACCGGGGAATGGTAATCATCGTATCCCATGACAGATATTTTCTGGATCATGTGGTAACAAAGATTATCGAGATAGAGGATAAAATAAGCATAACCTACAACGGAAATTATTCCCACTATGTGAGGCTGAAGGAAGAGAGCAAAAGGATACAGTCCGAACATTATAAGGAACAGCAAAAGAAAATCCTGTCTATGGAGAAATCGGTGAAGGAGCTGAAGGACTGGGCGATGCGCTCGGAGAATAACAAATTCCACCAAAGGGCGGCCAGTATACAGACGAAGCTGGATAAGCTGGAACGCGTAGAAAAACCGGTTTTGGAAAGGAAGGGTATGAAGCTTAAGCTGCAAGGCGCCCAGCGCTCAGGCAACATTACGCTGAAAGCAGCGGGCTTATATAAAAGCTTTGACAGCAAGGTGATTTTTAGAGATGCCGGACTCCTGGTGGGCTATGGCGAGCGGGTCGCATTCATCGGTTCCAACGGCTGCGGGAAAACAACCTTCCTAAAAATGCTTCTGGGTGAGACAGAGCCGGATGCCGGAGAGGTAAGATTCGGGGCAAATGTGCTCCCAGCATATCTTCCCCAGAACATAAGCTTTCCGGATGAGGAGCTTACGATACTGGAGTGCTTTCGCGAGGATAAATTTATTGAAGAGGGAAAGGCAAGGGAATATCTTGCGAAATTCATGTTCCTTGGGAAAAATGTGTACAAAAAGGTAAAGCAGCTATCAGGGGGAGAAAGAGTACGCCTCAAGCTAAGCCGCTTGCTGTTTGAGGACATTAATCTTCTGATTTTGGATGAGCCGACGAATCATTTGGACCTATATTCGATTGAAACCATAGAAAAAGCACTGAAAAGCTTTCAGGGAACCATATTCTTCATATCCCATGACCGGTATTTCATTAATAAGATAGCGGAACGGGTCATAGCAATTGAAGATCACCGCTTTCACAGCTATCCGGGTAATTATGATAATTATAAAAGGGCAATAATGGGCTTCTAATAGACCAAAGAGAAACAAAAAGAAAACCGGAATTCTCAATGTCGTAAAACAAAGAATTATGTCACAAAATGTAATATCTGCAATATGATATATTAGAAACAAATTGGTAAATGGGAAGCTCTTCCTTTACGAAGCTGCCTGTTGAACCAGCGACAATAAGAAGGAAGGATGAGGCATATGCCTTTAACAAAATATATGGATGCACTCCCTGTTCCTCCGGTGCTTAAGCCAGAGAAGCGACTGGGCTGTCATTCCTTTTATACCGTGAAGATGACACAATTTAAACAAAAGCTCCACAGCGAGCTGCCGCCGACACTTGTCTGGGGATATGAAGGACGTTACCCGGGGCCGACCATCGTTGCCAACCGGAACGAAAAAGTAAATGTAAAATGGGAGAATCACCTGCCGGTGTACAAGCATTTATTGCCGGTAGATACAACCGTCCATGGTGCCGGTCCCGAGGTGCCGCCGGTCAGAACCGTCGTGCATCTGCACGGTGCAAAGGTGGCCCCGGACAGTGACGGTTATCCGGAGGCCTGGTATACCAATGGCTATGAAATATATGGGCCGGATTTCAAGAGGAAAACCTATCAATATACCAATGAACAGAGAGCGGCAACACTTTGGTATCATGATCATGCTCTGGGGATCACCAGGCTGAATGTATATGCCGGGCTGGCAGGCTTCTATCTCATCCATGATCTGGAGGAAATGTCCCTTAATCTGCCCAGCGGCGCATATGATATTCCACTGGTAATTCAGGATAGAAGCTTTCAGGAGGATGGAAGTCTGTCTTATCCATCCCAGCCGCCGGATCCCTCTCCGGACTTACCTGACCCCTCGATTGTCCCCGGCTTCTTCGGTGACACCATATTAGTAAATGGAATGGTATGGCCCTATCTTGATGTAGAGCCGAGAAAATATCGTTTCCGTCTGTTGAACGGCTCCAATACACGGTTTTATGACCTTAAGCTGGAGGATAAGGAGGAGGAACCGTTACCGATATGGGTACAGATTGGTACGGACGGCGGATTGCTGGAGGCACCGGTACAACTGGAGCATCTGGTGATGGCACCGGCGGAGCGGGCAGAGGTTGTCATCGATTTTACCGGCCTTGCCGGAAGAGAAATTCGTCTGACCAACAGCCAACAGCCCTTTGACGTGGATACCACGGGCCAGGTCATGCAGTTTCGGGTATGCCTTCCTTTATCCGAGCCGGATACCAGTACGGTACCGGAGGATTTGAGTACAATAAAGCCCATTCCGCAAAGTCAGGCTTGTCTGGAGCGGAATATGTTCTTCCGGGTAACACCGGACCAATATGGGAGACCTCACTTTATGCTGAACGGATTAATGTGGGATGATCCGGTAACAGAAAAGCCTCCCCTTGGCAGCACGGAAATCTGGAATATTATTAATTCCGGGCTGGGCACCCATCCGATTCATATCCATCTGATACAGTTTCAGATCATCAGCCGCCAGCCCTTTGACGCTGCCCTATACAATTCCACCGGAGAAGTGAAATTTACCGGCCCCGCAGCTCCCCCTGATGCAAACGAGGCGGGCTGGAAGGATACGGTAAGGGCACAGCCGGGCTTTGTAACAAAAATAATTATGCGCTTCGAAGGCTATACCGGCTCCTATGTATGGCACTGCCATATCCTGGAGCACGAGGATTATGATATGATGCGTCCTTTGGAGGTTATGCCAAAGGGAGCCTGTGATGAGCTTACCGATCCCGGGATGGACCATTGATGCATCGGAAAAGGCATAGCCACTGGATATAGAGGATTGTTCCGGAAGGCTCTATCTGTGGCAGATTGGCCCGGCGAAGGGCCTGGGAAATCTGTCTTGAGGTCAGCAGGGCTTTCCTGCCATACAGGCCGTTTTTAAAGGAATGGCTGATAAAATTAAGGTAGGCCTGTCTTTCCCTGCAGCCGATATCGGGCAGCTTCTTTCTTGAGAAATGCAATAAAACCGTGTCTACAGAGGGCATCGGATGAAAGTCGGTCCTTTTAAAATAGTATTCGATCCGCAGATCAAAAAAAGGCTTCAGCTGTAAAGACATAAGAGATTCCGAGGGCTTTCCGCAGAATCTCTTGGCAGCCCCCTTTTCCATAACAAGCCATGCCTCTTCGGGCGGATTATCGCTGATTAATAATTTGCGTATGATATCGGTGGTTATGGAAAAGGGGATATTGGAAAATACTTTATAGGACTTCGTCCGGGGCAGACCGGCCTTAAGAAAATCCTCATTTACTATGGCAACATTATCATTTTCGATGAGCTTCTGTTTTAAATTTAAGCAAATCTTGGGATCTATCTCATAGGCTTTCACGCTTTTAGCATACTGAGCCAGGGCCTGTGTAATATGGCCCTTTCCTGCTCCGATTTCAATGATATGATCATTTTTATTAATATTGGTCAGCCTTAATAATCGGTTAATGAGAATACGGCTGGTCAGAAAATTCTGAGATATTGAATAGGATTTCGACATAAAAAATACACCTCATTTGATATTATTCGCATCAAAAAGGCACAACAAATAAACTGTAATTCTACAGAGTTGTTTGCTGTGCCTGATTAACGAATACGAATAAAACTCATGACGTGTATTTACCTCCAAAAATATGTCTGTAGTTATTATATCAGGTATGAAAGCCATGTCAACTATAAGTTTTTATTCATAGTACCTATTGCTAAAGGTGGCTCTCCTTAGGTATACCTGAGTGCTAAATTGTCAACTTAAATCGATAAAATAGTTGACAATGAAAAGAAGGGATAGTATACTCCTTTCATAAAGTCAAGTTCATACGGTTTTAATTAGGGAAGGTTCCCTGGAAATGTCTTGAAGAAAAGTTTGAAAGAAAACCACTTTCAAACTTATTATTGAAGCAGTATCACAAGCAAAGCTTGTGATATGCAGGGGTATAAAAATGAAGCTTGATTTACGAAAAGGAGAATATGATAATGAATGCGACAGTCAGATTGAAAACAGTGGATATGGTTTATATGGCATTATTTGCAGTGCTTATCGCCATTTGTTCCTGGATTTATATCCCCTCCCAGGTGCCCTTTACCCTCCAAACCTTTGCGGTGTTTTGTGCGGTGGGTATGCTGGGCGGTAAACGGGGAACGATGTCGATCCTGGTATATATATTGCTGGGCGTGGTGGGGGCTCCCGTCTTTGCCGGTTTTCAGGGCGGCTTGGGAGTAGTACTGGGAAATACAGGCGGATATATCGTGGGTTTTTTGTTTATGGGGTTAATTTATTGGCTGCTCACAGCGCTTTTCGGTAAGAAGCTGGTGGTTACCGTCATTGCCATGCTGATCGGACTTCTGGTATGCTATGCCTTTGGTACTCTTTGGTTTATGGCAGTCTATTCCCAGAATAACGGAGCGGTAGGACTTGCAACAGTACTTGGCTGGTGTGTCATTCCGTATATCCTTCCGGATTTGGCCAAGCTGGCGGTTGCTGTTATCCTTGTGAAAAGGCTGGCCCGCTATGTCGGAAATTAAGCTTCGCCCGCATCATATACTGTGCATTTCCTTTTTTGAAGGGAAGGGCTACAGTCCCGAATTTGTATGCAATATGAAGTCTGTAATGCAGAGTTTAAATCGGAACGGGCAGGTACTGCTGATTGACGGTGGTGATGATATCTGCATCTGCTGCCCGAAGTATGGGTCCGGCCGGTGTGTCTGTGAGAACAAGGTCAATCAATATGATGAGGCGGTCCGGTCTGTCTGCAAGCTGGAGACAAACCAGACCTTGTCCTGGCAGGAGCTGATAAGCCTTGCTGCTTCCCGGATCATAGAGCCTGGCCTGCGTAAGGAGATCTGCGGGGACTGCCAGTGGAGCGGGATATGTATAGGGAAGGCTCAAACGGATGAGAGCTATTTCAATAAATAGCATTGGAAGCTGTAAGGGCTAAGCTCCAGTCCCCGGTGAATGCTGATCTGGCCTTCACCTATCACATCTTCTGCGGTAATCTGTTCCATATCCAAAGGTACATAACAGGCAGCAGCATCAGAATTAATAGCAACGAGCAGTCTTTCATTCTGGTATTCCCGTTCGAATATCAGTTGCCGGTTATTAATTCTGATATTTTTATATCCGCCCAGGCGGATAGCCTGAAACCTGCTTCGAAGCCCGCATAGCTTTTGTATCCATTCGGTTAATTCGTTATAGAGTGGTTTATCAAAGCAAGGCCTTAACACATCATCCCCATTTTTCTTATCCCCCTTTGCACCCCACTCGCTGCCGTAATAGATACAGGGAATGCCGGGCATCAGAAAAAGAAGTCCGTAGAGCAGCGGAATATGCCGTTCCTCCTTAATAATGCTGGAAAGTCTTGATACATCGTGATTATCGGCAAAGGAAAAAAGGGATAAGCCCTGATAGATGGCTTGGGGATCGGGGCCAAACTGTCTGTTCAGAGAATAGGATATCTCAAACAGGTTCTGATCGTTAAAGCTGGAATAGAGTCCCTTATAGCATTCATAATTCGTACAGCTGTGCAGCATTTCATTATTTACAAGCTGCCTGTAATCACCGAATAAAATCTCACCCAGCAGTAAGAACTCCGGCTTTAGGCCTTCACAGAACTGCCGCAGCTTCTTAAGAAATTCCCGGTCCAGACAGTACGCAACATCCAGACGAAGCCCGTCTATCTCAAATTGCTCTGCCCAGGACCGGATCGCCTGGAAGAGATGCTCTATAACCTTATTATTACTTAGGTTTAATTTCACCAGCTCATAGTGGCCCTCCCAGCCCTCATACCAGAAACCATCATGATAGCCGGAATTTTTATTCCAGTCGATATAAAACCAATCCGCATAGGGAGACTGCTCCCGTCTCTTAAGCACATCCTGGAAGGCCCAGAAGCCTCTTCCCACATGGTGAAACACTCCGTCAAGAACAATCCTTATTCCATTCTTATGAAGTATTCTGCAAATGTCTGCAAAATCCTCATTCGTACCCAATCTGCAATCGATTTTATAATAATCCCTGGTATCATAGCCATGGCTGTCGGCTTCAAATACAGGAGAGAAGTAAATTGCATTGATACCGATTTTCTTAAGATGGTCAATCCAGTCCGCCACCCGGCGGATTCTATTAGCCGTTACGTTGTCATTCTCCTTCGGGCATCCGCAAAAGCCGAGGGGATAGATTTGATAAAATACTGCATTTTGTGTCCACATAAAGTTCATCCTTTCTGCACGTAATACTATATAGATAATTACGAAACAATAAAATCTACTGAATTTTCCGAACAACATATACAAATTTCTCCGCTCCAACGCTCCTTCCGCTTAACTTCCGCTCCGAAATTGTATATGTTGTTCGGAAAATTATTAACTCTTGCTAGTTTCGCAATTACCTGCGTAATCCTATGAGAATATTCCATGCATAAACTCCTTTACCAGGTTTGCCGCCGTCACCTCATTCATTTCGCAGGCACCGTGTACATGAAAGGCGATATCGGCGTTGAGCATCGCAACGAAATGGCGGGCAATCCGGGGTTCCTTGCTCTTAACATTGGCGTGTACCTTGGAGATATCATAAAACAGTCTGGTGATAATTTCAAATTGCTCCTTGTTATAGGGGAGGGATAGCTGTGCTGACTTGGAAGTATGGGGAGCAAAATTCAGGGAAAGCATCAGCAGGTAGAAGGCGGAATATTCCCTGTAAAAATCAAAATATACTCCAGCGAGGCGAAGAAGCACAGGATAGACATCGTTATAATAATTGGAACTGTTCGGGCGGTAGACCGCTGCGGCCTTAAGCCGGTCATTAAGAAGCCTGTAATATTCGTCCAGTATTGCCTGAAACAATCCCTCCTTACTGCCGAAAAAATAATACAATGTTGGCTTCTTGATGTGGGCAGCCTCGGCAATCTCGGCTACCCCGGTGGCCTCATAGCCCCGTTCAGAAAACAAAGTCAGTGCACATTCAAAAATGGTGTTTTTGCTATTATTAAGGTTTTCATTCATGCGCATATTATATACCGATCGGTATATAACTGTCAAGAAAGAAAATGTATTACTAATGGGAAAGGCTAAGAATAGAAAAAAGTAAGTCCTTCTGTCCTTTTTTAAGAGGGATAGGCACTTTATGTCAATACCGCACATAAGATATTAGTGACACATCAGGCATTGAGGGTGCTTATCTTCGTGAAGTCGTTTCCAAAGCCGTTAAGCACCAAAGAGGAAACGGAATATCTGCGGCGTTGCAAGGAAGGCGACAAAGAAGCCAGAGATAAATTAATCGAACATAATCTGAGATTGGTGGCACATATTGTGAAGAAATATAATATGGCTGATAAAGAAACAGATGATTTGATATCGATTGGTACAATCGGGCTGATTAAAGCAATCGATACCTTTGATGATGAGAAAGGGATTCGACTTGCTACTTATGCCTCCCGTTGTATCGACAACGAACTTCTGATGATGCTGCGAAGCGGAAAGAGATTAGCCAAGGAAGTATATCTGTATGATCCGATTGGCTCTGACCGGGAGGGCAATGAAATCAATTTGTTAGATATCATCGAAGAAGCAGAGACAGATATTGTTGAAAATATCATGCTTGAGGATGATATAAAAAAACTGTATCAAATAATAGGCAAAGTCTTAACTGATAGAGAACGTGAAATCATATGTTTACGCTACGGTTTAAGCAACCGCAAGGAAGTGACCCAGAGGGAAATAGCCAGTATGCTCGGCATCTCCCGAAGCTATGTCAGCCGCATCGAGAAAAAAGCCCTAAAGAAACTGCGGGAATGTTTTGATGCTTAAAGAGATTAAACCGCAACCTCTTTAAGAAACCTGCGAGAGTGCTTTGATGCTTAGCAGCCCCTCCGGTTACCTCCTGAAATGCATATTGCCTTAAGCTTCGCCCCATGGAGGGTGTCTCAAAGAGACACTCTCCATCTTTATGTAATTACGATAATCAATTGAAGGATATTCAATTTAACTTAACTATAATATGAATATGCATCCATTGTTCTTCCTGTGAATCAAGCTTATAATAAATTCAAAAGATAGAACGGAGGCATCTTATGAGTACCTTGAATATTGGAGAAAAGATATTAAAATACAGAAAAGAAAAGAACATCACCCAGGAGCAGCTTGCCAATGCAATCGGAGTATCGGCAGGTGCGGTTTGCAAATGGGAGACAGGGAATTCCGTCCCCGACATATCCCTGCTTGCACCGCTTGCCCGTGTGCTTGGCAGTACGATCGACGACCTGCTATCCTTTATCCCGGAGCTTTCGGAAAGTGAGGTGCGGGATATAAAGCAGGAACTGGCGGCTGTTTTCATAAATTCCGGTTATGAGGCAGGGGAAGAACAATGCCGGAAGCTTTTGAACGAATATCCCAACAGCAGCCTGTTAAAGCTGTCAATTGGGGGGCTGCTACAGGTATATGCCATGATGTATGAGAAGACGGAGGATATGCTTGCCAAGCGGCTGCAGCATGCGCTTGCACTGTTTCAGGAAGTGATTGAAGACGGGGAGATAAAATATGCCTCCCAGGCTCTTTTTGCCGCCGCAAGCCTTCATATGATGATGGGAAATTATGAGGAAAGTGAGAAGGCGGTAAAGCAGCTCTCAGATGGGTACACCGATCCGATGATTCTCTATCCGCAGCTGCTGCAAAGACAGGGAAAAGGAAAGGAAGCTAAGATACTTTGCGAAAATGTCCTTTTATCAAGAATGAATCATTGCATGGCGATGCTATCCATCATGGCAACCATAGCCCTTGAAGAGGAAAATCAGGAGGAGGCCCTTCTGCTCATTAATTCTGTGATAAAAACACAGGATATCTATCGGATCGGACTGCATTCCGGTGAATACAGCCTATGCCGGTATTATATCCGTACAAACCAGCCGGAGCTTGCGGCTAAGGCCTTCAAAGCCTATGTGGAGGGCATACTTTCTGATGGTTACGATTATGGTGATAACTTATTTTTTAAGGACATAGAGCTTGAAGTAAACGCTGTCGGACAGAAGGCGGTCCGCAGGAATATGTATCAGGCCCAGCTTGACAGCCAGGAATTCAAGTCCCTGGAAGGAATGGAGGAATATGACAGTGCAATTGAACTGTTGAAAGCAGAATTGCTTTAAGCCTGTTTATTTGTCACAAATTTTACAAGAACCAGACTATAATTCTATTGCAAATAAGAAGCCTCCAAGTATACTTATCTCAGGAAGAAGCAATAACACAGCATAAGGAGGATAAAGATGGAGGATCATCTGCAAAGAAAGCGAAGCTTTATGAAAAGGGCGAACTATTCGTCCAATATTATTATATGGGTTTTGACGGTGGTTCTGGCTCTCGGATTTTTTTCCGAATATTTGAAAAATAACCGATCCCTTGCATTTACCATTGCTTTTATCTCGTACTTATTTATCATTGGGTTAACCGCCACGCTGATCTACAAATTCCGCCCTTACAGTAATATGATCAGGTACATCTCCTGCTACGGGTATCTGCTCGCCTATTGTCTCGTATTGTTCACGGGGGATAAATATTTTTCCGTGGTCTTTGCATATCCGGTTACAATTGCGTACTGTATCTATGCCGACAGGCGGTTTACCGTCATTGAAGCCATACTGACATATGCGATCAATATCATATATATTGGCTTCCGGTTAAGGAACGGATATGATACTAGTCTGGATACAACACAGTATGCACTGCAGGCCGGGACACTGATTATTTATTTGACGGCATTGATTATTGTAGTACAATTTTTATATAAATCAAATAAAACGGCTGAAGCTAATCTGCATACGGCTGAGGAGGCCCAAACAAAGCAGGCTGAGCTTATGGAGCATTTGAGAGAGCTTGCCGGTGTTGTAAATCATAATTCCATCAAGGTAAGTGATACGGTAAATGATATGAATGCATCGTCAAATACAGTGGAGACTGCAATTAACCAGATATCGGAGGGAGCTTTATCCACAGTGGAGAATATCCAGGAGCAGACGGTATTATCCGGTACGATTCAGGAGAAAATATCCAATACCTATAACACCTCGGAAGCAATTAAAAATGCCGCAGATCGAACAAAGACGAATGTGGCAGGAGGGCTGGAAAGAATTAAAATCCTGAATGAAAATACGCAGTTGGTTCAAAATACAACAAGCAGGGTAAACGACCAGATGCTTCAATTAAGGGAAAGCTTTGTGAGAATACAGGAAATCACAGGATTGATAGGAAGCATATCGGAGCAGACCAATCTTCTGTCGCTCAATGCTGCCATAGAGGCAGCCAGAGCAGGTGAGAGCGGCAAGGGCTTTTCTGTAGTAGCCGGTGAGGTTCGCAAGCTGGCCGAGCAAAGCAGCGAATCGGCTGCCAATATATCAAGCATCATTACAGAATTTCAGAAGATAACCAGTGAATCCATAGAAACCTTTCATACGCTGATGCAATTATCCGACACACAGAATAAGCTTATCCTTGAAACTGGCGGGATTTTGGGTACAATCAGTGAAAGTGCGGAGGAATTTCATAGCAGTGCAAATTCAATCAATGAAAAAATCAGTGATATCTATAGTGCCAGCGATAAAATTGTTCAGACGATCACCGGTATCTCCGCGGTATCCGAAGAGACGCTTGCCACTACGGAGGAAGCATCAGGGATAATCAAGGAATTCCTTGATAGAACCGCCGCTGCGGCTGTTCTTGTGGAGGAGCTTAGGGAAACGGCCGGTAAGCTGTCGGAGTAATCCTGGGCTGATGGCAGAAAGGCATCCAGGGGCGGGCGTCTGTCTTTGGTTTTACCTATAATTCATATTCTTTTTAAAACAATTTAAGGAAAAATTGACAAGGATGTGTACGACAACGGATTCATGAACTGCTATGATTTGCTTGTACACCAATATTTCCATAGAGGAGAGAGAATATGAAATTTAGATTGAGAACAGCATTAAGCATTGTGGCAGCTTCATCTATTATTTTGTTAGCCGGCTGCTCAGATTCCGAGCAAACCAGTAAGAATCAGGTGGATTTAAACAACACTTCATTGGAAACCATCATTGAAAAAGCAAAGGAAGAAGGAGATGTCCAGTCGGTGGGAATGCCGGATACCTGGGCTAACTGGGGCGAGACCTGGACGGAAATAACCTCTGCCTACGGGATTACCCACACGGATGTTGATATGTCTTCGGCGGAGGAGCTGGCTATCTTTGAGGCAGAGAAGGACAATGCTACAAAGGATATCGGAGATGTGGGCCAGGCCTTCGGACCTACGGCTGAGGAAAAGGGACTGACTCTTGCCTATAAGACCTCCTATTGGGACAGTATTCCCGATTGGGCTAAGGATGATGACGGAGATTGGATGATCGGCTACTACGGAACCATGTCGATCATTACAAATAAGGATTTGGTGACAAATCCTCCTACCTCCTTTGCGGATATTCTGGAAGGTGATTATATGGTGGCAGTCGGTGATGTAACAAAGGCAAGCCAGGCACAGTGCGCCGTATTATCCGCTGCCATTGCCCTGGGAGGCTCCGAGACAAACCTGCAGCCCGGCCTTGATTTCTTTAAGCAGCTGGCAGAGGCAGGAAGGCTGGATATGGGAGAGCTTTCCCTTACCAGACTGGAGAAGGGCGAAGTAGCAGTGGCATTTCTCTGGGATTATAATGCGCTTGGTTACCGGGACCAGTTTACTGCGAATAATGCCGACGCAAACTTTGAGGTATGCATCCCCTCCGACGGTGCCATTCAGAGCGGCTATTGCTCCGTTATTAACGCATACACCAAGCATCCCTATGCTGCTGCGCTGGCAAGAGAATATATCTTCAGTGATGAAGGCCAGATCAATCTGGCAAAGGGCTATGCAAAGCCGATCAGAAGCGATGTGGTACTTCCCGATGATGTAAAGGCTAAGCTTTTGCCGGACGACCAGTATGCTAATGCAAGAATGATTGAGGATTACGATGGCTGGAATAAAACAGTGGAGACCATCGGCACCCTGTGGCAGGAAGATGTAATTGCATATGCAAAATAACAGTAAGGCCTGGGGCGGTGTTACTTTATGGAGCGCTGCCGCCGGTAAATCAGAAGGATAAAAATGCTTAATAACCATGACTTGCCCTTTCTTGTTCGAGAAAGGGTAATCATGGTTATTTATAATACAGAGAATAAAAAAATATATAAGAAAGAGGGTATAATATGCTGCATAAAACAATACTTGTGCTTATTGATGGCTGCTGCTATGACACAGCTACGAAGAATTTCGGCTATCTTGAACATTTAGTTTCTATGGGGCTTGGGAGCAAGTTCCGGGTTCAGGGAGAGCTGCCTTCCCTTTCAAGACCCATGTACGAAACTCTGATGACAGGACTGCCGGTGTATGAGCATGGCATCACCAACAATCTTATCATCCGTAATTCAAACCAAATCAGTATCTTTGACCTGTGCAGGGAGAATAATCTCACTACCGCTGCAGCAGCCTATCATTGGTTTTGCGAGCTTTATGTACATGCTCCCTTCCAGCCTATAACGGATAGAATTTTGATGAAGCCGGAGTATCGGATACAGCATGGCATCTATTATTTTGAGGATCATTATCCGGATTCTCATGTATACAGTGACGCTCAGTATCTCTGGCAGCAGTATGAACCGGATTTTCTGCTGGTCCATCCCATGAACATGGATGATACAGGGCACAAATATGGCTGCCATTCGGCAGAATATCATAAGGCGGCGGCAATGGAGAACGTCCTTCTTTCGACGGTCCTGCCGCTATGGATGGGAGCCGGATATCAAATCATGGTCACTGCGGATCACGGGATGAATGAGTATGGTCTGCATGGAGGCAACTGTGAGCTTCAAAGAACAGTGCCGCTTTATCTGTTTACCGATCAACTGTCAGGGGGTTTTTATACGGATAAGAGCCTGCCGCAATTACTGATTGCGCCGATTTTGTGCCGGATGCTGGGGATTGAAGCGGCAAAGGGCATGAAGAGCATCTCAAAATTGGAGGAATATTTGTGAAGCCCAGATCAAAAGTCTATCTGCTGGCCATGCTTCCCTTTCTTTTGCTGGTATTGTTCTATGAAATCATGCCGATTTTGATGATTGCACTTCGAAGCTTTCAAGCCACGGGGCATTCGGGCTTTACTCTGGAACAGTACCAGGATGTTTTTACAAAGAGGCTTTACCGGCAGGCATTAATCAACAGTATCGTGATTTCGGTCATATCCTCCCTGATAGGGCTGACCATCGCCTTTTTTGGCGCAAAGGCGGCCCACAGCACCGGTTCAAAAGGTAGAGGTATTTTTATTAATATCCTTAATATGACCTCTAATTTTGCGGGGATTCCCCTTGCCTTTGCCTTTATTATACTCCTGGGCAACACTGGAATTCTGGTCCTGCTCGGCAAAGCCATAGGACTTGAGGCACTTGCAAGCTTCAATATCTATTCCTTTCAGGGGTTACTGCTGACCTACATATACTTCCAGATTCCTCTGGCGACCCTTCTGCTGATACCGGTTTTTGACGGACTTCGTAAGGAATGGGCGCAGGCGGTGGTATTGCTGGGCGGTAATTCCTTTGTTTATTGGACGAGGGTTGCCATACCCGTCATACGGCCCAGCCTGATTGCCACCTTAAGCGTATTGTTTTCCAATGCAATCGCAGCCTATGCGACTGCCTACGCACTGCTGGCAAATAATTATTCCCTGCTGCCCATACGAATCTCGGAGCAGTTTGTGGGGGAAGTGGTTCAAAGGAAGGAATTCGGCTCCGCACTTGCCATGGTGCTCATGCTGACCATGGTGCTTGCGACGGTGATCAATAATTATTTTATTAAAAAGTCAAGGGGAGGTGCCGCAGATGAGAAGGAATAAGGGCTCCGGGACGGTGATACTTATCATCTGTCTTTATCTGACGCTCCCCCTCATATTGACCTTTCTTTATTCTGTATTTCGGGAATGGACGAAGGTACTGCCCCGGGGCTTTACACTAAAATATTATAAGGATATTCTGGCAGATCCGCTATTCCTTGCCTCTGTCGCAAGAACCCTGCTGGTATCTGCAATTCCGTTTATCATCTGTACCCTGATTGTGCTTCTGGCACTTTATGTGGTGGTGGTATACCATCCGGGCTGGGATAAATATATGCAGATGCTTTGCAACATTCCCTATGCGCTTCAGGGAATCATCCTTGCCATATCCATACTGTCTCTGTACGTCAGCGCTCCCTATCCCTTCTCCAACCGGTTTGTCATGGTGGTACTGACCTATTGTATTGTAATATTGCCCTATATCTACCGCGGACTGAAGAACAGTCTGGATACGGTGAATGCCAATTGTCTCATTGAAGCGGCACAAATGCTGGGAGCCAACAGACTGTATGCCTTCTTTGCAGTGGTGGTACCTGGTATACTTTCGGGCATCTCAATTGTGGCCATGCTTTCCATATCCATTGTATTCGGGGATTTTGCCATTGTTAATATCATCGGAGGCAGCTATTACCAGACAACGCAGATGTATTTATACAAGAAGCTTTTTGTATCCGGCCAGGCCTCCAGTGCGGTGATTGCGGTTTTGTTCGCAATGACACTTCTGCTGTCGGGAATCATCAATGCGCTGGGCAGGAAGAGAAAGCAGGAAGGAGAGGAGAATTAAATGGCTTATATTGAACTGAAGCACATTAATAAGTATTTTGGCAGCAATCAGGTGCTTAAGGATATTAACATAGAGATAGAAAGAGGGCAGCTGGTTACCCTGCTGGGTCCCTCGGGCTGCGGTAAAAGCACCCTGCTGCGGTGCCTCGCAGGTCTTGAAACCATCAGCAGCGGCGCCATATTCCTGGACGGAGCCGATATCACAAATATGGAGCCGAGGAATCGCAATATCGGTATGGTATTTCAGCAGTACAGCCTGTTTCCCAATATGAATGTCGCGGAGAATATTGCGTTTGGCCTGAAAAGAAAAAAGCTGGATAAGGCCAAAATCAACAAAAAGGTGGCGGAAGCAATCGAGATGGTGGAGTTAAGCGGGAAGGAAAGGGCGTATCCGGCGAAGCTTTCCGGAGGGCAGCAGCAGCGTGTGGCGCTGGCAAGAGCGATCGTAACCGAGCCGAAGGTTCTTCTGCTGGACGAGCCCCTAAGCGCCATTGATGCAAAGCTTAGAAGGTCCCTCCAGCAAAGCATACGCAGGATACAAAGAGAAATTGGAATTACCTCTGTTTTTGTAACACATGATCAGGATGAAGCCATGGTTATGTCCGATATGATTTATCTATTACAGGACGGAAGACTGGAGCAGTCCGGGACGCCTACAGGCATCTACACCGCACCTAAGACAAAATTTGCCGCGGAATTTATTGGGCATTATAACGTGATTACAGCGGAGCAGTTTCAAAAAATCAGCAGGGAGACGGTGGGGGAGGCGGAGCATATCGCAATCCGGCCGGAGGCCATGGAGCTGTCCCCTACGCCGTTTGCGGCAAGAGAGCAGTATTATCATTTTAAGGGCAGGATACTTCACCATATCCCCCATGGCAATGTACTGCGCTATCATGTGGAGGCGGAAGGGGTAGAACTGGAGGCGGATGTACTGTTTCGCAGCTTTTCCCTATATGAAAACGGCCAGGATATTTATATCTGTGTGGAAAACCGGAACTGTCTTAGACTCTGATCCCAGGGTTTCGGATTAAGATATGAAAAATTAATATATTTTTTATTAGGAAAAGGACAGGATTTGTTGTATGATGATAGAAAAGAGTAGTACAGCCACACCACAGATATAGCTGCGGCTGTACCATAAAATACAGGAGGTTGCAATGAATCAATTCAGAAGGTTCATGTATGGCCGATATGGTTTTGACCGGCTGACAAGAGACATAGTAATACTGTCAATGCTGGTTACTTTCATAGGATCAATTACAAGACTGTTACCCTTATATGTGCTGTCTTATCTGCTGCTGTTCTATGCCCTGTTTCGGACCTTTTCAAAAAACATACAGAAGCGCTATAATGAAAATATGGCCTATAGCCGGATAACAGGACCGATTGGAAAGAAGCTGCATGATTTCTTTTTAATTCTGTTTGGAACGAAGACGCACAAGTATTACCGGTGTTCCCATTGCAGGCAGACCATCAGGGTCCCGAAAGGCAAGGGAAAGATTTGCATCACTTGTCCCAAATGCCGGAGTGAATTCATCCGAAAAACCTGATTTTTAAGGATGATCATCATACAATAAGTTTGAAATTAGAACCAGAAGGAGGGAGTGATCCCTCCTTTTTAGTATCCGGGCATGAATGAAATGCCTTGATATTTTTGCCATAAATTTTACATGATTTGAACGATATCCTATTGCAAATAAACTCCCTCTAAGTATAATTATACTTAGGCAGCATTAATGACAAGTCGCAAGGAGGATAAAGATGGAGGATCATCTGCAAAGAAAGAGAAACTTTATGAAAAGGGCGAACTATTCGTCCAATATTATCATATGGGTTTTGACAGCCGTTCTGGCCCTCGGATTTTTTTCAGAATATTTAAAACATAACAGATCTCTTGCATTTACCGTCGCTTTTATCTCATACATATTTATCATTGGATTAACCTCTACGTTACTCTGCCGATTCCGTCCCTACAGTAATATAATCAGGTATATCTCCTGTTATGGGTATTTGATTGCCTACTGTATGGTATTATTTACGGGAGATAAATATCTTTCCGTAGTCTTTGCATATCCCGTTACAATTGCGTACTGCATCTATGCGGACAAATGGTTTACCGTCATTGAAGCTGTACTTGTATTTGCTATCAATATCATATATATCGGATTTCGGTTAGAAAACGGACATAATGCCAATCTGGATATGACACAATATGTGCTGCAGATCGGAGCGCTGATTATTTATCTGACGGGTCTGATCATTGTAGTAAAATTCTTAAGTAAATCAAATGAAACAGCTGAGATTAACCTGCATATGGCTGAGGAGGCACAGGGAAAGCAGGCTGAACTCATGGACAATTTAAGAGAGCTTGCCGGCGTTGTGAATCATAATTCCATCAAAGTAAGCGATGTGGTAAATGATATGAATGAATCATCAAATACAGTGGAGACTGCAATCAATCAGATCTCCGAGGGGGCTTTATCCACGGTGGAGAATATCCAGGATCAGACCGTATTATCCGGTACGATTCAGGAGAAGATATCCAATACCTTTGCTACCTCGGAAGCAATTAAAAATGCCGCCGATCTGACGAAGATGAATGTGGCAGGCGGATTGGAAAGAATTAAAGCCCTTAACGGGCATACGCAGCTGGTTCAAAATACAACCAGCCAGGTAAATGATCAGATGCTTCAATTAAGGGAAAGCTTTGTGAAAATACAGGAAATCACAGGACTGATAGGCAGCATATCAGAACAGACCAACCTTTTATCACTGAATGCAGCCATAGAAGCGGCCAGGGCCGGAGAGAGCGGGAAGGGCTTTTCCGTAGTAGCCGGTGAGGTTAGAAAGCTGGCCGAGCAAAGCAATGAATCAGCTTCGAATATATCAAGGATCATCACAGAATTTCAGAAGATAACCAGTGAATCCATAGAGACCTTTCATACGCTGATGCAATTATCCGACACTCAAAATAAGCTCATTCTTGAGACCGGTGAGATACTGGAAACAATCAGTGAAAGTGCGGAGGAATTTCATAGCAATGCAAATTCAATCAATGAAAAAATTAGTGATATTTATAATGCCAGTGATAAAATTGTTCAGACCATAACCGGTATCTCGGCAGTATCCGAGGAGACGCTTGCTACCACTGAGGAAGCATCCAAATTTATAAAGGAATTCCTTAATAAAACCTTCGCTGCGGCCGCCCTTGTAGGTGAGCTTAGAGAAACTGCCGATAAGCTGTCAGAGTAAGGCTGCTTGCAATTATGGTATAAAGAAACGAGGTAGAATATGAGAAAGATCGGTAATGTAATCAGTGCAATGATTGAATATTATGCAGGGGATGCCAGAAGAATTCAGCACTTTCTTAAGGTATACGCCTATGCAAAGGCAATTGGGGAGCTGGAGTCTGTAGCCCCTGCCCTATTGGAGCTGCTTGAGGTGGCGGCAGTGGTTCATGATATCGGGATTAAGATCAGTGAAGAGAAATACAACAGCAGTGCGGGGAATTACCAGCAGCTGGAAGGCCCGCCCATAGCGCGGAGCATGCTGAAGGAGCTTGGCTATGAGGAGGAGTTCATTGAACGTGTCTGCTATCTGATCGCGCATCACCATACCTATCATAATATGGAAGGCTTGGACTACCAGATACTGGTGGAGGCGGATTTCCTGGTTAATATCAGTGAGGATGGAATGGATGCCAAAGCAATAGAAAGTATTCGAGGTAAGATATTTAGGACGAAAACAGGACGGATGTTCCTTGACAGGATATTTGAAGGAACCAGGTCGTGAATTACTTATAAGAATTCATTCTGCATTATCAGCCGGTTATTTAGAATATGCGTGCTGGATAGAATATAGGAAAAGCCGCCCATCGGGATGTGCCCTTCTACAGAGAAGAAGCATAATCCGGTGCGGCGGCTTTCGTTGTTTTAATTATTTCTTGGTGGTCCATTTGGAACAGTCCCAGACCTTGGTTACGACCTCCTCATAAAAATCAGGTTCATGGCAGATTAACAGGATACTGCCCCGGTAAGCCTTCAGCGCTCTTTGCAGCTCGGCCTTGGCGTCCACGTCCAGATGGTTGGTGGGCTCGTCGAGAAGCAGGATATTGGTTTCGCGGTTGATCAGCTTGCACAGGCGTACCTTGGCCTGCTCACCGCCACTTAGGACCCGGACCTGGCTTTCGATATGCTTTGTGGTAAGGCCGCACTTGGCAAGAGCGGAGCGCACCTCATACTGAGTAAAGCCGGGGAACTCCTTCCAGATTTCCTCGATGCAGGTGGTGGTATTGCCGGGAGCCATCTCTTGTTCAAAGTAACCTATGCTAAGATAGTCGCCGAGCTCCACACTGCCGTTAAGGGAGGGGATTAAGCCCAGGATACTCTTTAGCAGGGTGGTTTTACCGATGCCGTTAGCGCCTGTCAGAGCAATCTTGTCACCGCGCTCCATGGAAAGAGACAGCGGAGAGGAAAGGGGTTCCTCATAGCCGATGACAAGCTCCTGTGTCTGGAAGATATATCTGCCGGCAGCCCGTGCCTCCTTGAAGTTAAATTCCGGCTTCGGCTTCTCCCTGGCCAATTCGATGACATCCATTTTATCCAGCTTCTTCTGCCGGGACATGGCCATATTCCGGGTGGATACACGTGCCTTATTGCGGGCGACGAAATCCTCCAGCTCTTCAATTTCCTTTTGCTGGCGCTTATAGGCCGCCTCAAGCTGTGTTTTCTTCATCTCATATACTTCGAGGAATTTATTGTAATCACCCACATAACGATTAAGCCCCTGATTTTCCATATGATAGATGATATTTACCACACTGTTTAGAAAGGGGATATCATGGGAAATCAGAATAAAAGCATTTTCATATTCCGTCAGATACCGCTTCAGCCATTCGATGTGCGAAGCGTCCAGATAATTGGTGGGCTCGTCCAGCAGCAGGATATCCGGCTTTTCAAGCAGGAGCTTTCCAAGTAAAAGCTTCGTCCTCTGACCGCCGCTTAAGTCGGTAACATCACAGTCGAGACCGATATCATCCAGGCCCAGAGCATGAGCAACCTCCTCTACCTTACTGTCAAGAATATAGAAATCATGCATGGATAACAGCTCCTGGATGCTGCCCATTTCATCAATCATATCCTGCAAAGCATCTCCATCCGCCGTTCCCATGGCATCACATAATTCATTCATCTTTTCTTCCAGCTCAAACAGATAGGAGAAGGCGGATTGCAGGACACTGCGCAGCGTCATTCCCTTCTCCAGCACGGCATGCTGGTCCAGATAACCGACATGGACATGCTTTGACCATTCTACCTTTCCCTCATCCGGCATTAGTTTACCGGTCACAACATTCATAAAGGTGGATTTTCCTTCTCCGTTGGCACCAATCAGGCCGATATGCTCCCCCTTCAGCAGCCGGAAGGATACATCGTGGAAAATAGCCCGGTCTCCAAAGCCGTGGCTTAAATTTGTGACATTTAATATACTCATAACTACCTCACTAGATTACAAATTAAAACTGCATTACGAGGTATCATTGTACACTAAGTTCGGATACATTTCCATAGAAACCTTAAGAATATGGCAAAAATAATGAATGGTATCCCGCAAAACAGGAAGAAATGGAAGAATATGGATTACCGGTAACGGACTTAAAAATGTGTTAAATAAACAAACAATAAACACAACTTTCGACAAATAAATACCAAATATTACCTGTGATATTGACATTTAATAGGAAAAAGGGACCATAAAACCATTTGTTTTTCCAGTAAATTAACAAATTCTTGACAGCAAATTGTCAAAAAATTCACTTGAGTATCGAACAATTAAAAAAATTGGTTGATTTTTATATATTATAGAGTATAATTATTCTAAGGATACTATTCTAAGGAAATATATGAAGAGAATAATTCCAATGGATCATATTTATCCCAGGGGATGAAGCATTATTTTCTATTCCAGGAATAGGTATTTTAAGTTAAAAGCTATGTATGAGGAGAAGTCTGATGGAATTTTACAATAAGAAGAGGCTTGGAGATATCCTCATCAGCGCGGGGATTATTAATGAAGAACAGCTTTTGCAGGCATTAAAGCGTCAGAAGGAAAAGGGGCAAAAGCTCGGTGAGACGCTGATAGACTTAGGCTTTACCAATGAGATGGAGATTGCAAATGCTCTGCATAACCAGCTGAATTGTGATCTTGTAATATTATCGGAACGGCGGATTGATGCCGACATAACCAAACTGATTGGTGAGGAGATTCTGCGTAAGCATCTGGCGATGCCCTTTGAATATAAGAGAGGGTACGCTAACATCCTTCGTGTTGCAATGGCCAATCCTTTGGACCTGATTGCGATCGATGATATTGCGATTGTAACGAATCTGCAGATTGAGCCTGCCGTATCCACCCCTACGGACATAGCAGCTGCAATTGATAAATACTATGGAAACATCGAGGCGTTAAAGGTTGCCGAGCGCTATACCCAGGAGCGGGACAGCCTGCTTAAGACTGAGCAGGAGCAGGACAGCCTTGCCGAGAATGTGGAGAATGCTCCCATCGTTATATTGGTAAGATCGATCATAGAACAGGGCATAAGGCAGCGTGCCAGTGATATCCACATAGAACCGATGGAAAATGAGCTTCGTGTCAGATACCGAATTGACGGAGTTTTAAATAAAGGAAGAATTTATAATGCCAGCCTGATTCCTGCAATTGTAGCGAGAATCAAGATTATCGGCGGAATGGATATATCGGAAAAAAGAAAGCCCCAGGACGGACGTATCACAATGACGGTAGGCCGTGGGGAGTACGACATTCGTGCGTCAATCCTCCCGACCGTATACGGAGAGAAGGTAGTGCTTCGTATTGCGACAAAGGGAAGCTATACCAGAGATAAAAGGGAATTGGGCTTAACAGAGGACGAGCTGGTAAGATATGATAAGATCATATCAAATCCCTATGGGATTATCCTTGTAACGGGCCCCACCGGAAGCGGTAAATCAACCACACTGTACAGTATGCTCTCCTCGTTAAACCGTGACGGAGTTAACATTATCACAATTGAGGACCCGGTAGAAGCACATATTGACGGAGTCAATCAGGTGCAGGTAAATGAGAAGGCAAATCTAACCTTTGCCAGCGCGCTGCGCTCCATTCTAAGACAGGACCCGGATATTATTATGATCGGTGAGGTCAGAGATAACGAGACCGCCGGCATTGCGGTCAAGGCATCCATTACCGGGCATCTTGTGGCAAGTACCTTACATACAAATTCGGCGGCTGGATCGATAACCCGTATGATAGACATGGGAGTGGAGCCATATTTACTGTCGGAGGCAATTGCGGGAGTGATTGCCCAGCGTCTGGTCAGAAAGCTTTGTCCGGATTGCAAGAAGCGAAAACATGCGACGGATTTAGACAAGCACCTACTAAGAGTACCAAAGGAACAGCCACTTCAGATTTATGAGGCCTGCGGCTGTGTGAAATGTGACGATACGGGATATATTGGACGTACCGGTATTTATGAAATCATGTCGACCTCATCAAAAATCAGAGAGGCAATCCGCAATAAGCTTTCCGTAGATGCGATAGAACAGATTGCGATTACCGAAGGCATGAAGCCCCTTCGGACACGGGCGGTGGATTTGATTTTAAAGGGAATAACCTCGATGGAGGAGCTGCTTCGGATTTCTGTTGATGAAGATAGATAATAGGCGGTAAAGGTGGTAATAAGAATTGACAATAAATGATTTGTTACTTGATGCACAGCAAAGGAAGGCTTCGGACCTTCATATAACAACAGGTATTTCACCCTGCTGCAGAATTAACGGTGAGCTTACGGATATGGGATATGCGGTCCTGTCACCGGAGGATACACAAAGCTTAATTATGCCGATGGTACCCTCCTGGTTAAAGGATAGACTGATTGCAAACGGTGAATCGGATTTTTCCTACTCAATACCGGGTGTGGGCAGGTACCGTGTGAATGTATTCCGCCAGAGGGGCTCCTATGCGGCGGTCATAAGAATTATTAATACAGTAATTCCGGCTCCCCAGAGTCTTGGCTTGCCGGCTTCCGTAGTTGAGCTGACGAAGAAAAAGAGAGGGTTGATTCTGGTCACCGGTCCCACCGGCAGCGGTAAATCCACAACCCTTGCATCCCTGATAGATATCATTAACAATAACAGCAGCAGACATATCGTGACATTGGAAGACCCGATTGAATATGTCCACCGGCATAAGAAATCGATTGTTAATCAGAGGGAATTGGGAATTGATACTCTTGCCTTTGCAAATGCCCTAAGGGCGGCCTTAAGAGAAGACCCGGATGTAATTCTTGTCGGGGAGATGAGAGATCTTGAGACGATAGAGATAGCGATTACAGCGGCGGAGACAGGCCATCTGGTATTATCCACCCTGCATACAATCGGTGCGGCAAGCACCATAGACCGAATGATAGATGTATTCCCGCCCCACCAGCAGCAACAGATCAGAGTTCAGCTGTCGGCGGTTCTGGAGGCGGTAATTTCTCAACAGCTGATACCGGTTCAGGAGGGGAGCGGAAGAGTCGCGGCCTTTGAAATTATGCACTCCACACCGGCAATCCGTAATCTGATCAGGGAAGGGAAATCTCATCAGCTGACTTCGTTTATTCAGACAAATAAGAGCCTGGGAATGCAGACTATGGACGATGCCATTTTCAACCTGTATTTTCAGGGGAAAATCAGTTCGGAGCAGGCAATTGCCTTTGCGCAGGACGCGGCCTCGATGGAACGCAAGTTTTTCTGATATCAGATGATGAAAGCGTCAGATACAAAGGAAACATCAAATTACGAAGCTGTGAAGCTGATTCATGGTAATAAGGGATAAGGAAGTGATGATTTGGCCGGGTATAATTATGTTGCTGCCGATATCCGGGGCAGGGAACGTAAGGGTAAGATGGAGGCGCCGAATGAAGAGCGTGTATTCCAGCTGCTGAAGGCAGAGGGCCTGTATCCGATATCCATTAAGGAACAGAATATATTCAACAGGGACATTAACCTTTCCATAACAAAGCCGATCAAGGCAAGGGATTACAGCGTTTTTGCAAGACAGTTCGTCAGTATCATAGGGGCTGGAGTTCCGATCATTAAGGCGCTGGAGATGCTGGTGGAACAGACTGAGAATAAAGTGCTGAAAAAGGGACTGAAGGAAACAAAAATCCTGGTTGAGAAGGGTGAAAGGCTGGCAGACGCAATGCGTAACCAGGGAAAAACCTTTCCCCCCATCCTGATTAATATGGTGGAGGCGGGGGAAGCTTCGGGCAGCCTGGAGATTTCCTTAGACCGTATGGCAATTCACTTTGAGAAGGAAGCCAAGGTGAAAGCCATGGTAAAAAAGGCGATGATTTATCCGATTGTGGTGGGCGTTGTTGCCCTTGCAGTTGTTATACTGATGCTGGTCTTTGTCATACCCTCTTTCATGAACATGTTCGATGATATGGATATGAAGATGCCGGCGGTCACTCTCGCTGTTATGGCTATGAGTGATTTTGTAGTAAAGCGGTGGTATATCATAGTGGGTGTAGTCTTGCTGCTTGCAGCAATCCTAACAGCCTTTCGTAATTCACAGAAGGGAAAGGTCATAATGGCCAAGCTTGCCCTGCGAATGCCGCTGTTTGGCAAGCTGCTGATTAAAAGCTCCTGTGCCCGGTTTTCAAGAACCTTAAGCACTTTGCTTGCGGCTGGCATTACCCTGATTGATGCTATTGAAATCACGGCAAGAACCATGGACAACCTGGTGATAAAGCAGATATTATATGATGCCAAGGAAGAGGTTGCCAGAGGAGTTCCTCTTTCCGTACCGCTGACTGCCTCGAAGCTTTTCCCCCCGATGGTCTGCCATATGACCAAGATTGGAGAGGAAACCGGCAATCTGGAGCAGATGCTGATTAAAATAGCGGACTATTACGATGAAGAGGTAGAAATCGGCTCCCAGTCCCTGACTGCTGCGATGGAACCCCTCATTATCATAGTACTTGCACTGGTAGTAGGACTTTTGGTTATGTCAATCATGCAGCCGATGTTTGCAATGTATGACCAGCTGGATACGCTGGGATAATAAAGTATCCCTGAATACGAATCGAAACGGTTTATAACGGATAGGGGCAGGAATAGGCTAGCCAAAAACCGTTTTGAAGATAAAGAAACAAAATATACCAATATTAAAATGAAGAGGAGTAGTAAAATGAAAAACAAAAGAATGAATGACAAGGGCTTTTCACTGGTGGAGTTAATTGTAGTAATAGCGATTATGGCTATTTTGGCAGTAACATTGGCACCGAAACTGACGCAGTATGTGGAAAAGGCAAGAAAGGCAAGCGATCAACAGGTGGTTAATACTATTTATGAAATAACAAAATTAAGTTTAGCAGATGAGACACTTAATAGTGCATATCTATCAATAGCAACTGACACCACAGGTGGATATCCATATATTTTAAATTTAGAAAAACAAAACTCTGCTTCGACCCCGGCGGATATTTTCTATAGTACATCTGATGGAAAAACATGGAGTATCGCAACCACTGATTCAGGAAATGCCTTTATTAAAGAAATACAAAATACGGTAGGTCCATTTAAGTTAAAATCAAATCTTGCAACAACAAGTAGTACAATTATTATTTCAGTGAGTTCATCAAATGTTGTAACAGTAACATTAGATTATAGTGGAACAACGTTTTTAAGTGGAACAGATTATTCAGTTTCAGATTAATAAATTTATTGAACCGCAACCCGACAATATCTAGTTGGGTTGCGGTGAGTGATTAAATAGTAGAAAGGCTACCAATGTCCCCCAATACAATCCTATACATAATCATCTTCCTCTACGGAATTGTGATCGGCAGCTTTCTCAATGTCTGCATCCTTCGAATTCCGGCGGGGGAAAGCATTGTTACGGGAAGATCCCATTGTGACTCCTGTAATACACGGATTAAATGGTATGATTTGATACCGATTTTCAGCTACCTCATACTAAGAGGCCGCTGCAGAAAATGTAAAGCAAAATTATCAATACAATATCCCATCATCGAAGCACTGAACGGCATTTTCTATGTGCTTGTTTTTTACTGTAACGGATTTAACGCGGTCAGTGTGGTTTACTGCCTCGCGGTATCGGCACTGCTGGTGCTTAGTGTAATTGACTTAAGAACGAATACAATACCTTTTGGTATTAACATATTTATATTTGCAATGGGGGTAGTGCGGCTGGCTTTGGACTACCGTCATTACTATATTTATCTGATCGGCCTTTTTGCGGTCAGCGTGTTTTTATATTTGATTTGCCTTATAAGCAGGGGAAAAGGAATGGGCGGAGGAGATATTAAGCTGATGGCGGCTGCAGGGCTGCTGGTTGGCTGGAAGCTCATTCTTCTTGCATTTTTTCTTGGATGTATTTACGGCTCTGTCATACATCCGATAAGGATGATACTTTTCAAGCAAAGCAGGGTTCTTGCCTTCGGACCGTATCTGGCCGCAGGAATTCTGACTGCCGTTTTAATAGGGGACAAGATGATTGACTGGTATCTTGGGAGTATATTATAACCTGGGAGGGTTTCTATGGCAAAAACAGTATTGAGTGTCGTAATAGGCACAGAAATAACAAAGGTATGTGAAGTTACCTACAAAAAGAATTATAAGAATAAAGGTATCCGTGTGTATAAAAGCATAACCTTTCCGACTCCTGAGAATATGATTGAGGATGGTTATATCAAGGATAAGGGAGCCTTTGCCGTACATCTGCGCTCGCAGCTAAAGCAGGCACAGATGAAAGCCAGGCGGGTTATATTTTCCGTATCCTCCAGTAAGATTGCGAATCGTGAGGTTATTATCCCGTTGGTAAAGGAAAGCCGGATTTTTGATATTATTAAAACCGGGGCCTCCGAGTATTTTCCTGTGGATATCAAGGATTATATTCTTTCCTACATCATACTTGAGAAAAAGACCTCTGACCGGAAGGAAAGAGAACAGGCCAAACAGCAGGCCGAGCTTGAGGCCAGACAGGCCAGGGAACAGACCAAGCGTGAGAAAAAGCTTGCCAAAAAAAACAAGCAAAAGAATTCAGGGGAACTGAATACGATCCCTGTCACCAGGCTGAAGTTTTCCGAGGAGGAAGGTCAGATTTCGCAAGCCTCGGTTACTGCTCCTGATCATAGGGAGAAGAAGGAGAAGAGCCAGGACAAGAAGCATATTCGGCTTTCGGTTTATGCAGTCCCCTCGAATCTGGTAAAAAATTATTATAATTTTGCCGATATCATGGGGCTTGAACTGATCTCCATCGATTACAGCGGCAACAGCAGCTATCAGATGCTTAAGCGTCAGGCAAATGAGGGTACCAATGTATTCATACAGCTGAATGAACAGGATACGGTGATCAGCATTCTGCGGGATAATGTAATGGTGCTTCAACGTACGGTCGGATATGGCATTTCCTCTCTGATTGAGACAGTACTGGAGCAGAGATGCTTTGGTGTATATAATGCGAAGGAGGCAATGGAGCTTCTAAGTAATAGAAACCTTCTAGCCTGGAAGGAACCGAAGGCTCCTCAGATAAATCCGCCTCCATTCCTTACGGAGGCTGCTCCGGCTCTTTTGGAGGCTGCGGCCGCACTTGAGGAAAACATGCCAGGAGAAGCAGCGAGCCTGCCGGATGAGGAATACCAGGCAAAGCGTAATGTTGTGGAGGCTCTGATATTTCTGGTGAACAGTGTCTCCCGTATGCTGGATTATTATAAAAACAATAATAAGAATGTTACATATAGAACAATTTATCTATCCGGCTTCGGAAGCAGAGTTCAGGGGATAGAAGAGATATTCTCGGAACGTATCGGAATCTATAATAAGAAGCTGGAAAAGCTGAATTCCGTAAGCGCTTCCAAGAAAGCAAAGGATTACCGGTTAAATCCAAGTGAATTCATGCCCTGTGTTGGTGCGGTAATCAAGCCGGTCAATTTTGTCCCGACGGAATTAGTTGAGCGCAGACAAAGAATTCAGGCGATTATTGCCGCTGCATTTCTGATATTGCTCAGTATCGGCGGCTCAGGAGTGTTATGCTATTGTTCCTATACGGATTATCTTTCGGCAAAATCCAGCTATGAGGCAGCCGCAGAGCAATTGGCGCAGATGCCCGTGGCCAGCGGCATCAAGGAAGAACATGAGAATGCATCGGCGCAGCTTAGCGACCTGCAAAAGCTTGAGGCATCCACCCACGATAATGAGAGGATTGCGGAGGTTTTATCGGAATTAAAGAAGAATATGCTGACGAATTCCTCCATCCAGAGTATTCAATTTGAAGATACCGGAATTATTATGAACATAATTCTGTCAGATAACAAATATGATGCCAATGTTCTGGTGGCCAAGCTTTTGACACAGCTTAAAACCATAGAATTGTTTACTGATGTACAGGATTCCAATTTGGTGATCAGCGAGGATGGACAGATCAGCCTGACAGTTTCCTGCACCTATCAATAGGCTAACACGGTATTATATCAAGATTGTGCTGAACAAGCTTCAATTCATGGAAGGTGTGAACGGGAGGAAGTTTGAAAGTACCTTTCAAACTATTTATTGGTGCATATCACAAGCGGACTTGTGATATGCGGAAGGGTGTAGTTATGAAGAAAAAATTAACGATCAGCCAGAAACGGCTGTTGCTTTGTCTGGTTATTGTAGTTATATTTGTATCGGCATATCAGTTTATCTATGTAAAGTATGAAGGACTGTCGGAGGATTATGCAACCCGGACGCAGGAGCTTAAGCAGCAGATGGCACAGAGGGAAGGGGATTTGGCACAGGAGGATACTCTGACACAGGAGACGCAGGAGATAAACCTCAGTATCAATACAATAATAGATGAGTTTCCTGTCAGACTTACTAAGGTGGACAACCTTATCTTTATCGCAGATATGGAACAGGAGCTTGGAATGGAGATACCGTCGGTAAATTTTCAGGATAATATCTCCTTCTATACGACGATATTGCCAATTCGGAGCACCGACGGAATGGATGCGGTTACAGGGATTACAGCCGCAGATGCTGCAGCCTTGCCGGATAACGGTACCGATGTGACGGACGACAGTACTGCAGAGGGAGCGGAAGGTACCGGTCAATACATGACAGTATTGGTTAGCCCCATCAGTATAGATTTTCTGACTACGGAGGAAGAGTTTCTAAAGCTGGTAGATTATATTAATACATACCCTGAGAGAACTTCCTTATCCGATGTTTCCTTAAGCTATGATAATTCAACAGGGGAACTTCGGGGGAGCATGATGATAAACCGCTATATTCTTGCCGGTTCCGGAAAGACATATGAGCTGCCGGATACGGGGGATATCAGTATAGGAACGGATAATTTGTTCGGAACGAAGGAGTAAGGGCCGGCAAAAGAGCAATAATCCACACGTAAACCCTGAACGGAAAGGCGGTTGATGGTACGGGAAGCAAATTATTTCAATCGTTAAGAAAACATAGAAAAACGGATAACCGGGGCTTTTCTTTGCTGGAATTGCTGATAAGCATAGTAATATTACTGCTTATCATGGTTCCCCTGATGAATAATTTCATAAGATCTGCCAAAATCAATGAGGGAGCGGAGAAATTACAGGATTACAGTGATGTTGCCTCCAATGTGCTTGAAGATATAAAGTCGGGAGAGCTGGCGCAAATTCTTGGAAACTACGGGGGCATATGGACCGACAGTGCTAAGCGTTTCGGTTTGCTGCCAGGAACAGGCGGAGCATATGAAGCACATGTATATAATAGGGAAGCTGATATTAATAATGATAAATTCTGGTTTGGTCTGGTTGAGTCCGGGAGCGGCAGCAAGAAATATGATGTGCTTGTAAGTATTGATGCAAATTCTGTCTATAAGCTTTCCCCCTCACCCGGCGCAACTGTTCAAATGAATAATTTTGAGATGCCGGATATCTCTGTGATGGATGATTTGGTAAATGGAATGTTTTTCTCCGAGCTCTGGAGGGATGCCGCGACAAAGCTGCCTGTAACGACAGCCGGAGGCCGGAAGAGCTTATATCAGGCCGTGCTGTCGCCGACCCCCACACCCTTGGCGGGCGGAGGCTTTACCCCGGATTATGAGAACCTGGACCGGGTTGTTGTAAATTATTTCCTGGACAAGGCGGATGCCTATGCAGATGCGCAGTATAAGTCCTATTATGATGCGCAGTATCAGGCCGCCTATGAGGAGGCTGTCAGGAATGGAATAACTCCGGTCCCATATCCCAATCCGATACCGGACCGTTTGACTTCTTCCATTTCTGCATATTCCAATCCGGAATACTGTAAAACCGGTAATCTGCTTCGTTGGATTACGAGGACGACAAGGCTTGAGATAAATTCTCTGGGGACCGATAAGACAAAAATCAGCTATACGGTCACTTATTACTGCGCATGGCAGGGAGTAGCTCTAGAGGATACCTATGAGGTGGTGACAGAAAGGGAATATTCTACTCTGATTAATAATGTATATTTTTATTATCAGCCCTCCATATTTCAGCAGTATCATCTTGACTATTACTATTCCCCCAGCGGAACATATCGGGATATTATTGATTTAACCAATAATACAGGCCGTACGGTTAATCTTTATCTGGTCCGCCTGACGAAGGGAACGACAGCCCGTGTTGATATAACAGAGGTTACGGATGATGCAGGGCATACGAATATGATCTATGTGCCGCTTAAGACAGACAAGTGTGAGGAATTTGTTGAGACGGACCTGATTTATGATCCGGCCATAACCATAGAAAAGTACTATACCGGTACTGACAATCTTAATATTTACAGCAATCTGGATCAGGACAGTATATTGGAGTATGTGAATGGCACTCTGTCAGCATCTCCCGGTATTAATGAAGAACTGGTGGAGTCGTCCGCCGGGAACCGGATTTATTCTGTAACCGTTCAGGTTTTTCGGTATTCTGATGCCCTGGAGGATAAGTATGAATCCGATAACCTGCTCTATACATTGGACTCCAACAGGGATAAATAGAAAGGAAAGGGGAATCAGAATGGAAAAATTGCTTGATAAGCGAAATCAAAAGGGTTCCACCCTGATTATGGTAATCATCTGCCTTGCCTTTCTTGGAATACTGGGTTCCCTGATGCTGTCGGTATCTATGGTGAATTATCAGATGAAGTCAGTACAAAACAGCAGTAAGAGTAACTTCTATCTCTGTGAGAAGGCTTTGGATGAAATTAAGGCAGGACTGGAGGAAATGACAGCGTCAGCAATCCAGGAGGAATATGAACTGGTGCTGAAAAGATATGTGAACTACAGTATACTTTCGGAGGAGGAAAGGAATACCACGATAAGGAAAGAGGTTATAGGGCGGCTGTTAAATAAGCTGGACCCCTTAACTCTGCGTGATGTAACTGACGATGATTATAAGGAATTTAAAGATAAGCTGGAGGAAATATTGCTGAGCTGCTTGACGGACCCGGACGGATACAGTATTACCCTCCTGGATGGCCAGCCTCTGGAGAGGGATGAGTCCGCAAACTTCTATCTGTTAATTAAGAATGTCCGAATTACCTATCTGGGAGCACAGAATTATGAGACCTCGATTACGACAGATCTTCGGATTACGATTCCTTCCTTTACACTTACGGAGGGTGAAAGCACAGTGGTCTATGGAATGGAGCAGCCCTATGAGGGCTATGCTTTGGCGGCGGATGATGATATTCTTTCAGAGAATGAAGGAGAAGACAGTCTGGTCAACGGCAGTATCTATGCCGGTAATGCGGATGATACGGACGGAGCGGACGGTATTATTGTCAGGGATACCAATACTGCCGATGGAGATACCCATACCGTTGCGTTTACAGGAAGCGGTACGATCACGACAAGGGGCAGCATCCGGGTTGAGGATTCGGCGGGGCTTACCATGGGAGATGACTCCGAAAGACCGTTTATCTGGGCGGACAGCCTGATTACCGATGCTACTAACTATGCTGCTACAGCCGGCGCCACAGTACTTAATGTAAATGCAATCTGTCTGATTAAGGATGATCTTACTCTGGAAGGGCGCAACAGCTCGGTTACGCTTAAGGGTGCCTATATCGGATACTCCAATGGGGCTGATATTACCGGAAAGCGTACGTCACAGGGGAGTGCGATGATCATTAACGGTGCAGGGTCCTCGCTGATACTAAAGGATTTATCCTCTCTTTTATTGGCGGGCAGAGCGCATATATCGATAGAAAACAGTGTTAATAAGGCAATCTATGAGGTGATGACAGGAGAATCCCTTTCCTTCAAAAGCAACCAGCGTGCTTATCTTGTGCCGGGAGCCTATATTATGCTAAAGCAGACGGCAGCAGGCGGAACGATTGAGGAAGCAAAGCATAATCCGATTACCTTTGATGATTTATATGCAGGAGAGGCCACAAAGCAAAAGGAGGTTGAGATAACGAATATTGATCTCAATGAGTTCCTTGGAATTACAGGGGGTGCTTCCTATCTGGATTCACATGACCCTTATCGGATGATTACAAAGCAGACCACTCTCGGAGAAAGAGGTTCTTTGTACTATTATTTTTTGAATTTTGCCAGCGGTAAGGCGGCGGACCGGTATCTGACGGATTATATGAGAGAATATCCATCAGCGCTTCAGCTTCTGGATGCCTTTTCCATCGGTGAAGTCAGCTTACCCTCCGATCCCGACAGCTACAGTGCGGGGAATTTGATGTCCTATGTGTCGGACGACGGTACCTCTCCAAAGACAGTAAGCTGTAAGACGGGCTTAAGCAACAGTGACGATACAAAATACGGGACGGATGCGCTGCTAGACAGTGCGATTTTGGCAATGAAATTTACCTCCGGGGCACCTGGCACCTCCGGCATCGTTCTTGATACAGGAGTTAGTTCCATATATTCAGGAACTGTGCTTGAGGATAAAACAGTTGCTGAGCTTTCCGGTTTGTACTTTAATATGACTCATTACCTTTATCCGAAGAAGACTTCTTTAGCTGCAAGCTATGAAGCTGCTGACCCGGCCATTGTGCCAACAATAAAGAAGAGCGGTATGAATAAGGTAATTGCTGATTACGGTGCTTCTTCCGGTGTAACAAGAGGATCGGGCTTTATTTTCTATTCCTCCTATGCCGATTATCTGTCTTCCGGGCCGGTCGCGGGAAATAAATACCTTATAGTTACACAGGAGAATGTAAGTATTGCCGATCACGGGAGTTTTCAGGGGATTTTAATAACCTCAGGTGAGGTTAGTATTGGCGGGGATGCCAGGATTAAGGGTATGATTGTTGCGGCAGGAACTCATGGCAATATTACGGTTGGAGCCGGTGCGGCTGTTAAGGGCAGACTGATTGCAACCGGTGATATTATTCTCGGCAAAGGCTGCAATATCGATAATATAGACGCCGAAGATTTCTTAAAGGATGCATTTTCGAAGGAAGCAGATTTGCTTTGGGAAATCTTTGCCGATCCATCGTCGCAGGTTCAGCTTTCCGGTAGCGGGGCATATGACCAGGTAAATATTAAAAATCTTGTAACCAGTGAGAATTGGAGAAATTACTAGGATAGATTTTGCCGGCGGGAATAGATCCTAATTCAGGACAGGAAGGAAATGGACCAGGTGAAGGATAATCAGGGTGTTACATTAATTGAATTGATTGTAGTGATGCTGATGATCGGTATTCTGTCAGGAGGTGCATTCCTTGGGCTAAGACTTCTGGATTCCGGGAATACCGGCAATGCGGCAAAGCGAATCGGTGCTTCGCTGGATTACACACGTATCCTGAATATGAGTAAGGATAAGGCTTATTATATGACAATAGAGCAGAATGCGGATTCCTTTATTGCCAGAATTTATTACGAGGAGAAGGATAGCGTTACCGGTATCATTACGGAGCATGATGTGAAGGTGGAGAATTTGAAGCTGAAGAATGGGAGCATAAAGTACACCACCAGCACAGGAGCAGGGGAGCGGGAATACCAGGTGGAAGCTTCTGTTAAGCTGATGCTAAGCTATAATAAAGCAACCGGAGCTATTATGACCTATGATTCTATGACCCATGATCTGCTCCTGACGGAAGAAGTGAAAAGTGTTACGATCAATGCGGGAGGGCATACGGATACAATTCTGCTGGTGACTGCGACAGGAAAGCATTATATGGAGGACTGAGGTGGAGCTTTGCGAAAAGATTTGAAGAATAGTGGAATGACCTTATTGGAGCTTATCCTTGCAATGGCTATTTCGGTCATTGTAGTAATGATGATCATAGCCTTTATCAGCGGAGCGCTTAGGGTATTTCGAAAAACGAATAATGAGGTCAATCTTCAAATGGAGGCACAGACAACGATGAATCAGTTGACAGGTCTTCTTATGGAGGCAAGTATGGTTACGGAGTCTGTGACAGATCCGGATAGATATTATATAGCGAATGTTGCCGATTATGGCTTGGCTGTGATCTTTGACAGGGGAGGCAACAGGCTGTATCTGGTGGAGCTTGGCAGCAGTGATAATTATGAAACGGTAGCCTTCACTGAGCAGGAGAATCTGCTTGCGGAATATGTAAAGGAATTTTCCATAATACCGGAGGATGGGGCCTTGCGCGAGATTGTTTTAGAGCTGCAGATAGATGGGCAGGATATCTATAAGCTTGAAAGCAGGGTGGAGCTTAGAAACTACGTGACACCGACACCCACACCGGTACCGCGTCCAACCTAGTGTCACGATACGGCGCGGCGCTGCTGCTTTTTGCGGCGGCGGGAACGGTAACACACGGGGAATGAAGCAAAAGCGTTTGTTCGAATAGAGCAGAGGAGGCCATACATAGATGAAGAAGATATTGAAAAGATTATTATTTATCATCATACCGGTGATTATATTGGCGGTTCCTTACTTTATGGACAGAATTAGCGCGGATGAGGCGGATTATACCGAAATTACGGTTACCCCCACTCCAGGTGCGGGCACTTCTACTTCCGGTAATAAATATCTTATCCTGGAGATTGTACCTTATAAGGCGCTTGGGGAAATGGGATATCTGGTCGGGGGACAGGAACCGATTGATGAAGCCTTATTCACGAGCAGCTCCAATGCTGCCGGAATGCTGTCCTTCCTGGGGGGTGCCATCTCCTCCTATCAGGCATATAAGGTTAAGGATTTGCCCTCATCAGGCAATCAGGACAGCGGCTGGGTTCCGATCAAAACCTACGCATCCCAGGGCGGATATTTTAAATATGTGGGCTATGGCAACGGATATTATCAGAAGAAGACGCATCAGACAGCATATACCCAGGTTGCCGACGGCACGGGCAATTATATGGCGAAGCTTGACTCGGAGAATACTGATATTTATACAGGCAGTTGGAATCAGACCAATTACAAGAATGTTAATGCTTACTTCGCATACGGAACGTCAACGGGAGCTTCTCTTTACAGTACAAGCAATACCTATCAGCCTGTCAGTGTGATAAGAGTCTCAGATCATACGGGAGATTATGATTATAATGCGGATAAGGCGGCCTTTGAGCTGAACAAGGGAAGGGGAGAATATGATGTCCTGTTCAAGCGCTCTTATGGGGGCTCAAACAGTTATTATATGACAAACGACTATGAGATCGTCGATGACTGCTCAGGAGAGTATTCCTGGACTCTGACCTATGTGGAGAAGACCGGTGGCAACTATACCAGAAATACAGCGGCTACAACCTTTACCTATAGCGAGTACGACCATAGTAACTGTGCCTACAACTGGGTAGAGGACAGCGGTGCGGTAAGTCGGGAAAACTTTACCGTGGAAGGGACAGCAGGTACACAATCGGAGAAAATCTGGATTCGGAATCAGAAAGTAATAGTAATGAAGCAATACAGCTTCGGAGTTACTTTGGTAAATAATGAATGGTTTAAACGTCTGGTTCTGGGACTGAGCGACGCCCAATGTGATCAGATGGACGTTGAGGTTGTAACGCTTACCCCTGCACAGCTGAATACTTCCCAGTATCAGCATTATCTAAAGGAAGCGAACCTGTTCTATATTAATGCAAACTATAACCATAATTACAGCTATATTACACTCTATGAGTCCTATAGCTATGAAGGGCTGGCCTTAAGCTCGTCACAAAAATACGGCTATCTTCAGGCACATGATCTGTTAAGCTTTGGTGTAAATGATTTAAGCTGGACCAGCACCATGCTTGCCTTTAATCGGATTGCCGGGGTAAAATCGGATGGAAGCCTGGGCGGCTACCGGGCGGGAGTGGTATTTGACTACAGACTTTTCCAGGATGCAATCAACGGTGCCAGCGGATACCAGGATTATCGTGATTTTGTAACAGTGAGCTTTACGGAAAACGGTTCCAATGCCACAGTATGTAATGTGGCCAAGCTGTATATTATGGTTTATCAGAGGGATGCTGCAGAATTCTATAAGCTGTTCTTAAGTCCCACGGCCCCTCTTCACATTACTACAGTCAGCTCAGGAGCTGCGAGCCGTAATTCGACGGGAACTACGGGAAGCTTTGTACGTCCCGGCAGCAGCGCGTCAGCTACCAGTGTGGAAGCTACCTTCTGGAACGGCAATACCTTCTGCCCTTATTATCTGGATTATGACGGAACGCTGGTCAACTGGACGGATTGGTGGAACCGTAAAAGCATAATAGCACAGTATATCCCGAATTATAATATATCCAGCCAGACCACTGATATGACCTCCAACGTTCTGGTTTTCAATGGCACTGACATATTTACAGAGAAATTCATTCAGCCCGCCTATAGCATGCCCCAGGATGCTCTGGATGCGGCAAAGAGCTATCTGGCGTCGATTGGAGTGGATACCTCCTCTGTCAGCTCGCTTAAGCTGTTCAACTATCTTGTGGTTTCTACGGACAGCGGTACCGGATATGGCAACGGAACGGAGGAAGACTCTTCGGGAACAGTGGATGACGGAGGCGGAGGGACTAATTTACGCTCCTATTACAGCGTGCTCAATATTGAGCCAACTGCGGATTTTGCAGCGTCAGAGGCTAATATCAATCGAATATTTGTTGGTTATAATATAAAGATTACCAACATGACCAGCGCGCAATTCAATGAAAATATACAGGACATTAATACCCATTACGATATGATCTATATCGGCGGGGCTTCCGGAAGGTATAATAAATCGGGTTCAACCCTGGTGTATAATGATGAGAGCCTGGGTCAAAGTGTATATCATTCCGGTGATAAAATCACGGCGAGCGATACCAGAACCTATACCGGCAGTGATTTCACAGAGCAAAAAATCGGGGAATTGTATAATTTCCTGGAGGCGGGATATCCGGTTGTTATGGAGAAGGAAATATATCAGCTGAGTTCCTCTGTGAAAAATAATACAAAGCTGTACAGCTTTATTCAGGATGTGACCAGAACAGGTTCTTCCTATAAGAATAATATTTTTAACTATGAGAGTTTTTATAATGGTAGCAGTATTTTCCAGCCGAACGGAGATAAGATGACAGCTCTGAAAACGCGGCTGAATATTGAGCGGCCGCAGATTCAGATAATAGAGCCGGTAATACAAAGCGATGCGGAAACAAATTATTTTTATTTGAATGACCGGGGCGAGTTTGTGATAACCTTTGCAGTATTGCCCAACAAGCGGCAGGAGGATGAAAGCCTTTATTACAGTGCATACCTGTATATGGACTATAATAATGACGGTATCTTCTCCTCCGGCGAATTGATGAATGTAAACTTAAGGAATGGAGTTTCCAATATCGGCTTCCATGAAAGCTATTCTACCAGGCATCAATATACCTATGATATGTCGGGCTATAACGGTGCCCATCAGTGGAAGGTGGAGGTAATACGCCAGTCCGTTGATGCAGCGGGAGGCTTTCATGATACACCGGTACGAAGTGAGATTACAGGGTATGTGTCCAATACGGATCGTCAGACCATAAACATCCTGCAGATTATGGACAACACTACCTCAGATTCTACAGCATATTCTCTGGAGGAAGCGGTAAAACCAGAGAATGTAAACAGCCTGATACGCAAATGGGGAGGCCTTGGAACAACACAGATTTCGGGGTACCGTACCGATGGGAAGCTGGTGGACTACGATTTAGTATTTCATACGATGACAGTGGAGGAATTTCTGGGATTGTATGCGGAGAACCCGTATGATCCTTCCAATCCTCCGACCAACCATCTGGCGGATTATCAGCTTTTGATTATCGATAATCAGACTGATGTCATAAATAACTCGAATGGAGCTCTGACGAATATTAAAGCAGCAATATCAGGGGGCAAGAGCGTTATTTTTACCAAGGGCTCAATTACCAGTGAGAATCAGGGCAATTATTTAAGTACTCCGTTATTTGAAGTGAATCAAAAAACCTATGCAAAGCTTTGCCGGATTGCCAAAGCGACAAACCTGAATCCCTATTATATTTTTAATTTTACGAGCAGCGGGTTTGCCTCGGCGATGAATTCAGATTCAACCTATACCACCGGCTGGATCACAAAAGCCAATGAAGGAGTAGTGGCGGAATATCCTTATAAGATTGACAGTGCGGCGATCATAAGGAACAATATGTATTCGGAGGATGCCTTAAAGGCCTATAGCCTGACAGATGCGGAGCCTCTCATCGGGTGGTTTTGCCTGTCGGATACGGCAAGCCCCACTGTTCGGGCCAAAACTCCGTCGGCTACCTATACGGTGAGTACCTATAGCGGTATGTACAGCTCATCACCGGAGGATGTAAGAAATAACTATTATCTTGTTAACCGGGGAAATGTGTATTATTCCGGAATTGTACTTGATGCGCAGCATGACAGTGCTGGAAATGATATGGAAATCAAGCTCTTTATCAATACGATTACAGCAGCCTACCGTTACACGGGACATGCTGTGATGAAGGCTCCGGAAATCGAGATCGATGATGTCGCAGGACAAGAGCCGGAAGATGATACAGTTGAGCTTACGAAAGCACTCATCGGAGACCGGACAGAGATTCCTGTAACCTTTACCATTTCCAACAGCTCCTCCAAGATGGAGCTTTCCATTCTGTGGGATGCTTCCGAGGCTGCCACAAGCGGTTGGAAGCTTTATAAATCCACTGACTTTGGTCCTGTTTTGGTTACGGATTACACCGATTTGGTTAATATGACCTATATGCTTTATGTTCCGGTGGATGCACTGGCAGGAACCCATACCCTGACGTTAAGTGCAAAAAATCGAAATACAGTTAATTCTGAGGATACTTTAACAACAACTATAGTATATAATGGAGAATTACCGGTTATAACATTAGAAAATAGTAATCTGATTACGATTCAGGGGCTTGACAATACAAGGCAATACATGTATGTTGATATTGATTACGCTACGATTGATTATAACAGCTTAGACAGCGGTGACGAAGGAAGCAGGGAAGAAGAGAGCGATGCTTTAGCGGACCGTGATCCCGTAAGGCTGGAGTTTGCGATTTCCAATATTTCAGATCCAACGAAGGTCAGAATTACTGTGACGGATTCATCCGGAAATGCAATATCCGTGGTAGACAATAAAGTTTATAACAGGGATTCGTCTTTACCGGATTACAGCCTGAACGCTTATCAGGTTGTGGCTGGCAGCTATTATATCGAGCTTCCGGTTAATATCTTAAGTGGCGTAAGCAGCAAAGAAGTTGTTATAACAGCCGCTGTCGATGATAGTTTAAAGGCACAGGCGTCAGTAACTTTAAAAAGACGGAGCTTATTCCAATTGGATTAGTTGTAAAATAACGGCAGCATTGGAGGACACATGAAAGATCGTTTGAAGGATTTAGTGAAAAGAGCCTTCCATATAGTTTTCAGCAGAGAATTCATCAGCTATGGAATCGCAGGTGTGCTTACCACCCTGGTAAATTATATCAGCTTCCATATCCTTTGCAATATCCTTGGGATTGAGGATTTGATAGCAAATGCAATCGCATGGGTACTGGCGGTAGCTTTTGCCTATATTGTAAATGATAAGCTGGTATTTCTTCAGCAAAAGAACAATACGAGGGGGGAAGCAGTCAAAGTAACAAAATTCTTCGGAGCCAGAATCCTTACCTTGATTGTTGAAGAAATGGGTATCCTCATATTTGTTAAGATTTGCGGATATAACAATCTGGTTGTGAAAGCCTTTTTAGCAGTGATCGTTATTATTTTGAACTATATATTGAGTAAATTGTATGTCTTCAAAAGCAAATGATACAACTGTCAGTTGCTAAGACTAAAATCTCATCAGCTTAAAAACTGCTGTAACTAGCAGTCACCTGACAACAGGAAAAACCGGGTAGAATAAAGGCAGCATCACGCAGGATGATGCTCCTTGAATATGCCCGGTTATACTTTTGAGAAATCCTATGTTGAACCTATCAAATACATAATAAAATAAACGCGGAAGAATACGGGTGTGCCGTCTCATTCATCTTTAGCTAAACAATGCCGAATATGAACGGGACAGTACACTGCGGTATCTGCAGGAATGGAGTCATATGAGCAAAGAAAAAGCAGTTGTTAAAATAAAAAAGGGGGAAGGGCGCTCCCTAAAAAGCGGAGGACTTTGGATTTACGACAATGAGATCGATACAATAAGCGGCTCCTTTGAAAATGGTGACCTGGCAGCAGTTCATGATTTTGACGATTATTATCTGGGCTGCGGCTTTATCAATACCAGGTCAAAGATTACCGTAAGAATGATGACGAGAGTAAAGGGTCAGGAGATTGACCATGATTTTCTCACAATGCGTGTAAAGGCAGCCTGGGATTATCGGAAGGCCACTGTGGATACAGGGAGCTGTCGCATCATCTTTGGGGAAGCAGATTTCCTACCGGGACTGGTGGTTGATAAATTCTCCGATGTACTTGTTGTGCAGTCACTGGCTCTGGGAATTGACCGCTTTAAGCAGGAAATTATCGGAATACTTAAGGAACTGCTTGCAAAGGATGATATTGCCATCCGGGGCGTCTATGAGCGCAGTGATGCCAAGGTACGTGAAAATGAAGGAATGGAACGGGTTAAAGGCTTTCTTGGAGAACCCTTCGATACCAAGGTAGAGATATCAGAGAATGGTGTCAGGTACTATGTAGATGTGGCAGAGGGACAAAAGACCGGCTTCTTTCTGGATCAGAAATATAATCGGGCTGCTATTGCTAAGCTTTGCAAGGGGGCGCGTGTGCTGGATTGCTTTACCCATACCGGTTCCTTTGCGTTAAATGCCGGACGAAACGGCGCAAGGGAAGTGATTGGGGTTGATGCCTCAGACCTGGGTGTTGCCCAGGCAACGGAAAATGCAGCTCTGAACGGGCTTTCCGATCGGGTCAAGTTCATCACAGCGGATGTATTTGAGCTGTTACCGGAATATGAGCGGAAGGGAGAGCTTTTTGACGTGGTGATCCTTGATCCCCCCGCTTTTACAAAATCGAAGAATTCAGTAAAAAATGCAATCAAGGGCTACAGGGAGATTAACCTAAGGGCTATGAAGCTGGTCAGGGACGGCGGTTATCTTGCAACCTGCTCCTGTTCCCATTTCATGACTCCGGATTTATTTGCGGAGACCATCGGGCAGGCCGCCAGAAATGTAAAGAAAAGAATACGGCAGGTGGAATACCGAACACAGGCACCGGACCATCCGATTCTTTGGTCAGCAGATGAATCCTATTATCTGAAATTCTTTATCTTTCAGGTGGTTAACGAGAAATAACACATATTAGTTTACAGTGATGATCAGCAGCAGGAGGCAGAGATGACATACAGGGAGGCACGAGAATTTATTGATAATTCCGGCAGGTACGGCAGTAAGCTGGGGCTGACGGCAATTACCGAGCTTATGAAGCGTTTGGGAAACCCGCAGGAGAAGTTAAAAATAATCCATGTGGCGGGTACCAATGGCAAGGGCTCCACCACAGCGATGCTTGCAGCTATCCTGACAGCAGAAGGGTACCTCGTTGGCAGGTATATTTCACCTGCGGTTTTTTCCTACCGGGAGAGGATTCAGATCGGTACGGAGGCTATAGCAGAGCAGGCTGTGGGAGATACGATGGAAGCAATCAAACCGGTCTGTGAGGCTATGGTAAAAGACGGCTTCGGGCATCCCACCACCTTTGAGCTTGAAACTGCCATGGCATTCTTATATTTTGCCAGGGAGCAGGTGGATTTTGCAGTCATTGAGGTGGGGCTAGGCGGCCGGCTGGATGCAACCAATGTAATCCGTTACCCGGTTCTTAGCGTGATAACCTCTGTCAGTATGGACCATATGCAATACCTTGGAGATACCTTAGAGAAAATCACAAGGGAAAAGGCAGGGATTATTAAGAAGGGCGCACCGGTTGTCACCGGCAATACGGACACTAGGGTGATTGGCGTAATAAGGCAGGTCTGCCATGAGAGGGGAGTAAAGCTGATAGAAGTAGCAGGAGATATCTTCGTATCAGAGGCGGCAGCATCAGGTACAGCCTCCGCGCTTTCGAATATCAGGCTTTCGCCGGAGGGAAGTAAATTCTCTTATGAAGGACAGGAATATGAAATTCAGCTTTCGGGAGAATACCAGATAGCCAATGCCGTATTAGCGATCCAGGCGGTAAAGACGCTTCGGGAATTGGGCTATGCGGTGAAGGAAAGCAGCATAATAAACGGTCTTAAGCAGGCAAGATGGAGCGGAAGGCTGGAAATTCTCGCAAGAAAGCCTTATTTTATTATAGACGGGGCCCATAACGAGGATGCTGCGCTGCAGCTAAGGAAGGTATTGCTGGATTTATATCAGGATACAAGAAAAATATTTATCCTGGGAGTTCTGGCTGATAAGGAGTATGAGAAAATACTGAAAATAACAGCCCCGCTGGCCGGTGTTATAATAACCGTAACACCGGATAACAGCAGGGCTTTGGCTTCTTCCCTGTTGGCCAGAGAAGCGGGCGCTTACACTGACGCAAGGATTATTGATGCAGACAGTATTGAGAATGCAGTCAAGGCAGCCTATGAGCAGGCTCGTCCGGAGGATATGATTCTGGCCTTCGGTTCCCTTTCCTATCTTGGAGCGCTTAAGGAGTACCGGTCGGAGTGGGAGAAGCAGCTGCAGTAACGCCTGGTGTAACAGCAGAGGTAACACTGGCAGCAGCCCCTGATGTAACGCCAGCAGTAACGCTTGGCGTAGGACTAAGCTGCTGTGAGGTGTAGAAGACATCCACATGAACGGCTCCGTCGGCATCGATCCGATAGGTGGTGCTGCTGTCAGGTGTCTTGAAGAAGACATACTTGGAGGTCACGCTAATGGCCTTGTAATTTCCCTTCATCACAGTCTCAGTTTTCATTGTCTCAAGATTTATTCTTCTTAACCGATCCTTTTCTGTACCGTTAATCTGATAATACAGATATTTACCGGAATTTGTTATGTTATAGGCTGAGCAGGGCTTATTTACAATGACCTCGGGATCGGAGCCGTCCTTCTTCATACGGTACAGCTTGTTTTCATCCGCCGGATTGATGTAATAGAGATAATTTCCCATAAAAATTGGATAAATAAAGGACCCGTTATAATAGGTGTGCTCCGTATAGCTGGAAAGCTCCATGGAATTGATATCATTGCCTTTCGAATCCCCCGTATAGTACAGATAGTTGTTGGTGTATTCGAAAGGAACAGAGGAATTATGGGACAGAGTACGTTCCATGGTACCGTCAATTTTAAATCTGGTCAAAGTAAAATTATTCTGTACACTGTAGCGAAGGAAGAAAAGGTAATTTCCCTTCAGCATAAGGAAGGCTCCGGGATCACTGGAGATTGCCTTCAGGTTTTTGCCGTTGTAATTAATACGGTAGATGCCATTGTTATGATAGAAAGAATAGAAATCTGAATTATACTGGGTAATATCATTAGCACGGGCATAATAGATATAATTTTCATCTACATTGATATATGCTGCGCTGTCCTCTGATACCTTCTTAATATCGGTGCAATCCGATTTCATACGGTAGAGACGGCCATTATCCTCGTCATTGCTGAAAAAAATTGTATTATCCTGTTCACAGAATAATCCCCCATTATATATATTACCTGTTGTATTGCCTATCTCCGAAGCGTTGTTGTAATAGGTACGGCCTCTAGAGTAAAAGTAAATTCCGGCGAGTGCTCCTATGGTAACAATAGCAAGCAGAATCAAAATCCGTTTTATCGATGAAAGCATGGCTACCTCCTTGTATCATTGTGTCTTTCATTATATATCGGCAGGAATCAATATGCAATGAATAATCTTGATTGCATCCGACACAGTATGATAGTATAATATACACGCATAAGCAGCTTTTCTCTGCTAAAGAGGAGTTTATCGGGATGGATAGAGCTGCCGATCTACCTTAAATAAGATACATATGCCGTAACAGGCGGCGGAATGGAGCAGAAAATGATAGACCTGATGGAAAGCAGAAAAAAAATAGATGAAGTGGACCAGAAAATTGTCGAGCTTTTTGAAACCCGTATGAAGCTGGCAATGGATATCGCAGATTATAAAAGAAGTGTTGGGAAGCCCATCTTTGACGCGGCAAGGGAAGAAGAAAAGCTGACTATGTTAAAGTCACTTACGGATAGTGAGTTCAATAAGAAGGCAATTGCGGATTTATTTAAGCAGATCATGTCTATGAGCCGCAGGCTTCAGTATATGCTGTTAGACAGTCTGGAGAGCCTGGGACTTTCCGAGGTTGACCGTATTACTACGGAGCCGGCCACAAGAGTGGCATTCTTTGGAGAGAAGGGCTCCTATACCGAGCAGGCCATGCTGGAGTATTTTAAGACGGAGGTAACGGGAATTCCCATGGCGACCTTTGGCGAGGTTATGCAGGCAATACAGGATGGCAGCGCTGCCTATGGAGTGCTTCCGATTGAAAATTCCTCCACCGGTACTCTGACAGATATATTTGACCTCTTAGCTGAATATGATAATTTTATCATAGGAGAGCATCTGGTGAAAATTGAACACAATCTATGGGGGATTCCGGGAGCACAGCTTTCTGACATCAGAAAGGTATATTCCCACCGCCAGGGATTACTTCAATGCTCGGAGTTCCTTAACCTGCATCCTGAGATTGAACAGATAGAATTCGGGAGCACGGCAGGCTGTGCCAGGCTGATTCTTGAGGAAAATGACATCTCCCAGGCTGCCATTGCCAGCGAACGGGCAGGCGGATATCTGGGACTCAATTTATTGCAGGCTTCCATTCATAACGAGGCAAATAATACGACCAGATTTATTATCATATCGAATAAAAAGGTATTTATCAAGGGAGCGCAGCGCACCAGCATTTGCTTTGCCCTTCCACATAAAAGCGGTTCGCTGTACCATGCGTTATCCCATTTCATTTATAATAACATCAATATGACAAAAATCGAATCAAGACCGATTGCAGGTAAGGCCTTCGCTTACCGTTTCTTTGTAGATATTGAGGGAAGCCTGGATGAGCCTGCCGTTAAAAATGCCCTGCACTGTATAAAAGAAGAGGCAATTGAGATGAAAATACTCGGCTGCTATATCCCGATGCAGTAGGTTTACATGCTTCATTACGGTATTTGGATGTAAAGTTCTTCATTATTATTTCAAAATCTAATCACAAAGTGGACATAATTAACTGTTAAACTGTTTTTATCAAAAGGAAATAGCAGATATATATCTGATAAAAATAGTCTGGTGTACATTTTGAAAGGAGAGTTTTCACATGAGTGATGAATTTAATAACAACGAGAGAAACGAAAATACCGGGAGCATGAACAATCAGAATTATTCCCAGGAGGAACATAATTTCAGCCAGGATAGTTATTTTGAAGGCCCTTCAGAACCGGAAATGAATACCACAGAAAGCTTTCAGGAGCAGGAAGCGGCTTCGGAACATAATACAGAACAGGAAGCAGCCACAGCGGAAAGCTATCCACAGCAGGAGGCGCAAGCCGAACCAAATTATAATTATGGTCAAAGCTTCTATTATGGAAATAATCCCAGCCAAAGCAATTCGGGGCAGGGCTATGGCAACCCTTATCCGGTATATCCGACCCCACAGATAAAAAAGGAAGAAAAGGTAAAGAAGAAGAGAAAAGTATTTGGAGCATTTAAGCTTACCGCAGCGGCACTTGCCTTTGGTATCATTGCAGGAGCGGCCTTCCAGGGTTATTATTACATCATGGATATTACCGGGAATTCAGTGGACACCGGCAGCAATAATAACGCGGCGGTAACAGAGGTTTCGCAGAATTCGGACAATGAGGATACGCTGGTTCCGGCAACCAGCTCTTCGGGAGATACAGTCACAGATGTATCGGATGTTGTAGATGAGGTAATGCCCTCCATCGTTGCAATCAATGCCACAGTTACTACCACAGCAAGCGATTTCTTTGGAAGAACCTATTCTCAGGAGGCACAGAGCAGCGGTTCCGGTATTATCATAGGACAAAATGATTCAAATCTGTTGATTGTTACTAATAATCATGTAATTGACGGAGCAACTGCTGTAGAGATTACCTTCGCTGATGATTCAACAGCCGTTGCCGAGATCAAGGGCTCCGATTCAAATGCGGACCTTGCAGTACTTTCCGTGGATATGAGTGATTTATCCGAGGATACGATCAAGGCAATCAAGGTTGCGACACTTGGAGATTCCACTACGGTGGAGGCCGGAGACATGGCAATTGCCATTGGTAATGCACTTGGCTATGGGCAGTCGGTAACAGTTGGATATATCAGTGCGGTGAACCGCGAGGTGGAAATTGACGGTAATACAATGACACTGCTCCAGACCGATGCAGCGATTAATCCGGGTAACAGCGGCGGTGCATTACTTAATACAGAGGGTCAGGTAATCGGTATTAACTCTGTAAAATATGCATCCACCGAGGTCGAGGGCATGGGTTATGCCATCCCGATCTCCAGCGCCATTCCGATGATTAATGAATTAATGAACCGTGAGGCAGTATCTGCGGGCGAGCAGGGTTACCTTGGTATTGATGCTTCCACGGCACAGGATGTAACAGAGGATATCGCCGATCGTTATAATATGCCGGTTGGTATCTATATCAACAATGTGATTTCAGACTCTCCGGCAGAGAAAGCAGGTCTGGAGGCTGGAGACATCATAACCGGAATTGATAATATATCAATCAAGACAGTCGAGGACCTGAAAAATGTATTAAGCTATAAGAAGGCCGGCGATGAAATTGCCCTTAAGATACAGGTCAAGGAAAACGGAGTTTATGTAGAAAAGACCTTGAATGTAACACTTGGACACAAATAATAAAATCCGGTAAAACCGGTTAAGCTTATTCCCCAATAAAGATAGCTGTGCATCCTGCATGGCAGAGAAAGAGTTTCAGAAGGCGCCCCCTTTTGGAACTCTTTTTGTGTTCTGTGGGTGAATTATAAGTATTTCTCCTATTTGTTAAATATTCTGTAAGGTTCTTAATGAAATTGTAAAACAAATTAAAGCTTAATTAATGGTATTCTTCTATAAATAGTATATAATTTTAATTGTGGTTAGTGCACTGACATATTCACATTTTGCCAAATGTCTTGCCTAAATTTCATATGGAAGATTGGATATCGGAATGACCATATAATTACAACAAGGGGGAGAACAAAACTGTGGTCTTCAGTAGCTTGGAATTTATTTTTCGCTTTTTGCCTGTATTTCTGATATCGTATTATGTTGTGCCTGTCAGATTTCGTAATGCCGTTCTTTTTCTTGGAAGCTTATGCTTCTACGCCTGGGGTGATCTGAAATATCTATTTTTAATTTTAATTTCCATCCTAATCAATTATACCGCAGTGCATATGATGAAGCGCTATGAGGGCGTCAAGACAGAAAGAAAAATATGGCTGGCAATTGCTTTATCCTATAATATTGGAATGTTGGTTTTCTTTAAATATATAAATTTCATACTTGAGAATATAAATGTATTACGGGGCACTTTCTTTGACGGAGGTGCATTCCCATTACCGGAACTCGGACTTCCGCTGGGGATCAGCTTCTATACCTTTCAGGCCGTATCCTATGTTGTTGATGCCTATAAGAGCCAGGGTAAGAACAATTCCTCCTTACTGCAATTTGCTGCATATCTGACGATGTTTCCCAAGCTGGTATCGGGACCCATCGTAAGCTATGGGGATATGGAGGAACAGCTGACGGACCGGAAATTTAGCTTCTTCAAATTCGAGAAGGGTCTTAAGCTGTTCACAGTAGGTCTTGGAATGAAGGTGCTGTTAGCCAACCGGCTGGGTATTCTCTGGAATGATATACAGACCATCGGCTTTGAGAGTATTTCTACTCCGCTGGCCTGGCTGGGCTCCGTTGGGTACAGTCTGCAGCTGTACTTTGATTTTCAGGGCTATTCCCTTATGGCAATCGGAGTCGGAAGGATGCTGGGCTTTCATCTGCCGGACAACTTTAACCATCCCTACATGGCAAAATCCATGACGGAATTCTGGCGCAGATGGCATATCACCCTGGGAATGTGGTTTAGACAGTATGTATACATCCCCCTGGGCGGCAACCGTAAGGGCAAAGGGCGTCTTGTTCTCAATCTTCTGGTTGTGTGGCTGCTGACCGGTCTGTGGCATGGGGCAGGCTGGAATTTCATCCTGTGGGGGTTGGTGCTGTTCCTTCTGATTCTGATGGAAAAGCTGTATTTCAAGCCGGTACTGGAGAGGTCGAAGCTCCTGGCCAGGATATATATGCTGCTGGCCATACCGCTTACCTGGACCTTATTTGCGACAGGCAGCCTAAGTGCGGCAGGAAGCTATTTTGGCAGGCTGTTTGGAGTGGTGCCCGGAATTAATGTCAACACCAGTGATTTCATTAAATATTTCGGACAATTCAAATGGCTTATATTGGTGGGCTGCTTTTTCTGCTTTCCTTACGGGCGGAAGCTTTATTTAAAATATCAGAATCATATTCTTATGACAGTGATATTATTTGTTATCTTCTGGTATTCCGTTTACCAGATGGCAATTGGAAATAATAATCCGTTTTTGTATTTTCAGTTTTAATCGTTTCATCAGGCTTAACCTAATTCATCTTTAATTGATACGGAAATGGGGAGATTACGAGTGAAGTTATTTGATAAAATAAAAAAATGTACGTTTATGCTGGCATTGTTAATCAGTACCCTTCTTTTGACACTGCTGGGCTACATGGGAAAAAGTAATGTATATGCAGGGTACAGCACCAATTTGGGAAAAGCTCCTCAGCTTACGGTTGTGCTTGAGGGGATTAAGGATGGAACTTATCCCTGGAAGATGCTGGGGCAGAAAAAAGCTGTAACTACCGGCGGTGATAACGCAGTTAATGAAGCGAGCGAAGAAGATGCTGTGAACGGGCAGACAGCAGACAATGCTGACATTACAGGCACAGCAGCCGGCAGCGGAGAGTCTAAGGACGGTAAACCTGGGGATACCTCGGCAGACGGGGACAGTACAAAGGGCAACGCTTCCGGGCATGGTGATAAAGATAATAGCGCGAAGGGATCAAAGGACAGCAACGCGAAAGATGATGCTGCCGCGGATCAGGGTACGGCAGATAAGAATACCACGGAGCATAATACGGCAGGCAAGGACGATGCAGAGAATAATGCTTCGGATAAAGATAATCCGGATAAGAGCGGCACAGATAAAGGCAGCTCGGATAAGAAAAACACGGGAGACTCCGGGGATAAGGAACCGGGCAAGGGTACGGACGCAGCTTCTGAAGAGAATTCCTCCGGGGATCAAGGGGGAGAAGAAAACGGAGATACAGGAAAGGACAGTCCGGATTCCTATGAGTTTGTAACAGTGGAGGAAAGCTATTTTGACGATGCCTTGTTTATCGGGGATTCCAGAACGGTAGGCTTATCAGAATATTCCGGATGGACGCAACCAACCTATTATGCGGATGTGGGACTTACCATCTATGATGTATTTGATAAGAAAATAGCCGACGTCGGCGGTAAGAAGCTTACTCTGGATAAGGCACTGGAGCAGCGGAAATTCGGAAAGATATATATTATGCTGGGTATCAATGAATTGGGGCGGGGTACGACGAAATCCTTTGCCGAGGAATACAAGAAGGTACTTGATCAGATACAAAAGCTGCAGCCGGGGGCAATTATATTTATTGAGTCCATCATGGATGTATCCAAGAAAAAATCTGATCAGGACCCCATTTTCAATAATAAGAATATTAAGGATAGAAATGACGAGATTTCATTACTGGCTGATAATCAGTCCATCTTTTATATCGATGTCAATGAAGCAGTCACAGATCAATCGGGTGGCATTCCCGAAAAATACACCTTTGACAGTGTCCATCTGAAGGCAGCCTATTATAAGCTATGGACGGATTTTCTGTTAAAGCATGGAATTTCGGGTGCATAGCAGAAATAAATCAGGTGATACAGTTCGGCCTTGCAGGGAAGGCGACAGGTTCCCGGGGAAAAAATGTTCTCCATTCGGAGTATTTGCATTCGCCGGTACTTAGGCTCTGTATTTTGGAGCCTTATGTACCGCTGCGTAATGCAATTAAGCGAAAGCGGCTCCGATATGGAAACATTTCTTTCCCCGAGGAACTGTCAATTTCCCTGTAAGGCTGAATTGTATCAATATGTTTCGTGTTTTTTATCCGGAGGATTGACAGCCTTAGTCTATTGTGATAGACTAAGGCTGTTACTAGTCGATTACAATAGACTGGAAGGGGATATCAGAATGCAGTATACGATTTTTGAAAGTGAATACAGGTTTCTATCAATACTATGGGAGACAGAGCCGATCAGCTCGCCGGAGCTGGTTAAAATATGCCAGGAAAGGCTGGGCTGGAAGAAATCTACAACCTATACGGTAATCAAGAAGCTGACCGATAAGAAGCTGGTGGAAAGCAGGAATACGATTGTGACAGCACTTGTCGCCAAAGAAAAGATAATCAGACAGGAAAGCAATCTGTTTTTGGAAAAGACCTTTGGGGGAAATATACCGGAATTATTCGCGGCATTTCTTAAGGACAGGAAGCTTACCAGGGAAGAAGCAGAAAGGCTTAAGAAGATGATAGAGGAGGCTTCGGATCTATGATGGATTTTTTTTATACACTGTTTCAAATGAGCCTCCAGGCCTCCCTGCTCATCTGTGTTGTCCTGGTGCTTCGAATGTTTTTAAGAAGGCTGCCGAAGGTATATATCTGTATGCTTTGGGGCTTGGTGCTGGTACGACTGTTATGCCCGGTTTTTATTGAAAGCGAGTTTAGTCTGGTGCCCCGGATGGAAGGCAAAGCAGAAACGGCCGTCACAGGACAGAACAGCTCCTTTACAACAGGAGACGTTCAGGAAGCTTCTTCTGTTCCTGGCGTGGAGGGAGATGGAACGGCAATCCAGACAGACGTCTTAGAGAGTCCGGCCATCGACGACAAGGCAGTTTCTGCCAACACAGCTCCGGGTAATGTTAAGGGGACAGAATGGTCTGTAGCAGATATCCTTTCCCTGCTATGGCTGGTTGGAATTGTGGGGATGGCTGCTTTATACATTTTCCGGTACATAAGAATGAAGAGGATGCTTTCGACAGCGGTCCGTATGGAGAATACCGTGTGGGAATGCGAAGAGATACAGTCGCCCTTTGTCATGGGCTGCATTAGCCCGCGGATCTATCTGCCCTTTGGAATTACGGGAGCAGAAAGAGAATATATCATCAGCCATGAACGCAGCCATATAAGACATTTTGATCCCCAGCTTCGTATCGTGGAAATAGCCGCACTATGCCTGCACTGGTGGAATCCCCTTGTATGGCTGGCTGTTTACCGGATGAATCAGGATAGGGAGATGCTTTGTGACGAAGCTGTTCTAAGGCATGCGGATATGAATATAAGAAAAGAATATTCCAATACACTGCTTCAATTTGCAATGAAGCAAAGTAAGCCGGCAGTTATCGTATCCTTTGGTGAAACCAATACGGAGGGCCGGATTAAGCATATTTTGAAATTTCGCAGACCTACGGTAATCATAAGTGTGATCTTAATCCTTATCATAGGGATATGCGCAGTTTGCTTCCTCACCATTCCAAGGACGGAAGCGGACCCCGTTATGGATACCGGGGTAAATGGGACGGAGCTTACTCCCACAGTAAGTCCGGAGCCGTCGCCGACTAAGGCGGAAGAGGAGCCGGTGGATACCAGTTCGCTGGGAGACAAGGAATTTGCAGCGCTGGTGATCCAATACCTGGAGGAGGATAACAGAGCCGGTTTTGCGGCCCTGATCAATTACCCTATAAAAGTGTATATTGGAGATGAACAGAAGCTTATCTCCAATGAGGAGGAGTTCCAGGAAGCCTATGAGCAAATAATAACGGAGGAGCTCCGGGCAGCGGTACTTGCCACTGATACCGGCAATTTGTTCACGAATATGTATGGCGTCAGGATGGGCAACGGTGAGCTGTGGTTTGAACGGTTTGGTTCCGCCGGCTATCAGATCTATGCCATCAATAATTCCAAGGAAGTATCTTACCCGGTAGAGGATCCATTTGCCACAAGCTGGACCGATAAAACCGCTGGGCTGGATATGAGTGAGCAGGAAAAGAATACCTGGTATTCTAAAATAACCGGGGATATTCCCAATGCAGAGGAAGCCTATGAAGTCCGTGGAATCAGCTATGAGGATATGGACCGGAACGGGACCAGAGATCTCCTGGTCCAGCTGAAGCTGCGCGATGGGATTATTACACCGGAAACCTATCCCGGTGCATATGTATGCATCTATATGAATGATGACCCTGTATATATAAAAGAACATGATGGAGGTCTCTATCTGGGACTGCGCCAGGTGCTATCCGGCGATGTGGACCAGGATGGATATTATGAGATAATCTACAGTGTGGATTCCGGCGGCAATGGAGGTAACGGCTCTGAGGAAAAGTCCATCCTGAAATATAAAGGGCATACTCTGACTAGTATGAATTTCCCTTCAGATGATTCCATGGCGGATCCTGTATCATATTCCGATGTCGGCTATGAGGTGAAGGTATTATTCGGAGCCGGTGAGGGAAGCTATAAGGCAGTATGTGAGGCTCTGGGCCAGACCGTTGAATTTCATGCTCAAAATGCTGTGGATGACAGCGGAAACAAAAGAGTTAAAACGATACGGGAGGATGAAGAAGCCGGAGATAATTGCCGCGGCTATACGAAATTTTCAATTGTGGAAAGGGACGGAAGAGAATATCTGATGGCAAAGGAATATCTGGCGGGCGAAGGCGGATACAGCCATTGTGTCGGCTGGGCTACTTTTCTGATGGACTGGGATGCGAATGCAACTCCCACTGTTTTGGAATTTGGCGTGGAGGAGCTTGATTAGGCAGCCGTACCTGAAATTCCATAGGATGAATTATTGGATATTTAGACGATACCGGAATATGGGAGCCTATTGCAGAATATGCTGTTATACTGAAAAGGAAATGATTCTTGCGGAGGCTCCATGATAAAAAAACGTATCGGTGTATTGACAGTGGTATCCCTTCTGATGACAGTGCTGGCAGGCTGTGGGAGCAGTGCGGGGCAGACGGATATTACATTAATGGAAGCGGTGCATTCCATATTTTATGCGCCCCTGTATGTGGCAATTGAAAAGGGATATTTTGAGGAAGAAGGACTTAAACTCAAGCTGACGCAGGGGCAGGGGACGGATAAAACCGGGAGTGCCCTTCTGGCAGGAGATTGTGATATGGGCTTAATGGGGCCGGAGGCTTCCATCTACACCTATCAGGAGGGAACAGAGGACTATATCGTTAATTTTGCACAGCTGACCCAGCGTGCAGGGGACTTTCTGGTTTCCAGGGATTTAAGCGGTCAATTCGACTGGGACAATATTCTGGGAAAGACTGTTATTGGAGGAAGAGCGGACAGCATGCCGGAGATGGTATTTGAATACATTCTGAAAAAGAACGGGATTAATCCGAAGTCGGACTTGAATATTGTGCAAAATATCGGGCCGGGTGATATTGCGGAGGCTTTTACCCTGGGTAAGGGAGATTATGCGCTGGAGTTTGAGCCGGATGCAACGGCATTGGAGCTAAGCGGAACCGGTAAGATAGCTGTTTCTCTGGGAGAAGAAAGCGGTAAGGTTCCCTATACGGTGCTGGGAGTAAGAAAAAGCTATCTTACCAGAAATCCTGAGGTGCTGCGACAGGTTACCAATGGACTGCAAAAGGGACTTGACTTTGTATTGAACCATACACCGGAGGAAACTGCCAAGGTAATTAAACCCCAATTTTCAGATACCGATATTGATAACCTGGCAGATATCCTGAAGGGGTATTATGACCGGGATACCTGGAAGGATACTTTGGTATTCGAAGAAGACAGCTTTCGCCTGCTGCAGGACATTATGGAGGATGCAGGGGTGTTAACGGCAAGAGTGCCCTATGAGGATATCATAACAACGGAATTTGCTGCGAAAGCCGCAGGAACAACAACTCCCTAAGATGCTCATTTCAGAGGAAAGCAGCTTTCATCAAGCAGCTCATTATCCTCGGGGATATAAAAATTCTTAACATGAAGCTCCTCCAGCCTGGACCTGGTAAAGTACTCATGAAGATCAGCTCTGGTTTCGATACAGTGATTAAAGGTATCCAGATGTACGATCACAAAAGCAAGCCTTGGATTAACCTTAAGTGTTTTCTCAATATCCATAATGTTCATTACAATACGGTCACTGTAAAGGAATTTTGGTGAGCCCGCATTCATAATCAGAAGCTGGGGCTGATAGTTCAGTATATTCTTCTTCACCTCAGGATAATACACGGTATCACCGGTGATATATACAGTCGGTTCCGTATCGGCCTTCAGGATGTAACCGCTGGCGGGTCCCATGACCTTACCGGTGCAGCCGGTTCCATGCTTTGCATCTACCCGGATAAAGGTTATATTCTCATAGGTCAGGGTGTCTGTCACCGGATGGACTTGAAGAAAGCCGTTTGCCTTCAATTTCTGTTCATCCTGACAGGGACAGATCACTGGAAGCTTTTTATCCAGTAGTTCAATTGCCCTGCTGTCAAAATGGTCAGAATGGGTATGTGTTAACAAAAGCAGCCTTGTATCAAGGATTGCGTCCATTGGAGTTTTAAGGCCAACGATTGGATTTCTTCTGCGGTTCGGTGTCATGGGAATTGCAGGATAAGACTCCTGATCCGCCAGTATCGGATCAATCAGAATTTGGATACCGGCATAGGTCAGTATGGATGTAGCGTGTCTGACATGCTGCAGCTTCATATTCTACCTCCAATCATTTTATAAATAATATTGTTTTTCTGCGAGTAGTATAATATGATTTAGGCAGGAAATCAATTTTACGGTGAAAAGGATTCCTGAATTTATTTTCATAATGAAAAACTTTCATTTTTAAAATTATGGGGGTAGAAAGTTTGAAAGTGCCTTTCAAACTATTTATGGGTGCATAGGCTTGTGATATGCGGAAGGATGTAAATATGAATTTGGATCAGGTGGATTACAGACTTATTCAGATATTAAAGGAAAATTCCAGGCTTTCCTTTAAGGAAATCGGTGAGAAGATACATATGACCGGACAGGCGGTCGGTGTACGTGTAAATAAGCTGATGGAAGAGGGGATAATTGAAGGCTTTACTCTCGCAGTAAATATGGAAAAGCTCGGAGTGACTATCACTGCTATGATCAAGGTGTATATGAAAAAGCTGGAGCATCAGAAAATTCTTCGTTTGATTGAAACTACAGAGGTGGTTACAGAGGCTTACCGGACCAGTGCAGATTGCTGCTATTTTCTTAAAGTAGAAACCTCTTCCAACGATGAATTAAATCGGATTTTGGACCGCATCAGTGAATTTGCCACTTACCAGTTATCTCTGTCCATCGGCAGATTAAAATGAAGATTGCTTTATGGAGGAGCAGATGATGGCCCCGGCTGCGGGAACGGGCTAGGATTCCTTTACACCTAACCTGTTCCCGCAGCCGGGGCCATTATTCTCCACATACGGTCATAGACCAAATGTCGGATTTAAAACCGAAATATTATTCTTGCGGGGAATCAGAGGAATCGTCCTCGGATTCTTCCTGTGTATCATCCTCATAATCATCGAAATCGTCATCAAAATCCTCAAGATAATCAGGATTCATGTATCTGTATACAGCATAAGCAATAGCTGCCACAGCAGCAACAGCACCGATGATTGCAAGCACACAGATCAAAGCATGTTTTCTTTTTTCATCCGGGTCTTTTCTATGAAGTAATTCTCCTAATTTTACAGCATCCAAAAGCTCCTCAATTTTATTGCCCATGATAACACTTCCTTTCCTTTATCTGATGATTAAACATCCTATCTATAATATATCGATAATAGTATACCACAATACAAGCAATATTACTATAAAATATGGTATTAATCTATCTGCATTTATTATGGATGATTGATTAAGAATCTATTCTTTGTAAATTAGCAAAGGTGGATAAAAGCTTTTTTACTCCAAAATTCGGAAAATCAACTGTGACTTCATAATCCTTGCCGCCCATTGTAATATCAATCACAATTCCGACACCAAATTTAATGTGCTTTACCGTGTCACCGACACCGTAATCCAAAGCGCCCATCTGTTTTCCCTCAAACTGCTTTGCTACGGGGGTGACGAAGGGTTTATAGGAAGCCTGGGACTTAAGGTAGCTGTTCGGTTTATCGAAATTTATATTCTCTGAAAAAGAGGAAAAACCTTTATTTCCCGTCTGGGTTTCGGATATACTGTCCTCCTGAAAGGAATAGACCTTCTTTCTGGGAGCGGGAGCAGTCATAGTTAATAAGAAACGGGGTATTTCATTAATAAAGCGGGAGGGTCTGTTAAACTGGGTTTCACCGCGCAGCATCCGCTGCTTGGCTGCGGTCAGACAAAGACGCTTCCTTGCCCGGGTGATGCCGACATAGCAAAGACGCCGTTCCTCCTCGATTTCCTCAGCCGGATTATCCGCAAAGATGGACAGATACCCGGGAAATACACCCTCCTCCATGCCGCACAGGTATACATAGGGAAATTCCAGGCCCTTGGCGCTGTGAAGAGTCATAAGAACCACATAATCAGAGGATTCATTTAGGTTATCGATATCTGAAACCAGGGCAACCTCCTCCAGAAAGCCGCTTAGGGTTGGAGGCTCCAGAGCCGCCTCTTCATAGGTTACCAGCTTATTCACAAGCTCGTTGATATTGCCGATACGATCCTCGGCTTCCTCGCTGCCTTCCGCCTCCAGCTCCCTTAAATACCCGGTCGCATCCAGAATGTCATCGATTAGCTCAGCCAGGGCATAGCCCTCCTGCCTTACTCTGGATTTTAAGCCCTCAATCAGGCTGATGAAGGGGGTGAGCTTTGCTGCACTGCGCTCCAGCCCGGGGATAAACTGTGCCCGGGTGAGAGCATCATAGAAGCTAATTCCATTCGAGAGGGCATAATCATTCACTTTATCGACTGTGGCAAGACCGATACCGCGCTTTGGCACGTTAATAATCCGCTTTACAGCAAGATCATCCAGGGCATTGTCTATTGTTTTTAAGTATGCCAGGATATCCTTGATTTCCTTCCGGGCATAGAAGTTAAGACCGCCTATAATTTTATAGGGAATATTTTTTTGTATCATTTTTTCCTCGAATAGACGGGATTGGGCATTGGTGCGGTACAGAATGGCAAAGTCGTGGTAAGCGGCCTCCCCGTTATCCGTACTCCGTTTGATTTCCCCCGTAATGGACTCCGCTTCCTCAAAATCCGTTTCAAATTGTGTAAAACTGACCGGTTCACCCTCTTCGTTATCCGTCCACATGGATTTATCCTTACGGCCCTTATTATTGCAGATTACCTCGTTAGCCACGTTCAGGATACTCTTAGTGGAGCGGTAATTCTGCTCCAGCTTGATTACCTCCGTACCAAGGAAAGCCTTTTCAAAGTTCAGGATATTATAGATATTGGCTCCGCGGAATTTGTAAATGGACTGGTCGTCATCCCCTACCACACAAAGGTTGTACTCCCGTTCCCCGTCCAGATTAAGACCGGAGGAGAGCAGGTGAATCAGCCTGAACTGTGCTGTATTGGTATCCTGGTATTCATCGACCATGATATAACGAAAGCGTCTCTGATAGTAGGCCAAGGCCTCGGGGACCATTAAAAACAGCTCAACCGTCTTGACAATAAGATCGTCAAAATCCATGGCATTGCTGGACTTCAGACGCTTCTGATATTCTTCGTAGGCCTGCGCATACTTGCTGCGCTGATAGTCTCCGTGGCAGCTTCGTGCAAATTCCTCAGGGGAGATTAACTCATCCTTTGCTTTGGAGATAGCGGACAAAATGGCGCGTTCATTTGTTTTCTTTGTATCGATGTTCAGATATTTACAGATTTCACGCATCAGAGTTTTCTGGTCATCGGTATCATAGATCGTAAAGCTGCGGCCATATCCGATGGTATCCGCAAATCTTCTAAGAATTCTTACGCAGGTGGAGTGGAAGGTACTGACCCAGATATCCTCAGAGCCGTTGCCGATAATTTTATCCACCCGTTCGCGCATTTCTCTTGCAGCCTTATTTGTAAAGGTTATCGCAAGAATATTATATGGATTGACGCCCCTCTCTTCAATGAGATAGGCGATGCGGTGGGTCAGAACCCTTGTCTTGCCGGAGCCGGCTCCCGCAAGGATTAGAAGGGGACCCTTATCGTGAAGCACCGCACGCTTCTGTTCGGGATTAAGGGAATCATATATGCTCATATTTAAATACCTGCCTGTCCTATGTAATCTTAATTTTGTGCAATAATGCCATTTCCTTCAAGGCCGCCCTGTGCATTGCTGAGGGCAAAGATATAACCTTGATGAAAAGGGGCAGGGCACAAACATATGTTTATTATAGCACGCTATACTGAGAGTTTCAATCCTGCACTTTGGAAGAGGAGAAATGGGGTTACAGTGTTACTGTTCACAACACTGCTGCTTTTGGCGGGGGTGTGAACTGTAACGCTTGGATATATTAGCCTAATAGCTATATATTTTTACTTTGACATCTAGTTTCTGATACTATATAATAAAATTGAGGTGATTGGAGTGGAAACGATCAAGGAAGAGTATATCAGAGGGCTGATTGACAGCTTAAAGGATGTCAAATACATTATGCCGGATGATATACCAAATATAGATTTATATATGGATCAGGTTACGACCTTTATGGACAAGCATTTAAAATCCTCCAAGCGCTACAGTGAGGATAAGCTCCTGACCAAGACGATGATTAATAATTATACAAAGAATGAATTATTACCACCGCCCAATAAGAAAAAGTACACGAAGGAGCACATGTTCCTTCTGATTTTTATTTATTATTTCAAAAATATACTCTCCATTAATGATATACAAAGTATATTCAATCCGCTCACAGAACGGTACTACAAGGATAATTCGAGTGTTAAGCTGGAGAAGATTTATGAGGAAATATTCCGGCTGGAGAAGGAACAGACGGATACCCTGACCAAGGACATGATCAGAAAGATAACAAAGGCAAAGGCTTCCTTTGCTGAAGTGAAGGATACGGGGGACCGTGATTTCCTTACGACATTTTCCTTTATCAGTATGCTGTGCTTTGATGTGTATATGAGAAAGCATATGATAGAGAAGATGATTGATGATTCCCTGATGGGCGTCAGTAAGGCGAAGGATGATAAGAACCAGAAGGCGAATCCAAAACCGGAGAAGAAGCCGGCAGTAAAGACGGAAGCTGTTAGAAAGGAAGAGGATGGCGGAAAGTAGCTATCCGGTGTATAGAAGAATAGAAAGCACAAAGGGGCTGCGGCCGGGATACCTGTAGATACAAGTATCCCGGTCACAGCCCTCTTTTATAGGAAGTTGCTTTAGTTACTGTTCACAGGTGACGACTGCGACGTGTTATTGTTCACGGAGCTGCTGCTTTTTGCAGGGGAGTGAGTAACCTGCTTTATTCTTCCGGTTCGGTTTTGGCAGTATCGGAGGGCAGTGTGATGATATCCGCCATTCTGGCAAATACCATATCATAGCCGTCGTTGCCATAATTCAGGGAACGATTCACCCGGCTGATGGTAGCGGTGGAGGCACCCGTCTTTTCTGCAATTTCCAGATAGGTTTTATGGTTGCGAAGCATGCGCGCCACCTCAAATCTTTGTGACAGGGAAAGCAATTCATTCACAGTACAGATATCTTCAAAAAATATATAGCATTCCTCCGAATTTTTTAAGCTCAATATTGCCTCAAATAAATGGTCAACAGCAGCGGTTCTTATGTTCTTACTCATCGGATGGACTCCTTTCAAACACTTGATTTTCACACAGTACAATTTTAACACTACAGAGTACTAAAGTAAAGTGCTTTTCTTACCAATCTCCGAGTATGCCGCAGGCAATACCTGCGGTAAATAAACAAGTAAATGGGCTGTTTTTTACAACAGCCCATTTTATTATCAATATTTTTTTGTATTCAGGGCTTTCTCAATTTGGCGAAAGCCCTGAATGACATCCGGTTTTCTGGCGGCTATTAACGTGTAGATAGAGTCGATGATTGTCATCTGAGCAATTCGGGAGTTCATTGCTACGATATGATATTTTGTCTCACTGCTGGCCGTATATAACGGAATGTCGGATATTTTACTCAAAGGGGAGCTCCCGATATTGGTAAGGGATATTGCGGTAGCTCCATTGGCTTTGGCCAGTTGAGTGCTTTCTACAATGTCCTTGGAGCTGCCGGAGTGGCTGATGGCAAATACAACATCATTCGGACCGAGCAGGGTAGCTACAATTGTCTGTAAATGAGAATCTGTAAGTGCCATGGCATCAATACCCAGCCGCAGAAGCTTATGCTGAAGATCCAGTGCCACTGCATGGGAATTGCCCAGACCGATGATAATAATACGGCGGGCATTCGATATAACGGTAGCCGCTTTTTCGATATCTTCGGGCTTTAAAATATCATGTGTGAAGTTGACCGCATGAAGGGTCCCCTGAAATACCTTATCTAAAATAAGGGAGGCGCTGTCATCCGCATTGATTTCCTCATGAATACTCTGCAAAGGGGATACGATATCCTGGGCAAGTGTAACCTTAAGATCCTGATAGCCATTAAGTCCCACGCTGCGGCAGGCTCGGATTACGGTGGCATCGCTGACACCGCTGTTTTCTGCCAGACCTGCCACTGACAGGTAGATTACCTTTTCCGGGTTTTCATAAATATAGTCGATTACCTGCTGCTCGGATTTGCTTAATGAAGGATAAAAAGCCTTCATTTTTAATAAAAGTGCTGGAACTCTTTCATTGGTTGCCATATGTTCTATATGACTCCTTTCCTTATAAGTTACATTTTATTTGGGGCTGGTATTTATTCCGTACCGGATGAAATAAGCTGTTGTTAATATTTATGATGAATGCTGCCGATGGACAATAACGGAAATGCCGTCCGGTATTATGGTAATCTTACCGGAGGAATTCCCCAGGTGGGAATCCGCCAGGGCTATTGCCGCCTCAAGGGTTTGGGCATACTCCATATGCATATCCGTAATCATCTGTCTTGGTGCCTGAGTTACCATAATAACCTTATGCTTTAAAAGTATCCGGCACAAAATCTGTGCCTCCCACTGATCAGGGACAGTATCATTTCTTTTGGTTGACATAATGCGATTCATGATTGCCGGTAAGGATTTTTCACAGGCAAAGGTATCATACAGGCTTTGACCGCCATGCCCATGGATACAGTCGGATACCATAATAATAATTCCGCCGGGCTTACAGGTACTTTCTGCTGATACCATACCCTTTACCGACTGATAGATGTCCTGGTCCAGGGGATATCCCCCGTTTGTGGAAATTACGATATCAGCCGGTTCGGCAGCTACACCGCATAGCTCATTGACAAATACGCAGCCCGTTCGGTGGGCATCATTATAATGACCGGCAAATGCCTTGATCACCCGCTTGTTCCGATCTAAAACGACATTAATGATAAAAGCAAGTCCTGCCTTTTCTGCTGCAAAGAGCATGTCCCTGTGCAGCGGGTTATGATCCAGAATACCTGCCCGGGAATAGGCATCTGCGATAAATTCGGAACAGTGATTCGCCAAAATGGTAGTACGGCTGCAAATACCGGGCAATACACTTTTTCTGCCGCCGGAAAAGCCTGCAAAAAAATGAGGTTCGATAAAGCCTTCCGCTATTAAAAGATCCGCTTTTGCAGCATACCGGTTAATCATAAGCTCCCCACCGGAAGGAAGAACCCCCAGGTTAATGAAGTTATCCTCTTTCCTGCTGTCATGATTGATGAACCGGAGCTTTGGATTACAAACAGCATCTTCTCCGAATTTATCGATAAGCTCCTGCTTTGTTGTTAACCGGTGGAAGCCTGCAGCAATCAATACAGTAAGCTCCGCATCCGGATTTACGCTATAAAGCTCCTTTAATAATACCGGCAGGATAACCTTGCTCGGAACCGGCCGGGTATGGTCACTGGCAATTAGAACAATTTTCTTTTTCCCTTTGGCCAGTTCCCTTAAGGGCGGTGAACCGATCGGATTAGCTAAAGCCTCCTCTACCAGCTCGGTCTCCGTCCTGATTTTATCGGAAGGATATGTCTTTGGTTCAAGTATTTTGCGGATACGTGAATCGGGAATATTGGCCTCGAGGAATGTCTTTCCATAGGGCAGTCTGATGTTTGCCATTATTATACTCCTAATCTTGTTCGAAATAAATTGTTTTTTTACTCAAATATCTTATGAGGGTTTAATATGTTCTTAGGATCAAAGACATGTTTGATACCGGACATGATATGACAGATCTCAGGATCAAGAGAGTCCAGCAGATACGGCTTTTTAGCGAAGCCGATTCCATGCTCGCCGGATACCTTTCCTCCAAGTTCCTTAGCCTTTATGTAAATCATATCCATGGCGACCGACATTTTAACCTTCCATTCCGAATCCTCCAGGAAGTCCTTCAATATGTATACATGCAGGTTACCGTCACCGGCGTGACCGAAGCTTTTCATACGGATACCGATAATAGCTTCAATATTATGAATATATTCCAGTAGGATATTAACATTGCTGCGTGGGACTACGACATCCACTTCATCCATATAGGAGGTGGAAGCCTTAATTGCCTCCAGAAAAGCGCCTCTGGAGCTCCATATACTTTCACTCCGTTCTTCCGTATCTGAAATCAATACATCAATTGCGCCCTGTTCCAGACAGGTTTTAGCGACAATGTCATAATTGCCTTCTATCTCCTGCAGGCTGTTTCCGTCAAACTTTAGCAGCAGATATGCGTCAGACTGGCTGTCAGGAAATTTCTTTCCGAGATATTCCTCGGCATCAATAATGACATTTCTTTGCATAAATTCAATTGCAGTAGGTATGGCTTTTGATTTAATGATTAAAGGTACGGTATCGATTGCCTGCTTCAGGGTAGGGAAGGGAATCAGCAGGCTGACTGTTTTCAGGGGCAGCGGCAGAAGCTTTAGGGTGGCTTTTGTTATAATACCCAGAGTTCCTTCCGAACCGATCAGCAAATCCTTCAGAGCATAACCCGAGCTGTCCTTTACCACCTTGCCTCCCAGTTCAACGATTTTACCGTTCGGAAGTACGGCTTCCAGTGCTTGTACATAATCTCTGGTCACACCATATTTTACGGCACGCATACCGCCGGCATTTGTACTGATATTGCCTCCGATGGTTGCGGATTTTTCACCCGGGTCGGGCGGGTAGAAGAGACCGCGTTTCTCCGCATAAGAGGATAATTCCATAAGAAGAACGCCGGGCTCTGCGGTAATCATAAGATTATCCTCATCCAAATCAAGAATATGATTCATTAAAGTCGTATCAATTACAATACCATGCTCAATAGGAACGCAGGCGCCGACCAAACCGGTTCCGGCGCCTCTCGGGGTCACGGCAATATTATTTTCATATGCATATGTCATGATATCCGATACCTCTTGGGCCGATATGACGCGTATCACGACTTCCGGGCTGCTGTGGGTGCCGCCCAGCTCGTCGTGGCTGTAATCCTCCTGAATTTTGCTGCCGGTTAAAACACGTTCCTTATCAGAAATGATAGCCTTGATTGCAGTGATATCAGATTCATTTATTATTTTATATTTCATTTTACCTCCTTTCCTGCGCAGGTTTTCTGCGCATATGAAGTCTGCTTTTGCAATGCTTTGTTATACCTGTCCCTCGCATGCCGTTAGCAGGACGTTCTTTAATTTCCCGGTCAGCTTCGGTATGATTTCATAGAGATCGCCGACCAGACAATAGTGGGCTGTCTGAAACATATTGGATTTATCATCAGAGTTAATCGCAATGATACACTCTGAATGATTCATTCCGGCGGCAAACTGGATAGCTCCGGATACACCGCAGGTGATGATAAGCCTGGGACGGACAGTGCGCCCGCTTAATCCGATCTGTTGTCTGGCATCAACCCAGCCAGCCTCCACCAGCGGCCTGGTACAGGCAACCTGGCCGCCCAAAAGAGCAGCCAGCTCCTCCAGCATATCCAGATCTTCCTTCTTTTTTATGCCGCGACCTGCAACAATAAGGATATCGGAAGAATCGATGGATCGCTCTTTTGCTTTCGGTATGATATCAAGCACCTCGGCATGTCCTTTCAATTGCTTCTTATTAATATGGCAGAATATGATATCACCGCTTTCCTCTTTCTGACGGGGAGGAGCGTTCATTACCTTGTAACGGACGGTAGCCATCTGGGGGCGATGATCGGGAGTGCAGATCTGTGCCATGATATTGCCCCCGAAGGCCGGGCGGATCTGAATCAGATCGGTGTTGTCCTTCATATCCAGAAGGGTGCAGTCAGCCGTAAGACCGGTTCTCATCCGGGCTGCGACCCGCGGCGCAAGCTGGCGGCCTACGGTAGTGGCACCGACCAGTATGGCTGATGGTTTCACCTCGTTGATGAATTTTTCAAAAACATTAGCATAGGCCTCCATGGTAAAGCGCTCCAGCTCCTTCTCGTCATATGCGAACACCTTATCTGCTTGATAATGAAGAAGTTCATGACATGCCTGTTCAATATGATTTCCAAGAAACAGGGCATAAACAGGATGATGGATTTTATCTGCCAATTCCCTTGCTTTTCCCAAAAGCTCCAGAGTTACCGGATGTATTTTACCGTTGGTATAATCAACATAGACCGCGATTCCGTTCCATTCGCTTTTATTAACGGCAGACACTGAAGCATAGGCTTCTTCAAAAGTGACGGCACCGGCAGGACCCTTCCTTTCACAGAGCCTGCACATTTTGCAGGCCGCATTGACTTCAATTCTTCCGTTTTGTTCCTCCAGGGCTCCAAACGGGCATAATTCAATCAAGGTATTGATATTTTCTATTTTTTCATGATGAATGATTAACTTAGCCATAAATTATCCCCAATCTATATGTACTTCAGTTCTTTCAGCTTATCAAACAGTCTGTCTGCCATAACCCCGGAATCGTCTTTCCAGAATTCACGGTGAGCATCACAGGGCGGCGGAAAAATCCTCTCTACTCTGGTTGGTGATCCGTTGAGGCCATAATGCGCTTCATCCTGATCCTCCATATCCTGCAAGGTAAGAATCCTGATTTCCCGGCCGGCTGTGACCATTTTTTTTCTGTAGGACGGAAGTCTGGGCTGGAATATGTCCTTATCTACGGAAATAAGACAGGGAAACTGAAGCTTAACATATTCAATATCCTCGGACATGTCCATACCCACAGTAATTCCCGTCTTTGTAGCTTCAAGTATGTCCGTTACATTTGAGATACCGGGTATTTTGAGCCACTCGCTGATTTCAGGGCCAACCTGTGCGGTGTCGCCATCCGTGGTTTGCTTTCCGCAGAGTATCAAATCAAAGGTACCCATATTCTTAATTCCTTGTGCAAGGGTATAGCTTGTGGCTAATACATCGGCTCCGCCGAATCTTCTGTCGGAAAGCAAAACACCGTCATCGGCGCCCATCGCATACGCTTCCTTTATTATCTGTAAAGCCTGAGGCGGTCCCATACTGATAACACTGACTTTTCCTCCATGCTCTTCTTTGATTCGGAGTGCAGTCTCAAGAGCATACAAATCATAGGGATTCATTTTGGAATCCACGCCATTCCTCAATAGTACACCTGTTACAGGATCGGCCTCCACCTTATTGGTTTCAGGTACCTGTTTGATACAAACCAGAATGTTCATAAATATAAACTCCTTTTACACTTAGCTGTTTTCCTATTTCAATAAGAGCATAGCATAAATGTAGTAAAATTTCAATAATTAATTTAAATATATGAATATTATTGAAGTGAATAAAATATGGTAAAGAAAATATAGGGGATATATACAAATTATATTGTTGTAATTTTAAATATAAAGTCGAAATAGAATAAAAAACTTTAGCAAATAAAATTTTGATACATAATTTAAAATATAATATTGAAATATTACTACATATATGTTAGAATGCAATCAGACAGAACGAATATAATACAGATTTGGAGGTGCCATTGAATATATGAAGAAGTATTTGCTGGGGATTGATTTGGGCAGTGGCTCGGTAAAGCTTACCTTATTAACAAAGGAAGGCAGGATCGCTGCCACGGAGGTATGTGAATATCCTACGATATATCCGTGCGTCGGCTGGGCGGAGCAAATGCCGCAGGCCTGGAGGACAGCCCTGCATACTGGAATTGTACTGCTTCTTAAATCAGCCGGAATCAGTGCGGATGAAATAGCGGCGATTGCGCCGGATGCTGCAACACACACGACGGTTTTGCTGGATGAGGAGGGAGTCCCGCTTGAGAATGCCATCCTTTGGACTGATCAGCGCAGCGCTCGGGAAGTTGAGTATTTAAATAATAATTATATGGAAACCATACAGAAAATAACGTTAAATACTCCGACTACGGTATGGAGCTTGCCGCAGCTCATGTGGGTCAAAAAAAACAGACCGGAGGTATGGGGAAGGGTCAGGCATCTTCTGTTTGCCAAGGATTATCTTCGTTATTGCCTTACGGGAGCACTGGGTACGGATGGAATTGATGCCATGGGCTCCATGCTGTTTGATGTCGAGAAGGAATGCTGGTCTGAGGTCCTGTGTAAAATAGCGGGTATACCGATGCATTGGCTTCCCCGAATCTATGCACCGGAGAGTTTGGCAGGATATGTAACAAAGGACGCTGCCGGGGAATTTGAATTATGTGAAGGAACACCTGTGTTTATTGGTTCAACGGATACGGTACTGGAGCAATTGGCAGCCGGCAGTGTGGAGATTGGGCATGGTACGGTCAAGCTGGCTACGGCAGGCCGCATCTGCGTCATATCGGATCACCAGTGTCCTTCCCCGTTTTTATTTAACTACCGGCATGTGGTACCGGGATTGTGGTATCCCGGTACCGCAACCAGCAGCTGTGCCGCAAGCTATCGTTGGTTCCGGGATGTTCTCGGAGAGCAGTCCTATGATTCTTTGGATGACGGAGCATACAGAATTCTGCCCGGAAGCGAAGGCCTGATGTTCCATCCTTATCTGCAGGGGGAATTAACTCCCTACAATGATTCAAAGCTGCGTTCCAGCTTTGTCGGAATCAGCTCCAGACATACGAAAGCCCATTTTACGCGTGCGGTATTGGAGGGCGTGGCTTATTCCCTGAAGGATTGTGTTGAGACACTGAAACAGGAACAGTTGAAAATGCTTCGGACCAGAATTATAGGGGGAGGTGCGAGGAGCCCGCTTTGGAGGCAGATTGTTGCGGATGTGCTTGGAAGAGAAGTGGAAAAAGCGGAAGTGGATGATTCCTCTTTTGGGGCGGCGATGCTTGCCGGAGTCGGAATAGGATGGTTTACGGACTTCAAAGATGCTGCTGAGCGCTGTGTCAGAATCCAGACGATCACTTATCCGGATGAGACAAATAAAAAAATTTATGCATCACAGTTTTTAAAGTATAAGAAGATCCATGATGCTTTGGCCCCAATCTATCATGATGAAATATAACTGTGCAGAAGGCCAAATCATTTGAATGATGTGATTAATTAATCATAGGAAGTGAAAGCCATGATCAGAGTACATGTCTGGGCTGAAGACAAGCCCTTACCTGACGCGAAGGAGCGGATGAGCAGGCTGTATCCCTTCGGAATTCAGGGAGCAATTGCGGAGTTTTTAAAAGAACAGCCCGATATGGAAGTGACGGTGGCTGTTATGGCAGATGAAAATCAGGGACTCTCCGGGAAAATACTTGACCGGACAGATGTGCTGGTCTACTGGAGCCATAAATATTGGAAGGAAATTTCCGAGGATACGGTAAATTACATCCATCGGCGTGTGCTGGAGGGAATGGGGATTATAATACTGCATTCGGCGCATGCATCAAAGATATTCTCACGCCTGATGGGTACCCGGACACAAAGCCTTCGCTGGAGAGAGGCAGATGAACGCCAGCGATATTGGATTGTAGCTCCCGGACATCCGATTACCTATGGCCTGGAAGGCGAATATTTTGAGGTGCCGATGGATGAGACCTATGCGGAGTATTTTGAAATACCCCAGCCGGAGGAACAAATTTTCATTACAAGTACACAGGGGGGAGAGATACTGCGAAGCGGAAACTGCTGGAAGCGGGGGCTTGGGCGTATCTTTTACTTCCAGGCCGGGCATGAAACATATCCGGTATATTACCAGAAGGAAGTCAGACAGATTATTACCAACGCAGTTCGATGGGCATATACCGAAATAAAACCGAAGAACTGGCCCGACTGGGCTCGTGAGACTGGGCCTGCGGATACAGTTTGCCGGGACGGGGTTTATTGAAACAGATATTTTGGCACAGACGTGTCTTAATATAAATATTATAAGGAGGAAAAGGTATGAAAAAGTTTTTAGCATTACTGTTAGCGGGGACAATGCTAGCCGGAAGCATGATGGGATGCTCCAAGGGCAAATCAGATGAAGACGTGAATGACAATGTAACAGGTACCGTTACAGATTCAGCTTCTGCAACGCAGGCCCCCGAAGTGAATTATGATGAGGAAGCTGTGATTCAGGTCTTCCACTATATGACACAGGAGACCAAGCGGGCGGGTCTGGATGCGGTGGAAGCAAAATTCAAGGAAATCTACCCGAATGTTACCTTTGAAAATGTTTTCTATAATCAGGGCACTGATTATTTCCCACAGCTTTCCACAGCGCTTTCTTCAGGGGAGAAGCCAGAAATCATCATGGGTAATCCAGGTCTGTATCCTGACCTGATTACGGAAGGCTATGCAATGGATGTGTCTGACAATGAAGTAATTAAGAGTCTTGGGCTCACAAGCGGTGACCTGGGGGATGTGTCCAGCAATGGAACCGTTTATGGTTTTCCGATCGACTTCAAGACCTGGGGTGTATTCTATAATGTAAAGATTTTCAATGATTTGGGTCTGGAGATTCCTACTACGCAGTCAGAATTATTGGAGGTATGCCAGAAGCTTGAGGATGCCGGCTATGATCCCTGGATTCATGCGTTTGCAGATGCGGTATTTGGCGATATTGAGATGCGTAATACGGTTTGGACAAGGGCTCTGGCCAATGGCGACAAGGATCTTTTTGAAAAAATAATGAACGGTGATAAAAAAGTAACGGATTATCCTTATTTCAAGGAAGCCCTTGAAGTTTGGCAGCAGCGTATGCAATGGTCCCGTGATGATGCAATGTCCAATAATCAGGATAAATCCCTGGAGCTGTTTGTTGCAGGAGAGGGTGCCATGCTGTATACCGGGTCCTGGAGTGTCGGTGACCTCGTAGCAAAAATCGGAGATTCCGATTTTGAATTCGATTTCTTCGTGGCTCCAATTGATGACAATCCGGACAGCCAGAAGCTTAATGTCCAGGTGGATCAGGCCTTTATGGTAAATCCTCAGAGTGAATACTCTGAAATGGCCTTAAAATTCATGGAATTCTGGATCACCGACGGTGCGCTTACCTGGTCGGAAATAACACAATGTCCGTTAACAACAGGACAAACCTCCGATCAATTGTTGCCATTAATACAGACAATTGCCGAAATCAAGGCCAGCGGAAATATTGCCCATTACGGGGATTTCACAAAGCCATTCAGCAGCGAATTTACTGCTGCCTGGAGAGAAACCCTTACCCAATTTGCTGAAAGCTGCATCAATGGCGGCTCCATGACACCCGAGGACTGTCTGACTAATATTCAGGCAAAATTTGACGATATCATTGCAACAAGTTACTAGTACACAGGTGATTTTATACAGAATCGGCTGTCCATGGCGGAAATGCCTTGGACAGCCATAAGGAAAGATATTGTATGCATTTATGTAGAAAAGGAGATAGATACATGACAATGCAGTCTCAAAACAGACAAAAGCATACACGGCCGGTCTTTTCACGATATAATGTGAGAATTCATGGAGGAAACGTCCTATTTATGTTTCCTGCCTTTGTGATTTATCTTGTCATCGTACTTGTTCCGTTTCTTCAGGGTATTCCGTATTCTCTGACGAACTGGAAAAGTATAATGAGCGATGATATGGCTTTTGTAGGTCTGAAAAACTATACAACTCTGCTTACGAATAAGTATTTTCTTGATACCTTTGTTAATACCTTTCAATTTACACTTATTTATCTGATCGGAGCTAATGTGCTGGGGCTGTTTCTGGCAATGGTGCTCTGGCGATCCTCCAGATTCAACAATATGGTAAGAACGATCATGTTCATGCCCTTTACCGTAGCCCTGGTCAGCTCGGCCATCGTATGGAGCTATGTCTATACGGATATTATCTCGCCCCTTTTTGGTGTTGTCAGCCCATTAGGAAGCTCGAGCCAGGTAATCGGCGGTATGGCGGTCATTGCTATCTGGCGTGATATGGGATATTGTATGCTGATTTATATTGCCGGTCTGCAGTCAATTCCGATGGATTACTATGAAGCTGCGAGGGTGGACGGAGCTTCCGTTTTCCAGCAGTTTAGGAAAATAACACTTCCTTTGTTAATCCCTTCCTTTACATCTAACATAACATTGCTTCTGGCATGGGGACTTAAGGTCTTCGATTACCCTATGGCGGTTGCCAGAAATATGGATGCGGCCAAGACAACGACAATGTATGTATACGATAATATTTTCGGCTTCAGCAAAGCAGGTCTGGGTCAGGCGGCAGCAATGATCACTACCATTGTTTTATTAATTCTGACCAGCGGTATAACAAAAATCTTCCGAAAGATGGAGGTAGAGGCATAATGAACGAAATTTCCTTCAGCTCAAAGAAAAAAAGAAAAGAAACCATTTTTAAAATATTAAAAATTTTGATCATTGTTTCCATCGTGCTGGTCGCGCTGCTTCCCTTTTATATCAGCTTTAATTATTCCTTTAAGGATCATACAGAGATCACAAGAAACAGACTCGCCCTGCCGCAGAATCCGACTCTTCAGAATTATATCTCGGTAATAACGGGTAATGAACAATTCCTGACCGGATATAAGAACAGTATATTGAATACAATTCCCACGGTGCTTCTTTTGATGGTTATCACATCCATGGCATCCTATGTACTGGCAAGATTTAGCTCCAAATTCTACCGGGCTATGTATATGGTTTTTATAGCAGGTATTCTGATACCGTTTCAATGTATCATGCTGCCGCTTTATATCAATATATATGATGCAGGGATGGTCAGTACAAATATCGGTTTTATTATAGCCCGAACGGGTCTGCAGATTTCAATCAGCATTCTGGTAGTAACAGGTTTTGTAAAAACGGTGCCCCGTGATCTGGAGGAGGCGGCATCCATTGACGGATGTAACCGCTTCCAGTCGTTCTGGAGGATTGTATTTCCGCTGATGAAGCCGGTGAATGCGACCCAACTGGTTCTGAATACACTTTTTGTCTGGAATGATTACAATACAGCTGTGGTTTTACTGCGATCAGCGGGATCAAGAACCCTGCCGCTTGCACAGATTATATATTTTAATGAAAACACTTCTGAATTAAACCTTGCATTTGCATTCTTCGCTTTGGCAATGCTGCCAATTCTGATCTTATATCTGTGTATGCAGAAATATGTGGTCAGCGGTATTATGACAGGCGCCGTAAAAGGCTGATATAATTTGGAAACCAGGGAGGTATGGACATGTTAAACTATCAGGTAAAAATCGGTTTGATACCGATTCGAAGGGATGTTGCAGCCCGTCCCGGAATTTTCAACTGGGAGAAGGCCGAGATACGCGGGCATAGAATTGTATCCTATATCAGGGAGCAGTATGCCGGTAATAAGAACATCTCCTTCGTGGATTTAAAGGGCATTAATGAGGTGGAAGTCCTCTTTAATGAAGGTGATGCATTGAAGGTGATTGAGCGGATGCAGACAGAAAAGGTGGATGCCGTATTCTTTATTAACTGTAATTTCGGTAATGAAGAGGCTGTAGGGCAGGTGGCGGCGGCATTGAATAAGCCGGTTCTTTTATGGGCGCCGATTGATGATGAATTTGCTCCGGATGGAATGCGCTATACGGACAGCCAGTGCGGGATCTTCGGAGTCAGCCGGCAGCTGCAGCGCCGTAATATTCCCTTTTCCTATATCGAGAGCTGTTCCTGTGAAGATTCGCTTTTCCACGAAGGATTGCAACGGTTTTTCTCTGTGAGCTGCATGGTCAAGAATTTTCGCGGGCTTAGGGTCGCACAGGTGGGAATGAGGCCAAAGCCCTTTTGTTCAGTGATATTCAATGAAGGAGAACTGCTTCAAAGATTTGATGTTCAGGTGATACCGGTCAATCTCGCAGTCATTATTGATAAATATAACCGTATTCTCAGCCAGCGGGATGAGGAGCTTGAGCAGGGGGCAAAGCTGCTGGAGAGCCGATATATTCTGGATGAGCTGACACCGCCCCTCCTTAAGAAAGTATATGCTTTTGTACTTTTGTACCAGGAAATATTTGAGGAGTACAGGGTACAGGCGGTATCGGCAGAATGCTGGACTGCAATGCAGCTGGCGGTAGGTGCCATGCCCTGTACGGCCTACAGTATATTGGCCGATATGGGCTATATCATCAGCTGTGAAAGTGATATGCACGGTGCAATTACCATGGCATTGCTTTCCTGTGCCTCTTTGGGCAGGAAGATCCCGTTTTTCGGAGAATTTACGGTGCGGCATCCGGAGGATAAAAATGTTGAGCTGTTATGGCATTGCGGACCCTTTGCCTATTCTCTCAAAAAGCCGTCCTCTGTTGCAAAAAATGTTAATATGAGGCAGTGGTTTGAGGTGAAGGAGGGCAAATATACGGTTGCTCGTATAGACCAGGAGGATGGCAGGTATTCTCTTCTGGCCGGAGTCTGTAAATCAGCAGAGGGACCGTATACCTTCGGAACCTATCTTTGGGCGAGATTTGATGATCTGTCAAAATGGGAGCATAAACTGGTGGAAGGACCCTATATTCACCATATGGCAGAAATTGAAGGAGATTATACAGAGGAATTGAAGGAATTCTGTAAATATATACCGCATTTGAATCCGGATTCAGTTCAATAAATAAAGGAGAACAATACCATGCTAGTAGGTTTAAAAGAAATTCTTGCAATAGCAGAAGAAAAAAAGGCTGCGATACCCGCATTTAATGTATATAACATGGAGACGGCCATGGGTATCCGGGATGCTGCGGTTGAAACCGGAGCTCCGGTTATCTTTCAGATGTACAGCCGGTTATTTGATACCGCGGGTGCGAGATTTATTGCACCGATGATACTGGAGATGATTCATTCCCTGCCTGTACCGGCAGCGTTTCATCTTGATCACGGTGCAGGTGTGCCGCAGGTTATGCGTGCCCTTCGTTATGGTGCCAGCAGTATTATGATTGATGCATCCACCTATTCTCTTCAGGATAACATATCAACCACGAAGGTGGTTGTTGATATGTGCAGGGAAGTGAGGGTCGATGTGGAAGGAGAATTAGGTCATATCGGCACGACAAAGGATGCTGCCATGAGTGAATATACAAAGGTGGAGGAGGCAGTGGAATATGTTAATAAAACCGGTGTTGCCGCTCTGGCTGTTATGGTGGGTACAGCACACGGCCATTACAAACAGGCTCCGGTGCTTGATATTGATAGAATTAGGGAGATCAAAGACGCTGTAAAAATTCCTCTGGTGCTGCACGGAGGCTCCGGCGTACCGGAGGACCAGATACAAAAGGCGATTGAAGCAGGGATATGTAAAATCAATTTCGGAACCGATGTCTGCTGCTCTTTCCTGGACAGCGTCCATCGCGTACCGCAGGATGTCATTGCAGTAGACCTGTTTATGAAGGAGCCGACCCTTGCCGTGAAACGGTTTGCCATGGAAAAAATCAAATTGCTGGGGGTATGAAAGAATGTATGAGGTAATCGGAATAGGCTCCGTCCTTTTTGATACGCTAATGCTGACCGAAGGTTTTCCGAAGGAGGATACAAAGCTGAAAAGCAGCATGACAAAGCTCCAGGGAGGAGGTCCCTGTGCCACGGCGTTGGTGGCGGTCAGTAAGCTTGGCACCAATGCAGCCTATATGGGTGTCGTAGGAGATGATATGTATGGTCGGCTCATCATGAAGGAATTTGAAGAATATGGAGTAGGTACCGCTGAAATTATTGAAAAAAAGGGCTGTATTTCAGCAAATTCTTTTGTTTTAATCAATACGGCAGCTGCCACCCGTACTTGTGTCTGGAATCTCGGTACACTGCCTGCACTTTCTAAGAGGGAGATTAATCTTGAGATACTTAAGCAGGCGAAAATTCTTCATCTGGACGGGCATCAGTTGGAGGCAGCCATCTATGCCGCAAAGAAAGCACGGGAATTCGGCGTAAAGGTAAGTCTTGATGCTGGCGGTACGTATCCGGGAATTGAACGGCTGCTTCCCCTGGTTGACATATTGATTCCTTCAGAGGAGTTTGCCTTTAAAATAACGGACTGTGATAATGCAGAGGCTGCATTAAAGGTGCTGCAGGAAAGGTATCATCCGGCGATTTTGATTATTACGCAGGGTAAGTCAGGAGGAATTCTCTGGCAGGATAGCAGGGCGGTACGTTATCCCTCTTATCCGGTGAAGGCAGTGGATACAAACGGGGCAGGGGATGTTTTTCACGGGGCATATCTTGCCGGCCTGGTCAGGGGGATGGATACCTACACCTGTGCCTGCTTTGCCAGTGCAGTATCCGCGCTGAAATGTACAAAAGTGGGAGCCAGGGAAGGCACGCCCACCTATGAAGAAGCGATTAGCTTTTATCAGAGTCATGGAGGTAGTGTATGAAACAGCTGGAAAAGATCAGACTGCGAAATCCCAGGATAGAAATACAGGATATCCATAGTGAGCTATTTCGCTCCTACGGAAGAGTAATTGATAATTTCAACCCGGCTTCCTTGATAGAATTGAGTGAAAGAGCGGTTTCCATGCCGGAGCAGGGAAGCAGGTATTATTCTGCAATAGAAGATCTGGAAACTCATCCGGATGCGGATTTTCTAAGAAATACATGCTTCGGACAGACGGAGGTACAGCTTGGAATATGTCATGGACGTAACAACCGGCTGAATGCGCTGGAATATCATAAGAGCAGTGAAGTCGACATTGCAGTTACCGATTTAATACTGCTGCTGGCTGACCGGCGTGATATGGAGGCGGACGATAGAATATCCTCCAGAAAGGTTAAGGGCTTCTATCTGAAAAGGGGGGAGGCGGTTGAATTGTTCGCTACCACACTGCACTTTTGTCCTTGTGAAGTGAAAGACGGTTTTTCATGTATCGTTGTTCTGCCCCGCAATACAAATAAGCCACTTGACCCGGATAGCAGGGATAAACAGGATGAACTGCTTTTTGCAAAAAATAAGTGGTTGCTTGCCCATGAATATAACAGTCCGCTGATTGAAAAAGGTGCAAAACCGGGGATATATGGAGAAAATTGGAATATCAACACAATTAAATAATGAAGGGAGAAAGACAATGAAGTGCAACGCATTTATGTGTGACATGATTCGCAGTGAGCTGGAAGATATCGTAGGTGTGGACAATGTATCTACCAGAGAAATGGATAAGATTACATACGGGGTAGATTATTTCTGGATCAGCCGTATGTGGGCAGACAGAGGACAGCGGCCTCCGCATGCGGATTTTATTATCTTTCCCGGCAGTACCGGGGAAATATCAAGAATCCTGAAGGTGGCTAATTATTATAAAATTCCAGTGCATACCTGGGGAGGCGGTTCAGGTTCCCAGGGAGGAGCGCTTCCGATGGCCGGAGGCATCATTATGGATATGAAACGCATGAGTAAGCTGATTGAAATTGATGAGGAGAGCCGGACCATTACAGCAGAGGCGGGAATGATATTCCAGCAGCTGGAGTGGTATGCCAATGAACGCGGTTACTCCACGATGCATATCCCCTCTTGCCTTACCTGTGGGACAATCGGAGGTGCCCTTGCTCACCGGGGTATCGGTATTATGTCAACAAAATACGGAAAAATCGATGATATGTGCATTAATATGGAAATTGTACTTCCTAACGGGGATATCATGAATACCCTTCCGGTACCAAAGCATGCGGCAGGACCTGATTTGAACCAGATATTCATCGGCTCCGAGGGTACGCTCGGTATCATTACAAAGGCAACCTTCAAGCTGTTCGAACAGCCTGAGGACCGTCAGTTCCGCGGCTTTATGTTCCCGAGCATGACAGCTGGCTTTTCAGCCGGACGTGATATCATGCAAAAGCTGAAGCCATCTATTTTAAGACTATATGATGAAGCAGAAACAATCAGTATCATTAAGAAAATCATTGGAGTAGAGAAGCAGGGCTCGTTTATGAATCTTGCCATAGAGGGAGACAAACGTATTGTTGATATTGAAATGCAGATCATTATGGACATTGTTGCCAAATACGGCGGTGAAGATATGGGATCAGATTATGCAAGGAAATGGTATGAAAACCGTATCACCTTCTTCTATCCCGGCAATATTATGGAGATACCGCAGATGTTTGGAACAATGGATACCGTAGCTGATTTTAAGAATATAGAGAAAATATACTGGGCAATGAAAAATGCAATTGAAAGCAATTTTCCCGGAGTGCGCTTTATCGCCCACTGTTCCCATTGGTATGAGTGGGGAACCATGATTTATGACCGGTTTATTATGGATAATCCCCCGCAGGATCCTGAGGAAGCCATCCGCCTGCATAACCAGATATGGAATACGGGCGTACGTGCAGCAATGGAAAACGGCGGTGTTATCAATGATCATCATGGAATCGGATTAAAGCTGTCGCGGCTGATGAAGGAGCAGTACGGTCCTGCCATGCAGGTGATGGAAGGTCTGAAAAAGTCCCTGGATCCCAACGGTATCATGAATCCGTATAAACTAGGTCTGTAGGAGGAATATAATATGATAAGCCAGAATGCGAAAAAACATACCGAGGCATGCCGCTTTTGCTGGATGTGCCGCCATCTTTGCCCGGTCGGATTAAAGACCGGAAGGGAAATCAATACGCCAAGAGCCAAAGCTTTAATGCTTTCCATGGTAGAACGGGGAGTAAAATTTGACAAGGATATGGCACAGGCAGTCTATGAATGTCTGCTTTGCGGGGCCTGTACCAATGACTGTGCGACAGGCTTTGATCCGCTCATATTCATCAGGGAAGCACGTACTATGGCGGCTGTGGATGACTTGTTGCCGGAGGCTGTACAGAGAATGATTGATCATATTAATCAGTCGGGAAATATGTACGGGGAGAAAAAGCGGAGATTCACTGGTGATGAAAATGCTGAAGTATTACTTTATATCGGTGAGGTTGCAGCCTGCAGGCAGCCTGCAATGGCAGAGGCAGTGATCAGCCTGTTAAAGAAAGCGGGTATCACCTTTTCCGTCCTTAAGGAGGAGCCGGCTTCCGGAACTTTCCTGGGAGACCTGATCGGCTTTGTGGAGGAGGTACATGAACAGGGCAGGGCATGTGCTGCTGCTATCAATGCCTCCGGTGCCAAAACAGTTGTGGTACTGGACAGCTATGAAACGGTTACGATGAAGCAGCGGTATCCGGAATGGGGCTGTCCGATTACTGCAGAGCTTGAGACAGCAACTGCATATATTGCCGGTCTGCTGGAGCAGGGAAAGCTCAAGCCGGATAGAATCGAAGGAAATGTTACGTATCATGACGACTCCAGATTGGCGCGTGATTTGAATGAGCATGAGCCGGCCCGTAAGATCATTCATGCATTAGGACTTAATCTGCATGAAATGTTTTTAAACAAAAGAATGGCAAAATGCTGCGGCAGTGAGCTTTTTAAGAATTATGCCCCCGAATTGGCGGCTTTAACGGCGCAGGGAAGATGGGAAGATGTAAGCCGAACGAAAGCGGATATTCTATTAACAGCATCTCCGCAGGTTTTAAATGTAATGAGTGACAGGATACCCTCCGGTAAACAGATAAAGGACCTGTTCGCATTACTCAATCAGGCATGCTAGGCCTATGAATATTATTGTATGCATCAAGCTGGTTCCTTCTGTAATGGAGGTAGCGATGGATCAGCAATATACTATAAAACGGGACAGTGTGGTTCAGACGGTGAACCCTGCGGATGAAGCGGCACTGGAAGCAGCACTCAGGATCAGGGGAAATGGGTCGGTTACCGTAGTAACCATGGGTAAGCAATCAGCAGAGGAGCCCCTGCGCTCAATGCTTTCCCGGGGTGCCGACAGAGCTGTTCTGGTAACGGATCAGGCTTTTGCCGGAGCGGATACCTATGCGACAGCCAAAACACTGTCTGCGGCAATCCGCTTCCTTGGGAATTTTGATCTTATCCTTTGCGGCAGAAGGGCAATTGACGGTGAGACCGGGCAGGTACCGCCGGAGCTTGCGGTGATGCTTGGCCTTGTGTTTGTTACAAACTGCACGTCTGTCAGCTGCAGTGATGGTGTGATAGAATGCCTAAGGCTTCTGGAGGATGGGACGGAAGAGCTGAAGACTGATGCCCCGGCGGTTCTGTCCCTGTGTGAATACAGTTATCCTTTACGGCCGTCCAGTATTCAGGGATTAAGAAGGGCAAAGGAACAGCAGGTTATGACACTGACCCATGAACAGCTTGGACTGGAATATGAAGATTGCGGCCTGGCAGGTTCCCCAACACGTGTCAGAGCTGTAACAAGGCAGGTCTCAGGGGTGCGTAATGCTAAAATAGCAAATGATATCAATGAGGGAATTACAGTAATGAAAGAATTAATTCGCGAGGTTGTGAAATAATGTCAAAGAACGATATATGGGTCATAGGGGACAAAATAATTCCATATAATCTGGCCTTGATATCCAAAGCGAGAGCGATGGCGGATATCTGCGGAGGAAGCGTGACAGCGCTGAGCCTTTATGAAGATAATCCACAGGACTGTATTCGGGCAGGAGCGGACGGGGTATATCTGCTCCGAGGCCTTCAGGAGGTATCGGACGATGCGGCAATTGCCGAAGCTTTGGCCGGAATCATAAGTAAGGATAAACCCGGTACTATACTTTTTCAGGCGACAATACGCGGGAGAGCCATTGCTCCTGCCATAGCGGCAATTCTGGGTACAGGGCTTACCGCCGATTGTATTGATCTTGCCATGGATCAGGCAGGCTGTCTGCTTCAGAAACGACCGGCGCTTGGGGATAGTATCATTGCGGAAATTATCTGTGAGAAGCACCGTCCCCAGATGGCTACTGTGCGTCCGGGAATATTACCTGAGCCTGTATGGAGGGAAAACAGCACGGGACAGATAGACAAAATCCCGGTCCGGGTTTTACCTAAAACAGTAAGAACCGGTTTTCTAAAATCCCGGAATGATTATGCGCTTTCACAGGCAGGAATTATCCTTGCCGGAGGAGCGGGAATCGGAAGCCGGGAGGGTTTTGATTATCTGCACCATATTGCCTCTTGTATCGGCGGATGTGTCGGAGCCAGCCGTGCAGCTGTGGATGCCGGATATGCACCCTATCACTGGCAGATCGGACAAACCGGTGTGGCAGTCAGACCCCGCTTATATATTGCGGTGGGAATCAGCGGATCGGTTCAGCATCTGGTTGGAATGAATACCTCTGATTATATTATAGCTGTTAATCATGACAGGAATGCCCCGATCTTCAGCTATGCAGATTATGGAATCGTCGGAGACTGGAAGGAAACCATGGATCAGTTTTTATTGAGCTGGAAGGAGAATAATCATGAATTATAAGAAATCCTATGAATCAAAAACCGGGTATACACCGATCTGCAAGATCGGTGAGTGCTCCCTGAGAAAGCTGGAATTTGGCATCATTGAGCTTTATGGAGGAGATGCGGTTACTTATGACACAAAGGACAGAGAAACCGCATTTATCATTCTGGGCGGTCAGTGTGACTTTTCTTATGAGGATGTGGTATGGAAGAATGTAGGCGGCAGACGAAATGTATTCGAAGGCAAGGCATACAGCATCTATATGCCAAGAAACAAAGTGCTTCGTATCAGCAGCAGCCAGCATGTGAAAATAGCAGTCTGCGCTACCCCGATTCAGGAGGATACCGAACCGCAGCTTCTGCCTCCGGAGCATGTCAGGACATCTCTGCTCGGAGTCAAGCCCTGGGAGAGGGATACACATTTTATAATTGACGGAAACAGCAATGCCAGATATCTGACCATAGGAGAAGCATTTATTACACCCGGCAACTGGGCAGGCTTTCCCCCGCATAAGCATGATGTAAGCAATATGCCACAGGAAGATGTACTGGAGGAAATCTATTATTTTATGTTTCAGCCGGAGCAGGGGTTTGCGCTTCAGCGGCTCTATACGAAGGATGGGGAAATTGATGAATGTTACGTGGTAAAACAGGATGAACTGGTTGAGTTTCCTAAGGGCTATCATACAACCGTCGGTGCACCGGGCTATAATACTTACTTTTTATGGATGATGGTCGGAGAACATCAGGGCTTTTACCGTGCCAATGATCCGGAGCATGACTGGGTGACAGCAGTTGAAAATGTAATTAAGAAAAACAGATAGGTCAGGTCTTTTGAGAATGAAAAAATATAAGGATTATGATGTGATAATAGCTGGAGGCGGTATTGCCGGAATATCCGCAGCTCTGTCCGCGGCCCGCGGCGGTGCAAGGGTATTGCTGATTGAGAAGGAATGTGTGCTTGGGGGACTTGCAACTCTGGGACTCATTACAATCTTTCTGCCCCTATGTGACGGCAGGGGCAATCAGGTGGTTTATGGAATCGGTGAAGAACTTCTGCGACTCAGTATCAGGCATGGAAGCGAGCGGAGCAGGCCGGAGGCCTGGCTTAATTATGGCTCTTTGGAGGAAAAGAAGAAGGCAAGATATGAGGTACAATTTAATCCGAACCTGTTCGCTTTGGAAGCGGAACAGCTTTTGGCAGGAGAAAAGGCTGACATATTATACGATACCTGGATTACAGGAATACGGACCGAGGATAATGGTCAAAGAATAAAAAGCGTTGAGGTAGTAAATAAATCGGGAGCCGGCCGGATTTATGCCAAGACCTTTGTGGATTGTACCGGAGATGCGGATTTATGCCATTATGGTAACCTGCCGCTGACCTGCTTTCGTGAGAATATGCAGGCAGCCTGGTATTACTCCATGGAAGAAGGAAAACTCAATCTGCGGATGCTCGGAGCGGTGGATGCACCGGAGCGGGGGACACGAAAGGAAAGCATCGGAGTAACCTTCTCCGGGCTGGATGCGAAAGAGAACAGCAAAATTTTGATGAATAACCATAAAATTATGCTGGAGGATATTTTAAGAAGGAAACAAAAGCAGGAGGATCTGGTTCCCGTAAATATTCCGTCCATTCTGCAGGTACGTATGACAAGAAAAATTGTGGGGGAATATGAACTTGCTTCAACAGATGAAGGCAGGCACTTTGATGACAGTATAGGTCTTATCGGTGATTGGAGAAAGTGCGGCCCGGTCTATCAAATTCCATACAGATGCCTGTATTCCTCTAAAATCAGTAATCTGGCAGCGGCAGGCCGATGTATCTCAGTGGCTGATGAAGATGTATGGAATATTACAAGAGTCATTCCTGGCTGCTGTGTAACCGGAGAAGCGGCAGGTACGGCAGCAGCCATAGCTTCAAGAAATAACCTTGCATTTTCAGAGGTTGATATCAAGCTGCTGCAGGATACTCTGAAAGCCCAGAAAGTGAGAATAACTTAACAGGAGACAGAAATTGAGATATCAATTATGCAATAAACATATTCAGGTAGAATTTGAGTCCAAGGGAGGAATGCTCACCTCTTTAAAATCAGAGGGAACGCAGTATCTGTGGCAGGGAGACGAGCGTTATTGGGGTGGACAGTCTCCGGTGATGTTTCCGATCTGCGGAAGCATCAGAAATGGGTGGGCCAGGATTGGAGATAGCATGCAATGTAATCTGATGCGGCACGGCTTTGCCCGCTTTGAGGAGTTTGTGGAATCAGGACAAACGGATGACACGATCTCATTCTTGCTACAGTCAAATCAAGGTACCGAGGAGAAATATCCGTACCATTTCCGGTTTACTATTACATATCAATTGGACGGAAAAAAGCTTGATATTATATATACGGTAGAAACAACGGGGCAGGAGCCAATGCCGTTTTTTGTGGGAGGGCATCCCGGATTTAATTGTCCGATTGATCCCGGTGATGATTTTGCCGATTACATTATTGAATTTGAATATCCGGAATATTCCTTATGTCCGTTCCCTGCTTTGGATCCCTTACTTCTTGATATCAATAACAGGCGGGAAATACTTAATAACGTGAACATATTAAGACTGAACCATGATTTATTCACCAGGGACGCGCTCGTGTTCGATAATCTGAGATCACGGAGGGTAAGCTATAAAAACCCGGTCAGCAACAAGGGCCTGGAAATGGAATTTAAAAATTTTCCTTATTTGGTTTTATGGTCATCCGCGAACCGTGGACCATTTATTGCAATTGAACCATGGCTGGGTATCTCTACCTGCACTGATGAGGATGATGTTTTTGAACATAAACGCAATGTTCAGATTGTAAATCCGGGTGAAAAGAAGATATATCATTTTAGTATCAGAATTTTGTAATAAAAATTAAGCTTTTCATAAGAGTAAGGTAATGAAAATATTATGCGGTAAAACAGATGGAAGCTGCCCTTCGCAACTATTCCATCTGTTTTTTTTAGGCCGTGCAGTCGAATTTTGCAAAGATTTTATTTGGTGAGATGCTGCAGAATCAGTACGGGAATTCTTACTGATTTTCCTATGCAATTATATCGGTGATTGTGATATTTAAGCTTCATTTGAATATACTAAACGTTATCAGAGAAGCTGTTCTATGTGAAACGAACAGGCAGGATACAATGGACAGAATAAACGAACCGTTTATAATAAATAATCCTGAAAAACTGGTAAAAATAAATAGGAGGCGACTATTATGAGAATCGGAAATCAGATTGCACCGCATGAAGCGTTGGAATTACATGAGCTATTGACCTTTAAAAACACCTGTGCTACCAAATCGGCATCCATGTCCGCGCTGGTTAAGGATGAGGAGCTTAGGGGGATTTTACAGCAGGATTTTGAAACAGGTAAGGAGCATATCAGGGAACTGAATGATTTGATGGCTGGTGCGGCGACGGCGTTTAACGCCGCTTCCAAGGCAACCGTCGGATAATTACCATTTTTATTAGGTAATTGCGAAACAATATAACCTACTAAATTTTCCGAACAACAGATATAAATTTCTCCGCTCCAACGCTCCTTCCGCTTAACTTCCGCTCCGAAATTTATATGCTGTTCAAAAAATTATTAACTTTTGTTAATTTCGCAATTACCTGCATTTTTGTATCAGGAAAGGAGAAAATAATGGCTGGAATTATACAGAATATGGCCGGAATGGCCGATATGACGGAGCAGGTAATTGCTACCGATTTATTAATATCATCCAAAACTGCGATTAAAAATTATGCTGCCGCAATCGCGGAGGCAACCACACCGGAGGTTACCGATACCCTTCGAAGACAGCTGGACGATGCCATTGACACGCACCAAAGAATCAGCACCTATATGATGAACAAGGGCTATTACAATGCCTATGAGCCCCAGGCACAGATCAGTATGGACCGCCAGGCAGCGGATACAGTTATGAGAATGGACTAGAGGGCCGCCTGCTACTTATAGTAAGGGACAGTACACTGGAGGATCAAACCTATCGGACAAATTCCATAAAAGCTTTTTAAAATATTAAATAAGAACAGGCAATAATATGGATGGAAAAATTGGTTGGGTCTATGCTATAATGTAGGGAAAAGCAGATTAGTCCATGGAATTCAGGGCATTGATCAAGCTTGCTTGAATCAATGCCCTGAGTTCCTAATCTGCGTAAATATCAGCACCAAACAACACAAAGAACAAAGGAGTACTATAAAAATGAATACATACCGGATAAATGTAGCGGGCATAGAGCGTGAACTTGTCTATGTTCCCATTGATAGCAGGACAGCATATGCGAGCTTTGTTGTAATTGGAGACACGGAGTTAATCAGCTGTGCAGCGAAGGAGCTTGTTAAAAAGCTGGAAGGTGTGGAGGTTATTTTAACTGCGGAAGCGAAGGGAATTGCCTTGGCCTATGAAATCAGCCGTTTACTTAACTTGAAGGAATTTATCGTAGCCAGAAAAAGCGTAAAATCCTATATGAAAAATGTAATCAGTGAGAGGGTACAGTCCATTACAACAAAGGAAGGCCAGAAGCTTTATCTGGACGAAACTGACGCGAATAAGCTTAAGGGTAGAAATGTGTGCATTATCGATGATGTCATATCTACAGGGGAGTCCTTGCGCGCAATTGAAAATCTTGCAAAAAAGGCAGGAGGCTTTGTAAAATATAAGGCGGCGATTTTAGCCGAGGGTCAGGCTGCAGAAAGAGAAGATATTCTTTTTCTGGGGAAATTACCCTTATTCCAGATTGATGAGAGCAATAATTATTTTGAAATACCGTAATTATAATCAAATTGAGTTACAATTCAGCCGTTAGGTTGAACTGTAGCTCAATTTGATTAAACGAGCATGAAAAACGGAAATATGAGCATGCAGTGTTTGCAAATGAACATTTTTTATAGTACAAATTGTATAAAACATATATGAATCCCGATTTTTATTTGAATATTTAGTTAAAGTTACTAAAACGATGAATCAGATGTGTTCATACTATTGCATATCCTGCAGTTTTAGGTATAATTAATAACATAGTTGACAAAGACGTTTGATCTTGCAAAAGACTTCTCCTTGAGAATGTCGGAAGGCGAGATTAGGCGTCATTTTTATTTTATTAGAAAATTAAAGCCGGCCGGCAAAATTCTAACATGTAAAATTGTTCAAACTGGGAGGAAGTAAATGAGATGTTAAGTTCGCATGATGATTTCAATCCGGATTCTTTGACAGAACGTTTGGCAAAAACACTGGAGTATTTGAAAAAGAATGGCAGTCTTCAGGTTAAGGATATGGCAGTAATGCAGGATGTTTCAGATGCAACCATACGCCGGGACTTAAGTGAGCTCGAGGAGATGGGGCTGGTAAAGCGGATTCACGGCGGTGCAATTCTTTCGAATATCAGTACAACCTTTGAACACATGTACCATAATAAGATCGGTATGCGTACGGAAGAAAAGAAGCGGATTGCGGCTCAGGCCTTGGCGGAAATACACGACGGAGATGCAATCTTCTTAGACTCGGGAACAACAACCTATCAGCTTGCTCTGTTAATGGAGGAAAAGAAGAACCTTACAATTATTACTAATGATATGCTGATTGCATCCTCCTTGAAAACTCATCATACTACCCAGGTTATAGTTACCGGCGGAATTGTGAGAACCGGCTTTCATGTATTACTTGGAACAATAACGGAAAATTTTATCAGGGACATGAGAGTTGATGTTGTAATATTAAGCGCGGATGCTATTGATGACAAATTTGGTATATCAAATGCCAACTATACGGAAGCAGGAATAAAATCTTTACTTGTAAAAGCGGCAAAACGGGTCATTGCAGTGGCAGACAGAACGAAATTCGGAAAAGTTGCCATTGCAAAGGTTTGTAATATCAAGGACATTGATTTGATGATTACAGATAAGGACCTGTCGCAGGATATGGTTAATATGATTATCCGAAGCGGTGTAAATATCAAATGTGTGTAAGGAGGAATTGACTTGAATTGGTCAACAGAAGTATTCGGGACGGAGAAACCGATTATTGCAATGTGCCATATAAGGGCACTGCCCGGTGATCCCATGTATGAGGATGAAAAAGGCATGGAATATGTTGTGGAGAAGGCAAGGGAGGACTTCCTTGCACTTCAAAGCGGCGGGGTGGATGCGGTTATGTTCTCGAATGAATTCTCACTGCCATATTTAAAAAAAGTGAGATCAGGAACAACGGCAGCCATGGCGGCAGTGATAGGACAGTTAAAAAGTGAGATAAAGATACCCTTCGGAGTGAATATGCTCTGGGATCCCTATGCGTCGTTGGATTTGGCCGCAGCAACCGGTGCCTGCTTTATCCGTGAGGTAATGAGCGGATGCTATACCGGTGATCTGGGCCTGTGGGATAATGACGCCGGTGAAATCAGCAGACATAAGAAGGAGCTTGGCATCATGGATCAAGTGAAGATGCTCTATAACATTTATCCGGAAGCGGCTGCCTATCTTGGCAACAGAGATATTGTTGACATAGCAAAAACGAATGTATTCAATAACAGGCCGGATGCATTGTTAGTTTCCGGAGCCACAGCAGGGTCGGATACAGATACTGATTTATTAAAAAGAGTAAAGGATGCTCTGCCGGATACCTATGTATTCTGTAACACCGGATGCAAGCTTGAAACGGTGGAAACACAGCTTTCTGTTTCCGATGGAGCAATTGTCGGTACCTATTTCAAGAAAGACGGAATATTTGATAACTTCGTGGATTACGAGCGGGTTGCCGAATTCATGGATAAGGTCAGGTCAATTCGTTAAGGTAAAGGGGGCTTCGGTCATGGTGAAATATTGGAAAGATATCATCAGTAAGGACATGGAGGAGATGGACAAGGAGAATGCGGTTGTTCTGCTGCCAATTTCCGCAATTGAACAGCATGGAAGCCATCTTCCGGTCGGAACGGACTCTATTATTCTGGAAGCATTGCTTGCTGAATTTGTGAAAGAAAAGGATTTTGAGGCCGGCAGTGTACTGGTTGCTCCGCAGCTCTATGTCGGAAAAAGCAACGAACATATGGGCTTTTGCGGAACGCTTACACTTACAGCGAAGACCTTGTATTCGGTTCTTGAGGAACTGACGGCATCGATTGTAAAAAGCGGTTTTAAGAGAATTATTTTGACTAACAGCCATGGCGGAAATACGGATTTACTTAATTTAATCGCCAGAGATTTAAGAATTACCTATGGTATTGCCGTCTATGTTTTTGATTGGTGGTTTACGAATTTCTGGGCAGATATTTTAAAAGAGGAAAAGCAGTCACAGAGTCCTTACGGAGTATTTCATGCCTGTGAGCTTGAGACCTCGCTGGTGCTTGCCATTGCGCCGGAGACAGTAAATAAAGACCGTATTGTTGATGAAACACCGGATGAAATGTTCCAGGATGAGGATTATATCTCCCTGTTCGGACCCATTAATATCGGCTGGAAAACGAAGGACGTAACAAAAAGCGGCGTTATCGGCACCCCAAGCCTTGCCACAGTGGCAAAGGGAGAAAAATTCATGAGCTTTGCAGTTGATAAGCTGGCTGCAATCGTATCGGAAGTACTTAGGTTTCAATATTAATTTTATATCATATAAGGAGGAAAAATGATGAAAACAAAAATTATGTCACTCATACTAACTGTCGCACTGATTGCTTCCATGTTTGCCGGCTGCTCCCAAAAAGAAGGCGACACAGAGGATACGGCAACGGCAGCGCCCACTCAGGCTCCCGCAGATACGTCAGAGGGAACGGGGGATGCACAGGCAACAGAAGGCGCTTCGGAAAGCTATAAAATCGCTCTGCTCTTATCCGGTAATTTGGGTGATATGTCCTTTCTTGATTCGGCAAATGCAGGCGTACAGGAAATTGCACAAACCTATAATGCAGAAGTAAAAGTAATTGAAATGGGAAGCGATTCTACAAAATATGAAACCAATGTACTGGATGCCTCCGATGCAGATTATGATATTATCATCGGGTCCGGCTGGCAGCTGCAGGAGCCCTTTGAAAATGTAGCGGTAGATTATCCGGATAAGAAATATATCCTGTTTGATGCTTCTGTTGATTATACAAAGGATGATTACTCCAACGTATACTCCATTACCTACAAGGCAAATGAGGGTTCCTATCTTGCAGGTATTATGGCGGCAAGCATGAGTGAGTCCGGCATTATCGGCTTCCTTGGAGGTATGGACGGACAGGGTATCAACGATTTCCTGATCGGCTATATTGAAGGCGCGCAATACATCAATCCGGACATTAAGGTAATCAGCGGCTATGTAGGAAGCTATTCTGACAGCCCCAAATGTAAGGAAATGGCTTTGGCCCAATACAGCCAGGGAGCAGATTTCGTATTTACTGCAGCAGGTGCCTCCGGTATCGGTACACTGGAAGCAGCAAAGGAAGTCGGAAAATATGCAATCGGTGTGGACTCCGATCAGGCGATGCTATATAAGGATTCCGATATTGATCAGGCAAATCTGATTCCGGCATCTGTTATGAAAAATGTAGACAAGACCCTGATTCGCGCCTACCAAAAGATTCTGGACGGATCCCTCACCTGGGGTGCGGCAGAAAACCTTGGTTTACAGGAGGATGCGGTTGGATTGAGTGACAATGAGTTCTATCAGAAATTAGTTCCCGATGATATAAAAGCAAAAATTGAAGATGCAAAGGAAAAAATTATTTCCGGCGACATTACTGTAACCTCCGCATTTGGATTAACCACAGACCAGGTTACGGAAATTATTAAATCGGTAGCTCCGTAATAATTACAATTTTCATAATTATTTTGAGCCTGCGTAGAAGGGTATCCGAAATTGCTGCCTGTAAACCAGCGGTTTTCGGATACCTTTTACCAGGTTATCGTGCCAGTGCACGTAAATGGAGGCAGCTATGAGTGATGAATTATTAAAAATGCAGGGAATCACGAAAATATATCCTAACGGAATAATGGCGAACAGCCATGTGGATTTTTCAGTGAGAGTCGGAGAAATTCATGCGCTGATGGGAGAAAACGGAGCCGGTAAATCCACATTGATGAATATCCTGTTCGGAGAACATCAGGCAGAAGAAGGAGAGATTTACTTAAAGGGCGAAAAGATAACCATTGGTTCACCGACACAAGCCATCGCTTACGGGATTGGAATGGTTCATCAGCATTTTATGCTGGTGCCGTCATTGACCATTGCCGAAAATATTTTCCTTGGTATGGAGCCAAAGAAAAACGGCCTGATAGACAAGCAGAAGATGTTTCAAAAGACAAAAGAATTAGCGGAAAAATATAATTTTGATATCAATTTGACCGCAAAGGTAGCTGATATTCCAGTAGGAATGAAGCAAAAGGTTGAGATATTGAAGGCCCTTGCGAGAGGAGCGCAAATCCTGATCTTAGACGAACCCACCGCTGTGCTGACACCGCAGGAGACGGATGAGTTATTTCATGAGCTGATGCTGTTTAAGGAAAATGGACATACGATCATATTCATTTCACATAAGCTGAAGGAAATCAAACAAATATGCGACCGCATTACGATTATGAAAAACGGACGGAGCATGGGAACCTATGATATGCAGGAAATGGATGAAAAGATCATATCCAGGCTCATGGTAGGCAGGGATGTAATTCATACCATTGCCAAGACAGCGGCAAAGCCGGGTGAGGTCGTGCTGAAGGTTGAGAATGTAAGCTGTTCCAATGATGAAGGTAAAAAAGCTTTAAAGAATATGAATTTTACGGTCAGAAAAGGTGAGATTCTTGGAATTGCGGGAGTCGAAGGGAACGGGCAGCTGGAATTAGTGGAAAGCATTGCCGGACTGCGTAAGAATTTTCACGGTAAAATATATATCAATGAAAAAGAAATCAATCGAATTAATATAAAGAGGATCAGAAAACTGGGCTTGTCCCATATCCCGGAGGATCGAATGAGCTTTGGTATGGCAGGGGACGCAAGCGTTGCAGAAAATCTGATCTCGGACAAACTGGGGGAGCCGTTAATCGGAAATGGTCCGTTTTTAAGCCAGAAGAAGATTAAGAAGCTATCGGAGCATCTGATCAGCGATTTCCTGATTAAATGCAGCTCCAGAAAGCAGCCTGCAAAGATGCTTTCCGGAGGAAATATGCAGAAGGTGGTTGTTGCAAGGGAATTCTCCGGAAATCCATCGATTATGATAGCGAATCAGCCTTCCAGAGGGGTCGACGTCGGAGCCACTGAATTTATACACAAAAAGCTGGTTCAGATAAGAGAAAAGGGCGCTGCCGTCCTTTTGGTATCTGCGGATTTGAATGAGGTAATTGAATTAAGCGACAGCCTGATTGTCATGTATGGCGGAGAGGTAGTTGCTTATATTGAAGATACAAAAACAATCAGTGAAGAGGAGCTCGGTTACTATATGCTGGGACTAAAAAAGCAGACGCAGGAAGAGATAAGGAGGGCCATGTATGCATAGAGGAAGAGAAGTGATGTTTACCGCACTTAGAACTCTGATTGCCGTAGCAATTGCTCTGGTAATTGCTTTTCTTATTATTTTCTTTGTTAGCGATGAACCGGCGAGTGCAATTAAAGCATTTTTGACAGGACCTCTTTCGACCAGAAGAAGAATGGGCAATGTGGTCGAAGCGATGATCCCGTTGATATTTACAGGGCTTGCGGCGTGTATTATGTTTCAGGCAAAGCAATTCAGCTTAATCGGCGATGGTTCCTTCTTTATGGGGGCCCTGGTATCCGCAGTTTTTGTTTTGAATATCGCCCTTCCGGCAGGTTTGCATCCCCTCGTTGCAATCGTACTGGGCGGCATCGTGGGAGCGGTATGCGGCATTATCCCGGGATATCTTAAGGCAAAATGGAATACCAATGAATTTGTCGTATCCATGATGTTCAATTCCATCCTGGTATATCTGGGTATTTTCATTCTGCTCAATGTAATCCGTGATCCGTCCTCCGGCTTTCTGGCGTCCTTTCGGCTGCCGGACAGTGCAAAGCTTGGCAACCTGGTACCGAAAACCAATATCCATTATGGGCTGTTTGTAGCATTATTCATGGTAGTTCTGGTATGGATTTTTCTGTATAAAACAAAATGGGGCTTCAGTATCCGGATGGTGGGAATTAATCCGAAATTCTCAAAATATTCGGGAATCAATACCTTTATCGTTATTTTGATGTGCCAGGTGCTCGGCGGCTTTGTAGCCGGCGTCGGAGGGACGGTTGAGCTTCTTGGCATGTATGACCGTTTTCAGTGGCAGGATACTCCCGGTTACGGCTTTGACGGAATGACGGTTGCAATTCTTGCGGCTAATAATCCCGCACTGGTTCCCATCGGTGCTCTGTTCCTGGCCTATATCCGAATCGGGACGGATGTAATGGCGAGAACCAGCAATGTTCCTAATGAAGCAGTCAGCGTCATTCAGGGAATTGTCATGATCCTGATAACGGCCAGTGCATTTTTATCCCATTTGAAGCATTGGATTACGGTTAAGACCGTTAAGAAAACAGAAGGGGAGGGGGCATAATATGCAGCAGCTATTCCATATTGTTTTTACAACGTCTTTTGCCTTTGCCATTCTTCGAATCAGTACCCCGATCATCCTGGCCGGTATGGCTGCCGTTATCTCGGAGCGGGCAGGGGTTGTTAATATTGCGATTGAGGGAATGATGCTTACCGGCGCTTTAACCGGTGTTGTTGTATCGGCATTTACAGGCAGTTGGGTGACAGGTCTTCTGGGCTCCATCCTGGTCAGTATGCTGATTTCATTCATACTGGCTTACTTTACACTGAATTTGAAGGCCAACATTATTATGTGCGGACTCGCCATTAATATTATGGCAAAGGGCGGAACTGTATTTGTTCTGTATTTGTTAACCGGTAATAAGGGTGCCTCCACAGGTTTAAAGAGCTACCGTGTTCCTGATATTGACGTTCCCGTCTTAAAGGATATTCCGGTGTTGGGTGATATATTTTCCGGACACAATTTGCTGACCTACCTGTCGATTGTTATTGTATTCTTTCTGCATATTTTTATGTTTCGTTCCAAAATGGGTATGCGTATCCGGGCAGTTGGTGAAAATCCGGATGCTGTAAAATCAGTAGGTATTTCTGTCAAAAGGGTGCAATATTATGCGCTGCTTTTAAGCGGTTTCTTTTCCGGTATTGCAGGAGCATTTATGTCAATGGGATACATGAACGGATTTACTGCCAATATGGTTTCCGGCCGCGGATTTATCGCTCTGGCTGCCAATTCCATGGGACAGAATACTCCCTGGGGAACCTTCTTTGCTTCACTGATCTTCGGATGTGCGGACGCGGCATCAAACTCGCTTCAGGTATTAAGGGTTCCGACGCAGTTTATTCAGATGATACCGTATATTACTACCATTCTCGGTATTACAATTTATTCTGTATCAACGGCCAATAAGGTGAAAAAAATGAGAATGAAGCTGGCCTCCAGTGAGACACAGACGTCATAACACGGGATGCATAGCATTGGAAAGCAGTATGCATGACTGATTAAGGATATCGGAAATAGGAAAGGATGTAGATTAAAATGAAGAAAAAACCGATTATTATGGATTGCGATCCGGGAACAGATGACGCACTTGCCCTGCTGATGGTGGCGGCTGCTGATAATATCGAGCTTAGGGCAATTACTACCGTTGCCGGTAATTTGAATAAAGCAATGACCTCCTATAATGCACGAAAGATGGCTGATTATTTCGGTATTAAGGTTCCTATAGGGGAGGGTGCTTATCCTCTGATGAAGAATTTTGAACCGCTGGATATCTCCATCTGCGGAGTCTCCGGGCTTGGAGATGCTGTTTTGCCGGAGCCGGTCAGGGATATCGATGCCAGGCCTTCCGTACAGATCCTGTATCAGGAGGCAGTGGAAGCAAAGGGTGAGCTGGAGATTCTTGCAACGGGTCCCTTAACGAACCTGGCCCTTTTAATCAGAGAGTATCCCCAGGTAAAGGAGCTGATAAAGCAGATCGTTCTGATGGGCGGAGCGGTAACCGGCGGAAATATTACTCCGAAGGCGGAATTTAATATATATACGGATGCGGAGGCAGCAAAAATCGTGTTTCAGTCCGGTATCCCGATTACAATGATCGGCCTGGAGGTTTGTTATGAGACTCCGGTTTATAAGGAGGAGCTTGGAAGGCTTCTTGCCAGGGGCGGCAAAGCTGCAGACTTTATCGCGGGTATTATGTATTATCCGGGAAATGAAAGCAGACCGTTCCCGGAGGAAGGCTTATTTATCTATGATGCGTTGGCAGCCGTTGCGATAATCGATCCCGGTGCAATGAAGGCAAAGGCCTATTATGTGGATGTGGAGACCAAAGGGGAGATTACCTATGGACAAACTGTAGTGGATACCTGCAATTATCTGAAGCAGGAGCCGAATACGCTGGTAACCTATGAATGTGATAAGGATAAATTTCTGAAGATGATTGAACAGTCGATTACTTACTTTAATTAGTAGAATAAGGGAGAAATGATATGGTGAAAAGTGAGTTAAAGCACATTCTAAAGGAATATATGCAAATTCCAAGACTATCCGGATATGAGAAAGAGATGGCATACCGGTACCAGGCGGATATGAAGAAATATACCGATGAAGTATTCATTGACCGTATTGGAAATGTCATAGCAAAATTTCCGGGTACGAATCCCGATACTCCCAGTATCATGATTTTTGCCCATATGGATACCATAGGCTTTGTAATCACCTGTATCACGGATACCGGATTTTTGAAGCTGGACCGGGTTGGCGGAGTTCCGGAGAAAGCACTTCAGGGCCTGCAGGTTTATGTGGGAAATGAAGAGGGAAAATATATCAACGGAATTATCGGAATGCGCTCCTATCATACTCAAGGCCCGAAGGAGAAGGAAAAAGCGGACCCGCTGTCAAGCCTTTTTGTCGATATCGGAGCAAAGAGCAGGGATGAGGTAACCGGACTGGGTATTCAGGTCGGATGTCCCGTGATTTATGCAAATCATTTTGCAGAGCTGCTAAATGACCGGATTGCAGGGACCTATACGGATGATGCATCAGGGCTTACCAGCATGATACAGGTTGCCTCCCTGCTGAAGGAAAAACCGGTAAAGGCCACGGTGTATCTGGTAGGAACAGTTATGGAAGAATTTAACGCAAGGGGAGCAATGCTGGCACAACGCAGCGTTCATGCGGATATGGCAATCTGTCTTCTTGGCGCGGGGGCAGGAGATACCCCTGATCTGGCAGGTACGAATCAGGTAAAGCTCGGAGAAGGAGTCAGTATCACCCTTTTTAATTTTCATGGAAAGGGAACCCTGAACGGTAATATTGCACATCAGGGAATGCTTTCCTTGATCAAGAAATCGGCTGTCCTTGCGGGAATTCCGCTTCAGAGACAGGCAAGCAGAGGAGCCCTTTCCGATACAGCATATCTTCAGCTGGAGGATATGGGCGTTCCCTGTCTTGATCTGGGAACTCCGGACCGTTACAGCCACAGCCCGCTGGAGGTGCTTGACTTAAATGACCTGGAGAAAACAGGCAAGCTGGTATATACCTTTATTAATCAGCTGGATGAGGATTTTAACTGTAACCGGTATTAATTCCTGGTCAGGCAGGATTGAAGGGTAAGGTGATATTCATGGAGCGAAATATACTGGCCGGTATTGATATCGGGACCAATAGTCTAAGAATTGGTTTTTATGATAAACAGGGACATAATCTTGGGTTTGCGCAGGCCCCGTACCATACCTCCCATCCGCATTATGCCTGGGCGGAGCAAAAGCCCCAGGACTGGATGGATGCCATGAAGCAGGCTTTCTCGGAAGGGATGGCAAGGAATCATATTAAGGCGGAACAGATTCTGGGAATCAGTACAGGAACAACCTGCTGCAGTGTAGTCCTTAGCAAAAAGAACGGGGAACCGGTCAGGGACTGTATTCTTTGGATGGATGTCAGAGCCAGTGCGGAGGCGGAGGAGATCGCCGAAAGGACAAAGGAGCATTTATCTGCCGAATGGATGCCCTGTAAGCTGCTGTGGCTGAAACGCCATGAACCCGGGAATTATGAAAAGGCGGAGGTTTTCTGCGAATGCCAGGACTGGATCACCTACCGGCTGACCGGAAAATGGTCGATCAACATCAATACAGCCTGTAACTGGGGCTACAACAGTGACGATGGAGGCTTCCCCGGTTGGTTTTATGACAAGCTGGAATTAACTGAGGCGCTTGATAAATTCCCTTCGGGGCTATGCTATGGGGTCGGAGACCGGATAGGCAGCCTGACACAGGAGGCAGCGGAGTATCTGGGACTTCTGCCGGATACGATCGTCGCCCAGGGAGGAGTAGATTCTTCCATCGGCATCCTTGGCATGGGAGTATACGATACCGGCAGAGTTGCGCTGATGACCGGCTCCTCGAATTTGGCAATGCTGCTGACAGATCATATGATATTTGGCGGCAGTACCATAAATACCGGACCGAATCATCTGATTCAGGGCTTTTATACTTCATTTCAGGGACAGGTTTCCTCGAATTCCATTATTGAATGGTTTAAAAATGAATTTTGCAAGGACCTCCCTTCCCGGACCTTTTACCGGGAGATGGAGGAGCAGGCCAGGACGGTTCCGGCCGGAAGTGAAGGATTGTTGGTCCTTGATTACTGGCAGGGAAACAGACACCCGCACTTTGATACCAAGGTACGGGGGCTTATGTACGGCCTGTCCTTAAATCATACCAGAGCCCATATGTATCGCGCCATCATGGAGGGTATTTCCTATGGGACAGAAAATCTGTTGTACCAGTTTCGTGAGGCGGGATTTGATGTAAAGGAAATTAATATATCCGGCGGTACTACGAATTCTGAATTATTTCTTCAAATCCAGGCAGATATCAGCAATATCAGCATTAATATCCCGGAGGATTGCCAGTCAGTCTGTATGGGAGCTGCGATCTGTGTTGCCACAGCCTGCGATATGTATGATTCTCTTCCCTCGGCGGTGAAGCATATGGTCCGTTACAGTAAGACAGTTAAGCCAATCCCGAAGAACCACGAGAGATATCATAAATTATTTGTACAGTATCAAAAGCTTTATCCGGCGCTAAAGGACTGGATGCATGAAACAACGGATATCTGTATAAATTAATAGGTAATTGCGAAACTAGCAAGAGTTAATAATTTCGAACAACAGATACAATTTCGGAGCGGAAGTTAAGCGGAAGGAGCGTTGGAGCGGAGAAATTTGTGTCTGTTGTTCGAAAAATTCAGTAGTTTATATTGTTTCGCAATTACCTATATATGAATTAATGAAAGGAGGACAGGTGACCTATGATGGATTTAACGAGAACAGCGGTAATTATCATTGATATGCAGCTTGATTTTGTAGGAGAAGCTGCGGTAATTCCCTGCAAGGGTTCAGAGAATATTATTCCCAATATAAAGAAGCTAACAGACTTTTGCCACCGGAACAGGATTCCGGTAATTTATACGCAGGAAGCACATCGGGCAAATTATATTGATTTTGGAAGGGAGCTGGACGGAGACGAGCCGGTTCATTGTCTGGAGGGGAGCAGGGGAATTGAGATTATTCCCGAGCTTGCGCCGGCTTCCCGGGATTATGTTATTATGAAACGCCGTTATAGCGGCTTCTTTCAGACGGACCTGCAGATTTTACTGTCCGGCTTAAAGGTTGATACTCTGGTTATCACAGGAGCGGCAACGGATGTCTGCGTACGTGCGACGGCAACCGATGCACAGCAATATGGATACTATGTTTATGTTCCGAGGGACTGTGTCGCAGGAACTACTCCGGCGAGACATGAAGCGGCACTGGAAAACATCAGGTATCTTTTTGGAAAGGTGATTAACCTCTCCGATATTCTCGAAATCGCATAAATAATGGATTAATATGGCGAAAGGGTGGTGCAAATGACAATATTCCAGGGAAATATCTTCTACTGCAGCGAGCTGACGCAGTATCACCAGATAGAAAACGGATATCTCATCGTGGATGATAATGGCCTGATTGAGGATATTGGTCTGGTTTTGCCGAAGAAATACGCACAATATCCGGTAGAAAGGTTGGGCAATCAAATACTGATCCCCGCTTTCTGCGATATACACCTGCATTCCTCCCAGTTTGTCAATACAGGTCTTGGATATGATATTTTGTTTGAGGACTGGATGAGAATTTATACTTATCCGGCGGAGCAGAGATATCAGGAGCTTGATAAAGCCGAAGAAATCAATCGCAGACTAATTCGGGAGCTCTGGAAATACGGAACAATGAATGCCGTTATCATGGGAAGTACGGATGCGCCGTCCACCTGGAATCTGATGAAGCTGTACAATCAGACTGGTATGAGTGCCTGCATCGGAAAGATGAATGCGGATGTGGCAGGCTTTGGAAACCAGGCGGAGGACACCGCAAAATCTATTCTGGAGACAATCTCTTTGATAGAACAGGCAGAAAAGCTCAGGAATATAACCTATTGCATCTCACCGGAATTTATTCCAAACTGTTCGGATGAGCTAATGGAGCGCCTGGGAGACCTGGCTGTCAGATACGGGCTGCCGGTACAGTCCCACATATCGGAGAGTGAGGGTGATGTGCGGATGGTAAGGGAAAGATACGGTAAAACGCCGTATGCAAAGGTTTATCAGGGCTACCGGCTCTTCGGACAAACCCCTACGGTAATGGCACATGGAATCTATCTGACCAAACAGGAAAGAGTATTGATGAAAAGGAAGCAGGTCACTTTGGCCCATTGCCCGGTTGCCATCAGTAACATACCCAGCGGTAAGACAATTCCCCTTCGAAGGTTTCTGGAGGAAGGTGTTAATGTCGGACTTGGAAGTGATATTGGCGGCGGACATACCTTAAATATGATGAGAATTATGGAAAGTACGGTCCATTATTCGAAGTTTCAGCAGTTAATCGATCACAGCAGACCTCTGTCCATCCTGGAAGCCTTTGCACTTGCTACGGTTTGCGCAGGAAAGGTATTTGGAAGGACGGGAAGCTTTAAAGCAGGCTTATTCTTCGACGGTCTTGTTATTGATGATAAAGAGCTTTCTCCTGCATCCGGGGGATATTCAATCAGGGAAAGGGTGGAACGTTTCCTCTATGAAGGTGATTACCGCTATATTCTAAAACGGTACTGCCGGGGGAAATTAGTGAAGGAACCATTTGCGAACAGGGAACCGGAGCTGGTATAAGTTTGAAGGTAAACCTTCAAACTCTTTATTAAAGCAGTATCACAAGCAAAGCTTGTGATATGCAGGGGTATAACTATGAAAAATAAAATAGTGGAATTAATGAGTATGCTTGTTGGCACAGATACGGCAAATCCGCCGGGAAAAGAAAAGGCTTTGGCAGATCAGTTAACCGGCCTGTTGGAAGGCTGCGATTGCCGGAGGCTTTCCCATGGAAATGACAGAGAAAGTCTGGTAGTTACCCTTCCGGGGGCAAATCAGGAGCTTGTGCTCGGCTTTGCCGGACATCTTGATACGGTTCCGGTTGGAGATACCAGGCGATGGAAGCATAACCCCCTTGGTGAGATTATCGGAGATGTCATGTATGGCAGAGGAACCGCAGACATGTGCGGCGGACTTGCAGCAATGCTTTTACTGATCGAGGAATATGAAAAGCATTTACCTCCGGTTACACTGAAATTCCTGTTCACAGCTGATGAGGAAGCCGACGGTACGGGTGCGAAGGCTTTATTGGAAAACGGTCTGTTAAACGATCTGGACGCTCTTATCATTTGTGAACCAAGTAATTTAAAGCTTGGCATCTGTGAAAAGGGTACCATATGGTTGAAGATTACTGTCCATGGAAAAAGTAGCCATGCATCAATGCCCGGGGAAGGAATTAATGCACTGCAGCTTGGAATGAAGTTTATGGAGGAAATGAAAGAAAGAATTGAAAGACTTTCCGCTCCGCACCCGCTTCTTGGGGGTAATACCTGCGAAATTACAGGCTGCAAAAGCGGTATCAAGATTAATATACTTCCGGGGGAAGCGGAGTTCCTGGCAGATATCCGAACCCTGCCTGCAATCGAGGGCGGGAATTCGGCGGTTCTTAATATAATTGAGGAAATACGGCAGAGTTTTGAAAATGAATACAATATAAGCATTTCTGTGGAAGAAGCAGGTAACCGGGAACCAATCGAGCAACCGGAGGATTCACAGTTTATCCGGCGGATCAGAAAAGCAATCGGGAAACGGGCTTGTGATGTACGGGGAATTTATTTCTATACGGATGGGTCACTGATCATACCTAAGTTAAAGATACCCTTTGTCATCTACGGGCCGGGGCTGCCGGAGGACTGCCACAAAACGGATGAGAGTATCTCCCTTTGGCAGATTGAAGCTTGCTATGATCATTACCGGAGAATGATTGACAGCTATCAGAAGGAAGGTGGTTAACCGGTGAGTATGACAGTACACAAGCGTATGCTGTTTCAGCTGTATAACGAGGTTAATAAGGAAATATACGGCTATGGCGTGACAGAGCTAAAGATCAGCTTTGCTGACAATATGCTCATCTTCATGACAAGGGACAACCGTGTACACACCCTGGAGATCTTGGAAGAAAGGTATTCTTTATTAAAACAGAATGTGGATCAGGCTTTGTTTACAGAGTTTAAACTCAGGCTTAAGAGTAGCCTTCAAAGGAATATGAATTTGGAAGCGGTGTCACTTCACCGGGACTATGATTCCTGTTCAAGAATTGCCGTGACCGTAGTTGTTTTGGATGAAGATGCCTTTAAAGCATTAATAAACGGATGATAGTTCAAATGGCGTATACGTTATGAGAAAGATCATTATTAAGGATATCCTTGCGGATATTTTTAATAGTGGTCTTTTTTATTTCAGAAGAATATGCTTCCCTTTCTGGCTATGCGGCGGGGACAGCTTAAGGAGGTGTGAGAAATGCGTATTACCGTAGGAATTACCGGAGCCAGCGGGGCAATTTACGGATATACTCTAGTCAGACTGTTAGCCGGGATGAATATTGAGACCAGTATAATCTTTACCGCAATGGGTGAAAAGGTTATGGAATATGAGTGCGGCATTGCCAGGAAAGAGTTTCAAGCCTATGGGAGGGTCTATGAAAGGGATGATTTGTTTGCTCCCCCTGCCAGCGGCTCATATCCCTCGGACGGCATGGTTATAGTACCCTGTTCCATGAATACCCTGGGAGCTATTGCGAACGGCCTGGGAGATTCCCTGCTCAACCGGGCGGCTTCCGTTACCTTGAAGGAAGGAAGAAAATTAATCGCCGTGGTAAGGGAAACGCCCTACAGCATCCTTCATCTGGAGAATATGCTGAAGCTGGCGAAAGCAGGAGGCTGCATTATGCCTGCTTCCCCCGGCTTTTACCACAGGCCGGAAAACCTGTGGGAGCTGGTTGAGTGTCTGACAAGCCGTATCCTGGATCAACTCGGTATCAGTCCGGAAAATGTTAAGAGATGGGGGGATGGTCTATGACATCAGATTTAAAGGAATTGATTGAATTATATGAGCAGAAGGGCCTTCTGTCACATATCCGCCGGCCGGTCAGCTCTGAATATGAGGCAATGGCCGTGATGAAGAAAAGTAAAGGCCGGCTTCCGATGTGCTTTGACCGGATCGATCAGTATTCCTGCAGGACGGTAACCGGAATGGGGGGAAGTCGCAGGCTTCTGGCCCAGTCCATGGGAATTGAACCAAAGCGGCTGCGGGAGCATCTGGCCGAGGCGGTCCTTCATCCGATTCCCGTAACAAGGGTGCAAAACGGAAAATGCCAGGATAATGTAAGAAGGGAGCCCTTTTGTCTGGATGAGTTTTTTCCGGTTTTGAAGCATTATGAAAGGGATAACGGACGCTTTGTTATCTCCGGTATGCTTCTTGTGAAAAGTCCGGACGGCAGCAGGGTCTATACCTCGATCCGCCGGATGTATTACCTGGGCGGGAATAAAATGACTCTTCTGATTACCTCCAAGGAAATGAAGGAACAGCTGGATTATTATGAACAGCTGCACCAGCCGATGGATATTGCTTTGATGTTCGGGCTTGTTCCCGCAATTGTTCTCGGCTCACAGATCAGCACCCACCTGTACAATGCCAATAAGCTGGAGGTGTCGGGAGCGCTGCTGGGCAAAAGCTTAGAGGTTGTACCCTGCAAAACTGTCGGCCTTGAGGTGCTTTCCGATGCACAGGTGGTATTGGAGGGCAAGGTATATCCCTGGAAAAAGCAGACGGAAGGGCCTTTTGGTGAAATGGCATTTTATTATGGAAGGGTTTCACAGCTTCCGGTCTGTGAATTCTCCTGCATGACCTGGCAGAATGATCCGGTATGGCATACCTTTTTTCCTTCAGGAGCTGAGGAAAAGCTTCCGATGGCGCTTGCCAGGGAAGTGAATCTATACCATACCGTCAGTATGACAGTACCGAATGTTATACAGGTACATATCACGCCGGGCGGAGGGGGGAGATTCCATGCGGTGGTTCAAATAGCAAAAATAAATGAAAGTGACGGAAAACAGGCAGCTCTGGCAGCATTTGCCTCTGATAAGGATTTGAAGCATGTTGTGGTAGTGGATGAGGATGTTGACATTTTTGATATGGAAGAAGTGGAATGGGCAATTGCAACCAGAGTTCAGGCGGATAAGGATGTTTTTATCATCCCCGGAGCGGCAGGCTCACCTCTGGAAGCATCCCATCTTCTAAAGAATACGACAGCTAAGGTGGGCATTGATGCAACCTGCCCTTTGGGAGATTCGCGGTTTATAAGAACACAGGTACCCGGAGAGCAGACAATTAACCTGGAGGAATATTTAGGGGGTGCCGGAAAACCGCAATGATTTTTCAGACACACCCTGGAAAGGAGGAAAGAATAAATGGCAGCATTAGGTATCGTAGAAACAAGAGGCTTTACAGCAGCGGTGGAAGCACTGGATGCTATGTGCAAGGATGCAAGAGTAAGTGTAAAGCAGATCAAACGTCCGGGAGGAGGACATGTTACCTTACTGGCCGAGGGCGATGTGGCAGCGGTCGCATCGGCGGTGGAGGCCGGAGTTCATGCGGCGACCCGCGTGGGCGGAGACATCATCTGCAAGCATGTCATAGCAAATCCTCACCCGGAACTGGCCAAAGCTCTGGCATACGGGGAGGAGAACGATGGATGATCTTGTGATGTCGGTAGTGAATGAAGTATTGCAAAGGAAGAATACAAGGGATACCGGTAATACATCACCCGGAAAGGAGGATATAAAGTTAAGCCGGCCGAATTACCAGAGACAGAACTCCGGAAAAAGATTGATGGTATATGAGCTTTCCCCGGATCAGACGCCCGAAAAGGAAAAAGTGCAAAATCCTATGCCGGAGCTTCAGATTATGCGAATGGAGGCTGCCGGCAGTCCCGGCTATGCAAAACAGCCGCTGAAGCCCCACAGCTTCGGACCTGTGAACGAAACGGATTTTTCCTGCTTTTCCATTGAGGACAACCCAAATCTCAAGCGCCTGGCCGGATTTCCCTACAGCAATGGGAAAGCTGCCTGTGTCGGGATGCAGGAAGGCTGCTTTATCAATCAGGTATTTGCGGTGGATGAAATACTTCGGCAGCTCCCTTCACTGGATTTTACAGTCAAATGGCCGGGCGGCGGAGGGGAGGCATTTACCTTTCAGGCGGTTGGCAGCGCGGACGAGATGGAGAGGGTACAAACGCTGCTGAATCAGCAATGTACCTGCCGGAAGGAAATCCGGCTGGTGAGTCAGCCCACGGCGTATTTGCAAAAGCTATTGAATTATTCTGCGGACACGATAGGCACAATTGAGGGAGTTCCTTATACCAAACTGTTACCGCAGGCAGCAGATTATTTCAGAAAGCATCCGGATAGTATGCTGGATTGCCGTATCTTTGGCAGCTATTTATTATTTGGCGGACAGTATTCACAGGTGCAGGCGATTTTGCAGAGCATGAATTTTTAACAAAGGAACGGTCGGAAGGAGGCTTTTGAATGAATAACAGCGCAATAGGCTTGATTGAAACCTTTGGCTATGGCACCGCCATAGCTGCCGCGGATGCAGCCTTGAAGGCGGCGGCCGTACATATGGTACGGATTGAGCCTACCATCGGCAGCGGCGGCTCTCTTAGTGTAACCATCTTTCTCAAGGGAGAGGTGGCGGCGGTAAAGGCGGCAGTTGAAGCAGGCAGCGAAGCAGCCGGCAGAATCGGCAGGGTGGTAGCAGTCAATGTAATACCGAATATGGATTCCAGGGTTTATTCGGGAATGTACCATGGGAAGCTCAAAATTAAGAATGGAGGAAATGGATATGAATGAAGCATTGGGAATGATTGAAACAAAGGGTCTGGTAGGTGCAATTGAAGCGGCGGATGCAATGGTAAAGGCAGCAAATGTTGAAATCACCGGTTATGAAAAAATAGGATTTGGTCTGGTAACCGTAATGATTCGCGGAGATGTAGGCGCTGTCAAGGCGGCGACGGATGCAGGAGCGAATGCGGCACGTAAGGTGGGAGAGGTTGTATCGGTACATGTGATTCCCCGTCCCCATAGTGAAGTAGAGCGTACCATTCTGTCCACTGTAGCCGAAGAATAGTAATTATGGCTGACGCTGGCAATTCAAAGGAAAAACTGCTGCTTGTATGGGAGCAGAAGCAGTTCGGATTCAATGAAATTCAGGAAGTAATCCGGGCACTGATACCGTTCTTTTCACTCCGGCTGTGTACGCCGGAGGCCAAAGGGAATATGAAGGAGCCGGATTTGAATTTCGGAGCAGGCAGAGAAATTACCGCTTCGGATTTTCCGGCATTACTTTCCGGTATCCGCAGGGTTCTCCTGCCGGAGATAAGCGATGAGCTGCTGAAGGAGCTCTCGGAGGGACAGCTTCAAAATCCGATCGCAGCCGTAATAATGGAAGCATTATGTACCGGATTGCCGGTATTTGCTCTTGAACCAGTGAGGAATGGGAACTTACTAAGGAGTAAGGCTGCCGCTGCCTACCTAAGCAGGAGAAGGGAGCAATTTGCATATTGCGGAATTGAACCGGTCTCCTGGGAGGAATTATACAGCGGCAATGTCTTTCAGGCAGAAAATATGGCAGGACGGCAGAGCTTTCAGAGCGGGCCTTCCGGACTGGCAAAGATAACACATGCTGTTATAACTGCGGAGGATATCCTTCGTTGCAGCAGGGATCATGAAAAGGAGCTGCTGATGCATCCCGGAGACTGTATTACTCCCTTAGCCGCAGACACGGCAAAGGAGTTAGGAATTATGATAAAGAAAGAGCTGTAATTTATACAGCTTAGTAACCTTTGAAAGGAGTCCGTATGAAATTAGGTATTGTGGTCGGTCAGGTTGTGGCTACAAGAAAGGATGAAAAATTAAGCGGCTGTAAGCTGCTGATAACTCAGCCGATTACGCCGGAGGGCAATAAAGAGGGTGAAACCATAGTTGCCGTGGATACCGTCGGAGCCGGAGTCGGTGAGACGGTAATCTATGCAGGCGGCTCGGTGGCATCCCGGGCAATGCGGGATATTACGGCGCCGGTTGATGCTGCGATCATAGGAATTGTTGACCGCATCGACAACTATAAATAAAGAAGGAGTGGGACCATTGGATATTTCACTTGAGAAGAGAAGCCTTAGATATCGCAGTATGATTGACGTACTGCTGGGGAAAAACAGCTTTGCGGATATTGTCCTTCAGGGCGGATATATAATCAACGTAATTACCCGGGAAATATATCAGGCTGATTTAGCGGTGAAGGGAGAATATATCCTTCTGATCGGAGACTGCAACAGAGTGACCGGCGACAAAACAAGGGTATACGATGTCAGGGGAAAATACCTGTCTCCCGGATTTATCGACGCGCATATGCACTTTGAAAGCTCTATGCTTACCTGTACGGAATTTTCCAAGCTTTCCATTGTAAGCGGAACGACAACCCTGTTTGCCGATCCCCATGAGATTGGCAATGTACTCGGTGTGAAAGGAATTCAGGCAATGCTGGATGAAATCAGACTGCTGCCTAACCGGGTCAGGTTAACCGTACCGGCTCTGGTACCCGATGTTCCGGGACTTGAGACACCCGGGGCAAGCATTACCAGTACGGATGTGGAAGAGCTGTTAAGGTATCCGAATGTACAGGGAATCGGGGAAATGCAGGGGATCAGCAATCCGTCCGCCGTATATGAGCATACCCCGGAGCTCATTGACGATTTGGTTGCCTCCGTGTATTATGCAAAAAAAATGAATGCGACTGTGGAGGGAAATGCCCCCGGACTGACGGGAAATGAGCTGGCGGCACATATTATTGTCTGCGGAAATGAAACCTCCTGCCATGAAACAACGACAAAGGATGAATGTATTGAGAAGCTGCGCAACGGAGTAACCGTATTCATGCGGGAAGGCTCGACACAGCGGAACATGGCGCAGTGTATCAGGGCAGTGACGCAGGAGGGACTGGATTCCCGCAAGCTGGTCCTGGTTACCGATGATATGGTGGCGGAAGATTTAATCAATTACGGTCATATGAATGATGTGATACGAAGAACGATCCGGGAGGGAATTGATCCGGTCGAGGCAATCCAGATGGCTACGATCAATCCTGCTTGTCATTTTGGCTGCAAGGAGATCGGGGTATTGGCTCCCGGTAAAATTGCAGACATCTGTGTGATAAGTGATCTGGTGAAAATGCAGATCGATATGGTATTGATAGGCGGCACTTTAGCAGCAAAGGACGGGGAGCTTCTGCTTCCTATACCCCCTTACTCCTATCCTGACAGTGTCAAGAGCACGATGAAGAGGGATAAAATAAAGCTTGAGGATATTATGCTTCCCTCCAGCCGCAGGCAGGAGAGAGTGCGTGCCATTGAAATCATTGTCGATCAGAATCTTACCGGCAGTGTGGAGGATACGCTGCCGGTAAGAGACGGATTGATACAGCCCTCTACTGAGAAGGACATTCTCCCCCTGATATCGATCGAACGGCATGGGATATCCGGACGTATCGGAAAGACGTTCGTGAAGGGAATGGGACTCAAGGAGGGAGCAATTGCGCAGAGCATCGGCCATGATACTCACAATCTGCTGGTCTGCGGAGCCAACCCGGAGGATATGGTCATTGCGGCAAACCGTGTCATTGCAATGGGCGGAGGCATCGCATTGGTTAAGGAAGATAAGGTGGTTGCAGATTTGCCTCTGCCGGTAGCCGGACTTATGTCTGACCGCCTGACAGGCAGGGAAATGAGCGGGCAGATACATAAGCTTCATCAGTTGGCGGCCAGTGAATTGCATTGCAGTATTCCTTCACCATTTATGCATTTATCCTTTTTATCACTGGTAACAAGCGCCGAATGGAAGATTTCCGATTATGGTCTGGTAGATGCCCGGACCTATCAGATCATCGATACCGTTGCGGAGGGAAGGTGAGTATATGGGATATCAGATCATTGATTTATCACAGGAAATATTTCAGGGAATGTCGGTTTTTCCGATGCATCAAAAGACTATGATTTTTCCGAATATAACCCATGAAGAAAGCTTAAAAAAGTTTGGGTTTATGTTTGCCACGAATAATTTAATCATAAATGAGCATGGCCCTACGCATACGGATGCGCTGTATGAATCGGATCCGAACGGGGAGACCATTGAAAAAATGGATTTCTTCTATTTCCTTGGACCCGCAGTTTGTCTGAATGTAAGTGCAGTATCGGAGCAGGAGTACATAACGGATCAGGCTTTAGACCGGGCACTTAAGGAAAGCGGACAGGTGATAGAACGCGGGGATATCGTACTTCTCTATACGGGTCACTATGACAGAAATTACGGAACGGACAGGTGGCAGACAAGCTATACCGGTCTGGACATGTCCGGTGCCGAGTGGCTGGGCAGCAGAGGTGTAGTCAATATCGGCATTGATGCCCCCTCCATCGACAGGCCGGACGATCTGAAATACTCGGGACATTTGATCTGTCAGAAATATAAGATGCTGAATACGGAAAATCTCTGCAATCTCAAGCTTGTGTCGGGGAGAAGATTCCTGTATATCGGACTCCCTCTTAAAATTCGGGGCGGCAGCGGCTCACCGGTACGGGCAGTCGCATTGCTTACAGAATAATCCAGATAATTGCGAAACAATATAAGCTGCTAAATTTTCCGAACAACAGATACAAATTTCTCCGCTCCAACGCTCCTTCCGCTTAACTTCCGCTCCAAAATTGTATCTGTTGTTCGGAAAATTATAAACTTTTGCGAGTTTCGCAATTCTCTATGATAGGATAAACAAGTGAAAGGAAGCTGGCATGGAAGCATATATCAAAGAAAAAATTATAATCCCGCCCTATTCGGCAAGAAGTGTAAGGGTCGGAAGGGGGGAGGAGCTGTGTATCATAGATGTGGAAGGAAAGCAGGTGGGGGACTTTATCTGTTATAACGAGGATGATTTATCGGAGCATGTTTCACCGGTGCATATGAGGTCCTCCCTATCCAGCCTCCGGCTAAAAATCGGTGATTATCTATACAGCAATTACCGTGATCCGTTAATGCAATTTACGGCCGATACCGTAGGGAAACATGATTTCTTCTTTCCCGCCTGTGATTATTATCGCTATAAAGTGGATTTTGGTGTGGAAGAGCACCCAAACTGCCATGATAATCTTGTTATGGCCATGAAGCCATATGGAGTCGATCTGGGGCATCTGCCGGATCCGATTAACTGGTTTATGAATAACCATATGACGGAGGACGGAGATTATGAGATTCGGGAGCCCCTTTCAAAGCCCGGAGATTATGTAAAGCTGAAAGCATTAAAGAATTGTATCTGCGCCTGTACGACCTGTTCCCAGGACTTTGTTCCGGTTAATGGAATGAAGGTAACTCCGCTGGAACTGCAGGTTATTGCATATCGATAAAATATTACTTTTCAGCTTATATTTGATTGACATGGATTAGCCGTCATACTATAATGAGAGAAAATAAATATATCGGGAGCTTGTGTGCAGGCTGAGAGGAAACAATAGTTTCGACCGTACCTGATTTGGGTAATGCCAACGTAGGGAATAACATGGATGATAATTAATTTGTGGGATGTACCTTCTTGGTGCATCCTATTTTTTGTGGGAATTGCATCTTATTACATAAAATGTTATTTATATTTATTTTCAAGCTGAAAAGCTATCTTAAATTCAAAGGAGAACAGTGTCATGTCAGTAAAGAAATTATCATTATCCGGAGTTTTGGTTGCGGCGGGAGTTGTTTGCTCCGCCTTCTATCTGCCGGTTGGAGCAGCCAAGGTATTCCCGGTACAGCATTTTATCAACGTGCTTGCCGCAGTAGTATTGGGGCCGGCTTATGCGGTAGGTATGGCCTTTACAACCTCCCTGCTGCGCAATCTCATGGGAACCGGGAGTCTGCTGGCCTTTCCGGGGAGTATGTGCGGAGCTCTGCTTAGCGGGCTCTTATACCGGTATACAAGACAGCTGGGGGGAGCCTTCCTTGGGGAGGTAATCGGAACGGGCCTGCTGGGAGCATTGCTTGCATATCCGGTGGCAAGGCTGTTCCTATCCGGCAAAGGAGCCTTCTACGGGTTTGTTCTTCCCTTTGGCTTAAGCTCTCTTGCAGGTGCAGTCATCTCGGTTGTATTTCTGATCGCCCTGAAAAGAGCCGGAATATTGCAGAAAATGCTTCACGGAGAGGTGTAGTAGATGGTAAAGTGCTTGCGGAATAATTAATAGAGCACTCAAATAAAGAAAAGAGGAAGAACTGAAAATATGAAATATAAAACCCAAATGGAAGCGGCGAGAAACGGAATAATAACAAAGGAGATGCAGGAGGTAGCTGCAAAAGAAAAAATTGAGGTACAGGTACTGCGTGAGCGGATTGCGGCAGGGCGTGTAGTTATTCCTGCTAACATCCTGCATACTTCACTTAAGCCTGAAGGTATCGGTGAGGGCTTAAAGACCAAAATTAATGTCAATCTGGGAGTATCCGGCGACTGTGCAGACTATGCTGAAGAATTCGAGAAGGTCAAGCTGTCCATAGAGTACGGGGCAGAGGCAATCATGGATTTAAGCAATTACGGTAAGACGAACAGCTTCCGTCAGCAGTTGATCGGTTATTCACCGGCGATGATAGGAACTGTACCGATTTATGATGCAATCGGATATCTGGAGAAGGAGCTGGAGGATATCAGCGCCCGGGATTTCCTGAAGGTGGTTGAGGTACATGCAAAGCAGGGCGTTGATTTTATGACAATCCATGCCGGAATTAATAAAAGGGCAGTTAGTGCCTTTCGAGGCTCCAAGCGGCTGACCAATATCGTATCCCGCGGAGGTTCTCTTTTGTTTGCCTGGATGGAGATGACAGGGAATGAAAATCCTTTCTACGAGTTCTATGATGAGGTACTGGAAATTCTATACGAATACGATGTCACGATCAGTCTTGGGGATGCACTCCGTCCGGGCAGTATCCATGACAGCTCCGATGCAGGACAGCTGGCAGAGCTGATCGAGCTTGGGCAGCTTACCAGAAGAGCCTGGGATAAGGGGGTGCAGGTTATGGTTGAGGGGCCCGGTCATATGGCGCTGAATGAAATTGCCGCTAATATGACAATACAGAAGAGACTTTGCCACGGAGCGCCGTTCTATGTTCTGGGGCCTCTGGTCACCGATATCGCCCCCGGCTATGATCATATCACCTCGGCTATCGGCGGAGCCCTGGCGGCTGCAAACGGAGCGGATTTCCTGTGCTATGTGACTCCGGCGGAGCATCTTAGATTACCGGATTTGTCTGATGTCAAGGAGGGTATCATCGCCTCCAGGATAGCTGCCCATGCGGCGGATATTGCAAAGGGTATCCCCGGGGCAAGGGATATTGACAATAAAATGAGCGATGCCAGAAGACGGATTGACTGGGAGGAGATGTTCTCCTATGCAATTGATCCGAAGAAGGCAAGAGAATATTTTGAGAGCAAGCCCCCGGCCCAGAAGGACAGCTGCTCCATGTGCGGGAAAATGTGCGCCATGCGTACCACGAACAGGATATTGAACGGGGAAAAGGTAGAAATCCTATAAGGGAACAGGAAGGGGAGAAAATATGTTTGAGCATATCTTTGACAGGGTTAGGGAGACGGCTCCCTTTGTACATAATATTACGAACTATGTAACGGCTGGTGACTGTGCCAATATGATACTTGCCTGCGGTGCCTCCCCGATTATGGCGGATGACCCGGCGGAGGCCGCTGAAATAACAGCCCTTTGCGGCGCTCTTGTAATCAATATCGGTACCTTGAATGAAAGGACGATACCTTCCATGTTTGCAGCAGGAAGAGAGGCAGGGGAGCGGGGGATTCCCGTGATTCTTGACCCGGTCGGTGCCGGAGCGTCAAGACTTAGAACGGAAACAGCACTGCGCCTGCTGGAGGAAATCCGTTTTCAGGTGATCCGTGGAAATGCTTCGGAGATCAGAACGCTTCTTCATGGGGGCGGGAGGACCAATGGAGTTGATGTAAATGAAGCAGACCGGATTACGGAGGGGAGTGTGGCCCAGGCTCTGACAACTGCCCGAAAGCTAAGCGAGCGTACCGGTGCCGTGGTTGCGGTTACGGGAGAAATCGATGTTGTGACGTATGGGGAGAACAGCTTTCTGATACGCAACGGTCATCCGATGATGAGCAGGATAACCGGTACGGGATGTATGCTTACTGCTGTGATTGGCTCCCTATGTGCCGCAAATCCGGACAGAATTCTGGAAGCCACCACCGCCGGAGTAGCTGCGATGGGAATTTGCGGAGAGCTGGCCTACGGGAAAATCGCAAAAAGCCAGGAGGGGACGGCAGCTTTTCGTATCTATCTGATGGATGCTATGAGTTTCATGGAAGATGAGCTGTTAAAGCAGAGAGGTCTGATTCAGGGATTTTTCAAACAGTCTTTGTATGCCGATGAAGCGGCAGATGGAGGTTTCATATGAGAATCTGTAAGGAAGAGCTCCTGCTTTACGGTGTTACCGACCGCACCTGGTCCGGGGAAGCGGGGCTGGCAGCACAGGTGGAGCAGGTTCTTGAGGCAGGCGCAACCCTGTTGCAGCTGCGGGAGAAGGATATGCCGTATCCACTGTTTGTGGAAGAAGCGAGGGAAATAAAGAAGCTTACGGACCGACACGGGGTTTCGTTAATTATTAATGACCGGATTGATGTTGCCGCAGCAGTGGACGTTGCCGGAGTGCATCTGGGACAGGAGGATGAGAATATCCGCAAAGCCAGGGAACTCCTGGGGGAAGATAAGATAATCGGAATATCGGTGCATACTGTGGAGGAAGCGCTTGCGGCACAGAAAAACGGAGCGGATTACATCGGTGTCGGAGCCGTCTTCAAAACCTCCACCAAGAAGGATGCCAGGGCCCTGCCACATGAAGTATTAACTGCCATCTGCCATGCGGTCTCATTGCCGGTAGTCGCAATCGGGGGGATCACAAAAGATAATATCTTAAGTCTCTCCGGCAGCGGAGTTGATGGAGTCGCGGTAATCTCCGCTATTTTTGCAAGCCCGGATATCTACGGGGCAACCAGAGAAATGCTTGAGTTGGCCAGGGCTATGACCGGCGGGAAGGGAGGAAGGGTTGAGCGAAAACCCGATGCGGCCTATGATAAAGAAGGTACTGGCAGTTGCAGGCTCTGATTGCAGCGGAGGAGCCGGAATACAGGCGGATATCAAAACCATAACCGTACATAAAATGTATGCTATGAGTGTTATTACGGCACTTACAGCCCAAAATACCACAGGAATCCGAAGTGTTGCCAAGGTAAGTCCGGAGTTTGTAGGAGAGCAGCTTGATATGATATGCACGGATATCCCGCCGGATGCCGTAAAGATAGGAATGGTATCCGAATGCGGCATAATTGAAGTAATTGCGCAGAAATTAAAGGAATATAAGCTGAAGAATATCGTTCTTGACCCTGTCATGATATCAACAAGCGGCAGAAGGCTTATGAAGGAGGAGGCTTTGTCCGTCCTTACCGGCCAGTTACTTCCCCTTGCTTCCATTATCACACCCAATCTGTTGGAGGCTGAGGTATTAAGCGGTGTTGAAATCCTAAGCAAGGCGGACATGCTGACAGCGGCTAAGAGGCTTGCAGAGACATATCAGGGAAGTATATTGATTAAGGGCGGGCATCTTAATGGCAGCAGCGATGATCTTCTGTATGAAGCAGGCGGATATGCCTGGTTTGAGCAAGCCAATATTGATAATCCGAACACACATGGAACAGGCTGTACGCTGTCCTCTGCCATTGCCTGCAATCTGGCAGAAGGAAAGGATATGTACCATAGTGTTGCCTCGGCCAAGGAATATATCACAGGGGCAATTAAGGCAGGATTAAAGCTTGGTGAGGGAAACGGTCCCTTGTATCATTGCTGGAATTTGAGATAGCGATATTAATACAACCTGCCGTCAGGCTTTTCGATACCGGCACGGCAGATTGTATGACAGGGATCAGATCATTGATCCCGAAGATAGCTTCTTTCATATTCGGACTTTTTTATTGTATTGCAAAAAGCTTTATTTTTTTGGAGTATAATATGGCTCTGTCAGTCCCAGCTCCTTGATGACATTTTCATGATCGGAGGAGGGAAACGCAACAACAAAGGAATTATCCTCATCAAACATTGCCGACCAGCCGTAGAGCAGGCGTTCATAGCTTTCTATCACATAGCCGTCCTGATTGTGGTCTGTAGTATCATAGGGGTCTGCAAGAATTAATACGTCGTCCTGCGTTGCGGCGGTACCCATATCATCGTAGCCGATAACCACCTGCCAATGTCCGCCCCATTCATCCCAGCCGATCATCATTGGGATGCCCTCGGACAGAAGATAGGGGATTAATCCGCCGTCATCTCCTCCAGCCTGCAGATAGTGTCCGCCGATGGAAAGATTCTCGTCTAGGTCTCTCATGGTGAACCATGCCCAATCCTCACCATAATCGGTATTGAGAGTATCATAAACCTCTTCCAGGCCGTTAACTGTGGTGGCGCCTGCCTTTCCATTCTGTCTCATTTGGGCAAGGTCAATTTCTGTCAGACCTTGAGGATTATCGGTATTGGTGATATTCTTGCCGAACCACTCGATATTCATGAGAGCCGAGGCAAGTCCGCAGGTCCACTCGGTAGCCTGCTGTGTTGTTTTGAAATTGCTTAGCAGGGTCAGATGGTCATTGCTCTTCATATCATAAAAATCAAAATGTGAATAGTAGAAAGAGCTTACAACATCTCCGGTATGGCGGTAGCTGCCGGTTGCAGGACCGGCCAGATCGTCATCACCCGAGCCCCATAGCTCTGTGTCCGGATAATATTTCTGAATATCGGCCGCAGTGTCACGATAGGAAAGCCAATTTGTTTCGATGTCCGTACCATAGACAGCTCCGAAGCTCATGGAAGCGCTGGTCGCGGTAATTGTACCGCCTGTACCGTCAGACAGATCGGGGCCGGCATAACGCCAGTCTGCGGAACTGTCGGGAGTTGCTACGAGATAAAGGGTACCCCAATAATTAATATCACTGTCAAAGCTTTGAATGCCGTAGGCCAGCCTTTCATAGGATTGGATATTATAGCCGTCATTTCTCCCGTCTGTGCTGTCATATGGATCCATAAGAATTAAGACATCGTCAGCAGTACCCTCAGTGCCCATATCGTCATAGCCGATAATGACCTGCCAATGTCCTCCGAAGCTGTTCCATCCGACCATGATGGGTGAGCCCGATGCCAGGGTATTCTGAATCCATTCGTGATCATAGAGCTTGTAGGGATCGTCATAGCTTGATTGGAAGGTCCATTTGGAGGTAAGCCCGAGCTTTGACAGATTTTCAAAAACATTCTGCATTTGCTCAAGATTGGTGGCACCGCCCCAGGAGCTCTTTTCACGCAGACCAACTAGATCATTATCGTTTAAGTCCCCTCTTTGATCAAACCAGTCAAGGACAGTCAGTGCCGAGGCAAGGCCGCAATTGGAGCCTGTGGTTTGAAGATATGTTTTATAATGGGTCAGCATAGTAAGAGTGCTGCTTGATTCGGCATTGTAATAATCGTGCTGAGGCCAATAGTAATTTATGCCGTCTGCCAGAGAGGAGCCTGTTTCATCACCGTAGGCAATAATATTAGAAAAGTCAGTGGTGCCGCTCCAGCTTCCAAGACCGTAACCGGCCAGCTGGCGTTCTCCCATGGGGATCGTATATGAGGCACTGAAAATTGCTTTGCCCGTCAGGTCATCTACGGAGGGCTCGGACGCTGCTCCTGCACCGTCAAGCCAGCGCATGCCAGAATCCCAGTATTTTGTGCTGTCCTGCTGCTTTACAAGGAAGATGCTGTCAACGCTCTTATCTCCGTTTACATCGATAAGCGCTCCGTAATTTCCGACAATATTTGCACTGCTGAAGGCGACATACTTGAAGGTATTGGTATCAGCATCCCATAGATAGGCTGTGTGCGTGCTGCTGACGGTACAATTATTGATAATTCCGTCGGAATAGGAGCCGATCAGAGTAAAGGGTCTTAATACGGTTCCGGCTGAAAGCTCGTCATAGGAATAGGCTATTTTGCGGCCCTTACCTCTGACAGTTACATCACCTTTTACAGTGGTTCCATTCAGGGTGACCTTTCCCGAAGCATCTTCCGCAACAATCAGATTGCCTTCAATTGTGGTGTCCTTGATTGTAACGGTGCCGCCCCGGATAATTACATCTCCCTGGACGGATACCTTGCTTAAGGAAACCTTACCGGATTTGACAGCATCGGTGATGATCAGATTGCCATCAATCGCGGCACCCTTAAGGGTTACTCCCGATTTTCTGATGATCGCATGGCCCTTCACATCCTCCGTGTAGGTTCCGGCTTTGGTGAAATACCTTTTGACCGTATTACTCAGTATGGTGTTAACCTCTGTCTGCGTGATACTGTCCTGTGTCAGGGTTTGATTGCCGGATCCGCTGATGTACTGTGCGTCTGTTCTGCCCGATGCCGAAGACGCTGCCACGGATGAGATAACGGATGAGACGGTAATGTCAGACTTCTCCGAGGCATATGCCATAGAGAAGGAGCTTAGCAGCAGGAGCATTGCCATACTGCAAGCAATTAGTTTTTTTGTTTTCATAAATGCCTCGCTTTCTCCCGTACATGTGGAATGATGAATAAATAAAAAGGGTGCTGTCAATTTGCAGCACCCTTACTATTATTTAGCAATTCTAATCTTAATCCCTGGCTGTGTCAATATATTTGCAGAATTTTTTTGAAATTTGCAGATTTTAAGATGTGTAGGCAGTGTGGCTTCTAATCTTCTTTTAATCAAGTACTGTAAAATTATTAATCATAGATGATCCCGTCCGTGTTATAATCAGATAAAAAGAATAAACGGAGGCGGGAGATGTACGACGATATCAATCAAAGGCTGGAGGAAGCCCGGCAGGGTATGTTCACCTTTCAGAGGCTTAATTCAAAGGTGAAGGAACTCACCAGCCAGAGTGAGGTCCTTAAGGAAAAGGTGGATAAGCTTAAGGAAATATTAGCAAAAGAGGATATTGATGTTGATAAGCTGGAAGAGAAAAGTCTGGCACATATTTTCCATATCATCCTGGGAGATCTGGAGGATCAGCTGTTAAAGGAACGGCAGGAGGCTCTGGCGGCACAGCTGAAATATGATCAGGCTGTAAAGGAACTGGAGCAGGTCGATGCGCAGATTCATCAGCTGGTATCGGAGAGAATCCAGTATAAAAAATGTGAGAGGGAATACAACAGCTTAATGGATCAAAAGCGGGAGCTGTTGCTTGCATCCGATTCAGGGACAGCAGAGCAGATCATACAGCTATCACAGCAGATAAGCCAGTGGAAAAATCACGACAAGGAGCTAAAGGAAGCAATAAGAGCCGGGAAAAATGCCATCTATCATCTTGAAAGAACGGAAGGAAGCCTTGATAGTGCAGAAAACTGGGGAACCTGGGATTTGTTTGGAGGTGGTCTGATCACCGACATGATGAAGCATTCCCACCTGGATGATGCAAAAAGCGCGGCGGAATCAGTTCAGACTGCCTTGTCTCTTTTTCGTGCCGAGCTTGCCGATGTACAAATATCCAATAATATCAATATAGAGACGGATGGGTTTGCCAAGTTTGCAGACTTTTTCTTCGACGGACTGATTGCCGATTGGTGTATGCAGTCCAGAATCCATGCTTCCCAGGAAAGCGTTACCTATACGAGAAACCAGGTGGAGAAGGTGTTGGATCGATTAAAATATATGGAGCGGGAGACCGAGACACAGACCGCCAGCCTGGAAAAGCAGATGAATGAACTAGTTACACGGGCGTAAGGCTCCAGGCAGGATAACGATTAAGCTGTCTGACAGGTTTGGTATAACTGTAAAAAATATTATCTTGCTACATTTCTGTAATTGAAATATAATGAAACAATACAAAGGGGCATAATTATGCCTCTTTTTTTGTTCTAAAATACAGGAAAGAGAGAGGGTTACGGTGTGGCGGTTACAGTGGAAAAGGTGTATCAATCCTTAAAGGATAAGTACCAGCTTAAACTGGTTGCCGGTGAGGAGGGTATCTATAATATGGTTCAGTGGATCAGTGTAATTGATAACAGCGATGTCATTCCCTATATGCGTCCTACGGAATTAGCGGTAACGACAGGCTTTGCGATGAAGCATGAGGAGGAATTGATGGAGGTGTGCATGAAGCTGCAGAAGAGGCCGGTCTGCGGCTTTATCATTAATGTAGGGCCATATATCCCGGCTATATCGGAACGCGTGATTGAATACTGCAACAGAAATAAATTCCCGCTCTTTTCCTTGCCCTGGGAGATACGGCTGATTGATATCATTAACGAAACGGATCAGTTGATGATCTACAGCTCCCATATGAAGGAAAATGTGGCTGAAATCTTTAAGGATTATATTTTCCTGTCCGAGCTGAAGCCGGAGCGGCAGGATGAGATTGAGAGGAACGGGTTTTCGGTCAAGGAGCATTACCAGATGATCCTAATTGACTACAAGGCGGATATCGACAGGGACACACTGGAGGTTCCCATTGAAAATGTACGCAATGATATTGAAATCAGAATCTACACCCACTGCGAGCGTTTTATCATCATTTCCCATTACGATCAACTGATTATACTTATGATTCAGAACAATGATTATGAACTCAGGAAAATCATAGGCAATATCCATGAGATGCTGCAAAAAAAATATCCGGCCTGCAATATATTTATGTTGGTGGGCCCAAAAGATATGGAATTTCGGCAGATCGGGCGCTATTATAGGGAATTGAATACTGCCGTGCATTTGGCTATGAGCACAAACCGGACGCTGATTTATTATGAGGAGCTGGATATCTATAGGCTGCTGTTGTCCTTAAGCAGCGGAGCTGTTCTTAAGGAGTATTACGATGAGGTTTTGGGGAATCTTAAGGAGTATGATAAAATCAACCATACGGACACCATTGTCTGGCTGAAGCAGCTGGTCAGGCTGAATGGGAATATTCAGGATATGGCCAGGGAGAATTATGTCCACAGGAATACTATTACCTACAACCTGAAAAAGATTGAAAAAATAACCGGTCTTGATATGGAGCGCTGGGGGGACAGGCTGAAAATGCAGATATGCCTGTTAATCCATGATCTGCTGTGATTTGTGCGTATGCATAAAAATATTTAGAGGCGTGTCTATTGAATACACCGGAATGGGTTGTTATAATAAAACAAAATTAAGCAGGTTGAAACACAGACAGCGGTTTCGCCAGAATAAAATATTAATTTTGTGAAAATCAGAGAGGATGCTCGAGGCCTCTCTGTTTTTTTTTATAATTTTTATAACATTCATTATAAGGAGGAAAATTATGAGTAAAAGAGTAGTGAAAGCGGTTTCAATGATGCTGATGCTGGTTATGGTGCTTGGCCTGCTGGCAGGCTGCGGTAAAAAGGATAAATCGACCTGGGAAGCGATTAAGGAAGAGGGTAAATTCACCTTCGCCTGCTCCGGAGGATATCCCCCCTTCAATTATATTGATGATAACGGTGATCTGGTTGGCTTTGATGTTGAAATCGCCCAGGCACTCGGTGAGGTCATGGGAGTGGAGGCAGAAGGGATCACAACGGAATGGGATGGTATCATCGGTGGTCTGACCGGCAATCGCTTTGATACGATTATCGGCAGTATGGCAATCACCGAGGAAAGATTAAAGCAGGTAAGCTTTACGGATCCCTATTATTATGACGGCGCACAATTCTTTGCCCCCGCCGATAAGGGCTTTACCTCCTTATCGGATGAGAATGTAACAAAGGTCGGCGTGGTTACCGGGACCACCTTTGAGGGGGAGCTGGAAAAATATCCGAATGTTACCGACATTCTTAACTACACCAGTGACGAGGAGAACTTTATCGCGGCTAACCAGGGAAGAACCGATGGTCTGGTGACCAGCCGCTTTGTAGGTCTGGAGGCTCCGGAGGAATACAATCTCGTGCCGGTGGGAGATTTGCTGTATACCGAAAATATAGGGATTGCCGTCCGTAAAGAGGACACGGAGTTGCTTGATAATTTGAACGATGCCTTAAAGACAATTATTGACAACGGCAAATATGATGAAATAAGCCAGAAGTATTTTGGCTGTAATATTCTTGAAACAAAATAAGATACGATGAAGGTTGGTGAAACACAATGTTCAATGAAATTGCGGAATTTTTTACAACGGCGTTTAAGTATTTACCTAATTTTTCAGACAGTATACTGATGACACTCAGCCTTTCCTTCTGGTCCATTATTCTGGGAACGGTGATCGGTGTTATCGTGTGCGCGATGAAAATGTCAAAATTAAAGCTGCTGGGGGGAATCGCAGGCGGTTATATAGCGCTGATCCGCGGCACGCCCCTATTGCTTCAGCTGTTTTTTATCTATTATGGACTACCGCAGGCAGGTATTTACTTCAACAGCTATATTACCGCAGTTTTAGGACTTGCGTTTCATAATGGGGCCTATATCAGTGAAATCTTCCGGGGTTCCATTTTATCGATCCCCTATGGACAGCAGGAAGCGGCTAGTGCAATGGGAATGACCAGGCCGCAGGCCTTTGGGCATGTCATTTTTCCGCAGGCCTTCAAGGTATCAGTACCCGCTCTGGGAAACCAGTTTTTACTGGCTATTTTGGATTCCTCTTTGGCAAGCGTTATCACAATCACGGAAACTATGATGAAGGCTAAGAAAATGGCGGCGGCCACCTATGCTATCTTCCCCATCTACTTTGATGCGGCAATTATCTATATGGTATTAACCTACGCATTAGGGTATCTACTGAAGAAATTAGAGCAAAGATTGAGGGTGAATGAACGATGAGTAGCATAATTGAAACGAAGGGCTTATGTAAAACCTTCGGTGACCTTGAGGTGCTGAGGGGGATTGATTTTTCCATTCACAAGGGCGAGGTTGTGAGCCTTATCGGCTCCAGCGGCTCAGGGAAAAGCACCTTTCTGAGATGCCTTAATTTTCTGGAGAAAAAGACCTCGGGAGATATTATTTTCCATGGCAGAGATATCGGAAGCAATACGAGGCATGTTCATCTGCTGCAGCAGAAGGTAGGCATGGTGTTTCAGAGCTTCAACCTGTTTTCCAACATGACCATATTAAAGAATGTGATGAGCGGTCCCGTAATCGTTCAAAAAAAGAATAAGGAAGAGGCAAAGAAAATCGCCATGGAGATGTTGCGCAGGGTTGGGCTGGAGGAAAAGGCCGATGCATATCCCGTCAAGCTGTCCGGCGGACAGCAGCAGAGGGTAGCAATCGCAAGAACCCTGGCGATGTATCCGGAGGTGGTTCTCTTTGATGAGCCGACCTCGGCACTGGATCCGGAGCTGGTCATTGAGGTACTGAATGTAATCAAGACAATGGCCGGGGATGGGATGACTATGATCATAGTAACCCATGAAATGGGGTTTGCAAAGGAAGTATCGGACAGGGTCATCTTTTTGCATGAGGGTATCGTAGCCGAAGAGGGCAGTCCCGAGCAAATATTTTGCAATCCGAAGAATCCGCGCCTTCAGGGCTTTTTAAGCAGCATGAATCTATTGGGATAAGGAAGTAAGAGCATGAATACACAATCGAATATTTTAAATCCATATTTTAAGAAAAATTATCCTGTGATTGAATATGGAAAAGGAATTTATATGTACACCGAGGACGGGCGGGAAATAATAGACGCTACCAGCGGGGCGGTCTTAGTCAGCCTCGGACACGGGCAGGGGGAAATGGGTGATATCTTAAAGGAGCAGGCGGATAAGATTACCTTTGCCTACCGCTGGGACTGCATCACAAGGGTTTTGGAGGAGGCCAGCGGGCATGTCTGTGATTCCTCCGGCGGTGACCTGTCCAAGGTATTCTTTGTCTGCGGCGGCTCCGAGGCGGTGGAAATATCAATGAAGCTGGCCAGACGCTATTTTCTTAATCTGGGCAGAAAGGATAAATTTAAGCTGATTTCAAGACATCAGAGCTATCACGGAAGCACCATGGGAGCCTTGTCCGTCACAAGCTTTCCGGCAAGGCAGTCGGGCTATCAGGATTATTTATTCAACCAGGGGCATATACCGCCGGCTTATTGCTACCGCTGCTGGTATGGAAAGAGCTGCGGCACCTGCGGGCATGAGTGTGCTTATGCTTTGGAGGAGGAGATTCTTAAGCAGGGGCCCGACAGCGTGGCTGCCTTCATTCTGGAGCCGGTCTCCGGCATGTCCCTGTGTGGCGCCCACGGGGATGAGGAATATTTTCAGATTATCAGGAGTATTTGCGATAAGTATGAGGTGCTTCTGATTTATGATGAGGTGATGGACGGGATCGGCAGAACCGGTAAGATGTATGCCTATCAGAATTTTGGCGTCCGTCCGGATATCATTGCACTTGGCAAGGCGATCTCCGGGGGGTATTTTCCGGTCGGGGCGGTCGCCTGCTCCCAGAAGGTTTACGCGGCGATAGAAGCTAATACCGGGGAATTTCCTCCGGGCTATTCCTGGGCGGGCAATCCGCTGGGGGCGGCCGTAGTCTGCAAGAACTTTGAGATATTAAAGCGGGAGAGGCTGCTCGAGGCTGTGGGAAAAAAGGGTGAATACCTGAAGGATAAGCTAAGGGAGGTCGCAGACAGGCACAGGATTATCGGAGATGTGAGGGGCATGGGGCTCATGATCGGTCTGGAGTTTGTCGCGGACAAGGAGTCCGGGGAATCCTTCCCCCCGGAGTTAAAGGTCAGTGCCAGGTTTTCAAAGGCCGCTCTGAAGGAAAACATGTTTTTGGAAACGAGTACAGGTTGTAATCACGGAACTAAGGGAGATATGGCGATGATTGCCCCGGCCTATATTGTTACCTATGAGGAAATCGGGGAAATTGTAAGACGGATTGAATGCGCAATAGATCAGGTTGAAAAACAGCTGGGATTATGAGGTGTCTTAAGTAATGGAAAATACGTTTCAAAAAATACAAACACTGGAGAAGGCAATGGAGCATATCCATGACGGAGTCAGGCTGATGGTCGGAGGCTTCGGCGGAGTCGGGACTCCGCCCTTACTCTGCAAGGCGATACTGGATAGCGGCATACGAGACATTACCCTGATCTGCAATGATGCCGGCTTTCCGAAGGTGGGAATCGGTCCTGTCATATGCAACGGACAGGTAAGCAAGATGATTACGACCCATATCGGCTCCAATCCCTTAGCCGGCAAGCGGCTGATTGAAAAACAGATGGAGGTCACCTTTATTCCCCAGGGAACCTTCAACGAGCAGATACGTGCAGGGGGGATGGGTCTTGGCGGAGTCCTCGCGGATACCGGAATTGATACGGCTGCGGCGGAGGGCTATGACAGATACCGGCTCGAGGGAAGGGAATATCTGATTGCACCGGCAATTACGGCGCAGGTCGGCATTTTCTATGCAAAAAAGGCCGATCCCTACGGCAATCTGGTCTATGACAAGACGGCAAGAGGCAACAATCCGATCATGCTTCCGGCCTGTGATTATGCGATTGTCCAGGCGGAGGAAATCGTGCCTCTGGGCGCCCTTACTCCGGATGAGATTGTTACACCCGGAATTTACGTGAATATGATTGTCACGGGAAAGGGAGGAGAATGGCAATGGGCCTGGGAAGAAAGGAATTAATGGCAAAAAGAGCCGCTCTGGAGGTTGCACCCTACAGTGTCATAAATCTCGGAATAGGAATACCGACCCTGGTGGCCGATTTTCTTCCGGAGGAAAAGCATGTCATGATTCACGGTGAAAACGGGCTGCTGGGAATCGGTCCCGCACCGGTGCCGGGGCAGGAGGATGCCAATATTATCAACGCGGGAGGAATTCCCTGCACCCTGGTCAGGGGCGGTTCCTATTTTGACAGTGCAATTTCTTTTGGCATGATACGCAGGGGCTATATCGATATTACCTTTTTAGGGGCTTTGGAGGTTGATCAGGAGGGAAGTCTGGCAAATTGGATTGTTCCGGGAAAGATGGTTCCCGGTATGGGCGGAGGAATGGACCTTGCGCAGAAGGCCGGAAGGGTGATTGTCTTATCCACACAGACGGATAAGAAGGGGAATTCAAAAATCCGAAGGCTGTGTACGCTGCCGGTTACCGCAAAGCATTGTGTGGACATGATAATAACTGATCTCGCAGTATTTCGCTTTGAGAAGAACGCACTTGTGCTTGAGGAGATATTCGGAGATACAACCGTGCAGGAGGTAGCTGATAAAACAGAGGCCGGGTTTCGTGTCAGCCCGGATTTAAAGATAATACCGGCAGAGGAAAGGACTTAGGAATAGCATAAGGCGGCAGTATACCGGAAGGGAAGTGCATGCCGGAAAGGAATGGCATAGTGATATGGATCAGGATGCGGTAATTGTATCGGCGGTCAGAACACCGATCGGCAGGTATGGGGGAGCGCTGGCACCTTTAAAGGACTACGAGCTGGGGGGGATTGTGATAAGGGAGGCCGTCCGAAGGGCAGGCTTATCAGGGGAAGAGATTGACGATGTCTATTTTGGAAATCTGCTTGGAATTCCGGGTAATGTGGCAAAGGTTGCCGCCATGGAGGCGGGGCTGCCGGAGCAGGTTCCGGCGGTAACTGTGGACAGGCAGTGTGCCTCGGGACTGGAGGCACTCAGGATTGCGGCTTCGATGATAAAATCCGGAGCAGGAGAGGTCTATATCGCCGGAGGCTGCGAGAGTATGACAAACCGTCCCTACTATATGGCAAAGCAGTCCAGGGCCTATGACGGAAACCCGCCTCATTTCCTGGACAGTATGTTTGCACCTCCGGGCTTTGAGCAGCTTGGAATGGGAGCTACGGCAGAAAATATTCTTGATGAATATAATATCTCAAGGAAAGAACTGGATCTTTTTTCTTATGAAAGCCACCGTAAGGCTCTGGCGGCGATACAAAATCATAGCTTCGAGGAAGAAATTGTTCCGGTAGAGCTTCCGGGAAAGAGCGGCAAGCTGTATTTTACGGCAGACGAGGCACCAAGGAGCGATACCAGTCCGGAGAGGCTGGCCGCATTAAAGCCGATTTTCCGGATGAAGGGAAGGGTAACGGCGGGCAACAGCTGTCCGATGAACGACGGAGCCTGTGCTCTGGTGGTTATGAGCCGCAGGAGATCCAACCGGCTCGGCTTAAAGCCGCTGGCATCGATTCACGCCTCGGCAGCCGTCGGAGTGGATTACCGCAGGATGGGTCTTGGCCCTATTTATGCGGTGGAGAAGCTGTTGGCAGGAGCAGGAATGGAAAAGGAAGAGATCGGGCTGGTAGAGCTGAATGAAGCCTTTGCCTGTCAGGCGATGGCATGCCTTCAAACACTGGGCTTTCCGGACGATATTGTGAATGTAAACGGGGGTGCGATCGCCCTCGGTCATCCACTGGCAGCCACAGGTGCGATACTGGTAACCAAGCTGATTTATGAAATGAAGAAACGAAAGGTTGAAAACGGACTTGTGACGATGTGTATCGGCGGCGGGCAGGGAATGGCCATGCTGCTTCAGAATGAGTGAGAAGGGGGAATATCCTTGGAGCTTTCGGAATATAAAGCGGAAATTGATGCATGGATTGGACTTCATCAGGAGGAATTTCTTATGATAGCGGATGCTCTGTGGGAGCATCCCGAATTGGGACTGGAGGAGTATGAGGCCTCCTACCGGCTATCCGGTGTTCTTGAAAAATATGGCTTTACAGTGGAAAGGGATGTGGCAGGAATGCCCACCGCATTTATCGCAGCCTATGGAGAGGGCCGCCCCGTAATCGGATATAATGCAGAATATGACGCGCTTCCCGGCTTGTCACAAAAAAGCTTTACAGCGGATAAGGCTCCGGTACGGGAAGGGGCACCCGGTCATGGCTGTGGCCATAATATCCTTGGGACGGCAGAGGTTCTTGCGGCAATTGCCCTGCGCTTTGTATTGGAGGAAAGGAAAATTCCCGGGACAATCAAGGTATTTGGTTCACCGGCTGAGGAATTATGTGTCGGAAAGCCATTTATGGCTAGAGATGGCTGTTACGACGGCGTGGACTGCTTTCTGGACTGGCATCCTTGGAGCTATAATAAGGCCCATTACGATATCTGCGGTGCCTATTTTAATATCAAATACCATTTCAAGGGTAAGAGCAGTCATGGGAATTCACCCTGGCAGGGGAGAAGTGCATTGGATGCGGCTATACTGACCGGAACGGCAATTGAATTTCTTCGGGAGCACTATGAGCCTGCCGCTGCGGACAGAGCCAACACAGTGAATTATACCTTTTCAGACACCGGCTCGGAATTTCCCAGTGTCGTACCGGACCGGGCTACCCTGTGGTGCATCGGAAGATTTAATGCAACGGAGCTTCTGGAAGAAATGCTTGCGAGGGTGGACAACTGCGCAAGGGCGGGGGCGCTGGCGACGGATACGCTGCTTGAGAAGGAATATATCACGGCAACCCATGAAAAAATCCCGAATAAAATCCTCTCCAGGGTTATTTATGATAATTTCGCCCGGTTGGGTGCTCCGGCATTTACCGAGGAGGAGCAGAGGCTGGCCAGGACAATGCAAAGATATGACGGCTTAGACGAAACAGGTCTGGATACAGAGCTTATGGATTTTGGAACCAGTGGGACGGTATTATGTGACACCTCGGAATTTAGCTGGAAGGCCCCCTATGCAACCTTCTGGATGACAGCAGCTCCGGAGGGAGGCTGGCATAGCTGGAGGATTACCTCCTGTGTGGGCAGTAGCATAGGAAGAAAAACAATGCTTCAGGCAGCCAGGCTTCTTGCGGCCGCAGGCATAGATTTGTTCCTTCAGCCGGAGTTGGTGGAAGCAGCCAGGGCCGAGTGGAGGGAGCGGATGAGGGAAAGAACCTACCATTCCCTATTACCGGAGGGAACAAAGCCGCCTCTGGGGATTAATGCTGCCACGATGGAGAAATACAGAAATTCAAAGAGCGGATATGTACGTAATGTGACGGCTTGAAAGGCAGCTCCCATGCGCTGCTTTCGGCGGCTTTAAAATCAGGGATGAAATCATGGAGGTAAGAATGAAAAAGTATGTGGTTACCATAGCAAGACAGTTCGGAAGTCTTGGCCGGCCGATTGCCCAGAGAATGTCTGAAATTCTTGGAATCGAATATTATGACCGTGATATTGTAGACCAGGCGGCTAAAAAGATGAAGCTTCCGGTATCCGCTGTCAGCAGCGAAGAGGAAACAGCAAAAAGTAGTTTCTTTTACATGAAACTTCCCCTGGGAAATAACACCACTGAGATTCAGGATCAGATATTCGAGGTACAGAGAAAGGTCATTCTGGAGCTTGCGGATAAGGACAGCTGTATTATTGTTGGAAGATGCGCGGACTATATTCTTCGGGATACGGAGAACCTGACAAGTATCTATATTTACGCTCCATATGAGAAAAGACTTGCGAATTGTATAGAAACCCTGCATATGAAGCCGGAACTGGCAAAGAAAATGATCAGTGAGGTGGATAAGGCAAGAGCAGCTTATCAGAAACGCTATACGAAGTACCTACCGGAGGACATCAGCCATAAGAATATTCTGATTGACAGCAGCTATTTGGGAGACTTTGCAACCGCGGAATATCTGGCGAAGCTTATCAAAGAAAAGTATGATGAAAAGGCAGCTTCCATAATAATTTGAGATACTGTAAAACGGTATCATGTCAGAGTGTATAAAATATAGAGTGAACTAAGCTTACTATCATAAGGTACAGAATGAATACCAGAGATATTCATTCTGTATTTCTTTTTGCCTTCTGCTCATTGGCTGATATAAGGATAAGGTGGACAAATGCCTTGTTTATCTTTATAATGTAACGGATGAAGTCAATATAACGTTTTGTAAATTATGAAGGAGGAAGGGTTTGTCCTGATATAATATGGCTATAAAAGGACATATCAATTAAATAAATGAAAAAAGGTCAGATTTATGAAGGTATAGTAACACGGGTGGATTTTCCGAACAAAGGGATTGTTGAAGCAGAGGGTGAGAAGGCAGTAGTTAAGAACTGTATGCCCGGGCAAAAAATCCGTTTTACCGTCAATAAGATAAGGAAGGATAAGGCAGAGGGAACACTTCTTGAGATACTTGAGAAATCCCCGATGGAAAACAGGGATAAGGCCTGTAAAAGCTTTGGAGACTGCGGTGGCTGCAGTTATCAGAACATGTCTTATGAGAGTCAAACCGCTATGAAAAGCGAACAGGTAAAACGTTTGATTGACCAGGTATGCAAGGAGTATACCTTTGAGGGGATCCTTGGAAGCCCGGTGGAATGGGGTTACCGTAATAAGATGGAATTCTCCTTCGGGGATGAATATAAGAATGGACCGCTGGCACTCGGACTGCATAAGAAGGGCAGCTTTCATGATATCCTTACTGTGGATGACTGCCGGATTGTGGATAAGGATTTCAATCTGATTCTAAGCTGTGTACTGGATTTTGGCTGGGAGCTTGGAGCGGCTTATTATCATAAATTGACACATAAAGGGTATCTTAGGCATCTTCTCATAAGAAAAGCAGCGAAAACAGGTGAAATTTTGATTAATATCATTACAACCACACAGGAGGAAGAGCTTAAATCAACTAATGGTGAACTTGCTGTAGAATCAGATGACATTTTTACACCATTGGCGCAGCGACTGCTGCTTCTGCCTCTGACGGGAAATATTGCCGGCATCCTCCATACCTATAATGACAGTCTGGCGGATGTAGTGAAGAGTGACCGGATGGAGGTACTGTATGGAAGAGACTATATTTACGAGGAATTACTCGGACTAAAATTTAAGATTTCAACCTTTTCCTTCTTCCAGACAAATTCCCTGGGGGCAGAGGTGCTTTATTCCAAGGTCAGGGAATACGTCGGAGAAACAGAGGATAAACGAATATTTGATCTATACAGCGGTACCGGCACCATCGCCCAATTACTGGCCCCTGTTGCAAAGAAGGTAACCGGTGTGGAGATCGTAGAAGAGGCGGTTGACGCTGCAAAGGAAAATGCAGCGCTGAATGGTCTGGATAACTGTGAATTCATCGCAGGAGACGTCCTCAAGGTGATCGATTCCCTGGTAGATAAACCGGATATTATTGTCCTTGACCCGCCAAGGGATGGAATTCATCCAAAGGCCCTTGAAAAGATCGTTGATTTTGGGGTGGATAGGATTGTGTATATTTCCTGTAAGCCGACGTCACTTGTAAGGGATTTGGAGGTATTGCAGGCGAAGGGGTATGAGGTGGTGAAGGTCTGTGCGGTGGATATGTTTCCGGAGACGGTGCATGTGGAGACATGCGTTTTATTAACTCGAAAAAATACGGCGAGCTATAATGTGGAAATAACAGTGGATATTGATATGTATAAGTAATTGAAGAAGCTCTGAAAGTAACATTTCAGGGCTTTTATATTATAGAAATTGACTTAGGTTTTTGTATTGGAATAAAATAGATAATATGATAAGATAAAGAAGAGGAAATAATAATTATAAGATATTCTTAAATAGACACTATTGTTGCTGAAATATTAGCAGATTAAGATAATACTGACTTGCTAAGTATAGTAAATGAGAGGGTTACACATTATGTTGATAAATGGTAATGTTGATAAATATGACAGAGAAACATCGGAATATATTGTAGCCTATTTAGATTTATTAGGCGTCGCAACAAGAATGAAAACGGATAAGGAGTACCAAAAAATATCAATGAATAAATTACATAATTTGTATACTAAATCTATCCGATTATCAAAAGAAATTGCTATTAAAGGATATAATGAGATACAGTTTAAAATTTTTTCAGATAATATTATAATTTCCAAGAGACTTTCTAAAGATTATTCTGAAAGAATGCTAGATATTAAATGTGTGTTAAACTGCGTTTCTCATTTTGCATGCTCATCTGTTGGTGACGGTGTCGGATGGTTAGTTAGGGGAGGCATTACGATTGGAGAGCTATTTATTGATGACACAATGGTTTGGGGTAATGCATTACTTAAGGCATATGATCTTGAAAATAATATTGCCATCTACCCAAGGATAGTAATCGACTCCGAAATATTACATGAATTAGGAAATGACAAAACATTGCATGAATACATACAACAAGATTTTGATAATATCATTTTTCTAAACTATCTATCTATTTGGCATTTTGGTGGACAGATGTTAATGAATGGTTTTAATATGATGCAAGACGAGCTTCATGGAAAATATACTGAACGTGTTTACCAAAAATATTGTTGGCATATGAATTATGTGAATCGTGAATTAGATAAAAAGAATGAAAGAAAGGATAGGAAATATAGGTTGAGACTACGATAAAAGTAAGTTTTAACTTTTTAATATATAGAGAGACGTGCGTTTTATACTGATATATATTAAGTAAGAAAGAAGCCTTGAAAGTAGCATTTCAGGGCTTATATTTTAAAAAAATTTATTTAATAATGCTGAATATAACAAGCATAAGTTTCTATGGAATAAAATAGAAATAGCAATAGAAATGGCATGAAAAATGTTCTATAATGTTGGTAAAGAGAAATGTGTGTTTTTTCTGCGTTAATATTAGATGATGAAAGGATTGATTGCCTTGAGAGATGAATTTATACAGAAGATTGTTATTGATGAAAAAGAGTATGAAGTGTACTGTGAAATAAATATTAATGCATTAATCGATTATGAAGAGCAGCTAAATATGACAAAGTCATATTTTAGGGCATTTCAAACAATGGTATTTGCAATGTTGGTATCATATGATGAAGAAAACAAACCATCTTTTTCTTCTGTTGATATAGCTGAAACAGAATGTAAAAAAGTGCATGATAAGTTGCTGGAATTGGACGAAGATTTTCATGCCTGCTACTTGGAATGTGATGCAATTGATATATATGAAAAAATCGGATATGTGATAGAGAATTATATAAAGAAGTTGATAGGAAGTAACTACGATACGTTAAAAAACATTAATAAACAAATAAAAGGAATTTATACGAATTTTAATACGTCAGTAATAAAGAATGCATATGAAGCAATACGACCGATTACAAAAATGTCACTAAATCTGCCAACTATACCCAGCTTTAGTGTGCCATCATCCGTGATGAAGATACAGGAGATAAGTAACAATTTACATTGGATGAATGAAGTGACTCGGATTAATACATTCAGCATGGTGAATCCAACTGAACTATCCCGACTATCGGATGCCATTGCCCGATGTACGGTTAATAATGGAATATTTTCAGATTATACTAAGTCTGTAGTTGCTAAAGCCAGTGAAGCATTAAGTAGTCGATTTGCAGAAATTTCAGCGGCAGTATGTGACATGAAAAAACTTAATGAGAAAGTACTTAATATTCCACTACTGCAACTACAGTCCCAAATTGCATTACTCAATAAAAATGTTATTGAATCAGTAAAGGCTTCCATAAGTATACCTTTGGCTGAATTAATAGAAAATAATAAGTTTGGTATTACAATTGATCAGATTGAAGAGGATTATTCTAAAATAATGTTATTGGCACACTGGGTGCCATATGCTCATTCGGATATGGAAATTGATGTTTGGTTTCATATATTGCGAATTAAAAGCCATAGTAAGACAGACAATTCTTTTGCAAATAACCTTGACCGGTATATGTATGCAAGATATACAAATGAGAAACTAGATAACTTGAAAAGAACATGGAATCAGTGTGAGAATAATAAGCACAGATTAAGGTTGATGAAGCAGGCAGTCGATGCGCATAAGAAAAGACAATATGGACTGGCTATTGCTGGTTTGACTATGGTTTGGGACGGTATAATTGAAGAAAAAGTGGAGCAGTATTTTAGTATTCTAAAAGCTAAGGGAAATAAGATAAAGAGCAAAGAGAAGATGTATACGCTTGTTGACAATAATGGATTGAAGGAAGCATTGAAAGAATACTACGATAAGTTTATAATGTATCAATGCTGGGGCATTGATGAAGTTAAAATTGATGCACCGGGAAGAAATGCAACCGCTCATGGCTGGTTTAAGGTTTATCCTACTAGAAAAGCATCCCTAAATGCAATTCTGTTTACGGATATACTACTACATATGTCAAAATTATAAAGCTTTACAATAAATTAAATTGCACGGCTAGAAGGGAAAAGCACTTATATTTATGAAACTGTATAAATTTTTACTGATAACTGATAAAGTAGTTCAAAGTGAAATGAAATGTATCATTGAAGGAAATTATAATGATTATTGGAAAAATAGCATTTATTTGCTTAATAATGAAATTGGGTATGATCACATCCGTTTTATGAGATTTCGGTATCCTAATGGTGGATATAATCAATGGGCGTACGTGATTATAGATGGAGATGCAGCTGGTAAATTAAGTAAGTACAAGTGGGGTACGACTAAGGATAAAATAGGCAACAATCATCAATCAAAGGCTGATAAACCATATAGTAATCCATACAGAGTAGTTGATATTGATAAGACAAAGCCGCTTATTGATGGCTTAGAAGCATATAATCAGGATTATAGGGTGGAGTTAATTACGCAATATAGATATGTTAAAATGGGAGGCTGGCTAAATAATACGCAGCCGGAAACAGGCTTCCTACATAAATACATTATCAGTGATTTTGGAAAGAACAAGATAGACAATAAATTGAGAATACATCATAAGGGGCATACTTTTGATAATAGGAAAGCATTTTTGAAAGAAGTATCCATTGGAAAGCACAGAATAATACATAACAAATGGGAAATGGATACAAGCTTACGAACAGGAGTTGAGCCTAACTGCATTTTTAATAGGGCGGAAAAAATTGTATTGGGCGATAGTAGCAGCAAAGATTTAGAATGCGGTGCTTGTAATAAGGATTGTAAGCAGTGTAGTGGTGTTCTTCTAATTGATACCGTGGAAAAATTAGTGGAACTATTGAAGATAATAACAGGTAGTGAATATAGAAAATTAGCTAGAGAAAAAGTATATTCTGATATAAAATGAAGCATCTAATTAAATAGAGCGGATATGAGCAAAAGGATAGCCGGTACCGAGTACTGGCTATCCTTTTGCGAACTAAGTACTTTAGTTCGATGCAGTGAAGCATTCATGGATATAAAAGAAAAAGGAGAGATATCCATGAATAAAAAAACAACGACTATGTCATTAAATCCGGAGGTGAAAAATGTAAACGACTATCTGGAGGGGATTATCCATGATGTGGAGGTAAGGATGGACTTTAGTCAGCACATTAATGTTGAAATGAAAGATCGCTTTGAGGTTAAAAAGACTAGAAATATTGACTGTAATGACAAGCCCCCCATTGAAGTAACTGTAAGGAATAAAAACAATGACATTAAAATCCCGGTTGATTATGTTGCCATAATGAAAGAAGCTGATGCTGATAAACATGATAAGATGAATACAGTAATGAAGCAGCTTGATTATTATGACGTAACACATTTGAAGCTATTCACGGACTATTTTTATGACTCCGTTACGCATCCGGGGTATTTTAGACATGAGAAGATAGGGTGGGACAGGTTTGATAATAAAAAGATTTTTAAGCTACATAATATTACAGATGAAGAAGGGAAAGTAATACCGTCAGCATATTCCGGTACAGTTAAGCTGGAACAGGCAGGAACGAAAGAGGATTATATTAAGGGAATAAGAGAACTGGTCATAGGAAATGAAAGACTGGAATTAATCCTGTGCTGTAGCGTGACTGGGGTATTAAGCAGCCTGATGAGACTAAATGATGTAAATGTAGTTCTTAATTTCACTGCACCATCCGGTTCAGGAAAAACCTGCTGTTCCAAATTGGCATTATCAATGTTCGGACAGGCAAGTAAGTTATTAATGAGCTTCAATATGACAGAGAATGAAATGGAAAATAGGCTGGGAGATTACAGCATCATTCCTGCTGTCATTGATGATAAGATGGTGTCAAATTTAGAAGCAGCAAGTAAATTGAGAAGTGCATCAAAGATGGCAAGCTTTCTGTTCCGCCTGTCGGAAGGACATGTTAAAGGTAGAATGAACCAAATAAATTCATATAAGGAATTTAATTGTCCTGTGGTTATGACAACAGAAACTTCTATTATTGATGAAATGCTTCTGCTAAAGGTAGACGGACAATATTGTAGGATCATAGAGATTTTATGTAATAAAGGAGAACTTACCGGATCAGCTGAAGATGCAAATAGGCTGGATGAATTCATGAGAATGCAGGGAGGCACCATTATAGAAGACTTTATTGCGGCTGTTATAAAGTGGAATGAAGTTGATTTGGAAGTGGAGTATGAACGAATTAGGACAGGATTGAAAGAAAAGCTTAGTGAGCGTGGGATTCCTTCCAGAGCAGGCAACCGAATAGCAATACTTCTTTTGGCAGCAAAGCTGATAAATAGAGTCTTTGGGTGGGGTGTAAGTGTGGACAAGATAGAGCAGTTGCTGATTAACAATGTAAGCATTGCTTATTCTAAGGTGAAAACACCGGAAGACAGGTACAGGCAGCTTGTTGATTATTGCAACTGTTATAACGAGAAATTTCCTGATAATTCCAGTAAAGCTAATAAAAAAGAACATTTAGGCTTGTTACGGTATAATACAGCAGGGAAAAGGGAACTATGGGTTTCCAGAGATATATTGAACTTTATTTTGACCGGAAGGGAGCCACAAATATACTTTGATGGGCTTGAGGATAATCAGAAATGGAGATTTGCAGAGACAGAAAAAGCATTAGATACAAGTACATTTAACAATGTGCTGTCAAAGTGGGGAGATAAAGGTTATTTGAACATGAAGATAAAGCCTAGTTCCGTAGGTGCAAGGACTGAGAAAAATACATTGTTCCATAAGGAAAAGCAGGAACTGGCATATCACATCTTTATTAAGGAAGAGTTGAGTTAAGGAGGGAAGCAAATTATGAGCAGTACCTTAGAAAGAGTAATAACGAGGGAACAGTATATGGAGGAAGTAGAGAAATGGAAAAGGTTGTATTTAGTAAGCCACAGGGTTTCATTGATACCTTATTATGGTGGCAAATACAATCATGTTAACAAGTATTTGCCTTACATATACGCAATCATGAGCATAAATAAATGCAATACCTATATTGAAATGACTGGGGGTGGGGCAAGATTTTTACTGAATCTGGAGAAAGAATATTTTAAGCATATCATCTACAATGAAATGGATTTGGGATTGTGCAGCCTGTTCCAATGCGTATCCAGTCAGGAATACAAGAAGCTAATGGAAATATTGGAACGATTGGAAGTTGATAAAGAGCTTTTTGATTATGCTGTTAAAGACCGCAATAACAAGGAAATTGGCATACTTAGAAGGTCAATTCTGACTTATATTTCAGCAAAGCAAAGCTATAATGCGAATCTTAAGCAATATAGCAGTGTTAAAGATGAAATATTTTCTGATAATGCTTTACATAATATTAGTAGAGCTCATGAGCTTATGAAGGATGTGGTTGTTCTTAATGGGGACTTCAATTATCTATTGGATAGATTTAGTTCGGCTAAGCATGTCATTAAAATGATTGACCCTCCTTATCATCCGGCTACACGAGATTCAAAAGATAACTACCCGTGTGAAATGACAAAAGAACAGCATATGGAATTAGCAAATAAATTTTCAGAATGCAGGTCAGGGTTGTTGTGCGGCTATGACCCTACCTCATGTGGCTGTAATGATTATAAAATTATGGAAGATAGAGGTGCTTTTAAAATCAGTATGGGGAAATATCCATTACCTAGCGCACAAGGTGAAGAGGGGGTAAGCGGAAAGGATAAGGCAAAGGAAGAGTTCATATGGGTTAAGCTATAATAGAGATAGGATAGGGCAAGTGCTCTATCCTATCTCTATGCCAATCTATCATAGCAGAGTGGATAAAAGTATCATAGTAAAAGCGGATAAGTATCATAGCGAAAGAACGGATAAACGCAGTAAATAGAGGATATTGGACAAAAAGTATCATAGTATCATAGTAAATTTAATATGCACCAATTTCAGTAGCGAAGCAAATAAGTACATCCATTGTGAGAACATCCTGAACAAAAATTGTTAGAACTGGAGAATAAGCATTTTCGGCAAAGGTTATCAAGAAAGCAAATGATATGCCGCTATCGAAAGACCGATAGCGGCATTAGCTTTGAATGGAAGGATAGCATATAGAAAGAGGAAGGCTGATGAAGGAAAGATAGCTGATGTCAAGGAGATAGCTGACGTCAAGAAAATAGCTACTGTTAAGGAAGGAACTGTCGTCATGGAGATAACTACTGTCAGGAGGCTGACTGATATTGATGGATAAACTATCTTGTCAGTATATCAAAAAGAAACGATATAGCAGAGGTTAAGGGTAACTGGCATGTACATGGAGTGAAAGGATCAATAGCTACACTATACACAAATGCAATGAACCATTTCCAGCTATAATCTCTACAGACATATAGCTGTCATCAGCGTTAGTATATTGGTGTAAGAAAGAGAATAAACAAACCAAAGAAGGAAAGGGGTCATGAACATGGCAAAGAGAGTATTAAAGAAGGAAGAAGTAATAGAAAAGGTAGAACTTCAAAATGTAGAAGCTGGAGAAGAAAATGATAAGGAGGGTACTGTATCTGATAAAATGGAAAGCATTGCGGAGGGCGCGAATACTGATGTTATTCCAGAGAATGCGGATACAGAGATACGGCAAGCATCTGATGATAATCTGGATGCAGAAAGCGAGGAAAAAGAACCTTGTAATTTCCAAAATGACATACAGGCAGATGATATGGCAGTAGAGGGAAAGAAGGAGGAGGAAGGCACCATATTCCGAAGCACTTCCGAGGAATTAAGGAGCATTATCCGCACCATTGTAGAGGATGGTGAGGTCTATAGTAAGAAAGAGCTGGTCAGGATATTGACAGAGAGAGCAAGTTCCAGCTTTACAGAAGCATGTTTAATCAATGTGTTACGCAATATGGTAGGAGACGGTTACCTGATGCAGGTGGAGCGTGGCAGTTATATGAAAGGGAACGGCTCCTTTAAATCCAGACTGCACAAGTATCTAATGGTGACTAGAACAGGCTTTCGTAAAGCATGTATACTGACAGCCTCGGAAATGGAGGAAGCTGATTTTGAAATTGTAAAGCAGGTTAAGACCATGGAAGGGAATATTGATTTACTGATTGAGACGTTGGAGCGATTAGGGGCATAGTTTGAAATTATGAGCCATCATAGTGATATGATGGCTCAATGATTAAAGGAACGGAGATGGCTTTATGGTTAATGAATATAGTGAAATAAGCATTGAGCTTGAACGGTTACGGAATGAGTTGAATAATATCAAACTGTTGACTGACTTGTGCGAAGATGGCTTTTATCAGAGGGAGAATATCGACTCTGATACAGCAGGCAGTATTATGGAATGCCTTAGCAGTATGATTGAGATATTAGCAGGTAGGATGGATAGCATAATCGTTGATTTGGATAAAAGGCAATAGAGGATAGTGGGATTAACGTTCCCGATAAGAATCAATGATTGACTGTACAATAGTGACCTGCTTTGGAGACAAGCCTGATACATCCAAGTATTTACCTCTCTCCAGTCCAAGAAGGGAGTCAACGGACACTTTATACAGTGCCGCCAGCTTCATAAGGATGGTCAGGCTGGGTTCTCTGGTATTTAATTCATAGCTGCTAATCATTGCCTTGCTAATGCCGACAAGTGATGCAACCTGCTGTTGTGTCAGGTTTTTATTCAACCTTAATTCTTTAAGCGTACTGCCAAGAGCTATCATAATAAATACCACCTTTGTTATAAATTTAATTACAGTATAGTGGAATTTTGTCTTATTAAAGATAACATGTGTCTTATTTGCGTTGACACAAGGCGACGGTTCGTAATATAATATGCTTACCAATATGTGGATAAAAAATTAACGAATGAACAGGGAGGAAATGAAATGAGCATGGGATTTAAGAAAGCGTTACAGCTAAGTAGTATCGTGTTTACGGTATTCTGTATGGTTGTTGCAGGGCTTTGGTTTCAACCGGAAGTAACAGTCAGGGCATTAGAGGCAGGAGAAGCAGGAGAATTAAAGACCTATACACGGGAGCAATGGGAACAAATTATCTTTGGAACCGAAACATTAAAGAGGGACTCGTATCAGTATGTCAGCGGTTCTGATGAAAATGATAATCCAATTTGGAAAACCGCTAAATGGAAGTATTCTATGGAGTTAAAATCAAAGGATAGAAAAACAGTGGGATTAGGCTTCACGACAGACAAGTTGGCATATACGGACGGAAGCAAAGCCACAATAAATTATTATGTTATTTATAACAAGGTCAACCGCTCATTGGAATTGTACTATGTGGCAAGTGATGTTGAAGACGGCAGTCAGGACTGGAATAATTGGAGAAGTGATACATTTAAATTGATTGAAGAGACTCCGGGAGGCATTGCCTTTGCAGATATTTTTGAAGGGGAAGGCATCAGCCTGATTGGTAATGTTTCCGGCGGTTCATCCGATACAACGGAAGATACACAGGTGGAAACTAAGCTGGGCAAGGTAGAAGGAACAAAGGCTGTCAATAAAGAAGGAAATAAGCTTTATATTACATGGAAAACAGTTACGGATGCGGACGGATACCAGATTATATATGCAACAGACAGTAAGTTTACAAAGAATAAAAAGGCTGTTTCCGTAGGTGCCTCGGTATATAAGAAGACGGTTAGCAAGCTGGCTAAGAATAAGACCTATTATGTAAAGGTTCGTGCTTATAAGCTGGATGATGCAGGGAAAAAGATATATGGCTCCTACAGTACGGTCAGAAAAATAAAGATAACAAAATAGTCAGGAACAATGGTTGCAGGCAGTTACAGGATATGCCTGCAACCATTATAAAAGAAGTTGGGTTATAAAAATTACGCAGGGAGGAACATCAATGTACAATAAGATATGGAAAAATATCATGAAGACAAGGGACAAAGTAGGTGCGGTTGTGATGCTGGCAGCAGTATTTTGCTCCATACTTGCACCGATAGAACCAGCAAGGGCAGAAACAGTACCGGAGGGTTATATCGCAATAGCATCACCGAAGGATTTGGCAAACATAGCAAATGATACTACGGCAGATTATTACCTGACAAAAGATATTGATATGAAGAGTTATGGGGAATGGCAGCCGTTAAAGAGCTTTTCAGGAACATTGGATGGAAATAACCATAGCATCAGCAATTTAACAATAACTGATTCCGGTAGCGGTGAAATAGGATTGTTTGCAAGTATAGAGGGAACCTCGGAGGAAGCAGTTGTGAGCAACCTTTCCATGAAAAAGGTTGTGATTAAGACAAAGGATGCAACAGAGGTTGGGGCAATTGCAGGTTGGGTAAGGAATGCAAGGATAGAGAGCTGTTATGTCAGTGGTACGATTGAAAGCACCGGGGAGTCAGTAAATAACCTGTGTGTGGGAGGAATTGCCGGAAGCATTGGAAGCAATACCGTAATTAGTGAATGCGTGAATACTGCGGATGTATTGGGTTCTTTTAATAAAAGCAGCACGGACGGTTCCTATCGACCAATCACAGTATATAGCCAGGCTCGTTGCTATGCAGGGGGGATTGTAGGACAGCTGTCACATAACCTTGATGCGGTGGAAGCTACCATTAAAATATCAGAATGCTACAATAAAGGAAAGATAGTGGCAAATGTGGTTACCAGTGCCAATGCTACAGCATTCTATTCACAAGCGAAAGCAACAGCAGAGGCATACGCATATACAGGAGGCATTTGCGGTGGCGAAATGCTGGCATCCCAAGGGAATATGACTAAAATTAATAATTCCTTTAATACCGGAACAGTTGGAAGTTATGCAATGGCGACGGCAAAAACAGCTTATATCGCATACAGGGACAGATATCAAATCTCTAAAATGGAAAGTGCGGTAGGAGGAATTGCCGGATATCTGTCTGGTGCAGAAATAGAAAATGTGTACTCCAGCGGAAAAGTAGAACTGAACGGGAATTGTGGTGGTATTATAGGGAAGATGGACAGTGCCGTAAGCTTAGAGAACTGCTATTTCCTTTCTGACAAGAAGAAAGATATCAATGCAATTCTGGGCGGTGCAGGGAATATAGAAGTAGGCGGCTGGAAGGCATTGGGCAGTGATGGCATGAAAAAGGAAAGCAATTATACGGACTGGGATTTTAAACAGACATGGGTCAGAAATTCGGCTGTAAACAATGGATATCCGGTATTGAGCTTTAGCACACCGCTGTTCCAGCTGGCAAAGCCTACGGTAAGCGTGAAGGCTGGAACCTATAGAAAAAAAATAGCATTGAAGCTCCAGTCTACAGCAGAAGGGGCAGTAATCTATTACACCACGGACGGGACTGTACCGACAGCGGCATCTAAAAAATATACAAAGCCGATCAGTATCAGTAAATCAACAACCGTTAAGGCAATTGTCGTATGCGGTAATTTTAAAAACAGTCCGGTGACAACGGCAAAGTATGTCGTTAAGTAGCCTGTTTGCAGAAGCAGATAGCAAGGTATACGAAACAGGATGACCAGACAGCGGTGGTTAATAAATGGACAGCATGGGAAGACAGGAAAAAGAGGCGATATAGATTTGTATGATTGATGGAGGAATGATATGGGGCATAAGAGAACAAGTACATACATTATCAATATCATGGCAACTGCATTGCTATTGCTGGTAATGATTTCTTTTCCGGGTACGGATGCTGATGCAGCGGTAAAGAAAAGCATAACGTGGGATATAACGATTGAAAATGGTGAACTATCTGAAACATTAACTTACCGCAGAGTTGATTATAAGATAACCTCGGACAGCGGTGAAGCTCTCGCAATAGAGATGCTTGTCTTTGATGATGAAAGCGGTATCTATTGGAAAGACACAAAGGAAGGAAAAAAGCTGTATAAAAAAGTAGGGGAAATTGATTATTACATTAATCTGCGTGGCTATATAAGTCTTAATAATGACATTTACTGCACGGTTGAAAATGAAGAACTTGAATCGGTGCAGTACCAAGGGTTTAAAGTAATGTATGGTATGTCACGAGCCACTGAAAATGACTGGCTCTACTTTAATGAGAATGGAAAATTGCAGGGAAATGTCAGGGTTCATAATCTGTTTGATGTAGATAGCAGTGGTGTTTATATTTATAAAGAAAGTGAATTGTATAACGACATTAAAAAGGCAGAAATTGCATGGAGTATGTACAAATACGATTCCGGTAACTTTGCCAAGGAAGTGAAGGCAGAGGGGTGGAGCGATAAGAAAATTAAGAAATACATTGAGGATATAAGGAAGACTGTTGAGGTAACCTATCGCGACTACAGGAAAAGTGATGCAGTCACCGCAATATTAAACAGGACAGGGTCAACAGAGGCAGGAGGCTGGGCTTCCTATGAGGATGCAAAATCATATGCTGACTATAGGGTCACAGGACGCTGGGAAGAAACAAAGGATGGAAAAAAGAAATACTGGTGCGACAAGGCAGTAGCGCAGATGGTTTTAGCTCCAAACTACAAACTTATAAGCAGTACCCCCTATTATGTACCGCTGGAAAAATATGATTTGGTTTCCAATGTCGTAGCCAGTAAGCAGTATCTGACGAATATGGGAGCAATGATAGGGAATAAATTCTATGCCTTTGACAAGAATGGGATATTAATAACCAACCGCTGGATTAAAGACTACCCGATATTTGAGAAAGCAGGAAGTTCTTACGATGAGAGCTATCAGTATGTTGGCGCAGATGGCACACTGGTAACGAATGCATGGGTTAAAATGAGTGGGGTCAAACGGCATCTGAATAAGAATGGATATATGGATACTGACAAGTGGGTAGCAGGCAAAAGCCGGGGATATTGGGTGAACAGTGATGGGAAGCTGGATACCTCCCGGACAAATGAGGAATATAAGATAGCCAGGAAGTTTGCAGAGTTTACAAAGGAATGCCCACAGTATACGGAAGTGGGAGTATGTGAGACCTTTGCCAAAAGGATAGTAAAATATCTGTTCGGCAGTAAGGCAAAAGGAAAGACTTATAAGTACAGCTGGGATAAAATCAGGGTGGGGGATACGATATCCTTTATCAATAATGGCTATGCTCATATCGGTGTTGTTATGGCAAAGAATGAAGAAAGGCTCACTTTGGCGGATTCTAACCAGAGCGGTGATAAATTAGCCTATTATCAGCGTAATGGGCTATATAAATCCCTGTTGGATGAAAACGGAGATAAGAACACCAAGAACTTTGAATTTACAACCTATTATTGACCGCATTGCAGGATAAAATGCTTATACAGCTACAGTGTCTGATTATTTAGCGGTGTAACTGTATAGGCATATTAATTTATAACTTGATTGGAGAACCTATCATGGGTAAATGGAGCAAGGATAGTATGATAAAAGCTGCTGTGCTGGCAGGTGGTATTGCAGTAATATTAATTACAATAACGGTAATCAGAGCAGTTCAGAATGACAAAGCAATGAAAAATGTAGAAGCTGGTGCTACTATTACTGTGACCGAGGCACCTGTGGAGGATCCGGTAGAAGAACCTACAGTAACACCGGTTACAAGGCAGGTGAGTGAGGGTGAGAAGATTGAAATTGCCGACATCATGCAAATGGTATTAAACATCAGATACCGTGGGGAATACACTCAGGAAGATAAAGCTTACATAAAGGATAACTTCACGGAAGATAGTTATAAAATGATAGATGATTTTTATTCCGATATTTCCGAGGGCATAGAAGATACTAGTTATGTAAATGTAGAAGCTCTTTATCAGGAGGCAAAGAAAAAGCTTGAGAAGGAACAGCAAAGAGTTAAAAATTACAAGTATGATACCTATGAGGACTACCTGCATGGGGAGTATCCACAGTTTTATGAAGAGGATAACGATAGTGTGTCCGGGGATATACCGGATTGGTATTATGACATACAGTCAAGCTATGAGTACGGCGATGTAAAGTGGGATGGATGCACTGCTGAACAGGCGAAGGAAAATGGAACCTTAGAATATTATTTTGATACCGTTTATCCTGACAAATATGGGATATCTGCTGAAAATAGGGAGTTTGATTATGAAGTATGGGAGAAGCAGCAGAATAAGAAGGATGTAACAGAGGAAGTACCCTTACCAAAGGAGGAATGGGAGGATACCTATAAAAAAGCGGATGTGCCTAAGTATATATACGATTCTGATGCAGTTAAAATAAATGAACAGGGGGAACATATCGTATATAGCAGCAGTTTCCCGGAGAGCCAGTCTAAAATGACGATATACTTATCAGGATATGAATATGAAATTACAAAGGCTGACAGTGAAGAAGTTACTGGCTGGAGTAATACAAGGGGAAAAGATTGGTATAACTTTGTGGTTTCAATATCGAGCTATGAAGAAGCATCCATAGAGGGAAATATGGCAGATATAGAAATTGAAATAATGTCTACTGGAAAAGATAAAAACGGTAATGTTATCAGTGTAGATAACTATATGGATTTGAGCTATACCAATGATGGCAGAATACAGCTATCTGGGTTAAGTGAGTTAAGCAGGATGGAGTAAGAACGAAGGGGAAGAAAAAACTGACAGGCAGAGAAAAGGATACTGGGGCAGTTATCGAAGAGGATATATCAGCATCATATGATTGAAGTATGTCAAAAAGTATAGTAAAAGAGAATAGCTTCCGATTAGGCTTATTTAGGATTAAAAAGTATAAAATTTATTTTTGATTATTACTCAAATGTCAGAGATAGATTTTGATAAATAAGCAGAAGGGAGCTATCGGTATGGCATATTACGGATACCACAGGGTCAGTACCAATGAGCAGGAATTAGGACGTGGCATCATGGCAATTGAAGCATATTGCAAGAATAACGGATTAGTCCTGACCAGAATTTTTACGGATAAGCAGACGGGAAAGAACTTTGACAGGGCAAGATACCGGGTACTTAAGGAGGATGTATTAAGAACTGGGGATATACTTATCATTTGTGAATTAGACAGATTAGGAAGAACAAAGACGGATACCATTCAGGAGTTAAGCTGGTTCCGTGAGAATGGGATACGTGTCATGATTTTGGAGATACCTACCACGCTGATGGACTATAGCAGCTTTGGGAATGAGACGGCAAGGTTGCTTATGGAAATGGCAAATAATATTATGATTGAGGTCTATGCTACCATTGCACAGCAGGAAGTTGAAAAACGAGCCATGAGGCAGGCACAGGGTTATGAAGCCTTAAAACTGCGTGGAGAATGGGACAAGCTGGGGAGACCGAAACGGCTGAAGCAGGAAGAATTTGAACAGCATTATAAAAAATTCCTGAATGGAGAAATCAGGGCATTCGAATTAATCCGAACCCTGGGACTTTCTAAGGCAACCTACTATAGGTACAAGAAGCAGTATGAACTAAAAAGCAGAATAGAATAAACAGTAAAAATGCCACTTGGGGGATAAGACTCCGGTGGTATTTTTTATGGTGCATTTCCCAAAAGACTATGAATTTAAGATGAGGGTCTTAAAAATATGCCTGCCGTTGAGAGATATGTAAAAAAAAGAAAGTGAGGAAAGATTATGGAAAATCCAAAGCATTACACACTGGCAGGAACTATAAAATGTAATGATTTAGTACCTGACGCAAGGGACATCATAGCGTTTCAATTGCAGGTTGAAACAGAGGGTGCATTCAGCCTGACTTCCGGTGAAGCAAAGCACATCCTGGGTCAGACATTTCTGACAATATTAAAAACAGCAAATTGGAAAGAATAGGAGGAGAAAAGAATGGCATCTGCAAGAGTAAAATATGTAATTGTCAGACAGGACAGCAGAACTCCGAATTTGCAGCATATTTTGTTCAATCCGTTGGACAAGGAGATTGGTAAGTTTCTGTTGGATACTAAGGCAAGCAGTTCAGAAAATGCCGAATTGGTTAAAAAGATGACAGCGGCATACAATTCGTACTTTAGCAACATATATAATTTATAAGAACCGGGGGGCAGAGTGCGAAAGCATTTCTGCCCCCTTTCACTGTAGGGGAGGGGAAGAGATTGGCAGACAGAGCGTTCAAAAGAAGAAAAAGGATTGAAATAAAGATGCATAAAAATGGGTTTCAGCATAGTGTCGAAAAAGTTTTTAAAAATTATAGTAACGGGAGCAGTGGTGAAGTTCGGGGGGATGCAGTACCCCAAAATCCATGTACTAAAATCGGAAAAATGTATATTAGGGTAAAGTATAGGAAGAACAATGGATTAATTCGGACGATTGAAAAATAGAGATGCAGTGGTCAAAAATTTCATGTGCATTGGAGAAGCCTGGAAAAGAAAATTTAACAAGCGTTAAAATTTGAAATGGTAATGCGTAGCAGGTTAAAAGATGAGGATAAAAAAGAAGCAGTCAATTTTATGTAAAGTGTGAATGGATAGAATAGGGGGAAAGGATAATGGACTATGCAGAATGTGCAGGCTACTTAAAGGATATATATAACAGGGTAAACCGGGATTGGTTTGAAGGAGAGCTTCCTGACGTTACTGTAACTGTAATGAATTGTACTGGAACTCTGGGGCACTTCTCGCTAAATGAATGCTGGTTAAAGCAAGGAAAACAATACCACGAGCTGAATGTTGCAGCAGGAGGCATTAATAGAGAAATTGAAAAAGTTACTGCAACCATCATCCATGAATCCGTACATTTGTATTGCTTTATCCATGGAATAAAAGACGTTTCCTCCAGAGGTATGTACCATAATCTGCGGTTCAAGGAAGAAGCGGAGAAGAGGGGACTGATGATATCAAAGCATCCAATTTACGGTTATACGTTGACAGAACCCAGCGAACAGCTTAAGCGGTGGTGCAAGGAGCAGGGATTACAGGATATCGACCTGGTTCGGGTAGATACCTTCTGCTCTGATGGAAAAGGTAAGGGAGGAACGGATGGCAAGGGTATAGGTGCCAATAACGGAAGCGGTAAGCCGAAAAGAAAATCCAGCACACGTAAATATGAATGCCCGGACTGTAAAATGTCCATTCGTGCAACCCGTGCGGTAAGAATTCAGTGCATGGATTGCAAAAAACAGATGATGGAAATTTCCTGATAATATTATAAGCGGTTACTATGTCTAGCTGAAATACTGGAATGCCTATAGTGTCGGTGTGGTGGAGTTTAGACTCACAGGAGTATATCGATAGGAATGAAAATAAACTTGGAGGTGCACTCCTAATGTAAGTTAATGTGTATTTTTGACGAAGAGCCTTGAAAACAAGGCTATCCGTCAAAAAAATATATATTGGGTGATAAAAAATATAGTTGGGATGTGTTTCATAAGACCGGATGGCAGTTGTAATAGCCTCCGGCTTTTTTTATTTGGGAAGCGACAGGGAAAAGTATTAGGTAATTGTCCATAAAGAAAATACGGCATTTTTGGATAAGTACTACACAGGCAAATGATTGATTTAGCGTTACAATCTATGCTGATTTTGAACTAAGTACTTCCGAGGGTGATATCGGTGCTGTGACGGTATTACTTTTAGAAAGGAAGATACTGTATATGGCAGAAACAGAAGAAAGAGCAGCACTGATGGAGAAGCAGGAGGCATATGAAAGAAAGGAATTTCTAAACATTATAAGCAAAATAATACTAAGGTACAGTGAATGCATGGAAAATGATGCAACAGAAAAAGGAGGAAAATAGGATGAGACAGGAAATGGCAACCGGAGTAAATAAGGAGTATAAGACAGCGTATATGTATACGAGGGTATCTACTGCAATGCAGGTGGATGGCTATTCGTTGGAAGGGCAGGAAAGTGAAATACAGGCTTACTGTGAGTTAAATAACATTAAAATCCTGGAGAAGTTCTCAGATGAAGGAAAAAGCGGTAAAGATACTAAGGGTAGACCTCAATTTATGAAAATGCTGAAAGCTGTTGAAGAGAAAGAGGAAGTAGATTATATCGTTGTGTGGAAGCTTTCCCGATTTGGAAGAAATGCTAGGGAAGTACTGAATGCATTAGACATTATTAATCAGCATAAGTGCAACTTAATTTCTAAGGCAGATAATATAGATAGCAGTATGGTAACTGGAAAGATGCTGATAACTTTATTATCCATTGTGGCTGAGATGGAGCGTGAAAATATCATTGAACAGACCAATAATGGAAAAAAATACAATGCTCTAAAAGGCGGATGGAATGGGGGACAGGCTCCCTATGGATACAAATTAGTAGACAAGGAGCTTGTGATTAATGAGGAGGAGGCTGAAGTGGTAAAGCGGATCTTTGAGCTATTCACGGTAGAGCAGAAGGGATACGTAGGAATAACCGGGATACTGAATCAGGAGGGAATTAAGCCGAGACAGGATAGAAGATTAGACCGTAAGGCGATGGAAGCAAAGAATACGGATGAGAAGATATATCTGCCGGTACAGGAAGACTGGGACAATTCAGCGGTTAAGAGAATATTAGACAACATTGTATATTGTGGTAAATTGAGATATGGCAAACTAAGCGTTGACAGAAAGGATGGAAAAGAAAAGAAGCAGAAAGGAAAAAATGAGATTATTGTAAGAGGCAGGCATAAGCCGATTATATCAGAGGCATTATGGTATGTGGCGCATGAAAGGCGTATAGAAACTGGTGTGAAATTTAATAAATATGATATCAGTAATGATAATATTAGAAATATGCTGAATGGTATAGCAAGATGTCCTCAATGTGGCGGCCCAATGGTAGCATTTAGAGACCAGTATAAGAAAAAGAATGGAACGGTAAGTGTATATTACAATTACATCTGCGGTTATTATAATAACCACAAGAATGGTAAGTGCAGGAAAAACGCTATAAAAGCTAAGGTTCTGGAGGATACAGTAATTAGAGAAATTAAGCGTTACATAAACAGACCGAATGTCATGGAGGAAATTACGAAGCATTTGGGCGGTCAACTGGATACAAAGGAACTGGAAAAAGAGATAAATGCAATAGAAAAAGATTTGGAAGCTCTGGAAAAGAATGAGGAAATGCAGTATAATATTTTAAATCTGATTGGACTACCAGGGAAATATAAAAATATTAAACAGGATAAAATTCTTGCTAATATAGATAAGCTGGCAGAACAGCGTGAACTGGTAGAAAGGCGGCTCGCAAGCAAGAGGGAAGAGCTATGGGCAGTAGAGCAAAACAGGTTAAACAGTGATACGATACGGCATATCCTGCAGAACTTTGAAAAGGCTTTGGAGTATGCAACGGTGGAACAACGCAAGGGATTAGTCCGAAGCCTGGTAAAGGAAGTGAAACTTGGGTTTATTGAAGGAACGGAAAAAGGAGTAGAGCCGGTATCCATGACCTTAAACTTTACAGGTGAGCAGATAGATTTAATGTGTGATAATTTTGGAGTTAAAGAATCGCACGTTGAGACCATAATCCTGTTGCAAAAGAAAAATAGTTAAATTATAGGAGAGAAGTAATAGAAATTACTAGAATTGAGGACCTGAGAGTGAAAACTTTCAAGTCCTTTTTAATAGAAAAACATGTGAGGCCGCTCTTTTTATATAGATGTAGGAGAATTATTTTATGCAGAAGATTATAGTCATACCGCCTAAACTAACAGAATCTTAAAAATTGAAAAGTGCAGCGAATTGCCGAGTCAGTGCATTGAGTCCAACCCAGAAAAGTAGTCTTGTTTGGCAAATCAAATCTTATACAAAGATAATTATAGAGAATCTAGATTGATTTTTTCGATGTATTTTATGATGTGGGGAAAAGTGAATTAAGGAGGAGCTGAAAAAAATAATTGTGGCATTTAAATTTGGAATTGCAGTAACTTTGTAAGTTAAACAAAACCACTGAATAAATTATAACTTATTCGGAGGTTTTGCATTTAATTATTATATATCTATGAGATTACGAGCATTGCATTTAAGTAAAACTTGTTTTTTTCTTGCAATGGATACTTCGGTATATATTTCGGTTGTTGAAATGCTAGAGTGCCCTAGTAATTCTTGAACTTCACGAATATCTGCGCCGTTTTCTAAAAGACATGTTGCAAAAGTATGGCGTAGAAAATGTGGGGTAGCTTTTTCATTAACCTCGGCCAAATTACGATATTTGTAAAATATATTTTCTACAGAGTATATTGAAAGTTTAGTACCATATTTGTTGATAAATAAATAATTATCAATAGGAGAAAAATGCTTTCTTGTACTTATCCATAAAGAGATTTTCTCCATTACTTGAAAACTTGAAATGTAAAGCATTCTTTGCTTTCTTCCCTTACCATTTATAAGAAGAGTATTGACATCAAGGTTGATGTCGTTCAGAGTAATATTCACCAATTCACCAATTCTAATGCCTGTACAAAAAAGAAGTTCGATAATTGCATTGTCACGCAAGCAAATATTCTTGTGAAAATTGGATACTGTACTGGATAAACTATTATTAAGTACTTTAAGGATTGTAGTTACTTCTTGAATGGAAAGAGTTTTAGGAAGTTTTTTTTCGGATTTAAATTTAATTGATTTAAAGCTAAGGTCATTACCAAATGTATGACTATAAAATGATTTTAAGCTAATGAATTTTCTTTTTATACTTGTGTCTTTATGTTTTCCACCTTTTTGTAAGCTTTCAATATATAGTGAAACCGTATCAGTAATCTCTTTTTCCGTTTGGTTTGATTTTAACCACATTCCAAACTGTTCTAAATCTGATTTGTAAGCTTTAATTGATTTATCATCCAGATTTCGTGAAACTTTTAGATGGCGTAAATAGGTACTTACATTTGTATTGTAATTTTCTTTAGTCATATGTATCTCTCCTATATTTAAATTTTAAAAGTCATTTTAAATTATGATTGGATATGTTATAGTAATCAAGTACAAATAACAACAAATTATTTGGAGGTAA
>JAEYMU010000043.1 GCA_023407175.1 Bacillota bacterium
TGAATTATACACATGGGTATAATTATTATGTTGTAATAAAGCAATACAGCTTAGACAAAGCACAATTTGGACATGTTGTTATATATAGTGATAGCCCTTTTGCAATGAAAAGAGAATCTGATTCTACTGTTTGGGTGTCAGCTACTAGTGGGGGATATTATTATGCAATGAGTACATTAGGAACTACATATAATACAAGTATATATGGTACGGTTAGTTCTACAACATCATCTTTGGGATTTTATTATGGGGAGATATTATATAGCAATGCAGATATATATTTAAAGAAGAATTTAGTTAATAGTGAATATTATAGTGACCAGTATTTTTACAACTATAGCAGTGGTGGCGGTTCGGATATAACATTTATAAGTATTGCCCAGGCTCTAGGCTTAGAAATGGAGGCAACAATTGACACAGAGTGGTATGACCAGATATATCGCCAAGGGTATGTTGTTATCATTAACAGTGATAAGGAAAAATTATATAGTGTACTCTCCTCCCCTGAACCGATGGTATGTAAGAAAGTAAACCGTTTTATATTGTCCGATTATTATACAATGAGTGGTAAAATAAGACATAGGTTCCCCAGGGCTGGGGAGGAATCTGGTGATCCGGCAACATATAATCTTGTCGGACAGACAGACAGTGAATATTATGCTACAACGATGAAAGAAACGTCGGAGATACTTTATACTTCGTATGATATTTACGATGAAAATGGGGTTTTGGTAAAGGCAAAGAATATGGACGTGCCAAAATGGGAACCAACGATGCAATATAAGTCTGATATGTTACGTTTATATGATGCGAGTATTAAGCAAAGGGAAAACACGGATGATACATACATTTTGGATTGGCTATATCGGGAGATAACAAGTGATTTGTATTATACTGAATATGAAATTAGTGCTTTGTCTACAGTTGAAGAATATCAAAAAATGACGCAATTGCGGACATATTTAGATGTTCTTTTAGATGGTGGGTTTAGTGGTAATATGATGGATAAGTCTACTTATGAGTTTGATTTGTCTGTTATATCGGAAAAGATAGCCATAAAGTCTTGGTTAAATGAATCGGTGGAAAGTGTTATTCCTGATTCATTTTATATTAGACCTGTCCAAATGATACTTTATGATAAAAAGGTTTATTATGGTGATTGGTTAAAAGCAGTGTTTACATATGTTGGTAATAAAATTGTTAAAGTAACATATGAGGATATAAGTAATGTTGTAGATAATGAGGATGGTACTGTGACTGATACGGTAGCAGATGGTTCTGTTAATTATGAACAAACTGAAATAGGAACTGGGAAACTTGCATCAGAAGAGTTAGACGAAAAACTCAATGGTTCATCTTCCAGTGCAATAAGTAGTGCAACATCTACTCTTAAAAATATCCCTGGGTTGGTTGGAGCTTTGTTTACTTTTATACCTACGGAGTTTATTGTTCTGTTGGGATTGGCATTAACTTTTATTATTGCATTGATGATTAAGAGGGCAATACTATGACATTATTAAAGATGGCCTTTGATGCTGTGTATAAAATTATGAATATCCCTATTGATATATTAGGATATCAAGCGTCCTTTATGGAAATTATTATCTATATAATTTTGGGTTCGTTGGTAGTTTATTTTATAGTGAATTTGTCTGAATAGGAGGGAAAAATGACTGAATTAGATGTATTGATTGAAATAAGCGGTAAATTAGACATTTTAATTATTGGGGTTCAAAATATCTTTCTTACTCTTCTGCTGTTCAAATTTATTGACTGGACAAGGTTGATTGTGTCCAGATGGAAAAGGGGGAACGGGTTCAATGTATGATTTATTAAGTTATGTGTTTGATGGAGCTGTTACTGATATGGATAAAGTATTCTGTCTGGTTCTATTTTTTATGTTGTTCGAAATGGTAGTGACACTAATGTCTGAACTTATGAAAATGGGGATGAAGTGGAAATGCTGATATTTCAATTTATTGTGATGATTGTATTAACTTTTGTTATGGTTATGTTTCCTTACGTGCGGTGCTTTATTTTCAATATCTTCAAGGTAATTTATTATTTGCCCAGGGACTTATTTTATTATTTTGCTCATAGGGTATATAATAATGCTCCGGTAGGTATGTTGGTTTCTATTATCGGTTATTTTGGACGTGGTAAAACGCTTACTGTTGTGTATTTGGTGATAAGCTTATATATGCGGTTTAATAATAAGTTGGTCTGGTGTAGCAGGCGTAAAAAGATGGTTCGGCAGCGTATACATATTATTTCTAATATTAAGCTGAATAATGTACCGTATGAGAGTTTCACCTCGTTAGATCAGATTGTATATGCGTCAGAGAATAATAAAGAATACGATGATAAGCATGATGTATTGACTGTCACTTTAGTGATTGGGGATGAATTTTCTAGTCAAATGAATAGCCGTTCATTTAAAAATAATATAGACCCTCTTACGTTATCGGCTATTTTGAGCTGTCGGCATAATTATATAGCCGTTTATTATACTACGCAAAGATTTCAGCTTGTGGATGCTCTTTTGCGCCAGGTAACAAGTTATTGTATTGATTGTTGGAAAGTGTGGAGGCTCCAGGGATTGAAATATTATGATGCATGGCAATTAGAGAACGCTTCCTCTCCTCTTTTGGTGGAACCGTTTAAGAGGAGCTGTTGGTTTATCAGTGACAGACATTTTAATGCTTATGATACGTTGGAGAATGTGAAGAATATAAAGAAGGCTGTTAAGGAAGGGGATATCATATCCGAGGAGGAAATACTTGCTTTGCAGTGTGGCGGAACTGCTGATATGGGACAGGTGATTAGTCCGAGTAAGCGTTATAAAAAGGTGCAAAAGCGTATGTATAAAGGAGGTTTATTGTGAAGATAGGAAAATTAAAAAAAATGAGTCGTGTTATGAGTGTGATGGAGAAGTTTAAGAAAATGTATCATCTTGTCGGTAATAAGTATGATACCTCGCAATGGAAAGCGATTCTTTATGATCCTGATCGGGATGTTATTATTGAAGAATTGCCGAATACAGATCGATATGATGTCTTTATCTTGCATAAGAATGGTAAAATAAGTAAGATAAAAAATCGGTCAAAGTTGGAAGTTATGGCAATACGGTTTAAGCTTTATAAAAAGTACCTTGTGGTTATCCAGTTGAAAGAAAAAGAGATTTTGGTGGAAAACATTGTGGCCGAGGTTGTAAAAGAGAATATAGAGGTGGAGGAAGAAGCGCCCCAGACGGTTTAAACCGTCCGGGGCGCTTCTCTCCTTTCTCACGGCGCGTAGCGCCGTTGTCTAGGGTATAGTATTACCCCTAGACAACTTTTAAGACACCTTTGAAACATGCATAAAATAAGGGTTTAAGCCTGTCTTTTAACCTTTAAGACAAAAGAGACAGAAAAGACACCTGTATAGGAGGGGCAATAATGGAAGGTAGTGAGCGTGCTTATAAATGGCTGTTGACAATAAATAATCCTGATAAAGAGATTATAAGAGAAGAAAATGGACAGGTAAATATAACAAAATATGATTATGAATCTATCATGAATAAATTGAAAAATTTTGTAAATTTGCGATATTGGTGTATGTCATATGAAATCGGATTAGAGGAACAAACACCGCATATTCATCTTTTTCTTTGCTTTGAAAATCAGATAAGATTTAGAACATTGAAAGAGGCTTTTCCTCATCCGCATATAGATAAGTGTAAAGGAACATGTCAAGAAAATAGGGATTACGTTTTTAAAGAGGGAAAATGGAGGTATACTGCTAAGGTGGAAACGAGGATTGAGGGTAAGCAATTTGAAGGTGGAGAAATGCCGGAGGAAATGCAAGGGAAACGGCCTGATCTGGATGAACTGTATGGAATGATTAAATCAGGAATGACGAATATACAGATATTCGAGGAAAACCCCGGGTACATAAAGTTTCTTGACAAGATCGAGACTGTCCGTCAGCAATACAGGATGGATAAGTATAAGAATACTTGGAGGAACTTGTATGTAAGCTACATTTGGGGTAAATCAGGTATTGGTAAGACAAGGACGGTTATGGAACGTCATGGATATGAAAATGTTTACCGGGTAACAAATTATGATAATCCGTTTGACAGTTATAAAGGTCAGGATATTATCATGTTTGAGGAATTCCGAGGGTATATAAAGATAAGTGATATGTTGAATTATCTTGATGGATATCCCGTTGAATTGCCTTGTAGATATGCGGATAAAGTGGCTTGCTTCACTAAAGTCTACATTGTCTCAAATTTGGATTTTAATGATCAATATAAGGAAATACAGAATAATCATAAAGAGACATGGAATGCGTTTTGTAGGCGCATACATGAGGTTATACACATGGATAAGAATAATGGTTGGCAACAAACGGAGCTTGATTGGAAATAAGTGAGGGGAATTTTTTATGGAAATAGTTTTATTTATTATATGGTTTATAATGTTTGATGGACGCTTTTTGTATTATAATGAAAAGATTTATTGTAAAAAGTATTATGGAAAAAAATGTGGGTGTAGGTGTTGGTCATGTAGATTTTATCATGATTGTGAGTGGAGTAAACGGAGGTGTTAGAATGGATTTTAGTATTAATGTATCATTGCTTATATCGGTTCTTATAATGACTATCATATTGTGTGGTATTTATACGCTTTTGCATTTGTTGAAATATTGGGGAAAATGTAGTTCTTGTAAATATCATCATGGAGGATTTTGGACAGGAGTATGTAATCATGAAAGTGATGATAGACTTTGTAATTATAAGGAAAAAACGTATAAAGAAGATAAAGAAAAGAATGTGTGTAATGAATGTTATTATTGTACTTATTGCATTGAAATAGATGACTTTATGTGTATATCACATGAAGGTTGTATAATGGCTGATGATAGAAATATAGATAATTATTAAGGGAGGTAAATTTATGGATATGCAAGAATATATGAATACTTCATCTGTCGTGGCTGGTTTTTGGGTTGGGATTATATTGTCAGATATAAAATGGTTGGTAATTTTTGCTATATGTGAATTAGGGCATAAAAAAAGAATTAAAGAGATTAATGAAAAAAAATAAAAATCTAGGATTAAGGAAAGAGGGCGTACACAGCAGGTACTGCCCTCTTCTATTATTTGTCATTTGGTTGATAATCTTCTTTTGTGCTTGAATCATATGTATAGTCATAGTCAATAATTTTGGTGTTATAGAGAGGTTCGGAATTGGCAAAAGGCTTTATATTTTTAGTCTTGGATTTATTTTTAGGCTTTGTAGGAAGGTTAGAAACTATATCCTTGGACTTAATTTTAGCATATACGATTATTCCAGACAGCAGGAATAAAACGAAAATTAAACCAAATAGAATAACGTTTTCTGATAAAGTGGATAAGTAGTTGGCTGGATGATCTGCTTTATATTGTTCATAAGAGGATTTTCCTATAGTAACGTCTTGTTCATAAGTATTTGAATCAGATGCTATAATATCCGTTATTGTTCCATCACCATTATCAACAGAACTAGTTACATCCTCAAAAATAATGTGTGTTATTTTGGGAATATTTTCTGTGTTTTGAATATCGTTATTTGATGAATTATCCATAGTTTTCCCCCATTTATTTAATAAAATGTATTTAATTAACATTTTAGGGGTCATGTTGAAAAATGTCAAGAATTATGTAAAAAATGGTAAAGAAAAAACACAGGAAGATATTTAACCTGTGTTTTTCTAACCACTTTTTAAGTTCGATGATCTTTCCCGTTTTGGTTTCGGGTGTACTGTTCCATCCTCTTCTATTATAAGTTCTCCGTGATGATTTTCGTATTCTTCAATATGTTTTTCAGCAAGTAGTTCTAAAAGATTGCTTACTGAACGTTTGTCTTTTTTACATATGTATTCGATTTTGGACTTTGTTTTTTGGTCAAAATATGCTTTTACGAGAGGTTTAGAAGTAGCCATAATATCTCCTTAGATTTAGAAAAATTTTATAAAAATGGTTGACAAAGTGGTACCACTATGGTACTATAAATATAGGGGGTGGTACTACCGTGGCCCCACCGAAAAATCATTTCATAATTTGTTTTACAGAGGACACTGTACCTTGAAAACTGAATACTTTTGTCTTTGCTGAACGGGTTCTCCGTCAGCTTAAAATAAAAATATTACTGGGGAATATATACTCGGCGGTATTATTGTACCAGTTAGGTAACAAAATGTCAAAGCAAACGTTCGTTCGAGGTTTCACACATATCACAGCACAAACTGTTATAATATTATTATCAGAGGAGAGGGTCACATGAAAAGAAAAATGAATATGAAGATGAAAGCATTTTATGCTGTTAGGTTTCGTGAATTGAGAGATTTTTATAAAAATTGTGAATTTTCTTTAGCTTTTGATATGGAGAGAGAAATACAGGCTTATAGTAGAGCTTTGGCACATGCAGGCATTATCACGCGAGAAGTAGAAAAGAAAATCAGTAATGTAGCTATGGAAATGGCGATAAGCGGTAAATATATAAAGCCTGACAAGGCTGCTTGAATAGAAGGGAGAGGGAAAAATGACAAAGAAAGAAATGGTTAGTTATTTAAGGGCAGAATATTTTGAGCAAAAGCAAAAAATGGATGATATGAGAAAAGAATATAACAAGATGGAACATATGGACAGGATAGGCTTTTGCCTTAAGCTTAGTAAGCAGGAGGATATATATTATCATTTTTTCGTAGTTTGTAATGATTTGGGAGTAATAGCAAGCAATGAATAATTGAGGGTGCGGGGTTTGGCAAATAAAAACATGTGCTAGCCTATCGGATGCAGTTCCCCGCCCTCTTCAAAATAATAGGAGGGTTTTAGTTATGGCAGACTGGATACACTTAAAAAATTTGAATAAAGGTGATTTTTTTACTATTGGTTTAATAGATAGCCCTAAAAGCAATCAGGTGTATGTTAAATGTTATTATGATCGGACATTAAAAAAGTGGTTTTGTTATAAGTTTGATGATGTAACTGACGGTAGATTTTTTATACCGAATAGAATTGTAGGTTATGGATTTATATTTTAGGGGCTGGGGTTCAGCAAACAAAAGCATTCGGCAGTATGAAAAAGCTATCGGCAGGTATCGAATGCTCCCCACCCTCTTCAAGATAACAGGAGGGTAAAATGAAAGCTAAGGTTTTGAAGATAGTAAATAAAATTTGTAATAATGAATTATGTGGTTGTCGCGGTCTTGCTGGAAACATGGAATATGTAGCCGAATTGTTTTCATTAAAGGGCATATCTTTTTCGGACATAAAGGTAAATGAAGTTCCTTTGCACTGGCAGCGACAGGTCGTTATATTGTATACCGTATGTGAGACAGGCGAACACCGGGAATTATTCGCCGGGATTGGGTCTGATAATAAGTTTTATTTTAGGGATAGCCGAGACGAGGATCATTATAATTATTTAATTGAAGTATAGGAGGGCGAATGAGAAAAATATCTATTGGAGATAAGGTTATATTTGAAAAGAGTTCGTATGGTTTGGTAGAGGGTATTGTAATTGATATAAAGTACATTCCTGGTCCATGGCGTGAGTATGCTGTAAGAAGTAAATATATAAATGGATTTAGGGGTGATGGAACTAGTATTGAACATGTTGAATGGTTTTGGAAGGGTGATCTTGTAAGGGCGGTTAATTTTAGGTAAAGGTTAAATTAAGTGTGGGTTCAGCGCATATAAAAGAGGCTGTAGCGCTAGAACAAGCCTCTCCCACGCAATGAAACAAAATGGATAAAATGTTACATAAGGGGGTTTTGAATGTTTGCTTCTCGTAAAGCTGAAAAGATAATTGTTAAGCAAATTAATGAATTGACATTTGATCGTGTACCTTTTAAGAAAACTGAAATATCAAATGCTATAAAGTGGTTTTACTGGCAGGGTACATTTTCAGAAAAGAAGTATTGTCGGCTTAATTCTCTTCTATCGAATAAATATGCATTATTGTATAATGAGTGGTTGCAAAAGTTATGTGATGATTGTGACCGGAATTATAGAGCTAATATGAAGAGATACGGTGTCGATGTGTAGTATAGCAACTTAGGTTTTGCGAATAGTTATATCTACAGACGAAACAAAAGCAGAGGTTAAAACCTCTGCTCTGCGATTATTCTTTGAAGTTCTAAAACCTCTGCTTTTGATAAGTCCTGTATTTTTAAATACTCTGTTAAAAAGGTACTTAATGATCCATTATATAATTTATTCAGCAAAACCTTAGTTTCTATTGCCTGAACTTTACGTTTTGATATTGCAGCCTTGCAAAGGAATCCCGGATCTTCGCGTTTGATTGCACCTTTTTCAATCAGACGCTTAATTACCGTATAGGTGGTATTTTTTTCCCAGCCGATGTATTCCTTTACAATCTTTGAAATATCCTTGGCGGCCAATACCTTATTTGACCATAATAATTCCATGATATTCAGCTCGCCCTCATGCAGACGTATTTCAGGTAAATCTGCCATTATATTACACCCCTTTTACAAAATGCATTCTACCAATATAGAATTGATAAAAAATAGCCTATATTGCAGGCCTTTTTTAAATTATGTAATAGATTCTATATTTGATTATTCATGATATGTTTTATATATTTATCGATATGTAATTTATTTACACATCAAATAATTTATGTATTTACTAAGTGTTACATTCGTAGAATAATTTGTAATTGTGGGTTGTTTTACATCTACATCGGTAGTCGTAATATGTATTTAATATACTATTATAATAGAACGGTTTTGTCAACTACTTTCTTAATAATTTCGTAAATATTTTGCCAAGATATAACATCAAATGCAAAATACAGCATAAATGGGAACATACTTTATATTACCCGAATACTCAAAATTTTTTGCTGATACTTTAATTGCATATGGATAATCATATTTTTGCTTAAATACACTTAAACTTTTTGACCTGGTATTCTGATCTGTAAAGATTTCTATTGGAATTAAATTATTATCCTTGTAAATAATAAAATCAATTTTTGCAATGGAATCTGATTCCCAGAAGGCAAATGGATACTGATTTGCATGAAGTACCTGCGCCATATAATTTTCCAGGAGTGCTCTGGCTGTTGATTGCTTTGAAAGCTGCTCATTCTCTTGTATTATTTTCGTATGTAATAGGCCGGTATCCATCAAATATAGTTTAAAGCCGGAATTGATTTCATCCTGAAATATATCTTTATAATCAGATGTCTCATTCGCCTTATCCAAGGACTCTTGACTGATACGGTTGCATTTTATCGCATAATTGATTTCACCGAGCTGTTTTATCGCTTCCTTATACATGGAATGTGTAGTACCTTTTCTGATTAATCTATACTGAAATTTTTTGTTTTCCTTGATCAGTTGATGGCTCATACTGTCCATAACCTGCAGCATCTTGAAAGCATCCGCTTCACAGTAGTCTTTGATAATTCTGTCACGGAAGGCTCCTATTGCTATTCTATGCTGTTCGGATACGTTTACGGTAGACGCCATGCTTAGAAATTCATTGATACTGCCAGGCATTCCGCCGATTTCAACATATTGATGATATAATCCCAGAAGCTCTTTATGTACGATATCAGGAAGCTTTGTATTATTGTTATAATGAGTCCGAATCAGATCGATATACCATTCATTGCCGGTAGCTCCCAAGAATTCATCAAACTCCAGCGGACTGACTGGTAATTCCCGAAGATCCTCCAGGTCCTTTACGGGACTGCTGGAAATGCAAATAATATATGGAAATGTTTCTCTTAGCTGTATTATTTGAAGACCTTCTAAAGCCTCCCCAGCATAATTGATTTCATCCAAAATCAATACACCGGCATCCCTACTCTCCTCTTCTCCAATTCCAAAGTATTGCTTTAGCCTTTCCTCTGTTTCTTTCTCCTGACCAGGAACAAACAATCCTTTTTTCCTTGGATCACACTGAAAATTCAAGTAATAAATATGTTCAAAAAAGGCCTTTGCAAAATCATATACCAGATATGTTTTGCCCACGCCTTTTGCTCCGGTCAACAGGATTGGTTCTATCCCTCCTGCCTTTTTCCATTGTATTAATTTATCTATCACTTTTCTTGTCAATGAAATTACCCCTTGCGTCGTAATTTGTCTAAAGTTTCAGTAAAATATTCTGGCAACGGTGCCTGAAATTCAACATATTTCTTTGAGGTCGGATGTATGAAGCCGAGCACTCCTGCATGTAAGGCTTGTCCCTCCAGATGAAATGAATCCTTAGCCGGGCCATATATGATATCACCGATTAGCGGATGATGAATGCTTGCCATATGTACCCTGATTTGATGGGTTCGTCCCGTTTCCAGAGAGCATTCAATATAAGCATATTGTTTTCCTATATTATCCAGCACCTTATAATTTGTTGCCGCAGGTTTTCCGTTTTTATAGTTGACTGCCATTCTTTTGCGATCCCTAGGATCTCTTCCGATCGGAGCCTCAACTCTTCCGCTGTCGTCTTGAAAGCTACGGTAAACAAGTGCATAATATTTTCTCGTAATGGAATGAACCTTCAGCTGTTCCGCTATGAACTGATGGGCTTTGTCATTTTTACAGGCTACCATAACTCCGGTGGTATCTCTGTCAATTCGATGTACGATACCCGGCCTAAGAACTCCATTGATACCGGATAATTCACCGCCGCAATGATATAGCAGAGCGTTGACTAATGTTCCGGTGGTATGTCCGGCCGCCGGATGTACCACAAGCCCTTTCTGCTTATTTATAATAATAATGTCCTTATCCTCATAAATAATGTTCAACGGGATATCCTCGGCGGCAATTTCCGCAGCCTTAGGTTCAGGGAGCATAATCCTTATCACAGATGCCGTCTTTACCTTCGTATTGGCCTTCACAGACTTATCATTCAGGAGTATCCTGCCCTCTTCTATCAGCTTTTGCAGATAGCTCCTGGAAAGCTCACTTTGTATGCTGGAAAGATATTTATCAATGCGAACCTCATGATAGGCTTCTTCCACGGTATATTCTGTAACCTGTTCCGCTGCTTCCATATCCTGATCATCATTATCCAGTATTTCTTCCTCCATTGACAAACAATATCCTCTCTTTAATTTCTTAATCCCTGTTCTCCTGATCGGCAGTATCACCTTGCTCACTGATTTCATCAATATCCGATGTATTTTCATCCAGGAAATCATCTTTTCCACTATCTTTATCCGATGACTCTTCTTTCTCTGCTTCTTCCTCATCCGGATCGGAAACCTCTGTCACAATATCAGCGTTCTTGGGTTTTGTACTATTCTTTTTTCCGCGAAAACTCTTTCCCAGAAATGCAAAATCTTCATCCTTATAGTAAAACAAGGCAAGGAAAAACAGTACGAACGAGGATACGGTCAGGCAGCTGTCCGCAAAATTGAACAGCGGAAAGTCGATAATTTCAAAATAGATAAAGTCAACTACATGCCCCAGGAAAAAGCGATCTATCATATTGCCAATCGCTCCGGCCATCATAAATACAGCGAGCAGCTTAAGTATTTTATATTTTCTGCCCTCTGGTATTTTAAAATATAAGAAGACAATAATAACCAGAATAACCAGTGTAAAAATCCGAAGAAAATCAATCCGATTACTCATGATCCCCCACACGGCACCTGTATTCTCATGGTACTGCAAACTTAATACATCGGGAATAATGTCCAAAGGATCACTATTCATTAGGTTGCCTCTTACAAGATGCTTTGTCAGCTGGTCGATCCCGATCAGTACAATTAACAGAATCAGATGCTTGATACGTTCTTTCATATACCCTCCATGTTTCTTACGTAGTTTTTGGATTTCGATCAATATAACCGGATGATTTATCATTATATTACTTTAATATTGTAGTTATAGAGGACAGCATTTCCTCCTTTGTTACAGTAGGATCGATGACCGCCTTTCCTGGTTCCTTTAATAGAATGAATTTTATCCGGTCAGAATCCATTTTCTTATCCAGCTTTGTAACTTCATAGACCTCGTCAGGATTAAGCCCCGCAGCGCTGACCGGCTGCCCAAACAGCCGGATTGTGGCAAGGATGTCCGTATACTGTTCCTGGCTCAGATAGCCTCGCATATAGGACAGATAGGAAGCCGCCGCCATTCCGATACATACACATTCTCCATGCAGTCTGGTTAAATTCATAAGCTTTTCAACTGAGTGGCCAATGGTATGTCCAAAGTTAAGCAATGCCCGTTCTCCCTTCTCCTTCGGGTCTGCCTCTACCACTGCCTTCTTTACCAGGCAGCTTTCATAAATCATGTCTTTCAGGACATCATATTGTTTCTTCTGGATTCCCTCATGGTTTTCCTTCAGCCAGTTATAGTATGCAAGATTCTTAATCAGGCCATGCTTGATGATTTCACCCATTCCAGAATAGAATTCCCGTTCCGATAAGGACATTAGGGTGTTCAGATTCATGTAGACTAATTTGGGCTGATGAAAGGCCCCTACCATGTTTTTATAGGCTTTAAAATCCACTCCCGTCTTACCGCCGATACTGGAATCCACCATAGCTAACAAGGAGGTTGGCACCTGTACAAAGCGGATTCCTCTTAAGAAAGTAGCCGCTACAAAGCCTGTCAAATCTCCCACAACTCCTCCGCCCAGGGCCACCAGCACATCATTGCGGTCAAAGCCGGCCTGGATCAGCCTTTCATAGCATAGGCTGGCCGTGTCAAGATTTTTACTGGTTTCTCCTGCTGGAAAGGTATAATCATATACGAAAGGTGAAACCTCCCTAAGGGCTTTTTTCAGTTCTTCCAGATAATACCCTCCGACATTGGAGTCTGTTATAATCATCAATCTTCTGTTCTTCATCTCCAGGGAAATCAGCTTATCTGCAAGCTTCCCAAAATCTGGTTCAAACATAATATCATATGCCGGTTTATCTTCATAATTAATTGTTAGTATATTATTCATAAAAAATGCATAACCGCATCGATTCGGATGAGGTTATGCCATCCTCCTAATCCTTCATTGTAAAAAATTCAAATCCATCCTCTGTTTTATAGCTGACCGGTACGCTTTCCTCGGAAGGAAAATCAAATTTCAACTGATTTCTATCCTCCTGTACCTGCTGGGAAGCTTCCGGAAGCTCTGCATGCAGCTCCCTTGAATTCTCCTGGGATTTGCCGCCATCAAAAGCATTGTTATCCTTCTGATATGTAAAAGCCAGTGTGTCGGTCGAGAAGCTTTTGCTATTAAGCAGATCCTGCTGTGCTTTTATTAGATTTAGAAAATTAATCTTGAAGACATCATACTGCTGGACCAGATTTAATATTCTATGTTCATGCAGTTCAATCTGCTTCCTGGCGTCATTCAGTATCTGCAGCGCTTTTGCTTTCGCTTCCTTTTCTATGGCCTCCGCCTCTCTAAGGGCGGTTGCCCGTGTATCCTGGGCGGTTTTTTCTGCAAGCACCAAGGCTCTCTGAAGGGTTTTTTCAATGGATTTATAATAGGCCAAAGCCTCATTTGCATCCTTGAGCTTTTGCTTTTGTTCTGCATTTTCCGCCTGGAGTGTGGCTAAATCAGAGGCTATATCCTGGAGGAATTGTTCTACCTCCTTCTTGTCATAACCAAGACCGCTTTTAAACTGCCTGTCCTGTATTTCCGACGGTGTTATCATATTTGGCTGTCAACCTCCCCGCATCTTTTCTGCAATCTGCCTTTTAGATATATAGTAAAAGCTTAACGCTGTAGCGTCCCTTTTTTGTCTGATAAGAGGTCCCTGCATAAATAAATTTGCCAAGTCCTCTTGCCGATATTACATCATTCTCCTTGAGCAGATAGCTGTTGGATAAAACCAGCTTTCCGTTGACATACACCTTGCCGCCTTCAATCAGCCCCGTCAGACTGCTTCTTGAACCTTGAAATGCCGCCGCCAATATACTGTCAAGCCTCACCGAGGCTACTGTGCCATTCATCTCCTTAAGTCTTGGTTTATAATCAAATTCCTGCTGTTGAATCAAAGAACACTGTACCACCGTATGCTTAACCTTATTAAGCTGGTCTGTAATAAACTCACTGATCGAGGAAAGGGCAAACAGATAACCCTCATTCTCAAGGATCAGGATATCACCAAGCTTGCAGCGGTCGATTCCAAGATTAAGAACCGCACCCAGGAAGTCTCTGTGGCTTAGACTATCACTGAATTTCTGGTTAACCGGCTTTACTCTGATACAGGAAACCGGATATTCCATATCCTTCTCCTCGTTTACATAGGCATCACCACAAAAACAAAGTATTTTCCTCTCGGCATCCTGATACCCTCCGTAAGCAAAATACTTTATCATAGGCAACTCATTTTTAAGGCTGTAAAATATGTTCTGTTCATTCAGATTTAAGAAATCGGAATATAGGTTGATTCCGCGGTTGTAAGCCGTATTAGCCAAATCAAGCAGGCGTCTTTCCAGAAACTTTTCATCCTTATCCATAGGTTTCATCGTCTAGAATTTGGACTGAAAGGTCGGAGGAATGAAGCTGTTATCCTGGACTAAATCCAGATAATCACCGGAAATATCAACTGTGTCCGGGGACACGATAAAAATGCAGTTAGAGATGCGGTGCAGCCTGCCATTAATTGCATAAACAGAGCCTGAAATAAAGTCCATCGTACGCTGTGCCAATTTGTCATCAAAGCCTTCCAGATTAATTACGGTCGCTCTTCCGGTCAAAAGCATGTCGCATATTTCCTGTGAATCCTCAAAGGAAGTAGGTTTCATGATGCATACCTCAAGTCCCTTAGGCGTTGTCCTGATTGGCACAACCTTGCCGGATGAACTTCTTTCCATCTTAGTCACCCTTTCTTTTCTGGCGTCACTAGCTGCAGCGGTCTGCTGGGAAGCATAGGACGGACTGCTCTGAGTCTCTTCATACCGTTCCGGTTTCGCTTCTTTTCGCTCGGAACGTCTTACTCTTTTTTCCTCTTTTTGAGCTGCTTCTTCCAGGTATTCTTCATATTCATCATCTTCGGTTAATTTCATTGAGTTTAAAAAACTTTTAAAAATATTAGACATTGCCCTTCTCCTATCTATATTGGTTCGTTTATAGAATAATCCCGTTCACCGAAAATGCCTGTCCCAATCCGAACCATCGTGGCACCCTCTTCAATTGCGACCTCAAAATCTCCTGTCATTCCCATCGAAAGAATATCAAAGAATTCTGTATTCAAAATGTTTCCATCACCCTTATTATCGGCGTTTTTTGTTTTTATGTCAACATATAATTCTCGCAATTTCTTAAAATACTCCCTATTTTTTTCAGGATTTTCTACATATGGTGCTATGGTCATAAGCCCTCTTACTCGTACATGGGACAGTCCGGCCATATCCTTTATCAGCGGTACTACCTCCTCCGGACTCAAGCCGAACTTTGTATCCTCACCTGCAACATTGACCTCAAGCAGGATATCTGCTGTCAGCTTCTTCTTTGCCGCCTCTTCCCCAATTTGCTGCGCAAGGCGCAGGGAATCCACGGAGTGGATAAGTACCGCCTTATCAATGATGTATTTTACCTTATTCCTCTGCAAATGCCCAATCAAATGCCAGGCTACCTTCTCTTCGAATTTCTCATTCAAGTCCTCATATTTTTGAACCAGCTCCTGCACCTTGTTCTCGCCAAAATGGCGCATTCCAAGCTCATATGCCTCCTCAAGCATCTCATTCGGCTTTGTCTTGCTTACGGCAATCAGCGTCACCTCAGAACGGTCTCTTTTTACCCTGTCGCAAGCCGTCTGAATTCTTTGCTCAACCTCCATAATATTATCCTTCATCATGATATAATCAGTCGAGTAGACTTTGTCTCGACTTTCCTCCTCTCCATGTCATTCTATCATTTCTGTATCCTGCAATAAGATTGATCTTATTCTTAATAGATAATTTCCTGTTCCTCGGCCAGCTTACCATCCAGAATAATATGGTCGTAGGCGGATAGTCCGTTACTGGTATGGTCGCTTACGATACTATATTCTTTGCCTGAATCCAGCACTTCAATTCGCTTAAATACGGCATACCCCAGATTTACATTGTAAACTCCCGATAATTTTATTGTCTTGGAAAGGGTATAGGTATCACTGCCATCGACTGGCTGTATCTGGGTTCCTGCTTCAAATAAATCTGTATCAACATATCCATAATTATTATCATCATCCTGATAATAAATATTGGCAACCACAAATTGCGTGCTGGTGTCTCCGTTTTCACCGTAAACTAATTTCACCAATCCATTTTCCTTACTGTCTCCGCCCTGTGTAAAATAGGACAAGGGTACCTCATAAAATTCCTTTTCCACGATTGCTGTATTGGGTATTTTCAAGCCCTCCACCGAAGAAAAATTAATCCGGATATCCAAGAATCGCTCGCCCAGATAATTGGCCATATCCTTGGTCATAGACAATATAGCGTATTGATCGGAGTCTCTCGAAGCAAAGCTTAGCTTTGCTGTGATATCACAGTCATCCTCCAGCACCGTAATGCTTACCTTCTCCTGATCCTTTAGTCTGCTGTACTGGTCTTTGGTCAATGGTAATATGAGCTTCCAGGTTTCCGAGGTAATCATCTTATAAACAGGGGTGCTCTGGGATATCTTGTCCGTTGTCCGAAGGTTGGTTTTGGTATAATCCTTTGGATGGAACATATCCGCCGTAAAGTTTTCCTCGGTTACCGCCTCATAATTATCCGTATAATATGTAATAATTCCGCTCTTGTCACTGGTTATCGCTCCAGCCGTCGAAGCAGCTGTTTGATTTTCGCTGATTAAAGCACTGTTGAGGATGTCTAACACCGTACTTGCAGCCGTATCCTTAAAATCTAAAACCTTCGAGTAATCGGAATCGGAATAAGAATTTCGAAAGCTTCTAATCTCATGGCTGAGCAAAGCCGTATTCTTAGATGTTAATACAATCGCCGCGCTGTCCATATTATCTGTATTATAGACCTCATTGTCTGAAATTGCATAGATTGCTTCATTTTTTGCTACCCGCGCTCCATCCTTCTGATAATAGAGTACATAACCGGACTTTGCTGTTTGAAAAAGCTCTTCCTGCCTTAAAACCAGTGCGGTAATCTTATTGTCAACCGCAGTCGTACCTTTGTGAACCTCATATATGGTAAGCTGATCTTTTGTTAAATAAAAGTATACATTAAATGCTATATAAATGAACAATACTACAAATATGACAACTCCTATATTGATTGTTTTTCTTTTTTTAAACCGGACAACCTTATTTTGTTCGCCCAAGCCGTCACCTCCTACTTCGGAATACTATATATTATACTTGTTTTTTTTGGATTTTTAAACCCTTATTTTAGCCTAAGCAAAAGATGTTTTCGCAGCTTATTACAGTTCAGCCTTGCAAAGAACGGTCAATTTCCCTGCAAGACTGAACTGTAATAATTTGAGATATCTTTGCACTTTACTGCAAAGGATGAATAAGTACGAAAAATATGGTTACTCTATTAAAAGGAAGTTATCTCTTTGTATTCGATGCTTCGCCTTTGGAGCAAAAGGATATCAGGAGCTTTTCAATGAAATATACAAAATGAAGGAGGTTCGTTATGAAGACATTGGATTATATCGCGCTGGTCTTAGTGGTAATCGGTGCTGTCAATTGGGGACTGATCGGTTTCTTTAGCTTTGATCTGGTAAGAGTGATTTTTGGAGACATGACCTTGATTTCTAGAATTGTATATGCTCTTGTTGGTATTTCAGGTCTATATGCTTTAAGCTTCTTTGGAAGATTACGAAACGAATAAAAAATATGGAGCGCCATAATCCGGCGCTCCTTTTTTGTGTGCCGATGGGCACACTTTCTTGTTTATTCGTTAAAATATCTCTTACAAAGATACACTTACATTCTTTTTCATATATTCAGGCAGCTGATCCTCGTTCATGGAAATACTAAGAACGAAATCTACATGGAACTGCTCCGAAATTTTCTCAAGCTTGGCATATACAGTTTCAAAATTCTCTTCAGATACATAGGCTATTTTGAGGAAACTATCCAGATACACTGTCTGTAAATCATGATCGCCGGATATGATACCACAGATAAAACCGATAAACTCACTTTGATTTTCGATGAAATAATCCCGAATATTCTCTAATCTTATCTTATTACTTAATTCGTACATATGCTTGTTGCTTTTGTCAAGATAAACAATGCTTCCTTTTGCAGCTCTCACTTCGGTGTTTGCCTTTTCGATAAGGATCTTCGTCTTTCCCTTACCCTTTTCACCTGAAATAATCTGTATCATTGTAATCTCCTCCTTATGGTGGGCGCAACGTAAGATGTGCGGTGCCGGATATGAAATTTTGATAAGATGAAACGGCTAATATTTCATCTATAGACCACTATATTAACCAATATTGATAAGATTATTATAGTACAAACCAGGAATAAAAACAACTATAAAATTCCATTCCAAAGGATTTATAATTTGATTTTATTCCTCTGCCTTTGACAAAAGTTCGGTCATCTGGCTGTAGAGAGTTCCCTTGTCAGGAGCTTTTAAAACCACTGATATATACTCCTTTTTATCACTGTCCTGGACCAATAGGATCAGACAATTACCTGCCTTGCTGGTCGTTCCTGTCTTGCCTCCGATTACCTCCAGACCCGGATCTAAGGCTTCTTCGCCCTCCAGATATTGATTCGTGGAAGTAAAAGTCTTCTCTTTTGCATTCCCGTCCTTATCCGAATATACGGCCGTATAGGAGGGGATATTGATTATGCTTCGGAACAAATCATATTCCAGCAGCTCATGAAATATCAAATATAAATCGTATGCAGTCGTATATTGATTATCATCGTGGAGACCATTGGGGTTTACAAAATTAGAATGTACGGCACCGATTTTTACTGCCTCTTCATTCATCATCTGAGCAAATTTCTCAACACTTCCGCCCACATGCTCCGCAACCGCAACAGCGGCGTCATTGCCGGAATAGATCAGCATACTATACAATAAGGCTTCCAGGGAAATTTCTTCCCCTTCCTCAAAGCCGCAGGTTTTTGCACCGATTTCCGTGATATGAGATGCATTATAGCTGATCGTTACCAGATCGGTTAATTCGCCGTACCGCAACGCTACAAGAGTGGTCAAAAGCTTTGTCAAGCTGGCCGGATACATCCTGTCATATACGTGATCCGCATAGATTACCCTATTGTCTGTGGTATTAATCAGCAAAGATGCACCCGAGGTAAGCTGTTCATCCCCTCCGGTGTTATCCTCCTCTGTAACGACTGCAAGCTTCTCCGCAAAAAAATCACCTTCCGTAAGCCGGTTATCCACCGAATATACCGGTGAATTTAAAGTATCCTGATACGCAAGAAATTCTTCCGCGGAATTCTTACATCCGCCAAGAAGAGTTATCACAATAAGAATTATCATACCTAGAAATCTTTTTTTCATACGCATACTAACTTAATGCCTTCCCTTTGATTTATCAGGATTTAAAAAGTTCTCTCCAGTCCAGATCACCACGATCCAGCGCCTTTACCAGCAGCTCAGCCGTAGCAAGATTAGTCGCGAGTGGAATATTATGCTTATCACATAGTTGAAAAATATTATTTACATCAGGCTCATGTGATTTTGGTGTCAGAGGATCACGCAGGAAGATAATGATATCCATCTGATTATGCTCTATCTGGGACCCCAACTGCTGCTCTCCTCCAAGATGACCTGCCAGATACTTATGAACTGCCAGATTGGTTACTTCTTCTATCAGGCGTCCTGTTGTTCCGGTAGCGTATAGATTATGCTTACTTAGGATTCCACGGTAGGCGATGCAAAAATTCTGCATCAGCTTCTTTTTCGCGTCATGGGCAATCATGCCAATATTCATATTATATATACCTCCTTCTGCCACTTTTATAGTGGCCTTTTATTCATATTAATTCAATAGCCCGCAGGCTTTCTTAAGGCTATTTTATGCTTATTTTGCACTCCCCCTGTTTCTTTGCGGCTGCAGCCTTATATTCAGGATAATTCCAACTGCCAGCATTCCGCTCATCAGGGAGCTTAGTCCCGAACTTAAAAACGGCAAGGGGATACCTGTATTAGGCAGCAGCTTTGTCGCCACACCGATATTAACGAATAATTGAAACGCAAACATAGAAGCTAATCCGACAGCAATGAGCATCCCCATATAATCGGGAGCCTTTCGCGCTGTCATGATACAAATATATACGATTGCGGCGTATAATCCAATAATGATACAACAGCCAATAAAGCCAAATTCTTCCCCTGCAACGGAAAAGATAAAGTCACTTTCCCGTATGGGTACACTGTCATAATTATGATCCTCCTCGGTGCCATCCATCCATACCTTACCATATAATTCCCCGGAACCGATAGCAAGAACAGAATTGTCCTGCTGATACATCTGATCCTTATATTCATCCGATTCCTGGTTCAAAAAGGATAGTACCCGATTACGCTGATAGGGCTTCAATATGACCTGGTAATCCTGCTGGATATACCAGAAGAAGCCCATAACTGCCGGAATACCGATTAAGATAACCGGAAGTATTATTTTCCAGCTTAGCCCCGATGCAAATATCATCGTAGCAAATATAAACATGATTACCAGGCTTGTCGAAAGGTTTGTTTGTATTAAAATCAAGCCTGTGGGCAATCCGACAGAAATTACAGCCAGCAACAGTACCCACGCCTTATTAATCTTTTGCCGGAATATCGTAAACAGCTTTGCTGCAAAGATAATAATAATTATTTTGGACAGCTCCGAGGGCTGAAAGCTGGTAAAGCCAAGGTCCAGCCAGCGTCTTGAATTGTTTAATACGATTCCAAAAGAACTGAATTTAACCAACGCCAGCAATACCAGATTGATAACATAGAACACCAAATAAAAGCTGCTGATGATATGATAATCAATCAAGGACAGAACTATAACTCCCATCATTCCACCGATAATACCAACCAAATGCTTTAGATATAGTCTTGTGTCATCCGTATGCACCCGACTAATCAGAAATACCCCTATCATCCCCAGCACAATGACAATCATCACAAGTATAAAATTATATCGTTTGAAGTCATACTGCTTAAAATATTTTAGCATCCACTTACATCCTTATTTTTTAGAGGTCTTTAAATCCTTAATCGGTATATTGGCGTATAGCACCGGTACTGTACCGTTATTTGATTCAGATTCTGTCTGTGTGATTTTGATGTCAAGTCCATCTAAATCTATATTAATATATTTTGATATTACAGTTATAATATCATTCTTAATCTGTTCCATTATTTCCGGAGAGCATCCGGCCCGGTCAGAAACCAGCACTAACTTCAGCCTATCCTTCGCGATACTACTGGTTCCCTTCTTTTTGAAAAAATCCGAAAAGCCCATCATTACGCCACCCCCTAATTCTTCTTACGTTTACCAAACAGCTTACCCAAGATACCCTGCTTCTCCTCCAGATTCAGGAAAGGCACTTCCTCACCGATTACTCTTTTGCATATATTCATATAAGCTCTTCCGGCAAGTGAATCGTTGCCAACCAAGGGCTCTCCCTGATTGGTGGAGATAACAATATTCTCGTCATCCGGTACAATTCCAATCAAATCTACTGCAAGAATCTCACATACATCATCACTGGACATCATATCTCCCCGTTTTACCATATCCATACGAATACGGTTAACAATCAGGTGGGTCTGCTTCATATCATTTGCTTCCAGCAGGCCTATGATCCGGTCGGCATCCCTTACGGCAGATACCTCGGGGGTCGTTACCACCAACGCCCTGTCTGCTCCTGCAATCGCGTTTTTAAAGCCTTGCTCAATTCCTGCAGGACAATCCAGTAATATGTAATCAAATTCTTCTCTTAATTCATCGGCAAGCTTTCTCATCTGCTCAGGGCTTACTGAATTTTTATCCCTGGTCTGAGCTGACGGTAATAAATAAAGATTAGGATAACGCTTATCCTTGATTAAGGCATTGCGAATTCGGCAGGTCCCTTCGATAACATCAACCAAATTATATACAATCCGGTTTTCCAGGCCCATGACAACATCCAGGTTTCTTAATCCGATATCTGTGTCTATTAATACAACCTTTTTGTCCAGCATTGCCAAACCAGTTCCGACATTTGCGGTGGTAGTTGTCTTTCCTACGCCACCCTTGCCGGAAGTCACAACGATTACTTCGCCCATAAATCAATCCTCCATGTTTTTTCGGAGGATTTCTCCTCCATCGTTTTCGGAGGATTTCTCCTCCAAATTATTTATAACAGGGGGAAATGTTTCCATCTCCTCCTGCTGTTTATGATATGCTTCTTACAGGCTGATATCCTGTAAAATGTTCTTGTTCAAGGGCTCGATATAGATATTCCCTTCCTCCAAAAATGCAATTTTTGCTTCCTTCAATTCTTCCTTGGGCGGCTTGTCCGGTGCCCTTGCAATGGTATCCGCTATTCTGATCTGTGTGGGGCACATATCCAGCGCCACCACAAAGGAATTGGTATTGCCGGTTGCTCCGGCAAAGGCAGTTCCTTTTAAGGAACCCAAAACAATGATATTCCCCTTTGAAACAACTCTTGCCCCATGATTAACATCCCCGATGATTATGACGCTTGTCTCAAATTCCAGAGATGCACCGGAACGAAGAATTCCTTTATAAAACTGTCCTGTATTATTCGAAAGCTCCAAAAGCTTCTGATCCAGTGTCTTATGAAACTTTTCCTGTATTTCCGCGTCATTATCCATAATACATACAATATGCATATCGGCATTTTCACCGATAATATCAAGTATTTCCCTCTGTTCTTCGTTGGTAAGCTTTCGTCCTTCAAAGCTGATTGCCATCTTCGCATTTTCAAAAAACTTACTGGATTCCTTAAATTTCTCGGCAATCTGCAACTTTAATTCTTCAAAGGGTTCTTCTGGACTTAAAACGACAACAATTCCATATTTATTGCCTTTTATGATTACAGAATTATTCATTGCTTCTCTCCTCTCCAGATTATTCCGGTTTTATCGGTGTATCACCTTCAATTGACCAGGCCGGTTTCTTTTAGACCGATACACTTGGCAGTAATTACTCGATGGTAGAACTCTTATTGGTTGCGTTTGCCTCATCTGTCATTAATGTATCAATATCCTTAAAGCCAAAATACAACGAATAGATATTTTTGGCAAGTACTGCGGCGTTGTGCGAGGTATAGCCATTGGGTATTACCACAGTCATCGAAATCTCCGGATCCTCATAAGGCGCATAGGATACAAAAAGAGCATTATTTGGAATCGATTTGCTGATCTGCGACGTACCGGTCTTGCCGGCTACCGTAACTCCCAAATCTGCAAAGTTGGATTTTACAGATCCGTTGGAGGCATTCACAACATCATACATTCCCTCCTGAACGGCATTCCAGGTAGAATCCTTAACCTCCGTAAGCTCGTGGTTCACCGTCGCACTATTATCCAGAACAACGGCACCGTCACTTCCAATTACCTTATCGAGCAGGGTAAGATTGTAACAGATTCCCCGGTTGGCAATTGTAGTTACATATCTTGATAGTTGTACCGGAGTGTATTCATTGCTGCCCTGTCCGATGGCGGAACGCACCGCGTCAATAGTAGATATATTCGGCTGTTTCTCACTTAACTCAATACCAGAGGTTTCATTCAGACCAAACATCGTGGCATATTTCTTTAAGGTTGCCAGTCCCTTGTCCGAGTTATAATTACCGGAACCATCCAGTGAAAGGCGCCAGCCCATCTCAAAGAAATAATAGTTACAGGATACCGCCAGTGCATCCGTCAGGTTTACAAAGCCGTGGGAGCCTGGATAAATATGGCACTTTGGTGAGGGCACTATTTTTGTAAATTCCCTTAAATCCTGAATTTTATCACTTGCTGATATAACGCCCTCCTCCAGTGCGGCTACAGAGGTAACCATCTTGAAGGTGGAGCCGGGAGCCGTTGCTTCCGAGGTCGCCTTATTAATAAAGGGATTCGTCAGATCGCTGGTAACCTTTTTAAAATACTGTGCATCAATTTTACCGGCGAATTTGTTATTGTCATAACCCGGATAGGATACCAGGGCCAGTACATCACCGGTTTTAACATCGGTGATGACAACAGAGCCTCTGCAGGGTGTCAGGGCAAGCATAGCGGGAGTAATCTCCAAATTTTCAATTTTTGATTTGATAAAATCATATGCTGATTTGCTGCCCAGGATCAGGCTGTTTACATCTTCATCTTTATATTCTAACACACCTTGGTCAAATAATAAAAGACAAATTTCTCTCCCTGATAATTTGTACGAAAATACCAAATTCCGGTAGATCATTTTATTGAAATTGTCATCAGTTTTCAAAATTTTCTTAGTGTGGTCAATCAGCTTGTCATATAATTCCTCGGTGTAATAGTACTCTTCCCCGACCCCCAGCTTGGACAAATCAATCCAGTTATTTGTAATGGCATATTTCAAAAAGGCACTTAGACTTATTTTATCATTTTTGTAGTCTGCCAGAGTCTGGTCATCCGACGGAATATCGGCAATCAGTAATCCGTTTGATTTTAGAGCCGAATAGAAATAATCCAGATAATCCTCCATATCTCCGGCCTTATCATTGGTTACTGTATTATCCATGCTTAGATAGGTGTCCAGCTGTGTAAAAACATCGTTTAATGCCGTCTTGTATTTCTCGTAGGTCTGCTTCTCAAGTGTAGTGGCATCAGCATCATCAAATTTGTTAATATCGATGATATTGTTATTCAGCAATGCATAATACACCTCATAAATGGGAATCAGAATATCACCGGCACTTTCTCCCTTACTGCCGTAATCCAGCTCCGGAGTAAGATTTTCCAATAGAATTTTTGCCAGCTCCCTTTCCAACAGCTTGTAGGCTCCGATCTGAAGGTCAGCATTAATGGTCAGATAAATATCGTTTCCTGCAACCGGATCGGTACGTTCAATGACATCAATTACCTTCTTTGAAGTAGTAACACTGACGGTTTCTACTCCCTTGGTACCTCTTAAGTATTCCTCAAATTTCTTTTCCAAACCGGCCTTTCCCACAATATCGGTCGAATCATAAATCTCATCATCCGCATTATAGGTATCCAGCTCCTGTTGGCTGATTAACCCGGTATAGCCAATGATATTGGAAAAATATACACTATCCTCGTATACCCGGTGGGTCTGCTGCTCCACATCCACACCGATCAGCTCGGCACTGCTCTCCTTTACGGCGGCAATCGTCTTATTACCGACGCCGGAGGCAACCGTAATGGGAATGTATTTCGGGTAATTGCAAAATAGTGCGTAACGGATGCTCATGATTTTCAGGGTATCCTCTACGGAATAATCATCTGAAATTTCAAACATCGTAGTGATCTTTGTATAGCCCTTGCCTGATTTCAGATAATCATAAACATCCTGAGCCGTTGCATTTTTCTGTTCCTCAGTCAGTTCCTTGTCCTCCAGGGTATAGGCATAGACCTTTTCCTTAAAGCGGGTTAATTCCGTATCCTCCAGGGTGAATTCCAGCTTCCCGTCACTGCCCTCTCTGATATAAAAATCATTATCCAATGTTTCTCCATTATCTTCGATGATCTTTATTAATTTATAAATAATCTCATTGCGCTGAGCGTTGGATTCAATTTTTGTGCTGTCCTCCATAACAACGCTGTAGGTCGATTCGTTATAGGCAAGAAGCTTGCCGGTACAGTCATAGATATTGCCCCTCGTACTGTCAATCTCCCGTTCTTCCACATTCTTAAGGACACTGTTCTCAGCTATCGTCGGTCCGTCTACAATCTGGAGAACGAAAAGACGATTTATAACTACAGCAAATAATATAATATAAACCAGGGTTATCGGAAATAACCTTGACTTAAAAAGCTTTTTTACATGATCCAGAAATACATCAAACAAGCTTATACCTCCTTATCCGGCTTACGCTCCAAACGGTTATGAATCATATGTAGCAGCTTATATAAAAGAATCGACACTACAACCGTATAGATTATCTCCGGCAATATCAGCCTTCTTAAATAGTATAAGAAGTTTAAGCGTCCTCTTAGCAAAAATTCAAAAACATAGAAAAGGAAACCATAGGCCAAATCACTTACCGTAATAATGACGAGGGGAAAGGTATAGTCGTCATTGGCATAATATTTATTCGTATAGCCGATAAAATAACCGATCAGCATGAGAATCAGCGCATCAACTCCTATAATATAGCTTCCGCTCATGAAGTCCACCAAAAGCCCGCCAAACATGCCCAGCAGCAGCCCTGTCATGGGACCGCGCATATAGGCATGGGATACAACAAGAATCAGCAGGAGGTTTGGCATAATATCCGCCAGACTGATATAGTTATACATCGATGTCTGTATTACGAGACATATTATGATTTCTACGGTATATACAATCACTCGTTTCACATAAATACCTACCTTGCTTAATCTATCAGGGGCTCCGTCAATTGCGTAATGACCAGAACCTCATTCAAATGTTGAAAATCTACTACGGGTGTCAGATATGCTGTTTTTGACATTTTACTGGAATCCAGCTCAATGTCGCTCACATATCCGATTAATATGCCTGGAAGGAACTTTGAACTGTCCTGTGAGGTGAAAACCTCATCACCTTCCTGTATCTTGGCGTTTTTATCGATGAAAGTAACCCGTATTTTTCCCTCATCCATCATCTGTAAATCTCCCTGTACGATACAGGTATCCGAGGTCTTGGTAAAGGTCCCCCATACCTCGCTGTTATCATCAATAATTGATCTGACAATCGAATAATTGTAATGTACCTCCGTAATGATACCGGCCAGTCCATTTCCTGCCAGAACATTCATATTTACCTCAAAACCGTCCTTTGTCCCCTTATCGATTTTAAAAACACTGTACCAATTGCCGGACTCCTTACTGATTACTCTTGCTGCTACCTTGGGGTAGTCAACATAAATCTGGCTTAGCTCAAACAGCTCTCTCAAATCGTCCAGCTCGTATTTTTCCTGAAGATAAAGCTTATTCTCATAGGAAAGCGTCGCAACCTGCTCCTTCAGCTTTGCGTTCTCCTCCTGCAGCTCCTGAATACTCTTGAAATTATCCAGTTGGTTGGATAGATAGGTGCCCACCGTATTGACTCCCCGCTGCATCGGAGTGATGACATAGCCTACGGCATCCTTTACCGGGGACAGCTGTTCGCCGTAGCGGAAGGAAAACAAAATCAGTCCTGCGACTAAGATCAGGCAAACAATCAACGCATGCTTCGGATTTATTTTAATTTTTGTCCTTCGACCCATAATCGTATTCTCCATCATATAAAAAGAACTCCTGGTTCTTTTTATATTTATTTGCATATCATTGCTTCAAAACCCATCAAATTAATTTGATGGGTTAATGTCAAAAATATCTAATTTACAAAGGTTTTGGACCTTAATACATCTGCAAGAGAATTCAGCTTATGCTCCTCCATAATTTTGCCCAGACCACATACAACGGTATTGGAGGAATCCGGACATATGTTTATCTTAAGGTCCGTTTCCTTATGCAGCAGCTCGTCCAGTGCAAATATTTTTGCCGAGCCGCCGGTAATGTAGATACCGCTGTCAATAATATCCGAGGATATCTCCGGCGGTGTTCTCTCCAGTATGATCTTAATGGCATCGATAATGGAATACATATATTCCGAAATTGCCTCATATACATCAGAGGACTTAATCTCCATCTCCGTCGGAAGTCCGGTTACAACATCCCGTCCGTATACCTTAACGGAGCCCTCCACAGTGGAAAAGGCACAGGCCAGCTTCTTTTTGATATTCTCCGCCGTCTTATCCCCGATAAAAAGATTATATTTTTTCTTTACAATGCCCTTAATAGCTTCATCGAGCCGGTTACCGCCCACCGGTATTAATTTACTAAGTACGATACCGCCCAGGGAAAGTATTGACACCTCTGTGGTATCAGCTCCGATGTCTACAATCATGACACCTCTGGCCGTCATTACATCAAGCCCTGCTCCTACAGCATCGGCAATCGGTTTTTCGACGATTTTAATATGTCCGACCTTAAGGCCGGAGCTTGCAATCAGGTCATAAAAGGAACGGCGCTCAACCTCTGTTATGTCTGTTGGAGTTGCGACAATATAATCCGCGGAGCCAATATGCTTGGAGCCGCTGATTCTTCCCATGAAGCATTTTAATAAGGCCATCATATTCGCCACATCGGCTATGACGCCATTACGGACCGGATAGGTCACGTTAATACCCGCCGGGGCCTTTTCATACATTTCAAAGGCGTCGTTGCCTGTGGCAATTACTGCTTTATTGTTCGAGATGGCGATAATATTACGCTCATCGAGTACAATTCCCTGTCCCTTCTTGTATATTTTTATCGTGCTTGTACCAAAATCTATACCAAATGCCTTTGAAGCCATAATCTACAAAACCTCCTATTTGTTTCCCTTCCTGTTACATATAACGTCTTTTTTAAGCTATCCTTTGAATGAGAATTAAAACAGCCCTTGTTCCTTTAAGCTTACATACCTATTATCACCAATAATGATATGATCCATAAGTGCAATGCCGACCAAATTGCCGGCCTCCTGAATCCTTTTGGTCACCCGGATATCCTCCGCGCTCGGAGTCGGGTCTCCGCTGGGATGGTTATGAAGCAGTATGATATTCACCGCATCATATTTCATTGCCTGTACAAATATTTCTCTGACCGGCATAATGGAAGTATTGACGGTTCCCTCGGATATAATCATATCCCCAAGCATTTTGTTCTTCGAGTCCATCAAAAGCAGCATTACCTGCTCTCTGGTCAAATGGCGCAAATCCTGCATATAATACTCTGCAACACTCTGGGGTGTGTTCAGTTTCAGACTTTCCCGCCTAGTTTCCTTCGACATGCGCTTCGTAATCTCATTGAGGCATAAAAGCTCAATCGCCTTGACCCTGCCAATCCCCCGGATTGTGGTCAGCTCCTTCATCGTAAGATAATTCAGTCCCTTAAGCCCCTGATAAGCCGGCGAATAATTCAGTATGTTCACAGCCAAATCCATGACGCGCTGTTTTTTTGAACCGGTTCTTAAAATAACCGACAACAGCTCCGCGTCTGACAGCGCCCCTGCACCATACTTCTCACATTTTTCATAGGGACGTTCCGACACGGGTAATTCTTTCACTGATAAATAAGCTTCCTTCATAATAATCCTTTCTGAATAATAATCAGAAGCGCTGCGGATTCTGATTATTTCCTCTCCAAGAAATCAGTCGGATTATGATGCTCATATCTTTTTATAAATGAAAACGGAAGCAATTGCTCCGATTACACTTCCTACTGTAACTTTGATTTGAAGCCCAAACCGAATTACGATGACTGCCAGATCCAGAGTGGCGGCTTTGCTGTCAGAATCCCCAAAGGAAAATTTAATTCCGTTATCCAGCCAGCTTAAGAAATCAATTTCCCTGGTCAGATGCCCGATAAAGCTTCCTGCCACAATACCAAGCAAAATCAGAAGGAATAAAGCCCAATTGTTTTTACCTACATTCCTTGAGGTCCTGGCCATGCTTGTCCCCCTTCCAATTGTTGTATGAATTAATATCACGGTTTACATTTTACCATAAATTGAATTGTTTGTATACTTGAAACTAAAATTTACGGCTGTAAGGAAAGCAAAGTTATAACCCGAATTAGAATGTCATAGGTCAAATTTACTAGTATAGCATTCCGAACGGTATAATGAATTTTTCAGACACGTCCCATATGGTATAAAATGAATTTACAGCTTTATCATCCCCGCTTCATAGAGCTTTTGAACTGACATCAGAATTCCAAATTTGGCATGGTGCCAGGTTAGTCCTCCCTGAAAGAATACGGTATAGGGCGGCTCAATCGGGGCATCTGCCGAAAGCTCAATGGAGGAGCCCTGTACAAACGCTCCTGCCGCCATGATGACATCACAATGATAACCGGGCATTGCCCAGGGCTCGGGAACTACATAGCTGTCCACCGGGGCTGCCGCCTGTATTCCCTTACAGAAGGCTATGACTGCCTCCGGCGAATTCAGCGTAACTGCCTGAATGATGTCAAAACGTTCCTCTGTTCCATCCGGTAATACACCATATCCCAGACGCTCATAGATATTTGCCGCATATACGGCACCCTTAAGCGCACCGGATACCACCTGGGGTGCAAGAAACAGCCCCTGCATAATGGGAGCAATCAGCCCCAGGGTAGCCCCTACCTCTTTGCCAAGACCGGGTGCTGTCAGCCGGTAGGCTGCATTTTCAACATATTCCCGCTTCCCCACAATATAGCCGCCAATCGGAGCCAGTCCGCCACCCGGATTTTTAATCAGGGAGCCGACACAAAGGTCCGCACCAACCTGGGTAGGCTCAAGTACATCCACAAATTCGCCGTAGCAGTTGTCAACCATACAAATGACGTCCGGGCGAAGCTTCTTAATAAAGGCAATTAATTCTCCAATTCTCTGAACCGACAGGGTCAGTCTGGTCATATAGCCCTTGGAACGCTGGATGGTTACCAGTCTGGTATTTTCCCCCATCGCAGCGCGAATGCCCTCCCAGTCAAAGCCTCCGTCTGAAAGCAAATCTACCTGTCGGTAAGTAATCCCATATTCTGCAAGGGAGCCCTTTGCCGGCGTGATTCCAATAACGCTCTCCAGGGTATCGTAGGGCTTTCCAACCGGCGATAATATCTCATCCCCCGGTCTTAAATTACCGGAAAGAGCGATTGTAAGCGCATGAGTTCCGCTGATTAACTGAGGCCTTACCAGAGCATCCTCCGTATGGAACACATCGGCATAAATCTTCTCCAGGGTATCCCGTCCCATATCATTATAGCCATAGCCTGTGGTCGCCGCAAAATGGATTTCACTTAAACGGTTATCCTGCATGGCCTTTATTACCTTCAGTTGGTTATATTCCGCAATCCGGTCAATCTCTTCAAAGCGCTCCTTCAGCTCCTCTTCTATGTTTAAGCAAAACTTACATACCTGTGGTGCAATTCCCAGAGTCTGATATTCCTTCTCCAATTCTGTATTCTGCAATTTTTTCTCCTCCTTGTGTTACCGGTGTTATAAAATTCCCTTCTCCCGAAGACATTGCAGCAGATAATCAAGCAGGTCATCCTCTGTGGGAAACTTCTCCTTCTCCACCCAGATGACCTCCTTCTCCCGCTTAAACCAGGTAAGCTGTCTTTTGGCAAAATGCCTGGTATCTCTTTTTATGACTTCGATTGCTTCCTCCAGAGTATATTCTCCCTCAAGCCAGGCAAGCAGCTCCTTATAGCCAAGCCCCTGCATGGATACCAGCTCTCTGGTGTAACCAAGGGCCGCAAGCTTTTTTACCTCCTCCGGCAAGCCTGCCTGTATCATCTGGTCAACTCTTTGATTAATTGTCTCATAGAGCCTTGCACGATCCCTGTTCAGTACAAAATAACAGAAATTGTAGGGCGACTGCCTGCTTCTTTGCTCCCTGTTATGTTCGGATATCTTATCACCGGTTAATCTTGCATATTCAAGGGCCCGGATTACCCGCTTGCTGTTATTTGAATGGATTGCCTGTGCACTCTCCGGATCAGTCTCCTTAAGAAGCCCATAGAGATACTCTGTACCCCGTTCTTTTAATAAGCCTTCCAGCTCCTCCCGATAGGAGGTATCTGCTTCATTTTCCGTAAAATCAATGTCATACAGCACGGCCTGGATATAAAAGCCGGTGCCTCCGACCAGGATTGGTATCTTATTCTTTTCATAAATCTGTTCCATATATTTCACGGCCAGCTGTTTGAACTTAACAACATTAAATTCCTCGTCCGGCTCCAGCATATCAATCAGATAATGGGGTATGCCACCCATTTCCTTCTCTGTGATTTTGGCTGTACCGATATCCATATGCTTGTATACCTGCATCGAATCCGCGGAAATAATCTCACCCCCTACCGCCCCTGCAAGTGCGATGGATAAGGCGGTCTTTCCGACAGAGGTTGGACCCGTCAGGATAATTAAGGGCTTTCTTTCCATACAAATCTCCATTCTGCCACAAACCCGTAAATTTGGTATTCGCATCATCTATCTGTCTATACAATCCGTTTGAATTTTCGCTCCATCTCATACTGGCTCATGGAAACGATGACAGGCCTTCCATGGGGGCAATGATAAGGATTTTCCAGCATTAAAAGCTCATTTATCAGCGCCTCAGCCTCTATCGTCGATAGAACATGATTTGCCTTTACCGCAGCTTTACAGGAAAGTGAAGCAACCCGTTCCAGTATTGCTGTCGTATTTGTAGTATTGCCCGTTATTTCATCTGCCAAATCGTCGATAAATTCCAAAAGCAATTCTTTTTCTGAAATTCCGTACAAATCTGTCGGAACCGCCCTTACGGAAAATTCCTTCCCGCCAAAAGGCTCTATTTCATAGCCCAGGCTTGTTAAGGTATCTTCATATTTTTGCAGGGCCTCCTGCTCTCGTACGCTTAAAGTCAATACGATTGGAGGAAGAAGCTGCTGTGAGCTGTGGGTCTTTGCTTTTGAAGCGGCTATAATTTTCTCATACAGCACCTTTTCATGGGCGGCATGCTGGTCGATGATATAAAGCTCCTTTTTATACTCCACCAGCCAATAGGTCGAAAAAACCTGTCCTATGATACGGTGCTCCTTTACGGCCTGCTTCGATAAAAACGGTGTATCCGACGCTTCCGTTCGGTCTGCAAAAAGCTTCAGCTGTTCGGTCTTCCCGGTTTCCACATTACAGGGTTTAGAAGACCTGTTGGAGCCTGCTTCTAAGGTACTGCCCGCTTCCTTTTCTTGAACCAAATCATCCCTGTCTGTAACTTTACCGGCAAGACTGCCGTATCCGTTACTGCTCTCGGTAACCCGGACCGCAACCATATCGTTCTGAGCTTTCCCATAGGTTATAGGAGGAGATTTCACTTGATCAGCTACACTGCTCTGCAGCTGCATTCTTCGATTCACTTCAAAGGGCTCCGGGATAGGAGTCGTGTTCTTTTTTTCTTCTGTCTGGGGAGTCAGCAGCACCTTTGGAATCATTTCCTTGCCGGACAGGGTATTACGGATTGCCTGGCAGGTAAGCTGATAAAGCTCATCCCCGTTCTTCAGCCTGATCTCCATCTTCTGAGGATGAACATTGACATCGATCATAGAGGGCTCTATTTCAAAATAAAGGGAGGTGAAAGGATATTTATGCTGCATCAGGAAGGGCCGGTAAGCCTCCTCAATTGCCTTTGTTATGATATTGCTTCTGATATATCTGCCATTGATAAAATAATTCTCGTAATTGCGGTTTCCCCTTGTTATCACCGGCTTCCCAATAAAGCCGGTGATTTTAATATCCCCTGAGTCATATTCAACCGGTAGGAGCTCCCTCGCTATATCCCGTCCATATACCTGATAAAGGATATCCTTACTGCTGTGGTTGCCTGTAGATTGAAGCTTCACCTGGTTGTTCATGATGAATTTGAAGGAAATACCCGGATGGGAGACCATCAGCCGTTCCATCAGCTCGCTGATATAGCCAGCCTCCGTCATGGCGGATTTTAAAAATTTACGGCGTGCCGGAGTATTGTAGAAAATATTACGGACTATGATTGTCGTACCGCCGGGACAGCCAATCTCCTCCAGTGATTTTTCCTCGCCGCCCTCAATCAGGTAGCGAAAGCCCTGCAGGGCGGAGGGAGTTTTTGTGATCAGCTCTAATTGGGACACCGCTGCGATACTGGATAAGGCCTCTCCCCGAAATCCCAGGCTGGTTACAGTCAGAAGGTCCTGTGCTGTACGGATTTTGCTTGTGGCATGACGAAGGAAGGCCAGAGGAATATCCTCCGCCTCCATGCCTGAGCCATTATCCGTGATTCTGATAAAGCTTAATCCGCCTTCCTTAATCTCTGCCGTTATTGCGGTTGCGCCGGCATCCATAGCATTTTCAATCAACTCCTTAACCACTGCGCTGGGGCGTTCCACAACCTCTCCTGCGGCAATCTGATTGATGGTAGGCTCATCAAGTATGTGTATCTGAGGCATAGATTTCCTCCCTTCCTGTTTCCGGTAGTATATAATAGAATTGTCCTTTCAGCTCTTTGATCCAACTTTATTCCTATAGAATATTTTTCATATTCTGTCCTTTATCTTTTTCTGTATCTGGTAGAGCTTATTGATGGCATCAATCGGTGTCAGCCTTGCGATATCCAGATCCCGAAGCTCTGTTATAATATCTTCGTTCCCTGCCAGGGAGAATAAGGAGAATTGGTTGGTATCCCTGGCTTTTTTGCCCTTCCTTATCTCCTGCCTTGGCTGCGGGAGATCGGATAATAATTCCGCCAGCTCCAGCTGCTCCTCACAGCTCTCCTGCGCGGCCGCCTCCTGGGGTGCCGCCAGGTTCTTCGCCTTTAAGGCCAGGTCGTTGCCGGTTAATTCGGCTGCAATCTCCGAGGCTCTCTTTAAGACGCTGGCTGGAACACCGGCAAGCCTTGCCACCTGAATTCCATAGCTTTTATCCGCTCCGCCCTTAACAATCTTACGAAGAAATACAATATCCTCCCCCTGCTCCTTGACTGCAATACAATAGTTATTTACCCCTTCAAGCCTTCCCTCCAGCTCGGTCAGCTCATGATAATGGGTTGCAAACAGGGTTTTTGCTCCGAGGATGTTACTGTTGCTGATATGCTCTACCACTGCCCAGGCGATGCTTAGTCCGTCGAAGGTACTGGTACCCCGTCCGATCTCATCCAAAATCAACAGGCTGTTCTTCGTTGCATTACGCAGGATATTGGCTACCTCGGTCATTTCCACCATGAAAGTGCTCTGTCCGCTGGCGAGATCGTCCGAGGCTCCAACCCTTGTGAAAATCCGGTCAACAATGCCGATCTGCGCCGTATCCGCCGGAACAAAGCTGCCGAGCTGCGCCATCAGTACAATCAGGGCTGTCTGGCGCATATAGGTGGATTTTCCCGCCATATTCGGTCCGGTAATGATGGAAACACGGTTTTGCTTATTGTCCAGCAAAGTGTCGTTGGCAACAAACATGTCATGTGATATCATGCGCTCCACCACCGGATGCCTTCCATTCTTAATCTGGAGAGCACCGTTGGTATTCATAACCGGCTTTATGTAATTATTCTGCTCCGCAACCATTGCCAGCGAAGCAAATACATCAATTTTTGCAATGGCCTTTGCCGTCTGCTGGATACGCTTCACCTCAAGGGCAATCTGATCCCTGATCTCACTGAACAGGTCATATTCCAGGGAAAAAAGCTTATCCTCTGCTCCAAGGATAATATCCTCCAGCTCCTTAAGCTCCGGGGTTGTATAGCGTTCCGCATTGGCCAGGGTCTGCTTCCTGATCCAGTTATCCGGGACCATACTCTGATAGGAATTGGTAACCTCCAGATAATAGCCGAATACCCGGTTAAAGCGAATACGAAGATTCTTAATTCCGGTGGCATCCCGTTCCTTGGTCTCCAAATCCATCAGCCAATCCTTGCCCTCTGTCTTGGCCTTTCGCAGCCGGTCCACCTCTTCATGAAAGCCTTCCTTGATGATACCGCCCTCTTTGACATTCAGAGGAGGCTCATCAGCGATCGCCTTTCCGATTAATTCAAAGATATCCTCCAGTATATCCAACTCCTCGTGAATTTCAACGAGCAGCTTTACATCAAAGCTTTGAAGCAGGAATTTGATATGGGGAAGCATGGACAGGGAGGAGCTGAAGGCGATCAAATCCCTTGGATTTGCACTTTTATAGCTGATTTTACTCATCAGGCGCTCCAGATCATAGACCGGATTCAGATATTCCCTGATCTCTTCTCTGGTAATCATATTGTCCTTTAACTGGCTGACCGCTTCCAGTCTTTGATTAATCATATCATAATCGATGAGGGGCTGCTCCATGTAGCTTCTTAGCAGTCTTGCCCCCATCGCCGTTTTTGTTTTATCCAGCACCCATAATAAGGAGCCCTTCTTTTGCTTCTCCCGGATGGTCTCGGTCAGCTCAAGATTACGAACGGTTGAGCTATCCAAAAGCATATATTTCTCATAAGTATATGGAGTCAGCTTTGTAATATGGGACAGGGAATTCTTCTGGGTTTCCTGTAAGAATTGCATGATACAGCCGGCAGCGATAACTCCAATAGAATAATCCTTTAAGCCAAGGCCGTCCAGAGTGGCTACATTAAAATGCTCCTTTAACGACCGGATACAGAGCTCATCGTCAAAATACCAGGGCTCCAGAGGGGACAGGGCAATATTGCCGTTGCTTTTTAATGCCTCGATATTTACCCCCGATACAAAAAAGGTGTCATTGCAGATGATTTCCGAGGGGGACCATTTGAAGATTTCGTCCATGAGCTTTCGTTCGCTGTCCACCTCAGTTACATAATAGTCACCGGTGGTAATATCCACGATGGATACACCGAAGGCGTTTGTGGTATGTACTACTGACATCAGATAATTATTTCTTGTTTCATCCAGTACCTGTGTATTCAGATTAGTTCCGGGAGTAACAATCCTGATAACCTCTCTTTTTACAATACCCTTTGCAAACTTCGGGTCCTCTACCTGCTCACAGATCGCCACACGGTAACCGCGGCTTACCAGCTTGCTTAGGTAGTTTTCTACCGCATGATAGGGTACCCCGCACATCGGTGCGCGCTCCTCCTGGCCGATGCTTTTACCGGTAAGAGCTATTTCCAGCTCCCTTGAGCAGGTCCGGGCATCCTCAAAGAACATTTCATAAAAATCACCCAGACGGTAGAATAGAATACAATCCTTATATTGCTCCTTGATTTCCATATATTGCTGCATCAGCGGGGTTAGTTGTGTCATGGAGATAATCCCTTCCTTTGTGATTTGTAATTTGCTTCTCTTCATGAATAATACGTTATTTTAATATGCAGGCATATAAAATAACGTATCGAAAAAATTCTAAATTTTATAATAGAATTATATCATAAAGCTTTCTTATTGCAATGCTTATAAATTTATTTCTGTTGATTAATTATTTCAGTAAGGGTCTGTATATTGCTTCGAATGAAATAATTCCGGCTTTCATAAAATATGTTATAGAAGGATACTTGCCGTTTTATTGCGGTGGAAATGAGGGTAAGCATGACCAATGAAATGCACACACATAGTTATATCGGAAAGGCCGCCTTTCATAATGAACATACCCATAATTATTCCGGAACAACCACCAGTGTTGCAGATCAACCGGGGCATATCCATTACCTGGAGGGTACTGCTACACTTAGTGACGGACACACACACCATTACCATACGGCAACCGGTCCAGCCATCTATGTAAAGGGAGGTCATTATCACTATTACAACGATAATACCGAGGTTGCCTTCGTTCCCGCAGCCCACCGGCACAGCTATGTCGGATACGCTTCCTTACATAAGGGATAAGAAAACATCATCAGCAAGATTATTCCCGTCAGCGGCTGTTGTGGCAAGGACGTCACAGCGTTCATTCATCGGGTGTCCGTTGTGTCCCTTAACCCACACAAAGGATACCTGATGAGGTTCCATTGCTTTCAGCAGACGCTTCCACAGATCAACGTTCTTGACCGGTTCATTCTGTCCACGCTTCCATCCTTTTTTCATCCACCCTTCAATCCAGTGCTCCGTAAAGGCCTTCACAAGATACTGGGAATCCGAATACAGAGTTACAATGCAGGGTCTTGTCAGAGCCTCCAGCCCAATGATGGCAGCCATCAGCTCCATCCTGTTATTGGTGGTTTTTTTAAAGCCCCCACTATATTCCCGTTCGTGTGTTACACCCTTGGAATCTATATAAACAAGAATTGCGCCATAGCCTCCCGGACCATCCGGATTGCCCCTGGCTGATCCATCTGTATAAAGTGTTACGTTCATTTTTAACCTCATTTCTACGCTGCCTGTTGCCTCGTTTTGTTGTTCTATTCCTGCGGATAAATAACTTGTAAAAGCTTACGGTTAACTTTATAATAAAAATAATAATAATTGGGAGGGAAATCATGGATCATATATTTATCGGCTTTTTATTAATCTTTTTGGATTTTAACATTAATTTAGGGAATTCTACCGTCGGTTTAATTCCTGATTTTATCGGCTATATCTTTCTTGTCAGAGGATTGAACTCATTGCATGGCGAGAGCCCGCTATTTGCAAAGGCCCATCCTGCTGCGGTTGGAATGGGGATATATTCCACTCTCCTGTACGCCGGAGATTTGCTGGGTATCACAGCCGCCCTTGGCTGGCTTGGGATAGGTCTGGGACTGATCAGCACCATTATTTCCCTGTATATCTCTTATCTGATCGTAATGGGGATTCGAGAGATGGAAAATAACCACAGTGCTAAATTAAACGGAGAAAATCTGCAATTTACCTGGAAAATCATGGCCATCGTACAAATTGCAACCTACATTACCCTGCTCGTTCCGCTCCTATCCCTTGTCTTTATACTCGCATCCTTTATCCTTGGCATCGTATTCCTTGTTTCCGTTAATACTTCAAAAAATCTCTATAGAAACCTCCCGGGCTGAAAGCCCGGGTATTACAAGGCGATCTGCAACGATTTATTTACCTTCCTTCCATTCTGCTCCATTCCCCTTTATTTTGGAACTCCTCCGCTGCCGCTTCTGCCGAGGCTATGATATCCTTGGGATATCCCAGCATATTCAAAAGCTTAATCGCATTCTTGGATACTGCCTTTCCCTCATACAGCTTGTAATCGAATATGATTTGATTATTTTCAATCTGTTCCTGAAAATGATAGTTGGAATAATCCCGAGCCAGTATCTGTGTCAGCTCGATATCATGGGTGGCGGCAAACACCAATGCATTTTTCCTGGCCAGTGAGGACAGAATTCTGGAGGAAGCGGCGATCCGTTCCAGCGTATTTGTCCCACGAAGCACCTCATCGATAAAGCAAAGCATCGGCTTTTCCGGATTAATTCTGTCAAGAATGCGCTTTAAGGATTTTATCTCTACAATATAATAGCTTTCCTTGCTTAATATATTATCCCGGAGAGCCATGGAAGAATAAATCAGAAAGAAGCTTCCCTGATAGCTTTTGCTGACTGAAGTATATATCGTCTGTGCCAGTATGGCATTAATTGCAAGGGTTTTAATAAAGGTGGATTTTCCTGAGGCATTGGAGCCCGTCAAAAGCACGGAACGTTCCTCCCTGATTGAGTTTTCTACAGGGGTCTCAATCAGCGGATGATATAAATCCCTCACTGCCAGCCTTGGCTTTCCGGTTTTTATAAGCTCCGGTTCACAGTACCCCGGAAGATACTCCCGAAAGGAAGCCGCCGCTATCATGCTGTCTAAAAATCCGATAGTCTCATAAATCCGGTTCAATACCTCACTGTTTTTCTTTAAGAATCTTAGCATGGAATTATACTTGATCAGATCAATATGTGTCAGCATACGAATGTAATCCAGCAGCAGCTCCTGGGGGTCACCTGTGGGCTGTCTTGGAGTGAGCCAGCCAGAGCCCTTGCGAAAGTTTCTAAAATGCTCTGCATCCTCTCTTAAAGAGTCCGTATACTGCTTTAGCGGTGCAAGCTCCAATTTATATATTTCCTTGGTTCCATCCAGGAGACGCACAATAAATGCAAATACCGTCAGATACTTCTCTATTTCGGCCTTCTCCTTATAATACTGATACAGGTTATTAATAATTAAGACTACTGTCAAAACGCCGCCCAGGCCCGGCTTTATACCTATCAGGGCCAGAGAAAGCACCAGTCCAAGCACCATGAGATAATGCTTTAAATTACTCCTTGGTTCCTGCTCCTGCAGCCGGTTCATATATTCATATACGGATATATTGCTTAATTTACCGATGGGATATAGCTTCGTCTGGATTAAAATCCGTTTCTCCTCGTTCTCCGCAAAGAATTTCATCAGACGGCTTCTTTCCTTAAGTTCTTCCAGGGAAAAGCAGGGCTTATGCAAAAGTGCATACAGATACTCTTCTCCGATTGCACACTGGGTATTATTCATCAACATATAGATTTCCTGCATATCCAGGTCATTCCAGGTGATATCATCCACATCCAGCTTATCATCCGCATGTGCTTTATAATACTGTGCCAGTGAAATCAGCTTTTCCGAGGTATATTCCTCTTCGGGGACCTCCCCCCACTGCTCCTTCATATATCTGATTCTGCGATTACGAAGCTTATATTCATTGATCATGCTTAGAATTACCAGTATCAGAACGATGATTAAAATAATAAATACTATTTCCAATGGTTTTTTCTCCCGTCTTCCAAATTTAAGCAGTCATGCCATTATGGTAATTATAGATTTCACAGATAAGGCTGTCAATATCCTTCACAAATTATGTTTTCAAGTATTTGTTAAGATGCTATAATATTCTTTAGATAATTTTATTTTTTAGCACATTCATGCCTAATTCTACCGCAAGAGGTTATACTATATGAAATTGAAGGGTCAAATCATTTGCTTACTCCTGATGCTTATCTTATCCCTATTGACCGGCTGTCAGCAATCTAAAAAGCCTGTTGCCATAAATGGCAGCATGGATTTATCGGATTGGAATTTTGATACGGAGGGTATTATCCCGCTGGATGGCAATTGGGAATTCTACTGGAATGAGCTTCTTGGCCCAAAAGATGTCTTTGCTCATCATTTGCTTACCGGTTACTATAATGTCAATGAATATTGGAATCGCTATTCTTTTCCTTCCAAGGGCTTCGCTACTTACCGCCTCAAGATAAAGCTTGACGGCAGGGAGCATTTACTTGGCATCTGTACTTCAAAAATCTTCTCGGAATACAAGCTGTATATCAATGGGGAGCTAATTGACAGCTATAGTGCGGATAACCACAGCAACCTTTTCTATTTCTATCCCAAAATAAAGAATTTTATAGCAAACAGTAATGAGCTTGTTATCATATTGCAGATTAAAAATAACAGCCGCTACTTTGCAGGGGTATTACGCAGCATAACCTTAGGTTCTGTCAAAGCTATGAATCAGGGGGATTCCCTGAATTTCACCCTGGAACTGCTGGTAATCTGCATTCTTTTATTTGCCGGAATCTATTTGATGGTTTTTTATATTAGTACCGACAGATCCTTTGGACATATGATGTTTGCCCTTTTCTGTATTGATATAGCCATCCGCTGTTCCTTGGTTAATCATACTCTGCTACACTATATCTTCCCTAATCTTCCATATACCGTAGGACCTAAAATCGCCTGGCTGACAGTCCCCATAGCTGTCCTTACCATGGTTTTTTATATGAAATCCATTTTCCCGGAGGATGTTCCGGCATTGCTTAGCTGGTATGCTCTGGTTATCCAGGCCCTTGCCATTATTACCATTTTGCTGGGGGATTCTTATCAATACACCACTATTATGATGCTCTATTTTCTGGTTTCCCTGCCCATTCTGCTGGGGGGCATATATAGTGCGGTTCAGATTCTGATAAAACGAAGAAATTTTCGTGTCTACTATTATCTGATTATGTCCATTATGATTTTGGGTGGTATGATCGACGCCATCGCCTATTTACATATCATACGTCTGAATTATTATTATTTTGGGATGTTTTTTGTAATTTCCTTAATCCTTCATAACTATATGATGGCAAAGATGTATACCAGGCATATCATCAATGTAAATACTCTGGAAAAAAATGTAGCTCTTTCATTAACCAAGGCAGATCAGCTGGAAGCAGATTTTCTGGCAGAGCAAATCAAGCCTCATTTTTTATATAATACCCTGACCACAATCGCACAGCTTTGCCGTACCAATCCAGATAAGGCAGGGAGCCTGCTGCAATATTTTATCGACTATCTGAAAAGCTCCTTGCGCTTTGACAGCTCTGAACAAAAGGTGGAGCTGGCCACTGAGCTTAAGCATATCTCCGCTTATTTTTATATTGAGCGGGCACGTTTCGGAAATATTGAACTGGAATACGATATTGATGAAGCTTTGCATTCCTGCCATATTCTCCACTTTATCCTTCAGCCCCTGATTGAGAATGCAATCAAGCATGGGCTGCGAAGCCGGGAAAACGGCGGGAAAATATACCTTAGAATACATCAAAGAGCTGAGTGGCTTCATTTTGATATTGAAGACAATGGTATTGGCATTACCAAGGAGGATGTCGGCCAGCTGCTGATCCCCTCACAGGAGAATTCGGGAATCGGCCTGTATAATATTAATATGCGCCTGCTTCGCTATTATAAAAGCGGACTGACCATAAGCAGCGAGCCCGGTCAGGGAACCAATGTTCATTTTGAAATCCCCTATGACAGTGTTCTGAAATGAGCGGCGAATAAGCTGCCATTCTTACATAGAAAGGAATTTAAAGTTATGAAGAATAGATATTTACTTCTTCCGATCATATTGCTGATAATGCTTTTATCCACCGGCTGTCAGTCTAATCAGAATATCCGGTCTGCCAGTAAGGGTTATCTGGATTTATCCCAGGTTGATTTTAACAGGGAAATTGTTGTTCTGAATGGAAACTGGGAATTCTATTGGAAGCAGCTGCTTACCCCTCACGATTTTAATTTTAACTTAATTCCCACCGGTTATTACAATGTTGATATGCCCTGGAGCTCCTATCCGGACCTTAAGCTGCCCTCGAAGGGCTATGCCACATACCGGCTTATTCTTAAGATGGATGATAAAAAGCATCTGCTGAATCTGCGTCTTTCCTCCATTTATTCCGAATACAGATTATGGATCAACGGTAAGCTGTTTGAAAATAACATTAGTGATGTAACCCATCCGGCCCGGTATATGCATCACTCCTCCTATGATTTTACATATCAGGGGGATCAGCTTGAAATCATATTTCAAATAAAAAACGATAACCATATATTCACCGGCGTCAGCCAACAGGTAGAGCTGGGCGATTCAACCAAAATGCATCTGCTTCAGACCTTCTTTTTCTCCGTTGACTTTCTGCTCGCAGCCATCTGTCTTTATGCCGGGCTTTATAATTTATACATTTATTTTCAAAGCAAACGGACTTTGAATTGGTATTTCTATTTTGGCATTCTTTGTTTGATTATTTTCCTCCGTACCCTGGTTACAAACGAAACCATCCTCATGGAGGCTATCCCGGATCTCCCCTATCATTTAGGATTGAAGCTTTCAACGCTGACGCTTCCCTGCAGTCTTATCGTTTTACTGCTCAATGTCCGGATAATCTACCGCAATTATATCCCAAGGAGGCTGATTTTTTTCTTCCTTATGCTGCATACTGCCTATGCCGCGATTATTCTGCTAGGTAATACCTATCAGTTTTCCACTCTTCTCGTACCCTATCTGATTACGATTTTTCTCACTTTAATGCTCGGCATCTACTATGCAATTAAAATGCTGCTTAGCGAGCGTAATTTAAAAAATATATTCTTTCTGCCCTCCCTGCTGCTATTATTATCAGGGGCTGTTTTCGATACCCTGGTTTATCTGAATCTGGTATCCGGCCGGTCAATTCTATCCTTTGATCTGACCCTGTTCATTCTAATCAATACCGTATTTATGGGCATATATTATAGGACCAATCTCCGCAATATTGATAAGCTTTCCCAAACCCTGGGACAATCCCTGCAAAAGCTCGACACCACCCAGTCTGCCTTTTATACAGCACAGCTAAAGCAGGATTTTATATTGGATGCCCTAACCACAATTTCAGAGGCCTGCAGATATAATCCAAGGGAAGCCGAAAAGCTGATTCACTATTTATCCAAATTCCTGCGGTGCACCCTAAGTCTTGATAATTTGAAAAACCTTGTGACGCTGGAAAAGGAGCTGGAGCTTGTAACATCTTTTTATAATATCCTGCTCTATAAATACCGTAATCTGCAGATTGATTTTGATATGGAAGACCATCTACTAATGTTTCAGCTTCCTCCGCTTATTCTTCATCCTCTGTTGGAAGCCTGTATTATGATCGCAGCTCCCGAAAAAAACAATATATATTTGAAATTGAGTATTCAGCAAACGAAAGAGGCGGTTACATTTACCATTGATGACAACCAAAGTATTGGTTTGGAGAAGCTCTCCCCGCTTCTTTCATCCAAAAACATACAGGCTGACAGCAGCCTGTATCATATTCATATGAGGCTGCTTCGAATCTACGGGCATGGGCTGTTGCTGGAACGCAGCGAAGACAATCATACGGTGATACGATTTAATATACCGGTATCCACTTAAGGCAGCTATGGGTGTGGCAGCCTCCATTTCTAACGTGTAAAAGTAGCAATCAGCTGCATATAAAAATGGTATATTACATCATCCGATTGGAATTCTGTAATATACCATTTATGATCGATTTTCTATTATCCGGGATTAATCACTGATATATCTTACATACTTAACTGGTGATCTGTAATACATATTGGAAATCTTAATACCGTCTCTTCGATTGCTTGCATGAATTACCTGACCGTTACCAATGTACATAGCTACATGATTAATGTAACTGGAGCTTCCGTAGAATACCAGATCACCCGGCTTTAACTGGGAAGCAGATATTGTTGTTCCACTGGCTGCCTGACTTCTGGAGGTACGCGGTATGGAGTAGCCTAATTTTCTGTACAGAGCCTGTGTAAAGCCTGAACAGTCAACACCGCCGCCCAAAGTGGTTCCACCCCAGACATAGGCCTCACCCAGATGATCCTTTGCCATATTAACTAAATTAACTCGGCGGCTGGATACACCACTGCCATACTGTAATTCTTCAATTGTTACTGCATGGATTAACTGGAAGGAAATTTCTACATATTCCTTTGCGACATAAGCAACGGAGCCTTCCTCCGTATCACTGTCGATGCTTACCTTAACCCAGGTACCGTGCTCTGAATCCTCTGTTGTAACAGAAGAATCCAAAACAATTAACTCCTCGCCCTTGGCAATACGGTCAACGATACTGGAATCCGTCGAAGCCTTATCTCTTACATTCAGTCCGTCGGTATTGGCGGTTGCCACATAGCTTCCAACTTCCTTCGCCAGCTTGAGTGCTGCCGTACCTGTAATTAAATAGCTGCTCTTTACATAGCCTTCAATTGATCCCGATGCTGTCTTCGCTTTAATCTTCGTCCAGCCATCTTCCTCTTCAATTATTTCACAGCCGCCATTGTTAGGCAGCTTGCCAACGATCTTATAATCGGTTCCGGGTCCCTTGCGGATCAACAGATTGGATTCCTTATCCACATCGGCAATACCGATATTATTGTATCCTGGAATTGGCGTTTCCTCTGATGATAAACTGATTGTTGCTATCTCACTGGATGTACTCTTGCTGCTGGAGTCCTTATCAAATATGAAACCCGCAACACCTTCTTCATATGCATACACAGGTTTCGGATTCGCGGCCAACACGAATGCCCCTGCTACACAAACCAAAGAAATTTTCAATAGCTTCTTCATCGTACATCCTCCATCTACTTTCTTGTCAAACCAACATGCTATGCTGTTTCCCCCATATATAAATGAGAAGTTACAAGATGTAATTGCTTTCTCTGCCGGAACTGAATTGTTACATTAATTATTACGCAATTGTTAAATGTATTACGTGATTATTATACCAAACAGTAGAAATATTGTCAACTGTGTGTCATAATTATTTTAAAAATTAGTCAATTATAACAAATACTGGACAAAAGGCCTATAAAAAGGCTGTCACAGCTCATTTTACACTATGAGCGGGACAGCTTTTTTAACAATTTATTAAATTATAATACAAACCAAACCACCGTTGCTGTCGTTAATAATTCTCTGCATGGTATCCTGGAGCTTCAGCTGGCTTTCATCCGTCAGCTTGCTTATCTTTGAATTAATTCCGTCATCCACTAACTGGCGGACGGATTTTCCGAAAATATTAGTCTCCCAGATTCCCTCCGGATTTTCCTTTGCATTGGTATTAATATAGTTGATTAAATCCTTTGCCTGTTCCTCAGTACCGACAATCGGAGCAACCTCAGTCAGAATATCCGCTTTGATCATATGAATGGAGGGAGCTGTGGCCTTGATTTTAACTCCGTATTTATTGCCATGCTTCATTATCTCAGGTTCTTCTATTCTGATCTCATCCTTTAACGGTGATACAATGCCATAGCCCTTCGCCCTGACCTGATCTGTGGCATAGGATACCTTTTCAAATTCGGTTTTTCTGGCGGACAAATCCTTAAGGGTCGAGATCAGCTGATACTCTCCGGTAATCGGTACACCGATCAGGTCACTTAGGATTTTATAATAATACATATCATCAAAATCAACATTTACCTGGACGGTTCCGTCCTGCATGTTCAGCTTATCCAGCTTGAACCGCTTGACATATTCGCTGTCGGTGCTTAAATTCTGCGGGTTGGCATCCTTTACCTGGGTTATGTTGTGAAAGAGCTCCTTTACCGACTTGATCAAATCAAGCTTAAGCCAGTGGTCAGACGGAAGTATCTCCGCCCATTTCGGCATGTAGAAATCCATCTCGGTGATCGGGAATACCGATAGAACATTCTCCATAATTCTTGTAATATCATCCTTTTTGAGCTGCTCCGCATTTACCGGCATAACCGGTACGTCATAATCCTGGGACATATCCTCTGCGATCCGGATTGTTTCGGCAGAATATGGCTTACTGGTATTGAGCAGTACAATAAAGGGCTTGCCGAGCTGCTTTAACTCATAGATTGTCTTTTCCTCCGGCGTCCGGTAGCTTTCTCTTGGCAATTCCCCAAAGCTTCCGTCAGTGGTTACAACAATTCCGATGGTGGAATGGTCGTTAATTACCTTTCTCGTTCCAATTTCCGCGGCCTGTGTAAAGGGTATTTCATGCTCATACCAGGGGGTCTTTACCATCCTTTCGTGCTGATTTTCCACATGACCGGCAGCTCCGTCCACCATATAGCCCACACAGTCAATCAGACGAATCTTTACCTTTGTCTCGTCATTGAATGCAATTTCGGCAGCTTCCTTTGGTATAAACTTCGGCTCAGTGGTCATGATGGTTCTTCCTGCCGCAGCCTGGGGCAATTCATCAATAGCCCGTTCCCTGCTGTGGACATCCTCTATACCAGGGATCACCAAGAGATCCATGAATCTCTTAATAAAGGTTGACTTACCTGTTCTGACCGGCCCAACCACACCTATGTATATTTCACCGCCTGTCCTAGCCTGAATATCATTATAAACATCAAACTGCCCTAACATATAGAACCCTCCTTATGGTTATAGTTAAAGATATGCGGGGCTGTTTCATTCTATGATATGTGTTATGATACTTGTTTTATTTGTTTTCGAATAAAAAACACAGGCGGTACAGCTTGTAAGCACCTGTACCGCCTATGTTTTTACTTTCTCTAGCTATTTTTACTATTACCCTTTTCTCGCCCGCTTTACGGCCCTTCTTCCTGATATCAGGAGACCGCTAACACTTAGTAATGCCAGAAATGCATAAGCATAAACTGTGGCTTCGGTTTTCTCTCCGGTTTTCGGCGCTTCTGTTACGGCACCGCCCTCTTTCACCATTTCAAAATTAAATTTCACGATTTCTTCTTCCACAGAAATGGTTGGACTGGTAAATATCTCATAGCCATCCTTTACGGCTACAATATAATAATCCGTATATGGGAAAACCATGTAAGCATATTTTCCGTAAATATCCGAGGTCTGGGGATTGGCATTGTCAAAGGGTTCAAAGCCTTCGATCAGCGGCAGCTCTACTAAAGTTCCCGGCAGCCTGCCTGCCTCCCGGTTTCTCTTGGTATCTGCATAATACAGCTTCACTTCCACACCGGAAAGTGCTTCCCCCGTTACTGCATCCGTTATGATACCATAGGGGTCAATCAAGGTTGAGCTTAGGTTCATTTCACCATCTTCACTGATACTCACCGTCATGGTTCCCACGATGATCTGTTCTCCGTCCGGCAGAGTGTATTTTACCTTAAGCACATAGTCCTTACCCGGCTCCAGGCCGTCGATGCTGTAGATCCCCTTATCGTTTTCACCATTGAAGACCTCGGTACTGACATCGGAGGACAGCAGCTTATTACCGTTATAGATATCTACTGTAAAGGCGGAATAATCCTGGAACAGCGTCTTGGAACCGTCTGTCTTAACCAAAAGTATCATCCCCGCGGCTGTTTCTTCGGCAATATACTCCTCCTTGCCATCTCCTGTTACCTCACCGACCTGACTGTCCTGGGTAAAGGTTACCAGCTTTGTTTCCTCATTGATTTTTACGGGCTTTGTTATTTTTATGGTGTAATTGGTATTTCCCTTCGGTACGGCAATCTTGTATTTTCCGTCCTTGCCGGTGGTCATAGCCGCCGTGAAATCAGTTGCTCCGTCGCCATCAAAATCCTTTGATACCTCAACGACTGCTCCTTCAATCGGCTTCCCTGTCTCATTGTCATATACCACTCCAACGATTGCTCCCGGCTCGAAGGTGATTACGATCTGACTGCTTGCGGAAAGGTTTCTCTCCTTATCCTCCACGGTAACGGTTACCGGGATCGAGATACTGGTGTCGCTTTCAAGTTTTGAAGATTGGAATACCTTGAAAGCCATGCCGTCCGCATCGGTGACTCCTGTATTTCCGCCAATAAAGGTTCCATAGGTGGCAGTATAGCTTACCGATACTCCGGTCAGCGGCTTGTTATTCTTATCCCGAACGGTTACCGTTAAGGTTGTGGAATCTTTACCATCCGCGATGATGCTGGTTGGATTGGCGGTAAGGCTGATGGTGAAGTCCACCAATTCCGCATCCTTCTCCATCGTAGCATTGCCTTCACCATCGTCAGATACAACAATTTGAATTTTCTGGTCACTGTATTTGCTGCTGGTGATGGTCATCGTGTAGGTACCGATTTTAACATTGTCAATCTGGTATCTACCACTGGAATCTGTGGTTGCCGAATAGGTATTTCCAGAAATGCCGGTTAGTACAATCTTAGCACCCGCAATTATTTTGCCAGTTTCCCTGTCAGTTATAACACCCTTCAAAGTTACAGTTCCCGTTACGGTTATCTGAACGGTTGTTGTGGCTGCTCCGCCCTTTCCATCCTCTGCAAGGATTTGGAAGCTGTCCGTACCGCTATAATCCTTGGCAGGTGTATACACCCATCGACCGGTGGAAGCTTCTATCGTTACGGTCCCATGGGCGGGCTGTCCGGCTTTGTAGCTTATGGTATCACCATCAACATCCGTCGCACTTACGCTTCCGCTTACCTTGGTATTAGATGTTGTTTTTGCACTGTATTCCTTCTGCATTACCGGGTCATCATTCACAGGAAGAACCTCAATGCTTACCACAGCGCTGTCGGAGAATAATGCTCCGTCCGATACCCGATAGGTAAAGCTGTCTTTTCCGTTGTAATTTTCCTCCGGAGTATAGGTAAAGCTTCCGTCTGAATTAATTATGAGAGTGCCATGACCTACACCGGATACCTGCTGATACTGTATATTTCCTTCCACATCGCTTCCGGTCAGCTTTCCGCTTACCGAAGTGTCCTCTTTTGTAGTGACTGATATGCCTCCGTTTGTCTGTCCGGCCTCAGAACCTCCTCCGGCTACCGGCGCATCATTTACTGAAATAACTGTGATGCTGATAGTTGCTATATTGGAATAGGCCATTCCGTCATAGATTTTGAAGGTAAAGCTATCATTTCCGTAATAATCCTTGTAGGGCACATAGGTATATTGACCGTCTGGCGTCACAGTTACCTTCCCGTGAACCGGTGCTGTTACCAGCACATAGCTTAAGGTATCCTCTGTATCAGTATCATTTCCAATTAATTGTCCAGACTTACTGGTGTCTTCATTCGTAATAAGACTTCCGTCCTCCGCAGTCGGTTCATCATTTGTAATATTTACCGTTATAATTACCTTTGCCTGGGGTGCATATAGATAACCGTCATAGCCGGTCCAGCTAAAGCTTAGGGTACCGTGCCAATTCTTGTCAGGCTGTAGGCTAAGTCCGCCCAGCTGGCTTACGGAAAGCTCCGCATTCAAGCTTACCGGACTTCCATCCAATAATAATACGGCATTTGTCGGAAGGCTTAATATCTTTATCTTTGTTAAGCTATCCTGATCTGCATCGTTATAATGGCTGGTAAAGTCATTTGCAGTAAATGCAAGCCGGGTATCCTCATCTACACTCTTTATTATATCTGTTACAACCGGAGCCGTATTCTCCACCAGTTTCCAATCCGAATAGGCAATTGTGACCGGATTTCCGATACCTACTCCATTATCCGTTGCAGTTACCACCAGACGGATGTATTTATGGGCCTGGGCAAAGGTTGGTATAAAGCTTAGTCCGGTTGCCCCATAGATATCATGGGTTCCCGTTCCGCTTGCATCCTCGGCAACCTGCCATTGATAGGTATAGGTAATAACCGATTCTGCTTCTCCCCCAGGGGAGGTATCCGTCGTGTCATTCCAGCTTCCATTGTCCGGGGTTACCGGAACAGTAACCCATACGTTTCCGCCATAGGCCGGAGGAAATGTATTAACCGGAGCATCATTGACCGGATTGACTGTTATGCTTACGGTTTTATCTGTGGAATACAGGCTTCCGTCACTTGTACGGAAGGTAAAGCTGTCCTCTCCGTAATAATCCTTGGCCGGGGTATACCGGTAGCTTCCGTCTGCATTGAGCAGCACACTGCCATGGGACGCATTGGTTACCAGCAGATAGCTTAAGGTGCTGCCTTCTACATCGCTTCCGGTCAGCTGTCCATCCTTCGCCGTATCTTCATCCATAGTCAGGCTGGCGTTCTCCGCCTCCGGTGCATCATTGACCGGATGAACCGTTATCGTTACCATCTTATCTGCAGCAGCATATTCTCGTGCGTCATAACCGTTCCAGGTAAAGCTGTCGATCCCGTTCCAGTCCTTCTCAGGCAGATAGCTTAAGCTTTCCAGTTGCGCAGCGGTAATTACCTGACCGGCTGTTACACTGTTTTCCCCAAGCTTCAGGCTTCCATGTGCCGGCAGGCTTACAATCCTGATTGCAATCATAGGATCTGCATCCGCATCGCTATAGCCTCCGGTGAAGTCTGCTGCATGGAAGGTCAGAAGAAGGTCTTCCTCCGTTTCCTTATCAAAATCACTGGTTTCGGGCCTAGTGTTCTGTACCAGCCTCCAGGCCGAATATGCAACTGTTGATTTGTTCTCCGTTCCGATTCCATCATCCGTTGCCGTTACCACCAGGCGGATATATTGATGGGCCTGTACAGCGGAAAGTGTAAAATGTTCAGCGTTAGCACCTGAAATAAATTTAGCATCTGTTCCGTTTGCATTCGTTGCCACCTGCCACTGCCAGGTATAGGTAATATTTGTTGTTCCCGCACCGGGTACTCCGGTGTCGGCCGTATCATTCCAGCTGCCTTCTCCTGCTGTCAGCACAGTACCTACTGTCATTGACCCACTGATTGAAGGTATTACTGTATTGACCGGGGCATCATTCACCGGGTTTACCGTAATGGTTACTGTTTTCTCCAGGGAGGTAAGACTGCCGTCGCTTACCCGGAAGGTAAAGCTGTCACTTCCGTTATAGTTGACTGCAGGAGTATAGGTATAGCTTCCATCTGCATTCAGCACCACATTGCCGTGGGAGGCATTGGATATCAGCTCAAAGCTCAGTACAGTTCCTGCATCAATATCATTTCCTGACAACTGTCCGCCTTTCGCTGTATCCTCTTGCGTCGTTAAATCCGACTCATTGGCCGTTGGTGCGTCATTAACCGAAGTAACCCGGATCGTTATCTCCTTCGCTTCCTTTGCATATTCCATACCATCATAGCCGGTCCAGATAAGGTTATCGATCCCGTTCCAGTTTGTCTCTGGAATATAGGTAAGTTCTCCAAGCTGTGCGACTGTTATCTCCTGGTTCAGGACCACAGCCGTATCACCAAGCTTCAGGGTACCATGTGCAGGAAGGCCGGTTATTCTGACCTTCGTCATTGTATCCGCATCCGCATCGGTATAATGGCTGCTGAAATCAGTTGCCGTAAAATCAAGCTTACCGTCTTCATCCACTGTTTTAATAAAATTCATTACGGTAGGTGCTGTATTTTCCACCGGCTTCCATTCCGAATAGGCCACAGTGGCTTTCGTCCCTGTTCCGACCCCGTTATCCGTTGCCGTTACCACAAGACGCACATATCTATGTGCTTGGGCAGCAGTTGGAGTAAAGGTTAAGGAATTTGCCCCCGGGATATCCTGAACTCCGGTTCCGTATGCATCCTCTGCTACCTGCCACTGCCAGCTATAGGTAATAGTTGAAGAGGAGCCCTCCTGTACCGAGGTGTCCGTCGTGTCATTCCAGCTTCCGTTACCTGCTGCAATCGGCTGCTCTACGACTACCGTCCCTCCAAATCCGGGAAGCACCGTATTGACCGGAGCATCATTCACCGGATTTACTGTAATGGTTACCGTCGCAGGTACCGAGGTCAGACTTCCGTCGTTTACCGTGAAGGTAAAGCTGTCATTTCCATAATAATCTGCAGCCGGTGTATAGGTGTAGCTTCCATCTGCATTCAAAGTTACGCTTCCATGAGTAGCATTTGTTGCAAGCTGGTAGGTTAAAATGCTTCCCTCCACATCGCTTCCGCTAAGCTGCCCGCTCTTTGCTGTGTCCTCGTCGGTGGTTAATGTGGAAGTATCGGCGATGGGCGTATCATTTACCGGATTAATTGTAATAGTCACCGTTGCTGCTACGGAGGTCAGGCTTCCGTCACTTACTGTAAACGTAAAGCTGTCGCTTCCATTGTAATTCAATGCTGGTGTGTAAATATAGCTTCCATCTGCATTCAGGGTTACACTTCCATGGCTGGCATTGGTTGCAAGCTGGTAGGTTAAGGTGCTTCCCTCCACATCGCTTCCCGTCAGCTGTCCATTCTTTGCCGTATCTTCATCGGTAGTCAGCGTAGACGCATTGGCTACCGGGACATCATTCACAGGATTTACCGTGATCGTCACCGTTGCAGGGACGGAGGTCAGGCTTCCGTCGCTTACCGTGAAGGTGAAGCTATCACTTCCGTTATAATTTGCAGCAGGTGTATAGGTGTAGCTTCCATCTGCATTCAGGACTACATTTCCATGAGTGGCATTCGTTACAAGCTGATAGGTTAGGGTGCTTCCCTCTACATCACTTCCCGTCAGCTGTCCATCCTTTGTCGTATCTTCATCGGTAGTCAGGGAAGAATTATTTGCAACCGGTGCATCATTCACTGGATTTACCGTGATCGTCACTGTTGCCGCTGTAGAGGTCAGACTTCCGTCACTTACCGTGAAGGTGAAGCTGTCACTTCCATTGTAATTGGCAGCTGGTGTATAGGTATAGCTTCCATCTGCATTCAGAATTACATTTCCATGACTGGCATTCGTTGCAAGCTGATAGGTTAGAGTGCTTCCTTCCACATCGCTTCCGCTAAGCTGTCCAGTTTTTGCCGTATCCTCATCGGTGATCAGTGTGGAAGTATCAGCAACCGGGGCATCATTCACCGGGTTTACCGTAATGGTAACTGTTGCCGATGTTGAGATCAGGCTTCCGTCACTTACTGTGAAGGTGAAGCTGTCGCTTCCATTATAATTCAATGCCGGTGTATAGATGTAGCTTCCATCTGCATTCAGGACTACATTTCCATGACTGGCATCCGTTACAAGCTGATAGGTTAAGGTGCTTCCCTCTACATCACTTCCCGTCAGCTGCCCATTCTTTGCTGTGTCTTCATCAGTGGCCAGCGTGGACGCATTGGCGCTCGGCGCATCATTCACCGGGTTTACCGTAATGGTTACCGTTGCCGGTAGGGAATAATCCGTTCCGTCATATACGGTATAGGTAAAGCTGTCACTTCCGTTATAATTTGCAGCAGGTGTATAGGTGTAGCTTCCATCTGCATTCAGGACTACATTTCCATGACTGGCATTGGTTGCAAGCTGATAGGTTAAGGCGCTTTCTTCCACATCACTTCCCGTCAGCTGTCCATCCTTTGCCGTATCTTCATCGGTAGTCAGGGAAGAATTGTTTGCAACAGGGGCATCATTCACCGGGTTTACTGTAATGGTAACTGTTGCCGCTGTAGAGGTCAGACTTCCGTCACTTACCGTGAAGGTGAAGCTGTCACTTCCATTATAATTTGCAGCAGGTGTATAGGTATAACTTCCATCTGCATTCAGAATTACATTTCCATGGCTGGCATTCGTTGCAAGCTGATAGGTTAAGGTGCTTCCCTCTACGTCGCTTCCACTAAGCTGTCCATCCTTTGCCGTATCTTCATCTGTGGTCAGGGAAGAATTGTTTGCAATAGGGGCATCATTCACCGGGTTTACCGTAATGGTAACTGTTGCCGCTGTAGAAGTCAGGCTTCCGTCACTTACTGTGAAAGTAAAGCTGTCGCTTCCATTATAATTCAATCCCGGTGTATAGGTATAGCTTCCATCTGGATTCAGGACTACGTTTCCATGAGTGGCATTCGTTACAAGCTGATAGGTTAGAGTGCTTCCCTCTACATCACTTCCGGTCAGCTGTCCATCCTTTGTCGTATCTTCATCGGTTATTAATGTAGAAGCATTGGCAACCGGTGCATCATTTACCGGGTTTACCGTAATGGTAACTGTTGCCGCTGTAGAGGTCAGGCTTCCGTCACTTACCGTGAAGGTGAAGCTATCACTTCCGTTATAATTTGCAGCAGGTGTATAGGTGTAGCTTCCATCTGCATTCAGGACTACATTTCCATGAGTGGCATTCATTACAAGCTGATAGGTTAGGGTGCTTCCCTCTACATCACTTCCCGTCAGCTGTCCATTCTTTGCTGTGTCTTCATCAGTGGCCAGCGTGGACCCATTGGCAACCGGCGCATCATTCACCGGGTTTACCGTAATGGTAACTGTTGCCGCTGTAGAGGTCAGGCTTCCGTCACTTACCGTGAAGGTGAAGCTGTCGCTTCCATTGTAATTCAATGCCGGTGTATAGGTATAGCTTCCATCTGCATTCAGGACTACGTTTCCATGAGTAGCATTTGTTGCAAGCTGATAGGTTAGGGTGCTTCCTTCCACATCACTTCCGGTCAGCTGTCCGTCCTTTGCCGTGTCTTCATCAGTGATCAGTGTGGACCCATTGGCAACCGGCGCATCATTTACCGGATTTACCGTGATAGTCACTGTGGCCGCTGTAGAGGTCAGGCTTCCGTCACTTACTGTGAAGGTGAAGCTGTCACTTCCATTATAATTGGCAACCGGTGTATAGGTATAGCTTCCATCTGTATTCAGGACTACGTTTCCATGACTGGCATTCGTTGCAAGCTGATAGGTTAAGGTGCTTCCCTCCACATCACTTCCGGTCAACTGTCCGTCCTTTGCCGTGTCTTCATCAGTGATCAGCGTGGACCCATTGGCAACCGGTATATCGTTCACCGGGTTTACCGTGATCGTAACAGTCTTATCTTCCTCCGCATATACCCTTCCGTCATAGCCATTCCACTGGAAGCTTGTTGTTCCGTTCCAGTTTGTATCCGGCACAAAGGTTAAGGTTCCCAAATCAGATACATTGATTTCCTTATCAACTGTAACCGCCATACCGCCAAGGTATAAGGTTCCATTTGCCGGAAGGCTTATAATCTTTATCTTGGTCAATGCATCCGTATCCGCATCTGTATAAGCAGAGCTTACGGTGAAATCAGAAGAGGTAAAGGTTAAGGTGGTATCTTCATTCGTAGATTTTGTAATATCCTTTACAACCGGAGCGGTATTCTCCACCGGCTTCCATTCTGAGTAGGCAACTGTGGTCGGTGCACCGGTTCCGATGCCATCGTCCTTAGCTGTTACTATCAGGCGGATATACTTATGGGCCTGGGCAGAAGTCGGTGTAAAGTTTATAGACGTCGCTCCTGAGATATTCACTGCCCCCGTTCCGCTTGCGTCAGAAGCTACCTGCCATTGATAGGTATAGGTTATGGTGGTTGTACCTGCTCCTGGTACACTGGTGTCTATAATATCATTCCAGGTTCCGGACTCTCCTGTCTGCAGGTTATCAACCTTAACGGTTCCGCTAAAGCCCGGCACCACGGTATTGACCGGTGCATCATTCACCGGGTTCACCGTAATGGTAACCGTTTTGTTTTCATCCGCATATACCGTTCCATCACAGCCATTCCACTGGAAGCTTGTTGCTCCGTTCCAGTTTGCAGCCGGCACAAAGGTTAAGGTTCCCAAATCAGATACATTGATTTCCTTATCAACTGTAACGGCAATACCTCCAATATATAAGGTTCCATTTGCCGGAAGGCTTATAATCTTTATCTTGGTCAATGCATCCGCATCTGCATCTGTATAAGCAGAGCTTCCGGTGAAATCAGAAGAGGTAAAGGTTAAGGTGGTATCTTCCGTTGCGGATTTTGAGAAATTTTTCACAACCGGAGTGGTATTCTCCACCGGCTTCCATTCTGAGTAGGCAACTGTGGTCGGTGTACCGGTTCCGATGCCATCGTCCTTAGCTGTTACTACCAGACGGATATACTTATGGGCCTGGGCAGAAGTCGGTGTAAAGTTTATAAACGTCGCTCCGGAGATATTCACTGCCCCCGTTCCGCTTGCGTCAGAAGCTACCTGCCATTGATAGGTATAGGTTATGGTGGTTGCACCTGCTCCTGGTACACTGGTGTCTATAATATCATTCCAGGTTCCAGACTCTCCTGTCTGCAAGTTGCCAACCCTAACGGTTCCGCTAAAGCCAGGCACCACAGTATTAACCGGTGCATCATTCACCGGGTTCACCGTAATGGTAACCGTTTTGTTTTCATCCGCATATACCGTTCCATCACAGCCATTCCACTGGAAGCTTGTTGTGCCGTTCCAGTTTGCAGCCGGCACAAAGGTTAGGGTGGACAAATCAGATACATTGATTTCTTTATCAACTGTAACCGCAATACCTCCAATATATAAGGTTCCATTTGCCGGAAGGCTTATAATCTTTATCTTAGTCAATGCATCCGTATCCGCATCTGTATAAGCAGAGCTTCCGGTGAAATCAGAAGAGGTAAAGGTTAAGGTAATATCTTCCGTTGCGGATTTTGAGAAATTCTTCACGACCGGAGCGGTATTCTCCACCAGCTTCCATTCTGAGTAGGCAACTGTAGTCGGTGCACCGGTTCCAATACCATTATCCTTGGCTGTTACTACCAGGCGGATATACTTATGGGCCTGTGCAGAGGTCGGTGTAAAGTTTATGGAAGTTGCTCCGGAGATATTCACTGCCCCCGTTCCGCTTGCGTCAGAAGCTACCTGCCACTGATAGGTATAGGTTATGATAGTCGTACCTGCTCCCGGAACTCCGGTATCCTTCGTATCATCCCAGGTCCCGGCTGCTCCTGTCTGAAGGCTGCCCACCTTAACGGTTCCGCTAAAGCCAGGTATCACAGTATTGACCGGTGCATCATTGACTGCCGTAATACTGATCGTCATGACCACCGAAACGGAATACTCCTTACCATCGTAACCCTCCCAGGTCAGGCCATAGGTTCCATTCCAATTCGCAACCGGTACAAAGGACAATTTACTGATATCGTCTATGCTAATTTCAATGGAGCCGGTAACCGGTGAACCATTATACCACAGAGTTCCCTTGGATGCATCTACGGTAACCGGTGCTATTCTGATTTTGGTTAAAGGATCATCATCAACATCTGAATATTGACCGGTGAAATTCGCAGAAGTAAAGGCAAGGGTATTATCCTCACTTTTTGAAACGGTTGAAGCCGTAATTACAGGCTTATCATTCACAGCACCGACGGTAATCTTTAAGGTCTGAGATAGGGAGGTATCCTTTCCGTTATTCTGTGTTCCGCCGTCATCAGTCAGCCATATGGTCAGTGTTACCTCTCCGTTGGCATTGTCTGCCAGTGTAAAGGTTAGTCTTCCCGTTACCGGATCAATTGCAGGCATCACCTTGAACATGGAATCCTTATCGGTTGTCACATGGAAGGTTAAGGTCTGGGACTCGTTGGAAGCGCCCGTGCTGATATCATAGGCTCTGTTGTCATAAGCCGTATCCTTCGCATCCTCGTCAAGTACAATATCCGTATTGACCAGACTGAAGGTAGGTATGTCATTCACCGACACTACGGTAATATTAGCCAGCACCGTGTTGGAGGCCCATTCACCTCCGACCCCCATATTCCCATAGGCAGTCCACTCAAAGCTTGGTACTGTGCTTTCGCTGCTGTACCAGTCTGCCACAGGGCGGAAGAACAATTGGCTGATATCCGCAAGATCGATTTCTTCATCTACGCTGACCGGATGTGAGGTACTTCCCAGATACAAGCTTCCATAGGAAGAATTAGGAAGGCTTATGATCTTAATCTTTGTAAGGGCTTCTCCTGTATCTACATCAGTATAATGATTGGTAAAATCGGAGGCCTTAAAATAATAATCGGTATCCTCATTAGTTGACACTGTAGTATTACTCAGTGACGGTGTATCATTCACCGGGTTTACCGTAATCTTTAAGCTTACCGATGCCGAGGTATCGTCTCCGCCGTTATCCGTACCGCCATTATCGGTCAGCCAAATTGTCAGGGTCACTTCTCCATTTGCATCATCCGCAAGTTCAAAGGTCAATTCTCCAGTAGAAACAGAGATTGAAGGCATTGTCTTAAACAGGTATTTCTTATCCTCAGGAACTGTTACATGGAAGGTCAGGGTTTGCGTCTCATTATCTGCTCCCGTCTTAATGTCAAGGGCCCTTCCAGGATATGACGTCACGGCTGCAGCTGCATCTTCATCCACACTAATATCGGTTGTAAGAAAGCTGAAGGTCGGCTCATCATTGATCGGATTTACCGTGATATATACCAGTGCAGGAGCTTGGGCAAGCTCTGTGCCGGACTCTCCCATCGTACCATAGGCTGTCCACCCAAAGCTTACCTTTGTAGTGCTGCCGCCATACCAATCCTTGACCGGCTTAAAGTACAGCTTATTGATATTTGCAATGGCAATTTCAGTCCCCACAGCCACCACATCGGGAGTTTCTGTTCCATTATCCAGATACAGGGTTCCATAGGAGGGATTCGGCAGGCTCACGATCTCTATCTTTGTGAGCACTTCACCATCATCTACATCTGTATAATGATTTTTAAAATCAGTTTCTTTAAAGGAATAATTCGTATCCTCGTTGATAGTTACTGATACGTTGCTCAAGGTCGGCGTATCATTCTTCGCATTAATGGTTATGGTGAAGGTAATCGTATCCGAAATATTAACTCCGCCGTTATCCACACCGCCACTATCCTTCAGGTATACCGTAACCGTTGCTATTCCGTTGGCATTCGCCTTGGGAGTATAGGTTAAGGTTCCGTCCGCACTGATTGCAGGCTGTACGGTAAACAAACTATTCTTATCATTGGTTACAATGAATTGCAGTGTCTGTTCGCTCTCATTATCTGCTCCCCGGTAGATTGAGGATGCCCAATGATTAATTGTCTGGGCACCGGCATCTTCATCGATCTCCTGATCCCCAGCGTTGGCAAAGGAGGGTTTATCATTCACCGGAGTTATGGTAATGGTAAAGGTCTGTGCTGCTGTAGTATCCTTCCCTCCATATAAGGTGCCTCCGCTGTCTCTAAGCTGCACGGTCACCTCTGTTATTCCGTAAGCATCCGCTTTTGGTGTAAAGGTTAACACCCCTGTATCCGAAATTGCCGGCTGAACTAAGAACAAGGAAGGATCGGCTGCGGTAACAAGAAACTCAAGTGTCTGGATCTCTTCGTTGGAAGGTCCCTTCGTTATATTTGTTGCCCATCCAGTGATGGTTGAAGCAGCTGAATCCTCTAACACAGTTATATTGGAGCCCTTGGTAAAGGAAGGTATATCATCCACGGGAAGTATGGTGACAATGAAGGTATCCGTGGCTGGAAGCTCTCCATCCGTAACCGTAACAGTAATCGTCACTGTTCCGTATTGATCTTTGAGGGGTACCAGCTTGATGGTACGGTTCGCTCCGGTACCTCCAAGGATAATGCCGCTTTGCGGTATCAAATCCGTATCACTTGATGTAGCCGTAACCACCAGGCTTCCGGCTGCCTTCTCCACATCACCCACATAAAAGGATATAATACCGGTGGAGGAATCCTCATATATGGTTTGATCCTCCAGTCTCACAATTGATGCCGGATTGGAGCTGATTGTTGGCCGGTCATTTACCGGCTTGACATTTAGCCGGATGGTTTTTATGGTTGTAGCGGTGCCGTCGCTTACCTTGATTACCAGATTGACAATTCCGTTCTGATTGAGTGCCGGATTAAGTGTCAGTGTAATCGTACCGCCTGAAGTATAGCTTTTGATAATAGATGCATCCGGCAATATGGTCTGATTTCCGGATATTATCTCATAGGTAAGAGAATCTGGGGCTGTCTCAAGATCTGCAATTGTTATGGTCACACCGGACAGCTCCGTATCCTCATCTGTCTCAAGTGTATTCTCAGAGGTTATCGTAGGAAGATCATTCACCGGAAGTACTGTAAAGGTAAAGCTTCTGGTCGATACCGCTCCTTCTGCATCCTCAGCTCTGATCGTTATGGTTGTGGAACCAAAGGCATTGGCCAGAGGTGTTAAGGTGATTGTCCGGTTTGCTCCGCTTCCACCGATTACGATACCGGAAGTATCAATTAAGGAAGCTTTTCCGGAAGATGCCGTAACATCCACCAGCTCAACGTCGCTATCGATATCTCCGATGGTAAAGCTGATCGGTCCTACAGAAGCATCCTCATAAATCGTCTGGTTTGCGATAAAGCCGATATTCGGTGCATCATTAACCGGGCTGATGGTCACATAAAATGTCGTATGAGTGGTTTCCACCCCATCTGAAACATATACCGTTATGCCTACCGTACCTCCGGAACCTGTATTGGCATTTTCCACCGGTGTAATAACAAGCGTACGGTTTTCTCCGGTTCCTCCGAAAGCAATTCCGCTATTACTTATTAAGTTTGTGTTACTTGACTCCGCATATAACGTCAGATTGGCTGCCTTTAATTCAACATCCCCGACCGTAAAGTGAATTTCGGAGGAAGCTGTATCCTCCACCATGCTCTGGTTGGAAATCGTCGAGATTGTCGGTGCATCGTTAACAGCCTTTACCTTAACGGTAAAAATTCTTGTAGTGACTGCTCCGTCACGGTCTCTGGCAGTAACTATAATAACTGTGGTTCCATTTACATTAGCTGCCGGAGTAAGTCCCACATTCATTCCCGTAGGGGTTGTTGTCAGGGATATATTCTCATCCGGAAATAAAACCTGGTCGCCGGCCTTAACGGTGATGCTGAGAACGTCGTCTGCATCCACATCAGATACCGTGATACTGTTCCAGGGAATTGAATTATCCTCATTCACCTCCACAAAATCATCTCCGGTAATTACCGGGGCATCATTGACCGGTATTACTGTCAGGTTGAAATTTCTTACAGCCGTATCCCCGCCGGAATTAGTGGCAGTTATGGTAATCCCTACGGTTCCGTATTGGTTGGTAAGAGGGTCAAATGCAACCCTCCATCGTTGTCTGGTTCCGTTTAAATCTAACTTTTCAAGAATAATATGTTCATCATCGCCTGAAATCACTGTGGGATCACCCGATGTAACGGTTATATTATCTCCATAGCCTTGTTCCACATCAAAATATATATAACCTGACTGGGTGTCCTCCAGCGTGGATTGTCCTAATATGTAGCTGATAATCGGTGTTCCCGGACCGCCGCTTTCAACAATCTCCACTGTAAATTCAGTGTATTCCTCCAGGCCACCAGGGTCTGTTACATAGACCCGGATTGTTGTAGTCCCGATTTTCGCCGTCGTAGTTATCTTTACGGTACGGTTTCCATCCGAGCCGCCAAAGGCAACGGCTGAAATATATTCCGGATCATAATCAGCTCTCAGACTTAAATCTCCTGCTTCATTATCAATATCATACACCTTCACCGGATATTCGTCTGAGGTAGAGCTTATGTTCTGTAAATGGTTGGCAACTCTTCCAATATACGGAGCATCATTCACATTCTCTACGGTAACCTGAAAGGTTATCGTATCTGTAAGGCTTCCGTCGCTGACGGTCATTGTAATGGTTACAGTGCCGGTCGCATTTTCAGCTGGTATAAAGGTAATTGTACGGCTGCCTGCGCTTTTTCCTAATATAATGCCGCCCCAGGTAGGTATAATTGCATCATTGGAGGAGACTGCCGATACAACAAGTGCCGCTTCATTATTATCAATATCACTTACCGTAAAGGTAAAAGCTGAGGATATCATATCCTCAGAGATTGTTTTATTAGAAATAGGATCAAAAACAGGTGCATCATTCACGGCTTGAATTACAACGGTCAATACTTTCGTGGTAATACCACCGTTTTCATCCTTTGCACGGATTGTTATTGTCACTGTACCGCTGGCATTGGCAACCGGCGTAAGCTTAATTGTCCTGTTGGCTCCACTTCCATTAATTGCAATGCCACTCTCTGCAATAATATTCGTATTACCGGATATTGCTTCCAGAATAATATCATTCGCAGCAGTTTCCACATCGCCTACTGTAATACTCAAGGTTCCGGTTGAGCCATCCTCACTGATGGTCTGGGTTCCCGGAATTGTCAGGGAAGGAAGATCATTGACCGGCTTGACCTCTACCGTAAAGGTAATGGTTGCTATGCCACCGTCCAAATCCTCAACCGTTAAGGTAATGGTTGCTGTACCGCTTAAATTCGCTGCCGGAGTAAGATTAATATATCTCTTTCCTGTTGTACCAGTGAGTTCGATCTTGCTCTCCGGAAACAGGACTGTATTCGAGCTGCTTACGGTAACAACCAGCGCGCTGGCCAGGGTTTCCACATCCTCCACCGTAAACTCTATCCTTCCGGTTGAAACATCCTCATTTATTGTCTGGTCAGCCACCTGGCTAAGCTTTGGTAAATCATTTTCGGAGGCTACCAATATCTTGAAGCTGATTTCCGAATACTTATCCCCGTCACTGACGGTAAGGGTAATATTGGCTGTTCCATACTGGTTTTCTGCCGGGTAGAAGGAAATACTTCTTCCGGCCCCTGTACCGGAAATTACTATATTCGAGGCTGGGATAAGCGCCGTGTTATCAGATATGGCAGTAATGGTCAGAAGGCTTATTTCATTATCGATATCCCCTACCGTAAAGGCTGCTGTCTTTGATGAAGCATCCTCATTCATGCTCTGATCTGCAATGGCGCTGATTGTCGGCGCATCATTGTCAGGGGATATCGTAATCACAAAGGTCATTGCTTCCGAGCTGTCCTTGCCTCCGTCCTCTGTCCCGCCGTTATCAGATAAAATTACGGTAACGGTGGCAATTCCGTTGGCATTCTCTTCCGGGGTAAAGGTTAAAATACCCTCAGGGCTAATCTCCGGCCCTGTCTGAAACAAAGTATCATTGTTGGTGGTGACATGAAATGTAACTATTTGGTCTACTTCCAAAGTATTTCCTCTGGATATTGCAGTCGCCCATGAAGCACTGTAGACCCCTGAATCCTCACCTACGGTAATATTGCTGCCCTTTGTGAAAAATGGGGCGTCATTCACTGACACTACAGTGATAGAAAACGTTTGATCTGTCGATGTATTCGAACCGTCTCCGCTGTCGGATAAGGAAATGCTCACATTTGCCGTTCCGTTTCGATCCGCAGCAGGCTTATAGGTCAAATTACCGGTTGCCGGGTCAATTGCAGGAAGCTGCTCAAATAATCCGTCATTATCTATGGTTATGTTAAAGTGAAGCGTCTGGTCCGACTCATTGCTCGGACCGGCCGATATACCGGCCGCCCAGCCTGCTATCGTCTGCAGGGAAGCATCCTCCAGGACCGTCTGGCTACTGCCCGCCGTAAAGGAAGGCGTATCATTTACCGGTGCAATATGAATGGTTACGGTGGCCGGAGCAGATTGAGCTTTGGAATCGCTGACCGTATAGGTAAAGGTTACCATACCATAATAATCACTGGCAGGGGTATAGGAAAAGGAGCCATCCGTTTCATCAATAACAAGTGTTCCGCCCGGTGGACCGGTCCCCTGCCAAAACACCAGGGTGTCGGCACCATCACTGTCTGTGCCCTGCAAAAAGTCACTTAGCACACTATCCTCATTGATGTTGAAATTCAAATCCGATGCCGTCGGGATAGCATTGACTGTAATTGCGATCAGCGCCGCATCGGAAGTTGCCGAATTACTGTCGGTAACTGCAAATTGGAAGCTGTCAGTACCGCTGTAATTTGTGTCAGGCGTATAAGTATACTGCCCTGTGGAGGAATTTAACGATACCGTTCCATGAAGGGGATTTACCGTCACATTGTAGCTTAAAATATCCCCCAGATCATCATCGTGACCGGTAAGGGTTCCGTTGTAGGCAGTATTCTCATTCGTAATGAAGCTTCCTGAAACTGCCGTCGGCGTATGATTAATCTCTGTTGCAAGGGCCGTCTGCTTTGTATATTGCAGTGCTGCAAAGAGCAAAAGCACTGTAATGATCAGCTTCGATCTCACTATAAATATGCCTTTCGGCTTTATCCTTTGCTTTTTGTAAAAGCGAGTTTTCTTTTGTCTGTCCATATAGTCCCTCTTTCCACTGAATAATATTTATATGAGAATAAATGTTAAATGCTGATTCAAAATAATTATAGCGCCTCACTTCTTACAAACTTCTTACTAAGATGACACAATCTACTAAATCCTGATTTATTTTCATCCCTTTTATGAGACAAATTATTTGATCTATAAAAATAACTTGTAAAAATTTAAAATTGCGAATAATATGATATTGCATAGGCCTTTTATACTACTAAAATGACACCTTGATAAGGAGATTTTTATGCTCAAAGCGGTTATTGTTGATGATGAAATACCGGGAATTGAATATTTAGACCTGTTATTACAGGATATCGCCGATGTCGAAGTGGTTGGAAAGTACTCCAATCCAAAAGAGGCACTCTATCTGATTCCTATCCTAAAACCGGATATCGTATTTTTAGATATTGAAATGCCCCTTATGAACGGAATTACCTTCACCACTCTTTTAAACCAGATGAACATAACAACCCAGATTATTTTTATTACCGCACATGATAATTATGCTTTGGATGCATACCGGGTGTATGCCTTTCAATACTTATTAAAACCGGTGAATCCAAAGGAGCTTTTACAGGCAATTCTCAAGCTGGAAAGGCTTATTACTCCCCAGCAGCTGATCTCGGAATCTGATGAATTAAAAAATGAAGCAGCAAAACCCTTCATACGCTGCTTCGGAAATTTTGAAATATTAAATTCCAACGGAGAGCTGATTAAATGGTCCTCCGTAAAAACCAAGGAATTATTTGCTTTCTTTGCACTGCACAGGGATCAGCAGCTCGATAAATGGACTATCGGTGAGGCTCTATGGCCTAATTATAGCGAAAGTCAGCTTAACAATAATTTTCATACCACCTTATTTCGGCTCCGTGACATGTTTCATAATGAAAAGCTGTCCTGTCCCATCTTCTCCGGGAAGGGCAAACGAATGGGCTATCTCTTTTCTCCTGATGAATATGATTGTGATTTATACCGTTTTGATCTTCTTTTATCCAGGCATACGGTAATTACAAAGGAAAATATTAGGGAATATGAACAGATGATAAGATTACTTCGCGGTGAGCTGCTGGATGACATCGACAGTCTCTGGTGTATACCCATCAAGGAAAAATATCGAACACTTATGATAAAAATTTTAGATGAGGTAAGTAACTATTACACCATCGAAGCTGAGTACGAAAAAGCTGTACAAGTCCTGAACCAAAGCCTGAACCTTGATTATTTCAGAGAAAAAACGCATTCAAGCCTAATGCACCTCCTGTATTACAGTAAGGATAAGCAGGCCCTGGCCAGACATTACAGCAATCTGAAATCCGCTTTTAGAAAGGGATTGGACACCGAACCGGATCATACACTTGTAGAACAGTATCGGCAATTATATACAGATCTATAATTTATCTTATACCATAGAATTCCTCATATGCCTTTGCCGATGCCGCAAGTACCGGGCAGGACAGGGTATATGGCAGTTCTCCACGATCCATGGTGCTGATACAGCCTCCCGCCTCCTTAAGAATCAGGGAGGCACCCGCATAATCCCATGGAGACAGGATTAATTCAAAATAAATTGCATAGCGGTTAGCCGCTACATAACAGATATCAAGTGCGGCGGAGCCGCTCCTTCTGATATCCAGGGCAATATCATAAAGCTTTCTGGCAAGCCGGAAGGTTTCCTCCGCCTTTTCCCTGTTATATGGGCAGGTTCCAATGGCGGCAATCCCCTCGCTGATGGAAAGGCCCGATACGATAAGCCTGCGCCCGTTCAAGTATGCTCCCTTCCCCTTCTCGGCATAAAATAATTCATTCAGGTACGGATTATAAACCACACCCAGAATAATCTCTCCCTGATATAATAAACCGACGGAGATCGCACTGTGACGGTAATCAAAAATAAAGTTCGTTGTACCGTCAATCGGGTCTATAATAAAGCAATATTCGGCATTTGATTCTGTCCTGCTTTTATCCTCTTCTCCGATAAATCCTGCATCGGGCAATACCTTCCCAAGCTCCTGGTACAGGAAATTCTGAACCTCCACATCATACTTCGTCACAAAATTAGCCCTGCCCTGCTTACTCTCTATCCCGTCCCTGATATGATGGGCGCTTAGCATAATTTGTCCCGCCTCTTTGACAATGTTTTTAATCTTTTCTAACATACTTCTTCACCACACACTTTCTATTTATAGCCTATGTATCACCGTTATTCGCTGCTCTCATTCCAGAAAAGGAGGACATGAATGATCATGTCCTCTTTTTATACTCACTATTCCCACTCCAGGGCTCTATATTCTTTTCTTCTGTCTCTGCCAAGCAGGTCTGTCAAAGCCTCATTGGCCGTCTTTCCCTCAAATAAAACCAGATTGATCTGCTCAACAATCGGCATCTCCACTTCATTCAGCCTTGCAAGCTCCAGGGCAGCTTTGGCAGAATTAACGCCTTCCACAACCTGATTTACCTGCTTCATGGCCTCCTCCATGGTCTTACCCTGTCCGATCAGATTACCGGCATTCCAGTTACGGCTGTGCTTGCTGGTGCAGGTCACAAACAGGTCGCCAAAACCGGACAAACCGGAGAAGGTTTCCATCTTTCCGCCCATTTTTATGCCCAACCGGCTGATTTCGGCCATTCCTCTGGTCATTAATGCTGCTTTTGTATTATCACCATAGCCAAGACCATCCACAATACCGGCAGCCAGGGCAATGACATTTTTCAGTGAACCGCCCAGTTCAATTCCCATAATATCAGGGCTCGTGTATACACGAAACAGCTCTGTCATAAATATATCCTGGATAAACTTGGCGATTTCCTTGGTTTCGGCTCCCACTACAATTGTAGTAGGCACCCCCCGACTTACTTCTTCCGCGTGACTGGGTCCCGAAAGCACTGCGATATTCGCCTGGGGCAGCTCCTCCTTTAGAACCTGTGATAGGGTATATAAGGTCCCATCCTCAATTCCCTTGGATACATTAACAATAATCTGCCCATCCTTGATATAAGGCTTTGCCAGATTAGCTGTTGACCTGATATAGGGCGAGGCAACCGCCATGACAATCAAATCCTTGTCCTCGCAGGCTTCCTCCAGATTAAGCGTTATCTTTATCTCCTCCGAAAGCTCCGCCCCCGGAAGGTTCTTCAAATTCTTGCGGTTGCTTTCCAGCATTTTCGCTTCATTTTCAATTTTTGTCCATACGGTTACATCTTCTCCCTTACCGGCAAGTAAAATTGCCAGTGCACAGCCCCAGGTTCCTGCTCCTAATATACCAATTTTCCTCATAAGCTCCTCCTAATTCTGTTGCAATTTTATTTGTTCTCTAGCTTTACTCTCTGTCCTATTTTATTCTCGGTACCGTTTAACAAGCGTTTAATATTCGACCGATGCTTGAAAAATGCCAATGCCATAAAAACTAATGACACAATCAGCATATGTAGATTACCCGGGTGCCTGAATGAAATCCAAATTGGGAATAATATTGCAACAAATAAGGAACCGAGGGATACATATCTGGTAATGGCCACGATCAGAACAAATAAGGGCAGGCCCACCGGAATAATCAGCGGGTCAAAGGCCGCCAACGCACCGCCGGTTGCCGCAATTCCCTTTCCTCCCTTAAATTTAAGCCAGACAGGAAAGTTATGGCCGGCTACTGCGCCAAGGCCCGTATATAAGGCCAGCAATTGGGCATAATCATAGGCTTGAAAGAAAACCAGCCTTACCAAAAGAATCGGTATGACAGCCTTTAATGCGTCTCCCACCAGGGTAACCGCTCCTGCCTTAGCCCCCAGGGTACGCAGCGCATTGGTGGTTCCAATATTACCGCTTCCATAGTTACGGATATCCACCCTATTTATCTTTCCGATAAAATAACCGGTTGAAAAACACCCAAAGATATATCCAAACAGCAGGCAGAGTATAATTCTGGGAATCATTTATGCGTTCTCCTTTCGTTCCCTGATGATAAATTTTAATGAAGTTCCTGAAAATCCAAAGGCTTCACGTACTTTATTCTCGATATAGCGGGTGTAGGAAAAATGCATCAGTTCCTTGTCATTCACAAAGATGACAAAGGTCGGCGGTTTTACGGAAACCTGGGTGATATAGTACAGCTTCAGGCGTTTTCCCTTATCTGAGGGCGGCTGCTGCAGGGCTACCGCTTCCATCAGAATTTCGTTCAATACGCCGGTTGCAATCCGAAGATTTTGATTTTGAATGACTATTTCTATTGTTTCAAACAGCTTATGGAGCCGCTGTCCGGTCTCGGCCGACAGGAATAATATCTGGGCATATGGCATGAAGGACAGTATCTCCTTGATATCATTTGTATATTCCTTGACTGTTTTATTATTCTTCTCAATCAGGTCCCATTTATTCACGGCAATAATCATTCCCTTGCCCCTGTCATGGGCAATACCTGCAATCTTAGCATCCTGCTCGGTAACACCCTCTGTTGCATCAATAACGATTACCACCACATCAGCACGCTCCACGGCAGTTACCGTCCGTATGATACTAAAACGCTCCAGCTCTTCCTTGATCTTGCTCTTTCTTCGCAGCCCGGCCGTATCGATCAGAACATAATCCTTTCCGTTACGGCGGATGGGCGTATCGATGGCATCCCTTGTGGTCCCGGCAATACTTGATACAATTACCCGTTTTTCACCGACCAGCTTATTTACAATAGAGGATTTGCCCACATTGGGCTTGCCCACAATCGCAATACGAGGACGTTCATCCATAGCCTCCTCAGTATTTCCCTTATTAAAATACTTTACAACCTCATCCAGCATATCCCCGAAGCCAAGCTTGCCCGAAGCTGAAACCGGGCAGGGATCGCCGATACCAAGGTTATAGAATTCGTATACCTCCGGCATCAACTTCTCAAAATTGTCTACCTTATTTACAACCAGAACTACGGGCTTTCCGGAGCGCCGCAGCAAATCAGCGACCTTGGAATCTGCGTCCACAAGGCCCTGGCGTACATCCACAAGAAATATGATTACATCCGCCGTATCAATTGCAATCTGTGCCTGCTCCCTCATATAGGAAAGCATTTCATCCCTGCTGTCCGGCTCAATACCGCCGGTATCTATCATAGTAAATTGTGTGTTCAGCCATGTAACATCGGCATAAATGCGGTCTCTGGTAACGCCGGGATGATCCTTTACTATGGAAATCCGTTCCCCGGCCAATGCATTAAAGAGGGTTGATTTTCCCACATTCGGCCTGCCAACAATGGCTACAATCGGTCTGCTCATTTATAACCTCCAAATTTTATCATAATCCTGGTATTTCCAAAATTATTTTTATATATTGAGTCAATGAAGGACTTTCCATCTGATTGTACAATACGCATTTTGGTTTGTAAAGCACTTTCCATGTCACTCATCCATGCAAAGATCAATTTTACTCCTTTGCCGTAATGCATCGAAGCTCTCTAAATTTCCAGACTTAAGAAAGCGGCCAGACTTCCCCGCTTTCCGCCCATTTTGCGGTGAGAAAATAACAAATCGCTGTTGCAGCAGGTGCATACTCCACTGATATGGATATTCTCCGGGCGCAGGCCGGCTTCTGACAACACGATGCGGTTTGCAGCCCACAAATCACATTGGTATTTCCCGCAATCCTTTTCTATCAGGATGTCCTTCCAATCGGAGGGAAAGGCGCTTTTGAATTCCCTTGCAACCTCTTCTCCAATTTCATAGCAGGCCTGACAGATGGAGGGGCCAACGACCGCAAGAATACCCTCCGGATCACTGTCAAAGCTTCTTGCCATTTCCTCCACTGTAATCCTGCCAATCTTTGCTACCGTACCGCGCCACCCCGAATGGGTCAGCCCAATTGCTTTTTTCCTTAGATCAACAAAATATAAGGGAACACAGTCCGCATATTTGGTAACCAGTACCAGCCCGGGCCGGTCTGTAATCAATCCGTCAATCTCCTCATAATCCGCCGGAACAAAAAGTCCCTTTCCACGGTCCTCCTCCGTCACTCTGCGAATGTTTGTCTTATGTACCTGCCTGGAGATAACAATGCTGTTTACATCGACTCCCATGCTTTCCATAATCCTTTTATAGTTTTCCACAATATTGTCCTGAGTATCCTGATCCGGACTGGAATCCACCCCAAAATTCATAGTGGCAAACACACCGCTGCTGACTCCGCCCAAACGGGTAGAAAATCCATGGCGGATATAGGGCACTTCCGACAATACAGGAAATGTTATATAGGGAACCTCTTTTGTAAAATCTATCTGTGCAGCATCGCTGTTCTCAAATTTCATAGGGTTGGCCTTTCTTTGGAAAGCATAATCACTTATATCTATCATATGTAACAATCACAGGGATATACGATATCCGCCGTAATACCGGCCTGCTGTGCCAATTACAGAATACCGTCAAAGGCATTCTTAATCAGGGTTATCTCACGGTCCAGAATAAGCACCGCGTCAAAACGGCAGGGCGTGTTCTGCGGTATTTTATGCAGCAGCATATAAAATTCAGCCGTTCGGGTTATTTTTCTGATTTTATTCGGATTAATTGCTTCGGAGGGGTAACCCATCGAAATCCCGGAGCGGTATTTGACCTCAATAAAGCAGAGATAGCCCTCTGCCCTTGCAACCAGATCAATCTCTCCTGTTTTGCAGCGAAAATTCCGGTCCAAAATCCGGTATCCGTTTTTTCTAAGGTAATCCGCCGCCTCCTGCTCAAATTGTGCACCAACAGCTCTTTTGTTCATGGAACTCCTTGAGAATATAACCTTGAAAACATTATATCATGAACAAAAGCATGTTCATGATATGGCACTTCGTGCCAAGCGAACTGCGTTCGCTTTTGGATGCGCACTCACTTCGTTCGGCGCTGATATAATGTCTGACGACATTATATCATATATTTATGTAGATTAGGAACTCAAGGACTAACTACGTCCTTTCGTGTACATTATATCACGTCTGGTTGATCAATCTTGCCCTTAATCCGGTCCATTTTATCTACAAACACCAGGATTTCAGCAACCACATCATATAATTCAGGAGGAATCATCTCACCAATCTCCAGTTTTGATAAGGTATCCGCCAGCTTACTGTCCTTATGAACCGGTATTTCTGCTTCCTTGGCTCTTTCAACGATTTTGTCCGCAAGATAGCCTTTACCGGAGGCAATTACCTTCGGCGCTTCCTCCTGCGGCTCATAGGCGATGGCAACCGCTGTTCTTGGCTTCTGATTGTTATTACCTGGATGCTCCATAAAAGACCTCCTGATATGTATGCCCCTGTTTGGATTAATTCGTTAAAACAAAATTCTTTACGAAGCTTCTTCGATGGATCGGTGTCAATCCCAGCTTCTGAATCGCTTCAATATGCCTGGGTGAGCCATAGCCCTTATTGCTTGCAAAATCATAACCGGAAAACACCTTATCATAGGCAACCATCAGCCGATCCCTGGTTACCTTGGCTACGATGCTTGCCGCGGCAATGGATATGCTTTTTGCATCTCCCTTGATGATGGGAACCTGCCGGATATCTACTCCGGGTATGGTAACAGCGTCATTTAACAGCAGATCAGGCTTTACCTTCAGATTACCGATTGCCTTTCTCATAGCTTCATAGGTTGCCTGAAGAATATTCATCTCATCAATCTGATCCGGGGGTACACTGCCGATTCCATAGTCCACTGCCTGGGAAATGATTTCATCATATAATTCCTCCCGCTTCTTTTCCGTAAGCTGCTTGGAATCATTGATATACCTTATCTTGCAGTCCTTAGGAAGGATTACTGCGCAGGCGATGACCGGCCCGGCAAAGGGTCCCCGTCCCACCTCATCGATCCCGCAGATAGCCTGGTAATCCGCATATTTTCTCTCATATTCCATCATGACCTCCAGCCGCTCAAGCTCCTTTTGTTCGGCCAACAGCCTGCTGCGGTATTGATTGCAGATCGTCACCACTCCGCTTCGTTCATCCAGCTCATATTCCTTGAGCAGCTCGGGAAGCTCTGCCTCCTTAGCCTGCATGAATTCCAGCTTGATCTTCGCTATTTTCTTTGGGACAGCCTCCCTTAATTTCTCGTCCGACATGGGATTTCATCCTTTCCGTCCATTAAGCTACCGCTTATGCTTATCGTAATTCATCCATAGGATTTATTCTGCCACAGAAGGGAACTCCAGCGTAATATTGCCCAGCTTTGTACTGCGAAAATCATCAATTACAAATATAGCTGCGCGTTCTATATCCGCCTCTCCGCCCTTCCTAAGGCATGCCCGCTTTATGGCAATCCTTTCAAGAAGCTCTGCCGCTCCTTTCAGATTATCCTGCACACTTATTTCTTCTATATTATATCGGTTCATCAGAACCTCAGGATAATGCTTGTTAAGAATAAGTATCAATTCCAGAGCCAAATCGGTGGTCTGGATGATATTATCATTGATGGAGCCGATGAGGGCAAGCTTTAACCCAACTGACTGGTCCTCAAATTTGGGCCAGAGTATTCCCGGTGTATCCAGTAATTCCGTATTCTTGTTCAGACGAATCCATTGCTTACCCTTTGTTACTCCGGGCTTATTTCCCGTCTTTGTGGTCGCTTTGCCAACAAAGCTGTTGATAAAGGTGGATTTGCCCACATTGGGAATTCCGACAATCATTGCCCTTACCGGACGGTTTAGGATACCTCTTCTTCTGTCCCGCTCAAGCTTTGCTTCACAGGCCTTATTGACCAGCTCCTGAACCGGTTTTACTCCGATACCGGTTTTTGAATTGACCAGTGCCGCATAGTACCCTTTTGCCTCAAAATATTCCTTCCAGGCCATATTATAGCGCTGATCAGCCATATCACTTTTATTCAGCAGAATGACTCTTGATTTATTATTCGCCAGGACCTCTACGTCGGGATTTTTACTGGAATAGGGGATACGTGCATCCACCAGCTCAATCACAACATCAATCAGCTTCATGTCCTCCTGCATCATACGCTTCGCCTTGGCCATATGACCGGGATACCATTGATAATTCATAAAAAACTCTCCATTCTGCTTAGTACATATCCGGAAACACAACAATCCTTATATTATTCTTCCTTCTCCGTTTCCAGTTTCAAATTCAATTTATTGACAAAATTAAACGGATTTAGCCGGATAAAGGCTTTCCCGATGATTTCATTCCTGCTTATTGTTCCGACACTTGCAAAACGGCTGTCTTCACTATTGTTTCGATTATCACCGAGTACAAAATATTCATTCTCCTCCAGCTGGATAGGCTCCTCAGCAAGGCCATAGTTGTTCATTTCATCCACATTTACAATATCCTCAAGCACCGTATCATTGATATAAATTTGCCCGTCCTTTATCTGGATAGTCTCGCCGGGCAGACCGATGATACGCTTGATATTATAATAGCTGTGCTCATTGCCGCTTTGTTTGAATACGATGACATCAAACCGCTTCGGCTCGGAAAACCGGTAAGAAAATTTATTAATAATGATCGAATCCCCATCCTGAAGGGTGGTTTCCATGGATATGCCAATCATGCTTGTCTTTTCCAGTGCATAATAGATGATAAAATAGGCCGCAAATATCACTGCAGCAATCTCAATGATCCAGATTGCGGCTTCAATCAGTATTTTTTTAACCAACGGACGTTTGCTTTCCTTATCAAAATCGTATTCCATTGCTGGCGCCCTCCTGACCGGAATTGTACATGATAAAAAAGGGACAATCTCATAAGTATTGTCCCTTCGCTGTATTATCTGATTGACTCTTTTACCTTAGCCTTCTTACCTACTCTACCGCGTAAATAGAAAAGCTTTGCTTTTCTTGCCTTACCATATCTTACAACCTCGATCTTGTCGATGCTGGGGCTATGAAGCGGCCAGGTTTTCTCTACACCGATACCATTGGACGTCTTTCTGACGGTAAAGGTTTCTCTTGCTCCGCCATTCTGTCTCTTCAGAACAGTTCCTTCAAAAACCTGTAATCTCTCACGATTACCTTCTTTTACCTTTGCATATACCTGTACGGTATCGCCTACGTTGAAATCTGCAACCTTTTCCTTCAGCTGTGCAGCTTCAATGCTCTTAATAATTTCGTTCATTTTGTGACCTCCTATCATATTTAGATGTTCTTAACACGAATTGGTTTTTACCATGCATCAGAGGACCATCCCATCTCACATCAAATTACTCTAGCATAAACTGTCAGTAAATGCAAGCGTTTTTTAATATATGTCATAATTTTTCTGGAAAATTAGACGCGTCAACAGCTCCCGTTCACTCTCGGTCAAATCGGCCTTCTCCAGCAGGTCAGGCCGCCGCTCCAGCGTACGCAGAATGGACTGCTCCCTTCTCCAGGCATCGATGTTGGCATGATGTCCGGTCAAAAGCACCTCCGGGACTTTCTTTCCCATAAATACCTCTGGCCTCGTATATTGGGGATATTCCAGAAGATTATCCTGCAGGGATTCAAATTCGGAGGAGGTTTCATTATTCAATACCCCTGGAATCAGCCTTGAAATTGCATCAATCATGACCATCGCCGGCAATTCCCCGCCGGTAAGTACATAATCACCGATTGAGATATGGTCGGTCACAATCATCTCCAGAACTCTTTCATCAATTCCCTCATAATGTCCGCACAGAAAAATCAGGTCCTCTTCACCCGATAATTCCTCTGCCATTCCCTGGTTAAAGATGCTTCCCTGAGGAGTTACATAGATAACGCGCGGTTTCCTGTAATCGTCTGCGGTCTCCCTTGACATTTTAATATGATTGGCCAAAAACCCATAGGCCTTAAATACCGGCTCCGCCTGAATGACCATTCCGGCTCCGCCGCCGTAAGGGTAGTCATCTACACGATTATGCTTATCCTCACTGAACTCCCTTATATTCACAGTATTTAGAGAGATCAGCCCTTTATCGATTGCTCTTCCCGTGATGCTGGTAGCAAGTCCCTGCTGTATCATTTCGGGAAAAAGCGTCAGTACATGAAAATTCATAGAAATCTCCATTCTACTCAAATATTCTGCATTTGTAACTGTTCAGAGCCAAGCAAATTCATCAAGAATATGCAGTGAATGCTTGCATTCACAGGCATATTTTTGTATGAATTTATTTGGCGGATACGCCACAACGAGGAAACACGCAGTGTTTTCGAGTTTGGCTCTGAACAGTTACCTGCATTTATTATATTAACGCAAGCCCTTCAGCAGATGAACCTTTATCTTCTTATTCTCAACATCAACCTCCAGAATACATTCCGGAATAGAGGGTATCAGAATTTCCTTCCCCTCCTCTGTTAAAACCACATATACATCGTTAGCACCTGTGGTCATAATTTCTGTAAGAATTCCCAATCTTTCCCCTTCATCGGTAAACACCTCGGAATCAATCAGATCAAAGATAAAATATTCATCCTTATCAAGCTTTACGGCATTTTCTCTGGTTATCAGCAAATCCTTGCCACGGTATTTCTCAATCTCATTGATATTGTCAATACCCTTAAATTTCAGTATTACCATTTGTTTAAAAAATTTTACACCCTCAATCTCCAGGGGCAGCAATTCCTTGCCAGTATCAAGATAAACCTGCTTAAGCTCCTGAAAACGCTTCGGATCATCCGTTGTGGGAAACACCTTAACTTCTCCCTTGATTCCATGTGTCGATGATATGACGCCTACTCTTAGATGCTTTTCCATAGCTGTATTCCCTCTTTTCTTCCTTCCGGCAGGAATAGTCCCGCAAAGAACATGCAGGCCAATATACCCAAAGGGGCATGAGTGTTACTGTATCAATTTGGTTTAGAGGCGCTTTACAAAAGAAGCTGACCTGCTATGTCATAAAAATCCATCGACATACCGGACAGCTTCTTTGATTAAAGCCCAGGAAAAATGCAATTGGACTCCAATACAGTCTTGCGTAAATGTCCGGCACTGAAATCAAGCGGCATTTATGCAATACTATATTAATTACTGCAGAATCTCAACTACTACCTTTTTGTCATCCTTTGTTGCGGCTGCCTTTACTACGGTACGAATGGACTTAGCAATACGGCCTTGCTTGCCGATTACTTTTCCCATATCTTCAGAAGCGACCTTCAATTCCACAACAATTGCTTTTTCGGTTTCTTTTTCCGTAACTACAACCTCATCGGGATGATCCACGAGTGACTTAGCGATTACTTCGACTAATTCCTTCATAACATACCTCCATCCGATGCTAATTATAGAATACCGGCAAGTTTGAAAATCTTGCCTACAGTATCTGTCGGCTGAGCTCCGTTTGCTAACCACTTCTTAGCAGCTTCCTCATTTACGTTGAAAGCGCTGGGGTCCTGTGTGGGATCATAGGTACCGATTTCCTCGATAAATCTGCCATCTCTGGGTGTTCTGGAATCAGATACGATGATTCTATAGAAAGGAGCCTTCTTCTGACCCATCCTCTTTAATCTAATCTTTACTGCCACCTCTTTCACCTCCTTAAAATATTTAAAATGCAGGTGTTACCACCATAATATTGTAAATGTATCAAAGGCCTGGCTTTCTCCTGTGGCAAAGCCCCAGGATTTATCACCTGTTTCCTGCCCTTGATAGCATACAATGACTGTTTAAAATCCAAAGGGCATCTTAAACCGATTGCCCTTGCCGCCCTTCCCCATCATTCCGGAGAATTGCTTCATCATTTTCTTCGTCTGCTCCAGCTGCTTCACCAGAGCATTTACCTCGCCGATATCCACTCCGGCGCCTGCCGCAATACGCTTCTTGCGTGACAGATTCAATAAATCCGGATTGGCCCTTTCTGCCTTTGTCATGGATTTAATAATTGCTTCCGGCTTTGAAAGTGCGTTTTCATCAATATCTACGCCCTTAAGCTGCTTTCCCATACCGGGTATCATCCCCAGTAAATCAGTAATCCCGCCCATTTTCTTTACCTGCTGCATTTGCTCCAGCCAGTCGTTAAAGTCAAAGTCGGCCTTCTTGATCTTCTTCTCCAGCTCTTTTGCCTTGTTTTCATCAAATTCAGCCTGTGCTTTATCAATTAAGGTCAGGATATCTCCCATTCCAAGAATTCGGGAGGCCATACGGTCAGGATAAAACTGTTCCAGATCGGACAGCTTCTCGCCCATACCGATATATAAAATCGGACGTCCGGTTACCGCACGAATGGAAAGTGCAGCACCGCCCCTGGTATCACCATCTAATTTCGTCAGGATAACACCGTCAATCCCTAATTTCTCATTGAACATCTCGGATACATTCACCGCATCCTGTCCGGTCATTGCATCCACAACTAATACCGTCTGATGAACGGTAATATTGGCCTTAATCTCCTTCAGCTCCTCCATCATGGCCTCATCAATATGAAGCCGTCCGGCGGTATCCAAAATTACAACATTATAACCGTTCTTCGCAGCATGCTCCATCGCCGCCTTTGCAATATTAACAGGCTTATGCTTATCTCCCATTGAGAATACGCTGACACCCTGCTTCTCACCGTTAATCTGCAGCTGATCAATCGCTGCCGGACGGTAAATATCACAGGCCACCAGCAAAGGCTTCCTGCCCTTGGATTTTAGCTTTCCGGCAAGCTTTGCTACTGTTGTCGTCTTACCTGCACCCTGAAGACCGCACATCATCAGCACTGTAATTTCATTGGATGGCCTTAACTCAAGCTCAACCGTAGTCTCTCCCAGGAGCTTTACCATCTCTTCATTCACAATCTTAATAACCATCTGGCCCGGTGTCAGGCTGTTCAATACATCCTGACCTACCGCCCGTTCCTGAACGGTATTAACAAAATTTTTAACCACCTTAAAATTAACGTCTGCCTCTAAAAGAGCCATCTTAACTTCCTTTAAAGCGGTTTTTACATCTGCTTCGGAAAGTCTTCCCTTCCCTTTTAAGCTTTTAAATATATTCTGAAGTTTATCGGACAAATTTTCAAATGCCATAACCTACAACTCCTTTAAAATATCATCTGCCAAGACTGTTATGCTGCTTATATTTGATAAATCACCTGTATTTTCCGTATCTGAAACAATGAGCTTGATCTGATTTACTTTATCCTTAATGGACTGGAATTTACGAACGAGAGAAAGTTTTTCTTCATATTCCTTTAATTCCTGGGTGCATCGCCTCACAAGGTCATGAACACCCTGCCTGCTGATGCCCTGTACCTCCGCGATCTCACTTAGGGATAAATCATTTAATACATAATCCTCAAATATCTGTCTCTTATGTTCGCTTAATAATTCACCGTAAAAGTCATACAGAATCGATTGCTGAACAATTTCCTCCAGCTTCTCAAGCTGTACATCACTATGCCCCATAAAAGCTCACCACCTGTAAAGTAATTTTCTTTACAGGTGGTAGTATACTTGATTTAAATACAATTGTCAAGTTTTTTATTGCACGATTATGAGCCTAATCGTTCTAGTTCAGCTATCGGCTAAACTGTATCGCCTAATCTTTCCTTGATTTTTTGGTTGCCATCAAATATACTGCCCCTGCAAGTGCTATGGCAAAAGGAACGAATATTAAATAATATAAAGAAAATGAATGATCTACCAGAATACTCACCGGACCATCCGCTTCTCCGATGATATTCATTCCGTCCGTTGTAATGCCAGCGCCTAACCGATGCTGTATATAGATTAAAATCCAAAGGCAAAGCCCTGTAAAAAACAAGGTAATTACAGATGACACTATGGTAAGTATCAATATAATTTTCCTTTTCACTCTGGTCACACTCCTGTCCTAATTCGTAGGAACTTGCATTAATTTTTATTCATCCTTGCTGTTTTCCTTCAGTGCTTCTATTTCTTCCAGTATATCCGAAGCATCATAAAGATGCTTCCGCTTATTGTCCTTTGTACTGTATACCGGTGTTCCATTATCCGTATCCACAAGTACATAGCTGTTCTTAAGATAGCCGTTTACTTTATCAACATAGGCAGATATAGCCTGTGTATCACATTCCTCGGGACGGTTCATATCAAATTCGAGGCTTTCGTTAAAAAGATCCTGGCTTTCGCCCTCTTCCGTCAGAGAAAAAGCCTGTATGTTATAGCTTGCTATCCCCTGGTACATCATCGGCTTCCATAAAATCAGATAATCATGGCTGCCATCGTTATATATATAGATACCATTCCATCCCGGATGAACTGTATCCGCATGCCCCGTCCAGATCTCGTCTCCCGTGGCTCCGGAATACACCGATACCGTCTTCTCTTCACCGGTTTCCGGATAGTTGATAACATAGGTTAAATCCACCGAGATCTTCTCATTTATTCCGTCCTGTGTAAGATCGGCGGACCAGACGATCGGCTCCAGCTGCTCTACCTTGTCCGGCTCCAATGTAACCCCGGGGGTAGCTTCCCCCTGTGTCGGGGTGCTATTTACTGCGGATTGGGTGGCCTTTGCCGAATTGACCGTTTGTTCGCTTTTATTGCCGCACCCATTTAAAAGAAATATCCCCAGCAATAATATTGCCATACTTGAAAGCCTGTAAACATATTTCCTTTTCATTTCTACTCATCCTCCATGTGAAAAAGGAATCCCCTCGTATTAAAATCGTTGACAATGGAAAAAGGTACGAAGCTACTATTAACCTCGTACCTTTCTATAGGAAGAAAGAATTTTTTCTTGTTTAAATAGTTATGATATATTCCTGATTATACAGGATAAGCCTTATTTGCCTTATCTGCAGCGGTTACATCAATTCCCGTCTGCTGTGCCTGGCGGTATTTGAAGAAATCCATAGCAACCTGAGGGAATAATGCATAGGATAGTATATCCTCATCCTGCTGCTTCCATTCTGCAATTTCTGCTTCTATCTTGTGAAGCTCCGGTTCAATTAAATCTGCCGGACGGCAGGTAATCGGTTTTTTATCTCCGTTTACCTTCTTTTGAACCTCTGGATTAAAGGGCTTTACTGTCTGGCCGTATTCACCGGCAAGCAGAGCCTTTGTTTCCTTGGTTACCATCTTATAACGCTCTCCGCCGATTACATTAAGTACAGCCTGTGTACCTACAATCTGGCTGGAAGGAGTAACAAGCGGCGGCTCACCGAAATCCTTACGAACTCTGGGGACCTCCTTTAATACCTCATAATACTTATCCTCCTGCTTTGCCTCCTTTAATTGGGAAACAAGATTGGATAACATACCGCCGGGTACCTGATACAAAAGTGTCTTGATATCTACGCCCATGACCTTTGGATTTAATAAACCGGAATCCAAAGCCTTATCACGGATTGGCCTGAAATAGTCAGCAATTTCAGCTAAAATATTCTGGTCATAGCCAGTGTCATAGGGCGTTCCCTTAAAGGTCTCAACCATTACCTCAGTAGCCGGCTGGCTTGTGCCCATAGCAAACGGTGACATTGCCGTATCAATGATATCACAGCCTGCCTCAATCGCCTTCATATAGGTCATTCCTGCAACACCGCTGGTATAATGGGTATGAAGATCAATGGGAATGCTTACAGCCTCCTTCAACGCGCTTACCAATACGGTAGCTTCGTAAGGTACCAGCAGACCTGCCATATCCTTAATACAGATGGAGGATGCGCCAAGCTCCTCGATTCTTTTCGCCATCTTTACATAGTAATCCGTAGTATAGGCATCGCCTAAAGTATAGGAAATTGCGATCTGCGCATGTCCCTTCTCCTTATTGGTAGCCTTAACTGCACATTCCAGATTGCGGATATCGTTCAAGGCATCGAAAATACGGATAATGTCGATACCGTTGGCAATCGATTTCTGCACAAAATACTCTACTACATCATCTGCATAATGACGGTATCCGAGAATGTTCTGTCCGCGAAACAGCATCTGCAGCTTCGTATTCTTAAAGCCTTTTCTGATTTTGCGAAGTCTTTCCCACGGGTCTTCCTTCAAGAAACGCAGGGATGCATCAAAGGTTGCGCCGCCCCAGCATTCCACTGCATGATAGCCTACCTTATCCATGGTTTCAAGAATGGGAAGCATCTGATCCGTTGTCATTCTTGTAGCAATCAGGGATTGGTGAGCATCACGTAATATCGTTTCGGTTATTTTAACCGGTTTTTTAACTTGTTCAGTCATTACTCTACCTCCTGTTCATCTATATTAGTTTAAGGTTGCCAGTAAAGTACCTGCCTCCACCGACTGACCGGAGGTAGCATTAATGCTTGCTACCGTACCATCCTGTGGTGATACAATTTCATTTTCCATCTTCATTGCTTCCAGAATCATCAGCACCTGGCCCTTTTTCACCGCCTGGCCAACAGAAGCCTTGATGGCAAGAATCTTTCCGGGCATGGGAGCGCTTACCTTAACACTTCCTGCTGTTCCTCCTGCTGCTGCGGGTGCCGGAGTGGGTGCTGCTGCGGGAGCTGCCGGTGCTGCAACCGGAGCAGGGGCAGCCACGGGTACGGGTGCTGCTGCATAAACCGGAGCCGGAGCGGGTGCTACAATTCCTTCCTGAACTGTTACATTATAGGTATTTCCATTCACTGTAATTGTATAATATTTCATTTTGAAATCCTCCTTGTTCTTGGGCATCTAAGTAGTGCCTTACTCTATTCTTTGATAGCATAATCAGCTATTCACTTCACAATTACCTTGCTCTTCGGATAGAACGTACCACCAGGCCGTCTGCCGGTGCGCTGTCTCCCATGGATGCATAAATCGCAGCTGTAATCACTGCCACCAGTTCACTGTCCCCTGACAGCTCAACCTGTTCATTGCTGGCAATCTGAACGGCCGCATTATTAACAGGGCTGTTATTTTCTGTTTTTGACGCTGTGTTATTCTTCAGATAAGACATGATGCTTGCCAGATAGACCAGTACGATCAGCAAAAGCACTGCCAGAACAACAACCACGCCAAATAAGGTATTTATATTGATAAAACTGCCCGTATCAGATAGAACTGCGGCTTTACTGATTGCTCCCTTTTCCAATATATCCATCGTCTCACCTCATTCTATATAGAGCCATGCTTTTTTGCAGGGCGGTTTTCTCTCTTTGTGAAAAGCATCTCGAAGGAATAGACTGCATGCTTGCGGACAGCTTCCGCTTCAATGATGCTGTCAACATATCCACGTTTTGCAGCCGCATGCGCACTTGACTGAAGCTCTGCATATTCCGCTGCTTTTTCTTTCACAACCTCTGCCGCTTCCCCATCATAAATAATCTGGGCGGCAAGGGAAGGCTCCATGGTACCGATCTGGGCGGTAGGAAGCGCAAATACCAAATCTGCCCCGATATGCTTTGAATTCATGGCAAGATAGGCTGTTCCAAAAGCCTTGCCTACGATGAAATTCACCTTGGGTACCGTTGCATTGGCAAATGCATAAATTAATTTGGCACTGGCCTTCGCAATTGTTTTCTCTTCCTCTACGGTTGCCTTATATCCGTTAACATTCGTCAGTGTTAGCACCGGAATATTAAAAGCGTCACAGAATGTAACAAAATCTGCTGCTTTTTCTGCTCCGGCTGCTGTCAATGTACCATCAAATTTATCGGTAACCTTTCCCGCTTCATCGGTGATCTCAGTGCGGTTTGCCACAGCACCAACCGTAACACCATTTAAGCGGATAAATCCGGTAACCATTTCCCTTGCATAATCCGGCTTAAGCTCAAAGAAAAAGTGATTGTCGGACAGATCCGACAGAGCCTTTACCGAATTACCTGCTTCACCTGCAAAATCAGGGAGCAGACGGTTTAAATCATCGTCACATTCATCATAGGATGCATCGTCTTCATTATTGGAGGGTAAAATTGTTATCAAATCACGGATTTTCTCAATTACGGCTTCTTCGGTTTCTCCAACATAATCCACCAGACCTGTTTTCGCCTGATAAGCTGCCTTTGATGTATCCAGCTTGTCCTTGCTGCTTCCGGCCAGGGCATTCGGAGAGTTAACAAACAATCTGGCCTGTTTTCCCTCCATAAAAGAAAAGTCACTTAAAGAAGCCAGTGCAGCTAAGCCGCCGCCACAATTTCCGAAGATGGCGGTAATCTGAGGGATAATACCGGAAGCTAATGTCTGCTTTACGTAAATCTCTCCAAAGCCGTTCAAGGCATCGGTTGCCTCCTGAAGTCTAAGTCCGGTTGAGTCAATCAAACCGATCACAGGGGCTCCTACTTTAAGTGCCAAATCATAAATGTTTGTTATTTTTTTTGCATGCATCTCACCGACCGACCCGCCAATGGAAGATGCATCCTGACTATATACATAAACAAGATTTCCATCAATTAAACCATAACCGGTGATTACGCCATCAGCAGGTGCTTCCTTCTGCTGAAGATTAAAGTCTGTACTTCTTTTTGTAACGAAAGCGCCGACTTCAACAAAACTATTGTCGTCAAGCAAAGAAGTAATTCTTTCTCTTGCTGACAGTTGTGCTGTACTGCTCATTTTCAGCCCTCCATTTTTCTATTGTTATATATAAATCAATTCTCTGCCGAGTATAATTGTATTATATTTAATGTAAAAAGGCAAGGATAAATTACTTAAAAAAGGTGCATAATACCATAAATCCATGCTGTTTTTCTATAAATATTCCCTCATGGTGTGAATTATGCTTTTCAATCATTCACATTATTACCTGCCTGATTTTTGCTATGTCAAAACCCTTCCTGTATAGGGAGGCCATTATTTTCTTTTTTTGATCGGGGGTCAAATCTTCTCCGGAGGCTCTCGATTTTTTCTCAACTGCCCTGCGGATGGCAACCAGCTCTGCATCCTCAGTCTGTGCGTCCTCGTCATCGATTTGATATTCCTCCTTCATAGCCCGTTCGATTAAATCCTTTTCTAACCCCTTCTGAAGCAATTCCATCTGAATTGCAAGCCTGCTTTTTGAGTTCATCCTTGCACGGATGTAGGAGGATGCATATCTTTCATTGTCCAGATAGCCATATTCCGAAACATATACAATCGTCCGGTCGATAATATCATTGGTATAGCCCGCATTAGAAAGCTTGTCTCTAAGCTCTTGCTCCGTCCTGTCCATGAATTTCAATATGGAGAGGGCTTTTTGCTTTGCCCGCCGGTAGACAGTATCCAAGAGGATTTCTTCTAAGTCCTCCTTGGAAATCTCCAGGCCTTCCCTTAACCGGAAATGGTCTACTTCCTTCTGATTCATATGAAAGGTATATGCGCCATCAATTACTACCTTGATTTTCGATTTTTCAAATTCTTCTAAACATGTAATAACCATAGTATCCACTCCTTGATGCTTTAATATACCGCAGCGGCAAGCTACCATAGTAGGCATCTTGCGCTATAATATGTACTCGCTTCACTCTCTCCTATGGAAGCTGCTTGTTTGTGACAGCAACAAAGCTGTCCGGAAGAATTCGGACTGGCAGCTTACGACCCTCGTATTCTGCCGTTCGGGGCTTCCTTCCTGGACAGCCTTTGTCTATGATGCGAAATTGTAATATTTCCGTTACGGTTTAACCGGCAGGCTGAACTGTAACATATTTCTATGCGAGCACTTCATTATAATTCTTGGCAGGGGACAATGCGTATTTTTCTCTGACCTTATTCTCAATCTCAGCAAATATTTCCGGATTATCGATTAGGAACTGCTTTGCATTCTCCCTGCCTTGTCCGATTTTTGCGTCATTGTAGGCATACCAGGCTCCGCTTTTTATTACGATACTGGAATCAGCAGCAAGATCAAGTACATCGCCTTCCCGTGATATTCCCTTGCCGAACATAATATCAAATTCCGCCTCCTTAAAGGGGGGTGCGATTTTATTCTTTACCACCTTCACACGGGTCCGGTTACCCACAACATCTCCGCCCTGCTTTAAGGCTTCTATCCTTCTTACGTCCAGACGGATGGATGCATAGAACTTTAAGGCACGTCCACCTGTGGTTGTCTCAGGATTGCCGAACATAATTCCAACCTTTTCACGAAGCTGGTTGATAAATACTACGATACAGTTGGATTTGCTGATTACTGCCGTTAATTTTCGAAGTGCCTGGGACATCAGCCTGGCCTGCAAGCCCACATGAGAATCTCCCATCTCCCCGTCAATCTCCGCCTTCGGAACCAACGCCGCAACCGAGTCAACGATAATAATATCCACAGCTCCTGAACGTACCATGGTTTCAGTGATTTCCAGTGCCTGCTCTCCGTTGTCCGGCTGGGAAATATATAAATTGTCAATATCTACACCAATATTCTTGGCATATACAGGATCAAGCGCATGCTCCGCATCGATAAAGCCGGCAATACCGCCCCTTTTTTGAACCTCAGATACCATATGTAGGGCTACAGTCGTTTTACCGCTGGACTCGGGTCCATATATTTCTACAATTCTTCCCTTGGGAACGCCGCCCAGTCCCAGGGCTATATCAAGACTGATGGAGCCGGTCGGAACTGTCTCGATATTCATATTGGCATTTGTATCGCCAAGCTTCATTACAGAACCCTTGCCATATTGCTTTTCAATCTGTGCCAGAGCTGATTCCAATGCTCTTATTTTATCATCCTTTGCCATATCAATTCTCCCTTTTCATGAAGGTGTTTTCTTCAATTTTAATGAAGACGCCCTCCAAAATACGAACTTATGTTCTCATAGCAATATTAACTTATTTTCGAAATAATGTCAATACTTAAGTCTGTATTCTTCCATATTTAACTGTGCTCTATGCCAAGCCAGTACTTATGTATCCTCTTAATCTATACACTAAGCCCAAAAAGCCTTTGAACGTGTTAAGTCCGGTGATAAGCCTTAATCGGAAGGCTTATCAAAAATCAATTCGGATAAAATGAAAGGAAAAAGTAAGCAAAAAGCATCTGAAAGCCCTGTAAACAGGAAGCCTGTAAATCCATAACCTTTGAAAACAAGCAGAATATAAAGATACTTTAATTATATCAGTATCCGCATTCTTTGTAAATGGTGGCAGGGCTGTTTAAATCGCCGAATTTTACAGTATTTTCTATCTATTATGACAAACCGCTTGGCATCTTACTAATACAGCTTGCTCGGTGTGCACAGCTTTGGATTATAGCCATGATCAATCAACGCCTGTACGATCTGCTGCTTATGCTCATGTCCGAAGGTTTCCATTGTAATGGTAAGCTCTACTGCGCTGTTACGGTTGATGCTGACAAACTGGTTATGGTCCAGACGGATTACATTGCCCTGGGCCTTCGCAATAATTGACGCAACATTCACCAACTCACCCGGCCGGTCCGGTAAAAGTACAGATACGGTAAATACCCGTCCCCTCTGGATCAAGCCATGCTGCACGATGGAGGACACTGTTATAATATCCATATTTCCGCCGCTTAGGACGGATACAATCTTTTTATTTTTACATTTTAAATGCTTCAGGGCCGCAACTGAAAGTAAGCCGGAATTCTCCACCACCATTTTATGGTTTTCTATCATGTCAAGGAAATTGACAATCAGCTCCTGGTCCTCAATTGTGATGATATCATCCACATATTTCTGAATATAGGGGAATACCACATCTCCCGGCGTCTTTACCGCTGTTCCGTCTGCGATGGTATCCACCTTGGGAAGTGTTACTACACGCCCTGCCTTCAGGGAGGCCTTCATACAGGCTGCACCCGCAGGCTCGACTCCGATAACTTTGATATTGGGATTTAACATTTTTGCGAGGGTTGCCACACCGCAGAGCAGACCGCCTCCGCCGATTGGCACAAGTATCACATCTACAGTGGGAAGGTCCTTGAAGATTTCCATAGCAATGGTACCCTGTCCGGTAGCCACCACCTCATCATTGAAGGGATGAATGAAGGTATAGCCCTTTTCCTCTGCCAGCTTTAAGGCATATTGACAGGACTCGTCATACACGTTACCATACAGAATTACCTCTGCACCATAGCTCTTGGTACGATTCACCTTAATCAGGGGTGTGGTTGAAGGCATGACAATAATCGCCTTCGCATTGTAGAGCTTCGCTGCATAGGCAACTCCCTGGGCATGATTTCCCGCAGAAGCCGTAATCAGACCGCGTTCTCTTTCCTCCTTAGACATGGTGCTTATCTTATAATAGGCTCCCCGCACCTTGTAGGCTCCTGTGAACTGCATATTCTCCGGCTTTAAATATACCTTATTTCCCGTTTCAGCAGAAAAATAATCGCTGTAGACCAGTTCGGTACGCAATATTACTTTTTTGACGGCTTCCGTAGCTTCCTCAAATTTATCTAATGTCATCATGATATTTACCCTCCATGTGCATGCGTTTATTTTATTTTCCTATATTCCCACATTTTTCTCGAATAAGGCATTGATAAAATCATCTGCATTGAATTTTTGTAGATCATCGATTTTCTCACCGATACCGATATATTTTACCGGAATTCCTAGCTCCGACTGAATTGCAATCGCAATGCCACCCTTGGCCGTTCCATCTAACTTTGTCAGAACAATTCCCGTAATATCCGCCACCTCATTGAATTCCTTAGCCTGTGCAAGTGCATTCTGTCCCGTCGTTCCGTCCAGAACAACAAGTGTCTCCCGGTAGGCTTCGGGATACTCCCGCTCAATGACACGGTCAATCTTCTTAAGCTCCTCCATGAGGTTTTTCTTATTATGAAGACGGCCGGCTGTATCACAAAGAAGGGCATCCACATCCCTTGCCTTGGCTGCGGTCACTGCATCGTATATAACGGCGGCGGGGTCCGAGCCTTCCTTTTGTGCAATAATGCTTACGCCTGCCCGGTGGGCCCATTCGGTCAGCTGCTCGATTGCCGCCGCACGGAAGGTATCCGCCGCAGCCACCATAACCTTCTTTCCCTGATCCTTTAGCTGCCCGGCAAGCTTCCCCACGGAGGTGGTCTTGCCCACACCGTTTACACCAATCAGAAGGATTACGGATTTCTGGTTTTCAAAATCGTAGGCCGTCTCCTTCAGCTTCATCTGCTCCTTCATACTGTTGATCAAAAGCTGCCTGCACTCGCCTGGTTCCTTTATTTTATTTTCCTTTACCTGCTGGCGCAGGTCCTCTATGATTGCCGTAGTGGTATTAATGCCGATATCAGCCATAATAAGCGTCTCCTCCAGCTCCTCATAAAAATCATCATCGATGCTGGAAAAGCCGCTGAAAATGGCATCAAAGCCATGTGCTATACTGTTTCTGGTCTTGGAGAGCCCCTGAACCAGTTTGCTGAAAAATCCTGATTTATTCTCTGCCATGTTTACCTCTCATCTCCTATTATTTATCCAAGTCATTTTCAATCAGGCTCACGGATACCAAAGTCGATACGCCCTTCTCCTGCATGGTAATACCATACAAAATGTCAGCGGCTGCCATGGTTCCGCGGCGATGTGTAATAATAATAAATTGCGTATCCCTTGTCAATTTATGCAAATAATTTGCAAAACGCTTTACATTGGAATCATCCAGCGCCGCCTCTATCTCATCCAGAAGGCAGAAAGGGGAGGGCTTTAAATTCTGGATGGCAAACAGTAAGGATATGGCGGTCAATGCCTTCTCACCACCGGAAAGCTGCATCATGTTCTGAAGCTTTTTCCCCGGAGGCTGTGCATTGATACGGATACCTGCCTCCAGAATATCCTCGCTTTCCGTCAGCTCAAGATCGGCCTTGCCGCCGCCAAAAAGCTCCTTGAATACCACATCAAACTGTTCATTGATTGCCTTGAATTCCTTTAAGAACCGGACTCTCATCTCCTCATCCAGCTCCTGTATGATCTGAAGCAGCGCCTCCTCAGCCTTGATTAAATCCTCTCGCTGGCCGGACAGGAAGGCAAAACGTTCGGATAGATTTTTATAATCCTCGATTGCATTGACGTTAACATCACCCAGTTCCTTTATCTTAGCCTTAATCTCGGTTATGGATTTCTTCACCTGGGTCAGACTGATTTCCTCCTCCATCGGGAATTCCTGTGCTGATGTATACGTTAGCTCATACTCCTCCCACATGTAGCCCGTCAGAAGATCTGCCTGCTCCATCAGTTTTTCCTTCTGGCCATTGAGACGAAATACCTCCTTATCCAGCTCGTTCATACGCTCCGACAATTCTTCCCGCTTTGTAAAGAAATTCTTATGGATATTGGTGATATGGTCTCTTTCCTTCACACTGTCCTTAATCTTATTCTCCATCTCTGCCAGTAAGGTCTGATATTCCTGTATGGTGGTTTCTGTCTGTGCGATGGTGCTTTTCTTTTCCGCTACCGCGGAGGAGGTCCTCTGCATATCGGCTTTTAAAGCTTCCATCTCTTCATACAGCTTTTCAATATCCTTCTTCACACGCTTTACATTTTCCATGAGGAACTGGTTGTTCTGCTCCAGGGCAGATAAATCCAGCCTTTTCTGGGATGCATTTTCATTTGCCTCCTGTTCCTTAAGGCGTTCCTCCTCAAGCTTTTTGTTCAGCGCTTCGATCATTGCTTCTTTTTCTTTATTTAACCTGGCATTCTGGTCCAAGGATTCATTCAGCTTACTTAAATTCTCCTTTAAATCCTTTGCCTGAAGCTCAATCTCCGACAGCTCGCGAAGATATTCCTGATATACCGCCTCGGCCTCTGCCTTCTTGGTTACTTCCCTGTCTAAATTCATCTTGGCGGTATTTTGCTCCAGGAATTTTTCCTGCAAAGCAGCCTTTTTTTCCTCCAGACCGATGCGAAACCTTGCTTTGGCTTCTTTATGCTCTTCCTTCTCACGCAGCAGCTCGGCAGCATTTTTTTGTAAAGTGGCTACAAGCTCCTCCATTTCCTCAAGCTCGCGCCTTCTTCCCAGCAAATTGCTGGCATTCTTATAGGCACCGCCGGATATGGAACCGCCCGGAGTTAAAAGCTCGCCCTCCAGGGTAACAAGCCTTAAGCTGTAATGGTACTTTCTGGCAATCGCCGTTGCATGGTCAATATCATCCACAACGATAATCCTGCCCAGCAGATAATCAATGAGTGCATCAAATTTCTTATCCGCTTCCACCAGGCTGCTTCCAATCCCAATTACACCAGGCTCCTTTAATACCTTATCCTCTCTCATGCCTGAACCGGCCTGCATATTGGTAAGGGGGAGGAAGGTGGCCCTGCCGAATTTATTCTTCTTTAAATAGGTGATAAGCTCCTTGGCACAGGTTTCATCCTCGGTTACGATATTCTGTATGGTACCGCCGAGGGCCGTCTCGATTGCAGTTTCGTAGGTTTTCTCTACCTTCAGGATATCTGCAACCACCCCGACAATTCCGGGCATATCCGCCCTGCGTTCCATAACCTTCTTGATGCTGATGCCATAGCCCTCATAGCGTTCCGTCAGATTCATCAGAGCTTCCAGACGGGATTTTTCACTTAAGTATCCGGCCTGTATCTCATTATATCCGTTACTGACACTGTCAATACGTTCCTGGGTCTGCGTAATGGACTGTTCCAAAGAATTGCTTTCCTTTGTCAGCGTTATAATATGTTCGGATACCGCTTGCAGCTTATCCTGACATTCCTTAATGTTCTCGTTGAACTGCTCTTCTTCACTTTTATATTTTAACAGTCTTTGATTCAACTCCGACTTACGCAGCGTATTCTGTTCCAGCATGGTTTCATAACGCTGCATATTGCTTTTGATACCCGAATTGATATTCAGCTGCTCAAAGATACCGTTGTTACAGTCTTCAATCTCTCTGGTATACTTCTGAATATTGTCCTTAATCTTATTTAACCGGGACAGGGCTTCACTTAATAAATCATCCATGGCTGAAATTTTATCATCAATTGCAGCCTTTTGGGCAAGATATCCGTTTTCCTCTTCCTTCTTACCCTGAATCTCCTGCTCACTGGTATGTATCCGGCTTCTGATATACTCATCATTTTGCAGGGCCGAACTGATCTGCTCCTGTAAAACCTTGATTTCACCCTCGGATTTCTCTATCTTAAGCTTTAACTCATTATAGCTGTTCTTATCTGTTTCAATGCTTCTGTCCCATTCCTCCAGCTGTTTTTCCAGATGGATATATTCTTCCTTCGTATTTTCATACTCCGCCTTCACCTGCTCCAGGTCTGAGGCTGCAATAACGAGCTTTTCCTCTGTCTGCTCTCCTGATACGCGTATCTTCTCGTATTCCTTCAGGAACTGGTTTACTTCAAGACTCTTTAATTCCTCCTTAAGCTTCAAATAAACCTTGGCAACGCCGGACTGCTTCTCCAAGGGTACAAGCTGCTTTTCAATCTCCCGGATAATATCCGTGATACGGGATAAATTCAGCTTTTCTTCCTCCAGATTCTTCTCCGCTGTCAGCTTTCGCCGTTTAAATTTAACAATTCCGGCCGCCTCGTCAAAAAGCTCCCGCCTGTCCTCCGGCTTTCCGCTTAGGATTTTATCAATCTGACCCTGTCCGATGATGGAATAGCCTTCCTTACCGATTCCGGTATCCAGAAAAAGCTCATACACATCCTTAAGGCGGCAGGAGGAGCCATTGATCAGATATTCACTTTCACCGGAGCGGTAAACTCTTCTGGCTATGGTAACCTCATCATATTCAATTGGTAATTTGTGATCCGAATTGTCCAGGGTAATCGCCACATAGGCATAACCCAGGGGCTTGCGGGTTTGTGTTCCCGAGAAAATAACATCCTCCATCCTGGAACCCCGAAGCTGCTTCGCGCTTTGTTCTCCCAAAACCCAGCGTACGGCGTCTGCCACATTGCTTTTTCCGCTGCCATTAGGACCTACAATACCGGTAATTCCGTCATGAAACTCCAGTGTAATTTTATTTGCAAAGGATTTAAAACCATGGACCTCAATACTTTTTAAGTGCATTATTTTCTCCCTATACCATTATTGACTGCGTAATGCCTGGATTGCCTGATACGCAGCCTCCTGCTCGGCCGCCTTCTTGGTCCGTCCGGTGCCGATTCCAATCTCATCATTGCCGATGCATACGGCAATGGTAAAGGTTTTATTGTGATCCGGTCCTTCCTCGGAAATCAGCCGATAACGCAACCTTTGCTTATTATTTTCATTCTGGATCATCTCCTGTAAGATAGTCTTGCTATCGAAAAAGAGGTTTTTATTCTTAATATCAGCTAAAATAAAGCTTTTAATAAACTCTTTTGCACTAGTAAAACCACCGTCAAGATAAATTGCTCCAATTACTGCCTCCAGCGTATCCGAGAGGATGGAATCCCGCATTCTTCCGCCTGAGCTGTCCTCACCCTTTCCTAACAGGATATATTCCCCCAGTGTCAAATCCCTGGCACAGGAGGACAGGGTCTGTTCACAGACGATACTTGCGCGAAGCTTTGTCAAGTCTCCCTCGGATAGCTCCGTATACTGGGTATAAACCGTCTCACTGGTGACCAGCTCCAATACCGCATCTCCAAGAAACTCCAGCCGTTCATTATTTTTTTCCTTCTCCAGCCTCATCTCATTCGCATAGGAGCTATGGGTTAGAGCATGAAACAAAATGGATGGATCGGCAAAATGATATCCGATTTTATTCTCCAGCCCCAACAGCTTATCCTCTGATTTCTTCTGTGTTTTCATATGAGAAGAAAGCCTCCCTTCTGTCCAAACCTTATATGAAAAGCCCATAAATAAGGCATACCTTATTCACAGGGCTTATTCATACCTTTGTTATTATATTTTGCTTATCTTTTAAAAATTATATTTCAATCGATTGAATTAGCTGCCGGAACATCCTCTTAATTCAATGCGTTTTTAATCTGCTCGATGGCATCGGCAACTGTAACGATGTTCTCTGCATCCTCATTGGCAATTTCAATGTCGAACTCCTCTTCAATTCCCATGATAATCTGAAATACGTCCAGAGAATCCGCACCAAGATCATCGACAAAGGTCGTTTCCATTGTAATCTCATCTTCATCTACATTTAAAACTTCACTGATAATTTTTTGTAACTTTTCAAATTCCATAGCCATTCACCCTTCTTTTATTTATTCGTTGTTACTTAGATTTTTCTTTATTTTTTCATTTATTTGCTGTCTTGTGAAAGTCACACATTGCAGAATGGAATTCTTAATCTCACCGCTCTTTGAATTGCCGTGTGTTTTTACCACAAGACCCTTCAAGCCGAGTAACGGGGCCCCGCCGTATTTGGACGCATCAAAGTCCTTCAAAGTCTCCTTCAAAGCCGGTTTACAAAGAAGTGCTCCTATCTTACTCTTTGTTGTACTCATAAGGCCTGTTTTTATCTTCTTCACCAACGCTGTTCCCAGTCCCTCGTAAAGCTTAAGAATTACATTACCGACAAACGCCTCACAGACAATCACATCTGCTCCGCCATTGGGAATTTCCCTTGCCTCAATACTACCTATGAAATTAATATCCGTACAGCCCTTCAGCAAAGGAAAGGTTTCCTTCACCAGTTGATTACCCTTTTCTTCTTCGGCACCTATATTTACAATTGCCACTCTCGGATTTTTTATACCAATTACATTCTCCATATAAATGGAACCCATCTTCGCGAATTGAACCAGATGAGTGGGCCTTGCGTCCACATTGGCTCCGCAATCCACTAAAAGAGAAACACCATTCATCGTCGGTATCAAAGGCGCAAGCGGCGGCCGTTCCACTCCCTCAATTCTTCCGATGATCAGCTGGCCTCCGGCAAGTACGGCTCCGGTACTCCCGGCAGACACAAATGCATCTGCTTCACCGTTCTTAACCAGATTCAATGCAGTTACAATAGAAGAATTTTTTTTGCGGCGGATTGCCAAAACGGGTGCTTCATAGTTTGTTATAACTTCCGGTGCATGTACGACTGTAATACGCTCCTTGTCATAAGTATACTCACTTAGTTCTTTCTCAATGACAACTTCATCGCCGGTCAGAATAATTTTTATATCCTTCGCTTCGGAAATTGCAAGTACCGATCCTTTGATTATCTCGGCGGGAGCATAATCTCCGCCCATGGCATCCACTGCAACTGTAATAGTATTGTGCATAAGCTTCTCCATTCCGTCCGGTATCCATATATTATCAGAAGAAAACCTCTTCCGATAATCGAGTATTATGTAGACTTACCTGCGTACATAATATTAGCATTAAAACCAATAAAAACAAAAGCTCCTCATTGCCTTAAGCTAATCTATTAAACAATATACTCGATATTATTCTAAAAATCAACCACATTTTTGAAAATATAATAATCTGCTTTGATTAGGGCATTTTCATTAATTTCACAAAAATGGGCGCCTCCGAATGAGTGCTTTTGCATCATTCTGAAACGCCCACAGTATAACCTGCAATTATTTCTTATTTAACCTAAGAAAGGGGATTTTCCTCGCCCTGTCCTATGCTTTTTTATAAAAGAAGGATTTGAAATTCAAAAATCCGATTTGCTGCGCCTGTATAATCTGCTCCGTACTGCCAACAAACAACAGGGCATCCTTCTTCAAAGCTTTGTTAAAGTCCTGATATATCTTATTCTTAGCCTCATCCGTAAAATAAATTAATACATTACGGCATACGATCAAATCGCAATTTCCAGGATATGCATCCCGTAATAAATCATGCTGCTTAAATTCAACACAGGCCTTAATCTGCTCTGAAATCTGATAGGTTTTATCATTGAGCTTCTCGAAGTGCTTTTTCAGGAATTCCTCCGGGAGCCCCTTCAGACTCTTATCGCTGTATAGTCCGGCCTTTGCCTTATCCATCACTGTTTTATCAATATCCGTAGCAATAATCTTTATTCTGTTAAGCGGAAGAAATCTTGATAGCAGCATGGCAAGGGAGTAAGGCTCATCACCAGTGGAGCAGGCAGCACTCCATATCTTCAAGTCCTTACCGAAGCGCTCCATCAGGTAAGGAAACACTTCCTTCTCTAAGAGCACCCATTGCTCCGGATTTCTAAAGAATTCCGAAACATTGATTGTGATGTAATTAATGAATTCTTCGTAGGCCACTTTATCGGTCTTTAGCTTCGTAACATAATCCTGATAGGAAGTTATATTATGCTTCGATATCAATGCCTCGATTCGCCGTTTCATCTGGCGCTCTTTGTAGGAATTCAAATCAATCTTGGTCATATCATAAATGGATTGTTTAAAAGCTTCATAAGTGCCAAGCAAAATATTTCTCCTTTATCATATGTTTATTGTCCGTATGAAATTATTCTTGCAAATGCAATGTCCAGATTTTATTCCTCAGCTGCTTCAGCCTCTTCTTCTGCTGCGGCTTCTGCCAGAGTTTCTGTAGGAGCCTCCGCCTCTACCGGTGCCTCAAGTGCCTTTACACTCAAGCTGATTTTCTTATCCTCTTTATTAAATTCAACAACCTTAGCGGTTATCTCCTGGCCAATCTTAAGTGCATCTGCAGGCTTCTCCACATGCTCTCTGGAAATCTGAGATACATGAAGCAGTGCATCGATGCCGGGCTCTAATTCAATGAAAGCACCGAAATCAGTCATACGGGCTACCGTACCGTTTACGACATTGCCAACTGCATACTTGGTTTCTGCGTTAATCCAGGGATTGGCTTCTTCAAATTTTAAGCTTAAGGCGATCTTCTCACCCTGAATATCCTTAATAAAGGCCTTCACGGTATCGCCAACCTTGAATACCTTCTTCGGATTCTCAACTCTGCCCCAGGACATCTCAGAGATGTGAAGCAGACCGTCAGCTCCGCCAAGATCAATAAATGCGCCAAAATCTGTAATGTTTTTAACCTTGCCTTCAACAGTTGCTCCTACGGAGATTTTCTCGAACAGCTCCTTCTTTAAAGCTTCCTTCTTAGCTACGATTAACTGCTTGCGGTCACCGATAATTCTTCTCTTCTTTGGATTGAACTCGGTAATAACAAATTCAATTGTCTCACCGTTGTATTTTGCCAAATCCTTCTCATAGCTGTCGGAAATCAGGCTTGCAGGAATAAATATTCTTGCTTCGTCAATAATAACACTTAAGCCACCATTTAATACAGCAGCCACCTTTGCCGTTAACACCTCATGACTTTCAAAAGCTTCCTCAAGTCTCTTGTTACCTTTTTCTGCCGCGAGTCTCTTATAGGTCAGGGACACTTGTCCTTCTCCGTCGTTAACCTTAAGGATTTTTGCCTGCATAACATCGCCGGCATTAACAACGGTTCTTAAATCAAGGTTAGGAGTATTGGTATATTCACTTCTCGTAATGATACCTTCCGACTTGTAGCCTATATTTAAGATGATCTCGTCATCTTTTACAGCCAAGACAATTCCTTCTACAACATCACCGTTGCTTATTTTCACTACTTTCTCTTCTTCTAATAATTGTTCAAAACTCTTTTCTGACATAGCGGTATGAACCTCCTTGATAATATTGTTTGGGGTCGATGCCCCTGCTGTAATACCTACGTTCGAAAAAGATTTAAATAAATTTAAATCCAGGTCATCCAGTTTCTGTATATAGTAAGTATTTTCACATTCTTTTTTACAGATATCATATAGCTTTCTGGTATTGGAACTATGTTTTCCTCCTATCACAACCATGGCATCGGATTGCCTTGCCAGCTGATAGGACTCGGTTTGCCGCTGGGTTGTAGCGTTGCAAATCGTATTTAAAACAAATATATAATAACCCTTTTTCGTAATAATTTCAACTAATTCTTGAAATTTCTTGTAATTAAATGTCGTCTGTGCCACAACGCACAGCTTTCGCTCCTTCGGCAATGAGAGTTCCAAAGCCTCCTGCTCATTTTCAATTACCGTATAATCATCAGGATTTTCTTCTATTCTGTTTTGCCGGCACCAGCCGATAATCCCTTCCACCTCGGGATGCTTTGAATTGCCAATGATGATGATGTGATAACCCTCCAGGCTCTTTTCTCTTACTGCCTTATGAATTTTCTTCACATAAGGACAGGTTGCATCAATGACCTTATGGCCATAGGAAGCCAGCTGGTTTTGGAGCTTTTCCGAAACGCCGTGGGAACGTATGATTATTGTTCCCGCAGGCAGTGTTTTTAATTCTTCAGGATTTTCAATCACAATTACACCTTTTTTGCTTAAATCGGCCACTACCTCGTCATTATGAATGATGGGGCCAAAGGTATATACTCTGTTTCCCGCTTTTGCTTCCTGATATACCAAATCAACAGCCCTTTGTACGCCAAAGCAAAAACCGGCGTTTTTTGCCGTTGTTACCTTCATGCATCTTCCCCCGTTCACTTACAGGTTGTGTTTTCCCTCTTATTCTGACCGGTAAACCACCTGCTGTCTATCCTTCCTTAATCAAACTGATTATTTTTTCAACCACCTCGTCAATTGTCATATAGGAGGTGTCCAGATAGACCGCGTCCTCAGCCTGCTTTAAAGGAGCGAATTCTCTGGTCATATCCCGGCGGTCGCGCTCTATAATATCCTTTTCAATGGCATCAATATCAGCCGCAATACCTTTATTTTTAAGCTCCATCCATCTTCGTTTTGCACGTTCTCCTGAGCTAGCCGTAAGATATATTTTTAAATCGGCACCCGGCAGTACATAGGTTCCGATGTCCCTTCCGTCCATTACGACGCTTTCCCTCCGGGCAAGCTCCTGCTGAAGCTCTACCAGCTTGAGGCGGACTGCTTTATTTACCGAGGTAGCACTTGCCATATTTCCTACCTCCTCCGTTCGGATAAAGCCGTTAACATTCTCTCCGTTTAGGATAACAAGCTGCTCTCCGTTGCGGTATTCAATTGTGATGTTAATATTTTTACAGGCCTCCTCGATTTTGTCAACCTGCTCGGCAGTGATATTATTTCTTAGAAAATATAGGGCCATAGCACGATACATCGCTCCGGTATCCACATAAATGAAATCCAACTGCTTTGCAATCCGTTTGGCTATGGTGCTTTTGCCGGCTCCGGCCGGCCCGTCAATTGCAAGATTAAAATTCTTCAAGACAATTTCCTCCGAGTTACTTATTTTATTGATATTCCGGCAAGGTACGCAGTCGACCAGGCAAGCTGCAGATTAAAGCCTCCGGTCAGTGCATCAATATCCAGAGCCTCTCCGATAAAATATACATTGCTTACCAGCTTCGATTCCATCGTGGAAGGATTGATCTCTTTTACATCGATGCCGCCCCTGGTGATGACCGCTTCCTTATAGTCTCCCAATTCCGTAATTTGCAGGGTAAAATTCTTAAGGAGCCTAACCAGGGAAAGCCGTTCTTCCCGGGTAATGGAATTTACTTTCTTTTCCGAATCGATAGCGCTTAGTCGAATAATAACATCTATTAATTTATTTGGCAATAGGTGGTCAAGCGAATTCTTAAATTGTTTATTTTTAAATTCTTCAAAATCCCTCAAGATTCTGGCATCCAACTGCTCTTCGGACAGGGCGGGCTTTAAGTCGATGCTTAATTCCAGCGTTTCCTGCTTTTTAAGAAATGGTATGATATAGCTGCTGGCGCTTAAGATGACCGGACCGCTTACGCCAAAATGAGTAAACAAAAGCTCTCCAAAATCCCGGTATACCTGCTTATCCCCTGCGGTAACGGTAACTTCGATATTCTTAAGTGAAAGCCCCATCAGCTCCCTTACCCAGGATTCCCTCACATGGATCGGAACCAGGGACGGGTAAGTCTGTATTATCCTATGCCCCATACTGCCGGCAAACCGGTAGCCATCCCCCGTAGAGCCGGTCGATGCATAGGAAAGACCGCCGGTGGCAATGATAACCGCATTACCCGTAAGCACCTTATCCTTCTTTATTCTGACGCCCTGGAAGCAATGATCCTTCACTAGTATTTCAGTCACCTCACTGTGATACCGGACAGTAACTGCCTGCCGGTTAAGCTCCCGCTGCAAGGCCCCGATCACATCCGAGGATTTATCCGATTCTGGAAATACCCTCATTCCCCGTTCGGTTTTCAGCCTAAGTCCCAGCTCTTCAAAGAAGCTCATGGTATCGTAATTACTGAAGGCATGATAGGCACGGTATAGAAATTTGGGATTGCTTACAATCTGACCAAAGAATTCCTCCCTATCGCAGGCATTGGTAAGATTGCACCTGCCCTTGCCGGTGATAAATAATTTTTTCCCAAGCTTTTCATTTTTTTCAAGCAAAATTACCTCATGACCATTCCTGGCTGCTACGATTGCCGCAAGCATTCCTGCCGCACCACCGCCTACTACCACTACCTTGCTCATTTGTCCTCCCATTGCGATAAAATTAAAATCATTGTAAAGATATCATAAAATCAGGTAATTGTCGAATACAAAATACTGTACCGCAATTACCTGATCCAATGACAGGCTGTGTACCTGCCTTTATTTGCTCATATAGGGTTCATCTATCTTATATTCAAAGGCTCCGCCAGTATATGCCTTTCCATCAATCCGAAAAATCACCTTTTTAATCGTATCCAGATTATCGATCAGACTTTGCGCAAAGGCATTCAGAATATCCTCCTCATATTCGGGCCCCATATTGGTATAAGGCGCTTGATCCTTCTGAAAACTTACAACAACCGCATCCCCTTCCGTTGTTACCGGATAGTCTATTCCTATTTCAATTGCCTGGTCGGCCAGGGATTCAACTACCTTCTCTACAATTAATTCCGGGGTGATTTCATTTCCCTGTGGAACCAGTACGGTCACCGGTTCAAGCTCGGGTATCTCGTTCACGGTATAAATCGAGAGCTCAATGTCGGTCAATGGTGGCTTTGGTGTAGGGGTGGCTGCCGCAGAAGACGAGGAAGCAGGCGCTTTTCCTGTCGGCGAGGAATTATCCGTACCATTTTGCCCGTCATCCGGTATCACTGTAACACTGATTTGGTTATCCTCCTCCTTTGAGGCATCAAAGAGACTGAAGCTGAATTTATCACATCCGGTTAAGAAGAATATCCCCGTCAGCAACAATATTAAAATGTATTTTTTGTTGAAACGTTCCATAATAACCTCCATTCTTCAAAATTCAATGTGCGAATTATGCTTTTCATAATGTCCGCAGATTTATGCGAGACATGATTCACACTGATGTTCTGTCGAAGTCATTTTCCATTGGTGAAAGCCAATGAAAATTGACTTTATGGTCACTTTTTCATATCCTATTCTGATATCACAATAGGATATAACTGTGTCATTATTATGTTATTATGGAACTATTTATAAATATTTTATATGTGAATCAGGCTGCGCCGGAGCATATCCAGTGCATAGATTACGCTCTGTTCTCTCACCTTCTGGCGGTTTCCCAGAAAATGAAAACGCTTGACGTTTATGTCCCCCTTTACATTGCAGGCAATGTAGACAAGGCCCACCGGCTTTTCCTGTGTACCGCCGTCAGGACCGGCAATGCCTGTAATTGCCAGGGCTGCATCGGAGCCCGCCGCCTTTACCGCTCCTCTTGCCATCTCTGCCGCCGTCTGCTCACTGACGGCACCATAAGCCTCAAGGGTCTCCTGTCTGACTCCGAGATATTTACTCTTAGCTTCGTTGGAATAGGTAATAAAGCCCTCCTTCAGTACATCTGAGGCTCCTGATACATTCACCAGCCTTCCGGTCAGTAAGCCTCCGGTACAGGATTCGGCAGTTGACACTGTATAATTCTTCTGCTGAAGCAGCTTTACCACCACCTGCTCCAATGTTTCTTCTTCCCTGGTTGTATAAATATTATCTCCGAAACGGTTAAAGAGCTCATCGACTATAGGCTTTAGCAGCTCTTTTGCCTCCTCCTCCCTGCTTGCCGAAGCGGTAATTCGAAAATGTACCTCACCATCCTTGGCATAGGGAGCTATGGTGGGGTTGCTCTGGCTCTCGATAAGGTCTAACAGCTGCGTCTCCGCCCTGCTTTCTCCGATACCGCAGATTTTAACCATATTCGATACAAAAACCTTATCCTGCTTATTTCTAAGATATGGAAAGATATGCCCGTCAAACATCGGAAGCAGCTCCGAGGGCGGCCCGGGCAGAAGAATCACCGTCTTTCCTTCCTCTTCCACAATATAACCAGGCGCGGTTCCATTATCATTTTCTACCACCATGCTGCCATCAATTTTAAGTGCCTGCTTCCAGTTATTCTCCGTGATTACCTGGGGAACCGTACTGTTTGCAAAACGGAATTTAAAATACGATGCAATTCGCTCCTTGGAGGTCTCATCCATAGTCAGCTCCCGGTTTAATACCTTTGAGACTGCCTCCTTGGTCATATCGTCCTGTGTCGGTCCAAGTCCGCCTGTCAGGATGACGATATCAGACCTTGACAACGCTGTCCTTATCGCCTCACACAGCCTCCCCTCATTATCTCCGACGGTCACCTGAAAATAAAGAGAGAAGCCCAGCTCCGCACATTTTTTCGACAAATACCAGGCGTTGGTGTTCACGATATTTCCCATTAAAAGCTCCGTTCCAACACTGATTAATTCGACTGTCATATATACCCTCCATTCCTATATTATAATATGCAAGGAACACCTTTCTTTACAAGAGCTCCATTGTAAACGAAACGTGTTCCCGCCGATATGCAAATCACAGTATGTTATTTTTTTTCATTTAAAACATTTTTATTCTTAATCAAATATTCTACCAGGGATACCAGAGTCAGAACAACTGCCAGATATATGACTACCTGCTCCAGGACATTAATGATCGGATCATCCAGATTGATAATCAGCATGATGCTCATAATCATCTGTACTGTGGTTTTTACCTTTGCCCACCAGCTGGCGGCGATGACAACACCGTTATCTGAGGCAATCAAGCGAAAGGCACTGATAATAAACTCCCGCGCTATAATAATGATAACAATCCAGGCCGGCAGCAGCTTAAGCTCTACAAAGCAGATCAAAGCACTGCTGACCAGGAGCTTATCCGCAATCGGGTCCATGAATTTTCCGAAATTGGTAACCAAATTGTTCTTTCTCGCCAGGTAACCATCCAGCAGGTCGGATAAAGCGGCAACGATAAAGATGGCTGCGGCAATATATTTTCCGTAGGGAATACCCCCTGCCAGCATAAAAACCAGAAAAAACGGTATCATAACCACTCGGAATACGGTTATTTTATTAGGTAAATTCATAAATATCCTCCATTCCCGTTAAGAATTTTTCTTACATATCATAAAGCTTATTTTTATTATACCATGTTCGCAGATTAAAGCTCGAAAACTCCGTTTTCTCGCTCACGTTGCACTTATCCATGGAGTTCAGGGCATTGATTCAAGCAAGCTTGATCAATGTCCTAAACTCCATGGATTAATCTGCTTATCGTGGACATTATACCATGTCCGCAAGCAGATCATAGCCCTTTGCTCCGGTTATCCTGGCTGTTACGATATCTCCCGAAATAAGTTCCCTGTCCGAATTAAGGAATACATAACCATCCACCGAGGGGGCATCCATATAGGTTCTTCCGATATAAACATCCTCTTCCTGTGTGATCCGGCCCTCAATCAAAACCTGATAATGCTTGCCTGTCAAGCTCGAAGTACGTTCAAATACCAATCCCTGCTGCAGGCTCATCAGCTCCTTCTGACGCTGCTTTTTCATCCTGGCCGTTATCTGGGGTTTTAATTTTGCCGCCGCAGTCTCCTCCTCTTTGGAATAGGTGAATACTCCAAGCCGTTCAAATCGCATCTGCTTTACAAACTCCACGAGCTCCTCATGCTCTTCCTCTGTCTCGGTCGGAAAACCTGTTATCAGAGTCGTGCGAAGTACCATATCCGGTATTTTCTCCCGAAGCCTGGTTACGATATCAATCAAATCCTTCTTCGTGGTATGTCTTCCCATTAATTTCAGTATCCGGTCGGAGGCATGCTGAATTGGAAGATCAAGATAATGACAGACCTTCGGCTCCTGCTTTATGGTATCGATCAGCTCCTCGGTTATTTCCTCGGGGTAGCAGTACAAAATCCTGACCCATTCTATCCCGTCAATTTTGCATAATTCCTTCAATAGCTTCGGCAGAGCCTTCTCATTATAAAGATCCTTCCCATAAAGCGTTGTTTCCTGGGCGACCAGAATTAATTCCTTTACCCCCTGCTCGGCCAGATATCTTGCTTCTGCCACCAGTTCCTCCATCTCCACGCTTCTAAAGCTTCCGCGAACCCTTGGGATGATACAATAAGTACAATGCTTATCACAGCCCTCAGCTATCTTTAAATAGGTAGAATAGGTTCCTGAGGTCAGAATTCTCCGGCTGTTTACCTTGGGCAGCCGGTCAAGGTCTTCAAAGCAGGCATGCTTCGTTCCGTCCTTGATTTCATCCATTACCCGGATGATTTCACTAAGGGCAGTCGTTCCAAGAAGTGCATCCACCTCCGGTATTTCCTTAAGAATTTCCTCCTTATAGCGCTGTGCCAGACAGCCTGCCACAATTAACGCCTTTAAGCTGCCCGTTTTCTTATATTCGGCCATCTCCAGGATTGTCTCGATGCTCTCCTGCTTGGCATCATGAATGAAGCAGCAGGTATTCACGATAATGATATCCGCCTCTCCGGCCTCGCTGACAAGCTGATAACCGTCCTCCTTCAGTAAACCAAGCATATTCTCACTGTCCACCAGATTTTTATCGCAGCCCAGTGAAATAAAGTATATTTTCATTTGCATTTCATGCCTTTCCATTCATTCTTTCCTAACAGACCCTAAGGTCTTTCCGCAACCAGAACATTGTATCAGCTTTTGCCGAAAAAATAAAGAGTACTATGCATTCTCGGAAAAATTCCTTACATTCTCATAATCATACTGCATATCCCTAAGATATCTGCTTCTCATATAGCTAAGAAGGAAGGGTTTATAATCACCGACAAAGGAGGCATTCATAAAGCGGCGGATACATCTCAAATCGCGGCTGTTGTCCAGGCTACGAAGCCCCAATTCCAGATTCCGGCGAATCCTAAGCATAGCCTTGCTCTGGTCCACTGTCGTAATCAGCATACCATTTTCAAAAACCAGCTCAAGTACCTTCTGATAGGAAAAACAGGCCAGCTTCATACCCTTAAAATAATGTTCCTTAACCAGATTTGCACCAAGCAATACTACTCCGTTATAGGCTGTCTTACAGCGATAAGACCAGGTCTGCTCCTCCTGGGCCTTTGCATCCGTCAAAGTAATCGAATCCAGGATCAGGCGGTAATCCTCAATATGAAATTCACTGGTAAAGACTCTTTGCTGGGAAGCCTTGTTGTCCGGTACCAGCCCAAAGGCAAGAGGATGTACAATATACTCCTGTTCGGCACTTAAAATCTTATATTTTTCATCAGCATAAACGATCTGCTGCTCCGTATTCATTGTATTGTCCTCCAATTTATGAACCATCTGCCACTGACTGTCCATTACAATGTTACAATTCTAATATATTCTAATATATATTGAACAATATCACAAGGTATATTTATCATATAAACAGCCAACGCTTTATCAGTTTACATAATATACTTATGTCTGCAATGAGGGCACCGCGGATAATCATAGTCATGTTCTTTGCCGCAGGAAGGGCATACGACCTGCTCCGGAATATCTTCTTCCAACTCCTCCATATCGTTTTGAGATACGGCAGAATGCAGACGGTTTCTCCGGTTTACCACTATACAGACGGCGTAGCCTGCAATTGACAGTATCAGTGTACCAAGAAAAACCGGGAACGGAAGACTGATGTAGGCCGAAGTACTTATGTGAAGCTTTTCCATAATATAAACTCCAATTCCAAGCACCACTACAAAGCTTCCTATGTATCCGATTTTGACAATACGGGCATGATGAAAGAATATCCTTGAAGTAACCGTCTTGACCAATAATGCGAGGATTATCATCATAATATAGACAAAGTCAAAACCGGCAATGTAAAGATGATTTATATTCCAGACAGTAAAGGCATTCTTTTGGAACAGGAATGACCGTACTAAAACCAGAAGCATCAACGCAAGCGGAATTGCAAGAATATACTCCGCCCAGAATAATATCCGGTTCTTCAAACGGTCCCCTTCTGCTTTCATTACCGTATCACAAAACTTGCGCAAATCCGGTCCGGTAATCGTGCTTAGTGATCTCTCTTTCTCCTGTGCGGATAAAAAATCATCCAGAATCTGCATCATGCAATTTTCCTCATGTTCAATTCCATGGTTCATGAGGTGAATATACGCTTCCGCCTTCTGATAAGCGACGGCATACTCATCCCTAAGCTGTTTTTTTGCTTCTATATAATTCTCTTTTTCATAAAATGGCCTCATAGCTTTATCCTCCACTGTCCTGACAGATAATTTCATAAATTATAGTAACTATTCAGAGCCAAACTCGAAAACACTGCGTGTTTCCTCGTTGTGGCGTATCCGCCAAATAAATTCATACAAGAATATACCTATGAATGCAAGCATTCACTGCATATTCTTGTATGAATTTGCTTGGTTCTGAACAGTTACAAATTATATTGCAAAATTGAATCTGTGATTTTTACTATATTCTGATAGGCTGTAATAAACTGCTTTAAATATAGCTCCCCCTCCAGAGTCACTGAGTAATATTTCCTCTTTGGTCCAAAGGGAGACTTGCCGATTCTGCAGGAAATCAGCCTTTTCTTCTCCAGCCTGACCAGCACCGGATACAGCGTTCCCTCTGAAACATCGGTAAAACCGTGCATTTCGAGCACTGAAAGAATATCATAACCATAGGTTTCACCCCTGGAAATGATCGAAAGGATACATCCCTCCAATATTCCCTTTAGTAATTGTGCTTCCTCCATTGATAACTCCGTTCCAACTTTTATTTCAATCATACTACTATGCATTATATAGTAGCTTTTAATGACATTATAAAGGACCTACTATGCAATGTCAAGTAGGCCCTTTTAATGATTATAGGATTTACTGACTTATTTATATTATTGTGATATGCTATCTTCATAACAGGATATATTTTGATTTCTACCCATACATTCTTGCATTTACAAAGTGGAGGATTTTTATATGATTAATAAACGGATTTTTCTTACAATAGTGTTTATATTGCTCATAGGCCTCGGCACATTTTTCACATGTTCATTCTTCTATAAGAACAGTCAAACTGCATCAAATATTAAAACCGGTGAACTACATCCCATAACATCACAGGCCAGTACCGGGGTACTGATTACCGTTATGGAAGCAGGGCTAACTGATGGAGAGCTGATTAATGCATCAGATATCATAGTCCGGGGTAAAATCACGAAAGTCTTGGGCGAATATGAATACATAGTGGGCACCGACGATAACGCCATAACCTTCCAACGTATCAATTATGATTTTGATTTATATGAGGTGCTTAAGGGTGATAATGTAAATAATATAACAATCTCATTCACCGGAGACATGGTAATGGGCGCTCCTGAATTTAATAAGGAATATGTTTTTTGCTTGTATCATACTGACGGTGACCTTGAAAATGCTTACAGCTTTGTCAGCCTGACGCAAGGTAATTTTCTGGTATCCTCCGATGGAACAATATCATCAAATAAAACGATGAAGCTTGAGGATTTTAAAGATAAAATCAGAGAGATAGAAGATAAAATTAAAAACGGAATCGAGATTGAAAATCCTTTGGATAATATTAATGAAAAGTAAGAAACGTAAGTCGCCAACAGTATCGGTAATAATATTAAAAATCAGAGTATAAAAGCCTTCATACTCTGACCATAACAAGCTTATTATATTTATTATCAATCTTTAACATAAGGCCGGAATAAACTTAGCGAACAGATACAATCCATTCTCCCCGGAATTTACCTGGTGTGCCACTACCCTTTGCATCACCGAGATGCCGCTCTATCAACGCAGTAAGCTCCGACAATGAGCTGCTGCCGATAAAATTCTCTTTTATACATAAGGTCAGCAGAGAATAAGCTCCATCCGTCACCTTAATGGCATGGAGCTCATAGGGTATAATGAGGAACATGTCGTCTGTCTCACAGATAACACCGGAAGTCTCCTTGCACAGCTCTAATTTTCCTTTCAGAACAAGCCCGACAACAAACATCGAAACATGGCTGTGTCTGTCATATGCTGTTTTAGAATCTCCGGAGTAGACAAACTCAATTTCGTTCTTCTGTGTTGTATAATAATAGCTACTCATTCTGCTCCTCCATATATACTTTCCGGTTCCACCTTATGCTTTAACAATGTAACCGTGGCATATCAGGCATGAGAAAGCACAGGAAATCTTAAATATCTGCCTTCTATCCGATCAAGCTCTGTTCCCATTACAAACAGGGTACAGTCCTCCTCCTTATGTTCTTCCCTGATATAGCCCTCGGTGTCCAAGGGAGCAAAGCCCAGTACGGCCTCTCTGATCTTCGGCCCAAAGGCTTCTATTATCTTTTCCGGTTCTACTGCCTGCTTTGCTATGATCTGATGCAGATGCAGGATATCGCCCTGTATTTCGGCGACTGCATAAGCCTCTTCCCTCTTACTGTAGTAAATCTGGTCACGCATCCCACCGGTCAGATAAAAGGCATACAGGCCATAGTTATCCATATGCAAACGGCTGTTAACTGCCATATGACGAAGCGTATGAAAAAGCTGTTCCCTATTCTCCTGGCAATCCATGGTAAGCTTTTGCAGGGTATCGGAAAAAGCAGCAGACGTTACCTTCCTTCGGTAATGATATTCCCTGCTTTTATGAAACCCGAATTTCGGATAATAATCAAGAACACTGTCATTTCCAAAAAGATAGATGCCATCAGCATTCCCTCTATATTCCTTTAAAACCGTTTCCAGCAGATGCCTTCCCAAGCCCTGATGCCGGTAATCCTCCTCCGTCATTACCGTTCCAAGCTGGACAAAATGCTTTTTCTCTCCGTCGACAGTAAAATCCATCCGGTTGACAGATACATTGGCGATTACCTTATCCCCGTCCAGCAGGGAATAAGGAATATAGCGGTCACCCCAGAAGCCCTGCTGATACCATTCCTCCAGATTGAAGGCAAAGGTCTTTTGTGTCAGTTCATGAAAGCTTTTTCTAAGGACATCATTATTTTTATAATCTTTAACCAACTGATATTTCATACACTACCTCCCGTATCAAAAGCCTGCAAATTTGGACACAGCACAATATTTGCATACATCATATCAGAAGATCTGTTTCCATACCACCTTAAATCTGTTTATAAAAAAGAATTAGGTTATTTCATAGCCTGCTTCTATTTCCTTGATTCTACGGTACAGCATCTCATTTACCGGTGTGGCAACCTGGTACTGTCTTCCCAGCCGGTTAATTGTTCCTGAGAAAAGCTCTACCTCCGTGGGCCGATGAGCCAGAGTATCCTGGCGCATGGAAGGCATTCCATCCGGGGCAAGACTGTCCAGCACCTTAAGCCAATAGGCGATATCCTCCTCTGTCAGATCAATTTTCATCGCCTGCGCCACCGCTACTACCTCCTTCATGGCAAGCAGCATGGTAGCCCTTGCCTCTCCCTCCTGCTGAACCCCGTTGTAATCTGTTTCATAAACAGCCACCGACTGATTTACACCGGTATTGATAATCAGCTTGTTCCAAAGCTGCCGCTTCATATCCGCCGGCAGCTCATAGGAAATACCGACCCTGTCAAAAAAGGCTACCGTTGCGGCTAATCCTGGGGAGGGCTGCCCGTCCCAGGTTCCAAGACTAAAGTACCCCATATTGTGATAAACCATTTTGTTATCTTCCTTCACCGCATCCATACCCTGTACCGTACACAGTAATACCTTATCCCCAAAGGCCTCTGCCAGATATTCCTCGCTGCTGATCCCGTTCAGGGTTGAAATTATGATTGTATTCTCACCCACCTGCTTTGCAGCAGTAGCAATCGCTTCCTCAAGCTGGGTAAACTTCACCGCAAAGATCAGCAAATCTGCCGGATCTTCCTCTGCTCCGGACAGATATGTAAAATCACATTTCTTTCCGTTGCAATATATGCCCTGATTTTTATATCTCCTGATTCGTTCCTCATCTGCAATAATCCTTAAAGCTCCCTGGGGTACTTTATCCTTGATATAGGAACCAAACATAATCCCAAGCGCTCCCAGTCCGATTATTGATATTTTGTTAATTTCCATGATCAATCCTCCGTGCGCAGCTTAATTCTCATGAGTAAATAGCCCGCTATACTAATAATACTAAGAAACAACAGGATATACAAGGGTGGCATATATGGTACGAAAGCAATATACTTTGCCCTTTTGAGGGTCAAAACCAACAGATAAACAGCCATAAGCCCACAGAAAAGATTGCGGATACCTGCTAACAGCAGAAGTGTTTTTTCCTTTCTCCCATTTCCCTGTACAAAAAATACAATAATAATGCTGCCATAAATCAGTACCGGCAGAAGCGGCCCTCCTATATGATAATTTGTGCTGGACAGTCTGCTTTCGACGTGAAAATTCGTAATACATATAATTAATGCCAGGCAAAGTGTCAGACAAAGGTGCAGCCTGTTCATCTGTTTCATTTTTCTTTCCGGTAAAGTAATTAATGTGTCTGCACCGGATAAGCTGCTCCTTGTTACAGAGCCGTAAATTTGCATTGATACAAAACAGGATATTGCAGCAAAAACAATTAAATAAGGCAGCCGGATAACATATTCTTCCCATAATATAATAGATTGATAATATGCATAAGTGTTCGGGTTAAAAATATAGGGTAAAGTGAATATAATAAGGATGGCATTGATATTAAATACATGAATGGCATATTTATATTTTTTATTTCGTATTGCTATAAAAGTATTTCTGTTCTCGGAAAGGAGTTCATTGCTCTGCAAGGAAGCATTGGACATGTTAAGCTGTATGGCTTCCAGCAGTATACTTACTATTGCAAATACAAGTAATACTCCAATGCCTATGATCGGTCTGTAGAAAGCATAGACTATGGTGAAAAAAAGAATAAATCCTGTAAGAGCCAATGCTATCGCAACCATAGTAATGCTTTTGAATTTCGTCAAACTACTGTCAAGCATTCTCATTATCTGCTTCTCTGTCTTTGTATTGGACTTATTCGAAGCCGCTTCTTCTTTATTAATACGTTCTCCCTTAAGTATTTCATCCGAGGTTACCTCGAATATTTCCGCAATGACAGGTATCAGGGTTATTTCCGGATAGCTTTCATCCCTTTCCCATTTACTGACGGTTTTATTTGATACATTCAATCGCTGGGCCAGTTCCTGCTGTGTCATCCCCCTTGATTTTCTTAATACTGCAATAAAGTTGCCGATTGTTTTCTTTTCCATAAAAGCTCTCCCTCCGATGCTCTATTCGCTGTTTCGATTCTACGTTAAGAAGACATAAGAAGCAACCTACTATTTTGAGAATGTGTCTCCATTTTGGAGAATTTATATAGCAATAGAGCGGAATTCCAAGAATTCCGCCCCTTTTATACTTATATCCCTGCATATCACAAGCTCTGCTTGTGATACTGCTTCAATAAAGAGTTTGAAAGTGTCCTTTACTTTCAAACTTATCCTCTATAATAATTAATCAAACATCCCTTTAAAATGATCTCTCTTTCATCATCGGTCAGCTCACCAAGCCTTAAGGTAAATTCCTTCATATCCTTATTCACAACATATGCCTTGATTTCCGATACCTTTTCTGCAACAGCCCTTTTAATATCCTTAACAAGGATATAATCACCGTTCTCAAAGGGAAGCTCTTCCTTGTAAATGAAGGGCAGCATACCCCAGTTAATCAGATTGGAGCGGTAACGCTTGGTAGCATATTCCTTTGCGATGTTTGCAAAACCGCCAAGCACCTTCTGGCAGCTTGCGGCCTGCTCTCTTGCGGAGCCGTCACCGGGCTTTACTGCAAAGATCGCACTTCCGATCTGAGTGGTCTTCGGGTCAATTGTGAACCTGGAAGCAATTTTCTCATACACTTCCTGAAGCTCCCCATTGGCTGCTACGATATCCTCTCCTGCAATTCTTGCCTTCTCCGCCTTCTGGACAGCCTTCGCGCGGCCAACATAGGCAGGGTCCTTACGGGACAGGGTAAATTCCGCAAGCCCCAGGGGATTGGAACGGTAGGAGGAGGTCTCTCCGGAAGGAATTAATTCATCGGTAGTAGTAACAGGATCATGAATCTCGGACACCACCTTAAGTATCATATGATCTGTTAACGGTGTCATGGCCGGCCAATCAACAATTCCGGGACCGAATTTAACCTCTACACCTGGATCGGCCTTGCCTATCCCGTTATATACCCGATTGTCATAAATCTTACTGTCGAAGAAATATTTTGGCTTCTTAAAGTTAACATCAATATTCTCCGCAGAGGTGAGATAGCCCTTATTTGCTGCTGTGGCCGCAATGGACTTCGCATCCATAAGTGCAACAGAAGCAATTTGTCCGTTTGTAATCTTGGAGCCTTCCCGGTTCGGGAAGTTTCTGGTGGAATGACGAATAGAAAAGCCGTTATTGGCAGGAACATCTCCGGCACCAAAGCAGGGGCCGCAGAAGGCGGTACGTATGGTTGCACCGGTTGCCATTAATTTTGCAACACTTCCGTTCTTAACCAGCTCCATGAAGATCGGCTGGCTGGCCGGATATACACTTAAGGAGAATTCATCAGGACCGATGAACTTACCGTCGAGAATATCCGCCGCATCACAGATGTTTTCAAAGCCTCCGCCGGCGCAGCCAGCGATAACACCCTGATCTACATACAATCTGCCGTTTCTTACTTTATCCTTTAAGGAATATTTCACTTTATTATCCAGGCTTACCAATGCCTTCTTCTCTACCTCATCCAGAATATCATAGAGATTGGCATTCAGCTCGTCAATCGCATATACATTGCTCGGATGGAAGGGCATCGCAATCATTGGCTTAATCTTGGATAAATCCACATAAACCAGACCGTCATAATAAGCTGCCTTGCCGGGCTTTAATTCCTGATATGCCTCTGCCCTGTAGTGCTGTTCATAGAATTTCTGTACGGCTTCATCCGTTGTCCAGATGGAGGATAAGCAGGTGGTTTCCGTCGTCATTACATCCACGCCGATACGAAAATCCACGCTTAAGTTCTTAACTGCGTCACCCACGAATTCCATTACCTTGTTATTCACATAACCATTGGCAAATACTGCTCCGATAATGGCAAGTGCAACGTCCTGAGGACCGACGCCCTTTGCAGGGGTACCGGTCAGGTAGATTGCAACTACCTCAGGCATATTGATATCGTAGGTTTTATCTAAAAGCTGCTTTACAATCTCAGGACCGCCTTCTCCGATTGCCATGGTTCCAAGGGCCCCATACCGGGTATGGCTGTCAGAGCCAAGGATCATTGCTCCTCCTTCCGCCAGCATCTCACGGGCAAACTGATGAATAACTGCCTGGTGAGGGGGAACGTATACTCCGCCGTATTTCTTGGCGCAGGAGAGACCAAACATGTGGTCATCCTCGTTGATTGTACCGCCGACTGCACATAAGCTGTTATGACAGTTTGTCAGGACGTAGGGAACCGGGAACTTCTCCAGTCCGCTGGCTCTTGCTGTCTGAATGATACCAACAAAGGTGATATCATGGGAGGTTAATTTATCAAACTTAATTTTTAATTTTTTATCGTTACCTGAGGTATTGTGCCTGGTTAAGATGCTGTAGGCCATGGTCTCCTGCTTCGCGCTTTCCTTACAGACCTCATGTGCTCCTGTTTTTGCCTTAACCACATCGATAGCCTCATTGCTGTCCTCGATTATTTCGCTACCATTTAATAGGTAGATACCCTTGTCATATAATTTAATCATGTCAGCCTCCATTCCTTTGTGTATACTTATGTATTTTAAGCTTATGCCAATGCTGTATAAACATAAGCCTTTTCTCGTGTATCAATAGCCGTAAACAGTACCCTCCTTAAAATCAACGGTAAATTCCTCATCACAGCTGATCAGCTTGGAAGGAATCAAGCCGGTATCCGCCTTTACGGTCATTTTATATATGTCAGGGTCGTCCGTCTTCTTAAAGTTGATCTTGATTTTTCCTTTGAAGATATCACTGAAGGATCCCGCATCGATATTCATTTCATCCTGGTTCTCAAATTTGAAGGTAATTTCACAGTTTGCCTCCAGTCCATACAGATTTACCTCTGCAACCTCCTCGGTTAAGCTCTTATTGGCCTCAATCTTATCCGTTTGAACTTCTCCTGTTAAATCTCCCTCGGGAAAGACATATTTCATTTTTACATATTCCAGATTCAAATCCGTATTATTATGAATAATCAGCTGGCTCTTTTGCGTTTCTTCTATAATCATGATGACAACGATAATAATTAAGACAGCAGCAGTAATGGCACCGGCCGTAATTTTCTTAGCTTTGGTATCTAATAATGTTTTCTTTGGCGTTTTTTTAGCCTTTTTGACTTTCATTTTTATGTACCTCCATTGATACTCATCAGATTTTTCAGACATTCTATATCATAATCGCAATGTAAAAAATAATCAAGTACAAATTTACCCATATTACGATATAACGCCTGATTTCACAGGCGAGACATACTCTGCAAGGAAATAAAAAAACCCATGCAGCATCTGTTTTCCACATACTGCACAGGTATTCTTCCGGTTAGATTAAAGCCCAGCTATATAATATCTCCTTCTTCCGGCACCTCTTCCTTATGAAATAAGGAGGATAATCCCATCAGCATACTGATCATGGCAACACAAAAGGTCATAATAACACTGATTTGTGATTGAGTCTGGTTATTTATATGATTAAGACACAGTATCAGGGCCGATGCCGATATGATTGCAAATAACAACCCTTCCACTATTCTTTTGAACTTGCTAATGCAGTAACTGTTTATCATCTTTTTCATGGTTTTCCTCCTTTGACCGATAGACTGTACATTGACCAGTAAATTGCTTGACCAATAACTTGATCAATACAATAAATTTCTTTCTATCTATTAAACGAGTTAACCCTTGAAAAAGTTTCACAATCTTTTCATTTTTTTTTAATAAAAAATCAATTTATTTTTTATGGTATCATATATGCCTAATATTGCTGGCTCCAGAGCTGCAGCAGCTTAAGAAAACAAAATTTAAAATCAATTTTTTTGACATCCGAAGTGGTATACACCGGTATCTGATCATAATACTCATCATTTATGTAATACTTTGCATAGCCCACGATACTGTTTGCCTTCACCGGAGCCTGCAATACCTTCGGAATATCATATTCAATACGAACTCTTTCATCCTCTCTTATCAACAGTGTCAAATCCCCCTTCATATCCAGCGGTTCATATCTGGTCTGCCCATGATCCACAAAAACCGGAGATAATTCTATATCCTGAAATATCTGCTTTTTTTCATAATTATTAATACCATAGGACATTAATTCCTTTGTGTCCACCCATTTCAGGGTCTTTTTCGGCGGCCACCCGCATCCGAGAACCACAGAGATTAAAGTACGGTCCTCTCTCTTGATCGCACCGACAAAGCAGTAGCCGGCACCATTGGTAAAGCCGGTTTTCACACCGATAGCTCCCTCCATCATATACAGGAATCTATCCTTATTGGATACATGAAAGCTTCTGCCGCTGCCAATCTCCTTAAATTCATGGGAGGAGGTATTGGTTATTTCAATGAATTTTTCATTTTTAATGGCATAGCTGGCGATAACGGCAAGGTCCCTTGCTGTTGTATAATGCCCCTCGGCATCCAGTCCGTTCGGCGTTACAAAATTGGTATGCTCACACCCCAGGGATTTTGCCTTCTCATTCATCATCGCTGCAAAGCCCTCGACGCTGCCACCAACATGCTCCGCAATTGCAACCGCTACGTCATTATGGCTTTCCAGCATCAGGGAATACAGCAAATCCCCTATATAGTACTTTTCTCCTTCCCTGATATTCAGTTGGACATCAGGCATTCTTGCGGCATAGGAGGATACTGTCACTACCTCATCCGGCTTAGAATTTTCCAGCGCAACAATACAGGTCATAATCTTGGTGGTACTGGCCATCGGCATTTCCTTATATCCGTTCTCCTCATACAGTACCCGGTTATTGGAGGCATCCAAAAGCAGCGCCGAAAGCGCATGCAGGCTCAAATCCTGTGCAACCACCGGCGTACCGCTCTCCCCCTCTTCGCAATCGCAGTTCTCCCCGGAGTTAGTATCCTGGTTTTCCTGCTCCTCTACAATTGCGTTTTCATTTTCCTTACGCATCTCATTCTCAAGGTCCTGGGAAATCAGGCCGGTGGTATTTATCATTCCTTCGTAATTAAGCTTCAAACCAAAAAACTGAACGACTGCAAATAAAACCAGCAATGCAAGACAGGGTATCATTTTTAATCGGTTATTCTTCACGGGTCTCATCCTATTTTTATCTTTACTCTTAATTTTATTGTAAAAGCCTAAGTTTATTCATATTTTCTCGCATTCCGCGGCCAACAGTAAATTGTTTCACGGCATTCCTCACAAACCCCTCAAAAATATTTCATGATTTAATCACAAAAATAAGAAATAATATAATCAGGGATAAATCTTTCACCAATTATTTCTAATGTAGAAAAAATTTATTAATAATCTAAAAGGAGATTTTTATGAATCGGAAAAATGTTTTAAAATTATTGCTTAGTGCCGCAATGATTATAATCCTGGTTCTGATGTACAGCGCAAGGGTAATTAATATGACCTTTCATGAATTGGGGGGACTGATTCTTCTAGGGGTATTTATTATTCACATCATCGTCAATTATAAATGGGTGATCGATACCACAAAAAAGCTTTTTCGTAAGGAGCTTTCCGCAAAGGCAAGGCTTATGTATATTCTTGGCTTTCTCTTATTTATCACCTTCGCACTGATCGGTATCAGCGGGATTTTTATTTCGGAAACCCTTTTTGATTTCCAGGAAAGCAGCGGCATCCCCTGGAAAACCATCCACTATACCTCAGCCGGCGTTGCTTTGATCCTTATTGGTATTCATCTCGGTTTACATAGACAGTTTATCTGCAGCACAATAGCCCATATCCTGCCTGTCCCAAAGAAGGCTGCTGCCGTAACCGGCATCCTTTTATCTTTGATTATCGTTTCCTATGGGTGCTTTAGTATTGCAACCACAAGCTTTGTAAGCTGGCTTACCATGCCCTTCTCCTCCGAACAAAACGGAGACTGGCAAAGAGGCGGTATGCCTTCCATCAATAGCGGAGAGAATGGAGACGGTTCGGACTTTAACCGCGGGCAGGGCAATGGCTACGGATTTGGCGGGGAACAAGGCGGCGGCCCCAGCGGAAACGGTGCTCCCGATATCTCCGGGATGCCTTCCAGACCGGATGGGGAAGGTAATTCCATGCCGGGCGACAATTCCTCCGGTCAGGATTCCTCCCAGGGCTCCGTAAACGGGATTTCCTACCGTACAAGCTCTTCCGGAGATGCTTCCTCAAATTCCGAAGATAGCAACAATTCCTCCGCACCTTCGGATGATAACTCCTCTTTCAACGCTCCGCGGGGGGACTCCGGCTCATGGTCGGAAAACGGCTTTCCAGGTGGTGAATGGGAAGGCGGCAATAATCAGTTCAGCATACTGAACCTGCTTAAGGTTATTGCTCAATTTTTCTCGATCATCTATGTATTTGCAGCTATTACGGCTGTTGTTGAAATCATAATTCATAAGGCTTCAAAGAAAGACAGGCCCTTGAAGGAAGACCTTGTAGTGGAAGAAACTCCAGGTGAAGGAAGTCCGGACATGGAAAATGTCAGTGAGGCCCTTGTTACTGCGGAAGCAGCAACGGAAAATACTGCAGCCGCAAAGATATTGTCTGAAGAAAGTGCCGCGGAGGAAACTTCAACCGAACCCGGTACTTCCACAGACGTTGCCTCTGAACCGGAAGTATCCGGGGAGGCATCTGAACCTACAGAAGCATAAGCCAACAAAGGGGGCTCAAAAGTCAGCATAATTGACTCTTGAGCCCCTTTGTTGGTACTGCATCTACCCAGCTTCTAAACCACCTGCGTATTTTAAAAAGCTTATTCCAGCCGGTCGAAGTTTCTTAAAAGCTTTAGCTTTCCTATGGCAGTATCCGCTTTCCACCAGTTTTCTGATATGGCAAATTCTTTCGGATATTTTTCGTTATTTTCAAACCAGCTCCAGGTAATTCCCCAAACCCCCTTTTCGGTTCTTGTCTCAATAATATAATCCAGCTCCCTTTGCAGGATCTCCTCATTATCCTTATAAAATTCGCCGGAGGGTGAGGATATAAAGCTGGAGGGTGTTTTTCCGTAATAAGCCCATTTGGAGATATCCCGCTCTATTGCGTCATTGACAAGCTTCTTTACGGTATTTGACATCAATTCCATATCAAATCGATCCGTAAGGCCAAGCTGCCCTATCATATCCTTTAAAATACAATATCCGCCCACTCCCATCTCACCATAGTTACCCGGAGTATTCAGTCTGCCGATCAATCTGCCGGCAATCGAAAGGGCCCGTTTGTACAGCTCGGCATCCCGATCGGCAAATTTAAGCAAAAAGCAAACAATCCCTGCTGATACGCCTATACTCTCATACTCGTTGGCTTCGCTGTCATAGGTCCACCACGGTGCGTGAGGATAATCATTGTTGGATGGGATATTAAAGAGCCAGCCGTTTTCATTGGCATACTTGCCGCTTTCAAGAAATTGGAATATTCCCTGCATGATCTTGTGGCTCTTATCCGTGAAGTCTATTTCATTCAGTATTCCTATTGCATTAAGGGTTGTATACGGCGAAGAATCCGGATTCCAGCTATCCGGCTCCAGGGTATTGCCAAAGCCTCCATCCTCATTCTGATAAAGGGACAAGGCGGAAAGAACCGCTTCTTTGCTGCCATTTTCAAATTCATACTGCCATCTAGCCAATTCAATCGGTCTTGCATTCCGGTAAATCCATAGACGTATCTCTTCAAATGCCTGTTTACTTAAGCTTTTCATACTAATTCCTCCTTTAAATAATACCTTATTTTACACTACATTTTAAATTCGTCATTGTAATAAACGGACATGTTTCGTACATATTCCATCGGAGTCATACCGCATATCGATTTAAAATCATGGATAAAATGAGGCTGGTCGAAAAAGCCCGCCTGTGCTGTCACATCAATGAGAGGTGCAGGGCTGCCCTGTATCAAGCGCAGAGCATAATTAACACGCACAATTCTGGAAAAGATTTTCGGGGTTGTACCCACATATTGCAAAAACAGCCTTCTGATATGCCTTTCACTGTAATTAAGCTCTGAGGATAATTCCCTTGTACTTATGCCTCCCTTTTGCAGAATGATTTTCTTCGTTAATGCCCCGATATCCTTTCCCCTATTGTTATTTATTAACCGGGTAAGAAATATCCTGTCTAGGGCTTCCACTAATTCTTTTATACCTTCGGACCTTATCAGTTCCTGTTCAATTGTCCGGGTAAGTGCTTTATCTAATTCCTGCAAGTCAAAGGAACCGTCTGTCAACTCAAATTGATCAGTTTTTATAAAAGGGCATAAACCGCCCGAATGAAATTCAATCAACAGCAATAGTTTCATCTTATTTGCATAGGCCCCTACCGTACAGGCCTTTGTATTTACCCCCCGCAAGCTGGCGAATATGTCCTCGTTACTTACGGATATAATCATGGTTGAGCTTGCTGTCGGCAAAATTGTATATTCGTCGGACATTTCCGCCGGAAGGGTTACGGTATAGCAGGAGATATAAGGATGCAACAAAATATGCGGGGACAGATACAAAAAATCCCTTCCCCGGCTCAATGACAATCCCTGAAATTGTTCTATACTCTTCTGAGTAATCATCTGACGCCCTCTCGCCTTTTTCAAATAAAATGTACATTGTTTTATTATAAGCTACTGTATAGGAGAATTCAAAATATTTATGTCGTTCTTCCATAGAAATAAAACAAAGGACTTCCTGCTTCTACCGTTGTTCAGCCAACTTGTGAAAAAGGCTTTAAACCTATAGTTTTGAAATCCTTTTTAATGGAATTGTTACATTCTTTTCGCCGAAAATTCACTTTACTACAATATCCGATCTGTTGTATAATAGATTGGGTCACAAAAGTAACTTAAAAAGGGGTAATGCGCATCTATGGGGAAGAAAAAACTGAACAATAATCAAAACGATGAAAAGAACCAGGCTCCGACTGATCTATCTGCCGCAGAGGACGAAACCCTCCTCGCTGCTCCGGCTTCCGATAATAACGAGAAAACTGATATCCTACAGCAGCCCGAATCCGCTGAAGCAGCTGAAAGCGCTGACATAACAGCTTCTGCGGAAAACACGGAAGAGGCCGGCTCCTCTGAAAATTCCGATGAATCGGTTTCACCTGATGCACCTGGGAAGAAAAAATTAAAGCTTGATCTTTTTCAGGTAATACGAATTCTCTGTGCAGTCTGCTTTGTTGTGTTTACCGGCCTGTTTATTAATGAAGTGGTTTATCAGCCCTGGCGTGCAAACCAGGTAGCAAGCATGACAAGAGAATTATATAGTGTAACTATTACTCCCGCTGCCGCCGCTCCTACGAAGGCTCCCGAAGTAACGGTTGATCCTGCCCTGACTCCTGTTCCTACCCCGGACCCTAACCGTGATGAGCAGGGAAGACTCCTTCAGTTCCAGAAATTGCTGGAGGCCAATCCGGATACCAAGGGATGGATCGATTTCCCCGGCACCAATATTCAATATGCCGTCGTACAGCGAAATGATGATCCCGATTTTTACCTTACCCATGATTTTAACGGAGACACGCAGAAGGCCGGCAGCATATTCATGGATAAGCGCTCCTCTGTTGAGGAAAATACAAAAAACATTGTTATTCATGGTCACAATATGAAATCAACAGATAGCATGTTCCACCATCTGGAGCATTTATTAAAGCTTAGCTATTTTAAGGAGCATACCGAATTCAATTTCGATACTCTCTATCAGACCGGTGAATGGAAGATTATCTCGGTATTCCAGACCAACGGTTCGGATAAGAAGGAGCCCTTCTTTGATTATATGAAAGCAACCTTTAAGGATTCCTCCGAGTTTTTGAACTTTGTATATCAGCTTCGTATCCGCTCCATCTATAATCTGGATCAGGTTGATATTAATGAAAATGACCAGATCTGTACCCTATCGACCTGCTATAAACGCCAAATTGATGACTACCGTCTGGTAATCGTGGCACGTAAGGTCAGGGAAGGCGAGGATACGGCCATTGATACCGATTTGATCACCACCAGTAAAAATCCGCTCTATCCGCAAAGCTATTATAACAATTACGGCGGAACTGCCCCTGTATATCCCGATACCTTTGAGGAAGCTTTGGAGCAGGGCACCATCAGCTGGTATACGGCTCCTGAAAGCGGAAACTAGTACTGCTTTACGTAAAGCGGGTGCTGAGTCGTATGCTGTTTGGCTTGATTATGAACAAGACAGTGCACTAATAATCAAATATAAATGTAAGAGCTGTTACCGGACTAACACTTGTTAGCAGGATAACAGCTCTTTCTTATAACTATTATTTAATTAAAACACAAGCTACAGTCTTCCCTTGAAATCCTCATAGCTGAAGGTTCTGATGGTTTTTAGTCCTTCCTTTGTATTTAAAAGGATTGCAGGAAGGTTAATCCCATTGAAGGTATTATTCTTTACCATTGAATAGATTGCCATATCACAAAATACCAGCCGGTCCCCCTCTTTCAGAGGCTCCGGAAAGGAATAATCTCCGATAACATCCCCTGACAGGCAGGTCGGTCCGCCCAGCCGGTAGGTATATGGATATTCACCGGGCTGTCCTGATCCGATAATATTAGGCCGGTAGGGCATTTCAATTACATCGGGCATATGACAGGCCGCTGAGGTATCCATAATTGCAAGCTGCATTCCGTTTTCATTCAGCTCCAGAACAGAGCTTACCAGATACCCGGCATTCAGGGCTACCGCCTCACCGGGCTCCAGATAGACCTGCACCCCGTATTTTGTCTTCACCTGCCCAATACAGGCAACCAAGGTATCAATATCATACCCTTCTTTGGTAATATGGTGTCCGCCGCCGAAATTAATCCATTTCATCTGTTTAAGCAGATGTCCGAACTTCTCTTCCACCACCTTCAGAGTTCTTTGAAGAACATCAGAATTCTGCTCGCACATGGTATGAAAATGCAGCCCTTCAATTCCGGTTAAATCGGCTTTTTCTAATTTATCAATGGTAATGCCGAATCTTGAATTGATCATGCAGGGATTGTAAATGTCTGTTTCAATTTCCGAGTACTCCGGGTTAATGCGAAGCCCGCAGGAAATCTTCTTCGGATGGGAAGCAAGCCTGTCCTTATATTTCTCCCACTGGCGGATGGAATTGAATACAATATGGTCGCACAGCCCCATAATCTCCTCAAATTCCTCCTCCCGGTATGCAGGTGCAAAGATATGGACCTCCTTACCCATCTCCTGATGTCCGAGCTTTGCTTCAAATAAAGAGCTCGCCGTTGTTCCGCTTAGATAGCTGCCAAGCATCGGATAGGTGGAATACATGGAAAAGGCCTTCTGTGCCAGTAAAATCTCGCAGCCGGTACGGTCCATGACCGATTTTATAATCTCACAATTCCTGCGCAGCAGCTCTTCCTCTACTACATAGGAAGGGGTAGGGACAAGGTTTAAATCAAGATTCATGTTATCTCCAATTCTAGTACTGCCTTGCATAAATATCGCTTAATATTCAGTGCCTGATATTTGCGATGAGGCAAGGCGGCGGATTGAGGCGCAGTGGTTCCTGCGCCGATTGACAACAACGCTGCATCAGTGGAAATAGCAGGTGCTGAATTAAGTGATATCTACGCAAGGTGGTACTAACTTAAGAAATCAGCAATCCCAGGATACTGAAAACATCCCCTGTGGAGGTCGCGCTTTTCTTTATTTCAATTGTATGCTTTGCCTTATCCTCGGAGCGGTAAACCTCGGTGGTCTCGATACAGGTGCCCCAGCCTCCCGTGAAATCCGCATTCAGCAAATATTTATAAGTACCGTCAATGTAAACCTCAAACCGTCCGCTCTTTCCATCAACCGTCTTCTGGAACATGATACCGATATTCTGGGCCTCAACCTCAAATATAATCGAATCATTTCCCTCCGTAGTCGTCCAGTCATTCGGATAGCTGCTGTTAACACTGGCCTTGGTAAAGCTGCCAAGCTTAGTCGGCTCTATTCCCGTACTGTCAAGGATGGTCGCATCGGTGTAAGCCTGGGTGAAAAACGGTTTGATGTCCGTTACGGGTGTAATCTCCTCCGTAATGGTATCAAGCCTTGCATATACATTGTTCAGATACCTCCACAGTACCTCACCCACCATGGCATGTCCCCTGTCATTGGGATGAATGTCATCCGGGGAGATATCATCCCAGGTGAAGGACCCGTTCTGTATCTCGGTCAATATCATTTCACGGTAGCTGATACGGGGCAGGTCATATTTGAAGCCGACTAAAAGATCGGAGGTCTGAGCGCTTGTTCCGTTCTCCTGGGTCATGAATAACAGCAGAACAGCCGGGTTATGCTCCGATTCCATAATTCTGCGAACCAAATCCTCATAGGTTTCCTTATAGAACAGGGTATCACTGTCGTTTACGGAGAATTCCACAACTACCACATCCGGCTTCTTATCCAGCAAATCCTTCTGCACCCGGTGTACACCAAGATAAGAAGTTGTCCCACCCAGTCCTGCGTTGACAAAATTAATCTTGGTATTTGGAAATGCCTCCACCCACCATTCATGAAAATGCTCTGCATAGCAATTATTATAATTCGATGCGAGACTTCCCGCTGTAATAGAGCCTCCGATCACACCCACCGTAATTTCCTCGCCGCTTTGAGCTTTCCTCATAACCGCAGCAAGTCTTGCCAGATTTCCTTCATTCATTATGGCCTTCTGGTACATGGCATCGGTAACATAATCCGTATCCGACGCAGGCAGACCGGTAAGGTCCAAGGTTGGCAGCGGCTCGGCTGTCGGTTCGGTTGTTACAGTCGGCTCTTTCGTCGGTCCTGAGGTCACAATTTCAGAGGGCTCCTCCTTTTTAGTACAGCCGATGCAAAGCAAAAGGCTCACAAAAGCAAACAGAAGCAGCGAATTTCTTTTCTTTATCCTCTTATATATCCCCATATAATAAATCTCCCTTTTGTATCATTTGTGTGCTATCTCCCCTTATATCATCTGTGTATCAGGTCTATTTCCTTTGTATCCTCTGCCGCTTATTCCACCATCTCCGGGTCAAAGCTTTCCTTCCAGGGAAGACCGCAGCTATTCAGCTTGTCCATGAACGGATCCGGATCAAATTCCTCCACATTATAGACACCCGGTTTCTTCCATTTGCCGGTAAGCACCATCATAGCACCGATCATCGCCGGAACACCTGTCGTATAGGAGATTGCCTGTGAGCCCACCTCACGGTAGCATTCCTGATGGTCACATACATTATATACATAGTATTTTACTTCCTTACCGTCCTTAACACCGGTATAGATACAGCCGATGTTGGTTTTTCCCTTGGTTCTGGGGCCTAAGGAAGACGGGTCCGGAAGCACAGCCTTAAGAAACTGCAGGGGCACAATTTTGTGTCCCTCAAAATCAATCGGTTCAATTGAGGTCATGCCCACATTCTGAAGCACACGAAGATGGGTCAGGTAGCGCTCCGAAAAGGTCATAAAGAATCGGATTTTCTTAATTCCCGGCATATTCAGAGCCAGGGATTCCATTTCCTCATGATGGAGCAGATACATATCCTTCTCACCGATTTCAGGGAAATTATAAACCCGCTTAATGGACATGGGCTCAGTTTCAATAAATTTCCCGTTCTCAAAATAGCTGCCGTTAGCGGTTACCTCACGGATATTGATTTCCGGATTAAAATTGGTCGCAAAGGGATAGCCATGGTCCCCTGCATTGGCATCCAGAATATCAATGGTATGGATTTCATCAAAATAATGCTTCAATGCATAGGCGGAAAATACGCCCGTAACTCCCGGGTCAAAGCCACAGCCAAGTACTGCGGTAATGCCTGCCTTCTCAAAGCGCTCACGGTATGCCCATTGCCAGCTGTATTCGAACTTCGCAGTATCCACCGGCTCATAGTTGGCGGTATCCAAATAATCAACCTTGGTTGCCAGACATGCATCCATTATGGTCAAATCCTGATACGGAAGGGCCACATTGATAACGATACGGGGCTGATAGCTTTCGATCAATTTGATTAATTCCTCTGTTTTATCTGCATCCACCTGGGCGGTTGTCACCTTAGTCTTGTATCCCTTTGCTTCTACCTGTGCCTTCAAGGCTTCACATTTTGATACGGTTCTGCTTGCTATACAAATTTCCTCAAACACCTCATGATTCTGGCAGCATTTATGAACTACTACGCTTGCTACTCCACCGGCGCCAATGATTAATGCTCTACTCATTTTAAATTCCTCCTTATCACATATTCTCATTCAGCTGCTCAAGCACATAGTTGGGAAGTGCAAAGCAGCCCTTATGAAGCTCCGTATTATAGTATTTCGTATTCAAGCCTAGCGCATTCCATTCCTTCTCCTTTAAGTCCTTAAGGGGATCATATTTCTTGGAGGCATAGCCAAACAGCCAGTGTCCGGAAGGATAGGTCGGAATATGCGCCTGATATACCTTTGCAACAGGAAAGGTTTCCATAATCCTTTTATGTGCCCTTTTCATGGCTTCTACATAGGCATCATAATAGGTGCTCTCATGCTGATTAACCAAAATTCCGTCTTCCTTCAACGCATGGTAGCAGTTACCGTAAAACTCCTTTGTAAATAAACCCTCTCCCGGTCCAAAGGGATCAGTTGAGTCTACCAAAATTAAATCATATTCATTTTCCTTACGACGGACAAATTTAAGACCGTCCTCAAAGTATATATGCACCCTGGGATCGTTAAGCTTGCAGGCGGTCTGCGGAATATATCTGCGGCAGGCCTCCACGACCATCTCATCGATCTCCACCATGTCGATTTGCTCGATTTCCTGATATCTTGTCAGCTCTCTGATGGTTCCGCCGTCTCCTGCACCGATTACAAGAACCTTCCTTATATTAAGGTTTGTTGCCATCGGAACATGTACAATCATATCATGATAGATAAATTCATCCTTTTCTGTTACCATCAGACAGCCATCCAGCGTCAGGGCCCGACCGAATTCATAGGTATCCAGAATATCGATCTGCTGAAAATCACTCCTTGCGCTAAAAAGCTGTTCCTTTACCTTAAGCGAAAATCTGACATGCTCCGTATGATGCTCGGAATACCATAATTCCATTCATTAACACCTATACCCTTTCCTTTAAAAATCTACGATATTCAGATGCTCGACCTTCATATCCTTCGGCCCGGTCAGTGAACTGCCCTTCTCCTTGGCGTATTTAATATAGTCAATAATATCCTTCGTAACACGCTCTCCCGGCGCCAGTATTGGTATTCCCGGCGGATAGCACATCACGAATTCACCGGAGATATGTCCGGCAGCTTCCTCCAGTACAACCGATTTCTTATCCTGGTAGAAGGCCTTCTGTGGGGTAACTGCAACCTCAGGATCAATATATTCATGGTTTAGCATGCCTACCTTGTCCCTTCCGTACAGGCGCTTGATTTCCGACAGGGCCGAAATCAAACGTTCTATTTCAAAGGGCCTGTCCCCTGCGGTTATCATCGCAAGAATATTACCGATGTCCCCGAATTCTATTTGTATATCATACTCATCACGCAACAGATCATAGACCTCCACACCTGCCAGTCCGATATTCGTCGTATGGATGGAAAGCTTGGTCAGATCAAAATCAAAGATGGTATCGTCATCAATCAGTTCGGAGGAAAATGCGTAATAGCCGCCCTGCTTATTGATCTCCGCCCTGGCGTATTCCGCCAGCATAATCGTTCTTTCCACCATCGCCTTGCCGTTTTGGTACATATTTTTTCTGGCCAGATCCAGGGAAGAAAGCAGCAGATAAGAACCGCTGGTTGTCTGGGTCAGATTAATAATCTGTCTTACATAGCCGGGATCAATATCATTTTTACACAGCAGAAAGGAGCTCTGTGTCAGGGACCCGCCTGTCTTATGCATACTAACCGCTGACATATCTGCTCCTGCATTCATAGCGCTGACCGGAAGATTGTCTCCAAAGTAAAAATGAGCTCCGTGTGCCTCATCTACAAGCACTTTCATCCCTGCACCATGGGCAAGAGCCACAATTTCACGCAGATTCGAGCAGATACCGTAATAGGTCGGATTATTTACTAAAATCGCCTTAGCCTCCGGATTTTCACTGATCGCTCTCTTCAGATCCTCCACTGACATTCCAAGCGGAATACCCAGCTCACGATTAACTCCGGGATTGACATATACCGGAATTGCACCGCAGACCACCAGGGCATTGATTGAGCTTCGGTGAACGTTCCGGGGCATAATGATCTTCTCTCCTGCCTTGCAGGTGGACATAATCATCGCCTGAACCGCTGCCGTCGTTCCATTTACGATAAAAAAAGCCGCATCTGCACCAAACGCCTCAGCGGCCAGTTCCTCAGCAGCTTTTATCACAGATACCGGATGAATTAAGTTGTCCAGGGATTTCATTGAATTGACATCTGCCTTCAGACAGTCAATCCCCAGAAACTCGGTCAGCTCCGGGTTACCGCGCCCACCCTTATGTCCCGGGACATCAAAAGGAACGACACGGTTTTTTTTATGCTGTAATAACGCCTCCTGTATGGGAGCATTATTTTGTGTATACTTCATAATAGACTCCATTCTCTAAAATCAATGTAACTGTTCAGAGCCAAACTCGAAAACACCGTGTGTTTCCTCGTTGTGGCGTATCCGCCAAATAAATTCATACAAAAATACGCCTATGAATGCAAGCATTCACCGCATATTTTTGATGAATTTGCTTGGCTCTGAACAGTTACAAATCAATAAATATTCATACCGCTGAAAATCTCGATCATTTCCTTACGCAGACTGTTGGTGATATCAAGTCTCTGCTTGGGAGGCAGCTCATACACATCCTTGTTAAAAAGGTAATTCTGCAGCTCAATCTCCTTAATCAGCATCTTAGTATGGAAAATATTCGACTGGTACACATTAACATCAATTGCATCGTATCTGGTCAAGGTCCCATCATCGATATAATCCTGAATGGAGGTTATATTATGGTCAATAAAATATTTCATACCGTGGAGGTCACGGGTAAAGCCCCTGACACGGTAATCTATGGTAATAATATCGGAATCGAAGCTCCCAATCAGATAATCCAGGGCGTTAAGCGGTGAAATTTCACCACAGGTAGACACATCAATATCCACACGGAAGGTAGAAATCGAGTTATCCGGATGATGCTCCGGAAAGGTGTGAACCGTAACGTGGCTTTTGTCCAGGTGGGCATGAACCGTGTCTCTGCCTGCCTTCGCATATTTTCCCTGATTACAGGATTCATCAATATGCACCGTCGATAAAGAACCCTCTGCAATCAGAATATTAACCGAGGCTCCCTGAGGATCATAATCCTGCTTTGATATATTAAGAACATGTGCACCGATCATCTCGGTAACATCCACCAAAATTTTTGTCAATCGTTCCGAATTGTATTGTTCGTCGATATATGCAATATAATCCTTCTGTTCCCGCTCACTCTTTGCATAGCATACATCATAAATGTTGAAGCTAAGAGTTTTTGTGAGGTTGTTAAAGCCGTACAGTGTAAGCTTTTTATCCAACCCTTATCACTACCTTTCTATGTTCATTATGTAAAGTATGCGCCAAAAATGTAAATTTTAATTATGCACACTACTGCACCAGAGCAAACCGCCCAGATATATAACAGCATTGATTATTATACAAAACTGCGGGCAAACATGCAAGCATTATTTTTACTATTTGTAAACCAAAAGTTTAGTATTACTGTCACTTTTACATATAAATGTAGGATATCATAAAAAAACCGGAAAACAGTTCTGTCAAAACAGATTATTTTCCGGTTTTCATTCGACACATAGTACATTAGTGTGCTGTCCCGTCCATCATAGCGCACTAGATATCCAATTTTAACTGCATCTCCTCCTCAGCCTCCAGCTTAAAGTCCTCTATTTTCTCAGGATTTACCACCGGCAGCGCGTCAAGGGACTGCAGCCCGAAGCTTCGCAGGAATTCCTCCGTGGTTCCGAATAAAATCGGCCGTCCCGGAGCGTCCATTCTTCCCATTTCACAGACCAGATTGTATTCCACCAGCTTGTTTACCGCATGGTCGGATTTCACACCGCGGATGGCTTCAATCTGAAGCTTTGTGATTGGCTGCTTATAGGCTATGATGGACAAGGTCTCCAAAAGCACATCCGTCAGAACATGCTTCCTGGGTATATGGGTTATCTTAATGATCGATTCGTACATGGAGGGCTTGGTACATAATTGATAAGCCCCATCCAGTTCGATAATATGGATTCCCCGTTCCTCGGCTTCATATCTGTCCATCATATTCTGTATGACTTTGCGCAGGGTTTCCGCATCGTGATCCAGCGCCCCGGCAAGCCGTTCCAGCTCTACCGCTTCCCCCATGGTAAATAAAATTGCTTCTATCTGCGCTTCTATCTGTTTTAATTCCATTAAAAACTGCCCTCCTCCATCTGCATAACATCAAAAGCAAGGTATGTAATGACGATATCATCAAATAATCCTTCCTGCTCAATCTGAATTCTTCCTATCTTAATCAGCTCCAGTATGCTAAGAAAGGTCACAATAACCTCCATTTTACTATGCTGTGCCTCCAGAAGACTGCGGAAGGAAAACTTCTTATGCAGCAGGCCATATTCCTGAATCTGGGCAAATTTAGCCGCCAGATTAATCTCTTCCCGTTCAATTTTCCCGAATTTGCTTCGGATCGGGTCAATCTTGTCCACCTGCTTTTTCACGATGGACTTGAAGATCTCATGCAGCTTGGAAAGTGTCAGATCCGATAAAAGGCTCCCCACATCGATCTCTTCTTTATAGTCTGCAATTTCCTCCGGAATTGTCGGTGGTTTGAACATGACACGGGAGGCATCCAGCTGCTTGTCCTTAAGCTCCTCCGATATGTACTTATACAGCTTATATTCCAACAGCCGTTCTACCAGCTCCTGTCTCGGATCCACCGGCTCCTCATCCTCGCTTTCCTCTGGCGGCAGGAGCATCTTTGACTTGATATTGACCAAAGTTGCCGCCATGACAAGGAACTCGCTCATGACATCCAAATCCTTGGTTTTCATTTGGCGGATATAGTCCAGGTATTGCTCCGTTATGACGATGATCGGAATATCATAAATATTTACCTTATTCTTATCAATTAAATGAAGCAAAAGGTCAAGAGGCCCCTCAAATGCTTCCAGCTTTACCGAAATCCCCATAAATTCCATGCATGATGACACTCAAAAACCGGTCACCCTACTTTTCCTTTCTATCAATCTCTCCCATCAGGTTTACTTTCGTTCATCAATCTTTGCCTGCTTTGATGTAAGCTCCGAATTCTTTAGTATAATCTGTACGATTTCCGGAGTATTAAATAGTCTTGGCATCAGGGAATGAGAACCCAGACCCCTGGACACAGCCATCCGGTGTCCCTGCCTCTTATGAAATCCTGCACTGTATTTTGGAAACAGCCTGACCTGCGGAGATACCAGCCCTCCCAGAAAGGGAAGTCTGACCATGCCCCCATGCAGATGCCCGGATAAAATCAGGTCTGCTCCCCATTCGCAATAATCCTGAAAATAGGAAGGATTATGTGCAATCAGGATTTGATACTCTGACTCCGGCTTATTCCCCAGCAGGGAAGTAAGGTAACCCGTATCCATCGGACGCAGCTTCCCATGCCCAAAATATTGTTCGCCAATGGATACACCTGTAATTCTAAGCCTGTTTTCACCCTTTTGAAGCCATACGCTTTGGTTATCCAGGAAGCTTACCCCGCATTTGACAAGGGCTGCCTTGAATTCATTCCACGAACCTCCAATATCGTCCGGCTGGGCTTGTTCCGATAATTGCTGCTCCATGGTCTGTTCATGGTTGCCATAGGCGTAATAAATCCGATGTTTTTTTGCAAGCTGCTCCAACAAGGAAAAGGTATCTCCGGGATAGCAGATCGCCCGCTTTTGAATCATATCCCCGGCGATTATAATAAATTCCGGTGAACAGCTTTCTATCCTCTTTAATAATCTTTGATTGTGTTTACCAAATCTTACGTTATGCAAATCTGCCAATACGACAAATCCGGTATCATGAAATGCCCTTGGAAGCCTGTCCGATACTGCCTGATAGCTCGTTATAACCAACTGCTTCTGCTCCATCGCTGTCCATAGAATAATGAGAAGGATTATTCCGATTATGATTAATTCCCCTGGCATGCAGACTCCTTTCCGGTGCTTCCTATCATTTATAAAGTCAGTTTCTGTTGAAGCCTTTGCCTTTAACGCTGGAAATTGACTTTCATACCTATTATAATATACTAGTTCAATAATCAAGTGTCAACCAAATCTCAATCAAAACAGGCCAAACTGTAACAAACAGGGATTCCCTTTTTATAAAGAATCCCTGTCCGATATAATTTACATAATATTTTTATGTATCTATTTTTCCCTCTAAGCTTACACTCCTGAATATCACAAGCTTTGTTTGTTGAAGAAGACGATGCTTTTTCGGCTTCTTCCCGTGTGAAACTTAGTAATTCTTAGCCGGTGTTCTTAGCCGGTTTAGAATTACTTTTCACACTGTTCCCATAAAATACTGTTTCAGCAGTTTAAGAAAACAATCCTTGTATTTTGCCTTGTTGACCGCCTCGGATGCAAGAATATCCACGCTGCCGATCTTTTCTGTGTTATAATAATAATTAATTTCACCGATTTTATCACCAACAGCTACCGGTGCCGGAATCTCCTCTAACATCACTACTTCCTTTTTAATCGCATCTGCCGATTTATCCTTGGAACAAAGATAGGAGAAGGCACCTCCCGCCTTACCGGAAACCGTATCAGCTACTCCCTTCTTCACCCGCACCGGGGTTAAAACCGTATCGGCATTATTATCGGCATACATGCTGTAGTTTGCAAAGCCATAGTTTAATAGCTTGGAGGCTTCCGCAAACCTTGTTTTTGTATCCGGTGATGCCATGATAACAGCAATCATATCCATATCCTTGCGTCTTGCCGTAGCGGACAGACAGTACTTCGCCAGGCCGGTAGAGCCGGTTTTCAATCCTGTAATACCCTCATAGAATTTGACCAGCTTATTTGTATTGGTCAGACCGAATTCAGTTTTGCCCTTCTTTGTAGTATGTACGATGGTATCCATCCAGATTGTTGAATAATCACTAATTTGGGGATGCTTCATAATCAGTTCCCTTGACATTAGTGCAACATCATAGGCAGAGGAATAATGGTTATCCGTATCCAGGCCGCAGCAATTAACAAAGTTGGTATTATTCATACCAAGCTCTTTTGCCCTCTTATTCATCATAGCCACGAATTCCTCTTCCGAGCCGGCGATATATTCTGCCATAGCAACGCAGGCATCGTTAGCACTGGCTATACTGATGCATTTAATCATTGTGTTGACATCCTGAACCTCATAGGGCTCCAGAAATACCTGTGAGCCACCCATAGAAGCCGCATGCTCACTAACGCTGACCTCATCCGTCAGCTTGATCTGTCCGGAGTCAAGTGCCTCAAAAATTAATATCAGCGTCATAATCTTCGTTATGCTTGCGGGCTTGAGCCGTTCATCCTTATTCTTATCATAGATTACCATTCCCGTGGAACCCTCCATCAATACCGCAGAGGGTGAGCTTAGCTCCATTTTTACATCTGTCGCGGCGGCTGTTGTTGTAATCGCCACTGTATTGTTATTCTCCGCTCTGACAGGATTGGTCTTTGCATCTGCCGTGAAGGGAGAAGCTATCATAAGAAGCATTGTAAGGGATAAGAAAGTCGTAATAAACCGTTTCAATTTTACCTCAATTCTGCCGTAAGCATGGCAAAAAAGTATTATTACTATTTTAATCCATGCTCTTCATTTTTAGACCAATCCATCGTATAAATTTGTCTCAAAAACTTCTTATTTTACAGTAACCGTACATTGCAGCTTTCTTCCCTTCACTTTAGCCGTAATCACAGCACTTCCCTTGCTCTTTGCACTGACCCTTCCAAACATGGATACGCCGGCCACCTTGGAATTACTGCTCTTCCAGCTCACAAAGGCCAGCGTTCCCTTGATTTTAAGAGAATAGGATTTCCCCTCCTTTAAACTGATTGATTTTTTATTAATATCAATCACATGAACTCTGCATTTGAGCTCCTTGCCATCAACCTTGGCGATGATAAATGCCTTACCGGTCCGGTAGGCATAGATACTTCCGTTAAAATTCACTCCCGCCACCCTGAAATTCGTGGAAGAAAAGGTGACCCGCTTATTAACAGTCCCCAAGACGTACAGACGGGTCTCCTCTCCCTGTATCATATAAATATCCCGTTTGTTCAGATGGACGGAAAAGGGTGTAGTAATTGTGGTTCTGTAGAAAACAGAGGAATTCCGGTAAAGATAATTAAAAATCAGAATTCCTGCCAGAATGATTATGGTGTATTTATATATTCTCGCTAAAGGGGATGTGTTCCTGTTACAGCAGCGTCTCATAGCTTCCTTTCAATCAAGTAAAAACACCTCTCTTGACTATTCTATGATTATAATCAGGAAACTTGAATAAATTCTTACAGCAGCTCTACACCATCCTTTGTTACAATCGCATAAACATGCTTATGACCGGCAGGCTTTTCTGCTCCGATGACATAGGCCTTCTGAAGTCTTTCCTTTGCTTCCGCCAGCTTCCTGCTGTCATTTGCATAAAGAACCGCCAGTGTATCCCCCTCATGGACAAGGTCCCCCAGCTTCTTATGAAGCCTGATGCCAACAGTCAAGTCAATACTGCTGTCCTTGGTCTCTCTGCCTCCTCCAAGAATCAGGGAGGTCATACCGACTTCTTCTGTTTGGATTACGGTGACATAGCCCCCGCCTTCAGCAATTACCGCAGCCTCCAAAGAGGCCCCGGTGAATTTCTCCGTATGGTATACATAATCACTGTCCCCGCCTTGAGCTGCAACAAATTGCGCCATTTTGTCAAGAGCACTTCCATCCTCGATTGTTTGATAGAGCATTTTTTTGGCTTCTTCCAGCTTCACAGCCTTACCTGCTCCCACCAGCATGAACGCCGCCAGTGTGATGCTCACCTCCAACAAATCCTCCGGCCCCTTTCCCTGCAGGGCTTCAATCGCTTCTATAACCTCCAGGGTATTCCCGACGGCATTTCCCAGAGGCTGATCCATGTCAGTGATAACAGCGTAGGTTTTCCTTCCTGCAAGAGTTCCGATCTCAACCATTTCCCTGGCCAGCTCAAGAGATGACTCAAGGCTTTTCATAAATGCTCCGCTTCCGGTCTTGACATCCAGAACGATTACCTCGGAACCGGAAGCCAGCTTCTTACTCATAATGGAGCTTGCGATCAAGGATATGTTATCTACGGTTGCCGTAACATCCCTAAGTGCATATATTTTCTTATCCGCAGGGGCCAGATTAGCGGTCTGTCCCACAATTGCCATCTTAATTCGATTTACATTGGAGATAAACTGCTCCGTTGTTATTGTGGTGGTAAAGCCAGGGAAGCTCTCCAGCTTATCTATCGTTCCACCGGTATGTCCAAGTCCCCTTCCTGACATCTTGGCAACGGGAATGCCAAGAGAGGCCACCATGGGGCCCAGTACCAGAGAGGTCTTATCCCCTACTCCGCCGGTGCTGTGCTTATCCACCTTAACGCCCTCAATCCGTGACAAATCCAGTAAATCACCGCTGCCTGCCATGGCAATGGTAAGGTCCGTCGTTTCCTGATGATCCATACCGTTTAGGCAAACTGCCATAAGGAAGGCAGACATCTGATAGTCCGGTATTACTCCCCTGGTAAAATTATCTACGATGAATTCAATCTCTTTTGCAGTTAAACGTTCTTTATTCTTCTTTTTATGAATCAAATCGTACATCTTCATGGCTTTTTCCTCCTTATCCGGGCTTTTAGCCGGAGAAATATGCCGGCTTACTACCAATATATAATATATTTTTGACGAAAGCAATCAAATCTGTCTATCCGCTTCTTTTATCTGCTTGTAATAAAAATGTAGGCATCCTCCAGTGTGATGTCTGCGGGAACACACTCCACCTCCGGTTTTACTTCACTTAGAAGCTTTATCTGAAAGCCCTTCCCGGCATACTGCTTAACTGAAATACGATATTGTTGTTCCAGCTTCCTTGCCTGCAGCTCATCCGCTGCATAGCAGAGCCAAACGTGACCCTTTGCTTTATTCAATAAATCCTGTATGGAGCCGCAGTAAAGGAAGGAGCCCTTTTTCATTACTGCAAGCTGATTGCAGGTTGCAGCCAAATCTTCTACTACATGAGTAGAAAACAATACGGTTCGGCCTTCCGAAAAATCAACCAAAAGATTACGAATACGGATTCGTTCCTCCGGATCCAGACCTGTCGTCGGCTCATCTACAATCAAAAACTCCGGCTCGTTCAGCATCGCCTGAATCAGACCGACCCGACGCTTCATCCCTCCTGACAGCTGTTTCATTTTCTTTCTCTGATGCTCCGTAAGACTTGTTTTTTCAAGATAATAATCAATTCTTTTTTTGCCTTCCGCTTTTTTAATTCCACACAAATCCCCCATATATTCCAGGCATTCTCTTACCGTCAAATTAGGATATAAATCAATTTCCTGCGGAAGATAACCTATCTTACGCCGGATTTTATCATAATTGCCTTCACTGTAAATCATACCGTTTAGCGTAACCGTCCCGCCAGCCGGCTTCAAGGCTGTTGTCAGCACCCGCATCAAGGTCGTTTTTCCCGCGCCGTTTTCTCCCAATAATCCGTAAATACCATAAGGAATTTCCAGGTTCACATGATTTACCGCCATCAGCCCCTTCTTGAAGGTTACCGTCAAATCATTCATTTTTATACTCATAAGCTTATCCTCTTTTCTTTAATATAACAGGAAGAACTGCCAGCATCCCCATTGCCAATACGCAGGACATTGTTTTTCCGCACATCCAGTCCCAGCTGTGTAATTGTTTTATTTCTCTTAGGGAAAAGGAAAATACATTCCAGCTTCCCAAAAGCCGATCACCTGCCTTGGAGTTTAATATGGTCCAGAGAAGGAGTGATCCTCCGATTCCGGTCCAGATACTGCGAAGCAGATTGGTAATTGTCACGGATAAGATTCCCCAAAACAGAATGGTTCCTATGATCGCTATTAGAAACATAGCAAAAAAGACAACGGATAATCTTTTATCCGGTACCATTGGCTTCTGCCAATAAAAGAAGCCATAGCCAAGCACAGCTATTCCGATTAAATAGCTGATTTGAATCAATAAACGTCTTGTAACTGCCTTTGTTTTTTCTTTCATAGCATATAGGGAGAAAACCTCCCCTCTTTTTTCCAAAAGCTCTATTACATAGGTATCGGCACAGAATACAAGCGTCAGAAGAGCTATCGCAGGCTCCATTGCAATCCCGATTTCAACCTCGTCCGAAATTCCCCGGACAAGACTTAACAGAACAATAAAGGCCATGGAATATACAATTTTATAAACCGGCAGACATATTTTTATTTCCTTCGTCAATATACTCTCCTCCTTTTCCAAATGCATATGGAAAGAAAAATTAATACCGCGGATGCCATAACCAGATAGGTCTGGTTCAGAAAAACCATCGGCGGCGAAGCCGTATCAAAAAAACGCCCTGGAAACCGCACCAGAATTGCCAGCGCTCTTCCGTAATATCCGTAGATTCCGTCCGGCCCCCTGCTTCCCATATTGGAATAAACAATATAAAGAAACAGCACCGGCACAGCCGGGAGCGGATTTTTGAAAGCCAATGCGGTAATTGCATAGGTGCAGGTAATCATCAGCATGCTCGGCAGGATATAAACGCAGGTGGCAAGCAAAATATCCGAGGCCCTCACCTGAAAGCCGGCTCTTCGCCCGTAAAGTTCACATAATCCTCCGAACACAAGATTCAATATCCCCAGGATAAATAATATGATTAAGAAGCCGCCAATTATTTTTCCGAGCACATACTGCCATGCCCTGACCGGTTTTGTATGAAGCAATTCATAGGTATCCTTTCTGGTATCCCACAGAAATAAAAATGCCAGAAGTATTGTAGAAAAGAACACCATATACAGCCCGCCGAAATCAGCAAATTTCCTTGCAAAGTAATAAGAAAACGGATGCTCCTGTAATTTTTCCCTGATATATCCGTTCACCTCCTGCATACTGCCCTGATGGTATTCCAAATCCTGATAAGCGTACTCCACTCCATAATATCCGCAGGCTTCCCCCAGATACTCTGACATCTCCTCCAGTGTCATTCCCTTTATTTCATCCATAATCAGGGATGCCTCCTGCTCTGACATCCCCATGTCCTGTGTAAGCGACCGTTCGAGTTCTTCACACACCAGCTTCATCCGCTCCCCGTCCAAGGTAGGAATATAGCCGTCCATAATATCCGCATCACTTAGAATAGGTACGCTGATGCTCTGCACCTCCTGCTCTGTTTCAAAGTAATGAAGCTTCAGATACGGCTCCAAAATCTGATAAACTCCTACAATGACTACAAGCATCCCAATCCAAAGAATCGGATTTTTCAAATAATTCTTCATCTCTCTTTTTATGACAGCTTTCATAATAACCCACCTTTCTTAAAGTCACTTTTGCTGCGGCCTCCACCGGGAATTGACCTTGCTAAGAACAGAATACCGGACAATTCACAACAAAATAGCAATGAAAAAAATAAAACCGGATTAATTGTAATCCGGTTTTTCCAAGTCTATTCCATTGATTGAAATATTGCTTTCACCACAGCTCCGCCTTGCTTTTGATTTCCGATCAATAGCCTGCCGCCGTGTTTTTCGCAATATATTCTGCTGATATACATCCCCATTCCAAAGTGCAGCAGATTATCCTGCGGATTCGAATGATAAAATGCCTTTGTAACTGTCTCTGAATCCTCCGTAAATCCGCTTCCGTCATCAATTACTGTGATCTCCACGTTCCTTCCCTTTACAGATACGAAAATCTGTATCTCTTTCTTTGCATACCTTAATGCATTGGAAAGTAAATTTTCAGTAACCTCCAGAATCACTGCCAGATCCATATGAAGTACTTCCTCCGACTCCTGTACTCTGACAGCACATACCTTCCCGGTATCCTTACTCATCATCCATGCTTCGCTTTGGATTTCCTTCTCCAGAGTCTGCAAATCTATATCCCGAAGTTGAAGCTCTCTTTCCGTCAGGCTTGACATCCTTCTCATTGTTTCTATAAACCCGTTCAGTCTTTCAATTTGCTTCATTCCTTCCCGAAGCATTTCGATCATCCTGTTCTTATCGAAAGCTTCCTCCGGTACGAACTCCAGCAGCATTTCCTGATACCCTTGCAGAATAGACAGGGGTGAACGGATATCGTGGGCGATAGCCGCACGCAATGCCTTTTCTTCCTCCACCATATGCCATACTGTTCTATTGTTCTCCTCCAGCTGCCTTCTCATTTTCTCAAATTCCTGGCACAGCCGGCCCATTTCATCCCCGTTCTGATAAGTAATGCAAAAATCCAGTTCGCTGTGAGCTATCCTTTCCGATGCTTTACCCAGTTCTTCAATCGGTACCTTAAGCTTATTCCGGTAGAACATGGCAACTGCGATACAGCTTCCTGCAATCGATAGAAAAAGCACCGTGTAGGTCTCCAGAAAATCACAAAGCTCGGATATATCTCCATCCATTCTATTCATATCCATCCTGCTGACCCTGGGTATGGATGCTCTATTATACTCCCCTTCCTTCTGGACAGCTTCAAAATATTTTTCCTCATCAATATATTTCCACCAAATCTGTTGCTGGGTTTTCGTTGCAATTTGTACAATGACTGCCGACAGTAAAAAGCTGCTTAGCAGACTGATTGTCATATATAAAATGATTGTCCCTTTTAAAGACAGATTTTTTATTTTTTCCACCGATATCCCATCCCCCAGACAGTTTCAATATATTCAACAGCTGTGTATTCCAGCATTTTCTTTCTTATCCTTCGTATCAGCTCCGTTATCACACGGCTGTCACCTCCCGCATCATATCCGCAGACCTTTTCATAAATACGTTCCTTATCAAATACCTGCCCCGGATTCATGGACAGAAATTCTATGATGTCATACTCCAGCTTTGTAAGCTCCAGATATCTTTCCGCAATCTGAACCCTTTTTGCCGTGTAATGAATCATCAAATCCCCATGGAACCGGTATTCCGACTTCACCCTGCGGCGTTCCTCTCTTTTCAGATGTGCGGCAATTCTAGCCTCCAATTCCTTTAAGCGAAAGGGCTTCAATATGTAATCATCACCCCCGGACATCAGTCCGTTCACAAGGTCCTGCTCCTCCACCTTAGCAGTCAGAAATATGATCGGACAGGATATTTTATCCCGAATCCGTCTGCACACTTCGATTCCGTCTATCTGGGGCATATTAATATCCAATAAAATAATGTCCGGTTCCATTTTTATTTTCTCAAAAGCCTCCGCACCATCTTCTGCCGTAAGCACAAAATATTTTTTTGCTTCAAAATAGCTTCGCAGCATTTTCAATAATTCTCTGTCATCATCTACCATTAAAATTTTATACTGCATACCGTATTCACCTCAAGCTATAGTATATCTCCAAAAAGACAACAAATAAAGAACGAAAAATTTATATTGTCAAAGTCTTATCCATTTACTCATTGACTAAGCTTAGAAAAAAGTATAAAATAAATCAACAAATTTTCTTAAAAACCGATTCTTGGATAAGAGGGCCCAAAGATGAGCTTTTCTTAAGATAGGAATAAAAGTATTATGAGCTGCCTTAAGGGCAGTACGGAGGTTGCCATGAGTTTCAAATTTATTAAGGAAGTTATCTCACCGGAGGATCTGGTACAGGCCTATCCGATGCCTGCAAGGGATGTTCTGTGCAAGAAGGACAGGGATAAACAGATCAAGGATGTGATTACCGGTGCGTCGAACAAATTTCTCGTAATCATCGGCCCCTGCTCCGCGGACAATGAGGATGCGGTATGCGATTATATATCAAGGCTTGCCAAGGTTCAGGAGAAGGTTTCAGACAAAATTATTTTAATTCCCCGCATCTATACCAATAAGCCCCGTACTACGGGTGAAGGCTACAAGGGAATCGTACATCAGCCCGATCCGGAGAAGGAACCGGATTTACAGGAGGGCCTCATCGCTATGAGAAAGATGCATCTTCGGGCAATCGCGGAAAGCGGTCTGACCGCTGCCGATGAGATGCTTTATCCTGAAAACTGGCCCTATGTAGAGGATATTCTGTCCTATGTTGCCGTAGGTGCCCGCTCTGTCGAGGATCAGCAGCACCGGCTTACTATCAGCGGAATGGATGTTCCTGCCGGTATGAAAAACCCCACCAGCGGCGACTTCTCAGTTATGCTTAATTCCGTGGTTGCCGCACAGGCAAGCCATACCTTCCTCTACCGTACCTGGGAGGTTACCACCTCCGGCAATCCCCTGGCCCATACGATACTGCGGGGTGCCGTGAATAAGCACGGACAGTCCCTGCCCAATTACCATTACGAGGACTTAAATCTTCTCTTCTCCATGTACTGTGAACGTGACCTGGTCAATCCTGCAACGATTGTCGATGCGAACCATGCAAATTCCAATAAGCTTTATATGGAGCAGACACGTATTGTCAAGGAAGTCCTGCACAGCAGAAGATTATCCCCGGATATTGCAAATATGGTTAAGGGCGTCATGATTGAAAGCTACATCGAGGGCGGCAGTCAGAAGGTCACAGAACATACCTATGGAAAATCCATCACTGACCCTTGTCTTGGTTGGGCAGACTCCGAGAAGCTGATTTATACCATTGCGGACAGCATATAGTAATTCGTGTGCTGACCGAGCGGCACTGGCTTTCTTATTGCGTCAATATAACCCGTTTCTACTGTTAACAAAAGGAATGCACCTCTTCATTTTTTAAAATTAGAGGCGCATTCCTATTTTTTATTATAATCTATGCTCTGGGGTGGGTATTCATGTAGACCTCCCTGCTGTTTTTATATCCATGAGTCAGATAAGCCTGGGTCGTTGTGATATCCGCATGCCCCAGAAATTCCTGGACGCTTCCCAAATCAGCACCATTCTCCAGCATATGAGCCGCAAAGGAATGCCTTATGGCATTTGGATTAAGCTCATCAAGTCCTACTGTTTTGGCATAGCCCTTCAGTATTTTCCATAGCCCCTGCCTGCTTAGCTGCTCTCCTGCCGTGTTCAGGAACAGAAGCTCCTTTCCGTTTTTATCAAAATACCCTGGCCTGACATTTAAGTATGCCTGGAGGGCGGCCTTTGCAGATTTACCAAAGGGTATATTTCTCTCTCTTCTGTCTCCACAGGTTATGTACCTGGCGGATAGATTAATATCCGAGACCTTAATGGCAATCAGCTCTGAGACCTTGATTCCCGTTGCATATAAGAGCTCCAGAATTGCACGGTCACGGATCCCTTTTCTGGTCTGTAAATCCGGCTGCTCCATCAGCTTATCAACCAGAGCAGCCTCTATAACCTGGGGAGATTTTTTCTGTACCTTCGGAGGCTTAATCCGCTCCGACGGGTCTCCCTGTATCACTCCATGCCGGATCAAATACAGGATAAAGGCTTTTATCGCCGCTATATTTCTGGATACCGAAGCCGGGGATAAGCCCTCCTTCTCAAGGGTCAGCACATAGGAATTTAAATTTGTCTCACTGATTTTAGATACAGAACTGACTTCCTGTTTTTCCAGAAAGGCTTGAAGCTTCTTCAAATCATTTTGATATGCCTGTGATGTGTTTTTGGTTGCATGCTTTACTTCCTGCAGATACGTTAAGAACTCACTGATATACTGTTCCACTTAAAATCCCTCCTGGTATAAAATCAGATCAACAGTCGTCTTATCCAATATTTATGTAAATGAACCGAGAGCTTTTTTTAATATATATGCACCCGGATAAGCCTCCAGAAAGCTAGCCACCAATAAGGCAACCGCCAACAGTATAATCAAAACCAGATATCCCCGTAACAGCTTTACAATTCCTTTGAAATTATTCCGATTCTCACTGTAGATTGTCCTGCATAATTCAAAGCCCTTATACAGACAGATTAGGGAAATCGGCAGGTATAGCAGGCCCTGGGGGAATACATAGGCAAGTACCAGGAGAATGCCCTTCAGACCATACTGCATGGTCACCGCCGAGATTAAAAAACCGCTGAAAAATCCAAAGGAGGTGATTTTAAAGGCCATATAAGGAACTCCGAGAATAGTTATGCAAAGCAGCCAAAACACAAAAAAGCTGCTGAAATTCTTACTTAATATATATCCGAAGAAGCCTGTATAATCAATCTGATTCATTGTAATCCTGGAAAAAACATTGTCCTCATAGGATTGCAGCTGACCGATATAATTTTCTTTGAAAAGGTTAGCACATAGCACACCAAGAAATAACCCAATAATCAAAAGAAGAACAGAAATCTGAATAATACCCAGTTTATGCAATTGAAGTTTTAGCTGCTTCATTTTGACTCTCCTGTCATTACGATATATAAAATCATATGACAGGTTTGTAAAAATAGAACAAGCAATCCCACGGTAAATACAGCATGTAAAATGCAGGGAAGCTTTAAGCTCTTTTATAAACCAAGCTTTTCCTTATATGCCAGGATGCCTGCAATTGTCTTGGCATCCACGATTTTCCCCTGAAGAATTAAATCCGTAAGCTCCTCCACAGAATGCCTCTCCATATTCACATATTCATCTTCATCCAGGTTTTGCTTGGAGGGCGTGATATCCGTTGTATAATAAATTCCGATTTTCTCATTACTGAACGCAACCGTTGTATATAAATCCAGCAGATGATACACCTTTCCTGCCTTATATCCGGTCTCTTCCTCGCATTCACGGATTGCACAGGTTTCCATATCCTCGCCGGAATTCAGTCCTCCGGCCGGAATTTCAAGGGTATACTGGTCCACTGCGTTACGGTACTGGCGTACCATAAGAAGCCTGCCCTCCTGGTCCACCGGTATCATAGCCGCTGCTCCCCTATGAAGGATGAAATCGAAATTCGTCAGTTTTCCTCCCTCCAGCTCAATTGTATCATTATATAAATCAATAATCCGTCCCTTATGGACCAAGTCTCTTTTAATTCGTTTGTAGGGTATCATGACAGCCTCCGATTATTATTTTTTATTGCTCAAATTTACTGCTTTCTCGTAGCAGGCATCCGTTGCCTTCATGATGGCATTGCGTAAGCCGTACTCCTCCAGAGCCTTTACCGCCGCAATTGTTGTTCCTCCCGGAGAGCATACATTATCCTTTAACCTTCCCGGATGCTCGCCTGTCTCCAGTACCATTGCCGCAGAGCCAAGTACCGTCTGTGCTGCAAGAGTATAAGCCTTATCCCTGGGAATACCATAGCTTACTACACTATCTGCCAGCGCCTCAATAAACATATAGACATAGGCCGGTGAGCTTCCGTTGGCACAAACCACCGCATTCATAAGCTTTTCATCAAACACCTCATATTTGCCGAAGGACTGGAAGAAACGATCCAGCATCTCCTTCTCCTCTTCGGTAAAAGTATCATTGGAAAAGCTGATTCCAGTCATTCCCTTTAATACCATAGCCGGTGTATTGGGCATTGCCCTGACAATACGGATTTTTTCGGAGATTGCTTCCTTTATTGTATCAATCGTAATACCTGCCGCGATGGATATAACCACCTGACTGGTTGTGACCTCCTGCCTGATTTCGGAAAGCACCTGGGGAAAGAACTGAGGTTTTACCGCCAGTACAAGGTATTTACACTGCTTCACAACGAAGCTGTTATCCGGTGCGTGATCTATTCCGGTTTCTTTTTTAACAAATTCGCAGCGTCCCGGTGATGCATCCGTATAAACTACCTCATTTCCACCAAAGGTACTGATTGCCGCCTTTATAAGAGGATATCCCATATTCCCTGCTCCAACAAATCCAAATAATGCCATATTACTCCTTCTTTCTTCTTTTCAATAAGTTTGTTCCTGTTCAGCTTGTAGTTATTTTAGCATAATGTCACAAAAAAGGGAAATGAAATCTATAAGAAGAAAGCTGCAAAACAAGCAGAGCACGGCAGTATTTTCATACCACTCCGTATCTTAGCTTATTTGCAGCTTATAGGTTATCCTTTGATTATGCCAGCTTCTCTACGAATTCTTCAATTCGGTCAAGTCCCTTTTTAATCTGCTCCATGGAAATAGCATAGGACAGACGAATATGGTCTGCAAAACCAAAATCCTCGCAGGGAACAACTGCAGCATTAAAATCATCAATCAAAATCTGTGACAGCTTATACACATCACCTATTTTTGAACCGTTGTATTCCTTATCCAGAGTCTGGCTGATATCAACAAACAGATAAAATGCACCCTGGGGCTTTAAGGCTGAGACTAATTTCATATTTGAAATTCTTTCATACATATATTCCATTCTCTTATGAAATTCCGCATGCATAATACGAACGGAATCCTGCGGTCCGACCAGGGCTTCATAGGCGGCCTTCTGTGCAATGGAATTAGGATTGGAGGTCTGATGGCTCTGAACACTTCCCATCAGCTTTGCAATCTCCTTGGAGGAGCCGGTAAAGCCAATTCTCCAGCCGGTCATGGAATAGCTCTTTGCCACACCGCTGCAGGTAATAGTTCTCTTATAAATCTCCTCGTTCAGGGATGCAATACTGATTGCCTCTCCTTCATAGATCAGATGCTCATACATCTCATCCGATACGACATAGAAATCCTTTCGTACCGCTACTTCCGCAATTGCCTCCAGCTCTTCCCTGGTATAAATCATACCGGAAGGATTGCTGGGTGAATTAAGAATCAAAGCCTTTGTTTTATCCGTACAGGCTGCTTCTATCTGGGCAGCAGTCACCTTATAATTCTGTTCCTTTTCAGCTCTTACAAATACCGGTACCCCATCCGCAAGCTTAACAATCTCAGGGTAGCTTAACCAATAAGGAGCCAGAATGATTACCTCATCCCCCGGATTACAGATTGCCTCAAAAATATTGGTTAAGGAATGCTTTCCTCCGTTGCTTACAACAATCTGGCTGGGCTCATATTTAATATGGTTGAAGTTCCAGAATTTATCACAGACCGCTTTCTTTAGCTCCAGTGTTCCGTCAGCAGGAGTATATTTGGTAAAACCGGCATGAATTGCCTTAATCGCCGCTTCACAAATGTTCTCCGGAGTATTAAAATCAGGCTCACCTGCTCCAAATCCAACAACATCAATGCCCTTCTCCTTCAATTCCTTTGCCTTTGCCGTAATCGCCAATGTTGAAGAGGGTTTTACTGCCTGAGCTTTTTTTGATAATGTTAACGCCATTGCCTCCACCGTCCTTTTATTTTTTATGGGGTCAGATATCACAGTTTATGTAATCTTATTTAATTGTTTCTTTGTATACAATCTCGTGAAATCTTAACCATTGTAATATATAAATTTGGATATTGCAATATAATTTTTAAAAAAATACAAAAAAATTATTTGTAGGACTTTCATTTGTCCGTGTGTCACGGATTTTTCGTGTAATTTGTGTATATGAAAGGAAGGCAAATTAAAGTGAATCCGTCTTCAAACATGGAGAAGCTGCTGTGTACCATTGAGAGCGAAAAAAACCTTGTAAACTTATGTCTACAAGGTTTTGATTTCGAAATCTTATTTTGCGTAATCAGTTACTCTTGATTCTCTGATTACATTTACCTTAATCTGTCCAGGATACTCTAATTCATTCTCGATTTTCTTAGATAAATCACGCGCTAACAATATCATTTCGGCATCACTGATTTGCTCGGGTACTACCATTACCCGGACTTCCCTGCCTGCTTGAATAGCAAATGACTTATCTACCCCCTTAAAGCCGTTGGTAATATCTTCAAGTTGCTTTAGTCTGTTGGTATATGTTTCTAATGTTTCACGTCTTGCACCGGGTCTTGCCGCTGAAATTGTATCAGCTGCCTGAACGATGCATGCGATCAGGGACTGGAATTCCACATCACCATGGTGTGCTTCCACCGCGTTAATAACAATCGGGGATTCCTTGTACTTTCTACAAAGGTCAACACCAATCTGAACATGGGTTCCTTCCATTTCATGATCTACTGATTTACCGATGTCATGAAGTAAGCCTGCACGTTTTGCGAGTCTTACATCCACACCGATTTCTCCGGCTAAAAGCCCGGATAAAATAGCTACTTCAATCGAATGCTTTAAGGCATTCTGTCCATAACTCGTCCTGAATTTCATCTTGCCGAGAAGCTTAACGAGCTCCGGATGAATTCCATGAACTCCTACCTCTAAGGTAGCAGCTTCTCCCGATTCCCTTATCATTACTTCTACTTCTTTTTGAGCCTTTTCTACCATCTCTTCGATTCTGGCAGGATGAATTCTGCCGTCTACAATCAGCTTTTCAAGAGCAATTCTTGCAACCTCTCGTCTGATTGGATCAAAGGCTGATAAAATAACAGCCTCAGGTGTATCATCAATAATCAAATCCACACCTGTCATCGTTTCCAAAGTTCTGATATTACGTCCTTCCCTACCGATGATTCTACCCTTCATCTCATCATTAGGAAGCTGAACAACAGAAATCGTTGTCTCAGCAACATGATCTGCAGCACATCTTTGAATTGCTGTAACTACATAATCCTTAGCCTTCTTATCCGCTTCTTCTTTTGCTTTGCTTTCTAAATCCTTTATAAGCAGAGCAGTTTCATGTTTCACTTCATCTTCAACAGTCTTAATCAGATATTCCTTAGCTTGTTCGGAGGTTAATCCTGAAATCTTCTCCAGTTCCTGTAATTGTTTCTCGTGGAATTCCTCCACTTCCTGCCGTACTTTATCAAGCTCGGCCTCTTTTACAGAAAGTCTTGATTCTTTCTTTTCCAGTGCTTCGGTCTTTCTGTCTAAAGTTTCTTCTTTAGTCAGAACCCGCTTTTCAAAACGTTGCAGTTCCGCTCTGCGTTCCTTCGACTCCCGCTCGAACTCGTTCTTCGCCTTTAAGGCTTCCTCTTTTGCCTCGAGCAGGGCCTCCCGCTTCTTAGTTTCAGCTGTTTTCAGAGCTTCATCTATGATTTCTCTTGCCTTTTCATCCGCACTGCCAATCTTCGCCTCATATACCTTAATGCGATAGGACGTAGCGATTTTCCAGGTAAGAAGAGCTACAACTACAAAGGTTATTACAACCGCCACTGCGATTTCTACAACCTCTTTTAGCACAGGAGCACCTCCTTATTTAGTTTTCATTGTACCTATGAGATAAACAAAAGGAAATAGTGAAAAAGCAGCTTTCTGCTTTTCTCATAAATTCCCCTGCCATGAATCACGCTCAAATGAAATAAACTTATCCCACTTGTTATGAATCCACTTATCAATATTAATACAATAGATAAATTTTATACTGTTTTTACTAATATGTCAAGTATACTGACGAATAATTTATCCATTATGACAAAATACAGTCCCTATATATAGGACAATTTACAGTCCCATCCACAATATACTCTTGGATTGTCTACTATTTATCAATATTAATGTTTAATTATTCACCAATTTCAGAAATCTTAATACATATAAAAGAATTAATATTTTACTGCTTTATCAAATATCGTCATTTTGCTATTGAACGATTTTTCCCATATAATAAAAGCCCTTGCTTTCTGCCAGATAGACCTCGACTATTTTACCGATCAGAGCTTCCTCCCCCAGAAAATGTACCAGCAGATTATTGCTTAATCTTCCGGTCAGAAGACTTCTGTCCTGGGCATTCACTTCCTCAACCAGCACCTGCTGTACAGTATGCTCATCCTTTCCGGCCGCTTTGGCGGAAGATTTCTGGATTTCCTTAAGCAGGCGGTCAAAGCGTTCCATTGCCACTGCTTCCTCTACCTGCTCCTCCATCGCGGCGGCAGGCGTTCCGGTACGCTTGGAATAGATAAAGGTAAAGGCGCTGTCATAGCCAACCCGCTTCACTACATCCATCGTATCCTGAAAATCCTCCTCCGTCTCCCCGGGAAATCCGACGATGATATCCGTGGTCAGCGAGATGTCCGGCACGGCGGCTCTTATCTTATCGACCAAGGTAAGATAATCCTCCTTGGTATAACGGCGGTTCATCAGCGAAAGCAGGCGCGTGCTTCCCGACTGGAAGGGAAGATGCAGATGCTTGCAGATTTTCTTACTGTTCTTCATAACCTCAATCAGCTCATCGGATAAATCCTTGGGATGGGAGGTCATAAAGCGAATCCGCTCTATTCCGTCAATCCTTTCAATTTCCTTAAGAAGTCCGGCAAAGGTCATCGGCGTCTTTAGATTTTTTCCATAGGAATTCACATTCTGTCCCAGCAGCATAATTTCTACCACGCCCTCTGACGCCAGCATACGGATTTCATCAAGAATATCCTGAGGGTTTCGGCTGCGCTCACGTCCTCTGACATAGGGGACAATACAGTAGCTGCAATAATTATTGCAGCCATACATAATATTCACTCCTGCCTTAAAGCTGTATTTTCTGTCATTGGGAAGGCTCTCCACAATCATATCCGTATCCTTCCACAGATCAATCACCATGCGCTTTGAGTCAAACCTTGTCTGCAAAAGCTCAGCCAGCTTAAAAATATTATGGGTTCCAAAGATAATATCAACAAAACGGTAGCTGTTCTTAATCTTTTCAACGGCAACCGCTTCCTGCATCATACAGCCGCAAAGGGCAATCAGCATCCCCTGATGGCTCTTTTTTAATTTACCCACATAGCCAAGACGTCCATATACCCGGTTATTAGCATTTTCACGGACGGTGCAGGTGTTATAAAGAACAAAATCCGCATCCTCCGTATCCGTCTCCACATAACCGATCTGCTTAAGTATTCCCGATATCTTCTCCGAATCGCGGGAATTCATCTGACAGCCGAAGGTGGATATGGAATAGGTTAAGGGCCGTCCCAGGGCTTCACTTTTTTTACTCACTATTTCCCTGCACTTTGCGATAAAGTACCACTGCCTGTCCGGTTCAGCCACAGGCGGTTCCTTGGTGAAATCTATTTTTTCCAGCTCAAATATATTCATCATAATTCTCCATTCCAAAAAATCATATATTATTGGGACATATTTTTGTTCCAATAATCGTGATGCACGGCGCTTAAATCGCGCCTTTTATCAGAAGCAAAAACGCTTCCGACAACTATATTAATGTAACATTATTTTTATGTATTTGCAAATAAAAACGCCTGATTAATGATAAAAACCTATGTTATTTCAAACCAATCTTACTATAATACAGGTATAACACAAATAGGAGCCCAAAGGCTCCTATCGTATCTGCATGCTTAGGAATAGTGTTATATTATGAAATAAGTAATACAATATAGTAACCGGTCCGCTAATTATTTTTACTTTTGATTTGCCACCCGCTGGCTTTTTGCCGCTTTTGCCATAGGCTTGCATAACGCCCATGCTTTTCAAGCAATTCCTTGTGTGTCCCGCATTCTGAAATATGCTTGTTTTCTATAACCAGGATTTGGTCTGCATATTGAATTGTAGACAAACGATGGGCAATCATAATCAGAGTTTTATCCTGAATTAAGGCACCAATGGCGTGTTGAATATCTATCTCGTTGTCAGGATCAACGCTGGCCGTGGCTTCATCTAAAATAATGATCGGTGCATCCTTCAGCATTGCACGCGCGATTGAAACACGCTGACGTTCGCCGCCTGACAGCAAACTGCCATTTTCACCCACAACCGTATCATAACCCTTTGGCAAAGACATAATAAAATCATGGCATTTTGCTTTACAGCTGGCTTCCACTATTTCCTCCTTTGTTGCGGCAGGCTTGCCGAAGCGAATATTATTTTCAATTGTGTCGTTAAATAGATGAACATCTTGAAAAACCACACTGATTTTTGAAAGCAAATCCGCACTGTTCATTTGCCGGATATCAGTACCGCCAATGGAAACACTGCCTTCTCCCACATCCCAAAATCGCATGATTAAATTTGCGATTGTTGTTTTCCCTCCGCCGGAAGGACCGACTAAGGCAGTAACACTTCTTTCTTTCGCGGTAAAACTGATTTGCTCCAGTATTTTTTCCTCATCATAGGAAAAGCTTACATTTTCAAAAGTGATATCATAGCTTGTGACAGATGTTTTTTCCGTGCTTTCTTCTGTTTCCTCCAGGTTATTCAAGACTTCATAACGGTCAAGACCAGCTTCCATGATACGCAGCTGACTGCTTAACGAGGCAAATCCCATTGCCGGTGTGTAAATAGTAAATATGAATATAAACATAGCAATGGCGAAGGACAAACTCAATTCCCCTCCTATTGCCAGGAACGCTGCCACCAGAATCGTAAGTGATATGCCGACTGCAAAGCAAATCTTATAGAAAAGAGTCGGTTTTAGCAAGGACACCTCAAAATCAATGGAATGGTCTTTGGTAGAATCAATAGCCGCCTTAATACGATTAGCCCTTTCACCTGACATATTAAAGGATTTTATAACAGAGATGCCCTGTACATATTCAAGAATTGCACTGACCAGCTCTGCCTGCTGGCGCTGCCGTATGGGAGACTGTCTTTTAGAAACCCGCTCCAATGCTCCAAGCAGTAAAATTGCGGCTATAAACACAGCCACACTGATGAGAGCAAGCCGCCAGTCTACCAGAAACAGCATAGCCATACCAATCAAGGAAGTGGCAAAGCCGCCAATCACTTTGTCCAAAGCGTCCATACCCATTTCCTCAATAAAAGGCAAATCTACCGTGATGACGGAGGTAACATGCCCCAAATTACCCTCGCTGAAAAAACGCATGGGCAATCTGCGCAGCTTATCGCCAAGTGATATGCGCTCTCTTTCGCATAATTCATACCCGGTGCCGCTTTCTAAGGAAACAAACCAATAACGCAGCACCATACGAAGGATTAAAGAAAGTACTAACAGAAAGGCAAACAGATAAATGTCCTTATGTACAAGTGTTTTCTTCAAAACACGGTCAATCACCTGCCATATTAATACAATGGGCACACTGCTTATGATCCCGTCGATAAAGCTTAATAAAAAGGAAGCTTTCAACCGCGGCGCATATTTACCTGAAAAACGTAAAACTCGAAGTACAAATTTTAACATAGCACATCACCTCCCGTTTTCTGTATTTGATATTTCCAATCGGCTGTAGCTTCATAACGTTTCCACATATGCTGATAATCCTTTGAAGCCAGTAATAATTCCTCATGGTTTCCCATTGCTGCAATTTCTCCGTGCTTTAATACCAAAATATTATCTGCGTGCATAATCGTAGATAATCTGTGGGCAATCACCAGCACTGTTTTGTCATGCAAAAGCTCGTTTAATGCCTCTTGTATCAGATCTTCGTTTTCCGTATCCGTGCTGGAGGTTGCTTCGTCCAAAATTACAATAGGCGAATTTTTCAGCATCGCTCTTGCGATGGTAATTCTCTGACGTTGCCCTCCGCTTAACCGATCACCGGCTTCGCCCGCTTCTGTTTGATAACCGGAAGGTAGGCTGGCTATGAAGTCGTGACACCGTGCCTTTTTGGCAATCGTTATCACCTCTTCATCGGTTGCTTCCGGTTTACCGTGACGAATATTCTCCATAATGGTTGTATCAAAAAGAAAACTATCCTGTGCGACATAGCTGACACTGTCCATCAGGGTGTCAAAGGCATATTCCCGAATATCCCTGCCGCCTAGCTTGATACTTCCGCTTTTAACATCCCAAAAACGTGCAATCAATTTACCTACAGTGGATTTTCCTGCGCCGGATTCACCGACGAGTGCCGTTACCTGCCCCTCCCGTGCCGCAAAATTAATATTTCTAAGTACATCCTTTTCCTTATATGCAAAGGTAACATCTTCAAAGGTTACCGTATAATCTGTTATTTTATCTTTGATAGTGCCCGAATTTATGTTGGGCTGGTTATACAACACCTCAATACGTTTATATTTTTCCGTCAAGGTGGGCAATATTGGTATAAAGGTAACCAGCTTCATAAACATGGGGCCGATTCCCAAAGCAAATAACAGGCTGAGCACCAGATCGGCAAATCCAAGACTGCCCTCCAGATAAAAGAGCATTCCAAACGGCAATACAAACAGCCAGGTCGCCGGTAAAATAACCCCATATACCGCCATGTACTTCCAGCAGCTTTTATACCAGGCCAGAGAAAAATCTTTATATTCACGAATCGCTTTACGATATTGTGCAAAGGAAGTATCGCCCTGAACAAATACCTTTATGACTTTCATGCCCCGAATATATTCAACAATACTGTTATTCATATTCTGTGAGCTTTGGTAATAATGCGCCAGCTTTTGTGACGAATTCTTACCCATAATACCGATGACCAACATACCAATGGGTAAAACGGCAAGTGAAAAAAGTGCCAGACGCCAATCAACCAAAAACATTGCAAACAAGGTAACTATAATCCCCAGAATATTGCCGATACCTTCCGGAACACCATGTGCCAGCACCAATTCCATAGCTTCAATATTTTCCACAAAGATTTTCTTAAGCTCCCCGCTGCCGTATTGTTGAATATTTCCCATAGGCATATTCAGTAATTTATCTGCGGCATGCTTTCTCATACCTGCGAGTGTATGATATGCAAGATGATGGGAAGCTTTTAACCCATATTCCGTTGCCAGATTTTTAAGCAGCAGGGAAAGCAGTATCACAGCAGCTGCACCAAGGTAAAAGCCCGGCTCTGTGCCGTGGCTTGTTAACTGTAAAATAATACGATATATCACATAATAGGGTATGACACTGAATACAGCACCCAGGGACAGCAATAATATTGCCCTTCCCATATACTTTGTCCGTTGTTCCGCAAAGGAATACACCTTCTTAAATATCTCCATAAAATCCGCCTTTCTATTGAATATTCCACATCAATAAAACACGAACGCTGATCTTTTTCAAGGCTTCCTTATGATTATTAACTATGGCAAATAAAGTTTTGGCTTTCAAAACAACAAGGAACCTTGAAAAAGGTTCCTTGTTGTTTCAGATAGCTTCAATTTATTGGGGCCCTAAAGCACTTTTGCGGTAATCACTCGGTAAAATCCCTGTTTTCTCCTTGAACATTTTAGTAAACGCACTGGTTGTTTTATAGCCCACCCTATTTGCAATGTCAGATATGGAAATTGTATTATCCTGCAGCAGTTTTTTTGCTTGAGATAAGCGCATATCGTTTATATATTCGGAAATGTTACACCCGTACATCATTTTAAAGGTGTATTTAAGCTTGCTGATACTCATGCAGGCCACCTTGGCCAATTCAGCTAAGCAGATACTCCCGACATAGTGGAGCGCTATATAGTGCTCCAGTTGGACCATCCGCTGTTTATCAAATTCCGTACACGAGAAGGTTTTGTGCTGTTTTTCAGCATGGTCGATGACCAAAGCAATCGCCTCATTGACTTTGCTTTCATAATATAATCGGGCGCTGTCCCCTGTCATACGGCAATTCTGTATCTGCTTCATGACCAGAAGAAGCTCCGGGCTGCCTTCCTGACTGTTCAGTGCAAGAAACGCAGCTTTTAACCTGGAAAAACCGCCCGGCAGTTTTTCAGCAATATAAACATCGTAATATTCCGGTGTAATATTAATGGCGACACCTCGAACCGGTACATTGCCGCGATAGGTTGCAGTATAAAAATCCTCGCTTGCAATAAACGCTGATACATGGTCACAGCTGATCGGCTTTAAGCTGGGAAGCTCATAGCCGTCAATGGAATCATAATAATACAAGCTTATGTAATCTGTCGAAGGGAAGGTTTGGGTAAAATCATTTTCAAAATACATATCACTGACTGAAATTGTGAACAAATCCTCGAAATTATACATCCAATAATTTACGTCGTGCAGTTCGCAGTCAAGCGTAAAGCAGGTGCCAAGCTTTCCGAAGACATGCTTCTCCTTCACAGAAAAATTACCATCCTTTAAAAATTCCAAAATCATCTGCGGCGCATTCCTTGCCATATGCCTGCCCCCTTTTGTTCAAATAGCCAAAAGTTTAATTTATAAAGTCAAGAATCGTGTTTTATAATTGAATTTTGATTCACATCGCCTTAAACTAAGACAGTTAGTTTATACTAACCACTATATCCTATTTTATCTAAATTTTCAAGGAGGTTTTAAAAATGCAGGAAAAAAACAATAAATGGACATTAAAAAACGTATTGACACTAACTATTTTTACGGTCATTATCTACATACTGCTTCTTATTGGTATGATTGCGACCAATATACTGTTTACGCCTGTTGGTGCTTATTTTGCTTGCCCTGGAATATCCGCTCTGATCACAGGTCCTTTTTTTATCGTTATGGTAAATAAAATACAGAAACGCGGTGTTACTTTTCTGCTCAGCTTGATATCCGGGCTTTTATTTTTGGTTATGGGGCAGTTATATACCTTTCTTGTATATGTGATTTTCGGTATTCTTACTGAACTTTGCTTTCTGGGGAAAAATGCTTATCAAAGACCTGTCAATCTTATCGGTGCCTTTTTCTTTTATATGCTGGCCTTCTCAGGAGGAGGCATTATACCCATGGTGTTGATCCGCAAGCAATTTATTGAATGGTATAAAACAGTTGGAAATGAAGCCTCTGTGTCAGCCATGATCAATGTCTATGGCACATTGCACGGTGTCCTGATTACGGTTGGTATTACGCTTGCAGGCTGTGTGGGCGGGTGTATGATTGGCTCGAGTATTCTTAGGCGGCATGTAGCAAAGGCGCGTATCTGAATGAAGCAAATACAAGATCCCAGAATTACACTTGTTTCCTTGTTGGCGGTCACTGTAACCTCTTTTATCATATCTTCCACTATACAGCTGCATCTTCTGACAGGGCTTTGCGTGCTATATTTAATTTCATTAGCCAAATTTTCAGCTGCCCTGCAAAATGCTGTGATTTACCTATGCTTATGGTTGATGGTTTATCTGTTACCATCCAGTGTCGGCAGCGTCACAGTCGTATTCTTTATGTTTATCAAAGTACTCCCGATGTTTGCGATTAGTGCCGTATTGCTTTCCACACCGCCGAATGTACTGATGTGGATCGGTGCAAAAATGCATTTGCCTCAAAAGGCATTACTGGCGATGGGGGTCCTGCTTCGTTTTTTTACAGTAATCCGGTTAGAAATGCAGGCAATTTTCCAGGGTATCCGTGCAAGAGGCATGTTCCCGCATTGGTACAGTGTCATATTACACCCGGCACAAAGTTATGAGTGCCTTGTGCTGCCGTTAATCCTGCGCGGGTTAAAATTATCCGCGGAATTGACTTGTGCCGCCGAATTTCGCGGTGTGGAAGGTCAGGCTAGGAGGAGTTGTATCCATCAAATTGCATATTCCTGGAAAACCGTCCTGCGCACGGCGTGTTTTCTCACAGGCTGCATGATAATCTATGTTTGGGGGAATTTTCATGGTTAAACTTGAACATTTGTCCTTTTACTATGAGAATGAAGAGAATAATTGCGGAATCCAGGACGTTTCATTTCATCTGCAGAAAGGGAGCTGTACCGTCCTCTGCGGCATGTCGGGCTGCGGTAAAACAACCCTGCTCCGTTTAATCAGCGGTTTAATTCCCGCCTATTTTTCAGGAGAAATCAAGGGAAAAACCGAGGTCAACGGCAAAAATCCAGTTGAAATGGATGCAGCAGAAAAGGCTTTGACCTTTGGTATGGTTTTTCAAGACCCAAGAAGCCAGTTTTTCATGCCAACTGTGTTGAACGAAATTGCATTTTCCGGTGAAAATCTTGGAATAGAAAGAACAGAGCTTTTACATAAGCTTGAGAGGATTACCTCACAGCTGGGCCTGACCGATTTGAAGGAACGGGACTTGAACAGCCTTTCCAGCGGACAGAAACAAAAGGTGGCAATTGCTGTTGCATGCCTTTTAAACCCGCCGCTATTGATTCTTGATGAGCCCACGGCAAATCTTGATCATGAAGGAACCGGTACACTGATAGAAATACTGACAGAAATTAAAAATAACGGCTCAACTATTCTGATCAGCGAGCACCGGTTACATTGCTTTTTGCCAATTGCAGACCGTTATCTTTGTCTGGAGCAAGGACGTCTTGCCAATTGCTGGAGTCAGGGTGAATTTGAAGAAATGACCCTGGAGGAAGCTGAAAAGCATGGTCTGCGTCATCCTGACAGCGGGAAAAAATCACCTGTTCCATCCTGCACGAATATGGATGATTTGTTAGTCGGGAAAGAAGTGGGATTCCATTATGCGCATCAGGCTAGCCTATTCCATAGGCTGGATTTTTCTCTCAGCAAAGGCTCAGTCATGGCTATCGTAGGAAAAAACGGAAAGGGTAAAACTACCTTTGGGAAAATACTGTGCGGTTTACTGAAACAAAAATCCGGGAAAATCCTTTACCGGGATAAGCCCATATCAGCTTCAAAGCGCTGCCGAAACAGTTATTTTGTCATGCAGGATGCAGACTATCAATTGTACGCAGAAAGTGTCGGTAACGAACTGGTTCTTGGCAAAAAAGTAACCAGCGCCCTCAAAAAGAAGGCTTATGCCGCAATGGAGCTGTTTGACTTAACCGCCCTCAAGGACCGTCATCCGGCATCCCTTTCCGGCGGGGAAAAACAACGTGTAACCCTGGCAGCTGCATATTGCTCCGATGCTGAAATCATAGTCATGGATGAACCAACCAGCGGTCTGGATGCAATTAATGCAAAGAGAGTAGCAAAATTTATCCGATTATTATCAAGTTCAAATAAAACTGTCCTGGTGATAACTCATGATGAGCTATTAATACGTTTGGCCTGTGATAGTACCATTTTAATAGAATAAAAATAAGCTGCCGTTATTATGGAACTTTTTGGTTCCTTCCATCGTCAAATTTATTGATTCAGTAGTTTGTATATAGGGAGGATATAATGAAAAGATTGTTCTTAATAAAAAGATTGCTGTCTGCCGCATTGTCTGTGCTGCTGCTTGCAATGCTTTTATCGGGCTGTGCAAAGGCCCCGGCAGAAACAGAGTTCACCGGAAGCAATCAGGGTGACGATATAAATACCGTCAACGAAACAAAAAGCAGTATAGCACCAAGCAGTAAGCCCAACCAACAGAAAAATACAGAAACTGTTGAATACAGCTATCAATATACGAATATGAAGCTTGAACTTCCCGCCGACTGGGAATATGATATTATGGCTGCCGCCGAAGATGAGAATGGCGGCACGGTTGATGCGCCTGCAAATGAGCCCGCGAATTACTTTGGCATACAATTTTGGCCAAAGGCCCAGCCATCCATGACGATTAGTCTCTATTACCATGTTGACGGTATTGGATTATGCGGTACGGGTGTCACTTTCGAGGATATCACCTTTGAAAACGGGTTGACGGCGACTAAATGTACCGAAGGTATGGGCGATAATTTCTGGTTTTTTCTGATTTATCATGATGTTCCGGGAACTTATACGGTTGAATATGCCTTTTCAAAGGACCTATGGTCTGAATATGAAGATGAGATTATGACGATTCTGGAAAGTGTAGAAATTGGGAAGGATATCTTGTCCGAGACAGAAGCAATTGAAATTGCCAAAGCGGAATATACCGTATCCTATGACACGGTAGGAGCGCATTTTAATTATGACGATGGAGTCTGGAAAATAACCTTCAGCACGAATTCGGCTGGCGAAGATCAGACTATATTGATAGATGCACAGGGAAAAATCCAGGATAGCTTATACGGTGAATGACCTCTAATTCATACACCGGTTACAAGCAGGGGAAGCACTCCCAAAGCAGCAAGGCCAACTGCATTCATATTTTGAATGGAAAGCTTTGGAAGAGAACCCATCAATTCCAGTTAAACGATCATACTCCCGAATTCAAAAACTACAAGCTTTATTTCCGCAAAGGCTTCTTCCCTGAATTCAATCCCCAGGGGAAACTTGGCCGGTTCCTCCACCGTTTCCAACGTCAGGGCAGGCTTATTCAAATACTCACTGTAATAATGCACCGTGTTGCCGCCGGTATCCCCTGCTTCTATCTCATCCTGGGGCGGGACCAGTTCGTAATTTGTTATTTCCTTCAGACGGCAGGCAATCTTATACTGCTTTTCGTTATAGCTGTCCGGCAGGAGGCTTCTGTGATAATATATCTGCTTTCCTCTGGAATGAAAGTCCAAAAAGCCCTTCGTCCTGTACTTTTGAAAGAGGGATATCAGTATCTTTGTCTCATTCTCACTGGCAGGCTGATCCCCCGGAAATTTCTCACTCCATAATTTGCTGGGGAAATTCCGGTTAATATCGACCCCTCTTGCATTGTATTTCCACTCTGCAAAGGGAATATTCCGGCTGATGCATTCCGCTCTAAGCTTCGGGTCATTTATGGCATCAAAGCCATTTAAAGCAAGAACATATCCGTCCGGATTAAGCAGCGGTACAAACAATATGGTAAAGGTCTGTAAGAGCTCATAGATACAGGTTCCATACAATAATTGTTCATACTCGGCTCCCAGATTTTGCGTGGGCAGATTCATTTTCTTTTTCAGATTGCTCCGCTGCTGCTTATAGCTGCTGTATAAGCCGGCATAATACTCCACAAGCCTTAGAAGCACCACAGGATTTACCGTTTCCCTTGCATGTACTCCTCCGCAGCAAACCATATGCTGCTGGCCCGTTCCAAGCTTCAATAAAATGATATCTCGTTTGTCATGGGAACGGCCAACCGTGACATATTGTAATATATTCGGATACTTTGCTGCCAATCTTTGCGCATCTGCTAAAAATTTATCGTAAGACCGATAGGGTTCTTGAAAGTCAATGATCATAGTTTAAACTCCGGTTCATATTTTATCATATTATTTTATGACGGAAGTTCTATTATATGACTCCCAGGGTGTATCTGAAAACTCATTGCACCATATGGAACACTCCACTTTGCGGTATGCTGTGTGGAACATCCATCATGGTACAAGCAGTTTCCAGCCACACCCTGCGTGCTTTTTCAATCGTTACCGCTACCTTCCCGCCGGTAAATTTAATCAATCTGATAGAATATCTGTGCAATCGGAGAATCGGCAGACAAGATCAGGGTTTTATTATCACCCGTCAGGGAAGCCTTCGCCGCATCCAGTGCCCTTACGAAGGTGTAAAAATCACTTCTTGAATCATCCGAATAGGCCTCGGACAGGATTTTCATATATTCCGCCTCACCCTCGGCTATGATCTTGGCTGCCTCTGTTTCGGCATCGGATATGCTGATCGCGACCTCTTTATCCGTCTCATTGTGTATGATCTGTGCCTTGGATTCGCCCTCCGCCGTATAGGTAGCAGCCATCTGATCCCGCTCTGAGATCATACGCTGGTATACCGCTTCCTTATTATCACTGGGCAGGTCCAGACGCTTTGTTTCGATGGATATCAATTCAATGCCGTACTGATCCATGGAGTTACTTATTTTGTCCATGAATTCATTATTCAAGGTACCGTCACGCCCGCTGATCACATCCGTCTGATCCAGACTGCTGATGACATTCTTAACAGAATTGTATACAGTGGTATCAATTCTGCCCTCCGCCGTAATGGTGGAGTTAAGCGTCTTGGCAAATACGATAGGATCAACAATTTTCCATAATACGAAGCTGTTAACCACCATAGCCTTCTTATCCTTGGTAATGACATCCGATTCCGGCATATCATAAAACTGCACATTCTTAGGAAGTGTATAGGCATTGTCAATGAAGGGTGCCTTAAAGGACAGACCCGCCTTATCATTCACATCCACAATCTTGCCAAACCGCTTGATTATATTGTACTGGTTCTCCTTTGTGATTACGATGGAGGAAAAAAAGACGACAGCCGCTGCAAAAATTAATATAATCAGTAGAATACCTTTTAATTTCCCTGCTTTTTTCATTCAGCCGTCCCTCCTTCTGTAAAAGAATCCAGGGGCAGCATCTTTGAAACCCCGCCTTCCCCGTCATCGATAATAACCTTGAGCGAAGGCAGCACATCCTCCATCGCCTCATAGAACATACGTTGCTTTGTAATCAGAGGATATTTTTTATATTCCTCATACATTTTATTAAATCTTGCCACTGCGGCATTTGCCTCATTAATCCGTTCGGTCTTTGTAGTCTGGGCCTGCTGAAGTATTTGATCTACCTTGGCATCCTTTTGCGGTATCTGCTCATTATTATATTTCTGTGCATTGTTAACCGCCGTATCAGATCCCTGTTTAGCCGTCTCCACGGACTTAAAGGCTGCGATTACCTCCTCCGTCGGCGGCTGTGAATCCTGAATTGTGATATTGACCAGCTGGATACCGATATCCTGCTTGGACAGCTTCTCAAGGATTAGCTCCTTGATTGCCGCCTGGATTTCGTATTTTCCAGTGGTAATAACATCGTCCACATCATAGCTGCCCACAGTCATACGAATGCTGCTCTGTGCAATATTTTTCAGTATTGTGACCGGCTCCTCCGAGGCATACAGCGCCTTCACCGGATCAGATACCTTATATTCCACAAAGAAATCCACGTTAACAAAATTATAATCCCTGGTAATCATCAGCGCCTCTTCGTCAATGGTCGCACCGGTTTTTAAATCATAGCCGATGGATAGGCCCTGTATGGTGGTGTCCACCTTCTGCACATTCTGTACAAAGGGTATCTTGACATGCAGACCCGCCGAGCTAACTGTCTTTGCCGCTCCAAAGGTCGTGATTACCGCCTGCTCCTGCTCCTTAATCGTATAGATTGCATTAAAGGCAAGAACCATAAGTAAAATTACTACCGCAACAGCGGCGGCTATCTTTCCGCCCTGCTTAAAAATATTCTTACGCTCTGGAAAATCATAAATTTTTTCCGCCATTGTTTCCCTCCCTGTGTGGTTTCATTGTTTCTATTTTCTGATCTGTCCATTCCCAAAGATGATGAACTTCGTTGTTGTCAGAGCCTTTAAACCCATAGGCCCTCTGGCATGAAGCTTTTGCGTACTGATACCGATTTCCGCACCGAAGCCGAACTCATTGCCATCGGTAAACCGGGTGGAGGCATTGACATAAACTGCTGCCGAATCGATTTCATTTAAAAACCGCATCGCATGCTCATAGTCCTTTGTTACAATTGCTTCGGAATGCTTGGTGCTGTAGTAATTGATATGGGCAATTGCCTCCTCAATACTGTCAACCACCTTAAGGGATATAATTTTATCCAGGTATTCCGTTGCAAAATCCTTCTCTGTTGCAGGTACAAAGCCCTTGCAAATGTTAAGCCCCCGCTCATCCGAACGGATTTCGATCTCCTTGGCATGCAGTCTTTCATACAACAGCGGCAGGAATTCTTTACTTACCTTTTCGTGGATGACCAGGGACTCGCAGGCATTGCATACCCCCAGCCTCTGTGTCTTGGCATTGTCAATAATATCAAGTGCCATATCAAAGTCAGCGTATTCATCCACATAAACATGGCAATTGCCGGTGCCTGTCTCAATTACGGGAATGGTGCTGTTTTCCACAACGGTCTTAATCAGGCCTGCGCCGCCACGGGGAATTAATACGTCTATGTACCGGTTCAGACGCATGAAATCCCTTGCCACCTCCCTTGAGGTATCCTCAATCAGTAAAAGGGCATCCGCCTCACAGCCACTTGCCTCAATTGCATTTCTTAGCACCCTTACAATTGCCTTATTAGAATTGATGGCATCACTCCCGCCCCGAAGGATTACCGCATTTCCAGTCTTAAAGCATAAACCGAAGGCATCCGCAGTCACATTCGGCCTGGATTCATAGATGATCCCGATCACCCCAAGTGGTACCACCTTCTGCCCTATGGTCAGTCCGTTGGGCCGTACCGTCATGGATAATACTTCACCAATCGGGTCCGTAAGGGCACTGATTTGAAGCAAGCCCTCTGCCATTCCCTGAATCCGATCCCCGGTCAGACGCAATCTGTCTACCAGCGAGCTCTTCATTCCATTATTCTGAGCGGTTTTCACATCCTTATCATTCTCTCTAAGAATTTCCCCGCTTTGCTCCAGCAAGGCCCTTGCGCAGGCCTTCAGTGCATTGTTCTTATCCTCCTGCTGTAACAGTCCCAGGGAAGTGGCCGCCCGTTTGGCACGGCTTCCCAGTTCTTCCAGATAACTCATATAAACCTCCGTTCCGCCGCCTTAAGGCAGCTAATATACTATATAAAACATATCAACCTGATTTATTCTCCGCAATGAATTAAGCCGGAGGGTGTCAATATACCGTCCACCTTCACATCATTAGCATCCGCTTCTATTTTGCCGACCACCTGAAAATCATAAGCCAGGGCCAGCTTATAAAAGCTTCCGGCACATCCTGACAAATACCTGTCGTAATATCCGGCTCCATAGCCAATTCGATTACCTCTTTTATCAAAGGCCAATCCGGGAAGCAGCATCAGCCTCCGCCGGCATTTTCCCTCCTCTGCGACATTTTCCACCGCAGAGCCTGCCTTCTTCCTATCATTTATCAGACCCGCTTTTACAAAAAGAGTATTCTCATCCTCCGGCGGCTCCAAAATTCCATAGCTGCTTTGCTGTAATTCCTCAAGTCCATATATTTCATAAAATTCCATCTCTGCCCCGTTAATCCGCGGAAGGCAAACCCTCTTTGCATCTGCCAGCGCTGCTTTGATCATCTCTTGTGTAGCAACCTCCGACCGAAAGGACATATAAGGAAAAATCAGTTCACAGCTTTGATAGGCTATGCTGGAGAATAACAGTTCACGGATTGCCTGGTCCAGCTCCCTGCGCTTATACACAGGTATACTGTCTCTTTGCTCCTTAAGTATTTGACGCAGCTCCCTTTTTGTCATCGCTACCAACGCCTTCCTATTTCTGATACTGCCTGGAGGTAATATAGTCCATGATATTGAAATTCTCTGCTTTATTTGCTGCAAACAGGGTACCTATTTCCTTACCGTCAAAGATATAATTGATATTCTTTACATTTTCCCCGTTGGTAATTACCATATCAGCACCGGAGGCTGTCGCAATCCTTGCCGCGGAAAGCTTGGTGGTCATTCCGCCGGTTCCGATGGAGCTGGCGGAATCCTTCGCCATCTCATTCAGGCTGTCATCGATTTTATCGACAAAGGATATCAGCCTGGCATCCTTATTGTTATGAGGATCATCGGTGAACAGTCCTTCAATATCAGATAATAATATCAGAAGATCACCTCCGACCAGGGCCGTAACAATTGCTGACAGAGTATCATTATCACCAAAATCCAAATCCAGCTCCTCAGTAGATACCGTATCGTTCTCATTAACAATGGGTATTACCCCCAGCCGGAATAACTCGTTAAAGGTATTTGCAGCATTGATGCGGCTGATCTCATTAATCATGGTATATTTGGTCATTAATATCTGAGCCGCGGTCTGGTTATATTCTGCAAACAGCTTCTGATACACCATCATCAGGCTTGCCTGCCCGACTGCCGCACATGCCTGCTTCATAGAGCGTGCGGTAGGCCGTTCGATTAAGCCCAGTGCCTTGCGCCCAACGGCAATTGCACCTGAGGTTACTAAAATCACATCCTTTCCCTGATTTCTTAAATCGGTCAGGATGCGGACCAGCCGCTCCAGCTTCTGCAGGTCCAGGCTTCCTGTCTCATGGTGGGTCAGGGACGATGATCCGATTTTAACGACAATTCTTTTTCTGTCCTTTAAGGTTTTTCTTACATACATACGTAATTCCTCCACTTGTTTCCTCTATCCTCCGTATTCCCCTATTCCCCGCTGTTCTATGGTGTCATTCCCTCCGGTCTGGTGCATACACTCCTGCCACCGCCTCGAATACCTTAATTCCGTCAATCGCCGCAGAGGTAATTCCTCCCGCATAGCCTGCTCCCTCCCCGCAGGGATAGATGCCGCCGATATTGCTCTCGAAGTTTTCGCCGCGTTCTATCCGTACCGGAGATGAGGTTCTGCTCTCAACTCCCGAAAGAACTGCTTCCTCTCTGGCAAAGCCCTTTATCTTACGGTCAAAGGCAAGAATACCTTCCTTAAGGGCCTCACATACCTCTCCCGGAAGACAGGCCGTCAGATTGGTCAACCTGTAGTCCCCCCTAATGTTCGGTGTAATATCACCAATTGTAACACTCTCCCTGTTTCTTAACAAGTCACCAAATAACTGCACAGGAACCTTGCCCCGGCCCGCAAGATAAGCCGTCCTCTCCCATTTTCTCTGGAAGGCAACCCCGCTTAAGGGTTCGCTGTCCCCAAAATCCTCCGGTAAAACCGTTACTGCAATGGCACTGTTGGCATTCTCTTCATTGCGCCCATAATTACTCATTCCGTTGACCGCCAGATGTCCTTCCTCGGAGGAGGCATTGACCACAAAGCCTCCGGGGCACATACAAAAGGAATATACCCCACGCCCGCTGTGCGTCTGATGGGTCAGCTTATAATCTGCCGCAGGTAAATGGATATATTCCTCCCCATACTGGGACCTGCTGATCATGCTCTGCTTATGCTCAATCCGAAGACCGATGGCAAAAGCCTTCGGGGACATTGTAAGACCTCTGTTCAGGAATAATTCAAAGGTGTCCCTGGCGCTGTGCCCGATGGCAGGGATCAGCACCTGGCAGGGCACTATTTCCTTACCATTCAGCTCTATGGCCTGAAGGTGTCCCTTTTCAACCATAATATCTGTAAGCCTGGTTTCAAAACGCACCTCACCACCAAGATGCAGAATATCCTTTCGCATCTGCTCCACAACACCGCGAAGCCGGTCGGTGCCTATATGGGGCTTATTCAGATACAGAATTTCCGAGGGTGCCCCAAACTGGACAAAGGTTTCCATCACCAGTCCATATCTGTGGAAGGCATCCTTCACCAGGGTATTTAATTTTCCGTCGGAGAAGGTTCCTGCTCCACCCTCTCCAAACTGGACATTGCACTCCGGATTAAGCTCGCCTGTTTTCCAAAAATGCTCCACAGCCTCCACACGCCTGCTTACCAGGGAGCCCCGTTCCAGCACCAGGGGCCGGTAGCCATATCGGGCTAGCAGCCAGGCGGCAAATAATCCGGCCGGGCCGGTTCCTACCACCACCGGCCTCCCTTTCAGCCTTTCCGTACCTGTGGGCTGAAAGCTGTACTGTGTTTTCTTTGCAAGGGTGACATTTACATTGCGGCATTTGCTGACAATCGCTGCTTCCTTCTCCGGCTGGGCCGGTGCGATTGTTACATCCACCGTATAGATGAGCTTAATCTCTTCCTTTCTGGCATCGATGGATTTTTTGATTATGCTGTATTCCCCAATGCTGTCAACGGATATTTTCAGAGCTTTTGCTATTGTATTCTTTAAATCCTCTCCGCTGTGGCGGATCGGAAGCTTAAGCTGTGATATTCTAATCATGATAATCTCCATTCTGCCTTCCGGCAGCCGTTCCGGCAAGATAGCCCGTACTCCATGCCCATTGCAGATTGTAGCCTCCGCAGGTTCCGTCCACATCCACCAGCTCACCGGTCAGATACAGCCTCCTGTGAAGCTTTGATTCCAGGGTTTTCTCATTCAGCTCACCGGTGGCAGCACCTCCGGCAGTGACCTGTGCATTCTCAAAGGTATTCGTCGCACAGACAGGTAATAAAAACTCCTTCATTTGATATACCAGTCTCCTTATTTCCTCGTCCGTTACTTTGGGCGCACTCTTTGTTACCTCGAGTCCTGCTTCCTTTATCATAATGTAGGAAAGCTTATGATTGTATAGCCCAATCATCATTTCCTCCAGATTCTTATGGGGATTTTGGACCCTTCGCTGCTTCATCAGCTCCTCTAGCTCCTCCCTGGTGAGCTCCGGCATGAAATCCAGCAAAAGCTGTACCTTCTCTCCCCGGTCAAGGGCCTTAGCCACATAGCGGCTAAGCTGTAAAACAGGGATTCCCGAGATACCGTAATCGGTAAATAAAACCTCTCCTTCCTCCCTGGCAAGTACCTTCTTCCCCGAATGCGCACTCACCGCCGTGACGGTACGCACACCGGAAATTGTCTTTAGGAATTTCACCGGGGATTTCAGCTGTACCAGTGCCGGCAGCGGCTTAATAATCCGGTGGCCAAGGCTTTCTGCCAGCTGATAGCCGCTTCCGTCAGAGCCAAGCTGGGGCGAGGCACAGCCGCCGGTGGCAAGGATTAATGCCTCTGCGCGGCAGGTGAAGGTTTCCGTAACTACGGTATAATCCGGCTTTCGTATTTCCTTCACCGCTTCACCGTAGCAAAACGCCACCTTAAGCCGCTCACATTCCATCAGCAGCACCTGCACCATACTGGCGGCCTGCTCGGAATTCGGATACAGATAGCCCTCACGGTTCTTCGGATAGATCCCAAGTTCCCGAAAAAACTGAATTGTTTTACCCACATCAAAACAAGACAGCACCTTCATTGCAAATGCGCTGTCATCGGAACGGTAGCATTCCGGCTTCTGGAATGTATTGGTAAAATTACATTTTCCATTGCCCGTAGCTAATATTTTCTTACCTGCTTTATCCTTCTGTTCAATCACAAGTACCGAGCTTCCCTGTCTGGCAGCGGCAACTGCAGCCGTCAATCCGGATGCTCCGGCACCTATGATAATAACCTCATAATCCACCCTGTGGCCTCCCATACAAGAACAAATACTTCCTGATCTCCCGGCTTCCGAAAAGGAGTTCCGGGATTCCTTACGACAAACTGATATTTGTTTCATTATATTTGACCCAGGGCATTATTTCAAGCTTTTCTTTGGATTCTAAGCATTTCTTAAGCTTTCTTTCATCAGTATTTAATCCGTACTTTATCCAATGCTATAAGCTCCAGCTCCCTTTTTTGTCCAGTCTTCGAAAGAAGGAAGCATAGGTATTTCCTTGTTCCATAAGCTCTGTATGCGTTCCTCTTTCAACAAGCCTTCCATTTTCAATAACTAAAATCTGATCCGCATTTTTTATAGTATGAAGTCTGTGTGCGATCACAAGAAGGGTTTTTCCCTTCACGAGCTCATTGATGGCTTCCTGAATATAGCTTTCATTGTCACTGTCAATGCTGGCTGTCGCTTCATCCAGAATAACAATCGGGGCATCCTTTAAAATGGAACGTGCGATGGAGATTCTTTGTTTCTCCCCTCCCGATAACGTTGCTCCCCCTTCTCCTACCAGCGTATCAAAGCCCTCCGGCAATTCCATAATAAAATCATAGCACCGCGCTTTTCTTGCCGCCTCATAAACCTCGGCCCTGGTGGCATCGGCTCTTCCCATCAAAATATTGTTATAAATCGTATCCTCAAAAAGATATACCCTCTGGAATACCATGCTGATCTGATCCATCAGGGTTGTCAGGGGAAGTTCCCTGATATCTGTTCCTTCCAAATAAATATGGCCGTCCCTAATATCCCAAAATCTTGCAAGCAGACTTGCGATGGTTGTCTTTCCTGAGCCGCTGGGCCCGACAATAGCGGTCATGGAATTGTTCCTTAGGGAAAAGCTGATATCCTTTAAAACCTCATTTTCTCCATAGGAGAATCCCACCCCTTCAAACCGGATTTTTTCTTCTCCCCCGTCACGATTACTTGATTTTTGCCGTCCTGTGTCGGGAAGCTCCGGTTCCGAGAGCACCTCCTCAATTCTGTCCAGACAGCTGTTCATGATGCTTAAGCTTGCCGACTCCTGAAATAACGCCTTCAGCGGATTAAACATTTCAAAAACAAACAACAGCACTCCGAAAAGATAAGGAAGGGTTAAGCCTCCATTGGAATAAATCCAGGTGGAGGTCCCAAAAATACCTGCTATTCCGACCGAATAGATACAGCTAAGTCCCAGCATCCATGGGGCAATCCTTTCTTCAAATATAATATTCTTATCCCTGGATTTTTTGAAATTTCCGCTTAATTCCTTTGATTTTTCACCTAAAAGGTTATAGCTTTTTATTACGGATATCCCTTCAACAAAGGCCAGCACAGCTTCCGTCAGTCCCTCGCTCTGCTCCTGTCTGATGTCGGCTTCCTCCGCAGCGACACGATTCATTCTCCTTGCTACGAAATATGCAATCCCACCGGTTACAAGCGCAATGAGGCCCAAGGGAATATTTATAAGGAACAGAAATAAGATTAAAATAATGGCTGAAAACAGATATGTCATGATATTGGCAAGCTTCATCATAATGTTTTCTTCAATAAAAAGCATGTCTGTTGCCAGTACAGAGCTGATTTTTCCGATATTTCCCTCCGTAAAATACCCCATCGGAAGCATTCTTAAATGCTCCCCCAGCTCCATTCTTTTATCTGCAAACAGTAAGTATCCGGCCCCGCTTTGCAGTCTGTCGCTCATATGATGGAGTACCATTTGCAAAATCACCGTAACCAGCATAGCGATACCGATAAAAAGGCAGTCCCTGGCAGCAATACTTTTGTCATAGAACTTGCTTAGGATAATAAAAGCATAAATAACCGGCATTTTTGAAAGAATCGCTTCCAGTACGGAAAAGATAAAGGCAGCCTGAATACGCCCCCTATATTTTCCCGCCAGTCTTAAAATACGTGATATCATGGCTTTGATCATTTAGGTTTCCTCCCTTCCCAGCTTCCAGTCTGCACTTCTTTGATTTGCATACCAGAGCTTTTTATATATTCCGCTGTGCTCCAGCAGCTCCTGATGGGTTCCGCACGCGGTCAGCCTTCCCTTATCCATAACACAAATCTGGCCGGCATGCATAACCGACTGCAATCTGTGGGCTATGACAAGAAGTGTTTTGTTTTGAACCAGCTTTGATATGACTGCCTCCATTTTTTCTTCATTCTCCGGGTCAGAAAAGGCCGTTGCCTCATCCAGTACAACAATCGGGGCATCCTTTAGAATTGCCCTTGCCAGGGTAATCCTCTGCTTTTCTCCCCCGGATAATTGATTGCCGCAGTCCCCGGCCAGGGAATGAAGCCCCTGGGGCAATTTATTTACAAATTCCATGCACTGCGCCTTTCCTGCCGCTTCCATAACCTCTTCATCCGTTGCCTGGGGTTTCCCTATTCTTATATTTTCCATGAGTGTGGTATTAAATAAGTAATTATCCTGTGATACATAGGAGACCAAATCATTTAACGCCCTTAGACTCATCCGGCAGATATTTTGTCCGCCGATGCGGATTACTCCGTTGTTTATGTCATAGTAATGGATCAGAAGCTTTGCCAGGGTGCTTTTTCCTGAGCCGGACTCCCCCACAAGGGCTGTCATCGTATTCTGCCTCATGGATAGGTTAACTTCATGTATGACTTCTGTCTCTTTGTACCCAAAGGTGACATTGTCAAATTCCACACTAAAATCACTTCCTCCAAACTCCTCTGTTCCTTCTTTTAAATTTGTATTGTCCAAAAGGCTTTCCAGAGTAATGATTTTATACCGTATCTGGGGGGCCAGTGCGACAAATGACATTGTTCTTAAAAGCGGAATTCCCATACTAAGGGCCAGACACAGCACAAGAATGAAATCCGGCAGACTCGCATATCCCCGGAATACAAAATAAGAACCAAGGGGCAGGGTCAGCAGAAGAGTACACGGAATCAGCACACCATAGCCTGCCATCCAGGGCCAGCATGCCTGAAACCATTTTAAGGTGAAATCCCGGTAATTCATAATTGCCCTTTTGAATTTTTCGTAGGCTTCTCCTCCCTTATTGAATACCTTGACAACCTCCATTCCATTGATGTATTCAATAATCGTATTATTCATGGCCTGGGCCGACCTATAATAATCCTCCATTCTTTTCTTCCCGATGATATACATAATCATCATGGACAGTATTCCAAGGGGAATAGAACCAAGGGTCATAAGTGCAAGCCTCCAGTCGACCAGAAATACCGCCGCATATATCACGAATACCCCCATCAGATTGGACAGCCCTTCCGGAATTCCATGGGCAAGTAAAAGCTCCAGGCTGTCAATATCGTCCACAAACATTTTTTTAAGGACGCCTACGCCCTTATTTTGAATGGCTCCAAGGGGCTGCTTTTCTAATTTCTCCTGTAGGGAAACCCTTAGATTCATCAGTGTTCCATAGGCTGCCTCATGGGATAGAGCCAGACCTCTTCCGTAAAATACCCCCTGCAAAATCAGGCATAGCAATACCCCTGCTGTCCGAAGCAGCAAATAATTTAATGTGATTTCCTCTCCATGAAGCAACGGTACAATAATCTGATAAGCGAACAGAAAAGGAAAAACACCCAAAAAAACCGCAAACAGCAGAAAAAAAACGGACCTTACGGTTTTCCTGTTATTCTCCTTCCCATAATAAAAAAGCTTACTTAGCATATAACCTCTCCCTTCGTTCTTTTTCATACAATTTACTCATAAAAATATTCAGTAAAAAATAGAATGAGTTAGATCAAACTAACTCATTCTATTTTAGCTTTTTTCCAGTTTTATTTCTACCTGCCCCGGACACAAATACTCACTTTAGACATTTTTTATTCATGGCAGTTGCTTCGGTATTGCCTTGGGAGAACACCATAAACCTCCTTAAAGGTTCTTGCAAAATTACTTGGATTTTCATATCCCAAAAGCCTGCCTATCTCTAAAATGCTTTTATCGGAATATTTTAAATACTCTCCCGCCTTATTCATTCTGGCAATTCTCAAAAATTCATAGGGCGGATATTGGAAAATCTGTTTAAAGCATTCCTTAAAGATAGTGGTTGATAAGCCATAGCTTCGGCAAAGCTCCTGTATGGTATAATGCTTCGACAGATCCATTTCAATTAACTCTTTTATCATTTTGGTTTTTTCTATCTGCTCCCTGGAGAATACTCTGTGGGCATTTTCTATCTTAAAATCCTCCTTTATGATTAAATGAAAGAATTCCAGAAGCTTTAACCTCACAAGCCCTATCTCCTGGTTATAAAGCAGTTCATAAAGCTCACCCGCCACATAAAGCATTCCTGCCCCGCAGGGAAATACCTTTATTTTCTTTATTTCATGCAGCACATTCATGAAATGGCCCATATCCAGATCAAATTCATTTTTCCAGTTACTTATTGTCGATTCATTGATAAATTCCGGATAAAGCATGATATTAAATCCCTGCAAAACATCCGTCGTCATCTTTGATTCCAGGCTTTGCTTACAGCCATTCATTACAACAACTTTTCCCGGAGAGGCATAGCTGAATTTATTTTTGCAAAGCTGCGCCTGATAAACACCATTATGGCTATAGGATATCTGATAAACCTGTGTTCTCTCCTTCCATTCTCCTGACCAGGAATAGCGTTCCTTAAAATCATTCAATATAATTTCCACACCCGGATACAAGCGGTATAAAACCATCCTGCTACCGGAATTTTCCTTATCAATGGTATAGACTGTCTGAAAGGAATTCTCTGAAACAACCCGCAGGCCAAAATCCTGATCAATATAATTCATTCCGGCTCCTTATAATTTCCACCCAATCGCACTTTCTCTCTGCTTCCAGAATCTTTGATAGATGCCCTCCTGACCCATAAGCTGCTTATGAGTGCCCCTCTGTGCAATTCTTCCCTCATCAATGACAAGTATCTGATCGGCATCTCTTACGGTAGTCAGCCTATGGGCGATGGATATCAGGGTTTTTCCTCTGGTCAATTCCCGGATAGCTCCCAGCAGCTCATGTTCATTTTCAGGGTCCACACTGGAGGTTGCCTCATCCAGGATAATAATCGGCGCATCCTTTAAAATTGCCCTCGCAATGGAAATTCTTTGTTTCTCTCCGCCGGATAAGGTGGAGCCGCCCTCTCCCACAAGGGTTTGATATCCCTCCGGTAATTCCGTGATAAACTCATGGCATCTTGCTCTTTTTGCGGCAGCTATGACCTGTTCCTTTGTCGCATCCGGATTGCCGAAGCGGATATTATTTTCTATGGTATCATGGAACAGATACACATTCTGGAATACCATACTGATGTATTTTAGCAGACTGTCTGCCGTATAGGCCTTAATATTATGCCCGCCAATAAAAACCTCCCCTTCTTCCACATCCCAGAACCTTGCAATCAAATTACAAAGAGTCGTTTTTCCGGAGCCGGAGGGCCCGACGATGGCACAGGTAGTCCCCTGGGGCACCTTCAAGGAGACATGATCTATGATTCTACGGCTGTCGTATCCAAAGGACACGTTCTTGAATTCTATATCAAAATGCTTCAAATTTAATTCCTTGGAGCTTGTATCCATAACCGGCATATTCGTCACATTTTCCAGACGGTCAAGCTCGGTGGTTATTTTCTTGGCCAGGAAGGCCCCGTCTCCCATCTGTTCCATCTCTGCATATACCAAAAAGGCACAGATAATAAACACCAGGCAATAGGGAAGTGTAATAGCGCCTGCAAGATATAAGGCAACGGACAGCAGCATCAACAGCGCACCGGTAATTTTATATACGGCGGCATACCATTTTAACAGTCCTGCCACGGCATGCTCCTGATTTAGATCCGCCCGTCTTTTGCGCTCAAAGGCCTCATATACGGCTGTTTCCTTATCCTCCTTTACAGAAAATGCCCGCATAACCGAAATCCCCCGGATGTATTCCAGGGATTGGGTTACAAGATTCTCCTGTGCCGCCTGCACCAGCGGTGTGTGTGCCACACCCTTTTTTTGAATCATATGAAGAACCCACATGCCAACACCCAGCCCAAGCAGGGTTAAAAGAGAAAATAAAGGACTGTAAAACAAGAACAAAATCGTCATAACCAGTGCCATAAAAATTCCGCCGGTCAAATCTGTGATTGCCAGCATGGAATACTGTTCTAATTCTACTACGGTAGAGGTTAAGACTGTCTGTATGGTACCAAGCCTTTGCTCCGAGAAATAACCCATGGGAGCTTTCTTTAATCTGTCACCGATACTTAAGCGATAATCCCGGAACATGGTAAAGCCCTTTGCACTCATGGAAATATCCATCAGCCACATAAATAAAAACCTGCCGAAGATACTGCCCAGAACAATCCAGAGTGAATTCAGGATCACCCTATAATCCAGCGTATCCAGATTGTCCAGTATCAGAAATATCGCAAAAAACATCAGTGCCATGGAGAAGGTTTTCAATATATTAAAAAAGATACCCAGCAATATTTTCGGTTTATATTTTCCCGAAATTTTTAATATTCTTAAGATCACAGTCAGCATACCTTATCTCCTTTCTCCGCCTGTATATTCGACGGCTCCCTTGTGCTGTTCCCACATTGTCCGGTACAGGGGGCAGGTGGTAAGAAGCTCCTCCTGAGTTCCCCTGGCTATAATCTCACCGTGATCCACTACCAGAATTTGATCGGCATTCTGAATTGTGGAAAGCCTGTGGGCTACCACTACCAGAGTCTTTCCGGATACCAGCCTTCCAACGGCCTCCTGAATTAACGCCTCACTCTCCGGGTCTGCATAGGCGGTTGCCTCATCCAAAATGACAACACTGCTTTTTTTCAGCATGGCACGGGCAATGGTAATCCTCTGCCTCTCCCCTCCGGAAAGCCGGTCTCCCGTATCTCCCGCAAGTGTATCATAGCCCTGCTCCAGCTTCAGAATAAAATCATGGCAGTTTGCCGCCCTGGCAGCCTGCTCAACCTCTTCATTATCTGCAAGGGGATTACCCATACGGATATTTTCTCTGATGGACATGTCAAACAAAAAATTATCCTGGGCCACATAGCTGATTTCCCCCATGAGCTGCTGAAAGGGTATGTTCTTTATATCCTTGCCCCCATACCTTACAACTCCCCCATCCGCATCCCAAAAGCCGGCCATAAGCTTTGCAATGGTCGACTTTCCCGAACCGGAGGGGCCAACGATGGCCGTCATGGTACCCGGAGTTGTGGAAAATGAAATGTCATGGAGTACCTCCTTGGAAGCCTGATAGGAAAAGGATATATTTTCAAAGGAATAGGAGGCATCCTTTAAAACCACCGGCTTATCCGGCCTGCTCTGCTCCTTGATTGCCAGGAAATCTCTGATCGGCTGTAAATTGGCCATAATTGTCGTCAGCTGTTCACTTCCGAAGGCAAGCTTCATAAGCGGAGCAATAAACCCTAAGGGAATGATGATACAGGATATGTAAACGGGCAGCGATATCTCCCCCTTCATATAAAGCCAGGCTCCCACCGGCAGAGTGCCTAACATAGTAGAGGGAACGATTGCCATGACCGCCGCCATCCAAAACCAGCATTGCTTCCACCAGGCAAGTGTGCTGTCGTGAAAGAAATGAACGGAATCAGAGAATTTCCCGTAGGACTCTCCGCTTCTTCCGAAAGCCTTTATGACCTGGATGCCGCCCACATATTCCACAAGGGAAGCATTCATTTCTCTTCCGGAACGAAGATACAATTCCATCTTTTCAGAATATCCCTTCATCATCCCCAGGATAAAGGGAATTCCCAGAGGAACCGTAACCAGAGAAACCAGCCCCATTCTCCAGTCAAGGATAAAAATTAATAAAATACAGCAGAGAGGTGCGGCGATCTGGGAGGGAGCCTCCGGAATCATGTGCGCCACCGAATCCTCTAATTTCCCCACATTGTCTACCAACAGGGTTTTAAATGCTCCCGAAGGTGTTTCCAGCATTACTCCCATGGGAACACGCTTCATCTTATCAGCGATTGCCCTGCGGATATTCTTTAAGATTGTAAATGCAATTCCATGACTCCTGCTGGAGGATTTCCAGCATAAAACAGTTCGTAATACGACACCGGCAATAGCCGTTCCCGACCACAGCAATGCTGTCTTTACAGTAGCTGTTCCTGCGTAAACCTCATTCGCCAGCATAGCCGCCGAAAGAAACGGCAGCATACCAAACAGCTCTCCTACAATGGCTAAAATCACGGATAATGTCATTTTCCCTTTGTCCTCACCCACAAACTGAAACAAAATTTTAATAGCATTTTCCTTCCTGGGCTTCATAGAATTAATTCCTCCTTTTTAATGTTAGTTTCAACTAACCCGTGTTTAAAAAAACAGGGACTATTTTATAGTCCCAAGACTGCTCTCCATCCCGGATAAAAGAACATCTGCAAGGTATCCAGATAATGCTTCGCTTCCTCTTTGCTAAAATCGTGAACCACCACTTCAAATACGGCCGTATAATACGCGCTCAGCAAGAGATGAAGCTCCTTCGGAACCATTCCCTTCACAGAAATTCCCCTGCTTCGGGCAGCTTCCAGAAATTCCAGGGTTTCCTTCTGGGCCATGGTAACAAAATCATGAATAAAATCCCCATGCCTGGTTCCCTGTGAACAGCAGACCAGCAATTTAAACTCTTCATAATTGCCATATACAAGCTCCATAAACAAGGACAGGTCCGCCGGCTCCTTCCACATATCATCCAGACTGTTATTCTCCAGCAATGCATAGTCCTGTTCCCTCTGCCTTTGAAAGCTCACCTCAAATTTCTGAAACAGGGGCTCTAACAATGCCTCGAACATGGCTTCCTTGTCTGCAAAATGCCGATAAAGCCCCGCTGCGCTTATACCTGCCTCCGAAGCAATGGTACGCATGGACGCTTTTTCAAAGCCCTTGCTTAAGAATTCCTTTTTAGCCGCCGGTATTATTTTTTTATAGGTATCGCTTTTATCCTTTGGCATGGCAACCTCCGATTCGTTTGTAAACAGTGTTCGCTAACGCTGTTTACAGTATATCATAGCGTATGCTTTTGTCAATACCAATTTATTTTGGAATTTACCAATATTTATGAAATATTTTTCGTTGACATCAGTATTATTTATAGTATAATCTAGTTAGTTATAACTAACTGCAATTTATTATAGATGGAGGATATTATGAATCAGAAATTACAGGCAAAAGATTTAATCAATGTGGGAATGTTTACTGCATTATATTTTGTATGCTTCTTTGCAACGGGAATGCTGGGATATATTCCGCTGTTCTTAGTTTTACTCCCTCTTTTTTGCCCCCTTGTGGCAGGGATTCCTTTTTCCCTTTATTTAACCAAGGTACGGAAATTTGGTATGGTTACCATCACCGGCACTATACTGGGTATTATTATGTTTATTACCGGTCATCCCTGGCCTATTCTGGTAACCGGATGCGTATTTGGCTTTCTTGGAGATCTCATTATGAAGGCCGGAGGCTATCTGTCCTGGAAAAGCCTGCTGCTTGGCTATATTGTTTTCAGCGAATGGATTTTAGGCGCACTTGCCCCCTTATTTTTTATGAGAGAATCCTATTTTGCAGCCATGCGTGCCGGATACGGTGATACCTATACCGATACTCTGCTGTCACTTACACCGATGTGGGTATTTTATGCCATGATCATACTTGCCGTTGTCGGAGCATCCGCAGGCGCTTTCCTCGGAAAAGCTGTATTGAAAAAGCACTTCAAAAAAGCCGGCATTGTATAGGAGGATTCATTTATGGAAAGCAGTATTATACTTGGAGCTCCAAAAACAAATTTGAAGCTTGACCCAAGAACCAAAATATTTACAACTGCCTCCGTGAGCATTGTTTTAATCAGCGGCGGAGTGATTGGGCTTGATATGATAGCACGCATCATGCTTGCTGTCCTGCCTGCCTTTTTATTAATCAGCGAAAGGAAGCTCAAAAGCGGTTTTCTGTATTCTATTGTATTTTTTATCGCCTCTTTTTCAGAATCCGTCCTGCTTATGCATACAAAGGGACTGCTCAGCTTTGTGATATTGATTTGTTCCGGACTCGTAACAAGATTCATTCCGGGTATGATCGCCGGTTATTATTTGCTCTCCACCACAACCGTCAGCGAATTCAATTGTGCCATGAAACGAATCCATCTGACAGACAAGATTACCATTCCTCTTTCTGTCATGTTCCGTTTTATCCCTACAATCATAGAGGAGTCACAGTCCATCAATGCTGCTATGCGGATGAGAGGAATCAGAAGAAGCAGACTATTGAAAAACCCCATTCTTTACCTGGAATATAAGCTTGTTCCGCTCCTGATGTCCGTTGTAAAAATAGGGGAAGAGCTCTCGGCGGCATCCTTGACCAAGGGTCTTGGCAGTGAGATCCGGCGTACGAATATCTGCCAAATCGGATTTCATATCATGGATTTCATAATTGCTTCCATCGCCTTGGCCGGTCTGCTATTATGTGTCCTGAATTAAAGGAAGGGTTAATTTATGATTGAATTTAAAAATGTATGCTTCACCTACAACGGAGGCTCCGAAAGGGATGGTATTAAGAATATCAATCTTACAATACATAGGGGTGAAACCTTATTAATTACCGGTGGTTCCGGTTGCGGCAAAACAACGGTAACCAGACTGATCAACGGACTGATCCCCCACTTTTTTGAAGGCAGCCTTACCGGCGAGGTTCTTATCCAGGGGAAAAGCATCAGCAAAGAACCGATCTACCAGACTTCAAAATATGTGGGCAGTGTATTTCAAAATCCACGCTCCCAGTTTTTTAATGTGGATACCACCAGTGAGCTTGCCTTTGCACCGGAAAATCAGGGCATATCCGTCGATGATATTTCAAACCGGATTGAAAAAACAGTATCGGACTTTCATCTTGAGCACTTAATGGACCGGAATATCTTTAAATTAAGCGGAGGGGAAAAGCAAAAAATTGCATGCGCCAGCGTTTCCGTTGCCCAATCTGAAATCATCGTTTTAGATGAGCCCTCCTCCAATCTGGATATTGAGGCAATTGAAGAGCTTCGCCGTATGATAGCTTACTGGAAGGCACAGGGACGTACCATTATCATTGCGGAACACCGGCTTTATTTTTTGCGGGAATTAGCAGACCGTATGCTTATCATGAGGGACGGCCAAATTGTGGAGGAGCTTTCCTCCGAGAAAATCAGAAGCTTAAGCATTGCTGAGGCAAGGGAGCGGGGCATACGGCCGCTAAGTATTGAAAAGCTTTCCTATTCAAATGCAGGAGAGGATACCGGCTTAAGCATCTCCCCTGTCAGGCTGTCCGGCTTCAGTTACACCTATAAGGACAGGGCCCATGGAATAGAGCTTGAGGATATCTCGGTAGAAAAAGGAGCCGTCGTCGCCGTAATCGGATACAATGGCGCCGGGAAATCCACCTTTGCCAGATGCTTATGCGGCCTTGAGAAAAAATGCAGGGGCATTCTTGAAATAGAAGGTAAAAAATGTGCGGGCAGGAAGGGCCTGGACCATTGCTATATGGTTATGCAGGATGTAAATCACCAGCTCTTTACCGAAAGCGTCATGGATGAAGTCCTCCTAAGCATGAGTGACCGGGTCGATCTTACAGAGGAAGAAAAGGAAAAGCAATCGGAGGATATTCTGAACCGTCTTGGTTTACTGGCCTTAAAGGAAAAACATCCAATGGCCCTATCCGGCGGGCAAAAGCAAAGGGTAGCCATTGCAAGTGCCATTGCCGCAGAAAAAAGCATTATTCTCTTTGATGAACCCACCAGCGGCCTGGATTATGATCATATGAACAAGGTTGCCGACTGTATTAAGACTTTAAGTAAAAGCGGCAAAACAATCTTTGTCATCACCCATGATCCGGAGCTGATTCTGCATTGCTGCACGGAGGTCCTCCATCTGGAGCAGGGAAAGGTGAAGGAAGCTTACGGCCTGAATGAAGAATCTGCTGAAAAATTAAAGACCTTTTTTCTTGGGGCCAATCAGCAGCTGTCTTAACCGATGCGATTAATACCCTCTTCTGATTTAAAATGAAGGAAACTGTTGTACGAATACAACAGTTTCCCCAAAAGCCTTTTTTTAATTATTCATTTGCAACGCCCCAGGAGGCTGCCTCCCTGCGTTCATTTACAAATCTCTTATAAATTCCCTCTTCTGCTATCAGCTTCTCATGGTTTCCTCTCTGTACAATACGTCCGTCGTCCACCACCAGTATCTGGTCTGCGTGGCGGACCGTTTTCAGCCGATGGGCAATCATAATGATGGTCTTATTTCTGGTCAGTTCTTCAAAGGCTTTCTGTAAATAGTTCTCATTTTCCGGATCCACATTTGCAGTTGCCTCATCCAGAATAATGATGGGCGCATCCTTTAAGATCGCTCTGGCAATGGATATTCTCTGCTTTTCTCCTCCTGACAGGGAGAAGCCCCTTTCTCCGATTACCGTATCATAGCCCTGAGGCAGTGACAGGATAAATTCATGGCAGCCGGCTTTTTTTGCAGCCTCTATGACTTCCTCCCTGGCTGTCTTCGGCTTGCCGAACCGGATATTATTCTCAATGGTATCCTGAAAGAGATAGACACTTTGAAAAACCATACTGATTTGATTCATCAGAGACTCCAGGGTGTATTCCCTGATATCCCTTCCTCCGATGGAGATTGCTCCGTTATCCACGTCCCAGAACCTGGCAATCAGGCTGCAAATGGTAGTTTTTCCCGAACCGCTCGGCCCGATAATAGCGGTCATGGTCTTATCCTTCATGCTCACATTGATATCCTTTAAAATTTGACGCTGCTCATAGGAAAAATTAACATGCTCCAGTACAATGTCGTGAGTTTTAGGGTTGTATTCTCTTCCTTTTTCATCCATGACAGGTGTATCATCCATTTGATTTGCCTGTTCAATGGAGCTGCCGCAAATACGAAGAATTGCAATTCCATGTCCAGCGGACTCTATCTGCTCAAAGATGATGAAGGAAATAACAATGAACATCAGTGTATAGGTAAGCCCCATCGTTCCATCAAAATAAAACAGCAAGGCGGCCGCTATCATAATAATGCTGAAAATCCTCAAGACCGCCCCCTGCAGGATGTTGTAGGGCGTTATCAGCTGCTCCATGCCAAGATTCGTAGCTCTGCTGCTTTCAATCGCACGGTCAATTTTTTTATGATCCATCCTTGTAAGATTAAAGGATTTCACAATGCTCATTCCCTGAATGGTTTCCAGTATATTCTCTACCAGCTCTGCCTGCGCTTTCTGCCTCCTGGGTGCTGTCTTTCTTGATTTTTTCTCCATGGAGGAGGTAATCAGACAAAATATCAGTACTCCAATTGCAGTAATAAGACCCATCCTCCAATCGAAAATCAGCATATAGAGGGTAAATACCACAGTTGTTATAAATCCGCCCAAGGTCAGCACCATAACCATGGGCGCCGTCATCTCCACATCCCCAAGGACAGTGGTACAGATACCTGTGATATTGCCAAGGCTGCTCTGGTTATAATACCCCATCGGGATCAGCTTCATTTTATTTCCGATATAAATTCTCTTGTTGGCCGCCATAAAATATCCTGCGTGTGTCTGTGCAAGCTGGGAGAAGTAATTGGTGGCTATTTTCCCTGCAATGCTGATCACCATGAATGCGAGAACATACCATATTATTATAAACTCCGCCCCTTTTGTTACCAAGGCCTGGATTGTAAGGAAAATTGCACCAATCTGCAGCATATGGAAGATCGCATTGATAAAGCCTACGATAATAGAATTTCTGATATTTCTTTGTTCCTCTCCTGCAAACCTCCAGATTTTCTTAAAGATTTCTATCATGCCTGTTCACCATCCTTTACTCCCATATGAGCATTCCACATCTTCCGGTATAACGGGGATTGTTCCAATAGCTGTTCCTGTGTTCCTGTTGCACTGATTTTTCCCTGGTCCACCAGCAGAATCTGATCCGCACCTGTTATCGTAGACAGACGGTGTGCGATCATGATCAGGGTTTTTCCCCGCACCAGCTTGGATATTGCTTTCTGAAGAATCGCTTCATTCTCAGGATCGATATATGCTGTCGCCTCATCCAGAATAACGATGGGAGCATCCTTGAGCATAGCTCTCGCAATGGCGATTCTTTGCCGTTCGCCGCCGGACAGATGTGCACCGCCGCCACCTACCCTCGTATCATATCCATGCTCCAGCTTTCGTATGAATTCATCACAGCCTGCCTTTTTTGCAACCTCTTCCACTTCCCTATCCGTGGCATTTTCCCTTCCCATGCGGATATTTTCACGGATGGTATCATCAAACAGGAAATTATCCTGAGATACATAAGCAATATTGTCCGATATCTGTGCCAACGGAAGCTCCTTTATATCCTTTCCGCCAATACGGATCGTTCCCTGCTCCACATCCCAGAAGCCCGCAATCAGCTTTGTAATCGTTGACTTTCCGCTGCCGCTGGGACCCACGAAGGCATTTACGGTTCCCTGCCGGATGGTCAGACTGACATTGCTTAGCACACTCCCCTTTTTTTCTTCATAGGCAAAGGAAACCTTCTCCATTTCAATATCAGTTCCCGAAAGCTTTACATACTCCTTCGGATGATGCTGTTCCTTTGCATTTAAAATCGTCTCTATGGATTCAATAATCGTACCTGTCTGGGCCAGAGAATCCACGAAATTAGAGGCGGCAATTATGGGTCCCACAATTCCCATGGACAAAATCATAACCATAATAAATTGGGAGGAAGTAAGGCTTGCGTTTAAGTAAAATCCCAAGCCCGCAGGCAGTACTCCGATCAAAACCGCGGGGCTGATATTCCGGTAGCAGGCCATCCCGAACTGGGCGCTTTTCATCCAGTTGTAATAAAATTGCGCATTTGCAACCACCGCATTCACATAGCCTGTATAGGCTTCCCTTCCCTGGTTGAAGGCCTTTATTACCTCAATTCCGTTCACATATTCCACGATGGAATCATTCATTTTCTTGCCAATTTGTACGGCTTCCTGATATTTCGCCGGATAATTCTTCATGGTTGACATCATAAAAACAATACCTACCGGCAGGGTGGCGATGGAAATCAAGGCCAGCCGCCAGTCAATGGAAAAAAGAGCAGCCAAAAGCACCAGCGGAGCAAGAATGTTGGAGGTCATCTCCGGCAGTAAATGCGCCAGTGTCTTTTCCATGCTCTCAATCTGGTCCACCAGGATACTTTTCCATCTTCCTGTGGACTGTTCCTGCAGCGTTCCCATGGAAAGATCGGATAACTTATGTACGCACTTATTTCTTACCTCTGCCAATACGGCAAAGGTCCCGATATGGGACTGGGCAGTGGAAAGAGTTGTGAGCAGCACCTTTCCAAGGCTTCCTGCCAGTGCCAGAACAAGCCATGGCGTACAGTCAGCCATAGCTGCCGTTCCTTCCAGCAGCATAATAATAATTTTCCCGGCACAAAAGTATGGGATAAACCCGGCTGCAACCCCAAGAACAGCTAATACAACCGATACCTTCAGCCTTGTATGCTGTGACTTTGCCAGTGCCCATATCCTCCTTAACGGGCTTTCTTTTTTCTGATCCATAAAATACCTCCATTCGGTTAGTTATATCTAACCTATTGTTTTAAAAAATTGCGGGTTTTACCCGCATTTTACATGCCTTCCTTCTATTCTTTCCATTGATAGATTTTTGCAAATCCAGCGTAATAAAACTCCCTCAACTGCTTTGCATACCGCATGCCGTCTTCCTTTTTCATGTCATGGCGCACTATTTCAAATACACCGGAAAAATACGCACTGGTTACGATATGAAGAAATTCCGGGCTGATCTCTCCCTGCCTGATTGCATCATCTCCCGTACTATCCATATACTTGACCGTGTACTCCAGCTCTATCTCCACCAGCCCATTCAAAAAATCAGAAAACTCCGTCCCCTCGGCACACTCTAAAAGCAGCTTGAAAACATCATAATGGTCATAGATATACGTTACCAAATGCTCCGCTTCCGCTCCGCTGTACTCGAGCATATTCCGCTTCTGAAAATCTGCATCCTGCTGGTGAAAGTCCTCCTGTACATTCCTAAACCAGCCTCCTAATTCCTCAACAACCGGAGAAACTATGGCATGAAACAGTCCTTCCTTATTCTGAAAACGGGTATAGATCGAACCTGTGCTGGTCCCAGCCGCCAATGCTATCGTGCGCAGAGAGGCATCCTTAAAGCCCTTGCTTAGAAATTCTGCTTTTGCACATTCATACACCTTTTCATAAACTCCCTCGATCTGCTTTGCCATAATACACCTCCTTTCATATTCAAAACAATGTTTCATAACACTGTTTTGAATATACTTCTTTTTCTCTGCTTTGTCAATAGCAAACTTTTTTATTCCAGGCCTGAAGCCTTCAGGTCAACGCTAAAATCTGTTGTTTTATGAAGGGATTGATCGCAAAGTGTTCTTCCACAAACCGCAGAATTGCCAAAGCAGATTGGGGTGTTTTATCATAGCCTTGAATGAATTCTGACAGCAAATCCGTACTTATTATATCTCTGGCTTCCATTCTTCTGGCCGGATCAAATCTATCTGTCCGAACAGAAGCCTTGGGCTTCTGTGTTTCAAGCAATTGAAGAAGCTGATCAACGGCATAATTTTGGACAAATTTATATGCCGACAGCTTTTCTCCTCTCCGAAACCTGCATAAGCCAACAAATAAATTCGTGAGTAATTCGTCCAGCATCCAATCCGGCTCCGGCTTTTGCCCAGGCTGCGGAAGTCTAAATTGTATCTTCGATTCCGCAAAGCTCCCATCCTTCCATACAATTGAACCGTCGGGCAGCTCTATATTTTTCAGTTCACTTTCCTCAAAAACCCCAAACTCGCAGTACACACTGTCCTTGTATAAAAATTTGTATCCATCCACAGTATTGCGGAAATAGAACCCGGCAGGAGCTATGGATTCCAGCCAGCTTAAATCATCAATATATTGCATTTTATATCCCGGTTTAACGATGACAAAAAAATCCAAATCCGAATATTCATCCATCAATTCCTGGGTCCTCCCACAGGAACCAAGTGCCAGTAAAGCCAGGGCATTACCGCTGCTTTCCAAGGATTTTGCTATTTCTGAAAGTCTGGTTTTTAAAAGCTCCGTTTTTTTCATTCTGCTTCTCCTATCTGTAATATTTTTCATGTTCCAGTTCAATAAGCTCCGGACTTAACGAGGGATGGACGATACTCTTAGAGCTGATACAAAGTCCTGCGGAAATTGTCCCATACTCCAAGCAGGTTTGAACCGGATAACCTTTACTGTGGGCATATAGATAACCGGAGAAAAAATTATCTCCCGCACCGTTGCTATCCACTCTTTTGTAATTGGCAAGGATGGGAAGCCTGAACCTCCTTCCATCTGCAGTGACCGCAGAAACACCCTTCCTGCCATGTGTGCAGACCACCAGTTTCTTCTTTTGCCGGATCATCTGTTCCATAAATTCTTCATATTCCATAAGTTCATCCGAGCTCATAAAAAGGTAATCGGCCGCTTGAATAAAATCTCTGTGATATTCACTTTGACCATCATAATCATGGATATCACACCATATTTCTTTCTTATGCCGTTTTGCCGCAGGAATAAGCCGTCTCCCATAGTTTATGATATTCAGTACCAGGTAATCGCAATTTTGTATGCAGGGCTCCAGACGGGTAAAATCAATTTGCGGCTCAAAGGTTGCTGTCTGGGTGAATATCGACAAGCGCCTTCCATCACGATCCATCAGGTTTACATGCTCCTCCGTTCCCTTTGGGTCCCTATCGCAGATAAAATCTACTCCTTGATCAGTCAAAACCTTCTGTAGAGTATTACCGGCAGCATCCTCCCCAAGCATTGCATGAAATACCGTGCTTATTCCGAGTTTTTTTAAGCCAATGGCTTTGCCGCTCCCTGTTGAACCGATTGCTTTATAGGAATCCCGGCTGAAAATAGTGGCAGGCTTCGCTGGCGGAAGCTTATCTAAATGAATAATGAAATCCATACTGATGCCACCAATTACAAATGCTTTTTTCATACAAATCTCCATTCTGGCGCAAGCCCATGAAATTGGGCGGCAGCACAAATTTACCATTTCTGCTCTTTCAAGCTGACGTTCATCCTTGCTCTTGAATTCGATAACTATCGAATTTACAAATGCATTGTATCATGATATAATGCATTTGTAAAGTATACGGATCAGGAGAATTTGAATGAACATAATCTATCATGAGAGCTTTGAATTTATCACGGCATTATTTGCATTGGCGCAGGAAAAATTAATCCGCAGCCTAATTCAATCAAAACCGATAACCAGGACCGATCAAACCTTCGATACCATGTTAAAAAAAATGAAAAAATTAACTCCTTCTGATTTACAGAAGGAGGTTAAATATTTTTTTGATTTGAATGGCATCGGTTATCTCATTTACAATATTATTTTCTGCCGGGAGCAGAATATTGAGTCCTTATTTCTTAATGATTTCATCACAGCAATTGAACAATTAACTTCTGATGAAGCCTTAGCATTTTTAATTTGCAGCAACTATAATATTGATTTTTCAGAGCTTTCCGTATCAGAAAGCAATGAAAAGCTGGCCGAATTACTTAAGAAATCGACTTTACCGGCAAAGGGCAGGCAACAGCGGCTCAAAGAATTTCTTGAAAATCCCGAAAGACTCAATCAGTTAAAAAAAACGGTGAAACTATTTTATTATGAAGTATATCTCAAAATAAAAGATGAGACGAATGAACTCTGCCGTCAGGGCGTAACGCTCTACCACCGGATTTACTCCGAAGACCCGAAAGCATTTTACAAGCACTATCTTGGCGGAATTAATGAATTGTCTGACGAAGATTATGTCCACATATCATTTTTTTCCCAGCTTGGTATTCATCATTATCAGAGCAAGTGGCAAAAAAAACACTGTGTGATACTGGGGATTCGAAATTATGACTTGCCGGCAAACAAAAACATCTTTCATCAACTATCCTATTTTCATAAAGTACTGTCCGATCCCAAACGCTTGGAACTGATTATGCTAATTTCACAAAAACCATACTTTGGGCAGGAATTAGCTGCAAGGCTTGATCTAGCTCCTTCAACCACCTCCTATCATTTAAATATGCTTATGGATTTGAATTTGATTATTACAACCAGAATAAATAAAAAAATCTTCTTCAGCTTTAATAAAGAAGAATACAATCGACTGAATCTTGCTATGTCAGGCCTTTTTGAAACTGCTCCAAAAAATTAAGATTAACAGCAGCTTAGTACTTGACAACCTCAAATAATCATTTTATAATTTAAGCGACCATTATTCTAAAATGGTCGCTTAAATTAATATTATATTCACAAGTGAGGTTTTTCTATGTCCCCAAAGATATTTGCTCTCCAGGAAAGAGAAGAAGCCCGGATTAAAATGCTGGATGCCGGCTTTCAGCTGATTAAAGAGCACGGAATGACTCATGCTTCCGTTGAAAAGATTACTCAGGCCGTCGGACTTGGGAAAAGTACCTTTTATAACTTCTTTTCTTCAAAAGAAATGTTCGTATATGAGATCATCAAATACCAGCGTGACAGAGCCAAGCAGTTTTTTATGGACACCCTGGACGGACGTAAAAAGCTGACTGTCACGGAGGCCAAGGCCTTTCTGAAGAAGATTATTTTCAGCGAGGACAGCATCTACAAATACCTTACGTCTGAGGATCAGGAAAAGCTGAAGGCCGCCCTCCCCCCGGACCATCTGATTGATCCGGCCTCGGAAGCCACCGTTATGTCCGTCTTATTCAGCCACATGGAGAACGTTCGGGAGGATATCGATTTTCAGGTGGTAGCAAATCTTATAAAGATTATGGCTATTTCCATGTTCCATCAGGATTCTCTGCATAAGGACGCCCTGGAGAAAACACTCAATCACATCTATACCCTATTGTTCTCCCTCATCTTTATAGATTAGCCTGATTTAAGTAAAACTCATCCTATAAGAGAATAAAGAGTTTGCAAAGCGGCTTACAGACGCCTTGACCAAGCTTTTTATTTTCGCTATAGGTTAGTTACATCTAACTTAATAAATCCTTGAAAGGAGTCATCTATGAACACCAAAAGCAACAAACCAAAAGAAAAGCATGGAATTTCACGTCTACTGGAGCTTGCGGGGCCGAAGAAAAACAAGCTTCTCATCGCATGCGCGCTTTCTGTCCTTTCCTCTGCCGCAAGGCTGGTTCCATTCTTTACAATTTATGGAGTCATCGAAGAGCTTCTTGCCCACTACAGCACACCAGCAGCCATAGATACCGCCCGTATCTATACTTTGGTGCTGTATACCTTCCTTGCCGCTCTGGTCTACGGTATCTGTTCCTTCTCTTCTTCCGTACTGGCACACGGCTGTGCATATGATATTATCTATGAATTGCGAATCAGGCTTATGGATAAGCTGGGCCGTATATCCTCCGGGTTTTTCACAGGCACCACACAGGGGGCAATTAAAAAGACTCTGTTTGATGATGTAGAGCAAATTGAACTCTTTATTGCTCACCATATTGCCGATATTGCGGCCGCCATTGCCATGCCTGTTTTTACCCTGGTTTATCTCTTTATTATGGACTGGAGGCTGGCTCTAGTCACTCTGGTCCCGATTTTCATTTCCATATTCCTGCTGGCCGGCGGTCTGAAAAATCCCAAGGGCGCCCAGACTCAGGTTGATATGCATGATGCAAAGGAAAAGATGGAGGGTACTATCGTAGAATATATCCATGGAATGCCGGTAATCAAGATTTTTAACCGTACCCTGCAGGCCTTTCGGCGGTATGAACAGGACGTATCCGCCTATGTGGACACCGTGGAGCATACGGCCTATCATTTTGCACCCAGCATGGGGGCCTATTATGCGTTCTTTGGCGCACAGCTTCTTTTTCTGCTTCCGGCCGGCCTGCTGCTGGCAAGGCATGCCTCCTCCTACATGGATTTTCTTCCGCTTCTCCTTTTGTTCTTCTTGGTTGGCGGCGGGTTAAAGGAGCCTTTGGAGAATATGATGCAGATGGTGGTCCACAGCAGACGGATCACCGAGGGTGTCAGCCGGATGGACAACATTCTGAATCAGCCGGAGCTTTCTGAGGCCGGGAAAAAATTTCCCACAAATCATAGCATCACCTTTGAGCATGTTACCTTTTCCTATTCCGGTAATGATGCTACGGCATTGAAGAATATGAGCTTTTATCTGCCGGAGGGAAGCATCACCGGAATCGTCGGGCCCTCCGGAGGCGGAAAGTCCACTCTGGCCCAGCTTCTGCTGCGCTTTTACGAAACCCAGGCCGGGAATATCCTGATTGGAGATACCAATATCAAGGACATTCCGCCGTCACAGCTTATGAAGCTGATCTCTTATGTCTTCCAGGATTCCTTCCTGTTTCATGATTCCGTAGAAAATAATATTCGTATGGGAAATCAGGAGGCGACTCATGAAATGGTGATAGAAGCTGCAAAAAGTGCCGGGATACATGAGGTAATCATGACCCTGCCCCAGGGCTATGCTACTGTAATCGGCGAACAGGACGCCTATCTCTCCGGCGGCGAGAAGCAGCGCATCGCTATTGCCAGAGTATTTCTAAAGGATACTCCCATTGTCATTCTGGATGAGGCCACCGCTTACGCCGATGCGGAAAATGAAACAAAAATCCAGCTGGCCTTCTCCAGGCTCATGAAAAATAAAACCGTACTGATTATAGCCCACAGACTGAAAACCATTGAAAATGCAAACCAGATTCTTGTCCTCTCCGAGGGTGAATTATCAGGAATAGGCTCCCATAAGGAATTATTAAGGGAGAATACCCTATACCGCAACATGGTAGCTGCCAATGAACGGCGGGAACACTGGACGATCAGGAAAGGAGTATCTCTGACATGAACAATTTCAAGAAATGGTTTCAATCCATTACCTTTGGTCAAACAAAAAAATACATACAGCTTTCCCTTTGGAATTTCCTGGACAGCTTTGTAGTGACAATTCCCTATGCCATCATGCTTATCGCCATTTATTTGCTGCTGATTCCTGTTGCCTCTCCCCGGGAGCCTCTCCCGATGAACCAGCTCTGGCTGCTTTGCCTGATTTTACTGTTGCAAACCCTATTGTATTATTTTATAAGAAAAAAAACCTATATCGATGTTTGCGTCGGTTTTGCCCAAACCAGCAAAACGGCCCGTATCTCTATGGGCGAGCATCTAAGGCAGCTTCCCATGGGTTTTTTTGGTCGCAGGGATGCAGGTGATCTTTCCACGGTTTTACTAAGAGACTATACCGAGGTAGAAAATCTTGCCTCCGGTCTGATTCCGCAGATTTCTGTTATTATAGTCCGGTTGGCTCTGTCAATGATCGTCTTATCCGCCTTTGATGCCCGCATGATGCTTGCCGTAATCGCTGTTATTCCGCTGGCGCTGCCCTTTGCCATCATCAGCTGCCGGAATATGGGCAGGGTAAGTGATAAGCTTCTGAAGACGCAGCAGGAAACCACCTCTAAGATTTTGGAATATGTAGGCGGAATCCAGACTCTGAAGGCCTTTAACCAGGCCGGAGAACATTTTGAAGCTCTGCGCCGTTCCTTTCATAATCAGCGAAAACATTCTGTCGGAATGGAATTGGCAGCCGCACCACTGGGAATGATCGGGCGCTTTGTACTCAGCTGCGGTATCAGCGTAATCATGCTTGTCGGAGTCCTTCTGCTTACACAGGGAGAGCTTTCCGCTTTTTATTATATTGCCTTTCTGCTTCTCTCCCTGAATATTTATGAACCAATCATGATCCTGTTTTCCTTCCTTGCGGATTTTGCCCGAACCAGTCGGTCTGTTACGCGTATCGATGAGTTAAAGGAGGAACACTCCCTTAGGGAACCGGAGCAAGGTCCTTCTCCTAAGAATATGGATATTACATTCCACGACGTTTCCTTTTCTTACGGAAATCAGGAGGTCCTTCATCATATCTCCCTCCGGTTTCCTGAAAAAAGCCTGACCGCACTGGTAGGCCCCTCCGGTTCCGGAAAATCCACTATTACTCGCCTTGCCGCCCGTTTCTGGGATGTAAGCAGCGGAGAAATCATCCTGGGCGGTGTCCCACTTACAAAGCTCCCCTCCAAGGATCTGCTGTCAAACATCAGTATGGTGTTCCAGGATGTTTATTTATTCCATGATACGATTGAAGCCAATATCCGCATGGGAAAACCGGAGGCCACTATGGCAGAAATCCTTGAGGCAGCAAAGGCGGCGGCCTGCCACGACTTTATCAGCTCTCTTCCGGAGGGGTATCAGACTATCGTAGGAGAAGGCGGCTCCACTCTGTCAGGGGGCGAAAAGCAGCGCATTTCCATTGCCCGCGCACTTTTAAAGGATGCTCCCATCGTATTGCTTGATGAAGCCACGGCCTCTCTTGATCCGGAAAATGAAGTCCTGATTCAGCAGGCCATCAACAGCCTTGTATCAGAAAAAACTGTAATTGTAATTGCACACAGACTTCAATCCATCTGCAATGCCGACCAAATTATTGTACTGGAAGATGGCACGGTAAAAGAAGCCGGAATTCATGAGACCTTGCTGGAGCAAAAAGGTCTTTACGCAAGGCTTTGGAACGAACAGTGCCAGGCCGGCAACTGGCAGATTAATATACCTCAACAGTAGCTTCCAGTCAAAAAGCGGAAGCTTGCACTTAACACAAGCTTCCGCTTTTATTTTCATAGATAATGTACTGCTCTTTAGCCGTAACCTTCAAGCATGCAGCACTAGCTTGAATAGCTCTCCAATAAGGAATACAGCTCCTCCTTATTATTCACATAGATACCCTTGCTTAATGCAATCCGGTCGTCTTCCGGCAGATTCTTTGCTTCAATCTGAGTATACTGGAAGATGCTCTTTAAATCACTGTTATATACGACGACATAGCCATCCTTTACAGCCACATAATAACGGCAGGGAATAAAATCTTCATTATAGGTCTTTTTTATAATGATTTCATCCTCCGAAAAATATATCAGCTCGTAGGAAATCAATCCCTTATTATATTCGGAAAGAGGCATGTCATCCATATAATTCGATAAATAAGTGACAATCTCCTCCCTGGTCAGCCCGACAAGATCGGCGGGAGGATTTAACTCCTGAGTATCGAGAGTATCTGTTTTCATATCATATATCTCAAGCGTATATTTGGTCTCCGGCTTTACTGTGATATCGTTTTCCAGTACCGATACACTATCCTGCGTATTATCATCCTCTGCTGCTTCGGTCGGCTGGGGCTGCGTATCCTCTGCCAATGCATACAGCTGATCCTTATGCTCAATCGCCCGTTTATTAAATTCATCTAGCGCATGCATATAGCTTAAATAATAGCATGCACTGAACATCACACATAATAATGCAAAACTTAAGAGATAAATGGATGCCTTTTTCAGCTTCATTTCGAAACCACTCCTTTGGCATCATTATCTCCAATATTTACTTATTTATACATTCCTGGTAAGATTCGCACAAAACTTTCGTCTACAATAAATGCAGCTTCTTTAAAATCCGGATTGCCACTGCGCCTCCCGGAACAAAAGCAAGCTCACGCTCCTCCACTCCTCTTAAGAAAACAAGCAGTACCAGATATACGATAACGCCTACCAGAATTGCGAGCAGCGTGGAAAGCCCATTGCTGTGTACCAGCGCCATAAAGCCCTGATAGGAAAAATATGCTGCCGCACCCATAATGATAGAGCATATGGTCGGAATGAGGAAGGTTTTTAAAAGCTCCTGCCGGTAGTTTAAGCTTCTTTCAATGGACACCCAGTTTAAGATACATACCACCAGTGCAAAGCTCACATTACCGATTACCAGTGCATAGGTGCTTAGCGGTGAAAACTTAAGCAGCAATACCACCAATACAATATGAAGTCCCAGCGAAACAGCCGAGTTGATTACAGGTGTCTTCAATTGATTAATGCCCTGCAATACAGCCGAAGAGAGTGTTGACAGCGCAAAAAATACAATCGCCGTACTCCCGATACGCAGCAGATTGGCAGGAAGCGCCCGGGAATCTCCGAAAATCAGCTGCAGGATGGGGGATGCCAAAACTCCCATACCAACTGCGGAGGGTATGGCTATAATCATATTGAATTTAATTGCAGTATGCACCTTCCTCTGGATATCCTCCTTCATGCCCTTGCTGAAGGAAGCTGCTATGGTGGTTATAATAGCCGCCGCAATCGCTGTGGCAATTGCCACAGGTACATTGGAAAGCAGCTTGTATTTACCGCTATAAATTCCGATAAGGGCATTACGGTAGTCCTCAGTATATAAATCCGAAATATTAACACCATAGCCCCCGGCCTGCAAGGCAATAAAATCAGTGACAGAAAGCTTTCTGTCATTCATAATCTGGTTGAACAGAATACTGTCAATCATTCCGCTGATCTGGTATACCGTCTGGCTTAAAATAATCGGCAGAGTTGTAATAATTAATAACTTAAAAATATCCTGGTAGGATTCCCTGTTTTCATCCGAATCCCGCCGCATCTGCTTCCTCCAGTACGGCCTGTAGATGCTGAATACAAACAACAAAAACAAAAGCCCCATCAAGGCACCTGCCAGGGTACCCAGGGTACCTCCCGCCGCACCATAGGAAGCAACATTGATGCTGGCGCTGAAATTCCTTACCAGTATATATGCGGCAGCAATGCTGACACCGGCATTGATCAGCTGTTCCAGCACCTGGGAAATAGCCGTAGGAATCATGGTATTCTTACCCTGGAAAAAGCCTCGGAGCACTCCCATGATAGCAAAAATAAATATGGTCGGGGCCAGTACCCGTAGCGGCAGTGCAATGTTACCACTGTCATAAAAGGTAGCAAAAAAATCAGCTCCGGCAAATATAATAAGAAATGCAAGAAAACCAACCGCCATAGAAAAAGCCATTGCGCACTTGAAGATACGATAGGCATTTCTATATTCTCCGTTGCTTCGCTTAATTGCTACCAGCTTGGATACCGCCATCGGCAAGCTGTAAGAGGACAGGATGAGTGCTATATTATAGATTTCAAAGGTATTCTGATAGACACCTGTTCCTTCATCTCCAATAATATTAATTAACGGTATCCGGTACAGCAGACCAATCATTCTCACAAGCAGAGAGGTGGCTGCCAATATGCTGCCCTGTACCAGAAAACTGTTTCCATTCTTTTTTGCTGCCATAAAAACTCCTTTAATTACAGGCAAGGAAGGACCCTTCACCTGTTTATCTTAAGCATTTTACCTGATTACGACATCCTCCGTACGGTCCTTCGGAAACAGGGTGATATAGGTTTTTCCCGGATTAATGGTAAGCTCATTCCCTGAGGCATCATAATATCTCATAAAGCTGTCGGCCTCCTTCTTCTTCCAGGTAATCGGCACACCCATTCCATTCGAGATATAGTAGCCGGAACCGCTCGCATTCTCCAAATCCATGGTCTGGTAGCCCTTTTTATCAATATTCCATTCCTTTACAAACTGTATGATGATGTTTTTAAAGGTCAGCTGTTTTCCGGTTAAAGAGTCAACATGGGCTGCTCCAAACTGATAGCGGTAATACAGCTTGTCCTCGGAATTATACTCAAAATACGGTGAAGTGTAGGCCGAAAAATCAATGGTAACCTTTGCTGCTGAGGACCCCCCCGCCAAATCGGTATCCGCCTCATAGAAGGTATAATGAGGCTTATACCCTTCGGGATACTGTGTTTCAAAGCCTTTTTTTGCTATGACCTTCTGTATTCCCTCCAGGGTGGCAAATGCATTGTGTGGTGCCTTAATGGACTTATCCCTATAGAAGGCCGCGGCCCCGCTGCCTGAATTACCGTCAAACTCATCAATACCCAGCGCAGTAATCTTGCTTCTGGCATATTTGGTCTCACCGTAATGGATAAAGATCGCATCATATTCATCTGCAATACTTACAAAATAATGCCTGGCACTTCTGGCCGAACCGATTTTATCACCGCTGTAATTCTCTCCGATGCCCATAAATCTGGTGATGCCGCCCTCGGCAAGGCATTCATATACAATATCCGCCTGACCAATTCCCCACTGGTTTGATACCAGCTTAAAATTATTAAACATAAAAGCATAGGGACGCTTTGTACCGGTTTCCACCGGAACCCACAAGCCGGTCAAATAGCTTCGCATTTCACCCTCATGGCTTGCCCCCTCCGTTGGTGTGGGTGTCACATTCTCCGTATTCCCTGACGGTAAGGATACCTCCGGGATACCCGAATTATTTGCGTCCTCATTGTCATTATCTTTTTCTTTTTTATTACAGCCGGTCATCATAAACACGATAAGCAGTAATAAAATCAAACATGTTCGTCTGTTTACTCTCAAGGTATGTCCCTCCATGCATGAAATTATCTATTGTATCTATCTTAAGATTTGGAGCCTTTTCAGAACCTCCTCCTGTTTTTCTTCCATCATCACCCGGTCCTTGTCCCCCATATGGTCATATCCAAACAGATGAAACATACTGTGAGCCGTCAAAAATGCAATCTCCCGCTCCAGAGAATGACCGTACTGTTCGGCCTGGGCCTTCGCCCGGTCAACGGATATTACAATATCGCCAAGGAGCAGCTCTCCGGTCTCCGGATGAAAGCAGCCGGCAATATCCTCCTCCAGCTGAGAGAAATCTCCCGGTTGTTCATATGCAAGGAGCGGAAAGGACAAAACATCCGTAGGCTTGTCAATTCCCCGGTACTCCTGATTCATCTGCCTGATATTCACATCATCCGTAAATAATATGCTTACCTCTGCCTCGTAGGGACATTCCTCATAGTCAAGACAGGCCTCCACTACCCTATTTAACAGCGCCTCATAGTCAAAGCCCAATTCCCCGTCCGCTTCATATTCATAATTAATTGTCATTCGTAATCTCCATTCTGACATAAACCCATGCATAAGTATTATTATTACTCTTTTCCCGCTCCGCTAAACTCTGCCTGATAGAATTCCTTCAAAATTTTATAATCCTTCAGGGAAATGCCTGCACAGTCAAAGGTACCCTTATTCAATCGCATCTGAAAGATGTTTTCTATAATTTTATCCGACGTAAATTTATGATCCTCGGTCTTCTCAATATATTCAAGGGTCGAAACCACATTGTCGGAAAGCATTACAATTGCCGCCTCCACAGAGCTCGGTTTCTCGTACTTAATATTATGCTCCCGTAAAATAGCGGTAAGCTCTCTTGGAAATGCATACTCTCCGGCAAGCTTAATTCCTTCCTCAATATAATTTTTGCCGTTTATTCTGCCGATCTCGTGATACAGTCCCCCTGCCTCTGCCAACAGCTCGTCCGCCCCAATTTCCCTTGCCGCCCGACTGGACAGTCCGCCGATTTTAAGGGCATGTTCATACAAACCTTCTGAGAATTCCTTCAGCTTCTTCAACAGCAGATTATCCTTGTCACAGAGAATCTCATAGCTTGTCCGGGCAGTTAAATCCTGCTCCCCTTTGCTTAGGGAAATATCCTCTTCCTTTATGTAATATGATGTATCCGTCTGCGGCGCTGCCTCACCCGCAGCCCCCAGCTCCGGTTGATTTGACTTATTATAAATAAATGAAACTCCAAAGGCAACCACAAGTACCGCAAAGATACTCAACAGGGAATACAGATAATTATAATCCGTTATTTTCTCAAAGGCAAAATTACTGATCGCACAGGCAAGAGTAACATTAACTGACAGGATAATGATTACTGCATAAAAAAACGTGGTTTTCTCCTTCAGGGCACCGGCCAGCAGGCTAAGCAGAATACAAATAATCAATATCTGTATCATCGTCTGCAAATGCACTACCATGAGTATTCCAAGAATAAACACAAGATTAAAATTAAAAAGGAGTCCCAGCTTATTGTCAAGGAGCATGGCAATAACCAGTCCTCCGAGCATCCAGAAATTTAATACCCCCGGCTCCGGAACAAAAAGCAGCAGACCGATGGATACCAGATATCCCAGAACAATGATTGCTCCCGCATACCTTTTTTTCAGGACCTCTTCCGCATAAATATGGATATAGAAGGTTACGGCTCCGGTTAAGATTAAAGTAACAACACCGGTTTTTGCAACCAGAATAACGGCTTCCTGGCAGATAATCCCCTGCAGGATAGCCACAAAGGTTGCCGATAGGGGGAGCAATGACAGCATAAGGGGAAACTTAAGATTGATTCCCGTTTCTTCGCAGGCTTTCTGCGCATCGGTAATGGTATTACGCTTTTCCTTCATCCCGGTTTCCTCTGATCTTCTCCGATTTATAGTTCAGCTTTCTAAGCTTTTTCTGTTTACCTTGATCCTGGCCCTTATGGTCATGCTTTTGCCTTTCTTCATAAGCATCATAAGCCTTTACAATTTTCTGTACCAGGGGATGCCTAACCACATCCTGGCTGGTCAGATAGGAAAAGCCGATATCCTCAATTTTACTTAAGACCTTAAGCGAAACCTCAAGACCTGATCTGGTTCCTCCCGGCAGGTCCTTCTGGGTCAGGTCACCGGTAATGACTACCTTGGAGCCAAAACCTATTCTGGTAAGAAACATCTTCATCTGCGCCGGAGTCGTGTTCTGTGCTTCATCCAGTATGATAAAGGCATTCTCCAGAGTTCTTCCCCTCATATAAGCAAGGGGCGCCACCTCAATCAGCCCCTTCTCCGTATTCTTAATATAACCCTCCGGTCCCATAATCTGATACAACGCATCATAGAGGGGGCGCAGATACGGGTCTACCTTACTTTGCAGATCTCCCGGCAAAAATCCCAGCTTCTCTCCCGCTTCGATTGCAGGACGGGTCAGAATAATTTTACTTACCTCATCATTTTTAAAGGCAGTGATCGCCATTGCCATAGCCAGATAGGTCTTACCGGTTCCGGCCGGTCCTACCCCAAACACAATCATTTTTTTGCGTATCTGGTCCACATAGGTTTTTTGCCCGATGGTCTTTGGCTTAATCGGTTTGCCGTTAATGGTATGACAGATCAAATCCTTATCTATCTCTACAATCTCCCTCTCCTTATTCTCATGGCAGAGTGATATTGCATAATTAACATTCTGCTCCGTTATCTGATTGCCGCGTCTGGAAAGCTCCAGAAGCTGTATAAATACACTCTTTGCCCGTGCGACATCCTCAGCTGCTCCAACCACCTTGACCTCGCCGTTTCTTGCAATAATTGTTACATGAAAGGCACGCTCAATGATCTTCGCATAGGCATCAAAGCCGCCAAATACATTTTTTTCATGCTCTGCAGGTATGTCAATGATTGTCTCCGTTATGCTCATCTGTCTGTTCGATCCTCCACTCACTATCCTGTATTGTTCTATACTCCCAGGCCGGTTCCTCAACCAGGATTCTGCCCTGTGCTATACAAGTATTATTCTCTATTGTTATTTTTACATTATTTTCGGTTATTATAACCCCGTTCTCTGATAAACGTTTGAAATACCTGTCAAGCCTTGCCTGTGCGATTGCAGTTGCTTCCTCTTCGGAATATTTTTTCTTTGTCAATTTATATTCCCTTATGGTAATATCCCCGTAACGAAGCGGCAGATAAAAAGTATCTGTGACATGCACCGCATTTTCGTTTACAATTATATCATAATAATCATAGGAATATCTAGGATTATATAAAAATAATTTTTTCCCGAACAGGATAAGATAAAAGCCCTTTTTATGCTTTCCGGTGAAGTCCCTGCGCTCATAGTTTAAAGAAAAGCTCTCCTTATAATCATAATAGGATTTGCAGATAATATCCGCATCGGCGACCACCGGTTCATATCTTATAATTTCATCAAAATCCGACTTGATGGTGAGAATACCGGAGACCAGGATATCCCCTTTTTTCACCACATCCCCTTCCCTGACCACGGGAGTTCCGGTTCTGGTTATGATTGATTTTACAATTCCGTTCTTGGTGGCAACGATATGGCTTGGTTCAATCGCCGCTCCGGCAGGCGCCGGCATATTAGTCTCCGTAATCTTGATAATCAGCCTTGTTCCTTTGATTTCAGCGGAAACCCAGCCGATATCGGGATAGGCCAGTCTTATTTCCTCCTCGATTTCCTGACAGCCCACCCGGCTCTTTTGCACCCCGGTGTAGATATGATTTTCATTTAAGAATTTCAGCATTGCCTCCGGCGTATATTTTGAACCGCCAAGGATGCTGATATCCCATATGTAGAGCGACATGATCCAGACCAATACCGCACAGAGAATAAAGCCGAGAACGAAGCCTACCCGCTTTCGATACCGGTATCTGATGAAGGGAAAGCCGATTTTTAAAGTAATTCTCGGTATGATACCCGTTTTCTTTGCAATCGGCCGCAGCTTTTTATAATTTTTGATGGAGATATGGAATTGATAATCCTCTTCCACTCGTTTCAGATCCCAGATATAGATTCTCTTGCTAAAGCATAGATTAATAAAGCGCTCCGGTGCGGTTCCGCGAATTCTCACACAGAGATAGCCGCAAAACCAGTTAACCAGCTTCATTAACATGATATTTACCTCCCGGAGGATAGAATAAAATCCATCTTTTGTGAAGTACCTATCAATCTATAAAATTATTGTAACTGTTCAAAGCCAAACTCGAAAGCACTGCATGTTTCCTCGTTGTGGCATATCCGCCAAATAAATTCATACAAAAATATGCCTATGAATGCAAGCATTCACTTGGCTCTGAACAGTTACAAATTATTGATAATAAATTGCCTGAATATGTCCGCTGATACGCATCTCATCCTCGGTAAAATATAGGATATTCAACTGCTTTCCTTCAATACAAACCTTGCAAATCTTTGTTTGAACCTTGATCACATCCCCATTGTATTCGATAATCCCCTTATAATTTTCCAGACGAAGCTCGTTCCTTCCCGTAACAGTTATTACCGGTGCTCCGGCAAGAACGTCTGCCGGGAGATAAATACGACTGGACAACGCCTCCAGATAGGTGGGTGACAGGCTTGATTTCATTTTCTTTTTCCGGCCAATTCCTTTATATAAGGTATCCTTATTCAATTTCTTGAACTTCTCATGGGATGATTTCAGGTGTTCCTTCATAAAGTCCCCCTAAATCCTTAGCAGATACTGTTAATAATATATGAAATTATCGGAATATGTAGACTATTTCAGAAGATTTAATCAGCAATAAACTTCCTCTCCGCGAGGTACGCATCCTGCCCCAAGGGCTTTTATGTCATAGGACGCAATTTCCTATGACATAAAAAACTTCCAATGGCATACCACTGGAAGTCTCTTTCAAATTAATATTTACGTTTTCTGGCTGCTTCAGACTTTTTCTTACGTCTTACGCTCGGCTTCTCATAATGCTCCCTCTTACGGATCTCCTGTTGGATACCAGCTTTCGCGCAGTTTCTTTTGAATCTGCGGAGAGCACTATCTAATGTTTCATTGTCTTTCACAATTACATTGGACATAGTCTCACACCTAACCTCCCTCCAGTTGTGTATTGTGCGTAAACAACTGTTTGGGTATTTTTTGAATAGCACTAAAAAGATTATAGTATTGTAAAGCCCATTTGTCAATGTGGTTTATGAATTTTTTGTATAAATACAACGGCTGATGAGAATTCTTACCACAGCCACTTAAAATCCGGGTATTTAAAGATTGCCTTGCCTTCAATATTTTTAAACGGTACGAATTTGTTTGTCCAGAACCTTGCATCCAGGGAGGAACGTCTATTATCTCCCATCATGAAATAATTGCCCTCCGGAATTTCATAGGGTCCGAAATCCCCGCTCCAGGACTCCTTGATATAATTCTCCGTCAAAGGCTCGCCGTTGATATAGACCACTCCGTCAATTCCTTCGATGGTCTCACCGGGCAGCCCGATAACTCTTTTAATATAATCCATCTCCGGCTCGTCAGGAGCAGGAAACACGACAATATCTCCCCTCTCCGGCTTACTGAATAAATAAGCCAGACGCAGTACCTCAACCTTATCATTAATCATAAAGGTATTTTCCATGGATCCCGTCGGAGAACTTACCTTATAGAGAACAAATTTGTTAATCAAAAATGCCAGGGCAAATGCAATCACAATTACCATAGCCCAGCTTATTATTTCCTTTACCAGCTTATTATTCATAGCCATCTCTCCTGTTCTTAATCCTAATTCTTATCTACAGCCGTATGCCTCCCAGCATTTATACCGTATTTTGCTCCGGTTCGTTTACTGCCGCAGCCTGACGATAGTACTGTATTGCATCACCAAAACTTATGCAGCACAGTACTAGTCACGGGTAGAAGCACTGCTTACCTGTAAAAAAATATCAGGTATGAATTTACATATTACCTTTCCTGTGATTTCCTCCCTGCTTATATTACCGCAGATCAGAAATCTACTGTCCGTAGAGTTATCCAGATTATCACCAAGAACAAAGTATTCATCCTCGCCTAATACCACTGGATAGGTCACATCTCCCCGGTCTTTAATAACACCGCTGACTTGCTTAATATTTGCAGGTTCTCCATTAATTATAAGCTCTTGACCGCTTATGTCAACTGTATCTCCAGGCAGGCCGACAATTCGTTTCATATAAATGCTGTTATTATAGCGGTAGAATACAACGTCGCCCCTCTTTGGAGAAGAAATCAAATAGGCCAGCTTATTAACAATAACGTTCTTACCGGCGGGGTAACTGGGCTCCATGCTGTTTCCAATTACAAACCCCGTCGCAAATATCCGTGTCATAAGGAAATAGAGTAATACCAACGTCGCGGCAATCCCGTAAATTATTTTTCGCCTTCTGTTTCTCATTCGCGAAGCAATTTTCTTCATTCGAAGGGCGTCCTCTTCCTCGGAGGAATTTATTATAGCTGCTTCATCGTCCGTTGCCGGGGCAGCAGATAAAGAGCCGCTTTCCCGCCGCATTTGCTCGACAACAGTCCTACATTCCGGGCAGACGGCCAGATGCTCCTCTACAAACTCCCTGCTTTCCTTGCTTAAGGCATCATCCTGATAAAGCGGAAGCAAATCCTTAACCACACAACACTTTTGCCTTGCAAGCTTCTTATCCGTTTCTTCCAAAATGCAGCACCTCCATTTCCTTTTTCAGCATCTCTCTGCCGCGATGATAGATGACCTTGGCGGAATTCTCACTGATTTTCAGCATTTTGCCAATCTGTGCAAAATGCAGCTCAAGATATAAGCGGTAGATCAATACATCCTGATACTTCGGCTTCAGCTTACGGATGCATTGCAGCAACAGCCTTGAAAATTCTTTGTCCACCAGGTATTCCTCCACGGACTTACAGGGCTCCGGAATTTGAACTTCCTGAAACTCCTCCTCATCCATGCTTATATGAATTGGATTCTTCCGGTAGTACTTAAAGCAGGTGTTCTTGGCTATCTGAAAAATCCACGTTTTTATCCCACATTCTCCGCGGTATTTATGTAAGGATAAAAATGTCTGGTACAGGGTTTCCTGCGTCAGCTCCTCTGCCAAATCCTTTCGATAACCGGTCAGCTTTAGGAGGAAGAAATAGATTTCCTTATGATACTTTTCGTATATTTCCTGAAAATTCTCATTCACTTTCTGCACCTCCTGCGGCACACAAATTTCCCTGCACGCCCTAGTCCGTATCCCATGCTATCTACTTCTATCGGATGAAATATTGACTTCGCATGTAGTTTAGTACCGTATCCGGTAAAAAGGTTACAAATTTCATAAAATTATTTTTTTAATTTTTTCCTATATCGCTTTCCCATTGTTATTCATAAGACTTACGCCATGCCAAGGAATACCTGGAATTATAAGTCTCCCTCTCTCATATAATATTGATTTCAAGTCCAACACCTACTTCGTGTATTGGAATAAAACGGTCTATTTCAGCTTTTACTTTAAAAGATACGCAGTGGCACGGGTAAAGGTCTGCAATATTATTATCAATAAAGTATTGAATGGTGGATTTTAATCTTGTGTCAATATCAAACAAATGAAATCCTCCAATTATTCCCAAAACATTATGATTATTGCACACCTCTTTTGCATATTCAATGATATTGCAGATACCGCTATGGGAGCAGCCGGTTATTATAAAAATACCGTTCCTGCCGTTATAGACTAATGCCGAATCATCGAGAACATAATCATCGCAGAAAACGTCGCCGGCTTTTTGCTTACCTATTGCTTCCCGTGCTTCAAACGAATGAAGCTCCGGTATCTCCCCCAGATAAATCATATTTTCACTTATAGATACCGGAAGCTTCGAGAACGTCAAATTGCATATTGTATTAATTTGGGCATTATGCATATCAAACCCGATATTTTCTTCCCCGAATCTTTTTTCATGAAAGACATCCGGATGGGCAACAAGCCCGACCCTGGATAAATTATATTGGCTGCTTAAGAACTTAAACCCGCCTGTGTGGTCATTATGACCATGCGAAAACACCACCTTAGAAATTTTATCCAGATCAATATGAAGTGCCTTTGCATTTCGAATAAACACATCGGAATACCCGGTATCAAATAATACTTTCTCATCACCATCCTCTATATAGTAGCTGACGGCGGGTTCACCCAAATAATATTGATCTATATAAGTATTGTTATCTGTCAGGACCGTAAGTTTCATGTCATCCCTCCCAATTAGCACACCAAGTTTCATCAGGCGTAATCCAAATACAGCAGCTGTACGATTTTAACTTTACAGGACGCAATTTCTTATAAAAGTAAGAAAGAGGCCGCCTTCCACAAAACGGTTGAAAATTCTTCCGTTTTGCTGAAAACAGCCTGCTCTCTCAAAGTCCTCCCTGAAATAATTCAAATCACAGGATTTTCGTGCCTATTCATATTAAGCCATTACATCATTCCGTTATTAATGAACAATGCAGGGTATTATTTTAACTGTGACTCCAGAGCAGTCTTTGCCCTTGTTATAGCCGCATCAATGCCTGCCGCATTCTTACCGCCTGCCTGAGCCATGTTCGGCCTTCCGCCTCCGCCGCCTCCAACCAGTGCGGCCAGCTCCTTCACCAGATTACCTGCATGGGCGCCCTGCTTCATGGCTGCGTCGGTTGCCATAGCGAGCAAATTCACCTTATCGGGAGCCGTAGCGGAAGCGAGAATAATAACACCCTCTCCCAGCTTATCCTTTAGCTGGTCACCCAGATTACGAAGCTCGTTCATATCGACCTCGGGAATCTTGACTGCAAGCAATTTCACACCCTTAACCTCTGTTACCTGGTTCATGACATCACCGAGGGCGTTGTTCGCCAGCTTGCTCTTTAACTTCTCATTCTCCGATTTTAAGGCCTTGATTTCCTCAAGATAGCCTTCAATCTTTGCCGTAAGCTGTGCGGGCTCGGTTTTTGCCGCCTTGGCAGCATTCAAAAGCTCATTTTCCAGCTCCTTATAATAAGCCAATACGCCGTTGCCGGTCAGGGCCTCGATTCTTCTGACTCCCGCTGCAATACCGGTCTCGGACAAAATCTTGAATACGGAGATAACTCCGGTATTATTTACATGAGTACCGCCGCAAAGCTCCTTCGAGAAATCTCCCATAGCTACGACACGTACATCACTCGCATATTTCTCACCGAATAATGCCATGGCACCTTCCTTCTTGGCATCCTCGATATTCATTACCTTTGTAACAACCGGCAGACTTTCTGCAATCTTCTCATTGACCAAGGCTTCTACCTTAGCCAGCTCCTCTGGTGTCAAAGCGGAAAAATGGGTAAAGTCAAAGCGAAGCCTGTCTTCACTTACCATGGAGCCTGCCTGCTCTACATGCGTTCCGAGCACGCTGCGAAGTGCCTTCTGAAGGAGATGTGTCGCACTGTGATTCTTGCAGGTTGCGGCTCTGCGTACTTCGTTAACTGAAAGCTTAACCCTGTCCTTTACCTTGAAAATACCCTTGGTTACGGTGCCGATATGGCCAATCTTGCCGCCCTGCAGCTTAATGGTATCCTCAACCTCAAATTCCGCATCTTCTGTGGATATACTTCCGGTATCTCCGGCCTGTCCGCCCATCGTAGCATAGAAGGGGGTTTCCTCTACAAGAATGGTACCCTTCTGTCCTGCGATCAGTTCCTCGGTAAGCTCTGTCTCTGTTGTTAATACTGTGATAACGGACTCATAGGATAAATGATCGTAACCGGTAAAGGTTGAGGTAATACCGGGATCAATCTGCTGGTATACGGTTTCCTCCGCTCCCATGTAGTTTGTCGTACCTCTTGCGCTTCTGGCGGTTATCCTCTGAACCTCCATTGCCTCCTTAAAGCCCTTTTCGTCTACCTCAAAGCCCTTTTCCTCCAGGATTTCCTTGGTTAAATCCACAGGAAAGCCATAGGTATCATAGAGCTTAAAGACCTCCTCTCCGGCCAGGAGCTTTGAGCCTTTTTGTGAAAGCTCCTTCTCCATCTCGGCAAGAATGCTAAGTCCCTGATCTATTGTCTTATTGAATTTGTCTTCCTCAATCGTAAGAAGCTTAAGAATATATTCCTTCTTCTCCTCCAGCTCCGGATAACCGTCCCTGGATTCTGCAATAACCACCTTGGATAATTCCGCTAAAAAGCTTCCCTGAATACCCAGCAGTCTTCCGTGTCTGGCGGCGCGGCGAAGGAGTCTGCGGAATACATAGCCCCTGCCTTCGTTAGAAGGAATGATACCGTCGGAGGCCATAAAGGTTACCGAACGGATGTGATCAGTAATCAAACGGATAGAGACATCCTTATTCGCATCCTTCTGATACTCTGCCTTTGCAATCTGGCATACCTTGTCACGGGTTGCTTTGATTGTATCAATATCGAAGATGGAGCTTACATCCTGAACCACGGTAGCAAGCCGCTCAAGGCCCATACCGGTATCAATATTTTTATTCTCCAGCTCAGTGTAATTGCCGTTGCCGTCGCCGTTAAACTGGGTAAATACATTATTCCATACCTCGATGTAACGGTCACAGTCACAGCCTACGGTACAGCCTTCCTTGCCGCAGCCGTACTTCTCTCCACGGTCATAGTAAATCTCAGAACAGGGGCCGCAGGGACCTGCGCCGTGCTCCCAGAAATTATCCTCCTTGCCAAAGCGGAAGATACGGTCACCGGGGATTCCAATTTCTTTATTCCAAATATCAAAGGCCTCATCATCGTCCTTATATACGGAGGGATACAAACGGTTCTTATCAAGCCCAACCACTTCGGTTAGGAATTCCCAGGACCAGGCAATCGCTTCATGCTTAAAATAATCTCCAAAAGAGAAATTACCAAGCATCTCAAAGAAGGTACCATGTCTTGCCGTCTTACCCACATTTTCAATATCACCGGTACGGATACATTTCTGGCAGGTGGTCACCCTCTTTCTCGGAGGAAGCTCCTGCCCGGTAAAATAGGGCTTTAAGGGTGCCATACCCGAATTAATCAATAACAAGCTGTTGTCGTTATGAGGTATCAGCGAAAAGCTCTTTAATGCCAAATGTCCCTTGCTTTCAAAGAATTCAAGAAACATTTTCCGTAGTTCGTTCACACCGTATACTTGCACGTTAGTTGCCTCCTATAATCAAATAAGTATAAGTTTAAAAATATTTTGCATAACTATTTTCTGTGGGCCAGTTCATTTGTGACATCATCCCAGTCCAGCCCGCATTGCGCCATGAGCACCATCAGATGGTACAGATAATCTGCGATTTCGTAGCGAAGCTCCTCAGCTTCCGGATTCTTGGCTGCAATTACAATCTCTGTCGCTTCTTCACCGCATTTTTTCAGAATTTTATCAATGCCCTTGTCGAACAGATAGTTTGTGTAGGAGCCCTCCTTCGGGTTGACCTTGCGGTCCAGAATAACATTATAAACATCCTGGAACACATGAAGCGGATCTGTATTATTGTATTCCTTCTTCACAAGCTCTTTATGGAAGCAGGACTGGGCACCTGTATGGCAGGCAGGCCCGATCTGCAGCACCTTGGCAAGAATGGTATCATTGTCACAATCCAGGGTCAATTCCTTCACATATTGAAAATGTCCGGAGGTCTCGCCCTTGGTCCAGAGTCTTTCGCGGCTTCTGGAATAATAGGTCATCCTTCCACCCATAATAGTCTTATTATATGCTTCCTTATTCATATACGCAAGCATTAAAACCTCATCGGTACGGTAATCCTGAACAATAACGGGTATTAATCCCTTCTCGTCCAGCTTAAATTCTGAAAACAAAAGCTTGCTTTCAAAGGTATTAACCTCAATTCCCTCTTCCTTCAGGGCATGCTTTGCCTTTATGATATCCTTATTTTCAAAGAAATTCGTGACAACACCCATAACATTATCGATCGAAATCAGACTTCCGATATCATTGCGCACCAGACTGTCACGGATTAACACCTTAAGCGGTGAATTCTCTATCCTGGCCTTGGAATTCGGGGACAGGGTGATATGCTTTAGCATCACTATTTCTACCTTGTATTCGGTCAAGGCCTGAAGAACATCCTCCTGGGGCTCCAAGCACTGTGCCATGTCAAGCTCAACCACAATTTTCTGGGGGCCAAAGCGTTCCGTTGCCTCCTTCAATACCTGGGGATTCTCCAGCAGTGCATACTTGATCATGATGAAAGACGCACCGGTATAAATTGCTTTTTTCACATCCTCCAGCCGCTTTATATAGCAGCCGACTGTAAAGGGAATATCGATCTCCTTGGAAATAACCTTGCAGAGGGAGAGAAATTCTTCCCTTGATTTCTCATCCCTGGAATAGTTATATAGAAACAGCTCATCCGCTCCCCCGTAAGAATAGCTTCTGGCCAGCTCCAGCACATTGGCAGGTATTTCACTTTCGGCATTGATATAGGGGATGATTTTTTTATAAGACATTCGCTATAATACCTCCTGATGTTTTTCAAATAAATTCACGGCTTTCCTCAAATCAATTTTATTCTCATACAGTGCCTTGCCCATAATGGCGCCATAAACCTTGATTTCCTCCAGCATCTCCAAATCCTTTAAGGAGGATACTCCGCCGGAGGCGATGATATTTAAGCCCGTTACCTCTACCATTTCCTTCGTATGTGCGATGTTCGGCCCCTGAAGCATACCGTCCTTGGAAATATCGGTATACACAATGGTCTTAACACCGTATTTCTTCATCTCCAGAGCCAGATTAACGGCTTGAAAATTGCTGACCTTCTCCCAGCCCTCAATCGCCACCATGCCATCCTTCGCATCAATACCGATGACAATGCGCTTGGAGCCGAAGGTGGTAATCGCTTCCTTTATAAAGGCTGGGTCCTTTACCGCCTTTGTTCCTATAATGACACGTTCAATTCCAAGGCTAAGCTTATTCTCGATATCCTTGATGGTACGGATACCGCCGCCTACCTGAACCGGTATCTTTACTCCGGCCACAATCCCCTTGATTACATCATCATTCACCGAATGACCGACCAGTGCTCCATCCAAATCCACAATATGGATAAAGGAAGCTCCTGCTGCTTCCCATTGCTTTGCCATTTTGAAGGGAATGTCGGAATATACCAAAACATCCTGAAAGCTTCCCTGTCTCAATCTTACGCACTGCCCATTCTTTATATCAATCGCGGGAAATAATTTCATCTTACACCATTGCCTTTCTTTTCATAAAGAGCTGCCACACTCCTGTTAATTCTTCCATAGAATCGACAGGAATGTGACAAGCCCTTTTCTTTTATATTAAGTTTAAATAATACCGATATACCGGCTCGCTTTCAAACAAATCAAATCGAGCCCTTCGTCGATAGCACGCCTTGAATACGTTCATCTATGCCGCTGGCTTCATCAAGTGCCTTTGCAAAGGCTTTAAAGGCAGCTTCAATGATATGGTGGTCATTGCCGCCGCTAAGCAGCTTAATATGTAAATTCATCCCCGCTGAATAGGAAACTGCATAAAAGAATTCCCGCACCAGCTCTGTCTCCATATATCCAATCCTGTCCGAGGAAAATTTCAGGTCAAATACCAGATAGGGCCGCCCCGACAAATCAATGGCACAAAGCACCAAAGTCTCATCCATTGGCAAAAGAAAGGAGCCGTATCGTCTGATGCCCTGCTTGTCCCCTAATGCGCTTTTGATTGCCTGTCCCAGAACAATTCCGGTATCCTCAACCGTGTGATGGGAATCCACATATAAATCACCCTTAACATTCAGTTTCAGGTCAAAAAAGCCATGCCTGGTAAAGCTGTCCAGCATATGATTGAAAAAGCCGATTCCCGTTTCAATCTGTGCTTTTCCGCTTCCATCAATATTCAATTCCATATTGATGTCTGTTTCCTTGGTTTTACGGTTTACCTGTGCACTTCTTCCCATTGTTACCTCCCTTCACACCACCCTTGGGCATAAATCCTCAAGAACAGCTGATTTTGCTATTCTTTTTATAATTATACATTAAGAGTTCTAAATGTCAAATCTCTTTTGTATGCACTTTATTCAAATCGTACCGCAATGGAATTGGCATGAGCCGTCAGCCCCTCGGAATTGGCAAAGGTTACAATATCCTTATAAATAGGCTCCAAAGCCTCCTTTGAATAGGCGATGATACTGGATTTCTTGATAAAATCATCCACGCTTAGGGGTGAGAAGAACTTCGCCGTTCCGTTCGTTGGAAGGATGTGGTTCGGCCCCGCCATATAATCGCCAAGGGGCTCACTGGAATATTCTCCAAGGAAAATTGCTCCCGCATTCTTAATTTTTGTCATTACCATAAAAGGGTCCTTCGTGATAATCTCCAGGTGCTCTGAGGCTATTTCGTTGGCTGCCTCGATTGCCTCCTTAAGACTGTCCGCTATCATGATATAGCCGTAGTTATCCAATGATTTTTGCAGGATTTCCTTTCTTGAAAGCCTTGCCACAAATTCCTCCACCTCTATCGATACCTGCTTTGCAAGCTCTCTGCTGGTTGTTATCAGGATTGCAGAGGCCAGCTCATCATGCTCTGCCTGGGATAAAAGGTCAGCCGCCACATACCTTGGCTTGGCGGTTTCATCCGCAAGAACAAGAATTTCACTCGGCCCTGCGATGGAATCAATGCTTACATGCCCGTATACTGCTTTTTTTGCAAGGGCCACATAGATGTTTCCCGGACCTACGATTTTATCAACCTTGGGGATACTCTCTGTACCATATGCCAGCGCCGCGATTGCCTGTGCGCCCCCAACCTTGTAAATCTCGGTAACACCTGCTTCCTTTGCTGCCACTAAGGTTCCCGGATTTACCCTGCCATCACTGCCGGGAGGTGTGGTCATGGCAATTCTTTCTACTCCGGCAACCTTAGCCGGAATAACATTCATCAGTACCGAAGATGGATAGGCAGCCTTACCGCCCGGAACATAAACCCCGGCAGCGGCAATGGGCGTTACCTTCTGACCCAGAATGGTTCCGTCCTCTGTAGTATCAAACCAACTATACTGTTTTTGTTTTTCATGATAGGTCCTAATCTTTTCGATTGCTTTCCGGATCACATCAATTACCTGTGGCTGAATACGCTCATAAGCCTCTTCTATCTCTGCATCGGTTACACGTATGGTATCCGCTGTTATAACCGCCTTATCAAAACGCTCCGTATAAGCAAACAGCGCCTTATCCTTGTTTTCCTTTACATCATTCAAAATCTCGGCAACTGCCTTTGCATATTCTTCATATTGATTAGGACTTCTTTTTAATAAATCCTCAAGTATGTTCTTTCTTGTCTCGGCATTCAACTCTATTGTTCTCATGTCTACCTCCCATTCCACCGCCCGATAGCGGCACATATCTTAGTACTACCCTAAGCAGGGCAGTACTAGTGATTATTTCTGAGTTATGGCTTCCTTCATATCCCTGATTATCTTAGTGATACGCTCATGCTCCATCTTCATGCTGACCTCATTGACCACCATTCTGGCCGAGATATTACAAATTTCCTCCAATACCTCCAGCCCGTTCTCTCTTAAGGTGGAGCCGGTTTCAACGATATCGACAATTACCTCGGACAGTCCTACAATCGGCGCAAGCTCAATGGAACCGTTCAGCTTTATAATTTCCACCGTCTGATGCTTCTTATTATAGAAGTAATCCTTCGCAATATTAGGATATTTGGTCGCAACCCGAATCAGCTCGCCGTGCTTTAGGTATTCTTTGGCTGAGGCAGGTCCCGCTACACACATTCTACATCTGCCCAGGCCCAAATCTACTACCTCATACATTCTTCTTCCCTCTTCCAGGATTGTATCCTTTCCAACGATACCGATATCCGCAGCTCCGTATTCCACATAGGTCGGAACATCATTTGCCTTCGCCAGGAAGAATTTCAGCTTTAAATCCTCATTTACAAAGATTAATTTCCTTGAGCTCTTATCCTTAATCTCCTCACAGGTAATTCCGATCTTCTCAAGAAGCTCTAAGGAATTAAGTGCCAGTCGGCCCTTTGCCAGAGCAATCGTAATATATCTCATTGTAATCCTCCATTCTACTGTAGAAACTCCTTCATCGGTGCTGCCTGAAGCGTTCCTTCGGCAATATTCACGACCTTGATATCGTTGTCGTTCTCCAGGTATAGGATACCGCCAATATCCATGCGCTTTGCATAATCGATATAAACCGCCAATTCATATGCATCATTCGACTTTTGTAGAATCGCATTGATTCCATCCTTGCGAAAATGACTGGCCAGGGCAATCGCCTGCTTTCTGTATTCCGGTTGGTACAAAATCAGTGTATCCTGGGCTACAGGCTCACTTAGCAGCTTCTGCCTTGACAGGGCCAGCATCAGTTGGTCGATTACAATGGCAAGACCGATGGCCGGAGCTTCTTTCCCGAATTGTCCAACCAGGTTATCATAGCGTCCTCCGGTCGCTATCGCATCACCCGTTCCATAAGTATATGCCTTAAAAATAATTCCGGTATAGTAATTATATTTGCTAAGCATTCCCAAATCAAAATTTACATAATTTTCATATCCGTATTCCGTCAGCAGATTATAAAGCTTTTCCAGACGACCGATAGCCTTGATCGCACGGCTGTTATCGGTTAAGCTCTTTGCCGCCTTCAGAATATCGATGCTTCCGAACAGTTCGGGCAGCTTGAGGAAAATATTCTTAAGCTGGCTGCTCATATCCTTGGACAGGATAATTTCCTCTACTCCGAACATGTTCTTCTTTTCTATCAGCTCACGAAGAACAGCGACCTCCTCCTGGTCCTCAAAGCCTGCTTCCTCCACCAGTGCCCGGAAGAAATCCGCATAGCCGACTTCCAGCTGAAACTGCTGCAGGCCTGACTGCTGCAAGCATTCAAACGTAAGCGCAAGCATCTCCGCATCCGCTTCGATGCTGTCATCATTAATCAGCTCCGCACCCAGCTGGGTTACCTCCTTGAGTTTTCCCTGATAGCTGGTGCTGTTGATATAGGTATTACCGATATAGCCAAGGCGGATAGGCAGCTGCTCTTCCTTATAGTATTTTGCCACACAGCGTGCAATCGACGGGGTAATATCCGGCCTTAAAACCATGGTATTACCATCACGGTCAAAGAATTTATACATATCCTTGGAGGCTACCGTACCTCTTTCCTGGTTGAATATATCAAAAAATTCAAAGCTCGGTGTCTGGATGTCCCGGAAGCCATAATGCTCAAGCACATGATGGAGATTATCCTGCAGCGTAAGCTTCACCTTGCACTCCGAATTGTATATGTCTCTGACTCCCTCAGGTGTATGTAGTATTTTGTCCTTCATTATTAACACCAAGCCTTTCTTTTATCATCTTTTAATGTGGAGATTTAATATTGTTTCCACTTTAATATGGTAGCGTGATAATTCGCTACCATACTGATATGTCGCTTTATTATAATTTATTCCGGTAATAATGTCAACCGGATAATAAAAAAATCCCTATAACCGTTAACCCCTACGTAACAAGCCTTGCAGGGAAATTGACCGCTCCCAGGGAAAGAAATGTTCCCCTATCGGAGCCGCTTCCGCCCGCACTTCTGGCTTACCATGCAAAATCCAGCAGCCAATTCGACGGATAATAACGAAAAAATTCAATTTCAAAAATATTAAGTAATGCAGGAAGTAAAAATAAAGCACTATATAAGATCAAGGTTGTATATATTCCTTTTTTAGAAAAAAGCATAACTATAAATGAAATGCCTGCAATTACAATCAGCCGTATTGCATAAATCATTATTAAATATAGATATATGGGTATATTACTGTCTGTTTGTAAAAACATCAGCAATTGTATGGGAGCCGTAAAGTCTTTTGCATTAAACGTTGAACAAATTGTAACAAATTCCGGCAAATACACTGACACAAAGATGGCCCCGGCTACAATTAACAGCATACCGGATTTGACAAGCAAAAGCTTACTTCTGCCATTTTTAGTTGCACTGAATAATTTATTAAATAACTGTTCTCTAACCGGTAATACACATAACAGTATCAATACCATTATAAGCAAAGAATTAACGGCATTCCTCTCTGTAGCATCCATAAGTAATATTTTATACGGTGTATCATAAACAATCAATTTATTTTCATCCTGCATTGATAGATTATTTTCATAGTCCAAAAGAACAAGGAGCCTGTTCATCGCGGAAATCTGCTCATTGGATGCTCCTGCGGCTGAAAGTGCATTGAGCTGCTCCTTTGCCCATTCAACCGGGTCATCTTTCTGCTTTGCAGCTTCCACCGCCTGATAATAATAGGATTCCTCTTTTGTTATAGCCAGATGATAGCTGCTGACATGCGATAGCTGCATAGCCAATCCAAACAGTATTATAATTACTGCTTTATTCGCTATGATCAGCCTCCAAAGCTCATGCAAAAATAAATTGACCGATGTTACCTGTATCCAATTGATCGAAATTCTTAATATGGGCTTTTCAATAACTTTTCCCTGCTCATAGATATAGCTCGTAATACCCGCCGCAAGAAAGAATACAAGGAATATAACAGCCAAAATAACAAATAAGCATGTAACAGGAAATCCAAAAAAATTAAGATTTATATATACATATAGTAATCGGGACGGCTTTAAAATGAAAAACAAATTTATATATTTAAAAATATTCAGGAATGAATAAGCGGGTATCGATATATACAAGAACGCCGATACACCCATGAGTAAGGCGAATATTCCCAATGCATCCAGCATTTGCTTCGTCTTAACTGACAAATACATAAAAATACCGATAAATAAATTATATATAAAAAACCGTATGGTATATGTCAATATAAGATATTGCAAAATAGTTATTTTTAACGGCGCATTCATAAATACAGACTGAATCGGAGCCGAAAAATCCTTAACAGGAAACAGCGAAAATGACATGACGTAAATTATTACAGTCATTATGGTATGCAATATCAGGCACAGTATGATAACCAATGTTATTTTTGACACAATGAGCCTTCTTCGACCGCTGATTGTAGACTTATATAAAGGCAGCATAGGCTTTTCCGCTGTAATTGTCAGGATAACGATGGTCATCATTAAAAACAGGAACAGTAAATCGACAGAGATATTCGTTGTGGCGAGATTCACTCCATTCCGTTCGGTGTATACAGGAGTAACACCTTTTAATTTATTATAATCGGCTTTCGTTTTTTGCAAATTCCTGTATACAAAGGAATTTGTATCGTTAACAAGAATACTTTTACCCATCAAATCCGCATTCTCATTGATACTATTAATATATTGCTTATAATTTTCTGTTTCATCAAGCTGCAAAAGAAATAGTTTATATAAGGATGACTTTCCGACAATATGCTGTTCCGAAAGCATCTGCACTTGAGACGACAAATAATCACGGGGGTTATCTGTATTCATAATCATATTTTGAACTTCGGTATAATCAGAAGAGGAAAATGCTACACCATCAGGTGTAATCACAGACTTTGATGATATATATATAATAAGAATTGTTAAAATGAACACAGTAGCTACAGCCAGGTAAAAGATTCGCTTACTTAATAAAGAGAGAAATTCATTATATAATATTTTCATAGACATCCTCATACAAAACCAAATAAATATCATCAACTGTGGGAACAACAGGTGTCGCTCCCTCTACACTTGTATCTGAAAGTATCCGCATATGAATCCCGTCAGAAAAGCGGCCTATATTACTGACTTTATACAATTTCAGTATTTCATCGACCTGCTCCTTCTCTACCACCAGTTCAAAAGCTTTCCCTCTCATTCTTTCGCTAATCTCCGAAAGACTGCCTTGTTCTATCAGCTTACCTTCCTTGAGGAAGAGAAATGATTTTGCTATAAACTCCACATCCGATACAACATGGGTTACAAAGATAACGATACGCTCCAAAGCTACTTTTGAAATCAGGTTTCTTATGCGTATGCGCTCCTTGGGGTCTAGCCCGGCAGTGGGCTCATCCAAAATCAGGATTTTGGGATTCCCCAGCAATGCCTGTGCTATCAGGAGACGTTGCTTCATTCCCCCTGATAAGGTACAGATTTTTTGTTTTTTTACCTCCGAAAGATTTACTGTCTGGAGCAGTTCATTTATTTGCCGGTTCGCATCCTTCTGTGAAATTCCCTTTAGCGCTGCCATATAATACATAAACTGTCTGCATGACATGGACGCATTCAGCTGCTGCTGCTGTGGCATGTATCCCAATATTTCTCTGAACGCTTTACCCATTTGCAGCGTATTTTTCTTGTTATATCGTATTTCGCCGCTGTCCGCCTTCAGATTATCCACCAATATATTCATCAACGTGGTTTTGCCTGCACCATTCGGTCCTAACAGGGCATAGATACCATCGCTTAGAGAAGCGGTAAAATCCACAAGCGCAGGATGCCTGCCATAGCTTTTTTTTATCTCTATAAAATCTAATTGCATAAATAATACCTCCGCAAGGCTTAATATACCGGCTGTCTGATCACAGTAATCCCCTCTTTGTTGCTGTCAGCGTAATCATTTACAGTGATTGCAGCATATTGCCCGTTCTTTTCATCATATAGGATTAGTATATCTTTTATTCGATTCACGATGCTGTATTCTGTAAAACCGGTAACTGTTTCCTTCTGTTTCGTAACAAGGTCATAGTAACGATTGCTCAAAGCAGTCATTCCGTCCGAACTATACAGATTGATAAATATCTTATCTCCCATAATATATGGACTAAATCCCCATGATGCCCCGTATTCAAAGCTGCCAAGACCCGCCTTACTGTGATTGCTTAAATTAACCGAGGATACCGTGTACTGGTCAAAGCTGACACTTGGCTTCAGAATTATCATACGATTATCCACAATTTTAAAGTAAATAAAATCATTTCCATCGATGCTGCAATACTCATCATCCCAGATTTTCTCATTATTTAATTTATAATTGTATTCATAAATATTCAATTTCGAATCTACATTCTCTTGAGCATCTGTTGACACAAACTCATAATAAAATGCATCCTTATAGCTTCCAAGCAGCAGCATAACGCAGTTAAACCCCTTCTTTTCAGGAGTTTGGAAGCTTTTTTTATTCACAAGATTTACAACACCCATACTGTAGAATTTTTGAGCTTGACTTAATATATTGTCATTTTGAACATTAACCTCATCTTTACTCATGGCTGCAAACAAATAACCGTTTTGAATATACACGGAATCTGCCGCTGAATAACCGTCAAATGTCGCCAATTTGCTTATTTTATCACCCTGCAGCGTTGACTCATAAATATCCAGATGGTATGTAATATCGCCTCCCTGAAATTCGGATCGTGTCTGTGTATAATATAATTTGGTGTCATAAATCAGGATATTCTGGTAGCTGTTCGCCGGATCAGCTAATACGTGAGCAAAGCAATCATCATTGTTATGCCTGCAGTTTGGGATGGTACAGAGGGGTATATCATATCCGCTCTTCAGATCTATGAAATGTAAATAGCCTGATTTATTATCACCCGTATTCGGCTGAAGGATAACTCCCTGAGAAGAAAAGCCATAACCCATATAGGTATAGGAAAAATCACCGTCATATACAGATCTCTTGAATAAAATAAAATATAAGGCCAGGGAGACAATAGCAATTATAATCACCGCGGATAAAAGCAGTATTTTTCTTTTTGTTATCATCGTAGGATTTCCTCCTGTAAAATCAGTGATTGGCAAGGCTTTCATTAACAGCGCTAAGCAAGGCATCAAGCCCGGCAGCCTTCATTTTAGCATTAATTTCATCAACAATTTGCAGCGGATTTTCAGCATGGCCTGTAATAAAGGAATACTGAACCTGAGATGTCTCTGTTTTACTAATATTCACCTGGGGATAGATATACTCACACAGTATTTGGTTTATCTTGTTAATTGTTTCTTCTGCTGCATTTATATTAAAATGAAAGGTCGAATACCGGTCCAACTCAATTCCGGCATTATATGCAGCCATATTATCCCTTCTCTTTTGCTCTTCATCACTATGGACACTGGTTGAAAGATACAGGCTAGAATACCATTGAAACAATAAAGCAGCCGAGCTATTCTCCCCGTAAACAAGAGCATCCGCCAAATCCGTATCGGAATGCAGCAGGGTAAGCAAATCAAGTGCCTCTGTGGGATTAGCCGAGTCATTGTATACACAGAGTGCCGTTCTAGGAACCTCTGCTTTCAAATCATATAATTGGGCAACCATCTCATCCTCAGAATAGATGTCCAAATTGCTACCAAAGGTCATCGGTGCCGAACCGGTATTATGAAAGATATCCGGATCAATATATCCGCTTAGCACGAATTCTCTTAACGTAGAAATGTAGTGAAGAAAGCTGTCTGTCTCAAATAAATTAACGGCCCTATCTGTCTCCTTATCGATTACCACCGTACTGCAAACATATTGATACCCCAGATATTCACTGATATCCGCCAGGTTACTTCCCAATTCAACGGATGGCTCTCCTGTTGCCTGGGTAATACGTTTTGCCGCCTCCTCTATGCTGGCAATATTTGATGTGAATTCCGTAACGTCTATCTTGTATTCTTCGGCTGCAGCTTTATTAATTGAAAGGGCATTCTCTGTATTTAGCCAATAGTCCATACTGATCCCATAGATTAAATTGTCCAGCTTTAACCCTTCCCATAACTTGGGCATATAGGAAGCATACAATATACTGCCGTTCTCACCTGCCAGATAATCATCCAACGGATACAAATACCCCTTATTATAGAAATAGTAATAGGGATCCAACAACGAAACACTCCCATTAATTCCCCGTGACGTGGGTCCAGTCGTAAAAATATCAATATTGACTCCGTCACTGATGATTTTATCAATCACAAGGCTATACTCATCAACACTGTCAATCATAATAAATTGTAAAACATAATCAATACCGGGCTTCGAATCAAGCTTTCGGTCAAAGTCAAGGATATGCTCCTCCGTAATATTAGCCATAACCGAAGTCGGCATAACCCAATTGATTATTTTCTTATCAGGAAATAATTCCTCTATATTATTTACAAGAAAAGTATAATTGAGCTCCTGATTTTCATTCTCAAGCCCACTACTCTGACTGGCTGTATCATTTTGTATCGGTTGATCGTAGGAATTGTCATCGGATACTGTTTCGTCTGACTGGCTGGCTGGAACGGTAACGTCAGAACTGCCGCTGTCTTTGTTGCTGCAAGAGAAAA
>JAEYMU010000055.1 GCA_023407175.1 Bacillota bacterium
CACCGACACCATCCTGGTGGAAAAGGATGTTGACGCCAACCTCACCCTGAGCGGCGTGAACATCGACGTGAGCGGTACCTTCGGGCTGTGTGCCTTTGCCATTGCGGAGAACTCAAAAGGCAATGTAAACATCACACTCGCGGGGAACAACGTCTTAAAAAGCGGGATAAAATGCGCGGGGCTTCAGAAGAACGTCACCGGAGACAATTTTCTGAATGCAGACATAGGCCTCCTTACCATCGATGTTGGCGATGGCGTTGCGGGCAGCCTGACAGCTGTCGGCGGAGGCGGAGGCGCGGGCATCGGCGGAGGTTTATCTCGTAACAGCTGCAATATCACCATCAGCGGCGGTACGGTCACGGCTACCGGCGGCGATCGCGCACATAGCCCCGGCGACTACTTCTACAGAGGCGGCGCGGGTATCGGCGGCGGCGGCAGCAGCGGTACTTATAGCAATACCGCTGCAGGTGGAGCCCGTAATATTACCATCAGCGGCGGTACGGTTACAGCTACCGGCAACGAAGGTGGCGCGGGCATCGGCGGCGGAGGTAACTATATTGATACGTTTAATGTTCCCGGCGGCCCCGGCCAGTATATCACGATCAGCAGCGGTACGGTTATTGCTACCGGCGGCACGGGTATCGGCGGCGGCGGCTCTTATCATGGCAGCGGCGGCCTTGGCAGCTATATTACCATCAGCAGCGGCACGGTTATTGCTACCGGCGATTGGGGCGCGGGCATCGGCGGCGGCGACGGCTATGGATATAGCCTCAACAGCCGTGGCGGCGATAGCAACTATATCACCATCAGCGGCGGTACGGTCACGGCTACCAGCAATTATGGCGCAGGCATCGGCGGCGGTCATTATGGCGGCGACGGCAAAAATATCACCATCAGCGGCGGTATGGTTACAGCTACCAGCAGCGAGGGTGGCGCGGGCATCGGCGCAGGTGGGGGTTATGTCGATCATTTTAATCGTTACGGCGACGGCAGCAATATCACCATCAGCGGCGGTACGGTCACGGCTGCCAGCAACGGCGCGGGCATCGGCGGAGGGGCGGGTGGCACGTGCGGCAATGTCACCATCAGCGGCGGCAGCGTCAAGACAAACCTGATCGGCGGAAAGGTCGGCGGTGTATATACCGATGCGACGGTTAAGGCGGCGGACGGGGTGCCTGTTTACCGCACCACGGTCACACTCCAGGGCGGCGATACTGTCAAGGCGGCGGTCAGCTCGCTGGGTGTAAGCCTAGACGGCGAAGCCCGTGACTACGGCGTAAAGGATATGTTCACCGACGCAAACGGCAGGCTGTACCTATACCTGCCCGGCAGCGCCATCACTACGGCGGCGCAGACCACGGACGCAGGGACGCCTCCCGTTCTCGCGAACTATACCGGCTCTATTGAAACCACGAATGACAATCAGGCGGCAGGCACGTTGGGCCTGGATACAACGGTCACCTTCGATTCCCAGGGGGGAAGTCCGGCAGTGAGTGTTAGCAATGTACCCTTCGGCTACCCTGTCAGTGAACCGGAAGCACCGGTACGGCCAGGCTATACCTTCGGAGGCTGGTATAAGGAAGCCTCCTGCACTAATGTATGGAATTTCGGTACGGGTACGGTAACCGGCGATACCACCCTCTATGCAAAATGGACGGCTGTTTCCTATACGCTCACCTGTCATCTTGACGGCGGGGCGGTCAGTCCCGCTAATCCGGCGAGCTATACCATGGAAAGCGACGCTATTACCCTGAACAATCCCACAAGGTTAGGCTATACCTTCACCGGCTGGTCGGGCACAGACATCACGGGAACCTCAATGAGCGTTGTCATCCTCAAAGGCTCCACAGGCAACCGGTCCTATACCGCGCACTGGACAGCAGTGTCCACGGCCGGAACGGTTACCATAATCTCAGGCGGCAACGGCACAGCAACAGGCGGAGGCACCTACAATCAAGGCCAAAGCGTGACCCTTGGCGCAGTCCCGGCAGCAGGCTACAATTTTGACGGTTGGTATGAGGATACAGTAAAAGTTTCCTCTCTGCCCAATTACAGTTTTACAGTAACAACAGATATTACTCTGACCGCGAAGTTTACAGTCATGCAAAAGGATAGCCTGGAAGTCACCACCGTAGGGAACGGCACCGTGACGCTGAACGGCGGCAGCACGGCACTTCCGGCCTATTATCTCGCCCAGCACACAAGGGGCGACGTCATTACTCTGACAGCCACGGCGGGCAGCGGCAATGCCTTCGCTTACTGGCAGGACAGTCTTTCAGGAAGCATCCTCTCCACCAGTCCGGCCTATGAATTTGTCATGGGCGCGGGCGTATCACTGAAAGCGGTGTTTAGCAGGGTTCCGGACGCCAATACCTCAGAGTTTACAGTCATCTTCAAGGATAAAAGCGGTAAAATCCTGCAATCCACCAATGTTGCAAAGAACGGGGCGGCAATCCCTCCGGCATCCCCCTCTCTGGTGGGCTACAGCTTTGCGGACTGGGATAAGACATTTAACGATGTAACCTCGGATATGACTGTCAACGCCCTGTATGAAAGACTGCCAACTACATATATGGTAACGGTTGTGGGCGGCACCTTGTCTGCAGGAGAAACCAGCGGCAGCTACAGGTATGACATGCCTGTAACGGTAGTAGCCGGTACAGCGGCCTCAGGACAAAAATTCAGCCATTGGGAGCAGGACGGCGTGAAGATCAGTACCGACAGCACCTACAGCTTCTTTACCCCCATGAGGGCCACTACCCTTACCGCTGTGTTTGTATCAGCGGATACGGTCCTTGTGGAAGCACCGTTTATCACCCTGTCTGCGACAGTACAGGTGGATACGGTGGGCAAAAACATGCTCTTTACCGCCAACCGCACCGTACCTGCCGGATATACCCTGATCGAAAGCGGCGTCCTGCTGCTGAAGGCCAATACGCCACTATCCGGCGAGCTGACAGTGGACACGGCAGGCGTCATCCGCGGGAAGATCAAGAATGATTCCACAGACCAGTTCCACATTCGGAAAAACAATATTACGGGCGGAGATACATGGTACGCAAGGGCATATCTGATTTACAGGGATGCGGACGGAAACATCATCACGGTTTACAGTGCAAACACGGAAAGCCGTACAATGAATTAAGTCAGGAGGTGTGAAGGATGAAGAAAGCCTATGAAAAACCCGAAATTGAGATCATCGTATTTGAGCCGGAGGACTTTTGCAACGTCAGCAGCCCGGATATCGGGGATTACTAAGTTGAACCGATATAAAATAGCAGATTTGACCGTTGCCATGGAATGCTTTGGGGAAACCGTGCTTAAACAGGGAAAGCCCTATCAAACAGATGCCGGAAGCAATGCAGATATAAGAATAAGTATCGGCAAGGAAAGGCTGAGTGCCGTAAAGGAAAAGCATCCTCAGATGACCCTGGACGGATGGGAATATATCCTGACGGGCTTTGACTTTTCCCGTGAGCTTATAAGCTTTGATGGCTTTTGCCTTCACGCTTCTGCAGTGGGGCTGGATGGAAAGGCAGTGCTGTTTTCCGGACCCTGCGGCACGGGTAAATCCACCCATGCCAGGCTGTGGCGGGAGGTTTTCGGCAGGGATAAGGAAGTGATCGTAATCAATGACGACAAGCCCGCCCTGCGCTTGATAAGAGATGAGGTCTATGTCTATGGAACACCCTGGAGCGGAAAAAGCCATCTCCACACAAATATCAAAATGCCTTTGCAGGCCATTGTCTTTCTCAAACAGGCGGAGAAAAACGAAATCAGGCGTCTGACCAATAAGGAAGCGGTGCAAATGCTGGTCTACCAGAGCCTGCGTCCCGACAGGGACACTGAGAAGATGGAAAAGCTCTTGTCCCTTCTGGACCGGCTGCTGGTAAGGACGCCGGTATACCAGTTGGATTGCACCGTCAGCCATGAGGCTGTAAGGCTGGTCTATAACGAAATCAACAAGGTGGAAAAGAGGGATTGAACGATGAAAATGAAAGCCGGTTACATAGTAAGAGAGGTTGCCGGGACCCATGTGGTGGTCCCCACCGGGGCGGCAGCGGTGGATTTCAGCGGAATGATCAACTTAAACGGCACAGGGGCGCTCCTGTGGAATCAGCTGGCAGAGGGGAAAACCGAACAGGAGCTGCTTACGGTCCTGCTTGAGGAATACGAAATTGACGAGGCAAGCGCAAAAGCCGACATTTCCGAGTTCCTTAAAAAATTAAAAGCGGCGGATCTCCTTGAATAAAAAGGTATCCCTGTCGGAGCTGTCCTCTTTCCTCTTGGAAATTCTGCAAGACGGCGGAGAAGTCATCCTGACAGTAACCGGGTGCAGTATGGCCCCCATGCTGCGCCACCGCAGGGATAAGGTTTGCCTTGCTAAATCCCCCGAAGAACCTTTGCAAAAATATGACCTTCCTCTCTTTATCCGAAGTGACGGCAGATACATCCTGCACCGGATTGTGGAGGTGGCACCGTCGGGCTATACCGTCATGGGGGATAACCAGTGCGTCAGGGAATATCCTGTGCTGCCCTCCCAGGTCATTGGCGTGGTCAGGGGCTTCTGGCGGGACGGCAGATACATTGCCTGCAATAATCCCTTGTATCTGCTCTATTGCAGGCTTTGGTGTTTTTTGCATCCTGTTCGCCTGGCCTGTCTGAAAGGCAGGCATTTCATGAAAAGATGTGCCGCAAAGCTTTTTACCGGAAGCAGGGGAGATAAAAATAATGAAGGATAGAAAGACTTTTTCATGGATATATAAAAATTCAAAAACACAGCTTTTCCCTCTGCTGGCTTTCCTGCTGGCAAATATACTGTTTGCAGGGTGCGGCATCCTGTTTGCCCTGGCCTGCCGGGGTGTCATTGATGCCGGCGCCGGGGGAGAAAAGAATATCCTGGTCACACAGAGCGCAGGCTTGTTTGCGGTGATCGTACTGCAGCTCGTCCTGCGCGTCCTCTGCCGGGGCCTGGAGGTACGGATACAGGGCAGGCTGGAAACGGGATATAAGCAAAAGCTCATGGGGCAGCTTTTCATCAAGGATTATGCCCATACGTCCCGATACCACACCGGTGAACTGATAAACAGGCTCACCAGTGATATTACGGTCGTTACAGAAGGAACCGCAGCCATTCTGCCCGAGCTTGCGGGTCTGCTTACAAAGCTCTCGGGAGCGCTGGCCGTGCTGTGTATATTCGACCCGGCCTTTGCCCTTGTATTTGCCATGGGAGGTCTGCTCCTGTTTTTCAGTACAAAGTATTTCAGAGGAAAACTGAAGCATCTGCATAAAACCATGCAGGAAAAGGACGGCGCGGCCCGTTCCCTCCTGCAGGAGCTGTTGGAGAGCCTGATTGTTATAAAAATATTCGATGCCCAATATGAAATGGGAGAAAAAACGCGGGGAGTTTTGCAGGAGCACTACAAGGCGAAGCTTAGAAAAAATACCGTCAGCATTCTGGCCAATTCCGGCTTTAACTTTATTTTTTCCACCGGCTATTTATTTGCCCTGGTATGGAGCGCTTACCGGCTTGTTGCGGGGACGATGAGCTTTGGAACACTCACCGCCATTCTGCAGCTGGCGGGACAGGTCCAGTCGCCCTTTGCCGGGCTGTCGGGCCTGCTTCCCAGGACATACGGCGTCCTTGCCTCCGCCGAAAGGCTCATGGAGCTTGAAAGCCTGCCCGGTGAAGTTGACATTAACAAAAAAGAAATGAATGTGTCCGAGGTTTACGGACATTTACAGTATATACAGTTTGAAAAGGTTTCTTTTGAGTACGACAGGGAGCTGGTGTTTCAAAATGCCGGTTTGACCATTGACAAAGGGGATTTTGTTATTGTTTCCGGACTGTCCGGGATCGGTAAGAGCACCCTGTTCAAGCTGCTGCTGGGCGTATTGGCCCCAGCCGCCGGGTCTATCTGCTTTGTGCTGGATACCAGCGAAAGGATACCGGCCGACAAGCATACGCGGAAGCTGTTTGCCTATGTACCGCAGGGAAATCTGCTGCTGTCGGGAAGCATCCGGGACAGTATTGCCTTCGCCCGGGCAAAAGCAACCGATGCGGAAATCATGGCTGCCGCAGAGGCAAGCTGTGCCGCAGAATTTATACGCGCCCTGCCGGACGGCCTTAATACCGTCATCGGCGAAAAGGGGCTGGGCTTATCCGAGGGACAGATACAGCGTCTTGCCATTGCCAGGGCAGTTTTATACGGAGCGCCCATCCTGCTTTTGGATGAGGCCACCTCCGCCCTTGACGAGGCCACCGAAGAAAGACTGCTTGAGAATATCAAAGGAATGGCGGATAAGACCTGCATTCTCATCACTCACAAAAAAGCGGCGCTGTCCCTATGCAACAAAGAAATCCGCATACAGAACGGAATGCTTCAAACCATCGAAAGGGGGCTTCAAATTGCAATCCATACTGCCTGAAAGAAACTATTTAATCCGGCTGCTGTCCTCTGTTATGGAGGACGCACAGCCGCCGGTCCCGCCGGAAGAAATGGACCCGGAAAAGCTGTACAGGCTTTCGGCACGGCACAGCGTATCCAACATGGCATGGTATGGCTTAAAAAAGCTGGAACACGGCCACCAGCTGTCCCAGGAAGTAATGGAAAAATTCCGGAACGACTATAACAAGGCCGCCGGCAAGGAAGCCATGCAGCATATCATGTTGGAAAAGGTTCTGGCAGCCTTTGAGGAAAACCATATCGCCTGTATGCCGCTGAAAGGGTGTCTGCTCAAGTATCTATACCCTCATCCCAATATGCGGCTGATGGCCGATATCGACATTCTGTTTCAAACAGAGCAGACGGAGCAGGTGAAGTCTCTGATGACGGATTTGGGCTTCACCGTGGATCATGTGGACGGAAACCATGACTGCTATGGCTTGCTTCCCTATATGAAAATAGAAATGCACCATAGGCTGGTCCCGGAAGACAGTCCCTACAGCGATTATCTGGATAAAACCTGGAACAGGACCAGGCTGAAAGAAAACTGCCAATACACCTATGAGTTATCCCATGAGGACTTTTTCATCTATCTGCTGATTCACCTTACCAAGCATTATATGGGCGGCGGAACCGGCATCCGTTCCTTCATGGACCTATGGGTGTACCATCGCCACTATCAGTCTGAAATGGATTGGAACTATACGGAAGCCGAATTAACGAAAATCAAGCTCCGGGATTTCGTGGAAAATATCCTCGGACTTTGCGAAGTATGGTTTGGGAACGCCCGGAGTAATGCGCTATGTGAAGAAATAGCGGAGTATGTATTGGATAGCGGTGTCTACGGGACAAAAAAACACGCAGTCGTGTCCTCTATGGGCATCAAGTCAGACAAAAAGCATTCTGTCAGGATGGCAAAATGGCGGTACAGCTTGAAGCTGTTCTTTCCACCCCTTGACATCATGAAAATCCAATACCCGTTCCTTGAAGCAGTGCTGTTCCTATTGCCGGCCTGCTGGGTGCTGCGGGGCATCCGGTGCATCGTATTCAAGCGCCAGCATACGCTGCAAATGATCAATCATGTCCACTGCGTGTCGGAGGAGGACATAAGAAAAATAGGAAGCCTGCATGAGAGGACCGGGCTTTTGAAGCAATGAGAAGGCGGGCCTATAGAAGTCAAGCTTTATGATATCTTCGGACTGGATACGGGATTACAGCCTCATAGGCTATATCAACCGTTGCAATTCCTCTATTGAATTTATTTTAATATCTGCTTTCCCATAACGTTTGGCATCTCCGATTGCTATCGCAACCATATCGGCTGCTTTCGCCGCATCGATTCCGGAACATGCATCCTCAACCACAGCACATTCCGAGGGCCGGACATTAAGAAGATATGCGGCCTTCAAAAACACCTCCGGATTTGGCTTCGAATTATTTATGATCGTTCCGTCCGACACAGCATCAAAATAATTAAGCAGCTCCACCTTCTCCAATATATATCTTGCATTTTTGCTGGAGGAACCAATTGCTAATTTATAATTATTTTTTTTCAGGATTTCAAGAGTTTCTCTCACCGGCTTCTCAACATCTGCCGCTGTCATACCAAGTAAATACTCTTTATAATACTCATTCTTTTCCCTGGCCAGCTCTTCCTTATCCTCAAGGCTTATTGCAGGCCCTTGATAAGTTTCCAGAACAATTTCCAGGGATTCCATCCGGGATACTCCGCGCAGTCTGCTATTCATCTGCTCATTAAAGCAAATTCCCAGCTTATCGGATATTTTCTTCCATGCCAGATAATGATAGCAGTCCGTATGCACAAGAACTCCGTCCAAGTCAAATATAAATGCTTTCATTTGTTATTCTCCTACACAATGTCTGCTGAGGCTTAAATTGTAATATTATTTCAATAAACTGACCGTAATTCTGTCTTCTACCTTTTTTTCTTCCCCATACAGTATAATATCAACCGGCTTTCCTTCTAACAGTGATAAGACACATTTCCCATCTGTCACCTCTACCATAATCCTGCTGTTTTCATAGGTTATTACAAACCGGTAGCCCTTCCACTCCTTGGGCAGAGCCGGAGCACAGAATAAGCCCTTTTCTTTGATTCTTATCCCCGCAAAACCATAAACGATGGCCATATAGTTGCCTCCCATATTGGCCGTATGAATTCCGTCCTTGGTATTTTGATGTGTATTGAATAAATCAAGCTTGGCTGAATCGCCAAAATATCTGTAGGCCTTCTCCATCTGTCCGAGTCTGGAGGCAATGATACTGAAAATACAGGTGGACAGGGAGGAATCATGGGTAGTTATTTCTTCATAGTATTCAAAGGATTTACGAATAGTTTCTTTACTCTGATAATCCTCCAGTATAAAATGGGACAATACGGTATCTGCCTGCTTGCAGACCTGATACCGGTACAGGGTCAACGGATGATAATGTAATAATAGCGGGAAATCCTTTCTTGGCGTTTTCTCAACATTCCATTTCTTTTTATGTAAAAAAGAATCATCCTGGGGATTAATCCCTAATTTTTCATCATAGGGCAAATACATTCTATCGGCTGCCTGAGTGATTTCTTCCAGCTCCGCTTCAGTAAGCTCAAGCCGTTTCATCAATTCTTTTGCCCCGCTGCCCTCCAGCAGCCTGATAATTTTGACTGCCCATTCCATATTGTATTTGGCTAAAGCATTCGTATAATAATTATTATTCACCAGGCAGGTATATTCATCCGGTCCTGTTACCTCATGAATTTCAAATCTTCCCTCCGAATATACACCGGTATCCAGCCACAGCCTTGCCGTTTCAAGTATTATTTCAGCGCCCATTTCATGTATAAAATCCATATCCTTTGTAGCCAGGTAATACTGGATTACCGCATATGCGATATCTCCGCTTATGTGGTACTGAGCGGTTCCCGACGGAAAATAACCGGAACATTCTATTCCGTTAATCGTTCTCCAGGGATACAATGCCCCTTTTTTATGTCCCAATAGCCTGGCATTTTTCTTTGCATAGGGTAAGGTTTTATACCGATATGCAAGGCTGGCCCTGGCATATTCCGGATTTGTAAGAAGCATACAGGGCAGAATATACATTTCCGTGTCCCAGAAGAAATGTCCCTCATAGCCTTCACCGCTCAACCCTTTTGCAGAGATATTACTGTATTCGTCTTTTCCTATTGATTGAAGAAGCTGGTATATGTTATAGGTAATTGCCAGGTCAAGCTCCCTGTCTCCTTCAATATCGATACTGCTGTTCTTCCAAAAACGTTCCAGATAATCCTTCTGCTCCCGGTATAGGCTCTCAACCGGAATATCCTTCAGACCATTTATTAGCTGCCCGCAATATTCCGAATAATCCGTATTCCTTACACTATCCGTAAAACAGCTGTACTGATATAAGGTATATTTTTCTCCTTGCTTCATCTCACCCATGATATTTCCGTTTACACAGCCCTCGGCAGCCTGATAATAATTTACCGCCTGGGGTATATCGGTTCTGTGCATAACGGCAGAGCAAAGGGAAAGCTTAGATTTTAAAGTTTCAGACGTAATATAAGAAATATCATTATCGATTAATATACTCTTGATGTACAGATATTGCAGACTTTCATCTGCGACGCGCGGATCATTCGTATCGGAATAGTTAGTAACCATTCCATTATGAGTGGTAATAAACTGAAGCTTCCCGCTATAGTTTAAGGGTATAACAGAATACTCAATCAGAAACAGATTACGGCGTACAAAGGAGGTCATTCTTTTTATTTCTATTCTTGTATGTTTCCCCTCCGGAGACAGCCAATCGACAGTCCTTATCGTCACACCCGCATCCATATCTATCGTCCTTCTGCTGCTTATAACTCTGCCGTGAAACATGCTGAACATTTCTCCGTCCAGAATAGCCTTTATACTCTGTGTATCTGCAACATTTACGATTGTCTGCTTATCCTCTACAAGGCCATATAGCTTTTCAGCCTGTTTCATATCTGTATAATCATAAAATGCATTAATATATTCACCTCGAATTGATACCAGGTCCTCAGGATACCCCTCTTCAAAGCCGCCTCGAATGCCAATATATCCGTTCGAATTATGAAACAGGGTTTCATTCGTTAAAAGCTCATTCTGTCCCAGTGAAAAATCATTTATTGTATATTCTCTTGTGCCACGCATTATTTCTTTGTATGATGCATCATCAGACGGAACACATCGATACACTCCTTTCTGATTACTTTATAAAAACCGATGCATTGATTATCTCTATCTTTCTTCGATAGATAAGTCCTTCTGAGTATGAATCCTGTTTTTATCATAGGCCACGCTGATACGCTTATGAACAGCCCGGTATGCTGCGCAGGCCGCGCTGGTTTCAAAGCTTTCATTTGCACAGCCGGCATATATCATTGCAATGCATTCCATATATTCGTCCAAAATATCCTTGCCGATCAGCCTGTCATGGTGTGCCGGCAGCATAATATCATATCTGTGTCCAATCGCTTTCATCTTCTCAAGCGTTTTCCTGTATTCCTCCACCGTCAATGAGTAATCAATTGCCAGCAGTACTCCCATCGAACAGGCTGTGTCGCCGGTATACAGCCATCTGCGCTCTATATCCAGAAGACATAGGGAGCCGGGAGAATGCCCCGGGGTTAATATCACTTCAACGCTGCGATTTCCCAGTAAAAACACCTGACCCTCTTCCGCATATTTGTAGGACGCACCGGCTTTCATTTTAGCCCGTTTTTTTATTATGCTTTCCAGCACAAAGGAATCAACCAGCCAATCCGCATAACCTTTTTCCTTTAGCAGACCTTTTATGAACTGGCTGCGATAAGCTGTATCACTATGCTTTTTTACAACTTCCTCTTCCGATGAATGAATGTAAACCTCCTCAAAGAATGCATTCCTTCCGATATGGTCCAGATGTCCGTGGGTATTAATGACAGTTACCGGCAGCGAGGTGAGCTTTCTTACAATCTTCTCCAGCTTTATTGAACCTATTCCTGTATCAATAAGCAGTGCCTTCCGTTCTCCCTCAAGTAAATACATATACACCCGGCCTGTTCCGGAACCTTCTTCAATCCTCCAGGTATGTGCATCCAGCTGATTGACTCTATGATAAGTTTTTGTATCCATTAAAATACCTCCACCAGCAGGTCATAGGTATCCTCTTGCGGTGCTGCATCATCATATCTCACCGTTGTGATATTTCTCTCCTTACATATCTGTTCCGCCATACCGCTGACCAGCAGCTGATATTCCATATCTCTTGCGATGGCAACCTCACCGTCGGGATAAAATCTATTTTTGCACAGGAGCATCTCCCGGCTATATTTTGCAGGATGCATTACCGAAAAATATAGTCCGTCTTTTAAGTATGAAATCCATTCTCTATAATAACTGGCGGCTTCCTCTATTGTTTTTCCCTTCCTGGGTTCAAACTGCTCCTTCGGTGCCCGGTAATAATAGATTTGATTGATCAGTCCCTTTTTATCAGCCCAGTCGTCAAAGGCTTCTCTCAATCCCGTGATATATTTTAAAGGAAACATATGTGTATCCGCATACGTGATTTCAAATCCCAGCTGATGAAGATATTCAAGCTGGGCATCATATTCCCGTATAACCTCCTCCGCATCTATTCCCTTACCGGCAAACTCCGCCGTATCAGCTATAAATGCCCCGTTATGATCAACTAAATGAGGCACCTGGGCCGCGGGCAGAATAGGCATCCATTTAATCAAATCCCATTCCGCGTTAATGGTGGCATGTAATCCGTAGCATATTTTCTTGCATTTTAAGGCCATCTCCGCCGCCTCTTCAATCATGGGAGCAGGAGCCATCACGGATACGTTTTTGATATAATTACCTTGACTTATTTCTTCATATATCGCTTTGTTCGCAGCATGGCTGGAACCAAAATCATCAGCTCTTGTAAGTAATTTAATTGGCATGGCTGCACTTCCTTTCAAAGAACTCCAATACAGGTATAATATTATCCTCCAGAAAGAATTCCGGTCCTGCACCTGCATGACTTACTCCGGAGAGAACCTTATATTCAAAATCATCTTTGCCAAGAATAAGCCGTACCTTCTCAGCAAATTCATTTGAATGTTCAATCGGTATAATCGGATCAGCATCTCCGTGCATAAGATATAAGGGTGTTATTCCATTTTTTATAAAATTGGTTGGGTTACACCGGTCCAGCACTTCTTTTCTCGGTTTGGCACTCCCGAACATTCTTTTCTTCATAACATAAATCATAGCATTCATTTTAAGCCGCTCAATCAGTCTGCCCTTTCCATAAATATGCTCTATATCGATAGCCGGACAGAAGGCTGCAGTTGCCATAAGCTTCAGTCCATAGGGGTACTGATTATTCTTCATCACCTCTAAGCCCTTGTGGCAGGCCGCCTGTAAAACCAGATTACCTCCGGCAGAGGTGCCCCACAGAAATACCTGGTCCATATTCAGAAGATACTCCCTTCCATGTCCGGCAATCCATTGCAGCGCACATATTACATCCCGCAGGTGCACCGGATACTTTACTTCCGGTGACAATCGGTAATTAACCATGACAACAGCAAAATTTCTTCTTAAGGCATACATGGTCGGATACATATGAAAATCTCTTTTGTCACAATGATTAAAACCGCCTCCGTGCACATTCACAATTACAGGAAAAGGGCCCTGCCCTTCCTCCGGCAGATAGATATCGAGCTTTTGCAGCTCATGCTCCTTATCATAAGCAATATCCAGCCACCTTCTGCTAATCCCGTCTATCTTTGTTCTCGGTATTTTATAGGATAAATCGATCCACTTTTCCTCCAGTTTATCTAAAGACATACCGTCCTCCGTTTCATGGGCATTACCCAATGCTTATCCTTTTATCGCACCTTCCGTATATCCTGCCATGACCTGCTTTTGTAAAATCAAATAGATAATCAGCATAGGTGCAATCGTAACTACAATAGCAGCCATAATCAATTGCCACTCACTTAAATAGCTTCCGAAAAAATTACTCAAAGCCAGAGGAATTGTTTTTCTCTCCTTGCTGGACAGCATAATTAGCGGCAGTGTGAAATCATTATAAACCGCAAGCAAATTCAGTACTGCAACAGTGACTGTCATCGGCTTCATAACAGGAAAAACGATTCCGAAAAACACCTGGTATTGATTGCAGCCATCGGTAAACGCGGCCTCCTCAATCTCTATCGGAATGCTCTTAACAAAACCCTGATATAAAAACACGGCCATAGGCAGAAGGAAACCCCAGTACATAATCACTAAACCCATTTGAGAATTTACAATTCTCAAATGATTTGCCACTATTACAACGGGCACCATCAGTACCTGGAATGGGATCGTCATCGATAATAGCAGCCCCAGAAAGATCAATTTACTGGCCAGGCATTTCTTTCGAACTATTTGGTAAGCTGTCATACTGCTGAACAGCAGTACGCCAATCAGGCTGAGCACCGTGATAAATAATGTATTCCGGAACGAAACCCCAAAATTCATGCGCCTGATAGCTTCTGAAAAATTCTCCCAATGAATTTTTACCGGCAGGGACAGCATATTAAGTGTTACCTCCTGCAGACTCTTGACAGAGTTGATTGCAACAAAAAGCAAAGGAAATATTACCAAAAGTCCCAGTGCTGTCATGATGACCTGAAGCAGCAGCATTCCCAGTTTCTTATTCATTATGCTTCTGTCTCCTTTCGTCTCATAAAAAATACCTGCAAAAGCGAGATAACAATAATCATAATACAAAATATGATAGCCTTCGCGGATGCGTAGGACAGCATATCCCTTTTAAATGCATCGGTATAGATTTGGAAGGATATTGTATTGGTGGAACCAAAGGGCCCGCCCGATGTGAGGGAATATATCATATCAAAGGCCTTTAAACCATTGACAATACTCAGGAAAATACACACGGTAAAGGTCGGTCTGATAATCGGGACGGTAACGTGGAAGAATTTCTTCCATTTACTGGCTCCGTCAATTTCGGCAGCCTCAAGAAGCTCTCTGGGAACGGATTGCAGACCTGTTAAATATATGATCATATAATAGCCAAAGGATTGCCAGACAGTTGCTATGATTAAAGCAGCATATGCCGTACCCGGATAAGCAAGCCAGTTTCTGGCAAGCATCTCTATGCCAAACAGATTTCCCAAATAGGGAAACAATTTGGATACAATAATATTCCACATATATCCGACAACCACGGCACTGATTACAATCGGCACAAAGAATGCCGTCCTAAGGAGTCCCCGCAGCTTCAGCTTTGTATTAAGGGCCAATGCAGTTAATAAACCAATCAGATTAAGCAGGATTACCAGAACAGCCATATAGTTTAAGGTAAAGAGTATAGAGTTTATAAAGGCTTTTTCCTTAAATACATTAATATAGTTCTGAATCCCAACAAAATTATAAGCTGTGCTGATTCCATTCCAATCCTGCAAAGAGTAATAGATAGCAAGTCCGAGAGGCCATAGAATAAACAGGCAATAAAGTATAATTGACGGTCCGGTAAAAGTGAAATAAGTCAGCCCCTGTTTTATGTTTTTCTTTTTCATTCGATTTCCTCGCTTTAGGATAAGGCTGCTGCATAACAAAGGGTTATTATATTTATTCTGCAGCAGCCTTACATTTTACTTATTCACTTGATTTCACACGATTATTGTATAAGGTTTGCAGCTCGGCTATTGCATCTTCCTTCGTCATAGAGCCGGCCGCATAAGCCTGAAGGGGAGTTGCCACGTCAATATTGAAGCCGGCGGGCCAATAATCCGTACCAAATGAAGAATATGTCATATTTTTTTCTGCATAGGAGAACATATCTGAATTGAGTGCTGTCAGTTGACTGGTATTAACCGTATCATAGGGAGCCATAACACCCATCGGATCTACTATATATTTCTGGATATTGTCACAAAACCAGTCCAGGAATTTGCAGGCTTCCTCATAGTTTTCTGATTCCTTATTGACCGCAAAATATCTTGATGCCGAGGTCATAAGCTTTGTATCCTCCGGATTGTCATTCAAGGGTACAGCCATCAGCCCCATATTGATATCGGGATTTGCAGCTGTAATCATACTGTATAACCATGTGCCCTGTTTTATCATGGCCATCTTACCGCTGGCGAAATCGGGAGCCTGGCTGGCATAGCCATATCCTATCGATTCTTTACCAAGTCCGTAATCTAATGTAAGATCGTATAATTCAAAAAAGTTATCCATATACTTCATATCATTTAATTTCATTTCGCCGCTGTTCAGCTTATCCGCCAATACCTTACAGTCTCCCTCATATGCAAAGGTTGTTCCGAAGATATGCATTAAAAATCCCCATTCTCCCCAGGCTTCACCAAAGGCCTGATACCCGGCATCCTTAAGCTTTGCGCAGACATCCTTTAATTCTGACAGGGTGGTCGGCACTTCTACCCCTGCATCCTCGAATATATCTTTGTTATAAATAATTCCGCTTCCTTCAAAGGCGTAGGGGAAACCGATAATTTCACCGTTAACCTTTGCAGGCTCCAGAGAGCTCTGAAATGCATGATTAACGAAATCACACTGTGACAGGTCTGCACAACGGTCCGACCAGGACGAGAAGTAAGCACTTTCCAAATCAAAGATATCCGGAGCCTCGCCGCCTACAAATCTTGTTTTTAAAACGGTATAATAGTCCTCACCGCCTGTCTCAATTTCAACGGTAACTCCTGTCTCATTGTAATAATCCTCAATAATAGCTGGTAATACCTCAGAGTACCCCGGTGTAAAGCCAAACAATTTTAATACTACATTGCCGTCATCATTTTTTGACTCATTACCGGCTTTATCAGTGGGGGTCTGATCCACGCCTTGGTTATCATCTGTTTTTGCACTGCATCCGGTTAATAATGTCAGTAGCAGCACCAAAGCCAATACCATGCTTAAAATTCTTTTTTCCCTCATAAGTCTTCTCCTTTGATAATTTTATGTTGATGTAATAAAACGTTTTATACATGCCTCATCTTAACATCTTCATATATTATCGTCAATTATGCCTACTTTTTTTGTGTATTTTGTATAATTTTATTCAACTTATTCCCCTTAGATTAAACTTGATCTCATTATTATATCTAAGTTCATATAAACGTTTTACTAATATTTTTACTACACTATTTATTTATTTTTCTCTTCCTTACCGAACTGCGCCATATTATCTTGGAAGGAACCTCAAAATTCTCGTATTTTCCTTCTCCCCTCATACTCTCAATCAAATATTGAGCCGCCAAATACCCTCTCTCATAATTCGGGACCGATATGGTTGTTAATCCCATAGAAGCCGCAATATCAATATCATCAAATCCGGTTACCGCAACATCCTCCGGTACCCTGATTCCATTTTCCTTGAATACCTTCATGGCACCAATTGCCATGCTGTCATTGGCACATACCAGCACATCCGGCAATTGTCCGGAAAGCATCAGTATCTTTGCCGCTCTGGTACCGCTTTTTTCATTATAATCACCAGAAATATAATTTTTTTGCAGAAACTGTATCTTGTGATTTTCGAGAGCCTCCTTAAAGGCCTGATATCTCTCCAGATTATCCTCCGTGCTTTCGACTCCTCCTAAAAAGGCATATTTCCGATACCCCCGGTTTACAAGCTCTTCCACCATTTTGTACATCGAATCATAATTGTTTACCAGAATGCTTTTTATATAAGGAGAATTAATTTTTCGGTCAAGTGCGATAATCGGATAATTCATACTGGCTTTGCTTAACAGGGTTTCACTTTGCATCCTCCGATCCAGCATAATACACCCGCTTGTGTATCCCGGATTCATGAATCTTTCACAGGATTTGTTGGTGCTGATAATCAAATCATAGCCCTGGGCCTGCGCATAATCATTGATGCCTTTAATAATTTTCAAATAAAAGCTGCGGTCAAAGTCACTAAAATTAAAAAGTATTATATTGTTCAGCTCCAGATTTCTTAAGTTTTTACCATACATATTCGGGTAATAGTTATTGGCTGTGCAAATCTCAAGCACTCTTTTCTTTGTTTCTTCTCCTATATTCGCCCTGCCATTCAGTGCATTTGATACGGTGGAAGGTGATACTCCCGCCAATCTTGCTATGTCCTTAATTCCTATCATGTCTCCTCCTTATTCCTATATGAACTCACCTATTGTTAGTAAAATATTTTACTAACAATGTTATTTTACTCTATTTATCATAAAGTATCAAATATTTGTCTATTAATTAAAATCCGGCATAAACACACGTGAAGGTTTGTGCCAGATTTTTCTATTTAATTTGGAAACAAAAATACAAATCTCCTCGAATATTATACATACTGCACAAATTACCCCTCTCATATCACAAATTATACATAAAATACAATAATTTTTATACCTTTTTGGTATTGTAGTTTATGGCATATAATGCTAAAATAAATCAAATAAGTAGTTATTATGTCTTTTTTCATCTAGAGTAAGCGCCAAATAAATTTGGAGGATGATAACATGCAAAAGAAAATTTACAAAATCAAAAAGTACCTTTTTGACAGAAACAATCTTCAGACCTTTATGATCCGTCTGTCTGCCGTTATACCGGGAATATTACTTTTTGTATCTCTGATAGGAATAATCAGCCGCACCGTCTTTCGCTTCTTAATTCCTGTCGCCTTATTTGCTTCCTTCGTTTTATCGATCTACCTGATGCTTTTATTAATTCAATTTATAAAGGCTGTCCGCCTGATTGATAAGAATGCGATTATATTATCCCAGGGCAACCTTAATATCAGTGATATCATCGGGGAAAAAACGAGAGGCCTTGAAATTCTTACATCGGCAATCAACGATTTGAAACGAAATCTCCTAAGCTATATCGAATCAACAAAAAGTAATGTTATTATCCTGTCGGATGCCGTGGGCAAGGTAACAAAAAGTATTGATATGACCTATAAGGGCAATGAACAGATAGCCTCCAATATCTCCATTGTCGCAGAAAAAGCTCAGGAGCAGTTAAAAATTGCAAAGGCTACTCTGGAAGGAATCGAGAAGGTAAGTCTGGGTGCCAACCGTATCACTACGACTTTGGGTAATATTGAAAGCTTCGTAGGAAATACCGTTAAATTGACCTCCGACGGAGCAGAGCATCTGGGTAAATACAATGATCAGATGCAGCTGATTTCCGCCAACCTGGATGAAACCGCCAATTTTATTCAAACCCTGAATTCCAATCTGTCCGAGATCAGCGAATTCGGTAATCTGATTATGAATATCACAGGACAGCTTAACCTGCTCTCTCTTAACTCCCGTGTTGAAGCCGCCAGAGCCGGTGAAGCGGGCCGCGGCTTTTCCGTAGTTGCCCAGGAAATGAATAAGCTCTCCGATGCAACCAAGGACAGCGTAACACAGATCAACAACCTGCTTGCGAATATATCAAAAAGCAATACCAAGGTTAGTGAAAGTATTGCAAACGTAACAAATACCTTTGACATGAGTAAGGAAATATTCCATTCCGTTAAGGTTTCCTTCGATACCATTAACAGCAACGCCAATATCTTGAATAACGACATTAAGAAGGTATACGAAGAATCGGTAATGATCAGCGACAGCACGAAGGAAATCAGCGTACAAAGCTCCGTCCTGCATGATGCCACCAACGAAATTTCAAGTATCACACAGGATGTTGCAGCTGTAACAGAAGAAGAGCTGGCAGAGAATGAAGAGATCAACAGCCAGGCTATCTCCTTAAAGAAGATGCTCTCCAGTATTGAAAATCTTCTTAAGAAATACAAAACCTCCGTATTACCGGCTGGTGAAGCAAGTCAGAAGAGGTTAAAATTTGTAATGCTAAGCCCTGTCAACGAACCCTTCTGGGAGTCTGTAAGGCAAGGCGCTCTCTATGCACAGACCGAGCTGAAGGATAAGAATGTTGAGGTTGAATTTATTGGCTTTGATAAAATTGACCGCAGCTTCATTGACACCCTGAATGAAGTAATTAATACCGGCTGTGACGGCCTTATCCTGCCGGGCTTTGTGAAGGGTATCGAGGAATGTGTTGACCGGGCAGCTGTTAAGAAAATACCGGTTATGACCTTTAACTGTGATTTAACAAACGATACGAAGCGGCTTTCCTATTTCGGACCGAATGTAGCCGCCGAGGGTTCTTTGGCAGGTGAAATTCTGGCAAGGAGCATTGATGAAAAGGGTGAGATCGTAATCTTTAACGGCAGCGACAAATCCTCCATCCATGAGACAAGAAGAGAAGCAGTCAAGACCTCCCTTTACCGGTATGATGAGATAAAAATTGTAGGTACCATAGACAACATGGAAAATAATATAGACGTATACAAAAAGCTTAAGGAAATGTTCTACTACCTGCCTAATATCAATGGCATACTCTTCATCGGACAGGGTGCTCCCGGTGCAGCAAGGCTGATCGAGGAGATGAAGCTTGTCGGTAAAGTAAAGCTTTTCTGCTTTGATTATAACGATGAAATTGTAGAATTAATTAAGAAGGGTATCGTACATAAGGTATTTCGTCAGGATCCCTTCAGTCAGGGACATGATCCGATTATATATCTCTATAATTATCTTGTGGCCAATGAAGTACCGGAAAAAACGACCTATACCAGAACTGAAGTACTCGATAAATACAGTGTATCCGATTTATAATACTACTTTGACAAGACCCAGAATGAGCTTTGTTAATTAAATTTCTGTTCGATACACGGCAGATCATCTTATAGCTAAATATGTGCACACTGATAATGGCCTAGTAATGGTACTAGGCCATATTTTTAACCTTTCATGATGGACACTTCTTAGCTTTTCTTTTAAAGGATCAATCAAAATATTGGTCTCTTTTAATACCAAATATAAATCCAGGGTAATTCGTCATTGTATTATTTACTTTTTATCATATAATAGCAATATAGTATCCAGGCATGGGGATGGGCACAGAATATCGGTATATTTGCATAAGCTTCAGATTGATCCGGCAATCCTTCTTCCGGTATCAGAGAGGATTCTATATTATCAGCTGCTGACCAGTAAGAGGACCAGTAGGAGGGAAATGCTTTTGAATAATTATCAAAGGTCATATTCCTAAGCAGATGCATAGCTTCTGCTTTGTCAAATTGAGAAACCCCCATTATAACCGGACCGTTCAAGGCCCACCAAAATCCCCCATTTTCACGGGATCCCTTATCAAAATGCTCGTCTTCAAATTCAGGAACTTGCTGTTCGCGTGCCCCTAGCTTTTCACCAGAATAGATTCTGTTAAGCATCTCATTATATAAAACTCTTTTCTTCTCATCCGAGAATTCATCAATCAGCAAGGTATAACCCTGCGGCTCAAGGAACATGTTATCATCTCCATAAGCCTTTCCATTAAAATACATCCTGCGGGGAAAGGTTCTGTTTCCCATGTCCTTTATAAAGGCATCCAATATAGAAAAACGATATAGGGACATGCTTGTGCTGATCAGTTCAACTTCATTGCTAAACGATTTATTATGCAATTTCTTACCTGCATTACGAAGTTCCGGTATCAAATTCTGAAGTATACTGATTGCCATAGCAGAATTCATATGGGATTCACCGGTAAATAATACTGTATTATAGGGGACCTTTACAATATAATAAACAGCGTCGTTCCAATCAGAATTCAATAAACGTACTAATCCGTGTGCACCAGTACCAATTTCATCACGCAGAAACACAAAACACTTCTCAACAAATTTGAGTACGGTTGCCTTGACTCCCCCAGTAACGGGAAAATGCTCAACCTCTTCCGTTAAAAATACATAATCCTTTGTAACCCGCAGATATTCCGAAAGTAACAGAAAGAAAAATAGCTGTTGATCACTGGTAAAATACCTCTCATTGCCGGCATATCCGTTGCCGATTTCAACCAGTCGGATTTCTCCGAAAGGAGTAGTACGCTTAAGCATATAGCGCAGTACACTTTTTGCATGCTGAGGGTTATAATAAACAAGAGGCAATGCGTGCTGAAAATTATCCCTGGCACTGGCATGAGCGCCCCAATCATAATCATATATGGTGCCTTGCGGAATTTTCGTTTCTTTGTAATATTCACTGTAGGTAGACATAGCTTCCAAATTATATGCATGCCATATCATTTCCTGTCTTAACTTATCATCTTCTTCGTTGTCAAAAGCGGGCAGAACCTTCCGCCATTCCCTGGCATATACAGAAACCGAAGTACCCTCTAAGGACACCTTACAACCTGCCGGCACCAATTGATTTTTGATGTCTGAAATGGCAGAACCGTCATCATTATCAAAGCAATATCCGATTATCATGCTAAATTGAGCTTTTTCGCCGGGTTGCAATGAATAAGTATATTTTGCTGCAATTTCATTATTACTGTCTGACAGAACTCCGTCACCGGTTACAGATTGAAGAAACAGCGAAGGTGGAAATCCTTCATATTTTGACATAGATTCCCTGGTGGTAAATAAAAGAGGGTCTTCTGCAGTACCGTTAATCTTAACACCCACCAGATTATTTTCCATATCGTAAAATGCTGTGTTAGCATATTGAACCTTATTACTCTCAATAGATTGGTATTGGTACTGTATCTCTCTATAATTAGCGGTCACCCCTTCTGTATATGCAAAATCCTTCTCGCTCTCACTCCCATTACAGATTGTTACAGTCAATAGAAATGCCGAGGTCCCGTTAGAAGGAGAAAAGGAGGGCTTGACAGATAAATTTCTCGTAACAGTAAGACCATTACCTATTGTATAAGAATATTCGGCAAAGCCGCAGCCGAAAATGCGACTGCACCGGGAAGGATCCGCCGCCAGAGAATTCATACCTGTCAGAGGAATAGACTCTTTTATACTCCCATTTTCAAACATCTCCAGAACTGAGCGGTTCTCCCCGGAGTTTGGCTTTGCTCCCTGATTTACTCGTCCCCAGGAACGTTGACCGGTAATCAATTCGTATTCACCGCTGACATGGGTGAATAGCGTCAGCTGGTAATTGCCCAGCAGGAACCAGGGATCTTCCGGCAGTTTTACCTTCCTGCCATCAGGCAGATAGGCCAAATACGGCACTTTACCGGTATACTTAAAACACGGCAGCTCATTATTATCCTTCATCCAGTTACCAATATCATTACTTTTTTCTTTTAGTTCGTTAATCTGTTTCATATATTTATCTCCTCCACAACTTACTATCCTCCGATTTTTACTGTCAGACCCAGGCATTCTCCTTTTTCCTTTAAGTCATTTAATTCTTCGTTCCTAAGACTGATTTTGCTGCTTATAGGATATTTACGTCCCAATTGTTCATATTTGCTGACTCCCAGAGCATGATATGGTAAGAGATGAATTTCCTTAATAAATTTTTGCAACGCAAATTCAAAAATATCCGTAATATCCTTTTCGTTATAATTAAAACCAGGAATTACCGGAACCCTTATAATCAGTTTATCAGGATTGGACGCGGCAATAAACTCAAAGCATGCCAAAATTGTATTTAACTCACCTCCTGTATATTCTCGCAGTTTATCTGCATCAAGACTTTTTATATCAAAAAGAAATAAGTCAACAAACGGGAACGCGGTTATTACTTTATTCAACGAAACACATCCGCAGGTCTCAACAGCAATATGGATCTCCTGTTTTCTGCAAGCAAGCAGCAGCGGTCTGATCTGTTCAATCTGTAGTAATGCCTCTCCGCCTGATAAGGTTAAGCCTCCCCCGCTTTCCGTGTAATAATCCTTATCCCTAATAATGATACGATATAATTCCTCACAGCTTATTATTTTTCCTGATATCCCGATTGCATGCTTCGGACAGACTTCCGCACATTTTCCGCAGGAATCACAAAGAGTCCGATTTATTATAGCTTTACCCTCCTCCAGGGTAATTGCTCTAAGAGGACATATAGAAGTACATTTTCCACAGCCGTTACATTTATTAGAGAAGGTCATAATATGTCTGCCCACTGCCTGTGACTCTGGATTAGCGCACCATTCACAGCGCAGCGGACACCCCTGCAGGAACACGGTCGTACGGATTCCCGGACCATCATGTATGGCAAATCTCTCTATTTCACAAACTGCTATTTTGTTTTCTTTCATAAATCTGTTTTCTCTTCATCATACAGAGTACGGCTCAGTATCTCTCTTTGTACCGTATGATCCAAATTAACAAATACAGCCGAATAACCGGCTACTCTCACAATAAGTTCAGGGTATTTTTCCGGATGTTCCATTGCGTCCTCCAAGGCTTTACTATCAACTACTGTTACCATCAAATGGCATCCCTTTTTCTTAAAATAGGTCTTGAACAGCGTCTTCATCAACGGCTTGTTATTACGAAACATGCCGGTGGAAAACTTAATATTCTGAACGGAGCCGGCATGGTATCTGGCGTCAAATTTACACAGGGAATTCAGCATGGCAGTAGGTCCGTTCTTATCCGCCCCGCCCTGGGGATTATTTGCCGGATTCATAAAGGTACCATTTAATCTTCCGTCGGGAGATGCTCCTGTTTTTATCCCCCACTCCGTATTCAAGGAATTATTGCTGATAACTATCAGAAAATACTGCATTCCTTTTTTAATTCCTCTGTTCCTGATCCCTTGGGCAACATGTTCATAGAGTTCATTCGCCATTTGGTCGGCAGTATCCAGGTCATTACCATATTTATCACTGTTTATGCAATCTCTTCTGACTTCTTCATAGCCAATGAAATCAGCGAGCATAGCCTCACAGATCTGATTCAGTGTATATTTTTTTTGCCGGAAAACAAGATCCCTGACAGCCCATAGAGAATCCGACGCATTGATATTACCATAAGTTTCACAGGTGCCTCCCAGATACCTTACGCCACCGTCCAGCAATGCCTTTCCGCGTTCAATACAATCATCCATCAGTATACTTGTAAACAGGAAGCCCACCTGTTCATTCATAATTTCATAAGACCTATACTGGGCATCTGCAGATAAATCCATATAATAGTCAAGTACTTCCCTGTAGCCATCAAAAAATTCATCAAAGCTTCTGATATCAGACATCTTCCAGGGTTGAATCTCACCAAGCTTAAACCGTCCATCTACAGGGTCTTTTCCTTCATTCATGTAAATAGTCAGAAGCTTTAACAGGTTGATGCAAATATTTGGCGTTCCCGTGCTCTGTCCCCAAATTACAAATTCTGTACAACCAAAAGGTACATATCTTGCAGCTGTATCCTCATCCACTCTCATACCAAAGGAAACCGCCGGAACATTTACTTCATCATTATAAATAGTTGGGTAGGTGGCCCCGGCACCTATGGCATCCAGTGCCTCATCCCATATTTTCTCGGAGGTTTCATTATCAATGCGCAGCGTAAACTGCGGTTCCACATATCTGGTATTTTTACATACCTTCATGGCTATATGCAGAAAACGGTCAGCTTCCCTGGGGTGCTTTCTCCCTTTTCCACCAACAATAATACGGCCGTTTACCGTTGTCCTCCTGTTCTCAATCATGGTCCACAAAGATCGGATATATTCATATGCCTCCTCTTCTGTAATTTTGCCGCTATCCAGATCAGCCGCCAAATAAGGTCCCAGAAAATCATCCAGCCTTCCATAATTTATTACCCCTGCCAAAAGCGCATACAACCACAAAAGCTGTAATGCTTCCAGAAATGTCTCCGGTCTGTCCGTTCTAACTTTCTTAAGTGCTGCTGCCATTTTCCGGAGTTCAATTTTTCTTTTTTTCCTGGAATCCGGTAAAGCTTCCATCTGCTTGATGGCCTGGACATAAAGATAGTCGGCACTATCCGTCAAAAGATCAAGACATTCCAAACTTGCTTTATAAAATTCATTATCCTGATATTGTGCAAGCATCCCTTCTATCTTTTTTTTCAGTCCGGTTACCCCATTATCCAAAAGTTTCGGATAATCCAGCATCATTCCCGATAGCCTGGCAGTTGCTATCAGCGGATAGTTTACATCAATAAATCTTCCGATTGTAGTATCGGTAAGAATTTCCCTGCAGTAGATTGTCTTCAGGTCGTGATCCAGCCAGTAACGGTATAGACTCTCAACTCTTTCATGGTATTCAAGGCCCAGTTTCTCTAACTCTTTTTGAAAGCTCCTGAGCTTACCGAACACACAATAATGACCAACGCCACCCACAGAGGTTACAGCACCAAAACCAATGGGCAGGAAGTCCAGTCTGCCCGCTATCAAATCCTGTTCTTCTATTGTACGGAACATGACCGGAAAGATAACCTTGAGGCATTCCACTTCTCTTCTTTCCTTGGAGCAGCCTGTATATTTTTTATGTATTTGCGTATATTGCTCCATTATTTCCAACTGCTGAACCAATGACTTCTCGCATTTAATCTTAATACTGACTTCTACATTCTGTCCCCCTTCAATATCAAAATTAACCATACCGGAACCTCCTTAATGTTTGCTTCTTTCAGCAATCCGCCAGTTATCCTTAAGACCCGACATCAGATCAACAAATCTTTTAGCAATCAGATGGGGCCTTGTAATTGCACTTCCTACCACCACTGCATCCGCACCAAGATAAAGGCATTTGATAGCATCCTCAGGAGTATAAACATGCCCCTCCATAATCATAAACGCTTTGTCACCAAAATCACGGCACATTCTGGCAAATTCTCGAAGATCAGGTGAATCAATGTTTTTTGTAGCTTCCGTATAACCGTACAGTGTAGGTCCGACAATATCAGCACCTAATTCTATCGCCCTCTCAGCCTCATTATAATTTGATACATCCGCAAAAATAAGGGCCTGGGGAATTTCTTTTTTCACTATTGGCAGCAGTTCGTACGCAGGCCTTCCTTCATGGGTTATCTGTTCAGTGCAGTCCAATGCGATTATTTCAGCACCGGCTTCCCATACCTGCTTCGCCGCCTCCAGTGTTGGTGTAATAAAAACATCGGTATCATCATGCCATATCTTATATAATCCGATCAACGGCAAATCAACATTTTCCTTGATTAGTTTAATCTGCTCCGGAGAATTCGCCCTGATACCTGCTGCGCCAGCCCACTGTGCTGCTTTTGCCATCTTAACTACAAATTCCTCTGAATAAACAGGATCATCCTGCTGCACCTGACAGGACACAATTAATCCTCCTTTCATACCCTTCAGTAAGTTACTTCTTTCAATACTCATTCTTCTTACCTCCATAAAAATTTACATTATAATTATTCAATCCGCACATGTGTTGTCTACTTAAAATCCAATGTATTATCGAAATTATTTTATCACAGTTTTTTATAATATTCAATCATATTTTATCATTTTTAATCTTTTATTATCATCTATATGCTTTGTGCTATCATTTATTATCATCCAGTACAAAAAAAGATCATCCTGCTCTTTTGCAGGATGATCTTAACGCTACGCTTCTTATACAAATAATATATTATCCGGATATTCTTCCATCATATCCTTATCAGGCTTATTACAAATGATCTTTGTAAAATCAGAAACTTCTGTCATTTTCAAATAGCTGCGTCTGCCCAGCTTACTGCTGTCAAGCAATAAATAAGACTCGGCCGCATTCTCCAGTGCTATTCTTTTCATTAAGAGGCTTTCCATCTCTGTCGTAAAAACTGTCTGCTGCTTTAAATCCACCCCAGAACAGCCAATGAACACCTTATCAAAATAGAACTGCTTTAAAACATCCTGGGCAACCGGTCCGACACTCATACAATAATCCGGCTGGTACTGCCCTCCAATAATAAAAATCTCTGCTGCCGGTCTTCTCATGCTGTGAATGAGCAGTTGATTGTAAGTAACAATCTTTATCTTGCGCTGTTCCAAAATCCGCATTAGCGGAAGCATGGAGGTTCCTGCATCAATAAATACACATTCATCATCTTTTACAAGAGCAGCAGCATGCTTAGCGATAAGCTCTTTTTCCTCTTTATTGAGCATGCGTTTTTCTTTCATAGTAAGCTCTGCTCTATCATTTTCCTCATTAATATCTTCCTCAAGAGTTGCCCCTCCAGGCACCCTTTTTAATTTACCTTCTGCTTCTAATTTTTCGAAGTCCCGTCTGACTGTTATTTCAGAGATTTTCAGTTCTTTCGCTATATCTTTAAGATTGATGATTCCCAGCTCATTTAGCCGTTTCAGAATATGCCTTTTCCGTTCAGATGCTATAATCTTCATCGCCTCCCATCATTATTACAATATCAAGGCGATTTTATCACATTTTTTCATTTTTGAACATACCATAATTTTTTACCAAATTTACTTGTATGCCTCTAATTTATGGAATACAATAAAGAAGATGGTAAATCTGCTTTTGGGAGGCTGATCCTGCCATCATCAAATCAAATTATGTTTTTCAAATAAAGGAGGGACTATAATGTTACATACGAATCCGGCAAGCCGTTCTGCTGCTCCTGGATTAAAACTAAAATTTATTACCGGAATTCTATTGCTTATCGCGATATTCCTGCTCACTGCGCTGCCCACTGTAGCCAAGGCTGGCACCTCGAAAGATTTCACAATCAAGAATGGGGTACTGGTCGCATATAATGGAACGTCCAAGACGGTAACCGTACCAAACACTGTTACAGAAATTGGCAAGCGTGCATTTTATGGAAACACGAAAGTTAACACAATCGTTCTGCCTGACACAGTTAAAGTAATTAACGAAGAAGCCTTCGCCCAATGCTACAATCTTACAAAAATCAATCTGCCGAAGGGAATTAAAAGGATACCGTACCATGCCTTTTACCTATGCTCCAGCCTGAAAAATGTAACTCTGCCCTCAGCCTTGACCTATATCGGTGAGGGTGCTTTTGCAAACTGCAGTGCGATAACTAAGGTGACCTTACCCGCCTCTGTAAAGATGATCAGCATTGAGGCTTATATGTGGTGCTATAAATTAAAGACGGTAAGCATTCCAAAGGACAGTAAGCTCAACTATATTGCCCGCCGGGCCTTCTCCGGCTGTAATGCCCTTACTGGCATTACCCTGCCGAATACCCTGACAACACTTGGCAAACAGGCTTTTCAATACTGCTCCAGTCTGAAGAAGCTGGTTGTCCCCGACGGAGTGACTGCAATCCAACCGTATACCTTTTCCGGCTGCAATTCCCTTACCACTGTATCGATTCCCAAATCCGTACAGGATATTGGAGATTACGCCTTCGAAAACTGTTATAAGCTGACACAGCTCAAAATACCGGAGGGTGTATCCACCATATCGGAAGCAGCTTTTCGGAATTGTAAGGTGCTTACAAGCATTACTCTGCCCAGTAGTGTGACTAAAATTGAAGGCATGGCCTTCTTTGGCTGTAAGGCTTTAAAATCAATCAAGCTGCCTTCAGCCCTGACCAAAATTAACGATTATACCTTTTACGGGTGTACCCATATCACGAATATCGTTATTCCCGACAGCGTTACCTATATCGGAAATTATGCCTTCAGCAATTGTTCGAGACTCACTTCACTCACTCTGCCGGACTCCATCCAAAAGCTTGGAACAGCTGCCTTCTCCGGCTGCAAGAAGCTGACAGAGATTACTCTGCCTAAAAATATTACGCAGATAAGCCTGTCACTATTTTCTGACTGCTCCCTGCTTGATAAGGTTACCTTTGAAGGCAAAATCACCTCCATTGGAGGGAGTGCTTTTTCCAACTGTAGAAGTCTTACGAGCATTCCCCTGCCGGCCACATTAAAATCCATCGGCTCCTCTGCTTTTTCAGGCTGCTACCAGCTTACCTCCATTACGGTTCCCGACTCTGTAACTGATCTGGGGACCTATGCCTTCGCGGAATGTGTCGGTTTAAAGAAAATAAAGCTGCCGGATAATCTAACCGCCCTCCCGGACGGCTTGTTCAGTTCCTGTACCTCACTCACAGACCTTGAGCTTCCATCCAGCCTTGTAACAGTGGGCTACAGTACCTTCCGTACCTGCCGTTCTCTTACGGAAATCAAGGTGCCGGAGGGTGTGACCTCCATCGGCTCCTATACCTTCTATGGCTGTGCCTCCCTGGAGAAAATCACTTTGCCGTCTTCCCTGCAAGCCGTCGGACGTTATGTATTTACAGGAACAGTATGGATCCGTGAAAATGAAAAGGACGGCATGGTTATCACAAACAATGGTATTTTGGTAAAGTATACAGGAGCTGCAAACGAATTAACCATCCCTGACAATGTCACAGCCCTGGCACAGTATCTTTTCAGCAACAACACGGATTTGGAACGTATTGTGCTGCCAGATAAGATTAAGGTAATTGCGGATGGAGCCTTCTCCCAATGCAGTAATTTAAAGGAGGTTGTACTTCCAAAGAAGCTGGAGCAGATAGGTACCAATGCATTTTATTATTGTACCAGCCTGACCGGAATCACCTTCCCGAACACTCTGAAATCCATTGGTGACAATGCATTTTCCGGTAGCGGATTGATCACAGTCAAGCTTCCTGAGGGACTCACTACCCTTAATAGCTATTCCTTCAGCAGCTGTAACAGTCTGGAGGAGGTATGGCTTCCTTCTACGTTAACAGCTATCACAGATTATACCTTTGGCTGGAACCAGGTGCTCACCAAAATCCATATCCCGGATACAGTTACCTCCATCGGTGAATATGCCTTCTATTATTGGAATGCCGCTGTAAAGCCGACCATCTATTGCAGCTCGGGTTCCTATGCTGATAAATATGCACTGAAATATGGCTATAAGGTAAAATACGTATAACCTGCTTCCATTAATTACTTAAATTTCCATCCCCTATTGCTGTAAAGGAGCTGATATTATGTTGAAAAAATATATTATTTTTACTATATTCATCCTTAGCCTTTGCTTATGCTCCGGCTGCAATAGGGGAACCTCTAAAAATGAAGAAGGATTGGATTTACAGACTCTGGTATGTGAGCTGCCCGATACCGGTATTCAGGGTATTACCATATATACCTATGATTTTGAGAACCTCACAACAACGAGCAATTGGGTGTACCAGGAAGAGGAGATGGCCGACTTTCTTACCTATATCAGAGGATTATCGGGTACAAAAAATAATTCCCCCGACTTAACTAAGCTGGAAGGTCCATTTTATGGCATTCAGATTACTGCCGATAAGGAGTACCATCTTCTGCTTGCAGGTGACTATATGATAACAGATACAGGCAATTATATCAGGATTCCCGCTTCAGAGGCTGTAGCCATGTGCCAGTCCATCACCGGGAATACCAGAAAACTTGACAATGTTAATTATATTATAAACCACAGATATCTTTCCCTAGTTGACGATGCCTGGGATAGCCGCTATTTGGCAAAGAGCGGTTACACCGGCAAACCGCTGGAGCAGGTCGAAATGAGCCAAAGCCCTTCCACACCAGACCATAGCACCAATACCCTTGAGCTTACCATAACCAATCATACCGATACTACGCTGATATATGGAACACCTCTATTATTTGAGGTAAAGCTTGACGGCAGCTGGTATCTTATCGATGATATGCTCAACCGCAATATAAACCTTGGCTGGAATTCAATCGCTTTTTTATTGGAACCGGATAAAACAAATTCAGAAACCTACTATAATCTGGCATACTATCAGCCGTTACCCTCCGGCCAATACCGGCTGGTGAAGGAAATAACCGCAGATAACACCACCGGCTACGCAGCATGTACCTTCAAGATAAAGTAACCGAAGAGCGGCCTTAGGGCTACGCATCCCTTTTGGTATATTCACCCGTAATATTACGGACATAGGAGCTTGGATCAACGGAAAGTATTCCGCTGCAATCAATATTCTCGATCTGGCAGTTCGGACCTATCTTGATATCCCGGCCATTAACGACATCTGCCCTTACTCCGCTTAACTCAATTGTTGTTGCCTCAATCATTCTTACCTTTGATTTGAAATAGTTAATAAAATGGAAGAATCTGTTTTTATGCCAGTGGGATAAAATTTTGATATTGTCTCCCACGATTTCATCCGCTTCGATACAGCCTTCGGCATTGATATAATCAGCCGAGATTTCACCGCCTGTTTTTATCACACCTTCACAGGTGATTTCCTCAGCCTCAATCTTAGCGCCTCTTTTTTCATTGACCACACCCTCTACATATATTTTCTTCGCTCTGATATTTCCCTTAAAATTTGCAACACCCTCACAGTAGAACTGCTCTGCTTCCACATCTCCCGAGCAGTTGAATACTCCCTCTATATGAAAATCCACGGCTTTGATACTGTTTGAGCAGTTTCCTACACCCTCCACATGTATTGTATTGAATTCCCCGCCATTTATATTGCCTACGCCTTCCATTCTAAAATCCTGCATCTTTATTCTCCCTCCATATTCTTTATTCAGAAAAGATTCTTATACTTCATTTTCAGGTTATCTACAATTTCACTTAGATGTATCTGATTCCTTATCAGAATTCCCGAATCGAATTCCAATTTGGCTGTGTTCTGGGTAAACAGGGCATGCACCTCATTGCCCACAGTAAATATCGTACAGATGATATTGATATTCCTATGAGCCAGCGCCGCCGCAACGCTTTTGCCAAACAGCTCTCCTGACTCCGCTTCCGACAGCCTTAGTTCGACTGCTGCCTTTGATATCGCCGTCATAAGTGCAACTTCCGTGAAATCATAATACTCCTTGGGATAAACCTGGGGAAGCTGTTCCAGCAGTGTTTTATCAATTTCTTCAATCTTCTTAAGATCTTCCCTGCTGATCTTTGAGGGAAATGCATCCGGTGAAAGCCGCTTAGCCAGCTCCTCCAGAGAATAGTCATCCTTTAAATCCAGAATGGATTTAATTCTGCTCAATATCTGCTCTCTTGGAAAGAAGGTTTCCTGCCCTGTATAGGAGGATTGCTTGATAAACCACTCCTCCGGGATCAGCCGCTCACGCTTCCAGCGGTAAAGCTGTCCATAGGAGATGCCGGTGATAGCAAGCAGGTCCTTTTTGGAAATTAAGTTCATTTTATCACCCCATAACGTAACATTGTTTTATTGTGTTATTTATAATATAACATAACATTGTTACGCTGTCAATAATTGAGGATAAAATTATTTTATAGTTTTCTTTTCTATCAAAATCCGTTATACTGAAAATATCAGTTCGCAGGAAAGGACAACCTCAAATGAAAAATAATTTATTTACCATAGGACAATTTACTGTTCATGGTTACGGTCTTATGATTGCCATTGGCATCATAGCCGCTTACCTTACAGTTGAATACCGGGCAAAGAAAAAGGGCCTCAAATATGACCTTATTTTTAACCTTACCATATGGTGTGCCCTGGGAGGCATCCTGGGTGCCAAGCTTCTATATATCATTACCCAGTTTCAGAGCATTCTGGCCAACCCCAAAAGCTTATTACAGGTATCGGAGGGTTTTGTTGTTTACGGAGGAATTATCGGAGGAATATTTGCAGGATTTCTCTTTTGCCGCAGACATAAATTAGAATTTTTTAAATACTTTGATCTGGTAATGCCCTCCATCGCTTTGGCACAGGGCTTTGGACGCATCGGCTGCCTGCTGGCAGGCTGCTGCTACGGAGTTGAGACAAACAGTTCCTTTTCCCTTGTATTCCATAATTCCGAATTTGCTCCAAGGGATGTCCAGCTGATTCCCACCCAGCCTATTTCCAGTGCCCTTGACTTCCTTAATTTTTTCGCCCTTCTCCTTATCTCAAGGCGGATTAAAGCAGATGGGCAGGTTGCAGGCTTTTATCTGGTATTTTACAGTGTGGGCAGGTTTATTCTGGAATTTTTCCGCGGAGACCTGGAGCGGGGCAGTATTGCCGGTATCTCCACCTCCCAGTTTATCTCCATATTCCTGTTCCTCATCGGTGTCGCTATTATTGTAATACGGGGCTTAAGTGTACGAAGAGCTCCCAAGGAAGATGATGCGAAGCATTAAAAAACAATTGAAATAAAACGTGCGCCCGCCTGGCGCACTGGACAATAAAAATGCTGCACTGTTAATTCTTTTCGATTAACAGTGCAGCATTTTTCCATTCTAGAAGCAACGAAAATACAAAATCCTGTTTAGATTGATAAAATTGAATTCCCAGCGGTTTCTTCTCCAGCGGAAGCCCCGTACAAATTGATTGTCCATTCCGGTCGGGAAAAACCAGAAGCTGTTACCGTTACGCAGCCAGATGAAGGTAAAGTTGTTAATACATCTGCGAAGCTCTCTTCGGTTTGCCTGGGAATCAGGGAAGAACATAAACCCGTAGCCTGACGGGCCTCCCATCTGACCTCTTTCCATTCCGGGCGGCTCAGGTACAAAATCAGGCGGTGCTGTTCTTGGCATTCCCTCCATTCCAGGTCCGGGAGGACCAAAGCTTGGAGGCGCCGGCATCGGCTGTCCTCCCATTCCAGGTCTTTGCTGGGGCATCTGGCCCGGCCTTCTGCCTCTCCTGTCTCTCTGCTCATTTGGGATATTTTGATTATCTCTATTCAAAATATGAATTCCTTTCTACTTATAATTCTATAATATTTTATGAGAAAGGCAAAAAAAGGTGAGCTGGAATTGGCAGGTATCATAGTCTATCATTAAAATTCTTTTTTTCGGTAAATTCTGATTGAAATCACATAGGAGATTGCTAATACGACCAGTAATACGACGGTTATAAAGATATATGCATTCTTCCAAAAATACAAAGCCAGATCAATCACTTGCTCCGGCATCACAAGGGTTTTATCTTTTATTGCCTTGCCTATAAACACGACGGCTGCAAAAGGTATCGCATAAACAGCAATCAGGACAAATCTCGCCTTCTCCACACCCGTTTTTGTAATAACCGGTATCGCTATACTATAGAATATAATTGCGGCGGCAGCTCCAAGGATACAGCCGCGTATGTTGTCAAGGGGTACACCAATGCCCGATGTAAGATAGATAAGTACGCTGAATACTGTTCCCAAAACCACACCGGACAGGGTGAGCAGAAGCATCATGATATATTTTTCCTGTACCATGGCATCCTTGGATACGGGCATGGTAAGTGCAAAGCTGTCCCATTTTGCTACCTCATCATAAGAGTACAGGTTTAAGGTTAAAATTGCGCATACAATAGTAAAAACCGTGCTAAAGAGGCTTGAATCCTGCATGGCAAAGGACATAACACCATACACTGCGATAAAAATAAGGAGTATTTTTATATTATTTCTTAAATTAATAAAATCCTTAATAATCATTCCTGTCATGTTAAAGTGTCTCCCTTCCCCGGCTGATAAACAGCATAATTTCTTCTATTGTGACACGCTCGGCATTAAACTGGCGATATCGCCTTTCAAAGGCTGCTTTCTCACGGATCAGCACATCCGCCCCAAAGCTGCTTTCCCGGATACCGGCAATAAATGCTTTGTCAATGCCGGCTACATCCTCCCTGCGGCAATGAACCATTCCGTGCCGATAGATCAAATCGTCCTTATTATCACTGAATATAATATTTCCCTTATGAATGAAGGTAACATAATCAGCCACCTTTTCAATATCACTTATAATGTGTGAGGATAAAAGAATGGAATTCTCTTCATCCTGTATAAATTCCAGGAAGATATCCAGTATCTCCTCCCGTACCATCGGATCAAGACCGCTGGTGGCCTCATCCAGAATTAATAGTCTGGAATGATGGGATAATGCAATTGCAATGGAAAGCTTCATTTTCATGCCTCGGGAATATTCCTTAATAACCTTTCGCTCCGGGAGTTGAAATTTCCTGACATAATCCTTGAATATTTTCTCATCCCAATTCCCATAAACATTTTTCATAATGATATTAAGATGGTTTACACTCAGTGTATCATGAAGATTGCTACCATCAAACACAACCCCGATCTTTTGCTTTATTTCATTGGGAAGCTCTCCTGAAGCTGCACCCATTACTGTAACATTTCCGCTGTCGATACGAATCAGCCCCAGAATCGCCTTTAGGGTCGTTGTCTTTCCGGCTCCATTTTCGCCTACAAAGCCCATAATTGAACCCTTCGGAACCTGAAAGCTGATTTTGTTCAAGTCGAAATCCTTATAATTCTTACTTAGATTACTGACAGTAATCGCATTCTTTGCATTCTGACCAAGTGCCGCCTTATTCCCCATAAGCTCCTGTTCATTTTTTACTTTGCTGTCCTTAAATAATGTAGCTGTATCCGGCATATTAAGCTCCTTTTCATGATTTATAAGTTTACAAAAAATTATATAAGGAGCTTTGGCTCCTTTTCATGATTTAAGTTTACTCTTCGTTATATAGCATACGTAAGATTTCCAGCAGCTCTTCCAGGCCGATACCGCCCGCCCTTGCTTCGGAAACCGCCCTCGTAAGATTATCTTCCACAATACGCAGCTGCTCTTCCCTCACAAATTCCAGGTTCTTCTCTGCTACGATGCTTCCTTTGCCGACGACTGTATGGATAAAACCATCCCGCTCCAGGTCTTCATAGGCCCGCTTTGTCGTTATGACACTGATGCGAAGCTCCTTTGCCAGGGTCCGCATAGAGGGGAGCATTGCTCCTGCTTCCAATTCGCCGCTGATAATCATCTGCTTTAGCTGAGTGGTAATTTGCTCATAGATTGGTTTTTCGCTGGAGTTGCTGATTAAAATATTCATTGTCCACCTCCGGAGGTGTTATATTGTATATATCCGATATATACAATATAACATCTCTTTTTTCTAAAGTCAACAAAAAGATTTCTCTGATAAAGCAAAAATAGGAGTATTGCAAATCAGTTTTTCTGAAAACTTGATTTACAATACTCCCATTTCTTTATCGAATGGATAAACATAGGTCTAATATTCCTGACTATATATGGGCATGGATAAATAACGTTCCCCGGTATCCGGTGCAATTGCCACAACGATTTTACCTGTTCCCAGCTCCTTGGCTACTTTAATGGCTGCAAATGCTGCCGCACCGGAGGAATATCCCAGCAGCAGCCCTTCTTCCCTTGCCAGCCTCCGGGCAGCCTCCATCGCCTGTTTGTCTCCTACATCAATGACCTTATGATAAACCTCCGTATTTAATACCTTTGGAATTGTACCGGTTCCGATTCCCTGAATTGAATGAAAACCGCGTTTTCCTCCGTTAAGTACCGCCGAGGATTTTGGTTCTACACCGATGATTTTGATTTCCGGATTGACCGATTTCAAATACTCTCCGGCCCCGGTTATGGTACCTCCCGTACCAATTCCCGCAACAAATGCATCAGGCACCTCTCCGCCAAGGGCTTCCACAATTTCGGGTCCTGTTGTCATTCTATGGATTTCAGGATTATGTTCATTCTCAAACTGCCTTAAAGGAAAATAGCGAAATTTTTTGACTAGTTCCTCCATCTTTGCATAATCCGCTTCGATTCCCCGGGGTGAGGCCGGAACTAAAACCAATTCGGCACCGTAAGCCCGCAATATTTTCCTTCGCTCGATGCTTGCCTTTTCACTCATTACGATAATCAGCCGATATCCTTTTACTGCGGCCACCAAAGCAAGGCCAATCCCCGCATTGCCGCTGGTCACATCAATCAGAGTCGTCTTACCGGGTTTAATTAAGCCTTCCTCCTCTGCCTTTTCAATCATGTTTAAGGCCATCCTGTCCTTTACACTGCCTCCTATATTAAGGTTTTCTAATTTCAGATAAACCTGTGCCGCTCCCTCCGGAACCACTCTGTTCAATCTCACCAAGGGTGTTTGTCCGATTAACTCCAACGCATTTTTTGTTCTTATTGCAGACATATTTCCCTCCTTTTCTAAATAGAGCACTCTCGTGAACTCCCTTGTACGCATCCTTGCGGCTAAGTTTCTGAAAGTACTCAAATATCCGCAGCCTGGCTTTATGAATATCCGCAAGCCTGGCAAGCATACGGTTACAGATTTTACATTTTATGTATTCATATATGAATACTATGTATTAATCCATCTTTATTGTACCCCCATTCGCATAGACTGTCAAACATTTATTGGCTTCCTGACAATCTGCCGGCAATTCTTACTTTTTAGGATATGCTCCTATAAAGTTAATAAGCCGGTTACCATGGTCAAATCCATGATAACCGGCTCTGTAGGCCGGAATGTTAAGCTGCGTCTGAAAGCTGCCAATGTTGTACTATTGCCGGACCAGACGTTTTACTATAAAAATTTCTTCTGACGGTCATTTGGCTGTGTCCAGACAGAAGCATCCGGCCCATTGGCAACAATCTGATAAGGATTTTTTTCTTTTTCAGAGCTTAGCAGATAGCCGATTTTGATTGCCTCAAAATCCGTTGTCCCCCCAAACTGCGGAATACTGTACAAATCCTTTGCATAATTCCACAAATTCGGAAATTCTTTAATTGGATTGCGGTTTAAGCGAAAGGCGAAATAATAAGCCGCATCAAATCTTGCCAAAATCACATAGAGCCGAACATCCGAATCGGTAACATGGTTCCCGAAGAGATACCTGCTCCTTGATAATCTCTCCTCCAGCCAATCCAGTCTTGTAAATACCAGCTCATAATTCTTTTCATATTCCTCCTGTGTTGTGGCAAGGCCCGCTTTATCAATCGCGTTATTAATTTCATGAAGCAGGATATGATTGAGTTCATCTATTTCTGTACGAAGCTCCTTCGGATACAAATCCGGCGCCCCTTCCTTATGAAAGGGCTTCCATACGGTCTCCCAAGCATTCGTTAATTTGAAATAGTCATTATTCACCACCCGGCGTGTTTCCAAATCTACTACTGCAGGTACCGTTGCCCGTCCGGTATAATCCGGATCGGTTTCTTCATAAATTTCGGTAAGATACCGGATTTTAAGCACCGGGTCTATACCCCCATCATCCAGAGAAAATTCCCAGCCCTTTTCCGTTCTTCGGGGATTTGCTGTCCCGATACTGATGACCTGATCAAGCCCTAACAGCTTCAGGACTATGATCTGGCTGTGTGCCCACGGACAAGCCGGTGTCCACAGCAGACGGTAACGGTTTGCCGCAACCGGCAACTCCCCCTTTTCGGCACCAAAGGGTATGGTAAGGCATGAGATGTTTTTCTCTGTCAGGACGGTTGTAAATATACCGCCCTTTTCCGTCTGGCTCCAATCCGCTTTATAACCAAGCTTCTCATAAAACCCTACCGCCTCATCCCTGCTCGTTATCAGGATTTTACGGATGCCAAGCTCCTCAAGCCAGCGTTCTGCTGCCTGTATCAGCTCCTTCCCGACCTTTTTGCCGCGGTATTGCTCCAACACACAGACTCTTTCAATCTTTGCGGTTGTCTCATCCAGAATATGCAATCTGCAGGTGGCAACCGGCAGTACATCATCCAGAGCCAAAACATATAAGGTATCCGGTGTATCATTCTGATCAAATTCCTTTTCAAGCGGTATGTGAAAGCCCTTTACCATTGCCTCTGTTCTTACATAATGGACCCCTGCCCGCTGCCATTCCTGCGTAACCCTTATTATATTCAACGCAATCCCTGCCTTTCTGTTTGTGTTCTTGCTCCCATGCCTCTTTGTTTCTCTGCCTTCCTGTTATATCACTCCATGCCTTATTGCTCTTCGTTATAGAGCGGCATTGACAGATAACGCTCTCCGGTATCCGGTGCAATCACCACAACCGTTTTACCCGCTCCCAGCTCCTGTGCTGTTTTAATAGCTGCATAGATGGAGGCCCCGGAGGAATAACCCAGCAAAAGTCCTTCCTTCTTCGCCAGTTCTCTTGCCGTATCAATTGCCTGCTGGTCGGTAACGTCAATTACCGTATCATAAATACTGGTGTTTAATACCTTGGGAATGGTTCCCGTACCGATTCCCTGAATAGAGTGGGGCCCCGGCTTCCCTCCGTTTAAGACTGCGGAGGATGCGGGCTCCACACCTACCACCTTGATCTTAGGATCTGCTGCTTTGAGGTATTCTCCCGCTCCGGTTATGGTTCCGCCGGTTCCGATTGCCGATACAAAGGCCTCCGGTACCCTTCCGTCAAAGGCCTCCACAATCTCCGGTCCCGTGATATTTCTATGAGCCTCCGGATTGTGTGCATTTTCAAATTGTCTTAAGGGATAATAACCCTTTGTCTGCACCAGCTCCTCCAGCTTGGCCAGATCAGCCTTGATCCCCTCCGGTGACGGAGGTACCAGAACCAGCTCGGCACCATAGGCCTTCATTAATTTTCTGCGCTCCACACTGGCCTTTTCACCCATTACGATTACAAGACGATAGCCCTTCACCGCTGCCACGAGGGCAAGACCGATGCCTGTATTACCGCTGGTTGCATCCACCAGAGTAGTTTTGCCCGGAGCTATCAGGCCCTCCCGCTCCGCCTTCTCAATCATATTCAGAGCAATTCTGTCCTTAATACTTCCTCCGATATTGAAATTCTCTAATTTAACATAAATATCGGCCCCACCCTCCGGAGCCATCCGGTTCAGCTTTACCAGCGGCGTGCGCCCGATTAATTCCAGCGTATTTGCAGCCTTTATCAGTGACATAATCTCATCCCTTCCGGTTTATAACGAAAACCTCTCTCATTTTCACTTCGGCCCCCCGCTTTTCTATCTGTTTTTCATATCGCGGGCACAGTATTCTATTTTAACTGCTATCCCTGTTTTACTGTCAGGAATTTTTCATCCCCGTGCTTTGACAGCTCCTCACGTCCGTGGGGCAGCTCCCAGCCGCTTATATCAGGACCCTTTGCGTAGATTCCATGAATATTTCCCCATAAGGGTCTTAGATGCGGAGATAATTGATAATGTTTTTTAATTAAATCAAAATATGTAGTCTCCCCGAAGCCCTCTGTCTGATATAAATCCCTGGCATAGGGCCATAGATTCTTAAATTCCTCCAGCCTGGTCCGGTTCGCCCTGAAAACCTGGTAATAGGTAACCTGAAAACGGGCCAGCGTAGGGTACAGACGCACATCGGAATCCGTAATATAATCACCAAATAAAAACCTGCGGTTCTCCAGATGCTTATCCAGGAAGTCCATTGCTTCAAAAAACCGTTCATACCCCAGATTGTAAGCCTCCTGGGAACGGGCAAAGCCGCATTTGTAGACTCCTTCATTAATTCTTTCATAGATAAATGTATTTAACTGGTCGATATCCTTTCTAAGCTTTACCGGGTATAAATCAGGGGCATTCTTTTTGTGATATTCCTTCCAATCGGTGTTCAGATAAATGGGAATCCAAAAATGATCATTATTAACCCCCTTCCCCGTCTCCGGGTCCGTTATAATCGGAACCGTGGATCGACCGGTAAAATCAGGCACCTCCCTGGTATAGATATCGTGCAGGTAATGAATCTTAAGTACAGGGTCCACTTCTCCCGGGTCTTCACTGAAAACCCAGCCGATTTTACTGCGGAGGATTCCGGTGGTCCCCAGGCTGATTACCTTATCCAGTCCCAGAAGCTTTCTGGTTATTACAACCTTATGAGCATGGGGACAGCCCGGCATCCATATCAGCCGGTACCGGTTCGGTACAACAGGCCATTCCTCCGGTCCGTTGCCAAACCTTTTTGTAAACATATTCGGTTGCCTTTTTATCTCACCGTCGCTTTGAATCTGATGCTTGAAGGTATTTTCAAACAGTTCGATACCTTCAAAGGCTGTAGTATTTTCCGACATATTCAACCTCATTTCTGCGCTGTCGAATGCTCCCCTGCGGAAGCCGTGCGCATTTTATTCCTTAAATCAAATATTCTGCTCCCGTATCCTTGCGCAGTCCCTTATCCTCCCTGCTCATTGGAAGCTCGCCTGCAAAATGGCAGGCTGCATAATGCTTCTCACCGATCTCCCTAAGTTCCGGAAGCTCCTGAAAGCATATCTGCTTTGCATAGGGACACCTTGCCTGATAAGGACACCCTACGGGCGGCTTTAAGTGAGACGGAGGCTCCGTAACAGACTGTTCATCCTTTTCATCCCACTGAAGCGATGTGATCAGGTTAGATTTTATCAGCATCTGTGTATAGGGATGAACGTAGTGATTTAATACCTCCGCTGCACTGGCATATTCCACGATATAGCCAAAATACATCACCGCAATGCTGTCACTTAAGAAGCTGACGCTTGCCATGTCATGGGAAATAAATAGATAGGTGGTCTTATAAGCCTGCTGCGACTGCTTCAAAAGATTGAGGATCTGTCCCCGGACGGAAACATCCAGGGCAGATACCGGTTCATCCAAAATTAAAAGCTTCGGTGACATAATCAGCGCTCTCGCAATAGCAATGCGCTGTCTCTGCCCTCCGCTGAATTCACGCGGATAACGCTGCAGATAATCCACGGCCAGGCCGACCTGGGTCATAACCCTGATTAGCTTCTCATCGATTTCCTTCCTGGTATACCTTTTTGATATCACCAGCGGTTCCGCTATGATATCTCTGATTTTCATGCTTGGGTCCAAAGAGCTGTAGGGGTCCTGAAAGACCACCTGGACATTCTTATGGTAATTACTATCCTCCTTCTGATCAAAGGCGGAAATATCCTTGCCGTTAAAATAAATCGTCCCACTTGATAGCTTCTCCTGCTTTAGGATCAGTCTTGTTGTAGTTGTCTTTCCCGATCCGGATTCTCCGACTAAGCCCAGAGTCGTTCCCTCTTCAATGGAAAGGGTCACATCCTTTAATATATGCACCTCGGTGGTTTTTCCAAAAATACTTTTATTCGTATAAATTTTATTAACTTTTTGCAGCTCCAGTGCTTTACTCATCCGATACCCTCCAGCAATATACCTCATGCCCTTCCTTCACCGTAAATCTCGGCGGTCTGCTCTCCATGCATCTTAGGTTACTGTAGGGACAACGGTCTGCAAACACACAGCCCTTCGGCTGTGTAACCAAATCCGGCGGCTGCCCGTCAATCGTCACATATTTATCCACCGCCGCTCCCTCCAGGTTGGCGGAAGCAAACAGCGCCCTGGTGTAAGGATGCAGGGTATTATGAAAAAGCTCCTCCCTCTCTGCGGTCTCCACAATAATTCCGGCATACATGACCGCAATCCGGTCGCACATCATGGAGATCACTTTGATATCATGGGAGATGAAGATAATAGCTGTCTTATACTTTTTTTGAATGCTCTTTAACAGCTTCAGATATTGAAGCTGTATTGTCACATCCAGTGCCGTCGTCGGTTCATCCGCAATAATCAAACGCGGGCGGCAGCTGATGGCTATGGCGCCTACAATCCGCTGCAGCATACCTCCGCTTAACTGAAAGGGATAGCAGGATAATTTCTCCCTGGAGATATTCAGCTGTCCGGCAATCTCCTGTACCTGTCTGGCACTTTCCTTCCGGCTGATTTTCTGATGGGTACGGATGGTTTCTATCATCTGGTTTTCCACCGTGTAAAGCGGGTCAAGCGCCGCCATCGGGTCCTGCAGGATAACTGCCACCTGCCTTCCATTATACCCTCGCAGCCTCCTTTTACTGAATTTCAGGACATCCTCCCCATCGAATAAAATCTCGCCGCCCACGGCCTTTAAGCCGATCCGTTCGCTGTAGCGCAATACAGAAAGGGCTGTCATGGTTTTCCCGCAGCCGGATTCTCCTATAATGCCAAAGCATTCCTCCTCATGAACAAAGAAGCTGATGTCGTTAATTATATGCAGGGTTCCCTTAAAGGAGGGCATCTCTGCTACAAAGTTCTTCACTTCCAATAGCTTTTTCATCTGACTGTGCCCCCCTTTCCCTTTAACCATTCTCCCAGACGCTGGAAGGAAAGTACCGTAAGAATTGTCACCAGTGCAGGAAATACGGAAATCCACCAGGCCTTCAGAAAATAATTGTTACCGTCCGCTATCATCTGCCCCCAGGAGGGAGTTGGCGGCGATACACTAAGCCCCAGAAAGCTTAAGGAAGCCTCCAGGATGATTGCCATACCGATTTCCAGGGTGACCATTACAATTACAACGCTTGTAATATTAGGTATAATATGTCTCGCAATGATTCTTAGATCGGAAGCCCCCATAATTTTTGCCTGTTCCACAAAATTTTTCTTCTTCAGGGTAATAACCTCCGTCTTAATCGTCCTTGTATATTTCGCCCACATGGAAAAGGAGATGGAAATAATGGCCGACTTCACTCCTGCTCCCATACTGATTGCAAGCAGCAATGCCAGTAAAATGCTTGGAAATGCCAGCGACGCATCGGTCAGACGCATAATGAGCGTATTATGGATACCGCCGTAATATCCGGCAATAATACCCAGTGCGGTGCCAAGAAGCCCTCCCACCACAATTGCCGCCAGCGCCACAATTAAAGATATTTTGCCTCCAAGCATAATTCTGCTAAGAATATCCCGGCCCAGCTCATCCGTTCCCAGCAGGTACCGGAAGGAGCCTCCCTCCATAAAAAACGGAGGTGTGAGCTTATTGGTCAAGCTCATGGCCAGGGGATCATGGGGCAGAAACAAAAAGCCTGCCACTCCGTTTACCAGGAATAATGCAATAATGAAAACCGCTATTACAGGGAGTTTCTTTGATGCCTTTACTGCTGTCGCCTTTTTGCTTTCTTTACTCATTTTTTCTTCCCCCTATGTAAGATTTCGTACTCGGGGGTCCAAAACCGCCGCCAGATTATCCACCAGAAAGGAAAGTAGAATTGTAAATGCCGAAAGTATCAGCACAATACCCTGTACCAAGGGAAAATCCCTTGATAAAACGGCCGTATAAGACAGGGTTCCGACTCCAGGCCAGGCAAAAATGGATTCTACCGCTACACTTCCGCTGATGAGATTTGCAAAAATAAAGGAGCTTAGGGAAAGCACGGAAGCAAAGGAGTTGCGAAGGGCATGCTTAAGGATTACAAGATATTCCCTAAGACCCTTCAGTCTTGCAAATTTAATGAATTCTCCTTCCAGTGCCGCAATCATATTATTGCGAAGCAGCATGACCATGCCGGAGGATATTGCCATACCAAGCAGGAGGCTTGGCAGAATGAAATGCCTCGGCGTACTTGCTCCGGATACCGGAAACCAGTGCAGCTTTACCCCCAGAATTTGAACAAAGATAATCGCGGAAAAGAAAATCGGACAGGATTGCCCCAGGGCGGCAAAGGCAATAATACCTTTATCTACCCAGGTATTTTTCTTGACAGCGGCTAAGGTACCGAAAACCAGGGTAAAAAGCATTGCCAAAAGAATGGCGGCAACGGCAAGAATCAGCGTATTGGGAAGCTTTTCTCCAATCACCTCAAGCACCGGACGCTTGCTGGCATAGGATTTTCCCAGATCACCGTGCAGGACATCTTTAATGAAAATCCCATACTGTACGATCAAGGGCTGATCCAGTCCAAGCTCATGGGTCAGATACTGCCGCTGCTCCTCACTAGCCTTGTCATCCAGCAGGCTTTGCAGCGGGTCCCCGCTGGAGCGGGTTGCAACAAAGATAACGATGGAAATGATAAATAATGTGACCACCGATTGTATCAGCTTATTTATTACATATTTCATTCTCCCATCCTCCCTTCTTTGTCTGACAGAGCTGTCGGAAAATTCATCCTGAATTTACAACAGCTCTGTTTTTCCATTTTCTTATTTATTTTAATTTGAAGCTGTAGAACCAGTTGCCCCAATGAGCCGCATAGGCAGAATCCCAGCTTTCTACCTTGGAGCCTACTGCATAATCCTGACTCGGATATACCAGCGGAATTGAGACATTTGCTTCTGCCACAAGATCAAGTATTTTATTCACGGTATCGGAACGGTCACTGCCATCCAGGGCTGCAAGCTGTGTAATATCTCCATCCAGCTCCGTATTTCCCTGAATTAAACCAAAGGTGGAATTAGAGGGATAGAAGGCCTGGAACGCATCATGGGCACTGTATTTTTTCGGAGGGTCAAACAGGTATACGGAGCCTGAGAATTCACTGTCAAGAGGCTTCGCACTGTACAGGGCGCCTAAGGTGGCACGGTCTGTGGAAACAATTTCAACCTCCAGGCCTACTGCCTGCCAATAAGCCGCTACTGCCTGCACCACTTCCGAACTGTAAACCTTCGCAGCCGTATCATAGAACTTAATTACCGGGTTAGAGAATTGGTCAGGATATCCGGCCTCCTCCAACAGCTCCTTCGCCTTATCCGGGTCATACTGGGTAATCTCTCTTACCGTATCGTATCCCGTTGTGAAGGGGAACACACCCCAGGCTCCCGATGCCGTCGCCTTGCCCTCGAACAGGCCGTCTGCCAGCTCCTGGCGGTTAATTGCATAATTCATTGCTTCTCTGACTAAGGAATTTTGTGTGGCTGCCCCCGTACTGTCATAGGCTCCGCTGATGAAGATTCCCAGGGAGGAGCTATAATCCACCGTATTAATTGTAACTGCTTCATCATTTTCAAATAAGGAGGCGCTGGTTGCTCCAATCGGTGCAAAATCGATATTTCCTGCCTGTAATTCTGATATTCTTGTGCTCTCCTCCGAAATTTGGCGGAAAATCAGCTTATTAATATCCGCAGCTCCTTGCCAGTAATCCTCGTTGGCAACAAAGTCAATTTCCTCTCCTGCTGAGAATTTCTCCAGCTTAAAGGGACCGGTACCAATGGGATTTGCGGAAAATCCGTCAGCTCCCACCTTCTCAAAATAGGCTTTGGGCAACACAATTCCGGTGCCCGTTCCTCCCTCAGATAACAAATACTCAAATTCGGTGCAAGGGGAATTGAAATTAATCACTACCGTCAGGTTATCCGGTGTATCGATGCTCTTAACATATTCGATCAATAAATTCTTATCCGCCTGTTTTGAATCATCGGAAGCATAATACTCCAGAGTGAATTTTACATCTGCACTGGTAAGCTCGGAGCCGTCCTGGAACTTAACCCCCTCCCGAAGCTTCAGGGTAAAGGATAATTTATCCTCCGACAGGGTCCATTCGGTTGCCAGCCCGGGAATATAATTTCCGTCCTTATCTACAAAGATCAAGGTATCAAAAACCGGTTCAATCTGCTCTAAGCTGGATAATGCAATTGTTCCCGGATTAAAGGGCTGATCAGCTACGGAAATGACGCCTACGGTCAGTGTTTTGTCCGAGCTGTCTCCGGCAGCCGCCTCTGTGATGGTACCGCTGGGCTGTGATGTTGTTTCATCCTTTTCTGTTTTCTTTCCGCAGCCGATCAGGGAAGCAGCCATTGTTACTATAAGTATTAATGTAATCCATAATTTTTTGTTCATCGTTTATTTTCCTTTCTTTGCTGTTGGTTGATAATCTATACTGTTGCTTCTTCATTTATATGGGTGTTTACCTTAATGCTGCCGTCATCGTCCCTGTACAGACCATAAATTTCTGTCCGGGGAAGCACTCCGTCCTTAGGCGCTACCCGCTCACCATAAATCCGGCGGTCATCATCCGGGTATCGTTTGAAGGGGCCCAGATTTTCCTTGCGAAGCTTTGCCGCCGTGAAGATTGCCCGGGCAGTTTCAATCAGGGAAAGCACCTCAAAGCTTCTTGTAAGCTCATGTGCATCTGCCGCCTTCAGCTTGCCTCTGCTGCTTAAAGCATCAATCAGAGCAAGTGCCGTATCGATCTTATTATCAGAAAGGGGATAGACTCCAAATATCCCTATAATACTTTGCAGGGTACTTTGGACATTCCTCCATTCCTCTCCGGTCTGGGTGCTTCTTATTTCCTCAGCCTTTTGAAGGATTTTTTCAATCTGTTCCTTTCGGGCCCCTGGAATCTCTGAAATCGTCTTGGCCTTTTCGGCCGCCTGAAGTCCTGCTTCATACCCAAAGACTACCGCTCCCGGAGCGCACATCTGTCCGGCTCCTCCGATGGCATCACCGGCGGCATAGAGATTGTTTACTGTGGTTTCACATTTGACATTGACATAGGCTCCGGTACTGCTGCCGTGAATCGCTACCCGCTTTTTCAGCTGAAAGGGTATTTTCACCTTATGTAAATCAATCTTATCCTCCTTAAGATTTTGAAGATACAGCCAGCACTTTCCTTCATGGAACATGCTCCATTTGATGTATTCCACTTCCTCGGCGGTGGCCTCTGCCAGGTCCACATATAGCTGTTTTCCTTCCGCCATATATTTCCCCATGGATACCTTCTGTCTGGCATACTTATTCATCTGGTCCACATTCTTCTTAAGATAATCCGGCTCATTGATGTCATAATCAATGACTCTTTCCACAATGACATTCCCTTCGTCATCTATGACACGCCCTGCCGGCCACCAGGTACCGCCGGGGGCTCCTGCGGTGAAATTAAAGCCCGGAAATGCCAAGCCGCCGTTTTTGATATAAAACTCCAGATTGACTACCTCCGCTCCGGCATTCATGGCAAGAGTAACACCATAACCGCAATTTGCCGCGCTTGGACCTTCAAAGAAATCATGGGTGGTATTAAAATTCTCCGATAACCTGGCGGCACCGCCGGAGGTGGCTATAATTGTTGTCTTTGCCTCTACCACCAACAGCTTATCCTCTCTGGTGGACAACGCGATTGCACCGGCCGCATTGCCTTGTTCATCCTTTAAGACCTCTATGGCCTGGGCATGGTTTATAATCTGCACTCCGGCTTTTTGCATCGCCTCTGTCAGCTTCACCTTGACATCTCTTCCCTCAAAATGAAAGCTGGTGGGAACTGTATGAAACTGCGGCACCAGACGGAAGCCTTCCGCCAGATGGCTTTTCTCATAGCGGAAATTCAGGCCGTATTTTTCAAGGCTAAGAACTCTCTCATAGCTGGTTTCCACAAAATGATCCGTGAGCTCCTTATTTCCAAGCCCCAGGCCCATTAATTCCACTTCCACCATATCCTTTTTCATAAGCTCTTTGGTATAGCCCACCTTTTCATGCACCGGAGGTACATAGCTGTAGATATGGTCAAGCCCTGAGCCCGCATTTCCGCTGCGGTAGGTATTGGCCTTCTCAAGAACAATTACCTTTGCTTCATGCTCTCTTGCCTGTAAGGCAGCCATAGCGCCGGATAATCCGCCACCGATCACAAGAACATCGGTCTGGTATCGCTCAATTGTATAGGACATTTACTTTCCTCCCTTCCCCAGGATAAAGACTGGCTTATTATTCGCATTATAAGTTACCTTAAGCGCCCCAACCGGACAGTCCATCTGACATGCTCCGCAAAGCCAGCATTCCTCCGGATGTGCTACATATACCGTTCCATTCTTGTCTAGCCCATACAGTCCTTCCGGACATCGTTCATAACAGATTTTACAATTGATACATTTGTTGTAATCAATTATGGAAGCCATTTCCATCACTCCTTACTCTTTATACAATACATATATGTATTATATGTTTTTATTGTAATTTTTATTTTATAGCACTGGTTTGCATATGTCAATACATTCTTTACATATATGAATAATATGGTATTGGCATCCTAATATTCTATGGTATATCTTTCCAACCCCGATATTTCAATAAACTTTCACAATTGAAACACAAACTATCCACACACCTTCCATAATATTATAGCTAATAAATACCTTACTTACTAAATACCTGCAACACTACAAGATAAAGGAAAAGCGAGGACCCCAACATGAAAAATGGAAAAGAGACAAAAGCTAAAAAAACCTTCTTCTCACTTAAGGCAAAAATCGCCTTGCTATGCACATGCTCCATACTAATTGCAGTTACTGTTAATTTTATCTTCATGTTCAATGCAAGCAAAAATGCAATCACGGACAGCACTGAGATCATGATGAAGGACCTGGCTTCTTCCTATAGCAGCAACATCTCCGAGGCTGTACAGCAGGCCAGCCAGTCGGCCAATTTTATCATGAGCTCCTCCTCCATCACCGATTATGTTAATTCGGGTGGTACCAAGGAAGCTGAAGCAGTTGAAGAATTGGTCAATCTATTTTTAAGCAGCAATTCCTCCAATGAAGATATTACCATTGTCGATGCGGACGGCAAGGTTCTTTACAGTACCGACAGCAGTCTGACCGGTCAGGATATCTCAGAAGAAGATTATTTTACAAATATGGTATCAAGCGGTCTTAGCAGCCAGGGCGATGTATTTGTATCCGATAGCTCCGGAGAAGCCTGTGTCACCTTTGCTATCCCTCTTCGTACCGATTTGCAGGGAAATATTCCGACCAGCATCACAGGTACTGCTCCAACTGATACTGGAACAACGGGTACTACTGCCTCTTCCACAGAGACCGGCACCCCCTCTCCCGCGGCTGATACCACGATGCAGACAGAAGCTCCTGCTACCGGCAGCGCTGGAATTGAATCCGGTCTTGGAGCACAGGCAACGGCCGTTACAGAATTTACAGGAGCTATCATCACCTCGGTGAAGGTCTCCGCCTTCAGCAGTATCCTTGAGGGTGCCAAGGCTGGAAGCTATGACAGCAGCTATGCTTTTCTTCTTGACTCCTCAGGTAATTTTATCTATCATCCGGATGAAAGCCTGATTGGAACCACCGTTGATATTACCAGCATCAATGACCTGATTGCACAGGTTGCAAACGGAACAAATGCAGAATCCGGCACAATTACCTACACCTATAACGGTACGGAAGAATATGCCTCCTACACCGTGAATTCAGATAATCACTGGATATTATTTGTGGCTGCCGACCAATCCGAGGTGTTGGAATCACTGAATGTAGTAGCTACTAATACTATATTAATCAGTATCCTGCTGGTATTAATCTTAAGCCTGGCTGCCTACCTGCTTACCGGCACCTTAACAAAGTCCATCCGGCATATTACCAAATTAATCAATAAAACAGCAGAGCTTGATTTTACTGAGGATAATACCTTTTCCCATCTGTCCCTGCGAAAGGATGAAACCGGTGAGATGAGCCGCGCCATCGAAAAGATGCGCAATTCCTTAAAAACGATGATTACCCATATCAGCAATGTCTCCGGCAAGATATCAGAAGCCTCCAGCAGCCTGGATCAAATCGCACATGCGGTTAACGATCATGCTTCTGATAATTCAGCCACGGCACAGGAGCTGTCAGCCGGTATGCAGGAGACTGCGGCCACCACCGAACAGATTTATGGAACAATTGAACAGATTGGTAATAACTCCAGAGATATTACCGAGCATGTATCCCACGGTACCAAGCTATCCACGGATTTAATGCACCAGGCTTCGGTTCTGAAGGGAAGTACCTCCGAGGCCACCGCTAAGACCAAACAAATTTATGAAGAGGTCAAACAAAAAACGGACTCTGCCATCGAACAATCAAAGGCAGTTGAAAAAATCAGCCTGCTCTCCCAGACCATTAAGGATATCGCCGGTCAGACAAGCCTGCTTGCCTTGAATGCTTCCATTGAGGCCGCCCGTGCCGGTGACAAGGGCAGCGGCTTCTCGGTTGTCGCCAGTGAAATCGGTAATCTGGCAAACCAGTCAAGTAAAACCGTCGCCCACATCACTGAGGTAGTAGCAGAGGTATATCAGGCAGTGGACAATATGTCAAAGAGTCTGGAACAAACTCTTCAATTTTTGGAAACCAATGTTATTCCGGATTATAATAACTTCTTAAACAGCAGTGAGGAATACTACAGCGGAGCCGGCACGATGAATGAAACCATGGAAAATATCCAAAAGCAGATCGATATGCTGAACTCGAATGTACAGGGCATCTCCGAATCCATCGCTGAAATCAATACGATGGTCAGCGATTCCTCCAAGGGAGTAAATGACGTGGCAGAAAGCAATACCAATATCGTATCCCTGACCGGCAATACCCAGTCGATGGCTAAGGAAAGCACCCAGTATGCAGTGAGCCTGAAAGAAATCGTAGAGAAATTCAAGCTGTAACCCAGCAACACTGTCCCTATCCCTTCTATCTATAATAAAGGTAAATAATTGCGAAACTCATAATGCACAAAACATTATGGTTTCGCAATTTCCTATTTAAAACGAGTTGAAAAGATAATTGATTATTTTGAATACTTATAATATAATGTAAAATAAATTCGTAATAATACAGCGCGATCAGTTATGCGTAGAAAGAGGATAGGATATGAATGATACGAAAGTGGTTAAATTTGGCGGCAGTTCACTGGCTGATGCGAATCAGTTCAGGAAGGTAGCAGATATTATCCGTGCAGACAAAACAAGACGTTTTGTTGTTGCTTCTGCCCCCGGTAAACGTTTCTCCGAGGATATTAAAATTACCGACATGCTTTATAGCTGCTATGACAAAGCCTCCAAGGGTGAGAATTTTGATCAGGATTTCCAGGCAATTGAAGAACGTTATAATTCGATTATAAAGGACCTAAGTCTTGATTTAACACTTGAAGAGGAATTCAAGTATATAAAGGCTTCCTTTGCACATAGTGCGGGACGCGATTATGCGGCAAGCCGCGGTGAATATTTAAACAGTATCGTGCTGGCAAAATACCTTGACTTTCCCTTCCTTGATACTGTAGGCCTGCTTTATTTTAATGAAAGCGGTGAGTTTGACCTGGAAAGAACCATTTCAAAGCTTGGTCCGAAGCTCGCTGAAATGGAAAATGCAGTAATTCCAGGCTTCTATGGCAGCATGCCCAACGACACCATCAAAACCTTCTCCCGCGGCGGTTCGGATGTAACCGGCTCCATTGTTGCCAGAGCTGTAAATGCACAGCTATATGAAAACTGGACCGATGTCAGCGGCTTCTTAATCTGTGATCCTAAGGTTGTAAAGAACCCGAAGCCAATTACCACGATTACCTATCGGGAGCTTAGAGAATTATCCTATATGGGTGCAACCGTACTGCATGAGGATGCCATATTTCCGGTTCGTACCATGGGCATTCCGATTAATATCAAGAACACCAACCATCCTGAGGATCCCGGCACTATGATCGTATCCCAGACGGTTGACAGCAGCAAATACATCATCACCGGTATCGCAGGCAAGAAGGGCTTCTCAGTTATCAATATTGAGAAGGACATGATGAACAGTATGGTGGGCTTTGGCCGTAATGTACTGCGTGCTCTGGAAAAAAGCAATCTTTGCTTTGAACATATGCCCTCCGGAATTGATACCTTAAGCGTTATCGTCAATACCGAATCCATCAAGGGCAAGGAAAAAACCGTATTGGATGAAATCGTCACCAGAACACATCCTGATCATATCGAGATTGAGGATAATCTCGCATTAATCGCTGTTGTAGGCAGGGGAATGAGAAAGGCCAGAGGTACAGCGGCAAGAATTTTCTCTGCTCTTGCACAGGCCAAGGTTAATATCAAAATGATCGACCAGGGCTCCTCCGAATTAAGCATCATCATCGGTGTATCCGAGGAAGATTTTGAGGAAGCAACCAAGGCAATTTACAATATATTTGTACAATAATCGTTATTTCTATGTTATAAAACCTCCCGGATCAGGCCGCTAAGCCTAATCCGGGAGGTTTTGCTTTTCTCATTTTTAATTTGCTTGGGAAATTTGCTTTTGCAGAATACTGTTCTCAATAGCAACCCCGATATGATTGCTGATGGAGGAAAGAAACCTCATATGGTATCCGGTAAAATAATTCATTTCCTTATGCTGTATTGCAATAAAACCCAGTAGTCTGTCCTCTACCTTAATCGGAACACCCAGAACGGAATAGACACTCTCCTCCTCCGATTTATCAGCATAAACCGGAGTCTCACTGTGAATGATAAATTCCTCCTGATTATGCGCCAGGATCAGCTGTTTCTCTTCCTCTGTAAAGGAGTAGTTCATATTCCGGGCAGCCGCCCCCAGCCCTTCCTTCCCCGCAATATAAATCGTCGAATATTTCGCTCCGAATACCCCCACGATCATATCATTGATAATTGAAAACAGGTTTGGGTCCTTAATATACTTATTTATGTACTTACTTACCTCCAGAAGATTCGTAATTACATTTAGCTTATTCTCCAACTCGATTACTTTCTGTGATAAATCATAAATTGTTTTTTCTGTAAAATGCTGATACTTGTCAAATTGTTCCTGATCCATAGACCTTCTCCTCCTGCAATTTATACTCCCTTTTCGTTATGGCTTCTGTACAAGGACATTTTATCATATTCTGTATTTTTTTACTATCTTGAAATACACATCTAAGAAAAAATCAATAAAATTTTTTAGAATAATTGAAGATTTCTGTGTTGTACTTTCGTTTATATTAATGTAACAAATGGAACAGAAAGGATGTATCAATAACATTCCAAAGAAACTGCATTCCATGCCGTAATCCTAGCAGACTGGAGGTATCAAATGAAATTTTTTAAATTAATATCCGTAGTAACCCTATTTATATTATCCCTATCCGTCATTAAAAAACTGATCATGTGTATGAAAAAGAAGAAAAAAAACCGTATGGCCAAATTAGCATAACCGCATTATAATATTTCTTCAAAATTGAAGATAAATAGATTATACTATCGTTATAATGCCTGTACGGTGATGAATACATGAAGGGAGGCGGAAATAATCAGCAATGAGCAATATTATGAATATTTGATCGACACCTATCAAAACCTGATTTACTCGATTTGCTATAAGATTGTCAGAGACTATTTTGATGCTGAGGACCTTGTCCAGGAAACCTTCATTTCCGCCTATAAACACCTGTCCACCTTTGACCGACAGCATGAGAAGGCCTGGCTATGCCGGATAGCCACCAATAAATGCCTTGACTATCTGAAACGTTCCGACCGGCATAGCATTCCAACAGGAGAAGAATACTTCGTTACACAGACTGACAACACACCCTCACCGGAGGAAAGCGTTCTGGAGCTGGAGATAAAAAAACAACTGGCCGAACGCTGTAACAAACTAAAACCTCCGTACCGGGAGATTGCACTGGACTATTTCTACAGTGAATTGTCCGCAGCCGAAATTGCCGCTAATACAGGCAAGAACCTTAAGACCGTCCAAACCCAGATCTACCGGGCCAGGGCATTACTTCAGAAAACATACCGAAAGGGGGCTTACAGCAGTGAATGAAAAAGAACATATCTCCCAAGAAGCTTTTGAGGCTTTTCAGCAAGATCAGATGAATCCATCCGAACGGGAATTATTCCTTAGCCATATCTGCTCCTGTGACTTTTGTGCCGACAGGTTTACGGCATGTATGGAAGAAGAAATCATAGCCGCCCCCAGAGATATGAAGGAAAATCTATTAAGGGCCGTACGAAAGCCGGAGGTACAACTGGCCATCCGGGTGCGTGAGACCTCAAAACGCCTGCAGCTTTTCATCTACAGCCTTAAGGTATGCACCGTTACCGTCTGTGCCCTGCTGCTTATGCTATTTACCATGAATGCACCGGCAGTATCGGATATTCTGCAAACCACCGGCAGTATTAAGACAGAAGCAACCGATAAAATGGATCGTGGTTCCCTGTCTTCCTTTATACAAAACGGTATCAATAAAATCGGCAGCGGCATTGTAGATTTTTCCAATAATTTATTTGATAAGGAGGTAACTGACAATGATCAGTAAAAAGAACAGTTTTTTAACCTTTTGTTTTTCATTCTTACCTGGTGCAGGGCAAATGTATATGGGCTTCATGAAGCGTGGTGTCAGTCTGATGTCCGGCTTCTTCCTGATAATATTCTTCACCGTCTGGTTTGAGATGCCCCTATTTGTATTTGCTGCAATCGTACTATGGTTCTATGCCTTTTTTGACACCTTTAATCTGCGCGCCACTCCGGATGATGAATTCTACGCCATAGAGGACAAATATATATTCTTCCCGGGCATTGCAAAGGAAGGCTCTGACATCCTTAAAGGGAAATACCGTCAGGTATTGGCACTTGGATTAATCCTCTTCGGTACTGTGCTTCTGTGGCATAATATCATTGATCTGTTCGGTTCAATCCTGCCGGACCAGGTACGGCAAATTATCCGGGACTTCGGATATTATTTCCCGCAGCTTCTGGTTGGCTTTGCAATTATTGCACTCGGTGTTTACCTGATTACCGGTAAGAAAAAGGAGCTGGATGCTATGGACCGCATCAACGAGCTCGAAGATAAGGGAGGTTACGACAAATGACAAGAACTCACCGTGTCGGTACCTTTACTCTGGGCAGTATACTGGTTGCTTTCGGTACCCTGTTCCTGCTGCACCTGTTTATTCCGGCAATCGCTTACCATGTCATATTCAAGGTTTGGCCGATCATCTTTATCTTTCTGGGAATAGAAATACTCATTGCCAACTTTACGCAAAAGGGGGAGAAAATCCTCTATGATACGACCGCCTTTGCTTTAATCATCCTCCTCTCCTTCTTTGCTATGGGGATGGCCCTCGTCCAGGTTTGCTTTGAATATGCCGGTGCAAATTTCACCTTATATTTTTAAGCAACTATTCTATTCCTGCAAGCATATTAGGAAATCGGGACTGCCGCTCATGCGTCAGTCTCGATTATTTTTTGTTCTACCTTTATGATGTATTTATGGAACTTTAAGCGTTACCTTGGTGTTTTGAAAATTATTATTTACTATAGAAAAATTATGAAATTTGTTGTAATATTAATTTTAGAAAATAGTACATATTGTTATTGTTTGTGAACTAAATATTTTATTATGGTTATCTCACCATTAGGTGATTTAATAAATAAACCTGAAGGGATGTTGATTATGGAAGTCGTTAAATTAGAATCAATTATATGTTATGGAGAAAATAAGAAATTGTAGGAACATGAAATGATTCATGTTTCGAGAAAGGTATAAATAATGAATTTTATTGAACATGAATTATATATGAAGAGATGTTATGAATTGGCAATTACAGCAGGAAAGAAGGGTTATGATAGCTTCGGGGCAATTTTGGTAAGTGATGGTAAAATTCTTGAAGAGGCAGAGAATACTGCTAATTATGCGAAGGGACTTTTTGGGCATGCGGAATTTAATCTTATACACAAATGTGCCAATAAGTATGCCGATAACATTTTTGAAAATGCAACTCTATATACTAGTTGTGCACCATGTACTCGTTGCCTGATGGCTATTTCTTCTTTAGGAATTAAAAATATAGTATATGGTGTCTCTTACAAATCGTTTAATTTATTGTTACCATTTGAGCCTAAGATATTCGATTATGAAGCAATCATGCAAAAAATGGATGTATCAGTAAAATTAATTGGTCCAGTATTAGAAGACGAGGGAATGAGGACTTTTGAATATTGGGGTGGAGATTACAGACCTTTAGAAGAACTACTTCAGGAAAGTGCAAATATGAGAAAGTAAGCGAAATAGAGTTTATGTCTCCAAATAAAAGAATCGGGATTGCCGCTGCGTCAGTCCCGATTCTTTTTATTTTTCCGCACAGATGTAGTGTTCCTAGATACTTCATCCTGCGATCTTAAGTATCCGGCTTTCAGACTTTTCCAAAAGCGTATATTTTCTGTAGAAAAATTATGGAATTTGTTGTAATATTAATTTGCAATTGTTATCTTACCATATGGAGGAAAAGCAATGAAATATTGTATAAAATGTACAACACCCTTAAACAATAATGACAGATTCTGCCCTGTCTGCGGTACTGAGCAAATGACGCAAAAAACAGTATTAAAAAGATTTTGCACCAGTTGCGGAGCGCAAATAAATAACACCGTACAGGTATGTCCGTTTTGCGGTAATCCGGCAGTGAATACTCAATCAGAGGAGTTATTAAAAAAAGCCGCTCCCGCCCTGATCTCCACCCTGATAAACAGGTTAACTGCCAGCGCTGTACTATGGTTTTGCATTTCCGGCATTCAATTAATGATAGCCCTGGCAATTTTTTGTATAAATACATTAATTGACGATTGGAATACAGCCTCTGTCCGGACAATTTTTATTTCCGGTATCTTTGGAGGATTAAATATTTGGGGAGCGATACTAAATTTAAAAACAAAGAAATCAATTGTTACTGATTATGTCGGTATTGTATCGAAAAATCGAATACAATTTTCATCAGTTATAATTTATTTATGGAATGGGTATGTCATATTTGGGCTTCTGGCTTCCAACAATTTTTTATCATTTTTATTTTTATTGCTTGTTATTGCGGCACTTATTGTAGACCTGTTCTTCATTAAGCTGTTTGTTATTCGAAATAAAGACAGCTTTTATGAGCTTGAACGCTCACAGCTACCGGATACTTCCTGCAACAATTGCGGAGCTGCTGTAAAGCTGGGTGCTGCCTACTGTTCGCATTGTAAAACGAAATTGAATAATAATAACACCTACGGTAATAAGAAGCAAAGCTCAGAGTCAGTACATAAAAGCACGAAATTTCCAATAATTATAACCATTGCTTCCATTCTGACCATTTTTGCTATCATCTTTACAATGGTAATTGGAACCATGAAACAAAACAGAACATCAGACTATGAAAGGCCGGTTTTAAGCATGCTAAACTCACTGGAGGCGGGTGACTCGGAGGAGCTGATTCATTGCTATCCATGGTATTATCAGGATGATATTACGGATAAGCTGGAACAGGATTATGGCAGTACAAAAAAGGCGATGAGTGAAATGTCGAATATGATAGAAACGAAATATGGAGAACAATATAGACTTTCTTATGAGATTACAAATAGGGAGGAGTTAAGCAGCAACAATTTGAGAAAGATTATGGATGATGCAAAGGCCAATTGCCAAAAAACCTTGCTGATAACAGAAGGATATTTGCTTCAAGTAAAACTGACCATTGAAACGAAGGAAGGCACAACCTCCGTAGATGCGGATTACAATGTTATTAAAATCGGCTCCAGTTGGTATTTTTCTGACTGCAATATCGGATGGAATTAAGGCAAATGAAGCACTTTTGGCTGTCCCAATCAAAGATTTGTTTTACGTGCTGTATAGAAAGAGGAGATAAATAAGCCTTAAGCAAGCTTGTATCTCAAGATTTTGGCAATAGATATATTCTGTGTAGATGATACGAAAGGAGTTTACCATGTTAATTTTATCAGGCGGAGGAGATCCAGATAAAGTAACACCTATTGATAGCTATTTTATAAGCATAATTGATAAGAATAAACCCGTGATATACATACCAGTAGCAATGGAAGAATCTTGTTTTACATATGAGGAATGTTTAAACTGGTTTACTGACACCTATGAAAGATATGGTATAACTAAGATCGAAATGTGGACAGATTTATCAGGAAAAACCATATCAGATAATATTGCTGCTATATATATTGGTGGGGGCAATACTTATAAGCTCCTTAAAAAGATAAAAGATAGTAGCTTTGATAAAAAATGTATCACGTATTTAAAAAACAATGGAATTATATATGGCGGCTCTGCAGGAGCTATTATTTTTGGAAAAACTATCGACTCCGCAAAGCATGCAGACAAAAATATTGTAGATTTAGCGGATACACATGGACTCAATTTACTGAATGATAGGGATGTATGGTGTCATTATACAGAAGCAGATAATGAGCTGATAAATAATTACGATAACAATTTATATATCCTTTATGAGGAATCAGGTATTGTGTTTGATGGAGAAAGCATTATTTCATTGGGAAAAAAATACAAAACAAATGATATAATAAAGGCGAGATAGAATGATTATTTTTAAATTGTAACAAAATAGAAAATGTATCGTCCGTAAGTAGAAAAATCAACAAGAGTATGCTATACTATTTCTGTAAGGAGGTGACTTAGTCATGAATCATATCATTACGAATGAACTAGTTGAGGGATTGAAAAATATTTTTAATGACAATTTAGTTAGCATAATTCTTTATGGCTCTGTTGCCAGAGGAACAGCTACCGAGGAATCTGATATTGACATTGCAATAATATTGAAAGATGCAAAAAAGCAGTCGGCACAGGACAAGCTGATTGAATTTACTGTGGATTTAGACTTGAAGTACGATAAGGTATTTTCCATCATAGACATTGATTACAATGAATTTTTAATATGGGAAGAAATACTTCCATTTTATAAAAATGTAAATCGGGACGGTGTGGTGTTATGGAAGGCAGCGTAAAAACCAATGCCCGAATCTTATTTCTTAAAGAGTAATCGAACACCAAAATACAAAAGCACCAGCCCAACCGCTCCATTCAAAAGCTGGATTATGATACCCGAAAGAAAAATACCAAGCATATTCCCCAGCAATGCGACGCCGGAAAGGAATATCAAAGTTGACAGGACGCAGCCCATTCCAAAGAAAAAGAGCTGTTGTCTTGTCAGCGCATGCGCGGCAACCTGTGCGGAGAATACTCCGCTCCAAAATATGATCGTCAATGGATTGGAGGCCGTAAGTAACAAGCCTTTAAGAAAGATATTGCCGTTGGATACGGAGGGTGAGCTTATGCTTCCCGGAAAAATCGTCAGATCAAATATTCCTAATATGTTCTGAAGCCCAAACAGGATTAATACACTTCCGCCAAAGATTTTTATAGCCAGCTTGACCCTTTTTCTTCCGATGAAGGCCGCAACTCCCAGTCCCGACAGTACTATGTACAGGGCATCGATCAGCGCAATCGCTCCAACCAAAGACAGCCCTGATAATAAGCCCTGCTCTGTTGCAGTCGAAAATACCAGCAGACACATGGGTCCGACTGCAAGCTGCAGAAGCATTCCAAATTTTAAGCCCTTCCATACCATAGTTTACCCTCTTTCGCTCCGATACAGCATTGGTAAATAAGTTTTGTCCATTGTACTATGGTATTGTTCTTTTGTCTATGCTCCGGTTCTAATTTGTTACAGTATCCATCCCCACCTGGTCCATTTTCTCTAAGGATAGAGCCTCGATATAGTAGAACTCTCCTGCCTCGCTGTCCTGTCCCTTCCTTAATATTCCTTTCACCTTAATCCAGTCCTTATCAGATACATACTTACTTAAATCCTCGTCGGTCAGGAATTCAAAGCATACATAGCCTCCCTGACAGTAAGGGCAGGAGGGGCCAAATCTGCCGACAAAGCTATAGGGTGAATAATCGATATAATAGCCCTCTATCTCTACTGTTTTTCCGTCGTAATCCTTGAAATTTTCATACCAGTCATTAATCTGGGTTGCATAGTACTTATCCCCTACAACAATATCAATGGAGGAAGGGTCAAAATCCTCTTTATCCTTGCTGATATCACAGTCATAGGTTCCGGTTCCCTTGACAATCGCATTCTCATTAAGCTGCAAAGTGAAGCCCGCCGCCTCGGTTGGGACCGGTGTGACCGTCACAGCAGCATTTGTATCCACATCTGCTTCTAAGTCTGTATCTATATTGCTATCTGATGCGGCATCTGTTACGACAGGCGTTGCCGCCTTATTCATTTTGTTGTTATAGGTTGCACTTTGCTGCTTCTGGCAGGCACAGGCCAATGCCGTCATTGTGATTAACAGCCCGAACAGCAGAATTCTTTGTTTCCTTACTTTCATGTCTATTTTCCTCCTATTTGGCGAGGCTTATCGGAAACCCCTGTATGCAGCCTTGTCTTGAAATGTACATACAGGGAATTTTCCGCAGCCTCTGTTGTTATTCAGGAGCTCCACTCCCGTTACCTGAATTATAACCAGTAATATCCACTACCTTCTTGCTCTGACTTTTTCAATACCGGCAAACAGAAAGAACACCAAAATATCTGCAATTACGATGCTGGCTCCGGTCGGTGTGGATTTCAAGTAAGAAAAGTAAATACCTGCCACAAAGCAGAGCACGGACACCACCCCAGAGCACACAATTACCGTAAGAAAACGCTTGCAGATACGCATGGCGGTCAATGCGGGAAATACAATCAGACTCGATATGAGCAGGGTTCCCATCATACGCATTCCCAGTACTACCGTAACCGCCGTAAGTAAAGCAATCAGCATATTGTAAAGGTCCGTGTTAGTGCCGGTCGCCCTGGCAAAGGTTTCATCAAAGGTCACAGCAAAAATCTTATGATAGAACAGGACATACAGCAATATCACAACGATGGATAGAATTATCGACAGCCGGACATCCGCCGTACTCATTGCCAGGATGCTGCCAAACATATAATTACATACGTCCGTATTCATTCCGGTGGTCAGGGATATCGTCATTACACCGACCGCCAGAGCTCCGCTGCAAAGCAGCGCCGTAGCGGCATCTCCCCTGATTTTACTGTTTTCCGACAGACGCAGCAGGAAAAATGCTGCTATGACACAAACCGGTATGGATACGGATAGGGGTGCCGCGTTCATGGCGTAGGCAATCGCAAGGGAAGCAAAGCCCACATGGGATAAGCCGTCTCCAATCATGGAGTAACGCTTAAGCACCAGACTTACTCCCAGGAGGGAGGCACAAAGGGATACCAGGATACCTACCACCAGAGCCCTTACCAGAAATGGATAAGAGAGCATTTCTATAAATGTACTAATCATCTGATTTCCCTCCCAAAAACTTAAGCCCCGGTTCACTCACAATATAATCCCTCGTATTTCCGTAAAAAAGCTGGCTCTTTCCCAGGTGAAGAATGTGGCTTGCATATCTGACGGCGCTGTGAACATCGTGAGAAACCATGATGATTGTTATATTCTGCTCCCGGTTGATTTTGTAAAGCAGGGAATAGAAATCATTTGTCATAACCGGGTCAAGACCTGTGGCTGGTTCATCCAGAAGCAGTAATTTCTTTGTTGCACAGAGTGCTCTCGCCAGTAACGCCCTTTGCTGCTGTCCTCCCGACAGCTCGCGAAAGCAACGGTCCTTAAGCTGCTCTATCCCAAGCTGTTTTAGCTGCCGCAGGGCCTCCCTTTTATCCTCTCTGGCATAAAAGGGCAGGAGTCCTCGTCTATTCAGGCGTCCTGAAAGCACAACCTCATATACACTAGCCGGAAAATCCTTCTGCACCAGCGTCTGCTGGGGAAGATAACCGATTTCATCCTGCTTCAGCCCCTGAAACTCAATCTCTCCACCCGATACCTTCTTAAGGTGAAGCAGCCCCTTGACCAGCGTGCTTTTTCCTGCGCCGTTTTCACCGACAACACACAGATAATCTCCGCTGTTTACTTCAAAACTGATATCGGATAATACCGTATTCCCCTCATAGGAAAAGGCTACCTGCCTGCAGCTAATCAGCTTCATATTAATTAAGCGCCTCCTTTAGTACCTCAACATTATGCTCCATTAAGTCAATATAGGTAACTCCTGCATCAAAATCCTTCTGACTGATATTATGAATCGCATTCAGCAGCTCCTTCTTTGCACCTGTGGCATCACAGATGCTGTCACACATCTGCTCATTGGATAATTCGATATGAAATACAACCGGTATCTTATCCTCCTTGACCTTATCAATCAGGAAGGCCACCGTTGACGCACTCGCCTCCGTCTCGGTGGAGCAGCCGGGAAATGCCGCATAATAGCTTAAGCCATATGCATCAACAAAATAGCGGAAGGGAAATCTGTCACCAAGGACTATCTCCTTGCGTACGGAATTCTCTACCACATCCTTAAATTTCTGATCAAGCTGATTTAATTTCTCGATATAGCTTTCCGCATTGGCCTTATAGTCTTTTGCATTATCCGGGTCAACTTCACACAGGGCATCCCGAAGCTTTTCTACAATCAAAACTGCATTCTGCGGAGAGGTCCATACATGCTCATCCAGTTCAGGACCTTCCTCCTCTTCCCCGTCTTCCTCTTCCTCGGCCTCCATGCCCTCTATCGTCTCTTCCTCAACCGTAGTAACACAGTCCATCAGTGTAACGATATGCATCTTATCCTGATCCATAGAGGATAAAATTTCATCCACCCAGTTGTCGGAATCACCTCCGACATAGACAAATAAATTTGAATTCTGCACATCTAAAATATCCTGGGGCGTAGGCTCATAGCTATGGCTTTCCGCACCAGGGGAAAGAAGCATCTCAAGCTTTACGTTGTCACCGGCAATCTGCCTTATAAAATCATATTGCGGGAATATTGTAGTAACCACACTGATCTTATTATCCTGCTCTGAATCTGCCGAAGTACCGGCAGTATTTTTTGCACAAGCAGAAAGCGACACCGTAAGGATTAACAAGGTAACTAATATAAATAAACGATATTTCATTTTCATAAAAAGCCTCCAAAAATAGGTACAACAAAACAAGGTACTGTCATACCGTCAACAGTATCTGCACGAGATTACTATGGAAAAAGCGCCCATAGTAATTGCACCTTCGGTGCATGACCGGGGCTTCAATTATTCAATCTTATTTTCTCTGTGATCAGAGAATGAACGGGAACAAAAACAGATGCAGCCGAGGCTTCTATTTTCAGAACAACGGCTACAAGGAAAACCAGAATGATGCTTAGGATACCGGAGGAAATCTGCTGAATTTGATTATCCGCCATTCGGATCTCATAGCAGACAGAACAGTGCCTACCGATACATTTGTGCTGGAGATGGTTCGCAAGATATACTTCCGATGCAGTATAGATCAGGAAGATGCATACGCATAGCAGGAGAGCCGCGATTTTGTGTGCGGTTTTTTGGTTTCGCATAGATACTCCTCCTTTGCATTCCAGTTAATTATGCCAGTCTCATTTTACGCCATCCCCTTTTTCCCGTCAAGAGGCCGGGGCAATCTTTATCCAGAATTCACAAATACAGAGTTTCCTTTGAATAAAGGTTAACAAAAATCCGGCGTAAAAGTTTATGTTCCAACTTTTACGCCGGGCTTTCTTCGCCGCTTTATTTAAAATATGCTATACCCGATTCAAAGATATATTGGTTTTGTTCACCGTAAATATTGACAGCTACCGCTGCTCCCCTTCGCTCGGAATGTGTCATCTTGCCAAGCACCCTTCCATCCGGGCTTGTAATGCCTTCGATTGCATAGTAGGAACCGTTTGGATTGTAATCCTCATCCATCGTAGGATTACCGTTTAAATCCACATACTGTGTCGCAACCTGACCGCTGGCAAACAGCCTCCTAATCCATTCCTCGCTGGCTACAAAGCGTCCCTCACCATGGGAGGCCGGAATGGAATATACTCCGCCAAGCTCCGCTTTCATCAGCCAGGGGGATTTATTGGTAACTACCTTTGTATAGACGGATTTGGACACATGGCGTCCGATATTATTCATTGCCAGAGTAGGAGAATCCTCCTTCTGGGGTGTAATCTCGCCGTAAGGCACCAGACCCAGCTTAATCAAAGCCTGAAAACCGTTGCAGATGCCAAGTGCCAGACCGTCCCGCTTATTCAGGAGATCATTAACCGTTTCCTTGATCTTCTCATTACGAAATGCCGTAGCAATGAATTTACCGGAGCCGTCCGGCTCGTCACCGGCGGAGAAGCCACCGGGGAACATAAGAATCTGCGCCCCCTCTATTCCCTCTGCAAAGGCTTCCACAGATTCCCTTATGTTGTTCTCCGTCAAATTCTTGAAAACTATCGTCTCTATCTCGGCACCGGCATTCTGAAATGCCTTCAGTGAATCATACTCACAATTGGTTCCGGGAAATACCGGGATAAATACCTTCGGCCTTGCAACCTTATTCTTAGCTACATATACTGTTTTTGCATCATACAATCCGGTAGCAAAGGCTTCCTTTACCTCTGACTCTTCTACAGCCTTCGAATGGGTAGGATATACCTTCTCAAGGGTGCCTGTCCAGCTTTGCAATGCTTCCTCCAGGGGTATGCTGACACCGGCGTATGCGAATTCAGGAGTCTCGGTTACTGTGCCGATCTCGCTGTATTCCTCCTTGGTAAAGCCATATTCTGCAAGGCCCCCTGCCGCTTCCTTTGTCATCTCGGCGATAATCGAGCCATAGTCGGGAAGGAATAAGTCCTTCTCTTCTATACTGCTGCTTAAAGCTACACCCAGCTTATTGCCGAAGGCCATCTTGCTGACAGCCTCTGCGATACCTCCAAAGCCAACGGCAAAGGCGGATATTATCTCACCTTTTTTCTCAAGCGCCATGATTTTTTCGTAGATATCCGTCACCTGACTGTAAACCGGAAGGTCAAAGTCATCCCTCTTTATATTAAATTTCACCAGGACATTCCCCGGTTTCTTTAATTCTGTAGTTATAATGTCTCCGCTCTTTGCCACATCCACGGCAAAGGAAACCAGTGTCGGAGGCACATCGATATCGTTAAAGCTTCCGGACATGCTGTCCTTACCGCCGATGGAGGGAAGTCCAAGCTTTATCTGAGCATCATAGGCTCCCAGAAGTGCAACCAGGGGCTCGCCCCAGCGCTTCGGGTCACTACCGAGTCTGCGGAAGAATTCCTGGAAGGTAAAGCGTATCTTTGTATGATCGCCGCCTGCTGCCACAATCTTGGCAACCGACGCAATTACCGCATAAACCGAACCATGGAAGGGTGACCAGCTCGAAAGATAAGGGTCAAAGCCATAGCTCATCATGGTTACGGTATCGCATACACCGGAAAGCACCGGAAGCTTTGCCGTCATGGTCTGAATCGGTGATAGCTGATATTTGCCGCCGTAAGGCATGGTAACGGTTGACGCTCCGATGGAGCTGTCGAACATCTCCACCAGGCCCTTCTTCGAGCAAACATTCAGTGCCGACAGATTCTTAAGCCATTTTTCCTTTAAATCGGCTCCTTCTACGTCACAGCCTGTATGCAGATAGTTCTGCTCTTTGGAAGGAATATTGACATAGGCTGTTGCCTCCTGATGAGCTCCGTTGGTATCCAGGAAGGCTCTTGAAATATTGACAATCTCAGTACCGCGCCACCTCATAACCAGTCTGGGGGAGGTCGTAACCTCAGCTACAACTACTGCCTCCAGATTCTCTTCCTCGGCGTAGGCAAGCATTTTGTCCACATCCTTCGGTTCAACCACAATTGCCATTCTCTCCTGGGATTCTGAGATTGCCAGCTCAGTTCCGTCAAGTCCAGCATATTTCTTCGGTACCTTATCCAGATCAATTTGCAGTCCGGCTGCCAGCTCACCGATTGCTACGGATACGCCGCCGGCACCAAAATCATTACATTTCTTAATCAGACGGCTTACCTCTTCCCTGCGAAACAGTCTTTGCAGCTTGCGCTCGGTGGGTGCATTGCCCTTCTGAACCTCTGCACCGCAGGTATTGATGGATTCGGTGGTATGACTCTTGGAGGAGCCGGTTGCACCGCCGCAGCCGTCGCGTCCGGTCCTTCCGCCCATCAGAATAATGATATCCCCAGGGTCGGAATTGCCGCGGATAACGTTTCTGCGGGGAGCCGCACCCATGACCGCACCGATTTCCATTCGCTTAGCCACATAGTTCGGATGATAGATTTCATCGACAAGACCGGTTGCCAACCCGATCTGATTACCGTAGGAGCTGTAGCCTGCTGCCGCTCCGGTACAAATCTTTCTCTGTGCCAGCTTACCCTTTAGGGTATCCTTTACAGGAACGGTAGGGTCTGCCGCTCCGGTCACTCTCATGGCCTGATATACATAGCCCCGGCCCGACAACGGGTCGCGGATTGCTCCGCCAAGACAGGTTGCCGCACCTCCGAAGGGCTCAATCTCCGTTGGATGGTTATGGGTTTCATTCTTAAAGAATACCAGCCATTCTTCTGTTACAGCATCAATTTCAACCGGCACGATGATGGAGCAGGCATTGATTTCATCGGATACTTCCATATCCTCTAATTTGCCGTCTGCCTTCAGCTTCTTCATAGCAAGCAGGGCGATATCCATCAGGGAGATATATTTATCATCTCTTCCCTGGTACAGCTTCTCGCGCTCTGCGATGTAGCTGCTGTAAGCGGCCTTGATCGGCTCCGTATAATAACCCTCTTCAAATTGAATATCCTTAAGCTCCGTTAAGAAGGTTGTATGACGGCAGTGATCGGACCAATAGGTATCCAGAACACGGATTTCCGTCATGGAAGGGTCACGCTTTTCCTCTGATTTATAATAATTTTGAATAAATTGAAAATCCTTAAAGGTCATAGCCAGATTCAGAGAAGCATACAGCTTCTTAAGGCTCTCCTCCTCCATACCGGTAAAGTCCTGAAATATCATGACCTCCTCCGGCTCCGGGAATTCTGTCACCAGAGTTGCAGGCTTTTCTTCCTCCGCCTTTCTGGAGTCCACAGGATTGATGCAATATGCCTTGATTTTCTCAAATTCCTCATCGGTAATGTCACCGGAAAGCACATAGGTAGCTGCCGAACGAATCACCGGCTCCTCCGATTCCTTAAGCAGCTTCACGCACTGCTGGGCTGAATCGGCTCTCTGGTCAAACTGTCCGGGTAAATATTCTACGGTAAAAATCCTGTCACTGCTTTCATAAGGAAAGCTTTCTTCAAACAGCATGTCAAGGGGCGGCTCGGAAAACACCGTTCCCAGAGATTTCTTATAGGTCTCCTCACTGACATCCTCTATATCATAACGGATCAAAACACGTACCGCGTCCAGACCCTTTATACCCAAATAACTGCGAAGCTCTTTCTTCAATTCCTTTGCCCTTACTGCATAGGGGACCTTCTTCTCCACATAGATACGCCTAACATTACTCATATCAAAGCTCCTTTTCAGATATTATACACCGCAATAATTCATCATTTACTTGCATTATAGCATAACATGTCTTATAATCAAAATTAATATATGTTAATCTTTTTATTAGCTTATCTAATAGATACAAATAATTCTATTTGTATTTTTTTATCATTCTATTGCCATTGAAGGGAGTCTGTTATGGATATTAATTATGAATTGTACAAAGTATTCTATCAGGTAGCCAAAAGTCTAAGCTTTTCTGATGCGGCCGATAACTTATTTATCAGTCAGTCGGCGGTGAGCCAGTCTATCAAAACCTTGGAAAAACGGCTTAATCAGCCCCTTTTTATCCGCAGTACAAAGCGAGTTGCTTTGACCAAGGAGGGCGAGCTTTTACTAAAGCATATTGAACCTGCCATAAACCTGATCAGCCGCGGCGAAAACCAGTTATGTGCCGACCCGAAAAGCGGAGTCCAGCTAAGAATCGGAGCCAGTGATACCATTTGCCGTTATTATCTTGTCCCGTTTCTGAATAATTTTCATAAAAAGTACCCTGGAATACACATTAAGGTAACCAACGGCACTTCACTCCAATGTGCTAAATTACTGGAGCGTAACGAGGTTGATATCATCGTAACCAATTCTCCTAACCCGGCACTTAACAATATAATGCAGATTATTCCGGTTAAGGAATTCAGGGATATTTTTATCGCCAATAAGGAGGCCTTTCCTGTTGCCGACCAGCCGATTACCTTAAAGGAGCTCCAGCAATACCCGATACTGATGCTGGATAAACGCTCTACCACAAGTGTCTTTCTGCATAATCTCTTTCTTGAGAATTCCCTCGATCTGGTTCCGGCAATTGAGCTTAGCAGTAATGATCTTCTAATTGATCTGGCTAAGATAGGTCTGGGTATTGCTTTTATCCCCGACTTTTGTGTAAAGGAATTGGACAATCTGTCAATTATCCATATCGACCAGCAGATACCATCCCGCCTTCTGGTTGCTGCTTATAACAACGATATTCCCATCTCAGACGGGGCCAAATATTTTATTGATAGCTTAACCGAGGGAAGGGAATAATATTTTTCAACTAATTTACTTGAAGAAAAGCATTCAGTTTTGGTCTGAATGCTTTTCTCATTTTCTTATATTAAATTACGATATTCCCGTCTTCCATCTAGCTTGGGTAATCCGTCAATAGCTTTTTATGGCACATAACGACCATCCCAAAATGAATCAATATATTCTATTATTTCATCATCTTGAAGCGTTTGAGCAATGTAGTCATACCATTTGCTACCTACAGGAGGAAGGGATACATACTCGATCGTTCCATCGTCCCGAGATATGGGCTCATCATGCCCAAAGTTTTGCAGCTCATTCACATATGCGAAAAAACCCGACACACTGTTAATATACTTAAATTCTTCTCTTTGGCGAATTTCAATCTTCTCCATAACAGCTTCAATGGTTCGCCGCCTCATCTCGTCGTCCATTCGGTCAAAAGTGCTGTTGCAAGCTAAAAATATCTCTTGTGAAAGGATTTCATTCTCCCTTGCATTCGCTTCAGCATCATATTCAAGCTGTCGCTTACTGTCTTCAAAAGAACGCACCGGCATGAACTCACTTTTTATATAACTTTCCAGCAATACCTTTGGGAAATCCTCTCTTGTACGCATTTCGTCAACCGCATTAAACCATGATGATATGTTCTCTATATAATATGACGGAAAATTATACGCATTGGGAGGGTATTTGGGCATTTGCCCTACAAGTCGAACAAGATCTTCTGTTGCGGCTTGTTCTAACGCTTCCTGCGGGATATAAAATCTTACGCTCTCATAAGCCTTATTATAATCTTCCTGATCGCGATATGAGTAATCATTCAGGCTAAAAGGATAATCAAGATACCCCTTCGACAGCCACTCCTGCGCAGAATGTATAAGCTGGGGGTATTCTTCAACATTGGGATCATTAAAATACGTGGGAACCGGTTCCAAGGTCGGTTCTACGGTTTCATGTTCTGTTGGCGTATTATAGCTATTTTCCGATTGAGAAGCGTTGGTATCTTTTACTGACAGGGAATCAGCAGTGCCGGTACAAGCAGTCAGGCTTGCCATAATAACTATGATAGGGATTGTAAGGTATTTTTGTTTTTTCATGGCGCTCACCAAGTATAATATTCAACTGTATTACCGCTATTATAATATGGGCAATCGCGCATATAGTGACTGACCATAGGACCGGACGCCCATTTTGAAATCATCAAATGTTCCGGACCGCTAGCACTATACCAAATATTGGGTGTCATTATAATGCCGGAATGCGCACTCCATGCTGCTATACAGCCTGCTGTGGGATTGCTTATTTCTGTGTAATAGCTGTCAGTTGCAAAAGGGGTAAAGCTATTGAGCCACATGTTTTGATAATTCATATCTGTAGTGCTTGCGGCACCGGGAAACTGCCTGCTTAACCATGCATATGAATGACAATTAAATGTTTTGGATGCTAATGATACAAGGGAAGCGGAGGGATAACCTGCAATTAAAGATGCCCATTCGCTGTATGAGCACATTTGAATATTAGGGTCAAGTATTACATATGCCGTTTTGCCTCCCGGAGTTGTTATTGGGTAATTACTATTATATACCGCAGGAATGGACTGCGCAGAAAGGGATATAGAAGAAGTATCTTGTGACCCCGCTTCAATAGACGTAATCGATAACTTCTCCATGATGCAGTCTTTTAAAGCATTATCATCTTCCGCTTCAATCATATAGACGAGTAGCATTGCGGGGTTAACGTCATCAAAATACGCGGAGTCAATCTTTTCTCCTAATTTATTAATATAGGATTCCGTAAATCTATCCATATTACTTGCGCTTTTATTTGTTCCAACCAAATCATAAATAAGCATTTCCAAGATGTCGATTGAGGTATAGACAGCGCCATCTGCTAATACTAAGGGTATGTAATCTTTATCTCTGATGATTCTATTAAATTCATCAACAAAATTATCTTGGCTCAAACTATCCCAATCCATAATCTTTTCACTTGGAATCGCATAGTTATCATACACTTCGATTAGTTTTGAGAACGCATCTTCTCTTGAAAGCAGTTCTGAAAATCCGTTAAAGTTCGGTTTGATAGCTTGATAACCCTCCTCTACTGTTTGATATGCGTGAAGATGGGGTAACAGTGGATACTCCAATATCAGACTTATTAATTCCTCGGTTGAAATCGTTTTCAAGATATTATCGGGTATTTGAGTTGCCGCTTGAATCTGATCTTGAGTCCCTATTAAGTACCCCTTCTCATGTCTGAGTGATTCCGGAAATCCATAACTACCATCTGATTTAACCCAATCATTGCTACGGCTTATACGTGTTTCGTCCTCTGTTGCCATCGCAGCTGCAATACCGCCTGCTGTAAAGTTGATACACATTGCAAAGAGAAGTGCAATTGTCAAAAATAAACCTGTGAACCTGTTGAATCGTTTACGTTTCTTCATGAATACATCCTCCTTAATTCTTTATTCGTACAATAAAGTAAAATACTCAACTTCCCCCTCTTGAAAAAGTTGGCTAATGCCTGATTATGGATATTAAACCCAATATCTAATGAAATTATATAATTTATAGAAATAATTGTCAATTGAAGAGTTAACAGTTTAACTTATATCATTCATATAACATAAGCTGAATATATAATAGTAAAAAAGAGGTATTTGAATTGGATTGCAGCGATCCCGTTAAGCTCCTCTTATCTGTTCCCTACGATTATACGGTTGAGATGGCATATCAGAATAATGATATTCTGAATACGCCAACAGCAAAGTCGATCAATATCGGCAGGCTCAATTTGTTTATGCAAAATGTAGCTGACAAAAACCCTGACTGCGTGTTTATTACTACCTTTGGCGTGGATGGACCGGCCGCTACCAGCATCTTAAAATACGATGGTACTATTATAACCTACACCTATGATAACTCACGCTTCAGCCGAATTTATGGTGATATCTATTCCCACGAAATCGTGAAATTATTTACTGAAACAACCCGCAATGATAATCTTATCGTTACTGCCTATCATGCAATTACCCCGGATGATATTGATTTTGTAATATATAGAGATATTATATTTATCGATGTAAAAAGGTTATATTGATTTATAACAGGTCCATCGCGCATTATTTTATCCGCGTTTTACTTTCAATATCCCCGCGTCCATTTCACAAACGGTATCACAAAGCTCCTGAATGTCTTCGGAATTATGACTCGCTAAAATTATGGTTTTCCCCGCGTCCCTTAAGCCTTTTAATATGTGGCGAATTTCCTTCACACCGGCGTGGTCCAAGCCATTCATAGGTTCGTCAAAAATCAGAATCTCCGGATCTTCCATGATGGCTTGTGCGATCCCCAGCCGCTGACGCATTCCCATGGAATATTTTCTGACGTGCTTTTTACTGTCAGGCTCAAGCCCTACCTTTATTATGGCGGCGCGTATTGCAGCCTTTTTAATTTTATGGTTAATTGAGGCAAGCAGACGTAGATTTCCGTACCCGCTGTAATTGGGAAGAAAGCTTGGTTCCTCAATAATAATTCCAACATTGTCCGGAATATCCGTAGCTTTTCCAATTCTTTTGCCGCCTACAACTATTTCTCCGGCAGATGGAGGAAGGAATCCGCAAATACATTTGAAAAGCACCGTTTTGCCTGAACCGTTGCGGCCAATGATACCGTGGATTTTCCCCTTCTCAAACGCAATTGTCACATCCTTTAGCGCGGTTCCCTCTTTAAAGTGCTTACTCACATTGGTTACAGTGATTATATTTTCTGACATAAACACATACCTCCTTACAACTCTGATGTAATCTCTATTGATATTTTCTTAATGCTCACAACTAATAAAGCAGATAAAACAACAATACTTACACTAAAAAAAATGAATGGGTAGGTCAAATTGGGAAACAGTGAAACCCCCATCGGATCTAAAACGCTTAGCCTTGAAAGCGACACAGGTGAGAAATGATAAAATGTAGGAGGAAGCATGTTTGTTACGAGTAAATCAAAAAATAGAAGCACACCCCCGGCAACCAATCCAAGCATTCGATTAAAATTCAGATTAATTGCAAATAGGAGCAAGCCAAAAAAGCACGCTACACCCCAATTCAAGAGAAAGCTAAGACCAAACGCTTCCAATGGGGAGTAAAAGGTCGTTATTTCCTTCGTAATACCAAATTGCAAGTTTATCTGTGCACCTACGTCAGTTTGTGCCAGGGTATGGATAATCTTCCCCCACCCGTTTGTTGCGAAGGTCGCGTGTGGCAACAAAACCAATAGTGAGACCAGCATTAAGAACAAGAAATAGATAGCGCTGGCCATGATGATATACAGTATTTGACCCAGCACCCAAGGTATGCGTTTACTTCTAATGATGATATAGGGCTGGTTCTTATTAATAAAGGGTGCATCGGAAAACAGAAATACAATGCCGGCAAGTAATATCAGCTGCTTGACCGGGTCGTTGGAGAAAAAGGGGAAAATAAGGGGGTTAGTTTTTATCCCCGTACTACCTGTAAGGTCGCAGATTACCCCAAAATCATTCCATACAAACATACTCATCAAAGCAAAGAGGCAGATAATGCGCGGATTTGTTGTCCACTGCCGAATGGAATATATGGCGATGCAGAATATTCTTTTAACCATTGGCAAGCCTCCTCTTCGCCGTGCGGATGAATAAGATGTCGCAGATGATGGTAAGCGAAAGAAAGGTCGCTGTCGCCATCCAAAGTATTGTAGGCGCTGTGGTGCCAAATACCCTTGCCGTGGCAAGTTTAACGGGGTCTAACCATATGGGCAGATCAAAAACATTGGCAATTTGGTTTAGCATAAAGCTCAGGGCGAAAGGAGAAATATACGCAACATACTTATTGGGCAGATAAGCGGATATCATAAGCCCCAACGAGGAGAAGAAGGCCGCCTGCAAAAATATAATATAAAGATAGGACAGGAAAAATAAAGCCGCCTTCCCCTTTACAAGCAAATCGCCAAAGGCTTCATTGGAGAATTCCATTTCTATGGCAATTGCTTCAGGCAATATACCTGGCTGCGTCACGCATACATAGCCGATAAATATAGCCGCGCCGATGGCAACAGCCAACCCGCCCGCAACAGCGGCAGTGATGCATTTGGATAGGACGTAGGCTGTCTTTTTGCTTCTTATCATGATGGAAAAAGCAAACCTTGTCTGCCAGTCTATGCAAAAGCTTGCGGCATACGGAAAGGTTGCGCTTAAAATAAGCAGCTTTGAAATATTATTGTACTTAAACGTGTTATTAAAAGCGGCAACAGCGGAGACGTTATGAGCTATCATTCCGACTGAGCCAAAATAGAAGATGGCAGCTGCGGAACAAATACCAATCACAAAGCCAACAGAAAGAAATCCACGGTAAAAATCCATTTTCAGTATGGAAATAAAATTTTTGATAGCAATATCCCCCTTCTACTTGATTTCTTCTCCGGTGACAGCGTTGATAAACATCATTCCATGACCTACACTGGATTGCGAATTTTGTTTTCCATCCTTTGAAGGCTTATTTGAAGTCTCGTCTTTTTCATAAGCCAATGTCAGGGACCATGAGGGAGTAAGCTTCACTTCATCATAGTTACTATTATAAGGAACGGGGACATATTCAAAATCAACTGCCGTAACAGTTACTTTATCTGTAGATATTATAGCGTTATATTTTTCAAAGGCTTTTTGGAGTGCTTCTTCCACAGAGATGAGCGTACTTGGCGATTCCGCAACACCTTGTTGCTGATAGATTCCGTTAAAATATAATTGAATAATGCCGTTTTGTGAGAAAGATACTCTGGCGGTCGATCCATTAAGGGCTCGATCGCTTGCCTGAATCGTATATGATTTTTGTGTAACTGGTATCTTGTTTTGCGCCACTTTAAAAAAAAGAATATAAAAATCATCCTCCTGTGTAAATTCTTCTTTCGTTTGATACCCGTCCGTTGGGTCCTGTGTGGGAGAAATACCTGCCTGTTTTTGCTTATCAAGCTCTTTTTGGATTCTTTCCTCCTGCTGCGTTTGCATTGTGGAAGAATCAATGGCGTAAATTTCGGCATCGTCCATGATATCAATGGATAATTCCGTTAAAACATCGGAAACGGTCAAGGCTGCCTCTGATCTGGTCATAAACCCTAAGTTCTCCTGTATATACACCTCGCTAAACCGTCTGCCGGCAGAAAAAATATCGCTTGCTGCGGCAAAGGAATCCGTAGGGAATTGGACATATTCAAAATTCTGTGTACTATATCCGAGAAAGCCGTCATTAATACTAAGATGTGAGCTGTCATCGTCGTACAATACGGTATCATCATAGCTGGTTAAGCTCCTCTGCGGCGTTTTTCCTTTATATAAAATAGATAATAGCTGTTGTTCATCAAAGGGCATACATTTAGCAAATAAAATATCTGCTTTTTTGACCTTGGGAACATGTACGTCCGCTTCCACAGCAAAATCTTCGCCAAAGACTTGGCTGATATGGGCGGGCGTATCCAGCAACAGGGCTTCTATGGAGCCTCTATCAACTGCATTGTGTTCTGTATCCGCAGAGATAAGCCCCGGTGTAGTTTTAATAGCCTCCGCGTTAGGGTCTTCCGGACCGCATGCCGTCAAGCTAAATATCATCAGAAGACTGGCCAAAAAATATATATTTCTTTTGAAATTCATCATATCGTGTCTCCTTTTACCAGAATTCATTTATTGAATCATTTTACCTTGTATACTGCTGCAAAGTATTCAACAAAACCTCAACAAAAGGTTAACGCGTGTAAAATTCGAAAAAAAAAACAAGGTATGGGCTGCTTGAGCTATACCTGCTTTCTTTTTTGTTATCCGTTTCCTTAGTATCCTCGTCTCCTGTCGATTATGCTGCCGTCGATGGCGTTGATCGTTAGATGACTGATATGCTCTGTAAGCAAATCCTGTCCACCCAAGGTCATCGTGCCGAAGAAATCCCACACAGGCACGATCAGTCCGGTTTCCGGACTGTTTTTATCCTGAATCCGCATCATTCCCAATCGTACCTGGTCAATATGAAAGTTAAGCTCTACATCTACACCATATTGACCATACTGTGCATTCGTAATCAAAATCATTGTGGAAAAGATGGCCTCAATATCCTCAAATGGCAGGAGCTTGGTATTTTCCATCACCTGCTCCGTCACTTCATAAGGAGACTCCCATAAAAACTCAACAATACCGGTATCATCAATGATGAACATAACCCTCTCATACGGCCAACTGGCGGCAAGCCTCTCGCCTGTCCTTTCATCTATTTGTACGGCACTCCTATTGATGTTGTTTTCAGCATAGGTTAAAAGAGTGCCTCCAAGGCTGCGGACAAATTCCAACCGGTAAGCATGGCGTTCCTGCTGTTCACTAATACCGCCATGCAGGAAAGCACCGCCCCAGACCTCTTCGCAGGAGTAAAGCTCCATATCAGAGATATTCAGAGCCTGAAGTGCTTCCTCAGCCTTGTTTTTGGCATCCTCCGGTGAGATGGCAAGCGGCATTTGTTCCGCCGCGCCAAGTCCGAGCTTTTCTAAATCACCTTTACCTGCCTCCGGGTAATAGCTTGCCTCATGCCCGATATCCGCGTAGCCTTTTTGCTCGCATGTATAGAGCAGCATGTTTTTGTTTTCAGCAAGATGGTTTGTTATGCTCAGATACTTATGGTTCTCCCCATCTCTTGAATAGCCTGTGATTTGTGTGGCCCCCTGTGCCGCCTGTTCAAATACTTTGGAGGCGGGAAGAATCTCATGGGGCTTGTCAGGCACTGCAATGCCTGCCGATTTGAATTTGTCAATGTCTTGCCGGATCGCTTCCTGTTTGTCCGGATCGGTTTCCTTTGACAGTTCTTCCATCCATTGCATCAGCTTCTCTTCCTCGGCGCTATACCCTTCTTCATAGCGGTCATTAAAAGCTGCGTCCCCTATAAAATATGCAAGGATGCGATCCGCTTCCTCCTGTGTAAAATCGCGGCCACTCACCTGCACTACCGGAATACTGTCCGTATCAGGGAGGAAGATATCGGCGTTCACATTGGCAAAAGCACCCCCTTTCGCATCTGTTACAGACAGTATCATGCGCTCAGGCACCTTCAGCATCTCCGCAATGCTCTTCTTTTCTTCCTTATTGCCGAAAGCGACTTCAAGCAGCCGGTCGTTATTCCTCCCCACCACAATCTGGCTTCCCGGCTGCTTTTGGCAGGCGGTTAAGCCAAATGTTATGATCGAAGCCAAAAGGAATATAAATATTCGTTTCATTATACACCTCATTCCATCCCACGACTCCAGGCAAAATCTTTAACAAGCCCCAGGCAAAGTGTTAATATGGCGGATTATCAGAAAAGATTACTTTCATGGTCGTCCCGGCATTCATCTGACTATCAATAACCAGCCTGGCATCGTGGGCATCGGCTATCCGTTTTGCCAATGCCAACCCCAATCCGCTGCCGCCAGTTTTTTTGCTTCGAGAGCGGTCTACCATGTAAAACGGATCGGTTATCCTCTCAATTTCACCTTGCGGTATCCCTTTGCCATTATCCCGCACCTCCAATACATTGTCATAGGCCAACAAAGTTATGGGTTGTCCCGGCTCAGATGCTTTGGATGCATTATCAATAAGATTTATTAATAGAGATTTCATCAGGTCATAGTCCATTTTTAGGGATTCCATGTTACATTCACTTTTTAGCGGAGTATCTCGCTCACGCATCGTCTCGGCTGTGCTTTCCATAATATCGTCGAACAATGTTTTTACGTTCTCAGACTTTACTTTAATGTCTTCTTCCAATGTAATGAGTTGAAACAACTTTTGGGTTAGCCGTTCCAGCCACCGGCATTGCGCATGAATATGGATAAGAGAGTTTTGTGCTTCCTCTTTATTTAAATCAGCGGATAACAGCGTATCGCTATGAATTATCATGGAAGTTAAGGGTGTTTTGAATTCGTGAGTAAGGCCGCCTATAAAAAGCTGCTGACGTTTTGCTGTATCTTCCAAATCAGAAATATGAGATTGCACCGCATCGGCCATAGCATTGAAATCCGTCGCCAGTTCGCCTACTTCATCCTTAGACTGTACCTTTGCCCGTTTGTCATATTCGCCGACTGCAATGTGCCTGGTTGTGTCTTTTAGCCGTATCAAAGGCTTATTTGCATGGCGAACAAGCCATATAATGAACAAGGTTCCTACAATAATCCCCACTCCGCAGATTAAGACAAAACGCCAGGTCATGGCGATAATGTTATCAAAAACCTCCGTTACGTCTTTAATGGTGTATACAGAATAGAGGTCATCAAGCAGAATCAGTCCACTGCCCACAATGAGAATATTCCTGCCGTCGATTTTCGTAAGCAATACCTTTTGTTCATTGTCATTATCTATTGGCAATATCATCTCTGGCTTAACACTCACCGCCGAATAGATTGTGCCTTCCTTACCAATCAGCACGGATGAATCGCCGGCAAAGTGTTTGAAGCAATAGCTAATGCCTGATTGCATAACAACGGGATTGCTTTCATCATTCAGATAATATTGCACCATTTCAGAAAATGAGGTTGATAAATTCCTTTGCTCCGTTTGCGCCTGCTCTGTCGTAAGCTGAACAATACTGTCCTTCGCCTGTAGCAGCAACAATGTGCTGCATGCGGTCACGACCACAAGTAAGACAGCTATGCTGGTAATGGATACTTTTTGCCATAATTTCATATCATTTGTCCTCCAGCCTATAACCGTACTTCGGGACAGTTTTTATCATGCTGGCAGCGTCCAGCTTTTTGCGCAGGTTGGCAATATGCACATCTACCGTGTGGGTATCTCCGAAAAAATCCGCTCCCCAAATCTCATTGAGCAGCTTTTCACGTAGTATGGTACGGTTCTTATACTTGGCAAGCATAGTAAAAACCTCAAATTCAAGAGGCTTTAAGATAACTTCCTCACCGCCTTTTGTAACGGTATGATTCTCTAAATCCAGTGTAATATCGCCAATACGCAATACTTGATTTAGCTTACCGGTGCGCTCCAACACCTTTTCAATGCGTACCAGCAGGGTCAGCACATCAAAAGGCTTGATGATATAATCCTCTGCACCATCGCGAAGCCCTTTAATCTCGGAAAATGCATCACTTTTTGCGGTAAGGTAGATCACGGGTATATTGTATTGCTGCATATAGGAAAGCAGCTCAAAACCATCGATACCGGGCAGCATGATGTCCAGCAGGGCGAGGTCATAGGAATGGTCGGCCTCTAATGAATCAGCCACCTCCTGCCCGTCGGCAAATACCATATATTCATATCCTGAGTATTGCAGATTGACCGCAATACCATCTGAAATTGCCTTGTCATCCTCCACAATCAAAATCCTATTCTTAATCACGCCTTCACCTCATTTAAATGGTAATGATATACTCTTCATCATTATAACACCAGCGAAAAACAAAAACCTCAACAAAATGTTAACATTTCATAGCGTAACAGAATAGTTGTAAATTGACCAATAACTTCGATTTGCTTTTGATTGGATTATAGATAGGAAGTAAGTATAAGCAAGCTATAATAAAAGGCTGTCCAGAAACCCTTGCAGGCTTCAGATCAATCATCTGTTCCTGTAAGCGGCTTCATAGACAGCCTTGCTATAATCTAAAATTTATATGGAATATGTCGTTATTTTCTTATCTACAATTATACCTGCGAGAAAGTAAAGCTGGGACTTCCGCCCTGATTGATGGATACTCCACATCCCAAATAGGTATAATACCCTGTACTGCTATCATACAGCCGTACCGCTCCCGTTGCGTAGCTGTAGCTTCCGTCCGTATTTGTTATGGAATAGCCGTAGGCATAGCCGGTTATATAGGTAACAAGAGTGGCTACTGACAGGGATCCTGAATTAATATGTACCAGACCGCTGTCATTCGTGGTAATGCTGACTGTATGGGTAATCGTGGCAACATGCGTATTCGTTCCCAGATGCATAACATTAACGTAGCAGGTAGCCACATATGTAGTTGTACTGCTCATCAACTGAATTCCCGAAGCTGTAGGGCTTTCAATCTTTATGGTAATCTGAGCCTCGTAATCCTCGTTGATCTGATAGGTCTCACCGTTCTTTAAATCCTTTCCCTCCAGAACCTCCATAACGGTGTTTATATCCAGAGCTTCTGCACCTGCTGCCTTAGCTACCGTAGTATTATCATCCGCATAAGCGGTAACCGTATTTGCCTTCGCACTGTCCTGATAACCAAGCGAAATAAACACAACTGCTATCAATCCCAATAGACCTTTTAAAATAAAAGAAATTCCTTTTTCCTTCATAATATTTCTCCTCCGTATTTATCTTATAGTAGTTTTAAAAATTCATCCGTATGCTTTACTAAATCCATTAATACATCTGATTAACCTTTTCCAATATTTCTGCATCCGATGGAGATAATTCAGGGTTATCATAGGAAACATCTGCCGTCATCGGCTCTAATACCACCAGCTCTTTCATTTTCTTAAGCTCCAGATATCCGACCTCACCCGCCAGCGCGGTAACGATACCGCCAAAAACAAAAATGACGGTTAGTATACCAGCAAAAGCAACTGCCTTTTTACTCATTTTCTTTACGTTCAGCATGAACACCAGCCTCTCCTTCAAATTCTGCTTGGGAAGCAGAAAGGGAGTTCCGAAGTTCGAACCGTAAATCGGCATGATTGCGGCTGAATCAAGAATTGCCATGCCATACTTTTTCTTATTGTCCAGGGTTAGATTTATGGCATTCCTTTCATCACACGCATATTCACACCATTTATCCAAATTAGCGATCATCAGATAGGCCAGCGGATTAAACCAGTGCATGGTGCGGATGATAAGCGTTATGATTTTAAATATCATATCCTTTTGCTTATAGTGGGTCAGCTCATGCGATATTATGTATTCTGAATTGGTTAAGTCCAAATCATCCGAGGGCAATAAAATAATCGGGGAAAAGAAGCCTATCAGCATTGGTGTAGTTATATTCTCATTGACATATAAATGAACCTTCTTTTTGATCCCCATCTTTGCCGCACAGCTTTTCGCAACCCATTGGTGCATTGCATTCGCAGGTACTCTGTTGCAGTATACGATATATCGGAATTTTATGAAGCAGACGAGCTGGCTTAATAATATCCCGGCTATACCAACAAGCCAGATGCCCAAAGCAATGGAGACTTCCATGCCATGAGCCGACGTAAGCTTATTTACTTTACCTGCATAATCTGAAATAATTCCTATTCCCTGACTGGCTTCTATTTCGGAAAACCTGTTATTTATCGGTATCGTAATGATTTTACCAAAGGGAAGCAGAAAGAACAGTGAAATACATTTTAAAACATTATAATGCCAGGTAGCACTGAAATGATGCTTTGTAACTTGTTCAACTACTTTGAAAAGTGCAAAAACCAAACCTCCCGTAATTGACATTAATAAAACGTAATACAGCAGGTTCATCCCCTCACCTACCTTTCAGAAAGCCATTTTTTCAATTCGGCAATCTCTTCCTGTGATAATCTCTTATCCCCATATAATGCTGCAAAGAAATTCTTGATAGAGCCCTCGTACAAAACCTCCAGTATATTCTTTGCTTTATACCGGTTGTACTCCTCAAAGGTGATCGCAGGCTGATGTACCGTCCCCCTACCCTTTACTTCAGATTTCAGAAGCCCCTTTTCCGTCAATCTTGATAAAAAGGTTGCCAACGTCTGCAATTTCCACTCTTTTTGGCGTTCCTGGTTGAAATACGTCAGTAAATCAACCGTAGAAATCGGCTCCTCCTGCTTCCACAGATATTCCATAATCTCCAGTTCGGTTTCCGAGATATCCTTGATACCCTTGATACGCTTCGTAATCCACACCTCCTTATTTTACTGCGTTCGTTATACATTTTTCTACATTTTATACTACATATATGTAGAGTGATTGTCAATAGGCAGCTACCAGAAAAATGCCAAAAAAGATAGTATTTTTTTCTCATATTTCAGGTTTAATTTTATCACCGTTTTTGGCGAATAAAAGCAAAGACAGAGAGATCATGATAACGTTCCAAGTCATCTCTTATTCGTCGGTGTCCCTTATCAGGGCTTTCCTGATGAATGAATTCTATTTCTTCAGCAATACGCCTGTTTTCAACTTCACTATCATTCTATTCATTGAAAAACATCGGTTCCCATGGACTCATTATTAAAGATCCATTGTTGGACAGATATCAAGCTTACATTAAATTCACGGGCAATTTGATCTTGACTAGTATTTCTATCAAGATACCGTAAAACAGCAGTCAATTTCTCGTTGCCAGATATCTTTCCTTTTGACATAAAATATGCTCCCTTCTAAGTGACAAGTTTTTATTATTTCACTTGTCTACCCAAAAGGAAGCATATCAACAGCCCTTAAAAGCAGAATTATTAAGCAACCTTTAGATGCTCTCTTAGACATTAATCAACTGATTTCATTCCCCAAAAAACTATTTTGTATGACTCATCTGTAACAATCTTTTTACTTGAAATAAAATCATTTGTTATATTGGCAAAGGTTAAGGTATCAATGTTTGATAGAACTACAGTATATGCGATCCTATTATTAGCAGTTTTACTATCCTCTAATACAAGTAAATACTGATATCCTTTTACAGACAAATCATCTGTTTCTGACTTAAATACATAATAAAGTTTGTCTTGGTAAAACAGGTCAATATATTCATTGGTATCATCTGACGGTATTACTATACGAAGTTGTGTATCTTCTCCACTTAATGCCGCATCAAGAAACTCCTTCCAATTCTCTGTTCCTTTGAAATCATCGCCATCCTTAATGTAGCAGCCATCAGCAATGGCCTCCTTAACACTGGTATAATTCCTAACCTTATCAAATCCTATATAGTTTCCTTCATTATCCATATTAAAACTAATTTTGCTTTCACTCTTATTGTCACAGCCCACAATAACAAAGCAAGAAATTATTATATAAAACATAATTAATCTTTTTTTCATTTCATCCCTCCATATTAATTAAATCAAGCCTTCTTTAAAATAACGAATTTGTAACAAAACAACCTCATCATTACTAAAGGCCATTGGTTTCTTTGAATACTCATAATTATGCCCGTTAAATGCTCTTGCATAGCGGCTTCACTTCCGACATCAATACCAATAATTAAAGTTTTCTGTAGTAGATGGCATCTTTGTGTTCTGTGTATTACATTTTATTTTAGATACCTCTCTGCTCAATAAGATTATGATTAACCGGTCAAGTCAGTAATCTTACTTTACACTGTGGTATTTTTTCTTAACCTTCTTGGAATTTCCTATTTTGAATTATACAGATAATTCCTTAAAGTGTAATTTTCCAGTATATTTATATATTATTATAAAACAACTTAACAATAAAGAATATTTTTACTATATAGTGGGCGATTGTTGCTGTTCACAGGTGACAAACGCAACGTGTATTTTGTGAGTGTAGCGAAGCGAAAGTCACAGAAAACCAGAGAATTGCAGCGCCCAAACGCTGTTTTTCATTTTGTGTGCATCGCGAAGTGTGTTATTGTTACAACGCTGCTGTTTTTAGCAGGGGTGTGAACAATAACGCGTGATTAATATTGGCCTACAAGTACTTTCTATATATTTTTGAAGAATATGGGAAGTATGTCTATTAGGCTATATTTATCCGCCAACTATATATTAAATTGTTTTACATTTTTAAACATTTATATTTGCATTTTTTAGTCCTTGTAGTACAATACATTTAATTCACTGTATTCATATGGTGTCATTAATTATAGAACAGAGGCTCTTTTATGAAAGAATTTCTAAGTTTATTTATTGGTATTCTTCTCCTTATAGGCTATGGTATATTATATGGAAAGCTCATGAATTTTTTTGGTATACGCATTCATAAATTCGTGCAAACCATAAAAAATATTTTCAGGCAAAAAAAATAGAATAAAAGGCGTTGCAGCATTCTCGAAATAAGCCCTGCGGTTTATTCCGCAGGGCTTACGCGATTACTTTCCATTTAAAAAGCTTCATAAAAAATAGAGCTGATATATTTTTTCTGCCGTTCTTGTTGCCAGGGCCTGATTGGTAAGTGTCGGATTCGGCCCGCCTATTCCGTTAAACAGTATGCTGTTGTCAGCGATAAAAAGTCTTTTCACCTGATAGGCTTCACAATTGGTATCAGTAACGTAGCCTATTCGCATCGTACTTGTAATATGTATAAAAATACCGGGCGGCCAGTTGGACCGTATTACGGTTTTTGCGCCGGCTTTCCTGAAAATGTCGGAAGCGATCTGGGCCAACCGGTTTCTCTTTTCCTCATCCGCCCGGCTCGGCTGATATCTGACAACCGGTACAAATCCGTTTTCATCTCTTTGCACAGGGTCCAGCGTAACACTGTTTTGCTGTGCTACGTCATCATCGGTAAATATAAGTGCACTCAGGGTCCTCGGATAATCCCTCATGAATTCCTTCAGCTGTTCACCGACTACCATTCCTTCCACATCCCAGGGTTTATCGGCAGTAGATGTATTCATAAAGTTAAATCCCCTATTACTGATTCCATATAATAAGGAAGAATATAAACCAGGACTCATGCCGAAGGTTTCAACTACGCCCAGCCCCGGATAATCAAATCGTGCCGCAGCATTCTGTCCCACAAAAGGATTTACCTGTGGTACTCCCAGTATATTCATCAGGACATCCTCCTCAAATATACCGGCAACACAGTCAAACCAGTGATTTACAAGCCCCCTTCCAACCCATTCATTTTCCGGCAGACCGGAATTTAACCACAAGCGGGGAGTTTCAATTCCACCGCCTGACATCACAACTGCTTTTGCCCTTATTTCCGTTATTTCACCCGTCCAGGTATCCCGGTATAATACGCCGACGGCATGCAATCCGGATTCACTGTCGGATTCCGCTAAGATTTTTATTACAAAGGCATTTGGCCGGACCTCAACATTGCCGGTCCGCAGTGCAGCCGGAATATAGCTTACAAAGGTGGATCTTTTTGCAATGCTTTCAATATTCGGCCCTATACGGCAGCCATTTACGCAATGTCCCCGCAGGGTACAGCCGACCGGCCGGACATTCTGCCCGTCTGCAGAGGGTTCATTTGCTAAGAAAGCAGGCCTTAAGATTGCATTCGGCTGTGGGCGGTATCCCGGAGTGATAACATCCGGTGAATCCAGAAGCCTCCAGCCGGCCTTTAAGGCTCCGTAATAAAATAAATCTTCCTTTGGTGTAGAGGGTGCCGGTGCTATGGGTAAGGTACGCTCCACCATTTCATAATACGGAATAAGCTCTTCATAGCTGATTGGCCAGACACCGTTTACTGACTGCGGGAAGGCACGCGGGGAATTGCCGAAATAATGAAGGGTACTTCCGCCAACGCCTGAATTCTGCCAGGTATAACCCATTTGCGCCAGGTTTCTCGGCCATGGAGCAGAAGCTGTGTTGGCAGGCCCCCATCGAAGCTTACCATAAACAGGGTTATTCATATCATCTTCTAAATCGGTAAAGCTGTTCCTTAGCACTTCAATACTTAAATCCTCATAGCTTGAACTTCCTATTGCACCCTGTTCCGAATTTGGATTGGGCCATTTTTGATTTCCATACCAGGGGCCGGCTTCAAGTACTAATACCTTTACTCCCTTTTGGCCTAATTCTTTGGCGGCTACGGCTCCCCCGGCACCTGCTCCAATTACAATAACATCTATATCATTCATCATACAGACACCTATCTCCCCAAATAATTATTGATTTCTGCGCCGCGTCTTAACTGGTAATATTGCTGTACCTCCGCGATATAGCTGAAGGACGGGCCCGGATAGCCGACCTGTTCCCAGCTGATCGGATGGTATTGCAGTGTGCGTTGATTTGGAGCTTCCAGCCTGGTAGAACCGTAACCGAACCATTCCGAATAATATCCCAGCATCGTGTACCGGATTAAGGAGCTGATGGCAGAAACCAAACCGGGATATTCCTGAAGGAAGGCCTCGCCGATAAGACCGGTTTCTGTCCGTTCCAACAAGGTAAGGATACGGAACCGATCCTCCGGAGTAAGTAATACAAACAGAGGATTTTCCTGAGTATCTGCGGCTTCCCTTTGATTCCTTCCCTGGGGAGGAATGAATTCCTCTGCTGCCAGCTCCAGCATCTGAGCCACGGGAACAGCAAGGGGTACCGGAAAGTAATTTAAAATCATAATCAGATATTCGTCGGTATATTGATCCAGAGCTCCGTAGTACATTACGTTACCATAGATTTCAGCCAGGCTGACGGTACGGGGTATGACAGCATCTGCCAGTGACATAAATATGCCGTAAGTAAATAGATGCAGGTTATTTGAATTATTGTCCAAGCATTTTCACCATATGATTTTATATATTAATATAAGCTATGTTACTTCAAATTACTTTATAACGGCAAATTACAAAAAGCGGGAATAACGGCTGTTACATCATAAAAAGAATGCGCCGCATTCTAACTTCAAAAGTTATTTACGGCGCATCTTTTTATATATTGCCTAGTTTACAGAATAAGTATGTCCTTCTATGGCATCCAAATCCGCTGTCTGGCGTGAACCATCAGTAAAGATGATCTTCAAGCCAGTATGGCCCTTGGGATACAGAATTGCATAGGTTCCATTTGATTGGAGAGTTGTAACGACTCCCGGCCAGTTGGCATTCTTATAGGTACCATCGCTTGTCCAGATATATGCATAGATCGTACTGCCCCAGGAGGACGGTTTTGTAAAATACATATAGGTGTTCGCTGGCACAGTTACTGTAACTGTTACCGTTGCAGTTAAGCCATTGGCTGTAGTTGCTGTAATTACTGCTGTTCCTTCTGCTACACCGGTTATAACACCATTCGATACAGTAGCCACTGCACTGTTACTGGTGGACCAGGTTATGAAGGTAGCGGCGGTACTCGGCGATACTGTTGCAGTCAAAGTCAGCGTAGCTCCCACCTCAATAGCTGCCGTAGATTGGCTCAGTGCAACACTGGTTGCATTGATTTGCTCCGCAGTTACCGTATAGCTATATCCACTGCTTGTATAGTAGCCATTTTTCACTGCATCCAGATCTGCTGTCTGATGGGAACCGTCATCAAATATGACGTTAAGATCCGTACCGGTGTAATCCTCCGGCCATTGAATTGCATACACTCCGTCAGAGAGCAAGGTCATTGCGGTTCCGGGCCATTTTGTCTTGATATAGGTTATACTGTCATTCCATATATATGCATATATGGTTGTTCCCCAGGATGAAGGCTTTTTAAAATACATATAGGTTTTTGCTGCCTCAGTTACCGTAATTGTTGCTGTTGCAGTCAATCCATTGGCCGTAGTTGCCGTAATTACCGCTGTTCCTTTGGTCACACCGGTTACAACACCATTCGATACGGTAGCCACTGTGCTGTTGCTGGTAGTCCAGGTTACAGTACGATTCGTTGCATCGCTTGGAAGTACGGTAGCTGTTAAGGTTGCCGTAGCTCCCTGAACTATCGTTACACTTGATTTATCCAGAGTGATGCTGGTTACCTCGATATCCTCTTCAACCGCCTCTACCGTAACGGTTGCAGTTGCTTTTAACCCGTTGGAGGCTGTTGCCGTAATTACCGCTGTTCCTTCTGCTACACCGGTTACAACTCCCTCCGCTACCGATGCGACGGAGCTGTTACTGGTGGTCCAGGTTACAGTCTGATCCGTTGCATTGCTTGGAAGTACGGTAGCTGTTAAGGTTGCCGTAGCTCCTTGAGCTATCGTTACACTTGATTTATTAAGAGTAATACTGGTTACCTCCACATCCTCCGGGTCCTCGCCACCGCTGTTATCTAAATCATAGGTAGACGGCTCTGATACATTATTACCCAGAGTACAAACAATTGTAACCGTATCCGTCGAAGCAAGGGCATTAACTATAACATAGAATTCACCTGTGATATCATTTGCTACAGTGGTATATACATAACTTCCGACTGTAACAGTCACTTTACTTGCATAAGCTGCCGTGCCATAGATCAGAGTGCTTCCCGTCTCGACACCGGATACTGTCGGAGTGGCTACTACAAGGTTGGCCTGTGCCGCCTGAATCGCCAGAACCATAGCCTGCACTGCGGCTTCGTCTGCGTTCTCCTTTCCTAAGGCAATCAGCGCATCCGCAGGCTCCACATAAGCATACAGGGCTGCATAGGAACTCGCCGTATAATTTTCCGCAGTCAGATTCTTAACTTTCCTTGTTTCTTTTTTCAGGGTATCGTAATAGGATTCCGCTACTGTCGTCTTAACTATGTCATAGGTCTTGCAGTCGGCGGAAGTAATCGTAATCCATGCCTCATTGGTAATACCGGTTATATTATCGGACTGATTCGTATTACTTCCATAGCTGACAATACAATTAACCGAAGAGGAATAGGAATCGACAGTTATGGTATACCAGCCGTCCGAGGTGGTCTGGGTTAACGCTTTTCCAGGGAAGGAACCGTTATAGTTATTACCCGCAGCATCCCAGATATATAGATACGGAGCGGCACCGGTATAGCTGTGGACATAGAAGGTAATGGGAGTCGTCTCCATCTCTACTTCCCTTGCCACTATATTATAGGCATAGCTGGAGGAGGTAATGTCAACCCACACACTTCCTTCCAGACCTGTGATATTACCGCTTTGTTTGCCGCTTCCGTTATTAAGCACGACATTATAGGTGTCCGTGGTGCCAAGATCCATTACATAATAGCCCTCCGAATTCAGCACGGTCATCTTGGTTCCCGGCCAAGCTCCGCAAAGCGCCGTACTCGTACCCTTCCATGCATATACATAGGGAGCTGTTCCATCATAGGATTTTACATAAAGAATTCCTGCATGCTCCTCGTCGTTCTCCTCGGTAAGGCTCTCATCGGCATATGCCTTGTAGAAGGTATAGGTAGAGGTTCTTGTACCCTCCGCATTGGTGGCCTCTACCGTGACGCTGACTGTATCGCCCTCATAAGCAGTTCCGCCAATGGTAAAGGTATCTCCATCGTATGCAAGGAATTTCTTTGCTCCATCTACGGATACTTTGGCATAATCAGCACCGGTAACTCCAAGGGTTACCTCCTGAGTACCGTGGAAACGGGCATTGCCTGTTACTGTGATCAACGGCTTTCCATCCGGCTCCTCAATTAATATGGTTCCGTTCTTCCCACTGTTAAAGGTTACACTACCGCCGGTAACGGTGGCAGTTGTATAATCATAGGCATTGGTCAGTATCTGCCCATCCTCCCACAGGGATGATACATCAATAGTTACATTCGTATTGCTGGAGCAGCCGATACAAGCAGCAATCTTATCATAGATGCCATTGCTGTCATAAATTCTTGAAAATGCCACACCATCATTGGTAGTAAGGGAAGCATTGGCTCCCGCACCAACTGCAATGTGATTGTTACGGAAGGTACCTACCTTCTGCCAATGGGCCAGGGTGTCCGTATTCATATCATCCCAGTTCATATCACCACGAACTTCATGATCTCCGTTGGTGGAAGCCGAGCTGTCTATCGGACGATCCGTCTCATCCCCATAAAAGATCTGGATAGCCCCAGGAAGCAGCTGGAAAGCAGAGCCCATATAGATGGAATTGCCCCTTGTCAATACACTGTCATGAGATGAGATATAGGACAGTACATTAAAATCAGGATCTGTATTCAGAGAATTTGCAAAGGACTGATAGGTCGCTGCCACAGTGCTCTTAGCCAGGATACCGCCTCCCTGGGTACTGAAATTAATGATGGAATCAAAGCCACCCGTGGTATAGTATTCATCCTTATACACGCCGTGATCCCATACCTCTCCGGTCATCCAGAAATCCAGATTATCCAGCGCTTTGCTCGGATTTTTAGCCTTCCAATCCTGCAATGCCTCCACACAGGCCGTCTTTAAGGTAGCCCAGGAAGCAAGATCCACATGCTTTGCCGTATCGCAGCGGAAGCCGTCAACACCATATTTTCTGACCCATGACTGGAGCCAGTATGTAAGAACATTCGTTGGTGTCATAGCCATACTATGCGAACTTAAATAAGAAGATAAGGCTGCCGTCTCGGTAGCATAGCGTCCTTCCATATTCCATTTTGTCTGAAGAAGCTTTGGAATACCTACGGTACTGGTAGACTCTGTCTTAAAATCCGGAAGACCGGCCAGGGACATAGTCAAATTAGTGGAACCGCCGACGTCATAACCGGCAACACCGCACCGAACCCAACCGGCACCCCACCAGTTAGCCCAGTCTGTTGCTGACGACGTATAATCGATAAGGCTGTGATAGGAGGTATTATTAATACCGGAGCTCTTATAATAGGTAGACTCCCAGCCGCTGGCAAGCGTACCGAAATTATACTCAGCCATATCATAGATGGTATTGTAGCCGGTATGATTCATTACAACATCAAGCAAAACCCTTATACCATGCTCGTGGGCCGTATCTACCAGCTCCTGGAACTCTTCCTCCGTACCGAAATTGGCATCCGTCTGGGTATAGTCCAATACATAATATCCATGATAAGCATAATGTGCGAAGCTGTCTGAGCTGTCGCTGCCTACCACGTATCCATGTATCTGCTCATAAGGAGCACTAATCCATAACGCACTAATACCGAGGTCATCAAAATAACCTTCTTCAATCTTATCCGTAATACCGGCGAAATCACCGCCGTGAAAGGTGGCACTGGTATCGGTATAATTGATCACATTGCCATTTTGGTCAAGTCCTCTGTTATAAGAATGATCATTTGTCGTATCCCCGTTATTAAAACGGTCCGTCAGTAAAAAATATACACTCGCATTGTCCCAGGAAAATGTGTCAGCTCCAGTTGTTACTGCTGCTGCCTGTACCTTGGGTGTGGATAGATTAAGTAGAGATTTGATGTCGGCAAATGATGCAATTATGCAGGTCAAGCTTAAAAGCATTGTGCAGATGAGCACTTGAAAGAATCTTCTGTTCTTTCCTTGTTTGAATTTCATGTGTAAACCCCTCCCAATAGATAATTAGTTGCAAAAATGTATTTTTATACATTCTTACAGTTTATATGTTATCATTTCCATATTATGCTGTATATGTTAAAATTTTATAAATTCTTTCGAATATTTTCGGTATTTTTCCCAAAATTAAGCTCTATTGGAATCGTATTCTATTTAATTCAATCACTTAATATTTACAAATGCTATATTCTGTAATAAAATGATTTCATTCTCCAATTCAGGTCTAATTTGGAAATTCCATTACCAATCATAGGAGGGGAAGTCATGCGAATACCAAAGGAATTTATCTTAAATGAAAAAAAAATCCTCTTAAGGGAAGAATTATGTCACATTCACGGCAATAAAATTTTTGTTGTCATGGACTTTGACAGAAATTTTGATGCTCCGGATTTTGATGCATTGCCCGGAGCCATCTGTGTTGCAAATTCTTTACCTGAGGAATACCTCATTCAGAAATACAATATCATACTTGGAGAGGTCGCATATGTTCATGATGAAAACGAAGGAACACTATAAAGTAGCTCATATTACGAATGAGATCGGCAGTTATATGATCGGCGGTATCGCGACCGTCATCAATGAGCTTTATTCCAAACGGGAGGAAAACACCTGTTTTATTCACCTGTACGATGACAGCTATAACAATAGGATCGCAACGGCAAACTATCCGGGTGACAGCGATATCTATACGGTTTCCATGGACCGGCTGGAGGAAATCTCACAGATCAATTTTGATATTGCCGTTCTGCACTACTATGGGCTTGAGGATGCGGTATCGGAAGAAATACTCGGCAACCGGGAATTGGTCTATGTCGTTCATTCCGTCAATACCCCGGAGCCCTATGAAAGAAACAACCCCTTCGGCATACATACCGGAATTGAAGCCTCCTTCCGAAGATTATGCAGCAGAGCCATTAAGATCATCTGTGTATCCCAGGCGGAAAAGGAAAAGCTCCTCTCCATCTTTGGGGACCTCGAAGGAAAGGTAGAGGTAATTTACAATGGTATCACCTTCGATCAGGAGGAGTTTGTAAGGGATATTCCGGATCAAAGAACAAAGTTCGGCTATATCGGAAGACTTGATTATCGGAAAGGAATCCTGGAGACAGTCAAAGCACTGGACTCAAAGAAAAAAGCCCAGTATTACTTGGCCTGCGGGAAGGGAGATTACAATTATTTACGGGAAATCATGCTCTATGCACAAGGGGCAAGGATGGAAAACCGCATGCATTTTCTCGGTTACTGCATGGGGGAACGGAAGGTGAAGTTCTTTCAATTCATCGACTGCTTAATCATCTCCTCCCTTTATGAACCCTTCGGCATGATCTTACTGGAGGCATTCCAGTATGATGTCCCTGTCATTTGCAGCAACAATGGCGGGCTGGCGGAGCTGTTAGGGGATTACAAATATCAGTATAATCCCTATCTGGAAGGGGATTTAGAACAGGTCCTAACCCAGTTTGAACAGGCTTCCCCGGCAGAAATCCATGCGGAATGCTGTAAGCTGAAGGCGCACCTGAAAGCATTTACAAAGGAAGAAATGACCAACCGTTATAATCAACTATTTGCAGACATTTTGTAAATCAAGTAAGAGGTAATCCCATGGTAATCGGTTATCATCCACCCAAAGGTCTTCCCGTACAATCCGTGAAACTCCTTTGGAAGCATAAAAGTACTTATGAAAAATTAATAAAGGACGAGCACTCCTTCTGGTCCATCGAATTGGATTTGCCAAAGGGGGAGTATTTTTATCGTTTTTTAATCAATGATACGGTCTATCTCAGTGACCCCTGTGCGAACTATTACAGTTACGACGGCGACACTCGATGGTCTGCGCTTTTGCTGATGGGGAATGGAACGATTTCAAACCATAGACTTCCGCTTTCCGTAGAAATTGAGAACTATGTGATCGGCAATCATGTTACCTGTTACGGGGACCCCACAATCCGAAAAAACATCTTCAATACGCTGATGGATTCTATGATTTCTATCCGGTATGATTTCACCCATATCATCGGGGCCCATACGGTTACCCTGCTTTGGGTCAATCCCCCGGGAGAAATATTTTGCGTATCGGAGAACAGGCTCGAAGAAAAAGATACTGAAAACGGTGCCAAAATCTCCTTATGGTTTCATCTGGACCTGAAAAACAGTAATTTCAATTATCCCCTGGGGCTTTGGAAGGTTCTTTTATTGATCAACGGGGGCTTTGTTATGGAGGATTATTTTCAACTGACTCAGTTTTCCCTCTACACACCGAACGGAACCATGCTGATTAACAACCGGTATCTCTGATTTTATTTGCTATAAAAAGTGTTTCCCCATCTGCTTTGCCCCAATCGATCAGTCCCGTTGCAGGTACGATGGGTTGCATGCCGATATAAAATGAATTTATTTTATATAATTTTACAGGAGAAAAAGGATCAAGGAGGATATTTAACATGGCAGTAACTGCTACCGGAGTAACTCCCTCAATCA
>JAEYMU010000057.1 GCA_023407175.1 Bacillota bacterium
TGAATTATACACATGGGTATAATTATTATGTTGTAATAAAGCAATACAGCTTAGACAAAGCACAATTTGGACATGTTGTTATATATAGTGATAGCCCTTTTGCAATGAAAAGAGAATCTGATTCTACAGTCTGGGTTTCAGCTACTAGTGGGGGATATTATTATACAATGAGTACATTAGGAACTACATATAATACAAGTATATATGGTACGGCTATTTTTACAACATCAACTTTGGGATTTTATTATGCGGAGATATTATATAGCAATGCAGATATATATTTAAAGAAGAATTTAGTCAATAGTGAATATTATAGTGACCAGTATTTTTACAACTATAGCAGTGGTGGCGGTGGGGATGGAACATACACCACATGGGAACAATTGGCTATTGATGAAGGACTTGGAAACTGTCTCCCGCTTACTGAATATTATAAGGTTAAGAAGTACAAATACATAAATGTTCTGAAGGATAAAACCCCTTATGATGGTACCCATTATCGGTATTTTGTCTTATGTAGCAATAAGGACCCTGAATTGACGTATCGAGAATATGAATGGGAAACAACTACTGAAATAATGGATATTAAAAGCGAATACTGGTTTCAGATAGATTGGGACACGCTGTATAGCCGATATGCTGTGAGTATGTATAAAGACCCCCGGTTTAATGATGATGGTACACGCTATATGTATGCTAATTCTTGGTTTAATGGTTTACAGAAGGTTATTTATAGTAATTGGGATATGGAGGGCCATTGGAATAATTCTGGTACTTGGGGTGAATGGAATTATAGTTATGAATATCATGATGATATTAAATCAAATAACGAATGGGAAGTCATGCAAAAGACCGGGACAAAGGACACTTATATACTTCAGTGGAATTATAATCAAGCGGATGCGAATGCAGGTTATTGGGAAGCTTTTGAGGAAATAGAGATAATTGCGTTGTCTGAGGTAAATGGAGTTAGTAAGACCTATAGTATAATAACTATTGAAAACTATAAAGAGAAGGATATTATCGATAGGTATTATGAATTTGATTTATCTGATTTGGCGAAAACGCTTGCGAAAAAGTGTTGGTTTGATTCTGGTGAGGAGTATGTATATCCTACTGCTATATATGTCCGGCCTATTTATATAGAACTTCCTTCGAATAAGGTCTATTATGACGATACTGATAAGGTTGTGTTAACTATATCTGATGGTAAAATTATACGTTCTAAGATAGAAAAGGTGAATATAACTATTGACGATAATGGTAATATAACTTCTGATACTGTCATAAATGAGGATGATACAACTTATATTGAAGATATTCCAACAGGAAATAATTATACTGAAAATGATGGTGTTGATGCTGTTAATGAAATTGATACTATGGCTGATGCATTAGCAGAGGCTACTGAAGCTATGAAAACAACTGCAAATTGGCTTTATCAGCTTCCGGGTTTGCTTGGTGCTTTGTTCGTTTTTTTACCAGTACAAATAAATTATATTCTGAAAATAGGTATTGTTGTAACGATTGTATTACGTATTGCCGGGAGGTGATCGAGTGGGTGATATTGGTGTTATGGCTTCAATGTTTGATGCTGTAGGGGAAATATTAAGTCAGCAAATGAATGTATTTGGATTTATTTTTACAGTGTCCAGTATTTTGATTTTTGAATGGGTAGGAAATTTGGTTGTTGATACTATTGTTAATTTGATGGATTAGGAGGATATAATAATGTTTTTAGCATTTTTGTTTTTGGGTTTTATTTTATGGTATATGGTAATGATAGAGAAGGATTATAGAAAAAAATTGATGTTGTTTTATGAATTGCTTTCTAAAGAAGAATTTTCGGAGCGTCAGACATTTGTAAGACTTGCTAAAGAAGTAGGTCCTTTACGTAAAAAAGTATTAAGTAAAAAGTACACACTAAAGTAAGGGGGGTATTTTATGAGTGAATTAGAGTTATTGCAGGAAATATCTACACAGCTTAGTTTGATTACTATTCTCCTGCTTATTGATTTATTTTTCCCTTGGGTTAGGAGAATAAAGGATAAATTCTTGGGGGTGCGTAAAAATGTATGATATATTATCTCCGCTTATATCTGGTGCTATTACTGATTTTGATAAAGTTTTATGTTTAATAGTATTTTTTATGTTGCTTGAGGTTTTTTCTGATATTGTATGTACTTTAATATCAATGGGGGGGAGGCTTAAGTGAAGATATTGATTATTGCTGCTCTCCTATTCCTGATTGTAAAATTCAAGGTAATAAGGTGTATTATGCGAAATTTACGTGATGTAGTTTATTATTTGGTTAAGGATATAATCAGATATATAAAAAATCAGGAGTGGAAAGTATTTAAGGAATTTGGTATTGATATGTATGTTGGGGGTAAAGGACAGGGCAAAACGCAATCGGCGGTAGAGTATATAGATTATATGTACCGTAGATATGGAGTTACTGTAATGAGTAGTACTCCCCTTTTAACAATTCCTTTTAAGCCGTTGAATAATTATCATGATATAATGAATATTGATGATGAAAATGGAATTATTATATTGATGGATGAGGCAGGAGTACTTATGTCAAACCGTGAGTGGGCGAAGTTTCCTGTTGCCATGGTCTTGGAGCTTTTTCAACTTCGGAAAAACGGGGTAAAAATATTGTTAACCAGTCCGGATTATAACGATGTTGATATTATATTGCGTAAACATACGGATAATGTAATATATTGCAGTCGTGTATGGCGATTACAGAATAATAAAACGTATAGTGGTAAAGATGTAAGGAATTGTAATGATACTACTCTCCTAGTGCCTCTGTCTAATCGTTGGTGGTTTATAAGGGATAAATATAGACAGATGTATCGAACACGTTTTAAGGTAAAGAACCCTGATGATTTTAAGGCAGAGAATTATATAACTAATAAAGAACTTGTTGAGGCTACTGGAACTGTTGATACATATCCTTCTATGGCACGATTGAATAAGAGGGGAAAGAAACGAATAAGAAATAAATAAATCCCTGCCGGGCGCGTAGCGCCTGGCAGGGATTTATTTATTCGTTGCCTAAGGTTTAGTATTACCCTTAGGCAACTTCTTAGACACCCTTCAACACCGCATAAAATAAGACAAAAACCTGTCTAGTTGAGTTTTAGACACCTTTAGACACCTATAGACAGGTAGCAAAAAAGTATGAAAAGTAAAAAACAGGAAAAGAGGGGTTTCTTTATGGAAGGTAATGAACGGTCCTGCAAATGGTTGCTTACGATTAATAATCCAGATAAAGAAATATTGAGGGAAGATGGAGGAAAAGTTGAAGTTGTAACATATAGCTATGAAAGCATTATGGAACGTTTGAAGGAATTTGTTAATTTGAGATATTGGTGTATGTCATATGAACTTGGGCTTGAGGAAAAGACACCTCATATACATTTATTCTTATGCTTTGATAATCAAGTGAGATTTAGGACGATAAAAGCCCTCTTTCCTCACCCACATATAGATAAATGTAAGGGTACGATAATAGAAAATAGGGATTACGTTTTTAAAGAGGGCAAATGGAAATATACATCAAAAATAGAAACTAGGATAGAAGGAAAACAGTATGAGGGGGGAGAAATGCCGGAGGAATTGCAAGGCCGTAGAACTGATTTTGAAGAGCTTTATGGAATGATTAAGGGTGGAATGACTAATATACAAATTTATGAGGAAAATCCGGGATATATCAAATACCAAGAAAAAATAGAAATGGTCAGACAACAATATCGTATGGAAAAATATAAGAACACTTGGAGAGAGCTAGATGTGACATATATATGGGGGCCTACGGAGGTAGGCAAAACCCGTTTTGTAATGGATAAGTTCGGATATGAGAATGTATTCCGGGTAACGAATTATTTTCATCCGTTTGATAGCTATAAAGGACAGGACATAGTACTTTTTGAAGAATTCCGGTCAAGTTTACGAATTAATGATATGTTGAATTATCTTGATGGATATCCGGTCGAGCTTCCTTGCCGTTTTAGTGATAAGGTTGCTTGCTTTACAAAGGTATATATTGTTTCGAATTGGAGTATAGATGAACAATATAAAGAAATACAGAATTCACATAAAGAGACTTGGCAGGCCTTTAAACGTAGGGTGCACCATGTAGTACATATGGGAGCAAACAAGCAAACAGAGCTTAGGGACATAAACCCCGATGATTGTCCTTGGAAATAAATATTGCTACTCTTCTATTTTGTGAATGCATTATCTAATGTATCTAAAATGCTATCGGCTGCTTTATTTATATTATCCGGGTTAATGAGATATGTCCATCGATATGTAAGATATATGGTAAGAGGTATTCCGATTATAACTATTATGAGTGTTAATATCATGCAATAGAAGTTTCTATCAAGCTTCTCTTCTACTTCAGATAATTTTTTGTAAAGGAAATAGGAGTATCGGTCATTATTTTGATTTTCATTGTAGTGGTCGATGTTTGATTCTTGATCTGGTGTTGAAATATCAATGCCAAGGTTTTTATATTTGGAATTTCTGTAGAAACGGTAAATCATACGTATTGCGTGAAGTATGACAATTATGATGAAAATTAGGATTAGTAATTCGATAAGTGAATCGTAATTTTCTAGCATGGATATTCTCCTATTCTTTCATGAACGGTACCGTCATCGTTTATTATGAGTTCGCCGTATTTAGCTTCATATTCTGATATGCAGATTTTTGCAAGGTGTTCAATTTGTTGATTACGAGTTCTTGTATTTTTATCTGCAATGAAATCAAGTTTTTTGATTGTGGTTTCATCTGTGCGAAATGGATATTGTTTATATATGTGTTTTCCCATAAAATCTCCTTAAAATTTTTCAAATAAGTGGATAACCACTTGACAACCACTGGTCATTATGATATCATTAATTTAGTGGATAACCACTTGATAACCACTGGTAAGAATACTAGATATTACATTTCTTGATTGCTTTACAGAGGACAACGAACATTGACAATTAAATACTTGGTCTAATTGGTTGTCGGGTTCTCCGGCAATTTGATAAATATATGATATCTGGTAGATAACTCGGCGGTTATATTATACCAGATTTTAGGGATTTTAGCAATAGAATTTGATAGTATAAGTAAATGCAAACATTTGTTCGAGATTGCACACAAATCACAGCACAAGCTGTTATAATATTATTATCAGAGGAGAGGGTTGTATGAAGAAAATGGATAGAATACACGTAGTAGTATTAAGAGGGATATTTAAAAATCTTCGTAATCACATAGCTAAGAGTAATAGTTTTGCAGATACTTATTCACAGTTTGCGAATGAGGACGATGCAATGATAAGGGGATATACACGTGCATTACTTTATGAGAAAAAAATGACAGAGGAAATTAGAGACAAAATTATAGATATATCCAGTAATTTAGCAATATATGGTTGTTGTAATCGTAAAAAGGCTGTTTGAATAGAAGGGAGAGGGAAAAATGAAAATTAAGGATTTGAAAAAAGGTGATTTATTTACCATTAATGCTATACCGGAACCGAGGAAAAATCAAGTTTATATTAGAGGTGAATATGACAAATCGAATAAAACATATTCTTGTACAAGATATGATGATATGAACAATGAGCGTTTTTATAAAGGTGATAAGCCTGTGTTTGTAAGTTTTACATTTTGATAGTTTGGAGGGAGTTTCGGTAAATGAAAAATAATATGAATAGATATCGATATTATTGGGATGGTGTTAAATGTTATAGTCGTGTGATTGTACGTCAGGCGCCTGTGGTATGAAGTAATAAGTAATTGGGGGCTGGGGTTCAGCAAATAAAAGTATTCGGCAGTATGAAAAACTATCGGCAGGTATCGAGTACTCCCCGCCCTCTTCCGAAATTATTGCTTTTTTGTTAATGTAGTACAAACAAAAAGTTATCTGGGGGCGTATTACATGAGACGTGCGGAACGCATGATACGACAAAAAATAGATGAACTAAAAACTATGGAAGGTATTGCGCCAAGAAAAAAATACATACAGCAGGCCATAGAATTTACTTACATAAACGGCTCTATCTCCAAACGTAAAAAAGAGAAACTCACTCAAATACTAGAGCATAAATATACAGAAATTTATAATAAATATTTAGAGGATGCTGTTCGATTGTCAGACGAGGCATTCCACCGAGATTTGAGACGGTACGGCGGTGCAAAGTAGATATAACTATATTATGTAACCTAAGTTTAACGAATAGTTAGATGGGATTTAGATTACTATAATATTTAAGATCATAAAATAACCATGTCCATTTGCATGATGTTGATACTATATCATTGATAAGTTCTTCTCATGGACTATTTCGGGTATTTTTTTTCTTAATCTTTCATAAAAAATTTTCTATCAAGTTGATACAAAGTGGCCAAAATTGCATAAACTTGAATCTAAACTTAATCATTACTTTTTTCTATAAAATGAATTATATGTTTTGCTCTTATTTCATCTATTTTAATAAACCTAAATTCATCATTTTCTTCAAAAACATCATTTTTACCACAAACAACATACTCATTATTTGAAGCATAAAATATATAATATTTTTCTGATTTTATCTTATCTAAATCAATATAGTCAATCCAACATATCTGCCGTACGATTTTTCTATATTCAGATTTGTATGATTGAAATATAAAAACAGATATAAGTGTCCATATAATTGATATTGCAAATATATCTTTACTATTGATATAATTATCATTTTTAAATTGAGCAGATATTAGTATATTTATCCATCCAAGTAATAATAGTACTAAAATTAACACTACTCCACTAATCTTATTACTATAAAAAGCCCTTAAAAGCTTTTTTGTTTGGAAAAACTTAAATTGATTTAATAGATATGCTATCATCACAACTATATAAAGAATAGAAAGGATAATTGCTAAAATTTTTAAGAATTTTTCGTTAATATTAATCTCTGCAAATTGCAAGGGAAAAATATAAATTGATATACTCATAAATATAAATATAACTATCATATTAACTATATTAACCAATAGCCTTTTTCCTTCGGTAAAGAAAATCACATCTGTTTTTTTGGCTAAAAATAAATTAATAAAGCTATATAATAATCCACCGAAAGTAACAATCGAAACACCACTTAATAAGTAACTCATTAAACTTCCTCCTTGGTATAAATATTTTGCTGAAATTTCAATTCATCATTATTTATGCTTAATATACATAATGGTAATTTCAACTCTTTACCATAAATTATATTTAATGCCTCTACTATTCCCCTAATTAATAGGCTGGGGGCCAATTATTTTGAGTTTCTAAAATAGTTAACTAAGGAGCTTGAAAGCTTTCTATTTTAATTATATGAAATCTATCATTTGCTGCTCCTATTTTCTAATCCGGTATAATTATCAAAAATAACTTAATTACATAAAAGCGGTTGTTTATCATTATTAATTTCAAATACGGTATTGCTATTAGGATAATTAATTTTTCTTAATAAATAGACGCCTAAAACTCGTGCAGAATAATATGCTGTAACTGCTTCATACGCATTAAAAAGTCTTTCTCTTGATTCATCCTGATTTACTTCATGTTTTGATAAATTATATAATTTAACAAAGTTTTCTAGAGCGACAATAATATTACTATCCAATATGTTTAAACCTTTAATTAACTGTATTGCTTTCCCAAGTGTAGTATTATGAAAGCGTAAATCTCCAAAAATTTTATGTGTCTGTAATATTATTCTGCAGATAGCTTCTAAATGCATACCACAATCTTGAACTATGTACCTCGCATGCATTCTAATATCACATATATCAATGTCGGAGCGGGCGTATTGTAACGGCCTATATAATGACCGCTCAACGCCTCCCGGAAATTTATTGATAACAGGATCTGGTGGCATTGCATAAGCCCCTATACCTCCTATTTTCTGATCAGTAATCCATAGGATGTCCGTTACATACTTCTCTTTCTTCTCTATTACTGATAATACAAAATTGTTAATACAATTCTGTATATTTTCATCTAATACATTGTTAAACAGATATATAAGTGGCTGATGTGTTAATTCCACTCTGCACCTCCATTCTATTGTTGTTTCACATTCAATGTTACACTCTATAATTCCATCGAGTTGTGTTATAAACATAATGGGAAGTTAGACATCCTTGCAAATTGGAATTTTGCTACGCAAACAGGTCGATTTTCCCACGTTTGCTATAGTCGAACTCTGTCTTTTTCTTTGCAGCGTTTCGTATTCCCATGCCAATACATTTCCCATATACGAAAGCATCTGGGCCATGCAAATTCGCGTAAAAGGTATAAGCCATTTGAATTTCTTCATTCCAGGAATTCCACAACCCTGAACTCAAAACCATATTTTCTGAATAAAGCGGCAATACCATAGACATATAGAATTTGATTTTTGTACAATTGCGTCTTTTTTGTATCATTTTTGTGCAATGCGAAGTCTAAGTATTTTCATAAAGTTGATACAATGATAAAATATGATTGCTTAGTATCAGGTACTTTCTATCAATCACTTTGTATCAAATACGTGCAATGTGACTAACCAACCATCGCCCTTTAACGTTATTAGCGCTAAAGGGCCAACCGACTTGCTATAATTAATCAATATCCTTCAAATATTTTTTTTCGATTATCTCTTCATAGGTATTATTATTATCGTCAGTGTCATATTTGTTAATGAATTCTCTACCTTTACTTGTTATATAAAACCTCATTCCATTTTTACCAGTTATCTGTGCAACATAATCATTTGATATTAAATGATTTAAAATCTTATTAACAACTATGGAATTCATGTTTAGATCTGAAATTATACCATTCAAAGAACGATATGTATATTTTCCATTATATAGAGTTCTTAGTAATTTTACCCTCTTGGAATCGTTGGGATTAAACAAAATCGTTGATGTATTTTCTGCGTTTCCTAGTTCTTTTTTGTGTGGTTCATCCGTTTCAGTTTCTTTTTCTATAATTGGTTTTACTTCTTCATTTATATCTTTTATTTTATTATTTAGTTCATTTATGATTTTTTTAGATACTGAATCAATAAATGCTTTGGAAGAAATTGAAGCAATTAAACAAAAACCTGCAAAAATCAGTAAATTACTCTTTTTAATATCGATCTCTGCAATAAGATTACTTGATATCATATTCAAGAATAGCGGAACTAAAAAAGCTGCAGCTAATCCTATAAATACAGATCTAAAAAACTTATAAATATTTAATTCATTTTCATCTTTCATAAAATAATTAACTACTCCACCAAAACAACCAAAAATTATAATAACCGCAATAATTTCCTTCATATTTCTCCTTCCATAAATCGCAAATCTGTTACCTGATTACTTTATTAGCGACTTCCATTTTGCAATACTTATTATGTATTTGTCAAATACTGCATTTGCTTTTTGTATTTTAACATAAATCTAAAAATTATACCATCCTTTTCCATCCCATAATCTTCTATTATTATATATTATAAAATTAAATCATTAAGCTTTATGTTGAAATAACATGCGTCTGAGAATCCTTTCCTCTGACTCAGGGAGTATAATTGGTAGATTTTATCGTATTAATTCATCTGTTTATACGATATAATTTTAGTAGAAAGCTGATAATAAATAATTCTATTAGCCGCGTAATAAGACACTATATAAGCATAGAATGGAGAAAAAGTGAAGAAAAAATCACTTTCACGCAATGGATATGAATAAAAAGACAGTCGCAATATGTATAATTATCTTATTGGCAGTTGTTATGCTGCCACAGAATCAGGACCATCCCCTGGCACAGGAGGTAAAGCAGGAAGATTATACGATAAAACCGGATTCTCTGCCTGTTAATATAAAATATACGAAATACAGTACCTATAACAGCTATACCAGACAATACTATCTACTGCGCTCCTATCTTGAGCGTTTAGAACAGGAGGACGGAGGAACGCTCCGGTTGTCGGAAGGAACCTATAAAATCACGAACACCCTTTACATACCTTCCAATGTTACAATAATCCTGGAGGATGGGGTTATTATTAAAAAAACTGCGGAAACAGGAACTACCAGTTTAAAAAGCTCAAAATCCATATTTCAATTGGCTGCTCCGTCCAAGGCTTCAGAGGCCGGGGCTTATGGCGGCTATAGTGGAGAAACTAATATTAATATTCTTGGCTATGGTACGGCTGTCATTGATCTTAATTATGTTACGGACAGTATTGGCATTATGATGGGCCACAATACAAATATAAACATATCAGGAATTACGTTTTTGAAAATGAAGGGCGGTCATTTTATTGAGCTGGATGCTTCCCAAAATGTAACGATTGAAAATAATATCTTTCGTTATCATAAGTCCTCTTCCACCGGGAGCAAAGAGGCGATTAATCTTGATACACCCGATCTTAGTACCGGCGGCTTTCATGCGGTATGGACGAATTATGACTGTACTCCTAACAAGGATATCTTAATACAGAACAATACGTTTCGTGATTTGGAGCGGGCAATTGGGACACATAAATATACCGAAAATAAATATCATGAGAACATACAGATATTAGATAATTATATTTATAATACTGATTCCGATGCAATCCGTATTCTTAATTGGGAAAATCCCATTGTGAAAGGAAATTATATAGAACTGGTTGCGAATGGCGGTGACAATAAGCGAGCTATTCTGGCCAGTGGCATCCTTCATCCGGTTATTACGGACAATACCTTTCAAAAGGTTTCAAGGCCGATTCAGATTATGCCCTGGAAAAATACCGGTACCGGTAGCCAGTATGCAATCACATATAATGAGGTAAGTAGTAAGGATATCACACTGATGCTAAAAAATAAGCTGATTAGTGTAAAAGAAAGGTTCATCAGGATTAACAAAACCTATCAGGTTTTTAATGCTAATACGAATAAATACTATTATAAAAAATAAGACCTTGCCCATAAACCCATAAAATCATTTCTCTTTTTTAGGCGTGCTTTAATAAGTGAACGTAAGGTTAAATCTGAAGGATGCTTATACTCTTCTGCCATATTTCTCTGCAATTTTTATTAATACCTCTACACATTGATCCATTGCCTGAATACAGGCATATTCCTTTTTGCCATGATGGTTGTGGCTGCCGGTGCCAAGATTGGGACAGGGCAAGCCCATGAAGGATAATCTGGAACCGTCGGTTCCTCCGCGCACTGGCTTGCTGTAGGGTTCTTTATCAAGTTCCCGGATTGCTTCGTAAGCGGTTTCAATCAGATGCCAATGAGGTTTGATCTGCTCAGCCATATTGTAATAGCTGTCACGGATATCAAGCTCCACCGTATTAACGCCGTATTTGTCATTCACCTTACTTGCAGCTTCTTTTATTTTATCCTTTCTTTCTTCCAGTTTATTGCGGTCATGATCTCTAAGAAGATATCGTAAGTCCACTTTATCAACATTACCTTCAAAATGGTCCAGATGATAAAAGCCCTCATAGCCATCGGTATCCACCGGTTTTTCTCCCTCGGGAAGCAGAGAATTGAATTCCATGGCCATCAGTATGGCATTCTTCATCTTGCCCTTTGCCTCACCAGGGTGAATATTGCTTCCGTTGATTATGATATTTGCCGAGGCCGCATTAAAGGTTTCATATTCCACTTCCTCTAAAGCTGCGCCATCCACAGTGTAGGCGAAAGCCGCCCCAAAGCCTTTTACATCAAACAAATCGGCACCTCTTCCGATTTCTTCGTCCGGTGTAAAGCCGATTCTTAGCTTTCCATGCTTAATTTCCGGCTTTTGGTGCAATATCTCTGCCATCGTAAGAATTTCTGCAATGCCTGCCTTGTCGTCGGCACCAAGCAGGGTGGTTCCGTCGGTTACCAGAAGATCAGAGCCTATATAGGAATTAAGCGTATCATATTCCTTTGCACTTAAGACGATATTTTTATCGGCATTTAAAACAATATCATCTCCATTATAATTCTTTATGATATTAGTCTTAATATTGGTAAATGGAACATCCCTCACCACATCCATATGTGCCAGAAAACCAATTATGGTTCCCTTCCAGTTTTCGATATTGGCCTCAATGGTTCCGAACACGTAACCGTTCTCATCAATACTGATGTCTGTAATACCAAGGCCCTTCATTTCCTCGGCCAGGGCTTTGGCAAAATCAAGCTGTTCCGGCGAGCTTGGACAGGAGGTGCTGTCACTGATCGAGCCGGTTGCAAATTGTGTATAATGTATCAGACGTTCATAAGCTCTCATATATCTACCAATCCTATCTTCGAATTTTTATACCTATTCTGTTCCGTCTGCCTGGTATCTAAAGCAGATGCATCAAAACACATCCTTGATCCTGAAGTTCATATTAACTATTATTATATGTAATAATATCTCTCTTTTTTCATGGGTTATACGTTAACGGCGGATAAGAACCATCAGATCATATTATGAAACAGCCGGTTTTTCTTCCGCGAGAATAACCTTTTCCATGTCAATTAAAAAGGCTATAATCCAATCGACCTCCAGCTCGTTTAACTGTTCAAAGACATAGTTAAATCCCGGATAATAAGGACAAAAGCCGGTGCCGTCCTCCATAATTATCGCAGCCAGGGGACGTTTTCCGGTTTTGTCCGTCTGAATACAATAACGGCAGAAATCACAACGCTTGGTTCTTTGCTTAACCAGCGTCCTGGTTTGATCGGATAAGGTATCATAGGTATTCAATATATCGGCAAAGCGGATAATTCTTAACTCGCAGTGCTGCATGACTCTTGCATCGGCCCGGAATTCAAAGGTAAAACCGTAATGAAATTTGTCGCCATGAATTGCATAGCCCAGAAGCTTTTCTTCTTTGGCGCTGCATTTATAATAATCCAGGGTCACTCCGCTGCAGGAGCCCACACTGCTTTGGTAGCCGTGTTCTTGAAGCCATCCGGTCAGACGTTCATATTGCTCATGGTTATAATGCTTTGCATAGGTTTTCTCGAGATAAGGATAGGTATCCTCGAACCAGCAATACATCATGGACCAGAGATTTTTTTCTTTTCCTGCGAGATAAATAATTGCTTCTCCGATATCCTTGTATTTATTATGATGAACGAAACCTTCAGCAACGGTAAATCCCATATAGGCAAGGAGCCTTTCCTGCTTTTTGGTCATATCGGAGCTTATTCCTAACTGTCCGTCTTTTTTACCTCCGGTTTTACCGATATCGATCAGAAGAAGAAACAATTCCTCGATTTTTGCCTGATCTCCCTTCATATGCCTTTTTAATTCCGGCTTTTTGTAAGAGGCATTATTGAAACGGTTCGGATGGGCATCATCCTCGTAAAGCCGGGAGAAAAAGCCTTCCGGCTCAGTAAATAATTTATCATACAGTTCCTGAATAAAGCTGTAATACTCCTTCTGGCTTTCCTCCGGGATATCTTTACAAGGATAATAGGGGGCCAGTAAATCCTGATAATATTTAACGATTCTTTGCTCCAGGGAGCTGTATTCCCGAAAGGGAATCTCCTGATTAATATAAAAGGGAAGCTTGTTGCCGCTTTGAACCACAGGAAGAACCTCTTTTGCCGTTTCATCCTCCGAAGAAGCCTGCATTAATGCAATATTTGACTCAAATGAGATAATCTGGGCAACAAAGTCAGAGTCACATTCCGGTGTAAACCGGAATTTATATAAAACCCAGTTGCCGGATATTAATTCGGCATTTGCACAATTAGGTGTAATTTCATAGGATTTGTGTTGTTCCCAGCGGCTAATTTCAAACAGGTCAATGTAGCATTGAGCACCTGTCGATTTGTCATAATAATCGATTTTGCCCCAAAAGGATAATTCATATTCCACACCGGCGGTCAGCTTCGGATAGATATGCCTTAAGGTGATCCATTTCCAGCCCCTTCCGCGCAGATGCCAGCAATCCTGCTCTGTTCCCGAGTAATCCTTCAGCAAAAGTCTGGTAGCGGACCTAAGCAGAGTATTTTCGTCCGGATGCCATTCTTCACAGATAAAATCAAGTCTTTTCATTGTTACTCCCTTCCGTATATCACAAGCAGGCTTGTGATATACACCAATAAATAGTTTGAAAGGCACTTTCAAACTTTCCCCTCATTTCTGCGCTGCTCAATTTTGTTTATAAAACTATGACATACCTTTCTTTGCCGGCCATATCATTGATAAGACCTGTATATAACATAATCCTGCAGCTCATGGATAAAGCCTGCACCGGCCAGGGCCTCCTGTGCTTCCTTGGGATACTCTTTTACTGCAACACGGTTTTGGGTGGAATAAATCCGGCGTCTCGCATAATCCTGTGCGAAGGTTTGAAGCGCCTCGCTTAGGTAATCAGGATCAAATACCCTCAGCAGCTTCCCCTGCCGCTCAAAAACTGCGACAGGAATGCCGGTATGCAGAGCTACCAGGGTTCCGGGCACATTAAGAAAGGCTCTGTCCTTTCTATGAGGCAGACATTTTCCCCAGGGCTGTGCCGGATCAACGGCATTCAGCCATAGAAGCTGGTCACGGGGCTGCTCCAGAGTAAGCATGGCTCCTGCATAATCCTTATCTCTGATAAACTGGATACCGGAAAGGCCTTCAATAAAATATCCGCGTCGTACGCGCCCGGTATATTCCCAAATGCGCAGAGTTTCCAGCGCCATACCCCAGGATATTCCCTGAATGGTTTCACGGCATAGGATGACGGCTCTGTCAAAATTACGGTCCAACTGCTGCTCCACAGTCAGGGAGGCCAGTGGATGGATTACCTCCCACCGTCCGGTTGAAAACAGCTTTGTACGGGCATTGATCCGCTGTCTGGTGGTTCCCTTATTTAGCTTGTCCCGGTCAAGCCACTGTCTCACAGGAATGAAGCTGTCCGCATTGACCATTCCCTTTTCGGAAAGGCTGAGCAAGATTTCATAGGGGGAGCCCTCGGTAAGTCCGTTCAGTCTTTGCATAAAACTGGCTCCGCGCTTTAACAGGGCATCGAATAGAATCCGCTCGTTTCCCTCCAGAGTATCCAATACCCCGTTCAAATCAGCTTCCCAATCGATGTCCCCGGATTGGTGAAAGCTAAGACTTTGGTCGGGATTGAGCCTCCAGAAGTAAGCTCCGCCTGAAAGCAGGGTGTCCATGAGCTCCGGACGGTAATTATTTATACGTGCGGGAAGCAGGATATTCTCCCACATTTGTACCGAATATGGCTGGTCACAAAGTGTTTTCAATGCAGCATCCAGCTGCTCTTTGGAGGGAGCAGCGATATGCAGCCGGCCGGCAAGCAAGGCAGCATACCGTTCAGCTGGCTGCGTCATTACCTGCCTGCGGCGGTGCTTGATGGTTTCCTGCCTGGCACGGTCATAGAGCTCACTATGATAATATAAATTATCCTGTTCTACGGCATTTCCCTGTGTACAAAGCAGGGTAAATATTTGTAACGCCTCATCATCCGCCCACAGGTAGCGCTCTCCCACCTCTTCAAGGGACTTGGCACCGCGGTATCTTAATAAACGCTGTACCAGGCGTGATCTGGCCTTAAGATCACCGATTTCCAGAGCATCTTTATATTCCTGTTCCTGTTCGGCGGCAATCCAAAGGCCCGGCTCAATATATTTTGCCCGTTCCTTTCTTGCAAGGGACTCCAGCCATTCGATCGGTACGTCAAGCTCTCCCGCAATCAGGTCTCCTTCTATCATAAGCAGGGAATGGAGCTGCTGCTCGTCCCCGGGAAGCTTACTCCGCTGCGATATATGTGCCAGATATTCCGGTTCCGGCTTAAGCCCCTGAACCTCCTTTAAAGCCTGTGCCGCCGATAGATGAATGTTAATCGGGGTCGGTGCATAATCATACATCATGGAGGCCTCAGTCTGGCGTCTTAAGGGCAGTGACATGGGTGAGGGGGTATCCAGATACATCTCATAAATCTGAATATCACCGGACTGTATTCTGCTTAGAATTGCTTCTACACCCGACAGATCCCAGAAATCCTCCAGACATTCTCTTTTTGTTTCCCGGATGATCGGATGCTTCTCCTGTTTCATAAGCGAAGATAACAGCTCGGCACTTTTCATCCGCTGAATCCATAAGGGCTGCCGTTTATTGTTGCGTATTCCCATCAAAAGCGCCCGCGCACTATTATAACGGAAGTTCATGTTGAATATAGGAGTGACAGGAAGCAATGCGCTGACAATTTGTCTGGCGCTTGCAGGCGTAACCTGCCTAAGCAGTCCCTCTGGCAGAGGGTTGCCGTCATAGGGAAATAACAGAAAGCCGTCATCAGTCGTTACACAGTTGATCGTAGCCTCCGTATAACGGTTTGCCACTTCCCTGACAAGCAGAGAAAACGGTTCGTTTACCTGGCGTCCGAAGATGGAATGCACCATCATCTGATAATTGTTATTCTCATCCTTAAAATGTTCGACTAATATCGTACGGTCATCCGGTAATATTCCGGTACTTTCAAGCTGCCGTTTTAAGAATTCCAGCGCGCTCTTTGCCGCAGTTTCATCCAGTCCGAGCCCTCCCAGCTCCTTCATAAGTGTACCGGTTTCGGCGCAGGCGGAAATCCTGCGAAAGATTTCACCGAAGAAAAGGCCTGTACGAAGGCTGCGCCCCTTTATATCACCGTGCCAGAAGGGAAGTCTGGCTCCTGCCGTATGGGTCTGGGTAACAATGACTGTATCCTTTAATATATTGACGATTTGCCACGCAAAGGTGCCAAGCAGAAACCGGTCACCGATTCTGGTCTCGTAAACAAATTCCTCGTCCAACTCCCCAAGCTTGACACCGCTCTCCGTCTTTGCCGCATATAAGCCTCTGTCCGGAATGGTTCCGCCGGCACTTACGGCAAGCATACGACTGTAGACATCCCCCAGGATTTGGTCATGGATACGGTCGTAAAGGATTCTCGGACGGACGGGGATATCGCGCTCATGCTCATAATCTCCTGCCAGCATACAGAGAATTTCCCGGACATCCTCCTTTGTTACTTCACGGAAGGGATAGGCACGGGGGAGAAGCTCCATTACCTCATCCACCTGATAACCGTCACCATTTGCCATGGAAACAAGATGCTGTGCGAGAATATCAAAGCACAATCTGGGCGGGTGGGAATACTCAATACCGCCCGTTCGTGCCGCCTGGGCGGTAAGCCCGCAGTATAAGCCCTCCACTGCTTCCCGCGGGAACATATGCATGACACTTACGCGCCCCGGATTATGGCCGGCGCGTCCTAACCGCTGCATGGTACTGGAGATGGAACGTGGACAGCCGATCTGAAATACCTGGTCGATATCTCCCACGTCAATTCCAAGCTCCATTGAGGAGGTGGCACAGAGAAGCTTTAAGGTTCCGCTGCGCAGGGAATGCTCAACCTCAAACCGCTGCTCCTTGGATAAGCTTCCATGATGAGTTCTTGCAAAGCCCTCTCCGCCCAGCTCATTAATAAAGTAAGCCAGCTTCTCCGCATAGGCCCGTCCTTCTACAAAGGCAATTGCGCTGCGTGTCCCCTCACAATAGGAATATACCATTTTGGCAAGCTCCTGCCATACCGGCTCTCTCATCATAACCCTTTGCTCGGACAGGGGGCTTGTAACCTCTATCTTAATTTCCTTTTGCATCCTGGGTGCAACAATTGTAACCGGATCGGGAGAAAGATAATGGGCGGCAAGACTTAAGGGCTCGATGGTTGCAGACAGTCCGATACGCTGAAGGGGCTGCTTGCACAGCTTGTCAAGCCTTGCAATGGACAGCATCAGATGGGCACCTCGTTTGGAATCAATCAGGGCGTGAAGCTCATCGATTATGATGGCGCGTGCTGTATGGAGAATTGTTCGTCCGGATTTGCTGGTCAGCATAAGATAAAGGGATTCCGGAGTAATAATCAGGATATGCGGGGGAGTTTTAATCATCCGGGTTCGGTCTCGTTGGGGGGTGTCACCGGTACGGATACCGATGATAAGCTCCTTTTTATTATGGGAGAAAGACTCAGGATTTACAGCGGCTTCCCTGCTTGCCGTACTGGAAGGGTCTGCCTTTGCTTCTATCTCCATTTCTATCTCCATTTCTATCTCCATAATTCCTTCCAGAGGACGGCGCAGGTTTTCCCTGATATCACCCGCAAGGGATTTGAGCGGTGAGACATAGATCAGATATAGCTCCTGCTTTAGAGCTCCGCTTCTGGCCTGCTCCATCAGTTGGTCAATGAATACCAGAAAGGCGGAAAGTGTCTTACCGGTACCGGTGGGTGCGGACACCAGCGTATCCTTGCCGGCTGCGATTGCCGGCCAAGCCTCCTGCTGAACTGCAGTGGGCTGTCCCAGGGTATTTGTAAACCATTCTGCGGTATATGGATGAAATTGTTCCAGGGAATTAGAAGTCATAGATAGCTCCATTCTGTAAATTAGAATTAACTTTCTTATATCTTCCAATTATACCATATGCAGAACGTACGTTCAATATAAATTATGGAATTCTTGCTGTCAATCCGGTAACTATGAACAAACCAATGTCATAATATGATGTGAAATAGATAATTAAGGTTATGTAGCTATGGAGCATTTATTATTTACAATTTTTGAATCAGCTTTATTTGTGACGGCGCTGTCAACCGATGCCTTAATTGCAAGCCTGGCTTATGGAAGCAATAAAATTAAAATACCAATCTTATCGGCATTGGTAATCACGGCCATATGTACAGGGGTACTGGGCATCTCTCTTTTCATCGGAGCCTTTCTAAAGCCATACATACCGCAGGAACTGCTGAAGGTAATCTCTTTTTTGATCCTATTGTTTTTGGGTTGTGCCAGATTGCTTGATAATATTATTAAATCCGTAATCAACAAAAATACCAATATAAACAAAGAGATCAAATTTAACCTGTTTGACCTTCAATTCATACTTAATATTTATGCTAATCCCAAGGATGCGGATATTGACCAGTCCAAGACACTGTCCCCCAGGGAGGCCTCTTCCCTGGCAATTGCCCTGTCCTTTGACAGTCTGGCAGCCGGTGTTGGTGCAGCACTTGGCAATGTCAATGTCCCGGCCGCTATTCTGGCCTCCGTTCTGCTTAGTATGCTTGCGATTAAATCCGGTGAATTTATCGGATATAAAATAAGTGATAAGGCACCCTTCCGTTTATCCTGGCTAAGTGGTATCCTGCTGATTATCCTGGCAGTATTTCGGTTTATGTAATTTCCTCCTTCATGCGGTAGCCGATACCAACCTCGGTAAGAATGTATTTTGGTTCTGCCGGATTGACCTCGAGCTTTCTTCTGATATTGGCCATATTGACCCGCAGCACATGGATTTCCTCGGAATAAGGTCCCCAGATTTGCTTCAGGATATAATCATGGGTCAGTACCTTTCCGATGTGCTGTGACAGTAAAACCACAATTTTATATTCAATCGGAGTAAAATGTATTTCCTTTCCGGCCAGCAGGACGATTCTTTTTTCATAGTTAATCTCAAGCTCACCGACTACCTTCTTCTCTTCCTGATTTGTGGAATTCGCAGGCTTATTGTTACTGTGTCTTAATGCGGTACGCATTCTCGCCAGTAATTCGTCCGTTCCAAAGGGCTTTGTGATATAATCATCGGCACCGCAATCCAGTGCCAGAACCTTTTCCCGTTCGTTGCCGCGTGCGGAAACCACGATAACCGGAATCTCCGACCACATCCGGATGGTTTTTAAAACTTCGATACCGTCCATTTCCGGAAGTCCAAGATCAAGCAGAATCAGATCAGGACATTTATTGGAGGCTGCTTTAATGGCCTCTGGACCATTCTCCGTTTTTATAACATGAAAGCCGTTTGTAATTAATAAAACGGACAAAAAATTACAGATACTTTCTTCATCATCAACAATTAATATAAGTGGTTTATTACTCATGCTCGCTATCCTCCCCGCTTAGCGGAAGCATAAACCGGAATACTGCTCCGCCCTCTGTTTTATTTATGGCCTCCATTTTACCATTATGTGCTTTAATGATGGACATGCAGATGGACAGTCCAATTCCCATTCCTCTGGAGGAATCGGAGCTGCGTTTTTCATTGCTGATATATCCGTCAAACAGATAAGGCAGCTCCTCTTGGTCAATGCCCTCTCCATGGTCATTTACCTCAAAGACAGCCCAGGCCTCCTGCTTTTTCACCTCGACTTCTACTGCTGTAGTATCAGCAGAATGCTTCACTGCATTCTCTATCAGATTGATTAAAACCTGTTCGATTAAGGTACCATCCATTGGAACCATTAATAACTCCTCTGGTACCCGTACCGTAATTTTACGGCTGCCAAATCTTTGCCTGATCCGGTCAACAGCCTCGGCTACAATCTCCTCCACGGCTTCCAGGGATTTTGTTACTGTGGTGGTTCCCTCATTAATCCGTGTAACGGATAACAGATTCTCAACCATGCGTATCAGCCATTGGGAATCCTCGATGATATTGGACAGAAGTTTATTTTCTGTGGCTTTGTCAAAGGACTCACCGCTATTTAAAAGCGTAGTGCTTGCCCCGAGGATTGAGGTCAGCGGAGTACGAAGATCATGGGAGATTGCACGAAGCAGGTTGCTTCTCATCTTCTCCTTCTCGGCTTCAATCAGGATATGTCGCTGTTCATCCGACAGGTACTGGCGTTCCAGGGCCATTGCAACCTGGGAAGCGATTTTTCTTAAAAATGATCTCTGATATTGATTTAACAGGCCGGTTGCACAGGATAATCCGATTACTCCCAGAACCTTACCCTGGGAAATCACCGGCATGTAGAAGGCGCCGGCACCCATTAAGGTATCCGTTCCGGCACCTGCCCGCTTCTGATTGACAAATACCCAGTGGGCAACGGCGCGTTCATCCTCAGTAATCAGGAAGGAGGCCTTCTGGTCGGAGGGATATTCCAGCAAGGTTCCCACAGCTCCATTTCCCGGGTCCTGGTCATAGATGATTACGGAACGCTCAAAGAGCTTCGCGATGTAACCATTGGTCAGAGCTATGATATTCTCCAGTCCTCTGGTAATCAGAAGCTTTTTGTTAATCTCATATAAAACCTCTGTCCTGTGCTCCCGTTCCACGGCAAAGCGTGCCTCGGTTTTGATCCGAACGGTGGAGGCAGAGGTTATCAGGGCCACAATCAGCATAATCAGGAAGGTAACCGGATAGCCCGGATCAACAGCTGTTAAAGAAAAATACGGCACAGTAAAAAAGAAGTTAAAGGTAAGGACGCTTAATATGGAGGCCGTAATTCCGTAAAAATATCCGGTGGTTATTCTGGATATCATCAGCACGGACAGAATATATACCAGGATCATGTTCTGGTTGGCTACATTAAGGTAACGAAGAACAAAGCAAAGCGGAGTTGCCACAGCCAGTACTCCCAGAGTTTTCAGTAAATCGCCCCAGGAGAAGGAAAAATTATTTGACAGGGGTATCTTTTTCTTTGTTCGGGAGAAGTTTTTCTTCGCGGTACTCCCTGGAATAATGTGGATTTCAACGGAGGGAAGCAGGCTGATCAGCTTATCCTCCAGATCGGGTTCAAATAAATTCCGTAAGGATTTTTTATTCCGGCCCTTTCCTATGGTGATATTGGTGATACCGGCAAGCCGGGAGTATTCTGCCACTACATTGGCTATGTCCTCGCCATTCAATGTAACGACCTCGGCCCCCAGACGCTCTGCCAGCTCAAGGTTAGCCTGCAGCTCTTTTTTTTGCAGCTCGCTTAAGCTGTTATTTTCCGATTTTTCCACATAGACAGCTACCCAGGGCACATGCTGGGTTTCCGCGGTTCTTGCTGTCCAGCGGATACATTTTGCGGAGGAAGGGGAACTGCTGATACAGACAAGCAGCTTTATGCTGGACATTCGTGAGGCCATGGTATTCTGGCTTTGCTTCACATAGCTGATACGCTCCATTGCCTTACGCATGGCAATCTCGCGCAGTAAACGCAGATTCTCCCTGGTGAAGAAATTGTTCAAAGCGGTCCTTGCCCTGTCCGGGAGGTATATCTTACCTTCCTCAAGGCGGTGGAGCAGCTCATCAGGCTCGATATCGATCAGCTTGATCTTATCGGCAAGATCGATAATATAATCCGGTATAGTTTCCCGCACGGATATTTTCGCAATATTCTGTATGACATCATTCAGGCTCTCGATGTGCTGCACATTTACCGTAGTATAGACATTAATTCCGGCGTTCAGCAGCTCCTCAACATCCTGATAACGCTTTTTGTTACGGACACCCTCTGCATTGGTATGAGCTAGTTCATCCACCAGGATCAGCTCCGGCTTTCCGGCAAGCGCAGCATCAAGATCAAATTCCTTCAACTGTATATTCTTATAGGGATATACCTTTGGCGCAAGCACGGGTAATCCCTCAAGCAGCTGCATGGTTTCCGGGCGGGTATGGGGCTCGACATAGCCGACAAGAACATCGATTCCATTTTGCTTAAGTTCCCTTGCCTCATCCAGCATGGCATAGGTTTTCCCTACCCCTGCAGCATAGCCGAGGAATATTTTCAGACGCCCCCGGTAATCCTCAGTCTCCCGCAGATTATTTAAAATAAAATCGGGATTTGGCCTGTAATCCTCACTTAAATTCATACCCTCTCCTCCTGCATATCATAGCATTCTTTTAACGAAAACCCTGCTTTACAATATTTTGTCAAGTGCCAGATTAACCTTCAGGACATTTACCGCTGGCTCACCCCAGAAGCCCAGGAGACTTCCTGTAGTGTATTTTTCTATGATTGACCGGACCTCAGCCTCGCTGATATTACGGACTCTTGCGATTCGTGCTACCTGATACTTTGCCGCCTCTGGGGATATATTCGGGTCAACACCGCTTCCGGAAGCAGTTACCAGATCGGAAGGAATATCTGCGGTGTTTTCAGGATCAAGGCTTTTCAAAAAATCAATCCGCTCCTGAACCTTTACCTTAGCTTCCCCGCTGATGGGGGAAAGATTGGTGGTACCCATCGGCCTTCCGATCAGATATTTTGCATCGGTAAATTCCTGGCCTAATAATTCACTGCCATATTCCTTGATGGTTCCGTCTGCCAAAGTAATACGGAGCATGCTTCCATTTGCCTGATCAGGAAAGAACAGCTGTGCGATACCGGTTACCACTCCCGTATAAATTACTCCGCAGAGGATTGTCAAGATCAGAAAGCTTATAAAGGCGGGCCGGAGCTCTTTTACTATATTTCTCATAATCAACCTCATTTCTGTGCTGCCTGGTACAGCCTTAGGCAACACCGCTTATTGTCAATACGATATCAATTCCCTTAATTGCAATAAAGGGGGCAATAATTCCGCCTAAGCCGTAGATCAGCATATTTCGCGAAAGCAGCTTTCCGGCGGACATCTCATGGTATTTTACGCCCTTAAGCGCCAGAGGTATCAGGGCTATGATAATCAAAGCATTATAGATAATTGCTGACAGGATAGCACTTTTTGTGCTGGTCAGACCCATGAAATTCAGTACGGTAAGCTGCGGATAGATACCGAAGAACAGAACCGGAATGATAGCGAAATATTTTGCGATATCGTTTGCCACGCTGAAGGTAGTCAGGGCGCCCCTGGTCATCAGTAGCTGCTTTCCAATGCGGACAATATCGATGAGCTTGGTCGGGCTGGAGTCGAGGTCTACCATATTGCCAGCCTCCTTGGCGGCTTGTGTGCCGGTGTTCATGGCAACCGCCACATCTGCCTGGGCAAGTGCGGGAGCGTCATTGGTACCGTCGCCGGTCATTGCCACAAGATGGCCCTTGGACTGATATTCCCTGATCAGTGCCAGCTTTGCTTCCGGTGTTGCCTCTGCCAGGAAATCATCCACGCCTGCTTCCGCCGCGATAGCAGCCGCAGTCATTGGATTATCCCCCGTTATCATAATAGTTTTGATACCCATTTTGCGAAGGTCCTCAAAACGCTCCTTAACACCGTTTTTTACGATATCCTTTAAATAGATAATTCCCATAACCGTATTATTTTTTGCTACCACAAGAGGGGTTCCTCCCTCTCCGGCTACCTTTTGTACCAGTCTCGTACATTCCTCAGGATATATTCCGCCCTTCTCCATTACAAAGGCCTTTACTGCCTCCGCCGCTCCCTTGCGGATTTCATTGCCCTGGAAATCAACCCCGCTCATTCGAGTCTTTGCAGTGAAGCCGACAAAGGCTGCTCCCAGGCTTGATAAGTCTCTGCCACGGATTCCGAAGCGTTCCTTTGCCAGTATTACAATGCTTCTCCCCTCAGGGGTCTCATCGGCAATGGAGGATAACTGGGCGGCATCCGCAAGCTCCTGCTCCGTAACACCGGCAAGGGGAAGAAATTCGCTGGCCTGGCGGTTGCCCAGGGTAATTGTGCCTGTTTTATCCAGCAGCAGAACATCCACATCTCCTGCCGCTTCAATCGCCCTGCCGCTCATTGCCAGAACATTAGCCTGATTTAACCGGCTCATACCCGCGATACCGATGGAGGATAATAATGCGCCTATGGTGGTGGGAGCCAGGCATACCAGCAGGGCAATGACATTCGTTATTGAAATGGCAGAGCCTGAGCCTGCCTGTTTGCTGGAGAAGTAAGAAAAAGGAAGCAATGTTGCCGTAACCACCAGGAATATAATAGTAAGGGTAACCAGTAAAATTTGCAGTGCAATTTCATTTGGCGTCTTCTTTCTTGCGGCGCCCTCTACCATTGCGATCATTTTGTCAAGAAAGCTTTCGCCGGCTTCAGCGGTTATACCGATAATCAGCCAATCCGAGACGAGTGTTGTGCCTCCGGTTACGGCACTCCGGTCACCGCCGGATTCACGGATAACCGGAGCCGACTCTCCCGTGATGGCACTCTCATCCACGGAAGCCGCTCCTTCCAGGACCTCACCGTCCATGGGGATTTGTTCACCGGCCTCCACATAGACGATATCTCCCCTTTTTAAGGTACTCGATAATACCTCGGTATAATCCTTTACATTGGCCGCAGATTTCAGCTTCCTTGTCTTTACGTCCTTACGGGCACTTCTTAGGCTGTCTGCCTGAGCACGGCCCCGGCCCTGCGCTATTGCTTCCGCAAAGTTGGCAAATAATACGGTAAACCATAGAATCAGAGCAATTGTCAGCGTATAGCCGGCTGTTTCATCCTGAATTCCTGCAAAGGAAAGCAGATAAAGAGCCGTTGTAAGCAGGGCCCCGATATAAACCACCAGCATCACAGGATTTTTCACCTGTATCTGGGGGGACAGCTTAAGGAAGGATTGCTTGATTGCGTCATTTAATAGATTGGAATTATTATTTTTCATAGGAAAGCTCCATTCTGAAAGATACTTGGATTTATGTTCACAATTTACGCTTCTATCGGGTAGTAAAATAATCGGAGATCGGTCCTAAGGCTAAGGACGGCAGAAAGCTGAGTGCACCGATAATTAAAATGACAGCCAGTAAAAGCCCTGTAAACATGGCATTGCTGGTGGAAAGCGTTCCCTCGCTGGCTGCCACCTGCTTTTTCTTAACCAGATTGCCTGCAAGGTAAATAGCGGCAAGGAGGGGAATATAACGCACCAGAAGCATAATGATGCCTCCGAGCACATTGGTAAATACATTATTTGCACTATAGCCGCCGAAGGCACTTCCGTTGTTGCCCGCCATTGAAGAAAATGCATAGAGTATCTCGGAAAAGCCGTGGGCCCCGGAATTCGTCAGCCAGGAGGTAACCGAGGGGTTAAGAACTGCCGCCGCCGTACCAAATAAGGTAAGCAGGGGCGGTGTCAGTACAATCAGGCAGACCATCTTCATATCAAAGGGCTCTATCTTCTTGCCGAGATATTCCGGGGTACGTCCTACCATGAGTCCTGCGATGAATACAGTCAATATTACAAAGGCCAGCATGCCATACAGTCCGCTTCCCACACCGCCGAATATGACCTCGCCAATCTGCATCAAGAACATAAATATTAATCCCGACAGCGGTGTAAAGCTGTCGTGCATCGCATTGACTGAGCCATTGGAGGCTGCGGTAGTTGCGGTTCCCCAGAGTGAGGAGGTCCCGATTCCATGGATAATCTCCTTTCCTTCCAGATTACCTGTGGCTGTTACACCGGTATAGGACGCTGCTGTAAACCGTTCACTGGCTGTAACAGCGGCAAGGGAGAATATAAAGATAATCAGCATTACAGCATATACTGTGCGTCCCTGCTTGGAATCCTTTACTGCCTTACCAAAGGAGATACACAGGGAAGCGGGGATCAGAAGTATGGACAGCAGCTCAAGCAGATTGGAAAGGGGAGTGGGATTTTCCAGAGGAAACGCCGAGTTGGCACCAAAGAAGCCGCCTCCGTTGGTCCCAAGCTGCTTAATTGCGATCTGGCTGGCTGCCGGACCAAGAGGAATGACCTGCGTAGTGCCGCCTTCCAGAGTGGTGACTTCCCGGTAAGCGCCAAGAGTCTGAGCCACACCCTGGGAGACTAAAGCAACAGCCAGGAGCAGGGACAGGGGAATCAGGATATACAGGGTAGCTCTCGTTAAATCCCTCCAGAAATTCCCCAGAGTTCTCTGCTGCTTTCCGGTAAAGCCCCGGATTAATGCATATAAAACCGCAATACCGATACCTGCCGATACGAAATTCTGAACCGTTAGGGCTATGCTCTGTGTAAAATAGGATAAGGAGGCCTCTCCCGAATAGGCCTGCCAATTTGTATTGGTAATGAAGCTTATTGCGGTATTAAAGGCGAGGTGCCAGCTCGTGGCCTCCATTTTTTCCGGATTAAATGGAAGAAGGTTTTGCAAAAGCATTGCCCCGAATACAACAAGAAAACCAAATAAGCTGAAGAGCAGCACAGACAGGGCATATTTCCCCGGCCCCATTTCTTCCTCTTCACGAATCCCCATGAGACGGTAAATCATACGCTCCACCGGACTTAATATACTACTTAGAAATACCCTCCGGCCCATCATAACATGATTGATATAAATGCCAAGCGGTATGGATAAAGCAACCAGTAATACGATAAAAAAAACTTCCTGAATTATTATGTGACTCATAAATTTTCACCTCTGAATAAAACATAGAACAGCCAGATCAGCAACGCCAGCCCAATCAGTGCCATGATAACCAGTACAGCTTCCATAATTCTCCTCCTTTGACTGCAGTTTTATTTTCTATGATACTTATTATAATTATTTACCGATAAATACGGTATCAAACTTCTATGGGGAAACGTCAAGAATGTATTAAAATGTATAAAGATAACGTGAATGATTTTACATATTTATTGTCGAAATATAAGTAACAAAACAGGACCCTCAAGCATATTTTATAACATAGAAATATAATAAAGGGGAATCAATATGGCTTTCGAGTTTTTTAGATATTTTCTAGTATTATTAGTTCCGGGTATTATTGGAGCACTGGCCTATAGCATTACCGCACGTTTAAGAACAGAGGTAAATGTTTTTGTGGCACTTGTGCTGGATTTACTTACCTTCATTACGATGCTTACCGGTTTGTACTTTATTAAGAATGTGTACACCGTAAGTGATCTGTTGGTTGAATTTACCTGTCTGCATTTTACAATTATCTACGCTTTATTAAGCATCTGGATTAGTATTGTTTACGGTGTTATACTCGGATTTATAAGAAGACTGTTCTTCTGGATCAGAAGATAAGAAAAAGCAGGCAGCCACAGATTTGGCAGCCTGCTTTTTTTCTTTGCTTCGTCATCTTAATATACTCAACTGAAAAAGACGGATGCGGAAAGTACTTTGCATCCGTCTTATCCATTTTTGTCAGGATAGTCTGCCGGGGGTCTTAGGCAATTTACTTCCTCCGGAGCACGATAGGTGGGAACTACCTTTTTTAAGGTGTTTCTGATTCCTTCCGAAGAGCTGGATTCCAGGGAAGCGGTCAGCAGCTTCATTTTTCGCTTGATTTCTTTTTTTGAAATTTCTTCCTGGCGTTCAATAAATATCTTCTGGTTTGCCGTAGCAACCAGCTCATCGCTGTTCATCAGCAGCTCCTCATACAGCTTCTCCCCCGGCCTGAGTCCGACCTCGATAATAGGTATTTCAGTATATGGGATGTATCCGGATAAGCGTATGATATTTTCTGCGAGATCAAGGATTTTAACAGGCTCTCCCATATCAAGTACATAAATTTCACCGCTACCTGCCATAGCGCCTGCCTGAAGCACCAGCTGCACTGCCTCGGATATCGTCATAAAGAAGCGTACAATCCGCTTATCCGTGATGGTCACAGGTCCGCCCTGGGCGATCTGCTTTTTAAACAAAGGAATAACTGAGCCATTGGAGCCAAGGACATTACCGAACCGGACGGCTACAAACTCCGTCGTACAGGTTTTCTTCCTGCTTTGTAAGATCATTTCACAGAAACGCTTGCTTGCACCCATTACATTTGTGGGATTTACAGCCTTGTCAGTAGAAATAAAGATGAATTTCTCCACCTTATACTCTTCGGAGGCAAGCACCATATAATAGGTTCCAAAGATATTGTTGCGGACGGCTTCCTCCGGGCAGTCCTCCATTAACGGTACATGCTTGTGGGCAGCCGCATGGAATACAATATGAGGGCGGTGCCTTTTAAATAACTGGAATATCTTATCCCTGTCACTGACGGAGGCGATCTCCACCTTTAACCGAAGCTTTTCCCCGTATAGCTGCAATAATTCCTGTTGGATATCGTAGGCATTATTCTCATAAATATCAACGATAATCAGCTTCCTTGGCCGGGACTTGGCTATCTGGCGGCACAGCTCGGAGCCGATGGAGCCTCCTCCCCCGGTGACCATAACCGTCTTATTATGAAGAAAATGCTTTACCTCCCTGTTATCCAGTGTAATCGGTTCTCTGCCCAAAAGCTCTTCTATGTTGATATTTCGGACATTCTTCCATAGCTTCTTTTCATTGCCGCCCTGAAGCAGCGCAAGTGCATTCGGCAGAATCTGTACACGGCACTTTTGCTTTAAGCAGGTGTCCAGAATAAATTTCCGCTTTTGCAAAGGGATATCGGGGAGGGTTATAACAGCCTCCTGAACCGGTGTTAAGATAAGAAGCTCCTCCAGCGTTGAAATCGGTCCTTTGACTGGTATGCCACGGATGCGCTTTCCGATTTTATCGGTACCGTCATCAATAAAGTACAGAGTTTGGTAGCTGCTGTCGGGATTGCCTGACAGTTCTTCATACAGCTTGACTCCTGCTTCCCCGGCGCCGATAATTGCAAGCTTTATGGTATTGCGGCTGTCCTCAGGGCCTTTATCCCTCCGGCTCCGGTTAGGGCCCTGCAGGTGACGGTAGGCCAGCCGCAGCATAATCATGCCAAGGAGGGAAAGTGAGCAGGAGGCAAGGGTAAACAGGAACGGAAAATGGCTGCGAAACAGAAGAAAATCAAACAGCTGGAAAATCAAATATCCGATAAAGCCGCCGAAGAACATAAGTAAATATTCTTTGCTTTCCGCATACCGCCACAGCCGGTTATAATTCTTAAAAAGGTACTGGGGCATGATCACGCATACAATCAATAAAAGCAGGTGAGGAATAAAAATATTAATAGGAAAGCTTCCTGTATTGCGGTTTTCAGGAAGAATAAAAAACAAGATGCAGCAGACAGCAATCAAAATGAAGATATCCACCATTAAGATCAGGATATCCCTATGTTTATTCCATTTCAACGGTAAGCCTCCTTAAGATAATATCCTGCATGATAAGCTGTCATGTTTTATCATATTATCTCATAATAATATATTCCAAAGGCTTATTTACTGTACCCAACGCCACCTGCTTAGTACAACGTTCTATAAATACCTGTGTAAAATAAAAGGAAAGGGCAGACCGTGATTTGCTTTACGGCCTGCCCTTTACAATACAATTACGTAATCCTTGATAAAATGATATTGGATTTTGGCTTTTATTTTTTCTTTCTGGTGAGGAATATAACAATAATGGTGGCTACAGCAATAACGGCAATTACAATTCCGATGATTAATCCGGTACGATTGCCGGAAGCACTGTCCTCTTCTGCTGTGCTTGCCGGAGCCGCTGCAGTATCTGTGATATTGGCCGCTGCCGCAACAGTAGGCGTCGGCGCCTGGGTCGGTTCGTATTTGATTGCACCGGGCTCTCCTGTGATGCCGGTTACGGTGAAGGTGATTTCAACAGAATTAACGGTTTGAAGGAAATCAACACAGTTATCATTTTCATCCCAGTTATTGTGATAAGCAATATCAAAAATTCCTTTCTTTAGACCGGTTCTTACCTTGTCATTCACTGTTTTTACAGAGCCGTTTACCTTAAATACATCCGTGATGACCATCAAATCATCCGGCACATTGGAATGTGTTACCTCCGTATCCTTCGGATATGCAGCCACATCCTTGAGGTAGCAGAGCATAAAATTTTCTGAAGGAATATCAAGATCGGTTAAGGACAGAGTATAGGTACCATCCTCTGTAATATAAACGGATTCGCTTTTGGGCTCGGACCATTCCGTGGGATCAATATCGCCGTAGGACCAGTCATTATTACTCTCCATAAGATACAGGGCAACCTCGATGCCGTAGGCAGCCGGTGTGACCTGGGCAGTATCTGTTATGGCGGCCGGTGTAGGGGTTGCAGCGGTATCTGTCTCACTTGCGAATGCAGTGAATTGTATTGCAGGCAGCAAAACCGCCGCCGCAGAAAGAAGGGTTAAAAATTTACCAAAGCTTTTTTTCATAGAATATTCTCCTCCAACGTTTTTTGCCACAAATTGTGGACATCTCCAGTATAAATTAAGCTCTTCTGTATGGATACCTTACATTTTTAATATAAAGACCAATAGAAATTATTGTCATCCTTTTCCCCAGACCACCCGATTGACATAATCCGTATAGGAAAGGAGAATTCGCAGCACCTTATCCGATACATTGGGCATGGAATAATCCCCAACCTGCCGGAGCGTATTCTCCTGTTGTGTCTCAAGGACTTGAAGTCCTTGCAGGATTCGTTCCTTTTTAAGCCCGGTCATAATGACACAGGCCTCTTCCATCGCTTCCATGCGTTCATGTGCCTGTCTTATATTCAGGGCCCGGAATTTTAGGATGGATGCTTCCTCACTGATGGTACCGCTGTCGCTTAGAACCGCCTTTGCCTTTTGCTGAAGCTTCAGGTAATCATAAAAGCCGAAGGGCTTAAGGGTCCGTACCAGGGGATGCAGTGATACGGCGCTGTCTGCAAGCCTTGCTCTGGTTCTGGGGTGTGTACTTAGAATCACCGGCATATGATAATGCTTTGCCACCTCATTGATGCTCTCGGTAAAATCGTGAAAGTTTGTTTCCAGGTTAATGTTTTCCTCCCGGTGAGCGGAAACAATGAAATACTCTTCCTCCTTAAGTCCAAGCCTGTCAAGAACTGTGGAACGCTCCACCCCCTCTCCTGCCCTGTGAAGCACCTCATACATGGGGCTTCCGGTCTTTATAATCCGGTCTGCCGCAATGCCCTCACGAAGCAGATAGTCCCTGGCAATACTGCTGTAGGGAAGATTGATGTCCGCGATATGATCGACGAGCTTTCGGTTCGATTCTTCCGGAACTCTCTGGTCAAAGCACCGGTTTCCGGCCTCCATATGAAAGATGGGAATGTGCCTTTTCTTGGCGGCAATTGCACACAGACAGCTGTTGGTATCGCCAAGGAGCAGCATGGCCTCCGGCTTCTCCTTCTCAAGCACAGGATCAATGCGGATTAATATATTACCGATGGTATCGGCGGGCTGGCCGGTTGCCGCATCCAGATAATAATCCGGCCTCCTGATGCAAAGCTCCTGAAAGAAAACCTCATTCAGCTCGAAGTCATAATTTTGTCCGGTATGTACAAGAATATGCTCAATTACCTCGGCTTGCTCCAGCTTACCGATTACCGCAGATAAACGGATCAGCTCCGGGCGTGTTCCGACGACGGTCATAACCTTTAACTGCTTCATCTAAACCTCCATAAAATAGGTATCCGGTTTATTCTTATCAAAGCTCTCATTTGCCCATATGACGATAACCAGCTCCGTATCGCTTAAATTTTCAATATTATGGACATAACCGGAGGGAATCTCAACGATTGTGAGCCTGGCTGCGCTGACCGGATATTCAATAACCTCCTGAGTAAAAAGCTTGCGAAGCCGAATCCGGCCCCGGCCGCTGACCACCAGAAATTTTTCGTTTTTTGTATTGTGCCAGTGATTTCCCTTGGTAATACCGGGCTTTATGATATTAACGGAAAGCTGTCCAAGCTCCGGATTTTTCAAAAATTCCGTAAAGGAGCCTCTTTGATCCTCATTCATTTTAAGCGGATAGCTTAAATTGTCCTCCGGGAGGTAGGTCAGATAGGTGCTGTAGAGCTTCTGTATAAAGGCATCAGACATATCGGGAAGCGTAAGACCGGTACGGCAGTCGCAGAAGGAACGGATTAAAGCAGCCAGCTCCTTCAGTGTAATCTGATACACCGGGGAGACCTCATAAAAACCATTATTACGGGTATCCCTCTCCTCAAGCGCAAGCAGCAGCTCACTGGTCAGGTCATCAATATGGACCAGACTTAACAGATGATCCGGATTATGAAGTGTAATCGGCAGTTCCCGGGCAAGGTTATGGCAGAAGGTCGCCACAACGCTGTTATAACCCGGCCGGCACCATTTACCGAACAGGTTGGGAAGCCTGTAAATCAGGACCTTTGCTCCGGTCTCCTCCGCATAGGAAAGCAGGACGGCCTCTCCCGCTCTTTTGCTGGTCCCGTAAGGATTATCAAGTGCGGCTTGAACGGAGGAGGAATACAGGATGGGACAGGGATTTCTCGTTTTTTTCAGCGTTTCGATCAGGGTTTTGGTAAAATCGGCATTACCCTCCATGAACATGTCTTCTTTGTCGGGGCGGTTGACGCCTGCCAGGTGAAATACAAAATCAGCATCTTTACAGTATAGGTCAAGCAAATCGGCCTCGCTGTCCTTATCAAATTCATAGAAGTCGGTAAAGCCCCGGCTGATAAGTCCGGCAATCAGATTTCTGCCTACAAAGCCCTTGGCTCCGGTAATTAATATTTTCATTTCTGGTTAACCTCACAGATAGAATAATATAAGAGATATATAAGCATAAGGGTTTACTGGAAACTGCTTTCGGGGATATATTCTTTTTTCAGAAGGGACATGACATAGGAGTTCCACCAACGGCCTTCATAATAATAGTTTTCCCGAAGGACTCCGTCCACCTGAAAGCCCAGGGTTTCCAGCAGGTTCCGTTTCTTTTGGTCAAATTCATATATTTCTGTCCAAACTTTATTCAGCCCAAGCTCGAAAAAGCCGTAATCGAATAACAGGCGGCAGCCTTCCAGAGCATAGCCTTCCTCATCGATATAGCTTTCCAGATATCCGATATAGAGGGAGAGGTCGGCGTGCCGGTGGAGCCAGTTGATATAGCATAAGCCGCAGCAGCCAAGGAGCAGGTCATCCGTGGCCCTTCGTATGGACAGCATAATTGTGGAGGGATCATTTAAGACCTTATTCTGGTACCATTTTTCCTGTAAATCCGAATTAAGTTCCCGATATTCCCGAAAATGCTTCTTAAAGGCTTCAAGATTTCGCCATTTCATTAAGACACGCAAATCCTCATGCTCAACTGCGGACAGATAGACCAGCCTTCCCCGCTTCATTCAACATCCTCCCAGGTGATACAGGTGTCTCTGGCAACATCCCTTTTCAATATCCGGCCAAGGAGCTTGTGAATCTCATAGGGAGGAATGGCATCCGCTTTGATCGGCCGGAGGGGAAATAAATCACCGGCTGTAAGCCGGCGGCCGGCCGCCAGATCCCTTGTAAAAAAGAGGGACCGCCTTTGGATTATGGCAGCCTCACATTCGTTGGCTTCGGTCCGTTTGATACCGTCCCCCAGGGAGTAAAAGAGCCTTTTTGAATGCTCTATCATTTCCTTCCAGGTGGAGGGATTCATGGAGAATTGGTGGTCGGGGCCGCTTCGGTCGTTGTTATCGGTAAAATGCTTCTCTATCACCCTGGCACCCAGTGCGATGGCACCAAGTACGGTCGCATGCCCCGGGGTATGGTCGGACAATCCAAGGATAAGTCCGGGATAGAGCTCTGCGTAGGTTTTCAGCACATTGAGATTGACATACCGGTAATTCTCCGGACTGGCGGTATAATTGGTATTGCATTGCATCAGAACTAATTTGTTATTTCTTTTTAGAATGGTATCCGCCGCCCTCTGCACATCCGCCAGGGAGGAGGCGCCGGTGGCAAGCAGGACCGGTTTATTCTTAGCTGCTATATATTCCAGAATCTCAAGCCAGGTAATATCACCGGAGCCTATTTTATATGCATTTACATAGGGGGCTACATAGTCTACCGCATTAAAATCATAGGGGCTGGTCATGTATTCCAGGCCGACCTCATCACATTTTTCCTTAAGGCGCGGGCTCCAATCCTCCTCCAGACTGCACTCCTCGTAGACCTCGTAGACGGATTTCTTCCAGGAGGCCTGATGGGAAAGCATGGTTCCCAGGCTGGCGAAGCCTTGGCGGCTTACGATGGTAGGAGCTTTAAAATTCTGGAATTTGGCAGCATCTGCACCGCATTCCCTGGCAAGCTCAATCAGCCGGAAGGCACGGTCAATATCCCCGTCATGGTTAGAGGCAATATCCGCTATAAAATAAGGCGGCTCCTCTGGACCAATACTGCGGTTACCGATAGTAAGCATGGGACACCTCCTCAAAATAATGATTAAAATGCCATAAGTCATCCTCAAAACTATGAACAGATTTTAGTGTATGTTGTATCAGTGTACCGGTCAGATACCGCTGCGCAGAACCTCAGGATAGCCGGTATCATAGAGCCTTTTAAATTCCGTAACCCCTTCCAGCGGGGTTCTGATATGAAGCCCAAGGGCACGGTAAAGCTTTTCATTGCTTAAGCCCATGTTCCTTGTCCGGGGAGCCTTGAACTGGTAATGCCTCATAGATACCTTGTTAATGGAGCCCTCCAGGCCGAATTCCTTTTGAATGGCAAGGGCAATGTCGTATTTGGAGATGGAGCCGGTGCTGCTGACGTGATATAAGCCGGATAACTCCCGTTCCATGCACTGTTCCAAGAGCTCTGCCAGTTCATTTACAAGAATCGGAGAAAAATACAGGTCATAAAACATATTAAGCTCAATATTACTGATTAAGGAGTTAAGAATCCATTCTCCAAAGCTTTGCTTCTCCCGATAATTAAAGCCGTAAATATTTGTTCTTGCAACCAGATTGCCTTCGATGGAAAGAACAGCCTCCTCCGCCCTGCGTTTCGTCTTGCCATAGACACTGACCGGATTCGGAATATCCTCTTCCCGGTACAGGCTATCCGATCTTCCATCGAACACGGCATCCGTTGAAATATAAATCATACGGATACCAAGAGCTGCACATACTTCGGCTAAATCCTTGGTTAGCAGATAGTTAATGCGCTCGGCATACTCAGGATGGACCTCACATTCATCCATATTAACCAAAGCCGCACAATGAATGACGGTATCCACTCTGTTTCTTATAAGCTGCTCCTTTATCTGGTCCAGCTCAAGGGCAGAAAAGACATTGCAGGTAACCCGCCGAATATTGACCGGATGTAGGTCCACTCCGGATACCCGGTATTTATTTCTTAACAGATATGCCAGGTTGGAGCCCAGCATACCTGCAATTCCTGTGATAAAGACGGATTTCATATGAATCCTCCAGGTTTTATTTTTACTTTTATTGCAGCTTCAGCATGGCATCAAAAAATTCTATCGTTTTTTTCAGGACCTCAATCTGTCGGACACAGGCTCCTTCATCCCAGTAATTTGTTTTAAACTGGAGGAGCTGCCCCTGAAGCTCCTCGGCAATCGGACAGAGCCCCTTCTTATATTTTTTAAGATTTTTACGGGAAATAAATTTGTCGCGCTTTAGCAAATTTCTTCCGGCCATCACAGGCTCCAGATAGGTCAGCTTCCAGGCCGCATAGATACCATCCCCGCCAAGAGAAACATATTTATCGCGAAACTCCTTCCAGGTAATGAGGGGATGCAATAGCCGCACCGCATAGGTCCAATAGGTGCACTCGTGATTGTCACCGACAAACTGCGGCAGCAGCCAGTTGGTATCCTCCATCGCCTTCTCATACATTTTTGCAGCCTTGATGCGTTTGCTTACCAGGGCATCCACATTCTCAAGCTGCCCTAAAGCAACTGCGGCGCAAAGCTCCGGCATACGGTAATTAAAACCCATGGAGACGTGCCGGGAATAGGCGGGGTCCTGAATGGTCCCTTTTGTTATCTTTGCTTTTTTTACATCGACGTCCGCATAGCCAAGGGAACTGACTCTTCGGATTGCCTGGGCCAGCTGGAAGGAATCTGTTACTACCATTCCACCCTCTCCGCTGGTGATCTGCTTGGAGCTTTGGAAGCTGTAGCTTGCCGCGTGACCCAAAGTTCCTACCTTTCTTCCCTTATAGGTACCCAGAAGGCACTGGGCGTTGTCTTCAATGACTAATAGATTATATTCTGAGGCTATTTCCATGATGACATCCATATCGGGAGATAGTCCATATAAGGCTACTGTTATGATTGCTTTTGTTTTTCGGGTGATTCTTTGAAGGATTGAAACGGGACTTATGGTAAAGGTGTTGGGGTCAACATCCGCATAGACAGGGGTCGCATTGGCAGAAAGCACTGCAAAGGTAGTACTGGACATAGTCAGAGGAGGAACGATGACCTCATCTCCCACTCCGATGCCTGCGGCCTCCAGGATGGAATGCAGGGTACAGGTACCGTTTACCATGGCAATAGCATACCGGGTCCCTATTTTTTTTGCAAAGGCCTCCTCCAGCCGCTGCATCATGACAGCTCCCTGTGAAGCACGAAATTGGGTGGAAAGCACCTCATTGACATATTTTAATTCATTTCCATAAATACGCTGCTTTAAGGGAAGACGTTCCACGGCTTCTTTTTTTAGAGAAGCCAGATAGCCTTCATTTCTTGTATGCCCTGCATTCAACTCCTTTAATTCGGGCTTTTGCTCCAGCAATTCAAGAATTTCCTGTGTTAAGAACACTTCGTTAGGCTTTTGATAAAGCTCCTTATAAACTTTTGTTACAAACAGATAATCCTCAGGTGTATCAACCGTCCAGCGCAGCCCGGACAAATCCGGCTCATTGGACAGGCTGCATAAGCGAAACTCCTGAGGATGCTTATAAAGATAGGGGGTTACATGCTCCATCTCAGAAGAAAGCTCTGCCCCCTGATAAGCCCGCTCCAGTGCCGTAAAGGAAAACACCTCAATATCAAGCCCCTCAGGAAAGGTGGGCTTAAGCGTATTGCTTACATAATCATAATCACCCTCGAGAAAAAGCTGTATTGCACGGGTTATGATTTCAGGGTCCTTCAACGGGTCATCCGCGGTCACACGGACGATGATGTCGGCCTGATACTCTTTGGCACACAGATAAAAGCGCTCCAGTACATTACTCTCGCTCCCGCGATAGCAGGGGATGCTTTTATCGTTGCAGAAGGCTTCTATGATATCATCTGTTTTTTGCTCCGTAGTAGCAACAACAACCTGCGATATCAGCTCCACCGGCAATATCCGGTTAATGACCTGCTCAAGCATCGTCTTATCCATCAGCGGAAGCAGGATTTTGCCCGGAAGCCTGGAAGAAGCCACTCTGGCCTGAACAATTGCAATAATATTACTCATATAACTACCTCCAAGATGCCGCATAGCGGCATCTAAAATAGTTTGCGAAAAGCAGGTTTTTCTGCGCATCGCATTTCAAGCTTGTGGATACGTTATCTTTTATACTTTGTTCCATTTGATAGGAGAGATAATCTCCTCACTGATTTCCTGAAATTGTTCTGCTATTTCCTCAAATACTTCGTCTGGGATTTCTGTCTGGCTGGCGCTGAGATTCTCCCTAAGCTGTTCGAGATTATCCACTCCGAAGATGATTGTACTGATACCCTGCTTCTTCCTTATGTAGCCAAAGGCGATATCGCGGCGTGTGAAGCCGTAATTTTGGCAAAGGTTGTCAAGCTTGATAAAATATTCTCTGGCACCAGGAAACTTTGAAGCGGCCTGTACGGTATCCATCAGCAAAAGCCCCTGCAGGTAAATGCTCCTGGCACACAGCTTAACGGAGGTACCGGCATTGCGGATGACCTCATCAAACCGGTGATCGAAAAGATTGACAGGCAGCTGCAGGATATCCATTCCCAGCTCCAGTGCATACAGTGCATCCTTTGGTTCATAAACCGATACACCGATTAACTCGGTATAACCGGATAGCTTTAATTGCCTTAATGCAGCCACCGCCTTTTTATCATATAAATAACCCGGATTATGAAACAGCAGTCCCTTCAGGCTGGGAATCCAAAGCTGCAAAAGAATTGTTTCCGCCTCGTGGCAGGCGGCCGATGTATAATCCCTTAAGGAGATGGAATTTTTGAATAAATCCATTGATAGCTTTGATATAATCTCGAAGCTTCCCGGCTGGCTGACCATGTATTTTCCAATCACGGACTGGGCGTCGCCGTATCCCGCCGCAGTGTCCAGAATTTTGATATGGTGATCCTTTGCATAATCAAGAATTTCAAAAACCTCGGCCCTTGTGGGCTTTTTTCCGCCCCTGATGCCATAATCCATTCCAAACTGAACTGTTCCAAGACATAGTTCCATAAAAATCTCCATTCTGTCGAACTAAGAAGAAATCAAGTGGTTGCTCCACTGCTGTTTTGCTGCGAATTGTCCGTCTCTTCGGGTAGAATAAGAGCACATGCTGGTGTCGATGGTTTTTTCTTCAACAATAAAGGTAAGAGCATTCTTCTTAAAATCGATTCCATCAAGACCCGGACGACAGATTGTAAAATCAAGCACATAATTACCGGCCTTTAATACAGCAGGGATATCAACGGTTGCCAGATATTTTCCCGGTTCTCTTTTATCCAGCAAGTGGCTGTCTGCATCCGTATCAAAGCTATGGCATACGGCTCCCTGGTTACGGTAGATGGAAAATCCGAGTGCGACTCCGACGAGCGGTTTTTTTATCTCATATTCAACCTCAAGACAAATGGGCTCAAATATCTCGAAGCTGGCATTTTCCTCTCCTGCCTGATTTTTCAGACAGATACGGTAAACCTGTGCCTGTTCCTTCGCGGCATCCTCCTCAAATTCCACATGGCTGACCAACTCGCAGGAGGTCTTTTGTTTGATATATTCTTCAATCACTTCCTCGGTCGGCCCGTATTTGACGAGTTTTCCGTGATCGAGGAGAACGCAATGCCTGCAGAGTGCCCTTATCATGGAAAGCTGGTGGCTGACGAAAAGCACGGTACGGCCTCCCTGGCTGATTGCCCCCATCTTACCAAGGCATTTTTGCTGGAATTGATAGTCTCCGACGGCAAGAACTTCATCCACTACAAGGATTTCCGGCTCCAGATGAGCTGCAACCGCAAAGGCAAGCCGGACATACATGCCGGAGGAATAGCGCTTTACCGGAGTATCGATAAATCGCTCGATTTCCGCAAACTCAATAATATCCTGAAGCTTATTGTCGATTTCCTTTCGTGACATTCCGAGAATAGCCCCGTTCAGGTAGGTATTTTCCCGTCCGGTCAGCTCCGGGTGAAAGCCGGTACCCACCTCCAGCAGGCTGGCAATCCGTCCCTTTACATAGATACTTCCGCTGGTGGGTGCGGTAACCCTGGACAGAATTTTAAGCAGAGTAGATTTTCCTGCTCCGTTTGAGCCGATGATGCCGACAGTATCACCCTCCTGGATTTGCAAATTGATATTATTTAGGGCCTCCAGCCGCTGACCTCTGGTATATGAGCAGGAGGCTATCTTTTGATATGGATCTTCCTTTTTCAGAAGCCTTGCCAGCCAGCGGTTTAAATCCTGGGACAGGGTTCCGCCCCCGATCAGGCCAAGCTGATAGCTTTTGCAAAGCTCTACGATATCAATGACAACATTACTCATAAAACAATCTCCATTCTGCCGCAGCCCCGCGAATTTGGGCGACGGCACCAGTACTACATTGCATAAATATTACTAGACAGTATCGATGAAGGTTTTTTCAACACGGCTGAAGATGATAATTCCCAGCCCAAGCACGAACAGGGTTACAAATCCGCTATAGATCAGATATGGAAGGCTTAGACTTCCCGCTCCCAGGAAGGCATAGCGGAAGGCCTCAATGATGGGGGACATTGGATTTAGCATAACAATTGCCTTATATTCTTCGGATAGGCCGGATATGGGGTATACCACCGGAGATGCATACATCCACAGCTGGACACCGAAGCTGATCAGAATCGTCAAATCCCTGTATTTCGTCGTCAGGGAGGAGAATATAATTCCAAAACCCAGACCCAGCAGTGCAACCATAAGCACCAGCAGCGGGGTTATCAGTATGTACAGGTTCGGTTTTACCGAAGTTGAGGTTGCAGTATAATAAAGTACAAAGCCAATGAACATGACAAACTGTATAAAAAAACTGATCAGGCCAAAAATCACGGTAGAAAGCGGCATGGTAAGTCTCGGAAAATATACCTTGCCAAAGAGCACGGCATTGCTGGTAAAGGTTGAGGCTGTTGAATTGAGGCAATATGCAAAATAGGTCCACAGAGTATTGCCTGCCATATAAAACAGAAACTGCGGCAGATTATCGGTCGGAATTTTTGCGATATTACCAAATACAATGGTGAAAATTAATACAGTCAGCAGGGGACTTAGGATAAACCAAAGGGGACCAAGGATTGTCTGCTTATACATGGCACTGTAATTGCGCTTGACAAACAGCCGGACCAAATCCCGGTATTGCCACAGCTCCCGGAAATTGATATCAAACCAACCGGATTTCGGCCGTATTACAAGGGTCCACTCCTCCTGCGCTGTCAATTCCTTATGCTTTGATGACATCGTTAAGCTTTCCTTTCTCAAGCGAATCCAAGATACTGTTTTCAGTCAGATTTATTAGCTTTAAGCCTTTTTTTTCAAGGTACTCCCTTAACAGGCGGTAGCTTTTAAAGATATGGTACCATTCAAAAAACATATGTTCACTTGATATGCAAATTTCCTGCTGTTTTTCTTTCTCCTCCTCGGGGAGATCAAAGGCATAGCACCTTTGCAGGTCTCCCTGCTGCCTGTTGATATAATTTATGATGCCGGTACAGTCACAGCCCAACAGATATATTTCCTGAAAGCCCATGTATGCCGCAATTGCCACCGCACTTTGTACAACAGTGCAAAAATATGGCAGATATCCGCACAGATCCATAGTAAGCCAGTTTAAATCCTCAACCTCTATACCGCCTGCAAATACATGGACGGGACAGCCCGGTTTACAGGTAATATGCTTTAGCTTTTCTGCTCCGCTGCTTTCAATAAAAATTCCTTCGGGCTTTGCCTTCTCGTTCAGCTTTTTGATGACCTCATCCAGCCTGTCATAATAATACGGATCAGCGAACAGATGGTAGGTTGTGTTAATTTTTTGAAAATCATCCTTATAAAAGAGGTCGTTTACCGTAAATGTAATTTCCTCCTGTAATATCGATAAATCAATGTCCAGGAGGGAAGGACCGTTTCCGAGAATAAAGCATCTTCTTCCTGTGTATTTGTCCTTCAAACAGGAATTACCGTCCAGTATCTTGCCAAGGCTGCTTCTTTTAAGCCTACGGTATTTCCTGCGGTATTCCAGCTTTCTTACATACCGGCCTGGCAAAAGCCTGTTTAAAATCCGGTAGAGCAAAGCCCATAATTTCATTCACGATATCACCTCAACTGCAATAATGCTTCATATATAAGATATGCAAAAATATGATTTTGTTGATCAATCCTCCTCCATGATTTCATCGAATAGATTTAAGAATTCACAGCAGACATAATTCAAGGTACAGTAATAAAATTTTCTCTGGATATGGCTGTAGCTGATATTTCTGCGCTGGTTGCGTTTTAGAAAATGGCGGAACCGGCGCTTGATTTTCTGGAAATCGGCCTGTTTTTCCTGCATGCTAAGCTGTATGGGATAATGCTTCATATAGGCGAGGCTGGGGCAATCCGCCAGCTTATACAGATTTACAATCGGTTTTCCGGTGCTGATATATTCCAGCAATTTGCTGGGAAGCTGATTGGGAATGCTGTTGCCAAGATTAATCAGGATATTGGAGCGAAGCTCGGCATTCAGCGCTGCATCCTTTGATTTTGATCCATAAAATAGAATATTGCCGGAGGCCGCCGTCAGGTAGCCAAGCCACGGCTCCCGTTCTTCTCCAAGAATGTGAAGCCTGATATGCTCCTTCTCCAACCCGTCAAATAACCGGAATAAAAACCAGGGGTTTCTGGTATCCTTATTGAATTTACCTACATATACACAGTTAATGTAATTATGGTCGAAGTGAATATCATCCGGTTTCGGAAGGAGCTTAAGTCTCATTACCTTGGGAAAATTCAGGGCGAGATATTTCATGCACTGTTCCTGTGTAAGGCCGCTCTTTAGCTCCTTCATCATAAGGGGTGTAACCACAATCCGGTCGGCCAGGTCAAATATCTTCGACTGAAAGGCCAGCAGCTCCTCCTTCGGGTATTTGGAGAGGTAATAAAAATTCGTGGCAAAGGGGTCCAGCATGTAGATGATCCATCGGAAGCTTTTTTCTTTGTGCTCGATGTATTTTAGGACCGGGAGACAGGCCTCCAGAGGGTAACAAACATTAATTACAATATTAATTTCCTGTTCCTTAAGAATATCCTGAAAGCGCCGATAGGAATAATAGCTCCAGCTTAACGCCTGATATTCCTTCTTCTGAAAGCTGTCCTTTATAAGGGCAAGAGACAGCCGGAGGGCACTGGCAAACCGACGGCTGCTTAAAAACTGCTTTACCTGCCCTTTATCAAAGGCGTATTGGATTCTGTGAAGCTGTATCTCCTCCCATTGCTCCTCTCCGGCCTCATTAAAATAAGCCTTCATCGGAAGGACATGGACTTCATGTCCGTTTTCCGTGAAGGCTTTCGCCAGATGATAAATGATTAATGAATTTGCTTCAAAATCAGGGTAAAAGGCATATAACAGAAATAACAGCTTCAATCCTGCGTTCCTCCGTTCCAATACTCCTTTCGCTTAAAGCGTTCCGATATACCGGTAAACCTCTGAAAGCCTTATGGCAGAAGCCTCCCAGGTATATCCATTAATGATTGTATGTAATCCCTCTTCTGCGATTTCCCTGGCCTTGTCGGGATTCATAAGCAGATAATCCAGCTTTTCCCAAAGCTCTTTTACATTATGGGGCTCCACCAACAGACCGTTTTGCCCGTGGCAGATAATTTCATCAATTCCCTGGTATTTGCAGCCAATTACCGGAAGCCGGCAGGCCATTGCCTCAAGGTAGGCACAGCCAAGAGCCTCGTAAAAGGAAGGAAGGGCAAAGACATCTCCCTGTCTTAAGATATCTGCCACCTCTTCGTAGGGGATAAGACCCATGAACCGAACCATGTCCTCAAGATGCAGGAATTTTACCTTGTTTTTCAAGGCTGTCTCCTCGGCTCCTTTTCCGATAAGAATCAGGCGGATCGGGATATCCGGATGCTTTTTGCCAAGTAATTTTACGGCAGAAATCAGATAATGGATTCCCTTAATACGCTTAAGGCCTGCAACACAGACGATGGTAAAGAAATCTCGGTCTTTGGCATCTGCCGGCCGAAAAATATGCGTATCCGCTCCGTTATATACCGTAAAAATATGCTTATTCGGACAGTATTCCCTGACCCGTTTCCCAACCTTGTCACTGACTCCGACAATCGCATCCGCTTTGGCAATCAGACGCTTCAGGACAAAGTCCCCCCGTCGCTGCAGCAGCCGAGCCGGCAGGGACAGAGGATGATCGTACAGGATGGAAAGACCATGAAAATGTAAAACCAGCTTAAGCCTGTATTTACGTGCAATCGGATAAAAAAGACGAAGGGTATTTTCGTCAAACATATGTATCGCTATGATATCATAACTGCTAAAATCAAAGGAATGCTTAAGGGTGCGTATATTATAATACAGCAAGGCTGAACAGTATATTTCTTTATATAGGCTGTAATAGCTGTGGCGGTGGACGGCAATCCCTGAGCGGACATATTTCCTGACGCCTTCCTTCCTGTGGCGGCCGCTTTCCGGAACAATAACCTCCACCCGATGTCCGAGCTGAACCAACGCCTTTGCCTGCTGCTCGATGTAGATGCAAAATTGTGGGAATTCCCTGCTGGGATAGAAATTTGATACAATCAATATATTCATAGTTACCTTCATTTCTGGTCATGTATTTTACGCACCTAGTACAATTTATGTCAGGATTTCAGAACCGACAGCAGATATTCCATAGCGGCGGAACGCTCCTGTCCGATTATCTCATTACAATAGTCATAATCGATATCACTTGTATTAATCCTGGAGGGGCTGTCAAACAGCCGGTCCTTTAAGCCCAGCTGATCAAGCAGGCCGATCATCCTGCCCGGTAAAGAGCCGCCGGAGTAGGTAAAGAATTTCCTCTCAAAAAGAATGGAAAAGGCAGTTCCGTGAAAGGAGGAGGTCAGAACATATTCAGCGTTCCGTATAAGGGATAAAAATTCCTCAGGGGATGCATCCCTGATTTTGATATCGGCCTGAATGCGAAGAATTATTTCTGTTGTGACCAGAACCGTCCGGTACCCGGTGAGCCGCTTTAATTTCCTTAGTGCATAGTTAAGAACAGGCCGATCCCCCATGGGAAAACAAAGAATGTATTTCCCCTGAATCCTTCCGGGATGTGACAGCCTATTCCATTCCTCCCTGGTAAGCAGGAAAACGGAATCAAAATTTACGTGGATATCCGCCTTAGGTTCAAGGATTTTTGCAAGTAAGCTTTTGGCTTCCTCTTCCCGGACACTGATTGCCGTAAACCTTCCAAGCAGCTTTTGTACTCCCTTGAGCTTCTCCGGCGCAATATGGCAGCTGCCCATACTTACACTGTAAGAGGCACGCCGGACCTTAGAGCCCCCAAAGTCCAGAAAAAAGGCCCGCTTTATGCTCTGAGATACATTCCATAGCTGATCTCCTCCGGCGAGGTATAAGTCCGCTTTTGGCGGGTGACTTCGCAGGGCTTTGAAATCCTTATAAGGGGAGGTGAGAATAAGATTATCCCGGATAAAGCGGTCAAAGGAGCTTCGCTGTCTGCGGATTGCCAGATAATGCAGCAGGGTTGCCAGCAGTCGAAGGAGGCTAAGGAGAAACAGGAAGGGGGAACGTCCCCTAAGCCTCCAGCCGGAATACTTTTTCTCAAGGCTGTGGTCGATAATGACATTGGAGATTGCCATTCCCAATTGAACCTGCTGCAGCGCATAGGCCTGTAAAACGGCTCCATAATTATAAACATTATGATAGGTTATGGTTGCTGTTTTCATGAATATGTCTCCTTAACCAGCGAAAAAGCCTGCGGATATATTTTAATAATCCCAGGGCTTTCAGCAATAGATAGAGGCCGCGCAAAAGCCGGCCGATCAGATGATACCCGGCATATTTACGTACAACATACGGATACCCCCTCTCCCGATAGGCCTGCCAGAAAGTATCCCGATTCTTAGGACAGGGTGTGGGATGGTGCAGGTTATGCTGCGTACAGCCTGTGCTGTCACGTTCTCTTATGATCAGCCGATCACGGATATCGTTGAAAAGCTCCTCTCCCTTTGCGGTATTGACGATAACCTGGGATATTCCCCGATTATCATCAAATTCCGGCAGGGAGCTTTCAATTCCCCAGAAATCGCCCATGGTAAAATCACAGGGATGAATCAGAGTGGCATATTTGCAGCTATAGCAGCATGGCCTGAGGATCAGATTGCTTAAAAAAAGTTTCATATGTATTTGCGTCATGCAGCTGGAGAAATCCTCACTGCCGTCAAGGAAAATATTACGGGAGGTCATACTGTGCCAGCCGTTAAGCTTTGTGCGAAACTGATGTGTCTTTAGCGTCCGGCCCTTCTTTTCTTCCACAAGGTTTTTATATTCCTTCCAGAGAAGACCGCTTGGAACTCCGTGGCATATGATATCGCAAAGAATCAGGTTTTTTGTGTCTATTCCCTCCAAATAGCAGGCGAGTCCGGCGCATTGGCAGGGAGTTCCGGTAAAAAGAACCCTTCTGTTTCCTGATAAATCCATTTTTACCTGATGGTACAAATATCCGGTTTCGCTCTGAACATACTTTGACCCACACATCCGATTGCGTCCCTGCCTGGTTTGTGCCCGTTCGTGACAGACTTTTAAATTCTCTCCAAGAACAGCGCCGTACACTACCCCGCCCTGTTTAAGGATAAAGTCCGATATCGCGGTAAAAAAGCCACCTGAGGTACTCTTACTGCGTACTGCCTCATTTCTATGCTTAATGGCATAGATTTCAGGCTCGCGGACCGCAGGAGGAATATCCTGGTGGTATGGACATACAGTCCGGCAAAGACCGCAGCCGGTACATAAAGGAACCTCTGTTTTCGGGTACAAAAAGCCTTCCTCATCCGGCACCATGGTAAGGGCATTTGCAGGACAGATGTTCATACAGGCCCCGCAGCCGTAGCATTCTCTTTTTTGATTGTAGACTGTGATAGGCAACACCTCTCACATCGTGGTTAATATAACTATATCTGAATTTCCTTCTCTTTATACCAGTTGTTTTTTAAAATATATGCCTTACTGCAGGGACCTCTTTGAAATCTGTCACTACAGCCCTGCTTTTTCAGATCCTCAATCAGCAAAAGTAACCGTTTTGCTGCCGTCTCGGCGTTCCATTCGCTGATTATGGTTTCGTAGGCCCGTTGTCCGAGCTGCTCACAGAAAGCCCGGTCAGATAACAGCCGGGTCACCTTACGGTACAGACTGTTATCATTGCCGTTTTCATAAATCAGACCATTTTCATTGTCTGTGATCAGATAGGGGACACAGCCTGCTGCATGGCTTGCAACAATCCCGCAGCCGCTGTTCATGGCCTCATTCACCACGGCACCCCAGCCCTCCTCAAAATTACTGGTCATCAAAAAGATATTGGCAGTCTCCATATGCTCCCGCACCTGGCGCGGGGACATGGAGCCGGGAAAGCTCACCTGCTCCTCTAATCCATACTCCCGGACCATTAGCTTTAAATGGTTTTCAAGATAACCTGTCCCTATCATTTTAAGACGAAAGGGGATTTTCTCCCGGCTCAACCGGTGTGCCAGTGTTATGGCGGCCTCAGGATGCTTCCAACCGATGAAGCGTCCGCACCAGACGAGCTCCGGGATATCCCGGCTTTTCTTCGCTGACAGCTCCTCTCCTTCATAGTACCTGGTCTCGGGAAAATACCCCCACTGATAACAACGGCCGAGATAGGTGCCCTGAAGCCTTAAGTCGGCACTGGTATAGGCGCTGGCGCAAAGCATGTAAAGCTTCCTGTTATAAAATCGGTAATAGGTCAGCATCCGGCGCAGGGTTCCGGGAGAAAAGAAATGCTTTCTGCCCTTTTTATAAAGCCGTTCACTGTAGCGGAAGGTTATGGCAGAACGTTGCTTTTTCAGCCGTTCCATAATAAATTCCTCGGGAGCTGAGCCGATCAGAACAGCATCACTTTCACATGCCAGGGCAAGGGCCTTCTGATAGCCGTGCTCCTCCCTGTGGATATTAAGCTCATAGGGCACCGCTTCTTTAAGCTCCCAGCCATTTTCCGTCCGAAAGGCATCCGGCTCCTCTGTTGCCACAAAGGTATAACCTCCTTCAAGAAGCCGGTACATCTCATTGCCGAAGAATAATTGATGATGTGACAGATAGTTGGAATAAAAAGTAAGTTTTATATTTTCTCCCACCTTTATAAATTATTTCTCTGATACCTGGCAAGGCAGATCAACGCGCTCAGGCTCCCTGCATACATGGAGCCGGCAGTCAGAAATGAGCTTTCCACACAGGCGTGAATGAACACTGCAAGCAGCCCGAGAAAGGCCGTATAAGCAACTTTATGGTTCAGGCCGCCTGATATGATGTGAAAATAGGCCCGAAGCATGTAAAGGTAATATAACAGCAGTCCTACAATGCCGAGAGAAGCATAGATGCTAAGGACTCCGTTGTGGGCATTGGGCAGCTGATAGCTGCTAAAATCTCCAAAGATAAAGTTATCCTTCATAGAGGATAGGATTGTCTCGAACATAATACCCCGGGTATCCTGGGTAATTCTATAGGTGTCATTTAAAAACACATTGATTTCATTATAGAAGGAGGCATATACCAGTAAAAACACCACCGGAAGGAGCATATAACCGATTACAGTCAGTCTTGCTGCATTGCTTCTTCTCCTTAACAGTATTTGCACCGTAAGCAGTAATCCGATGAAAATACAGATCCGTGAGTTGGTTTTGGTCAAAAGAAAAACCAAATAGCTGCAATCTGCCAGCAGGATCGCTTTCATCCATACTGAGCGGTAATAAAAAATAGCGCTGTAAAGGATGATCAGGGTAATTACCAGATACATCGCAGTTTGATTCGGATTATCATAGCCCAGGGTCAGACAGGCTCCCGCCCCTCCCTCATAGTCTTCGTAGCCCATATAGCTATAGCTGCTGAAGGACAGGCCAATAAAAACCAGGGAACTTAATATGGAAAGGAGGTAAATAAAATGGAGCAGCCTCCGATCCGGTGTAAGGTAATCTAGATAAAGAAAATAAAAGGGAAGCGCCATATAACACCAGATATGGATGATGTAGGAATACAGTCCGACTCCATCGGATAATACATAGGATACAAAGGAAAAACAGACCATAAGAATAATCAGTATCAGCTGCCCGGTCCGGTAGGCGTCATAATGTCTCAAATGCAGCAAAAAGACAACGAAAAAGGCGGCCAGGTTGGTAAGCATGAAGCATCTGCTGGCCAGGGCGTTCAAAAGTGTAATATCCAGAGGCTGGACAAGATACATCACAAGATTGGACACCAGTGTCAGGCAAAAGCACAGCTTGAATATGAATTGTGCTGCTCCCGTCTGCTTCATAAATTAGTTACCTCCTTTCATAAAAGTCCTCATAGCACCTTAAATACTCCTCCAGCATCCGTTCTCTGGAAAACAGGCTTTCAGCCCGGTTGATACAATTTTCCCGGTAGCTTGCCTTACCGTTCTCCCGGATCAGCTTTATTGCCTTAAGCAGTTCCTCCATATGGGGACTGTTTAGAATAACTCCGGTATCCGGGCCTGCAACCTCGGCACAGGCCGTGGAATTATATGCAATCACCGGGACACCGCAGGCCATCGCCTCCACAGAGGTCAACCCGAAGGCTTCCTCTTTTGAGGCATTAAAGAACACATCAGCACTGTTATACAGACGCACCAGCTGTATGGTACCGGAGCTTTCCTGAACTGTAATTATTTGTTCCGGTACCTGGACGTTAAGCTTTCCGGCCAGGACAATCCGGCAGGGCCTGCTTAGGTACTGTGATAGACGAAGGAAAATATCCAGCCCCTTTTTATTCGTCCAGACACTGGCAACTCCGAGTATCACAAATTCCTGCTCCGAGATGCCCAGCTCCTGTCTTAAATTCACCTCAATCGGCCGGAAAACCTTTGTATTCACTGCGTTATGGATAACCCGAAGGGGTAAATCCTTAAGGTAAGACTGGATGGCACAGGAGTACTGCCAGTCGGAGATACAGACCACCTTCAGTCTTCTTAGGGCATGAAGTGCCTTATCCTTCTGTGCATACACTTTTTTGGCAGATTTATTACAAATATCCCGCTTATCCTTATCAAGCGGACATTGGAGGCAGCCCCGGCGATAGCCGGTGCAGCCGGAGGCGGTAAAATGATAGCAGCCTCCGGTAAAGGGCCAGCAGTCATGAAGCGTATAGACCACCGGAGCATCATATTTTGCCAGGAATTTCATGAGCAGGGGGAAATGTACGCTGTTTTGCTGGATGTTGTGAAGGTGAATAATATCCGGCTTCAGCCGCTTTATATTTTTGATCAGGCGAAAAGTTCCCGGAGCCGAATGAAGGTATTTTCGGCCAAGGTAACGGTTTAAGGCCCTTCTTAGGTAATTCTCAAATTTGCTTTCGATCTTGAAGGAATTCTTTAGATAGCTTTGATAGGCGCTGTAGGCAATATGGCTTTGATAGCCCTGCTTTGTAATGTAATTATGGATATCCTCCACGATTTTTCCGGTGCTTCCGCTCTGGCAGGTAATATTAATCTGTAATACATGGGAGCTGCTTTTTTGCAGCATACTTTGCTCGCTCTGGTAAAGTTTCAGTAAATCATAGATTTTCCCTGCCTGAACCATGCAGTTTTTATTCTCGGCCACAAATTCACGGGCCTTTTTCCCATGTAACAAAAGCTCCGGCAAGGGTATTTCGGCCGTCCTTCGCATAGCCCGGGCAAAGCCTTCCACCGTGTTTTCTTCGATATAATAAAGATACTCGTCATATTCTCTTGGAATTCCCTCCAGTCGAAAGCACAGTACCGGTTTGGCGCTTGACAGGTATTCCATTGTTTTTGAAGGGAAGGAATACCTGGTATATTCACAGTCGTCGGACCTTGGATTAATCAGAATGGTTGCTCTGCGCTGCAGCTTAAGGCTTTCCTCCCTGGTCACATAACCGTAATAGATAATCCGTGAGTCAGAGGAGGCGGCAGCCTCAGCCTCCCTGCGGTAATCTCCTGTTCCGCAGATCCAAAGTCTGTAGTTAGCCTCCGGCATGCTTTGAAAGGCTGAAAGCATTTTATCCATGCCAAAGTCCCGGATCAGAGCTCCGGTATAGAGGAAAATAATCTCGTTATCCTGATTAGCTATGTAATCCTCATGCTCTGCAAAAGCCGGCTCAGCTTGGGAGAGCTTAGCCCCCAGCGGGTCTAAGCTGCTGATACCCTCGATTATGACATAGGGCTTATCCGTAAACCGAAGGGGAATGAGCATATTCTCTGTCAGCAGGACATGAACATCCGCAGACCTTATATAATGATATACGAGCCCTACCTTGATATCATAGATAAGCCGCCGTAATATGCTGTGTGAGCGCCGGTATCCCGGCAGATTCGGAACATCAGGGAATATGAGGCACATACAGATATTTTTGTATTTTTTCTTAAGCAGAGCTAATATTTTCAGATAGAAGGGATATAGACTGTAGAACAGGATGGCGGCTTCTTCCCCCTGATTATGTTTGCACCAGGTATTAGCTTCCTTGTACATTCGGTAAAACCGCATCAGCTGCTTTATGACGGGCAGGTTAATATAACCGATTTCCCTGTCCTGCGCCTCTTTGTTATGGGACCAGCTTCGGGAGGGAATGAGCAGCTCCTTATAATTCTTTGGAAAGGTACCTACCGGAAGGGAGGAAAGCAGACGAATACCGTCGCCGGATACTTTATCCAGCCCGTCAATCAGCCCCCACTGATAATTGTTTGCCGCTGTCTGCAGGCCGCAGCTGCTTTTGGAGAGAAGAAGCCCTTCCTCCTCCCTTGGATACAATAATCCAAGAAATAATAATTTCATACAGTGTCTCCCTTCGATACATTGCTTTGGTCAGTATGTGTTTTAAAATATATACTTTCCTCATATAGCCGGATATAGTCCTGATTTAATGCTATCTTATCGTAAAGCTTCGCTCTTTGCCGGCAGCTGTCCGGGTCAAAGGGTGAGCGGCAGGCACGCATAACCGCCTCCTTAAGTCCCTTCTGATCCCCACGGTCAACGATAAGCCCGCAGTCCTTTGTAAGGCTTTCCGGACATCCGCCGCTGTGAAAGGCAACGACTCCCGTACCGCAGGCAAGGGCCTCCAGATTCGTAAGTCCCTGGGTTTCCTGCAGGGTTGGATTAACAAAGATATCCGCCGCTGTATAGTAGGCGGCAAGCAGGGTACTGCTTTTCGTCCGTGGTAATGCAAGTATATTCTTTGGTATTTCTTTTTTATTCCCCTTAACTCCCACCAGGATTAATTTATATTCCTCAGGGAGGCTTTCGGCCAGACGGATGAAATGGGATAAGCCCTTGTACCGGTCAAAGCCATTGGATAAGCCGAGAACGATATATTTTCCCTCCAGGCCGTATTCGGACCTTAGACCGCTGGGCGTAGGCTTAAAAGCGGTCAGATCAATTCCGCTGGGAATTGTGACGACAGAATAGGATTTTAGGAAGCTTTCCTGAACCAGATCGGTCAGCCATCTTGTCGGGGTAACAATTACAAGCTCCGGACAGCCGGTAAAGATTGATTTCTTCTTAAGGTAATTTCCCCGGGAATTATCCCATAGCAGGCTTTTCGGATAGGTCCTTCCCTGACGGCAGTGACAGCAGCCGGTCTTCCATCTGTCACAGCCGATATAATCAAAATGACAGCAATGTCCGGTAAAGGACCAGCAGTCATACAGACTCCATATCACCGGTATCCCCGCCCTCTTTAAATACTGAAAGAGTAATTCGATATGGATGTAATAGCCATGGAGATTGTGCAGATGGATGATATCAGGCTGATATACGGCTACCTTTTTTAGAAACCGCCTGGTTGCCGACCTTGAAGCAAAGCCGCTGCGATCCATAATACGCGCGTACAGCCCATGCAGGCAGACCTCCAGCCTTGTACCGATGCGCAGCGTCTGATAGGCTCCCGGTGCCTTTCCTCTTCCATAGGCGATCAGGCATTCATGCCCCTGTTCCTTTAAGGTACGGTACAAATCGGTGGTAATTCTTCCGGTACTTCCCGTACCGCATACGGAGTTAATTTGCAGAATTCTCAAACGATTTCCCTCCCGGCAGCAAGCCTTGAAGAGACAGCTCATTTTTAATCAGCTCCAGCTCCAGAAGCTTTTCCTTAATCTGCGGGATGCCAAGCCTTTCCGTATTGTCAGAATTGTATTCTCCGTTTACAGTGAGCGTCTGAAGTCCCTCTACGAAGTATTTCTCATAATATAGATCACGCTGGTCTGCCGGTATCCGGTAAAATCTGCCTAAATCCTCTGCTACAAGAAACTCCTCCTTCGTCAGCAGAGTCTCATACTGCTTCTCTCCATGTCTGGTACCGATGATTTTAATTGCACTGTCACTTTGGAATAATTCCTTCATAGCCCGGGCGAGATCGCCAATGGTGACAGCCGGAGCCTTCTGAACCATAATATCTCCGGTTCTGGCATATTGAAAGGCGTAGACAACCAGCTCTACGGCCTCGTTCAGATTCATTAAAAAGCGGGTCATATCGGGATTTGTAACCGTAATTGCCTGCTTCCTTTTCATCTGCTCCAGAAATAACGGAATAACTGAGCCTCTGGAGGCCATGACATTGCCGTAGCGTGTTCCGCAGATTAAGGTTTTGTCCGGGTCTACGGTCTTGGATTTTGCAATAAATACCTTTTCCAGCATGGCCTTTGAGATGCCCATGGCATTGATGGGATAAGCCGCCTTATCGGTGGACAGGCAGATTACCTTTTTTACACCGTATTCAATGGCCGCTGTCAGAACATTATCCGTCCCGAGGACATTGGTTTTTACCGCCTCCAATGGAAAGAACTCGCAGGACGGAACCTGCTTTAGCGCAGCTGCATGAAATATGAAATCCACCCCGTGCATTGCATTTTTCAAGGACTGGATATCCCGCACGTCGCCAATATAATATTTGATTTTATTGTTATGATACAATCTTCTCATATCATCCTGTTTTTTCTCGTCACGGGAAAAAATCCTGATTTCCCGGATTTCGGTATCCAGGAATTTCTTAAGGACGGCATTGCCGAAGCTTCCCGTACCGCCGGTGATTAGAAGAATTTTATTGTCGAACATAGAAAGCTCCATTCTGCGGAAAGATCGCTAATTTGGCCGGTACCGCACTAGTCGTGGCTTTTATATTTTTTATAATAGTAATAATTTGACTTTCTGGAGGTGTTTACCCTTACTGCATTTACAACAAAACCGGCGATATTGGCTTCGGAAAGCTTGCATTTGTTCACGGTCTCTCTGATATCGGAGTAAGTGGTTGCGCGTTCTTTTACAACAAGAACAATACCGTCGACCAGCTTTATCAGGTTGAAGGCATCGGACATCAGGTTGACCGGAGGTGTGTCAATGATAATAAAATCATACATTTTATCCAACCGGTTAATCAGCTCCTCCATTTGAACGCTTCCCATCAACTCACCCGGATTCGGAGGCAGTGAGCCTCTGGGGATGAACTGCAGGTTATTAAAGTTTGTATTTAAAATGGCAAGCTTATCACCTGTCATACCTGTCAGAATATCTGTAACCCCCGGAATTTTCTTTAGCTGAAAATACCGGTTTAACTCACCTTTTCTTAAGTCGCAGTCCATCAGCAGCACTCTTGCGCCGGAATTGGCAAGCGCGATGGCAAGATTGGCACTGACGGTGCTCTTTCCGTCATTTGGCATGGGACTGGTGATAAGCAGTTTTTTGCAGCTGTCCTTGCGAAGGGTGAAGCGTAAATTGGTACGTATGGTATTAAAGGCCTCATTGATTAACAGATTTGTATTTTGTTTTCGGACCTTTATTGGTTTTTGGAGTATGGGGAGCCTGTTAAGCAGTGGTATGGATTGCAGAGGCAGGAGGTCTGAAAGGCTCCGAGTTCCATAGGCAGGTATGGTGCCAAGAACCGGAATGCAATATTTATTTCCCAGTTCCTCCTGATTTTTGACCTTATCGTTAAGCACCTCCCAAAGACATATCAATACGCAGGATAAGAGGGCCCCGAGCAGGGCTCCAAACATAGAATATTTCCTGATATCCGGACCGGAGGGCCCCGAAGGATATGTGACAGGGTCAACAATCCCGATTTGGGCAAGAGGCTTTATGCTTTTAATGGTGGCGGGTGCCACTGTCTCCATCGTCTTGACGATCTCGTAGGAGGTCTTCGGGTTATTCGTGGTCACGCTGATTTGAAAGATTTCGGTATCGTTTATGGTTTGTACAGTAGTTACGGCATGGAGCCAGGCATAGGAATAATCCTCTTCGCTGGCCTCCTGTACATTCTTATAAAACAAATTGCTCCTAAGTATTGTGATATAGGTGGTTACAACCCTTTGTGCATAGGCCAGGTCATTTATGGCAGCTCCCGTAGTGGAACTATCTGTTTCAACATACATTTGAACGGAAGCTGTATAGGTAGGGGCAATATGATATCTGCTATATAGATTGAAAATAAGTGTAAACAAAAGGATACTTATGATAATGTATTTCGCACGCCTTAGCAGCAGATTTGCGATATCCAGTAATGATAATTCCATTTATCCTCCTCGATTCCTTTTTGCTTATAATAATAGTGTCGGTTTGCATATCCTACAGCCATTATATGCCTGCCGTTTTGCACCGTTCCGAAAGAGTATATGATTTGCTAAATATTTGAGTTCTTTTCCTTCATTTCTTCCATAACCCTTAAAAAAGCTGTAAGCCCCGTGTCCATGGACAGATGCTCCCGGTAATAGCTTCTGGCGTTCACCTCCAGAACAGTCCGTTCCTCCCTTGACATTTTGGAAAGCTTCAGGATCGCCTGTGCCATTTCCGATGGAGTATCGGGAGTGCAGACAAAGCCTGCTCCCGACTGTTCTATCATATTGGCCGGCATACCCTTAAGCCCTGCTATGACCGGCTTGCCCAGTGCCAGATAATAGGCGATTTTTGATGGAATAGTAATTTCAAGCAGTGGGTCGTTTTTCAGATGTATCAACAGAAAGTCCGCATGATTGAGGAGGGAGGATAATTCCTTTGGGGGAACCAGGGGAATAAAAATAACCTGCCTTAGTCCGGCCTTTGCTGCTTCTTCCTTTAATTCCTCGAGGCAGATACCGCTGCCGACCAGAACCAGTGTGAATTCCGGCAAGGTATCACTTAATTGGCCGGCCGCCTGTAATAATACGGAAAGATTCTGGACTCTTCCCATGGCACCGGCATAAATTCCGGTAAAACGCTCCTTTAGCTGGTACCGGTTGAGAAAATCCTGATTTTTATTCTGATTAACCAGCTCCTCATTACACCAGACCGGAATGGTGGTGATTTTCTTCTCCTCGATTCCCCTTTGCACCAGTAATTGCTTGATTCCCGAGGAAAGCACATTGATTTTATCTGCTCTCCGGTAGGCATAATTCATAATGGTATTCAGGAGCTTCCATAGCCGGTTGTTCTTCAATAAACCGGCACAATAGATGGAATCCGGCCACAGGTCATTGATGTCCAGAAGAATTTTGGCCTTTTTTATTTTACGGAGGATTAATGCGGGCAGAATGACCGTTACCGGTGGATGATAGACGTAGATGATATCGATTTTACCGCGGATGATCCACGGAGCTGTAATGGCCGCCAGAAAAGCAAAGCTTAAGTAATTCAGGCTTCGTCTGATAAAGCTTGCATCGTGGCTGGGATAGAGTAAAACACGGTGTACCAATATATTCTCCATGATTTCCTTCTGATACAGACGAAACCGGTAACCGGGATACAGCTTTCCCACCGGATAATTCGGGAGTCCGGTCAGAACCTGTACCTGGTGCCCTCTTTCCGTAAGGCCCTTGGCAAAGGCAAGCGCCTTCATATTATTGGGCTCTGGGTCAAACCACTGTGACAGGAGTAATATCTTCAAGACTTTCCCTCCCCCCGATTAAGAAACGTCATAACCTGGCGGCAGATACCTGCTGCGTCAAGGCCGCAGTATGACTTAAGGTATTCCTGGGAACCGACGGTGCTTATATATTGATCCTGTATTCCTACCCTTAAGACAGAGGCCCTCCCTGTACCAAGCTCCGATACAGCCTCACATACGGCGCTGCCAAAGCCCCCGGTAATATTATGCTCTTCCACCGTGACAAGCAGGTGAAAGCGCAGAGCACATTCCTGGATAAACTCCCGGTCAATGGGCTTAACGGTTGGAAAAGAGTAAATTCCTGGATTTATCCCCTGCTTTTTCAGCAGTTCTCCCGCGGCTATTACGTCGGACAGGATGGTACCGGTTGACAGCAGGGCGACTTCCTTTCCCTCCCCGACGGGATAGGCTTTTCCAATTTGAAATTGCTTAAGGCCGGTATGTATGCGCCCTTCGCCTCCCCTGCCCAGCCTTAGATAGCAGGTCCCTCTGTGTTCATAGACGGCGCGGGTTGCGCCTTCCGCCTCGGACAGATCTGCAGGAGCCAAAACCAGAACCCCGGGAAGCGCCCGCATAACTGCCAAGTCCTCTGTGGCATGATGGCTCATGCCAAGTGCACCATAGCTTAGACCTCCGCCTACGGATACAATTTTTACATTTGCATTATGATAAGCACAGTCATTGCGAATTTGCTCTAAACAGCGAAGTGTCGGAAAGTTACCGATGGAGTAAGTAAAAACCGTCTTTCCCTCCAGAGCCATGCCTGCCGAAAAGCCGGTCATATTCTGCTCTGCGATACCTAGATTGATGAATTGCTTTGGCAGCTTATCCCAGAAGGGCTTTAATATGCCAAAGCCAAGGTCTCCCGTGACCAGATATACGCTGCTGTCGCTTTGGGCAAGCTCAAGTAAAGTATTGATAAATACCTCTCTCATGGTCTACTCCTTTGCCTGATAGGGGTCGTTGATACCCTCGGGCATATTTGCCTGTAATTCAAGTATTGCAGTTTCATATTCCCCTCCGTCATGGGGATAGCGGTAATGCCACAGAATATCGTTTTCCATAAAGGAAATCCCCTTTCCCTTTACAGTATTGGCAATGAGTACAGAGGGTGACTCCCTGCTTTCCAGCGCATGCATTAAAGCATTCCTTATCTCCTCATGGGAGTGTCCGTTGATTACATAGGTGTTCCAGCCAAAGGCCCTCCATTTATCCGGCAAAGGAGACAATGACAGGATATCCTCGCAATAGCCCAGACTTTGCATCTTATTATAATCAATGAGAACAATGAGATTACCCAGCTTATGGTGGGCCGCAGACAGAGCGGCTTCCCAGACGGAGCCCTCGTCACATTCTCCGTCCCCGCATATCACATAAATATGGTGGGACAATCCATCCTCCTTTGCAGCATAAGCCATACCTGCCGCCACCGGCAGACCGTGACCAAGGGAACCGGTAGAAAATTCAATCCCCGGAACTCCCCGGTGTGAGATGTGTCCGCTAAGGCGGCTGCCATCACTGTAATGCGTCCTTAATTCACTGATATCAAAGAAGCCCTTTTCTGCCAGTGCGGCATAAACCGCAGCTCCGGCGTGCCCCTTACTTAGGATAATCCGGTCCCTTAGGGGCCATTTCGGCTCCTTGGGATTAATACAGGCAATATCGTTGTAAAGCACCGCTATCATATCGGCAACGGAAAGAATAGAGCCGATATGGGAGCCCTGGGAGCTATGGGTCATCTCCACTGCGTGGCGTCTGATTCTCCAGGCAAGCTGCATACTGTTCATAATAATCACCTTACTTTTCTATATAAATAGAATGAGATTTACCCGGAGATTGCCAGTAGGGTATTAAGCTGTTCCTCTGTTAAATGAAAATCCATGGAGGATAGATTGCCAAGAAGCTGCTGTTCGTTTTTGACACCGGCAATTACAACGGAGGACCTCATATGGTCCAGAATAAAACGGATTGCGAGGGAAGGAAGCTGCCTTCCGTTTTCCCTGGAGATTTGTCTAAGCACTTCTACAATTTTCAGATTTTTATCCAGTTGTTCTCCGTGAAAATTGACATAGGCCTCACGGCTTCTGCGGTCATTGTCAGAAAATTCGGAGGTTTTATTATATTTGCCGGTTAGGATGCCCTGGCCAAGGCTTCCCCAAGTAAGGGGGGTCAAGCCGAGGTTTTCGGAAAGCTCCCGCATATCCGTTTCATTCTTACGGCAAGCCAGACTATATTCGTCCTGAAAGCTTACGAAACGGTCTGCAAAGGGCTTGATTTCGGGCATATCCTTCCGGTATAGGTTAGATAGGCCGTAATAACGGATATAACCCTTGGATTTCAGAGTGTCCAGGGTATCGAGGATGGAGGCTATCCCGGTTATTCCATCCCGGTAATGGATCTGATATAGATCAATATAATCGGTTTGAAGACGCTTCATGCTTTCCTGAGCTGCCTGCAAAATCCAGTCCGGGCTGTTGTCATAGAAGGTTTTACCGTTTTTGATACGTACTCCGAATTTGGTGGCCAGTACAGCCCGGCTTCGATTTCCCTTCAAAGCGGTACCCAGGGTTTCTTCTGACTGGCCGAGGCCATAGATATCTGCCGTATCAAAGAAATTAATCTCCCGGTCAACTGCCGTTTGTACCGTACGGATCAGCTCCCCGCGATCAACCTCACCCCAGCCGTAACCGCCCAGGGGACACCCTCCCATACATAGCCGTGATACCCTAAGATCAGAATTTCCCAGAGATATAAATTCCATAGAAGCCTCCATTCTCCTGCAAAGTAAATTATTATTACTGTGCAGCCCGTGATGCCGTGAGGTGTTTTTGGTGAGTGAAATGAAGCAGTTTTTTCATTCTGCGGTGCTTTATGAAGCATGGGAGTTTACTTACGGCTCTTAACTATGGATATGATTCATGTATTTTGCCGTCAGCTTTAACACCTTTACAAAGGTAATCAGAATAAGCTTTACATCTGTTGCAAAGGAAACCTCCAGGGCATATTTGATTCTTAGCTTATTCTTGATCGGCAGGATAATCTGCTCATATACTTCATCTGCATTCTTCTCTCCAACCAGAATATCCAGATGAATGAATTCCAGAGAGCTGTAATCGGTAATTCCCGGCTTGACCTCAAGAATTACCCTCTCTTCCTCGCTATAATTTAAGACGTATTGCAGTAATTCAGGTCTTGGCCCGGCAAAGCTCATATCTCCCCTGATGATGTTTAATAATTGAGGAATCTCATCCAGCTTTGTTTTTCTTAAGAATTTACCGGGTTTTGTAATTCTTTTGTCGTTATATGCGGTGGTCTGTCCGCCTGTCTTGTCGGCATTATTTACCATGGTACGGAATTTATAAATCCGAAAGGGCTTACCGTGATATCCGCCTCTTTCTGCTCTGTAAAATATCGGAAGGCCGCAGCTTAAGAGTATGACAGCAGATATCAGGAAAAATAAAGGCATAAGCAGGAGGAATAAAAAAAGAGCGAGGAAAAGGTCGAAGACACGTTTGGTACACCTGTTATAGATTTTTTCATAATTTTTTTTGGCTGGCCCCATGCACACTCCTGTAAATACGTTAAAATGACATTTTCATCATCATTTACAGCTATTATATGAAAATATAACGATATGAGTGACTGGTATGCTGTCCCGAGGAATGAAGTGCCGTATTTATTACAAAAGGAAATGTTAAGCCTGTGAATGAATTTTAGATTGGAATAATATTCCTTGAATACCATTTATAGTGTAGAAAATATCCTTATAATTTTATGAATTATTAACGAATAAATAGTTGCCTGTCTTTGTTATTTTTGTTAAAATAAGAGATAACAAGCAGACTTTTTTATTTAAAATATACGAAGTAATTGAAATGTCGTCACAGTTCTGCCTATAACGGCAGGACACGCTACAAGGGAGAAGAATAGATCATGAAATTCAAATATAAAAAGGCAATTCTGTTTATTTTGATCGGTACGATGGGTATTGGCATCGTTACCCTTTCCATTGCCCCAATGAACAAAGAGAAAGAAAGCATAAATTATGAGACTTCAAATCAGGATGATATCCCGGCACAAACTCTATCCGCAGATATTACGGTACCGGCTGTGACTTTGACACCTGTAACTCCGGCAGCTACAGCTACACCTCTGCCGACTCCTACTCCCCAGCCCTTGCCGGTGTATGATTTGCAGGAGGATGGATATCCGGCCATTACAAAATTTTTCAAGTCTTATTATAAGGCGAAAATTGACTGTAATACAAAAAAGCTTAAAAATATGTTCAGCGATACCAGCAGCATGCCCACCAAGGAACAGCTTAAGGAAGAGGTTCGATTTATCAACGAATACCAGAAAATCAAATGCTATGTGAAAAAAAGCTATCTGGAGGGAACCTATATTGTATTTGTCTATTACGAGATTAAATATATGAATATTGATACTCCGGCTCCGGCAATTACACAGTTTTATCTGATAACCGAGGAGGACGGCAGCTACCGAATTTTCTCCGGAGAGTTTGACGAGGAAACCTGGGAGTATTACAATGCCAGAAAGCAGGATGCGGATGTGCAGAAGCTAAGTGAAGAAACTGATAAAAAGGTGGAAAAGGCACTGGCTAAGGATGAAACCTTGAAAATCTTCTGGAATAAGCTTTTGGAAATACAGTCCGCTAACAGTGACACGAACGGTTCTTCGGATTAGGAATTAATTCACTTAACTTTAACCTTTCTTTCACATGAATCGGATAGTTAATATAATTATGGAATGTTATCATTTTCTTGTAATAATCATATAAGATGATACAAGAGGTGATGAGCTATGACAGCATTACAGGGGATCCTGCTATTACTTATATTAACCGCCCTGCTTTCCATATTTTATTACATTCATGAGAAGAGAAAACAGGACAAATACATTCAATCCTATCGCTGGTTCGTTAAAATTTTGAGATAGACCACCATATGTAACAAATTTCGTCCAAAAGGAAAGCTTCTGACCCGGTACAACCTTGGAGGTTGTATACAGCCAGAAGCTTCCTTTTGTTATTTTGCATTTATCTTCCTGTGGGATATTTTTCAAATATCTGCAGCAAGGAATTATAGAGAGATTCCATGGCAAGCCGCTGCTTCGCTTCGTCCATGATGATGGCATAATCCGTTGTATTCGTCAGAAATCCAAGCTCAATTAATACTGCCGGAACGGTGTTCTTCTTCGTTACAACCAGAGCTCCTTCTTTCACACCCCGGTTACTGGTTCCGATGGCCGGATATAAGTTGGCAAGAAGCATAGTCGCCAGCTTCTGGCTGGTAAGACCGGCACTATTGGGTGAATTATTCACAGAGGAATAAAAAATCTCCGTGCCGCAGGCCTTTGGCGCATTGACCGCAGCATTCATATGAAGACTGATAAATAAATCCGCACCGACCTTGCTTGCAAAGGCTGCCCGGTTATCCAGAGTAACATCCACATCGCTGGTTCTTGTATAGTACACCTTAAGCTTGGAGGGGTCACGGTTAAAATATTCCTTGCCGATGGTGTAAAGTATCTTAAGATTAATATCCTTCTCATAATTGCCGTTCTGTGTCGCACCGGTTGCCGGACCTCCATGGCCGGGATCAAGGACAACTATATTTTTATAAATCTCTCTCGGATTTCCTACGTTGACATAAATATTATTTGAATCCGAAGCTATTTCATAGCCCTGCAGCTTGGAGGTGGTAATTTTAATCTCCGTATTGCCAGCCGAATTCCGGGTGACGGTAAGCTTCTTAACAACAGAAGCACCGTTTGTAATTCGGTCTGCGGTAAGCTCCGAGGTATAGTCCCCTGTCAGTGTAATTACAAAATAATTGCTTAAATAGTAATCTGTATCCGAAATCATAGAGGAGGTGACTGCCGCCGGTTTCGGAATTACAATTTCATACTTGCTTTTATCAATTACTGTTGTTTCTTTACCTGGCTGAAAGGTTATTGTAAGCTTGTTGCCGCTTTCCGAGTAATAGTATTTGTATCCGTCCTTCAAGGTTAAAAGCAGCTGTGTCTTATCTGCCGCATTGATGGATAATAGCTGACTGATGTATTGAGCTCCGGATATGGAGGTAGAGATGTCACCCATACTGTTAACCGTATTGGGAATATCTATCGTGATACAGCCGTTACCTTCTGTTATGGAAGCCTTCAGCGCGTCGATTCCAGTCAAAACCAGATAATCCCCGCCACTGTTTGTTCCTATCGTAGCGGAGGTTAATGCGTTATAATAAACTGTTACAGAAAGAATCAGTCCGTCAGTAGACAGAGAAAGATCATAGCTGTAGTTCTCCTGCATAAGCTCCAGCTCAAGGGTTGTTCCAATTCCCTCCATATGGTTATTCAGGGTTATTGTATTAACAAAATTACTGTAGGTACCATACATGGAAATGGTCTGTGTGCTGCAAAGCTCATTATCCGAGGTTATGGTAATCTTGTTCCCGTTGCTTTCGGAAAGCAGCTTGTTGAAGGGAGCGGATGCATAAACCAGAAAGGTTTCGCTGTTCTTGCTGCTGTTGGTGTAATCCCGTGTCACAGAATAAATGGTTCCATAATTGATGGTGGTACCTGCTGACGGATTAATCTCATGAATATTACTGCCGGTACGGTACTGGTTCTGCTCGGCAGTCCAGGTATTTAATATCGTGCCGGTCTCACTGATATCGCCGGAATCTCCCAGCTCTGCATCATCCCCACTGCTCTTTGTAGTAATTTCAGAGGTTATGGCCGGATTATTCCAGGTATAATCAAAGCCCAGGCTGGTCGCCGTAAAGCTGCCGGGAACCATGACATAAGAGGTATTTGTCTCACAATTGGTCACCAGCATTGGTGCCGTACTTAATGTCATTTTCTTATCATTCAAATAGGCAGTTGTGCTTCCGAGGGTCATGACCAGAACAATATCATCCTTCGTAAAAGTAACGGTCTTATCTGCCTTATTATAATTATATTTTGCGCCAATTGCTGAATCCGTAAAGACCTTGCTGGCCCGAAGCATCGCCGTATTATTTACAATAATGCTTGGCATAGTACCCAGGCTGATATTCTTTCCATCAATGGTTACCTTTCCCTTCGCGCCGGTATACTCAAACTTCTTTCCGCCGTTATAGGATAAAAGAAGAGTCTTCTTCTGAATTGCAATGATATTCTTGTCACTGTACCAGGTATAGCCAAGTCCCAGAGTTTCGGATACGAAACGGGAAGGAACCAAAACTCTTACTTTACCGGAAGCCACATACTTTATCTTCTTCGGGGCAACGGACATAGTGACCTTCTTACCGTTTACGGTTGCTGTTTTACTGCCGATAGTCATGACAATCGTTGTATTGTATTTTGATATGGTGATCGTTCCTTTTGTTGAGTTATAGGTGCAGTCTGCCGCAATTGCCGAGGTTTTGAATATCTCATAATAAGGCAGCAAAGCGACTCCGTCCACCAAAATTCCCGGTGTACCCACGCTGGCAAGGGTCGTTCCGTTCAACGTTACAGTAACCTGCTTTCCGGTATAGGTTGAAGTTTTCTTTGTAGAATAGTCATATAGCTTTAAGCCGGTTGCAGCTTTGGCGGTAGCCGGCATAATTCCCAGCATAAGAAATGCCGTAAGGAATATACAGCAAAGCCTGATAAAAATTTGGTATTTATGTAGGTGCTTGATCATTACATCCTTTGAATATTTTCCTGACAGCTTTATCATAGCCTGCTAACCCCTCCCGTAATCTATGCTTGTCGAACTGATACCCTTACTCTATGGTATCAATTTGTCTGATGCCAGTCCAACATACTGTAAATACCCATGCATAGAATATTTCGTATATGTTGTACCAGTAAGTATAAGCTTATCCGACATAATTGTTAGAAATGTGTCATATGTAAAAAAATCGTGGATTTTAATTGAATTTCTTATAATATTTTCCCGAGACAAATGATACAAAAGGCCTATAAATAAAGGCAAACCGACGTTATACTCCTGTAGTATGATTTGCTCTGCAAAATAACAATTTATTCTACAGGTGTTGATATGTTTCGAGAAGACATGATATCGGTGTTTTAAGAATATGGATCAAGGATTATCAGGAGGAAGAATGCGCATAATAAGGATGCACCGTTTTCATAATAGAATTTTTATGTTATAATGTACACGAAAGGTAATAGACTTTTTATGAAATTACAGCAATTATTAAGCTACACAAGAAAGGCTCTCGATGATTACCATATGATCGAGGAAGGCGATAAAATAGCAATCGGTATCTCCGGAGGAAAGGATAGCCTGACCCTGCTCTATGCATTATCGGGAATCCGCAGGTTTTATCCGGTCTGTTTTGATATAGAGGCAATAACCGTCAATATGGGTTTTCAAGGATGTGATTTTTCAGCGGTAGCTGCATTATGCCGAGCGCTTGAGGTGAATTATACCATAGTCGACACACAAATTGCCGACCTCGTATTCCAGCACAGAAAGGAAAGTAATCCTTGTTCCCTCTGTGCCAGGATGCGTAAGGGAGCCTTTAATACAAAGGCAAAGGAGCTGGGCTGCAATAAGGAGGCCTATGCTCATCATTATGATGATGTGATAGAAACTATGATGATGTCCCTGATATACGAAGGAAGATTTCACTGCTTCTCTCCTGCCACTTATTTAAACCGTTCAAAGATTACGCTGATACGTCCTCTGATTTATGTCGAAGAGGCAGATATCAAAGACTTTCGAAACAGTTATCAGCTGCCGGTCGTTAAAAATCCCTGCCCTGTGGACGGATATACCAAGCGGGAATATATCAAGCAGTTGATTAAAAATCTATGCTCCGAAAGTCCCGGTCTGAAGGAACGTTTATTTCATTCCATCCAGTGCAGTGAAATCCCCGGCTGGAAAAAGCCCACTGATGATGAGCAGTGTAAATAGGTAGAAGGAAATATATTATCGGAACAAAAGCATGTTCCAATAATCGCGATGCACGGCGCATAAGACGCGCCTTTTATCAGAAGTTAAAAGATAAATTCTGATAACTTATATTATGTAAACATATAAATGTTATCAAGATATGAATTTGGATATATTCTGTTGTAAGGAGGTTAATTAATATGATAGAAAGAAATTATCATGATCAGGTAAATATCGATAATACAAAAAAGCTTCGTATTCAGGAAGAAGGCCTTCCGAAGTTTTGCAGGATGTTTTTCCGCGGAATAGAAACCACTACCTCTTCCAGGACAAGAATCGCCTATGCATATGATTTGGGTGTTTTCTTTGAATTTCTGGTTCAGTCCAATCCATCGCTTAAAAATACCAAGGTTACGGATATTACGCTGGAAATTCTGGATCAGATCAAGGCAATTGATATCGAGGAATATCTGGATTATCTAACCTATTATAAATCGGAAGGCGGTGAGCGTCTGAATGCGGAAAACGGTAAGAAGCGCAAGCTGGTTTCCCTTCGAAGCTTTTATAATTATTTCTATAAGAAAGAAATGATAACCACTAATCCCGCCTCTCTCTTAAGTGTGCCCAAGCTGCATGAAAAGGCCATCATCCGTCTTGAAATCGATGAGGTGGCAAAGCTGTTGGATGAGGTGGAAAAGGGAGAGAATATGACAAAGACCCAGCAGAAATTTCATGAAAAAACGAAAATTCGTGATCTGGCACTGATGACCCTTTTGCTGGGAACTGGCATCCGTGTATCCGAATGTGTCGGGCTTGATATCAATGACGTGGATTTTGATAATAACGGAATAAAAATCCGCCGTAAGGGCGGTTATGAGGTAGTTGTATATTTTGGTGAAGAAGTACGCGAGGCGCTGCTTACATATCTTGAGGAACGCAGGAAAATAGTACCTGCAGAGGGCCATACCAATGCTCTCTTCCTTTCCATGCAGCAAAAGCGGATTAATGTACGCTCTGTTGAAAATCTTGTGAAAAAATATGCCTCCATCGTGACAAAGCTGAAAAAAATAACTCCCCACAAGCTTCGCAGCACTTATGGTACAAGCCTGTACCGCGAGACCGGAGATATCTACCTGGTTGCCGATGTTCTGGGCCATAAGGATGTCAATACCACCAAAAAGCACTACGCAGCGATTGAGGATGACCGCCGCCGTAGTGCCGCTAATGTGGTAAGGCTGAGGGAGAATTGAATACATGCAAAACCCCCCGCCCCGAAATTGAATGATATACATAAAAATGTACATCATTATTAGAAAACTGTTCTTATCATTTTTATTAGGCTACTATATTTATGTACAAAATAAGATAGGACGTGTCACAATATAATTTGTATACGTCCTTTCTATATTTCATTTTCCATAAGTAGCTTTTTTATAATCCTCATAAAGCGATAAATCCTTAAATAAACTCTTTGCAGCAAATGTTAGGGGTTCTTTCTTATACATTAAGTATTCTTCGAATAAAATTTTATCAATTTTTTCATGATATACATTTTCTGATTTCCACAAATTTCTGAAAATTTGATTTCCTTTACTACTCACTATATTATAAATAGTTAAAGATTCATATCTTTTATCAAGTTTAATAAGTTTAATATAATTTTTTATTTCTTTATTTCCATTATTGGAGATAATCACTTTTTTGTTATGTTTATCTAATTCAAATATGATTTTATCACCAACTTGGCAGATATACGGAGAAGTAATTGGAATAAAATAATTGGTGCTTTTACCTTCACTCATATTACAGCCATAACATGCACTAATTAAATTATTTGGGTGCATTGATAAGAATGGATACTTATCTTTAGGCAGAAAATGTTCAATATTCAAGTTTCCATCGCTAATAATTGCTGCGTCACAATAAGGACAAACTGCCATATCATTTTCTTCTCTGAAATTATTATGAAATATTTTGCGATTATAATCTGAAAAACTTGAATCAATTGCACACCATATGTCCTCATAGGTAAAAAATTTGGTATAAAGAAAATTTTTAAATATAATCGTAAAATGTTCATCTATTGACTCTTGATTTATATTATAATTAAAATCATCAAGAAACTTTGTTTGTAATATGTAAATCTTATATTGGTTGAATATATAAGAAATATCTTTTTTTATTAGTGCTTCAATACAATCAGAAATTTTTATTCCATCAACTTTTTTTGAAACCACTAGTTTAAGTATATCACTATTATTCTCTAAAAACTTGCTTTTAGATTCTAAATATGCATTATAAGTAGAATAGTTCGATTCTTTTAACTTATAATATAATATTGACTTCATCAAGGGATTTATAAGTTTTACCCTGAATTTAATTAAATACTCTTTATTCTTCTCATTTGTTATTTTCCACATCAATCTCGCCCATTTCAACTAATTTTTTAAATAATAATACTTTTATGTAGGATTCACCCAAATTATCAAAATAATACTTTATTTTTTCTATATTACCCTTATTTATTATATCAAAAATAAGGTTTTCTATATAATTATCACTTCTCCGATTTCCTGATACCATATTTAGAATTACCTCTTCATCAGCTAATAATGTATTATTCTCTGGTTTTAAAATACCTTCTTTATTAAGCAATAAAATTTGTTCGGGATATAGATTATTTATAAAAGAATAATGATGACTACTTATAATTAAATGTACAGAATAAGATTTCAATAATATTATCAAGATAGATATAATGTGCTTAACCCATAGGTAATTCAAATGAACTTCCGGCTCTTCGAGAATTATTATGGTATTATCCTCTAGATTGTTTAAGATAAAGAATAATCTACCCAATATCATTTTTTCCCCAGTACTCATTCGCTCCATTCTATACTCTGTATCATTTTTTATAAAAATATCATTTATATAGAGTACATTATGATTGATTAAAATTTCTAGAAGTTCTCTATTATAATCATTACTCAATAAGTATTTATTAATATTAAATCTTTGATTAAATTCGTCTTCTAACATTCCATCACAATATTTATCAAAGTAAGCATCATCTAATATTGATATAATTGTTTTATTTGTATCGATGATATCATACTTTATCAATAATTTTTTCAGTTCATCTATCAAGCTATCATCTATAATATTATTAAATTCATTATTTTCTAATATATATCCATTAATATTATATTTATTGTTGCCAATCTCCTTTTTTATTGGAGGTGTATATCTTATAGCAACATAGTCACTAAAATAAATATCAATACAATCAAATGTTTCTTTAAATGCTTTATTTCCTAAGAAATATTGTATGTAAAATCTTAAAATTCCCAATGATAATTCTTTCCCATATAAAGAATTTAAATAAATAGAATTATATGAAGTAACCAGCCTATCACATATCAAATTAAAATTATACTCTAGATTATACTCATTATCAAATCCAGACACGATAATTTTAGTTGGTAAGTATGGTTTTAGTTCATCGTAAGTAGTATCTTCACATTGTATTCCAACTTGTGATGTATTTCTTGAATAGACATTTTGTTTGTTTATTCTTTTCATTTCTAATAATAATTTTTTGCTATTATCATTAATTTTTACAAAAATATTTTTACGTTTTTTTTCAATTAATATCTCATTATTATTAATTTCATAAAGTAACTCAAAATTTGAAGGTATTAAGTACTGGTTTCTTTGTAAGTATCGAAATATAATTGCAATCATACTTAAAATAGTTGTTTTTCCAGTGCCATTTGCTCCTATAAGTGCTGTAATATTTATATCTCCATATATGTCCTTAAAATACTCCTCACTTTGCTTTGTATTAAAATTGACAGTCTCGTTTGAAAACTTTTTGTAGTCTTCTATATATAGTTTTAAAATCTTCATATTTCTCCCTCACAAAATTAAAAATTAATTATGTCTTATATATCAATATTTTATCACAATTTATCTAAAAACATACCTTAATAGTGTATGAATTTCTGTCTTAATCCTTTACAATAGTTGCATGAGTCAATCTTTCTCTGCATATCACGAATTCTGTCTTTTGGAGAAGCTTTATATATATATCCACATTTCTGACATTTCCAGAAAAAAGGCTTTACTGAATCTGACAATATGTTATCAGGGTCACCTAAAAAAGCGTTTGATAGATAGTTCCATTCTGAATCCACCATATCTGAATATATAGCCTTTAGTGATGTTTCTCCAGGAACAGCTTTCTTTTCAGAACAGTAAGGACATGATTCTGAACCATTAACCATTCCACGTACGGTTGCATTATACTCCAATCCGTATACTTTACATTTCCACTTGACTCTAACAGCTAATGTTGGGAATATATTATCGGCATCATATCTTTCATCTTGTAGTTCATCTGCTATTGCAAGATATAACGCCTTAAGTGAGTTAACGCCGGGAACAGCTTTCCGTTCCGAGCAATAAGGGCAAAATTCCGAACCATTTACCATTCCTCGAACCGTTGCCCTATATACCAATCCATATCTCTGACATTTCCACATAACACGCTGACCATATGAAGGTATTAGGTTATCACAATCAATATCATTCTCTTCAGGATATTCAAAAGCATCTTCTTCATGTAATGCCTTTAAAGAAGTTTGTCCGGGAACTGCAACTTGTCCTGAACAATATGGGCATTCTCTGTTACCATTAACAACATTACGAATAGGTGCTTTCCATTGCATATCATATTTATGACAATCCCAAATGGCGTAAAGACTACTTTCGGGAAAAATCATATCAGGGTTAAAAACGTTCATTTGAGAAAATTCTTTTAATAATTCAGGATATAAAGCAGCAAATGAGTTTTTGCCCGGTGTTGCCTTTTTATTGGCACAATACGAGCAATATTCACTACCATCAACACGTCCTCTTGTTGTAGCACTAAACTCCATGCCACAAGTACTACATGTCCAAACCCTATATTGCGTATTTTCTGGAAATAATTTATCAGGAGTGGTATCATTTTTTTCATAATTCCATTCATTAGCAATGTCATCATGTAAAGCTTTTAAAGAATTAAATTCAGGTAGAATTCTCCTATTTGAACAATAATCACATGTGAATTCTGTTTCGACAACTCTAGCTAATCTATTGTACCAAGTATGTCCTTTATCGCATTTATAATAATATGAATTTTGAGGGGAATAAAATATCTCATTTGGTCTTACATCATTATTGTCTTTATCCCAAATATTTAGTATTTCAGGATATGACGATGCAAGGTCATTTATCCCCTCTACTAAAATCCTATTATCGCATATAACGCAATAAAAGCCGAATTGCGAATATTTATATATAGGGTGCTCATAACTATGACCATGGTGGCACTTCCAGTATACTGATTTATTCGAAAATTCAGTGTAGTATTCTGGTCCATTTTCGTTTAGGTCATAATCCCAATATTCAAGCAATTCAGGATGTAAGTCTGCTAAACTATTACCATTTGTAAGGCGTGTACAAACAGGACATTTACCAAAACCTTTCGTTCTCGTATTAATACTTGCAGTCCATTCATGATTTTTATCACAACACCAAAACACTTCCTTATTTGAAGAAGCAGTGTATTCATTTGGTAGCAATGCATTTTTCTCATAATGCCATTCTTTTGTTAAATCCGGAAAACAAGTTTGAAAATCATTAACTAACTTTATAGGTCGTTTTCCACTGCAAAATGGGCAACCATGGAGTTCATTATCATGATATCGTGTCCTTGAAGCTGGTGTTGCTGAAAATATTTGATTACAAACAGAACATTTCCAATATACAGGCTTATTCTTTCCTGAAAGAATTTCAGTAATTAACATAGCATTCATATCTTGAATAAATTCACTTGCAATATTCGGATGGGTTGTAGAAATGTCACTAACTTTCTTTAATGCTACCTTTCGAGCACATGCTTTGCATCCTACGATTTGTTTTTTTCCCTTAATAAATTTAATTCTTGAACTAGCTTTACCTGTCCATTCGTAATTGCAAACTGAACATTTCCAGTAAAAATCACTACTATTATAAAAACTTACTTCATTTGGTTTAACAACATTTTTATCATAATCCCAATACTTAAGAATTTCAGGGTGCGTTTTTTCTAAATCATTCAAGCCGGGTGCAAAGACTGATTTTCCCTCACATCTTGGACATAATCCTTTAGAAGTAGTTCTTGAGGCTATTTCACTTTTCCAACTATAATCACATTTCTTGCATCGCCAATATACCTTTGTATTATCAGTCTTTAAGTGATTTTCTGGTCTGTCTAGTGCATTTTTATCATAATCCCACATATCTGCAATATCTGGATGCGTTTTAGTTAAATTATTTTCTAATCGGTAACATTCTTGGCATTTAGGGGATTTATAGAAATTTTGTATTTCTCTATTAAATTTATGTTCATTAGGGCAAATAAAGTTTGCACGTTTAGTTGATACAGGAAGTAGTATCGAAGGGTTTAAACCCTCATTGTTTTCATGGTCCCAGAAAGTCTTTGCTTGTTCACATAATGTTAAAAAATCTGTCTCTCCCGGGAATGCAAGGCGACCCCCACAATACGGACAATCGATATTTTCACCATTTGCTTTTGTTCTTTGATATATTTTTGTCTTCCATTTATGTTCAGGATTTTTTGTACAAATAAAATGAGCTTCTTTTCCAGACTTATAAGGAACATTATCTGGAGTCATATCACCATTCATTTCATAATCCCATTGCATTGCTGCTATTGGATTTAAATCACGTAAAGTATTCATAATACTAATCCTCATTTATCGAATCAAAGAGTCCAGAAATCAGATTATTCTTGAATTTGCTTTCTTGACGTTTTATATTATCAAACACTTCATTAATGGAAGAATCATCTTGAATTACCATATCAGTTATAGCGGTTTCAGAAACCATACGTTCCCCACCAATCAAAATATGTTCATTTCTTAATATTTGATTAGCTAGTTCTGGAAGCATTGTTTTTTCAATATAACTTTTATATTTTGCATTCTCTAATTCTAATTTTTTAGCAACTTTGTTCTTTTCTAAAAGCTTACTTTTCAATTGAGCATTTTCTTCCTTAATTTTCTCCAGTTCCAAAAGTTTTTCATTTAATTCATTCATAGAATGATTAGCATTTTCAATTTTATTAATGGCAGTACGACACACGTTAGAATAGTAATTATCACGAATAACCAATGCTTTTCTTAACTTCTCAATTGATGAATTCGTTTTTAAAAAGTCATCAACGTCCAATGTCTTATATGTAATTAGTTCGTTCAATTCATCATCACGTTCTTGATCCTTAAGTTTGATAATATGTTCTCTTACTAGTGGGTCTCTATTCAATTTTCTGTCATTCACATCTGGAAACCCATTTTCATTTAGGTAATTACATATTTTGGTCATAATAAGTCTATTTACGTCTCCACGACAGATAAAATTGAAATAATTATCTATAGCTAAAATCACATCGTCAGTATCATAAGTTTTATTTCTTGCCATTTAATATCCTCCGTCATGTAGTTTGGAAACAAAATATTTTTCATATGTTTTAGTACTTGATTTCAGTCTTAAAAGTGCTTGTTTTACATCTTCCTCATAGCCTTTTCCTTGCCTATAAAGATTGATTTGTTCAGCTAGAACATCCCAATCTTCAGATATCTGATTTTTGTATAAATTATCATCATCTATAAAAATATCATAATTGTTAGCACGGTAATATGTACACGACTGACAATCACCAATTTCTCCATTTGGACCACAAGCCTTAAGACAATCATCATATTTTCCATTTATGAATAACTCGGAATAACACTTTCCATTCTCAACTTCCACATATCTGTTACGAGTGATAGACGGTGCATAATAATTGAGTCCTAATACAAAATCTTGTTTTCCAGATTCGATACTTTGACGATATTTTTGATAAGTACGACATTCTATCATTGTAGAAATATTAGCGTAGTAATGAGAACTCATATCAATGTCAGAATGCCCAGCAAGCATCATTGCTGTTGTTGGTGTACCACCAGAAGCAATGATATTAATCATAGCAATATGCCTTGTATCGCCAATATCGATTTTTTCAATGAAGTCCTCTGGCAAGATAGCATTATCATTTGAAAATTCTTCTGAACGGGAAATTTTTAACCTGTAGCGTTGTTCAATAATTTCATGATAGAATCTTGACAAACCATAACGCATGTTTGCATATGTAAAAAATCTACTATCATATCTTTTGGAACGTCCGAAAAAATTATAGTGTTTATCTGCTCTAAATAATGTATCAAGATTATTTGGTGGCAGCTCTTGCGTTAATTCAAGATAATTTTGTACCTGTTGTGCTAAATTACTATCTATTTCATAACTACATAGTTCGTAATCATCATTGATATTATAGGATACTTTTTTCTTAGAACCCTTAAGTCTATTTCGTCTAAACGTCATCTTGTTAGGAACACTCGGGTAATTAAAACAATCTCTAGGTATTAATAGAAATTCACGAGGTCTTAACGGTAATATGGAAGTTATATGCCACCATAGATAAATTGGGAAATAGAAAACCCTCTCTTCATTGGTAATATTTGAATTCCAATAATCATCAAGTAAATCATTGAATTTAAAATAACTCTGAAAAGTTGAGAGTTTTCTTCTTTTCGTAGTTTGATTTACAATATTATCTTCTGAAATTTTTTCAAGTTCAATCACAAGACATTCATATTCATTTGAATCATTTAATGGTATACAATCCAAAAATTCAAGAGCCAGGTTTGAGTGTTGAAGTTTTATCTCTGTTTTAACACAGGCACCATCAAATGTATGTATAATTTCTCTTAATTCACGAAGAAATGACTGTATTGAGACCATAACGTATTTTCCCAATAACCCTACAATAAACATTTTTAAATAAATTATGAAATTCTTACGTTTAATTGTATTGAATACAGGAGCTTTTTTTAGTTCAATCTCATTAATGTTAAAATATAATTGAATTTTACTATATTCATCATAGGTAGACCACACATTGTCTTCAAAAACACAATCGTGTATGTTTCCTCTCATTAAGTATTCATTAAATATTTCCTTTGCAGTATCTATATCATCAAGGCTAAAGCTATCTATTTCCTTAATGGTTTCGAACAAACTTTTGTCGGATATCAGTAAATTGGATTGCATTATTAAGTGTACCTCCTTATTATGCTTTCAAGTTCAAGAATACTTTCATCTCCATAATTTTCTTTGATACATTCAAGTATTTCTTCCATTGCAGGTAAGATGACAGTAGTAATTATGTTTTTGTACTTATTCTTCATTCTTGTATCTTTGGTAGTCAATATCTGATTTTTTAATCTTTTGTATTCACTTGTAAGATGATATATGATTGATTTTGTACTAATTTCATGTTTACAACCAATACAATGTTTTCTTTCTGAATCAGAACATTCACAATGCATTGCTGTGAGAATGCACAAGCAATCATCTTGTTTTGATGCTGCCGAACCACAGCCTATATTATGAAGAATTTTCAATATATTAGCGCGTAGATTTTCTCTATTTGAATCTATTATTTTAGTTACAGTATTTATAGCTTCATTTCTGGTATCACCTAATAAGGATACTAAATTCTCAATTTCTCCCGGGGACATATCAAGTTGCTGAATCATCAATGTTTGTTTGGTTATAGGGAGCTGCGAGTAATCATCCTGCTCAATCATCTTAAGAAGCATTGAAGGAATAAAAGAACACACGCCCCTCTCAAAAAGTTCTCGCGCAACAAATTCAGGTGTTAATCCAGATAGATTTGCATCTTTCAAATAAATTTCGGTAATTTCTGCAAATTCCCCATACGACCCTTTATGTGACCTTGCTAGTGCAGCCAGTATATATCCTTTGGGTGATAAAATACCTGTGTCAGTATCGTCAGCAAACAATTCAATTGCTTGAAGATATGCTTTGTTTGCTCTTCGTGAACTAAAATTTTCTTCTAGAAAAAGCTGAAAGAATTCTTCTCCCATTGCATCACCTAAATCAAAGGGATTCGTAACGATGCGTATGAGTGGTCGTGATTTTTCATATTGCTTAATTTGTGCATGAGCTTCGGATGCTGCAAAATAAGTACCTATAATCACTTTACAGCTTTCTGGAACAAAAAATTTAATATCAGGTATATCAGAATGACCACTTGTTTTTGAAGGGGTAAATGGTAGGTTCTTGAGCTGAAATGTGATACTGTTCACTACATTTTTTGCTTCATTATCTGAAAAAGTACCTTTATAAATAGAATCAAGAACATCAGATGGAGAACCTTCAAGAAGTGGATGGGGAAGTCTTAACAAATCCGAATCACGTAATGCACATATAAAATGTAATGACAAATACAAGAAACAATCAGCTGATATAGGTGATTCTGCTATTTTTTCATAGGTTCTGTTTTTATTGATAAACTCTGGATTAAAGAGATAATAGATAGTTCTTAAAAAGGTTTCTCCGTCATAAGCAGAAGTATTAATTCTTCCGTTTGACCGTTGGTTTAACTTATACTTATTTGTATAATGAACTACGCAGTTCTTACCACACCATTCCAATAGATCACAAATAGTCATGCCCATTGATATTGTTAGAGTACGACATAAATTATCAACAAACACATCAAGCATTTCATTTGTATAATCGGTAATCTCTGTTTCAAGACGATATAAAAGATATTCTGTTATCACAATTTTATGTGATGTATTAATTTCTATTTCTGAATAGTATTTATTTAGTAAAAAGGTTGTCTTAGGATATTTCTCGCATAAAAATTGCAGTAAAGCTTCACTTTGGCTTACAGCATCGAGGGAATAGATAGTTATCCACTGTGTTATTGCTTTATCTATAATTGGGTATTCAACATCATCAAATAAGATACTAGGTTGTTTCTGTTCATCATAAATAAGTTCCGGGCTTGTATTAAACCAATTATTAAATTCCATAAAAGATATTAGTTTATATCTAAAATCTGTATCAATTTTGATTTTTAATGATTCGTCCTGTTCCTTGGTCTTAGATACAATAATAGACATTAAGTCATGTGTCTTATTTTTCATTTATCTTTTCAGACTCCTTTAACATAAATTCAAACATTTCATTATTGATAACTTCAAGTTGCTTTGCCAGTTCGCCTTTGTTTTTCAAGTATGTCAATGCACTTATAGGGCTTGAATCACCACGCCAAAACTGTAATCCAGCTACATCTTCTCCATAAAGAGTCAAACGCACTGAAAACCAATGACGTAGTATATGGGGAGAAATATTGTTTTCCAATAGCATATGACCGTATGTACTGATTTCAGGGTCTGGACTATTTAACATGATTGGTTTTAATTCTTCAATCATTTGTTTGAAAATCCGATAGTAATTATCATAAGTCATAGCATAACCATGAGAATCGACACACATAGGGCAAAAATCTTTTTCAAACATACATTCAGCCAGATATTCTTTATGAAGTTCATAAGCTTTCATAAAAGCACTTAAAAATCTCCGATAAATACCTTGTTTACGTTCTTTTTTAATATTACCAACAGATACCATGTCGGAGCGTAATTGTTTCTCTTCTTGAAGGTCAAATTCAACTGAATGAACTTTATTATTAATTTTCTTAATAATGAGACCAGCCCCAAGAGGACTTATTTCTTGACGAACATTACATGCTTCAGCTGGTCGCATACCAGCAAAAGCACTTAAAGACATGAGAAAAAAAATTTGTTTATAGTGACTTGCAGCGTAAGACATAATTAAGTTGAATACCGAATTAGGTATATCTCTGAATATTGTTTTAGGCATTCCATTATAATAAACTTTAAAATTAGGAACTTTCTTCTTGCCATTCCCATGTTTTTTATTATTGTAATCAACAATGTGATAAAATTCTTTCTTTTCCCAACGTTTATAGTCATGCTTTTTCAAATAATTATCAAAAAAATCAAGAATTGTACTTGCACATGCGTTTACTGTGCTTTCACTAGGATATTGCAAATCTTCCTCATGATTCATTGAATAATCATACATGAACTCTTCTAGATGGTCGCAATTTATATCTTCAATTTTAGAAATTTTATATTTTCTGTAATTTTCTACAAAAAGAAAGTTCAACAGTTGGCATATATAATATGGTTTTGCACCAGAATTAGCATCGATTCGAACAGAGATTTTGTTACGTCCAATGCTTATATATTTATGAAATCCTGTAAATCGTAATATTTCTTTTTCACTATTCTTTATAACAATGAATTTATACGTAATTATCCTGTGATTTTGAATGACGTATTTATGATTGTATACTCCAAAATAGTAATTGATATCTTCATTTAGTTCTATTACATCACCCATAGATTATCCTCTTTCAAATGACTTATAGTTTATCTTCCATATTGTGATATTATACCACAATTTTCCTATTCATTAAATCCATTTTTAAGGATTTTCTTTTTATTAACTATTGAAAATTGGCTATGATATTTATTTAAAGGAATAAATAAAAGTCGTTATATGAAACCAAGTAGGTCCATGCAACGACTTTTATTCCATTGATTATAGCTAAAATCAAATTTATATTGTTTATATTTATTTTACATGACATCATCATAGTGATATACCTTAAATTAATTCAATTAAGTTATTCTAATAGTTTTTGAATCTAATTCTATTTCCACTGCAGTATGGGCATGTTGTTTTATTTCTAGTATAACTTTTAACCCTATTCCTTGTTGATGAGTTGAAATTTTTTCCACAGTTAGAACAAGTCCAGAAATAGTAACTTGAAGACATTGGATTTATATTGTCAGGAGTTCCTAGTAGTGCATTCAGAAAGTAATTCCATTCTTTATTGACTAAATCTGGATATAATGCCTTTAATGACGTTTTATCCGGAATAACTTGTCTCCCTTTACAGATCGGGCAATCAGAATAACGATAAAAATCATAGATTTTTCTTTTGAATTCATGTCCTTCTGGACATATAAAATTAACTTCATTATAGGAAGCATAAGAAGTTTTTCTAGGGTCAATTTTATTATTATAGTCCCAGAATAGTTTTGCATTTGGTGATTTAGTGAATAAATCATTATCTCCAGTCAGTACCCTTTTCCCAGAACAATATGGGCAACCTCCTTTTGAAGTGCTCTTAGATAGGTTTATAATTTTAGTTTTCCATTTGTGTTTCGGATTATTTTTGCAGATAAAATATGCTTCAGTTTTAGATGTCCCGGAAACCGTATCAGGGGTTATATCTCCATTTTTTTCATAATCCCATTGAGATGCTGCTAATGAATTTGTCTCAGCTAGAGTTTTTGCTGTATGCTCACTATAGCAATCTGGACATCCTGATGATTGTAAAAAAACATTTATTGGACGTACAAATTCATGACCTTGATCGCATCGGAAATTGGCTTTCTTCCCTGAACCAGGGAGTAGTTTACTGGGGTCAAGTTTTGGATTTTTATTGAAATTCCAGTACTTACGTGCCATATTGCTAACAGTAAGTAAATCTGTTTCTCCTGGAAAAGCTCGTACACCATTACAATATGGACAACCTTTAAAGTTACCATCTACAGTCATAAAGTCTCTTATCTTGCCGTACCAGGTATGTTTAGGGTTACCTTTACATTTAAAATAGATTTTTATACTGGACCCTAATGAAATAATTTCGGGTGTATTCTTTCCATTCTTATCATAATCCCAATAATCTATGACATCGTAACAGTTCTCTTTTACAGAATGTTGTTCTCTTCCACTACAATACGGACATGTAGGATTTTTCACAAAACTCTTTATTTGTCGACTATAGTAATGTCCATTTGAACATTTGAAGTTCGCTCGTATAGTAGAGTTTGGCAGTTGTTCAGTTGGATTTAACAGAGAGTTTCTATCGTAATCCCATGCATTTATCGATTCAGGGCAAACAGTTAGGAGGTCTGTCTCTCCTGGAAATGCTTTTATTTTGTTGCAATAAGGACAACCTTTATTACTACCATCATTATTAGTGCAGAAATCAATTCTTCTTTTCCAAGTATGCTTTGGATTTTTTATACATATGAAATGAGCTGTTTTAGTTGATTTAACTGAAATTGTATCTAATAAAAACTCTGTATTATTATCGTAATCCCATTCTAATGCTATTGTTGGATTAACTTCTAGTAATGTTCCATTCCGTCTATTATAACAAATTGGACATGTAGGATGTTTTATAAACTCAGATATTTTCTTATTGAAAGAGTGACCTTTAGTACAAATAAAATTCGCAACTATCTCCGAACCATAAGTAATATCATAAGGATTTAGATTATTATTCTTTTTAAAGTCCCATAACTCCTTAATTTCAGGGCATAGTGTAAAAATATCTGTTTCGCCTTTAAATGGTTTTCTTTTACTGCAATATGGACAGTCTACATTTTTACCATCTTTATTTGTCCTATAAGCAACTTTTGTTTGCCATTTATGATTAGGATTATTAGAACAAATAAAATGGGCTTTTTTTTCAGATTTTCCTGCGACATTATCTGGTGTCATCACACCATTAAGCTCATAATCCCATTGTTCAGCAGCGATTGGATTCAAGTCACGAAGTGTTGTCATATTAATCATCCTCTTCCAATGATTCGAACAATCCTGATATAAGGTTATTCTAGAATCTTGTTTCTTTCTTTGCTATATATTTCATCATCAGAAATATTCTTTCTTTGTAGACATAATCACCCATAGTCAAAAGGACATACTCTTACTCGGGCTATCATCAATGATAACTAAATGATATTATGTTACTGTACCATGTTGTAATATCCGCTTCGATTGCGACATTACTTAATCCATCCAAATGGGCTAATATATGAACTGGATTTAGCAGATACATGAAACAATGAATATCATTCGCTGTACGTTGTATTTCTTCAGGAGAGAGGACTTCAAAGAACTCTGCATTAACCAAATTACGAGCCCTTTCATCAATATGGATTTCGCCATTCAATACTGTAAACGGCAAGTACTTTCCTCATTTCTCGATAAAACACTCGATTAATAGTTTATAATTGCATTAAATCAAACTATATTTCTCAGTAGTTCAAATCTTTCAGTTAATAGACACCTTTGCAACTATATATTTGCGACTTCCCAACGTAATATATAGTCCAATTTATAAGAAACATATTTATTACCATTATATACCATATCTATACATAATTCAAAATATTTACACAAAAAATGTACCCGTTTTGTGAGGGGGTACATTCGAAAGTATAAAAATTATGCTATTATCAATCATCTATATATTCTACTATATCCTCGATTCTACAATGTAAAACATGACACAGATTATTTATTGTTATCATCTCAATATTTGCATTCCTTTTTAATCGATCAATTTGCCCTTTACTAAAATGGAATTCATTAATTAATTGGTATGTTGAAATATTTTTCCTAGCCATGGTTTGCCAAAGCCGTTCATACACTATCATTAATTCATCTCCAGTCCAAATTGATATTAAATATATTTCTATATTACAATATTGGGAATTCAATGAATATGACCCGTATACGGGGTATACTTTTACTAATTACTTCCTATTTCGTATAACTAATACTTTCATATAGCCATATAGTTCAAAAATGAGACTTTTATATATCAAAATTTTAAACTAGAATATATTTTGGAGGTCATTTAATGTGGATAAAATAAATCGACTAAAAAAACTACGACTGGAAAGAGGCATCAGCCAAGAAAAATGTGCAGAAGAAACCGGAATTTCACTTAGCAGTATTAAAAGATATGAAAATGGTGGGATCATAGGTAACGCCTATAATTTAAAACGCTTATCCGAATATTTTTGTGTAGATATGGATTATATATATACTCAAAATGAACAAATACAGAGAAATGAGGAGGAAAAAAAATATGGAATTAAAAGAAATAGTATTGACCCCAGAAATTGCTCAAGAAATGATGAATTATAATACTTGTAATCGACCTTTAAGCAGAAATACTGTTGCCAAGTATGCTAGGATGATGAAGCAAGGTGAATGGTTTTTATCACATCAAGCCATTGCTTTTGCAGATGATGAAAACGGTAATCAGATATTAGTTGATGGACAACATCGGTTAGCTGCTGTTGTGCAATCAGGTGCAACTATTAATACTACCATTATTTATCACGCCAAGCAAACTCCTTATATTGATACCGTCCGTAATAGAACTTTTATTGATAATCTAAATATTTGCAACAAAACATCCCAATATACAAGGACAATGATGAGTATTTTGAATTTATTAATGAGCATCAACAAAATTCGTAATATAACTCAACTCGAGCGGCAAAGGTTCTGTGATTACTATAATGAAACATTTCAATGGGTTGATATTATATATAAATTCAGCAAAACGAAAAGTGGGGGTTGCCCTTTAAAAACCGCCCTTTTCTTATCTATTAATGAAAATAAAATCAAAAGTAATCTAAAAGATACTCTAGAAAACTATATGTATATTTTTAACACCGGAAATGTAAGCGTAGACGATGACTATGGTGAGTATATAAAAGAGATGAGGGATCACTATTATGCCCAGAATAGGGAATTTTCACAGGTATACTCAGGTTATTCAGCGTCATTAAGAAGGAAGAAATTGACCTCTATTTTCCTTTATTCTATTGAAAGTTATATCATCAATAGAAAATATATTTCTTCAATTGATATGGAAGATAGGTTGCATAAAAAAATAGAGAGACAAATGGAAATTATACAGAAATGACGATAAATGAGAAAATACATATGACTAGAATTAATAAAGGCATGAGTCTAGCAGAACTCGCTTTTAAAACAGAATATGCCATAAATGATATAGTTAATTTTGAAACCAATGGAACAATGATAAATGGCTATACTTTACTAAAGATAATAAAAGCATTCAATATGTCTTTAGTCGAATTTCAAAATATAACTATTGAACATTAATATAACTTTTAATTCACTGCATTCTTTGTATCACCCTTCGGAGCTTATAACATAGATAAAAAATATCCCTTTATGAATATTCCGGAGCACTTGGATCTTCCATAGGGACATTTACGTAATGAAAAAAATATCCAGCAATCATAGGCAATTACTAGATTCTGATTTAACAATAGTCTTCTTTTACGGATATTTCGTAAGAACCCTATCGACAAGAATATTCACCTTAGATCTGGACAACAATGCTGGGCATATGAGCTACTCTCCAACTTGGCCAATCCCTTACAGCTAAAATATCATCATTATAACTGATGAAAAACTGGTGGGTTATTCATCGTATAGAGATAATCAATTTATATCATGTCTCAGAGGACGCTTTCTTGCAAGGAGGGATTCTCTGGGACTTTTTCTTTCTGTAAGATAATGACATTATACAGAGTAATACCCAGACAACAATTAATCAGAGCAAGAAATCGTCAATTTATGTATCATGCGTTCGTGGAACAAGTCAATATATGGTTAAAATCCACTGCTGGCATTGGCAAAGGCTACTATTTATGATGTGTATTTTTGCAGTGGAGAAGTTCTGTGCAGGTATAAATCGTTCTAGGAAGGAACAATCGTTTTGAGCGGTTTTAGTGCCAGTTTATCGAACCAGCACTTGCTCAAGAAACGTTTAAATTTCTTCATCAGCATAACCAGCTTGCCTTTAAACAATGCAATAGTCTGGGTTTTCCAGTTAACATCTTTATATAGCTGGCAAACCTCATACATACAGTTGATTGACTTCATTACTCGTCCGATATTAAGAGAACAGCATAGTCGGCTTGGCGAATTCGATTCATGAATTCCTCAATACTTCCCCACGGAGCGATGTCATTTGTATCGCGCAGGACAGGACAAACGGTGCGTACATAGGATCCTATCTTATCTGCAAAGTCTTTTTGTTCTCTATTATACGAGATAAATAATGACATCGCCTTACTCCTTTATCAATCGTTGTATTTCTTGAAATTCTCAGCCTGCTCCATAACCTTATCAAATACCTCTTCATCCCATTCGGGCGGATATCCGTTCTTGTAGAGCAGAACAGTCAAATCCATATTGAGCTGATTTTTGATATCGTCACGGGTAGACCAGTCGGCAAATTGTGCTTTATCGTCCACGAGCTCTTTTATTTTCTTAGCGAGAACAAGGCACTTATCATCTGCATACGGAAAACCGTGGTCGTCACGTACTTTTACGAGGATGTCATAAAATGCCTTCTCCTCATAAGTGATGCCGAGCTTTTCAAACGATGTCTTGTCCGCCTGCAGGTCAGTGAGGATTTTAATCAGCTCATCGGACAGACTATTGACGAAATCCTCGACGACCTCGCTTGTGAATACGAGTTTATCGCGGCTGTTATAAGTATCGATGATTTTGCGGAGCCGAGCGTCAAACTCCAGAGCCTTGACCTTGTTTGTTTTTCCGTAGCCGGATATAGCCTTTCGAAGCAGTTTCAACAGAGCATTGAATTTAGTAATTGGCATTTTTATCGTATCAAGCTGCTTCATAAAATCGTCGCCGAACAGGTCAACCGATTTATCGGTGTTTACGATATTCTCTATGCCAGTACAGGTGATGGCTCGCTGCACCATCTCCTCTACAACGCGGTTCATAACTTCCGCATCGGGAGCGTCGCCCTTCGTTTGCTTATAGATTATAGAACGGATTGCGAGATAAAACTGCGCTTTCGCGGTTTCTGCGTCCGTCAGCTCGCCGGATGGAAAGCAAATCTCATAGGCAGCTTTCATTTTTCGCGTCATCCCCATGAAGCGTGTTTCCATCTCTTTGCCATACTGTACGTACTCTGCAGCCATATTAAGGCAAAGTAGCCGTTCCAACGGTTCGCCGCTATAAAATTTTGTAGCATTAAAGCCAATCAGCAGCTCGTCTATAAGTGCCAGATGATTACGGAATACGGCAAGCGAAATGTTCAGCTCATCAACCGGGCTTTCCTGTGGGCTGCCGTATTTCTTTACTGCTTCGAGCATATCCTGCTTGATACCGATGTAATCGACGACCAGCCCTTTATCTTTACCCTCGAAGACACGGTTGACGCGAGAGATCGTTTGAATCAGGGTATGTTTCTGCAATGGCTTATCAATGTACATAACTGCCAACGACGGTACATCGAAGCCTGTAATCCACATATCCACGACAACAGCGACCTTAAAGTTGGAACGATTGTTTTTGAACTGCTTGTCCAGCGTCTGCCGATACTCCTTTGTACCGCAAAGGTCGTGTAACGCCTTTTCGTCGTTGTCTCCCTGCGTAGCGACAAGGTTGATTTTCGGCAGTGGGAGCAGCTTGTCCAACTGCTCGCCCGTGAGTTCGTCCTCATTCTCGGCTTTATGCGGTACACCCCAATCGGGGCGAATAGCAAGTATCTCCTGAAGTAGTTTATACGCAAGCTGCCTGTCGGCACAGACAATCATGGCTTTCTGGACGATTTCCGGCTTCTGCGCACAGAGAGCTTCGTAATGGCCTACCACATCCGTCGCCAATCGCTTAAGCCGGTCAGGATGACCGAGGATGCGGCGCATTTCACTCATGGCGCGTTTGCTTTCCTCTACCTGCTCCGGGTTTGCTCCTTCTTCGGTGCATTTATCGTAATATTTCTGTATTTCCTTTGCCTGCTCGTCGGAGAGGATAACACGAGCCAAGCGCGGCTCATAAGCGATACGCACGGTAATGCCGTCATCGCTGGACTCCTTCATCGTATAACTGTCGACGACATCGCCAAAAACAGCTATAGTTTCATCAACAGGAGTTCCCGTAAAGCCGCAGTAGGTAGCTTTGGGAAAACTGTCTCGCAGATATTTTGCAAAGCCGTAAGTCGTGAAAACGCCTTTTTCAGTTTTTTTGAGCTTTGCGCCTGTACTGGTCTGAGTTCTGTGCGCTTCGTCCGAAATACAAATTATATTGCTGCGGTCAGAAAGCAGCCCTGTTTTTTCACAGAATTTCTGGATAGTGGTGATGTATACGCCGCCGCTCGGTTTACCCGCGAGAGTACCTCCGAGGTCTTTGCGGTTTTCTATACTGCGTACATCGGCTTCGTGCAGATAGCGCTTGGCAGTGACAAAAAGTTCAGAGGTCTGTGTATCCAAATCCTCGCGGTCAGTGATAACTATAATGGTTGGATTGTTGAACGCTTCCCGGTCGTGAAGCACGAGCAGACGCGACAGGAAAAGCATGGTATAGGTTTTACCGCAGCCGGTTGCGCCGAAGTATGTACCACCTTTGCCATCGCCATTTGGACGCAAGTGCTTTTTTATGTTCGCCATCATTTTATTGGCAGCAAAGAACTGCGGATACCGCGTCACAATGGCTTCGCTCTTTTTGCTGTCATCTGGGTAAAATACAAAATCGCGTAGAAGCGGAAGAATGCGGTCTTTAGCAAAAGCCCCCTCAATCATTGTGAGCAAGGAGCTTATGCCGTTGGAAACCTTATCGGTGTCGTTGGCCTTGTTCCATGCGTAGTAATATTCATATGGAGTGAAAATACTACCCATTTTTGTGTTGGCTCCATCGCTGACAACAGAAATAAAACAATATTTCATTAGCTTCGGAATGTCACGGCAGTACCGAATGGTAATCTGCTCCCACGCGTCGTGAATGGTTTTTTCCTCTTCGATGGCGGTTTTGAACTCACATATCGCAATTGGAATGCCGTTGATAAATAGTAAGATATCGGGACGGCGCAGTCGTTCACCCTGTACAGAATACTGATTTATCACCTTAAAGATGTTGTTCTCCGGCATATGATAATCAATGTAGTTGACGTGCAGAGCCAGTTTGCCTACCTCGTCTCTGGTTAGGTCGAAACCTTCATTCACAAGCCAGAAAGCCTCGCGGTTACCGTTATACAGTGGTGTCGCGGGGATGAGCTTCAAGCGGTTGATGATTTTTTGTATTTCATTTTCAGTCAGTGCTTCTGCGGCATACCGCGAGACAAGGAAGGAGCGCAAATCATTCTCCAGCAGAATCTCATTAAACTGGCGGTGAATGCTGTCACCGTGGACATAGGTATAGCCTTGAGCCTCAAAAAGCGTGATAATGGCATCTTCAAGCTCCACTTCTGTGAATTTTCCTTTTTTAAAAATATAGTCCACGCGAACCCCTCCTTTATTTTTGTAAAGCAGTAAGACACTCTATAGCACCGCATTGTAATTCATCAAGGCTTTGGTATCGTTTTTTACGGTCTACATTTGTTCCATTGCTCATAAACTCGCGTACACATGATTCCTTAATCCCTGCAAAGTTCGTTTTCCCAGTTATGATATACACAAATAGCAATGTCAACGCATAGATTTCATCCAACAGGTCATATGCACCAAATCCTTTAATTTTAAGCGTCGGGTCATTTAAACATCCTTTTAGCTCAGAATTTTCAGACGTTAAATCACTATCTAGTATTTTGACCAAGCCAAAATCTGATATTTTAACAACCAGAACATCATCATATTCATTTAGCAAAATATTCTTGAAGCTGACATCCCGGTGGAAGAGCCCAGTCGAATGAAGGTATTGGTATCCTTTAATTAATTGGACAATAATACCCTTTCTCTGCTGGAGACTTAAAGCTGAATTATTTTTTGACATATATTTTTCAAGAGCATAATCCATGTATTCCATTGTGTATTCGTTCTTAGCTGTATCATACGAATACACTTCTACTATGTATGGAGAGTGTAACTTTGACATTTGCTCAAATTCTCGCTTGAATCGTTCTAATTCTTTTTCATCTAAATCCTTTTTTGCTCTTTTCAACGCAAATGTTTTATTGTAAAAATCATCCTTGAATTTGAGTACTGTGGCATATGAACCTTCTCCAATTTGCTTCAACGCAGCATATCGCTTTGTCTGATTGTTTTCAAATTCAACCACATCTTTTTCTCGATATTTATATATGTCTCGGCCCGAAACGCCTTCGGTAGTGTACAGTTCATAACCATCTGGAGCCAAAATATCATTGAATTTCTTCAAGTATTCGATCCAGGGCTTACTCTCAATTCGGACGGCTGGATGAAGCATCTCACAAATTAATTTAAGCAGGGGTTCATCATCACACCCGTTTGCAAGCTTAAATCTTCCGTCTGAAAACACCCAAAATGCATCCCAATCATCATTGTTTACCGTGTGCTGGATAATATCACCACGAGCACTTCGGTATCGACTATCATACGACGGTAGTTCGTTCAAATTATAAAGCCTTGATAAAAACTCCACTTCATCGAATCGACCATAGTATGGCATTTTGATAATATATCGTCCGAATTTGTCTGTTTCTAATTCGTATATTTCATCACCGTCAATAAGCTCTTTAACAACGAATCCACCCATAATGATATCAAGTAAGTCTCTACGAGTTAGCTCGCTAATTTTTTTCATATCGTAGCCTCCTCCAGCGATCCTTTTATCAGAATGGGGCACAAGTCTTTTATCTGCGCTTTCAATTGCTTGTTAATCTCACGACGCAACTGATAGACTGTATATATGTTGACGATATACATCTGGACTTCAACTGGTGGTACGGGAATCTCGATTTCAAAGAAGCGTGATAATTCTAAACTCGCACGAATGCTACTGTCGCTAATAAACCAGCCGTAGCGATCACTTTCGCTTCGGCTAAACCACAGCATTATATATTCAACAAGTGCAGCCTTGCTTTTTACCTGCAAAACCGAATAGGCCGGTGAAATTATTACAGGTTCATCTTCATGGAAAAATGCAATGCGGATGCACTCATCGCGACCTGTCTGCATTGGACTGTAAGCAAACTGATTTTTACTGATTACTTTGTATTTTGTTAAATCAGTAGAGCTCAGATTTGCTATAGAAAGCATAAAATCCTTGTTGATATTGATGCCTTGTACATTAACAATTGCTTCATCACGATTCCTGATATCTATCTCTTCGAGTAACGCACCAACCGCAACGCGTGGAGCGGTATGCTTAAACTCCTCTACGCTTAAAACAATTGCAGCATTTATATCCTCCAACCCGCTCTCATAAGCGCGCTGATTTGCAAGCATAGCATTGTAGATATCTACATATTTCTGCTGAATAGACAGTGGTGGAATAACAATCGGAACATCGCACATTTCTTCCCAATTGAAGAACTCGGTAGCACTACCCCAAGAATCCCATCGTGCGTATCGATCAAATTCGGGTCTACGGAAAAAGATATTCAGATAATCTGGCAATAAAACTGTCTCATCGGACACACGAAATACAACATAGTCTTCGGTCACAATAAAGGTTTCTCCGATATTATTATATCCCATGCCGATTTTTTCGCCCATTCGCGTCGTGCGCCTATTAAACACAAACTCATTTGGGTATACGATTTGAAATTTGGCAAATGAACGGTCAGATACATCTGCCTTTGTTTGTTGAATTTCTTTTGCGTTTGAAACCCCTCGTACAGCATCTATCCCATATAGTAAATCCGTATTTCTACGCTCAACGCGCTCAATATAAAAACCAAGCTTCTGTTTAATCAATGTCATAGCCAATCCCCCTGAATGCATCTTCAAGCATTGACTGCGAAAGTTTTTCAGATTCCATTAGCAGGCGCATTTCATCCTGTATCCGTGCCATTTCCTTGGCATAGTCAATATCCAAATCATGGTCGATGAATTCAATGTATTTGCTAGGCGCGAGGGAGTAACCCTGCGCCTTTATTTCGTCAATCGTGGCAGACCTGCACAGCTCAGGTACATCATGATAGGTAGTCGTATCGGCACTCTGCCAGTCATTATATATTTTCTTAACGGCATCAATCTGGTTGTCCGAAAACATGATATATTTCTTTTCATAAACCGTCTCATTCCAGCGGCGCAGATCAACAAATAAGACTTCATCGCGGCGGTCACGGAGCTGGCGACCGTTGAGAGTCCTTGCGCCTTTGTTATTGTTCATAATCCAGAGGGTAACGGAAATATCTGTCGAGTAGAACATTTCACGCGGCAGAACGATGATTGCTTCAATTTTTCGGTTTTCTATGAGCTTTTGACGAATCTCACCCTCAATACCGGTCGCATTCAAAGCGCCATTGGCAAGGAGAAAACCGGCGATACCATTCGTTACATCAAGTTTGGAAAGCATATGAAGAATCCACGCATAGTTGGCGTTTGATACCGGCGGCGTAGCATAACCGTCCCAGCGTGGGTCGCCGTTTAAGGCATCCTGCGTTACGCCCTGCGAATTAAGCTTCAGATTGAAAGGTGGATTCGCCATAATGAAATCGACCTTTGTATCTTTGTGTTGGTCATCAGTAAAGGACGAACCATTCTTCTCCCCAAGGTTATGAGCAATACCACGAATGGCAAGGTTCATTTTTGCAAGGCGCCATGTGGTCGGGTCGGACTCCTGTCCTATCACCGAAACCTTGAGCCTATTTCCATGATGGCGTTCTACAAATTTAATGCTCTGCACAAACATACCGCCAGAGCCGCAGCATGGGTCGTAAACAACGCCTGAATACGGCTCAATCAGCTCGGCAATCAGTTCAACTATACTTGCTGGGGTGTAAAATTCTCCCTTCTCCGTACCTGTGCCGGAGTCGATAGCAAACACCTGCAAAAAATATTCATATACACGACCGATGAGGTCTTTTTCCTGAAATCGACTCTCATCGATTTTATTTATTTCATCAATCAGTCCTTTCATTTGCTCTTTACGAACGCCTAAAGTAGCATAAAAGTTCTGCGGAAGAGCACCTTTTAATGGAGGGTTTCTATCTTCAAGATCAGCCATGGCTTTATCAATAATAACTGCAATGTCGTCTGCACTGGCGTGTTGAACTATATATGACCATCGTGCTGTTTCATTTATATAAAAGACATTGGCACTGCGATAAAAGGAGTCTTTCTCAAGAAACGCAGGGATATCGCCATATTCTACCTTGATTTCTTCACGGCGTTTTTCAAATTTATCACCCGCGAATTTCAAAAAAACCAATCCCATGACGGTATCGCGATTTTTCTCATTGCCACCAACTGAACCACGCAGGGCGTTGCGGCAGTTCCACATTATTTGTTCAAGAGATACCTCTTTTACTTTTGCTGCTTTTGCCATATTATTGTCCTCATTTCCGGGTGACAAGAGAGTTCTGCTTCTATGTAACCACTATATTTATGTACATCTGCTGTCCAACAAAACGGACTTTATTCTGCGCCACCCTCTGTCCTCTCGGCGTTTGCGTCGTTGGCACCGCCTGAACGAATCCACTCGTCTACCTCGGACAGTTTAAATTTCCAAAGACGACCAAATTTATACGCGGGCATTTTTCTTTTGGCAATCCACTGCAAAATGGTTTCACGTCTTACACCAAGATAATATTGTACCTCTTTTAATGCAGACCATTTTTCAATGTTATTATCGCTCACGTTTGTAACCTCCATAGCGTATACTATTTTACTTCAAATTTCTTATCTAAAGAAACACAAAATGAGTGTTTGTTATTAGGAAAACAGTCGTTTCCGTTACTATCCTGTATCATCCAGATAAGTTCAAATCAACCTTCTCAGCCACCGGCATTTATATCGATGGCTATTTTAATGTCTTTTCCACAGAAGGAGGCTTTCAAATTATCTACAAATAGTTTACCTCCACTAAATAGCTGCTTCTTGTAGCTTTTCGATATGTACGGGTTCCCTCCGGCTACTTTAAACAGCGCATCAATAAATTTATCCTGACTAGTTAATTGCGGAAACGACGGATAAACTCCTGCGCACAGTCCCTTTAGATTCATGGCATCACTCCCGTCTCTGCCTTATATCGTCAAATCTATACAAACTCTATTATATAATATCTTATAAACTCACAAAAAGCAATAAGTGTAAAAAGAAACCGATGATAAACTATCACAAACGCACCTTGCTTAAAGTGTGTCCAAATAGGTGTCCAAAGTGTCCTTTTCCTAATTTTGAAGCGAATTTTAAGTGTCTTTTTGAATTGCTATCCTTGTTACAGAAGCAAAAAGGCAGGTAGTAAAAACGAATTACTTGAAATCGTAAGATTATTTCAAGCTCCAACTAACCGAGATTTACAAAAATATGGATGACAAATTCTACATGCTCTTATAACACTATTTGAACCATTAAATGTCAACGGTTCAAATAGTATTATTCTAATTTGAACTTTAGATTGCAACAAACATCTTATTAACCATGTCTGTCATCACGCTGTTAAGCTCTACAATAAGAATTCTTGAAAAATCCTCACTTCCAAACAATTCCTTAAATGAAATCTGAAGTTTTCTCATCGCGCTATCATATCCTGGTGTATTGTTGTATATAGCAGTGAGATGCTTCTTGATCTCATCATTGCCGTAAGACATGTCATAGGATACACGCTCTACCAATGATGCATATCTTGACTCTTCCATAAAGTAAACCTTGTAGAATTCATACAGACGTTGAAGATAAATGTTCCTATTTCCAAGAGCTGGATTCATTCCAACCTTAATATCCTCGCCACAAAACAAAATCTTCATTACATCCTGGAATACTTCATCTGTAAGGTTATCTGCAGTAAATGTAACTGCACAGTGCTTATCGAACTCCTCAAAAGAAGGGAAAGCATTCTTGATCATTCTCTTAAGTAAACCCTTCATATTAATAGAAAAGTTACCATATACAGACGCTTTTGTTGTATGACCAACACCGAGTGGAAGATTGTGCCAATATACATGTACACTTTTACCATGAAGTCGAGGAGTCTTATCACTAATAGTATAGCCGTTAACTATATCAACATCTTCAGTCAGCGCTTGCTGCATCTCAACAATATTATCCTTAATCATATCCGGTTTAACAGATACCTTGATTACCGGCTCGTCAGGTTTAATTGCTGTAACGAATAACGGATCATTAACACCAACCGGCAGTGTGCTCTGTAAGGTCTTCATGGAATAGTCTACAATCTTATCAAAAAGACCTTCTGGTTCAAAGTTTCGCTTACGAAAATCATCCTTAAGTGACTTTAGTATGTAGCTGTCTTTCACATATCTCATTGAAAGCCATCCCACTTCCTCCTGAGGAATCATATTAGCATAGGTGCTTACCATACCTTCAATATTTGTAAGTACATCCTGGATATTCTGTGCATAAGTATCTTCATCAATATAAAGACCACCGGCGTTACGCTTATTTATAAGGTTTTCAATGATACGGTCTGCCTTTGTAAAAAGAACATATACTGAGGTTTCCAAGTGACTCTTTTTCTTAAGTTCGTCCTTTTTCTCAACCAGAGCCTTGCAGCATTCTGTTAGGGCATCGTCTCTATCCTCAAGGCTCATGAGGAATAGAATTGTGTCAGCTTTACAATTAAGGGCCACCTCAAGTGCATCTTTTGTACTGGCTGCATCGATACCTTTCTGAGTGAGTCCCATTGTGTCTCTGATGCAGAATCGAAATGGCATATCCGGAGATTTACTCTTGGCAATATCAATCAGTTCCTTTCTAGGTCTGCTGGCAATTAAGATATGATCAATGATAAGATTATAAGGTGTCTGTGGATCAAACAACGCTGTAAGTATCTCCGTACCATTGTTTTCAGCATTACCAGCTAGGCTGTACTCAACCATTTCATGGCTAAACAAAATAGCTCCTATAGCGTTAAGAAGCATCTCGCTTACAATAGCGCCTATATTGTTAAGCCATGCCACATAGTCTGCTTTAATGTTCTCTTCCATTTCTTCAAACATTTCTTCAAAGATAAGTTCTCGTACTTCGCTAAGCTTAACCTTCTTACTCTTTAATTCATCACGACGCTGTTTTACTTTCTCCCTGAAACCATTTACGATCATGAAATCAAGAATCGGTGCAAGAGTTTCCTTAAGTTCTTCTAAAGAAAGCTGTTTACGAATACTTCCGAGGTGATACATAGCTTCTACTGGTTCAATAACCTGCTCAAAGACCTCTTCATCAAATGCATCAAGGGTATCCTCCGCATCACAGTCATTCTTACCAAACAGCTCCATAAGCAGTGTCAGAATTGCAATGTGAATATCCTTATATGCATAATCCTTCTTTATGATCTGTATAGCAAATGTTTCTTCATTTGCTATACGTTCATCGAAGCAAAACTCACAAGGAATGATTGTGGTCTGACTCTTATCTCCTATGCCGATCTTCATATAAGGAATTAGTCTGTGACTAAGTAATAGATACACTAGGGTACTCTTTCCTGTGCCTGAAGGCGCTACCACAACTAGCTGTGGAGCTGAGTTGCGACGCTTAAGTGCTGATAATGCAGTTATTTTATTGTTATTAATAACATTAATCTTCATAATGTTACCTACCTTTCATTAACCTATTGAATATTTGCTGTTGCCGTGATATGTAACTGGATACTTACCAAGACTACGCACTCCATTTTTCTCTTCAAGCAAAGCTCTCAACTTATGCTTCCAATCATCAATTTCATTCTCAATACAATAATCTGCAATGAGGTCGTAAAGATCCTGCAACTCATACTTCTTACCTAATACAACTCTGTCAATTAACTCGTTTAACATAATAAATGCTCCTTCACCTGAATATTAGATTACTGTGATTTTTTTCCTTATCCGCTCATAAAAAAACCTCCTTGTTGGATATTTATAGAAACTAATCCAACAAGAAGGTACAAAAAAACTGTGCAAAAGTGTGCACAGCAATAATCGTATCTATCCGTTTGCCGCATACATATTCCTCCGGTGTTCGTAGGAACTTATATAAGGACCTGATATACAACTCACCGCCCCGATGGAGCGTATCTTGCTGGCTCAGTTATCTATTTATTTAATATTTACCACAAAAATACATTAAAGTCAATATATAACTTTGGGAATTTTTATTTTTAACTTCATCGCTTTCTACAATAGGCATAAAATCAATTTCTACAGAAATTGATATTTTAGTCAGTACCTTCACTAGGTTACTGGATACTGTCAGCTATTCTTCTCCTTCCCTTCCCGAATGCATAGCAATCGATGGATTCAAGGGTAATGCCGAAATTGGAAAGTATCAATGCATTCTGGTCGATGTTTGCTTATATTATGTTTTTTAAATAATTGGCTTTATAAAATATGATTATGTACATTATCATTTTTACATTTCTTCAAATCCCTCTTTTCAACTATGTACAATAAAAACAACTTTCATAATGTACAATAAAAAATAATGTACGTTCTAACTTTTGTTGTACATTATCAGTATTCACTTATAAATAAAGGTTTTACATTACTTCCTATTAATTTTTAGATAATGTACATCACAGACAAGTTTTATATTATATGTAGAAAAAATTTTTATGAAAATCCTTAATATTTTGAACTTTATTTTCATTAAATGTCTTTTCTTTTGTCTCAACCCTTTACAATGTGGACAAGATTTCATATGTCTTTTTTGGTGATAAACCCTTTGCTTTGGACTCATTTGATATTTATGATTGTAGTCTTTGCATATCCACCACACCTTATTTTAGCTTTAGGATATCCTTTTCAATAAGGACATGGCCTCTTAATTCTTCGATATCAGAACATATGTATCTGCAAAACAGCAGGAAATCCCACAGTTCAATTTTTGCTCTGAACCATGGGATTAATTATTGTAAAATTGTTGAGAAGAAACATTACCTTCTGGTAATTAAACTGGATCTTAAACAGCTTGTACAAATATATATAGTTTTTGGAGTGCCTGCTTCAACAATTTTAATTTTTCTTAGGTTAGGCTTAACCTTCTTGTTAGAACGTCCACTGACGTGAGAACGGGATATACTAACCTGCTTACCAAAAGTGGTAGCTTTTTCACATACATAGCATTTAGCCATATAGTTTCTCCTTAAAAAATTATTAATTATTATCTGAAATTATCTAAACATTGGTTTCACCACTTCCACTAATATGAATTTTATAGCTTATGGCAATATTATTTGCCGACATCTTATGTACGTTATTATCATAATAGTTGTGCTACCAAAAAGCTACCTTAAACTCTTTTCTGAAATTAGTATGAGTCCAATATTTTGTAAGCACATGGCTATTATTATTGATCCTGATAGACGCATGCTTAGCGTCATAGAAAACAAGGTAAAAGAAAAAGGATTTACTAATATTGAACTAATTCAAGATTATATTGAAAACTTAAGCATCAAAATCACCGTGTTGATTTTGTTATGGCTTCCTTAATGCTTCATGAAGTAAGTTCACTGACAACAGCACTCATAACTCATAAATATATTTGAGGTACTAAAAACAGGAGGGCACTTGTTATGTCTGGAATAACATCTCACTAATCGAGACAAGGCCATAGTGATTGATGCCCTGAGAGATCGATATTTACTAACGGATCTGCTCACTATTTTAAATATGGCCAAAAGCAACTACTGCTATCAGAAATCAGTATTGAGGAAATCTGATAAGTATGTAGAATTACGGTCAGATATCCGAAGTGCATTTGAGGACTCTTCGCAACGCTACGGATATCGTCGTTTACATGCAGTTCTTGCTTTTGATGGAAGAACCCTCTCTGAAAAAGTAGTAAGACGCATTATGCAAGAAGAAGGGTTAGTTGTTTATCAAAAACGCCGTCGCAAATATAACTCATACAAGGGAGAAATCAGCCCCGAGGTAGAAAACTTGCTTGAAAGAGATTTTCATGCGGAGAAGCCTTATAGTAAATGGCTTACTGACATCACAGAGTTCGCCATATCGGCTGGAAAGATTTATCTCTCCCCCATTATCGATTGCTTTGATGGCATTGTGACTTCCTGGACCATAGGAATATCTCCAGATGTAAGCCTTGTAAATCGAATGCTTGATGAGGCAATATCATTACTTTCTGATAATGAACACCCTGTCCATCGATCGTGGCTGCCACTATCGATGGACAGGGTGTTTATAAAAGTTTATTATTTTCTAGTTTTTTTAACATACTGAAAAAATTTTTTCGTAAAATCCTCAAAAAATGAACTTTATTCTCATGAAAACTGAAAAAATAATTTTCGTACTATTTGGCAAAAATGAACTTTATTTAAAATGCACCCACTAAAAACGTGAGTGAATTTTTTTAAAAGAAGTATTTCTTTTTCCTACGAAGACCCTTGCAATATGGACATGACTTCATAGCCTGTATTGATAATATATCTTTTTCTTAGGACTCATTAGATATTTTGTTTTACAATCTTGCAGTTCCACCAAACATCTTTTGAGTAAGTATTGAGGATTTCATCCGGATTACAGAGAAGGTAATACTTTTACATTCTTTTAACCAAACAAGATAATGGTCACATTCTTAAATTGGTAAATAAATGAAATATATCATATTATTTAAATTTTTATTGTATTACCCCATTGTTTCTTATTGAACCAAGATATTCCAAAGTTTGTCCTTTTGACCACATTCCATATTTTAATATATTCCATAATGGATCTACAGCGTACAGTCCGAAAGTTTTCATGTATGAAATGTGCATAAAAATTGCTCCTTGCCAAATTAAATCATATTCGTCACGAGATATTTTTTCATTTTTATAATATCCTTGCAAAAATGCGATTGCTAAGTCAAAACGATACTTCATTTCCGCAGTTTCACGATTATAGTCCACGAATTGCATAATAAAAGCCCAACCAATATCAAGATATTTGCTACCAATACCCGAGTCATCCAAATCAATTAGTATTACCTGGCCATCTGGTCTCATCATCGCATTGTGTGGACCCAAATCGGTATGAATAAAACATTGGTCATATTTACCAAAATCCGGTAAATGGTCAAGAATTGAATCAAATTCTTTCTTGAATTCTTTGTCAGTAAACCATTCATAAAATCCTTTTTTATCATCATTTAGAGACGATAAATATTGATAATCTGTATACGAATGCAATTGTCTGGCAACCTTTCCAAGTGAATATTCATCTTCAATGGTCTCTTCTAAAGACCGTCCTTCAATAAATTCCATTAAATAAAACCAAAACCCGTCTTCATGAATATAGTTATTTCCGCCTGGTGTACATATAATTTTAGGTGCAATTTGCTCTTGGTTCCCTAAATATTCATGTGCTGATACATTACCTTTTATCACATTTTCTGACATTTCATCGGGGATACCTTTTAACAGCATGCGTTTGTTATTAGCTGTAAACTAAAATATCTGCCGGGATGAATCTTCATGGAATTGTTTCTCTATTATTGTTTCTTGAAATCCCCAATTCTTTAACACATTTGTTATACTAATCAATTTCATTTCCTCACAATATACATTCTCTTATCGTATAAATCCCTAATCGGCAATTCATTAATGTAGAGTCATTTGTTCACAAACGCCAACGAATGCGAAATTATTTCTTTCCTAAAAAACTTCTTTATTCCCTGTATGTTGATGATATGTATAATTGCTTTTTCCTGGTTGTAACGTATAGAAGTCAATCACATAGCAATATTATACATTATTTATATGTGCTAAACAATAGCTATGAAAGACAAGCATTGAACTTTTGGAATGAATGTATTATTATAACAAATAGACTAGAAATGAACTTTTTATTAGATAATGATAAATCAAAATAAAAATAAAGTCCACTTCTTTAGAAATGAACTTTATCTCTAAACCCAGTATTTATAGGCCTTCAGGAGGTAATATATGCGTAAAAAAATAATTATTATAATTTCATTGATTTGTCTCGTTGTTGTGTTATTAACAATAACGTATATCCATGAATATTCATTTACTGGTAGAATCATTTCTGTTTCAAATGGGAATATTCTAATGTCAGTCACAAATGGAAAAGGGATTGTTTTATCTGGAGATGAAGTGATTGTATACACTTCTAAAGCATCAAAGTACTCAAACGGTGAAAAGTTATTTATAATATGCGGAAGCGGCATGGAAGATTCTGATCCCCCTAGAATTGATGGAATACTGATTTTTAGAAAATCACAAAGTCATTGATATTAGAAAACAAAAAGCAACAAATGCATAATAAAATCAAAGCTTCTTTTCTCCCATCCAGTAATTTGTATATTTCACAGCACCAAGCTTTCCGTACCACCAGTCAAGCCAGGTATATCCGATATGGCAAATTTGACAGCCGCTATTTTTCAATATATGAAGTGCCTCCTGACAAAGCTTCATTCCGATACCGCAGTTCCTGTATTCCTCAAGAACGCCCAGACATCCAAAGCTTCCGGCTTCCTTCAGTGATATAGGAAACAGGCAGAAATCCGGATCTACAGATACCCCTCCGATGATCTTACCGTCAGCCTCGGCAACGATCAGGTCGGTAGAGCTCCTATAAATCTCTCCCCAACCGTCTATGATTTCTCCGCAGCTTGCAGCATTTTCAATATCCTCAGGATCATTTCTGCGGTGTCTGATCAGAATATTGGTATCCTTATTATTAAGCTCAGGGATATGGTTGTATTTGCTCAGATCAATAATCATGTCAAAGCTTACCCATTTCTCGGAATATCCATGTTTTTCAAAGAAGGTATGAGAATCACTGAAGTCATTCATCGGAACACCGCAGAAAAGATAGGTATTTCTCGAAAGACCCAATTGTATTTTATTGAAATCCATTTTTATGTACTGCTCTGAAAGCCGAAGTAAGTCTGTTCCTATGCCTTGATTGCGGTGATTTTCATCCACGCACAAAAGCAAAATGCCATCATCATTTACGACCGAAAAGCCTGCAAGGACAGCTCCCTCTCTATGCTCAAAAATGATCGAACCGTTTTCAAGCAATAAACGATCAAAAAAGATATTTTGATCCGTTTGCAGGTTTGGAAATGCTCTATTATATAAGTCAAGCATTTCCATCATATTTTTATCTGATATTTTGCCAACATCTTTTTTCTGTTCCATGATTGATCCTCTTCCAAAGAAAATTTCTAAAGTATACGTCTCATACTTTGCATGCTCTGCATATACATACCGCGTATTAATGATAGAGCTCACCATGCAGCTCCTGATACCAGGCACAGTTCATATTTTGGCTGCGATTCTATAATCGCTCTATGCATTGAACCGCTAAGTAAATATTTCCTGTGCTGCATAGAGCATATCCGGTGTTTGATTAGCCATTTTTATATACAGAATATAATCCAGCATATTTTCCCTCCTTACTCCTGTTTCTATTATGTTTTATTTTGCAGTTTTCCTTTCTTCTTAGGCTGATTGGAATTATATTGTAAAATAAAGAAAAATAATCTGTAATTTTTTAACATATATATGGACAAATTTTCCACAAGGGATTATAATTAAATGGTAATATATGTATATTATAATATCACTTATGAGAGGATGGTTTCTATGAGTTTTTTAACAAAGGTTAGGAAGTCAACTGTCGGATTAATTACTTTCATGTTTTTAAGTGTCCTGGTTTTAAGTCCGGCCACAGCAAGTGCAGCTACTTATCTGCAGGTATATCCTCAGGGATATCCCGAAACAACAATCAAGCTTACCAGCGAAGCCGCCACAAGGAACATATTTTTTAATGTTGATGACGCATGGACTGCTACAACAGACGTAAGCTGGATTAGCCTGAATAAAACAAGCGGGACAGGCACGGACTATATTACCGCTACGATAGCACAGAATCAGTCCGGTGTGAAAAGGTACGGCAATGTTACAATTACTGCAGGAACCCTGTCCCATAGCGTACCGGTGGAACAGGATGCCGTTGCTACATATCTGACCATTGGATATTATGAGACCTCTACCTGCTCTGCCTGGGGTGCTAACCTTTACGTTGGAGTCAACACAAATACCTACTGGTATGTAACTGCTGATGCGAATTTTGTATCCTTTTCCAATGTTTCCAGCGGATATGGAAATGCAACCTGCGAGGTCTTAGTAGCCAAAAATACTTCCGGCAGTACAAGAACGGTTCATCTTACCTTTCATGCAGGTACCATAACAAAAACCATTACCATAACACAGCCGTCAGTGTAAAATTAAAAGGCTGCTTTTTGCTGAAATTATATTTAATTACAGCAATATGTATATAATTATAGTTAATTTTCCCATAATTACAAGCTGTTTTTAGCCGCTGCCGGCCTACGTACCTTTGGAGCCGACAGCGGTTTTGTATCGCTATTACTGATAATACTGCGCCTGTGCATAAAACATCTCTCTGTATATTCCCTCTGGAATTGCAGCCAGTTCCTCATGTGTGCCGTACTCGGCGATGCGGCCATCCGAGAATACCGCGATTTTATCGCAGAATTTGCAGGAAGACAGACGATGTGAGATATAAATAGCCGATTTACCGCCAATCAGGGAATTGAACTGACGGTATATGTCATACTCTGCAACCGGATCAAGTGCAGCAGTCGGTTCGTCCAGTATGACAATTGGAGCATCCTTATACAACGCACGGGCAATGGCAAGCTTCTGCTGCTGCCCTCCCGAAAGCTCTGTTCCAGCCTCCTCAAATTGTTTGTTGATATAGGTTTCCATGCCATTCGGGAGCCTATCTATATCTGCTTTCATTCCGATCAGCTCAAGGATATGATTAAGACTCTCTTTTTTGGCTTTATTACTGTCCCCAAGTGCGATATTCTCCTTTAATTGAAAGGAAAATATGGTGAAATCCTGAAATACCACCGCTAATTCCTTAATATAGGTGTCATAATCAAGGTTTTTTATATCTACATCATCGATATAGATGGTACCCTCCGTTGGATCATAAAGACGGCAGAGCAGCTTGATAAAGGTTGTTTTTCCCGCACCATTGAGTCCGACCACGGACAAATGCTCTCCCGGCCTTATGGTTAAAGTAATATCCTTTAATATGTCTATCTCCGTTCTTGGATAATGAAAGGCTACATGCTCGAAGCGTATGGTACGCATTCCGTCCTGTGCCGCCGGTAATACTTTTGTTCCGATTATTTTTGCTGACGGGTATCGCATAAATTTAACAAACTCATAGGTATAATGGGAATTCTTAACGATGTTCTGGATATTACCCACAATTCCTGTAAGGCTGTCTCCAAAGGTATTACTGGAGCTGATATACATGGTAAAATCGCCAATCGTAATGAGCCGGAGCAGAGCCAGATAACCGATATAGAAAAACATGATTACATCACGGATTCCGCCGATAGTGGAGATGGCGGTATTATCCTTTGCTATATCTCTGGCATTAAAACGCCATTTGCTGATCTGGCGCTTAAGAAACCATTTTGATTTATTCTCCATCATATCCTGGGCATTATACAGCCGAATGTCCTTCCCATAGCGGATATCGGACAATTCCCATAACACATAGCCAAAGGCACGGTTATCGTTAGCAAGCTGTTTGTAGGAATCCAGGTTTTTGCGGTTAACCCGGCCGCCAAACCAGGTGTTCGCAGCCACACTGATGATGAGCAAAATCATGATATAGGGGGCACCCCTAAGCAACAGGAATACCACACCGCAGAGGGTAATCGTACTGGCGATAATCTCTGTCATCGGCTGTATGAGTCCGTCGATACCTCCGGAATACCAGGCGATACCTGAAGATGCCTTTTCCAGCTGCTCCAGAGCCGCAGGATTCTCCGTATGCTCAAAATCCATGGATAAGGTCTTCTTCGCCAGCAGACGGGAATAGAAGCGTTCAAAATCATCTGTATATTTATTATGAGTTTCATGGAGGATGTCATAAATAATTCCCAAAACTGCGTTGCCCAGTGTAATCCCGGCAGTATAAATAAGCAGTAAACGGACATTATGCCCGCCAAGCAGCTCATCGATTATCAACTTTGGAAAGATAATATTAATGAAGGGCATCAGGGCTGTTACAAATACTCTGCCAAGCTGTAAGAAAAAATAACCCTTTCGGTATCTCCAGATAACCGGAACAAGATAGAAAAAGCTCTCCTTGACTGTTTGAAAAGCTGTCATGCATATACCCCCTTCGTGGTAGTTTCTCCGGCTTCCGTATAATATTGTGCCTGTACCTCAAACATGGCGGCATAGGCACCCTTCTTCTTTAATAACTCCTCATGCCTGCCGTATTCAATCAGCCTTCCATCCTGAAACATGGCGATATTATCACAAAAACGTGTGGAAGAAAGCCGGTGGGATATATACACGGCGGTTTTATTGCCGATCAGTTCATTAAAATCCTGATACATCTGATATTCTGCCAGTGCATCAAGGGCTGAGGTAGGCTCATCCAGTACGACAATCGGAGCATCTTTATAAAGCGCGCGGGCAAAGGCGAGCTTTTGCTTCTCTCCGCCCGACAAATCAATTCCGTCATCATAGAGGATTTTCAACAGCTCCGTATGAATACCTTGGGGCAGATAATTCAATTTTTCCTTTAGTCCGGTTTTGACCATACAGTCATATACCAGGTTGTCATCGGTTTTTTCCCTTGGAAGCATTGAGACATTCTCTGATAAGGAAGAGGCAAATACTTCGATTTTTTGAAACAGCGGGGCTACCAGACGATAATATTCCACACGGTCAAAGGCTTCGATGTCAATCCCGTTCAGATAGATTTTTCCCTTTGTTGGAGTGTAAAGATGGCAAAGCAGCTTGATGAAGGTTGATTTACCAGCTCCGTTCAGACCAACAACCGCAAGCCGTTCTCCCTGGCGCAGGGTAAGATTTAAGTCCTTTAGAGCATAGATGTCCGTACCCGGATAGGAAAAGGATACCTGCTCAAAGTGAAATTCGTAGGTCTCAAATCTGGGTAAAGGGATTGACTTTACGGTGGAGAGTCTGTCTGGATATTCCAGAAAGGCACGCAGATCATCAATCTGGCGGGACTGGTTGCGAAGATCCGTAAGAACGTTGAATATATTGGAAAGCATACCGAACATTGCGATAACGGTTCCTACATACAGGCTGAAATCTGCAATGGAGAGCCCGCGGTACAGGACGCAGTAAATCAGCCAGGCATAAACAACGCCCCTTTGTACAAGTCCTACCGTCTGCATGACCATGCTTGCTTTAATCCAACGGTTCCGGCAGTTAACCATGCGCTTAAGCATTGTATTGTGTACTTCCTTAAGCTTACCGATCAGCCATTCTTTCATGGAATAAAGACGGATATCCTTTGCAGAGTCAAAATTTGTTATAATTGTACGGATATAGTATTCCTTGCGCCAGAAGGAGGAAAGGAAATCCCATACGTAGATTTTATCCTTTTTCTTTGTAAAGTCTAATACGAAGTAACAAACAGCAGAAAGCCCCAGAAGAAATCCCACCAGCAAGGGACTGAATACGGCTAATATGGATATACCGGCAAGAATATTGGCCAAGGTTATAACAGCGCTTTGGGTAGAATGCATCATGCCTTCCACTCCGCTGTTATTGCTGTCCATGGACCGGGTAGCCTTCTGTGAGAGATCAAGTACCTCCGGGGTTTCCAGATTTTCGTAATCCATATCCATAAGCTTGCGATTACGCATCAGCATAAAGCTGGTACGTGCATCAATATAACGCCAGCCGATATCGTTTTTAACCGCCGTATTGATGATTGTCATTGACAGATATAAAACTGCAGTGATTCCGATGATGAAATAAAGTTCATTCAGCCTTGACTGCCCTTCTACACATTGAATAATATATTTTTGCGTGAATAAAAACACATAAGGAATCAAGGCGGTCAATACCATAACAACAGGCATTCTCCACCGCAGGCCCGGTTGTACCTGGAAGGTCTTTTTCATGACATAATACATATTTAAAATAATTGGATATTCGAAAACCTTGACTGTTTTGGAGCCGGACTGCCCTCCCCCCGAAGCAGTCGGTATTTTTGTTTTTTGATTAATTATCATAGTAATAACCCCATTTTTATAAAATTGATGGCTTGCAACCTGAACATTGTCTCATAATCAGCGAAACAGTCCTATTGATAAAAAGAACGCGCAATGAGAGTCTTATTTCATCCAGTCCTTGCGCGTATCTACGATAGTTATTATATTATCCTGGTACAATACTTTAAATCACCTGATACATTAAGCACATCATACCGATGTTACACATAAATCACCTTGGCATCGCCAAAGCTTACGCTGCCATGAATTGTTACTACAGGGGTATCCGAACCCGGATTGCCGTGCTCATTCATTTCCCCCAAAAATACATTTGCCTTACATACTACCTTCCAGGACTTTGGGATATAGAGCTTGGCACTTCCGAAGGATACGTTCAGGTAAATATCCGCCTTGCCGGAAGGTATGGCTGCATTATCGAAGAAAACCTTGATCTCACCAAAGGAGCAACTGATATTCGCCCGCTCGAAGTTCTGGGAATTTACATATTTCATGCATTCACCAAAGGCGGTTGAACAGTTAACGATATTATCATCCATTTCATTGACAACGTTACTGCTAAAGGAATTATGATGATGGCCGCTATATCCCCACCAGACATGGTTTTGCCGAAACAGGATGGAAAAACCGATACTAAGCAGCAAGGCTGTGAACAGTGCCGGCCAGGGAGTAAATCTTGTAATATTCCATTCATCCGCGTAAAGAATGCAGATAAAGGCCAGTGGAAATAAAATACCCCAAAAATTAAAATGCCGTAAACTCTTGATTATAATAACAACCAAAAGAATTGTTGCGAGTAATTCGAACATGCTTACACCAATAAAAAGTCCAAACTGGTTAAAAATAATTAATACAGCTGCCAGAATAAAAATCATCCCCCAAAATATATCATGCCGTTTCATAAACTTTTCCTCCTTTCTTCTAATCTGAATTTCAATGATTTATAATAATTTCTGGAGACAAAAACCTGCTTGTGCGAGTTCTTGAATTGTACCTCACTGGAAGCTGTGAGATTCTTAGAGATGGAATAAATATGATTGATGTTTAAAATCGTGGATTTGGATACTCTCATAAAATATCCGGGAAGCAATTCCTCCAGTTCGTAAAGCCGGTAGGTGGTTTCATAAACATTGTTTCCGGTATGTGCACTGATACCGTGATCCAAGGTCTCAAAAAACAGGATATCATCCAGGGAAATGTAATATTCCACATTGCCCTTATAAAGCAGAAGACACTGTGAACCCCTGGTCACATCCACCAGAGTATTGTAAGCCTTCTGTGTGTTCTCATCCAGCTTTCTGCACCGGATAATAATCTCATCCTCATTTAGACTGTCATCAATATCTATCCGCACCTTCAATTCTCTCACCTCCTTGTAATTCATTATAAATGCTATTTTAAAATTGTAAATAGAATGAAACCAAGAAGTGAGTTTTACGCGCTAAGAGGTAAGGTTTTATTCCTGAAAAAAAGAGTATATCAACCGGATTATCCGTGATATACTCCTATATTTTATCGTGTAAGCCCCCTGCAATTAATTATCCCGATCAAGCTTTCTGTCCCATGCCACAGCAAGTATTGATGTCAGGATGGACAGAATAAAGAGTATCAGCATTAAGATGCTGGAAAGCTTGGAATCCAGAAAATTCATATTTGGGTTGAATTTATCAAGTATCCATAGGGTAATAAACATTATGGACATAATAATTGTGATATGAGGCAGTACAGTAAGAATTCTTTTCATTTTTACTCCCATCCGCACGCTTTAGCGTGTACCCTTTACTCCATTCCCATTTTCTACTCAATTGGCTTGTTTACAATGATCGAACATATTATTCACCCAGATAAATGATATCACTGATATCCCTTCCACCCTGTGCCGGTACATTGACATACTCTCCATCATAAACCATGGAAGCGGATTTACCTCCGTCCAGATTGTAGGCAGCCACACAGCCGGCATCAATCATAATCTGGGCAAGCTCATTCACATTAGCCCCTCTGGAATAGCCTGGGCTGCGACCGTCAACCACTACAAATACAAAATGGCCCGGTTCAACATATCCGATAGCACTTCTCGGATGATTTTCATAAAGATAGTCCGTGGTATTAAAGGAGTCGGGGATATTACCCGAAGCATCCAGTAAAGCAGGGCCAAAGGTCCAGGCTTGCCAGGCTCCCTGGCTGATTACCTCATCCGCATCAAAATCCTCAGGAGCATAGGTTTTCATCGTTCCATCGGTAAAAATCACACATACATCCGCATCATTTCCAGTGGAGCGGTATAGAATGCCATTACGGATTACTACACTGTTTTCACTATTACCGTAATAATCTCCCGAAATAGCAAGGAGAGCATTATTTTCAACCGCCATGTTAGCTGCACTGTCCGTCATATTCTTGCCATAGGTGCCGGATGCAAAGGCTGTCTTGAGGTACTTTACATTAGTGACATAAATATCCGACAGATAATAGGTAATCTTATCATTGCCGCTTCCAATCTCTATCTTATCGGTAGTAAACTGAAGCTTGTCGCTTTGGTAGGAATTTATTTCGGTAATAACCTTTTCCTTGGCACTAAATGCTTCACTGTCCGCATCATCGGCACTTAAGTTATCCGTACCGGTATTGCTGTAATTTGTAAAATCACCTGTTCTGGCCCTCCGGGAAGGCTTGTCTGTGGAGGTGCTGTCCGTAGTCTGTCCGGTGCTGTTATCCTTATCCGGTGTATTCGTAACATTCCCGGAAGCATTTACAGCCTGGCTATCCTCATTGTCGAAAGATGGTAATTCAAAATTGTTATCCTGCATGTCTTTTGCCGAGGCAACGACCAGTGCCTCTGATTTTAATTTGTGAGGCAATACAATTTCATATAATGAAAAAATGCCGAGGCAGAACGCCGCCAACAGAATATCCGTGGCAACGAGCATCCAGACAGGCATTCTTTTTCTGGTTTTCTTACTATTTACAGGCTTTGGCTCATTGTCAGAGCCTTTGCCGCTTTCAAGCACCTTATTTATATTATCCTTGGAGCTGTTCATGGGAATTTCTCGTTGACCTTTCTAGTAAATTTTACTTTAGAAAAACTATATCATGTTCATTATAGCATATAAATTTTAAATTTTTGTGAAATGTATGTAAAATATAAAAAATATAATTTAAACCTGCTTTGAACTCCCCCGTAACCTAAAATTTCATATTAAAAATGTCTGTTGGTGGCTTTATACTGATTTATGACCATGAAAAAAGCTGTCCCTCTTTGGAACAGCTTTTATGAAAAAATATCCTCTATCATCATGTGGCGTCTGCATAATAAGGAACAATAATAAAATTCCCGCTGTGAATTTCATCAGAGCTTATACCGTTACTGTCTTTAATCTCTTCAATATAATCATTGATACTGTCGTATTCCTCACTCATATATTCGGAGGCAATACTCCATAGGCTGTCACCCTTCTCAATCTCAATACTGGTCACCAGCTTAATCCGCTCCTTATTATCCTGAGCTGTCACTGTTCTGGCAGCGAAGCCTGCCGTTGCCAACAAAATAATGAATAATATGGCAAGTCCTGCAATCCATATTCTCTTTCTGTTATCCTGATAATAACTTTGACCTTCCTTTAATATTTGTGTTCTTCTATTCATCTTACATACCTCCAAAGTAAACTTTATTTATCTAACAGCTAATTTTCTTCATTATATTATGGGGTACGGTCATCTGATGTCTCACTCGGAAAATTTTTAAACATACTCTTTATTATATTTTTCTTTATTAAAATTATAAAATTCCCGGACGGGCTTTCCGTCCTCATAGCTCCACACGGTAATCATACCCGGAGTAACTTCGAACACTGTTTCATTCGGCAGATGGGAATACTTTTCAAAGGAGCCTCTGAAATGTTCTTTGTACTTCTGTGCAAACATAACATTATTCTGGCTAAGAGGATGGCCTATCTCCCTGCATATTCCTTCAATTTGAATGTTGTTCAGACATATGGCTACATTAGGATTACTTTTTATCTGACTATATTTGCAAAAACTTCTATCGGTCTGAAAGAATAGTTTAAACTTATCTATAATAAAGCTCATGGAGCGCGCCGTAACCTTGCTGTCTGCACAGGTTGCCAATACCATAACCTGATTGGTGCCTAAGACTTGAAATAATTCATTTACTTTGCTGGTGAACATAAATAACCCACTTTCTGCAGACCGGTATTTTTTTAAACCCTGCAATAAAATAACAAGAAATACCGAACATATGATACGAACGTTTGTTTATATATGTATTATATAGCAAGAACATTTGTTTGTCAACAAGCATTTTCGAACATACATTCCCGAACATATATTTTGTTTTACAAACATTTTTTCGCTTTTTAGAACATAAGTTTTGCATTTTATTTTTTAATATGTTATAATGGTGCAAACAGGAAATGGAGGATAACCTTATGGGGTATGGTAGAATAAGTAATAAACAGAAAGAAATTTTAGAATATTTAAAGGCTCAGATTATTAATAAAGGATATCCGCCGGCTGTGCGTGAAATATGTGAAGCTGTTAAGTTAAAATCGACCTCATCCGTTCACTCCCACCTCGAAACTCTTGAGAAAAATGGATACATAAGAAGAGACCCTTCCAAGCCACGTGCAATAGAAATTGTTGACGATGAATTCAATCTTACCAGACGTGAGCTGGTGAATGTTCCCGTAGTTGGCACCATCACTGCCGGTCAGCCAATTCTGGCAGTTGAGAATATAGACAGCTATTTCCCGATCCCCTCTGAATTTATGCCGAAGGAAGAAACCTTCATGCTTAAGGTGAAGGGCGACAGTATGATCAATGCCGGAATTTTCAACGGTGACAAGATACTCATCCAGAAGCAGTCCCATGCCAAGAACGGTGATTTTGTCGTTGCTCTGCTAGGGGAGGAGGTTACGGTTAAGACCTTTTATAAGGAGAATGGCTATTATCGCTTGCAGCCGGAGAATGATACAATGGAGCCGATTATTGTCAATGACCTTAATATTCAGGGAAAGGTAATCGGACTGTTCCGTATGTTCTAAAAAGAAAAAGGTTAGGATAACGAGGGATCTGCCCCCTTTCCTAACCTTTTTGTATTATTCAGACTTCTCATGTCTCCAGGAAATCAGACTTGGAATTCCGACAAAAAGAAGTACCATCGCTGATTCATAAAAGTTTATATTTTATAAATTATCGTATTCCTGCAACTGCTCCCTGCTGATCGTTTTACCGTCTCTCCAGATACGCTCCAGATTATAGAATAAACGGTCTTCCTTAGAGAATATATGCACTACCACATCGCCGTAATCCATCAAAATCCAACTGGCAGAACGAATACCTTCCACTCTCTTTGTTTCAAAGCCGTTTTTAGCGAGCTTATCTGTAACGGAGTTGACTAAAGCATCCACCTGTGAGGCGTTGGTACCGTTGGCTATGATAAAATAATCTGCGATGATGGAGATATCCTTAATCTCGATAATCTGAATATCCTCGCCCTTCTTTTCATCCAAGGCCTCATATGCCAGTTTCACCATCTTTTTTGCATTATCCATTAAAATTATTATACCTCTCTTCCCGATATTGTTTATTGCATTCTTGTATTAAACATTTTATACTGCATTAATGCTGTTATAGGTTTATCCAATACCAGCGTGAAAAATCAATGATAGAAATTATATTAAGGCTGAAAATTTTTCATATAAAACCGATAGGTTTTTTCCGTCAGGCTGTCTACCTCCTGACCCTTGCTGTTTAGATAAGCCAGAACATTTTCCGTTATGAGACAAATTGCCCGGTCGAGATTATCATACGCAGTTTCTCTGATTTGTGAGAGCCTTGGAAGCGGCTTACGGTTAGGCTCAATGTAATCCGCTATGTAGATAATCTTCTCAAGCAAAGTCATGGAAGGACGTCCGGTGGTATGATAAGTGATTGCATTTAGAATTTCCTCATCCTCGATTCCATACCGGTCTTTTGCAAATGCCGCACCAACCTTTGCATGTAAAAGATATGGGCATCTAATTTCAACCTCGGCAACCGGCAGATGATATCTTTCGCATTCTCTAAGCAGTTCCCCGTCGGTCAGATATTTGGCACAATCATGAAGGAGTCCGGCCGTAACGGCCTTATGGATATCACAGTTATGAATAACCGCAAGATCGTGAGACACCTCTTCAACTCCGATACTATGCAAATATCTTGATTTTTTCAATCTGCTCTTTAAATCCATTCTGATCTGTTCTAAATCCATTCAGTCCTCCTGAAGAAAAGCGTAAAGCTTATTTTTACTGATATATTGAATTACGCTGTCAGGTAAATAATATTTTACCGATTCTCCTGCCGCTAACCGGCTTCTTATGTGCTCGGAGGAAATATCAATTATAGGCATCTTAACATATTGGATATCCGCATGAAAGATATTCTTAAGATAGTCGATATGCTTAAGGATTTTATTCTCCTCCACATGCTCCCTTCCGGCCGCAAGCACCGTACAATACTGAAAAATTGTCTCCGGCCGCATCCAGTTTTGCATCTGGAACAGGGAATCAGTTCCGACGATAAAGAAATATTGCAGCCCGGGATTTTCCTGATGCAGCAGTGTCAATGTATCTGCCGTATAGGTATACCCTTCTCTTTGCAGTTCAAAATCTGAGAATTCAAAGTAAGGGTTGTCCCCAATGGCAAGCCTTATCATATCAGTACGCTCCTGCTCGGAAACCCTTGACATAAGCTCCTTATGGGGCGGATTTTTGGAGGGCATAAAGAGAACCTTATCCAGTCCGGTATATTCTCTTGCGTTTTCTGCAAGAAACAGATGTCCATTATGAATCGGATTGAATGTTCCACCCATGATACCAATTTTATTCATGTCCTGCCCTTCCTTATTCCCAAATATCAAATGTTACTTTACCTGTTCTTCTCTTTTGGGTTACAGTTCAGATCGGCTGCTTTTTTTGTGATCCCTTGGCAGCTCGATTTTCTTCTTTTCTTTTGATTCGCGGTAAAGAACAATCTTCTTACCGATTACCTGTACAATTTCCGAATGGGTACGCTCCGCTAAAATACGAGCAAGCTCATTTGGGTCATCGATACAGTTTTTTAATACGTTTATTTTAATCAGTTCCCTTGCCTCAAGTGCCTCGCTTACACCTTCTGTAATTTCCGGTGTCAGAGAGGATTTCCCAATCTGATAGATGGGGTCCATTGTCATGGCAAGTCCCTTAAGATAAGCCCTTTGCTTTGTTGTCATCCGTATACTCCTTTCTTCTTTCTATTTATAGTAGTCAAAGCTTAATCCGTACATTCTTACCGTATCACCTTCTTCAATTCCAAGCTCTTCAAGCTTACTTAAGATACCGTTCTCCTTCAAAAACTTCTGGAAGAATTCAAAGCCCTTTTCCGAATCCAGATTCGTATAGCCGAGCATCTTCTCGATACGGGGACCTTCTACTGCAAACTGATGCTCGTCCTCCTTCCATACCTCGTAAGGTTCACTGGACTGTACCAAATCCTCTGGAAAGAATTCGCGCTCAAAGATAATCGGAGTGGTATTAAGCTTTGACAGCATTCCCTTGACATGATATAAAAGCTCCTTCATTCCCTTGCCGCTGACGGCGGATATTGCAAATACCGGAATTGACTGCGGTTCAAAGGCCTCCTTCAGCTTCCCGATGACAGCTGCCTCTTCTTCCGGTGCAAGCACATCGACCTTGTTGGCCGCAATTACCTGGGGGCGTTTGGCAAGCTCGGAATTATATGCCTCCAGCTCGGAATTAATCAGGTTAATATCCTGAATCGGATCTCTGCCCTCAGTAGAAGCTGCATCCACAAGGTGGATGATTACCTTGGTGCGTTCAATATGCCTTAAGAATTCATGGCCGAGTCCAAGCCCTTCGGAAGCTCCCTCAATCAGTCCTGGAATATCGGCGATAACGAAACCGCCGCCCTCCAGATCAACCACGCCAAGATTTGGACTTAAGGTAGTAAAATGATAATTGCCAATCTTCGGCTTTGCATTGGTAACACGGGATAACAGGGTTGACTTGCCCACATTCGGAAAACCTACCAGACCCACATCGGCAATAACCTTAAGCTCCAGAATCACATCCATTTCCTGTGCTTTCTGCCCGGGCTGTGCGTATTTCGGAACCTGCATGGTTGAAGTTGCATAATGCTGGTTGCCTTTGCCTCCTCTGCCGCCCTTAAGGATAATCTCCCGCCGATTGCCATGGGACATATCCGCTACGACCTTTCCGGTAGTCTTCTCCTTGATTACAGTTCCCTGCGGCACCTTGACGATCATGTCCTCACCGTCCTTACCGTGACATTTCTTTTTACCGCCATCCTCACCGTTTCCCGCTGAAAATTTTCGGTTATAGCGAAAATCCGTCAAGGTATTTAAGCCCTCATCTACTTCAAAAATCAGGTTTCCGCCTCTGCCGCCGTCACCACCGTCCGGGCCTCCGGCCGGAACGAAGATTTCCTTACGAAAGCTGACATGACCGTCGCCGCCCTTGCCGGACCTGATATGAATTTCTGCTCTGTCTGCAAACATGAAATCACCTCTCCATGCCTTCCTGTATAAATAAAGCGGCTTTTCGCTTCACTTATATAGAAAGGCATTCTTTTATCAACTATTAATTTGCCCTGTACAAGGCTGGATTATTATTTTGATTTACCGTTTTATTATAAACAAAAATCATGGCAAATACAACCAGTACGTTGTGCCAGAACCACCGGACAAAGAAAACCCCAAATTCGTCCGGAATTTGGGGTTATTACCGAATGGTTCATTATTTAGACTCTACAGGATATACACTTGCCTGCTTTTTGTCTCTGCCCTTGCGTTCAAATTTAACAACACCGTCAACCAAAGCAAATAATGTATCATCTCCACCGCGTCCTACGTTAACTCCGGGATGGATTTTCGTACCACGCTGTCTATAGAGAATATTCCCTGCAAGAACAAATTGTCCGTCTGCTCTTTTTGCACCCAATCTCTTGGATTCGGAATCTCTGCCGTTCTTGGTAGAACCAACACCCTTTTTATGAGCGAAAAACTGAAGGTTCATTCTTAACATGTTTTACACCTCCTTATTCATGACAATTGTATCTAAAAAGATACAAAGGTATCAAATAACCTATAAAAAATTAATATCTTTCACCTGTTCTGCCTTATTGTGATTTCTCCTGGATCAGCCGGATATACTTTTCCGAATATTCCTTTGCCACCTCGTCAAGCCCAAGTACCAGGGAATTTAGCAAAAGGCTGGTATTGGAGGAAAGGGGCGAAATCACATGAAATTCTATAAAACCTTTTTTCTCATTCTGGTCAAAAGTAAACTGATCCGAGGTAAAATGCTCTATCGAATTTAATGTATTGATTACCAGAGCCGAAACCGCGGCACATACCACATCGCTGCCGCGCTTTGAAAAATCCGCATGCCCTGACAGCTTAATGCCGGTAACCAAATTTTCTTCATTTTTATAAATGGAAACGTTAATCATACACGAACCTATGCGTTAATCTTTTCAATCTTAACCTTGGTATATGGCTGTCTGTGTCCGTTCTTCTTGTGATATCCTGACTTTCTCTTGTATCTGTAGACAATAACTTTTCTGTTCTTGCCTTCTTCTACAACAGTTGCAGAAACATTTGCATTAGCCACAGTAGGGTTTCCTACAACTAATTCGCCATTGTTCACTGCAAGTACCTGATCAAAAGTAACAGACGTTCCTGCTTCAACACCAAGCTTCTCAACTTTAATGATATCGCCTTCCGCTACCTTGTACTGTTTTCCACCAGTTGCAATAATTGCGTACATATTGGCACCTCCTATTATCATTACTCGCCAGCTATGGTGTCTGTAAACAAAACAGAGCTTAAACCTCGCTGTGCGGCACACTAAAATATGCTAGCATAAATGTCACTGTTTGTCAATGAAAATTTGAAAAACATCATTGATACACTACGCCCTTCGGGCGTACATTCCCCGAGGGATTACTCTGTGACATCGCACAAGGTAGCATCAATATATTCCACCAGCTTTTCTCTCGGAATGCATAGCTGGCAGCCACGGACTCCTGCGCTGACTGTAATTTCATCATACAGAATAGCCGTTTCATCCATATAGGTTGGAAATTTCTTCTTCATTCCAATGGGGGAACAGCCTCCCCGGATATATCCCGTTGTTCCGAGCAGGTCCTTTACGGGAAGCATCTCAAGCTTCTTATCTCCGATACAGGAGGCTGCTTTCCTTAAATTAAGCTCAAGATTTACGGGGATGCAGAATACAACAATGCCCTTTTTCTCACCCTTAGCGACTAACGTTTTAAACACCTGTTCGGCAGGTATGCCAGTCAGCTCTGCCGCGTGCTTCCCGCTCAAATTATTTTCATCCACCTCATATTCGATTGCTTTATATGGGATTTTCGCCTGCTCAAGCAAGCGCATCACATTTGTTTTTACCATGCTTCTTCATTCTTTCTTTGTGTTTCTTATCTTCCGGCAAGGTATCTCTGCTATCATATACTGCCGGTTTTATCACTTAAGTTCCTCAAGCTGTTCATGGAGGGGCTTTCTTACTTTTTTTCTTGTCACCTCAACAAGTCCCAGGGCTGTCATATCCACAAGCGTTGTCTTCACCGGGTCCAGCTTAAAATACTCCTCCAGCTCCTTCATCAAAAGCTCCTTATCCCTGGCAAGCTCCAGGTCAATAAAATCAATTATAATAATGCCGGACAGATTACGGAGCCGGATTTGCCGGGCAATCTCCCTTGCAGCCTCCAGGTTTATCCTTAAGAAGGTTTCCTGAGCCTTCTTTTTCCCTGCGACGGCCTTGCCGGTATTAACATCAATGACAGTCAGTGCCTCCGTCGGCTGGATCACGATACTGCCTCCGGATTTGAGCCATACCATGGGCCGTATGGCCTCATTCAATTTCTCACCAATTCCATACAGATTGGACAGGTTTAATAGGGAATCCTGATAAAAACGCAGCTTTCCCAGGTCCTCCGGCTGATATTCCTCCAAATAGGCTCTGATGTGTTCATACAACTCCTGATCATCCGTTACAAATTCCGTTACATTTTCGGCATAACCGTCACGGATATCACAGATATAATTCGGCGGGGTTTGATAAAGCAGGGAAAAGCATCTCTTATGAATCCCATATTTTCTTATATTCTCATAGGATTGCAACAGCCGTTCCATCTCCCCTTCAATCTTCTCCTCGGGAATATAAGCAGCATTCGTCCTTATAATAAAGCCATATTCCTTTTGCTCATGCCGCTTGGCCAGCTTCTTTAAACGGCTTCGCTCCCTGTCGTCGGCTATCTTTGATGATACTCCATTGGCGGATTTTCCGTAGGTTAGTGCAGCATATTTTCCTGTAAAATTAAGATTGGAGCTTACAACAGGGGCTTTTGTCTTAATATCCTCCTTGACCACCTGAACCAGCAGCTCATCCCCGACCTTGATTTTAACCTCATAAAGTCCTTCCGTGTCCGTGTATTCCCGGTTAGCCATAATAGGAAACCGGTTATCCTCCAGTGAGCAATAGCACATTCTGCCATCCTCAATTTCTATAAACGCAGCGTTAATATTCTTAATAATATTTTTCACCTTACCCAGATAAATGTTACCCAGAATGGAGGCCTGCGATGCTGCATTGATAGAAACCTGCACCATATCCTTTCCCTCAAAGAAAGCTGAAATAATTCGATTGTCCTTTTCTGTTATGATCAGACGGCTTTCCATCCCAAAGTACCTCCTAATTAACGGTCCAATTTATCTAAGGAAATCAGCTTGCCGCTGCCTGACTCCCTCGTATATACTTCAAGCCGGTGCACCTGCCAGGCAAATTCCTGGTAAGGAATTCCCAGATAATCATAAAATGCCTCCATAACAAGCTCCGGTTTTAAGTTTGCCGCACTTCCCGTATCAGTCTGCAGATAGAGCTTAATCCCATTATGATATACATCGGCAACACTTGACGGCTTGTTTATAGAGCTGTTAAAGTTTTCTATTTTTTGATCTGGTAAATTATACCCATCCAAAGCTTCATTGATTGCTTTCAGTTCTATCAGCTGCTTTCGTTTACTCTCATATTCCTCCTGCGTAAAGGCGGTCAGGGTGATCATCGGCCGGATGTCAACCTCCTTTTCGCTGGTCTTAGTCTTTTTATTAATCAAAATTTCCCTGCTGTCCATGAACTTCTCAAACTCACTGCGAAACCTTTCCTGGGTTTCCAGTACTCCAAGGCTGTAGCCATCCTTTAACGAAACCAGGTAATCGGCGGAGGCAACCAGGGACATGGCAGTAATTACCTTCTTATTTTCCTCGGGACCAAGAAGAGGATGAAAGTCAATCATACGAAAACCCTCAGTTGCTGCTGCATTCAGCCGGGCCAGCATTACCTCCGGTATATCACTGGACAAAAGCTGTACATCCAGATATTCCGCATCACTGGTAAGCCCGACACCAAGGGGGGCTGCAAAGGACATAATCTGATGGGGCGAAAAGCCCTTGGAATATTCATTGTCAATCACCGCCCTTCGGAACAGCTTCTGAAAATACCGCATGACATCAAGGTGCCCGATAAACTTCATGGGGCCGTATTTTTGAAATTTAATTCTGGCCTTCATCCGCTGCCTCCTTCTTCTGTGACTGTGTCAGAGTAGGGCAGGTCCCCTCGCCAAAAACCTTCACCCCGCAGTTATAGCAGGTCTGGCGGCAGTTTGGCGTAACCCTTCCCTCCAAAGCACGCTGATATTCCTTCCACAGAAACTCCTTTGTTACTCCCACATCGATCATATCCCAGGGGAAAAGCTCCTCCCTGGTACGTTCTCTACTGTTGTAGAATTCGATATCAATTCCATTATTCTCAAAGGCCTTCAGCCATTTATCATAATCAAAATACTCACTCCAGGAATCAAACAGGCATCCGGACCGGTAAGCATCATAGATCACCTTGCTTATCTTACGGTCACCACGGGCTAAAACGCCTTCCAGCACAGTAAGCTTGGCTTCATGCCAGTTGTATTTGATGCTTTTTTGATTCAATTGCTCCTTCATCTTTTCGCGGACAAATTTGGCTTTTGTGATAAATTCTTCTCCGGTATTCATTCTCGCCCATTGAAAGGGTGTAAAGGGCTTGGGTACAAAGAAGGAGGAGCTGGCAACTATGCTTACCTTCCCGTTTCTTTGGTCCTTTGGAATGGTATAATATTCCCGGGCAATCCGGTCTGATAATACCGCAATTCCCTCCATATCCTCTCCGGTCTCTGTCGGAAGGCCCAGCATAAAATACAGCTTCACTCGGTTCCAACCGCTGCAGAAGGCTTTCATGGCCCCCTGGAGGATAACCTCCTCAGTCAGCCCCTTATTGATAACATCCCTAAGCCTTTGTGTTCCGGCCTCAGGTGCAAAGGTCAGACTGCTTTTTCGAATATCCTGCACCTTGCTCATAACCTCCAGTGAGAAGGCATCAATTCGAAGGGATGGCAGGGAGATGTTCACACCCTTTGTCCCAAATTCTTCAATTAGAAAATAAACCAGCTCCTGCAGGCAGGAATAATCGCTTGAGCTTAAGGAGCTTAAGGAAATTTCTTCATGCCCGGTGGATTTGAGCATCTCATAGGCACATTTTTTTAGATATTCCAGGCTTCTTTCCCTGGTCGGGCGGTATATCATACCGGCCTGGCAGAAACGGCAGCCCCGGATACAGCCCCGCTGTATCTCCAGCACTACTCTGTCCTGGGTAGCCTTGATAAACGGAACTACGGGCCTGGTCGGATAAGCGGCCTCGCTTAGGTTATTCTCCACCTGCTTTCTTACCCTCGGGGGAGCCGCCGGATTATTTGGTTCGATTTTATCGATGGTACCGTCTTCCTTATAGGTTATATCGTAAAGGGAGGGTACATACATACCTTCGATGCGGGCCACCATTTCCAGATATTCTTTTCTGGATTTTCCTGCCCGTTTGTATTCCTTATAGGCATCCAGAAGCTTGTCATAGGCTGTCTCACCCTCACCGATATAAAAGAAATCGAAGAAATCCGCAATGGGCTCAGGGTTATAGCTGCAGGGCCCACCTCCGATTACAATGGGATGCTCCTCTGTGCGTTCCCTTGCATAGATCGGAATTTTAGAAAGCTCAAGTATTTGCAGGATGTTGGTATAGCACATCTCATATTGCAGGGTGATACCGAGAAAATCAAAATTACAAAGAGGCTCCTGGCTTTCCAGTGCAAACAGAGGGATGTCGTATTCCCGCATCAGCTTGTCCATATCGGTCCAGGGAGAATATACCCGTTCACACCAGGTATCCTCCCTGCGGTTTATAATATCATATAAAATTTGAATTCCCAGATGCGACATTCCTATCTCATAGACATCCGGAAAGCACATACAAAAGCGTATCTCTATCTTTGCCGGGTCCTTAACCTGCACATTGACCTCTCCGCCAATATATCTTGCAGGCTTATCCACGGTCAGTAATATTTCATCGGATAGTGCCAATTTTCTCATCATATGCTCCATTCTGGTAGCGGTCCATATCCTGCCACGGAGACGGGCCGCCTGTATTCCCAGCTATTATAACCGATATCCTATGAAATTACAACGAGCATTCTGATGTCACACGGGACCAGGTTACTACTTAGCCTTCTCTGGACCTGTCAATTTCCCTGCAAGACTGAATTGTAACAAGGCCAGACTTTCATCCATTATTTTAACCAGGTTACAATAATATTCTCCAGCTTCTCCAACGCATCGTTCCCTGTTACATATTCCTGTATCATATGAGGAGTAAAATCCCCGATCTTTACCTGGAATTTATCCAGAAGGAAAATACTAAGAAACAGCACAATGGCACAGACGCTTCTTATAATCAGGGACCGGTAGGAAAGCACATCACGAGTTCGGTCCCTAATTCTTTGGTCCTCCTCTTCCATACTGTTGCCAAACAGCTTCATTACCCTTGCCTTCTTCTGATTCAACTCTTCTGAAGCAGCTGCCGGCTCCATATAATTCACATCATAGGGCTTACTGTAAAGCTGTACGGAGCTTAACTGGCGAAGGCAGGCTTCCCTTGCCTGTCTTATGTATTCCGCCCTGCTAAAGCCGGGAGAATTGCTGATATGCTCATAAGAAACCAGTGGATATTCCTGTCCGGTCTCCCCATCTGCCACTGGCTTGGCAGGCTTATCCACTGCGTATTTGCTATGGCCGGAGGGCCTGTTGTCCATACTTCTTCCAGCCAGAAATAAATTTTCGTTCATATGATCGGACAGTTTTTTTTCAATCTGACGTACCATGGTATCTTCACTCGGCGTATCCATAAGGTGCCCCCTTCCTGATTTAATAATTGACATCCCTAATAATATATATCCACGGAAAGCTATTATCAGGGTAATTTATTATCGGTATGCTATTACGCGGTAATTTATAGCTCTTGTTATCTACTACGGGTAAATTTATTACTGATTATTCATACCTGGTAGTTTTATAACCATACTAATAGCATCATCTAGTTTGTTTGATTCATTATATTGAATAGGGAAGATACTTATACCATTAAGATACAATAAAAAGGTACTACCTTATTTAAGATAGTACCTTGCAATTAATCTAAAACGATTCCCATATTGAATATACCAGGGTATGCCTTGAAACCTGCTATCTACAGCAATTCAAAACGCATTCCCCTTGCCAATGTACCGTCGCTTTGCCATATCCCTCAAATAATCAGCGCCCTTAAACCTCATCCACCATCCGGTAACCGACTCCTACCTCGGTCAGGATGTACTTTGGCTCCGCAGGGTTTGCTTCCAGCTTTCTTCTTATGTTTGCCATATTCACCCTGAGTGTCTGGTTTTCATTCACATAGGGCCCCCAGATTTCCTTTACCAGATAATCGTGGGTCAGAACCTTGCCGACATTCTTAGAAAGCAGCACGATGATTTTGTATTCAATCGGAGTCAGATGGACCTCCCGATCCTCCACCTTTACCACTCTTTTTTCATAATCAATAAAAAGATTGCCGATCATAATCTTATCCTGCTCTGGTTGATTATCCTCCCTGATTTTCCGGTTATGTCTGACGGCAGTTCTAATTCTTGCCAGCAGCTCCGAGGTACCGAAGGGCTTGGTTATATAATCATCTGCACCAAGGTCCAGTGCCTCCACCTTCTCCCGCTCGTGTCCTCTTGCGGATACGACGACAATAGGCACACTGCTCCAGGACCGGATGGCCTTGAGGACCTCGATCCCATCCATATCAGGAAGACCCAGATCCAGAAGCACCAGATCGGGGCAATGGGAAGAGGTAAGGGCAAGTGCATCCCTCCCGGTGTCTGCTTTGATTACATTATAATTATTATAGGACAATATCGTTGAGATAAAATTACTGATGGCAAGCTCATCCTCCACCAATAAGATAAGAAGATTTTTGTTCATTCTTTCCTCCATTCCTCTGCTATACTCTACAGATAGAAAGTTTGCGGCGAAATTTATACAGCACAAGCACTCTCCCGGATAGCTTTGGTTATTATATTCATATATTAATTATAGCATGATTATTGCAGTTTTAAAGGGGAAGTGTAAAGGTAAATACCGCCCCCTTGTCCTCACGGTTGGCAGCCTCCATTTTCCCCTGATGCGCTTTTACGATGGACATACAGATAGAAAGTCCGATGCCCATTCCCCTGGAGGAATCAGAGGTACGCTTTCCATTTGAAACATAGGATTCAAACAGATAAGGGAAATCCTGTTCCGGTATCCCCTCTCCATTGTCGTTGACTTCAAAAACTGCATAATCTCCTTCTTTTCTTAAGGAAACATCAATCACAGTTTCTCCCGAATGCTTGATGGCATTTTCAACCAGATTGATGATGACCTGCTCAATCAGAGTTGCATCCATTGGGACCATCAAAAGCTCCTCCGGAACAGAGACGGTGATTTTCTGATCAGGGAAGCGCTTCCTGGTTCTTCCGATGGCAGCAGCTACGATTTCCTCTGCCGCCTCAGGAGTTTTGGTCACATTAGCCGTATCCTCATTTATTCGGGTAACGGAAAGCAGATTTTCCACCATTCGTATCAGCCACTGGGAGTCCTCCCGGATGTGTAAAATCAACTGATCCCTCGTGGCATCATTCAAGGTTCCCTTATTTTCAAGGATTGCCGAGCTGGCGCCAAGTATTCCGGTCAGCGGGGTACGAAGATCATGGGAAATAGCACGCAGCAGGTTACTTCTCATCTTCTCCTTCTCTGTCTCAATTAGAATTGTACGCTGCTCATCGGATAATCTCTGGCGCTCCAGAGCCATCGCCACCAGGGAGGTTATTCTACGTATGAAGGAGCGGCTGGCATGATCGACCTTAATTTCATTCGGGCAGGCAATGCCAAGGACCGCCAATACATTTCCCTGAAATGTCACCGGCATATAGGAGGCTTTTGCTTCCATGAAGGTATCTGTTCCCGCACCGGCCCGTTTTTGATTTAGAAAGACCCAGTGAGCCACCTCGCTTTCCTTTGGAGACAACAGATAGGAGGCATCCGCATCCTGCTCGGACTGTTTCAATATTCCCGGCGTGCCATGCTCAGGGTCCTGTGTATAAAAGATAACGGAGCGTCCGAAAATCTTGACGATATATTCATTGGTAAGGTCAACAATATTATCCAGCCCTCTGGTAACTAAAAGCCTTTTATTAATCTCATATAACACCTCTGTACGCTGCTCCCTGCTTTGGGACAGCTCTACCTGTGACTTGATCCTCACAGTCATCGTACCAATGATTAAGGAGGTCAGCAGCATAACGGCAAAGGTAATCGGATAATCCCGTTGAAAGACATCCAGGGTATAGAGCGGTTCAATAAACAGGAAATTATCCAGCAGAACGCAAAGCACTGAAGCAGCCAGCCCATAGATATATCCATTCGTAATCCTTGATATAATCAGTATGGCCATAATATAGAGCATAATGATATTTTGGTTTTTAAAATCGATCGTGGTCAGAAGCCCGGCGATGATGGTCGTGGCTAAAATAACTACAAGAGTTTTCAGCGTATCCCGCAGGGAGAAGGTGATGCTTCTGCCAGGATGGCGTTTTTCTGACCTACGGTAGATTTTATGACCAGAGCTGTCCGGAATAATATGTATTTCCGTATTATTTAATAGAGAAATTAACTTATCTTCCAGATCAGGCTCAAATAAATTCAGGAAATCCTTATGGCTTCGGCTCTTTCCTATTACAATGTTGGTGATGCCGGACAGCTTTGCATACTGTGCAACGGTAGCGGCAATATCCATGCCGTTAAGAGTCGTAATTTCAGCGCCAAGCTGCTCCGCAAGCTCGATATTGGCCTGCAGGGATTTCTTCTCCTCATTGGTAAGCTTATCATTATCCCGGTTATCCACATAGACGGCAACCCAGGGGGCATGAAAGGCTTCGGCGGTTCTGGCCGTCCATCGGATACACCTGGCCGAGGAGGGCGAGGTGCTGATGCAAACCAGAAGCTTTGTATTAGTGGTTTTATCCGAAAGCATACCTTCATTCTGGTTATTATGACTGATACGGTCAGCAGCCTTTCTCATGGCTATCTCACGAAGCAGCCTTAGATTTTCCTTGTTCAGGCACTCGATAAATTTATTTTCTTCGTAAATCCGCTTTGCCTTGTTCTGATCCAGACGCCGCAGAAGCTCATCCGGCTCAATGTCGATGAGCTTGACCTTATCGGCATAATCAAAGATATAATCCGGTACCGTCTCCGTCTCGGATACGAGGGTAATGGCTTGGACGATATCATTCAGACTTTCGATGTTCTGAACATTAACCGTAGTATATACATCAATACCGGAATTTAGTAATTCTTCAATATCCTGATACCTCTTTTTATTGCGTACGCCTAATTCATTGGAGTGCGCCAGCTCGTCAATCAAAATCAATTTGGGCTTTCTGATTAAAGCGGCGTCCAGGTCAAATTCATAGCGTCTTGTTCCCTCACGCTCAATCACCTTGCTGGGCAATACAGGAATCTTGCCCAGAAGCTCCAGGGTCTCCGCACTGGTGGCGGACTTTATATAACCTGCAATCACATCGATACCATTTTGGTACTGCTCCTGAGCATCATCCAGCATGGCATAGGTTTTTCCTACCCCCGGTGCATATCCAAAGAATATTTTCAGCCGACCTCTACTCACCTTTTCCATCAAAAATCCCCATTTCTTCTATCTCTGTTTCTCTTATTTTAAGCAAAAGCCCGAAAAATTACAAGTTTCCTATAAGAAAAAAGATTAAAATACCAAATATCATTTATAATTGAAATATCCAATATTATCATTTATAATATTTCTAGCTATGTATATAGGCTGAACTAAGTTTTTTATACCTACGAAAAAACAGGAGCCTGGCTTATATCGATATGATTTCATTAATTCTTAAGGAGGAATAACATGTCAGCCAATGTTTATGACATATTACAGGAACGCGGATTTATCGAACAGACCACCCATGAGGAAATCCGGGAAATATTAGGAAAGGAATCCGTTACCTTTTATATAGGCTTTGATGCAACTGCCGACAGTTTAACCGCAGGACATTTTCTTACCGTAATGGCAATGATGCATATGCAGAAGGCGGGACACAAGCCCATTGCACTTCTTGGCGGCGGTACAACCATGATCGGTGACCCCACCGGTAAATCCGATATGCGTACCCTGATGACAAAGGAAACCATCCAGCATAATGCAGATTGTTTTCAGAAGCAGCTTTCCAAATTCATCGACTTTTCCAATGGCAATGCTATTCTTGCCAATAATGCGGACTGGCTTCTGGATTTGAATTATGTGGAATTCCTTAGGGAGATCGGAATACACTTCTCCGTCAATAAAATGCTTACTGCGGAATGCTATAAGCAGCGTATGGAAAAGGGACTTACCTTCTTTGAATTCAACTATATGCTGATGCAGTCCTACGATTTCTGGAAGCTGAACAAGCTGTACGGCTGTACCCTGCAGTTAGGCGGCAACGACCAGTGGTCGAATATCCTGGGCGGTGTGGATTTGATCCGCCGCAAGGAGCAAAAGCCTGCCTTCGGTCTCACCTTCAAGCTTTTGACCACCAGTGAGGGCGTTAAGATGGGTAAGACAATGAAGGGTGCTGTCTGGCTGGACCCGAATAAAACCAGCCCCTATGAGTTCTACCAGTACTGGAGAAATATTGAGGATGTTAAGGTAGAGGAATGTCTGGCACTGCTTACCTTCCTGCCGATGGACGAGGTAAAAAGGCTTGGTGCCCTTAAGGACGCCGAGATTAACTCTGCAAAAGAAGTACTTGCCTTTGAAATCACCAAAATTGTTCATGGAGAGGAAGAGGCAATTAAGGCCCAGGAGGCCGCCAGAGCTTTATTCGGCGGTGGTTTAAAATCAGAGGATATTCCCACTACCTCCTACCCTGCTTCCCGTTTTGATGAAGGCATTGACCTGATCACCCTGATGTGTGATGCAAAGCTTGCCAGCTCCCGCTCCGATGCAAGACGTACGATTCAGCAGGGAGGCGTAACGGTAAATGATATTAAGATTTCAGATTTTGACAGTGTCTTTACCAGCAAGGATTTTGACTCCGACGGAGCGCTGCTGGTCAGAAAGGGAAAGAAGGCCTTCCACCGTTTTAATGTTCAGTAGAGGATATGATAAGCCGGATCAATCACCAGAAAGCTTAAGTATATATCATATGCAAGGAATTAAAAAATTCTAAGGATTGGAGTTGATTTTATGCCCTGGTGTCCACAATGTAAGCAAGAGTATCAAGAGGGTTATACAACCTGCAAGGACTGTAAGATCGATCTTGTAGAGAATCTGGAGGAAGCCGCAGTAGAGTTTGTACCCTTTTTTCAGGCTGATGACGAGAAAATAGCCCGAAAGCTGGCCAGCTTTTTTGAATATTCCGGCCTGCCCAGCGAGGTAAGCTATGATGAAGAATATGAATTGTACAATGTTTCTATTCCGCCGGAGATGGAAAAGGATGCCCGAAAGCTCTATGAAGCCTTCTACTTCGTTGAAGCAGAACGTGTGATGAATGAAAAAGGCAAAAAGAAGCCGGAAACAGAGGAAGATGCCGAAGAATTGACCGAAGAGGCTGCCGAAGTCTCGGATGGTGAAGCTCCAGAGGCGGATGCAACTGCTGATGCCGAGGAGGATGCCTCTCTGGAGGAGGATTATTCGGACGAAATTCCCAGTGATGATATCTCCGTATCCGGTGTACAAAGAAGTGAAAACAGCGTATATGTTATGAAGTACGACCAATATAAGGATTTGACCGGAACGGTTTGGATTTTTGCATTCTTTGGTATCGCAGGTATCATTTTTGTCATCCTGAACCTAACAAAGATTATCACCTTCCTGAATGGCTGGCTGCCCAATCTGGTTATGGGCGCCCTGTTCCTGTTTTTTATCATTGTTGCGATAACCACCGGCCGTAAGGCAAAAAGGGTACGCAGCGAGATTGATGCTGAGAACATACTTACCAGAGATATTAATAATTGGCTTAAGGCAAATGTAACCGAAGAGTTTCTGGCTTCCGTCCATAATGACAATATTTCTGATGAAGCAAATTATATCCGCAGCACCGATTACATCAAGGAGCTTTTAGTTAAGGAATTCGGTTCCCAGAATCTGGCCTATCTTGATCGCCTGATTGATGATTACTATACAAATACCTTTGATAAGGAAGAAGAGGAATAAGGATTTTATCATGGAAATAAAGCAACAGGTATTAAGAATTCTGGAAGAAAACAGAGGCGCTGCTATTAACGGCGCCTCTTTGGCTAAGGAATTGAATGTAACCCGCAGCAGTATATGGAAGGCAGTGAAGGCCCTGCAAAAGGACGGTTACAATATCGGAGCAGTAACCAATAAGGGATATACCCTGCTTGCCGGAAACGATATTGTGTCCGCTGAAAGCATCACCCCCTTCCTAAACGGCGCTGGTGCCAGCTTTACACTTGAGGTATACCAGACCGTAACCTCCACCAATACTCTCGCCAAGGAAATGGCTGCAAAGGGGGCAAAGGAAGGTACAGTAATTCTTGCGAGGGAACAGACTGAGGGCCGTGGACGGATGGGCAGAAGCTTCTACTCTCCTGCTTCCTCCGGAATTTACTTTTCCGTTATCCTTAGGCCAAAGCTTAGTCTGGAGGATTCCCTGCTGATTACTACTGCCACAGCCGTGGCTGTAGCACAGGCAATGGAAGCTGTAGCCGGTGTGGAAGCCGGCATTAAATGGGTGAATGATATCTTTGTGGCCGGTAAAAAGGTATGCGGAATTCTCACGGAGGCTTCCATCAACTTCGAGCTTGGCAGTCTGGAATATGCCGTTGTCGGCATCGGTATCAATATTGAAACCAGGGATTTTCCCGAGGAAATTCATAAGGTTGCCGGCTCCTTATTCGTAAATAAGCCGGAAAATGCACCGGTTACCTCCCTGCTTGTGGCAGAGGTATTAAATAACCTGGCCAAATGCATGAATTCCTTAACAGATAAATGCTATCTGGAGGAATACCGGAAGCGTTCCTTCCTGATTGGCAGGGATATTCTTGTGATGAAAGGGAAGCAGACGATTCCGGCGAAAGCAATCGATATTGATGAAAAGGCGCGTCTTGTCGTAGAATATGAAAACGGAGACAGGGAAGCGCTCAATTCCGGTGAAGTCAGTGTCAGACAGATTTAACCTTTAGCCCACTGTTACATCAAACAGAAATTTATATTTTTTATGTTTTTGTTCAACCGTACAGGTGACCAGAGCCGATCCTTTTTTCTGTCCGGTTATTATTCCCTTTGAGTCCACCGATGCAACTTCATAATCGCTCGATATCCAGCTGCACTCCGATTTCTCAAAGATATCTGATAGGTGCAGCTCATAGGTATCACCCACCTGAATGTTTATTTCATGCTCAGTAATAACTAATTTTCTTGATTCCATATAAAAAAACAACAATACGACTGCAAGCAGGCAAAGAAGTACAGTAGTAATCAGTAAGGTTACAGTTTTTCTCATAAGTATTTCCTTTTGTTTTATTTCTATCATACCCTCCGGAAAATATTTTCTTAATTTGTAACTGTTCAGAGCCAGGCAAATTCATCAAAAGTATGCGGTGAATGCTTGCATTCATAGGCATATTTTTGATGAATTTATTTGGCGGATACGCCGCAACGAGGAAACACGCAGTGTTTTCGAGTTTGGCTCTGAACAGTTACCTTAATTTTTCCAAAAGATTTCGATTTTGTCCTTATCCTTTAATTGGGCTGTGAATTCAGCTCTTTCTCCGTTCAGCATAACAACAAGCTCGGTCCCCTTCATCGTTGATAAATCAAAGGGATAAAAATCAAAAACATCAACAAAGATATAATTCTTTTTGTTCATCAGCCTTACTGCTTTGGAGTTCACAGTGACAAAGATATCCTGTGTTGCTTTCTCTTCTTCCGCTGCCAGGGGCTGCGCCGCTATCTTAGGCTCTTCCTTAACTGCCGGTCGCTCCTCCTTTTTCGCATGTCCGTAAAGTTCCTTATGAGAAGCATTGCCAGCAGAGGCTGATGTATGCTCCGCAGAATAGGAAGCTTGTCCTGCGAAGGGTACCGGTTTTGCAGAGTTGGGAGCCGGTTCTATAGAAGCTGAAGCTTGTTCTATGGAATTAGAAGTCTGTTCTGTGAAACCAGAAGCTTGTTTCATGGAATTAGAAGTCTGTTTTGTGGAACCAGCAGCTTGTTCCATGGAATTGGAAGTCTGTTCCACGGAAATAGAAGCCGGTTCTGTAGAAGCTGAGGCCGGGTTCTCAGAATATGTATTCTGCTCCCTGGAATGTGAGCCTTGCTCTACAGGCGCCTCCGGCTGTGGCGGAACACTTTGGGGTTTCTTTGGCGGGTTCAGCACAAACTGTATCGAATCATTCTCATATATTTTTTGCTCCATATCGGCAGGAGCATTATTGACAAGAATCTCTCCGTTAAAGTTCAGATCCATATATTCCAATGCCTGCTTTAATGTATAATATTCTGATATTTCAATTATATCGTTATTTTGTATCATATAATTTCCGGCCACGGTATGAGAATTCACCTTGATTAACTTCGGGAAAAACACCTTGGTTCCATTCACCATGATATTGATCGAGCCATGATATTCCGGAAGCTTCCTTAATTCACACTGTGCGTCTCTGCCGACAGTAGATGCTATAATTTCAATCCGGTCATCATTGCTTATATTATGACTTAAGCCTACGGTCTCGTCATTCAGCTTAATATGAGCCGCTTCACCAAGACTGCCCTTCATACTGCGGGGTACTCCATTTATCGTAAATTCCAGTGATTTGCCCCGTTGTGGGAATAGCTTCCTATTCGGATATCCCATCTGGATAGCCGCATCTGAAATTGTCAGATTCTTATTATAGTATATCTTGATATGCTCTCCGTTTACATTTACAAAGATAAAATTATTGCTTTGGTCGTAATAATTCAGACAGATTCCGATTGGCGTAACAAGCAGGGAATCCTTTTTAATATTCTCCTGCTTAAAGGTCACAGAGCCAAGTACATCCTCTCCCCTCAGTGCGACACGCTCCTTCGGAAGGTTTAGATACTGGGCTATATTTTCCACAAAGCCCGGAATTTTTCCACCGCCGCCGACGATAAAGACCGCACTTACCGATTTGCCACCGTTCAGCTCCAGTATACGTTCCGCAATGCAATTCGTAATCTTTGTAACAATCTCTGAAACCTCCTGCAGTACCTCCTGAGTAGTCAAATGGTGGGCAATGCCCATAACATCCTTAAAGGAAACCTTCTTCTTACGCAGACAGGAGGTCTTTATATTCTCTGCCACCTTGAATTCCACCAGGTATTTCTGTGCAATATATTCTGTAATCTCATCTCCGGCATAGGGTATCATGCCATAAGCGATGACTCCTCCATCCTTTGTAATACAGATATCCGAGGTTCCTGCCCCGACATCCACCATGGCGATATTCAGCAGGCGGAATTTCTCAGGTATAGCCACATTAATCGCCGCAATAGGCTCCAGTGTAAGGGTTGCAACCTTTAATCCCGCGGTCTCCACAGCCGTATAAAGACCATTGATGACCTCATCCGGCAGAAAGGTTGCAATCAGCTCCGTGCCGATCTTGCTGGCCTTATGACCATTCAGCTTCATCATAGAGTACCCGTTCAGGGTATAATTGACCACGGTATAACCGACACAGTAGAAATTATTCCGGCCCTCTCCCAGCTCCTCCCGAAGTGTGTTATAGGCTTTTTCCACACCCATGAGGTTGAGGGAATTGACATGCTCTTCATTTACCGCCGTCTCGCTTGCAAATACATATTCCACAGTTACCCTGACGGTTTTTAACACTCTGCCCGCGGCGGCAATGCATACTTCATTCAGCTCTACATCAAGCTGTTTTTCTAGCGCTTCCTTAACTTCCCTGATTGTTTCGGTAACCTTATCAATATCATGAATTTGTCCGTCCAGCATGGCTCTTGTCTCATGCTCTCTGACGCAATGAGCCTCCACGATGAACTGATTATTTTCCTTATAACCTGCCATTCCGACTACACTTCTTGTTCCTATATCCAGGCCAAATACCAATTGCTCCGGGTATTTATCATTTCCCATAGAAATCTCCATTCCGCCGAAATCCTGCGAATTTGGATGCCGGCACAATATCCCCTCCAGGGTGTGTCCTTAGCGTTGGAATACTTTGCTTAACATCCATAATTAAGGCTTCTTTATAGAAAAATATAGCAGATAATATGACAAAAATCAAGTTACATCGGATTAAACAGCTCCTCCAGCTCTTCTCTGGAAAGGGTATTGATGAATACCTCCTTGGAGCTGATGACGGAATTGGACAATTCCTTCTTTTTTCTTTGAAGCTTGAATATCTTCTCTTCAATGGTGCCTCTGGTAATCAGCTTAACAACATGCACCTTATTCTGCTGTCCGATACGATAGGCACGATCCGTAGCCTGGTCCTCCACGGCAGGATTCCACCAGGGATCATAATGGATTACCGTGTCCGCTCCGGTCAGATTAAGCCCGGTCCCCCCCGCCTTTAAGGAGATTAAGAAAACCTTGCCCTCGCCTGTGTTAAAACGCTTTACATAATCGTTCCTGTTCTGGGTCGGGGTTGCGCCCTCCAGATAGAAATATGGAATTTCAAGATCCTTCAGCTCGTTTTCAATAATCCGCAGCATGGAGGTAAATTGAGAAAAGACAAGGATTCGGTGGTCATTGGCAATTGCCTCGGGAATTAGCTCCATCAGCAGCTCCAGCTTACCGCTTCCTCCCTGGTAATTTTCAATAAAAGTGGAGGGATGGCAGCAGATCTGGCGCAGCCTGGTAAGCGCTGCGAGTATCTTAATCCGACTTTTCTCAATTCCGTTTTCTTCGAGCTCGGAATGAATTTCTCCGCGGATGTTTTCCAGATAGGAAAGATACACCAGCTTTTGATCCTCGGACAATTCCGTCAGCATCTTACTCTCGTACTTATCCGGAAGCTCCTTTAATACATCCTTCTTCATTCGTCTTAGAATAAAGGGTGAAATATGCTGATGGAGGTCATCCAGCGCCTCCTGATCCTCCTTTAAGATCGGTTTTTCATACATCTCCACAAACCGGGAGTGGCTGTTTAAATAATCCGGCATAATAAAATCAAAGATGGACCATAACTCGGAAAGGCTGTTTTCAATCGGAGTACCGGTCAGGGCAAAGCGATGGGACGCCCGAAGCTTCTTTACGGATTTTGCGTTCATGGAGGAATCATTTTTAATAAATTGTGCCTCATCAATAAATACCGTATGGAAATCTATCTTTTCATAAAGAGCGACATCTCTTCGGATTAAGGGATATGAGGTAATCAATACATCATAATCCTTATGCCGGGCAATCATTTCCTGACGTTCCACCGGATTTCCGGTAATAACCAGTGCCTTCATATGGGGAGCAAAGTTCTCGATCTCATCCTGCCAGTTAAAAATCAGGGAGGTGGGGCATACAATCAGGGTATGCACCTGATGACCCGGATCAACGGCGGAGGCAATGTATACGATGGATTGCAGAGTTTTACCAAGACCCATATCATCGGCAAGGATACCACCGAGTCCATTATCGGACAGGGTTTTAAGCCATTTATAGCCGGTAAGCTGATAGGGGCGAAGCGTGGCTATAATGCCCTCCGGCAGGATATATTCCGTCTGGGAGGGATTTGTAATTTTATCCACAAGTGCAACAAAATCGTGATCTCGTTCAAATTCAAAATTCCGGTTGGAAAAGGCCTTGTCAAGATATAAGGCATGGTGCTTTTCCAGAAGAAGCTTATCCTCCTTTAAGAACATATCCTCCTTCAATCTTCTGTCGGTAATATTTAAAGAATTCAGGATATTGGTAACCTCATGGATGGTCTTATCCTCAAGGTTGATGAAGCTCCCATTTTTTAAGCGGTAATATTTCTTTTTGATCTGATAGGAATGAAGCATATCCCTTAGCTCATCTGCCGGTACCTCACTGAAGATAAGATCAATCTCCAGCATATTGAATTCGGAATTCATACGGACTCCTGCCTTAAAACCGCCGGGAGCACGGATTCCAAGCCTTCGAAAGTCCTCCGAATAAAACAGCATGGATTTGCTCTCCAGCTCCATTACTCTGTCGGACAGGAATTCATAGATTTTATCCTCTTCCTTCAGCAAATAGAAATTTTTATACGGAACGAAGCCCTCCTGCAGCAAATCTGATATAATGGCATCTTCCTTCTCCCGCTGGCGTACAACAATATAGGAGCCTGAGGCCGCATTTTCAAAGGAGTTGAATTCGTAATCACCATATTTATATTTTAGCTCTGCCTTTATTCCTGTTTTATATTTATCAAAATAAAGCTTAGCCTCCATATCACAGGTGATATAGCGGCTTTTCAGCTCCTCTGGGACATCAAGCACCATGGTTTCACTAATTCTTGGAAGCACATGCTCCAGAAAGCTGGTCTTACTCTCTCCGCGAAATACCAGCGGCTCCTTGTCCTTGCCGAAGCTGTTGTAAAAAGGCTTGTAATTGCGGATGAATTTCTTATCCGGAAGATAGATCACTCCGTCATAGAATAGTAATTCTCCCGTTTCCGTAATCGGCAGTACTGCCTCCTTGCCCTGATAATCAATTGCAATCGATTCCTCATCCAGGGTAAGCTGGTAAGATATCTTCGGATTGCCCTTCTTAAAGGTTACATCGGTATATACCTTTCCGTATAGTTCAAGGGTCGTTGAATGATTGCCGATAATCTCCAGCAATTTGATTAACATATTCTTGGTCAGAAACATCTGGGATTTTGAGAATATTTTGGAAAAATGAGTACTGTCGATCACTTCCTGGATTTCATAAACCCCCAGAAGAAAATCTAAAAGTTTTAGGGAGGTGGCATCAAAGGTACTCTCACCGCTTACATATTTAAACTCCTTACCAATCGTAAAGCTTTCATGATGCCAGATATCCGATAAAAACTTCTTCATGGTCTGAACCTTATATTTTCTATTACTTCCGCCCCGTAAGGATAGCAGGGCCCTGCCGTTTTCTCCCTTCATAATGGCCGATATCGTTATGATAGCCTCAAGGCCGAAGGTTTCTCCAATCAGTACCGCATCCTCCTGGGCAATGAAGTAGTCAAGCAACGACATGACCTTCCGCTCTTCGGGATTCTTGGATTCGGCAAGCATCGTTCTCTCCTGATGCTTTAATACAAATAATAAAGCAGCAACTACATGCTTACAAGCTCCCTGATCCTTAAGCCGAGAGGGACAATTACAGCTATAATCAAAGGAACCATCCTCCTGCTCATCAACTGTTACAGAGTAATTATAATTGCCCTTCACCACAAGACGGTACTGTTTATTGGCATTCGAATAGGTTGCGTTAATTATCCGGTTATCTTTATAATATTGAAGTCCTCTGGCATAGGTGGTATCATTGGAAGCCAGGTTACGTATTCCTGTACGTGAAATCTGAATCATAGAGGCACACCTTTCCTGCATTGTATCTTATTATTATAACACATATATAAGGAAAAGTGTAAATAATTTGATTGATCAAAATAAAATAAAAGGAGCATTCAATCGGATTGATTCAATGCTCCTTTTCATATTAAGTTATTCATTTCATTCCTTGGTATCTGCCATCCTATTTTCAGAAATGCTTTGAAACTATCCGCAAAGCCTTTGTTGGTCTAATACCATCCGTTAAGAATTTTTGAGGTGTTTCATTATGTGCCTGGTGGTTTATACCTTCCTTTCGTTCCATATCTTTTCTTTATTGTAATCCTTCTAAATATCGAAGGTAATTACCTCACTCATCTCTTCAAGGGACTCAGTCCTTTCCTTTGTATTTGTTATCCGTAAATAGTATTTCTTCTATGTGTAAGGTGGTCCTAAATCCACCCTTTTTTTTCGTAAAATCAAATACCACTATCGGTGGTTCTTACCATCCTTTCTTAATGTAGTCTTAGTACTTATGTCTTCGGTGGTCCGTACCGTCCTTTCCGTATAGTATGGGATAATCGATAACTATTTCATGGGACTCATTCCTTTCTTATCGTATTAGCCGTTTCAGCTGTTTTTCTTAAATCATTTTTCTTTTATGAGTTTATTTTATATTACAATTATTGATTTGTCAATACTATTTTCAGATAATTTATAAATTTATTTTGATTTTATTTATTAATAATTAATTTACATTTGTATTTATATGCAATTAATGGCAAGAAAAGCTGTTTGTCTAATTATTCCCTTTTTAAAATAATAGCAAATTCAAATTTTTTGATTGAATTATTGCCTGTCTTATATTACAATACTTAGTTAGGATATTAATAACAACATACGGAGGTGTCTATGAAACATATCATCAGTCCTACTGACCTTACTGTTTCTGAGCTTAACGGACTTCTTGATTTAGCAGAGCAAATCATACAAAATCCGGGGAAGTTCTCGAAGGTGTGCGAAGGGAAAAAGCTGGCTACACTATTCTATGAACCAAGCACCAGAACAAGACTTAGCTTTGAAGCCGCCATGCTTAATCTGGGAGGCAGCATTCTGGGTTTCGCATCCGCCGATTCCAGTTCGGCTTCCAAGGGTGAAAGTGTTGCCGATACCATACGGGTCATTTCCTCTTACGCAGATATCTGTGCCATCCGCCATCCTAAGGAAGGCGCCCCATTAGTTGCATCTAATTACTCTTCTATTCCTGTTATCAATGCCGGAGACGGCGGTCATAATCATCCCACCCAAACCTTTACCGATTTATTAACTATAAAGAATCTCAAAGGACGATTAAATAAACTAACCGTCGGTTTTTGTGGTGACTTAAAATTCGGCCGTACCGTCCACTCCTTGATTAATGCATTGGCAAGGTATGAGGATATTGATCTTGTATTAATTTCACCGGAGGAATTACGGGTCCCCGCCTATATTCTTAATGAGGTTTTGAAGGCCAACCATATTGCCTATGAGGAAACCAGAAAGCTTGAGGAAGCCCTGCCAAAGCTGGATATCCTGTATATGACCAGAGTTCAGCGGGAGCGTTTTTTTAACGAGGAGGATTATATCCGCTTAAAGGATACCTACATTCTGGATGAGAAGAAAATGGCCTGCGCCAAGGAAGATATGCTGGTACTCCACCCGCTGCCAAGGGTAAATGAAATAGCAACCGAGGTGGATGACGATCCACGGGCAGTTTATTTCAAGCAGGCACAGTTTGGGGTCTATGTAAGAATGGCTCTGATTATGAAATTATTGGAGGTGGAATAATGCTTAATATCGGTGGTATTAATCAGGGGATTGTAATTGATCATATCAAGGCCGGCGGTGCCATGAAAATCTATTCCTATCTTGATCTGGAGAATAAGGACTGCTCCGTTGCAATTATCAAAAATGCCCGCAGCAATAAAATGGGAAAAAAGGATATTATAAAAATAGAAGCTACACTGGAGGATATCGACCTGGATATTCTGGGTGCCCTGGATCACCAGATTACCATTGATGTTATCGAGGACGGTGTTATCATAGAAAAAAAGAATCCGAAGCTTCCCGATCGTGTAAGTAATGTTCTCAAATGCAAGAACCCGAGATGTATTACCTCCATTGAACAGGGATTGGTACATTCCTTTAAGCTGACAGACCGTACGAACGGTGTATATCGCTGTGTATACTGCGAGCAGGCCTTTGACCGCAGATAGTTTCCTGAACAAAGGATGACAGCGAAACAGCTCCTGAATCAAGCAATGGTTCAGATACTGCATAACAGCATCATCTGAACCATTGCTTTTAATAGGTCATTTGATTCATAAAATCCAGCCTGTTTCCTACGACGGACCAGTTGATATTCTTCATGAAATTATTGATATATTCCGTCTTATTATCGGCATATTGAAGAAAATAAGCATGCTCATATACATCAAGAATCAGTGCGGGAGCTGAATATGCGATATTGCCCAGGTCATGTGCATCCAGACTGATATTACGAAGACGCCTGCTCCTCTGGTCAAAGCATAAAACCGCCCAGCCTCTGCTGGCCTTGGCTGTTGCGATAAAATCATCGCTCCAGTTTTTGAAATTACCGAAGAATAATTCCAGCTTCTCTCTGATATTCTGTCCAGGTTCTTCCTCCCGTCCTCCAATATTCTCAAAATAAAGCTCGTGCAATATTACGCCGTCCAGAGCATAGGTTTCTCCCCGCTTCAGCTCCCGGTACCAGCTAAAGGTTGAATTCGCCTGATCTCTTTGCGGATTTCCCCACATTAGATCGTCGTCTATCTTATTGATACTGTTAACATACCCTTCATACAGGCGTATATGTACATCAAACTGCTCTTTATTTATCACAGTGATATCATCTGTGTAATTAAATTGTACCTTTTCTATCATGGCTAGTCCCCCTTCCCTATATATCTATGCTTTGATTCGAATCCTATGAATCATATTTTTATAATTTTAACCTTTTTATTTTATGGAGGAATATTAGACCTGTCCCTGAACTCGAAAATGTGATATACTGTGATAGGGTGCAAAAAATGAACGCATATAAAAAAATAGAAAAGTTAGCAGATAAAGATTTCAAACTGATAACAGGAGTAACAAGAGAAGTCTTTTTTGAGATGTTAGAAGTGTTGAAGCAGAGATATGCCAAAGACCATACACAAGGCGGTCAGTCGGGACTTCTAGTAGAAATAAGATTGACATTGGCATTAGAATACTGGCGAGAACATATCAGCATATGTCAAACGACCATCAAATTGCAAAAGCATAATCAACAAGGCCGTAATATGGGTAGAGGATGTGTTAAGAGAATCTCCTGAATTTAAGCTGAAAGATTTAAAAGAACGATTCAAACCCGATGAAGAAGTCATAAAGATTGTATTAATAGATGTTGAGGAACAACCGATAGAAAGGCCAAAGTACGATCAAGAAAGTTTATATTCGGGCAAAAAAAACGGCATACAACAAAATATCAAGTTTTAGTAAATGCTCAAAATATGGAAGTGATGGACGTATACGAATCGCTATTGAGCATATAAACCGAGAATTGAAGATTTTTAGGATATGCAAAGAAACCTACCGTGGAAAGGGCGAACGTGGATTACTTAGGGTTAAACTTATTGCAAGTCTATACAATCATAGGGTTGTTTTTGTGTAGATAATTTAAAATGGATGTGAAAAGCGAGGGAACAAAATGGAACAGAGCACAATGACTTTCCCAGAAAAAGAGCATTCTTCGATTATTAGCCGGTTGAATCAGGGAAAGCTCTGTTATACCACAAGAGTTTTCAAAGAATTAGGCAGATACAAAGAAGGTGTGAAATATAACACTCCTTGGAATCAAACTATCATTGTGATTCAAATACAGCAATTTAATAATATTGTAGACCATCCTTTTTATAAGGAATTAACTTCTGCTCAATGTAAAGAAATCTATCAGTATTCTGAGATGGCTAATAAACCTTTTGAACTAATATCTTTTAAACTATTTAATGAATAAATACGACAATATTATTAACATCCCAAATAAGTATCATCTTCATTAAAAGTATTTAGGTATTTGAAATTAACTTCGTGAAATTTAGTTCAGGGACAGGTCTATTATATACCAGATAAAATTTACTTGGTATATTTTGTATATGATAGCAATATCAACCAGGATTATTTGTATAATGAACATGGAGGCTTTTATGAGAATAGAACAAGCGGCATACGATGATTTGGAACAGATTCTTAAGCTTCAATATCTTGCTTACCAAAGTGAAGCACGTTTAAATAATAATTATTTCATCCCTCCTCTGCTTCAGACCCTGGAGAATTTGCAGGAGGAGTACCGTAGGGGGCGTGTATTAAAGGCTGTGAATGAAGATAATCTTATTCTTGGCTCAGTTCGCGGGTATGTGAACGATAACACCCTATACATCGGCAAGCTGATTGTACATCCCGAGCAGCAGGGAAAGGGGATCGGGACAAAGCTTTTGATTTCCATGGAACAGGAATATCCGGGGCTAAGGTACGAACTATTTACCAGCAGCAAAAGTCTTCGAAATCTAAGCCTTTATGAGCGTCTTGGATATGTAAGGTTTAAAGAAACACAGGTGTCAGCTGAACTTGTTTTTGTTTATCTTGAAAAATCACGAAATGCGTGAAAGCTACTTGGGATAGGTACCTCACATTGGAAGGCAGAAATAATTTGAGCATGCAATAAAAAAGCTGAAAGAAGAGGTCCCTATGATTTAGGAAGCCTCTTCTTTCAGCTATATTTGTTTTTAAATATCAAAATAATCCTGTAATCACACCGTTATCGCCAACATCGATTCCCTCCGCCGCCGGAACCTTCGGAAGTCCTGGCATCGTCATTACAGTTCCGGTGATAGCAACAACAAAGCCGGCTCCTGCAGATACATACACCTCCCGGATATGAACCGTAAAGCCCGTCGGCCTGCCAAGTCTCGTGGCATCATCGGACAGGGAATACTGATTCTTTGCCATACAGACCGGAAGCTCACGATACCCCAGGGCTTCTATGGTTTGTATGGACTGTTCGGCGCCGGGATCATAGGTAACACCGTCAGCCCCATAGATTTCCTTTGCAATTGTCTCAATCTTCTCCTTGAGGGACAGCTTCAGGTCATAGAGGGGTTTATAATGGCTTTCCTTGGTCTTAAGCGTTGTAAGAACTTTATTTGCAAGATCAATACCGCCCTCGCCGCCCTTCTCCCATACCTCACACAGGGAAAATTCACAGCCCCGGTCCTCACAGAATTTTCTTACAAAAGCAAGCTCCGCCTCAGTGTCTGTCACAAAACGGTTCAGGCTTACTACTACCGGGACACCGTATTTTTGAAGGTTTTCAATATGCTTTTCCAGATTAACGATGCCCTCCCCAAGGGCCTTAAGATTTTCGGTTGAAAGCCCGGTTTTCGGTATACCGCCATTGTATTTTAAAGCTCTTACCGTAGCTACCAGTACAATAGCACTCGGCTTTAAGCCTGCCATACGGCATTTGATATCAAGGAATTTCTCCGCACCCAGATCAGCTCCGAAGCCTGCCTCCGTAACAACGACATCTGCAAGCTTTAAGGCTGTTTTGGTTGCCCGTACGCTGTTGCAGCCATGTGCAATATTAGCGAAGGGACCTCCATGAATGATAGCCGGTGTATTTTCAAGTGTCTGAATCAGATTTGGCTTCAGGGCATCCTTAAGCAGCGCTGCCATAGCCCCCACCGCATTCAACTGCTTTGCCGTAACCGGCTCTCCGTCATAGGTATAAGCAACGACTATGCGTCCCAGCCTCTTCTTTAAATCACTCATATCGGCTGCCAGACAAAGCACTGCCATGATTTCGGAAGCAACGGTTATGATAAAATGGTCCTCCCTGACAACCCCGTCCGCTTTTCTGCCAAGACCGACTACAATATTGCGTAAAACCCTGTCATTCATATCAACACAGCGTTTCCAGACAATCCGGTTTGTATCGATATTCAGTACATTTCCTTGAGTAATATGGTTATCCAGCATTGCCGCAAGCAGGTTGTTGGCCGAGGTGATTGCATGAAAATCTCCGGTAAAATGAAGGTTTAAGTCTTCCATCGGTACAACCTGAGCATATCCCCCGCCAGCAGCTCCGCCCTTAATACCAAAGCAGGGACCCAGGGAAGGCTCCCGGAGAGCGATGACCGATTTTACCTGCAATAAACCAAGTGCCTGACCGAGTCCAACGGTGGTTGTAGTCTTGCCTTCTCCCGCCGGGGTAGGGTTAATCGCAGTCACAAGCACCAGCTTTCCGTCCGGATTATCCTTTACCTTATCCCACAGCTCGTCGGATAGCTTCGCCTTATATTTACCGTAGTACTCCAAATCCTCCTCAGAAATATTTAATTGTACAGCTACCTCTTTGATGTGTTTCAGCTTAGCCTCCTGCGCAATCTGTATATCTGACTTCATTTGTATCCCTGCCTCTCTGCATTTTCTTTTCTGTTCCTGCATTTTATTTTGCTTCCCAGTCATAACACCTGGAACAATCTGATAACCTGTATTATACAAGACCTTTATTAAATATTTCAAGTACAATCTGGTCAAAATGCTGGCAACTTTCCGGCGTCCATAACTGTTCAGAGCCAAACTCGAAAACACTGCGTGTTTCCTCGTTGTGGCGTATCCACCAAATTAATTCATACAAAAATATGACTATGAATGCAAGCACTCACCTCATATTCTTGATGAATTTGCTTTGCTCTGAACAGTTGCCAAAGAAGCCCCTCCAATATTTTACTTAAAAAACAGCTTGATTTATGAATTAGGATATGTATATACTGTCTAATATAATTAAACCCTGTTATAACAGTACGAAAGCCATTTTTCTTCAATCGGTACGATAAACAATGGGAAAATAATATCATATGCCCGCCGTAAAAGCATATGATCACCAAGGAAGGATGCTAGCCATGAAATACGATACCATAATCTTCGATCTGGATGGTACTTTACTGAATACTCTGGACGATCTTCGGGACAGTCTGAACGATATTCTGCTCCAAAGGGGCTATCAAGCCAGAAGCTTTGAGGAAGTAAAGCGCTTTGTCGGGAACGGTGTACGTAATCTGGTCCGGCTTTCCGTACCACAAAGCTGCAGCGAAGAAGATGTGACTGCCGTTTTGAAAGACTTTAAGGAGCATTACCGGCATAATATGCAGAACAAAACCCGTCCCTATAATGGTATTATGGAGCTTTTACTTGACTTGAACCGTTACAATTATAAGCTCGCCATTGTATCTAATAAATTTGATTCCGCAGTAAAATCCCTTGCAGGGGTTTATTTTGGAAAGCTGATACCGGTGGCAATCGGCGAAACTGCTGAAATTAGGCGTAAGCCAGCGCCTGACAGTATATATACCGCCGTCAAGGAGCTTAGTTCCTCCCTGGAGCGTGCGGTTATGGTCGGCGACTCTGAGACCGATGTGCGTACCGCCAAAAATGCCGGTATTCCCTGCATCGGTGTTACCTGGGGCTTTCGCAGCCGTGAAGTGCTTCGCAGCGAGGGTGCCGATTATCTGATTGATACTCCTCGGGAGCTGTTAACCCTGATATAATGGCAGAGAGCCGCCTTTCTACGCTCTTTTTCAGGGTGTGTCTGAAAGCTCATTACATCGAAAGCTGTTCCAGACAGTACACCAGATATTTCGCTGCAATATTGAGATCGGAGCACTGATACAGCATTCTCGCTCCAACTACATCTTCTATTTCATTAAAGATCAATTCTCCCTTATCCCCTATAATAAAATCGATTCCTACCAGGCCAAAATCAAATTGCTCAATAATAATGGTAATGATTTCCTTTTCCTCCGGTGACAGCCGGTACAAGGCAACCTCACCTCCCAGAGAAAAGTTTGCCCGAAAGCCCTCTTTTGAGGTTCTCAGTACTGCGGCAAGGATTTCCTTTCCAAGGACATAAATTCTTAAATCCTGATGCCTGTTTCCTGTAAAGGGCTGCAGCACCATATGGGAGCGGCCCAATCCGGATACTATATCCTGCCTTTCAGCTTCTCCGATTAAGAATACCTGTGCTCCGCCATGGCCGTCAACTGCCTTAATTACCTTACCGGAGCTTGCTTCGGCAAGTACTTCTCCGATCTGACGGTTCAGATAAAAGCTCGAATCCACCATCTTAATTCCGGTTTTGGCAAGATACTGGCAGGTTTTTGCCTTATCATTGCATAGCTCGGCTACCTGGGAATTATTAAAGACCTTCAATCCCATAAGTTCAAGCTGTCGGGTAAGCAATGGATGAATGGCCCTGCAAATCACAAAATCAGGCAGGGAGATCTCTTGTTTAGAATAGGTCAGAAACAATTGATTTTGCCTCACCCCAAATTCCAGTTCCTCAGCAAGAATAAGCCTGATGCTGACACCAAGCTTTCGTCCTTCCTCCATATAGAGCTGTATATAGCTTTTATTGTATTGTGCTCCGTCCCTAAAGTAAACCAGCCATGCTTCCATTCAAATACTGCTTCCCTTCCCGTCCCATACATAATTCTACCAGGCCGTCAGTCCGATGGCTTTTTACAAACATTAAGCTTAATGGACATATTGCTTTTATGGTTTACATAAATATTTTATGTTTACAATTATTCAAATTTATAATTTCTTCTTAATATATTCCATAATAGCCTCTGCCGCATTCACTCCGGTACAATCATAGATGTTTTTAAAATGAGCATTTGAATTCACCTCACATACGATTGGCGCATCCTCTTCTCCAAACAAAAGATCGACTCCGGCAAAATCAAGCCCGATGGCCTCACAGCACCGAATGGCCAGACTACACTGCTCCTGCGTAGGCTGATAAGGCTCCATAGCACCACCGTTCGTCAGATTGGCACGAAAATCATTGTTCCTGGCAAAACGCTGCATGGAAGCAATCACCCTGCCGCCAACAACCTGTAGCCGCAGGTCCCTTCCCAGGCTGGTCACAATCAACTGCTGAAATAGGAATTGCTTTGTTCCAAGACCTTTGACCAGCTCGGTAAGCTCATTAAAATCCTGTGCCAGGTACACCTGCTTACCGAAGGAGCCGAAGCATTCCTTCACAACCATGGGAAATCCAAGGGCCTCCGCTATCTTCGTAAGAAAATTATAATTGGTATAGCCGATATTATCGAAGGTTTTCGGTGCAATGATGGTATCCGGCATGGTAATTCCATGGTTCATCAGAGTCAGATGGGTCAGGGATTTATCATCACAGATTTCGATTGCCCGTGAGGAATTAAATACGGGATAGCCGCTCTGCTCCAGATAATAGGCCAGCTTTACATCCTTGTCCCAGAAAAGTACAAAATCAGCATTAAGTCCTCTTGGCCTGGAGCTGATATCAATCAAAAGTTCGGCATTCGTTATCAGTTGCAGCTCCATCCCATATTTTTTTGCTGCCTTTAATAACCATTCATGGATTTCGTCCAATTTGCTTAAACGCAGGAACTCATTAACCACCAAAAGACCTGTCATATCAATCTTCCATTCCTTTAATATTCCTCAAGATATTGCTCGAATTCCTCCAGCGACATCAGAATTTTTCTGGGCTTTGTACCTTCCTCAGGACCTACCACGCCTGCCTCCGCCAGCTGGTCCATAATCCGGGCAGCCCGGTTAAAGCCTATTTTGTATACTCTTTGCAGCATACCAATGGAGGCTTTATCCTTATCAATAATGAATTTACCTGCTTCTGGAAAGTATTCATCCCGTTCATTCTCACCACCGCCCTGCAAGGAGAGGTCCCCTGCCTTGGCGTTATTTATTTTCTCATGAATATCGTCACTATATACTGCTTCATTATTATTCTTCTTTAAGAATTCCACAACAGAGCTTACCTCTTTATCACTGATGAAGGCTCCCTGAATTCGTACCGGCTTCGGATAACCGGAGGGGAAGAAAAGCATATCCCCCTTGCCCAGGAGCTTCTCAGCCCCGGAACCGTCAATAATGGTTCTGGAATCGATGGCAGAGGATACCGCAAAGGCAATTCTGGACGGGATATTGGCCTTAATCAGACCGGTAATGACATTCACGGAGGGCCGCTGAGTTGCAATAATCAGATGGATTCCGGCTGCTCTTGCAAGCTGAGCCAAACGGCAGATTGCATCCTCTACCTCACCGGGAGCCACCATCATAAGGTCGGCCAGCTCATCGATAATAATAATGATCTGAGGGAGCTTCTGATAATTTTCATCCTTTAGATGCTCTACGGTTGCAGCCTTTTCATTATAACCCTTCAAATCCCTTGCACCTACATCGGCGAATTTCTTATAACGCTCCGTCATCTCGATAACAGCCCAGTTAAGCGCGGCCGAGGCCTTCTTCGGGTCAGTTACGACCGGAATTAGAAGATGTGGAATTCCATTATACACATTCAGCTCCACCACCTTGGGATCGACCATTATCATCCGTACATCCGAGGGCTTGGATTTATATAGAATACTCATAATTAATGTATTAATACATACGGACTTACCGGAGCCTGTTGCACCTGCAATAAGTAAATGGGGCATCTTGGCGATATCCGTTATAATCGTCTGCCCTCCGATATCCTTACCCACGGCAAAGGCGAGATTAGAGGCATGTCCTGTAAATTCTCTGCTTTCGATCATCTCACGGAAGGTTACCATGGAATTTTCTTTGTTGGGGACCTCAATACCGACCGCCGCCTTGCCCGGTATGGGAGCTTCAATTCTGACATCCGAGGCAGCCAGGTTCAGCTTGATGTCATCCGCGAGGCTGGTAATTCGGCTGACCTTGACTCCCTGCTCCGGCTGCAGCTCATATCTGGTCACTGCGGGGCCTACACTGACATTTGTTACTGTAACATGTACCCCGAAGCTGTCCAAGGTACTTTGAAGCTTAAAGGCTGTATCCTTAAGCTCCTTATCCGGTGCACCTCCCTTGCCTGCCTTTGGCTTTGGAGCGGTAAGCAGCTCCACTGGAGGATAAATATATTCCTTTTGCTGCGCAGTCTGGGAAATATTCAAATTGTCTACTTCCATAGAACCTTCACCAGCCGCTTTTTGTTGGGGTTTTAACGGTTTTGTTTCGGCAAGATTTTTGCTGTTATCTACATGAGTCTCATGATGTACCACATCTGTATCCTGATAGACCGGTTCTTCAGACTCCTCTTTATCTCCGAATTTAAGCCGCAGCTCTTCCTCATAGGCAGGGACCGGTTCTGCCTGCTTCTCCTCATCAAACAGATGATGGAAATTAAGAACCGGAAGCTCCTCCTCTGACTTTTCCCGGTTTTTTCTTCTGTTTTTTGCATTTGCCTCCTCTTTCTGTTCCGGCAATGCGGCAGATGCTTTTAAGGTGGACGGGGTGGTTTCATTGATTACAAAGGTTCTTGCCGACCTCCTGCCCTTTTCATTCGAAATTTCCCGGGCGATATCCTCCCCCTGCTCTTCCCTTCGAAGCCTCTGATATTCCATTCGCTCCTGAAGTGAGCTTTTACTCTTCTTCGCCAGATAGGTAAAGATGGCCTTTCCGGTAATGATGATCACACATATTGCCATGATGGCAATCAATATGATATAGGTTGCAACCTCAGCAAATAATTTACATAGAATAAGAGCCAGGGTGCCACCCAGAATTCCGCCTCCGTTATGCTTGATATAGGATTCCTTAAAATAATCCAACACCTTCATATCGGTAGAGGGATTTGCTATCATCTGTATCAGGGCAGCCAGGGCGATAAAGAACACCATTGCACTGATGATTTTTCGTCCGGCCCTGCGGTTTCCGATATTGGATATGTAAAAAGCTATCGTAAAAAAAATGATAAAAGGTATGATGTAGGTTACTGCGCCAACCAAACCGAACAAAACGCTGCTGATGGCCTTTCCCACACTTCCGCACAGATTGAAATTGCTTAAGAGTAAAAGAATTGAAACCACCAGAGCAATGACAAGAATGATCTCGTCTTGAACAGCGCCGCGCTCCTTAATGCTGCCCTGCCGCTGCGCCGCACTTTTATTCTTTCGTGAATTTGAGGCTTTCCTCGTATTTTTATTTGGAGCCATCGCTCTTACTGTCCTCCTTATAATACAAAATAGCCTTATGCCCCCTGCTATTTTCACTGCCTTTTGCCAATTTTAGCAAAAGGCTCCTGAAAATTATTATACCTTTTATAAAAATGATATGCAAGACAAACTTCGGTTAGCATTATCTGCGGTTTGGCTTGAAATAAGCATAAAGCTCCTTTTATCAATGGACATCTGTAGGTAATTGCGAAACAATATCCGCTAAATTTTCCAAACAGCAGATACAAATTTCGCAATTACCTGATGAACACCTGACAGCATGACTTCTGTCCTGTTTATTTTATTGCTTCATATTCTTACCGGGGTAATATTCTTCATTCAGATAATCCCTCATATCCGTAGAATGAAGACGCTCTATCACATAATTTTCCCCGTCCTTTCGGGTGACAATTCTTCCGTTTGGCAGGGTAACCTCCTGGTATAAATTCTCCTGTGCGGGTCTTTCCTTTCTTTTACTGTCAAATACGGAAGGGTCCGCATAAATACGTTCCAATGGCTTTGCCGTGTATAGCATATTATTTCTCACCCTTTCCTGAATCAATCATTTCGTTAATTTTGCGCAGGGCTTCCTTAATTCCACCCACCTCGTCGATGATACCCTTTTTTACGGTCTCGTCACCGACCAGAATGGAGCCGACATCCTTTGCCAGCTGATGTGTATCCAGCATAAGATCCCGGAAGCTGTTATAATCTATCTTGGAATGGTTTACCACAAAGGTAATGATCCTGTCCTGGATTTTCTCAAAATATTCAAAGGTCTGTGTTACACCGATAACCGTTCCGTTCATGCGCACCGGATGGATAATCATGGTTGCAGAGGGTACAATATAGCTGTAATTTGCTGATACCGCCAGCGGAACTCCGATGGAATGCGAACCGCCCAACACCAGAGACACAGTGGGTTTACTAAGGGAGGCAATCATTTCGGCAATGGCCAGTCCGGCTTCAACGTCTCCTCCAACGGTATTAATTAAAATCAGCAGGCCGTCAATCTCGGTACTATCCTCAATTGCGGCAAGCTGTGGAAGCACATGCTCATATTTGGTGGTTTTATTGTGCTGTGGAAGGCACTCATGACCCTCGATTTCCCCTATGATAGACAGCAGGTGTATTTTATGCTCACGGTTTCCATTTTCCAGAACAGTCTGTCCATATTCACTGATTTTCTTATCCTTGAAATCTTCATTTTCTTTGATAACTCTTTCATTTTCCTGTTCTTCCTGGGAATTTACCCGCCTGTCATCTCTGCTCTTATCCCCAGGAAGCCTGTTACTGTGTGAGTTATCTTTATCTAGACTATTTTCCATCAATATGTCCTTTTGCATGCATGAGTCCTCTTTCCTTATTATAATCATTCTCTTTTTATTATGTGATAAAGAAGATATTTTATTCTATTGTCCGGCTTTTCACACTCAGCACAGATTTTCAAATATGACGTTGTAATGTCATATTTTCTTTGTTAAAATGGAATAATAGACTCTGAATCGAAATCACATGGTTTCATAATTGTCTTATAAAACAAGCAAATGGGGGATACTTATGCAAATAAACCGCTTATTTGAAATTGTCTATATTCTTATGAATCAAAAAATCACTACTGCCAAGGAGCTTAGTGAGCATTTTGAGGTATCCCAGAGAACAATTTACCGGGATATCGAAACGCTTTGTCAGGCAGGTATCCCTATTTATACCAATAAGGGCAAGGGCGGCGGTATCGGATTATTGGAGCATTTTGTACTGAACAAATCTATATTATCCAAAAAGGAGCAAAATGATATTCTCTATGCTCTGCAAGGACTCAAAGCCGCCAGCTACGAGGATGCGAACCAAATTCTGGTCAAACTGAACTCCCTATTCGGCAATAAGGACACGGATTGGATTGAAGTGGATTTCTCCTATTGGAACAGCGGGGAGGAGGACAAGCAGAAATTCAGGGATTTAAAAGAAGCCATATTGGAACATAAAGTAATTGAATTTGATTATTTTAATACAAAGGGGGAAGAAAGCCATCGTAGCATTGAACCGGTGAAGCTTACATTTAAGGTTCAGGCCTGGTATCTCTATGGATACTGCCGGGATAAGAAGGATTTTCGCTATTTTAAGATATCACGGATCAATGGCCTGAGTGTACAGGATAAATCCTTTTCTCCAATTCCCGGAGCAAAGCAGACTACAGAGCAGAATTCCTTCTATATGAATGCCCCAGCCATTGATCTTATTCTTAAAATTGATTCCGTGATGGCCTTCCGGGTTTACGATGAATTCCCCAGAGCTGCAATTACAAAAAATGAGGATGGCAGCTTCCTGATTGATTTTAAAATCAGGGACGGAGGCTGGCTTACGGGCTATCTGATGTCCTATGAGGACAGCCTGGAGGTGATAGCGCCTTCATGGCTTCGAAAAAAGCTGTGCGAAAAATATAAAAATTCATTATCGAAAAACAAATATGACGTATAGATGTCATATTATATATGCTATGATTGTCTTGTTTCATATTCGTATTGTCTCACAAGTGAGACACCAACAGAATACTCTAACAAAGAAATGAGGGAAAACATGGATAAAATTGATTACAAAAAGCAGAACAAGGAGCTTTACGCACCAAAAAGTGAGCCTTCGATTATTACCGTACCGGCCATGAATTTCATTCTGGTCAATGGCAGGGGTAATCCCAATACTCCGGATGGGGAATATCAAAGGGCTGTAGGGTTATTATATGCCTTGACCTTTACGATTAAGATGGGTCTGAAATTCGGCAGCATCAGCTCAGGCAATGGGGTTTTTCCCGATTATGTAGCGCCGCCGCTGGAGGGATTATGGTGGCTGGAGGACAACAATGACATGGACTTTACTCAAAAGGATAAATACTGCTGGAGCTCTATGATCCGGCAGCCTGATTTTATCACAAAGGAGATTTTTCTTCAGGCTCAGGAGGAAGTGAAAAAGAAAAAGCCTGACCTTGACGTTAGTCAGGCAAGCTTTGTTGTATTGGAGGAGGGTCTCTGCGTCCAATGTATGCATATCGGCCCCTATGATGCGGAGCCTGCTACTCTTGCAAAAATGGAGCAGTTTATTAAAGCAAAGGGACTTATTATAGATATAGGAACACAGCAGCCGGATGGATCTATTCGAAGGCACCATGAAATCTATCTTGCCGATCCAAGAAAAGCCGATATGGCAAAAATGAAAACAATCCTCCGACATCCCATACGCTATCAATAATATCGGAAATATCAGATAAAATGCTTTGTCTCAATCTCTGTAATACTTACCGGCTTAGAGAAATAATAGCCCTGTCCTATGTCGCATTTATTTGATTTTAGATAGTCAAGCTCGATCTTTCTTTCAATGCCCTCTGCAATTACATTCAGCCTTAAGGTTTTGCATAAACTGATAATGGTTGATACAATCACCTTGGCCTCCTCACTGGAGGTCATATTCTGTACAAAGGACTTATCGATTTTGATACTATCAATAGGCAAGCGAACGATATAGCTTAGGGATGAATAGCCGATTCCGAAATCATCAATTGCTACTTTAATACCCATGCCTCTCAGTTCATTTAATTTATAGATACCTTCCTCAATATTATTAATTAGCATCCGCTCGGTGATTTCCAGCTGAAGCATGGCTGGGTCCACCGCATACCGGTGAATGATATCTAATAAATCCGGTATGAATTCCTTTGTCTCAAAGGTTCTTGCGGAGATATTGACGGAAAGCATAACGGGGGGCTTATTATCATCCTTCCTGCTTTTTAGCAGACGGCAGGCTGATTCCATAACCCACATATCAATATTTATAATTGCTCCCGAAGCCTCTGCAAGCTCAATAAACTTATCCGGGTATAAAAGGCCCCACTCCGGATGGTTCCACCGTATCAGAGCCTCCAGTTCGGCAATGCTCTCATTCTCCAGGTGAAATAAAGGCTGATAGACCAGAAAGAACTGATTTTGCTTCAGTCCGTTTAAAATATCAGCCTGAAGCTCCTTATTTAGCTTAATCTTATTATGTATTTGCTGATCAAATTTCTGAATTTGATTCCCGCCCAGCGTTTTCGCATAGTTCTTTGCCTGAGTCACGGACTTCAGCGGATCTTCCGGCTTTGTATCCTCATTCCGGGTAAATGCCCCAATACTGATATGGATATCGATTGTTTTTCCGTTTACCTGATAGCTCTTTAATAATTCCTCCAGTAGCTTTTGCGTTCTGGCTGAAAACTCGCTTTCCTCAAAGTTATCTGTACAGAGGATGACGAATTCATCTCCCTTATAACGATATACCTGCTCCTGCTGCTCTGCCCAGGCGGATATTCTCTTGGAAACCTGGATTATAATCTCATCTCCGAAGAAATATCCGTAGGTATCATTGATAAAGCTCAAACGGTCAATAGCAACCATAATTAAGGTAAAATCCTTCTCTTTACAGCTTTGCAGCAGCTCCTTCAGATCCATGTCAAATACATACTGATTCGATAAACCGGTCAAAGGGTCATACCGGGTCAGGGTTTTTATCTTATCCATCATACGGTTGAAGCTGTTTCCCAGCCTTCCGATCTCATCCTTTGTTTTAGGGATAAACCGAATGGTCAAATCCCCTCTGGCCCCGCGGGAGAATAAATCATCCAGCTCTACAAGGGGCTTGAAAAACCTGTCGATTAAAATCCAGGCTGATAAAGTACAAACAATCAAAGAAATGACAATCAATACTACGATGATCTGCTTCAGACCGAAAAGCCCCTTTGAGATATCGTCTTCATTCGTACCAATATAAATCTTCCAATTGGTTTCTTTAATCAAAGCGTATCCCATCAGAATTTTCTCATGATTGTATTCGTATTCACCATAGCCCGTCTGCTTTGAACTGCCGGTTTTTACAAATTCAGCAAAGGATTGATAGTCTTCCTGGGTTTCAGCTATTTTATAAAGATTGTATTCCTCTCCTGATGAAGCATAATCAGGGCGTGAAATTAACGTTCCTTCTTCACTGATGACATATGCTCTTCCATTATCACCATATCCTCTGGTTTGCGCATAATCAGATAAAAAACCCACATCCAGCCTGGCAATCAGTGCCCCCTGGATTTCCTTATCTCTATAAATCGGTACGCCCACCATTATAACCGGGGCTCCGGTTTTTCTGCTAATGATAACCTCGGAAAAGGATACTTTTCCTTTCAAGGCCTTCTCAATATAATTTCTGTCACTCAAATCAAGTACTGAATCATCAATATAATAAGCCGTCCCGGATAAATCCACTACGGCAACATTCTGATACTGCGGATAAATCTGGGCACAGATCACTGATTTTTGTTTTGTCCAATCCATGGACTCTATCTCTTCATTCTCTGATAAACCGACCAAAGGTGTAAGATATTGTGTGATATAATGATTAAGGTGGTCGGCTGATTCTTCTGCAACTCTGACTACCGCTGAATTTACTTCATTCAACAGTATGCTCTTAAAATGATAGTATGCTCCCATACCGATTACAAGCGTTGCAGCCAGAATCATAATAAAAGATAGCAACATCCCTTTTGCTTTAATATTCATTTCCTCTCCCCGTCAGCCCCGTTAGCTTTATCTTTTAATTGTATATAAATAGCAAAACTATTTTAAATATTTTGTAAAAATAACCTCAATTCCTTATTATTTCAGATACTTTAATACCATTATAGTCCATTGTACAGACTGTGTCTACTATAAAATACAAAATCGAATTTTACATATTTAAGTCGAAAAACGCAATAAAAACAGCAGAATAAATCAAAAATCATAAATTTATCCTGCTGTTTTATGAATATAATGCTTATAATAAATTAGTCCTATATTTGCTCCAAGGCTTGCTCAATATCAGCAATAATATCCTCTACATTCTCGATTCCGATTGACATCCGAATTAAATCGGGAGTGATTCCGGCATCCATTAACTGCTGGTCGGATAGCTGACGATGTGTCGTACTCGCCGGATGTAATACACTGGTCCGGGTGTCCGCCACATGAACAACAATTGCAGCCAGCTTCAGGCTGTCCATGAATTTAACAGCTGCCTCTCTTCCACCCTTGACCCCATAGGAAATAACACCACAGGAACCCTTGGGCAGATATTTTTTCGCAAGCTCGTAATATTTACTGCTCTTTAAATCAGGATAGTTAACCCAGGTTATTTTATCGTTCTTTTCAAGAAACTCCGCAACCTTTAAGGCATTGCTGCAATGACGCTCCATGCGAAGATGCAGGGTTTCCAGCCCCAAATTCAATAAAAAGGCATTGTTTGGCGCAGGGGAGGAGCCAAGATCACGCATCAGCTGGACTCTGGCCTTGGTTATAAAGGCAGCCTTACCGCAGTCCCTGGTATATACCATGCCATGATAGGATTCATCAGGTGTGGAAAGACCGGGGAATTTACCGTTAGCCCAATTAAAGTTTCCGCTGTCCACAATCACTCCGCCAAGGGCTACCGCATGCCCGTCCATATATTTGGAGGTAGAATGTACGACGATGTCTGCACCATATTCGAAGGGTCTGCAATTAACCGGCGTCGCAAAGGTATTATCAATGATCAACGGTATCTGATTATTATGTGCAAACACTGCAAATTTCTCAAGGTCCGTAACGACCAGCGCCGGATTGGCGATTGTTTCGGCAAATACCAACTTGGTATTGTCTCTGACCTCCTTTTGAAGCTCCTCCAGCGAAGCATCGGGATTTACAAAGCTCACCTCGATTCCCATTCTTTTTAAGGTTACGGCAAAAAGATTAGTGGTTCCGCCGTAGATGGTACTGGAGGCTATCATATGTTCTCCGCTGCTGCAAATATTAAGTACGGCAATCAGACTGGCAGCCTGCCCGGAGGAGGTACACATAGCTCCCACACCGCCCTCAAGAGCTGCAATTTTGCGTTCCACACAATCCACCGTAGGATTGGCAAGCCTGGTATAGAAAAACCCCTCCTCTGCAAGGTCAAAGAGCTTTCCCACATGCTCACTGGAATCGTATTTATAGGTAGTACTTTGGTAAATCGGCAATACCCGGGGCTCTCCGTTCTTAGGCTGATAACCTCCCTGGATACAGTTTGTTTCAATATGGTATTGATTCATTTAGACACGTCCTTCCCATCTCTTTCGTTATTATCATAATTTATTGTAAAGGATATTATATCGAAATTCAATATGGATGTATCGATATTTTCGATGTATCTATACAGGCTTTTTTTCACCTGATAAATCCTGCCTATGAACCGCAATATTTTCAAAACTGTATAATAACAAAGCTCCCGGACTTATCGGCAGTATCCAAATATCTGGATATGCTGCCGGTAGGCCCGGGAGCTTAATGCTTTTGTATAACGCTTCACACAATTAACGGTTGTTCTGTGCCGGATTATCCTTTTGTCCAAAGACCGCCCTTGCACTTTCTGCCTGGGGATCATGCTTGATATGCTTGGAATGAAAGGCTCCGTCTTCCTTCTTATGATTTCTTGTGCTCTTCGCTTTATTGCCTGCCATCAGGATACCTCCCTTATATTGATTTAAGAGATCGAAACTACATGCTACATGAAACAACAATTGTTTATGTTAAAACAACAGTTATTGATGTTGTTTCCATATAGTATGCCAGTTTTACATATCCTCATACAGTATTCATAAAACAAAGCGGCTTTTCTGTTATTTATCGGAATTCTCGCTTACTTCAATTTTACGGATTTCCCTGGTCCGAATTTCTTTGCTGATAGCGTCGATAAAGTCGGCAAGCGCTTTCTGACCTTCATCTCCAAGGAAACGGCTTCTGACAGATACCAGGCCCTCTTCCTCCTCCTTCTGTCCCACCACAAGCATATAAGGAACACGGTCCAGTCTTGTCTCACGGATTTTATAGCCGATTTTCTCCGCTCTTTCATCTACGGTTGCCAGAATATTATTCTTTTGAAGCTCTTCCCTTACCTTATTCGCATAAGCATGATATTTTTCGGAAATGGGCAGGACTCTTACCTGCTCCGGACATAACCAGGTCGGAAATAGTCCGGCATACTTTTCAATCAGCCAGGCCAGGGTTCTTTCATAGCAGCCCATACTGGTTCTATGGATGATATAAGGACGAACCTTATCACCGTTCTGATCCACATAATACATATCGAACTGCTCCGCAAGTGTCGCATCCCACTGGATGGTAATCATGGTATCTTCCTTGCCGTATACATTCTTCGCCTGAATATCAACCTTGGGCCCGTAGAAGGCTGCCTCGCCCTCCGCCTCGGTAAACTGGATACCCAGTTCATTTAATACCTTTCGAATTCTACCCTGAGTTTCCTCCCATACCTCCGGTGTACCGATATATTTTTCCTTATCGTTCGGATCCCATTTGGACAGACGGTAGGTTACGTCCTCTTCTACCCCCAGGGTTTCCAGACAATATTTTGCCAAGGCCAAACAGCCCTTGAATTCATCATCCATCTGATCCGGTCTGACAATCAGATGGCCCTCTGAAATCGTAAACTGGCGTACACGGGTCAACCCGTGCATCTCACCGGAATCCTCTTTACGAAACAGCGTGGAGGTTTCACCATAACGCAGCGGCAGGTCACGGTAGGATTTCTGACTTGCTTTATACACATAGTACTGGAAGGGGCAGGTCATCGGACGAAGTGCAAATACCTCCTTATCCTTTGCTTCATCTCCCAGAACGAACATTCCGTCCTTATAATGATCCCAGTGTCCGGAGATTTTATATAGATCGCTCTTAGCCATCAAAGGAGTCTTTGTTCTGACATAGCCTCTCTTTTCCTCTTCATCCTCAATCCATCTTTGAAGAGTTTGTATGATCTTCGTGCCCTTAGGCATCAGAAGCGGAAGTCCCTGTCCGATTACATCAACGGTAGTAAACAGCTCCATCTCACGTCCTAATTTGTTATGGTCACGCTTCTTAATATCCTCCAGATGCGCTAAAAATTCTTCCAGCTCCGCATTTTTGGTAAAGGCCGTACCGTATACTCTGGTAAGCATTTTATTCTTCTCTGAGCCTCTCCAGTAGGCACCTGAGGATGAGATTAATTTAATGGCCTTAATGCCCTTTGTGCTCATTAAATGGGGGCCGGCACACAAATCCACGAAATCCCCCTGCTGATAGAAGGAAAGCTCGGCATCCACAGGAAGGTCCTCAATCAGCTCTACCTTATAGGGTTCTCCTCTTTTTTGCATCAGCTCGATAGCCTCTGCCCGGGGAAAGGTAAAGCGGACAAGCTCATCTCCCTCCTTGATAATCTTCTTCATTTCCTTTTCAATTTCATCCAGGGACTCCCGGTCAAGGGAAGGCATATCAAAATCATAGTAAAACCCGGTATCAATTGAAGGTCCGATGGCAAGCTTCGCCTCAGGATATAACCGTTTTACCGCCTGTGCAAGAACATGGGAGGTAGTATGCCGATAGGCAGCCTTACCAGCGTCATCATTAAAGGTTAATATATTCAAGGTGCTGTCCTTATCCACCGAGGTTCGAAGATCCACCACCTTACCGTCTAATTCGCCCGCACAGGCCATTCTTGCAAGTCCTTCGCTGATATCACTTGCAATTTCATACACTGTCATTGCTTTGTCGTACTCCTTGGCGGAGCCGTCCTTTAAAGTTATAATCATATCAATTCTCCTTTCTGTTTTTTGAAAATCACAAAATTATGTTGTTATTGTAATTTTCCTTTTAAGCTGACTATTCCTACTTTTGCATATAAAAAGCCCGTCGCTTTCGACTGCTTTTTCTGCAATTCGAAAGGGACGAGCGTAGCTTCTACGTCGCGGTTCCACCCTTTTTGGTATCAAACCCACTTCATTTGATCGATAACGGAATCACCGGACCGGATTGGGATCACTCTGAGTTAGTTTTCATATGCTTCTGTAATAAGATATTTGCACCAAATCATATCTCTCTCTGTAATCTTTCACATATTACTCGTCTCATCAACGTTTTACATATGACAATTCTCTTACTTTTCAATAGAATTGTCTCTGTTTGAATTTATTATATCATTCTTGCAGTCAATGTCAAGCTAAGATTATGAGCAACGCACTAGTTCCTGTAATTTTTAAATACATAAAAATATTTTAATAAAACATAGTATTTTTCCCATTATTATGGTAGAATAACTCATTATGAATTCTGCTTGGAGGTAACCGGCTTTGAATTACGATCTAAAAAATGAAATACTGACGCTCTGTTTTGACGAACACGGGGCAGAATTAACTTCAATCCGAAATAATTTATCGAATACAGAGTATTTATGGAATGCGGACCCGAACTACTGGAAACGCCACTCACCAATTCTTTTCCCCCTGGTGGGCTCCTTAAAGAATAAATCCTACCATTATCAAGGCAAGACATATTCCATGCCACAGCATGGCTTTGCCCGCGATATGGACTTTCGGCTGCTATCCAAAACCGATTCTGAAATCTGGTTTTTCCTGGAGGCTTCCGAAGAGACTCTTGCGGTTTATCCCTTTTGCTTCCGTTTGGAGGCAGGTTATAAAATCGAAGGGGGAAAAATCACTGTCCTATGGAAAGTAATAAATCAGGACAGCACCGCCATGTATTTTTCCATCGGAGGACATCCTGCCTTTCACTGTCCGCTCTCACCGGAGGAAAATCAGACCGACTATTTCCTGTGCTTTGATACGGACCAGCCAATCTATTATCAGCACATCAATGAGAAGGGCCTCTTAATTCAGAAGCCCTTGAAGGAACAGAATAAGCTTTTTACGGACCATGGCACTCTTCCGGTCAACCCCCATCTGTTTGATTATGATGCATTGATTATCGAAGAAAATCAATGTCATAGGGTGGACATCCTTACTCCTGAGAAAACTCCGTATCTGACGGTTTCCTTTGATGCGCCGCTTTTCGGTTTATGGTCCCCCGCAGGGAAAAATGCTCCTTTTCTTTGCATCGAACCCTGGTATGGCCGCTGTGATGCTGAGGATTTTGACAAATCCCTGGAGGAACGGGAATGGGGCAACCGCCTGGAACCCGGCGAGGTGTTCAAGGCCGCTTATACGATTGAAATATAAAGCTTCTCTCCTCTATTCTTTATTTTGCAGACGGGAAAAAGGGACGCAGGGTGGCTGCAACATTACTAACCGGCATGGTCTGTAATATAATTTTACCGGGGCCGGTAACCACCGTATTAAAAATACCTTCCCCGCCAAACAGCATATTCTTAACCCCCGGAACCGTATGGATATCCATGGTACAGCCTGCCGTCATCGCGGCAAGATAACCGGTGTCAATCACCATCTGCTGGCCCGGCTGCAATACATATTCCATGGCATAGCCATCAATTTCGATGAAGGCAATACCACGTCCTGAGAGTCTTTGCATAATAAAGCCTTCTCCTCCGAATAACCCCGCCCCCAGCTTTTTCTGAAAATGAAGGGAGAGCTCAACGCCTGCTTCCGAGGCCAAAAAAGCGGATTTCTGTACAATCATATTATTTTCCGGTGTAATTTCCAGGGCTCGTATGGAACCTGGAAAGCTTGATGCAAAAGCAATCAAACCCTCTCCGCCCATCGCCGTATAGCGGTTTTGAAAGATGGAATCTCCTGAGAACATCCTTCCCAGAGCCTTCCCTATTCCTCCATTGGTCGAGGTCTCCATCTTCATATTTGGACTCATCCAGGACATGGAGCCCCTTTCTGTTATCATAGTCTCTCCGGCATTCACATGACAGGTAACCACCGGCAACGGTTCTCCCATTATCTCATACTTCATAAAAAAGCCTCCTAATAAAAATAATATATTTTGTATCCGCTTTATCTTAAGAGGCTATGCCTCCTATATAATTGATTTAAAATCCTATTGCTTTCAAATCAATTTCTTTCAAATTGCCTACCAACGATATGGAAGCAGCCTCTAAATCAAAATACCGGTTGTTAAATTCCTTAATCATATCCAGATTTACCTGATTGATTTCATCGATAACCTCTTTCATGGATATAATCCGGCCCCGGTTAACCATTGATTTCCCGTTGGCATTCATTCTGCTTTTGGCACTTTCATTTCCCAGAATCAGTTCTGTCTTAATCTGTTCCTTCGTCATCGAAAGCTCCTCGGCAGTCACTCCCTTTTTCTTGATATCATTAATGATATGGAGTATCTTTTTAAAAACGGCCGGAGCCTGGGACGGATTCATAGCTGCATAGATATGGAATAATCCGGTTTCCTTATAAGAGCTTCCGTAGGAATAGATGGAATAGGTTAAGCCGCTATTTTCCCTGATCCTTTGGAACAGTCGGGAATTTATGCTTCCTCCCAGAATATTATTAACAATGGATAGGACATATCGCTCCTTGGACAGATAGGAAACACTATCAAAGGCAATATTAAAATGCAGCTGCTCAATATCCTTATTCCGCTTGCACATGACGCGGTTATACTGGGGTTTGCCCGCCGTAGCAGTCAAGGTGGAGCTGGCCGGCTTAATTTTACCGAATTTCATCTCCAGCAGCTCCAATACTTCGACTTCCTCAAAGCTCCCGGCAACGGATATAAACATATTCTCGCCCACATAGTAGGTATTCATAAAATCCATAATCTGTTCTCTGGTTACCCTGCGGACAATCTTCTTCGTTCCTGATATCAGGTATCCCAGCGGATGATCCCTCCATACTCTTTGCTGGAGCATTTCATGAACCAAGTCCTCCGGCGAATCATCATACATATCGATTTCTTCAATAATAACTCCCTTTTCCTTCTTCAGAGCTTTCTCATCAATCAGAGAATTCAAAAACATATCGGACAATATATCAATTGTAATAGGTAAATGCTCACTTAAGGTGGTTGCATAATAAGAGGTGCATTCCTTACTGGTAAAGGCGTTCATATTACCGCCGATCCTTGCCATCTCATCCGCAATCTGCTTTGCACTGCGATTACTGGTCCCCTTGAATAGCATATGCTCAATGATATGGGCGATTCCATTATTACTTTCATTCTCGTTTGACGAGCCTGCCTTAATCCAGATTCCGAAGGAAACACTGCTTAAATACGGCAGTACTTCGGTTATAACAGTAATTTTGTTGGATAATACATGTATATTTGTCATATAGGTCCTCCTATCGTATCGTATTTTCGTTGCTTATCTCAAGAACCATAATGAACGGATGAAACAGCTTTCCGGGAATATGGACGTTACTGTAGATGCTTTTCCACAGTAATCCAATATAATTTATCCATATGGCTTGTATTATATTCCCATGAAATAGTACTAAGCTTATACCAATTCTACCATATTAATACAAAAACTTCAATTAAAAAGCTGCTTTCGGGGCTTCACTGAACTGTTTCAGTGCTTTCCTCTAAAAAGCAGCTTTTCATCCGGTTTATCTATAGGCCTTAAAGGACTTATTTAATCTGTGTGATCTCATAGCCTCTTTCCTTCAAGATATCAAGTACACTGTAATCACTGATATAATGGGCGCTGCCGACCACTACAAAATAAGTGGAGCTGCCCTCTGCTGTTAACAGACCCTCGATATAATCTGCCATACCAAGGTCTCTCTGGGTGATCAGCTTACTTTCATATTCCTCAATTAGCGCCTTTTCCTCAGGGCTTATATCCGAGGTATCCAAATAATCCTCATCCATGGAGTTGATTGCCAGGAAGCTTTCCACATCACCGTCATGCCATAAAGCAAGAACATACTTAAGGTACTCATTATTAATATTGACACCGCTTTCCTGTACAGCATTCAAGGAATCTATAGTGCTGTTTAGCAGATACTCAGCCAGTTCATCCGAAAAGCTGTTCAATACCTGACTCTGATATTCATAGCCTTCAATCTGCAGAACCGGTTTGCCATTCAAATAGGCATCGGTCAGGAAATTCATATCAATACCCAAAAGTGAGGCCAGTTCTGCATCAGCTTCACTTCCGCTGTCAGTGTAGGACACGGAGGTAAATAGAGTGTAAATAAACCAGGGCTTGAACAGAGAAATTGTCTCCTCGTCATAGCCATATTTTGTTGCCAGGGTTATAACCTTCTGATAGGTTTCAGCAGATACATGATCCTTTAAGGTGGTACCGTCCGAATACACACCAAGCATTACCATGGTATAGGCTCCCATGATATCAAACAGATCTACCTCTACTACCAGGGCATCGGCACTTTGATAGGCCTGTAATATGTTCTGGCTTAAGGGATAAATCTCTGTGGAAGCCAGATGAATGGAACCGAGCATATATACGGTATTCCCGCCTGATTTTGCCTGCCAGAGAAAGCCCTTGCTTGCAGCCCCAAGCTCATTATAAGTATAAGTAATAATTCTGGTTGCATATACGCAGGCATCCTCCAGGGTGCATACCTCCGTCAATCCCGGCTCTCCGTCGGTTCCCTTGTAAACCCCGGCCTCCTTCATATTTTCAACGGCAGAAGCTCCCTTAAATCCAAGCTCGGAGGTGAATTTCATATTGGACAATACACTGTAATAGGTGGTGAGAACCTCCTCCACAGTCATATTCTTCTTCGTATCGTATATGATATCCGGATTATCGGTAACACAATCCGTCTCCAGCAGCTTGCAGCGGATTCCCGCAAGTAATACCCACAGCTTTCCCTCAGATACCGGTACCGTCATGTCCAGGCTGCTCCAGTCAACGGGAAAAATTCCATAGGTACTTCCGACCAGTAAATCCCCAATTGCCCAGTCGCTAACGCTTTGTTCTGTTGCCGTACTGTCAGCACTTGCATTCACTGTAGCAGCTTCGGCAGCATATACCGGGAAAACCGGTATAAGGCTGATGCATAAAATCAATGTCATCAATAAAGCCATCAATCGTTTCTTCATTTTATTCCTGCCTTTCATTCCACTAGGATTAATGATACATAACCATCCATTTTGCGTAATGCTTCCTGTTGTTTACATATCATGGAATAGTATATTGTTTTATGGAGGGACTGTCAATATTTACTTATTATTTTAAGTGAAAACTAATTGTATTCTAATATTTTTATACACGAAAGGCTGGTGCTGCATTGCATAAAAATGTCCGCCAGTGAACAGACACGCTTATTACGTCTCTTTTCGCTGACGGACACTCATATCAGGAAATAAATACAACCAAGTCAGAAAATCATGCGAGAACCTTCCGTTACAAGCTACTTGGCATCCTTGATGCTGAAGCTGATTCTGCCCATCTTATCCTGTCCAAGGCAAACCACTGTAACGATATCGCCTAAGGTAAGAACATCCTCCACATGCTCAACTCTGTGCTTTGCAATCTTGGAGATATGAACCATACCCTCCTTGCCCGGAGCAAATTCAATAAAGGCACCAAAATCCTTAATACTGATTACCTTACCGATATATTGTTTGCCCTCTTCAAAGTCTGTAACAATCATCTTAACCATTTCAAGGGCCTTCTGGATACTTTCCTTGTCAACACCGCATACGGATACGGCACCGTCATCCGTAATGTCAATCTTAACACCTGTCTGGTCGATAATTGCATTGATGGTCTTGCCTCTCTGTCCGACAACCTCACCAATCTTGGAAGGATCGATCTTAATCTGAACAATCTTCGGTGAGTAAGGACCAACCTCCGGTCTGGGCTCGGAAATTACAGGAGCCATAACTTCATCCAGAATATAGGTTCTTGCTTCCTTGGTTCTGTAAATCGCCTTCTCTATAATCTCTCTGGTCAGACCATGAATTTTAATGTCCATCTGGATCGCAGTAATACCCTTATGAGTACCGGCAACCTTGAAATCCATATCGCCAAAAAAGTCTTCCAGACCCTGGATGTCTGTTAAAAGAATATAATCACCATCTGTTTCACCGGTTACCAAACCTACGGAAATACCTGCAACCATTGCTTTAATCGGAACGCCGGCAGCCATTAAGGATAAGGTGGAGGCACAGATGGACCCCTGGGAGGTGGAGCCGTTGGACTCCAGTACCTCGGATACGGTACGGATTGCATAGGGGAATTCCTCTTCAGTGGGCAGCACCGGAACAAGGGCTCTTTCAGCCAATGCTCCATGACCAATTTCACGTCTTCCCGGACCTCTGGAGGGCTTTGTCTCACCTACGGAATAGGAAGGGAAATTATAATGGTGCATATAACGCTTGCCAGTCTCGTTCTCATCAATACCGTCCAGCCTCTGAGTCTCTGCAAGTGCACCTAAGGTCGTAATGGTAAGCACCTGGGTCTGACCTCTGGTAAACATACCTGAACCATGTGTTCTTGGCAGAACATCGATTTCCGCAGCAAGCCTTCTGATCTCTGTAACCTTTCTTCCGTCAGGACGCTTCTGATCCTTTAAAATCATCTTGCGTACTGTTTTTTTCTCGAATTTATAAATTGCTTCGCCAAGCAACGGTAACCATTCCGGATGGGTCTGTGTATAACGCTCATTAAGCTTTTCTGTAATTTTCTTAATATTTTCTTCCCTTACCTGCTTAACATCGGTAAATACAGCCTCTTCCATTGCCTCAGGAGTAACGAAGCTGACCATATCCTCATATAAATCAGCAGGTGTGTCACAGGCTTCATACTGATGCTTCGGCTTACCAACCTCTGCAACAATCGTCTCGATGAAGGCGATAATCTTCTGGTTCAGTTCATGTGCGGCGAAAATTGCTTCAATCATCTTATCTTCAGAAAGCTCATCTGCACCGGCTTCAATCATGATAACCTTTTCCTTGGTGGAAGCAACGGTGAGTGCCAGAGTTGACTGCTCTCTCTGGGCTGAGGTAGGATTAAATACCAGTTGTCCGTCTACCATACCAACCATCGTTGAGGCAGTCGGTCCATCAAAGGGAATATCCGAGATACAGGTTGCAATGGCAGAACCAAGCATTGCGGTTACCTCAGGAGAGCAATCCTGATCAACACATAATACCAGATTATTCAGGGTCACGTCATTTCTGTAATCCTTGGGAAACAACGGTCTCATGGGACGGTCAATTACACGTGAGGTAAGAATTGCATTCTCAGAGGGCTTGCTTTCTCTTTTAATAAAGCCTCCCGGAATCTTGCCTACGGCATATAATTTCTCTTCATATTCAACACTTAAGGGGAAGAAGTCGATTCCCTCTCTGGGCTTGTCCGATGCTGTTGCTGTGGATAATACGACAGTATCGCCATAATGCATCAAAGCAGCTCCGTTAGCCTGTGCAGCTACTCTTTCGATATCTACAGTCAGAGTTCTGCCTGCTAACTCCATAGAAAAACTTTTGTACATAAATTAATGTCTCCTTTTCATCTTACAAGGGAAGGCTTTGCCTTGCCGCTTGTTATTATAAGAGCCGGAGGCACCGAAACAACTGAAAAACCTACCGAATAAAAACTCATCCAATAACCTTTTCAGAAGTCTCGGGATGTCCTCCCGTCACCCTAACTACATTATTATACCATTATTGTTACCAATATGCTACCGTTTTTTTCATGAAAATATTAAATAATTCAATAAATAAGCTCTGTCTCAGGCAGGAGGCATGTCCTTGTAAAACATGCCCCTGTTTCTGAAACAGAGCCGTTCCTTCTGCTGTCTCTATTTACTTTCTTAAGCCCAGACGCTCAATCAATCCACGGTATCCGTCGATATTGGTTTTCTTTAAGTATTCAAGTAAACCTCTTCTCTGACCTACCATTTTAAGAAGACCTCTTCTGGAATGATGATCCTTCTTGTTGTTCTTCAAATGCTCGGTTAACTCTGTAATTCTCGCGGTTAATAAAGCGATCTGTACCTCCGGAGAGCCTGTATCCTCAGGTGTTCTTCCGAAATTCTTGATAATATCCTGTTTTTTCTCTTTACTGATCATGTAATATTCTCCTTTCATATAAACGCCGGATACTAAGAATAAGGTCGGAGTGTCCAAACTCTGAGCATCGGCTTAAACTACCTGTGTATAGTAACATATTTTATTACTATTGTAAACATTTTTTTATACAATTGATAAATTCCAACATTAGCAGCATAAACGTTTCATTCCTCTTTCTCTTGGCTAATCCCATTGCGTAGGGAACCTCTGTTTCATAATAAAAGGAAAATTTTTATTATATTCCTCAACTTCATTTTTAGGGAGGTTGTCAAACACATCCGATTCATAGAATTTTCCCTTCATATCTTTAAAGCCGTCTTTCATCAGTTCAATTCCCATAAATGCATTAAAATTCTTTCCATCAGGCGTTGTAATATTAAAATGATCACAGGTTTTAAATCCGATTCTAGGATAATAATCAGGCTCGCCAAAGATAATAATTCCTTTATAGCCCATATCCATAGCTATTTTCATGGTCTCTCTTAACAGAATTTCTCCAATACCGGTTCCCTGCCAATCCGGATCAACACACAACGGTCCAAAGGTTACTATATCATGAACCTTCTCTCCATCAACAACCTTTGCCTTTGAATACATAATGCATCCGATAATTTTTCCGTCCTTAACAGCAATTCTGCTCAGTTCGGGTAAATAATCCTTACATTGACGCAGCTTGTGTACAAGATAATGCTCGTCGCAGCCAAGATGATGCTTATTCCAGAAAGCGCGCATTGTCATAAGCTCTGTCCCGTAAAAATCATCCTCTGTCTCTTCTCTTATCACTATGTTATCCTTGCTTACCCGGGGCTTTCTTTTTGGAAACCAGCCAAATTCGAGTCTTACTTCTTTCCTGTCAAGGTCATTATTTTTATAACAGCAGGTGTCCATACCGATCAGAGTAAACCCCTCATGCTTATAGAAATCAACTGCATTTACATTGCAGGACTGGGTTTCAAGAATAATAGCTCTTCGTCTCTCCTGTCTGGCCTGCTCTTTTGCTATCTCAATTAATGCGTGGCCAATTCCCTTCTTCTGATAATCCTTATCCACCCACAAGGTAGTAATTCTAAGGCGATTCGACCATATTTCCTGGTCGGTTTCAATCGCTGCAACAAGCGTTCCATTATCAATAACTCCCCAGGAAAATGCATGCTCCCAGTAATCCTGATACAATTTATCCGGATAATCATATTCAGCAGGATAATGCGTTACCGGCTCTGAAAAATCCTTCTTCTTAATATTGACAGTATATCCATCACTTTCTTTGTCTACACTTACATCATAGTACTGATTGGTTGTATACTCTATCGGTATGATAGTACCCTTCCATTGCTCCTTGGGCAGATGAATAATTGTATGATTGTTCTTTATCTCCATTTAATAATCCTCCCCTTTCATATCTATTTTTCTCGATGACTTCTTCTCTCTTTTTGTCATAGCCTTTTTTTCCTTTATCTTATTAAATCGTTCCTTAGCTGCATGATAATTTGATTCTCTTAATATCTTCTGATAATTTATCCAGCGCTTTTCACTTAAGGTTCCATTTTTAATAGCTTCTCTTACAGCACACCCTTCTTCCTTCGTATGAGTACAGTTACTGAATTTGCAGGAAGAGGTAAGTTCAATTAGCCCCGCAAAGCTCTGCTCCATTCCATCCTCTACAACCCACATACCCAGCTCCCGCATTCCAGGTGTATCAATAATTTTTGTACCATTTGCAAGTACAAACATCTGCCTGTGTGTTGTTGTATGATGACCCTTAGAATCAGCCTCCCTTATTTCCCTGGTTTCCATAATTTCATCCTTTAAAAGATAATTCGTAAAGGTTGATTTACCTACACCGGAGGAGCCAAGAAAAACAATGCATTTATCCGGCATCAAATATTTATCTAACGCATCTATACCTTCACCCGTTGCTGCGCTTATGGAATAAATATCAACGCCAATTGCTATTTCACTGATCATTGCTATTTTCTCATCGATATTTTCACCAATATCCGCTTTTGTAAGAATAATTACCGGTGTTCCTCCACTTTGCCAGGAGACAGTAATATATCTTTCCAGCCTTTTCATATTAAAATCAAAATTCAATGACATCATAATAAATACATAATCAAAATTTGCAGCTATTGTCTGTTCACCCTTACCCTTATCCGGGTCCTTACGTGAAAACTTTGACTTTCTGACCTTCGTTTCACAAATCAGACTATCCCCGATCTCATTAAATTCAATAAGAACATTATCTCCAACGGTCGGATAATCCTGATTATTTTCATAAAAATAAATACTTGCTTTTAATCTTGCAAAAATAAACTCGTTATTTACACAAACTTCATATCTTTCTCTGTGTACTGCAGTAATAAAGCCTTCTAAAATTACTTTTTCCTTCAAATGTTTTCCTCCATAATCTGATTTCTTTCCGGAGCAAATAACTAATAAAAATAAGCACAAAAAAAACACATCCTATCATGTGTTTAACAAAGTTAAGCTATTGATATGAATAAATGTCGGCACAATAAGAATGCATCTTAAAATGCCCAATATTAAATTAGTTAATTGCTACCTCACTCACAATTAAATTAGACATATACAACTTTCCTCCATTTCTGCGCGCATATTTTTATATGGCTTTATTTTATTTAGATGATAATATTTAGTAAATAAATATATCATTTAACTACTAAATATTATCATTCATACAATTTGTTGTCAAGATAATGATTGAAAATATTTCTTTGCCAGTGCACTATCCTCCGCCATCTGCTTCACCAGCTCCTCCAGTGAACCGAATTTAAGCTCCGGACGGATATAATCATAGAGCTGTACCTCAAGCATTCTCCCGTATAAGTCATTTTCATAATCGAAAATAAAGGTTTCCACACCGATACTCTCTTCTCCTACCGTCGGTTTATAGCCGATATTGGTTACTCCCGGATGAAATACACCGTCAATGAGAGTCTTGGAGGCGTATACACCGCAGGGCGGTAAGAGCTTGTTAGAGGGAGGAACCAGGTTTGTCGTCGGCATTCCGATGGTTCTTCCAAGCTTTCTTCCATGAACTACTTCGCCCCGGATAAAATAAGGCTGTCCCAGCATGGCATTCACCTTATCGATCCTTCCTTCCTTAAGCGCCGCCCGGATTAGGGAGCTGCTGATAATCTGACTTTTTAATTTCAGCTTTTCACGGGCTATTACCTGATATCCGAAGGCTTCCTCGTATTGCTTTAGTAAAGCCACATCCCCTCTGCGTCCTGCGCCAAAGCGGAAATCATTACCTACCACAATAATCTTTGCATCCAGCTGTTTCACCAGGATATCCCGAATAAAAGCCTCCGGCTCCATACCCCGGGTTTCCTCCGTAAAGGGATAGGAAATTAATACATCCAATCCGGTTTTCTTTAGTATGGTGCGCTTTTCTTCCTCAGTGTAAATCAGCTCAAATTCCCTTTCAGAAAACATATTGGCAGGATGAAGCATAAAACTGAACATTACGGAAGTGAAGCCCTGTTCCTTATAGGCAACCACCTGATCAATCAACTGTCTGTGACCCAGATGCAAGCCGTCAAACTTGCCAAGGGTTACTGCACTGTTCTTATATTGAAAAAACTTATTACCTGCTATATATTCCATACTTACTCCATTCCTTAGGGAGGAGATTCAGAATAAAATGTTAACTTAAAAACATTTTTACGGGCTTGAATAGCTGTTCCTCTTTCACATATTGATAGATCCCGATAAAGATCTGATCGGCATCATACACTCTTATCAGGGCTGTATCTCCAGGCTGCTCCGTTGACATCAGGTGCTCCGTTCGAAAAGCATTCCCGTTATAAATCAGCTTATGAAAATCACGGTCTACGGTTACCCTGTCATAGTCCCGAAAGAACTCGTCCACCGGCTTAAGACAAGACGCCAGGCAGTTTTCCCTGTTAAGCTCCTCAATTTGTGACAACTTCAAGGAATCCTTGATAGAAAAGCTGCCGACACGGGTTCGGATCAGACTTTTCATCGTACCGCCGCAGCCCAGCACCTCCCCGATGTCATAAAGCAGAGTTCTGATATAGGTTCCCTTGCCGCAGTCTACCTCCAGGGTAGCCTCCTGCTCTTGATCCGACCAGGCAAGAAGCCGAATATCATGAATACTTACCCTGCGTCTTTCCCGTTCAATTTCCTTTCCCTGTCTTGCCAGCTCATACAGCTTCTTTCCATCCACCTTGATGGCCGAATACATGGGCGGCAATTGAAGATATTCTCCGATAAAGCCTTTCATTACTGCTTCCAGCTCTGTCCGGCTGATCACTTCCATACAGGTTTTTAATACTCTTCCCGTCATATCCTGAGTATCTGTTGTAATCCCTAGTTTAAGGACAGCCTCATAGGTTTTATCCTTATCCGTTATCATATCGACCAGCCGGGTGGCTTTCCCGATACAGACCGGCAGCACGCCGACGGCCTCAGGGTCCAGAGTCCCTGTATGACCGATTTTTTTTATTTTTAAAATACCTCTCATTTTGGCTACAACATCATGGGAGGTATAGCCCTTTTCCTTATATACATTAATTATTCCGTGAATCAATCCTGTCCGCTCCTTAACGGCTGCTTAATCCAGCAAATTCAATTCCTTAAGCTGTGCTTCGATATGGGGCGTAATATTATTGATTACATCATGAACCGTCCCGGTTAAGCTACAGCCTGCCGCCTTGATATGTCCGCCGCCGCCGAAATACACCGCAATCTTACTGACATTGACTGCTCCGTTGGACCGCAGGCTGATTCTGAACTCCCGAAACTGTATTTCATAGACAAATACGGCTACCTCAATCCCCTTTGTTACACGAAGCTGGTCAATGATTCCGTCCAGGTCCTTGGAGGAAGCGCTGTAAAAATCAAGCATTTTGCGGTTTATGGAAGCAAATACTACCTTTTTATTCAGCACCAGAATACTCTCCATAAGACAACGGCCCAGAATCTGATTCTGCATATAGGTCTTTGCATAGAAGGACTCATCAATCAGCATGGAAAAATTAATTCCCTTGCTAATTAATCTACCGGCCACCTGCATCGTATATTCCGAGGTATTGGAATGCTTGAATACGCCGGTATCATGAATGATACCAACATATAAGGATTCCGCAACTTCCTTTGATATCAGCTCCTCTTCCATGAGGGAGAACAATACCTCTGCAGTAGAGGAAGCCTCCGGTACCACATGATTGATCCCGGCAAATTTCGTATTGCTGATATGATGATCAATATTAATGGTCTTAGCCGCGCTGTCAAAGAATTTACATGCATTTCCCAGCCGATCCAGACTGCCGCAGTCCAGGGAGATAAATAGCTCATAGCTTTCATCTGTTTCATAGGAATGCTTGATCTCCTTCGTATGAGGAAGGATATCAAACTCATCCCCGAAGCTCTCAAGGTATACATCGATCTGGTCAAGCATGAATTTTTCCTTGTTCTGCGTCAGATACAGGTAAAGTGCGGTGCAGGAACCGATACAATCACCATCAGGCCGTATATGACCTGCGATTGCAATCTTTTTTCTGCCGGTTACTTCATTCATAATTCTATCCATAAGCTATTCATCCTCTTCTTCTGTATCACCTGTCACACCGGTTTCTTCATCCTCATACTCGGCTTCCGGTTCCTCCTCATCCTCTGATTCAAAATCAGAGGAATTTTTGTTTACTTCATCAATCAGCTTTGACATATGAACACCATATTCAATCGAATTGTCAATAACAAAGCTAAGCTCTGGGGTATTACGAAGGTTCAGGGTTTTTGCCAGCTGTCCTCTCATAAAAGAGGCGGCGCTCTTTAATCCGCGAAGCGTGGATTTCTTGGATTCTTCATCTCCCAGTACACTGATATATACCTTGGCAGTCTTTAAATCCGGAGAAACCTCAACCGCAACCACCGAGGTCATGGAATTGATTCTCGGGTCCTTGATTTCCCTGCTGATTAATGCACTCAGCTCCTTTTGTACCTCTGTATTTATTCTGGTGTTTTTAATACTGTTCTTTCTCATTTCTAACCCCATTCCCGCACATATTTCCGCACAGTTATCTTATCTTGGTACCTCAGCCATAATGTAAACCTCTACCTTATCGCCTTCTTTTACATCATTGAACTTTTCAAATACCAGACCGCATTCATAGCCGGTGGCAACTTCCTTGACATCATCCTGGAATCTCTTCAGGGATGCAAGGGTGCCCTCATAGATCATGGTATTATCCCGGAATATTCTGGCCTTACAGTTTCTTATGATCTTACCGTCAAGCACATAGGAGCCTGCTATCGTACCGATACCGGAGGCCTTAAAGGTCATACGGATTTCGGCATGGCCTATAATTCTCTCCTCAAATACAGGGTCAAGCATTCCCTTCATTGCTGCCTCAATATCATTGATGGCATCATAGATAACCCGGTAAAGCTTTACCTCTACATTTTCCCGGTCGGCAGTATCCTTTGCCGCATTTTCCGGTCTTACATTAAAGCCTATGATAATGGCATTGGAGGTGCTTGCAAGCATAACGTCAGATTCATTGATTGCACCAACTCCGCCGTGAATGACACGTATTGCAACCTCGGCATTGCTAAGCTTTAAGAGGCTCTGCTTCATGGCCTCTACAGAACCCTGTACATCGGCCTTGATAATCAGATTCAATTCCTTTATATTGCCGGCCTGGATTTGTGAGAACAATCCATCCAGAGATAATTTCGCCTTGGTATCGGCGATCAGCTTTTCCTTACTCTGTGCAAGATAGGTCTCTGCAATGTTTCTTGCTTCCTTTTCATTATCGGTTGCCATGAAGGTTTCACCTGCATCCGGAACCTCATTAAGGCCAAGAATCTCTACCGGTGTAGAAGGCGTTGCCTCCTTGACTCTTCTGCCCTTGTCGTCTATCATGGCACGTACTTTACCAAAGGATGCACCCACAGCAACATTATCTCCGACATGAAGTGTTCCCTTCTGCACCAGAATTGTGGCTACCGGGCCTCTTCCCTTGTCAAGCTCTGCTTCAATGACAATACCTCTTGCATTACGGTTCGGATTCGCCTTAAGCTCTACCAGCTCCGCAGTCAGAAGGATCATCTCCAGCAATTGGTCAATACCTTCCTTGGTATGGGCGGAAACCGGAACGAATATCGTATCACCGCCCCAATCCTCGGCGATCAACTCATACTCGGTCAGTTCTTGCTTTACTCTCTCAATATTGGCACTTGGCTTATCAATTTTATTAATGGCTACGATGATCTGTACGCCGGCCGCCTTGGCATGGTTGATCGCCTCAATTGTCTGCGGCATTACACCGTCGTCAGCAGCAACTACCAGAATCGCGATATCTGTGGACTTTGCACCTCTCTTACGCATGGAGGTAAAGGCTTCATGTCCCGGGGTATCAAGGAAGGTAATTTTCTCTCCATTGATTTCTACGACATAAGCACCGATATGCTGTGTGATACCACCGGCTTCCCTTGAGGTTACATTGGTCTCTCGGACTGCATCCAAAAGGGAGGTTTTGCCATGGTCAACATGCCCCATAACGCAGACAACGGGAGGACGCTTTACCATGGTTGCAGGATCTTCCTCCTGCTCCTTTAATAATTCCTCAATTACATTGATCTTAACCTCTTTTTCAGCAATAATTTCATATCCTAAAGCAATTTCTTCTGCTTCTTCAAAGGTTATCTCCTGATTCAACGTAACAATTTTACCTGCAAGAAACAGCTTTTTAATTAATGCTGCTGAGGGCCTCTTCATTTTCTCTGCCAATTCTTTTATCGTCAGTACTTCAGGAATTGTGATGACCTTGATTTCCTCCTCTACCACCTGTATAGGCTTGGGCTGGATAAACTGACCTTTTTTGGGTGCGATTTTTGACTTGTTTTCAACGGTTTCATTCTCGCGGTCAACCAGACTCTTTTCCTTATAGTTCTTTTCCTTATTAATTCTGTCCCTGTTTCTCTTATTACTGTTGTCATTCTTCTCGGCAACCTTTTGATCCAGAATCTGCTGGTCAAAATTCTTACGCTCACCGCCAGCTCTCCCTGTGCCCTTTTTATTGCCCTGCCCTCTATTAAATACGGGCTTATCATCATCATCCTTACCACTATTCTCAAAGCCGCGGGAATTAAAGCCACCGCCGGGCTTCGGTCCGTTTCCTGGTCTGGAATAGCCTCCCTGGCCGCCGTAGCCTCCTCTTGAGGACTGTCCTGCACCTGTCTGAGGGCGTGCTCCGCCCTGATACCTGTTGCCCTGACCCTCTCCGGCAGGTCTTCCCTCGTAGGGTCTTTGCGGTCTCTGGCCCTGATAACCTTCTCCGGCAGGTCTTCCCTCGTAAGGTCTTTGCTGTCTCTGGCCCTGATAGCCTTCTCCAGCAGGTCTTCCCTCATAGGGTCTTTGCTGTCTCTGGCCCTGATTATTATCACCATAAGGCCTGTTTTGCGGTCTTTGGCCTTGTGCATTATTATCATATGACGTTCTTCCTGCAGGCCTTTGGTTTGCTGTATTTCCTTGTTGTCCCTGTCTCATTACACCCTGTCCTCCTGCGGGCCTTTGTCCCTGTGTACCATGTGTACCCTGTGTACCTTGTGTACCGTGTGTGCTTTGTGTTCCCTGCATAGTATGTGTACCTTGATGTCCTTGTTCATTTGTTCTTTGCTCTCTATTCTGTCCTGTAAATTGTCCCGATCTTGCTCCGCCTTGTCCTGAGGCCGGTCTCTGATTTATCGAATTACTTCCGGCCGCTCCTATTTGTCCCGGCCGAGCCGCATTCGAAGGTTCCGCCGGGCGGTTTGCCTCCTGATGTGACTGCTCCGCTGCGGAACGAGCCGGACTTTGAACTGCATTGCCCTGGGCAGATGAATTATGACTCGCCGTACTGTACGCCGTTGGATTCTGTCCCGCCGGTTTTGTTCCCGTCTGTTGTCCGCCAGACATTGCACCTGCCGGTTTTTGGCCAGCCGGATGAGCCTGGGCTGCAGAGGGAGCCGCAGCTTTGTGAGGTGCTTCTGTCCTTTGCGGTGTATCCTGCCTTGTCTCAGGTGACGGCTTGGAAGCTGCCGGGTGTACAGGCTTTGCAGCAGAGGCAGGAGCTTCTTTTGCTGTCCGGCTTAACTGGACATAATAATTCTTGACATAAGCCACCTCATTATCCTCAAGGCTGCTGCTGTGTGTTTTCTTCACACCGAAGCTTTTATCCAGAAAATCAAGAATATCCTTGCTCTCCAGATTACCTTTTGTTATTTGATTTATTTCATTTTTCAACTCAAAGATTTTCATTTTTGCCATACTTACTACCTCCGTTCATCTCCCTGCACAACTTTCAGTATCTTTTCTATTGCATCTGCCAAGCCTTTGTCAAGAACAGCCAAAGAAGCTCGAATTTCTTTGCCTATTGCATGACCCAAGTCATCCTTTTTTCCAAAAAAGTAAATCGGCACATTATAGTAAGTACACATGTTAGTAAACATTTTTTTTGTATTGTCCGACGCATCCTCCGCTACCATAACCAGAGCAGCCTTTCGCTCCTTCACAGCCTTTTCCGTGGAAAATTCGCCGCTTGCCGTATTGCGCGATTTTGTTGCAATTCCTAACAGGTTATACACTTTCTTGTTTTCCGGATTCAAGTAAAACCATCTCCTTCTCCAGTGTTTCTACAATTTCCTTTGGAATGCTCACCTTAAGCGAACGCTCCAGGCCCTTTGTTTTGACCGCCTTTTGCAGGCAGGCCAGGGAACAGCAGATATAAGCTCCTCTGCCATTTTTTTTGCCTGTTGCATCGATGACAATCTCATCCTCAGGAGTTTTAAGAACACGGATCATTTCTTTCTTGGTCTTCATTTCACCGCATCCGGTACACATTCTTAATGGTAATTTTTTTGCCAATCTTATCACATCCTTAATTATCCCAGAGTATCGTACAGCGTTCTATACTAGTAACCCATACTCTGTGATTCACTCTTAATATCTATCTTATAACCTGTCAGCTTCGCAGCAAGTCTTGCATTCTGTCCCTCCTTACCAATTGCAAGTGATAACTGATAATCAGGTACGATAACCCTTGCACTTTTCTCATATTCCTCCACGGTAACAGAAACTACCTTTGCCGGACTTAGTGCATTCTCAATTAATTTTGCAGGATCATTACTCCAATTTATAATATCAATTTTCTCATTTCTAAGCTCACTGACAATGGCATTAACTCTTGCACCGTTTAAACCGACACAGGCTCCGACTGCATCAACGTCCGGGTTGTTGCTCCATACCGCCATCTTTGTTCTGGAGCCGGCTTCTCTGGATATACTCTTAATTTCTACCGTACCATCCTGAATTTCCGTAACCTCTGCTTCAAATAAACGCTTTACCAACTCGGGATGGGTTCTGGATACAGTAATTCTGGGTCCCTTGGTGGTGTCCTTCACCTCAAGCACATATAATTTAATTCGGTCGGTCGGTCGGAATACCTCGCCTCTCACCTGCTCGTTTTCCGTAAGTACAGCGTCCACCTTACCTAAATTGATACTTACATTATTTCCTACATAACGCTGTACGATGCCGGTTACGATATCCTTTTCCTTACCGCTGTACTGAGTATACAGAACCTTTCTCTCCTCCTCGCGAATTTTCTGCACTACGACCTGTTTAGCCTTCTGTGCAGCGATACGTCCGAAATTCTTTGGAGTAACCTCAACCGCTACGATATCCCCGATCTCCTTCCTTGCATCCTTCATCTTTGCCTGCGCAAGGCTGATCTGCATTACCGGGTCTGTTACCTCCTCTACAACCTCTTTCATAGCATATACATTAACCTCACCTGTGCTTCTGTCTATATTAACCTTAATATTGTCTGCTCTGCCAAAGTTATTCTTGCAGGCTGCAACCAGTGAATTCTCCAACGCCTCCAGCAATATATCTTTACTGATATCCTTTTCCTTTTCAATTTGATTTAAAGCCTCAATCAGCTCTCTGTTATCCATTTCTTTTCTTATCCTCCTTTAATTTCTAAAAAATTAGCATAATCTTAGCCAGGAGGATATTCCTCCTTTAAATTTCTAAAAAAATCAATGCAGCACTGTCCTAAAAATCAAAGGTCAGCCTTACCATTGCAATATCCGATCTTGGAATTACCATTGTTTTATTATTTTCAAGCTCCAGTGTCAGAGACTCCTGACTGAATGCTGTTAATATCCCGACAAATTCCTTTTTCTTATCCACCGGCTTATACAGCTTGACTTCCACTTCCTCGCCGATGCTTTTTTCAAAATGCTTATCCCTTTTCAACTGCCTTCCAAGTCCCGGCGAACTGACTTCAAGAATGTATGCATCGGGTATGAAATCATTTTTATCCAGCAAATCACTTAAGGCTCTGCTGACAAGCTCACAGTCATCCACCGTAATTCCATTTTCCTTGTCGATATAGGCCCGAAGGAACCAGTTGCCGCCTTCCTTCACATATTCCACATCATACAATTCAAAATGATTTTGCTCCAGAATCGGTGCAATCAGCTTTTCTGTTTTATATTCATATTCCTGATGCTTTGTCATACTACCTCCATGCCGCCAAAACCTTGCCTGGTTTTTGCAATAATTTATGAAACTCGTTATCTTCTACAGTTCGCGCAAAGAATAAGAGTGGACTTTCGTCCACTCTTTCTTAGTCTTATCATTTAGCACAATACTTATTATAGCAAACGCAGCCAATAATTGCAAGTACTAATTTCATTACTTTTTCATATTTGTTTTAAAAGCACATATCAGACATAAATTTCATAATATATTTCAATTTCATTTATTTTATATTTTACATAAAAGGAAATGAACCATACTTTCCAAATTAAATCTTGACAAGAAAATAGCTGCTGCATATAATTGTTGCATCTACAACAGTTGCATAGACAACAAATAAGGAGATGATACCAAATGCTAATGGCCGATTTTTCAATTATTTCAAGATTTAGCAGAACTTTCTTTGAACGAAAATTAGCGGAAAGTAATGTTGGATTTACAGAACATATGATTATGCTGTACTTATGTAAAGTCGATGTTGTTAATCAGGATACCATTGCCAGTTACTTTTTACTTGACAAGGGCGCTGTGGCAAAGACCCTGAACAAGCTTGAGAATAAGGCATATATCCAAAGAACCGACAATCCAAATAACAAACGTGAAAAGCTGATTTCCATCACACAGAGCGGCCAGGATAAAATAGAATATCTTACAAAGGAGCTGCACGTCTGGCATAATTACCTTTTTGAGGGGTTAAGCAAGGAGGAAATCGAACAGTTCATCCATACCATCAGCAAGATATCCTCGAATGCGGCCAGTGTGATTAGCAGTAAAGGGAATTTATCAGACAGTAAGGAGCTGAAATCATGAAAACAAAAAATGCACAAAAAAATTTCCTGCTAATCCTGATTCTCTATCTTCTTGGCATTTTTATGGGAGCGATTGATACCGGTATTATAACTCCCGCCCGAACCGTAATTCAGAATTTTCTATCCGTAGATGATAAAACCGGTATCTGGATGATTACCATGTATACACTTGCATACGCGGCCAGTATCCCGGTTATGGGCAAGCTTGCCGATAAATACGGCAGAAAATATATCTACCTGGTCAGTATTTTTCTTTTTGGCCTTGGTTCCCTCTTCTGCGGTTTATCACAAGACTTCGGAAGCTTTCAACTGCTGCTGATCTCAAGAGCAGTTCAGGCAATCGGAGGCGGCGGTATCCTGCCTGTTGCAACAGCGGAATTCGGCACCACCTTTCCCAAGGAAAAAAGAGGAATGGCCCTCGGCCTGGTCGGAGCTGTCTATGGCGTGGCCAATATTATAGGCTCCTCTGCCGGAAGTGCTATCCTTGATATCTTTGGAACTGATAATTGGCAGTTTATCTTCTATGTCAACGTTCCGATAACCATTTTCATTCTTTTGGCAGGCTTTTTTGCTTTACCAAACTCCAGAGAGGAAAATGTGAAGAAAATAGATCTTGTCGGTATCTTCTTATTGACCGTAATGATCCTGTCCGTTTTGTACGGCCTGAAAAACATTGATTTCTTTGACTTTACCGCTACCTTTACCAGCACCTCGGTATATCCGTTTTTAATTATCTTTGTAGTACTTCTTCCTCTATTTTGTATTGCGGAAACCAGGGCGAAGGACCCGGTGATGAACCTGCATTATTTTCTTAATCTAAGAATTGTGGTTACCCTCATCCTGTCCTTTTTCACCGGTGTAATCATTATGGGTATGATTTTTGTACCTCAGTTTTCAGAGAATGCCCTAAAGATTGCCACCGGTAAGGGCGGATATTTTGTGTTCATATTGGGTATTTTCGCCGGTATCGGTGCGCCCCTGTCAGGTAAATTGATTGATAAATACGGTGTCAGGCTTATCCTCGGCTTTGGTTTTCTGATTTCAGTCGCAGGCTCACTGTATCTTACATTAATTACTGCCAATCATCCCAACCTTTTTCATGTGCTGGTGAGTCTGATTTTAGTCGGCATCGGTATCGGCTTCACCATGGGTACTCCGATTAATTATATGATGCTGGAGAATACACAGCCCCAGGAAGCCAATTCCGCACTTGCGGCCGTTTCCCTGATTCGCTCCATTGGAACCGCGATTGCCCCCGCTGTCATGATCGGCTTTCTTGCCCATGCCGGAACCGCAGTCCAATCCAATGTCATGTCCCTGCTTCCTGAGGAGGTAAACCTGCCCTCCCTTCCTTATGCAGCAGAGTTAAATGATACCATCAATCAACTGAAATCCAATGAAAACATGAAGGATAAGCTTGCCGGTGTGGAGTTTCCTGATTTATCCTCCCTGCAGACAGTAAAAATTGATATGGCTTCCGAGGACAGCAGTGTTCAGATACCGCAGGAGCTGATCGAATTGATGCAGACCTCCGATGTGACCAATATTACGGATCGCGTAAAAACCTTCTCCAAGGAAATGTTCGCACTTATGACCCCTGATTTAATTCTTAACATCCAGGAGGGCATTCAAAGCGGCATCACCGCCATGGAAAGCAGTGCTTCCGATCTGGATACCGTAATTGCCAGGCTTAAGGCTGCAAATCAGACTCCGGAAGCCCAGGTGACCTCACTTACGAATGTAAAAAATGAACTTTCGGATACAATTGATAAAATGACAACGCTAAAGGCTGCTATCCCCGATGCCTTCCAGACCGCACAAAATAATTATCTCACTGAAATCGATAAGCTTAGCCCTGCAATTGAGGAAGCCTTCCAGGACACCCTGAATATCGGCTTTCAGCAGGTATACCTGACCGTTACCATCGTCTCCTTACTTGGGCTTTTTATGCTCTTGTTTTATAGGAAGAATAAAAATCCACAGGTAACTCAAGAATAACTCAAAAAAGCGGCTTTAGAAAGAAGCCGCTTTTTTAATGTACCCAGCATGGGTACAGTCTTATCTGACTGCATCATCGTCTATCTATTAATAAGAAGAAATTCATAAGCTCGGTCTGCTATAGGGCACCATATACTATATTTCTTAATTTACGAATATAATCCGGTCCTGAACCGCCGCAGCGCTGTACCATATAAATCATCACCAGATTTTCCCTGGGATCGACAAAGAAATAATTACCGCACCAGCCATCCCAGCCGAATTCCCCGGCGGTACCGTTGGTTGCCGCCTGTGCAGGATCAACCAGAATTCTGCATAGATTTCCGTAATGATAGCCAATCTGGGAATCCCAGTTATAGGCCTTTAACTGTTCCCCTGTAAGCTGCGGGGTTGCAAGATAAGCAATCGTCTTTCTGCCCAGCAACCGACTGTCCTTGTAGCTGCCGCCCCCTGCCAGCATTTGCGTAAAATGTGTATAATCTTCTATGGTTGAAACTAGCCCTGCTCCTCCTGATTCAAAGGCGGGTGCCTCCATATAATCGAACAGGGCCAGGAAGTCATCTGTGAATAGCTCCAGTCTCTTTGCATCTGCTTTATAATCATAAATTTTAGCAAAACGGTTCCTCTTCTCCTCCGGTACATAGAAGGCTGTATCCTTCATCTCTAATGGGACAAACAGCTCCTCCCGCAGAAAGCTGCCATATTTCTTGCCGGTAATGGCTTCAATTACCGCACCCAGCACATCCGCAGAAGCACCATAGCCCCAGCTCTCTCCCGGCTGATAAGCAAGCGGCATCTCACCCATACGGTTACAAAAGTCAAGAGTGCCGATCGGATGCCCACCGTGATGTGCGGCTCCCACCTTATCATAGAGGGCACCCATAAGCTGTCCTGCCTCTGTAGCATCGGGATATAAAATCCCGGAGGTCATATTTAATAAATCCTTAATGAGAACCGGTCTTTTTACGTCCTTAAGCCCGCTGTCCGTATAGACCTTCTGATTTTGAAAGCCTGGAAGATAATCTGAAACCGGAGAAAACAAATTCAATTCACCCCGTTCATAGAGCATTAAGGCGGCAACCGCAGTGATCGGCTTCGTCATCGAATGCATGCGAAAAATGGTATCCTTCGTCATCGCACTGCCCGCCTCAAGATCCCTCTTTCCATATATCTGGTCAAAGCACAGCTCATTATGATGCAACAGCCGGAAAACGGCCCCCGCAATATAGCCCTTATCAATTTCTTCTTGTATCACCTGGTTTATCCTTGATAGATTTTTCGTATTCATTTTTGGCTCCCATCTGCGTGCTTTAGCACGTATACAAAATCAGGGGGAGTGAAAGCGCTTTTCTTTCACTCTTCCTCCGTTTATTCCTTCTGCTCTTCTTATTTACAAAAAAAGAACCCGATAACAGTCGATTTTACTGATATAGTAAGGTTCTTTTTCATTGTTTTATTGTATGTGCCTGCAGTAATTTTTCCCGGTACGACAGCATTCGCTTCTTCAGATTATTCCGGAACTCATTACGTTCTTCCTCACTCATATTCATATAGGTCGCATAATCCAAATCACAATGCTCTAATTTCATACCGCAATGAAAGCATATCGCATCCGGTTTTCTTGATACAATACGAAAATTATAGCATTTGGGGCAGATATATATCTTCAGCAAGTGTTCTCACCCTCCTTGTGACATATAATACCTAATTATACCATGGGAGCTTGCGGACATGGTATGGCACTTTGTGCAAAGCGAACAAAGTTCGCTTTTGGATGTGCACTCGCTTTGCTCGGCACAGGTATAATATCTGGCGATATTATACCATGACTACCCGACAATGTAAACCTGTACAAAGGATTTTTGTGTTTTTTTGTATCCTGTAATACATTCACAATTATTATCATACTGCTAAATTTTATCATTATTCCACACTTTTTAGAGATTCTACCATATTTACCTTCTTGATTTTATAGTACATTACAAAATTCACCAGCGCCGAAAATAAAAAGGTCAGCAGAATACTGTAGATATAACTCCCCGGATTTATGTTACGTCCAAACATGACAATATCTATTTCCACCGTCAGAATTACATACCGGTGCAAGAAGATTCCGAATACGATCCCAAAGAGTGTCCCGATTACTGTAAGTAAAATATTTTCACGAAATACATAGGCTCCCATCTCCTTGTGGTAAAAGCCCAGTACCTTAAGCGTCGCAAGCTCCCTTCTTCGCTCATTGATATTAATATTATTCAAATTGTACAGCACAACAAAGGCCAACGCGCCGGCCGATACAATCAATACCCATACGACAACATTCAGGCTGACTAAAACATTGGAAAGAAGATTTTGCAAATAGCTGGTATAGGATACTCCCTCCGCTCCCGAATTAGACAGGAGACTATTACCTACCTCCAACTGCTGCTCCTCGCTCAGCCCCGGCAGCAGAAGAAAATAACTATTATACGTCACTGCTTCACCAAAAAGCGACTCATAAAGTGCCGGTGTCATATAAAGATAGTGGGTCAAATAATTCTCCGTAATATCTGAAATGGTTACCTCTGCCTCTTTATCGTTCAGCTTTACGGTAACCATATCTCCAATGCCTGCGCCGAGCTGCTTTGCCACCTGCTCCGTCAGGACAATCCCGTCATCCTTAAGCCCAATCTCCCTGTGCCCGATACGTTTTCGCAGTACAATGTACTGCTGCATGTCTTCAGGCTGCTCTGGAATAAATACGGTCACATTCTTTGTCTCTCCCTGAAAGCTGACATCGGCCGCCCCTGCCCTGACCCTCATGGAAGCAGCAATCCGGTCGTTATCCTCAATCGCGTTCTCCAGCTCCGTGACCTGCTCCTGTGTTGCCTTACTGTCTATAGAAGCCAGGGCATCGTATACCATAAGCTCATCAAATTGCCTGGTGTATATGACAAAAATGGAATCCTTCAGTCCGAACCCCACCAGCAGCAGAGCCATACACCCTCCAATCCCGAAAATGGTCATGAAGAAGCGTTTTTTATACCTTAGCATATTACGGACAGTGGCCTTCCAAGTAAAGTTCAGATGCTTCCAGACAAAGGGTATCCGCTCCAGCAAAACACGTTTTCCTACTTTAGGAGCTACCGGCCGCATTAGATTTGCCGGCTTTGACATAAGCTCCTTATAGCAGGCCAGAAGGGTTGCCACACCGACACAGAAAACTGAAAGTATCGTAGCCAGGATTGCATAATAGGTGTTAAAGGGCGTTACAATCCTTGGGATTCCCGAATACAGCATTTTATAAGCGGTTATAATTACCGTCGGCAGCAGCTTTAGCCCGACAACGGCTCCAAAGATACTGCCGCCCAGAGTAGCAAGCAGTGCATAAAGCATATATTTCATGGCAATTGCCAGCTTGGAATAACCCAGCGCCTTTAAAATACCGATCTGAGTTCGTTCCTCCTCTACCATTCTGGTCATTGTGGTCAGACTGATTAAAGCCGCCACAAGAAAGAAAATTACCGGAAAAACCTGACCGATTGCACCGATCCGGTCCGCATTCTGCTCAAACTCCGTATAGGCGGCCACGCTGCTCCGGTCCAGTACATACCATCCCTCCGAGATTGCCTCAATCTGTTCCAGGATATCCGATACCAGAGTATCATATTCCGTTGTGTAGGCCGTTAATTCCTTCGCCCCCTTAACACTCACATTGATGCAGGTATAGGCCTTCATAGAAAAGACCTCGGGCAATACGACGATGAAGCTGCTTAGCTTGCCGCTGCCGATGCTTGTACTTCCGCGCTGGAAGGAAAGATAATAAGGGGTCGTTCCGATGCCAACGATTGTGAAGGTATCCTCGTTTAGGGTCTCCTTTAACTCCTGATCTGTTCCTGACGTAATATGGATGATATCCCCCAGCTGATATCCGGAATCCCGGATAAAGGCTGTATCTACCAGAATCTCATCCGGCTTCTCTGGCAGCCGTCCCTCGGTAACTGTATATTGATTTAAATGCTCCGTTAATGATATTACCTTTAATGCCAGGTCGCCACCGTCAGCCTTGCACAGGACGTCCGCCGAGTACTCCGGCTCGGCTAAAGCTACGCCGTCAAGCTCTGAAACCGCAGTAACATCCTCCTCGGTGAGCCCCATTGTACCAAATACACGGATATCCATCAGATTGTTCTCATCATAATAGGAATCCGCCGTTATTCTCATATCGGGATTTGTTGCACGAATACCTGCGAAGAAGGCCACACCCAGTGCGACAATCAAAAATATGGATAAAAACCGGTTTAAGCTTCCTTTAACCTCGGTAACAAAATCTTTTCTTAATGCTCTCTTTCCCATGTGCGGCCTACCATTCTATCAATTCCACCGATACCGGTGCTTCATTTAAGATGACATCACTTACCCTGCCGTTTTTTATCTTGATTACCCTGTCAGCCATCCCTGTCAAAGCGGAATTATGGGTAATAACGATGGTGGTCATCCCTTTCTTTTTACAGGTGTCCTGCAAAAGCTTAAGAATTGCCTTTCCGGTAAGGTAATCCAGGGCTCCGGTCGGCTCATCGCAGAGCAGCAGCTTTGGATTTTTGGCAAGCGCCCTGGCAATCGCTACACGCTGCTGTTCTCCGCCGGACAGCTGTGCGGGAAAATTATCCATACGTTCCCCAAGCCCGACCTCCTTAAGTACCACACCGGCATCCAAAGGCTCCCTGCAAATCTGTGCCGCCAGTTCAACATTCTCCTTAGCGGTCAAATTCTGTACAAGATTATAGAACTGGAATACAAAGCCAATATCCTCTCTGCGGTATTTGGTAAGCTGCCTCTCATTATAATTGGCAATGTCCGTTCCTGCCACGTTGACTTTACCCTCGGAGGCCGTATCCATACCGCCCAGGATATTAAGCACTGTTGTTTTACCGGCTCCGCTGGGCCCAACCACAACTACAAATTCTCCTTCTTCTATCGTAAAATCAATTCCATCAAGAGCGTGTATTTCTACCTCTCCCATCCGGTAAGTTTTTCTTACCTGGTCTAGCTGAATGAACTGTGACATAGGTTTCCTCTTTTCTTTTCGCATGGAGTGGTCTATAAAATTTACTATATTTTACCCCTATTTCAAAGTACTTACAATAAAAGATTAAATAATTTTGTAAATAAAAACAAAGTGTATCAGTTAATCTTCTTAACTGGCACACTTTGTTTTACCTGCCGAATTTGGTGATACACTTATTATTTTCTATTGTTAAAGCTGTCCGTAATATGCATTTTCCCCATGCTTGCGAAGGTAATGCTTATCTGCTATTCTTTGAGGCGCCGGCTTGATATTTCCATTAATTAATTCGGAGTAAGCCGCCATCTCTGCAACCTTTTCTAAAACCACAGCATTATGTACCGCCTCAAGGGCATCCTTGCCCCATGCAAAGGGACCGTGGTTTGAGCAAAGAATTCCCGGCATGTCCGAAGGACTGATCTGCTCCTTTTCCAAGGTTTCTATGATGACCAGTCCCGTATTTTTCTCATACGTCTCATTGATTTCATCCCCTGTAAGGCTTCTGGCACAGGGAATTGCTCCATAGAAGTAATCCGCATGTGTCGTTCCATATAACGGAATTTTTCTTCCCGCCTGTGCCCATGAGGTTGCCCAGGTGGAATGCGTGTGGACGATACCGCCAAGCATCTCATATTTTCGATAGAGCTCTATATGTGTTGCCGTATCTGAGGATGGTTTATATTTTCCTTCAATCCGGTTACCCTCCAGATCCAATACGGTCATATCCTCCGGCTTCATGCTGTCATAATCGATACCGCTGGGCTTTATCACTATGTATCCTTTATCCCGGTCAACTGCGCTTACATTACCCCAGGTATAGGTTACCAGGCCTCTTCTCGGCAACTCCATATTTGCTTCATATACCATTTGCTTTAATGCTTCCAGCATAATATCTGCCTCTTCTCTTATTGTTTTGACGGCTAATTCAGCTTGCTGATTTGCCTGTCCAGCAGTTTTCTCATTTTATCATGGGCATAGTAAAGCTCCTTCATCCACTCGCTTTTCCCCTGATACCAGAATTCTGTGACATACCGCCGGATTCCCATATCCCAGGCCTGCTCTATGATACGGTCAAATCTTACATGCCCCGTACCGTAGGGCACCTCCCGGAAGACTCCCGGTGTTGTTTCCTTCAGATGCATAGCCATTATGTGTCCTGCACCGCTGCTGATATCCGACAGAACATCAGTACAATAGGTAACTGCTGCATTGGTGATATTTCCACTGTCGGGATAGATATTCAGATAGGGTGAATTAATCCGTTCAATATATGCCATTGCCTTTCCCACGGTATTCATGAATTCTGTCTCCATAGTCTCAAAGGCAAGTGAAATTCCCCTGCAGGCCGCCATAATCGCAGCTTTTTCCAGATTCTTGTTAAACCTTTCTACCGTCTCCTGCGTAGATTGCTCATAATATACATCATAGCCCGCCAATTGAATAATTCTTATTCCCAGGTCATCGGCAAGCAGAATGGCTTTTTCCATGATTTCCATTCCTCTGGCGCATATTCCAGGGTCATTACTGCCTAGAGGATATTTTCTGTGGCCGCTGAGACACATACTGCGGATCGGTAACCCAACCTCATACATTGTTTCAATCAGCTTAAGACGTTCCTCATTTTCCATTTCAAGCCGGTCCAGCTTGATATCAGTTTCATCAATACTCATTTCTATAAAATCGTAACCCACTGTTTTTGCAGCCGTCAGCTTTTCTTTCCATGAAAGTGTTTCCGGCATCGCTTTTTCATATAATCCAAGAACATATTCTTCCATCTTCGGCTCCTCTTTTTCTATCCAATCTGGTATAATGCAATTTCGTTGATCTCGCGGTTGGCAGACAGAAAATAATCAGTACCGTTTCTGGTATAATGCAAAACATTGGCCGGGCCTACATCCCTGTCAACTGTTTCCAGAGTGAATTCCAGCTTGTCCTTATCGCTGCACCTGATTGCCAGCAATTCCTTCTTCCCTCTTCTATAACCTATGATTGCAGTCGGTATACCCAGCAGGCTGCCACCCCAGATAGCATGAAGAAACTCCAATTTTTCCTTGTTCTCATATATTTTTTTATATTGACCGTCTGATTTTTTGTAAATGGACAACATATCACCATGGAAGGGCGCCATTGTTAAAAGCTCCGTCTCGCCATCACCGTCAAAATCCAGCATTATCATATCACTGGCCGCTTCTGCAAGAAGGGTTTCAAAGCCCCACTCTCCGCCTTTGCTTTTAGGCGGTATACATTTGATTACTCCGTTGTCGGAGCCGATCAGAACACTTGTATATCCATTATCCTCAATTTTTTGAAATCCATGGTTGTGAAACAATCCGCTCATAATCGGCTTCATGCCAAGTTGATGCTCCTTATCAAAGACCGATAAATTCTCCGGAAGCTCCGCTGCCCATAACCGTCCCGGACAGGTCCAGTCCTCTTCAAAGGCATGAGCCGACTTTACGGTTGCCGCAAGCAGATACTTAATTCCATCTCTTTGTATAATGCCAAACCGATGAACGAAGGGAAGGTCCGCAAGAACTCTTATATCCCAATTTGCTTCAGAAACCGGTGTAACAATAGAGATATTGGCTTTTTCCGAATGATTTGTGGAATAGAAGAGCTGTGTCGTCAGGAACTGTCCGTTTGTACCAGGTACCTGTTCCATGGACATAACTCCTCCGGGCCCTTCCCATATGGTTTCCTCGTAATTTCCCTCAAGATCATACAGGAGGCATTTATCATTTTTTTCTGATGCAACCACTAAATGCTTACTCTGATTGTAATCCAGCAATAATAAGGCATAGCATTCAAATAAATTTCCAATGATTTTTTTTGAACAGACCATTTTGCACTCCTCAATGAATTAACTTTATGTTATCTTATCTGCATATGTTTCTAGCAGTTCTTGGCATATTCCGGATTAAGTATATGGGAGGACGGCTTTCCTTCAAAGAAATCAGCACTGATATCAATTGCCATTTTATAAATATTCCATAGGGATTCCACGGTCTGACTGGATATATGGGGAGTCAGAATTACATTATCCAGCTGCAATAAAGGCGAGCTTAGGGGAAGGGGCTCCGTTGCAAACACATCAAAACCGGCACCGGCAATCTGATTCGTAGACAACGCACGGTATAGGGCTTCCTCATCCACAATATTTCCTCTTGCAGTATTTACAAGAACCGCCGTCGGCTTCATCAGGGAAAGCATTCTGTCATCAACCAGGTTGTGGGTTGCTTCACAGTAGGGAACATGGATACTGACGGCGTCCGCTGCCCGAAACAGCTCCTCAATAGATACAAGCTCCGCCCCCGCTTCCTTCAACGCTTCCTGATTTGGATAGGGGTCATACACAATAACTTTGCAGTCGAAGCCTTTTAACAGGGCCGCTACTCTTTTTCCGATATTACCGAAGCCAAGAATACCTACCGTATTTCCGGTCAGCTCATGTCCTACATTTTTAACCCAGTTTCCGTTTGTAACACATTTTAAATTCTGTTTTAACATACGTTTGGATGCTAATATCAAGGTGAGGGCCATTTCCGCCACTGCATTTGTATTGGCAGCGGTGGTCCTTGCAATCGCAATTCCATTTTCAGAGGCGGCCTGTAAATCTACCCTGTCATAGCCCACACCAAAACGGACAAGTATTTTATGGTCGCCCTTAATCTCCTTAAAAATACTTTCATCATAGGGCTCAATATCGATAATACCGGAATCTGCCTTCTTTATCTCCTCGATTACCTTCTGCTTATTAAAGGGAAGCTGGGGTATCCATTGATATTCAATGTCAAGGGCTTTGGCATACTCCCTGGCACGATCATTTAATTCACAAAAAATTTCTGATTTATCTCCAAAAAACGAAACAATTTTTTTCATCCTTATTTTCATCCTTTCAAAGCTGCTGGTTTTAGTCGGGAACCGCCGTAAACGGTATCAGGTTCCAAGGTAGTGGGCTATTGTTTCCTTTGAAAGATCCGTGTTCAGACTCTCGTATACAACGCTGCCTTTTTCCAATATATAGCACCTTTCACTGACAGAAAGAGCAAAATTGACACTCTGCTCCGTTACGAGTATCGTTACACCATAGCTGCGCAGTTCCTTAACAATCTCTGCAAGCTGCTGCACAATAATCGGTGCAAGACCCTCTGTGATTTCATCCAATAAAAGCAAACGTGGATTTTGCATTAGACCCCTGGCGATTGTGAGCATCTGCTGCTCTCCGCCGGAAAGCCTGCCGCCCTTAAAATTTTCCCGCTCCTTTAACCGCGGAAATAACTCATATATCTTTTCCATCGTCCAGTATTGATTTCCGTCTGCCCCTTTGCGCTGGGCTATGATTAAATTCTCCCTGGTGGTCAGTGTAGGGAATATATGTCGTCCCTGGGGTACATATGCGATGCCTGCGCGGGCTATCTTATTGCTTGCTACCCCGACCAATTCTTTCCCGTCAAATTTAATGCTGCCCTCTACTCTGGAGTGATTTTTGGGGTTTAATCCCCCCACGATTGATTTCATCATGGTAGATTTGCCGACACCATTGCGTCCAAGGACACATACTGAGGAGCCCTCCTCCAGCTTAATGCAGGTATCAAATAAAATCTGGCTGTCTCCGTAAAAGGATTTTAGATTGTTGATTTCAAGAATCATAAGGCACCTCCGAAGTAAGCTTCCTGAACGAATTGATTGTTTCGGATATTCTGGGGTGTATCGGTAGCTATCAGCTCTCCCTGATTCATTACGGAAATCTTATCCGAATAATTGAAGACAATCTCCATATCGTGTTCAATAAAAATTACGGTAATATTGCGCTCCGCCGCCAGCCTGCGGATCATTTTCATTATTTCATAGCCTTCAGCCCGCGCAACACCGGCAGTCGGTTCATCCAGCATCAGAAGCTGCGGCTCCATAGCCAAGGTAATCGCTATTTCCAGCCGGCGCTGATCCCCATAGGACAGTAAGGCCGCCACATGATCTGCCTTGCTCTCCATACCGACACTGCGAAGTACCTCAAGCGCTTCTTTCCTAAGATAATCAGCCTTTTTCGGGATGAAATCATAGGTTTTTTTATTCTTTTTTATCAGGGCAATCTGAATATTTTCAAAACAGGTAAGCTGTCTGAATAATTTACTTATCTGAAAGCATTTACATATTCCCAAGTTCGCTATCTCATAGGGCGGTATCCCGGTAATCTCTCTTCCTTTGAAAAACACCTTGCCGCTGCTTGGCTTTGTACGGTTTATAATTAAGTCCATCAGGGTTGATTTTCCCGCACCGTTTGGTCCGATAACAGCATGAACTTCGCCGTCGGGAATCTCAAGCGAAACATCATTGGTGGCCTTTAATGCCCCAAAATAGCGGTTCAGATGCTGAGTCTTTAAGATAATTTCTTTTTCCATCCTTCCATACCTCACTTATCGGTGTTTTTACCGGAACTCCATTTACGTATATTTTTCAACAAAGGCCCATTCTCGGCAAGTATGCCTTCCCTTAGGAAATATACTACTAATAAAATGATAATACCCAGAAGTCCTTCATAGTAGATTGTCACGGTAGATATATAATTGTAAATAACGGTTACCAGTAAGGCGCCCAGCATCGGGCCGAAAAACACGGACATGCCGCCGATTACACACATAACAACTGCCTGGAAGGAAAGTCCGACATCCAGTGATGCCGTGTAGCAGCCCCCGTTACGAAAGGCATAAAGCATTCCTGCAATACCGGCGAAGGTTCCGCTGATCATAAAAACCAAGGTACGTAGCCTGTTTGTATTTACCCCAAGAAAAATCAGCCTCTCTTCATTTTCACGGACACCCTTCAGCATCGAAACAAAAGGGGTTTTCGTTAATAAATAAAGTAAGGCGCAGCAAATTGCGCTGATAATGGCTATAAATAGAAATAAGATACGGTAATGATTCATCCATTGCGGAGCTACAGAATATGTAATGCCGACGGTACCTCCAGCCCACACCCATTTATTAACGGCCGTATAGATTGCCAGGGCCAGACCCATACTTAAAAAGGTAAAGGAATTCATATTGTTTTTCAGACATATGATACCAGCCAGCAAAGAGACGGCAGCACATAGAACAATAGACAAAAATATAGCAACTATAAGCGGTATATTAAACTTATTCATGAGAATTACCAGAGCATAGCCGCCAAAACCAAAAAACATGGAGTGTCCCAAACTTGCCATTCCTGAATACCCGAACTGCAGGTTAAAGCTAAGTGCAAAAAGAGTTAAGATTACTATTTTTGATACAACAGCGGTAATTGACTCCGTTGCCGTCAGTCCCACCACCATATAGATTGCAAAAAGAATTATTCCGCAAGCCAAATTCCAATCAAGTCTTTTTTTCATCGTTACAAACCTTTGAGGTCAAAAGTGCCTGTCTTTCAACCTTAACTCTCCTTTCTTGAGAATAGTCCCTGTGGTTTAAACAGCATTACGATAACCATAATTACCGCCGGAATCATATTGTAATAGGTCGGGAGAAATACAGCCGCCATAGAACTTGCCACACCCAAAACCAAAGCTGCCGGAAGACAACCATTGATATTATCCATACCGCCCACCATAAGTGCAGGCATAACATTATTAAAGATTGTCATCCCCTGCTTTGGAGTAAGTCCGGATATGGGAGCATTCAACGCACCTGCCAGGCCGCCTAAGCCGATACCAATCATAAACATTACGGCAAAGAGACTCTGGACATTGATACCAAGATGCTCTACCATCTGCCTGTCACTTATAATCGCCCGGAAATAAATTCCCAGCTTTGTTTTGTTGAACAGGACCCAAAAGCTTACGGCAACGAGAATCGCAACAAGAATGATAAAAATATAATAAAACGGAAATGCAATATTAACTGTTTTTATATTAATTGCCTTGCTTAAGTATGTCGGTACTGAAGTTGCGCGTACTGTATTGCCCCATATCATAACCATTCCATCACATACAATATAACTGGCCCCCATGGTAATCAGCATGCTGTAAATCATGTCCAGACCAAATACCGGGCGAAGCAAAAACTCCAGTACGGCACCTAATAACGCAGGTATCAGCAATGCAATGATTAAAGCCAGCCAATACGGAAAGCCAGCCTTCGCCGTCTGATAGCAGATGAATGCTCCTAAGATATAGAAGGCACCCTGTCCGAAGTTAATCGTCCCCATACCGCTGATAATCAGACTCATACCGGATGCGGTAAGATATATGAGCATACCGCTGGCCAGACCTATTACCAACTGTAACGCAAATTGTGAAAGTGTCATATGTTTCCTCATTTCTGATAAGTGAAAGTGATTTTTGCTCCTGCCTTTAAAATTACCATAGCCAATCGTTGCCAGCCGATCGGCTATGGTGATATTTTATAAAGTTACTAAAATCAATTACTCGGCAAAACGCTCAGGATACCCAAGAGTTTCTGCATAAGCCTTCATTTCCTCCAAGGTAGGCAGAATCTCATCAGCGGTGTATGTAATAATGTCCTTGGCAACCGGTGAATTGTATTGATCGCTTTCCGTGGAGGTCCCATAATATACATTCATAGTTAACTGATTATCAAAATCACGGAAATAATGGTCGCCGGTGGAATCGGTCCACTTCATACCCTTGATAGCCTTGGTCAGTACTTCGCTGTCGGTATAATCGGTTCCTGCGTCAACACATGCCTGAATTCCCAAAGCGATACTCTTGGCGCAGCGATAGCAGCTTAAGCCGGAATCTGCGGCTGCAATATAACCATTCTGAACGGCAATATCATTGGCAAGGTAATCTTCGCAGAAAGCCTTCATCTGGTCATCCAGCATGGAATCATCCCAGAAGGGAAGCAGGAAAACTCCGTGAGTCTTACCATAAGGGAAGGTACCGGCTTCAGCCAATGAACTGTTAGTTGAGGTATCGCTGACAAAATCATTATATACATCTGTCTTATCAAACAAGCCAAACAAGCTTCCCTGCTGGGCAAAGGCTACAAAGGTAGGGCCACCGCCCTGCTGTAAAACCATGTCGGGTGCTGTAGTTGCTATGGAAGCAATGATACTTGAAAATTCACTGTCGGAGGAGTTGACACGATAGCTGGCAAGACACTCAAAATCAGGATCTATCTTCTTTCCCTCCAGCAGCAGTAGATTTTCCGCATCAATTGTAGCCGCGCCGTCAGTACCACAGAATACAAAGTTCTTCTTCCCTTCCTTTCCGACTGCAGAAAGTGCCAGTGCTTTTGCAAAGCTCCATGCATTTAAGCCGCAGTTGAAGGCATATTCGGAATAATTTTTAATTGTGATCTCAGTCGAGGTGTTGGATTCCAGCAATACAGGAAATTTATTATCCTTTGACCATTGGGAAACAGCCGGAGCCAGATCATCACCGCAGGCAAATATAATAGCCACGCACCCTTGGTTTTTTAAATCAGTGCAACGCTGTGCAGCCGTCGCAGAGTCATTCTCCGGGTCCATACAAACAAATTCGATCTGTTTGCCATCAATACCTCCTGCATCATTAATCTGTTTGCCAAGAACCTCCCATCCGACTTGGAAAAATCCAAGTGTAGCAGAACGTGCGGATGACATATATGTAATTACACCAATCTTAATCGTATCTGTGCTGCCCCCTGTTGTTATATCCTGGGCCCCTTTTGTAACTGTTCCCGAATCCCCTTTGCTTTCGTCAGAGCTGTTGCCGGAGCAAGCAGATAAACTTAAAACCATAATTAAAGAAAATACTACACAAAATATTCTTTTCATAAGCTTCTTCACAAAAATAAACCTCCCTGCAATAAATAATTTCTTCAAGATACCTGTACCAATATTCTTGAAATTGATCATGTGCTTCCTTATTAAAAATATGCTTCCAGTGCATTCCGATAGAAAAGCCTGTCCAGATCTTCTTCCTTTAACCAGTTGCAGCGTTCAAACATTTTAATCATTTGTGGATAAGTTGCCGCATTTAAGCTTCCCGGAATGTCGGAGCCCCATATCACCTTCTCTGTTCCATAAGCGGTAATAAATTCCTGTAACAGCTCCATTGCAGAACAAAATGGATAGCCCTCTGCCGAAAACAAATCAGAAAGTGCGGCGACATCAAACCAGACATTCTTATACCCGGCTAACTTAAGCATCTCCTTCCAGCGGGCCTTTTTTACTGCATTCTTAGACAAATCAGAGGAAGGAAAACCCAAATGACATATGACAAACCGCGTAGTCGGATGGGAAGAAACCGCATGCTCCAGCTCTTCCACCTGATACCCCGGACCAAAGATAGGGCTGGGATCTACTGTAACAGTCATACGAAGCTTATCTGTCAGTTCATATATTCTGCCAAACAGTTCCGAATCAAATTTCATATTAGGGAAAGCATTGGGATGACAATGTCCCAAGGCTTCACTCATTTCAAATTTGATCCCCGTAAGGCCATGCTCATATAAATATTCGATATCCTTAAGTACCCTTTCATCCCTGGGTTCAATAATTGCCGCACCCCTAAGACGCTCGGGATACCGCCTCACTGCAGCAATAAGATCAGGATTGATCTGAAAAGACAGGCTCTGTAGAATAACTGCCTTCTCTACACCATAGATATCCATAACCTGTATTAAATCAGAGGCACTGAAACAGGAATTTTTGAAATAGGGAGGCATACACTGATATATAGCTCCGTCAGGCAATTGCATCCTGCCATAAGTATCCATCTTGATTTGACTGACCGGATCGGTAGTCCCGCATAGATGTTCAGGTCTTATATGCACATGGGCATCAATAATTCTACGCATCAAAAGCTTCCTCCTCCAGCAAACAATACCTTCCCTTTATTACATAAATGTCCTTATAAGCGATCCTTGATATCGGGACGAACCCAGCCCTCCGGATAATCCTCAACCTGATTGCCTACGATGGTGTATTCCTTATCCGCCTTTGTGAAGCTGCTTTCCAAAGCCATATAGCTTTGCGGATCAAATAAGGGTGTAGCCGAATAGCCAAATATACCGGTTGCCGGAGCATGGGTAAAGGTGTAGCCGACGCTCTGATTCTTGAAATTCTCACGTCCGTGTTCCAGCATACCCTCTACAGCAGCCTTCATTGTATAATGGGTGGAGCACATAACAAATCCCAGGGGAGTTAATTCCTCCATGGTACAGATTGCCCTTCCTGTAACCTTCTCGGCGCGTACATCAGCAAATATCTTAGGCCCTGTCACAGCCTTACTCATCTCCACAGCCTGATCATAGGTAGTTACTTTTACTGCCATAGCCAAATCAGCTCCCAGCTCCATTGCCTCCTGCAGACGTTCAAAGCCTTCTTTAATTTCCACAGGATCTTCAGGGTCTGCATTGGTGCGGGCAATCAGCATGCACTCAGTGCCTTTCAGAGCTTCAATGGCTGCACGAACCTTCGCCATGTATGCCTCACGGGACAGGATTTTAGTGGTTTCCTCCATATCGGCCGAGTCCTCCAGCTGAATTGCAGCAGCACCGGCAGCCGCCAAACGTTTTGCAGCACGGTAAACCGCCAAAGGCCCTCCAAATCCATCCTCAATATCACAGATCAACGGAATCGAAGATGTCTGCGCTACACGTGATACCATCCACTCCAAATCGGTAAGATTGGTAAACCCATAATCGATGCAGCCATTCATAGCAATTGATACTTCTCCACCGCTTAATAAGCTGACAGGAAAACCGCACATTTCCACTGTATGGTTTGAACAACAATCATATACACATGGCACAAGAAAGCATTTCCCCTCCATTTCCCCTAGTACCTGGCGTAAGGTTTTAGAACTTGACATAATCATTTCCCTCTTTCTTATTAATTTTGTAATCCACATTCTGATTATCTAAAGCAGGAACAAGATACGGTACTGGATACTGACTTGCAGATAGTAAAGAAGTACATTTTCATGTCATATGCTTTGAATATATCGTGAATGTATAACAATTGCTTGCTATACATGTAGTATACAACAGATTTATTACAATATCAATGTAATTTTCCACTAACAAAAGAGCATATTTTTGTGCTATTTATACAATTTCACAAACTGGTTTTACTTTTTCCACATTTTTATCGTCATTTATTTTACATTTTTTTTCATGCAAAAACTTGCCAGTCCAATTTATGTATAGTATAATGATCTTGTTGTATTCAAGATATATAATATCCATTGTTATGTATTTTATCCATAATTAAATAAATATAAGAAATGAGGTGCATGTTTTGTCATATTCAAAACCTGAAAAAAGCAATTTGAAAAATCAGGCCTATACCATCCTGAAGGACAAATTAATAAATTGTGTGCTTCCACCCGGAAGTATGCTGAATGAGGCACAGCTGGCCGCGGATTTAGGCTTCAGCCGTACTCCAATCAGGGAAGCTATCAGTGTCCTCGAAACGGAAGGGTACCTTACCGTGGTTCCCAAAAAGGGGATACTTGTTACAGACATCTTACTTAGCGATGTTCTTCAGATATTTCAGGTAAGGTTGGAGATAGAACCACTCGTCATAAAGCTGGCAAGCAATAATCTCCCAATTGATGAGCTGATAAAATGGAGAGAAAAATTCGCGGGCAATCCGATTGATTTTGAAAATGGTTTCCGGCTGGATACCGCGATGCATCTTTTCATCATCGAACATTGCGGAAATTCATACATCATCGATATGATGAAAAAGGTGTTTAACAAAAATATGAGGATCATTATATCCAGCAAGCAAAACCGTGTTCATATTGATGATGCCCATAAGGAGCATATTGCTATTTTAGACGCATTAATTAATCAAAATTACGAAGAAGCCGCCTCTCTTATGCAGTCTCATGTCAGTCACTGCCGGCGTTCCGCAGTGGATTACTTCTATTCTATTTAACATTCATTTCCCCCTTCTCCTGCCACTTACGGTTCTATGAAAAGCAAAGTAAAACAGACATATTCCGGTTACCTTATCCGTAACCTCATGAATATGTCTGTTATCTGTAAAGCAATGCAGTTTACCTGTTCTCCCTTACCGTATCAAGGTACTGCTCCACATCATCCCATAGGATATCCAAGGCTTCGATCGTTCTCTTATAGAGCTTATATTTTTTCTCGTAAACAGATACCTTGTCCGGATTTGGCATCACAGGCCGGGCTACATTACACATGTTTTTTGCTGCCTGCTTTATATCCTTATATTCCCCTGCCGCAACAGCACCGATAACAGCACAGCCCAAGGTACCTGTCTCATTTACAGTAACCGCTTCCACCGGAGCATTCATTACATTGGCAAAAATCTGTGTCCATACCCCGGAACGCGCTGCACCTCCGGCCAGCCTGATGGATTTTGGTTTGCTCTCCCTTGTGGCCAGGAGCCTCTCATAATGATACCTGTGTGAAAAGGCAATTCCCTCGTAAATACTTCTTGCCAGATGCTGTCTGGTATGATAATTACTGATGCCTACAAAGCAGCCCATGGCATTGGGATGTACATTACTGGCCATAAGAAACGGCAAGAAAATGGGGCAAAACTCTTCCTCCGGCAGATCACCGACCCAACTGTTCATCGTATCATAAATGCTTTTCCCCTCTCTCTCACTCTGCTCGCGCAATTCGGGAAGCAGCTTCTTTATGAACCATTCATTGTTTCCTGCGGAGGTAGGGCTGCATTCCTCAATTAGATAATATCCCGGAAGGCAGAAGAAGGAATTCATCATAACACTTCCATCCGTGACCGGTTTTTTACTTATGTATTCGTTAATGCTCCAGGTCCCGGCTATCATACAGATATTATCTTCGTTCACGACATCCACGGCAATAGCACACGCATCAATATCAAAGGCTCCTCCCGCAACCGGTGTACCCTTCTTCAGCCCTGTCTTACTCGAAGCCTCTTCTGTCACATATCCGCAGATATCCGTGGAACGGCGTAAGGGCGGCAATTTATTCATACAATCGGACAGACCAAAAAGCTTCAGCAGCTCTTCATCATATTTTGCAGTATTCAGATTTACTAAATTCGCTCCGGAATAGTCCGTTATCTCTCCAAAGGCCTGACCGGTCAAACGAAATCTAATATAATCCTTGCATTCAAAAATCCATTGTGTCCTCTCAAGTACCTCCGGTTCATAATCCCTCAACCAGGCCAGGAGCGATACCGGCTGACTGCTTAATACCTTTTGATATGAAATACGGAAAACCTCTTTCGCTATCCCTTCTTCCTCCCATTGAATCGGATATTTCCAGGCCCTGTTATCCGTAGAGATAATCCCATTTCTTACTGGTCTGTTATCCTTTCCCCAAAGATACAGCCCTTTCCCATGCCCGCATACTGATACACAAGCTATTTCTTCGCTTGATATACCGGCCTTTTCTATGACGGAGCGGATTACCCCTGCATTAGCCTCCCACATCTCCTCCATATTTCTCTCTACATATCCGGGCTTTGGAATAATCATCGCTGTGTCCGTTCCAACTGTTGCAAGCTCCTTTCCCTTTGAATCATAGACGGATGCTTTTGTTGCAGTACCTCCATTATCTATTCCAAGATAATAATTCATTGTTGGCCTCCTCATAAAGCGTAGGTACGTTAATTACCTTCTCTTCAATTACTTCATCTGATTGCTGTAAGAAACATCTATTATATATTTCTTGTATACATCTATTATATTACAAATTGTATCTTATGTCAATTTTATAAATTTTCTTCCTATTCAGAAATTCTCACTCATATTTTAATGTTAATTGTAAATCCTATTTTTATTAACGATAAATTGTCTTATTAATTAAGCTTTAGGAGGCCGATTATGGATATTCTTAAGATTGTGTTTTCTTCCTTTGCATCTCTTGTCTCCCTCTTTGTCTTTACAAAGCTAATGGGGAACCGGGAAATGTCACAGTTAAGTATGTTTGACTATGTCAGCAGTATTGCTCTGGGTTCCATTGCCGGTGAGATGGCCGTGATGTCCACGGACAGCGTGCTGGAACCCTTTATCTCCATGCTGATTTTTGCCGTTATGACAGTACTCATTTCATATGCCACCTGCAAGTCCATCTGGTTAAGAAGATTCTTCGAGGGACAACCCTTGCTGCTGTACCAGAATGGCCAGGTCTATGAGAAGAATCTATTGAAGGCCAAGATGGATATGGATGAATTCCTGTCGGTATGCAGGATTGCCGGCTACTATAATCTTGAGGAGGTGCACACCGTATTCCTTGAAACCAACGGAAGGGTAAGCGTTCTGCCCTCTTCCCAGAATCGCCCTGCAACTCCTGAGGACTTGAATCTTAAGCCAACTCAGGACCTGCCCCTGGCCAATGTAATAATTGACGGAAAAATCATGAAGGATAATCTGAAAAGCACCGGAAAGAATGAGAAATGGGTGGAAAAGCAGCTTCAGGCCAAAGGATTTCCCGATATGAAAGAGGTAATCCTTGCCACCTATGACAGTACGACTGATACGCTCAATGTGTATAAGAAATTTCACAAAAAGATGCTGCGCGATATCTTTGAATAATGTAATAGTTCTGATTTAAAAAACATAAAATGTTACAAGTTGTTAATGCAAGGAAGTTTCAGGCGCATGCGGTTAAACCTTAAAACGAAGCATATTGTGATTTTTGAATTGATTTTATTAATTATAATATCCTCCTTTACTATAAAGGAAGGAATTGACCGGGAAGCCGCTGTCTATTCCTCCATGTATGATACAGAAAAGAAATTTATTAAGTGGGTAAGCTTTGATGTTAGCAGCGAGGCTCTGGAACAGGCTTATAAATATGACGTAGCCTCACAAACGGAGGAGGTTAAGCTTAATTGGATTGAACTTTTGGCCTGCCTTGGCTGCAAATACGGAGGGGATTTCTCTGATTACAAAAAGAAGCATCTGGATGAGCTTGTAGAAAAGCTGAAAAGCAAGAAAGAAACCATAAAATCCCTAAGTGCGAATATGAAATATTATGATTATTATTATGAAGCCTACTCGGCGGTTCTGGGCGGCATGGTCGGCAGCTATAAAATCGAGGTGGCCGATGATACCGCCCCCGGCGGGAAGCGCTGGGAGGAACGCTATGGGCTGAAGACCTTCTCGCCCATCGCTAAATATTATCCCTATAACGATTTTGATGATTTCGGAGCCTCCCGCAGTTACGGCTTTCGCAGAAAGCACCTTGGCCATGATATGATGGGCCAGGTCGGTACCCCTGTGATTGCGGTTGAATCCGGCTATGTGGAAGCCCTTGGCTGGAACCAATACGGCGGCTGGCGTATTGGTATCCGCAGCTTTGACGGCAAACGCTACTACTATTATGCACATCTTCGCAAGAATTTTCCTTATAATAAATCCCTTACGGAGGGAAGCATCGTGCAGGCCGGTGATGTCATCGGCTATCTGGGGCGCAGCGGCTACAGCAGCAATGAAAATATCAACAACATTAACACCCCTCATCTTCATTTTGGGATACAGCTTATTTTTGATGAATCCCAGAAGGAAAGCAACAACGAAATCTGGATTGACTGCTATCAAATCATCCAGTTTCTAAACCGGAACCGGTCGGAGACAGTCAAGGACCCGGATACCAAGGAATACAGCCGGGTGTACAATTTTATCGACCCGGTAGCACAGCACTATATCAACCGTTCCATTTACAAATACGATGATAATGAATTCAATATACATATCTATGAATAAAGAACAGTGGCTTCGTGGTTGATTTATATTGACAGCGCTCGATAAAATTGCCCCGGATATTAATATTGCTTCTTTATTCTCCTTTTCCTGATCAGGCACAGGAAGGCCAGCAGGAAGGGGATTGCATATTCAAAAATCAAATTCAGGTTGACAATTACATACCGGTAGAGATAATTAAATTCAAACTGCGTACTGCTCACATAATAGGTCAGATAAAATACCAGAATGGTTAGCGGTACAAACAAAAAGTTTCCGTCCTTTAATTGAAACAGCCAGACAAAGCACCTGGAAAGCAGGATTGCAAATACACTGATTGCAATGAAATCCGACAGGATACAGATTAACGTCACCAGAACCTCGAAGCGTTCAAAAATATTAAAAAATGAAATACTCTTAACCGTAATATAGAAGGGGAACGGCAGATTCCTGGTTAAGCTGGTACCGGATATTCCAAAGGTAAAGAGTGTTATCACAAAGGCCAGCGCCGTAAAGGTAAGTATACCGAACCATAGCTTTCTTAGCTGCTCCTTTGTAACGGATATCCCGAATTTGTCCGCAAAAAACAAAGCAATGATAATATTGCCCCCGACTGCAATTACCTGCTTTGAGGCGAAGATTGTTTCCTTTAGATTAAAGGTTGACACCGGAAGCAGATAATCAGAGCGCAGCCGACCGATGGCACAAAGAAACATAATAGCAAATAAAAGCAGGATTGTGGCAAGGGTCAGTTCTGAAAACCGAAAGATTGTTTTAATTCCCCGGATCAGTGCATAAAATACCAGCACCGCAAGAACCACCATAAAGAAATCCGATCGGGTCTTAGGCATTAACGTAAACTGCAGTGTCAGGCTGTACATGGTGACCTTGGCCGTAATACCGAGCAAGATCCATAACAGATAGAGGAATATGATTATCTTTGATAATACCTTACCCAGCAGCTGTACCATAATCTCATAGATATTCAGTCCCGGATATGTCTTAATCAGCAAAATCACGATGGCCGTTAAGGGAATTGTTGCAATTACAGACCATAAAGGACTCAAGTACCCGCTTCTGCCCGCCTCCTGAGCCAACGCCTCCGGTACCTGTCTTAGCACCGAGGATATTGAGATAAACAAATACATAAAGGTTATCTGCCTTAATGATACTTCCCTGTCCATTCCTACCTCCACTATTAGCTTCCTTATCATTATCCTTTGTTATTTACTTTACATATTTCTCCATGTACATTGCAAGACTTGGCAAATAGGGATTGATCAGATATACAATTCCCAGGACAAGTCCAAGCATAGAAAGAAAAAGGTATAATATTAGATTCCTTTTCTCCTCCAGCAGCTTTTTTCTTTGCTTTATCAGTGTGTAAACCGCAGTTGCCCCAAATATATAGATCATGTCCTGCCTCCTTGTAATAAAATTCTTTGCCTGGTTTTTAAGAGCCTAAGATAAAGGACTTAGAAATCTTGGAATGAATATCATAATTGTATTTGATTGAACTGATTCGGTCAGCCCAGTTCGACTCAACATCCTTCCACCTGGAATAATTCTGATTTTCAATCAGGCGTGCCAAATTAAGAATATCCAGTCCCGTTGTCTGGGAATAATCCACTGCTTTCTCCAGAACACTTTGTATATAGGAATTCTGCTCTCTGGTAAGCTTATCCAATTCCTCCCGTTCAAAAATATCCTGATCCACAAGCACTTCCTTCACTGCTGTTTCAAAGCTCAGCTTAACTGTAACCGTGATATTATTATCCTCTATTTTAGTTTTGAGCTTTGTTTTTGTATAAGAAATCAGCAGGCTTACCTTATCCTCCAGGTAAACCGGATAGCTTCGCATAATATTTTTTATAAAATTAACCCCGTCCGAGGTTTCCTTATCAAGATAATCCTTTAACTCAAAACGATCGAATACAGCGTAGCCCTGAATGATATAGCCTGATTTATCTGCAATCAGGTACGGAACCAGGATGCTTGACTGGGTTTGATCCATATCGTTTAATATATTGACCACAGTATTGTCATTTCTGGTCAAAAGCTCCTGCTGTTTTTGCTTGATTGCCTCCAAATCCTCATGGATGGTCTGCTTATTCTCAATTCCAGCATTCATAAAATCCGAGGCACTCATATCCTTAATGACATAGATCAGGCCCTCCATTTTGATTGTCTCATCCCTTGACAGAAAATCCAGACTTTCTCTGATTCCCTGTCTGGCAGCACCGTCCCCAATCAGAAAGGAACCTGCCTGCGCCAGTGATATTGACTTCTTATTCTTTAATTTCAAATCCTCCAAAGCCTCATAGGCAGTCTTGCCCGTTCCCTGTGCCAGCTTCTCCTGACCGGAGGAGGAACCGGCGTCTCCGCTGCTCTCACCGGAGGAAGCCTGTCCGCTGTCGGAATTATAAAGTCCGCTTACCGTATACTCCCCGTCCGTATAATCAATGCCCAGCACCAGCACCAGATCAATCTCATCAATTTCCTTTCTGCTAAAATCATGGGTGCAGCCGCATAATAGGAATGGAATTAATAGAAATATTAATTTTTTCATTTACCCCGGTCCCCCTGTCATTTCTGCTTGATGTGATTCTCAGGTGAAAGCTTCTGTGTACGTTTTCTAAAATACCGGATCGGAAAACGGAACAGGGTATCCTTATGGTTGCTCTCATCGATATCCACGAAGGGCGACATATAGGCAAGCCCGTAATTATCCATGCTGCAAAGATGGGTAATCAGAACAATCACTCCAACTGCCAGTCCCAGAAAGCCGCCGATTGCCGCAAGCACGGCAAACACAAACCGGATTACCCGGATACCGCTGCTCAAATCCTGGTTTGGCATAATAAAGCCTGCGATACCTGCCAGGGAAACGATGACAACTACCAGCGGTGATACAATATTTGCCGAGACGGCAGCCTGTCCGACAATAATGCCGCCCAGAATCGACATTGCCGTACCGACGGTTTTGGGCAGACGAAGTCCCGCCTCGATCAGAATTTCAAAGGATAAAAGCAGGCCGAGGACCTCGGTAGAGGAAGAAAAGGGGACATTCTGCTTTGCCGCCTGTGTTGACAGAGCCAGCTGCACCGGAAGCATTTGATTCTGGTAGGTGGTGGCTGCAATGTAAAAGGCCGGTAAAAATAAAGTAACCACCATGGCCAGATACCGAAGAACCCGAAGAGCCGAACCCACAAAGTAATGATTCGCATAATCCTCCGGCGACTGCATCAGCATCGCCAGTTGACAGGGTAACAGATATACAAAGGGAAGCCCGTCCACAACCAGCGCAATTCTGCCGTCAGACAGATTGGCCGAAATTCTGTCCGGGCGCTGTGTATACATGATCTGTGGGAACAAGCTCTTAGGATTTTCAATCAGGTATTCTTCAATAAAGGCGGGGGTTGGGATATTATCAATATTAATTGCCTGTATTTTCTCACGTATTTTATTCACCGTATCCATATTGGCAATATTACTTATATAGCACAGAGCCAGATCCGTCTTTGAGACCTTCCCGACGCTCAAGCTCTCCATCACCAGATATTCGGAACGGATTCGCCTGCGGATTAATGCCGTATTGACACGCAAGACTTCTACAAAGGCATCCTTCGCTCCCTTAATTACATTTTCTTCGGTGGGCTCAGAGATGGAGCGTTTTTCAAAGGTTCGGATATCATATACGATTGCCTTTTTTTCACCGTCAAAGATAAAGGCCGCCATACCGCTCATAACATACTTAAGCAAAAGCTGGTAATCGCTTTCCTCCTGTGTAAAGGCATGGTAGGCCCCGCCGCTCATCAGATAATCCATGACCGCCCGCTCGGTTTTATACTGGCCGATATATTGGTCAAGGACAAGCGTCTGCAAAATTGCTTCATCCACTATCTGAGAACTGATCAAACCATCCACACAAAAAAGATGAAAGGTAATGCCATTTTGATTGATTTTTATTGGGCGGATCAGCACATCCCCACTTTTTGAGAATAGTTCCTTAATTACCTGTGAATTAATAACCTGCTCCATATTCCACCTCATTCCTGCCACAAATACTTGTTGGATTCATAAAGTCAATTTCGCTTTGACTTCGCAATTTACCTTTATATTCTTTCAAAAACCAGTCATTTTATTCATAGAAAGTCAGGTTTTTCCTTTGTGATTTTAAATCAAATAGTGTGAATTAAAAAAGGCCCTCCTCATACCGGACTGAACTCCCCTTGTTCGGGAGCTGTCCGGCTTAAGAAACGGCCTGTTTTAAGTCACCTTCATTATGTAGTCAAACACTTACGTTCATGATATTAATCATGCGTATTTTTGATGGATGCAGCATCCATTTATTTGAAATAATCTTCTGCCATATCTTTTATATGTACAGGAAGAACCTTTCCCTTAACTAAGTGCTTCAGAAAAGCCTCTGCTTCTCCTTCATCATCGGTAATATCTTCTATGTAGCAATAGTCTTTCTTATCTTTACTGCCTTCCACATAACATTCCATACTGTACAAAGCATTTTTAAAAATAAGATGATACACAACTTGAATTTCTTCTGCCTTCGTACTCTTCAAGCTTGACCTTAGTGATTGTTCTATCATGCAACGCCACCCTTCTTCATAATAATAGAGAAGTCACGCTATATTGGCTAAAGCCCATATAACTTGACTTTATGACCACATAAAATGATAACATTTGACACCATAATTATAACAGACTTCTCATAGGGATACGAGCGATTCTTTCAAGTTTCCTGATGTAAATAATAGAACAAGTGGAGCTTAATGGCAGCAGTAAAGGGACAGTATGGAAAATGGAATTCCTTCAGCCTCCCTGGCCAAAGAAATTCCATTTTCCGACTGCCGTTTTACACTATACAGTGGTCCAGTCTACCTTAATATCAATCGGCTCCGCCTCTGCCATCTTTTTATAGATTTCATACTTCTCTTTTGCATACAGCTCCGCCTGACGGAACAGATTTTCAGCCTGTTCCGGGAAGGTCTTGATCAGTGAACTGTAACGTACCTGTCCAAGTAAAAATTCACGAAAATCTTCTGTCGGCTCCTTGGAATCCAGAATGAAGGGATTCTTTCCCTGGGTCTTAAGCTCGGGATTGTAGCGGAACAAATGCCAATAGCCGCAGGCAACCGCCTTCTTTATCTCCGCCATGCTCTTTCCCATACCCTCCTTGATTCCATGATTAATACAGGGGGAATAGGCGATTATGATGGAAGGGCCGCGATGCTCCTCGGCCTCCCGGAAGGCTCTCATCAGCTGGGTATTGTCTGCATGAATGCCGACCTGTGCGACATACACGTTGCCATAGGCAATCATCATACGGCCAAGGTCCTTCTTCCCCTGCTTCTTGCCTGAGGCTGCAAACTTGGCAATCGCCGCTGTCGGCGTAGCCTTTGACGATTGTCCTCCGGTATTTGAATAAACCTCCGTATCAAATACCAGCACATTGACATCCTCACCCGAGGCCATCACATGATCCAGTCCGCCGTAACCGATATCATAGGCCCAGCCGTCGCCTCCTAACATCCATATGGAGCGCTTGATCAGATAGTCCTTATTCTCCTTGATTTCATTTACCAAACCGGTAATCTCCTCATCCGTTGACACAAAATTCTCCAAGGCCTCAAGCACCTTCCTGCTGGCTTCCTCAGTGGCCCTTCCGTCCTCCTTGTAATGAATCCAGTCATGGAAGGCTTCCTTTATCTTCTCCTCCACATTCATTTCGTTCAGCCTTCGCATATTATCCTCAAGCTTATTACGAAGCTGCTTAACAGCCAGATACATACCAAAGCCGAATTCCGCATTATCCTCAAACAGGGAATTGGCCCAGGCCGGCCCCTTTCCCTCCCGGTTCGTGGTATAGCCGGTACTCGGTGCTGATGCAGCCCAGATAGAGGAACAGCCTGTTGCATTAGCAATCATCATGCGTTCTCCGAATAGCTGTGTCAGGTTTTTAATATATGGTGTCTCACCGCAGCCGGCACATGCACCATGAAACTCCAGTAACGGAGTTTTGAACTGACTATCCTTATAAACCTGACCATAGGCAATGTTCTTCTTAAAGCTGATATTTTCAATTGCAAACTTCCAGTTAACAAGCTCCTTTTGCAGCAGAGTTCCAATCGGCTGCATAATCAAAGCCTTACCCTTTGCCGGGCAGACATCGGCACAGTTGCCGCAGCCGGTACAATCCATCGGACTGATTTGTATTTTATAATGATAGCCTTCAAAGCTCTTCCCGGTGGCCTTCTTTGTCACAAAGCTTTCAGGTGCCTTGCTTAGCTCCTCTTCATCAAGCAGGAAGGGACGAATGACTGCATGGGGACAGACATAGGAGCATTGGTTGCACTGGATACAGCGTTCCTCAATCCACTCCGGAATGTTAACTGCGATGCCCCGTTTTTCATAGGCGGTAGTACCGGAGGGAAAGGTGCCGTCTTCTATCCCCTCAAAGGCGCTGACCGGCAAGTCTCCACCCTTCATCTCGGACATGGGGCGCATAATCCTGCGAATGAATTCCGGCTCCTTATCATTCGCAGCCGGCTTAAGCTTAAGCTTTGACCATTCCTCCGGTACATTTACCTTATGGATAGCACTGATTCCCTGGTCCACCGCTTCCTCATTCATCTTGACGACCTTTTCGCCCTTTTTTCCGTACATTTTATTGATACCGGCCTTCAATTCCTTGACATAGACTCCCTCCGGGAGAACTCCAGTCAACTTAAAGAAGGCGCCCTGCATAATCATATTAATACGGTTGCCAAGTCCTATTTTCTCGGCAATTCCGATAGCATTGATGGTATAGAATTTGACCTTCTTCTCGGCGAGCTGCTTTTTCATAATATCCGGCAGATTTTTTTCCAGCTCTGCACCTTCCCACTGGGTATTTAAGACAAATACTCCGCCGGGTTTAATGCTTTGCAGAAGATCATATTTATTGACATAGGACTGGTTATGGCAAGCCACATAATCTGCATGGGATACCAGATAGGTGGACCGAATCGGCTCCTTGCCAAACCGCAGATGGGATACGGTCAATCCCCCCGACTTTTTGGAATCATAATCAAAGTAAGCCTGAACCTTAAGTTCGGAATGCTCACCGATAATCTTAATTGCCTGCTTGTTGGCACCGACAGTACCATCCGACCCAAGCCCCCAGATCTGGCAGGATATCATATCCTCCGGCTCGGCCGTAATACCCTCTACCGGCGACAGGGAGGTTTTTGTAATATCATCCTCGATACCGATGGTAAAGCTATTCTTCGTCTGTTCTTCCTTCAGGTTTTGGAAAACAGCCGCAATATGACTCGGATTGGTGTCCTTGGAACCAAGACCATAGCGCCCGCCATAAATCCTCGGCGCATTATCCTGCTCCTTAAAGCAGGAGCAAACATCCAGATAAAGGGGTTCTCCGATTGCACCAGGCTCCTTTGTCCGGTCAAGAACGGCTACCTTTTTCACAGTTTTGGGTATGCAATTCAAGAAATGCTCCATGGAAAACGGCCGGTACAGACGTACCTTGACCAGACCGAATTTCTCGCCCCGGTTATTAAAATAATCTACTGTCTGCTCGATGGTCTGTGTTACTGAGCCCATAGCTACAATGATATACTCGGCGTTATCCGCCCCGTAATAATCAAACAGCCCATAGGTCCGCCCGGTATATTCCCCCATTTTCTTGAAATATCCTTCTACAATCGGTATCAAATTCTCATAGAACGGATTGGAGGCCTCTCTGCCCTGAAAATAAATATCAGAATTCTGCGCGGTTCCCCTGATGACCGGGTGATTGGGAGAAAGTGCCCTGTCACGGAATTCTCTGATTGCCTGACGGTCCACCAGCTCCGCATAATCTCTGTATTCCAGAGCCTCAATCTTTTGTACCTCATGTGAGCTTCGAAAGCCGTCAAAAAAGTGCACAAAGGGCAGTCTTCCCTTAATTGCACAAAGGTGTGCCACAGGAGCCAGATCCATGATTTCCTGGACCGACCCGGAGGCTAACATCGCACAGCCGGTCTGTCTGGTTGCCATAACATCCTGATGGTCCCCAAAGATACTGAGAGCATGTGTCGCAATGGCTCTTGCGCTTACATGAATAACACCCGGCAGCAGTTCTCCGGCTGCCTTATACATATTCGGTATCATAAGTAATAGTCCCTGGGAAGCTGTAAAGGTAGTTGTAAGTGCTCCGGCCTGCAGCGACCCATGAAAGGCTCCTGAGGCTCCGGCCTCTGACTGCATCTCAACTACATTAACCTCCTGCCCGAAGATATTTTTTCTTCCGCCCGCAGCCCATTCATCCGTAGATTCTGCCATTCCGGAGGAAGGCGTAATCGGGAAAATAGCTGCCACCTCTGTAAAAGCATAGGCCGCATAAGCAGCCGCGGTATTACCATCCACTGTCATTAGAATTTTTGACATAATTACCTCCATTATTGTACATTCTGATACAATTTATAATTGACTTCCGTTATCCACCCAATCCTTAGCATCTATGACACTGTCAATCGCAGTTTCATTATGCTTAATCTCTTCTTTGATGAGCTTAGGATTCTGCCATGCCGCAGTTTTCTCGCTGTTGGTCGAATCATCCTTTTGAAGTCTCTTATTGCCTTTTCCCTGGTTATTCTTCCTGTTAATAATCATATGCTTCCTCCATGCTGATTAAGTATTCTTATTCGGTTTCATTGTTACCGTTTTCACTGTTTCCTATAACAATGCAACAAAAAAATATTAGCCTTTTTTCTTTTACAGCAGCAATACAATTTTTCAGTAATCCTTATCCGATATATGAACTTTATATAGACACCAGGAAGCTTTCTCTTTTTAGCTCCTGCCGGATAGAATATGCCGGTATGGTTAGTTTTAACCATACCGGCATATTCTACAGGATATAAAATTTTATTTCTTTAAACCGGACGATAAAACAGCCCATTTATTCAGCCAGAGCCTTAATTTCACCGTATTCTTTCAGATCTGTATAAAGCTCCCCTAAATAAGGATTGCGTTTTGTTTTTATAATCTTATAGATCATATACAGAATTACCCCGATATTGGAGCCAAGGGATAGGATTCCGAATATCAATAACGGAACCTCATTATAGGTGGATGCAACCGCAAACCGCCCTTCATCTATAAAGGAGGGGAAGGTCTGGGCAAACATACACCACAGAGCCAGTGTCTGTGCACGGTGCTGAAGCCACGCCCCTTTTCCCACGGTAAAGGCGCAAAGAGTGGGGGCCAGCAGCAGGGCAAAGCCGCAATACCAGGAATGTCCCGGCAGACAGTTATAGGTATAAGTGAAGTTCCATAAATCGTAGGCGATAATCCAGAACCAGAGCATATCCGGCCACAGCATATCCTGGCTGCCGTCCTTGTTCGTCTTTTTGCGGATACGGATACCAAACCAGCCCGTAATCGCTATGATATTAAGAATACCGGCAGCTGCATTCATAAAATTCCACGGTCCGCCCAGCACCTGCATATTTTCATCCGCAAGCAGACCAAGCTCCGGATACTGGATACCAACCTGAATATCACGAATCACCGCCTCCAGAATATTAACCGCCAAAATCAAAGGAGGAAAGCAAAGTGCAATCTTATTCTCAGAAAGCCTCCACTCCCTGCCGGTCTTCCGGTTCCTGCCATGCAGATGCCTGATGCACCAGAAGCCGATACAGCCGGCAGTCGAGGAATAGACCTTCGCCAAATGGAACCAATCCCGATAGGTGGAATCCTTTAATACGGTAAACCACAGGACGGAAAGAATGACAGGCAAAATGACAAAGCTGATAAAACCAACGATCTTAAAGCGTCTTGTTACTTCATTAAGTCCAAATAGAATAGCAAAGATCAAAATCCAGACCAGCCATACATAGACTGAATCAAAATTAAATTGAAACATGTTGTATCCTCCTTGTATAATTTTTTATAAACCTCCTACTAATAATCCGGTTATTTAGTGAACGTTGTACTGGCTGCAGACAATTTCCTTAATCAGGAACTCTTTTCCGCTTAGCATTTCCCAGTCTTTGCTCTCGCAATGAGGACATATCCCCCGATTAGTTATCAACGAGAAAACCTTATTGCAATGTCTGCAAAGGGCATTTGCAGATATAATCTCAATCCTTAATTCCGAACCCTCTAAAATTGTGCCTTCCACCGCACCCGGGTACAGGGATTTCATATATTTTGGAATCATGGAGGACAGTTCCCCGATTTGCAGAACCAAAGTCTGTATCAGCTCTACCTCATTGTCCTGTGCAAATCTTTCCACGGTTTTCACGACCTCCATCAGAACTCCGATTTCATGCATGCTGTCACCCTCCGTCTATGTTACAGTTCCGCCGATCGGCTAAACTATAACCCGCTATCCTGTCCCATAACCGTACCTGCCAATATCACTTAACTGGTCCGGCATATTCGGCTATACTTTCTGGAATTTCCGAATTGCCTTCTTCATGATAATTTTGCCCTTTCTTTTCAGTATCTGTTTAATTACGACAGGCTTCAGATCTTCATAGGCGACGCCTGCCCCGTCGTACTTTCTTACGAGGGTAATTGCATCGAATTTGCATCTGGTGGTGCAAGCCCCGCAGCCTACGCATTGGAATTCGTCCACCGTTGTTGCTCCGCAGCCCAGGCAGCGTTTTGTTTCTTCCTTCAGCTGTTCCTCAGTAAACGTAAGGCGCATATCCTGAAAGGAATGCTTCTTTTGCTCACTATGGCCCGCTTTTTGCCTTGGTACCCGGTCATAGCCCTCCAGATCAAGAAGGTCTTTATCCATGGCGCGATAATCTCTTCTGTCCCGGCCGATGATCAAACTCTGTCCCGGCTGCACATAGCGATGAATCGAGATGGCTCCCTGCTTGCCGGCAGCAATTGCATCAATGGCAAAACGGGGGCCTGTGAATACATCTCCGCCCGCAAATACATCCGGCTCGCCGGTCTGGTAGGTCATCGGATCTGCCTTAATGGTTTTGTTGGGATTCAATTCAATCCTACTGCCTTCAATCAGTGTTCCCCAGTCGATTGCCTGGCCGATAGAGAGAATTACCCCGTCCGCCTTCACGGTTATTATTTCATTTTCATCAAATACCGGATTGAACTTACCGTCCCCGTCAAACACGGAAATACATTTCTTAAATTCTACTCCCGATACCCTGCCGTTCTCTGTCAGAATACGTTTCGGTCCCCAGGAATTCTCTATACGAATCCCTTCCTCCTGTGCTTCTTCTACCTCCTCCTCAAGGGCCGGCATCTGTTCCCGATTCTCGAGACAATACATGGTAACATGGCCGGCACCTATCCTGATCGCATTCCTGGCAACATCCACCGCTACGTTTCCGCCGCCGATTACCACTACCTCACCCTCCAGACAGACCTCTTCACCAAGATTTACTCCGCGTACAAAATCCACACCAGTGGTCACACCCTGTGCATTCTCTCCCTCAATACCTGTCTTTCTTCCCGCCTGGGCACCAATAGCAAGATAGAAGGCTTTAAAGCCTTGTTTTCTAAGCTCTTCCAGAGTAATATCCCTTCCAACCTCTGTTCCGGTTACGAACTCCACTCCCAACTCTCTTAGGATATCAATTTCCGAATTCACAACCTCCTTCTCCAGGCGAAAGGACGGAATCCCTAAGGTTAGCATACCTCCAAGAACCTTCTGCTTTTCAAAGACCGTCACCAGATATCCGTCGATAGCCAGATAATAGGCACAGGAAAGCCCTGCCGGCCCGGCTCCAATGACTGCAACCTTTTTACCATATTCGTGCCGCTTCTTCGGAATGAAACGGTGCTCCTTACTCATATCCTGCTCCGCAATAAATTTCTTTATCTCATCGATGGCAAGGGGTTCGTCAATATCTCCCCGGGTACATGCGGATTCACATTTTCTTGGACAAATTCGTCCGCATACCGCCGGGAACGGATTCTCATGCTTGATCAGCTCCAGAGCCTCCGTATACCTGCCCTGGGAGGCCAGCTTAATATATCCCTGGATGGCAATATGGGCGGGGCACTGGGTTTTGCAAGGACTTGTGCCTGTCTCCGCAACATCCGTCCTATTAGTGCGGTACTCCGGATTCCATCTTTCAGGTCCCCACTCCGTATCCCTAGGCGTCTCTGTCTTCCTGACCGGAAGCGGCTTTATGGTACACAGTTTCTGTCCCAGTCTTGATGCATTGACCGGACAGTTTTCCACACATTCGCCGCACGCAACGCATTTGTCCTTATCTACCTGCGCTACATAATTGGAACGCACCATATCTACATTTTTAAACATTTCCGCTGTCCTTAACGCCAGGCAGGAGCATCCGCAGCAGTTACAGATGGCATGGGTTTTACCCGATCCGTCCAGATTGGGTATCTGATGCATCAAGCCGTTTTCTTCCGCTTTTTTTATTATCTCAAAGGCCTCTTCTCTTGTAATCTGCCTCCCTCTGCCGGTACGTATGTAATACTCCGCCGCATGTCCCATCTGGATGCACATATCCTCTTTGAGATGACCGCAGCCCTCTCCCATTGCCTCCCTTGAAGTACGGCAGGAGCAATCCGACACCGAAAAGATATGATTGTCATTCAGATATCCGGATACCTCCTCATAGGAGGCTCTTCTTGTCTCTCCGTCAATGGCCGTTTCTATGGGAATGACACGCATCAGGCCCACGCCCACGGGAAAAGCCCCTGTTGTCCTTGGTCCCCTGACTCTTCCATAGGCTTCAAACGCTTCCGCTATCTGAGGATATTTCTTTACATTTTCCTTATTGTTTACCATCATTTCCATAATACCGGGAACCCATGTATCATACCAGAAGGTATCCTTGCCGTTGATGGTATTAACAAAACAGACACCGGCCTGTGCCAGCTCCATAAGAAGTCTTTCCGTATCCTCCACTGATTTGTTGCACTTTGGTGCAAGCTCCCCGGCTGTTACCTTCTGCCGTATGGTCATTTGAAGTGCAACCTCCGCCATCTCCTCCGTCACGACCGGCTCCAGGATCATGTATTCCGGATCAGTTGCCTTAATCTCATTCTTCGTTCCGCGCTTCTTCCCGCCAATATGATTGGCGAGATCCAGTACCTTTTCCTTTACCGCCAAAAACTCTTCCCCCTTTCATAAAGTCAATGTTCATCGGCTTTAGCCAAGTAAAATTGATTTGTCATTTATTTAACAAGCCACTGCATAAAAAGCTGTACTATCCTTCATTCCAGTCTTTCACCTGACTCCCAAGCCACTGTGCCCATTCCTGGATTCCTTCACCGGTTTTGGCAGAGATTGTAATAATCTCCAGCTTAGGATTTAACTTCAACGCTCTTTGCTTACAGGCTTCCAGATCAAAATCAAAATAATCCAATACATCCATCTTATTAATCAGCAGCACATCTGAGATGGTAAACATCAGAGGATATTTCAAAGGCTTGTCATCTCCCTCGGGAATGCTCAGTATCATGGCATTTTTAACAGCCCCCGTATCAAATTCCGCCGGACATACAAGATTCCCTACATTTTCAAGAATGACCAGGTCAAGTTCTTCGGTTTGCAATCCCTCAAGGCCCTGTCTTGTCATCTCACAGTCCAGATGGCACATACCTCCTGTATGCAGTTGAATTACCTTCGCCCCTGTCCCGGCAATTGTTCTGGCATCTACGTCTGAGTCAATATCAGCCTCCATGACACCGATTTTCATCTCATCGGAAAGAGCATGGATGGTCTTTTGCAGGGTTGTGGTTTTTCCTGCACCTGGCGATGACATGAGATTTAACAAAAAGGTTTTATTTTGCCTTAATTCTCCCCTCAGGGCATCGGCCTGCCGGTTATTGTCCTCAAAGACACCCTGCTTGATCTCAAGTATTTTAAATTCCTTCATTGTCCGCTCCTTTCAGCTTCGGTACGCCGCAGCATGTTTCAGGTTAATCTGGTCATACCAGGTATCTATAATTCTATTATCCATTGTTTCGGCAAAAAGTCAACATTACAGGCATTATTCAGCGTTTTATCCAGAAGAACAGGGTTGCTTTTAAGCAGTTAATACAATATAATCTAGATGTGGTATCTGGTTGTACCAGTGTCAATTGACCTCTGTGGCTACAGAGCGTATGCATGGCTTGACTGATGTTCAATGTAAAAATGCAAGGAGGAATATTATATGGAATTTACGAGGCTTTCTGCTCCGTCATTAAAAGAAATGTTTATCCAGGAACTGGAAAGTATGATTTTATCGGGAAGGCTTGCGGTCGGGGAAAAGCTACCTTCCGAACGGGAAATTGCAGAATTGATGCAGGTAAGCCGAGGTGTTGTTAACAGCGGAATTCTTGAGCTGTCCAGAAAGGGTTTTCTTTCGATCAAGCCGCGTATCGGAACCTTTGTTGCTGATTACAGACGTACAGGAACTTTGGAAACTTTAATATCGATCATTAATTATAACCGGGGAGTCTTAAGATCAGAGGAGATTCGTTCCATTCTGGAGATACGTCAGGCCTTAAGCGAATTGTCCATCCGGCTTATCATTCCCCAATTAAAGCCGGAGGATCTTGATATTCTTCAAAAGCATGTGCTGGGAATTGCCAAAGCCTCCACCTGCAAGGAGGCCAGTGAAAAAGCCTTTGATTTTCATCATGAGCTTGCTGTTTTATCCGGCAATATGCTTATGCCTTTAATTTATTATTCCTTTCGTGAGGTTGTTCTTGGCCTCTGGGAACGCTTTTGTATTCTGCATGGAAAGGATGAGCTTTATACCAATACGTGCACGCTTCTTAAATTTATTGAAGAGCGGGATACGGAGGGGGCCATTCGATGGTCCAGTGAAACTGTGAACGAAACTCTTATGGGAAGGAAGCAAATCTATTATTAGTACCGCACATTCAAAAAACTGGTCGGATCACAAACACATCCGACCAGCCTGTCAGCTGTTTTTATATTCTTCAGGATACTGAATATCTGCATTTACACCAATAACTCCTCCAGCAATTCCTTTACCGTAGTCATTTTATTCAGCCTGTGTACATTATCCCCGCAAAATATCAGACCTTCCTCCAGATTTCCTTCCACCGCATTGATCAGTGCTTTGGTGATGCAGTAGGGGGTATCCTTCGGATTGCAGTGCTCCAGGCAATTAAAGCATTTGGTTACGGCAATCCGTTTGCCGTCCATGCTTTTTAGAAAGGAATTCATAATTGCACGACCCGGCATTCCTACCGGACTGATGACAATTTTTACATCCTCTTCTTTTGCATTAAGATAGGCATTCTTATATTCCTGGCTTGCATCACATTCCTCTGTTACAACAAAACGTGTCGCAATCTGAACGCCGTCGGCTCCCAGCTCTATCGCATGCTTTATGTCCTCTCTGTCAAAAATGCCGCCGGCAATTACAACTGGAATCGGTCTATGATATTTATCTTCAAATTCCTTCTTACATTCAATAATTCCTTTTATCTCCGTATCATAATCCAGCTCCTCCAGGTGATCGAGCTGTTCCTTGCTAAAGCCAAGATGTCCTCCCGCCCGAGGTCCCTCGATTACTATAAAATCCGCCGTAGTCTTAAATTTTTTATCCCACATCTTAAGAATCACCGAAGCAGCCTTAATACTTGACACAATGGGAGCAATCTTGGTTTTAAAGCCCTTCACAAGCTCAGGAAGGGATACGGGCAAGCCGGCCCCCGAGATTATTACATCGGCGCCGCCCTCACAGGCCGCCTTCACATACCGGTCAAATTGCTTCGTTGCCACCATAATATTAACACCGACAATACCACCCATTGCAGCCTCCTTGGCAAGTTTCAGATGCTTTTTAATTGCCATCAGATTTGTTTCAATCTGGTGCTTATTAAAATCCGGCTCGTCATAGCCAATCTGGGCAGTCGAAATAATGCCAATTCCTCCTTCTCTGGCAACCGCTCCCGCCAACCTTGATCTGCTGACACCTACTCCCATTCCTCCCTGAATAATTGGAATTTTTGCCACAAGGTCACCGATAATCAATGGTTTCATCATCATACTTCTTATCTCCTTATCCTGGTAATCATAATCAATACTTACTCTGTTAAAATATATTTTGATAATCAAACTATTTGTTCAAAATAATCCGATGTCGCCACCGGTTAATATTATTATAGCCAGATAAAGAAACATTGTCAATATGTCGTGGTACATTTATCTATTTTACATGGTATTTATTACTACATTACTTGCTATAGAATATTAATGGATTGCAACAGTCAAGGGCATGCCTTTGCAAAAGCATGCCCCCTACGCAACTACGTTTAATAAAATAATTTTGTATATTCCGGATAAGCTCATAAACAGCTTTTCACATCAAAAAAACCTTACTGACCTTCTTATGAAAATCAGCAAGGTTTTTATTATTCTTGTTACAGAAATCCATTCCGACTTAACATGGTCGCGGACAAACCATTCCAACAATTATACCAGAAAGGCCTTCACAGCCGTCACAAGCTGCTCTGCATTTTTATTCAGGTTACTTGCCCAGCGATCCAGTGTCTCTACCGCAACCATCTGATTTTCAGAGGTTTGATTAACATTGTTGATGGAAGCAGCCATTTCTTCGAGTACCGCTGATATGTTTTCTATCGCTCCCAGAGTGCTTATTCTTGCCTCCTCTATGTTAGACACATTATCTGAGATATTCTTTATATGATTTACAAGCTGATCCACACTTGCATTAATATTACGGTAGGATTCTATCGTGTTCTTAACAGCATCTTCCTGCTGTGCCATAATGTCCTCTGCTCTTGCGGCTGTCTCTACGGCATTTCCCGTATTTTCGTGAATGCTGTTTATGATACTTTTAATATCATGTACAGAGGCTCGCGTCTGATCTGCAAGATGGCCTATTTCACTTGCCACAACCCCAAAGCCTTTTCCTGCTGCTCCTGCTCTTGCTGCCTCAATGGAAGCATTTAAGGAAAGCAGGTTTGTCTTATTCGAAATATCATCAATTACATTAATAATAGAATCAATGGATTTTGATTTATCGGCCAGACTTTCGATTTCCTTCACTATGGCAGCGGTAATCTGCTTTGTTGCTCCTGTCTGCTCATTTAGTCTGCCTGTTGTTATAGTTCCTGCATGAATGCTCTGCCTGGTATCCTCGGTAATCGTATTGATATTGCTTGTATTATCGCTTAACAAAGTTATTCTGCCTGAGAGGCTATCCATCTGCTTCAAGCATTCCTGTGCATCTCCTGCCTGCTGTAAAATACCCTGTTCTATCTCACTCATTGCACGGGATATGTCTCCGGTGGCTTTGACAAAGGAGCCGGAAGTTGTCTCTACATTGACTGAGGCCTCTGATACTTCAACACTTAACTCCTTTACCTGACCTGCCAATTTCTTCATGTTGGCGAAGGTAGCATTAATTTCATGGATCAGTATCAGGAATTCATCCCGCCGCTTCGTACTAAGATGTATCGTAAGATCACCGTTGGAAGCCTTCTGTAATTTCGTAATAATATACCTTATAATTTTGCTGATGCCTCCGGAAATCAATGCAGCAATCACGATAGCGATCAGACAGGCAATGATTACAATAATAAAAGTGATATCCCGTATCGTATCTGCCTGCTTTATAATACTGCTGTTTGGTACGATGGCACAGACCATAGCTCCTGTATTCGCAACCTTTGAATACAAAAACAGCTGTCGTTCTCCCTGATAATCAACATAATCAGAACCGCTATCCGCCGCAGAAGCTATCGCCTCCTTGTAAAAATTCTGTCCGGAAAAAACCTGCTCCGATTTATCTTCCATAGCCCCACAGATGATTTCCTTCCCCTCTGCGGTTACAAAGCCGATAGTGCCTGCTTCATCCAGCTCTACATCCGTAAGAATATCCTTTACCACCTTATAATCAATATCAATAACAATCAGGGCATTTGCCTCTGTTATACTGCGGATCAGCCTTAAAGAATAACTTTCCGGACCAACCCCCAGCTTTTCATCCAAATATTCCTCTCTCCCAACCCAAACCATACTAATTGCGCCTTTTACAGACTTGGCTGTCTCTGTCTCATAAAAGCCTGCTACAATATTATTCTCGATCTTCCCAATTGTAGTGATCGAAATATCCTTATCCGATAAAATTGAGATATCTGATATAAAATCATCCGTCGCTTTCTTTGTTGTAAAAGAATTTTGAATATTCCTGCGGGTGTTACTGTATGCCGCTGTATCATTCTTTTTAATACCTATAAAATAATTCTTAATCGAGTCATCACTCTGGTACTGCGTGGAAAGCGCCTCCACCCCTTTAATACCCAACCGGAGGTATTCGCTTGTCATGTTCATTGTCTGTATGGTCGAATGCTCATAACTGTTTCTTAAGCCTTCCGCTGCCTTTTGATAGGATACTACTCCCAAAAAAATAATAAATGCAACCGGTACCAAAAAAGACAGGATCAATTTAAAACGAATGGTAGTGATCAACGGGACAGTCGGAAGCTTTTTTGATGTATCTGAATACTTTTTTGATGCATCAGAAAGCTTTTTTGATGTACCTGCAGGTTTTTTTTCCTGATACCGCTTTCGTAATTTCATAATTTTATCTCCTCTCATATGAGTGCTCTCGGAAACTACATTTTTTCTGATCATCATAATACCGTGACAGGGCAGCTTCAAAATCAGTAGATATGAGTTTTATCAAAATGAGTATTATTTTTGTATTAATTATACCTTAAAATTCATATAAAAACTACAAAAAATTCATATTTTAATTTATTTTTTTAAGCATTTTCACAATACAATCGCATTAGAAGTTGTTTTTATTTTAGCAAATTAACAATAATATTTTACGAATAGGAATGGGGTATGATTCTGATGAATCACACCCCATTACCTGACATTGAGCCGATTTACGATCTTTTAACTGACCATACCATATTTGGTTAACTCAATGATTATTTAATGGTAGTTAATTATCTTACAGCCTTCCAAGCATCATACTGCTTCTGAGCCTCTGTAAGAACCTTCTGATATCCTGCATCATCCAGTGCTGCCTGATAATCTGCAATTGCTGCATCTACATCATCCGGTGAATATCCGCCGTTTTCAAGAGCAAAGCCAAACTCGTTAAATACCTGTACACAAGCTGCATATTCTGCATCTACAGATGATTTGTCAAATCTGAAACCTGCTGCAACGGAACTCTCTGCGTTGTCATTGAACTGGCTGTATAACTCAACCTTATTGGAAGGCTCACCTGTTTCAAGAGAAAGAATTGTTACAGTAGTTGACTCCCAAGCACTGTGATTGTATTTACCTGCATCAGTTTTTGTAACTGTGCCGTCATCAGCCTTAGTATAATCTGTTCCTTCAATACCGAAGGTATAAAGGTCAGCAAGGCTCTGATCTGTATATAACAGGCTTAAGAACTTAAGTGCTGCAATAGCTTCTGCTTCGGAAGAATTAGAGCTGATTGCATAGCAGGAACCTAAGGTTGTATTGGACATAACCCAATTCTTTGTAATCTTAGCCATCTCAACTTCACGGCTGTAACGTGTATCAGCTTCCTCATTATTCGGAACATCTGTCCACCAGGAGATACCCCAGTCAGCTGTTTGGATCGTTGTATCGGTGGTTGTCTTTGTAAGGTCATCCTCGCTTAAGTAACCCTTATCAGCCCAGTCACCCATTAAAGAAGCGAATTCCTTGTATTCTGCGGAGGTTACGGTGTCAACAACTGCATCCGCATCCTTGTCAACTGCGATAAAGCTGTCGCCGCTGAAGAAATCATATTTATCCAGATAATATCTGTAGAACATAGCTGTCTTTTGTGATAAGTAAGGATACTTCAGACCTTCTGACTTACAATCTGCCAACATGGGCTCGATATCCTTCAGGCTCTTTACTGTTGATAAATCCCAGTTATACTTGTCGATTAAATCCTTGCGGAACATCAGATTATAGCCTTCTGCCGACTCTTTGTAGCAAGGGATAAAATAGTTCTTTCCGTCAAAGGATGATGCCGGCCATACCCAATCAGGAATTGCAGTGTAAATATCATACTGCGGAAGTAATTCGGTAAGGTCATAAACAGCGTTCTGCTTTACAACATCATCGGTCTTGATTGTCTGCATCCAGTTTGCTGTAAAGAAAAGATCAACTTCCCCTGCACCAAGAGCAAGATTACACTTGTCAGTGTACTCACCGCTGCCGATGTCGTTCAGTTCAACCTGAACATTGATCTTATCGCCAATATAATCATTGATGGCATCCTGTACCTTCTTTACCTCATCGGTATCCGGAGCGGCGATGTTAAAGGACGGTCTGTAAATAGCAATAGTAACCTTCTCACCGGAATTAGCATCTGTATCGTTATTAACTTCGCTACCGCTTCCGGGTGTAGGTGTTGTGTTGCTGTCACCATCCTTCTTCGTACCGCATCCAACTGCTGTAAACATCACAAGCGCTAAGGATACTGCAAGGAATTTCTTACCCCATTTCTTAATTTTTAACATTTTTAATCCTCCCTTAAAATATTATATTTCAAGATGCATAAAGCATCATGAATATCAACCCTTAACCGAACCAACCGTAAGTCCCTTTATAAAATACTTCTGGAAGAACGGATATGCTACCATAATAGGACCGATAACCGTAATAACCGTAGCCATTGTAGATGAATATTCCGGTATACCACCCTGCATCGCTATCAATGCCGCACTCGAAATATTTTTATTATTAAGTAAAAACTCTATATTTCTCTGGATACGGACCAAAAGCAGCTGTAACGGTATCTTATCTGCACTCGTAATATAAAGCAATGCATTCTGCCAGTCATTCCAGAAGGCTGTTGCCATCATAAAGCCCACGGATGCAAGTACAGGCTTCATAAGCGGCAGAACAATCTGGAAGAAGGCCCTGTATTCTCCGGCACCGTCAATTCGAGCAGAATCCATCAGCTCATCAGGAATGCTGGTTTGAATATAGGTTCGCAAAATAATAACATTCATGGTAGAAACAGTCAGCGGCAGAACGAGCAGCCAGATACTGTCCTTCATATGATACATCGTTGTAAATACCAGATAGCTGGCGAGCTGACCGCCGGAAAAAAGCATCGGTATCATTAAATAGATTGACAAAAACTTTCTTATACGAAAATCCCTTCTGCTAAGTGCAAAGGCAAACAGGCTCATGATCAGAAGCCCCAGAACCGTTCCTACTACAGTAATGAAGATCGTAACACCATAGGATACAAAAAGCTGATTTCCGTATTTCAGTACATATTCAAAGCCCTTTAGGGACCATTTCTCCGGAAAATAGCTAAAGCCATTGGAAGCAATACTCTTATCATCCGTGAAAGCTATTACAAAAACCAATATAATCGGTAACAGGCAAAACAAGGTATAAAGTCCAAGAAGTGCCGCTAATATATACTGCCCTATTCCGGTTTTTTTCTTTTTCTTCTTTATTATTATTTTATTTTCATTCGCACCGGTAGCTGCTAAAGTACTCATATTCATTCCTCCAGTTTTCCAATTTAAAATAATGAATTTTCCGGTGCCGCCTTACGTACAATACCATTGGCAACCAGTATCAGCACCAAGCCGACAATCGACTGATAAAATGTTGCCGCGGCTGTAAATCCCCAATTGGGTGTTGTAAGGATTGCATTCAGAACATAAGAATCAATAACCTGGGTTGTTGAATACAAAATACCGCTGTTTCTTGTTACCTGATAGAATAAACCGGTATCCGAACGCATAATACCGCCGACACTAAGCAAAAGCATGATTGTGATCATCGGGATAAGCGAAGGTAATGTGATATTGAAAATCTGTTTTCTCTTATTGGCACCGTCAATCTGTGCCGCCTCATATAACTGCTGGTCGATGCCGGCCAGAACAGCCATATAAAGAACTGATCCGTATCCGACACTGTTCCATATTCTTACAATTGTTAATATAACCGGCCAGGATTTTGCATCCGTATACCAACGCACCGCATCAGCTCCAAAGAACTGGAATATATTATTGATCATTCCGTTATTGCTGAAAAATGCATATACAATAAACTGTACAGCTGCATAGGATATAAATACAGGAATGATCATAATACTCTGGAACGCTTTTCCCACACGCTTAAATACCAGCTGGTCAATTGCAATTGCTATTACGATATTCAAGATTGTACCGAGTACTGTAAATATCACATAATACATTAACGTATTTGATGTCATTCTCCAGAAGGTCTTGCCCGAAGTAAGCAAAAACTTAAAATTATCCAGCCCGATCCAGGGACTCTTCCAGATACCTGCACCGTAGTCAAATTCCTTAAATGCCATTACCAGGCCTGCCATTGGCATATAACTGAAAAGGAACAACACAAGAATCGCCGGAATACACATGATCAGATGCGCTCTATGCTTCCACGTGTTACGCAAAAAATCCTTCATTATCTTTCCTCCTTACAAGTTAATTGGATTGTAGGGTACCTATAATCCGGCAATATTTACTTTTTTTAATACAAATACATATGGTCTATTCGAAAGACTATTGTAGCGGCAATCTCTCACCATCCATATCCGGTACATTATATGTTAAGACTCCCCATCATCTTTAAAACAATTACCGCAATATGCCGATTCATTGATTGCCCTTTGCAAAAACTCCATTACATCATTCTGCCATAATCATAAGTTTTCCCCTTGACCTCTTCCTTTCTCCTGCTTTTGTTCCGGTCTCCCTTATGGTTACCTTTTGTTAAGATTGCGTACCGAATTCCCCTTCAGTACCTCACCGTCGATCACTACTCTTTCGATAATTGATGCCTTTGGATTTTCAATCAAAGTAATCAATTTTTCCGCGGCGCTTCTCCCCAAGGCCTTGGTATCCTGTTGCAGAGTAGTAAGTTTCGGATCAAGCATCTGTGACAGTAAAATGCCGTCATATCCAATAATGGATATGTCCTCCGGAATGCGAAGTCCCTGTTCCTTTATCGCGTTAATACCGCCGATACAGGAAAAATCATCCGGAAACATAATACAGGTGGGTCGATCCTTCAATAGCAGAAGCTCTCTGGTTAGCCTTGCCGTAGTATCAGGATCATGATAGATACCGCTTTTTACATAATCGTCCGGGACATTGATACCCAATTCCCCAAGGGTTCTGTAAAAGCTTCCGACCCGGTTCTGGGTAACAGAAGAATCCGCCCCATGAATAAAGGCTATTTTCCTGTGTCCCATTTCATACAAATAGGTGATCAGCTCCCTGATGCCCTTTATATTGTCTGAAATTATGGCGGTTCGGTTATCAAACACATGATCAATTGTTACAACCGGCAGCTCCCCATGGATTAACTCCGTTACTCCGGGATCTGAAAAATCAATACATGCAATCACTACTCCGTCGACTCCGCGGTACTTACTGTGTTCATAATAGGACATATTCTTGTGTCCCGTATGCTTACTTATAAAGGTTATATCATAACCGCTTTTTTCCGCTTCCACTTTAAAGCTGTCCAGCACGTTGGCAAAATATTCGTGGGTCAAGCCGCTTTGCGCTTCATCCACAAATAAAACACCCAAATTATATGTACGGTTCGTCTTTAAAGCTCTCGCAGAAGAATTCGGGAAGTAGCCCATTTCTTTTGCAACTCTTCTTACGTTTTCCTTGGTGGCTACGGCGATATCACTATGATCATTCAACGCCTTACTTACCGTAGCAACCGAAACTCCACATCTGATCGAAACATCCCTTATCGAAACCACACTAATGCTCCCTTATTATATGCATTATTTCGCATTTTTTCACTTAATCGTTTTCTGTCGTTTTAATTAAGCAAATTATACAACCATTTGTAATAATTTAATCATTTTATATTATTTATGCCGATATATTCAAGCTACCTTAAGTAATTTTACACATAACAACCAGCTATTTATTTATCAAACTAGAATAATTGCTGTTATCTTACAATTGTTATCTTAAACCTTTTCGAAAAATAATGCAAGCTTTTTTTTGATAAAATTACGAAAATCAACTTAAACGTTTTCTACATAGGTTAAAATATACAAATTATAAGGATTTTCTGCCGCATATTCTCTGCCTTTTATCATATATTTCCAGTATATTAATTTCGGGTCGAGACATAATAATAACAGATACGACGAGAGCACTTAACTATTTGAATATGAATATACTCTGATTTGTAAGTCCTGTCGTATCTAAAAATGATGGACTCAGTAAAATGAATTCATCATAAAATTACAGGATGAATTCACTCAAATGAATTCACTTGTAAATAATAAAAGAATAGATGGTTTGTGATTTCGTCTCAGAATTACAGACTGCAAGCTTCTTGTATGATTGGGAGATGGTAGCTTTGGACAGTTTAATTAGTTTATTTGAAAGCTTTGGTTATTCCTCAGTTTAAAAAAGAAACTTAGGTGAATTGATGAAGCAATATCTCACTGTCAAATTGAATATTGCATGAAAAAGAAATGAGACACCAGATGGTAGAAGCAGGGATACTGATTTATCCCTGCTTTTATCATAGTGCGCCCGGCGGGCGCACGTTCCGGTATTTGATTTTTATAAGAAGCGAGGTTGTATCATTAATCCGATAACGGCTCTTCCCCTTTTCCCGGGCCGATTAGGCGCATATCATAGCCGGTAGGATTTTGGAAGATGCGGATATCAAATTCCTCTGCAATGGAAAAGATATGATCAAAGATGTCCGCCTGTATTGTTTCGTAGATTTCCCAGTCAGTTACATCCGTAAATACATAAATCTCCAGAGGAAGCCCATTCTCCTTAGGCTCCAGCTGGCGGACCATAAGCGGCATTTTCTTCATAAGCCTGGGATGATTTTTAAGATAGAATTGAATATAAATACGAAAAGTACCTATATTCGTCAGATATCTTCCGTTAAACCGAAGCTTTTCCTCCGGATTGTGCTGCTCATTATATAGTTTTATTTCCTTTTCCTTTTCGGTGATATAATCCTTCAGATAATTGAATTTTTTATATTTTTCCAGCATTTCAGAGGTACAGAATACAATGCTGTTCATATCAACATACACCGAACGTTTAATTCTTCTGCCCCCAAATTCGGTCATTCCCCTCCAGTTTTTAAAGGAATCCGAAACCAGTGCGTAAGCAGGAAGCGATACGATTGTTTTATCAAAATTCTGTATCTTCACTGTATTAAGTGTAATATCCACCACTTCACCGTCAGCACCGTATTTTTGCATTTCAATCCAGTCCCCAATCCGCAGCATGTCATTGGAGGTCAATTGGATGCCCGCGATAAAGCCCAAAATCGAATCCTTGAATACGAAGGAAAATACGGCCGCTACCGCACCAATTCCGCCTAACATAAGAAACGGATTTTGATTCATCAGGATGCCGATGATAACAATTCCGATAATAATATAAAATATAATTTTGACAACCTGCAAGAGTCCCTTAATCGGCCGGACCTTCGATATCGGATAGGTCTTATATATTTCATTCACCGCATCCAACAGAGAGTTCGTAATAAAAATCAGAGCAAATAAAACATAAATAACCGCACCGCGCTGAAGTACCGTAATCACAAAAGAATCCAAAAATGCAGGCGCGCAAATATAGATGATAATGCCGGGAAGAATATTGGTAAGCCTTGCAAACAAGCCTTTTTCCAGCATGATATTATCCCACTTGAATTTGTTTTTGCGAACCAGCTTTTCGAATATTTTTAAAATTACTTTTTTCGTAATCAGCTGTACCAAAATACATAAAATAACGATCAGTATAACCAGGATGACATAGGATAAGCTCACTATCACCCTCTGATCCACACCTATATTATCTAACAATCGTTTAATATAAACCATCTGCCTACCAGACCTTTCTCATTAACAAAGTATGTTCCGTTTTGGAAAAAAAGTAACAGTCAATACATTTATTTTACTATATTTATTTTTTGCCTGTCAAATGCTGAGGCTGTTATTGGAAAAAAATTAATTTTCTCATGGAATTCTAATGTAAAGAAAGCATAATTATGGTATAAATATAACATTGGATTATATCCGATGCATCCCAAAAATCAGTTTCTGCCCGCTAAAACTGAATTTACTTTATGAATAAGAAACGAATAAAGTAATTCATTATTAGCAACTATATTCAAAGAAAGAGGTGCAAAAGACATGTGGTTTTCAAAATCCAGGGAAGACATCCTGCAGGAAATGAACGTGAAGCCTGCGCTCGGTTTATCAACCGAAGAAGTAAAACAAAGATACGAACAATACGGACCGAATGCATTAAAGGGTAAGCCGAAGAAAAGCATCCTGGCCCTTTTTTTCTCACAACTGAAGGATATGCTTATCTATGTATTGCTGGCAGCGGCGGTTATAACCTTCGCTATTCGGGAATACGCCGATTCCATCATCATTCTTCTGGTTGTTATTCTTAATGCGGTGATCGGTGTCATTCAGGAGGCTAAAGCGGAAAAGGCCGTAGAAGCTCTCCAGAAAATGACGACTCCAAAATCCTTAGTCCGCCGCGACGGAAAAACCGTCGAAATCAATTCTTCGGAGGTTGTACCCGGAGATATCGTAATCCTCGATGCCGGACGGTTTGTCCCGGCTGATCTGCGGTTAATCGAAACAGCCAATCTTCAGATTGAAGAATCTGCTCTTACCGGGGAATCCCTTCCTTCCAGCAAGGATGCCGCCTCCATTTTTACGGACTCCAAGACTCCTATCGGGGATAAGGCAAATATGGCCTTCATGTCCACACTGGTTACTTACGGGCGCGGGGAAGGTGTCGTTGTAGCTACCGCAATGGATACGGAAATCGGAAAAATAGCGAAGATACTTGACTCCGATGACAATGAAATGACCCCTCTGCAAAAAAGGCTGGATGAACTGGGACGTATTCTTGGTTTTCTCGCAATCGGCATCTGCGTCCTGATTTTCCTGATTGCTCTGATTCAAAGACGTGATTTATTTGAAATGTTTCTGACTGCCATCAGCCTTGCCGTTGCTGCTATTCCTGAGGGCCTTGCCGCCATCGTTGCCATCGTTCTGGCCCTTGGTGTAACGAAGATGTCAAAGATTAACGCCATCGTAAAGAAGCTTCCCGCTGTTGAGACCCTGGGCTGCGTCAATATCATCTGCTCTGATAAAACCGGTACCCTTACCCAGAACAAAATGACGGTTGTAAGACAATATACTCATAAGCATTCCACCGAAATTCCCGGTACAGCCTCCGAGCTTTCAGCTACACCCGACGAAGCCGAGTTAATCAAAACCCTTATCCTCTGTTCCGATGCAACCTATGAAAACGGACAAGGAACCGGTGACCCCACAGAAATAGCGCTGATTGTTCTGGGCGATAAATTCGGCCTTACTCGGGCCGCCTTGAATGAGGCACATCAAAGAGTAGGGGAAAATCCCTTTGATTCAGATCGAAAGCTCATGTCGACCCTGAATGTGGAGGGAAACGGCTACCGTGTTCATACCAAGGGGGCTATTGATAACCTGCTGAAAATCTCTTCTACAGCATTAGTCAACGGTGAGATTGTTCCCTTAACCGAGCATCTGAAGGCAGACTACCTTCGTGTCACGGAAGAAATGTCCGATTCAGCCCTTCGTGTACTTGGTGCCGCTTATAAGAATACCGATCGTCTGCTAAGTCCCGATGAAATGGAGCAAGACCTTACTATCATTGGTCTGGTCGGAATGATCGATCCTCCCAGAACGGAGGTAAGAGCCTCCATCCACGAGGCCAAGCTGGCGGGTATCCGTCCAATTATGATTACAGGAGATCACAAAAATACTGCCGTGGCGATCGCAAGGGAGCTCGGAATTGCAGATTCTCCCGATCAAAGCATCACAGGAGCGCAGATTGATGAATTATCGGACGAAGTCTTCGCGGAGAAAATCAATCATTACAGGGTATTTGCCAGAGTTTCTCCAGAGCATAAGGTGAAAATCGTAAGAGCCTTCAAGGCAAAGGGTAATATTGTATCCATGACCGGAGACGGCGTCAATGACGCTCCCTCCTTAAAGTATGCCGATATCGGCGTTGCCATGGGCATTACCGGCACAGATGTTGCAAAGGGTGCCAGTGATATGATATTAACGGATGACAACTTTACCACAATTGTACATGCAATTGAAGAAGGCCGCAATATTTATAATAATATTAAAAAGGCCGTCATCTTCCTGTTGTCCTGTAACCTGGGTGAGGTAATCACCATCCTGATTTCCATACTGCTTAACTGGCCGGTGCCCTTGCTTGCCACCCAGATACTCTGGGTGAATTTGATTACGGATTCCCTGCCTGCCATTGCTCTCGGTGTTGACCCCGGAGATCATGATGTCATGAAGCAGAAGCCAAGAAATCCCAGGGAAAGCTTCTTCTCCCACGGCTCCGGTATCCGCGCTGTTATCGGTGGTGTTTTCATCGGACTCTTTACCCTTGGAGCATATTATTACGGTTTATGGGAGCACGGTTACCGTCTGGGTACTGTCGATGCTTCCGAGGAAGCCCTAACCTATGCAAGAACTATGGCCTTTGTCGTACTTGCCGCTTCCCAGCTTTTCTATTCCCTGTCTATGAGAAGCGCCGACAAATCCATATTTAAAATCGGTTTGTTTTCCAACCGGTTTCTGATACTTGCCATATTGGCCGGTATTGTGCTCCAGCTCGTAGTAATAACAATCCCCTTCCTGGCCGAGGCCTTCGGAGTTCATAATTTAAGCCTGCATGATTGGGATGTGGTCCTGATTTTAGCCTTAATGCCCCTCCTTATCAACGAAATTATAAAGTTATTTTCACGATCTTCCAGGAAGAAAAAAATATAGTAACAAACAAAATAGCAATCCCCCTGACCGTGTAATTAATCACCAGTCAGGGGGATTTTTTCCTTTATAGGAAATTGCGTCCTATAAAGGAAAAAGCACTCCGTGCAGGATGCGCACCTCGCGGCAAGGAAGATATTGCTACGCAATCCGCTCGGGCGCGAAAGTGTCAGCAGGCTGAGACTTTGTTCCATTATAAAAGGTCAGCTCCGGTTCCGGAGGCAACCCATGCTGGCATAAATCTCAAAGCCAATTCTCACTATGCTTTCATTCCTGTATAGATTAGGACAGCATCCCTTAGAAAGCGGGCAAGTCCCGGCTGCTTCTTATCATAATAAGCAGTAAAACGTTCATCCTCCACATACATATTGGCAAGTCCGGCATGAGCCTCCTTGCTGTAGCTATTCCAGGTAAAGGAAAGCCATTCTCTGTGAAGCTGTGCAGTCTTTTGTGCAAGCTCACCGGCAGGATCACCGGTTTTAAATGCCTGCTCCAGTGTATCCAACACCTCCTGCCCCAGCTTCTCAAAGCGGTCATATTCTTCCTTGGAGAGCTTCAAAAACTTTTGATTTGATTGCTTCACCACATCCTCACCGTATTTCTCCCTGATTTCACTTCCATATTTATTCTCGTTCTCTTCTACCAGCTTTTGCTTAAAGCCCTCGAATTTTTCTTTATCACTCATCTTTGTCAATCCTTTCTTAACTTCAATTGTTTTCTCAACATTCGCAATCAGAAGCTCCAATTGCTGCTTTTGCTTCAGGAGGTTCGATAAATGCTCCTGCAAGGCCTTCATCTCATCAAAGGCTGACCTTGTGATAATTTCCTTGATGGTATCCAGACCCACTCCCATCTCGCGGTAAAACATAATCTGCTGCAGCAGATCCACTTCCTTCCCGCTATATATCCTGTAGCCTGATGAATTGATCCTCGCCGGCTTGAGTATCCCAATTTCATCATAATACCGAAGTGTTCTGGTACTGATATTAGCCAATTTTGCAAGCTTTAAAATAGTGTATTCCATATCTTCACCTCCTTACAGGCTTAAGTCTATACCTTTACGCAACGTTAATGTCAATAGAATTTTTCAAAGAAATCGTCTTTTCAAAGAATCGATTTTTCAAAGAAATTGACGAAATGAAAGAAAATTTATAAAATGAAATAAATGTAAATTTCAAAAATATTATGAAAACAAATGCTATATTCTATTCCATAAAAAAAGGAGGTTCCTCCCTCCTGATGAACACAATATCCCCTTTGATTTTATAACAATGCTTCTTATTTATCCAATATCAATCGGAAGCTGTTTTTTCTGCTTTTTCTCCCTCTTCCACTTGGCAAGCAGCTTTGTCAGCTCATAGATATCCTTAAATTCCTGATAATGATTGCTGATCACTACGGTTGTTACGGTCAGAAAGGGGAACTGCTCAATATCTCCCCTGCGGTTTGTGGTTGTAATATAACCCTTCTTAATATCGACCGGATGATAAAAGGCCAGCACATTCATCTTAAACTGATTTTCAATCTCTGCAAAATACCGCTCGTCCACACAGCCCTTGATGATCGCTGTAAAATCGTCACCTCCGATGTGACCGATGAAATCCTCCTCCGGTATCATGCTTTTCAACAGCTCCGACAGCATCTTTATAACCAGGTCTCCACTCTCAAAGCCGTATACATCATTATAGGCCTTGAAATTGTCAATATCAATGTATGCGATGCTATAATTATTCTTTGCCTTGATACAAAAATCAAGCTTTTGTTCTACAATTGTATTACCGGGAAGCCCCGACAGGGGATTCACCTGCTTCGCATTATTGACCTCTATTTCCGTGGTTTTAGTCAGCAAATCCTTGATGGTGACGGTACCGATATACTTTCCATTCTCCGTAACCACAATAAAATCGTATAAGGAGTGGCTCGGCCGCGACATGGCAAGATAGGACACCGTAGTAATCGGTGTCTGGTGGTCCACTGCCAGAAAATTTTTATCCATCAGCTCCGATATGGACTTGTTCTGATACAGGGAAAAGCCATAGTGTCCGCTCATTTTCAGGGCAAGCTTTTCATTGGTTATAATTCCGAGGGGAACCTCATTCTCAATAATGCATAAGCCAAAAAAGTCCGGATTCTGTTTGAATATCTGATATACATATTTTGCAGATACGTTTGGCGATACAATACCGGTATAGGAACACAATCTCTTGATATCGGAAAATGACCGGTTCTCCGTATCCTTTTGATTTGCATCCTGCGCCTCCATAATGGCCTGAAGCACCTCCTTCCGGATATTCTCAAGCTGCGGCATGGGTCTTTGAATAAAATATCCCTGCCCATATTGAACCCCCAAAGCGATTAAGGTATCCAGCTCTTCCTTTGTTTCAATTCCCTCCGCAATCAAACTGATTTCAGAGGCCTTGGAAAGTTCAACCATTCCCTTCACCAGAGCATATTTCAGATTATCCTTGTTTATGTCACGGATCAGCTTCATGTCAAGCTTGATATAATTCGGATTGACATCACTGATCAGGTTTAATCCTGAATAGCCTGCTCCTGCATCATCGATTGCTATTTTATAATTCTGGCTGCGGTAATGATCGATGGTTGACAGGAAGCCGCCCATGTCAAGAATTACATTCCTTTCCGTAATCTCAAAAATAATATTCTGCGGCTCTATCTGATACTCTGTTAAAAAGTCTGTAGTAAGACCCTTCTTAAAATTAGCGTCATGTAATATGTTCGGGTTCACATTGATGAACAGCATCTTGCTGTAGGGAGGAATCATGAATAAATAGGCGGCCTCCAGGGCCTTCGTCCGACAAAGCAGCTCCAGGTCCCATAAGCGGTTGTATTCGCCTGCGACCGCAAATAAAAGCTCCGTATCACTGATTTCACTTTCACAGGTAATCCGGCTTAAAGCCTCATGCCCCAGGATACTTCCGTCCTTTAATGAAATTATCGGCTGGAATACAGTTTTGATCTGTTTATTGCTGATAATGTATTCCAGTGCTTCTCTTCTGCTGTCACTCATATAGGTCTTCCTCTTTCGTTTTTCTTCATTCTATCAGCTTTTTCAAGAGTTTTCCCACATGATAACGTTAATTTTTTGTAAAATAAATATCAAATATATGCTTTTGGATATGTTTTCCTATTTGGAATCACTATAAAAATACTCCAAGAGCAGCCGCAGCAAGACCGCAGACTACGGACATACTATAATATAAGAGAAAGGTCCTTCTCTTTCCATCCCTTATGAAAGAAATCAGCTCATAATTAAAGGTAGAAAAGGTCGTATATCCGCCCATCAGACCCGTTCCAAACAAAAGCATAAGATAATCATCTTTATGATAATGAAACAGCAATCCAAGGAAAAACGAGCCGGATATATTAATGAAAAAGGTAGCAGCCGGATAATCCCCATGCCATATTTTCTTGCTTAAATTTGATAGCAGCGCTCTAAATAAGGTACCTATGCCTCCACCAATGCCAACCAGTAAAAGATTAACTAACATTACTCATCTGCTTTCTTTAAATATTTTCTTATCATAACAAGGCTTAGCCTTACACCGGCATACGCTGCAAACAGACCGCCCGCAAGGCTGGCAAGCAGGTATAATACAGCTGTCTCCGGCTTCCCCTGTTCAAACAGCTTTATGTTATCCAAGGTAAATGCGGAGAAGGTGGTAAAGGCACCAATAAACCCTGTCCCTATCACGGTAATCATATCCTTCGAGAATACTCCGGTTTCCGCAAGACATACAAAAATAAAGGGAAGCAGCAGGCTTCCAACAAGATTAACCGTCAGAGTCCCCCAGGGAAAGGCTCCGTTAGCGGCAAGTCCTATTCCGTATCGGCAGATAGACCCGGCGATACCAAATATAAAAATGAGAATATATTTTTTCATAATAAGCTCCCATCTGTCACAAAACACATAGCTTAAATCATTTCCCAACGTCAAAAAGCCAACAGCCTGCATTTGTCAAACCATCCGCTTCCTTAATGCCTTACCGTCTTTCTATTTAAAATAATGATCGCCCCTACCACCATGGATATGCCAAGGAGGCCCGTAAGGGAAAGCCGTTCCTGGAATACAAGAACTCCGATACAGGTAGCAACGACCGGCTCTATGGAGGCCATAATGGAGGCCCTGCTGTTTTCTACATAGGATAGCCCCACCGTATAGAATAAATACGGAAGAATTGTTGAAATAGTCGTAAAGAACAGTAAATACAGGCTTAAACCTGCATTGTGAGTTATAATAGTTCCAAGCTGCTTCAGATTTGTGATTGGTGCCGCTCCGATACTGCCAAACAGAAAGGTATAAGCCATAATAGTAAGGGGATGATACCCCTTATTCAGCGCAAATCTTCCGAAGATACTGTAAAGCGCATAGCCAAGACCTGCGCCAAGTCCGGTAAGCAGTCCCGGCAGGCTGATGTTTGCACTTCCTTGAAAAATCCCAGTAACAAGGCAGCAACCCCCAAAGGCCAGTATCATTGCAATGAACTTTACCTTTGTCAGCTTTTCTTTAAACAGCAGAACGGACAGCAGCATAACAATCATGGGTGCCGTATATAACAAAATCGCCGCAATCGACAAGGAGGTTAAGGTAATGGTTTTAAAATAACAATAATTAAAGAATACAATACTGCACACTCCGGTGCCAAGGAAGCACCAGCTGTCCCTTAGCCTGATTTTTAACAGCTTACGGTCATAAACCCCCAGAAATACCAGCATTACAGCCGCGGTGAAAATTAGTCTGACTGTTACAATTTCCATGGAATGTATGCCAAGCTCCTCCAGCCTCCGAATAAATATTCCGATAATCCCCCACAGCATACCCGCGAGTATGATAAAAGCCGGAGCTGCTTTTTTTAATGAAATCCATTGTTTCTTCATCTTATGCCTGTCCTGATCCGTTATTTTTTCGTATGTTCCTTGAAGCAATTAATATGCTGTATAATTGCTTCCTCCAATTTAAGCTCATTTCTTTCCTCAATGGCATTAATGATGGCCAAATGCTCCTTATGCGCACTTTTACGAATTTCTATGTCATTATAAATAACTTTTCTGTCCGTGACATTATTCAGGGTTGCCGTAATCATACGGAGTATATTATTTTTTGTACAGCTTGCCAGCTGAAGATGAAATTTGGCATCCAGCTGAGCATAGTATTCACTGTTGTAAAAATTATCGTTCATCTCAGCGTAGATTTCCTTAAGTCTAATAATCTCCTCTTCCTGTACACGGCTGATCAGACGGCTCGCAATGGCTTTTTCAATAATTTCCCTCGCTTCGATAATATCACTTTGATTAATGCCGCTGTTATCAATTGCGGTTTCAAATTTATCAATCAAATCCTGCTCCTTAGGTATGGTAATGAAATTTCCTCTGCCTGTCATAACCTTTACAAAGCCCTTTTCATTCAATACCTTTAAAGCCTCTCTGATTACCGTTCGACTCACGCCATAATTTTCAGCAAGAATTCTTTCTGATGGCAGCCTTTCGTTTTCAGAGTATACACCGGTCTTGATTTTATTCTCGATTTCGCTCGATATCGATGTGTATAACAAATCAGACACCTTGAATACCTTCTCTCCTTACATATTTTCACTGGTCAACCAAAAGCATAAAGAACAGCCGTTTTCGTCATTCTTCATAAAGGCTCCTATCCAGGGCATATCACCGGGACCGGTCTATTCACACTTTTATCCAGTATATAATTTTCAACTTTTTTTGTCAATATTTATAGCTGCTTGAGTCCTCGGCGCCACAGGGTAAGTAGATATTTACCGATATTTTTTACAGCAGGAAGTGATTAATCAGTACGATAATCGTCGGGATTGAAACAATCATAAATGCCATGGTCTGGACCACTGTCCTTGTCGCATATTCCGGCTCGCACTGGTACTGCTCCGCATAGATGGCATTCAGTGAACCGGAGGGAAGTGCTGTCATGATTACACATACTGCTGCTACCTCGAAGGGTATTTTCATGATTTTTAATACGATCATAAGGCATACTGGAAAAATGATAAGGCGAAGAGCCGACACCAGATAGGAATAGAAATCCCTCATGATTTGTAGAATTTTAATATCTGCCAGACTACAACCGATAATCAGCATGGAAATCGGAACCGTCATTCCTCCGACGGTGCTAAAAGTGGAGGCAATTGCTGCGGGAAAACGAAAGGGTGACAGAAAGACCGCAATAGAAAGGAAGGATGCTATTGTAACCGGATTCAAATAAATTGCTTTGAACTGGAATTTCATATTTCCGCTTAATATACTGATACCATAGGTAAAAAAGATGAGCTGATAAAATATATTATAGATTACCGCATAGATCAGAGCCTTCTCTCCGTACAGCTCGGTTACCAGGGGAAAACCAATAAAGGCCGTATTTGCAAAAACAGTCATTGTGACAAAAATATTCCTTGCGCCTTTTTTCAAGGGGAGTATTTTGCTTAATAAAGTCATGGCTATTAATGCCGCAATATAATAGCCCGCATCGATTGCCGCTGCATAAAGCATATTTTGTGATGCTGCCGGTGTAAATTCCGCATTGGAGGAGGACAGTACACTCACCGGCAGAATTGCCTTAAGCAGTAAATTAGTCAGTCCTTTTTGTAAATCCGGTGTTATTACCTGCCTCTTCTTTAAGAAATAGCCAAAGGCAATCATCAGAAATATTTTTATAATCAGGTTTATGATAGTTTCAGCAGGCATAGGGATGCTCCTTTGTAGTTTAAGCTATTAGATAAAGCCCTGATAGGGCTTTTGGCATACCGCTGTATGGAGCCAGCGGATTAAAGTGGTAAAATCAAATACCGGCAGCTGCACCGCAGCCTGAATTGCATGGGCATAGGGCGGCATATCACTGCATTCCAGCAAGATTGCTGAGGTCTCCTCATATTCTGTTACAATTTCCAAAGCCTTACCCACAACCTCCCGCTCCACTGCCCCGTTATCAAATTCTCCCCTTCCTTCCAGGATACATGAAAATTCCGGTTCCCTGCGCAAATCCTTTATAATCAGCCTCTGCTTTAATTCCTCCGTAATCCCGCAATTGTATAATAATTGATCCGTTAATGATGCCTGATCCGCTGTTAAAACACCGATTTTCCGGTCGGACCTTATGAGAGAGGCTATCCATGGCAGCTGCACCAGACTGGATATTGCAACCGGAATATCCATGGCCCCTGCAACCTGCTTCTGGTAATTGCCAAAAAAACCGCAGGCAGCGCTGATTGCCCGCACTCCCTCCCGCTGCAGCTGATGACAGGCCCTTAGAATATGGGTAAGCACTTCATCTTCCGCAGCAAACAGATTGGGAATGTCAAGTCCTTCCACCGCCTTTAGCCGGACCGGAAAATCAAAGGTATAGCCGTTGACAATATTGCCGGGCATCATGGGATAATATACCTCATCAATATAAATAATACCGATGGGAAAGCCTGCAATATTCTGCCCCTTCCTCATTTTAACCACTGCCTTATTATTCTGTGATGTCATATATCCGTATTGTCTGTTCTGAAGCATGAAAGGCCCTCCATTATGATACAAATCTTGCATAGTCCAGATTACCGATGTCAAAATCCGTCTCTTCTCCGGCAATCATCTGAGCTATGAATTTACCTGTAATCGGGGAGAAGCAGATTCCGTCCCCCTCATGTCCTGCTGCTATATAGAAGCCCGGAACCGAATCAACATCCGAGACAATCGGCAAATGATCCTTAACAAAGGGACGGACCCCCGCGTAGCTTCTGATGCATTTGATATCCTTAAGGCAGGGAAAAAAGCACATTGCCCTTTCTGCTATCGCCTTCATGGCTTCTACCTCGGAGCGGATATCGAAGCCCCTGAAGCCGCGGTATCCTCCCAGGAGCACATTATTGGCCTTGGTATATTCAATATTAAAGGCCACATTGAATTCCTCCACCAAAGGACTTACATTTCTTTTAAAATTGATGCTGTCAAATTTGGACATCATGTAGCCGAATTCCAATATTTTATGATTGCAGATTCTCTGTGTCTGCTCAGAGACCAAATTCATTCCCTTTCTGGGCTGGATGGGAATCTCTATTCCGACCATTGCCCCAATCTCGGGAGCCCAGGCTCCTGCACAATTGACAATCCGGTCTGTGTATATCATCCCCCCGTCCGTCTCAATGCCTTTTACCCCATTGGTTTTCTCATCCAGAATAATTTTCTTGATGCTGCAATAGGTATAAACCTCAAGCCCCAGCTTCTTTGCCTCCTCGACAAAGGCAAAGCAGACCTTGTACGGGCTTACGGCAATAGCACCCTTACCGGGGGTATAGATACCGCCCACCAGGTCCTTGCTGATATACGGCTCCATTTCACACAGCTCCTTCGCCGATACCATCCACATTTCAAAGCCATGATCAACCTGCTCCCTCACATATTTTTCCGCCGCTTCATATTCCGCGGCCGTTTCACATACATAGAGGCAGCCCTTGGGATCGTATTCAAAATCATATTCGAATCTATCTGCCAGCTCCTTATAAAGATCGATACTTGCCTGCCCCATAACGGTATCGATACCCGGCTGCTTGTCGCAAATTAATGCCACCGCATCACAATGGCTGGAGGAGCCGTGGGCGATATCCCCCTTATCGATCAATGCCACCCGATAGCCCTTTTCACACAGGTGGTAGGCAACACTGGTTCCGATGGCTCCGGCACCTATCACGGTTACATCATATGCATCCATTATTCCACTACCCCCTCTGCTAATTCTCCAAATGTAACAGGTCTGACCGGCGGTCTTGCCGAGGAGTGTCCCGCCTCCTTCGGTGTTATCCCCAGTTCTGTGCATAATATCTGCACCACAAGCTTCTCACAGGTTTTTCCCTGGCAGAGTCCCATACCTGCTCTGACCCTTCGCTTAATACCGGTAATATCTCTTGCTCCCTCGGCAATTGCCCTTTTTATCTCGCCAACGGTTACTTCCTCGCATCTGCATACTAGCATATCGTCTTCCAAATAACCTCCGTTCATAATCTACCTCCTCGCCAATCTCTTGATCCCGCGTACCTCATCCGCATACGCCTTCGGTATTTCGACGGTCACAACGGGAGTATGGTCAAAGCTTTTTGGATTCATTACCTTTATAACCCTTGCACCGCAGACATACTCTCCCTTACGGTTTACCGCATTTACTTCCATTCCCTGCACCGGTATCGGATCATATTCATAAGGAAAGGAAACCGTCGCACTTTCCTTCGAATATGCTTTATTAATTACAAAAATAGCAAGGCCCGGACACTTTGACACACAAACTCCACAGCCGGTACATTTTTCCGCCTGAAGTACCGGCAGTCTTGTAATCGGCTCACCGATTGTAATTGCATGGAATTGACAGGCTGCCTCACAGGGATTGCAGGGAATTTCCTGTATGCATTCAATGACTGCCACAGGTCCTTTACGATAACGCACTTCATCCGGAAGCACCTGACAGGCCGCCAGCTCTTCATAGTCCATATATCCTGTATTGATTAATGCCATTCCAACCATCCTTTCCGGGTTAACCAGCGACAGATGCACCCAGCCTCTTCTGATATTCCTTTAATATATTTTCCTTTTCTGCCAGACGCTTTTCACCAAAGGGGCCAAGTCTTAATGCCTCTAACCGCCTCCATATCTCCGCCTTCCTTGCCGCCGCCTCCTCTTTCGGGATATAGCCAAGGGCTTCGGCACATGCGATTCCGGCAATTCTCCCTTCCTCCAGCGCGGTGTTAGCTTCTTCTACACCTGTAGCATCGCCTGCCACATAGATCCCCTCCGCCGAGGTTTCCATATTTTCATTATGCAAGGGAATAAAACCCCCGAATACTCCATTGTAGGTCAGCTCACAGTTCATCAGCTTTGCCAGCTCCGTCACAGGCTTCAAACCGGCTGCAAGGGTTACTGTATCGGCTTTAATTTCCTTTTCCGTACCGGGAATGGGCCGGAAGCTATCATCCACCTCCGCTATGATTACTCTTTCCACACAGCCGTCCTCGCCGGCCCTTGCCTCTGTAATCGTATGCTTCATATAAATAGGTACACCTGCCCTGCATATCTTGGCGGCATGTACACCATAGCCTCCGATTTTCGGTGCGGCCTCCACCAGGGCGACCACCTCACAGCCGGCCTGCATGAGCTGATAGGATACAATGAGTCCTACATTGCCGCTTCCCAGCATTACAATTTTATTCCCCGGCTTGATATGATTTACATTAATCATGGTTTGTGCGGCTCCGGCACCCATGACCCCCGGCGTTGTCCAGCCTTTAAAACGCACCACATTTTCCGAAGCCCCGCTTGCAAGGATAATTTTTTTGGCCTCCAGGGTGATTATTTCGGATTTATCCCCTGATTTTCTTTCGATTGCCACCTTATTGCCCGGAAACAGACCGATGACCGTACTGCTCTGCCAGATTTCCACTTTATATTTCTTTGCTTCCTGAAGCAGCATGGTTCCGATATCAATGCCTCTGATTCCGGAATGATGTGCACTGGATCCAAAGAATTTATGTATCTGTTTGAAGAGCTGTCCGCCCGGCCTCATATTTAAATCCGCCACCAGCACCTCCGCTCCTGCCCTTCCTGCCTCAATGGAGGCCGCAAGACCCGCCGGTCCGGCTCCAACAACAATCACATCCCTTGTAATCATAGCTCATCCCCTCCTGACAGCCCCTTCTGGGTTTTGATAACCATCCCTGCCCTCACCGGGGTGATGCAGGTTCTTACATTCGGCTTTCCGTCCACGACCATGGCACAGTCGGTGCATTGTCCGATTCCGCAGAATAACCCTCGCGGCTCCTCTTTTTTTACCGTATAACGGTTGATTTTTATACCGTTTGCAAGCAGCGCCGCTAAGATTGGCTCACCCTCATAGGCCTTTATATATTTCCCATCCACACATATGTCCACCGGCTCCGAATGTTTTTGTACCTCAAGGATAATGTGGTTTTCCATTCTCATACACATTATTTTGATATCTCCTTTATTCATTGAATGCTCCAGGCAATTACCTGATTAAGTACTCTGCTGAGTGCAGCAGCCCTTACAGTACCGCCGTAAATTCCATCTCCACCAGACAGCCCTCCACCATTGCCGAGCATTGAGTGCAGCAGCGTGCCGGATAATTCCCCTCAGTAAAATATGTCTTATAGACGGAATTCATTTCAGGAATTACATTTATGTCAAGTACATAGATGGTAACCTTAGCCACCTCCTCCATACTTGCTCCGGCGGCTTCCAGTACATGCTTCGCATTTTCCATGGTTGCCTTCGTCTGCTCCTTAATACCGCCCGCTACCAGCTCACCTGCTATATCCGTACCAATCTGGGTTGTGAAAATCATATTTCCCATTTTTACTCCCAAGGCATAGGGACCATGACACTCTCCGCATTCCTTTGATAATACCTGTTCTCTTTTCATAGAATCCTCCATTCTGCCGCTCCATGGCGGCTCTGCCCTTCGGCTTGATCATTGATCTATTTTTCTTAAAACTTAATAACAACATCCTTATTCACCAGATGTTCCGGGGTAACCTTCCGGCTTAAACGCATTACCAGCTGCTTTAGAGCTCTCCTTCTGGCATCGTAAAAGGAATCCTCCGAGATGAAAGCCGCATGAGGGGTGATAACTACATTTTCCAAGAAGAAAAGCTCACTTTTCTCGTTCACCTCATCCTCAATCACATCGATGCCTGCCCCCTTAATCCAACCCTCCCGTAAGGCCTTCACAAGCGCCGGCTCATCCACTACCGAGCCCCTTGCCGTATTAATCAAATAAGCACTTTTTTTCATCAGCCTTAGCTGGGGCTCCGAGATCATATGGATTGTTTCCGGCTTCAGAGGTGTATGCAGGGAGACAAAATCGGAACGGCTTAATAATTCCTCCAGCGTATCTACCTTCTCACAGCCATAGCTTTCTATGTATTCCTTTGTTTTGGTGGGTGCATAGACTATGACCTCAAGGCCCAGGGCTTTAAGTATCGGCACCATCTTCTTGGGTATCTCTCCGAAGAAAACAAGTCCGAAGGTCATTCCGGTCATACGGTAGGTCTTATAGCCGATCAGCGGATCCCATTTTCCGGCCCTGACCGAACGGTCATAGAAGGATATTTTCCTCACCAGATCAATTGCCATACCCACGGCATGTACTGCAACCTCTTCCGCACAAAAGCCCGGTACGTTAGTCAGACAAATACCCAGCTGTGTTGCTGCCGCAGCGTCAACATTGTTATAGCCGATGCTCTGGAGGGCAACAATCTTAAGGTCAGGGAGCTGCTCCATTACCTCCCTTGTTATCTGCTCATATTCAACCACCAGTCCCTCTGCTTTTTCCTCCTGCAAATACGCTACAAAAGACTTTCTGTACTCCTTATCCTTTATCTCAACCAGCTCCATATCCGTGACTTCCCACTCCTTCAGTAAGGAATTTTCATAATCCAGGTTGTCATCGATATTAAAATACACTGCCCTTGCCATAAGCTTTCCTCCAATCCATTTGTTATATTTGTTTTAATGCGTTTTCAAAAATAGCCAGTCCCTCGTCCAGTTCCTTTTTTGTAACGTTAAGCGGTGTTGCAAAGCGCATTCCGTTCCCATGCACCCCACAGTTTAGGGTCAGAAGCCTTTGCTCCAGGCAGGACTTTTTCACCTGATTCCAAATATCCGGTGCCGGTGTGCCATCCTCATGGGAGAACTCTGCGGCAACCATTAAACCGATGCCCCTCACATCGGAGATGCAGGAGTATGCTTCTTTTAACGTAAGCAGGCGCTCCTTAAGGTAGGCTCCCATCTCGTTGCAATTTTTCAGCAGGGTACCGTCCTCGAATTCATCCAGCACCGCATTTGCAGCCGCTGCTGCGACAGGATTACCACCGAAGGTTGTACCATGCATCCCGGCGTGCCATTCTTCCATAATCTCCGGTGTACTTACGATGGCACTCATGGGAAGCCCTCCCGCAATTGCCTTCCCCAGAGTCATGATATCAGGTACAACTTCGAAGTTTTCACTGGCAAACATCTTGCCCGTTCTGCCGTACCCTGCTTGTATTTCATCAAATATCAGCAATATTCCATGCTTATCACAGAGTTCCCGGACACCCTTCACAAATTCAAGCGGAGGCACTACATAGCCTCCCTCTCCCTGTACCGGCTCCATCAAAATTGCAGCCACCGTATCAGGAGCAACAACGTAGCGGAACAGGCTGTCAATCTCATCAAGACAGTATCTTGCTCTTTGTGCCTCGTCAAAGCCCTTGGGACATAAATCCGCACAGGGATAGGTAGCGAAATATACCCCGCCCATGTGGGGTTCATAATATTTTCTGTATTTGGAATTGGAGGCTGTAACAGCCGTCGCACCGATGGTTCTTCCGTGGAAGGAGCCCTTAAAGGCAATAATGGAGGGCCGCTTTGTATATGCCTTGGCCAGCTTAAGGGCACCGTCATTAGCCTCTGCTCCCCCGTTTGAGAAAAATACGGAACCCAGCTTACCGGGTGCAAACCGGGCCAGTCTCTTGGCCAGCTTAAGGGTTGATTCAAAATTCACAAGATTGAAGGAGGCATTCACAAGCTTTCCCGCCTGTTCACAAATTGCTTCCACAACTCCGGGGTGACAGTGTCCCAGTGCATTTACGGCGATACCCTGAACAAAATCCAGATAGGTATCTCCATTAATATCCGTAAGGTAGCAGCCCTTTCCGCTGACCATGATCAAATCCGTAGACTTTGCAAGGGCCGGACTCAAATACGGCTTATACTCCTCAAAACTAATCATTAGGTTCATCCTCCTTTTAATTGTTGAATGGTCAGAATTGCTCATTCTAACCTCAAAATGACTTCTCTAAAATATCATAAACATCCTGTTCCCTGATTGGCACCGGATTGACGGCCAATAGCCGGTATTCCATAGTTCCCTTTACAATCTCACGAAACATCTCCCGGCTTACCTTAACCTCACTTAATTTTCTGGGGATTCTTAAGTCGTCCACCAGCTTATCCACAGCCTTTATGGACAGGCTTGCCTGATCCCTGACACTTAAGCCCTCTGTTTTTTCTCCGAGAAGCCAGGCTATTTTTGCAAATTTATTAATATTTCCCATGATATTCTTCTCCATCACATAGGGAAGCATCATGGAATTGGCCAGACCATGGGCAACATGGGCGACTCCTCCGATTGCCTGGGAGATGCCATGTACGGCCCCAAGCCCGCCATTTACAAAGGCAGTTGCCGCCATGACGCTGGCAATCGCCATATTGCTTCTTGCTTCCATATTCTCCGGATTGAACATGGCTGTTCTGATATTCTCCATAATGAGAAGCATGGCTTTTTCCGCATAGGCATCACTGATGTGGCTGGCATTCAGGGATACATAGGCCTCAATTGCATGGGTGAGTGCATCCATACCGGTAGTCGCCGTAATAAAAGGGGGCATTGCCTTGTGTAAAACCGGATCAACCACTGCATACAATGGCATAAGGTATTCATGCGTCACCGACAGCTTGATATTATTCTCCGTATCGGTAATAACACTGGCAGCCGTTACCTCACTCCCGCTTCCCGCCGTCGTAGGGACTGCCAGAAGCGGTAATGACGGCTTAGAAACTGTCTTCGTTCCGCCAAACAAATAATCCCGGATGGAACCCTCATTATTCGCCAACATGCAGATTGCCTTTGCCGTGTCGATGGAGCTTCCTCCTCCCACCGCGATGACTCCGTCGCATCCACTTTCCTTCAATATCCCGGCGGTATGATCCACCAGATCAGCCGGAGGATCTACAACGGTGTCACTGTAGAGCACCCAATCCATGCCCTCCTGCTTCAAAGCCTCCAGCACAGCCTGAAAGGAACTCAGCTTCTCAATTACCTTATCTGTAACAATAAAAGGCTTTTCTATCCTTAACTGCTCGCACAGGTAGGCCAGCTTCAGGGCTTCTCCTTCTCCAAATATGATTTTGGTTGGCGATCTAAATAAAAAATGCTTCATTTTATGTCTTCTCCCTTTATCAATGAATTCCTAACTTCATCGTCAGGTATGCTTTAATTACTTCAACACATTGCTCCCGTCCTATCCTTGAACTATTGAGACAAAGGTCATAATTCGTAATATCATTCCAATCCTTGCCCGTATAATGCCTATAGAAATCGCTGCGGTGCTTGTCCGTGCTCTTCACTGCTTTCTCCGCTGCTTTTCGTTCAAATTTGGCCCGCTCCATAATCGAATTGACACAATCCTCGAAGGACGCCTGAATATTAACACTGATCACATTGGGATAATCCCTAAGTATATGATCTGCCGCTCTTCCAATTACCACAAAGGCTTCCGAATTGGAAAGCAGTCTTAGAATTCTTGCCTGATACTGGAACAAATTCTCATCCGTCAGAAATAATTCATCCTCCGGATCCAGCAGGCCGTTAACATGAACAGTTCTTTTTCCGAGTAGCGGAAATACTCCCCTTCTGATTTTCTCATCCGCCAGGGAAAAAAGCGCTTCATTGATGCCGCTCTCAATGGAGGCCAGCTGGAGCAGCTCCTTATCGATCAATTTCACGCCCAAAGCCTCGGCCAGCTTTGTTCCGATCTGCTTTCCGCCGCTTCCGTATCCCCGTGCAATGGTAACAACAAACCTCTTCATGACAACCTCCCTTCTGCTGTCCTTATACAGCCTGATTCATAGGTGAGCCTCTCTACTAAATTCCCAGATAGGCCTTTTTTATCTGATCATCCTTCATCAAATCCGCAGAATCGCCCTCATTAACAATATTTCCAACTTCAATCACATACGCTCTTTTCGAGACGGTCAATGCCATCTGGGCATTCTGTTCAACCAGAAGTATCGTCGTATTATTTTCTTTATTTATCTTCTTAATGATGTGAAAGATTTCTTCTACAATGATTGGTGCAAGACCCATGGAGGGTTCATCCAGCAGTAAAAGCTTAGGCCTGCCCATCAAGGCCCGGGCAATGGCAAGCATCTGCTGCTCCCCGCCCGACAGAGTTCCTCCGATCTGGGCAACGCGCTCCTTAAGCCGAGGGAATACCTGAAAAATCCACTCCCGGTCCTTTCTGATGCCATCCCGGTCCCTGCGCAGATAGGCTCCTAAGTTAATATTCTCAAGTACGGTCAAATTAGGGAATATCCCTCTTCCCTCCGGTACCTGTATCACACCTATTTTCACCAGCCTGTGCGCTTCTGTCATGGAAATATCCCTGCCCCGATAATGAATTGAGCCCGGATTGCATTTTACCAGACTGGAGATCGCACGCAGCGTTGTTGACTTTCCTGCACCGTTTGGTCCGATTAAGGCTACAACTTCTCCTTCCTCCACATGAAAGGATATTTTATGCAGTGCAGGAACAATTCCATAGCTCACGCTCAACTCTTTTATCTCAAGAATACGGTCCATTTTTCACTCCATTCCTGCGCAGGTTTTCTGCGCATATCCATCATTCTTCCTGAAAGGTTCCGCTTCCCAGATAGGCTTGGATGACTCTTTCATTGTTTTGAATATCAGCAGGCCTTCCGTCTGCTATCTTCATCCCGTGGTCAAGCACAATAATACGATCTGAAATATTCATGACGAATTTCATATCATGCTCGATAATAAGAACATCCTTCTCCATTTCCTTCGTAATATGATGCACCACCTTTGTCAGCTCTTCCTTTTCAAAATTATTCATACCGGCTCCCGGCTCATCTAAGAGCAAAAGACTGGGGTTCGTAGCAAGCCCACGGGCGATTTCCAGAAGCCTCTGTTTTCCATAGGGAAGGTTGATTGCCAGCTCCTCCTCCATATCCGCAAGGCCTACCATTCTCAATAGCTCCTCGCATTTGTCGATGATTTCCCCGCGTTTTTTTTTCAGATTCCAGGGAAACAGTACGGACATCAGCAGCCTTTCCTGATTGCAGGCCGGATGAGCGACCAGTATATTTTCCAGTACCGTCATGCTCTTGAAGAGCCTGATATTTTGAAAGGTTCGGGCGATACCGTAATTAGTCCTTTCATAAGCCTTCATTCTGGTTATATTCCTATCCTTGAATACAATACTTCCTTCATTCGGCTGGTAAACCCCGGTCAGCAAATTGAAAAAGGTAGTTTTCCCTGCTCCGTTTGGACCGATCAGGGAAAGAATTTCTCCCCTCTCCTGTTCAAGACTGACACTATCTACCGCTGTCAGTCCCCCAAACCGGATTGTCACATTTGACACCTGAAGGACTTTTTCCATAGTTAGCACTCCTTCCTGCGATTGTCTTGTACATGTTTTTCACTCTCTTATCCGCACCCCAGATTCCGTTCGGCCTGAAAATCATCATGAGCACCATAGCTGCTCCGTAAAGCACCATCCGGTACTGGCTGAAGGACCTTAATGCCTCCGGCAAAATTGTAAGGATGCAGGCTCCTATGATTGAGCCGGGTATACTCCCCATTCCGCCGAGAACCACCATGGAAACCATGGAAATGGATTCGCTGTAGGTAAAGCTGCTGGGACTGACAAATGCCATATACACCGCATAAAAGCTTCCCATGATACCGGCGATAACCGCACCGATGATAAAGGCCCAGAGCTTGTATTTTACAGGATATATTCCAATCGCCGAGGCTGCCACACTGTCTTCCTTAATCGTCAGCATGGCCATTCCAAAACCGGAGGTTGTAAGCCTTTTCATAAAGATTACAATGGCGACCAATAAAATCAGTGCAAAAAAGTAATACTCCGTCTTATTGTTGATCGTAAAGCTTCCTATCTTGGGAGAGGGAATTCCAGGCAATCCCATCGGTCCTCTGGTAATGCTGATGGCATTCGTAGTGAACAGCCGAAATACCTCTCCAAAGCCCAGGGTCATTACTGCCAGGTAATCACCTCTTAATTTTAAGGTGGGTAATGCCAGAAACGCTCCGAAGATTCCCACCCCTACGGCACTGATTAGGGCCGCCAGCCAGAAGTTCATGCTAAGCCTCATCATCAGCAGGGATGTAATGTAGGCACCGATTCCAAAGAAGGTAACATGTCCAAGGGAAAACTGTCCGGACCAGCCGATAATCAGATTAAGACTTAAGGTCAGGCAGGAATATATAAAACAGAAAATGATGATATGTAGGATATACTTATTTGTAACGATAAAGGGAACCATGATCAGGGCGGCTAATAATACCAGCAGCAGTATTAGTTTTATTCTGGCCGTAAGCCTGAATTTTTTTATTTTACTCAACGTAATCCCTCCCGGCATTCATATGATTTCATAAACATTACTTCGCCTTTCAAGCTGTATTTTGCTATACCTTGTCAACATGCTTCACTCCCAGGATACCGGAGGGACGTATCAGTAATATTGCAATCATTACAATAAATGCATAGGCATCCCTGTAGCCGGAGGATATATAGCCTGCTCCCAGACTTTCTATCACACCGATCAGCAGTCCTCCCACCACTGCACCGGGAATTGATCCGATGCCGCCCAGAATGGCTGCGGAAAATGCCTTCATTCCCAGCAGATATCCCATGGTCGGATAAACCGCATTATAATAAGTACCTATGCATATACCTGCTATCCCTGCCATAAAGGCACCCAGTCCAAAGGTCATGGATATAATAAAATTTGTATTGATCCCCATCAGCTTCGAATTCTGAATGCTGACGGAACAGGCTCTCATGGCCACGCCGATCTTTGTTTTATAAACCAATAGATAAAGAAACGCTAACATTACGGCTGTTATGATTCCTATAATTATCTGAATATTCGTAAAAGATATCGATCCAACGGTATAAGGCACCTTGGTAATCGTTGTCAGGGGTTTGGTTGAGGTCCCAAAAACCAACTGTGCAAAGTTCTGTAAGAATACAGAAACCCCAAGAGCACTTACCAGCACTGCCATCTGCCGATTTACTTTGATTGGACGATAAGCCAGCCGTTCCACCGTCATTCCAATCACGGCTGTAGCTGCCGCAGCCAATAGAATCATTGCCAGCACCGGCAGGTGAAGCTGAGTTACCATTATGAGTCCGATAAAGGTTCCAACCATCAATACATCGGCATGGGCCCAGTTAACAATTTGCAGAACACCATAAACCATGGAATATCCAAGTGCCACCAGGGCATATATGCTGCCAACGGTCAGTCCATTTACTAATTGCTGGAGAAACATATCTTTACTCTCCTTTCATTGATCATCAGGAAATTGCGAAACCAGGCAGCTTTTGCTTGTATACCTTTCCTGTAGGTTATGGGTTTCGCAATTCCCATATCATTGCATATGAAATTCTCCCTATATGCAGACAAGTCTTTTTATTGATAAATTTCAAATTTTCCGTCTTTCACAACAAATTTCAGATATTCCTTTTCCACATCTCCATTTACAAATTGATTGAGTCCGGTAACACCGGTATAGCTGATATTGGTAATCGCATTGTTGATGGATTCCCGATCCAGGGTATCACAGGTTTTCATCGCTTCCAGAATTACATTGGTGGCATCATAGGCAAGTGCGGCCCAATTAGAAGGCTCCTCACCATATTTATCCTGGAAGGCCTTCACGAAGGCCTGAACTGTTTCATCCGGATTATCCGGAGTAAAGGCACCCAGAGTATAGATTCCTTCTACTGCGGCTCCCCCTTCTGAAATAAGGGCCGGTGAATATAAGCCATCGGCTCCGGCAATCGGTACATCCCCGACACCCAGAGTGTCTGCCTGGCTTGCAATCAAAGCTGTCTCCGTAACCAGACCGCAGATGAAGATACCATCCACACCTGCATCCTTGATACTGGTCAGAATCGTACTGAAATCTTTTGTCTCGCCATATACAAAGGTTCCGGTATACGCGATTTCAAGACCCTTTTCTTTGGCCTCCTCTGAGAATTTGTCCGAAATACCGAGACCATAATCATCCTGCTCATAAAGCAGGGCTATTTTCTTCCAGCCCAGGTCCGCACAATAATCCGCTCCCAGCTTTCCTACATAAGCATCGGAGGCACAGGTTCTGAAGAAATAGGGACTTGCTCCGGTCAGATCGGGTGAGGTTGATACAGGGCTGATTGCTGAAAGTCCCACTTCCTTATACACCGGGACCTGCGCAAGTGCACAGGAGCTGTTATAGGAGGTTACGACTGCAAGAATGCTGTCATTTTCGGAAAATTTATTTGCAATAGCGGCAGCAGAGGCCGGGTCTGCTTCATCATCCTCCGATACAATTTCAACCGTTCGCCCTTTGATGCCCCCGGCTTCATTACACTGATCTATCGCCAGCTGGATAGCATCAACAATATATTGTCCATCCGCGGCTACCGTTCCTGACAGCGGAAAGGAGGTCCCAATTTTAATGGGATCGGAAGACCCTTCCGTTCCGGCTTCACTTTCATCCCCACCTGAACCGGAGTTTGTTTCGGAGGCTTTAGAGGAACAGCCTGTCAGAACCAATAGTGTAAGTACGAGTATAGCTGCCGTAAATTTTTTGATTGCATTGTGGATTTTCATTTCAATTTTCCTTTCTTTTTCATTATTAAAAGGCGCTTTGAGTATTCTCAATGCGCCTTCACATCTGAGGAACAATATTAAAAAAGTCACACTACCTAATCCATGGGATCAGCAATCCATGGAATTTGTTAATATAATAAAAAAAGGGCAATGTTATCATCTAAAAAATAACATCACCCTTGTATTATTTATAAAATAACATCGCCCTTGTATTATTATAATATTTTGTTGTATCAAATACTTCTATCTGCAGATATAATTTCATTGGTATAACCGGTCTAACCAATATCTATATATTATCATCTATTCCTCGAAAATCAAGATGGAATAATCACTAAAATATCAATCCTAATATTCAAAAAATTGTTAATTATGTATAAGTCATACAAATCAGCCCCGATTTCATATAAAACTTCATACGAAGAACAGAAGCACTCACATCATATTCCCAAATAAAAAACAAAAGCATCTCAAAAGTCATAAAATTGACTTTGAGATGCCCTCTTACAGTATCTATCTGTATTTAATTATATTTCTTAAATTCATGGGAGGCCTCGATGAATTCGTTCAGCTTATCCTGGGCCAGACCGCTGTCCAGAATCTCCTTCGCCAGCTTTACGCCTTCCTTTAAGGAATCTGCCTTATCTCCCACCATCAGTGCTCCTGCAGCATTCAGAATAACTGCCTGCCGCCTTGGCCCCCTGTTCTTGCCGGAGAACACATCCTTAATCATAACCGCATTTGCCTCCGGGGTTCCGGTTGCAATGTCATTTAACTTACAGCGTGTCAGTCCCAGCTCCTCCGGTGTAAGCTCATAGCTGGTAATTTTGCCGTTCTTTAATTCATTTACCCTGGTGGTTCCAAGCAGTGATATTTCATCCATTCCGTCCAGTCCATGGACAAATAGTGCCCTGGTATATCCCAGAGACAGCGCAACCTCTGTGACCATATCCAGCAATTCCGGCTTATAGACCCCCATAACATGTCTGGTTGCCAGTGCGGGATTGATCAGCGGACCGATGATCGTATAAAAAATTGTCTTTATTCCCAGGTCCTTCTCGGGATGAATCATCTTCTGCATCACCGGATGGAATAAGGGCGCATAAAGGAATGCCATTCCAACCTCCTCAATCAGCCTCTCCACACCCCTGGGGCTCTGGTGAATGCAGATACCCAGTGCCTCCAAAACATCGGCGCTGCCGGAGAGGTTAATGCTTGATTTGCTTCCGGTCTTGGCTACCTTGATACCGGCAGCCGCCGCTACGAAGGCTACAGCTGTAGAAATGTTAAAGGTATTTAATCCTCCGCCCGTCCCACAGGTGTCCATCAGCTCTTCTTCCACCTGGGGCTTAATCTGGATGCAAAGGTCCCGCATAGCCCTGGCAATTGCAGCTATCTCCGCCAGAGTCGGCCCCTTCATCAGCAAAGCTACCTGAAAGCTCATAATCTGAATATCCGTCATTTTATCGTTATGGATGTCAAGAATCGCCTGATAGGCTTCCTCTTCACTTAAGCCCTGGCCTAAGTTAAGCTTAAGCAATATGTCATTGATCTGATCAGCCATTTATTATAGCTCCCTTCATACTGCGCACGTATTCTTCCACATAGGGAACACATTCCTTACCGTGCTCGGCTATGATTTTTACAATTGCGCTTCCCACGATTACTCCGTCCGATATCTTCGCCATCTCCGCAGCCTGCGCCGGAGTCGATATGCCAAAGCCAATCGCACATGGAATATCGTTTACTTCCTTCACGGTTTTTACCATACCTTCCGCAGCTGTACCAATTTCGCTGCGTACTCCCGTAACTCCCATGGAAGAAACACAGTAAAGGAAGCCTTCCGCAATCTCGGCGATTCTCCTAATTCGCTCCTTTGAGGTTGGAGCAATCATGGAAATTAAGGTAATCCCATACGAATCACAGTAGGGCTTTAATTCGTCTCTTTCCTCAAAGGGAACGTCAGGAACAATCAAGGCATCCACACCGGCTTCTCTGCAATTTTCCATAAATCGCTCCGTACCGTATGTATAAATAGGATTTACATAGGTCATAAACGCAATCGGAATATTGCTTGCCCTGCGGACTCTTTTTACCATATCAAAAATCCGGTCCGTCGTCGTACCCGCTGCCAGGGCACGATAATCGGCCTCCTGGATGACCGGGCCCTCTGCCACAGGATCAGAGAAGGGAATACCAATCTCAATCAGATCGGCTCCTGCCTCCGCCATACGGAGTACGAGCTGCTCAGTGGTCTCAATACAGGGATCTCCTGCGGTAACAAAGGGTATAAATGCTTTTCCTCTTTTAAATACATCACTGATTCTACTCATAGATTTGTACCCCCCTATAGCGTGCAATGGCTGCCACATCCTTGTCTCCGCGGCCGGAAAGATTAATTACCATAATCTGCTCCCTGCCCATGGTTGGTGCCAGCTTTCTCGCATAGGCCACAGCATGGGCGCTTTCAACAGCCGGGATGATTCCTTCCGTGCGCGCAAGGTATTCAAAGGCATCCACTGCCTCCTTGTCGGTAACCGGAACATACTCCGCTCTTTTCATGTCATGCAGGTAGGCATGCTCCGGCCCAATACCCGGATAATCCAGTCCTGCGGAGATGGAATATACCGGTGCGATCTGGCCGTATTCATCCTGGCAGAAATAGGATTTCATACCATGGAAAATACCGGATGTTCCGGTTGCAATGGTTGCCGCTGTCCGGTCCGTATCGGCACCCAGACCGGCAGCCTCGCATCCGATCAGCCGAACTTCCTTATCTCCGATGAAATCATAGAACAGTCCCATAGCATTACTTCCGCCGCCTACGCAGGCAAGCACTGCATCGGGAAGCCTGCCCTCCTTCTCCATAAGCTGTGCCTTAACCTCTTTCCCGATGATACTCTGGAAATCACGTACAATCGTTGGGAAGGGATGGGGCCCCATGACTGAACCGAGAACATAGTGGGTATCCTCCACCCGCCTGGTCCATTCCCGCATGGTCTCATTGACCGCATCCTTCAGTGTCTGAGTTCCTGAGGTGACCGCATGTACCTTAGCACCCAACAGCTCCATGCGGAATACATTGAGTGCCTGGCGGTCTGTATCCTCCTTGCCCATGAATATCTCACATTCCATATCCATAAGTGCAGCAGCAGTAGCTGTGGCAACTCCGTGCTGCCCTGCCCCGGTTTCTGCAATGACTCTGGTCTTTCCCATTTTCTTGGCTAAAAGCACCTGTCCCAGCACATTGTTGATCTTGTGGGAGCCTGTATGGTTCAAATCCTCCCGCTTCAGATATATCTTAGCTCCGCCCAGGTCCCTGGTCATCTTCTCGGCATAGTAGAGCAGGGACGGCCTTCCCGCATAATTTTTCAGTAAATCATCCAGCTCCCTTTGGAAGCTTTCGTCATTTTTATAAAATTCATATGCCTCTTCCAGCATAGCTACGGCATTCATCAAGGTTTCCGGAATATACTGCCCTCCATGGACACCAAATCTTCCCTTTGACATTTATCTCACGCTCCTGACTTTCTTTATCATATCTATTATTTTGTCCCGGTCTTTCACTCCGTTTGCTTCGACTCCGCTGCTGACATCAATTCCATAGGGCTTCACCCGGCTGATCGCATCGACGACATTGTCCGTATTAATACCCCCCGCCAGAAAATACGGCCTGCCGACATTTAAAATTACAGTCCAGTCAAATACCTCTCCGCCCCCGCCGTACTGTCCTTCCCGGTAAGCATCCAGCAGCAGATATTCGCTTGTCAGGCTCTCTGCCCGCAGAATATCCTCTTCGCTTCTTACCCTTACCGCCTTAAGGATTGGATTTTTTACATATCTTCTAAGCTCTGTAATATATGCCTTATCCTCATCCCCGTGGAGCTGAATCAGATCAATGATCTGCTTTTGGCATAGCCTTATTATCTTATCGGTTTTTTCATTCACAAATACGCCAACGGCCTTGATTTCCGGCTTTAGGCTGCTCTTAAGCTCCTGTGCCTGCTCCTCGCTTACCTGCCTTTTACTTTCAGCAAATACAAAACCGATATAGTCAGGAAGGGCCTCATTCACAAAATCAATATCTATTTGTCTGGATAAACCGCATATTTTTATCTTAGCCATAGTCAACTTCTCCTAAGCCGGTCAAGCTGCTCCTTCTTATCCGGGCTTCGCATCAGGGTTTCCCCGATCAGAACCGCATTCACTCCGGCCTCCTTCAGGACAGCCATGTCTTCCGGAGTTTTAATTCCGCTCTCTGCCACGAACAGGATATCCTTTGGAACCAGTCCACGCAACCGGACACTGTTTGTCAGGTCTACCTCAAAGGTTTTCAGATTCCGGTTGTTAACTCCGATTACCCTGGCTCCTGCACTGATTGCCGAAGCAACCTCCTCCTCGGTATGGGCTTCTACCAGTGCGGATAAGCCCAGCTCATTGCAGATGCCCAGATAATTACGGATGGTTTGTGTATCCAGCAGGGCACAGATCAAAAGAACTGCATCCGCTCCGATTACCTTCGCTTCATAAATCTGATATTCATCCACGGTGAAATCCTTGCGAAGCACCGGGATACGGACCTCATCGCTTATTTCGGTAAGATACCGGTCCGCCCCTTGAAAGAATTCCGGCTCCGTCAGTACAGAAATTGCATCTGCTCCGGCCTTCTGGTACTGCTTTGCAATCTCCAGATAAGGAAAGTCCTCGGCTATCATTCCCTTGGAGGGGGAGGCCTTCTTCACTTCACAGATAAATGCTATCTCGCTTTTTTGCAGCGCTTTTTCAAATGCAAAGGCCATCCGGCTTTGAAAGCTTCTGACCCCCGCTCCGTCATAGATTATTTCCTTCAGCTGCGAAAGCGGTCTTTCCTTCTTTGCCTTTTCTACCCTTATTCTTGTTGACTGGGCAATCGTATCAAGTATCATCTCGTATTATCCTTTCCAATCGGAGGACCCGTTTATTCATTGGATAGCTGTATGAATTTATTCAGCCGCTCCATAGCCTTACCGCTGTCAATGGTATCGGCAGCCAGCCTTACACATTCCCTAAGGGTAATGTTGTTATAGGCCATATAGAGGCAAACAGCACTGTTAAGCAGTACAATATCCCGCTTCGGGCCCTTCTCGCCGTTTAATATTCTTCTTGCAATATCCGCATTGGTTGCAGGGTCTCCCCCGATGAGCTCCGAGGGGTCACAATATTCAAAACCAAATTGATGAGGGTCCAGGAAGAAGCTGTTGACCTTTCCCTCATTTACCTCACATACCGTAGTTTTGCCGCTTAAGGATACCTCATCAAGGCCGTCATGCCCATGTACTACCATGGCACGCTTTACACCTAGATTGGCAAGCACCCTCGCCATCGGCTCTACCAGATTCTCATCATAAACACCCAGAAGCTGGAGATTAGCATTGGCAGGGCTTGAGAGGGGTCCCAGAATATTGAAGATGGTTCTTACGCCAAGCTCTCTTCTTACCGGTGCGGCATATCTCATGGAGGAATGGTATACCGGCGCAAACAGGAAGCAGATGCCGATCTCTTTTAATATCTGCTGGCTCCTCTCAACCGGGATATCAATCTTAACTCCCAGAGCCTCCAGAACATCGGCACTTCCGCACTTACTGGATACGCTCCGGTTTCCGTGCTTTGCCACAGGTATCCCTGCCGCCGATATCACCAGCGAGGAAATGGTCGAGATATTGAAGGTATATGCCTCATCTCCGCCGGTTCCTACGATGTCAAGCACATCTCCCTCATGGGAAAGCTTCAGTCCGATATTTCTCATACTCATGGCACAGGCCGTAATCTCATCAATCGTTTCCCCCTTCATACGGATCGATGTAATAAAGGCTGCAATCTGAGCATTGGTTGCATTACCGCTCATGATTTCATCCATAACCTCTCTGGTCATTTCCAGAGATAAATCTTCCTTGTTTAAAATGGTTTTTATTGCCTGTTGTATCATACATTCCTCCATTCTGCCGCGCTGCGGCTATGCAGATCAAGATTTTATAAGATTCTTATTTTTAAGAAATTCCTCATGATGGTCTCACCCAGAGGAGTCAGAATTGACTCCGGATGGAACTGGAGTCCGTATACCTCGTATTGCCGGTGCTGTACTGCCATGATTTCGCCGTCATCGTCCTCTGCTATCACCAGCAGCTCATCCGGCAGGCTTTCCTTTTGCGCAATCAGGGAATGATACCTTGCTGCCTTGATAATCGGAGGCAGTCCGTGGAAAATTGTACTTCCGTTGGCAATATGGATGGTGCTTTGCTTTCCGTGCATCAGCCGCTTTGCATGGGTGATATTGGCTCCGAAGACCTCACAGATACCCTGATGCCCAAGACAAACTCCCAGGATCGGGAATTCCTCCTTCAATTCCTGAACCACCTGCTCACATACCCCTGCATCCTTTGGATATCCGGGACCCGGAGAAAGAATGATGTGGGAGGGCTTCAGGGCCCTGATTTCCTCTACGTTCAGCTCATCATTGCGGATAACACTGATATCGGGATTGATGCTGCCTGCCAGTTGTACCAGGTTATAAGAAAAGCTGTCATAATTATCAATTAATAATATCATTATTCGTCCACCTCGCTTGCCTTCATAATGGCCTCGATTACTGCCCTTGCCTTGTTTGCCGATTCCTCGTATTCCTTCTCCGGAATACTGTCAGCTACGATTCCGCCGCCGGCCTGCACATAAACTCTGTCATTCTTCTTGACTGCCATTCGGATTGCGATACAGGTATCCATGTTTCCGGTAAAATCAATATAGCCAATTGCTCCACCGTAGATGCCTCTGGGTTCCTGCTCCATTTCCTCGATAATCTCACAGGCCCTGATCTTGGGTGCCCCTGACAGGGTTCCTGCCGGAAGAATTGCTTCAATTGCATCCAAAGCATCCCTATCCTTTCGGATATCTCCTTCTACCTCTGAGGTAATATGCATGATTCGTGAATAACGCTGTATTCTCATGTAGTCGGTTACACGTACACCCGCATATTCTGAAATCTTACCCACATCATTTCTTGCCAAGTCAACCAGCATGTTATGCTCGGAAAGTTCCTTTTCATCTGCCAGCAGCTCTCTTTCCAGAGCCTCGTCCTCCTCCTTGTCCTCTCCTCTGGGTCTGGAGCCGGCAATGGGGAAGGTGGTCAGCTTTCCATCCTTTAATCTTACCAGAGTCTCCGGCGAGGTACTAATCAGCTGCACCTCATCGTTTTGTATAAATACCATATAGGGGGAAGGATTTGTCGTACGCAGCACACGGTAGGCATTCAGCAGACTGTCCTTATATTCTGTGGTAAAGCGTCTTGAGATAACTGCCTGGAAGATGTCGCCGTCCACAATATAGTCCTTGGTCCGCTCGACTATCCTGCAATACTCCTCCTTCGTGACATTACAGGTAAAGCTTGGTTTACTGATCGTTCGCTGCCTGGTAAAGGGTGTGACCTCCGTTATAATACGTGTCAGGTTTTCCAGATCTGCTACTGCCTTTCCGTAGCCCTCAAGCACCTGATCCGTCCTCATATTCACTACAATGCTGATCTTTTGCTTCAGGTGGTCATAGGCAATTACCTTATCAAACAGCATCAGGTCAAAATCATTGAATTCACTGCTCTTTAGCTTCAGTACCGGCTCTGCGTAGCCGATCATCTCATAGGAGAAATATCCCACCAGTCCGCCGGTAAAGGGAGGCATTCCCTTAAGCTTAGGCGCCTTATACTGCTTCAGCAAATCCCTTAGCACCTCAAAGGGCTTGCCGGTCTTGATTTCCTTTGTCTCCCCGTTTTCGATGGTGACTGTCTTATTCTTGCAGGTTACACGGATGATCGGATTAAAGCCCAGAAAGGAATATCTCGCCCACTTTTCCCCGCCCTCGATGCTTTCCAGAAGATAGTATCTCTGACTGATCTCTGAAATTTTACGAAGCAAGGTGATGGGGGTAATAATATCGGCATAGATTTCCTTACAGATGGGGATGATGCTGTACTCTTTGGCAAGAGCTTCAATTTCACTACTGCTTGGTGTTATCATATTGTCACCTTATTTTTCATTGATGGATGAAAAATTCCTTTCTGAATTTTAGTTGCTTTTCCTTCACCATCTTACTGGCTGCCGTTATGCAAAGCATGGTACTGCCCGAGGATTTAAGACAATAAAAAAAGCTTTCATCCCTGTAATTTACAGGGACAAAAGCTAAAGCTTCTGCGGTACCACCCGGTTTGATGTACGAATACATCCTCTCATTTTGCATACCATCATATGCACCCCACTGATAACGGACAGGGTTCCCGTAAGCGCCTACTTTCCATGGATTTCGGGCTTCCCTCACAAGTCCATTCAGAATCACCTTTGTAACCGCATTCCCACCGCCAGCGGCTCTCTGTATACAAACAGTCAATCTTACTTCTCTTGCTCATCGGTTTTACTGTTAAGCGAATTATACCAACGGACGAGGGATTTTGTCAAGTAATTTTTTGTAACTAAAACAAAGCCATATTCCAGCCTGGTTAGAATGACATTTTATATATCCTTCTTACATCCTCACGGTTTAGGCGTACCAGGCCACCGATTGAATTATCTTCCCCGCGGAAGGCTATTTTATTAAGCATTTCCTCAATGCGATCCGTCGGTATCTGATAGTCACGGAAGGATACCGGCATTCCAAGTGCTTTAAAATATTCCCTGGTCCGCAGGATTCCTTCCTTTGCAGCCTCCAGGATATTGTTTTCCGTCAGGGATACTCCGAAGATTTCACTGGCGTATCTGGCAAACCGCTCCGGCTTTTTCTTATATACATATTCCATCCAGGAGCACATGATAATGGACAGGGTAGCCCCGTGGGGTGTATCATACAGAGCACTCAGTTCATTTCCGATTTCATGGGTGGCCCAATCCTGTATCCGTCCTATCCCGACGGTATTATTATGGGCAATTGTACCAATCCACATGATTTCTGCCCGATAAGAATAATTAGCAGGGTCCTTCAATACCTTTGGTCCAATATCCACCAGGGTTTTCAGGATTCCTTCCGCCATACGGTCGATTACTCCAATTTCCTCCTCAGGAGCAAAATACCGTTCACAGGTATGGGAGAACATATCTACTATTCCGCAGGCGGTAAGAAACCTGGGTAGAGAATAGGTAAGTCGCGGATTCATAAAGACAAGCCTGGGTCTGATCAGGGGATTGCTTACCAGAAGCTTCTCCTTTTGCTCCGTGTTATTAATGACGGTAACCGCACTGGATTCGCTGCCCGTAGCAGGACAGGTCAGCAGGACACCGACCGGAAGTGTTTTCTCCACCCCTCTTCCATCCCGAAAGAACTCCCATACGTCACCATCATTGACGGCTCCAAGGGCAATCGCCTTGGCGGAATCAATCACGCTGCCGCCTCCGATTGCAAGGATAAAGTCGATTGCTTCCTCCCGTACCAGACGAATTCCCTCATAAACCAATGAAAGTCTCGGGTTCGGCAATACTCCTCCCAGCTCATAGTACCTTATGCCATGCTTATGTAAATCCGCTTTTATTCCCTCCAACAGCCCTTCCGCATATAAATATGCGCCATTATCATGATGAAGGAGTACGGTTGCAATTCCTGCACCGGCAAGCTCCTCTCCCACCTTCTCATGAGCATTACCACCAAATATAAACCGGGTGTCAATACAAATACTGAAATCTAAAAGCATAATAGCCTCCAATCAAAAATAAGCTTCCAGCTCCGTGGCGCTATACACCACATAAGTCGGATTTTCCGAAAGCAATCGTTCCACATTTCCATCACCATAGGCTGCCGCAATAATATCAAGCCCAACTTCTCTTGCAGCAATGGCATCCGTATAGGTATCACCAATATAAACCGGATGAAGTCCTGTCAATTCGCTGCTTAACAGCCGCCGAAGCAATTCTCCTTTGGCCACAAGGTTCCCATTGTCCATATCCTGCGAATACCAGGCCTTAAAATAGCCGTCCCAGTGCTTGAGAACCAGAATTCTTTCCAGGGCCATCAGCGGCTTTGCCGATACGATGTAACAGGGAATCTTCTCCCTCCCAAGTCGAAGCAGTAAAGCCTCCATCCCGGGATAAAGGCGGGTCTGGGTGTAAGCATTCTCCATGCGGTAGTGCTTCCTTATCTCGTCCCTGAATTGCTTAAACAACTGCTCCGGCATGGCCGGGATTACCGCCCGGAATATTTCCGGCAGCGGTAATCCCAGCTTACTCTCATCCTTCATAAAATCCCGGTCCATATGCCCGCCCAGCTTCTCTGCCGCATATTCCACCGATTTCCATACATCTGCCGCAGTGTCCGCCAATGTACCGTCAAAATCAAAAATTGCCGCATTATATTTCAAACTATCACTCCTTAACGAAAGCATTTCTTACTCCAGATGGTTCCGGCAACCACAAAGACAGAACCTATGATAATCGGAACCGTGATTGGTACGCCAAGTAAAAGAGATGTCATAACCGTTGAGATAATGGGGAGAAAATTGGAGGAAAGTACGACAATCAGCATATTTCCCCGCTTAATAGAAAGGTTCCACAGCACATTGGCCATACAGGTTACAACAATCGCAGCATATATAACCTGAGCGATGATGGCAGGCGTGAAATGCCTTGGTTCATCCGAGAATATGGCTATGATACCAAGAATAATCCCCGATCCCACCATATAAATTCCGACTCCGTCCACATCCTTTGAACCAATGAATTTCTTCGTCAGGTTTGTATATAACCCCCAGGAAATGGCCACGACAAAGCCCAGTAAAAACGCCGGAATATCGTCTCCGCTTTTTATGTTAATAATAAAATGCTTTAAATCAAATATGTCATAGCCAAGCTTTGCTATCATAATGCCGATGACGCTTAGGCTGATACCACCAATCAGCCAGGGTGAGGCCTTCTGCTTCAGGATGGGAATAGTAAAGATCAAGGTAAATAAAGGCCATAAAAATTTTATTAATACAAGGGTGATTACTGACTCCTGCTTTGACACCATACTCATGGCTACATAGGATGACGCAGTATACAATACAAACAGGATACCGCATACGGGCCAATAAAGGCGCGATATCTTCTTTAAATCCTTTGTACCGTTACCTGTCAAAAGCTGCTGTGCTATAACCACAATACCGCCGATAAAATTAACCAGCGCTGCCGCAGTATAAGCCCCCAGATTCGTACTTAGAGTTCTGGTAAAAACAGCACTTGTACCCCAGATCAGAATGGTGATAACGCCGAGAGCAGTATACTTTCTGGAATTCATCAGCATTCCCCACATTCATATATATTCATTCAATTATAGTTTTTTAACGTTCCATATAATAAATCAAGGAAACCGTCAAAATCCAGTTCCAGGGCAGCTTCCGCATTAGGCTGTTTTCCCCTTACCTCCATCGTCGGTATGCGGCACAAATCTACCGCCGGCTCTGTTCCCCGTAAATGCCTGTAATCACAGACTGTCATTCCACGGGTCAGCTCTCCCTTAAGCTCCACATCGATATGCATATCGACACCTTTAATCAAAGCCGGGTTAATAATCCAGGCAACTGCACAGGCATCATGCATATTTGCCCCTGATAAGGCCGCACTTTTTATCGTGGAATCGATAAAGAATTCGGTCAAATCCGCTGCCAGGTTAGCGGCCTTCGTATTAATCCTGCGAAATTCCTGTACATGCTGAAGCGTCAAACAGCATTGTCTCGTCAGATTAATGCCGCACATCTTGACATGCATGCCTGAATTAAATACACGATAGGCAGCCTCCGGGTCTACAAAAATGTTGAACTCGGCAGCAGGCGTCCAATTACCGTAGGTAACTGATCCCCCCATGATGCTTAATTCCTTTACCCGTTCTACAATACGGGGCTCCCTGTTGATTGCCGCCGCAATATTGGTTAAAGGACCTGTGGCTATTAAGGTTACCTCCTCAGTACTCATTACTGTTTCTATTATAAAATCAACCGCATGCTTCTTCTGAGGCAGCTGCTTTGGCTCCGGCAGTACCGGTCCATCCATTCCCGATGCACCATGAAATTGGGGAGCCGTTACCAGCGGAGTGACCAAAGGACAGGAATGTCCCGGATATACCGGAATATCCGTTCGGTTAAGAACCTCCAGCACCTTGAGTGCATTTTTAGTTACATTCTCCAGCGTACAATTTCCGCCGATGGTTGTGATACCCAGAACCTCCAGATGCGCTACGGCAAGCATAATCGCAAAGGCATCATCATGCCCCGGATCACAATCCAGTATTACTTTCTTCATAATTAGGGCCACCTTTCTTTTTTATTCTTCTTTAAACCCTGTTTTCCCTATGTTTATTTAGCAGTGCATGTTTGATATTTCTGAAGGAATTGCTCCAATTCCTCCGGATGGGGACAATTTCTGGCCCCCTTCTGATTGACGGTATAGGCGGCTACTGCATTCCCCATTTGCAGACACCGCTCCAGAGCTCCGCCCTTAAGACGGGCAGCAATAAAGCCCGCATTATAGACATCTCCGGCGCCTACCGTATCTACAACCTCCACCGGATAGGAGGCTGCCTGCACCATTTCATCTATGGACAGCCCGACGGAGCCATTCTTACCCCTGCGGGCAATTATGGTCCTGTCCTTTGTAACAAGGGCTTTTGCGTTGTCCATCCAATTGTTTCCTTCACCCAGATAATAAAATTCTTCTTCCGCTGATCCCAGTACATAGGAGCAGTATTTCATAATATTCATCACCGCCTCCTGATAGGAGGGGTCCAGCTTTCCGTTATCCACTCTTAAGTTCAAATCAAAGGAGGTGGGGATTCCAGCCTCATATGCGGTCCTGAATATCTCTATGATCGTATGCCGGGCAGAGGTATCATAAACCAGCGACATGCCGGAGGAATGTACCCAGCAGGCTTCCTTAACCGCCTGAAAATCCACTTTGCTTTGGTCAATTACCTTAAAGGCCTGATCTACCCTTGGCCATCCCCAAAGGTATCTCTCCCCTGTCTCATCGATGAAGGCAAAAACCCCCACCGTATTCAGTTCGGGTTCAATGATCAAATGTGCCGTATCTACCTTTTCTGCGGCAAAATCGTTACGGATAAAGCGTCCGTACTGGTCCTCACCGACGGAACCCAGAAAGCTGGTCTCAATTCCCAGCCTTCTTAATGCAACTGCCGTATTGGCAGAGGTTCCTCCCCCCTGCAGGCAGGGAGTCGGATATTCAATCCGGGTTCTTTCCTCATTTAAAAACCTGGGATAAGGTACAATGATATCCACATTGGCATCCCCGACCACAAGTACACTACGCATTTTGAGCCGCCTCTATAAATGCCTTCAGCTTTACCGGGTCCTTACAGCCTTTGCCGGGCTCGGGATGGTCGTAATTCGTCCAGCTGTAGGAATCGACACCGTAAGGCCTGGTTTCATAAATTGCCTGGGCTACATTCGACGAGTCCAGTCCTCCTGCAATAATGCAGGGAACACTGGTACTTTCAATGATTGCCCTGTCAATGGAACGGTCATGGGTCAAGCCGGTTGCACCAATATCTGTTGCAGCCACAGCTTTAGTGTCAATCAGATAGAAATCCGATACACTCTCATACTGCTTTACATATGCAAGTACCTTCTGCTCCTCAAGGGGAACACCCTGAAGCACCGGAATTGCCTGCATGATTTTGAGCCCAGGGAATCTCTCCTTCAGTATCATAATCTGCTCAGGTGTAATTCCTTCAATATCACCGGACAGATGCAGGACATCCGGTAAAACCACCTTAAGATTTTCTGTAATTTCCTCGATATCCTCGGCAACTGTCAGGCCCACTCTTACAGCCTCCGGCTGCATATTCTCAAAAATCTCCTTGGCCTGTTCACAGGTTAACTGTCCGGGCGTACGCTTGATTTTTCCGTAGGATACACCGATGTTATGTCCTCCCATATCGATGACCATCCTTGCATCCTCTACTGTCCTGATTCCATAAATCTGTATCTTTACATCTGCCATAGCTTATTTCCTCCTTCTCGCTTCAAAAACCTCCATAAAGGCTTCTGTGGTGAATACTGTTTTATCAAAGCCGGCCCCCTGTGCAACTCTGGTAATCGGCGGCGGTGAAACAAAGCTTTTCTTAATGGTATCAACCTTTGAGAAAACCTCTGTGATATCTCCGTCCAAAAGCACCTCTCCCTTGCACATTACAATTGCCCGCCGGAAGTTATTTACTACGAATTTCATATCATGGGAAATGGTAATACAAAGCTTCCCTCTTTCCTTGAGTGCTTCCACGATTCCATGAAGACGCTTATTCCCCTCCACATCCTGTCCGCAGGTGGGTTCATCAAAGATTACTGCCTTGGGATTCATCATGATAATGGCACCGATGGTGCAAAACTTCTTCTCAGTCGCTGTCAGATCAAAGGGATGCTTGTCCAGTTGATCCTTCAGATTGCAGATATCTGCAACAAATTCCAACTGGCTGTCTATCTCCTTCTGGGTCATACCGATCTGCTTTGGACCGAATTCAAACTCCTTACGCACCGTCTCCAGAAAGAGCTGGTCATCCGGGTTTTGGAATACATAGCCCACCTCCTTTGACCACTGTGCGGTTGTACGGTTGTTGATGTCTTCCCCGTTAATCAGTACCTTTCCTGCTGTCGGCCTAAGGATTCCGTTAAAATGCTTTACCAGTGTTGTCTTTCCTGCTCCATTCTGTCCGATAATTGCCACCGGCTCTGTTCCTTCAATCACCAGATTAATTCCCTTAAGAGCCTCATCACCAGTCGGATACACATGCTTCATGTCCTTCATCTCTATTTTCATTTCACAAGTGCCTCCTTTACTGCATTGATGGCAGGAATTTCTTCTACCTCAATTTCACCGTCATAATATCCCCTGTTTCTTAATTCCTGACAAAGGGCAACATAATCAGGTGCTCCGATCTTACGGGACATGACCTCCTGATTACTGAAAATCTTCCTCGGTTGATCAATTGCCACCAACTTACCCGCATCCAATACCATGATACGGTCAGCACAGCGTGCCACACGCTCCATGTCATGGTCCACCATAACAACCGTAATGCCTTTTCTATTTAAGTCTTTCACAATATCAAAAATTTCCTCACTACCCAGGGGATCCAGCTGGGTGGTACATTCATCCAATACAAGGATTCCCGGCTCCATAATAAAGGTGGAACCAAATGCAACTCTTTGTACCTGTCCGCCGGACAATTCCAGCGGATTCTTGTGAATAATATGATCTATTCTCATTAGCTTGGCCACATATTCCACCTTGGAAAGCATCTCTTCCCTGGGGATTCCCCGGTTTCCAAGACCGTATGCCAATTCCTCGGCTACGGTGCCTGCCGTATAGGATAACTGATTGAAGGGATTTTGAAATACCAGGCCGATTTTTGCAGAAAGCTCTGCAATTGTACTGTTCTGCGTATCAATTCCCTGAACCAGTACCTGACCCTTCAGCCTTCCGACAAAATAGTAGGGAATCAATCCGACCAGTGCATTGCACAGAGTAGACTTACCGGAGCCATTCGAACCAATGATACAAAAAAACTCTCCTTCCTCAACCGAAAAGCTGATATCATTCAGAGCCTTTCCCTTTGTATCCCGATAAGTAAAACTTAAGTTATTGACCTCTAAAACATTTTTACCCACGTTAAGCACCTCTCTAGATAATATTCAGCTTCATTAATACAGTTATGACAATTACTACAGCAAGAAAGCTTAGGAAAAAGTACTTCAGCATTTTGTCCGTTTTGGTATAGGGAACCTCTACATAGCTGGTCTGCTTCACTCCCGTAATACCAAAGCCTCTGGTCTCCAGTGTCATACCTCTTTCCTGTGCATCCGTTAAGGAGGATAATACCACCGGCCCCAGCAGCGGAACATATGCCTTGATTCTGGAGAGGATACCGCCGCCCAGCTCAACACCTCTGGCATTCTGTGCCTCCTGGATCACTCCCATTCTTCTTTGCATCTGGGGCACAACGTTCAGACTTGCCAGCACCAGATATCCAATCTTCGGATTAAGACCTGTGCTTGTCAGCCCGGCAACCAGCTTTCCTGTATAGGTCGTTGTATTCATGATATAAAAGGAGCCTAAGAATACCAGCAGAGTACTGACAATCTTAAGTGCATACATAACTCCTTCCAGTCCCAGCTTGGCAAAGCCCAAATCCGCTATAATCGTAACATTCTTTGAGCTGTAAAAGCCCTGGATGAACATCAGCATGACGGTAATCGGAATACCAAATCCAATAACAATTTTGGTGAAGCTCTTTAATATCTTTGAAAAATATGCCACAAAGAACAGGCAGACGGTAATGCCAAAGCCCAGATAACAATTGGGAAAAATTAATGCACTTAATCCAAGACAAAAGACACCCCAGACTTTAGTTACCGGATTAATACTCTCGACAGGTGTATTTTTAGGAATAAATGTGTACGTCTTAGCCATAATAACCTCCATTTTGCCGTTACCCCGTAAGCTTGGGTATCAGCACAAATTTGTCGCGTAAATTTAAGAACAAGTCACGAGCTTTTATTTTCCTCGCGAGATAAGGATAGGCGGCCGGTATAGTAGCCGCCTATCTGTTTATTATTAGCAACTTACCGGTTGGTTACAACCTGCAAACCGAAAAACAGCCTGCCGCTATTCCTCTTCGTCATAGTTTGCATCAACCGTATATTGGCTTAAGAAACGTTTCGGAATCTTTCTAAGTAAAATGTAGGCAATGAAAAATGCAATACCCCTGTCCACCAGATTTTCGATAAAGGATGATGCAAATACCGATTCAACTATCTTCTTGGAGGCAGCAATCAAAGTAGCCGTTAATACGGAAGAGCCTGTTACACCGGTAGCACCGCCAAATACTAAAATTGTGATGGTTGATGCGATAATAACAGATACCAGCGTACATGCCAGCCAGGTCAATACCACACCCCAGATTTTCTTAAACAGTCCGGCTTTTACCATATATCCTGTTACAAGACCGCAGCCAATGCTTACCAGTGAATATGGAAGATATACCGGATTAGAAACAAGCGCAAGAAAAATATTCGTGAGTAAACCAACCAATGCAGCAACCCAAGGCCCTGCCAGACACGCTGACAGGATAGTACCTATCATGTCCATAAACAATGGCAGTTTCAGCGTGGCACAAAGTGTCCCACCGATTAAGTTGATACCGACTGCGATCGGAATCAGTACAAGAGATTTTGTTGAAAACTGAGCCTTCAAACCTTCCACAAATGACATTTTTTTCTTCTGCTTTCCCATAAGCATCCTCCTACTTTCCCAATATTAGGGTAATTATATAGTTTTTTACTTGTATGATGTATTACAAGTTATATTATTAAAATATTATTACCGTCCCCCTGTATACTTTCATTTCGTCCGCATTACAGCGTGTTACCGGTAACAATATTATAATACGATGTTCAGTTCAATACCCTGCCTTCTCTTCCTGGTTCCTCGCAGTTATTCTTCCCATTTGCCGCTCTTCTTACTCTTCCTGATCCAACCCCTCTTCAATCTTATCAAAGAGCTGGGATATTACCTGTCTTAGATTTTCCGTATCTTTTTCTTTGATACACTTTAAAATTTTACTGTGGAATTCAATGCCTTCCTCGGCTCCCTCCTCCGTAAGGGCTGCTCCCATCGCCGAACTTAGAATATCCCTTATCATGGTGGTCACCTTAAGAATTACCGGATTACCCGTCATCTCATATAACCCCACATGAAAATCCAAATCATAGACACGGTACTTCGCAAGATTATCCTTATAATAGATCATCTTGTCCAAATCCTTCTGTAAACGGCTGATATCACGTTTTTTTACATTATTCATGTATAAATCGATGATACCCATATCCATAATTCTTCTGAACTGGATGACATACCTGATATCCTGCTTTGATAATAAAAGCATCGGCGTCAGGGACTTCAGATAATTATTCGCCGTGAATTCCTTTACAAAGGTTCCTTTCCCGCGGTATGTCTCAACTAAATCCATGGCGGCCAGTCTTTGCAGCGCCTCTCTTATGGAAAGCCGGCTGACACCCATAATCTCTGTCAGCTCATTCTCGGAGGGTATCTTCTCTCCCGGCTTCCAGACTCCTGAGGTTATCTGACTTAATAGCTGCTCAAAAACCTGGTCCCGTATCTTCTTTTTACTGAGGTTTTTCAAAACCGATTTTTCCATTCACATCTACCTTATAATTTTTTATTTATCTCTCCTGTTCGACTTCATAATAGCACAGTAAATCTTATGCGTCAACAAACTTTTGCGTTTTTTTGCTATTTAGTGATTTAATCTAGTTTTTATTATGATAATATGTGCATATTTCATATATATTGTTAATATTTTCTAAAATTTTTATCTATTTATCTATGTTTTCATCATATTTTTGTGATTTTTTTGACTTGAAATTGTATATTTTTATGTTATAATTCTATGCAAACTGGTATGTTGTCATACAAGTTATAATTGTAATTATTATAAATTATAGGAGTGTATATTATGTTTGATTTTACATCCGAGTTAGCCAGAAATTATCCCGAATCCGGTATCAGAAAAATGTTTACCCTGGCAGCTGATTATACCGGTGTGATTAACCTGTGTAACGGTGAACCAAATTTTGATACGCCGGAGCATATTATTGATGGCGCCATCAAAGCACTAAAGGAGAAAAAGACCCGTTACGGCAATGAAAGCGGTCTTCCTTCTTTAAAGGAGGCCATCGCCCTGAAGTATACAAAGCAATTTGGCCGCTCCTTCTCCCCCAATGATGTTATGGTTTCTGCCGGAGGAGTGGAGGGAATTATACTGTCTCTTATGGCCGTGATAAATCCTGGGGATGAGGTTATTATTCCCGATCCGGCATATGTGTGCTATACTGGACAGGTACAGCTCTTAGGAGGCAAGGTCGTAAGAGTCCCGCTGCGGGAAGAGCATCAGTTCCGCCTTCAGCCCGAGGACCTGGAAGGAGCGATAACTGAAAGGACAAAGGCAATTATTCTAAATTACCCCAGCAATCCGGTGGGTGCGGTGCTGGATGCCGAGGATGCCCGCAGGCTTGCGCAGGTTATCCTGAAGTATAATATTATTGTTATCTCAGATGAAGTCTATGAAAAGATTATCTTTGATGGCAGAATACACTACAGCCTGGCGCAGGTTCCTGGTATGGAGGACCGAGTACTGGTCGTTAACAGCTTCTCCAAGACCTATGCGATGACAGGCTGGCGTCTGGGCTATATCATAAGCTCCAACCAACAGATTATGAGCCGGATATCCAAGATGCAGCAGCCCCTGATTGCCTGTCTGCCCGTATTTATCATGGAGGCTGGAGCAGATGCATTAAACGGCCCGCAGGATGCGGTGGAGGAAATGGTACGCCACTATACCAGAAGGCGCAATCTGATGCTTGATATCTTAAATAAGGTCCCCGGCTTTCAAGTATTTCAGACAGAAGGCACCTTCTGCGTATACATTAATATAAAGGCATACCCCATGAACTCGGAACGCTTCTGTGAGATGCTTTTGTCCAAAACCAGGGTACTTACTGTTCCCGGCACCGCCTTCGGTGAGAACGGAGAAGGCTATATCCGTATGTGTTTTGCCAATTCGGATGAAAATATTACCCTGGGTGCAACCCGAATTAAAAACTATCTGGAGGAAGTAAAGCTTGTATAAACCAAATATATTATTCACCTTTCAATTTGGTGCTGAAAATATGCACAAGGTGGCAGAACTGGGCTATGAGGTCACCTATCTGCCTGAGGAGACTTTAACCAGTGCGGCCCTAAGCCTTCCCTATGAGATCATGGTCTGCTATAATCCGTTCAAAAGAATTGATATTACTGCTCTTCCATCCCTTCGGCTGATCCAGTTGGTCAGCAAGGGTATCAATCATGTCCCCAGGGAAGTAATCGAGGCGGGAAATATCCAGATCACGAATAACGCCAATTCTACCTCCATTCCCATCGCGGAGCTGATTATCAGCTACCTGCTCCAGATATATAAGCAGGCTCCCCTATTCTATTCCCAAAAACAGGAGAAAAGGTGGACACCAAACCGGGACATTCTAGAGGTATACGGAAAAACTATAGGTTTTCTTGGGACCGGCAATATTGCTACCCAGGCTGCAAAGCGTCTAAAGGCCTTTGACGCGATCATCCTGGGGGTTAACCGGACCGGTCAGAATCCAAAGGAACACTTTGATAAGGTATATTCCATTCAGGCCCTGGAGGAGTTTTTGCCAAGATGTGATGTTGTTGTATCCACACTGCCGGATTTGCCGGATACCTGGCATCTTCTGAATGAGCGTACATTGGCTTTCATGAAGAGGGGCGCCAGCTTGATTAATGTTTCCAGGGGAAGTATCATAGAGGAGGCGGCCCTGGTTGCCAAACTTAAGGAAGGCTACTTTCGCGGTGTCGCCCTGGATGTCTTTGAAAAAGAGCCTCTGTCACCGGACAGTCCCCTATGGTCCTTTGACAATGTTATCATTACACCACATAATGCCTTATATTCAGACTTATACGACACGCGGGTCTTTGAAATGGTTTATGATAATTTAAAGCGCTATCTTAACCGGGAGCCGCTTTTAAATCTTGTAGATTTTGAAAAAGGCTATTGATAAGGAGGAGAACAGCTATGAAGATATTAAATATGGGTTCCGCCAATCTGGATCATGTATATCAGGTAAGACATTTTATTCAGCCGGGAGAGACGGATGCTGCCCTGGATTATACTATCTTTCCCGGAGGAAAGGGATTGAATCAGTCAATTGCAATCGCAAGAGCAGGCGGACAGGCCTTCCATACCGGAGCCTTCGGAGAAGGCAGCCGGCTGCTGAAGGAGTGTCTGACTGCTTCCGGAGTTGATATTTCCTATGCAAAGGATACGAGTATCAGCCAGGGTCACGCAATTATCCAGGTAAACCGTCAGGGGGAGAACTGCATCATTATCTATGCCGGCTCCAATCATGAGCTTAATCAGAAATACATTGATCAGGTACTTTCCCGCTTTGGCGCCGATACGCTTCTGGTATTGCAAAATGAGATCAATCATCTGGATTATATCATAGAGAAAGCCCATGAGCTTGGTATGAAAATCCTCCTAAATCCCTCGCCGATGGATGAGCACATGCAAAAAACGGATTTTAACAAGGTAACCTGGCTTATTCTAAATGAGATTGAGGGAGAAGGAATCACCGGATACCAAAGCCATGAGGAAATTCTTAGGGAGCTGCATACGAGATATCCGGTCACCAATATTGTATTGACCTTGGGAAAAAAGGGGTGCCTATGTATCTGTGACGGTAATCAAATCAGCCAGAAATCCTATCCTGTAGAGGCTATTGATACAACTGCCGCAGGCGATACCTTTACCGGGTATCTGGTCGCCTGCATCGCAGAAGAAACACCCATCGCAAACGCTTTGGCATATGCAAGTGCCGCAGCGGCAATCAGTGTTACAAGAAAAGGAGCCTCCTCCAGTGTGCCTTACCGGAAAGAGGTGGAGGAATTTCTAAAGAGCCGTTAAGAGAAGGTAACAGGTCTGACCTGTCTCCTTCCCCGCAAGTCTGACCCGTTATCGAAGCATTTTTTAATCATGATTGACATTACCTTCTAAATAAGTTATATTTAGACACAAATTAATATTTGAAGGAGACCGTCTATGAGTAGAAAAGTTGCTATTATTATGGGCAGTGACAGTGATCTTCCCATCTTAAAGGGGGCTATCCATACATTAAAGAGCTTTGAAATTGAATTTGAGGTACATGTTATGAGCGCCCACCGTACACCGAAGCAGGCCTGTGAATTCTCCGCAAAGGCGAAAGAAAATGGCTTTGGTGTTATTATCTGTGCAGCAGGGAAGGCCGCACATCTTGCCGGAGTTATCGCAGCCCACACCACCCTTCCTGTCATTGGCATCCCAATTAAGTCCTCTACTCTGGATGGTCTGGATGCACTGCTTTCCACCGTTCAAATGCCCAAGGGTATCCCGGTTGCGACGGTGGCAATTGACGGAGCTGATAATGCAGCAATTCTGGCCGCACAAATACTTGGCGTCGCTGATGAAGAAATCAGCAAAAAGCTGGAGCAGTTTAAGCTTGATATGACTGAAGAGGTCCTTGCCAAGGACACAAAGCTTCAATCTGAGGTCTGGTAATCCGATTAAAATGCCGGTAGGAATTCCTGCCGGCATCTTTTATTTATAAGACTTTTTATAACTATTTACAATTTCTTGTAGCCAATGTCTTTAAATAGATTTCGCCTGATAGGATGTTTGAATCAGGCGAAATTTTCGATAATATCAAAATTTAGATAATTATAAAAAAATTCATCTAAATTTCCAATTAATCCCTTGACAAAAACAGGAATTATGACATATTATGTAAATACGCAAACCGGTTGCATAACTTAAAAACTGTAAATTTCAGAAGGTACAGCAATACAAGGAGGTAATAAATAAGCTCTATGATTATGTGTGAAATACATTCTTTATTGGAACGTTCTTTTTCTGACGGCTTTACAATAGAAGGCTTAAGTAAAGCAACAAATATATCAGTTGAGTTAATAGATCGTTGCTATCATGGTGAAAATTTGGTGGAGGAAGATTTACACACTCTTACCTATCTTCTTGTTTTTTTGACACAATTATATTGTTGCGATACAGCAGACAGTTCATATTTGCAAAATATCGTTACAGTAATCTGTGACTATTTTATGATACCATTAAGTACAATTGCAAAATATATGAATTTGAGTGCGGAGCAATTAAGTGTTTTTCTTGATAACCCGGAGCATGATACAAATGCATATAATTTATCTTTAAAATTGATGCATTTATTTACAACATTGGTGCGTGATAAAAGACATTCTGTTTAAATTTATGTTATCGTTTTTCTTGACTATTTAGCCTTGCAGAAGGTTCAGTGACAGAAATTCCCCTTTATGCAGCTAAAGAGAGTAAAGCGGGAGTTATTCAACCATATACTCTTACTCAGGTGGCAACATTGACTATTAGTCTCTCAGATACTGTAGCTGTCTTTGTATTTAAACCATCATCTATCGGTATTGGATTGTTGACATTAGGATTCACAGGAAATTTTAATACATATCTTAGCGGTATAAAATATGGATATAATACTTATGTACTTCCAGTAATGAGTGGTGGCGTTTCAGCCCCTTCCAAAGGGACAGGTTCTCTTTCCGGAACATATACAGTAATTGGTTATGAAAGTATTCCTATTTTGGAAGCCTTTGCTTGGTAAAGTTGTAATAATAAAGGTATAGTAAAAGGGCTTTCATCGTGAAAGCCCTTTTATATATTTACCCTTCTACATGTGAATCCTTGACATTGAAGCAAACCTTTTTGCTTGTGTAAAAAATTCCTTGGATGTAAATAATGCAGGCTTTTGCCACCTGAATTATATTTTTTTATTGCTCCTCAATCCATACCATGCTCCGGTCCTCGGTCTGTCTGAAAAGACAGCCAGAACTCCACTCCGTTCTCCTTATTTCTCACCCCGTATTTACCATGATGGGCATTCATAATGGAACGTACGATGTATAGCCCCAGTCCAATATTATTCTGGGAAGTCCTTTTTCTTGATTTATCCTCCCGGTAGAAGCTGTTCCATATTTTATCCATATGCTCCTCATCAATATGGGAGCCCTCGTTGTATACAGTTAGGATAACCTCATCCCCCTCGGGTTTGATCCTGATAATAATTTTATGTCCTTTTTTTGTATAGCTGATGGCATTTGCAATATAATTATTCAGGGCCACCTCCATATATAAGGGGTCGGCAATGATCACAGGGCAGGGTTGTGAATAGAATTCGCCCACAATCTCCTTATGCTCCATCAGCAGCTTATTCTTCCTGTAAATCCTTTCGGCAAGCTCCATCGGATTAATTTTCTCCATATTAAGGTTCAGCAGCCGATTTTCAAAATCGGACAGATTCAGAAGATTTTTAATTAAGATATCCATTTTTTTGGTCTCATCCTGAATCGTTTCGTAATAAAAGGCTTTATCGATGCCGGGAATATCATTACTTAACATCTCGGTATATCCGGCCAGTATTGCCAAGGGTGTCTTGAGCTCATGGGAGATATTGGCAATGAGCTCTTTTCTCTGCTCATCCACCTCACTCATATACTTATTATCGATTTCAAGCTTCTTATTTGCCTCCTGCAGGCTCTGTATGTTCCTTTCCAGCCGGTCGGACATATTATTGATATTCCTTGCCAGGCTCCCGATCTCATCCTTGCGGTTGATGTCCCTGGAACGAAGAGAAAAATCCAGGTTGGATATCTTTATCGCCACCTTATTGATATCCTCAATCGGCTTTGTAAACTGTTTTGCAATTACATATACAATAAGACTTCCCATAATAATGGCAAAGCTTGAGATATAAAGCACAAACAGGTTGGTGCTTTTCATATCGGAGCTGATGGATTTTACGGAAAGCCGGATTACCAGATAATAGGTGTTTTCTCCCTGCACAATTTTACTAAGCAGGCGGATTCGGTCCCCATCCTTCATATTGGTCTTGATTATAGTTGGCTCGTCCGCTTTGTAATAGCTCTTCGGATACTTTTCAAAATCGAAATCTGTAAAGTCAGAACGGAGATCCGATCTTGGATCGGCCTGTATATCTGCCTGCGGCATTGTATTCGGACTTAGCTTTTGATCTATCTGCGGATTTATTTGGCGTGCAATCTCGGGATTAAACGTACGATTGGAGTAAATAAGATTAAAATTTGTGTCTGTAAGGAGAATTTCCAGACTGTTATCAAATACCAGGGTACGGATGGCATATATAATATCCTCCTCTGTAGTCCCTGCCTGCTCCTGAATCTGCCGGTTAATATCCTTCATCATTTTTGTCTTTTGAAAGACATAATATTTCTCGGCAAGAAGGAAATTAGCCGCCATCTGAATTATGAATAAAATCAAAAGTATTCCGCATATCGTTACTGTCAGTCTTGCCTTTATTGATTTAAACATGCACCCACCTCAAAGCGGTATCCCCTGCCGTGTATTGTTTTGATATAATCGGAGCCGATTTTTGCGCGCAGCTGCTTAATATGGGTATCAACAGTCCGCCCATCTCCAAAATAATCATAGTTCCATACATTATTCAATATCTTTTCCCTCGACAAAACCGTATCAATATTTCCAACCATATAAATTAACAGGTCATATTCCTTGGGTGTAAGATAAATTCTCTCACCATTTACCTTCACAATCATTCCAATCTTATCAATTGTTATATCTCCTATAGTTATAAGCTCGTTGGAATTATACCTGCAACGGTTTAGAACCGCTTCAATATGTGCCAGTAAAATAACCGGAGAAAAGGGCTTGGTAATATAATCATCCGCACCGTTCTTAAAGCCCAGCAGCTGATCGTATTCTTGGCTCTTTGCTGTGAGCATGATTACAGGAACATGGGATACCTCCCTGATTTCCTTCAGTACCTCAAAGCCATCCTTATGTGGCATCATCACATCCAACAATATCAAATCCACCTTGTTAACACTGCAATAAAATATCTCCACGGCCTTTTTGCCGTCCTCCGCTTCCAGCACCTTATAGCCGCAGCTGGTCAGATAATCCTTAAGCATTCTGCGGATTCTGCCTTCATCCTCTGCAATCAGTATCGTTCCATTATTCATTTCTTCTGCTTTTCCTCCTTAGAATGATCGAACACTCTTATAATTCCAATACCTGGTACCGCTCTGCATAAATATCGCTTAATATAGAGCAGTACCATATATTACCCTGTCTTATACTTCTATTGTAACCTTGACTATGTGATGGAATTGTGATGAAAATGCGAAGATTTCATATCCTGATTTATATCCTTACTTTTATAGCAAAAGGACAGGATATCATTTCCATACCCTGTCCTTGAAAGCTTTTATTTTAAATTGCTGTAACTATTCAGAGCCAAACCCGCAAACAATCTTTCCTTTACCGCTGGGAGTGATTACCGTATCATTGCCCTTAATCTCAAAGCCTGCGTTTTCAACCGATACTATATTCGTTACGTTGACAAGTACAACACTGTAGGCTTTTTCTGAAGCCACATCAATGGTTATAGTATTGCCGTTCTTAACAATTTCAGCTTTCAGTGCCAGGTTTTTCTCATTGTCATAAACTACGGTGGCGGAAGGAATTTGATCCTTGAGCTCATAGGTCTTCAGCGTTACCTGATCGGAATAATCATATACCGCATCCTCCTCATTTGCTCCAACTGCGATAATACTGCCCTCCTTTACCATCAAGGGAATATCCAGATAGCCAATCTTTTCTTTATACCAGCGGCCACCAATCTGAACCTCTCCGGTAAAGAAATCCGTCCATCTGCCCTCCGGCAAATAATAATTTGCAATTCCCTCATCATTGAATACCGGAGCAACCAGCAGGGAATCTCCTAAGATATATTGCTTATCCAGATAAGCACACATCTGGTCATCGGTAAACTCCATAACCATGCTTCTCATGGAAGGTACACCGGTCTTAGCGGTCTCGATTGCATTACGGAACAGATACGGCATCAGAGAAGCCTTTAATCTGGTAAAAAATCTTACAACATCGACCGCTTCCTCATCATAGGCCCAGGGTACACGGTAGGAGGTGCTTCCATGCAGACGGGAATGAGTGGATAATAGGCCAAAGGCACACCAGCGCTTATAAACATCCGGAGTTGAGGTGTTCTCAAAGCCGCCGATATCGTGGCTCCAGAAGCCAAAGCCTGACATGGTAAGGGATAAACCGCCGCGAAGGCTCTCTGCCATGGACTCATAATCAGACCAGCAGTCTCCGCCCCAGTGAACCGGGAATTTCTGTCCGCCTACGGTGGCACTTCTGGCAAATAATACTGCCTCGCCCTTGCCGCGCTTTCTTTCTAACAGCTCATATACGGTCTTATTATATAAATAGGTGTAATAGTTATGCATCTTAATCGGATCGGAACCATCATAATATACGGCATCGGTAGGAATTCTCTCACCAAAATCGGTCTTAAAGCAGTCAACTCCCATATCCAACAGTGCCTCCAGCTTACCGGCGAACCATTCGCAGGCCTTTGGATTGGTAAAATCAACAATTGCCATTCCGGGCTGCCACATATCCCACTGCCATACATCACCGTTCGAACGCTTTATAAAGTAACCGCCGCTGGCTCCCTCTGCAAACATCGGAGATTCCTGTCCGATATAGCTGTTAATCCAAACACAGATTTTCAGTCCCTTTTCCTTTAAGCGTTTCAGCATGCCGACCGGATCGGGGAACACTCTGGAATCCCAGATAAAATCACTCCAATGGAATTCCTTCATCCAGAAGCAGTCAAAATGGAATACCTTAAGAGGAATACCACGGTTTAACATACCGTCCACAAAGCTGTTAACGGTTGCTTCATCATAATTGGTCGTAAAGGAGGTGGACAGCCAAAGTCCAAAGGTCCACGGAGCCGGCAGGGAAGGCTTTCCGGTAAGGTCGGTATATCTGGTCAAAACCTCCTTCATGGAGGGACCGTTCAGGATAAAGTAATCCAGTTCTTCTCCTGATACTGAGAATTGTACCTTCTTTACCATCTCGGAGCTCACCTCAAAGGATACCTTTTCCGGATGGTTTACAAATACGCCGTAGCCCCGATTGGAAATATAGAAGGGTATATTCTTATAGGATTGCTCGGTTGAAGTGCCGCCGTCCTCATTCCATATAGTAACGGTCTGCCCATTTTTAATAAAAGGGGTAAAGCGTTCGCCGAAGCCATAAATCAACTCCCCTACGGACAGGGAAAGGCGCTCTCTCATATAGGTATCGTGTATCCCGCCGTCATCATAGGCCAGACCTCTCCAATCGGTCTTGACATAGGCCAGATCACGCCAGCCGCTGTCGGTCAGCTTCTCGCTGCCGCGGTAGAAAATCATTTTCCAATTGGCTTTATTAATCTCCAGGCGAAGGCTTCCGCTGTAGATTTTAAGAAAACCCTCCTGGTCCTCTACCGTCAGATTTCTGTTATCATCTATTTCAATCTCAAAGTCAGGTGTTCTTTTCTTCACGCCCAGATAATGGTTCGCTCTGATGCGAAAAACCTCCGGTGCCGGAGAAGAAATGCGTATGGTCAGATTTGGCCCGCCCAGAGTATCTCCTCTATGATTAATTTTATGTGTCGGAGCACATATTGTTAACAGGTTGTCTTCTTTCTTCGCATAATAAACCTCTGCGGGAGAGAAAACCTCGGTTCCTTCCTTATGGATCCAACATCCGTTACTAAATTTCATAGTATCCTCCTTACCATGCAATGCATGTTATTTATTCTCTTCTTTAAATTTAGTATGTACTGATTTCATTTCAAAATCAATCTGCCTGTGCAGAAAATTATAACAATATGCCGGTAAAATAAAAATGTCATATTCTTGCCTTTACATGGCATATTTTTGTCAATACCTGCCGCCGTTCCATAAATTGGACAGGAATTTGCAGAATACTTCTAAAGTATAACTTATCTTGAATTATTATCAAATCACAATTATTATAGATAATAAGCATGAATTATTTTATTTTATATGCTTTTAGCAAATAATAATCGATATAGAAAGGAGGCTTCCTTCCATCATGAAATTTAAAAAATTCTTTTTTCCGGCCAGTATTATGCTTATCATCCTGGCAGCGGTTTTAAACGGCTGCGGCTTATCCAATAAAGGTGCGGGTGTGACCCCATCCGTCACTCCCGGCATCACTCCTGCCCAAACTACAGTGCCGACTCTCCAGCCCTCTCCTACCGCCGTCCCCACACCATCTTCGGCTCCAACCCTCCAGCCCTCTCCTACAACGATACCCTCTGATCAGAGTACACTGGAAAAGGCTGCTTCCAATATTCTTTCCACCATGACTCTGGAGGAAAAGATCGGACAGATGTTCTTCGTGCGCTGCAAGGCTGCTACCGCCGAAGCGGATATCAGGGAATTCCATCCGGGAGGACTTATCCTTTTCACAGAGGATTTTAAAAACAAAACCAAAACTCAGGTACAAAAGAACATCAATAGCTATCAGAAGGCTTCTGAGCTTTCCCTGCTGATAGGTGTCGATGAAGAAGGCGGTACCGTAAACCGGGTCAGCAGCTACAGCGCCTTTCGTGCAGCTCCTTTCCTATCACCGCAGAAGCTATTCGAGGAGGGAGGTCTTGACCTGATTGAAAATGACACCCTTGAAAAATCAGCTCTTCTGAAAAGTCTTGGCATCAATGTCAACCTTGCCCCGGTCTGTGATGTATCCACCAATCCCTCCGATTTCATCTATAAACGGTCCTTCGGAAAGGATGCCGAGGAAACAGCTGAGTATGTAAAAACGGTTGTAGCTGCCATGAATTCCAAGAATATGGGCTGTACCCTGAAGCATTTTCCGGGCTACGGCAATAATACCGACACCCATACCGGAATTGCCATCGATAAAAGAAGCAGCGATACCTTCTATCAGAGCGATTTTCTTCCCTTTCTTGCAGGAATTAAGGCAGGTGCCGGAAGCATTATGGTTTCCCATAATATCGTACAGTGCTTTGATTCGGAGCGGCCAGCCTCCCTCTCCCCTGCGGTTCATGAAATTTTGCGGGATGATCTTGGCTTTCAGGGAGTTATCCTGTCAGATGATCTTAGCATGGACGCCATAAAACAGTATACGGGCGAGGAAGAAGCCGCTGTGACCGCCGTACTGGCCGGTAATGACCTGCTTATCGTGACTGATTATGAGGTACAGATCCCTGCTGTTATCGCTGCCGTAAAGGATGAAAAAATAAGTGAAAGCCTTATTGACGAAGCTGTTCTTCGCATCCTGGAGTGGAAGCTGTCACTTGATATCATAAGTCAGGAATAAAACCTCCTTAAAATCCACTGAAAATCATAATGCAATTTGCCAGAGATATGCTATACTATTCAAAAAAGCAGCGCTAATATTTATGGAGGTAGAACATGAGAAAAAAGAACCGTGAAGTTACAGATTTAAATGAGATTTCAGACATCATTGCAAAATGTGATGTCTGCCGTATTGCCTTTTTTGACGCCGAATATCCCTATATTATACCAATGAACTTTGGTTTTGAAATACTGGGCTCTGAGGTAAGCCTCTATTTCCATTGTGCAAAGGAGGGCAGGAAGCTGGAGCTCGCCGAGAAGAATCCCAGGGTTGCCTTTGAGATGGATTGCGGACATAACCTGCTTCTGGGTGCTACCGATTGCAACAGTACGATGGAATACGAAAGTGTCTGCGGTAACGGTATTATAGAGTTTCTGGAGGGCAGCGATAAAATCTATGGCCTTACCCAAATTATGAAGCAGTATGTAAAAAAGGATTCCTACGATTTTGAAGAAAAAGATCTGAAGTTTGCTACCGTTTTTAAAATTACCGTAAAGGAAATCTGCGGAAAGAGGCTGAAAAAATCTTAATACTTTAGGCAGCTTCCCCTTTATGTGATAATCCTACTGCGGCGGATAGGAACTCAATTCCTATCCGCCGCAGTGTATTTTATAAGGGCCAGAGGCATTCCAGCTCCTATGCCTTTGTTACTATTTCAAGTCCTCCATTGGTACCGATACCCTCATAAAGTATCTCGCCGGTGCGTTTTGAAAACCGTACCTTCACAACAGCATGAATGCTTTCTATGATGCTTCTGCACATCTGTCCATGGACCGGTGCTATAATCGGAGCTCCTTGCGCATGTGTGATACAGATATCAAGCCGGAAGCGGCAGTCTCGGAGCGTAACTATCAGCCTGTTATCCCTTTCATAAAATTGTTTGATCCAGGAGCCGTTATAGGTAGTAAATAAAAATATTCGGTCCTTATAGCGAAACATTGCCAGAAAGCCCCGGAAGCTGCCTCCCAAAAACGGAATATCCGCAATACTGATAAAAAGTGACACATCATCCGGCTGAAAATGGTTGGATTGGAACCAAACCCAGGATTTTGGCATGGATTTCCCCCAATTTTTCTCCGCATATCCAATTCCGCCCGTATAGTCAATATTTTTCCCACATATCTTCAAATGCCCGATGATTTCATTCTGTATGCAAATAATATCGTGATAGCACTCCATGCAGGGAATATATAAGAAGGGTCCCATAATTCCGGGGCGAAGGAAAGCTTTCGGGAATTCCATGATATTGCAAAAATAAAGATCTCCCTGCAGGCTAAAATCCCTCCCTGTGATATTAAGCCTAATCCGGCTTTTTGAGAAATAATTATCCCCTATCATGATTTCAAATTTGTGCTTATTAAAGCTGAACTCATCCATATCATAATGAAAATAGCTTGTCTTGTTATTTGAATCCAGTATTTGAATAAAAGCATGGGTATCCCATTCACCGATTGCAATTCCCGGAATGATTGCAATTGAATTCTCTCCTTTTCTATCCGACAGCTTAAAATACCAGCCCTCAAAATAGTGTTTCCTCTTTTTCTTACCCTGAAAAATATCAGGACATAATCCTCTCTTCACTCGATCTATCCTCTGCTTTCTTAAATCATATATTCCCTACTTTTCTGCTCTGTTTAAGGCATCCTCCGCCTCAGTACATTCTCCGTTAAAATCCCCTCTTAGGATTTTAAGCGCCGTCTTTTCAGCATTTATTTCATCCGAGGTTCTGACGCCCCATTGACGAATGAGAGGAAGCAGCGGACACCAGCCCTGAAGGGCATGTTGAAGCATGAAGCCCGCCACCGTGGCAGTCAGTAAAAACCAAAATCTGCTGGTTTTTATACCAAGATAGGAACTTAACAAGATAAGTAAAGCTCCATTAACCTCCAATACGCGCTCGGTATCCCATTCTTGATTTAATTGCTGTATCCGTTCCGATTTTCCCTGTTCCTCGCAGCTTTTGAATATATTTAAAGAACGGATTGTCTGATTTCTGATATCCGTATTGATTTTTGGGTCCGTCCTAAGACTTACCCGCTTGGAGGTTGGAGGCAGTACAGTTTTCGTTCTCATTGCATATCACTCCATTTCATAACTTTTGAGTTAGTATGTGTGATATATGGCAAAATATGCAGTTATGTACCAGTACATCGTTTGCAGATAAGCAGACAAGTAATCAGTCCAGTTATTTTGAAAACGATGTACTAATTTAGGGCATAAAAAAGGCTGTTGAAAAAAGAAGTTTTTTCAACAGCCTGAGGCTTGCTAATTTGTATACTTTGCTTTGGCAGTCAGGTAGATGCCCTTTGGCTCAAAGGAACCGAAGCCTGACAAAATCAACAGGAACAACGGCAGGGTCTGAACCCACAGGAGTGTTATGTCCGTGGTGCCGTGAACCAGTGCGGCAGCCGTAACAGCTAAAATCAGGGAGGTTATCATTTTATTCTTCTCCCGAAAGCATACGGTAAAAACTGTTTTATAAAACCTTGCGGTATAGCAAAGGAACAGGCCGGTTCCAATGATACCGAAATTTAAAAGTAAATCAAGATAAATACTGTGTGCATGCGGTATTATCTGGTTATGGTAGGAGGTATCAAATAAATAGATAAAGGAATACAAACCATGTCCCAGAAGCGGTGCCTGTGAGATTGCCTGGATTGTCTGCTCCCATATCTGCTGGCGAAGCCTTACCGTCACTTCCACATCATAAAGCCTGGGAATAATATCAACGCCGCAGATGAATACCAGCATTCCGGCGAAGGCTGCAGCAAATAGCCAGAGCGCAAGCAGCCGGTGTCTTTTAAATACGACAAGAAGAACTGCTACTCCGATAAAAACCTCAACCCATACAAACATGCTCTTGCATAAATACATGCTGACCACGTTAATTGCAGCCACCATATAATAGAACCATGTATGATTCTGCCTGGTCAGTACCTTATAAGCACAGATAATAATTACGGTACCGACAATTGTACCAAAATAATTCGGATGAAAAAAAACCGCCGCAATCCTTTGGTGGTTATATCCGGAATCAATTGTTTTGGTAATTTTTTCGATAATCGCATAGCCCGCACTGGATAAGCTGAAGCAGCAGACCAGATGCAACAGCTTTTCAAATAATTCACCTGTCATGATTGCCCGTAAATATAAGCCGATCACAATTGCGAGTACTACGCCAATTCCCGCCGCCAAGCCAATCCAGTTGCGGTATAGCAGCGGAAGGATCAGTGCATAGGCCAAAAACAGCTTTAATACTCCACTGCCCCGGCTTACAAAGATCATTTGTCTTGTCTGCTTGTTCACTACAATGTAAATTGCCAAAAATAAAAGTATGATCGTTGAAAGTATGTAAGGCAAAAAAATCGCAGCTGCTGTATAGGATGCAATATTAATGCCCGTCAGCGATACTTCAACCCGACGTTTCAGTGCTATGTTTTCTATGATATTCATCCTCTTTCTTAAATTCTATTTCAAATATTTGTGAAATATTTGAAAACCCTCGACCCAAGGATGTATTTTAGCACATAATCACAATAGACGCAAGATTTTTTATGTCGAAATTAGTTTCAACTATACAATTTAACCAAATTTTAATCTTTGATGGCCTAAGCTGCCCAAGAATAAGCTTTACTCCCTGTCCTTTTCTGCTTCAAAAAGCACATCTGCTTGTACTACCGGACTAGAATTTTTTTCCTGCAAAGCCTCATAATATCTCATTATCCAGTCGATTTTTTTACCCTGATCCTCCACCTGCTTTTGCAGGCTATCCAGTCCTTCCAATATCTCATTGGTCTTATAATACCAGCAGAAAAATTCTCTTAGAGCCAGAATAATAATTATAAATAAAATGATAATCAACAATACACCTGTAAAATTCAAACTACTCACCTCTCTTTTTCTCTTTTGTTTCCCCAAAACACTTTGTCATAGAACGTATTGTAACATATAAATGTAAATTGTAAATAATCACATAAAAAAACCGGTTCTATTTTTCGTAGAACCGGGTCTGTTATAATGTAGGTTAAACCTTTCGGTAGGATGAAAAAATATACGGTACTGTTTGAAAAACACGGCAATCAGATCGCTATCTTCTCCAGAAAATACCTGTGTATGCTAAGATCTTCAGTCAGCTCCGGGTGGAATGCCGTAACAAGCACATGCTTCTGTCTTGCGGCTACGATATTACCCTCTACCTCCGCCAGCACCTCAACACCCTTTCCTTCCTCCACTGCTTCGATATAAGGCGCCCGAATAAAGGTCATCCCGATTTCACCAAGTCCCTTAAAGGGCTTATTTACATGAAAGCTTCCCAGCTGTCTTCCGTAGGCGTTCCGCTTTACGGTAACATCCATAACTCCAAGATAGTGGTGTTCGTCATTGGATATATGCTTCGCCAATAAAATCAACCCGGCGCAAGTTCCGAATACAGGAAGTCCTTCTGCAATTAATTTCTTAAGGGGAGCCAGCATATCCAGTTCGGATAAGAGCTTTCCGATTACGGTACTTTCACCGCCCGGAATAATAATGCCATCATAGGCAACCTTTGTTAAGTCGGATTTTTGCCTGATTTCAAAGGCCTGTGCCCCAAGGGCCTCCACAGCCGCCCTGTGCTCGGCAAAGGCACCCTGTAATGCTAAGATACCAATTCGTTTCATATTTAACACCCTTTCCGCTTTACAATCCTCTTTGTGCCATCAAAAGTTCAATCTCCTGCTCATTGATACCCACCATCGCTTCTCCCAAATCCTCTGACAGCTGTGCCAAAAGCCGGGGATCGTTATAATTTGTGACAGCCTTAACAATTGCCTGGGCACGCTTTGCAGGATTTCCCGATTTAAAGATACCGGAGCCGACGAATACTCCTTCCGCTCCAAGCTGCATCAGCAAAGCTGCATCTGCCGGGGTTGCCACGCCTCCCGCTGCAAAATTAACAACCGGAAGCTTTCCCTTCTCATGCACATAGCATACCAGCTCATAGGGCACCTGCAGCTCCTTGGCTGCCTGGAATAACTCATCCTCCCTCATGCTCTGAAGCTGTCTGATCTGCTTCATAATCAGCCGCAGATGACGAACCGCCTGAACCACATCTCCGGTTCCGGGCTCACCCTTAGTGCGCAGCATGGAGGCACCCTCATTAATTCTTCGCAGAGCTTCCCCCAAATCCTTGGCTCCGCAGACAAAGGGTACCCCAAACTTAGTTTTATCAATATGATAGGTGTCATCCGCCGGGGAAAGCACCTCGCTTTCATCAATATAATCGATTTCAATTGCCTCAAGTATCTGTGCCTCTGCAAAATGTCCGATTCGTACCTTAGCCATAACGGGTATGGACACCGCTTCCTGAATTTCCCTAATCATCTTAGGATCACTCATTCTTGCTACTCCGCCGGCAGCACGTATATCCGCCGGTATCCGTTCCAGCGCCATAACGGCACACGCTCCGGCCTCCTGTGCGATCCTTGCCTGCTCCGGCGAGGTCACATCCATGATAACTCCGCCCTTTAGCATCTGGGCAAGATTTTTATTCAGTTCATATCTCTCATTCATAATTACACCCTTCCGCATATCACAAGCCTGCTTGTGATATGCACCAATAAATAGTTTGAAAGTACCTTTAACTTTACCTCCAAAATAACCTCAATTCTGCGGCTAATTCTCTTTTTAAACTTATGATTGACGTCATCAAAGCTTTGAATTATTATAGTTCTAATCTGATATGATTATAAGTATCAGAAACAGCAAACTTAATGGTATCAGTTAGGGAGGAAGCATTAAAATGGATATGATAACACTACAGTTTCATACGGACAAAAAAGAGCCGATTTACCATCAGCTCTACGCTCATATCAAGGAGGAAATCAAGAGCGGACGAATTCCCTGCGAGACCAGACTCCCCTCCAAGCGCAAGCTGTCGGCCTACTTAAATATCAGCCAGAACACAATTCAGTCTGCCTATGACCAGCTGATGGAGGAGGGTTATATCACCTCGGTTGAAAAAAAAGGCTTTTTCGTATGTAAAATCGACTTTCTGAAGCAGCTAAGGGTAAAGACGGTCTTAACCCGGACAGACCGGCAGGGCGCCTTCAAAATCAAGTACGACTTTTCCTATCACGGGGTGGATATGCCCTCCTTTCCCTTTGAAATCTGGCGAAGACTGACTAAGGAAGCCTTGAATGAATATGACACAGAGCTTCTTATGCCGGGTGACTCCCTCGGCTATCTGCGGCTGCGGGAGGTTATCGGCGCATACCTTCACCAATCCCGGGGGGTAAATTGTGACAGCTCCCAGATCATCATAAGCTCCGGGGCCGAGATGCTTTTCCAGACTCTGATACAGCTCTTTGACAGGGACTGCATCTACGGCATAGAAAATCCAGGCTATGAGAAGCTGAATCAATTATTTATCGGAAACCGTGCCAAATTCATGCCCCTACCCATTGACCGCAGCGGCATGCTGCCCTCCAAAGTCAGGAGCAGCAATGCCAATATACTTTGTATCACCCCGGCCCACCAGTTTCCGTCAGGCGGTATCATGCCAATCAGCCGCCGCATGGAGCTGTTAAATTGGGCAAATGAAGCAGAGAACCGCTATTTAATAGAGGATGATTATGACAGTGAATTTAAATACAGCGGCAGGCCAATTCCCGCACTGCAGGGTCTCGACAGTAATGAAAAGGTTATTTATATGGGTTCCCTCTCCAAATCCATTTCTCCTACCCTGCGTGTCAGCTATATGGTCTTACCGGTTCATTTGATACAGCAGTTTCAGGAGCGGCTTTCCTATATCCTCTGCCCTGTGCCGATGCTGGAGCAAAAGGTTCTTTGCAGCTTTATTGAAAACGGATATTTTGAACGCCATTTAAATAAAATGAGAACAATTTATAAGAAGAAGCGGGATATCCTGGTGAAGGCAATTACAGAGCTGAATTGTGATATTGAAATTCTTGGTGCCGATGCCGGTCTTCATCTGCTGCTGCGGGTTATGAATGGCATGCCGGAGGAGGAGCTGATTCAAAAGGCCCTTACTCTGGGAGTAAGGACCTATGCGATATCCAAATATTATATTGATCTCTCCTATCAAAAGGAGCCTCCGACTCTTCTGCTAGGCTTTGCCGCGATGTCGGAGAAAAGTATTCCTGAGGCTGTTGCGTTATTGAAAAAGGCATGGTTCTGATTTCGCTGCGTAACTGACAGATGCTGAATCAAGTCATATTTATGAAAGGGGCTGACTATCCCGAAATCAACATCTGATCCGGCAGGAGCTTTGCCAGCTCAAATGCAATCCCTATCTTGAACATGTCACCGTCAATTTCGATCGTGAATTCGCCTCCGCAGTTTTTTGTAAAGCTTTCGGCAATTGATAAACCCAGACCGCTTCCTTCCTGAGTTCTTGACGGGTCTCCCCTGTAAAAACGCTGCATAATCTCCTCAGGAGTAAAATTCATCTCATAGGCGGCGATATTTTTTATCGTTGTAACTGCCTGATTGTTCTTAAGCTCCAGCTCGATGTATACTCTGGTCCCCCGCATGGAGTATTTAACGGCATTGTCCAGGATATTCTGGAATACCCGGTAAAGCTTCTTGCCGTCCGTTTTGATATAAACAGGTGTATCCCAGAGCTTTACCTTAAGCTGCAGGCCGGAGTCTGCCAGCCTATCCTCAAACTCTGCCAGAGTCTGCTCAATCAGCCTTTTTAAGTCGATTGTATCAAATTCCAGGGCAATATCCCCGCTGGTGCTCTTTGCAAGCTCAAACAGGTCCACCACAATATTCTTCAAACGTTCTGATTTGGCCTGAAGAATTTTCACATAATCAACCGCCGTCTCCGATAGGTCCGCTTCCTTCGACAAAAGCTCGGCATAACTGATGATTGAGGTCAGCGGAGTTTTTAAATCATGGGATACATTTGTAATCAGGGCAACCTTCATACGCTCGGATTTTAGCTTTTCCTCCATGTTGTCCGAAATTCCCTGTTCAATGCCGACATACAGGCGCTTATTTCCCCTGATATACCAGTCTGCCATGATAATTTCAAGTATAATAGGCAATATAACAAGGGGCAGCTTCATAATGGCTGTTATCAGTACCATCAACAAGTCGGCGGCAGTGATTACAAGAAAAATCACCTGCCTGCAGTATAGCTTCTCTGTCAAAGAGGCCTTTGGGAATAGCTTCTCATAGAATATATATTCATAAATTTTGCAGCCGGCTTTATACAGACGGCTTCCCGTCGTATAAATCAAGCTGTGCTTAAGTAAAACACCTGCTCTCGCCTTTCTGATCAGGGATAGTAAAAGGAATATCACAATCGCGGTAAACAAGGCAAAGAAAGCCGCGAAGAACAAGGAGGATAAAAGAGGCTGCCCCCTGAAATCTGTTAAAAACCGAAAGCCATTATACGTGTGGCGAAGGCCAATCCTTGTATCATCATTAAAAACATCTGCAAAATATCGGAAAAACAGATAGATACAATAGACGAAGGCCGCCAGGCTAATATCGGAATACACCCGGTCGAATTTCGCCAGCCGGATTTGCTTATCTCCTTTCTTTCTTCCCGCGGTTATCACAAGAAAGCCGGTCAGCAGTAAGCCAAACAGGGCCAGCCCCACGCCTATGGCGGCTGCCTGCAGCAATACACTCCTGTTCTGATGCCACTGTTCCTGTTTATCAATAAAGTAGGTATCGGGATAGGCCAGATAAGCCAGAAGCCCATTATTATAATAATCCACCGACGTAACCTTCTCCCCTGTTGCTTCCTCCTCCCATTGATTATTCTGGAGCAGATAGAGTTTCACACTGTTTTTTATATAGTAATCGATATTGGAGCTTCCGGTATTGGTATATTCCCATCTCCCATTTGAAATATAATAAAGAAAATCCGGACTCGTAAGCTCCTTCCTGTTGTATCTAATTTTTTCAATCTGCTGAATATCCTCCAGAAGCTTCGAATGATAAGTCTCACTATTGGTATAGTCCTTAATCCACAGGCATTCTGTATCGATTTCCATTCTTCCCGTCAAGGGTATTTGCAGCACAGCAGCAGTAATCGCACCTATCGCCAGAACAAATACCAATACCCTTACAGCAACATTCGTACTAAAGCTTTTCCATTTTGTACCCAATTCCCCACACCACCTTTAGATAATTTGGTTCCTTCGGATTGATCTCAATCTTCTCGCGGATGCGTCTGATATGTACCATAACCGTATTTTCGACGGAATATGCCGGCTCGTTCCAGACCCTTTCATAAATCTCCTCTGCGGAGAATACCTTTCCCGCATTGCGCATCAGAAGCTCCATGATCCTGTATTCTGTCGCTGTCAGCTTTACCCCTTCTCCGTCCCTGGTCAGCAGCTTTGCCTCTGTATCCAGGGATAAGCCTCCGATTGTGATCAAATTTGATTTATTCCGGCTCTTAATATCACCGAGAAGCAGATAACGGCGCAGCTGGCTCTTGACCCTGGCCAGAAGCTCCTGAGGGTTGAAGGGCTTTGTAATATAATCATCCGCGCCCATGGATAAGCCCAGTATCTTGTCACTGTCCTCTGATTTTGCAGATAGCAGGATAATCGGAAGATTCTTTCTGTCCCGGATTTTCATCGTGGCAGACAGGCCATCCAGTCCGGGCATCATAATATCAAGTAAAATCAGGTGTATGGCCTGGCTTTGAAGTGCACTGATCGCCTCCAGTCCATCATAAGCTTTTACCACCTCATACCCTTCCAGAGTCAGCAGCTTCTCCAAGGCCCTTACAATTTCCCTATCATCATCCACCACCAGAATCCTTTCTTCACCCATCCCATGTATCCTTTCCTTGGAAACCTGCCTTTATAATAGTAGGCAAAGCTTTCAATTCCCCTGATATATTTCTTACAATTCTCTTACGATATTCCATAATTGAGCAGCTTTTTAACAGTCCGCCAATCCGGCAGATACTTGTCCATATAGGACTTAAAGACGGCGTTATGGCTCTTTTCCAGCAGATGCACTAATTCGTGGACTACAACATATTCCAGACAGCTTCTGGGCTTTCCTGCCAGCTGGAGATTAAAGCAAAGTCTTCTGCTTCTGATATTACAGGTGCCCCAGCGTGTCTTCATATTCCGAATACCAAATCCGCCGGACCTCACACCGATGATTTCCTCCCATTGCTGCAGCAGTCCCGGCAGCTCCTCCATAAGCAGCCTGCGGTACCAGTCATTTAACACCTTTTCCCGTTGCTTTGGGGTACTTCCCTCTTTCACAGTCAAAAGCAGCCGCTCCTGACTGACCTGGATGAAAGCTCTTCGCTCCGACTCCTGTACTGTTAATATGAGCTTTCTGCCCCAGACTGGTATTTCTTCTCCGGTCTCATAATTAACCGCCTTTCTTGCATTCTGTTGCCTAAGCCTGCTTTGCTGGCTTTCAATCCAGTTAAGCTTTGATAATACAAATTTACGGATGTCCGACTCACTCATCCTCTGTGGGGCCGAAATATGCACCCTTCCCTCCGGGGGTAATATTCTTAGATACATATTCTTAATCCGTTTTTTCTCAAGTTCTACGGTTAATCCGCCGATTATTATTTGCTGCATTATTTTCTCCTGCCGGGTATTCTATGTAAATTTAATTTATTATATCATATATTTACACAGATTAGAAACTCAAGGACTGCGTCCTTTCGTTCACGTTGCACTTATCCATGAAATTCAGGACATGGATTCAAGCAAGCTCGATCAATGTCCTGAATTTCATGGACTAATCTGCTTTTCGTGTACATTATATCATATATTTCTCTCTGAGAATGTTTTGCTCCTTGATTATTCTTCCAATTATTTGGTAATAATCTCATCAAGGAGGTGAAGCGATGCTTGCATTTATTAAAAATTATAAGCTTGAAATGATTAAGAAGAAATTTATCCTTCTCTATCTTTTGAATGTAACAGATATTCTTTTCACGGTTATGCTGCTTCAGACCGGATATTTTGCTGAGGTCAACATATTGATGATAAAAGCGGTACAAAGCCCGGCGGCAAGTATTATTCTTAAGGTGGTGCTGCCCGCCCTTCTATTGTACTTTATCTATAAACGGATGAAGGATTCTGATGACCTTCAATTAAGAGCAGCCAATATAGCGGTAAATATATCACTAAGCATCTATACTTTGGTAAATTTGTCGCATCTGGTATGGGTAGCGCTACTTCCGATTTTTATCATGAGAAATTGATAGTCGTCGGGGAGCCATCTGTCATCCAATCAGTAAAAGTCTGAATAGGAGTCCAGCCAAAAAATGCAGCATACCTGTGAAAGGGTACGGCTGCATTTTATCGCACGCGTCCGGCATGGGCGCTCTATATAATTATGGACGGCAGTTCCATGATCATTTGATGCAAATCATTAAAATTTCCTTGCTGAAAGCCTGAGATATCCTCTCCCTCCGGGCAAATCAGACAATCTTTTAACAGGAAGGTGTCCATTCCCAGTCTTGCCGCACACATATCTTCCCTTACATCATTCCCAACCATGATGCATTCTTCAGGTTCCTTGCCGATACCTGCAAGCACCTCCTTATAATATTCCAGATTCGGCTTACTGTAGGTGCTGTTCTCATAGGTGGTTATCAAATCAAATTCCTCCGGAGCGAGTCCTGCCCACAACATCCGTGTCAGTGTCGCTATCCTGGGAAAAAGCGGATTAGTAGCCAGCACCACCCGATAGCCTTTTTTCTTAAGAAGCTTTACGCAGGTATTTGCCAGGGGATGGGTAGCGGTTGCTATTTTTGCAAGGGCAAATTCATTGCGGTAGAAATCCTCAAACACTTCCTCAAGCTCCCTTGCCTTCTCACCAAGCTGCTCACAAAATACCAGCCAGAATCGCTCCTCATTCGTCATGGAGCCGTCATTTTTAATCATCATCTCCGTACCGGCCATCAGGGCCTTAATCAAAGTCTGGGGCTCATATCCATGCTTTATGACCTTTCCTGATACCGCTTTCATATATGCTTCCAGAAATTTTTGCTGGCTGGGCATCGGCAACAGAGTTCCATCCAGATCAAATATAAATGTATTCATACAATTCCTCATTTCTCAGACACGCTATGCTTTTTATCTCACATTCAACCTTTCTCATGTTACCAAAATCATCGTCCGAAAGCAACTTATAAATTTCCAGATATAACAAAATACATTTTCTGTATCGGATGTCCCCTTGTGCCCCCAGTCATTCTTCGTATAAAATATAGTATAAATAGATAATTGCGAAACTCACAATTTCGGAGCGGAAGTTAAGCGGAAGGAGCGTTGGAGCGGAGAAATTTGTATCTGTTGTTCGGAAAATTTAGTGGATTATATTATTTCGCAATTACCTAATATCGTATAACATAAAGGGGGTTATAAAAATGAATGATGTATATTTACATGGAATGATTCTTATTACTAACAGCTTCTTATTAAAGGGGGCTTATCCAAAGCCGGATACCTATGGTGAAATCAAAAAAAGCTATGCCCTTCCGGGCGGGGAGACCGGTACGGCTGCAACTATTTTATCTAATTTTGGCTGCAGTGTCAGAATGGAAGGTACCTATATGGGGAAGCATACCTATCCTAAAATTATCGATTTTTACAAGGACAAATCCGTTGATACCAGCGGCCTGTATCTTGACGAAACCTTTGACGGCCTGGAGGATTACGTTATCATCGATACAGATACCCGTACTCCCTTCGGAACCTTTGAAGATTTTTATACCAATGGTCTGAAAAGATGGCAGGAGCCTCACAAGGATGCACTTCTTTCCTGTAAGGTTGCGGGTCTGGACCCCTGGTTTGAAAAAAGTACACTTGAAGTGGTCGCTGTTTGTGTAGATAACAAAATTCCGTATGTAGCCATTGACTGCCCCTATGACAGCGAGCTGCACCAGTACTGCACAGTCAATGTTTTATCCAATGAATTTATCTCTATGAATTATCCCGGAGCCGACCGTAACGAGCTATTCCAAAAATATATTGAGTACACAGAAGGTCTGGTCATCTTCACCCTTGGAGCAAAGGATATCCTATATGGACGCAAGTGTCAGCCTGAGCTTCCAAAGCACTTTAAACCATATTCCGTCAAGGTTGTCAGCACCTTAGGCGCCGGAGACAGCTTTAAGGCCGGCTGTATTTATGCGGTGCTTCAGAATATGCAGGATGATGATATTGTGAGCTTTGCCGCCGCTACGGCTGCCTGTGCCTGCACCGTATTTCCCCTTCCTCTGAACCCGCCTTCCTTAGCCTCCGTTCAGGCACTTATTTCCGAAAGGCAATAAAGCCGCATTCTGTGGGGTGGTCAAGCATCAGACAATTTCTATACCTTAAGCTTATGCATATGATGGTTGTATCACCCCCGGCAGAAATAATATTTAAAACTCCGATCCATAGAAGCAGGGAATTTTGAAGCAGAATGCCGGCGGCACCGATTCCAAGGCCAAGAACAAGAAGGGGCATTATGGCACCAAGTATATATCTTCCGTAGGTCATGGGCTCCTTGCAGTGGCAGCAGGGGGTCAGGTACTCCCAGATTACAAAAAATCGAATGCTTCTCCACTTCTCCCTGCAGAAAAAATGCCAGGTAAGTCCATGAAGGAACTCATGAGCCGGAATTGAAATGATTAATCCTCCCAGCAGCAGTAATATAAATGGCAGCGAAAAATTGAAGTCAATTTTTCGCCAGACAAGCAGATAAATCATAACTGCAATTACGGCAAAGGGGCCCGCTGTTACAAAGGCCATGACATTAGCCTTAACCACCGATATAATTCCTACATATTCCTGGTAGCCCTGACTGCGAAGTATTGCACTTTGCATTTCCCTGTTATCAATTCTCATCTGCTTCCCGGCGTCCGTCTTCTTTCCTTTATCCCCCATCCTTATGTTCCCTTTCTCTGGTAATTACTAAAACAATATGGTGTTACAATAATCTGAATGATACCATAGTAACCCAACTTTAGGAGGAAAACAAGCTTTATTGAACCGGGTATAAGTACAATAATATTTTCTGCCATTCCTTGTCCGGTATATATTCCTGCTCCGCTTCGGGGCCGGCCTCTTCCATAACTCTGTTCTTCAATATCTTAATATCATTCTCCGACAGCAAGCTGAATACTTCCTCGTATTCCTTCCCATAGAAGCATTCCTCCAGCAGCTCCTCCAGATCGGCAAAGCTTCTTACCGTCTCCTTAATGATCGCCATTTTTTCAGAAACAAGCTTTATCTTGCCAAGGGTTTTAAGTAATTCCCTTAAGCTCTCATCCTGCATCGGCATACCGTCGATGAAAACTTCCCCCTCCTCCTCGTCTCTAAAGGAAAGAAAGATCTCCCGTAAGGACTCTGTCTTTAAGTTATTACGAATTCTATCTGCCAGCTCCGGCAGCAGGTGGCTTGCATAAACCAGAGTCTCTGCCTCCAGCTTAAGCTCTTTGCCTAATTCCTTCATTGCAGCCTCCAGCCTGTACAAAAGCTCCTCCCTGCCAAGGGGAAGCAGATGCTCCTGCAGCCAGTCACACTCCTTTGCCGGAATGTCCAGTCCATACAGGTCAAGCTCCAGCAGCTTGCAGCCTAAGATATTGGTAAGCGCCAGTTCAAAGATATTAATCAGCATGTGACGATAATCCTTATGAAAGCCATGCAGCAGCCCGGAAAGCTTCTGCTGGTCAAATAATCCCAAGAAATCATTCTCCAGTGTTAACCGGTGAAGATATTCCCGGATATACTCCACACCAATTAAATTCGTAACAGGAACACAGAGCGGATAATCAATATCACAGGGCATCTCATGTGCACCGTATTCTATATCATAATCATGAAAGAACTGCCCTATGCCCTCCGATATCGTATCCTGATAAGCAATATGCTCAAGCGTTAGCCGTTTCTTTTTTAAACTGTTAAGAAGCAGCTCCGCTTCCGCCTTTTGTGCCGCCGCAGCCTCCATTCCCTGATAGAACAGAACAGCTACCTTCCCTGTTCGAAGCAGGCTGAGAACTTCCTCCTGATCCGAATAAGCTTTCAGATATAATCCGATACAATAAGTAACAGAATACAAAATTTGTTGTGCCTTATCCACGGGTATGGAACTGCTTTCCCCGTTGGTATAGCGTTCCACCTCTTTTCCAAGAAGCTCTATCAATTCAAGCTGTATCCCTTCCAGCCTTTCATGGAATACCAGCTTTCTTGCAGACACTTCCTGCAAAAGCGCCTGAAAATACTGCTCCTGGTCGAGCCCTGCAAAATTTATTTGATTAACCTTCTCTATTTTGTTCATGAATTTTTATGCTCCCCTCTGCTAATAATCGTATTCTTCCCTGTCCCAATCCAGAAACTCTGTATAATCATCCTCATACCCATCCATATCCCTGTATTCCTTTGTATGATACCGGACATCCCTGCAATAATTCTCAAGCATGGTTGAATTCAGATATTCCAGTGAGCCCTGGCATACATCATCATAATATTTTTTCATCAGCTTAATTAGCTCATCGTCGGAAAGCTCCTCTATTGACTCGTTTTTAAAATAATAGAAAATATCTTGAAGTTCGATGAGTGTTCTGGCATAATCCTCCTGATTCAGATAGGAGGAATCCGCAAATTCTAAAATCAGCTTTTGTATCACACCCCCTCCGAATTCAATTCTCCCGCACCGTTCCAGAGCCTCACTGCGGCTTTCGGCCAGTTCATGGATGTCCTCATCCGATAACTGTAAACCATACCTTATGGTATAGTCGTTACACCTTTGTATCTCGGTAACCACCTGCCGGTTCAGCAAAGCTGCCGGAAAAAACATAAATTGCTCCGCCATATCAGTAATCCTTCCTTTCAAAATATTTTTAAAAAGGTATTGACATTCTTAATGGATTGTGATATAGTATTATTAGATATTTATATCCTATGGATCACAGGCATTAATTACTAATTATATAATGCCTTTTTTTATTTGTCAATTAAATTTATTCATCAAATAATGATAATACAAAAGCCCCCCTTGAAAGGCGGGAAGTTGCATCATATGTTCTTTTTTCAATCTCTTTCTTGATAGACCATGTTCCAAAAACCCATTTCATAGATACTCGCTTCTCGGAAAATCTCTGTCAGCTTTTGTTTTCGGTTTTCATCTAATCCCTCACAAAGAGCGTCCATATAATCAGAACTAAGTTCGCACATTTCCCGACATATTTCACTGGCAAGATCGGCAATTAATTCTCCATACCTACGCTCCAGACATTTTGGGTCACGTTCCGCCAACTGTTTTCCAATATAATAATAGCTCAGCGAACAGGGCAACGTTGCGGCAAGCAGCTCTGGCAAATCACCGTCTATTGTTGCTTTCAGTATATAGTTGGCGTAATCCCTGTTTTCCCTTGAAGGGGTCATATTCTCCCATGCATTTTTGCCAATTCCTGCTTTGGCTAAGTAATTATCTCGCAGGGCATATTCTCCTTGGACTATTCCAGAAATCATAGAGTTAAATTTAGCCATGTCCTTCATACTTTTTGCTTTGAGTATGCCAATCGCACATACCTTAACATATTCCCCCAGGTAAAGGCTATCTTCAATGATATACCATTTTATCTTATTTTCTGGCAATGTTCCATTTGCCATTTCCTTGATAAAAGGGTGTTCTAAGTATGCATTCCATATATCCATAACCGAATTAGTCATTTCTTGTACAAATCCCATGCTAATTCACCTTTCTTTCATACTCTCTCACTGCAAGCTGATTTTTACTATTTACAAAGATATCCATATCGTTTTCTCATGTCAAAGAAAAGACTAATTAGGCTCGGATAGTATGGAATAAATTCATCTTTTTCTATCATCTTCAAAATTTCTGTCTGTGAGACCCATCTTGCACCTTGAACCTCCTGGTCCTGCAAATAGAGTTCGGATATCTCTATATCTTTTTCAATCAGATATACATCATCATATCCCTCATTAAAATTAAGGGTCAAATGAGGACGAATTTTTTTCAAATCAAGCTTTATTCCCAGTTCCTCAAAAGTTTCCCTTTCAGCAGCCATTTGACTTGTTTCGCCTGTTAGAGCATTACCACCCGCAGAAATATCCCATTTATTGGGCCAACCGTCCTTAAAAGATTGTCGCTGTTGTATTAACATTTCATCTTTTGAATTAAAGATACACACATTAACGACTAAGTGATAATCACCATTTTGAAGCTCATTTCCTCGTATCAACGCACGTTTAGTTTTATATCTGTTAATATCATAAATATCCCACAATTCCATAATTCCAAATATCTCCTTTATAGATTTAAATTATTAACTTTATTCTAAGGCCGTTATCTATCTCTAAAAAGTGTTTCTAAGCATCTATTTTTCGAGTAATAAAAAGCGGGAAACACCTGATGAGTGTTCCCCGCATGATTATAGCGACAAAGCCCTTTCCTACGGTGGCATTATCCACATCAGGTATAAGGGTCGAAGTTATAAACTCCCTCTCAGCCTGTCTCACAAGCTCCCCTGTCCATTATTCGATTTGCAAATTATTTTATCACAAGTACCAACAGATGTCAAACTAACGTGAATGGGATTATTTCGTTTGTAAGCATTTTTGCAGCTATGTGACAAGAACATAAAAACCCACTTTTTGTCCCTATGATACCCCGCCTAATTCAAAGGGAGGTCTTTTGTATCATATTGAATGCGGTAACAGCTTGCTGCTTCACTTACAGAGCACTCTCTCCGCGTTCCTTTGTTCGAATTCTAATGCATTCGATAATATCACTGACAAATATTTTTCCGTCGCCAAATTCTCCGGTATAAGCAACTGTGCAGATAAGGTCCACAATTTCGTCCAAGCGATTATCGGGAACGACTATTTTGATCTCTGTCTTAGGCAATGCATTCATGATAATTGTATTACCTCGTACATATTCTGTATATCCGTATTGATTTCCGCATCCGAATACCTGATTGATCGTAATGCCATTGATTTTTTTCTCGATAAGCGCATCCTTTAACTCTTCTAATTTCTCAGGTCTGATTACTGCTTCAATTTTTTTCATGCTACCCGTCTCCTTTTCTAAAATCAGGATTAATCCATACCGGTGAAGGAAGGATATGCCTGCTCACCATGCTCTGTAATATCAAGACCCTGCGCCTCTTCTGCCTTGGATACTCTAATCGGCATAATCAGCTTAATTACAGAAAGTATGATAAAGGTGGCTACAGCCGCCAAAACAATTGTCATTCCAATGGCAATCAGCTGCTTTACAAGAAGGTCTGCGGTGCCGTCAATGAATAAACCATTTTCCGCAATATTCTTATTCACGCCTGTGCTTGCGAATAATCCGGTAGCAATACCGCCCCAGATACCGCCGATACCGTGGCAGCCAAATGCATCAAGAGCATCATCATACTTGAATTTGCTCTTTATCTTAGTCAGGAAGAAATAGCATAGAGGACTTACGACAAATCCGATAATAAAGGATGCCCAAATCGGGACATAGCCTGCGGCAGGAGTAATCGCAACCAAGCCAACAACAGCACCGGTAGAGGCACCAAGGACCGTCGGCTTACCATGCATTATTTTCTCAACCAGCATCCAGGAAAGCATTGCCATAGCTGCCGAGGTATTCGTAGTAACAAATGCACTTACCGCAACCTCATCCAGGGCGAGGGCACTGCCCGCATTGAATCCAAACCATCCGAACCAAAGGAGTCCGGCACCAAGTACAACATAGGGAATATTATGGGGCTTATAGGATACAATCCCATGCTCCCTGCGTTTTCCAAGTAAAATACAGGCAACCAGACCCGATACACCGGAGCTGATATGGACAACATTTCCGCCTGCGAAATCAAGTGCTCCAAGCTTATACAGGAAACCATCTGCACCCCAAACCATATGCGCCAGGGGATAATAAACAACGATTGACCAAACAATAATAAAAACAAATAAAGCCGAAAATCTCATTCTTCCGGCAATTGCACCGCAAATTAATGCCGGGGTGATAATTGCAAACATCATCTGGAATACCGCAAATAATCCTTCCGGTATCTTCTCCCCCTCAGAAAGTGCAAGGCCGACATTATTAAAAAATAACTTATCAAAACCACCGATAATACCCGCATGATCTGTACCAAAGGCCAGGGAATAGCCAAAGGCTACCCAAAGTACGGAGGCAACTCCGCAAATAAAGAAGCATGACATTAGAGTATTCAAAGCATTCTTTCTTCTCTCCATTCCTGAATAGAAGAAAGCCAGTCCGGGTGTCATTAAAAACACTAAGACAGAACTTAATACAATAAACGCGCTGTGACCGTAGTCCATAAAATACACCATCCTTTTTCCATTTTCCCAATTTTAAAAAAGACGACCATTCTTTTAGAGTTGCCCCTAAAAGAATGGTCGCCTTCGACTAATAAAATCTATCATGAATTTTTAAAAATGTCAATCTTAATTTTTGACAAATTAAATTAAGGTCGCTCAAGAATCCCCACAATATTTCTTAAGGATTCTTCAAACTCCTTCTCGGAAGAATTCTTAAACAGCAATAAATCATCGATTACCTTTGGGTCATCCAGGGTGGCGGGAACAGAAAAATCACAGCCGGCGATATATTCCTCCCAATGCTCCAGCTTCCATGTGTCCCGGTCAGAATTGCGCGCTATCATTCTCTGTCTGCACACTTCAACAGAGGTTTCCACCCATACCACTACAAGTCTTGCATCCTTTTCCCGTAGCTTGGCCTTAAGGTTATTGATATAATTCAAATCCCTGATTTCCTCTGTAAAGGGTGCATTAATTAATACGATGTTATCATATTCCAGAGCCTCCAGCGCCAGAGCAACGATAGTCTCATATTCATAGTCTCTGATATTATCCTCAAAAAAATGGGAGCTTCGGTTATAGGGCTCTCCCGCAGCCTTAAATATCTGCGTTGACAGAATGATCAGGGTGTCCTTATCCAGATATACCACATGCTTTAAGGCTTTCGAAAGCTGCTTTGAGATAAAGGTTTTTCCGCAGGCCGGCGGAGAAGTAACTAAGATTAATTTTTTCATTCCGATTCTCCAATCTTTTTGGGGCTTTATACTCCCGTCCTCACTTAATGCTTATGATTATGGTGAATATCGGGCGTATGTACATGACTATGGGTTACTGCCTCATGGATATGCTCATGACTGTGCTCTCCGATAAAAACAGGGCTGTGCCTATGAAGATGATGCTCATCTCCATTGAGATGATCCCCAGCTTCTTTGGAATGACGTATGTCTTCCATGGAATGACGCAAGTCTTCCATGAGATGCTGTCCATCCTCATTATTATACTGTGCACTTCCATGGCTGTGCTTATGCTCATGAGTGATCGGCTGATGGGAATGTTCATGAATGTGATATTCCGATACTGCAAAATAAGTACCGGCAAGCATAATAACAAGTGCTGCCAGGAAGGAAACTGTAATACCCTCACGAAATACCAAAAAGGAGACTACTACTCCGATAAAGGGTGCTGTCGCATAAAAGGCACTTGTCCTGGCCGCCCCCAAAGTCCTCTGTGCAAAAATATAGAGACAGATACTCATGCCATAGGCAACAAAGCCCAGCAACAATGTGAGGCCAATATAAATCACATTCCTGCTGTACTGTCCGTCAGCAATGGATATCAGCAAGGAACCCGCCCCGGACCCAAAGCCTTTGATAATTACAATCTGTAACGGGTTTTTCATCGAAAGCATACGGGTACAGTTATTCTCGAAGCCCCAGCAAACACATGCCATAAGTACAAATACTGAACCCGGTGTAAAGGAAAGGCTTCCCATATCCTTAACTGTAAGTACAATGCTGGATATCGTTATCAGGGTGATTGCCAGCCACATTCTTCTTCCGATTGCCTCTTTAAATATCATGAATGCAATCAAAGCGGTAGCCACTATTTCAAAATTATTTAAAAGGGCCGCATTAGCAGAGGAAGTAAGCGTTAATCCAAGCATCAGGAACACCGGGGCTGCTATGTCCAGTACAATCATCCCCACTGTATAGGGAATGTCCTTTTGCGACAGCTTCGCTTCCTTTTGCTTATCCTCCCGAAACAGCAGATGGTTAACCGCGGACATACCCATACCGGCACCAAGATATAAAAGTGCCGCCATTAATGTGGGAGGGATCTCTTCCAGCAGCAGCTTGGAGGCCGGGGAACTGATCCCATAAAGCAATGCTGCCGCAAGTGCCATTCCTACCGCTTTTTTATTGGTTCCATTCTTATTTAAGCTTTTGCCGTATCCTGCTTCCATTTAAACTCCAGCCTATATTTGCAATTGTTTATGATACTTAACCATAGTAATCCTTTTGCATTAAAAATACAATATGCATGTTTTATCAAACAACCCTCATATAATAGTACAAAGTAAATCACCAAAGGCAGCCATATACTTTGTCGATCATTTCGGCATAAATATTTACAAAGGCTTTCGGGAGGTTAATCCATATGGTAAATAAAAATGACAGTCCCCATTCACCCATGAAAAAAATGATATTAGGCGGCAAGGGACAGGTCACCGTAAACCCTGATCAGGCGATCATACGTCTGGGGGTTTTGACTACCGGTGACAGTGTCACAGCGGCTCAAACCGACAACGCACGCATCAGTCAGCAAGTCCTTGATAATTTAAAAAAATTCGGTAATATTGATATAAAAACCTATCAATATCAGATCGAAAAGCTCTACGACTATGAAAATGGCAATCGCATTGACCGGGGGTATTCTGTCCGTAATATTTTTGAAATACATACCGGAAATGTAGGCCAGGCAGGAGTAATCATCGATAATGCCGTATACAACGGAGCAAATATTGTTGATCTTGTGAGCTTTGATGTTGCTGCTCCTGATAAATATTATCAGCAGGCTCTAAAACTGGCAGTAAACAATGCCTATGATAAGGCAAAGGCAGTCTCCACAAGTCTGAAAATCATGTTTGATCCTGTTCCAATCCTAATTACGGAAAACAGCACCCAGCCCATGCCCTTTACACCCATGTTTGCCGCCAGAGAAGGGGCCTATTCCACACCGATTGAATCGGGAAGTAAGCAGATCGATGCATCTGTAACAGTTGAATTCTCCTATTAGCATAAAATCTTTGTATGCTTCCTCAATTTCTATGGGTAATGCGCCTTACAGGTGCATTGTGCCTATAAGGCGCATTACTCATAGAATAAGTCCTCAAATTCCTGCCGGAACTTAAGGACTTATTCTATAGGGTCTTCTTGAATTAACTATTCCGTTATCTGCGCGGTCAAAAGATTAAGCACCGCGGCATTATAGCTGATATCCTGCGCGCTATAATTCTTATTATCCTCATCTGAAGCTGCCTCATTCTCATCCTTTAAAAATAACTCCAGGAATTTCATATAATCATCATAGGTAAATAATTCCTGCAAATCCGCCTCTGAATCACCGGTGCCGCCTCCATTCAGAAGATATGCATAATTTTCAGACACACGTGTCGGCAGCTTCAGCGCTGCAACACGAAGATAGCTCTCTGTGGAGTCCGAAGCCGCGTTAACGTCAGTGGCATCACCGCTGGTATCCGTTCCAGCCTGCTTCATATAGCCGAGAACCTTCTTTACATAATTCTGTGTTTCATCAAAAGGAGGGATTCCTCCGTATTTTGCAACATTACCGCTTCCCGCATTATATGCGGCCAAAGCCAGGCTTACCTTTCCATCATATTTTTTTAATAAACCGGACAGATATTTTGCACCACCCATGATATTCTGCCTGGCATCAAAAGCATCGGTAACTCCAAGTCCCTTGGCTGTAGAGGGCATGAGCTGCATAATCCCCTGTGCACCGCATCTTGAAACCGCAGTGGTATTAAAATTAGACTCCGCCTTACCGACTGCCTTCAAAAGCTCTACAGGAACATTGTATTTTTCTGCCGCTTCGTCAAATATAGCATCCAGACTTTGTGATTCTCCCAAATAGGAAGAAAAGTCAGAGGTACTCTCCGCACCTGCTATAGAAGTATTCCCACCGTAGGTATTATTTGCTTCTACCTTTGTTACTCCGTTGATCATTTTAACCTCCAGGCTGCTGTCGGGCAGCTCTTAATCCTATCACGCTATTTTACCTTCCATATATAATCGGATGTCTTATGCTCAATGTATTTTCCCAAATTTGTATCGTTGTCCTAACATGATATTACGATATTTTAACTTATTTTTCAACAGAAAGTCAGTATAATTTTATTAAAAGATACCAACATAGGACTATCTTCCCTGTGAAATTTGCTCCATGAAAATTATTACTTGATTCCCACCTGGATTTACCATATACTATTTTTTAGCAAAGATAAACCCATGGTATATTTAAAAGGCTACAAAACGAAGTTTAGGAGGTACTATTTATGCAGATGGAACAGCTACAAAAAGATATGATAGCAGCCATGAAAGCAAGAGATAAGGTACGCAAGGAGGCCATCTCTTCTCTTGTGTCGGCAGTAAAGAAAATAGCAATTGACGAGGGTTGCCGTGAGAATATTCCGGAAGAGGTGGTAGACCGTGCTATCCTAAAGGAAATGAAGCTTGTTAAGGAGCAGCTTGATACCTGTCCCGATGCGCGGACCGAATTAAAGGAAAGCTACCGGGCAACCTACGACATCATAAAGGAATATGCCCCTTCCATGATGTCCGAGGAGGAAATTAAAGCCTTTATTCAAGAGCATTTTGCCGAGGCGGTTGCAACCAAGAATAAGGGAATGATTATGAAAAGTGTAATGGCTGAGTTAAAGGGAAAGGCTGACGGTAAGCTGATTAATCAGGTAGTCGGCGATTTATGCAAATAGTATAAAGAAATGAGGGTGCACTTCATTCAAAGTGAAGTGCACCCTCATTTCTTTATATGAATACCCTATATGACATAATCCCAGAACTCCGCCTGCTCCAGTTCCTTCAGTTCAACCGTCTCACTGGTATTCACCTTAAACTGCAGCTCCGGATTCTTGGCACTGACTCTTGTTCTATCCGGTACCGTCTTGGTTACGAAGGCATTACTTCCGATCACTACCTCCTGGCCGATTACCGTACTGCCTCCCAGAATGGAGGCTCCGGAGTATATCGTTACCCCATCCTCGATGGTAGGGTGTCTCTTCATCCCTCTTAGGCTTTGACCGCCTCTGGTGGATACAGCTCCCAGGGTAACCCCTTGATATATTTTTACGTGATTACCTATCTTGGTGGTTTCTCCAATTACAATCCCGGTCCCATGATCGATAAAGAAATATTTGCCGATGGTTGCCCCTGGATGGATATCAATTCCCGTCAGATTATGAGCATATTCCGTCATGATTCTCGGGATTAACGGAACCTTGAGCAGGTACAATTCATGGGCAATACGGTTGACCATGATTGCAAAAATCCCCGGATAGGAGAATATCACCTCATCCTTACTGTAGGCCGCCGGATCACCCTCATAGGCCGCATCGACATCGGTCTCCAGATAGTCTCTAATCATGGGCAGCTTCTTCATAAAGTCTATTGTAATATCCTCCGCAAGAGCTTCAATCTCCTCTCTTCTTTTTGCTTCATGAAAGGGGCTGGACTGCAGTGCAAAGCCAATCTGCTTGTTCAACTGGTAGGTTACATCCTCAATCACAGCGCTAAGCTGGTATTCCATATGATAGCTCTTAAGCTTTTTGTTGGTAAAATGTCCCGGAAATATGATATACTGCAGATTTTTAATGATAGCAATAATCTCATCCCTATTCGGCTGATTAAAGGTTACTCCTTTATTGATCGCTTTCGGTTCTGAATAATCCTTCATAATCAAATCAACAATTTCCTGAACCTTATGTTCCATTGTATTACCCATCTTATTCTCCATTCAGCCGTTACGCGGCAAAGCATAATGCGATTCTATAGAATCCATCATACTTTCCCCTTTATTCTGTGTCAACAGATTTTTCTGTTATACATATATCTTTTATAGGTATGTTATGATAAGTAAAAACTTTCTATGAAACGGTTGACAAAAACCGGATTTTTTTATATACTTACTACATTAGTTAAGTAATGTAGTATATTGGAGGTGATTTCTTGCGAATTGATGAAAATAGTCTTGCTCCCATCTATGTCCAGATAGCAGACGCTATTGAAGAGGATATTCTGAATGATAAGCTGCAGGAAGGAGGCTCCTGCTATTCCCAGCTTGTAATTGCAAAGGAGCTGAAGGTTAATCCTGCTACTGCCGCCAAGGGAATTAATCTCTTGGTCAGCAGAGGTATCCTGGAGAAGCAGCGCGGGATGGCCATGATTATCCGCCGGGGAGCAAGGGAATTAATCATCCAAAGAAAGAAGCAGACGGATTTTGAGTTTAAAATTGAGGAGCTGGTTCGAACGGCCAGACAGTTAAATCTGACCCAGGACTATGTAACACAGAAAATAGCACAATATTACAGGGGGAATCCAATATGAATTATGTCATTGAAACACAGCATCTTGACTTTGCCTACAGTAAGAAGCCTGTACTGAACGCTGTCAGCATCCAAATCCATGAGAATCAGATGATTGGTCTGATTGGCCGGAACGGTTCAGGCAAAACAACCTTTCTGAAATTATGTGCCGGGCTGCTGGAGCCAAAGCAGGGAGAGCTTAAGGTATTCAGTCAAAATCCGGTAAATAATCTTAACGTATTGCAGGAGCTTATCTACTCTTATACCAACGTACCCCATAAGGCTTCTCTTTCTCTGGAATACATTCTCAAAGATTTTGCCATGTTTTATGAGCATTTTGATCTGGAATTTGCTCACCGTCTGCTTGAATTCTTTTCCCTGGACCACCGTATGAAATATTCCGGTCTTTCTCAGGGGATGACCAGTGTATTCGGCTTTATCTGTGCTATTTCCACCAGGGCAAGGCTGACACTTTTGGATGAGCCCGTTGTTGGAATGGATGTCACGGTACGCCGGAAGGTATATGAAATTCTTTTGCGGGACTATATGGAGCATCCCAGAACCATTATTATCTCCAGTCATATTTTATCAGAGCTTCAGGATCTGCTATCCGAGATGATAATGATCGATCATGGGGAAATTATGCTTTATAAATCAATGGAGGAGCTTCAAACAATGGCTTACCGTATCGAAGGCAGCAAGGCAGACGTAACCGCCTTTGCAAAGGAACATCCGGCATTATATGAAGAACATCGAATCACTTCATCCCTTGCCATTATTGAAGCACCCCTGGATGAAGCGGTTAAAAACTCCAGCCGTCAGTTAAATCTGGTTTTATCAAGAGTTGATGCAGAGGAGCTGTATATCTATAAGACAAATCATGGAAAGGGGATTGATTTCGATTGTTTATGGGAAAATCAGAATTAGCAAATATTAAAAATCTTCTTAAAATACGGCTTAAAAGCTGTAATGCAATCCTGACTGCAGGTATTCTTCTTGGGCTTGTATTCCTCGTAGAAGTCTTTCATATGATCAGTCTTGTCCATACCTATCAGAAAGATGCAGTCTATATAGACTCCGGGGCATTCTCCGGCTTTGCTTTTATCATTCTCCTGTTCGCCATTATTTATTATGCCTTTCAATACAATGAGTATAATGAAAACCATCAGATATTTCCCCATACGGAGCATACCTGGTTTATTTCCTTTGAGCTGTATTGCTATCTGATCAATCTGATTGTCCAGGTTGTGGCTGTGGGCCTGTATCTGCTGCAGTATCTTCTCTGCCTGCTCCTTGGCGGCTTAAATACGAATGTTCATCTGGCTTATACCTTCAGTCTGTCCTTCCTTACTGTCGGCTTTTTGGTTAACCTCTGCTATGGCTTTCTGATTATTTCCTTTATCATACTGGTGGTTACCCTTGTACGGAGGCTTCGTTACTGGGCTCTGGCAATCTATGTTGTTATGCTTTCCGCTTTATGGATGGGCAAGGATTATTCTATGATCGGCAGATTAATTCAGTTCTATACCGAAGAGACCTCTCTTTCCCTGTTCTTTGTCAAGATAATCATAACCTGGCTGCTGATTGAATTATTAAATCAGCTCCTTCATCGCCTGATTCATATCAGAAGGGTAACGAAATTCCATTACCCCCAATTAGCTATCGTTTCCCTGATCCTGATTACCCTATTCTTCGGAGCGCTGACAAATTATCAGGGAATAGTCACTGTAAGAAATGGGGGCTCCTTCCAGACGCCAGCGGAAACAGGCTTGCCTTCCATGAAGGAGCCCGCGGCTGTTCTTGCTACAGATCAGCTTCCCTCCGGCTCCAGCCTGGATTTCTATTATGAATTCGGACCGCTTTATTATTGTAACACGAGCATTGTTGAAGAGAATACGGAAAATGATCAGATCGAATTATACTTTTCCCCTCCCTACACCTACCGGGATAATATTAATATAACCGCTTTTGTCAATCCACGGGTTACGGTGGAACAGAAAGGAAATGAATTTCATTTCCGGGTGATCTATGATGAGAATATCAAGGTCATATCCATTTCCCCTTATACTGAGCCCATGCGCTTTGACTGCTTTAAAAATAAGAACTATGCAAAGAGCATTTACGGAAGCTCCGCCGGCAGCATGACAGGAACGATTAAGATTGTATTACCTAAGGCAAAGGGCTATACCGTTACGGAAAATACAAGCAGCCTTCAAAGCGGCCAATAAATTCCTTTATCAGAAGCAAACAAATAAAAGGAGCCTCCGACCTGCGGTTTATTTCCACAAGCCGGAGACTTTCTTTTTAGCGCATATTGCAAGAGATTGCTTATCTTTGGATAACCGCTGTCACATCAGATACAGTGCTTCAGTGCATTGGCAACACCGCATTCATCATTGGACTTTGTAATAAACTTTGCAACAGCCTTCAGCTCCTCTACCGAATTCTCCATTGCAACCGGCATACCGACACATTGAAGCATATCGATGTCATTATAGTTATCTCCGAAGGCAATGACCTCCTTAAGATCAACTCCCTGCCTGTCTGCAAGAATTTTCAAAGCCCTTCCCTTCGAGGACCCCGCCGCCATGATATCCACCAGCCCCGGCGAGGAGCTGACCACCTCAAGCTCCTTAAACACCGAATATTTATCTATGTAATAATCCACCTGCTCCGAAGTTGTAAGAATGAACAAAACCTTCAGTATCTCCATCCCTTCAAATACGCTCATATCAGGTGTCCTTAGATACCTGATCTCAAAGCTTAGCTCCTTCGGCAGATTTCTATGGATACCCTCATATCTGGCTGCTCTGGGATTTTCACGGTTAGAAAACACCACATTAGGCGTATAAATAAAGAAATCTATCTTATGCTCCAGGACATAGGCAAACATCTCTCCTACGATATTTTTATCCATTGCGTTGGAATAGACAATCTCCCCCGTCTTAATATTACGGATGAGACCTCCGTTACAGGAGATTACATGCCCCTGCAGGTTAAGCTGGTGAATATAACGCATTACCATAAGGTCCAGCCTTCCGGAGGCTATCATAACCTCCATACCTCCCTCCTGCAGCCTCTTTAAAGCAGTCTCATCTTCCTTTGCAATCATATCCTCCGAGTTCAGAAGGGTTCCATCCATATCGCAGACACACCATTTATAATCATACATATTCCGTCTCTACCTTTCATTTTAGCATACATTCAATAAATCCTGTTTTCCCGCTATGCCATACTTACAAAAATAAGGATGACTCAATATACTTGAATCATCCCCCTAATATGTAATTTTTATTATTATAGCACAGCCATACAGATAAGGAAAGTATAAATCATATAAAATACAGGACAAATGTTACAGTTTGGCCTTCAACATATCATAGATTTTGACAAATCTTTCTGTTGACAGCTTAAGACTATTGTGATAGTCTTGATTCATACCGGTTAGACTATTGCAATAGTCTTAAATAATATAAGTTAATGAAGAATATTTGTGCGAGACATTTCGCACAGCAAAATGGAGGTTTACATGGAAAATAAGCTATTTGATTCCGAATTGAAGGTTATGGAGGTATTGTGGGAGCAGGGAGAATGCTCTGCCCGAACAATTGTTGAAGTACTGGCCGGACAAATTGGCTGGAACAAAAATACTACCTATACGGTAATTAAGAAATGTATTGAGAAAGGAGCAATTGAGCGGACTGAGCCCGGCTTTCTCTGCAAGCCGCTGATAACCCGGGATGAGGTTCAGCAAAGTGAAACGGAACAATTAATTGATAAGATGTTCGGAGGCTCCAGTGAACTTTTCTTCTCGGCCTTTCTGAAAAACAAAGGAATTTCCAAAGAAGAGGCGGAGCACCTGATTAAAATGATACGGGAGGCGAAATAATATGCTGCACTTTCGAATGGATATGCCCCTTTATCTTATGGCCTTTTATGGCAGTATTATGATTTTGGCCGTTATTCTGCTGAGGCTTTTACTGAAAGATAAATTACCGAAATTTGTTTTTCCAACACTTTGGGCACTGGTTCTTATACGGCTGTTAATTCCCTTTTCCCTATCCAGTCCCTTAAGCGCTCCGGTGCCTGCATGGGAATTTGCCTCACAGAACACCGGCTCAATCGCTATTGAGGAAGGCACTGCAACAACCGCCGCAGCCTCTTCCGAAGCCAATGCTTACACAACATATACCTCGACGCCTGTTTCTCTTCCCTGGCATACTATACTTCTTATCGTTTACCTCGCCGGAATTGCGATTACTGTGATCATACTGTGTTACCGGAAATGGCAATATTCCTCAAAACTACGGAACAGCCTTCTGGTGGAGCATAATGAAACCATTAACGGAATTCTTAGAAGTATGAATATGGGGTATATATTGGTCTATACAAATGATCATATTGCCTCTCCTCTGGTTTCCGGTATAATTAATCCAAGGATTTATCTGCCTGCCCGGATGGATTTTCAGAATTTACAGCTCCTTCGCCATATTCTTGCCCATGAAACCACACATATCCGGCGTAAGGATAATTTGATCAAGGCCGTTCTGCTCCTCACACTTTGTTTGCACTGGTACAATCCACTGGTATGGATTATGTCCAAATTACTATCCGCTGATATCGAAGCAGCCTGCGATTCGGCTGTACTAAGGAACAGTAGTACGGAGGACCGTCAGGCCTATGCCTATAGTCTCCTTGCCATGGCCATTACAGGAAACCGCCGGCCCCTGCTTTATTGCGCCTTTGCAAAAACCGAAATTGAACGCCGGATTCAAAGCATCCTAAGCTGCAAAAGGGTCACCGCCCTGGTATTGACGCTGACCACAATTCTTATGTTAGGCAGTACCGTTGCCTTTGCAACCGCCGCACAGGCTCCCTTCTCCGTTTACTTAAGCAGCTACTGTGCAAGCTCTAATTGCAAATGGGCGATAGATGCAACTCTTACAAGGGATATCGCCTTGGGAGAGAACTCCACAGAGAGGGCCGATGCTGTAATTTTAGGAGTTTTGAAGCAGGCTGAAACAAATGATTCTGAACAGCTTAAGGATATCATAGCCTCCGCCCTTGCACAGGAATTCGGTGTAGAAAAGAACGCCTTTCATCTTACTGCCTATTTGAGTCTTGATGATAAAACTCTGGAAGCAGAATATACTGCTCATGGAATCACCAGGGATGAGAATGGCTTTTATCTCTATCAGGGCGAGTCGGTTCGAATCTACAAAGATAAAATGCTGGGCTACTATCAAAGCGGAAACGAAGGTTCTGTTGATATTTCAATACTGCGTGACCCTACGGGGAACATCACCTCCGTAGAAGCCCTCCATGAAGGTGATGCGGATTTTGACCGCAGGACGGAGCAAATTCTGCAAGCCGGTGCCGACAATACGGTAATCTCCGGAACCGCTGCCAGCGAAGGCTACTAGTACACTGTAATACTAATCCTTGAATATAAAATAATAGCTTTCTTCCTGCGCTGTCATAAAGGAGATAATTCCACATTCAAGGCTGTACTCCATACTATTTCCCTCCCGGTCCGTAATCCTTGCCGGTTCCGCTTTTATCCTGCATAGCCCGCCCTTCCCGGAATGGAGCACCAGCCTGGTCAGTCTGCCCTCTGTCCAGGCTGCATCCAGGGCAAAACCGTTTCTTGCACAAAGCCCCTGAAAGCTTCCGTTATTCCAAACCTCCGGAATTGCAGGAAGCACACTGATATAATCCATATGGCTTTGGAGCAGCATTTCGGCTATGGCCGAGGTCCCTCCGAAATTACCGTCGATCTGGAAGGGCGGATGCATATCCCAAAGATTATCATTTGTACAGTCCTTTAACAGTCCGGCAAATAATTTGTATGCCCGTTCGCCATCTCCGGTTCTTGACCAAAGAAGTGCCTTCATAGCCCTTCCCCAGCCAGTGGACTCATCTCCTCTGGAATTCAGGGAAGCCTTCGCAGCCGCAAGCAGCTCCGGTGTCCCATAGTTAATCCCTTTGCCGGGATAAAGGCCCAACAGGTGGGAGGTATGCCGGTGATGCGGGTCAACCTGGCTGAAGTCAAAACCTGTCTCATCCTCCTCAAACCATTCCTTTAAAAAGCCCGTTTTTTCACTGACCTGATAGGGCTTTAGCTGCGTAACCATTGCTTCCGCGGTATGGCGCAAATCCGCATCGGTATTCAAAACGGCGGCTGCCGTTATAAAATCAAGGAATAACTGCTCAATCAAGGATTGCTCATAGGTATTTCCGATGGTTACCGGACCATGCTCCGGCGAATAGGAGGGGGAGGATACCAGCCGATCCTGCTTGGGTTCATATTGAAGCTCCTGAATATAGAATTTGACACTCTCCCTCATAATCGGATAGATACGATTTCTTAAATAGTCCTGATCCCCGGTAAACTCATAATATTCCCACAGGTTTTGATCCAGCCAGGCACAGGCTGCCGACGACCAGCCCCAATAGAAATCCCAGCCCGGACAGGTCCAGCCAAAGGGCGTACTCTGAGTATGTGCAATCCAGCCATTCTCCGGATTTGCCTCATCCGATACGATATTATAATACTCCCCTGCGGTGATACGGCCCGGCTCGCGAAGGCCGTCCACATAGTCTACCAGAGGGATTGCCGTCTCTGCGAGATTGGTCACATAGGCCGGCCAATAATTCATCTGGAGGTTGACATTGATATGATAGTCACAGGCCCAGGGCGGGGTATTGGATTCGTTCCACACCCCTTGAAGATTGGCCGGAAGTGTGCCCGGCCGACTGGAGGAAATCAACAGGTATCGTCCATATTGGAAATACAGCTCTTCCAAATATCTGTCCTGCTCCCTGTCCGGCCGGCACCTTTCTTTATATTCCTTCAGAAGCTCTCCGGTGGGGGACTCACAGGAACAGCCGTCAAGATTTATGTTGACTCTGCCAAATAATTCTTTGTAATCTGCCAGGTGTTCCTCCTTTAACCTGTCATAGCCCTTCCTGACAGCAGCCTCTAATACAGGAACAACCAGCTCCTTCGGCTTGCAGCCGCTTCGATAGACGGGATATTGATTGGCATAATCGGTTGCGGCATGAAAGTAAAGAACTACCTCGTCCGCTTCCTCAATCTGTATGGTATTGTCCCTGGCAGTCAGTTTTCCTCCCTCAATCAGGAATTTAAACTGTCCCTCATAACGAAGTCCGTTATCCGTAATTTCTCCGTAGCAAAGCAGCGTATCACTTTCAGCCCTGACCACCGCCCCCTCCTGGGTCTTTGACAGTGAGGCCTTCAGACTGATTGTCCCCTTCCTGTTTGCGGTAAATCTTGCGGCAATAACACGCCCCGGATAGCTTGCAAAATATTCTCTTACATATCTTGTATCCCCGCAGGTGAATTCAACACCTGCCAGTGACTCGTCAATATCAAGGTAACGCCTGTAGCCTGTGGCCTTTTCCTCCGTGAGCTCCTCGAATTCTAACAGCAAGCTGCCAAAAACCTGATATGCACCATAGCCCTCCGATACTCCCGTGAGTCTTTGAACCAGCATCGCTGCTTTCTCACTCTCTCCGGCAGTAAGGGCCTTTCGGATTTCCATCAGATACCGATAAGAGTTTTCCTCCTTGTTACCGCCCCGATAGTCCGGGCGGCTCTTTGCAGGCCCTCCGGTCCAGAAGGTTTTTTCATTCAGTACCAGAACCTCTTCATGGATTCCACCATAAATCGTAGCTCCCAGATATGCATTACCAATGGGCAGCACCTCAGTCTCCCAGGCCTTGGCCGGTTTCGTATACCATAGTACATGCTTTTGCTTTGGTGCAGTGTTTTCTATTTTGTTAAGACACATTCTTATATTCTCCATTTCAACAGCATAATTAACCAAGATGTATTATCCATGAAACTGTTTCGTTAATCTACCCTCTGATTTAAACAGAAACAACAGACTTATTTGACATTTTCAAAGATTCCGGGATAAATTGACACAAACCTTTTTGTGATGAAATAATTTACAATGGTATTTACAGTTTGCTGCATCAGCATAGGTAAATACCTATATATTACATAAAATCATATAATTGGACATATGGAAACAAGCATGCTATAGTCTAGTAAAGATTAGCAGAAACTATTTTTTTATCACATATATGGTGCATCGTTTTCCCAACCGAAACCTATGGCATGCACAGGAATGGAGGAAATTATGTTAAGTGCAAGAAATCAATTAAAAGGAACCATTGAAACAATAAAAGAAGGCGCCGTTAACGCAATCGTAATCCTGAAAACACAGGCAAATGAAACCATCACAGCCGGCATCTCTGTTGACGCTGTCAGGGAACTTGAGCTTACACCCGGCAAGGAGGCCTATGCCGTGATAAAGGCTACCGAGGTAATGATCGGTATCGGTGATATGAAGCTTAGCGCGCGTAATCAACTGTCCGGTGAAATCATATCGGTAAAGGAAGGCGCTGTTAATGCCGCCGTAACTCTTAAGACAGACGGAGGAAGTCTGATTACAGCTAATATTTCCATAGCTGCTGTGAAGGAATTGGAACTTTCTGCCGGAGTTAAGGCAAAAGCAGTAATAAAAGCTTCTTCAGTTATGATCGGTATATAAGTAAATATTTAATCTATCTGCTTCTTCCAGCTTAATCAAAAGCTGTCGTATGCTCCGATTCCGATATGGTTTCCCCTGGGAATGGGAATATGCGGCAGCCTTATGATATTTCGTGGCAAATACCGATAAAAGCCTTCATTGCATCCGTCAAAAGCTTATTTCTATGGTAAGTGACAGCGAGCTTTCTGCTTAAATCCAAGGATTTTATTTTAACTTCCTTTAATTCTCCCGCTTCTATCCTGTCCCGGACAAGCTGGTACGGCAATACAGCCACTCCCATATTATTTCTGGCAGCATTAATCAGGGCGGTCGTGCTGGTACTCTCCCAATAGGGCTTTATGGACAGTCCCAGCTGCTTTAATCTTATTTCAAACAAATTCCTGACCCCCGCACCGGTTTCCCTAAGAAGAAGCTGTTCCTTTACGATATCCTCCGGTAAAATACTCCCCTTTGCAGCCAGCTTATGCCTGGGACTTACCACTACAATAATACGGTCATCATAAAAATAATCTTGGATCAGATCATCCTCGGTTCGGATTTCCTCCATTAATGCAAAGTCAAGTTCATTATTGCGCAGCATCTGGATAAGCACCGAGGCCTTATTTACATGCACCTTAACCTCCGAATTCGGATAGGCGTTCCGGTAGCTTTCAATATACTTATGAATCAGCACAGACCCCGCCGTATAGTTTGCACCAATGGTAAGCTTCTTTTGCTCTGAAGCTATGCCCAGTATATCCTTGACATCATCACAAAGTCTATGAATATGTACCGCATATTCATAGAGCTTCTCTCCCGCCCCGGTTACATAAAGCTTCCCGGACAGCCTCTCAAACAGACTAACATGATAATAATCCTCCAGCTCCCTGATTGCCTGACTAACCGAGGGCTGGGTTATAATAAGCTTTTTGGCAGCGGCGGTCATGCTCTTTTCCTCATATACCGCAATAAATATCCTAAAATGCCGCAGGGTCATATTTTATTCCATCCCCCTCCCACATAACAAGACACCCGGCTTCCCACAATTGGGAATGTTCGGGTGTCTATCAATTTATTTCTTCTATCATTAAATCATTAGAATATACAGCTAATTAACTAACCAGCTTGACATTGTTCTTGGTTTGTACCTGAATTTCCTGATCGATTTTCTCCAGAAGTCCGAAAATCTCTTTGGAAAGCACCTCCGCCTGCGAATAATACTGCTGAGCCTCCTGTGTTTTTGAAGCCTTGACTGCATCCAGCACCATATGTCCGCATTGATGAAACTCATTATGTATTTCATCAATTTTATCCCAATCGGCCTTAATTGATGGATGCTCGATCCTCAGGGTGTGGTAGAAATGTCCAAAGGCACATTTTTTACTGTCGGTCTGAAGAGGGTATACCTTACCCTCATCCAGGATTTTTTTCAGAGTATCAATCCATTTTGTATGTGCTTCCTTTGCATTGTTCAGGGTTAACCGCAAATCATCATTTGTAATCGTAAAGCTTCCGCCACTTAAGGAATTAAACAGCTTCTTCGTAATACTGGACAAATCATCATCCAGCTTTGTGATCTGCCGGGCAACCTCAGAGCTGTTCTCCGAATCAACATAGATTGTCTTGGTCATGAAGTTCAGTTTTTCCGCATCCCTGCTGGATACCTCCATCGCAGTATTGATTTCTTCGGTAGAGGTCCGAATACCAAGCATGGTCATATTCACCGACCGGACATCCTCGATTGTTCTGCCTAACAGCTCCATATTGTCTTTCATGGCGGCATATACCTCATCAATCCTGCCGCTCATTTCCTGGGAGGAATCTATGGTATCCTCCATACTTTTACTTCCGTTTTCAGCCGCAGTCCTTATCTCCGTCATAAATTTACTCATACCGTCAAGGCTGCTCTTTGTATTATCTGCCAGCTTCCTGATCTCAGAGGCAACTACCGCAAAGCCCTTACCGTTCTCCCCGGCTCTTGCAGCTTCAATGGACGCATTCAGGGCAAGCAAATTTGTCTGCTCCGCAATAGCACCTACACTGTTTACGATTTCATTAACCTTATTGGTGAGTTCAACAAGCTCTTCGATCCGGCTGCTCATAACAGAGGAATTTTTCATTACATTTTCCTTCAGGTTATTGATTTCTGCGATGCTTTTCATACTTATTTCGTTAGTTTGAAGCAGCTTCTCTGAGGACTGGGCCAGCTCCCCTAAGGTAGCAGACGCTACATTCACTGCTTCGGAAACCACATTCATACTTGCTGTCGTCTCTTCCACAATTGCAAGATTTGATTCACTAAGCTCCGAGATTTCACCTGCAAAATCCTTCAGATCATAGGATATCTTCGACATATTTACATCAAAGGTGCTCATTTTGGTTGCAAGCTCAAGCAATTCCTTTGCACAAAAAGCAACCAGCTCCTCATTCTTAAAAAACCGATCAAATAAAGTATATACTGCCTGATGTACATCATACTTTATATCAGGAGGAGTTACCGGGTTTCCCTCCAATCTGTTGTTTACATAGCTTATGATGCAGCGTGCCTCATTACAGTTTCCTCTTCTTCTCTTTAGCATTCCTATTCCCCTTTCATCATCAAATACCTTTTAATCTCATACTATCATATTTATTCCATAATGAAAAGAGGAGGTCGAAAAATATTCCATTCCGTCGCAAAACATAAAAGGACGTCTTGCATCAATCATAGCTGCAAGACGTCCTCACCATATAACGGAGTACTTTGTCAGAATTTATTCCTTTTTGATCTCTATTTTAATATGAACATCGGAAAGCTGCTTCGGGTCAACCTCAGAAGGGGCACCCATCATAATATCCTGTGCGGTCTTATTCATCGGGAACGGAATAATCTCACGGATGCTTTCCTCACCTGCAATCAGCATCACCATACGGTCTACTCCCGGAGCAATTCCCGCATGGGGCGGCGCTCCGTAGCAGAAGGCATTGTACATGGCCGGGAATTTGGCCTTAACATCCTCTTCTCCCAAGCCCACCAGTTCAAAGGCCTTCACCATGATTTCAGGATCGTGGTTTCGTACCGCACCGGAGGACAATTCCACACCGTTGCATACGAGGTCATACTGATAAGCATTGATATCCAGAGGGTCCTTTGTTAAAAGAGCCTCCATTCCTCCCTGGGGCATGGAGAAGGGATTATGGCAAAATTCCAGCTTACCGGATTCCTCTCCGATTTCATACATCGGGAAATCAACAATCCAGCAGAATTCATAACACTCCTTCTTCATATGTCCAGGTGCCGAATTTCCCAGGAACTTTCGCAGTACGCCTGCGGTTTTCTGAGCTGTCAGTTTATTCCCGGCAGCCAAACCGATGAAATCACCGGCCTTTAAAGACAGGGCACTGATTACCTGGTCCCTCCGTTCCTGAAGAAACTTGGAGATACCACCGACAAAGCTGCCGCTTTCATCCAACTTAAACCAGTATACCTTCTGACCGGTCTGCACCTCTACGTCAGCGCAAAGTGCATCGATTTCCTTTCTTGTTCCATTATAGCCATTTACTACCACAGCCTTCACAGTCTGTCCCTCAAAGGGAGCAAAGCCGCAGTCACTCATGCAGGCAGTCGCGTCCTGCAAGGTAAGGTCAATGCGAAGATCAGGCTTATCGGAGCCGTATTTCTCCATGGCTTCATTATAAGAAATTCGCTGGAACGGGGCTTTGGATGCCGTACTATATTTTCCGTATTTTGCGAAAATCGGAGGCAATACCTCTTCCAATACACCGAACACATCCTCCTGGGAGGCAAAAGCCATCTCCATATCCAGCTGATAAAACTCTCCCGGCGAACGGTCCGCTCTCGCATCCTCATCACGGAAGCAGGGTGCTATCTGGAAATAACGGTCAAAGCCTGAGGTCATTAACAGCTGCTTAAACTGCTGCGGTGCCTGAGGAAGGGCATAGAATTTACCCGGATGGTTTCTGGAGGGCACCAGATAATCTCTCGCCCCCTCCGGAGAAGAGCAGGTAAGAATGGGGGTCGTAATCTCCAGAAAGTCATGCTCCATCATGCTTTTGCGAAGCTCGGCCACGATTTTACAGCGCAGTACAATCTTGTCCTTGACTGCCGGATTACGAAGGTCCAGATATCTGTATTTTAATCTGGTATTCTCATCGGCCTCTCTGGAACGGTTAATTTCAAAGGGCAGCTCATTATAGATACATTTGCCCAGAACAGTGATTTCCTCCGGTACTATCTCAACCTCACCGGTTGCCAGCTTATCCGTCTTACTGGAACGTTCCCTTACAATACCTGTAACGGACAGGGTGGATTCATTATTTACCCCGGAAAGCTTCTCCATCATTTCCTCGGTTTCTATTACGACCTGTGTAACACCATAGAAATCGCGAAGAATCAGAAAGCCCAGATTCTTGCTAAGCTTTCGTATATTTTCATACCATCCGACAATCGTTACCTTTGCCCCGACGTCAGAGATTCTCAACTCATTGCATGTATGTGTCCTTGACTGTACCATATACGCTATCCTCTATTCTTATTATTTATTTATAATAATTAATGATTCCGGATGATGATATCCCGAATGATGGCCTCTGCCTTCTTTGTATCGGCCTTACCCTTGGATTGCTTCATGATGTGACCGAACATGACATTAATTGCTTTATCCTTACCAGCCTTGATATCAGCGACTGCCTTCGGATTGGCATCGACTGCCTCCTGGCACCATTTTGCCAAATCGTCCTCGGTAATCCCCTCAAGATCCTCCGCCTTAATAAAATGCTCTGATCCCAGTCCGCTTGACAGCATCTCTACAAGCGTATTCTGTGCCTGCTTGAAGTTGATCTTCTTATCATCCAGGAGCTTTACCAAATCAGCGAACTGCTTTGCAGTCGTCTGAATTTCAAACAGTTCTTTGTCCTCCTCTGTATTCATGTTGGCATAAATCGTACCGGTAATCAGATTCGAGGCATTCTTAATGCTTGCTCCGTTCTTCAGGGCTTCCTCAAAAAACTCGGTTACCCGTCTGTACCGATACATCTGCTTTGCAGTGGATTCCGGCAGCTCAAGCTCCGTAATATAACGCTTCAGCTTATCAAAGGGAAGCTCGGGAAGGGATTTTTCAATTTTCTCCACCTTCTCCCTAGATACTTGAAAACGGATAATATCAGGATCCGGGAAATAACGGTAATCATCTGAATTTTCCTTCTCACGCATTGGGGCTATGGAATCAGTAATATCATCATAGCGCATGGTTTCCTGTATGATCTTACCGCCCGCCTCCAGGATATCCGTCTGGCGCTCTATCTCAGCATACATCGCCTTTAAGATAAAATTCAAGGAGTTGATATTCTTTGTCTCTGTTCTGGTGCCGAATTCCTTTGTACCCTTCTCACGTAGGGAGACGTTAACGTCACAGCGCATGGAGCCCTCCTGCATCTTACAGTCCGAGATTCCCACATAGCGCATGATCAGCTGCAGCTTCTCCGCATACTCCTTTGCTTCCTCCGGAGATGAGATATCCGGCTCGGACACAATCTCAATCAGCGGAACACCGCCACGGTTGTAATCCACATAGGTATAACCATTTTCATGGACCAGCTTTCCTGCATCCTCCTCGATATGAATACGGGTAATGCCAATCCGCTTTCCGCTCTCCAGCTCGATATAACCATGCTCGCAAAGAGGCTCGTCATACTGGGAGATCTGATATGCCTTCGGCAGATCGGGATAAACATAGTTCTTACGGTCCATATGGGAGATGTTATTGATCTTGCAGTGGACTGCAAGACCGGCTCTCACCGCATATTCCACTACCTTTTTATTTAAAACCGGGAGTGAACCGGGCTGACCGGTGCAGACCGGGCAGCAATGGGTATTCGGGTCTCCTCCGAAGGCCGTGGTACAGCCGCAGAAAATCTTTGTATTTGTTGCCAGCTCAATATGAGTTTCTATACCGCACACAATTTCATATCTCATAGCCTGACACCTCCTTCATAAACCCCAACCCTGTCTTCACTGTTCTGTTCATAGAAATAAGCCATATTAAGAATGGAGGCCTCGTCAAATTTCCTGCCCATGATCTGCATTCCCACCGGCAGTCCCTTTGCATCCTTTCCACAGGGAATGGAAATGGAGGGAATACCCGCAATATTAATCGGCACGGTGCAAATATCGGAAAGATACATTTCAACCGGGCTTGCTCCCTTGAAGTTAAGCGGGAACGCCGTATTCGGAGCTGTAGGGGCAATCAGCACATCACATTTTTCAAAAATAGCCTTAAATTCCTGATTAATCTCTTCACGGATAACGCAGGCCTTCTTATAATAAGCATCATAATAGCCGCTGGACAATACATAGGTTCCAAGCATGATGCGGCGTTTCACCTCATCGCCGAAGCCTTCGCTTCTGGTTCTGTAAATCATATCGTCAATGCTCTCATAGGAGGCTGCACGGTGCCCATAGCGGATACCGTCATACCTTCCAAGGTTGGAGGAGGCCTCCGCACAGGCGATGATATAATAAACCGGAAGGGCCAGCTTCAGTGCAGGAAGCTTGATACTCACAAGCTCGGCACCATTTTCTTCAAACAGCTTTATCGCTTCAAAAATCTGTGTCTTCATATCCGGGTCGATGCCCTCGAAGAACTCCTCTGCAATACCGATTTTCTTTCCTTTGATATCCTGGTCTAAAGAAGCCAGCAGGTTTTCATAGGTATGCTCCCTGCTGGTCTGGTCCCGATGATCAACGCCCTTGATTGCATCAAACACCAGAGCTGCATCCTTTACACTGTAGGTCAGCGGTCCGATCTGGTCCAAAGAGCTTCCATAGGCAATCAGTCCGTAACGGGATACTGCGCCGTAGGTGGGCTTAAGTCCGACGATACCGCAGAAGGAAGCCGGCTGGCGGATGGAGCCGCCGGTATCGGAGCCCAGGCCGTAAGCAGCCATATTCGCACATACTGCTGCGGCTACACCGCCGGAGGAGCCTCCGGTTACATGGGCCGTATTTCTGGGATTTAAGGGGGCACCATAACAACTGGATTCTGAGGTGCTTCCCATTGCAAACTCATCCATATTGGTCTTTCCAAGAAGTACGGCACCCTGGGCCTTCAATTTCTCCCATACCGCCGCATCATAATAGGGCTTGAGGCCCTCCAAAATTTTAGAGCAGCAGGTAGTAGGAAGCCCATCGGTGCAGATATTATCCTTTAAAGTCATCGGGATGCCGCATAATAGCGAGGCGCTGCCCTCTTTAAGAAGCTGGTCTGCGGCCTGTGCTCCCTCCATCGCATATTCAAAGGTTGTATGCACATAGGCATTGATGACCGGATTTTCTGCTTCAATTGCCTTGATATACTCCTTCGCCAGTTCCACGGAGGATATTTCACGGTCATGAAGTTTTTTCGATAATTCCGAAATTATTTCTCTCATATTTACACCCTTCCGAATATCACAAGCTTGCTTGTGATATTCCTTTACTCCTCTTCAGACTGAAAAATCCGTTCTTATCCTCTACATTGGATACTATCTTTTCATTGGGAAGAGATGGAACCACCACATCCTCTCGAAGCTCCTCAAAGGAAACCAACTCCGAGCCCACGCTTCTGATTTCATCTGTTTTGCCCTCCACAGATTCATTAATCGTATCTGCAAATGCAATAATTTCATCAAATTCACCGGCAAACTTTGCAAGCTCTTCTTCTGAAAAACGAAGCCTTCCAAGCTTTGCAAGCTTTTCAATCTCTGCTTTTGATATTGCCATAGCTACCTCCTTTTATGGTGCTGACCGTAAAACTACGGTCTGATTTTAATATGAACCTCACGAAGCTGCTGCTCGGTTACCTCATTCGGTGCACCGCACATCAGATCCTGTGCCGTTCCGCTCATCGGGAAGGCGATAACCTCCCGGATATTCTCTTCATTTCTAAGGAGCATAATCATACGGTCAACACCGGGTGCCATACCTGCATGGGGCGGTGCGCCGAACTGGAATGCATTATACAGGGCTCCGAATTTATTCTTTAGGGTTTCTTCATCATAGCCTGCGATTTCAAAGGCCTTTACCATAATATCCATATCATGGTTTCTCACGGCACCGGAGGAAAGCTCCACGCCATTACATACAATATCATACTGATAAGCGAGAATATCCAGCGGTTCTTTCGTCGTCAGCGCCTCTAAGCCTCCCTGGGGCATAGAGAAGGGATTATGAGTAAATCCAACCTTGCCGGTTTCCTCATCCAGCTCGTACATCGGGAAGTCATTGACATAGCAGAAACGATAGGCGTTTTTCTCATAAAGGTCAAGACGCGCTGCCAGCTCGTTACGTATTTGTCCCGCATATTTGCAGGCCAGCTCCTCATTATCGGCTATAAAGAAAATAACATCACCGGATACCAGACCGGCCGTATTTGCCAGTTCAGCCTTCATATCCTCGGGAATGAATTTGTCAATGGGTCCCTTATAGGCCAAATCCTCTTTTATCTCAAGATATCCAAGTCCGCCCATTCCGATGGACTGGGCAAAGCTAAGGAGCTTTTCGTGAAAGCCCTTGGACAGCTCCGCATGTACCTTGATCGCTCTTACCGTCTTTGTGTGAAAGGGCTTGAAGGTGCAGCGCTGGAAGAAGTCTGTGACATCAATGATACGAAGGGGATTACGAAGGTCCGGCTTATCGGAGCCGAATTCCAGCATGGCCTGCTTATAGCTGATGACCGGATATGGGGCCTGTGTAATCTGGAAGCCCTCAGGTGCAAATTTCTGGAAGGTCTCTGTAAGTACAGTCTCGCCAACCTTGAATACATCCTCCTGAGTTGCAAAGCTCATCTCAAAGTCAAGCTGATAGAACTCACCCGGTGAACGGTCCGCTCTCGCATCCTCATCCCGAAAGCAGGGTGCAATCTGAAAATACTTATCAAAGCCGGACACCATCAGAAGCTGCTTGTACTGCTGGGGTGCCTGGGGCAACGCATAAAATTTTCCCTTATATTTTCTGGAGGGAACGATATAATCTCTTGCACCCTCCGGTGAGGAGGCACAGAGAATCGGTGTCTGGATATCCACAAAGCCAAGCTCCGTCATCTTCTGGCGCAGGAAGCTGATTACCTGGGAACGGAACAGAATATTCTCCTTCACCTTACGGTTTCGCAGATCAAGATAACGGTATTTCAGTCTGACATCCTCCCTGATTTCCTTCGAGGCTGTCACTTCAAAGGGAAGGTCACGGTAGACCTTACCGAGCACGGTAATCTTGCGCGCGTCCAGTTCAATGGTTCCTGTCGGAATTTTCGGATTATAGGTTTCTTCATCCCTGTGCTCAATCACTCCCTCAATTGACAGGCATTCTTCCTTCTTAATTCCCTTTAACAGCTGGGTATTGCGCAGCACGACCTGCATAACCCCATACATATCTCTTAAATCAAGGAAGGATACTCCGCCGTGGTCGCGGATATTCTCCACCCACCCGGCTATTTTAAGCTCTGACCCGATATCGCCTTCGGTAATCTGGTCCATGGTTTTGTTACGGTAATTGTCTGACATTATTTTCTCTCCTTCATTTTTCTTATTTAAGCCACAAAAAAAGCTGCGCGCCCAAAAATATAATTTCAGGGCGAACAGCTGTTATATGTCCGCGGTACCACCTGACTTACTGCTTGTGCAGTCACTCTAGTGTTTGCCAATTAACGCTTAGCTTACGACGCACCTACTAATCATGAAAACGTTCAGTTTGCAGCTCGAAAGTGTTATTCACATAAATTCATTTTGCAGGGTTCTCACTGTCTCCCGCTCACTGGGAACGATAATTTATGCTACTTCTCTTTGTCATCGCTTTGCAGAATATTATAGTATACTTATTTATTATTTGTCAAATACTTTGTAAATATTATCATTTTTTATCATGTTGCCAAAATTATTCCTTCTTCCGCCTACTGTACAAATCATGGGAATGTTACCATTTATGCTGCTGACCACCATATCTTCCTCCGGGAAGTTTTAAACTGCATCATTTTATACTTGATTGTGATCATAAAATGATTATAATAAATATCATGGAGTCATAGCTCAGTTGGGACGAGCGTTCGCTTGACGTGCGAGAGGTCATGGGTTCGAGCCCCATTGACTCCATTCAACTCACTCCCAAGAGAAAAAGTATTACAATCGCTCTTTTGGGATGCCATAGGGAATTATCACTTTTTCGTACTGATAGTGCCCTGCATCCACAGTCATGCGGCACATTGTGATTTCCAAATCAAAACGCCGTTTACCGCAGCTACCGGGATTAAGAAACAGTACTCCTTTAATAATTTCTGCAGAATATTTGTGGGAGTGACCATAGACCACCACATCCACATTTGTTAAGTATTTCGGGACATCTTTCTTGTTATGAACGATGAAGAATGTCACACCTTCAATTGTGACGGTAATGCTTTTAGGCAGGGTTGCCAATTCTTTATCGTTGTTACCACGCACTACATAGGTCTCTCCGAGCTGTCGTATGTACTCGATAATGTATGGTGTGTTGACATCACCAGCATGAATGAAGCAATCGGCTGCAGCAAGTTCAGCCATAACCTGCTCTCGTAGCAGGTCATGAGTATCGGATAAGATTGCAATGTGTTTCATGTGTTCCTCTTTCTTAATTTTGTTAATAATCTTAGTGCTTATAAATATGAATACTTGGAATTTGTCAGTTTTGCATATACTCATAATGAGAAGTTTGTTTGCTTCGTAATAGAAGACGAATGCGAAGCAAATCACGCCTGTAAATTGGAATTTATATAAACAAAATCTTTTCTGCTTCATCTATATTTTCTAAAGTTAAACCTATTGTTTGGTCGGGTTTCACTTGATGTAGTTCTATTTGTTCATTATGTAAATCAAGGTCATCAAGAACTACCCATCCACTAACATCATTATGTAATTTTAGCCATGAAAGGATTTCATCCGCTTTTACAAGACTAAACTTTTTGTTTTTCCTTATTTCTTCAGTAGTCAAATCTGGTGTTAATCCGTCTATTGTCAAACCTTCATATGCAAGCAAATCAACCAATTTCTGTGCTTCTTTACGAGCTGGTTTTGTTTCACTATTGAACCAAGTCCGCCATCCAGAATGAAGTACTAATTTAGAATTTGTATTCTTTACCAATCGAGCTAATAACTTAATCTTCTCTTCATCAACTAAAGTTCCATCACTAATCTCCTTTTGATGGTTATCATTCCAAAAATTAGAGTTTAGTACGCCATCAATATCTAAAAATACCACTTTAATCATTATCACCTCTTACAAATTCAAATTTATCGCTTATTACCACCACATCTTTACTTCGCAATCGCCACCAATTGCAAACTATTTGCTATCGCTTTTACTAAAACAAATCAGCTTTTTGAGTTGTGTTTGACCTTTCACGCTAAACCATATATTGCTTTTTCTGTTCCCACAGAGTCTTAAATTATTTTTGCTGAAACTTCTTAGTATACTACACTTGTAAGACATTTCATAATATAACAACATCTCCCGGCCTTATGACCAGCTGTCCCACACCATCAAAAGCCGCTGCCCTCTCTTCGCTGAAAAGTGCGCCCGGCTTCATATGAATGGGTACAGTATGTCTTGCCTTTATGACGTTTGAGCAACGCTCCGCTTCCTTGATATCCATATTATAAATTCCGTCAATCGGCAAAAAGGCATAATCTATTTTTTCTGCCGCCAACTCCTTCATCTCTTTTGTTTCCGAGGTATCCCCGGCAAAATAAAGCTTTATTCCATCTACCAGGATAAGATACCCTACACATTCCCTTTTATCATGCATTTTGTTGTATGCGGGAACCGCCTGGATTTCCATCTGCTTGAGAGAAAAGCTCCGGTATGTTCCAGCTACCAGCGCATCACTGTTCTGTATTATGATGCAATCCTTATTTTTTGCCGGAAGATTGATACAATTATGGTCTCCATGCTGATGTGTCACCAGAATAATATCGGCAGGAAGCTCATATCCACTGCCTGCAAATGGGTCAATATATACGATGACCCCGTCCTTTGATTTGATCCGAAAGCTTGCATGTCCCTGATAAAGCAGCTCTGCCATATGTCATTTCCTCCTTCTTTCTGCAATTATTGCAGGTGTCTTGTGTAATATTATCATATCACAAAATTGAACTAAAGGGCAAACATATAAGGAACTACTACCATACCAAAATTATATGATGTCCACCGTCTCATCTATAAGATTCTCTTTTCCCCTGATTTGATAAAACTCTTTACCTTCAGGTACACTTTCTTTAATGCGTGTACACTCAGGGATTAATCCAGTGAGTGCATTTAAACCGATGCAAAATATAAATCGTTTAAGCAAAATTTGTTAGGGCTAACAGCTTCTTCTGAAGCATGCCAGCTAATCTGGCTTACTTCAGATTTTAGTTTTGCCAAATCAATAAACCACTCATCTTTATCATAATTTTCAGTAATAAATATTTCATATTTTGAAAAAAAACTTGAGGTATCTTACTTTCATAACTTTTTCGGGCAAATAGTATACCTATTTTGGAATTGAGCATATAAACAATACCATGCTCCTTGTGAGTTAATCTTGCCCATTCTTCACCCGCCCCATTATCCCAATCTATTTTTAAATCTGTATCATATTGTTTGATTTCATCCAATACTTTTGTAAAATTATCCTCTGTTATAAAAAGGCATTTATCTTTTGCTTTAATTAGTATTTCCAATAAATTACTCACCGTTGGCCTCCTTTACGGGTTTCCTGGAGATCCATGCAAAAACCCCGTTTTTATCCTATAGACGTTAATATAGCTTGTTTAATTCTCCATTACCTGTAACTCCTATATTTCCATTTATAACAGGAACTTTGGCTTTATCTGCAAAATCTGCTGGGTTTCCAGAACTCGGTTCCCATAAATTATATTCATCTGCATAAGCTGCTGCATCAAGAACGGCTTTCTCAGCATCAACGTCATAAAGAAATTGGCTTTTTCCTGATGTGCCATTCAAATGTTTCTCCATTCCAACAAAATCAAAAAAATGGAGTATGCCAATCCGCAACTGGAATCAAGTATATAGTGAATGGAACATTATGTACGAAAGTCGATTGCCTGAACAATGGTAAAAAAGAAGATAAAAAACAGACGGAACCCTTCGTCTGTTCTTGACATGCTCATCATGTGCTGTTATATATAAATCAAGGGCTGAACACTCTTTTAGAAGCTTTCAGCCCAATCATTATTATAGAAGATTCTCTTTTACAGAGATTTCTTCACATACTCTCGTAACCAGTTAATCAAGATAATAGAATTCTAATCATTAGAATTTCATTATAATAAATCAGCATGGATAACATCGTTAACTTGTATTAAATCTTTTCTAGAATATCTAAAATAAAATAATTCCACATCCTCTAAATCATTTAGTTTTTTTAGAGGTATGTAATATTCATCGAGGTGGGAACAGTGCTTGGCGTGGAACACCCGCTTGTGGAAACCGTACTGGTAGTAGTTTTCGTGCTGCCGGGAGTAGAGCACCCACTGGAGCCCGAAGCAGTGCTCGGGGTCGAACAACAAAGGAACTTTCTCTATCCTGAGGTACTTCGATGGTGGTTTCACATCCATTTCTGTTTCAAGCATCTCCTTGATGGTTCCACCCAAGAGATCTTTCAGGACATCTTGAATGTTTTCAGCGGGTGTGAACATAGTTTAGTGTAAATGGAATAATCATCCAAAAATTTGACAATAATATTACTGTAGCATAAATCGGGCAACGCTGAGGAGCGCCCCAACGCTTGCAGCGGCTTATACGGAGAAACGGTGGACTTTGAGTCTGCCGTTTTCCATTTCTCCGGTAAGCCCAGGGGATAAACCTCGGGAGTTTGAGGGCAGAGCCCTCAAGGCCTTACGCACACTCTCATTTGAAAAATAAAGAAAGGCCACATCAGCCGAAACTGTGTGACCCAATTTATTATATTTCAACAACTTCTAATTCATTACCAGGTATCGCAAATAACGCTTTTGTATACCCATTAGTACTATTGGAAAACTCCACCTCAAAATTCCCATCGTTATAGTCTTCGAGAGTAAATCCTAAGTCACCTTTTCTAATTCCATACTTTTCAAAATACTTATCTGTTAATAGTCTTACTTTTTGGAACTGTTCCATGCTTTTTCAATATCCTTTTCATGTACTGTAAGCACATCCAAAGTATTTCCTTCTTCATCAACAAATTCAACTTCATATTGTGGCAGTATTGACGTGTGAATAATCAATACAGCTCCTTTTGAGCCTTTTGGCACTTTGTCATTTATGTCCCTTATAGCCTTAACTACATCGTATTCCTCATACATTTAATAATTCAATCCTTTCTTTGAAGATATATTTTACTTTTGAGTTGGAATACCAGTTACAAGTCTAACAACTCCATCGTTATTCTTTATCCAAGCAAATGTTACATCAATTGTTTTACCATTTGCTCCAGTAACTGAAATCACTTGATTATACTTAGTTCCAAACTCTGTTACACCAGTTTGAACTGCCTTTGTAGGGTCAAAAACAATTTGATTTGCTAGGTCATCCATGTTGCTCTTGTTAAAACCTAAAGCTTCATCAAACCATTTTGCTTTGCTTCCTCCTACTGGATGTTCAGGGTTCAATAGATACCTATCTAGCTTATCAACAACACTCTCTCTTGAAAGTTTTTGTGCAGTATTAGCCGTTCCCTCAATATTACCTATAATCTTAACAGAATCATCCGCTTTGTCAACAGTTTCCGCAGTCTTTCCTAAGCCGTTGGCAATATCCTCTGCGGTAGCTGTTCCTTTGCTGAATTTACTGAACCAAGAGG
>JAEYMU010000012.1 GCA_023407175.1 Bacillota bacterium
TTCTTGTTAATAATTGATGTCATCCTGCCTAATGCATTATATACGTATTCCGTCGTAAGATATGTACCATCATTTAATTTTGGATAGGTAATCTTCTTTAGTTTACCATCCGGATAATACTCATATACGGCATTATCTGTCACTGCATCGCTGTTAGCGCTCAAACCATTGGTTTGAACCTTTGTAAGTCTGTCTCCCGTATATTTGTAACTGGTATAGAAATAATTACTGTCTGCTACCCCGGCTGCTACACTTTTTAGACGTCCCGCATTGTCATACTGATATTTCAGATAAGAATTTACATAACCACTTCCAGACACATTTTTCTGAGTAATCTGTCCGGCTGCATTGTAGCTGTATGTATTTACCGTTGTGTAAATTCCGTTGACGTATAGCTCTTCAGAGGTATAGCCAAAGGGATTCGTATAATTGTACTTATGAGATAGACTCTGAGTACTGCTTGTATTGCTTAAGGTGATCTGCTTCAGCTGATTCAGCCCATCGTAGGAATAGGTGGCTGTATTCCCATTTCTGTCAACCGATTGTGTTGCCAGTCCAATTGTATTATAGGAGTAGGTTGTTGAAAGGGAGGTCGCATCTGTTTTAGCGGTTATGCTTCCTAATTCATTATAGGACTTTGCATATAATGAGACCGATGTTGAACTGTCTGCTTTTTCCTTCATACTGATGGAAGCTATATCTCCCAATACAGTATATGCTATATTGGTAACCTGGTTTTTGGCATCCTTCACCTGGATAAGCCTATTTAAAGCATCATACAGATAGGAGGTTGTTACCCCATTTTCATTTAAGTTTCTATTCGGATCAGTGTACCCGGTAAGATTACCGTACATATCATATTGATACAGCTCCGAAAGAGCTCCGGTCATAGTTGGCCAATTTGCATAAACTCTTCTCTCTATAGCCTGCCCAAACTGATCGTAATAGATTTCCGAATAATCCTCTTTATAGGTATTTAATGCAGTGTTTGACCTATAGGATGCGATATTACTTTGGGCGACGAAGAAGCTTGATGACATGTTATTCCTGATATCATAATTGCTGACATACAAGTTGCCTATTGCATCCGTTGCTTCATTTACCTGTCCCCAGGCATTATAGGTCTGAGATACGGCATTGCCTTCGGCATCAACAGCTGTGATAACCCTCTGCAGATTATCGTAGGTGTATTTTGCTTTAGTGACATAGGCTGATCCATCATACAGTCTTTGTTGTCTAAGATTTCCATAGGCATCGTACAATTCACTTGTCTGGTTATAATAAGCCGTTGTGTTTGCCGAATTATTTACATAGACAGTGCGCGAATTCACCGTCGTTCCGTAGATACCGCTATAACTCCCTTCAATATATTCCCAATTATATCCTTCGATATAATCGTATTCCTGTCTGACAGAATAATTGGCATTGTATGCATTGACATAGCCCGGTGTCTGTATTACCTTAACCCGCCCAATATTATCATAAGTATAGGTTGTGGTTTTATTCTCATTATCTGTCTGTGTTTTTACAAGTCCGAAGAGCATATTATAGGTATAACTTGTCTTACTTTGTGTACTTGTACCTTGAGTATAATATTCGATTACTTCCTTCGGATAGGCATAGCCTGTTTCACTTCCATATACATACCTGGTTTTTGAATATTTGCTATTCTCAATTGGTGTTGAAATTTCCTGAATTTTATTACCACTGGAATCCGTAGAATAGGAGTATGAGGTTATCTCCGCCTTGGTATTTCTATATGTAGAAATCCGCCCCAGAGTATCATAAGTATACATTTCCATCAGGAGAGTCGCATCATTCTGCCACCATTGTTTCTTGGTGATAAAATATTTATATGTTGTATTCTCATAGAAGTAGGTTGTTGTATATCTTGCTTTAACAGCAGCTTCATTATATTGCTGTGATGTAATCGGAACGGTTGTTGTAGCTATTCCTCCCCAGCTGTTATAGGTCGTCCCAGTATAATAGGTACTTGCCACTGCTCCATCGCTGCAATATTTGGTTATCTCTGTCTTTGTCGGCTTATATGGATAGGTCGTATCAAATTCCAGATACTTAACAACTTCTTTTTCATTATTGCTGGCTATGGTATCTGTTTGTATCAGCTTCTTATATCCATTAAATATATTTTTTACCTTTAATCCATTGCTTGCGGTTGCCTGGGACCAGAATTGGTACAATTCTGACATAGCTTCTTCATTAGCACAAATTGGATAACCTGTACAGTCACCGGAATATGAATAATCAATCCGGTTATTATTTGTCACCCATACCCAAGCCTGTGTACTGCTGTTATATCTCTGTATCTCATCATGTCTGGACTTTATCCTGTAGGCTTCGGTTATACCGCTTTCTCCGAGATTTCTTGTCACCTTTTCGTATTCATACACTGTCTTTGAGCCGTTATATACAACCGCTCCTAATAAGTATCTCTGTATGGTTAATGCATTCGTAAATTCTTTTGAACCAAAGTCAAATCTTTCCGTTGGCCAGGAATTATTGTTGTAGCTGTAATAGTTTTCATAATATGTCCTTCTTCCCAGCGGATCCTCAACATAATCCAGAACAGGATATTGATAGGTAGTTCCGTCTAAGGTTTTGGACAGAAAGGATCTTTTATAAGTGTATGAAATCTGATTCGTTTCATTTGGAGCTTTTATTGTCAGTACAATATTATCTCCGGAATAATTGAAGGTAATTTCCCTGCCTACACTATCTGTAATTTTACTGATTAACGGATAGGTGCTATCATAAATCTGCTTGTTCACATAGCTTACTTTTATTTCATTACCAAACCTGTCTTTAATACCCAATAATCTGCCATCCGCTGCAAAATAAGTCAATCTATTATCCGGACTAATGAGCTTATATCGGGCAGGGATATTATCTGGCGAAATATAGCTACCATTATCGTCAACCAAACGGACATCATTCCCCTGATAGCCTGTGAGATTGCATGTACCCTTATCAACCGTATTATAAATGCGGTATGAGGCTCCGGAGCCATCATGATAATACATATAAAGATCACCATTATAGTTGTCAAACTGAATAGAGGGTAAAGCAAATGACCAACCTGCCCCCAGATAATATTTCGTTTTTGAATAGTTATATTTATCAATCGTATTGGTTATCGAAACATTATACATATCATGTTTTATAACAACAGGTCTGTATTCTATAAAATGAGACTTTACGTTAGAATTTATAGAAATTAAGTATACTGCATAAGCCTGAGCCAGGGCACTTGAGGAGTATGGGCCAAAATAAGACACGGAGTCATTATTTAATACAAGCCCGACCCAGTATGTATCAACTGTTTCTGTATAACTTCCTGTAGGTGTTTTTACCACAATTGATTTTTGATTACATTCGTCCTGAGATGAATTGTAAATTCTTCCAATTGATAAATCCAGCCCATCCTTTCCGGTCAGGGTAAAATCCGTTTCTTTAAGAAGCAGATTTCCTGTGATCGGGTCTACTGTCTCTTCCCGACTGTTTATGTCTGCATATTTGGGGTTATTACTTTGGTTAATTGCTTTTTGGGCAATATCATAGTTTAAATATCCCTGTAAGCTATCAATACTCACTTCTGCATAGCAGGTATTTGAAGGTAAAAAAGAATAAAGTACTAAAACGCTCAGAAATATTAACAGATATTTTAATTTATTTCTCATATTCTTTTCCCTCCTGTCTGGATATGCTGATGATATATTCCTTTATTACACTCTTCACGGCTTTTCCTGTTTTCTTAGAGGTTCCCTCTAATTCCTTTACCTTTTCATCTGTTAATTTTTTAGCATCTTCCCAGGACAAATTGTATTTTTCTCTTGTTTGATTTGATAAAACTTGGCTGAATATTTTTTCACCTTTTTGCTTGTAATCCTTGATAATGTCTTCACTAAGCTCCAGTTGTCTGTCATCAATATAAACCAGAAGATTTTCAATATCTTTATCATCCATTTTATCATCACTCAATCTCTTATATTCTTTACTATATTTCTCTTTTAGATTTGCATAATAGTTTTCACTCATTTCTTTTACGATGGTTTCTTCCAGTTCTTTCAGCGATATATTTTCATCCCTTGACCTTTTCAATAATTCAATGGGATCAACATAGATCCTGTTACCAATATCATCAGCTTCATAAATCTCTTCAATTGTGAAGCCTTGATCCAATAATTCCTTTAAAGTATCACCTTCTATATTATAGACATCAGTGGAGGGAGTCCCTTCCTGTAAACTTACGGTTTCTCCCTGATAAATAATTACACTGTCGCCTGTTTCTACCTTAGAGCTTAAGCTTTTTTTATTGCTTTGCTGTACAGCATCGCCTGCTTGACTTAATTCCGGTTCCAACTCAGTAATATTTTGATCCGGAGCCTTGTCTGTAAGATACTCCATTTCTTTTGTATCATTTTTAGCAAGACTTATCATTACTCCGTTGAAGCAGGAAGCAAATAAACCGATGCACAGGGCAATTGCTATTACTTTTTTATATCTCATAAAATTAAAGCCTCCATTCCATATAATTCTTTGATTTTATTTTTCTGCTAATTAACTATTTGAACACTGATAAGATTACCATTATTATCATAGCTGAATCGTACTTTTGTAACATTATTCACTTTTATTTCCTTTAGCCGATTATTGGCATCATAAATATAATCAGTTACCGCCCCCAGTAATGCCGGATTGAATTCATAAATCGAATCCAGTGTTTTCCCAGTTGCAGAGATAATACCGCCTATCACATAAATTTTGTTATTGTATACAGCTGTACTAAACCTTGTTTGATTATTTGGAACATTTACACAGGTACTCCAACTATTATTAGACACTGAATATTCTATTACATCGTACTTACCTTCACCGCCAAGTACATATATTTTATTGTTAACTGTCTCTACTTCAAAACAATATCTGGCACCACCATACAAACTTGCTTTAAGCGACCAGCTGTTTGTCTGTGGATCATACATCTCCATTGTGCCATTATTATAGCCACCTACCACATAAATTTTACCATCTACTACTGTAGCTTCTGCCATATATCGGGCCATTATCATACTGGCTGATACGGACCATGTATTAGTTGCAGGGTTATAGATCAATACACTATTCGTACTATTTCCTGAACTACTTCCGCCCATAACATATATTAGATTATTGACTGCCGCCACACAAATTCCAATTCCCGAAGATGGTATCCCGTTTTTCACTGTCCATACGTTTGTCACAGGATTATATTCTTCAACACCGTCCGGTCCGAATGCATATATCTTTCCATTCACGGCAGCTACACCGGAAGAGCTGTAAAAATGATAATAATTCATATCTGGCAGCTTCCTGCTGATATTCGTTATAGGGTCATATTCATAAGCTTGCTTGGCCACATAATTGTCCGTTCCAATTATGTAGATTTTTCCGTTCAGTGTCACAGCCCTACTGCCAAAAACACTCGTAGGCAGGTATGATTTTATAGTCCACGGATCCGCAGCATACAGTGAGTAATCTTCATTTACCGGCAGACTATCGGAATAATTATTATTATCTGTTGCAGTAATCTGTATCATATCGCTGTTGCTTACATTCATTACAGCGTTCAGGCAGCTGATCATATTACTGTTCCGTATCTTACCTGTGAGTGATGACAGATGGATGGATGAAGCTACTATCTTATTCTTTATATCATGCGAGCCAAGCTCTTGAGATTGTCCTAATATCAGGGCTGCTTCACCGGATACAAATGCGGCTGACATGGAGGTTCCATTGGAGGATATATAGGTATTTCCCGGATATGTACTTATAATATCCTCTCCCGGAGCGGCAACATCCACTGTGTATTCACCATAGTTAGTAAAGCCTGTCAGTATACCATCACTATCAACTGCAGCTACCGATATTACATTGTCATATCCATAACATGCCGGGTATACGGAATTGTAATCCGTATTTACGTGGCTATTGCCAGCTGCACATACAAAAAGCATACCCGAATTCCGTATTACCTCTTCCAGAGCCGGGTTATTATCCGATGAACCCCAACTGCAATTCACAATATCGGCACCCATGGCCTCCGCATATTCTATTGCTGCAATAATATCACTGGTATATGCCGTACCATTTTGAAATACCTTTAAAGGCATGATACATGCATCCGGAGCGACACCGGTAATACCTAAACCGTTATTGTCCTGTGCGGCAATAATTCCGGCAACATGGGTTCCATGCCATTCATCATTTATTAAATCGGGGCTATGGATCTGATTTGTCTTTTGAACAAAATCCCAGCCATTCATATCATCTATAAAGCCGTTTCCGTCATCATCCATACCGTTTCCCGGAATTTCTCCGGAATTCACCCATATATTCTCGGCAAGATCCTCCTGTGTAATATCTACACCGGTATCTATAACCGCTACGATTGTTCCTGCACCCTTACTTAGCTGCCATGCATCAGCCACATTGGCATCAACTTTATAGGTATTTGTTGATGAATCAATAGCGTCTGTTACTCCGATCGCCGATGAATCCAAGCTGTTTGTCAGTTCTTCAGCTGTTGAAGCATTTTCTTCCTGCTGTTCGGTATCTGCCGTGGCCTTGTTCGAATATGTATTTTCTATCCCCCACTGCTCACTGTAATAAGGATCGACCGATGAAGATAAAAACTGGTAATCCGGCTGGATATATTCTATCTCCGACTCATAGCTGAAATTCGCCTGCTTATTATGCTTTCCACCCTTTACCTCGGAAATAAATTCCTCCGGCTTTACCTTCTTATTCAGAACAATAATCTCGGCATTATTGTCTTTTAGCTTTATTTTGCGGGTGCTCTTCACATTGCCCTTTAAATAATTCTTAAATTTCGTGCCACTTTCTTTATTTTTATATTTTACAATAAATCTGTTTGTTTTAAATTCACCTGACATCTCGTCAAGATAGTTTTGATCAAGTGACGTATCCTCTTCTGTTAAAGCAATTTCTTCTGCTTCTTCTAAAGTAGGTTCTTCTTCCTCTCCAATACTTTCTTCTTCCTTGGCGGTATCGCTTTCTCCAGATAAGCATACCGTCAAAGCCTGGCTTTCAACCGATCTGTTATCTGCTTTATCAAGGGCTATAACCGTATAGGAATAAACGGCTTTAGCATCTAAATCCATATCAATATATTCTGGTCCTTCCGTTATCCCTAAGCTGATGCCGTTCCTAAATACTTCATAGCCTGCGACTACACTTTCGTCCATGGCTTTCTGCCACGTTATCCTTATTGAATTTTCAGTCAGAGGCTCATAAGTAAGGTTTACAGGAGCTTCCATGTCCTGAACACCATCATAGGTAAAGGTAATATGGTTACTGTCTTCCGATAAATTACCGGTTGGGGCCATAGGCTCTTGGATATCCATTGTATTTTCTGCCGCTACATTCGTGTCGGGAAATAAACCGCTGGACTGTACAACATAAGATAATATTATTGTAATTGATAAAAAAATAGTAAGGTTTCTTCTGATATGCTTAGCAAATATCCTGTGTGATAATGATCTTAAGGATAAATGCTCCACGCCTTTTCCAGAATAATCTTTGCCTTGCTTCACTTCTGTTCCCATTCGATACGCTCCTTTGTTTTTTAATAATCTTGTTTTTTCATTTTTTTATATTGGATAGATAATCACTCACTCTGCAATTTATCCATCCAATATATTAACTATAAAGCCACTATTAGACTGTACTAGAAGATATTCTAATAGCATCTTCCTAAAATTATTGTAGCAACTTCCGGTGTGATATGTGTGCCAACAATATGCTTTAAACAGCTTCTCCATAATGGCCTCCTTTCTATATTTTTACACGCAAAAACCCTGCACTAATTAAAAATTAGTGGCAGGGTTCTATTGGGGTAATTCAACTATAGCATTTTTTGTCATATAATGTCAACTTTGTTACCATTTTTAATACAGTCTATATCAACTTTATTATTCTTAAATATAAATCTCTAACCTTTGTTATTCTCTTTTCTAATATTATATTCTCTAAAATATAAAAAAACAGGGTATCAATTACATACCCTGTTCCATTTTATTCCCGTATCTTAATGTACTTATTGGAATTGTCTATATAGAATTTATATCCTACAGCTTACGAATCCGCTCAATTGCCTCCAGCGTACTCTCATAGGTACCAAAGACGGTCAGACGGAAATATCCTTCTCCATTCGGTCCGAAGCCTGATCCGGGAGTCCCTACCACATTGGCCTTGTCCAGCAGATAATCAAAGAATTCCCAGGAGGTCATGCCGTCCGGTGTCCCAAGCCAGATATAAGGGGCATTCACACCGCCGGATACACTGTAGCCTGCTGCCTGCAAGCCCTCGCGGATTATCTTCGCATTATTCATGTAATATGCAATCTGTTCCCTGGTCTGCTTTCTGCCCTCCTCCGAATAGATGGAAGCTCCGGCAACCTGCATAATATAAGGGGCTCCGTTGAATTTGGTTCCGTGCCTTCTTGCCCATAGGCTGTTAAGCATCACATCCCCGCACTTTAATTCCTTCGGTACGACGGTATAGCCAAGTCTGGTTCCGGTAAAGCCGGCATTCTTGGAATAACTGCGGATTTCAATAGCGCAGGTCTTTGCTCCATCGCACTCATAGATGGTATGGGGCACATTATCCTCTGAAATATATGCTTCATAGGCAGCATCATAAATGATAACTGCTCCGGCCTTATTGGCATAGTCAACCCATTTTTGCAGCTCGTCCTTCGTAATCGTGGCACCAGTCGGGTTATTCGGAAAACACAGATAGATAATATCCGGCTGCTCCGTCGGGAATTCGGGAGCAAAATTATTCTCCTTTGTACAAGGCATGTAGATTACATTACTCCATCTGCCTGTATCAGCAAGATAATCTCCGGTTCTTCCTGCCATGACATTGGAATCGACATAGACTGGGTATACCGGATCGCATACTGCAATTTTATTATTTACATCAAAAATTTCCTGAATATTACCGGAATCACTCTTCGCTCCGTCACTGACGAAAATCTCATCAATTGCGATACTAACGCCACGGGTCTTAAAATCATGCTCTGCGATGGCACTGCGGAGAAACTCATATCCAAGATCGGGAGCATAGCCCTTGAAGGTTTCCTTCCTTGCCATCTCATCAACTGCACCATGCAGAGCATCAATTACCGCCGGGGCCAGCGGAAGGGTAACATCACCAATTCCCAGACGTATCAGCTTCTTCTGTGGATTTGCCTCCGAATATTCTCTGACCTTCTTTGCAATGGTGGAGAACAAATAGCTCCCCGGTAGCTTCAGATAGTTTTCATTAATTTTAAACATTGTTCAACCATACCTTTCGTAAAATTATATTATGACTATAGCGTCACTTTAATCATATTATTATAGATCAATTTCACCGTTGAATACTTCTACCGCCGGTCCTGTCATATAGACGGTATTACTTTCCTGATCATAACGGATCACAAGCTCTCCACCCAGTAAGGATACGGTAACCTCATTCTCTGTAAGACCGTTAAGGATGCAGGCAACCACACTTGCACAGGCACCGGTCCCACAGGCCAGAGTTTCTCCGGAGCCCCGTTCCCAGACCCTCATCTTAATATGCCTGCGATCAATTACATGGATGAATTCCGTATTAATTCTGTCAGGAAACATCTCATGGAATTCAAATAAAGGACCAAGCTTCTCCAGCTCCAGCTTGCCGGGATCATCGACAAAGACAACTGCGTGGGGATTACCCATGGAAACACAGGTGATTTCGTATTGCTCACCTCCAACCGTAATCGGCTCCTTTATCAATATTTCCTTATCCGAGACTACCGGTATGAGTGAAGGCTTCGTAACCGGACTTCCCATATTTACGGTAACATAAGTAACCTTGTCCTGCTCTACGGTCAGATCAAGCTCCTTAATCCCGCTAAGGGTCTCAATTCTTAACTGCTTTTTATCCGTTAGCCCCTTGTCATAGACATATTTGGCTACACAGCGGATTCCGTTCCCGCACATTCTGCCCTGGGAACCATCATTGTTATACATATCCATATTGAAATCCGCGACCTCGGATGTTTTAATCAATATCAGGCCGTCTGAGCCGATGCCGAAATGACGGTCACTAACCTTTACCGCAGTTTCCGGGATATGATCAATTACCTGCTTTGTACAATCCACATAGACATAATCATTACCGCAGCCTTGCATTTTCGTAAACTTCATATACCGTACCACCCTTCTATCCTGCATCATTCTATGACATTATAGCAAAAACCTTCCAAGCGGTAAACCCCTCAAATAATTTAAAGCAGTACAATATAAGTATCCGACACCATTTGCAATATAAATAAAGAATAAGCCTCTTCCCTCAGATATCAAATCGGACAAAAAAATTAGGATTATGAGAGATATGCACAGAGCTCCTATCCATTGTGCATACCTCCAATCCTAATTATAAAATGCAAGGGACGGTCCTGCTTACGACTATGCTGATAATTGCCCCTTACGGCCTCAATTACTAGGAATAGAACATCTTTAACACCATTTCCGACATCTCCACCAGATTTGTACCGCTGTCCATACTGGTTTTCTGCAAATATCTATGGGCTTCCTCTTCGGTCATGTTGTTCCGGTCCATCAATACCGCTTTTGCCTTTCGGATCAATGCCTTTTCCTCTTCCGTTCTTTCCCTCGGCTTATCCTTTTCCTTCTTCTTCCTGCGCTGGTACTGATAAGACATCATCTGAAGCGTGTTCAGCAAATCCTGCGTTTTTATCGGCATTGGCAAACAGACGATATTATTATCCTGACAAAACTCCAGCTTTTCAGGTGACGCGATCAAAAGCATTTCAAACCCTTTGGGTAAATAGTTGTTCAATTCACTAAAATGCATGTCAGAAAACCGGTAACCGCATACGACAATTCCCTCGTCCAAATCATTTGCCAGGGAAACCACCTGCGCTCCCAGGGTACACGGCTCCGTACAATTAAAGCCATTTCTGGCCAGTACATTTCTGATATTATTAGCATCTTCATATTTAGGGAATCCGACTATAATACTATACACATCTGTTCACCTCCGTTCCTGTCATTTCATGCTACAAGATGAATTGGCAGACCAATTTCCTTGTTGAAAAACTAAGAGATGAAGCACATTAAATACGGTATAAATATTGATCTATCTCCCATGCAGTAACCTGGGTACGATATTCTTCCCACTCAACTTTTTTGGCTTCGATATATTTTTTACTTAAATGCTCGCCCAGTACATTTCGAACAAATTCACTTTCTTCCATATCGGCAATAGCCTCGCATAGGTTCAACGGAAGCCTCTTGATACCAAGCTCTGCTCTTTGATCGTCCGTTAATTCAAACAAATTCTTATCAACACTATCCGGAGGTGTCAGTTTATTCTTGATTCCATCCAGCCCTGCCGCCAGGCATACGGCCAGCGTCAGATAAGGATTGGCGGAAGGATCGGGAGATCTAAGCTCAATCCTTGCGGAATTTCCCCTGCCCGCAGGGACACGGATTAAGGGGCTGCGGTTGGAGGCAGACCAGGCCAGATAAACAGGTGCCTCGTAGTTGGGCACAAGTCTCTTATAGGAATTCACCAGTGGATTGGTGACGGCTGTAATACCTGTAATATGCTTTAGTATGCCGGCCATAAAATGGTATGCCTCTTTGCTTAGGCCAAGCTTTCCCTCAGGATCATCAAATATATTCTTTCCATCCCGCTTTAAGGACATGTTGACATGCATACCGGAACCGTCCACACCGAACTTGGGCTTGGGCATAAAGGATGCATGCAGTCCGTGACGCTTTGCAATGGTACGGGCTACCAGCTTAAAGGTCATGATGTTATCGGCAGTTGTCAGCGCATCGTTGTATTTAATATCTATTTCATGCTGTGCAGGAGCTACCTCATGGTGGGAGGCATCAATCGCTATTCCCATATCCTCAAGCGTCAGCACCATATCACGTCTGGCATTCTCGCCGGAGTCCAGCGGTCCCAGATCAAAATATCCCGCCCTCTCGTTCGTGTCCGTTGTGGGCTGTCCATTTTCTTCCATATTATATAAGAAGAATTCCAGCTCCGGTCCTACATTAAAGGTATAGCCCAGATCGGCGGCTTCACTGATCACCCTGCGGAGTATATATCTGGGATCACCCTCAAACGGTTTTCCCTCTGTGGTGTATACATCGCAGACAAAGCGCGCTACCTTTCCCTGCTGTGGTCTCCAGGGAAATGTAACATAGGTATCCAGATCCGGATGCAGGAACATATCGGATTCTTCAATTCTTACAAAGCCCTCGATGGAGGAGCCGTCAAACATACATTCATTATTCAGAGCCTTTTCCAGTTGTCCTGTCGTTATAGCCGTATTTTTCAGGTTGCCAAACATATCGGTGAATTGCAGACGGATAAATTCAACATCATCCTCTTTGACTAATTTGAGAATATCCTGTTTCGTATAATGCTTCATAATCACCACTCCTTACTTTTTATTATATGAATTACTATTATTTTTCAATGACCGTAATATTACTCTAAAACTACAAAATGGACAAGGCATCCATATCTTAGACTCCTTTGTCCATATCATATTCGATAATATCAGTAGTAAAACCCTTTGTCAACAACAAATATGACTGTAAAAATATTCCTGGCAAAGGCTATGCCCGCTAAAATTCCACGATTTGTAAGCTTCTCTCATATAGCTTATAAATATCCTCCTTCGATGGTACTATTTTGGAATTTGTTATGCTCTTTGCTTCCGCGGCTATTGACGTATAGCGTTCCAATTCCTTTTGTGTAACCGTCTCATGTTCTCCTGTGAGCCTTAGAAAAACTGCTTCAAATTCATCCACGGAGCTGATTCCCATGGAAAGCAGTATTTTGCTGACTGCCTCCGGATCACTTTTTGCCACAAACCGTAAAAATCCCGGAAGCAGAAGGGCATTTGCCCTGCCATGGTCAATATTCTTAAAATATGTCAGGCTATAGCCCATGGAATGTACTGCGGTAGTTCCAGTATGAGCTATCACAATTCCCGCCAGCATCGAACCATACAATAGTTTTTCCCTGATATCCATGGATATATTCTGTTGCATATCCGGAAAGAGATGTTTCAGACAGGGTGCCAGCTTTTTTATGCTTTCCACTGCGATGAGATTGCTCATCTCTGTGGCACGAACACAAAGCATTCCTTCCACTGCATGAGAAAGCGCATCCAGGGCTGTGTTAATCGTAATATTGACGGGAAGACTCTTCGTATATTTGGCATCCAGCAAAGCCAGCTTGGGAAAAAGGCAGGGTGCCGATATGCTTCTTTTGGTCTGCAGCTTATCGCTTGTAAGAATGGCATTGGAGGTAACCTCCGAACCGGTACCTGCTGTTGTCGGAACCATAATCAGAGGAAGTGCCCTATGGTCAAATTGATTTAAGAATAGCTCCTCCTCCGGGATATCCTGCAGGGCTAGCAGCGCAATCGCCTTTGCCGCATCCATGGGAGAGCCGCCCCCGATGCCTATGATAAATTCCGCCCTGTGCTCCCTTACGAAAGAAGCCCCCTCATAGACGCAGGAAATCGTAGGATTTATCATAACCCGGTCAAATATAACATAGGAAATTCCAAGTGACTCCAGGGCTGAAGCGACCTCCTGCAAGGCTCCGCTGCTCTTGGCGGAATTCATACCTGTCACAATGCAGGCCCTGTGCCCATACTCTTTTAGAAGCGCCGCATTCATACATACACAATCCTGCGACATAATTACCCGTACGGGCATGTAAAAGTTCATGTTCATAATCAACTGTCTCCTTTCTTTGTATTCTATCATTTTGGTACATTGTAAAAGCACGGGCATCATTATGCCAAATTTATGCAAAATACATCATTTTTACCACTGAGCTATATCATTTTCTGTCGGTTTATGGTATACTTAAATTATCAGAAAATGAAAAAACTCATCCATTCAGTAATCTCCGGTCCTTCACCTAAGATATCCTATGGAATATTATATGTATACCTGCATCTTATACAAGTATTGACCCCCTGTCAATACACCGGACCACTGTTGTTTTTCCAATCTAATAACCGATCTGCCTTTCCATTACCTTCGGGAGAAGGAAATGCATACATTAAAAATATTTAAGTTGTATTCTGTTATATTTTGCTATATACTAAAATCACTTAGTTAAGTTGGGGGACGAGGCTATGAACATTGATGGTATATCAAAAGGGGCTGCAGTTGAGGTTGAGGTCAAGTGTAATGGAAAGACCATGAATTTCAATAGTGAAATCCAATTTGTAAAAGACGATTATATTTTGGTTGACGGAATTAAGGTCAATAACCAGACCGTTGGTTTCTCGGACAAGTGTTCCATTAATTTCTATTACAAGGAGGACGGTAAACTATATCTTTGGGAGAAGGTTATCGTAAAGCTTGTAAAGTATGATGGGGAAATTTATCATAAAATAGAACTCAATGGAGAGGGAAAGCCCTACAACCGAAGAGATGCCTATCGTATGTACCTGGGAGAGGAAATGTCAGTCTATGTAAATACAGCCACCGGACCTTCCGCCCTCAACGTACTGGTGAAGGATATCAGCGAAACCGGCGTTGCTTTTATTGCAAAGGAAGAACTTGATGTGGACCGAACCTTCCGCCTTAGATTAAAGGATAACAACAACATCATTTCTCTGTCCGGTGTCATCATAAGAAAAGAAGCCTTAACCCATATCGGTTCCAATCTGTACGGCTGTAAATTCAACGAAAAAAACAATTATCTGATTAAATATATTGCAAAACGCCAGGGAGAACAGCTCAAGGGTAAATCAAAGCTTTATGCCTCTCCTTCCGTAAAAGATATGGCTTTAAAATAAAATTCAGGGATTCTGCCGTTACGGCAGAATCCCTTTTCTGTTTCTTTCCTTCTCTGTAAATATGCCTGTCAGATATCATTCTCTGTTTTTATTTTGCACTCTCCTGCGTACCGGAGCCTTCCTCCAAAGCCGGGGCTACCAGCTCCAGTGATACATCGGAGGCCTCATTTACTTTGACACCGAGCTTTTCCAGAGTGATGAATTTTAACAGAGTATCCAGTATCGTACTGCTGCTGCCCGGATTATCCTTATCCTGATTACCCATATTGACAACGGTCCTCGGCACAATATCCACCTGGGCACTCTTGATTGCATCGGACAGCTTATCCGTTACCTCCTGAATAATTCTAAATTCCGCTCCGCCATAGGCCTTAACCTGCGCATCAATGGCGCGGGCCTTTGCCAAACCGATATTACTTTCCTTGGAGGCCTCCGCTTCACCCTCAAGCGTAATCCTGGAGGAGTTTGCCTTTGCGAGGGCTATGATCTGATTTGCCTCCTGCTCCGCCTTACTTGCAAGGGCCGCACCGTTGTTACGCTCAATGTCAATCTGAATCTTTGATTTGGTCAGGAAGCTCTGCTGCTCCGCAACCGCCTGTGCTTCCCGCAGAGATTTTTCACTTTCCGCCGCAGACTGCTGCTTCTGGTAAGTAACCTTCTTTTCCTCCGCAATCTGTCTTTCCCTAAGCTGCGTAAGAATATTCTCAATCTGGACATCCGCAACCGGTGATCTTGGGGTTCCGATTAATACCTCCTCCAACTGGAGATTATATTTCGCAAACTTATCCTTCATCTCACCAAGTGCTCTTTCACGGATTGCACTACGCTCCTGAATCAACTCAATCAGGGTCTTGGTTTGGGCCACATCCTTAAAATATGCGCTCACCAGAGGATCAAGGGACTGGTTAACCAGCATATTGATATCTCCAAAGCGCTGGATTACCCAGGGGGCCTGCTTGTAATCGATATGCATTACTACCGATAATGGCAGGGACGGTTCGAAGGCATCCTTTGTAATAATATCGACCTCGGTCAGATTTTCATCATACTTATGGGAACCGATCTCTTCCCTGTTCCATTTCAGGATAATATTGATGGTAGGGACAAGCACTACCTTACCGGCATCCGTATTAAAGGCATATTTACCGGGCATCAGCGGCTTCTCCAGTACACCCTTACAGCCTTCCCCAACCAGCTCGCCGTGCTTGTAATCAGCCCCGGTGGTGTCCACGCCTTCCTTTCCAAAGAAGGATACCACCACGCCTACATAGCCGATTGGTACAACCGTCTTGGGTCTGAATTCCACCGTTGAAAACAGACGGTTAATATAGTAAGTACCATCCGTCAATACCTGAATCTGCTTGCCTCGTCTTCCGTTCAGCTCCAGGAACTTCTCAGGGTCCTGGAAGCTTGCATGGGCCTCTCCCACATAAGGTGCGATAATCTCACCCTCCGGCAGGGATGGTCCGTCATGCACCGTTACAATACCCATACTATCGCTTTCCTGTCCGCCATTACCCATGATAATAACGGGACTGAAGGCATTTCTTTCAAGCAAGGTCTTTTGCATGCTCAAAAGCTCTGTCCGCTCACCCTTGGAGCTGTTAAAGATGGCTTTGATTTCGCCGGGTGTAATTACAATGAACTGCGCCAGATTAATTGCATAGGTACCTTCTCGGAGTATTCCTCTCTGGGGCCCTCTTTGACCGCCATTCTTTAAGAAGCCGGTAACATCCTGAAAATTATTTGCCTCTGTAATTACTCTGCCCAAGGTCTGTGTCGGCGCCAGCGGCTTACCGTCACGGGCGAAAATATATGAAATCTGACCCTGGGGTATGGTAATCAAAGGATACTTGTGAATTTTAAACATCAATGCCGATTTAAAATGGATACCTCCACGAAGGAGATTCGGTGAATAACCGGCCTCACCGTTCAATGCGATAATGGAGTCCTTCAGCGATCCCTTTAAGCTCCACCACTTTTCTACGACTGCCACCTGATCCGAGGAAATTACCCGTAAGCCCAGGATTACAAAAATCAACAGGTAAAGCCCAACCAACACCCCAAGCACAATCAATAACACTATTGCGTATGCTTCCATTTATATTCCACTTCTCTTTCTATAATTATTTAATACAATATGAATATACTCCTTCTGTAAATTAAATCAATATGCCAGTATTAATATTAGATTAAAATATACTAAAAATAAAAGGGATAAACACCAGAACAAGGCAGATTTAACAGAAGCTTTCCAGCCCGCAGGGCAGGCGTATGAAGGGGCCTCTTGGGAAACTCATATGCTGTAACTTTTCAGATTATATCACTTGATTAATATAGGAAAATATGCTACCTTTTTAAACATATCTCACAAAAGTTATCTTCTTGATCAAGGAGCATTCTTCATGAATAATAAACGTTATCATAATCTGGGCCTGACACTACTGCTTGTAAACGCCTTTGCATATATTCCCGGCTCCTTCTATGCTCCCTTTCTTGGTGCCTATTACACAAAAGCCGGCCTAAATTCCATACAGATCGGAATTCTGATGACCATAGCTCCCCTGGTTGCTATCTTTATACAGCCCTTATGGGCTATCCTAAGTGATAAAACAGGAAAAAGGAATGAGGTCCTGTCCTTGCTGGTACTTGGAAGCGGCCTGGCCATGTTCAGCTATTACATAGGCAAATCCTTCACCTCCTTCTTTATCGCTGCCTTTTTGCTGGCCTCCTTCAGTACCGCCATTATTCCGCTGTGCGATGCAATCATCATCAGTATCGCAGGCAAGAATAAGTTTGATTTCTCCAAGATACGAATGGGCGGTACCGTCGGTTATGCAATTATGGTAACCATCGCCGGCTATATCGTTAAGTGGAATCCTGCAATTGAATTTGTTCTGGGCTTCTTTGGCTATATGGTTTTGCTGTTCTTTGTCCGAAGGCTTCCCAGGGAAAAGCAGGTACATAAGGCCGATTTAATAAAACCTGCCGAACAGCCCATACAAAAAAAGCCCGGATTATTCAAAATATTTGAATCCAGGCAGATTTATTTCATGTTAATTTTTGCATTCATCAGTCAGATCGGAATCACCTTCAACGGAAGCTTTCTGGGCGTCTATATGACCCGGCTGGGCTATAGCGAAAGCATGATCGGCATCATTAATTGTGTTGCAGCAGCCAGTGAAATACCGGTATTACTCCTGATTAACCGGCTGATACGAAGGGTAAACCCCAGCAGGCTCATTATATTAGCCTGTCTTTTGATGGGCTTTCGAATCCTGCTTGTTACAAAGGGAAGCCTCGGATATTTCATACTGGCACAAGCCATGAACGGACTTACCTACATGATCATCTATTTCTGCTGCGCGATGTACATCAGTAAAAATGTCAAGCCGGCCAACCAGTCCAAGGGGCAAAGCATATTGACCATCGTTCAGGCAGGCATCGGCAGCATCGTCGGTAATATCACCGGAGGATTTTTAGCCGATACCTTCGGCCTTCGTATGGCATACCAGTATATGGCGGCGCTGCTGATCGGCGCTACCGCATTGATAGGTATTATTCAAATTTCCTGCAGCCGGAATAAAAGGGAAAAGATGCAGTAGCGCAAGGCTGGCTGTTATTTCATTTCCACGGTGGAACCAAAGGGCATCAGAGCAAGCTTTGCTATCTTGAAATGCTGTAAGCCAAAGGGTATCCCGATGACAGTAATACATAGGATTATTCCGAATACCGCTGACTCTATGGCCAGGGGAATTCCGGAGAATATAATCCACAGGATATTCAGCAGCAGCGAGCCGGCTCCGCCGCCGTACCTTACCTCCTTGCCAAAGGGGAAGAAGCTAAGCTGCGCAAACTTAAAGCATTGCAATCCCACCGGAATGCCAATGATTGTACAGCACCATAATATACCGATAATCAGCCAGGAAAGTCCGCTGATAAAGCCGCCGCAGACAAACCAGATCAAATTCCCCAGACATCCCATATCCTTTTCCTCCATATCTGTATTTCAAATTGCGTGTTTCCTCTTTATTGCTTTCCGAATTCAGATAATACAAGCTCCTTGTTACGGTCAAGGGCCATCTGGATGCTCCAGCGGTTTACAAACAAAAGCAGCGGGTTACCCTTAAGGTCCTTGATCTTCTTCGTATCCGAGGACAGGCTTAGCTTGCTGACATCGATATCCTTATTCTCAATCCAGCGGATATATTCATAGGCCAGCGGCTCCATCCTTATCTCCACGCCATACTCGGACTGGAGACGGAATTTTAATACGTCAAATTGAAGCGTACCGACTACACCGACGATAATTTCCTCCATTCCCGTATTATATTCCTGAAAAATCTGGATCGCACCCTCCTGCGCAATCTGGGATATTCCCTTTAAGAACTGCTTTCTTTTCATCGTGTCCACCTGACGGACCTTCGCAAAATGCTCCGGGGAAAAGGTAGGTATTCCCTCGTAGGAAAACTTCTGATCGGAGGAACAAAGTGTGTCTCCGATGGAGAAAATACCCGGATCAAAAACACCGATGATATCTCCCGCATATGCCTCTTCAATTATGGTTCTTTCCTGGGCCATCAGCTGCTGCGGCTGGGAAAGCCTGATTTTCTTATTTCCCTGAACGTGGTTTACCTCCATCCCGGCGGTAAATTTGCCGGAGCAGATTCTCATAAAGGCAATACGGTCCCGGTGCGCTTTGTTCATATTCGCTTGTATCTTAAAGACAAAGGCTGAGAAATCATTCTCTACCGGGTCGATTTTCCCTTCCGAGGAAACTCTGGGAAGAGGAGAGGTTGTCATGGATAAATACTGCTTTAAAAAGGCTTCCACGCCGAAATTGGTCAGGGCCGAGCCAAAGAATACCGGTGTTAATTGGCCGCTTAATACCTGATCAAGATCAAACTCACTGCTGGCTCCGTCAATCAGCTCAATCTCCTCTGCAAGGATATCATGATTAACCTTTCCAATCAGAGCATCCACCTTAGGATCACCCAGCTCCACCTCTACCGTATCCACTTCCTTCTGCCCGTTATTGGCAGCATAAAAGCGTGTGATGTGCTTTGTCGTCCTATCGTAGACTCCTTTGAAATTCTTACCGGAGCCGATGGGCCAGTTCATCGGACAGGTACGGATGCCAAGCACCGTCTCAATATCATCCAACAATTCAAAGGTATCACGGGCTTCCCGGTCCAGCTTATTGATAAAGGTAAAAATCGGGATGCCGCGCATTACACATACCTTGAACAGCTTCTCGGTCTGATTTTCCACACCCTTGGAAGCATCAATTACCATGACAGCAGAATCCGCAGCCATCAGAGTTCGGTAGGTATCCTCGGAGAAATCCTGATGTCCCGGGGTATCCAGTATATTAATACAATAATTTCCATAGTTAAACTGCATGACAGAGGAGGTAACGGAAATACCACGTTGCTTCTCTATCTCCATCCAGTCCGACACCGCATGCCGGTCTGTCTTCTTTCCTTTTACCGAACCTGCAAGATTAATTGCTCCACCGTACAGCAGAAGCTTCTCAGTCAAGGTTGTCTTGCCTGCATCCGGGTGGGATATAATCGCAAAGGTTCTTCTTTTCTTTATTTCATCTACATAATTACTCAAAATAAATCCTCCAGACAATTTATCAAACTACTTTATCATATATATAAGAAGAAATATTGTCAAGAGACAGCGAGAAATTCTTGTAGTATATGGGATTATTTACTCCAGCTCGAAGGCCCCGGTATAAAGCTGATAATACTTGCCCTTCTTTGATATCAGCTCCTCGTGGTCTCCCTGTTCAATAATTTGGCCCTGGTCAAGCACAATAATTTCATCGGAATTTTGTACCGTGGAAAGGCGGTGGGCTATGACAAATACGGTTCTTCCCTTCATCAGGCTGTCCATGCCCTTCTGTACAATAGCCTCCGTACGGGTATCAATGCTTGAGGTGGCTTCATCCAGAATCATGACCGGAGGATTTGCTATTGCTGCCCTGGCAATGGAAAGCAACTGCCTTTGTCCCTGTGACAGGCTGGCCCCGTCCCCTGTCAGCTGTGTCTGATAGCCTTGGGGAAGTCTCATGATAAAGTTATGTGCATTGGCCAGCTTTGCTGCCTGATGCACCTCCTCCTCTGTCGCATTCAGCCGGCCATACCTGATGTTCTCCAGTACGGTTCCGGTAAACAAATTTGTGTCCTGCAATACGATACCCAGAGAACGCCGCAGGTCCGTCTTCCTGATTTTATTAATATTAATTCCGTCGTAACGGATTTTGCCGTCTGCAATATCATAAAAACGATTAATCAGATTGGTAATTGTTGTTTTGCCGGCACCGGTTGCTCCCACAAAGGCCAGCTTCTCTCCCGGCTTGGCTTCGATGGATACATCATGCAGAACATTTTTTCCCTCGGTATATCCAAAATCCACATCATAAAATCTTACGTCCCCGGTCAGCCTTGTGTAGGTTATCGTACCTTCACTATGGGGATGCTTCCATGCCCAGATTCCCGTATAGCCTTCCGCCTCTACCAGCTGCTCCCCTTCCAGGGTGGCATTTACCAGAGTAACATACCCTTCATCAAACTCAGGCTCCTCATCCATAAGCTCAAAAATCCTCTCAGCACCGGCAAGAGCCATGGCAACTGAATTGAGCTGCTGGGATATCTGACTGATTGGCATCGTAAAGCTTCTGCTTAGCATTAAAAATGCGGCAATTGCTCCAAGGGTCAGCCCTCCGATATTCCCTGCTTCCAGGATACCTCCGACAATGGCAATCAGAACGAACTGGAGATTTGCCAGATTCCCCATAATCGGCATGAAAATTATTGCATATTTATTGGCAATACAGGCATCCGCACGCAGCTCTTCATTCAAACGGTCAAAGTCAAATTTGGACTGCGGCTCATGGCAGAAAACCTTAATTACCTTCTGCCCCTGGATCATTTCTTCGATAAAACCATTCAAAGCTCCAAGAGCTTTCTGCTGCTTCATAAAATAGACGGAGCTTTTTCCGCCCATCTTCTTCGTAATATACAGCATAAATGCGACAAAAATGATTACAAGAACCGTCAGATGGGGACTGGTGATGACCATGGCAACAAAAACAGATACAATCGTAACTACGGAAGAAAACATCTGGGGTATGCTTTGGGCTATCATCTGACGGAGGGTATCCGTATCATTGGTATAATGACTCATGATATCTCCGTGGGTATGAGTATCAAAATACTTGATAGGGAGCTTTTGCATATGGGCAAACAGCTCATCGCGGATTCTCTTCAGCACTCCCTGTGCCAGTACTACCATAAGTACGTTATACAAATAGGTAGAGATAATACCGATCAGGTAAATCCCTGCCATCTGGAAAATTGCCCGAAGTAAGCCGCCAAATTCAGGATGGTCCACCTGAAGCAGCGGACTGATGTAATCATCGATCAAGGTCTGAAGGAACATGGAACCGATGACTCCGGCCAGGGAGCTGATAAAGATACAAACCAGGATAAACACAAAACGGATTCTGTGTCCTCCGGTCACATAGGATAGAAGACGTCCTATGGTTTTCCTGCTGTCTTTTGCTCTGGGAGGTCTTCTGCCCGGCTGCTTTTTATGCTTCTGTTCCATTGTCATCCCCTCCCTTCTGCTGTGAATAATAAACCTGCTGATATATCTCATTCTCCTTTAAGAGCTGCTCATGTGTTCCGACGGCATTGATGCTCCCGCCCTCCATGATGATAATTGTATCCGCATCCGAAATCGAGGAGATACGCTGGGCAATAATAAATTTCGTCGTATCGGGAATTTCTTCACGGAAGGCCCTGCGGATCAAAGCATCCGTCTTTGTATCCACCGCACTTGTGGAATCGTCCAAAATTAAAATTTTCGGCTTTTTCAAAAGAGCTCTGGCAATACAGAGCCTTTGCTTTTGCCCCCCGGAGACGTTGGTGCCTCCCTGCTCCATATAGGTATCATACCCCTCAGGAAAGGACTGTATGAAATCATCCGCCTGTGCCAGCTTGCAGACACGGATCAGTTCCTCGTCCGTTGCCTCCTCATTACCCCATCTAAGATTTTCCTTGATGGTTCCTGAGAACAGGACATTTTTCTGTAATACCATGGCAACCTCGTTACGAAGAGCCGTAATATCATAGTTCCTGACATCAATTCCTCCGACCTTAACCGTACCCGCAGTCACATCATAGAGCCTTGGAATCAGCTGAACCAGGCTTGTCTTGGAGCTTCCGGTACCGCCGATAATGCCCACCGTCTCACCCGCTTTAATATCCAAATCTATACCCTTAAGGCACAGCTTGCCGGGGTCAGCACTGTAGCTGAAATCCACTCCCTCAAAGGTTACAGCTCCGTTTCCTACCTGATATACGGGATTCTCACAGTTTGACAAATCCGGCTTCTCATTCAGTACCTCGGTAACCCTTTCTGCCGATGCACGGGATATTGTAATCATGACGAAAACCATGGACATCATCATAAGGCTCATTAATATCTGCATGGAATAAGTAAAAATGCTCATCAGCTGCCCGGTCGTCAAATCCCCGTGTACAATCAGTCTGGCACCAAACCAGGAGATAAAAAGAATGCAGGTGTACATGCTAAGCTGCATCATAGGGCTGTTGAAGGCCAGAATTTTCTCCGCCTTCGTAAAATCCTTATAAATATGCTGTGATATGGTAGCGAATTTTTCTTTTTCATGCTCCTCTCTTACGAAGGATTTCACCACACGGATTCCCCGCAGGTTCTCCTGTACAATCCGGTTCAGCCTGTCATAGGTTTTGAATACCCGTTCAAAGATCGGGTGCACCAGCCGTACGATCAGGAATAAGCCTCCTCCCAGAAAGGGAATTACAAATAAAAATACCAGGGCTAGCCTGACATTAATGGACAATGCCATGATCAAAGAAAGTATGATCATAATCGGGGCACGTACCGCAATCCTTATAATCATCATAAAGGCATTCTGGATATTATTCACATCCGTAGTAAGCCTTGTCACAATACTGGAGGTCGATATCCTGTCTATATTGCGAAAGGAATATTCCTGTACCTTATAATACATATCATGGCGAAGATTACAGGCAAAGCCCGACATCGCCCTGGCCGAGGCATTGCCGGCAAGCACTCCGAATAACAGTGAGATTCCTGCAAGCAGCACCAATAAAGCCCCCAATCTCCATATGACCCCCATATTCCCCTGATTGATCCCGTCATCGATGAGGGATGCCATAAGCAGGGGAATTAAAACCTCCATAACCACCTCCGCAGAAATATATACCGGCGCAAGCACTGTATCCTTCTTATATTGTCTTACGCATCCTGCCAGTCGTTTTATCATTCATTATCCTCCAATCTAATTACATTCCTTTATTTTCTTCTACCCATACGCTGTCAAAAATCCGCAAAATTGAACCCCGCACAATATTTGCCGTCAACTGTAAGGGAGCTAACAATCCGGGTATAAATATTTACCCGCCGATGTTTTGTTTCATCTTATTAATGATACGATAGAAATCAGCAAGCTCCTCCTGTGTCAGACCCTTTTTCAATTCGTCCTCAATTTTGTCAAATTCACTGATCACTGCCTCGTGTACGGCAATGGCCTTAGGAGTCAGAACCAGTCTCTTAAGTCTCGCATCATAGTCCACAGGCTCCCTGACAATAAGGCCGTTCTTCTCCATCAACTGTAATATTCCTGTTGCGGTGGAACGTCTGATTGAAAATTCTTCCTCCAGATCTCTTTGAAAAATATCTCCCTTATCCCTGTTATGATAGATATACCCTATCATATAGCCATGAGTTCCCGTAAGTTTGTCTGTCTCGGTAACTACTCTGGAGCTTCCGATGCGCCGCTTAATTAAATTGGAAAGTATCTTAATCTCATGCCCGATTACATACTTTGTTTCCATAGGACTCCTTTCAGAATACATTGCTATAGATAATTGCGGAACACTATAATCCACTAAATTTCCCGAACAACAGATACAAATTTCTCCGCTCCAACGCTCCCTCCGCTTAACTTCCGCTCCGAAATTGTATCTGTTGTTTGAAAAATTGTTAACTTTTGCGAGTTTTGCAATTACCCATACATTGTTAGGTCGCTAACATTATATATAAAATGATATGCTTTGTCAATACAGTTTTATTGAACATAAAATCCCATGTGCTCCCATCGGCAGAATAAAATAAAGGGGAGACTTTACACCACAGGTCCCGGTTTAAAGTCTTCCCTTTACAAATCTTCTCTGCTTAAGCAGATATCCGTCTGATATTATTCTTAAGAAAAGAAACTATGCTTATCTTTTATCACCCCTATATTTTAAAGCTGGATACAGCCTCCACCAGCTTTACGGAGCTTGCCTTCGTCATGTTTGCATTTTCCAGTACATTATTAGCCTTATCAGTAACAATAACCGTCTTCTCAGCTATCAGCCCTGCACCTGCGGCTCCCTCGCCGGTTGCTGCGGTAACCTCATGAATCGCCTTCATCATATCCTCAACTGAGGCCGCCACTTTATCTGTTGTGTCACTAAGCTCCGTAACAAAATGATCCACTGTAACAGCATCCTCATTATACCGCTCACTATTATTTACAAAGCTTTCATAATCAGGAATAACCTTAGTATCCACAAATTCCAGCAGCTTGTCCGCATTGCTGGATAGATTTTCCACAGAATCAATTACCTTGGACGTTACCGCCTGAATCTCCGTTACCGTCCGGTTCGAGTTTTCAGCCAGACTTCTGATTTCATTGGCGACAACTGCAAAGCCCTTGCCTGCTTCTCCTGCCCTCGCCGCTTCGATGGACGCATTCAGTGCCAGCAGATTGGTCTGTGCCGCAATACCCAGAATTGCATTCGCCAGGTTGTTGATCTGCTCTACCTCCTTTGACTGGCTGATTGCTTCCTTCAGCACCTTCTCAGAATCCTTATAAATCTGCATGGCAACCTTTTTTGAAGTAAGTGCCGACTCCTTCAGCTGTGTTGCCCTGATGCTGATTTCATCTGCCGTACGGGAGCCCTCCTCTGTCTTCTCTGCAATCGTATCGATGGACTCCACAATTTCCTGTGAGGAAGCATTCATCTCCTCAGCAGAGGCTGCCGTCTCCTCCGAGCCTGCAGAAAGCTCCTGTGTCGTAGCCGACACCTCCTCAATCTCCTTTAACAGATCGGATACATTGGCTTCCTGCAGGGAAGCATTTTTCTCCACCTCATCGGCTTCCGCCTTAACTGTGGAGATTAAATCCCGGAACTCATTTTGCATTGTATACAAAGCATTCGCCAATCTTCCCGTCTCATCCTTAATCTTAAGCAGCTTGTCCGAAATATGTACTGTCAAATCCCCGGAAGCTATCTGTCTAAGATTTTCCGTAATCATTCTTACCGGCTTACTGATCCTCCCTGCTATAACTGCACCCAATAATGCAAAAATCAGCAGAAAGGCCAGAGAAGCAATAATAATGGTCGTTCGTATTTCATCTGCTCCCCCAAGAATTTCGCTTTGAGGAACTGTAAGAACAACAAACCAATGCTTATTATTTGCCGGTGCAAACCCGACATATTTTTCAACCGAATTATAGGTATAGTGGCTGGAGCCGGCCTTTCCCTTAAATATCTCCTGATATACCTCTACCATACTCCCGAGGGACTTATCCTGCTCGTACTGACGGATAATATTGCTGCCCTCTAAAACAAAGGAGGCATCATAATGTGCCACAGCCGTTCCTTCTGCGTTTATCATATAGGCTTTACCGTTTTTCCCAATTTTAAGTGTGTTTGTAATCTGGCTTAGACTGGTCCCGTCCTCCATTTTAAACAATACACCGATCACCGTATCATTATAATAGACAGGAACTGAAAACGCTATGACAATGGCACCCGCCTTTGTTATGCTCTCCATCGGATCAGACACCGCACAGATTCCCCCTATGGCTGATTCAAAATATTCACTGTCCTTGATATTGATTATGGTCACTCCATCCTCTGCCAGTGCATCTCCATCCGCATCCGCATAGGAAACACTGACCGCTCCACTCCGTTCTGCCTCACGTTTTAAGAAAGTAAACTTTTCCTCAATGGGAACATTCGGATCACTTACAGTATCTGTCAGTGCCAAGGCCCGCAGACTGTCCCATTCCTTTTCCAAAAATTCATCTACGGTAGCGGCTCCCTGCTTTGCCAGCTCTGTCAGGCTATCCTTCACATTGCTTTTCAGCTCCCTTGCGGCAATGGTATATGCCAATGTGCCCATGATTGAGTTCATCAAAAAGATTAATACAACGATAAGTAATATAATCTTTGTCCTTATGCTTTTCATCTTTCTCCCTTTCTGCTTTTGTATTTTTATTCTATTATACACCTGCCCTAATTATAATACTCCCCACTGCAATTCGGCCTATCATAAATGTCTATCTATCGCCCCCTTTAAATACGACACAATTCGCCTTTTTACAACATTATAATACTCTTAATAATTTTTGTATATAGGTCATTAAGCGATACCGTTTTTTGCTGTATCCTTAGTTAAATTTTACAGTAATACAAAAAAATTTGTATTGTATTTCTATGATTTGATGCATTGAAATATAACAATAAAGAAAGTATACTTCTCTCAACATCACGTGATATAACATGATATAACATGATGTAAATGAATTTATAACATTACAAAACATAGTGAAAGAGAATTCTCTTGATTGTACAATCACCTATTAGCAAACAACTTAAAATGATACTTAACAATCGACATATCTTGTTCTTCAAGCTATGACTGGTTTGTATCGGCTTGCAGACCTGTATTGGTCCCTCCGGGCTTCTGACAGGATAAATAAAAATTGAATGGAGATGAATTTATGAAAAACACAAAAAAACTGGTTTCTGCTTTAATGATTTTTGTAATTCTTTTTTCATTATTTTCGGTAAATGCTTATGCCAAAACTACAAAGAAGGTTACCCTGACTGTTTCCGCTGCAGCAAGTCTGGCAGATGCCATGACAGATATTGCCGAGGCTTATAAGAAGGAAAAACCCAACATTTCCCTCGAATTCAATTTTGGCTCATCCGGAGCTCTTCAAAAGCAGATTGAACAGGGTGCCGCAGTGGATGTGTTTCTTTCTGCCGCAACTAAGCAGATGGATGCTTTAAAATCAGAAAATCTACTGATTGACAGCACAATTAAGACCCTCCTGTACAATGAAATTGTACTGATTGTTCCGAGAAACACTACAAGCTCTCTTACCGGCTTCCGTGGATTAACCAGGAAAGGTATAAAAACCGTAGCTCTGGGTGAACCCTCCTCCGTACCGGCTGGCCAGTATGCCGAGCAGGTATTGACCTATTATGAAATATTAGATGCCGTGAAGAAAAAAGCTGTTTACGCAAAGGATGTTACTGAGGTTCTGACCTGGGTGGAGAGCGGTAATGCAGATGCCGGTATCGTTTATAAGACTGACGCGATAGGTTCCGATAAGATTACCATTATCGCCACAGCACCGGCCAAAAGCCATAGTACTGTTGAATATCCGGGAGCGGTCATTAAGGATACCAAGCACTCCAAGGAAGCAAAGGCATTTCTTACTTATCTGTCGGGAAGCAAAGCCACCTCTATCTTTAAAAAATACGGGTTTATTATAAAATAAGGAGTGGTGCCAGTGGATTTTGATATCTCCCCATTAATTGTATCCTTAAAAACAACATTAACGGCAACTGTGATTACCTTTTTCTTAGGGCTGCTGGCAGCCTACTGGATGGCGGGCTACCGGGGAAAGCTGAAGGGTCTTTTGGACGGAATATTCATTCTTCCCCTGGTGCTCCCCCCTACCGTGGTAGGTTTTCTCCTTTTGCTACTGGTCGGAAGAAACGGACCGGTGGGAAAGCTTTTGCAGAATTTTGATATCAATATTATCTTTTCCTGGAGTGCCACCGTCATCGCAGCCATAGTAGTTTCCTTTCCCATGATGTATAAGACGGCCAAGGGTGCCTTCGAGCAGATCGACCGGAATATTCTTTATGCGGCCCGGACCCTGGGTGTACCCGAATGGAAGGTTTTCTTCCGGGTTAGTATTCCCCTCGCATGGCCGGGGGTTGTGGCCGGCGGAATTCTCGCCTTTGCAAGAGCCCTGGGAGAATTCGGTGCAACGATTATGCTGGCCGGTAATATTCCCGGCAGGACACAGACCATTCCTCTTGCAATTTATTTTGCTGTGGCAGGAGGAAATGAAAGCCTAGCCTATGCATGGGTGGCATTAATCATAGCCATATCATTTATCGTTATCTTCCTGATGAATTATTGGCTGGAATACCAGCAGAAATTTATTAGCGGCAGATTTACGAAGGGTGCAAAAAATACCCCGCAGAAAAGCAAACCATAAAAGCAGCTTCATGCCTGATGGCAGAATGGAGATTGATATGAGACTCTTGGTTGATATAAAGAAAAGGCTTAAGGGCTTTCGACTGGAGGTTTCCTTTGAGGCAGACAAGGATATCCTTGGCATTCTGGGTGCTTCCGGCTCTGGAAAAAGCATGACTCTTCGGTGTATCGCGGGAATTGAAACACCGGATGAGGGAAAAATCCTTCTGGGGAATCGGGTTCTTTTTGATTCAAAGCGCAAAATCAACCTGCCCTGCCAGCAGCGAAGGGTCGGCTTTCTTTTTCAAAATTACGCCTTATATCCTCACATGACGGTGAATAAAAACATCGGCTTCTCTCTTACCGGTCTCTCAGCAGCACAGAAGGCAGAAAAAATAAGCCGGGCCGTTGCCATGATGCGCCTTGAAGGACTGGAGAACCGCTATCCGTCGCAATTGTCGGGAGGACAGCAGCAGCGGGTTGCTTTGGCCAGAGCCCTCGTGATAGAGCCTGAGGTTTTATTGCTGGATGAACCCTTTTCAGCCCTGGATGAATACTTAAGAAACCAAATGGTGAATCAGCTTAGGGATTCCCTGGAGGATTATACGGGAGCCACTCTCTTTGTAACTCACAATATGGAGGAAGCCTACCGGCTATGTAAGAGCATTCTTGTTATTGACCAGGGCCGAATCGAGGCTTCGGGTGAAAGGGATGAGATCTTTGTCCATCCCACTACCCTTCCTGCAGCACAGGTCACCGGCTGCAAAAACATCTCGACAGCAAAGCTCCTGCCGAATGGAAGCATAGAAGCAGTGGACTGGGGCATCAGCCTGTACCCGCCCGCAGAAATCAGTGAAATATCCCATGTGGGCATTCGGGCTAACCACCTCCGGATGGCAAAGGAAACGGGAAAAAATACCTTTGAATTATGGCCGGTCCATACAAGCGAGGCTCCTTTCCGAATTACGGTATTCCTTAGTACCGCCAAGCCCGCAGCCCGGTCAAAGGCCTTTCAGCTTCAGTGGGAAATGTCAAAGGACCGTTATGAGGAGCTAACGGACCTTTCCCTTCCCTGGAAGGTATGTCTTGACCCTGAAAAACTGATTTGTATTACATAAAAAAGAGAGAGTACCAAGGGATGGCAAACAGCCCTCGGTACTCTCTCTTGATTATTACTATATTTCCGCGATGATCTTACCCATATTTTCTATATTATATCCGCCGATTCCCTGAAGCTCCAGCTGAAAATCACCCATATTCAAAACCTCAATCAGCGTTTGAATCTCGATACTGTCCATATTTTCTTTCTTGATTACCAAATCAAGCTGCTCTGTCTGCAAAGGAATAAAATCCACATCATTGACCTGCAATGCAGTTTTTTCATTTCCAAGACCAATATCTGCTCCCCCTCTTGCAACAATACTCGCAATTGCCAGATGGGACGTACTTTCCCTGTGATATCCCGCAATATTCTTTGCGTTAATGCCCAGTCCCTTAAGATGCTCATCCAGAAGAATTCTGGTGCCGCTTCCCTTCTCACGATTTACTATGGATATATCCTTGCGTTTTAAGTCCTCCCAGCCCTTGATACCCTTGGGATTTCCTTTGGCAACATAAAAGCCCTGGAGCCGGGTCGCCAGATGAAGGACTACCGCAGGTACTCCGGGGAGCATCCGTTTGACAAAGGGTATATTATATTCGTTTGTATCACTGTCCCACAAATGCACCGAAGTAGCCTTTACCTCATCATGATACAGCGCATACAAACCGTTATAGCTCCCGACATAGGACCGTAAGGCCTGGATTCCATTCGAATGATATTGTAAATACCTTGCCAGAATATCAAGCAGGATATCCTGCCCGCAGATAATAAACCGGTTCTGCATATCTGTTTCCACATGTATTCTGGTGCGCAGAGGGATATTTTTACTCTCATTTGTAAAACCGGACGTTTGTATTGTTTTTGTTTTATTCTTATATTCAAGAACATCCTTTAAATCGATTCGAACCTTTTTACCAACCTTATAGGAATTCAGCTCACCGCGTTTGATCAGTTCATATACCGTATTTTTGGCGATCTTCAACATATCGGCTACTTCCTGTGTCGTTAGTACGGAATTGTCTTCCATGATAGTCCTCCTAATGAAAATCATAACAGGATATGGCCCGGTGCTCTGACACACAAACCAATTTTTGAATTATATTGTAATTTTATATGTATTATATACTTCCAATATCAAAAAATCAAATAAAATATCCTTCGTCAAAGCTGCAAGCAATCGGCGATAAAAACAGCCGTATCACGGCTTACCTTCGGTTCGTGATACGACTGCTTCCTGTTTTATTATACAGTTACTTTAATATTCAATATAACGAATTGTATATCTCGTATACATCCGCTTTACTTAATGTAACATAATTGTTCGCCATCAGCCGACCCTGATTTGTCATTACCGACTCGGTAAATTCCTCCAGCTGGGCTCTTGTAACCCCATATTTGCTTAAGGACTTCCTGGGAAGAAGGGCATTAAACAATTCCTCCATCTCCTGATATACCGTTTCCACCTTACAATCCAGTAATTTTGCAAGAAATTCATTCAGGATTTTTATCTTTCCCTCCGGGCAAACCTTCATATATTTGTGGAATACCCCGTAAAGGATGGCATAATTGGCCTCTCCGTGGGGAACATGGAAGACCGAACCAAGAGGATAGCTAAGGGCATGTACCGCTGCACAGCCGGCATTGCCGAAGGCAATCCCCGCATAATTGCTGGCAATCAAAAAGTCCTTCATCAGGGGGATTCTCGCCTCCCTGCCCTGGGCCGCAATTACCTGGTAACCGTTTAAAATCAATTCCATGGCCTTTACGGAGAACATCTCTGTAAAGGCATTGGCCTTTGGCGAAAGATAGGATTCCACCGCGTGTATGAACGCATCAATGGAGCTGGCAACAAAGGCTCCAAAGGGAAGTGTCTCTAACAGCTCCGGAATCAGTACCGCATCATCTGCGAATAATTCATCCACCGCCAATCCCAGCTTTGTCTTTTTATTCAAAAGCTCCAGAATGGAGATATTGGTAACCTCGCTTCCGGTCCCGCAGGTGGTCGGTACTGTAATCAGAATCTTCTCCTTGATGATATCCAGCTTTCGTTCAAACAGCTCCTGTACCGGAGAAATATTCTTAAGTACAAACAGCTTTGCCACATCCAGAACAGTTCCGCCTCCGATGGCTATCACACGCCCGTAGGGTGTCCGGCTGATATCACGCAGGATGGCTTCCACCATCCCATCATTGGGTTCACCGGTTCCATACTTTAATAAGTCCACCACAATGGCATCACCGGTCAGGCCCTTTAAATACTTCTCATAGGTATAGCTGATGGTTATAATCAGGTCTCCTGCTCCCACCTGAAAATTTTCTATAAATTCTTTTGTGGTATCAAAAATCTGTACCGTAGATTTTATCCGAAATTGTGTCATAACTGCTCCTATCTATGGTCCTAGTGCCATAAGTCAGATCATACCAAGGTCTCTATCTTTCCTCGTACCAGCCTACAACTCCGGGATTTAAGTTAATATTGATCTGCTTAACCTCCTGGTATTCCTCAAGTCCCTGAATACCAAGCTCTCTGCCGTAGCCGCTCATCTTGTAGCCGCCCCAGGGTGCTTCGTTATAGGTTGGGTTATAGCAGTTGATCCAGGTAATTCCGGCTCTGATTTCCTTAATCACACGGAGAGCTCTTGCTCCGTCCGTTGTAAATACCGCACCGGCAAGTCCGTAGATGGTATCATTGGCAAGTGCAATTGCTTCCTCTTCTGTCTTGAAGGTTTGAATGGTAACCACCGGTCCGAACACCTCTTCCTTAACAATCGTCATATCGGAGGTACAGTTATCAAAGATGGTAGGTCTCACAAAGTAACCCTTGGCGCACTCTCCCTCGGTATAGCGGTAGCCGCCGCAGGCACAGGTGGCACCTTCGGCCTTGGCTGTCTCGATGTATTTTAATACCGTGTTCATATGTGACTCGGAAACCAGAGGGCCCATGTCCGGGTTATCCAGTCCATTGCCCAGGGTCATGGCATTGGCTCTTTGTGCCAGTCTTGCCACAAACTTATCCTTAATGCTTTCCTCAATGATAATTCTGGAGCCTGCGGAGCAAACCTCGCCCTGGTTGAAGAAAATACCGATCATCGCCCATTCAATGGCTCCCTCAAAATCAGCATCGGCAAAGATAACATTCGGGGATTTTCCTCCCAGCTCAAGACCAACCTTCTTTAAATTGCCGATTGCCGCCCTTGCGATGTCCTGTCCGACCTCGGTGCTTCCCGTAAAGGTTACCATATCCACATCGGGACTTGCCGCGATCTCATGTCCGACCGTACCGCCGGCACCCATAACGAGATTTGCCGTACCCTTGGGAAGGCCAACCTCATCCAAAATCTCGAACAGGATGACGGAGGATAGGGGGGTATTGGAGCTTGGCTTAAATACGATGCAGTTGCCTGCACTAAGGGCGGGCGCAATCTTCCATACCGCCATCAGAAGGGGATAATTCCAGGGAGTGATCTGTCCGCAGACACCTACCGGCTCATGTATGGTATAGGAATGCATCTCGCCGAAATTCGCATTTACATCATAAACTCCGCCATAAGGGGCCTTGATTAAACCGGCATAATATTTGAAGCAATGGATTGCATCGTCAATATCACCTTCCGCCTCTCTAAGGGGTTTTCCGTTATCGAGTGTATCCGTTCTAATAAGCTCATCCCTTCTCTGATCCATCAGGTCCGCAATTTTTAATATGATATCGGCACGCTTCTGGGAATCCATTCTTCTCCATTCGCCCTTACCGTAAAATGCTTCCTTGGCAGCCGCAACCGCAAGCCTTGCATCCTCTTCATTGCCCTCAGCGGTCTCTGCAATCACTTCTCCATTAGCCGGATTGATTACCTTTCTTGTCTTACCGGACAATGCCGGAATCCATTCTCCATTGATATAATTTTTCTTTAATTCCATAAATCCTCCTTCTTAAGCCAAATACAATCACACAAACGGCACATACCACTTCCCTTTCAGGAAAGCCTTTCCTTATTACAATAGAAGTCCAGATTCCTTGAAATACTGTGAAATTGTATGTGCCGTATGATTGTATTATTATATTTATTCTAATTTAACTTATAGCTTAAACTCTGCCTGGGTATCGGCAAGTGCCTCGTCCATTCTTGAGATAATCTGGTCAATATCCTCCAGGGTAATAACTGCTGCCGGTTCAAAACGGACACATTTTGCATTCACTAAGGTGCCGGCTGTCAATACACGCCTTGCAAACATTCCCTTTGCTACGGAATATCCCACATCACTTGTGACAAATTCCACTCCGATCATCAGACCAATACCGCGGACATCACTGATTACGCTGGGATATTTGGCCGCCAGCTTCTTAAGACCTGCGATCAGATAATCGCCCTTACTTGCACACTGTCCCGGAACATCATGCTCCAGCATATATTTGATTGTTGCGATTGCTGCGGAGCAAGCAAGAGGATTTCCTCCAAAGGTAGGAGATCCGAGCAGCCATGGATTGTCAATTAACTCCTCGGTCCACATATGAGGTCTGCAGATAATGCCTGTAATCGGCATAATACCGCCGCCAAAGGCTTTACCAAAGGTCAGGATATCCGGCACAACCTCCTCTGTCTCACAGCGGAACATCGCTCCGGTTCTGCCCATACCTGTCTGAATCTCATCAAAGATCAATGCCACACCGTATTCATCACAAATTTCCCTTACTTCCTTTAGATAGCCCTTCGGAGGAATGATAATACCTGCTTCTCCCTGAATAGGCTCAAGGATGACTGCGGCAACCTTCTCACCGACTGCCTTCAGATTACGGACAGCCTTCCTGATATCCTCCGCATTACCGTATTCCACATGCTGTACCTGCTGTACCATCGGTGTATAAGGAACACGGTAGGTTCCCTTTCCTGCCATGGAAACAGCACCCATGGACTTTCCGTGAAAAGCTCCGACGGTTGAAATGTACCATCTGCCACCCGTTGCAATTCGCGCAAGCTTCAACGCCATTTCAACAGCCTCGGCACCGCCGTTGGTAAAGAAACATTTCTCCAAATCTCCCGGTGTAATATCCGCTACCGCTTTTGCCAGATAGCCACGCAGAGGATCAAGCAGCTCCTGTGAATGAAGCGCCTGATGGTCTAATTGCGCCTTCACAGTTTCAATGATTTCCGGATTTCTGTGGCCGCAGGTGTAGATACCAAAACCACCCAAGCAGTCAATAAATTCCTCTCCATACAATCCAGAGCAGTACGCACCATAATCCTTCCATTCAACAACTGCCGCATTTGTTGAAACAGATTTACGGTATTTTAACCATCCGGGACTTACATAGGTATCGAAATATTCTACGGTTTCCTGTGTAATCTCCTTTTTTTCTGCTTCGGTCAGCTCATCACTGTGAATAAACCTGATTACCTTTTCCAAGTCGTTTAAAACCTGCTCTTTGCTTTTCATTTTATCCTAACCTTTCATTCAGACCAAATCCTCCGGAGTTGATCCGTTATTTTTATATTGACCCTATGCCAGGTTCAGCCAGGCTCCTGGCAAAACCTCGGCAATCGGATTAATATCATAAATTACTGCTTTTCTTATTTCGTGAATTCGGCCCACATCTCACTGTAGATATCAACTGTCTTTCCAATATTTTGTACATAATAGCCCTTTGCTATCTCCTCCGCCGGTATGGCGATCGCAGGATTTGTCTTATAAGCCTCATCCATTAAATCATAGCCGGCTTTATTCGGATTCAGATAAGGGAACTCCGATACGATTTCCTTATTAACCTCTGCCTTCATAACGTAATCAATAAATTTATAGGCATTCTCCGAATTCTTGGCGTCCTTAAGGATGCAGAGGTTATCAAAAAACAGATACATGCCCTCCTTCGGATAGGCAACCGCAAGATCTTCATCCTCCTCAAGGGCAATCGCAGCCTCACCGCTCCAGAACAATCCCGCCATAGTCTCACCTGTAATCATGGAGGTCTTCGGCGAATCACTGTCCAAATTCTTGATATTTGGCTTAAGGGTTAATAATTTATCCTTGATTTCTCCGAGCTTCGTCTCGTCTGTCTCATTCATGTCATAGCCCATGCTTAAGGCTGTCACACCGATGATGGCTCTGAAATCATCCAGTACCACCAGGTTGTTCTCATAAGCGGGCTCAAATAATTCGCCGTAAGTGGTAAAATCGGCATCCGCAGGTACCGATACTTTATTATAACAGATAACACCGGCTCCTCCAAGGTATGGAATGGAATATTTATTTCCCGGATCATAGCTTGGATTTAAGTATGCCGAATCCATGTTTCCCATATTGGTAAACTTTGTCTGATCCAGCTCCTGCAGCAGGTCCGAAGAAATCATATTCTCTACCATATAATCGCTGGGGCATACAACATCATAGGTTCCGGCTGTGCTTCCCTGTACCTTGGCAAGCATTTCCTCATTGCTGGAATAGGTCTGCATCTGGACCTTGATGCCGGTCTCCTTCTCGAAGCCCTCAATCACAGAATCCGGAATATATTCCGTCCAGATGAACAGGTTCAAGGTTCCGTTGGAGCCTCCCTTCCCGCAGCCGGTGAAGGAAAACAGAAATACTCCGAGTAAAACAATCACAAGTATCTTTTTCATTCTCTTCATCAATATCATCCTCCTTATTTTATAACTTTCTTACTCAAATGTTAACCCACTTTTTATTAATACCAGAGGTTATTCTATTTTTTTAACATTTGAGTGTTATTCCGCCTTTTTCTTAACACTAAGTGTTAAGAATCTTTTCCTTTAACGTGTTTATCCCGTTGCGTAAATATAACCAGTGTTATTGTTATGGCAAGCACAATGGTTGACAACGCATATACATCCGGGGTGACACCAGTCTTGGTAAGCTCCATGACCTTTAATGGGAAGGTGTTGCTTCCGGGACCTGTGGTAAAGAAGCTGATAATAATATCATCAATCGACAGGGTAAAGGATAAGAATGCTCCTGCGATAACACCTGGCATGACGATGGGCAGGGTTACAGTGAAAAATGTCTTAATCCTTCCGGCTCCCAGGTCCATGGCCGCCTCCTCCACCGATTTATCAAAGCCTGCAAATCTTGCATTCACGGTAAAAACCACAAACGGAATACAGAAGGTCGTATGCGCAATGATAAGGGAAATCAATCCCATGGGTATCTGGGTAATATTAAATATGGCAAGCAGCGATATACCAAGCACAATCTCCGGGATTACTACCGGGATATATAGCAGCATGTCAATGATGGTCTTACCCTTGAATTTATATTTCGACATACCATAGGAAGCCAGGGTTCCTATGATTGTAGCCAGCAAGGTACTGGTCAGACCGACAATCAGGGTGTTTCCGTAAGCTTCCAGCAGTGCGTCATTTTGAAACAGCTCGCCATACCAGCGGAAGGTAAAGCCTTCGAATACGATATTTCTTTTTGAGGTATTAAAGGAAAACAATACCACAATCGCGATTGGAAGGTACAGGAAGCAGTAAATCAGAAAATCGTAGATACCGGAGATTGCCTTCCCGGGGCCCTTCTTTCTTTTTCCCATCTACATCACCCCCAGATCCTTGATGTCCCCGCCTGATTTATTATAGATGGTAACCATAATGATAATCAGGATGATCAACAGCATGGAAAAGGCTGCGCCAAGAGGCCAATTGTTGCCCGCTTTAAACTGAGTTTCAATCAAATTACCGATCAGCTGTGATTTTCCCCCGCCCATGATATCCGATACGAAGAAGTAGCCCAGGGAAGGAATGAATACCAGGATGACCCCGGAGAAAATTCCCGGCGAGGTAAGGGGCAGTGTGACATGGACAAAGGTTCTTGCTTTATTCGCCCCCAAATCATTGGAGGCCTCCAAAAGGCCAAAATCCAGCTTGTCGATGGAAGCAAACAGGGGTAATACCATATAGGGGAACAAAATGTATACCATACCAAGCAGTACGGCTCCCCTGGTATAAAGAATTTCAAGAGGCTGATTGATAATATGAAGATTTTCCAGCACCGTGTTCAGGATTCCTGTCTTACCCAGGATCGTCTTCCAGCCATTCAGCCGGATCAGGGAATTGGTCCAAAACGGTATCATAAGCAGCATCATCATCAATGCCTTCTTTTTCTTACCGGCCTTTGCCATATGATAAGCAAAGGGATACCCGAATAGCACGCAGAATACTGTTGTCAGCAGTGCCAGTATAAAGGAGTTTGAATAAATCTCAAGATAAGTCGGATTAAACAATTCCTTATAATTAGACGCCGTTAATTGATACACAACGCTGTATCCGTCCGTTGACTGGAAGCTTAGATAAAATACATACAGTAAAGGTGCCGCTACCAGTAAAATCAGCCAGATCGTAACCGGGGATACCGTTGCAAGCAGCGGTATGGTCTTATTGCGGAACTTGTGGCTTTTTCTCAATTTAAGCACCCCCCAAATCCACGTTTTCGATTACATTGTGTATGATATAGGCAGTAGACTTCATAATAACTACATCTTCTAAATCCCAGTGGATGTTAACCACCTCACCGACCCTGGGTATCTCATCCATATCCATTCTGGCCAGCTTCAGCTTCTGTCCGTTACCAATGATAATATTACTCTTTATGATATTGCCGACATAAATCTGTTCCTTTACAACACCCTGAATACCAAAGCCCTCGATTGCCTCCTTTGAGAATTTTAATTTCTCGGGACGTACACAGGCATAAACCATCTCGTCTTTTGCAAAAGCCATATCCGGCTCCGCTTTCCCCAGGGCCTCACCAACCTCCAGACTTAAACCGATGGTATCCTTTGTTATGGACTTGACGGTTGCGTCAAATATATTGGATTCTCCGATGAAATCAGCAACAAACTTTGTCTTGGGCTTTTCGTAAATTCCCTCTGGAGTATCCAGTTGATCCAGGTATCCCTGATTCATGATTGCAATTCGATCGCTCATTGTAAGGGCTTCTTCCTGGTCATGAGTTACATAGATAAAGGTGATACCCAGCTTCTTCTGAAGGTTTTTCAGCTCAAGCTGCATTTCCTTGCGAAGCTTTAAATCCAGAGCCCCCAAAGGCTCATCCAGAAGCAGCACCTTCGGATTGTTAATCAATGCCCGGGCGATTGCAACACGTTGTTTCTGACCGCCGGAAAGCTGGCTGGGATAACGCTTGTCATAGCCGTTCAATTGAACCAGCTCCAGCATTGCCTGTACTCTTACTTTGATCTCGGCCTTTGGAACCTTCTTCATCTTAAGTCCATAAGCAATATTATTAAAAATATTCAAATGGGGAAATAAAGCATAGCTCTGAAACACGGTATTGACATTGCGTTCAAAGGGCTCTTTATCTTCAACATTCTCTCCTTCAATCAGGATTTGTCCGCTGGACGCTTCTTCAAAACCGCCTATCATCCGCAAAAGTGTCGTCTTTCCACAACCGGACGGGCCGAGCATTGTCAGAAATTCACCTTCATAGATGTCAAGGGTTAAATCATGAACAACATGATTTTCTCCATATTTTTTATTTACATTTTTGATTTCAACAATTGCCTTCTTTTCCCCAGTCATCCTTATCACTCCTTTTTTAGAGTCTGTACAGAGCGTGTGCCCTGCACACGCACAAAGATGCCACCTGTCACCGGGTAGCATCTTTGCCATTTTATTATTTATTAAATTGCGTCATTTCCTCTTTCGCCGGTTCTGATTCTCATTACGTCCTCTACGTTCTTAATGATTACCTTACCGTCGCCAACCTGCCCGGTTGCAACCTTATCCCGTACGTCAAGTAAAATCTCTTCCACCAATTCATCCTTAACAATTGCTTCAATCTTGATCTTGGGAATTAAATTAATGGAGGTTCGAAGTCCTTTAAATTCGATGGGGGAGGTATCTCCCAACTGAATTCCGCAGCCCATAATGCTCATGACCGACATTCCTCCGCAGCCATGCTTTTGTAAAATCTCTTTTACCGTTTCAAGCTTCTCCGGTTTAATATACATGGTGATTTCTTTCATATGATATTCCCTTCCCTTCCTATAAAATAAAAAAGCGTTTAGGCAGACTTTAGGTCTACTAAACGCATTTGTTTGATTTGTATCACTTATATAATTGATGTACTTAAGCTTACAGGAATTATACCAGCTGTGCGTTATATTGTCAACGATTATTTTTCCGCTCTAATTCCAGGTAAAGGTCACACTGAATTTCACCAGTTCGTCGCTCTTATTAATATACTCATGCCTGCCGTTCGTGGGAAATCTTATAGAATTCTCTTCTGTCACATCATAGGTCTTATCCTCTATCTTCACTGTAAGGGTTCCTGATAATACCGTAAGATATTCATAGGTGTTGTCACCATGGCTCTCCGAGCTGTAGCTTGCATGCGCCTCCAGATTCATAAGATAGATTTCAAAGGTTCTGTCGTCTTCATAGGGAAAATATTCATAGGCCTTATAATCTGCATTTTCACTGATATAGGACGGTTTCAGATCTGTCTTATTGACCAGAACAACATCATTCTTCGCTGCGCTGATTAAGGAATTGTAGGATATTCGCAGGCCGCTTACGATTTTACCAAGGGTTTCTACCGTCGGTATTGAAACTCCCCGTTCTATCTGTCCCAGCATGCTTTTACTGATTCCGGTCTGTTTGGCCACATCATCCAGACTCATTTCCCTTGCTTTGCGGATTCTTTTTAAATTTCTTGCCACATTCTGAGTGATATATTCCATAATAATCTCCATACTGTCGAAATCCTGCGGATTCGGGTGCTGGCACACTGTTTTCTTTTGCTTTACTGCTTGTGCGTTTTAACGCATACATTATAACAGATTAGCAAATATGGCTAATTGTAAAAAATGATACTATCTCGCCGCCTTAACCTCTGTAACGATATCAACCTTCTGGGATAATATCTCCGGGCTCTGCTCTGCAATAAAATAGATATTGTCCAGCAGATCCTCCGGTAAGAAACAGGCCGGGTTATTCAGAATATCCTCACTTAAATCAGCCTTTGCCGCATCATTCACACAAAGATAGGGAAATTCCTCTGTCAGCATTGCTGAAATATCGGGACGAAGCAGGAAATCGATAAAAAGCTCTGCTTCCTTCTTATGCTTGCTGCCCTTAAGCAGTACAAAACAGTCGATGCTTAAGGATATCGGTTCATCCTTCATAACTATCTCAAGATCTGAATTTTCTGCCATTGCCTGTGCCGCATCACCGCCGTATATATGACCGATTGCAACCTCGCCTCTGGCCAGCATTGTACGTCCGTCCACGGTGGTAGGGAAGGCCTTGATATATTGATTCAGCTGCATCAGGTAATCCTTGGTCTCTGCAATCTGATTCGTATCGGTAGTCAGAGGATCATACCCCAAGCCTTCCAGGGCCAATGAAGTAATCGTCTCATTGTCGTCCATAACTACGATATTATTCTCCAGCTTCGGATTCATCAGATCGCCCACCTTATTTACGGTCACTCCCAATTCATCCAGCATTTTTTTATTTCCCACAGTCAGGGTTACCGTTCCCATATAAGGAATCGTATATTCATTGTTCGGGTCATAATCCGCATTCAGATAGGAGGGATTGATATTGCCGATATTGGTAATAGCCCCGTCATCATAGGGCTCAAGTAAATCATTTTCTTTCATAACCTGAATAAAATAATTGGTCGGAACTGCCAAATCAAAGGTACCCTTTTTACCTGCAACCAGCTTTGCAAGCATCTCATCGTTGGATTCATAGGTTGTTTCCACCACCTTAATACCATACTCCTGTTCAAAGAGATCGAGTACATCCTTTGACATATACTCCGTCCAGTTATAAAGATACAGAGTATCCGCATAACCGTCCTTCGTTACACCTTCCTTCTTGCCACAGCCGACCAGAGTGATACACAGGGCTACCAATAACAGCACCAGTCCTCTGACATAGATTACTTTCTTCTTCATCTGTTTTGCTCCTTCCTCCTCCGGATTCTGCAACGCATATGCTGCCTGCATACCGAACCATATAAATTATTTTTCTTGAAGATGGTTTTTCTTCTCTGTTCTATAATGACAGCCTTCCTGCTCCATGAATACAATTTCATTCTTTTGTGCTTTGGCTGATATTATACCTGCCGGCAGTATACCTCTTTGCCGTCAATAAAATGCTTCAATATCCTGATCTCTGACAGCTGATGCGGCAAGACCTCCCGTATATTGCGGTCAATCATGATAAAGCCGGCTTTTTTGCCAACCTCTATGCTTCCCAGCTCCTGTTCGGCCTGCATCTGCCAGGCGCCGTTGATTGTCAGGGCACGAAGCATCTGCTCCGGTGTGGCTGCCTCCGTCTCGCCCAAGGGATCCATCACTGTATTGCCTGCTTCCCTTCTTGTAACCGCAGTCTCCATTCCCATAAAGGGATTGAAATTATAGGTAACAGGCCAGTCACTTGCCTGCGTTACGGTTATCTCATGCTGAAAGAAGGATTGCATCGGATATTCCCGGTCCGCTCTTTCCTTTCCCAGATAGGGTATCTCCAAACTGTCATAATAGGCAGGATTCTTAAAATGCCAGAAGGGATTGGTTACCGCAATGATCCCAAGCCTATGGAGCCTTGGAAACTGGTCCTCACCTACCACCTGAAGATGGGTGATGCAATTACGCAGTTCCTTGCCGCCTGCTATCTTGGCTGCCTTCTCAAAGGCCTCCAGGGCGGAATCGACCGCAGCATCACCGATGGCATGCACATGCATCGAAATATCCTGTTCTGCTGCCCGGACAAAAAGTGTATTCAGCTTCTCCTGCTGCCACATGTTATAGCCACAGTCCTCTGCCATATCAGCATATGGCTTCCGCAAAAAAGCCGTATGTCCTTCGATCACACCGTCAATAAATACCTTAATTCCCATTAGCTTAAAATGGGAGCCGGTATTTTGCGCTCTAAAATCCATGACCATATGCAGTATTGTCTCAATATCGTCAGCCGGGTCCATGGTAATGCCTGCCCGAAACTGCATCAGCAGCTTACCCTCCAGGTCTAACTCCTGATAAGCCCTAAGTCTTAGGGGAATATCATTCTTATCATTCATAACAGGCTCATAGGTACAGCCGATTCCAAGAGAAAGGGCCAGCTCCTGGTATTTTACAATTCCTTCTTTATAATCCTCCACACCGTACCTGGGAAGCAGCTCTCTTACTCGGTCCATTTCCTTTTCCTTCAGCCAGCCGGTGGGCCGCTTTGAATCATGATACCGTACAATCACTCCATTTTGCATATCCTGTGTGGTTTCATCAATTCCGGCAGCCTTAAGCACCTTCGAATTCACCCAGGAGGAATGACAATCCTCTGAGTCAAGAATAATGTATTTGTCTGTCTCAAGCTCATCCAGGAGCTTGGCCGTCGGTCCGACGCTGCCGAAATCCCCATTAAGAAATCCCCGGCCTATGATATATTCCTTCTCCGGATGCCTGCTGATATAATCGTTGACTGCCCTTTGATACTGCTCCGGCGTCTGGTATCCATACAAATTAACTCCGCGAAATAAATCCACACCGGAACAGACATGGGCATGCCCCTCGAACAGCTCCGGCATTACCATGCCGCTATCCACAGAAAGCACCACCGTATGCTCAGCCTTAAGCTCCATAGCCTTCTCCTGGGGGCCCAGATAGCAGTACCTACCGTCCTTTACCGCAAACGCAGTACCGGAAGGCAGCAGCTCCCTTCCATCATAGATCATTCCCTTTACAATCATATCTGCCTTCATGCCATACACGCCTTTCATTCAACTGCATTACTTTCCTTCAGACTCTTCTTCTCCAGACTATTCTGTATCTTCTGGGCTGTCAGGTAAATCAGAACCGCTGCGATAATCATGACGGTAGAAAGTGAATATACATCCGTTGTTATCTTACCTCTGGTCATTCCGTAAACCTTAATCGGAAATGTCGTATCCCCTGCGCCTGCAACAAAGAAGCTGATCACCACATCATCAATGGACAGAGTAAACGCCAGCATTGCACCCGCAATAATACCCGGTGTCAGCATGGGAATGGTCACTCTCCACAGCGTTCTCCATTGGTTTGCACCAAGGTCCATTGCCGCCTCCTCAATTGATGCATCAAAGCCCGCGATCCTCGCCCGCAGGGTAAAGATGACAAAGGGAACGCAAAAGGTAACATGGGCAAAAATCAAGGTTAGCATGCTAAGCTCAAAGCCCAGAAAGGTGAAGGTCGCCAGCGAAGCAATACCGATTACCAGCTCCGGGATAACTACCGGAATATACAGCAGGCCGTTGATCGCCGACTTTAGACGGAACTGATACCGATGCATTCCTATCGTAGCAAGGGTTCCGATTACAACGGAGATAAAGGTACTATAAAAGGCCAGCTTCAGGGTAAAAATCAGACTGTCCATCAGATCGCCCCCCTGGAGCACCTCAGAGTACCACTTAAGGGTAAAGCCCTTAAATACAATGTTTGTTTCATTTGTATTAAAGGAATATACCACTACCATAAAAATGGGCAAATATAAGAAAAGATATACACAGCAGGCAAACAGGATTGCCGCCGGACTCAAACCGCCTTTTTTTCTTATCTTCTTCATCAAAATCTCCATTCTGCTTAAGAGTATTATGGCATTGTTTTATATATCATGGTATTGCTTTATATACCATAGGAGCCCTATGCCATATCCTCAATATTACCAACCCTGGAATAAAGCCTCATAACCATCAAGGTGAATAAAATCAGAGCAACGGAAAGTGCTGCTCCAAGGGGCCAGTTCCTGGCAGATAAGAACTGATTCTTAATCAGGTTACCAAGGAGTGTGGTATTGCCTCCGCCCATGATATCCGCAACATAGAAGGCTCCCAGGCTGGGAATAAACACCTGGATCACACCTGCGAATACTCCGGGTACGGTAAGCGGAAAAATCACACGGATAAAGGTTTTTACCCTGGTTGCACCAAGATCCTGGGCTGCTTCAATCAGACTTTTATCAATCTTGGAAATTGAGGTATGGATTGGCAGTACCATAAAGGGAAAGAAGGTATAAACCATACCAAATAAAATTGAACCATCCGTAAACATCATCTCAATCGGCTTTTGAATAATACCAATATGCATCAGCACTGTATTGACAAGTCCCGTATCCCGCAATACATTGGCCCAGCCATTCAGACGGATTAAGCCGTTAATCCAGAAGGGCAGCATAATCAGCAGCATGCAAAGCCCCTTCCATTTGGAGCTTATCTTACTTAAGATATAAGCAAAGGGATATGAAATAATCAGACACCAGATACTCGTGTCCAGCGCCAGCCTAAGGGATTTGAGAGCCACCTTAAGATAGATCAGATTGAACATATCCGCATAATTACCGGCGGTAAATACCCATTCGATGCCGCCATAAATACCTTTTGTGGCAAAGCTCATTGCTACCGCATAAATTAAGGGCAGCAGCAAGAATAAGAACAGCCATACGGCAGTTGGCCCTACCATAAAGGCAATCAGCAGAAGCCTTCGGTAAGAGGACCTTCTATTTTTATTCTTTGTCATGTCTTATACACCTACTTTCAAGAGAATAAGTCAACGCATCATAATATAATTATTTTTGTAAGGGTTCCGCTTCCTCAATGATGTCATAAAGCTTATCCTCTCTCGTATGCATGATTACAGCCTTGTCCTCTTTCCAATACAGATATACCAATGAGCCAAGCTCCGGCAAGTCTGCTTCCGGATGATTCGTTAATTTAACGATCTGCCCATTGGCCAGCTCTACCGTTGTTTTAATCTGAGCTCCTATATAGACATGCTCCTTCACAATACCGCAAAGTTCATAATTTTCCACCGGGTCTGCAGCGCATCTTAGATTCTCGGGACGGACACAGACATAGACCATCTCCTCATTCACAAAGCTGCCTCCTCTGGTATGTATCTTGCCATATTCTAAAATCAGATCGAACTCGTCTCCCTTCAGGTTATTAATATAAGCCTCGAAGATATTAGATTCTCCGATGAAGTCTGCGACAAATTTCGTCCTGGGTTTTTCATAGATTTCCTTTGACGATCCGATCTGTTCCATAACCCCCGCATTCATTACCGCAATGCGGTCACTCATGGTCAGCGCTTCCTCCTGGTCATGGGTAACATAGATAAAGGTGATACCAAGCTGCTTTTGAAGATGCTTCAGCTCCAGCTGCATCTGCTTACGCAGCTTTAAGTCCAGCGCTCCGAGAGGTTCATCCAGCAAAAGCACCTTCGGGTTATTCACAATCGCCCTGGCTATCGCTACTCTCTGCTTCTGTCCGCCGGAAATTTGGGTCGGCATTCTCTTCTCAAAGCCTGTCAGCTGTACCAGTGCCAGAGCTTGTGTCACCTTTTCCTTAATCTCAGCCTTCTTCATCTTTTTCTCGACCAGGCCAAAAGCTACGTTATTATATACATTCATATGGGGGAACAGTGCATAGCTTTGAAACACCGTATTTACATTACGCAGATACGGCGGTTTTCCCTCCATGTCCTTTTCTTCAATATATATCTTTCCTTCGGTTGCATCCTCAAAGCCTGCAATCATACGCAAGGTTGTCGTTTTTCCGCAACCGGAGGGCCCAAGCAGGGTTAAAAATTCACTCTCATAGATATCCAGATTAAGCTTCTTAACCACCTCGTTCTCACCATAAAACTTTACGATATCCTCAAGCCTTATGATTGCCCTTTTCGCATTGTACTCTTCCATTTCTGCCATTATAGGATTTTTTCACCTCTTTCCCCTGTCCGTATTCTCATAACATCCTGCATATCCGATATGAATACCTTACCGTCACCGACACTTCCGGTGGAAAGCTTTTCATGTATCTCCGCAAGGATTTCCTCCAAATCTTCATCCCAGACGACTGTCATGACATATAGCTTCGGCAGCAGATTAGCCTCCAGGCCAAGCTCCGTAAATTCATCGGTCAAACCTCTCTGATGCCCGCAGCCCATGGCTGACATTACTGTTAAACCGCTATATTCATTCTTTGATAAAATCTTCTTTAAGGTATCCAGTTTTTCGGGTCGTATGATTACTTCTATCTTTTTCATATTAACCTCCATTCTGCCGCTTTGGCGGTATATTAATCCTGATTTCCAATTTCCAAAGATAATTATACGTGGTATCCTTCACTTTGTGAAATGTTTTCTTTCAATAATAATAAATTTAGTTCTTTTGCATAAAAAAAGGCGAAAGAATCAATCTGACTCCTTCGCCTTAAGCTGCTATGTATGATTTTAATATTTCCGTATCATTTCTTCAAACACACTGTCTCTCTGGTACTGCTCATCATATTCGGAATCCTTTTCATGAATTGCGGCAGGGAATTCATAGTCCCTCATCTTCATCATGAACGGATCCGGATCAAAGGATTCCGGTCCATACACACCAGCCTTATACCAAACTCCGTTTGCTATCAAATCCAGCATAATAACCGCACCAACCGCTGTCTGTGCAACCACGGAGGATGTACCGTATTTTGCAATACATTCCTGGTTGTCTGCAATCTGATAGATATAAACTGAACGGTTTAATCCGTTCTTCTTGCCTGTTACCCAGGCTCCCGCACAGCCCTTGCCTACCATCATGCCGGCCGTCTCAAGGGGTGAGGGTGCAACGATGCTTAAGAAATCTCTTGGTGAAATCATGGAATCTCCCACCTTGATCATCCGGCTCGGATTATCCATGCCAAGTGCCGCAATATTCTTTAACATGGTTCGAAATTCCGGTGACACACCGTATTTGAAGGTAACACGCTTACAGTCAATTTCCCTGGGCACTAATACAACCTCTTCATGCTCTATATTGATTACCTCTACATTGCCGATACCGCCCGGGAAATAGAAGACCTCCGGCTCGGAAAAGCACTCCGTACAAAACCAGCCCTTCTCCTTCTCCCATATGATCGGGGGATTTAAGCACTCCTCAATTGTTGTCCAGATAGAGAAGCCAAAGGATACATCCTGTCCCGGCACCACATAATTATCTCCGTCACGGATATTGATTTCATCAATTTCGTCAAATAAATGCTTCTGGGCATACTGCGCAAATACATCCGCTACTCCGGGCTCCACGCCGGAGCCGATCAGTGCCATGTTGTCCGATGCCTTCCATTTCTCATGCTGGGCAAATTGCTTATCGCCAAGCTTAACATGGGGCAGCTCATAGGGTTTCTCAGGGTGTCTCTGTGACAAAGTCATTGCACAATCCATATAACCAACACCTGCTTCAAAAGCCGCTTCAAAAATTACTTCATTTAAGCTGGGTGCAACGCAATTCAGGATAAAGGTACATTTGTACTTCTTCACCATGGCAATAATATCTTCTTTACTGCTTGCATTTAACTGTTCTGCAACAAATCTTTCGTCATCAACTATTTTTTCTACATCCTTCGCTCTTTGCAGGTCGTAGTCTGCCATAATCATCTTTTCCAGCCATTTTCCTCTGTTCCCGGCTCTCTTGATAATCATGACGGCAGATTGTCCTACTCCGCCTACGCCGATTAGTAATAGTCTCATACGATTCCTCCTTAATTTCATCAACAAATATGTCTCTGATGATATAAGGATAACACTTATAACACTACAGTACAATCTTTTACGTAATTTTGCATATAAATGGCTACTATTTTGCCAATAAGTCTGTAGAATTCAAAGCTTAACTCATTTTCAGATGGTGAATCGGTCCCAAGAGAGCAGATTAGTCATAAAATATTGCTTGATAGCCGCAGCTATAATACTCGCTCCAGGGTGATCAGCTCGGCCCGGTTGGGCAGTACCGTAAGGCTTCTGTGAATACTCTCAAAGGCTTCAAAAAACTCAATGCCCAAATCAGGGTATCTCCCCCGGTTTATGCTTTTAATATCCTCGTCGCTGATATAATCTATGTCGATTACATTCTTGATATAAGTCTCCATCTTCTCCTGCTGGCTGTAGAGGGAGTATTGCTTTAAAAGATAGCGTTTTCCCTTAAGATTTATGATATTGATGGCTGCCTCCTGCTTGGTCTGCATATCCTCCTTGCAATTAAAGATCAGAATGGCAAGCTTATTATGCTCCTGGGTCACGATGTAATTATCACCCAGGCTGACAATCTGGGTCCCCAGCTTATCAAGCAGCATATAGGCAAAATACAGATTGCTCTTTAATCCCCTCTGATCCACCAATGCCTCAAAATAATTGTCAATATGCTGCCTGCCGATCAGAATATCCCTGATCAATGAGATACCGGAAGCATCTGCCTTAAGAACGGAATTTTCCTGTCCTTCGGCAGCCTCCTCCTCAAATTCCGGGCTAATGTCCGTATTGATGGAAGCAACAATGTCCTTGATTATCTTTATAAAATTTTTGCTCTTTTCCTCCCTGCTGATGCAAAATATAAGCTTCCACCTGCTCATTTCCGTCTCATTATATTTCAATTTATAATGAAACAGGAACTTCTGGAGCAGACCTAAGAACACTTCCTCCTCCATGCTCTTTCTGCAAAAGCCGATCTTGGGATAAGCCTTCATATCCTTCATCTGCTCAATCAGACGGTCCAGCTCATTCCAGTCGATTCGCACCGGCTTACCGGGCTGATAATCGATAAAGCTGCTGTGAAAAACATCTGTGATATACATATATTCAAAGCCGAGGTCCTGCTGCAGCAGCTTAATTCTTTCCGTATTCCACTTGGCAGGATAACGGTTAGCCGGCAGTATGATTACTTTTTTCCAGTCTCTTGAGAATTCAGCTGTCTCCCTGCGGCTGTAATAATCAATCGTGAGCTCAGTCAGATTATCCTCGCCCTCCCGCATCTGGCTGTCCAGATATTGGGAGATTTTATTATTCAGCAGGTCATTAAATATGATCGTCTCAAAATGATTCATCGCTTCAAAATCACCCTCGGACACATTATGACGGTTGCGGTTGCGAAATTCCTGAGGGGTACAGCGGAAAAACTGCATAAAGAAATTCTTAAAGTATTTGGGATCGGAAAAGCCGCATTCCCTTGAAATCCTTGTAATACTCATATCAGTGGTAACCAGGAATTTCATGGACTGTTCGCAGCGGGTCTGATTTAGAAGCCGTTCAAAGCTAAGTCCCATGGTGCTCTTAATAATATGGGACAGGTGGGACTTGCTGACATGGACATAGTTTGCCACCTCCTCGAGCTCCAGCCGCTTATTATAATTGTTATACATATATTCATACGCCTTCCAGATTCTCGAATACTGGTCCTTGTTCTTGAAGGTTTTTGAATTCTTCTTTACAACATTGTAGTTATCAATTAAAACCGCCAGCAGGGAGCTGGCGTTATAGACAATCCGGTGCTGATAGTCTACATTTTTATTCTTTATCTCAACCAGCATCTGGGCAATCCGGCGCTTGATATCCTGGGACAGGGCGGAGTTTTCCGCGGAATTAATGGAGTCATCATCGATGAATACGATATATTCCATCTCCATAAAGAATTTCTCATAATATACCAGGTCAATGTTCAGAAAGAGATAGATGCTTTTCTCCTGCTCCAGCACGATGCTGTGAAGATCCTCCGAATTGATCAGGAAAATATCATCCTCCTGCAGCTCATAGAAGGCATTATTCATCTGGAGCTTGACCTTTCCCTTCAAAACGCAGAGAATTTCCAGGTCCTTATGCCAGTGGAGGGGTTCGTCATCCTTCTTGACAACGATTTTCACCGGAAATCTTAAACCATAGATACTGTTTCTCTTCTGCTCCTTCATCAAACTCTCCCTTCCATAATTAAAAGCTGTTAGATAAAATCACACATCCGTCTGCAAATTATTTAGCATAAATATATTACTTTCTTATGAATGCGTCAATGCTGGAATCAGATAAAAGACAAAATCCAATTTTCATACCATATGCGTATGTGTTTGGTTTGCATTCCCCTGTAAAAATTGTAATTCATATTGAGTACGGATTTATTCTGTGCTATGATAATCTGTGGCGGTGACAAATATCTGCCAGCAGGATAAATTGAAAAACACTTTTCGGTGGATTAACATACGGAAATGCTTACTATGGAGGTTCAAAATGAAGAATTGCTTAAGAAAAATTGTAATCATCGGAGCGGGACATGTCGGTTCCCACTGCGGCTACAGTTTACTGGCCCAGGGAGACACAGATGAAATTGTATTTATTGACATAGATCAGGTGAAGGGCAACGCACAGGCCTGGGATATCGCTGATGCGGGCTGCTTCATGGCCCACCCTGCCAGGGTAAGGCTGGGAGACTATACTGATTGCAGGGATGCGGATATTGTAGTTCTTGCTGCCGGTGTGCCCAGAAAGCCCGGGCAGACAAGACTGGACACTATGGGGGATTCCATTGCTGTTATGAAAGAGATCGTAAACCCTTTAAAAAATTCCGGCTTTGAGGGAATTTTGATCTGCATCTCCAATCCGGCGGATATCATTGCCGATTATATGAGAAAGCATACCGGCTGGTCAAAACAGAGAGTATTTAGCACCGGAACCTCCTTGGACAGCGCAAGACTTAAGCGTGTATTAAGCGAAGAAACAGGCGCTGACGCAAGAAGCATCCAGTGCTTTTCTCTGGGTGAGCATGGCGATTCCAGCATGATACCCTTCTCCCACATCACAATCGGAGGCAAACCACTGACACAGCTAATGAAGGAAAAGCCCGAAACCTATGGAAAGCTGGACTTTGCCCATATCCTTAACCGTACCCGGATGATCGGAATGGATGTTGTGATCGGGAAGGGCTTCACGGAATTCGGTATCGGCACCGTACTGTCCGATATGGTTAAGGCCATCTTTCACGACGAGCACAGGGTAATGCCCCTTTCCGTGCTTCTGGAAGGAGAATACGGCCAGACCGGTCTCCATGCAGGAGTTCCTGCCATTCTTGGGCAAAACGGCATCGAGGAAATTCTTGAGCTGCATCTGACTGACGAAGAGCAGGAGTTATTCAATACCTCCTGTGATATCATCCGCAAGCATATCGCATTGGCAGAAACCCTTTAAGGGTTCTGCCTTATCCGTCTTATGACAGCAGCATCCGGTCATTCGCAAGCTGCTTCTTTCGCTCTCTGGAATAGTAAGTCAAAAGCTCCTCCACTGTCATTGTAGCGCGTTCCTCTCCCTTAATATCCAGTATGATTTCTCCTTCATCCATCATAATGGTCCGGTTTCCAAGAGCCAGGGCCGCTTTGATATCATGGGTGATCATCATTGTGGTGATCCCGGCCCCTGCTACAATCTCCGTAGTGATCTTAAGTATTTTCTGGGCGGTTGCCGGGTCAAGGGCTGCGGTATGCTCATCGAGCAGCAGCAGCTTCGGTGATGAGATGGTGCACATCAGCAGGGTTACCGCCTGCCGCTGTCCGCCGGACAGATGCCCCACCTTGGTTTTCATACGGTCCTCCAGTCCTAAATCCAGGGAGGCCAGGAGCTCCCGAAAATGCTCCGTATCTCTTTTATTCAAAGCAAAAAAGCTCTTCTTTGCCTTCCTTGTAAAAGCCAGGGCCAAATTCTCTTCAATTGTCATGGATGGTGCTGTTCCCTTCATGGGGTCCTGCATCAGTCTTCCGATATCATAGGAACGCTTATAGTCCGGCAGCCCGCCGATATCCTTATGATCCAGCCGTATGATTCCCATATCAATATAAAAGGTACCCGCAACAGCATTGAATAAGGTTGACTTTCCCGCTCCATTCGAACCGATGATGGTGACAAAGTCTCCGGGGGCCAGCTTCAGGTTGATCGATTTTAACGCTTTCTTCTCATTTAAGGTACCGGGAAAGAAAGTCTTACTGACATTAATTAGCTCCAGCATAACTGCAAACCGCCTTACCTAAGGTGGTTCTTCGCCTCCCTTCTTATTCTGTTCTGCTTTAATCCTGCCGAAATCGTAGGAATTGCAAGGGCAATTGCCACAATAACCGCCGATAACAGCTTTAATGCATAAGCAGGGAAGAAATTATATTTCAATGCAACTGCTATGATGATACGGTAAATAATAGAGCCAAGGATGGCGGATATCAGGCCGATGGTTACCGAGCGGTGTCCGAAAATTGTCTCACCAATGATAACACAGGCCAGACCGATTACCACCATACCGCTTCCGAAACTCACATCTGAAAACATCTGATGCTGACAGATCAGGGCTCCGGTCAGCGCCACACAGGCATTGCCCAGGGCCAGACCGATGCATTTCATTACCTTTGCATTGATGGAGGAGGAACGGACCATTTCCTCATTATCTCCGGTTGCCCGGATAGCCAGTCCCAGCCTTGTTTTAAAAAATACTGCAAGCAGGATTAGAACAATAATACAGGCAATCAGCGTTACCACTGTCTTTCCCGCACTGATTTTGGAAGGAAGCAGCGCCTCCATCCTTACGAATATCGTATCCTTTCCTGCCAGCGAAAGATTGGATTTGCCGCCCATGATAGCCAGATTTACTGTATACAGTCCTGTCATAACAAGAATTCCGGCAAGAATGGGATGGATGCCTACCTTGGTCTGGAGAAAGCCTGTTACCAGACCGGCCAAGGCTCCAAATACAGTTGCAACCAAAAGTGCCAGAAAGGGATGTCCGCTAATGGTAATGACTGCCGTTATTGCCATGCCAAGCGTAAAGCTTCCATCCACCGTTAAATCCGGGATATTTAAAATACGAAAGGTGATATAAATTCCCATCGCCATAACGGCGTATAGCAATCCTTGCTGTACCGACCCGATATAATAGACAATTTGCTGCAGCTCCATACCTGCCTCCTAACCCCTGCTATTCCTCACTGCTCAATATCGTAAATTCGCTTTTTAAGCTGTCTGAAATCGTAATTCCTAATTGATCTGCCGTGTCCATATTAATCATTTTTGCATATTCGGCAATCTGTTCCACCGGATTATCTGAAATTGCTTCTCCGTTTACAATACGCGCGATCATGGCTGCCGTTTGTTTGCCAAGGACAGTATAATCAATACCAACGGTTGCCAGACCGCCATCCTTTACCATGGAGTCTGCTCCCACATAAATGGGAAGCTTTGCATCCGTCGCTACCTGAAGATAGGTGGGCATTGCGGAAGCAACCATATTGTCATTCGGAGTAAAGAACGCATCCACATCGCCTACCAGTGAGGAAGCGGCCTGCTGTAAATCCGCAGTACTGGTAATGGTAGCCTCCTTATATGCAATTCCGTTATCATCACAGTATTTCTTGGCCCGCTCGATACCGGATACAGAGTTGATCTCACTTGTATTATAGACAAAGCCAAAGGTCTTTACATCGGGTGTCAGCTCCAAAGCCATGGTAAAAATGTCTTCAATCGGTATATAGTTGGATACACCGGTAATATTGCCCGTCGTCTCCTCAAAGGAGGTCACGAGTCCTGCTGCCACCGGATCACTGACTGCAGAGAAGATAATCGGTATCGTAGTGGTTGCTGCCATAGCTGCCTGTGCGGTGGGCGTTGCAATTGGAACCAGAATATCCACTCCGTCACTGATCATACTCTGCATAATAGTAGCCAACGCAGAAGAATCGCCGTTGGCGTTCTGGAATTCTATCTCAATCTTATCACTTAAGCCAAGTGCGTCCAGCTCCGATACGATGGTATCATGGATCTGGTTCAGAGACGGATGATCCACATGCTGTATGATACCAATTTTAATTTTGTCCGTATTTCCGGCTCCGGTCGTAGTCTGGGCAGCCTCGGTAGGTGTCTGGGTTGCATCACTTCCCGCGTCCTTGTTATCCTTATTTCCACATCCGGTCAACGCTGTAATAATCATGGTCATCGTTAATAATAGCGCTAATAATTTCTTCATTGATTTTTCCTCCTTATTATCCTCTGGTTGCTTATATAAAATAAATACGAGCTTATGTTGATTTCGAAGCGGGCGCCGCATAATGATAAAACAAAAAAATCTGTCCCCGCTAAGGACAGATCATCATCTGCTATGCCACCTTAATCATTGATTATACGCAGCGGATACAGGCTCCGTATAATACTTTCTCGAAAATGCCAACACATTCTCTGTTGTTAACGCCAACTACGTCTCAGATACTTGACAGCCGTCTTTCCCCTTGCCCTCCGTGGTCCATTTGCCGTACAGCATTTCCGCAGGTTCTCAGCAATCCCTGCTCTCTGTTGGTGCTTATTGCGGTTTGATCTCCACATCATCGGTTTTAATGTATTATAAACCAGGGCTATGACCCTGTCAAGTCTATTTCCGGTACAAACTGGCACGTTGATTACATGTTGATTACAATTAGCCTTGCGGCAAAATTGACTGCACAGAGAAGGGAACCTTCTTCAGGCTCCCCTCTCTGCTTGGATTATTAGTATGATGTATCTCAAATATATGTAGCTGGCATAATTATTCAGGCTTTTTCAGCCCAAGCAGCAGGAGAAAGCCAAGAATATTGGCCGCCGCTGCTATGATAAAGGAGAAAGAGGTTCCCATGGGCATCGTCTTAACTGCCCGGACGATATAGGGACAGCCAATGGAACAGACCGCGTACCCCAGCATGACAACGCCGTAATTGATTCCTGCATTCTTAATTCCGAAATAGTCCGAGCTGATGGTCGGATACATCCCCATAAAACCGCCATAGGTAAGTGCAATACAGGCAATCAGGACTAAAAACAAATTTCCTGCGGCAACAGTAAGGGCCAGGATGGAGCCCATACTAAAAACAAATAAAAACATCAATAAAAGCTTGCGCCCGATGCGATCCGACAACCAGGGTGCCGTCAGCCTTCCGGTGGAATTCATGACGGACATCAGCATTACTCCGGCAAGTGCCGTCCCCGTACTTAAGCCCCGCTCCACTCCCAGGCTCATGAGCATTGGATTTATGAGAAAATAGGCCGGTACGGCAAGCATAAAGGATAGGGCTATAATATAATACTGCCTTGTTTTCAACATCTCGCGGACACCGTACTGTTTCCCTGTCATAGGAATATTCACCGGACGGTAATTTTCCATATACCCCTTTGGAGGCGCCTTGATTACCCATCCGCAGACAATACAAATAAAATACAGGGAGCCTGCCACCACAGTCATGGCCCTTGTAAAGCCTTCTGTAACCAGGAAGTGCTGTGCAATGGGATTCATGATCAGTCCGAAGAGTCCGGCGCAGCAGACAATAATACCGGTTACCATACCCCTTTTGTCCGGAAACCATTTCTGCATTGTGGCAAGCACCGTATTATAGGCAATTCCGCAGCCAAGGCCAACAATGATGCCGTAGGTTACATTCAGCAGCCAGGGCCGGTCCACCGGAACAAATGCAGTGGCCAGAAGTCCCAGGCACATAACGGTGCTGCCGGCATAAACAAGAAGGGTTGCATTCAGCTTCTTTTGCAAAAATCCCCCGACCAGGTTGCCGATTGCAAACAGGCCCAGCATAATGCCAAAGGGCTGGTTGGCCGCCGAGGTATCCAGGGAATACTTTGTGATGGCATAGGGCTGGAATACGCTCCATACATAGGCAATTCCATAGCAGAATTGTACGCATGCTCCCAAGGCCAGAATAAGATATCTGTTTCTGATTTTATCTGTCGTCATGTAAGTTAATTTCCTCTCCGGTTATTCCATAATTCGTAAAGCGATTTCCTGACCTGTCGGAGTCGCGGCAAGCCCGCCCTCTCCTGTCTCCCGAAGTATCTTCGGCATTGCTTCGCCGATATCCCGCATCGCATCAATTACCTCGTCCGGAGGGATTCTGCTCCTGATTCCTGCCACCGCCATATCTGCACTGGCAATGGCGTTTACCGCCCCGATTACATTTCTTTTTACACAGGGAATTTCCACAAGACCGGCCACCGTATCACAGACCAGCCCAAGAAGGTTTTTCAGGCTCATTGCCACTGCGTGTACAATCGCCTGTGCATCACCGCCGTTTAAATAGCAGAGGGCACCTGCCGCCATGGCGCTTGCCGAACCGATCTCCGCCTGACAGCCTCCGGCGGCACCGGAAAGAAATGCCCGGCTGGCGATTACCTCGCCAATCCCGGAGGCCACATACATCGCCTCCAGCATCCTGTCCACGCTGGCATGATATTGCTCCTCATAGGTCAGAAGAATTGCCGGAATAACCCCGCAGGAGCCTGCGGTGGGCGCTGCGACAATCTTCTTCATACAGGCATTGGATTCTCCCATCTTAAGAGCCTTTGCGATTACCTCACCCTGAAAGGGCCCGCTGATCAAGCTGCCCTTTTTCAGAGCCGCCGACAGCCTGGCGCCGTCGCCTCCAACCAGCCTGCTGGCTGATTTCAGTGCGGCCTCATAGGCCTCATCGGCACGCTTCATGCTATGATAGAGGCTGTACATCCTTTGCAGGGATTCTTCCCTGGTCGTCAGCCTTTCATTGATATCATCCTCCAGTACAACCTCCCAGAAGGCCTTCTCCCTGGTGATACTAAGTTCAACGATTTCACTGAGAGCTTTAAAACTCATTTTTTTCCTCCATACTTAAGTATGTGACCTTAACCACACCTTCCAGCTTTCGCAGCCAGCCGAGGGCTTCTAGCGGTATCTCCTGGTCACATTCAATGACCATAACCGCATTTCCGCCGCGCTTGTCGCGGTAAAGCTGCATGGTTGCAATATTAACCGATTTATGGCCCAGCATAGAGGTTACCTCGGAGACATGCCCCGGCTGGTCCAGATTATGAACAATGAGGGTAGGATAACAGGCGCAGATATTTGCATCCAGCCCGTCAATCTTATTAATCATGATCTGACCTCCGCCGATGGAGGAAGCCTCCACCTCCAGCTCTCTTCCATAGACACCCTGTAACTTTAACAGCACCGTGTTCGGATGGGCACCCCGCAGCTCGATTCCGGTAAAGCTGTATTTTATCCCATGCTCCTCTGCAATCAGGAGGCTGTTCGGAATCCGTTCATCATCCGGCTTCATTCCAAGCAGCCCGGCAATCAGCGCTTTATCCGTTCCATGACCTTTGCCCGTTGCAAAAAATGAGCCATGCAGGTAGATATCTGCAGACTGTATTTCTTCCCGAAGCAGCTGCCTGCAGGTAAAGCCGATTTTTACCGCTCCCGCGGTATGGGAGCTTGAGGGACCGACCATAACAGGTCCTATAATATCAAATATATTCACGGTGCCAACACTATCCTTCCATTACATCGCTTTTCTGTACAGCATTTCAATATCCCTGATATTGCTTTTTCTTGGATTTACCGCGATATTGCCGCTCTTCATGGCATCAGCCGCCATCTCGGGTATCTTATCCTCCGTAACTCCAACCTGGCTTAAGGACTCGGGAATTCCCAGCTCTCCGGTAAGTCTTTTTACCTCCCTTACCAGGGTATATGGGTCAAAATAGTATTCCTTTTCCTTGCTCTCCTTAATCAAATCATAGATGATTTCATACCTTCCGTTGTCTGCTAATGCATTATATTCCAGAACTGTCGGAAGGAGAATGGCATTGGCTACTCCGTGGGGCACATTAAAGAAGCCGCCAAGGGGGTGGGCCATGGCATGCACATTGCCAAGCCTTGCCCAGGCAAAGGCGATACCGGCAAAGGTACTGGCAAGCATCATGGCAGAGGCTGCCTCCTCGTTGCTTCTATCTGCTACAAAACGGCGGATGTTCTTTCCAATCAGCTTCATGGCCTTTTCCGCCATGGCGTCGGTAAAGGGCGAGGCCGCCTTCGACAGGTATGCTTCTATTGCGTGAACCAACGCATCCATTCCGGTTGCTGCCGCGATAGAGTGGGGAAGCGACATAATCATCTCAGGATCAAGCAGTGCATAGCAGGGTACCAGCTCATAGCTGAATACGGTTAATTTATAATTTCTCGCCTTATCTGTAATAACGGCAAAGGCCGTAACCTCACTTCCGGTGCCGGCAGTTGTAGGGATTGCAATAATCGGCAGGGTCTTGCCCGGAACCTTGTCGGCTCCCTCATAATCGGTAATCTCCTTGCCATATACCGCAAGCACTCCCACCGCCTTGGCCACATCCATGGGGCTTCCGCCGCCCAGCGCTATGATACCGGCCGCCTTGCTCTTTTTATAAACTGCTGTGGCTGCCTTAACTGTTTCCACCGAGGGGTTGGGTTCTATGTCAAGGAACTCCTCATGCTGGACCCCGGCCTCATCTAAGATATCGGTAATCTTTTTTACAGCTCCTGCCTTCTCCAGACCCCGGTCCGATATAATCAGTACCTTTCCCTGGACCTTATTTTGCAGCAATGCCGGCAGCTTCCTCAGACTGCCCTTTCCAAATACAATATTTTGGGGAATTGAAAACATAAAATCCTGCATGATTAATTTTCCTTTCTTATTAAATTTTATTCTTAAAACAAGGGCATCGCTTTCCTATTTTGCGTCTGCCCTAAAAACTTAGCCGGGCTGCTGCAATACGCAATCGGTATATTTCACAGCAACCCGGATATTCTACAGCTTCACCACTTCGAGAACTGCTTCTTCATAATCTCAACAGCTTTGTCGCAATCATTATATTCTGCAAAGATCTATTGCGTATTGGAAAAATTAATACTTTATCTCCAATGGACACAAAACTCTACACTATGGCGATCTCATTCATTTTCAGAAATACTGTCGGTGTTATAGATGTAAACCGTTTGAACTCATGAATAAAATGTGCCTGATCATAAAAACCAAGACGCTCATATACCTCATCTTCCTTATTCTCCTTAACGATATCGATCGCCTGCTGGAGACGGATAATACTGGCGTATTTTTTCACGGAAACTCCCACATTGTTCTTAAAAATCCGATCTACATAACAATGACTGTAGCCTGTTGTGTTCACCAGCTCCGTAATATTGATAAAGCCTGATTCTTCCCTGACTGCCCTGATGATAAAGGAGGTTATGACATTAGTCCGGATGTCCTCCTGAAGCTTAAAATTAGCCAGAAAATAATCTGTTCTTTCCTCCAGGGTCTCCAGTCTGCTTAGTGCCGGCTGCATTTCATCAAGTCTCATGAATTCCTTCAATTCACAGCGGTTATTCACTATTTGGACCATCCGTTTCTTAAAGCATTCCGGAACGGCGCCCGGATTGAATCTGATGCCAAAGCATCTGTCATACCTTCCGATTCCCGAAACACGTCCAGTCAAAGGACTTCCGCACACATAGGCTTCTGCCATATCACCCTTCCATAAAAACTCAATGTCCACACACCCATCCGGAATTGCTATGATATCCTGATAGTCGGGATTAATTATTTCATAAAACTTGTTAAATATCTTACTGCTAACGATGATTTCCCTATAACCGATATTTCTCTTCAGGCAAAAAGATTTATGATTCATACAATCGCTCCCAACATTAATCTGCTTTAAAAAAGAAGATGGCAAAGCCGTAATATCAACGTCTTTGCCAACCCCATCATAATACATTAATTATATTAATCCGTCAAGCTTATTAATATAGGTATTGCGAGCGCTTTGCTTAATAATATTAAGTATCGCCTTCAAAAAAACTTTACTAATAATTGTTTTGATTGATTCTTCAAACAATACCTGTTAAACTAAATATCATATAAAAGGCTCCCCTGCCACTTAGAATATGGAGGATTATCCCTTGAGTCTACCCCTTATTATAGTTATGCTGGCATCCATCTCATTATTTACGGTTGCAGCCTCCGCTTGTGTTGTTATACTAATTCTCTTCCTTAAAAACAAGAAAGCAGGAAGCAAAGAAGAAGGACACGCCGGGTAATTATATGTCTGTTTCAGCTGTGATTTCTTTGTGAGCTTCCTGTGAAATTGAGGCTCCTGCCTTAATGAATGCGGTATTATATCCGATATAAGTATTGTAAATGATATAGGTAATTGCGAAACAATATAATCCGCTAAATTTTCCGAACAACAGATACAAATTTCTCCGCTCCAACGCTCCTTCCGCTCCGAAATTGTATGTGTTGTTCGAAAAATTATTAACTTTTGCGAGTTCCGCAATTACCTATGTAAATTATAACTTGAAGGGAGGCTTATTCATGGCCTATTATGGTTTATCATCAGACAGTGCCGTATCCACACTCTTTAACACCTCCTCCGACACCTACAGCCTGCTCCAGGCGGCCTCCGAATACAATTCCTACCGGACTTTAAATCATGTCGTTACTTCTCTGAAATCCGGTATTGCTTCTGCTTCCTCGGAGAATGAAAAGACTGATCTTGAGGACAAGCTGAGTACCATTATGGATACGATAAAAAATCATGTTCCGGTCTCTATGACCAGCCAGACCCTGACGCAGCAGGCCAAGGAGGAGGCAAATTCCATCCTCTCAAGCCTGGGGCTTGGAACAGCAATCAATACCACCGTATAAAAATATCAGCAGATAAGATTGTGCCTATGCCGGGCAGATGAAAACAGGGATGGTATCCTTTATGGATACCATCCCTGTTTTCATCTGCATTTCGTTATTCCGTTCTTAATGCTTCAATCGGGTCCTTCTTAGCCGCCATCTTTGCAGGAATTGAACCGCCCAGCAGGGTCAGCAGAAGGCTTATGATAATCAGAGCAATGGCATGGAGCGGATTTAGCTGCGCTACATTGGACAGCTCCGTCATATTGTACAGGATATGGTTGATCGGAAAGGTAAGGATATAGGCAATGGTAACTCCCAGAATACCTGAACACATTCCCACAATGAAGGTTTCCGCATTAAATACCCGTGAAATATCCTTCTTTCTGGCGCCCAGTGCCCGTAATATACCAATTTCCTTTGTCCTCTCAAGTACGGATATCCAGGTTATGATTCCGATCATGATTAAGGATACCACAAGTGAAATTGCAGCAAAAGCAACCAGCACCAGTGTAATCGCATCCATAATGCTTTCAGACAGGCTTGTTACAATCGCTGCCATATCCGTATATTCAATGCTGCTTTCTTCATCCAGTCCGACGTTCCACTGGTCCAGATAATCGGTTATCTCACTCTTTGCATCATAATCCACCGGGTAGAGGGCGACCATTGTCGGTATCATGGAAGCGCCAAGGGAATTCAATACCTCATCCTTGGTCTGGGAACCGCTCATAGTATAGCCGACGGATGCCATACCACTCATATATCCGGCAGTGGAAGAACTGTTCTCGGACAGCGCCTCTCCGGTCAGGACATTATAATCCGCGTCCTGCTGTGCCTTTACAATTTCAGAATCCATCGCATCCTCAATAAAGGATACTGCAAGGCTGTCTGAATAAGCCAGCCCGGAGGATAATGCCGAAATCGTAGCATCCTCCTTAATTCGTACAATACCGCTGATTTTTAAGGTAATCGCCTTATCACTGTTGTACAGCTCACTTAAATCCGAGGGATCTCCGTTTACAACAAACAAATCCCCTGATTTCGTATAAAAATCATTATTCAGGATTAATTTGAATTCCTTTCCCACTACATCAGAGAAATTGATGCTTTCCTGATTATAGTCAAGACCGAGAGCCTCCAGTGCTGTGGTCTCCATCCGGTTATAGCTGTCCAGCACCAGCACCATATCCGTCCCGCTCTGGGGAAATTGACCGGACAGCAGGTCATAATACTCTTCCAGATACTCGGCGGGCTTGTCCGAGGATTTGCTGGGATAGGAGGTAAAGCCGATATCCGTAAGGTTAAGCTTGGTAGCCTTATTATCCGACAGCTTAAGAATATTCATGCCGACACTTCTGGAATAGGATATCCCATCCAGCAATGACTGGTCAAGCTTTGAGAGATAATCCATATATTCTTCGGTCAGCTTATTTGTATGAATAACCGTATTCTCACTTGAATTATAGGGGTAGAATTCCTGAACATCCGGAAATTCTTCATTTTTCTCTTCATCCGCACGGTAGGACATATTGGACATATCCATACTCATTGCCGTCTGACTGATTGTTATGGGGAAATTGGATAAGGAGCCCGTCTCAAAGGAATTAATCTGCTTATCAAAACCGTTTGACAGGGACAAAACCACTGCAATTCCAATAATACCGATGCTGGAGGCGAAGGCCGTCAACGCCGTTCTTCCTTTTTTGGTCAGGATATTCCTGCCGGACAGCTTCAGTGCCGTCAGAAAGCTCATACTGGTCTTCTTAAGCTTATAGCCGGATTTTGTGGACTCCTCCTCGATTGGATGGCTGTCACTGATTACCTTGCCGTCCTGAAATCTTATGACACGGTCGGCATATTTTTCGGCAATCTCCGAATTATGGGTGACCATGATTACCAGCTTATCCTTGGCAATCTCACGAATCAGCTCCATAATCTGCACGCTTGTCTGAGTATCGAGCGCACCGGTCGGCTCATCGGCCAGTATAATATCCGGATTGTTAGCCAATGCCCTGGCTATCGCCACACGCTGCATCTGCCCACCGGAAAGCTGGTTCGGCTTCTTATGGATGTGCTCCTTTAATCCGACACGTTCCAGGACATCGATTGCTTTTTTGCGTCTTTCCCGGTAGGATACCCCGCTTAAGGTCATTCCCATTTCAACATTATCTACAATTCCCAGATGGGGAATCAGGTTATAATTCTGAAAAATAAAACCCACACTGTTATTGCGGTAAGCATCCCAGTCGCGTGCTTTATATTTTTTGGTGGAGGCTCCGTCAATAATCAGCTCTCCGCTGTCATATTGATCCAAGCCTCCAATTACATTCAAAAACGTTGTCTTCCCCGAGCCGCTTTGGCCAAGAATAGCGACAAATTCGCTCTCCCGAAAGCTCAAGGATACCTTGTTTAATGCCACCTGCGTAAAGTCTCCGGTGGTGTAGCTTTTCATAATTTCCTTTAACTGCAGCATTTTCTCTCCTTCATCCTGTAGCAAGTTTATATTAAGATATTGTGCTTATTATCAGTGATTGCAACGGTCAAGTCAATATTATTTCAATTAATAATTCGTTAAAATTTGATAAAATGTTAACGCTTTCGAATAACAGTTACCCCTGTATCGATGTAGGGAGGTCCCGTATTCAGCCCCTTTAAAGCCGCATAAGCCTCAGCCATCCCCAGATATCCCATGGTATAAGGGTTTTGTACAATTATGGCCTTTAAAGCCTCCTGATCAAGAAGCTCCATCGTAGCCTCGGATCTGTCAAAGCCTATACCCACAATCCGGTTATCATCCGCTTTGATTGCATTTCCCACCCCCACACTGGTCCCCTCATTGCTTCCGAAGATTCCCACCAGGTCGGGATGCTCCTCTATGATACGTGCCGCTGCTTTCTCTGATACCTCTGGGTCTCCCCCTGTGTATACCGGCTCCAGTAAGGTAAATCGCCCATCCGCCTTAATCACCTCCTGAAAGCCGCTTTCACGCTGAAGAATTGTCGGATTGATTTCAGATTCACTCACAATTCCAATCGTCCCTCTTTGGGCGCCTACAAGTGCCAGCTCCTCCAGCATACTATAGCCTGCCATTTTGCCGGCTTCAAAATTGTCAGTGCTTAAGGTGACCATTCCTTCTTCCACACCCGGAGAATTTACATATATGATTTTAACTCCCTGGTTTTTGGCTTCTCTGACCGGTTCCACCAGCCTTTCCCCATCATAAGGGGAGAGAATAATCACATCCGCCCCCTTTGCTACTGCGTTATTTATAATTTCAATCTGCCGGTTTATATCGGGTGTATCAGGCGCGTCCCAGATATAAGTCAAATTAAGCAGCCTTGCCATATCAGCCACACCCTGATTCATATATTCCCAAAATTGATACTGTTTATCATTGGTTATTAAATATATTTGATAGGCGGAATTTGTGTCAGGGGTACCGGCCTGTAATTCAGCTTTATTAATTGCTTTCAAGGCTTCACCCTTGATACTGGAATGATACCAGAGAGCAAATATCAAAAAGGCTGCCAGTATAATCAGTATATTGATTACTATCCTTTTTATATTCATATCCTATCCGCCTTAATTATTTTTTTACTATACGGCATATCTATTCACTTTTCAGAACCGATATCCCCGTATCAAAATATGTGGGCCCGGTCTCATTCCCGAGAATTGCCGCAACTGCTTCCGCCATTCCAAGGTACCCCATGGTATAGGGGTTCTGAAGCATAAGGGCCTTTAAGCTTCCTTCATTGAACAGCTTTAATAAGGCCTCCGATTTATCAAAGCCCACTCCGATAATTCGGTTGTTATCAGCCTTAATGGCATTCCCGACCCCTTCCGTGGTAGCCTGGTTCAGTCCGAATAAGGCTACCAATTCCTCATTTTCCCGTATCAGCCGGCTGGCGGCTTTCTGTGCCTGGTCTACTGTTCCTTCCGTATAAACTGTACTTAGGACAGTGAATCTGCCGTCATCCTCCAATACCTTTCGAATGCCGGCTTCCCGAAGAGCAGTATTTTGCTTGTCTGCTACCGAGATCAGACCGATGGCGCCGCCTTGTATCTTGTATTTATCCAGCAGGGAAAGCATGGCTTCACCCTGCAGAATTCCCGCCTCATAATTATCCGTCGCCAGGGTTGTCATTGCCTCTTCATAGGCCGGAGAATCCACATAGATAATCTTCACTCCCCTCGCCTTGGCATCCTCAACGGCGCCGGAAATTCTCTTCGGATCATCGGCTGCAATGATCAGCGCGTTGGCACCATCATCCACTGCATTATTGATAAGCTCGATCTGCCTGTTGACTGTATTCGCCTCAATTTTATCGGGAGCGACCCAGATATAGTTGACGCCGATCGCTCTTGCCATATCGGCGGCTCCCTGATCTATCTCATACCAGTAAGGCTGTATATTATCCACGGTTATAAGATATACCTTGTTATATTTCATCAGCTCTTCATTCGTCTGAATGGCATCTCCGGCGGTATTACGGTACCATATGGTAAAAAGCAGGAATGCCACCCCAATTACCACCAAATTGATCCATACTTCTCTATATTTTAACCCTTTCGGTTTTTTTGCAGACCTCATCAGCTTATCTACCACCCATTTTTCCCGACCATTTCCTATACATTATATTCCCCCTTTTCCTAATTTAGTTCTGATGACAGCAAAAAGGCGTGTCCGGTTAAAGTTACGGCCGGATACGCCTGATACAGATTAGTATCTTCTACTTCCTTCTGCTCCTCGTAAGTAACAGTCCGCTTGTTAAAGCTGTAAATGGTGCAACGGTGACAAGTCCGATGCTTCCCACCATGGTATCCAATATCTCCGAGGAGACATACTTATAGTTAAGGATATTATAAATCGGGGTTCCCTGTGCCATAAATACCATCAGGAGTGCGATATACCCGCCGGAATAAGCCAGCAGCAGCGTAGTTGTCTGGGTTCCAAGGGCGGCCCTTCCCACATGGATACCGGATATGGCGGCCTCCTTCCAGGTAATATCGGGCTTTTTCTCCACCACCTCATGGACTGAGGTGGCAACATCCACTGCCAAATCCATAATCGCTCCCGCCGAACCGATGAAAATACTTGCCGTATATATCTTGGTCAGGCTTAATTCTAAATGGCCGCTGTATAGCAGACTTTCGGAATAGGGCATGATGGCCCCATGTATCTTATACAAATCCGTAAAAAAGATGCCAAATACCGCAGCAGCCGCAGTTCCCAGCAGTGAGCCTGAGATGGAGGCAAGCGCCTGCCGGTCAAATCCATATACCATGACCATATTGGTTATGGTCAATACCGTTACAATAATCAGTCCAAATATAACCGGATTATATCCGCTCAGATACCCGGGCACCAATACCTTCCATATCATCATAACTGTAATTGCAAAGGAAAGCAGGGAACGGACTCCTATTTTACCTGCAAATAATATAAATAGAACAGCGAAGATACCGACCAGCAGGATTTCCTTGTTCAGCCTGTAATGGTCGATCATATTCACCGATAAGATTTCATCCTCCTGATAGCTGATCACCACCAGAACACGGTCCCCCTCCTCAAACAGCTTATCCTGCTCAAGAGAACCATTCAGCATATTAATACCATCCGTTTCCTGGCCCTTAAAACGGCCCCCCAGCAGCTTTATCTTACATCTTTGTTCACCGGATTTAATCAAGCCTGTGCTTATCAGCCTGCTGTTATCTGTTTCTAAAACCTTTGCGACTGTACGGTCAGTCCCCTTATAAATAATGGCATCCTCATATCCTGTAGGGATAAAAATAAGGATTGCCAGCATTACCAGACTGAACAGAATCGGCAAATCGGCCCTTAACCTGTTACCAATACTTACACTCATTGTTACCTCCATGGCACCGCAGCTTCCCGGCTTTTGTTAATGTTTATACTGCAATATCCCCGCAAACCATCTGGAGTATCTTCCAGATGGAAATGCAGGGATATCAAAACTTATGAATAATAACTGCTTTTGTTAAATTGCCGTCTATTTAACCGAGGTCAGGCTTGCAAGATTTGCGTATATATTTGTATTGTCATAATATCCGTCGAATAACTCGGCACCGTTGCCAATGGCATATACCGGAACCGGAAGTCCTGTATGGGCATAGGAGCTGAAAGAGATACCTGATTTATTGTTCAGAATATGGCATATGGTCACCGTCAAAGGCTCATAGGAACCATACAATACATATTCCTCCTGTGTAAGCTGCTTTACCTCATTCATCGTCATATAATAAGCATTCAATAATTCCTTGTACTCATAATCTGTCAGTACCAGCTTGGGTGAAGCTGCCGAGGATGCTTTATTTTCCGGCACCAGGCCGAAGTTTGTCTGAATATCACTTAAAACAGCAGAGAACTTTGTATTATTGGCCTTATACTTTGTTACATATTCCGAATCAAATTTTGCATAGGATATTTTCTGATTGGAGATGTTGGTCAGATATGTATTATAATCGGTGCCGGCAAAACCGATGGTCAGGCCGCCTGTCTCATGATCTCCGGTTACCAGGATCAGAGTCTCCTCCGGATGCTTGTTATAGAATTCAATTGCGACATCAACCGCATTACTTAAGGCTACCGTATCCTGAATGGTTGATGCGGCATCATTCGCATGACAGGCCCAGTCGATTTTTCCGCCCTCTACCATCATAAAAAAACCGCTGTTTCCGTCAAGTACCTCAATCCCCTTCTCCACATAATCTGCGAGCTTCCATTCATCCTTCTTTGCGTCAATCTGATAGGACATGGAATCAGAGTCTGCCAGGGTCTGCGCTATAACAATTGCCTTTCCGTCCGATTTGGTAAGCCCTTCTGCTCCCGCCTGGGTAGTGATGACCTTATAACCGGAGTCCTTCGCCAAATCATAAATGCTTACATGATCCTTCTTGCTGCCGGTGGGAGCCAGCAATGCGCCGCCCGCAAAATAATCAAAGCCGCTTTCAACCAGCTCCACACCAATTTCATAATAATTGCTTCTGGTGGCCTGGTGTGCATAGAAGGCTGCCGGAGTTGCATGATTTAAATTAACGGAGGATATAATTCCAATCTTATAACCAAGCTGCTTCTTTAACTTTTCTGCAATTGTTTCATATTTGGTGGTTAAAGAGGTATCCATATTGATAACACCGCTGTAGGTTTTGAAGCCGGTTGATATGGAGGTTGCCGTTGATGCCGAGTCAGGGCAAAAGGAGGTACTGTCAAAGGTCTGTGCAGAGCCTGCAACCGGGAAATTCATAAAGCTTAACTTATCGCTTGCCACTCCGCCGCCCGTCGCTACCGCACCAAGGTAGTAGGAGGTTGCCTGAACCTGGGGATAGCTCATACCATCACCGATAAACAGGAAAATATACTTCGGAGCGCTTGTACCCTTTGCTTTCACAACTTTTGTAAATGCAGAGCTATTCGTGCCGGATGCATTTGCGCTTGTACCGGCATTGATTGCTGCTACGGATGACACCAATACTACAAGTACCAAAATTGATGTCAATAGTCTTTTCATAAACTTTTTCATTTCAATTTTCTCCTTTACTGATTTGCGGATTTATATACCAATTCCAATATATCAGCAGTTATGTAAAATCCACTATCTGCAACATTCAAATTTTTAGTTAAAATTTAGTAAAATTGAAATAAAAATAAGCTATGCTGCTTTTAGCCCTCGAACTCATAAAGTCCTTTGGCCTGCAAGCAGGATAGCTTATTGTTTCCTCTATGTACCTGTACTATTTTATAATGAAAGCGGCAAAAGTGCTTTCATCATTTTATAAAAGCTCTATAATTTTCAGATCTCTCTCCTGGGTCAAATTAATATATTCATCCTCACAATGGATTAAGGGTCTTGTCATTTCCTCTGGATTCACATAAACGATCTCCCCGACCAAATCATTGTTCAAACGTACTGTCTTACCATAATAAAAATTAATGATATTATTCAAAAAAACCTGGCAGATCAATGGATCCAGAAAGCCAAAGCTTAGCGCCTGGATTTCTTCAATTGCCTTAAAGGGTGTGGATTTGTCCTGATACGGCCTACGCGAAGTCATGGCATCATAAATATCCGCAATCGCTATGATTTTGCCAAATTTATGGATCTGATCCCCCTTCTGCCTTCTGGGATAGCCTGAACCGTCCTGCCGCTCATGATGTGACAATACCCCTAACAGGATATCCTTATCCAGCACACCAAGCCCTGCCAGCAGGCGGTAGCCCATAACAGGATGATTCCGAATGATTTGCCGTTCCTCATTCGTCAGCTTATCTGGTTTGTTTAAGATGCTGTCCCTGATCTTCGCCTTGCCAATATCATGTACCATACCGGTACATACCAGCCGGGAAAGCTCCGAGCTCTCCATCCCCATCCACTTGCCGATGACAAAGGATATGAAAGCAACCTTAACCGGATGGGAATATACATACAGGCTCCTATCCCCGACACTAAGCAGCAGAGTCAATATATCAATATTAATATTCAAATAATTACAGATTTTATCTGAGGCTGTCCGGATATAGTCATAATTTAAGTTTCTGCTAAATCGGATATCCTCTATCAGAGTACGCGATGCTTTGATGGAATGATCATAAATATCTTCAAAATCACTCATACTGACCAACCTCCAGGTGTGCCAGACCACATTGGTATAGCTTTTTGTTTGCACTCTTTTATCTTACTATTTTTTGTCCTAAATTCCAATTAAAATCTACAAACCAAGTCCAATTACCTATATTTCCTGCCGTGCAAGCTGTACCCCTTATACGAATAAACCGGCAGTCGGAGCCATTGCTCCTTCTGCCGGTCCTATAATTAAATTGTAATATTCTCTCCTGTGATACCAACAAAGGCTCCTGCAATTTCAGCATCCTTATGTGCAATCAGCCATTTATTCTTAGCTGTGATCAGCTTGTCCTCCCTTGAAGCTATCCCATGCTTTTCCAGCTCGGTATTGGTATCCCGGGGTAATATCACGATATTACGGAAGGGTTTTCCTTCAAAGCTGCAGGGTGCATAATGCAGGGTAGTGGCATACATCTCATACACCGTTCCCGCGGGTACAAAAAAGGCTTCTATCCTACTGCTGTCATAGGTGTAATCCTCCGTTATATCCTGCTGCCTGCCAAGCAGTAGGATCAAATCGGTTGCCGCCACTCCCAATTCGGAGCTGCGGTGGTATTCAACTGCATTCAGCTTATTGTTGGTTCCGTTGCAATAGCCGATCTGGGCAGGAAGCTCTCCAAAGAAGCTTTCACATATTATTTTTGCGTCGGGCAATGCCTCGAATTCTTCTACGGAAGGAACATAGACTACCGAAGCCGTAGGTGCCTCTGTCTTCTCCAGTGCAGAAATCAGCTCTGTCACCTTATATTCTGTGAATACTCTTCCATACTGCTTATAGCTTTCCTCTGTAATTTTCTTAATCTCCATTGTTGCCTCCTGATTTATGCACTTCCGCTTTTTATTATTAAACCTTACACTTATTTTTATTAAGCATTTCCCTCGCTCTTCATTGCTTTGTTTACAGCTGTCAGAAGCAGTTCTGCCCCTTAACCTTGGGACAGGCCTCTCCCTTGCTGCATTGATAACAGACTTCATTGGTCAGTGCTGTTCCATCAAAAAATTCGCGGCAATTTGACAGAGTGGTTTCTGCAATATTATGGAGGGCTTCCCTGGTCAGAAAGGCCTGATGGGAGGTGACGATGACATTGGGCATCGATATAATCCTGGCTAATATATCATCCTGGATGATGGAGTAGGACATATCCTCATAAAACAGCTCTGTTTCCTCCTCATATACATCCAGACATGCTCCGCCGATTTTCTCCGCCTTTAATCCCTCCAATAAATCCTCGCTATTAATTAATGCACCCCTCGAGGTATTAATCAGGTAAACACCCTTTTTCATCATTTCTATCGTGTCCCGGTTGATCATATGAAAGGTATCCTTTGACAAAGGGCAATGCAATGAAATGATATCCGCCTCCCTGCACAGCTCCTCCAGGGACGTGTACCTGATATCCGTATCCTTAAGCGGATAGGGATCATAGGCAAGTACCTTCAACCCAAAGCCCTTGCAGATATCAATAAAAATACGTCCGATCTTACCGGTTCCTATAACACCCATGGTCTTTCCGTGCAAATCAAAGCCAACCAGGCCATTTAAGCTGAAATTAAAATCTCTGGTTCTGGAATACGCCCTGTGTATCTTTCGGTTGAGCGTTAAAAGCAGTGCCATTGCATGTTCCGCAATCGCATAGGGGGAATAAGCCGGTACTCTCACGACATGGATTTTATTGTAGGCAGTTTTAAAATCCACGTTGTTATAGCCGGCACAGCGCATGGCAATCAGCTTTACTCCATTCTCATACAGGATATCGATTGTCTCACCATCAATTGTGTCATTCACAAAGGCAACCACCGCTTCATAGCCCTTTGCCATAAAGGCTGTTTTCGGGCTAAGCTTATTTTCAAAATATTCTATCTCCACTTGATATTGCTCTTTCAAAGCCTCGAACCAGGTTTTATCGTAGGGCTTTGTATCAAAAAAGCAAATTTTATTCATATGTCTTCACCGCCTTGTCCTTAATATAGAAAATTATAGGCAGGATAGAAATATTAGTCAAGCGGCAAAATTTTAATGCCCCTATTCCACTACGACACCCTTTTGCAGCATAATATTGGCATAGAGGGCTTTCTCACCGGTTGCAATGATTGCATACGCGGTTTTTGCACTGTCATAGAAATCAAAGCGTTCTATCTTTCCTATCGCTTTCGCACCCCGCTTATCATATTTTGCAACAATTTCCTTATAGGTATCCCAGATTGGTGTTTCCACCGGGTCTCCAGGCATGACCTCCATCAGATTTACTGGATGCTCTACATAGGTATCCAGCGGAAAAAGCTTTAAGATAGCGTCCAACAGCTCTGGTACGCCATGTCCGTCACAGCGGATCACGATAGCGTCCTTTCCCATGGACTGGGCCGGAAAATTGCCGTCGGATATTACCAGCCTGTCACTGTGTCCCATCTCACATAATACCTTTAAAAGCTCAGGTGAAAGAATCTGCGGTATTCCTTTTAACATAATCGTTCCTCCTCATATTCTATGAATCAAATTTTACAGCCAAAGCTGTCATCAAACAGCATAAAAACCGAAGTTACTGTTCCGTAACAAGATATTCTTCAATCCCGTTCGCAAGTCCCTGGGCTAAGGTGTCCTGATACTGTGAATCTGTCAGTTTATAATCTTCCTTCTTATTGGTCATATAGCCCATCTCAACGATGGTGACCGGCACCTTGCACCAGTTAATTCCGCTCATCGTATCGGTCTCTGTGACCCCTTTATTCTTTGCTCCGGTGATATCGCACAGGTTCTTAAGCAAAATATCCGACAGGCTTCTGCTCTCCTTATAAATCTCACTGCAGTAAGGATTATTTTTGGTAGGGCATAGGGTGAGGATACCATTCACGGAAGAATCCTCAGAGCCGTTACAGTGTATCCGGACAAATACATCCGCCTCGTTATCATTTGCAACTTCGGCCCGCTCGGCATTACTGATGTTCACATCATTTGTCTCCCGTATCATAATTACCTGATATCCCTTCTCCACCAGTATGTCCCGAAGCTTTAGGGATACCTCCAGGTTTACCTCATATTCCGGTATTCCGGTATACTTTCCCTGGGTACCGGAGGATACCTTCGCCTTTGTTGTCTTCGCACCTGGTCCGATCGGTTCGTCCTCATAATTGCCATGCTTTTGATGACCCGCATCAATCACGACGGTATACTTGGAATGCTCCTCTTTTTCCGTTGCATCAACTACTGCCCCTGTAGGAGCTTTCGTAGGAATCTGTGACACTTTTTGTACCTCCGGGGTCGGACTGATGGTAGGGGCTATAGACGGCAGACTCTCTGTGGGCAATGCATCGAACAAAGTTACGGATACCGTGCTGTCATCCTCTGTTTTGACCTGCTCTGTCCCATTCTTTCCTGAACAGGCAGCCAGCAATATTATGACCGGAACACATAAAAGCATTCTATATAATTTTTTCATATTTACACCCTTCCGCTTTTTCTTCATCTATTCTGTTTATCTTCTGTTTTTATCCTATTTTATCTATGTCATAACCCTTCCCGGCTCCACATATTCTTTAGAAAAAAGGATTATGGATGCCTATGAACAGAAATATCAGCAACCTTATCTTTTCCGGAGGAGGAATCCTGGGAATCTCCTATCTCGGTGCCCTCGATTACCTATATCAAAATAATCTTATGAATCATGTAAAACGAACGGCCGGAACCTCCGCAGGTGCCATAGCTGCCTGTATAACCTCCTTTCAGCTTTCCTTTGAGGAAATCAAAGGAATTGCTGACAGCCTGGATTACCGTAAGGTCATCAGTAAGACAGAGGCTAGTTTAGGTTTTATCCTGCCGGAGGAAATCAATCAGACCCTGGAAACGGTTTTCGGCGATTTGAACAGTCTTTACCGGCTGGCCACAAGCTATGGCTGGTTTTCCTCCAGCTATTTTTACCACTGGATCAGAGGAGTAATAAAGGAGCAGTTCAATCAAAAAAAGCTTCCGCCCTATACCTTCCAGGATTTTCAAAATCCATCCCTTCATAAAAATAACCGCTCCTTTTACGACCTGTATGTAATCGGTTCCAACCTAACCACCGGTACCAGCCAGGTTTTCTCCTATGATACAACCCCAACGATGGAGGTAGCCCAGGCGATACGGATATCTATGTCTATTCCGTTATTTTTTGAGGCAGTTATGCTAAAAGACCCGAAGATTACAGGCAATTCACTGACCAATGTTTTCTGTGACGGCGGTCTGATGAACAATTATCCGATCCGTCTGTTTGACTCCTATCGATATAACCCCAAGCTGGTAGACGGAGCCAATATGGAATCGTTGGGCATCCGCTTTCTTTCCGCAAGCCAGCCAAAGGAAATTAATAATCTCTTAGATTATATCACACGGCTGGCCCTGGCCTCAGGCTATATCCAGCAGGAGGATTACAGAGAAAGCACTTTAGATCAAATCCGTTCCATCAGTATCGATACTATGAATATCTCAGCTTTGGATTTTAACATTACAACGGGGGACAGTACTTATCAGCAGCTCTATCGCTTTGGCTACTATGCCGCAGAGGATTATTTTACATAAATGGCAGGCATATCAATTTCTTTCTGCCAGCTCGGAATCCTCAAGATGCTGTCTTACCAGCTTATTGGCTGTCTTGATCTGCTCCAGAACGGCAAACACCACCTGTTCCAGTTTACTGCTTTTCGAATAGTCTGCGGGTGCGATAAAATCAACCCTGCCCTGCTTTATCATATCACAGGCGATCCGGCTGTCATTCTGGAATACGGCGATGGAGTGTCCGCCGTTTACCTTAACCAGCTTCATACAGGGCACATCGGTCAACCCATCCCCAAGATAGATCATATTGCGAAAGGGTACCCTGCGCTTATTTTCAGGGGTATATTCATTCAAACCGGTATGCTCTGTTACATCAAGAACTCCCTTATTAATGCGGAATAAAAACTGTGTCTTACTGGTATAGTTCACTGCCATGGCAGGCCAAACCGGCACATTTTTTTCATTGTAGCAAAATTCCGCCGCATAAATCCTTGTGAACTCCGAGGCAATCGGAGTTCCTTCTATGATCTCCTTTAGTCCTGAGGATATGATGTAATGCTCGACATGCATCCCCAGCTTCTCTCCGTAGGTATTCACTCTGGTAAACCAGGTTTTAACACCGTCAAACAACTTTACACTGCTGCCCAGCTTATTGAATTCTGTCCGGTTCAACAGCATCTTGCCCTCTGCCTCTTGCAGCATCACATACATATAGGCCAAAATCTGGTCCATATTCTTCTCATGCATCAAAATATTGCATTTTTTCCAAAAGTCAGCGGATTCCATCCCGATTCCGGGGATAAAAGCATACTCCTGCATGTCCTTTGGCGAAAGTGTATTATCAAAATCATACATAATTGCAACAATCGGTTTTTCTTCCATCCGGCTATACAACTCCTTTTTCTATTATCCTCTGTCTTCTTACTTTCTATTATAACACTCCGTCTTTCAAACTTCCACCCGTGCATATTACAAGCTTGCATGTGATACTGCTTTAATAAATAGTTTGAAAGTGGTTTTCTTTCAAACTTATACCCCTGCATATCACAAGCTTGCTTGTGATACTGCATCAATAAATAGTTTGAAAGTGTCCTTTACTTTCAAACTTCCACCGCAGGAGCGGTTACAGGTCAATATTATAACATTTCAACCCATTCATGATTAAACCGATAATAAATTCGGCAATCTCCCTGGGAGGGGATACCATATCCTCCTGAAGCCACTGCTGGATTGCCCCAATGCAGCCCGAGACAGCAAAGGGCATAAAATATCGGTTTGCGGTTTGATCCAGCTTATTCATATTCGGCGGCTGGGATTCCATGATTGCTTCCTTAAATTTGTTTAAAAAGGTGTAATCACCGTCCTGTCCCAGCAGGATTTTGCAAATATCCGCATTCTCCCGGACAAACTCGAATACGAAGACAAAGAAGGACAGTGTGTTCTCCCGGTTCGGGTCTGAAATATAAAGCTTCTTCAGTTGAAGATTGAATTCCTCAAACATCTCTGTCTCAATCTTGTCTATCATATCATAGATATCCTTATAATAAAGATAAAAGGTAGACCGGTTCACATCTGCCAGCTCTGTCAATTCCGTTACAGTTATCTTATTTATCTTCTTCTCCGTCATCAGCTTTGTAAGGCTGCGCATAAGCAGCTTTTTTGTTCTACGGACGCGGCGGTCACCGCTTGGTTCTGACATATCTTACCCTCCTTAAATTTTTATAAACTTATCTACAAAGTAAAAACATCTGTTGATTATCAAACAAAACCACTGCCTTTTATTGGTTGATATCCATTCCTTCCTTATACTACAATACAATTGCGTTGGATAATATACAAGTGTTTTATAATAAACGCTTGTACAAATTGACAAAATCATATAACCCATAAAGGAGGAACTATTATGCACAGAGTAATTCGATACCGTTATATTATCCTTGCGGTATGGATAGCCATAACTGCATTCTTCGTCCTTCACCAGCCGAATATCAAAAGTATTCTGGGCAGTGGAGGCGAGGCAACGCTAAAAGAGGATTCTCCCTCCAAAATTGCCACAGAAATGTTGGAGCAAATGAGTCAGGGCAGCGGAGACAGTCTGATTCTGGTCTTCTACGATGATAATAAAATATCAGAGGCTGGAATGGACAGCATTGAAGAGGGTGTAAATAACTTAACCGGTAAGGAACAGGAGCTTGGAATCACCAGTATCATTGACCCCTTCGGCACGCCGGAGGCTAAGGATCAGCTGGTTTCGGAGGATGGCTCGGCTGTACTTGTCCAAATCACCTATGAACAGGGGGACCGTGACAGAAGTGCGGTCATAGAAGCCTTTGAAGAGTCAGTAAAAAATGTTACCGTAGCACATTACATAACCGGAGAAGCCGCCATCGGTAATGACTATATGAATACCGTAAGCGAAGGCATCGAAAAAAGTGCGGTTATTACCATAATCTTTATTTTACTTGTACTGGTTTTAATGTTCCGGTCGGTAATTACTCCCTTGGCCTCACTGCTGGCTGTGGGTATCTCCTATTTCTGCTCCATGGGTGTGGTCGGAATATTGAACCTGCTCTTTGGTTTCCCAATCACAAACTTTACGCAGATGTTCATCATACTTGTACTATTCGGTATCGGAACTGACTATCATATTCTGATGCTTAACCGTTTTAAGGAGGAATTGTCCCATGGCCTGTCCGTAGATGAAGCCGTGGTAAAAAGCCTTCGTACCGCCGGAAAGACAATTCTATACAGCGGTCTGACCGTATTCATCGGTTTCCTCAGCTTAAGCTTTGTACAGTTCCCGGTATACCGTTCCGCCAATGCCGTTGCCATTGGAATTGCCATATTGATTATAGAACTGCTTACTCTGACGCCGGTATTCATGAAGCTCCTTGGCGGCAGGCTGTTCTGGCCGTCAAAAACCTCGGCAGGCCACAAGGAAAGCGCCTTCTGGGCAAAAACAACCTCTGCCAGCGTGAGGCACCCGATTCTCTCGCTGCTGATTGTAGGAGCTATTTTAACGCCGATCATTATCTTCAATTCCACCAAGCTGTCCTTCGACAGTATGGCAGATATGCCCTCGGATACTCCTTCCGTGAAGGGCTTCCATATCATTGCGGAGAAATTCGGTGAGGGTAAGGCCATGCCGGTCACCCTTGTCATTAAAAATGCTGAAGGAATGGCGAATAATGATGCTCTTTCCGTGCTGGATTCCCTGACACAAACCTTAAAATCCCTGGATGGTGTAGCCTCCGTGGCCGGACCCACACAACCAAAGGGAGAGCAGCTGGAGGATTTGTATACAGATAAGCAGCTTGGTACAGTTACCGATGGCTTAAGCGACGCAAATGACGGCATCTCAAAGGTAAGTGACGGACTGGCAACCATCGAAAGCAGCCTGGCTGTTCCCGATTTCTCGCAGCTTGGCGAGCTTTCTACCGGAACCGGTGATCTGGCAGACGGTCTATCAGCTATTACCTCAGGCCTTAAGGCTGTGGAGGAGGGAATCAGTCAGGGCGCGGACGGTGCCACCTCCCTGGGGGAGGGAATTTCACAGCTAAAAGCCGGTCTGGCCGGTTTAAATCAGGGGGTACAGACGATCTCCGATAATTTTGATCAGATAAAAAGCGGCTACCAGAGCCTCGGTCAGGGATACCAGACGATTTCCTCCACCATCGACCAGCTAAAGCAGCTCGAGCAGGCAATGGAGCTTAGCCTTAACAATATTGAAGCTAAGCTCCCGAATGATACGGATGTTGCCACCCTTAAGGCATACCTTGGAAATCTGTCCCAGGCCTTCGAACAGCTCTCCCTGGGTATGACAGAGGCGAATACCAATTATGCTACTCTCACCGCGGGCCTTGACCAGATTAGCGCAGCTCTTGCCTCGGTCATCGAAAGCACCGGTCCCTCCTCGGAGCTTGTTCAGGGGCTTGCACAGCTGGAAGCCGGTGCGGCTGCCCTTTCCGACGGTTTGGTGCAGGGCAGTCAGGGTCAGCAGCAGATTATCGACCATATGACAGAGCTTTCTGATGGAGCCAGCCAGGTGAAAGCCGGCGTGGATACCCTGAATACAAATTTAAGCTCTCTTGGCAGCGGCCTTGGTGACCTTAAGGATGGTATCAGCGCAGGCAAGGACGGTCTTGACAAAATCGTAAGCGGAATTGATCAAGGCAATACCTTCCTGACAGAGCTTGCGGCCGCAAAGACCTTCTATATCCCGGAGGAAGCGCTGCAAGGAGAGGATATTAGTAAGATGCTGAATGCCTATATGTCAGCGGACCGCACCTATGCCAAACTGACCATTACACTGGATACTGAGCCCTATTCCGATGCTTCGATTAAGGAAATGGATAAGCTTAAGGAGGTAGTCGCCAGTCAGCTGGAGGGCACCTCCCTGTCCGGGGCAGAATATGGCTTTGCGGGTACTACTGCATTTTCAAAGGATATGAGTGATATGGCCTCCCACGATATTGTCTTTACCCAGATTATCGTGCTGTTGTCCATCTTCCTCCTGTTGATTATCGTTACCCGCTCCTTCTGGATACCGGTATTCATCATAGGCTCACTGATCGCAGCGTATTATACCGCACTTTCGGCCACGGCATGGATCTCCGGCCTGCTCTTCGACAATCCTAACGGCATGGCCTGGAATGTGCCCTTCTTCTCCTTTGTCATGATAGCAACCCTTGGTGTGGATTACAGCATATTCCTGATGGAGCGTTTCCGCGAATATCCCCATCTGTCCTCGAAGGAAGCCATTGTAATGGCGGCAAAAAATGTAGGCGGAGTGGTATTGTCAGCCGCAATCATTCTATCCGGAACCTTTGCCACCCTGTATCCTTCGAATCTGATCATTTTAATGGAGCTGGCCATCTGTGTTGTCATTGGTCTGATGCTGTTGAGTACAGTCATGCTGCCAATTGTCATTCCGGCCCTGATTGATTTGCAGGAGAGCCTGACCAGAAAAAACAAACAGGAATAGCATAGTATCTGATATCCGCTTTTAAACAAATAGTCCAACATAAAAATCAGACCTCCGCAGCTATAAAAACAAGCTTCGGGGGTCTCTCTCATAAAATACATATGGGTACTAGCATACCTTACTTCCGTTGGCTGTCAGCTTGAACTTCATATGGAAGAATTCAGCCGCTCTTTTACACATCAGCATTCGCTGCAGGAAGATCTCAAAATAATCCATAACCGAACACATCTTATCATCCAGTTCAATTCCCAGATGTATTGTATTATTCTCCAGATTAATATCCAGCTCCGAGGTCACGGCTGCATAATTAACCCTGTCGTGAATGTCAAAGGTGGACTTCTTCTGATTTCTTACCCGGTTGCGCCTTACATCCGTCTTATCCGCAAGAATAACTGCCGCCGATACGGCATCCACCGCAGTTCCTGTCTTTTCATCATGATTACCGATGGCAGCCACAATGGTGGCTATATCCTCCGGATTCATGTCCATGCTCTTCAGTATCTGAAAAGCTATAATTGCTCCGCTGTGCGCATGGTCCTCCCTGTTGACGCAATTGCCGATATCATGCATATAGCCGGTTATCTTGGCCAGCTCGATGATATGCTCCTGATATCCCAGCTGTTTTAAAATCGTTGCTGCCGTTGTGGCAACCTTCATCGCATGTGCTTTGGAGTGCTCCGTATAGCCTAGCACCCCCAAGACCGAATCACCCTTCTCAATGTACATATTAATCTCTTCACACGCTTTAATCTGTTCAAATGTTATGTTCTTCATTCGTCTCTTCTCTTCACTCCTTACACCATAAGCTTATATAAAAATCCAGCAGACGGCTATCTCATTCCTGTAAAGTCTTTGTAAAATCTATTTGAAATAAATCAAATTTTATCCAACAACGAATTTACCTTGCTTTTACATTTCTCACAGCCAGGAATTCCATTACCTCCCGGATCTCCGGCATAACACGCAGTGCACCCTTTCTCGTGGTAATGATGGAGGCCGCCGCATTCGCAAAGGTCAGCATCTCCTTCAACCGCTCCCGGTTTAAATTCTCCAGGCCATATTCCAGGACATAATGCAGGCAGCACCCTCCGAAGGTATCACCGGCACCGGTGGTCTCTACCGTGGTTTCCTGTAAGAAGGCCTCCGCCTCTACCATCTCACCATGATAATACGCTCTGCTTCCGTTCCTGCCCAAAGATAGTAAGATTAGCGGAATCTTATATTCCTTCCAAACGCTACGGATACCCTCCGTTTCATCTGAAAGACCCGTAAGCCATCTTATCTCGTTATCAGCTATCTTAAGGATATCGCACCGGCTAAGTCCATAGCGGACCTGCTCCTTCGCCTCCTCCAGGGAGGACCACAGGGGCTCTCTCAAATTAGGATCAAAGGAAATATACGCTCCCTGTTCCTTGGCAAGTCTGATTGCATACCTGGTTGCCCTTCTCACCTTTTCATGGGTCATGGACAGTGTTCCGAAATGAAATATTCTGGTATCCGAAAGCAAATCTTCATTTATTTCCTCCTGTGTAAGCATCATATCCGCCCCAGGATTACGGTAAAAAGAAAAGTCCCTGTCTCCTCCTTCCATTGTTTTCACAAAGGCCAGAGTGGTTCTTACCTCCTTGTCTATAAGAAGATTCCCGGTATCAATCAGCATTTCCTCCAGGGTATTCTTTAACTGATGCCCGAAGATATCATCTCCCACCTTTCCCACAAAGGCAGTCCTATGCCCGAACCGGTTCAGCATAGCAAGCACATTGCAGGGCGCACCGCCGGGATTTGCTTCATAGAGGGTATTCCCCTGCTCACTAAGTCCATTCTCCGTAAAATCAATCAGTAATTCTCCCAGGGCCACAACATCAAATTTCTTTTCCACAGCCTTTCCTCTTCTTCCCTTCAATCGTTCAGCTAATATAAACATTTACTGCTTTGCAAGCATATATCCTTCATGCCGGCTGGAAGCCTGGCAAATAACTCTTTACGTGGTTTCCCTCTTCACCAGACTGACCGGAAGTATGGTTCTGCTGGGTACGATTTTCCCTTCATTTGCCGCAATCAGAAGCTCAATTGCCATCTCAGCCATTTCCTTAACCGGCTGGTGTATGGTCGTAATCCGGGGTGCCGTCAGGGAGGCAATATATACATCATCAAAGCCTACGATCTTCAACTGCTCAGGTATCTTTATGCCAAGCTTTGCACAGACCTGTATAATTTGGGCCGCGATTAAGTCGCTGCTGGCAAATACACCGTCTGTCTGGGGATTTTCCCGCAATGTTTTTTCAATAAAATCATAATATTCCAAATTATTATATTGAAGGGTGCTGGTAGTGAACTCCTTGCAATTTACCCTGCCTGCCAGGCAGGCCTCCCGAAAGCCCGTTGCTCTGCTGTCCGCCGGCATGGCAGTCTCATTTACTCCGCTAAAGTGAAGCAAATTCCGGCAGCCGGCCTCGATCAGGTGCTTTGCCGCCAGACGTCCGCCCTGCAAATTATCACACTCCACAGATGCGGTTCCGTTTTCAAGATAACGCTCGATTGTGATCAAGGGAACATTCAGACCCCTGAATTCCTCCACCGTAACGGTTCCGCTGCATAGAATAATCCCGGAGACACGGTTACTGGAGCACATCTCAATATATTCTCTTTCCTTTTCATTCTTTTCCTTTGAATTAAATAGAAGAATTTTGTGCTTCTTATGGTATGCCTGATTCTCCAGATTGCTGATCAGCTCCGCAAAATAAGGATGCCTGATGTGCGGAACGATAACCCCGATGGTATTCGTAGATTGCTTAGACAAGGAACGCGCTACTTCATTGGGGTGATAGTTGAGCTTTTTCATTGCGGCATATACATTCTGCCTTGTTTCCTCACTGATATATCCCCGGTTGTTCAGTACTCTTGAAACCGTACTAAGAGTCAGTCCGGTTTCCTTTGCCACATCTTTTAAAGTTGCCACTTCCTTATCCTCCATTCAATTATTGAATACTTTTATTTCAATCAATCCGATATACCTCAAGGCTCTCGAACTGTCCTGTATCGGTTTCAAGCATAGGCTCTGCCTTCTCCAATTCAAATACGCCTAAAATTATACCATGATTTGCTGTTACTTCAAAGAGGTCTGTATCCAATAAAAAGGAAAAATCCATTATTTCTTTTCCCAGGTCATAGCTTTCCTCCCCGATTTGAAGAAGCCCTCCCTCTGCATCATAGCTGAGCATTGTTTGGTTTATATTCCACACAGCCTTCTTTACACCGGGGCTTAGTACCATATCCAGTACAATCGCCGCTTTTTCCTGTTGTTCCAGCACATAATGCTTCGCCTGTTCCTTATCCTCTTTACGGTAAATCAGCTTACTGCTTTCTCTTAACTCCCTGATGGGCTGCTGTGCCAGATAGCGTTCTCCCTGACAGGATACCACGGACAGCTCTCTGGGCAGCCCCATAGCCCCCTGATACGACCGCCCCTCCCGTCTGCTTCGTATCCAGGGAATCATAACCACCCTGTCCTTTAACCCGGAATAGCTCTGTGCTGCATAGGACAGCCTGTTGATATAGGCATTGTGTTTTACTCCATCGGTATGAAAGCGGTACCCGTCAAATTCCCCCCAGTAATAGAAGCCGTCCGCACTCCAGAAAACCCATTGACTGCCTCCATCCTCTGTGGGAACTCTCATCAGCTCCGGACATTCCCAGGCCTCCTTAAGGGTCAGTTTGTCGGTCATGCTCCATTCCTGCAGATCACCGGAGCGAAGAATTGCGAAATCGTTCTCTTCCAGCCAAAGACACATGATATAGGCCTGACTTTCTTCATGCCAGAGCACCTTGGGGTCCCGGTTCTCCTTACAGATACGCTCAAGCTTTCCCAGGTCCGTTTTTATTAAGGTATCCCCATTGTCAAGGCTATAAGCCAGCTTCTGGATAAAGTGCTTCCCCTTTCCCCAGTGATTTTCCCCTCCTGCCGCAGTATAATAATAGAGGAGGGCATTCTTGGGAAGTCCAAGCATGCCCCTTTCATTTATTATTGCACTTCCGGAAAAAATCGTTCCATCCTCATCCGGAGTAAGAACGATATCCCTGTCCTCCCAGTGAAGGAGGTCCTTACTGACCGCATGACCCCAGCTCATATTATTCCATTTTGTATTGCAGGGATTATATTGATAATATAAATGATAGTATCCCTCCTGATAAACCAGGCCGTTGGGATCATTGATCCACCCCCGCGGTGCCGTATAATGGGCAGAAGGGCGTCCCAAAGGCTCATATTCCATAAAGGGGGCAATGATAACCTCCTTCATAAAAGCCTCCGGGACATCTCCCTTCAGGGTTAGGGTTTTATCGGTAAATTGCTTTACCGGAAAACGGGCATAATAATCATAGGAATAAACGCTGCCGGTATCTTCCACCGGCAGCAGGAATTCCATCAGCTTTATCAACCTGTTGGTTTCATCCGTATAAAATATCTCGAATAATCTTTCTTCCTTTTCCACACAGATCGGCAGATATAAATAATCCGCCTCTACCTTCATTTCCCTCGTCATAAAACTCCCCGCTCTCATACTCTGATTTTTCTAAAAGCCGCAGCCAACCTCAAGCTTCTTCCTGCTGCCGTTCTCGGAATAGGATATCCGCATCAGCTTTTTGGCAAAATCCACAAATAGCTCCGCCCTGTGCTCCCCGCAGCTTCTGACTATGTAGAGCTCACTGTCCCCGCATTCCTCTACTTCAAAGCTGCCTCCAAAGGCCGGATGTGTGTTGCGAAATTCCATCAGCTTCAGCAGCTCTTGCACCACCGGACGTTTCGTCTCCTCTTCTATTTCCTCCAGAGAATAATAATGTCTGTTGATATTCCTTCCGATCTGAGTTTCCTGTAAAAGCTTCAGGTCATTTTTACCGGCCAGAAGTCCCACATAATAAACCTGGGGGATTCCGGGGGCAAAAAACTGAACCGCCCGTGCCATCAGATAGGCCTGATCCTGGTCTCCCAATGCGGAATAGTAGGTACAGTTAACCTGATAGATGTCCAGATTATGATACAGGGCAGAGCTGTACTTTTTCTTCACATTGGCACCGTATTTGAAGATATCCTCCTTGGTTCTTAGAATCTCCTCATCCGGCAGCAAATCCTTAACATCTACGACGCCAATCCCGTCATGGGTATCCAGGGTTGTAAACTGCTTTCTCGGACAGATTGTAAGCCAGTGCTTCAAATACTGCGTCTTTCCGTAATATATGGCATTGATCAAAAGCATGGGGAGTGCAAAATCATATACATAGTAATCCTCCCCTGCAAGCTTCTCCTGCATTGTATAATGCTCGTGAATCTCCGGCAGCAAGCGGACCCCATAGGGATGAACCACCGCCTCGCACTCACTTAAGAACTCCCACACGTCAGGCTCAATAAAAAAGCAGCTGGTCCCCGCCTTTTTGGTAGCATAGGCAAAGGCATCCAGTCGTATAATCGCCGCACCATGCTCACAAAGTCCGGTCAGATTATCCCTGATAAATTCCTTTGCAACCTCCGACCTGCAATTGATATCAATCTGCTCATCATCAAAGGTACACCATACCTTTTCTGTGGTATTATCCGCAAAATGTGCCTCCACATACGGTGCTCTCGGCTTTCTTTTATATATCGCATCTACCTCTTCCTGGGAGGGTTCTCCCTTCTCCCAGAAATCCTTATAGCGGATAAATAAATCCTTGTAAGCGGAGTCCTCCTTCTTTTCCAGAAAATCCTTATAATATTCACTTTGGGCCGATATATGGTTGATCATATAATCAAACATCAGATAATATTTCTTTGCAAGCCCTTCCACATCGCTCCAGTCTCCGAAGACCGGGTCCACCTTACGGTAATCGACGGGAGCAAAGCCCCTGTCTCCTGAGGAGGGAAAAAAGGGCAGAAGGTGGACTCCGCCAATCGCTTTACTGAAATATTTCTCCAGCACCCAGGACAGTTCCTTAAAGTTCGTGCCCAGCGAATCAGAATATGTGATTAGCATGCATTTATTTTCCATCTTTTTCATCTTCTTACTCCATTCCTGGTATGCTATGATTTTACCGCACCGGTAACAACCCCGCTGATAATCTGCTTTTGCAAAAACAGATATAGAATTAAAATCGGTGCAACTGTCAGGACAAGCGCGGCCATAATTACACCGTAATCCGCTGAATAGGTTCCGTAAAACACATAAGTCGATAACGGCAGAGTATAGATCTCCTTTCTCCCAAGTACCAGGGAAGGCAGCAGATAATCATTCCAGAAGGCAAGCACATTTAATATGACCAGAGTCGCTGTGGTTGGCTTTAAGAGCGGAAAGACCACCCGAAAGAAGGTCTGCAGCTTATTGCAGCCATCCAGATACGCCGCTTCCTCTAAGGAAATCGGAATGTTGCTTTTAATAAAGCCCTGATAGATAAATACCGACATACTTATGGCAAAGCCGGTATGCATGAAAATAAGTGTCAGTCTGCTGTTCAGAATATTCAGGTGACCGCCGTAAATTGACACCAGCGGTATCATAATTGCCTGGAAGGGTATAATCATAGAGGCCGCCATCAGAGAAAAGAATATTTTTGAAAAGGTATCCTTTGCTCTCGTAAAATAGTAGCCCACCATAGAAGACAGCAGAATGACCAGTACAGTACTTAACCCGGTTACAAACAGGGAATTACCGAAGGCCTTTATAAAATCCATCTTCACAAAGGCCTTTACATAATTCGCCAGAGTATATCCCTTTTCCGTAAACAGGGACAGCGGATTTTTTATAATATCCCTTTTATATTTAAAGGAATTCATGAAAATCATGAGAAAGGGAACCATATAAAGGATAAATACGACCGCAACAGCCACAAAGTCAGTGATACTGTGTATTTTTTTACTTCTTCCAACCTTCGGCTCTCGATTCATTACGCCTCTACCTCCTTCCGCTTACCGATATAAATCTGAATACCGCTGATTAAGGCTACCATCAGAAACAGGAACAAGGCTTCCGCCTGTCCCACCCCATAGTTTCTTGAGGTAAATGCCTTGTTATATACATGCATTGCCACCAGTACGGTTGAACCATAGGGTTCTCCGCCTGTCAGGGTCAGATTCAGATCGTATACCATGAATGCCCGTGACAGGGTAAGGAACAGACATATGACAAAGGAAGGCACCATAAGCGGAAAAATAATATTCTTTAACCTTTGGAGCCCTGTGGCTCCATCTATGCTGGCCGCCTCCAGAACATCCGAGGACAGGCTAGTAAAACCGGCAATATAAATAAGCATCATATAACCGGATAATTGCCAAACTGTTACGATTACCAAAGACCAAAAGGCTTTATCCGGATCGGACAGCCAGGAGGTAGAAAATATGCCCCAGCCCGTATGCTCTCCCAGGTTTACCATTACCCTGGAAAATACAAACTGCCAGATAAATCCGAGCACAACGCCTCCAATCAGATTCGGTGTGAAAAAGCCGGTACGAAAGAAATTCTGCCCCTTCAAGCCATTCGTAAGAATATAGGCCAGAAGAAAGGCTGCCGCATTGACCAAAATCAATGAAACGATTACATATTTTAAAGTAAGTGCCATTGAGGACCAGAACTGTGCATCCCGAAACACTGCTGCATAATTAGCAAAACCAACCATATTCTTTGTGTTACTGACTCCATTCCAATCCGATAAGGTCAGATAAAATCCATACACAAACGGAAGTATGACAACTGCACAAAATACCAGACAGCCCGGCAATGCAAATATACTCAAATTCTTAAGCCTTTCCAGAGGTTTTCTTCCCATGGTCCCCATCATATCAATCCTTTCTCCCTATCCATGTCTGATATCGTTAAAGAGCAGTTTTTCTACCGAAGGTGTCTTAAAGCCGGTTATCCGCTTTGCTTCACACAGGATACCGCAGCTTCGGCTGCATTATTACGGTATCCTGTATGAACGCAAAGACTGTTATTGATTTTTAGACCTCTTCTTCTGCCCCTGTTGCAGCTTTTTATTTCTGTGATGTCCAGTAGTCGTCAATTTCCTTAGCCAGCTCCGTCTTTGTGCACTGTCCTCCGATATACTTTTGCATGGAAGCTCCCAATACGCTCCAGTGATCGGAAGGTGCGACAAAGGAGGAAGAATAGGTTTTTCCCTCTGCCATTCTGGCTTGAATATCCTTACCCAGCGGGTCCAATGCAGAATATGCGTTATTTGAGCAAGCCGGAATTACTGCCGCATTCTCCACCAGCATTTTCTGTCCATTGTCAGAATATACAATCCAGTTTATGAATTCCTTTGCTGCCGCAATCTCTGCTTCGGTAGCCTTGGTGGAATCTATCATTACCTGTTTTGATGCGGAGGCCTGTATGCCATTATTGGCAAAATCCGAGGTGTCATTGCCTAATACCAGTGGAATGAAACCATATTCATCCTCCGCAGATGCTCCGGCATCTGCTATGTTCGGCCATGCCCAGCAGCCGTTTGCCCAGAATGCAGCATCTCCGTCAGCAAGGAAAATCGGATCCTGTTCATATAAGGCTCCCAGCGGATCAACCTTGTTGATGTTATATTCCAGCAGTAAATCAAGGGTATCCATAAACTGGTTAAACCGCTCGTAATCCTCTACCTTTAAGGAGCCATCCTCCAGCTTGCCGATCAGCTCGGCGCTTCCGGCCGTCGTTCCGTCATAGGTATCATATATGAAGCCCAGCTGATGGGCCGCAAGTGACCAGTCCTCCTTCGAAATGACTACCGGGTTTTCCATACCTGCCGCTCTCAAATCCTCTAAAAGCTTCTTTAAAGCATCATAGGAATTGATCGTGGAAGGATCAAAATCTGTTCCCAGTGTCTCTTCAATTGCCGTCTTATTATATATTAACCCTCTTCCCTCAACGCAAAACGGGAAGCTGTACACCTTGCCCTCAATTTTAGTCAATTGATTCTCGCATTCACTGATCCACTTTTCCTCTGACAGATCAAGTGCATGCTCCTGAGCCAATGCAACAACATCGGTCGTATCCAGCATTGCCATGGTAGGTGCCGTACCCGAATTGTACATGCTTGTGATCTTGGTATAAGGGGATTCTCCGGTTCCGCAGGCAATGATCTCAACGCTGATTCCCGTTTCCTCTTCAAAGGCTGCTGCCATATCCTCTAAAGCCGTCTGGATTTCACCCTTGCTGTTGAGAAAAGAAATTTTAGTTCCCGAAAGCTCCGTGGTGTTATCTGCTTCGGCATCGTTTTCGACTGCCCCTGCAGTCGCACCCTCCGTAACCTTAGTACCGTCGGTATCATTCGTGCTGCTGCCACAGCCTGCCAGCAGCCCTGTTAACATAGTTACCGCTACAATTAGTCCCGCAATTTTTTTTGATTTCATCCTTTCTCCTCCATTGATTTTATTTTGTATTATGACCCGTCCCGTTCCCCGATAAACCCTTACCATGCAACATTGCGCTTTGTTGTAATTGCATTATAGCACCATGCTTTTTGTATGTCAACCGGTTGACATACAAAATTTATAATTTTCTTTTGATATTTGAATATATTATGTGCATTATGCAAATATAATTGATATAATAATTTTAGTATTGTTATTCAAATCAATTAAAATATAGGTTATTGCTCTATTTTTTATATCAATCGCTTGTTATAAAGATTGAATTAATCCGGTAACGGCTTGAATACAAGGCATTTCTATGCTATATTTACTATAGTGCGCTGTAGCATTTTTTTCTGTGTCAATAAGGTTGAGAGATTACGGCGCTTCCTATTGAAAAGGAGCAAATATGAAAAAAAGTGTGATTATTTTTACCGTTCTCTTATCTATTCTGAGTTTCAGCAGCTGCGGGACTCAAAGTGGGAAACATGCGGAAGTAGTAACTAATACCCCGGAAATTGAAGCCACCGATGCCGAACCGTCCGCGCTCTCTGCAACGTCAGAAACCGCACAGTCAAGCTCCCCGGTAAACACATCAAGGGTTATAAATAACTGTGGAAATTGTGCGATTCAAGGCGAAAAGCTTTATTATACCAACGGCTATGATAACGGAACACTTTACAGTATAAATGTCAACGGCAGTGATAACCTCAAGCTTAACAATGATTGGACGCCATGGTTCTATGTATCCGGCGACCGGATTTATTACCAAAACGGGAAAGACGGGATGAATATCTACGTTATGAATACCGACGGCAGCGGACAGCAAAAGCTGAACGACGATAATTCCGAGAATATTAATATTGTCGGCGACAGGATATATTATAGCAATACGGATGACGGCTTTACGCTTTACAGCATGAACACCGACGGCAGTGACAGGAAAAAATTGAATGGAGACAATCCCTTATATATGAATGTGGCCGGTGACCGGATTTATTATTCCGGTGAGCTTAGCGGTATCAAGGGTATCTACAGCGTAAAAACCGATGGAACCGACAGAATAAAGCTGACCGATGACAGCCCATATCTTATGCTTGTGGCGGACGGCTGGATTTATTATAACAATGAGAACGACGGTTCCAAGCTTTATGCCATTAGAACCGACGGCAGCTCCAGGCACAAACTGAACGACGATTATGCGTTAAGCATAAATGTGGTTGATGACCGGATTTATTACAAGAATGGAAATGATGGAAAAATCTACAGCATAAATACGGACGGCGGCGATAGGAAACTCCTGTCCGACGATAGCGCGGACTGGCTCGTCGTCCAGGATAGCCGGATTTATTATACGATAACCGGCTCGATGATCTATTCCATGAACATAGATGGCAGTGACAAACAGCTTTTAACGGATTTAACCAGCGATGTGTACAAGGATGTGACCTATGAAATCAACGCCCGTCTGCATGAAGATATGCCGGAATACCGTTTTGTGGCTACAGGGATGACGCAGACGACGGACGACTGGGCGAGCGGTTATGTTATGGGCCTGGAGGTTTACGACGAAAACGGTCTTCCGATTCTCTCGGCAGACTTTTCACAGACTGTTTTGGATCAGGTGGTCGGAAACGCTGTTTATAATCAAATGATGGACACCATGGGTCTGCATGTTACAGATGTAAATTTTGACGGTTATAAAGATGTGATTATCTTGAATAATTTCAGCGGCGCCCATGGAAATACATGGTATGACTGCTGGCTATGGAACCCGGAAACGTCGTCTTTTGTCAAATCCGAATCCTTTGCCGATATTTGCAATCCTGCCCTTGACCCGAAGAAAAAATGTATTTACTCCACCGGAGGCTCGGGCGCGAGCAACCAGGAGTGGGATATTTATCAGTTTATTGACGGCGAGTTCGTGGTTACGAACAGCTTGTCTTATACAGAGACAAATGAGGGCCGTTATCATTTTATAGAACAAAAGCTTGTAAACGGGAAAATGAAAATCATTCGGGACGACGTGATACAGGCAGGCAGCTTTGATGACGCGCTGTCTGCCGCAGGTTATATCAACGACGAGCTTTGGCAGCTGGATAATCCGCGTTGGTATGGGCTAGGAGGTCATCAGGCTGACCAATGGCTGGAATGATAAGCAGCCCTCTGCCTGTTACAATAAATTTATGGCTTCCTCTTCGGGTAGAGGTTTGCTGATATAATAGCCCTGAAGCATATCACAGCCGAATTTTACGAGACAGTCAAACTGGTCCTTTTCCTCCACTCCTTCTGCAATCACAGCCAAATGAAGTGTTTTTGCCAGCAGCATGATACTTTTTACGATATCATTGTCAGTTTTATTTAATACAATATCGTCGATAAAGGCCTTGTCCAATTTCAGAATTGAAATGGGCAGCCTTTTTAAATAAGTAAGGGAGGAATAGCCGGTTCCGAAATCATCCAGGGCTACACGGATTCCCTGTTTCTTTAAGGTATCTATCTTCTTTAAATTCGTTTCCACATCCTCCATCAGGATAGATTCTGTAATTTCCAGAGTAAGCTGTCTCGCATCCAGATTATTTTTCTTTAGAATCTCCAGTACCTCCTCCACAAAACCATCCTCCGACAGCTGATACACCGAGACATTTACGGAGATCGTCAGCTTTTCGTCTCTGGATGCATTTAACCGGGAGATAAAGGCACATGCATTTTCCAGGACCCATTTCCCAAGCTGCAGGATCAAACCGGTCTCCTCTGCCAGAGGAATAAAGGCTGCGGGTGAAACCATTCCGTATATCGGACTTTTCCATCGCAGTAATGCCTCAAAGCCGTGTGTCTTATTACTTTTCAGGCAGTAAATCGGCTGATAATAAAGCATCAGCTCATTATTTTCCATGGCAGCCCTTAAATTGCTCTCCATCGCCACCTTGGCATATAGTTCCTGATTCATGGACGGACTAAATATAACATACTGATTTTTACCCTGTTTTTTGGCCTCGTACATGGCAGTATCCGCGCTTTTCAACAGCTCCTGTAGACTGCCTGCATGCTCCGGATAGATCGCTATTCCGATACTGGCCGATATATGTATTCTGATATCCTCTTCCTGAAAGCTGGTTACCAGACTTGAAAGAATCCTTCCCGCAAATTCCTTCAGCCGTCCCAGAGTATCCTCCCTGGTAATGACAATCGCAAATTCATCTCCGCCAAGTCTTGCAACAAAGACTCCCTCCTCTAACGCATCCGTAAGCCGTGCTCCCATTTCAGCCAAAACCGTATCTCCGAAGAAATGTCCGAAGGAATCATTAATGTTTTTGAAATTATCCAAATCGATAAAAAGCAATGCCATCCTCCGGGAAGCACCAAGCATTTCCGTTACCTTTTCCTGAAGGCTTAGCCTGTTGGGCAATCCGGTAACCAAGTCCTTATAGGCCAATTCATGAATCTGGTCATACTGCTGCTTCAGCTCCTCATCCGAGGCCGCGAGCTCCTCATACAGGGCGGTCAGTTCCTCATGGTTTTGCTTTATGCTTTGCTCCGCCAGCTTCTCCTCAGTGATATCCCGGATAACTCCCAATACCTTTACCGGTTTCCGGTCCTGGTTATACCAGAGCTTTGCAACCGAATGCAGAATTCTTTCCTGTTTATCATTATTTCTTATAATGGAATATACCTCATCATATTCCTTATTCTCTAAAATCAGCTGGCTTAGAGCCTGGTCCATTCTCTGACGGTCCTTTTCATGAATCATATTCTGTGCTCTCTCAAAGGGTACGATTGATGATACATACTCCAGCCCAAAAATATGGAAGGCTTCCTCCGAGGCCCATAGCATCTGCTGTGTGATATCCAGTTGTGTGATATCCAGCTCCCAGTTTCCCACGTGGGCAATTGCCTGGGCTCTTTGCAGCCGGTCCTCACTGATTTTCAACTCATCATAATTATTTTGCAGCTTATTTTCAGCCGCTTCGACCTGCTTCAATACCCTATTAAGCAGACCATATAAAAATACGGTTATTACAATTACATAGATCCAGCCCTTCAGCATATTTGCAAGCAGCAGAAGCTTGCTATCCGTAAACAAAAGCTGGGTCAGCCTATCAGAAAACAGTATCCAGAAAAAGCTTATGATAAAATACAACAGACTAATTTTTATTGGGAACTTACTTAATTTGCTTTTTAACAATGCCTTAATCTTCTGCATAGCACCTCCGTACTGCCAAATGGCAGCTTCCTGCTCCTGTTTCCGCAACTGTGATACCCGTCCTCTTAGTTTTTGGTCCCTTGATCTGTTTGTTAGATTATACTATATTTTGTCAACTTTCTCAACTATCTGGACTCAGCATTTCTATCAAAGGGCAGATAGCCTTCACCATACCAATTTTCGTCCGAAACCCTCTGTCCTCCTCTTTTCCCATAACTCCCAATATTGACATATTCCTCTATAAAATGCTAATATTAGATATATATTATTATTAGAAAAGCACGTCAAATTCAGGGGATGGAAGTGGGGAGCATATGCTTAAACCAGTAAAAGCAAGCATTAATGATGTGCGGATTAAACGCAAAATTCTAATCCTTTATTTCTTTGGTATATTATTACCGATTACCGGCCTTGTCCTGTTCTTCTCCTACCAGATAAAATCCGAGCTGTCCCGCCGTGAACAGACTCTGGTGGAGGGTGAATTAACACGCATCCAGCTTAATATCTCAACGCTGATCAATACTGCCAGCAACCTGGCAACCACCTATTTTTCCGACAAGGATCTGGCCTGGGCTCTGGAAACCTACAGTCCTTCCTCCAAGGATTCCCTGACCACGATACGCAGCATTGACGAACAGGTGCTGTCCAACCTGATGGTACATCCCTTTATGAAACAAATTAATATCTATTTTGATAATGAGAATCTGTTTGAAACCTCCTATGCACATTTCCTTAGTGAGGAGACCAGGCAGACGGCTTGGTACCAATCCTTCCTTGCAAGCGGACAAAGCACTTATCTGGGCAGCGGGGAGCAAAAAACTCAGACCAATTTATATTTGATTCGCAGGCTGAATTTACTGAAATATGAAGGCCATAACCTGATTAAAATCGATATTTCTCCAGATTATATCCGCTCTTACTTTGATTCGGAGCTTTTATCCAGGGAACGCTGCCGGATCTTCCTCGTAACTCCGGATAATCTGATTGCGCTATCAAATATCACCGATTATCCAAAGCAGTTTTCCGACGTAAGCTTTCGTAAAAGCAGTCATCCGTATACGATGGAATTTGACCGCAGCTCCCCCTTAAGCGGCTGGAAAATAGTCGCTGCTCCAGCGCGCAGTCTTCTGTATTCCTCCTTAAGCAACCAAATTCTCTTCCTGATTTTTGCCTTTTTGCTGGTTTTATCCCTCTCCATGCTATTGTTTTATGGACTGGCACATTCGATTATCAGGCGGCTGGAATACATGGCAAATGTGATGGAACAATCCCACAATGATGAGCTGACCGAAATCGATATTGCCATGGGCTCGGACGAAATCGGTATCACAGCCGGCTGCTATAACCGCATGATTCAAAAGGTCCGTGCCCTGATGGAGGATAACAGTAAGGCCTATCAGGAATTACAAAGCACCAATGAGGAATTAATCGCCACCCTGGAGGAAATCGAAAATAAGGAGCGCCAGATTGACGAGCTGGTTTCCGTAGATAAATTAACCGGTTTGGCGAACCGCTTTTCCATCACACGCTTCATCGATAACCAGTTTCTTGAAATGAAGGGTACACGAAGCTTTGCCATTGGTTTTCTTGACATCGATAATTTCAAGCTGATTAACGACAGCTACGGACACGATATCGGGGATGATGTCATTAAGCAGGTCGGCGACCGGCTTAATACCTTTGAAAGTGACTATATCCATACCGGCCGGTTTGGAGGGGATGAATTCATCATTACAATCAAGGATTACCGGGATAAGAAGCACTTGTATAAAATCCTGGAGGATATCCGGATTGCCCTAAGGGAGCCGATTATGCTGGGAGGAATCTCCTTTACCATGACTATAAGCATGGGTGTGAGCTTATACGGCGTCCATTCCAGAAGGCGCCATGAGCTGATCAAGCTGGCGGATATTGCCCTCTATAAGGCGAAGGAATTTGGCCGGGACCAGATTGTATTTTTTGAAAGTACGATGAATCAGGCCCTGTCTGAAAAATTAAAGCGCCAGGCCTGTGTCCGGGAAGCGGTTAAGAAAAAGGAATTTGTGCTGTTCTATCAGCCCTATTATGATATTGAAACAAGGACTATGAAGGGCTGTGAGGCGCTTTTACGCTGGAACAGCCGCTGCGATTTTAAGATATCCACTCAGGAGGTCGTCCAATATATCGAAGAAATGGGACTTATGATCGAGTTTGGCTTCTGGATTATCAACGAGGCCTGTGCCTTTGCAAAGAAATTAAACGAAACCCGTGATACTCCTCTCACTGTTTCCATTAATATCTCCGCTCTGCAGCTGATGCAGAATGATTTTATTGATAAGGTGCTTCAAATCATCGCAAAAAATAAGGTTGGGGTGGAATACATCTTTTTGGAAATGACCGAGTCCATCCTGATGGATTCTATTGAAAAGGGGTTTTCGATGATCAACCGGCTGCAAAGCGCAGGTATTTCCATCTCCCTGGATGATTTTGGCACCGGCTACTCCTCCTTAAAATATTTTAAGGAATTACCGATTACCACCCTAAAGATTGACAAGTCCTTCATTGACCATGTAACCTCCAACGAATATGATGAACAGCTGGTTGACACCATGATTCAGCTTGCACATAACCGCAAGATCAATGTGATTGCCGAAGGCGTGGAGACACCGGAGCAATTGGAACGCTTAAGGAAGATGAACTGCGATATGGTGCAGGGCTACCTCTTTAGCAAGCCGGTATGCGAAGCAGACATGCTTCTGTTATCCGCTCTGGGGCAGGAAGGAGAAAGCAATGAAAATCTGTCGTAGGTTTTCCCTGGTTTTATGCATTTTAATTATTCTTTCTCTTTTTCCAGGCTGTCAAAAGCAGGACAAGGATATTTCCTCCGCAAAGGTGGAACAGGGTATTACCTTAACCCTGGGGCACCATGAATCCGCTTTGCCAAAGAGCGGCATTACGGAGGAACTGGCCAGGGATTTTGAGGAAGAAACCGGCATACATATCGAGTTTGTGACAGTACCGGACGCACAATGGCGGGATTTGCTTAAGGCCCAATTATCTGATGGAAGTGCCCCGGATATCTTCACAGTTGATTCCGACCCCTTCTCCCTGTATGAAAGGATACGGCCGGATATTAACTGCATTGACCTGTCCTCAGAGGAATTTGTCTCTCGGATGGATGCTTCGGTACTGCCCGCTGTCTCTTATCAGAACAAGGTGTACGGAATAACCTTTCTTGGAAAGAAAATATGGGTTTATGCTTATAATAAGAAGATTTTTAAGGAGCTCGGCCTTCAGATACCTACTACCTACGAGGAGCTTAAGCAGGTATGCCGGATAATCAAAGATGCCGGAATTACCCCTATGTGGCAGGTTCCAGCCAGCAGCTGGCATCAGGTTCTGCCCTTATTCGAAATAGGTCCCTACTACCAAAGCAAGGATGACGAGCTTTATGATAAGCTGAATAAAAATAAGCTGGATATCAAGGATATTCCCGATTTGCTCAAGGTGCTTGAGGAAATCAATGAATTTGCAGATCTTGGTTTTTACGGCGAGGACTATTTCGGTAATACGGTAGACGGTGTCAAGCAGCAATTTGCGGAAGGGAAGGTAGCTATGACCCTGCAGCTGATTGGTTGGCCAAATGAGCTGATCTCCCAGTATCCTGAGATGGGTGGCAATGTCGGTATCTTCCTTATGCCCTGGGCAGACAACCAGATGGTAGGGATAAACCCGGTGTCAAACGCATTCTTTGGCAACGCGAACAGTGAACATAAGGAGGAAATCCTGCAATTCTTCCGCTTTTTAGCGGAGCATGACAATCTGCAAAAAAGGCTTAACGGTGATCCGAATTCACTGGAAATCTGCTGGCCGGAAATCAAATCACGTTATCCCCAGGAATACACGGATTACCTGTCCCAATTTAAAACAGGAATTGTGATGCAGGCTGGCGTATCCTATGTTGACTCCCAATGGATGGAAATTGGGGAGGACATCGAAAGGATGTATGCAGACCTTATGACTCCCTCGGAGGTATTGGTGGAAATCTCCTCCCGCCGTGAAAAGCTTGCAAGAATGATGAATGACCCCTACTGGAATTAATTCAATGTATTGTAAATTGCCATATTTATTCTCCCCTGCTGCCTTAACCGATGTTTATAAATTACTATAAATAACTACAATTATTACTATATTTCTTCTTGTCCGGTTACGGTATAATGCAGGTATCTATTAGAATCAGGGGGAATTTTTATGACTAAAAATAAGAAAAAATCTTTCATCTGTCTCCTTATGCTTGTATTACTGGCATTTACCCTCGCAGGCTGCAAGAGCAAGGACAAGGATGAGGATAGTACCACCGTATCACCTACTGAAGCTGCGGATGCAGCGGACAATGGCCTTACATCTCTGGAATTAGTGAATCTCATGGGTAACGGAATTAATCTCGGTAATACCATGGAAGCATATGGTCATCTCGATTTAGGCACCACTGCTGACATTTCTTCTTATGAAACCCACTGGGGCCAGCCGGTCACCACACAGGAAATGATAGACAGCATGAAGGCTGCCGGCTTCGATACCTTAAGAATTCCGGTTGCATGGACAAATGCAATGGACTTTGAAAGCGGCGATTACACCATCGGTGAGAATTATCTGAACCGTGTTGAGGAAATCATTAATTACGCTCTCAATGCCGATATGTACGTTATCGTCAATGACCATTGGGACGGCGGCTGGTGGGGCATGTTTGGCTCTGCTACACAGGAAACACAGGACGCTGCCATGAAATTGTACACTTCCATGTGGACACAGATTGCTGAAAAATATAAGGACTATTCCGACAAGCTCATTTTTGAATCTGCAAACGAAGAGCTTGGCGACCGACTTAATGATAAGGATCTTTGTGCTGATTCCGGATCACTTTCCGAGGATGAATGCTATACAATGGCCAATAAAATCAATCAGACCTTTGTTGATACAATCAGAAGCACCGGCGGCAATAATGCAGAACGCTTCCTGCTGATTGCCGGCTATAATACCGACATTGCAAAAACCTGTGATGACCGTTTCGCTATGCCGACCGACACAGCAAAGAACAAGCTGCTGCTTTCCGTTCATTTCTATACGCCTTGGGGCTACTGCGGCAATTCAAGCCTTTCCAGCTGGGGTACCGTAAAGAATTATAATGAACAGAATGACCTTCTGGCTAAGATGGCAAAATTCACCGAGCAGGGCTATGGCGTAGTTATTGGTGAATATGCCGTTGCACTCAAGGATGACGGCTCTGTAAAAGACAATACCTGTGACTTTTTCAATAATTTCCTTGATAACTGCGATACGTACGGCTATTGCCCTGTACTTTGGGATTGCAGCAGTCTCTTTATCAGGACCGACCTTGGCTTCTTTGATAAGGATGTTGCGGATGTATTCAAAAGCCGCAGCTATGCAGCACAGTCAACTATGACGCAGGAAGAAATCGTGGCTAATGCAAAGGCGGCGATGGATGCAGCACTCACTGCCGCCTCGGAGAAGGAAGAAGCTGCCCCGGATTTACCCGCTGACAAGTCAATTGCATGGATCATGTACAACAGCAGTGACTGGGGTGCTATGTACAGCGTAGGAAATGTCTATGACCCTATCTCCAAAACAGACGGTCTTGTTGCCACAGATGTTGAGGTTACCGGAGCCGGTACCTACACCGTAGGCCTTGACTTTACCGGTACCGCAGCAGGCTATGGCGACAGCACGGCTTTCTCTGCTCTTGGCATTGCCAACGGAGAGCTGCTCTTTCCTGGCTATATTATCACCATCACTGACATTCAGGTAAACGGCGAGTCCTACAGCCTTACCGGCAAGCCCTACACCACCTCGGATGACAAAATATGCACCCGTGTAAACCTCTATAATTCATGGGTAACTGCAATTCCTGAGGATGCACGTACCGCAGACGGAGATATCTCCGATGTCTCCTCTACAATCGTGGACCCAGCAACCCTTGGCCATATTGAGACACTTACCATTACCTTTGATTACGGTCCTGCGAAATAATATAACATTCAACTTTTTACAGCCGGAGGGATTTTCCTCCGGCTGTTTTTATGATATGGCTAGCAAAAATCTGTTCCTAAAGTTCTCATTTTCTCATTGGTTCATCTCATAAGCTGAGCTATAGAGCTATGCCTGACATAATCTGTTATACTGTTTTGCCTGGGCATTCCACATTTTTGCATATTCACCTTGTTTTAATAAAAGCTCACTGTGCGTTCCCTGTTCAATAATCTGTCCTTTCTCCATCATTAAAATATAATCTGTTTTTTTCGTAGTTGATAAACGATGTGAAATAAAAATTACCGTTTGATTTTGCGGAACTTCAAACATAATTTTATTTAATTGAAACTCAGCGATTGGATCCAAAGCACTTGAGGGTTCATCTAAAATAACTAAATTTTTCTTAGATAAAAGTGTTCTGGCAATAGCAACCTTTTGTCCCTCTCCCCCGGAAAGATTTATCCCTTCCTCAAAGAACTCCGTTGTAAGCTGCATATCCAAGCCATCTTTTACCGTGTTTAATTTTTCAGAAAAACCAACTGCCTTCAGCGCCTGTAATATTACATCGTTCTCTATGCCTTCTTCCCCTAATAATACATTTTCTTTAACGGAAGCTGCATATATTTTGAAATCCTGAAAGACGACCCCCATTGATTGTCTATATTCGGACAAACGATATTGCTTTATATTAATACCATTAAGCAATATCTCTCCCTCCGTTGGATCGTACAAACGCATGATTAACTTAATAAGTGTTGTTTTCCCTGCGCCGTTATAACCTACCAAAGCCACCTTATCCAATGGTCCCAGCTTAAAACTGATATTATTTATAATGTTTCCATCCTTCTCGTTATACGCAAATGATACATTTCTAAATTCCAGTGCTGTTGCTTCAGAAGGAAAGGGCAAAGCAGCTTTTTCAACGATCAGAGGCTGATAATTCAGAAAAGTTCTTATTTTTTCAATATAAAGGCTGTTTTCATAAAACATCGGTATCCCTTCAGAAATTTCTATTAAAGTATTTTTAAAATCTCTTGATGAACTATACAGCACCACCACATTGCTAAAGGATAATGCTTTTGACATCAGCGCTTTAAATAATAAATAAATGATAAATAACACATCAATCATAAAGTTATTACAAAAATATTCCTTTACAAATGACAAAGCCCACTTTTTCTTTACATATTTTTTATCTATATCAAAAATATCATCATTACAATGGTGAAACGATTGTTTTAGATGACTCTTGATTTGTGGATACAACCGAATATCCTTTGCATAATCATTTAAATAGAACACTCTATGTAAGTAATTTCTTTTCTTCTCCCTCGCTACCTTCTCTGTTTTAGCAATAAAATTCAATTTATTGATTTTCCCGGAGAGTAATACGTTTAAAATAAATGGGATCAATACAAAAACCAAAGCGAATGGATCAATTGTGATAAAAAATATGCCCGACAGGACCACCCAGGTTATACCTTGAAGAATCTGGTCAATTGATTTTAACATTCGTTGGATACATTGATCAGATTCTGCAATAGAAAACATAAACTGATCATAAAATTCAGGATCATCATAGCAGGCCAGATCTATGTTCTTTGCCTGCTCATATAGCTTTTTCCGTATATCCCAATTTAATATCGGTATAGACTTTGGTGTAATTTTTTGCTCTATTGTTCCTGACAACAGCAGTTTCAAACTAACCAATACCACTGTAAACAATATCATTTTTACGGCATTCATAAAGGGAAGATTAAATTCCACAACATTCAGAACATATTGTATTGTATAAACATGCTCTATAAATACAACCACTGTTTGCAATACTGCATAAGCAACCAATAAAATGATATATCCCGGTAATGAAGAAAAGCAAAGCTTTAAAAGATACAGATTATTTCTTAAAACCTTTTTCACATGTCCACCATCCTCGTATTAAGACCTTATAAAGCCTATCCTCATATCATTGTTTCATTTATATAGCTTTGCGCCTGCTTCATATACATTTCTTTATAAAGACCGCATCCATCCATTAATTCTTCATGTGTTCCCTCTGCAATTAATTGTCCATGATTCATCATAAATATTTTTTCTACATTTTGTACTGATGACAACCTGTGTGATATTAAAAACATTATTTTATTATAACTATTTTCCAATATGCTTTCGTATAATTCGCACTCTGCAATTGGATCAAGGGCACTTGAAGGCTCATCAAATATATTAACCGGAGCATCTTGTGCAAAAACCCTTGCAACAGCAATTTTCTGATATTGACCACCAGAAAACACTGCGCCATTTTCATCAAATTCTTTTGACAAAACCATGTCGGCCCCATCTGGCAGTGATTGAACTTTATCATATATTCCTGCTTTTGTAAGAGCTTCTTTCACTAAATAATCCTCATTTTCAACTTTTCTGCCCATTAGAACATTCTCTTTTATGCTAAATGAGAATATTTTAAAATCTTGTAAGGCTGTCGCAAATAGCTGTCTATATTGGAACAAATTATACCTTTTTATTTCTATACCATTGACCAAAATTCTACCTTCGCATGGATCATATAAACGCAGTAATAATTTAATAATAGTGGACTTACCGGCTCCGTTTTGTCCAACAAAGGCTACTCTTGTATCTTTACCAACTTTAAATGATAAATTATCAATAATCAATTTATCCGAAGCATATCCAAACGAAACATTTTCGAACTCAATTGTGTGAATAGCTTCTTCCGGCTGTATCCCATCATAATTTTCCGGTATCTTCTCTTCATAATTCAAGAAAGCGAAAAGATTATCCATATAAAGGCCTAAATTAATGTTCTCCATAAAAGCAGATGTCACACCGATCAATATCCAGGTGGTGGCGACTGCAATACTGACTAAAATTGACAAATCAGAAAACGGCATCCTTTCACTAATCATCGTCCGATAAACGCCATAAAGAAATACACCTTGAAAAATTGTAAATGTCAACATTGTATGCAGCCAATATACAAAAATTGCTTTTTTCGAATAATTGTGAGTTATGTAAACAATTTTATCAACCGCTGTCTTATATTTCTTCGATAATAAATCAAATACCTTACTTAAACGAATTTCTTTTGCATAATCGGATAAATACATAACCCGGTTAACATATTCTGTTTTTCGTACCTCGGGTATCGTTTCCTTATATCGTTTAAAAACAATATTATTTAAAATCGTTCCAAACACAAAGTTTCCAATCAAAGGCGATATTAGAAAAAGCATTGCAAATGGGTCAATTTGATACATGATTGTAAAAGCAATTACAGTAGCAATCCCTCCAAAAACAATTGTAAAAGCATTCTTTATGATTGCTGTTACCTTCTCTTCTGCTTTATCAACGGCCATTGTATACTTATCATAAAACTTATGATCTTCAAAGCAACGCAACTCAACATTACAGACTTTTTTATAAAGCCGTCCATATAATTTCTTATAAATATAAGTATCAGATAAAGGTTGTACAACATTTGCAAGATAGCTTTTATAGACGCTAACAAACAAAAACAGCACTGCTGTTAAAGCAATAAATCCTAATAGCTGATAAAATGTCTGCTTGTGCTCTATTGCAGATATAATATGCCTCACAAAAATACTGCTATAAAACAACCATTCAAAATAATTAAGAAATGAAGCGGCTGCCTCATGAAGTACTCTGCTCTTCGATATCTGCCAAAGTAATTCTATCGATTTGATTGTATTTTTTATAGATTTCATATTTCCCCACCATATATTATAGTTATTTACAGCATGTAATTGCAAATATATACATATTTGCACAACTGGGCAATCATTCCTCTCCCGCCTTAAAATTATAAATCGGCTTAATGACCTTGATTACTTCTGCCGTATCTCCAATATTGTTCACAATATCCTCCATATCCTTATACGCCATAGGACATTCATCCAAGGTATCCGCATTCACTGACGTAGTATAAATTCCTGCCATCTGCTTCTTAAATTCCGATACGGTAAAGGTGTTCTTTGCTTTTATTCTGGACATCAGTCTTCCGGCCCCATGCGGTGCGGAATTGTTCCAGTCCTCATTCCCCTTACCGATGCAGATGAGGGAGCCATCCCGCATATTAATCGGAATCAATAGCTTTTCTCCCTTTTTTGCAGATACTGCGCCCTTTCTAAGGATCATATTCTCCGTATCAATATAGTTGTGAATTGTAGTGAATTCATCCTCCACCTTGAGCTTTAAGCCGCGGATAAGCTCATCCATCATTGCCTTTCTGTTAAGCAGGGCAAATCTTTGAACAATCTTCATATCATGAATATAATCCTCCATTAACTGTCCGGACAGATAGGCAAGTGACTTCGGAATTGTGGTTTGCACCTGGCTTTTTAGCGCATTAATTGCCGTCTGGATTTCCTTGTCCCTTCCAGCCGCTTTATAGTCCAGGATTAGCTGGTTTATATCAGCCAGCGTATTGCCATTCAGTGACTTGTATGCCTGCTCCTGATAAAATTCAGCCACCTCCAGCCCCAGATGACGGGAGCCGGAATGGATCACAAGAAAGATGCTTCCCCCTTCCTCCTGATCGGCTTCGATAAAGTGATTTCCTCCGCCGAGGGTACCTAAGGATTTAACCGCCCGGTCTAGATTGATTCTTCCTTCTGTTTTACACCTTAGCTGGTTCAAATCAATCTCGTCATTGTACCGGTGGGCCTCTGTTCTTATATGAAAGCCGGATGGGATTTTCTCATAGATAAGCTTATCCAGCTTCTGCAATTCAATATGGGAATTCTTGATTTGAATGGTCTCCATGCCACACCCGATATCTACCCCTACAAGGTTGGGGACAACACAGTCCTTGATCGTCATTGTTGTTCCTATGGTACAGCCGGCGCCGGCGTGAACGTCCGGCATAATTCTGATTTTTGAATTCTTTACATATTCCTGGTCACACAGAGTTTTGATCTGCTCAAGAGCAGTTTCCTCCACTACCTCTGTGTATACCTTGGCAAAATTATATTTTCCTTCTATTATCTGCATTATATCCTCCATTAATAATTCTCTTTCTTCGAATATTCCTTTAAATCACCTAATTTGTAGTTGTTTCTGCTAATTCTTTTCTTCCTGTTGGTGTTCTCCGCCTTGGCTCTTGGCTCATATTTATCGCACTTCTGGCAATAATGCTCGTGACTGGCTTCTCTGCCCTTTTTGCATTGTCCTAAAGCAATATAATTGATACAAACGGCTTCTCTGTATTTGGCCATAATTTGTTCCCTCCTGTTATAATAACAAATATTCTGATAGAACAAAGTGCCAGCCTGCTGACACTTTCGCGCCCGAGCGGATTGCGTAGCAATATCTTCCTTGCCGCGAGGTGCGCATCCTGCACGGAGTGCTTTTTACTTTATAGGACGCAATTTCCTATAAAGTAAAAAAGCCCATTATCCAGTGATAACCAGGTATCACCAGTAATCGGCTCCAAATTGACCTATGTCTATGGCTATGGTTACCGATAGCAGCTCGAAACATACTATCGTTCCCGAATTAATCTCTTAGAGGCAGAATCCATTGCACGAAATCCGGGTATTGTTATAGCTATAGCATATTTCATAATTTTGTTTCTTATTTGGTTTTAAATTGTGTTCGTATTTTCTATTACTCATAGTTTCTAACAAATCGCGTGATTTCATTGCAGGGCCTCCTTTCTTTGATATTTTATTACAATTCTAGTTGACTATAGCACAATATTTCCATACTGTAAAGAATAAACTAATTATTATTTTATTCGTAATAAGTATAAATAAAGCCATTGAATCTAATAATTAACTGATCTATGATAAGCTTATTACCAGCTTATCTTTTTTAAGAAAATTTGAAAGGGGAAAAATATGGACAAGTTTACTTTAGTTACGGGAGCAGACCACGGTTTGGGCTTTGAATTGGTCAGAAAGCTGCTGATCAAAGGATATAACGTATTTGCAGGCTGTTATTTGAGTAAATCCGACCAGTATCAGGACTTATGCAAGGAATATGGTGACACACTTCAAATAATTCACTTGGATATCTCTGATATCGAAAGCGTTCAGCGAGCCAGAGAGGACATCTTAAGGAAAACGGACCGGCTGGATTTGCTCCTGAATAATGCCGCCGTATTGGGAGATATTCATTCGACCATTGAGGACCAGATTGATTTTGATGACATAGAAAATGTAATTAAAGTAAATGCCATAGGAGCCCTGAAGGTTACTAATATCATGTTTCCCCTTCTGTTAAAGGGCGAGAATAAGCTGATTGTTACCATTTCTTCCGAAGCGGGAAGCATCGGCGATTGTCCGAGAGATTCCTGGTTTGGCTACTGCATGTCCAAGGCAGCTCTTAACATGGAAGCTGCCCTGATACAAAATCATTTTAATAAATATCAGGGCCAGGTAATGGTAATTCATCCCGGATGGATGAAAACCTATATGCGCGGACATTTGGACGCCGATGCCGAGCTGACGCCGGAATATTCTGCTAAATGTATCATGAACTTAATCGACAATAGCCGGCAATATCGGGGAGAGAAGGCAGTTTATCTGGATTACAGCGGCAAGCAATTAAATTGGTAGAGCGCTTGAGGATAAAAGCATGAGTAAATAGCGCTGTGCTTCCTCATTATACATTAACACATCATATTCATTTCCCTTCTCGCTCGTACGCCTGGCAGAGGAGATACCAAGCTGCAGGCCCTTTTCCGTCACTGTTGTAACATTCCTTCCAAGCAATGGGCTATACTGGTCTGCCAGATAGCCCTCTTCCTTCAATTTTACGGTCAGAAAGGTCGCGGTGAGCCGTTTCATTCGTTGTTCCTCCCGAAGCTCATTCAACTGCTCTACAAATTGGCTGATCATAACTGTTCCGGCGGGGCTGACCTTCTGTTTCATCTCTTCAGTTATGTAAAAATCTTCTTTTCTAGCTTTTACTTGTAAGCTTTTCTGGGGTTTCACCTCTGCTTTCTCCTGCTCATAGCAAAAGCCCGCCTTATTGCCCCCGGTAAACTCAAGAATTGCCTGTATGAAGTCCTGTCCATATTTCTCAAATTTATGCTCGCCCACACCCAGGACCATCATCATTTCCTGCTTGTTAAAGGGCAACCTTACACACATATCTGTTAGTGTCTTATCTGAAAATATGATATAGGGCGGCATTCCCTCCTCCTTCGCCAGCCGAGTTCTTAACTGGCGTAAAGCATCGAATAAATCCAACCCTCTGGAGGTCAGAAGCTCGGACTTGCGTTTTACTCTATCTGCTCTGCTGTTCTTTTGCTGTGCCGGTTCTTCTTTGGGAAGCTTCATGATAATTCTGGTCTGATTTGACATAACTAAGGCAGCTGAACGGTTTCCCTTGACAATTGCATATTTATCATTCGTAAGATATAAGTAATCATCAATAATCAGCTTATTCATAACATGCCTTAGATAGGACTCATGCTCTGATGACCTTTTTCCAAAGAAGCTGCTGCCGGCCATATGATTGGCGGTAAGCTTCGCTGTCTTTCTGCCCAGCAGTGTAGCGATAATTACATTAAATCCAAAGCGTTGCCTGCATTCCATCACACAGCCTATGATATCCTTACTAAGCTCTGTTACATCCTGTTCCTCAAATTCTGTCAGACAGTTGGAGCAGTTATTACAGCAGGCATCTCCTGCTTCGCCAAAATATCGCAGGATATACTCCCGTAAGCAATCCCTGGTATAGCAGTAATAGGTCATCAGCTTAAGCCGCTCCTCATCACGTTCTCTTATTAATTCTCTCTGGACGTCATTCAGCTCCTCATTATCATTCCCATTTTCAATTAAAAACTGATTGATGCGGACATCTCTGGCACCATAAAGCAGAATACACTCCGCCGCTTCTCCATCACGGCCGGCCCGGCCTGCTTCCTGATAATACCCCTCCATATTTTTAGGCATATTATAATGAATGACATAGCGGACATTGGACTTATCAATTCCCATGCCAAAGGCATTGGTTGCCACCATAACGGACTTTCTGTCGTAAATAAAGTCCTCCTGGTTATCATTTCTCTCAGCATCACTCATACCTGCATGGTATTTTGCCGCAGAAAACCCCTCTGCAGTAAGCCGCTCCTGCAATTCATCCACATTTTTACGGGTCGCACAATAGATAATTCCACACTGGGATTTATGCCTCTGAATATATTCCACTACCTCAGCATCCTTATCCTTTGGCGCACGTACTTCAAAATAAAGATTTCTTCTGTCATATCCGGTAATTACCACCTCCGGCCCTTCCATGCGAAGTACGCAGCTTATGTCCTCTACAACCTCCTTCGTCGCCGTTGCAGTGAATGCACTGATTACAGGACGCGTTGGAAGCTGTTCGATAAAACGGACTATTTGTAAATAGCTGGGTCTGAAATCCTGCCCCCACTGCGAGATACAGTGGGCTTCATCCACAGTAACCATCTTAATATCCGCATTACTCGCGAAGTCCAGAAACTCCTGGGTCTCCAGTCTCTCCGGCGCCACATAGACAAGCTGATATTGCCCCCGTTTCGCATTCTGCAAGGCAAGGGTAACCTGTCTGGCTGACAAAGAGCTGTTAATATATGCCGCGTGAATTCCTGCCTGATTAAGAGCCCCCACCTGATCCTTCATCAAGGATATCAGGGGCGAAACCACAATCGTTACTCCTCCCAGGGCAAGTGCAGGAACCTGATAGCAAATGGATTTACCGGCACCTGTAGGCATTACACCCAGGGTGTCGGTCCCCGACAGAATACTTCGAACCAGCCTTTCCTGTCCTTCACGAAAATAGTCATATCCAAAATATGATTTTAATATATAGTAAGGGTCCTTATCCTCCAACCGGTATTTCTCCCTTCTGATCTCTTATTACCATTATGTATGTTTATACCCTAAACCTGATATTTGTATTATCGGTCCTTCCTTTTTATTAAATTATATCAAAATATACAAAGAAATAAAAGAGAGGTAAATGAACTTAAGCTATGCGGTCAGGATATCAAATGCTTCCGGATGCCGGTTTATTCTGCTCCCGGTATTGCGTCGGAGATATGTTCCAGGTCTTTTTAAATAAACGGCTAAAATACAGGGGATTTTCATATCCCGTTAATTGTGCCACCTCTGAGATCTGAAACAGGTGATTTGCCAAAAGCTCCTTCGCCATTGTCATGCGGATACTGATGATATATTGCCTTGGTGATGTACCAGTATAATGGGTAAAGGTATCGATAAACCGATAATAATTGAGGCCCCGCTCCCTCGTATACTGCTTTATCGTAAATTCCTTCTCCGGCGCCAGATGAAAGCTGCGGATGGCATCCTCCACCTCCTTATTATAATTTTCAAAGAGACTTTTCTCCCTAATCCGGTTTCTTCCCATTTTCAACAGCAGCTGCTGCATCAGAAGCTGCAGCTGTTCCTCACAGAAGGGCTGCTTCAGCTGAAGCTCCTGAATGATTGTATTAAAAAGCTGAATATAGCTGTTATGTACTCCCACGTAATAAATCATATCCTTACCCCATCCAAGCTTCTCCATATAATCCTCCGATTTATTACAGGAAAAATGAACCCAGTAAACATCCGGATGCTCCTCCAGAAGGTAAAAATAGTACTGGGGATCACCGGGACGATACAGAACACAGTTCCCCTTCTCCAGAATATGCAGCTTGCCATGAAGCAGAAATCTGGCCCTCCCCTCTGCAATATAGATAAGCTGATAATTCGCTGCTCCCTGCAGACGTTCCGTCAGGAATCTTTCCTTATTGACGAGACGGTATCTTCCGCTGCAATGGACAAAAAAGTCCTGATCCGATATCGATTTCTCATTCGATTCCCAGGTATAATATCCGACTACCGTTAGCATAATTATCCTCCTGCCATTCCGTATTCAGGGAAACTCTTTGTATGTAGATCACCGCCATGGGCTCCATTATTTTTGCAGCTTTCCCAGAGTGTATTTGAAAACTTTGTGCATGTATAAATTAATTTCATGCATTGAAATGTATCTTAAGTTTGATATATTTATAGCTATAAGTCAAGGCCTAATCCTGCACAAACATCATGAAATACTACCACATAAATCCAGCGGTCAGAGCATCGGGAAGTAAAAGGCCCTGTCTGTTTACTAAATCAGCTTAGAAGAGGAGATATCATGCTAAAATCAGAATTAAAATTACCCGGATTTTTTGAAGATCCTACAGCCCTGCATATTGGCTGCGAAGAGAACCGTAGCTACTTTATCCCATACGCTCCCGGTGAAACCGACCAAAGCTCCCGTGTTATTTCATTAAATGGAACCTGGGATTTTCGCTTTTATGACAACCCTTTCGAATTGGAGGATTTTACACTCCCCGGATACCGTTACCTTGGCTATGCTTCCATTCCCGTACCCGGTTGTATTCAGATGTATGGTTATGATCATCATCAATATACAAATATGAATTATCCTTTTCCTTATGATGCCCCCTATGTACCGACAGATAATCCAACCTGTGTATATCACCGCTGCTTTGAAATGACAGGACAATGGAGTGAATTAAAATATTATCTGAATTTTGAAGGTGTGGATTCCTGCTTTTATGTCTATATCAACCAAAGCCTTGTCGGATACAGCCAGGTATCCCATTCAACCAGTGAATTTGATATCACCCCCTTCCTAAAGTCCGGGGTAAATGACCTTACCGTTGTTGTCCTTAAATGGTGTGACGGCAGCTACCTGGAGGATCAGGATAAATTCCGCATGACCGGTATCTTTCGTGATGTATATCTGTTAGCTCGTCCCAAAAATCATATCAGGGACTTTTTTGTAAAAACCCATTTGAAGGCTGCTTATACCAAGGCGGAAATCACAGTGGATTTCAGTTATTCCGATGCCGGGCTTGCGACTACCTGCAGACTGACAGACTCTGAGGGCAGATTAATAGCCGAGAAGCCGGTGGATGGTTCCACACTGGTCATGGAATTAGAGAAGCCGATTCTATGGAATGCGGAAAATCCTTATTTATATATCCTTACCATCATGACCCCTGAGGAAGTAATTTATCAAAAGGTTGGTATTCGCTGTATAGAAATCAAGGATGACGTGATCCATATCAACGGAACCCGGATTAAATTCAAGGGAACAAACCGTCACGACAGTGATCCGGTGACCGGTTATACCATAAGCCGGGAGCAGGCAATAAAGGATTTAAGGCTGATGAAGGAAGCCAATATCAATGCCATACGAACCAGCCATTATCCCAATGCCCCCTGGTTTTGCGGCCTATGCAATGAGTTCGGCTTCTATGTTATTGCAGAAAGTGACCTGGAGGCCCACGGCTCCGCCTGCTTTTACGGCGCAGGTTATAACGATAACGGTGCCATCGTTCAGATGGAAATGTTCGCTGTGGCCATATTGGACCGCAATCAGAGAAATGTAATCCGCGATAAAAACAATCCCTGTATCATTATGTGGTCCATGGGAAATGAAGCCGGCTACAGTAAAGCCTTTGAGGATACCGGACGCTGGATCAAGGCCTATGATCCCACCAGACTCCTGCATTATGAAGGCAGTATACATGAGACCGGCGGTCATGTGAATGATACTTCAATGCTTGATGTATACAGCAGAATGTATCCTCCTATTCCGGAGATTGAAGCATATTTCGCCACCAACCCTAAGCCTTATATATTGTGTGAATTTATTCATTCCATGGGTAACGGCCCCGGCGATATTGAAGATTATTTTGATTGTATCTATGCCCACGACCGACTTGCGGGAGGCTTTGTATGGGAATGGTGCGATCACGCCATCTACCGCGGAATCACGGTGGACGGACGAAAAATTTTCCATTACGGCGGTGACTCAGGTGAATATCCTCACGATGATAATTTCTGCGTCGACGGAATGGTTTCCCCTGACCGAATTCCCCATCCCGCCCTGGCAGAGTATAAAAATGTCATCCGTCCGGTGCGTGCTGCCTTGATCGATGCAGATGCAGGTATTGTAGAGCTGGAGAATAAGCTGGATTTTACCAATCTATATGATTACGTCACGATCCGTGCTGAACTTTTATACGATGGTGAAGTCATAGAGGCTTATGATCTCGGCTCCATCAATTTGGCTCCCCATAGTAAAACCCTTCTCACCGTACCCTACAATAAAGCTTACATCAAGGATACAGACAAAACCGGAAGTGTTACTCTTAAGCTGGTCTATCTGCAATCCGCTCAGAGGAGCCTGACCCCGAAGGGTCATACCCTTGGTTTTGACCAGCTTTTCATAAAAGCCGCCACGGTTCCCTTCCTCCATGCGGCAAATCTAAGCGCCGGAGCTGATATCAGCCTGGAAGAAAGCAATACAAAAATAATCATTACCGGCGCTAATTTTACTTATGTGTTTGATAAATTACGGGCCACCTTTGATTCCATGGTTATTGATAACCGGACCATTTTAACAAAGCCTATGGAATATAATATCTGGCGGGCTCCTGTCGATAACGACCGCAATATCCGTTTCAAATGGGAGAATGCACGCTTTCACAGAGCTGTCGTACGTGTATATGAAACTAAAGTAACACCGAAGGAGCATGTTACCATCCACAGCAGGCTCGCTATTGCCGCCATTCAAAATCAACATATTCTTGATCTTAATGTCATCTGGCATATCGCCACAGATGGAACAGTAACCGTAGAGATAAATGGAAAACGTAATAGGGAGTTCCCCTTCCTGCCAAGGTTTGGCCTTCGCTTCTTCCTGCCGGAGGATTATTCCATAGTGAATTACTTAGGCTACGGTCCGAACGAAAGCTACATTGACAAGCACCGTTCCTCCTGGTATGGCAGATTTACCGAAGCCGTGGACCATATGTATGTTGATTATATCAAGCCTCAGGAGAATTCCAGCCATTATCATTGCAATGAGGTAACCCTGCTGTCTTCCCTCGGTAACCGCATCCATATTACTGCTGCCACTCCTTTTTCCTTCCAGACCGGACGCTATACCCAGGAAGAGCTGACAGCAAAGGCTCACAATTATGAGCTTCAAAAGGCTGATCAAACCCTTCTGTGTCTCGATTACAAGATGAGCGGTGTAGGTTCTAATTCCTGCGGACCGGAGCTCAATGAAAAATATCAGTTGTGTGAAGAAGAGATCTCCTTTACTGCAACGCTCCAGATGGATTGTAAATAACCAATAGATCGATATAGCTTTTAAAGTCAAACGGAAATAAAAGACCGTCCCCTTGATTGAAATTACTCCGGCTATCAGCCAGGAATAGTTCAATCAAGGGAACGGTCTTTTTATATTACAGCCAGCAATCTACTAATCACCGAGGTAATAACTGAGAATTCCTTTTTCACCGGAGGGAAATTCAACGAAGTAATCATTTACCGTTATATCATCGGGATGATAAAAACCTAACAGCTTGACCTTAGAAGGGTTTAATTCAATTGTCTTCTCCCAGGTTAAATTATCTACATCCTTCATCTCATCACATGGGGTATAGTATACATAACCTCCCACATACTCATATGTCTTTCCAATGTATTTTGATAGATCATTCTTTTTTTGAACCAGCACATTGTTCTCAATTTCATACCATGCCGAACAAAACATTGGCTTAAGCTCTCTTGAATAATTAAAGTGTGAAATTAATTTTCCTTTACAATCAATCAATGCCATTGCATCAATAGATCCTAATCTGTAAATATTCGTACCATCATAACGGAATAAATCATAGGAATCATCCCCGCTTGGTCCGGCATCGAAGCAAGCTATTTCCAGATATTTATCGTTTTTATCCAAATCAATCATATGAACCTCGCCGTCATTCGGGTCATCGACATAAAAATATTGTTTTGCATTATTTACTTGAATATAGGACTTAGCATTTCCATTCGATTCAATCAATCCGATTTTTATATCATCGTCCTTACCATCTGCATCCAAATCATAGCTGGCTTCGGTTGTAATATACAGCTCTGTATCACCGTCTTTATTCTGATTGATCATCTCAAACTTATAATCCAGAAAGCAATTTTTGATAGCATCAAATTCCGAAAAATCGTCTAAGCTCTCTTCCGCATCTGAAGGTGCCAGCGTTGGCATTTTAGTCACTATAATAGTCGGTAATCCGGATACAGCTTTGTCGTATCCTTTCTTATTTTCTGCAAATACATATACAATACCTGCTGCAATAATAATACACGCTACCATGATAAGCAGTATCTTCATTTTCGACTTCTTAACAATGTAAAAAATCCTCTCCTTCATGCTACCTTTCCCCACTATTTACCCTCTCCTCTGTGATTATTAATCTAGACCATCATATCACATCATCCAATATTATCCAATACAATTTATATATAAGGCTCAAAATACCGGATGACAATCGTAAAGTTTAGAGGGGAAGGTTTTCCTGGCTGTCCGGTTACATAAAATAACTCTCCTTATTCATCCCGGCGCACTTATCCCTTTACAGCGCCGCCTGCGATACTATCCACATAGAATCTCTGCATAATAATAAATAAAATAGAAATCGGAATGGAGACAAGAATACCGCCTGCACAGAACTGAGCAAAGTAGTTATTGATCAATGTCTTCAGAAGCATTTTATACAGACCGACTGAGACAGTATAATTCTCTACGATACCATTATTCAGGAGTATATTCGCCATGACAAAATCCATCCAGGGAGCAAGGAAGGAGCTGATTACCGTATATACGATAATGGGCCGTGACAAAGGCAATGCCACCTTCCAGAATACAACCGCCTCCGAGGCTCCCTCAATCTTTGCCGCTTCATTCAAGGATTTCGGAATGGTATCAAAGTAACCCTTTGCAATCAGATAGCCAAGTCCGGAAGCTCCCGAATATACCAGAATAAGCCCGATGTGCGTATTTGTCAGGCTCAGGGACTTCAATACAAAATAAACGGCTATCATGGAAAGAAATCCGGGGAACATACCGAGAATAATCCCCACATTCATCAGTGCTTTTCGGCCGCCAAATCTCATACAGCTCATGGCATAGCTTACCATAAGCACAAACATGCTGGATATAATACAGGTAAAGATGGCTATGATCAGTGTATTCGTAAACCACCTTGGAAAGTTGACAATGGTATCCGGTGTAAAAAGCTGCTTATAATTTGTGATTGTCAATTTCTCTGGAAAAAAATGCGAGAAATTAACACCCTTTTCAATGCCGAAGGAATTTCCCACAAGCCATATAATAGGAATCAGCCAGAACAAGGCCAGAAAAGCCAGCACCAGGTGGCGGATTACACTTTTCAAGCTCTTAACGAAGCCTTTTTGTTTGATCTGCGCATTATTCATCATTGGAATTTTTCCTCCTTGTCTCCCCGGATTGTAATATTGAAAGCAATCAAGGTAAATAGTGCCGAAACAATGAATACCATAATTCCGATAACCGAAGCCATCTTATAATTATACTGCTCCTGAGTCAGCCGGTATAGCCAGGTGACCAGAAGATCCACTTCCTTTGCATTTGAGTTGGCCATTTTCTGATCCAGCGTAGTGTATACATCCTGCGTAAGCAGATAAATTACGTTAAAGTTATTGATATTGTTAATAAATGAAGTAATCAGATAAGGCCCTGTCACAAAAAGCATATACGGCATCGTTATTTTTCTGAAAATCTGATTGGAGGATGCACCGTCAATTCTTGCACTTTCATAAAGATCGGCAGGAATATTCATGAGCACTCCGGTTGCAATCAGCATCAGGTAGGGAATACCAATCCAGATGTTAATCAGAATAATCATCACATGCGTCCATCCGTTGGCCGACAGAAACGGTATGTAATTTCCCGATATCATACCAATATCATGAAGCCAGTCGGTAATTCCAATCTTTGTGCACATGGTATTCACAATACCCTGATTGGAGAAAAAGTTCCTGACCACAAGCAAGGACACAAACTGCGGAACCGCAATGGTTATTACAAAAAGTGTTCTCCAAAGCTTTTTTGCTCTTGTCTTTCTGTTATTGATAAAAAGAGATAGGAAAATACCGCCGAAATACGTTGTAAAGGTGGCAAAAAACGCCCAGATAAAAGTCCAGGTTAATACCTTCACAAAGGAATATCCAAAGGTGCCTGTCAGCCCCGAGCCAAACAGCTGCTTAAAATTTTTGAAGCCGACCCAGGTAAACAGGTTCTTCGGGACAATATGCGTTTTGTCATAATTGGTAAAGGCAATAAAAATCATTACCAGTATCGGTATAATAGTAAAAATAACTACGCCAAGAATCGGTAAGGTTAATAAGGTTTTATGAAACTTCTGATTCATCATAACCCTAATGTCTTCCCAGAACGTATTTATGTGTTTCCCTTCTTTGGCAAGCAGCTCCAGGCGCCTGACAGACGAAATATTTCTCAGATAGATTACAAGAGCCGCAAATAAAACGACAAGACTGACAAGACTGAATAACAAAATTTTAAATGAATTATCACCCTGAACAACAATCATTGATTTGGTTGCACTGTCGTACACCCGCTCCGTAAGAGTATCCCCCAGCGTGGAAAATTTGGATAAATTAGGTACAGCCACATGAGTGATAAAGTATATCACAGCTCCCTGAAGCAAAGTCATGATTACAGCTTTCATAAACTGTTTGTATCTCAGATAACCGGCTCCCATCCAGATGGCGGAAAGCTTTACAAAAATATTTCCACGTAAAAAGTCTTTTAATATGCCCCCAAGTCCTCTGCCAACCGTCCCAAAAGCAGCGGCAATTGCATTTGGACGCTTTTTTTCAGTGTCTGTAGGTGATTTTAACTTATCCATTTCCGTACTCCCTTTCCGGTTGAAATCACGACCACCGGTGAATCAAGTGGCTTTATTTTTTTGCTGTGATACAAACGGGCCGCCCGTATAACCCGAGTCATACAGGCGGCTCATAGGTATATGCATAGAAATTTACTCGGATACCGGCGCGTTAATACCTTCTACCAGCGTATCAAGTAATACCTGAAGATCCGTTCCATCCTGGTTTCCTGCGGCAAGGATTGCGCCGAAGGTCTCGGTAGGCGACCAGAAATTTCCGCCTACTCTCTGTACGGTGGCATACTCAGACTGTGCTGCAAGCGCTGCGATTGCAGGATTTGCTTTTACCGTATCGGAAGCTGCTGCTTCTGTATTGGAGGGTCCAAGTCCTCTTGTTTCAAAACGAAGCACCTGATTGTCATAGTTTGTTAAATAAGCGGCAAGTACGGAACCCCAATAGGGCTGGTCCGTTGTTCCGTTAACGCCGATCAGCTTATAGCCGGCAAAGCTTGACATCTGTACATTGTCCCCGTTCACCGAGAAGGTAGGAAGCTTTGCAGCTCCGTAATTATCTCCCCATGCTTCGGCAGCCGTTGCCGCATTCCAGGTACCGTTAACACCTGCAATTACAGTTCCATCCTTTACGCCGGAAGCGAATTCTTCGTCTGTCAGTAATTTAAAGCCCTTGCTTGCCGTCACATTAAGAATGGCCTGTGTGACATCCTTACCGGTATACTTTGTATCCGTTGCGTTCCAGTTACAGGAGTTTGTCACGCTGTCATCACTTAAGGAAAGGCTAAGTCCTGCTCCCTGATAGAATGAATATAAATACCAGCCGCTGTTCAGCTGCATCGTGAAAATCTTACCGTTATCCTCGCATACCTTCACGATTCCTTCAAGGGTCGCAACGTCGGAATCCTTAAAATAGGACTTGTCATAGAAAAGGAAATAGCCGTTATCAGCCGTCATCGGATAAGCATAAATCTTATCATTATAGGTTGCGGCCGCAACAGAGCCTTCGCTGTTTTCCGAGGTTACCGCATCAAGGATTCCGTCATCCGCGATTACCTCCAGTAATGCTCCGGCATCAACCAGCTCTGCCAGCTGGTCATCTGCAAAGGCATATACGTCTGCTGCTGCTTCCACATCCGTCAGTATGGTATCCTTTGCCGTTGACTCTGACTGAACCCCCAGCTTGATATCAAAGTTAGCCTGATCCGCATACTTTTCTTTAAAGGAATCAATCATCCCCTGAAGCATTGTCTGATCCTCTTCCGCTCCCCATACAACAAGAGACACATCCTGTTTCTCCCCTGGGGTCTGATCGGAGCCTGCACTTTTGGTCGGTGTCGGATCGTCGCTCTTTGTTGTTGCCGATTCACCCTTGCAGGCCGCCATGGAAAATGCCATTGCAGCAACAAGTAATACTGAGATAATTTTTTTCAATTTCATAATACCCTCTCCTTTTTTCTTGAAATATATTAATACCCATGGTATTAATCAAAATTTGTAATTCGGTCATTCATCGCACGATACCGGAATCTGACCATTTCATTCTTTTTCAGTACGTCCTCTTCCGTTCCCGTATACTGGCAGCGGATGCAGTAGTACTCCTCCTTGTCCTTGTCATAAAGCATGTCAATATCAATATCCCGCATAAAGCATGACGGACATCTGTAATTTAATTTGCCCTTTCCAGCCTGAGCCATGTTGTAAAATCCTCCATATCCTTCAATTTGGATGTATAACCGAGTGTAAACATGGGAGAGAACGGATATCCTTCCCGTATATAACCGGTCTTTGCGGGTCCTTCGGCGCTCATGGACACCCTGGTCCGGATTGCCGGAATCACTGCAGAAACCTCGTCTGCTTCTTCAAGACTTTCTTCCCTGCATTTATACTCATAATCAATCGTCCGGCTTTCGCTTCCGGAGCAGGTCAGCCGGATTCCCATCATATCCTCCGGATACTCGGTAGTTCCGTAGCAGGCTACCATGTATTCATTAATATCCACAGCTGCTTCGGGATCACTCATGGAAAGAATTTTTCTTGTGATACGAATATCACTGCTTCCCTCCGTAAAGGTTATTACCGTCTGCAGCTTAAGCTTCAGCTCGGAAAATACAATTTCAACCGGCTCCAGGGTAAGTATCCGGTCCGAGCTTTCCTGCGAGAACTTGGCTTTTGTTCTGCATTGGCAAAGATCCACCTCTTCTCCCCTGTAACTGATTTTGGCGCTTCGAATCGTTCCTTCGCCGGCGTAGTGTGTAAAATAGCCCGCCCTGTATTTTTCCTGAATCAGGAACGGATAGGACGCGTCCTGAACATGCGCTGTTCCTATGCCTACCGGCCATTCCAGCTTTGCGGCATACGGCCTTAAATCAACAATTGCGCCTCCCTGATCCATGTTTACGCACGCTCTCATGAAAGGATCGCAATACCAGAACAGCTGCTTCTGGGAACCGTAAAGAATATCCTTCCACAATGCACATTCCGGCTCCGTATAGGTCTTTTTCGCCCTGTAGTAATCCGCGAATTCCGACATTGTCATATCGGTCAGAAGGCCCTCCTTTTTCAGCTTCCCGTAATAGGCCATTCCGTCCTCATAGGACTTTTTCAGCAGCTCATACGGCGCTTCCCAACGTCCCATTTTATTCATCCAGCCCGGTCCTACGAATACCATGTTATAAGCATATCCGTTATTGTATTTTTCAAGGGCTCTGTATTGGTCAATGAGATTGAAAAGATACGGGAACTCCCAGGTCTCGCTGTCATAAATCATTCCTCTGAGTACATTCTGCGGATGTGTTCCAAAATTGGAACCGTTTCCGTCATAGCACGCAATGAGATCTCTGGAAAGATGGGGAATCGCAACGATTCCTGAATCCTCCTCCTGATTGGCCGCGGGAGCGTGTGTATTCTGCCTGGATGGAATCCACGGAGCCCACGGGCCTCCGTCCATGAAGGTATACCAGGAATTATTGCAGGTGTGATACGCCTTCGGTCCTTCCTCCCAGCACGTTGCTACTGCGCATTTTACATTCGGATATTTTTCTTTTATATAGTTGATAAGCTCGGCATCCATATAATAGGAGCCTGTAGACTCCGGGTAAAATCCAAATACCTCATAAAACCTTGCGAACACTTCGTCAACAATTGATTTTTTATCCTCCCAGGAAAACATCCAGATACAAAATTCCTTTGTTTTATGCTTCTCCCGGAACTCCTTGCACGGTAAGCCCAAAAGTGTCAGTCCGATTTCGTCACCGTATTGTTCATGATCCGCTTTCGCCAGAGCGATCGCTCCCTCGTTAAAAAGACTTGCATATGTCATCTGAATCGTTGTCTTAAGCCCGTTCTGATGTGCAATTGCCTGCTGTTCCTTAAAAATATCAAGTGATTCCTTTAACAAGCTTTTTCTTGCAATATCCTCTTCCTTTCCTTGTCCGGTTACTTTTTCAGCATATTCCGGAACCATTTCAGGTCGATGAATAATGTTAACAACAAACATATCCATTCTTAGTTCTCCTTGTCATAATCCTTTGTTGCGCAATCGGTTGTCCATAATTTTAGTATATCATTGTAAAATGCCCTTGTCAAGGTATATTTTCAATGTAAGTCCAATATTTTTATTGATATTGTACATTTTGCGATCCCACTCTCTAAAATTTCTATTCAGCTTTATGTAAATATACCCTCATATTTGTTGCGCAGGCTGAGCTATATCTGCCATAAAAATCAATCAAAGCTCCCGTAAAATAATCGTTTTCAGAGACATTATCTTTAGACACGCCCCAGTACTGGGCGTGCCTGAATACCGCTGTCACAGAGCGCTAAACGTTCCGAGTCATAGCGGATTGCCATTTTTTCCCCAAACCACATCAATAGTATTGCGCAATTTTACAAAAAAGCGGACAACATTCATATAAAACAGCTTCAAATCCGTATTTTAAATTCCTTTATTTGGTCATTCGTATCTACATTTTTGCTAAATTTGCTTTACCAAATAACAGGAATATGTTATAATTAATGCGCAATCGTTTGTCCAAATATTTAATATGATCCGTTCAAGCATATAGCTTAAACTGCTTTTCAGAATTTGAGCTGCCTTATGGCAGCACGGGAGGATTAAAATGAAAAAAATATGGTTATTCATCTTGATGCCGGCAATATTCCTGGCTGGCTGTCAAGGCTCAAGGAGCAAATCGGACGAACAAACCGAGGTAACTATATCCGAGAGCACTCCGGAAATCTTCGTGGATGCCGTGGAAGGAATGTCCGACGATTTTATTCTTGGCTGCGACGTTTCAAGCATGATTGCGGAAGAAAAAAGCGGAGTTGTATTCTATAATGATAAAGGAGAGGAACAGGATCTTTTGCTGACGCTTGCGGAAAACGGCGTAAATACCATTCGAATCCGTGTCTGGAACGATCCCTATGACGGTAAAGGCTACGGATATGGCGGGGGCAACAACGATGTGGACACCGCTATAGAAATCGGCAAAAGAGCAACGCAATACGGAATGGGCTGCATCATAGATTTTCACTATTCTGATTTTTGGGCAGACCCTGCCAAGCAGATGTGTCCAAAGGCATGGGAGGAAATGGATATCACAGAAAAATCCGATGCTCTATACCAGTTTACCTATGACTCTCTGAAAAAAATTCTGGATGCAAAAGTCAATGTGACTATGGTCCAGATCGGTAACGAGACCACCACGGGAATGAGCGGCGAGACGAAGTGGAGTAATATCGCAAAGCTTATGACCGCAGGAAGCAAGGCAATTCGGGACATTCAAAAGGAATATGATAAGGATATTCTGATTGCAGTGCATTTCACGAACCCGGAAAATGCAGCCCAATATGAAAAATTCGCATTGACCCTTTATAAATTCGATATCGACTATGATGTATTCGCTTCCTCTTACTATCCCTACTGGCATGGCACCCTGGATAATCTGAAGGAAATCCTTCAAAAGATTGCAACGGAGTACGGGAAAAAGGTTATGGTGATGGAGATTTCCTATGCATATACCTACGAGGACAAGGATGGCTTTGCCAACTCCATTAACGCGGATTCCTCCTGCGAATTCCCCTATGCCCTAACCGTGCAGGGGCAGGCGGACTGTATCCGTGACGTGGCCGCTGCGGTAGCCTCGATAAAGGATGCCGGAATTGGAATCTGTTACTGGGAGCCGGCATGGATACCGGTGCCGGGCAGCGACACAAAGGAGCGGCAGCTATTATGGCAAAAATACGGTTCCGGGTGGGCTTCCAGCTTTGCCTCCGAATATGATCCCGACGATGCGGGCGTATACTATGGCGGTTCCTCCTGGGACAACCAGGCTATGTTTGATTCTGCCGGACACCCGCTTGCTTCCCTAAGCGTGTTCCGTCTCCTGAAAACCGGTGCGACAACCGAGATAAAGATCGACAGCCTTGTCAATCCGACCGTCACTGTGCGAATCGGTAATGAAATCAAATATCCGGACAAGGTGACTGCCAGCTTAAACAACGGAGAAGCAAAGGAGCTTGACGTAGCCTGGGATACCTCCTCTATGGATAAAACTCCTCCTCTTGGAACCTATCAGGTAACGGGTAAGGCGACCTATGAGGGTAAGGATTTTGAAGCCACCTGTACGGTAAAGATTGTAGAACTCAACTATCTGAATAATACAAGCTTTGAAGAGGACGATCTTAGCATGTGGAAAATCACCAACATCGATGATGCTACTTCAGAGTTATTTGTAATTGACAAAAAAGCAGATGCAGTGACCGGAACAAAATCACTGCACTTCTACTCGAATTCTGCGGAAGGCGTAAATTTCACAGTGGAGCAGTCCCCAGCTGATGTTCCCGAAGGCTCCTACAAATTCTCTCTGACGATTCATGGCGGAGATGCAAGCACGCAGGATATTGAAATCTATGCTATTGCAGACGGCGTGACCTACACCGCACCGGCCACCATAACCAAGTGGGCCGAATATAAATATCCGGTGATCACCGGCATAAAATGCACTTCCGGCACAATAACCGTCGGCGCAAGAGTAACCTCCAACACCGGCTCCTGGGGCAATCTGGATGATTTCATCCTTGCTCCCGATAAATAAACCTGCAGAAACGATCATGCCATAAGGAAAGGTAAACGGTACCCCAATGGTAAGACACAGAAAGAGGCTGTGCTTAACTATCAGGGTACCGTTTAGTTTCTCCTACTTCATTTTCCATACAGCTGTTTCATAGGGGCGCAGCGACGAGGAGGAAGCCTCCGCATAATTCGATAGCAAACGCCTTCCCTCCGGCAGCATTTTTCGTTTGATTTTGTATGGACTCAAATTATTTTCAATATACAGCGTTTCCTTATCATCCTTTCGGTAATAAGTAAATAAGTTCTTAACCCTCTTATTTATAAATGTCACATCCCCATAATAGATGACGGAATGCTCCTTTCGGAAGGCAAGCACTTTCTGATAAAAGCGCAGGATAGAATTTTCATCCTTTAACTGTGCTTCTACATTGCAATTCTTATAATCATCATCCATCATAATCCACGGTTTATTTGCAGAAAAGCCTGCATATTGCTGATTGTTCCATTGCATAGGCGTTCTGGCATGGTCTCTTGTACCTGCCAGCACTTTATGAAAAGCAGCTTCTTTATCCATTGTCCTGCACAGCTCATCATAAAGATTAAGTGACTCCACATCACGAAGCTCCTCAACCGATGGAAAGCTTTGATTTATCATTCCCAGCTCCTGGCCTTGAAAGATAAACGGGGTGCCGCGCAATGTAAGCTGAAGCACTGCCAGCAGCTTACCCAGGACATTGCGAAACCCAGGGTCAGAATTTATCTTGGAAATCATACGGGGATTATCATGGTTTTCATAAAACAACGAGATCTGGCAACGATTCCCGTAATGCTCCATCCAGTCTATCATATATTTCTTGAAATAATTGAGATCATACCGATAATCACTAAAGCGGGTATGCCCCGGAGTTTCAAGATGGTCAAAGGAAAATACCATATCCAGCTCATTCCGGTAATCTCCGGTTAACAGCTTACTCATTTCCATTCCCGTCCCGGGAGTTTCTCCAACAGAAAAAGCATGGTACGGAAGAAATACCTTTTCTTTTAATTCCTGCAAATACTCATGAAGACGAGGTCCATAAAAATAATTTTCCACACCATAATAGCCCATGAGTCTGCCGATACTTTCATTACCGTCAGGTAAGCCGCTGCGCTTGGAAATGTAATTTATGACATCCAGCCGGAAGCCGTCAACGCCCTTTTCCAGCCACCAGCGTACCATCTTGTGAATTTCATCGCGTACCGCCGCATTTTCCCAGTTTAAATCCATTTGTTTCTTAGAGAATAAATGTAAGGCATACTGTTTTCGTTCCTCTACATAATTCCAGGCACTGCCGCTAAAGAAGGAAGTCCAATTATTGGGTTTATCCCTGAAAATATAATAGTCTCCGTACCTGGAATCCGGTTCATGAACGGCTTTCTGATACCATTCATGTTCATCAGAGGTATGGTTTACCACCAGGTCCATGATCAGCCTCATACCCCGATTATGAAGCTCCTGAAGCATATGATCAAAATCCTCCAGGGTACCAAATTCGGTCATAATTTTTTGGTAATCCCTGATATCATACCCGTTATCATCATTCGGAGAATCATAAATTGGTGAAAGCCAGATTGCATCTATCCCCAGCTCCTTCAAATAGTCCAGCTTACCGGTAATGCCTTTCAGATCGCCAATGCCATCACCATTGCTGTCCTTAAAGCTTCTTGGGTATATCTGGTAAAATACTGCTTCCTTCCACCAGGCCTTTTGAATTGGTGCGGTATCTGTCCTTGGGCTTTCCTGCTCGCTGTTCAAAAGCGTGAGCAAAGCATTTACAAATCCATCATCCAGTTGTCTTTTCAAAAGCTTTGGCAATACTTTTAATTTCAGATTACCAATGACAGGATTTGCAACAGCCTTTCTATCAATATTCATTTGCAGCAGTATTTTGTTTATAATGTCCCGCCCGATTGGATTTGCATAGACATCCTTGATCCGATTGTTTTCTGTCAGCATAAAATCTCTCCAGTTCTTTTTATACATGCTGCATTGCGTAAATATCACTTAATTCAGCACTAGCTTTCTTTAATATCACCGCGTGCAGTCAGATCCGAAATGATCCGATCAAACATCTGTTTATCAATCTTAAATTTTCTGCGGTAGATGATATAGCCAACCACGATAAAGAAAAGAGGTAAAATCAACATGGCCAGCTTCATAAGCAGCAATCCGGAATCGGCTACATCGTTTGGGGTTTCAGCGGCATTAATCCCGGAAAGGATTAAGGTCACACCAACAATCCCATTTGCAATTGCGCCGCCGATTTTATTAATAAACGGCTGTACAGAAAAGGTGATACTTTCATTACGATGGCCGAGCTTCCACTGTCCATACTCTACCGTATCCGTCAAAAACATCAGCATCAGTAATTGAATAAATGCCTGCCCTACAAATATAAAAATACCGGCGGCGCCTATAAAAATCATGTTCATTGGCGCAAGGAAGAAAATGGTATACCCTGTCACAACCAAAACAGTGGCAAAAGCATATAGGGTTTTCCGGCTGAATCTCTTTGAAAACAGAGGAAAAACAACCAATGCCCCCAGCTGGGAGACTCCAAGAATTGCGGCAAACACAGAGTACATTCCTTCATTTTTAAAAGCATATTTAAAGAAATAAACTCCAAAGCTCGTGGTAGTGCAATAGCCTATCATAAACAATGCCATTGAAATCGCTGTAAATAATAGCTGATCATTCTTAAACAATATGCGAAACATTTCCTTTAAGGAGGTCGATTCCTGTTTTACGTGAATGCTCTTATCTTCTTTTACTCCAAATACAGTAAAGCAAAGAAATGCCCAGGTAATTAAAACAACGGCGATTATCGCAATCTGCCAGGCCCTTTTGTCTCCCCCCAATGCATTTGTAACAGGCAAAATGCCGACTACCACGGAAAACAATCCGATATTCGCGCAAATCCTGGCAAAGGATCCGGTTTTCTCACGTTCCTTCTGATCAAGGGTCAGGGAAGGAAGCATTGACCAATAAGCGATATCATTGGCCCCATAGGTTAAATCCCAGAGCAGGTAGATGATTACAAACAGGATCACATACCCTGCGCCCTTAAGTCCAAAATCAAAAAACAATAACGCTGTGAGAATTCCGCCTGCAATACCTCCAATTACAATCCAGGGTTTAAACTTTCCAAACCGGGTATGGGTATTGTCTACCAAAAAACCCATAATCGGATCATTTACAGCATCAAAAATACGAAGAATCGTCAATGCCCCCGTCATCCACCACATAATAGAATCGGGCAGATTCAAAATATCTGTCAGAAAATACAGCAGATATATGCTTACCATTGCATAGAGCATATCCCTTCCAATTGTACCGAGGCCAAAGGTATAACGATTATAATTTGTTTTCGTTTTCACAGCTCATCCTCCCCATTATTCTTCTCCGTAATATACAAATTTGACCCAAAATCACCAAGCATTCGTACCTTTTTGTGGTAACCCGTGCCAATGAACTGTTCACATAACGGAATACCTGCTTCCAGAGCCTGATCGGAGCAGGTATAGGTTTCCACACAATCCCTCAGGCTGTAATGGCGATTCGCCATACGCATAAGCATACCGTCCGGATTTAATTCCACCGGCAGGATGTGTTTGGTCAAGCCCCCAAAGCGTTCGATGTAAAGTCTTTGCGGCCGTGTTCTGATGGTATACATTCCCTTTTTCAGGCCCGTTACCTTCAGCCGGTCACTGCTTTCCGCAGCAGCAGCCATTGTCTGAAAAAATCCGGTCAAAGCTGTTTCCCTATCTTCGCCCACCGTTTCCCAGATGACTTTATTCTCTTTATAGGATTTGATTCTATAGAACCTTCCGTACTGAAAGCTCCTGCGATACTGCTTGTAAAATGCAATTTGATCTGCAATATCTTTTCTTTGCTCCGGTGTCAGATATTTTAAGTCAAGTTCATAGCCAAGACACCCAAAGCATGCCACGTGAAAACGGGTAGCAAGGGGTGTTTCCCTTAAGGTTTGCTGATGCGGAGAGCCGGTAACATGTGCACCCATTGTGGACAGCGGATAAAAATAGGACAAGCCCGTCTGAATTTTTAACCGTTCTATCGGATCCGTATCATCAGAACTCCAAATCTGCGGACCAAAGCACAGCATTCCTAAATCAAACCTGTTTCCGCCGCTGGAACAGCTTTCCAGCAAGATATGGGGCCGTGGCTCAAAAATACGGGTCAGCACCTCATAGAGCCCTATGATATAGCGGTGATAGAACTCTCCCTGGTTTTGCAGGACAGAAGAAAATGCTTCTGCAATATGCCGATTCATATCCCATTTCACATAGCTGATCTCTGCTTCATCCAGAATGGCGGTAACCTGTTCTACAATAAAATCCCGAACAGCTTTCTGACACAGATCCAGTACCAGCTGATTTCTTCCTAAAACCGCCTTGCGGCCCGGAAGCTTCACCGCATATTCCGGATGGGTTCGATACAGCTCACTATCCTCGTTCACCATTTCAGGCTCAAGCCACAAGCCAAAGCTTAAGCCGAGTTTTTTTATTTTACCTGCAAAGGCTTTCAGTCCCCGGGGTAATTTTCTGGAGTTTACCGTATAGTCACCAAGTCCCGCTTTATCATTATTACGCTCACCAAACCAGCCATCATCAAGTACAAATAATTCAACCCCCAGTTCTTTCGCCTCCCTGGCAAGCCGCATTAATTTTCCTTCATTAAAATCAAAAAAATGAGCCTCCCAATTATTCAGCAGCACCGGTCTTTCCTTCTTCTTAAAGTCCCCTCTTACAATATGCTCATTAATAAAGTCGTGCATATGATGGCTTATGGCATTCAGCCCCCGGTTACTATAGCTCATCACACATTCAGGGGCTTCAAACTTCTCTCCCTGTGATAGGTTCCATTCAAAGCAATGCGGATTTATTCCCATACTGACACGGACATAATCCCGGTCACTTTTCTCTGCTATACTGTAATGGTTACCGCTGTAAATCATATTGAAGGCATATACTGTCCCATAGCTTTCATTTGCGTCAGCTTCCGCTAATAGGTATGCAGGATTATGGCGATTACTGCTGGCTCCTGTGGTTGATGAATTTACAGTTATTCCATAAGTAACAGGACGCTTATGTAAATTCGCTTCTTTAATCCAGGAGCCATCCAGGGTATATATTTGAAAGCCTTCATCCGGTATATCCAGTGACATACTCATGATGCGCCTGATTGTAAGCGGTGTATTTGTTTCATTCCTGACAACGGCTCTTCTTGTTATTACATCTGTTTGCTCGTAAATGCAGTAATATAAATCAATAAAAACAGAAAATGTCTTGTCCTTTAAGGTGATTACTAAAGTCTGATTTCCTCCATACGCGGTTGGCAGGGTGTCCATAGGAACACTGCCCTCCAGCACATCATGGCTGTCGTATATGAAATCGGTAACAAAGCTGCCCTCCGGCATTTTGAATTCCGTCGGACTTTGACGATAATCTCCCCGCCCATTGTCCGACCATTCCAGGCACATACTGTCAAGGGCATATACATTATCCTCCTGATTGTATAAAACGCTGCTGCCTACCTGAATGGACCGTTTTTGTGCTAAAATATCAGGCCGATCCCTTTCACTTAATAAATTTCCATAATAAATATGCTCTAAATGACCATACTTCGTCTTCTTAAGCAAATATGTGGTATGCTCTGTATCTAATCGAAAGGCTGCGTCCTTAATTGTAATCAAAGCATTCTCCCCTTGTCATTCGTGATATTTTTGAGGCTCTACATATTGTTCATACAGCTCATGTGATACACCATTTTGTTCTATGATCCGGGTATAAAATTCTCCCGCCCTTTTCATGGTCCGTTCCTCTGTTTCATAATTAACATGAACCAGGCCAAAACGTGCACTTTCCCCTTCAATCCATTCAAAATTATCACAAAAACACCAGTGATAATATCGTGATATAGGTAAATCCGATTCCGTTATTACTTTTAAGTGTTCATATATGTATCTGCATCGAAATGAGTCTTGATTATCACAGGTTCCATTCTCTGTAATATAAATGGGGCGTTCCAAAATCCGATATATTTTTTCCGCACACCGAAGCAGTCCTTCGGGATAAATCTCCCATCCCAAATCATTCTTTGGTGCAGCCTGCTTCGTCCCATCGCCAAAGCCCGATACCGTTGTCCGGGTGTAATAATTAATTGCAATAAAATCAATATATTCACCCTGTAAAAGCTCTTTATCCCTTTTTAACGGCCATTTAAATCTGCCCGTAAGCATCGCTTCGGTAACAGCTCCTTGAAACAACCGTTCCAGCAGCCTTGCACAGATACAGTGCCAGATATTCCTTGGATTTTGCGGATCAAATACACGTACATGATTTGCAAAGCTCACCTTGGTGTCCTGGAAGCCCATCCTTCGGCGCATACTGTGAATGAGCCGGTATGCATTTATATGGCAGAGTGCCATATGAGACATCACGGAGAATGCCTTCCAAACCGATTTTTCTCCCGGAGGCCATTCGCCGAAATAATAGGAATTCGTGGCGTATACATTCGGTTCGTTAATCGTTATGTATTCTGAAACAATATCCCCATAAGCTTCGATTACCAAAGCCACAAAGTCGAGGTAATAATGCAAATTCTCTTTCTTTGTAAAGCCGCCCTTTTGCTCAAACCACATTGGATTTGTAAAGTGATGTATCGTGAGCAGAACAGAAATTTCTTTCTCCTTTAGATAAATCAATTCCTTTCTATAATGCGCAATCGCAGCTTCATCAACCTCGCCTTCCCCTGGACAGATTCTCGCCCACTCAATACCCATCCGGTAATGACTTAGCTTCATCTCTGCCATCAGATCTGCGTCCTGTTTCCATAAATAATAGTGATTTGTAGCATGCGCCGGATCAGAATGATCTTTTATTTTCCCCTTATGATACCAGTCATTCCAATTATGTCCGCACTCGCCGCCTTCGATCTGCGTTGCCGCAGCCGCTACTCCTAATGAAAAATGATCTTTGAATTTTAACTCCATCGCATCCTCCATTTCATTGCATGCTGTTATTGGCCTCATAAATTAACAGCATGCATAGCAGCATTCAATACAAAACTCCTGTTAAAATTATATTAATACAACAGGCATATTCTGTCAAACAGTACAAATAGATCTCCGGCATTATTAATTCTTTAAAACTTTGTATTTCGAGGATAGGTCAAATAAAAAATCTGGTCATGGAGTAACACACATGACCAGATTTGTATATTATCATGATAGAAAATCATTTCCGCGAAATCTTAGCTTTTTGCTCGTAACCTGCGTATAGCAAATCGCAATAGCATAACAAAAATCCAAACACAAACCTCCAGAAATAGAACCAATATTGTCATGGTTTCGGCTGTAGGAGAACCCAGATAAGCGAACTGCGGGTCCCAATAGTTAATACTGTACAAGCCTTCCGGGCAGTATAGATTCACCAGCAGATAATAGATCGGGATTGTAACAATCCAGTATAACACATTAGGAACAAACCAATAAAAACCCGCAAAACTAATGATTGCAGTTGTCATAATTATAATCGCATTAGATAGTGTCGTATCCTGAGGATCCGGAAATAAGATAACCGGTACGAATATATACTGTACTGCATAAAGTAACAGCTGAAACAAAAATGCAATACTAATTCGTTTTGCGATTTTTATCCATGCAATTCTTTTATTATCCTTAGATACTATTTCCATCACATCTCCATTCTGTGCTGACACCACGATATACTAGGAACCTATATTACGGCAGCGCCTGAAAGTTATTCCGGGCAATTAGATAATAGCTTTCCTGGCAGTGAGGGCTTGCCATTCCGCCAACAACTAATTTACCGCTCGAAAATACGAAGCTGGTTTTGGCAGAGGCATATTTTCCATTTACATCAAAGCCAAGTGTCGGTCCAACACCACAAGTCATATTCGCAAGAACCTGCATTAAAAATGCCGGCATGTATCTGACTAATACGTTTTTTAATAATCCATCTTCCACATATGCATATGCGTATTGGTCAAGCCCCTGGTCCTTAAGTTCCTGGTTCACTTTAACCAGTTCAGCATTTGCTCCGCTAAGAGTTGTATGATATTTATTGTGAGGATTAACTACACCGTCACTGGACATATCATATTTATAGATCTGTTCTCTATTTGATGCAACTTTACTGAAAGCACTTAACGTTCTGCTGGTTCCGCCATCATCATTATAGTCTTTGCCAACCAGCCACTCAAAGGTGCCTACCTTGTCTGTAAACGGATTGGAATCCTCATAGAATTCTGCAATACTGATTGAATATGTTTTTCCATACTTGTCAAAGCCCCAGCTTTTTAATGGCAGCTGTGGGATAATATCATCACTGTTTACAACATTAAAAATTGTCTTATAAGAAGAAGCATTCACATTCGTGGTGTTATTAGGTGTAGCAAAGGTATAAACATAGGTTTCATAATTGCTTTTGTTCTCATAAAGAGAGCCAAGGATATTAGCGACTGCTGCTCCCCGGGAATGCCCCATAATATACATTACCTTCTCGGCACCCGTATTTACGTAATTATTGATATAGCTTTGAATATAATCATATATCCTATTTGCCGTAACGTCAAATCCCTTATGATTGGTCTTATTACGCCAGTATGGATTATTTCTGTCCCAATACCCATCCGTATCGGCACCTACATCGAAATTACTGGACCATTCCTCAATCGTTCCATTCGTACCTCTGACTGCCGTCACAATGATATCCTTCTTCTCACCTTTGTATTCAACCAGCCTGTGTCCAATGATAACCTCTGAAATATCATCATCTGTGAAATCGGAAGAGAGGGAATAATCCCTGATATCATCCAAACCATACAGCTCAAAGATATCTGTGATTTCACCGGAGCCCGTCGCACCGGTAGTAATATTCATATTTCCATGGTAAGCTGCGGTTGCATAAACAGAAGCCAGTACACTTAAATCCTTATGGTAGGTAGTATTACTCATGGTAAAGAAATCAGAATAATCCACTTTAAATTCTATATTAATACCTGATTCATAATATCCGACCATCCTGCCGGAAAATGAATTTGCATCAATACTGCCATTATCGCGCTTAACCAGATCCCTGCTGTCGCTGTCATCCAAACCGTCATAGTCTGTATCCGTATGAACCGGATTAGATACATAATTATATAAGCTGACACTGGTTTTCCCTGTATAATACTGTTCGGGGATGTCGTAGGCTTTTAGCAGCGTTTTAACATACCAGCTTAAATCCTTCTCTTCTTTTGTCCCCAGTTCATTGTAATCACTGACTCTGTCACCATCCGTATCAACATAATTCGTTGGCAGAACCACATCAGCCAGTTTAATATATTGGTAATCACTTAATAAAACCCATGTTCCGTCATTTACGTCCTCGCCTATTTTATCAGCTAATTTCAATAATTCTTTACTAAAATCGCCATAAATATCAGCAAAGATTCCGCCTGTAGTTTCAAATAGTGTCGTGTATAAGCTTTTATAAGTGGTAGGCGCTATAACCGAAGTGTTAATATTCTTTGCTTTTAACATTTCCGCCATTTTATCCAAGGAAGCAATTCCATATTGATTATTGACTTTATAATCCGCATCGGTTACCAGGATGACAAACTTATTTACATTGCTGCGATAATCCAGGTTATTTGCCATTGCCAACCCATCAATTGCCGTCTCCGGTCTGTCACCGCCGCCGGTTATGTATAAGCCTGCTATATTGCTTTTATATGTTTCAACATTTGAAAACCAATTTGAAGTACCATTTTTTATTAATCTGGTACTATCCAAACCATCCGCTGTTATATCCTTATAATCTATGAGTGAAAAATTCACCTGTACATTATATTCCGTTGTCAGACGGTCTACAAATTGTGATATATTATTCCTAACATTGGAAATCGCACTATACATGGACCCCGTTGTATCAATTACAAAGGTAATATCAGCCTGTCCCTTTGTGGAATCAAGTAAAGACTCCTCCGGCACCATATTAAGTGTTTCATCGGATGCTATGAAAGAATTCTCATTTGATACATCATTCTCTGTAGAATTATAATATTCCTCATACCACTCTTCGGGAACTATATTCGCATTTGGGTCTACATCTAATATTGTCATATCTTCTTTCAGCGTGGAATAAGAATCAGTCTCATAACTTTCCAATTCTTCTAAAGGATTAATCCCCAGACTGTTTAAAAATTCTTCAATATTAAGTACAAAATAGGTACCTCCACCGGATATATTGGTATACAAAGAGTGATTTTCCTTGTCGACCGATGTATCCAACGGAATGAAATCATCATCGGCATACTGACAAATAACTAAAGTATCCAAATGATCCTCTGTATAATATGTCAGAAGATTACTGTAATCAAACCCGAGAAATAAATCTGTCTCTGCGGTATAGGAGGATTCGATATTGATTGGTTCACCAAGGATTGCCCGGTTTTCCTGCAAAGCTTCATTATTACTCTGTTCCACAGAAGCACATTTATCAATTACATTAGAAACTGCTCCATTCATAAAAGGATTTAATAAATTAGAATCAGCTTTTAAAATATCTTCAATTCTGTCTTCACTTAATACCTGTTGTATTTTACGATTACTGTCAAGAGTAATATCATCAGAGTATGCTGTCAGCGGGTTTAATCCTAAACGTATTTCATCCCCATCTGTCAAAGTATCTCCATCCGTATCCTCCATAACAGGTGAGGTCTTATAGTTATTAACCTCTTCCCCATCCATCAGGCTATCATTATCAGTATCATTTTTTAGACAATCAGTTCCATACCTGATTTCCTCCTGATTGTTTAAACCGTCCAGATCCGTATCCTCTAAGGCATCTTCAATCCCATTATTATCTGTATCTTTCACCAATGGATTTAGACCTGATATATACTCTATGTAATCACTGAGCCCGTCACCATCCGTGTCCGGATTGTCTGGATCTGTGCCAATAGATTTTTCTAACCAATCAATAAGCCCATCATTATCTGTGTCCTTTTCTATGTCAACAGTGCTTTGCTCCATTACAATTTCATTGAGAATGTAATTTACCGGTTCTGCAGTGATATTCCCGGGGGTTGCGGAAAACCCCAGAACTACTGTCTCACCGGGTTTTATACTATAGTTATAGCCTGCATTTTTTATTTTATAGTGATCACCCGTATGCTCCAGTATCACTGCACTCCAAAACCGGTCAATATTGCAGGAAAAATCAAACTCAAGCTTCCAATTCTCAATTGTCTTATCTGAAATATTTTTAATTTTAATCTCACCATTGAATGCACTTTTCCAATCGCTTGTCACATTAAAACTAATCTCATACCTGCCGGCTTCTACAGCCTCTTCAAAGCTTAATATTTCAAATGCTGCCGGCAATTGTATTTCCTTCTCCCATTTCCCACTAAATCCAAAGCTTACGCTTTTCCCCGGTTCCACATCATGATTGAAACCGGCATTTTTAATAACATAAATCCCATTTACGCTTGAGCTTACTACTCCATTCCATATATTTGTGATTTCATGTGCCATCTCATACCTTAAAGCCCAATTTTCAATCGCCTTGTTGCTGGTATTCTTCAAAATAACATCACAGTTAAATGCCCCTTGCCACTGACTTGTTACCTGAAAGGTTACCTCAAAACCATCTCCGCCATACACAGCTTTTGGCATGGTATCACTGCTTTTCGCTTTTGCTTCCAAGCTGGTAAAAGATGATATTATCATAGATAATATCAAAATCATTGATAAAATACTTTTTAAAACTCGTTTTTTTTCTCCCATTCTACTCTCTCCTTTTGTAAAATACAAAAATAGTATAAGTTTATTTGTATAAATTTGTCAAGTAATTTTACTTATATTTCCTTGAATCCCCGATTTTATCAAATCCTAAACCCTTATACACAGCACCAATTTCCAAGAATAACAAAATTAAAAGCTCTGCAGTCCGCATAAACGCTGGACTGTCAGAGCTTTTTCCCCTCTTTTTACTGGAAAACGCAGATAAGACCTTATTCAATTTTTATTTCCGAAACTGCCTTCCCTCATGATCCACCGTATATTCCCCGGTATAAATAAGCTGGGAGACCGGTACAATTCGATAGCCTTTTTCCTGCAGGCCTTTGATAACGCCCTCCAAAGCCTCCGGAGTATACTTTGCCCCATTATGCATCAGTATGATGGAGCCGTTGCCAAGATGCTTATTATTGACCACTGTATCAATAATACTTTTCACACCGTAATCCTTCCAATCCAGGGAATCAACATCCCACTGGATCGTATAATAACCGCTTTCCCTGGCTGTCTGTATTAAATTATCATTATAATCTCCGTAGGGAGCACGAAATAATGTCATTTCAATTCCGGTTAACTCTTTTACCTTGTTATGTACCTCCATAATTTCTTCTGCGCACTGCTCCTTCGAGAGCTGCGACATCTGCTTATGGTTTTCACTGTGATTGCCAAGGTCATGCCCCGCTTGCACGATAGCCTTAACATCATCCGGATACTTGCTTACCCATCCTCCGGTTACGAAAAAGGTTGCCCGAATCCGGTATTTATCCAGAATAGCAAGAATATTTTGCGTATCATCATTTCCCCAGGCTGCATCAAAGCTAAGTGCTACCTTACTTTCAGTCGTATCCACACAATAAATCGGCAAATCCCTTTTACTTCCAGTATTAGATACGGTAATTGCACCCGGAAGAAACTTTATGCCAAACCCTATTATCATCAAAATACTTAATACTATGATTCCTACCTTAATAAAAAGTCCTAAGGCTGATTCCTGCGTCGTACCTTCTTCCAGCTTCTTATCTGGCTCCATGGCTTCACCGATTTCCAGTTGTCTTAATATAATATATTAAGAAAGGCTAGGTCAATATTCATGCCACTGTATACTGTCACCGCTGCCGCGGTTTCCAAACCCAGTTGCATCAAGTATAATTGCGTTATTTTACTTTTATCCATTTTGTCATTCCGGCTCCACTATACTCCGAGGGCCTGATTTCAAAACCCAACTTCTCATAGAAAGCCTCTTTCCCCTTTGCCGCACCCAGCAAGAACATAATCTTATCTCCACTGTCGGCTGCTTCTTCCACCTTTTTCATTAGCAACTCCACAATCTTTTTTCCAATTCCTTTTCCCTGATACTCTGGCCGGATGATAACATCTCCGATATAAGCGACATAGCCAAAGTCAAACAATACCCTTCCCATTCCAATGGTTTTCTCATCCTCCTTAGCCGCCACCAGGAAAGTCGTATGCTCAAGCCCTCTTTCCGCCTGTCTATCAGTTAAACGGAGCCATCCCACAGCCTCCCGTAATTGATTGTATTCCTCGGCTGTCAGTGCATCATCATAAATTATCTCATTCATCGTTTTCTCCCCTTCTTGTACCACAATATCAAAAAATATATCACTTTATAATAAACCGGTGTCTGTATTTCACAAACACCGGTCCGTTATAAGATATTCCATTTCTGCTGTCTGCAGTCATCATCGCTTCATACGATTGTCACTGACTCCTTCGCCTATTGCATTCCTTTGCGCTCATTCAGGAGAATACTATCCAGGACTGCCTTATACACAAGTACAATCTGCGCATCGACATAACAGAACTTGTTAGCCAAAAATTCATAGGTTTTGTAAACAAAACACATATTCATGAGTACCAGAGCTCCAGCGGTTACCATTGGATGAAGCTCACTGGCTATTAAAAAGATAGATGCACCAAGATACACCAGAAAGGCAAAGAAAAAATTCTTACTGATGCGAAAAGCAATCAGCATAGTGTCGTTCAGACGGTTGTGCATCTTTGTAATGGCTTTAAAATCCCTGTATTTTAACTTTTCATACATATCATTATAAATTAACTGGCTGTCCGTTTTTTTCATTTGCGCGCTTTTCTTAACAAAGGAAAAATAACGATGATAGTTTACTTCACCCAGTTCTCTGCTTATTAATTTTTTAAATACATTTGACATTTCAATCACCTACTCTCAACATCAAGGTATCTTTCCTTAAGATTTTATAACATATTCCACATAATATGTCCAGCTTAATTCAGATTGATTCGAATGAACACACGTTGATTTAAATCAACATACCCCCTTTTTTATCATAAGATATAACCGAATTCTATATTACTTATTATTCGCCGGGGACAAAAAATAAAACTCTGCAAATACTGTTACAATTACCAATAATACTATAGATACAAACGATATTTTTATTTGTCAATATTCATTTTATTTCGATTTTTATCGATCCTGATTGAAATATTAACAGAATGTTCATAATATATCCATACTATAATCATATATGTCTTCTATAATAAACATCAAGATAAGAAAAACAAAATAACATTTTAACTTAATATTGCTTACAAGATAATTTTTTTCATAAAATAAGCCCGGCAGCTACCCTCCCCCCTCTACCGGGCTTCTCCTCTTTTTATCAGCAGTAAATGTTGTAAATCAACAAATTGAAACTCGGAAGGGACAGGTAAATCACCTGTCTTATTTTTATGATTTTCTTTTGAATGAAAATTTTTCTGTAAAAATCTATGTGTTTTCTTTGAAGCAATTGTATTCCATCCATATAATAGCAAAGGATATCTCTCCCTGATAACAGTATTGTATTTCTTACTATAATATATGGTGATGAAAAGGCATTGTTCACACTCCCTTATCACACAATGGATTACATATCCCACACTTTATTATGAATCCTGCCAAATTTGTATAAATTTGTCCTTTTATATGGCACTATAATTTGTTATAATGATCGTTAGGAATTGAATTGAGTATAATACTTAGGAGGTAGCAAAATGTCAACTGTTACAATCACGGATCACCCGCTTATTCAGCATAAGTTAGGAATTATGAGACGTAAAACCACATCAACGAAGGAATTCAGAGACCTTGTATCCGAGGTAGCCATGCTAATTTGCTATGAAGCTACACGAAAACTTCCTCTTGCAGATATTGAAATTGAAACCCCATTGACCAAGACGATCGCCAAAGAAATCGAGGGTAAGAAGCTCTGTATCGTACCAATCTTAAGAGCCGGACTTCATATGGCAGACGGTATCTTAAATCTCATTCCTAATGCAAAAGTGGGCCATATTGGTTTGTACAGAAATGAAGAAACCCTGGAACCTGTGGAATACTTCTGCAAGCTGCCTTCCGATTCCTCGGAAAGAGAAATATTCATTGTAGATCCCATGCTTGCAACCGGTGGCTCCTCTGTTGCAGCAATCAATCTTCTTAAGAAAAGAGGTATTACAAAAATCCATTTTCTTTGCCTGATTGCAGCTCCTGAAGGTGTAAAGAGGCTGACCGAAGCCCATCCTGATGTCGATGTTTATATTGGATGCCTCGATGAAAGGCTGAATGAGAAGGGTTATATCCTCCCTGGATTAGGCGATGCCGGTGATAGAATCTACGGTACAAAATAATTTAAACCAAATAGCACAGCCCCGTTAAATATAAAATTCATATTTGACGGGGCTTATATTTTCTATCTCGCTGTCTATTTCACGGAAAATTTATAAATGGTTACCGTATCATATTCCTTCCCTGCCTTTAGATAGCAGGAAGGAAAAACATCGATATTACAAGAATTCGGAAAATGCTGTGTCTCGAAGCAAACTCCGTCATATTTTTTATATACAGCCTGATCCTTGGTATTTTCAGAAGCATGAAGAGTGTTTGCAGAATAAAGCTGCATCCCCGGAAGATTTGTAAATACCTCCATGCATCTCCCGCTTTTTTCATCAATCAGCTCCGTAACCTTCTCCACCTCATTGCCGCTGATATCAAGCACATAATTGTGATCATATCCACCTGCAATTTTCAAAGGCTCATAATCACTTTCTATATCCTGACCAATGCTCTTAAAGGTTCTAAAATCCATTGGAGTGCCTGTTACATCGCTTAATTCTCCAGTTGGAATCAATCCCTCGTCCGTCGGAGTAAACTGGTTCGCTTTAATCCACAGCTTCTGTTCCAGGACAGAGCCGGAATTATGTCCTGCAAGATTAAAATATGCGTGATTTGTTAGGTTAAGAATCGTATCCCTGTCCGAAACGGCCAAATATTCAATCACCAGCTCATTTGCTTCCGTAAGACTGTAGGTCACAGTAACATCCAGATTTCCCGGAAAGCCCTGCTCCATATGCGGGCTCAGTCTTGAGAATTCTATGCTTGCAATGTCTTCATCTTCATATACTTCTGTTTCGTACATGTATTTATTATAGCCGACAAACCCTCCGTGCAGGTTGTTCGGCCCATCATTTTTCTCAAGTTCGTATACCTTACCGTTAATCTCAAATTTGGCGTCGCCGATACGGTTGGCATGTCTTCCGATTAATGCTCCGAATCCTGGCTGGTTTGTTTCATAGCCAGTAAGATTCTCATAGCCTAAATTAACATCGGCTAAATTTCCTTTCGCATCCGGTACAATAATATTGACGATATGTGCGCCAAAGTCCGTAAATGCAACCTTCATTCCATTGCCATTGGTAAGCGTATACAGAGTGGCTTCTTCCCCGTTTTTTGTCATCCCGAAAGGCTTCTGAGTAATTTTCATTTTCCATATGCTCCTTAAAATAAAATCAAATGCATCATAAGTAATAATTATAGCATACCACAAAAAAATAGCAAATATTATTGTCATTTTTTCGTAATTTTGGTAAGGAGTAATCACCGATCTTTCCTTAATCCTATGCAGTCATACAAAAAAGGTTATCCTTAAGAAATTGCTTTCTTAAGGATAACCTTTAATCAATCGTATCTAACAATATAACACTATTTCTTTATAAACTTATTTACCAAAAAGCTAAATTTATAGTTTAGAAAAAGGTACACTGTAAACCCAACATTGATTATAATTTTGTTACGTTAGTTGCCTGAGGACCCTTAGCTCCCTGAACTACATCGAAAGCAACTTCCTGGCCTTCTTCTAAAGACTTGAAGCCGTCCATGTTAAGACCACTGTAATGTACGAATACATCGTTACCCTGCTCGTCAGAGATAAATCCAAATCCCTTTTGATTGTTGAACCACTTAACTGTACCTTTGTTCATGTATAATTCCTCCAAAATAAAAATATAATTTAATTGCCAATACTTTCGGCAACAATTTCATAATATCACTATTTTATGGTCATGTCAAACATTATTTATCGACAGTATTATTCAGCTCATATGCTTCTTTCGCTTCACATACTTCATAGCCATTTGCCCTAAGTGCTTCCAATGCAGCCCCCAGATCAGAAAGCTTCATAATGATGGAGGTATCCTCGCCTGCTGTTGCAAGGGTATACATATATTCCACACTGATACCTGCATCAAACAGAACCTTAAGCACCTCATGCAGAGTTCCGGGCTTCTGGGCAATCTTTACGGCAATTACGTCAGTAAGCATTGCTGAAAAACCTTCCTCCTTCAGCACCCTTCTTCCTTCCTCCGGATCGGATACAATCATTCTTAACATACCGTACTCCGAGGTATCTGCCAGACTAAAGGATGCTATATTGATATTACGTTCTTTTAATGCTTCTGTAACCCGTTCCAGTCTACCTTCCCTGTTCTCTATAAATACGGATAATTGCTTAATAACCATGATTCCCTCCTTATTCTCAGAGCCAATCTTGATCAGCTCTACTGAAATCAATTAACGGTTGTAGTGTTTTTTCCAAAACCAAACAGGATTTTGCGTCTTGGCGAAAGTCAAACGCGACTTTACTTAGATCAATTGCCGTTTGTCTATTACACGTCTTGGCGAAAGCCAAACGCAGTTTTATCTAGATCAATTGCCGTTTGTCTATTACACGTCTTGGCGAAAGCCAAACGCAGTTTTATCTAGATCAATTGCCTCTTGTCTATAACGCGTTTGGCTTTGCCTTCGCTTCTTTGTATTGTCTTAGGCTCTACCAGCTTTACCTTAACGGACAGTCCAAGTGCTGCCTGAAGTACCTTGGAGATTTTCTGGGTCAGGCCCTCCAGCTGCTTGATTTCGTCGGAGAAGAAACGCTCCTCTACCTCTACCTGCACCTCAAGTATATCCAGATTATTAACACGGTCAACGATAAGCATATAGTGGGGACTGATTTCTCCCATTTCCAGTAAAGCAGCCTCTACCTGTGAAGGGAAGACATTTACACCGCGGATAATCAGCATGTCGTCGGAACGGCCCTTGAAGCGGCTGATACGCGCAAGAGTTCTGCCGCACTCGCATTTCTCATAGGTGATGCTTGTTAAATCCTTGGTTCTGTAACGGAATAAAGGAAGTGCTTCCTTGGTTATTGTAGTAAATACCAGCTCCCCTACTTCACCCTCCCTACAAGGCTCAAGGGTCTCGGGATTGATAACTTCCGGTACAAAATGGTCCTCATATACATGAAGTCCCTGATGATACTCACAGTCGGCGGCAACTCCGGGTCCTAATATTTCACTTAAGCCATAGATATCATAGGCATTAATCTTTAGTTTCTCTTCAATCTGCTTTCTCATATTCTCGGTCCAGGGCTCAGCCCCGCAGATGGCAGCCTTCAGATGGATTTTATCCAGCTTTCCGGCTTCCTCAAGAGTTTCCGCAATATGTAACAAATAGGAGGGCGTACAGGCAATTGCTGTTGCGCCAAAGTCCTCCATCATGGTAATCAGCTTCTGGGTATTACCGGTTGACATCGGAATAACGGTAGCGCCCAGGTTCTCCGCACCATAATGCAGACCCAGACCTCCCGTAAATAATCCGTAGCCATAGGCCACCTGAATTTTATCATGAGGACCAACGCCTGCCATTGCAAGTACTCTGGCAACACATTCCTGCCATATATCAATATCTTTACGGGTATAACCGACTACCGTAGCCTTTCCGGTTGTACCGGAGGAAGCATGGATTCTCACTACCTCGGACTGTGGTACCGCAAATAATCCAAAGGGATAGTTATCCCTTAAATCGTTCTTGGTGGTAAAGGGGAGCTTGTTTAAATCATCAATACTGCCGATATCACCTGGCTCCAGTCCCATCTGCTGCATTTTCTTACGGTAAAATTCCACATTATGATAAACATGGCTAACCATTTTCTTCAGTCTGGCGCTTTGCAGAGTATGAAGCTCGTCCCGGCTCATACACTCTTTTGTTTCATTCCATATCATGGCAACATATCCTCCTGCTCTGCTACTATAAAGCCATTATTTTTCAATACGGCCGCCGTCTTTACCAAATCATCCGTGTTTACTATCATGAGCGGCGCTTTACCATTTCGCAACACGATGGAATAGATATAATTGATCCCAAGCTGTGCCTCGGCAATCACATGCAGCATGTGGTCCAGTACTCCGGGCTTATCCTCCAGCTCTATCGCTACTGCTTCTGACATCTTTACGGCAAAGCCGTTTGCCGTCAGTAGTTCCTTTGCCCGCTCCGGCTGATCTACAACAATTCTTAAGATCGCAAATTCAGGGGTATCAAAGGAAGCGATGGCTCTAAGGTTAATCATATTATTCTTTAAAACAGTTGTTACACTTGCCAGACTGCCGATTTCATTCTGTACAAATACGGAAAGCTGCCTGATCATAATAAAAAACCCCCTTTTCCTAACAAGAACATGATATCTTGCATTATTTTATAGCTATGATGAAAGCGTCAAAAGGTGCTGCGCAGCTCCCGAATGCAATATATTGTTATTGTAAGCCAGCTTACATAACAATATATTGCATCCGGAAAGCACCATAGGTGCTTTAAATCATAACGATTTGTGAATTAGTGCAAATTATAGCCTGCCTCAAATGCCTTTTTATTAAGCTCAACCGTTTTAGACGGTACGGTCTTTTCAATTACTGTAAGCCAGTCTTCCCTGCTGAAGTTCATATGCTGGGCCGCAACCCCAAGCACAACAACATTAAACACCTTACTGTTGCCCAGCTTCTTGGCCTCTTCCATCGCATCCACCTTAAATACCCGATGTGCTTTTTCAAGCTCCTCCAGAATATCTTCCGGATATTTGGCAGCACCAATTACAACCGGCATCGGATCGATTCTCTGATCATTTACTACGATAGCTCCTCCCTTTTTCAGAAAATGAGCATATCTTAACGCCTCCAGACGTTCAAAGGCGATTAAGACATCCGCCTGGCCTTCCTCTACAATCGGTTCATTCACCTTATCGCCGTACCTTACAAAGGTTACCACACTACCGCCCCGCTGTGCCATCCCGTGCACCTCGGAAAGCTTTACATCATAGCCTGCGTGAATTGTCAGAGCTCCAAGTATCCGGCTGGTAAGCAGAGTTCCCTGGCCGCCCACACCAACAATCATAATATTCTTTGTCTCCATGGATGCCCCTCCTATCGTACCTGAACCGGTTTAATTGCACCAAACTTGCAAGCAGTCTCACAAAGACCGCAGCCGGTGCACATGGTATCATTAATCGTAATTGTTCCGTTTTCCTTCTTTGTGATTGCAGGACATCCCGGCTTCATACACATTCCGCACCGCTTGCAGGCCTCTGCATCAATACGGTACTGCTTGGTAACCGGAGCCTTATTTAACAATACACAGGGAGATTTCGTGATGATAACTGCCACCTCATCAAGTGCAGCTGCTTCCTTGACGGTCTTCTCCAGTGCTGTAACATCAAAGGCATTGATGACATAGACATGCTTTACTCCCACGGCCCTGCAAAGCTCCTCCAGATCAACAGCGTAGGTTGCTTCGCCCTTTAAGGTCTTTCCGGTGGCGGCATGGTCCTGATGACCTGTCATACCGGTAGTTGAATTATCAAGGATCATTACCGTTCCGGTGCCCTTGTTATATATCATATTAATCAGGGAATTAATACCGGTATGCATAAAGGTGGAATCGCCGATTACAGCCACCCAGTTCTTTATGTAATCCTTACCCTTGGCCTTTTCCATACCATGAAGGGAGGAAATGCTTGCTCCCATACAGACAGTGGTATCAACCACGCTGAGGGGAGCTACCGCTCCGAGGGTATAGCAGCCGATATCCCCCGCACCATGAATTTTCAATTTATTCAATACAGAATATACACTTCTGTGAGGACATCCCGGACATAAAATCGGAGGACGGTTCGGAACCTGGGCCGCCGAGATGGTCACCAGCTTCTCCCCGCCGATTGCCTTACGAAGCAGGTTAGCGGAGTATTCACCCTGGACCGTTAACATCTCTTTCCCAATTGCCTTAATTCCCCAGGATTTCACCTGTTCTTCGATAATTGGATCAAGCTCCTCTACAATATACAAGTTTTCAACACTTGCCGCGAAGTCCTCAATCAGTTTTCTGGGAAGTGGATTGACCAGTCCCAGCTTTAATACGGAAGCCTCAGGAAAGGCTTCCTTTACATACAAATAAGGAATACCTGAGGTTATAAAGCCAATTTTCTTATCGTTATACTCAACCTTATTAATCGGAAAATCACAGCCATCCTGCATAAGAGCTGCTTCCCTGCTTTCTACTACCAGATGGCGCCCCTTTGCATTGCCGGGCATCATAACATTCTTGGCAATATCCCTGACGTAGGGCCTGTCCTCTTTTTCAACCCTGTCGTTCAGCTCAACCATGCCCTGGGAATGGGAAAGTCTCGTTGTCGATCTTACGATTACCGGAGTATCATATTTTTCGCTTAAGTCAAATGCAAATTTAACAAATTCCTTCGCCTCATTACTGTCCGAGGGCTCGATTACCGGTACCTTGGCGGCTCTTGCCACCGCCCTTGTATCCTGCTCGTTCTGCGAGCTGTAGAGACCGGGATCATCTGCAACAATTGCCACCAGACCACCGGTAACTCCAATATAGGATACCGTAAACAGGGGATCGGCTGCCACATTGAGGCCTACATGCTTCATGGAGGCAAGTGCCCTTACCCCGCTGATGGAGGCTCCGATTGCCACCTCCATAGCCACCTTCTCATTGGGCGACCACTCCGAATATATCTCATCATATTTTACAATATTTTCACTGATTTCTGTGCTTGGTGTACCCGGATATGCTGCTGATACCTTACAGCCGGCTTCATAGGCTCCGCGGGCAAATGCTTCATTTCCAAGCATAATTTCTTTTTCTGCCACTGTTTTAAGACTCCTTTCTATAAATCCTTGCGTACATCGGTAACTCTTTTTGCTTTTCCTTCAAAACGCTGTAAACTTCTTGGTGCAACTAATTTTATCATAGCATCAAGTCCTAATACAACCCTTAAGCTGGATTTAATTTTATGCTCCAGTTCACCCAGTTTCGCATAGGAATCAAGCAAGGATTCATCCGCCAGCTCTACCTTGATTTCCATAGTATCCAGATGGTTTTTCCGGTCTACCAGAATTTCATAATGGGCACCGATTTCCGGCACCTTTAAGAGAACCTCTTCAATCTGGGTCGGGAATACATTGACACCTCGAATGATCAGCATATCATCCGAGCGTCCCGAAAGATTTTCCATTCTTACCGTAGTTCTTCCGCATTTACAGGGCTCATACATGAGTCTTGAAATATCCTTTGTACGATAACGGATGAGTGGAAGGGCCTCCTTAGTGATACAGGAAATTACCAGTTCACCCTTGGAGCCGGGAGGCAGAACCTCTCCGGTCTCCGGATCAATAATCTCCGGAATAAAATGGTCCTCATTGATATGCATTCCGCAAAGCTCCAGACATTCGCCGGAAACTCCGGGGCCGATTAATTCGCTCATTCCATAGTTCTGGGTAACCTTCATATCAGGTCCCCACAGCTTGTACATCTCCTGACGCATGGGCTCGGTCATACCTTCCCCGCCAAACAGGCCGATTCTGACCTTAAGGTCCTTTGCCGGGTCCAGTCCCATCTGTCTTATCGCTTCACCGATATGTAATGCATAGGAGGGCGTAGCCACCAGAAGAGTGGTCTCAAAGTCCTGCATATACATGATTTGCTTCTGCGTATTTCCGGAGGAGGTAGGCGCTACCGCTGCTCCGATATTCTCCAATCCGAAATGCAATCCAAGGGCTCCTGTGAACATGCCATAGCCAAAACAGATCTGAGCTACATCCTCCTCAGTTGCACCGCCCATACAGGCAATCCTTGAAACACATTCCGTCCATATGCTCATGTCCTTTCTGGTATAACCGACTACTGTGGGCTTGCCGGTGGTACCGGAAGAGGCATGGATTCTCACCAGGTCCTTCTTAGGTACTGTAAATAACCCAAAGGGGTAATTATCCCGCAGATCCTTTTTATTGGTAAAGGGAAGCCTTTTCAAATCCTCAAGGCTCTTTATATCCTCCGGCTTGATACCGGCATCGATCATTTTCTGACGGTAGGCAGGTACTTTTTCATATACTCTGCTTACGGTTTCCTTAAGCCTGCTTAACTGCAGTTCCTCCATTTCCTCCCTTGAGAGAGTTTCTTCCTTTGCCCAAATCATAATAAGCCTCCTCTTCCTTCAGGAGGCTCTGCCTCCTTGTATAATATGGTAAATTGCTTTTTATTTTCACACTGCGCACTAATAGAAGCTGTCTCAAGGGCTCTTCTTGAAGAACCGCCTATTGAGTCAGCTTCTTATAAAACATTATGACAGACAGCTTTATTTCTTTGTCGCTTTAACGTCTTAAAGCAATAATAACAAAGTGATAATTTTTTGTCAATACATATTTGTTAAAACAAATAAAAAGGGCTGAAAAAAGCAAATTTTCTTGGGCGTTATTACCAATTCCTCTTATGTTATTTGTTTCTCAATTAAAACCGAGATACATCACTCTAAGCAGTACCACGAAATAGATTATCGCTGTTAAAGGTAAAATAACCGCAAATTTCATATGCTTTGTTTTGTGGCGCAGCAGATACATTCCAAGCGAAGCACCAATTCCCCCGCCAAGGCAGGCAACGGTTAACAGGGTTCTCTCCGGTATCCTCCATGCTCTTTTTACAGCTCTTCTCTTATCCATTCCCATTAAAATAAAGCCAAGAATGCTCATCACTGCCAGATAACCTGCTATGATATATTCAAGCTCCTGAAACAACTTCTGATCCCCCCTAGATAGCCTGATTTATGATTTTCCCGCTGATTATTTCCCAACTGTGAATTATTGCTTTGGGAACTATCGGAGGGTTATTCCTCTATTAATAAATCGATGCATCTGCGGTTTGTAACAAAGGGCTTTACAAAATTACTTCCCACCCTTACATGCTCCGGATGAACAACATATGCCTTCAGAGCTTCTTCAGTCTCAAAGGTGCTGTCTAGTAAAAGATCGGCGTCCGAGGAAGAAAGCGGCTTATAATTTAATTGCAGGGATACAATTCCGGGGATCAAATCCTTCAGGGCTTCCAGCTCCCTCTTCATATTCAACGCAATCTTCTGGCTCTCCTCCCCGGATAACCCTTCTGCATAATTCCAGGCTACAATATGTCTTACCATGATCAAATCCTCCTTAATGAATGATATGATTAAAGCATCAAAAGCACCGTAGGTGCTTTCCGGATGCAATATATTATTATGCAAGCCGGCTTGCAATAACAATATATTGTATTCGGAAGCTGCGCAGCATCTTTTGACGCTTTCATTATATCATGAATATAAAGCGTATTCATGATCTTTTGCTCCACTCGCATACTGCAAGCAAGCTTGCATATGCTCATTACGCTTTCATTATATCATAACTTAACCTTTGGACAATATCAAGAAGCACATTGCCAAAACTAATTCCTCGTGCAATGTGCTTCTTTAAAAAATCCAGTGCATGGCTGTTCAAACAGAGCATAGCTATGCCTGCTGTATCCCATCAATCAATCCCAGCTTCATCAAAACCTCAATGAATTTCTCAGTATTAATTGGCTTTGCCGCATAGGCATCACAGCCGATGTCAAAAGCATTCTGGACAAACTGTGTCTCGGCCAACGCAGTTGTCATGATGATTTTTGATCTTTTCTCGGGAAGTATTCCCTTCTGAGTCTCCAGGTCCTTGATGTGCTTAAGAACCTTCACCCCGTCAACCTTTGGCATCATAATATCAAGGCAGATAAGATCATAGGGCTTATTTTCCTTCAGGGATATTAAAAATGCATCCAGGGCTTCCAAACCGTCTACCACCAAATCGCATTCTCCATAATTGGAAAGGAATTTAAATAGAAACTTTCTGCTGGTCAAATCATCCTCTGCAATTAATATTCTCATACAAATCCTCCATTCTGCCACAACCCTGCAAATTTGAGCTGTAACGTCTACCCAATCCTATCTATTTGAATTGTGGTATAATTTAAATTCATACCTGATCTGTTCAAAATAATGCCTGATTTCGTCCATACTACCTCTTCTGGCTGACAGCTCAATCTTAAATGCAGTATCCTTGATATCAATTGCGTCAATTTCATTTGAAATTCTTTTTATATCATTGGCAATCCTTTCAATACCTTCAAAATCACCCCATCCTGTTTTTTCCTCCAGCAAATGAAGGTCCTGCTCAATCATATCCAGCAGCTGTGTGTTCTGCTGTGTATAATTTACAGGCTTATTATAAGTAAATACCACCTCACCATCTTCCGAAACCGTAACACTTTCCGGAGTAATCTGTTTTTTTGCAGCAGTAACCTGATCTAAAAGCTGATAAAGCTCTTCCATCTGGATTGGCTTTGAAATATAAGCATCCATTCCCAGACTTAGGAATTTTTCTTTATCTCCCGGTAAAGCATAAGCCGTCATTGCCACAACCGGCGTATGTCCCTTTCCCTGCTCCAGACCCTGTATCCTTTGCGCGGCCTCCAGTCCATTCATTTCAGGCATCTGGATATCCATCAGTATGACGTCATATTCCTTTTTTCCATAGTGGTCCAGCGCTTCGAAGCCATTTCCCGCCGTATCCACGATATGTCCTTTTTCACTTAGCATTTTTGCAGCCACCTTCTGGTTGATCAGATCATCCTCCACAAGAAGAATCTGTAAAGGCTTTACCGCCTTTGACAGACTTACGGGCTTTTGTCCGCTTTCCGTCACGGCCTGTCCTATCTCAAATTCGAGACTAAAGTGAAATGTGCTCCCTTCTCCTTTCTCACTTTCTACCTCGATTTTACCTCCCATCTTCTCTACCAGCTGCTTGGAAATCACCAGTCCCAGACCTGTTCCGCCATGTTTCTTCGTATAGGGATTTTCAATCTGGCTGAAGCTGTGAAACAACAGCTTCAAATCCTCTTTTGCAATGCCGATTCCCGTGTCCGAGACAGCGAATATCAGCTGCGCTTTCTCCTCCTTCATTGCTATTGTTTTGATTGCGATATTGATTTCTCCGTGCTCGGTAAATTTGAAGGCATTGCTGATCAGGTTATTCAAAATCTGCTTCAGCCGGTTTGGATCCCCGACCAGATACTGGGGAAGATCGGAGGAGAAGGAATAATTCAGCTTCAAGCCCTTGCTTAGCACCCGGGGGGAATTCACACGGATAATTTCTTCAATCAGCTCTTTTAGATTGAAATTAATACTTTCCAGTGACATTTTATTTGCTTCCATTTTGGAAAAATCCAAAATATCGTCAACAATCTTTATTAAGGAATTGGCACAGGCCTTCGCTGTTACCAGATTGTCCTTCTGCTCCTCGCTAAGGGGTGTCAGAAGTGTCAGATCAATCATACCGACCATACCATTCATCGGTGTTCTTATTTCATGGCTCATATTGGCCAGGAATTCGCTCTTTGCCCGGTTGGCCGTTTCTGCCGCCTCCTTCGCGGATATCAACATAGCCTGGTATCTTTTTAAATCCTCCTGTGCCTCCTTTTGCAGGGAGATGTCATAGGAGGAGCCGATATACCCGCAGTACTGTCCGTTCTGGTCATAAAAAGGCGCCCCCATGACCATACACCAGTGATACCGCTCATCCTTTCCGCGAAAACGTACCTCTCTTACAAACAATCCTCTGCTTTCCAGAGCCTTCACTACTGTTTCCCTGAATTCCTGCGCATCTTCCGGATGTGCCAGCTCAGGCCACATCTTAAACGGGGTTTCATAAAAATTCACCCCGGTTATCTCTCCAAAGAGCCTGTTTACATATTTTAAATTAAAATCCTCATCCGTCATCCAGATGGTGAAAGGCAGCTGATTCAATATATTATTGCAGTATTCACTTGCCTCTCTTGCCTGAATTTCCTTTAATTTATTGGAGCTGATATCAATCAGGGTTATAATGATTTTTCCGTCGGAATTCATCAGGGGATTTATGTTCGCCTTAAACCAGACCTCATATTCCTTGCTGTCCTTTAGCAGCTCCATATTTATTTCTGAATTACTCGTTGCTTTTCTGTTTTCCATTGCGGCCTTTACTGCAATATTAACCCTGCAATAGACACACCGTTCACTAAAGCCGCAGCCCTGTTCACTTTCCAGACAGCCGATACAGTTGATGCCTTCCCCGAACCGCTTTCCTATGATCTCCTCGTTATTATGACGGGAATATCTTAAAATAACCTCATTTGCCCGTATAATCCTTTTTTCCCTATCCAGTACGATTACTCCTGCAGGGGTATCATCCAGCAGAGTCTTTAAATACTGCTCCTCTTTTAAATGGTTTATCTCAGAGGTTTTAATTCTTGTAATATCACGAAATACAATAATAACCCCTTCAACATTACCATCTACAGCCTGTACCGGAGTACAGGTAGCCGCAATGTATTTTTGTGTCCCATCGGAGGCTCGCAGCACACTATTATTCAGCAGCCCGGTTTTTTTCTTATTCTCAAGGACATAAGTGACTGGACTTGGCAGCTGCTCCTTTGTCTCCGCATGATAGATTTTAAATATCTCGTTAAATTTCTTCTCTACCGTATCCTCTGCCGTATAGCCTATAATTTCCTGCGCGATATGGTTTAGATACGTGATCTTGCCATATAAATCCGTGATTACGATTCCGTCTCCGATACAATCCAGAATGGAGGCAGCTTTCTCATGGTTTCTCCCGGATACTAAATCCTTATTCATAGACACCATCCTCACCGCATTCTTAGGGCGTTCCTGCTCTATTCCTGCACAGACTTCTGTTCATGATACCCATATTAATTACTGCAATTATTATGTCTGATCAAGCATTGCAAAGATAGAATTGGCTATGTGGTCAAGGGGAGCCTGCCTTTCCACCGCTCCGATATTAAAAGCAACCTTTGGCATGCCATATACCACACTGGACTTTTCATCCTGCCCGATGGTTCTGGCCCCCTTACGCCGCATTGACATAAGCCCCTTGGCTCCGTCATATCCCATACCGGTCAGTATCACTCCGACTGCATTGCTTCCTGCTTCCTTTGCAACGGATTCAAACAGCACATCCACGGATGGACAATGACCGTTAACCTTCTCGTCGGTAAAGCATTCCACCCGGTATCTGTCACCAATTCTTTTGATTATCATATGCTTATCCCCCGGAGCGATAAGTACCAGTCCACGTTCCACATAATCACCCGATTTTGCTTCTCTGACCGTAAGCTCAATGGTCGAATTCAGCCTTTCCGCAAACATTCTTGAAAAGTTGGCCGGAATATGCTGTACTATGACAATCCCCGGCGTATCCCCTGGCAATCTCTTCAAGACATTGTAAATGGCCTCCGTTCCTCCGGTAGAGGCCCCGATTGAAATTATTTTTCTATTGTCCGTCACTCTGGCGGCTTCAATCCGGCTGGCTGCTGCTTCTTTGTTTACTTTTTGTACCCTCGCACCCGATGCAATTTTGATTTTGGCTATCAGCTCGTTGATGAAGCCCTCCACGTTTCTTACCGAGGACAAATCCGGCTTACCAATGAATTCAACCGCTCCTGCACTGATTGCATCGAATACCTTTCCCGTAATGCCGCTTACTACGATAATCGGCAGCGGATATTGAGGCATTAGCTTTTGTATAAATTCAATCCCATTCATCTTGGGCATCTCGACATCACAGGTCATAACATCCGGCTCATGTGCAATTATCTTGTCCCTTGCATCAAAGGGATCGGTTGCTGTCGCTACCACTTCAATCTCCGGGTCCGATGAAATTCCCCGAACCAATACCTCCCGGAATAAAATACTGTCATCCACAATCAATACCCTTATTTTCTTTGCCATATGCACCATCTCCACAATCAGATTTTTCTGTATACAGCCGGCATAACATATTTAAAACTGGTAGTCTCCCTGTTTAAAGCCTCCGAGTGTCCGATAAATAAATATCCTCCCTCCTCCAAGGCATCATAGAATTTTGCAACCAGTCTGCTCCTGGTCTTGTCATCAAAATAAATCATTACATTTCTGCAAAATATTACATGAAATTTTTTTCGAAAGGGAAACACAGGCTCCATCAGATTGAATTTACGAAAGATTATCTCATTTTTTATATGATCGGTAAACACTGAATGATCCGCATTAAATTTCTTAAGGTAGTTCAGCTTCCATTTTGCAGGAAGCGTCTCAATATCCTTATTACTGTAGATCCCTTTGGTAGCTTCCTCCAGCACCTTGCCTGATATATCGGTGGCCAGCACCTTCTTATCCCAGTAAAGTCTCTCCTTTTCAAAATATTCATCCAGAATCATAGCCAGGGTATAGGGTTCCTCCCCCGAGGAACAGCCTGCGCACCAGATTCTGATATCCTTATCGGTAACCTTCTTCTCCAGATATGGCAGCACCGCATTCTGAAAATAGGTAAAATGGTCTGCCTCTCTCATAAAATAGGTATGGTTGGTAGTAATCTTATCGAGGAGCGTAGCGATTGCCACACCTGATTTATCTTCTATCAGGTAATCATAATACTGTGAAAAACTCTTGAAACCGTTCTGAAGCAGGACATTCTGCAATCTGCCTATCACCAGAGCTTCCTTTTCCGCCTTAAGATGTATTCCGTAATTTTCTTTGATAAATGCCGTTAACTGAACGAATTCCTTTTTTGTTATTGTAATCATGCTGCGGCCTCTTCCTTTACAAGGGGCCGCCTTACGGCAGCCCCATCGATTGGGGTAGTTAATACTTTCCGAATTCGTTATCATTTAAGATAATCCTGGGCTTGGCAGCTACCGGTTTAACCTCAGCCGGGGCCGCCTTTTGCTGCTTTTTCTGTCCGACCATGTTCTCAAGCATTCGAAGCATCCCCGGATTGATTTCATCATATGGCTCATGGGCCTTGGCAGCTTTCTTAAGCTTATACCTTCCAACGGTCTCCTTTAATGCGGCTGCCTGGCCAGACAGCTCTTCACTTGCCGAAGCACTTTCCTCCGAGGTTGTAGAATTTGTTTGAATCACCTGGGATACCTGCATAATTCCTTGATTAATTTGTGCAATTCCCATCGCCTGTTCATTGGATGCGACCGCTATATGATTGACCAGGGATGCCACCTTTTCAATCTCTGTTACAATCCTGTTCAAGGCTTCGGCGGTATTCCCTGCTATTTTTGTTCCTCCCTCGGCCTTTCTGATGGAGCCCTCAATCATATCCGTCGTTTCCTTTGCTGCATTTGCGGAGCGTGCTGCCAGATTTCTTACCTCCTCCGCTACTACTGCAAAGCCTTTTCCATGCTGGCCTGCTCTTGCAGCCTCAACTGCGGCATTCAGAGCCAGAATGTTAGTCTGGAAGGCGATATCCTCAATTACTTTTATGACCTTGGAGATATTCGCCGAGGATTCGTTGATATCCTCCATTGCCATCAGCATCTCCTTCATCTGGCTGTTTCCCTGGAGGGCATTTACCTTCGCATTCTCCGCAAGTTCGTTGGCCTGATTTGCATTATGGGCATTGCGCTCAGTCTGGGATGCAATTTGCTCTAAGGAGGTTGTCAATTCCTCTACAGAGCCGGCCTGCTCTGCGGCTCCCTGGGATAATGCAATACCGGAATGGGATACCTGCTTTGCTCCAACCTCTACCTGCTCTGCGGCACTTGCAATACTTGTAAGTATCTGATTATTGTTGGTTACCAGCTCGGAGAGCTTCTTTCCGAGAATATCCCGGTCCGATCTGACCTCTATCTCAACCGTAAGATCACCGCCTGCAATCTTTTCTGCGGCAAGAGCCTGCTTTTGAATATTTGATACCACGGTACGCAGGGCTGCTGCAAGACTTCCAAGCTCATCCCCGCTGTCAATACTGATATTCACCTGAATATCACCCAGCGCAAGCTTCTCTGCCGCTTCAACCATTGTATATACCGGCCTGCTTATGCTATTGGAAACAGTAATGCTGATGATAATTGCCAGCAGAATTGCAACGGCCATAAGGCAGGACAGGGCAAGGATCTGCCCTGTGATATTATAATTCATAGCCATGCTGCTTTGGTTGAGCTGATTCATATTAAATATGCCGAAGCCTCCCACAATCACTGTAAATAATGTGATAAGAGAAAAACCTATGACAAGCTTCGTCCGTATCTTCAAATTTCGATAGTGCTTCATAGACCTGTCCCTCCCTATCACTCTCTACGCGATTTGATTCAGCTCCTCGAAATCACCTTCCGTCAAAAGCTTCTCACAGTCAAGGAGCAGCTTTACATCATTGCCTACTTTACCGATTTTGTTGATATACCTGCTGCCGGCAGCCTTATTTACCTGGGGTGGATCGACGATATCCTGCTCCGGTATGGTTATTACCTCCGCCACACTGTCAACAATCAGCCCGATGGACAGCTCCTTGATATCTACTACGATGACGCAGGTTCGGTCATTATAATCCTTTGGTTCCTTTTTAAAGCGCGTCCTCACATCAATTACCGGTATGATCTTGCCTCTTAGATTAATAATTCCCTTCACATATTCGGGGAGCTCCGGAATTTCCGTAATCGCCTGCAGACCAATTATTTCTGTCACATATCTTATTTCAATACCGTAGCATTCATTTCCTAATAAAAATGTCAGGTATCTGTCCTTCTGGGTATCTTCCTCAAATTCCATTTCATTTTCAAATACATCCGCCATAGCAAATCCCTCCTTAAGGTTAACGCCGGTTTCTGTTATCCGTTATTTACGATTCTGGCTACATCCAATATCAGACTGATGCTACCGTCTCCTAAAAGCGTACATCCCGCAAGCCCCTTTATTTTCTTAAAGCTCTGGATATATTGCGGCAATGCCTTTACCACCACCTGCTGCTGCCCCAGCAGTTCATCTGCAAATACACAGACGGTTTTTTCATCCTGTTCTACCATGATGATGATTCCATCCGAAAATTTTGTAATTTTTGTCTTTACCTGATACATCTCGCTTAACCGGCGGACCTGATAGCAATTTCCCCTTACCATAATCATCTCATTACCCTCCGGGTCCTGAAATACATCCCCCTGCTTTGGCCGGAAGGATTCCTTGATGGATACGATGGGAAGGGTATATCTTGCCGCTCCTACTTTAATGTTCATCCCGTCTATGATTGCCAGCGTCAGCGGTATCTTCATGGTAATACTGGTGCCCTTATCTGCAATACTGTCCACAGTGAGCGAGCCGCCCACTGCCTCAATATTCCTGGTCACCACATCCATTCCGACACCTCGGCCGGAGTATTCGGTAACCTTATCCTTCGTTGAAAAACCGGGAAGCAGGATCAGATTAAAGATTTCCTTATCCGTCATATCCTCCTCGTTCTTAAACAAAAGATTGTTTTCCCTTGCCTTCTTTAATATCTTTTCCCTGCTTAAGCCCTTACCGTCATCCCGGACAATGATTAGAACATCACTTCCGGCATTCTTAGCCTCCAGAGTAACAACTCCTGCCCGGGGCTTTCCTTTCGCTTCTCTTTCCTCCGGGTCTTCCATACCGTGGTCCACGCTGTTACGTACCAGATGCATCAGGGGATCGGAAATATGCTCAATAATATTCTTGTCTACCTCGGTTTCTTCCCCGATAATATCCAGATGGACCTCCTTTGCAAGTCTTTTACTCATATCGCGGACAATCCGGTGCATTTTGGTAAAGGTTACCGACAGCGGAACCATACGGATTGACATTACCATATCCTGTATTTCACCGGTAATCTTATTTAACTGTCTGGCCGCCTTCCGGAAATTATTCAGCTGCAGGCTTTTAAGGTCCGGATTTTCTATAACCATTGCCTCGGCAATGACCATCTCGCCCACTAAATCCATCAGCTTGTCCAGCTTTGTAACACTGACACTGATAATGCTCTGAACAGCACTGCTGCCTGCCCCGTCCTGATGCTCAGGATGCATAAGGGGAGCCTTACCCTCCGAAGCCCTGGATACAAGCTCCGGCACCTTAACCGGATTTTCTTTGGTCAGCACCTCCGGAATTTCTGTTTCCTTTTGATGCGGCGGCCAGGTCTGCGCCGTATCCTCAAGCTTAACCAGCTCCAGCTCCTTTAAGAAAATGGTCTGCAAAAAGAACTCATTCATTTGCTCATAGGTTTGATCCGCTTTGAAATAAATCTGAAATCCATCCCCGCGTATTACTTGAATACTCTCATCACTGTCAATAATGTCCTCCGGCAAATAGCTGATTTCTTCCGTAATCCCCTTCAGGTGATGTATCACCGTATATGCCCGGATGTTTTCCATCTCACAGCCTTCCTCAAATCGGAGCACTGCCTTATAAGCATATTGATATTCCCTTTTATCCTCTTTATTCTGGCTGATATAATACTGCTGCTTTTGTCCTAAGGTCTTCTGCTGCGCCTCAGGTGCTTCCCCGCCCTCCTGCTTTAATGCTTGCAGGAAGGAATGGATTGACTCAACCAGCACCTTGGCATTCCCGTCCGCGGGAGCATTATTCTTAATCTTCTCAATCTCAATTTTAATGAAATCCACACCCTCCAGCACCAGGTCAGAGAGTGCGGAGCAATCCAGCCGCTCCGGTTTTTCCTTGCGAATGAAGAAAAAAAGGTCTTCTATGGAATGGGCCAGCTTTGCAATATTATCAAACAGCATCATTGCTGCCGAGCCCTTTATGGTATGCATGATTCGAAATATTTCATTGATGGAGGCATCCGTAACATAGCTTTCCTTTTCACTTGCCAGTATGGATTGCTCCAACTGCTCCAAAAGCTGTGATGTCTCAAACAGAAACATATCTAATAACGGTTCATGTGCATATTGATCTGACATCAGTTTACCCCCATTGACTTCTACGTCTACAACTTATTGAGTGTCATTATGACATGTTCTTCCTTGAAGGGCTTTACAATAAAGGACTTTGCTCCTGCCATAATTGCTTCCATAACCATTTCCTGCTGCCCCATAGCGGAAAGCATAACTACCTTGGCATTCGGATCATGTTCCATGATCAGCTTCAGGGCCTCAAGCCCTGACATGTCAGGCATTGTAATATCCATTGTCACGATATCCGGTTTCAGCTCCTTATATTTACTGACTGCCGTCATCCCATTCTCGGCCTCTCCAACTGCCTGAAAACCATTCTTTTCAAGAATGCTTCTGATCGACATTCTCATAAAAGCTGCATCATCAACAATTAATATCCTCTTCATCATAATCCTCCTAATCATTGCTTTTTATCTTTTGAAAGGCTTTCAGGAATAGATCCAAAGAAGCCCTCGTACGCTCTCTGAAAGAGAAATTATACTGCTCCAATCTCCAGTTCAGACAAATTTCCCTTATGAAACCCAGTATCATAACTGCAATCATCCGGCTATCATATTCCTCCGGTATATCCTCTGCGACTTTGGCCACATCAATCAGCTCCTGAAGCATTTTTGTCCGGTTTTGCTGTATTCCCTTAATCTTTTGCTCCAACTCAGGGGCATAGCGCAGAACATCATAGATTTGCGTAATTGCCGTAATCGCCGGATAATTCTGATAATACTCGGCATATTCCATAACATAATAGCGTATCGCATCCATAGGTGTCAGGTTTGTCATCCGAATTGACTGAAAAATATCCGTATCAAACTGTATGTAATAGTCAAGTACCGCCAGCAGTAATTCATTCTTGTTCTTATAATGCCGGAATATTGTTGCCTCAGACACGTTCTGCCTTTTGGCAATCTCCCTGGTTGTAAGCCCCTGGATGCCAAGCTCCTCAATGATATCAATCGTAGTTAATACCAGATATTCTTTTCTGTGTAGCAAACTGATCCCCATATTTTCTCACCTACCGTAGTAATCACTTACATCTAGGTATATTGTACCAGTAATACCGTTATTTGTCAATCCATGTCCCTTTATGGGTTCTTCGGATCGAACTTTACTTTTCAGACTACCCATTAGCCTTTGTCCTGCCGGCTCATGTTTCTTAGCATTTTTAAAACCTCCGGACTGATCTGGTCCATCCCTGCAAAGCCCCCCGCTGTTCTTTTCAGCTGATATCTGCTGACTGCCTCCTTCAGCATTACTGCCTGGCTGGACAACTCCTCACTGGCGGAAGCACTTTCCTCTGAGGTAGCTGAATTGGTCTGAACAACCTGGGACACCTGCATAATTCCCTGGTTTATCTGTGCGATACCCATAGCCTGTTCATTGGAAGCAATTGCGATGTCATTAACCAGATTGGCTACCTTTTCAACGCCATATACGATACTATTCAAAGCCTCTGCCGTATCCTTGGCAATTCGGGTACCGCCCTCTGTCTTCTTAATCGAGCCTTCGATCATCTCGGTGGTTTCCCTGGCTGCATTGGCAGAACGGGCGGCCAAATTTCTGACCTCCTCCGCTACAACCGCAAAGCCCTTCCCGTGCTGACCTGCTCTGGCAGCCTCAACGGCAGCGTTAAGTGCCAGAATATTCGTCTGGAAGGCAATATCATCGATCACCTTGATTACCTGTGAAATACTGGAGGAGGCTTCGTTGATATCCTCCATTGCCGCAAGCATTTCCTTCATCTGGCTGTTTCCCTGCACAGCATTATTCTTGGCGGTTTCCGCCAGCTTATTTGCCTGATTGGCATTCTGTGCATTGATTTCCGTCTGTGAAGCAATCTCTTCCAGTGATGCTGTCAGCTCTTCAATGGAGCTTGCCTGTTCCGTCGTTCCCTGGGATAGTGTGATACTTGCATCCGAAACCTGTCTTGCTCCTACTGCCACCTGCTCCGCTGTCGTTGCTATGCCTGATAATAATTCGTTATTGTTATGTACCATTTCATACAGCTTTTTACCCAGCAAATCCTGTTCGGAACGGATTTCCACCTCCACTGTCAGATCTCCGTCCGCGATCTTTTGTACCGTTAATGCCTGTTTTTTTATATTGTCTGTCATTTTCTCAAAGGCCTCGTAAAGATTGCCTATTTCATCTCTTCGGTTATTCTCGATACTGACATCCACATCCCCCAGCGCCAGTTGATTGGCAGCCTCCACAATTCTCTTCACCGGACGGCTGATGGAGCTGGAAATTACAAGCCCCAGTATAATCGAAATTAACACTGCCACGAATATAATAATTGCCATAAACAGCTCTGTTTCAAAGGCCAGCTTTGTATTATCCTTGGCTGCCGCATCGGCTGTCTGATTATTATATTCCAGCAAACTTTCCAGATTCGATTTTACATCCATTGCGGCCGTATCTGAATCGACAAGTATAATCTGCTTTGCCCTATCCACATCCCCGTCAGTTACAGCTTGGGTTATTTGTGATACATAGCCCTTATAAGCCTCCCAGTTTGCCGCGAGAACATTGTACTGTTCACGATCCGCCTTATTGTTGATACGCTTCTCATAGCTGCCAAGCAATTCATCTATTGTAGCTACAAAACCCTCTATTTTTGTTACTACCTCCTGTCTGGCCTCCTGTGTATCAAGTATCGTCATTTCCAGAGCATTGTATCGCAGTCTCTGAAAGAAGGTTCCCGCACTGCTGGAATATTTAATCCCCAGTGTATTCTCCTGATAAAGCGTTTTATCCGCGCTGGCCAGCTTATTCATATTAAGCATGCCGATGATACCAAGAAAACCTCCGATTGCTGCAACTACAAGAAATCCGATAATAAGCTTTGCTGCTATTTTCATAATGATTTCCTCCTTTTTGTTCCGGGGATTTTATCCCGGTATCTCCTGTGGCGATTTTAGCTATATAGCAATTACCATATTTATACTGCATGAGTAGTAATCACTTACACCTATAATTGCATTATAGTAAAATTGCCCATATTTGTCAATATGTGTTTTATCTTGTAATAAAATAATACATTTTTGTGATATATGCACAAAAATAGCGAATACTGTAAACAATACAGCATCCGCTATTTCTAATATAATCTTATAATTGGGTAATAACCTATAAAAAGAACTCCGCTATTTGATTTAAGGCAACCTCTGTTTGTTCCCCTGTTTCCATATTCTTAATGGAGGCCTTGTTGGTACTGATTTCATCTGCACCGATTATGACCGTATTTTTCGCACCGATTTTGTTCGCATATTTCATCTGTGCCTTCACGCTGCGGTCCAGATAGTCCGTCTCCACAATCACACCTGTGCCTCGAAGCTGTCTTACTAATTGATAGGAAAATGCCTTTGCCTCGGATCCGAGAATCCCCACATACAATTCCACTCCCGGCTCAGAAGCAAGCTCCACTCCCTCAGCCGCCAGCTCATTAATAATCCGCTCGATTCCGAAGCCAAAGCCCACCGCGGGTATATCCTGCTTTTCATCCACCTCATGCATCAGATTATCATATCTTCCTCCGCCACATAGGGTAAAGCCCTCGGCATTTACAAATTCAAATACCGTCTTTGTATAGTAGTCCAGACCTCTGACGATGCCTGTATCCACTTCAAAGGGAATGTCCAGCTCTGTCAATAATTTCTGCAGCTCTTCAAAATGCCTGCTGCATTCCTCATCCAGATATTCAACTGTTCTCGGTGCAGCTTTGACAATCTCCTTGCAGGTAGGAACCTTGCAGTCAATGACACGAAGTGGATTCTTAAGCATTCTCTCCCGGCAGGTAGGGCACAGCTTATCTTCATACTTACGCAGATAATCAAGAAGTGCTTCATTATAAGTTTTCCGGCAGTTCTTACAGCCTATACTGTTGATATGAAGCTTTGCGCCCTTTAGTCCCAGCTCCTTCATAAATTGGGTTAGCAAAGTAATCAGCTCTACTTCGGCAAGAGGTCCCGGCACACCGAAGATCTCCACTCCAAACTGGTGATGCTGGCGAAGCCGTCCGCTCTGTGGATTCTCATAACGAAATGCCTGTGTGACATAAAAAAGCTTGGTAGGCTGTGTCTCTGCATACAGGCCGTTCTCCAGATATGCCCGTACCGCACCGGCAGTACCCTCCGGCTTCAGGGTGATGCTCCTGTTGCCTTTATCATCAAAAGTATACATTTCCTTCTGAACGACATCGGTGGTTTCGCCTACCCCTCTCTGAAACAAAATCGTATGCTCAAAAACAGGGGTTATAATCTCCTTTATATTGTAGGCCTTACATATTCTTCTGGCGGTTTCCTCAATTATGGTTCTCTTGTGCATATTAGAACCATACCAGTCCTGTGTACCCTTGGGTCTTTGCGTTATCATATTTAGTCCTCCGTTCTTATCTATTCTTCTATGGGAACTCATAGCATATACCCATTGTTATAAATGAATTTCCGCTTCATAAGAAGCCTTCACAGTATAGCTCCATTATCATAAATAAAATCACGCTTCATAAGAAGCTCTCACAGTATAGCTCCATTGCCATAAATAAAATCACGCTTCTTTGATATCATCTCGTCGATTCTGGCAATATAGTCAGTTATACTCTTTACATTATCCACCCGTTCTAAACGGTTTTCCTCATGAAATACGAACTTTGACATTCCACCCGCTCCCAGTGCCAGGATTGTCTGTTTTTCTTCCATGATAAGAATATTATAAAGTCCTTCCCTGCCATATCTTGCATAGCCGATATTCTCAAGGTTTTCCGCCATATTCTTCTGCCGGTAGAGATAGTAAGGAAGATAGTCGTTCTCATCTGCAAACCGGATAGTCTCCTTAAGCATTGCACTCACTCCAAAGGCCTTCCTGGTGCTATATTCGTCCTTTTGGATATTCAGCCTGGCAGCTCTTTTGATTGCCAGCGTATGCACAGTCAGGCTGTCGGGATTTAAAGTCCTGATCTGGCCTAAGGTATCCGCAACATCCTCCGGCCTTTCCGCAGGCAATCCGATGATGATATCCATATTGATATTATGGTGTCCTGTTTCCCTTGCAAGATAAAAGGCCTTCTTTATATCCTCTACGGTATGGTTCCTTCCGATCAAATCCAGAGTTTTTTGCTGCATGCTCTGGGGATTGATGGATATCCGGTCGACTCCCCATTTTTTTAATACCTCCAGCTTATCCTTCGTGATGCTGTCAGGTCTTCCGGCCTCTACGCAAAATTCCCTCACATGGGTAAAATCAAATTTATCTCTTATCAATCCAAGCAGACGGTCAAGCTGATCTGCTGTTAAGGTGGTGGGAGTTCCTCCGCCAAGGTAAACTGTGGTTAGCTTCTTATCCGGAAGGCAGGCGGCACCGAACAAAATTTCCTTCTCCAGTGCAACAAGATAAGGCTCGACATAATCATGAAATTTCGTAACCGAATAGGAAGGAAAGGAACAATACAGGCATGTTGTGGGACAAAAGGGAATTCCGATGTACAGGCTGTAGCCCCTTTTGTAATCAAGTGCCCTTAATATATCCAGTTCTCTCTCTGCTATCTGGATACTCAAAGCAATTTTGTCCGCACAGCACAGATATTCCTCCTTCATCCGCTCCTGAATCAGAGTGTAGTCCCAGCCCTGTTCCAGCAGCTCATAAACCAGCTTTGTCGGACGGATTCCGGTCAGGATTCCCCAGGGAAGCTCCTTTCCTGTTTCCTCTGAAAGCAATTGATAAAGGAACCGCTTCATTGCATTCTTATACTGGGGCTTAGGCAAGCCGGAAGCCAGCTGCAATGTCCTGGTACCTGGTCCGCTTCGCCCGAGGGAATAAAAAATCTGCAGCTCTCTTACAGTAATCTGCAGCTCCATCCAGAGCAATTGCTCTTTCTCCTGGTTGTCGCGTAATATTTGAATTGTTTCCTCTGGATAGAATGCCTTAACCAGAGGATAGATATCATTTTCATAAGCCGGATCTGATAATCGTATTGTAATCATTCTTATACCCCTGCATATCACAAGCTTGCTTGTGATATTGCTTCAACAAATAGTTTGAAAGGTACTTTCAAACCTGCTCCCATCCCAAAGTGTGAAACACGCTTTAGGATAAATAGATATTATTGTGCCGTTCATGTCCGATGGTTGTTGAATCCCCATGCCCCGGGTAAACCTTCACCTGATCCTCAAGCAGCATAAGCTTATCACGGATGGATGCAATCAAGGCATTGCCGTCTGCAGTCGGTAAATCCCATCTTCCGACTGTTTCACGAAACAGGGTATCCCCGCTGATTAAAATCTCATGCTCCATAAAATAATAGCAGGCACCTCCTGCCGTATGTCCGGGTGTATGGATTACTTTTATTTTAAAACCGGCCAGTTCAAACTCCTGCTGATCCTTCAATAGGATATCGGGAACAAGGCTTATATCCCTTCCTACATGACTGGAGCAATTCAAATCAGGATTCTTTAATAGCCGGGCCTCTGTCTCCTGGGCATAAATCTTTACCTGGGTTTTGGCCACAAGTTCCGGTGCGGCCAGTATATGGTCAAAATGACCGTGTGTGAGAAGAATTCCTTTGCACACGAGGTCATTTTCCGTTAAATATTGTTCGATTCTTCCCGCTTCATCCGCCGGGTCTACTACAATAGCTTCCCTGTTTTCTCCGTTACTAATAATATAGCACCTGGTGCGCGCGATGCCAAGCACCAGGGCTTTCATTCTGAATTCACTCATATACTTTCCTCATTCCCTCATATCCGGACACATCCGATGTACCATATCATGTCCTTATATAAACTGTGCGGTTCACCTGATTGTCAGCAAAACATGCTAGTGCACTGACCGCCTGACATCTTGGCTAATTAGCCTGCAGTACGTTCAATATCAAGCACACTTTCCACGTTACGGATTTTTGAAATAATTTCATTCAGCTGTTCCTTGCTGCCAATATCAAAGCCCACACTGATCGTCGCGGTCCCCTGCTTGCTTGTTCTGACATTCATTGAGGTAACATCAATCTTATTCTCTGTCAGAACCTTGGATACATCCACCAGGACACCGGTTCGATTATTGGCGTAAATTTTTATCTCTGCACTATAAACACCGCCGGAGGCTTTACCGTCCACAACGTTCCACTCTGCATCGATCAGCCTTACCCTGTCCTCCTCCGGAAGATTCATCACGTTAATACAGTCTGTCCGGTGGATGGATACACCTCTTCCTCTTGTAACAAAGCCGACGATTTCATCTCCCGGTACCGGGCTGCAGCATTTGGAAAAACGCACCGCCACATCATGGATACCTTCTACGACAATACCGCTCTTTGACTTCTTCTGGGGCACCTTTTCCTTAATTTCAGATACGGACTCCAGGACATTTTCGTCGGTAATCTCTTTCTTATGCTTTTTATTGTATTCCTCTAAAAGCCGATTAACAATCTGGCCTTCCTTTAAGCCTCCATGGCCGACTGCGGCAAGCACGGACTCCCAATCCCGGAAACCGTATTTGCGGATGACCACATTCATAAATTCAGGCTTTACGATATCACTTGCAACAATACTCTTCGCCTTACAATAAGCGATAATCAGTTCCTTGCCCTTGGTTTTATTATCCTCTTTCAGCTCGGTTTTAAACCACTGGTTGATTTTATTCTTCGCCTGGGTGCTCTTTACAATAGCTAGCCAGTCACGGCTTGGCCCCTTGGAATTTTGTGAGGTCAGGATTTCAATGCGGTCACCGTTCTGTATGACATAATCAATGGGTTCCAGCTTACCGTTAACCCTGGCGCCGATCATCTTATTCCCGACTGCACTATGGATGCTGTAGGCAAAATCAATCGGATTGGAGCCGGCAGGCAGCGTCTTAACATCTCCGGTTGGTGTAAATGCATACACACTTTCGGAAAACAAGTCAAAATCATTCTTAATCAGGCTTAAGAATTCCTTATTATCGGACATATCCTTCTGCCATTCCAGCACCTGGCGAAGCCAGGTCAGCTTCTCTTCCTCGGAATTGGCAACGCCGCTTTTCCCATCCTGTCCCTCCTTGTACTTCCAATGGGCAGCAATTCCGTACTCAGCGGTACGGTGCATCTCAAAGGTACGAATCTGTATCTCAAAGGGGGTTCCCTTCGGACCAATCAGCGTCGTATGAAGAGACTGGTACATATTCGGCTTCGGCATGGCAATATAATCCTTGAAACGGCCGGGAATCGGCTTATACATCTCATGGATAACACCAAGCGCCGCATAACAGTCCTTTACTGAATCTACGATAATTCTGACTGCAAATAAATCATAAATCTGGTCCAGTGTTTTATTCTGATTCACCATCTTTTTATAAATACTGAAGAAGTGTTTGATCCGACCGTCAACCTTGGCCTCAATTCCAGCCTCTTCAATGTGTGTTCTGACTTCACCTACAATATCGTCGATGTAGGCCTGGCGCTCACTTCTTTTTGTGGAGATTTTTTCTGTTAACTCTTTATATGCCTCCGGCTCCAGATACTTTAAGGACAAGTCATCCAGCTCAATCTTTATCTTGCTGATACCAAGCCTTTGTGCAATCGGAGCATAGATTTCCATAGTTTCTCTTGCTGTTTCCTTTTGCTTCTCCGGCAGCTTGTATTTCAGCGTGCGCATATTATGAAGCCGATCGGCAAGCTTTATCAGTATCACTCTGATATCCTTTGCCATCGCCAGGAACATTTTTCTTAGATTCTCCGCCTGGAGCTCTACCTTATCCATATTCAGTCTGGTTAACTTTGTAACACCATCTACTAACAGGGCTATTTCCGGGGAAAACATCTCCTCGATCTGCTCAATGGTATAATCCGTATCCTCTACGACATCATGGAGAATTCCGGCAATAATGCTTTCCTTATCCAGCTCCAGTTCAGCAAGAATTTTTGCGACACATAACGGATGGATAATATATGGTTCACCGGATTTACGCAGCTGATCCCTGTGGGCTACATCTGCGATCTGGTATGCCTTTTCCACCAGGGTTATATCAGCGGAAGGGTGATAGCTTCTGATTTTCTCAATCAGCTCCTTATAGAGAATCTCTGGAGCAGTAAAATCAGCAGGCACAGTGGTAGCCGCCATTATGCTTGTATCGTAGCCTGATTCTTTATTCTCCTCCATGACATCACCACCCTTCATTGTAAATTCCATAGCCTACCGGTCCCATCCTATCATATTCTCATTATTTTCCCAATCTGGCATTTCGGTCTGTCTTTATTTTCCATCATATTGGATAACTGCATCCACATTATATTCGCTCAGCTTTTCGCGGCCCTTCAATCCCTTCAGTTCCATCAGAAAGATTATCTTAACTACTTCACCGCCAAGCAGTTCAATCAGCTTGGTGATCGCTTCGATGGTTCCGCCGGTGGCAATCAGATCATCTACAATAACAACCTTCTGACCGGGTTTGATTGCGTCCTTGTGAATCTCTATCGTTGCCCTGCCATACTCCAGATCATAATCCATGGAGATGGTCTCACAGGGTAATTTTCCTTTTTTACGAATCGGTATAAATGCCTTATTCAGGTTATATGCAATCGGTACGCCAAAAATAAAACCTCTGGATTCCGGTCCTATAATCATGTCAAATTCCAGTCCCTCTAAAAGCTCCTGCATCCGGTCGATTGCAAGCCTAAGGCCGTCCTTATCCTGCAGCACACTGGTTACATCACGGAAGACAATACCAGGTTCGGGAAAATCCGGAATGCTTCTTACATAGCTTTCTAACTCTTTCATATCACAACCATACCTTTCTCCATGTCTTTCAGGCATTTTAGAGCTTTCAGACCTGACAGGCAATTTATTTGCTAATTATATCACTAGTATGAATAATTCGTAAAGAATATTTCTCCATCCTATGTAAAAAATGCGTCAAAATGACATTTCCACCACAATTAATGGGGATTAACGGTAATTTTGTATCATTAGCTGCATCGTTTTAAACCCGTTATACTCATTCAGGCGGGGGAAATAGGTAATGGAAAGCAATGCATTGCAGCCCCTTCCGGTTTTGAGCTTCTCTGCTTCCTCACTGCCATAAGTATTACCAATATAATGGAAAAACTGTACCACATCACCGAAGTATATGGCATCCATCTCTTTGCCATATTGGTTTTCCACCCGAAAACGGATTCCGTTTGCGTTCTTTCCTATAATTAATGCAGATTTTATCTTTAAATTCTTTTCAGCAAAGAGGGGCTTTTCATTTCCCTTGCCATAGGGTTCCAGGAGCTTTAGCTCATGAATTAAAGACTCGGTAATAAATCCAAGGGGAAGATGGATATCTATCGTCACCTTGGGAATTAGCATTTCCTCGGTTAAGGAGGTATTTTCGTTAAGATTTTTTCTCAGCTCCTCCAAACGCTCCGGCAGGAGGGAAAAGCCTGCTGCCATCGGATGCCCGCCCATTTTCAGGAAAAGTTCTCTGCACTTTGACAGTTCCTCATACATATTATATTGTTCAATTGACCGCCCCGAACCCTTGAGGCAATTCTCCGCATCAGTAAGAATTAAGGTGGGCTTATGATACCGCTCCTTCACTCTTCCCGCTATAATCCCTGCAATACTTTCATGGCAATCCGTAAGATAAACTACCAGTACCTTATCCTTGCAAAGCTCCGTGGAATCAATGAGCTGGATTGCCTTCTCCACATTGTCCGCCGTCATACTCTTACGAAGCTCATTCAAGGCCCGGACCTCCTGCGCCAGCCTTACTGCCTCATCCATAGAGGTTGAAAGAAGCAATTCCAGACCCTTCTTTGCCGTATCCAGCCTTCCCGAGGCATTCAGACAGGGTCCCAGTACAAAGCCCAGATGAAAGGTGTTTAGTTGTTCCTTCTCTACCCCGCTGATATCCATAAGCGCCAGCAGCCCTTTGTTGGAGGTTCGTTTTAACAGCTCAAGCCCGTGCTTTACAATAACCCGGTTTTCCTCTACCAGCTCCATCACATCGCACACCGTTGCAATAGCAACGTAGGACATCAGCTCTTCAAGGAATTCCTCCTTCCCTTCTAAAGCAAAAGCCTCTGACAAGGCTACCGCCAGCTTATAGGCTACCGCCGCACCGCAAAGCTGATCGAAGGGATAGTCACAGTTCTCCTGCTTCGGATTAATCACGGCGTCGGCACAAGGCACCTGATATCCGCCGTCCTCCGTCTGCACGAGGCTGTGATGATCCGTAATAATTACCGTCATATGATATTGCCTGGCAAGCTCGACCTGCTCCATTGCTGATATGCCATTATCACAGGTTAAAATGGTATCTACCTTATCATGATATGCAGCCTTCACCATATCGATATTAATTCCATAGCCGTCACGAATTCGATCCGGAATTTCATAATCAACATTTGCACCAAATCTTATCAGGACCCGGTATAGAATATAGGTGGCTATTACACCATCAACATCATAATCCCCTATAATACGAAGCTTACTTCCCGATCGAATCTTTTGAACCAAAATGTCACGAGCCTTTTCCATGTCCTTCATAAGCAAGGGCGGATTCAGTCCGCTGATATCCGCCTTAAGAAAAGCCCTGATTTTATCCGGCTCGTCCAGCCCTTTATTTACAAGGCATCTGGCTAAAACCTCACTGATACCGCATTCTTTTGCAATACCTTCAAAGTCCGCCTTTCTGTTTTTAATTACCCAGTTTTCCATATGAACCAACATACCCGCCCCTTGCATTTGTTTACGCCCTGCTGTAATTTATTCCTGCTCCGACGCTGCCTTAAGCATAATTGCGCATTCTACCCGCTTCTTTTGAAGAGCACAGCCGATATCATAAGCATTGTTGATATCTCCGTGAAAATTGTAGGAGTTGGCGGCGCAGCCTCCGCTGCAGAAAAATTTTGCAAAGCAGCTCCGACATTTTTCCTTGGAGTATACATTGCACTGCTTAAATTCTTCCTTAATCTCTGGTTTATTTACCCCCTCATAGACATTACCGAGCAGGAATTCCTCATTACCTACAAACTGATGACAGGGATATAAATCACCCCAGGGGGTTACTGCCAGGTATTCCGTACCCGACCCGCAGCCGGACAGACGCTTGGCAACACAGGGACCGCCGCTCAAATCAATCATAAAATGAAAGAAATTAAAATCCTTCCCTTCCTCTTTACAATTCAGCATATATTTGGCCAGCTTATCGTATTCCTCATAAAGCTTTGGCAAATCCTCCTCGGTAATTGCGTAGGGCTCCTCCGGTAATGCAACCACCGGCTCCACGGAAATCTGCTTGAAGCCAAGGCTTGCCAGATGCTTTACATCCTCTGAAAAATCAAGATTATTATGAGTAAAGGTCCCTCTTACATAATAGTTGGTCTGGTTTCTTGAGTCCGCAAATTTTATAAATTTAGGTAAAATCAGATCATAGCTTCCCTTTCCGTTTCTGGTAGGACGCATTCTGTCGTTTATTTCCTTGCGCCCGTCAATGCTTAATACGACATTACTCATCTCACGGTTGGCAAATTCCATAATCTCCTCGTCCAGTAATACTCCGTTCGTGGTAAGGGTAAAGCGGAATTTCTTATTATGCAGGGTCTCCTGCTCCCTTCCGTATCTTACCAGATCCTTCACCACCTGGAAATTCATCAGGGGCTCGCCGCCGAAGAAGTCCACCTCCAGATTCCTTCGGTTACCGGAATTTGCAATCAGGAAATCAAGGGCCTGCTTTCCTACCTCGTAGCTCATCAGCTCACGATGTCCCTTGTATTCGCCTTCCTCTGCAAAGCAGTACCGACAGGCCAGATTACAGTCATGTGCAATATGTAAGCAGAGCGCCTTGACCACCGTCGAACGCTGCTTGAAATCCTTAATATAATCCTCATAGACATCTTTGGTAAACAAAGCTCCGTCTTTCTTCAGCTGCTCGATGTCTTCCATTACTTCTTTTATCTGAGTAACCAACGCTTCAATATGCTCCGAGAAATCCCCCTTACATACCTCCTCCGGGGAAATGCAGGTCATATGCTCAGGCTTCGTATATTTCTCCACCATGGCACTGATAATGCTGCCTTGGGTATTGTTTTCATACAGTTCAATAATATCATAGGCCAAATCATCGACCACATGTACCATGCCGCTGTTTACATCCAAAACTATATTGTATCCATTATTCTTAAATTGGTGAACCACTGTAACTCCTCCTCATGCTTGTATCAGCATTATGATAAATGAACAATAGACTGGTAAATGAGCGCTCCAATTCAGGGAGAGCACCGAAAAACAGACAACGAATAGGACTGTCTTAAAATATCTTCCGAGATTTATGAATCATACAACTCCTGTTGTATTAACCGAAAAATATTTTAAGGCAGCCCCACATTCATCACTATTCTGATTATTCATATCAGTACACCAGTTATCTATTTGTTTTCACAGCTCTGATTTCCAACGGTACAAGACGTCTTACAAGCTGACTGGCAGGATGTCTGACATTCCCCACAACCACCCTTTTTCAATGTTTCCTTCAGGTTTCTTGTGCTTAAAGTCTTAATATGCTTCATCGTTTTGCCTCCTTAGCATCTATTAACTTTTGCTATTATAACATAAGTATATGTATAAGAAAAGAGTTTTTTGCAATTCTATATTTAGGATCTAATTTGTACATATTTATGGAAATGTATATTGAAACAACCGGTTATAGTATGTTATAATATATCATATCGTAATCGAAACTACTTGATTATGGTTAAAGTAACCAAAATCAATTCATTGTACCAACAGGATGAAACGAAGTCCGTTTCACTTGTCAGGAATATTTATGGCAGAAATCGCTTCTGCAGATAGAAAGGACCGGATAGCAGTATGAAGAAGTATATTATCACCACAGACACCACCTGCGATCTGCCGCAGGAATATCTGGACAGTCATGGCATAGGGCTGTTTCCTCTTTATTACAGTATGAATAATACCGTCTACGGCGAGGACAATTTTCTTGAACCCAGGGAATTCTATAAAAAAATGCGTGACGGGGCAATGCCAACCACTATGGCGATCAATCCTGATCTGGCAAGGAAATTAATGACCGGTTATATAGAGGAAGGATATGATGTGCTTCATATTGCTTTTTCTTCGGCGCTTAGCGGAAGCTGCTCCGTGGCCACTACGGTTGCAAGGGAGTTAAGTGACGAGCACCCTGATGCCAAGATCATTGTTATTGATTCCTTATGTGCCTCCCTCGGCGAGGGCTTATTGGTACACAAGGCAGTTATGCTTAAGGAAAGCGGCAAAACAATTGAAGAAGTAGCCGACTGGCTGGAGAAGAACAAGCTTCAGCTGTGCCATATGTTCACTGTTGATGATCTTTTTCATCTGCATCGGGGAGGAAGAGTTTCCAAAGCTGCCGCAATTATCGGAACCCTGATCAATGTAAAACCGGTTCTGCATGTTGATAACGAAGGACGCCTGATTCCTCTTAACAATGTAAGGGGAAGAAAGAAAGCACTGATTTCCCTCGTAGACCAGATGGAAACCCGTCTAAAGAACTATGATTATAAAAATGATATTTTCTTTATCAGCCACGGCGACTGTATTGAAGAGGCGGAATTTGTTGCCGAGTTGGTTAAGGAGCGCTTTGGAATTAAGGAGGACCTGATTTATTATGTCAGCCCTACCATTGGCGCACATTCCGGACCCGGGACAGTTGCCCTGTTCTTTATGGGCAAGGAAAGATAGCGTTTACTGGAATCAAAAGAAGCGAAAGATTTGGCTAACCATATCTTGCGCTTCTTTTTTTATACAGACAATTTATTTCATCCAAATTCCACTCCCAAATACATTAGCTTCCATCAGCGGAAGGAATTATCGTTATGGAGGCTATTCATTACCTCACTTACCCGCTCTCTCGCTTCATATCCTGAAGAAGAACTCTGTATATAATCAACCAACTGCTTCTTTTTATCCTCCGGCATATTCGCAAAATTGGTCATTGCCTGCATATCAAGTGCCAGACGAAATCCCAGTCCTTCCGGAAGCTGGGTTCCTTTCCCTACCAGACTCATAAACCTGCTCCTTTCCTGTAATATCCATGCCTGCAATTATTTATGATAAATGCAAGCCATGGATGATTGAATTGATTCAAGTTTAGTATCTGAAAGAAATCAGGTGTTATTCAGTTCATCTCCGGCACTTTTTTCCAATCATATTTTAAAATACCATTCAAGCTTCCTCCGTCAGCCGGATAAATTCATCAATCAGTGTTTCAACTGACTTTAGGCTGGTTCTCCAAAACTGTGCATCCTCCAAATCAATCTCCGCTTCCTTTGCCGCTCCTTCGACACTCATAACGGTTGTCGCATTTAATAAGGCCCGGTATTTTGGTACAAACTCCTCACCCTCCTGCTTATATTTTTCATATAAGCCTCTGGCAAATAATCCGCCGAAGGCATAGGGGAAGTTATAAAAGCTTAGGCTCTCCGAATAATAATGTCCCTTCAATACCCACATATAGGGATGCAGGTAATTCGCATCCAGCCCGTCACCATAAGCCTCCTGCTGAGCTGAAAGCATCATTTCCTTCAGCTCATCGGCAAACAGAAAGCCTGATTTGCATTTCTCAAATACGGCACTTTCAAATAGATATCTGGAGTAAATATCACAGATAATCTGGGTGATATCCTGAAGCTGGCTTTCGATTAAGGTTATTTTCTCACTGCCCTGTGTCTCTTTGATCGCCGCCTCCATGATCAATGCTTCATTAAAGGTGGAAGCCGTCTCTGCAACCGGCATGCTGTAATCAACATTCAGCGGCAGGTGATCCTGAATATTCATTCCATGGTAAGCATGACCCAGCTCATGAGCAAGGGTAACCACATCATTGAAGGCTCCTGTAAAATTAGTCAGTATCCTGCTTTGCCTTACAAAGGGCAGATTCTCGCAGAAAGCCCCGCCAACCTTACCCTTTCTCGGATAGAAATCAATCCATTCATTGTCAAAGGCCTCTCCGACCATATCGGCCAGATCATCGGCAAAGCTCTTAAAATGCTTTACCAGATATTCCTTTGCCTGTTCGGCGTCAAACCTGGTGTGGCTTTCCCCAACCGGCGCAAACATATCATACCAGGGTAAACCGTCAGAGTACCCCAATAGCTTGGCTTTATGCTTCAAATACCTGTGAAAGGCAGGCAACGCTTCCCGAATTGCTTCAAGCATTGCCTCCAGAGTTTCCCGTTTCATTCTTGACTGCATCAGCGTAAGGGCAAGGGGGGACTCATAGCCTCGCAGCTCACAGATGGTGTTCACCTGGGTTTTAATATTATTCAGGGAATAGCTGATGGCGTCCTTAATCTTTTCGTAGGCCTTAAGCTCCGCCTCATAGGCTTCCCTGCGGACCTTTGCATCCTCACTGTGGGCCAGATTACGAACCTCCGGAAGTGTCAGAATTTCATCCCCGTATTCCACCTCAAGGGTAGAGGTCAGAAAGCTGTGCATGCTGCTCCAGGCAGAGCCTGCGGATATATTCAGCTTGGCAATAACCTCCTCCACATCATTGCTTAGGATATGCCTTGCTTCCTTTTTCATCTCAGTAATCAGGAATTTATAAGCCTGTAATTTCGGATATTTTTCATAATACTGCTCCATATCTGCAATACCGGCAAGGTATTTGTGCAGCATCGCCAGAGGCTTCGAGGAAAGGCTGACCTGACGCTCAATCGCATTCGATTCATTGACCGTCTCACCGTCAGCCGTATTAACTGACAGGCGAAGCGTTACATAATAGCTCATTTTTGTTGCCAACAGCTGATATTGCTCGAGATATTCGATGGCCTTTAACAGGGTCTGCTCCTCATCCCCTTGCTCCGCAAGGGACTCGCTAAAGCTATTCAGCTCCTTCGTCTGCTTGATAAGCTCCTCTTTATCCTCCTGATATTTCGGATCGCTATAGCCTTTATACAATACATCCAATGACCATTCCTTATTCATCCTGTGTCAACCTTTCCTTTCTTTTCATTGAATCAGCCTGCACCTGAAGTTGGCTCCCTACGGTATGGCACGACCTGCCAATACGCAGATTAGGAACTCAAGGACTATGTCCTTGAGTTCACGTTGCACTTATCCATGAAATTCATGACATTGATTCAAGCAAGCTTGATCAATGCCCTGAATTCCATGGACTAATCTGCTTCTCGTGTACATTATACCATAATTCTGGTAATTATCCAGCACACTCCATAATATAACCAAAATTGCCTTTATTTATTAAAGTCAATTTTGACGGTGCACTGGTAATTTTATAAAGTTTATTTGACAAACACTACCAGTATAAAATATACTTAGTTATATGAAATTAAGAATAAAATTATTATGCAATATCAGTACAAACTTAACAGATGCGCCGGTTCTCGCAAAGCGGGTTCTTTTGTATGCGCAGGAATGGAGATCTCATGACCAAAACAAAGTATAATTTTTTTCAGCTGATCTATATGGCCGTTGCCAAACCAATGCAATATTTCCGGTTGACGAGAGCAGGCGGTGCCCGTATGACCGGTTTTGTATTTTTATTTGTTTTGCTAACCAGTCTTTTTACTTTAGTTCCCGATATTTATTCAGTCGTAGGTCCTAACGGGTACACAAAACTTATAAATCAGGATGTCCCTGCCTTCGAATTCTCCCATGGAGAACTCTGGATTGCAGAACGCTTTGAGGAAGTCGAGGGCTTTACTTATGTTTTGATTGATACCGATGTTCAAAATTTTACAACGGACGATATTAGTGATTTATACGATCAGGTTATTTTAATCAGCCGGACGAATATGATTGTCTATCAATATGGTAAGACCCAGGAGCTGGACTTCTCCACTCTGGAGGGTATTTCCTTTGATAACGGTATCCTTGATCTGTTTACTCCTCTTCTATACCTTGGCATTGTTTTATATTCCATCTTTGTCTATGTGGTGAAAATTGCTGCTTATTTTCTGACCGCTCTGCTGTATTCCCTGGTTGGTCTGATTGTAGTATCCGTCACTAATTCAAGAATGAAATATGGGGCCGTCTTTGCTACCGCCATTTATGGTAAAGTAACTGCCGCTATCCTGGCTGTTGTGCTGCATCTGGTAGAACTGATTGCCTCCGTTGACATCCCCGGACTGGTGACAATAGGAATTTCCATTTTAGTCACCTGTGCCTATGTGGTTTATGGTACTCTCTCGCATAATTCGGAGGAAGCGCGTGAGGATAATACCGGTGTGCCGCCTGAAAATTATACGCCTGGTCTCTAATCATACGCTATAAAGTCTACGGTATCAGCATATGCCATACCCGGGCAGCAGTAAGTAAAAACCTCATAAGGCTTTCCTATCCTGTTTCGATGAACAAGACAGGTACAACACATTTACAGAATGCTGTACCGGAATAATCCTTAAATCGAAGCAGGCAGGAAAGCCTTTATTATTTGCAATACTTTTGTCCAAATACACATATATTTAACAATTATATGGCATGATATCATTGTACTTACAGTTGCTATAGTATATATTATATTTATGGATGCAGTATCACAAGCTCGTTTGAGATATGCAGGGGGTAAACATGAAAATATCTGAAAAGGATAGAACTATATTTATAGAAGAAATCCATAAGCTGAACCAACAGGGGCAGCTCCTTGAGATGAACCGGTATATCCAGCATGGAAGCACCACCACCCTAACCCACAGTCTGGTTGTGGCATATTACAGCTATCTGATTGCTCTCCGCCTTCCCATGCGCTTTGATACTATTAGTGTGATTCGCGGTGCCATGCTACATGATTTCTATTTATATGACTGGCATGTTCCCGATAAAAAACATAAGCTTCACGGCTTCCGGCATCCCAGGAAAGCCCTGCAAAACGCCAGAAGGCATTATAAATTAAATCCTGTGGAAGAAGATATCATAGAAAAGCATATGTGGCCTCTGACTCTGACTAAGGCCCCCCTTTGCCGGGAGGCCATGCTGGTCTGTCTGGTTGATAAATATATCTCCACGACCGAAACCCTGTACATTCCGGTTATGCCCCGGGAATTGAAGCAGCTTCTGCTTTTGCTTTCCCGAAAGGATTTGGCTTATTGATTATAAATGGAGCCCTTCCTCAAAGCCCAGCATCAGATTCATGTTCTGAATGGCTGCGCCGGAGGCTCCCTTGCCCAGATTGTCCAGTCTTGTCAGGATAACGGCGCTGCCCTTTGCTTCGTTTCCAAACACAAAGATTTCAGCCAGATTCGTATCATTGCAGGCTGTAATATCAACTGCTCCGTCAAACAGGAAACTATCATCTGCATAAGGCAGTACCTTTACAAACTTCTCATTCTCATAATGCTGACTTAATAATTCATGAATATTTCTTGCACTCATCTGCTTTGATAAAAGCTTTGTATGAACCGGCAGCAATACCGCCAGCCCCTTATAATTATTTCCAAGGATGGGAACAAAGACCGGAGCCTGGGATAATCCGCTGTGCATGATCATCTCCGGCAGATGCTTATGGTTCAAGGTAAGAGCGTAGGGTCTTGGTGCCTTGGTATAATCATTCTTGCCGTCATTTGCTTCATATTTATCGATCAAGGCCTTTCCTCCGCCACTGTAGCCAGTAAGACTCTGGCAGGTGACAGGATAATCCGGTGCCATCACCTTATTTGCAATCAGAGGATAGGCCGACAGGATAAAAGCCGTTGCATGGCAGCCGGGATTACTCACCCTTTTGCTGTTAATTACAGCCTCCCGGTGCTGCTTCGATAGTTCAGGCAGTCCATAGGTCCAGTCCGGTGCTGTCCGGTAAGCAGTACTTGCATCAATAATTTTTGTATTCGGATTTGTGACCAGGCTGACTGCTTCCCTGGCAGCATCATCCGGCAGACATAGGAATACAACCTCTGCTTCATTTAAGCATTTTGCCCTTTCCTGGGGATCACGTCTTTTATCATAATTGATTTTAATCATTTCCAGTTCTGAGTACTGGCTTAGTCTTTCATGTATCTTAAGTCCGGTAGTTCCCGATAATCCGTCAACAAATATTTTTTTCTTCATGTTTCCCTCCATCACACCGTGTTACGGCCTTTCAAAGCTTTTATCAGCTATTTTTAAATAATTGTATATTTATACGATATATTTATATAAATATACATCCGCGGATTACATATGTCAAGACCATTTATAACAAACACACTTTAATGGCAGAAAGGGCTTGTCCTTACATTTCAGCCCGGTACATCGCTTCAATTGTCGACACCGGCTCCGGCCTGCCAAAATAGAAGCCCTGCACCTCATCACATTGCAGCTTCTTTAAGGTATTCCACTGCTCCTTTAATTCAACACCCTCTGCTATTACCCGGATTCCCTTTGCCTTTGCCAGAAGAATAATTGCTTCTGCCAATTTATAATCAAAATCGTCCGTATGTATATTATCAATTAATTCCTTCGCCAGCTTAATCCGGTCGATGGGGAGATTTTTAAAATAACTTAGAGAGGAATAACCTGTACCGAAATCATCAATGGATATGTTGACGCCAAAATTATGAATATCCTCCAGCATGAATAGTATCTCGGGATTTTCATGAAACTGGAGGGACTCGGTTATCTCTAAATCAATCCATTTTGGATTAATCTCAAGATGCTTTATTTCCTCCTTCAATCCCTTAATAAACCGGGGGGAATTTAACTGCTTTAAGGACACATTGATACCGATCATTATTTTTTCCTTAAAGCGCCGGTTCCATAGAACCAGCTGCTTTAATGCCATCGTCGTAACCCAGTCGCCAATCGGGATGATATAGCTTGTTTCCTCGGCCACCGGAATAAACTCACCCGGACCGATCATCTCACCAGCCGGTGTTTTCCAACGAAGCAGAGCCTCAAAGCCGATCAGCTTCCGATTCTCTGTTCTAAACTGCGGTTGATAATATACCATGAATTCCTGATTAAAATTTACCTTCTTCAGCATAATCTCAATGGTATTCCTTCGAAATATTGCCTTGCTTAAATCGGCATCGAATTCCTGCACATAGTTAAAGCCACGGGTTTTTGCCTGTGACATGGCGATATCCGCATGCTTGATCAGCTCTTCCTTTGTTGTCGAATCCTTTGTGAACACGGATATACCTATATTAACCGTGACTTTGATTTGATAATCTTCTATTTTATAGAGATCACTGCATAATTTGACCGCTTCTTTGGCAAATTCATAACCTTTGCCATAATCATATTCGCCTACGGCTGCAAATACAAAAGTATCATCCCGGTAAGAGGTTAAAATTGTGTTCTCCGCCAGCTTCTCCATCGGTATCAGCCGTTCCGCCATTTCATACAAAATCATATCCCCGATATAATGACCATACATAGTGGATATCATTTTAAAACGGTTGATATCGATATATAGCAGGACAATTGTTTCCCCCTCCTTAAGAGAGGCAATCATTTTCTCCAGATAAGACAGCAGAAATCTCCGGTTTTTCAGCCCGGTGACAAAATCCTGATCTAGCAGATGCAAAAGCACCCGGTTTTTTTCCTCCAGCTCCTCCGTCCTTTCCTTAACCTTCTGCTCCAATTCGCTGATATGTTTCCTCTCCCGAAGCAGTATGTCCTCCTTGCTGATGTTATTCTGGAGATAGCCCGACAGAATGTAATACAGCAGTATCACCGAGACAAACAGAAGAAGGAGGATTGCATCAAACCCCTGAAATAAAATAAGGAGAAGGGGTGCAATAAGCAGAATATATCCTTTCCTCTTCTGCCCGGTATTATGTACCACCGGCTGTGTGTCCGGCTGTACGGATTTCGGGCGCAGTGCTGCCGCAAGGGCAATCACTGCAAAGGACAGCAGATAAATTACGTCGAGAAAATAGGCCGGCCCATGATATATATACAGCTCGTTATAGTAATAGGCCAGATCGTTACATACAAACAATAAGATACCGAAGGCTTCCAGATATAAATATAGCGCAAGCTTCTCATTGCAGGTGTATATATACCAGATGACGATTCCGGTTGCGATCAGAACATCAAAAAGAATACTGATTCCCGAAATCCAGTCATACTCCAGCAGATCTATGCTCTGCGCATTTTTCTGGAGAAATGTAATCCAGATCAGCTCAAATACAAAAAACGCCACCACAAAGGTATCCAATAGCATCTGCAGGATATTCCATTTGTGAAATACACGATAACCATAAATAATGAGTGCGGCGGTAAGGAACAGATTCGTCAGCAAATAGAGGGAGGTGATCACCATGTCCTCTCCTGGCTCTCTATGTAACAGCAATTCATCCAATGCCCATAAAATATCCGCCAGTCCCCAGAACAGCATCCCCAGGCTTAGCAAAAAACCTATACTGCGGCTGCTTCTATCCTTTGCCTTTGAATAATAATTGAAAAAGGTTATTCCGCATAGCCCCAACGCAATTAGCGGTGACAGCAAATCACCCAAAAAAATTGATTTTCCAGTCACCGCTCCAATATAACACAAAAAGAGTATAATAAAAAATGCCATTGTAACTTTTTTCATGTCCACCACACCATCCGTGCCAATTTACTATATTATACCATTAAACAATCAAAAATGAACTGTTTTAAAGTAATTCATCATTATTCATAAAAAATTTTTATATTTTTGGTATATTTTTCGTCTCAGATTGACTTTTTTCACCATATATCAGGGACAGTGCTTCCTGTCTGAGCCGGTGATAACATTCAAAGGTTTCCGCCGCTTTATTCCTGTTATAGTAGACCTTCCAATAGCCGCACAGGATATAATTCCTCCCCTGGTTTTTAATAAAAGCCTCCACATCCTCCACCGGATAACCGAGAATAACGCCTACTTCATGGGGAAACACTGCATTATCCCGGCTGATATGGTATTTCTCAAACCTCCCGCACAGGGTCAGCAAAGCATTTTCTACAGGCTTTTCAGCTGACCTGTAGCCAAAAGAGGTGAGAAGCTGCATGTTGCCCGGCGTAGTAAGCGCTTCACACAATATTTCTTCCTGATAGACCAGCAAATTTATCCCCGCTCCATGCTCCGATAAAATAATATAATTGCAGTCGAAGCCCCTGATAACAGCCGAAATTTCATTCAGCAGCTGCAGCCTGTCCACAGAATAAGGAAGGCCCTGCCCTGTGAACTGCCCCAGGTTTGCGTGAATCAGGCTGGCGGGCTTTACCTTCCTCAGTGTCGGCATACAATGATAGGCCAGAAGATAACGGGCATATTCCGCTGCCGTATTCCAAGGATAATTCTGTCTGCTTCCATACATTCCGTTCATCTCCTCTGTCAATTATTTTATCGAATTTTTACCGTAATCATATTGTTTACCAAAGACTTATCTTTATGAGTCGGATTGACGATATAGTAATATATTCCTTGTAATCAGGGGATATTAAAATAAGATTATGACAAAGAAAGGATAGGAAGCTATGTCGAAGGTTATTATGGGATTTGTATTACATGATCGTGTAAAAAATGCATGTGCTGTCCAGGAGCTCTTAACCAGCTATGGCTGCGAAATTAATACGCGTATCGGCCTCCATGTTGCATCCGAGCAGGCCTGTAGCCCACAGGGACTCATTTTGTTGGAATTCATCGACGGAGCCGAGGATAAGGCCAAAGAATTTGAGAAGGATTTAAAAGAAATTGCTGATGTAGATATTCAGAAGATGGTTTTTCAATAAAAACTGGTTCAATCCAAATAAAAACAAGGTTATGACCGCTGCATAAACAGTCATAACCTTATTTATTGCTGCATTACACCTTGTTCGCTTTTGGATGCGCACTCGCTTCGCTTCATTTAGTTAATTTCACCGGTTAATTTGCTTTAGATGTACTTACATTGGTCCATATCATATATTCTACATTCGGCTCCACTCCCTTTAATTCAAAGAGCTGGCTTACCGTTACAAAGGCATAATTATCCTCTAACAGCTTCGGAATAATCTCATCGAGTGCATTCACTGTAGCGATATTGCCGTCAAAATCATGGAGCAGAATAATATCTCCATCCTTCACCGTAGTGAGGATTGTTTCCACTCTTTCCTCTGCGGTTACCGTCGCTTCCCAGTCCTTGCAGCCAATACCGTTGATGAAGGGAAGGTCAATATTCTCATACATGGTATTACTGGTCGCAATATAGGGCGGCCGGAAGAACTCAGGTGTTACTCCCACCATCTGATCGATCACGGCACTGGTATCCTCAATTTGTTTTTGTATCTCCTCTGCCGTCAAACTGCTCATGGACGGATGGGACCAGGAGTGGTTGTCCAGCTCACAACCCAGAGCAAGCTGCCGCTCCATAACCGGCTTTAATGCCTCTGTTACATTCTGCCCAATCAGAAAGAAGGAAGCTACCACACCATATTTCTCCAGCTTATCGAGAACCAGTGGGGTAGTTGACAGATTCGGGCCGTCATCAAAGGTTAATGCAACCAGCTTCTTTCCGGTATAATCCACCGGTGCTGCTGTTACCGTTGGAGCTATTGCAGTCGCCGTTGTCGGTGCTATTGTCGGTGTTGCCCCTGCCGCAGGCTTTTCTGTTGCAGCTGTTGTTATTAAATTTATGTCCATCGTTTCACCATCCTTTTCTGAGCAGGATACCAGCATCGACACCGCTGCTATAAGAAATGATATCGCAAATAGTCTTTTCATAATCCCCTCTCCAGCCTTATCACATTTTCTAAAATGATAAGATGCGCCTTTATCAGAAGCCTGAAAACTCTCCCGATATCTATATTATCAAAAGCCGGCAATAGACGCAAATAACAAAATGCTTATTGCCATGATAGGGTAGGAGTTATATGAAAAGCAATAACACTATTTAATATAAAATAATATACCAAGGGTATTTGGTCCGCAATGGCTGGAGATAACTCCTCCTGCCCTCGTGATATAAATTTCTTCAAAGTAATTCAGACTCTTCAGATAATCATAGGTCTCCTGTTCAATTTCCTTATCGATCCCGGAATGCGTGATAAACACACAGGAGGGGTCCGCCTGTAAAAGCTGGGGTTCCAGATCTCTTGCATAGCTGCGTACTACCAGCTGCTGCCTGCCCCGGTACTTCTTTGCTACTCCCATCCTGCCGTTACTTACGGCAATCATCGGCTTTAGCTTCAGTGCATTGCCCAATAAGGCAGCAACTGAGCTGCAGCGGCCGCCGCGATGCAGATAAGTGAGGGTGTCGATTACAAAGGAGGCGGACACCTTGTCTCTGGCTGCCTCAATCTCCCGCACAATCCATTCTGAAGCTTTCCCCTCTGCTGCGTATTTGGCAGCTCTTAATACCTGCAAGCCAATGCCGGTGGAAAGATTTTTGGAATTGATGACCCACATCCTTTTATATTCCAATTCCTCTGCCGCCACTCTGATTGTCTGGCAGGTGACCGACATATCCTCAGATATTCCCAGATAAATCAGGTCCTCTCCGGCGGCGGCCATGGGCTTTAATACCTCAAGAATATACCCCAGCTCCGGCGATGCCGTCTTGGGTGTCGTATTCATTCTGTCCGCCCAGGTATAGATTTCCTCCGGTGTAATCTCAAGTCCGTCCTGATAGCTTTTGGTATCCAATACAATATTAAGAGGGATAATTGTTATGTCATATTTTTTGATTAATTCCTGTGACAGATCACAGGTGCTGTCCGCCAATATTCTAGTTCTTCCCATTCTATTCCTCCGCTCTCTTTTCAGTCGTTGCTTTATATAGACTGATTATAAAACTATTTGTCCATCTTCGCAAGAATTCCAATTAACAATCTTTTCTACAAATAAAGTCTCCCTGAATATTGTTGAGGATATTCCGGGAGACTCTATTTAAGACAGGAAATGAAATTGGTTTTCCTGTGCAGATACTTGAATAGTATCTGTATGGCTCACAGGAAGCTACTTTCTATAGGAGGGTTCATATGGCGTATTATTGCAATCAGTACAACATTGCACAAATCACTGTATATTATTCAGAGAATAATGGCGTTGATAAATAACGTTCACCGGTGTCAGGAAGGATAACAACAATTGTCTTCCCCTTGTTTTCCGGACGCTTTGCCAGCTCTGTTGCTGCCCATAATGCTGCACCGGAGGAGATACCCACCAGCAAGCCCTCTGTCTTTGACAGCTCTCTGCCGGTAGCAAAGGCATCCTCATTCTTTACTCTGATAATTTCATCATAAATCTTTGTATTAAGCACCTGAGGTACAAAGCCTGCACCAATACCCTGAATTTTATGAGGGCCGGATTTACCTTCGGATAATACCGGAGAGTCATTGGGTTCAACAGCCACTACCTTAACGGCAGAATTCTGGGATTTTAAGAATTCACCGGCTCCTGTTATCGTTCCGCCGGTACCAATACCTGCGACTAAGATATCCACCTTACCGTCCGTATCCTCCCAAATCTCAGGACCCGTAGTTTCTCTGTGGATTGCCGGGTTGGCCGGATTGTCAAACTGTCCCGGAATAAAGGAATTCGGAATTTCCTGTGCCAGCTCATTAGCCTTGGCAATTGCCCCCTTCATGCCCTTGGCACCTTCCGTAAGTACCAGCTCCGCACCGTAAGCCTTTAACAGATTTCTTCTTTCAATACTCATTGTCTCCGGCATGGTCAGGATTAAACGATAGCCTCTTGCAGCCGCAATGGATGCCAGGCCGATTCCTGTATTACCGCTGGTGGGTTCAATAATCACCGTATCCTCCTTCAGGATACCCTTCGCCTGTGCATCCTCAATCATAGCCTTTGCTATTCTGTCCTTAACACTTCCTGCGGGGTTATAATATTCCAATTTGGCGATTACGGCAGCACCTAATTCATTCTTTTTCTCATAATTAGACAGTTCAAGTAATGGTGTTTTACCAACTAATTCTGTTAAACTCTTGTAAACTTTAGACATAAATAATACCTCCATCCTTTTTATATAATACATATATGATTAATATGTTTGATATTATCATATTACTTATTTCAAATAATGTCAATAGGAAAATGAAAAAAATTTATAATTCATATATAAATGATATGCTATTGACATTTAGCAGCTTTTCCTATATTATGAATACATAGAAAAAAGGTATGAAATGGGGTGTTTTATTTATGAGATTATCGGCAAAAGGTCGGTATGCGCTCGCTTCAACGATAAGCATGGCCGGAAATCATGGAAATAATGAATATATTACATTAATCAGCATTTCTGAAAAGCTTGGTATTTCTAAGATATATCTGGAACAGGTATTTTCTTTATTAAAGCATGGGGGAATCGTAACCTCGATCAAGGGTTCCCAGGGGGGCTACCAGCTATCCAAGGCTCCAAAGCAGATTACCGTGTATGATATCCTGTCCTCTGTAGAGACTTCTTTATTTGAGAATACAGAAGAAACGATAAAGGATAAAGCTCCGGATATTGAAGCTGCAATGACCCACACGATTTACAAACCATTGGATTCCCTTATAAAATCAACCCTACAGAAAATCACTCTGTATGATTTGGTATCAGAGGCAGAAAAGCATAAATCTGATCAGGGCTTTATGTTCTTTATTTAGTGTGCCGGCACACTAGTCCAATGAAAAGGGACAAGCATGAGGGTATATTCCTCTTCTGCTTGTCCCTTAATTGATCCGTATCAATTAAATCATATAAAATATTCTATATTATCCATTGTCTTTCTGGTCTTCTTATTATAAAGTATCATACATTCTCTGCTCTCCAGCTTTCCCAGCGCATAATACCCGTTTCCCTCACTGTTGAGAAGCTCATGCTTAATCCTGCGGTTCATCTTTGTGGGAGCATCCTTGATCATCTCGATGCCCTCCCCCGGAAATGGCTTTACCCTGTAATAAGGGTCAAAGAGGTATACATATTTATCATCAATTCCGGTTAACAGCACATAATGCCAGCAGCCCAGCATTACACGAGCCACGGCTACTCCGCCCTGTCCCAGGCATTCAGCAATCCGGCTGTTCTGGCTGATATGTACGCTTTCTCCATTTATCATATCGCACTGAATCGGCCACTTCTTCACCTTGCCGAACTGGTTAAGCCAATTCGCCAGAAACATCATGGCCATTCCCGTAGTTCCGCTTTTATATGCCTCACCCTTCTTATTGTAGCTGTCCAGGCAGTACAGCATAATATTCTTAACTACATCGGGAGAGATCTCCTTACGGTGAAAGAGATAATTAATCGCATTCAGCATGGAGGTTGGCCCGCAGTCATATTCCGTTGACTGGTAGCTTAGGGGGTTTTTCATAAGCTGTCATCCTTTCCTGTCATTAGCTTGATTACTATATTGCTGCATTTTATCAATTCATTGATATGAGTATATTCACTGCAGGAATGTACCTGATTCATTCCGCAGGCGATAACAATACCGGCAATCCCGTTCCTTACGAAATTATTGTTATCACTGCCGCCAAAGGTTTCTGTCAGTGCCGTCTCATAGCCCAATTCCCCACAGGCCTTTAGGAAACGCCTTACTACCGGATGGTCCTCTTCTATTTTATAGGCCAGGCAGCCAAATTCCGTCGTAAACTCCGCTCCGGCCTGATACTTGGCAGTTATTTCATCTGTCAATTTCCTGATTTGATTTACCTCGTACAGGGCTTTCTCATGGCTTAGGCTTCTCACCTCTCCCTTAAGAATACAGGTATCCGAAACAATATTTCTTGCCGTACCGCCTTCAATCAGGCCGATATTCACAGTCGTCCCCTCATCCAGCCTTCCCTGCTTAAGCCCTGTAATAACCTGGGCTGCAACAGCAATTGCATTAATTCCAAGCTCGGGAGCAAATCCGGCATGTGAGGCCCTGCCTCGAATGGCAGCCGTAAAGGATATCAGGGTAGGTGCCGAAAGGGCGGCCGTACCTACCGAGCCGCTTAAATCCAGAACATAGGCTTCCTTTGCCCTTACCGTCCCAAAGTCGAATACCTCACTTCCCCGGATATATACCTCCTCGGCTATCGTAAATAGCACCTCTATACTTCGATGGGGAATTTTCTTCTCCCTGATTGTCCTTACCGCCTCCAGAATGGATACAATTCCCGACAGGTCATCCGCACCGAGAACGGTGCTCCCATCGCTGGTAATCGTTCCATCCTCCTGTACAATTACCTTCTTATTTTTCCCTGGCCCCACTGTATCCATATGTGCAGAAAATAACAGCGGTTCTCCCTTAAGCTCTCCCGGAAGGAAGCCATAGAGATTTCCGCAATTACTCCCATAATATTTTCCTGCCTCATCCTCGCTTACTTCAAAACCAAGCTTCGTCAGAGTTGCCTTTAACCGGTCGGCAATCTCCCGTTCCTGCCAGGATAACGCATCAATTGCAGCAAGACCGCTGAATTCCTCAATTATTCTCTCTTTATTAACCATTCCTGCACCTCGCTTTTTATCATATCCCATGTCCGCAAGCGTCCATGGGATGGCACTCTGTGCCAAGCGAACCTTGTTCGCTTTTGGATGCGCACTCACTCCGTTCGGCGCCGGTATAATATCTGAAGATATTATACCATCATCATAGCAGATTTCCGCTAAAATATCCTTATTAAAATATCGGATTTATTCATGTGATTTTCACACATCTCCATGTCATATATATCATATCTGTTTAATATGTTTTATAGTATATTCCTATTTTGCGCTTCTGTCAATACCAAATTATAATACCCTTGCTGCTTCCTGACACAGCAAAAACGGCTGAGCCATACCGGCACACCCGTTTTTACATCCCCAAACGATCTATAAAAATTACTTATTACTGATTTCATAAAACCTCAGGTCTTATTTGCATGGGCTTCCTTCTCCCTCTGCCATTCAACCAGATTTTGCAGCGTTATCGTGTCAATAACTGAGTTGATTGCATCATCCAGCCTCTTCCACGCGGTAAAGGTTCCGCAGTATTCCTGCCTGTCACAGCTGTTCTTATTCTCCAGACATGGCACCGGAGCCAGGCTTCCTTCCATTAACCGTAGTATCATACCCAGTGTATAATCCCTGGAGGGCCTTGACAATCGGTATCCTCCCTGGGAACCCCGGACACTTATGACATAACCGGCCTTATTGAGTATGGAAATTATCTGCTCCAGATATTTTCCTGACAAGCCCTGCCTTGCTGCTATCGCCTTTAAGGTGATATATTCACCCGTATTATCCAAAGCGAGATCCAGCATAATGCTTACTGCATATCTTCCCTTCGTAGAGATTTTCATTTACTTATACATCCTTTTCAAATTTACTCTACCGCTTTTTTCAACGCCTGATCGATATCGTAAATCAAATCCTCCGCATCCTCAATTCCAATGGAAAGTCTGATCTGGTCAGGAGTAACTCCTGCCTCCAGTAATTCCTCCTCCGTTAGCTGCGAATGGGTTGTAGAAGCCGGGTGAATTACCAGGGACTTGGCATCTGCAACATTGGCAAGCAGTGAGAAAATCTCCAGGCTGTCGATAAACTTCTTTGCTGTATCAACTCCGCCCTTAATACCAAAGGTAAATATGGAGCCTGCCCCCTTCGGCAGATATTTTTCAGCCAGAGCATTATATTTATTATCCTTTAAGCTGGGATAATTTACCCAGGATACCAAAGGATGGCTTACCAGAAAATCAACAATCTTCTTTGTATTGAAAACATGTCTTTCTACACGCAGAGAGAGTGTTTCCAGTCCCTGAAGCAGCAGGAAGGAATTGAAGGGGCTGATGGCAGCACCTGTGTCACGCAAAAGCTGTACCCGTGCTTTAAGTACATAAGCGGCAGCACCGACATCCTTTGCATAATTAATGCCATGATAGCTCGGGTCGGGCTCGGTAAGACCCGGGAATTTACCGCTTCCGATCCAGTCAAATTTGCCGGAATCGATAATAACACCACCGATCGAGTTTCCATGGCCTCCGATAAACTTTGTTGCAGAATGTACGACAATATCTGCTCCAAATTCAATCGGACGGATCAGGTAAGGAGTTCCGAAGGTATTATCAATAATTAAGGGAATTTTATTCTCATGTGCAATATTAGCTACCGCTTCGATATCGATTATATTAATTCCGGGATTGCCGATTGTCTCAATAAAAACGGCCTTTGTCCTTTCATTGATTGCCTTTCTAAAATTCTCAGGATCGTCCGGATTCACCAGTGTGGTCTTTATTCCGTATTTGGGAAGGGTATGGTTGAAGAGGTTGTAGGTACCTCCATATAAGGTGCTTGCCGATACGATCTCATCCCCCGCACCGGCAATGTTAAGGATGGAGTATGTAATAGCCGCAGAGCCTGAGGCAACCGCAAGAGCGGCCACGCCCCCCTCCAGAGCAGCAATTCTCTGCTCAAAAACATCGTTGGTCGGGTTCATGATTCTGGTATAAATATTGCCTGCTTCTTTCAAGCCAAAGAGATTAGCCGCATGCTCTGCATTGTTGAATACATAGGATGTTGTCTGATAAATCGGAACTGCTCTCGCCCCTGTTGCCGGGTCGGCCTTCTGACCCGCATGCACCTGTAAGGTGTCGAATTTGAATTGACGTTCACTCATAATATTAGGCTCCTTTGAATTTTTTATTAAGTAAATTGTATTATCGTATCATTTTAATTATCATATATTGTATATATATTTAATATGTTTTATGACAAAAGTAAAGTGCATCTGCCCTTTGCCCTGCCCACTCTGATCATATACCAATCTTTGGTCATTCACAATTCCTCCTTATGTAGGTCAAGCCCTTTTATCTGTTTATGCAGTCCCTCGGCCGTCAGTTACTAAATTAGTCAAAGCCTTACTTTACCCTGATTTTCTCATTCTTCTCAATCTGCAGTATCTTACCATCCTGTACAATAACTGTGACCGAGCCATATTGGATGGTCTCCAGGAATTCAATTATCTTCTTAATATCTCTGTCCTGTATCACATTTCTTTTTACCGGGTGATTATCATGATCCAATATCAATCCCTCACATTCATACTTTTCTTATATGATTAATATGTATTATAGAAATAAGATACACTAATATTTTTCATTTGTCAACTGGTTTTTTTATTTTTTATCCAAATTTTTCTGATTATTTTTATTCCACGATTTAAAGGTATCATAACCTAAAACAGACTTGTACGACTTCAAAGAAACCTCGGGTTTTATCATCCCGAGGCCTGCAATACGCTACGCATAGGATTGCGTTCTGGAGGAAGTCACATTTCTCCGTAATGAGCTTGAATATATTTCTTCCAGCAGTCTAAGTCCCCCATCATATCCCACATAGCTCCGGTTTAAAATCAAGCTGTCATTGATCGGAAGACTGATATATGCATGCGTATTCCCTGTTTCTTCTGCCAAAAACTTTTCCCAGGAGCTGCCGAGGATTAAGGTTCTCCGGGATTGCTTTATTTTGCTGCGGATATCGGCCTCGATTTTACCTCCGTCCGCTTCGAATGTATAGGATCCGGCAAATTCATTCCCCATATTAAGAAGCACTTTCTCGATTTCTGACATCCGCTCTTCTCCCGGCTCATCTGTAATGTAGATACCTTTGGGGAGAAATCCAAGTTCATTTACAAGATAATTACTGATGCCAACGGCATAAATGCTATCCGCTACCGTAAATAGATCAAAGGGCAGATTACCGCGATAATCTGATATGAAGTCGGCCATTCCCGTAAAATAAGTGTAATAGCGTTCCTTCTCGCGCAAAATCACCTGTTCTGTAACGCTTTCAGGCAGTCCCGCAAAGCGGCCTGCTTCTCGCAGGAAGCTGCCGGTTTCCTTCGCGCCTATTGGGAATACAGGATAATACATATACGGCGTCCCATATTTTTTTTCAAGCAATTTAACTGTTTCCAGCCCAACCCAGGGGGACAGCAAAATATTAAACTGAGCATTTGGTATATCATCCCATTCTTTTATTCCCAGAGAGCTGCAGCCATATAGAATATTAACCTTAAGTCCTATTTTTTCAAGCAGTTCTTTTATTTCCTCAAGATCCCCTCTCCAGAAAGGATTTTGATAAGGGACAACAGAAAAAACATTTACAAGCCCTTTTTCTATCTTAGGCTCTGCATCCCCCAGGTATTGCTCAATAATCTCATTAACCACAAGCTCATGTCCTAAATAGTTATTTCCCTTAAACCCTGCCGTTTCAACTCCAATCACAGGCTTTCCTTCCAGCATGAACTTTTTTGCCACATTAATCGGGTCATCTCCGATAATACCTGCGGTACAGCCTGTTAAAATCACATACAAATCACCGTCAAGGACCTTTAATGCCCCCTCAACTACATCTTTAAGCTTACCCTCGCCTCCAAAAACCACTTCCTGCTCTCCTGAGTTCGTGCAGGAAACCATCGCTCCTCCTGCATAGCCCTCTCCCTGGAAGCCTGAACCGTAGGATGCATAGCTGAATGCTTTAGAGGAGCAACCCGGCCCTGCGTGAATGATAGGAATGCCCCTGGGTATCGCAAGTACTGTTTGCTGTGCGGCCAGTGCACATGAAAATCTGGGTTGTTCTATGATTGTACTCATTCTTCATTTTCTCCTTCAAAACAAAACGGATTTTTCTGTTCCATCCACCAGCTGCTGTATGGGAATTTAACATTATCTGCTATATTTTCAAGCAATTTTTTTGTAAGAATTGCTTCACAAAATCTTCGTCCGAGCTTTATTACCCCGTCATATCCCAGGCTATAATTGACATCTCCTTCAAAAAGAGTGGGAATTCCAAGCTTTGTTCCAAGAACCGTCAGGTTTATATGTCTTACGATCAACAAGTCAGGTTTGATATTTTTCAGCAGCTTAATCACCTGATATGGCTGTTTGTTACATATAGAGTAATTTTTTATATCTCCGCTGTTCTTTAATACCGCGTCAAGTGTTGACATCCGGTTCCCGTCCAGATGCTGATCGTGATGGAGCGTTGTGATACCGATCAGTTCAAGTCCAAGATCCTTTGCAACATTTGCCATGTTATGCGCAAAAGCATCTCCCGCATAAATATATACCCTTTTTCCTTTCAGCTTTGCGCGGATTTCCTCCAACTCATGCCTGATGCGCTCATGCTCCCCGCGGATTACCTGTTTGGCTAATGCCTCTCTTCCTGTAATTCTCGCAATTTCTCTTAACCATTGATCCGTCCAGTCAATGCCAAAGGGTGCGGATGCTTTCACCTCCGGAACTCCATATTGCTCCTCCAGCACTGCAGTGACATAGGTAGAAAGCGTTTCACATACGTGGGTGGAGCAGGCTGCCTCAGACATGGTAGCAAGCTGCTCTACCGTTGCATAGGCAAAGAGGCAATTTGCTCTTAACGAAAGTTTTCCAAGCAGCGGTATAAAGGTATCCGAACCTGCAAAATTAAATACATTAACAAGGTCTTCCTGTTTTTTTCTTGGCGGCCGCACAAGCCTTCTCAAAACGCTGTGAAAAACCGCATCAAATCCGGAGGACCAGATCCGGGATTTAAAGCCTTCACAATATACAGGAAGGATAGGATATCCTAATTCCTCCTGCATTTCATCAGCGACACTTTCCAAATCCTCTCCGATAATTCCTGATGCACAGGAGCCCTGAATAAAGATAAGAGCCGGTTTAAATCTTGTATCTGCCTCCATAATTGCCTTCCTTAATTTTTCTTCGCCGCCGTATACAGTATCTTCTTCCCTGAGATTTGTACTTATTATCTGCACTTTATGCGCCTTAAGATTTCTAGCCTTTGCCCCTGCACGCCCAATGATATTATATACGGATGCATTGGTCCCGCAGCCAATAGGTGCATGGCTTACGATAGCCGCCCCTTGTACCAGCACTGTCATTGCTTCGGCACATTCCTCCGCACAATCTCCGCATTGGCCATAAGTACGCAATTTACAGCTCATCTGGCGTAATTTGGATTTTTCATTTAAATCACACGCGGTTCCACTATAGGAAAGAGTTGAATGCAAACGCCGTTCCCTGACCTCAACCTCCATATGATCCAGATTAATACTCAAGCCTACCCCTCCTAATTATTCTTTTCATTTCTGCCTCCTTCGGAAGCTGATATCTGACAGGTCATATCTTATAATCCACCAGTGTATCCGACAAGCCAAATTCATAGAGGATTTCCTCGAGACGTTCCTGTGACATCGGGGTTGGTATTACAAAATCTTTATTCTCTGCAATTCTTCTTGCCAGTTCCCTGTATTCCTCCGCCTGCTTTGCTCCTGGTTCATATTCAATTACTGTTTTTTTATGTATCTCAGCACGTTGCACGACATTATCCCGGGGAACAAAATGGATCAGCTTGGTTCCAAGCTCCTTCGCAAAAGCTCTCAGTAGTTCAATTTCCCTGTCTACATTACGGCTGTTACAAATGATGCCTCCCAACCTGACACCGCCCTTCTGGGCATATTTTTGAATTCCCTTGGAGATATTATTAGCTGCATACAGTGCCATCATTTCCCCGCTTGCCACAATATAGATTTCCTTTGCCTTCCCCTCACGGATTGGCATGGCAAAGCCACCGCAGACTACATCACCTAGAACATCATAGAATACATAATCCAGATCCTCAGTATATGCACCCAGCCTTTCCAGAAGCCCTATGGAAGTAATAATGCCTCTCCCGGCACAGCCGACACCGGGTTCCGGTCCGCCGGATTCAACACACCTGCTTCCCTTATAGCCCTCCTTTAAGATCGCAGAAAGATCAATATCTTCCCCCTCCAGCCGCAGGGTATCAAGCACTGTTTTCTGCGCCAAACCTCCAAGCAGCAGCCTTGTAGAATCTGCTTTGGGGTCACAGCCAACCACCATAACCTTGTTTCCTGCTTCCGTCAGGCCTGCCGTAAGATTTTGTGTTGTAGTCGATTTACCGATTCCGCCCTTTCCATAGATTGCAATTTGTCTAAGCCTTTTCTCTGCCATGCCTTTCCTCCAATTACCTCGCAATATAATGCAAATTTTATTTTTTATTTAAAGCCACGTCCATTAACCGGAATGAATATACCCTTGACTGCATCCGGCCGGTAGATTTCCTCCTGTGCTGTCACCTCTTTTTGCAATTGTTCGGGAAATGCATTTGGCGCCTTTAAGTCATCAATCAGCCGATCAATCAACTCCCAGGTTACTGATTCCATGATATAGATATGATTATAGGCCCGTTCCTCCTGATTCACATACAGAGTTTCCCCTGACAGGGAATACTTGAAGATAATACTGTCATTTGCCTTTTTAAAGCGGACTGTCAATGATCTAGGGGAATATTCCACCCACAAATCCTTGCTCAGAATGCGTTCCAGTTCCTGAAACTTCGCCAGAGCGTACTGTGCCTGTTTCTGCGTATACAGCACCTTGTTAATCAGGTCCTCATAGGAATTCTTGGACAGATAATTCCATAACAGCAAAGGGGAAAAGCCGTTGCGCGAGCCTGCAAAGGTACTGTCCGGAGCTCCGATATACATGGGATCATCCGGCGGTAGAAGCTGATATTTCACCTTTGTCATATAAATACCGCAGGGCCAGGGAGCACCGATCCATTTATGTCCGCTCATGGAGATAGATTGTAGCTCTGGGATGCGAAAATCAAAAATCGGGAAATCGTCACTTTTCTCTGCCATTTCCAGAAATGGCATATAAGCGGCCCCCAGCGCACCATCCACATGAAACCAGAAGCCGGTTCGGATATCAAATAATTGATGCTCCTTATCATATTCCACTTCCCTCTCATACAGGCCGTTGGCCTTCAATACAGGAACCAGCGTCTCAATGGCCTTCTTCACATTATCATAGGCCCCCTTGAAGGTTGTTCCGTAATTGAAGTTTACAATAATCGGATAGCCTTGCTCTGCAAAGGCCTGGACCAGCTTCGCCAATGCCGGTATGTAGATACTTCCGTCTTCATCGGAGGGAACCTCAAGGGGCCATTTGTTCTCATCCAGATAATACTCCGAAAAACCTTCCGGATAATCGTCGGGATAGGTCAGCGGACAGGTAAATTTACCGCTTCCCAGCTCATTAAAGGTATTGATACTAAGTACCCTCATAGCCTTTACAATGGAATAATGGGCATCCTGGGAATAAAATGCAACGGGGGTATATTTATTCAGATTTTCCTTCGGAGCTTTCGCCTGGTAATAAATATAACGAGGCTCTGCCGACACCCTGCGTCCGTTCTGGCTGGCCAGCCTTGCCTGCTCCTTCGCCTGCGGGTCCTGCAGGATGAACTTACCAGCAAGATAATCTCTCGCATTCCAAAGTCCATAGATATTGGCCTCCGTACAGCCCATAGAAACAACATAGCCCCAGTAGCTGTTCTTCCAGTCCGGCGGCAAAATTCCGGGGTTATATTCATGGGGCCACTGTGCATTCCAAAGGGATGCAAAATAATCAAGTACTGCCCTTTCGGCAAATTTGGCATTTACTGTGAAGTTACCCGAAACAAAGGGATCCCCTATGTTATTGATGTGATAATTAAGGTATTGTGATAAGTCCTCCTGAAAGTCGAGCTTCTGATTGGCCTGGTATCCAAGAAAATTCGATTTTTGGGTAGTCTCATACTCATAAAGCTCTAGGAGAGCCCTTTGTCTTTGCTCCTGCGGCATTCTCTCCGAGGTAAGCTTGAAGTCGTTGTAATCAATCCTCGGTACCTTCGGATAGACATCATTCGGGTCCTTAGTTGGAGGCGTTGTCTTGTAATTTTGCTCGGACATTTTAGATACACTTCCTTTCTCCACTGGTTTATAATAACTTAGGTTTCTATACGCAACGGGACTGTGCCCATAAGCTTCCTTTGTCTTGAGAAGGCTGCCGATTAAGACATAATTACCGCTGTGCAACGATTACAGCCAGCAAATCCTCAATCAGCGACAGGCTTCCGTCAAAGCCCGCATATCCTTTATTTAATACCACTCTGTTGCCCACCGGATAAGAAACTGTCAGATGTCCGGCTCCGATATCCGCTGCGAATTCACGCTCAAGATGGCTGCCTACGACAAAGGCCGGTGAGATGTCATGGTAATACGGGCTGTCAGAGCGCCCCGGTATCCGCCTTCTCAGATGTGTTTTCATTTCTGTTGGGTCTGTTTCATATACAATACCCACCGGATACTGTGAGGTCAGATTCTCGATTACTCTTTCGAATATACTTTTTTGACTTTCCGGCACTTCGCTGGTTACTACCATAAGCTCTGGCAGCCATCCAAGATCGTCTGCCAGAAATTTTGTAACAGCAGGTGCATAATTGGCATCCCCCACAATTATGGCATAACGCTGCCAGTCCAAATCATTATAGGCATCTGCCACACGTTCTATATATCTGAAATAATTCCTGGTTTCTCTGTCAATCAACTCCTGCACCCTCTGATTGGAAAGCCTTAAGGCTTCCGCTGTCTGAAGTAAAAACTGGATGGTGGCAGTTGGCCCGATAGGGAACTGGGTAGTGATATAAGACACCCCATGCTTTTGTTCAAAGGCCCTTGCCGCCGATATTCCGTAAAACTCCGATACGATAATATTCAGCTGGGCATCTCCGGACTGCCGGATACCCTCCAATGTATCAAACTCTGTAAAAAAGGAATTAACTGTAAGTCCAAGTTCCTCCAGAAGACTGCGAAGCTTTAAGAGATTTCCTCTCCAAAAGGCATCCTGTCCCGGAACAATCCCCCACAGATTTACCTTTCCCGGTTTCTTTTCCCCTCTTACCTCAATGAATTCTTCGATAAGTGCCTTTAAAACGATATCATAGCCCTTATACCCATCCCCCCGAAAGCCCCCGGCCTCGGCTCCGATTACTCTCTCTCCCCTGTCCCTGAAATCCCGGGCCAGGGACTGGATATCATCCCCGATCATATCCGTAGTACAACCGGTAAGCACAATATAAAGCTCTCCCTCCATCAGCTCCAGGGTTTTTTCAATCTGCTCCTCCAGGCGTTCCAGTCCTCCAAACACAACATCCCGCTCCAGAACATTCGAGCTGGGAACTGCCAGACCTGTGCAGTAGCCTGCACCAAGATAACCTGTGCTTCCATATTGATTCCAGTAGATGCTTCCGCCGCAACCCATCGAAGCATGAAGAATTGGAATCGCTCCCGGGATTGCCGATACGGTGAGCAGCGCCCCGCCAAGAGCACAAAAGGCTCTGGGACGTTCGATAAAACTATTGCTCATAGCAACCTCCCCCTACCGTTTTTACAGCAGTACCATTGCCTCCCTTGATATAATGGAAAGGATTTTTCTGATACCAGCTTTCCTTATACGGCTGGCGCACATACTCTGCCAGTCTGTCGTTAAAGGCGGTATTCTTGAAATGGCGGTAAAGCCTTCTTGCCACATCAAAAGCTCCGGCATAGCCGCTATAGATATTTCCCGCTCCGTAAATCGGCAGGATGGAACATCCGCATTTTGCTGCCCACACATTATCGGAATTATGTCCTATATAGACATCAGGCTTTCTGCGCCTGATTAAATTTACTGCTTCAAAGGGCTGGGCCGTCGCTACATTAATAACGATATTCGGGTCCGTCTTCTCAAGTTTTGCTGTTTCCGTCCCACCGAATTCATCATAGTGGTATGGTCTGACCGCCAGTATTTCAAGACCAAGCTCCTGCAACAGCACCGCAGTGGAAAGAGTTCTGATTTCACCGGCGCTGAGCATGGCCGTTTTTCCCTTTAGATGATATAGAATTGGTTCAAGTGCTCTGTTAAGCTCCCTCTTTTCCTCCTCAATAATTTTCTCCGCTGCCGCCTCAAGGCCAAAGAACTTTGCAACCTGCCTAAGCCAGATACCGGTGTTTTCAATGCCGATGGGCATCTGACCCCCAATATAGGGAACTCCGAACCTTTCCTTTAAATAAGTCATAAAGTAATCATCATGAGTGGGGCATACCCCGACGGACAGTGCTGCAAAGGGTGCCTGACGGAAAGCATCCGGATGTGCATCACAGGGAAGCATGTTCACCTCCAGCCCCAGCTTATTCAACAGCCTGATCAATTCCTTTTGATCCGGTCCGGTCATCGAGGATACATTCAGGAGATTGACCATTCTGCTACGCCGCAGTTTTTCCGCTTCTATAGAGAGCTGATTATCAAAGATCCGGTATTCTGTTTCATCCGTTCCATCTATCAGGTTTCTTAAAAGCGAATGAAAAATCGCATCATAGGCAGTAGCCATAATCTTAGTCTTAAAACCCTCGCAATGGATGGGCAGTATTGCGGCTGAAACCTGGCTCTTCACCGCATCTGCCACCGCATCGATATCATCTCCGATAATAGCCGGCACACAGGTGGATAAAATGATGATGGCCTCCGGGCGGTATCTCTTATCCGCTTCAAGAACTGCCTCCTTTAGCTTGCCCTCTCCTCCGGTCACAACATCCTTTTCATTCAGATTAGTATTCAGCCACAAAGCTCCTTTGGGGTTTTTATCACCGCTGTTAAACTGACCCAGACGTACACTGGCTCCCTGGGAATGCACGGCACCGCCGCAGCCGATGGAGCCATGGACAATTACTACCGTATCCTGAAGTGAGGTAAGAATCGCGGTTGCCGGCAGGAGCTGGCAGATTGAGCCCTGACTGAAGGCTCTACTTCTGTTTTTCAGACAGCCTCCGCAGAATTGCCCGTGTATATCACCGATCCTGCCGCCGAATTCTATTGTGGTTCCAAGACGCTGTTCTCTGCAGGGTGCTGTATAGGAATTTAAATCATTCACGGTTATCCCTCCGATTTTTATAATTTTCACCGGGTACCTTTAGGATGCGCCCGGATAAGGTAATCAGGAATTTTCCAGATACCTGTCACGTTCCCAATCACTGACCGCCTTATGGTGAGCCTCAATATCGTGATAGATAAGCTCCGTGAATATCTCCACAAAATCCTTTCCGAAGTATTCCTTAGCGTTCCCGCTGTTTGTGAACAACGGGGCTGCCTGAGCAAGCGTTCTGGGAAGCGGCGGAAGACTTTCGTTTGCATAACCGTTGCCGGTTATGATCGGCGGCGGTATCAGTCCATGCTCCAGCCCGTAAAGGCCCGAGGCAATGGAGGCCGCAATCAGAAAATATGCGTTGGCATCCGCCGAACCGGTCCTTTGCTCCAGCCTTAGGCTATTTCCCGCTCCAATCAACCTTGTGGATACGGTTCTGTTATCATAGGCCCAGCCAATCCTTGTCGGTGCAAAGGACATATCCGAAAGCCTCTTATAGGAATTGACCGTGGGAGCTGCCAGAGCCATAAATTCTGCCGAATTATGCAGCATTCCCGCAAGATATTGTTCCAAAACCTTTTCATCCCTGGCAAAGGCATTTTCCCCGTCCTTCGTCCAGAGACTCTGGTGCAGATGATATCCGCTTCCCGATTCATTAGCCCAGGGCTTTGCCATAAAGGTAGCAACGTAACCGTTCTTCCTTGCCAGCTCCTTGATAGCGTGCCTCGCCAATATGGTATGATCCGCAACCGTAAGTGCATCATCATATTCCAGTATCAGCTCCAGCTGGGCCGGACCGTATTCTGTATGTATTGCCTCCACTCGAATACCGTAGTCCTCGAGATTTTGCTCAAACAGCCGGATAATTTCACTGAATTCGCCCGCCTTTGCAAGAGAATAGGTCTGCTGACCTCCAAAAAGCGGCTGTTTATCCTTCGTAAGAAGGTAAAATTCAATTTCAGAGCCCACCTTGGCCTGATATCCGATTTTCTCAAGCCGCTTAAGAACATTCTTTAATATCTGTCTGGGAGCAACCGGAATAATGCCTCCATGGTCAAAATACAAATCACTTAATACAAAGGCTGTTCCCTTTCTCCAGGGTATTTCCCTAAGCGTCGATAAATCCGGCTTTAAGATCATATCTGCGGCTCCGTATTCAAAGCCGGCAAATTCCGTCGTAGAGAAATAGTCACACTGGACATCCCAGGTCAGTGGTGCCCGGCATACTCCGGTTCCGGAGGTAATATGCTCTATAAAATATCTTGCAGGCAAAACCTTGCCAAGTAAGGCGCCGATGATATCGGTAAAACCGATTTCCACAGTCTGGATATTATGCTCCGTGATAAATTTTTTTGCTTCTTCAATTGCTTCTTGGGAATAGCTCATGTTTTCATCTCATTTCTTATATGGATTAGTAAAAAGGCCCGTCGATAAATACCGTTCTCCGGTATCGGGGAGTAGTACAATGATAGTCTTTCCCCGGTTTTCCTCCCGTTTTGCAAGCTGCGTTGCAGCAAAGGCAGCGGCACCCGAGGATATTCCTACCAAAAGGCCCTCTTTACTTGCCAGCTCTCTTGCGGTATCAAAGGCTTCCTCATTTTTAACCCGGAAGATCTCGTCGACAACATCCTCTTTAAATACTTCCGGTACAAAGCCTGCACCGATCCCCTGGATTTTATGGGGCCCCGGTGCACCTCCTGACAGCACGGGTGAATCATTGGGCTCGACTGCAATAATCTTTACTGACGGCTTCTTTTCCTTGAGTGCCTCTCCTACCCCGGTTACCGTACCGCCGGTACCGACTCCTCCTACAAAGATATCCACCTCCCCCTGAGTATCCCTCCAGATTTCTTCCGCTGTTGTATCCCTGTGTACTCTGGGATTGGAGGGATTGCGAAACTGTTGAGGGATAAAGGTATTCGAAAGCTGAGCAGCAATTTCTTCAGCCTTGCGGATTGCCCCTCTCATGCCATCGGCTCCCGGTGTCAGTACAAGCTCCGCTCCGAAAGCACTTAGCAGATTTCTGCGCTCCACGCTCATAGTATCCGGCATGGTAATAATAATCCTGTAGCCTCTCGCCGCCGCTACGAATGCAAGCCCTACCCCTGTATTGCCGCTGGTCGGTTCAATAATAACCGTATCTCTGGTAACCAATCCGGCTTCTTCAGCTTCCTTTATCATGGCATAGCCAATCCTGTCCTTTACGCTTCCTGCCGGATTAAAGTACTCCAGCTTTGCAACCAGCCTTGCCTTTAAGTTTTTGCCTTCACCGTATCTGTTCAGCTCAAGTAGCGGAGTGTTTCCAATCAATTCGACCAGGCTCTGATGATAAACTGCCATACATATCCTCCGTATTATAATTTACCAGGCCGGAAGAAGTACTTCCTTACCGTCATAGGCATCCAAAAGTGCCTGCTTCATAGCGTCTGACTGGTATGCCTGCTTCAAGATTTTTGCCTTTTCTGAATCAACATTTTCCTCGCGTACTGCAATAATATCTGTGGACTGCAGCTCCTCACTTTCCTGTAACAGAGAATCCTCATTGTAATCCAGGCCAAGCTCGGCAGCAACTGTCGCATATAAAAAACCGGCGTCGGCATCCTCAATTGCTCTGGAGAGCATCGTATAATCCACCTCGGCGAACTTATAATTATGAGGGTTATCCGCAATGTCCTTCTGCGTAGCCGCCGTAATTTCCACATCCTCTTTCAAGGTAATCAGTCCGGCATCGGACAGCATCGCGAAGGTTCTGAAATTGTTGCCCGGGTCCACCGGAATACTGAAGGTTGCACCGTCAGGCAGCTCATCGATACTTTTATATTTTGTAGAAAAAATTCCGGCGCGGTCTGTAAAGGCTTCAAAGGCTGCTGCCAGATGTGTGCCATGGGATGCGTTAAATTCCTCCAGATATGCGGTATGCTGGTGATAATTTGCAAAGGCCTCCCCATTTTCAACCGCTTCATTCAACTGAGTATTATCGGATAAGAACTCATAATCCAACGTATAGCCCAGCTTTTCCACCTCCTGTGCCAGAACCTTGGTAGTATCCTCATAAACCTTAAGATTGCAGGCAGCAAATTTAATTACCTTATCATCGTCTTCCTTCTTCTTGCAGCCTGCAAGGGTACTAATTGCAAATATGGTGACAATCGTTAATACGAATGCCTTTCGAAAGCTTTGTTTCATAAATATATCCTCCTTCAATTCATTGAATATGGTTTATTATTAGTTTCGTTTATCCAACTTTCTGACGATAAACCGGCCAAAGGTCTGGATTACCTGGACAATAATAATAATCAGAATTACGGTAAAAATCATTACGTCAGTCTGATACCTGTAATAGCCGTAGCGAATTGCAAAGTCACCGATTCCGCCGCCTCCGACAAGTCCTGCCACGGTGGAATAGGACAGAAAGCTGACACTGATGATTGTGGCCGCATTGGCCATCCCTGATCTGGCTTCCCGGTATAATACCTTCCGGATAATCTGAAGGGTATTGGCTCCCATCGCATCCGCCATCTCGATTACCCCCCTGTTTACCTCCATCAGTACCTGTTCCACCTGTCTTGCAAAATCAGGAATTGCACTGATGGAAAGCGGCACGATAACCGCAGTTGTGCCGAGGGCCGTACCAACTACAAGGCGTGTAAAGGGTATGATGGCAATCATCAATATCAGAAATGGAAAGGACCTTACAATATTTACAATCATGTCCAGAATTATGTATAGCCGGGGTTTTTCATTGATTGAGCCGGGGCGGATAATATAAAGCGCCGTACCCAACGGTATGCCGAGCAGGGCTGCAATGCTAAGCGTAAATACCATCATATAAAAGGTTTCTCCCAGGGCCTTGCCAATATCAGGTGCCAGCTGTATCACGTTATTTATCATATTCCCTCTCCGTTATAGAACAGATATTTTGCAATCTGTGATTGCGGAATCACTGCCGTATCCGCCATATCAATTGTTTCCACCAGCCTGCCGTTCTCCATGACACTTACACGCCCGCAAATCATCCGTGCTGCCTCCATCTCATGGGTGACTAAAACTATGGTAATCCCCAACTCCTCATTCAGGCGTTTCAAATAGTACAAAATGCTCTCCGTAGTCTGAGGGTCCAGTGCAGAAGTAGGTTCATCACACAAAAGTATTTTAGGATTCATTGCAATTGCCCTTGCAATTGAAACCCTCTGCTTTTGCCCTCCGCTTAGCTTTGCCGGATAATCCCCTGCTTTTTCTGACAAATCAACGATAGACAGACTATCAAGGATACGCTTCCTTCGCTCGGCCTTCGGTATCTTTGATATCTCAAGCGGGAACGCCACATTATCATATACCGTTGCATTACCGAGAAGATTATAGTGTTGAAATATCATCCCAATATCCTGTCTTCGCTTTAGCAGCTCTCTCCTGGTTAAGACCGTAAAATCCTCTCCATCCACCGATACCCTTCCTCTGTCCGGTCTCTCTAGCAGGTTAATGCACCTTAGCAGTGTTGATTTTCCCGCACCGCTAAAGCCAATAATGCCATAGATTTCACCTCTGCCGATATGGACAGATACATGATCCACCGCATTTAAGGTACCTGCTGAGGTTTTGTAAGTTTTGCTGATTTCCGACAAATATATCATATTAACTGACCCTTCCTGCTGCCTACCGGAGGAAGCCAGGCTTTACCCCTCCCGTATGATGTATACTTAATTATTCAAGTGGCTTATTTGCTGTTCAAGCCTTGGTGTACTTACAATCTGATGCATATACCAGTTATGGCAGATTGCCTTTTCCTCCCGAAAAACAAAGCTTCCTTTTTTAAGCTCCCCGTGTCTTGTTATCTGCACAATATCTCCCTGATTTACATGGAGGACAGTGACCGGACTCCGGTGGATTTCAACATTATTGGTCCGATAAATGTAATCAAGATCCGTCCTTTTAATTGCCGCTTCGAATAAATCTCTGGTGGAAATATAAAGGTATAATTTATATTCCCGAAAATGGATCAAAAAGATTGGGACATCCCCCCTGCATAAAAACAGGTTGTTCTCACCGTCTAGTATGGTAAAGGTATAGCTTCCATTCAGACTTTCACACAGTCGCTTCAGATGGCTGATATCCACACAGTCCATCGTATTTAACAATTGGACCGCACCATAGCTGTCTGTCTCTATCTCTGTGTCCGATAAATGATACTGTTCTCTGATGGTCCGCATATCTGCAAGTATTCCGTTATGGGCCAGAGCATAGGGTATATTATTTAAGGTTTTTCCCAAAAAGGGATGATTATTTTGATTTACCCCATGATTATTCTGAATATCGTACCTGCAATGAGCCATTACGGTTACTGCATTCCAGGGTATATGATAATCTGCCCTTGTGATATCACAGGGTGACTTTTGCACCTTAAGCTCCTTCTGCTCCACATAGGATACGCCACTTGCAGATGCTCCCCTGATACTGCATTCCTTCGATAATGCCAGATAGATTTCCTTTATCTGAACATCATCGATAAGCCCGCCATAATTTACATAACCAAAAACCCCGCACATAGCCTTGTAATCCCTTTCAGCATAGTATATATATCATATATGATTAGTATGTGTAATGAGATTATATTCTCTTGTCAATTATTTGTCAAGTAATTATATCATGTACAACATGCCAATAACACGACAATATTTTGCCGTATTTTTCTGCTGATAGCAAACGAAGTCCATTTACAGTCAATTTCCGACTTTATAGCTTCAATATATAAAAAAATGGTTTATCCTGCTATAAAACTACAGGATAAACCTCCAATGTTTGGTCAGCTACCGGTTATGTTTCGTTATTATCCAAGAATCTCATTAATTGCTTGTTTCTCCAGTTAATATCCTTGCATACCCTTGGAATCATATGCCAGATATCATCAATATACCGGTAGAAACCGGATATGACATTAGGATTTACACAGTACATCCTTTTTTTATACCTGGTAACATTCCAGGCCGCTACAAAGCAATCATCTTGCACCAGTATACTTAAATTTGCCGGAATATAGCTTAAATACTTAAAGGAGGTAAAGAAAATCGAAGAACCCTCGTTTGTGTCGGAGGAAATCACAGCCCGTATCAACTTATTCCAGTTTTCCCGGGATACAATGATCTTCTTTTTGCAAATTTCGGTAAGATTATCATCAATATACTTATTTCTTGCTGCCATTCTCTCCAATTGATCCAGATCATAAATCGAGATATAACGGCATCTCTTTTTCAGACGCTTGAATTTCCTGTTCACCAGAATACAATCCTCAAGGATTGCCTCATCCACGTGATTTTCCTGAAGAATGGCAGTAAGCAGCCCCTCGTCGATACACTGCAGTGTCAGCGAGGGATTCATCATATATACCTGGTTCTTTGGCTTGATATGCTGCTCTATTATCGTGATCATGCTCAATGCGTCCTGTGAGGGAACTGTATCAATCAGCTTTTTGGATTTTTTTAAAATGGCCAGTGCACTGTTTGTCAGAAAATCGATGGTCTCGGCATTCTTATACATCATACCGTGATGCTTGTCGGGAAAATCATCATTGGAAATACATTGCAGGGCTATTTCATCCTTTACTACAAAGGAGGTGTAATGATACTGCTCATCGTACAAGCATGGATGTGTCCATACCTCCACTCCATTCGTAAGATACAACTCCATCCATCGAAATATTGCACGATAGGGCCTGTAAATATCCGTATCACAATCCACGATGACAAATCTCTGTCCATACTCCAGCACCGGGCGGAAAAGCTCCATACAGGCATTAATACGGATTTGCCTGTCCGTGCTCTCATCCCCATTCGTCCAGTTAATCCCCGAATAATCGATCAGATACATCGTCTTTCCCGGGGCGGTTTTCAGAAGATATTTCATAAAATGCTCGATTGCCTCGTCTATTCCTCTATCTCCAAGAAATATACTGACATTTGTATTATAGCCGTATTTTGGAGTGAACAGCCTGCTGCTCTGCAAAACGCCCTGCTGCTCCTCACCCGGCTTTTCCTCCGTCAGCCATAGGCACAAATTGTCTATCTGCTGTTCGAGACTCTGAAAATTCATATCCGGTTTATAGATTTCCAAAATACCATGGAGGAGCCGGCGCTTTTGCTCCACCTCACTGGTGAGCAGATATTTTGCAAGTGGTCTGATGTGCCTGCTGTCATAAGTAAGCCTTCTCTGATTATTTCTCCATTTGCTTATTGTTGTATTATCTACCTCAAGACTTTGTGCAAGCACCTTTCCAGGAATATTCAGAGCCTTCATAATATAATCCAGTTTTGATATGCTTTCCATATTACACCCTGCTTCCCATGATTATACCGATCGCAGAACAAATATAATCTTTCCTGTTTTAATTAAATACTGTCCGTTAATTATAACATACCGCGGCTTTCAACTGCAAACAAAAGAAACCATCCCGTTTCACAGATGCACGTGCTATATGCGCTATAATGCACATATACGGCCTCTAACGACCTCACTCGGAGACTAAAGCTCCCTGTAAGCATTCATATGAAAGGGTGGTTTCATGAATATTAGCTTAGAAGAATTCAAAAATAAAATCAACGATACTTCTTCATTTTTTCTTATAGAGTCATTATAAATTTACGTACCACCAGATCAAGCCGGTGTGCATCGCAAAGCTCCCTGCATTTTTCGATTTCCTCCCGTCCGATGATATCAACCACAGTGACCCTTACCTCCTTCAGCTGGTCCCTGCATTCTACAGCAAAGCGTATTACCGCATCATAGGATTCCATTCCGAAGCTGCTCCTCGTCAATTTCAGATATTCTGCGGCATTAGAAGCGTTTAAGCTGATCGAGATGCTGTCTATAAAATTCTTGAGGGCAGGGACGATATCAAAGCCGTGAATCAGGCTTCCAAGTCCGTTGGTATTGATTCTGATCTTCAGATTTTTTCTGGACTTTAAGGCCTTTGATATTTCAAGCACTTCCTTTAGTCTTGTTAACGGTTCTCCGTAGCCGCAGAAAATAACCTCTTTTATAGGAGTCAAATCAAGCCGGTCAAATTCCTGGAGCACCTCCTCCACTGCCGGCTCGGCAGTCAGCCATAAATCGTCAAATTCCGCGGCATTCTCCTGACTTCTGATACAGAACGTACATCTGCACGGGCACTGATTTGTGATATTCACATAGATTTTGTCGATCCGATGCCTTCCTCCTTCGTTTAGCAGCTCCTGTGTTCCTATATATCTTCCCTTGTGATATGAATATAAAATTGACATTGCTTTCCGGCTTTCGCTATGTATTTTTTATATTTTATAATCCACCAGACCATCCATCAAGCCAAATTCATAAAGTATTTCCTCCAAACGCTCCTGGCTCATAGGTGTCGGAATTACAAAATCTGTATTTTCTTCTATATTTCTTGCCAGTTCCCTGTATTCATCCGCCTGTCCTGCCTTGGGATCATACTCAATTACCGTCTTGCGGTTGATTTCTGCGCGCTGTACGATATTGTCACGCGGAACAAACTGTATCAGCTTTGTGCCAAGCTCCCGGGAAAAGGCTCTCAGCAATTCAATCTCACGGTCAACGTTACGGCTGTTACAGATAATTCCACCCAGCCTTACACCTCCCTTTTGCGCATATTTCTGAATTCCTTTTGAAATATTGTTCGCTGCATATAACGCCATCATTTCACCGCTGGCAACAATATAGATTTCCTTTGCCTTGCCCTCACGGATTGGCATGGCAAAGCCCCCGCACACAACATCGCCGAGAACATCATAAAATACATAATCCAAATCCTGTGTATATGCTCCCAGCCGTTCCAGAAGGCCGATGGAGGTTATGATACCGCGCCCGGCACAGCCGACTCCCGGCTCGGGCCCGCCTGATTCCACGCATCTTGTTCCACCGAAGCCGGTTTTCATAATTGCGCTTAAGTCAACGTCCTCTCCCTCTAACCTCAGTGTGTCCAATACTGTCTTTTGGGCCAGCCCTCCCAGCAGCAATCTTGTTGAGTCAGCCTTCGGATCACAGCCCACCACCATGACATGCCTTCCTCTTTCCACAAGACCCGCTGTCAGGTTTTGTGTGGTTGTTGATTTTCCTATTCCCCCTTTTCCGTAAATTGCTATTTGTCTTATTTGCTTTTCTGCCATTATTATCCTCCAGCTTTGTCCAAATTAATTTTTTTCATTCATTTTTAATATACGCAAAAGGATCTTTCTCCAGCCAATCCTTTTGATAAGGAACCCTAAGATTCTTTGCGATGTTCTTATTATACTGGTTATTCTGCAGCTTTCTTGCCAGGCGGCGCGCAATGTCAAAGGCCCCCGAATATCCCATATAGTGAAAGGTCGGCCCGAACAGCGGCAAAATCGGCGCTCCGTATTTGGTGGTAATATTGTTCAACCCGCTATGAATGACAATCACCTCAGGCTTCAGGCGTTCCACCAGATTCACCTGCTCGAAGGGCTGCTGGGTAGCAACATTAAAAGAGACCTTTTCTATATTCTCCAATGCTTCCAATACAGGTGCGATGAATTTGTCAATATGATGTCCCTTAAAACCGACAATTTCCATTCCAAGCTCCTGAAGCACCTCCGCCGTAGCCACAATCCGGATAGCTCCGCCGCCCAGATAGACCGTTTTCCCTGCAAGCTGCTGCCGGTACGGCAGTAATCCAGCTTCCAGTGCCTCCTCCTCCCGTTTAAGAAAAATATCCGCTTCCTTCTCCAGGTTGAAATGCTTTGCAATGTTCTTAACCCAACGGGTCGTATTCTTCTTACCAATGGGAATGGTATCTATAATAAATGGTATCCCGTATTCCTGCTGAAGGTACTCGATATAGTAATCGTCATGGGTTCCGCAGATGCTTACATTCAGGGCATTCTCCAGCGTATAGGAAAAATCCTCGGGCGCACTGTAGCAGGGCAGGAATTTTACATAGAGGCCAATCGCATTCAGCAAACGCTCCAGCTCCTCCTCATCCGCCTTGCTCATAGAGCCAACATTAAAAATATTAACCGTCCTGCTCGCCAGATATTTTCTTTTGTATTCTTCAAAATCTTCTGTTACTGTAGGAAGGTTTCTTGAAACCCTGCCCAAAAGCTTTTTCATGATTCCGTTATATGCCGCATCATATGCCGTTGCCATAACCTTAGTCTTAAAGCCCTCGCAGGTCACCGGAATTAACACAGCCGCTATCTGGGGCTGAAGCTCCGCAAGAATCCCGTCAATATCATCCCCGATCAGAGCCGGTACGCACGCGCCTACAACAATGATAACCTCCGGGCGAAATTCCCGATCCGCGTATAGAATTGCCTCCCGCAGATTTGTTTCTCCTCCCTTGATTACATTGACCTCGTCCAGATTGGTATTAATGACAATGGTTCCTTCCGCGTTCGGATCTCTAAGCCTTTGGTAAAAAGCCCCCTGTGTACCGGATGAATTAACCGACGAGGCTCCGCAGCCCAATGGTGCATGCATAATGGTCACCGCATTGCGGATGGTATTTAAAATACCGAGGCTTAACCCGTGCTGACATCCGTAGGTTTGGCTGAAGCTGCGCGTCGCGGTATTCAGACATCCCTTGGACACACACTCCTCCAGATGAGCACATGTTCCGCCATAAGCGATTCCCGCCTTCAGCCTCTCTTCCCTCGGCGGTGCTGTCTCTCTTAATACAATACTCATAGTTAAGCCTCCTATCTTCCTGCAACTAAAGTACTTAATGTATCCTCTGTTAATATCAGTCCGCCGTTGATACCGACATAAGCGCGGTTCAAAACAATACGGTTGGTAATAGGATAGGTTACCGTAACCAGAGGTGCATTCAGTTTTGCCGCCAGTTCCTTTTCCATAATGCTTCCGAATACAACCGCAGGCGTGAAAGCATCATAGTACTTTTGATTTCTGTACGGCTCCCAGGCTTCTCTGAGTAAGCTGCCAATCCTCGCCGTATTTGTTTCAAATTTCACTAAAACCTGCAGACCAGAATCCAGATTTTCGTAGCTCCGCTCCAGAGCGGCTTTCTGCTTCTCTGTCAGGATATCCGTGATAACGGAAAGCTTTGGAATAAAGCCAAGCTCATCCGATATGAACCGCGTGATTGAGGGTGAATAATTCGCATCTCCGACAACCACCGCATAGCGCTGTAGATCCGCATCTGTATAAATATCGGTAAATCGCTCAAAATAATCATAATAAATTCTCCGTTCCGTATCGAGCGCCTGTTCAATTTTTTCTTCAGGTATTTCAAAATATTCCCCGATTTCCTTTAAAAAGCGTTCCGTCTGAAGATAGCCGATCGGAATCTGCTTTGTCAGATACGGGATATCAAATTTTACTTCATAGGCTTGGGCCGCCTTCACTCCATATATCTCTGAAAGCACAATAGTAAGGCTTGAGGCGGAGGATTTCTGTATGTCCTCCAGGCCCTCCCCTTCTCCAAAGAGGGTATTTGCCTTAATTCCGATCAGCGACAGAACACGCTTGATTTCCTTCAGGTTTCCTTTCCAGAATACATCCTCTCCCGGAACTATACCCAGAATATTCACGGTTTTGTCAAGCTTACGCTCCCCAGCCTTTACAAAGCTGTTAACCAACCCCTCAACAATAAGATCGTATCCATAATAGGAATTCCCCTGAAAGCTGGGTGTGGAAACGGCAATCACCGGCTTTGGGGCATCCTCAAATTCTCTTACTACGGTATCAATATCATCTCCGATCATCTCCACCATACAACCGCTTAATACAACGAACAGGTCTCCATCCATCACCTCAAGGGTCGTTCTGATTTCCTCGGCAAGCCGCTTTTCTCCTCCGAAGACAATTTCCTTCTCCGTCACGTTGGAGCTGGGAAGAGAGGTTGCCCCGCAATACCCGCCGCCAAGATAAGCGGAGCCTGAATTCGTCGCATTATATAAATTGTATCCGCAGCCCGATGCCGCATGAATGACCGGAATTGCCCTCGGTATCGCCCGTAATGTCGACAATGCACCGCCCAAAGCGCAGGAATATCTGGGTCTTTCAATAAAGCTGCTCATATCATTCCTCCTGTTCTGTACGTTTAATAGAGCACCCGGTCAACGATATCAAACAATTCTGTTGAGAGATAACGTTCTCCGGTATCCGGCAATAGCACAACGACATTCTTTCCCATATACTCCGGCCTCTTTGCAATCTGCGTTGCGGCAAAAGCGGCGGCGCCAGAGGAGAATCCGACCAGCAGCCCCTCCGTTCTGGCAAGCTCCTGAGCCGTCTCAATTGCTTCTTCGTTTCTGACCTTGAAGATTTCATCGACAACCCCGTATTCAAACAGAGGCGGGACAAAATTAGCTCCTATCCCCTGGATTTTATGGGACGCGGGCGTGCCTCCGGAGAGAACCGGCGACGCATACGGCTCTACCGCATATATTTTAATACCAGTATTTTTTTCCTTAAGAGCGGTACCTACCCCGGAAATCGTACCTCCGGTACCCACTCCGCCGATAAAGGCCGCGATTTCGCCGTCCAGATCATTCCATATCTCCTGCGCAGTGGTTCTTTTATGTACCGCAGGATTAACCGTGTTTTCAAACTGACTCGGAACAAAGCTGTTCGGCAGCTGGAAGGAAAGCTCCTCTGCCTTTCTGATTGCCCCCTTCATTCCATCCTTCGCAGGAGTCAGGACAAGCTCCGCATTAAGTGCCTTCAGAAGCTTTCTTCGTTCATTGCTCATGCTCTCCGGCATGGTAATAATAATACGATAGCCCTTGGCCGCTGCTACAAAGGCCAGGCCAATTCCGGTGTTTCCGCTGGTGGGTTCTATGATTACCGTATCCTTATTGATTTTCCCCTTTTCCTCCGCTTCCTCGATCATTGCCAGGGCTATCCGGTCCTTCACCGATCCCAGAGGATTAAAATATTCCAGCTTGGCAATCAGATTCGCTGTGACCTTTTTTTCTTTATTATAGTCGGTCAGCTTTAGCAACGGGGTATTCCCGATCAAATCCGTCAGCTTTTCCGCAACTTTTGGCATAATCTTGATCTCCTTTCATTTTTATTTGCCTGAGCGCCAATGTACCGGTACTCTAGTACTGTGAACGATACCTGCCATAATACCGTTCAATCAGATTTACTCCCTGCCCGATTACTACGGAACACAGCCAATACAGTATCGCAGCCGCGAAAAATATTTCCAGGTTTTTCGTTCCGTAATTCTGCTGGCTGAACAGAGTTGCCCTGCCTATAATGTCCACATAACCGATGGCAAAGCCAAGAGATGCTTCATTCAGCACCGCAATGACGGTATTGCCTAAGGGGGGCAGCGTTACCTGAAACATCTGCGGAAAGATAATTCTCCTGAAAACAGTCAGATTTCCCAGCCCTATACTTACTCCGGCTTCATACTGCCCTATGCTAACGGAGCAGTAAGCGCTCCGAAACACTTCGGAAAGCGATGCTCCGCAAAACATTGCAAAGGTAATGATAATATATTCCTTCTTTCCCAATGCACCCACATGAATATGCAGTGCCTGCAGCAGCATAGGCAGCCCGTAATAGATCACATACAGCAGAACAATGGAGGGCGTACAGCGAATCAATGTCGTATAGCCGTAGGAAAGCTGCTTCAGCACCTTATTTTTGCCCAGCTTTGCCCAGGCCAGAAGTCCGCCCCATAGAATTCCGTACAATACGGAATATCCCATAATTGAAATTGCGGCTCCGGTATATGGCAGCAGCTGTGTCAGGCTTTTCAGGAAATACGCGAAATCAAACATTCCGTGTCCTCCTTCCCTAATCCTCCTTTATTTTTCGTCCTCATTGATAAACTGGAATAAGTCCTCACCAAACCACTTATTTGATAGCTCTGTCAGTGATCCGTCTTCTTTTAATTGCTTGATTACTTCATTGTAGGCTGCAGCCAGCTCTGTCTGATCCTTATTGAACAGGTCATATGCCTTTACCGCTGTAAAGCTGTTGAATACGAGGCCGTCTTCATATTTCTTTCCCTCGTCGGTCGATATGATCTTATTCCAGGTATGCTTATTTGCAATATCAACGTCATATCTTCCGTCCAGCACCCCCTGCCAGATATCGGCTTCCGTTCTGGAATCGATGGTATCATAGGTAATCTGATTGTCCGGATTTTCTTCATTGTACTTTTTCATTACACCGATGATGCCTCCGATTGCCAGTGTCGGCGCAATTTTAAGACCCTGGGTCGCTACATCCGACAGATCCTTCGCATCCGCGTTTTCCTTTCTTGCAACTACACCTACGATACCGCCGCTGCTGTATTCGGGATAGATAAATTTCTTTTCGCGTTCCTCATTCCAATAGAAGCCTCCGATTGCCTCTGCATAGGTTCCGCTTTCCAGACCGAGCAGGATCGCGTCACCCGATAAGGGCTCAATTTCCCACTCATACTGGGGAAGCGCTTCATCCACCAGCTTTGCCACATCAATTGCATATCCGACCAGTTCACCATTCTCGTCCAGATAGGCAAGCGGATAATAATTATTATTGGTTACCGCATGAACAACCGTTACTTCCGTCACGTCCTCTTCCCCGTCGGGTGCGGCAGTCGCCTCTGCTCCCTCTGTTACAGAGTTATCCGGCTTGTCAGCCGAGGTTTCACTGCTTTTTGAACATCCTGTAAAGGCAAGGGATAAAATACTTAAAATCAAGGCTGACACAAGAAAGGTTTTGTAAATTCGTTTCATGTTTTCTCCATTCCCCGCAATTTGCGGTATCTCATATTTTATGCTGCTTTATAATTACTGATTTTTTTTTCTGCTATTTTAAACAATTTCTCCGTTGAATAGCAGATGATAATGTAAATGATCAGAATATCAACATACGCTTCGACAAACTTATAATTTTCATGGGCCTCCACCCTTGCGGTCGCCGTGATATCCTTAATTGCCATGGCGAAGACCAGAGAGGTGCCCTTCAAAAGACCTATTGTATTGGTGCAGATGTTAGGAATCGCCACTACAAATGCCTGCGGCAGAATAATCCGCTTGTATGCCTGCCAGCTGCTCAGTCCGCTGGCCAATGCCGCCTCCTTCTGTCCCTTTTCAACGGTTGCAAGCGCAGCGCGAATTACCTCGCTTAAATAAGCAGCCGTATGAAGGCCGAACACAATATAGGCATAAAGCAGCGCGTTAACGTCATAGACATTGATCGGAATTCCCAGCGTTTTAATCAGGCTTGCTAAAAGCCCCGGAACCATATAGTAGATGATATAGATCTGAATCATCATCGGGGTACCGCGGATGAAGGATATGTAGATCTGTGCTATCTGGTTCAGGATGAGAATCTTTTTCAACCGTATGATTGCTACAAGAAACGCAAGCGGCAGACCTGCCAACAACGATACCACCGTAATCAGCAGCGTAATTCTTGCAGCAGCCAGACACTGCCAAAAGAGGGCAATTGCAAAATGAATATCAAAACTCATACCACGCCTCCTGTTTGATTTATAAGAAAACCTGATCCCGGAACCTTGAAGTAAAGTATTTATTTCCAATGATATTGGTGTAAATATCTTCGATCAGCCGCAGTCCGCCCGCATATCCCAGGTAGGATTTGTTCAAAATCAGATTTTCAAGAATTGGGATGCTTAAGTAGGTAATTGCCGCTTCAATCTCCCTTGCCAGGTCATTCTCCCACTGGCTTCCCAGAATCAGTGTCTTCTGTGGTCGGTTACGGTCTCCCCGGATAACAGCCTCTATTCTTCCTCCGTCCTCTTCATAATGCACATGGGCTGCATATTCGGGATCAAGCTTCTCGAACTCCTCCGTAATAAAGCCCTTATAGCGCTCTGGAACATTATCAATCAGAAAGGCCCGTTTTGGTGTATACCCAAGCTCATGGATCAGAAATTTGCTAACTCCCAAAGCATAGGTTGAATCAGCAATGGTGTAAAGCTCATAGGGAAGGCCGTTCTTAATTTCTGTAAAGAAATCCGCTGTATCCACAAAATATTTATAGAACCGTTCTTCCTCCTGCGCGATTACCTTTTCTACCAGCTTTTGATCCAGTCCGGCAAACCTTCCGACCTCCCGCAGAAAACGGCTGGTTTCCTCTGCTCCGACCGGAAGCACCGGTATATGCAGGTAGGGTGTGCCATACTTTTTCTCTAACAGCTCTGCCGCCTCAAGACCTACCCACGGAGAAAGCACCAGGTTGAATTCCGCATTCGGGATATCCTTCCATTCGCTGACTCCCCGGCTTTCATGGCCGAAAAGGATATTCACCTCCAGGCCGATGGAATTCAGCAGCTTTTTTATGGCTTCCAGGTCTCCTCTCCAGTTCGCATTCTGATATGGAACTACTGAAAACACGTTGACCAGATTTTCCCTTACACTGGGCGTTGCATCTCCCAGATACTGCTCGATCAGCTCCCGAAGCAGCAGATTATGTCCAAAATAATTATTCCCTTTAAAGCCTCCCGTTTCCACATTAATAATTGGATAGCCTTCTTCCTTGTACCGGCTCACAACAGATCCGACATCATCTCCGACTATGTCGGCTGTACATCCGGTCAATACCACAAACAAATCTCCGTCCATTACCTTAAGAGCACCCTGGATAGTTTCATTGAGCTTTTGCTCTCCGCCGAACACAACATCGTTTTCCGTCGCATTGGTGCAAGGTACGTGAGCGCCGCCGGCATATCCTTCTCCCTGCTGTCCCGCCGAATTCTTAATGGCCGATACCTTGTTGCTGCAGCCGGGGCCGCTGTGAAGAATGGGTATCGCTCTTGGAATCGCCAGAACACTTTGCTGGGCACCCAAGGCACAGGTATATCTGGGTTGTTCAATTACTCTGCTCATTGTAAATCTCCGTTCCACCGTATATAACGGCTCTTTTTATTGCTTTTCGCCAGGCTCAAATAAATATGGATCCTGTTCATTCCACCATTTGGTATAGGGCAGCCTGGCATGCCTGGCTATGGTTTCAATCATTCTTTTGGTTTTGATGGTTTCATACAGCTTATATCCAAGGTCTACTACACCGTCATAGCCGATTCCCAGGTTCGCGTCGGATACCTGAAAGGACGGAATACCAAGCTTGCTGCCAACCGTAGATATATGTCCGTGCCTTACCACCAGAAGATCCGGTTTGATCTCCCTGAGAATATTGGCAAATTCATAGGGCTGTATATTACATACCGTGTAATTATCAACATCACCGGTATGCTGTATCATGTTGCCGATACTGTTCACCTCTCCGTAATCATTGTCGTACACCTGGTCATGGTGGAAGGCGACACTTCCTACAACCTCCATTTCCAAAGAACGGCAGGAGCTGACTATACTGTGGACAAAGGAATCCCCCGCCAGGATGTAGACCCTTTTCCCTCTCAATTCCCTGCGTAATTCCTCCAGCTTCGGCCGGATTCGCTCATGCTCTTCCAGTATCACCTTCTCCACCAGCTCCTCCCGGTGGGTGATTTTCCCCAGATCCCTAAGCCATTCGTCCGTCCACGTAATGCCATAGGGAACCGGAGCCTTTACCTCCGGTACACCAAACTCCTTCTCAAGCGCAGCGGACACATAGGTTCCCAGGGTTTCACAGATATGCGTGGAGGCAACTGCCTCGGACATTTTCTCCAAGTCCTCCACTGTGGCAAACGGAAACAGGTATCTGGGTTTTAAGCCGATTTTACCGAGGATTCCGGTAAAGGAATGCGTACCCTGGAAATTGAATACATTAACAATGGTATCCTCTTTTTTGGTCGCCGGTTTCACCAGCTTGCGGACGATTCCATGTGCCGTTGCGTCAAATCCGGTACTCCAGATTTTTGATTTGAAGCCTTCACAGTAAACAGGAATAATTTTAATATTCAATTCCTCTTCCAGCTCATCCGCAATACTCTCAATATCCTCACCTATGATGCCTGAGGCACAGGAGGTGTTTACAAAAACAGCTTTCGGCGAAAATCTTTTATATGCCTCCCTTACTGCCTCCCGCAGCTTTTCCGCCCCGCCGTATATGGTGTCCTTTTCCTCCAGATTCGTACTAATGGCTTTCAGATTATCGGATTTAAGTCCTCTATGAAGCGTGCCCTGGTGTCGTCCGTGATTATGACCAGCAAAATCTCCGGCACAGCCAATGGGTGCGTGCACTACAACGGCAGCATCAATGATGATGGCATTCAGCGTGAAAGCACTGCTCGATGCGCAGCTTCCGCACTGGCTAAAGGTTCGATCCCTCATTTTCAATTTACCGCCAAGCGATTTTTCATAAAGCTCACTTGCCTTACCATGGAAGGACAGGATCGAATTCAGCCGGTTCTCTCTCGGCTCTACTTCCGGCAAATTTAAATTAACTCCCATTTACTATGACCTCCATTCATTGGATTGTATCAGGCAGTTGCGAAACTGCAGCCCCTTGTGCGTTGTATACAACTGATCCGGATTATGAGCTTCGCACTTGTCTGTTAAATTGTATAAACAAATTCTTCATGAAATCCTTTCAGGAACTGTTTGGTTCGTTCTTCTTTCGGATTCAGGAAAATATCCTTTGGAGATCCGTCCTCCACAATTTCTCCTCCGTCCATGAAGATAATCCGGTTGGCTACATTTCTGGCAAAGGATATTTCGTGGGTTACAATCAGCATGGTGATGCCCTCCTGTGCAACCTTTCGTATTACTGCTAGTACCTCTCCTACCTTTTCCGGGTCCAGGGCGGAGGTGGGCTCATCAAACAAAAGCACCTTCGGGTCCAGGGCCAGCGCACGTGCGATGCCGACTCTCTGCTGCTGCCCGCCCGACAAGGCGCAGGGATAAGCATCCACCTTATCGTTAAGGCCCACCTTATCCAATTCATGCAGAGCTCGTTCCCTGGCCTCCTTTTTAGGCAGCTTCTTTGCAACCACAAGCCCTTCCATTACATTTTCCAGAACGGTTTTATGATGGAACAGGTTGTAATGCTGAAATACCATCGCGGTTTTTCTCCGAAGCTCCAGCACATTCTTCTTTCTATGATGCTTTACGTCCACAGAGTAGCCGTCAATTGTGATTTTTCCGTCATCCGCATTCGTCAGAAAATTAATACTGCGCAGCAGGGTTGTCTTTCCTGTTCCGCTGGGCCCGAGAATAGCGACCACATCCCCTTGGTTGATCTTAAGGCTTATGTCCTTTAAAACCTCCAGCTTTCCAAAGCTCTTATATATATGCTCCACTTCAAGCACCCGATTCACCTTCTTTCTTTCATTCCCGCACTAAACTTCAATGCTTTATAAATCAACACCTTAAGAGGAAAGGGGTACATTACTATGGGTGCTTTTCCCATAGTAATCCACGATTTTGTTCAAAGCCTCCCTAACAGGCTTTTCTATGACAAAGGACGTGATACGTTTCTTGCCCAGCTCAGTTTGTGTCCCGGCTCCGCATCTGGCACAAAGCACCGCCCGGCAGTCCTCTATCACTGCGATTCGTTCATTTCTGCTTCTTCCCCCGCAGCCTCCGCAGCCGGACTGGCCGGCGTATACCTGCGGTCTGGCCTCACCCACTTTTCGGTGTTCTGTCTGCCGATAGCTGCGATCCTCTGAAACCTCATAAATTGTAAAGGTATCTGTCTGTCCGAAATGTAAGTCAATATGAATGCCATCACTTGTAGCTACAGCAATTTTATATCCCATTCATCTTCTCCCAAGGGAGTGTTTAAAAACTCATTTTTTCAAACACTCCCTAATCATACAGGTTCAAAATGCACCATAACCTTTCTTTATCTTACAGAAGTCCCCCCGATATCCCTCATTAATGAACTGCAGCTCGTTAATCATAGCTTTCCTCCGTTTTCTTTCTTTTTCCCTATCCCAGGCAGCTGTAAAGATTTTCATTATCCATGCGAAAAGGTATCCTTCCTATGTAATCGCCCTTGATACAGAAGCTCCGCCACATCCTTTCCACCCGGTATTCCCGCCGCATCGGCGCGGCATCTTTGACAGTGACGGAACACGTCGATATATTGCTCTGCTTCTCTTCTGGCGCCGTCAATATCCGGGCAGTCCGGTTCCGACAAAGCCTTGAATCTATTTTGCGGAATTAAGGGTATTATGTTATAAAGAGAGGCTCCTGCCCCGGCCACTGCTTTCGCAACCTCTTTTACATGCTCTCTGTTGATTTCATTAATCAGCACCGTATTAACCTTGACCGTAATTCCTTCCGCCGCCACCCTGCGGATTCCCTCCAACTGATTTTCGATCAGGCATTCCGCCGCTTCTTCGCCCGTATATACCTTGCCATGATAGTATATCCGTGCTACAATCTGCGATTGGATTCGGGGATCTACGGCATTTACGGTTACCGTGAGGGTACCGATCCCCGCTTTAATAACCTCCTCCGCCCGTTCGGCTAATAAAAGCCCGTTAGTACTCATACATTTAATCAGCTCCGGATGGGATCGGTGAATCAGAGCGAAGGTTTCAAACGCCCTGTTGGAAGCCAGCGTATCACCGGGCCCGGCAATTCCGGCCACGGATATCTCCGGGCAAAGCTCAATCGCACGGCTCGTGATCTCGGCCGCTTCCCGGGGAGATAGAATGGACGAAGCAACTCCGGGCCGTTTTTCATGATCATTGATCCTGCGGTCGCAAAAATTACATTCTATATTACAGCCGGGACATACAGGTAAATGAATCCTCCCTTTATTCTGCTTCGCTCCGAAGCATGGATGAAGCTCCTTGATTTTCCCCTTCACTAATTCGTTTCCCATTCTGCTTCCTCTTTCCATATATAATTTTCAGGACGGGATGAGCTGTACCGAAGCACTGACGCTTTTGTTCCGCAGGGCAAAGCTTCCCGTGAAAGAAAAAAAGAGATTTTAAACGCAGGCACCTGCGGATAAAATCTCTAGTTTTCTAGTCAATTGATATTCATACTTGTATTATATGTTTTATATGTTTGAAAGTATACGTCTATGTCAAATATTTGTCAAGTAAATTTTATATGTTTTATTTTGGGATCTATTTACGATATTCCATGCCGGAAGAATTATGATGCGCGCGGATTTTATACAATACAGCCACGGCTTAGAGATGCAATCTATGATACAGCCCCGTCAGCAGCATTGATAAAACAGCGATTGATATGCCGCATACATAAAAGCCGGCTCTTGCATTGCACCGGTCAACGACAAGCCCGGCAATCATATTTCCTATAGGCAATGTTCCGCCAAATACAAGATTATAGACACTCATCACTCTTCCCCGGTAAACATCCTCTACCTTCAGCTGGATCATTGTATTTGCATTTGAGGAAAACAAAATAAAGAAAAATCCACTCATTGCCAATGTTAAGCCTGTGAGAGCATAATGCCCGGTCAGCCCGGTTACTCCGATCGAAAGAGCAATCAGATAAGGGGTAACGGTCACTGCTTTCTTCCTAGGTCCTATTTTGCTTAGACCTGCTATGCACATGGCTCCCAAAAATGATCCGCCCCCCATCAGCGACATGATCACGCCGAAATAGGTTTCTCCAAGTCCCAGTATTTTCTTTGTATATACAGGTACCAGCACACTGTTATTGCCTGCAAAAATCGTAACGGAAGCCACCAGCAGCAGTATTTGGAGCAGCTCCCTGTTCTGCCTGATATAATTCAGTCCGTCCTCGACCTGGGTCAAAAGCTTTGCTTCCCTTATCCCGGGGATTGTCTCCGGTGTCCAGGTTTTAATTGTAAACAGGCTGACCAGCACCATGGCATAGCTGACAGCGTTAATAAAAAAGCACATTGCGATACCAAAGCTTCCCATCACCAGCCCGGCTATACCCGGCCCGACAATCCTCCCCAGGTTAAAGGATATTGAATTGAGCGCTATCGCATTCATCAGGCTTTTCTTTTCCGTCAGCTGCGGCACAAACGCATGTCTGGCCGGCATATCCAGTGTGTTGACCATACCCAGAAGCAGCGCCAGCACAAGGATATGCCAATAGCGAATCCTCTCACTCCATACCAGTACCCCTAGAAGCAGCGTGATGGCAAGGGAAGCCGACTGCGTCAGCATTATGATCAGCTTCTTCGGGAATTTGTCGATAATTACGCCTGCAGGAAGTGAAAACAGAAGCACCGGTATGAATTGGGCCATACTAACCAGACTTAACAGCAGCGGTGAATCCGTCAGGGTATATGCCAGCCATGGCTGTGCAATATTCTGCATCCAGGTTCCGATAACGGAAACACACATTCCGAGCCAATAGCGCCGGAAATTCTTATATTGTAATGCTGCAAACAGATTATTCCCTTCTCTCTTATCAGAAGCCATCCCCCCGTACTCCATTCCGATTGTTCTATTTTCATGCTCACAGAAAGCATCCGGCATATAATAAAAGGCTTAAAAACCGTATCTTTAAACGATACAATTATTAAACCTCTAGGTTTCTAGTCAGCATACATATTCACATGTTATTTCTTATCATTTGTACCATCTCATATATATACGCAAACATTCTTATATGATATGATTAATATGTTTTTATAGTATAATTCACCCGCTTCCTGTTGTCAATTTTTTTATCTAAAATAATCCCTGATTACTCCGCAGGTTCTTTCAATATCCTCGTCGGTATGGGCCGCAGAGATAAACATTGCTTCAAACTGGGCCGGTGCCACATAAATTCCATGCTCTAAAAGATAATTAAAATAATTCGCATACTCTCCGGCCTCAGAGGTGACGGCACTTTCATAATCCGTCACAGGGATTTTTGTAAAGAAGGGACTCATAAGGGATGCAATTCGGTTTACCCACACCCTTCCCTTAGCCACCCTATCAAAGGCCTGGCTTAATGTACGGGTCTTCCTCTCCAGCTCATCATAAATTCCCGGATCGTTCTTAAGGATATTCAGGGTAACGATTCCGGCTGTTGTTGCAACCGGGTTGCCTGACAGAGTGCCTGCCTGGTAAACTCCGCCGAGGGGAGATACCTGTTCCATAATATCCCGTCTTCCTCCATAAGCGCCAATCGGCATTCCTCCTCCTACGATTTTACCCAGTGTAATCAAATCGGGCTTAATTTTATAATACCGGGAGGCCCCTCCCAGGGTAATACGAAAACCTGTGATGACCTCATCAAAGATAAGCAGTGCTCCCCATTCCTTTGTTACTCTTCGAAGAAAGGAGAGAAAACCCTGTGTAGAAATGCCTTCCTCTTTCGGAAGGATCACTCCCATATTTGCCGCAACAGGCTCTACGATAACCGCCGCAATCTGTGGCCCATATTGCTCAAACAGCTTCCTTACTGACTCCTGATCGTTATATTCCGCTACCAGTGTATTCTGCGTGTATGAGGCAGGCACTCCGGCACTGTCGGGTACTGCCGTAGTCAGTGCGGCGGAACCGGCCTTTACTAAAAGTCCGTCGCTGTGCCCGTGATAGCAACCCCTGAACTTGAGCACCAAATCCCGCCCTGTATAGCCTCTGGCAACCCGGATGGCACTCATGACCGCCTCTGTTCCTGAGCTGACCAGACGAAGCATCTCCATTGATGGTATCAGTTCTGTGATCAAATCTGCCAGTATTACTTCATTTTCTGTGGGGGCACCATAGGTCAGGCCCTTCTCACAGGCCTTCACCACCGCCTCGATCACCTCTTCCCTTGCATGTCCGAGGATTGCCGGGCCCCAGGAGCTGACATAGTCAATATATTCGTTACCATCTGCGTCATAGATTTTGGAGCCCTTAGCTCTGTCAATGAACAGCGGGGTTCCTCCGACGCTTCGAAATGCCCGTACCGGGCTGTTAACTCCCCCCGGCATCCGTTGTATTGCTCTTTCATATAGCTGCTTTGATTTCTCTGTATTCATTAATTATGACTCCTTTAACCAGGCTGCGGCCTCAAGGGCATGATAGGTAATTATAATACCTGCTCCGGCTCTTTTGATTGCCGTAAGATTCTCCAGTACAACCCTTTTCTCATCCAGCCAGCCGTTTAGGGCGGCCGCCTTGACCATGGAATATTCTCCGCTTACATTATAGGCCACCACCGGACAGTCGAAACGTCGTGCTACCTCCTGAATTACATCCAGATAGGCAAGCGCCGGCTTTACCATCACCAAATCGGCACCTTCCATAAGATCGGCTTCCACCTCCCGAATTGCTTCCCTGGCATTGGCATAATCCATCTGATAGGTTCTGCGATCCCCAAAGCAGGGGGCGGAATGGGCTGCCTCACGAAATGGGGCATAATAGCCGGAGGAATATTTCGCACTGTAGGCCAGAATTGCAGTATCGATAAAGCCATTGTCATCCAGGGCTTCACGGATTGCCTTCACATGCCCGTCCATCATATCGGAGGGAGCTACCATATCCGCACCGGCCCTTGCAAGACTAACTGCCGCTTTTGCAAGGTAGGGCAGAGTTTCGTCATTTAATATTCTGCCGTCCCTCACAATTCCGCAATGTCCATGGGAGGTATATTCACACAGGCATACGTCGGCAATGATAAGCAGCCCCGGATATTTCTTCTTAATATAACGGATGGCACGCTGTGTAATGCCATTCTCAGCATATGCACCGCTTCCTGTTTCATCCTTATGCTTTGGTATTCCAAACAGCAGAATACTTGATATCCCGCTCTCTACAGTTCTTATTAGCTCCTCATCCAGCCGGTCTATGGAAAACTGAAAAATGCCCGGCATAGAGGGAATAGGTTCTTTTATATTCTCACCTTCGATAATGAAAATCGGATATACCAGCTCCGATACACAAAGTCTGGTTTCCCGGACCAGCTCTCTCACAGCTTCACTTACCCTAAGTCTTCTTAACCGCTTCATCTTACCTCCGTTCCTGTACAGGTTCTCTGCCCATGCTTCGTGTATTTCCTTCAGTCCTCATGCAAGGCTTCGTTTTTCGTCCTCTCATGATCCTTCCATATGCATTCGACCAGTCCTCTGACACTTGCTTCTTCAGCGGTCAGAACCTTCGCAGGCCCATACCCCAACAGTGCCTGCTCCGTTGCCTCACCGATGCAGACAAGCCTCATCGATTCAGGCAACACCTCCGCCGTAGCTCTCGAATCCGGACGGACACCGGCTGCCTGCATAAATGCATGTACCCCTGAGGAGCTGGCAAAGGTCAGATAATTAAGCTGCTTAAGCTCCCCCTCCTGATCGGATACTCCGGTCACATCATATATCTTAACATCCTCATACGGGATAGCCTTCTGCCTTAAAAGATCCGTCAGCTCTTCTGATCCCTGCTTTGCCCTGGGTATCAAAAGCCGCTCTCCTGGCTTTACAGCCTCACACAGCCTCACAGCAAGCTCTGCAACCGTATATCGCTCCGGCATCAGATCTGCCCGGTAACCGTACCGGCGAAGTGCCTCCTTCGTTGCGCTGCCCACGACACCATAACGAATATGGGACAGGCTTCGGTGGTCGATATCAAGCTGTGCCAGCCTGCGGAAAAATACCTCCACCGCATTTGCACTGGTAAAGATGAGCCAGCGGTAGCTCTCAAGAGCCTGTAAGGCCGTATCCAGCCCTGATAAATCTTCACTTTCCACTAATTTTAAGGCACTGATCGTCTTAACACCGGCTCCAAGCGCTTCCAGCTGCTCTGCCAGCCTGTGCCTTAGGGAAGCGGTTCCGGTAATACCAACCCGTACTCCTGACAGTGGCTTTCGAATGGTTGCCCTCATATCAAGCCCTGCCACTTCTCCAAGAATGATTACCGCAGGGGCCTTTATCTTCGCTTCCTTAACCTTCCTTCCGATATCCCCCAGAGTCCCATGAACTTCCCTTTGACTTGGCATTGTCGCCTCTGAAATAACTGCAGCCGGTGTATCCGGTGCCTTTCCTGCTGCCAGCAGCTCCTCCCTGATTCTATCCAGATTGCCAATTCCCATGAGGATTACCAGCGTCCCCTTTGTTCCGGCTAACTGCTTAAGCTCCCCAGGGATAGCATTTTCTTCCTCTGCCGTATGCCCGGTGACTACCGTAAAGCTCTGACTGCTGCCCCGATGGGTTATGGGAATTCCCGAATACGTAGCTGCCGCTATGGCAGAGGTCACCCCTGGTATTACCTCATAAGGTATCCCCTGCTCCTGCAAAGCCAGAACCTCCTCACCGCCGCGGCCAAACACAAAGGGGTCTCCCCCCTTCAGCCTTACTACACTTTCACAGGTATGTGCCTTATCTATAATAATCCGGTTGATCTCCTCCTGCTGTAAGCCATGGCTGCCGACTGTTTTTCCGACATGAATCAGCTCACAGTCCTCTCTGACATAATCCAAAAGCCGGTCAGATACCAGCCGGTCATAGATTACGGCGTCACAGGTCTGTAATAGCTTTAAACCCTTCCAGGTAATCAAGCCGGGGTCTCCCGGCCCCGCTCCCACAAGATATACCCTGCCGGTCTTCTCCATATCTCCTGCCTCCTGTCACAATGCCGTAAGGCATTTATTATCAATATTATTCCATCAACCGCTGTGCCGTCCGCTCTGCCGCCTGCCGGTAATCGCAGACAGGAGCCTGTTCCCTGACTCTGTAAAGCTTATCTCCTTTTTGATAGATGGCATGGATAATGATATTCTCCCTATCCACATGGGAATATACGCCAATGGCCTCCTGACAGCCTGTATTCAGAAGCTCCAATATCCGGCGCTCTGTTTTCAAACTGATCTGTGCAGCTCTGTCGTTGATTCCTTCCACCAGCCCTGTCAGATCATCGTCCTGTCTTCCCTCCACAGCAAGAATTCCCTGCCCTGGCGCAGGAATGAATTCCTCCGCTTCAAAGATACGGTAACAGAGTCCTTCCTCCTCCATAAGACCCAGACGCTTTAAGCCTGCTGCCGCCAGCAGGATACCGTCATATTCTCCTGCTCTCAATTTCTCCAGCCGCGTGGGAACATTGCCCCGAAGACTCCGGCACTCTGCATCGTAATACTGCTTTATCTGAAGCTGCCTGCGAAGGCTGCTGGTTCCGATTACTGCCAGCTTCCCTAAGGCAGGCTCCCTGCCCGTACATACCAGCACATCTCTGGGGTCCTCCCGTTCCGGCACACCGATAATTCCAAGCCCCTCGGGGAGCTGTGTTGTCATATCCTTGGCGCTGTGTACCGCCAGATCAATCCTGCCGCTTAACAAGGCCTCCTCAAAGGCATCTACAAAGACCCCCTTGCCGCCAAATTGTATCAACGGCTTATCCAGATTTTCATCCCCTGTTGTACTGATTGGAACAAGCTCGAAGCTAAGCCCCGGTTCAAGCTTCCTAAGCTTTTCAATTATGATATTCGTCTGAATGATTGCCAGCCTGCTTTTTCTTGTACCAATTCTGACGCATCTCTCCAATCTGTGCTTCCTCCTATCCTGCCGTTTGTCTACTCCGTGTACCTGGCAAGTACAGCCTCTACCTCCTCCGAGGTCAGCCTGCACTTTTTCTCAATGCAGATATCCGCAAGCTCTTTCCATACTTCGGCACGTTTATGCTCCGATAAAATTGTTTTCTTAATATACTCCCGATAGCTGCCCAGACTGTCCACGACCTCTTCATAGTAATCCGGCAGCTCCTGATCAATGGCTTTCCTGATTCTTCCCGCCATAAGCGGGCTGCTGCCCGAAGTGGTGATTCCAACAGAAATCCTGCCCTTTTTTACATAGGCAGGAAACAAAAAATCACATTCCTCCATCACATCTACTACATTAATTAAAATTTTTTTATCCCTGCAAGCCTTTGCTATCGCACTGTTTACCGTCCTGTCACCAGTTGCCGCAATAACAAAGAAAGCATCTGCTATATCCTTTTTTTTGTATTCTCTGAAACAGAGTATGATTTTATCCCCAAGCTCTGCTATCTCACCGCAGATAGCCGGTGCAATAACAGTGATATTTGCTTCAAACTCCAGAAGGGCCAGAATCTTGCGAAAAGCCACCGGCCCGCCTCCGAATACGATACACTTTTTATCCTTTACCTCTATAAAAAAGGGAAAATAAGCCATTCTTATCCTCATTTCTTCGCTGCCTGCAGCCTCGCTTACGAAACTATGCGCATCTCAAGTGACTTTTCATCAGCACACAAAGGTGTATTTAACCATTCAGCTTTTCCAGCAGCCGTACCAACACCGTAAGCTCCTCACTGCTTGCCCTATCCTTGATTTCGTACAGCACACTCTCCAGAGAGCGGTTTTCAAATATCCTGCCAAGCTTCGGAATATCGGGCACAAAAGCACGGAAAGCCAGCTCCTTCTTTACCGCATCCAGATGCTCCTCAAGAATAAGGGAGGCCTGGACCGTTTCCTGCTCCTTCACCTGGGTATTCTCCCGGGAGGCCTGATTAAAATAGTCGATATCATGAATGCTTATCCTGCCAAGCTTTACAATATCCTTATCAATATCCATCGGAACAGCCAGATCAAGAAATAAGCGTTCCTTATCGGTATGGAGATTTTCAGAAAGCTCATGTCCGGTAACGGTATAATGAGGACTTGAGGTCGCACTGATAATAATATCCGCCTGATCCATATAACGGTAGCGTAGTTTATAATCAATCATTGTAACCTTATCATAGGCCTGGCCGATTGTCTCTATTAAATTATGGCTTCTGGAGGTACCGATCATGCGGATATTGCTCTTGCCATACAGATTTTTCATGATTATGGTTCCCATCTTACCCGTAAGGCCAATAATAAGGACACATTTTTGCTCCTTCGGGAAATTGAAAACCTCATTTGCCGCCAGGGTTCCTATAGATACAGGTGTTTTTGACAGTCTGGTATCTGTCTTTATCCGTTTGGCACAGGTAATTGCCGCCTGAAACAGGGTGTTCAGCAGATATCCTGTGGCCCCCAGGTGAAGGGCCCTGGCATATGCCTCCTTTACCTGACCTAGTATCTCATCCTCACCGATTACCATGGAATCCATACCGCAGGTAACAAGGAACAGATGTCTCATTGCCTTTTCCTCATTATAAACCAAAAAATATTTCAGAAGAAGCTCTAACTTCTCTTTTTTAAATTCGGAAAGGAGCTTCTCCATCTCGGAAACACCCATAGGATCTCCGGTAAAATATACTTCACTGCGATTGCAGGTGGATAACAGTACACACTCTCCGATATGTCCATTCTTCATGGCCTGACCGATAAATTCCTCCTGCTCCTTTGCCGTGAAGGAAAATAACTCCCTGATTCCTACCGGAGCGGTTTTATGACTAATACTGATGATATACATCCTGTACACTTCTTCCTTTATATTGTAATGATAAACGGGCCCTAACCCACAAACACAACCTTTCCAGGCATATCAAGAGGTCTCTATGCAAATGTGCGGTTATAAATAAAAGAGGCCATATCTCCAGTGTAACGCATCACTTTTCTTTCGTCAAACTGCACTGTTTGAAGAAAGAAAAATGATACCGTACACCAGGATACCCCGGCCTCCTCATTTTTATTTCAAAAGCATGCCTTTTCCTATACAAGCTCTATAGGTTCCTGCGTCACTTCGCCGCCGATGATGTTAAATGCTTTTAATACAGGCTTTTCTCTTTCCTGCAGAGACAGAATCAGATAGCTTGCTTTGGGGTCATAGGCCAGACGCTTATCCTCCTCGGAGGGTCTTGCGGGGGATTCCGGATGGGAATGAAAATTACCGAACAGCACATACCCCTTGCTTCGTAAATCCTTCACCACCTTAAGCTGCTCTGCGGGGTCCATGGAAAAATGCTCGTTGCTTTCGTCCACATTGCGAAGAAGATAAACCTCCTTCACCACCTTTACCCCTTCCTCTGCAACTCCGCCGATCAGGCCGCAGGCTTCATTGGGCAGCCCTTGTATGGCATGGTCTAATATTTTCTGATAGTCCTCTTTGTTTATTTGCAGCATTCTGATCCCTACCCTTCACAAACCGTCTGCTCATAGTCAATTAACTGCGTAATCGTCGGATGCTCTCCGCAGATGCCGCAATCCTTCGCCGCCGGCGGCAGCTTGATCTTACGAAAGGTCATGGTAATCGCATCATAGGTAAGCAGATACCCTGTCAGCAAATCACCGATGCCCAGCAGATATTTAATTGCTTCCATCGCCTGAAGACTTCCGATGACTCCGCCCATGGCACCGATGACCCCCGCCTGCTTGCAGGTAGGCACCGCATCCTTTGGCGGCGGATTTTTGAATACACAACGGTAGCAGGGACCCTTACCCGGAACATAGGTCATCAGCTGTCCCTGAAAACGGATGATACCGGCATGGGAAAAGGGCTTTCCTGCCATGACACAGGCATCATTGATCAGGAATTTTGCCGGAAAATTATCGGTTCCGTCAATGATAAAATCATAATCCTGAATTAACTCCAGTATGTTTTCCGAGGTTACAAAGGTACGGTAGGTATTAACTGTTACATCCGGATTCATCTCATTCATGGTTTCCTTCGCAGATTTCACCTTTGCCTTGCCGACATCCTTCGTTCCATGGATGATCTGTCGTTGCAGATTGGATAAATCCACCTCATCCGCATCGGCAATACCGATGGTGCCGATACCTGCTGCTGCCAGATACATGGCTGCCGGAGCACCCAAGCCGCCGGCACCGATAATCAGCACCTTGCTGTTAAGCAGCTTCTTCTGTCCCTTTGCTCCTACTTCCTTTAATATAATATGTCTGGAATAACGCTCCAATTGTTCGTTCGTAAATGCCATAATTACCTGCGACCAGCCGAGCCGCTTCCTCCTCCCATAAAATATAGGAATTCTACGACATCTCCCGCCTTAAGGGAGGTGGTATCAAAGGCATCCCTCTGAATGAAGTCATCGTTAACTGAAACCGACACATACTCAGGGCTCTCGATATTCTCATGCTTAATCAGCTCTGTAATGCTGATACCCTCTGCAACTTCCTTTTTTACTCCTGCAACTGTAATTAACATCTATTATTACCTCCGTTTATATCATTATGTATTACATCCTTCTATAGGAATTTCTCAACAAACTCCTTTAAAACATTCTTTTTGGTCAGCCCTGTGATTCGGTGGACCTCCTTTGCCCCTTTGAAGAACAGCAGCGTCGGTGAGCCTAAAACGGAGAATTTCTCTGCCAGGGCTCCGTCAAAATTGACATTGACCTTGACCACCTTTAAGCTGTCCGCATATTCCTCCTCCAGCTCGCTTAGGATAACTGCCTGCTGCTTGCAGGGAATACAGCTGTCGGAATAAAACTCGGTAATGACCAGAGGCTTTGAATTTAAGACCTCTTCCTCAAAATTATCTTCCCTTACCCGTAAGGCCATAGCAACCTCCCTTCTGCCACACCAGCGCACTAGTCTCCAACTTTCTTCACAATCAGATTATAGGTCCCGTCATTGTTATTGATCAATTTCAATACCTGATGTCCCTCGTCCTTAATGCTTCTTGGCACATTCTGCACCGGTTCGCCGTCATTCATACGGATCGATAAAATCTGCCCCTCCTCCAGTTCATCCAGTGCAACCTTGGCCTTAACAAAGGTTATGGGGCAGACAACATCCGTAATATCCGCTGTCTCGTCAATTTTAAACTGTTCCATGATAGGCCTCCTCTATCTTTTTCTTAAATACATCCCAGCCGATGCGGTCTAGGGTGTATTTAAAACGTTCGCCCGGCTTTCCATGCTCCTTAAAGAAATCAACCGTCGCATCGGTAATCCGGTAAAGCTGCTCTTTGTCCTTGATAATCGGAAGCAGCTGGTTTCCTCTATAAATTTCATTACCAAACAGTCCGCCGAAGGATAGCAGATATCCGGGTTCTCCAATCCAGGCGTCCGTAGGACAGGCCTTGACACAGCGTCCGCAGTAATTGCATTTTTCCCGATCAAGAAGAATATTGTCCTCTTCAATTTTAATGGCCCCCACACGGCAGGCCTTCTCACAGACTCCGCAGAAAATACAGCTTTCCTTATTCCAGCTTACCTCCAGGCCGCCCTTCACACCGAGATCGTTCTCCTCTGCCTTCAAACAGTTATTCTGGCAGCCGGTCACACCGAATTTGAATTTATGCTGAAGCTCCCTGGCATAGTACCTCCGATCCAGCTCTACCGCAATATCATAGGTATCAATACAGCCGCTGGGACAGATTTTATCACCCTGACAGGCGGTAACCGTACGTACTCTGGGACCACAGACACCGGGCTTTACTCCGCCCTTAGCCAGCTCTTCTTTAACAGCCTCGATATCCTCAAACCGGATAAATGGTATCTCCACACTCTGTCTTGAGGTCAGATGGATATAGCCGGCTCCGTAGGTTTCGGCCACCTCCTGAATTTTTTTCACATTTTCCGCGGTCAGGTGTCCACCGACGACCTGCAGCCTTAGGGAGAAAAATCCCTTCTGCTTTTGTCTCATGAAACCGCCCTTTTTTAAAGCTGCGTAATCTACTGCCATATGATAACCTCCTATTTTTTCACACTAACCCATGCCTGCGACTTGCTCGCAGGCTTAAATTCAACGTGTGAAAATCGTCTTTTATTTTCACACTAAACTGGAATGAATTGCCTGTTCAAAATCCCAGGTCAAATCCTCGATATCCTCCAGCCCCACACTGACACGGACCAGATCCTCATAAACCCCTGCATGAAGACGTCCCTCCTCCGTACTGTTTAAATATATGGTAGAGGCAGGATGAATTAACAGCAATTTCGTGTCTCCGATATTGGGAGCTATCATTGCATACTTTATCCGGTTCATAATCTGATAAGCCCTTTCCTTTGTGCCTGCACGAAAGGTCAGGATGCCGCCGTAATAACCGTGAAACTGCTTTTTGGCAATTTCATGCCAGGGACTTGTTTCAAGACCGGGATAGTTAACTCCGGGAATATTCTCATTACGCTCCAGATATTTCGCAAGTGCAAGCGCATTACTGCTGATTCGCTCCATTCGGATTCCCATCGTTTCCAGCCCCAGCAGGTTAAGATAAGCGTTGAAGGGGGACAGACAGGCGCCGGTATTACGAAACAGCCCGTTCCTAAGCTTTGCTATGTATTGAAAGGGCCCGAACTTCTTATATTTTGCAAGACCGGAATACCTTGTGTAATCCCATTTGAATTTTCCACTGTCCGTTATAATTCCGCTGATGGAATTCCCGCTGCCGTTAATGTACTTGGAGGAGGAATTGATCACAATATCAGCGCCAAGCTGCAGGGGCTTTACCAGAAATGCCGTTGCCGTCGTATTATCTACCAGAAAAGGAAGCTGATGCCTATGGGCTACCCCTGCTACCGCTTCAATATCCAGTACATCCAGCTTCGGATTACCGATAACCTCCGCAAAGATCAGCTTTGTTTTCTCCGTTATCTTACTTTCATACTCCTCCGGTGTACCATCGTTCACATATACCGTATGGATACCGTAGGCCTCCAGGTCCTGAAATAAGTCAATGGTCCCGCCGAAGATTCCCGCACCGGATATAATCTCATCCCCTGATTGTACGATGTTTAATATGGCATTGGTTACTGCCGCCATACCGGAGGCACAGGCAACAGATGCAAGCCCGGCTTCAATGGCCGTAATCCTTTTTTCAAAGGCCTCCACCGTAGGGTTATTGATTCTGGTATAGGAAAACCCAGGCAGGGTATGTGTAAATACCTTCTCCAGCTCCTCCGCTGTCTGATAGGCAAAGGCACTGGACTGATATACCGGTGTCAATGTAGCTCCCGTCTTTTCCTCCACAGAGGCATTCTCATGCAACAATGATGTATTAAAATTCATAGTTTCCTCGCATTCCGCCGCTGGCAGCAGCAGTACTTTATCTCAATTCCGGCTAAAACTAATTCAAAGTATATATTTCAATTCATAGTTTGTCAATATGAATTATAAGATTAATATAGGATACCTCGATACCCGGTATGAAGGGGTTTCAGTTGATATTTAAGCCTCACAGCATATTATATTATTCCTATATTTTTAGTATGATATTAAGGTGAATAATTCCGCCCCATCTTTCAATTATATCGGTCTTTCTACTGATGATTGTCGAAATATTGGCATTGGGGATGGCAAAAATAATATGATCCCGATATCAATGATATATTATTTATATGCTTTAGATTATAACATAGTTTTCATATTTTTCAACTATGTATTTCAAAAAAATATTACCAGTGCATTATGATGAATAAATCCGCCATAATACACCGGCATACTTAAGAACGTATGGGCCTCTTACTATTTATTATAATGGGAAGCCGAATGAATTTTCTTACCAGTTATTTAGAATACAGTGCACTAGGATATCTTTAATGCCTTTTGATAGGTATGCCAGGTTCCATCCTCCACCTCATATAAATCCAGCGTAAGTCCCCTGCCCGCATTGGCATTAAATATCTCCTCATAGGTGCGCCCGTATTTCCTTAGAATATCGGCAACCCTTCGCTGCACATCCCAATGCCAGTCTACGGTAGGAGAGCGATGCCCCTCCAAGGGCGACCCCAGCGCAGGCACCCAGCTGCTTGCAACTGCCACCACTCCTATGGAGGCCAGCGTCTCAATTCCTTCCAATAAAATCTCCTTGGGCTGTAAGCCTGCAACAAAATTACTTCTTACATTGCCCTTGCCAAAGACCTCGACTGCGTATTTTATGGCATTAATCCAGTTGTCATAGCCGCCACAGTCCTCTACCTTACCAGGACATACGATTTCAAAATACTCCTTGCGCCATACCTCCGTATTGAAGGAAATCGTACTGTAGCCGGCTTCCTTATACTTGTCAATAACAGAGAAATCCAGCGGTGCGCCGATGCAGGCCGTACCGTTAAAGGTTTCGGTCCCCAGCTCCTCCTTAATACTCTCCGCAACATCCAGATAATATTCCACCTCACGCCGCTCCGGTATAAAGCCTCCGGTAATGGTCAAATGCTTATAGCCCTCATCATAGGCCGCCTTTACCGTTTCCGCAATCTGATGGGGATATTTCCAGGCAGGTCTGGTCTCTCCTCCCTCCAGCCCCTTCGTTCCGTTCATCACACAGAACAGACAGGTTTGCCCCTTATCCTTAACCGAGCATTCTGTACTGTAGGCTATTACAATACTTTTATCCCGGTATCCGATGGTTGCATCGCTGCCAATATCCCTCATACTGACACCGTCCTTTGTGAATTTGGAATAGAAGCCCGGTGTCTGGGGGAAGGTAAGATCGGATACAATAGCTCCCCGGTATGCAATGCTGAACTGATTTCCGTTCCTGACAATTTCATAGGACGAATCCTTATTGGTAATCAAATTAACGCTAAAGCCGTTCTTCAGAAGAAAGGTGGAGGGAATATGGTACGTTTTCTTTGAGATTAAATCCAAATCCCAGGTACAATAGTCCAGCTTCTTCAACCCCGGCTTGTGCTTCAGTACCTCATCAAAAATGCCAAGCTGATAGGTAACTCCCTCCACACTTAAGGCCTGCTTCAGCTTTAACTCCTCATATAATTCTTCCTTTATACTGCTCATTGCATTATCCTCCTTTTCAAATACTCTTCCTGCCCAAACACTAATTCCAGTGCTCAAACCTCCGCTTTGCCGATCAGTCTCCCGAACTATGATACCTTTACTTCTTTTTTATAGCCTTGCCAGGACCCGTCTTCAATCTGCAAAATATCATGAACCGGAAACCGGGCCGGCGCAGCATTAAATACTTCCTCGTAGGTGCGCCCATACTTTTGCAGTATTTGGGCATGCCTTAACTGCATTTCCCAATGCCAGTCAACCGTAGGGGTACGGTGTCCCTCCAAGGGAGAGCCTCCATATGCCTTAAAGCTGGAGGCTATTGTAACCACACCGATGGAAGCGAGATATTCAAAGCCCTCATATAAGACCTCCTTGGGCTGGAGCCCTGCTACAAAATTACTTCTCACCCTACCTTTGCCAAAGACCTGAACCGCATATTCGATTGCCTTAATCCAGTTGTCATAGCCGCCGCAGGCCTCCACCTTGCCCGGACATACAATTTCAAAATACTGTTTACCCCAGACCTCGGTATTAAAGGCTATCGTGCTAAAGCCTGCTTCCTTATATTTATCAATGACCGAAAAATCCAAGGGAGCCCCGATGCATGCCGTTCCATTAAAGGTATCCGTTCCAAGGGCTTCCTTAATACTTTCAGCCACATCCAGATAATATTCCAGCTCGCGGCGCTCCGGGATGAAGCCTCCGGTAATGGTTAAATGCTTATAACCCTCATCATAGGCCGCCTTTACTGTCTCGCCGATCTGGTGGGGATATTTCCATACCGGTACATCATCGACACCATCTGTTTTTTTCTTTGCATTAAAGGTACAGAACAAGCAGGTCTGCCCCTTATCCTTAACCGCGCATTCCTCGCTGTAGCAGATTACGATGCTTTTATCAAGCTTGCTGTTTGATCTGTCTCTCGCAATGTCCTTCATACGGGCACCGTCTTTTGTTTTCTTACCATAGAATTCCGGTTCTTCATCAAAGCTAATGTCCGTAAGATATTTTCCCCGATGTGTGATGCCGAAGACCCCACCTTCCTCTACCAGCTCATAGGGTGAATTTGAATCCGTCAGCAGATAGATACCAAAATCATGCTTTAACCTGGCCGGATTGATAATATCATAGTACTTCTTCGTTGTGGCAAATTTACCGGGCGCACAGTATTCCAGAATCCGTAATTTCTTTTCCTCTCGCAGCTTATCAGCAGCATGCCCGCTTAAGGAAACACCTTCAATATCCAGAGCTACCTTCAGCTTCAGAGCATCGTAGAGCTCATCCTTTCTATTACCCATTTCATGACCTTGCAGCATACATACACCAGGGTCTGCCTGCCGCATTTTCCTTTCTTAGATGATTACAGCGGTTCCCAGGATGTGCCTGCCGTACAAGCGGTTATCAGACACACCCTAGGAAACCTTCTCCTGCTTTCTTAAGGAGGGCCAGGTTCCATCCTCAATCTGATAGATATCGTGAGTCAGGCTTCTGGTCGGAGTTGCATTAAAGATTTCCTCATAGGTGCGTCCGTATTTCCTTAGAATGTCGGCGTGACGAAGCTGTACATCCCAGTGCCAGTCAACAGTCGGAGTCCGGTGACCTTCCAAAGGAGAACCAAGTCCAGGCACCCAGGGTGAAGCTACGGTTACAACACCGATGGAAGCAAGATATTCAAAGCCCTCAAATAATACCTCCTTCGGCTGTAAGCCGACTACAAAATTACTTCTTACCCTGCCTTTACCAAATACCTGAATCGCGTATTCGATTGCTTTAATCCAATTATCGTATCCGCCGCAGGCTTCCACCTTACCGGGGCATACAATGTCAAAGTAATTCTTGCCCCAAACCTCGGTATTAAAGGAAATTGTACTAAAGCCCGCCTCTTTATATTTATCTATTACAGAAAAATCCAAGGGTGCTCCGATGCAGGCCGTGCCATTGAAGGTCTCAGTCCCCAACGCCTCCCTGATATGCTCCGCCACATCCAGATAGTATTCCACCTCACGGCGTTCCGGGACAAAGCCTCCGGTAATGGTAACATGCTTATAGCCTTCGTCATATGCCGCCTTTACCGTCTCGCCGATCTGATGGGGATATTTCCAGGCGGGTCTGTATTCCGGGCCCTCCAACCCCTTTGTTCCGTTCATGACACAGAACAGACAGGTCTTCCCGTTATCCTTTACGGAGCACTCGGTACTGTAGGTAACAACAATACTCTTATCCTCGCTTCCCATATCGGTGGGCAGCGCAATATCCTTCATGATAACTCCATCACTGGTTCTTTTCGTCAGATATTTCGGTATTTCAGGAAAGCTGATATCTGTCAGGTATTCTCCTCGAAAGGTAAGTCCGTAGCCGCTGTTTACCTTAACAATCTTATAGGGAGAATTCTTATCTGCAACGATCATTGTTCCAAAGCCGTTTTTCAACTTTAAAATTCCCGGAAGATTATAGCTTTTCTTCGTAATCAGTTCCTTATCCCAGGTACAGTACTCCGGCTTTTTCATCTCCTCATGCCGGGCCAGGAGCTCGTCAAAAATACCTGCATCATAATTTACTCCTTCCACATGCAGCGCCAATTTGAGCTTCAGCTCCTCATACAATTCTTCCTTTAATGAACTCATATTTACCCCCTTCCGCCGCCAACGGCGGCATATAATCAAAGTGTTTTATTCGTCCAGCGCCTTCTTGGCCGCTTCGTAATAGCTGGTATCAATAATACTGCTGATATCCACACTCGTACTGATCAGCTGCTTATTGAAAAGAAATGTGTTCAGGTTCTCCAGCTTATCAATATTCTCCTGGGCAATATCCCCGTCAAAAAGCTGAATATCATAACCCTCATAAACTTTAGTTGCCGTCGCCAGGTCAACCCCCTGTGATACATTCGCCTCGATAAATAAATCATAATCCTGGACTGCATCATTATAAGCACGCAGATAGGCTTTAAAAAGCGCCGTCAATACCTCGGGATGTTCTTTTCCGAATTCATTTCTCGCAGCTATTACTGCCTGACAGGCCCACTCGGGATTGTCAGTTCGGGTCGAATGAATTTGTTTTATGGGAAATTTGGCTTCTATGATCGGTATATATAAGGATACGGTAACCAAGGCATCCGCATTGCCGCTGATGAAGGTTGCAAGGGCATTGGCAGGATCATTAACAATTTCTACCTTATCAGCATCGATTCCGTATTTCTCCACAACACTGTCCCAGTATTGTTCCGCTACAGTTCCAAGTCCTACAATTACCTTTTTCCCCTCAAGGTCCTTGGGTGTACTGATCTCGGAATCCTCTGCTACGAGCACAGTCAAATCCAGCTGTGTGGAGGATACGCCCACAACCTTGACATCGATGCCCTTTGAGGCCAGTACGACAACAGGGAAATCGCCGTATGAGGCGGCGTCAATCGCACTGGATACAAATGCTTCATTTACTGCCGGTCCCGCCTGGGCAAAGCCCTGCACCTCAAGCTTATAACCGACGGCTGCCAGCTCCTGCGCAAGATATCCTTTGTCATCTGCGATGCCGAGAATACCGGTAAGGTCATTTTGCTCCTGTGCCAGACCCAGACGGAAGGGCTTTAAGTCCTCAGCTGCCACCGGCTCCGTAGCCTCTGGAGCAGCTGTGGTCGCTGTATTGGTAGGAGAAGCGGCCTGTGACGGATTTGAGGCCTCCTCCGCCGCTTTCTTACCGCAGCCCGTCAGCAGCAGCCCTATTATTACCAAAAAATATAATATCACATTTACTTTTTTCATCATGTCTTCCTCCATTTTCAGTTGATTACCGCAGCTGCGTATTCTTCCAGGAAGCTTAATATTCCCGATACACCGAATATGCTTCTGCTTAATATGACTTTTCTTTCACAGGGAAGGGAACTGTACAGAATCGGAATATTCAATTCCCTTGCCACCGATTCCTCCAATTGACTTCCCAGAATGATTTCAGGCCGCCCTTTTCTTATTTCTTCTCCGATCTCTCTTGCATTCTCAGTATAAATTATTCTGGTTTCCTTTGAAAAATTTTTTTCAAGAAGCTTTCTCTCCTCCTCCCCCGGTTCATCCGTAACGAGAACGGTTTGTATCATCTGTCCCAGGCTTTGCTTAAGAAAGCTGCCCAGAGCTGCTACCACCGGGGATGCACCCACCAGTGCTATCTCCTTCTGGATATGGTATCTGTAATAATACGGGGCCAGCTTAGCCAGATAATACAAATATCTCTCCCGCTCCTTCTGCCCTACCTGCTCTATTCTTTCCTTTTTATCCGGATAGGCTGCTGCAAGCTTCTCCAGTAATTCTTCCGTGCCCTCAAGCCCCACCGGAAGCTTTTCCAGGTAAAGATAGGGCGTACCATATTTTTTCTCAAGATATTTTGCAATGGCAAGACCGTACCCTGTATATGCAATATTCAGCCGGGCCGCCCTGATTTTCTTCCAATTCTCCACGCTGCTTTTTTGTCCGAACAAAGGATTCGACGTAAGTCCTGCTTCTTTCAGCAGACGCTCCAGCTCCTCCAGATTGCCCTCCCAATAAGGATCGATATTGGGCAGCAGCCCGAATATATTAACCAGTTCGGTGTCTATCGTTATTTCAGAATTATTAAACCTTGACAGCTCCTCGATGATGCCGGTTACTACTTTTTTATATGCCTGGAAGCTATTTCCCTTGAAGCCGGGGGTACTGATATGTATCACCGGATATCCCTGCTCATAGGCCTCCTTCGTCATAGCTCCGATATCATCTCCTACAATTTCCGTTGCGCAGCCGCTGATCACCACATAGAGGTCTCCCTCCATCACCTTGACCGTATTTTTTATTTGCTCCCGAAGCCTTGCCGTCCCACCGAATATAACCTGCTTCTCAAATACATTGGTGCCGGGTATGGCATAATTTTCATGAAGGCTGCTTGTTGTATTGGCATTATACTTTTCCTGTACGCCGCAGGCCGGTGTGGAATGAATGATTGGAACAATACCCCTGATTGCTTTCAATGTACTGATGGAACCCTGTAGGAGGCAGCCGTTTCTGTTATTCTCGATATGGTTGGACATTATTTTACCTCCTGTTTGATATACCAGTTTGCACTTTTCTTAAGCCATCCTGACTGATATACTCCACGCCCTGCTTCTGCGGTAAAATTCTTTGCAAAGCCGTTATAGTTCACCAGCTTATATAATTCCCTCGCAAAGATTACACTGCCCTGATAGCCGGTGATATTAAGCTGCTGCGTATCCAATACGGACAGCTCCCCCTGCAGGACTGCGTCAACTGCAAGATCGTTGCCAATATAAACCTCTGCACCGGATTTTCGAAGGATATTCACCTGCTCATAGGGCTGGCCCTCTCCAATCAGAAGGGATAATTCCGGATTTCTCTTATACAGCCTTTCCAGCTGCTTCAAAAGTGTGATATCCAGATAAGGGAACTTAATTCCCACGACCTCCGCATTCAAATCCTCCAAAAGGCGAAGGACCGCATTGGCCTTCTCCGGGTCAATACTTACAAACACCTTATTTTTATTTAATTTATATTGTTCAATTGCCTGTCTGGTGCTATGACTTTCCCGTTCTATGAGCTCCTGTGCTTCCTTTTCTCTTCCAAGCTGCTCTCCCAGTGCCGTAAGCCATTTATCCGTGGCTTTGATTCCGATTGGATAGTTAAGCCCAAGAGTCGGTATGCCATAAATATCTTCAAGAACCCGGGCAAAATACTCTCCCTCTCCCTGATTGATTACCAGGTTATAGGCCGCACCGGCCGCCTTTATAATTGCTTCCTTTGTGGAAAATCTGGGGAAAACATTGATTTCTACGCCCAGGGCTAAAAGCAGGCGGCTTAACTCCGTCAAAGTCTCTCTGCTTTCACTTAAGGAGATTACATTGATGAAATCCCCTTTCTCGGCCCTTTGTGGCAACAGATATTTTACAAGGGAATGGATTGCGGTATCATAGCCGGATACGCCTATCTTGGAACGGAAACCGTCTGTATAGACGGGAATGACCGGTATTCCCAGTTCCTCCGTTAACTCCTGCGTCACCGATACCACATCGTCATTGTTGATTGCCACAACTGCAGTGGTTATAACAAACAGTAATTTGGGATGGTTTTTCCGGTATATCTGTTCGACCGCCTTCTTTAGCTTCCGGTCACTCCCAAGAATGGAATCCTCCTCCAGGATATTGGTTACTGCCCATCTGGTATCTATGGCATTTACAGTATTGTAGTGGTTTTGAATAATACCGCAGCCCCTGGGCCCGTGGACCACAATACCGGCACCCTCAATGGTATTAATCACCTGTAACGCATACAGGATATCATTGTTTGTATCCTGTGAAAATGTCCTGACACGCTGCTTTAGCTTTCCATCATAATATTCCCTTAGAATTGCTTCCACGGTCCCATAGTAGGCAGCTATTGTTGACAGCCTTTTTTCTCTTATTACCGGGGTTTTCCCTTTTAACAAAGCCATCAAATCACCTCATTCCCGCTGTCAGATACCTGCACCTGCATTGCTGGTGTCTTCCGCCTCAATCTTTAATATCTTATCTCCCCAGACTCTGGCCCAGTCTCTAAGCTCAGTCACACTTAGGGGATTGGGCAGGGTCGTTTCTGTATCATTGATAATATATTTTGCCAGCTCCCGATAAACCTGTGCCTGCTCTGTATCAGGGTTTGCCTCAATCACCGTCCTCCCCTGAAGCTCACTCTGGGCAACCACTGAGGACCTGGGTACATACCCGATTACCTTGGCATTGGTCTCGGTGGCAAAATCGTTGATTAATGGCTTCGCATAGGGAGCCAGAACACTGTTGGCTATGATGCCGCCCAGCTGGGCGCCTCCGGTAGGGGCATATTTGCTGATGGCCTTGAATAAATTATTGGCAGCGTACACCGCCATAAAATCCGAAGAGGTTACCACATAAACCTTATCCGTGATTCCTTCTCTGATCGGTACCGCAAAGCCTCCACAGACAACATCCCCCAGTACATCATAGAGTACGATATCCGGCTTGAAGGTTTCAAATAAATTAAGCTCCTGAAGCAGAGTAATCGCCGCATTGATGCCTCGTCCGGCACATCCGACACCGGGCACGGGCCCCCCTGCCTCAATGCACAGCACTCCCTTAAAGCCTACCACCGAGATATCCTCAATCTTTACATCCGCCCCGTCGCGCAGACTGTCCAGCACAGTCGGAAGATAATTGCCCCCCCGTAAGGTATTCGTGGAATCACTTTTGGGATCACAACCGATCTGAATAACCCGGTAACCGGCCTCAGCCAGTGCTGCACTGATATTTGAGGTAGTTGTCGATTTCCCAATACCACCTTTTCCGTAAATTGCTATATGCTTAACTTCCTTACTCATGCTTCCTCCATTCACTCACACTACTATATTGCATATTCAATTTCTACCTTTTCATCCTCGAAGAAATAGTTATAGATTCTTTTCTTTATATGGGCAAATTCCGTATCTGCCCTGTCCTTTGCCCCTGCACCGACGGAAATAATCTCCCTGATTTCACCCGGTCTTGCCGACATAACCACTACCTTCTGGCCAAGGAAGATGGCTTCGTCAATATCATGGGTGACAAGAATCATGGTAGTCCTTTCTTCCTTCCAGATATTAAGAATTTCCTTCTGCATCTGGATTCGGGTCAGCGCATCCAGCGCCCCGAAGGGTTCATCCAGTAAAAGTATCTCCGGGTTTCCTGCCAGACCCCTTGCAATGGCAGCCCTCTGTGCCATCCCTCCGGACAGCTGGCTCGGATAAACCTTCTCAAAGCCCTCCAGCCTAACCAGTGCAATATGCTTTTTGACCAGTGCGGTCTTCTCCGCCTTGGAGAGATGATACAGTCCAAAGCCGATATTATCCTTTATCGTCAGCCAGGGTAAGAGCCTGTGCTCCTGAAATACCATGCCCCGGTCAGTTCCCGGCTCCTTAATCTGTTTTCCGTTATAGGTAACCGTCCCCACCTGATAATCCACCAGTCCCGCTATGATTTTCAGCAGGGTGCTTTTACCGCAGCCGCTGTGACCTACGATGGTAATAAATTCACCCTGCCTGATTTCCAGATTAATATCCTTAAGTACCTGAATTTCTTCCTTATCTACCTTGAAGGTCTTATACAGACCCTCTATTTTCAATATTCTATCGGGCATAGCTACCTCCATGCGGCTTTTAAGGCCGCTTCCCTACCTTGTTTTTACCCAGGGTGTGGCTTTCTTTGAGATAAAGGTTAGAACCTTATCCATTAATATTCCAACCGTTCCTACCACCACCATACCCATGATAACAATATCCGGCTGCATCAGGCTTCTGGCATAGCTCATCCGGTAGCCGATACCCTTGGTGGAGGCAATCAGCTCTGCTGCCACAACCGCCATCCAGGAGATACCAAGCCCCAGCTTTAAGCCCACAAATATCTGGGGTGTTGCCGAGGGAAGATATACCTTTTGAAAGGTATCCCAGCGGTTCAGCTTATACAGCCGGGCCACCTCAATAAAGCCCTGCTGAGTACTGCGGATACCGCTGAAGGTATTCACCATAATCGGGAAAAATGCTCCCATTACGATAATAATTATCTTGGATAATTCACCGATACCGGCCCACAGGATAATCAGCGGAATCCATGCCATCATCGGAATCTGGCGAATTGTATTCAGGGTCAGGGAAAAGATCCGGTTGCCCGTTTCTGAAATACCCATAATCGTTCCCAAGGTTACTCCAAGCAGTACTGCAAAGAAGTATCCCTTGATAACTCTACTTAAGCTGATTACAAGATCGGTTTGAAGCTGATCGGAGGCCAGATTTTTCTGAAAGGCCAGAAATACGCTCTTTATCGTAGGGAGAATCGCACTGTTAACGACGCCGTTGGTAGTCACATAATACCATGCAATTACAACGATCACCGGTATCAGCAGGCTTAATACTATATTCTTAATTGTTCTAAACATCAAAATCCCCCTTGCCGTTAAAGCATGAAACTGGTACTGCCTTGCATAAATATCAGGCACTGAATACTAAGCGATATTTATACAAGGCCGTACTGGTTTATTTAATTCTCGCTTTGATTTCATCCACCTTGTTCAACTGTTCCCAGGGAAGATTTAAGTCTGTTCTGCCAAAATGTCCGTAGGCCGCCGTCTGCTTATAAATCGGTCTTCTAAGGTCAAGTGCCGCTATGATTGCCGCCGGTCTTAAATCAAATACCTCTTTAATAATTGTAACCAGCTTCTCCTCTGCTATCTTACCGGTGCCAAAGGTATCGACTGCGATGGAAACGGGTTTTGCAACACCGATTGCATAAGCCAGCTCGATTTCCAGCTTATCCGCTGCCCCTGCGGCCACCAGATTTTTTGCTACCCATCTTGCGGCATATGCGGCAGAACGGTCAACCTTGGTCGGGTCCTTCCCCGAGAAGGCTCCGCCGCCATGGCGTCCGGTTCCGCCATAGGTATCTACAATGATCTTTCTTCCCGTCAGGCCCGCATCTCCCTGGGGTCCCCCGATGACGAAGCGTCCGGTGGGGTTTACATAGTACTTTGTATTTTCATCCAGCAGCTCTGCGGGAATTACCTCTTTGATTATGTATTTTATAACATCCTTCTTAATCTGCTCCAGAGTCACCTCCGCCGTATGCTGCGTTGACAAAACAATTGTATCCACTCTTGTCACCCTGCCGTTATCATCGAATTCCACAGTGACCTGTGACTTTCCGTCCGGTCTTAGGTAGGGCAGGGTGCCGTTTTTACGTACCTCAGTCAGTTTTCTTGTCAGCCTGTGAGCAAAGGATATGGCAGGAGGAAGATATTCCTGTGTTTCATTGGTGGCATATCCGAAGATAATACCCTGGTCCCCTGCTCCGGTTCCAAAATCCTCCGTAACTCCCTCCTGCTTTGACTCATATGCCTTGTCAACACCCAGGGCAATATCGGCAGATTGCTCATCAATGGAGGTAAGGACCGCAATGGAATCCGCATCAAAGCCGCCTGCGTCACCTGTATAACCGATTTCCCTGATTGTATTTCTAATAAGCTTCGGAATATCCACATAAGCCTGTGTCGTAATCTCACCCACCACTAACGCTAAGCCTGTCGCTACCGTAGTCTCAGCTGCCACTCTGGAATTCGGATCCTGCTCAATCAATGCATCCAGAATAGCATCTGATATCTGATCTGCTATTTTGTCCGGATGGCCTTCTGTTACTGATTCTGATGTAAATAATTTACCCATGATAATTTCCTCTCTTTTCTATAATAATCTGGCTGTTATAAAGCCTTTAAAACAGAACAAATAAGCGATACAAAAATAGAGGCTCCAATGCCCGATCTTGCAGCATCAAAACCTCTAGTTTACTAGTCAGTTTATTTCATACTATTTATGTCTGTTTTATATGTTTATGTTAGTATATACTCTATATCATATATTGTCAATATGTTTTGTATGATTTTAATTTTTTATTTTTATCTGCTTATCCTTCCCAATTAAAAAGCTTCTGAATACTCTGGCAGGGCCTTCTGAAATATGGTATTTTTCAGAAAGGCTTTGCCAGACTTCAAAAGCTTTGTCTGGATTTATGTAGGTTGTAATATTACAGCTATAGCTCAAGTACCGTAAGCTGTTCCTCCGGCTTTGCCGAGAAATCCAGGGCCTTGATCTTACCCGGTATCACCCTGAAGATACTTTTTACCGCCTCATCAAATTCCGCATTTGGTCTGCGCTCCTTGATAATTTTCTTTCCTTCCTCATAGTCTGCTCCGCTTAGCCTCTGAGCAACACCATAAATTGTAACATTCTTAAAATTGGGAATGACCTGTCCCTCATGCTGAACCAGAATGCTTACCTTGCTGTTATCTGCAATCTGCTTTACCTTGTTAGCCGTTGCCGAGCTTCCGAAGTATAAGGTAAATCCGTCAAAGTTGTAGCCGCCGAGTGATCTTAAATCCGGCTGTCCGTCTGCTCCGGCAGTTGCCAGCACGACCGATTTATTCTCCTTTAAATATTCCAAAAGCTCCTTCTCTGTTATTGCCATTTCTTAATCATCCTTTCCTATATTTATTATTTGGGAAATGGTGCCTACCGGATTCGAACCGGCAATCATGGTTTTGCAGACCACTGCTTTTCCCTTTAGCTAAGGCTCCATAATATTATCATGCTTCCTCCAGCACCTTGGCGGCAGGCTCCTCCTTTCCCTTCCTTAGAAGGTAATAAAGCAACAGGATAAAAATGGGGATAAAGCCCAGAAATGCCGCTTCATAGCCCCAAATATCTCCCAGACCTCCGGCATATACCGGTCCGATAGAGCCTCCCAGTCCGGTACAGGCTGCCAATACACTTGATACAATTCCCTTTTGTGCACTGATATTGCTTAGGTTGGCATAGGTCGTAATGCTAATGAGACCAACACTTAGACCAAGAAATATTGAGCCAAGGCCTACCAAAAGGATACTGTGTGTAGCCACAAAGGCCGAGCCCGCAATTGTCATCAGAATGCTTATGCCATAGCGTCGCCTCGTACTGATGATAAACAGCAGTCCTCCTCCCGCAAACACCATTGCCATATAGGGTAAGCCCTGGGTCAGGATGAACCAGGAAGCATTGTGCTTTGACACCCCAAGTACATGGATGGCATAGATTATGATAAAGGTCGCATAGGAAGTAATGCAGCCGGTTGTCAGCCCCTCCGTTATTACAGTCTTTTTCATATTGGGATTCTTTAATAATACTATAAAATCCCTGCCCTGCTGTCTTAGATGGGAATATCCCTTGTCATGCCAAATATTGCTTTCTTCCCTGATTTTAAAGTCAAAGGGTAGAATTAAACCCAGCGGCAGAACCGAGACCAGAGCGGTAAGCAGGAAAATCGTCTGATAGGACAGGTTAAAGCTGATAGCATATCCTCCCAGCAACGGGCCGATAAAATTGCCTCCTATCATCATTGCTCCCCGATACCAACCGGATTTATTCAGCCCCATATCACTTAATTTATTAAAAAATGCGGCATTCAGGGCGGTCATACGAAAGGTTGTTCCAAAGCCCTGGGCAGCCATAGCTGCAATAATTCCTCCAATGCTGGAGGACAAAGCAACTCCTGCATAGGTAAAGGCACTTAATACCACCCCAATGAGATACAGCCTTTTAAAACCGTAATAATCAACGAGAAATCCTGCCGGTAAAACCATCAGCAGTATTCCGATCCCTGATATTCCTTTAATAATCCCCTGCTCACCTGCCGAGGCTTTTAGCTCCTCTGCAAAGATGGGCAGGACAATGGTGGTGATACCAAAGCTAAGCCCCGTCAGTATATTGGCCAGAGCAAAGAATAACAGCGCATATTTGGAATGCTTTTTCTGATTCATATAAACTCACTCCTTAATTGCCAGGGCATATTCCAACGCTATTTTAAGGTAGACCTCTTCCTTGGTCTCCCCATTCCCCAGACTTCTTGGGTCCCATTGCTCTGCGTCCAGATTATCCGCACTGTACAAAAATTGCGTAAAGGAAGCTCCCCGAAACTGTGCCACCGCCGCAAGTGCAGAGCATTCCATCTCGACTGCAATACTACCCTGCTCTCTTCTTTTTTCAAACTTTTTTCTGGTTTCCCGAAAAATCGCATCCGTTGTCCAGGTTTTCCCTTTTCGATAGGAAATTCCCAGTTCATCAAGCACTCGAACCAGCAATGCGATATTATCCTGATCCAAAGCGATTTCCTCCGAAGCCCTAAGATAATGATAGCTGGTACCCTCATCCCGGATTGCATGGGTCGGTATAATAATTTCATTGGCGGCGATTTGGTTGTCCAGTACTCCGCAGGAACCAAAATAAATCAGCTTTCTTGCGCCAAGTGCAATTACTGCCTCTTCTCCTGCCACACTGGCCGGTGCCCCTGTCTTTGAGGTAAATATGGCTATCTGGGTACCCTGATAATCCAACCGGTATACGGGTAAGGTATCTGCATAGAGATAGGCAATAACCTTCTTCTCCCTTCCCTGAAAGGCACTGTCTACGATATGCTCGGTGAAAGTAGCAATTGCAATTTCCGGGAAATCCTCTCTTTTCTTAATAAAATCCTCTGGGTTGATGATCGCTGTTTTATCTTCATCAAAATCATTTAATATACTCATCCTGCTCTTCTCCGCATCAATTAATCTATTTCTTATGTAAAGTACTTTATTCTTTACAGTTTAGCCGATGGGCCAAGCTGTAACCTTTATTCTAAGATCAGTTCCTTCTCCTGGAAGGGTACGGTCTGACCATCCAGTTCAAACAGATATCCAAAGGAATTATCCCTTGCAAGCACATAATAATACTGCTCCAGGGTAAATCCATATTTCTTATAAATATCATAGGTTCGCCTGGTTACCTCCTGATGCCACTGTGTTGTCGGCGAGCGGTGTCCCTCTAATGCCGAGCCAATACAGGGCTTCCAGACAGATGGTATGGCGATGACTCCCAGATCGGCAAGATATTCAATTCCCTCCAGGATAGATTCCTTTGGTTCAATTCCCGATACCAGGACTGACCGGACATTTCCTTTTCCAAAGACTTCAACCTCATACTTTAATGCGGCAATCCAGTTTTTCCGCCCACCGCACAGTTCGTCCTTTCCCGGACAAATTGTCTTAAAATAATTCTCATCCCAGATTTCAAGGTTTGTTGCAATGTGCTGATAACCTGCCTCCTTATACTTCTCGATAACACTTAAATCGGAGGGAGCACCAATGCAGGCCATTCCATGGATATCCTCCCCATCTATATCCGCTTCCTCCTTGATTGCCTCAATCACATCAATATAGTATTCCACCTCTCTGCGCTCCGGTACAAAGCCGCCGGTCAGATTATAGCCCCGGTAACCTTCCTTATAGGCCGCACCAACTGCTTCTCCGATCTGCTTTGGATATTTCCATTCAATATGATCCAGATCACCGAAGGTATTCTTGGTGGCATTGATGTTACAGAACAGACAATCAAGCCCCTTTTCCTTCAAGGAGCATTCATTACTATAGGTAATGGCGGCCCGGCCCCTGGCTCCTGCCTGAACAATTCTTGACAGGTCCTTTCCGTCGGAGGATTTTTGATTATAGAACTGCGGTTTTCTCTCAAATACGATTTCTTTTATTTCCTCTTTATTGTCTGTCAGAAGATACTTTCCGTCCCGACAGACAATCTCAAATTTGGAGGCCGGATTCCAGTAAATCGGACTAAAATAACCGGTATCCTTATATCGAAAGCCCGTCGGTATCTTAGACTCTACATAGGTTTTCATGTTCCAATCAAAGCAGGCACGGATTTGCTCCGAGTAGGTATTCTCATAGTCCAAATACTTAAATAAATCCGGATCAATATTGATTCCCTCATTAGTTAAATCCACCAACTGATAGATTTCCTCCAGACGCTGCTCTCTGCTTAATGACATAAGCTTCACTCCTTTTCCTCATGATTGCACCCCTCAGGCCAGAAACATTTCCCATTTATGCTGACTAAAAAACGGAGACTTTAAAGTAGCAATCTGCTACATTAAAACCTCCAGGTGTCTAGTCAATTTTAATTTCATATTTAATATATATGTATTATATGCTATTTAGTATAATTTATTGCATCTTTAATGTCAAGTATTAAATTAATTATTTTAAGAGAACGGTGCAATGAGTGTTCAAAAAAAGGCCACAACAGCCGAAACTGTGTGACCGATTCATATATTACGATTATTTTACTTAACTTAATCAATATCAGTTGGTAGTTAGTTTAATATGTTCAACTATATCTTGCCATTCATTTTCACAAACAAAATAAAGCTGTGTTGCAGAATATACCTTCCCTTCCTTAGTCCTAAATTTTACAAACCACTGGAGGTATTCTTGTTTTGTATTATCATTTTTGAAAAAGTCTACAAAATATACCTCTTCCCCTATATCAAATTCTTGCGCAAATTCCCAATCAAATTCCGTTCCGTATTCACAGGCAACAAATTTAGATATTATAACAATTGGGTCGTTTTCTAATGATTCTGCTATTACACTCATATCTTCGCTCCTTATTTAAAGTTATCTTTTCCGTGATTGACTTCTCCTGCATTTTCACTACTTTCAGGATTTACATTTGTATGTGAGCCTCTTTATGAGTATTGTATCATAAGAAATATGCTTCATTATTATCCAATAATTCCACGAATTATTCATCCTTTTCAAAAGCAACAAAGTGCTCAATTTTAATATCTTAAATTATTCCAAATCCCCAAACCAACTACTTACAAAAATTAAATTATTGAAAGAAAAAGTACTTCCCATTTTATCTTTGCTAGACCAAGCACTTGATTTACATTCATCCCATTCCCATTTATTTGCACCTTTTTGAGAAGATTATCAAGAGCATAATTATTTAAGTGAAATTTTTCATAATAAATTTTCAACTTTATAAGAAACCCAGTATTTAAACAATTGTGCATAGCCAAAGCTAAAAGTATATGATATTATTAAGGTTCCTAAAACCATAACAATATTCTGGATATCTTCCGATTGTTTATCGATAAGTTCCCCTATTAGTATGCCTCCCAATACTGTAATAGCGCCGATTATTGAGTACTTTGGCACCCCAGATTTGTCCTTACAGCTGCCTATATAAACATTATACCTATAAAATAAAATTATACTTACCAGTAACATATACCCCACAATCCCCAAAATCAAAAAAAACAGATTATATCTTGACGCGTTCTTATATAGCTTTATATAAAACATCCATAAAAACATTAGCGAATATATGATAGAGGAGATGCCAAAATACAGGGTGCTTTTCTGCTTCAAAAAATTCGAAACAAAATACATGATAATTCCTGAAATAGGTTTTATTATGCAGATTAATAATGCTGCTACAGCAAAGGCAATATTTGGATTTTTAAATAAATTATATGTTACACCATACATCATAAATGTAAAGCTATAGTCCAAGATTAAACATAATCGAAATATATCTCTATATCCCTTTTTATCGTGTTCGTCTGCATTATTTCTCATATCAATATGTCATTCCTTTATCTTAATGCATTAGTAAGTGATTTTGTTGCATTCACTTTTAATTGTTCCGTTGAATTCTCATAAATCACACCTGTAAGAACGCCAACGGTTGCACCCACTATCGTACCAACGATTGGGCAAAAGGCTGATCCTACTAATGCTCCAGTCTGCAATTTGGTCTAAATAATCACTCGAGTGGTTCCTTTTAAAAATTAGTTATTCTTTTAATTTCCATTGAAATAATTCTTTAAAATCATTATAACAACTAGGACAAACCCAATAATAACTATCCTCTGTACAATACCCTTTATTAATATCCTGCTTATCCTCGCTAAACTTTTCAAAACAAAATTCGCAGTGGTCATGGTCTGTAGAAGATGTTCTATCTTTATAATCTTTTAGTATTAATAATTTATTTTTCAAGTATTTCTCTTGATTTGTTATTCTCCAATCATCCAAAATCATCACCTCCTTATTTCGGTTGTATTGTACCATCTGGATAAACTCTATACCATCTTCCATCTGGAGATTTATAATCCCAGTGTGGTCCGATTCCTTTTCCTTCAGTTGAATGTCCTAAATCCGGGTGCAAAGATTCCCCTGTTTCAGGGTTTGTATAACTTCCTTGGCTCTCCCCTTGAACCCCTTTTCCTTTCCATTCCCATCCTTCTCCTGGGCTTTTAGTTGGGTCGTTGCCCGGATATTTTACTTCTGGTAATTGTTCGGTATTTCCCGCTCCCTCTGTCCCCTGCACATTGCCACCGTTTTCCGCCTGTCTCTTTGCTATTAATTCATCCTCTCCCTGATTAACAGTTTCAGCCGGCCACAGTAGGGTAATTCCGGCTGTTAATATTGCACCCACTGCCAAAGGATTTGGTACTGCCCAAGCAGCAGAGGACGCTGCCGATGCCAAAGCTAATGCCGCCGCTGCATCTACACCAGCTTTTAATGTGTTTGCATCTGATGTTTTAGGTGCGGTTGCCGTAGTGGTGGTGGAAGTAGATGAAGCCGTCTTGGTTGTGGTTTGCGCGGGAGTAGTGCAGGCACTGGACTTTGCAGATGTTCCAGATGCAGCAAGCGTTGTACACCCACTTGATTTTACCACATTTCCTACTGTTGGAGCAACATGACTTGATGTCGTCTTTGCAGCAGCAGGAGTTGAGCATGCAGAGGTTGGCTTATAACTGCTGTTAACGGATGTTGTCGGAGTAGAGCAGCCGGATTTGACATTCGACGATGTTGTCGCCGTTGTCTTCGTCGTGTTAGTCGAAGCGGCAGAACTGCTCGCTGTCGTTGTCTTTGCGGTTTTTATATTTCCTTATACTTAATATAAATTTATCTGTTATTATATTTCATATATATGTCCAAACCTATGTAGAACCTTATCCCATTCTATATCTATTTTCTTAATATCCCTGCTTATTTTATTTTTTGTTAACGTTCCTTTGAGCAACTTTCTCACATTATCAACTTTTCCGAATTCACTCTTAAATCTCCTCCCCATATACTTATCTATGTCCCTCAGAATGTGTTGAATTTTTACTATTTATGTTATTTTTTATCATTTCTGTAGTATACAAATATTTTACAGTATTAAAAAAGGCCACAACAGCCGAAACTGTGTGACCTTTATACTTAAAACCAATTAAAAGGAATAAAACTTTTGACTTAATTACTATATACCCCTAGAATTTTAGCTTCTATATTAATATTACGTCCACGGATATATATTTCTTTATACGAACCATCATTAAGTAACTGTATCATAAGAATATCATAATTACCAACTTTACCATTATCAACCGAATAGATTTCATTATCCTCAAGATTAATTATATCTTGACTAATATATTCAATACCTTCTAACTGAATATCCACTTCAACTTGGTCATCTGGTTTTATGTCTATATCTATTTCTCTCTTAATAGAGAGTTCGCTAAATAGCTGAACCAACCTGATAAATAAAATCTTTTCTTGTAAATCATATTTTCCCTTTACAATAAAACTATCATGAAATGAATTTTCTTTAACAAAATTATCAAGCAACATAGTGTTTCTCCTCCTATTTTGGCGGTATGTGTGAAGAATTTGAACCCCTCGGTACCGGATTACCATTTACATCAAGATAATAATCATTCTTACCCGTAGAGTCTGGATTAACCCTATGATAATGGTCTTTACCTTCCCAACCATTATCCCCTTGCTTTCCAGGATCAAACCTAACCTTTTCACCTGTTTGTGGATTAATAAAATCTCTGCTTCCAGAAGTATTTCTAGGGTCTGTTACTTCTTTCCAGCCCTCATTTAACAAGTCATCAGGATTCTTGGGCAATTCTATTTTACCAGCTTCACTACCTTGATTGGTATTTTCCGCTCCCTGTGTGCCACTTACACCACCACTGTTTCCCGCTTTTTGCTTTGCTAATAACTCATCCTCTCCCTGATTAACAGTTTCAGCCGGCCATAACAGAGATAATCCTATCGTTGCCAGCGCCCCTACCACAACAAAGCTTGGTGCTGCAAAAGCTACTGATGCTCCTGACGAGACCAATGGCATAACTATATCTAATCCGTTTTCCTTTACATTTCCTGCCGATGTTCCCGAAGATGTCTTTGCCGGAGCTGCTGACGCAGATGTACTCCCATTAGTCGTTGCCGGAGTGGAGCAGCCGCTTGCTTTTGCCGGTATTACATATGTAGTGCTTGGAGTTGAACAGCCTGATTTTACCGTGTTTTTCTCTACCTCTGAGGCAGATGTCTTGGCTGAAGGTGCTATCTGTGCCGGAGTAGTACATGCACTGACTTTTGCAGGTGCTCCCGTTGTAGCAGGCGTTGTGCATCCACTTGATTTTACCACATTACCAGCCGTAGGAGCAACATAACTTGATGTTGATTTTACAACACCTGGTGTTGTGCATGCCGAAGTTGGCTTATAGCCACTGTTAACGGATGTTGTCGTCGTAGAATTGCCGGATGGGGCATTTGATGATGTTGTTGTCGTCTTTGGCGGATTAGTAGAAACTGTCGAGCACCCTGATGTATTTGTCGTTGTTTTGGCCGGAGTGGAGCATCCACTGGATACCACTCTGTTTGATGTAGCCGGTGTATAGGCTGTCGTTGTGCTGCTTACTGTTAAAGCTGCCATTTTATCCCTCCCATGATAACTATACTTATTGATACTTTTGTTCCATCATATAACAAAAGCTACAATCATCATAAAATGTACCTAATCTGTGCCGATCTATTGTTTACTGAATAAAGATAGCCGGACTCGAAATGAAATTTATCTTCCATAATGAAATTTCCATTTATATAAAGCTTAATCCGCCAGACACCTTTCGGATAATATCTCCTTTTTTCATGGAAATCCAGCCAAAACCAAACATCCGTTGCATTATTCATATCACCTGGGAGTACTTCAATGACATGCTCACAGATATGGTGCATTGCCAAATCAGGATTAACCCATATTGCAGTTATAGAATGTGTTCCTAAGATATTCCCAAATCCATAACCTGCACAGACTCTTTCATCCGCATGGGTGAAACATTCCCGGCTGTAGCAAGCTTCCATATTCTCCACCATCTGACCACAGATCACATGATTGTATAATTCTATCCTCTGTTCTGTTTCTGAAGAAAGACGGTTTCCATTCTTATCAATCACAAGCACTGTCCAGACTTCGCCATTTTTATCCTTCCTGTAATATTGTGCAGCCGGATCATTTAGCCTTAATACACCATTAATAAGAAACTTATATTCGTACTCTCCCGGAGAAAACATCGCTGTACCGTGATATCCATCCTTATGCCGTTTTAATATATTGGCTTTCGGATCATAATGATTAAATCTGCCAATAACCGACACCTCATATACTGGGAGATAATATGTATTTTCAAAATAGAATTCAAATACCATATGCCTTCCTTTATCCACTGCTTTATATATTTAATAAAGCAATCTAATCAATTCAATGCCATTTTGTATTACAACTGTCTTATCATCTTACCGACAATTTCTTCTTAAACTGCATCGGTCAGTCCATAATAATGAAAAACCATGTCAAAATTAATATTAGGTTGTCATCCAATGTTATAGTCAATATTCCTATTTTTTCTATAATTATTTTATTAATTCCAATTTTGGTTTATTATTACATATTCTTTTGTTTATGTCAATATATTTTCGAAACTTTTCGAATAAATGCAATGAGTTTTCAACAGGCCCTAACACGAATTATATACTTGAAAACTATGATTATTTATAATATAATCTTTATCATACTTATTTGATATGATTAGTAATCAATTCTACGAAAATAGCTTATACTATTTTTTACTATATATACTTAAAATCTATGGAGGAACCTATGAGCTACCATATTAATACAAAATGCCTTAACGGCAATAATGAAAAGCGTGAATTTGATAAGACCGGAGCTGTCAGCTTTCCAATTTACCAGACAGCCACCTTTGCCCATCCCAGTGTAGGTAACAGTACCGGCTATGATTACTCCCGCGCGCAAAATCCCACACGTGAACAGCTGGAGAAGCTTGTTGCCTCATTAGAAGGTGCACATGATTCGATTGCCTTCAGCTCCGGAATGGCAGCGGTTAACGCACTGATGGAATTATTCCGGCCAGGTGACCATATCATTGCTTCTGATGATCTGTACGGCGGAACCATAAGAATTTTTGATCACATCAATAAAAAGAACGGTCTTGAAATTGATTATACCGATACTTCAGACATCGCTTCCATAGAAAATAAGGTAAAGGATAACACAAAGGCGGTTTTTATTGAAACCCCCACCAATCCGATGATGAACGTCACCGACCTTAAGGCGGTAGCCGGGATTACAAAGCAGCATAAGCTGTTATTCATCGTTGATAACACCTTCCTATCTCCCTATTTCCAGAACCCGATTTTATTGGGAGCTGATATTGTACTTCACAGCGGTACGAAATTCCTCGGCGGCCATAATGATACCCTTGCCGGATTTCTTGTTCTGGCAAATGAAGCTCTTTCCGAAAAAATGCGTTTTATCGTCAAGACTACCGGTGCCGGACTGGCCCCCTTCGACAGCTGGCTGATCCTGCGAGGTATTAAAACCCTGCCCTTGCGTATGGAATATCAGCAAAGCAATGCTAAAATCATTGCCGGGTGGCTGGAAAAGCACGATAAGGTAAAATCCGTCTATTACATCGGACTGCCCTCTCATCCTGGCTATGAGATCAATCAAAAACAGGCCAGCGGCTTTGGCAGCATGATATCCTTCCATGTTGACTCTGAGGAAACCGCCATCCATATTCTCAATCACGTCAAGCTTATAAGGTATGCAGAAAGTCTTGGCGGTGTAGAAAGCCTTATTACCTATCCGATGCTTCAGACTCATGCGGACATTCCGGAAGAGGTTCGGGAAGCAAAGGGTATCAATAACCGCCTGTTACGGCTATCCGTCGGGATTGAGCATATTGACGATCTGCTTCAGGACCTGGCACAGGCACTTAGTGATTAAGCAATATTTATGAAAGGCAATATCCGTGTGCTGTTATACTAAAGAAGAATGAGACAGCACACCAGAATGGAGGAAACACATGAGTTATGATTTTGACAGCCTAATTGACAGGACAAATACAAACTCCTTAAAATATGATTTTGCCGTGGAACGCGGAAAGCCCTCCGATATTTTGCCCCTTTGGGTTGCGGACATGGATTTTCCGGCACCGCCGGAGGTTCTTCTGAAGCTCCAGCAGGCAGTGTCACATGGAATTTTCGGCTATAGTGAAGTGAAAAAGGATTATTTTGACGTTATCCATACCTGGTTTTATGACCATTTCGGATGGGACACAAAAGAAAGCTGGTTGGTGAAAACCCCCGGAGTGGTATATGCAATCGCTCAGGCAATCAGGGCCTTTACCACAGAGGGGGACGGCGTTATGATTCAGCAGCCGGTATACTATCCCTTCCAGGAGACAATTATACTAAATGACCGGGTTCTTGCTGTAAATTCCCTGGTTTACAAGGATGGCAGCTATACCATTGATTATGAGGACTTTGAACAAAAGATCATTGATAAAAGGGTAAAGCTGTTTATCCTGTGCAACCCTCACAATCCGGTGGGAAGAGTATGGAGTCCCAAGGAGTTAACCCTTCTGGGTGATATCTGTTTAAAGCACCGGGTACTTATCGTATCCGATGAAATCCATTGCGATTTCACCTATCCCGGCTTTACCCATACCGTATTCGCAAGCATCAAGGAGGCTTTCGCCCAAAATACCATTACCTGCACCGCCCCCAGCAAAACCTTCAATCTTGCAGGGCTTCAGTTATCCAATATCTTTATTAAAAATGACTCTCTCCGGCAAAAATTCAAGCTGGAGCTCGCCAAAAGCGGCTACAGCCAGCTAAATACTCTGGGGTTGGTGGCCAGTAAGGCGGCCTATCAGTATGGCGACCCCTGGCTAAAGGAATTGAAGACTTATCTTTATGATAATCTGAATTTTGCGAGGGAATTTCTCAAGGAAAGACTTCCTATGATAAAATTGATTGAGCCTCAGGGCACCTATTTAATCTGGCTCGATTTCAAGGCCCTTCATTTGACAAGAAAGGAAATGGAGCAGTTAATTGTTCATAAGGCAAAGCTCTGGCTCGACCCCGGACATATCTTCGGCAAGGACGGCGAAGGCTTTGAACGCATTAACATCGCCTGCCCCAAGGAATTATTAAGGAAGGCACTGGAGCAGCTGGAGGCTGCGATAAACAGCCTGTAATCAAACCAAGCCTGTACGAATCAGAAGAACAAATTTCGTATCGTGTACTCCAACCTGTGTGTGAGGGAAGCGCTATCCTGTTTCATGGCGGGGTACCATTTTGCCATATCCCCTGGCTGTCTTAGCTTCCTCCCCTTCGTCCTGTCAGATAATATACCGCCACCTGTGTTCTATGGGATAGATTGCCCTTCTCCAGTATGGCACTGATATGATTTTTGACCGTACCCTCGCTGATGAAAAGCTTATCGGCGATTTCCTTATTCGAAAGTCCTTCGGCAATCGAGGTTATGATATCCAGCTCCCTGGGCGTGTACATACTGCTGTCAAAGCCCGGGTTCGGCTTGATTGCCGTCTCGGTAAACCTTGAAAATACCTTTCCGTCAATGATGTTGACTCCGTGATGGACAGATTTTATCATCTGCTTTAGCTGATCCGGAGTATGGTTTTTAATCAGGTAACCGTCGGCTCCGCTTTTGATTGCCTTATCCACCAGCTCATCATCATCGAAGGTAGTTAAAATCAGTACCTTTCCCAGCCTTCTTTTCACAATTTCTCGGGTGGCCTCTATCCCGTCCATTTCCGGCATCTGGATATCCATCAGGATCACATCCGCCTTCTCCTTCATTGCCAGCTCCAGTGCCTCCCTTCCATTCCTGGCACAGCCCAGAACGTGGAAATTCTCATCTACGCTTAGGATAATCCGCATCCCATCTCTGACAAAATCACTGTCATCCGCAATAATAACCTTAATCTTCTCCATCCCGCATCCCCTTAAAATGATATCGATTGCCCTGTCCGCCATTTTCATATTCACAGCCCTACAATGCCATTTCCTCCAGAGGGATAATCATATTGATGCGGAAACCGCTGTCACAGGTAATATCGATATAACCGCCTGCTCTTCGTACCCGGTTTTGCATTCCCTGAATTCCCATACCTGCTTTGAGATTGTCACAGCCAATACCGTTATCCTGAATATTGCAACGCACTACCTTATGAAGTATTACAATTTCTATGATAATCTCACTGCATTTTGAATATTTCAAAGCGTTAGTGACCGCTTCTATGGAATTATCCAGAATAATCTCCCAGATAGGCTCCGGCAGCTGTTTATCCTCTCCTTGGATACGAAAATCTGCCTGAATGCCGTATTTCTCCCTGCATTCCTCACAAAGCTGCACCAATTGAAGATAGGCCATCCGCCTCTTATCCGGCTTCTCCCGCCTTAAGATAATCCTGATTTCATCCATGCAGGTTCTTAGATTATCAATGACACCCTGCATAATCTCTGCACTTTGCTCCGGTTCCTTCTCCATCAATACCTTACAGGCCTCCAGCTGATAGATGGAGCCATTGATGCTATGTCCCAGCTTATCATGGAGTGCCTGGGACAGCCGTGTCTTTTCCTCCAGCATTCTGTTTTCAAAGGCAAGACTGCTTTTCTTCAATTCCTCCTTATAGGTGGTATCCTGTGAATTGATGGAATCCTTAAGCTGGTACTCCTCCTTCTCAAATTCCGTCATATATCTCCGGTACCTGGCAATAATCACGAAGTTCTGAAGATAGATGATCAGGAGGAACAGGCAATTAAACATATAGATATTCACATTATCCGGGCTAAGAAATACCCCGACAAAGGCCAACAGCCCCCAGACAAAGGGCAGACCAAAGAATAGTACGCTGTCCAAAACAACAAGGGGAAAAAGATATAAGCCGCAGCCGCTCTCCTTATAAAACAGGATAAGAACCACCGTTAATATAATTTCAATCACGAGAAAAAACAGGCTTTGCCAGTTTACCTTAAACCAGCCTGCCACCTCAAACCGTTTTTCTGTTTTCTGACCGGCCCCGGCAAATTCCTTCCTGGTTAATTCAAAGCCCAGTACCGCAACCATTGTAACAGCAAGAAGAAACCACTCCCTGCTGATTGCATTCAGTGATCTCTCCCTGCTGCTTATGAAATAGATAATCAGTATGATAATACAGCATAATTTGACCGCTGCAAAATAGTACCTCTTTTCGGTTTCGTTCATAAGCCCAACCCCGTCTATCCTGTAATTATCCTAAGCATATCATACTCCCAAATATAAGACAACTGTAACGTGGGCAGCCGATTTATTCCTTCTGCCGGATTTTGACACCGAGAAGTCCAATACAAGCAATGAAAATCAGAAAGCCCAGGAATGCCAGAAGTCCCATACCATAGACTCCGCTTTTGCCCGCCATCAGCATTTCGGAAACCTTCACCGCCCAGCGCTGGGGCATCAGCATGGAAGCCCTTGACCATAATTTCGAAGCTGCATCCAGAGGAAAATATAGTCCCCCAAACATACAGGAAAAGCACCAGAGGGTAAATGCAATATAGTTGGAGGTGAGCACATTATTCGTCAGCAGGCCGATAACCACGCTCAGCAGATTAAACAGCAGCCCCAGACAGAACACAATTAAAATATAATCAACAAAAGATATGCCAAAGTCCGTTTTTACCAACAGCTTTATTACAATTGCGGTGATACCTGTCTCCAGGACAACCGTCAGGAATACCATTGCCAATTTGACCAGCCCGTAATTTATCATGGAGGCCCGGGACAATACAAAGCGGTTGTAGACCCTGTTCTGCCGTTCTTCAATTACAGTGGAGGCAATGAATATTCCGCTGAACAAAAAGCTTATTGTAAGAAATGCAAAGGAATATCCGATATTGGAGCTCTGCCCCTTCTGCTTTATGGTCAGATTTAAGGTATCTCCCACCTCTATGCTTACCGTTTCCTTCGAAAATTCATTTGCCTGGGAAGTATCTAACAGCTGATACAGCTCCTCCTTATTGTATCCGGTGGCGTAAGCATAATGATACAGGCTTTGCAGATAGGTATTGATATTGCTCTCCAGAAGATCAACTCTTCCGTCCTCTACAGCCTCAAAGAGTATCAGGTTACTTTCCTTTCCCGAAAGTATCTCCTCCTCAAAATTCTCCGGAATATAGATTATGGCACCGATTACATTATGATTGGCGCTGTATAAGGCCTTCTCGCGTACTTCATCAAGCTCCATCGTCCCGCTGAGATACCGGTTGACACTAAAGGTTTGTGTTTTAACCAGCTCCTGAAGGATATATTCCGACAGCTTCGAATTGCTGCTGTCATATACCTTAATGCTTAGGGTACTGTTTGTGATATTCAACAGCCCCTGATCGTCGCTGCTTAGTTCATGGATGATGCCGGTGTTATCCTGGGAATACATTTCATCCGAAGTATTCAGACAGAGCATAATTACGGATAGTACCGGAAGAATGATAAGGGCTGCCAGATACCCTTTGTTTCTAAGAAGCAATTTTAAATTCATCTTAAGCATCGTATAAAATCCCTGCATTCTGCTATTCCTCCATCTTTCTGTTCATGAATAGAATTCCGATCATACCGCAGATGATAATAAAGCCTGCCATATAGAGAAAACACGGTCCGAGATAATCGCTGTAGCCCTTGGTCGAGAATTCTACGAGAGTACGGTCCAGATAATAAATCGGTGAGGAATGAAGCAGATATTGGGGCAGCTTCAGATACATATATGGTTCAAAGGAACCGCCAAAAAAACCGGCAACCCAGATAATTGCAAAGCCCACTACGGTGCTGACTGCCACCTTCTTGAACAACTGATACAAAACCATACTCAAGGCACTGACCGCCAGGGATAATATCAATATCAGAAGGAGTGAGAGGACCGGCCTCCCCCAATGAACTCCTATAAGTACCACCGATAAAGCCATGGCGCAGCTTAGCTGAAGAAATACTGCCAGGGCACAGGGAACGAATTTTCCCAGATAGTAGCTTAGCTTTGGCATATGAGCTACCCGCATTCTCCTTGGCACCGCCCCTCTCCTCTCACTGGATATTACCTCGGCCAGGGTAAGCATCCCACACCAGGCAAAATATACAATAAAGACAATTCCGTAATAATCTGTGGAATCCGGCATTGGTTCCACATCAAGGACCTCTGTTATCACTCCGCCACCATTTTGAATGCCGGTGTTATCCGCATTCTTCCCATAGGTATAGGTAAGAGCCGTCAGTTCCTCGTTTACCTGATAAAAGAAGCTGTTAAAAATACTGTTAATTACCGCTGCTTCCTTCTCTCTGCCGCTGGCCTGATATACCACATAGGAGCCATCCTTAATATCCACAAATACCGCAACTGCCTCACTTTGCAGAAGCTTCGTTATATAATCCTGAGCATATTTATCTCCCTGTGGATATTCCTGCAGCGTAATACCCTGCTCCTTGCAGATTTCCTGAAGGTTTGTCAGCAGCTCCTGATAGCTGCCATCCCCGCTGATATGATAGCCCGCCTGAAAATTCTCTATGGTATAGGCACTGCTTAGCATCTCCCGGAAGGCATTGGATAAAAGAGCGCTTGTAACTACGGGACCGATAACCATCATAAATAAAATCCACTTATTTCTTAGCATCAGCTTCAGGTTATTCTTAATTAATATGAAAGGCATCCTACATCTCCCCCTCTGCATAATCCCTCAGCTTCTTGCCGGTCAGAGTAAGAAATACCTGTTCCAGGGACATATCCGAATTCTTATCCGAGGTTACCATATCCACCAGCTCCTGCTTTGTCCCAACCGCTACAATTTTACCGTTATCCATAATTGCAATTCTGGTACAGATAGCTTCTATCTCCTCCATATAATGACTGGTATAAATAATGGTCGCTCCCTGGCGGTTAACGAATTTTATTTTTTCCAGTATAAAATTTCTCGACTGAGGATCGATACCAACGGTAGGCTCATCAAAAATCAGCAGCTCCGGTTTGTGCCCAATGGCACAGGCCATATTAAGCCTTCTTTTCATACCGCCGGAGAAGGTCTTGGCAAACCCGTTTTTCTTATCCTCAAGTCCTACAAATTCCAGAGATTCGGCTACTGCCTTCTTTAATTCCTCTCCCTTAATCCCATACAGGGAGGTAAACAGCTCTACATTCTCCCAAGCCTTCAAGTTCCCGTGAATCGCCAGCTCCTGGGGGATATAGCCCAGCTTTGCCTTCACCTTCTTCATCTCCGTCCTGCTGTCATGGCCAAACAGCTCTACCTTGCCGGCCGTAGGCTTCACCAGGGAGCATACCATATTCATCGTTGTACTCTTGCCGGCACCATTAGGACCTAAGAGCCCGAAGATCTCAGCTTTCTTAATCTCAAGATTGATATGGTCAACCACCGGCTTATTGTCATATTTTTTGGTCAGTCCCTCTAATTTTAATATTACCTCGCTCAAAATCTCAATTCCTCCTTGATTTGTAGGAGGAATTCTCCTCCCTTGATTTTTAAGGAGGAATTTATCCTCCTGCACCTCTTTGTTATGAATACAGTATAGCAGAGAAGAGGCTGGGAGCTAAGTGACAAAAGATAGAAAAAGCTATGACAAAAGTCATAGCCTTCATAAATTCCTGTTTCTATTGTCATACAGCGACACTTTCCTTCTAATCCACAGAAAAGTTCTCTGACTTGAAGCTGCTGTAATACCTTCCCGATTGTGCGGTAAAATGCAGGACACAGTAGTCCGGATCGGTTACTCCAAGAGGATAATATAAGGTATCACCCTCCTGCCAGATCATTTCCCTGGAGGCGGCATCCTCTAAAACCTCCATCGTTCCCTTTAGCATAACGCCCCGGTAGAACCGGCTGTCGCTAAAATAAATACTGGCCTTCTGGTTTTCCCTGTACTGTGCAACTCTCATAGAGGAGGTATTTGTCGTAAAGTAAAAATGCTTTATCCCTTCTCTCACCCGCGGTGCCAGCATTGCCTTTAGATTCGGAAAGCCCTCGGAATCAACTGAACTGATATAAGCAAGCTTTTGCTTATCAATCATATTACCTATCGTCTGCTCTGGATTTCTCATCATACCTTTCCCTCGTTTCTGCGCTGCTCATTGCCCTTTTTACAAGACAATGCGCACATTAATTTTACTCTGCTCTCCCGGGTTGTCTTATTTCTATTCATATATTTTAATTGCAAAGCCCTTCCTTGTAAATACCGGTATCATCTCAAGGGGTGCGGCAACGGTAACTGTCTGTCCACCCTCCAGCTCCTCGCCCGTATAAGCATTGATCCAAACAGCTCCGGTAGGCAGATATACGCTTCTTTCACGTACTCCTTCCTCCATAACAGGTGCCACAAGCAGCTCCGGACCAAACATATACTGGTCGGTCAGCTCCCAGCAGGTCTTATCCTCCGGAAATTCATAGAACATGGCTCTCATCAGCGGGGAGCCCTTCTCATGTGCTTCCTGCATCAGCTTTCTGGTGTAGGGACGCAGACGTTCTCTCAGGAATAAGTAATCGGAAAGTATCTTCGTATTCTTCTCCCCAAAGCTCCACACCTCATTATCCTGTCCCGAGGAAAACTGGCGGACTCCGTTACGAAACTCTTCTTCCAGAGGATAGAACGGAGGGCGCTCGCCGTGCAGCCTGGTTACCGGACAGAACACGCTCCATTCGAACCAGCGGATCAACAGCTCATGGAATTTCTCATCCGTGATATCCCCGCCGAGAAAACCACCGATGTCAGTAGTCCACCAGGGAATACCGGCAAGTCCTACATTCAGTCCGGCCTGGAGCTGTTCTCTTAAGGAACGGAAGGTGGAGGCGATATCTCCGGACCAGGCCAATGCACCGTAGCGCTGGCTTCCCGCCCAGACACAACGAACCAGATTCACGATGTTCTCCATACCCTCCGCCTTCATTCCGTCATAGAAGGCCTTGGCATACATCGCCGGATATAAATTGCTGCATTGCAGGGCAGGCCCCTGATAATAGCGGTAGATATCAAAATCATAGGGTCCGTATTCCGGTTCTGCTTCATCCAGCCAGAAAATTTTAACCCCTTTATTAAAATAATTCTCCTTGCAGCGCTTCCATACAAATTCTCTGGCTCCGGGATGGGTGGCATCAAAGAAGGCCGTCTCTCCCATCCAGTTCATGTTGATGCCAAGTCCCCGGTCAAATTTCACAAGCATTCCCTCTGACGCCATCTTAGCCCTGTTTTCAGAAGCAGCATCTATGGTAGGCCATACGGAAACCATAAGCTCTATGCCAAGACTTTTCAGTTCCTCAATCATCGCCTCCGGGTCCGGCCAATCAACTGGATCAAATTTAAAATCCCCCTGTTTTGTCCAGTGGAAGAAATCGATTACGATGACATCCATCGGAAGTCCGCGGCGCTTATGCTCACGTGCTACGGCAAGCAGCTCCTCCTGGTTACGGTAACGCAGCTTACACTGCCAGAAGCCAAGTCCATATTCCGGCATCATCGGAGCCCTGCCGGTTACGCTTGTATACTGCTCCACAATCTGTGCCGGTGAATCCCCCGCCGTAATCCAATAATCCAGCTTCTTCGTGCTTTCTGCCACCCACTCGGTCTTATTTGTCCCAAAGCAGGCGGTGCCAATGGCCGGATTATTCCACAAAAAGCCATAGCCGCGATTTGAAACAAGAAATGGAACACTTGCCTGGGAGTTTCTTTGGGCAAGCTCCAGAATTGCCCCCTTCTTATTCAGATTGCCCTCCTGGTACTGGCCCATGCCGAAGATTTTTTCTCCTTCAAAGGCCTCAAAGCGTGCTGTTAACTTATAATCCGAGGTACCGGTAATCGGCTTTAATTCTCTTGCACCAACCCCGATGGGAACACAATAGCGGTCAATTCTGGCACGGTTTCTCCAATATTCTGCTGTCAGGAGCTCTCCTTTGGAGTTTTCGAAGCTTAACCAGCCTTCGATATTGAACTTGGCCGTGATATCTCCGTTCGTTATGCTGGCAACCGTACATTTTTGCATGTGCTCCTGGGGCTGGTTCCTGTGCCAGGGCTCCAGCACCTCGACCTCATCAATTGAGATCCTGGCCTTTAACAAAGCGGGAACCTCGGTCAACGCCCAGTCGTTCCCATCCATATTTGCTTCCTTCGTCATCCTGACACGAAGAGAATTTTCTCCCCAGGGCTCAATCCAGATGGTCTGCTCTCCTTCCATTGCCACTAACCGATTGTCTTTTATTTCGTATCTCATATAAATTCCTCCATTCTATCGCAAAGTAAGCGAATCTATTTTCTTATGATACCTCCGGCTCTCCCCACAGCACTCCCCTGGAGCCTGTTGCAATATATACCCGGCCAAAACGACGGGGGTCCCCTGATATGCTGATAATCTCACCGTACATTTGATCCTCACGGTTGATCCTCTGCCACGTACTGCCCTCGTCGAGAGAACGGTAAAAGCCATAATTGCCGCCTATGATGCCGCTGATATATAGGGTATCATAGCTGCTGTCCGGTGCCGCCTTACCCATACCCTGACAGAAGGCTGCCTCTCCTTCCTGCAAAATCTGCTGAAAGACAGCATACTTTTCTTCTTTATGAAACTCCAGCCTCCAAAGTCCTCCCTCGGCCATAGCCATCCAGATGACCCCGCATTTTCCCGACTGGGCCCTTATTTCTACACGGGGATACCGCTCGATTATACCAAGGTCAAGCCTGGGAAACTCCGCAGGTACGGCAATCTGACAAAAGCTCCTGGCCCGGTCCGTACTGATGAACATATCTGAATTCTGACCAAAGGCATAAAAAACCTCCGGATCCACACGATCTGAAAACACCTTAAGAGTTCCCGCCTCACAGCTATATTCCTGCCCCTTGCAATCAAACAGCTTTACCCTGTCCCAGGAAGCTCCCAGATTCTCCGTATAAACAACCACCGTATACGGCAGGCTAAAACGGTCTGCAACACACCAAACCACCGTTTTTACATCCGCTGATACTGCAACCCAGCCGGGATTGGTGTTCGGCCGATGAATGGCCTCTATCAACCGGTCCAGCTCCGGTGAAATACCCACCGGATCAGACAGCCTCCGCCAGGTCCTGCACTGATCCTCCGACCAGATAATACCCCCGGTGGTCTTAGCCTTCCAATTCCCCCGGGCCGTCACTGCCACCAGATTCGGTTGTTCATCGGGATAATCAGCGTTCATGCAGGTAATATAACGCTGGTTGTTCTCATCTGCGAAGGAATTCTCCGCCGGTCTGGTTAAGTCGGTAAAGGCAAAGCCGCCCAAATCCCCAATCAGGTCAATTAATTGTACCATGCCCTTGGGCGGACTATATACCCGCATATGAACGGTTTCCTCCAGTCCGCTGCAGGAGGCCTTCCAGACAACCGGCTTTCCTCCCAGGGCGTCTGTCAGATTCTCTGTCATGAAAATTCCGGTGCCTGTATTGAATACTGCCCGTTCAGAATCAAAGGGATCGGTTTTAATATCCGAAAGCCAGTGAATAAGGTTTTGTTGATTATTATATTCCGGCTTCATATAAGGCACCCCGGTGAAGTCCATATTCCCTATGCTTAGGTCATACAGAATGGGGAACCAGTTTATACCGTAATCGGTAGTATATAATACGGCCTCCTCCCCGCTGCTGCACTGGGTGGAACAGATCAGATGGCCGGGTGCTCCCGCAACTGCTGCAATCCCGCCAAAACCGGTTATCTCACTGACTGCTTCCCTTCCTCCGCCCATGAAGGTTAAATCAGGGGTTACAAAGGTAACGTCTCTTATCTCTCCTGCTTCGGTCAGCTCATACCGCAGAATACATCCATGTCCGCTTCCTCCGGCATCACAGGCATATCCCGACCAGGCAGATAGCGGTTTGGCCGTCGCTGTCATCGTTATAAAGAGATAATTACCGGAAAAGTCCGCCCGCTGGCCCACAAAGCCCGGATATTCTCTGGAATGAAGCCCGGTTGGCTGCCCGTCAAGCAGCCGAAAACTCTTTCCTGCATCCCGTGAGATATAAAGGCTGCCGCCGCGGATACCCTCCCTCGGCGAATTCTCCTGCCCTGAGGTTGATACAAGGATTGTCTGACAGCGTCCCTCCGATGCGGACCGGCAGTCCAGCCAGAGAAAGGCCAGATTAAGCTCCTCCCTGCCTCCTTCAGGTATTACGGGAAGCTTTCGAAAGCTTTCTCCATAATCCTCAGAAATTAATAAACCATCTGTCTGAGAAGCAAAATACAGAATTGCCGGATTGTGCGGATCGACCATCAACCTTTCCCCGGTTCCTCTTCCAGGGGCATTGCCATGGATTTTGGCCGGTACTTTATAGTATTCAAAATGTTCCCCATAATCCTTGGACCGGCACAGGTAATTATGCTCTTTCGCATCCCCCGCCACCGCATACAGCAGGCTTGGACTTGCCGGGTCGAGGGCAATGGATAACGGATAGGTCTTCCATTTTTCCATAGCCTTTACGTGATCTATTAGGGAATCCCAGGTTTTATTTGCATAATCATAACGGTAGATACCTCCGATATCCGTGCGGGCATACAGAATATTCTTTTCCCTCGGGTGAAAGATGAAACCTGTAACAAAACCGCCTCCGGGGACCGGAGCATTTTGGAATTCATATGGAACATGTACTTTTTCGCTGTTTATCTGCCTCATTCCTTACCTCTAAATCATGACATTGCTTCAAGCAAGCTGGATCAATGCCCTGAATTCCATGGACTAATCTGCTTATCGTGGACATTATACCATGTAATAGTATAGGTTTCTTGGTATTAAATTATAGAATGCAGGTAGAAAATTATATTTTTAATCTGTATAAAAAGCGGGAAAACTGCCGCCGGATTACCACTCTAGCCTAATCCGCAGGCAGCCTTCCCGCCGTCTGTCATTATTTAAATTTATTTTTTGTGTATTCTAGCTATGCAGCATTTCATTCAATACGCCGGACAGCTTCTGGATTTCCTGAATAGAAGTCTTTACAGCAAGAATGTCATTATTCTCACTTTCAATTGTCGCCAGAATTTCCTCATTAGAGGCAGTATGCTCCTGTGAGATGCTTGCAATATTCTCAATTCTCTCCTGAACCTGTAGGAACTGTTCAAGAATTTTCATAATCATTTGATTTTCCTCTTCCAGAAGCTGGAAGGTCTCGTGAATTGTATTCTCAACATCTCTAAAATAATCGCCGACTCTGCCAAGCGCGATATTGCCTGCTTCCACTGCCTTTTCACCCTGATTCACCTTCTCAACAGCCGCCGCAGAATTCTGGGATATGATACCGGTAATTTCCTGTATGCTCTTTGCCGTCTGAGCGCTCTGTACGGCAAGCTTTCCTACTTCTCCGGCAACAACGGCAAAGCCCTTTCCATGCTCTCCGGCTCTTGCCGACTCTATGGACGCATTGAGGGAAAGCAAATTAGTCTGTTCTGAAATCTGGGTAATCCCCTCCAGAAAGCCATTAATCTGCTCAATATTGGTCTGAAGTACATTTACGGTTGAGGTGGCTGCACTTACCGCCTGATTGATCGTTTTCATTTGTTCCATCATGGTGTTAATTCTTTCCGTACCCCTGGAAACCTTTTTTAAAATCACACCGGAATTGGACGTTATTTTTTCCGATACTTCCTTGGTTTTATTTACCTCATTAATGGCCTCCGCCATGTTCGAATTGATATTATAAATACTTTCCGCCTGCTGCTCAGTTCCCTTGGCTATTTCATTCATCGTCTGTGCCGTCTCTTTACTTGACTTTACAATGGAATCTATGTTCTGATCAAGTGTGGCCACATTCGTGTTCAGTGCGCCGGAGGATTCTTCTACCTTTTGAAATGCAGCTTGCATCTTGGCAAGCAGCTCATTTACTTCCTCTTCCTTCTTTGCAGCCTTTCTGATAATTTCATTGCCCCACCGGTTCGAAAAATAAAGGACCAAAAAAATCGCATCTATTATTAATAAAGTAGATAAAAGAAAGCTGATGGGACGTTCTCTTCCAAAGAGAACCTCGCCGTTGGTAAAATAGAAAACAAAGTACGTTGCATTCACAATAACTGCAAAGAACACCAAAAGCTTTGAAGAATAATATAAACACAGAACCACGATGGAGGCCGCTATTGTATATAAGGTCCCCTGATCTGTAGGGTCCTGCGCCAGAGAGGAAATTGCTGCTGCAAATATAAGGATGCTGTAGATAAAGCCCTTAACCCGGCTTGGAATCGGAATAAAATAAATTCCAATCACAACAATTGCTGCCACGAAAACAGGGATGGACAGCTGAAAGCCTTCCGAAGCATTTTTGCTTGTAAAATTATAGATAACCGTTAACAGACCTACCACAAGAATTACACATACACATAACAAATCTGCCTTTTTTAAATTATAAATATTTTTATTCAAACCAGTAACCTCCCCAACATGCGACTATACTATTTTTTCTAATTATATGACGAATAATGGCAGGTTACAAGAAAATTTTTTATAATCTTCTTATTTTTTCCGGCTCAATAGCACAAACTCGTTTACTGCATCCTTAACCCTCAGTCAAATGCTGCTGAAGGCTTTGCCAAATATCAGTTATATTTAGATTGTGCACGGATATATATTGCCAGCGATATGATGAAAAATATTGCAAATGAGACTTTTCCTAACAAAATAAGCTTCAATAAAGTGAAAATACTTAAACCAAGAAATGCCAATCCAATCCCAATCAATGTGGCTCCCACTAATCTGGTGAATGCCTTAGCATCTTCAGGCTTCACATGGGCATAACGGGCAGCTGCTTTCACAAGCTGCATTTTGATAATCACAAGGCCCATAATGATACAGAAGCCTCCTAATAGACTAAAACCTAACATCATCCTTACCTCCCTAAAAAGATTTTTCACATGCCATATATTCCGAATTTGCATTATCTTACACTTATGATAAACCAAAATAACACATTTGAAAATGACCAAATACATAGTATTCGTTCTCTTTTTACTGAACTCTTCTATTCGTAATAAAGTTTCTGATATTTATAACAATGCTACCTTTCTCCTATTACGCTTTGCTATCACATGAAAAGAGAGAAAACCCGAAGGCCTTCTCTCTTTCCACGTCGTTAACAAATATCAAATTGGGAGATATAAGCTAAATTTTCATTCCGGCATAATAATTGCTGCCGGGACAGTGCGGATTACTGCCTGTCAATATAAAGGAGGGTTTTTAATAATACATTGGCTCCCTTTAGGCAGTTTTCCACGGGTGTATACTCAATTTCACAATGACTGTGCCCGCCGACACTGGGAACAAAAATCATTGTTGTCGGAATTACATCTATCATAAACTGTGCGTCATGTCCGGGACCGCTGTATATCCTGCGGTTGGAATACCCCAGCTCCTTCGCACTTTTCTCTACATAGTCCACCAGCTCCGCGGTATAGGTAACCGTCTTGCGTGACCAGGCCTCTGCATAGCTCACCTTACATTTCAAGGCCTCTGCCGGTATCTTATTTATGATGGCGAGCACCTGCTTAATTACCTCCGGGTCCTGATGTCTGGCATCCAGTGTAAACCTGACCTCATCCGGTATAATGGTATGAATATTGGGGTGGCAGGAAATCTTGCCGGTGGTATAAACCAGCTTACTGTCCAGCTCATCCAGCTCATCGTGCAGGTACTGGATTGTCTTAACGGCCGCATACAAGGCATCCTTTCTGTATTTCATCGGTGTGGTTCCTGCATGCCCCGCCTGACCCAGGAAGGTAAATTCAAAGTTGATCATCCCGCAGACACCCTCTACGACTCCGATATCATAGCCCTCAGTTTCCAGTACCGGACCTTGCTCGATATGCAATTCCACAAGCGCCGCTGTTCTATCTGGATTCATCCGGTTTTCTTCCTCACCCCGGTACCCGCTTGCCTCAAGTGCCTCACCGAAGGTATAGCCCGGTATATCCTTTGCCTCTGATGCCAGCATTTTTGCCTTGTCAAATTTACCGCAGATCACTCCTGAGGACATCATTGCCGGTTCAAAACGGGCGCCCTCTTCATTTGTCCACACTACGACTGTGATGGGATGTCTGTGGGGGATATTCTCCTTTACAATTGTTTCAACCGCTTCCATCGCCGTAAGTACTCCCAGCACGCCGTCATAATTGCCGCCCTGTCTTACCGAATCCAGATGGGAGCCTGACAGAATCGCCGGTAAATCCTCGCTTCCGGGGATGGTCGCATACATATTTGCCATATCATCGGTTATTACCGTTGCTCCAAGAGCCTCCATCCGCTTTTTAAATTCAGCTCGGGCTGCAAGGGCCTCCGCTGACAGGGAAAGTCTTGTGATACCTCCTCTTCCGGTATCTCCGAATTTACTGAATGTTTTTATTTTATCCTCTAATCGTTCCAAACTGCATGATGCCATAGCCATAACCTCCTTGCTTCTATCGTTTTAAGAAACCTTTTCTGATATCTGCCTCTTTTTCACTCTGGTTCCCTGGGAGATTGCCTGGACCGGACAGACTGTAACACACAGATGACAGCCCACACATTTGGCAGCGTCCATAATCGGTTTTCCGGTGCCCGTCTCCTGCCTAAGAGCCTGATGCCCGCCGTCATAGCAGGAAAGATAGCAGCGCCCGCAGCCCACACATTTTTGTCTGTCAAACCTTGGAAAGCAAATGCTATCCCTGTCTAAATGATCGGCAGGAATGATATTTCCAAGGGCAGCACCCACAATCTCCGAAATGCTCTTATACCCATGAGAACTTAAGTACAATTTCATTCCCTCAATCATATCGTCAATTACCCGGTAGCCATACTGCATCACCGAGGTAGTTACCTGGATATTCTCACAGCCAAGGGCCAGAAATTCCGCCGCATCCCTCCAGGTCTCAATCCCTCCCATGCCGCTGAGAGGTACTCCGGCCAGCCTGTCACAGCTTTTCAGGGACTGGATAAAACGAAGTGCAATGGGCTTTACCGCTTTGCCGGAATAACCTCCGACACTGGTTTTTCCCTCCACATCAGGGCCCGAGGAAAAGCTCTCCAGATTTATATTCATAATACTCTTTATCGTGTTGATTGCCGCTATACCGTCCGCTCCCGCTTCGATTGCGGCGATTGCCGGCAGCTCCATATTTCCGATATTTGGCGTCATTTTAGCCAGAATCGGAAGATGTGTCCCCTTTCTTACCGCCCTGGTATAGGCCGCAACCAGCTCCGGATTCTGACCGACATCGGAGCCCAGGCCATCCGCCGCCATATGAGGACAGGAGAAGTTACATTCGATGATGTCCGAGCCAACCTGTGTCATAAGCCTTGCAAGATAGGTCCATTCCTCTTCATTTTGTCCCATGATGGAAGCCACAATAATTTTATCCGGGTAATCCTTCTTCAATTGCTTTAAATATTCCAGATTTTCCTCCAGGGTATGGTCCGAAATCTGCTCGATGTTCTTAAAGCCCACAAAAGGTACATTTTCCTTCCGAAGTGCGTCAAATCTTGGAGATACTTCCTTGGGCACAAGGATTCCAATCGTCTTAAAGGCAACTCCGGCCCAACCCATTTCAAATGCTTTTGCAACCATTTCATAATTGCTTCCTACAACGGAGGACGAAAGAAAAAATGGATTCTCACATTGCACCCCGCAAAATTCAATAGATAGGTCTGCCTCCTTAGGCCTTACCCTCTCGAGGGCTGACAGGTCTTTCATCACCTCATCAATCTGAACCGGCCGGTTAATCCTTGCCTTCAGACATTTTTCCATGCAGGGCTTTGCTTCACAGCCGGAGCAGGGCAATTCCTTCGGAATTCTTCCTGCCGCTCCCTGCCAGTTCTCAAAACGCAGTGATCTTATAATTTTATCAATCGGCAGGCCGTAAGGACAGGCCTTTGTACAGGGAGCCTCGTTGCATAGCAGGCATCCGCCCGCTTCCTCAGTCAGTATCATGTCTCTATATGCAAAATCACTCATCTCACTGTCTCCCCTCTGCCCTTTATTTTCTCGGTAACCGCTTAATAAATTTACCATAGCCCGGCTCTCCGACAAAATCCCCATTGTCATAAACCAGCCTTCCTCTCACATAGGTCTGAACCGGATATCCATGAAGCTTCTTGCCCTCCCATATCGTATGGTCATAATCGGAATGCATATTGCTTACCGATACGGTGAATTCCTTATCCGGGTCATAGATTACAATATCCGCATCTTTGCCTGCGGTCAGGGAACCCTTGTCGGCACAGCCGAAGATTTTGGCCGGATTGGTGGCGCAAAGCTCTACGGCACGGTTGAAGGTAATTCTTCCTTCATTGGCGGCGGAGAGCATATAGGGATAAAGGTTTTCAATCCCCGCGCAGCCGTTGGGTATCTTAGTAAAATCATCCTTGCCCCAGTCCTTCTCATAGCTCTGGAACGGACAATGATCGGTTGCAACCGTATCAATCGTCCCCTTCCTGATTGCATCCCATAAGGCATCCTGGCTTTCCTGTGCCTTCATCGGAGGGGAGCATACAAAATTCCTTCCATCCTCCCTTTTATAGACCTCGCAGGTAAATTCCAGGTACTGTGGACAGGTCTCAATATAAATCGGATGGCCTGCCAGCTTGGCTTCCACCGCAGCTTCCAGCCCCTCCTTATCAGCCATGTGAACAATATATAGCGGTGCATCCACCGACTTTGCCCAGTGAACGGCTCTTTTATCTGCCTCAGCCTCGACAAATTCCGGTCTGCTAAGGTAATGGTACCAGGGGGAGGTTTTTCCCTCCTTTAAAAACTTCTCTATATTCAGATCAATAACATCCGGATTTTCTGCGTGAATATTGGTAATTGCACCTGTTTCCTTGGCCTTCAGCAAAACCTTAATCAGGGTTGCATCATCCACCATCATGCCTTCCTTTTTATAAACAAGGAAGCATTTAAAGCTGGTAATACCGAAGGCTACGGCTTCTTCAAACTCCTCTAACAGGGTTCCGTCGTTTAAATCGGTGATGCAGCAATGAAAAGCATAGTCGATGCATGCCTCAGGGTCACACATCTCCTTTCTTGCTTTAATTGTCTCTAAAATCCCCTTGCCCTTGCGCTGCATGGGATAGTCAAATACCGTGGTTACACCGCCGCAGGCTCCGGCCCTGGTACCGGCAAGATAGCTGTCCGCCGATACGGTTCCGCCAAAGGGCATGGCCAGATGGGTATGGGCGTCAATGGCTCCCGGCAGCACCAGCTTGCCGGTTGCATCAATCACCTGCTTTGCATCGAAATCAAGGTTTGTTCCGATACATACGATTTTTTCATTCTCGACTGCTATGTCTGCTGTATAGCTTTCTTTTGCTGTAACAATTGTTCCATTCTTAATTAATAAATCCATAAATACCTCCAATCCGCCACCTTACGGTGATTCGTTTCCCAATCTGTTTTTACAACTTACACCCATGCATATCACAAGCTTTGCTTGTGATACTGCTTGAATATTATAAATCAGTCAGAAGGCTGCTTCTTTGGGGAAAAGGCTGCCGCAAAACAGTATTACCTGCCCTATGGCTCTGCATAGGGAAGTGCCTTGCGGCAGTCTTCTATAAGGAAACAATTTCTGTCAGTCGGCGTAATTATTCATTGATCTTATAAACAAGTACAAGGCCGGATCTTTGGAATACCTGGGATACTTCTACCAAATCCATACCGCCTGCATTTGCTGCAATCAGGTTGGATACCCAGGTTACACCGAAATCAACCTGTTCATTGTTAACTGCCGTGGTTTCGGAGATCTCTCCGCCACCCTGAACAATTTCAACATTCAAGCCCACCTCTGTGTAATAGCCCTTATCCAGCGCCACATAGTAGCCCATGAACTGTGCCTGAGGCAGCCATTTTAACTGGATGGACACATCGGTCTTTTCAGGTGAGAATTTTCCGTCGGAGCCTTCGGCTGCTGTCCAGTAGGATGCATTTCTGATATCATCCAGGGTGAGCGTCTGTAATTTATCTGCTGCCACTGAATCCGCCAACTTAATATAGGTCTTGGCAAGATCAAGCGTCTGCTGCAAAGCGGTATCATCCATCTTGCCGTAATCGGTTACGGTTGCACCCGTTGTATCGGTTTCAACCAGCTTCTTTACCTCGGAAGCCATATAGGCCTGATGGTCTGCGGATACGGAGGAACCGTATTTGAATACGATCTCGGCTGCCTCCTCAGGATTAGCGCAGGCATATTCCCAGCCCTTCATGGAGGCATAGATGAATGCTCTCACTGTCTCGGGGTTTTTCTCGGCAAAGGCCTTGGTGCAGAAAATATTATCCTCCAGCATTGCAACGCCTTCGTCATTCATATCGATGTATTTTACTGTATCTTCATAGCCATAGCCGCCGTCATAGCTGTTCTTTACCAGCCCCAGCTCATTATAGGTCATCGCGGAGGCAAGCAGAATGGAGTCATCATCAAAGCCGTCCATATCAAAGGCCTGGCTTAAGTAGGTTGTGGGCTGGCCGTACTTGGATAGAAGAGCCTGAATTTCATATTCATTGCCAAGTCCCCAGTTGCCTACCTGGCCTTTGGTTGCCGCATCAACCACAATACTTTCAACTGTTGCATCTGCAGCGTAGTAGGGTCCGGCATCTTCTGCGGAGGCATCGTCGGTGGCTGCCTCTGTGGCTTCCGGCGCTTTAGTAACAGTTTCATTCGTTCCCTCATCCTTTTTACTGCCGCATGCAGTCAGCATGGAGAGTATCAGGGTTAGCGTAAGTAAAAGTGAGCAAAGCTTTGCTAATTTTTTCATAAATCCAATCCTCCTTGTTTTGTAGGAGGATTTCTCCTCCCTTGTTTTGTTAGGAAGGATTTCTCCTCCCTTGTTGTTTTACACATTGTTAATATATATCAAGTTGAAGCTTCGCGGTTACTGTTCACAGGTGACAAACGCGACGTGTTTTTTGTGAGTGCAGCAAAGACTCTACCTGCGTCCCTTCAACAAAATACCCTCTGAAATCAGAAGAATTACATACATGATAATACCAATGGCACAGGCTACCGTGATATAGGCCCATGCAGTTGCATATTGCGCCAGAACGATGTTCTCTCTGATCTGACGACCAACTCCGACGATATATTCCGCAAAATATTCACTAACCAGAGCACTGATCACACATCCCGGAACACTGACCCGCAGTGCTGTAAAGATGAAGGGTACACTGTTGGGAATCCGAAGCTTTAGAAATATCGTTGTCTTACTGGCTGCATAGGATTTGAACAAATCCAGGGCAAAGGGCTTTAATTCCGTAAAGCCCCGGTATGCATTAATGCTCATGGCTACCGTACAGGTAATCATAACAACGAGCATCTTCGCCAGCATGCTCCGGATATTCGGGTCCTTGCTGAAATCCTTGGTCAGGTTATTCAAAATCGGTGCAACGGCTATAATCGGTATTGCATTAAAGGCTGATACAATGGTAAGACCTCCGACTCCCCATTTTGGAAAGGTAGCTGCAATAATTGCCAGCAGGTATCCAAACAGGGAACCCAGGATCAGGCCACCGATTGCTACGATTACCGTTGCCCTGACATTGAGTAAAATCCCAGGCACATTATCGGATATGATTCTGAAAATCCGTCCCGGGAGCGGCAGGGTGAAGGTATCCGCTCCGATCAGCTTATGCAAAAGCTGCGTCTGCCAAAGTATTGCAATCAGCACGCCAAAGAGTACCGGATACAGAATTGTTGATATGGTCTGCTGCTTAAGTCTGATTCGCTTCTTCATTTCCATCAATCCTCCCCTTCTTCCCACCCTTAGTACCGCGCTTATACGGTGAGAGAATTTTCTCAATCACTGCCATCAGATAGTAGCTTAAAATGCCGATAACCGCGCTAAGGAATACAATCTGCCAGAATACATAGATGGACATTGCATGCTTTAAGGACTGGGAAAGCATACAGCCAAGTCCGCCGCCTCCCTGAAGCGTATCCACCAGGATGGAGGCCGTGATTGCCATCGGCGCCGATATCTTAAGCCCGGTAAAGAAATACGGCATGGAGGCCGGGATTAACAGCTTTCGATATACCTGGTATTTCGTAGCCGCATAGGAATACATCAGCTCGTGCTTTTCCCGCTCCACCGATTTAAAGCCTGCCAGGGTGTTGGTGGCGACGGGATAAAAGGTCAGGATTGCCGCTATTACAATACGGCTGTTATTGATATCCTTCGTAATTGCGAGTATGATCGGTGCCATACCAAGAATCGGTATCATCTGGATAATCATCAGATAAGGAAAGAACATTTTCTCCAGGGCTGTAACCAGGCTCATCAGCAGGGCTAAAATAAAGCCGATCAGGATACCGATGATAAAACCGATGCCTGCCCGAAACAGGGTAATACCCGCATTGCTTAACACAATCTGTAATGCTGTCTGCGTACTGTTGACCAGCTTGTCACTGATTACGGATTCTAAGATCTGATACAGATGGGGGAGAACATTTTCCGGTGTACGCTTTGACTTCTCTATGACGGAGGCTCCGATTTCCCAGATACCGATCAGTCCCAATACCCAGACAAAGGTTACCATTCTATTCGAGGTGAGGGCCTTTTTCACTTTATCCATACACATCCTCCAAACTATAAGCTCTCGAAGCTGCTTCTTACTCTTGTGACCAGGGCATTGAATTCCGGGGTACTCCGGATGGATAAATCCCTGGGTCTGTCAAGGGTAATATCCACCACCGCCGATACTCTGCCCGGATGGGGGGATAATACCACTACCCGATCCGATAGAAATACTGCTTCCTGAATATTATGTGTTACGAATAAAATCGTCTTATTTGTCTTCTTCCATATCCGAAGTAAATCCACATGGAGCTTTTCCTTTGTGAATTCATCCAGCGCAGAGAAGGGCTCATCCATCAGCAGAATCTCCGGCTTGATTGCCAGCGCTCTTGCAATTCCCACCCTTTGCTGCATACCGCCGCTTAACTCGTGGGGATATTTCTTACCGAATTCCATCAGGCCTACCAGCTCCAGCATCTTTGTTACCCTTGCCGTTCTGTCCCTCTTGGGAATTCCCATCATCTCCATGGGCATGCATACGTTTCTTCTTACGGTTCTCCAGTCCAGTAAAACAGGATTCTGGAATACGATGCCGTATTTCTTCTGAAGCCTGATCTCTCTTGGGGACTGCCCTCTTACGGAAATACTGCCGCCGGTTGGCTGCTGTAAATCGGCAATAGTACGAAGCAATGTGGTTTTTCCGCAGCCTGACGGTCCCACCAGCGAGATGAATTCTCCCTGCATAATTTCAAGATTAATATTTTGCAGGGCAACCACCGGGGCCCCGCCTTCCTTATCCGGAAAGCTGACTCCCAGATTCTCAATCTTTATTTCCACTTCATTTCTGTTTGCTTGTGTTTCTTCAAAATCAAACTGCTGCAATGTTTCCATATAAAAGCCCCCCTTCTGTTGGGTAAATTGTCCCCGTTGGGTGAATTGTCCCCGTTGGGGACAAGCACAAAACGGCGTAAAGCTGCTTGCCTTACGCCGTTGTATAGGTGTGTTCCTATTCAGTTACCAAAGCCTGTGGTAGATTTTGACCAAATCCTCTTTGCCGACTGTTTTAATTGTATTGGAAGGACTTCCGCTTGCCATTGCATCGCCTGCCATCTTATCTATCACCGCTTCAAAAGCTTCCTTCTTAATCCCGTACTGGGCAAGGGTAGGAATGTTACAATGCCTGCAAAGCTTCTCCAGCTCTGTTAAAAAGCTCCCGGAAGCCTCCTTATCATCAGTATCCTCCGCTGCCGCACCGATGGTTCTTGCAATCTGTGCGAACCTTTCATAGCACCCATCCAATACATAGGATAAGCATTCCTTAATCAGCATCGCATTGGAGATTCCATGGGGAACATGGAATAATGCGCCGATGGGCCGGCTCATTCCGTGTACCAGGGTCACAGAGGCATTGTTAATGCAGACCCCTGCCTCGTAAGCCGCAAGCTGTAATTCTTCTCTTGCTTTTTCATCACTTCCGTTGCTGTAGGCAGCCGGAAGATATTTGAAAATACGCCTAATTGCCGATAATGCATAGATATCCGTCAGGTCATTGCCCTTTCTTGAGGTATAGGACTCTACCGCATGGGTTAATGCGTCCATTCCGGTGGCTGCCGTAATATCCGGCGGTGCCGTCATGGTAAAGGAGGGATCAAGTATGGCAACACGGGGCAGCAGGGCCTCTCCCTTAAGCAGCATCTTAATATCCTTCTCTGTATCTGTTATAATCGTAAATTTCGTTGTTTCCGAACCGGTACCCGCTGTCGTCGGGATAAGAACCATCGGAGGAAAATCCCCCTTCATCTCAACTCCCATATAATCCGATATCTTTCCACCCAGTACAGTCATGGCGGCAATTGCCTTTGCACTGTCCAGAGGGCTTCCGCCGCCAATTGCGGCAAGAAAATCGCAGCCTGTTTCCTTATATGCCTTTACCCCGGCCTCAATCATTTCCACCGTAGGCTCCCCGGTGATGTCATTAAATATTTCATAACCGATTTCCCATTTTTCTAAATAATCGGTAAGGATTTTCACCATACCTGTTTTTGTAACGACTTTGCCGGTGACGATGAAGGCTTTTTTACCAAGCTCCCTCACTGCCGACTCGCTGGCTTCCAAAGCATTTTTCCCAATGATCACGCGTCCCGGTATTGTAAATTGATATGCCATAGCACTCTCCATTCTGCCCAAATTCTTTACAGATTGTTTAAGCTTCCAAACTTATACTTTCCCTTGCTTTCCTCTGAAAATCTTATTCGCACCGCCTCATAAAGCATATCCACAGTTGCATCCAGGCCATAATAGCTGACATCCAGCATTACATGCTTGCCGTGTCTGTCTCCACGGTTTTTGCCTGTTACATACTTATAATAATTATGACGCTGCTTATCAATCTTCTTAACCAGCTTCTCCGCATTCTTGGCTGAAAGGCCGTAGGTTGCGGCAATATGCTGAATTCTCTTATCCATCGGAGCATAAAAGAATACACTTACTACATTCGGGTATTCTCTTAGAAAATAGTCTGCACAGCGTCCGAACATGATACAGGATTCATTCCTATCCGCTATCTCACGGATAACGGCTGCCTGTGCGCTGATTGCCTTCTCCGAGAAAAAGGTGGTTGAGGAGCCATATCCGAACTCATCAAACAGTCGGTTCTGCTTATTATTCATTACTTCATCCGATTCCTTGATTACACTTACATTAACACCAGCCTTCTCCGCAGCCAAATCCACCAGGTCCTTATCATAGAAGGGTATTCCCAGTCTGCTCGCCAGATTGCGGGCAATTTCTCTCGCATTACATCCAAACTCTCTGCTAATTGTTATGATATAATTCATGCTAACCTCCATTCTGCTGCCAGCCCGTAAATATGGGCATCAGCACAATATATGTGTATCCTTCCGGCACCACCCTGTGTAATATCACTTAATCCGGCACTAACGTCTTCCCCTGTTCAGCCTTTTCTCAAGCATTCTTACAATAAATCCAAGCGGAATACAGATGATCAGATAAACACCTGCTACAATCGTGTAGGATTCAATGGTAAGAAAGGTTTGGGCGGTATAGGCCTTGGTCGTCATGAGGAATTCCTGGGCCGTAATATAAGCCATCAGGGAGGTATCCTTTACCATCATAACCAAATAATTGCCGAATACCGGAATGGAGTTTTTCACTGCTTGGGGAATGATAATCTCAAACATTGCCTGGGTGGGGGAACAGCCCAGTGCCAGGGCGGCTTCCTTTTGTCCATGATCAATGGAAAGAATGGCGGAACGGATTACCTCGGATATATAAGTACCATAGTTAATGCCAAGCCCAATGATACCGGCCGTCATCGAGGCCATGGTGAATCTGAAATCCTTGACTCCGCACAGGGTAACCACCAGTTCAATCAACAGGGGCACCACATAATAAACATATACCATCTGTACCAGGAGGGGAGTTCCTCTGATAAACTCCTGAAATATAATAATAATCCGGTTCAGAGCCTTGTTCTTTGAAATCCGGCCCATCGCCAGCAAAAAGCCAAATACAATTGCAAAAAGGAAACCGATTAATGTGGTAAGAACTACAATCTTTAATGCATCACCTAACAGCTTGGGCAGTAATTCATGTATTGCCTTGGGGAAGTTAAGATTTTGTAATACATCCATATGCGTTGCCTCCTGCTCTATTTATTCAGAACTCGGGACAGGAATGCCTTCGTTCTTTCATTTTGCGGATTAGTAAAGATATCCTCCGGAGTGCCTTCTTCCACCACATACCCGGAATCCATGAATATAACCCTATTGGCAACATCCTTTGCAAAACCCATTTCATGGGTCACTACTGCCATTGTCATTCCCTCTTCCGCCAGCTGCTTCATAACCTTAAGAACTTCACCTACTAATTCCGGATCAAGGGCAGAGGTCGGTTCATCGAAAAGCATGATTTTCGGGTTCATTGCCAGAGCACGGGCAATCGCAACCCGCTGCTGCTGTCCGCCGGAGAGGGTTTCCGGATAAGCCTTTGCTTTATCAGCAAGCCCCACCTTCTCCAGCAGCTCCATTGCCTTTTCCTGTGCCTCCGCCTTACTTTTCTTCAAATTATGGATTGGGGCATAGGTAACATTATCCAAAACCGTTTTGAAGGGAAACAGATTAAATCGCTGAAAACACATCCCTACATTTTTTCTGTAGTTTCTTACATTGAATTTACGTCTCAGAATGTTCTGCCCGTCATAGATGATCTCTCCGCCGGTCGGCTGTTCCAGAAGATTTAAGCACCTTAGAAAGGTACTTTTTCCTGAACCGGAGGGTCCAATCAGAACCAGAACTTCACCTTCGTCAATTGACACATTGATATCCTTCAGCACCTTAAGCTCGCCAAAACTTTTTTGCAATCCCTTCGTTTCCAGTAGCGCCATATGATGAGCCTCCTTATATCCCCAATTTGTAACGACCTATGAATTTTCATAAAAAGACTGCCTCAAAATGCAAGCTTATAATTTAATATAAATCTTTTGAGACAGCCTTTTGTTTACTTATGCTTCCTTACTTTTCTTCCTGTAGTGGTGCTCTATGAAGCATGGAAGTTTACTCTGTTCTGGTATTAATGTCATGGGTTCTTTGATCGTTGGTAATCATATGAAGTGCGGGATCAAGACCATAATCCGTAAATACCTGATCGATAAAGCCTTCGTCTCTTAACTGGACTATTACTGCATCAACTTCCTTCATAAAAGGAATATCATCAAAATTAACTGCAGGAGCAATTCTTCCGATTGCTGTTTCATCATCCACATAATTCGGTGCCATCTTTAAGCCCTTAACTGTGTCAGGGGAATTAGCAAATAAATTCTCAAGCACAGTGGAGTCTGTCAGGAAGCCATCGATTTTACCATACTGCAGAGCTACGATTGATTCTGACTGGTCACCGGTTGCACGTGCTTCCTTAATCAGTCCCTGTTCTGCCCAGCCCTCTACGGTGGTCTGCCATACGGTACCAGGTGTATAACCGATTACCGTTTTTGCGGGATCGAAATTATCAACACCATCCAATCCGCTGTCTTCACCAACTAAGAGTCCTCCGCCCTGTGTATACCAAATTTCTCCGAAGTATACCTTCTCTGCACGGTCTGCCCTGATGTACATACAGTCGCAGATGATATCAATATTGCCGGAATTTAAGTTCAGGATTAATTCTGAGAAAGGAATTAATTTCATCTCAACCTTCTCAATGCCAAGTCTGCTGGCAACCTCTTTAATAATTTCTGCATCAACACCCTTGAATTCGCCGGTATCCTGATCGATATAGGCAAATGGTGCATCACCTGAGGAACCAACCACCAGGGTTCCCTTTTCACGAATTCTCTTCAGGGTATCACTGACCTCCGCCTCCGGAGTAACCGCAGCATCTGTGTCACCTGCTGCCTCTGTAATCTCAGCAGCCGCTGTGGGGGTTGCATCCGGTTCCTCTTCTGCCTTTGAGCCACAGCCGGTTAATAATACCATTGAAAATACCAAAGTGGCCGCCATCGCGCAGGCCGTTAATTTCTTAAATAAATTCTTCACCATATCTCTTCCTCCTTCTTATGAAGAGCACTCCTGAAACTAACCTGGATACCGGTTTGTAAGAATACTCTGAATGCAAAAAGGAGCACACGCTTTTAACGAGTGCTCCTTCGCATATGAATTTTTATGATGTCTCATATTATCAGATAATATTTTGTTTGGCAATGTGCATTTTAACAATTATTGATGTGCAGTTGCATAATGGAAAAATATTTACAGTTTTCAATATTTTATGCCGTCATTGCCGTTAAATGCAGAAAACATATCAAATATTTCAATATTAACAGACATCTTGCCTTGATATTTTTACAAGAATTCCTTATCCACCTCAGAAAGCACTTCATCCAGCTTGAACAGTTCTTCTGTGAGCTGTTCCTCTGTTATGATAAGCGGAGGCGCAACGATAATCATATTCTCATGGGTATAGGTCATGAACTGTCTCGACTTGAGCTTGCCAAGGATTTTGCCCATAATTCCCTCCGGGTCCTTTCCATAAGGCACCAGGGGCTCCTTGGTAGCCTTATTCTTCACCAGCTCCACGACGGAGAACAGACCGATATAACGGACATCCCCTACGCTGGGATGGGCTGTCTTCATTGCTTCCAGCTTCTCTCCAAGAATCTTGCCAACCTTATTCACATTACCCAGAATATCCGCTTCCTCATAATAATTCACACAGGCTACACCCGCAGCACAGGCCAGGGGATGTCCGCTGTAGGTCAAACCGCAGGACAGGAAATTATCATCAAAATATTCGGCGATTTTTTTACTTACAACAACTCCGCCCAACGGAACGTAGCCGCAGGTAACACCCTTGGCAAAGGTTACGATATCCGGCACAATATCAAAATTTTCAAAGGCAAACATCTTACCGGTACGGCACCACCCTGTCATTACCTCATCACATACCATGATAATACCGTATTTGTCACAAAGCTTTCTTACGCCGGGCAGATATCCCTTAGGCGGAATAATGACACCGTTGGAGCCGGTAATTGTCTCCAGGACAATGGCTGCCACGGAATTCGCCCCTTCATAGACGAGCTGTTCCTCAAGCTTGGTCAGATAATATTTGGTAGCCTCTTCCTCAGAGGAAAATTCAATTGCCTCCCGGTAGATATAGGGATCAAAAAATTTAACAAATCCGGGAATGCCCGGTTCAAGGGGATATCTTCTCGGCTCACCGGTTAAGTTGCCCGAACCGAAGGAGCTGCCATGATAGCTGCGGTAACGGCTGAACACCTTATTTCTTCCGGTATACATCCTTGCCATTTTAATGGCATTTTCATTAGACTCTGCTCCTGCGTTGGTAAAGAACACCTTACCCATGCTTTCCGGCATCAGGCTGATAATTTTTTCAGCAAGCTCTGCTCTGGAAGCGGCACCAAAGGAAGGTCCCACATAGCAATACTGGTCAACCTGTTCCTTAATGGCATCACCGATTGCCTTATTACCAAAGCCCAGATTCATATTAACCAGCTGGGAAGACATGTCAGAGTAACGAACTCCGTCATAATCCCAGAAATAGATACCATCTGCTTTTTCTACCGGAATGGGATTAAGGTTCTTTTGCTTACTCCAGGACTGTAAATTGTACTGCTTTAATTTGCTTTTGATTGCATCGCCCTGCATATCAATCTGCCTCCTTTTAATAATACAGGCAGCAAGGGAACTGTCTAAGCTCCTTTGCTGCCTTGATTATGTTTTATTTTAGAAGTAATTATATACACGGTCTGTGATAAAAGCAATTGATATGCGCCCAATAATCATTGTGCAGTTGCATAACCCGTTCTTACATAATATCCTTCATATAAAAGCCCATATAAAGCTTTACCCGGTCCTCCAGCTCCAGAGGATTAAAGCCCGTAATGCTTTCTATCTTCTTAAGCTGGTTCGTCACAGTGTTCCTATGGATGAACAGCTTCTCCGAAACCAGCTGAAGACTTGCGTTATTCTCAAAATAGGTCCGAAGCAGCTTCACCAGCTCCGTATTGTTCTTGCTGTCGAAGGACTCCAGCTTGCCGATGGTGTCATAATAATAGCTCCGCAGGACTGATTTGTCACTGACTGCGTACAATACCTTATATAAGTCCAGCCGGTCATAGAAGCTGCAGGTTTCTCCCCGCCTTTTTGCCATCTCCATGGCGGAGCAGGCATTCTCAAAGTTCTTATCCAGATGGTAGAGTCCCTGCTGATTGGATCCGATTCCCATATGCAGATTATACTGGGTCTTATCCTTTTTCACCAGCTTAAGGAATTCCTTTACAAAGCTCTCGATATCGGTATCCTTATAATCCACCAGAACCAAAATCAGGGCCTCCTTATAGGTGAAGGAGATAAACAGCTCCCGTATACTGCGCGCCGTTTTCTCCGCATAGTTTGCCAGAATGTCCATGTACTCCTGAGCGTGGGCGCTGTTTTTATCCTCAGCAAATATGCTGATAAAGCAGAAATATCCGTCCCTTTGGTATCCGTAGCGTTCCATCTGAAGCACCTGGGTTTCCAGATCTCCCACCTTGAATATGATATTCTTGACCGTGGTTGCCATGCTGTTCTCCACATGGTCATTATTCATAATCCTATGGCAAAAATCCCTCGTCATATCCACAAGCCGGGTCTGCCAGGGAATTGTAAACAGCGGCATATTCACTCCATCACAAAAATCGATCACTTCCTTCGGTATTTCCTTGGTATAGGGACCGATATTGACCACAAAAGCACTTACTCCCGCTTCATATAACCGATGTGCAAAGTCCAGCAGCCAGTTTTCCTCATTGTTTAAAATTCCCGTAGTAAATACAAGCTCCTTCCCATGCAGGAAATCGCTTACATTAATATCCTCTATGATGTGTACCCATTGTACCAGATTCGTGAGGCCATTTCTTCCGGCAACAAGATTCATCTGATATAGAAAGGTACCGTTCTTATACAGCTTTTTCATCATAATTGCCATACACTAAGCCTCCACATTTTTTGGAGGCCTTGGCCTCCTGATTTTTTGGGAGACTTTGCCTCCCGATAAAACACAAAAAAGGCGTCGCACTTTCGCAACACCTTTGTAATAAGGTCAGTCTAACATATCTTTTCTATCTATGCAATAGGATTTTCATTATTCCCAGGATCGTCCTTGTCCGTCTTCTTTCTGCTGTTGCGAAAAAATGCCCTTGCATAATCCATGATTCCAGATGGATTTTGAATTCTTATAATGGCATAGGCCATTGCCAGGCTTCCCCATTCAATGCCTTCCTCCTTAAAGGCCATCATGGCTTCATAGAATATTTTCTCCATAACCCCTCTGGTTGCATTCCTCCGGTGCCTTGTTACATCAGCCATATATCCGTTCATTCCGGCAAAGGGAACAAAAACAATAAAGCCCTCTACCTGATTTTCCGGATTAATTGCATAAAAATATCTGCGGTCCATAGGCTTCTCAAAGCCGATGCTTCCCATGGTGAATACCAGCTCCCCGCTTTTTTTCATGGCGAACCATTCCTGTGAAACCTCTTTCATTTCCTTTTCCAGAACGGAATTCCTGAATTTACGCGGATCATATTCCCTGATTAAAATTCCCGCCTTGGTTGCATGATTGATGTTCAGCCTGACCTTGGAGGCTTTGCCCCCTGCAATCGAATACTCCGGCAGATAAAACCTTGGCTCCTCCCCACATTTAACACATCCCAAGCCAAGCCTTTCATACTGCTTAAGATAGAGACTGGTGGTATTTAAAAATAATAGACTATAGGCATTTTCTTTACAATAGCTTTTTATTTCTGCTAAAAAGGTTATAAAATCCTCCGGGGAGCAGACCGGTTCTCCCAGCACCACCAGGGTATCCCTGACAATGCCGTATGCAATGACACCTTCCACGGATTTCCCGAAGAAATAGCTTTTATCTCCCTCCAGCGCCAGATACGAGCTCCAATTCTGTCCATATTTTTTAACAAGCACGCGCGCTTTATCCACTTCCTCCTGGAGCTGGGCTTTCTTGCTGATATAAGGCGTCAATATAAAGATCAGGCCTGTCAGGATACAAAGCCAGCTAATCCAGAAAATAAAGCTATGGTAAATGGAATTCTGTGAATACAAAACCGGCGTCAGATTATCCAAGTCAAAGATAACCTCAACCGTCCCCTTCATACACAGAAAAAATGATACCTTCCCTTTTTCCTTTAACAGAGCAATGACGGCATTAAAAAATATGAAAAGGGCATAAAGAAAATAAATTCCGATCCCCTTCTTTAAGGAATACCGGTCCATTTTCCGGCAGTAATAATTCTTGGATAACAGCAGGATAAAGTAACAGAGCACCTCCAGCAAGAACAGCGGATGCCCTATTCTATCACGATGGATGAGCAAAAATTGAAAAATCATAAGGGACAGTGCCAGCATAACGATGGACCATGCCGCACTTACCCTTTTATACAGCTTATATGCAACCACAAGAATAATAAAGCTTAGCAGTCTCCGAATGGTGTGATGCATCTCAAAATAATGAATTAACCTTAAATTCCTGCCATAGTAAAACAGAAAAAACGGAGCAAGGATATTAACCACTGATAGCAGCAATAAAAGTACAATCATTATTTTATTAATTCTGGATATTAATTTCGACAGTCTGTTCATAGTGCGGCAAGCTCCATACCACTTTCTGAAAATTTAAGTGCCAGGCCCTTTTGGGAGAGCTATGATACCTTTTTGGTTAAGGAAGTCAGCTTGAAAGCACAAATACGGTCCATCTTGTAGGAGGCATCCTGAAAGGCTGCCGATTCAAAGCAGACATACAGATAGGAGCCGTTGATGGTAATATCCTCGTTCATGGACGGCATTTCAACCGTATTGATCACCTTCCCAAGTGAAATAACCCCATTCTTTGCATTTGCAAAATCCGGCTGATACAGATCAAGCTGGCGCATATAGCCCCTAAGACCCTTGTAAAGCTGGCAGGAACGGGACAGGATTAAAACTCCCTCATCGGTGAATGCCATCCCCTGTACTCTGGTTGGCATAACTATGGTATCTGTCTGCTTTACGGTTGGCGCAGTATCCTTATTTTCTATTGTATAGCTGTACATTTTTGTGGTTTCCAGTTCGTTATAGGTTCCAATCCAAAGCTTGTCATTGTACCAGGTCATATAGGATACGGAAATGCTTAAGGTGCAATTGGTATTATAGGTGACATAGGAATAGGGTGTACCCGCTGCTACAGCCTCCTTAATCTGCTTAAACGGAATGGAGGATATTTTCTTGCCGTAGGGAACCCATACATTGGTACCATCATACGCAATTCCTCCCGCATGTGTCTTGGAAGGCAGTATCAGAGTTGTAAGCAATTCCTTTGTCGACTTATCCATAACATAGATGACCGAATTTTCCTCTGCCTTCATATCATATGCTGTCAGAAGAAGATATTTCCCTGCAAAGGTAATTCCCTGGGGACACATTGCCGTACTGGCAAAGCCACCGACATTTGTTGATATAAGACCGGGCATAACAAAGCTTTTGGTATACGACACATATTTCTTAAAGAAGGCTATTCCTGTATAAGCCGAGGATTTCAAAAAATCCTGCTCTGTGGGAAATACCTTGGCCTCCGTACTGGTTGGGGCCACCTCAGTTATTAAAACAGAGGAGAGATTGGAATTTTCACTCTTGTATTCGCTTCCGTTATAAACCCGGCGGGCAACTGCGTAGATTCCATAGGTCTGATCTGTTGTAAGGCCTTCCAGAACATAGGCGCAATTGCTGCTCGCTTTTACTGTTGTTGCCAGAAGATAACCATTTACCGCATCCCCCAGATAGATATCGTAATAGGAGGCCCCTGTTACCGCACTCCAGGTAATTCTTACCTTCTGCTCTCCGGCCTTATATTTGATCGTCATCTTAGCCGGATTTGTACTGGTATCAATAATATTTGAAACCTGCCCGCTAAACTTTTCATTGTATGCATAGGCACACACCTTATATTGGTAGGCAGTACCGGAGGACAGCTTCTCATCCGCATATACGGTTGTATTCGTCACCTTGCAGATCGTGTAATCCTTTCCTGCATTCTTTGAACGGTAGACAATATAACCGCTGGCTCCGGGTACACTGTTCCAGGAGAGTGCTACAGACGAAGCTGTAATAGAGGTTACGGCAAGTCCCGATGCCGCATCCGGTGCCGTTGCTGCCACATAGATATCCGAAAGAGTTCCTCTGTAATCCAGTCCTCCCGCATTGACAACCGCGCATACCTCAATACCAAAGGTGGTGGCAGCCGGATAATACATCGTAACACTGTTGGTATATGCCGTTGTATTAAATACATAGGTTCCGCTGGCGCTGTCAAAGGTATAGATTTCATACCGCAGCGCCTCAGGAACGGCGTCCCAGGTAAAGGTTACAGAACTGTTGGTATAACCTGACACCGAGATATTGGTTATCTTGGCCGGAAAGACCATAACATTGATTGTAACCGTATAGCCCTGATAGCTTATGCTCACCGTCTGAGTACCGATCAGATTGCTGTCGTAGCCCGACACCGTATAATCTGTAATTGTCTGTGAGGTTCCGTCCAAATAATAAGCCTGTAAAATCATATCCGATAAATCCAGGCTCTCACCCTTGGAATAAACTGTCTTTGCAGGATATTGAACGATATTGATACTGCTTGGCACAGCGGTAACTGTCCCTGTATTGGTACCGGTTTCGTCCGCCTTAACCGTATTACTTGCAATTATATTATAAAAGCTGGCTGCCATAATCATCATAATCATTACGATTAAAACTTGTTTTTTCATTTTTGCATTCTCCTCATGTGTTCAAATAGTCAACAAACATCTGCGCCCCAAAATCATATCCTTTCCCATTCCTGTGAAAATGAAATAATATTCCACTGTATTGTGAAAACTATTCCATGGAATAGATATTCCATGGAATTTAATTCCCATGGAAAATAGTATTATTATTATGTGGCTATCCTATGGCTTAATTATGGCAATTTTATGTTAATCGATCAGTAAAGCATTTTTTGGTACCGTATGAAAGGCTTTTTTAAAGGCTCTGGAGAAGGTGGAATAATTTTTAAAGCCGCTCTGATAGCAGGCATCCGTAACCGGACAGCCATTTTGCACAAGATTCTTGGCCAGCAGCAGGCGCTTTTCGGTAATATAATTTCCAATGGTATATCCTGTCTCCTCCTTAAAGAAATGCATCAGATAGAACCGGCTCAGATAAAAGCTGGAGGCCAGCTTATCGATGGTGATTTCCTCCGCAAGATGCTCATTGATGTAATCCAGAATCTGCACCAGCTTCGTGCTGCCGATGGTTGAATCCAGATAATTGATATGGCGGGATATCATCGTCCGATTCAGCTGAATCATAAATTCCAGGAATAGTATCCTCTGGTACAGCTCCTGGGCAAAGGCATTATCTGAAAAGGAGTGCTCCAGCTCCAGACATACCTGGTACAGCTTACTTTTGTCAAGGGAATAAATCCGAAGGACATTCGATTTCTCCTTTTTCGCACACTCAAAGCAGTAGTTAAGATCATAGGCCTCCTGCCGGTAGGTATTCAAGAACTGAGTAGATACATAGATGATGATTCTCTCATACTCCGAATCATCCAATATGGCAGGCCGGTGAATTTCTCCTGCATTGACCAGAATAATATCATAGGGTTTGATAAGATAATTCTTCCCTTCAATTGAGTAATTTATTTTCCCCTTTAGAAAAATTATGATTTTATTAAAGTCATGATAATGAAATGCAAAGTCCCTGCGCTGGCGGTCAACAAGATGAAACATCTTAAAATCATGCTCCAGATATCCGAACTTCTCGAAATTGTTCATATCCTCTCTCCTACTGCGCCGCTGTTTGTCCTGCGGGCAAAATCATTATACAGCAGTATATGCAACATTCAAAGCATTATTATTCTATTCTTTTTAAATAATGTTCTGTAAAATAGAATTAGAAGCCTTTGGATTAGGTGCGCATTCCATGTGGATGCCCTATGTATGAGAGGAGATTTTGTATGCAGCTTACGGGTGTCTGGCTACCGGTTATTACTCCCTTTAAAAACGGTAAAATCGATTACCAATCATATAAAAGACTGATCGAATATTACAGTGCAAAAGGAATCAGCGGAATTATACCATTAGGAACTACCGGGGAAATCCCTACCATCAGTGACGACGAATTTGAAGAAATTATTGATAAAACATTGGAATGCAACGTAAAGCAGCTTCCCATCTATGTGGGAGTCGGAGGGAACTGTACTGCTAAAGTAATTAATAAACTAAGGCTTGTTCACAAATATAATATTCAGGGAATTCTGTCCGTCTGTCCCTACTACAACAAACCGGGCCAGGAAGGAATCTATCAGCATTTTTCAAGCATTGCAAAAGAAACCGACCTAAATATCATCATCTATAATATTCCTTACCGTACTGGAGTAAATATTGAAAATGATACCATCCACCGGTTGGCTGCCCTTCCTAATATCATAGGCCTTAAGGATGCCAGCGGAGATATCAAGCAGACAACGGCCCTGCTTATGAACCCGCCAAAGGATTTTTCCATTCTTACCGGAGAGGATATTTTATTCTATTCCACATTGGCACTGGGCGGACAGGGCGGAATTCTTGCATCTGCACATCTAAATACGGAAAAGTTTGTCGAGGTTTATCAAAGGCTTAAGGAAAACAACCATGAGGCGGCTCTTACAGTCTGGCGGCAGCTCTATGATTTTATCCCGCTTCTGTTTAAGGAGCCTAATCCTGCGCCAATCAAATATTGTCTGAATAAGCAGGAAATTATCGCTTCCCCAGAGGTCCGTCTGCCCTTAACTGAAATTTCCGATTCTCTTAAGAAAACACTGGACCGTTTTATTTCCTGACAGAACGTTTTGCTAATGGCTAACTAAAAGGAGTTGTCTCCTGCCATTTCCGCTGCAATATTAACAGGGATAGGGCAGAGAGACAGCTCCTTATGATATTTTCGCTGACTATTCTTTCATCAGCAAATCTTTTATTCATCTCTGGCCTTTAAGCCTTCCACAATATCCAGCCGGTTGATATGACGGGCACTGACAAAGGCCATAAGCACCGCCATAGCTACTACCATGATCCCCGCAATCAGATAGCTTCCAGGATAAATCATGGCGGATATGACAAAATTATCGCCGGAAAATGCCCTCTTAACCAGATTGAGTATCCCCCAGCCCGCTAAAAAGCCAATCGGTATGCCAAGCAGCAGCTGAAAGATAGTTTCCTTGGTATGGGATAGCATAATGCTTCTTAGCGGATAGCCCATAACTCCCATGAACATATATTCATACTCCCGAGAAGCCAGATTCATCAGTCCTACTGAGTAAAGCACCGTAATTCCTAAAATTGCGGCACAGCCCAGCATAAACCAGATGAGCGAATTCAGGCTTTTCATAACAGAGGCGAAGCTTTCTTTATCATCCTCCAGGGTAAAGTACTGAAAGTCATATTTCTTACTAAGCTCCTCCAGATTACTTCTGTCCTTATCCGTCGCATAAATTGCATTATAAACCTTAGGTAAATCGGTAAAGGTCCTTTGGGCATAATCATAGCTGGCATAGATTGCAAGTCCGAAGCCCTGCTCGGATAATCCGGCTACCTTCACATAAGTATCATTTACCTTAAGCTCATCACCAATCCCTACCTTCCAGCGCTGTGCAAAATACTCCGGAATTATCACACCATCCTTAAGGACCCCGGTATCAATCCTTTGCATATCAAAATCATCTTCAACCACAATCAGGCGGTATTGAGCATCGCCTACCTCTACCGCAGTCATCAGCGCCTTATTAATCTTATCCAGATGCTCTGACACCGGCTGTTCTACTGTCAGAGGAACCGGTTCAAATTCCAATAGGACATCATAATTTGCAAAATCCTCAAAATATGCCTTCTGTGTATAATCCGATGAATTGAAGAAGCCAAGGGCAAAGGTCAGCAGGGCACAGGAGCCGCACATTCCCAGTACAACCGTTAAGAAACGCATTTTATTTCTCAAGGTGCTTTTTAGGGCATACCGGGTATTGAAGCTTAATCTGCCCCACAAAAATGTTATTTTCTCTATCAGCAGCTGCTTCCCTCCTGATGGCAGCCTGGAGCGCAGCAGCTGCGCCGGCATGGGCTTTCGTACTCCCCATATGCTAAACAAAGCCGATAATATGCAAACCGCCAGAGAAACCAGGATAACCCCTGCCCAAAGTCCGGGATAGAATTCAAAGGACAAGCCGGGTACCTCGAACATAACCGAGAAAAGGCCTATGATGGTATTGCACAGAAGCATCGCCGCAATACACCCCAGTACCGCACCGAATAAGGCGGCCAGCCCTGCCTGAGTAACATAGATCATAAGAATCCTGATACCACCGACTCCCAATGCCTTATATACGCCGATCTGACAGCGCTCTCTTGCTATGGTCCGTTTCAGCATAACATAGATAATCATGACAATCAGCAATGCAAATACCAGGGGAAATATATAAGAAAAGGTCCTTATTTGATCCAAATCCTCCGAATAAAGATTATAATTTAGCTGATCCTTCTGAATTATTGTCCGGTCTGCCTCAAGCAGCTTACCTATCCTATCAGCCTGGTCCGTATTGAGGGAAGCGGTCGCTACAATTTCATTATAGTTTCCTGCAAAGAAGTCCTCCTGCACAAAAAGAATCCCGAAGGTATCACTCCCGGCCATTAACGCCCGTTCATTTTGAACCAGATAAATATATTCCGGAGAGGCAACGATCCCGGTTACCCGTAGTGTTTTATGATCCACTGTCACCGTGTCGCCTACCTGAATCCCCTTTGCCCTGGCATACTTCTTAATCAGCGCGCATTCCTGTGCATTCTCCGGCAAGCTTCCTTCATACAAATAGGGTATATTAATTCCCTGTGTTAGGGATATGATCCGAAGTGTAACGTCCCCTTCCTTATAGTCCTGAACTCTGCGCCCCAGTGCATTGTCAATTCCCTCCTGGGCACGAACCTTCTCCACCTCCTCTTCGCTGAAGCTTCCGTAAAAGGTAACTCCGGCATAGTTTTGAGTCAGAAACAAAGCCTCTGCCTTTTGTCGATAGCATAGATAAATGGTATATAGTGTTACAAAAAAAGTAACACCAATTACAATCAATATCCCCATACCCAAAAGCTGCGGCAAATGTCCGCGGATTTTTCTTATTGCCAATCGCAAAACTGTTCTTTTCATTACCATTCCACCTCACTTGGGAGTAAGGGAGCGCTATTTTCATTTACGCTCATAATCTCGCCGCTCCTAAGGCGGATCACCAGATCGGCAATCTTTGCAATTTCCTGGCTATGGGTAATAAATAGAATGGAGGTTCCCTGTTCCTTATGTATCTGCTTTAGTACCTCAAGCACCATAATCCCCGTTTGAAAATCCAGGGCTCCGGTGGGTTCATCGCACAGAAGCACCTTAGGATGCTTAGCGATTGCACGGGCAATGGAAACTCTTTGCTGCTCTCCGCCGGACAACTGTGCGGGGAAATGGCTCATACGCTCTGAAAGTCCTACCAGCTCAAGTGCCCGGATAGCTTCCTCACGAGGCAACCCTGCCATTTCTGTAGAGAACTCAACATTCTCCAGAGCTGTTAAATCCGGCAGCAAATTATAGCTTTGAAACACAAAGCCAATTGTATTTTTCCGAAATTGGGTCATCTGTCTTTTATGATAAGCAGTTATGTCCTCCTTCTCAAAAATTATCCTGCCTCCTGTGGGATAATCCATGCAGCCGAGCATATTCAGCAGGGTGGACTTACCCGAGCCGCTGGCTCCTAAAACCACGATAAATTTACCGGACGGCAGCTCAAGGTTAATTTCCTTCAATGCTCTGACCTTCTGCCCATTCTCGCCGTACTCCTTGGATAATGCAGTAATCGTATACAGATTCATATGTCACCTCCAAAAATATAAGTAATCAAGCCATTCAGCAAAACCTCAAAGGTATCCTCAACACAGTCCTTATCCATCAGATATTCATTTGCTATTCCAAAATAAATTGTGTGCAGATAGTTATGCACTACCCCGGGCTTAACCCTCTGCGTATCGATGTGAAACTGCAACAGCAGCCGCTCATAGGCCTCATTCTCCAGCTTCTGCAGCTCATCCACCTTTCTTTGCCCCAGCCCCACCTGAAACAATTCCTCTATCTCCTCATGATACTGAAAGAAGAAAAGATATTCCTGCGACCGGTAGAACTGTCTAAGGTAATCTCTTACCAGCTCCTTTAGCGGCAGTTCCCCGGCTTTGGCAAAGGTCTGACCGGCATTGTAAAACCACTCGTTATGAAATTGTACGACTATTTCAAAGAAAAAGCTTTCCTTTGAATCAAAATATTGATAAAAGGAGCCCTTTGCCATCCCTGCCGCTTTCGTAATATCCTCGACACTGGTTTTGTGTACTCCATACTTGGTCAGAAGCTCTCTTCCCTTTGCAAACAGCCTTTCCTTTTGCTTATTCCTTTCCTGTAAACTTAAGCTCTTGGGTGACATTGCATTCCCTCCTTATTTTGACCATTATTTTAATATCAGTCATTATGTTCATAATATGATGATTCCTTTTATTTGTCAAGCAGAAATCTGTAATTTTCAGAGAAACAGATTTGCAGCTATTTTTATACAATAGGACGCAAAAAAGGCTGCACACCTGCAATTTTAATTTGCCTGTGTGACAGCCTTCGATTTTCTATTTATGCAAGCCTTTTATAATTTGAACCCAGGAGCAGCAGCAGAAGTATTCCTATCCCTGTCATGGCATAACCCAGAAGGTCGTAGCCTTTCAGGTAGGGTGAGCTTGTTCCGGCAATCTCCATAATTCCCTGGAGCAGACTTCCTACTGTTAGCAAAGCAATACCGGCATTGTAGCTATTGTAGAACAGCCGGTAGCCCACAAAGCGGTTAAGCCTTGGAAGGAGGAGTCCAAGCAGCAGATAGAGCAGCCCTCCTCCAAGCAAGGGGTATAAAAACATCCAGGTCATGGCAGCCGAGCTTACCCCATGTCCGAACAGTGCATATACCTTATTTACAACAAAGGCGAAGATGCTAAAGCACAGATAAACAATTACTGTCCTGGTGGTTTTGTAACCGGAATCTTCCGTTCTAATATCCAATATAGACAATATCGCTCACCTCCCTTTCGCCGTAGGTTCTTCCATCCGTTGGAATATTAACCACTTCTCCGTTAAAATACATGGTCGAGGAACCGCCTCCATCCAGATTATAGGCCGTCGTACAGCCAAGGTCCTTCAATACCTGGGCAAGCTGTATCAGTGATAAGCCTGAACTTTCATCTGTACGCCCGTCTGACACCACAAAGACATAATGAAGCGGAGAAATCCTTCCGATCGCCGTTCTTGGATTGCTGGTCATGGAACGGGATACCTCGCTGTTTTCATCAACCGCAACCGTTCCATCCTCAATTAATGCGGGACCGAAGGATAATATCTGCCAGATGGAAGATAAATCAAGGGAATCCACACTGGTTTCGCTCTCGTCAATAATAGAGAAATTACCTGTATCATCAATAACCAAATCTTCGGCATCCCCGGCGCTGTCCCGGTAAAGCTCCCCGTTACGAAGCACGTAGCCATAATTACGAAAGCCATAGAAATCACCGTTGATAGCAAGAATTGCCGAGTTGCTGCCGGCAATATCCGAGGTGGCAGCTTTGATGTTACGGCCATAGGTATTCTCTGCCAATGCCGTCTTCAGATAGGAAATATCCGACACCTGGACATCCGCAATATAAATTGATGTATCATATTCCCTCAGGGTACTGATATTAATCTTGATATTGTCATCCTCATAGGAGGTATCTGTCACAACTGCATCCGACTGGTTCTGTGCGCTATCTGTGTCCCCGTCCTTAGAGGAATCGTCCGTCACTCCCTCCTGTGTATCAGAAGCTGTTTGTGGGTCGGTGGAGCTGTTATCCGTAACCACCTTTGCGTAGGATTTGGGTATTACAAAGGTATCTAGCAGCACATAGGTGAAGGAACCCATCAGTAATACGCTAAATACAATTGCAAAGCTATAAGGTCTTAAGAAAAACTTTTTTAATATAGGAACCACTTCCTTTTCCTTGTCCTTTTATAAGTCTTTGTACCGGTCATTCATAACATAATGCATATTTCTACTTTACTTATAAAATGTGATGGAACAGTGAAAAAGGAATGTTATTTTTCTGAAATCTATAGAATATACAAGCTCTAATATTTCCCAAATTCCCGGTCATACAATACAATCTTGGGCTTTGTGGATTTTTTCGTGTTTGCATCCTCCTCCGCCGGCTGCTGCCCATTCTGTCCCCGGTCGGACTTGTTTTCCAGAAGATTTATAATATCCGGACTCAAATCCGTATACTTACTAAAGCTTTGGCTAACCTTTTTCAACTTGAATTTGCCTACGCCTTCCTTGAGCAGCTCTGCCTGTCCGGAAAGCTCCTCACTGGCGGACGCACCTTCCTCCGAGGTTGCCGAATTGGTCTGAACCACCTGGGATACCTGCATAATACCCTGATTGATCTGTTCAATTCCGATTGCCTGTTCATTGGAGGCTGTTGCTATATTGTTTACCAGGGACGCCGCTTTTGCCACATCCTCTACAATTTTATATAAGGCTTGTGCTGTCTCGTCTGCTATTTTTGTACCGGATTCCACCTTCTTGATTGAGCCCTCGATCATGTCCGTGGTTTCCTTCGCAGCATTTGCCGATCTGGCCGCCAGATTCCTTACCTCTTCCGCCACAACTGCAAAGCCCTTGCCATGCTGTCCCGCTCTGGCAGCCTCCACCGCAGCATTAAGAGCCAGGATATTCGTCTGAAATGCAATCTCATCAATTACCTTTATGATCTTTGATATGTTTGTTGAGGAAATATTGATTTCCTCCATCGCCTTTTGCATTTCACTCATTTGGGCATTGCCCTTTAATGCATTCTGTTTTGCAATTTCTGCAAGCTCATTTGCCTGGTTTGCATTCTCGGCGTTAATTCTGGTCTGGGCCGATATCTGTTCCAGGGATGATGTTAATTCTTCAATGGAGCTTGCCTGTTCGGTTGCTCCCTGGGAGAGAGCAATGCTGGAATCCGATACCTGCTTCGCACCTGCTGCCACCTGGACGGAAGCCGTGGCAATATTATTTAAAATCTCATTATTATTTTCTACCATTTCATACAGCTTCTTACCCAGCAGGTCATTATCTGAGCGTATGGCAACCTCTACCGTCAGGTCTCCGGCCGCCATCCGTTCCGCCGTCATCGCCTGGGAACGGATATTGGAAATCATATTTCGAAAGGCTTCAGCAAGACGGCCTGTCTCATCCTTTGAATATACCTCCACATCGGCATTAACATCTCCCAAAGCCAGTTTATCGGCTGCTCCTACCATTATTTTGATCGGCTTGCTGATCATGCCGGATATGATCACACCCAAAATGATTGCAAACAAAATTCCTGCCGCTATAATAACTATCATAACAACTGCCGCTTCCTGTGCCGCCTTGTCATTGTTTTCCGATTTCTTGGCTGCATCCTCACTGTTCAAGCTGAAAATATTATCAAAGGAAGTTTGCAGCGCATCCGAGGTATCCTGGGCATCCCCTTGGATTAAGGCCTTTATTGCAGCATCGTCATTCTCCTTAGCGGCGCTTATAATGGCTTCAACAACAGAAAGATAGGCTTCCTTATTTGAAATAATCGTCTGAAGCAGCTCTTTGTCCTGCTCCGTAGTTATAATTCCCTCATATTGGGTAAGTCGGTCGTTAAGGTCCCCTGTATAGGTTTCAATCTTCTCCGAATAGCTGTCTATATTTTCTTTATCATATGACAGTCTGACGGCATTATATCTGATTCTTTGGAAAAGTACATTTGCTTCACTGATTGTTTTGATCCCCATAGTATTTTCATTATATAACTGGGTATCCCGGTCATTAATCGCAAAAATATTGATTAATCCTACCAGCCCCACCGTTCCGGCAATCAAGGCCATAAGGATGAAGGCAATAATTAATTTCGCTGAGATTTTTAAGTCTTTAAATTTCTTTATCATAATTTGTCCTCCTGGAATGAATTATTTTGCATTGTTATTATTCTGTTAAGCTGTCCAAATCCTCCAGCTCATCCACAGTAAGCAGCTTTTCACAATCTAACAGCAGCTTTACTTCATTGCCAACCTTCCCTATGTTTTTTATGTACCTGTTGTTAAAGCCCCGGTTCATCTGCGGGGGTTCGACAATATCCTGATCTCCGATGGACAATACTTCCGAAACGCTGTCCACAATCAGTCCGATGGATAGGCCCTGAATATCGATTACAATAATGCAGGTTCTGTCATTGTAGTCCTGAAAACCTTTTTTGAAGCGAAGCCGTACATCCATGACCGGAATAATCTTCCCTCTTAGGTTGATAATTCCCCTGAGATACTCCGGCAGCTCCGGCAGTTGTGTAATTGCCTGTATTCCTATGATTTCTGTAACATGCCGGATTTCAATTCCATAGCTTTCCTTTCCCAGAGAAAAGGTCAAAAATCTGCCTTTTTGCGTATCCTCTGCCATATCCGTTTCATTTTCCAAAATATCCGTCATTCATTTGTCCCCTTTCATAATGTATATAAATGAAATATTTCATTTTCCGTTTTTTATGAAAGACTGTTAAGTGCCTTCATTACTGTTTCTTCCCGAAAGGGCTTTATGATAAAGGATTTTGCCCCCAGATTAATCGCTTCCACCACCATTCCCTGCTGACCCATGGCTGTCAGCATAATTACCCTGGCCCCGGTGTCATACTCCATAATTGTCTTCAGGGCTTCCAGCCCGGAGCAATTGGGCATTGTAATATCCATCGTAACGATATCCGGCTTCAATTCCTTATATTTGAGAAAAACATCGTTACCATCCACCGCCTCTCCCACTACCGTATAGCCATTCTTCACCAGCATCATTTTTATCGTTGTTCTCATAAAGGCGGCATCATCAGCAATTAATACCCGTCTCATTTCATCCACTCTCCTGTCTGCCCTATTCGATTTACCGCGATCCCATTGCTCTGCAAAATGCCACAATATACCATATCTTATAAATTTTGTATTATTTATGTAACATAATTGCTATTTTGTTACATGGCTAATAGAAATCAAGATGCAAATTCCAGAAATTTCACGTATAATAAGAAATTAACCTTGACATTTTCCATCAAATAACGACACAGCGATTATTAAATGTCATAGCTTAAATTGGAGGAGGGAAGATATGACAGTAGAACCGATCAGAGACAAAGAAATGATCAATCAAATGTACTATAATTTAGCGTGTAAGGATGCAAGATATGGCTTGTTATTCAAGTTCGGTTTAAATACCGGATTGCGGATCAGCGATATTTTGCCGGTACAGCTGAAAAGCCTGTGTTCTTCGACTGGGGAATTCAGAGAATATTTTATACTTTATGAGAAAAAGACCGGAAAGGAAAAGAAAATCAAAATAAACAATGCCTTGAAGGAAGCTATCCGCTCTTATGTAAGGATAGAGAAGCTTTCTCAGGAAAGCTATTTATTCTGGAGTAAAAAAGCAACCCATCTGGGCCGGGTTCAGGCCTATCGGGTTTTAAAAGATGCTGCCGATACCATCGGACTTGAGAACTTCGGAACCCACAGTCTTCGAAAGACCTGGGGTTACTGGACCTATAAAGCCTCCCAGCATAACATCGGATTAATTATGGATACCTTCAATCACAGCTCCCAGCGAATCACGCTAAGATATATTGGAATCAGCCAGGATCAAAAGGATGAATTATATTCTATGGTACAATTCTGAATTAATTCTGTTGAATTTACTAAACTTCCGTATTTACCGGATACTGTTGCTATAATTCTGTTTTTTTGTAATATTATGCAAAAATTTGTTGCCAAACATTGATAGGCGCTATATAATTACCATGTAACAAAATAGCAATTATGTTACATGGTAATTATAATCTTCAGCCGCTCTCTGCTGCATATCTTTTTATTTATAATGAATAAAAATGAGGCATTTTATGCCCCATTTAATCCATTTTGCAATTATTGTACAGCCTTATTCATCGAGCCTTCCGGTGACCTATCCCAGACAATTCCCCAGTAACAAATACAAATTAACCTAAGGCCACATCCAGCGTCATCATAACCAGAAAGCCGATAGCAAAGCCTATCGTACCAATATTGCTGTGTCCGCCCTCTGAAGCCTCGGGAATTAATTCTTCCACCACCACATAAATCATAGCACCGGCTGCAAATGAAAGCAGGTAGGGCAAAATTGGTACTACGAGGCTGGATAGCAAAATAGTAAGAAGTGCACCAATCGGCTCCACAATACCGGACAAAAGGCCGTAGAAAAAGGCTTTTTTGCGGCTTGCCCCTTCACTTCTAAGAGGAAGAGAAATAACCGCTCCCTCGGGAAAATTCTGAATTGCGATACCCAGTGCTAACGCATAGGCTCCCGCCAGCGTTATGGAATCGCTGCCGCTGATCAGCCCGGCAAATACAACTCCAACCGCCATACCCTCCGGGATATTATGCAGCGTTACCGCCAAAATCAGCATCGTATGCTTTTTTAGGTTGCTTTTCACACCTTCCGGCTCCTGGCTGTCCAAATGTAGATGCGGTATGAACTGATCCATCAGCAGTAAGAAAATAATACCGATAATAAATCCAATTACCGCCGGCACAAAGGCCAGCTTTCCCATTCCATCGGATAATTCCATGGCAGGAATCAATAACGACCATATCGATGCCGCCACCATAACTCCTGATGCAAAGCCCAATAATCCTTTCTGAAGCAGGGTATTCATCTGTTTCTTTAAGAAAAATACACAAGCTGCTCCCAATACAGTCCCTGCAAAGGGTATTAATAACCCAAGAAAAACCTGCAAGCTTATCCCTCCGTTCTTTTTGATTCATTCATCCAGAAAGCATATATGCTCTTACCTTAACAGTTTATCTTTTGCCGGAGATATGTCAATACCCACCGGCATATTTTATGGGAAACATTCAAATTTGACATTACAATTTGGCCGAAAGGACAGAAAGAAAGCGCAGCCTGTTGCACTCCCCTTCCCGGATTTACTCCATGGATCAGATAACTACAGCTGCGCTTTCACATATCCTTCTAATACCAGTATCGAGTGAATAACCTAATTCAAGGTCTTACGGCTCTGTTCCCCATTTCAGATTTCCCGATTTATATGCTGTAACATAGGTCCAATCAACGTAATTGGTTGCTGTTGAATTGAAGGAATAATCTCCTGTTTGCGTATAATTACTCCAGTCTGTTCGATTTATTCTAATCTGAATTTCTATGCTCTGCCCTGCGGCAAGGCTGCCTGCTCCACTGCTAAAGCTGATTTCCAGATAATAATCTGCACCCGTTTTAGCGGTAGGCATTTTTACAAAGGTACCGACGATATTGCTGGCACCTACGGTAGACCAATCACAGGTAAAGCTCTGTGCTTTTTCGCTATCGATCGTATAGTAGTAACGTATTTTTACAGTTGACAGATCAATCGCCACCGTACCTGTATTTACTACTTTAAGCTTGGGATTCAAGGTATTAACGGAGGCTCCTGTGCTTGTATTAAATTCCTGTATTTTAAAGCTGCCCGCATTATCCGAGGAATCAATGATGTTCACGGTCATAACCGCGTCCTTGCCTGCGCTGAAATCAAAGGTAAGGGTTGTCACACCGACTGCCTGCTTTGCAAGATAGCTTTTTAAAATAGTTACGGCAGAGCCGGATACGGTATAATCGGTTCCGGCTACCAGTGCAGTTGAGCCGTTCTTAATTGCACTCAGTGTATTGGTATACAATGTCATAGTCACCGCAATATTAGCCTGTGCGGAGGTATTCTTGTCAAAGGTAGCCTCAGTAGGTGAGATTGTAGAATTCGGAGGAATTACTGTTCCCATCCCCTGCACTATGGCATTAATGATACCCTGCTGTGTTACAGCTAGGGTAGACCTATTGAACAGGCCGAAGCCATATTCTCCATTGTAGCCGTTATCCCAGTACACAGGCACACAGCCGTAATTCTTACAATATGCGCATAATGCTTTGGCAAAGGCCTGCCGGTAGGTATTATTGGTTGAATCGGCGCTTGTTTTATCAACGGAGCCATATTCTCCGATCACAACCGGATATCCCTGTGTTACGAATTTATCGTACATTGCTTTGATTTGTGATTCCATATAGTCTTCCTGTCCCCAGGTAGATACTCTCGAACTGTTGGTGGCTGTTGCTCCCCACTGTGTTATCGTACCGGAGGTATCTCCGCAGAAGTCCCAGGGTGAATAATAATGGGCCGATATCATAATTCTCTTTTCCGTACTGGGGATTGTAGATGACCTGTAGGTATCCGTAGGGATTACAAAACCATAATTACCTACTGTGTAATCAATGTTTGTATTCCAACCCGGAACCAGCAGCCATCTCGCACTATTATTCCCGCCGGTTTGTCTGACCGTATCAACAAAGATTTGATTATAAGCATTCAGGTTTGAATAATAGGTAGTATTCGGGGTGCCATAGGTACCATCGAATTCTTCATTCATTGATTCAAAGATTAAATGTTCATCGTAATCTACGAAGGTATTTGCAACCTGCTGCCATACCTTTTGATATTTTGCTTTAATTGTTGTCTGGTCACTTGAATTACACAAAAGCCAGGAACCGGTTACCGAAGCATAACCATCACCATGCATGTTTATAATTACATACATGTCCTGACTGTATGCATAATCAACAACCTCTTTAATTCTGGCCAGCCATGCCGCATCAACGGTGTAATTCGGGGCACTTCCTATTTTATTTAAATAGGAAATAGGAATCCGGATTGTGTTAAAGCCGGCTGCTTTTACTGTTTGGATGAGAGCCTGTGTGATCGTAGGATTCCCCCAGGCCGTTTCACTGGGTGTTCCGCTGATAGAAGCCTCCAGCTGGTTTCCTAAGTTCCAGCCTGCTCCCATAGCAGAAACAAGCTGCGTGGCATTTAATTGTGTGAAATCAGATGTTATTGAAGACGCTGCCTGTACCTTTGCACTCTGGCCAGGAAGAACGCTTATAAAAACGAAGACCATTACTAATAAAAAACTCATAAGTGACTTAACTTTTGATATCATAAAATCCCTCCTTAATATTTTGTTACGACTCATTGGCATTTTGTTGCCTTAAATACTTGTTTTACGTCTAACATATTAAGAATACAGTGTATGTAAATAACTGTAACCAGGGGGTCAACCATGCTGATGCTGCCTATTCAACCTTTCCGCTTCACCTCCGCATCCTTATTTTCTTAATCCCTATAGGTTTCTTCCTCGAACCTAAAGCCTTTTCCTGTTTGTTTTTGTAGTATAACAATAGCATATATGTCAATTTTTGTAAATATTGCAGACTCTATTTTCTGAAATTTTCCATAATATTCATAAAAATGCCCATTTCCTTGATGGAAAGGGCATTTTTTTCTTTTATTTTGCTTTAAGGCTACAACAATTATACAATTTAATTATGATGTCTTTATATGCATGAGACTTCCATATTGGTCAAGAAATGCTTTTACAATAACCGGATCAAATTGTGAGCCTGCACATTTTACAATTTCCTGGCATGCCTTTGAAGGATCAACTGCATCTTTATAGGGGCGTTTTGTTGTAATAGCGTCATAGGTATCTGCAACAGATATAATTCTGGCCAATTTGGATATATTCTCCCCGCTTTTCTTATTTGGATAGCCTTCTCCATCATATCGCTCATGATGATCCAGAATTGCATCCTTGACAGAATTCATATTTTCTATCGACTTCAAAATAGAATACCCTACGGTAGAATGAACCTGTACAGCCATTTTTTCAGCATAGTTCAATTTACCCGGTTTTGATAATATTACATCAGGAATTCCTATTTTACCGATGTCATGCAATAAAGAGGCCATTTCCAATTCCATAAGCTCATTCTCACTTAGCCCCAATTTACTGCCTATTGCAAGTGATATATCCTTAACATTTTGCGAATGCCCCTCTGTATACGGATCTTTTGCGTCAATTGCTGTCGCAAAGGCTGTCATAACTTCTATCATAAGCGTTTTGTTTTTTGCTTCTGCCATTTCTTTTACAATTGTGAAGCCTATATAGGAGGCACATGCTTCCAGTAATTTTTGTTCATTTTCTGTAAAGTTACCCTCATTTTTATCAAAAACCCTTAAAACACCTATTACTTTATCGTCGCCTTTCTTGATAGGAACTCCCATCCACGACTTGCCTGCATACAAATCACATATATTGCTTGCATTATTGTCTGAAATATTATTTTCTATGTAAATTCCCTTCCATTCGATCAGCGGCAGTTCATCACTTTGATAGTCCATGTTCAGCCTGTTAATAAAATCTATTCTCTCCTCGGCTGTTGAATGCTGATCTAATTTCAGCGGTATTCCCGTTTTCAATATCCATCCGGTCAGCCCCATTCCTTCCTCATAATATGCCTTATCCGAAGTACAGGGCAGATTACTGAATAGATCTTCATAAATTAAGTTTTTCTGCAGCCCTTTTGACGCAAATAGATATGCCGGCCCTTCTCCCTGCTTTTTTCTTAAAAACAACGAGCAGGATTGGCTGTTCACCAGTCCGGCAATTTTACATAATATTTTGAATGCATTTCTTTTAAAATCCGTACTTTGTATGATATCCGTATATATCTCGGTCAATCGTGCCCGTTGCGCCGTAACACTGGCATGAGCAACAATTGTTCGCATTAACAGTACAACATTGGGCGGAAAAGCATTTTCAAATTGAGCTCCAAGTTCAAAAACTCCAATCAGGCTGTTATCAACCCACATCGGTATTCCCAAAAATGATTTTAAATTTCTTAATTTTTTTGTTTTATCTGCACCGGAAAATACTTCATTAATTTTCTCTTTGCTGTTGCATATGATCTCTCTTTTATCTTTTAATACTTTTCCTACTAACCCATCCCCTGCATATAATCTTTTTTTATAAAAGTCTATTTTGTTGTCGTCACTCTCCCAATCCGATGGCAGGAAAACAGCTGAAGCCGGCATTAAATAATCACTATCCTCCAAGGAAAGCAACCAAATACAGCCGGTATCATATTTTATGAGTCTTTTTGTATGATTCAGAAAAATCTGGAGTGCATCGCACATGGTATGTGCAGCCGAGACCTCTCGGCCTATATCATGTATAACCTGCAGTGTTAATTGTGAGGTTGCCAGATCAGATATGATCTCTGCCACATTAGCCAGATGATTTTCTGAGTCATCCTCGATTTTTCTATTTATTTCTCCGTATTCTTCTTGAAATTCTTCAAATTTGACTCCATAGCTATCCAGCTGCAATTGTCGAAATTTTGAATGCAGCCAATCCTCGTTCTGACTGTCACCCGCCCGACCCAATTGTATATTTGCAACATGATAGCTGCCGACATTGATTGGAGAAACCAGCTCAGTCAAGCCCATATGACAATGATAGCATGTTACCTTCTTATTCGTATTTAAATTTTCAAAATTTGACAAGCATGATTTCATGCAATTATACTTTCCATGAGGAGACTTTTGAATAAGCTCACACAGCCTGGAACCATTAAAGCTTACAATTCTGTTTTTCTCCATCTCCTCACAATTTATTTCAAACTCTTCGTTATCATATAAATCCAGATCATCTATAGGCTGCTTGAAAAAGGTAAACATCTCTTTTTCCGGCTTCATTACAAGCTTTGCTGTTAAATCGGTTGCTAATGAATAATCACTGACCAGGTCCTTTAGTTTTGCAAGATCAATTAAGTTAACCAGCTTAATGTCCTGTGTTATTTGCTTATTATCTGTCATCTATCTTCCCCTAATCTAATTATATAATATTGTCTCTATGCATTCTTTTATTTTGATATTAGATGAAATTAATTTGTCATCCGGCAGTATCAAAAAATAAATATCATCCTTTAATTCAGCATAATCCATACTAACTGTACTATTGAAGCTATTGTGTAATGTCTCATAATGCTCCAAATTATTTTCATAATACCAAAGGATGACAAGTGCATTATTCTTGCCGTTTTCATTATTTAGTTTTTTCAGCGTCTTGATTAATAGCTTTATAATATTATTATCATTGGACGATATAGAATTTTTATATTTTACATCAAACAATATATCTTTGTTTTTATTTATTCCTTTAACAACGAAGCGTCCGGAATAGGTTCCTTTTGACATATAATTTATTTCATAACTATATCTTCTTTCTTCCAAATAATGCTTTACAAGATAAAGGCTATATCCTTCAATAAGCTTGACTAATAATTTTCTTAATTCAAATAATAACCCTTGCACAAAATTAAAATCTTCTTCATTTATGGCTTCTCCCTGGTTCAGCTTGCTACTTAATGTAATTAATTTTATTGTATTTTCATGCTTCCAGGAATCATCAAGAATATTCTTTGAATGTAATTCGTCAATGATGAATTTTGTGTTTTGTAACATGTTTTCCTCGCTGCCCGGATATAAGAAACAAAATATTTCCCGCAAATGCTTCTCCAAATCAATTGTATTTCGCAATAATTGTGTCCTAACCTGCTCCGTATTCATAAAGGTATTATCTATTTTAACCTTTACGCCACTAATCCACTGATAATAAACTGTTTGATTCGTATCATTCATTTCCAAAAGAGCATTTTCAACCATATTATCCAGCAGCACCTTGCACAAATTTTTTAGCTGTGCAGCTGACCAATAAGGATAGTAACTCGAGTCCTCCTTTTTTATATTAAAAATGTCTTCCTCACAAAAAAGTAAGCCTCTTTTTAATTTAATTTTTTGGATCCATAAATGTAACTGCATTATGAAAAAATCATTAATACCTTGAGAATATTTGTATTTTTCAATGTTTTCGGAGTAAATACGGGAAATCATACCAAGAAGAATCGAATCCGTTTTATATTTTTCTTTATCCCCCCTATTAACAATCAGATATGCTTTATTATCCTCCCAATTAATGTCCTGGCATATTAGGTTTAAAAATCGGCGTATTGTTCTGTTGGAATTTAATATCAGCGAATCTACAAAAACTTCCTGTAAGTCCGGCGTTAAATCCTCATATTGAAGTACAAGGCCCTTAAAAATCGCCCTAAATGAATCATTGCTTAACAACGGCACATGAACTAACCTTGAAAAAATGCTTGATAGGGAAAATGCATCTGCCATATAAGAATTAGATAATTTATAAAGAAACAATTGGCCGGAGACTATTACAAAGCTTGCCATATCAGAAAGTATAATTGGCTTTAATTGATATATAATCTCTTCGATCTCATGGCTTTCCAGCTTATCCAACTCATCGATGGCAAATACTATTTTATATTGCTGTTTTAAACCGGAAAGTATCTTTATGATATGATACTCGGCAATTTCATCATCATATAAGGATTGCCTTATTGTTTCCTGAAATTCTGATTTGCTCTTCGCAATTTTATCGGTTAATGAAATCGTTTCCATGCTTGCCCATAACACACCTCCAAAGCCAGTTATCATACTAACCAACCCTGGAGGAAGGGGAATTAATTTCATAAAATAATTTAATATTCCCATAATAATCACTGAAAAAGCCAGGATTATTCTTTTTAGATTACTACCGAATAATATACTCGTGTCTATGCTGCTCACCAATTTTTTTCCTGAATTGTTCCTTATATCCGTAAATGTCCTCTCATAAAGCAACTTCAAATTCCTTGCAGTAGTCTTGTCAATTTTCTTAAATATTTCCTGATCGGAGGATAATTTTAGATACATTTCCCGAATAATGTTCCTTAGGATAAACGTATAGCTTGTATATTTAAAAAAATTAATATGTACAAAAATAATCTCTGGTAGCGGCTCCCCTCTTTGACCGGCTTTTTTTCTATCTGCCCTGACTTTATTCTTTTCGTCTTCGAGTCTCTTTTCTACTTTACAGATTAACGATGTTTTTCCTACTCCTCTATATCCAGACATCAGATAACAGGAATGATTTTCATTCAGCAATTGCTCTTTTAGCTGTTCAAGCAGCTGTTCATCTTGTTCATTGCTATAATCTTCATAAGGAGCATTTTTTATTTTCTCATGATCTATAAATATTTTCATATCATCCCTCATCCATACAATTTACCACTTTATTGCATAAATATACTATATTTTAAATATAATACCATTATTTAGCATTCTCGTCAATTTATAATCCCTTCCTTCGCAGGGAACATGGGAGCCCCTGACAGGAAAGCGCTTTTTCAAAAATTCCATACATAAAAACAAAGGTATCCGGATTTTATCCTGATACCTTTGGATTTATTAATTTAGTTTTCTGGAGAATTAAATGATGCTGCTGACAATTTCCCGGAATACCCTGGTATGATAATCAATATCCTCTTCCTTCGTATCCGCCGTAATCAGGGCCATATTATGGAAGGGTGTCATCAGAATGCCCCTGTTCATACAGGCCAGATGCATATACTGGTCCAAAAGAAAATCAACAGCGTTTGCTGCCTCCCGGCCGTTCCTGGCCGGTTCCCTGCGAAACCAGTACTCGGTTCTGCACCCTAGCAGGGTTGAATTCCAGGACAGATCAAACTCCTTAATCACTCCCTGTACCCCCTCATGAAATCTCTGTGCCAGCGGAATATTCCTTGCAAAGAAATCCTCGGTCAGTACCTCACTTAGCGTTACCCGCATTGCAGCCATGGACAGGGCATTGGCGGCAAGGGTCCCTCCGATTCCGCCCACGTCACAGTGCTCCAGCTCTATGCTGTCTGCTATTCTTTCCCCCAGCTCCCGGGTAAAGCCATAAGCACCGGTGGGAATACCTGAGGCTATTGTCTTGCCCAGGGTAACCATATCGGGTTTCAGATTATAGGCCCTGGTGTAGCCGCCTGTTCCGGTACAAAGCGTATGTGTTTCATCAATGATCAGCAGGGTACCATATTCCTTCGTCAGCCTCCGTAAGGCATCATGGTAGCCCTCCACCGGATGGACGATGCCGATATTCGTCATAACAGGCTCCGCCAAAACTGCCGCCACATCCCCAGCCTCAAGCGCCTTTTTCAGCCCCTCAAAGTCATTCCATTCCACCACCTTCGTAGTCATTCCAGGGTCAATCTGGGGTCCGATATTCCCCTCCCTGGCAACTGTTTGGCCCTCCCCGTTCAGGGTCGCAAAGGCCTCATCCACACTACCGTGATAGCACATATCAAAAACCACGACCTTGCTGCGTCCGGTAATCAGCCGGCATAAACGCAGGGCAAAACGGTTGGCATCCGTGGCGCTGGTGGTAAACTGCCAGTATTTTAAGCCAAATCTTCTTCCCAGCTCTTCCCCGTTATAGATGGCATCCTCTGTCGGCAGCATGAAGGTAATCCCTTTTTTTACTGCCTCACAGATTGCCTCCACCGCACGGTCGGGGGCATGCCCTACCATGGAGCCGGTGTCCCCCAGACAAAAATCAATATACCGGTTGCCGTCTGCATCGGTAAAATGCGCCCCCTTCGCCTCCTTTACAAAAACCGGATAGCTGCCGGCCCATTTAATCATCCAGTTCATTGGAACTCCCTGCAGCAGGCTGTTCTTCGCCTTTTCATATAATTTCCCTGATTCGGGATGCTTTTTTATAAAAAGTTCCCTTTCCTCCTGATACTGCTTCTCTAATTTTTCTCTGCTTACCTGCATAATTACCTCCTGATAGGAATAAATTTGACTATAAGAATAGCACAGCTATCCCCTCTGAGGGAATTCCCTTGTCTGACCATTTTTCTGCTTCTTTATTAACCCATCTACTACTTTTTAAGTATGACCCTACTCCTCCTCCTTGATAATATAGATAGGTCTTCGCTTCGTCTCCAGATAGGTCTTTGCCATATATTGTCCGAGTATACCAATGCCAAACATCTGGACACCGGAAACTAGACTGATAATACAAACCAAAGAGGGCCACCCGGAGGTGGGATCCCCAAAGATCAGAGTTCGCATGATAATAAAAACAATTAACAACAGCGCGATCAGACAGAAGATAAATCCGAAAAAGGAGGCCAGGGCAAGGGGAGCCGTTGAAAACGCAACGATACCATCAAGGGAATAGACAAACAGCTTCCAAAAGGACCATTTGGTTTTGCCGGCTACCCGCTTTATATTCTCAAATTCAAGCCATTTCACATCAAAGCCTACCCAGCCCAGGATACCTTTGGTAAAACGGTTATTTTCCGACATGGATAATACCGCGTTTACCATCTGACGCTTCATCAGGCGAAAATCCCTTGCTCCGTCAACAATCTCGGTATGCGATATTCTTTTCATCAGCCGGTAAAAACACCTGGCAAAGAAGGAGCGTATCAGGGGCTCTCCCTTTCTTGTCTTTCGTCTCGTCGCCACACAGTCATAGCCCTCTGTTACAACAATTTCATACATTTCCTTTATTAGCCGGGGTGGGTCCTGAAGGTCTGCATCCATCAGCACAACATAATCACCGCGGGACTTTTTTAAACCTGCGTAAATTGCTGCTTCCTTCCCAAAATTTCTGGAAAAGGAAACAAAATGTACTCTAGGATCGGACCTCCTCAGCCTTTTTAGCTCTGCCAGGGTATTGTCCCTGGAGCCGTCATTGACGAAGATAAACTCATGCTCAAGCATAGGAAGCTCTGCTGCCATCTTAACAATTTCCTGATAGAAGATAGGCAGCGCCTCCTGCTCATTATAGCAGGGTACTACAACCGACAATATTTCCATGTCCAATCACTTCTTTCTGTATTTGCTATGGAAAAAGTGTCCATAGCAACGCCTACCGGCGTGGATGCACACTCCCTTCGGTCGGCGCCTGTAAACAGCTGCTCCCAGCAATACTGCCAGGGTCAGAGCTGAGATCAGAAGGCCAAGCCTTAACATCGGTGTCTTATATTTTAAGATAATATGATGGCTACCGGCCTCAAGGGGCAGCGCCATATACATGATATTTCCCCGCAGCAGCTCTGTCTTTGTTCCGTCCACGTAAGCACTCCAGCCCTTGGAATAAGGTATGCTTAATACCAGCACCTTGCTTTGTTCCAGGGTAATATCGCCCTGAATACGATTATTTGACAGCTCCAGGTTAGTCAGTGTGTCCTTTTGCAGTTCCTTTATCTTGTTTTCATAATAATTCATATCAACACTGTAGACTTCCAGGTCTTTATAATAAAAGCTCTGCTTTTCCGGAAAGCTTAGCTCAATCTCCTGCTCTTCACCGGTACTTTGCCCGGTATTAATCAGGTAATTCTCCTTACCGAAATACGAGTTATAATAAATGTTTCTTACAACAACCTTCTTCTTTACTCCGGTATCGGCCACTGCATAAAAAGGATAGGATATACTTTCTTTTTTATTAATGGCTAAGCCGCCCAGCCTGACATAGATTTCCGAGTCCGGTGCGGCTTCAAAGCGAAAGGTGATTTTTGCATCCTTATTTTTTATAATCAGTCTGTCCTCACTTAAATCGACACCTGAATCCGCTTTTATCGATGCCTCCAGCTTCTTAACACCATAATCAAGATTATCCCCGGCCTCCGCTGCATAGGATGTTGCCCCATCGAGAATTACCGAGCTTAGCATGGCACTCTGCTTTTCAAGGGCGCTTAGCTGCTCATAATCCCCGGAAAGCATATAACTGCCGTAAGCATAGCCCAAGGGCAGGGCATAATTGTTCTGATACAGATAATACGATTTCTTGCCGGAGGTTATCTTTTTTAACAGGGTATAACCATAAGGAACCGCTGCTTTCGTCTTTGTTGCAAAGTATTTTACTCCTGCCAGCGTATTAAGAATTGTCCGGTTATCCATATCATCAAAGCGGTAAGCCGATATCTGGCTTAAATCCTCCAGTCCCTTCAGGTAGGAGGAAACACTGCCATCCATCAGACTGTAATAGCCTGAAACATCATACTTTTCATTATTCAGGGCTTCGTTCAGAGCATTGTCATTATAAGTATCCACCCGGTAAAAGGAAGTATCCTCAATTTCAGACAATAGGGACCATACTCCCCCGTAGGAATCCTTCTCCACTTCTTCTTTACTGTCAAATTCACTGACATAATCCCCATATCGCGGAGAAAGAAGAAAATATCCGTTTATCACAAGACTCACCAATACCAGCCCCCCAAAGATTCCTTGGGCAAATAGAGGCTGCTTTTTCATAAAGCCTGATTGCAACGCCAGAATAATCAGAACGGACACTGTCAGGCAAAGAAATACCACCTTAACGCTATGCTTGGAGGGAAACAGAAAGACTGCCATGCCATAACCGACTAGCCCTATCAGCAAAAGGATTATTTCCTTCCTGTCCAATACAAAAATTTTTTCATAGGTAAGGCTAAAGGTAATGGCTACCAGTAAGCCCATGATAAAGCCCCACCGGTTTGCCACATAGGAAAAGCCATTCATAAAATAGCCAAAGACCGGAACACACAAACCACCGAGAATTAGGACATAGGTAATATGCAGCTTCCAGTATTTTTTGTCACACAGTAAAATAGCAAGGCTCACGATTACAGCAACCGGGAATGACAGAAGGGTCCAGAAGCCGGTATAGGACTCTGTTGTAAAAAAGCCCTTGACGAGAGCGACATAATATCTTGGAGGGTAGGCAAAATAGCTTGTTAAAAGCTTTGGTCCGGCACCCAGTCTTCCATTATTTAAAAAGGCATATACCACCGGCAAAAACAAAAAGGCCGCCAGCGTAACTCCCAGAAGATAGCTGCCGCCTGTCTTAAGCCCGGTGATAACCAATCCGCCAAAAAAGCTTTTGTATTCTTTACGGTACAAGGTAATATAACGAAAGATAATATAAATCACCGTAATAACCGACAGAATAAAGAAAAAATAGAAATTACTGAATGCACTGATACTCGTCATTACAATCAGCAGGTATGGTTTCCTTCTGCGAAGCACCTGTTCTGCGCCAATGAGCAAAAGTGGCAGATAAATCAGCGGATTCATGAAAAACGGATGACGTAAGCAGGCAAACAGGGTATAGCCGTTGAAAACATAGATCAGCGCCCCCAAAGCCACTGCCATTCCACTCCTTTTCCAGTATTTCATGAATAGAATAAAGCTGATTCCGGCCAGATAAAACCGGAGTAAAATAAGCAGTCCATATAAAAACACTGAGTTTTCCTTTGTCACAAAAACAGAAAATAATGTGATCGGATCCCCCAGAACATAATAGTTTAGCGTTGTTATCGTATCAAAGCCAAGTCCCAGCCTAAAATCCATCAGGGCAAAACCATGGCCCAATAGAAAATCCCGCAGCAGCCCCCCATAATACACCAGCATAGGCAGATGCTGATACAGACCATCCGGCCACCATACAAAGGTCTTCCCCTCCCGTATAAACTGCAAAAGCAGAAGCGGAAGCAGCAGTAGAAAGGCTATGGTATAGATTAGATACGTATTTTTGTAATGAAACTTTTTCATAGACCGTTATTTTGCTCCTTAATCACTGATTCCGGGGAAACCCCGTACATTCCTTCTTTTCAGTACAACGTTATTTTCTAACAATTACCGTTATAATATACGACGTTTGAAAAATCAAAAAAATATACTGAACTTTTTAATATTGGGAAATGCCCTATACTGCAACAAAAAAGGAGCGTGTATGAAATCAAAAATATGATTTAGTGAGATTGGTAGAAGAAACTGTATCCTGCTATTAGGATATGTTTCAAGAAAAAAGTATGGATTTAGAGAAGGTGATTATTGGAGATGGTTTAGTTCCCGCGGAATAATTTCAGCAGCTGGCTTCTGCTGTTAATCTGCAGCTTACGGTATAGATTCAGGATATGCTTTTTTAAGGTATTATTTGTGATACAAAGCTTCTCACAGATACTTTCATTGGATTCGCTTAGCAGGAGAAGGCTAAGGATTGTCTCCTCCCTTTTGGTTAACTGGTATCGGAAGGCACACTGCTCAACCGTCAACCCGGAATCCGCCTTCTCCCTAGCCTCCCGAAGCAGCCTGAATTCCAGATGCTCCATTAGAAGCTCAAGAATAAAGATATCCTCATACTCAAAATCCGGTTCTCCCTTTTTCCGGTACAGGGTTACTACGCCAAGCAGCCGCTGGTGGTCTGCAATCAGCATGTCCAGCCCATAATGCCAGCCCTCCGGGAGAAAATAGGACTTATAATACTGGCTCTGCACTCTCTGCTCCTCCGGCATAAGGTCGGTCTCCCGGTATATGATGCTCTTTCCGCTTTGCAGCAAGCCCTTACTATAGTCAATATCAAAGAAATTCTTCATATAGCGGCTGCCAAGCTCCGCATCCGCATTATAAAATACCGGATGAACCAATTCGCCTTTTCCATCTTCGGAGGCAAGAAAAAAGTCCGCACTGTCATAGCGAATCAGACTTCTCAACTGCTCCAGCAGTATGCTCCTCATCTGATCCAGATTGTCCATACTGTGAATCCGGTAGATAATATGATTTAATACAATCCAGTCATTGGTTCCGAAGGTTTTCAAGTCTAAGCTCCTCTCCTGTATTTTAATATATTGAATTTACCATAGATGCGTTATAAAGTAAAGCCTGCTGCCTGTGTTGCCCTGCTGCACCTTCTACAAAGCAGGTATTTGCTGAGTAATACAATGGATATTACCGCCACCGAGCAGAATTTCTCTCGTATCTATCTGGATTACTTTTCTGTCCGGATACAGCTGCTGCAGCTTTTCCTTTGCCGGCTGATCCATCGGATCATCAAAGCCCGGCATGATGACGGCACCGTTGCAGACATAATAGTTTACATAGGAGGCTGCCAGACGGTCTCCGGCCTTTCTTGGTCTGGTTCTTTCCGTTCGTACAAGTCCCTCGCTTTCTTCCTTGCTTACGGTAATCGGCCTCGGCAGGTTCAGCTTATGTATCTCAAGCCTTCTTCCCTTGGCATCTACCGCCTCCCGCAATATGTCATAGCAGCTTCTGGAGCGCTCATACTGGGGGTCCTCTGTATCCTCCGTCCAGGCAAGCACTACCACCTGGGGCCTTACAAAGCAGCAGATATTATCCACATGGCCGTTTGTCTCGTCATTATAGATTCCGTATTTTAACCAGATTACCTGATCAACATTCAGATAGTGCTTTAGCACTCCTTCTATTTCATCCTTGGACAACCGGGGGTTACGGCCTTCACTTAGAAGACATTCCTCCGTTACGATAGCCGTTTTGTCTCCATCCACATGAATCGCTCCTCCCTCCAGAACGAAATTCTCCGGCGAATAGGTATCTACCTGCTCCAGCTCGCAAAGCCCTTCGGCCACCAGGCTGTCCTTATCCCACGGATAATACAAGCCGTCCTTTAAGCCTCCCCAGGCATTAAAGCCCCAGTCTATCCCCCGAATTACCCCCCTTTCATTTTTCACAAAGGTTGCACCTGTATCCCGGCACCAGGAGTCATCACTTGCTATCCCGGCTATCTGCACCTGCGAAAGCAGCTTTGTACGGGCATTGTCATACTGGTCCTCATTTACCAGCATCAGCACCGGTTCAAAGCCGGCTATTGTATTGGCCACCCTTGCAAAAACCTCCTGTGCCTCCCTGCCTCCATTGCGCCAGATATCCGGTCTTTGCGGCCAGATTATGACCGTTTTTTGATGGGGCTCATATTCCCCCGGCATGTAAAAACCGTCCCTCCTGGGATTTGATTTCAGCTTCATTGATAACTTCCTCCTTATGGCAGTCAATTCCTCCTGCCTTTCTTGCTTTTCAATGCAAAAAGGCACTGTAGGATTTTATCCCTACAATGCCTCACTGCAATTGATTAGCTTCATTCTAATCAATTTTGCCGCTTTATTCAATTGCCCCCGACGGCCATATTATTTACTCCAGGGGAGAAAAAACTAATCCGAAGGTACTAATTTTTAATCCTTCCTAAGCAGTTTTAAAATTGCATTCCTGCCTAGCTTTGTATCTGTTGTATCAGCTGAAGCCTTGACTTCATGCCGGTCTTTTTATAAATATTATTCATGTGCTTTTTTAGTGTATTATTGGATATGGCCAGCTCCTCACAGAGCTGCTTTCCTTCCTTGCCGGTCAAAATCCCTTCCAATATGACAGATTCCTGATGGGTCAATTCAAATTCCTCGATGCATTCCACCAGAGTATATTTTTTATTGCCCTGCTTTTCAAAATGCTGGTGCAGGCGAAGTGCCATATTGTCCTTTATCATATCCAGTACAAAGATATCCTGTCCGTCAAAGTCACTTTTCCCCTTTCTGCGGTAAAAGGACAGGGCCCCAAGAAATCTTTCATGAAAGGATATATTCAGCTCCAGTGAATAATGCCACTTGTTTGTATCGTACATTTCTTTATAATACTTGGTTTTAACCCGTTCTCGATCGGAAATGATATCGCTCTCACGGTAGACAAAATTCCTGCCTGTGGAAAAAATCCCGCTCGCATAATCATAATTGATATAGATGCTTGAATACTTTTTCAGCTCCTCATCATTTATACCAGTCCCAACCGGACGCTCCAGGGAGCTGCCATCAGCAGATGCCAGATAAAAGGTTGCCGCATCAAAATCAATGAGCCTGCCAAGCATCTTTATGACCGTCAGCCGCATTTCATCGATATCTTCAATATAATACAACTTATATATTATAGAATTGAGTAAAATCCAATCATTTGTTTCCATTAGAAATTGTCCTTTTTACTGTGCACTGTCCGTTGCGGTACCATTTTGCGTACTATTATTTGGGGTAGTACTATTTTCTGTAGTAGTTTTCTCTGTTGTTGTATTTGTCTTACTGCTGTCGGTCTTCTTATCCTTGTCGGTGTCATAGTTCTCGGTTCCCGCCAGCTCATAAACCACTACGGCTACCCCCCTCTTAATGTACTGGAACATCTTCTTTGCATTTTCCGGCGGCATATTGATACATCCGTGGGAGCCGCTTGTCAGGTAGATATCCTTGCCGAACTTGCTTCTCCAGGAAGCGTCATGAAAACCGATGTTCTTATTAAAGGGCATCCAGTATTTAACCGGGGTCGAATAATCCTCGCCCACCAGGGTGGCATTATTCTCCTTATATTGGACCGGATAGGTGCCGGTGGGAGTTCCCCAATCCTTGGACACATTACCGGAGACAAAATCGGATTCCACCACCAGCTCGCCTTCATAATAAAAGAATAGATGCTGGGCCGTCAGGTTTACCTCCACATAGGTATTACCGATGTCATCTTCCCCATACTGCTGCGCCGTCTGAAAATATACCGGCTCCTTGGTAAGTGTCTCTCCGTCCTGAACCAGCTGTGACAGCTCCTTCACTTCTTCGGGACGGTTCAGCCACCAGCCGTAATCTCCGCCCTTCACCTTAATAACATCCCCGTAGGTAGTCTTAAAGGTACGGACTCTGCCAAAGGAATTATAGGTTTTTCCGATATAATCAACAAATTCCTTTACGCCGTTTTCATCAAAGCTTACATTATAATTGTCATCCAGGAAAATCCATGCACTGATTCGTTCTCCATCCACAATCTCAGTGGCATCGCCAAACTGGTAGGTTATCTTTGCACCTGCTATTTTATTCATTTTATCCAAAGCCTGTACTAGTGCAGGATACTCCGAGGTTATCTCCGGCTTTTCATAGCAATCCACTTCCTCAAGGGAAAGGGTTGGTTCCAGTAAATTGATTGCCTCTACAACAGCCTCGTATAATTTATCCTTAATTACCTTTGTTCCCTGCTCCTGTGCAACAATTTCATAACCGTTTTTTCCGTAAGCCGAAATTGATGCATTCGCAGGCTCCACTATATTGGCTTCGTCAAAACAATTTAACCGCTCAAAGCAGATTTTCAATAAATCCTCATCGTAGGCAAGCATTGTTTCAACGTCATAATTCTGTTCCTGAAATAAGTACAATGGCCATGCCAGGCTATTTTGTCCGGTTAACAGCTTATTTACATAATCATTAAACTCCGTATGTAAATCAAAATTTGATCCGAGGATGGTATCGGATAAATTATTTCTCTCTTCCAGGGTCAGCCGGTAGGACGCTACTTCCGAATTAATTGCTTTTTCTGCTTCACTTACCGTCATATTGGCTGTATCAATCCCATTAATTACCGTATTCCCCAAAAAATGACTTCTGTAATATAAGGCTCCGGCCAGATATAATAACAGCAATACGGCAAATAAGCCGCCTCCCATAATTGATAATCCTATGCGGATACCTCTATTTCCGCCCGAACCCTTTATCTTTCTACGTTTGCTTTTCTTTTCCGTTTTTGCAGACATACGTCACCTTCGCTCTCTTTATCAGCTCTCAAAGATAGTTATATTAACAACAGCAATCATAAGCCTTGTCCCTTAAACCATAGAATAAAAACATGTCTGATTTTCGTCAATTTGATTACGTTTTCTTTAAATCTATATTACATGGCCAGGTGCATCCATAAGACTTATTTCTATTTGTTGTAACCAATTAAGTATAGCAAATCAGCTACCTTCTGTCAAATTAGCTCCGGCTGATGTAATATATTACCACCCTAATTCAGCAAAAAAAGGACTCCAAAAGTACTACTTCCGTAGTCGTTATGGAGCCCTTTTCCTGCCATACCTATTTTTGTTGCATCAGGCATTCCGATATCAGGAAAGCATTATTTTTCCTTAACCGGAATCCAAATTTCACTTACATAATCAGCCCTGCTGTTGTCACCCTCGGTATAAAACTCGATATCATAATCCGGAACCAGTTCGTAGTTCGATGCCGGCAGCCATTCAGCATACACCCGTTTCCAAAGCTCCTGTATTGCTTCGGGCATCGCACCCTTACAGGAAAAGATGGCCCAGGTATAAGCCGGGATTTCCAGTATCTCAAAGCCCTCCGGGATTTCCTTTACATATTTTCTCTCACAGCCGATACCATACATATAGTCACCTGTATCTGCTTTTGCCACGGAACAGATACCCATCATACCGCAGACCTTTTCCTCAAGCCTTGCAGCATAATATTCACCCCAGAATTTTGGTACCTCAGTCTTTGAGGTCTCATCCCTAAAATACCTGGTCTTCGCCACCACCTGTAATGCATCCTTTTTCTCGATCCTGTACTCCATACTGTTACCACCTTCCAATATTATTTTCAGTATAAGTCGATTAAAGGATTTTAGAATGGTTCCCTGCTTCTTTGCTTCCTTGGGGGTTACTCCATGGTACCGGCTGAAGGCCTTCGCAAAGCTTTCGGGAGTCTCATACCCGTACTTATAGGCAATCTCTATGACCTTTCCACTGCCTGCCAACAATTCCTGTCCAGCCAGCGAGAGGCGCCTGTTTCTGATATACTCGCCCACTGTCAGCCCTGTAAACAGACTGAAAGTCCTCTGAAAATGAAACCCGGAAAGATATACATGCTTTGCCACATCCTCACAGGTAATATTCTCTGTAAGATGCTCCTCCATATATTCTATTGCCTGATTTAGTGCCTTAATCCATTCCATATCCGTCATCTCCTTACAATGCTATGGTAACAGAAAGCTTCCCATAATTCCTGTCAGTAAATGCTTCCTACTGTCCTAGGGATTACGTTTTAACAGTTCTCCGTATTTCCTATCATCAAAAAGAGCTATGGAAAGCAACCCTCTGAATTACCCGCTAATTACAATTAAATCCGCAGAATTCATACAGGAACCTTACCACAGCTCTTCCTAATTTATATGAGCTTGATGTAATATCCGCTTCTATCTTTCCTCCCGGAAATACGCTTCGCCCAGGCTTGCCGGGGGCTGGCTCTCCTGTTTGTTTCGCTTGCTGGAGATAATCAATACGATGATGGTAACCACATAGGGCAGCATTTTGCACAGCTCCTGGGTAGCTCTTGTAAGCCCCGGCAGATAGATATACAGAATGTAAAGCCCGCCGAAGAGAAAGGACCCCCAGATGGCATTGACCGGCTTCCACAGGGCAAGGATAACCAGTGCAATAGCAAGCCAGCCGCGGTCCCCAAAGCCGTTATTATTCCAGGTTCCGCCCAGATATTCCATAACGAAATACAGACCGCCCATACCTGCAATGGCAGCTCCGGATATTGTAGCAGCATATTTGTAGCCGGATACGTTGATACCTGCCGCATCCGCAGTCGCAGGGCTTTCACCGACTGCACGAAGATTTAATCCCTTTCTGGTTCTTTTTAAGAACCAGGTAAGAGAAACTGCGATTACCACGGATAAATAAGTCAAAAATCCATAGGAGAATAGCAATTCTCCGATTACGGGAATCTTTGATAAGCCCGGTATGGTTGCCCGGTAGGCCGAGGCAGTGGTGGCAACGGAAATCTGTCCGACACCTCCTGCCAGCTTCGAGATGGAACCGCCAAAGAAATTACCAAAGCCCACACCAAAGGTAGTCAAAGAGAGGCCGACTACATTCTGATTTGCACGCAGTGATATGGTCAGAAAGCTGTATATCAGTCCGCCGAGGGCAGATACCGCCAATGCTACCAGGAGTGAGATAAGAAAGCCAATTGCACCGTTGGGGGTCTCTGTTGATTTCTCATAGAAAAAGGCACCCATCAACCCTGCAATTCCTCCCATGTACATAATACCGGGAATACCGAGATTTAGGTTACCGGATTTCTCCGTAACAATTTCACCGGAGGCACCGAAAAGAATGGCAATACCCTGTCCAATCGCTTTCTGAATAAAGGTTAAGAACAATTCCATACTATGCTACCTCCTTTTTCTTCTTACGCAGCTCCGGTTTATAACTGATAAAGAATTCACAGCCGATCAGAAAGAACAGGACAATTCCTGTTATAATATCGGAGGCATTCTGATTTAAACCGAATTGTGTCGCTATCTGAATGGAGCCCTGCTGCATAAATACCAGAAAGGCCGATACTAAAATCATGGCAAAGGGATTGAATTTGGACATCCAGGCAACAATGATTGCCGTAAAGCCCCTTCCGTTTCCGATACTGGTAGAGATGGTATGGCTGGAACCGCTTACGATGATGGCGCCAGCCAGACCGCAGATACCCCCGGAAAGCAGCATGGTACGGATAATGATCTTCTTTACGTTAATGCCCGCATATTTTGCGGTATTCTTGCTTTCACCGACCACTGCTATCTCATAGCCGTGCTTGCTGTACTTCATATAAATATACATTCCAACCGTAATGGCAAGAACAATGATAATATTCAATCCAAAATTCATTCCAAAAAGCTTGGGAAACCAGCCCTGATTCGTATCTGAATTGATAATCCCCACCGAATTGGAGCCAGCGGGATTTTCCCAGAATACAATACAGAAGGTAATGATCTGCATGGCAACATAATTAAGCATCAGGGTAAACAGGGTCTCGTTCGTATTATAATAGGCCTTGAATACGGCCGGAAGCAGTCCCCACAGCATTCCCGCCGATGCACTTACCACAAAGATTACCATCAACAGCAGCCAGTTGGGCATCACATCTCCAAAATAGATCATGACAGCCGCCGTTGCCGCTCCGCCCATCAGTACCTGACCTTCCGCACCTATATTCCAGAATTTCATCTTAAAGGCCGGCGTCAGTCCGATGGCTATAATTAAGAGTGTCAGAGTTTCACGAATCATGACCCAGATACGGCGGTTGCTTCCGAAGGCCCCGTCAATTAGCCCTAGGTATACATTAATCGGATTCTGATGTGTAGCCGGTATAATTAGCAGCGCACATACGATCAATGAAAGCACCACCGCTATCAGCCGTATTTCCCAGGCCTTCCATTTGGATATGGTATCCCGTTTTATAATGCGGATAAACAGGTCCTTATTTGCTGACGTTTCCTTACTCATGTGAATGTTTCCCCTTTCCGGAGCCAGTCATCATAAGTCCCAGCTCCTCTTTCGTAGTTGTTCGGGCATCCACAATCCCGGCCACCTTACCGCCGCACAGGACAAGAATCCGGTCACAGAGCTCGATGAGCACATCCAAATCCTCACCCACGCAGATAACCGCAACACCCTTTTGCTTTTGCTCATTCAAAAGATTATAAATTGTATAGGAAGAATTAATATCAAGTCCTCGCACCGGATAAGCAACCATCAATACATTCGGGTTGGAGGCGATTTCCCTTCCGACCAGAACCTTCTGAACATTGCCGCCCGATAGTCTTCGTACCGGAGTATCAACACTTGGTGTCGATACATCCAGCTTGTTGACAATTTCAATCGCAAGATCCTTGGGCTTTTTACGATCTGCAAAGAAATTATTTCCTTCGTTATAGCTTCGGATCATCATATTATCCGTAAGGTCCATGGCCCCAACCAGTCCCATTCCAAGCCTGTCCTCAGGGACAAAGGAAAGACTGATCTTAAGATTACGGATATCGGCCGCCTTCATCTCCGATATCTTCTCCACATTCCCCTCCGGGGCATAATAGAGAATTTCACCGCTTTCAATTGTCTGCAGCCCTGCGATGGATTCTAAAAGCTCCTTCTGTCCGCTTCCCGATATTCCGGCCACTCCAAGAATTTCACCGCTGTAGGCGATAAAGGAGGCCTCCTTCAATACCGTCAGACCCTCCTTATTCTTGCAGGTAATTCCCCTCATATCAATACGCTTCTGGGGCTTCACCGGCTCTGTACGGTCAATATCCAGGCTGATTTTCTCACCAACCATCATTTCCGTTAAGGAGGATACACTCGCTTCTGACGTATTAACCGTACCGATATATTTGCCCTTGCGAAGAACAGCAACACGGTCGGAAAGCTCAAGCACTTCATTTAATTTATGAGTAATGATTATAATGGATTTCCCGGACTTCTTCATATTGCGAAGCACATCGAAGAGTTTTTGTGTCTCCTGCGGTGTCAGCACTGCTGTCGGTTCGTCCAAAATCAGAATATCCGCACCACGATATAATACCTTAATAATTTCGACTGTCTGCTTTTGTGATACAGACATCGCATAAATCTTTTGCGTCGGAGTTAAGTCAAAGCCATACTGCTTTGCCAGTTTATCTATTTCTTCATTTACCTGGTTCATCTTCAGACGCTCCTCGCCGGGAAGACCAAGTATAATATTTTCTGCCGCTGTTAATATATTAATCAGCTTAAAGTGCTGATGTATCATTCCAATTCCAAGTGCAAAGGAATCTTTGGGGGAACGGATGGTAACTTCCTTACCATCCACATAAATCTGACCTTCATCCGGAAAATATATCCCGGAAAGCATATTCATTAATGTAGTTTTTCCACTGCCGTTTTCTCCCAGTATGGACAAGATTTCGCCCTTTCTGACAGCCAGACTGACATTATCATTTGCAACAACCTCACCAAAACGCTTGGTAACATTTCTTAATTCAATTGCGTTTTCCTGTTCCACAAAAGTTCCTCCCATATAGTGAATAAAAAATCCTGTGTATACAAAACGGCAAAATGTGCAATATGGTTACCGGCCATATTGCACATCGCGAACATCAGATATACCGCTTCGTACTCTGCTTCGCATTTGCTGTTTTGCTTCTATTATAATATATCTTTCATTTTTGTACGGTTTTTATCCACAGATTATTCATTTTTTCCGCGGATTATTCGGTTTTTTCCACGGATTATTCGGTTTTTTCCGTGATACCGTCAATTCTCAAATCAAAGGCAGGTGCGGAAATCACCTCGGACTCATGGAAATATCCGTCTGACACATATTTGGAGTAATCTGCATAGTCTCCGCCCTCAGCAATCAAATCCTCGATGGATTTTCCGCCGATTGTAAAGGTGGAGGTATCAAATACATGGAACGTGCCATCCTTCAATGACTTTTCTACCTCTGCAACCTTATCTGCAGTTCCTGCAGCAACTACGGCATCATTTAAAGCAGAGATACCAACAGCTCCATCTGCATAGCCCTGGCACCAGTCAGTATCAATATCCTTTCCATCTATTACACACTGAACTGCATATGTATAGTAAGGACCCCAGTTGATGGTTGCCGAGGTTAATGCTGCATTAGGTGCTACAGAAATCATATCTACATTATAGCCCACACAGGGAACCTTAGCTTCCTCACATGCGGAAGGAGCACCTGTTGTATCGGCATGCTGGCTGATTAACACACAGCCATCAGAGATTAAGGAGGTAGCAACTTCCTTTTCTCCTGACATATCAGCCCAGCTGTTGGTATATTGAACCTCCATAGTTACGGAAGGGCATATACTCTTTGCACCCAGATAGAACGAAGTATAACCGGATACAACCTCTGCATAAGGATATGCTCCAACATAGCCCACCTTAGCTTCCTCTGCGGTAATGGTGCCATTATCGATCATTTCCTTTAGCTTAAGGCCGGCAACCACACCGGATACATAGCGGGACTCATATACTGCGGTAAAGTAATTATGCATATTCTCTAAGCCTGAAGAAGCAGCCTTAAAGCCTGTTGCATGACAGAACTGTACATCGGGATAATCCTCCGCTGCCTTAATAATGTAATCCTCATGTCCGAAGCTGTTTGCAAAAATGATATCACAGCCCTGATCTGCTAAATCTGCTGCTGCATCATAACAGGATTCATCCTCTTTAATACCTGTCTTCTCAATTATCTGGTCATCCTTTAGGCCAAGTGCCTTTGCCATCTCGTCAATACCTGCCATATGAGCGGCGGTATAGCCCTCATTCTCATCACCGATATAGATTACACCAACCTTGATCTCATCGTCGCCCTTTTTTGCGGAGCAACCGGCTGCCAGTCCAAGCACCAATACCAGAACCAGCATTAAGCTTAACGCTTTTTTCATAAATAAATCCTCCTTAGATTTGTAGAATTACTTCATATAACATAATGCCTTTTGGCTTACGTCCTGCATAATATATCAGTTTTCATAAAGCATATTTAGAAAAGAGCTGCATGTATAGCAAATACACACACCCCTCTTTGGGCTTGTCCATATACCTTTGACATCGGATAAAATCGATGTTCAGATTATATCATTATTTTCCGAGATTAACAACTACTGTTTCGCGAATTCAGTATTTAAATTCAAGCACGGGTAACAGTTTAGCCTTGCCGGAAGCTGCGCGGGTATGCGGGGCAGAAAGGAAACAGAAACAGCCTCATTATATCCGTTTCCGTCTATAATGAGGCTAACTCTGCAAATTATTAGAGAAATAAACAATGTAAGAAAAACGCACTATGAGGGAGCAAATTAAATGCCCTTAAGTCTTCCGCTTATCTCGTCTCTCTTTTTCTGAAAGCTACGAAGCCTGCTCCGCAAGCAAATGCAGCGATACCGAATGCTAATGCCATGGAAGTTGTACCTGTCTTAGGAGCGGAAGCGGAATCTGTATCCGTAGCAGCGGTTGTTGTAGCTTCTGTATCTGTTGCGGCAGCCTCTGCCACGGAGCCTTTTACTGTTAAGGTTCCCACCTGACCCATAACATAAACAGTTGTGTCAGCAAAGTCTACAGAACCTGTAAACATCAAGGTGCCGAACATAGTCTCGCCGGTAGCTTGATCATAATACGTTGCGGTAAAATTATTGCCGTCGCGTGTCATAACAACATGATAGGATCCGCCTTGTACCGCATCTGCTTTTCCTGTATCCTTAATTACCTTGCCGATGCCATCAGGAGCGCCCCAGCAATCTCCGGCTGAAGTCGTAGTGAAGTAATTTGTTCCGTCTGATGCCTCGACACAGAACGCACCGTATGTATCATCTGTAGCTGAAGGATCTACATCAATATAAAAATCAACCGTGGCGCCATCTTCAAAAGCTATCGGTGTTGATTTTGTATTATTTGCATCCCACCAGCCGACACCCTTAATACCGCTATCGGTTACCGGCTCAGCTGCGTATGCAGCTACACTTGATGATACTACCAAACCTACCGCTAACAATAATCCCATAAAACCTTTCTTTTTCATTGTAAATCTCCTCCTTATAATATTTTATAAACTATTTACTTAACTATTAAACTATTTATTTAATAATTAAAAGATATCACATTTTGAACAAAACGTCAAGTAATTTAATTGGATTTTTGTAAAATATATTTAAAACATCTTTGATATCAAGCATTTTTTGTTAAATTCCGCCTATATAAAACACACATTGACTAAATATACAACCTTATATATAAAGTTATACATTTGTTTCATTAATACACTTAAGACTTAACAAAACAAGATTGCCAAAAAATACACTGTACAAATTCCATTATTTATATCAGAATTCAAATCTTGGATTTTGATTATTATCCCAACGTACTTCAAGGATGTGCGCATGCCGGTTCGGGTCATATAATGGGTTCCCAACTATTTTCTCATATGGTCTTGCATGGTAAATCATAATATCCTTACCATCTTCCGTTGTCGTGAAGCAATTATGTCCCGGACCGTAGACAGCCTGATCTATATCCGTACTCAGTACCGGGTTGCGCTCTTTTACCCAGGATAGCGGATCCAGAAGATCTGAATTTTCATCTGCAGTAAGCATACCGACACAGTAACAGGAGCCGGTTCCGCTTGCCGAATAGGTAAGGTAAACCTTTCCGTGCTTTTTGAGTACCGCCGGGCCTTCATTCACCCAAAAGTCAACTCTTTCCCAATCATAATCAGGTGTGGATAAAAGTACCTGCGAGGTCTTTAGCTTAATCGGTGATTCCATCTCGGCAATATAAAGATTCGATATCATCTTTCCTACGCCGACCTTTTCAGCCCAGATGTAATAATATTTACCCTGATTCTCCAGGATGGTAGCATCCAGGGAAAAGGCCTCAAAGGAAAATTCATCATCATCCGCACGTCTCATTTTACCTATTTCAGTCCATTTTCCGTTTAGCGGATCCTCGTCCTCACATTGTAATACATATGGTCTGATCGCCCAGATATCATCCACATCCCCTGCCGCAAAATAGATATACCACTTTCCCATAATATAATGCAGCTCCGGAGCCCAGATATGACAGCTCATGGCTCCCTTTTCATGCTTTGTCCAAACAGTTTTCTCTTCCGCTGTAACTAAGCCGCCAATTGTATCTGCTTTTCTCAGTATTATTCTGTCATAGGAGGGCACAGATGCCGTGAAATAGTATGACCCGTCAATATGCCTGTAAACATATGGATCTGCTCTTTGCATAATCCAAATGTTTTCTGTTGAATTTCTTTTTTCTCCCATGATAGGGTTCTCCAATCCATGATATTTCCTAATTAAATATTAAGATGTTACATTTTTATATAAGAATGCCCGATAACCTGCAAATAATGGATGATAACACTATTAAATAAATTATCGGGCACCTTAATTTTTATATCTGGTCAGCTGCGATGCTGCTTATTCTGAAGGGCTCCAATCAATACCGAAGTATTGCAGCATGGCATCCTTATGATATTGATTTGCCTGCTCTGTTGCTTCTTCCGCATAATCGGCAGCCTTCGCTTTCCCGGTATCTACAAGGTTGTGAATACCAATGTGATTGAAATATTCATCACAGAAGGTCCAGTATCCGGCAATTGACATCCAGCCGTAAGGAATTGGTCTCGTACACTTTTCAAAGTATGCATCCCAGTAAGGTCCGTCCTCTGAATCCGTCGGAAATAAGCTTCTGTAATCAGCCCAGATCTCCTCATCCAGGGTAATGGGAACGGGAATGGAATCTCTGACCAGCGGATCCCCGTTTGCGTTTGTTATGCTCTGATCATGGTATATCTCCATTCTTGCCTTCCAGCCGTCAACGCCCCAGCCCATGAATTTAAGCAATTCGTATGCTTCCCTGGGATGCTCCGTGGAGGCCGAGATGCCGCCCATATCCAGGGTAGCAATCGTATTGGCAACGCCGTCCACCTTCTCAACGGAGGGAACCGGATAAGGAACATAGTCAATTCCAAGATCCACCTTATAAGCATCGGTATCCCAAAGATTCATATAGGTCCAGAAGGGCTCCGCCATAATTGCAACACGGCCGCTGCTGCCTGCCCAGCCTGCGGAGTCTCCCAGCCAGTTTTGCATGTCAATCGTATCACTGTCCGGTGCCACATAACCGGCAAGCTTAAGATCCGCCTGCTGCTGCTCACCGACTGCCCAGATACTTAAATCAAAGCCTGTTCCGTCCCAGCCAAATTCGCCCTTGATCTCCTGTGAAGCCGCGATTCCGTATAAGCTATCAAGCCTGGTACCTCCTCCAACACCATAATAAGCGGGAGTCTGCGTCTTATCGGTCGCAGCCTTGATCAACGTAATCATCTCATCCCAGGTCCAGTCGGCGGAAGGCATGTCAAGGTTGAGTGTCTTCATGGCATTTCTGTCGATAAATACCGCACCGGGGAAGAATTTGATCGGAGTCGCCCATTTTCTTCCCGAATCATAGGTACCGATCCCAATCTCATTGATCGTCGTCAACAGATTCTGATTCTCCGGATCCGCATTCCATAAATCCGTCATATCATAAAGCAATTGATTGGATAATGCGAAGTCACTGTCCGAGAACATGAAGCAGTCCGGAACAGTACCGGCCTGGATCAGGTTAAGCAGGGTGGTTCCGTAATCAGCTGCTGTAATGAACTGAACATTAACTGTAATGTTAGGGTATTTCTCCATGAATTTCTTCGCCAGCTCCTGCGTAAGCACATCGCTGTCGAAATTCAGATAGGTCAGGGTGATCGGCTCGGTTGTCATCGCCGGTAAACCGGATGCATCGGTACCGTCATCCGTTGTTGCCGCCGTAGTGGGAGCACCGGTTGCTGTGGTCCCCGTCTTGTCCGTATCCTTCTTATCCCCGTCGCTGCTGCCACCAAAAACACAGCCTGACATCAGGGATACACACAGAGCTAGCGTCATAAATAAACTAAGCAGTTTCTTCATAAATAAACCTCCTCCAATATAATTTTTTAATGATAGAGTCCCGGCACAGCTGCTGAACCGGTTGATGCTCTATGAAAATATCATGAACATGCCGGGCAGGAATACCTGCCGCGATACATGCAATGATCATTCTCCGGTAATACCGGTACGGTCAATGCTTTCCACAAAGAATCTCTGAAGTATAAAATACATAATCAGCACCGGACCGATGCTTAACATGGTTGCCGCCATACGGATCGATTCATTGTTACTGGTGGTAACTCCGTTAAGTGTGGACAAAAACGCCTCGCTGTAATTGGCGTCAAAAACCTTCAGCTGGATTAGCAGTGTGGTCCAGCCGCCCTTGACATAGAGTCCGCTGACATAAAGCTGCGTCAGATAGGATTCATTCCAGTACCAGACGATGGAGAACAGGAATACGGTGATAACTGCCGGAATCGCTGAAGGCAGCGATATCCTTAAGAAGGATTTAAAATAGCCCGCTCCGTCAATCTGGGCCGCCTCGATCAGAACCTTCGGAACCTGCTTGAAAAACTGGTAAAAAATCAGGATAAAGATCGGGGCATTCAGGCCCTGGCCTAAAATGGACGGAAATACGAAGGCCCAGAGCGAATTTGCGATTTTTAGCTCATTATAAAGCACATAGGTCGGTGCCATAGTGATCTGGGGCGGAAGGATGTAGGAAAATATCAGTAATGCCATCAGTATTTTCTTACCCCGGAAGTTAAACCGCGCAAAGCCGTAGCCTACAATAGAGCAGACCACCACATTGATTACGGTGGGGAGTCCCGCAACAATCACGCTCTGAATAAAGGATTTTACATAATTCATACTGATTGCCGCCTGCCTGTAATTATCCAGATACAGGCTGCTGGGTATCCAGCTGATCGAGGTATCCAAAAGATCGTCCAAATTCATGAAGCTTCGGCTGATCATATAGAGCACCGGATATAAGTATACAAAACCGATGCAAATCAGAAGAGCATAAACAACAAGCTGCTTTGCCAGCCCGTCCTTCTCCCTGGTGCCCATCAGCAATCTATGGAGCTTGTTTTTAATTGCCTCCGTATCAGGCCGTTTTCTTATTATATTTTTCCATCCTGGCTGCGCCACGTTTTCCCCTCCTTTTTGCCCGTCTGATCGCTCTTGCCTGCTTTTTCTGTTCCTTATTAAAGCGCTTCACCATCTTGTCATAAGCATCTTTTCTGGTAAGCAGCACCAGCGCCACAATACCGACCAGGGCGGTAACCAGCACCGAATATGCCCATGCCATTGCCGAAGCATAGCCATAGCCCTTATTTCCGGCAAACATGGCCGCCTGTATGACGTTAACAATGGCATTATGCTCGTTGTTTGACATAAAAATTACCGTGTACACTGCATTTAACAATATCATCGGCTTAATCGTCGGCATGGTAATCTTCCAGAAGCATTCCCAGCCGGAGCCGCCGTCGATCTTCGCCGCCTCATACAAAGAGCTGTCAATCTTCTGGAGTGCCGACAGGAAAATCAGTATCTGAACTCCGGAATACCAGAGGATCATTATGATGTTGCTGAATACGTCGGTTATGGACTCTGCCATCGGAGCATACATAAAGCTGTTCAGGGCTGAGGAAATGGCCTGTATGTTCAGTGCCGGAATCGTTGCCGCTCCCTGAGCCGTCAGCAGATTCATAACCGGTCCGCTGACGATAATAACCGGAAGGAAGAAGATCAAACGGAAGAAGCCCTTCATCCTGATCTTTCCGTTCAGCATCATGGCAATCAGCAGGGAAAATACCACAATGATCGGTACCGACATCAGGGTTTCCATAAAGTAACCTGCCAGCAACACGGGAAAATCCTTATCCTCCATCAGAACCTGAACGTAATTGGTATAGCCGATAAAGCTAATCTTCATACCCATCGCAGTCATTTTGATATCAGCCAGGGAGTACTGAAAGGATTCCAACAATGGCTTGATCAGGAAGATGACCACACCGATCAGCCAGGGCAGGATGAAAATATATCCGATTCTCGCCTCCCGGCGCTCGATCTTACCCAGCTTCACCTTTTTTACTTTCTTACTTTTACTCATTGGGCATCACCTACCTTATATGACATTGCATCAATTACGACGTTGTTAACCGTCTGTTCTTCACTGCTGTAATTGATGTAAATGTTAATTCCGTTGCTGTAGCCCACGACGGTCACTCCGTTGTCGAGACGCTCATGGCTGACGATACAGGCATCCAAAACCGCATCGTTCACTGCCTGAAGCTCCTTTGTATATTTAACGATCTGCTCCTTATAGGTATCATATTTGGAGCTGTAGATATTCGCCGAATTCGTGTAGATCAGCTTGGAGGAATCCTCCTCGGTAATATAGAAGGAAGGATAAACGCCCGTTTCTACCAGCTTCAGGAAAAACTCCTTCTCATTTGCCTCAAAGTTCACGTAATCGGAATACATCGGGAGGATTCCCTTCAGCACCATGGACAGAAACGGAATATCCTCATCCGTAAAATTATAATCCGAGGTTCCCACCGGCATGTCAAGAAAAGCCTCCGTATTGTTCCAAAGATAGGAAAATGGCTGCTCCAGCACCAGCTCAAGGCTTTGATCGGCCTTATCGACCGCTGCCTCATAGGCTTCCATGGTATTGCTTCTGGAATAGTAGCTGCCTCCGTAGCTGTAGGAGAACAGAGCATTTGAAATACCTGCCAGAGCAATTCTTATGATTCCCTTCTTCGTATACTGCCCGGTCAGCTTATTTAAAAAGTAGCTGCTTCGTGTCGGTGTAAGATACAGCATTTCCTCATAAACAGTCTGATAGGTATTTTCCTCATAAAGCCTTTTGTTATTTTTCTTGACCACATTAAAGGTGGTGTTGTTCTCATCCGGATTGATTCTGAGCGCATCCTGATACAGGTACAGGAGATTTCCCGAAGCATTTGCTTCCTTCAAAAGCTTAGTCAGATCCTTTGTTCCGCCGATGGAGCCGTCCGCCTTGTAGGCGGTAACCGGCAGCTGGTTGATTCCGCCCTTCTGCCAGCCCTTATATAGGGAAAGCACACCGGTTACCCCCGCCTCCCCAAGGTCGCTGTAAATATTGCGAATATCATCCGTCGTGGTCACGGTAACACTTCTCTTTGTAATCAGCCAGTTCTCCTTGTCACTTCCCAGAAAATCCACCCGTGTATGATAGGTGTTGTCCTTCACATGAATCTCACCCTGATCGAGCAGATAGTTCCGGTAGGTTACGGCAAGTCCGGTATAGTTGGCCTTATCGCCGTCTACCAGGCAGTATTTCACCTTAATGTCAAAATGCGATCTGTCCTCCTCCAGCTTTTGAATCGAGCCGGAATTGCTCTGGCTGGTCGGCTGGGTATACACCTTTCTCAAGATGAATTTCGGATAGATACGGTTATAGGCTACTACCACACCATTGGGATAAGCCTCAATGCTCGCCCTTTCCGCTCCGCCTTCAATAATGCCCAGATACCCGAGCTGTTTGGAGGTATGCACCATTCCGAAAACCGGAGCAAGAACTTTTTCAGCGTCATTTACCGTCTGGTACATATCCCACAGCAGAGCCTCCTCCCCGCTGTCCGCAAAGCCGCTGTCGTCTCCGTAGACCATCTTGGAGTAGCCTCCGGTCAGACGGCCTTCCTTATCGTCAAGATAAATCAAAGCGCCGTTGCCGTCCGGTATGAACATATACCCTTGTGTCTCTCCCAGATAGGTACTTCCCAAAAACGGGAATACATTAATTGCTCCGATATGATATTTTTCCGAATTCTCTATGATAGAGGCATCCGGGATTTCTACGTTCAGAGCACCGTCCTTCAGTGTTACATATACCTCGAAGTAAAACTCAAAATCCGGAAAGGCCACATAGGCATGAAAGCCATCGTCTATTTCCTCAATTGTTATATTCGACGCATTGTTGATAAAATCCGCCTGTACCTTATCGTTCAGGTTATCAATTACGTTCAGTACAATACCGGATTTCATAAAGCCCTGCCATTGTGCGTTATTTTTGCCGTCATCATTTACAACCGTCGACTCAAGGGTTTCTCCCGTTGTCTTATCCTTAATTGTGATGGACAGTGTCGGCCCATCCAGATACAGCTCATAATTTCCATTTTCGGCGACCAGCTTATTACTGTACTGATCGGCATTGGGTGCCGGATAGGACACCTCCGTTACCGTACTGCTTTCATCTCCGTTGTCTGCGGTTCCCGCCTTCTGGATCTGTACTGCAATCAGAATCAGCACCACCAAAATAAGCAGAGGCAAGAGCTTTTTCAGCAAAATTTTTACTACAGCGGATGTCTTTTTAGATTCCAAGCCGATACACCACCTCTCCGCAGATTGAAACTATAAAATCAAATACCTGTGACCACAGGATATAAAGTATGAATACCAGCAGTAGCGCAATCAGAGCCGCAAAGAAGGTTAATCCAATGACCTTGGCCGTTTCCTTGACTGTCAGGTTGTTCAGCTCCTTGATTGTAATAATAATCAGGATAATCATCCAGGCCGTGATCAGGACCTTAGGAAACTGGAGTAAAAATCTCTCATTATAGGTAACCACATGGCTGATGAGAAAAATAAAGGGCTGGAAAATCAAATACGGCGTCAAGCAGTAGATAAAGCCGCAATAAATCTGTTTAAAGGAGCCCTCGCCGTCATTGATCGTACAGATCAGATAATTGCAGGCGGTCAGCAGCAGGAAGGCAATCAGAACCGTTCCGATGTCGGAGATCAGGTTATATCTGCCCTCTCTTACTGTTTTAAACAGAAAGCCCGTATAATATTTATCAATCACATTGAATAAAATAAACAGCGCCAACAGGATATTCGCACTCAGATAGGAGGACTTCCCTTCCCATCTTACTCCGTAGCAGCCATCAATCGGATGCTTGAAGAAATAAAGTGCATATTTCAGCCGCGCAAGCAGCGGCTTTTTTTCCGCCTCCTGACGGAGTTTTATCATATTATTAAATATTCCTGTTTTTTTCTGCAGATATTTTAAAATACGACGCAGGATTACCAGCAGAACAATAATGCCTACCACCGGTATCAGGTATTTTCTAAGCCAGAGGTTTCGAATCTCCCAGAAGGCATCCGAGTAAGTGGAACGGCTATTGGCCAGCTTGGCATATTTCATGGCCTCAGTGTAATTCTCCTCCTGCAAAAGCGCGCGGCCCATCATCTTATTGGAATAGCCGAACATACTGTTCATTGTGAGAATTTCGCTGAGCGGTTCCTTGCTTTCCGTATAACGTCCCTTGGAATAAAGATATAATGCGTTATGCAGCAGATTGGTGAATTCAGTGGGGGCAAAAATCTGAATCTGATTCATTTCCGAATCGAGGATGTAGATTTTATCCTCCGAATCCACGCTGATTGCTTCCGCCTTCTTGCACAGACCGATCCGCTGTCTTCCGTCATCACTGCCTCCGAATACGAACAGCATATTGCCCTCGTTGCTGAATTCATAGATATAGCCCTGTGAAGAAACCATAAATACATTCTCATGGCTGCCGGCGGTTACGGCCACCGGATAGTTATCCCAGTCGTCGGGGGTGATGACATTCTTTCCGGCGATATTCAGCCGCTTTAAGGTGTCCAGCTTCTGCCCGTGGGTAACGGTGTAAATCAGTCCCTTTTCATCAATTGCCAGATTATCCGGTGTCGGTGGCTTATTACTTACCTTTTTTGACTTCTGAACCTTGGTCGATACGGTTCGGATCAGCTTTTCCATAAAGGACAGATCCGTATCATTGGTTCCGAAATATCCGAGGAAGGTTCCTCCGCCTGTCGGGCTGATCTCTACGATACCGTTGGTATTTCCCTCACAGATGATAAACATGATACCCGCTTCATTTACCACGAGCTTGACAGGCTTAAAGTCTATACCCTCACCGTAAAGCGGATGCGTAGGCTTTCCATACTGATTCACCACATTGCCATTTTCATCAAATTCAAAGACCGCGGCGGCATCCCTGTCTGCAACGTAGACATGCTTATCGCCGGTAACATAGATACCGCAGGGATTCACCAGTACCTCCGAGCCGAACTCCCGGATATAATTACCCTTGGTATCGGCCACGACAATTCTCCGGTTTCCCGTATCCGCAATATAGATTTCATTGTCTGCGGTAATCATCATGTCCTTTGCTCCAAAGAGGGAGGTATCACCAATTTTGGTTATCGTATCGTAGGGGGTATAGGCTGCCTGGGTCTCAATTGCCCAATCGTAGCCGTCGTGCGTATAGGTTTTATAAGGAACATCGGCATAGGCCACCGCCGAATCCATTCCGACCATCGATATCAATAATAGTAAAAGCACACTGAATAAAGGCTTTCGAATTTTTTTCATTATTTTTAGCTTCCCGTCATATGATGTTCAAAGGAAGCCTGCCCTCCTCTCTCCTTCTTATTTAATACCCGAGTGTGCCATGGTATTCATAATACTGTTCTGTAATATGATAAACAGGATTAAGTTGGGTAGAAACATAATCAGGGAAGCCGCAGCCGCCATACCCTGTCCGGCAATGTTCACACCGCTGGTCAGGTCCGTTTGATTCGCCAGGGTATTCATATAAAATGCCAGGGTTTTCAGCCCCTCATCATTTACATAGTAGTTGGAGGTCTCCAGATTCACCCATACCTGCTGGAATACCAGAATTGCTGCTGTCGCGATAGCCGGCCTGATCAGCGGTATAATGATCTTATAATATACCTTGAAATCTCCGGCGCCATCAATATAAGCAGCTTCCAGGAGGGAATCCGGCACCTGATCGATAAACTGCTTTACCAGGAAAAGCGCAACTGGCAGCGGAATAAGCGGCAGTATATGTGCAAAATATGTATTGGTGAGTCCCAACACATTAACCGTCAGATATCTGGGAATCATAACTGCTACAGGAACAAACATAAGCGCTGCCTGATTGATATTCATCATCGCGAATTTTCCCTTGAATTTCAGCTTTGACAAAGCGAAACCGGCTGCTGTCGATAATATAATGGAGGAAAAAACGACTATGACCGTAATCAGAATACTGTTGAATACATAGCGGCTCATGGGTATTCCCGAGGTTCTTGACAGCTTGAACAGCTTTGTAAAGTTGTCAAGGGTCGGATTTATAACAAAAAATCTGGGTGGGAATGCAAATAATTCCTCCATGGGCTTGAAGGCATGATTGATGATGAAAATAATCGGAAGCCCCATAAACAGCACCAACGGAAGTAATATAACTATAATCTTGAACTGCCCCTTTTCAAATCTGCGGGGATTAATTCGGTTACCTTTATATGCCATACAGTATCTCCTTCCTAGTCTTCCGAGAACAGCTTCTTTGAAATCGCGGAGAACAAATATACAATTCCAAGCAGCGCTACGGAAACCGCAGCCGCATATCCCATCTCATATCGAATAAAGCCGTAATCCTCAATATGATTTACAATCAGCTGCGCCGCATAATTGGCCGTCGGATTGCCCGCCAGCTGTGAACTGATCACACCGTTTTGGAAGGCGCCTACGATGGACATAACCGCTGCAAAAAGCATCTGGGGCTTCATATTGGGAATGGTAATATAAATCATCTCCTGGAAGCGGTTTTTCACACCATCAATAGCCGCGGCTTCATATAAGGTCTCATCCGAGTTCAAAATACCTGCAAGAATTGCCAGGAAGCCGACACCCATACTGCTCCAGAGGCCTATGATAATAACGATCGGAAGCAAATACTCCACATTCACCATCCAGATAATCGGATCATGGATCAGTCCCAGCTTTATCAGCCAGCTGTTGATGTACCCGGTCTGGTCGCCGGAGAACATAACCTTCCAGAGCACCATCATAGCAACACCGGAGGTCATGCTGGGCGAATACAGGATCAGCGCAAATATAGTTCTCGGCCCCTTGGTCAGCTGGGCCAGCGCCCAGGCTACAATAAAGGAGAGGATATATCCGCCGGGCCCGACAATCAATGCGTATTCCACTGTATTGGGCAGGACATACTGCATGAAAACTTCGTCCTTGGTAATCAGATTGATATAATTTAAAAAGCCTGTAAATCCCGGAAACTCAATTGCATTAAAATTAGTAAAGGACAAACCGATTGCAATGACCACGGGGATCAGAATAAAAGTAAAGAACAGGAGTGCATAAGGGAGCAGAAAAAGGTACCCATTGTGGTTTCTGTATTCCCTTCTGCCAATTGATGTTTTTCGTTTCATTGTAATTTCCCCCATCAGTTTGTATTGCCTAGAATTTCATTTACGGTATCAATCGTCGGCACGGTATAAGGTGTAATTACTTCTCCGTCCTTATTATAACCGAATTCCTCAAGCTTTCGCTCCGTTTCCCGGTTAATTACCTTAACCGCCTTATCGATTCTGGTCCGCAGGTTCTTTCCATTGATCGCAATATCAACAAAGGCATTACTAAGCTCTCGCTCCAGCATATAGGTTCCCAGAATTCTCGGTGCCTCCAGTACCCATTTGGATTGGTCTATGATGACCTGCTTATCCTTGCTGTCCCAGGGTAACTGGGAGAAGGCTTCCAGATTAGCCGTGTTCCACATGTAATCGTCACCGTAGGAAATCTGAAGAGTCTGGCCAAATTCCGCCTGGACCTCCGCAGAAGCCCACCATTTCATAAACTCCCAGGCCTTTTCCTCTCTTTCCTCCGTAGAGTTAAAGAGTACCGTGCTTTCCGCACCGCCCGAGCTGTATCTCAATACCTCACCGTTTTCATCCACGGTACCCGGAATTACTGAGATATTCCAGGAATCAGCAATCTCAGGTGCCGCATTCACAAGCATGCTGTATACGGTGTAATCCGCAATACCAATGGGCAAATCTCCGCTCCTGAAGTGCTGATAGAAGTTAGGAATATCCGCCGGAAGGTCATAAATCGTGAAAAGATCGGTCAGCTCGGTAAGTCCTTTAATCGCTTCCTCACTGTTTAGGGTAGTATCTCCGGCATATTCCCCGTATAGGGTAGCTCCGTTTTGGAACAGTAAGGGAGTCGTACCATGGAAGTTTCTCATTTTCAACATACCTGCCGTCGGGTAATAAAAATTGAGTCCTCTCATCTGAAGCTCCGGAAGCATATCAATTACATCCTCCATCGTATCCGGAACCTCAAGCCCCAGTTTATCCAGAATATCGGTACGGTAGAACAGTACCCAGAAATTCATGGTTTCCGGAAGGGCGTAAATTCCGTCTTCTATGGTTGACGGTATCAGAAGCCCTGCTTCATATTGACTTGCCACCTCTGTAAAATCATCAAACTCCGTCAAATCCTTAATCGCGCCACGGATACCCAAATCATAGGGAATGGCATAGTTGATACCGGTCGCCACATCTGGGGCATCCCCGGAAGCATTCGCCAGAACCAGCTTATTCGGGTCGGGCATCAGGGACAAATCCACTTCAATTCCCGTCTCCGGCGTGAAGGTTTCATCAATCATCTTCTGCATAATCTCCAGGTACTGCCTGGGGCGGTTCACCCACACCTGGATGTGGTCCTTATCCGCATTGGAAGCAGAATAGGTTTGATCAAAGAAGGAAGAGAAAAACCTCTCGATGCTAAGGTATATATTCTTAAAGAAGCCAATCTTTTTCGGCAGCTCGGCGCCTTCCTGATAGAGATAGATCCGGTCTATGCCAAGCTTATTCTTATTAATCGCATCCAGTAAATTTGCTAACTGAGTATTGATGGAGTTGATACTGGTGGACAGCTCCGCCACTCGGGAAGGAATTTCATCCGGGTCCTTTGCAAAGCTCCTAAGCTGGGTGGATGCTACCTTGATCGAGCTGAAGGCTGCAATTTCCTTTGCTCCCGGCACATAAACCAGCATGCTGTCACATAGTGCGTCCAGCTCATCGGCCCAGCCATAGATTTCCCCCTGGATATTCGGTATATATTTTGTAATATCCAGATCTCTCCATTTGCTGTTATTGGTGCCGGCTACCTTGGTGATCTCCAGGGACAAATCATTGATTTCTCCCATGATCCTGCTGACAGCTTCCAGTACTTCACACATATTTTGAATGTTAATGGTAAAGGAAATAGTATGGGTTCCTTTTTCCAGATAGACGCTAAGCTTATTTCCCTCACTGTCCTTCAAGGTTTTTGTCTTGTACTTTGTCGTATAATCCAAAGGATAGGCTGCAAATGCCGTATTCGGGATGGTTCCGTCCACCTCCACATCCGCAAATACGGGGAAGCCGCTTTTATCCGACTGGATATAATTCAAAGCAATATTATAATATCCCGACTCGGGAGCATCAAATTCATAGGTAATCCTTTGTCCTGCATCCTTAAAGGAATCCCGGTCGATGGTATTTAACTGCGTATCCGTCGTATTATAGGGAGCAACCGCTGAATCATATTCTGCTACGGCACGGATGGAGGAATCGTTACGATAGGTAAAATCCTCTGCCTGGATGGTAATGAGCTCACTTCCCTCGGCCGGCTGGGAGGAGGTATACTCCGGTATCTGCGTTACCTTTTCCAGATACATATTTCCCAGGAGAACGCTGCCCTCTGAAACCGTCAACGTCACCTCATTGCGTCCCTTTTGAAGCTCCAGTATCAGCGGAGTGGAATGGCGATAGCTGGCATCCATCAGGTATTTGGTTTCCCATTGCAGCTTCTTGTCCGGTATGGTTACAATTTCATTGTCATAACGGTCATAGGACTTTTCCTCCTTGGCAACCCAGGTTGATTCAAACAGAAGTCTCCTGGCCTCATAGAAGGGATATTCTCCGTTCAACTGCATGGAAAGCTCTACCGGCAGCATGGATTCATCATAGGAAAGATAATCAAACCGGTAAAAATACTGCCCTGTTTCCGGAACATCGATAATAAAGGTGCTTGCGTTTCCAATTTCCATTTTGACAACAGAGTTCTTATAATCGTAATTATCTCCGGTTACCACTCCATCTCCTGACTGGTACGCCTGGTCAATCTGAATTTCATAGGGATCACCCTCATATACGGGGGCAGTATAGCCCTTGCTTACATTCGTATAGCTGTATTCGATGGACTCGCTGACAAAGGAGTCCATATCATAGCTGTAGGAACCGGAAGCAGAGGTTTCTTCGCTTTCTGCCGCAAAGGCAGGCATGGGAATGCTGCTTAGACACATCAGTAAGGACAGCATAACAGCTAAAATTCGTGTGAAACACTTTTTTAACATAATGACCTTGTAGGCACTCCTCTCTTTCATCTTTATTGACCAATGATAGGATTACTTAAGTTCCAGCTCCAGATGCAATACGCTGCAGGCCGGAATGGTAAATACTACTTTATTTCCCGATACGGACTCCACCTTAAATTCCCGTGGAGTTACCTTCTCCGGCTCGTCAAAGGTATTATAATCCTTCATGTCACCGGTTAATACCGTCCCCTTCACCGAGCAGATATCTGTTTCCGACAGGATGCCTTTTATCTCATAGCTCTCCGAGGCCGAAAGGTTATTCAGAGTGATATGCACCTTCCCTGCCTGATCCATGGATACCGATTCATGAAGATTGGGAATCATGTACTCCTCTTCCAGTCCGATGGTTTTTGTCTCCAGCCGGCTGTCCAAAAGCTGTGCACCCTGATGCTGCTGATACATATGGAATATATGATAGGTAGGAGTAAGTATCATCTCCTCTCCCTCGGTCAGGATAACAGCCTGAAGTACATTTACGATCTGGGCCAGATTTGCCATCTTCACACGATCAGAATGCTTGTTGAAAATATTAAGATTAATACCAGCTACCAGCGCATCCCGCATGGTATTTTGCTGATACAGGAAGCCGGGATTGGTGCCGGGCTCACAGGTAAACCAGGTGCCCCATTCATCCACAATCATTCCTATTACTTTATCAGGGTCATATTCGTCCATAATTGCACCATGACGGTTAATCAGTGTTTCCATATATAATGTCTTCTTTAAAGTCTTATACCATACCTTCTCATCAAAATCCGTTGCACTTCCCTTGATCTCCCAACCCTCCGGGTGAGTATAATAATGAAGGGAAAGCCCCTGCATAAAGCCATGGAAGAAAGCGGGCGCATGTCTGTGAGTCGTTTCCAATACCCCTTTTGTCCATTCATAATCATCTACATTGGCACCGCAGGCCACCTTGTAAAGCGGCGCCTTCGGATTATAATTTCTTAGATAGGTCTGATATCTGCGATACTCATTTCCGTAATATTCCGGCGTCATATTCCCACCGCAGCCCCAGTTTTCATTACCTACTGCAAAATAATCCACCTTCCAGGGTTCCGGATGACCATTTTTCGCTCTAAGCTCGGTCATGGGGGACAGTCCGTCATAGGTAAGGTATTCTACCCACTCTGACATCTCCTGCACCGTACCGCTTCCCATGTTACCGTTTATGTATGCCTTGCAGTCAAGCTGGCGGCAAAGCTCCATGAATTCGTGGGTTCCAAAGCTGTTATCCTCAACTACTCCGCCCCAATGGGTATTGATCATTCGCTTTCTTGTTTCTTTTGGGCCGATGCCATCCTTCCAGTGGTATTCATCTGCAAAGCAGCCGCCCGGCCAGCGAAGCACCGGTATCTTAATATCTCTTAATGCCGCCACCACATCATTTCGCATGCCGTTTGTATTCGGAATATCAGAATTCTCTCCTACATAAAGCCCTTCATAAATACATCTTCCTAGATGCTCCGAAAAATGTCCATAGATTTCTCTGTTGATCTGCCCCTTCTTACAAGCCGGATCTATCTTCAATTGAAACATCCCGTTCCTCCTTCTTTATTTCATCAAATGTTGAATTACTTAATTATATATTTAACTTTAATTATAATTTACTACATAATGATGAAATCGTCAAGGTGTTTCGCGTAATTTTTATGTACTTTCATATATTAATAAACAATTGACTTATACAATATAGAATATTATAATATACCTATATATCTTTTTGATATTGGAATTTTTTTCTTATAGATATGTACAGAATGAATAAAAAGAAGAAATACTTGTTTTTCGGTATTAGATGGAGGATTTTATGCTGTATTTCAAATCAATACAGGATGCCGAGGAGGTTCTTAAGGCTCTGAGCACCCCGATGCGCTTAAAGATAATGGAGCTGATCTATGTAGACGATCAAATGAGTATGAACGATCTTGCGGAAGCTCTTCAGCTCACTAACAGCGCCATATCCATGCATGTCAGTAAGCTTGAAAAAGCCGGCCTTGTCAAAATCCGCACTACTGCCGGCAAGCGAGGTACCATGAAGATTGTACGGCCAAGGCATGACCGGCTTATGATAGACCTTGCACAGTTTAAGGAAACCCGTGAATTTTATCTGGATGATATCCGAATCGGATATTACAGTAATTACAAGATCAATCCCACCTGTGGTCTGGCAACCGTAAAAAAAATCATAGGCGAGCTGGATGACCGGAGATATTTTACCTTTCCCGAACGTTTTGAGGCAGGTATTCTATGGTTTGCCAGCGGCTACATCGAATACACCCTGCCCAACCATCTGATTGCAGGCCAGGCCATCACCGAGCTTCAGATATCCTTTGAGATTTGTTCGGAATGCCCGGAATATAACGAGGATTACCCCTCAGATATTTATTTTTCCATCAACGGCATTTCCCTGGGTCTTTGGGTCAGCCCCGGTGACTTCGGAGCCAGAAAGGGCTTTTTAAATCCCTCCTGGTGGCCGGAACGCTTAAATCAGTACGGTTTATTGAAAACCTTGATTATCAATTCCGATGGTACCTTCATCGATGGCAGCAGCCAGATATCCAAAACCACCATTGAGGATCTGGACATCGATTATTCCAGTACAATCACTCTCCGCCTGGAGGTTCCGAAGGATACCGCCAACTGCGGCGGCTTAACCTTGTTTGGCGAGGATTTTGGTGACCATAATCAGGCACTGCGGGTAAAAACCTTTTACCGCGATAATAAAGAATAATTGACAATCAGCGCGGTCCAGCTTGCGGACTGCACTGCAAAGCAAAAGGGCTGCTGTAAAATTACCGTAATAGACACCGGTAATTTTGCAGCAGCCCTTTTTATATATTGATATAGGAAGACCTGTGTTAACGAAAATACTTTACGACCCGATAAGCAATCATGCATAGGGTACAAAAGACAGAAATATAAAACATGGTAATCAGGCTGATGTCCACAATCCATTGAAATACAAAGGAGAAAATCAGCAGAAATACCATGCAGTACAAAAAGGTAATCACCCCGGTAAGAAGAGTCCATACAAGCTCTGTCAGCAATGCCTGAGCACCAAATTTGTTTTTCTTATCTGTCATACGGCGTTCCACCTCCTACGATACAGTTCGGCCTTACGACCGAGCCGTAATCTTATTATACATGACCGCATTTTATAAAGTCAAGATATCATTGCATTTTATTTCATTATAATATAAAATATTAAATCATGGAGTTAACTTAATTGCAAGCTTTACATAGGCTCCGCCAGAGAATATGGCTCCATGAATTTAACCATCGGTACTGAAGGAGGAGATTATGAAGAAAAAATTGAAGCTATTGCTGCTGGCTGCCGGTCTTATGCTTTTCGCGGCTTCCTGTAAGGGCAAGGGAGCAGAGCCAGATGCCCAGAACAGCAGCAGCACACCATCACCTACCCCAATTCCCACAGAAGATTATAACTATTCCCTGGTGATTAACGGTTCAGACAGCTACGATATCAGTGATCTGCTGTACGGTCTATTCCTGGAGGATATCAATTATGCCGTAGACGGCGGACTTTACGCGGAGATGATTAAAAACCGCTCCTTTGAATTCGGCTCTCTGGCAAAGGATGCAAACACTCATAACTGGAAGGCACAGGAGGGTGTCGCCTTCTCTGTGATTGACGGAAGTTCCGACAAGAGCTGGCTCAACGAAAACAATCCAAATTATGCCCGTGTAGCTAATTCCCTGGAGCTTTCCGCCGGAATCAGCAACTGCGGTTTCCTTGACGGCATGGCAATCACCAAAGACTCCGTATATAATTTCAGTGGTTATTTCAAGGCTCCTGATGGATATACCGGAGCTGTAACACTGCAGCTGCGGGGTACGGACGGTACTGTTTACGGTGAAGCCACTATCCCTTCCGTCTCGAAGGAATGGTGGAAATATGAAGCCAGTCTGACTGCCTCCTCCACCGTATCCGACGGAGTAAGCTTCTATGTGATGATCGGACAGGGCAGTGTTGATATGGATATGATTTCCCTCTTTCCGGAAGACACCTATCAGGGCAGAAAGAACGGCTTAAGGAAAGACCTGACCGAGGCTCTGGAGGAGCTTTCGCCGAAGTTTCTAAGATTCCCCGGCGGCTGTGTGATTGAAGGCGAGACTCTGGAAAATGCCTACAGCTGGAAGGATTCTATCGGAGATGGCCTTGCCTTTGAAATTAACGGAGAGGTCACCTACGGTGATGTCGCAGCAAGGCCGCTGGCAGAGGATCTCTGGGGCGATCAGAACACCGCTTCCGACAATCCCTATTACATGACCTACGGACTTGGCTTTTATGAATATTTTCTCCTGTGTGAGGATCTGGGCGCAATACCGGTTCCCATCCTGAATGCGGGTATGTCCTGTCTTATTCAGGGTACCCGTTCCGTAGGAACCCCTGCCCAGACCACCGAGATCGGCTCCCCGGAGTTTCAGCAATATGTTCAGGATGCCCTGGATTTGGTAGAATTTTGTAAGGGTGACGAGACCACCAAGTGGGGAGCCATCCGCATTGCCATGGGACATAAGGAGCCCTTCCCTCTCACCTATATCGGTATTGGAAATGAGCAGTGGAGTAATGAATACTATGAACATTATCAGGCCTTTAAGGACGCTTTTGCACAGGCCGCAGAGGAGAATCCCGAACTGTATGGCGATATTTTGCTGATTGTGGCCAACGGTCCTTCGGCAACCGATCAGTTTGCATGGAATAAAATCAAGCTGTACGGATCCGATTTTGCCGGTCTGGTGGATGAGCACTATTATTGTACACCCAGCTGGTTCTTGACCAATACTACCCGTTATGATTCTTATGACAGGGAAAACACCCAGGTTTTCCTCGGTGAATATGCCGCCAAATCCAACAACATGGAAGCGGCCCTGGCAGAGGCGGCCTATATGACCGGCCTGGAACGTAACGGTGATATCGTAAAGCTGACCTCCTATGCTCCTCTGCTATGCAGCGCCACCTCCTACCAGTGGCTGCCGGATATGATTTATTTCCAGAATGACACTCTCTGGAAATCTGCAAACTATTATGTACAAAAGCTGTTTTCAAACAATCTAAGCGATAAGGCTCTGACCTCCACCCTGACCAAGACTTCCGTTTCCGAATCCGGCAGCCAGCTGTCCGGTAAAATAGGTGCGGGCACCTGGATGACCTCCGCTACCTTCGATAATATCAAGGTGGTAAATAACGATACGAAGGAAGTCCTCTACAGCGACGACTTCAGTACGGACAATTCCGGAAACTTCTATCAGACAGGCGGCACCTGGGCCGTAAAGGACGGAGTACTGGTACAGACAGGTACCGCAAATCCAGCCAATACAATTACCGGAGACGCCCTGTTCTTTGGCGATACCGGCTGGACCAATTACACCGTTACCATGACTGCCACCAAGCTGTCCGGAAGCGAGGGCTTCCTCATTCCCTTTGCCGTCACGGATGAAAACAACTATTATCACTGGAATATCGGAGGCTGGACAAATACCGTCTCCTGTCTGGAGCAGATTTCAGGCGGGGTAAAAAGCGGCCAGATCGCCGGAACAGTGACAAGCTGCCGTGTTGAAACCGGAAGGGCTTATGAGCTTCAAATCGTTGTAAAAGATAATTCTGTAGAATGCTATCTGGACGGAAAGGCACTCATCAATTACACCCTTCCCAAGGTAGAGCCGGTATATGAAGTATCCGGTCTGGACAGCGACGGTAATCTGGTTGTTAAAATTGTAAATGTATCCTCCCTGGAGCAGGATATTCTAATCCAGGCCAATGATATGGTATTTTCCGATACCACGGCAAAGGTCAGCCTGTTGGCCGCCGACAATGCCTCCGATATGAATACTGCCACCGCTCCTGATATGGTAACCATCAAAGACAGCACACTCACCGTAAACAATCCCTTTGTTTATACCGCTCCAAAATACTCTGTGACCATTCTTAAAATACCGGTGGAGCAATAAAGTAAAAGCCGGCGAATCATATTAATCGGCTGATTATTATTCTTAGTCAATTCATGCAAAAGGGGTTCCCGGTAACGATGTATTATATCGTTACCGGGAACCCCTTTCTTGTCCATAAATGGATACTTCGTACCGTCCCTTTGCCACAAATCTCAAGAGCCGGGGCCTGCAGGTTACTTCTTGCTTCCCATGGCACATACATTGCTGCCTAAGGCAGTAAAGGTCATAACCACCTTATGGTCTGATTCATTGGCCTGCTTTAGAAATACTCCCTTATATTCTACTCCGTCAATCGTAATCGACATATTTGCCGAGCCCTCCTGATAGGACCAGGTACCGGACAGATCTCCCTTTACGGAGCCGTCACTGTACAGGGTAATCTGCTTGATCGGATTAATTCCGATCTCCTTCTCGGTCACAATCTGATAATACATACTCGGATTAATTGTTATAAATTCATATTCTCCGACGACTTCCTTTTTATCATAGCCTGCAGCCGATATGGTTTCCCCGGAATATTCATAGGGCGCCGCTACCAGCCAGCCGTCTTCATTAAGAAACATTTGATGGACATGCACCTCATGGTATTCCGGGTTGAGGGAGCTGCCGCTCTTTGCGAAGCGGGTATGGTACACCACATACATCTTACCGTCATCATCCATAAAGGCCGAATTATGCCCCTGGGCTACTTGGGTTGAGGAATTACCGGAAAATTTGTAGCTGCCCATAATACGGATACCAATCTTGGAGCTTAGGTTATTCGAGGATTTGGTATATACGGAAGATGCTCCGTTTTCATCCACGTAGGGTCCATAGATATTCTCCGAACGGAACACCCTCATCTGATATCCACCCTGGGCGGTTAAGCCGCCATAGGATACAAACAGGTAATAATAATCACCGAATTTATTTACATAGGAGCCTTCTCCCGATACGCCCCAGCCGCCGGCAATCTTATAGCCATAATACTGGTCGGACTCATTTTCCACTGTAGTATAAGTATAGGTATAATCCCGAAGTCCTGTCGCACTATCAAGCTTCAGCATATAAAGACCGCCAAACCAGGAGCCGAAGGACATCCACAGGTTTCCGTCCTCATCGTAACGCACACAGGGATCGATAGCATTCAGCTTTGTATCCTTTGTGGACTGGTATCTGGAAAGGTCGGCACCCTCTCCCAGTACCTGATAGACATCTGTTTTCTCCACAGGATGGGTCGAGGTATTAAATCCGGAGAAAACCACCGGGCCGACATAGGTATAGGGACCCTCGATATCCTCTGCCGTCAGCAGTACAATGGCGGAATTGTAATCGTCACCGTTGACACTCATGTACATGCAATACTTGCCCATTGCCTCATTATAAATAACATCCGGAGCCCACAAATTCCCTCTGACATTTGGATTGGTTTGGGTTTTACAGTAATCGTTCCAAAGGTCTCCGAATATAGTTTCGTAATCACTGTTTATATTATTCGTAAAATTGGTCCAATTCATCAAATCACTGCTCTTTGCCCAAGCCATATGGGAACCGAATAAGTAATAGCTTCCATTCGCTTTGACGATGGAGGGATCATGAACACTGACTCTCGAATAGGTGACCTCCGCAATCTCTGTCGGCTGTTCCTCGAATACCTCGGGAGTTACCGTAGCTGCCGCCGTCGGAGTAATTGTACTGGTCGTCCCCGTCCCATCTGACACTTTCTCCTTGCCGCAACCCGCTGCTGCCAGGGACGCCGCCACAACCAGCATCAATGACATCAGAATTTTTTTTCCTTTTCTCATAAATAACATCCTCTCTTGGTATTGTAGTTTATAGCTCGTTTATTTCATTATATACTGTTTTATTTCAGTTTTCAACTAATGTTTTATAAAAACGACGAATTTAAACACATAAAAAAATTCCGTATCTGATTATTTTCATAATAGATACGGAATTTTATATAATCAGCCAAAGCTGATGTATTTCAGTTTATTCTCTTATGCTTTCAGTCTGCTTTCCAATGCATCTAACTGGGCAGCCAGCTCCTTCGGAAGCTTATCACCGAATTTCTCGTAATGCTCTTTGATAGAGGCTACTTCATTCAGCCACTCTTCCTTGTCAACCTTAAGGAGCTCCTTCATATCAGCATCGCTTACACCTTGAAGACCTGTAAGATCAAGTGCATCCTCAGTGGGCATATAACCGATCGGAGTCTTTACTGCTTTGCCTTCGCCTGATGTTCTTTCGAAAATCCATTTCAGTACACGGCTGTTCTCGCCAAAGCCCGGCCATAACCACTTGCCGTCTGCATCCTTACGGAACCAGTTTACATAGAAAATCTTAGGAAGCTTGTCCTCACTGGACCTCTCGCCGATTTCCAGCCAGTGCTGCAGATAGTCGCATACATTATATCCGAAGAAAGGAAGCATTGCAAAGGGATCACGACGAACCTGTCCAATATTCTTGGAGATTGCAGCAGCTGTAATTTCAGAACCCATAATGGAGCCTAAGAATACACCGTGCTTCCAGTCAAAGCTCTCATGCACCAAAGGAATGGTCTTGGGACGACGTCCACCGATTAAGACTGCTGAAATCGGTACTCCGGCCGGATCATTCCAGTCAGGAGCAATTGCAGGGCACTGCTCGGCAGGTGCTGTGAAACGTGCATTCGGATGAGCTGCCGGTTCCTTGGAATCGGGAGTCCAGTCATTACCCTTCCAGTCAATCAGGTGTGCCGGTGCAGGAGTTCCAATACCTTCCCACCATACATCACCATCATCGGTAAGTGCTACATTTGTAAAGATTGTATTCTTCTCTGTGCTATGCATTGCATTCGGATTGGAATCCAGAGAGGTTCCAGGAGCAACACCAAAGAAGCCTGCCTCAGGATTGATCGCATAAAGACGTCCGTCCTCACCGAATTTCATCCAGGCGATATCATCTCCTACTGTTTCTACCTTCCAGCCGGGAACCGTAGGCACAAGCATTGCAAGGTTTGTCTTGCCGCAGGCACTCGGGAAAGCACCGGTAACATACTTAACCTCACCCGTAGGGCTTGTCAGCTTCAGGATCAGCATATGCTCTGCCAGCCAGCCCTCGTCTCTTGCAAGAACGGAAGCAATACGGAGTGCAAAGCATTTCTTACCTAAGAGAGCGTTGCCGCCGTAGCCGGAGCCATAGGACCAGATCAGTCTCTCCTCCGGGAAATGGCTGATATATTTCTTCTCAATCGGTGCACACGGCCAGGAAGAATCCTCCTGTCCCTCTTCCAAAGGTGCTCCAACGGAGTGTAAGCAAGGAACAAATTCACCGTCAGCTCCAAGCGCCTCCAGAACCTTAGTACCAATTCTGGTCATAATCCGCATATTAACTACTACGTATGGGCTGTCTGTGAGCTCGATACCAATCTTAGAAATAGGAGAACCAATGGGACCCATGGAATAAGGAATAACATACATAGTTCTTCCCTTCATGCTGCCTGTATATAAGCCCTTCATTGTGGTCTTCAGTTCTTCCGGCTCAACCCAGTTGTTCGTAGGACCTGCTTCCTCTTTTGTCTTGGATGCGATAAAGGTTCTGTCCTCAACACGTGCTACGTCAGAAGCATGGCTTCTGAACAGATAGCAGCCCGGACGCTTCGCAGGATTTAATTTAATTGCCATCCCGCTGTCCACCATCATTTTCAGCAGACGCTCGTTTTCTTCCTCGGAGCCATCACACCAATAAATCTCATCCGGCTGGCACATAGCCGCCATTTCGTTAACCCAGTCTTGTAGCTTCTTGTTTGTTGTCATATGAATCTCCTTTCAAATAATATATCATTTCATATTTCATTTCCAGCAATGAAATAGTTTATAATATCATTTGCATTGCACAGCTTCACAAAAAAGTCCGCTATGGTACATATAATAACACTAAATGCTATTCATTACCAGAGATAATTTATAAAATTTTTATTTCCTGTCATTCCTTACCAGGAAATTCTGACACAAGCACCTCCAGCTACATGGTATCAAGTACTGCATTGCGTATATATCGCTTAATATTCAGTGCCTGATATTTACGCAATGTAGTACTGGGATCATTCCCGGATCCAGACCTGCATTTCGCCCTCTCCCCGGTTTGCCCAGCAATAATAGGGTATCCAGGTTAATGTCACTTCCTCATATTGCTCAGCTTTCGCGGCCATATACAATTCCTGCTCTGTAAATTCATCGGTTTTCAGTTTATTTCCGGTTCCCTGTATCAAAATGACCTCCTGGTCTTCGATCCTGCCCGGTTTGATGTTCAAAGGATTTTGCCTCGGCAATGAAATCAGATGCAGGTTCTTACCATTGTCCGCTTCCTCCAGACAATATACCACCGGTCCCCGCAGGATTGCTATCTTCCCGATATCCTCGCGAACCATGGGATTTGCTCTCATTCTTCGAAGCTGCATCGGAAAATCAATTTGTACGGTATCCTGGCCGCACCACTCTCTGGTGATATAGTAATAGCCGTCCTTTACCTCGGTCTTACCCTCCGGTGTATCAAGCTGATAGTCCTGTGTCCATTCCGGTATGCGAAGCGCCAGGGTGAAGGTAACCGGAGCCGGAGCCTTTACCTGAATTGCCGCCTTTCCCTCCCAGGGCAGGGAGGAAGTAATTTCTATCGTAACAGGGCTTCCCTTGACCTCTTTTTCAATACGGCTTCCCAGGTATAGATGAACATATAAGGTATCCTCTGTCTCCGTGAAGGCATAGGAGGGGATGGAGCTGATCAGACGGGCCAGGTTGGGGGGACAGCAGGCACAGCCGAACCATTTCTGCCTGACCGGCTTTACATGATATTTTCTCTCATCCCTATGGCAGCCTTCCGGATATACCTCCAGAGGATTTACATAGAAAAAGCTCTTTCCATCCAGCGCCATACCGCTTAAAATTCCATTATAAAGGGCCCGTTCCATAAAATCGGCATATTTGCTGTCCGGCTTCATCTGAAGCATACGGCGTGCGAAGAACACGGCTCCGATGGAGGCACAGGTTTCGGCATAAGCCGTATCATTGGGCAGATCATAGGCAAAGGAAAAGGCTTCCCCGATGTGGGTTCCTCCAAGTCCGCCCGTAATATACATTTTTCGCTTCATCATATCATTCCACAGGGTTTCGCAGGACTCAAACAGGCTTTCATCCTCTGTAATGCGTGCAATATCTGCCATACCGGAATACAGATATACGGCCCGAACCGCATGGCCTGCCGCCTCACTCTGCTCTCTGACCGGCAGATGTGCCTGAAAATACTGATACCGCAACTCCTCCGGATTCTTAACCTTTTCCCCGGACTCAATATCAAAATAATAGGGTTTCTTTCCTCTTTCTTCAATAAAATATTTCCCCAGCTTTAGATATTTTGGATCTCCGGTGGCTTCATAAAGGCGGGCAAGTGCCATTTCGGCAATCTCATGCCCCGGATAGCCCTTTAATTTGCCTTCTTCCTCTCCAAAGACAGATTCGATATAATCTGCATAACGCATGGCAGCCTTTAACAGGGCATCCTTCCCGGTCGCTTCATAATAGGAGACAGCCCCCTCCGTCAGATGTCCAAAGCAATACAGCTCATGATTCCAACGCAGATTGGTAAAAATCTCATCCATATCATTAATAATATAATAGGTATCCAGATAACCGCTCTGATGCTGGGCTGCACATACGATGGCAATGGCCTCATCTGCAATCCTCTCCAGCTCCTCGTCCGGCTTCCGGGCTAAGGTATACCCTACCGCTTCAATCCATTTGGAAAAATCACTGTCCTGGAACACAAAGCCGTAAAAGCAATCCTTTTTATGCTCCATATCTTCCGGCAGCGTCTCGAAGATATTGGTAGGATACTTTATCTCCTTATAATCCGTCCCCTGCTCTGCTCTTTTTCTTGTAATTTCTGCCGCAAGCTTAAAGTTTCGCATACAGAAGCTGGGTGCAGCGCCTTCCACCCTGTCATTTAAAGCCTCCCATTGATAGGGAATCACTTCCTTTCTGACCAGCTCCATTTCCCTGCTCCAGAAAGCATCCGCGATATTTATGCTGTGGAGTGATATTGGCTTGCTAAATTCAAATTGTCTCATCTTGAATACCTTTCTTCTTAATATAATGTCATCCTGCTTTGTATTTGCTGATCTTCACATTATCCTCCGATGCTTTCACAGACTTTTCCTTAATTTTAATATAGGTAATGTTAATTGCCTTATCCTGTGACTTAATATTTAGAGTCAGGATACCGTCTTTTACCGTTACCGTACCTGAAGCGGTTGTTTTCGAGGATAAATTCAGGGAGTCCACAATAAGCTTCTGGGTGCTCTTCCCGTAATTAGCATATACGGACGGATGGTTTGAACACCCCCAGGGATCGGCAAAACCAATCTCAACCGAATAGGTACCGTTCTCCAGCTCAAAGGCATAATCCAAATGCCTGTCAATACCGGATTCATATTGATTTTTAGTATACCTGTTTGTTTCTGTCTTGTCGAGTCCATCTTTACCGGAGTTAAATTCATAACACCAGGTATTGGCTGTATAGAGTCCTTTACTGATGGCAGCTCCGTTATACTGGTCCTCTGCAGAATCAATTAATCCCCACTTAAAGCCGGTTATGCTGTCATAGCCATATAACTGCTCTGTTAAGCTGTTATTGGTACCGAATTTGTCAGCTTTCGATACCGTTGCCGGATTATGGTCACCACAGTCAACGAAATAAGTAAGCTTTGAATCTACGTTTTTTCTGGTTATTTTATCATTTTTTACAGCCACAAAGGAATAATCCGTATAGGTTTGATGATCCTGTGCATATACCCGGATATCGATCCCTGTGCAATGTCCGGTGAGTGTCAATGTGTATTTATTATCACTAACTATCTTATCACCATTTACAGAAATATAACCGTATTGGCCGGCGCCTGCAAGACTGATATTAACCTTCTTTGTACCTGATGCTACATTCAGTGTAAATTTCTTCTTGCTTTTGCTGTAATACAAGGTTCCCGTATCTGCCGCAAGCGCCTTCAATTCACTGTCCGTATCGTATTTCTGTATCGTATAAAGGAATTCGCACAATCTTGGGGAGGCTTCTCCCTTCGCTCCCTCAAAGGTAATGGTTACCGCCGATAGCTGCTTTCCATTAAAGGTTACCTTTTGGGCATTCTTAGTCAATACATCCGAAGGCAGCGGTATCAAAACCTCGTACTCTCCGATGGCATCGGATTTTAGTACCTGATTATAAACCACCGTATTGCCTACTTTGATTTTTAGTGTTTTTCCATTATCCTCTGCCTTTAAGGTAGCAATCAGGTTCGTTCCCTTTATCGTATCCACAAGCATCCTATAGGAGAAGGAACCATCCGCATTGGCATATCTGGAGGTTCCGGCCGAAGTATCTCCGGTTGAGCCCTTACCGTATTCCTGCAGGTTATGGAGCTCATCATTTTCATACTGCCCGTAGCCCGGTTGTACCGTATCCAATCTAAGTGCCTCATCCCGTGTATTCTCCAGCTCCGCCACTGTATCAGCGCCGGTACTGCCGGTCATCAGCTTCCAGTAGATTCCGTATCTTTGCTTGTACTGGGAATAATGGGTGACAAAGGTCAGGTTTGTATTGGAATTCTTTAAGGTAAAGGCCAAATCTCCGGCAGATTTATCCCTTACCAGATAATCATTAATGTTGTCGACAAATGCCTTGACTGTCTTTGTTGGAATAATGAGGGAGTCAGTTCCGGTTGCTGTATATTTTTTACCTATCAGCTTTTTTGCAGGAATCGAGACATCCACACCCGTAGCAGATACGGTCATCTCATCCGATCCCAGCAATGCACTGAGTACTACCGGACCGTACTTAAATCCATACACATTTGTTTTATCCGGCAGGGAATAAGCTCTTATCTCCATCGGTAAAGTAACTGCAATCTTTGTTCCATCAGCAAAAGGTCCGCTTACAAAAGCATAACCGTTCTTCTTCGTATAATCATATTTCATTCCGTCCACACTGATTACGGCAGCTGATGCCAGCCAATCCGGCAGACGGAAGGCTATGGTAATATCTGCCGCTGTGCCCTCTGCTTGCACTGTGAATACGGAGCTGTCCGTAACCGGAATCTGGGTTTCCTGGATCAGCCTGATGCCTTTTGCAGACCAGTTTAATTCAGAGCTAATATATTGATCTACAACAAGAATATTGTCCTTATGATAATAGAAGCTTTCACCTAATTTTGAGAAGTTCTCCATACCGGACCCGGTACAGCACCAGAACTTTGTAAAGTCCGTACTGAATACTTTAAAGTATCCGGTTGCCATGGGTTGGAAATAGGTAGTCATACCCGTCTCAGGATTTTGTGAAGACAGGATGGAATTTAACAGCGTGTTTTCATAATAATCCGCATATTTAACATCCCCGGTCAGCATATACAGCTGTTTCGTCAGCTTTAGCATGTTATAGGCATTGCAGGTTTCACAGTTGCAGTTGGTTCGTTCCGAATCCAGAACATCATCCTTGCCAAAATGCTCCCATTCACTGTTGCCTCCAGTAATATAGGTATGATCATTTACGACCAGCTTCCAGAAAGCCTCTGCATATTTCAGATATTTAGCGTTGTCTACCGCGGAAGTATCCTTGTAAGTGATATAGCGGTTCAAGGCACCCAGGAATTTGGGTATCGTAGTATTGGCATGAAGATCATTTAAAACATTATCTCCTGATTTTGCTTTTAAGACCTTTTCAAATAAAGCATCCTGGTCAAATACGTGTGCCGCCACTGCATGTTCCTTCTTATTGGTAAGTCTGTAGAGATCATAGAGGCAGTCATTCATACCGCCATATTCAATTCCCAGCACCGTATTTCTGACCGCAGCCGACCATTTGTTAACCCTCTTATAGGTCCAATCTCCAAGGCTTGAAGCCACTTTCAAAGCCGTCTGCGAAACTGTTTTTGAATTGTCATCCGTCATACCGGCTACCGAAACAAGACCCGCAATCAGCTTATGCATCGTGTACCACGGTACCCATGCCTGGCTGACAATATTGGTTCTGTTCATCTCAACATTATCAAACTGCTGCTCAATATTATTTTTATCCACAAGCTTTGCACCAAAGATAAAGCCGGTCCCCGTTTTATCCTGGCATTCCTTAAGCCCGTTAATAATTGCAGTAATATTCGCCAGCAGCTTCTGTTTTTGTGCATCTGTTGTATTGGCACTCTGATAAGCCTGAACACAGGCCGTCAGATAATGACCCAGGGTATGTCCCCCGATCAGTGAATTCTCCCAGCCGGAATATCTTGCCACGCCCTTTGTATCAATCCCGGCTGTCTCACGAAAGCCTGCCAGCAGCTTATTTACATCAAACGAGAGCAGGTACTGTGTTTCTTTCTGTGATGCATTCACAAAATAAGCATTGGTCAGCAGAACCTCATCCAGATGAAAGGCCGATAATCCTGTCAGATCATACGAAATAGCTTCTGCAGCATCCGATGACTCCATCCGGCCCGAACCGGTAATTCCAGTCAGCAGCATCACTGCTGTCAGTGATATGGCTGCCGCTTTACGATAGTTTCCATGTGATTGCTTGCCCATAAATTTCACCCCCATAGATTTATAAAACACCTTGCGTTTCTATCATATCAAAAGGATAAAACCCAATGAATGCCAAAAGGTATGTTTTCGTGTAAATAAGTTATATGATTTATTCTTGCATTATAATTCACACTGATATATAACTATTAATAAGTAAAGGAGGTATGCTGAAGACATGATGATTTACAATTTTCAATCTGAAAAGGCATTTACATACCGTTGGTGTGGAAAATTCCAGTCTCCCTCTCCTGATTGGATGCATCTGACCAGATGTCTGACCGATTTCGAACTGATCGTAGTAACCGAAGGTACTCTGTATATCGCGAATAGCAGCACGGAATATGTGGTTTCCAAGGGACAGTATCTCCTGATGGGCCTTACTGATTGCCAGCATGGATATAAAGCTTCTGATTGTTCTTTCTACTGGCTGCATTTTACCTATAATAAGAATCTAAATAATCCCCAGGTCTACAGACAGGAGGATTGTACCCCCTCCTACCGGGAGGGGCATCTGCTTATTCCGGAAACGGACAGCTTATCCTCCTCCGAGCGGATTATTGTTCTGATGAAGCAGCTTCAGGATTCAGACAAGCGCTACCATGAACTTAATCTGAATTCATTTCTGACATCAGCGATTCTGGCTGAAATATCTGATCAGAGCTTCCTGTATAAGAAGCACGGAGAAAACAAACAGCAAAAACAGCTTTATAATGACATCTGCGATTTTATTACCCTGCATGTCAGTGAAAACATCACGATGGACGGACTTGCCGCCTATTTTAATTATAATAAAAAATACCTGACCACTTTCTTTCGAAAGCAGTCAGGTAATACGATCAAGCATTTTATTTTGCAGACAAAAATGGATTATGCCAAGGCAGAGCTGACCGACACCAATCACTCAATTTCCCAGATTTCCTATAATATCGGTTTTAATGATGTCCATAATTTCAGTAATGCCTTCAAGAAAATCACCGGGCTGTCACCGAGTGATTACCGGTCCTCCTTCAGCAAACGAAACCTGAACAACAAATAATCTCTACACGCTTTGCCCACCTATTGTGCCAGTACCTTATCCTCCGCAGCCTTTCTCTTGTCCGCCTGGTCCTGCATGAATTCACAGCACTCTGCATAACCGTAATCCTTTGCCTTTTGCTGCATCTCCTTGACAAGATTATTAAATTCATCATCGGACTCTGCAAAGATAGCCCTCCAGGAATAATCCTTAATGGTTGTGGTTACCTGCTGCCAGATAACATCCAGCTCATCGCTTCTCGCCTCCATGGAAAACGGAGTAGCAATCGCTACCGTATGGGCACGGGAATCCAAATATTCATCCGGTGTCGTAAAGCCCGTAAAGCTTCTCCAGTCATTTAAAATATCACTGTTCTGTGTTGCCTGATAGCTTGCCCAGTTCTGAAAATTATAGGTTTCTCCGTTCGAATCGGGATTACTGGCATCGATATTCCATATGTTTACATTGATCTGGTTGCTGCCGTCAACCCAGGTTCCGCTGTAGCCGTCACCTGTCATCTCCGTCTTGCTGTCATTTCTGCAGGCAAGCCCCAGCTCTGTTAAAATAATTTTACTATTATCGTCATAATCCCAGCAGAGGCCCTGAGGGCCGTAATTTGAAGTCATCATACCCTCGGGGGTTGCCAGCCAGTTAATGATTTCCATGCACAATTCGGGGTACTGAGAATTCGAACCAATTGCCCATACCCGGTTGTTGCCATATACATTCAGGCCGTAGCTGATGGTACTCTGGTCCTCAAAGGCCAACGCATACATTGCCTTTCCTTCCTGTATATGATCATCCGTATTGTAAATAATAGAGGACATAAAGGTAAACAAGCTCCAGAAGGCTGCGCCGTCAATATAGTCGTCGCCGGCATCCTCACTGGTCTGCGTCATGGAATCCGGATCCAACAGATCATTCCTGTACAGATCATTATAGAATTTGAGGCATCTAAGGTACATTCCGCCGTCTTCAAGAGCCCCCTGCCAGGTCTGAGTATTGCAGTCATAAAGCCCCAGTCCGAATTCATCATATCCATACAGGGCTGCGGTAGCCTTAACATTCATTACCATATGCTCATCCCAATCCTTGAATATGGATACTCCATAGGTTTCCTTGCCGGAATCTGAGGTGGGGCAGATTTCCTTCATATCGGCCAGTAAGCCCACCAAATCCTCCAAAGTGCCTACTTTAGGATAGTTCAATTGCTTATATAAATCCCAGCGAATATCTGAATGGTAGAAATAGGTCTGGTGATCTCCTGAGGAGGAAGCCACCTCGGAGCCAAAGCCGTAGACTTTACCGGAGTCTGTCATCCCCTGGTTCTTCTCCAGTGCCTTTCCCATATGTTCCTTGATATAAGGACCGAAATCTGTTAACAAATCATCCTCGTTCCAATCCAATAGCAATCCGTTCTTAGCTGCCGTCATATAATTTTCGGAATAATTACTAAACAAGATAATATCTCCCAAATCTCCCGATTCCATACGGGTGGTAAATACCCCTTCATCATTCTTAATGATATTAAGCTTGACATTGAATTTATCCAACAACACCTTTGCAAACCATCCGAGCTGCACACCGGAATAGTTGGCGGTCTGGGAATAGACATCCAAAGTAATCGTCTCACCTTTCTTCTTTCCGCAGCCTGCCATTGACAGGGATGAAAAAATCAGTGTCATAACCATAATTAATGCAATTAATTTTTTTGTTCCTTTCAAAGAATTCTCCTCCTTTTTCAAACAGGTCCGCTTTGGCTCTGTTCGTATTTCTATAGCTCTCGCACACCCTGCGGCTCACCCTTTACCGGATATGAATGAACCAGCTTAAACAGCTGCTTACTCCGGTATAATCAAGTCTCCTTGAATGTTAGTAAAACATCTGCTATATTACTTGTAGTATATAGCTTTTTTCTATGAGCTTCCATAATTAACAGGACATCAATTAGCACGATACAGACACAAAGGAAGGAGACTGTTTCTATGATCGAAATGTATCTTCATTATTTTACACAGGATGCAAGCTATCCTTTTTTCATCCAGTATGGAAGTCATGATACGGACTTGTATATGCACACTCATGCCGATTTTTGCGAGCTGGTTATTGTTCTTAACGGTACCGCCATGCATAAGGTGGACAATGAATCCTACTTCATTAAGAAAGGGGATATATTTGTCATTAGCAACAGCACTGCCCATGGATATGAGAATACCAACGATTTCCATATCTGTAATATCATGTACCGCCCCAAGCTGCTGGAAGCGGGTGCTGATATCCGCAAGCTTGCCGGTTTTCATGCCCTCTTTGTTCTTGAGCCCTATCTCACCATGGAGCGCAGCTTTCAAAGCCGGTTAAAGCTCCAGCTGGAGGATTTTGATCAGGTCGGCCGTATGATTGCCCGCATGGTAAGTGAGTATGAAGAGAAAAGGGACGGCTGGAAAACCATGCTGAATGCACATTTTATGATACTGGTGGTCCTTTTATCCCGCGCCTACAATCTGCCCTCCTCCGATGAGAAATCGGATGTCATTAACATCGCCAAATCCGTCTCCTATATGGAAAGCAATTACGCAAGTGCGATTTCCATAGCGCAGCTTGCAGCCCTTTCCAATCTGTCCCCAAGGCACTTCACCAGAGTCTTCCACGATACCTATCAGACCACCCCGGGCAATTATATCCTTCAGCTTCGGCTCCAGCATGCCTGTCGCCTTCTGAAGAATTCCTCCGTAAGCATCTCCGAGGCTGCATTAATGAGCGGCTTTAATGACAGTAATTATTTCTCGAGACAGTTTCACCGGTTCTTTTTCATGACTCCCCGGCAGTACCGCAGCCAAAGCCATCCTTTGAAGCAAAAACAGGAAACAGCGGCAAAATAGACTTCCAGGAGATAGGAAATTGCCGCATACACAGAATAAAGGACATATCATCAATTCTGTATGCTTCCTCATACAAAATCAGCAATATGCCCTCAAATAATGCATTTATGGTAATTCGTGTTTTACTTCAAATACGCTTTCCGGGATTTCCTCCCGATCCTCAATTTCCATATCGTCGATGCGGATAAACAGAGTACCCTTGCCTAGCTGAGATAAAAACTTATCAATTGCCTCCGGATACCCCTGTACCTCTATGGCAACCTCTCCTAAATCCAGATTACATACCCAGCCGGTCAAGCGGTATGCCTGTGCCAGATGATTTACATGATAACGCAGACCGACACCCTGCACCCGGCCGGATACCGTAATATGCTTCCTTGGCAATTTCAGTTCCCCCCTTTCCTTTGGCGGGAACGTTCTTTTTGGATTAGCTCTGCAATATCCTTCGCCTTGGGCGGACAGCCCTTTACATAGCAGTCACAGCCGGCTGTACAGTTTCCCACACCCATGCCATGCACCGTCTTTCCTCGAAAGCCCTGTCCTATCTTGATTTTTTCTCCTGATATCCCGCCTGTTTTGTCAAGGGCATAGATCAGCGCCGCATAGCAGGCAGAGCAGGCACTGTCCTCCTCGATCAAAGCACCAAGCCTTGCGGCAATGCCCCTATGATTAAGCACTGTCCTTGGCTTGTGTTCTGAATTCAGCTCCAGAAGCTTTGTATCGGTCCCGGCATAGTTACCTATGCCATACTCTCTGGCTATGCGCAGATAGCCGATTTCATCCGGCTCAAAACCGATCAGCTGTGCTCCGTAGGAATCTAACAGCACCGGATCAAAGCCCAGCAGGATGCGGTTGGCAGGCATAGGATTACCTCCCTCTTCAAAGGTCAGGTCTCCACAGACAGAGTCAACAATATGCAAATCGGGCCTTAAAACCGACCCTAACACCGCTATGGGCTTACTTAATCCCAGCTTATGATAGCGCCGTTTCTCACTGTCAGGAATGCAGCCCTTCAAATTCTTTAAGCAGCAGGTAATCCCGGTCTGGCAATGTGCCTTAAGCACCGGGACATTAATCAGATAATCCACGGTCAGGGCGCTCTCACAGACCTCCAGCTCCAGTCCCTTGCTTTCCACCTTAACAGCCTTATCCTGCTTGGTATCTGTCAGCTTCACACCGTACTTTTGTGCCAATTCCAGATAGCCGCAGTTTTTGAAGGCCCGCTGTGTACTGTCACCCACCCAGGAGCCCTCAAGAATGGAAATATCCTTTATTCCTGCCGCCTGCAAATATTGAATAATTCCTTCCACGATCTCGGGATGGGTCGTGGCACCATCGCTTGCAGGGCGGGCCACTACGAGATTCGGTTTAATCCCGACCCTCATGGAGGGATTAAGCCTGTCCGCAACCTGAGCGGCCTCCATCAGCTCCCAGGTCATTTGCTGCAGGTTAACACCATAATTGATATAAAGCTCTGTCATAGCGGCACATCCTTACTGCTGGAATTTTATATTTGTCTATCATTTTACCGCATAACCGCTAAAACAACAATGCATTTTTTACCCGCTGCTATTCCTGTTCCTGTATATTCGCAATACGCTGTGTGATGTAATCTATAATCGAGACAGCCGTTGAATTGATGGACGGCCCTCCGCCGCCGGGCTGCTGCATATTATTATTGCGCTCCGGCATATCCGCTTGATCCGAGGAATTGCCATCCTCACCGTCCGGTTCAAAGCCCTCCGGCATAGTCCAGGATTGCCCGTCACCGAAATCCGGTCTGTCTTCCGGTGTCATTCCTGCCTGCCCATATCCAAAGCCGTTTCTGCTGCCATCCGCTCCGTCCGGCATCTGCCAATATCCTTGCTGCAGGTTTTGGTTAAAGCCCTTACCGTTCATTGCATTTTGTACCTGGGATAAATCTGTGTCACTTGCGGTAATATTGCTTTCAAATTCCTCTATGGTGTAAAATGCAGTAGGGTCCTTCTCAACCTCTGTACGGATAACATCTGCAATACCGGAAACCATACTTTCAGAATTACTGAAATACGAGGTCAGGGAATTGAGATATCCCATATAGCGCTCCTTATATTCCGGTATGGCCAAAAGCTTTTCAATCAGCGGTCTTTTTGACAGGTCCACATTATAAACCGGAGAGGAAATATCCGTCGTTACACTGGCACCATTATCCTCTGAAAAGCCTCCGATGGACATATTATAGTCCCAGCCGATGTATGAGAATCTTCCATCGCTGTACAGCAAATAATAATTATGTGCCTTTGAACCGCTGTAGCTGTCATAGTTACCCATGACCGTATTAACCGCTATCGCCTTCAGCACACTATCCACATCCAGGATTGCCTCCAGCTCCTCCTTATTGTCCTCGGTTGTATTATTTAAAACAGTTATCAGCTTCTTTATGTTAGAGTTACCGTCATCCTCACCATATTTGACATCAAAGCCGCTGGCATCATCATTGGTTAACAGGGTGCAGTTTTCCGATTCTGCTTTGTACAGCACCGCATCCTTGGCATCAGTATAGCGTGCAACAAAGCTGTCATCATAGGCTTCAATGCACAGATAGAAGCCGAACAGCTCTCCGTTGATGGAAAGACGGCAATAGGACAAATACGGCGTCTGGCATCCCAGGTATTCACTTGCAGCATAGGTCAGGAACTCACGCATGTAGGACGGGTCCGAAAAGCTTGCATTCAGCACAAAGGTATCCAGCCCGTTCAGGGTCTGATCATCCACGTATTCATCCAGCTTTACCTTAAAGCCATACCGGTCACTATCACTGCTGGCAACTGAATTCAGTGAGCTGAAGCCCTTCGTACGAAAGCCCACATTATTTACGGTTGTCCCATTTACCGTTATATTGGCGGAATGGTATTCCTCCTTCGTTGCGTTTTCTTTGATATCCGACCAGTCATCTTCACTGATCTCAACATTGATATCAATAATGCTGCCTTGCCCGAAGGTAGTTCCATAATACTGGGATGCATCGGCCAGCCCTGCCATCAAGGTTGCCGTTTCCGTGCTGTTATCCTCTGCGGAGCTGTCCTCCGGCACCGTGCTTATGGTACTGTCTGAAGCATTATTATCTGTATTATTATCTTTTTTAGCACTGCTGCAGGAGCTTAGGAATATTGCCGTACAAAGAAGCAGTACGACAGAAAATATTCTGGTTTTCATGACGCTATCTCCTTGTTTTATTTTGTAAATAGCATACCAGCAAGGTGTGAATAATAAATGATGTAATTATGAGGAATTTGTGATGTTATGCAGCACTCATTTCTACCCATTTTCAGATATTACAGAAAGCTTCCTAGCTAAAAATTGTATTACCTCTTGCAATCCATCTGTTTTGGTGTTAAGATTTTGTCCGAAACAATAAAAATAAGAATTTATATCCAAAAATGTAATAGAATGTCATAACCGGGAAAGGAGCACCCAGCTTTTATGGATAAGATTGCAGGAATCGGGGATTATGTTATTTCCAATTCCAATGAGGATACTTTAAAGACCTTTGCCCTGGGCTCCTGTGTTGCTGTCACTGCCTATTGCAGTAAAAACAAGGTGGCTGGCTTAATTCATATGGCACTGCCCTCTCCCCTGAATGCGGATTCCAATCCCAAAAAGGGCTATTACGTTGTCACCGGCTTACCTGCACTGCTTCAAAAAATGTGTACAAAATACGGCTGTCAGAGTAAAGATATAACGGTTGGTATATTCGGCGGTGCCAGCAGATCTGATAACGATATTTTTCGCATCGGCGAACGCAATATTAAAGAGGCCAGGGATTTATTAAATAAAATGGGCTATGCCATACAGTATTCCAATGTGGGAGGCTCCCTGTGCAGGACCATCTATATTGATGTCCCCACCGGCAACATCACACTTATTACCCAGCCAATCCAATAATGCTCTCTTCCTCAAAAGCAAGCCCTGCTTTTTTTATCCGAAAACAACAAGGGAAGCTGCCTGATTATTACGCAGCTTCCCATTTTATGTGAAATCCATTTATCTATCATTTCTTTCAATTATTTTATTGTCTGTTAGGGCACTCCTTACACGCCTTTTCAAGGATTTCGTTCAGGGCGCTTCCGCTGCTTGTATGGCATCTGATTATCTCCACATTGCTTCTTTCTGCTTCTGTCACAGCGCAGCGAACCATTTTATGGGATACTGTATTGGTAAATAGGATTACCAAATCCGGACGCCCAATCTGGTCACTGAGATTCGCCGACATCTGCGTAAATACCTTTGCCTTACAATTATATTCCTTACAGATTTTCTTATACTGACAGACCATTCTGTCATGGCCTCCGATTATCACAATACTCATTGTATTTCCTTTCCCTGAAGCAAGAGCTTTTTTATAAATTGAGCCGCTACTGAATTTAAAGTAGCAGCCCAATGTCATTAAACCCCAGCCAGTTGTTTTCCAAGTTTATTGCATTCTGCAAGAACTGTGTCGTCCGGTGTCTCCTGGCAGATCAATCCCTCATTGTTCACTACCTCTGCCCCGGCCTTGGTCATACGGTCTACCCAATCCCGCATCCATTCACCGTCACCCCAACCATAGGAGCCAAACAGTGCTATCTTCTTTCCGGCAGCAAATTTCTCGAGTTCTGTAACAAAGGGCTCCATTTCCTCTTCCTCAAGAACCTCAGAGCCCATGGACGGGCATCCCAGCGCAAATACTCCCGCCTCCTTTAAATCCTCCAGACGCGCTTTATCAACCGGTATAACCTCCGCTTCTCCTCCTGCTTCACTGACACCCTGTCCGACTGCTTCCGCCATTGCCTGGGTATTCCCTGTCTGGGACCAATAAACGATTGAAATCTTACTCATAGTTATCCTCCTATACTGCCAACTGCTGCAGCTCATTTCCATGATAATTGTCGTTATCATGATAAATTGTTATTATCTCTTTTATACTCAGCCCGCCAAAAATCAACTGGAGCACAGTCTGCTTCGCCTGTTCAAAGGTATGGAACAGATAAAGCTTTTCCGGCAAGTCCTCATATACCTTCCAATAACCGGAATAGAGAAAATTCTTTCCTCTATTCTTTATGAAGCCGTTTACGTCTTCCACCGGATAGCCCAATAGCAAGCCCATCTCATGGGGAAAACCACTTCCTTCATTCATGTGCTTCTCGTACCGCTCCTTGACTTGGAACAGCAGCTCTTCAAAGCTGAACCTTTTGTATCCCAATTTATTAAGTAACGTTCTGGCCCTTTTCCCTGAAAGAAACTCCTTTGTCTCATTCTCCTTACATAACAGCAACGTTGCTTTTTCCTCTGATTCCATAAGTATGTAACGTGATATGCCGGTGCCCTGTAATATTTCCTCCACTTTTTTCAGGCTTTCGTTCCGTATGATCAGTAAATTCGATATTTTAACCCCTATCAACAGCGGTGCGCATTGCAGTGCCAGCTGCGTTTCAACCTGATTATAATCCAATTCCTGTACAAGCTGAAATATCTCGTCACTCATGTCTGCCTCCATTCCAGTGAATGCCTTATTCCCTCAAGGTTAGTTATATCTAACTTATGTTTATATTATCTAATTGTCTTAAAAATGTCAAGTATGGTAATTGATTTCTTTTCTCAACAAGGCCTCTTCGACTCCGGGACTTTTTATATGGTATAATTTGAAAAGTATTTATTTTTATGTTATACTATCAGAAAGCACAAGAATATTACAGATTAGAAGCGCTCCCCATGATATCAAATGGGGTAATCGTGAAGAATGTCTCGCCGTAAAGCGAGCCATAATATGTGCGCGGGAATGGGGGGAAACATGATTAACGAATCTGCAGAAAATTATTTAGAAACAATCCTGGTACTAAGCCAGAGGCTCCCGGTGGTCCGGTCAGTTGACGTCGCAAACGAATTAGGCTTTAAGAAATCAAGTGTCAGTGTGGCCATGAAGAACCTTAGGGAGAAGAATCATATCACAGTTTCCGACGCCGGCTTTATCTATCTAACGGCTTCCGGAAGAGAAATCGCCGAGATGATTTACGAAAGGCATAAGCTCCTGTCTTCCTGGCTGGTTCAGCTTGGCGTTGATGAGAGCATAGCTCTGGAGGACGCCTGCAAGATCGAGCATGTAATAAGCAAGGAAAGCTTTCATGCAATTAAAAACCATATTGTAAAATGAAGAAAAAGCAGCCCTGATATAGCATCAAATTCTTATCAGGGCTGTTATTTTACTTTTATTTGTTCTCCTGGGCTTTGTTGTACCTGGATTCATCAAATGCCGTATTATTATCAAAATATATTTCCTGCCATATCTCCTGCACAGCGTCCACATCCTTTATATATTTTATCAGACGATCTATCTTATCGGCATGCAGCTTTTGTTCTTCCCTATTGTCATTGCCGGCTGCGGCCCTGTTAGTCTCCAGCCAGTACAGCATATCATCAAAGTCCCAATAGATGCTTCGGTCCAGAATATCTACCAATTTATTTTTCCGTTCTAATTTTTCTTCCTTTTTAAGCTCGTTATTCTTATACAATTGCTTGATTTCATCCAGCTTTTCTTTCATCCTCTGCTTAAAGGGCATCTCATATTGTATTGTCACATCATTATTTAAGGACTCATTGGCTTCATTGGAAAGCATAAAATCCCCAACCGCTTTGAAGAAATCATATAGCAAGTTCCGATTTATATATTGGTTATCCTTGTCTATCCGGTTCTTAATGATCTGCATATGGGAAACAAAACTCTCCTGCTGATGTGCGAATAAGGACCATTCCACAATACAGTACTCTATGTAGATATCACTATTTGATTGGTCTGTTCCTGCTTTACCCTGTAATTTGGCACTGTTTTCCTCCGCCAAATTTAGTATTTTAGAAATATTGTCACCATAGTACTGGTCCATTTCTTCCGGACCTGCCGGGCTAATTCGTCCTATATCATATACTATTTTAATCAAATAAGACATGCATTCATTGGAATAATAGCATAGCTCCCTTAAGGCTTTTTCAAAAAGTTCAAAAGCCTCATTAAACCGCTCAATGCATTTTTTTATAATCCATTTGTCCGCCTGTTCTTTATGCTTCAGTTCATCCTTGACACTTAAGTAGATGCATTTTCCTTTTAAAAAGTATGCATCCGGTAAGGCAATATCCTTGCTGCAGGGTTCTTTGACTTCCCGATCTCTGGCACACCTATTTCCCTCTTCCTTTCTGCAATGAATCATTTTATCCAGATACCGCATACAGTCACGATAGTTCCCCTCCTCCAGATAGCTTTCCGCAATCTCAGTACAATCCATATGGAAGAAACGGTTTAAGGGAGCACCGTACTTATTGGCATCAGAGCAAAAGCCGTGAAAATCGGGAAATACAGTGTCAGCATCAATATTAAAATAGTCTTTTAATTCCTCTCTTATAATCGGCTTGTCCTTTGCATCGATTTGGATTTTAAGATAAAAATCCTTTAGCAATGGCGGCAAGCCAAATACAAAGACACTGTTTTGCTGGTGTATCCGGCTATTCATGTTCTTTGTTTTCCAATACCAGAAATGCATTTCTTTTTTCTTTTCGCCGCAATTATAGGTCAGAATACTTACAATGTCGTTCTTTACGGTATATCCGTACTTTTCCCCGGATACTGCATAGGGTTCAAAGTTCACAAACATGTTCTTATTCTTGCGCTGCTTTAAGTTAATGACAAAAATAGCGCCATCCGTTTCGTATTCCTCCGAAGCACCGGACTTCTTTGCCTGATTGCTTTCCGTAGCAAACCACAGAGCAATCAGAAAATTGGCCGTAAAATCCGTCAGACAGGTTGCTCCTCCAAAATGCTGGATATTTGCCAGCAGCTCCATATCACTCATTTCCGCTATACTTTCATTTACGGCAATCAGGTCACTATAATTACCGTCCCTCGCATCCTTTAGCAAAATCTCATGATATTTGATAAATTCCGATTGACTTGTATTTTTGCTTTTTTCCAGACGGCGTGCCGCACTCGATGTAATCGGCCAATCATAATTCTTCTGCCCCCGGAAAACCAAATTTGCATACTTTTCATCTTTAAATTCCTCTTCCACTTTTTGCAGATAATACATTGTTCTTGACACGAATAAACTCCCCCTATCATATAGTTTGTCAGATGCTTCATTACATTATATTACAGTTTTTACCATATTTCAATATTTCTGAATAAAATAGTAAAAATCATCTGACAGAAAGAGCCTATTCTACATTCTTCAGGGCCTCCTCCATAGGCACCTTCTTTATCTTAATAAACTGGAATACGGCAACTACCGCATAGGAGACGATTCCCAGCAGGAGCATCTGAAGATAAATCATCGGCCGGATATAAAAGCTGAGCCAGCCGGAAAAACGGTACATCATTTCGGCATAAATCACTTTTATAACGGACAGCGAAAGGGGAAGGCTAAGCAGCAGGGAGCAGATCACCACAAGGGAGGTGGAATGCAAATAGAGGCTGCTGATTTCCCGGTTGCTGTAGCCGAGTATTTTTACCATGGATATGGAGGCCGCATTTTTCTCAATAATCAGCTTTGACAATAGATAGATCAGCAGCATGAATAAAGCAACCGCAAAAGCATTCACCATGATAAACATATCTCCCATGGATACATCCATCTGCCTTGACAGCTTCGTAAGATCGTCCTCAGTAATCGTGGAGGCAATATAGGAGGAATCAAGGTCGGTCAGCTCCTCCTGTGAGAAATACCCGTTAAAATAACCACTATCCTTTTGAAATGCTTGGTTAAATTCCGTTATTCCCATAAAAACAGACAGAGCCGCCGGATAAGAATAGGTTCCAGCTATCTGAAAGGTATAGCTTTCGTCTGAATAAGGCTGTTTGAGGGTAATACTGTCCCCCTTTGTAAGAGAATATTTCTCCGCGAAGCCATCCGACACAAACACGCCTTCCTCCTTAAAATCCGCATTCACATAACGGCTGTCCTGAATAATGCCATACACGCTGATGCTCTCACCGTCCGACTTACTGTCAAAGCAGGTTTTCAAAGCCATTACCGCATATTTCTCCGCGCTTTCCTTCTGTGTTTCTGTCGGAGCCTTTAATATGTACTGGTACTGCGCTATCCTGTGGGTGAGAATTTCATCTTGAAAATGATCTAGCAGCGGGGCCATCATCATGCCAAACAAAAGCAGGATATTGGCAAATAAAATTCCCACAAAAAGAGTGAGATAGCTTGCACCGTTCTGAAATATAATTCTGATCCGAAACCGCGTAATGAACTGAAATCCCGGCAGCGGCAGAACCCCTCTCTTTTTTCTCCTGCCAAGGTCGCGGCGCAGAAAACGCAGTGGAGAAAGAGACAGCTTACCTGCGAGCATCAGGAAATTAATAAGCAGCATAATAAGTAAGGGAATCACCGTGGTAAGGACAAAGGCCTCTGCATTCCACAGAGTTTGATAAACCGGGAGGCTGTAGCTTCCATAATACATCCCTGCTACAATTTGTTTAAAGAAGGTATAGCCCATAATATTCCCCGCTATTGCCGCTACGGCTGATACCAGCAGCGGAAGCTCCATATAATGGCGGATCAGCTCTCCCTTTGTATATCCCGAGGCACGCAGTGTTCCGATTACCGCTGCCTCCCGGATGATGGTGCTGCCCGTTGTTACCGCAAATACAAATGCCAGAATTACAATCAGAATATAGAGCAGAGTAATCATCATGGCCTTGTCGCTTCCCATATCATCTCCGGCAAACTGGATTGCCTGGTTAAGATATGCAGGAATGTAATTTCTGATCTGCACCTTACTGCTTAACAGCTTTAATAGGTTATCTGACTGCTCCTTTGCCTCCTTATCATTGTTTACTGCAACGGAATACTTCCAGGAATATATATAATGCAGTCCCGAATCCCCATAGCTTTCAAAGCCTTCCTTTGTCATAACCGCTGTTCCGAATTTCACAGCATCAAACATCATATCATTATTGTCCGAAAATAACGCACTGTAATCCGAGAGTGCGACCAGTCCGCAGATACTAAGCTTACGTCCTCCGACGGTAAGCTCATCCCCGACCTTCAGTCCATTATTCTCAGCATACATTCTGTCAATCGCAATTTCATCCTTTGTGTTCGGAAGCGCTCCCTCCATCAGGCATACTAAATCAATCTCCTCACGGTTTGCATATATCCGTAAGGTGGTGTCCTTCTCTGTCTCTTCCTCTTTATAATAGTTGGGATAGACTGATATCTTCTCTTCCTCAAAGGCCTTTAGCAAATCCGGTTCTGCTTCCGACCAAAGCTCAAAATTACCGTCTTCTATCCTGTACTTATCAAAGCCTTCCTCATATGCTGACTTCATACTGTTATCTGCAACAAGGAAGCCTGAAATAAAACCGATTGTAGCTGACATGAAAATGAAAATTACAAGGTACTTCCCGAGTTCTTCAATTAATTCCTTCGGCAAGCGCCTGATTAATGGGTTTCTCATAGTTAACCTCCTTACCGTCGCTTACCATTCCAGCTCATTTGCAGGTATTTTCGTTTCATTCCTGTAATTCTTGCGGACCTCTCCATCCCTTAGCTTTATAATACAGTCCGCCATATTCTTGATTGCATCATTATGAGTCACCATAATAACCGTGTTGCCATACTTCTGATTGACCTCCTCAATCAGCTTCAATATCTCCTTGGAGGTTTTGTAATCAAGAGCGCCGGTAGGTTCATCACAAAGCAGAATGTCAGGATTTTTAACAATCGCCCTTCCAATGGCAGTTCTTTGCTGCTGTCCTCCCGAAAGCTGGTTGGGAATCTTATTCCTATGCTCATATAACCCCAGAGTCTCTAACAGCTCTTCCACCTTCAGCGGCTTATCACTCAGGTAAGCTCCTACCTCGATATTTTCCTTCACAGTAAGATTGGGAATCAGATTATAAAGCTGAAACACATAGCCCAAGTGCCTTCGCCGGTACTGGGTAAGGCGCCGTTCCTTCATCTCCGCTGTTTTCTCTCCGTTAATTGCAATATATCCGGCATCAGCATGATCAATTCCGCCGATGATATTAAGCAAGGTTGATTTACCTGAGCCTGACGGACCAAGCAAAACACATATTTCTCCCTTCTCAAGCTCCATGTCGATTCCCTTTAAGACCTCAGTACGGGTTTTACCTTCTCCGTAGGATTTTTTGATTTGACTAATTTCCAAGAACATTTTTATCCTCCCCTTCTTTCATATCTGTCATTTGCCTTAAGTTAGTTCCGTCTAACCAGCAGACAAAAATAAATCATTATCAGGCTTCTGTCGCACTGCTATCTTATTCTCGTTAATGGCACAAGTCAATCAACTTAATGAGAAGGTTTATCAATAAATGGCTATTTGATACAAATTTTCATTAACTATCCTGCTGCTTCCAGTATTTACATAATGTTTGGATTATGCTATCATTATTCAATCAGCGCTGAAAACGTAAAAGAACTATTATGCCGCCGATGGCGGTGGAATGTGAGGTAAGCATGGACGATTTTCGTAAACCCTATGAATATGCCGAAGAAAAAAGGGGATATCTTCTACTGTTCATTATCATGATTTTAACAATCGATCTTCTTCAGTCCCCTTTTTACATTGTACAGGTGTACAATATTTTAAAGAAGGTTCCTGTGGTCAATGTCGGCTTTCTTTTCATCAGTACCTTGTATGTACTCCTGCTCCTCTATACCGCCCTATCCTGCTATAAGCTGAAGAAGCATATGGTATCTTTGTCAAAGGCTTATCTGATCTTTCGAGCCGCCTTTAAGGTATGCTGCATTTTGATTGCATATATCTATAATGTGGATGGAAAAAGCATGATTGGAAATGGAAACCAATACAGTACCGTTGCTGAATACACCGTGATGGGATTGATAATGCCCCTGATCTTCGAGCTGGTATTCAGTGTCGGCTGGTATCTGTATTTTATAAAATCCAAACGGTGCAGGGAGTTTGTGCAAAAGCGGACTGCCATGTAAAAATACCCTGTCATGCTTATATGACAGGGTAATAAAAAACTATAACAGATCATACTGCTCAATAACGCTGCGGAATCCGCCTGGCTTTGAGACTCTCTCTGTTTTTGCGGTAAATATTACACACGAGAGCCTAAACCTTTTTAATGGGAAGCCATAGCTTAAAACCGGCTAAGCCCGCATCTCCGATCTCCGGGTTTCTCCACCACTCTTTTGTAAATATCTGCTCCTCCCTGTGACGCCTGTCATATAAATCAAATTCATACCCGGGTAGGTCCTTCAGGCATTCTGACATAATAAAATAAGCCGTCTGCATGGAAGAGCCTATATCGATATTGCCATTCTCATGAAACTCATTCAACGCCACATCTCCTACCAGATATAAGCCCTTTGGTGCATCACAGACCTCGGCGCCCAGAAAATGATCCCCTTTGCCCTCTTCTCCAAACAGGAACATCTGCATAACATATTCATGCCAGCCTATCTCCTCGTCAGGCTGATGCTCCATCCCTTCCGGATGATGTCCCCTGGGTGCACATCCGATCAATCGGCGGGCAGTATAATCGCTTAGATGATTAACAGCCCATTCCCATAATAATTTCCCGGCAGCTTCCTCCGGTCCCCTGCAATTCACGGCAAAGGAGGCTACACGCTCATTGCTGTGCTCTTCAATACGAACCAAGGGTTTTTTATCCATATTGAAATTTCCTCCGTTAATCCGAAGCTGAAAGGTAATACGCGGGAACTCCGTATGCAAGCCCAGTTTTCTGGTATTGGACGGAGATACTCCGTGAAAAGCCTGATAAGCCCTTGTAAAGGCCTCCGGGGATTCATAATTATACTTCTGCGCTATCTCAATGATTTTCATGTCGCTGTTTAATAAATCCCCTGCTGCCAGGGACATTCTTCTGCATCTTACATATTCAGCAATCGTGATATCCGTCGCAAAGGAAAACATACGCTGAAACCTTGAGAGCGAACAGCAGGCTATTTCCGCCGCCGCATTATAATCAATTTTTTCTTCCATATGAGCTTCCATGTAATTGATTGCATCATTCATTTTTTCCAGCCATTCCATTCGTTTCACCTCACAGAACAGTATAACACAAGTTATAACATTAGTCCTTGCAGAAAAAGTAAAGTACTGCAAGTCCGAATAACTATTTCAATAATTTTTTATTTACCCTGTTGACAAATTAGTAAGGTACCTTTATAATTATTTTCATAAGGTACCTTACTAATCAACCGGACAATTTAGTACACGATTGTCTTTTTATCTTATCAGAAAGTGAGGAATAAATTATGGATCAAAATACACCTGATTTATTTGAACAGTTTACACATCTTAACTGGCTGCTGCACCGCTATCACCAGCAAAACCACAGGGACTTCGGCCCCATGGGTGACATACACCGGGGGCAGGGACGAATATTGGCCCTTCTAAAGCTAAAGCCTGAAATCAGCCAAAGGGAGCTTTCCAATATTCTTAACATCCGTTCCCAATCCCTGGGCGAGCTATTGGCTAAGCTTGAGAAAAGCGGATATATTACCAGAACTCCCTCCGAGACGGACCGCCGTGTCATGGAAATCCGTTTGACCGAAGCCGGTGAAAAAGCATCCATTAAAAACGAGCAGCAGTTGAATACCGATGCCCTGTTCAGCGGCTTAAGCGAGGAAGAGCAGGACACCCTAAATGATTATTTAAACCGCATTATCGCAAACCTTGAGGAGAGCTTTGGCGATGATACACCGGAGAATTTCGATGACCGTCCTCCCTTTGGCGGCAGAGGCTACGGTTTTCATCCCGGTATGCATCACAGACGCCCTCCCTTTGAGGACAGGAGCTTTTACCGGTGGTCCGGCATGGGAGAACGGGGGCTTTCTATTTAAGGCTGTAGCTGTCATTTAGAATCAGCGTACTGTAGAGAAACAGGATATCCTGATCCTTGAATTCGATATAATTCCCCAGAAGGGAGCTTTTGATATAACGGATATCCACCAAAGTGATTTTAGAATAGCCCTCTGACAATAACGGAAGCAGACTGCTTGCAAAGGAATCCCGAAATACAATCAGCTCTTTGTCTGTACCGGCCTGTGGATTCTCAATCGTAAGCAGGGGGACGGCACCGGATAAAAACATCTCATAAGGGTCTCTTCCCTTCAGTTTATCCGTCACATAAACCGGTGTTGTCTCCTTAGTCTCATAATTATAAACCTGGCAGCCCTCGATCACCCCGTTGGTCAGATAGCTGATTGTCTCGCTGCCAAGGGGCAGGGCGGACTGACCGTAATACACTCCGTAGAAGGGAATGTCCGGGGTGATTTCCTCATATTGGTTTGATAAAAGCTTAAGAAAGCCCATCCGTTCTGCAAGCCTTTTTGCCACCGGCAACAGCTTTTCCTGCCTCCAATGGGTGTCCGTTCTGTAATAAGCTTCAATCCCAAGACAATCCGTAAGGTCAATATAATCGGAATATTCCATACCCTCCCTGATTATTTGAAGCATTGCGGCATAATCAAGGGCCGGATAGCCATTCTGCTCTGCAAGATAATATCCCTTATCCGGAACGATGCTGGTATAAATCCTTCCGTTCCCCTTCGCCAGCCAGATATCATAGATATCTCTGAATTTATCCAGTGCATTCTTAAGAGAAGCCTCATTCAGAGGGTAATTCAGCTTCGCCGCATATCCATCCACAAGATATATCCCATTGTTATCCTTCACACCAAACAGATAGTACAGGCTGCCCGCCTTTAATCTGCGAAAAATATCCCGGCAGGGGAACTGATCCATGGCGGCATCCTCAAATTTCTCGCCGTAGCCTTCTTCCAAGAATGAGCCGATGGACCATGCAGGAAGCTGCTTTAGCTTTCTTCTCTCCGTATCCGAGAATTCACCGGCAGGCTTTAGACAGTTAATTAACGATAAGGTCAGCAGGGTTCCTGCCAGCAGCCATATTCCCAGTCTATGCTTTTGTATACCAAGCCTTCTGTCCAATCTCACTACACCTTTCTTGGATTTAATCAAAACCGAAAATACAAAAACGGGTTAAAGGAACCATCCACAAGATATCCGGTAATCACAAGCAGCAGTCCGATCAGCAGCACCGGTTCCATAACAACCGCCAGGAATGCTCCGGGCTTGGTTTCGGTTATTTTACAGAAGCAGTTTTTAATGACCGGAGTGGCACCGACGATTCCCAACAGCAAAATCACACTATAGCTGCGCAGATAATACAAGCCTTCCGTGGATACAAGGGGCAGTCCTGCCAGACCAAACATACTTTTGATATCTATATATGCCTTTGACAGACTGTCTGCCCGGAACAGAACAAAGCTAAGGATTACCGCAAGCATGACATAGCAATGGGAAAGGAAGCCCTTCGTACTCCATTGATGTCCTGCCAGGACAAATTTCTCCGCAATCAGCAGGAGGGCAAAAAACAGTCCCCATAGGATAAAATTCCAGGCAGCCCCATGCCAAAATCCGGTGAGCATCCATACAACCAGCAAATTCATGAGCTGTCTCCTCCGGGAAACCCGGTTGCCCCCGAGGGGTATATAGACATAATCCCGAAACCAGGAGCTTAAGGAGATATGCCAACGCCTCCAAAATTCTGTTATACTTCGTGAAATGTAGGGATAATTAAAATTTTCGATAAACTCAAAGCCAAAGATTTTGCCAAGTCCGATTGCCATATCGCTGTAACCGGAAAAATCGTAGTAAATTTGCAGTGTATAGGCAACTGCATAAAGCCAGTAGTACAGAACAGAAAGGTCCTTCGCGGCGTCAAACTGGCTGCAAAGCGCGCCGTAGGAATTGGCAAGCAGCACCTTTTTTGCTAAGCCGGTAAGGAACCTTCTGCTGCCAAGGTATGCCTGGGAAAGACTGTGTGTTCTATGATGCAATTGCTGTGAGATATCCGCATATCTTACAATGGGTCCGGCAACCAGCTGCGGAAACAGCGTCGCATATGCCATAAAATCCAGAAGCTTTCTTTCGGCCCTTACCGTACCGCGGTAAACATCGATGGTATAGCTCATAATATGAAAGGTATAGAAGCTGATACCCATCGGAAGGGCAATTACCAAAACCGGCAGGGGTAAATGAGTCAGCCGGTTTATATTGATTATAAAAAAATCATAATATTTAAAAAATCCAAGCACTCCCAGGCTTATCACCACCGATAGGATAAGCCAGACCTTCGCCCTTCCCCTTGCCCGGACGGCCTCGATACGCAGTCCAATCAGGTAGCCCTGCAGTATAGATAGAAGCATCAGAATGCAGTAAAGAGGCTCCCCCCAGGCATAGAAAATGAGGCTGGAAAGCAGTAAAAGCAAATTTTTATACCGAAAGGGCAAAATAAAATACAAAATTAAAACTATCGGTAAAAAATAATATAAAAAGGTAATACTGGAAAACAGCATGATTTCTCCTCTTCACTCTATGAAAATCACTTTAGAGCGTATCCCCGGGATTATTTCTCCAGAGTAAAATCAAGCTCTTCACCGCACACGGTTTTAAAAGCCTCCACAATCTGGTCTGCGGTTACCATATCGGAAAAACTGCTGCTCATCATAATTAATAAAACCGTATCACCGCAGCCTGTCACCTTTAAATCGTCCGCGCCAACACAAATCCATTTGCTCGGATTGATACCGTCCAGCATTTCCTGTGCCACTGTTTTTGCATCCTTGCTGTCCTTTACCCGAACCAGGGCAAGGGAATATGCCTGTGAGGATATCATCGCCTCCGATACGGCCGCCTCCTTAATCAGGTCTGCATCGGTTAAGCCGGTATTATAAGTCAAAGCTTCTGTATCGGTAATGTCCAGCTCCGTTGTTTCCAGCGCCAGGTCTACCTTCTTTTGTTCATAAATTTTAGCTATGATATCACTTAGCTCGCCTTCCGGTCCCTTACTTACACTGCTGCCGGAAGCTTTCCCGCAAGCAGCCATACTGAATACTAAAATTCCTGCCAATAGGATACCCATCATTCTTTTTAACATTTTAACATCCTCCATTTTTGCTTGTTATTATTTCTCAGGTTAGACTGCTCTTGCCTTATGAGAGAATTCAATTTACGGTGCAAAATAAGCCTCCAGCTCTTCTCTTGTTATTGTTTCCTGGAATGGTCCCGTAAAAGTTCCTTCCTTTTCATCCTCTGTTAAGGTTCCCAGGACCATAAAAGTATCTTTATCGATTTGAAGAAACACCAGTGCCTTCTGATCAAGCCCCAGCTCTGCCGCCTTGCTTTCAAGTATCGCACTGACCGTCTGCTCCTCTGACGAAATCTTATACACCCGGAGAATTTCCAAGGCTTCCCCTTCGTTCCTTGATGGTGCTACCTCCACAATATCCGTCGCCTGCTCCAGCAATTGCTGTATGTTGACCGTCTCCATTCTCAGCGAGGCAATACCGGGAGACTGTGGCTCGATTTTCTCGGTGCCCTTCCACCAATCCTGCAAAAAGACTCCGCTTACAGAAAAAAGTAACAAAATTGCGGCTGCCGCCCCAAATCTTAGGTAAGCCGTCTTTCTTTTGGCATATCTCACCTGAGGCCTTGCTTCCTGCTGAGACCTTTGCATTTCATTCGCCTTTTCATATATCCCCTTCAAAAACTCCTGATCAGATTTCATAGGTGCATCCCCCTTTCTCCAAAATCGGTTTCAGGCTCTTTTTCGCACGATGGGACAATACCTTGGCGGCCGCCACTGAGCGGCCCATAACTGTCGCAGCCTCTGCCATGGAAAATCCATTCAGATAGATCAGTACAAGAATCTGCCGGTATTCGGGTTTTATATCCTTCAAGGCTTCTTTGATAAGTCTGGTACTTTCCTTCCGGTAGATTATCTCCTCCAAAGAATTGACCTCTCTTGTTTGGGCCTCCTCCAGTGGAACAACCTTCCTTCTGTTATTTTTTCGTATGAAGTCAATTGCTCTCCTCTTCCCAAGCATAAATAAATATGTCTTGAATTCATAACTGCTTGAATATTTTCCCGGGTTTACATAAATGTACGCAAAAACCTCCTGTGCAATGTCCTCCGCACTCTGATAGTCCTTCAGATATTGCAAAAGGAAATAGACCAGATTATGCCGGTGACGCAGTACCAGCTCCTCAAAGGCGGATATATCCCCTTTCGTAAAAGCCTGATATAAAGTTTTGTCGGTTTCCATGAAGGTGCACCTCATATTTCTTTTGTATCCATCTATTATTCGTCCTGCCTGCCGCTAAGGTTACACATGAAATAAAAAAGATACAAAATAATTTTCAAATAAAAATTTATCCCTATCCATGATAGGCCTCCTTTAGTCTCCTAATCTCCTCCCTGTGTCCGTCCAGATCGGTGGGAGTTTCCAGAATAAGGGGCAATCCCTGCAGCAAAGGATGCTTTATCATGCGGATAATCGCTGCTTCTCCGATATATCCCTGCCCGATTTGCTCATGCCTGTCCTTGCCGCTCCCCAGCGAATCCTTACTGTTATTGATATGGATCGCCTTCAAATACTTCAGCCCGATGATATGGTCAAATTGTTCCAATACCTCATCCAATTTATCTACAATGTCATAGCCTGCATTCCACATATGGCAGGCATCCATACAGATTCCTATTTTGTCTTCTAATTCCACCCGCTTAAGGATTTCCTTTAATTCCTCAAAGGATTTACCAACCTCACTACCCTTGCCGGACATGGTTTCCAGCAGAACTGTCGTATGCATATTGGGAAACATTACCTTATTCAGCATTTCGGCAATTTGGGAGATTGCCAGCTCCTCATCCTGCTCCAGGCGGCTGCCCGGATGCAGATTATATAAATTCCCCGGCAAAAGCTCCATACGCTGCAAATCCTCTGCGAACATCTGCGCCGACAGTGTGCGTAAATGACTTTGGGGAGAACAGGGATTTAGCGTGTAGGGTGCATGGGCTATAATCCGGGCAAAGCCGTTCTCCTCAAGAAGCTTGCGAAATCCCCCTATATCCTCAGGATTTATTTCCTTAGCACGGGCTCCTCTGGGGTTGCGTGCAAAAAACTGGAGGGTGTTAGCCCCGATTGCCAGAGCATCCTGCCCCATTCTCCGGTAGCCTGCGGCTACGGATAAATGTGTTCCGATTTTTAATAGGTCTTTTTCCTTCGTCTGCTTTTGCTGTTTCTTCATTGTGCCCTGCCTTCTTTCTTCGGTATCAATGTCCATACGCCCTATATGGGAGTTTGGCTTATATCTATGATAAATTATACCCTGAAACACTTCATCTGTCCGGTATTTTTCCCTCGGATCATAAGATTTATTTGCAGCAGAATGATTATTATATAAATTAATAGAAATAATTATATTTGTACAGAAAGACAGAATTTTACCGCTTTTGTAACGACTTTCAGTCTTTATTGATATGATATATTGATTCGTAATATTGAAACGGAGAAAAATGGTGAAAGCAATTATTTTTGATTTAGGCGGAACGATTTTTATCCAAAAGGAAAATGTTTTGGATAATGTTATAAAAAAAGTGTTAATAAATTCGTACATGGTTAATACAAATGAAATAGATGATATTTGTGATTTTGCTGTAAAAATTGAAAATGAAATCAGTAATAAAAGAAATCTATCGAATATAGAATTTACCAAGTACAACCTGATTCATACCATTGAAAAACGTTACAATTTGCAGCCTGTAAAAAAACCGAACGAAATCGAATTATTATTCTGGGATAACCAATTTGAAATTCAGATATCCGACAAACTGCCGGCCTTACTGGCAAAGCTGCGGGAGCATTCCGTCCGGATGTGCATCCTAAGCAACTCCTCCTATTCCGGTGATCTTTTGGAAAGACAGCTGGATCAATTTGGCATAAGGCACTTTTTTGAATTTGTCCTTGCAAGCTCGGACATCGGAATCAGAAAACCCTACGGCGCTGTTTTTGAAATAGCCTTAAACAAATTGGGGCTGAATTCGAATGAGGTCTGGTATGTCGGCGATTCCTTGGAGGAGGATATCATAGGTGCAAAGCAAAACGGAATTTATTCCATTTTAGTCAGTGCCCACCTGGACGAGGCTTCTGATATTAAACCGGATGCACATATCCGGGATATCTCTGAATTATATCATTTGTATTTAAAATATGGTTCCTGAACAGGGGTATGCGTATGCTGTTGCCAAAGGATTTGAAGGTGAATGAATTATTTTGTCTGGGCAAAGGACCAAAGTCCAGATATCCCAACTATATTCTCACGGACGGCAGCTCCTGTTACTTCCTAAAATTATACCATAAGGAAGAAAGTATGATCGTCGGCTTAGCAGAAAAGGCCGTCTCAGATATGAAATTAAAGGTTGGCATATCGAATACCCTTGAGGTAAGAACCCTTCGATGGGCGGGGATATTCGCAACCATTCAGCCATATCTTAAGCAGGCATTATCCTACTCGTATCACGGGTTGCCGGCGTATCCTGCATTAATCAATGAAATAGCCCGGGAACACCCCTGGGATTGGCTGTTCTCCAATCATGACAATCATATCGAACACATACTGTCCTATCATAATAAAATTTTCTTTGTGGATAAGGGCCAGGCTATGAAATTCATAACCGTGGATAAACTTGATGCACATTATTATCCGAATGAAAAAGTAGGACAAAAGGAACCGGTCTATAACCTGATCTATCGAAATCAAGAAGCCTTTCACAAAATAGATTACTTACAGGTATTTCAGGTGATCAGCTCCTTACAGGGTATTGAGAATGATATCCTGAACGAGGTCTTTGAAGAATTTTCTTTACAATATAAGTCCATGTACGGCCGAGGAGATATTTGTTCTATTTTATGCAAAAGAAAGGAAAACCTGGCTTCGGATTTTGAACACTTCTATCAAAGAATAAGAGAGGGGTATTTGATTGAAAGATAATACGCTGAAACAAAAACCTGTCTATTTTATATGCTATTATTTGATAAGCATCATAGGAATTATTGGTACAATTTTTGGCCTGTTCGGTGTCAGTACAAACTTTGAAAGGGGCATTTTAGTTCTATGCTTTGCACTGCTTCTTTCTGCCGTTATTTTCAATATTACTCATTACAACCGCAGCAGACTGGCCAGGATAAACCTTGAGGACTATCTGAAAAATCATGCTTTGGAAAAGGATGAGCTAAAATGTATGTTTTCCTCGGCGGACGGCTTAAGAAAGGACATGGAATCCCTTATTCCAAAGCTGAAAAACAGCATCCATGTGAATTTTACCGTAAAGCTGATATTACGAAACAGAAAAGATACCAATTTGGTCCGGGTACAGAATAATATTGTGAGATTACATAATATCCTTAGTGAATATAATATCAAATTCCTTGTGAAATATATTGAATGGGACTATTTTATGATTAATGGAATTATCGCTGATGAAAAGGAAGGGATTGTAGGTTTTTATTATCGAAAAAATAATAATACCTTCCGAATTGACGATGAATATTTACTTGTTAATAAAAACAGGTCCGATACGGAACGGATCTTATATGAAGGCCTGAATAAAACCTTCGACAGCATTTGGGATACCGCCCCATTCATCGATTTATCTGATCTGATACCTTAGACCATTCCTACGGAAATCGCCTGAATGCTTCAAAAAAAAAGGTACTCCATCCTTATGAAAGCCATAAGAACGGAGTACCTTTTTCTATTTTACTTAGCTAATACCGCATCCTCTGCCGCTTTTCTCTTTTGTGCCTGATCCTGCATAAAGTCACAGCACTCTGCATAACCGTAAGCATTTGCCTTCTGCAGCATCTCATTTACTATGTTATTAAACTCATCCTCCGATTCCGCATAGATAGCCTTCCAGGAGTAATCCTTGATTGTGGTAGTTACCTGCTGCCATGTAACATCTAACTCATCGCTCCTTGTATCCAATGAAAAGGGTGTTGCAACAGCCACCGTATGAGGACGTGAATCCAGGTATTCCTCCGCTGTTGTAAAGCCTGTGAAGTTCCTCCAGTCATTCAGGATATCGTAACTCTGAGTTGCCTGATAGCTGGCCCAGTTTTGATAGTTATAGGTTTCCCCGTCGGAATCCGGATTGCTGGCATCAATGGTCCAAATGTTTGCAGCCATTTGATTCGTACCGTCTATCCAGGTTCCGCTGTAGTCACCAGTCATCTCTGTCTTTGAGTCATTTCTGCAGGCAAGACCCAGCTCCGTTAGCACAGTCTTTCCGTTATCATCATAATCCCAGCAAAGCCCCTGCGGTCCATAGTTCAGGGTCATGGTTCCCTCCGGTGTGGCAAACCAGTTAATAATCTGCAGGCAAAGCTCCGGATACTGGGTAGAAGCACCTATCCCCCAGAAGCTGTTGCTCCCGTATACATTAAGTCCGCTTACCAGAGTGTTTTGATCCTCCAGGGCAAGCGCATACATCGCCTTCCCTTCATTCAGATGCTCGTCTGTGTTATAGATCAGGGAAGACATAAAGGTAAACAGGCTCCAGAAGGCAGCCCCGTCAATATAGTCATCTCCGGCATCCTGACTGGTCTGGGTCATGGAATCCGGATCAAGCAAATCATTTCTGTATAACTGATTATAGAAATCCAAACAGCTAAGATACATACTTCCATTGTCAAGACAGCCCTGCCAGGTCTGGGTATTGCAGTCATAGAGGCCCATTCCGAATTCTTCATATCCATAAAGGGCTGCGGTAGCCTTAACATTCATGACCATGTCACCATCCCAATCCTTGAACATGGACACCCCATAGGTTTCCTTGCCTGAATCTGAGGTTGGACAGATTTCCTTCATATCGGCCAATAAATCCACCAGTCCCTGCAAACCCTCTACCTTCGGATATCCAAGCTGCTTGTATAAATCCCAACGGATATCGGAATGATAGATATAGGTCGAATGATCTCCGGCAGACGAAGCCACATCCGTACCAAATCCATATATCGTACCGGTATCGTTAAGCGAGGCATTTTTCTCAAGAGACTTTCCCAGGTTCTCCTGGATATAAGGGCCAAAATCTGTTAATAAATCATCCTGATTTAGGTCCAGCATTAAACCATTTTCCACAGCCGAGGTATAATTCTGCTTATTGCTGATGATTACGATATCACCCAAATCTCCTGATTCCATTCTTGTGGTAAATACACCGCCGTCGTCCTTTATAATGTTAATCTTAACATTAAATTTATCCAGCATTACCTTGGCAAACCAACCGATTTGTTCACCGGAATAGTTGGCCAGCTGTGAATATACATTCAAGGTAATCGGTTCATTCTTATTCTTGGCGCATCCGGTCATGGTAATTGATGATACCATCACAAGCATGGCCAGAATTACTGCCACTGCTTTTTTTATTTTTTTCATAAACATATTCTCCTTTCAACCCCTCCGCATCTGTTTTGAAATCATATTTGCTTTAAATTTTCTTATGGCTGATTATTTACTGAATACAAAGGAAATAAGCTCAAATAAATGTCTGCCCTTGAACATATCGGTAAACCACCCGCCAAAGCTGTCTTCAATCAAAAAGTAGATGCCATGCCTTCCCGTAACATTTTTGACAATTGCGCTTACGACTCCATCCTCTTTGCCTATCTCACAGCAGCCAAGCTCCTCTCCGTCTTCAAAGCTGTCAAGTAATATCCGCAGCCTTGACTTGCAGCCCGTCCCACGTACCCAGGCCTGAAACTCCATTGTTTTACTGCTGTAATCTTCACCAAAGTCAAAATATTTATAGCCTATCACGCAGCCGCTGGTAATATCTGTGATAACCCTGGTAAATATATTTAATTCTGTAATCATGCAGCCCCCCTTTAATACACAGGCAAGCTCTGCCGGTGTAATTTCATAGGGGCAAAGGGCTTCTTCAAAGCCAAGAGAGGTCATTTCAACCTGGGGAATCGTTCCGTCCGCAAGGATATGAATCCGCTCGACACAAGCCCGTCTTGACATAATCGTTCCATTGGTCATCCGGTGATAGAAGATGAACCATTGACCCTTGATGCAGCAAATGGACCCATGATTGTTTCCGCCTGGGTAATCAACTCCGTTGTCGACGATCACTCCGCCGTAAGTAAAGGGTCCTGTAGGAGACTTTGACGTTGCATATACAAGTCTGCTGCCCGTCTTCGGCGAATAAATCAGGTAATAGGTATCTCCCAGCTTTCTTGGCGAGCAGGCCTCATAGAAATCAAAGGGCGTTTCCTCCGGTATAATATCAGGTATGAATGTTCCGGGCAAAATCTCATACATATTTTCCCCATTCAGCTCTGCCATATAGGAGCCCGTATATCCGCAATAGATATAAACCCTACCGTCCTCATCGACTAAAACTCCCGGATCAATAAAGCTTCCTTCTGCAAGCAGCCGGGGTGAAGACTCCGGGACCTTATATTGGGAAATCAGCCGAAAGGGCCCCTCCGGCCTGTCGCTGACAGCAACACAGCCCCTTGCATTGAATATGAAGGCATACAAAAAATATTTACCGTTCTTTTCAACTACATCCGGTGCATACAGCTCATGGTCCGTCCAGGCGGTATTACTCTCATGGTCTAAATCTGCTCTGGTATGAAATATATCACCATGGCAGGTCCATTGGCTTAGATTATCAACAGGTGCGGACCAGACCTTCAATTTATAATCACAGAATTTATCCGAGCAGGCATTGTCATGGGAGCCGTAGATGTAAACACGGTCGCCGAAAACTCTGGGCTCTCCGTCAGGTATGTACTCCCACAAAGGAAGATATGGATTAGGCATATAATGTCTCCTTGTATGTTATTGTCATAAAGCTTTCTCCGGTACTGCATTCCCCTTCTATTTTTTGCGTCTGTTTAGAAGGATAACTACGATAACTGCAATAACTGCTACTCCGATTACGATACCAATTACTATTCTGGCTGTATTGGAGCTGTCACTATCCTCTGCTGCCGGCGCCGTGGTGGTTTCGGGCACAGGTGAGGCTGTTGCAGCCGCTACCGTAGTAGGTGCCGGTTCGTCCTGAACCGTCTTTTCATAGCCAAAGCCTGCCACTGTAAAGGTGACCGTTATATCCGTTCCGTCCTCGGGAACCATTGTGTTAACCGTATCCTTCATTGCGTTATCATACTGATTGATCAGCATGATATGTACGTAATTCTTATCATCCGTTTTTTGTACAAAATCGGAAGTTATCTCTCTTGTACCATATTTTAGGGCTGCGGCTGTAACTGTAATTCCGGCATCCAGAGGAATATTGGTTGATATGGCTACCATATTAAAATCAGTGGAACCCTCCAGGCTGATATTTCTTAAGGAAACCGTGTACTCTCCGTCGCCGTCAATTACCGTATCGTGAATTTCAGTTGAAGTAGGGGCACTTGTTTCATTGTTATATACGGTATCAAAAATATCTGTGCCATAGCCTGCACCCGTATCATCAAAATTGTTACGGTAAACCCAGGTTGTTGTCTGGCATTGAAAGAATGCCATATAGGAGCCGATACCGGAGTAGGGGTCCGGAGCGGCAGTTACCGCTGCTGTAGGCTCCAGCGTTACAGCCGGGGTTGTTGCTTCTGCTGCAAGGGCAGCCGATGACATCAGAAGGGTCATCATACCTGCTAATACGATGGTCATAATTTTTTTCATTTTCATAAAAACATCCTCCATTTTTATATTATTCTATATCTTTACTGCTATCTTTCCGGCCTAACCGGTACAGTTACCCATTTTTACAAGGGTCGCAGGAAACCGGTCCGGCCGAAAAGGCAGAAAGCCTCGTCATTTGGTAAAAACAAAGGAGATCAGCTCAAACAGCTGCCGCCCCCGAAACATATCCGTAAAATATCCCCCGAAGCAATCCTCGATCATAAAAAACACCGCATGTCTGCCCGTAACATTTCTTACAACCGACTGGACTACTCCATCTGCTGTCCCAATATCACAACAACCGATTTCCTCTCCGTTTTCAGAATCCAGGCGAATATGGATTTTTGACACACAGCCCTTTCCCCTGATATTTGCATGGAATTCCATGGTTTGGCTGCTGTAATCTTCTCCAAACTCAAAATACTTATAGCCAATGACACAATGACTTGTAATTCCTGTAATTACTCTGGTAAAAATATTATGTTCCGTGATAAAACAGCCTTTCAGAACACAGGCGATCTCTGCGGGGATAATCTCATAGGGAGACAATGCTTCTTCAAAGCCCAGGGAGGTCATCTCAACCTGGGGGATCGTTCCGTCGGAAAGGATTTCAATACGCTCGGCGCAGGCTCTTCTCGACATAACTGTTCCATTCGTCATCCGGTGATAGAAAATATACCATTGCCCATTGATATTGCAAATCGATCCATGATTATTTCCTCCCGGATAATCCACACCGTTATCTATGATGATGCCGCGATATTCAAAGGGGCCTGTGGGTGACAGGGAGGTGGCATAGACCAGCCGGCTGCCCGGATTTGGCGAATATATTAAATAGTAGGTATTCCCTACTTTTCTGGGGGAACAGGCTTCAAAAAACCGATGGGGTTCGTCACAGGGAATGATATCCGGCAGGAAGCTGCCCTCCAGTATCTCATACATGTTCTCCGGATTCAGCTGCGCGGCATAGGACTGCAAAAAGCCGCAATAAATATAGACTTTACCATCCTCATCCACCAGAACTCCGGGATCAACCATGATCCTGTCGGCCAAGGTCTGATTCTCCTTCTCCGGTATCTGATACTGTGACAGCAGACGAAAAGGGCCTTCCGGCCGTTCACTGACGGCAATGCACCCCGGTGAATCCACAATATATGCATACAAATAATACTTGCCGTCCTTCTCAATGACATCCGGTGCATACAGCTCACGCCTTGTCCATGGAGTATCGCTTTCATGATCACGGTCCGCTCTGGTGTGAAAGATATCCCCATGGCAGATCCAATGTCCTGGATTATCGACCGGCGCCGACCAGACCTTCAGCTTATAATCACAGAAGGCATCCGAACCGGCCCTATCATGGGAACCGTAAATATATACCCTGTCTCCGTAAACTCTCGGTTCTCCATCCGGTATGTACTCCCAGGCAGGCAGATAGGGATTTTGCATATTCAACCTCCTTGAATTTTCAATCTATTTCCACTATACTGATTAGTGTACACAGGTTAGTATATTACTCCTGCATCAGCCGTTCCACCATTTATCAGCCATAAAATAGCACGAACAGGACATGTAGAAAGGATGCTTTTCACTATGCCGATAGCGATATCTCTTGATTGCTTTACAAAGAATATGGATTACCCCTTTTTCATTCAATACGGAAGCCACGATACTGACCTGTATATGCACAGTCATGCGGATTATTCGGAGCTGGTTTTAGTTCTGCATGGTACTGCTATCCATAAGGTTGACACGGAATCGTATTTTATTAAGAAGGGAGATGTATTTGTTATCAGCAACGACACACTGCATGGATATGAAAATACGAATGATTTCCGTATTTGCAATATTATGTATCGCCCTGAAAAGCTGCATTCCTTTCATTCTGACATCCGCAGGCTTCCCGGCTTCCATGCCCTTTTTATGATTGAACCCTATTTTACGAAGGAACACAGTTTTCAAAGCAGACTCCAACTGCAGCTCGTTGATTTCGAATATGTCAGCAATATACTGTCCCATATGCTGGAGGAATACCAGAATAAAACAGACGGCTGGAAGGACATGCTGGACTCTTACTTTGCGAATCTCATCGTTTTCCTGTCCAGAACCTATAATCCCTCCGACTCTCATATGAAGCCGGATATTATTAATATTGCCAAATCCGTATCCTACATCGAAAGTAATTTCACAGACGATATTTCCATCGAAGCTCTGGCTGCACAATCCTATCTGTCGATACGGCATTTCACAAGAATCTTCCGTGCAACCTACAATACAACACCCAGCAATTACATCCAACTGCTAAGGCTGCAGCATGCCTGCCTCCTGCTGAAGAATACCTCCTATACCATCTCTGAGATTGCCACCCGGTCGGGCTTTAGCAACAGCAATTATTTTACCCGTCAATTTCGTGATAAGTTCCGAATGACGCCAAAGGAATACCGGAATTTGAATGGCAAAGGGACGGCACATTAATCCTAGGGTGGACCTCCCATGTCCTGTTCGTGCTATAACATGTCCGTCAAGTGATATCAACCGGATTCGGTATCGATTATACTAATGGATAGTAGCAAACAGGAATTATGGGAGGTATTTTATGTCAAAAAATCAAATGAATATTCGTTGGAAAAGGATCTTCGCTATTTTTTGCTCCGTTCTGATCGTATTAACATCAATTCCGGCAGACACTCTGGCTGCTGCGGGCACGGCAACACCGCCAAAAACTCTGTTAAAAAACACTATTACATATTGCGAAAATCTAAAAAAATCCGAGTATACCCAGGAGAGCTGGACCGCTTTTCAAAAAGTCCTGAAAGCGTCAAAAGCCGCATACAGCAAGAAAAATGCTTCTGCCAAGAGCTTCACTGCTGCCAGAGATTCGCTTGAGGAAGCAAAGGCTGATCTAATGTTTACAGCTGCAAAGGAGACAGGAAATTCTCTGATTTTCCGTGCTCTGACAGTGAAGCAGATGGTGGGTGAAATGGGAGCAGGCTTTAATCTGGGCAATACAATGGACGGACACAGCTCCTTTACCCCCAGTGAAACAACCTGGCAGCATGTTGTTACCACCAAAGAATACATCAAAAAAATGCATGATATCGGTTTTAACACTATCCGCATACCGGTAACCTGGGGTAATTTCATCGATGATGAAAATGATTACACAATAAATGATGCCTGGATCAGCCGCGTTCAGGATATTGTGGATTATGCAATCGCCCAGGATATGTATGTTATCATTAACATTCATCATGACGGAGCCGAGCAGACAGGCTGGCTTCGGGTAGCCGAAGAGAATATCGATCCGATCTATGAGAAATTCGAGCATGTCTGGAGAAATATTGCAACCCGCTTCAAGGATTATGACGAGCATCTCATCTTTGAAGCAATGAACGAAGTTACCGGCGGAAGTGATTCTACCCCGGCAAAAGACATGATGGTAATTAATAACCTCAATCAGATTTTCGTCAATGTAGTTCGCTCGACGGGCTCAAACAACAGTAAAAGATGGCTTTCCGTACCCGGACGCTACACCAATATTGATATGACAGCAAATGAAGCCATGGGCTTTCAGCTGCCTGCCGATACCGTAAAAAACAGGTTGTTTGTCTCAGTTCATGAATATGATTATGCCTTTGGCCTGGTATCCACCATGGCTACAACCAAATTCGGCTATGCAGGCGCAGACAGCTTAATTAATAAGCTGAAAAAGATGTACACTGGCTTTACCTCCAAGGGTATCCCTGTCATTCTAGGCGAGTATGGGGCAGCCAACAAGAACAATACGGTGGAACGCGCATTTTACTATGAAACAGTGGCAAAGGCCTGCTCCCGTTACGGTATCGTGGCCTGTGCCTGGGATGGCGGTGATTATGATCTCTCTGCCAACCCGGCTGATTACAGCATGACTCTTGTCGACAGGGCAAGCCTGAAGGAGGTATTTCCCGATCTGATCAATGCCATTTTAGGGGGTAACAGCTATCCGTTAAGCTCAGACTCCTCAGCAGAAATTGTAAAAAGTCCTTCCATTAAAAAGATCACAAGTCTTACCCTTAGTGCTTCTTCTCTTGATATGACCATAGGTGACAGCCGGAAAATAACGGCAGAGATAGCTCCTGGTGATACCAATGATGTTATCGTTTGGGAAACAGCTGACGCAACCGTTGCCACCGTATACGGCGGACAGGTCAGGGCAAGAGGCCTTGGTACAACCACACTGACTGCTTCCTCAAGAAGCGGTTCTATAAAAAAGGAAGTCACTGTTACCGTGAGCCCGGCAGCTTCCGTCAAGCCCTGTACCTCGATTAGCACCGACAAGGATACTTACCTTGTGACGACAGGCAGTTACCTGAATATTACTACAAAGCTGAAGCCCTCCGGTACGGGAGATTTTGTTACATATCGTTCTTCGGATGAGACTGTTGCTACCATATCCCCGCTCGGCAAGGTGGTAGGCTGCAAGACCGGATCAGCCATTGTTACGATAACAGCCTCCAACGGTCTTTCCAAAACAGTCGATATCACAGTAACAGACAGCAGCAGCGAAGAAGCTGGAGAGCTATCTCTCGCACTCAATGTCTATTATTCCGATAAAAGCCATAATTACTATGGCAATGAGGTTGGCAAGCCCATTACCATCAACGGAAACGGCCAGTACACCGTAGTCTTTGACTGCGGTTTGGATCTCTCAAAAGCAGCAAAAAAAGCTGGTGTATCCACACTCACCGATCTTGGCGCCGTCTACATCAAGGATTATCGTGTTACCTTAGGTAAAACAAACAAATCCGCTCTGGTTTCCTGTGACATTATGTATGATAAGATACTTGTGGACGGTACTGCGCTGACGATTACTCAGAAGAAACCAAAATCCGCAATGAAAGCCTCCGGCATCATGGACACCAATGATCCCTTGAATGCCTGGGACGGTTCTTTTGTCAAAGAGATCACCGCCAATACAACCGATCATGTGCTGAATATCACAAAGGTGAAAAATCCAAAGAAAATTGAGATCACATTCACCATTTCAAACCTGGTATTCAAATAGCAGCAACCTTGCTTTCTTTCCTTTTTATCATACAGTTTTTTACTCCTACGTAGAGAACAGGGAGTTTGGCGTAAGGCCAGACTCCCTGTTCCTCATTCTATTTAACAAGACCGGAAAGCTTCCTGTTTCAAACCTGCATTCAAAGCCTCCAGGCCATATACAGCTGTGCAATCACCTGCTCAATCGGAGCCTTTTTTACCTCAACGTCACGCACTCCCTCGATCTGTGACAGCTGTCTCATAAGGGCCTTGATGGATAGCCTGGCCAGGTCTGCTTCATATTCGTACCTGCCATTTTCTGTGGATATCAGCTTCATCCCTTCCATTCGGGGCGCGAAGCCCTGTTCCATCGTAAGACTGACTCTCGTCAGATTTCCCGTGATCCCACGCAGGCCGTCAAAGCTACCGTCAAAGGCAACCTTTCCGTTTGAAATCATCAATATACGCTGAGCCATCTCCTCCAGGTCATCCATATCATGGCTGGTAACAACAATGGTAACCCCATTTTCCCGGTTAATCCGTTTCAGAAATTCTATCATCTGCCGCTTAGCTACCACATCAAGCCCAAGTGTCGGCTCATCCAGCAGAATCAGTGAGGGGCTGTGGAGTAAAAGCATCGCAAGGTCGGCCTTCATACGCTGTCCAAGGCTCAATTCCCGTGCAAAGGTCTTAAGCAATCCCCCGATATCCAGCAGCTCCGTTACCATAGCGAGGGTATTGCGGTACTCCCGCTCCGGTATATCCCACACGACCTTCTTCCATTCAAAGCTTTGAATTACAGGATGATCCCACCAAAGCTCCGTACGGTTGCCAAATAATACACCCAGCTGCTGCATTAGTGCACGGCGCTGCTTCTGCGGTGACATGGACAGGACCTTTACCTCCCCCGAGGTTGGTAAAAGCATCCCGGACAGCAGCTTCATCGTCGTGCTTTTTCCTGCTCCATTCGGTCCGGCGTATGCCACGAAGCCGCCTTTTTCAATTTCCAGAAAAACCTGGTCCAGGGCTGTTATCACACGCTTTTCCGGCTTTACTAGATTTTTTAACATTCCTTCCCCGGTGTTATCCCTCTGCCACTGGGTAAACAGCTTTGTGACTCCCCGCATACTAACGGCGGAATCCATAGGGGACATACCGGTTTGAGCCTTTATTAACATAATAATTCCATCCTTTCCTGAAAACATAGCTTGCTGCCAATGAGAGAAGCAGCGCAAAAATCATCGGGTAATACCCGGTGAGACCTAACGGGGGACGTCCTAAAAGACATAAGGAGGGAAACCAAGCCATAAGGCCTTCGGGCAACAGGGTTAACAGCGGCACCTGAATAAACAGCGGCATTCCCGATAAGGGAAAGGTGCTTAGAAACCAGGTTCCCTCAATTGCCGTCATTGAAATTTCCTCGGCAGCTACCGGGGCATAAAAGGCTGCACTGGATACCAAATAGGCCCGTGCAACTATAATAATCATTGTTACAATCAGGTAGATGATGAGGGAAGCCATCCACCAGAGGGAAATCTGCAAATGCAGTCTGATTACTGCAATTATCATCAAAATCACACCTACGATAAGGTTACTGCCGCCGGTAAAGGGCATAAAGCCGCAGGTCAACAGCTGTACCCGCAGGGAGAGGGGCTGGATCAGCAGATGCTCCAACTGCCCCCTTCCGATTATTCTGCTGATATGAATATTATTTCCGGCTCCGAACACAATGAACAAACCGGTAACCAACGTGGAATAGGCCATCATAAACAGCACCTCATCCGTGCTCATGCCTCCGATCCCGCCAAAGCGCACCGCAATCAGAAATACCCCGGATACGGCCGAGATATTGGAGATAATATCTGCGGTAATTCCGGTCAATGCATACTTCGTATCCCGAAGCAGCCATGCCAGATCCATTTTTGCCGATATGGCAAAAAGCTTATATATTCGCTTAAATGTAATTTTACCCTCCATAGCTCACCATTCCCTCCTGTGATTTTCTTAATGCAGCCAGCGCAACCGGCCACAGAATCAGATTCCATATAAGCTGCATCAAAAGGATACTGCCCGCCTCGGATGAGCCCACAAATATGGACAGGGGCGCTCCGCCAAGGGAAGCAAAGGGTTGGTATTTCACAAGCTCCGCCATTCCCAGGGGCAGAAGCTTTATGGGTATTACCGTACCGGAAAGCAGGGTCACAATTGCCGTACGTATCCGGTTGATGAGCCAGTTCATGCTTCGCAGCCTGATTGACAGGCAGGCAAATAGAAAATCCAAGGCAAAGCCCAAGGAGATACAAAGCAAAAGACTTGGAAAGAAAAGCAGCGACGCAGGAGCAAGGCTCACTCCCAGCAGGGGAGAAAGCATTGCCGCCGGCAGTGAGAACAGCAAAAGCATCGGCAGCCACCCGCCGACCGTCCGGGCCGCAAGCTGTCCTGTCACTGTCATCGGATGTCCGTATAGCTTTAGCAGCACTCCCTCCGAAAGCCACCCCGACGCACTGGTCCTGACCACCAGCAGATCGGCCAAAAGCGCACTGACGTAGGCATAGGCCAGCATTTGGGCAGAACTCATCCCAACCCTGGCACCGGAGGACATCACCGCCCTCCATAAAAAAATAAGGGGAATTAGATTGAAAAACCTGATGAGGATATCAGGCAACAGAAAGATGATACCGCCATTTGTCTTCTCAAGTACAGACAAATGTGCGGTTTTTATATATTTATTAATACCTTTATTCATACACGGTATGCTCCTTATGATAGATTCGGGCATAAAAATACCCGGGTATCCGTTTGAATCCCCGGGCAACTCATTGCATGAACAAATCTGCTTTTCAGCTTCTGCAAGGGTAGGGTAAGAGGTATTCAAAGCGGCTTAAATGGGCGCAGTTATCCTGTGACACCTTAAATATGGCACAAATAACCGGTAAAAGGGCGCAGTTCACCCATAGCAGCGCATTCTTGAATGCGTAACCCTTGATACACTCACAGTTTACAAACACGTGATCATTGCTTGAAAAAACCGACAGGTTCATACCTCTCACCACCTTTCAGAAAATAGTATAATAATTTTAACATGGAAATATCTTGGGGTCAATCATGGATTTTGCAGAAGCAGACAGCGCGAAATCGAACATATGTTTGACATTTAGTAAACGGCATGCTACAATAGTAAATCATAACAATGGACGATCAATTTTATTAAATACGCTGTACCAATCTTTTCATGTAAGGAGAATGCTCTATGGTATATATCAGTAAGGATCATTCATTATCATTGCAGGATAAGCTGCTGTTAATGCAGGAGGATTCCCGGTACGATGTCGCCGACCCGCAGTTATTTTATAATACTGCCGATTCGGAGCAGGAATGCATCCCCGACCCTTCCATGTTCGAGGATATCCATGCCAGGCAGGCTCCTCCCAAGGTTCCCAAGCTGTTTCTTTCCAATCAATGCAGCTTTAACTGTGCCTACTGCGGCTGCCGGGCAAGCCGGGACACCTATTCCCGTTATTGCAACAGTCCGAGGGAAATGGCCGAGCTTGCCCTGTCACAGGCAAAAAGCAACGGTCACGGCATATTTCTTACCTCTGCGATTTATCAGAATGCAAACCGGACTGAGGAGTTGATTATTGAAACCCTTCGTATCCTGCGAAAGGAATTATTCTATGAAGGCTATATCCATGCCAAAGTCATGCCCGGCACTGACCCTGCCTTAATTGAAAAGGCTGGCCGCTATGCCAACCGGCTGAGTGTCAATATTGAGGTTGCCCAGAACTGCGGCTACGAAAGAATTGCAAAGCAAAAAAATAAAGAGAATATTCTTGTTCCCATGCAGCAGATCAGCAGCCTGATACGAAATTCCAGGCAGTATAAAAGCTATGGCAATCCCATTCTTGCCAAATCACAGACCACTCAGCTAATGGCAGGGAGTACTCAGGAAACTGACCGGACTATCATGACTCTGTCAAAGGCCCTGTACAAAAAATTCAACCTAAGCCGGGTTTATTACACCGCCTTCCATTATACAAATCCGGCCAAGGGCTATGATATCCCTTACACCACCACACCCCTTTGGAGAGTAAAGCGGCTTTATCAGGCTGACCGGCTGATGCAGCTATACGACTTTACTCCAGAGGATATTACCCCTGAGGATGAACCCAGCCTGACACCTGAGCTTGATCCGAAGATGAGCTGGGCAATCAGAAATATCCATCTGTTCCCGATCGAGGTTAATACGGCGGATTATGAGGAACTGCTTCGTATTCCGGGAATCGGCCTTACCTACGCCCAGAAAATCATCCGGGCAAGGAGATATGGCAGTATTAGCCATAACACCTTGCGAAAAATCGGAGTTGCCCTGAAGAAAAGCACCTATTTTATAACCTGTAATGGAAAATATGAGGGCGGCAGCCTCATCACCAATCCTGAATTATTGCGGCAGGCCTTCCGGGAAGATTTTGAGTCCCCTGCTCTCTCTCCTGCTCCTATATCCGGGCACTAAAGCTCTGTGCATTTACAAGTCAGGCTCCGAAACACATATGTGTGCTTCGGAGCCTTTATCTTGAATATAAAAAGAAAAATATATTCACATACAGATATTGACATTTAACCAATAATATTGTACATTATAAACATAAATTTACAAAATGTACCAGCCTTTATTTCTATTTTGACTTTAAATCAAAAATAAATGAAAAGGGGAATGATTATGTTAAGAAAAAGAGGTTTTAAATCCAGTATTGGTTTGTTTATGGCTGTCGTATTTATTTTATCCTGCAGTACTTCAAGTGTCTTTGCCGCTTCAACCAAGGTTGTTACCGTAACTCAATCTGCCAGTGCAACCGGACCATTAAGCGCAGTAAGCTTTATTCAAAGTGAATTTATGTCCATATCCACCTATAATTATGATGACGGCAGTTTCAAAGGGACTCTTCCCTGTACCGGAATCAGCGATTGGACCCAGACCTACGATCATTATGATACAACCAGTAATGTACCGATCTTCAAATTTACATTTACTGCCACCTATTCTGGTACAGTAACTGCATATCCGGTTACAAAAACAGTTACCGTAACCAGCCCTGCCAGTGCAACAGGGCCATTGAGTGCCGCCAGTTTTATTCAAAGTGAATTTGTATCCGTAGCAACCTATAACTACGATGATGGCAGCTTCAAGGGTACTCTTCACTGCACCGGAATCAGTAATTGGACCCAAACCTACTATTATTATGATACGGTTAACAAGGTACCGATTTTTAAGTTTACCTTTGATGCTACCTATTCGGGTACTGTAACCCAATATTAGTGATAAGTCATACCCATGAATTGATCCTGGAAGGAATAAAAAGGCTCCATATTATCCATTTTTCATGACTGATACGGGGCCTTTTTTCTCGCTGAATTTTGTAATATTTTTCACTGAATTCATTCATCTGTAACTGGCTCTCTTCTTATTCCAAACAACTGCATCATATAATCCTGTTGCTCATTTAAAATTCGAACCACTCTTATTTTATCAGCTTCCAGATAATAGAAAACATAATTCTTCTCCGTAAAAAGGTAACGATAATCAGTTGGTACTTCAATCACCTTTCCTAAGTCCACTCCGGATAACGGATATTCTTCTAGTCTTCTGATATCCCAATATACTCCGGTGCTCAGTGCATCATTTCACATATTTACTTCGATACTCCGTAACCGTCATACCCACATACTTTTTAAATATCTTACTGAAGTACTGGGAATCATTGAAACCAACCTCATAAACCATATCATTGATTGTTATTTGAGAATTCTTTAACAACTGCTTTGCTTTTTCAATACGAACGGTGTTTAAATAATTCGAGAACGTAATATCCTTTTCCTTCTTGAACAGAACCGAAAAGTAATACTTCGAAATTCCTACATATCCTGCAATATCCTCCAGTGAGATCTTCTTATCATAATTATCATCAATATACTGCACTGCTTTTTTGATTAAAAGCTCCGAGTTATCAACCCGGTTGGTGACAAAGTCATCAATCAGATTCTTAACAAATTCTCTTATAATATCAATGACTTCCTTTAATTCCTCCGCATTGATGACTTTCTTTTGAAAGATAAAGACATCGTTATCCTCCTGAAAAAACACATCGAACCTTTTTAAAATATCATTTATCATATGTGACAATTCCAACTTAACCTCCAAGGAATTCCCGCGCAGCTGATCCAACTGCTTTTCCAGCTCATCTATTTTCCTATAGATTCCTTCACTGTCGCCTTCCTCGATGAGCTGGCTAAATTCCTTCACCATGGCAGCATCGTATATAAACTGTCCGTCCGAATGCTTCTTCATGGTTTCCTTCGTCAAATGCTCTCCATCGGATATATAAAACAAATAATCGGACACCTTAAAGACCCATTCCAAATAATTTCTAGTATCCTCAATCGTATTGGTGATGGGAGAATTGGCACTCTTAAAACCTATATTAAAATATTGCTTAATGGAGCTTTGTAGATTATCAATACATTTTTGAATCTTTAGTTCATTCAGATTCTGGGCCATTAAAAAGCAGGTGGCAGATTTCCCGAATTGTTTTGAGAAAATCTCAACATCCTCATCCTGAAATTTATTTATTATCAGCTCCAGGCAAGCAGCAATGATATTTGCTGTATGATAATTTACATCCTTATCATTCTTTAAACCGGTACGAAAATCAAATTGCAGGAACGAATACCGTTTCGTATTCCATTCCACATTTGCTTTCTCAAACTCCTCCCGGATGAGTTCAATGCTTCGATTATCGCTAAGCAGCAATCCTAATAAATGCTCCTGCTGTTTACGAAGAAGAAGTTTACTATTTTCATTAACGCCTGATAGCTCTCCCAATACATCCAGCTTTTTCTTCTTTTCCAACAGTATTTTTCGAAGCTCTTCTTCTTCCATTTCCGCTTTAATAATATAATTGGAAACCCTTAACTTGATTGCTTCTTTTGCATACGAAAAATCATCATAGCAAGTCAGGAATATGATTTCCGTATTCGGATTGTCTTCTTTTATTTTTTTAGCAAGCCATAAACCGTCCTGCTTTGGCATTTTAATATCCGTTATTACAATATCAGGCCTTAAAGCGACATATTTTTCATAAGCAGACTGCCCATTGCTTGCTTCAGCTACAATTTCAAACCCCAACTCCTGCCAATTAACCAATGATTTCACACCGATTCGAACCAGCATTTCGTCATCCACAATCATAATTTTATACATACACATCTCCTTTATGAGGCGTTATTCGGCACACTGATAATAACCGTTGTTCCAACTCCCACCTTAGAAACAATCCTCAATCCGTATTCCATGCCCAGATATAGTTTCAATCGCTGATTGACATTATTCAGCCCCACTTTACTGAAGCGATTAATGTTTTGATCCTGCTTGAAAATATTATCCAACACCTCTTTTTCAATGCCACTGCCGTTATCCTCCACAACAATTTCTATACAATCCCCATTCTCTCTGGTATAGATATGAATGATAATCGGTTCCTCTCTCTTCTCTGCTTCATCAATCCCATAAATCAATGAATTTTCCACAATCGGCTGTAATATCAGCTTTGGAATGTTCAGCCGTTTATGCTCCTCTTTAATGTTAAAATGAATTTCAAATAACTGATTAAACCGTAATCTCTGAATTAAAATATAATTTTCTATATACTCAATTTCTTCCTGTAACATAATCATATTGTTACCGAAACTGATGCTTACTCTTAACAGCTTTACCAAGGCAACCAGGGCATCCGAGATACTGTCCTCTCCCTTGATTTTGGCCATCCACCTGATCGTATTTAAGGTATTATACAAAAAGTGAGGGTTAATCTGTGCATGCAGAACCTCTAATTCCAGTTCATTCTTGTTATGCTCTACCGCAACGATGTCCTCCATCAAACGCTTAATTTGATTCACCATCTGATTAAAGGATTCACTTAAATCATCCAGCTCGTTATATACGTTCGACTTCACCCTTACATTCAAGTTACCTGCTTCCACCTTTTTCATTTGGTGCATCATTATCTCAATCGGCTTCGTTATCTTCTTTGTATACATGATAGTTGCATTAATCATGATGACCAGCGTAATTAACACAATCATGACCGTATAGAATTGCATTCTTTTTAAATCCGAATACAAAACCGCTTCCGAAACTGTTTTTACAACATACCATTTACCATAATTAAAGGAGGTATAAATCGCAACATACTTTTTACCGTGATCCAGATAGCTTAAATAATTGGGCCCATCATCATGAATCATTGTTTGAAAATAACCGGAGCTGCTGTTATCAATCGACGTAAAGTCATCCTCCGAGCTGGCAATAATACTACCCGCAGTGTCACAGATAAAGATCCGGCTGCTATCCTCCTGCAAATCAGGAAAAGCACCTGTAAGTACGTTCTCGTCCACTTCAATATTGATATAGCCCAGCTCTTTCAAAGAAGATATATCAATTATCTTCCTTCCCATGGAGAAAAACCGCTTTTTCATCGTACCGGAGAGTATTTTAACTGTTTTTTCCGTTGTGGGAAACCATACAATTTCACCAGTAGTCTGATCCAATTCGTATCTTGGAAAGCTTTTTATTCCATCCTTCAATTCCGCTCCCACCTGATGATATCCGCTTGGGGTAATTACATAGATTCCGTCGATATTCTTACTGGAGATATAAAAGCTGTATAACTTATCAATGAGATAATCATTTTCTCCCTTTTTAAGGCTATTTAAAAGCTCCTGATTGGATATAATCGAATTTGACAGATTCTCAACCTCATTCAAGATAAAATCAGCGTTATTGCCGATTAATTCCACCGACTGCATTTCAGATTCCCCATACTGTCTGCGCAGGGTATTCCTAAAATTCTGGAACATAGCTATGAATATTATTAAAAATACAATAATCAAGAAAATAGCTGCTTTTAAGAACTGTTTTCTAAAACTATGCCTCTCTTTGATGCTCCTCATGTCTTCTCTCCATTACTATGCTTATCCTAATGCTGCCCCGTCCACTGACTTTTTATATTAATAGAAGCTTTTCTCACGTCTATCTCCCCTGTGACCAGATCATAAAGATTAGTAATTATAATATTTTCAAATTCATATCCATTCTTCAGCTTCGGTCTGTAATATGCATACTCCTCTTTTTGAGACATAATCATAGCTTTTACCTGCGGTTGTTCTTTAGAATATTTCTGATCGATTTCTTGAATAAGTGCAGTTCTGGTAGGAAGTGTTCCCCCGTCTTTTTCCAGAAAGGTTTTCATTTGAACCTGCGGAGAGGTCGACCAGACAATAAATAACCAGGCCGCCAGTTTTTTCTTACTATTTGCATAACTATTGATCCCTATTCCTGAACCGCCATAGATATTGGCACTTCGTACCGATCCCTTCGGCAATATACTATACCCTACTTTACCGGCCACCTGTGAATTCTCAACAGCCGAGATATTCTCATCCCAATTAATCATCATAGCCGTTTCACCCTCCGTAAATGCAGTCCCCACTTCATCCCAGGTATATCCCTCTTCATTGTCCGGATTCAGCGCCACAATCTCTTTAAACTTTTGCAAAGCGGTATTAAATTCTGCAGTTCTTGATAAGATTTCATAGCTTGTACCGGTACCGAGGCTTACTACTTTACTGTTGGTAAAATAATCTCCTCCGTAGGATGCTAATACACTCGAAAATGCAGTGTAAATGGAGTTGTGCTGTGCTGACATCGTCAAGCTTCCGCTTTTTAAATCCTTAATCTCTCCGCTTTTAATATGATCATTCATCCACTTTGACACTTCAATAAAGCGATCCCAAGTAAATTCAGAACTATCGGGCTCAGGGTCATATCCAAGATCCTGTGTCATTTCGCTTCTATATTGATCAAAAATGTCTTTCCGATAAAATAAAATCATAGTAGTGGAATCAAAAGGAATGCTATATACCTTATCCGTATTCTCAAAATAAGAACAGACTTGCAGCTGTTCCTTTGAAAAGCTATCTAACCCTCCCACAATATGTGGCAGGGTGTTATCATTTTCATATTTATTTAAATCCTCCAAACCATTGTAGAACCTGTTCAAAGTCTTATAGGGATCTACATAGATCAAATCGTACTGTGCCGTTTTTGAGATAAATTCCATGTTGATCTTTTCTTCCAGGGTGTTGAAATCCATTCTTTTTATATTAACTTTGATTCCGGTAACTTTCGTAAATTTCTCAACCTCTTTTGACAGTATATTTGCATTGATATTATCTTCACATATAAAATTGAGTTTGATTCCCTCACACTGTTTCCAATCAAAGTTAGACGGTGCTTCGATATTGCCATATTCATTTTCCGGTTCACCAAAGAATTCAATACGGTTACCCGATTGCTCTTGTGGTTTTGAACATCCCGTTAAGATCAGAAGCAGGATGATAATCAACGCCAACCTACAACTAATTACTTTATAATTATGAATTTGCATGAAAATCTCCTCAAATTTCTGTTAAATGCAAAATATCATTGATTTATTACCTGATTCCAAAGCATGGCTGTAATATTTCAATGATTATTATACCAATATTCACTTTCCATTACTCAACCCGTGTACTTATATCGGAGTAAATATAATTGTATATCAGAAAATCGCCCCAATCGGAGCGTTTTTCTGATACATTTGAACATGATGTTCTTATCCTATTTTGATAACTGCTTTAACAACATCATTCTTACTATTTATTACAAAGTCAAAGGCTTTTGCTGTATCTGTAAAGTCAAATTCATGGGTAACAATACCGGACACATCAATAATCCCCTTTGCTATCGCATTGATCGCTTTGGGATAGATATTCCTGTAACGGAATACGGATGTGATAGTAGCTTCCTTTGCCATAATCTTGGCAAAATTATATTCAATGATATCTTCCGGGGCCATACCTACGAGTACTATGGTTCCTCCGCGTTTTACAAGGTATGCGGTCTGCTTAATTGTAATCTTGCTTCCTGCTGTTTCGATTACAACATCAACGCCTTTGCCTCCGGTTATTTCGTCCATCTTCGCAACTGCATCTTCCTCTTTTGCGTTGATTACTCTGGTAGCGCCTAATTTCATAGCGTATTCCAGTCTCTTAGGCATAACATCCACTACCGTGATGTCAGTTGCACCATACGCTTTGCAAGCCAGCAAAGTTACAAGACCGATGCATCCTGAGCCAAGAATTACCACGGAGTCACCTAATTTTACATTACCCTGCGCTGCCGCATGCATCCCTACCGCCAATGGCTCCACTAATGCACCTTCCCTGGTTGTAATGTTGCTTGGCAATTTAAAGCACATACTGGCAGGGAAAGCAATATAATTCTCAAGGCAGCCCTGATAAGGAGGGGTTGCAAGAAATTCTACATCAGGGCAAAGGTTGTATTTGCCCGATTTACAGAATTCGCACTGCCCACAGGTTGCGCCGGGCTCCAAAGCTACCTTATCACCAACAGTCAAATCCGTTACCTTGCTTCCTATTTCAATAATTTCACCGGCACATTCATGTCCAAGTATAAAATCGCCCTTCACTATGAAGTCACCGATTGACCCATGTTCCAAATAATGTACGTCAGATCCGCAGATTCCAACATATTCAAGTTTAATTAATACCTGATCTTCTTTGATCTTCGGTACTTCAATATCTCTCATTTCCATCTTGTTCAGTCCGGTCATATACACTGCTTTATTTGTCATAATATCTTCTCCTTTAATTTTTTATATTGAAATATTTCTTCCAAACTTACTTTTTAACATCTCTGTTGATCAACAAAGTTATCAATCCCTTTTATTTTGCTGCTGATTTCTCCTCTACAAGGATAACCTTTCTGGTTTTCTTCGATTTGGATCTGATATCCCAGATAACCGCCAGCGCAATGATTGCACCCTTTACAATCTGCTGGATATAGGAGTCCACACCCACTAAGTTCATGATGTTATTAAGCATACCAATAATAAATGCACCAGCCAGGGTACCCATGGTAGTTCCCACACCACCGGAAAAGCTTGTTCCACCGACAATTGCTGCTGTTAAACCTTCCATTTCATATCCAACCGCACCGTTTGGCAAACCTGCATTAACACGGGACATAAATAGGATACCTGCAATACCAACCAAAACACCATTGATAATAAATACGATATACTTGTTCTTCTTTACATTGATACCTGCCGCAACAGAGGCTTCCTCGTTGCCGCCGATTGCATACAGAGAACGTCCAAGCTTAGTGTGACGTAATATATACCATACAATAATTGTAATAAACACGGTAATTATAATGGAGATTGGGATTGGTCCAATGGTTCCCTGACCAAAGATAACATAATCCTTTAACTGATTAAGGTTCTGTCCCTTTGTGAACAGCAATGCGATACCTCTTGCAATCTGCATCATAGCCAGAGTTGCAATGAACGGAGGAGCATTTAAATTTGTGATCATAACAGCATTTACAATGTTACACACAACAGCCACACTTATTCCGACTAATACGGCTAAGGCTAAGGAACCGGTAGCCTGATATGCGCTAATGGATAATACTCCGGATAAAGCAAGTACCGCACCGGAGGATAAGTCCAACATACCGCTGATGATCAACAGCATTTCACCATATGCCAGGATCGTACTAACCGCCAGCTGTTTCATAATGTTTGACAGATTGTTTGCCGATAAAAAGTTCTTATTCATTATGCTGCATAGAAAGATCATGACAAGCAATACAATAAATATGGAATATTTCTCCTTTGCAGGAGTGTTCTTAATTTTACTTAACATTTCCTCTTCCTCCTATACACTAGTCGCATGTTTCATAATGGCTTCCTGGCTGAAATCTTCCCTGCCAAGCTCCCCGGTAATCTTGCCCTGGTTCATAACATAAATCCGATCACACATACCGATTAATTCCGGCAGTTCTGAGGAGACCATAATCACCGCTTTCCCCTGCTTTGCCATTTCTACAGTAAGCTTATATATTTCAAACTTTGCACCAACATCAATTCCTCTGGTTGGTTCATCGAGAATTAAGATTTCCGGTTCTCTTAACATCCATTTTGCAAACAATACCTTCTGCTGATTGCCACCACTTAAAGCCTGAATTGGAGTATCCAAAGAAGGGGTCTTTACATTCATCTTCTTGAAATATTCTCCTACAATCTTACGTTCTTCCTTCTCATGGGCATATCCCTTATAGATAACCTTTTCAAGGCTTGATATGCTTGCATTCTCCATTACGCTTCGTATCGGAATAATACCGTATCTTCTTCGATCTTCTGAAAGCATGACCATCTTATGATTGATGCTGTCAGACACTTTTTTAATGGATACCTTTTTATTATTGATAAAAACTTCTCCGCCGGTTAGAGGATCCAGTCCAAACAGTGCTCTCATTACTTCCGTCCTTCCTGCACCAACCAGACCCGCAAATCCTACAATTTCGCCCGCTTTCACATTAAAGTTAATGTCCTTAAAGATTCCGTCACTATGCAGGTTTCTTGCCTCCAGCAGTTTTTCACCAAGCTCAACCGTTTCCTTCGGATAAATATTCTCCATCTTACGTCCAACCATAAGGGATATCACCTGATCCATGGTCATCTCACTGGCCGGATGGCTTTCTACCACTGCTCCGTCACGGAATATGGTAATGTCATCTGCTATTTGAAAAACCTCATCCAGCTTATGAGAGATGTACACAATACTTACTCCTTGCTTCTTTAACTCATTGATCTTCTTAAATAACATCTCCACTTCTCGCTGAGTGATGGAAGATGTGGGTTCATCCATTACTATAATTTCTGCATTGTTGGAAATCGCTTTGATGATCTCCAGCATTTGAATGTCGGACACAGTCAGGGTTTTCATCTTCTGTGAGGGTTTATAAGGTAATTTTTCCTCCTTCAAGAACTCCACAGTTCTACTTTTGAGCTGCTTCCAATCTACATTCCCGAGCTTCTTGACCGGCAGTCTTCCTAAAAACAGATTTTCCTCAATTGACATCTCCGGTACATAGTTCAGCTCTTGTGCAATCATTGCAATGCCATACTGCCTGGCATGAATGGGGCTTTGTATTTTTACGGGCTTTTCATCTATAAATATCTGACCGGCATCTGGCTTGTAGATACCGTTGATGATTTTCATCAGAGTGGATTTTCCTGCACCATTTTCCCCACATAATGCATGCACCGTCCCCCGCCTAACTTTAAAGTCAATTTTGTCCAAGGCTTTTACACCGGGAAAAGATTTTTCTATCTGCGAGACTCTTAGTTTGATCTCTTGTTCCATTTTTGTCCTCCCAATCTTTTTATATCTATTAGGGCCTCCTCTTGTTTCTGAGTAAACTATAGCATCTATTCAAAAGTTCCAGAAGAAACAGAATTTCTGTGTTGAAGTGTTATATTAATAAATAATTTGTTAAATACTTAACTGATGTACTATATTGCTATGGGGATGCAAAATGTTGTGAAGGTACATTATTTACCTCATCCATCCTCACAAGGATCAGGTAAATAAGCTGTCTATTTCTCCTTCGAGGAATATAATTTATAATGGAATAATAGCCTATATAATTTATCCGACAGGTGATAACACTTCCTGCCGGATAAATTAAGAACATATATTTTTTATTATTGATTATTCTTTAATCAGGCCTCTTTCTTTGTACATAGATACAAAATCACCAGCGTTGTCCTTCGTAATTAAAACTTCTTCGATATCAGTATCGATTTGCTTCTCTTCACCGGTTAACAATTTGTGTACCGTTTCAAGATTTAATGCTGCTAAGTCAATGGCGGACTGTAAACAGGTTGATGTCATCTTGCCTTCCTGAATTAATAAGCAGGCTTCTGCTGTACCATCAACACCATAGGATAAGATTTTTGAAGGATCAGCAACAACTTCTAATGCACCTGCTGCCATATTATCATTCATAGAAATGATTGCATCGATCTGTCCGTTTGCTGTTTGCCAATCTTCCATAAATGCCATAGCTTCATCTTTGTTCCAGTTAGCAATATCTTCTGCGATGATTTCCACATCAGGTCTTTTATCAAAGAACTCTGCCTCCCATGCTTTTCTTCTTTCTTCTGCATGGAAATTGCCGGAAGGTCCGTTAAGTACTACAACTTTACCGTTCTGAGGCACCTGCTCTACAGCAAGCGCTGCGTTAACTGCAGCTTGCTTGTAAGGATCAGCATCCACAGAGGATGCTCCATCGATACCAGCTATACGTGCGTTGGTAGTGATTGCAATGATACCTGCTTTAACGATCTTCTCAACATAAGGTCTCTGTGCTTCTCCATTGTTAGGTTGAACGATGATTGCGTCATATCCGTTTGTGATTGCATTTTCAATCGCTGCATTTTCTTTCTCGTCATCTGCCTGACCATCAAATACATCAAGTGTAATGTCATCATATTCTTTTGCTGCTGCCTTCATCTCATTTGCAAGCCATGCCGCAAAGGAGTCAGACTGTGTTCTTGCAATATAAGCAACACGAAATGGCTCTTTATCAGTGTCCGTTGCACTCTTGGTCGGTTCGTTTCCGTTCGCTGGGGTCTTAGTATCTTCATTTTTTGCACTGCATCCCACCATTAAAGTTACTACCAATACCAAACCCATAATTAAACTAATAAATCTTTTCATAAACCCTCTACCTTCCTTTTTAGTTTTAATAATACTGTTACGTATTATCTTGATTAATAGCTAACCTTTCTCCTTCATAAACCCCATCCTCCTACCTGATTAGTCTCTAAGGCACTGGTAAATGGATGACTTGTTTATGGGTAAACTATATCAGGTTAATAGGGTTTTCAAAAGAAACGGAATTTCTTTCATTGTGTATTTTATTGTTATAATTTTTGTTAATTGCTTAACTATGTAATATATTGTGATTTATGTGTAAACTATTGTACTTCAGGTCCCTATGTCCTGACTTACCGCTTTCATTAACCATGAGCCAGCGTCCTGACTTCCATCAGATCACATACGGGCTTCGCGTAAAAAAAGCCCCGAGATCATGCAAGCATGTCTCAGAGCTTTTATTATGTGAATTGGCTCATTGCCAACGCCACACTGCCTAATTTATTGATATTCCATCTTTCATATTACCAAATATAATTTCCAGAACCTGATTCCTATCAATTGCATTTGTAAATCTTCCGGTTGCGATAAAATCTTCACCCTCCCCGCTGAATTCTTCGCTCATAAGAGCACCTTTTTCTGATATCAATGTTCCATCCTTATACCTTATACCCGAAATAATAAGCGGATAAGTAGTATCGCATTCATTGAAATCTATATTATTGGCCTTTTGCAATGCCCTTATGTCATCCCCATCGCAATAAACCGTATAGGAAATTGGTGATAATTTAATCTTATGAATTTTAACGTCACAGCCATCAAAAGCTACAGTTTTATTAATCTGATATTCCACGGAAGCATTTACCGATAAATCAATATTAAATTTCCACTGTCCTGTTACAAGGTCCTTTACCGCCCCGGCCTTTCCCTCATACTTCTGTAAAGCATTAAAATCACAGGTTAATGTCGCACCTTCAAAATCATATTCGGTATTCTTTTGAATCCATATCTCATACTCCCTGCTGCTGCCTATCTCTGGCTGGGCAATTTCATCTACGAAGCCGGAACTTATACTCGTATATGAATCCATTCCATTTGAAAACTTTATTTTATAACCCATCCCATTATTTTCTGTAAGTTCCAGGTTTTCTGAAGCAACACGAAATAGTATATAAATCAAATTTTCATCCTGAATAGTCTGTTCCAGGGTAACTGTAATTCCATGATCTGAAACTGTCTGTATATCCTGATTTGAATATCCCTCATTTGAAAGACTTTTTTGCAGCTCTTTATCAGCTCCAAAATTATCTGCCGCTCTTTCATTCCATTTGATGGCTGCGAATACAGAGATGGAGCCAAACAGCATAATTGCTGCTAAAGCTGCCACTACATATCCTTTCTTTGACATTCTATAAATTCTCCCTTCTTCAGGCAGCGCATTCAGCACTTCACATACCTTTTCATGAAATTCCTTTGTCTCCTTGGGTAAAGCATTCTCCCAATCATATCTTTTCATAATAACCTCCATCTGCCGCTTCCGCAGCATACAAATACTGTGTGAAAAGCACATTTTGTGCCTTTTGCCCATTGAAAATATTCTTTTAAATGTAAAAATCACCTTTTACTTTTATCCTGTTTCTCCTCATCTTCCAACAAGCCTTTTATCAGTTCGCGCCCCTTGGATAGCCTGCTTTTCACTGTACCTGTTGGTATTCTTAGAATTTTTGCAATTTCATTGATCGAATAGCCTTCAATATAATATAAGATAATCGGCATTCTATGCTTTAAATCCACCTTTTGAATAGCATCATAAAGCTCTGAATACTGCTTATCTTCTGCGGGCTTTTCCTGCATATAGTCATCATAGGATACTTCCTGCTTCTTTGTACGTAAAAACTGATAGCATTCATTAATCATAATCCGTATTAACCATGTTTTAAAATACTTTATTTCTTTTAATGAATTTTGTTTTGTATAGGCCTTTAGAATTGCTTCTTGAACAGCATCCTCACAATCTGTTTCATTAAAGAGAATTGATTTTGAAACATGGTATAAAGTTGGTTCCACCTCCAAAACTCTTTTTGAAAATTCCGCCTTATCCATTGTATATTCCTTCCGTTTAAAATCGCAGCTGCTTTTTTATTGTACATCTATTAGATGATATTAAGCCCCAATCGGTTCATTATGAATGTGCTTCTATTTGATTTTTATTTTACTTTAAAAAAGCAAAATAGTCCAAATGATATGCCTTTTGGGCTTTTTGCAATTTTAAAATTATTCAACACTGCCTGTAAGGGTTAACAAAAACCAGTGACAAGGTTTAAGCATCACTGGTTTTCGTTTCACCTGAAGACAGATGGATTCAATTAATATTTCTGTGTACTACGATGGTTCATTGCCCCATATCAAGGTATTTGAGATATATCCTGAAATATTTGTCCAGTCCACATAATCTGTAGCTGTCGAATTGAATGAGAAATCATTTGTTTGTGTGAAATTGGACCAATCAGACTTCCATACTCTTCCTTTCACCTCGATACTTGCTCCTGGCGCAATTGCTCCTGCTGTACTTGAAAAACCTATTTCAAGGTAGCGGTCCGCATTGGTCTTTGATATAGTGGCAAAAGAGCTTGTGACATTCCCACTACCGGCTGACGACCAGTCACAGTTATAGCTGTCAATATTTGTACCGTCATTTGTGAAGTAGTACCTTATCTTCACATCAGAAAGGTTGATGCTTGTAGTTCCGGTATTGATAATCTTAAAGTTGGGGTAAAGAGTATTTGTGGAGGTTGAAGTGTTGGCATTAAATAGCTGCACTTTGATACTGTCTTTCGGATTTCCCGTCGGTGTCGGTGTTACTGTCACTGTTGGCGTTGGCGTTACCGTTACTGTCGGCGTTGGCGTTACCGTTACTGTTGGTGTAGGCGTTGGCGTTACTGTTGGCGTTGTTGTTACTGTTACTGTTGGCGTTACTGTTACAGCTGGTGTCGGTGTTATAGGGTTGGATCCTGACGGTTCAGTTCCATATACCAAAATCCCATTAACATAAGCTGTGATATGCAGATTCTGACCATAATTAATCATACTGGAATCAAATGAATAATCATTCGTTTGGGTATAATTCGAATTATCATACTTACTTAAAGTAATTTGTACCTCACCACTATTTGCACCGGGGCTTAAGCTGCCCGCTCCACTGGTAAAGCCAACTTCCGAATAAAAATCGGCTGTGCTGAATGCGGACGATAGCGGTAATCTGACCATATTACCAGTTACATTCCCGGATCCAACTACCGCATAATAGCAATTGAAGGATTGCCATTTACCATCGTCACGTGTATACCAGTAACGAATTTTAACATTAGAAAGTGGAACTGATACTGAGTCATCGTTTTTTATCTGTAAGCTGAAGCGGATTCCACCGGTAGCAGCATTGGTATCAGAGCATTTATAAAGGACTGATATTTGTGCTCCCGGACCAGTCGGAATCGGCGTTGGCGTCGGCGAAACAGGAGGAGTAACCGATGAGTTGATGCCGCTTATGATTGCATTAATGATTGGTTGATTCACTACGGCATAAGTTTTTCTGTCAATTAACCCCGATCCTCCAGGACCATAGGCTCCGATATCCCAGTAAACAGGAACCGCTCCGTATTTCTTGCAATCTGTGGATAATACATTACAAAAATAAGAGCGATAGGTATTGTTTGTCGAGTCTTTGTCTGTTTTATCAGTGGCACAGTATTCACCAATGACTACCGGATACCCCTCCACTACAAATTTATAATACATCTGGGCAAGCTGAGAAGCCATGAAATCTTCCTGCCCCCAGGTTGATTTTTTGGATGAGTCGGTAGCTATGGAACCCCATTGGGTAATTGAACTGGAGTTGTCGAGAGTGAATTCATAGGGAGAGTAATAATGGGCTGATATCATAATTCTCTTCTCACTGCTTGGTATAGAGGATGATCTGTAATTATCCGTCGGAATTACAAAACCAAAGTCTAAGGTCATATGATCAATATTGGTATTCCAGCCGGGAACCAGCAGCCATCGTGCAGCATTATTTCCTCCGGTTTGCCTAACGGTATCTACAAAGATTTGATTGTAGGCATTCAGGTTTTGATATAATACAGGATCAGGGTCATAATAATTACCGTCGAATACTTCGTTCATTGATTCAAAGATCAAATGTTCATCGTAATCCTTAAACAAATCTGCATACTGCTGCCATACTTTCTGATACTTTGCTCTAACAGATGCCTGGTCGCTTGCAGTAACAAGAAGCCAGGCGCCGTTGATTGTTGTATAACCATCACCATGCACACCATCAAGAATTACATACATACCCTTACTGTAGGCATAATCAACTACTTCTTTTACTCTGGCCAGCCATGCAGGATCAATCGTATAATTCGGAGCAGGACCGATTGCTTTCAATAGTGTGACCGGAATGCGTACCGTATTAAAACCTGCGTTCTTTACTGCTGTAAAGAGTTCTGACGTAACTTTAGGATTACCCCATGCTTCTTCATTAGGACCATAGTCATTAAAGGCTTCCATCGTATTTCCCAAATTCCACCCTGCGCCCATTGCTGCGACAATTTGCGACTGGTTTAATTGGTCGAAATCCGTTGTAACCTCAGCAAATGCACCCTGTATTGGTAACAATGTAGTAGTGAGCATTACAACTATGAGGCTGATAACAAAGAAAGAATTTCTAAACGACTTATCTTTTACCACCTTAACTACCTCCTTCTTTTTGATTGATATTACTTTTTTAGCTGGTCTGCATGTCCACCATAACCTAAACTTATTGATTGATGGTGTATAAGCTTAAAACGCCATATTATCCAATGTACAACCACCTCCTGATTTTTATAATTAATCTAACGTCCGGAATCTTTTGTATACATTGTCATCTTTCTTGTAGTCACTGTAGGATGCCACATACGTTTAGAGTTTTCACTTAAGAAATTATCACCTGAAAATCTAATGATGTATCATAATATGATTAAGTATAGCAGATAACATATTAGTGATTATATAACGAAGCAGACATGAAATAGCACAATCAGGCCAAATCAACATTATTTTCCATATGGTTTGTGTAGCAGGCATCGGTTGACAATGAGACGACCTTCTCGAATTCGCCGGCCACACGTGGACTTCGCCCTGTCGCATAACGAGCCCATTATACGTAAAAAGTTCCATATCAACTAATCTCATAATTGATATGGAACTCGTTTATTTACATCACAGTAAAACTCAAAGCTCCTTACGGGGAATTCTCATTTAACTTAGTTGTTCATGCCTATGCTGCCGCTATCAAAACATAGTAATGGATTATTTATTTGAATATGTATTTTCATAGGTATTTCAAAATAATTTATATCTTTTCTGTGCTTAAACGATGTTTACGAATTATTAGCCCTAATATAATTGAACAAGTGCAAGCTAGTATGCTACCAGTGGGTGAAAAGATAAACTCTCTCTTTTCATAAATTACTAGATAGTTTTCCAGCATAGTATACTGTATCGCATTCGATGTTGCATGCAGCAGAACACAAGGCCAAATTGTTCTTGTAATTCGATATATTTCTGCATAAAGTATACTCCAGCTAAATAGTATCGTAAAGCATGACACTATCATCATTGCACTATTTCCATCATAAAAGAACAAATAGTAAGGAATATGCCACAATGCCCATACTGTAGCTGTAATTAAATAAATTAACCAATCATTTACTTTTAAATAAATTAACCTCTCCTGTAAAAATCCCCTCCAGGCTACCTCTTCAAAAATTGACCGAAAAAAATTATATAGAAACCAGCCAAATAGTGTCGATACAAATCCCCACATCTCAAACCGAGTTAATTCAATCGATCTCGTAACTAAGCCCATCCCGATACATAATGAAGCAATTCCAGGAAATGTGACAAAAGAAATAAAATACCACTTACCCTTCTCCTTCAACTTTGGTCTCAGTCCCAACGTTTTATATTCACTTTTTTTAAATCCTGCTAAAAATACTGAAGCTATAAACGGCATTATCATCCATATTAATAACCCTAATGATTGTCCCTCCGACGGTCCGGCTAATATCAAATCAATTATTTTTCCAAACCATCCGCATGCTAATATAACAACAATAAAAAATATAATTCTTATATTCAGGTTTTTCACTTCATGTTCCTCCACAAGATTAAATACTTAATATATCCATCAGCCATACTGCTTCTGGCATAGATGTATCCTGAACTCTTACCTTTTCCTGTGCAATTCCTTGTATGGCACCAAGGAACGTCACACATAGCGCATGTGAATTTCCCTTTTTAAACATGCCCTTTTCTTGTCCGTTCTCTATAATTGATATGCATTGACGAAAAGCATCAATTTTCTGCAGTAGTTTTGCAGATTCTGCCGGTATGCCTGATGTATGCTGTGCATCGTCAATAAACACAAACATCTTAGCGAAAAAATCATTGCTCTGTAACTGTTCCAAAATTGTTTCCACTACTGTTTTTAAATATAATTTTGGATTCTCCTCCGCCTTTTTCATATCAAAAACCATTTTTTCAGTTCCAATTTCAATGAGGCTATGATACAAATTCTCTTTATTTTTAAAATAATGAAACATCAATCCAGAACTGATGCCGGCTATTTTGGCTATTTCTCTTGTAGATGTGCCATAATAGCCTTTGGTAATAAATTGGTCCAGAGATACCGATAAAATTTGCCATCTTCTTTGTATTAATTGTTCTTTACGCATCATATTTATTCTCCACATCATTTCATTAAGCACATGCTTAATAGTATCAATATATAATTTATTTGTCAATAAGCGAGTCCGGCATTTAAAAACACAAAAAAGCTCTACAATTCTCATGAAAAATTACCAATTTTTATTTTTGCCAAAATAAAAAAGTACCCTACAACATATTCTCTAATCCAACATAATACCCATGCAAACATCACAAATTGAGATAGTGGACAAATCATAAAGTGATTTGTCCCACTATCTCATTCATACTTATTATCTCTTGATTCATTTACTTTTTAAATATAGTAATCATCCCGAACCGACTTACCCTTATATGCCTAAAAATAGCCTGCATCCGAAGATACAGGCTATTCCATATTTAAAAATATATACTTATTTTAATATCCTTCCAAGCATAAAGCCTTCGCATATCATGCTCTTTCTGATATTGCCTTGCATAGGCTTCATCTAACAAATAGAAGGCAATTTCAATTGACCCTAGTTGTTCAACACTGCCTGTGCTGCTTTGGTACAATGCTAGGCTATTACCAAATTTATCCACTAGAACAGGCTTATTTTTTCTACCAACTATCCCACAAACAACCCTATCGTAATCATAAAGGAAGTCCAATGACCATTGAAATAAACTATTATTCACAGGTTTAATCATCTTAATTAGTCGCTCTATAACATCTTCCGATAATTTCGGCTTGGAAAAATCAATATATTCTTCTAATGCTCTTTTGATACAATCAAGCTTCATTTCAATGTCTTGTGATTCTGTTTTTCTATCATTTATTCCTGACAGCTCTGCTTCAATTGATTCTTTTTGTTTATCCAGTTCCTTACGTTTGATTCCATATTCTTCTTTTGAAATATCTCCCTCTGCTCTCATATCAATCAGATTATCTACTTTATGATTGATTTTGTTTAGCTTATTTTTGAGTTCTGATATTTCCTTCTCCTTTGGTTTTTCTTCTGATACATAACAATCTGCAATCATTTTATAAGCTTCAATTACAGCATCTTTCCTCTTTGTCCATATCGTTTCTAAAATGACTTTTGCCATCAAATCTAATTTCCAATCTCCAACCATACGAATATCACAGTAGCCTTCTATGTCTAATCCATTTTTTTCTCTGAATGCCTTGCTGCCATTATTCACTTGATTATAACACTGGTATCCAAAGACCACGATTATCATCTGCTATCTCCTGAAACAGTGTATCTAATTCAACATCTGAATACATTTCCGTATCCATGCCGAATTGACTTGCAAAATCTCTACCTAACATTTCCTTTAATACTTCCTCCATACTTTGAATTTTTGCAGGTAACAGTCGTTTAGAATTCTCCAGTGCCAGCTCCAGTAAAGTTTCTGCATCCATCTTCCAGTAGTCATAAAGAATATTGCTCTTCACCATGATTGTGGCAGTACCTTCTTCATGTGTTGAAACAAGAATACTAAATATGACTGCAAGGTCATTAAATAGAATGAATGGTGTATCTTTCAAGAACTCCCTGTTACTTTCCCGATTGACTAGTTTTATCACGATTTGATTCTTCACCTTTTGGAAATCAATAATATCAGATACATTTGTCGGTATTTGAGCCACCTTATTTTTCTCATAGATTTCTACAATTTCATTGATAATATCCTTCACAGTTCTTCCTCTTTGATAATCAGCAAAGTATTCATTCAAGTAAATAGTTGGTGAAATTATAGAATTCTCTTCAAGAATTGTTAATCCAAATAGAATTGTATCATTATTCTTGATTACCTGATTAATTTGAATATGGTATCCTTCTGTGTATACCTTTTCCAACTCTTTTACAACTGCCTTGTTAAATGCTTCCTGATTTGTTAATATGTTTGTTCTCATAATAAATCCTCCATTATAATTTTTATTGTTATTTTGTTCTTTCATGTTATTTGTTACATTGCTCATAAATCTACAATTAATTTGTAAATATCTTGGTTTCTTTACTTACTATTATCTTTAAGCTGAATTCATCACAACCTTTCCAAGCTTTCGGATGTCAATCTGATTCACATCCAAAATAAGAACTATATTATAGGCATCATATTCGTAACATACAGTTACACGTATTCTAGTAATCCATCTATTCTATAATTTATAAATTCTCCTTTCCTGCCTGACAAGGCATAAAAATAGAACAGTTTAAACGACTTATTCAGGTCGAATTTTATATTAAACCACACATTTCCATGTATGGTAATTAACAATATTATGGATTGTACTCCATGGAATATTATTACTTATCAGAAAGCTCCTTTTGCGTTATACCAGATACATATTCCTGTCTTAGCGTCCGAACTATATTTTCTGTCAAAGTAGCTCTTGGATTTTTTGCTCCATCAAATTTACCATCATGGTTTCCTCTTTCCCATGCTCTTCTTACATTTTCTTGATGGCTTACCCATTCCAGATTCCATGTAGCAGGATTCATACGGTTGCTATCCATATGGTCAAGTTCTGGTAATCCACTTGGATTTTCTATAAATAGCTTTCCAACTATCCTATGTGTTCTGATACAAATTCTGTTACCTTTTGCTCCTGCTGTAAAGCATGCATAATCATCTGCATTTGGTCTTTGCTTTATTTCTTTGCCATTCTTTCCAAATACTCTTCCATCCTCATACACTATATACGATGCCCCATTGATTTCACAATTTTTATGTCTCATTCAAATATTCCGCCTTTAGTTACTTTCTATAGGAGACAATATACGTAGCATCTTGGGGCATCTGTAACTTGATGGCGATATCTTTTTATTTACAAGCATAAAAATAAGCAGTTTTGCGACTTGCCTAGGTCGTGAACTATTCAATACAATCTCATTGAATAGACCTTTTTTACAATAGCTATATAGAGAAGGGTGGGGTTCCGAACTAGAAATCCTCTTTTAGATAATCTACCAGGAAGCCTCAGAAAAATTTCTAAATTTTTTACTTATATACGGAGCTGTTATAAATTGTTACATTCATACTAAACATCAAGAAATTTGCATATGGGATAAGATAAAAATTCTTCTTTTTCTTTGCTCCCTATTTTATCAAAATACTCGTTAGCAGCTACTTTATCATCTAGCAAGAGGTATACAGCACATAGAATTTGAGCATCTGATTCACTAATTTTTGCCCTTCGTAATTCATTTATATCTAACTCTTCCAAAGTGTCCAATCTTTTCTTAATCTGCCATACATTCACCTTGATATAAAGTGCGTCAGGAGAGAACTCCACTATTCTTTTATATATACTCAAAGCCAAATATAACAATCTTTTATCACTATTAACATCATATGCTTCAATTAAACCAATCGCCGCAATATTCAAAGTATCGATTGTAAATGTATTAATCTCCGAATTATCAATTTGATAATTCAAATCAGCAAAATCATATTTATATAGATTACCAAGTACTTTTCCTCTCAAACCACAAAACATCGGTACTTTATAGTGTTCTGTATCATTGTCAACAACAAACCCTTGAAACCGTGATTCATAAACTCTATTAGTAAAAATGACTTCATCATTTTCTTTGTAAATCAGCATAGGATAAATTTTCTCTTGCAGTTTTAAGTCATATGTATACAGTTGTTCTCTTTCAATTTTATCTATGCCCCTATAAATTCTCACCAACTTAAATAATTGTCTAAAATCATCATCATTAAAGTCGGAAAATTTGGTTTCCAAAACTATATCCGTTGATTTAAATATTTCATACAAATCACAAATTATACGAATATCATCTTCCAATCCATCTTTAAATCTCGGGTTATTATAGGTCAAAGGCAGCCCGCCAATTATAATTTCTGAGTTATTATTTAATGCCATAAGAAAACTCACATCATTATGCAATTCTTGCAATGTACTAATTGGCTTAAAGTTAAAATTACCCTCAGTCCAATTTAATGTTAGATTTTCACTTGGTACTATTTTAAACTTTTCTTTTGTGCTCGCTATAACCGAATATCTCTCATAATACGTTATATCAGCTACTTGTATCGGATTTTCTACAGCATGCTGTATAAACATTTCTGTTCCTGCATTCAATTCTAACGGATACCATATATCATTTTTTTCTGCATAAAAACAAACATCCCCGTCTGATATTCTTTGTAAAAATTCAAGAGGATTCTGCGTAGCAATTGCTGTTGCCTGTAATTTCTCGATAGTATCTAACCTATCCAATTTTATTGCCTTCGGAACAATTTGTCCCAATCCAGAACCTTGTTTTCGTGATTCAAATGAAAACTGTTTACATACCCTTCTCATTTCATCTGAACTCTTTTTCATTTTTGTTAACGAAACGTTAATATAACTCTTATTCTTCTTTCTTTCTGCTTCTTCCAATAATATTTTAATTTTAGATGGGTACAAAGCATTATAGAATATTTCTGTCTTACTCTCGGACATAAGTACTCGAAAGTAGAGAACTCCTCTATCGTTAAAATAATTCTTTAAAACAGATAACTCTACCGGATACTGTATGTTCTTCTTGTTAATCTCTTTGCATTGCTCATCAATATGTCCCTTTATTTGAACAGGAATTTTGTCATCCAATGTACTATTGCTAAATGTCTTATCATTATAACTATAAATATAGCCATCCCATGATAACTCCTTATCCATCGAGTTAAAAGATTTGTCTAAATAATCATTAGGAACTATCAATCCGTCAAGAGCATATATAGCCTTTGATTCTATTTTTGTGTTATTATTTTTATCTCTTGCCAATTGAAATCCACCTTTCTTATGTATAAACATTCTCACATATTAGGCATTAATAATATGGAAACGCCTTAATTTATTATAATTCTAATCCCTCTTCATTTAAAATAATTGTTAATTTCTTTCTTTTTCTCGGGTCTCCAGTTCTAACTAAAGTCATGCCATTATTTTGTATTTTTTTAAGAATATGACGCGAAATATCAGCTCTTTCACTTAATTCTTCTAAAGTATCATCTGTCATTCTTGTCCTTCGTATAAAATGCCAAAATGGTAAATCAATATTTTTTTTATTAAATGCTACAGTATTAACAAATATTTTTTCATTATTATAAAAATTAATCACTGGATTACTTGTTAATATATGTTCCTCCATACTATAAAAAAAGTCATCTAAATGGTTCTCCACTAGAATGTTTGATAAGATTTGTATCGGGATTTGAGTTAGGTATTCTTTTCTTATCTTATTATTTGTAATATTCAAAGGCGTAAAATAATAATTCTTTTCATAAGCAAGAATAATACTAAATGTCATTGAATTTTCATCATAAGCATCAAAAAATACATTAACATTAACATTGTTAAATTTATAAAAATATTTAAGACAAGTTTCCTTTTTCTTAAAACTGAGATTTTGATATGTAAATAACATTTTATTTTTTACTACTTCTCTCATTATATCTCCATTCTTTCTGTATCATCTTTAACTCTTTCGTATAATTTAAATATTTCTATTTTAATATATTTCTACGCTAAGTACATTTAAATCCTCATCTTTTTTATATTTACAAAACAAAGCATAATCAATTGAAAAATTATCTTTTGTTGAACGATATACAATTCCATCATACCCAACCTGTAAACATATTGCAGATACTATGTTACTTAAAATGTATTGCTCTTTAAAAATATTATTCTGTTTATCAATTGGCACCTCTTCATTTACTAACCCCGTATAATCTGCTCTAAACACATAATTAATCGGAAATAAGTAAAATGGTTTGTGTAAAATAAATTTGGCAATATTATACATTTCATCACCTGATATAGGAACTTCCTTTTTTATAACATCGCTATTATTTGCACAATATAGAACGCTTACCCCAATATCATTATATCTTCCATGACTTGCTACATTATATGGTGGTTCCCACATGTCATCCTTAGTCAATAATTTATCTTTATTGGATGTTCTTGCTCTATATATCATCCTATCTGGAAAAAGAATATAGTACTCTTTCTTTTCTAATAAATTCTTTAAAAAGCATTCCAGCTTGTAAAATATCGGGTTTCTAGCAATAAATGTTTTATTATTTACATATTCATTCTTTAAATTGACTAATTCATTTAATGAAAAATTCCTTGCCAAATCACTAATTTCTATTTTAATTTCTTCAAATTCATCTCCATAAAAGTCATGGTTAAAGAGATTAATATCGCTATGCGTATAAACTTCTGTGTATAAATCAAATTTTCCATAGTCGATTTTGTCATCATAGTTTTCACCTGAGCCATTATTACAAACTGGACACTCAACATATTCAACTATATGTTCATAATATGGTTCCCATTGCTCTGCACTTTCATAAAAAATATTATTCATAATATCTTCTATAGTACTTGCAGTATCGTAACTATCAAAAATTGCTTCTGGGTCGTCTTCTTCGTCATAGAAGCAACTTTTTATTGATGGATATAATCCCTGGATATCAGCTCCTTGACCACATTCTTGACAGGAATCTATTTCATTCATTACTTGTTGCCCTATAAATCTAAAGATAATATCTTTAAAATCTTCATCATCCTCTATGTAGCTTTCACCTTCAATAATTTCATTTCCACACCCATTACAAATAAGTTTTTTATCTGCAATCTCTATGCATGAGTCAAAAACATCCTCTATTACTTCAATATCTGTAGGCATATTTGCAACTATATACTCTTCGAGATTTAAAAACAAATTATACTCTCTACATTTTGTACATATCATATCAATTCCTCATTACTTTCACATTATTTAAGAAAAATAATTTTATCTCCCACAGCATTTTTTATATTTTAACCCAGACTGACAGGGACAAGGGACATTTCGTTCTACCTTTGTTTTAAAAATGATTGACAGTTCATACATCCGTCTAAGTAGACTGGTTGGTAATGATACAATATCTCCTGTAGTTCTATAGATTATATCTTCTTTTTCTTCTGCCAACTTAATATACTCCTCTACTAACGGAGATGCCGTCAACGCTTTTCGCCTGCTCTTAACAATATTACCTTTATAATCCATACTCATATCCTCAATAAAAAGGATACTCTTTTCTCCTCCTTGATGAGGGGTAACGTCAATTAGCTTTCCATCAGGTCTCTTCCATACTGAGTGAGCTTCTGCTTCTATTAGGATATTAGCCCACTTCCATATAGCCCACCCATAAATTTGTGAACCACCTTTTCTAATTACCGTATCTTTAACATTTGGGAAGCAATTGCTAATAGTTGCTTCCTGCTCTGGAATAACATTCACATATTGTAATTTTGAAACTTCTCCAAAGTCCTTACATAAATTAATTACATCATCTGTTATTGAACTTGGAGTAGTTGTTTTTATCTCATAGATAAGTAGCACCTCCACATCTTAAATTTCAAAAAACATTATCAGTCCATCATTATACAACATTTTTCTTATATTTTCCATATGTTAATAATATCATTCTTTATATTGTCTATATAAAACAATAAAGCAGTTTAGCGACTTACCTTAGGTCGTGTTTCAATAAGATGTCTCCGATGAGGTTACCTTTAGTAAAAAAAACACCTTAAAAAGAAGGGGTACGGTTCTGAACTAGATATCCATATTTAGATATTGAACCGGGGAGACTCCGGAAATTTTATATATTTTTCCTTATATATCGCTGTAACAATTTGTTACATTTTTATGTATTAGCTTATCTTAATAAGTTATTTACTGTAAATTCTGTAAACCACTTTTTACTTATTTCATTATACTTTGCATCAAATTCTTGTGTGAAATCTGTTGCCCATATCTCTTCATTCTCATCACATTTCAACTGCTTCATACCATACTTTTTATAATAACCAAAGATATCAAGCTCATCCATTGCAGATAAATTTTTTAAATTCATCTGCCTAAAAAGCATATAGTTTATGAACTCTTCCTTTGATACGCATTCTCTTGTGACAATATCTAAATCATATATATTTACAGCATAAGGCAACAAAAATGCTTTCTTCACTTCAACATAATTATATATTTCAGATGGTATTGAAACAAAATTATCTGCCATAATACATACCGGAAATTTCCATACAGTATTAATCAATTCAACTTCATTATCATTATTTCCAGCAAATTTACCACCCGATTCCAAATACTTTATTGAACGTACTGCTTGCTCATATGCCTTACCAATCGCATTATAAACATCATCTTTTATTTTTTTTGTTTCACCCTGTAATGATTGTAAAGTCAAAATTTTACCTTTTGCCTCTGCAAATATAGTTGCATTGTCACATTGAGTAGTAATATCTGATTCAAATGTCCTATCATGCGGTGGATATTTCAAAGACAAATAAACATTATCAAACAATCTTAACAAGTACTCTTTTGTTAGTTGTTCAATTACATCTCCTCTATTGTGTGTATACCTACTTACCGTTTCTTTAGGGAATTTTTTTTCTGCAATGAAAGTGTAATGAAACATTTTAGGTATATTTAACATAGTTATATTCATCATCGGAAAATATATATATTCTCCAAAATCTATAATAGGTTTGGAATATAATGTCTTAAAATCATCAATAGAAACAGGCTTCATATTATCTATACCAATTTTTACAGAAAGGTATTCCACCAAAGAATCAACTTCGTTCCTGTCAAACATTTCATATAGTTCAAATTTATTTATACAAAACATATGCTTATTTATTGCTTCTAATCTCAATTCTTCATTATTAATAAAGGATATAATAGTAATGTATTTATTATAAGCAACAACTATCAATTTTTCAAATGTTGAAAACGAAAAACCATAGCTGTCTTTCATATCTTTGTCAAATGGCTGATAAAACTTTTCTGCAAGTCCGAACAATTGAAACATGTAGGCATCGCCACGATAAGCCATATTTTTTAATTGCATCTGTATACTTTTCAATAACTCCATTTTATCATCATTTGAATCACTTACATGTAACATAACACTCATAAATAATTCCTGAGTCTTTGGAGCAAATATATTTGCTGCAATCTCCTGCATTTCCTGATAAGCTTTCTTATCAAAATAATTATCGCTATCTAAGTGATAATAACTTAATGCATTAGATGTTATCATTTCAATGCTCGGAATTAAAACATCTTTTGACAGACATTCATCATAAAACATAACTATAACTGCATTAAGAATATCTTCCGTATTATATTTTTTTAAGAACTGTTCAAGCTCTATTTTAATCACCCCGTTTATAATTTTGCTAACCATACTTAATCTATGATTAATTTTACCGCAGCTAGATAATAAATACAATTGATATATTCATTCACTTATATGATTCTAGGAGCAAAAGAGTATTTTAGCAACTTACACCGCAATAGCGACAAGTCCTTGATAAATCCAATGCTATCCAGTATTTTTAAGGGATATTAGTTAAACCAAAGCAAGTGGCTATATATCACCAAAACGATGGCTCTAATTCTTCTGAAATAGTGGCTCTTTGGAAACAGAATATTCAATCATTAAAAGTCAATCAATATAACATCCATTTTCTTGCTTCTCAAAGTTGACTCTTTGTAGTATAATAATGTAATCATGAATTTGTAAAGGAGGTTGTATTTTGGATAAAATATTCCGATATGAAAGTGACCTTGTTGAATGTTTCAAAACAAACCATTCATTATTAAAACATACTTTATTAATTACCGAAATGAAAATCCGCTGGGGAAATATTGACTTAGTCGAAATAAATAATACCTCTCTTCCTTTTTCATCAGAACAATGTAAAATTCTCAGCAAGCCATCATGCGCAAAGATTTTTATGCGTTTAAAAAATAAAAGACCAATTTCTAGGGAAAAGTTATTTATTGGATTAGGAGTAAGTTCATCCACTTTTGATAAGACTATATCAGAATTAATGAAAGTTAAATTAATTTATAAAGAAGGTAATCTGTATTATAGAAATGTTAACTTTGTTTTTCCCAACGTAATAATTACTGGGTATGAAGCAAAATTAACAGATTATAACAAAGCTCTTTATCAAGCCTGCATTAATAAAGAATATGTTGATTATAGTTATATGGTTTTCCCTATGGATGTTGCAAATAATATTCAAAAAAGGCATGAAAACATAATTAAATCTTTTAACTTAGGGTTAATTGGTGTTTCACAAGATTCTACTCATGTTTTGGTTAGACCAAATAAGATTGCACCTATTAAACCATATATTCGTTTAATGAATTTAGCACTTTCATATGATGTACTTACTCAATAAAAGCCACATAATTGTGGCTTTTATCTATACTATATAAGTGAAATTCTATTTTTAAAAGTTTCTATTCCCATAATCCAAGCGTCCAAATGTTTAGAGTCCGACTTTATTCTGTTATAAGCTTCCTTATTTTCTACCAACTTATTGAGTATCTCATTATACAAATTTTTTGCACTATTTATTTCTTTTAATACAAATTTTATTTTATCAGATAAGTTATCATACTTATTTAATCTACCAATAAATAAAAACAATGCTTGCCAATATTGGTGCTCTAAGTCAACAAATGAAATTGCATCCTGATTATAAATAACATCATTATCAATATCACATCCCGTAAGTAATTTTTCAATGTTCATTACATCTTTGATATTATTTAAATTTTCAAATGTAATATATGTAAATAATGGAATGCTTGTGTACCTTTTTTTCCTCCTGCCCATACTATCAATTTCTTCGAACCTATCTTTACTAAATTTTCTCAAATTGTTGAACCAACCAGTTGCGACATATTCACAATCTAACATTGCAAATAGAATAGAATTAATAAATGTATAACCTGCTAAAATCTCAAAACCTGCCTTTTTTAATGAATAAAGAAAATACATAATATTTGCAAGGTTTTGCGCATCCATATATTCATAATTCTTTTCTTGTGTTTTTTCATGACATATTGTGAAGTAAATTCCATCTTTATTATCTATATTATCAATTATGTCCTCAATCATTTCATCTACATCAGATTTACTATGAAAAAAACTAAATGATATCATTAAAGATAAATAAAACCTTTTAAAATTATATTTTTCATAGCAATATTCATAGATATCTAAAGAATAATCAAATTTCCAATCTAAGTCCTGTATATAGAATCCCGGCGTAATTAAATAATTTGATATAAAATTTGATTTTTCAGCATGCTCATCCAAATAATTTAATAACTCTGGCGTCTTTTTTCTCCAATCACGTCTTGTGACTTTTGTAGGATAGCAGGAATCAACCTCCAAATTTTTAAATATTTTACCCTCAAAAGTAGAATAATATAGCTGTGAATCTAAATACGAATTGTCTTTATTTAATAAAGTGCTATCATCAACATACTCTCTTATAGAACTAAATTTTTCTTCTCTTGGCGAAAAAACCACTCCACATAAAAATTTATTATCCATAGCTATATCAATTTTTTTACCTTTTGCTGCGCCATGTTGTGCCAAAATCTTAGTCATCAATACATCCCCCCTTTAAAACTTTAATAGCTTCTTGTAAACTAACAATACTGTCAAACCTATATGTCTTTTCAACTTGTAATAATTTATAAATAATTATAAATAATTGATGATTCCTCTCTGAATCATCAATATTTGCAAAAAAGATGTCTTCTAACTCTCTATCATATTTATTCAATAAATCTTCATGTGGTTTTATCGAATTTTTATCAATATAAAGCTTAAGCGGATTAATATCTGTTACTATTTCAAATGTTATTAATCCTATTGAATATAAATCACTTGTAAAATTAGCATTTACAGCATGACCATAATACTGTTCTGGAGATGCATAATTACGTTTACCCATTATATATCCTAGTTCAGTTGTATTACGTCCAATGATTTTAACCATTCCCGGGTCAATTACAATAAATTCACTTTCACTAATCATAATATTATCGGGCGATATATCTCTATGCACTATACCAAATTTAACAAACTTCTCAATTATTAAAGACATATTCCACAAAAAATCTATAGCAAAATCATCTTTTGCTTCTAATAAATTCGATGATTTTAAATATTCTTCTAATGTAGTGCCATTAATCGCTTCTTCAATCAGTAAACCATAAAACCGCTGTCCATTTTTTATATTTTCATCTATTGCAAATATTTTTGGAAATCCTGTATCCTCTTCCTTACATACTTGAACATATCTCATAAAAGAACGTTTGTGATAATATAATAAATCAGAAGTCATTTCTATATCACCAATAAAATCATCGGCATCAGCAAGTCTTTCTACTAGTTCTTCTGCATTTTTACAATCTTCAATATTAATACTATCTGGAATTATAACATCTTTTAAGTAATCAAAAAACTTTGCAATATACTTAGGCTTATCCATGTTATCATAAATAAAATAACTAAATGATTGTCCCCGAATATTTCGATTTTGCCGTATCTGAAAATTATTATTCCATATGTTATTAGATTTTAATAATATCTCTACTTCATTAATTAATGTCATTATCTTCATCCTCATTTTAATTAAGACAAAATAAAGTAATCTTATGTAAATTATACCATATTATTCCACTAAGTAAAGATATTTATAGTTCTTTTAGTCTATAAAGCTCGAAGAGTTTATTCGGCTATTCTGATTAATGCTTTTAATTCGGTTTACTAAAGGTATTCCTAAGTTAGTAATACCTTTAGTAATATCCAAAAAATTATGTTATTGCATCTTTTCTAATGAGCCATACTAATAACGTTAAAAAGGACATCACTACTCATATCAGAATAAGTAGTAATGTCCTTTTATATTTGTAATGGCTAGAAACTATATCCAGACCTCAACGATGATATCTTCCCACTGATTATGTCTTAAATACGCTCCATAGCTATTTCTATATTCTTTTGCTTCATCAAAACCTATCGTATACTCGAAGAGTTTGAATTCGCCTACTTTTGATTCAACACTGCCTGTGCTGCTGCCAGTCTTGCGATCGGCACACGGAACGGTGAACAGGATACATAGTTCAGACCTGTCTTATGGCAGAACTCAACGGTTGAAGGATCTCCGCCATGCTCGCCGCAGATACCAAGCTTAATGTTCGGTCTGGTTGCACGGCCTTTTTCTGATGCCAGCTTAACCAATTGTCCAACACCATCCTGATCCAGTCTTGCAAAGGGATCCGACTCATAAATCTTGTTCTTATAGTATGCATCCAGGAACTTACCGGCATCATCACGGGAGAAGCCGAAGGTCATCTGTGTTAAGTCATTTGTACCGAAGGAGAAGAACTCAGCTTCTTCAGCAATTTCGTCTGCAAGTAAAGCAGCACGGGGAATTTCGATCATGGTACCAATATGATATTCGATATCGGAGCCTAATTCCTTCTTAACTGCTTCTGCTGTCTCAACAACAACATCCTTAACGAATTTTAACTCTCTCTTCTCACCTACTAACGGAATCATGATCTCAGGAATGATATCGAAACCTTTTTCCTTCTTTACTTCGATTGCTGCTTCCATAACCGCTCTGGTCTGCATCTTGGCAATCTCAGGATAGGTTACGGCAAGACGGCAGCCTCTGTGGCCCATCATAGGGTTGAATTCGTGTAAGGAATCGCAGGTAGCCTGAACCTCTTCCACTGTAAGACCCATATCCTTTGCTAAAGCTGCAATGTCTTCCGGATCGGTAGGAACGAATTCATGAAGCGGAGGATCCAGGAAACGGATGGTAACCGGTCTTCCTTCCATGACCTCATAAAGGCCCTTGAAGTCACTCTTCTGGAAAGGAATTAATTCATTCAGAGCTGCTTCTCTTGCTTCAACAGTCTTGGAAAGGATCATCTTTCTGATCTTAGGAATTCTGTCAGCTTCGAAGAACATATGCTCTGTACGGCATAAGCCAATACCCTCTGCACCGAATTTAACAGCGTTAGCTGCATCTGCAGGAGTATCTGCGTTTGTTCTAACCTTTAAGGTTCTGATTTCATCAGCCCATGCCATAATTCTCTCAAAGTTACCGCTGATGGATGCCTCTACCGTCGAGATGTCTCCGATATAGATGTTACCTGTAGAACCGTCTAAGGAAATATACTCTCCTTCTTTTACGGTGTTTCCAGCGATAGCAAATGTCTTAGCTTCTTCATCAATAACGATTTCACCGCAACCGGATACACAAGCGGTACCCATACCACGGGCAACAACGGCTGCATGGGAGGTCATACCACCACGTACGGTTAAGATACCTTCAGCTGCATGCATACCTTCGATATCCTCCGGAGAGGTCTCAAGACGAACAAGGATAACTCTTTCGCCCTTCTCATGATGATTCTTAGCATCCTCTGCTGTGAAGTAAACCTTACCTGCTGCTGCTCCGGGAGAAGCAGGAAGAGCGCTTCCAACGGGCTTAGCTGCCTTTAATGCTTTTGTATCAAAAGTAGGATGTAATAACTGGTCTAAGGATTTTGCTTCAATTCTCTTGATTGCATCTTCCTTTGTAATCTTTCCTTCATCTACTAAATCACAAGCGATCTTAAGAGCAGCAGGAGCTGTTCTCTTACCATTACGAGTCTGTAAGAAGTAAAGCTTCTTATCCTCGATTGTAAACTCCATATCCTGCATATCTCTGTAGTGGTTCTCAAGTAAATTGGCAATTCTCATGAACTCGGTATATACCTCAGGCATATCCTGCTCCAGCTTTGTAATAGGCTGAGGAGTTCTGATACCTGCAACAACGTCTTCACCCTGGGCATTGATCAGGTATTCACCATAAATCTTAGCTTCACCAGTGGAAGGGTTACGGGTAAATGCCACACCAGTACCGGAGGTGTCGCCCATGTTACCAAATACCATGGCCTGAACGTTAACAGCGGTACCCCAGTCACCAGGGATATCATTCATTCTTCTGTAATAAATGGCACGGGGATTATCCCAGGAACGGAATACTGCGGTAACAGCTTCGATTAACTGTACAGTCGGATCCTGGGGGAAATCTGTTCCCTTCTCCGCCTTGTATAATGCCTTAAACTGTGTGATAACATCCTTTAAATCATCAGCAGTCAGCTCGGTATCATACTTAACACCCTTCTTTTCCTTGATCTCATCAAGTACTCTCTCAAACTTAGACTTGCTGATTTCCATAACTACGTCTGAGAACATCTGGATGAATCTTCTATAAGAGTCATATGCGAATCTAGGGTTACCGGTTTTCTTGGCAAAGCCTTCAACAGCTACGTCTGTTAAACCTAAGTTAAGAATTGTGTCCATCATACCAGGCATGGATGCTCTGGCACCGGAACGTACGGATACAAGTAAAGGACTCTCTGTATCACCGAACTTTTTGCCCTGCTGTTCCTCTAAGATTTTTAAGGAAGCAAAAATCTGATCCTTAATCTCTTCTCTGATATTTTTACCGCTATTGTAGTAATCGGTACAAGCTTCTGTCGTTACGGTAAAGCCTTGAGGAATCGGAAGACCTAAATTAGTCATTTCGGCTAAGTTAGCGCCTTTACCACCAAGAAGGTTTTTCATGTCAGCCTTGCCTTCTTTAAACAAATATACCCATTTTGTCATTTTGTAAGTGCCCTCCTAAAAAATTTATATTTACAATCCGTATCAATACCTATTCCATGAATTAATGAGTGTCAAAAGTACTAGGCAAGCACAACGATCCTTCATTACGCTTGCATAATACTTTTATCACTCATTGAATTATCTATCCGTGCTCTTCATAAATCACCAGCATAACAGCAATTCTTGTAAAAGTACTGGAAATTTTGACATTCATGTCATGGATAAGTATTCATATCAGATTATAACTCTTCTTTGGCATTTCTAATCGCCAAAATGCATTATATCATAGAACATTCAGTTAGGGAAAGAGTTTTTTTCTAAAATTTGAACTTATTCTCAAAATATGACTTCAAATCCTCAATCTTTATTCTTTCCTGTTCCATCGTATCTCTGTCACGTACGGTAACCGCTTCGTCCGTCTCTGATTCGAAATCATAGGTAATGCAGAAAGGAGTTCCTATTTCATCCTGTCTGCGGTAGCGCTTGCCGATATTTCCCCTGTCATCAAACTCACAATTATAGGTTTTGCATAATTCCCGGAATATCTTTTCCGCAGGCTCTCCCAGTTTCTTGGATAACGGAAGCACACCGATTTTTACAGGTGCAAGTGCGGGATGGAAGTGGAGAACAGTACGTACATCACCCTCTGCTATTTCTTCCTCATCATAGGCGGCACAAAGGAACGCCAGAACTACACGGTCCGCACCCAGGGAGGGTTCAATTACATAGGGGATATATCTCTCCTTTTTCTCATCGTCAAAATAGCTCATATCTTCTTTGGATAGGTTCTGATGCTGTGTCAGATCATAATCGGTACGGTCTGCAATACCCCATAACTCACCCCAGCCAAAGGGGAACAGGAATTCAATATCCGTGGTTGCCTTACTGTAGAAGCAAAGCTCTGCCGCATCATGGTCCCTTACTCTCATTTCGTCATTCTTCATGCCAAGGGCCTTTAACCAGTCAATGCAAAATTGTCTCCAGTAGGTAAACCACTCCAGATCGGTACCGGGCTCGCAGAAGAATTCCAATTCCATCTGCTCGAATTCTCTGGTACGGAAGGTAAAGTTACCGGGTGTAATTTCATTACGGAAGGATTTACCAACCTGACCGATACCAAAGGGTATCTTCTTACGGGAGGTCCTCTGAACATTCTTAAAATTAACGAAGATGCCCTGTGCTGTCTCAGGTCTTAAGTATACGATGCTCTTCGCATCCTCTGTAACACCCTGAAAGGTCTTGAACATCAGGTTGAACTGGCGGATGTCGGTGAAATTATGCTTGCCGCAGGTAGGGCAGACAATGCTATATTCATCAATGTATTTCTTCATATCCTCATGGGACCAGGAATCCACGGAGCCCTCCACTGCAATTCCCTTCTCCATGTTGTAATCTTCAATCAGTTTATCGGCGCGAAAACGCTCATGGCATTCCTTACAGTCCATCAATGGATCTGAGAAGCCTCCCAGATGCCCTGAGGCCACCCAGGTCTGGGGATTCATCAGGATTGCACAGTCAACACCGACATTATAGGGGTTTTCCTGGATGAACTTTAACCACCAGGCTTTTTTCACATTGTTTTTCAGTTCTACACCCAGATTTCCATAGTCCCAGGTATTTGCCAGACCACCGTAAATCTCGGAGCCGGGATATACAAAGCCCCTTGCCTTGGCCAAGGCTACTATTTTATCCATTGTCTTTTCCATAAACTCATCCTCACATTTTATTAATATAATTTATAATTATTATAAATAATCAGGGTTTGAATACAACGATTGTCATACCCTCTGCCGCACCCTCTACCTCATTCTTATCAATCAGGGATGCATTTTCAGAATAGTACTGTACCTTACCTTCCACTATGATATGATAAGGCTCATTCAACACCAATATCCTGTAATTACTGTCCTTTATAATATCCTGGGTACTTGCCAGTGATTCATCCGCAGCCGTAATCAGGGTGGTCGGGAGCTCAAGGGTGATATTCTCCACACCTCCAATAAAATATGCCGCTGTTTCATTATTAAAGGCACAGTACTGGTCCATACCTGAATAGGTTAGCAGCAGATATGCCTTTTTATCTTTTATCTCAACATCATTTACAGTAATTTTATCGGCTCCTGCTTCTCCATTATAAGAAGCGACCTCTTGATCCACAAAATTCTGCAAATCACTTAGATCGTAATATTCCTTGTCAAAATCCTCAACAGAGGCCACCTGAATCTCCCCATTCGCTCTTGCCAACAGGGTACTGCCTTCAATGTCATCAATATCTATGGATTTTTCTCTTCCCGAACAGCCGGCTATCCCAAGTAAAAATAATAAAACCATCACACAATAAGCCGTTTTTTTCATAATAAATCTCCATTCTGTCACAAACCCTGTAAATTTGGATACCGTCACACATTGGCAACGGGGTTGGCCTGCCAATCTGGACGCCAACATAATAATTCACTAACGTCCCTGCTGTACACAGGATTTTAGCTACCATGCATAAATTGAATGTGTGAATTATACTTTCAATCATTTACACGATTTTATCCATACAATTTGGGTTCATACCATTTTAACCTTAATATACGATAATTTCAACCATAATTTATAAAATTAAACAGGATTAAGCAGTTCCAGCGACTTAAATTCATGGTCTATACGGTATTTCAGATACCTTTCGATACAAAGCCCAAGCTCTGCCAACACTTCCTCTGTTACTCGAAAGGTGTAAAGCTTCTCGACTTCCTTCGATATTATGTATTGCAGAGTATACAGGGTCGATGTATTAATGCTTACCGCGTTTTTATCAAAACCCCTGCAGTTCTCACACAATATACCTGCGCATACTGCACTAAAATAATATCTGCCGGAAGACAGCCTCCCATCAATAAGCATAGCCGGCGGTGAATTCTTATCGCATTTAACACAGCCGAATACCTGCGGCGCTTCGCCGTTTAAGGAAATAATCTTCAGCTCATAGATTGCCCTGATTAGCTCCACCTCAATTGTATTTCTTCCCAGCGCCCGAAGAGACTGGTACAAAAGCTTTAGTATTTCCTTCTCATCATTATTTTCCTTGGTAAGATAATCTGCAAATTCACAGAAATAGAAGCCATAGCAAAGCCGGTCATAATCGTCTCTTAATTCTCCAAAATAATTCGAAATCTCGGCAGTCATTATATTATAGGAAGATCTTCCGGCATATAATGTAAATTCGCCAAAGGCAAAGGGCTGGCTGCATGCCAATAAGGCGCTGTTAGGTTTTCTTGCGCCTTTGGCAAATGCCGATATTTTACCCAGCTCCTTTGTAAGAATAACCAACCGTTTATCATAGTCACCAACCGGCATGGCCGATAGGACCATCCCCGTCACGATAATTGATGCCGGCAATTAATCCACCTTCTTTACCTCTGTCCGAATTCTGTGCGAGTTCGTCCGTACTCTCTTCCCGTGTACATGCGATATAGTTTAAGTAATCGTCAATTCTTCCTGTGCTCGTAAAGCTTTTCCAATAGTCATAATTTTTTTTCATAAATGAGCCCCCTTATGTTATATTTAACATCAGCTGTTATATCATTAGGTTTCCCATTTTGTGACTTGTTAAACTGGTTAACATATGCCAGTTTAAAATTTAATAATTGAAAATATCCGATTATTCTCTTTCATTATATCCGAAATTTTTCATGAGGAAGTCACTGTCCCTCCAGTCCTTCTTCACCTTGACCCAAAGCTGCAGATTGACCCTGCAATCCAGCAGCCCCTCAATTTCCTTTCTCGCCTGTGTCCCAATCTGCTTTAGCATACTGCCGCCCTTTCCAATGATAATCCCCTTGTGGGAATCTCTCTCGCAGACAACGGTGGCGTCGATATCAATAATCCCGCCGTTTTCTGACTGGCCTGAGGGCCGTTCCTTCATACGCTCTATGCTGACTGCAATCCCGTGGGGAATCTCATCATCCAGAAGACGTAATGCCTTCTCCCTGATTAATTCCGCAACAATCTGGCGCTCCGGCTGGTCTGTTATCGTATCCTCATCGTAATACTGTACGCCCTCGGGAAGATATTTGAAAATTTCCTCGAGAAGCAGCTTCGTATTCTCTCCCTTGAGTGCCGATACAGGAATAATCTCCGTAAAGGGTACCAGATCCTTATATGCGGCGATGAAGGACAGAATTTCTTCCTTCTTTACCGTATCAATTTTATTAATGACCAGGATAACCGGGGTTTTTGTCTTCTTTAGCTGCTCGGCGATATGCTGCTCACCGGCTCCTATGAAGGTGGAGGGCTCTACCAGCCACAGCACCAGATCAACTTCGCTGATCGTACGCTGGGCAATATTCACCATATATTCCCCCAGCTTGTTCTTTGCCTTGTGTATTCCCGGAGTATCCAGGAAAATAACCTGCCCGCGTTCATCCGTATAAACCGTCTGTATCCTGTTGCGGGTGGTCTGGGGCTTACTGGAGGTAATTGCTATCTTCTGCCCGATGAGCTGATTCATCAGGGTTGATTTTCCCACATTCGGCCTTCCAATCAGTGTCACAAACCCCGATTTTAACTTTGTATCTTTCATTGTAATTTATACCTTTCCATTTCTCATTTATCCCCTTTTACTTCATCAGGCTCTTGACTTCCTTGAACAGCTCCCTGTTCTCCATGATCCTGGCCTCATTGCCAATAACACAGATATTACCGGCATCGAGTACTGCCCGGATCAGCTTGTTCTGTTCCCTGATTGCCTCGATCGTTACGCCAAGTACCTCATCCCGCTCGGTCTGCAGTTCCTCCTCCGAGATTCCGGCCAGATACATGCTAAGAGAACGCTTTCCCATGGACTGCGGCGTTAACGGCGCATCCAGTGAGCTGAAGGTTCCAATGATATATTTTGTAATGTCCCTTTCCTCTGCCGTAAAATTGCTTACATACTCGGGTATTCTTTCGTATATTTGATTTGTATCCCCTAAGTTAGGATCGCGGTAAGAGGTAAAATAGGCATCTCCGTCCACACCTGAAAAGCCGCACATACAGCCATAGGCTCCGCCCTTAACACGTACATTAAGCCACAGATAATCAAAGCTTAAGATCGTCTTTAATACCTTCAAAGCTCCGGTATACCGATACCCTGCCTTGATAAAATTACCTGTTCTTGCCACATACTGGACCTGCATAGCTGTCTTAAATCCCTCATTCAGACACTCCGGCTTAAGAGCAGAGGTATCGTAGGGGGCAAAGAGGGCACTGTCGGCCTTAAGCGGCAAACCGGAATAAAAGGCGGGCAGCTTTTCTTCAAAGCGGCTGTAGCCCTCATCATCTGCAGTGATGCTGACCAGAAGATTACTCCTGGTAAAAATCATCTGCATCAATTCCTTCATTTTGGCAATTGCCTTAACTCCCTTCTCGGAGAAATTGTCAGCCAGATCCTCTATAAATTTATAGAAAGCAATGCCTGTCGTAGTTTCCTTGAATAAACCATGCTCCGAATAATAAGACATAGCGCGGTCCACTGCTACTGAGTGTCCGGCAGAATTAAAATGCATCTGGAGCTTTGACTTGATCTCATCCACAATTTCCTTCAACCGCTTGGTGTCACCATGCTTTGTATGGAACAGTATCTCCTGAATTAAACGGAAGGCCTCCGAAAGCTCGTCATAAAGCACCTTGGTACTAATCTCAAAGACCGGATCATATTGTTCAGAGCTGCCCTTTACTGCAAAGCTGATGACATTCGTTCCAATACCTCCGGTATGGATATTAATTTCATTGGATAAATCCAGGTACGTGTAATGCTCTGTATCGACATAACCAAGGACGAAGGACAGCAGGGAGGTATAGGGCAAAAGCTCCTTGGGTACCTCCTTTACACTGAACAGCAAACGTACATAAGCTATTTTATTGGTATAAACATTATGCTGGATAACCTTGACTCCGTCAATCAGATGCTCTGTATTATATAAAGGCCTGATTTTTTTATCAATATCCTCCCGGGTTAAAAGAGGAATACTCTCTAATTCTTCCTTAGTAGACGGTATTTCCTGGTACTCCTTTAATTTAGCCGTCTCCTCTATAATCCGCCCAAGCTCCTCCTTCGACAGGGTTGCCTTATAGGCGGCCAGCTTATTCTTCAGTAGCTCCTCCTTTTCCTTCCCAAATCCCTGCTTCGGCTTTAAAATCACCAGGGAGGCATGGGGATTCTCCAGTAAATATTCCTTGATGATTTTTTCATAATAACCGGTACCGATTTTGTCCTTTAAAAAGGTATAGCCTGTAGAGTCCTTAAGGTGCAGGAAGGGCTTTCTGTCATCATGCAGCCAGCTGCCCATCGCACGCAGTCCATATAGCAGTCCCTTGGGAAACTGCCCATAATCTGCTTCCCTGTATTTGAATTCATAGAAATTGATTGCCGCCCGGAGGGATTTTTCCTCCACGCCCTCTGCAACCAGCCTGGCTAAAACATCCCGGACAATGCCGATCATCTTATCCTTCTTCTCCTCCTCGGAATTCTTAGCGATGATGGTAAAGGTCGGCTGAAGTATCTCATCCTCGTAGCTTCCCAGTATATCCCTGCCAATTCCGGCATCCAGCAGCGCCTGCTTGATCGGCGCACCGGGAGCCTGAAGAAGAACATAGTCAAGTATCTGAAAGGTTAAGCTGAGCTCCTTATCAAGAGAATTCCCTACGACCAGATTGAGGCTTAAATAGGTGTTATCTGAAATCCCCTCCTCTTCGCTTAAGGAATAGCTGGCCTTTTGCTCCCGCAGGGCGGAAAAGCTCTTTTGAAGCTTTACCTGGGAGTCAACCGTAAGCCGGTCATACTGGTTTAAATATTCCTTATCGAGCCAATTCAACCGCTCTGCAAAATCCATATCGCCATAAAGATAGATATAGCTGTTCGAGGGATGATAATAGGTTCTGTGGAAATCTAAAAATTCCTCATAGGTAAGTTCAGGAATGAAATCCGGGTCACCGCCGGACTCGACTCCATAAGCCGTATCCGGGAATAAGGAATTTTGTATCATGCGGTACAGCATAGATTCCGGTGAAGAGAAGGCACCCTTCATCTCATTATAAACAACACCGTTGAGCTTAAGCTCTCCGTCTTCCTTCTCCAGCTCATAATGCCAGCCCTCCTGCTTAAATATCTCCTTCCTCTGATAGATATTCGGATAAAGCACCGCATCCATATAAACATGCATCAGATTCTTGAAATCCTGGTCGTTGATACTGGCCACCGGATAAACCGTCTTATCCGGATAGGTCATTGCATTCAGAAATGTATTGAGCGAGCCCTTGGCCAGCTCAACAAAGGGGTCCTTGGCCGGAAAATTCTTCGAGCCGCAGAGCACTGAATGCTCAATAATATGGGCAACCCCGGTACTATTCGCCGGCGGTGTGCGAAATCCAATCGAAAAAACCTTATTATTATCATCATTTGCAATAATTGCTACTCTTGCACCTGTTTTCTTGTGTATCAACAATCTTCCAATCCCATTGACATCCTCCAGTTTTTCCTCAAATAGCATTTCATATGAGGAAGGAATTTCAAATTTCATGCTGCTGACCTCCATCTTTTATCACATATTATTATTAAGCACACTGCTATTTTCTTATCTAATAAGTATGTTAATATGTAGTATATACTTATTCATATTAACATAGAAACATTAATTTGTCATTTATTATGAAAACTTTCACATTAAGGAAGGGGATCCAATCTCCTCCAGAAGGCCGAAATTGATCTTATAAAAATTAAAAGCTGAAATTAATCCAAGATAATTAAAATGATAGTAATTATTACAAAATATAACAAAAGAAGTTTGACATTTCACTTAATTTATGTTAAATTTATACTAACATTACTAATGGTGGTAATGTATTATGATTATGTCTTAGGAGGCTCTTATGAAGACGGGAACAGTAAAATGGTTTAATGCAAAAAAAGGTTTTGGGTTTATATCCGACGAAGCAGGAAACGACGTATTCGTACACTTTTCCGCGCTGCAGATGGATGGCTTTAAAGTTCTTGAAGAAGGAGAAAAGGTATCGTTTGAAGTAGTTCAGGGTGAAAAGGGTCCCCAGGCTGCAAACGTAACCAAACTGTAATTACAACGAATAAAATAATTTTTATAAATAGATATAGAAACATATTTTAATAGTTGTTAAATCAAGACCAAAACATAAAATGCAAAAGAGTCTGTTCCGAAATCGGAACAGACTCTTTTTTACGGCATACAGTTAACTCAATATGAGTAACTTTATTTCATTCAATGCGGTATACCTTTGCTTCATAGGCCCTGATTTTCTCCAGCGCATCCTCCCTGTAGTTACTGATCAGTAAGGTATACCTGTCTTCCTTTAATAGGTCCGCAGCTTCATAGGTCAAGGTTTCTTTTGTAAAATTGCAGATTACCAGCAGTTTATTCTGCTCAAATGTCCGTGTATAAACATAAAGCTGTTCACTCTCCGGCAGCAATAATTCATAGCTTCCATATACAATAATATCATTCTCATGCCTTAGCCGGATTAATTCCTTATAATAATGATAAACGGAAGAGTCATCCTCCACCTGGTCCGACGCATTCACCACGGTATAATTCGGGTTAACTTCAATCCAGGGGATTCCGGCTGTAAAGCCGGCATTGGAGGCTTCGTTCCACTGTATCGGAGTTCTGGCGTTATCCCTGCTGATATGCTTAAGATATTGCAGCATCAGCTCCGGTGCAATATTGCGTTGTTCTACGTATTCCTTATATGCGTTGAAGGATTCAATATCCCGGTACTGCTCCAGCCGGTCAAAATACGCATTTGTCATCCCCAGCTCCTCTCCCTGGTAGATATAGGGTGTTCCCCGCATCATATGCAGACAGGTCGCCAGCATTTTGGCAGACAGCTCACGGTACTCTCCGTCATCACCAAATCTGGATACCGCCCTCGGCTGGTCATGGTTGCTCCAAAACAGGCAATTCCAACAGCTGCCCTCCAGCTCCTTCTGCCATTTCGTCAATACCCTTTTTAAATCGGTCAGGTGAAATCTTTTGTCACTCCATTTTCCATATTCCCCGCCGTCCAGCTCCATATGCTCAAACTGGAAAACCGTATGCAGCTCCTGCTCCTCATAGCCCGCATATTTCCTTGCTTCCTCTATGGTAACACCAGCTGCCTCTCCAACCGTCATAATATCATAGTTTGACAGGACCTTCTGATTCATTTCCTTTAAATATTCATGAACCTTCGGACCATGGATACAATAGGGAGCCAGGTCCCCATATCTGCCGTCCCTTACCTCCCCGTCCGGGAAATCCTGCTGCTTTGAAATCAGGCTGATCACATCCATGCGAAAACCGTCAATCCCTTTATCCAGCCACCATTTCATCATCCGGTATATCTCATCTCTGACCTCCCGGTTATCCCAGTTCAAATCCGGCTGTTTTTCCGAAAAAATATGAAGATAATACATTCCGGTGGCTTCGTCCTTCTTCCAGGCCGGACCGCCAAACCACGACCCCCAGTTGTTCGGAGGCTCATCTTGCTTTCCCTCCCGCCAGATATAATAATCCCGGTAAGGGTTATCCAAAGATTTTCTGCTTTCTGCAAACCATTTGTGTTCGTCTGAGGTATGATTTACTACCAGGTCCATGATGACCTTAATTCCTAAGGCATGGGCCTTTTCCAATAATTCGTCAAAATCCTCCATCGTGCCGAAATCCGGCATAATAGCCTGATAATCGCTGATGTCATAGCCATTATCCTCATTCGGCGACTGATACATCGGTGAAATCCAGAGAATATCAACGCCCAGCAGCTTCAGATAGTCGAGCCTTGATATGATTCCCTGAATATCTCCGATTCCATCCCCATTACTGTCCATGAAGCTGCGGGGATAAATCTGATATACGACTGCTTCCTTCCACCAACTGCGTTGTTCCATGCTTTCTGTTCCTTTCTATTTTAAAAATCCACCCAGACGGTGCTCCAGATATCCAGGCAGGCTACCTCAAACTCTATTACCCAGCCGCGGTCGGTGGTTATGGTCTGATATGGAATCTCCTCCGCCTGCCCCTGGCCATAGTCCGGAGATGCCAGATAGACCCCCTTCGCCGGCTTGTCAATCTGGATCTGGAATATGATATGCTCTTGCCGGGATGGATTTTCCTTGCCCCGGTTCCATGTATTATCATTGCCGCAAAGGTTGATCAGACTGATCAGCTTTCTGCTCTCCTTCTCCCGGAGGGTGAGCCATACTCTGTCCGGCTGCCCGTCGGCACTCCAGCGGTCATACAGGCACCGGTATTCCGTATTATCCCATCCCAGATGGGTCATGCTGACATCCTGTAAGCCGGCATCATAAAACAGCTCCAGGTATTGAACGATAAAATCATAATAACGGCGCATTTTCTCCGAGGCAAAGTCCTCCAGAATGGAATGCTCCACATAATAGCCCTGGGTTAAAACCCCGTTTTCTTCTCCCAGCAGCAGATGGGAGGCCCCGTTTGCCGTTATGGCTGCGGTCAGCAGATAGGCGGCATTGGCAGCCCGTTCCTTCGAATCTGTCCGAAAGGGTTCCAGATAGGCCGCCAGAATGACCGGTTTTTCCATTCCCCATTCCCGTTTTGCCTCGCGGATCAGCTGACGAATATGGCTATAGCTCACATATGGCTCCCATACCTCGATATAAAGAGCGTCCTGGGGTGTGTCAGCCACAGGAGCTACCGGCCAGTTTCCTACATTATTAAAGATCAGATGATTATCCGGGGTGATTTCATTTAATCTATCCTTCGCAGCCTGGATCAGAGAAGAATACTCCTCATCCAGGTGAAGCAATCTCTTGTCATAGGAATAAGCGGTTTTAGGAAAGCCGTAGGTGTCCATATGAATCCCGTCAAAGCCAATTATGGAGACTGCTCTTGCATATTCTTCTATGATGTGCTTTCTCCAACCGCAATCCTTTGCAATATTCATGATATAAAAGGTATCGATAAATATCAAGGGATTTTTTGCGCTGGTATACAACGCCCAGTCCCTATGCTCTTTATAATAGTCCCCGGAGGCAGCATAAACAGCCCCGTAGCCCAGGGATTTCATTCCAAATTTACGGCAGGCGCTGATTTTGTTTCTCACGGTATCTAAATCAACCTCCCTGCCCATCATATCCTTATATTTTCTTTCCTCAGATACCAGATTATCATGGCGGTAGGACCAATCATAATACTGAACCATATTGATATGAAATTTACGAAGATTGCCCACATTCTTACAATCCAGGCCATCCTGAGTATTGAAATCACTTAGAAAGCCATAACGGATTGCTTTACTGCAATCGGATACCACATCAAAGGCGGTGCTGCACAGGCCTGCCTGCTCCTCCCCCTGATAGATGCAAACAAATACGCCGTAGCCTCCGAATTCCGCAGCCTGGCCCTCCAGCATAAATTCATTTCTTCCAAGGCACAGTTCATATGTCTTTTCACAAATAATTTTCTGCAATCTGGTGAGCCGCAGCCTGGCCCAAAGCCCCTGCACACCCTCTTCCCCGCCTTCCAGAATTATTTTAACCGGCTCCAGAGTGATATACTGTGCCTTTTCCGGGTACAAATCATAATTCACTGACTTTCCTGCCTTTCTTATAAGCTTTGTTAACTGTAGATATTTCCTTATCCCTTGAGCGCTCCGTCTGTTAAGCCCTTGATCAAATTCTTTTGAAATAACAGGAAGGCTATGACCACCGGAACAATTGCTATCACCGCCGTTGCCGCCATCAGATTCCATTTCGCACCTGCGAACTGTTGAAAATATACTGATAATGCCTGGGGAACATTATGCTTTTTACTGTCCTGCAAAAAGAAAACCGCCTGGGAATAATTATTCCATATCCCGAAGCCATTCAGTATAACAATCGCGGAAATTGAGGGCCGAAGCAGCGGGAAAATAATTCTCCAAAATGCAAAAAACCAGGAACACCCATCTATGATTGCAGATTCCTCAATCTCTCTGGGCAGGGACTTAATATATCCATGAAATACGAATACGGACTGGGGTAATGCTATGGTCGCACAAACCAAAGCCATTCCCCATAGGGTATTAATCGCCCTAAGATCGATCATCAGGGAATAAAGGGGTACTGTGTTAATAATTCCGGGAATCATCATGCAGCTGATCAGAATAGCAAAAATCAGCTTATTGAAGCGGTAATTGAACCTTGCAATTGTATAGGCAGCCATCGCGCCCAGAAGGACGATCAGAGCCAGGGAAAGGAAGGTAATAATTCCCGAATTTATCATTGCCGTTCCAATATTGGATTTAAACCAGCCCTCCACATAATTCAGAAAGTAGAAATCCGGAATAAACATGTTTCCCTCATAAAATACTCGCTTTGGTGTATTCAGCGATAAAATCAGCAGTATAACAAACGGAAGCAGGCACAGGCCGCAGATAAAAATAATGCATAAATATCTCAATGGTTTCGCTGCTGTCTTCATATGATTTTCCCCTTCCTAATCCATATTCTTTGATCTGGTCAGACGCATTGAAATCAATACCGGAACCAGTATGATAAAGAACATGATAATTGCGACTGCCGTTGAATATCCCGTCTTGCTTCCATAGCACATCCGCATAATATAGATACTTAAGGTTTCTGTCGAATACCCGGGACCTCCTCCGGTCAGTGACATAACGATATCAAACACAGAAAGAGAGCCGATGATATTCGTTACCACATTGATCCTTATGGAGGGTGTCAGAAGGGGCAGGGTTACGAAACGAAATCTTTGCACCGAGCCGGCGCCGTCCATCTTGGCCGCCTCATACAGCTCTCCGGGAATTGCCTGCAAACCGGCCAGATAAATTACCATCGTCATACCTGCATATTGCCATACATTAACCAATACCAGCACCAGCATGGAGGTGGCATAGCCGGCTGTCCAGTTCCCAAACCAGGAGCCTTTTCCCGCTTGATCCAACAGATGATAAAGAAATCCCCGGCCCGGCTGCAGCAAAAGATACCAGATATATCCCATAATCAGTGGACTGATGATCGCCGGAAGATAAATAATCATCCGTGCTGCGCTCTTTCCCTTAAACTTGCTGTCCATAAGCAGCGCATAGCAAAGCCCGATAATATTCAATAACGGCGCACTTCCCAGGGCAAAGATCAGCGTTGTTTTAATATCATTTACGGCTCTGTCATCCTGAAAAAATTCTATGAAATTCTTCAGGCCGATAAAATTCGCCCCACCGTATCCATTCCAGTCTGTTAAGCTCATACCAATTCCCTTGGCCAATGGGTACAGAAAAAAAACAGAATACAGCGCAAAGGCTGGAAGAGCCATAAAGGTATGCAGGCCAATTTTCTTCTCTTTCATAATTACACCCTTCCGCCTATCACAAGGCAGGCTTGTGATAGGCACCAATAAATAGTTTGAAAGTGTCCTTTACTTTCAAACTTTACTCCTCATTTCTGCGTTGCCTTTTGTGCAGGCAAACTCAGGGCCGCCGCAAAACACCATTTTCGTAAAGCTTGCGTTCCGGAATGAGTTTTGCGGCGGCCCTGATCCTTTACCTGCTGTTATTCCATACCATCCGTCCAGGCCTTCTCATATGCTGTTGCGAATTCCTGTGCCGTATACTTTCCTGCCAATAATTCCTGTACCAGGCGGCCTGCGTCATCACCGGAGAAGCCGGCCGGTTTTTCATTGGTGAAGCCGATATTAACCGCACTGTCAAGTACGCTGTCAACCTCACTCACGATACTGGGTGCCGCCCACTCGGCGTCAACATCAGTAAATGCGCTGGGTGCCTGTAGGGTTTCACTATATTTTTTCTGATTTTCCGCATTGAATAAGTAATTTAAAAATTCAATTGCTTCGTCCTTATACTTGGTAGTTGCTGAGATGGCATATCCTGAGTCCTCAGCACTTAGCACTACCGGCTGGGAATCGGGCATATAGGCCGGATACGGAGCGAAGCCGATTTTATCTACGATATCCGGGTTTGCTTCCAGCAAGCTTGATAATACCCACATACCGTTACTGAACATTGCCGCTTTCCCGTTTACGAAATCCTGTACACAGTTATCGCTGGTAGCTGTCAGAACATCCTCATTGATCAGACCCTTTGCCTGTAAATCCAGAAGCTTTTGTGCAAATACGGCCATACTGCCGTCTGCTGCTCCAAAATTAAGTTCAGCCGTGTTATTGCTTAACATTGCTTTTTTGGTCTCTACCGCTCCCAGAGTGGATTTCAGGTAACCATGGGGAATAAACTCAATCAAATGTCCCAGATGCCAAGCCTCATTGCCGAAGATAAACCAGGGAGTAACGTCCGGCATCTTCTCTTTAATCGTTTCAAGATTTGCTTCAAACTCATCCCAGGTGGTAGCCACCGAAAGCCCAAGCTCACTGTAAATCTCCTTATTATAGAAGAAGCCTGCCGTTGTCATATTGGTGCATACCCGGTACTGCTTTCCTGAATTCACATCAGTGCAGGCCTCCTTCATGGCAGGGGTCAGACGATCCCACCACTGGGACTGGTCCGACAGATCAAGATATTTTCCCTCATCTACAAAGCCCTGCTCATAGGTGGTCATAATATCCGGTGCCTGATCTGCTGCAAACTTGATTTTTATTACGCTGCTTGCATCCTTCTGATATTCCTGCTCTACCGTAATTCTGTCCTGTGAGGCATTAAAGTCATTAATGATTTCATTCATTAAATCAATGGTTTCAATTTTACCGGTAAAAAATTTTAAAGTAACATGCTCCTTGCTGGAGCTGTCATCCTTCTGTGATGTATTTGTCGCAGTGATGTCCGTTGCAGAGCCTTCCTCTGCTCCCTGATCCTTGCCGGCAGAGCCGCAGCCTGTCAATGTTCCGGCAATTAAAACTCCGCTCAGCAGAATTGATAAAATACGTTTTGCTTTCATCAATAATTCTCCTCCTTTATTTAGAACAGGCTGATTTATCCGTCGACTTGATAACTCCTCCTGCTTTGTATATTAACCTTAGCATTGTTCATAATGAACTTAAATACCACATTCTTTTGGTTTAAGTGCGCGTTTATTGGATATGGCAATCCGCTCTTGTACTATATATTTTCAATCAGTATAATAAAATCAGATAAAAAATCCAAGGGTACCGGCACATTATCCCAGCCATCAGTATGACCGGATACTATTATCATATCCTGGAAGAATCGAGGCGTTTCTGATGAAAAAAGTATTTTTATCCTACCGGGACTGGAGCTTCAAGAGAAAGCTCCTGGTTATCATATCGGGACTGATTATTGCTATTATCATACTTATTTCATTTTCTAATTATATACTTTATTCGAGGAATTTTACAAAGCAGACAATTAATCAGACACAGCAGATTATAGAACAGGTTGCAATTAATGTGGATACCTATCTGGATGAGCTCTTCCGTTTAAATCTGTCCCCATATTATGATGACGAGATTATGGGAGAGCTGGAGCAGGAATATTCAACGAAGCTTTCCAACCTGAAGAAGAAACGTAAAATAGAAAACTTTCTGGCTTCTGTCATGATTCTTCCAAGAAGCGAGATACTGCGGGTTTATATTTTAACGGACAATAACCTCTATTCCTATACAAGAACTCCTTATGATATGGCAGACTACAATAACTACAAGAATACCTCCTGGTATCAGGAGGCCCTGAAGACCTCTTCCCCGATCTTTGTTCCGGTTCATTCAGAAAAAGTATTCGGCAATAAACCAACACAGATTTTCTCCTTTGCCCAAAGAATACGCAGTAAGGAAGATAACTCCAAGGTCCTGGCTGTAATTAAGGTAGACGCCGATTACTCCGGCATCAAATCCATCTGCGATCAGGTACAGCTAAAGGAAAAGGGCTCCCTGTTCATTGTTGATGAAAACAAAAACATTATATACCGGAACAATAAGTTGGATAACACAGATATTATCAATGACCTTGCTTTAGAACAGTACGGCTTTGACGGCGACTATACCGAGCTGATCGGAGGGAAGAAATATATCATTAATGTTGCTTCCTTGGAATCCATCGGACTTAAGGTCCTGGCCGTCAATTCCTATCAGGAGCTGAACAAAAATGCGAAGGCCATCCGCAATATTACCATTGTTTTTGCACTGATTTGTATGTTTCTTGCCATATCACTTTTATTTGTGTTTATTCAGAATTTTCTAAAGCCCCTGCTCGGTATTGTACGGGTAATGAAGCAGGTGCAAAACGGTGATCTGTCCGTACAGGTTGCAGTAAAAAACCGGGATGAAATCGGATATCTGGCCCGTTCCTTTAATAAAATGATTTTACGTATTTCAGAGATCCTGGACAAAAACACCCAGCTGGTCAAGGAAATCTACGAATCAAAATATCTGCAGAAGGAAGCACAGTACAATGTTTTATGCGGTCAGATCAAGCCTCATTTTCTATATAATACGTTAAATACCATAAGCCTGCTGATTAAATGCCAGGATACAAAAACTGCGGTCCAAAGCATTGAAAAATTGTCCTTCTTCTTTCGCGGTATCATGAGCTCGGATAAGATCATTCCGCTTTCGACCGAGCTTGAAATCACCGATGCCTACCTGGGAATTCAAAAGGCACGGTTCGGAGACAATCTGACCTATGAAATAACGATTCCCCCGGAGTTTAAGAATTATCCCCTTCCTGCGCTGACTCTCCAGCCAATTGTGGAAAACGCGATTATACATGGCTGCGAGGTAAAGAGAGGAAAGTCCCTGATCCGAATTTACAGTGCCAGAGAAGACAATTATTTTACACTTTATATCACAGATGACGGAGTTGGTATCGAGGAGGGCAGGTTAAGAGAATTGAATGAAGAACTTGGCAATGTCACCTCTGTAGAGGAAACAGAGCCGGAACAGGTATCGATTACGGAAAGCATCGGCTTAATCAATGTCAACCGGCGCATCAAGCTCAAATACGGCGACGAATACGGACTCCATATCCGCTCCGCTGTCTCGGAGGGCACACAGGTTATCCTTCATCTGCCCTTCATCCACCAGGAATAGAAAGGAGCTCAATATGTACAGTACTTTAATCGTTGATGACGAACCGCTTATGCGGCAATATTTAGATAAAAATCTCTCCTTGATCTGCCCGGATTTTTATGTTACAGGCATCGCAAGCGATGGGCTGGAGGCTGTGGAGCTGCTTCAAAAGCAAACCTTTGACCTTGTCATTACAGATATCAAAATGCCTGAAATGGATGGACTAAAGCTCGCCAGGCACATATTTGACAAATCGCCTGAAACAAAGGTAATTATTATCTCCGGCTATAACGAGTTTGAATATGCGAGGCTGGCTATCAAATACGGTGTATCTGACTATTTGCTTAAGCCCCTAAGTGATGATAATATCAGCGAGACCCTGACCCGGATGAAAACCGAACTTGATATACAAATAGCCAGAAGAAATCATATACTGTCCTCCAGCCATTACCTCCAATACTCCGATACAGAGATAAAATCCGCCCTGTTGTCCGCTGCAATCACTGAGAACAACGAAGCCATCCAAGTCCTGTACAATATACTGAAGGAACGGAATCTCACCTTTATGAAGTCATATGCTACGATCCTGCTCTTATGCATAGACGAACTTCATCTGCTCCTTCAGGAGAGAAGGGTTCCTGAGAATACCACCTATCAGCTTGAATTGAACCAGCGTTGTAAAGCCTATTGCAGCCTGAATGATTATGCGATAGCTTACGATAACCACGGTTACACCGTAGTTCTTTTAACTGCGGAAAATGAGGAAGACCTGCCTGTTCTGGCGAAAGCAGTATACGAGAAAATCGTCCATACCTGCTGGAACAGAAAGCAGCTGAAAATCCTCTCTTCCTTCGGATATGGAGCTGAGGATCTGATGAAGCTGGCAGCCTCCTATTCCTCTGCCACGCAGGCTCTGGCATTAAATCTTAAAAATGCTCCGTCTCCGATTACCTCAAATTATTTTATCAGTCAAAGTAAGTTTTTGAATGAGCTGCATACCATCTGCGCTGCATTATATACGGATTACATTTCAAAAAACACAAATAAAACTCTTTCCGATCTGTATCTGTATATTACATTATTTGAAAAGGAAATTAATATTGCTGCAATCTTACGATACGCCTCCTACCTGATTCGCTATCTGGCCAAAAAATGCAATATAAGAACGGAGCATGTCCTAAGCGCATTCCGGGAACTAACGAACGGGATTGATCAGAAGCTGAATACGGATTCTTTTCACAGGGAAAATGTTCATGCTTTGTTTTTGCAGGTAATCAGGGTTCTGGAGCATGATGATGTATTCACCCTGATACCGGAGGCCGAAAATATTGTGGAGAGTGCAAAGGAATTCATCTGTACCCACTATCATCAGCAGATCAGCCTGTCCATGGTGGCGGACAGTCTGAAGGTAAACCCCAGCTATCTAAGCGATATTTTCCATAAAAGTATCGGTGAACCGTATACAAAATTTCTAACCCGTGTCCGAATGGAGCAGGCCCTTTTGCTGTTGAAAAGTAATCCGAACGGAAAGGTATACCAGATTGCCGAGAAAACCGGCTTTGTCAGCGCCAAGCACTTTAATAATGTATTCAAGAAATATTACGGTTTTACGCCAACAGAGTATCTTACAAGGAATTCCTCCTCTTCATGCCCCCAGTGCATTGTCCCCGGAGCAAAAACAGGGAACAGAGAGTCATAATTCAGGGACCAAACAGCCGCGCTTTGTTCCGGTGTTTGGTCCCTGTTCTGCCGTCGTTATTCTTAATTAGTGTTTGAAATGTCTCATTCCGGTGAAGATCATTGCGATTCCATATTCATTGCATTTCTTAATGGAATCCTCATCCCTGCCTGCACCGCCGGGCTGGATGATTGCGGTAATTCCTGCCTGATGTGCAGCCTCCACGCAATCATCGAAGGGGAAGAAGGCATCGGAAGCAAGTACCGCTCCCTTGGTGGCCTCCTCACCGACTAATTCCTTTGCATGCTCGATGGATTGCCTGGTGGCCCAGATACGGTTAACCTGTCCGGGTCCGATACCGATGGACTGCTTGTCCTTCGCCAAAGCGATTCCATTGGATTTTACAAATTTGACAACGCGCCATGCAAACTTTAAGTCCTCCAGCTCCTGCTTGGAGGGAGCCCGGTCGGTAACCACCTTTAAGTCCTCTTCATTGAATATTTTACTGTCAATGGTCTGAACAATCAGTCCTCCGTTGACCTTCTTTAAATCATAGGCATTCTCATCCTGGGGTACCTGGATGTCCGCAAGCTCAAGCAGTCTGATATTCTTCTTGATGGTCAGAAGTTCCAGAGCCTCCTTCTCATAGGAGGGTGCTACGACCACCTCAAGGAAAATCTCCTTCATTTCCTCTGCCATCTCTTTGGTAACCTCCCGGTTGATTACCACAATACCGCCAAAGATTGAGGTTTTATCCGCTGCATAAGCCTTCTTCCAGGCATCATAAATATTCTCTGCACTTCCTACTCCGCAAGGATTGCCATGCTTGCAGGCAACCACCGTCGGCTCCGTAAATTCCTTAAGAAGCTCCAGGGCTCCGTTCGTATCATTGATATTATTAAAGGATAGCTCCTTACCATGCAGCTGAACTGCATCGGTAATGGACCCCTTCTTCTTGCCAATCTCACGGTAGAAGGCTGCCGCCTGGTGAGGATTCTCACCGTATCTCATGTCCTGAACCTTCTCAAAGGTCAGCGTTAAGGTTTCAGGAAGCTCCTTATCCTCCCTCTGCTTCTTTAAATAATCAGCAATCAGGGTATCATAGGAGGAGGTATGCATAAACACCTTCTGCATCAGATAGAATTTGGTATCCAGTGAAACCTGTTTATTTTCCTTCAGCTCTGTCAGGACCTTCTCATAATCCCTTGGATCAACTACCACTGCAACATCCTGATAATTCTTTGCTGCGGAACGAAGCATGGTGGGCCCGCCGATATCGATATTCTCCACTGCTTCCGCCCTGGTAACATTATCCTTAAGGATGGTTGCCTTAAAGGGATACAAATTAACCACAACCAGATCGATGGTATCTATTTTTAAATCTGCCAGCTGTTTCATATGGGAAGGGTTGCTTCTCATGGCCAGCAGTCCGGCATGTACCGCAGGATGCAGAGTCTTTACACGACCGTCCAGGCACTCAGGAAATCCGGTCAATTCTGAAATCTCAATTGCAGGAACTCCTGCCTCCTTTAATTTGCCGTAGGTTCCTCCCGTTGATATAATCTCAATCCCCAAAGCAACCAATTCCTTGGCAAGCTCTACAATACCTGTTTTGTCCGATACACTGATCAATGCTCTCATGGTCAATCTCCTTTTCTCCTTTCAAACCTCATAATAATCCACTAAAAATTTTACACTAACGTATTCCGGTTTTCAATCAAGATTTACTTATGTATCTTATCTTAATTGCTAATATATCATAATTGCAGGCAATTATGATAAGGCACTTCGTGCCAAGCGAACTATGTTCAAAAGCGATAGAAATACTGTTGCATTTATGTGCAAATTATACTATAATGCCTTTGAAACTCTATCCTTAAGGAGATTTTATATGAGACGTTTTAAAATTACAGATTTATTGATTGGTATTGTATTTACACTTTTATTTATTTCCATCGGAGTAGTATTCACGGTTAATTTCAGGCCGCTGTATTACATGGATATCAAGCTATTGCATATTGAAGCGACCTCTGGCTTTGTCCGGGATGAAATTATCAAGAATTATAATGCCCTGATTGACTACTCTTCTCCGTTTTTTCACGGGCCCTTGGTATTCCCTACCCTAACCGCCTCGGAAAGCGGGCTTAGCCACTTTGCAGAGGTTAAAACACTGTTTACCGATTTTTACATTCTCGGTGCTATCACCCTTATCTTAGGGATTATCATTATCATATACAAATCCAAAATCAAGGATTACAGCTATCTGCTGGTCTCAGCCATCACAGCAATTGTACTCCCCCTGCTCCTTGGCCTATTCATGAGTATTGATTTTGATCATACCTTTATTCTGTTTCATAAAATCTTTTTCAACAATAATGACTGGCTGTTTGACCCTGTCACCGATCCGGTGATTAATATTTTGCCGGATACCTTCTTTATGCACTGTGCCTTATTGATTATTTTAACGGTTCTTTTATTCTGCTTTGCCTTTCTCCTTGTTTATTTCGTTAAGAGAAAGCACTTTAGCATAAAATATCGTAAAAATAAGGGGTTAAAACTGTAATTATTGGCATATTGATTTACCCTCCCGATATGATATGATGGCTTTAATATGGCGATCATACCGAATAAATGATGGAACGCTGCATGGCAGCAGATTGGAGCTTTATATGAGAAAGACAAAAATTATATGTACACTTGGTCCTGCCACCGACAAAGACAGTGTGTTAAGGGAGCTCATGCTTTCCGGAATGGATGTTGCCCGTTTTAACTTCTCTCACTCGGATCATGAGGAGCACCTTGCAAGATTGAAGAAGGTGGAAAAGCTGCGTGAGGAGCTTGGACTTCCCATTGCTACCCTGCTGGATACAAAGGGCCCTGAAATACGGATTGGTACCTTCAAGGATAATAAGAAGGTTAATCTAAAGGAAGGGCAGACCTTTATCCTGACCACCAGAGATGTGGAGGGAGATGAAACTCAGGTTTCCATCAGCTATCCCAATTTGATTTACGACATTGAGGTAGGAAATAAAATCCTGATCGATGACGGTCTGATCGAAACAGTTGTTGAGGAGGTCACAGACACTGATATTATCTGTACGGTAAAAAATAATGGAAGTATCTCCAACCGAAAGGGTGTAAATGTTCCCGGTGTTGAATTAACCATGCCCTTCATCAGCGATAAGGACCGGGAGGATATCCTTTTTGGAATTACCCAGCAGTTTGATTTTATTGCCGCTTCCTTTGTAAGAACTGCCGATGATATCAAGGAAATCCGCAAAATGCTTAATAAGCATAATTCCAAAACCAAGATTGTTGCCAAGATTGAGAATTTCCAGGGTGTTCAAAATATTGACGACATTATCAACGCCGCAGATGCCATCATGATTGCCCGGGGAGATATGGGCGTTGAAATTCCCTACGAAGAAGTTCCGGTTATCCAGAAGATGATTATTAAGAAGGTTTATAACAGTAACAAGCAGGTAATTACAGCCACTCAGATGTTAGATTCCATGATGAAAAATCCCAGGCCGACCAGAGCTGAGACCACCGATGTGGCAAATGCGATTTATGACGGCACCAGCGCTATTATGCTGTCCGGTGAAACCGCTGCCGGTAATTATCCGGTGGAGGCTGTAAAGACGATGGTTCGAATTGCCCAGCGCGCTGAAGCAGATATTGATTACAAGAAACGCTTCCGGATTCTGGACGCCTGCACAGAGCCCGATATCACGGATGCCATCTCCCGTGCCACCGTTACCACCGCACATGACTTGAACGCCAAAATGATCATCACCGTAACCACCTCCGGCAAAACAGCCCGTATTATCTCCCGCTATCGTCCGGCCTGCCAGATACTGGGCTGCACCACTGATCCTGTCGTATGCCGGCAGTTAAATCTATCCTGGGGTGTTACCCCTCTCCTGATTAAGGTGGAGCATGATACCTTCGAGCTGTTCGAGCACGCAGTTCAGGCAGTTGAAGCAGCCGGTTACTTGGAAGACGGTGAAATGGCTGTTCTTACGGCAGGTGTTCCCCTTGGAATGTCCGGCACCACCAACATCATCAAGGTTCAAATTGCAGGAAGTAAATACTAATATAATTCCGGCGCATTAACAGAAAAGATAAACGATAGAAGGGTGCTCAAAAAGTCATTGATAATTGACTTTTGATACACCCTTTTCCTCTATTTTTCTTACGGCTTATGGATTTTTGCCTCATACCATTTTGATAACCAAAGATATCAGACCTTTACGTCTGCTTACGTCGGGGCTTGTTCTTTATATTTGGGGATCTCCTTTACCACATCCTCAAGGAAGGCCTTCCAAGCATCCTCATGCTCTACATAATATAATGGACAAAGCTTTCCTGTCACGTCATAATGTCTGATCACATCCTTTTTATCCAGATTAAATTCAACACAGAGCGCTGCAACCAGAGAAACCAGTGATTCATAGGTTTCCCCGGTAAATTGGCCTGTCTTGTCCGGATGGCAGCATTCTATTGATACAGTGTCATCATTCCTGTTATTCGAGGCATAGGATATTTCTGTGAGCGGAATGCATTGAACAATTTCACCTTCCAGGCCGATGATATAATGACTGCTGGCAGAGGTTGTCTGCTTCTGCGCCAAACCTTCAAAATAACTCCGGTTATTTTCTGCCGTTGACCCCGGGTTGGCCGTATAATGGACAACGACCCCCTTAATCCGCTTCAGCCTCGTCTGCGGCCTCGAATATGGATTGGGTGTCAGATACTCTGTTTTAATCACCGTTCCATTGGATAAGCTTCTGGTAATTGTCTCCTTTCCTATGTTGTTAGAGGCAAAATGCTCTGAATAAACCTTCATCGCCAGAAGCCCTATCCCCAATACAATGGTTACCATAATCAATACGGCGACAGTTCGTGCCGCCATTCTTTTCATGCGCTTTCTTCTTAGCCATTCTTGCTTAGATAGTATTCTTTTCATTTTCTCACCCACGTATTATTACGAAGCAGGAAGTTCCTGAACGTATATTATTTTTTGTAACTATTCAAAGCCAAACTCGAAAACACTGCGTGCTTTCTCTCATTATAGCATATGGACTCCTATACGGATATAACGCAAAAGCAGCAGGAAAATCTTCAAAGAATATTCCCTGCTGCACTTTATTTTATTCATTATTCTTCTACACTGTAGTTCGGAGCTTCCTTCGTGATATGGATGTCGTGGGGATGGCTTTCCTTTAAGGAGGCTGCTGAAATCTTTACGAATTTGGCACTGTCCTGAAGAGTGACAATATCCTTAGCTCCGCAATAGCCCATACCGGATCTAAGACCACCAATCAACTGGAATACGGTATCCTCTACCGTTCCCTTATAGGCTACACGACCCTCTACACCCTCAGGCACCAGCTTCTTGGCATCCGACTGGAAATAACGGTCCTTGCTTCCGTTTTCCATCGCGGCAATAGAGCCCATTCCGCGGTATACCTTATACTTTCTTCCCTGGAAAAGCTCGAAGGTTCCGGGACTTTCATCACAGCCTGCAAATATGCTTCCCATCATACATACATTGGCACCGGCAGCAATTGCCTTTGTGATATCTCCGGAATATTTAATTCCACCGTCGCCGATGATCGGGACGCCGTATTTCTTAGCCGCCGCATAGCAGTCCATAATCGCGGTTATCTGCGGAACACCGATTCCAGCCACAACACGGGTGGTACAAATGGAGCCGGGGCCGATACCAACCTTTACGGCATCTACACCAGCTTTGATTAATTCCTCGGTTGCCTCTCCGGTTGCCACATTACCTGCGATAATCTGGAGCTTGGAATAGGCCTCTCGGACGGATTTCACCGTATTGATAACATTGCGTGAATGTCCATGGGCAGTATCGATCACAATTGCATCTACCTTAGCCCTTACCAGGGCATCCACACGCTCCATAATATTATTCGTAATCCCGACTCCGGCAGCACATAACAGACGGCCCTGTTCATCCTTTGCCGATAACGGGTATTTAATCTGTTTCTCAATGTCCTTGATGGTGATGAGTCCCTTCAGGTTTCCCTCATCATCAACCAGCGGCAGCTTCTCCTTCCTTGCTGTGGCAAGAATCTTCTTCGCTTCCTCCAGGGTAATTCCTTCCTTCGCTGTAATCAGCCCTTCAGAGGTCATTGACTCCTTGATTTTCTTGGAGAAATCGGTTTCAAATTTCAAATCACGGTTTGTAATAATTCCGACTAATTTCTTGCCGTTTACTACAATGGGTACACCGGATATTCTGTACTTTGCCATTACTTCATTTGCATCCTGTAGGGTATGCTCCGGAGATAAATAAAAGGGATCGGTGATAACACCATTCTCTGATCGTTTTACTTTGTCTACCTCGTCCGCCTGCTCCTCAATCGACATGTTCTTATGGATAACTCCGATGCCTCCCTGTCTTGCCATAGCGATTGCCATCCGGTTCTCTGTTACAGTATCCATCCCGGCACTCATTAACGGAATATTCAGCTTAATCGTTTTTGTCAGGTATGTTGTCAGGTCCACTTGATTAGGTATTAACTCTGAATAAGCAGGTACTAAAAGTACATCATCAAATGTAATTCCTTCACCGATTATTTTTCCCATTTTGATAATCTCCTCACTTTCTTGTTTAAAATTGATTTTTAAAAGTATAACCAATTAATCCTGCCTTGTCAACCACGAATAAATGTAATAAAAAGTAAGCCAAAAGGATGCTTAAAATGTTCTTTTGACAAGACATTTTAAGACATCCTCCATCTGTAAAGCTCTTATATTATTAGATCTGCGATATCTTTCTTGGGCTCTTCTGCTTCATTAAAGAAAGCATTTTTTCAGTGGGCTCAAAGGCTATGCGGCATTTCCTGTTCTCAATATTAGCCATAATAATATAGGGTCTGCTGTCCTTGCTGCCCGATGAAAAATCCTTCAAGTCACTTTTGATATGCGTATAGCTGTCCAGAGCATGTGATCCCTGCTGCGCAACGATTTCGACCTGCTCCATATCAACTCGAAGCAGCGTCTTACGTTTTGATTTGCCAGATATACGGTCAAAATCAATCTGTCCGTCAACAAATACATATTCATATTCCACATTGAGCCTTGGATACAGAAAAATCAGTATTGCAGCCAATGCCAGTCCAATGAATGTAAAAAAGGACCCCAACAGCATAAGTAATACACCTACCACAATTCCTAAGACCAAGAGTACCCGAAGTGCCATGGTAGACGGTGTATCCTTTCTCTTGACTCCCGCTTCCGCGTACATTTGATTCATCCAATACCTCCTAATTTTATTTTATATCTATGACATATAAATTATGTTTTTCATATAGCTCCTCGATTTATGCGAGACATTATTCATACAAACATCTATTCTGCCATAACCCGCGAATTTGGGCGGCAGCACAAATTTGCTGTGTGAACATTGCTCTTTATTTTCACACTACCTCCACAATCCAATGGTTTGCATCTTCGATTTTCCCCAACTGGATTCCTGTGATGGTATCATAAAGCTTCTGGCTGACCGGTCCGATACCGCCATCCTGTACCTGCATGATATGGCTTTCCCAGCGAAGCTGTCCCACCGGTGAGATAACTGCGGCTGTTCCAGTCCCCCATACCTCGTCCAGGGTTCCGTTCTGCGCTGCCTCATATATTTCATCAATGGAAATCTTGCGCTCCTCAGTCGGTAAGCCCCACTGCCTGCACAATTCCAGGACGGAATCTCTGGTAACACCCGGCAGAATGCTTCCGTTTAATTCAGGAGTTACTACGGTTCCATTGATCTTGAAAAAGATATTCATGGCTCCGACTTCCTCAATATATTTGCGATGAACACCATCCAGCCATAGCACCTGGGAATATCCCTCGTCATGGGCTTTTACCTGGGATTTCAGGGAAGCCACATAATTTGCTCCAACCTTTGCCTCACCGATACCTCCCTTGACTGCCCGCACATACTCATCCTCAATCCATATCTTCACCGGATTAAGTCCCTCGGGATAATATGCTCCAACCGGGGACAAAATGATAAGGAACAAATACTTATCAGAGGGACGAACCCCCAGGTAAGGATCGGTAGCAATAATGAAGGGTCTGATATAAAGTGATGTCCCCTCCTTGGTAGGAATCCAGGCCTCGTCCACCTTTACTACAGCTTTGATCGCCTGAAGGAAATCCTCCTCAGGTATCTCCGGAATACAGATTCTGCGGTTTGTTTTATTTGCTCTTTCTATGTTTTTATTCGGGCGGAATAATAAAGTTCTGCCATCGGCTGCTTTATAAGCCTTCAGACCTTCAAACATCTCCTGTCCATAATGAAATACCATGGCGGAAGGCTCCAAATTGAGTGGCTGATAGGGTATAATACGCGGATCATACCATCCTTTTCCCGTCTCATAATTCATAATGAACATATGATCCGTAAAGATCGTACCAAATTTCAAAGGATTATCTGCTCCGGGTAATACCTTTGGGTTCTTCGTCATCTCAATTTTAATGTTTAGCATTTTATCATCCTTCCTTTTTCCCATTTCATTCTTCGTAAGCTGCATGGAGCACCAACTTCCAGCACAAAACCCATGCCCTGCTACCAATTTTTATACCCCTTAATAGTAGTCTTACTTCCGGAATTTTTCAAGTATTTTTTAAGAATTCATAGGTATTTCATAAGTATCCATAGATATTTTATATGATCGGAACAATACCTGTTCCAATCATCAAGATGCACGGCGCACAAGTCGCGCCTTTTATCAGAAGCATAAAGCGCTTCTGATAACTTATATTAACACCTCTCATACCTGCAAAAGGTATAGGTAAGATCATAATAGGTCTGCTCCTCAGATTCCTCGGCCAGAACCCAATCCTTAAGCTCGTCCAGCTTCGGGAAATAGGTATCGGCCTGATAAGCATAATCAATCTTGGTAATATGGGCGGTATTGCAGTAGGGCAGCATTTGCTTGTATACACTGGCACCTCCGATTACATAGATATCATCTGCTTTAAAGCCTTTGGCAGCCTCCACCGCTTCTTCAATACTGTGTACAACAATAGCATCACTTACCTTATAATCCATCTTTTTTGTTATTACTATATTGGTCCTGTTTTTTAAGGGCAGGCCTCCAGGAAAGCTCTCCAGTGTACTTCTTCCCATGATAACAGCTTTCCCTGTGGTTTCCTCCCGAAAGAAACGCTGATCTGCCGGAATTTTAACCAAAAGCTGGTTCTGAAAGCCAATCGCCCAGTTTTTATCCACAGCTACGATTAAATTCATGCTATGTATCCCCTTCCTTTTTTCATATCCTGTATTTTTGAACATCATCTTATGCCTTCTTATACCGCAACAGGGATTTTCTCGACCTTGGGTCCGCATTTGTAGTCGAGCAGTTTAAAATCCTCTACCGTAAACTGATAGAAATCCTTAACTTCCGGATTGATCCAAAAGCCCGGCGCCTCGTAAGCCGGTCTTTCAATCAATTCCTTGATAATTGGTATATGCCTGTCATAAATATGGGCATCCGCAACAACATGCACCAATTCTCCCACTGCATAACCGCACACCTGTGCCAGCATATGGACAAGAACCGCATATTGGCTTACATTCCAGCAATTCGCAGCAAGGATATCATTGGAGCGCTGGTTCAAAATCGCATTCAGCACCAGCTGCTCACTGTCCTTCTTCTTTGTAACATTAAAGGTCATGCTGTAGGCGCAGGGATATAAATTCATCTCATGCAAATCCTGATGGACATAAATATTCGTCATAATCCTCCTGCTGTAAGGATTATTCTTCAGGTCATAGATAACCCGGTCAACCTGGTCCATCTCGCCTTCCCTATATTTGTGCTTTACCCCCAACTGATATCCGTAGGCCTTGCCTATGGAACCTGCTTCATCTGCCCAACTATCCCAAATATGGCTGTTCAAGTCATGCACATTGTTGGACTTTTTCTGCCATATCCATAATATCTCATCAATCGGAGCAACGAAGGGTGATTTACGCAGTGTCAGTATGGGAAATTCCTTTGACAAATCATAACGGTTAACTACTCCAAATTTCTTAATCGTGTAGGCAAAGGAGCCATCCTCCCATTTTGGTCTGACCTTCTCACCCTCGGTACTCACACCATTTTCTAATATATCCTTACACATATCAATAAATATACGATCTGCCAGACTCATACCAATCCTCCGTTTTATGGAGGATTTTTCCTCCGTTTTTTGGAGGGTTTTCCTCCATACCTTATATACTCAATATTGTACCCTACTGAGCGGGTCAAGGCAACATGTAATTTACCTGTTTCAATCCATTTGGCAGCAGGAGTAAAACTTATTATGAAAATAAGCCTCTGTTTCCTTCGAGGGGAAAGCATCCAGGAACAGTATGGGCTTTTCCTTCAGGCTTGTATGTATATTCTCAAAAAATTCATCCATTGTTTCAAATACATTTTCCACAGCCATATCAGGGATAAGCATTTTACGGGCGGCGACCGTAAGCCTATCCCCGTATTTTTGGCGAATCTCATAAAGATTGTTTGCGTTAAACTGCGGAACCCATAAATCAACACCTGCCTCTATCATCGCCGGAATGAGTGCTTCATTGCTTCCACAACTGTGCAGCTGAAAATACATTCCATGCTTATGGCAAAAGTCAACCATACGCTTTAAATATGGAGTAATCATTTCTCTGCAGGTTTCAAGGGAAAAGAAAGGACTTCTTTGAGAGCTCCAATCATCATGTAATTCAATCATATCCGGGCTATAGGAAAGCTTTAACTTCAGAATAATTGCCTCATAAAGCTCACAAAGCCTTTCAAATAAAGCATGTACTTCTTCTTTTTCCTCTTCCAGAATTAATGCGATACATGCATTTTCAAAATCAAGAAAAGAAACCAGCCGTTCAAAAAAGCTGCTTAAGATCGTAATACAGATGAATTTATCCGAGTGTTCCTTAAAAAAATGCTGATTATTTTTTACACTTGCCTCCCAGTCCCAGGTCTCAATATCCGGCCAGACAATTTTTTCTTTCCACTCAAAAATATCCTTTAAAAAAGGATCACCTGGCTTTACGGTTGCACCCATTGCTTCCGGAACATAAGTCCATTCCACGCCAAACATATCCTTTCCACTCCTTTGCTCTCCCGCCCCTATTGTCACTTCCTCATTAACCAGAAGGCGTGCTGCATTTTCCGGAAGTATCCTTGGTGAAAAGGCTATGTAATCATTTTTATTCGGAAGCCATTGTATGGGCTTTCTGGAAAGAGCCGCCTTAAAATTCTCTTTTGCGGTAAAGGTTTTATTATCAGTCGTTTCTGCATTCATTTTTTTCAAAACAATCTTCCTTTCTGTTTTTATGATAACTAGATATAAGTATTATATAACATACAATTCATACATATTTAATATATAATATTAAGAGAAGAATATGTCAAGATAAAACCTCAAAACAGGAGCGATAAAGGAGGCAGTCTATGAATTTTGAAGAATTATCACTTGCCGTGCAAAAAGGCAAAATAAAACAGGTAAAGGAACTTGTAAATCATGGAATTGATGAAGGTATTCCTACGGAAAGAATTTTAAATGAAGGTTTAGTATCAGCAATGGAAATTGTGGGAGATAATTTTAAAAACAACAAAATTTATATTCCTGAAATGCTGGTAGCTGCAAGAGCTTTGACAGCCGGACTTAATCTGCTGGAGCCGCTGCTTATTGCAACCGGAATAAAGCCTCTCGGTAAAATTATTATCGGAACTGTGAAGGGTGATTTACATGATATCGGTAAAAATTTAGTTGCCATTATGCTGAAAGGAATTGGAGCCACTGTTTATGATCTGGGAGTCAATGTCCCAGACACCACCTTTGTAGCAAAGGCAGAGGAGCTAGGCGCAGATATCGTATGCATCTCCAGCCTGCTTACTACAACCATGCCGGGAATCGGGGATGTAATCGAGGAATTTAAAAAATCAGGGCTTAGGGAAAAATATCACATTATGATTGGGGGCGCTCCGGTAAATCAGGCCTTTGCCGATTCCGTCGGAGCCGATGCCTATACCTCCAATGCCAGTGATGCGGCAAAATCCGCCAGAGCATATCTGGAAGCACTTTACCGGTAAACAGGTTGGTACTTGTAATTTGGAAGCACACCGTATAACATAGTAATTAAAATTAATCCCAAAGGAATGGTGTCATGAAGGAAATCACAGTCTGCAAGGGTAAAACCATCCGCTTCAATCAACGGGAGGTGTTCCGCCTGCTGGATTGCAGGGAGGACAGCCCCATCTATCAGGAAATGCTTGCTTCCTTCCAGGAAGTACAGGACGAGCTTAAGGATAAAATATATCCTCTGGCTGCCTTAACCTTTGGAAGGATGGACGAGCATACCGAAGTACTTTTTTGTATCCTTACGCTTGGGGAAGAGGTAGATTCCTATATCAGCACCTGTTTTGAGAATGGGGATTATCTGAAGGGTATGCTGGCGGATACTATGTCGGTTAACAGTATGTCTAATTTTGAACCTGAGGTAATCGAGGTAATCCACCAGCTGTGTCAAAAAAGAAAAGTAGGAATTAAATGCCGGCATGAAGCACCGAACGACATCCCGATGGAGATGCAGCGAACTGCCTTCGATGCTCTGGATGCCGGGAATTCGCTTCAGCTTAAAATAACTGATGGCTTTATGTTTCAACCATTAAAATCCTACTGTGCTATTTTTGAGCTATCAAAGAACGAAAATGATTTTTTTGCAGAGCATAACTGTGAGACATGCCCAAATACGAGCTGTAAAATGCGGAAATCTCCCCCGATATGATCCTTGCAGCACCAAAACGCTGTTTTTGCGTTTTGTGTGCATCGTGAAGCGTGTTATTGTTCACGAAGCTGCTGCTTTTTGCAGGGGAGTGAACAGTAACGTTTTATTTATTGACATAAAATATCCGTACTCTGTCCGGATATTTCATCCAGTCTGGTACGGATATTCTATGTCAGTTATACTTGCAAGCAATTATTTATTCGATCTAACGTCCTATCCCTTTGTCCAATAAACATCTCATATCTCTCATGGATAGGACTATATTGACTCTCTGTTTCTTTGTTATTGCAGGCAGACCAGCTGCTCCTGCGCAAAACGCTTAATATTAGAAGCATTTACATACTTCTTTGCAGTACCATCCTTAATCTCCACAAGGGTTGGTGCCTGGAGGATACTGAACTCTTTTGCAAGTTCCGGATTTTCCTCTGCATCCACAACAGCATAGTTGCTGTCCTTCAGATATTCCTTGGCCATACGGCAATTAGGGCAGGTCTTGGTGGTAAACAAATACAGTCCGTCCACCATTTGTACTGCATCCTCTGCTGCTTCCGATACCTTTTGGGTCTTCTGCTCCGGCATAACTCTGAACTTTTGAGGTCTGTATATCTTACGGTTCTTGAATTCCTGTATCTTCCCTTCATTCCAGTTCTGAACCGGACGGTAATAGCCTGTGATACGGCTGTAAACCTCCGATTTCTCACCGCAATGCGGACAGGTATGCTGTTCCCCGGTCAGATAACCATGTGTCTTGCATACAGAATAGGTTGGTGACAGGGTGTAGTACGGAAGCTTATAATTGCTGGCAATAGTACGTACCAGCTTGGCAGCCGACTCCCAATCCGTCAGCTTCTCGCCAAGGAAAGCATGGAATACGGTACCGGAGGTATAAAGCGTCTGAAGCTCATCCTGGATATCCAGCGCTTCAAAGATATCCTCCGTATATCCAACAGGCAGATGTGAGCTATTGGTATAATAAGGGGTATCACCCTGCTTACCGGCTGTCTTAATATCCGGCCAGCGCTTTCTGTCATGCTTAGCCAGACGGTAGGTCGTAGATTCTGCCGGTGTTGCCTCCAGGTTATAGAGATCGCCGTACAACTCCTGATAATCGGAGAGACGCTCTCTCATATGATTTAAGGTTTTAATTGCAAATTCCTTGGTTTTTGTATCCGTCATATCCCTGCCAAGCCATTTTGCATTCAGACCGACTTCATTCATACCAATCAGACCAATTGTGGAGAAATGGCTTTCAAAGGAACCCAGGTAGCGCTTGGTATAAGGATATAAGCCTTCATTCAAAAGCTTTGTAATAACACCCCGCTTTACCTTCAGGGAACGTGCGGATATATCCATCATATGGTCCAGACGTAAGAAAAATTCCTTCTCATCCGCTGCCAGATAAGCAATTCTTGGCATATTAATCGTAACAACGCCCACGGAACCGGTGCTTTCACCGGAACCAAAGAATCCTCCGGTCTTTTTACGAAGCTCTCTTAAATCCAGACGAAGTCTGCAGCACATGGAGCGGACATCACTGGGCTCCATGTCGCTATTGATATAATTGGAGAAATAGGGTGTACCGTATTTTGCAGTCATTTCAAATAACAGACGGTTATTCTCTGTATCTGACCAGTCAAAATCGTTTGTAATGGAATAGGTGGGAATCGGATATTGGAAGCCTCTGCCGTTGGCATCACCTTCAATCATAATCTCGATAAATGCCTTATTCACCATATCCATTTCCTTCTTACAATCCTTATATTTGAAATCAACCTCCTTGCCGCCGATGATACAGGGCAGCTCGGCAAGGTCATTCGGAACCGTCCAGTCAAGTGTAATATTCGAGAACGGTGCCTGTGTTCCCCAACGGCTCGGTGTGTTTACACCATAAATAAAGGATTGAATGCATTGCTTTACTTCCCGATAGGACAGATCATCAATCTTGACAAAGGGTGCCAGATAGGTATCAAAGGAGGAAAATGCCTGTGCGCCAGCCCATTCATTCTGCATAATTCCAAGGAAATTTACCATCTGGTTACACAGGGTGGAAAGATGGCTTGCCGGGGAAGAGGTTATCTTACCGGGAATTCCTCCGAGTCCTTCCTTGATTAACTGCTTTAGTGACCAGCCTGCGCAGTATCCGGTCAGCATGGACAAATCGTGTAAATGAATATCCGCATTGCGGTGCGCATTCGCAATCTCCTCATCGTATATCTCAGACAGCCAATAGTTTGCCGTAATTGAACCGGAATTGTGTAAAATAAGTCCGCCTACGGAATAGGTTACGGTTGAATTCTCCTTTACTCTCCAGTCCTCTTCCTGCACATAACTGTTTACGATCTCCTTATAATCCAGAATCGTAGACTTCATGTTACGGATCTTTTCTCTATTTTTACGGTATAAGATATAAGCCTTCGCTACATCTGTATAACCGGTTTGCTCCAGTACATTTTCTACACTGTCCTGTATATCCTCCACATGTATTGTCTCGTCCTTGATCTTACTTTGAAAATCAGATGTTACGCGAAGTGCCAGTAAGCTGATAATCTCCTCTGTATAAAACTTCTGTGTTGCTTTGAAGGCTTTTGTAATAGCTTCGCTGATTTTCTTCAGGTTAAATTCCGTAACCTGACCATCTCTTTTAATTACATTAATCATATGTAATGGACTCCCTTCCCTCTTTTCTCCTAGCCGTTTGACTTGAGATAAATTCATGTTCTAATAGTACCAGAAAACACCATGATAGTCAATACAAAAATACTAGATATATGTGATATTTTTTTCATCAGCACTATATCTAGTATTAGCATTAGTAATTAAGACCTATAAAGTTTCCTGTGTAAATAGCCGATATACAGGCCCTATTCGGCTTTTCCGCCCTCTGTTTCTTTAAGAAATAAGCCTTACATTTCTAAGAAACAAGCCTTACGATTCTTTAAGAAAGACTCTGGAAAATATCCTTTGGTACATATGCCTTGACATAGATACCCTCCTGCCGGTATTCTTCCTCCAAAAGCTGTCCATATTTTCTGATGATCTGTATCTTTCCGGCTTCTTCATAAGAAAATACCCGCTCTACTAAAATCTTTCGTTCATTCAAAATCTTCTCGATTAATTCCAGCAGCTTATCGATATCCTTTCCCGTCTTAGCCGATATCTTGATGGTATAATCTGCTTTAAAATCCCTGATCTGCTTTTCCGCTTCGGGCTTATCCTGCTTATTGAAGGCCGTTATAATAACCTTATCCTGAATTCCGAGATTGCTTAGCGTCTCATAAACAATATGCATCTGCCGTTCCACATCCGGGTTGGAGCTATCTACTACATGCAGTATAATATCTGAATATTTGGCCTCCTCCAACGTACTTTTAAAGGATTCAACCAGATGATGCGGAAGCTTTCGAATAAAGCCTACCGTATCGGTAAAAAGTATCTGCTGTCCGCTTTCCAGGGCAAGATTTCTTGTAGTCGGATCAAGGGTGGCAAAGAGCTTATCCTCCTCCAGCACTCCCGCATTCGTCAGATAGTTAAGTAAGGTGGATTTGCCCGCATTGGTATAGCCGACAATAGCAACCACGGGTACCCGGTTCTTGCTGCGCAGACTTCTTGCAGTCTCTCTGTTCTGCTTCACCTCATTTAACTCCTGCTTAAGCAGGGTGATCCTATCTTTAATCAATCGCCGGTCTACCTCAAGCTTCTTCTCACCAGGACCTCTGGTTCCAATTCCTCCGCCGAGTCTTGATAACGAATTACGCAAGCCAATCAGCCTGGTGGAACGGTATCTTAGCTGTGCCAGCTCCACCTGTATTTTCCCTTCTCTGGTAGAAGCCCTTTTTGCAAAAATGTCCAGAATGATCACCGTTCGGTCCAAAACCTTCATCTGCAGCGCATCCTCCAGATTTTTAAGCTGCGCCGGCGAAAGCTCGTCATCACAGACAACTCCTGTTGCGCCTGTCTTAATTGCCAGTTCTTTTACTTCTTCGATCTTGCCCTTGCCAATGTAGGTACCAGGATGGACGCTTTCTCTATTTTGTATGAGTTTGCCCAGCGTCACTGCACCTGCCGTAGCTGCCAGCTCCTCCAATTCCTCCAGAGACTCCGGCGTATCATCACTTTCAGAGGAAGCCACCCCTACCAGAACAAAGCGCTCCTCCTCTTCCTTTATATCATACATCTGTGTCATATCCGTCTCCTGTCTATTTCCTTGTTCCAGCATCTATGCATTGCCAATGATTATCTTTCTATAACTTACTGTATCAAGCGGGTATCAATAAACTGCGCTTCTCTGACAGCCGCCTCATCCTCCGGATAGCTCTCCAGATATTCATTCAGCTTTTCCTTCGCAGTCTCAAAATCTCCAAGTCCTTCATAGGCGATGATCTCGTTCTTTGCTAAAACCTTAAGTGTACCCGCATCATTAAATGCAATACCGGTCTTCAGATACTCCAATGCTTTTTTATCATCGCCTGTCTTGATCAGGCAGACAGCGATTTGATTGTATACATTGGGAGTTGTTACTTCACCGGCTTTAATATAGTTTTCATAATAATAAACCGCCTTTGTATAATCCTTCTGTATCCGATAAATTTCTCCGAGGTAGTAATATGCTTCATAAATTCCTGCCTGAGAACTGCTTTCCAATTCAGATAGTGCTGTATCATAATTCTCCTGATAATAATGAAGCTTTGCCAGATTATATTTATCTTCCTCTGTGCCGGCCTTAATATCTGAAGCCTTTTGGAGTGCCTGCTTGGCACTATTCAAATCTCCCTGGCCTATCAACAAATTATATTTTCCAAAGTAATAATCAAAATTATCAGGCTCTAATGAAATCGCACTGTCATAATCCGCCAGCCCTTCCTGGTACATAGCAAGGCACTGATAACAGTAGGCCCGCTGCGCATAAGCCTGTGCGTTGTTCTTATTACCTGCAAGAATCTCTGTATATGCATCAATGGCTTTCTGATATGACCCGATGGAACGGTAGGAACTGCCCATGTAATACAATATGTCCACATCAAGCTCCGGTAATTCATCTATTTTAAGTGCGTTCTTAAATTCCTTGACCGCCTTTTTATAATCCTGCATATGATAATAAGCGATTCCTTTTCCCCGCAGTGCTCTTTTATTATTTTCGCGGATGATAGACATATCCTTATCCATATATGCATGGTCAAATTCCGCAATCGCATCCTCATACTTTCCAAGTGCAACCAAGGCGAGTCCATAATCAACGTAATATTGTGCACGGTTTGGATTGGCAGTAATTGCTTTATCAAAGCTCTCGGCTGCCTTCTCATAATCTCCGCTTTCAAAGCTTTTCTTTCCGTCTTTATAATAGCTGCCGGCTGTACTGCAGCCGGACAAAAGTATCACCATAAGTATCATTCCTATAGAAAGAAGCTTCTTATTCATTGCCTGTCCTCATTTCCTTCCGGATAAGAACCTCTCTCCCAGGTTATCCGGACTCCGGTGGATTAATCTATCGGTACGATATGAATAACATTCTGCATGTGCTATATTTATCATTGTATTATCATTCCAATACAAGATATAGTGACTATGTTATATTATACATCATAATCCAAGTGTTGACAACCCGGTATAAGCAGGAGGCTACGCAAAAAAATAAAGCCAGGATAATGGTACAGCTCTTATTGTGAGCCAAACACTATCCTGACTTTATCATACCTGATATTAATTTTTATAATAGCTCCGGACTCTTCGATTTAAGAATATTAACCGAAAAGATTGATTGTCAGGAATATGGTAGCTGTTAAGGATGCTACCAGGGATACTACCGTAATCTGTGTATTAATGGATGGACCTGCGGTATCCTTGAAGGGATCGCCTACGGTATCACCAACAACGCCGGATTTATGAGCGGGTGAATTCTTGCCGCCATGATGTCCTGCCTCAATATATTTCTTCGTATTATCCCAAAGTCCTCCGGAATTGGACATGAATAAGGCAAACAGCAGACCGCTAAGAATATTACCGGTGATAAAACCGCCTACTGCTTGTACCCCGCCGATAAAGCCTACCGCTAAGGTTGCAAGGATTACCATTAAACCGGCTGGAATTAATTCCTTGATCGCTCCCGTAGTTGCAATTTCAATGCATTTATCATATTCGGGCTTAACACCCTCCTTGCCCTCCTTTAAGCCGGGGATTTCCTTGAACTGACGGTGGATTTCTTCAACCATACGCTGTGCGTTACGGTCAACACCAAGCATCAGCATCGCAGAGAACAGGGCCGGGATTGCGGCACCAATCAGTAAACCGAAGAAAACAACCGGGTTGATGATGTCAAAGCCGGTGATGTTCTCCAGGGCTGTTTCTCCTGCCTTAAGTGTTGCATTAATCTCATCAATACCTGCATTAACCTCACTCATGAAGGCTCCCAGCAATGCAATTACGGTAAGTCCTGCCGCACCGATGGCAAAGCCCTTGGTTACCGCCTTTACGGTATTTCCGGCGCTGTCCAGAGAGTCTGTGATTTCAAGGGCTTTATCTCCCAGATTTCCCATCTCAACCAAGCCTCGGGCATTATCCACGATAGGACCATAGGCATCATTGGATATAATCATACCTACGATGGACAGCATACCAACCGCCGCCATGGAAATACCGAACATCGCATATTCCACACAGTCCCCCGGATTGCTGCCGCCGAGGGGATAACAAAGCTTATAGGCTGCAAGAGCTGAAACACCGATACCGATCATAGAAGGAAGCGCACTCATCAGACCATAGGAGATACCGGACAGGATTGTAAAGGCCGGACCAGATTCACAGGCCTTGGCAACTGCATGTACCGGAGGCTTCTTATCATCAGTAAAATAATCGCTTGCAAGTCCGATAACCACACCTACCGCAAGTCCGATTGCGCTGGCTCCCCAGATACGCCAGTTAAAATCAAAGGCCCAGGTCGCTACTGCTGTCAATACACCGTACAACACTGTGGTCACGTATGTATTGCTGTTTAAGGCTCTGGTAGGGTCTCCACCCTCTTTCATTTTTGCTGTTAACACACCCACAATGGAAGCAAACAAACCAATTGCGGCATAGCAAAATACCATTGCCATATTATTCCCCTTAGTGGCTGAATCAAGAGCCGCCGCCATAACAAGAGCTGCTGCCATAGAAGCCACATTGGAATCGAACAGGTCCGCACCCATACCGGCTACGTCACCTACATTATCGCCAACATTATCTGCAATAACGGCCGGATTTCGCGGATCATCCTCCGGAATGCCAAGCTCTACCTTACCTACCAGGTCCGCACTGATATCTGCTGTCTTTGTAAAAATACCACCGCCTGCTTTTGCAAAGAGTGCCATGGAGCTTGCACCAAAGCTGAAGCCTAACAGTGCTGTTGTATTATCTGTAATGAGAAGAACTAATGTTACGCCAAGTAAGCTGGAGCCAACAACTGCCATACCCATGACAGCTCCTCCGCGAAAACCTGACATGAAAGAGGGCTTGATACCCTTGGTTGCAGCTTCTGCTGCTTTCACATTTGCAATTGTTGCAATACTGATGCCAATCTTACCGGCAATTCCTGAAAATACAGTACCAAATAAATAAGAAACGGCCATTAAAATATTGTCAATTACATCACCCTTCCAGATTGGTGACGGAAGAAATACCAATATTATAATTGCTGCCACAAGGCAAAAGCGAAGCAAGGTCCTATACTCTTTTGCCAAAAATGTGTTTGCTCCATTACGTATCAGCTTGCTTACCTCAGCAATACGCTGATTTGATGAGGGCTGTGATGAAACCCATTTGTAGAGCCAGAAGGCTGCACCAAAGGCAAGGATTGAAATTATAATTGATGCTATTTGGAAAAACTGTAAATCAAAACTCAATAAGCTCATCTCCTTTTCATTTATTAAGCGAATAAACGCTTTGTATCAAATACTATCACTTTTAGTTAAATAGTGCAATAGGAAACACTTCTTTTGATTATTTATGTCATATTGTACATACACCATCATCTATTTGTTATATTTTTCCATTATATTATGCAATATGCACAATATCAAATATTTTGCTTTGTTAATATATCAGTAGTACTCCCTTTGCGGTTATACAATTTCACCATGAAAAAAATGATTTTTATGCGATTTTTATAATAAATATTCATACAAAATCTTTCGAATAGCATTGACATACAGTAGTAAAATGAGCTACAATTAAACCAATTTCATTTAATTGTCATTCACTGATGAGATCACTGTTTTACTGAAAATGTACATGCCTTTTGCTTATGCTGTACTATATTTATTTAGGGTGCTTATTAAAATGACTAATCATGCTAAGGAGGACTTTTGTTATGGATTTTTTATTGGCAGGCTTATTGGCAATTACTTGGCAGCAGTGTGTAATGTATGTGGTAGGTGCCGTATTGATCTATTTGGCAATTGCCAAGGGGTTTGAACCTTCACTGCTTCTTCCAATGGGCTTCGGTGCTATTCTTGTAAACCTTCCGCTTTCCGGCGTATTGGATCAGACCATTGAGGGTGTCGGTAATACCCACGGTATTATTCAGTGGCTGTTTGAGACCACGATTGAAACATCGGAGGCTTTGCCGATTCTGCTGTTCATCGGTATCGGAGCTATGATTGATTTCGGTCCGCTGCTGTCCAATCCCAAGATGTTCCTGTTCGGAGGGGCAGCACAGTTTGGTATTTTCTTTACAATTCTGCTTGCCTGCGCTTTCGGCTTCGAACTTAATGATTCGGCAGCCATCGGTATTATCGGTGCGGCAGATGGCCCCACTTCCATTCTGGTATCACAAATCATGAATTCACAATATATGGGTGCCATCGCGGTGGCGGCGTACTCGTATATGGCATTGGTTCCGATTGTTCAGCCCTTTGCTGTTAAGCTTGTTACTACCAAAAAAGAACGTATGATACGCATGGAGTACAATCCGAAGTCCGTAACCAAATTAACCAGATTAATCTTTCCGGTTGTCGTTACAATTATTGCCGGCTTAATTGCTCCCCAATCCGTGGCTTTAGTTGGCTTCCTGATGTTTGGTAATTTAATCAGAGAATGCGGTGTACTTGGCAGCTTATCTGATACGGCACAGAACAGTCTGGCTAATTTAATTACTTTACTGCTTGGTATCACAATTGCATTCAGTATGCAGGCTGCGGCCTTCGTCAACTGGAAAACCTTATTGATCATGGGACTGGGATTAATTGCCTTTGTAATGGACTCCATCGGTGGCGTATTGTTTGCCAAGCTGTTAAATCTGTTCCTGAAGAAGAAAATCAATCCGATGGTTGGAGCCGCAGGTATCTCTGCCTTCCCCATGTCGGCACGTGTTATTCAGAAGATGGGTATTAAAGAAGATCCCACCAATCACCTCTTAATGCACGCAATCAGTGCCAACGTTGCCGGACAGATCGGTTCCGTTGTAGCCGGCGGTGTTGTAATCAATATCGTAAGCCAGCTTCTGAAATAGCTTATTTGAAAGGAGTATAAAATGAATCAGAATGTGATTTATGCATTAGAAATCATGGGAAAAGGTATGTTCTCCATATTCCTGGTAATCCTGATCTTAACCGGTATCGTTGTCCTGCTTTCAAAGGTAACTAATCTGCCCATATTTAAGGGCAAGGAAGATTCGGATGATTAATTTACGTCATAAAATAAAGTAACATAGGCTGCCACAAAATGAAAACGGCTATCGCGTGTTCATTTTGCGGCAGCCTTTTTCAGGGTTTAATAATAATGGCTGTACCTACGGGGCAATGTTCCCACAGAATATCCATGACATCATTGTCTACGGCAATGCAGCCGGCCGTCCAGTCGGAGCTACTGCCATACCCATGTATCATGATCTCTCCCCCTAAGGCCGTATCCCAGGGTGGCTGTTCTCCGTTATCTATGGCATATGCAATCTGCTCATAGGTCCCCTGGTCGATGGTATCTGAAGCCAGCGCTTCTCTGGCATCCTCTTTGTTGGGATAGGATATACCTAAGGACAGGTAAAAGCGGCTGCTGCCATTCCGGGTGCATACGTAATAGGTACCTTCCGGGGTACGGCCATCCCCTTCCTGCTTCTTGTCCCCCTCCGGCTCCCATCCAAGTCCGACAGAATAGGTGGAATGCAGGCGGTCACCATCCCATAATTCCAGAATACGTTCGCTTTTCTTGATCATAATTTTCGGTGAAGTTATATCATCGGCAATAAGAAGGTCTGCCTGCATCGAAGGAACTTCATCCCGGGTTATATCTGCTTCAGCTGGAACTGTTGCTGCCGGCAATATTATGGGCGTGGCCGATGGGCGCTCATCATCCTGTGTTATGCCGAAGGCTTTCGGACTAAGCTCCTGTGCAGGAGAGGGGGAAGCTTCTGCCGGGATTTCGTCATCCCTCCGGGAAGAACATCCGTTTGTAAATAGTGACAGAAGAGATAAAATGGTTATCATAGATACCTGTTGATAGAATCGTTTCAAGCTGCACCTCCCCTTATTATAATTACTGCTCGCTTCGCTCTGCGGATATGATACCATATATTTATGCAGATTAGGAACTCAAGGACTGCTTATCGTGGATATGATACCATAATGGGGAAAAAAAATCACTGATTTTATTTATTATAAAGTAAGGGTGCCGCCAGGCTGCTATGAATTAGCAATTTGGCGACACCCTTGTTTATTTACAGTATTTTTCTTTCTCTCCGATATCCTTTATAAATATCATCCAGAACTTTATCTAATATAGCTAACCGCCTTATAGGGCGTCCGATAATACAGGCTGGTAATTCTGATTCCTGTGGAAGGACTGCTGGCACTGATAACCTTTCCGCTGCCGATATAGATTGCCACATGATTGATGGTTCCCTTGTTCGTATAAAATACCAGATCACCCGGCTCCAGATTATTAAGTGATACTCTGCTTCCGCCGCTTGCCTGGGTTCTCGAGGTTCTCGGAATGCTGATACCAAAGTGAGCAAATACTGATTGGGCAAAGCCGGAACAGTCTGCTCCGTTGGTAAGGCTGGTCCCTCCCCAGACATAGGGATTTCCTACAAATTGAACTGCATAATTTGCTATTTGACTGCCCACACCGGAAGTTGTGTTTGTGCTTGCCGAAGAGCTGCTTCCTGATGAGGTACTGCTTGAGGATGAACTGGACGAACTGGATTTTGTAGTCGATTTGCTTTGATTGCTGTTCGAACTGGCCTGATTAGCCGCTGCCTCTTCTTTTAAGCGTTCCTCTTCCTCTTCAATTGATACTGCCTCTTCATATTCTGTCCAAACCTTGATATAATCTGCAGATACATAACCGGATTTGTCACCCTCCAGGGATATCTTAACCCAGTCATCCTCCTCCTTCAATACCTTGAACTCATCGTCTTCTGCTACAAGTGTTAATACAATCGAATCAAGGGAGGCTTTTTCTCTTACCTTCAGGGTAGTCGTCGTTACCGTAGCCATGACCGTACCTACCTTTTTAGCCAGTGTCGCTGCTTCTTCTCCTGTAACAAGGAAATCCGCCTTTATATAACCCTTCACGGAACCGGACTCAATTTGATACCATCCATTTTCCTTTGAGATCAGTGTTGCCGCAGAATTATTATACAGCTTGCCAAGGATCTCACTGTTTTCACTTGCCTCACTTCTGATATTCACATAGTTTGTTACCTTTGCAAAGGCCAAATTCGCATATTCGTTTTCCTGATCTGAAGTAAGGCACTTTGTTATTTCCTTTACGGCATTATCTGAATTCTGAAAGATATCATTCAAGGTCAGATCAATGCCAGCTATCGGCTCTTCGCTGGTTTGTAGGCCAATTCCTGCTGTCGTTTCCTGTGCTGCAAGGGTAACGGCTTCTTTTCCCGAAAAAACCAGTGTGCCAAGGATAAAGCATGCCGCAAGCTTATGTATTCTAGTCATGAAACCTCCATAGGGGATACAGGTTCTCCGTATATACCACAGACCTCCTGCATTAATAAGTTGTTACAAATTTGTTACATTTATTACGTACTTATTATACCTCATAAGCAGAGAGATTTCATGCTGTAAATTTTGGTATTTTATTAAACATAAAAAAGACACCCATCCCTGGTTACAGGAATGGGCGTCATTGCCGGTCATATATTAATGGAACGATCTTTTTTGACCTTAAGTCTGGCCATAGCGCGATTAAGAGCTGCCAATGCTTCGTAATACTCCTTTTCACTCAGCTTTTGCCGCAGCTTTTCTTCTGCCTGCTGTCTTGCTTCTTCGGCGCGGTGTTCATCTATATCTTCAGGTCTTTCGATTGTATCTGCAAGTATTATCACATATTTCGGTGTTATCTCTACAAAGCCTTCACTTACTGCTGCGTAATGCCATTCTCCATCGATCTGAAATTTAATCTCGCCAGGACTTAAGCAGGTAACCATTGCCTCGTGATTTGCAAGAATACCATGTTTACCATCGATACCGGGGAAAACGAGCATTTCACACTCCCCTTTATAGAAGGGATGATCACTTGCTATGATTTCAAGCTGGAATTTCTTAGCCATAGCTCCTCCTATTCAACCCTCGATCTAATCCATCGAAGGTTTAAATATTAATTATTAGCATCAATAAGTTTTGCTTTTTCGATTACCTCATCAATGGTTCCGACCATTAGGAAGGCCGACTCCGGATATTCATCCATATCTCCATTGATAATTGCCTTAAAGCCTTTGATGGTTTCGCTAAGTGGTACGTACTTCCCGGTGATTCCGGTAAAATTCTCTGCCACGTTAAAGGGCTGTGACAGGAATTTCTGTATTTTTCTGGCGCGGTAAACAGCCAGCTTATCCTGCTCATCCAGTTCTTCCATACCTAAAATGGCTATGATATCCTGCAGTTCCTTATACTTTTGTAAAAGCTCCTGTGTTCTTCGTGCAACCTCATAGTGCTCCTCACCAACAACATCGGGCTCCAGAATTCTTGACGTAGATTCCAGGGGATCTACGGCCGGATAAATACCCTGCTCCACAATCTTACGGGACAATACGGTGGTCGCATCCAGATGGGCGAAGGTATTGGCCGGAGCGGGGTCGGTCAGGTCATCGGCTGGAACGTAAACTGCCTGAACCGATGTGATGGAGCCATTTTTTGTTGAAGTGATTCTCTCCTGTAATTCACCAACTTCATTGGCAAGCGTTGGCTGATAACCTACTGCGGAAGGCATACGCCCAAGCAGCGCAGAAACCTCAGAACCGGCCTGAACAAAACGAAAGATGTTATCAATGAATAACAGCACGTCCTGATTCTCTTTATCCCTGAAATATTCAGCCATGGTGAGACCTGTCTGCGCAACTCTCATACGGGAGCCCGGCGGCTCATTCATCTGTCCAAACACTAAGGCGGTCTTGCTGATAACTCCCGAATCCTTCATATCTCTCCAAAGATCATTACCCTCTCTGGAGCGCTCACCAACTCCGGTGAAAATTGAATATCCGCCATGCTCTGTAGCAATATTACGGATTAATTCCTGAATTAATACAGTTTTGCCTACACCGGCTCCTCCGAAAAGACCGATTTTACCGCCCTTTGCATAGGGAGCCAGCAAATCAATTACTTTAATACCGGTTTCAAGAATTTCCACAACCGGACTCTGATCCTCAAAGGTCGGAGCACTTCTGTGAATCTTCCACTGTTCCTCTCCGATCACAGGCTCTCCGTCGTCAATTACTTCACCAAGTACATTGAAAATACGTCCAAGTGTCTGCTTCCCTACCGGTACCTTGATACAGGAGCCAGTTGAGATTACTTCCATTCCCTTCACAAGACCTTCACTGGAAGCAAGCACGATACAACGTACGATATTATTGCCGATATGGCTCGCTACTTCCATAACAAGCTTTTTGCCTTCTCTTGTTACTTCCAGCGCATCCTTAATCATCGGCAGCTTTCCGCCTTCAAATTCTACGTCTACAACGGGTCCCAAGACCCGGACTATTTTTCCGCTATCCATATATCATACTACAATTTCTACACATTATGCATACTGACAACCCATGTGACTAACTTTCTCAAATATGGACATCCCGCACAGATCTGCCGTGTGAATTGCTTTTGGCCCACATATGTATTATGCGGGACAATTTTCACACTATGCCATGAATAGAATTTTCCCCTTTCCTTATTTTTTAAGACTCTTGGCGCCGCTGACAACCTCCGTGATTTCCTGGGTAATGGCAGACTGTCTTGCCCTGTTATATTGCAGCTCAAGACTCTTCAGCATATCCTTCGCACTCTTTGTTGCGGCCTCCATCGCTGTCATTCTTGCGTTCTGCTCGCTGGAAAAGGATTCTACCAGGGTACCAAAGATCAGACCTTTCAGATAATTTGGTACCAGATAATTCATAACAATTTCCGGTGACGGATCAAAATTAGCATGTGTATATCCGGCAGCTCTGCGCTCGAATCTTCTTCGCTCTAGAGGTAACAGCTTAACACATTGTACCTCTGACCGCATTGGTGTAACCATCTTTGTATATACAATATAAACATCATCCAAATGTCCTGCTGCAAATAAATCTATGATTGTTTTTGTAATCTGCTGGGCACGGTATAAATTTGGATTTTGTGCCGTGTATAAGAATTCCGTATCTATTTTGATCCCTTTTCTTAAAAAATACTGTCTGCCCACCATACCGACTACAAAGAGCGAACTGCTGCTGCATTTCTTCATTTCCTCTTCTGCTCTTTTAATCACATTATGATTATAAGCGCCAGCCATGCCTCGATCAGCCGTAACCACCAGAATGCCCTTCTTCCTTTCCTGCACAGGAATGTCGATCCTGCGATGAAAAAACACAGAATCAACATGAGGGGCCCTTACCAGAATATCATAAATGGTTGCCTGCAGGGCTTCAAAATAAGGATGGGTTGCGGCAAGGCTTTTTCTGGCCTTTTTCAGCTTGGAAGAAGAGATCAGATACATGGCATTCGTAATTTTCATAATATCCTGAATGCCCTTAATTCTGGCCCGGATTTCTCTCGTATTTGCCATAATAACCTCCCGAAGTTAATTCTTAAATTCCTTCGCTGCGCTCACAATCTGTTCAGTCAGCTCTGGTGTCAGAGCTTTCCCCGTTTCTATTTCTTCTATTATATTACCATATTTTGCCCTAAAATAATCTAGTAAATCATTCTTAAAAAATTTCATTTCTTTCAAAGGAACACTATTAAACAGCTTGTTGTTTGCTACAACCAGAAGAATTACCTGCTCATGGAGCTTAAGCGGCCTTGACAGCGGCTGCTTTAAAAGCTCAAGCAGGTGCTTGCCGTGATCCAGAAGATCCTTGGTGGATTTATCAAGATCAGAGCTAAACTGTGTAAATACCTCCATCTCACGGTATTGCGCCAGGTCAATACGCAGACTTCCGGCTGCCTTTTTCATTGCCTTGGTCTGAGCCGCACCACCAACACGGGATACGCTCAAGCCCACGTTAACTGCCGGTCTCATACCCGCAAAGAACAATTCGCTCTCCAGGAATATCTGACCGTCAGTAATGGATATTACATTGGTTGGAATATAAGCCGATACATCACCTGCAAGTGTTTCAATAATCGGCAATGCGGTTATGGAGCCGCCCCCGAATTCTTCATCCAGACGGCATGCACGCTCCAGCAACCTGGAATGCAGATAAAATACGTCTCCGGGATATGCCTCACGGCCCGGTGATCTTTCCAGCAGTAAGGACATGGTACGGTAGGCAACCGCATGCTTTGAAAGATCATCATAGATAATCAAAACATCCTTACCCTGCTTCATGAAATATTCCGCTATCGCAGCGCCCGCATAGGGGGCGATAAACTGCAGCGGGGCTAGATCACTTGCTGATGAGGATACTACGATAGAATAATCCATTGCACTGTGCTTTGCCAGTGTACTTACTATTTTGGCAACAGTGGAAGCCTTCTGTCCGATTGCGACATAGATACAGATAACATCCTGTCCCTTCTGGTTCAGAATCGTATCTACCGCAATAGAGGTCTTACCGGTCTGACGGTCTCCAATAATCAACTCACGCTGCCCTCTTCCGATGGGGAACATGGAGTCAATGGTTAAGATGCCTGTCTGCAACGGCACTGTTACCGGTCTTCTGGTACATACACCGGGTGCCTCATTCTCAATTGGAAAGAAATCCACCGCCTCGATGGGGCCCTTGCCGTCAATCGGGCTTCCAAGTGCATCGACAACTCTTCCGATTAATTGATCCGATACCGGCACACCGGCCTTTTTCTTCGTCCTTACCACCTTGGAGCCTTCTGTAAGTCCGTAGTCTGAGCCTAATAATACACATCCGATGGTTTTCATATCCAGATTTTGAACAATTCCGCGGACACCGGTTTCAAACTCCACCAGCTCTCCGTACATTGCACTATCCAAACCATATACATTGGCAATACCATCTCCGATGCTGACAATGGTTCCGGTTTCTTTTACTGTAGTTTTTATATCATAGTCTGCTATTTCACTCTTTAAAACAGAAATTATTTCACTTTGATTTATGTTGCTCAAACACTTCACCTCCTAATAAGAGCTTTCTGCATATCTGACAGGGCGCCTTTGATACTCTTGTCATATACCGTATCCTGGACATATAATACATAACCGCCAATCAGGGAAGCATCTTCTTCCAGTTCAAGAAATACTCCTGCTTTCTCATATTTTTCGCATAACATAGTTTTTATCTTCTCCAGCTCTTCTTCCCCAGGCTTTACAACATAGGAAAGCTTTGCTTTCAGCAGATTCTTTTGTTTTCGCTGCATTTCGCCGTAAGCCTCCAAAATTTGCGCAAAAAACCCCATTGCCTTATTTTCACACAATTCCTTCAGAAAGCTCCCGATTTCCTTCGGGAAAAGCTTATCTATGACGGCGTTTTTTTCCTGCTGCCTGATTATCGGATTTTCAAATGCATCCATTAGTTCACTGCTGCCAAGAAGGAGGTCCTTTGTGTTGCCTATCATTTCCTCCGGGAGTTTAAGCGAATATAAAACCTTTGCATAATTTAATGCACGCTGTGATATCATTTCGAAGCACCTACTTCTTTCAGAAAGTCACCCAAATACTGTTTGTTGGTATCATCATCCACATTCTTGCTGATTACCTTTGCAGCGGCAAGTAATGCCAGACCCGCAATTTCTGCACGTGCACTTTCCAGGGATTTCTTTTTCTCCATCTCTATAATCTTCTGGGCCTCGTCAATAACTCTGGCCGCCTCTTCCCTGGATTCCTGAAGCTTTCTGTTATACTCAAGCTCTGCTCTTTCCCTTGCTTCCTTAATAATACCGGAGGCCTGCTCCCCGGCATGCTTTAATTCTTCCTCATAGCTGCTCTTAATCTGATAGGCTTCTGTTTTCTTATCCTCAGCCTCCTGCAAGGAATCGTTAATTGCCTTCGCCCGTTTTTCCATCATTGCAGTTACCGGCTTAAACAGGAATATCTTTAAGAAAACGAATAGAACGATTATGTTTATAATATTACAAATAAATGTAAATACATTAGGTGTAATCAATCGAATTTCCTCCTAATCTTATTTTAAGAAAAGTATGATGAGCAACGCGATTACAAAGCCGAAAATAGCCGTTCCTTCTGCCAATACGCACCCAAGCAGCATGTTTCTGCTGATATCTCCCTTTGCTTCCGGCTGCCTTGCAATTGCCTCTGTTGCTCTTGAGGTTGCAATTCCAATTCCGATTCCTGCTCCCAAACCTGTTAATACCGCGATACCCGCTCCTATTGCGATTAATGCTTCCATATGAAATCTCCTTTATTATTTTAAGAATAAGATGATAAGTAATGCGATTACAAAGCCGAAAATAGCCGTTCCTTCTGCCAGTACACATCCGAGCAGCATATTTCTGCTGATATCTCCCTTTGCTTCCGGCTGCCTTGCAATTGCCTCTGTCGCTCTTGAGGTTGCAATACCGATACCAATTCCCGCTCCCAAACCTGTTAATACTGCGATACCCGCTCCTATTGCGATTAATCCTTCCATAATTAAATTCTCCTATCCGTATTATTATTATTTTTATTTTACAAAATTACAACTGTATTACTGTTGATCACAACCTGCACTTTTTGTTTCGGATGACTATTCCATCTTCTCAGCCATGAACAGGGATGTTAAGAATACAAACACATATGCCTGAAGCAATCCATCAAAAATATCAAAATAAAAACTAAACGGAACAGGAACTACTGCCCGAAAGATTGCAACCTTGATTAATTCCATGATGATATATCCGCCCAGAATATTACCGAAAAGTCGCATGCACAAGGCCAACGGACGGATGCCTATCTCCATGATATTAAAGGGCAGCATAATCGCCACCGGCTGTGCAAAGCCTTTTAAATAGCCCCAGACGCCCTTTGAATGAATACCCGAATATTCAATTAAAAGAATACTCATAATAGCAAGACCGGCCGTAACATTAATATCCTTTGTCGGCGGCTTAATTCCAAACAGGCCCATTAAATTGGAGCAGATCAGATAAATAAATACCGTACCCAAATATGGTATATACCGTTTTCCGTGCTCCCCCATATTATTTTCCAGAAAATTATTGATCCCCCCGACAATCGTCTCAACGACAAGCTGGGGTTTCCCGGGAACCATCTTCAGATTTCGTACAAATACCAGTGTTAATATCATAATGACTGCCATAATAGCCCATGTAACTGTTATGGAAGTCGTCACAGGAATGCTTTGTCCAAATAATGTGATTGTAAAGCTTGTTTTACTTTCCAGCTCCTCCATTAGCTTCTCTGCTATGTCCATATACTCACCTCCTTAAGTAAAGATTTTAACACAAAACCAAAATTTTTGATGTAATATTTCATAATTTTACATCAAATCATAATAAAAAACACCAATAAACCTCCTTCATTGGCAAAAATTTTAAATTATTCTATTTATTTCAGGAAATTAAAATGAACAGCAAAAAGACAGTGCATTCTTTTTTCCATCCTTACGCTTTAAATAATGCACCAGAAATAGCTTGTTTTTGACCTCAGACACCAGAATATTCCTTCTTATAATATACCGGTATAAATGATATAAAGGAAGAAGTAACAATAATATATAGAATGTGATTATTTTATTACATAGCAGCAATAAAATAATATCCTCAAAGGCAGCTTGCGGATTCGTTATCTCATGTGTGTAAAAGCTGAAATTGGCAGAGTATGTCATTCCCGAAGTACTGTCACTGCTACCGGACAGCTCTTCCGTCCTCTTCACCCGAATACTTTTACAGGCTTCATTGGCGCCGTAGTATGGAGATACACAGGAGATTACTATAACGGTAATGATTAAAAGGATTATGAACAAGCCATTTTCCCTTCCTTGATTATTACTCATAGCTACCTCCCCCTTCTGCCATATTTGCGCCTCTGCTTCGCCGATTTGTGATGTTTTTTATATAATATACCTCAAATTCAAATAAGTCCAGAATAATATTTTAAATAAAATAAAATTATTAGAATTATGAAAAATATTAATTTTAAACCCTTGAATTAAGCAAAATATACAACAGCACTCATTCAAATGAACCATTTATACCGCAAAACACTTCACTTCTTCCTTAAAACCAAACTAAGCCTCCATCAAGTCTTGGGCAAATTTCATAAATAGCATGCTATTGGGTAATAGCATGCTTATCCATTCCTGATATTATTCCATTCCCTGACCAAAGGAAGAAAGATTGTTGTTTTTATAAAGAAATTGCAGGAAATCCTCCTCCTTCAGAGGTCTGGCATAATAAAAGCCTTGAAGATAATTCACCCCCTGTCCCATCAGATAGTCTGCCATTTCCCTTGTTTCAACACCCTCCGCCACTATCTTTACATCTAATTTGGAGAGCATCTGTATTACATTTTCCAAAATCACCTGGGATTTTGAGCTTTTCTCCAGAAAGCATGGCCAAAGCAGGCTTTTATCAAGCTTCACCAGATCATACACGATATCCGCCATCTTGGATAAATTAGAATAGCCTGTCCCAAAATCATCCATAGAAAAGCTAAAGCCCATGCCTCGAAGCAGGGACATATTCTGCTGAAACATCGTACCGGTTTCAACCGCTGCTGTTTCTGTAATCTCAAGATTGAAAAAGCCGGGAGATACATTATGCCCCATGGTAATTTCCCGAAACTGCTCATGCAAGTCAGGATACATGAACTGGAACCCTGATAAATTCACATCGATAAATTCAATTCCCATCCGCTGAAGGGTATTCTCCTTAAAGAAGCGGCAAACCTTATCAAATACAATATTGCCAAGCTCCTTCATCATTCCTTTCTTTTCCGCAATCCTTATAAATTCCTCCGGCGATATATATCCGACCGTAGAATTATCCTTTAGCCTTACCAGAGCTTCCGCCGAATGATAGGTGCCGTCCTTCACATGATAAATCGGCTGGTATACCATATAAAATCCGTCTTCTTCAATCGCCCGGTGCAATATTTTCTCAATTGTGGTAAAGCGTGATTTACGCTCCATAAGTGCATCATTAAGCTCATGCACCCATTCGCCGGGTGCTGCGGTTGTCTGCTCCGCCATATAATTCATGATTTCATACAATTCATCACAGGAGCATTTGCAGTAATCCGCATCAACAATATCAATATGGGATTTCATCGCAAGACCGTACTGACCGATACTTGGAGATTCCTTCATAAATTTCCTGATGGTATGTATCTGGTACTCTATTTCCGCTCTGCTTTTATGTACAATTACCGTTACCGCATTATTTCTGTAATGGTAAACACCTGTCTGAAATACTTTATTCATTGTTTCGGCTACCTTGGCAAGCAATTGATTGATATGCTCGTGACCAATCAGTGCCTGCATCCGGTCAAAATCCTCTATGATCACACTGATCACCAGCAGTGGTTTCCCCGCTTCTCTCTTTTGTGCCAGCATCAAATGAAAGGCCCTGTTATTCAGTGTCCCTATTGTTTCATCCATATACTCTTTGGGGTTTTCAAAGGACAGATAGATAAACAGAAGCATTAATACAACTGCCAGCCCCGACAGCAAAAGACTTGGTACCAGATACTGGACCAGAGCCGCAATAACCCATATCATAATCCCGATGCGGATAGAAATGCATTTCTCCCGGCCAATAATCTTACGGTAAATAAAGGTGTCTACAATGATAAAGCCGATGTAAAAGACAATCGACAGATATAATGCAATTGCCATCGGACCATAGGAATATGCATATTCCGGTGTCACCTTATAATACAGCTCACCAAAGATTATAATACCGGCGGTTACTACAAAGGGCAGCATTGTCAGAATATGCCGCGTTAAGGAAATCCACCTCTGACCATTCGCGAGTATTTCTACATATAAATACAGCAGGGCCATAATTAACAACAGGGTGCCAATAAAAATCTGATGGCAAAGACGGTTTAGGATGGGAGGAACCGTCCCAATATGAAAGATAGTATATACCGTCAGCATATCAAAGCATAGATTAATTCCTGTGACAACCAGCATGGATGTAAAGCATTTCGTTGATTTAAGCGGCAATTTCTTGCTTTTTAAATAATCATACAGGATAATGATATAAAATAAAGCTGCAGCTATCTGAAAACGCATATGGTAAAGAAACATGTTCTTATCTCCCATAATCTTTTAATCCCACGGCTCATGCCCCATCATGATTCCCCCCGAAAAGGATCAAAAAATTTTATCTGATAGTTTGTATTATTTTCTACCATTATTACTCATTTCGACAAAAAAAGCAATCAAATCCTGCACTATTACGAAATATTTCCCATATTGAAATAAAAAGAAATTGGAGAGGGCATATCTATGCCTCTCTCCAAGTATGGTTTATGATTAAGCGTATTATGCCAAGGGCCCCTGACTCAATTTATTTACATATATTTATCGGTTTCCCGTCAAGATAGGCATAGACATTGTCAAATACAATTTTGGCCCGGCGAAGCATCGCTTCCTCGGATATAAAGGCGATGTGCGGTGTCAGCAGCGTGTTCTTAGCCTGAAGTAGGGGATAATCCTCCGGAAGCGGCGGCTCCATGTCAAAGACATCAATGCAGGCATATGCCAGACGGTCCTCATTCAAAGCCCTTGCCAGCGCTCTATTGTCAACAATCGGCCCTCTGGCGCAGTTAATGAAAACGGCGTCCCTTCTCATCAGCGCAATCTTTTCCTCATTGATAAAGCCCCTTGTTTCTGAATTCAGCGGCATATTCAAGGATATTATATCACTCTGTGATAATACCTCCTCAAGACTCCTGTATTCAATTCCCATGCCAAGTGCTTCCTGGGATTTGCTTCTGCTGTATGCAATCACTTTTGCACCGAAGGCCTGGAAAAGGGCAGCCGTCCGTAATCCAATCTTTCCAAGCCCGACAATGCCCACGATCCGGCCTGCTATCTCACGTCCTCCGTTACCGGCACTGGTCCCGCCCCTTCGAACAGTATCATTGGCCTTTGACATATTTCTTAAGGCGCTGATTGTCATTCCGATAATCAGCTCGGCTACGGTCTCATTGGAATATCCGGCTGAATTACAGATCATCACCTTCCTGTCTCGGCAGGCTTTGGCATCGACATGGTCGATGCCGGTAAAGGCTACGGACAAAAGCTTTAGTGACGGCGCTGCTTCAATGACCTCGGCCGGATAGGGGTTGTTGGCAATCATAACGATGTCCTGATCCCTGCTGCGTTCCTTAAGAATCTCTGCGTCGGCAGTCTTTGTATTATAATAGGTAAAGGTATGTCCCTGTTTGATTAACCCTGCTGCCAGAGTGTTAATTGTAGCTTCCGATACGCCGATCGGCTCTAATAAACTGATATTCATATTTACACCTTTCCGCATATCACAAGCTATGCTTGTGATACTGCTTCAATTGTTGAAGAAGACGATGCTTTTTCGTCTTCTTCCAGTGTGAAACTTAGTAATTCTTAGCCGGTGTTTTTTGCCGGTTTAGAATTACTTTTCACACTTTCCTCCAAAACATTTTATAGGGATTCTCTAAGATTAGCAAGATTGAGCAGGGTATTCACCAGTACATCCGTACCCACTGCCAGCTGTTTATAATCCGTCCATTCCTCAGGGCTATGGCTGATGCCCTTGCGGCTTGGAACAAAGATCATGGCTGACGGCGCAAACCTGCCGACAAAGAGGGTATCGTGATAGGGCCCACTGATCATATACTCCGGTGAGATTCCCAGACCATGGCAGCTTTTTTCAATGCAGGCAACCACGTTGGGATTGCAAAGGAGGGGCTCATCGTCATTTTCCTCGGTGACGGTGACCCTTACCTTCCTCTGCTTGGCAATCGCATCCATCTCGTTCATCAAGGCCTGAATCAATTCCTGCTTTGTCTCCATATTACAGTCTCTGATGTCTATGGAAAACTCCGTCCTTCCCGGTATGACATTTACCGCATTCGGTATCACACTTATCCTTCCTATGGTCGCCGTATTATATTCACTTTTACTTTCCTTCGCCAATTGCTCCAATCTCATTGCAATTTCACAGCTTGCCGCAAGAGCGTCCCTGCGCTCCGTCATGTCCGTGCCGCCGGCATGGGACTGAACCCCTTCCACTATCACCCGAAATATGGAGGAAGCACAAATCTTCTCCACAATTCCAATGGGTGCTCCCCTTTTTTCCAGACGGTTGTTCTGCTCAATATGCAATTCCACTGAGGCATATACCTCATTCTTGCTTTTTTTAATATCCCGGAAGCGATTAAGGTCATATCCCAGCTCCTGTAGCTTCTCATACAAAGATCCCTTATCCTGGTCTGTCAAATACCTGGTTGCTTCAAGCGTCAGGTCCCCGGACATCGCCCGGCTGCCCAGGCAGCTTAATCCATAACGGGTAGGCTCCTCCGAGGTATAGACCACAACAGTCAGATTTCTCTGATGCCGCTCCCCGCTTTCCTTAATCAATCTTAGCGCCTCCATACCGCAGACCACTCCGGCCATACCGTCGAATTTGCCTGCATTCGGAACTGTATCAATATGAGAGCCGGTCCAAACCGGTGCAAGGGAAGGATCACTCCCCTCAAGGGTTGCAAAAATGTTCCCGATCGCATCCTCAGACACCGTCAGACCTATCTTTTTCATCTCTTCCTTTACATATGCCCTGTTCTCCAGCTCAGGCCCGGTAAAGAGGATTCTGGTAGTACCAAATCCGGGGGTCGCATTAAAACGGTCCATTCCCTCGATCCAGTTCTGAATTCTGTTTTCATCCGCACGTTGTAACATAACGATAGCCTACTTTCTTTTATACGCCAAAGGGCATATTCTTTAATTTTAGCCGTTCCTGCTTATAACGTCACATCCCGGTTACAATCCTTGGAATAGATATAGCTGAAAGGCTCTGTTCCTACTCCATACGCACATTGAGGACAAAAGGGGCCAAACCACATGAAATCATCCTTTTTTATTCCCAGCCATCTGTCCTCCATGAAGTACATGCCCTGACCGGTCAGAATATATGCTCCATGCTCCTGTACATGGGTTTCCACAAAGGGGTGGCAGCCTCCCGGCTCAAAGGACAGGATATGCATATTCATATCAAAGGCCAGGTCGTCTGTCGGAAGAAAATCCTTAATACGGACGTTATCCATTCCATCATAGATACGGTAATCCACTGCATTGATATTACCCGCTACCACATAGGGCTTTAAATCCTGACAGGGTATATAGATTTGCTTGTAAAGCAGCAGCTTTGCTCCTTCATCTCCTGCCACAAAGCCGATACCGGTACCGGCCGGTGCATAGAGGTAGCCTCCCTCGGTAAAATCATAAGCTTTTTCCTCGGCCGTAGCCTTTACCCTGCCGCCTAATACATACAGGAAGGCTTCCGTATTTGCTTCCTTTGCAAAGGCCTGTGCCGTCCCTCCGCCCCTCCCGGCTTCAATAATGTATTGTACAAATCCGGCTCCCAGCTTCGGTGATGCCACTATGCTGACCTTACAGCCTGCGATACCGGGAATTACATTATTGACCAACCCTTCTTTGGGTATGACGGCCCAGAGCCCCGGCTTTACAACCGCTCTTGTCGTTAATAAATCTGTTGGATATCCCATGCTAATCTCTCCTTTATTTCTATATTTGAATACACTGGCAACGAAATAGTGCACAGTGCACAATTATCTTCATTATTTTTTTGTACAGGCATTGACAGCTTTACGTTATTTCCTTTATAATTCCATCAAAAAGGGAGTGTGCAAAATGTCCATAACGATTCATTGGCTTATCGATCAAACCGCAATGCCCGGCTTTCACTTATTAGCCGGCTCCACAGAAAATGCAATTGCGATTACCGGCATTAACATCATGGATAATCCGGATACCATCCCATGGCTTACCAAGGGTGCTCTGATCCTGTCAACGGGCTATTTCATGGCCTCCGGCGATCTCTCCTCCCATCTTATCAGAGATTTGAAGGAACGGGGCTGCTCCGGCTTCGGAATCAAGATGAACCGTTATTTAAACGAGCTGCCAAAGGAAATGATAGAACAGGCAAGGGAGCTTCAATTCCCCATCATCGGAATTCCATATTCCAGCAGTATGGATCAGATTGCCAATCTGATCTATCGGAAGCTCTACGAGGAGGAAATGTCGGAGACCGCTCATATTGCTCTTACCTACCGGGAGTTGACGGAATGCGTTCTTAAGAAAAAAAGTCTTTCCAGCCTGCTTCGCATTATTGAAAATAAACTTGAAACCACTATTTTTCTCACCAATGATACCTTTGAGGTTCTGGCCCATATCCATACGAAGGAGGACAAGCTCTCCTTTCCCTATGATTTTGGCCGTAATTCCTACACCCTGTTCTCCGAAAGCGATGTGCTGTATTTGAAGAACAAATTTTCCCTTCAACCCTATCCCGTACTGACCCACGATGTCTCCTGTCCGGGGACTGTCCTGCACTTTATCCTGTTTCCCATCCGTAATAAGGACCTCCTGCTGGGCTATCTGATCTTTCTGGAGGGTACGATGCCCTTTACTGCCGACAAATATAATTTTGCCGCCAATCTTGATTCCATCTTCGGACTGGCTATGATGAATCATTCTGTTCTAAACGAGGCGGAGCGTTCCTCCAAGGAAATATTTTTTCACAGCCTGCTCCTTGGCAATTTAAAAAAGGAGACAGAGATTGAGCCCCTGTGTACCCAAAATGGCTTTGATTTTAAGCAATACCGTTTCTGTATGGTCTTTAAAATCGATACCTATGAAAAAATGTCCATACCAAAACGCCGCGCTTTTGAAAGAAAGGTCTTTTCCGTACTGGACGACGCCCTGTCCGAGCTGTCCTTTTTGGTTACCCATACGGTTTTTCAGACACATTTTGTCGTATTTTTCTTAAGCGACCAGGCACTAAGGGCCAAGGAAGCAGCCCTTCTGGGGCTTAAGATCGCCGGCTCCTGCCGAAAGGCTCTCCTTGCCCAGGATATTCCCGCCAGCTTCGGGACAGGCAAATATGCTCGCGGTGCCCTGACCATCCATTCCTGCTACCAGCAGGCGTTCCGTGCTCTGGAAATCGGCCCCTCCCTGCATCCGGACAGCAATTGCTTCTCCTATTATGAGGATCAGATCTATCATTTGCTGCAGGGCAGCTTTACCTCGGAACAATTAACCGGCCTGTACCAGGAGCATCTGGGTATCCTGGAGGCCTTCGACAAGGCTAATAACAGTAACCTCCTGGAAACACTTGAATGCTACTTAAATCATGCCTTAAATGTATCCCAAACTGCCAAAAGCCTGTTCATCCACCGCAACACCATGTTCTACCGCCTGGATCAGATTAAGGAGCTTTTACAGGTAGATTTCAATGCTCCGGGTGACTGCTATCAGCTTAAGACCGGATTTTATATCCGCAAATTATTATTTCCTTCCACACTCTGATTCAGTATAAGCGTCACATCCCCATTCCCTTGATAGGCTACCAGCTCCCCCTCGAACTCAACTGCCCCTATGGCTTTAAAATAGTCCTCCTTTAACGGATAGCGGGGCTGGTATTCCCTTATGACCTCCTTGGCATAGGCCGCATCACATCGCAGCAGCTCAAAGATCATACAGCTTAAGACCCTGGCCGGATTCATGATACATTTTTCCTTATCCTCAATACGGTAATCCTCGCCGTGCTGGTTTCCGGCCGCACCCATACATAGGGGCTGAATTACCGGCATCAGTGCCGACAAATCCCCTACATCGCTGCTTTGTGTATCCCAACCGCCGTAAAGGATCTGTCCCGGACCGAAGAGAGACTCAATTACCTGTTCACAAAGCCGGTTTAGCCGGATATCGCTGTGCAGGGGGAGATTCCCCGGCTTGTTCTTTACCGTCACCTGCGCCCCCAATGCAGCCGCAGAGGCTGCCAGTGCCCTGTCAATCCGGTAATTGACCTCCAGCATCTTATCAAAGGAGGCTGCCCGGACATAGGTATCCATCTTGACCAAATCCGGGATTACATTGGTAGCGCTTCCTCCGCTGGTTATTATGGGATGGTATCTGACATAATCCTGTTCCCGGAAGGTTTCCCGCAGGGAATTGCAGGCCTGCAGACCCAGACTTGCAGCATACAGGGCATTCACTCCCTTATGCGGAGCTCCTCCCGCATGGGCTGCCACTCCCCGGTAAACCATATGCTTCGTGATGCAGCCGTCCATACCGTCAAACAGTTCAAAGAGCTTCTCTTGATGACTGCCCGCATGAAACATGAGTGCCAGGTCAACCCCTTCAAAATAACCCCGGTATAAAAATTCTATCTTACCGGCTACATACCGGATAATTCCCTGCTGAATCAGCTGATTGCGGTATTCCAGGTCAATCGTCTCCTCTGCCGGTACCGCCGCAAACAGAATAGACCCCGACAGCTCCTCCAGCATGCCCGGCTCCTTCAAAGCTGCTGCCACACCAAGCATGGAGGCCGTCTGGATCAGGTGTCCGCAGGCATGAACCGCTCCCGTCTCCTGATCTGCCTCCGGATGGGTCGCACAAATCAGCGCGTCCAGCTCGCCAAGGATAAGGATTCTGGGTCCCGGTCTGCCGGTATCCAATAAAGCCGTAAACCCCGGAATGTCGCCGGCCCTGCTTAGCCGGTAGCCCAGCCTGATGAACTCCGCTTCCAGATAGCCGCTGGTCAGCCATTCCTTGTATCCGATCTCCGGATGCTGCCATATATATTGAAAGGCCGACAGCATTTTGTCCCTGTTCTTTTCAATACAATCAATCAATTGTTTGTAGGATTTGTCCATCCTGTTTCTCCTGTCTGCCTGCTACTGATTTGCCAAAGCCTTTACCAACCGTTATTTTACCCTCTGTGAATACTGTGGTTCCGCGTATGAGAACCTCCTGGGGGCAGCCCTTTCCTTCTAATCCGTCAAATGCAGTTATTTTCTGTTTATAGAGAAGCTCCTTTGCATCAATTTTCCATTCCTTGTTTGGATCAAAAATCACGATATCCGCATCAAAGCCGATTTTTAAGGCACCCTTGGTGCCATAAATCCCAAAGCGTCTCGCCGGCTTTGCCGCCAGACATGCGGCTAAAAGCGTCGGAGAGTAGTTCCTTCGATTAACCCCCTGGTCATAGACCGTCTGCAATAAGGTCTGCACACCGCTGATACCAAAGCCGGAGGCATAGGTCGGCTGTCTGGTGTCATCCCGGTTATTCGGCATGCCCGGGGAATGATCTGAAGTCACAAAATCCAACACACCCCTGGCCATATACTGCCACAGACCCTCCCTCGCTGTTTTCTCACGCAGGGGCGGCGCACAGCCAAACAAACAGCCCTTTTCCAGATAATCCTCCTCGGAGAAGGTCAGATAATGGGCACAGGTCTCCGCCGTTATATCCACGCCCTCCGCCTTTGCAGCTTCTATCAGTGCGGCCACCCTCGGATGGCTGACATGGCAGATATGTACCCTGGCCCCGATTTCCTTTGCAAGCATCAGCACATTCTGTGTTGCTATTAGCTCGGCAATCAGAGGTCTCGAATCCAGGAAGGCCTGCCTGCCGTCGATCCTGTTGCTAAGGACATGGTTTCTGCCTTCTGCAATAATAGAATAGTCCTCACAGTGAAAGCCCGCCAGACTCTGAAGGGCTGCAAGATGCTTCAGCGCCTGTCTGACCGTGGCAAGACTGGGGGCCTCAAAATCATTACCGCCGCCGGACAGAAAGCATTTGTATGCGACCGCACCTGCTTCCTTCAAGCCGGACAGCCGGTCAAGATTTTGAGGCACCAGGGCACCCCACAGGCAATAATCTACATACGCTTCCCTCCCAAGCAGCTCTCGTTTTTTCCTAAGAATATCCCCATTCAGCACAGAGGGAGAATACAAGTTCAGGGGCATATCGATGCAGGTTGTCACACCGCCCGCCGCTGCCGCCCTGGTTGACGTCTGCATGTCCTCAAAATCAGCCTCGAATTCGCCGATATGCATATGGGCATCCACCACACCTGGAAAGAGCAGCTTTCCTTCTGCATCTATGGTCCTTGCGGCCTCTGCCCAGATTTCTGCTTTGCCTTCGGCAAGCATTTCTATTCTTCCGTTACGAAGATAGAGGTTTCCGGGATAAAGCCGGTCTTCGTCTACAATCGTTCCATTGATTATGGCCACATCGTACATCGCAGCACCTCCTCTATTGCTCTACTGCACCGCCCTTACTAAGTCTGCGCCAGCGAAACAATTTATTTTCTATGACAGTCAGTACGGCAAACAACAGGGAATAAAGCAAGCCGATCAATACTGCCGCCAGTATCATATCATCCATCTTGAACCAGTTTTTTGAAAACACTATGATGTAGCCCAAGCCCGTCGATGCTCCCATCATCTCTGCAACGACCATGGCACCGAAGGCTGCACCCAGAGCCGCCTTCATCCCAAGAACAATACTCGGAAGGGCGGATGGAAGCTTTACTAGCAGAAAAATCTGGAGCGGCGTAGCGCCCAGGCTTGCTGAGGAGCGAATAAGCAGCGGGTCCGTATTCTTAATACCCTCCGTCACATAGGAGATCATGCTGATGACCGTGGCGTATGCAATAAGAATGGATTTTGATTTTTCCCCTATGCCAAACCACAGAATGAACATGGGAAGAAAGGCCATTACAGGTATGGGGCCAAACAGATTTAAAATAGGAGAGAACAGATTATCCATCGGACGAAAGCTTGCAATCAGACTACCGAGTATAACTGCGACCAGAACGCCGATACCGTAGCCTTCCAGAACTCTTTTGAGGCTGATACCGATATGTTCAAATAGGGTACCATCCTTGATATAACCCCAGGCCGAAGCAAGAATTCCTGTGGGCATGGGAAGAAATTTGGCGTTGATCCAGCCCTGGGACAGATTCAGTCTGCACAGGACCTCCCATAGGATAAAAAAGCCCACCAGGGACATTACCTTATAGTATTTGTCCCTCTTCAGCTTCTTCGCGGTCGCAGTTTGATAGGATACATTTCTTATTTTTTGTGCCATCGCTGCCGCCTCCTATTCCGTAATCACAGTTTCCGGTGCAATCCCTGTGATTGCACCTTCAAATTGTCTGACATATCCCGTAAACTTTGTATCCAGGATATCTCTTGGCCGCTCCAGCTCTATCTTCTGATCCACAGAAATTTTGCCCTGGTCCAGTATGATCACCCGGTCCGCCAGGTATACCGCTTCGGGAACACTATGTGTAATAAAAACTACCGTCTTATTGGTCAGCCGCCAAATCCGTTCTATTTCTCTTCGCATGGAGTCCCTGGTCAGAGCATCCAAAGCCCCCAGAGGCTCATCCATCAGCAGCATCCTGGGGTCGTTTGCCAATGCCCTGGCAATACCGACCCGCTGCGCCATACCGCCGGACAGTCCGCTGGGATAGGCATTCTGATATTCCTCCAGACCAACCATTTTTATATATTCCCCTGCAATTTCCTTCGCACGCTTTTCCCTTTTCAGCCTTAATCCGAACATGATATTCTTACGAACGGTGAGCCAGGGAAACAGGGCATGCTGCTGGAATACAACACCTCTGTCCGCACCCGGTCCCCTGATCGCCCTGTCATCAACCAGAATGGAGCCCTGGTCCGGCTTTAGGTACCCTGCCAGCAGATTTAGAAGCGTTGACTTACCGCAGCCGCTCTTGCCAAGGATACAGATGAATTCTCCGGATTCTATCTCCAGGTTTACATCATTCAGAATATAATGCATCGCTCCGTTTCTTTCCTCGTACGCTTTGTATAGATGTTTTACATGTACTTCCATATTCGTCCTCATTCCTGTAAAGTGGTGCATGGGCACTGATTTCATAATTCAAGCCAACGCGGCACATCCATAGATGCGCCACGTTGACGGTTCAGAGCTATTGATAGCTAACCAGGCTTGCATCAATATCTGACAATATCTTTGTATTCGTAAAGGTGTCAAACTCCACCACACCGGTATTCAGGCCCGAGGTCTTCATATATTCGGCCAGGGAGTCGCAGGAATCCTTAAAGGTCTGGTCATAAGCAACCTTGTAGGAATTCTTCTTCATAATGGCTACACAGGTATCTGTGTCGATATTAATCTTTTCTCCTACAATGGCTGCCGCATCCTCAAGATTGTTATTAATGTAATCTGTAGCCTTGATCATTGCTTTGACATAGGCCGTGCAGGCTTCGGGATTTTCATTCAGAAAGCTCTTGGATACATCGATACAGACCACAAAATTCAAGTAGTTGACATCTCCTTCATTTTCCGGCAGATAGGACTTGGTTCCTGTAAAGAGATAATGACCTCCGAAGGCCTCCGCCTTGATACCCCAAGGCTCCCATGCAGCAAACAGGTCGATATCACCGCTTTCCAGAGAAGCTAGCATATCCGAGGCTTGCAGGTTCACCAGCTGAATCTTGTCAAAATCCACACCCAGATCATCACACATGGCCTTTACTGCGACGATAACACCGGCTCCGTCGGTATAGCCCATCTTCTTTCCCTCCAAATCCTTGGCACTGGTCAGCTCAAGATTCGGCCCTCCGACAACACACTGGGTATTACCTGCATCTACAACCGGCGCCAGCAGACAAACCTCGCTGCCCTTATCTACCAGGTTGATGGCCTGATAATTGGAAATGGAATAAAACTGCGCTTCATTGGCAGCAACCATGGAGGTGGATACGGAAGGGTCGGTCAGAAGCTGCAAATCCACATCTAGCCCCTCTTCTTCAAAGAATCCCTTTTCCTTGGCAATAATCTGCTGTCCGGAGATCTGTGGGTCGAATTCACCCAGCACAACCACCTTCGTCAGCTCCCCTCCAGCGTCGGAGGTCTCCGTATCTGCCCCCGCATCCTCAGATACTCCCTGGGTCGGGTCCGTCGTCGTTTCCTCGGTTTTCTTTGCGCAGCCGGCCATCATACCGGTCATAAGCATTACCGCCATTAATGCTGCCAATAATTTTCTGCCTGTCATAGCTTTCATGGTATTTCCTCCCTTTTCTGGTTAAATAATTAAAAAACGATGGTGCCTGCCAAAGACCGGTTTCTATACCGCTTTGCTATGCACCATCGCATTAAAAACATCTAAATGCTTCCTTCTTAAATTTAAAATAAGTTCCTATCAGCTCTTTACACCCAGTTTCAAATACAAATAATCCTTGATTAAGGCTACCGCCGTGTCCATACCGGTCCTGCCTGTGTTGATGGTCAGATCGTAGTTGGTCACATTCGTCCATTCATTCCCTCCGGAATAGTACTTATAGTACTCTGCCCGGTACATATCCGTCTGATAAATCAACCGGTTTGCTTCATCCTCCGTACAGGAGAATTTCTCCATGACCCGTTTTCTGCAAAATGCTCTCGGTGCCTCTATGTACACACTGACCACATTCTTATAATTTGCCAGGATATTATCGGCACACTTTCCAACAATGATGCAGGACTCGCTCTGTGCCAGCTCACGGATGATATGTGCCTGGATGTTGAACAGCTTTATATCGGAGGCAAAGCTTTTATATGCGGGGGAAGCTCCCTCACCGGTTACCGGCATCTTTTCCAGGGCTTTGTGAATCTTCTCATTGGAGAACCTCTCATCCACCTTTTCAAAGACCTCCTGTGATAAACCGCTGTATTGCGAGGCAAGCTCCAGAATTCTTTTTTCATAGCAATTAATACCAAGCTCCTCTGCCAGCCTAAGCCCGATTTCCTTGCCGCCGCTGCCAAAGCCTCTTGCTATTGTAATAACATAATGCTCCATTTCTATTCACCGCCTTGTTTGTGTCAACCATGGGACACCTTTTTTATATCACAGGCAAAATGCATTGTCAACATAGCACAAAAGTACACTTTTTAACATGGGATAGGATGGACAGGGCATTCAGCCCTTTTCACGGTAAAATAAAATCCATATGCAGAGTCCCTTATTTTCAAGGCTTTCCTGCATATGGATTCACAAACCAGCTGACACAGCTGCGATAAATATCAAATTTTGATTGGGCAGGTTGCACAACCAGGTAATACAATTTTCAGGCGGCCAATGATAAAAAACTTTTTCTCTGCTTTCTTATATTTTGAACTCCGCCCGTCTGCTGATATCAACACAGCAACACAGGCGGCTGCTCCCTCTTTGCCTTCCGTGCTACATATTCCCTTCAAGGGTATGCATCTCCTGATCCGTAGAGGTTGCGGATAATTTACCGTCCCGGCTTCCAAAAACCGCTGTATCATCTCCCGCATAGCTTCCTATATGGTGCAGATGGAACCAGCAAGAATACCGATTTCGTCCTTTACCTTTAGATATTTCTTTGGAATCGACTGGGTAAAATCAAAATTAACGTCTCAAGTAAGATAGAAGATACCTTTTCTACAGGAACGGTATTCTGCGGCTGATATATATCCCACTACCAGGGAAATAAACACGCCCGATAGCACTAATACGAGAATCAAAAGTCTAATTCTCTCAGAGCTTTGATAAGCTTCCGAAAAAGTTGCTACTACTCCTCGAAATGGCCTCTAAAATCAACAATCTCCGAAAAACCAATTTAGTAAAAGCTAGCTCCACTCAACATTTTTAATATTATCAAATAAAGTCTCCATACCTTCCAAGATATACCCCTTTTCATGATCACCAACTTTTTCAAACATAGTATAAGTTATCTTATTACTCTTTTTACGCCATCGACCAACTACTCTTCCATCTAGTAAGATTGGTGACATTACAATGCCAGTCAAATTAAAAATTCCACGTAGATAATCCTTTGGCAGAAAAATACTTTCAGTTTTTTGGTAACCAAGCATCAGCTGATCAAATCCAGCTAGAAGAATGCAGTGAGGAATATCGGGATAATCGTTATTAATCGTGCCAAGATAAAAATAATCCTTGCCTTCAACATTAAAATGCTTAAGTGGCAACTTATTCATGATCGCTTTAACTTTTGTCTGCGTCCAACCAAAATAATATGAAGTATCCTTAAGTGTTGAAGGAGCAATATTCAAAAAATACCTCTGTGCTTTCTCCAATTCAGCTTCTTCAGTACTCATTGGAGAGAACTGCGGACAAAGCTTAAACTCCTTCTTTTCCTGAACCTGGTAACATAAAAAACCACGCTCGCAAAGTTGTCTCAACAGCCCCCCCCATGAATCAAAGATAAACGAATTTTCTGTTTCAGTCATACCAGCTAAAAAACAATGTTCTTTTAATTTATCCCTTTCAGTAATCCCATGTTCAACAAACGAAATAATTAAATTCGCAAAATACTCCTTACGCACTCCGGAGATCCATAGGAAATCATTATCATAAGTGTCCTCCCAACAATGAGAATGAAGTATATTCTCATCATGACAAAATATAGGGAGATCCTCTTCTGCAAAAGCATGAACTGTACCTCGAATGGTCCAGTTTTTTACTAATCCATCACCAAAATATTCGGCTGATATCTTTTCATTACAACGATTCATCAGCGAATAAAGCACATTTATCATAAACTGTGCTTGAATTCCATTAAGATTTCGGCATACAGTAAGTTTATCCGTTTTACATGTTAGATACTGACGGTATAAGCGAATCTTTCGAAGATCGTCAATTGTCATCTTATTTTCTCATCCTTTTCATCATTTTTCTTAATACCAATGCTCAGTCACCTCGTCAGATAAACTCAGTATTTTCCGCATTAAAAATACCATATAATGATGTAATCTCCTTTTTCAATTGAATATTGCCTTTTATGCAGTCCATCAATATGGTGAACGCTTGTTCTCCGCCAATTTCATTGATGTCCTTATTTTTGGGTACCAAGCTATAGTTGTTTCGGAGTGGTCGAAAGCTAAGCTTAATGTGATCGTAATCTAAATATACTGGATCCTGCCTACTCCATAATGTCACAGTAGGGATATTGAAAGCTGATGCAATATGCCCGCAACAGCTATCGATACCAACGACATAATCTAATTCAGGAATTAAACAAGCAATAGAATAAATCGATAAATTGCTGACATCAGTTATGGAAGTCAGCTCATACTTATCTTTAGGATATGGGGTAAGAATATATGGGTCTAAATTATTAGCAATACAAAGTTCAATAAATCGTTGAACATTCTCTGCTCCCCAGCACCTCCAATTATGAGGACCATCTGTATAAAACTGTATACCAATTTTAAATGCAGTTCTATTTTTTATCAAAGAAATTATATTTTTTTCTTCAAAGGTAAGTAAACCTGTAAACTTATCATGGACATCGCCTATGTACTTATAAGGATCATCAACTTCTATATCATATAGTTGATCCGCGAACATATGGTAATAATGTTGAAATATATCCGCACGTTTATATATAGTGAACAATACATTATAACATTTCGAAAATTTTCCAGAGTCAACAAACATTTTATACATTTTTTCCAGTACCATATAGTCCTGCACCTCATATATTTTACATTTATCACCAAACAAGGTTAAAAAAATGTCTTTACTAATCAATTTCTTTCCCAAAATAATGGTTATTTTCTTATACTTGTTGACCAATTCATACCAAAACGAGCTGGTAATAAAAAAATCGCCTATGCCGTAACCTAAAAATACGCATACTGGTTTTTCCTTTGTTTCAATCGTAAATTCAACTGCACGTTTTTCATTGGTATAAGCAATGGCCACCGAATGATCTTCTAGAATAATATCTGAAACATAAAATGAACGTGGCAACTGATCAAATAGAATAAAATGTTCAAAGAATTTAAGTTTATCATCAGTAATTTCTGACACTGAAAAAAAGACCCCATTAATTGGTCCTGCCTCCAACTGTAATACATTTTCCTGAATACATTTAGTTTCTTCTGACCTGTTAATCAAAAGGTCTTCTAATTTGGCCTCCAATTCAGTTACTGAATTAACATAGGTTATATATACATTTTTAAAGTCCTTCGGGTTAAATATAAAGTTATCTAAAGCAATAAATCTTTTTGTCAATTTCATCATTTTTTTAGCTGCAGTAATTGCGTTTATATCATTAAATAAAACCAGATATTTTCTACATGGTGCTTTCATAAACTGATGGAGAGAAATCAATCCTTTATCTAGCATAATGTTAACTATGATTAAATAACCATAAACTCCTTTCTTATATTTTTTGCATAGTGGATGTGTATTGATATTGTGTAGATAAAGAAGCCGCTTTGTTCGCCGTTTTAAAAGCTAACTCAACAGAACTTCCGCCACACAAAGCTATACAAAATGTGGACAAGTACACATCACCAGCGCCAATTGCGCATACTTCATCTGCTTCATCGCAAGTATAAAGCGCTTTAGAAAGACTATCAGAAAATAGCACACTCCCCTCTGCATTATTTTTAATTATTAAGTTGTTAAATTTATATTTTCTTAAACACTCAAATCCAAGGCTTTGAATTTCTAAAATGGAAGTATAGTTACACTCCTCAGCATGATTTAATTCTTGAAGTGTTATAACTACCGCATAAGCGTACTGGAAATACTTTAAAAACTTGCATTTTGTATCTACAAAGACTGGTATATCATATGCCCTAGCCTTTTTTATAAGCTTTGATATAAATTTCGAGTTTAGAGCACCTTTTTGATAATCTGAAATCACTACTGCAGAGAATTTCCAATTATGATCCAATAATTTGTTTTCAAAATTTGCTCTGCGAACATGGTGGAGTTTTTCTATATCAATACGACATATTATTTTATCATTAATTACAATGCGTTTCTTTAAAGTAGTAGGTATATTCACCTTACTTATATAATCCTTTCGTACCCCATGAAGCAACTGTAAAAGTTGTAACGAATTTTGGTCTCTGCCAATATATCCGAATAAATAGGATATATATCCATTCAAATCAAAGCATTGTGCTACATTAGCTGCTCCTCCGGGCATATATTCAGTTTTTTCATAGTAACATATATCCACATTGTTCTGTTTTTTTATTTTATGACATATGTCATACTGATCTAACATAATATCACCTATGGTCAGAATTGATATCATCCTCACAACTCCTCTCGTTTGTAAAATCAAGCAATACCTTCTCAGCTTGCCTTAATGAATTTACTATGCAAACATCGTTATTTCTGTAACTATTTTGCTTTATGCTAATTAGCATATTTAAAGGTAATCCAGCATTCAATCCTGCTTGAATATCGGTATTTTTATCCCCGATTAAAAAGGATCGGCTCAAGTCAATGTTATATTCATACTGCGCTTTAAAAATCATACCTGGATTTGGTTTTCGATCATAAACCGAATAAATATTATTTGAATGATTATTACTCGGGTCATATCCAGAAAAATATGTTTTTTGTATATGGATATGCTGCTCAGCAAATTGCTGTTCTAACCACATAGACAAATGATAAAAATCCTTTTCACTATATAATCCTTTTCCAATACCTGATTGATTGGTAACTACAAAAATAAGGTATCCCAAATCCTGAATTAGTTTTGTAAAGTTAAAAATTCCTTCACAAAATATAATGTCGTCAGGTTTATAAATATAATGTAAATCTTTATTAATTACTCCATCCCTATCTAAAAAAGCAGCTTTATTCATATTCTTCTACCTATAAAAATCTGCTATATCACTGGAATTGTACAATTTTTCTTTTCCAAGGATAAGCACTCGTATATTATTCAGATCACAGACCCGCTGTTCATACGGATCAATCTTTGACTTATAATCCGTTCCCTTAGCAAAGATATTCGGCTTTATTATTTCTAAACAATTAACAAAATTCTTTTCATGAAATATAAAAACTTTATCAACCGAACGTAATTCTTCGAGCATCATCTTTCTTTGTTCTTGCGAAAAGTGGAATATGCCTTTTTTATACTGTTCGATATATTCATCAGAATTAATCCCAACAATAAGATAATCAGCAACCAGTTTGCATTGTTTTAAATAATCCAAATGCCCAGGATGAAGAATCGAAAAACATCCGCACGTTATAATAACCCTCTCACCATCTCTTTTTTTCTCTTGTACTAAATCTCGAATAATGAACAGCATTTTGCTGTTTTCTGTATTATGCATAGATGAATTTAGGTGAAAACATATACATTTCTACTACACGGCACATCAAGTGAAGTAATTGGTATGTGTTTTCTTGAATTTGATCGGTTCTTGTATATTCACAACTAACACCCATATCACATAAATCAATCAGCTTTCCAGGCTCTTTGCCAGTCACCGCAACACTTTTCGCTTGCATCAGTTTGCAAGCAATTGCTGCATTCAACATATTTGGGGAATTGCCCGATGTAGATAGTAAAATGACGAGATCATTTGCCCTGCAGTATGTCACAATCTGCTGAGCAAAAATAACAGAGTAATCCAAATCATTTGCTATTGCTGTAATGGTAGGCAAACCGCATAAGGAAACAACAGGAAGTCCGGGCTGTAGCTGAAATAATAAATCAGAATAATCCTCAGCTGAATGAGTATGGATAAATTTTTCCTTGAGCTGTTCAAAAGCTGTATCCATCCGTTTGAGCATAAAGTTTTTAGTAAATTCCGCAGCAAAATGTTCAGCATCTGCCATACTACCACCATTTCCGCAGATATACACTGTGCGACCATCTCTGAATGTATTGATGATAGCAGTGATACAATCTACAACCTCATCCAAAAGAGTTTGCCCGCCATATTTCCCGTCGCAAAAAATCGGTTCAGTTATTTCATAAATCGTTTTACGCATAAATAACTCCTTATGTATTATAATTAATCAAAATCCCTACAGCATTTGTATAATTTAACTTCTCTAGCGGTAAAACCGGTGTAAGTAAAGATGGCCAATATATTTTTGGTTGTTTACCGCTGACAAGTATCAAATCTATCTTTTCTTTAATATATGGCCAAAAGTCTTTGCCTTCACCGTATTTTGCCGAATTGTCACTAATACTGTCTGTTGCTATAACAATTGCTGAAGAGGATGTGTAATTATTATATTCCGTTTTTTTATCAAAGGAATCAATACTAATCTGATCACCAACTCGATAACCAAATTCAGTGAATTCGGATTTTAGTTTATCAATAAACTGATAATAAATATGGTCATCAACATTTGCCATATTATAAATAAAAAAAACATGCTTCATAATTGTATCCTTTCTATATCCTTTAGAAAAATGCTTTCTTTTGCTGTTACCTGCAATTTGACATATGCTGCAATTAAAAATTCAAATTCTTCCACAATCTGTACATATGTAGATGCAGTATATTTTACCGAGCATTTTAATGATTGAAAGCTGATTTTATGTAAAAGTTTTATTAATACATCAATACACGATGTAACATCAGATTCAGTAGCCCTTTGTATAACAGTATTCAGATAAACTTTTGTTAATTTTGCAGTAGAAAAAAATGAAAATAATGTATCATGTAGCTTTTTCATTAACATCATCTTTTCCATCTCACTATTCATCTGATACTTCAACAGAATGTCTTTAAGAAATACCAGACATTGTTTTCCACAAAGTTCTAGTCTAATGTTCGGATTTTCGTCATGTGTTAATTGATTCAGATTTTCCGAAATAATTTTAATGCGCAAATGGTTGTCGATTTTATTTCTTTCTACTAAATACCAAGCATTTTCTATTGGTCTTTGCGCAAAAGGATTGCTTTGATCGTTACATAAAGATGTTCTTGCTTTATAAAATTCTTGGATAGAAATTTCGCCCTTAAACAGTGTTACATCATACCAATCTATGATTTTTACTGCGTTGTTCTGTACATCGCAAAGAATAACCGTATGTGCACCGTGATGTTTACCATATTCAATTCGGTAAGGCAGATAAAACGTATCAACAACTACAATAGGATTTAGTTTTGCATCTAGCTGGTTATGATTGTGCTTAAGCACTTCATAAAAATCCACACCTCTTCCTTCATGAATAAATGAGTATTTACTACAAGCATGTAAAGGCTTTCGGCTTGCCATAAATTCATCTTTGTATACGCAAAGAATAGGCTGAAACCCAGTGTAAATATATTGTAATGGATTTTCCATTCCGAAATATTCAAGTATTTGATAAACGCAGTTTTTAAAACATAAGTATTTCATTTCTGGTAAATAAGTTAAATTGAAATTGTATATACTCATGATGTGTATAGCTCCCATCTGCTCATTATATAAAAGAAATGTTAAAAATGATTAATCATATCACGTTTTTTTAAATATTTACTCAGTTGATCAATATCAATTCCATCCTGTGTCTGCAACACTGCGACAAACTTAAAAGCCAAATCACAGATAAATTGCATAAATGAGCAGAAAGCTGTATCACTGTTGTATATATCTTGATTATTTACAAAAGAGTTATAATAACAATCTCCGGCACATAAATAGCGGAATTTACATAAACTACAAGGATTTCTATGATTAATATCAGCAAATACGAATGGTGTACTTGTTAATATATCCTGAGGTTCAGTAACTTTTCCCATTAGAAACTCTCTTTCACCCACAAAACTGTCACAAGGATAAATATCACCATCTGCTGAAAAAGCGAATTTAGATACTCCCGCACCACAACGATATAATACATGTTCTTTGCATATTATACGTTTTATAATTTTACCAAAAAAATCATAATTATTTAAAATCATAAGCAAAGGTTTTAGATTATTTTGTTTAATATTTAATTCAAGATAAGCAAATAAATCTAAATATAATGTTTTAAAATGAGCGATGTTTCCATAATTTATAAACAAATCATTGTTTTCCGGTCCACGAGCTATTCTCAATTCCATTGAATGAATACCCAATGCCATATTGCTTTCTACAATTTCAACCAATGAAGTGCAGTAACTAGTAACTATTGATATAATCCATATCCCCTTTGCCAAATTATGATAGCGTTCTGAGTTGATAATTTCAAGAATTCGAAGTTTTACTGTTTCATAGCTATTTTCATGATTTTTCATTATACGGAGATAATTTTGATTAGCTTCCGTTCCTTCAAAACTTATTCCGATAGACACAGGGTGTTGTTGTAAAAATTCCAGAATGTTCCATGTAAGCATTGTTCCATTTGTCACAAGTTGAATTATAAATTCTTTCCCACTAGATTCAAATAAGTTTCTGCTAAGATTGCAAGCATGCTTAATCGCAGCAAAATTCATCAAAGGTTCTCCACCGCTGACAAATTCCAGCCTAAACTTATTACAGCCAGAAAATTTCTTTAACATATAATCAAAGATTAAATCAACAATATGTAAAGATATTGCTTTTTGATTATATTGCACGGTAGCTCCTTTCCTTGCAAAGCAATATCTGCATTCAAAGTTACACTGGTGAGCGGGACAAAATGAAAATATAGGCATTTTAGTGCTGTTAGGGATTACCATTGCTGTCATTTTAAATATCCGTTCATTAACTCTGATAAAATCTAAAAACTGTTTTAATTGACTTTTATCTAGTTTTGGTATTATGTCATGCTGTACATACACTTCGGACAATGGTATCAGTTCTCGTGGAATAATTAACATCTCATACGTTTCACAATTAACGCAATAAGAAATATCATTTACAGTAAAAATGTGCAATCTTATTTTATTGCTCATCTGTTTCTCCTATCTTGCTCTCAATCTTATCCACTAAATTTTTGATAGTAATGTCCTGCTCCGTAATTTCTATATCATATTTGTTTTCTATGTCCACAAACCACTCAAGTAATTCCAATGAACTTAAATGCAAAGCATTGACATTATATCCCGTAAGGTAAGTATCTTCACTTAATACTGCACTTAATCCTGATGATAAATCATCGAACATACATTGCAGGTCGATTAGAATTCCTAGTCTATTCATACTGATACTCCATGATAAAGTATTTCTTTTCCTTCATCTCATTAACAAAACACTCCAGATCACACTGTAGCATCTTTTTCTCCACCGGATGCAATAACTTAAGCAAAAGCTTATTAATTATCGAATCCAAATCCATTCCTTCTTTTTCAATTAAGGAGCAAATATAATAAGATGTTTGATTTAACTGGTAAGAGTCATTTGTATCAAGATCGACAAGATATTTTAATCCATCATAACCATCATACAAATATACATTTTCATTTAGTTTGTATTTCATAAATCCCCCTAATATCCAAAATTCTCATTCATAATATTCTTACAATTGGTAAAAGCAAAACACCTCTAAGACGGATGTGAGGGCCGCCAGAACTCACATCCATCGGACCTTGTTGTAGTTTGTAGCAACCTCCATTTCCTCCTCCATAAAGTGCAAAATCATTTGCTACTCCATCAATTTTTCGGAGAAGAGAAAACATGTTACCCGTAATCTGCATATTTGCAATCATTTTACCGATCTTCCCATCCTCAATTATGAACATTTCTCTGAAATTCATGATCGGCGTTTTTCCACTTGAGCTGTCGCCTGTTCCTTTAATATATATTCCGTTTTCTACACTTTGTATGAGCTGATGAACTGTATTTTGATCACTTGGCTTCATATAAGTATTACTCATTCTTACTAATGGCTTGTGCTGGTAATTTATCGCACGTGCATTTGATGTTGAAGGAACACCAGATTTTTGACCAGTTTGATTACTATGCAATAGACTATTTAGTCTTCCGTTTTTAATCAAATATGTTTCCTTAGCGGTTGTCCCTTCATCATCAAAAGCGTATGATCCGTATGCAGATTGCACACATGGGTTGTCTATAATGGAAATATTCTCTGCGCACACCAGTTTTTTTGACTGGATATCATTTATTTTAATCAATTCATTATCCGCTTCGAATATATGTCCAATAAACTCATGAACCAAAAGACCCGTTGCTTCCTGGTCGAAAACAACATCGTAATAACCTGTTCTTAATGTCTTTATACCCTTAGACAAAACTGCGGATTGAATAAGATCCTCGACTGGTAGATGAAGTTCTCTTAATAAGTCGATATCATTTCTTGACCCGAAACCTCTTTCATACCGTAATCCGGATAATTTAGAGGAAACTGTAATATTCAATGAATATAAACGGTAGTAATCGGACAGATATTTATCATTACAAAACAGAACTTTGTTTTTATCTTGCAAAGTTGCTTCAATTATAAAATCAATTTTGTCAGCATAAGGTTCAGATAGCCGTTTATATTCTTCGCAGAGTATTTTCAGCTGATTCACTTCTTCCATTAAATCAATTTTTACATTCTTTTGATAATGTTCCTGAATAGGATAAAAAGTATATTCATCTTTAATCTGAACACCATATCCGCTGTCAGAAGAGTAACGTTCTACTCCATTTGAATTCATATAATAAATTTGCCCATACTCATAACGTACAATCATAGAAAGATTTCCTCCTATAGCCAATTACTGTCTTCACCATAATCTACTGGCCAGCCCAAATGATCGACTAGAAATGAATATTCCTCTGGTAAACGGATCAATTTATCCACAATAACATTCATTTGATGTCTTGCACAGTAATGGCCACAAGATGCTTTCGGATCAATTTGCCGAATGAGCTTGTTTCTAGCTTCTATTATAGAGTTAACGTCCATGCACCCTGTTACCCGATATTTTGAGCCCCTGTAATACGAACAAGGGTATAAACCAGATGGAGTCAACACCGTACGCAAATAACATGAATAGCAAATAGAGTATTGTTTGTTCTCCTGTAATTCATGTATTTCCTCTGTTCTCATTGAATCCGCATTTATCTCTGCTTCTTTTAGTAATAGCTCTAATGAATGAGTTGAAATCACGCTGAATTTATTATCTTGAAGAGAATGCGAATCTGTGATCAACATGCGTATTGTCTGGTAGATATTATCTATCCTGAGAATTTGTTTACCTTGTAGCATTGGTTTAAATTCTATATAACGTGCTCCAACCTGCTTAGCTAATTTTGCTGCACTGTATATTTCCTCACAATTGTCCTCATTGATTATAAAGCTAACACCGACTGGAATTTGCGATGCTATTTTAGCTATTCCTTCTAGTATTGAATGAAATATATCCTGTTTTAATGAATGAACTTTTTTATGTGTATCTGGTTTAGCTGCATCTAAACTTACTCGAATCCAGTCAAAATCAGACTTTAGGATTTCCTCTGAATCTTTTAACAACGAACTGCCATTGGTGATTAAAGATAAGCTATAATTAAGATGTGTAGCTAAATCGATCAGCTCCGTAAAATGAGAATAAAGAGTAGGCTCTCCACCACCTGCTAATTCAATGGCTCTACACCCCTTTTGCCTCATAATTGGTAGGTTGTTGTGCAAAAAACACCAGTCTAATTCCTTTGCCATACGTTTGTTAGTATTTTTTTTATCAATGCAATACTCACAAAAAAAATTGCATTTCTCTGTTAAATCAAGCGTTAAAATAGGCCCCATTTTTGATTTGATTCTATCATAGAGGATATCCTTTATGCTCATCCAATTTGTATACGAGAAGATTTTCTTATCATGATCCAACCGTGTAATTTGAACATTCATTTTTATCCTTCATCCCATCATAGTTTGTATAAAACTAATATAATATTTGAAGTTGTCATACCATTTAAATTGACTCGCATTACTGTGTTTCAAGCCTTCTCCGTAAGGTCGAGCACAACCAAAACCCCGTATTTGATGCATCACTTGGAATTTGTACGGCAGTATTTTCAACACATTTATACCGTTTTTATGGCACAAAAGAATTTTTTTCGCTTCAGCAAAAACTTCAGTCACATCAAGAATAATATCCGGACTAAAATTTATACTGGAATACGTTTCATAATAAAATAATTGCTTAATCAGATGAACGTCTTTTGTATTCTTCATTACTTCCACAGCATTTTCAATTAGAAATGTTGTCATTCTATGTACCGCGTTTTCATCATCAACACTTGGCAAGAACAGAATATCTGGTGCACATTTTTTCAGCATAGTAGTTATTTTATCCAAAGAATCATCAACTGAAAATTCCATATAATCTGCTTTCATCATTTTACATGCAAGCTGTGCTTCGTTACAGCGAATTATGTGAGTTTCCGAAATACATGAATCCAAAAGATCATACTTTGTATTATAAGCTACTGTAAGATTTAAATCTTTAATATGATCCCTACACTTTAGTAGGATCCCTGATATACTATATTCAATATCATCAGGATGTGGTGACACTGCTAATATATTCATGATTTATACCTGTAAACTTCCTCATATACATGCTTTGTTTTCTGGTAAATACTTTCTAATGTGTAATAATCCCTAACAAATTGATATGCACGGTCAGTAATGCTTTCACACAATTCCGGATGATTTATAGCTTCAATAATTTTTTGAGTCAATTCACGATACTGCCCTTGTGTGAATTTAAACCCAGTAACTCCATCCTCTACCAGTGGACCTAATCCGCCCGTATCTGATACGATTACGGGAACTCGTGCTGCCATTGCTTCAATAGCTACTCTACCAAAAGTTTCAATATAACTGGGAACAATGACCAGATTACTTGATTTAAAATATTCAATAATTTCTTTCTGATTTTTCTGACCTAAAAATACTATATATGGATTTGCTTGAAGTTGTGAAATGGTAGACTTTAAATGTGTAAGATACTCTTGATTGATTGCGGCCCCCACGATATAGAGCCTCACATCATAGCCTTTTCTAATTAACAATCTTAGAGCTAAAATCAAAACTTCTATACCTTTTTCTTGGGATAATCTTCCTACAAACAAAAGCTTGTACCCTTTTTCTTTTTTCTGTGTAAGTACGCTATCATATGCATCAATATCAATACCTTTTCCTATGATCTCAATGCGTTCATCAGAGATCGAAAAATAGCTAATAATTAAACTTTTTAAATAATCACTGACCGAAATAATCATTTCTGATTGCTGGCAAAGCTCGTACTCTGCTGCTGCGATTACTGATGAGTTGATTTCTCTTCCTGATTCAAGTACGTTAAATGAATAAGTCGTATGAGCATGATAAATAATAGGTACATTAAGAAGCTTCTTGAAGCGCTGTGCAATATCAGCCAGAAAATTCCCATGAATCGTAATCAGTTCTATACCAGCAAAATAATTATTTGCCAGCAAATCTTTAATACCCTCCCATACAATTTTATTTTGTAAGGTATATTGTTCTTCTTCATCAATTTTATTTTTGATTTTATCATGGATATTTACACGAATTATAATTTGATTTTTATTTTCCTCAATATCAACCGATGATTTACTCTCATCATTCATTAATGTGATTGTATATATTAAATTATCAGTACTTTCCTTACACAATTTATCAACCAACTGCGATGCATGTACAGAAACACCACCCAAACTAAACGGAGGAAATTCGGGAGAGATTAATAATAATTTCATATTTATAACCATGCCTTTCTGCTAGACTAAAATTTACAAATAGATAAGTAACCGAAAACTAATTTTATAATTTCAACTATATTCGAAATTGATTTAGGTAAGTTCGTCTTTAAAGTATCTAAGACTATTACTTACATAAATGTAGGCTTGAATATATAAGTATCAGTAGTTCCGGTACCTCATATCAAATCATTTTAGCTTCAAAATTAGAATGCCGTGGCCTAGTCATACATACATTCTAATATCATAAATAAGTTCCTTACGCACAAAAAATCAGTAATCACAATAAGTTATTCTCGTTATAATGTTTTTCTGCTTCACAAAATTTTTATAGGCATGCTGATTATAGTGAGAAACTAAAATTAAACGATTAAATATATTACTATTTTTCTAAAAACAGTGAGCAGAAGTAAGTTATACTAATTTATGTTAGCAGCCAGTAGAAGCGCTACCGCATGCTAGTGATAAACCCTGAGTATCTGTGAATATGTCTACTTTAATCAGTTCAGGCTTTTGATATTCCATGATAATAATCTCCATGTTTACACCTCCTTCCTAAATTATTAGTGTTCCATGGTATTCTGCTCACTGGGCCATGGCTTATATTGCTACAATTATGCCTGCCTCATATAATGATATGATAAATTCCAATACATCATCTGTAATATTTTCCTTATCACAGCGACACAGTCTAGCAGTCTCAGCTAAAATTTGACCTACATTCTTAGAGCCATCCATTTGAGACCATATAAACGTTCCAACACCTTCTTCTATTGTATAAAACTTGTCTGACTCTAAATGATGTATATAAATGCCATTATGAATTGGAAAAGTACTGGCATCTTCTGAGCTGATAAAAATTTGGTTTAACATATTATTCCTCCTATATTGTAAGAGTCGCATCTCCGAATTCGAAAAATTGATATTTATTTTCTATTGCTTGCGTATAGCAATGTTTTAACAAATCGTTTCCAGAAAAAGCTGCCGCTAAAGCTATTCTTGTCGATTGAGGCGCGTGGAAATTCGTAATAAACTTATCCACCACCTTAAATTGAAATCCTTCATAAATAAATAAATTTGTATACCCCTTATAAGGAAAAATGTTCTCATTATCATCCACACAGGATTCCAATGTACGCATAACAGTTGTTCCCGTTCCAATAATCTTATTACCGCTCGCTTTTGCTTTGTTGAGTATTTCAGCTGTTTCAGCGGATAACTCTATATATTCCTCATGCATATTAAAATCCTCAAAGTTCTCCGTATCTACGTTGATAGAACTTAATCCGGTGTGAAGTGTTACATAGGTTATAATCCCTCCTTTAGACTGTATTAGTTCTAGCAACTCCCAATCGAAATGACGTCCGGCTGCAGGTAGTTCAGAAGACCCATCCACTGATGAATATACATTTTGGAGATACTTAATATCACAACGTTTTTTGAAGTAGTGGGACACAATATGTCTGCCAATACGGTTTGCTGCTTCAATCATATCCTGATGGTCAAACTCAATCGACCATATTTTATTGTCTTGTTTTTCAACAACAACACCGTTAATGATCCCATCACCATCTTTTATAATGATTTTACCTCCAATAGCAATCATGAAATCAAATTGTATATAGCATGTCCAGACATTACTTGCTTTTCTACCACACAAGTTAAACTCAATCTTCTTATTTCTATTATAAAACCCAATCATATTGGCTTTAATTGTCTTGCTGTTGTTAAGTACTAGTACGTCGCCTGGTTCAATATAATCAATAATCTGAACAAATTTTTTATGATAAATTTGTTGATTTTCCCTATCCATAATAATCATTCTAGAATCACTTCTTTTCTCACCATTGAATTCTCGCGGCTCTCTAGCTATCAATTCCATAGGCAGTGCATAATCAAAGTCTTTTACTCTCATATTTTTTATACCGATCCATTTTCTTTATATTTTTCTATAATTGACATGATATTATTAACTGATTGGACCGTGGACAGCATAAGATCCTCATCAGCCATTTCTATATTAAATTCACTCTCAATCATAATGATCAATTGTATTGCCATTAATGAATCCATTCCCAGAGCTAACAGATCTGCATTAGCAATCAAATCATCGTCCATATCATTATCCATATAAATGACCTGCTTCACCATTGAAATTATCTTATCCTTCATGTTAACCTCCAACTATATTTTTAAATTACTAGAGTTTTTAAAATGTTTTCTAAGTTCTCTATATTTTTTTCGAGCTGTTCATTTGTACTTCCAAAAAACAATACAAACGTTCTACATATAAACACCTCTTTGCTCATAATCATGTATGAAAAACTATATAATATACAACGATGTTCATTTTCAAATGTAAACTCAATTAATTTCTGCTTTAATTTATCCGGTGCTGAAGTATATACATCATAATATTTTGTAATTATCATATCGCAATTCAATCTTTCAAAGCAAAATGAAGTGTAAGTAGACAGCGAAAATCTACCGTTTATTTCTAATATTGGAATAATAACTGTCGCAGTTTTTATAGCATCTATGTTTGCTACACCCCTGTATCCCAGTTGATAAAGTACAGATCCAACTGCTTGTCCGTATTCGAAAAAATCATTCTGCCAATCGTTTGATTGGATCCGGAAAACAGATCCCACATATTTCACATTACTCATCAGTTGCTGTTTTAGCGAAAACATGTTGATTTTTCCTTTATCATCAATTAGTATCTGATAGTTAAGATCGTTTTTTGCTTCTTGCCATTTTTCTAAAATACAGCATCTATTCAAACCCAATTTGTCTGCTCGCTTTACTATACGTTTAAACTGTTTTTCATTTTCAATGATATACATTCCTTTTCCCGATGCACTGTATGGGCTTTTCAATATCATTTTTTCAGATTTACTTTTGCATACACAGCTGAGATAGTAGGAATATGCATCTTTAACTGTATCAAATGCTCCGCCCTCACAAACTGGAAAACTTAATTTATCAGCAATCTGTCTAGAAAACATCTTATCATTAACTGTTCGAGCAATTTCAGCACTAGCTCCTACTAGCTTTATTCCAGTAATCCTTGATATTTCCTCTTCTACATCGGTGACAGCAAAAGGAACTAAAATTGCTGTATCCTTGAGTTGTTCAAGTGTTTCCAACAACTTCTTATCCTTAAGTACGCATTCCGACACAGTTACAGCACCAACTTTATACTCTACAGTCAATAAATTAGGTATCTCAAAACCATATCTTTCAAACTGCTCAAATAATTCATCAGGAAAACCAGTTGTAATTAAGTAATCCGTTGTTTTGGTTAGGAACATACAAACGGATTCCATTCCTTTTGTTAAATCGAATTGATCATTCTCTAACAGAAATGACTGTGGATGCCATATTCTTTCTGCATGTATATTGAAGAGCCATATACAGTTCTTCCCATGAGACAATGTTTGAATAAAATCATGCTGTGTCATTATAATTCATCCCCAATGAGAATTTTACTTATAGTACGTAATCCGTCTGAAACATATATATCATCATCTGACACAATTATTTCATTAGGAAGCTGTTGTAAAATAAAGAGTACCGGACTGTTTGTAAGACCATACGCACCGGACTTTTTAATTACAATCCAATCCCTTGGCCAACACCGCTCTAACGTAACCTCCCTGCCGATTACATCGGAAGGTGTGCATAAAGGTCCAGTTATTGTAACTGTTTCCTGATCTATTTCTCTTGTTGCGTTTCTATGTATTACGTTTATCGGAAAATTTCCGCGGAATAGTTTTCCTAAAAATGCTGAACTCGCATGATGGTTTGAACCCCCATCACAAATCAAAAATATCTTTCCTTTAGATATTTTCTTGCTTAATATGCTAGTAACATAAACTCCCGCATCACATATCAGATATCTTCCGCTTTCAAATACGCAGTAAGTATCTTGAAACACATCTGGATTTTGTTTTTGAATATCACGGATAAAGATTCTCATAGAATTCATATCGAGTGGATACTCATTATCATAATATGGAACACCAAATCCTCCCCCAAAGTTTATATATTCTAAACAAACACCTAATTGTTTAAGTTTTTTTGCATATTCTATGGTTTGACGTATATTACTTGCAATATCCTCTGCATTTAAAAATTGAGTACCATTATATACTTGAATGCCAATCAAATGTACCAAACCGTCACTAGAGAGCTCTTTGCTGAATTGCTTTACACAATCCCAATCCACACCAAATTGAGAAGCAGTGCCAGTCATACGCATTCCAGCGGAAACGCTGGCTTTCTCTGGATTGATCCGAATAGCAATATTAGCTTTTATATTATCTTCAAAGCAGATTTTCCGAATCAATTCTATTTCTTCAATGGATTCTACATGAATGCATCGGACTTCAGCATGCAATGCGTATCGTAACGTGTCTATTCTTTTTCCGGGACCTGAAAGAACTATCTTATCCTTGTTAAAGCCCAAACTGAGGATTAACTTTAATTCCCCGAGGGAAGAAACTTCCGCACCTACACCGTGACAAAGAATACATTTCAAAACATCCGGATTTGGATTTGCTTTTACGGAATAATAAAGGTGATGATCTGTGCTAATCACTGATTTTAAAGTTATGATATTTTTCGTAATTTGATTTAAATCATAAATGTATGCTGGCGTACCGCATCGTTCGATAGCATCACAAATTTTAGTTTCCATTTGTACATTCCTTTCCATCGTAAATTGGTTATTAATAACATTTAATAAACAGCAAAACCCGTCTGAGATGAACCGTTATCTTGATAATACTGTGCTTGAGCATCCCACAAAGACTTGTATTGTCCTTCTGATCTAACTAATTCCTCATGTGTGCCGACCTGAACAATTTTACAATTGTCAAATACTATGATTCTATCGCATATTCGGCATGATGAAAGTCTGTGAGATATACAAATGGCTGTCTTATCCTCTACAATGTTCTGGAAATTAGTAAATATGTCATATTCCGCTATCGGATCAAGAGCTGCGGTTGGTTCGTCTAGGATAATAAACGGTGATTCTTTATATAATGATCTTGCAATTGCTATTTTTTGAGCTTCGCCTCCCGATATTTCCACACCATCCATTACAAAATTTTTGTAAAGGAATGTTTCGCTCCCATGCTGCATATTCTTAAGTTCACCAAATCCAGCTTTTTTCAGATATTGTAAAGCGAGATTCTGGTTATACTCATTTGATGTAGCGACATTTTGCCCAAGCGTGAAAGCAAACAATTTAAAATCCTGAAAGACAACAGAAAATAAAGCTGTATACTCGTCATATATATATTCTTTAATGTTAATACCATTTAACAGTATCTCCCCTTCTGTCGGATCATAAAGCCTGCATAGCAGCTTAACAAATGTTGTTTTTCCTGAACCGTTGACACCGACAACATTTATATGATCACCTTTATGAAATTTTATGTTAACATCTTTTAGTACATACTGATCAGTAAATGGATACTGAAAACTTACATTACGAAATTCCACCGTATAGTGGCCATCTTCTACATGTCGTGTTCCACTTCGCATTTTATTAGGCAGATTAATATATGTAAACAAGTCTCTAATAAACCTATTGTTGGATTTCAATTCCACAAACAATCCCGTAAACCCAAGCACTCCATTCGAAAAACTACTTAACGTTTGAGTGTACAAAACTAAATTACCAATCCCAATCGCTCCTGACATTGCTTTTGCTACTACAACAAAATATTGAAAAGCAATGAATACAGTATCGATCAAATGTTGGAATATAGCGTTCAAAGTCCATGTTTTGGTTATTCTTTCTGTATCAAATGGATTTGTTATAAAATTGTGTGTTTGCTCAATAATTGTTTCCTGTTCACGAAATATACGTAGATCCATTCCGTTTTTGTAATCTGTCGAAAGACTATAAAATCGGTCAAACAACATTGTCGGCTTTGCAGCATATCCCCATAGAGAATATGCTTTTTTCGACATTAATGCATTGATTTTTCCCTGGCCAAAAGTTTTAATTAATAGCAATATTAAAAAAATCAGGATAATATATGGTGTATTCACAATTGCTAAAATACCTTTTTGCTCACGATTAGGAACTGATAATAAAATGCTAGCAAGAAGAGAAAATGAAGTAATTATTTTAGTTGTACAATCAACAAAACGTTTGATCAGTTCATTAATTTCAGATAGGCCCTCGCCATTATTATTAGCATTACTTATTCTCGAATAAATCTCCTTAACCCTAGGATTTTCAAAATATTCGTAATCCATTTGGTTCGAGATTTCATATAAATAATTAGCACACATATTGCTCCATATATTCTTTTTAAGCTGAGATCTGTTGTCTGTGTATCGCACAGCTAGATTTAGTACAAATTGTGATATTACAGTAATTATTACATAATAAATAATTTTATGGTAATCGATTCCTCCGATAATATTGTTTATAATAAGTGATGAAAGAAATGCTGTAACTAGTGGGCGCACCGCATCGAAAAAAGCATTGAGCGCAGTAAGCAGCGTAAGTGATGGACTGATCTTAAAATTGATTTTCGCTGCACTCCAAAAAACTCTATATTCTTCGAGTAAACTATTCATTAATGATTTCTTCGGCATGTGCAAACTCCCATCTACTCGTTTTATTTATGTTATTCTGATAATAATAACTCTGCTTAGCGAAAATTTCAGCATACTCTCCTTTTTGTACAAGCAAATCTTCATGACTGCCCATTTCCTTGATTTCACCATCCATAATTAAAACAATATTGTCACAAAAGCGTGTAGATGACAGTCTATGTGAAATAAATACTGATGTTTTATCTTCAGCAATTGTGCTGTATTTTTGATAGATTTCATTTTCAGCAATTGGATCAAGCGCAGCTGTCGGCTCATCCAAGACCAACAGTGAGGAGTCTTTATATATAGCTCTTGCGAGCATAAATTTTTGCATTTCACCCCCTGAAAAAGATACAGCATCTTCATACATATCCTTGCTCATATTGGTATCTATTCCATTTGGTAGTGTTTTAATTTTATCCCAGATACCTGCTAAGATTAAGCATTCACATATTTTATCTCTATCATATAATTTTGCGTCAACTATGCCGATATTTTCGCCAATAGTAATTGGAAGGAAGCTAGTTGATTGGAATACTGCCGATACTTGTTTATAATATGCATTGAGCGACTTATATGGTAAAGGTTTTCCGTTTATAAGGATTTCTCCTTCAGTTGGCTCATACATTCCACATATAAGCTTAACAAGTGTTGTTTTTCCTGCTCCGTTCGGTCCTACCAAAGCAACTTTCTGCTTTTTTTCGATTCGTAAGTTTATCTGATTCAGCGTGTTATGTTTCGCACCTGGGTACTTAAAAGATAAATTTTTAAGTTCTATACAAATTCCGTCTTCAACTCGATTCTCCGGGACTTTCTGTTCATGCATATCTCTTCCTGTAATACTTAGAAAATCCCTTAAATCATTTACTAGTAGGCTTTCAACCTTTAATCGGTTGAAATAGACAACAAAATTGTTTATTGTATCAGCAACAGTGACGATGGTTGCGAAATAAAGAACAAATCGGTCTACACTGATATTTCCTGCGACAGTGTTATAAACTAAATATATATATGCAACTCCATCCCGTAAAAGAGTCAGTGCAGAATGCGCAACGTCTATATAGAACACCTTTTTCTGCATTGTTTTGTATATTTCATAATGCTCTTTAAAAAATAGTTTGGTCAATGACTTAATCCAACTTTGCATCCTGTATAGTCGCACTTCCTTAGCATAACTAAAATCTGTAGAAATGGTCTTAATATATTCAAGTTTACGATCAATTACTGCATTTTTATCTTTCATTTTGTGCTGATAATTTCTTGAATATTTCATGAAATGAAAATAAATCATTGCTGTAATAATAAGCAAAACGAGTAGTAACGGATGCAGTGTCGCTAGAATTCCCCCAAAAATCATAAACACTAAAAGATTTGAGAAAATTATATAGATAGTTGTTAACATACTATAACATGAGTAATTCGCACGTTCCGCTTTTTCTTTTAAAGTGGTCATTTCAGGATTTTCAAGTTGGCTGTACGACATGGACATACATGCCAACATGATTTTATTCTTTATATAATAAACATATTTTGTCTGGTATTCTGTCCAAATCTTATGCTGGAAAACCGCATCAATACAAAGATGCACGCAATTTAGTACAATTAAACTAAATACAATCAGTAAAACTATATTAAGCCGTAATTGATTTTCCACAACATTTATAATTATAGGAGGTGTATATGTTGAAATGGCCTTGCCTAATACCTGTAAAATGATTAGTATCATGATAATAATCACATAATGCTTTTTAAAACTCCAAACTTCTTTAAAGGAATAAACTAAATTTGATGCTAGATTTGATGTTACTTTGTTATAGTTTAGCACTTTTATTTTCCCTTTCATACGAATATAAATTTATTCAAATCAGTCTATTTTTTACTTAACACCCACTCTAAATACCATAAATGCATTATTGTTTAAAGGATGATTAGGCATGGTCTGTAGCATGTTCCACAATGAATTTGTTTATAGGTGATTCGAGAAAGTTGATTTATAAAAATGACTACACTTTTTTGTTTGATACATACTGAATCAATAGGCATGTGGAATGTATTATAAATTCAAATTTATGATATAACCACATTTTTTTAAGTAGAAAATAAATGTTGCACTAAAACGCACCTGCATAGAACTGCGAATTGATAAATCATTAGTGATAAAGTAATTGGACAACAAATAATAATTATCGTTTTATATTAACCCATCCATTATTTATCCTCTTTTTTAATATTCCACGATATTTTTGCTCTAGTAAGTTTATTACTCTTCTATCCCAAAAAGATTATACTCTGCTGACAAACTATGGCATTAATAATCCTAATCATTTTTGATTTTTACTGTTATATAATCAAAATCCAAAAAATAGCATAACACAAACAACATAATTAGTTAAAAACATCCACAAATAGGATACAAAAAATGCTTCAAATATAATGCATAATTTTATTAAAACGCACTATTATGTCATGTATTATTATTCATTTGCAATTATTTTTACCATTTTATTCCTTCTTATTCCATATTATAATACATAAAATATAATTTGTAAACATTTATTTCTATTTTTTTCATATTAATTCATATTACTATTTATGCATTTTATTTACTTTATGCACCAATAAAATTTTATTAGATCCAAATAATTGTAAAATTAAATTGCAACTATGCACGATTAAGTTTTATTTTGCATTAATTAATTCCACCATCTTTTCTGATATCGGAATACACAACATTCACAATAGCCACTAATTTTTTTATTAATACAGTCGAGTAAACAATATGTATTTTATTGACATTTTTGTAATATCGTGTTATTTTATAGCTATAAAATATACAGAAACCATGTTTCTGAAAAGCTGAAACAGTCTTCACATAATGTAAGCCATTACTTTTGTAAACTACTAAACATTTTTATCAGATAAATCGTCAAGGCTTTACTGTTGTTGCGGTACATAGCAGTTAATGATTATTTTTTTGATAACAAAGTATAGTAAATTAAGCAGAAATTAATTTCAAAAGCAGTTTTCTTAGTCTGGATAGTAATCATTACCTTATATTATCTTCTTATAGATTTTGAAAATATAGAATGGGGAAAAAGAGCATATTATAAATAGTCAGTTTAACATTGTACAAATACTATGAACATATACGATTCGTAAGCGCGAGACTGCGAAACATAATGCGTATATTATAACGGCTGTAATAAAAAAGTGTGTTATATTTATAAACAAAATGTAACTAAAATTATATTGTTCTATCCAGCCGAGGGATGTAAAAATTGCTTTATTAATATTTTTTATACAATATAATCCTATATTAATATTAAAATATTGTTTTAGGAGGAAAGATAGCTCTCTTTTGAAAGCGAGTCATAATAATAAGATGGAGATAATAAAAAATAAATATTTTGGTGAAAACATTTATATTTCAGAATACTCTTGTGCTTTTTCAGGTAATACGTCTTTTTGTTTATTTGAGGATAAGTGTTCGATTTCAATGAAAAAGAATAATGTAACGAATCTTAAGGTTAATAAAGAGAATGAGAGATTAGATATTAGCAGTTTATTAACTAATATGAATCATGAGGGTGTTCTTTTTCTTTTATTTGATATAGAAACTGATAAGAGTAGCCGAGTGATTTTAAATACATTAATGCCTGTGAAAAGTAAAGTTTTTGTAAATGATGCTTTATTAACGATATTAGGAATAGACACTCTTAACTATAATAAATATAGAAAGACAAATGATGTTTGTTTTGTTCTTAATAACGGTACTAATCATTTTATCGTTGAAATACTAAACCCGGAGCCTCAAGTATGGATTAATATACTATTAATGAATTATGAGCATGAGATTAGTGAAAAATATAATTCACTAAGTCAGATAGGTAGTTATTCAAATTACATGGATATAAACTATGTTTGCGAGCAAGTATTTTTTTATAATTCATCTGAATATTGTTTTATGGTAATGGATAATAATGATTCTTTTATTAATGAATATGAGGTTTATATTTATGATCAATTTGGAGAATTTAAATTAAGCTTTAAAAGCATTTTCAGAAAGAAAGAAAGAATTGATTTATTGGAGTTATCTAAAGATAATAACAGTTTCTTTATAAATTACCATATCATAATTAAGATAATAAAAAAAGGGGGAGATTATTTTATCAGAAGCTTTTTAATTGTGTTACAAAATCCGGAAGATATAATACAGTATATTCAAAACATTGGAAATGAATATTTACATAGGCAGATAGATACATATACGGCTAACAGCATTGAATCCACGTTAAATGATATAATATATGCTTATAAGAACTACGGTGATATGGCGGCTTATATTAATAGCTATAATTTATATTATACAGTGCTTGTAAAAGATGCTGGCCATAAATTACTATTTGATGAAATACGAGAAAAATGTGAAAATCTTCATGGAAATAATAAAGTAAAAGCTGCTACCATATCAAGTATAGAATATTGTTCTGAAATCGACCTTTGTAAGGAGCGTATACTTATACGGTTACCTCATAATTACGATATTAAACAAAAATATCCGATTATTTTAAATCTTGCAATAGGCAGATACAGCTGGGATGCGTATAAATTAGAAAATTCAGATATAATAAATTGTTTTATATATGCAGACATATCTATAAGAGGACAAACATTAGGTGGCTATATGGGTGAGGCTAATTTTTTTGAATCTTTAAGCAAAATAGAGGAGAAATATTCAATTGATAAAAATCGTATTTATTTACAAGGAGCATCAAATGGGGGCTATGCTACATGGCGTTTACTAGGAAAATTTCCACATATATTCGCTGCGGGATATCCATTAGCAGCAGTTCCTCCAATTAATGATATTAATAATATGATTAATATTCCTATCATAACATTAATTTCTGATATAGATAGCGCTTGGTTGGGAAAGGACATATTATTATATGATGAAATGTTCTCTAAAAACATGGAATATAAGCAGATTGATGTTAAAGGTATATACCATAGTCAATTAATTAATTATATAGTAAATCGAAAAGTTTTAAAATTCTATTTTAATAAGAGTCTTTATATTTTTCCCAAAAAAATAATTTATAGAACAAATAGCAATCGATATAGAAAAGCTTATTGGATCGAACTGCATGAACTATGTTTTGGTTCAAGAGAAGCTGTGATAAATGCAGAGTTTCGTGGTTCATGTATTGATATAACAATTATAAATTCGGAGGGAGTAGACATAATTATACCACCTCAGATTAATAAAAATAATTTTATTATTAATATTAACAACGAAAGTTTTATTTTTAATGATTTTTATTTATCTGAACTTCATTTTAGATTAAATCATAGTTCGGAAAAGTATATATGGAGCGACAACTTAAACAATAATCATCGTCCTAAATCGAGGAAAGGATATGGTTTATTAGACATATACTTTGATAAACTGAGAATTATTATACCTAATAGTTGTAACCAATTAGTACAACAAATTGCTGAAAATTTAGCTCATCCTCATAGTAATGCTAACGATGGAGAAATTGCTGTATCATATCCTATACTTATTTATTGTGATGTAGAATTAGAGGTATGGAATAATAATAGTATTATATGTATATGCTGCAATGACTATTTATCGAACAATTTAAAACCAGATCATAATCAGTTCATTAATGCTTTAAAAGAGGGATTTACATATATGGGGAATATGTATTATGGTGATTACATAGTTATGCAAATAGTGCCTAATCCTGTTAATGAAGATTACTCAATACTTTACATAGATTTTAACAATCCCGATTATATTAAAAAGATTCTATTTTTAAGAAGGATGATTATTTCAGGTGAGCTTACTGGACATCATCCATATTTGAATAATGAAGCACTAGTATTATTGAATGGTTCATATTTTTCTATATACGAATGGGGTGAGGGGTTAAAACATATACATAATATATAATATTGAAGTAGTTGTAAAAATGAAAATGTTATGGCTTTTGTTTTGTAGTCAAAGAATATTACTGATTAGGGATTAGCACATAATAGGTTCTTTTCAGACATTGTTGATTATAACGTGATACCGTGATTTAATATAGATGAAGATTATAAATGGTTTTTATATAGTAAATTAATAAATCATTATCTTTGGACAAGGAACGAACAAGGTTGGGTATTACCCAGAAAGGTTACTAATTGATCAGATATAAAGAACCAAAGGCCTACAGTAGTTACTGTCAATATTAATGTGTTTGAAACCATTATTCCGGCGATATGGAAATCAGAACTTCCGATAAGGTGGGGAATCATCTTAACCCTTTTAATTACCTCTAATCATGCAATAGCAAATTGTCTATACCTTTTCACATTTGTGGTGTGTAGTAGTGATAATATTGTTATTGTATGATATATTCTTTATAGCAGATTAAGTTATTAAATTTCTTGGCTTTCAATGATTAGGCAGGCGATGGATTTACTACCAGAATATTCATACAAGCTACCTGAAATAAGGTTTATCTGGTCCCAAGCTTGGACGACCAAGCTAAACAGCATAAGCAAATAAGAGGATAGAATATCAGGAGAATATGGATAGGATCAAAGTTGAAAGAACTTGGGCTTAAGTATACGGAGTGGGCGAGACCGTTTCAAAGTCTGTGTAAACACAAAAAACTGATATAAAATCTTAATAGTTACTTATGGGCAAGGCCATTTTTCAGTGGTTCTTGCCCACGTTTGTATTATAAAACTGTTTTTGGGATTGTCAAGTAAAACTCCCCTACGGCAGTCCTAAACACCGTGTTTTAAGATAATCGTTCTTCAAAAAACATTTCAAGCTGAGAGTGAATCTGTCCCCAGTCCTGGCGGGGCCCAGTCCATTTCTTAGTGATATCCATGGTTGCTAGATACAGCATTTTTAGTAAGCTATCGTCTGTCGGAAATACGGTTTTGCTTTTTGTGACTTTACGCAGCTGCCGGTTAAATCCTTCGATGGCATTGGTTGTATAAATAAGCCTGCGGACTGCTTCGGGGTATTTAAAGTAGGTGGAGAGGTTCGCCCAGTCATCTCTCCAGGACTTTGCTATTTTAGGATATCTTCCTCTCCATTTTTCATCAAACAAATCCAGTTCACTCAATGCGATATCTTCCGTAGGCGCTGCATACACCCTCTTTAAGTCAGCCATGAGTGGCTTGATATCCTTATAAGATACGAACTTCGTCGTATTTCGGATCTGGTGGATAAAACACTGCTGAATCTCTGTTTCCGGGAAGATTGCCTCAATTGCCTGAGGGAACCCGCTCAGACCGTCTACACATGCAATCAGGATATCCCTTAATCCCCGGTTCTTTAAACCATTCATGATGGACAGCCAGAACTTCGCACTTTCGTTTTCACCGATGTACATCCCGAGGACATCCTTTCGTCCGCCCATATCAATGCCTCTGGCGATATAAACAGCCTTTTTTGCAATCCGGCCTTCGCTTCTGGCATGAAAATGTATGGCATCCATGAATACTACAGCATAAATCTCTTCCAGAGGCCGTTCCTGCCATTCTTTCACGACAGGAAGTATTTTATCCGTGATCTGACTGATTGTACTGTCAGAAATATCAATACCGTAAAGCTCCTGCATGTGGCTTTCGATATCACCGGTCGTCATGCCTCTAGCTATGCGTAGCATAGGTTGCATACCATGGAAAGAATTTTTTCTTCCATGTCCTAAGTTAAGGTATTCTGATATTTCTTTACAACCTTAGGCTCAAACTCCCCATTACGGTCACGGGGAACATCCAGTTCCATGTCAATATAATCCAATGTCACAAAAGGGCCTGTGTATTCTCTTTTTTCTCTTTGCGTCCAGATTGGTGCAAATCTTTATACTCATGTCTCTGCTATACGCACCATTCAACAGATTTTCAAACAGTATAATAATATCCTCATTCATTGCAGCGGCATTTATTAAATCATAACCATCATTCACAAAAAACACATAACAAAAAATGCTCCAAGCCTTGAACCTTCTTTTCTGCTTAGGAGCATTCTTTTAAATTTGTATTGTGATAATCGTTCTGCCTAGATTTTTAATAAGTCGCCAATTATCTATTCATCTCTCATTTCATTCACATAATATTACTCATCGTATTTGCCAAACACAAGGCCCCAAACCCAAGCGTCCGGTTCGGATATACGCTTTCTATCCTAAGCTGTCTTGCTCCATTAATCAGGAAAGCCTTCAGCTTTTCCCCATATAAAAACGGATCATTCCCCTTCACAATCCCCCACTCCATTAAGAGTGCTGCACTCCCGGTTACAAAGGGAGTTGCCATGGAGGTGCCCGAACGCACGGCATAACCGCCTCCGGGTGCGCAGGAATTGATATCCACACCGGGTGCTACCAGGTCCGGTTTTATCATCATATTTCTGGTAAAGCCCCTGCCGGAAAATGAAGCATAGCTATCTGTATAGGCATTATAAGCTCCCACAGAGACGGCTCTGTAGGCTGTTGATGGTATGGTCAGGGTGGTAAATTCCGAAGGCATCAAAAACCGTGTTTCGGGACTTTTTACGCCTCCTGCCGGAAGCCACATATCATAATTTCCTATTATAATTCTTCTTGGAACCATCTCAAACCGCCACACCCCGGAATTTACATATTGACTTACGGGGATAAATTCAACATAAATCTCCTGCTGGGAATTAAATGGTGTCGGTTCCCCATAAAACAAAAATATTTCCGTCTGCCCGACGCGAAACTGCTGGGTACCAAGGATCGTTGGTATGGGCCCGATTCGCGTTCCATTCGGGGGAATGATGGTAAGATCGAAATGATCGAAATAATTCTTCCATATCTGCAGATTAAAGGAGAATTCATATTCACTTACCGTAACCTCCACCGCTGTATTGGTACCCATCTGAAGAACTCCCTGTGCATGGTTTCCCGTAGCACCCTCATTCCCGGTACCGATTATGATACTATTCTTCCAGGTATTTGCCGCATCATTAACATAGCTTTCCAGAAGAGAGGCTCCCGTATGAGAGCCATAATTGTTGCCAAAGCTGACATTGATGGCCACCGGCCTGCCAAGAGCGATGGCCTGGCGAATTGCAAAGTCAATTCCCTCCATTAACTGGCTTGTTCTTGGAAAGGAATCTCCCACAGAGGTTCCCAGCTTTATAATAAGAAGTTCACTTTGTGAGGCTACCCCCCGGTATAATCCCCGACTTGCCCTTCCGTTTCCTGCCGCAATACCGGTCACATGGGTACCATGGCCGGACAAATCACTGCTCGGAACGATTTCCAATCGCTCCGGCATCGGAGTATTTAACGCCTGGTTAATCTGTTCCCTGGTATACAGTGTTCCGGTATCATAGCCCGGAGGAGGAGTTCCGTTGATTGTCTGATCCCAGAGGGCAATAATTCGTGTTGTACCGTCCTCATTGCGAAAGTCAGGATGGGAATAATCAATTCCGGAATCAATGACTGCGACAATTACACCCTGCCCAAACAAGCCGTTGCTGCCTGTCTGTACCGGATTGATGCAGGAGGCTGTTCTGCCCTGGTTTACTTCATAGAAGAGACGCTTTGGCATTTCAATATATTCAATTTCCTTATAATCGGAGAGGCGTTCTATCTCATCCTCGGGGACCGTAAGAATGGCATAATCATTTAACAGCTCCACCGCAGATATCCCCAACTCATTGCGCACCCGGTCGAGGCTTCCGGTATATTTAACAATCAACTCCCACAATCTTGTCTGGGGGGTAAAGCCCACATCAAGACTTGCGGTCCTTTCTCTGACAGTCTCCGGTACCTCCAACGACAGGTTTAACTGGTTATCAACTTTACCGCTTTGCATAGCATCATCCCTTAGAGATGTCTGGTTATTAAATTATATGCAAGCGGGCGAAACATTGCATCCAATTATTTGCTTACTGGAAGTACATATATTCAAGATACTGTTCATTAAAATCCTCATCATTGGATAAATGGAGCTCCCGACACAAATCCACAAGATGCTTTATCCGGTCAGGGGCATCGCCCTGTGTCAGAAATTTAACGGCACCTTGAAGAGAACTGTTACCGATTGCCTTAATCTTACCCGTCAATTCTTCCGGCAAGAGTCCAATCCCTATTGCCTTATCCACATTCATTTTATATCCAAAGCCCCCCGCAAGATATACTGTGTCGATATCCTTATACTTTACTCCATAGCGTTTGACCAAAATTTCAATCCCTGCCCTGACTGCCGCCTTGGCAAGCTGTATTTCCCGGATATCACGCTGCGTGAAAACAATTGCCTTTCCATTCGGATCAGTTGCTATTTTATAACCGTCTTCAAAATACTCATCCCGAAGCAAGCCTGTTTCATCGATCAAGCCTGTCTTCAAAAGCTCATAGACCAGCTCAAGCACTCCGGTTCCGCAAATGCCGACAGGAGCCTTATCTCCGATTGTCCGGTAACCCAGTCCATCCTCCCTGTCTATATTACAGATGGCTCCCGCAATACTTCCGACCCCGCAGGAAATATTGCCCCCTTCAAAGGCCGGCCCTGCAGCTGCAGAGCTTACCAGTATCCTATCCTTATTGCCAATTGCCATCTCCGCATTTGTTCCCAGATCAATCAATAGCCTCACGGTATCCGCCTTATCAAAGTCACACTCCAGTAAGCCGGCAGCAATGTCAGCTCCGACAAAGGTTGAAATACCCGGGAGCAGGATAACCGGTATTCCAAGATAATCGGAAGCAAAAACCTCTTCAAAGGGCAGGCTTGTTGTTTTGATATTAACCGGATTAAAAGGATAGACGCCCAGCGTCTGACAGGAATACCCCAGCAGCAGGTGCCCCATCGTCGTATTGCCTGCAATGGCAATCTTATCGATTTTATTCTTATTTATTCCTGTCACGGACACAATTTCCTGTATTCCGGATAGCAAATCCCTTTGAATAGATTCCCGCAGTTCCTTAAGCTTTCCCTGATTTGCTGCTCCCATCCGTGCAAGGACATCCGACCCATATGCTCTTTGCCGGTTTACTGCAGTATAGGTATATAAGTTAGCCCTTTGGCAAAGCTCAGTTAAACGGATTGCTATGGTGGTTGTTCCAATATCAATTCCGAGGGCAAAGCGGTCTTCCTTCTCCCCCAGCTGAATTGCTTGCTTCACAGGCTCCGTAACCACTTCAAAATCCGTCTCATCTCCTGCCACAAGGCGGATTGTGCAATCCGAGGCAGGACATACCTTGCAGGCGAGACAAAAGCCCTCCTCTATTTCCTTCTCCGTTAGCTGATAGGAAGCAGAGACCGTATTTCTAAGCCTTCCCTTCAGCAGCTGGACCTTGCATTTACCGCAGGTACCCCTTCCTCCGCAGTCCGCACTGATATATATTTTCTGCCTCACCATTGCTTCCAGAAGATTTTCCTTACTGCCGCATTCTATCAAGGCTTCCTTATCCCGTCCGGTTATGGTTATCTGACAGGAGGTATTCCAGGACAATTCCTCCTCTGTTTTCCCATCGGTCATCAAAACAGCCCCCTCTCCTTGTCTATTATTCTCATTATTATCCATTGCAGCAGGCTGTGTCAATTCATTTATAACTGTTTCTCATAACTCATTGGTAATGGCTTTCCTGCTGTCGATGTATTTTTATATACTGTTCCCCCGGATAGGTTAACATACTACATTGTCATATTACATTTAACTATGTTATACTCAATTTATTATGGGAGTTTTTAGTTGATAGGGAGGATAAATTCCTCCTGAAAAACAAAAATAGGAGGAATTATAAAAAATGGACAATGAATTGAAAGCCTTTTCTCTTCAGTCAGGTCCTGCAAAATGCAGTGTTGACCTTGGTGTCGGAAGTGAAAGAGGCGGCTATGTAAATCAGGATTACATTCTTCATAAGCTTGGCAGGCCGCACAGAGCCATTAATCTGATGTATTGCTATTATCCTCTGGATAAGGGCTGGCCGGAGCGTGTCAGCACTGTATATAAAAGTGCGGATAAGACAAATGCCTGGGGCTATCCTTATGATGATTATTTTACCTATAAAGGCGGTCTTGACGGAAACCGTGACAGCGAACCCTTTACCTTCATGAGAGATGTCAGAAAGCATGGTCAGGATGTCCTTCTGACACTTACCATCGACCCGCATGTTACCGATGAGCATCTGATTGCAATTGCAAAGGACCTGACCACCTTCGGACACATGTTCCTTCGTATCAATCATGAGGCAACCGGCAACTGGTTCTCCTTTAACAAGCGCTGCACTTACCAGGAGGTTGCCGATTTCTACGTACGCTTCCATAAAATCATTAAGGAATATGCACCCAACGTTAAAACCATTCTCTGCATCGGCGGTATTGAGGATTTAGATAAGGAAGAGATGGAAAAGGAAGAGGAATTCACAGAAGCAGTCCGTGTTACGGATATCTGGTCGGTGGATAAGTATATGGCTCTTCACTGGGGCTATCCCAATGATATTGCCGAGCGAGGCGGCAACAGCCATAAGCGTTATGTGGTAAAGGATACCTATGAGAAGACAAAGCGCAGCTTCCAGCGTTTCTCCTCCCTCTGCGGCGGAGAAAAAAGGCCCATGGTAATGTCTGAATTCAATGCGGACGGCGATGTGACCGGACCCTATGATCAGGTAAAAATGGTACAGGAATTTTGCAATATGCTCAAAAATGATCCGGAGGACTGGTTCTCAGGCTTTACCTTCTATCAGTTCCGGGATGACGGCCGCCTGGGTCTTGAGATTACCGATCCCAATAACAAGGAGGTCGGTATTGAACAACCCATCCTGAAGGCATATAAGGAATTAATTCAGGAGCCCTATTTCAGCCCCAGCTTTACCCAGGGTGATGAACTATCCTTCCCGGTTACATTACGTTGGGGCGGCTCGGAGGATTCCACCGGTTTATCCATACCCCTTCATTTTGATGCCGACCCTGTTTTTGCCGAGGTATATTTTGACGATGAGCTGCTTGACCTAAACCTTATGATGGAGCTGAACAGCCGCTGGTTCTATAAGGCTCCCGGTGTGGGCATGATTGACCTGATGCCTGCCTTCTTCGAAAAGCCTCTGACCGCTGCCTGTGATTTAAACATAAAGCTGTTTGCTCCTCCTGCAAGTGGGGAGAATGATCCTTCCCAGGGAGAGGACTGGCAGGAAAATTATTATACCGTAATAAAGAAAATGCCGAAATTTCGTTTGCGCTTCGAACCGGTAGAACTATAAAAGCAATAGCATTCATACCTCAAAAAGCATAAACATAAAAATAACAAAACACAGAAACATCTAAGCACAAATGGGGCCCCGCCTGATAAAGAGCGGAGGCCCCATTTCTATATGATATGATTTGAGCGTCAAAAGCCATCCTCAGCCTATACAGATGAATATATATGCACAAATGTTCATTAATATTGTGTGAATTCAGGCTTCTGACGCTTAAATCATGATATATCATATGATCGCTTTTTCCAAAGCCGCCGGCGTACCATAATTCTTAAGCAGCAGCTCCGCACGGGCAAGTGCCGTATCCGTATGGTCACAGATATTTTCTTCCCCAATTTTCTTATCAAAACCAGCTTTCTGCATTACATGCAGCGGTTGCTCCTGCACGTGGGACAGCATAAGGGTTATATGCCTTTTCTTGCAGGCCCTGCGCACATTATTCAGGGCATGAAGCGCATTTACATCCATTGCAGGTACACTTCTCATACGCAGTATCACAATCCTAACATTATTATCCAGGGATATGTTCATAAATTTATCTGCCGCACCAAAGAACATAGGCCCGTTAATCTCATACACCAGCGTCCGCTTCGGTACCTTCTTAAGTCTTATATTCTCCGTATCTCCGGCCATATCATCGTCTGCGATATCATTTTCAATATATTTCCAGCTGTGGACATCCGCCACATCTGCCATACGTTTCATAAACAAGATGGCCGCCATCAGAATTCCGGCCTCAATTGCTACCACCAGGTCAAAGATAACGGTAAGTGCAAAGGTAAGTACGAGTACGATAATATCACTCTTTGGCGAAATCTTGATCAGGTCCACAAATTCCTTCCATCCGCTCATATGATAGGCAACCATGAACAGGATAGCCGCTATGGTCGGCATGGGAATCAATGCGGCATAGGGCATTAGGACTACAAGAATGAGCAGCAGTACAACCGCGTGTACCATACCTGCAATGGGAGTCCGTCCTCCATTCCTGACATTGGCGGCAGTCCTTGCGATTGCGCCCGTTGCCGGTATTCCTCCGAACAGGCTGGACAAAATATTGCCTGCCCCCTGCGCTACCAGCTCCATATTGGAGCGGTGCTTGCTCCCGATCATACCATCTGCCACCACACAGGAAAGCAGGGATTCGATACCCGCAAGAATGGCTATGGTCAGAGCATCCGGCAGCAGAGTTCGAATCATTGTAAGATTTATAGTTGGAACTTGAAATGTAGGAGGGCTTGAAGAAATCGTATACAAGCTTCCGATCGTATTGACCTCCATCCGAAAAATCTTCACGATTGCAGCCGCTGCAATAACAGCAATCAGGGAACCGGGAATTTTATGATTGATCTTAGGCCATAGAATCAGAATAAGAAGGGATAGTACACCGATAAGAACTGCCTGTATATGAATGGTTGTAATATTTTCAAGGCAGGCGGTCAATTTTTCAAGGGTTTCAACGGGTTTTGTATGGATGGTAAGCCCCAGAAAATCCTTGATCTGTCCAATCAGAATAGTAACTGCAATGCCCAGTGTAAAGCCGGTCGTAATTGTATAGGGAATGAAACGCAGGAGTCTTCCGAATTTAAGTAATCCCATAATAATCAGCAAAATACCGGCCATTATAGTTGCAATCGCAAGCCCTCCCATTCCGTTTCTTGCTACGATACCGGCTACAATCGTCACAAAAGCGGCAGTCGGTCCGGCAATCTGTACACGGCTTCCCCCAAGAAAAGAAATGACAAAGCCTGCCACTATGGCAGTATAAAGGCCCTTTTCCGGGGTTACCCCGGAGGCAAGGGCAAGGGCGATTGACAGCGGCAGCGCTATGATGGCAACGATAATACCCGCTACCATATCCTTTACAAACTGCTCTCTGTTATATATTTTCATAACTGAAAAAAGCTTTGGCTTAAGTTTTTCCATTTTTTCTCCCATAATACTTCTTCGCGGCATCTATCCATGCTCATTTGTATTTTCTTTGTACGCACTACAATTCATCATCATAGACTCAATAAAACTAAAATTCAAGTATTAAAATTCACGTAATTTTATAATTATTTTATAATTTTCATGTTAAATTAATACAAAAGCCAGGGTTCCCTATTTCAGGCGTTTTCAGCCGTACCTGCCCCGGACCCCTATGGCATAGACCTGGCAGACTTTCCATTATTTCATTCTAGAATTCGGATATAAATACTGTTACAATATCATAGAAGCTTATGTAAATCATTTACTTATATTGGAGGTTATTTCATGAAGCGTATCTTCCTGATTGTACTGTCCTGCCTGATACTGACCAGCAGCTTGCTGATTGGTAATCATTTTATAAATAAAACGGACGCCGAACTGTCCTACCCCTCATTTCTAAATGCCGTGGACAATGCACAGGTAGAAAAAGTCATAATGAATGAGACAGAGAATAACACCTTTCAGGCTAAATTGAAAAATGATAACAGCCTGTATACCGTACCGAATCCCAAGACGGAGAATTTTACGGAATACCTGCTGCTAAATAATATCGAAGTTACTTATGGGCAGGACAATATGCTGGGCACTGTGCTGAAGCTTTTTCTGGTTGGCGGCATTGCTGTCCTGATTTTTTGGTATGTGCGTAATGGGCAAAACAGCAGCCTGATCAAAAATGCCAATAAGAAGAAATGGAAAGCTCTTTTTACGAAGCAGGCAAAGCAGGAAACCACCCAGCAAGCCATTACCCTCGCCCAGGTAGCCGGTAATGCGGAAGCAAAATCCATGGTTGGGGATATCATATCCTTTATCAAGGACCCGGACAAATATTCGGCTGTCGGTGCCAGAATGCCGAAGGGGCTGCTGCTTTACGGTCCCCCCGGAACCGGAAAAACCCTTATGGCAAAGGCTATTGCCGGAGAGGCCGGAGTTCCCTTCTATGCCATGAGCGGCTCCGACTTTGTGCAGATGTATGTAGGCGTAGGCGCAAGCCGTATCCGTAATCTTTTTAATAAGGCAAAAAAGAGTGAAAAGGCTGTCATTTTCATTGATGAAATCGATGCCATCGGTAAGAAACGGGCCAGAAATGTCTCCGCCAGCAACGATGAGCGTGACCAGACCCTGAACGCACTTTTAACCGAGATGTCCGGCTTTCATGATAATCAGGGCATCATTGTCATCGGTGCAACTAACCGTCTGGATACTCTGGATGAAGCCCTGCTTCGTCCGGGAAGATTTGACCGCCACATCGAAATCGGACTGCCGGATGTCAACGCACGTAAGCAGATCCTGTCCCTTTATACAGGGAAAAAGCCGCTTTCCGACGATGTTGATCTGGAGGAGCTGGCTAAATCGACCGTCTATTTCAGCGGTGCCATGCTTGAGAATTTAATCAATGAAGCGGCCATTACCGCTGCCAATCTGATGGAGCCCATCATACGCATGGAGCATATCGAAAAAGCCTTTTATACTGTAATCGCAGGAGCTCCAAAGACGGACCGCAGCTATATCACGGACAGGGACCGCCGGATTACCGCCTACCACGAAGCAGGACATGCCCTTGCTACTACCCTGCTGCTCCCCGAACATTTTATCTCCAAGGTAACAATTATCCCCAGTGTCAGAGGTGCCGGCGGCTTTAACCTAAGTATACCAAAGGACACCATGTTCCAGAGCCGCAGGCAGCTCAAAGCCAATATCCAGGTTCTTCTGGCCGGAAGAGCCGCCGAAGAATTAATCTTCGGTACCGAGGAAATCACCACCGGTGCCAGCAATGATATTGAGAAGGCCTCCCGTATGGTAGCTGATTATCTGGATAAATACGGAATGGACACAGAATTGGGATTATTCAGTGTGGAAGCTCTGGAAGATGGTCACGACAATCGCCTGATTTCCAAATGCCGCTCTCTCATGAATGTATCCTATGACGAAACCAAGAGATTACTAGAAGAAAATCTTTTGCTGCTTGAAAATATAACTGCGGAGCTGCTGGAAAAGGAATCCTTAAACGGAACAGATATCGAACGTATCTGTGCCTAGTACTGGCAGCTTCATGGAAAGAGCTGCCTCAAAGTCCTGATTATCCTTCCTGGATCATTGACTTTGAGGCAGCTCTATGATTTATATTTATACCCCTGCATATCACAAGCTCCGCTTGTGATACTGCATCAATGAGAAGTTTGAAAGTGTTCTTAACTTTCAAACTAATATCCTCATTATTTACAAAATCTCTTTTATTCCTTCATCTCTATCCCTGATACACTGTCATAAAGAACCGTAATTTCAATTCTCCTGTTACGGCTCCTTCCCTCCTCCGTATCATTGGAAGCAATGGGATCATTCTCTCCATGGCCACTGGCAGTCAGACGGCTGCTCTCAACCCCTTCCTCCTCCTGAAGATACTGTGCAACTGCAGCCGCACGTGCTGCGGAAAGCTGCCAGTTTGAGGGATAGATAAAGGAGCTGATTGGCACACTGTCTGTGTAGCCATCAATGATAAGCTTATTATTTATTCTATTTAAAAGATTGGCAACCGCGCTTAGGCTTTTCTTCATGCCCTCCTTCAGCTCGGCTTTGCCGCTGTCAAAGAATTCATCATCCTTAAGCGTTATTGTAAGCCCCATTTCACCAACGGAAGTACCGATTGCACTCTCCACTCCCAGGTCCTTAAGAGCATTGTTAATCCCGTTTTTCAGGTCATTCATATCCTTTTCCGTTGTCAGAGACTCCTTAGCAGCCGATTTTGTAGGAACCGGAGTCGTAGAAGCGGTCCCCGAGGAGCTTCCATTATTCGTACCTTTGTTATTCTCCAATATAGCATTCCCGTTATTATCCAAAACTCCGCTGCTGCCGTCAAAAATACTGGCGCCCTTTCCGTCACCCAGCGACTGATTCAAGGATTCCGCCAATGCCTGATACTTCGCCTGATCAACATTGCTCATACCATAAAGAAGAATAAACAATGCCAGCAGCAGGGTTATCATATCAGAATAGGTAAGGAGCCATCTTTCACTGTTCTCCTTCTTCTGCTTGACCTTCTTTTTCATCCTCTAAGTATCCTTTCAACTGTTCTCTCATAAACGCCGGGTTGGAGCCGCCGCGAAGCAGCTGAATTCCTTCCAGCATCATATTCTTTGCCATAACCTCATCCGAATTCAATTCCTTTAATTTGGTTGCAATAGGAAGGTAGATCAGATTGGCAAATCCTACACCGTACAAGGTTGCAATAAACGCTACACCGATTGCATGTCCAAGTTCCCCAATATCTCCGCCCAGTTTTCCGAGTACATTAACGAGACCCATAACTGTTCCAATTACACCCATGGTAGGAGAAAATCCGCCGGCGGCTTCAAATACTGCAATCGCTTTTTCATTCTCGTGTTCAAGATTTATGATTCTTGTTTCCAGAATTTGACGGACCACTTCCTCGTCTGCTCCGTCAATGACCAAACGCAGGCCGGTAACAATAAATTCATCCATTTCCCTGGATTCCAGCTCATGCTCCAGTGCCAGCAGACCATCCTTTCGAGCAATCGTGGATAAAGCCATGAAGGTGTTCAGTATTTCCGGCCGGTCAATCTTTTTATTTCCGAAGGCTCTTCCCAATGCTCCGGGTACCTTTTTCAACGCCGCTGACGGAAAGGACAGGCCTACTGCTCCTACGGTTCCTCCAAGCACAATCATTGCCGCAGTCAGCTGCAGCAATGCAGCCAGTGCTCCCCCCTCAATTTTAAATGCCGCAAGCAGCATGAAAAACGAAAATATCAAGCTTATCAGTGCAATTATATCCATTCTAAAATCCTCCGGTTTATGCAAGCAATTATGATTTCATTATATCCCTATCAACGACACCATACAACAAAATTTTTCTAAAACTCTTTTTAAACAGCCCCATATTATGTTTATCGACCACTTTACCGCATTCCATAAGATATCCGCAGACAAAATAATACATGAATTATTTCCTATTTTATATAAAAAAACTGCTGCAAAATAAGCTTTTTTATTTTGCAGCAGTATACTTCATAGACAATGTAAGGTTATCGTTTTTCGGCAGGTGCCCTAGGGCCGGCTTCTGTTATTCCGTTCCGGTATTCGGCAGATAGTAGTATTTTGTCAGCCTGTTATTCTTGTCGAGAGCATTATTATAGCCTACATATTTATATTGTGTAATCGCAGCTGAATAGGACGTATTCTCCGAATAGGAATGCATTATATTATCCTTATCAATATAGAAAAGTGCATTCATCACCGGCACCTCCTCATATAGGTCCGTCAGATACCGGTTATAGGCCGTTTCTTCAAGCCCTGCAGTTTTCAGTAGATAGGAGGACAGATAATTGGCACTGATCTGGCTGATGTCATCCTCCGTAATATCATAATTTGCCCAGAGAATAAAGGGTACCTTATATTTCATCTGCAGCTCCTCTTCCTCCGTCAGACCCTCCTCCGACAGCTTGTCATAAAGCTGGGAATATGCAATCGGCTGGTGGTCTCCGAATAACAGGATGATTGTATGCTCCTTCTGCTGGCTGAAATACTCTACCAGCATCTGATAGGCCTCATCGGATTTCCTAAGAAGGCTTAAGTATTGTTCTGTAATGGAGCAGCCGGCATAATCCAGGAGTCTCACCGTATCTGCATCGTCAAAGAGCTGAGCACTGGAATACCCTCCGTGATTTTGCATCGTGACATTGAATATAAATAGCGGATTATCCGCTCCCTTGGTTTCATATTGCTCGATAATTTTTTTATAGCTCTCCTCGTCACTGATAAAGTTCCTGATTAAAGCCGGATTCACAAAATCATCCATGGATAAGAATTCATCAAAGCCTAATAAGGGATAGACGAGATCCCTTTTATAGCCGCTTGGCTCATAGGGATGAATCGCTATATTATAATAGCCCTGGTCCTTTAAAGTGGTCGCCAGGGAATCCCTCTCCTCGGTAACAAACTGCTGATAGGGAACACAGTTTTGGGGCATGACGGCCATACTGTTACCGGTCAGAAATTCATATTCGGTATCGCTGGTTGCACCGCCGTATACAGATACGTACATGGTTCCCTTAGTGGTATTATCCTGAAGTGACCGGATAAAGGGCAGATAGTCCATATTGGTCCGAAAATCCCCTACCAGGCTTAAATCCGAGAAGGCTTCATTCATGATAACTATAATATTGGGCTTGTCCTGGGTGGTTGCGGCCCCGTTTTCTTCCTCTGAAGCATTGTCAAGGCTGTCCTGCACCTGCTCTATGCTGTAGCCCTCAGGCTCCTCGGTTTCCATTGCCTTGACATTGGCAACAAAGCCGAATACGGTGCCGTAATCGCAATAGGTATATTTGGGCGCAAAGAAATCCAGAACCCTGATCTTGGATTTAATTAAATCCGTATCAAAAAATTGATGAAATACAATAACGGAAAACAACAGCCAGGTACCGATTACAACCGCCCGGTTTATCACCGAAGGGTGCTTTTCTGTCCGCTCGAGCTTATAGCCCAGACTAACAACAGCATACATAATCAGAGTGGATATCATAAACCCCAGCGTAAAGCTGACACTGTAGCCGGAAGCAACACTCATGCCCGTCTTCCAGGCTAATAGATCACTGGGAAGAATGGGATTTCCCCGAAACAGATAGACAAAATAATTCACCATCGAGGCGATATAAACCGCAATATTACAGATGGTAACCGTATATCTGCAGCTCCTAAGAAGTGCAAACACCAGATAATACAACAGTATGTACCAGACCAGATTATAAAAACTGTAGGACCGGAACATATCCGTATTAAAATTACTCACCATAGTTTCCACAACCAGAAAGGAGGCTATGGGAGAAACGAAAAGCAGCAGATAATGAAACAGCACCACCCGTTTTTTTAACAAATCCCTTACCTTACTGATCTGAACCAAGGGCAGAAAACTAAAAGCAAGCCACAGGAACAGGATAAGCCAGGTAGACGGCGCCTTTATCCTTCCCGCAGGCTCCTGCCTGATATAGGCAGCCATAACAAACAGGAAATAAAGCATCAATAGATAAAATGGTATCAGCTTTACTTCCTTTAAGTGTAATTTTATCTTAAGCTTATTCATGACCAGTCTCCATTCCCGGGCATATCCCGGCGTAAATCTATGCAAAGCTTTTCTTTGCAGCGGTATTATAACCCTTTCATCCGTGGTTAAAATACCATATCTACAAATATAGTAAATGTAATTCCTGCTGTCAATCACTCAAAATTATACAATATAACCGTAAAAAGTATATACTATGTCGTTTCGGAAAGCAAATTAACCGGTGTCACCTTACATACCTTCCGGTCATAGGTTAAAAGCCCGTTGACTTCATCCTCCACATCACTAAGCTGGGTAAAAACTGCCGCAGACAGACCGCTGTCCCACAGCTGCTTAATATCCTCCTCCAGCAAACGATGATATGCCTTATCGTATTCCTCCTTTGTGATATAAATGCGGTACCCAAAAACCTGACGGGAGAAGGAATGCTGATTAATATAGCAGGCATAGCCCCCGTATTCGGAAAGAATATACGGCCTATGCTTTACCTCCGCTCTCATGGGATGAAAATAATTATGTATGCTTTCAAAATCACCGCAGCCCTGGTCAAACCATCCGCTTGCATGATCAATCAGTCTCGTGGTATCCAATTCCCGGAGCAAAGCGTAAACCTCCTTTGCATCAAATTGTCCCCAGCCCTCGTTAAAGGGAACCCAAAGGATGACAGACGGGCTATTATACAGCAGCGAAACCGTGTCCTTGCATTCCCTAAGCCATTCCTCCCTTCCCTCCTTCTGTCTTCTTCCAAGGAGGCGGTAATGACTGTCCTTTACCTTGGCTGCCAGCTTCGGAAACAGAGTGGGAAGATAACCAACCAGAAGTATATTGTACTTCTCCCCGCCGTTCACCATATCCTGCCAGACCAGCATTCCCAGGCGGTCGCAATGATAATACCAACGCAGCGGTTCCAGCTTAATATGCTTCCTAAGCATATTAAACCCAAGCTCCTTCGCCTTCCTGATATCGTAAATAAGGGCTTCGTCACTCGGAGCCGTATATAAGCCGTCAGGCCAATATCCCTGATCTAGAAGCCCGTTTTGAAAATAGGGCTTATGGTTTAAGTAAATTCTCGGAATCCCCTCAGTATCATCTTTAATTTCCACCTTACGCATCGCAAAATAACTCTCTACTCTATCCTCGCAGACGGCGATCACAATATCATATAAATTGGGCTCCTCAGGACTCCAGTATTTAAAATCCTCCATGGGGACAGTGATAAACTGCTGTCCGCTGACCATTGTTTTAAGCAGCTGTCCCTTCTCATATACCTCAATCAGAAAGCAGGCCTCCGGTGCCAGGCTGCGATTGAAATCATCATTAATAAAGATACCGATTTGCACCGCTGCTTCATCTACCAGCGGCGTAATTCGAAGGGCGGTAATATAAAGATCGGGAACCCATTCCATCCATACGGTCTGCCAGATACCGCTTTGAGCCGTATAAAACATACCGCCCCTGTTTAGCTTTTGCTTTCCTCTGCTGTGGTAAGAGGAATCACTGTCATCCGCCGTCCTGACCGTCAAAAGATTCTCCCCTTCTATCAGCACTGCGGTAATGTCGACTGAGAAGGGCAGATAACCGCCCATATGCTCTGTTACCTTCTGATGGTTGATAAACACCTCGCAGTATTGATCCACTGCTCCAAAATGCAGAATGCATTTCCTGTCCTCCTGTAATTCATCAACAAGAAGGGTTCTTTCATACCACAAATACTCTCCGGGCTTAAGCTGTAGGTTGACCTGTGACAGTACACTTTCCGGAGAAAACGGGACTAAAATCTTACCTTCAAATTCCCTGGGTCTTTCCGGCTCCCTGGTGATACAATAATTCCAAAAGCCGTTCAATATAGTATAGTTATCTCTTCGAAGCTGAGGTCTCGGATATTCCACAAGCACCTGCTCCGTATCCAATTCCTCACCCCAGACAGTATATAATTGATTCTTACCTAGCTTTTTATCTTCTTTAAAACGAAGTGTCCTCAATGCATCCTTTTTATTCATGATGACCTCCCCATAATCATACTGAGCGGTTATTTCCTTATTATCCTTATCTTATTCTATTTATTGTAATTTTTCAAGTTTATCGGCTATATTCCGTAATCCTTCAGAAAGCATTATTTTATCTTTTGTTCTGATCCTATGGGATTATTGCATGGGAGTTTGCCCTGTTACATATTCTTAAATGAGAATATTAAAAGAGACCTGACCTATGAACAGACTTCGTGTTTTGTGTATCTCTATTATAATCACGGGAATTCTTATGTTCCTTTCCTCCTATTTTCTTATTCCTTTTACTTCTCCTGTATTTGGCTGGTGTATCGGACTTGCGTCAGGCTTGATTATCCTGGGTCTGGGGTCCCTGGTTAATGTACTGTATGGCCTTTATTCAGCCACCGCGAAAAAACAGCCCCCCGTATCGGGAGAACCTTATGCCTCAGTCAGGGAAAAGTCCGGTTATCTCGTATGTAAAATCATGAATGTCCTGCTGTGCATCCATCTTCTGCTTCTGTACAAACTTGACTTTCCTCCCACTGTAATCCTTCTCGGTATCCTTCTCGTCATTGTACAGTATCTATTGGATTTATTTATACAGCTTTTTTTGTTAAGCCGTGCCAAAAGTTCTCCCCTGCCCGGCGGATTAAAGAAAGGGGACCCTGCAGCCCCCTGATTTTAACAAACCCTTGCTTATACTACTTTTGAATTTACGCCCCCAAAGCCATATCAATCTTCGTAATCAGCTCCTGGATAATCAAAGGCATCCTATTCTTAAGTACGATGCTTGGGCCATAATGGAAATCCACTTCGTAAACCTCGATGGTCAGAATAAAACACCTGCATCCCGGATAGAAAAGCCTGATCAGGTTAATAACGCTGATATTATGTCCATCCGTATCTCCCCGGTCCCGGTCTGCCTTCTCCATATCATATAAGGAAACCTCGCCGGCTGCTTTCCCCTGCCTTGCGCCGTCCATAATGATCACCCTGTCTCCGTCATGAATTCTGGAAATCCCATAGCTGATATCCGTCTCAACATAGATGACTTCTATCCCAAGTCCCTCCAGCCTATTCTCCAGTTCAGCGGCCAGATATATGGCTATCCCGTCATCTTTCATTAACACATTACCTACTGCAAGCAGCTTTGTACTCATACGTTTACCTCAATCACTTTTTTACCGCCCTTCGGTGTAACCAGATGTGTTGCACAGGAAACACAGGGATCGAAAGACCGGACAATCCGCCCGATTTCAACCGGGTCCTGAAAATCATTTACTATGGTACCTTCCAATGATTTCTCAATTACACCCGGAATTCCATAGGCATCCCTGGGCGAAAGATTCCAATTGGACGGTGTGATAACACTATAATGCTCTATTGCCTGGTTTTGAATTTGAACAAAATGTGCAAGGGAACCCCGCGTCGTATCGATAAAGCCTGTTCCCTGGGAGATATCAGGTATAGCAAATTCACGCTGTCCATTCGGCAGAAGCTCCACAAGCTCAATCATATTACTAAGAATTGATAGGATCTTGCTTGTTTCCAGCATTCTTGCAATAATCCGGTCCATACAGGCATGGCCACCCGTATAATTACCGGAGATCAGCATTCTCGCCAGCGGACCCACCTCCATCGGCATTCCGTTATATCTGGGTGCCTTAATAAAAGTATAGGCATCCGGTTTCTCTATATCCACCTCATCCGTGGTATTGTTCACAAACCAGGTATATTGAATTTCCTGGCTGATTACTGCCGGGTCAAAGGTATATAATAGTCCATTTACAAGGACACCCGGTTTTACATAGGAGATATCCTGCTCCTCATAGTCAAATACTCCATAGCTCATAAAATACGGATATGATATCCCCATTTGAAAATAGTCCTGATAATAATGGGCCAAAAGGTCCACATCCTCCCTCATAGCCGTATCCACAAAGTCCTTTAGCGTATGAATAATCGCTCTGACCTTCTCAATCTTATATGCATTGATTTCCGTATTGACTCCGCCCGCAAAAATACCGTGATTATGCGGAGCTTTTCCACCCAGAACGGCCTGCCCCTCATGTGCCAGCATACTGTACTGGTATCCCAGTGCATAATGCTCCTCTATCAACCGGTTAACATTATCCGGAAGCCTGTAATCTGTGGTATTTCTCACGCTGGCGACAGCCGGCGAAGAAATTCTTACAAAGCTGGGGATTAACATGATATAGAAATGCCTTAGATGATTTTGTACGAATTCAAAGCCATGAATGATATCTCTTAGATACCTGTCATTCAGGGGAACCTCCAACCCCAGAGCCTGGTCGAGTGCCAATGCCGACGCATAAGAATGGGCCGCAGAGCATATCCCGCAGATCCTCTCCGTAAAATAAATTGCATCCAAAGGGTATCTCCCTCTTAGCATCGTTTCAAAGCCCCGGAACAAGAGCCCCCGGGACTGGGCACTTTTTACTGTATTATCTTCCATCTCTGTCATAATCTCAAGGAATCCGCTGATCCTTGTAATCGGATCAATTATTATTTCAGCCATAGTAATCTCCATTCTGCCACAAAGTAAGCGAATTTGAGCGGCAGCGCAAATTTGCTGTGTAGAATTAATATCTCACAAATGGTTCCATACCGTCGGGGAAAAAAGCCTGTGCACAGCCGATACAATTTGAGCTGTTGCCTATGGGCCAGTTTACATATCCATTCCATTTCCTTCTGGGGCAGTCAGCTCTTGTCACCGGACCGCGGCAGCCCAGCTGAAACATACAGGTCTGCTCCCCAAAGGTCCTCGCAAATTCCCCCAGGTCAAAAAAGCCCCTTCTGGTACAGCTATCATGTATTGTGATTCCATAGAATAAGACCGGTCTTCCTTCACTGTCCAGCTCCGGCATTCCAAAGGCGGACAGATGGGCTACGGTTCCCACAATATAATCGGGATGGCAGGGACAGGTGGGCAACCGAATCACTGTGCGATCAAGTGCCTCCTGCACACTTACACAGGCGCCGGGATTTGGCCTTGCCGCCGAGATGCCTCCGTAGGAGGCACAGGTACCAACTGAAATTACATACTTTGCTCGTTCTCCCGCAAGCCTGACAGCATCATAAGCCGTTATTCTTTCTCCCTTATAATATGCTATGATACAATACGCACCATTGTCCTTGGTTGATATGGCTCCGTCCACCAGCAGAATAAAATCCGTATTCAGAGTCTCAAGGAACAATTCATAGGCCGCCTCCCCCTCATCTCCCATTACACTGTTGCTGTAGGTCAGATTCAGGATTGTGGTTAATACGGTATAGCCATTCGGATTATCACTGTTCAGAAGAGAAATAATATTGCCGGAGCAGCCCGACGTTTCCAGCCAGATGGCATTCAGCCTCGATCCATTCTGGCTTGCAATTTTCACAATGGCCTCCCGCGACAGCCTCCCGGCTATCTCCTTCTGCGGTTCGCAGGAACACAGGGATTGATATTCCACACACTAACCCTCCATTTTGCCGCAAAGAAAGCGAAATTCTTTGAAGCAGGGCATTTATATTTATATTAATTTATATCAGCTTTCTCCGGATAATATGCCATTTATATAAGCCGTTAATATTATATATAATGCCGAAAATTGTTTTATTTTCAACTATATTTTTATTAATTTTCGACGACTATTATTGTATTTATTACCCAATAATGCTAAAATTAGTATGATTTAGTCAATAAAAATATATTGGGGGAGGTATTATTATGTCGGAACAACAAAGCACAGAGAAGTATAAGCGCAATACTACACGCACACTGCTTCTTTTTACATCTGTGGCAGAGCTTATCCTATTAGTTGTAACGGCTGGTCTTAGTTTTTTTCTGAAGGATGTTTTTATAACTATCCTTCCATATTGTTTTATCCTTGTAATCCTGTTACTGTGCGCTCAATTAATTATGCTGGACCGGTTCTTTCGTTCCATCCGGCTGATTGACCAAAGCGCTAATCTGATGTCTTTGGGGAAGTTGAATATCAGTGATATTATGACAGATAAAACAAAGGGGATAGAAACACTTTCGCTGGCCTTTAATGACATGAAGAGAAATCTGCTTAACTTTATTGAAACCACCAAAAGCAATGTCATCGTACTATCCGATGCGGTGGACAAGGTTACAAAAAGTCTGGATATGAATTATAAGGGAAACGAGCAGATTGCGGCCAATATGTCAACCGTCGCCGAAAAGGCCCAGGGCCAGCTAAAAATTGCAAGAACATCTCTTGATAATATCCAGGAGGTAAGCCAGATGGCGAATAATATCACCGATGCACTGGCTAAAATCGAGATATTTGTTGAAAACACGGTAAAAATCTCGACGGACGGAGCTCGTAATCTGGATCAATACAACGAGCAGATGGAGGTTATTACCACAAATCTGAATGAAACAAAGGATTTTATTCAGACCTTAAATGACCACCTGCGGGAAATCGACCAGGTTGGCGGACTGATTATTAATATTACAGAGCAGCTAAAACTCCTTTCTTTAAATTCATCGGTGGAGGCCGCACGCGCCGGGGAAGCCGGCAAGGGCTTTGTAGTGGTTGCCCAGGAAATGAATAAGCTCTCCGCCGCAACCAGAGACAGCGTCGGCCAGATCAATAAGCTGATAACAAATATCACAGGCAGTAATGCGAAGGTGAGCTCCAGTATTTCTAATGTAACAGAGGGCTTTCAAATCAGTAAGGACATCTTCGGCGCAGTCCAGGAATCCTTTTATACCATTAATAAAAACGCCAATATTCTCAACGAGGATATGAAAAAGGTATATGAGGAATCCCAGAAAATCAGCGAAAGCACAAAGGAGATCAGCAGACAGAGTACTATCCTGAACGACTCCTCCCATGAAATCTCAAGTATAACACAGGATGTTGCCGCAGTAACGGAAGAGGAGCTTGCGGAGAATGAAGAACTGGGCCGTCAGGCCAAGTCGCTGAAAAATATGCTGTCCGATATCGAGAGCTTATTAAAAAGATATAAAACCTCAATTGCACCGGTAAAACAAAGCAGTCCAAAGCATCTCAAGCTGGTTATGCTAAGCCCGTTGGATCATCCTTTCTGGAGAGCTGTAAGACAGGGTGCCCTATACGCACAAAATGAATTGAAGTCAAAAAATGCAGAAATTGAATATATTGGCTTTGATAAAATCGACCAATCCTTCCATACCACTCTGAAAGCTAAGATAGAGGAAGGCTGTGACGGATTAATCCTTCCGGGCTTTGTAAGCAATATTGAAGATCAGGTAAATCGGGCCAATCAAAAGAATATTCCTGTCATGGCCTTTAATTGCGATTTTCCTGAAGGAACCGGACGTCTCTCCTATTTCGGACCGGATGTCCCTGCCGCAAGCCTTCTGGCTGGAGAGCTTATTTCCAAAGGTATTGAGGAGGAGGGCGAGGTGATCCTATTCCGGGGTGACTCGACTACTTCAATTAATAAAATACGCTGCAAAGGCGTAAAATCGATTTTGTCAAAGCATAAGAAGATCAGAATTATATCCGAAATCGATGATATTACAAGCGATGACGGTGTATATCATAAGATGAAGGAGCTGCTTACGGCACACCCCAATTTGAAAGCGGTAATTATCGTAAGCGGCGGTGTACACGCTGCTGCAAGAGCAATTGAAGATATGCGGCGGGCCGGGAAAGTCAAAATTTTCTGCTTTGATTATGACAATGAGATTATCGAGCTGATCAAAAAGGGAATTGTACATACGGCCATGGGCCAGGACCCCTTCGGACAGGGCCACGATCCGATTATCTATATGTATAATTACCTGGTGGCAGGCGAGGTACCGGAGGACATTACCTATACCCGGACTGAGGTTATGGATATGCGGAGTGTCGGCGAATAGGCGAGGAGTTTCAAAAACATAAAGAGGGTGTCTTAAAAGGATTTCTGCAAAAGTAAATATCTGCTTTGCAAAATGCCTTTTAAGACACCCTCAATATGTGATTTTTACGGCTCTCATTTCCGATCAAATTTTAAAATACCATTCCTTCAAAATCTTCTCGGCCTTCTTTAAATGGATATTAAAGCCTCTGTTAGTCTTCGCCTCTTCCTCTGTTTGGTAAATTTCCGTACTCCAATCCCACCAGAAAACTCCTGCAAACCAATCTTCTTTATAATAAGAAGTCAAACAGGAATCATAAAAATTTGCCTGTTCTTCTTCACTCCATTCCAATTCAGTATGAGTAAAATCATAGGGCATCATAGCGCAGCCTTTCGCGCTCCGACAGCCGATTTCCATAAAGATTACCTGTTTTCCCAGTCTTTTGCTTAGCTTTTTTAAATTAGCTCCCACCGCGTCCCAGGCTTCCTGCATACTTTCTTTTGTATCACCGGGAATTTTACCTACCTTAAAATAAGCACTTGTTCCGATATAATCAACCGCATCGAACCATTTTACCTCTTCTTCTCTTCCATGGTTTGTATTATAAACAATGGGTCCCGTATAGATCGTTCTTACTTTTTTAATCAAGCTTCTCCAGTGCCCTTCCTTACGCTCAGTACCGCTCATTTCACAGCCGATACACAGCATTTCGCAGCCGGTATCCTGGGCTATTTCAGCATAATGGCACATAAATGCACTATAATGCTCAAACCATGAATTCCAATAATTATCCCTGCCCAGCATATTACTGTCAGGAAAATCAATATAAGCTCTCCACACACCGTCCGAACAATTAATTACGGGTTTCAGACAAACCTTTACTCCTCTGTCATGGGCCCTGCCAACCGCAAAAATAATATCCTTATCTGTAACAGTATAACGATAATCAAAATATATCTCTGCGGAAGAAAAACTCTTCTGTTCCACAGAAAAAGCCAGACACATCCAGTTAATTCCCATATCAAACAGCAAATCCTGGGATAATACCGCTTTATCCGTCCGGTACCCTCCTCTTTTTGCCATCCATCCATAAGTAAAACCCTTAATCCACATATTAACTCCTTTAAAATGGGCTGCAATGCCATAGGATTGCTCTTACACAGGTTCGGTAAATCCAACCTGATCCCTGACATTGCAGCCCCTTGTATTAATTTTAATCTGATAACCTATTCGCCTTTCCCTGCTGAACGAAAGTAATCAATTGCTCCCTGCAGGACAGGCTTAGCCGCTTCAACCGCCTGTGAAACCGTTTGTTCCTTGTCTACACAAATAGGGAAGAATACTGTGGAGCCCATATCAAAATAAGGTGATAATGCTCCCCAGGGATCCAGCTTTGTATTTTCATAGCAGTCATAGGCTATCTGAACATCCTCTTCCGTCTGGAAGCAGCTCTCAAACCATGTCGGGTCATCCCTGTAGGAGGTGTCTCCGTCATACCAATTCAAAAACTCTTCCATTACCTGCAATACCTTGCCGGGTTCCTCCACGCCAATCGGTATCATATACATGTTACCGGCAGGAGGACTATAAAGCTTGCCGTCGCCGCTCGGTCCAATGGGATACGGTACAACTCCGTAATCAAAAGAAAGCTCTCCGCCGTTTTCAGCCGCCAAATCATTCTGCTGTTTCAATAACCAGGCCGCTGCTGACCAGAATAATACCTTTCCGCTGACAAAGGCATTTACATTGTCGTCCCAGTCATCCTGATTCCAGGGTCTTACTGATTTATCTTCATTATATAATTTATTAACAAACTCCAGAACTTCCATAACCGGCTTCGAGCTTAAGCCTTCCGTTTCACTTCCTGCAATGGAGCCGCCATTGTTTTGTACCAGCTGATCAATCATTTGATTCCAGGCACCACTGAAGCCATAGGTATCATTTGTTCCGTCCTTGTTTGTATCCTGGGTACCGGCTTTCGCCAACTCAGCGAACTTTTCCCAGGTCCATTTGCCATCCTTGTATAGCTGCTGTGGATCCTCAAGACCCAAATCTTCAACCATGGTTCTATTGTATCCCATGAATACACCACCGATGGGAAGCCCCACCTCATTAAAGAAATAGGTTCCCCCGAGTCCTTCCAGCGGCTCAATAACGCTTTGCTTACCGAATAAATCACTACCCTCCAAAGCAATATCCTTCAGATCATAGACGAGGCCTGCAAAGGCTGCGGGAACACTGAATTGCAGGTTTGTTATATAAACATCACACTCAGGAGTACCTGCGGGAATCGATGTATTAATACTGTTAATGACACCATTCCATCCCAAATTCACGAAATCAATCTTACAGTTATACTTTTCTTCTATTCTTCTTACATTATCAAGCTTCATCTGAGCTGTCTCAGTGTTTGTCAATTTAGGGTCATCATTGATGTCCTGGTTGTCGCTGTCGTAATAATAATCCCACCAGAGACCTACCTTAATTGTCCTTCCGCCCAGGTCAAAGGCCTGATATGTATCATTTTTCGTTGCATCCGCTTCTTCCGTCGGTTCTGCTGTCTGCGTCGGTGCTGTTGTTGCCGTGATGCCGGCGTCATCACCGGCTGCAGGTGATACCTCTGAATCTGCCGGCTTCGTTTTGTTACCGCATCCCACCATAGAAACTATCATGACCAGTGATAGTAATAGTGCGATGAACCTCTTACTTTTTCTTAACATGATCTTTCCTCCCTCATTTCTTTATTATTTTATGTTGGATCAGAAATACCCAAATAACGTGCATCCCATTTCTTTCAGCTTTATAATTCTCATCCTGATGTCTTCCTCCGAGCATTTGAAATAGTCTGCAAGACAAGGGATGCAAAGATACTCCTTTGCGCCCCTGTTTACAAGTTTCAGATAGATAGCAATTTCATCCCGTTCCAATTTCTTATTACATTGCATACAGCAATTGGACTGTATGTTGTTTCTATTTGGTTTATCCATCAATCCTTTACCAGATATGCCCGGAATATCTTACAATGATGCGGCTCTAATTTACAGGTATAATTCTCAGTAAATACTCCGATATCTTCATGCTCCCATAAATCTCTTAATTTGAAACCATAGCCTGCACAGGACGGCAATCCCACATCCCAGAATTGAAGAGATCCCTCACCGGCAGCATCACTCATATTAAAAAATCCGATCCCAAAGCTGCCATCCGACATGGGTTTAATATAAATTTTAACATCAGCATTATTCCACTGCTCCATGCTGTAGGACTGGCGACCTTCAGGATCCTGGTTCAGGGCAATAATCTCTTTGTTCGTCAATATCTCCCGGGTCTTTTCATTCATATTGCGGATATCACAGCCGATCATAAGCGGTGAATTCATCATTGACCATAGGGAAAAATGTGTCTTATACTCCTCATCCGTACATCCGCCAAGAGCTACATTCCCTTTACCGTACATTCCGACAACCAGCATATCGATATCATTATAGCAATAGGGAGCACTGTAGCATTCCTTGTTCCACTGGCTTAAGGCCAATTTTTTGATGGATTCCCAGTTATCCTGGATATCTCCTGTAGAACGGTACATATGAGCCTGTGCAGAACGAACCCATTCATAGGAATTATCATTCCCCCAGTTACAGGCTGAAAAGAGGATTTCCCTTCCGCAGTTTTTTAACGCCATGCCCATTCTTTTATACAGAATGTGTCCCGGTATGTTATGGGGTTTATAGCAATAATCATATTTTAAGAAATCAACACCCCATTCAGCAAAGGTCCTTGCATCTGTAAATTCATGCTCCAGGCTGGAGGGATGTCCTGCACAGGTCATCGTTCCGGCGCAGGAATACATACCAAACTTCAGCCCCTTTGAATGAACATAATCAGCGACTGCCTTCATGCCATTTGGAAATTTATTCGGATCCGGAACCAGAAGTCCATTCTTATCCCTCTTCTTTTCCGACCAGCAGTCATCAATAACCAGATACTGATAGCCGGCTTCAAGCAATCCAAGCTCTCCCCAGATATCCGCCGTATTTTTAATTAAGTCCTCGGAAATCTCCCATCCAAAGGTATTCCATGAATTCCACCCCATGGGTGGTGTTTGTGCCAACATAAATATATCTCCTTTCGGGTAAGGCTTTCATATCCTAACCAATATTGCTAATACAGCTATTATCAGGCTGTTATGATTGAAGCAAGATAAAATTCCTTATCCTCCACAGCCTCTGTTATCACAATTTCAACCGTATGCTTTCCGGGCTTGCCTCCTGTTACAACATCCTGAAGAAATAATTTATCCCCCCAGGTTTCATCGAAGTTTGCATCAAGTACCGCCGCCTTATCATAATCTTCGTCAATCACCGCTATGGCAACGGGGGCCGGATGTTTCGCATACTTCCTGTATTGAACAGATATCATACTTCCCTCTACTTCAAAGAAAATTTTGCTGCCCGCTATCTTAGCAGCCCATCCATAGCGAAAGACATCCCAGACATCTTTTTTTTCTGTCCTATCTACCGTAAAGCTGCTTAAAACAGGCTGTGTATTTCTGTTGCTTCTGCGCATGGAACTAAAATAACGGTTTGCTGTCAACGGATTTTCCGGTATCAGATATTCCTTCGCATATTCTTTGTTCATCACACTATGATAGATGTTATCCAACAAATTGCAGATGACACCGGCTACCAGTTTATGCCCGTAATCATTTGGATGCAGATTATCTGCGCTGATATCGGTATTGAAAAGGCTTCCCTGTTCAATCAGATGATACAGACTTTCCTTCATGCTAACAATCGGCAGATCATAATACAGGCCAACCTGATTATGCACCCTCTGGGCGTTATGCCCGTCATCATAATATACATTGTTGAACATAAACAGCGCCGGTTCCGCTTTATCAAGTAATATTTTTCGAAGCAGCCCTTCAAAGGTTTCCCGGAAGAAGTCATCGTCTTCATCATTCACACTGAACTCTGCAAATATAACATCCGGGTCAAGGGATAGTACATCTTCCGAGACTCTGGCTGCCCCAAACTGCGAAGTGGTTGCTCCAACCCCGGCATTCAGATAGCTTATCTTGCTCCCAGGAAATCTGTCCTTCCACCAGCCGTATACCTGATAGGCATAGCAGGTCTCGGGAGTAGTTGCCGCAGCCCCTGCCGTAATTGATCCCCCGATAAATGCCACCTTCAAGGGAGCACCAGATGCGGCCTTTTCCATTACTCGCCCCATCCGGGCAAGATTCCCTATGTTTATAATGCCTCTGTCACATACTTCCTTCCAAGGAATGCCATCAAATCTGTTCATACTTCCAGCTCCATTCCAACACATAAAACTATAGTAAATAATCGGGCAGACATGCTGTTACATAAGCCCCGTATTCTTATCCTCATCATAGGTATATTCGTCTGCTTTAATATAATCAACAATCTCATCAATTGTTGTAAATGCGAGTCCGACATAGCTGTCGGCTGCACCGTAATAAATTGCAATTTTTCCTGACTCTGCATCACACAGAGCAGCGCAGGGAAATACCACGTTCGGTACAAAGCCTCTTTCTTCATACCAGGTTTCCGGTGTCAGAATAAAGTTTCTGCATCTGTGCTTTACAATAGCCGGATTATCAATATCAAGAATACAAGCTCCCATGCTGTAAACATAACCATTACAGGTTCCGGTTACTCCATGATAGAACAGCAGCCAGCCTTCGCTGGTCTCAATCGGAGCAGAACCGCCGCCAATCTTAAGAGACTGCCACCATTGATTATATCCCCGCCCCATAACATGCCTGTGCTTTCCCCAATATACCAGATCAGGGCTTTCGCTTAAGAAAATATCACCAAAGGGAGTATGTCCGCCATCACTGGGTCTTGATAACAGCATGAAATTATTATTGATTTTCCTCGGAAAGAATACACCGTTTCTATTAAAGGGAAGGAATGGATTCTCCAATCTTATAAATTTCTTGAAATCAGTAGTCTTGGCAATACCCAAGGCAGCCCCGTAAAAATCAGTACACCAGATAATGTAATAGGTATCCTCTACCTTTATTAACCGCGGATCATATGCATAACGCGGCATATATGCCTCGCCCTTCTCATTTTCAAAGGGGATTTTCTCCTCACCATAGGTCCAGTGAATCGCATCCTTGCTATAACCAAGATACAGATACGGAACACCGTCAATCTGCTCTCCGCGGAATACTCCGATGAATTCTCCTTGATAGGGAACTACTGCACTATTGAATATTCTTGCCACTCCAGGCATGGGATTTCTGTTAATAATAGGGTTTTCAGAATACCGCCAAACTGGTCCTATATAATCCTGCGGCTTTTCCTGCCAGGGTATATTCGGTAAATTATCTGTTAGCATTTTCACTCTACTCATATTTAATCTCCTTTATGTTAATAATTAATTTCCATAGGTTGTCAGGTCCGGAAGTTCATCCAGGGTAATAACCTTATCGCTTGTATAAATTTTCTTAAGCATATCCGTTTCTGTATACTGCTCCGATAGGGTGTATGTATTATTTTTTACTATAAACTCACCCTCCCAGGTTCCAAAATATAACCACATCGCATTGTCACGCACGGCCAAGTCCGGATCAAACATGCATCCATTCTCAGACAATGCAATCAGCTTCCTGCTGTCTTGTGTCCAATCTGCCAGCTCAAAGAATTTATCCGCCTGTGACGAGTATATCTTTTCTCCCGGGTAAATATCCGTGGCAACAATATCCACATATTCATCTCCTGGATACCAATCCTTGTTCTGGCCATTCCATACCCAGATGAGATTATGAATATCGTGGTAATTGACCAGACGGTCATAGAGCAGCTGGTATAGCTTCTTATATGCATCGGCACCTGACGCTCCCCACCAGAACCAGCCGCCGCTGGCTTCATGCAGAGGCCGCCACAGTATCGGTATATCAGCGGTTTGCAATCTCTTTAGCTGAACAGCAATGGCATCGATATCCTGAAGCAGCAGCTCATAGCCCTCCGGGTCATCACCGTTCATAATTTTTGATAGATCAATTGTAGTTGCATCGGTATAAAACCCTCTCCACCAGGGGTTACCCTCCGAATTAATCAAATAGGGCTCCGGCGCATTCCAGTGCCAGCAAAAGGTAACAATTCCGCCCTTTTTATGAAATGCTGTAGCATAGTCCACATCATGACCTGTGGCGCCGTTTGCTGTTCTTGAGGGTGTATAATCAATCAGGTCCAGTCCAAGGATTGCAGGATACTTTCCAGTGGCATTATTGATTGCCGTAAATTCCGGACCTAAGATTCCCAGGTTGCCATATTGACCTGAAATAATATATTTTCCGTAGGTATCCGTTAAATACCGCATTAATCTTTTGGTACTGTCTGTTGCCTTGGGATCACATAGATTATCCGAAATTTCATAGATTGATGTATCCACCGGCTTAGAAGCGGTTACGATTAATGAGTCAACTAAAACCCATCCCCAGTTCTTTGTCATCTGTACCTGATGCTCTCCTTTTGTCAGATAAACTCTGTTCAGTATTGAATCAGTAAAATCATCCTTATCTACGGTTGCCAGTCCGATATTTTCACCATCCAACAGAACGTTATTTTCCTTATGCCCCGTATTACCGGCACTGATAAAATTCAAATCATAGGCTCCGTTTCCTGGGACATTAACCGTAAAGGTTATTGTATCACCCTCCGACTGCATTCCGGTAAGGTATCCCGTACCGGTATAGCCCTGTTTTGAATTTTCCACCTTGATGTTACCGCTATAGGCGGCGTCCTCTGCTTCCAGAATCAATTTAAAATTTACATCATAATCGGGGTCCTCGGCAGTACCTGTGACTTCCGCTTCTGTTTCCGAAGCAGGAATATCTTCTGTTATGGCTGCCGTCGGAGTAATTGTCAAATTCGCAGTCTGTGATACTATATCATCATCTTTCGTTTTTTTACATCCAATCAATGTCACTGCGGCTATCATTATGATAAACGCTAGCTGTAAAATATACTTTTTCATGACTCCCTCCCAGCCTGTTTTCACAACTGACCATAATGAGTTTTACCAAGACAATCAGATGATTTTATCAAAATCATTATTGGCTAAATTTTATATAAAACTCTTTCCGCTTATAGATAAACCGGTAACTCCGTATCGTTTCATCCATCTATTCAGAAAGAAGGGGTTTTCTATGATATCAGACAATACATCAAAAGGTCATTCTATCCCTTTGGGATCATCAAGGAGTTATTACCTAAAACTATTTAAAAGGGTTCAACCAAATTTGACTTAATGAAAATTGAGGCCGCAATGTCAAGCTTTCCAACGATCGAGACAGTTCGACACTGCAGCCTCTTTCATAAACTAAATACTATTTTTGAGAATAGAAATAATCCAAAGCACTTTGTAAGGTAGGTTTTGCAGCTTCAATTGCCTGAGCTACTGTCTGACTCTTATCCACACATAAAGGTGCCCATACAGTGCTTCCAAGATCATAGTAAGGTGACAAATAGCCCCATAGATCAAGCTTCAAATTAGAACCGCATTCTATCGCAATATTCACATCTTCTTCCGTCTGGAAGCAGCTCTCGAACCATGTCGGGTCATCTCTGTAGGTTACATCTCCGTCAAACCAGTTAAAGAATTCTTCCATTACCTGCAATACCTTGCCGCCATCTTCAACACCAACCGGAATCATATACCAGTTGCCATGAACAGGTGTATAAGGTGTACCATCGCCGCTGGGTCCCTGAGGATAAGGAACCATACCGAAGTCAAAAGGAAGTTCTCCGCCATTTTCGGCTGCTGCGTCCATTTCCTGTCTATTTAACCAAGCCTGAGCCGTCCACATCATAACCTTGCCGGAAGACCATGCCAGCAGGTTATCATTCCAGTCATCAGCATTCCAAGGTCTTGCACACTTATCGTCATTATATAATTTGCTGATAAATTCCAGAGATGCCTGCACCTCCGGGGAATCTAAGGTCTGTGTTGAACCGGCGGCAATCGCACCTCCGTTATTCAATACAATACCGTTCACCAGGTCTGTCCATACACCGCCGTAGCCGTAAACATCAGTAGCTCCATCCTTATTTGTATCCTGTGTTCCTGCCTTAGCAAGCTCCTCAAACTTATCCCAGGTCCACTGACCGTTGTTCCATAATTCCTGTGGATCTTCCAGACCCAAATCCTGGATCATTGTCTTATTATATCCTATATAATAGCCTCCCAAAGGGATACCCTGCTCAGTAAAGAAATAGGTACCTCCCTGCATACCGGTCAGAGGTTGGATAACACTCTGCTTGCCAAATAAATCATTTCCCTCTAAAGCAAGGTCATCAAGATTCTGGCAAAGTCCGCTTAGAGCTGCTGTCATACCAAACTGAAGGTCCGTTAAGTAAACATCACATTCCGGAGTTCCTGCAGCAATTGTGGTATTAATACTGTTTATAATACCGTTCCATCCCAAGTTCACAAAATCTATTTTACAATTATATTTTTCTTCAATTCTTCTTACGTTATCGAGCTTCATTTGAGCTGTCTCAGTATTGCTTAGCTTAGGGTCATCATTGATATCCTGGTTATCGCTGTCATAATAGTAATCCCACCAGATACCTACTTTAATTGTTCTTCCGCCTAAATCAAAGGCTGCATAATCATCATTCTTCGTTACGTTTGAAGGCTCTGTCGGTACAGGGGTCGTAGTAGCTTCTGTTGAAGCAGCCACTGTAGGTGTTGCATTTGTATCTGTTCCTTTTTCTTTGTTGCCGCATCCGGCCATAGCTACTACCATGGTCAGAGTTAATAATAATGCTACTAATTTTTTGCTTGCTTTTACCATTCTTATTCTCCTCCTATAATATTTTTGTTTCTTTATTTTAAGTCGGGATTGGAATTCGCGTTATCCTACGATACCGCTTCGTTCCACACCCTCAATAAAATACCTTTGCAGAATCAGATAAATCAGTATGATTGGCAATAATACGAGTACGACACCTGCATACATATACAGCTGTTGTATATTAGGATCTTTAATCTGGTCAATATTAGCCACCGTTGCCAGTATGGTTGACAGCCGGAAGGTTATATTATGCTCTGACGGTATTGAAAACAAAGAGCTGTAAAACATATCATTATACTGCCATACCAGGGAGAATACCGCTACCGTAATGACCGCCGGGACCGCATTCACCAGCATGATACGGAAATACGTATAAAACATACCGGCTCCGTCAATAAAGGCTGCTTCTTCGATTTCCTTGGGCAGACCGCGGAAAAACTGACGGAATATGTAGATAAACAAGCCGGAACGCAGACCCACACCAAATATTGTAAGCATAACCATCGGTACTTCAGAGGATAACAAATTCAGCTTGTGTCCTAAAACCAGCTTACAGATTCCAAATATATCCCAATTCCGAAAGTGGGTATACAAAGGGAGCATGATGGAATGCATCGGTAATACAATTGTTATAACCACACATGCAAACAGCAGCTTCTTAAACGGAAAATCAAAACGGGCAAAGCCATAACCGGCCATTGATGTGATAAATAATTGTATCAATGTAATTACAATGATATACAGCAGGGTATACCCCAGCGTATGCCAGTAATCTAGCCGAAAATAGGTCAGATCATAGTTCTTTAAGGTTGGATTGATCGGTATCAGGTTAACGGACGGGTTATACACATCCGAATTTGAGAAAAAGGAGTTAGCCACAATACTGATCAGCGGTCCTAAAACGATATATGAGATTCCAAGCAGGATAACAAATTTAAAAATTGAAAAAAGCAGACTTTTCAATTTATGAATGTATCTGGATCTCTTGTTAATTAAAACGGTATCGTTGCGAAATTTATTAATTGATAAGCTGATATCATTTACCTTCAATGTGCTTCCTCCTTTCTAGTTATAGTAGAATGTGAATTTGGATATCAATCCGCCGATGATAACCAGGATCAGGCTGATAACCGCCGTACTGATTACGCTCATCGCAGAGCTCAGTCCATAATCAAGAGCACCTCCGAATGCAACCTGGTAAGCCAGATTGACAACATCGCTGTTTATAAAGGAGTCTACAATGGTATAAACGACATTAGTAAGGATCAGCGGCGATACCATGGGAAAGGTTACCTTCCAGAAGGTCTCATAGGCTGTTGCACCTTCAATCTTGGATACCTCATACAGTGACGGTGAGATTGACTGCAGGGCCGCTATGAATATGATAATCTGCACACTGGATGCCCTGACAATCTCATATACGCTGCTTACAAGGACAACAATCGTATCTATTAACGATATGGGAAAGCCATAATCCATTAGCAAATCAAGAATATAATCAATATTTACTCCGCCTGCTGCCTGCATATCTGAAACTGTAGCTGCAGCACCACCCTGTATCGCTTGGGTTGCAAGTTGAAGCGTATTAAATATCGCACCGGACCCCAGTAATATCGGCAGAAAGAAAATTGCACGTACCAGGGCTCTTCCCTTGAATTTCGTATTCAACAGCATCGCCATAAACAAGCTGAAGAAAACAATAAAGGGCAGATGAGTTATTATTTTCATCATTGATTCATACAGCCTTTGATTAAAATCCGGGTTTTCCATCAATGCGTTTTTAAAATTATCAAGACCAATAAACTGAATGGTATAGCCGCCGGTACTGGCAATTTTAATACTGCTTAATGAAAACTGTACTGTTTGGAACAGGCTCTTAACATAGTAAACCAAAAATCCGATTATCCATGGAAGAATAAAGAGGAGGCCGGTGATGGCTCTTTTTTGTCTTAATGTCAAACGCTTCTTTTTCATTGCTCAACCCCCTCCACCACATAACTCATCGCAGGTATACTTATATTATCTACCGTAGCCTCTGTACTGTTTGTATTGATATAATAAATGGCACCGTTATCGTAGGTAACCCGTTTTACACCCTTTTCGAGTATCGTATGGTCTATGATCTTACTGTTAACTACATATTTCAATGCATCATTTGCCTTCTGATAGATTTCCACCGCATCGGACATCCATGCTTCATACTGTGTGGAATATAATATCTTCATATAAGAATATTTCATCTTGCTTGTATCCTTATAGGACAGAGTAAAATGTGGCGCTGATCCGTATTCTATCATCCGAAGGATAATATCCTGCTTATCGTAACTGCTGCTTAGATTAATCGCACCCGAGGTATAATCAATGCATCCATGGATTACCATCTCATAGAAAGGGACCTCTTCATCTACTACATAAAAGGAATTAGCACTTTCCGGAACATTGGTTAAATCCGTCGCATAAGCCCAGGAGTAAGAATTACCGCCATTTACCATGAGATTATCTGTGGAAGCGTCAAGAAGACTTAGCTGTGCTTCTATGATCTGCTGTGCCTCCTCACGGTTTACCACGTTAGAACGTCTCTTATCGGAGGTAATAGAGTCTCCTAAATCCCGCAGGCTGATTCCTGACAGTTCAAGCTTGCTCACGGAACTGATGAACTTATCAACATACCGTCCCAGATATTTTGGTGAGAGATAATAATACCAATTATCCACATATCCAAGACTGCTGGTGGGACGCATACTTGATGGGTTGTAAAGTCCATACTCAACATAATAACCGGAATACCTTAAGCTGGCCTCCATGTTTTGGTCAAAATTCTTTGCCCGTTCGGTTACCTTCTGGAAGGCAACATCACCGTACAGCTTAGCACCCTTTTCAGCAAGTAGAGCATTCAGCTTTTCCAAGCCCTTTTTACCGCCTAAGGAACTGTCAACCTTCACATATTTTGGCGCGTTATGATAATAGCCGCCATTAAACCATCCCAGATAATTCACCCGAAGATTTGATATATCCTGTTCAAAGAAGCCTTCTGCAATTTCGGCAGCTTCATCAAAGGTAGTCATCGGATATTCCGACATATAGGGAACCGCAAGGAAGCTGCGCTCCATTTTTACTCCGCCGACAATATCCAGATAAAACGGTATGGTGTCCTCCTCGGCCTTCTGTGCAAGCTCGCCCCGTTCCAGCAGCTCGTTCCGGTAATAATTCGCCATACCGGAATAGCTGGCATCCTTCTGCTCCAGGAAGGAGTAGGTTACCTGAAGATTTACATCATACATATTTTTCTCTAGCGTTGGTAAATCAGCTGAGGAACCCTCCACTCCAAGCACGGATACCTTAAGAGCTCCACGCAGCATGAAGGTAGGATATACATAATTATAGGTATTGGTACTGCCGGCTACCTTGGCAGTAATATTTGCAAGGGTATCCCCGCCGGTGATTTCAGCAAAAATTGCACTTTTCTCATGCTTAATTCCAAAGACCGGCATTCTTGCCTTCTCAGTATTTTCTACCTGTACAAAGGTCCGCTCCGTATCGTCCAGATCGTAAACATACTGATTATAATATTCATTGTATTTACCGTTATTAAAATTAATCAGGGAGCCGGAACCGTTCGGTACCAGCATATAGCCATTCTCGACAGAGCTGCCGGCACCAAAGTAGGATAGCAGGGTAATATTGCCAAGCTTACCGCTGCCTGTTTCTTCAATATGATCTGTCGGTATGGAAACTATCAGCTTATCCTCTACCAACCGGTATTCCAAGGGTATTGTAAAGGTAGTTTTCTCCGGTGTCTTTCCGCCGGCTGCGGCAGTGGCATCCTCATCAAAATCTGCCTGTGTATATCCGGCTGCCTCCACCATCTTGTTCATCTTTGACATACCAATCTTATTGTTCATAGCCCCGGTCGTTAACTCAAGGAAACCGCTCAAGGTCTTTGATTCCATATAATTATTCTTAAAGGTCTTGGCGTCCTTTTCGCTTAATTTGCTCAGGATTTTCTCCTGCAAACGCTCCTCCGTAATATATTGAGGTACCAGGCCGGTTGCGCTTTCCATATTACCGCACAGATAGGTATAACGGATACCGTCCTTAAGGCCTTCGAGTTCAAACTGCTCCCGTTCTACGCTGTAATCATAATTATACATGGTTACCTGTGTCATGGCCGCATCGTAGTAGGTCAGAAAAAACTGGGAGTTCAGATCCACCTTATTACTTCCGCTTGCTATCTCATCGTTCTCCCTGTCCACCGGATTGGAATAGGTGATTTCTCCGGAACGCTTATCATATACCGCTATTTCTGTTGTTTTTATATCGGTATAGAGCTTCAGGTAATCATTTTCAGCCGCAAGCACCATACCGTCAACCTCGGGATCACCGTCTTCCAGCTTCTGAAACTCACTACCGGTTTCATAGGTATAGCTTTCTGTAATAAATTTTTTATAGCCATCATAAAAGAAAAAGTTAAGGCACAAATATAATACATATCCCGCGATGGCGAGGACGATAACTGCTATAATGATAAGTCGAATTTTTAATGCTTTTTTCACAATCCCGCCCTCCTATACTCTTAAGATCACTTCAAGATATATACTGTGAATAAATTCCTTGACCTGATCCACCAAATAAAAGAGCAGCACGACGATAAATATGATCAGTACCATGGAGATAAAGGTTAAAACCAAGGTCACCAGGGTCTTGCCCAGACTGAAGTTGTGAATTGTCATAATACCTATCATTAACAGGATAACAAAGTACAAAATCGCTATACTTCGCACCAGGTAATACAGGCTCTCTTCATCCGCTGCAATAAAATTAGATATTATGGTCAGCGGAACAAGGGTTAACACCAGGGGCAGCATGGAATATCCGATTACCGTCAGAATATCACGGAATCTTCCCTCCCCTTCCAGCAGGCAGGTAATCGACCAATTGGCCACAGCAACCAGGAAAACAATCAGGAAGGTTCCGATATTCTCTGTTACAGCATTCAGCGTCATCGGATTATTCAAATTAACAACAAAGCCTGCATATCTGGCATTAATTGAATAGGATAGGCCAAACAGGAATATTAACAGCAGTGCAACGGGAACGCTTCCCCTGCCCCTATGCCTTACTTCATAGAAGCCATCAATGGGATGAGAAATTACATAAAACGGATATAATAATTTTTCCTTTCTACTCATCTTCTGCACCCCCCTTTAATTTTCTTTTTCTAATTCCGCGCCATACCAGCAGAGCAATCACCAGCAATAAGCCTCCGGTCAGTATATAAGCAAGATTTTGCTTTAGGATATCATCCCGGTAACGCTTGAATGCAATGGAATAATATTCCTGATTCATGCCAAGCTTAAGGTATTCCATAGCCTTCTTATTTTCCCCTGCTGCCAGATAGGATTTACCGATACCCACATAAGCCAGCTCAAAATTCGCATCCAGCTTCAGTACCTTCTTCCACACCTCTACCGCAGAGGCCTCATCTCCGTCATAGCGTAGGGAAACCGCCTGATTGATTAAGCTGCCGTACTGGGTAGGCACAAAGGACATCACCTCGGCTCTGGTGGTATCCAGCACCAATATCTTATCGCCTAATACCTCAATTGCCGCAGGGTTTTTAAAGGTCCCCTCCTGGGTTCCCATTCCGCCGAAGATATAGAGCAGGTCACCTTCGTCATCATAGGTAAAGATACGCCCCCGGACGGTATCAATTACGGAGTAGATACCATCGCCCCGGTATACAATATCTGCAATACGGGAAGGGCCGCCGAATTCTCTATTCAAGCCCCAGTCCAAATCTCCGCTTAGCTTGCCTTTTTTTGTTTTCTTGATAACATCCTGTCCTTTCGGATTCAGCCTTCGAATGGACTGTGTTGCTTTGGTATCCACATTAGTGGCATAGATAAATCCGTCCGGTGCAACATCAATTCCGGTAAACTCCGTAGGGATATACTGTACCTGTCTTGCCCGCTGGGCCTTTGTCGAAAACACTCTCCAGATTTTCTCATAAGCAGAGATGGTAACCTTAATTGTTCCTGTGAAGCCGGTAAAATTACCGTTTTCATCGAAGGCCATAATTCCTTTGAACATATTTTTAGCTATTACATAAACTCTGCCTGCGTAATCCACGCCAACCTTCAGCGGATTAAACTGGAAGCCGCTCTCCAGGTCCTCCGAGGTAGGATTGGATATGATCTTAATCAGCTTGTCATCCTGGTCCAGAATGACAATTCTCATATTGTCGGTATCCGCAATATATACCTCATTGTTCTTCGTTACAAAGATACCGGAGGGATTTTTAAAGGTATCCGTCGTACCGTTATTATCGAAGCTTTCTATTATGTGCTTCAGTTTCAGATCTGAATCCATAACAAGGATTCTGTTATTTCCTGTATCGCAGACATATACCTTTTCATCCTCTGAAACATACATGTCCTGCGGGGTCACCATATTCGATACACCCAGATCAGCCCCCGATATACTATCCTCCGGTATATAAGCTGCCGGTGTATAATTAATATAGGTATAATAGTCATAATTATATGCCTGATAGGGCACTTTCTCGCTGGCATATACTTCTACGCAATTTGTCGCGACAAGTATGACGATTAGCGGGATTAATAGAATTTTCTTCAGTTTCATAATGATCCTCCCTATTCCTTCATACCTGATGTGGTCATTGTTTCAATAATACTGCTCTGACAGATAATAAAGAAGGTAATCGGTACAGCTGCAATAAGAAAGGTTACAACAGCCGCGGCTCCCTGTCTTGCGGGGCCTCCGTTTACAATCTGCTGCAGAGCGTATTGCAGGGGCTTTAACTGCTCATCTCTTAGGAACGTACTTCCGGTATTTCCCCACATGCTCTGGAACTGTAATACTGCAAGCGTCAGCCATGCAGGCTTAACATTCGGCATGATGATTCTCCAGAATATCTTGTATTCACTTGCTCCGTCCAGTCTCGCCGATTCAATCAGGGAGTCCGGTATCTGCTCGATAAACTGTTTCATCAGATAAAGTCCCAAACCATAGGCACAGGCCGGCAATATAACTGCCAGATAGGTATTGTTAATTCCAATCTTTGATATGATCAGATAGTTGGGAATCTGCGTTACCTGGTAAGTAAACATAATGGACAATACTACAATACTGAACAAAAATTTCTTACCTGGAAAATCATGCTTGGCCAGCGGATATGCCGCCAGGGAAGCAATAATTACATGTCCGACCGTACCGCCGCCCGTAATCAGTATGGTATTAAATATGTATCTGGAAAAGGGAACCCAGGAATTGGACATTAAATTCATCAGGTCATAAAAGTTATCCGTACTCGGGTTTTGTACAAAGAGTGTCGGCGGATACCGGAATAACTCATCCAGGGGCTTCAATGCATTGTTGATAATATATACCAGCGGCAATGCCATAAAAACGCCGCATACTGCCATAAAGAAGAACAATAATGCATTGCCGGCCATGGAACGGTTCAAGGATTTTTGCTTTCTTCGGAACAAACGCCTTCTCGGCTTCATATAATCTCTGGCCATATCAGCTACCTACCTTTCTAAGAAGCCTCTGTACCAGCTTATTCGAGCCAACCATTAACAGGAACAGAATCGTAGCTATCGCTGATGCATAACCCATTTCAAAACGGATGGAGCCATAATCCAAAAGGTGGGTAACAATCGTTGAACCGGCATAATTAACACTTGGATTACCTGCCAGCTGGATTGAAATATCCGCTACGGCAAAGGCCTGGGTAATCTGCATAACCGCACCGAACATAAGCTGGGGCTTCATGGAAGGAAGCGTCACATACCATAGCTCCTGCCAGCGGTTCTTAATTCCATCCACTGCCGCAGCCTCATAAAGTGTTTTATCAACCGTCTGCAGACCTGCAATAAATGCAAGGAAGCCCGTTCCCAAGCTTAACCACAGCTGTACTACAATCAATGCCGGTAATACATATTTCTCTGTTTTCAGCCAAATGATCGCATTATTGATAAATCCAAAATTCATTAAAAAGCCGTTTAAAAAACCGTAACGGTCGCCCTTTAAAATCAGGCTCCAGACCAGGTAAGCATTACCGGAGATGGACGGAGCGTAAAAAATCAAAGTAAGAAACGCTCTTAATTTGCCTTTGAACTCATTGATGATCCAGGCAAAGATAAGACACATCATATAACTGATCGGTCCGGTGATTACGGCAAATATAAATGTATTTTTCAATGCAATCTTAAAGATATCGTCGTCCAAAAATAATCTTACATAATTATCCCATAAAATGAACTTGGGCGGCTCCAGTACGTTGAAGCTGGTGAAGCTTAATGCAATGGAGGTGAGCACTGGTATTACGGTAAACAGGAAGAAAAGAAGAAAATACGGTAAAAGCATGATATAAGATGCCCTATTTCTTTTTATCCTGTATCCTAATGACCATTCATTTCGCTGGTTCTTGCTGATAGGTGTCTTTTTCATCTGACCTCTCCCTCTAATTCATTAATCTTCTGCCGTCGGTAAACCGAACTCCAACCTCTTAAAGGTTATCTCGTCATTGATATATCTTACAAATTCGGTAAGCGCCTCTCTGGGCTGCATCTTATTCTTATCCTCTGCAACTACTACCTTATAAAATGCATTCTGAACATTTCTCCAGGAATAATATCCTCCAGGTACCTGGGGTACACCCTCCAGCCACTCAAACTGCTCCTGAAGTGCATCATAATCATCCGTAGGCCAGGGCAGATTCTCAAAGGCTTTCACATTTGCCGACGGGTAACGGGCAGAGGCTCCCATCAGGGCTTCCATTTCATTCCCGTATTGGGTCTGTGTATCCTCTGATACCCACCATTTTAAGAACTTCCAGGCAGCCTCTTTATTCTCGCTCTGATCCATCATGATGGCTGCTGTTCCGGCACTTGTCACAGTATGGTCCACTGTGCCGTCCTCCTGCACGGTTCCCGGAACTTCGGTAAAGCCCCATAAGCCCTTGATATCGGGTGCCGATACCTGCAGCTGGTTATAAAGTGTAAAGTCCGATATAATAATCGGGGATTCGCCGGTTCGGAAGCGCTGATCGATGGCCAGCTCTCTGTCCAGCTTATAATCCGTATAAAACTGGCAGAATTCTTTAAAAGCTGATACGGCATTGTCGCTGTCCAGGGCAGATTTGGTTGCATCCTCATTATAATAGGAACCGCCATTCTGGTATAACAGCATTGCAAATACCTGGTCCGAACCATTCGGTGCAATATTGGTTGTTACATAGGTCGTCGGAAGCATACCGATATCCATCTGGTTTTTACTTAAAACAGAAAGCGCAACCTTCATTTCATCCCAGGTGGTCGGAATTTCAAGTCCAAGTTCATCCAGAATATCCTTGCGGTAGAACATCATCAGACAGGTCTCCGTCTCAGGGAGTGCATAGGTATGTCCGTTGAATTCGTAGGCTACCAGAGAGCTGGATCTGAATTGCTGCTGGACCTCCTCAAGGTCCTCAAACTGCGACAGATCCACAACTGCATTACGAAGACCATAATTCATCGGGAGATCCTGCCCTACCTGCAAGGCCACATCGGGTCCCTGCCCGGACAGCGTAGCCTGCAGCAGTGTACTCATATCTACTAATTGGACATTTACATTAATATTGGTGTCCGGTGTAAAGGTTTCATCAATCAAAGCTTTCACCACATTTGCCTGATCACGTCCGGTACCGATCCAAACTGTAATAGAGTCCGTGTCCTCTCCCTTTTCAGCTACATTGCCGATGGTATTATAATCAATGACAAAGGAATAAAACAGCGTCTTTACCGTATGAACAAATTTATCCCAGAAGGAATCATGTACCTTCGGTGTCTCCGTATTGGGTGAATGAACATAAATCGCATCAAGCGCCAGGGGCTGGTCCAAAACCTGTGTTATCCAGGAGCCCATCGCACTTAAATCAGTTTTAAAGTTTTTCAGTGTTTCAGGAACCTTCTCCAGATCAGCGATATTTTCATTCAGGTCGCTGACCATGGCTTGTAATACCGCCTCCCGGTTGCTTCCTTTACCGGCCACCGCTTTCAATCTGCTGATTACATCCACCAGCTGATCTCTGGCTGCCGTAAAGCTTTCTTTCAGTCCCGATATATTTTCTTCGATGTGATAGTCACGGTATTTATCCGGGTCAACACCGGTAAGACGGATTATCTTTCGGTAGGTTGCATTCAAATCCGTTACAATACTTTGCACATCACTGATAATGTCAGAGAAGTCACCGAGCACAACCTCCATCCTTATCGTATGCTTGCCCTCGGTCAGGTAAAACCGGTAGGCATCCCCGTTACTGTCCGAAAGGGTATTCATCGTCCAATCGTCCTTATACCGGAACCCATAGTCGTTCATCTCATCAAAGGGAACTTCCCCGTCGATCGTTATTTTTCTTGAGGTATAAATACCTCTGACAAAATTCTGCTTCTCATGCAGTGTTATGTAATAATAGCCTGTTTCCTTAACCTCGAAGTCCCATTCCAGCCATTGACCGACAATCCGCCAGTTGCTGTTGCTTCCGATGGTATTGTTCTTTAATTCCTTCGCACTGTAAGGATATACGGCAGGAGAAGATTTATCCTGGGAAGGATAAAGCATCTGTGAGGATTTTCTATCGGCATCCTCGGCCTGGATTGTATAAATCTCATCCGAACTATCCACCGCGCCCGCCGCATCCTCAGCCGCTTTGACATCACTGTAGGGCTGAACCTCCGACGAATTATTAACAATAATTTTACGAAGGAGCATGGGCTCTCTTCTCGAATAAAATGTCAGGGTATGGATACCGGCTGTCAGATAAACCGAAAGCTTATCCGTAACATAGCCCTCGCTGTCGTAAAGATAACTGGTCATCCACTGGGGAGCCTCTTCCTGACTTGGCTTCAAATCATTCCCCCGGTTATCCTTCTCCCATGTATTTCCGTCTTCATTCACCCATACTCTGGAGAATTCCACAATATCCAGCTGTTTATACGGCAGGACTCCGTCAATAAAGATACCTCTCTGGATGGCCGCACTCTTTCCCTCAATCGGATAATACTGTAAGGCTATCTGATACAAGCCTTCCTCCTCAATATTAACCTCATATTCTATGAGTCCGCTTTCATCCGTATAAACCGAGGTTCCTTCCATCCCCTCATAATTGTCGTAGGTTTTTACGTCCATGCCCTCTGTGCGGACATAGTCCGCAGCATTGATTATGTATTCCTTGGAAGGCCGTTCTGCTCCATCATATCCGGCCATATATTCCTCATAACCAATGTTGTCGGTGCTTGCATCGCTTAACAGCTCTTTATATTGTTCAAGAGAAGTATCGGTCTTGGCTTCTACCTTATACTCGCCAGGCGTGACACCGCTTAAGCTGATTATAAAAACAAATAGAAAAGCAATCAGCTTTCTCATCCGTCCCACTGTTTTCATGCTGTTATTCTCCTCCTCTTCATATAGTGCATCTTGGTGCATTAATTATTGCATTTTTTAATCCTATGTGTGCATTGTAGCATAAAAACACGAAAAAGACAATACTCCATTTTGTGAATTAATCTATTAAGCTCATATGTTTCTACTTATTTATTATATAATATGCCAGTTATATCTGCTATATTGATAAGTGCATATATATTACATTCAATATTCAATAACCAAGCAAGCGTGCATTTTTTTTATATAATAAAAAGAGTTTGCATATAGCGACATAAGTCGCTATATGCAAACTCCTTTATTGTTTAAAGAATTTTTCGTTTTATTTTGTTGATTGATTAATTCGCTTTATGCCTGCCGGAGGACTGTCTGAAAATCACCTCAACATTAATATAAATAATCTCCTTAGGGAAGGTCGGATTCTGAATCCTCCACATCAATTGCTGCACCAGTCTTCTTCCAAGTCTTTGATTTCCAACACGCACTGTTGTTAATATCGGTTCTACCTGGGCCATTCCCTCTACATTATCATAACCGGTTACGGCAACATCCTGGGGAACAGACAGGCTCCTTGCCTTCAGGCACCGGATGACATCCAGCGCAATATCGTCATTGGCACAGACGATAGCATCAGGAATACAGGAAAAACCTGAAAGTGCCTTCTCAACCTCTTCTGTTTTATAGAATTTAGTAGGGGCATGATAATTGGCGATAATTGTGGTATCCACCGGATAGCCGGCCGCAGCCAATGCACTTAGATACCCCTGGAAGCGGTCGTTAATGGTCTTGCAATAGGTCGTATCACCGATAAAGCCAATTTTCTTCATTCCCTGGGCAATCAGGCTGCTCGCAATCTTCTTAACGCTGTGACAGCCCTCCGATACAATAATGTCGCCGTATTGGGATATGCTTTCGACATCACTTGGTGCATCCAAAAATACCACCGGTATGTTCTGCTTCATGATCTGATTGATATATTCTATTGTAAACACGCTTAAAATTATAATTCCGCTAACCTCTGCCTGTAAATCCAGGGGAAGAATCAGGTTTTTCTCATCCTGCTCGCTGATAAAGTTAAATTGCAGCTTGCAGCCGTATTTGTTCAATTCATCCGATATTCCCATGATGATGCTGTTCCAAAAAACCGAGATCTCTCTTCTGGTCAATACCACAATGGTTTTTGTATCATCTATCTTGTTACGAAGCTTGAATTCATTCAATACAACAGGAGACAGCTTGGAGTATCCCATTTCATATGCTTTCTCAATTACGACATATCTGGTTTCATACGAAACCGTATCACTATTATTTAATGCCTTAGCAACCGTATTTCTGGACAGGTTAAGCTCTTTGGCAACATCCTGTATTGTTACCTTCTTCATCGTCAATAACGTCCTTTCTTTCTCTTATTTGTACATGAGCACGGTAATATGCCGGTTTCCTGTTGTCATGGCCATGCATAGGCTTACACCGAAACATCTTATGTTATAACGTTGCACGGTATATTGCATAAGGGAAGTTTACTACATTTATTCTACTATTTCAAGCAGAATTTTTATATATGAAAAGTAATTGTTAAGTGATGCACTATATGGCTTGAATTATAACGATATTAGTACAAACCTATAAAAGCGGCCCGCCAAAGTTTCCGCTAGACGGGCCGCTGAAAGATAAAATTATAATTATTTTTTAAGAAGTTCAAGATTCTTACGGATAAGTTCACATCTTTGCTGTACGCATTGAGCAGAACGAAGTGGATCCTTCGGCGTATGAAAGGTGTAGTCAACCAGTCTTTCTACTGTCGTAGCGGCAACATGCAGCCTGGTATCCGATGATGCATAATAGATATATATTTCCCCATTTGCTCTGGTAATTGCACCATTGGTGAACACTACATTGGATACATCACCGATACGCTCAATGCCGAAGGGTGCAATATAATACCCCGAAGGCTCAGCGATTACCTTCGCCGGATCCTTTAAATCCGTAGCAAACACATAGATAACATAGCGTAATCCTGCCGCCGTATTACGAACCCCATGTGCAATATGTATCCAGCCCTTGTTGGTTTTAATCGGAACGGCACCGGCACCGTTCTTGGCTTCAGTGATGGTGTGATATTTCCTTCTGCTTGTGATAATTTCTTCATCAATTATCGCATTCGTAATATCATTGCAGAAGCCCACACCTATGCCTCCTCCTGAACCGGTATCAATAAAGCTGTCCATCGGCCTGGTGTAAAACATGTATTTCCCCTTCACAAATTCCGGATGCAGCACCACATTCCTTTGCTGCGGGGAATTCAGAGTGGTAAGATTATTCAACCTCTCCCAGGTCTTTAAGTCCTTCGTCCTGACAACACCTGCCTGGGCTACTGCCGCAGAAAGCTCCGGTATCCCGATATCCTTGCTCTCAGAACAAAATATACCGTAGATATAACCATCCTCATGCTTTGTCAGACGCATATCATATACATTGGTTTCCTCTTTGCAGGTGTCGGGAAGCTCCACCGGATAGTCCCAGAACCGGAAGCCCTCCACCGGGCTGTCACTCTCCGCAACGCCAAAGAAGGATTTCCTGTCATTTCCTTCAATCCTGGCTACCAGATAATATTTTCCGTTCAGTTCTATCGCTCCCGAATTGAATACGGCATTCACACCAAGCCGTTCCATAAAATAAGGGTTTGAGCTCTCATCCAGATCATATTTCCAAAACAGCGGGACATGCTCCCTGGTCAGCACCGGATTTACATAACGGTCATACCAACCGTTATAATCTGTACTTTTCTCATTTCTTAAGTTTATTAATTTCTCATATTTATCAAGCTCTATCCTGTATTGGGGATGCATTCTCTTTCTCCTTCCGTGCAATGAATTTTCAGACACCCCGGGATCAAAAATCAATTTTACGCCGGATTACTTCAAAGCACATTCTTCCGTTATGATAAGGACATTTCCAGGGACCGACAATTTCTCTGCCGGGAATCGGGGTACCGTCCCGGTTAAGCTCGTTATACCATTCCGAGCCCTCCCTGCGGTCGATCATATATTGATCAATATAATTCCATATCCTGCCCACGGCCTCAAGATATTCCTTCCTGGTGCCATCCTTCTGATATCCGTTCAAAAAGCCGAGCATAGCCTCCGCCTGAACCCACCACACCTTCTTCGTATCTACCCGGCCATCCTCACATTCGTTATAGAGGGACGCTCCATCCACGGCTTCCTCGAAGATGTGGGCGGCCAATTCCCGGGTAATCGGAGTAATCTTAGCTTCATAAACCGGATTACCAAGCACCTCCACACCCCGGTCAATCAGCCACGAGGCTTCTATGTCATGTCCGTAGGAATTTAGATCAATTAACGATTTCCAGTCCAGGTCAAAGAATACCTCCAGTCTTCTTTCCTTCGGATTATAAATTTTCTCTGCAAACAAATCAAGCATCCACTCCATCCTGTTCGCAATATCCTGCTTCCCGTCTACCCGGTAAAGCTCTGTATATGCCTCAAATACATGAAGCAGGGTATTCATGGTTCTTGCAGCCATCACCCCATTTTCCGAAAGCTTTTCATTCTTCACCGGTCGGAATCTGCGGTCAAAGGCCTCAAGGTATCCATTCTCATCCTTGCAGAACTTCTCTACCCTATTCGCCAAAGCATATGCCAGTTCCAAGGCTTCTTTCTTCCGGGAGGCTGCATAATAGGAGGCCAGAGCATAGATTGCAAAGGCCTGGCTGTAGGTATGCTTGGAAGTATCGCTTGGCTTTCCGTTATAGGTTACCGACCAGTATACACCGCCGTTTTCCTTATCATAAAATGCATTCTCTAAAAACTCATAGGCATGATCCGCCTCCTTAAGACAGGATTCATCTTCCAGTGTCAGATATGCATTGGCAAAAAACCATAAAATCCTGCTGTTTAAGATACAGCCCTTATCCGCCTTCCGGTGCAGCTTAAGCTTATAATCCAGTGCTCCGTAAAAACCTCCGAATTTCTCATCCTTAAGGCCTTTCCAAAACGGAATTACGTCCTCCGTCAGATGCCTTTTTATCTGCTCTACCCCCATTATTTACCCCTCGTTTCTCCATGCTTATCTCCAGCACTGGAAGTCCCTATCCGTATATTGATTATAGATAGGAAAGAATTAGCTCCATATTTCCTGTCAGTTTATAGCTCCCATATTGGAAGGGCAGGATGAAGCAATCGCCCTTCTTCAGCTGATAACCGTCAATAAATCCACTGCCATCAATTACACTCACATTAAGAAAGCTCTTATCCTGTATAAATTCCTGCTCTCCATGTATTTCAAGCTTTTCAACTGTATAAAAGCCGCAGTGTATCAATTCCTTCCTGTCATAGTCAGCATAGGTTTGAGTAACCTCTCCCACTGCGGCATCGATATGCGGACAGCGAATGACATCAATGCTCTTGTCAATATGAAGCTCCCTTGGCTTTCCGTGGTCAAGCCTGTCATAATCATATAGCCGATAGGTGATGTCACTGTTTTGCTGCGTCTCCAGAATTACGGTTCCCTTTTTAATTGCATGTACCGTTCCCGGCTCTATCTGAAAAAAATCACCCTTTTTAATCTTTCGAACACGGATTAGCTCCTGCCAACGGTTGTTATGGATCATGTTCTCCAGCTCATTCTTATCCCTTGCGTTATGGCCGATCACTATCTCACCGTCCTCGTCGCAGTCCAGGATATACCAGCATTCCGTCTTGCCAAGTGCTCCGTTTTCCCTTTCTCTGGCATATTCATCATCCGGATGGACCTGTATGCTAAGATCATTCTTCGCATCAATAATCTTGATCAGCAGGGGAAAAACCTCTCCCTTCTCATTCCCAAACTCCTCCCGGTGGTTTTGCCACAGCCAGCTTAGGGTCCTTCCCTGATAGCTGCCGTTTCTAATCAGACAATCACCGTTCTTATGTGCACTGATTGCCCAGCACTCTCCTGTATGATCGTCAGGTATTTGAAATCCAAAGTCGGTTGCCAGCTTATTGCCGCCCCATATCATTGATTTAAAAACCGGTTCCAAAAATATAATCTCTCTCATCGATTACTCCAATCCTAAACTTTCCTGGAATTATTACTATTGACTTTTCTTATTCTAAAATAAGCCAATTTATTTGTCAATGTGTGACGCATAAATCAACTTATATTACGTAGGACAACCTACACGCACCAGCTAACAGGTATCTGTTTGTTATGTATGCTTTGGTAATTGACTTTGGAAAATCAAAGAAGCCTTCAGGGTAACAAAAAGCGATCTGGAAGCCCTCAATCCCGTATATTTACCGGAATCATAGCTTTTTTATCACTTTTGCCACCAACCTCAAGTCATTGCTTTATTCGCATATATTTCGAATATTTTCGATATTTTATTCAAAATCCCCCAAAATAAAGTCGCTTTGTTATTTAATTTAGTCACTTAATATTTACAAATGCAAGATTATGTAATAAAATTAATCCATCATCCATTTTATGTCTATTTTAGTAATTCTATTACAATATGATGTTCTCGCCCTTTGCATTAATAATAGCAGGCCGGACGAATTGTTAGCTAATTATAAATATCAATATAATCCCTATCCGGAAAGAAATTATGAAAATATGCTGACCCCGTTTGAAAATAATTCCAATGGTCTTTTGTTGATCAATAGGGGCTTTGTTATGAAGGATTATTTTCAGCTGACTCTGTTTTCTCTCTACACACCGAACGGAACCATGCTGATTAACAACCGGTATCTCTGATTTTATTTTGCTATAAAAAGCGTTCCCCATCTGCTTTGACCCGATCGATCAGCCGTGTTGCAGGTACGATGGGTTGCATGCCGATATAAAATGAATTTATTTTATATAATTTTACAGGAGAAAAAGGATCAAGGAGGATATTTAACATGGCAGTAACTGCTACCGGAGTAACTCCCTCAATCA
>JAEYMU010000019.1 GCA_023407175.1 Bacillota bacterium
ATACCGGGAATACATACGAAAATACTTACACATTTGCTGAACATGATGCCCAGAAAGAGCTATTACAAATTTATGTACAGTTTTAGCCGGAAAAACTTTGGAAAGGAGGCGAAGTAAGGGCAGAAGACCAGGGAGCATTAACAGTATTACATAAAATCTGAGAGCTAAGAAATTTATTTGTGCCTCACTTGTGAGTAAGATTTACTCCAAATAAAATATTCATAAAAAAAGATAAAACTTACATGACAAAATGTGTTTTATGGAGTATAGTGAAGATGAAAATAAAATATCAGAAACAGGTGCCAATTATATTTTTGACAGACAAATACATGAATTGGTGAAAAGGGAAGACGGGTGAAAATCCCGCGCGGTCCCGCCGCTGTAGAAGAAGAGCTCCACCAGATATGCCACTGGGAAACCGGGAAGGCAGGTGGAGCAATGATGCTTGAGCCAGAAGACCTGCCTGTTTCTAAATGCCAGAAACTCTACGAGCGATAGGGAGGTGTTTTACAGTGCATGCTATTATAACCGTGTATGCTTTAAACCTCTTAACAATTCAAGTTGAGAGGTTTTTTTGATGATTTATCTATTACAGACTCTTATGAGGAATTGGAGCAATATGTGACAGCTCAAAACAGAGTACTTGATCTATTCATTTAATCGGAGATTGTTAATCCTTGCTGCTAATGTTAGCTGCGATGAACCATTAGCTGATTAAGAAAATAAGGAGGTAGAACAGGAATAAAAATATCAAAAAATATTATGTTAAGTCATGCTGGTAGTTATTGTTTTCACAATGTTCGGCGGGGAAGTATTTGCAGCCGATCCAATAACTGTGACGGTCAGAATTCAAGGCTGCAATGCAGGTGGAAACGGTGGCTCAATTTTAAATGAGTACCAGGTAACACTTACAGATTCAACCGGCTTTACAGCTTATGATGCATTAAATAAGGCTTGCAATGATAAATCTATCAGTCTTGTTGCATCAGGAAGCGGTGCCAGTACATATGTATCCAGTATAAGAGGTCAGGCAGAAAAGTATTTTACTCCCAATTCATCTTACCATTCAGGATGGATGTTCCGGGTTTTGAGGCAGTCTGACCCGACAACCGATGGATTGCCATCCGTAAGCTGGAGCGTATACAATGCAAAACGGCGATAAATCATCTGGTATTATGCGATCCCCGCGGAATCCTGGTATACCTGCATGAGCAATTACTCAAGTATTGGTGCTTCTTATGCGAAAGGAAGTTCAATATCCGTAAATGTTAAAGCTCAAAAGTTTACGGATATAATGAACTGGACTTTAACCGGATTTAATGGTCTTTCGGATGCAACTGCTGTATTGGTAAAAGCATCAAATGGCCTGGAACTGGCAAGTGCTACAACTGATTCAAACGGCAATGCTACTATTACTGTACCAGATGTAACAGCAAATACAGATTGCTATCTATATGTAAAATAACAAATCTTTTACATCAGGAGATTTGAACACCGGTTTGCAGCAGGTTAAATCCTGGAGAAAGAGTGTAACAATAATACCAATTAAACTGATATAAGCAGTTTGCTAACCTAACACCAAATCTGGCTAATGGGGAGCAGTTAATAAATAATTACAAAAAAAATGATATTAAAACTTCGGAGGTTTTAGATGTTTAAAAAGCTTTGCTCAATACTTCTTTTTTTATGCTTGGTATCTAATCTTTTTTTAGGTTTGAATGTATATGCTTCAGACAGCGACAAGCACATCAGCATAAGGATAGAGGGAATAAACAATAACATTGTCAAAACGGACAGCAGTTATACTACACAGAAGTCAACAGTTTATGAAGCAGTGTATGAGTTTTTACAGAACAACAATATACCTATGGTTGTTCAGGATAGTCAATATGGTAAATACATATCATCGATTAATAATGAGACGGCGGGAACGATGGATGGCTATATGCGGTAAATGGTGCTGACGGTACTACAGCAATGGACTCCTGCAATATCCATGAGGAGGACAGTATTCTGGTATATTATGGAGGATACTCACCTCAAACCTATATTCCAAAGGTATCGTTATCCGCTGCCGAAGTAGCGGCAGGTACTACTTTCACAGCAAGCATAACTGCAACATATTTAGACTGGAATACCAATAATAATGTAACTATTAATGTCACCGGTGCGGCTATCAAGCTTTTAGACCAAACGTACACTACGGATGCTAATGGACAAGCTGTTATTACGGCACCTGCAACTGCTGGTGATTATACCCTGGAAATAAGTCAAAATAGATTGAACAATTATCCTTTGTTAGTTAGAACAACTCAATCCATAAAGGTTGTTACTGTAACCAAAACCCTGGAATTGGATAAAGCTGAGGCAAATTTAGGCGATATGGTGACTTTTACAGTATATGCACCCTATCCTGCGGGTAAAAGTAACAGCTTTGAAGTGTATTTTCTGGATAAAGACGGCAATACTTTCCAATCAGATAAACTCTGGTCGCCAGACAATAACGAATATTACAGTGATACTGTATATGCATATGGAAATCTGGATGAACAAGGAAAAGGTACTACCAAATTTATAATCCCCACAGACATTAATACGGGAGAGTATGGATTCAGAGTATACTCTTATGGTGCGGAAAAAAACATTTCGTCAGATTTGAAATTAACGGTTAAATCACCGGGAGTAAATAAGGGCGTATTGGAAGCTGCAATTTCAGCTGCAAATTCTAATAAAGCTTCTGTTGCGGTAAGCTTGGATGGTTCGGATGTAGAGACGGCACAAAAATGGGTTACGCAAGACATAACGACTGCGTATGAAGCGGCTATAGCGACAGCCCAGGGAATATTCAATAAAGCGGATGCTGCGCAGGCAGAGGCTAACCAGGCAGTAACAGACTTAGGTACGGCAACAGGAACATTTAATAATGCTAAAAAGGATGGGACAAAGCAAGCCGCTTACACTGTAACCTTCAATGCGGGCGAAAACGGAACATTAACGGCATCCGTTGACAGTACGGCTATTAATACCGGTTCAATTGTAGCAAAAGGAAAAGATATAGTATTTACCGCATCACCGGCAGAGAACTACAGAGTTAAAGAATGGACTGTAGACGGTAAAACAGTGTCGGGTAACAAAACTACTACCTTGACTGTATCAAGTATACAAGCGTCAAAAATAATAACTGTGACATTTGAGAATATTCCAGCGGATATTGCTTTTCCCGTATCAAGACAAACAATCGTAGATGCTCTAAATAAAGCAACGGACAAGCTGATTGAAAAGTTTGATGATGCAAGCTTTAACTATCAGAAGCATTGGATGGCAATTGCCATTCATGGGCTTGGCAAAAAAGTACCCGGTTCTTATTTAAACGAAATTCTCAGCGGAGATATGCCAGTCGCGAATTCAGGACAATATGGGAAATATATACTGGGGATATTGGCGGCAGGAGGAGACCCTACAAATATCAACGGAAGAAATCTTCTGGCAGAATTATGTCAATTAGGCGATATGAAAAATGTAAATAATGAGGGTGGTATTTATTCAACACCTTTCGGGCTTATGGCATTGGATGCGGTTAACTATGAAATTCCTGCGTACGCCGGATTTACAAGAGACGATATTATAAATAAGCTGATTACATTTGCCAGTCCGACAGGCGATAAAGATGGTGTAGGCTTTGTGTTGACAGCGTTAGGAAAATACTATAATGAGAAGCCGGCAGTAAAAACAGCCGTAGATAAAGTTGTCGCAGCATGGGGTGACGGACAGGGTGAGGACGGAGGTTTTGGAG
>JAEYMU010000050.1 GCA_023407175.1 Bacillota bacterium
TCAAGTAACTGATGAGGATTATGATTACCGGAAAGCAAAGCTTCGATGATTCGGCATCCTGTCAGACCGAGCGTGTTGCTTACAACCATATCCAGACGAAAATTCATCTTTATCAATTCGCTATTTATGCGCTGCGCATAACGAGCAATATCGTCAATAATCTTTCCTCGACAGTCCCACAAACTCTGCAATGCCGCCACGTCTCCATCTGGAACGAATGACGCACGCAAGAATCCATAGCAATGTAAGCGACTGATCCAGACGCAATCGGCATAGTCACTTTTAGGACGTCCTTTTACGCCTTTAATATTGCGGGCATTCACTAAGCAAGTATCGAAACCCTCATTTTTCAACATTTCAAATACAGGAATCCAATAGATTCCTGTTGCTTCCATGGCTACTGCCGTCACCTTTTTCTCCTTCAGATAGGCGACTAACTTACGTAATTCACCAGTTAATGTCCCGAAGGTTTTTACTTCCGGTTCATAATTGTCTTGGAACCCTCCCGGACATACCCAGATTTCTTCTTTGTGTAAATCCAAACCGGCTGCATTCGGATTGAGCATTTCCAAATTCTTCCGGTACCTGCGCTCAAAATCTTCTTTGAGGGGCTTGCTTGATGAAATTGTATTCATGGCCTTAACACCGAAGATGTTGATTGATGCTCCTCGGATCCTCCTGTAGTAATATTGCAGAAAATTCCACCTTTGCAAGACCACTTGACTTTGCATGCAGATTAAGCCCAAGTTTCCACGCTTTTGCGGAAGCGTGCGCTACCGAGACGCTGGGCATACACCGGGAGAGTGCCGTTCCGGTGGAGCGAATCTGCTATCGCTGCGGCTTTTCCGATCCGAGCAATTTCTACAAGCAGTTCCGTCGAGAGACCGGAACGGTCCCCAGCGCCTGGAGGAAAAAAACTCCGCAGGATTCGTGATCCCCCATCCCTTTTCCGGGGGCATCCGGGACGGGAAATCCGGTGTCATTGTGCGAGAAGTCGCAGCGAGGTCACTTCAAACTCCCCCACCTTGATCTTCCAGAAGAAGACGGCAAGATTCAGAGCAGTCTCATTTTTGGGTACATCCGCGCAAAGTGAAAATTCCTGCCATTCTCCCGGAGAGTTTTCTGCTCCGGGAGTCCTGTCTCTGTAGCAAATTTCCGTACACCATGGTCTGAAGATTCTTTGTTGTTTCCCTAAGTAGAGCTTTACCGAGCCGCAGATGCCGAACATGACCGCGCCTTGAGCAGATTCAACACTTCGGACAGGGTACTACCGTCGACCCCTTTTTCTACCGAAATCTCGATGCCGTCAAACCACAACCGAACTCCTGATCCATTCCTCGTATCTGCTGGCAATGGCTTGACTTCTATCTGCTCCAGCTTTTCCAAGTCGCTCGCTCCATTCTGGTGTGCCTTTTGCAACACTCGGATCCAGCGACGGGTACTTTCGTAAGGAAGTACCTTCAATTCGCTATACTCCTGAATCGTGAAACCGCTGTCCCAATACTCTGACAGTTGTGCATCCCAATAATCACGTCCTTCTCGTCCCATGCCGTTCTCCTATCGTTCGGGGTTGCGGAAGAACATAGCACATCGATCACTTCAAATCCAGATGGGGCTGGGCATACACTTCCCTAGCTGTTTGCAGTAGGTAAAGAAGTAACTGACTCAATTGAATCAGAACCTACTGGTAGTCAAGCTCCAATCCGGCATAATCGGTCGCTCCGCTCCCTTTTATTCCGTTTGAAACTTGACTACCAGCAGAACCTGATACGAAAACAGCTTCAGCTGTTCAGAAGAAGAAAAAATTTTTCTTCTGAACACTTGAAAAGCCATTATAGAAGTAGTTTATTAAACAAAACTGGTGGTGCATTTTGGGGTGCCCACAAGTGGTGCATTTTCAGGTGCCCGGTGACAAATGCACACAGAGAGCCGCTCCATATAACTCAGGCATGACAAAAGCGTCCCCCTTCCGCAGAATCTCTGCATCCACCGTAAAAATCATGCCTTATTGAGCAGACACCAAATAGATATTATTTTTCTATTTGTTTCAGTACATACTGCACTGCCGGAGTGCCTTTCAGTGAAACATCTTCTGTATTTTGCAGAAACTCCAGCGCTTCGAATAATTTGATACAGGAACTGCGGTAATCCAGCCCGCCGATTTCACAAATCAGACGTACTGCCCGGTCTATAAGTTTTTTATTGGTGCAGTCTACCCAGCTCATCCAATTGCCGGTAACACGTCCAAGTACCGCCATGATACCAGTGGAGGCCGTATTCAAAACCAGCTTGATTGCCATGTGCTCCATAATGTGAAGCGCAGTTACCGACAGCTGGCACGGGACGACAAAGTCGCCTTTTTCGCCGCCCACTGTCAGATGTCTGCGGCTGGCAAAGGGGGCATTAATGCTGTCAAGAACACTGTAAATCGCCGGGTTACTGGGATTCTTTCCAACGGTGATCAGTATTGCCGCGTCATTTCCGGTGACGGTACGGTCGGATATGGATTCATTGCCCACTTCGATTTTCAGAAGTTCGGCGGCACTGATTTTAGGCGGATTTGCCGGAATGTGCGCCGGGGCGTCCATGGCCACATAATCCGCCGGGGTCCACTCCAGACAGCGCAGGGGGCGGTGCATGCCGTTCTGCCAGACCTCCGGCGTGGTCATCAGCGGATTTTTGACGAATGCCCACGGACGGGGTGATACGATATCGTCATTCTTGCGGAATGGCGGCAGCATGAAGGTGGGGGAGCGTTCCGTCGTGTCGGTAAAGATGTCCAGCAGATAATCGTTGGCAAAGTAGGTTACAAGACCTTTTTTGCGGTAAATATCCGCCTCGAAGTCGATGAATGAAGCAATGGCTTTTCTGGCTTCCGGTGCTTCAAGTGCGTTGAGCAGCTGTTCAAAGTCGGCGGCGTAATCACTCATGGGATTGCCCAGAAGAGTATTCATAATGCTTTCAAGTCCGCCCCCGGCCACCAGCTGTTCGGAGGTGGTTGCCTGCATACGGGTGGAGCCGGCCAGTGCCATCGGACCGCAGGAGAGGTCAAGCACGCATACCCGGCTGTCGCAAATGGCTTTCCGTGAGCGTTCAAGGTGTTCCGCCAGCAAATCCGCCGGGTTGTTGAACATGAGAAATACTGCGGCTCCCCGGTCAAGGGATTCAAAGACCGTACCCAGTACGGAAGAGGTCTCTCCGCCCTCGGTAATGGCCACCAGCATGTCTTTGTCGGTAATGCCCATTTCCTGAACCTGACGGCGGCCGAATGACTGGTAATCCTCGAAAAATTCCACCGAGCGCACCAGTGCGAAATCTCCGCCGGTCATAATGCTGAATACCTGATCGGCATACTTTGCTGCCGCCGGATTTTTGGCACAGCAGTCGCGCCACATGCATTCAAGGAGAATACTCAGCCGTCCGGTGGCTCCGCAGCCGGAAAAGACTATTTTGCCGCCGCTGCGGATAACGCCCACACCGGTATCCACCAGTTTTTTGAACTCATCCGAGGCGAAAATCCGTTTTGCCATAGCAAGCACATTGCGGTCCACGCTTTGCAGATTGGCCACGCCGTCCACGGTGGATTTTGCAAACTCCTTATCCAGATTCTTTGTCAGCGGATTTGATTGCTCGGAGGGCAGAAATCCCAGATGAAACTGTTTCTCGTTTTCAATAAAATCCAATGCTTTTTTTAATGCTGTTTCACTCATTCTTCATAGTCCTTTTATTAAAGTTCCTGTATGAGACGAATTTCCCATGCAGGGATTGTTCCTTTGATTCGCAGAACACCGTTTTCATCAGCGGTCCACATGTGTACTGCCGGACGGGAGATGTTTCTCAAATACTCTTCTTCGGAACGGGTTGGCTCAAGAGGCGACCCCATTTCATAAAAAGCGATTGCCGCATCTCCATATTCCCGGCTCAAAGTCTCCACCTGAAAACGGGCATAAGGAGCAAAGCCGGAAATCTCAATATCCATATTTTTTGCACTGCCGGTATTTACCACATCTATCGCCTCTTTGGGGTCACGGCAAACCGGAGCCGCCAGCGGAACCTCGGCTTCCGGATAATTCCAGATGATACCGGAGAGTTTGCCGTCTTTTCGGCGGGTAAAAAATACCTCTTCAGACCGTCCGATAAGCTCTCCGCCCAATGCATTGAGGAAGCGGTAGGCGTGCCATGTCGGTTTCGGTATGCCGTTGGTGGTGACCAGACCGAATCCGCCGTGGAAAATACCGAATCCGGCTCCCTTTTCCTCGTAAATATCCGAAAAAACCCAGTACGCCAGCGAATCCACATTGCCGAGGGAGTTCAGAATACTGCGGACAATGTAACATGCCCCGGTAATATGGTCGTGTGAGTAGTCGCCGTAAGCACTGGAACTGCACCACTCGGTAAGGTGAATTTCCAAATCCGGGAATGCACTTTTGTCGATGAATTTACGCAGATATGCCAAATCTTCCGCAGTGGCGTTTACCGGACGGCTGCGCCCTTTGGGTATACCCTCGGCATCAATGGCAGAGGTGCTGGGATACGGGTGGGTGGAGAGAAAATCCACCGGGACATGGTTCTTTTCGCAGTAATCCAGAAACTCCTGCGCCCATACCGGTTTCCAAGTCAGTTTGGAAAGGTCATCGTTCACGCCGGGATAGTGAATCTGTTCTTCCGGCAGACAGCGTTCTCCGTCAAAACGGTTGTCCCAGATAAAATTGCTGGTGGCAGGTCCGCCGATTTTTATTTGCGGGTCTATTGCCTTGATGGTCTCCGCCGATACCCGGTAAAGTTCAAAATATTCCGAGCGGGTTCCGGTAGAGAAGAAACGCAAATTAGGTTCATTCCACACCTCAAAGTACCATTCTCGTATCTCCTCAAGTCCGTAACGCTCAATCAGATGCAGAACCAGCTTGCGTACCAGCAATGCCCATTCGTTCAGATCGTCCGGCATAACGGTGTGCGCCCGCCACCAGAACCATGTATCAGGCTGGCTGGTCATACAGCCGGGCGTAAACGAAAGCTCGACAAAAGGGCGGATATTCATTTTCAGCATGCGGTCGAACAGGGAATCCACATACATCCAGTTGAATTCAAGTTTGCCGTCCTTTTTCCGTCGGCAGGTAAACATATCATCGTGAAAAAGTCCGTGAAAGCGGAGTCTTTTGAATCCGCATTTTTCCACCGCCTCTTTCAACTGCTCCTGCCAGTCCGCCCGCAATCCCTCGTTTGCCCGTCCGGCAGCGAGGCACTCTTTCCAGAAGTGGGAAAACGGCTTTCCCTCTGCTGATTTTTCCATTCTGAGAAACAAATCTCTCTTTTCCATAGTTTTTTGACCTTCCTGTAAATTATTTATGCGCCGTGAACGCTGGTTTGCAAATTCATGGTTATGGGCAGTACCGAGTCAAGCCACCTGACCGCCGGCTCATGCAGAAACATGGAGGGACGTACCGGGCCGAAAAGACAGGAGACCATCGTCATCTGGTCAAGCTGTACCGTGGGGGCTCCCTCAACCTCTCCGCCGATGACAAGAGAGCCGTCACATACAGAAACAGAGGCTCTCTGCTCGTCAAACATGCCTTCAGTCATTACCAGATTGACCGCCTTTCCCTCTAATTCCGGCAAAGCAGGTACGGTAATAAGTTCAAGGCATTTTTTCAAATCGGCAATAGCCAGACCGTAATTTATATCCACTCTCCAACGCTCCGCCAGCGGGAAAAACAGCCGGAAAAACTCATTGTCTATCTGGGGCATACGCACCTGAAACGCCGGATATTTCTCCGCAAAGGCAATGAGTATATCCGACAAAGCGTCAATATTTCCGCCGTATTCCGCCAGCACCGGGTGTTCTGACGGACGGTAGACTGCCGCCGCCTCAAACTTCCCGTTGCGTCCGGCAAAGACAGCAAGAAATTTGTGGTCGATACATTTGAATGCGTAATCATTCAGCGGTACATCGTGGCGGAAAGTCTGCTCTGCAGTAAGGCGTTTGACCTCCTGCCACGGCACCCGGGCAGGGTCGTCAAAAAATGTCACTTCACAGCCGCTGTCATGGCAAAACAGAGAAATATTGTCTTTTTCAATATCCAGCTCCAGCATATTTCCGGCACGCTGAAAGCCGAATCTGCCGTAACGGTAACGCTTGCCCGCCAGCCAGACCAGCGGTGCGCCGCTCTGACGTATGCCGTTCATGGCTTTAGTAACCATACGGCTCATAAGAGCACGTCCCCGAAATTCCGGCGCAGTGGAAACTCCGCCCACTGACCAGACATCGGTCCGTCTGCCGTTCACCAGAAACGGTATGAGGTACGACCAGAGACCGGAGGCGATTTTACCGTCTATTTCGGTAAAATGATAATAACGGTACTTGTGACGCTGCCATGCCAGGTTTTCCGCATTTTCTTCCGGCATGGGCGGCGGAGTGCCGCCAAATGAAGTTGCCACAAATTCATTTATCCGGCAGTACTCCTGCCACGGTAAATCTGCTCCTGATTTGATATTCAATTCTTCCATATTCTATCTCCGTCAGTATTTCAAAAGCAACATGGAGTGACAGACAAATGACGGGACTTTGAATACTGCGGCACCGTCTTTTCGTTCAAAGGGAATGCTTTTTCCCGTCTCTGCCTCCGTTATTTCTCTGACCGTTTCCGGCAAACGGACTTCACATTCTGCCGCCGGACATGGTGTTAAATCCTCGATAATCTGAAGATTGCTTCTGCCGGAGGCATTTCCACCGGACAGCAGAAGGTCTCCGCCCCTCAAAACCGGAACCCCGAAAAGCAGATGCAGTACGTAACGCTTTTCGCTCTCCTGCTTCATCAATGTCACTCTGGCAGTAGAGGGCAAATCGGTACGCACCTGACACTTTGTCCCCATGAATGCCAACATTGCATTTTCAATGAAAGTACGGTGTGCGGCACAGCCGTAACCATAGTAGAGAGAGAACACGGGGTGGGCAAAATAAAGCACCTTGTCCGTCATACTTCCAAGGTCGAATCCGGACTCTTCCGTCCGGTACGGCGTATGCTGGTGACTGCTGTAGTGCAGATAACTCCGGTTGAAATACGGGTCAAAGATTTTGCCGAGAGATTTACCCTCCCGCACCTTTATCCGCCGCCCCCGGAGGTAGCTTACCATGGGTGTCTCCACCCATAAGGGCTGAAACTCCGGAGCGGGAGCCATATAATCCGGTGAATAGGGGCTTTCTCCGCAATCTTCCGCTCCGGTATTCACGGTCATTTTGCCGTCTCTGAAACCGCCGGTGCCGGAGAGAATGAGTTTCCCGGCATAAGTTTTAAGTTTTTCTTCAACTTCCAAAGTAAACTCAACGTCATCTGGGAAAATCAGAAAATCATAGCGTGTCCAGTCGTTCTCCATATCCACAATATCAAATGGGATATGAGCCTCCAGCAAAACTCTGCCCGCCCCGAATTCGGCGGAGTTTGTCCGGGCATTCAGCAAATGTCTCACTGCTCTGGGGCTGACTATGGCCGTATTGGCGGCACTTGAAGCATTGATACAGAAAGGCTCTTTGTCCCGGATTTCCCTGTATACGGCTCCTACCATGTTATAAGTGCTTTTATCCAGCCTGCCGGAGGGGTGAAGCTGGTCTCCGATACTGCACCGGGTATTGTTTGCAAGCATTGCCGCACACTCGTAACGCAGAGCGTCGGGGTGTTTGAACCCGCCGAACTCACCCCAGGTGGTGTGAAATTTTCCGGTCATGCCCATTACGTCCATTTCCAAAGTACGGGTGTATGCCGCCGACATGGGGAAGTGGTCGTATCCCCAGCCGCCGGTGGGCAATGATTCCAGCTCCAAATGGCTGAAATACGGCAGTATTTCCCGGTCTCCGGGGGTGATGTTGCCGCTGTTGTGAAAAACCTTCATACGGTTGTCGAAACGTCTTGCCGCCGCAGTGGTTTTTTCAAGATAATTCATCTCCACCTTGCGGCCGAATGCCGTTCTGTCCTCCTCTTTTTCCGGGTCAAATCCCTGTTCAAGCATGTCGTGAATGCACTTTTCACAACAGCAGGGTCCCTGTGATACAATATCAAGAAAAATACCGTCGCAGCCGGGAAAGAGTTTTGCCACCTCTTCTATCTGGGCGCAGAGAAAATCCAGATAACCGCTGTTGAAGCAGAGTTTTTTGAATCCGGCGGTAAAGGGAGTTCCCCAGCGGTATTTGCCGTCCGGGTTGCGCCCCAGCCACTCCGGGTGGCGGTATCTTGCGTAATCGTTCAATCCTGCGCTCAGGTAAATGGGAACATTTATGCCCACCTCCTTGCAGGCGTCAAACTGGACCCGCAAAAGGTCAAAGGTCAAATGCGGGTGGCGTTCTCCCACTTCGGTATTGTAGTAGGCGTAACCATGATGGCAGGTGGCAAAACAGGTAATCGAGTCCACCGCACTGTCCAGCAGAGTTTTCTGCCATTGCGCTTTGTTGAAGTCAACTCCCACCTCAGGTATCTCCGGCGAGGTATGGAAATCCAGATGTATCTGTCGGAATTTAAGAGACATTTTGCCTGTTCTCCTGTTATTGGCACAAGTTAAAATTCAGGGTAATTTTGCAGTATGAAGTCGACCAGCATCTGCGGATCGTCCAAGCCGTGGGGATGGTGGCCGAAGAGGTCCCGGCGGATTATTTCAATCCTGCCGCCGGCCTTGCGGAGTCTTTCGGCAAAGATATCAATATTGCTCTCCGGAGGTACGGTCAGATCCTGTCCGCTCCGGATACACAGAATCGGTATTCCGGCTTTGGCAATAGGAAGAAAATTGTTGTTTGGCGAAAGCGGGTGGAGAGAAAGTTTTTCCACATCCGTCCGGTATGCGTCAGCCACCCTGCGGCTCTCTTTCCGGTAATAATCGAGCCATTGCGTTTTGGCATTGTATTTATCCCTGTTGTGCATAAATCCCAAATCGCATACCGGGGCATCAGCATATATTACCGCTACGGTCTCCGGGTGTTCCGCCGCCCAGCGGAATGCGAAAAGTCCGCCGTAACTCATACCGGTAAGTGCCGCTTTGCGGTGAAATCCCATTTTTTGAAGCATAGCATAAAAGGTTTCAAGTTTTTTTATCCCATCCGGATTGGCCGCAGTGTCAAAGATGTCAAAATATACATGGTGAAATCCCCGTTCCAGCAGTTTCAGAGCCGGAATCCGGGGGACAAAGGAGTCAGCCCACTGCATACACCAGCTCCACGGAAGTCCGGGAGCAGGATTGCGGGGTTCCACAATAAATCCCTTGCGGCCGTCAAGTACGAAATCGTGACGTTTGAAGCCGTACCAGTTGCTTACGGTACCTTGTGGATAAGGGATTGCCGGACGGGGGCTTAATGCCGCTGACTTGGATTCCGGCCGGTTTGTTGCCGCCAGACGGGTATATCCGTCGGAGGAGTCTATTTTGTCAGTACAGAATGCGATGCCTGACAGATTAAACAACAGCGGACATACTGCCGAACTGATTAAAAATTTCCGTTTCTGATATAAAATATCTTTTTCTGTACTGATTTTCATATTCCGGCTCCGTTACCTCCGGGGCCGCCGGAGGTTATTTTTTCGGAACGGATTTTTTCCGCCCCGTTTTGCCTTTGCTGCGTGTATCGGTAGAGTCATCGTATTCGAGAGCTTTCATCTGCTCCAGAGTACGCAGTCTCGACTGTTCTATGTGGTCGCGTATCAGCCCTTCTGCCGACCGTTCCCACCGGTGTTCTATTGCCCAGAGTATCAGATGGTGCTGTGCCCAGAAGTCACTGAGATTTTCATGTGAGAAATTTCTCAGCCCCGGCACGGTAAAAGAACGCAGCTGGGAATCCAGGCTGTGGGCATAACTGGAAAGTTTCGCCAGTCCTGAAATATCAAGAAGCGTCCGGTGAAAGTCAATATCTCCGATATAACTGCCGCTTTCGTTCAGAGATTCCCTGGACAAAGCCTGCTCCATGGCGGAGACCACTTTCCGCAGCGGCGTCAGATCTCTTTCCTTGTTGCGCACCAGACTCAATACTGCACGGCTTTCAATAGCCTCACGCATGTAGAATATCTCGGAAACCTCATCCGCATCGAGAATCCGGACGAAACAGCCACGGTATGGGAAGTTGGTAAGCCAGCCCTCTTTTTCCAGCTGGCGGAACGCCTCTCTTACCGGAGTGGCGCTGCAACTGCATGCTTCGCACACAATTTCCTCTCTCACCGGAGTACCCGGCAGAAATTTTCGCTGTTTTATGCCGGACAGGATATATTCACGCACGATTTGAGAAGTGGTTTTCTTGCAGTCTGACACCATATTACATACTCTCCTTGTTGGTTTTTCCGAAAAAGTTATTTGCATACTATACTTCGGGAACTCCGGAGAAACAATCTGTTTTTCGTACAAAATCCATATTTGCGCCGGTTTCTTTACATGGTTTTTCAAGTTCCACGGCACAGCAGGTGCGGGGAGCAAGCGTGCCGCTTCTGCCCTCCCAGCTCCATTCAGCCGGTTCACTGTCCCAGTTTATCATAACCAATGCTTTCCGTCCCCCGGGGGACTGCCAGCAGGAGTGCAGTATCACCGGAGATTCAGTCTCCACATAAGCAACCTCACTGCGTTTGGAGTAGGTCCCCCGTTTGAAAAGGCGGACTTTTTTGCAACGTGTTTTAAGCTCACCCGGCGGAAGCATGGTGCCGGAAAAGAGCAAATCCCGGTTGTCATAATAAAATCTGGCACAGGTCACAGCGAAATCGTAAAATCCGGAAGTTGCAGGATTGTCGGCTTGACCCTTGCGCAGATTGCACACAGTAGGCTGCATACCCCAGATAATGCCGCGGGTAAATTCCAGCGGGAACTGGTCAGGGAAAATCCGGGTCCACTCCTGTTCGTCCTCAGCCTTGTACCTCTCCTCGTCCGGCCAGAGAGGATCCCATGCCGGAATATTGTCCGGTATGGCAAAGTTGCCGAAAAGTGCGGTACTGCCGTGATAAACAGCGGTAAATACCGGCACATATTCGCCTTTCATGCGCTGGGCAAGGTTCCAGTAGCCGATACGCTCGTGGCTGGGATAGAGCAGTATCATGGATTCCACCAAATCCAGATATTTTTCGGCTCCCTCCTCGGTGGAAAATGCTACTCCGGGGTGGCGTTCACGCAGGGATTTTATCATTTTCCGATAGCCTTCGGCCTGATAGAAGCCGCCGCCGGGAGCGTGTTTATGTCTCGGATTGCAGCATGGGATCACCGTGGAAGCGCAGCCGATAAGGTCGAGATAAACACTTTTCAATCCTGCTCCTGTCAGGTGGTCAACCAGTTTGTGAATGCGCTTGAAGAAAGGTTCTCCCTCGCCGCAGATGTAAGCCAGACGGTGGCCGTTGTAACGGTTGAAAGGCACGCTGAATACGTTGCCGTCTGCGGTCATTACGGCGGAGTCGTCACCGCCGTCGGCCCACTCTCGGTGCTGAATATCCCATATCACGCCATTGATGTAGACCTGCAAAAATATATTCTGGGAATTCATGCGCTCAACGGCTTTGCGGAACTCCTCCTCTCCGGCACGGGGCGGCCAGAAGTCGGGGTAATCCGTGTCGTAAGGATTGCTGTGCCAGAAATACCAGTCCAGAGCCGCCGGTACGCCGGAGCGTTTGACGAACTCTTCCACCGGAGCCATTACATCGTCGGCTTCTCCCCGATTCCAGAACCAGATACCGGTATCTTTGAGTGGATTGTCCTTTATCCGGTTGCGGTACCACTGCTGACGGTGCGCCCAGCGGCGGTAGATGAGTGCCGCATTGAACCAGCTGCCCTCAAAAGGCTCCAGTGCCACGGCGAATGGTACGCTCCAGCGTTTCGCCGCAAGACGGGTCCGGGCTACCGGAATGATTATATCCAGATCCGCAGTACGGGGATTATCTCTGGTAGTCAGGTCGAAACTTTTATTCCAGTGTCTGTTGTCCAGACAGCCGGCATAGAGATTGCCTGCCTGAGAGAAAAATCCGAAAAACTGGAACGGGTGAAATGAAAACCGTTCCGGCGACGGCACCGTAAGCTCCCACTCCTGCAAGGGTCCGCTGAGATAGCCGATGTCGTGAGGAAGCAGAATACGGTTGTCCGGATGTTCCATGGTCACCGAGGGAAATATCACCTCATGTATCTGCCGTTCCGGACAGGCACCCGAATAGGAAAGTTTACCATGAAGAGCCTTGCCGTGAGCTTTCCAATGGCATATTACCTTGAAGCAATCACCCTGCGTCTCATGCCCCTCCCATATCTGGCGGAAGCCATCGGAAGTCTCTTCACTGCGGAATTTTTTCATTTCGCCAGGCAGAAGCTGAACAAATTCACCGCCTGATCTGTATTTCAGTTTCCAGCCTATTTTCTGTCCGCCGAAACTGAACGAACCTTTTGAATCAAAAGTCATTTTCATAAACGGAAAATCCTTTTATTTTTTGCGCTCGATAATCTCTTCGCCCAGACTGCCCAGAGTAAGTCCCTGCCATTTTTCACGCGGCTGAACCGGACAGAACCAGAGAATTATGAATGCCCCGATAGTGGAAAACGGCATGTAGAATGCAAAACTGCACTCCATGGGTTTTGTGTCCACATACCAGTTGCTGAAGCCCCACCACGCCAGCAGCATGAAGCTGAGTCCGAGGAAAGCCACGCCGACAAGCCCGGCAGTCTTGGCGGCAATACGGCTGCGGGTCTCTTTCCGGCAGTAGGGGATACAGCAGAGTACTCCGATTACCAGCGGAATAAGCACATACCAGAACGGAAGTTTGCCGCCCCATCCGAAACCGGCTGACGGGTCTTTTTCCCACATCTGCACTGCCGAGCGGGAGAGTATGTACCAGATGTTTTTGCCAAGCGTCTCACCGAAAGCGAATGCGGTATATCCCCAGATAAGAGCTGAATTGGCACGGTTGGAGAGTACGGCAAAGAGGAATGCCGGAAGTGTGGCGGCACCCAGCATGTAGAAAATCGTACCTACTTCGGTGACGCTCTGCTTGAGCCACTGACCGGAAAAGTCGATGAGCAAACCGAGACTTATGGCAAAAATGCCGATGCTGAATGTCGCCCAGCGGGAGACGGACAGCTCTTTTTCCGGAGACATGCTTTTGTTGATGAATTTGGAGTGCACCTCTTTGAGCCACACGGTAGCCATGGAGTTTATGCCGGAGTTAAGGGTACTCATAATGGCTGAGAGCATGGCAGCCATGAAGAGAGCGGAGAAGACCAGCGGCAATTTGCTTGAGACAAAGTGGGTCAGCGCAATGTCTCCGCCCCGGGCAGTAACCACCGGATCGGGATTCTGACTGTAATAGGAGTAAACCGCAAAGCCGATAAAGTAGAGAACCACGCTGGCAAAGATACCGAATACGGTGGAGAGTATCTGGGATTTGAAGCCGGATTTCCAGTCTTTGGTGGAGAGAATCTGCTGAATGGTGGCCTGATTGCTGCAAGCACTGCCTATCGGCCAAATTACCGCCTGCCAGAGCAGGACGAAAAAGAGCAAACGGGTATACGGAGTGAATTTGTAGAACTCCGGGTCACAATACTGAGGTGCGCCGTGGCCGTTTTCCCATGCGTATGATATGGCGCCCCATGCGCCGCCGTTCACATTCTGACAGAGGACATAGATAAGCACAAAGAGACCGCCGAACATGAAGAAGAACTGTATTACGTCCGTCCACACCACCGCTTTGATACCGCCGATAACAGTATAGATAAGACCGATACCGCCGATCATGACAATAGTAAACCAGCATGGCCAGCCGTAAGCACCCTCAAAGATTTTGCTTGAGGTATAAAGCACCATGCCGATATACATGGTCTGGCAGTAAAAGGCACTGACGGCCACCACTGCACGCACCGCCTTGTCGTACCGGTATTCCAGATATTCGTAAGGGGTGAAACTGCCCAGTTTGAAATAGAAGCGGACAAAGAGGAGATAATAGGGAATAGCCAGCGGCAATGTAAGAAAGATTGCCATTGACCACATGGTCCACCCCCGAGAGAAAATCTCACTGGGTATCTGGATAATGGAAATCGAACTGAACATAGCCATCATCATGGACATGCCGACTGCCACATATGGCATACTGCGTCCGCCGAGAAGATAGCCTTCCACGTTTTTGTTTTTTCCTTTCATGGAGATACCCACTGCGAGAATGAATATCATGTAGGCCGCCATGATAAGGTAACTGATCCAATGTTCCGGCATAAAAATTCCTTTTTGTTTATATTTTTTGTTATTGAACTTTTGTTATTTTAATCTCTTTCAGGAGAGCCTGACCGCCGACTGCGCCGGAGAGGTCTCCGAAAGATATTACCTGTCTTGCGCCGAAGCCGACCGGGATATTGCCCTGCTGAATGAGTTTTTTGTCCATCCACAAAGCGAAATCTCCGTTTTCCGGATTCAGTGCCGCCCGGAAAGTGTGAAATTCACCGGGTTTCAAATTCAGCTTCACACTGCCGAGTTTGGTTTTTATCCCGGCGGGGGAGATTTGCACAAAGTTTTCACGGGGAGCTGTGCCGTCTTTCGCTGCCGGACGCATAAGAAGATTGAATACCGCCTGATTGTCAGGATACCCGGCACGGTGAACGGCGCAACTCCATTCGGCAAGGAATATACCGGACATCTTCAAGCCCGGATGACCGCCGAGGAAGATTCCCTGATAACTCCGCCCCTGTTCCGGTGAGTCGTGTATCAGAAGCAGTGCGCCGTCTTTGGCAGTCATGGTATCTTTGCCGTAACTGTTTGCGTCAATGCCGGAGAGATTATTCATATTCCGGGTATTGAGGGTAAAACTCCACTCCGGCGAGGCGTCAGCCATGGGCAGTACAGTACGGGGCGGTTCTTCCGGGTAGATAATATCCAGATGAAAATTTGTCAAGCCGATACCGCTTTTGTCAATTTGAATATTTTTCCACCGGGAAACTCCTTTGCCCTTGCCGGAAATTGAGCCGATAACAAAACTGTGGTCATGCATACCCCGTACCACCTGTACATATTCGTTCAGGCGTGCTTCCGGAGCGGAGGCTTTCATTACCAGCGGCACCCGTATGCGCTCCCGGCCGTCGGCATAAAAGACCAGATGTTTCTTCTCCATGACCACACGATACCAGTGAAAATCGTCGTCGGTCTCAAAAGGTATGGACTTTTCAGCATAAAGAAAATTTATCTTTTTCGGAGTAAAGCTGATAATCTCCGCAAATCTTTTGTCTGCAATACGGAATACTGCGGCAAGGGGATTGTCGGTATGGTCCAGTTTCATCTCAAAAGTGGCTCTGAAAGGCTGGTTGCCTGCATCTGCCAGCGGGTACATGAGAGAGGCGGCACAGCCGGGAGCGGAAACGCTGTCGGTAAGCACATATGCCTCATCCTCTATTTTCTCGGCGGAGCGGAGATCGTCCACCCGCATGAATCTGCGCCACGGCGGCTGATTTTTCCCGGCAAGTATATGTGTTCCGGCAAGAACTGCGGCATGTTTTACCGCTTTCTGCGAGTTTTCCGGAGTGTAGGATATGACAAAGACATTTTTGCCGGTTTTCAGCAAATTCAGCGGAATTGAAGCAGTTTTGTCACGGCTTCCGCTAAGGGGGACAGCAGTACCGTTGACGGTCATTTTGAGATTGACTGCTTCCGTGGCAGAAAGCGAAACCGAGACTTCCGGTTTCAGTTCGGCCTTGAAGTCGTCGATAAGGTTGAACTCGAGACGGCACTCCTGTCCGGGAGGCAGCCGGAAAGGCATATCCGACATGAGAATAGGACGGCGGGCAAAACTTTCCCCGTTTATAAGATAACGGTTTATCAGGTAATCCGTCGAGGCACTGTTCGGGTAATATATTTTACTCTTGCCTTTCAAGTCGCTGATGTTTTGCGTCATCTGATTTTTCACCATGTCCGGATTGAACCAGTTGAAGAAGTATATGCCGTCGGCTCCGCAGGTCAGAGCGTCGGAAATCATGGCGAAGCGGATAGCTTGCTGCTGTTGCGGAGCAACCCGTCTGACGGCCATATTGTCCACTCCTGCGTAACATTTTACACCGTATTTGCGGACACGTCTGAAGGTATTTTCCATAAAGTCGTAGTTCATCCAGTTGTCCGCTACCAGAATATCGGCATACTTTTTGGCAAACCACGCCTCCGCATCAATACCTATTGCCTTGCAGTAGTCGAGGGCATTGGGGATACGCAAAGCTATCAGAATCGGACGTCCACGCTTTTTCCCCGTTTCTTCGGCAATGGCACGGAGATTTGCCATGAATCTGTCCATAATTTTTATCTCTTTGGCGGAGATGTTTTTTCCCCATGCCACAGATTTGAAAAGACTGGGATCACGGGTGAAGTCAAGCTCTATACCGTCGGCATCGTAATTTTCGCAAAATTCCCGGAAACACTCCGTTATACGCTTGCGGACTTCCGGTTCGTCATAGTCCACTGCGCTCCACGGAGCGGCAGGAGGACGGACAGTTATGGAGCCTGCCATGTATTCCGGGTGCTTGCGTTTAAAATCCGGAAAGACCACCGGAAGCTGACCGTTGGAGGTGATAACATCATGGATGTCATTCATACGCAGAGATATGAAAAATTCCAGTTTGTTTTTCCGGGCATAGGCCTGGGCTATTTCCAGCGGGTCGGTTCCGAGCTCATGCAGTTTTCTCACCGAGTCCACTCGGTTTTCTTTCGGTGGCTTAACAATGTCTCCGGCTTTGGTACGGTTGGTCTGGTTGCAAAACGCACTGCACAATGGGCAGTAGACGTATGTAGTGATACCTTTGGAAGCCACGTTCACACCCCAGTTTATTCTGGCATGAGCCCGTTCAATGGTCACGGGTGTATTGTCCCAGTGCCACAGGTCGCCGCCGTCATTGTTCCAGAAATACCGGGGACGGTTCAGGAGTTCAGCTCTTTGGGTTTCCCACTCATCGGCGTGAAGCATGCCGGAAAACAAGGCACAGACCGCTAAAAAAGGTACTATTCTGTCAAAGAGGTGTCTCATAGTGAAATCCTTTTTTTACTTTTCCGGTATGTATTTACCGATTCTGAAATATCGTATAACGGCTTGTCCGGCAACGGCTCCGGAGCAGTCGCCAAAGGCAATTACCTGTCTTCCGGGTGTTTTGACCGGACGGACTTTGCCCTGTTGCAATACCTTGCCGTCCATCCATAACGAGCAGTCGCCGTTCTCCGGGTTCAGTGCCATGCGGAAACGGTGAAACTCTCCGGCAGGGAACGCCATTGTCACGACCCCCAGTTTAGTGGTTATCCGGGAGGGAGCCAGCAGAAAATTGGTCTGGTATCCGGCTTTTCCGGAAGAATCGGCCGGTGCCATATTGACATTGAAAACTGCGGTATTCTTGTCTGCCGCCGCTTTCTGTACCGCCGCTTCCCACTCGGCAATGAGTATGCCGCGGCCGCAGAGCCTGGGATGTCCGCCGATAAAAATACCCTGATACTTTACCGCCGGGTCAGTATCGTCATGTATCATGTGAATACCCTGAGCGTCAGCAGTGAGCAGGTCTTTGCGGTAGCTGTTGGCATCAATGCCGGACATGGGAATTTTGCCGTCCACGGGGAGACATTCAAAGCCCCACTGCACCGGAATCTCCCCCAGTCCGGCCACAGTTTCCGGCGGTTTGGAGGCAATGCCGATTTTGAAATATTTGAGAGCCGCCTGTCCGGCAATGCCGCCGGAGCAGTCGCCGATTGCCAGCATGGGCTTCTGAGCCTTTTTTGCTTTTGGCAAAGTTCCCTGCTGAATGATATTGCCGTCCATGACGAGGACAAACTCTCCGCTTTCCGGGTCAATAGCGGCACGGAATTTGTGAAACTCATTATCCGGCATAGGCTGTTTGAACAGTCCGGCAGGAGTGCTCACCCCCTGCGGAGACAGCTTTACGGCAAATGGATACCAGACCTGACCATCGTTATTTCCGGCAGAGAGAACCGCCTGAAAAACCGGCATGGCGGGATTGTCGGCAGGTTTCAGAACGGCGGCGGTCCACTCCGCCACCACGATTCCGCTGGCAGTCAAACCCGGATAGCGGGTGAAAAATATCCCCTGATAAGCAGTCTCTTTGTCCGGGTCGTCATGCATCATATGGATGGTATCGCCCTTGACTTTCAGGAGATAACTGCGGTAGCTGTTGGCGTCGATTTTGGGCATACGCAGTTTTTTTCCATCCGGACGGCACTCAAAGACCCAGCGGTCAAAGGAACTTCCAATGTTTTGCAGCGAACTGTCACTGCCGTAAAGTACAGTCAGCACAGAGCACGCTGCAACTCCTGCCATAATGGTTTTTCTGAAATCCATTTTTCACACCTTGGCAACTTCAAATAGTGAGTGTTTCTTTATCTGCATCGGCATCTCCGGCTTTTTTGTAAAACTTGAACTCACCGGTAGTATAATCCTTGGAATTGCGGGACATGATATCACGAAACTCTTTTCCTGAGTATCCTCCGACATGACCGTCTGCAAAATTCATTTGGATCTTTCCGGAATGACGCTGAACCATAGAACCGGTACCTTCGCCGGTTTTTGTAATTCCGTAATGCTGCACGTTCGTCAAATCTTTCAACGTGCAGATTTGACTGTCGGCAACCAGAAAAGTCTGCGAAGTATTGGAAATCCGTTTCGTATCTATACCTCGAATATTGTTGCTCGAAAGCATAATAAAGCTCGTTTGGAAATAGCCGTAGGCAGTGCTGGCTCCGTATACCAAATCCATTGCGCTAGCACCTCTGCTCGTACCGACAAGCGTGCCTGAATTGGAAATTCCGCCGGACGGACAGGCAAGTGTTTTGTTGTTATGTTTTACATACCCCTGTGCACAAAGAACATCTGCCCAACTTGCCGCTGCATACCTTTCATTAGTACCTTGGGCGACCATGTAGCCTGCGGTCCCTTGCAATCCGGACAGATAAGTGACAATAAATCCATTGTTGTCGTTGCTGTAAAAAGTCATCATTG
>JAEYMU010000014.1 GCA_023407175.1 Bacillota bacterium
GCCCAGGGATCTTAGCTCAGCTGGGAGAGCATCTGCCTTACAAGCAGAGGGTCATAGGTTCGAGCCCTATAGGTCCCATTTGTGCCGGCGTGGCGGAACTGGCAGACGCACAGGACTTAAAATCCTGCGGGACTAATCTCCCGTACCGGTTCGATTCCGGTCGCCGGCATTATTCTTCCAAAGAATAATGCTGTTTTTATGTTAGTATGTGTGCTTAGCTCAGCTGGATAGAGCGTCTGGCTACGGACCAGAAGGTCGGGGGTTCGAATCCTCTAGCACACGCTATCATGTGTATTGCATACAGTGATGTATGTAATACACATTTTTTTGTATCCGATCAATACAAAAATATGGTGATATATATCCCTGGGGATGCATATCACCATATTTGTAAGCTGTTGATCGAATAATTGACCTTTAGAACACTCTTCTCATAAAATTTACCACCCCATGAGCTGCTTGATTTCTGCCGTCAGCTTTTCCGCAGCCTTAGTATGGGTTATGGGAGATGGATGCCAGCTTGCACCGTAACCGTCACTTGACAGCTGGGCATCGAATTTCATGCATTTGATATTGGTATCACCGGTTTCCCCGGAATATTGATTTACTGCTTCTTCAATGCTGGGATACAGAGTATCCCCCATGATACCAAGAGTACATAGAATAGTTGCATTCGGATTTTTTTCCCGCACATGCTTTAAAAAGGTGAGATATCCGGCAGCAAAATCCGCCTGTCTGGCAGAATCATTCCCACAGTAGGAGCTATCATTGGTTCCAAGATTGATTACTATGAGCTCCGGCACAAAACGGGTGAAATCCCAATTGACGGAGTTGGTTCGGATGCCGCCGTTGAAATAGCCGTAGGAAAAGCCCATTGTATTATAATAATCAGGGATCAGCTGGCTGGTATTGATTATACCGTTACCGGTATAACCGGAGATAATACCGTAGCCGCTGATGGAAAACATGCTGTAGTCCGCGTCTAAAGCCTTGGCCGTCTCATAAGCATAGGCCTTTGTCACATCCTCGGTGGCGGTGGTATAGGCTTCATTTTCATCCCTGGCATCCACACCATATCCACAGGTGATTGAATCGCCGATAAATTCAATCCGATGGGCCTTCGCCTCTGTTGGCTGAATGATAGCTCCGGGATTTGTGGTGATTTTACTGATACCTACCGTTGAATCGGCTGTTTCAGAAAGCTTGATTACCCGTATGATAACGGTTTTCTCTGTTGCACTCTCAAAAGCAGTAATTGTCTTTTCCTTCTCTTTCAGCAGCTCGTCGGATACCAGCTCATCATTTACATATACGCCGATACGGCAGTAGTGGGTATCCTCCGAGGGATTAATAGCCATGTTGTCACCTATCAAAGTAATATCCGCTTTTGTTCCTGTAAATGTAAATTCAATTCCCGAGGCTGATAAGGATAGCCACAGAGTGTCCAATAGCTGATAGGTTCTGCCAAGGAGCTTTACATTCTCTGCCGTGGGAAAGAATTCCTTACCGGCTTGTACGGATGGTGACACAGAAGGAGTAGACATGGGTGAAATAATATCAACGGCCGGAGCCTGGTTGCTTGTCTGATTGCCAGCTGTTTGATTATTATTTTTATTTCCGCAGCCCACAAAAGTCAGACAGATTGTACCTGCAATAAAAAATAAATATCTATAATTGTTTCTCATAAATCTCTTTAAGCTTCCCCCTTTACTTTCTCTATTGTATAGGATATCATAGCGTGATATAATAATCAAATAGTTATATAATAATGAAACATATAGTTTATGTATTATAGGAGGCTATTATGACGCCGTCTCAAATTGAATATATGTTGGTATTGGCGGAGGAACGGAGCTATTCCAAGGCAGCAAAACGATTATTTGTTACGCAGCCCTCCTTAAGTCAGATGATTTCCAATTTGGAAAATCAGTTAAATGTCCAGCTTTTTGACAGAAGCACATCACCAATCCGACTGACCCAGGCAGGTGAAATTTTTGTCGAATACGCCATGAAGGTTAAATTTGAAGAAAAAAATATGGTAAAACGCCTTTCTGATCTTCAGGAGTTGAAGACTGGTACATTAAAGATCGGAACTTCCCCCTTCCGTTCCTCCTGTCTGTTGTCAAAAAGCATCGCAGAGTTTCAAAAGCTGTATGGGGGAATTACAGTTTCAGTGATTGAGGATGATATCCAGGAGTTAGAAAATGGAATTTTAAATGGGACACTGGATCTTGTTATTTGTCTGACCCCGCTGTATGCCCAGAATTTCCATGTGGAAAAGCTGGCATCGGAAAAGATATATCTGGCGATTGCAAAGGATAATTCGATCAATGAAAGATTGGTGGATTACCGCCTGACGGAGGAGGATATCCGTGTTAATTCCCCGAAGCTGTTTGAGACAAAGCCGGTCCAGTTCTCGGAATTTGTGAAGGAAAGATTTATTTTACTGGAGGACAGTGAATATGACAGGGAGCTGCTTCCCTCTCTTTTTGAGAAGATGAATTGTGAGCCGCGTATCACACTGAGTACAAAATACGTGGAAACGGCCTTTGCCTTTACCTTGTCTGGTCTTGGTGCAGCTTTTATTCCTGACACCTATATCCGGTTTGGCAATATCTCAAATCATCCCTATTATTATGAAATCAGCGATAAGCGTACGGAAAATACAATTGTTTTGCTTTCCAAGCGTAACAGCTATTTATCCAGGGCTGCAATGGAATATTGTATGATATTAAAGCAGCTGATTGGAATCGGAACATGGACGGTATGATGCATATGGGAGAAGAAGCAGGGAACGGATACCGGAGGCTGCTGCCCGATGTGGTAACGAACCGGGGAAATCATGCTAGAATTCAGGCTGCAATAAGAAAAGCCGAGGATAAACCGGTAACGGTGGCCTTTCTCGGAGGATCGGTTACGACAGGCTATAACCCTGCGGGAATGATTGAAGAGAATTATGGAAAGCTTTTTTGCGAATATTTTCAGAATAAATATAGTAAGAATAATGATTGCATTTGCGAAAATCATGGTTTTGCCGCAGCAAATAGCCTGTTGGGGCTGATGATAGCGGATTTGTATGTTAAAAATGTCCGTCCGGATCTTGTATTTCTGGAATATGCAATAAATAACGGAATGGATAAGATAAGCATTGCCTCATATGAAAGCCTGGCTTATAAGCTGCTGGGAATGGAGAGCCGTCCGGCAGTCATTCCGGTGATTGTATGCAATGAAGATCTGTACAGCTGCAGCGGGTATATGGAGAAAATTGCCAGACATTATGATTTGCCGGTAGTAAACCTGTACCAGGTTATCAGGCAGGGGCTTGCCCAGGGCATTATGATCTGGGGAGAGTATTCCAACGATTACGGTCACCCTACAAGCAATGGACACAGAATAATTTTTGAAGGAATAAAGCAATTATTTGAGAATATCAACAATAATCCCGACAAGAAGGATTATGATACACTTGAGGCATGCTTTAGCAGGGACTTCAGCACGGTGGAATATTTTGACCATAGTTCCATGACAGTTGAGGAGTCCGGTTCCTTTCATCAAACAGATACTATTTCCTTGTTTCCCCGGGGCTGGAGCTATCAAAAGGGAACAGGAAATCGTCCCATGGAAATCAACCTGGTCTGCAGATGTCTGTTTTTGATTTATGAAAAGTCAAACAGCATGGAATATGGTGCGATTGAAATCCTTGAGGATGATACGGTTATCAGCACAATTGACAGCTACAGCATCTATGCCTTTAATAATCCGGATATTACCCCGGTATTGAATGAAGCTGCAGCAAGACCGTACCGGCTTAAAATTCGCATGCGCAAGGGGGAGGAAGGAAAGAAGTTTTCCATACTTGGCTTTGGTATTGTTTACAGCAGAACGGAGGATGCGGGGGATGGACAAGGCAATTGATATATTGGAATTACTGGAAGCGGGAAAAACCGTACAGATTAAACCACAGGGCTTTAGTATGTATCCGATGCTTGTGCCCGAGAGGGATTCAGCCATCCTGATTAAGGCGGATCGAAAGCGGTTAAAGCGAGGGGATGTTGTCTTGTATCGGAGGAATAAGAGCATTCTGGTGCTTCACCGGATCTGGAGGAGGTCAGGAGACTTGGTTTATCTGGTGGGAGATAATCAGGAGATAATTGAGGGACCCTTACCCCTGGAACAGATCAGGGGAATTTTGGTGGCTTTTATTCGTAAGGGTAGGACTATTTCAGTGAGAAGTCCCCTGTACCTCTTTTACAGTCATATGTGGCTGCTGCTAAGACCCTTCAGGAAGCAAATTAGAACCATAGCAGTTAAAATAAAAAACAAGATATGTCCCAGTAGGATGAGATAATCATCCTTCTGGGACATTTTTTAAGCTTTTTCTCTTTAACGGCCCTTTTATTTTAGCATACGGTATCCTTCTCTATTTGATTGTATTTTTGAATACCTCAAGTATAGTTTTGATGCATGTACAGCCGCCCGCAAATCAGTTAAAGTGAAGTCATAGCGCGGGGTATAAAATCAAACTAAAAGTATTTAGTAAACCTTCGTTTAGAGAGGAGAAGAATAATCAGGGGAGCCACAAAAAAAGAGAAGGAGAGAGTATTATGAAAAAACTGGTGCGAAAGATAGTTTTGGCTATTATGACAGCGGCAGTTATCTGTATTGGCGTATTTACCGTCAGTTATGCGGCAGAACAAATGGGACCTCCGCCGGGAGGGCCGAATTCTTCGTTGATTAGCGAGACGAAGGAGGGAAATAAAACAATCTGGACAATGAAAAATGATGCAGTTAAGGCAGTCGTACAAATGGAAAACGGAAGCATTGACATGACCAGCTTCTATGGTGTAGCTGCCGGCAAAGAGTATCTGACGGGCTCCGGGGCAAGAAGTCTTTTTACCTATAAGATCAAGGAAGCGGGGAAAACTCTCTCTGCATTAAGCGGTAATTGGACTCTGAAGAATGCAGATATCAGTAATATTGAGCAGAATGATACTACCTGGGGACAGGAGCTTAAGATTGTACTTGCCTCGGACGATGTAATCCCGGTGCAGATTACGATGAGCTTCCAAATGTATAAGGGTTCGGCAGGACTTCGCTATCAATGCTTTATCCAGAATAATTCAGACAGTAATATGACGATAACGGAATCGGATATATTGCAGCTCAATTTTGAGAACAAGGCTCATGAGGCCTTCTATGTTCCTAATATGATCTGGACCAGTACAACGGGAGCCTTAAATAATACCCGTAACTGTGTCATGGTATATGATACGGGAGACGGCTGGTGTATGGTCCCCGAGCTGAACTGGAAGACGAATGTTGAAGCAACGGAGGAAACAGGGGATGGTTTTGCAAGTGACACTACCAATCCGCCCTTCGGTGGTATCTATGCCTGGGCTAACGGTGAGGCCTCTGTCCGCTTTTCCTCGAATCCTTCCTCACTGCAGCTTGTGCTGTTTCCAGGAGAGGAAATGCAATATCTCGCAGTTAACCTGACAGCCTTTCAGGGCGACAGCCTGGATGGGAGGGCTGCCATTGAGGATCATTTTACCCAAAGATATAAATATGTAAACAAGACCCTGGATGTATCCTTAAATGACTGGGAATGGTTCTCTAACGGCAACCGTACCGATGAATATTACCGTACCACCGTATTAAAGGCCGCATTGGCAACAGGAATTGACCGTATCAATGTAGATGACAGCTGGAATACAACGAAGGATACGGTGATACCGGAGTCTTCCTTTACCTCGGATTTGGCTGCTTTATCCAAAATCATAACCAATGCGGGTGTTGAGATCGGATATTGGTGGAGCCCCACCGGTGTATCCAGTATGGGCTTCCCCGGAGGACCGGGAGGCGGAGGACCCGGTGGACCTATGCCGGCATCGGATACAGCAAATGCACTCCTGGGTATCAGCTCCGCGAGCACATTGACTGCGACAACCGATGTATTAGCTTCCAGCTCCTCTGCCGCCGCAGCTCTTGGGGTGGAGGCAGTAACGGACGCACAGAGGGATTTTGCCAATTGGAATGAGGTACTCTATAAATTCGGACAAATGGAGGATGTTTTAATTAATCAATACCATTCCAGCTGGACACAGATTGACCTGCTTCAGACGGCACAGAATACAGAGACGACCCAGTATTCACATGCCAGTGACAGTGTATACCGTAAGGCGGTAAATCTTACGAAATATCAGAATTTGATTACCAGCAAATATCCCAATTTTACCACTCGTGTAACCAACGAGCTTGACTTTGGACTTATGGGAGATAAGGAAAACAACGAAACAAGAAACAGCGGATTAATATATCTGGCCGATAACGGAATGGTAAGCGCTCTTGGCGAATATCAGGACGGGGATTTGGATATCGCTATGCAGAGCTTCGGCTATTTTCCCATGGACAGTGTATTTGAATATTATGAGAACGGTTATTTTGTCGCCAAAACAGAATGGCTGTATCAGATGTTAGCTACCAGGGAATCCGTAATTTATACCGATCCTGACAGTATGCTGGAGAATGAGGAGGCCTGCGCACTTTTGAAGACCTTCAATACCTGGAGAAAGAATGATAGAATGCTTGAGGTATTGAATGGCTCCTTCCGGCCGGTTGAGGATGAGGATAGCTATGCATTTATGTATTTGAATGAGGATAAATCAAAGGCTATGCTGCTGGCTACCGATGCAAGGCGTCTATACGGAGACTATCTGAACAGCAATACAGAGGAATCCAAGGGCTTTCAGGCCAATATCCGCTGGCTGGAGGACGACAAGACCTATTTGGTAGAGGATATTACCTTAAGGGATGACAATACGTTCTCGTATTCCTTCGTAACGCTGGCGACCGGTGCCGAGCTGAAAGAAAAAGGCATCTATGTGGATTATACCACTAACGATTCCAACGGTAAGGCATACTGGTTTGAGGAATATACCGGATCCAATATGCAGCTGGTATATGCAGATTATAATATAACCTCCTATACGGAGAAAATCAGAAGCGGTGATTATAAGCTTTCCGTAGAAGGCACTGCAAATACTGAGGCTGAGGTTATCCTATACAACAAGAATACTGGAAAAACGAAAGTTTACACGGTAAAGATCGCAAAGAACGGCAAGGGGACCTTAACAGTTGAGGATGTCGTAGCCTTGAAGGATACCAACAGCCTTAAGGTGAGCTCTTCCAACAGCTATGCACAGGAGCTTTTCAGCTGGGCTATCGAGAAGACACAGCAGTTTGTTATGACCGGACAGGGCGGACTGGTGAATAAATCGGAACGCAATGCCTCCGGTACAGGATTTGCTGATTATATTCCTTCTTACTGGGCGGGATATTACCACAGGACGGCCTTCTATGGAAGGGATTTTATCCATCAGTCCGTCGGGGCATCCATCGTGGGACTTACGGATGAAAATTATTCCATGCTTAGTACCTTTGCAAAGAGTGCTACTGCCGAAAGAAAATGGTATGCGTTATGGGCCTTTAATTTCGACGGCTCCACCTATACTCTGGATTATACGAATGACAGCAACTTTGTAAGAGAAGTCCCGGCACAGTTTGAACTGGTGGAGAAAGCATATGAGCTTTATCTTTGGACGGGTGATGAAAGCTATATCAGTGATGATATGTTCAACTTCTATACAAAGGTTATGACAGACTTCATCAGTTTGCATGATGATCAGCTGCAAAACGGCGTGGCAGAAGGCTATGGAAGTATTTTTACCGGCTCTTGTACCTATAATGAACGGGGAGAATTCCCGATTGAATCGGGAGATGCCATCGGTTCACAATACCAGGCGACCCTTGCATATGCCGGCATCCTAAAGGCCCGGGGCGATAATGAGGAATCACAGGAATGGTATCAGAAGGCTGCGGATTTAAAAACCTACTTTAATGAGGTGTGGAGTGTCAACGAGACTGATCCTGACGGTAATTATGCCCGTGTTATTACCTCGGATTTAACGAAATTATATGATTTCGGCAAGGAAAACAGCTGGTTCATGCCTCTGAAGCTGATTACGGAGCCGGGTTCCCGTAATGATGCGTATATTGATTTCATACTTGAGAATTTGGGAGAGGGCATAGGAACAACGGATACAGCTCCGACCAATATCGAGGCCTATACCTATATACCTGACATGCTGTTCCCCTACAACAGGGCGGATGATGCCTGGAAATGGATGAAATACATTGGTGATGTAAAAGACAATGCTCACGAGGTTGCCGCACAGGGTACCAATGGGGATTACCCCGAGATTTCCTATACCCTGGTTTCACAGTTTGTTGAAGGAATGATGGGAGTTGAGCCCAATGTTGCGGACGGCATCGTGGCTACCTCTCCGAGACTGCCGCAGGAGATTGGAGATTTAGCTGTTGAGAATATTACATTTGGCGATTTCACCATCGATCTGGCTATGGAAGGTAACCAAAAGACAGTTTTGACCAATCACTCCGAAAAATCCATCAGCTGGGAAGCACGTTTCTATGGAGACTATGATTACATTATCGTAAATGGCGTAGCAAGGACAGCAAAGCATAAGCAGATGAACGGAGAAACAATAAGCTATATCAGGGTAAGTGCCGGTTCAGGTAAAATGGTAACAGCCCAGGCCTCTGATAGATAAGCTGTTCAGAAAAGTATAAAAAGGGGAAGAAGTGAAATTCATAGGGAATTTCACTTCTTCCCCTTTCAATTAGTTTAAACGAGAGTAAACGGTTCATTTTATGTAAGCATCAGGATGGCTTTACCGTTTCTATGATATGGTTTTTACGGTATTCGGTCGGATAAAGCCCCGTATATTTCTTAAAAATGGAGGAGAAATGCCTGGAGCTGTAATAGCCGATCATGAGGGCGATTTCCTTAATTGGCGTGTCGCTGTTGGAAATTAGAAGCTTTTTGGCATGGCTGATCCGGATATTGGTCAGATAGTCAATAAACTTGGTATTGGTCTTATCATGGAACAGCTTACTCACATAATTCGGAGTAAGATCAAACTTTGAGGCAATCTGATTGATGCTGATATCATTCATATAGGAATGCTGGATATACTCCATAATCAAATCTATTTTTTCGGTGACCTTGTATTCCAGGTTATGGTACATATGATCTGAAATCGTAACGAAGGACCGCATAAAGGTCTTGAAATTATCCGTTGATATCTTCTGATTCAATACGCATTTTACATATGCCCCAATATTCTCCAAAGGAAAATCCACTTTCTTATCACAGTAATTTCGGTAAATCTGATTCAGACTATACGTATACATGCCCTCGTTTGCCTCTAAGAATGCGGAAATAAGACCGAATAAATTCTTATAAAAGAACAGCTCCATATGCGGAAAGTCGATTTGATCGATACAAACAGCCTCACAGGCCTTCATGCCCATGCGGATATAAGGGTGCTCCTCGATTTTCTCACAGGCATCAAAGATCAGCCCGATCCCCGGATGCTCGGAAAAGAACAGGTACAGCCTTGCGTAGTCCGTGGTCTGGCTTTTGCAAATTTGCTCCAGCTTGCTCTTAATAAAGGCGGTCTGTAACCTGGGAGACTTAAAGATGACCCGAAGAAATCCCTCCGGAGAATAGAGAATGGAATAATAAATATTGCGCTGGGGCAATTGATTTCCAAAAAGCTTGATTTTACCGGTCAGTTGATTGCAGATGTCTTTATATACATTCGGATTATTGATACAGTCGATAAAAACAGTAAAGGCAAGATAACAATCCCCGGACTGGATATCAAGATCCTGGAGGAAAGAGTCGGGGACATCATGATTCGGGGTAAGAAAATAATTATGAATATAGAGCTGGAACAGGTTGTTTTTTTGTGTCATCTGATGGGACAGTCTTTCCCTAAGCTTTTTGATGATACCGGTCAAATACTCCGCCTCCACCGGCTTTAGGATATAATCGGATACGCCCAGGGAGATGCAGCGCTTTGCATATTCAAAGTCGGAATAACCCGTGATAATGACAAATTCCGTATGAGGGGAGACCTTTTTGCATTCTCTGATGGCATCAATACCATTCAAATGGGGCATACGGATATCAACAAATGCAATATCAGGATCGTACTCACTGCAGCGTTCAATCATTTCCAGACCATTGGAGGCTTCAGTAATAATAAATTCAAAATCAGGTATTTCAGCAAGCATACTTTTTAAAGAATAACGAATGAGTTTATCGTCATCTGCCAGTAATATTTTCATAGCATTCTTCTCCATTTCTGCCGCTATGCGGCGTCCTGTGATGACCTGGTACCAATACAGCAGGGTACAGACAGCAAGCCCTATGATCAGGAAAAACCTATATAATGCTCAATAGTATAATACATTCCGTACCCTTGCCTGCCTCGCTTCTGATCTGGAATATATTATTCGGATTATGATATTTCAGCCGGTTTTCTATATTTTTTAATCCGATATGTCTTAAGGCTTCCAGCTTTACCATATCAAAACCGCACCCGTCGTCCCTGATATGTATGAAAACGAAATTCCCGAGCTGCATACAATCCAGGATAGCGGTTTCTATCCAAATATGCATCCGCTTATCCGAAGGCTCCAGGCCGTGAATAATTGAGTTTTCAATCAGGGGCTGGAGCAGCAGCTTTGGTATCAAAATATTCTCCGTGCCCGGTTCAATATAGATCGAGAAGAATAAACGCTCATCATATTTCAGGGATTGAAGCTCCAGATACTGGTGGATGAAGGAAAGCTCTGCATCAATGGAGGTTAAGGTATTGCTGCTGCAGGTATATTGAAAAAGATGGGTCAGCTGGATGATGGATTTCTCCAGTAAACGCTTTTCACCCATTCGGTTCAGTGCGATAAAGCCATTCAGGGTATTGTACAGAAAGTGGGGATTAATCTGTGCCTGAAGCGCACGGTACTCAGCCTCCTGCCGGCTTAGGTTTGCTTTATATTCATTGGTGATATATTCATTCAGCTTTTCCGTCATATGATTTAAAGCATGGGAGATTTCGATAAATTCCTGCTGTGAGCTTACGTTGCATTTGATGCTTAAATCACCGGTCTCTATTTTTTTAAAGGTATCCTTAATACTGGACACGGATTTTGCAATTTTATTTGTCTTAAATCGGTAGATGAAGAAGGAGAGAAAGACGGCAGCCAGGGTAAATAAGAATACGATGAAGTAGGTATAAATCTGATAATAAAGGATTTCCCGGTTGGAGGACAGGTAAATCAGCTGAAGGGAAGTGTTATCAATTGGCTGCTTGATAATTTGGTACCGCATCCGGGACAGATCGGAGAACTCACTGCTATTTTTCATTTCCTTAAGGTTGCTGTCCCCGGTTTTCATATAAATTATTTCTCCATCCTCTGAAGTAATAAGAATGGAAGCGGCAGTGGATAATTGTACATGACCGACCAATTGCAGGATATTCTTTGCAGGTATTTCTATCTTAATGACTCCGATATTCTTTTTGGTATCCACATCCCGGATAATCTTGGCATAGAAGAAGCCGGTCAAGGTACGTGCATCGGAAGTGGTATCCTTGCCGTCTTCGAATAAAGGAAAGAAAACGGAGGCCCGTTCATTGTTTTGCAGATAGGTATACCAGTCGGTATTTTTATACTCACTGTCCGTCATTATTTTTGTCTGATTGGCATTCCGGCTCATGACATAAATCAGGTTTAAGCTATTCGATGTCGGAATAAAGGAAACATTGGAGATATTCTGTGTTGCATTGTAAATATATTTTAAAAATACCAGTCGGAATTCCTTGCTATTTTTGAGAAATTCGGTAGAGGTGGCAATATCCTGATGCTTTCCTGAATTGATATCCTGCATAGTATCCATAACATCAGAAATATAATAAGGGACATTGGAGATGGAATTTAATTCGGCAACATAGATACCGATGCCTGTGGAAACTGATTCCAGGGTATTGGAGACATTGGTTTTGTTGTTATCCAGAATCTGTACGCTGTAATAGTAGGAATAGAGCGCGGATATCACGAGAAAGGGAATAATAATCGTGGTAATATACAACAGAAACATACTGGAACGCAGTGATTTTGATTTCATGGGCATGATTGCCTCCCTCCATAAACAGGAAAAACTATTCCAGGCCTTTAGCGTAAAGGATAACAGGAAAATGTAAATTTTGTATATAATAAGTACCATTTTTAAGCTAATTATAGTATATAAAAACGAGAAATGATTGTCTATAATAGAAAGGAAAAATGTAAAAAAGCATACCTTAAGTATAGATTTGGTACATATACAAGGCAGCTCCTGGTCCGTATAATGTAGCCATAATAAATCAAAGGGAGGAAATGAAATGAGATTAAAAAAGTTACTATCCATTACATTGGTAGCAATTATGGCTGCATCAATGGCAGCAGGATGCGGCAAAAGCTCATCCGACAGTGAAGAAAGCAGCAGTGGGGGAGGCACGGAGGTTACTTCCGGAGCAGACACAGCAGACGATACAAAGGCAGAAGATGTCACGATCTCGTTTATGACAAATGTGGTTGGTGAGAAAGCAACTGCACTTGAAAATGCGATTAAGGGCTTTGAGGAAGAGACGGGCTATACCGTTGAATTTTCAGCACCCGGCAGTGATTATGAGGATTTGATGAAGGTTAAGATGGGCTCCAATGAGCTTCCGGATGTATTTACAACCCACGGCTGGTCCGTAGCCCGGTATGGAGAATATCTGACTCCTGTCAATGACATGGATTTCTATAGCAGCATTGATGCACAGATATTACCTGCAATTACAGCGGCAAACGGAGATGTGTATATTCTTCCGGTTGATATTGATATTGCCGGTATGGTTTACAATGTTGATGTGCTCAATGCCGCAGGAGTCAATGTAGATGATATCAAGACCTGGGAGGATTTTGCCAAGGCCTGTGATACATTAAAAAGCAAGGGTTATGAGCCGATACATATGGGCGGTAAGGATACCTGGCCCATTGGCCAGTTCTTTGACTGGGTAGCACCCTCCTTCTATGTAACGGATGAAACCAATAATCAGAAGGATGCTCTGAAGGCGGGAACCTTTGATACGGATATCTGGAAGCAGATTTCTTCTATGATGGACACCTGGGTTAAAGCCGGATACTTTAATGAGGATGTGCTGACAGCAGATTATAATGCAGATATTGATGCCCTGGCAAAAGGGGAATGCGCATTCTGCTTCTACGGTAATTATGCTGCCTCCGATGCCCTGGGAGTCAATGCGGATGCCAATATCGGCATGATGCCGATCCCTTCCAATTCTGCAAGCGACGAGCCCAGTCTGATCACAGGAGAAGACATTGCAGTAGGTATCTGGAAGGATACCAAATATCCGGAACAGGCGAAGGAGCTTTTGGATTACCTTGCAAGACCTGAGGTGATGTCGGCAATTGCAACTGCGGCAGGCAATAAGGCCGGACTTACAACAGTAACCAGTGATGTCGGCAATATACAGACCTATCTGGATAAGTACAGCACGGTTGAAACCTATCCTTACTTTGACAGAGAATATCTGCCCAGTGGCCTATGGGATGTAATGTGTGAGACCGGTGCGGAAATCCTCGGACAGTCCGAGGGAGCGATTGACAATGCGGCAGAGCAGATGCTGCAAAATTTTAATGACAAGTTTACCGCAGAATAAATAAACATCAGCTTTCTTATGCCGGAAGAAGCGGGTAAGGAAAATTTGATATAAGTAAAATAAGGGTGGTGCTCCCGCCCTTATTTTATACAAAAAGAAGGGAGAACAATGGTGAAAAGAAAACAATATGTGCTGAAAACTGCTCTATCAGTCAATATATTCTATGTTCCCATGCTTATATTGTTTTTTATTTTTGTTATATATCCTTTAATTCGGGGAGTGTATTTATCCTTTACGAATTGGAACGGATATTCACAAAATTTTAAAATAGTTGGTTTGGATAATTATAAGAGGATATTTACGGATCCTAAAATAAGAATAGCCTTTAAAAATACAATCATCTACGGCTTTGGCAGTACCTTTCTGCAAAATATTCTGGGGCTTTCCTTTGCCCTGTTTCTAAATCATAAATTTGCAGGCCGTTCCTTATGCAGAACAATAATTTATATGCCGGTTATGATTGCGTCACTGATTATGGGCTATATCATGTATTTCTTTGTGATGTTTGACGGCGGAGCCTTAAATGATATCCGTATGCTCTTTGGTGCAAAAGCCGTTGACTGGCTGGCAAAGGGTGACAGGGCAGTTGGTATCATCACCTTAATTAATTCCTTTCAGTTTGCGGGAATTTCCATGGTGATCTATCTGGCGGGGCTTCAGAATATTCCGGCCATGTATTATGAAGCAGCGGAGATGGACGGAGTCAACCAATGGGGGAGATTCCGCTATATTACCTTTCCCCTTCTGCTTCCTGCCATATCCTCGGCAGTTATCATTAATCTGATCGGAGGCTTGAAATTATTTGATGTTATCATGGCTCTAACCTCCGGCGGTCCCGGCTTTTCTTCCCATTCCCTGTCTACTCTGGTTAACAGGACTTATTTTGGCAGTGAAAATGCGGGCTATGCTTCAGCCATCGGTTTGTTTGCGTTTGTATTTATTATGATTATCAGCAATGTTTTCATGAGATATTTTGATAAAAAGGAGGTAACTATGTAATGAAGAAGCCAGGGAAAGGAAAATCCGCTTTGTGGAGAATTCCCATTATGCTTGTGATTATCGTTATTTATTTATCCCCGATTTATGTACTTCTGGGTGTAGCTCTGAAGTCAAAAAGTGATATAAGCTCTTACTGGCAGATGGCAAGCTCCATACATATTCAGAATTTTATTGATGCGATAAAGGAAGGGAAAATATTTCTTGGCATTCGCAACAGTGCCATTATTACGGTATTGAGCGTAATTTTGATTACTTTTGTCGGAGCACTGGCGGCCTATCCCCTATCCAGAAGAAGAACCAGATTTAATATGATGGTAAAGTCCTTTACCATGGGTATCATGATGGTACCTCCGCTTAGCATCCTGGTACCTCTCTATTCCACGATGATCAGTATTAACGGGGACAATACCTACTGGGGGATTGTGACGATTTTAGTTACCTTTGAATTACCCTTGAGCGTATTTCTATATACCAATTTTATCTCTGCAATTCCGGTTGCCCTGGACGAAGCGGCGGCAATTGATGGATGTACTCCCGCCCGGGCCTTCATCAGTGTGATTTTGCCGCAGCTAAAGCCCGTTACCGTATCGGTCATTATTCTGACGGGAATGCACTGCTGGAACGATTACCAGTTCTCCCTTTATATCCTGCAAAAGCCGGCGCTTAGGACAATTACCCTTGCAATCTCCTCCTTCTTTTCACAGACCACCAGTAATCTGCATGCAGCGGCAGCAGCCGCATTGCTGGCAATTCTGCCGGTTATTGTTATCTTTATTTTCCTGCAGAAGTATTTCATTAAAGGAATGATCGACAGTGCAATCAAGTAGACATTACACATGGGCCAGGAATAAATTTTTAAATTATAGGAAGGAAAATCGATTATGAATAATGAAAATTTTCATCCTGTCTTAACCGTGCCCCCATTGGCACATGCCTTACATAGATGGAACGCCCGGACCAAGACATTAACCTATGAATACAATGGAATTGATATCATAAAAATACATCTGCCGGAAAGTGAGAATCCGGGCTTTCGGCATGGCTCCGACGGTACGGTACAGAGCATCCAGTATACGCAGCAGATTTATCTGACCGTCGAGAAGCCCATGTGGACTACCATTGAATTTAACCTAAGCAGGGACTGCATGAATATGAAGCCGCAGAGGGCGGACAGGGAAGAAGCGATCCTCGGACAATTCGGCAATATACTAATCAGCGGGGTGAATGGGCTTTATGATGCCTATCAGGATCTTTTGCTGACGATTAACGGGCAGGAATGGGTCTGGGAAACCAGGGAGTTTGAATACCGAAGGCTGGATGAGCTGCACTGTCGTAAGGCGGAGCTGCCGGAGAGCCTGGCTTTGCGTAAAATAGCACGTGCAAGGGTTAAGCTGACACAAAAACCGCTCTTTATCAATCTATTTATGCATTATTACAGGAACCATCTTGGATACTGCTATTATGAACCGTGGAAAAGAAAATGCAAGGAGAGGCAGATTGCCGGCTGGTGCTCCTGGGAGGCCTTTCGCCGGGATATTGATATGGACAAGATTAAAGCCATATCCAAATTTATGGAAGAAAAGCTTAAGGATTACGGGCTGGAGTATATTCAACTCGATGACGGATATCAGAAGATGCCTCTTCCCTATGATCCTCAAAAGGATATGGCTAACGGATGGCTTACCTGCAGCGAAAGCAAATTTCCGGGCGGTCATAAGAAAATTGTTGAGACAATCAGGAATTATTATATGATACCGGCAATCTGGACAAATGCCAATATAACCAATGAAGAATTCGTTGATTATCATAAGGATACCGTTCTTTGCCATAAGGATAGTCCGCTGAAGGGGGAATGGATTGACTTTCTGTATAATTGCAAGCCGGAGACCCTGGAAAAGCAGGTTAAGCCAATCTTTCAGGGGTATAAGCAGGCGGGTTATGAGTATATTAAAATCGATGCAATCAGGCATCTTCTTATGGATGGACTTCATGAAGCAGTACGGCTGGGGATTATGACCAACGAGGAGGCGGAGCATCGTTTCCGTGCCTATCTGGAAGCAACCAGGGAGGGGATGGGAGATGACATTTACTATCTTGCAAGCTGGGGAGAAATGCATGAGGTAATCGGTGTAGCAGATGCCTGCCGTATTGCAATGGATGCAAATCCAACCTGGGCCGGTATCCGGATGCAGCTCTTTGAGATGGCAAGGTGGTTTCATACACAGAGAATTCTGTTTTTAAATGATCCCGATCATGTATGCGTAAGAACAAAGCTTGACTGGGCCAAGAGTGTGCTTTCTCTGATTTCTCTGTCCGGGGGACTGTATATGCTAAGCGATACGCTGGATGCCTATACCGAAGAAAAGCTTCAGGTAATCCGCAAGACGCTGCCGCCTCTTAAGACCAGAACCGCAGAATCTGGAAAGCTGAACATGAATTTTCCTGCCTATACATGGACAAAGCTTCACGGCTTTGCAGTCCAGTCCCACGAAACTCCGGTGGAGATGGAGGAGATCACGATGCAGGAGGTTTATGATATGGCAGGGGTATATCCTACCATGTATGATAAGCACCCCTTTTCCACTCTGTGGGCCTTCCATATTAATGAGAGCGGACAGACCTGGTGTGTGATGGGGAGATTTGCGACAATTCCCCTGGAGGCTTCCGAGATAGCATTTACACGGCTTGGGCTGGAGGAGGGAAAGACCTATCATGCCTTTGATTTCTGGGAGGAAAAGTATCTGGGAAGCTATGAAGGTAAGCTTTCCTGCAAAGAATTAAAGGTGGGCCAGTGCCAAATTGTAGCCCTAAGAGAGACAAAGGGGGTTCCTCAGCTTATTGCTTCCTCCCGTCATGTTTCGATGGATGCGGTAAGTGTAAAGAAAGCGGAATTTGACAACAATGAGCTAAAGCTTGAGCTGGAAAGTGTAAAGGAAGCTACCAATCATTATTACATCCATGTTCCTAAAAAATATATGTTGCTTGAGGTGCAATCCGAAGAGAAGGACATTAGTCTGGAAAAACAGGAGGAGATCGCAGTAATTTCTGTTACAGCTCATACGGATAGGACGCGGCTGACCTTAAGCTTTACTGACTGTATAGAATAATCGTTATAGTTTGGCCGATCGGCTGAACTGTAGCAAATAATCTGTTCATGAAGGGAAGAGAAGCATGATTGCTATTCATTCAATTACAAAGGATAATTTTGGGGAGTACGGGACAGTGGTTGAATTTCCGGAGGCTTGCAGGGAGCCCTTTTACATTGTTGACAGGGAAGAGCAAAATCCCTGGAGGCTTGCGGTATTCCGCTATACGAACAAGGAAATCAGCCGGTTGGAAAATCATCCGACCTCCAAGGAGAGCTTTGAACCGCTGCTTGGAATCACAGTCCTTGTAGTGGCGGCTCATGAAACACCTGAGCAGTACAGGGGGTTCATTCTCGATAAGCCGGTCTGCCTAAAGAAGGGTATCTGGCATCAGGTGCTGTCATTAACACCGGAAGCACAGGTTAAGATCACTGAGAATATGGAAGTGAATTCTGAATTTTATGAATTTTCAAAACCAATACGGTTAGTGCTGGCATAGTAAAAAATGTTATTGGAATATAGTGATTGCAAAATGGCCACCCGGTAGCTTCGGGTGGCTGTTTCTTTGCAGGAGAGGAGCAGGACCTCCCGAAAAATCCCTTTGTATATATAACAGCAATAAGAATCAAATATTAACATCCGTAGCAATAGGAAAACAGTGTTCTATCATTTATAATAAGAAAAGAGCAGGAAAACGTGCTTTTTTCTTATTGGGATGAGCTGCCGGCAAAATGGAGGTTTATATGGAAAATTACTGTATCGGGGTTGATTTGGGCGGAACTTCAACAAAGCTTGGTATTATAAATACCAACGGCAAATTAATAAAGAAATGGCAGGCTCCGACTAATACCAGGGAGGCTGGAAGATTTATTCTCCAGGATATTATCGATTTAATTAAGACATGTCTTTCCTATGTGGATATCGATGTAACGCAGCTTCTGGGAGTTGGTGTCGGGGTGCCGGGTATTGTACTGGAAGGGGGCTTTGTAAAGGCAGCTGTTAACTTGGGCTGGAAGGATAAGAAAGTTAAGGGGGAATTAGCACAGGCCCTGAAGCTTCCGGTAACAGTTATGAATGATGCCAATGCGGCAGCACTGGGTGAGATGTGGCAGGGAAGCGGCAAAGGCTATAGGAATCTGGTGATGATTACTCTGGGGACCGGAATTGGCGCGGGAATTATAATTGACGGAAAAAGCATCAGCGGCAGCTTTGGCGGGGCCGGTGAGCTTGGCCATATGCCGATTGTAACGGATGAAACACAGCGCTGCAATTGCGGGAGGACAGGGTGCCTTGAGCAGGCGGCCTCGGCAACCGGTATAGTAAAGGAAGCACTGCGTCTGTTAAGAACCTCAGAGATAGAATCCTCACTGCGAAATATTCCTGAAATCAATGCGAGGACGGTATGCGAGGCGGCTAAAAAAGGGGATTTACTTTCGAGGCAGGTACTTAAACGGGCCGTAAAATATCTTGGCCTTGCAATGGCGGTAACCAGCAGCGTCCTTGACCCGGAGCTATACATTATTGGCGGCGGGGTATCCGCAGCAGGGCAATTTTTGCTTGATATGGTTAAGAGGTATTATGAAGAGCAGGTATTATACTTGAGTAAAGCTACGGAGGTACGGCTGGCTTCTCTGGGGAATGAAGCGGGAATTTATGGAGCTGCGAAGAGTGTTCTTATTGATGCAGATTAACAATATAAATCAAATATTGCCATTCCCAGCAATAGTATTCAGTCTGGGATTTACTATAATAAAGATAGATTCCGACAGCATGGAGAGTCATTATAAATTAGGGTGTGTCAGACTTTGCCGGTAATATTTACGCTTGGGGGGGCTTCTTATGAAGTATGGTTATTTTGATAATGAAACGAGGGAGTATGTCATAGAACAGGTCGATCTTCCGACCTCCTGGACAAATTATCTTGGTGTAAAGGATATGTGTGCGGTTGTAAATCATACGGCAGGCGGGTATTTATTTTATAAAACACCGGAATACCACCGTATTACACGCTTTCGCGCCAACAGTGTACCGATGGACCGTCCGGGCCATTATGTTTATCTTCGCGATGATGAGACAAAGGATTATTGGAGCATATCCTGGCAGCCGGTCGGTAAGGACCTTACAGAGGCCAGATACCAGTGCAGGCATGGGCTGTCCTATTCCAGATATTCCTGCGAATACAGCAATATCAGCGCAGAGCAGACCCTATTTATCCCCTTGGAGGATTCCGTGGAGTTGTGGGACATCCGGCTTAAGAACCGGGATACAAGACCCAGGTGCATCAGCATTTTCTCCTATCTGGAATTTTCCTATCATCACATTGATATGGACAACCGTAATTTTCAGATGAGTAATTATGCTGCGGGCTCCTCCTATGAAGAGGGCGTAATCGAGCATGATTTATTCTATGAGGAATTTGGCTACCAGTATTTTACCTCGAATTTTGAACCGGACAGCTTTGACTGTCTAAGAGATAAGTTCATCGGCCTGTACCGTACGGAGACAAATCCACAGGCTGTAGAACGCGGATTTTGTCAGGGGAGCTTTGAAAAGGGGGGCAACCACTGCGGTTCCCTTCATAAGAAACTTGAGCTTAAGCCGGGAGAGGAAGTCCGAATTATTTTTATGCTGGGGGAGGGAAATCGTGCTCAAGGCAGCAAGATCAGAGGGAAATATTCCGATCTGGCACAGGTAGATCATGCCTTTTCCCAACTGGCCGATTTTTGGGAGGAAAAACGAAGCAAGCTTCAGATTCATACGCCAAACGAGGGAATGAATACCCTGATCAATATCTGGACCCTGTATCAGGCGGAAATCAATATCATGTTCTCCCGATTTGCTTCCTTTATTGAGGTTGGAGGCCGGACCGGTCTGGGCTACCGTGATACCTCCCAGGATTCCATGACGATACCCCATTCCAATCCGGCAAAATGCAGACAGCGCATTGTGGAATTACTGAGGGCACTGGTTGGAGAGGGCTATGGATTGCACCTGTTCCAGCCGGAATGGTTTGAGCCGGAGCAGGAGGGAAAGCCCTTCCGTTCGCCTACGATCATTCCGGCACCAGACAGGAACGATATCATTCATGGAATTGACCAGGCCTGCTCGGATGATGCCCTGTGGCTGGTCAGCGCTATCGTGGAATATGTGAAGGAAACCGGGGAATTCTCCTTCCTGGAGGAGGAAATTATGTATGCGGACGGCGGAAGCGGCACCGTATATGAGCATATGACCAGGATTTTGGATTTCTCAGGACGGGAGATCGGCACATCAGGTATCTGCAAGGGACTGCGGGCCGATTGGAATGATTGCTTAAACCTTGGCGGCGGAGAGAGTGCACTGGTATCCTTTCTGCATTACTGGGCTTTGGAGAATTTTATCGAGGCAGCGCAGCTTCTTGGCAGGACGAAGGATGTAACCTATTATAAGGAGATGCAGGACAGGGTAAAGGAAGCCTGTGACAGGGAGCTGTGGGATGAGCAGTGGTATATCCGGGGAATAACAAAAAACGGAAAGAAGATTGGCACTACGCAGGACAGGGAAGGCCGGATTCATTTGGAATCCAATGCCTGGGCCGTCCTGTCGGGGGTTGCCTCTAAGGAAAAGGGCCTTCAGGCCATGGACAGTATCTATGATAATCTTTTTACACCCTATGGCATCCTGCTGAATGGTCCTTCCTATACTGTACCGGAGGATGACATTGGCTTTGTGACCAGGGTATATCCGGGGCTTAAGGAAAACGGGGCGATTTTTTCCCATCCGAATCCCTGGGCCTGGGCGGCAGAATGCCGACTGGGAAGAGGCGACCGTGCGATGGAATACTACAATGCCCTGTGCCCCTACAATCAGAATAACCAGATTGAAATCCGGGAGGCAGAGCCCTATTCCTACTGCCAGTTTATCATTGGAAGAGATCATACCGGCTTTGGACGTGCAAGACATCCTTTTATGACAGGAACGGGAGGCTGGGCATATTTTTCCGCTACACGATATATGCTGGGTATCCGTCCACAGTTTGAGGAGCTGGTGATCGACCCCTGCATTCCGGGAGATTGGGACAAATTTTATGTCCGCCGGGAGTGGCGGGGCGCCGTATATCATATCACGGTCTTGAATCCGGAGGGTGTGATGAAGGGGGTTAAGTCGATTACCGTAAACGGCCGGGAGGCTGAACGGGTTAAGGTTGCGCCGGCTGGTACGGAAAATGATATCACTGTTATTATGGGAATAGTCCCGCAAAAATAGCAAAAGGCACTATTCTTCAGAATTTATGTCCAAAGGACATGGGTATTGCTGCAGTAACAGCACCTTGATTTGGTGTAAAGAGGCACCAGGGAGTAAGACCTGCATACCGGGTAAGGCTAATACCACCGGGGAATATCGGCGGAATGCCTGGAGCAGGCTTTCTGATATGGCATCGTCTCACAGGAGAGACATGGAACAGGCACAGAATGGAGGCAATCATGATTAAATTTGGTACCGGTGGTTGGAGAGCAATCATAGGGGATGAATTTACCAAATCCAATATACAGAGCTTATCCAAGGCTTTGGCAATGAAGATGAAGGATGAGGGTGTGAATGAGAAAGGGATTGTTCTTGGATATGACAGGCGCTTTTTGTCAAAGGAGGCAATGCGCTGGGCAGCGGAAATATTTGCAGGGGAAGGGATCTGTTCCTACCTGATTAACCGCTCCTCCCCCACCCCGCTGATCATGTATTATGTCATGGAGCATGAATTCCATTACGGGATGATGGTAACAGCAAGCCATAATCCGGCAATTTATAACGGGATTAAGGTATTCACCTATGGCGGCAGGGATGCGGATGAGTTCCAGACGATGGAGATTGAGAACTATCTTGGAGCCGTGGAGGAAGAGGAAATCATCGGCATGGATTATGAGAAGGCAAAGGAAAAGGGCCTGATCTTTGAGATTAATCCGATCAATGAATATATCGATAATATCATTGAGATGATCGATATGCAGGCAATCCGAACCAGGGACCTGCGCATTGCTCTGGACCCCATGTACGGTGTCAGCGAGACCTCCCTGCGCACTATATTATTGACGGCCCGGTGTGACGTGGCCATCATTCACGACAGGCATGACACCCTTTTTGGCGGCAAATTGCCCTCTCCTTCGGCCCATACCTTAAGAAGCCTCCAAAACTATGTGCTGGATCATCACTGTGATATCGGTATTGCAACGGATGGTGATGCGGACCGGATCGGTGTTATTGATGATAACGGGAAATTCCTGCATCCCAACGACATTCTGGTTCTGCTATATTACTATCTGACCAAATACAAGGGCTGGCATGGTGCGGCGGTGCGTAATATCGCAACCACCCATCTGTTAGATAAGGTAGCCGAAAGCTTTGGGGAAAAATGCTATGAGGTGCCGGTCGGCTTTAAATATATCTCCTCAAAAATGAATGAAACAGATGCCGTCATCGGAGGAGAATCCTCCGGCGGACTTACTGTAAGAGGCCACATCAAAGGCAAGGACGGTGTGTATGCCGCCGCGTTACTGGTAGAAATGATTGCTGTCATCGGGAAGAAGCTTTCGGAAATTTATCAGGATATTGTAACAGAATATGGCCGCTACTATATGGAGGAGAAGGATTATCTGTTTGACCAGGAGAAGAAGGAGGATATCTTTGAACGGCTGATGTTAGATAAGCTGCTCCCGGAGCTGCCCTTTGAGATAGATAAGATTTCCTATCTGGATGGCTGCAAGATTTACTTTAAGAACGGAGGCTGGGTCATTACCCGCTTCTCAGGGACAGAGCCCCTGCTTCGGATTTTCTGCGAGATGCAAAGGGCCGAGGATGCCAGACTGGTATGCGGTATTTTTGAAAAATTTTTGGGAATTTAAAACAATACAGGAACTGTTCATTTGACAGGCGTTCTGATATAATAAGAGAGAAGGATGGAATGGGTTATCCGAAAGGTAGCCCATTTTCCTGTTTCAAAAATAGATACCGAATGAGTTTATTTTCTTCGGAACATAATCTATCTGGGAGGGTGTAGTGTGAATTATGGAAAAGCATAATTCACACGGCAAATTTGTGATGCCTCCCAAATTTGCGGGATAACGGCAGAATGGAGGGTTATATGAAAAAGACGATTTCTCTGCGCAGGCGGCTGCTGATATTGGTTACTGCCTTCTGGATATTGCCGGTGGTTTTTATCTATGCTTTCATCTCCATATCCTACCGGAATAATATTATTGATAAAACCACTGTTTTAATGCAGGAAAGCCTTAAGAATTTTACTTATTTCAATGCCCAGAGAATCGACGAAGCAATTGACATCTCCAAGAAAATCTCCTATGAGCAAATGATTGAGAAGGCCTGGCGCAAGTATAAACTGGGTGTGATGGCTCAGTCGGAGCTGTACCGCGAGATCACCGGCAGCCTCACCGGTAAGTTCTATAATGACAGCCGGTTTGAGATTGCAATTTTTTACCTGACTGAGGAGCCTGACCGGATCTATTATACCAAGCAAAAGGAAAGCAACTATATTGAACATTACCGGGAGAATGTTGAGGCGGAGGCTTTTAGTATCTCAAGCCAGGATACCTCAGACGCCCATGTGCGGGTAATCGACGGTCAGATTTACATTATCCGCAATCTCTATACGGTAACGAATTATACGAAGTTTGGCACGCTGGTGCTGGAGCTGAACAGGGATAAGCTAAATGAGGGGATTGCCGTCAATAAGGATTATGAGGTGGCGTTTTACATCAATGACACAAGCTCCCGCATCACCTTTGACAGTGGTCTGGATGACGAAGCGAAAAGTGATGTCATCGAAGAGCTGAAGAGTAATTATTCAGTGAAGGCAAACCGGAAGCTGGTCCAGGTTCAGGATAATTTCTATATCGGACTTTTGTATCAGCAAAAATTTGATGATTATCATTTCGGAGCAATTCTGGTTGCTGACAAGAATATTATTTTCTCCGAATTGCAGAAGCTATACCAGGTAATGATTTTAATTCTGCTGATTATTGTTCCGATTTATGTTTATATGATTTATTTTATTTCCCATCATATCACAAAGCCCATGAGCCGGATGATTTATGCGGCTAAGGCCCTGGAGGAGGGTGAGATTGGCATGCAGATGGAGGGCAGCCCTATGCCCAATACGGAATTTGCGGTACTGCAGGAATCCTTTAACGATATGTCCTCGGAGATCAAATACCTGTTTGATTATGCCTATAGTGAGAAGCTGGCGCGTAAGGATGCCAAGATCAGGGCGCTGCAATCCCAGATTAATCCGCATTTTCTGAACAATACCCTGGAAATGATGAACTGGCAGGCCAGAATGGCAGGAGATGTGGCCGTATCCAGGATGATAGAGGCTCTGGGCACTCTGTTAAATGCAAGTATGGACCGAAGCAATAAGAAGCTGATCAGCCTGTCCGAGGAGCTTCGGAGTGTGGATGCGTACTGTTATATCATCTCCATGCGTTTTGGAAAACGCCTTAAGATTGAGAAGGAGGTTGACAGCGAGCTGCTGCAGCTCAAGGTTCCCCAATTGATTTTACAGCCCCTGATTGAAAATGCGGTGGTGCATGGAGTAGAGATTGTAAAAAGCGGTACCATCTGGATCAAGGGGTATAAGGACGGAGCGGAGGCGATCCTTCAGATTATCAATACGGGAAAGAATATGACCCCGGAGGATGAGACACGGGTAAAGCAATTGATTGACGGAACCTTTGAACAGGGGTCCCAGGAAAAAACAGCTCATGAGTCCGTGGGGATTTATAATGTAAATGAGCGTATCAGGCTGATTTACGGATACGGATACGGACTGACTATCGGAAAGGTGGGGGAAGGCGAGACAGCCTCTACCATAAGGATACCTTTGGAATTTGATCCTTATAAAGAGGAGGATACGGATAAGCCCAAGCGGATGAAGCAGCGGAAGGAACTTTTATAATATAGTAACAATTATGATGGCGAATTTTGCAGTGAACATGGCAAGAATAAACAAATAATATCAAGTTGAACTAAAGCTTTTTTGAAATAAAAAAATTATAATTAGTTCATACCAAGTGAGAGAGTAAGAGTCTTGGTACCTATATTATAATTCAGGAGGGTTATTTTATGAAAAAGGTCAAGAAAGTCCTATCCATTATCTTAGTATTCGCTTTCATGATGTCTTTATTGACAGCCTGCGGCACTAAGAGTGAACCGAGTGACGCAACTGTTACAAAGCCGGCAGATCAGTCGGCGGATGATGATGCCACACCAACGGATGCCGAGAAAAATCCAGTAACTCTTACAACCGTTTCCATGTATGGCGGAACTGATCCCAACGCAGCCAACTATCAGGCAATCTGTGCTCAATTTATGAAGGATTATTCCTACGTCACCATCGAGGATGATTCACAGGCAGCCGACCAGGACTGGAAGACAAAAATTGCAGCGGACTTTGCTGTAGGCAATGAGCCCGATGTTATTCAATATTTTACCGATGCAAACGCAAGTGATGTGCTTGCAGCAGACAAGTTTGTAACTATTGACGAGATTAAGGCAGAATACCCGGATTATGCAAAAGATACCCTTGCCAGTGCGCTGGCAGCAGCGGCCAACCCGGACGGAGTTCAAAGAGCCGTACCTACCACAGGCTACTGGGAAGGCTTATACTGCAATAAGGATTTGTTTGATAAATACAGCCTGGAGCTTCCTACGGACTGGGATAAGCTGTTGAAGGCAATCGATACCTTTAAGGCAAATGATATCATTCCTATTGCTGTATCCTTAAATAATGTTCCCCATTACTGGATTGAATTCCTGATGCTTTCCGCAGCAGGTGCCGAGGGCTATACAACGGTTCCGACCACAGCGCCCGAGGACTGGTGCAAGGGACTTGAGATGTTCAAAACCTTAAGAGATTTGGGCGCCTTCCCTGTAGACACCGATACCATCGACAATGATTTTGCAGGAGAATTATTCAAGAATAAGCAGGCGGCAATGCAGCTGGACGGCTCTTGGTATCTGGGCGGTATTCCGGATCAGGATAATACCGTAGTGGTAACCTTCCCCGTTGTTCCTGGCGGCAAGGCAGTGGCAGGCAGCATGGTAGGCGGTATCTCCTCCGGCTTCTATATTACCAAGAAGGCCTGGGATGACCCGGATAAGAGGGATGCGGCAGTAAAATTTGTTATGGCAAATACAAGCTCCGCAGCGGTTCAGGTTTATTGGAATGGTAATGGCCAGGCGGCAACCACAGTTACCGCAGTTGACAATATGACTTCTCTGGGAATCTCCGGCATGGAATACAGCCAGGCAGCAACCAGCATCAGTGCACCCACCGATTCAAGAATCAGCCAGGAGGCCTATAATACTCTGGTAGCCGGTATCGTTGATGTATCCACCGGCGCAAAAACACCGGAAGACTTACTTAATGAGGTATTATCCATAAACGCGAAATAACATAATTCCATAAAGGGAGAGGGGTTCCTTTACCGCCCCTCTCTCTTTTACTGGTAAAGAGGCAGGAAGGGCGAGTGTAAGATGCTATATAAGAAAAAACTACCTTTATTCGTATTTTTAGTACCGGGGCTGTTATTGATGTTCGTGTTCCTGTATGAGCCGTTTATTGAGAATATCATAAACAGCTTCTATGATATGAGGTCCGTAATTAAGATGCCTGGACAGGAATGGAGCTTTATCGGATTTGAAAATTATAAAAAATTATTTACAGATCCAAAGATAAAAATAGCAATCATAAATTCCTTTTGGATGATGGGGCTGGCCGTTGTGTTCCAGGTGGGCATCGCATTTATATTGGCAATATTGGTTAGTATGATTAAACGGGGGCAGCATGTCTTTCGGACCGTATTTTTCTTCCCCATCGTTATCTCTGCAACTGCAATTGGTCTATTATTTAAGTTATTCTACAATTATAACGGCGGTATGCTAAACCAGTTTCTGGCTGCCTTAGGAAAGGAGCCGGTCAACTGGCTCTCGGTTTCTACCGCATTTGCCATGGTAAGCATACCTACCATCTGGAGCTATGTCGGGTTTTATTTTGTCATAATTCTTACCGGACTGACTGCCATTCCGGATGAAATCTATGAGGCGGCTTCAATTGACGGCTGTCCCAGATGGAAGCAGGTTTTTTATGTAACGATTCCAATGATACGCGGCGTGATCTGCACCTGTATCACTCTGGCGGTTACAGGAGCCTTAAAGGTATTTGACCTGCCCTGGGTCATTGTACCAAAGGGTGCGCCCCAGGGGGTCACTCATTTTCTGGGCACTTATATGTATGAACAGACCTTTACTATCAATAATATTGATTATGGTTCTACCATAGCATTTCTCATCGTGATTTTGGGCGTTCTGGTCTCAAAGCTGGTCTCAAGACTGATCCGGCCGGATGCCAACTTATAGACATTCGCAGCAATTTACTAAGTTATCCTGTTGCTGCATAGTATAGTGGAGGTATGGCATGTCTGCTTTAACAAAGAAAAAGAAATTCAAGCTATCGAATTTATTCATATATCTCATCCTGATCTTCTGGGCTGTAACAACTGTGTTTCCTTTTGTATGGATTATTAACAATTCCTTCAAGCCCTCAAGAGAAGTGGTGAATTCCTCCTTTACCCTGCCGCTTCAATTTACCTGGCAGAATTATCAGAATGCCTTTGATAATTTGAATATTCTGATTGCCTATAAAAACAGCCTGGTCATATCCGGCACGGTTACCCTGGGGGTTATGCTGCTGGCCAGCATGATGGCCTTTGCCATGACCAGATACCAGTTTCGGGGGAAAGGACTGATTAACTCTCTGATTCTGGCAAGCCTTATGTTTCCGGTGTTTTCAACAATTATTCCGGTTTTTAAGCTGATGTCCCAGGCACAATTGATTAACAAGGCCATATCGGTTATTCTGCCCCAGATTGCCGGCAATTTAAGCTTCGCAACTGTGGTTATGATGGGCTTTTTGCGTGATTTGCCGATGGAAATGGAGGAGGCGGCATATATGGAGGGGGCCAATGTGAGAAAGGTGTTTACAAGAATTATCGTACCTCTCTCCAAGCCGTCCCTTGCAACGGTTGCCATCTTCTGCTTCCTTTGGTCCTATAATGATTTATTTACCCAGCTCATTATGATACGAAAGCGCACCAAGTATCCGGTATGTGCCCTGCTGAATGAAATCAGCTCAAAGTATGGGACCGATTACGGACTTATGGCGGCTTCTATTGCGATTATTATTATTCCCGTCGTAATCGTATACATTTTTTTGCAAAAGAATATAATTAAGGGTTTGACTGCCGGGGCGGTCAAAGGTTAGAATTTAGGTATATAAGGAGCAGGAAAGCAATTCTGGTTAGGAGAAGATATGTATAGGGTTGTAATTATTGATGATGAACCGATTATTGTAGAAGGTATCTCCCGGATGATATCCTGGGATGATTTCGAGTGCAAAATTGTCGCTACTGCCAATGACGGTACGGAAGGGGCAGCAGTCATTCGTGAGTTTAAGCCGCATATTGTCATAACAGATATTGCAATGCCGGACCAGGATGGTTTGACGATGATTGCCGGTGTCAAATCGGAATTTCCCGATATGGAGATCAGTATCCTGACCGGCTACCGCAAATTCGAATATGCCCAGAAGGCACTCCATCTGGGTGTAAGCCGGTTCCTGCTAAAGCCATCAAATCTGGAGGAGATAGAAGAAGCAATCCGTACGATGGTACAAAATCTGAAGGGTCACTCCATATTGCCGGAGGACATTCAGCCGGAGGGATCGGAGGATAAATTAGATAATGATGCCAGCAATTTTATCGTAAAGAATGCGATGAAGTATCTGGAGCAAAATTACCCCCATAAAATCACCCTTTCGGAGGTGGCGGAGAAAACCTATGTCAGCCAGTGGCATCTTAGCAAGCTCCTTAACCGCCATCTGGGGCAGAACTTTTCGGAAATTTTAAATAACATCCGTATTAGGGAAGCACAAAAGCTCTTGAAGGATCCTTCCCTGCGCATCGGTGATATTGCGGAGCGGGTGGGTTTCCTGGATATGGCACATTTCTCAAGAGTATTTAAGAAGAGTGTGGGTATCTCGGCAAATGAATATAGAAACAGTATTTCACAAAAGGAAATCGATCAATAATAAAAGAGAGCGTGATAGCGGTGATAAAATCCATAAGCAAAAAAAGCCTGCCGGAATTTAAGAAAAATAAAGGTCATTCCACCTTTGGAATTCATAGTATCAAAGGTAAACTTTTTATTGCATTTGCAATTCCCGTGATATTTATTGTTGCTCTTGGTATCATTTCATATGATAAAGCCTCATACGGGATTGTATCCAGTGTGGAGAAAAATGTACAAAAGACGGTGGAGGCCACGGGTGATTATTATAATCTGGGTCTGAAATCTGTTGCGGCAACGGCAAGCCAGCTGGCATCCGGTGATAATGTAAAATCCGTGAAGGAATACGGCTCCTATAAGAGTATTCACAAGGCTATCATTGCGAAGCTTTCCTCGGATGACTTTATTGGGAATATCCATGTGTTTTCCAGGGAAGGTGCGGCTATTTCCACGAAGACCGGTGCATTAAAGGAGGATATCGTAAGCGGCTTTGAGGCTTCTGCGGAAGGAAAGCAGTTTACACAAGGGGCTAAGGAAGTTTGGCTTGGTATTCATGCCTTTCTTGATACAAAGTTTGAAACCAGTCCATCCAACTACAGTCTGTCGCTAATTGAAGCAATTTATAATTCCAGCGGATTTTCAGAAACTGGCGGAGAGATTATCGGTTACATAGTAATTGATATAAAGCCGGAGACTATCGCTAATTCACTTGGCCGTATCCAATGGGGTAAGGGCAGTATCAGCGGATTTATTTCGGACCGGCGGGAAGTGAATTCACAGCAGGAGGAACCGGTTTTTATAGGCCAGAGCTTTGTGCAGGAGGCTATGGAGAGCGGTGAGATAAGCGGGAATCAATATGTTGTTTATAAGGGAGAGAAGTATCTCTTTTTATATCGCAGAATTGATACCTCAGGCGCCCTGCTTTGTGGACTGATACCAAAGGCTAGTATCATGAAGCAGGCCTATGATATTAAAATTATTACCATTGCGCTGGTTCTTGCGGCCAGCCTGATAGCAATCCTGATCGGGATATGGATGTCTTATCATATTGGCAATGCGACTGCGCAGATGGTGGCGGCACTTAAAAAAGCTTCAGACGGAGATCTAACGGCGCGTATCCATTTAAAGCGAAAAGACGAATTCGCATTTTTGGCCAGGCATTTTAATCAGATGCTTACAAGTATGAGAACCATTCTTGAGAAGGTATCCCAGGTTAATCTGGAGGTTTCCGGTACCTCCGGCAGGATAGAGCTTACGACAGAGGAATTCTTAGGCTCGGCAAAGGAGATCACCCGGGCACTGGGGGAGATACAAAAGGGAATGGAAAATCAGGCCTCCGACACGGAAGGCTGCCTGCGGCAGATGAATTATCTTGCCGGAAGAATCCATTCGGTAAATCAAAACACCAAAGACATAGACAGGATAGCGGCAGAAACAACGGAGGTCACTCATGAAGGAATTGTATTAATGAAGGAGCTAAATGAGAAGACAGACGCCACGAATGTAATTACTCAAAGAGTCATCCGTAATATAGAAGACCTGGATACGCAAACTGGTGAAATCACAGAGATTTTGCGTGTGATCAATGAGATTGCCGGACAGACAAATCTGTTGTCCTTAAATGCTGCGATTGAAGCGGCAAGGGCCGGGGAGGCCGGGAAGGGCTTCAGTGTTGTGGCAGCTGCAGTCAGACAGCTGGCGGATCAATCCCTAAGCTCCTCAAAACAAATTGAACGGATTATAGGCAGGATAGAAGAAAGAACGAAATTAACAGCACAGTCGGCAAGGCAGGCTGAAGATATCGTAGCTTTACAAAACGAAGCCTTGGATAAGTCAAAGAGGGTATTTCAAAATATTATGCTCCATGTTGAACAGCTGGCAGCTACCCTACAGGGTATTACTACGGAGGTGGGTGACATGGAGGAGGTAAAGAACAAAACCTTAAAGGCTATGACGGATATATCGGCAGTTGTCGAGGAAACGGTTGCGGTAACCGAAGAAATCAACGCCTCCTCGGTCAACCAGCTGACGGCGGTAAGCAGCCTTAGGGAAACGGTGAATCAGCTTTCCGATCATACAAGAGAGCTGGATAAAGCTATGCTGCTATTTACAATATAGCCGTTCTTATAGCTGCCCTTGCAAATGTGGAGTACGTATATAACCATAAACAATAATAACTTAGATAGAAAGAAAGTGTTTTGCATGCTGATAAAGAATGTAATGATATTTACCGATAACGGTCAGTTTAAACCGGGTAAGCTTTGGATCAAAGGGGAAGCAATTCAGCGGGTGGATGTTATAAGCGGGCAGGATAATGACCCGTCGGAGCCTTTTTTGTGTGAGGCAGAGGAGGTTTTAGACGGAGCAGGGGGATATATAATTCCCGGACTGACGGACCTTCATTTTCATGGCTGTGCCGGTTATGATTTCTGTGACGGAACACAGGAGGCATTACAGGCCATTGGCAAATATGAGGCATCCCATGGAATTACTGCCATCTGTCCGGCAACTATGACCCTGCCTGAGGAGACTCTCTCAGAAATCTGCCGGAATGCTGCTGATTACAGGGAGGATGGAGGCTCCGTATTATGCGGAATTCATATGGAGGGACCCTTCCTTTCGGAAAAGAAAAAAGGGGCCCAGAATGCCACTTATTTGCACAAGCCGGATATTCAGATGTATGAAAGGCTGAATCAGTTAAGCGGGAATTTGTTTAAAATCGTAAGCATTGCGCCGGAGGAAGAGGGGGCAATGGAATTTATAACGGAGCTTAAGGATAGGGTAGTTTTATCCCTGGCCCATAGTATGGCCGGATATGACATAGCCAGGGAGGCCTTTGATAAGGGCCTTTGCCATGTAACCCATCTGTATAATGCCATGCCGCCCTTCCATCACCGGGATCCGGGCGTGGTTGGAGCTGCCTTTGACAGTAAGGGTACAACGGTTGAATTAATCTGTGACGGCATACATCTGCATCCCGGTATGATCCGGGCAACGATAAAGATGTTTGGTGAGGATAGAATTATTTTCGTCAGTGACAGTATGAGAGCAACGGGACTGCCCGATGGTACCTACTCCCTGGGCGGGCAGGAGGTACGGGTATCGGGAAGGGCGGCAACCCTTGGGGATGGAACCATTGCCGGTTCGGTGACAAATCTTTTTGAATGCATGAGGAAGACGGTAAAGGAATTTGGAATTCCCTTGGAGACGGCTGTCAGGGCAGCGGCCGTAAATCCTGCCAAACGGATTGGAATTTATGACAAATATGGCAGTATAGAGCCGGGGAAGACGGCAAATATCCTGCTGCTTAATCAGGATTTGGAGCTGGTTAAGGTGATACTAAGGGGTAGCATTTTAGAGCACAGCGAAGTATAGACGGAGGAGAAGTAAATGCGTATTTACAAGGTGAGTGATTACAGGGCAATGAGCCGGAAGGCTGCGAATATTATCTCTGCCCAGATTATCCTAAAGCCGGACAGTGTCCTTGGTCTGGCAACAGGATCAACACCGATCGGTATTTACCAGCAGTTGATTGAATGGTATAACAAGGGTGATTTGGATTTTAGCAAAATAAGGACAGTGAATCTTGATGAGTATAAGGGATTGTCCTGCGATAACCGGCAAAGCTACCATTATTTCATGAAGCATCATCTTTTTGAGCATATCAATATTGGGATGGGGCATACCTATCTGCCGGAGGGAATGGCCCCGGACAGCGAGAAGGAGTGCAGGCGCTTTGATGGAGTAATTGAACAGCTGGGGGGAATTGATTTTCAGCTTCTGGGTCTGGGCCACAACGGCCATATCGGATTTAATGAGCCTGGCGAGGCCTTTGAAAAGGGAACCCATTGTGTGGAGCTTACCCCCTCAACAATTGAAGCAAATTCCCGGTTGTTTGCGAAGGGGGAGCCAGTACCGAGCTGCGCCTATACCATGGGAATTCAGACGATTATGCTGGCAAGAAAAATATTGCTGGTGGTAAGCGGCGGGGATAAGGAGGAAATTCTTTTAAGGGCATTAACCGGCCCGGTTACTCCTACGGTCCCAGCCTCCATTCTGCAATTGCATTCAGATCTGACCGTGGTGGCTGACCAGGCTGCTGCAGTACTCCTGGATGAAAAAGATATGGAAATCAACTGATTGAATGGCATGTCAGCTGAAAGGTAAAATAGCATGGATTTTATTATAAAACAAAAGGGCGAGCCGCATCCTAACTTAAAAGTTATTTTGTGGCTCGCCTCTTTTTATAACAGGAATTTTGCATATCCTTCTTTGCGAATACCTGCTGCGCGGAAAGGATGCTTCAATCCTACGGCTCTACACCATATGCCAATGTGCCGGAGATATAAGCGGTAACATGATTCCAGCTGGTATAGGCGGTTGCCGTGGAATTGTAGGAGTAATCATTGGTCATAGTATAATTACTCCAATCGGTTTTGGCAAAGCGCACCTGAACCTCAATACTCTGTCCGGCAGCAAGGCTTCCTGCACCCGAAGCAAAGGTGATTTCCAGGTAATAATCCGCATTTGTCTTGGCCGGACTTATGGCTGTAAAGGTGCCGGAGACATACTGGCTTCCCGCATTGCTCCAATCACAATAGAAGTTCTGGCTTGCAGTACCCTCTTTTGTATAGTAATACCGTAATTTCACATCGGAAAGTGTAATGGCTGAACTTCCGTTATTCGTAAGCTTGTATTTTGCATAAACCGTATTGGCCTGCGCCGCAGTTGCCCCGTAGAATTTAACATCCAGATTGCTGGTAACGGGGGTCGGCGTCACAGTCGGGGTTACCGACGGTGTTATTGTCGGTGTAACCGTAGGCGTAACGGTTGGAGTTACCGTGGGCGTTATGGATGGTGTAACGGTAGGAGTTACAGTAGGAGTTACCGTCGGAGTCACGGCTGGAGTTACCGTGGGTGTTACAGAAGGAGTCACCGTAGGTGTTGTCGTAGGCAGGGTGCCTGCGATATCAGCATAAAGGATACCCCTTCCGTTTGTACCGATATATACTCTGCCGTATATTCTGGGATCTCCGGTAATACAGGTAATAGTACCGTACTGGTGCTGGTCATCATTGATACGAATCCAGGACTGGCCCGCATCATCGGAACGGAATATTCCATAAACTCCGTTGATGGTTGCAGAGGTATAGAGAGCCATATAGCTGCTTCCGGTAGCTGCCATACCAAAGCCGATGGTTGCTGCGGAAGAAATATTGCTAAGCTTTGTAAAGCTTGCTCCCGAATTGGTGCTGTGATACAGACCGCTTAAAGAGGTGGTGTTTTCATCTGTTCCTGCAAGCCAAACATCACCCTCCACACCCGGCACAGCCTTGATATTGGAGGAAGCGGGCAGCCCGGTAACGGCAGCCGTAAAGGAAGCACCTTTATTCGTACTTACATAGAAGGTTCCATTATAGAAACCATAAAACTTATTGGAATTGACACGATCGGACACTACCTTGGCTCCGGCGGGTATTCCTGTGCTAAGGGTCCAGGAAGAACCGGAGTTGGTGGAATAATAAACGGGTTGTCCGTTCGGAGCCCAGACAATTCCGTTACCGTCTGCGGACATGGCAACCATGCCTCCGCCTGTGGTATCGGTGGAGCTGGAGCTCCAGGCATTATTCAGGGTGTACCAATTGCTGCCTCCATCCCAGGATAGGCCGATTCTGGGATTGGTTCCCGTATCCGTATTTCCTACCCGGACATATTTTGTAGGATTTAATTCGGCATAATCGATACTGGTATTGCCAAGGAACGGTGTAAGCATCATCATACTCGGAACCGCATCCAGATTCGTATGTACAAAGCCGCCGACATCATACATAGCACTTACCAGGTGTGCCGTACCCGTTGTAGGACTGATTAATGCCTGTACCGCGGTTTGCTCAATACCCTTTGCGTACACGGACAGATTTACCTTTCCTCCGCTGTCAATGGCCGTCAGATTGGTTGTACCATACACTGTGGCTCCTGTACCATACATCATCCGGTTGGAGTTAAAAGGATCGATGGACAGATTGCCAATCATCCATCCGATCTTTACGGCAGGCTCCGGTGGATTGTCACTCTTTCCGAAGGTAAGCCAAGGAGAAACAGAGATATCCTGGGTATACCGCAGGGTTCTGCTGGGATAGCCATTCCAATCCCAGAATCTTGTCCAGGTGGCTCCTCCGTCCGTGCTTCGGAAGATATTGGCATCCGGCCACCAGGAGTTTAAGGTAGATACCATGATAACATCCGGATTGCTCGCATCTACTGCGAGACCGCCATATCCATAGTAGTTATTGCTGTCCGAGCTTAGCACCGGAGAAATTTCGGTCCATACCCCGGTTAATGTATTGTATTTCCACACCTCACCCTTTTGTCCGTCATAAGGGCCTACTCCATTGCTATAGGAGATATACAGCATTCCATTGGAGGCCAGGACTCCATGGTGGGGAAGTAAGCCTGTGGTAACCGTTGGATTGCTGGTATCGGCAACTACGGTTTTTTTCGGTTGGCCGGAAACTGCTGACCAGCTTGTCCCGCCATCCTTTGTTACATATACCATGTCCTCGCCCTTCTTATTGGCAACACCTACATAGATGGTTTTGCAGGGACTGCCGGAGGAGCTGGAGGTAGGATCGGGTGTTACCCAGACAACACCGGTTAGGGTACTGTCATAGGTATCGGCATCATCGGTCGGGGCATAATCACCCACAGCCGTTAAGCCTGTAACCTTGCTCCAGGTTGCGCCGTAATCCGTACTTTTCCACAGACCATTGCCGCAACGGGTACCAAAGTACAGTACATTAGTGGAATTCGGGTCAACAACAAGACGTTCTCCCATGGACCTTCCAAGCATATTTGCTCCGTTTTTAAAAGGAAGCTGGGTGATCTGCCAGGTATTGCCGTAATCCGAAGAGCGCAGAATACATCCGTTGGATTTTGTCCAATCATTGGTATAGGTACCTGCCGCTATGTATACGCGGTTTGTTTGCACCGGATCGACTGCAAGGCTTTCACAGCCCGTATAGTTCCAATCTGCGGCAGTAATGAAGTCTGTTAGTGGAATCCAGGTGCTGGTAGTGGGATTCCAGCGGTAAGCACCGCCCATGTCCGATCTTGCGTAAATCAAATCCTTTTCTCCCGGGTTGAAGATAATATTATCAATATATCCTCCTGCGACAATTTGAACATTTTTCCAGGTATAAGACTGGCTCTGTACGCTGTCCGCGTAGGTCTCTCCCGGTGTGGTTCTGCCTATTACAATTAATGACAGAACAAGTATGATACTTACAATCTTATAAAGCTTCTTTTTTCTCATTGATTACCCCCCTGACTTAAAATTGGTTTTTTGTATAGCCTTTGCCCTTACCTTGTCTAAACCCCTTTCATAGACACATCACACGCCTTTCCTAAGAAAATAACATGGTTTATGCCGGACTCCATAGAAAATATATTCAGTAAATAAACTAGTAATTTATACATAGCATAAATGGCGAAAATTGTCAATTGTTACTAAAATACTATTGTAATTTAATGGGATATGGTGTAAAATATAACTAATGCTCTGCCCATTGATTAGGGCAGTTTCTTCTGTTTTGGACATCAAAATGGGGAGAAATGAGATAATAACGGTTAAAAATATGAAAAGCAGGCAAAAGTGCCTGCTTTGATAATAAAAATATGGATGCTTTTGAAAAAGCTAAAGAATAAAACGTACCCTTGCATTATGTATCTCTAAGTCTACACTGCGAAAATACTCCTCCAGCTGTGAGCATAAAATATCGCTGTTCTTTATACTGCTTAACGTTTCATAGAGTTTGAGATAAAACTTTTTCATAATATGGGTACGGTAAATGATACAGGGCTCTTTTTCGCTAAATAATTCGATACTCGTAGCGATGATATAGTCTTCACGCAACGGAAGCTCTGATACCATACCTTTAAATATTATTTTGCCGTCATTTTGTATGATTTCTATTATATTACTTTTGTTTTTCATAGAGCCTCCGTCTGGCGGACTGGGAAAATGAGTTGACACACATGAGCAGGTATTTCACAGGATAATTAACATCACCGGAATACAATATATAACCCGAATAAAATAAACAATACCGAACTAATTACTTTAATCAGCGGTAATTTCGCGAGTAAACCTTCGGAAAGAGTAAATACCTTTTTTCCATAATAAATAAGCAATGTCATAATCAGTAACGGTATGATGAAAGCAAAACTGTAAATCATCAGGTATAACACAGCAATCCATTCGATTCGGCTTCCCTGAATTAATACGATAATTGAGGTGAGATAAATCTGACCGGTACACATGAATTCTCCGAAAGCCAACAGCATACCCAGAAGAACCATAATCACGATCAAATATTTGCCCATGGAATATTTTGCGATCCTTCTCATGACCTTATGATTAAATTGCTTTAAATGGGAGGGCAATTGCAAAATCATCTTATCATATTTTTCTTTTCTGGCCATTACATAATCATTTAAGTTTAATACGGCAAAAGCAATGATAAAAATCAGCATAAGATCTTTTGTTATAAAATTTAACAGGTCGATATTTATGCTGGAAAGTAATTTATAAAATAGGGTTCCTAACAGGAAGAACATTATGAATTTTCCCAAGCTGAAGGACAGTCCGATTTTCAATATTTTCTTGTCGTCCAGCATCATTAAGGATAGCAGGAATAAGAACATGGAAAGGGAGCAGGGATTAATCCCGTTTAATAATCCGGCTCCGAATACGGCAAGTCCGTGGACTATGTCATTTTCCATGATTAATGTATTTGGATCAATCACTGTCGTAGGTTTTGCAGGATCATATTTTTTAATTAACAGTTCCAGTTGGGCAAGGATAGCCTTATCCCCGATAAGTGCCTCATCGGATATAAAAGCGGCAGGAATTTCGCCGAGCTGATCGGACGTCAAGCCGTATTTCTTTCCGTATGCTTTCAAAAGGGTGATATTTTCGGGAATATATAAATTGTATTCGGCTACGTTCATATCCGGATATTTATTTTTTAACTGATTAATATAATCCACTGCTGTTATACAGGATGCGCAGGTAGTAGAATAGAAGTAAATTAACGTGGTTTTCTGGTCATCGGAATTAGCTGTTAAATCATTTTCTGTCTGTGAATCGGTTTCGTCCTGATATTCAATTGTATGCTTTACGGTTTCTCCCTGTAGCAGCCTCTTAATATTCTCTTCGGTAATTTCCGCATTAAATAAATATTGATCTCCGATAAAAACAATTGGGAAGATGCCCTGGATTACATCCGGGACATGACTGATTGCTTCATAGTTACTGATTTCCTTATCATTGGCGTTGTCGGAGGCATTGATTTTATATATTTCGATATCCCTGGCATCTGCCAGACTGTCCAAAAGGGATGTGATTTCCTTGCAGCTGGTACAATTCGGATCATAAGCGTATACGATTGTTCCGATATTCATCCCGGTATTTGCTGAAGCAGTACCGGTTGGTGAGAGGTTATCTGTAGAGGAAGCGGTCGCAGCTTGTATTTCAATCGTCTGCCCGGATGTATCAATGTGAACGGTAAATCCCAGGTATGTATATAGCATTGAGGAAGTATAGGTGATGCCGTCTGCTTTTTCATTTTCAGCATCCAATACTTCAACGGTTGGATCATTGCTGTAGGTTATGACATTTTTATACCAATTGACATATAAGTGGCCCTTCTCATTCACATCATTTTCATTATATATTTCATCTTTACCGCATCTTCCGCATTCAATATACTCATAGTCTATTAAATCCAATATGTCATATAGCGGCAAAAGTAATATTCCGTCCTCGTTTGTAATACACTTAATTGTTTTTTCACAGTGCTGATAAGATACAAGAAATTTCTGTGAATCAGCGTTTGAAAAACCGGCTAAAAAGGGTAAACATAAAATGATAAACAGGATAATCATTCTTTTATCGATATGCAGCTTCATTATGCATCTCCCATTGATCGAATCATCACATGTTGATCGCTAAAATCGGAAGGGTGATGACGTGATAACACGCCATCACCTTCCAAAGAAATATTTTACTAAAACACTCCTGGTAATTTAATTAATAGGTCGGCCATCCACTTGTGAAATAAAGATCACTGATTAACAGTGTAGCAATACCGCTGTTTTCAGCATCGTATGCATGGCGAACCAGGAGATAATTACTTCCGTTCTTATAAACGTCTTGTCCGCCGGGGCCTACCCATTTGGAATTACCGGTATCTAAGTAGGTTACACCGCCGCTGCTCATGCTTACACCATTCTTATCAACAAAGGGACCGGTAATACTGGTGGAACGGCCATAACCAATCTTATATGTACTGCTGACACCCTGGCAGCATACACCGTAGGAACAGAACAAATAGTAATATCCATCTTTATAAATCATCGATGCACCTTCGATACCGCCTGATTTATAAGCAATATTATAAACTGTTCCGGAAGGTTTCCAGGTTGATGAATTCAGTCTAACAACATGAATTCCATCGAACCAGGAGCCGAATACCAACCAAGGCTTTCCGTCCGCGTCAATTGTTAAATTCGGGTCGATGGCATTATAAGCATTCGTACCGGATTTTGATGAGATAACACATCCATCATCTCTCCAATCACCCGTAGCAATACTGCTGCAGGAAACAAGTCCGATTGCGGAATTGTTCTTACCAAATTCGGATACCGAATAAAACATATAGTATCTTCCATTGTAATAGGTGAGATCAGGAGCCCAGACATCATTGGTTGTCATGTTGGGTGCGTATGTTTTCCACCAGGATAGCGCAGAAGCGAAGACCTGAACACCGTTGTGCCATGTGTAACCATCTGATGAGTATTTCATTTGTATTCCTTGCCCGGTATATGGTGACCACCATAAACTACCTTCTTTAATAATTGTGGGATCATGAGAGAATAAATCCCCGGAAAGACCCCAGAATGCTGCTTGTGCCGGTATTGCGCTGGTAAACATGAACATCATCATGCATACAGCGATTACCTTCTTTAGCGGTTTAAATTTTTTTCGTAACATAAATTCCTCCTCCTTAAAATAAATAATAGGACTAATAAATTAATAAAACATTTTTTAACTAACGATCCTCCTTTCCGTTTTTTTAGATATCATATTTCTTACAAAACTCTGGAAAATCTAGTCCCGAAATTTTCAGCGAGTTCTGTTTTATTAATGAAACCCCATATTAATTTTGTTAATAATTACAACTTATCCTATATTTAACATAATATACTATGGTAAATTTGTCAATAATTATTTCAATATATAATTTAACATTTAAGTATAAGATGAATCAAACTGTTTTTTTAGCGAATTTATAAAAGATATTTGTGGAAAAACACAAGAAGCCTTATAAAATACAACAACGGCTAAAGGAATATATCCAGGAATAATAGATACAATTATTGGAAGGTTACTATGTTATGGGAAAAAATATAAATTTAAGAAATGGTTACAACCTGCTTAATTCGTTTATATACAGCAGAATGAATATCAGCTTTTATATCAGTGGAAACCGCTGTTTGGATGGTTGCCGATCGAAACTTTGATTCGTGAACGCCAGGAAGAATACTATAGAGTACTGGGCGAATGTGATCATAAAGCGGATTCGGGTTTATTTATCGAGTATTTACTTGCTGCGATCTATGATGCATTGAAGGAAATAGCATTCACCGAACAAGTAGGCGAACAAGTGACCGAACAAGTCAAAAAACTGCTCGATTGCTTGGGAGAAGAGACTTTGACAACGAAAGAGCTGATGGAACGCCTTGGACTTAAGCATAGACCTACATTTCGCAGTAATTATTTATTACCCGCACTGGAGCGCAGATATATTGAAATGGCAATACCTGACAAACCCAATAGTAGTAAGCAAAAATACCGAAAACGTTGATGATATGGATAAGAGTATCCTTCTAAAATATAAAGTGAAACGACCGCAAGGGGGAGCCATGCGGTCGTTTCGATGAGGGGAGTATAAATAATTAATAAGGGGTTATATAATATGCAGAGGTGTTACCCTTGCACCTTTTTATTATAATACAGATAAATCCATTATGCAATAATTATATTAAAAGTTTTTGCGCATGGATTAAGAAAATTGTATGAAAAAGCACTATTTCGCCAAACCCAGGTAAATATTGGTGTTTATTGCTAAACCTGAAAGAAAGGGACTTTTAATACAGTATGTTCTAGAATTGGAAAAATAATTTTCTGATATGTGAAATATGTTTTGTTTTTATGAATATTTATCAGAAATGTGCAGATAATAAGTGTTGCAATATCAATTTAAACTCATTATTATAGGAGGCCACTATGACAAGTAACAACAATAATTCCAGAAACAGCAATAACAATTCTCAGACTTCTAATGTAAGAAACACAACAGGGTCAAACAGTAATTCAGGCTCCAGCAGAAATGCTAACACAAGCAGCACAGCAGGAAGCAGCACAAGCAACAGAGGTTCCAGTGGCAATTATACAACTGGCGCCAGCCGTAATGCAACATCGGGTACTAGATGTGAGGATTCCTCCAGAAGTACTTCCAAGAATGCAAATGGCAGCAGAAATAATAATTTCAGAGATATGGAAGACTCAGAAAGCGACTACTAAAATTTTGAATACAGACTTAAGTAAGGATGTCCCGGGTTACTCTGGGCCATCCTTTTTCTTTGCTAAAAACAATATATTTCCAACAACCTATTTTTTATGAGCAAATATGACTTATTTTGAATATGATATATCGGGAGATTATATAACTTTACGAAATGGTGGCGACAGTTAAAATATGTCTTTCGATACAATTAAAACAAATGATATATTAAAGTATATTGGGATGCCAAATGTTTTGATTATTGATTTAAGGGATAGGAAAGACTATGATAAAGGACATATCCCCACAGCGATCAATATTCCGTATGAGGAGCTGGAGAGTAAAAAGAGGTATTTACAGACTAATTTTCTTCTGATCTTTTATTGTGACAGGGGAAATATAAGCCTTCTTGCGATAAGGGATTTGATGAAGGACGGTTATAATATGAAAAGTCTGTACGGCGGACTTCGTGCCTACCGCGGAAAGCTGGATAGAAGCCGTTAAAATGCTCATTGACTGTATTACAAAAGAGATATAAAATAACAAATGCACAGCTTCTATTGCAAGGCGAAGCATCAACATATACAGAATGGAGAAAAGAATGAAACAGTTTGAATATATTTCACCCTGTCACTTTGGTCTGGAAACGGTCTTAAAGCGGGAACTGATGGATCTGGGGCTTGAGATAACCAAAGTAGAGGACGGAAAGGTCAGTTATACGGGAGATGAGAATACCTGTGCGAGAGCCAATATGTTTTTACGGACAACGGAACGGGTATTGCTTAAAATAGCTTCCTTTCAGGCAGAAACCTTTGATGAATTATTTGAAAAGACGAAAGCCCTGCCCTGGGATGAATATCTCCCAAGAGATGCTAAGTTCTGGGTGGCAAAAGCAAATTCGGTAAACAGCAAGCTGTTCAGTCCCTCTGATATCCAGTCAATTATGAAAAAAGCAATCGTCGAGCGAATGAAGCAAAAATATAAGCAGGACTGGTTTGAGGAAAGCGGAAGCTCTTATCCGCTTCGGGTTACCATTCTTAAGGATGAGGTTACGGTATGCATCGATACTTCCGGGGAGTCCCTTCATAAGAGAGGATACCGCAAGCTGGCAAGCAAGGCGCCGATTACTGAGACTCTGGCAGCCGCGCTTATTATGCTGACACCCTGGAACAAGGATAGAATACTTGTCGATCCCTTTTGCGGAAGCGGAACAATCCCGATTGAGGCTGCTATGATGGGAGCGGGGGTTGCACCGGGGATAAACCGGACCTTCCTGGCAGAGGCCTACCGCGGGCTGTATCCGGAAAATATCTGGACACAGGCAAGGCAGGAAGCTATGGATCTGGTAAAAAAGGATGCCCAGATGATAATTCAGGGCTTTGATATTGATGGTGATATCATCAAGGCGGCGAGGCAGAATGCAAAACTTGCGGGAGTGGAGCAGTTCATTCATTTTCAGCAAAAGCCCCTGCGTGAGCTTAGCAGCAGCAAACGTTATGGCTTCATAATCACCAATCCCCCTTATGGGGAACGGCTGGAGGATAAGAAGGAGCTGTCAGCCCTTTATAAAGAGATGGGGCAGGTGTTCGGAGCATTGGATTCCTGGTCCTATTATATAATCACAGCATATGAGGAAGCCCAGAAATATATAGGAAAACAGGCGGATAAGAACCGCAAAATATATAACGGAATGATGAAAACGTATTTCTATCAATATCTGGGGCCAAAGCCTCCGAAGCAAAATGCAATGAAATAGCTTTCATAAATAAAGATGCTGTTCAAGGCCTGTAATCGTAAGGCTTTGACAGCATCTTTTGCGTATCATCCCTGTTTAGCTTTTTTTGGATATCCAGGCCACAATATCCGCATATACCTCTTCCCGGTTAAGCTCGTTGAGAATTTCATGCCGGCAGTCAGGATAAAGCTTTAAGGTGCAGTTAGAAAAACCAAGCTTTTTAAAAGTGGACGCAAACTTATGGATTTCCCTGCCATACCCGCCTACCGGGTCCTTTTCGCCGCTGATGATAAGGATAGGAAGCTCTTTTCGGGTTTGAAGGATTTGTTTTTTCGATATTTCATTTTGTACCAGCTTCAATAAATCATGATAAAAGGATGCTGTGCAGGTAAAGCCGCAGTAAGGATCATGCATATATGCTCCGACGATCGGATTGCTTCTGGTCAGCCAGTCATAGACGGTGCGTGAAGAAAGCGAGGTGTATTTCTTGCCTCCGAAAAAAAGATTATGGAGGTAGGGAGATACATGCTTCGGCCCCTTCATTTTTTTAATCAGGGAGGAAAGGAATAATCCGAAATGCACAATGAATTTGGAGGGATAATTGCTGCCGGAGAGGATTACTCCGGTATATTTGTCATAGGACTGAATTACATTTCTTGCGATGATTGAGCCCATACTATGTCCAAGTAAAAAGATTTTATTGCTGCGGCTGGTCCGGGCAAGATGCTCGCTTACGGCGATGGCATCCTTTACAACCAGCTGGTGACCATTCGAAGATGCGAAAAAGCCCAGTTCTCCAAACTTTCTGTCCATACCGTGCCCGCGGTGGTCATATAAATATACATCATAGCCATGCGCGGTAAGATACTCGGTAAAAGAAAGATAGCGTTTTTGGTGCTCTGCCATGCCGTGCAAAATCAAAATACTTGCCTTTGGCTCCTTTGGGCAGAGATATTGTGCAAGCTTAATCGTATACCCGTCTCTTTGCGTAATCTGCGTAAAAACAGCTTCCCCCATGTTCCCTTCTCCTTTGTTTTCTTAATGAGTACTCAGACCTATCTCCATAATTTTAATTATATCGATAAAGCGCGAAAAATACAAGTGCTATGGAATGCAATATACACCATAAATCTACAAATTTTACAGCTTTGCCGTAAAAAAATATTGAGAATATAGCAGTATTATTATATAATTTAAGTTATGTTACTATAATATGTCGGGGGAGAGAAGCTGTGGTATGATGGATAAAACACTGTTAAAAAAAGCGGCACTTCAGAGTGTGGCACTTATGCTGGTCGTACTAACCTCTTCTTTTGCCTTAAAGCAGTACCAGGCGGTATCAATTGAGGCGGTCAGCAGGTATGCAAAAGCCGCTACAAGTGATAATACGGATGCTTTGCAGAGCATGGCTAATACACAGACAACACAGCCGGATACAGCACAGCCGGTAATAGAATTAACACAGGTGCAAAAGCTTCTTACCGGAGCAGACCCGGATATATTGAAGCAGTTGGGAGATAATTATCTGGTAATTAAAAAACCGGCAGGCAGCCAGCTTTCTCTTTCATTAAAGGACATCTATATTAATAAAAGCATACAGCTTACGTTAACCGGAATGGAAGATAAGGAACTGACCAGCTTAAATATATCCAGAATAAGGGGCGAGGAAATTTTTAACGGAGATCCCAAGTACACGGAGACAACTGCAACGCAAACGGATGAAGATGGTAACTCGAAGGAGGTTGTCACCAGAGACTACGGAGAGGATATCAGCCACGGAATTACCATCACCGCAAAGCAGGCGGACGTAGCAGGAGAGTATACGGCCCAAATTCTAATGGAGCTGGACAGTGTATATGTATATACAATTTATGAGGATACAGCATATTATTATATTAATCTTCAAAAGCCCTCAGAGGTCTATGACAAAATACTGGTAATTGATGCCGGACATGGCGGCAAGGATGGCGGGGCCGTCTCAAAGAACGGAAAATATTTTGAGAAAAACATGAATCTTGCTATTCTTTTAGAATTAAAGAAGCTTCTTGATAAGGAAGATATTAAGGTTTATTATACACGGACCAGCGACAGCACCGTATATCTAAGACCAAGGGTTGAGCTTGCCAATGCGGTGGACTGCGATTATTTCATCAGCATCCACTGTAACTCGAACCTGGTAACCTCTCCGAATGGCTCCGAGGTACTTTATTATAATAATGAATTCAAGGGGGTAAGGGCCCTTGATCTGGCAAAGCTCTTTTCAAAGGAGCTGGGTAACACAATTCCTTTGGAAAACAAGGGGACGGTAGAGAGGCATTATGAAGATATTTATATTATGGACAAGTCAAAGGTCCCTATGATATTAATCGAGGTAGGATACCTGTCGAATAATAAGGATTTGAATTATATCACACAGCCGGAGGGCCAAAAGGCTATAGCTCAGGGAATTTACAACGGAATTATGAAAGCCTATGAGGAATTACCGGTCGATAAATAAATGGCAGCGCAGAAGTGAGGACAACTATGAAAAAGATTATATTTGCAACTTCGAATGAAGGGAAAATGAAGGAAATCAGGGAAATATTAAAGGGACTTGAGATAGAGCTCCTGTCACTTAAGGAGGCGGGGCTAAATCCTGACATTGAAGAAAATGGAGAAACCTTTGAGGAAAATGCCATCATAAAAGCAAAAACAGTCATGGAATTAACAGGTGAGATCGTGCTTGCGGATGATTCGGGGTTGGAGGTAGATTATCTTGATAAGGCACCGGGGGTATATTCCGCCAGATTTATGGGAGAGGACACCTCATATGAGATAAAAAATCAATATATTATTGATCAGCTTAAGACAGCGAAAGAGGAGGAACGCAGTGCCAGATTCGTTTGTGTGATCGCCTGTGCGTTGCCGGATGGAGAGATGATAACCAGAAGGGCAACCATCGAAGGCTTTATCGCAAAGGAAATCTGCGGGACAAACGGCTTTGGATACGATCCCATTTTCTATGTACCCGACTATCACTGTACAACCGCTGAGCTGGAGCCGGAACAAAAGAATGAAATCAGTCACCGCGGTAAGGCTCTGCGCGCAATCAGGAAAGAGCTTATCAACCGCATATAATAAATAAAAAATATAATAAATTAAGTAAAACCAATAAGCAGGCGCAGGACTGGGAAGTTTGAAAGGCATGGGTGTAAAAATGAAAATTTTAATTATCAGTGATACCCATGGAAGAAATCTGAATGTATTAAATACGATAGAACGGGTCAGTTCCATTGACCTGCTGATCCATCTGGGAGACTATGGCGGGGGAGAGGCCTATATCGAAGCAATGGCTCCCTGTCCCGTGGAGATGGTAGCCGGAAATAATGATTTTTATAACGGACTGCCCAAGGATAAAATGATTCATATTGGTAAATATACCATTATGCTAACTCACGGACATCGGTATGGAGTCAGTTACAATACCAGTGATATTCTGGAGACGGGCAAGAAAAATCAGGCAGATATCATTATGTTCGGGCATACCCATGTGCCTCTGATTGATTTAAGCCATGAGGTTTGGCTGATTAATCCGGGAAGCCTGGCCCTTCCCAGACAGTATGGAAGAGTTCCCACCTTTATTATTATGGAAATGGATACGAAGGGGGATGCGCATTTTACGCTGAACTATTATAAGGAATAGATTTGACTGAATTTTGTGAAATAGTTTAAATTGCATAAAAAAATAAAAAAGTTTAAAAAAGACGTTGACAATAGTGGATGCATATTATATAATAACTCTTGCGTCACGGCTGGAATGAGTGCAAACCTTGAAAATTCAGGATGCAAGGCACTTTTTTACGAGTTTGTTTTTAAGTAAAAAATGGTCAGCCTTGCCAAATCAAAGAAAGCTTCGGGGTATAGCGCAGCTTGGCTAGCGCGCTTGATTTGGGATCAAGAGGTCGCAGGTTCGAATCCTGTTACCCCGACTTGGATCATAGACGCTAATATAATAGTAATTCATTTGCGGGTGTAGTTCAATGGTAGAACACTAGCCTTCCAAGCTAGATACGTGGGTTCGATTCCCATCACCCGCTTGATATTTGGTTTTTTGACTGTAAACCGTATCACACCATATGTGCTAGTAGCTCAGTTGGATAGAGCAATGGCCTTCTAAGCCATGTGTCGGGGGTTCGAATCCCTTCTGGCACATTTTTCATCTCAAAGAATAATTTCTTATGGGGGAAAATGCCTTATGGTGGGTATAGCGCAGTTGGTTAGCGCGCCAGATTGTGGCTCTGGAGGCCAAGGGTTCGAATCCCTTTACCCACCCTATATTGTACTTGATGAGAAAAGTCTGAAAAGACTTTTCATTTTCAATTCAAGACAATTTGATGTAACACCTATTGGGCTATCGCCAAGCGGTAAGGCACAGGACTTTGACTCCTGCATTACGGTGGTTCAAATCCACCTAGCCCAGTTACCGGAAGATACATTTCCGGTTAAAGATATGTAAAAATAGGTAACTGGGCTTGCCCAGAGCTTCGTCATAAATATGATGAAAAGAAAACCTGGAATGAAAAACTGGGCTTGCCCAGAGGTCGGAAGATACATTTCCGGTTAAAGATATGTAAAAATAGGTAACTGGGCTTGCCCAAAATATCGGTAAAAACCTGAGATAAAAGTCTTAACGAAAACTGGGCATGCCCAGAAACACATGGGATATTAGCTCAGTTGGTAGAGCACATGACTTTTAATCATGGTGTCCCGGGTTCGAATCCCGGATGTCTCATTTATATAGTTATTATATGGTATGCGGATGTGGCGGAACTGGCAGACGCGCCAGACTTAGGATCTGGTGGGAGACCGTGCAGGTTCAATTCCTGTCATCCGCACTTTCACAGGAGGGCGATAACCGTGAGGTTATGCCCTTTTGTAATATACGCCTAATGAAACCGGACGGTGAGCAGAACTAAGAAAGGTCAGACAAATATGGTTAACGGAGAACAAAAATACATACCGGGCTTTCTTCCGCAGAGTGTGGTTAAAGAAAGCGACTGGATGCTTATCTTGATGAATAAGAAGCTTTTGATGAAGAAAGAAGGGGATAGTTACTATATTCCTGTGAAAGCGGAATTAAAAGATATCCCTGTATCCGATGAAGCCCTGGAGTATATCGGAAGCTATCAGGGACATTCCTGCTTTTGTACCGGTTTGGAGGATAGCCTTGCATTGCCGGAGGATTTTGACTTGATAGAGCTAAGGGAACTAACAAAGCTGACCGGTGATCCGGGCCTGTTTCTGGTGGCAGGTAATGCAAACCATATACTCCATTGGAGGAAAATGAACCGGTATTGCGGCTGCTGCGGACATAAAACGGTGTATAAGGAGGATGAGAGAGCTGTTGTGTGCCCGAATTGCGGAAACATCATTTATCCCCGTATTGCACCGGCGATTATTACGGCTATTTTTCGTGAAGATCAGATACTGCTGGCCCATAACCATAATTTTCGTGAGGGTTTATACAGCCTGATTGCAGGCTATGTCGAGCCGGGAGAACCCCTGGAACAGTGTGTAGAGCGTGAGATATTTGAGGAAGTGGGAATCAGAGTAAAGAACGTCAAGTATTTCAGCAGCCAGCCCTGGCCCTTTCCAGATTCCTTAATGATGGCTTTTACTGCGGAATATGAAAGCGGGGAAATTACGGTTGATAACTGCGAGATATTGGATGCGGGCTGGTACCAGGCTGACAGGCTTCCTGATATTCCTTCCATAGACAGTGTAGCGGGTAAGATTATCCGGTGGTATCAGGATCAAAAGCAGAAAGAGAAATAATTATATTTGGTTAGGATGCCATAAGTCATCTGTAATTGAAAGTAAATGAAGTCTTGTATTTCTTCGGAATACAGGGCTTTTTTTATTGCACTTTTTCATTAACACATGGTAAATTCCTCAAACAGGGTTGATAAAAGATAAACCTATGCGTTTTGCACAAGGGATGATAGTATGAGGGCAGATGAATTCATCATATTAATCAAAAAGGGAGAGGTTAGATAAAATGAAAAAATTATTATCCATTCTGTTAACTATGGTAATTGTATTCAGCTTTGCTGCATGCAGCAACAAAAGTTCAGAAACCAACAAGGATGGTTCGGGATCAGATGCGGATACATCCTCGGATGATGTAGTAACCATCAATTTTTATGAGCATACGGACAATCAGGCAGTTGTTCAGGCTTTAGTCGATGCTTATAATGCTCAAAGTGACAAAATCAAAGTAAAGCTTACAATTATTGCGAATGATGATTATGATGATAAGGTCAAGGTTATGCTATCGGGCGGAGCCGATATTGATTGCTTCTGGCTTCGTGGCGGTGCCATCACAAGACAGCTTGCAGATACAGGCGCTTTATATTCCATGAATGATGTGATTGCTGAGAATAATATTGACACCTCCGTTTATGGTACCATAGGAGAATCCTTTGTAGAGAACGACAATACATATGGTCTTTGTACAACAAAGTCCTGCTGGCTGTTATGGTATAACAAGGATTTATTTGATGCAGCCAAAGTGGATTATCCGATTAATCTGACCTGGGAGGAATATACGGAATTAGCGAAATCCTTAACTACGGATGATTTAAGAGGCGGCCTTGTTCCGAACTGGACGATGAACCTTGGAGCTACGGCTGTGGGCGAATATTTAACCGATGAGAATCTGACCAAAACCCTGGAATATGCAAAATATCTTGAGAGATGGTACGTAACAGATAAGAGTCACATGAGTATTGAGGATATGTCCAGTAATTTTGATATTAATGCAGTTTTCGGCGAAGGTAAAACTTATATGATGATTAACGGTGATTGGGAGTTCCAGCTTCTGGCGGATGCAAATCTGGACTTTACTTATGCTGCTGCACCGATGCCCAGATTTGAGGATGCTGAGGAAGGCGCAACCGTAGGAAACTCCTCCTGCCTAAGTATTGCATCAAAGAGCAAACATCAGAAGGAAGCCTTTGATTTCATTAAATTTTGCTGCTACAGTGATGAGGGTGCCAGCATTTATGCAGAGTATGCCAATGTTCCCGCATACCCTTCCGATGCAGCGCTTGCAGTCTATAAGGAAAAGGTTACCACACCTGGAACCGAGTATGTATTCTCCTCCAAGGTTGGCATGGAACAGGGTCTCGACAGCAATTATGAGGAATTGAATACGGCATTTAAGGAAGAATTGAATGATGCATTAGTTGGTAACAGTACGGTAGACGAAGCATTTACTGATTACAAGGCAAGAAGAGATGAAATTAATGCAAAATAAGCAGGTGCTTTACTGCTAAAGTAAGCAATTTCCGGTGCTTCGGGAAACTGAAGCACCGGGATATTTATATAAAGGAGGTTAGATCAATGGCACAACAACCCATGGTAAGGAAGAGATCTACCAAACTGGAGCGGAAAGAATGGGCGGCAGGATATTTGTTTCTACTTCCTAATCTGATTGGTTTTATTGTATTTACCGGGATACCGGTTGTGATGGGGTTTATTGTAAGCCTGACGGATTACAGCGGTTTTGGTAAGTTGAATTTCATTGGATTTAAAAATTATACAGATATGTTTTCAGACAGTAACTTTATGATTGCATTAAAGAACAATCTGTTTTATACCTTAACCAGCGTTCCCCTGACCATCTTATTTTCCCTGGTACTTGCACTGATGCTGAATCAGAAAATGTACGGATCAAATTTCTTTAAAACGGTTTATTTCTTTCCGAATCTTACATCAATGGTTGCTGTAGGCTGTGTATGGCTGCAGCTTTTTAACAGTAAAAACGGACCGGTTAACCAGTTCCTTATGTCCCTGGGAGTGGAGAATCCACCGAAATGGTTTTGGGGAACCTCAACTGCACTGGCGTCCATCGTAATTGTTGTAGTATGGAAGCAGGCAGGATACTATATGATTATGTTTTTGGGTGGATTGAAGAATATTCCTGCCCATCTGTATGAATCTGCAAAGATAGACGGAGCAACTTCTCTCAAAGCCTTCTGGTACATTACCTGGCCGATGCTCTCACCGACTACCTTTATGGTCACGATATTTACCTTTATTGCCTCCTTCCAGGTCTTTGATATCATTAATGTTACTACGGAAGGCGGTCCCGGCAGAAATACACAGGTGCTGGTAATGCGGGTATATTATGAAGCATTTCGTAATAGCAGAATGGGCTATGCATCTGCAATCGGATATTTCCTGTTCCTGATTATCTTTGTTTTAACCTTGATTCAATGGAAAGCACAGAAGAAATGGGTTAATGACGATATGTTATAGACGAACCGACCATAGTAACAGGAAGGAAAGAAAGGTGAAATTCCATGAGCAAGAATATTTCCAAAAAACCAAAAATCAAACCAAGATTAATGATTAATTTTATTCTCTGCGTTATCATTGCCTTTATAATGATTATCCCCTTTGTCTGGATGCTAAGTGCATCCTTCAAAGCAAAAACAGAGATATTTACTGATCCGATTCAGTGGATACCCAGAGTGTTTCGGACTGTCAATTATGAAAAAGTTTTAAATGATATACCCTTTCCCATCTATTTTTTGAATACGGCGAAAATCACCATCTGTGTTACGGCATTGCAGCTGGTTACCTGCTCCATGGCGGCCTTTGCCTTTGCAAAGCTCAAATTCCCGGGGCGCGATAAATTGTTTCTCGCCTATCTGGGAACGATGATGGTTCCCTGGCATGCAATTATGATACCGCAGTTTATGGTAATACAGAAGCTGGGACTTTACGATAATCATTTATCCCTGATTTTAACCGGAGCCTTCAGCGCCTTTGGCGTCTTTATTATGAGGCAGAACATGTTAAGTATACCGGATAGTCTGAATGAGGCTGCGAAAATCGATGGCTGCGGACCCTTCGGCATCTTTACAAAGATAGCGGTGCCCTTGAGCAAAACCGGTTTGGCAACAGTAACGGCACTTACCTTTACCTATGTGTGGAATGATTATATGGGACCGATGATATATCTGGATACCGACACCAAGAAAACAATACAGCTGGGGCTTGCAACCTTTAAACGCCAGTTTGATGCGGATTACGGTGCAATTATGGCCGGAACGGTAATATCCCTGATCCCGGTTGTCATTGTTTATGCACTGGCACAGAAATATATCGTCGAGGGTGTTGCATTTACAGGAGTTAAGGGTTAAGGATTTGGTCACGCTTTTTTTCAAAGTCAGCCATGGCCTCGTCCAGAGTGATTTCACCATTAAGATATTTTTTGGCAATATCATCCTTAAAGACATCATTGATTTCTTCATAGCCTGATACGGCCAGCTGCTCTTGAACTCTTTTGGCTTCAAATAAAATGGAAGCGGAGGGCTTGCCGACAGTTTCTAAATATAATTGCTTGATTTCATCATCGGAATAGGCATGGATGATACTGTTCTGGGCGTAGATTCTGGCTCCCTCCTTGCCGCAGAGAAACTGTACAAAATCAAAGGCCTCCTCAGGATAAGCGGTTTTCTGCGCGATGCTTACAAACTGGTACTGCCCCCAGGTGGTGCCGGGGTCCAGACCCTCAACAATCGGCATGGGAGCAATATCCCAGTTAATATCGGATATCCCCTTTGCCTCATCATTCAGCAGCATGTTGATAATCCATTCACCCTGGGGCATCATTGCAATATAGCCCTTTTCAAATTCCTCCAGATAATTGGTGTTCTCATCACTTGCGATTTTAAAGCTGACATGGGATTCGTCTACATTATAACAATCATTCAATAATTCAAGTGTTTCTCTGGTCAGGGTTAAATCGTCGTCGATGAGATAGGAGGACTGCTGAAGGGCTTCAAAGTTAGAGCACCACGGTACCCAGTAGCCCCCGTAAACCTTACTGTCCCCTTCTCCCCTTGTCAGTTTTTTGGCAAGCTGACGATATTCTTCCCAGGTCATCTGGCCGGGATAGGAAATACCGACATCGTCAAAAAGGTCCTTGTTATAGAGGAGGAACCAGCAGGTGCTGCGGGTCGGGATACCGTAATATTTTCCGTCAACAGCGATATCATTGAACATGCTGCCGTAGGCAGTTACATCCATATCGTTCGTTGCGATATAGGAGGTAAGATCCAGCAGCTTTCCCATATCCTTGATTTGAACCATGGAGGATATTCCGTGGATACCTAATAAGTCGATTTTTATATTGGAATTCAGATCGGCTTTGATTTCCTTATCATAGGTGGCGCTGGATAATACATGGAGCTGTACCTGAACAGCCGTATTTAATGCATTGTAAGCATCTACGACAGGTGTAATATAGGATTCCTCATCATCCCAAATATAAAAATCCAGAATGACCGGATTTTTAGCCCCACTGTCTGTAACATTACCAGAGGAACCGGCAGGATTCAGGATATTTGCTTTATTTTGGTTACAACCGGATAATATAACAGAAAACAAGGATATAATGAGTAAAACAACAATTATTATTTTAAGCTGCTTATGATACATGATGATTCTTTCCTTCCAAATGAAGTAAGCGATACATTGTACTTTCTGATTATCTATATTATAATTTTAACAGTACAATTCGTCAATTCATTACTTTTTATGCTGCTTATCAAACATAGGGAGGGATTAAATCCGTGTTCTGCTTTGTTTTGGTTATTGTATTTATTTTTATTAACCTGCTGATACAAAAGGAAAACCAGTTATCGTCAAAATATCTGGCGGCAACCCTGATCGCCTATGTAATTGCAATATTCTCCATTATATTTTATTTATCCAAGGATACTTATTACTATAATGTAGTAAACAACTATTTTTCACTTCCGAAGGTTGTATGGAAATATCTCATGTTTGCAGATATCCCCAGGAATATCATTATACGCATGCTGAATTTATCCTCTTTGGCTGTCATACTTTTTGGATATCATTTCACCAATACCTACCGAGAGAGAATTATATATCGAAGCAGAGGTTACTTTAAATACATTCTTCCGGTCCTGCTGATGTTTCAGTTTATCGTATATGACCCGGATGTTCAGTATAAGGTATATATGCTGTGCTATCCAAAGCTTTTGTCAATCGCCCAGATTTCCATGCTTGCACAGGGCCTTCATACGGTGACAGTCATATTCAATATGGGTATCATCCTGTATGGTATGATTCAACTCTGTTATGCATATAAAAAGGTCTATTTTCTGCAATTCTTAAGAAGCTATTTGATCGGCGAAGGCATCTGCTATACCCTGATCATGTTTTCGTACATTATCATATTCTGGTTCTCGCCTACCTTCTTAATAAAAGTATCGAAAATAGCAGACTATACGACCTATTTATCCGTACCGCTAAGCAATAACCAGATTATTTTTACGGCATATCCCTATTATCTGCTTGTAACAACGCTGTTATGTGCCTTCTGCATCTATGAGCTGATTGCCATCAGAGGGAAAATGAAGAGAAAAGAATTTACTATTACAAAGCAGATTGATGCGGCAGATACTACCTCTAAGATATTCTGCCATTTTATGAAAAATGAAATTCTTGCAATTCAATCGGATATCGAATTGCTACAGGTAACAGATGAAAACAAAGAGGGCGTTCAGGACCTGCTGGAGCGCTGCAGTAACCTGTATCAGCGGCTGGATACCATACACAGGAGTACAAAACGGTCGGAACTGAATTTATACGAGACGGATTTAAAGGAATTTGTATCGAATATCATAGCCCAGATGAAAAGGGATTCTCAAAAATGCAAGGTCATAACCCAGATAGATGCTGAAATCCCCAATGTTATGATCGACCGCAATTATTTTGAGCAGGCAGTACGCAATATCATTGAAAACGCCCTTGATTCCATGGAAACCATTCCGGTGCAGGAACGGTCAATTACAATCAGGCTTCAGTCCATCAGTAACTGGGTTATCCTGTCCGTTCAGGATTGCGGAGTCGGAATTCCCGAAAAGAACCTGAGGGACATCTTTACCCCCTTGTATTCCTCTAAACCGATAGCAAAGCATTGGGGTATCGGTCTGGCTCTGACACACCGGATTATCATGGCTCATGAAGGAAAAATAGAGGTAGAAAGCCATGTAAATACCGGAACCACCTTCCGTATCATGCTGCCGGATATCAAGAAGTATATCTGAATAGGAGTGATCGTGTAATTATGTCTGAGAATGTGATACGCGTATTAATTGCCGAAGATATGGAGCCGATCCGTAAACGGTATGTAAAAATGCTGTCTGAAACGGAAGATATTAAGGTAATATCCGATGTAGGCAGCGGTGAAGAGGCAGTGGCACAGACCCATCTGACCCATCCGGATATTATACTGATGGATATTGAGATGGAGAGCAAGGACGCAGGACTGCGGGCGGCAAAGGAATTGCTGGAGCAGTATGAGGGTCTTAAGATTATCATACTTACCGTATATGAGGAGGACGAGCTGATCTATACGGCGTTTCAGTTTGGTGTATGTGACTATATTAAGAAGAATGCCAAGCCTGCGGATGTAATAAAGAGTATTCGCAATGTTTATCTGGGCAAGGCTCCGCTGCGCCCAGAGCTGGCAACAAAGATTTTGGGTGAATTTAAACGGGTAAAATCCTATGAAAGCAGCTTTCTTTATGCGGTGAATATCGTAACCTCACTGACCGGAACGGAGCTGGAGATCTTAAATCTCCTTTTGCAGCACAGAACAAGGAAGGAAATCTGCCGGATACGCTGTGTGGAGATGTCAACGGTAAAAACCCAGATCAGGAATATATTGCAGAAATTTGATAAGAAATCAATCAATGAGGTGGCGGCAATGATTCAATCCATGAACCTTCAGGAATTTATCATAAAGCACAGCAATAATAATATAAGCATCGATTAATATAAGCAAAGCATGCTTTTAAGCATAGCTGATGCCGGAAGCCGGCTTATGGTCAGGACTTAGGAAAGGAAATATATGATATGAGTTTTGTTAAGGTAAAGGGAACACATTTTGTTTGTGATAATAAAGAAATTTTATTCTCCGGGCTGGGTATCGGAACCTGGCTTAATATGGAGCATTTTATGCTGGGCATACCGACCACGGACAGCCAGATTCGCAGAGCCTTTGGCGAAGCATATGGCAAGGAAGCTTCAGAGGAGTTTTTTAAAAAGTTTATACTGGATTTTGTGACGGAGGCTGATTTTAAATTCTTAAAAGAAACGGGTGTTAATCTGGTCAGGGTACCCTTTCATTATCACCTGTTTTTGGATGACCAGAATCCGTCCTGCTATAAGGAGGAGGGCTTTTACTATTTTGATTATTTGCTTGCACTGGCGAGTAAGTATGAAATTTATATTCTTCCGGACCTGCATTCCGTCCCAGGGGGGCAAAATCCTGACTGGCACTGTGACAATCAGACCGGATCGCCCCAATTCTGGCACTTTAAGGTGTTCCGGGATCAGATCGTTGCCCTATGGCGAGAGATTGCCAGACGCTATAAAGAGGAACCGTATCTTTTGGGATACGACCTTCTGAATGAGCCCTATCTGATACCGAAGGACGACCGGATCGATCAATTCTATCAGGAGGTAACAGCAGCCATCCGCGAGGTGGACCAGAACCATATTCTGTTTTTGGAGGGAGACTTTTTTGCAATGGATTTCTCCTGTATTCATACCATTGCCGATGAGCAGACAGCCCTGGCCTTTCACTATTACCCGACGGTATGGGAACCGGATCTGTTTCGCAAGGACTATGACCGGGAAGAAAGAAGGCAGAAATTCGAAGCCGTATTTAAAAAGCTGATACAGATTCGTGAGCAATTCTCCCGTCCGATTCTTTGCGGAGAAGCAGGCTATGATATTGATAAAGAGGACCTGCCCTTTACCATGGGTTTGGTAGAGGACACTCTGGAGCTGTTTCGAAGATATCAGGTTTCATGGACTCTTTGGTGCTATAAGGATGCACAGTTCATGGGAGTGGTTTATCCGAAGTCTGTTACCCCCTGGATGAAATTTATAGATAAAATACATACCTATTGGAACCACTATCAGGATATCGAGATGGCCCAGGCGGGGATCGAAGGTCTGTGCAGCAGGCATTTTCCCCAGGCTACAGAGGAGGACAGATATTTTCTGCGCTTTAGACAGCGGACTATTATCTACAGTCTTCAGGCAGAATACTGGCTGAAGCAGGAATTACAGCAGTATTCCATAGAGGAGATCATGAAGCTGCCGGAATCCTTCTTAATGGAAAACTGCGGATATTATGAAGAATATGCTGCGGTTTTGAGGAAGTATACGGGGAGGTCTGAAAATGTTAAAGCAGAGGGAAGCGGTTGCAGAAGCCAATTATAAGAAAACACCCCTGTGGAATGAGGCACTTTCCATAGAAGAACGGCTGAATTATCTGCTTCGGGAGCTTACGCTGGAGGAAAAGCTTCAGTGCCTCACCATACGGGCGCCGGAGGTAGAACGGCTGGGCCTGAAAGACTTTTCCATCGGCGGCGAGGCTGCCCATGGCATAGAGGCAAGACGTGATCAGGTCTTTAATAAGGGAATGCCTGTTGAAACCACAGTATTTACCCAGCCCATCGGACTTAGCTCCACCTGGGATACTGCACTGATGAAAAAGATCGGGGTGGTTACGGGAACGCAGGCAAGGGCTGTTTATCGAATGGATGAAAGCATCGGCCTGTCCAGATGGGGTCCTACCGTCGATATGGAACGGGACCCAAGGTGGGGCCGGAATGAGGAGGGGTACGGGGAAGATCCCTATCTGACGGGGAAGATGACATCTGCCTATATCAGAGGTCTTCAGGGTGAGGACGATTTTTACCTGCGCTGCGGGGCGACTCTTAAGCATTTTTATGCAAATAATGAAGAGGAGGACCGGGAAAAATCCTCCTCTTCTCTTGATGTAAGAAATAAAATGGAATATTATCTGGAACCCTTCCGGCGGGCCATTACGGAAGGCAGAGCGGAAGCTGTCATGACCTCCTATAATGAGATTAATGGAATACCGGCCATATTAAACCCTGAACTTAAGGAGCTTGTAAAAGAAAAGTGGGGCTTAAAAGGCCATGTAGTCTGTGACATGGCAGATCTTGGCCAGACAGTAACAGCCCACCGGTTTTGTAAAACTGTGGCGGAGGCGCTTGCCCTGGGTCTGAAGGCCGGAATGGATGCTTTCAATGATCCGGAGGAGGAAGTAATTGCAGCTGCCAGAGAGGCTTTGGAGCAGGGACTGATTACGGAAGGGGATATTGATAGTGCCATTCGCAATACCTTTGCCACAAAGCTTCGGCTGGGTATTTATGATGCTAAAGGCACCTGTCCCTATTCCCAAATTGATACGAAGGTGCTTAACTGCGGGGAGCATCAGGAGGTGTGTCTGGAGGCAGCAGAAAAAGCAGTGGTCCTGTTAAAGAATGAAAGCCATCTGCTGCCGGTCGGTCAGGATACCCGGGATGTCATTATGATGGCAGGGCCGCTGGCAGATGTATGGAATAAGGATTGGTACAGTGGAATACCGGCAGAAAGAGTGACACCCAGGGAGGGAATCAAACAGGAATTACCGAACGCCGAGCTGGATTACGAGGATGGGATAGACCGTATAAAAATAAAGCTGGGAGAACAGTATATTGCGGTAAGGCAGGATGGAACCTGTTATCTGACAGATGAAAATGCAGCAGAAATTTTTGAACATACTGACTGGGGAGATAATAAACATACCCTGCGTGCCTGCGGCATAAAGAAATATCTGTCTGCGGATACGGACACGGGAGCAGTCCTTGCCAACAAGGAGGAGGTTTTCAGCTGGTTTGTGCAGGAGGTATTTTCCCTTCACGAGACAGAGGCGAAGGAGCAGGCAAGGGATAAAGCCTACCGGATTGAAAGCTGGAAGCATACCTTACTGTATACCGATCAGGAAGGAAGATTGCTTTGCGGTAAATGGGATGAGAATAGGGACGCCGGAGCAGATGGGGCTGCGGCCCGTAATATAACCGGCAGTGAAGAAACGGTATTCTGCTTTGAGCTTGTCATCGACGGTATCCGTAAGGCAGCAGAAGCAGCAAAAAGAGCGGATACGGTAATTGCGGTTATGGGCTGTCACCCGATCATCAGCTGTAAGGAGGGCAATGACCGCCGTGATTGCTCCTTTCCTCCAAAGCAGCGGGAGCTTTTACAGGAAATATATCAGGTAAATCCCAATGTTATATTAGTGTTAATTACAAATTATCCCTATGCCATCGACTGGGAGAAGGAGAACCTGCCGGCCATCCTTATGACAGCATCCGGCAGCCAGGCATTGGGGACTGCCATTGCAAAGGCAATTTCCGGGGCCTATCCGCCGGCTGGAAGACTTAATATGACCTGGTATCCGGGTGATGAACAGCTCCCCTCCAAAAGGGAGTATGATATCATTCACAGTAAAAGGACCTATCAGTATTATAATGGAAGGGTATTGTATCCCTTCGGCTACGGCCTAACCTATACGGAATTTTACTATCATGATTTAACTGTAGAAGCGGAGCTGGAGCAGCTTAAGGTAAAGCTGTATGTAAAAAACATAGGCTCCTTCGACAGTGATGAGGTGGTACAGCTTTATATCAGCCAGCAAAGCTCCAGAACAATCCGGCCCATCCGGCAATTGAAGGGTTTTCAAAGAGTTTATATATTACAGGGAGAAGATAAGCTGGTCGAATTTGAGCTGCCCTACCATGAATTTAAATACTATGATGTTGTTACCTGTAAAATGCTGCTCGAAGACAGTAATTATGAGCTTCAGCTTGGGCCGGGAAGCCAGGATATCCGACTGACTGCAATACTTCCTGTCCGCGGAACGGTTATTCCGGCAAGGGATATTTCACAGCCCATACGCTGTGACCACTATGACAGCTATGATAATCTCTATTTACACCGGGGGTATAAGGGAAAACCCTGCATTCTCCCCGGACCGGATAAGGTAACACCGGCATTTGGAAGGGCGGTATATGAGGATGCTGCATTTTATCATCAACCGGAGCTCATGGTAATTGGTATGAAGGCGGAGGAAGCCGGCAGCCTAACCGTATGGTTTGGCAATGAAATCCTGGCAGGGATGGAATGCAGGACTATGGAGGATTATGAGGAAGTAGAACTGGCTCTAAGGTCTTTGGAATTTGAGCCCGGAGTCAGGAAACCACTGAAAATTGAGATTACCGGTAAGATAAGACTTGTTGAATTTTATTTCAGATAACAGAAAAGTGCAGGCAGTGTCAAATATAATTATTTTGACGCTGCCTGCTGTTATTACTGTGATTTTTTATTTGATTTTGGATATTGAACGGAATGAGCTATGGAGATAAATAATTTACTCCTTATCGCTGCGCTTCGTAAGTAACAGTTGACAGGGAGCAGCACATGTTATAATATCGTTATATAACAATGTTATATAACGATATTATAAAGGAAGGGTGTGATGATAAATGCCTCCGAAGGTACGAATTACGAAGGAACAGATTATTGATAAAGCGTTTGAAATATTGAAAGCAGAGGGCTTTTCTTCGATTTCAGCAAGAAGGCTGTCAAAGGAACTGAATTGCTCCACCCAGCCGATCTATTATATATTTGAAAATATGGAGGATTTGAAAAAAGGATTATATAGAAAGGGCTGTGCATATTTTGAACAGCGTGTGATGGAGCTGAAGGATAAGTCAAGACCTGAATTGGATTTTCTTGAGGTTGGAGTTGCCTATATTAAAGGGGCGAAGCTTGAGCACAATATATTTCACTTCATTTGCATGGAAAATAACTATACGATGAAGGGAGTTTCCGAACTGGTCAGCGGAGTACCGCTTATGAAAGCGCAGGCAGAGATATTCCTGAATGTATGGCTTTATGCACATGGAATTGCCAGTATTATTGCTAATAATAATGTGGTATTTAACGAGGAAGAGATAAGGAAGCTGCTTAAGAAGGCCTACCGGGGATTTGCGGGTCAGGCAGGCGAGGAGGGTAAGGAGGGGGAAGCATATGAGATATGAGATTAAGAAGGACAGATTATGGATTTTCTCACCGGTTGCAGATGTTATAATGAAGGCTGATATCGCAGTAATGGATGGGAGTGCCGGGGTAAGTATAAAGGAGCTGAAGGAAGCAATTGCCTGTGCGGTGAATTCTAATGAGGTGCTAAAGAGCAAGGTTATATTGGAAGAGGACGGGAAAGCGTATTTTACGGAAATGCCGGAAGCAAATTATATGGTAACGGAAAGCAATCAGGACTGGAAGGCGATTATAAGGGAGCAGGAAAGAATACCCTTTGATCTTTCAAAGGGAGAATACTTAAGGATTTATCTGATCAGGAACGGAGAGGACGAAGGTACTGTAATCCAGGAGAAGAAAAGTACCGCTGAAACGGTAACACTCCTTCTGATAGCACATCATCTGGCTGGTGATGGCTTGTCCTTTGCCTATTTGCTACAGGATATTATGAAAGCCCTATGCAAGGAAGAACTGGTATCAAAGCCGGTTCAATTGCTTGACATGTCCCATTTTCCGAAGGAAAGCCGTTTGAATTTTCCGATGAAGCTTATGATGAATGGGATTAACAGGAGCTGGAGAAAGACGGGGAAAAGCTTCACCTTGGAGGAATTCAGGGAGATGAATGCGGTCTATTGGAGCCAAAATTCCACCCATGTTACCACCTACGCCTTTACAGAAAACAGGTATATCGCGTTAACCTCCGCAGCTAAAAAAAATAATGTTACAATGAATTCTCTGATTACAACGGCATTGATAAAGGCGGCAAAGGAATGTGGTGAGACTGGCAGACAGGATGTGGGCTTTGCGGTAAGTATCAGGCAAAAGGGCTATACCGGGATGGGAAACTATGCTTCAGGGGCATCCCTGCAATATCTTTATGATGAAGGCAAGGATTTTTATGAAAATGCCAGACGCGTACAGAAGCAGATTTATCATAAAATAAAGGATAACAAGAAGAAATATTTTCTGCTTCAGTTTCTGGGAAATATTGAGGGCACCTTAAATGATGCCGTATATTTTGCAGCGGTGAGCGGCTATGACAACAGGACGGCCAGGACCTTCAGTAAAATGTTCGGATATGGGGGCAATCCCAAGGGAATCAGCATCACAAATCTTACAAGGCTTCCCCTGGAAGCAGTTTACGGGAAATATGAGCTAGCGGACGTTTTGTTCATCCCTCCGGTTGTTTTAAATGCGAAGCGAATTATTGGAGTGGCCTCCCTGGGAAACAGAATGGAGATATCCTTTTGTGTCCGAGAGGATAGGAATTGTAAGGAAAATATCCTTTATTTTAATAGGGCGATGGACATTCTGGAAAAGCTGATGATATAAAAAGAAAAACAGTACTTGGTAATCAGGAAGTAATATGATATACTAAATTCTGTGATTTAAAACAGAAAGGACCTTTTGGAGGAATAAAGATGGACGACGACCCTGACCCTGATAATATTTTAGGACAGATTATTATTCTCGTAATACTGACAATGATTAATGCTTTTTTTTCCTGTGCGGAGATGGCAATGGTCTCTGTGAATAAAAGCAAGATAAAGAGACTGGCTGAGGAAGGGAAAAAGAGTGCAAAGCTGGTACACCAGTTTTCGATGGAACCGACAAAGTTTCTGTCAACGATACAGGTAGCAATAACCCTGGCTGGATTTTTCTCGAGTGCATCAGCGGCCTCAGGCTTATCAAGACCTTTGGGGGAATGGCTTTCAAATAAAAATATACTCTATGGCAGCCAGATCGCATTTGTTGCAGTAACCTTGACCTTATCCTATTTTACACTGGTATTCGGTGAGCTGGTACCCAAGAAGGTTGCGCTTCAGCAGCCGGAGGCGATCAGCATGTTCTGTGTCAAGCCGATTAAAGCGGTATCAAAGATTGCCTATCCGTTTATTAAGCTGCTGACCTTTACAACCAACCTTGTTACCAGGCCCTTTGGTATCAAAGAGGGTGATACGGAGGAGATTCTGTCCAGGGAAGAACTGATTTCCCTTGTGAATGAAGGACAGGCCCATGGGGTTTTGAATAAGAAAGAAAAAGAAATGATTAATTCTATCATGGAATTCGATGAGAAGGTAGCCAAGGAAATAATGACTCCCAGAATTAATGTATTTGCAATTGATATCGCGGCTCCGAAGGAAGAATATCTGGATGAACTGCTGAATACAAAATTCACAAGAATTCCGGTCTATGAAGAAGAAATTGATAATATTGTCGGGATGCTGTATGCGAAGGATTTCTTAAAGGCAGCAGTCAGAGCAGGCTATAAGAATATTGATGTGAGAAGCATTATGAAAAAACCCTATCTGGTGCCGGAGAGTAAGATTATCAAGGATTTGTTCCGTGAGCTTCAGCAGTCCAAGAAACAGATTGCCGTATTGATTGATGAATATGGCGGTTTTGCCGGAATTGTGACCATGGAGGATTTGGTGGAAGAGGTCATGGGAGATATTGAAGATGAGTATGATCCGGCCTCCGTCAAGGTAAAGAAGCTGGATGAAAATACCTACCTGATTGACGGTATGACCTCTGTGGACGAACTGAATAATATGCTTGATCTGGATATCTACTCGGAGAATTATGATACACTTTCGGGCTATTTAATTGATCATATGGGCTCAATTCCACAGGAGCATGACGAGCGTGTGATTGAAATTGAGAATCTGGTATTTAAGCTGGAAAGTGTTAAAAATAAAAGAATTGACAAGGTGAAGCTCTATATCGGTAAAAAAGAAAAAGAGCAGGATTAACTGATTACCAAATGCAGGGCTTTAAAGCTGCCAGACTGTCATATTAGCTACTTTCGCAGCGCCGATGGCGCAAAACGAAGGGGAAATATGGCCGTCTGGCAGCTTTGTTTTATTTAGCTGGGAATCATTCGACGGACATAGCATTTCTTTGATTGAAAAGACTGTAATTCCAGACATCCTCCTGATTAACCGCAATGATTTTTGCATATTTTATCATATTATGTTTCTTTATGTAATTTGGTTACAAGATTCATGAAATCTTTCCTATATTCTATAGGAATTCAAAGGAAAGCCTGCACGATTGATTGGTCTTTTGAATAAACTGAATTGAGAATATTGGATTTAAGGAATTATTGTGTTATCCGGGAGGAAATCATGAACTATACACGGAACAATGAATATGCCGGCGTGCCTTATGAGGATATCAACTGGTATGATATAGATGGCCAGCCCTTTGGCACTGCTTCCTACTTTAATGCAATGATATTAGGAGATGCGGATAATATCGTAGATACAAAAGGAGCCATGGCTGTGGGAGGTAATTTCAGAAGCCAGAGAGGTCTGACTCTTGGTTATGGGAATGACAATAACCTAAGAGGAACCGGCTACAGCCCTAATTTGGTGAGATTTCTGGTAGGAGGAAGTGTGGCAATGCAGGGACCACTGGTGGTTATTGGCCATGTGGTGGCAGGCGGAAACTTCAGAGCAGCCAGAGGCAGCACTTATATGATCGGTAAGGATGGCTCACCTAATCAGGCCCAGGTATTAACGGATTTATATCAGGCGGACGGAGGAAGCAGATATTGGAGCCTAAGCGACAGAGGCACCCATTATGCAGTCTCCAGCTATGACGTGCCAAGATTTATTCCGGCAGCAAGGATACAGGCTGATACTACAAAGTTTTTTCAGGATGCAAGGGAAAGTATTACAAGTTTTAAGGACTGTATTACGAATCTGACACCGAACGGAAGAGTTACAGAGCACTATCACGAATGGATATTGCAGGGAAATGATCCGAGACAAAATGTATTTTTAATTGATGCGCGACCGAATGGGACCCTGGACAAGGAAATCCGTTTTGAGATTCCCCAGGGAAGTCTGGCGATTGTAATATTTAGGACCGGGCAGCATGCCCACATGAAGTATGGGCTTTGGGGAGCAGAAAATATGGCAACCCGTACGCTTTATGTTTTTGAGGATGCAGGGGATATCCATATGGAAGTACCTGCGGCCGTATGGGGAAGTATCCTTGCTCCACAGGCGGTATACCATGCACATCCGACCGGCGGAACCGTATACGGTAACGCTGTTTTGGGAGGTCTGGAGGTAAATTCGAGCAGTGGATTTGAATTTCACCTGTTTCCTTTTGTGGGTGGGGTTGTTTGCAGAACCCCACAGCCGGAACCAACTCCGCCGGTAGAAATACCTGAGGAGGTACCGACACCTCCGGCAGAAATACCGACACCGGCGCCGGCTCCTCGGCCGCAGGTTCCCCCTACGATTGTACCGGAGCCACCGCGTCCGGTGCGTCCGATACCGATACCCTGTCCGCCGTGTCCAACACCGCCCCCCTGCCCAACACCGGCGCCTTGCCCGACACCTCCTCCTTGTCCCCAGTGTCCGCCTCCGCAGCCGGGACCTGTTCAAATACAGCCGTTTCCGATACCGATACCCATGCCCTGCCCCGAACCGGAAAAATGTGAAGAGTGCTTTATTACACCGGGAATTATATTCGGATGTATCTGGGGCTGTGAATGCGGTCAGGTGCATGAATGGGAGGTAAGACTCTACCGTAGCTGCGGTGAGGACAGAACGCTGCTGCATTGTACAAAAATATGCTGCTGCGGCTGTTTTGAATTCAAGGTACCCTATGATGATTACTATGTCCTGGTAGTAAGGCCTTGTATCCCGCGCAGACGCAGTTGCTGCTGTGGAAGCAGAAGAAGCTGCAAGCCTCGTATTTCATTAAAGAATGTGGGAGTTGCCAATCTGGTCATTGAATAGCAGAAACGCAGTGATTGATTTGTCCGAAAAACAACGGTATAATGAAAGAAAAAAGTACGAAAGGAAGTAAAGAGATGGCTAAGGTGTATATTTTTCTGGCAAACGGATACGAAGAAATAGAAGGCCTGACAGTGGTTGATTTGCTAAGAAGAGCAGGCATAGAAATTGTGATGGTTTCCATAACAGGGGATCTGTTTATTACAGGAGCTCATGATATTGTGACAAAGGCGGATGCCCTGTTTGAGGCTGTCGATTTCACGGATGCAGATATGCTGGTGCTCCCCGGCGGTATGCCCGGCACGAAGAACCTGGAGGCGCACGAAGGGCTTGACCTCTTATTAAGAGATTTTGCAAAAAAGGGCAGATGGCTTGCTGCAATTTGTGCTGCTCCCAGGGTCCTTGGAGGTAAGGGACTGCTGGCGGGGAAGAAGGCAACCTGTTATCCGGGTCATGAGGAAGCTCTGACCGGTGCCCTGCTTGAGGATGCCCCGGTCGTACAGGACGGGAATATGATTACTTCAAAGGGAATGGGGACTGCGATTGATTTTTCTCTTTCACTGATTAAGAACCTCCAAAATGAAGCAGAGGCAGTTAAGGTTGCAAAAGCCATCCAGTATATACGGTAATATAGTAAAACGCACGTTAAATACCGGTGCAGTATGTTGTACTAGGAGCTGTTGCGGATATCCGTTTCGTTCGGGCTTTTAATCTGCTTTCGAAGCAGGAACAGACACAGCAGGTTAGGAACAGCCATGAGGGCATTCATGAGATCTGTCATCTCCCAAACCAGCTTCAGAGACATGATGGAACCTACAAATATCATAACCATATAACACAGGCGGTAGGTATTTATTCCGGATTTTCCGAATAGATACTCTACCGCTTTTTCGCCGAAATAGGACCAACCGATTAGGGTGGCAATTGCAAAAGCAATCAGGGAAAGCCCCAGAAACAGCCTTCCGAAGGGCAGTGCATCAAAGGCGGCGGTGGTCAGCTCTGTAAAGGAATAGCCCTCCACCGAGGCAGGGTTCTTCAGCAGGTTGGTTACAATCACTAAGCCTGTAATGGCACACATAACCACCGTATCCCAGAAGGTAGCACTCATGGAAATTAGCGCTTGTCTGGAGGGATGGGAGGTTTTAGCGCCGGCAGCAGCGATCGCGGCGGAGCCAAGCCCGGCCTCATTGGTGAACAACCCCCGGGCAATTCCATATCTTGCTGCAGAACGCAACGTACTGCCGATAAATCCGCCGGCCACAGCGGCAGGAAGCTGTGCTGTTACGAAGGCGGATTTGAAAATCAGACAGATAGCCGGGACCAAATAGCGGAGATTAATCAGCAGCAGCAGAAGGCAGCCAAGAATATAGAAGGCACCCATAGCCGGAACCAGCTTGCTGCATATCCTTCCGATGGATTTGATGCCGTCCAGGATAACCAGGCCGACAACAACGGCAATGACCATTCCAACGGCGTATTCCGGAAGGTTCCACATAGTTTTGGCCGTTTCTGTTACAGCTCTGGCTTGAGTGGAGCAGCCGACCCCATAGGAAGCCATCAGGGTAAAAATGCAAAACAGTACGGCAAGCCATTTTTTGTGCAAGCCATATTCAAGAGCATACATAGGACCTCCCAGATAGGTGCCGTCGGAGGTCTTCCTCCGGTATAAAACTCCCAGGAAGCATTCCGCATAGGAGGTTGCCATACCAAGGATACCGGTAAGCCAGCACCAGAAGATAGCTCCGGGTCCGCCAAGGGCCACGGCGGTAGAGATACCGACGATATTGCCCGTGCCGATGGTGGCAGCCAGTGTAGCGGCCAATGCGGCAAATCCGCTTAGATCCCCTTCCGCAGATTCTTCCGGGGTTACGGAAAGCTTAATTGCCTTACCGATATGCCGCTGCACCCCTTTTAGATGGATTGTATAATAAATATGCATACCAAAAAGTAAGATTGGCATGGGGATGCCCCAAAGAAAATTATTGATTATTTTAATATATTCAATCAAAGCAAATACTCCGGTGCCTGTTTATATCATGTATATGAAACAGAAAGACGAAGTATTAATAAAACGAAAAAGAGCTTTTGCTATTCTAAAAATTCTAACAATTAATTCCCTGAAAAAACAATAATTACCATTATAATTTTTCATTTGGCAGTAAACAATAAGATTACAGGCAATACAAAACAAGATCACACGCGGTGATAATACTTATAGGAGCCGCTGAACCTACAACAGTTGATTTTGTATCTTGGTTGCTTTGATAATAACAAAACGGAGGTGAAATTGAGTATGGCAAGTAACAACAGTGGATCAAACAGAGCAGAGGTTCCTCAGGCAAAAGAGGCTCTTAACCGTTTTAAGATGGAAATCGCTAATGAAATCGGCGTTCCGTTAAAGCAGGGTTACAATGGTGATTTAACCAGCAAGCAGAATGGTTCTGTAGGTGGAGAAATGGTAAAACGTATGATCAGACAGCAGGAACAGCAGATGTCCGGTCAACAGTAATTCAAATTTAATATGATTACCTAATTGGTAATACATGAATTAAGCATCACTGATACAGGTCACTGGCCTATATCAGTGATGCTTTTCTGTTACACCGTTTGCTTTATTCATAAAAAATTAATTTCCATATTCATTTTATTTATGTTAAAATAAATGGTATTTATAACGGAAGCCTTTATTCACAGTAATGTTAAAATGATACATGCGCTGCCTTAAGGTAGGCATATATTTATATATAGTTATGGAAAGGATAGGATTACAATGGGCAAATATTTTGGAACGGATGGTTTTCGGGGTGAAGCAAATGTAGATCTGACGGTAGAGCATGCATATAAGGTTGGAAGGTTCCTGGGCAATTATTATGGAAAAAAACATAAGGCCAATATAGTGATAGGTAAGGACACCAGAAGATCAAGCTATATGTTTGAGTATTCGCTGGTTGCAGGGCTGACGGCAAGTGGAGCCGATGTATACCTGCTTCATGTAACGACAACGCCAAGTGTTTCCTATGTGGTAAGAAGCGAGGGCTTTGACTGCGGAATTATGATATCCGCAAGCCACAATCCATATTACGATAATGGTATCAAAATAATTAATGGAAACGGCTATAAGCTGGAGGCAGAGATAGAAAATCTGATTGAGGCCTATATAGACGGCAGAGGAGACGAGATACCGTATGCCACAAAAGAAAATATTGGAAGAACTACGGATTATGCCATAGGCAGGAACCGGTATATCGGTTATCTGATATCTCTGGCTACCCGGTCCTTTAAAGATAAGAAGGTTGGTCTCGATTTGGCTAATGGTTCGGCTACAACAGTAGCAAAGGGAGTCTTTGATGCGCTGGGAGCAAAAACCTATGTAATCAACGGCGAACCTGACGGCACGAACATCAACCGCAATTGCGGCTCCACCCATATGGAGCAGCTGTGCCGCTTTGTCGTTGATAACGGTCTGGATGTAGGATTTGCCTATGACGGTGATGCGGACAGGTGCTTAGCAGTGGATGAAAATGGGAATATTATAGACGGGGATTTGATCATGTATCTTTGCGGAGTCTATATGAAACGCCGCAATGAGCTGGCAAACAATACGATTGTTACAACAATCATGTCCAATCTGGGCTTATATCAGGCGTTGGAGGATCAGGGCATCCAGTATGAGAAAACAGCAGTGGGTGATAAATATGTCTATGAGAATATGATGGCAAACGGTCACTCCATCGGCGGAGAACAATCCGGTCATATTATATTCAGCAAGCATGCAACTACAGGTGATGGAATTTTAACCTCGCTGAAGCTGATGGAGGTCATGCTGGAAAGCAAAACAACGCTGTCGGAGCTGTTGAAGGACATTACTATTTTCCCGCAGCTGCTTGTGAATGTAAAGGTAAAGGATAAGAAGGCCGTCAAGGAAGATACGGAAGTAATGGATATGATTGCACAGGTGGAGCAGGAGCTTGACAGGGACGGCCGCGTCCTGGTGAGGGAAAGCGGTACGGAGCCTTTAATCCGGGTTATGGTGGAGGCCAAGACAGAGAACATCTGTAAAAAGCAGGTAGAACGGATTGTTCAGGTGATTGAAAAACAGGGGCATTCCGTATAGGCAGGAACCGATAATAAATTTATTTTTTAGAAAATTGGTATTTACAGAATTAATATGTTATAATATACTAATGTCAAACTGTCTACAAAAGAAGACATAATATACTTTTGTCCGAAGTGTATAGAATACGGTTAGGGTGGCAAAAAGTAAAATATAACAAATACGGGAGGTGAAAGCCTCCTACAATACAAGGGAGGAGTAAATCCTCCTATACTTCAAGGAGGATTAACAAAAAATGAGTTTACAGGTTGAAAAGTTGGAAAAGAGTATGGTAAAGCTTACGATAGAGGCTTCCGCTGAGGATTTTGAGAAGGCACTGGAGAAGGCTTATCATAAGAACAAGAATAAGATTAATGTACAGGGCTTTCGTAAGGGAAAGGCTCCCCGTACGCTGATTGAGAAGATGTATGGCGCAGGAATCTTCTATGAGGATGCAGCCAATGAGATAATTCCGGAGGCTTATGAGAAGGCAGTAGCAGAGAGCGATTTGGATATCGTATCAAGACCCCAGGTTGATGTTGTTCAGGTAGAGAAGGGCAAAAGCTTTATCTTTACAGCAGAAGTAGCAGTAAAGCCTGAGATTACTCTGGGTGCCTATAAGGGAATTGAGGCAGAGAAGAAGGAAGCTGTTGTTACTGAGGAAGAGGTTATGGCTCAGGTAGAAAAAGAGCGTGAGCAGAATTCCAGAACTGTTACGATTGATGATAGAGCCGTACAGGATGGAGATATAGCAGTAATTGATTTTGAGGGCTTTGTTGATAATGAGGCCTTTGAAGGCGGCAAAGGTGAGGATTATTCCCTTACCATCGGCTCACATTCCTTTATTGATAACTTTGAAGAGCAGTTAATCGGTAAGGCAATCGGTGAGGAGATTGAGGTTAATGTTACCTTCCCCGAGGAATACCAGGCGAAGGAATTGGCAGGCAAACCCGCTTTATTCAAGGTTAAGATAAAGGAAATCAAGGTGAAGGAGCTTCCGGAGCTGGATGATGATTTTGCCCAGGATGTTTCAGAATTTAATACTCTGGATGAATATAAAGAGAATATCGCGGCTACAATTAAGGCTAATAAGGAAAAAGAGTTAAAGACAGCCAAGGAAAATGAGGTAGTGGAAAAGATTATCGAAGCTGCCACCATTGAGATTCCGGAGCCGATGATAGATGCACAGGTAAGCCAGATGGCAGAGGAATTTGCACAGAGAATTCAGTATCAGGGACTTTCCATAGAGCAATACTTCCAATTTACAGGAATGGACTCAAAGAAATTCATGGATAGCTTAAGACCTCAGGCAGTTAAGCGCATCCAGAGCAGGCTGGTACTTGAGGCTGTTGTAAAGGCTGAGAATATCGAAGTTACTGCTGAGGAGCTTGATAAGGAGCTGACAGACATGGCTGCGAAATACCAGATGGAGGCAGATAAGTTAAAGGAGCTGGTCGGTGAGAAGGAAAAAGAGCAGATCAAGCTTGACATTGCAGTTCAGAAGGCTGTTGATTTTGTAGTAGAGAACGCAGTAGAAGTATAAGATAATAACAAACAATTGTTTTTGAGATAAACGGATAAGGAGGATATAGTTATGAGTTTAGTACCTTATGTCATTGAACAAACCAGTCGCGGTGAAAGAAGCTACGATATTTATTCCAGATTGTTGAAGGAAAGAATTATTTTCCTTGGAGAAGATGTAAATGATGTTACGGCAAGCCTTATCGTAGCACAGATGTTATTTTTGGAATCAGAGGACCCGGGCAAGGACATTAATTTCTATATTAATAGCCCCGGCGGATCGGTTACGGCAGGTATGGCAATCTATGATACCATGAATTATATCAAATGTGACGTAGCTACCTATTGTATCGGTATGGCTGCCAGCATGGGCGCCTTCCTGTTATCCGGCGGAGCCAAGGGCAAGAGATTTGCCATGCCCAATGCCGAAGTTATGATTCACCAGCCCTCCGGCGGAGCTAAGGGCCAGGCAACAGATATTAAGATTGTAGCTGATAATATTATTAAAACCAGAAAGAAATTGAATGAAATATTGGCAAAAAATACCGGGAAGCCTCTGGAAATAATTGAAGTGGATACAGAAAGAGACTATTATATGAGTGCTGAGGAAGCATTGGAGTACGGTATCATTGACGGAATTTTAAGCAACAGATAAAGGATGGTGCAGCATTTCCTTTTATTTCAGGAACCTGACCCGGGAAGGACATCATAATAGAGTACGCCTCAAAAGGAAGTGGAGCGTGCTCCGACAAAGAAAGAGGTGATAAGTAGTGGCAGGAAAAGTAGATGACAGAAAACAGCTAAGATGCTCCTTCTGTAATAAGACACAGGACCAGGTGCGCAAGCTGATTGCGGGACCGGGAGTATATATTTGTGATGAATGTATCGAAATATGCAGTGAGATTATAGAAGAAGAATTTGAAGGTGAACCGGTAATCAATACAGATATCAATCTGTTAAAGCCCGCGGAGGTTAAAGCATTTTTGGATCAGCATGTGGTTGGACAGGAGGATGCAAAGAAGGTACTCGCTGTTTCTGTATACAATCACTATAAAAGAGTGCTTGCAGATAAGGATTTGGATGTTGAGCTGCAAAAGAGTAATATCCTGATGATTGGGCCTACCGGCTCCGGTAAGACTTATCTGGCACAGACACTGGCAAAGCTTTTGAATGTTCCCTTTGCAATTGCAGATGCCACTGCACTAACCGAAGCCGGATACGTAGGTGAGGACGTTGAGAATATCCTTCTGAAAATTATCCAGGCAGCAGATTTTGATATAGAACGTGCCCAATACGGGATTATCTATATTGACGAGATTGATAAAATTACCAGAAAATCCGAAAATACCTCAATTACAAGAGATGTCTCCGGTGAAGGTGTCCAACAGGCACTTTTAAAAATTCTGGAGGGCACGATTGCTTCTGTACCTCCCCAGGGAGGAAGAAAGCACCCCCATCAGGAATTTATCCAGATCGATACCACCAATATCCTGTTCATCTGTGGCGGAGCCTTTGACGGTCTGGAAAAAATCATCGAGGCACGAATTGGACAAAAATCAATTGGTTTTAATGCCCAGATATTGGATAAAAATAAGGTGAATGTGGGCGAGCTGTTCAAGCAGGTTATGCCCCAGGATTTGATTAAATTTGGTCTGATTCCCGAATTCGTCGGCCGTGTTCCGGTTACCGTAGCACTGGATATGCTGGATGAAGAAGCCCTGATCCGTATTTTGACCGAGCCTAAGAATGCTATTACAAAGCAGTATAAGAAGCTGTTTGAGCTAGACGGTGTTGAATTGGAATTTGAGCCGGGTGCTCTGGAGGAAATTGCAAAGCAGTCCTTTAAGAGAAAGATCGGTGCCAGAGGACTTCGTGCGATCATGGAAGCGGTTATGATGGAATCCATGTATAATATACCCTCTGATACCCAGGTTATCAAGTGTATTATAACGAAGGAAGCAGTTCTGGGTCAGGAAAAACCGCGGGCCGTATTGTCCGAGGAGGCTGTTGCCAGAAAGCCGATCACAAAAAGAGGCTCGAAAAAAAGCAAGGATGAGATAGCTTAAGCATATGGGGATATTTCAGAGCAGATAACAGATTAAGAATTTGCTTTGAAGTATCCTCTTTTTATAAAGTAAGGAGAAGAAATTCTCCTGAAAAACAAGGAGAATGGATATGGTTATAAAAAGTGTGGAATTAGAAACAGTTTGTGGCGTTACCAGTATTTTGCCGGTCAATGATAAGCCGGAGGTGGCCTTTTCCGGTAAATCGAATGTCGGTAAGTCCTCACTCATTAATGCCCTTATGAATAGAAAGTCACTTGCGAGGACCTCGTCACAGCCCGGAAAAACCCAGACCATTAATTTCTATAATATCAATCAGGAGCTCTATTATGTCGATCTTCCCGGCTATGGCTATGCCAAGGTATCGGAGGCTGTGAAGGAAAAATGGGGAAAAATGATTGAGAAATATCTGAAGACCTCAGAGCAGCTTCGGCTGATATTTTTGCTGCTGGATATAAGACATGAGCCCTCGGCCAATGATAAAAGCATGTACGACTGGATTGTATATCAGGGCTTTACCCCGGTTATCATCGCAACAAAGCTCGATAAGATCAACCGGAGTCAGAAGGACAAGCAAATCAAGCTGATTAAGGAGGGGCTTAAGGCGGCTCCAGGTACAAAAATACTGCCCTTTTCTTCGCTTACGAAGCAGGGCAGGGAGGAAATCTGGCAATGTATTGAAGACATCTGCGGATTATCTGAAAACACAGGTGCTTTAGAGGGCTTGGAGGAACCTCTTCAAGCAGAGGATATCCGGGAAGAACATTGATTAAACAGTCTTTCTCCGGCTATTTGTTTTCGAGCAGGGCTGACATCAGGTAGGAATAGATATCGGAGCTTTTTTCCTTCCAGTTGTTGCAAAGCCTGGAGGCTTCTTCTTCTGTGGGAACGGCCAGGGTCAAATCAATGATGGGAGTGTCTCTTTCAATGACGCGCAGGTGGGCTGCAAATTCACCCTTCTTCACCTGATAAAATTCGGCGGGAGCAGATACCTCTTCCTGAAGCTCGTATTTATTCTGGGTCAGATAAGCCTCAATATCCTCCTTGATACCGGAGGAAATCATATTGTCAAAGAACAAAAGCGTCTGCTTTCCGCTCTCTGTAATCCGGTACAGGGTACTGTTGCGAATGGTGTTGGTAGAGATAAAGGCGTCGTCAATCAGTTCTGAAAGCGCACGTTGGATATTAAAATAGTTTGTATATTCCTTTTCCAGAATAAATGCAGTTAACTGTGCATTGGTCAGAGGAAAGTTGACCCGGCTTAGGATATATAAAATCATTAGTTTATACAACATAAAGGTTTCAGATGGCATGTAGGCCTCCTTATGAATTGATGGACGGTTTGTAATGTTTTCCTTGATAGCTGTCAAGCTGCTTCATTTGGCTATGGATGCTGCCTAGTACACGTTTTTTATCGGCACTCCACAGAGGAGCCAGAAGAAGCTTCTTTGGGCCGTCTCCGGTAATTCTGTGTATAATCAGCTTGGGTGGAAGCACCTCCAGGCAGGAGATGACAAGATCAATATAATCCTCCAGAGAAAGGACCTCGGTGAGGCGTCCCTCCTCATACAGACGTCCGAGGTCAGTACCCTTCAGTATGTGGAGTAATTGAAGTTTAATTCCCTGGATCGGAAGTCTGGAGATATATTCCATGGTCATTAACATATCACGTTTTGTCTCCTTTGGCAAGCCTAGAATCGTGTGGACGATAACCGGGATGCCAAGTTCGTGAAGCTTAGCTACGCTGTCTTCAAATACCGGCAAAGGATAGCCGCGCCGGATAAACCGGGCAGTCTGCTCGTGGATGGTCTGCAAGCCAAGCTCAATCCAGACGGGCTTAATTCGATTGAGCTCACTCAGCAAATCAAGTACCTCCTCCCCAAGACAGTCCGGGCGGGTCGCAATGGATAGAAGGCGGATGTCCGGCTGACATATCGTCTCCATAAAAATACTGCGCAGATAGGAGACCGGAGCATAGGTATTGGTGTAGGCTTGAAAATAAGCAATATATTTCGCCCTATCCGGCTCCTTGATTTTGGAACGGACCCTGTTTTTAGCTTCTTCCAGCTGCTCACGGAGGGAGTATCCTGACGATGCAGCAAAATCTCCGGAACCGCCCTCACTGCAGAAGATGCAGCCACGGGTATCCAGCCTGCCGTCCCGGTTGGGACAGCTCATACCTGCATTCAGAGATAATTTGTAGATTTTCTGCCCGTAGGTTTTCTTTAGCTCATAATCCAGGGAATGATACCGCTGCTGGTCCCACATGATAAGCCTCTACTTTCTGATATAAGCCTTCACCGCACTGCTCACAACCTCGCTTACTCTTGGATCAAAGGCCTGTGGCATGATATTATTTTCACCTAGCTCCGTATCGGCTACCAGACCGGCGATGGCTGTTGCGGCAGCAAGCTTCATTTCCTCCGTAATCTGTGTCGCCCTTCCCTCCAGAGCACCCTTAAAAATGCCGGGGAAAGCGACCACATTGTTGACCTGGTTCGGAAAGTCGGAGCGGCCGGTTGCAACCACCCTTGCCCCAGCCTCCTTTGCAAGATTTGGCATGATTTCAGGAACAGGGTTGGCCATTGCAAAAATAATGGCATCCTTGTTCATGGAAGCAACCATTTCTTTTGTTACGATATTCGGAGCGGAGACCCCGATGAATAAATCGGCACCCTGTAATGCGTCTGTCAGTGTTCCGTTTTTATTTTCAAGATTTGTTACCCACAGCATGGACTCCTGCATCCAGTTCAAGTCAGGATAATCCTTTGAGAGAATTCCATTCCTATCGCAGAGGGTAAGATGGCGAAAGCCATAGGTTAACAGAAGCTTTGCGATGGCGATGCCGGCAGAGCCTGCGCCATTAACAACCACCTTGCAGGCCTCCTTTTTCTTACCGGTGACCTTCAGTGCATTGATTGCGCCAGCCAATACTACGATGGCTGTACCATGCTGGTCGTCATGGAAGACGGGAATATCGAGCATTTCCTTAAGGCGCTCCTCAATCTCAAAGCATCTGGGGGCCGAGATGTCCTCCAAATTAATACCGCCGAAGGCCGGGGCAATTGCGGCGATTGTTTTAATAATTTCTTCGGTATCCTGTGTATCAAGGCAGATTGGAACCGCATTCACTCCGCCAAATTCCTTAAAAAGCACTGCCTTGCCCTCCATGACCGGCATAGCGGCGTAGGGTCCGATATTTCCCAGGCCAAGGACTGCGCTTCCGTCCGAAATTACGGCGATGGTATTGGCCTTGATAGTATATTTATAAGCAGCCTCCTTATCCTGTGCGATAACCCGGCAGGGCTCGGCAACACCAGGAGTATAGGCAATTGCAAGGTCTTCTCTTGTTTTTACTTTACACTTGGCTGTGGTTTCCAGCTTACCGTTCCATTCCTCGTGTAATTTTAGCGCTTGTTCATTCGTGCTCATAGCCGCCTCCAGTAGTAATATTTAACAGGTAAAAGTAAAGAATTATGACCATTTGGATGGTAAAACGTATTCATAGCGAAATCAAAGTTATCATATCACTATAAAATAGGTAAATCAAGAAAATAAAATGCTTTCTTTTTTTATCATGAAGTTGTATAATAAAGGAATACAATCAAGGATAATCTATGGATATATTTCTCAAATAAATTCTGATTCATCTCTATATCACATTCCGTAAGAGAATCCAATCAAAACAAACCAAAGGAGCGTATGCATGGAAAATCAGTATGATTCAATGACTCTTGCTAACTTAAGGGAGCTGGCAAAGGAAAAAGGACTAAAGAATATTACTGCACTTAAGAAAAGCGACTTGATAGAGAGCCTGAAAAAGTCTGACTCAAATAACCGTAACGAAGAACAGGTAAAAGAACAGCAAAAGCCTGCGGATACTCCGGCGGAACAAGAAAAGACGGAGAGGATAAGAAATGAGCAGACAGCGATCCGGCCAAGGAAGGAAGTACCGGTAAATAACGAGCAGATCAAAGAGGAGCAGATGAAAGCGGAGCAGGCACAGATTGCCGGCAGAGAAGAAAGAAGGCCCGCCGCCGCACAGGGAGAAATGGACCAGTTGGACAGCGGAGAGACCAAGGTGGGTATCTTGGAGGTGCTGCCAGACGGCTATGGCTTTATCCGCTGTGATAATTATCTGCCGGGAGAAAATGATGTCTATGTATCACCGGCGCAAATCAGACGCTTTAATTTGAAAACAGGTGATATTGTTGCAGGCAATACGAGAATCCGCAATCAGAATGAGAAATTCAGTGCATTATTATATATAAAGGCAGTGAACGGCTTCCATCCCAATGAGGCCCAGAAGCGCAAGCGCTTCGAGGATTTGACCCCTATTTTCCCGAATAACCGCCTCCATCTGGAGACGCCGGGGAGCGGGGTTGCAATGCGTATGGTGGATTTGATTTCTCCCATCGGCAAGGGACAAAGAGGTATGATCGTATCCCAGCCCAAGGCTGGTAAGACGACGCTGCTCAAGCAGATCGCCAAGGCGGTCACCAAGAATCATCCGGACATGAAGCTGATCATTTTGTTGATTGATGAGCGTCCGGAGGAAGTAACGGATATCAAGGAATCAATTGAAGGCAGAAATGTTGAGGTAATCTATTCCACCTTTGACGAGCTGCCGGATAATCATAAACGGGTATCGGAAATGGTAATTGAGCGTGCAAAGCGTCTTGTGGAGCATAAGCAGGATGTTATTATACTGCTGGACAGTATCACAAGATTGGCAAGAGCTTATAACCTGACGGTGCAGCCCAGCGGAAGAACGCTCTCCGGTGGTTTGGACCCCGCAGCACTCCACATGCCTAAGAAATTCTTCGGTGCGGCGAGAAATATGCGTGAGGGAGGAAGCCTTACTATACTTGCTACGGCGCTGGTGGAAACCGGCAGCCGAATGGATGATGTGGTATTTGAGGAATTTAAGGGAACCGGTAATATGGAGCTGGTGCTTGACCGCAGCTTATCGGAAAAGCGTATCTTCCCTGCAATCGATCTGCAGCGCTCCAGTACCAGAAGGGATGATCTTCTGCTTTCACAGCCGGAGATGGAAGCTACCTATCTCATGCGTAAGGCACTGGGTGGCCTAAAATCCGACGAGGCCCTGGAACGTATTATCGATATGTTCCTTCGCACAAAGACTAATATTGAATTTATTGAGACAATTAAGAAAACAAAGATTGTATTTTAAACAGATAACCGGCGGAAGCAGAAAGTGATTTTTGCATCCGGCCGGTTTTGTCGTTATTCCATGGGAAAATATGTCCTATGAAATAGAAAAAGCTTTGCAAAAATATATAATAATTATGTTATATATTCTATATTATAAAAAGTATGGATTGTTTTTAAGTATTCATCTATAATGAAAAAAATCATATAAAACATATTTATTAAATATGTAATATGATAATAACTATTGAAAAATGTATATTCCCCAAAGACAGCCAAAAATTACATCAATAGTTATATTATAAATACATATTTTCAGATCAGAGAATATAATGTATACAAAAGGAAAGTAAAACATATAAAGCATATATATAATATAACTGACTGGAATAACTGGAGGTTTTGAACACAGAATAACTGTGTTTCAAAGCCTTTTTGCTTTGTGTGGCAACCTGGGAGGGAAAGTTTGAAAGTACCTTTCAAACTATTTATTGGTGCATATTACAAGCAGACTTGTGATATGCGGAAGGGTGTATAAATGAAGAAGAAGTTAAAATTTATCAATGAAGGTTATATGGGGGATTTTTGTTATCAGGGATGGTAGGATATCGGTCGATTTGATAATAGGTCTTCAAAATTATAAATTATAAAAAAGCGAGGATATTGCCATGAAAAAAAGAAGAAATAAAATTACTGTGATTTTGCTAATTATGAGTCTTGTGATCGGTTTATTTGGGGGCTGCGGATCAAAAAAAGCTGCAGATGCCGTGAATGAAGCCGAAAAGGAAAGCGGCGGTAACGTGTCTGTGACCGAGCCGGCTGCTTCTAACACGGAAGAGCCCTTCGAAATCAATGTAGCAGTGGACTCCGGAACCTTTGCATACCCCTTCTGGGTTGCTCAGAATGAAGGAATTTTAGAGAAATACAATATTAAAGCAGAGTTTCAGGTATACGCATACGGAATTGATACAATCAATGCGGTGCAGCTTGACCAGGCAGATTTGGGAGAAGCAATGGATTTTGCAGCAATCAGCCGCCTTGGAGGAGAAAGCGAATTGCAGTTTATCTCATTTATTGCAGGCAATAAATTGAGCGGAGCCCAGCTGTATGCGCTGGACAGCAGCATAAAAAAGGTGGAGGATCTGGCCGGGAAGTCGGTAGTAGTTCAGAAGGGAACGGTAAATGAATACATCTGGGCCCAGACCTTTAAACAATACGGTATCGATCCGGACAGCGTCAATCCTCTTTATATAAGCAGTACTGCCGAGGGCCTGGCTCTTGTGAAATCCGGGGATGCCGATGCAATCTGGGCAGGCGGAGACACCAGCGATCAGATAGTTGAACTCGGAGGAGTCAGTCTTGGAGACTACAATCTGATCGGATTCGCACCACGGGGCTTCCTTATGCTGAAGAAAAGCTATCTGGAAAAGAACAGCGAAGGTATCCAGAGGCTGCTGCAGGCCCTGCAGGAAGCAGTTGACGTGATCAATGCAGATCCGGGTAAGGCTGCGGAGATTGTAAAGGATAATTTTAATATTCCGGTGGAAAATATCGCGAAGGCATTGGGAGATGCGGAGTTTGATATCCGTTTCAGCCAGGAGGATGCGGACCAGTTGGACAGTGTCACAAAGTGGTCGATTGAAAATGAGCTGGTAAAATTTGATTTCAATGTAAAAGATTATTTCTATCTGGAGCCGTTAAAAGCCGTATTTCCAGATACGATTACCTATACGGAATAATCGGATGCATTAGCTTAAGGGCGGAGGCGGTAAATATGAGCACGGCAAATGAGACAGGAATCCGTATCAGCAATGTTTCAAAGAATTATGCAGATAACCTGAGCGGAAGTAAGGACAGTTATGATGTAATCAAGGATGTAAGTTTAGAGATCAAGGAAGGAGAATTCCACATCCTGCTGGGTCCGAGCGGATGTGGAAAATCCACACTGCTGAATATCATCGCAGGCTTCATATCAAAAACCTCGGGGAGCATAACCCTGGACGGCAGGGAGATAAAAAAACCCGGACGTGACAGAGGAGTGGTATTTCAGAATGCTGATTCGGCTATATTTCCCTGGTTGACGGTGAAGGGAAATGTGGAATTCGGACTTTGTATGAAGGGAATGAAGGCCAGGGACCGCAGGGCGATTTCCACCGAGTATATTAAGCTGGTGGGGCTGGAGAAGCATCAAAATAAATATCCTGGCGAGCTATCCGGAGGAATGAAGCAGAGGGTCCAGATCGCAAGAAGCCTTGCGAATGATTCAGAGATATTGATTATGGATGAACCCTTTGGAGCTTTGGATGCCCATACCAGGGGAATTATGCAGAATGAGCTGGTAAGAATCTGGAAGCAGACGAAGAAAACCATTGTTTTTGTAACGCATGATATTACAGAAGCCATTATTTTAGGGCAAAGGATAAGCATTATGTCAGTTGCGCCGCAGGCAAACATTTATAAAATTTATGAGGTGGATTTACCCTATCCCAGAAAGATATCTTCACCTGAATTTGGTGAACTGTTCGGCCAGGTGCAGGCACATTTTGACTTTGGCGCAAATATATAAGCTGATTGGAAAGGTCCATAAACCATCGGTAGAAAGGAGGAAGCTCATATGGAAACAGTAATTACAACTGTGAAACCCAAAGAAATCATAAATGAACCTAAAGAAATTGTAAATGAGGCAATCCAGGAAAAAGGCAGCAAAAAGGGATATATTAAAATCGGCCGTAGCATCAACAAATACATCTGGGTTTTGGCGAATAAAGGAATTCTGGCAATGGCTATTATATTTGGAATTTGGGGGCTGGCGTCGCTCAATTATACGTCGGATTTTATGCCGAGTCCTTTAGAAACCATATTAGGTGCAAAGGAGATAATACTGGACGGAACCCTTGTCAAATATATTTTGATCAGTTCCAAAAGGGTACTGTCAGGCTGGGGGCTTGGGATGCTTGTTTCAATCCCCATTGGCTTGATTATCGGACGGATTAAAATCCTTCGCTGTATTTTTGAACCCTTGATTGATTTCCTTCGTTTCATTCCCGCAATCGGTTTTATAACCTTGTTTTTGATTTGGTTTGGAGCCGGAGAAAAATCAAAGGTGGTCCTGATTATGTATGCCACGATATTTGTGCTGCTGATCAATACCATTACGGGGGTGTTGAGCGTTGACAAGACGAGAATTCAGGCGGCAAGATCCCTGGGAGCATCGGAATTGCAGATTATAGCTTATGTGCTGATACCGTCTGCGGTACCTCATATTTTTACAGGCATTCGCCTGGCACTTGGAGGTGCGTTCACCTCAATTGTCGCAGCCGAGATGCTGGCGGCAAAAGAAGGAATTGGATTTATGATTTACACCTCCAGATTATATTTCCGTACCGATTGGATTTTTATTGGCCTGTTAACCCTGGGTTTGATGGGTTATTTGTCTGACCGGCTGATCCGGCTGTTCGGTAAGGTCGTATTGAAGCGATACGGCATTTTCGATAATAAGCAAATAAATTAGAGAAATATAATTATGATATTGAAAAGGGGATTTGATATGAGCGTAAAGGATAGTTTATATGAAGAGGTGCGGTTGAAAAATGAAGTGACCGTAGAGGGAATACGCATTACAAAAGAGGTGGATGAATTATTAAGGAATGCGGACATCGGGGGAAAATACCAGGAAGAGGTTCATGGCATGTTCGAATATGATAAGGAGCCACACGCAGGGATAGCGCATCCGGTGGGCTTTCGTTCTCCCAACGGCTTTTTGTTTCCCTTTTATTCCTACCGGAAGTCCAGATTTTCTATTGGGTATGATAAGGGCTCCTATATACTCACAGAGAATGGGAATAAGGTGTTTGACATTGACTTCTTGCACCGGCCGGAATATTACAAGCATAAAACCAGCAGCGGTGTAGAGATGAAGAATATTGCGGTATACAATCATGAGGGAGTCGTATTTGTAACCTACAGCAATGAATGCCACCTGAAGGAAAAGGGGCTGGACTGCCTGTACTGCAATATCAATGCGACAAAGGACACCTATGCCGAGGTGGAAGGAATCCAATGGAAATATCCGAAGCAGATAGCGGAGACGGTTAATCTGGCTTACCAGGAGCCGGGAAGGCATCATGTGACTCTGACAGGAGGCTTTATACCGGAGCACCGCGAGATGGATTATTATTTTGATGTGGCGGAAGCAATCCAGCAGGAAACCGACTTGAGTGATTTTAACGGGACGGCGGTGATCGGGGCTCCCGAGGATCATAGTATCATAGACCGTTATAAGGAGGCAGGATACCGTACCCTTGCTATCAATATTGAATTATGGGATAAGAATATTTTCAAAAGCATCTGTCCCGGCAAGGAATTATTAAGCGGGGGCTGGGATAACTGGAAAGCAGCCCTTGAGCATGCGGCGAAGGTATTCGGTCATGGAAGGGTACGTTCCAATATTGTTGCCGGCATCGAGCCGAAGCGCTCTACCCTGGAAGGTGTGGAATACCTGGCCTCCAAGGGAATCATCTGCTTTGCGGGAGCCTGGATACCAAATCCCGGTTCGGAGCTTGAATTTCACAGAAGCCCGGAACCGGAATGGCACTGGGACCTGCTGACCAAGATTTATGAGATATACCGCAAAAACGGATTTACCTTCGATCAGCTTTATGACTGCAATGCATCTGCCAATACCTGCATTCATGACTTTTACAGAATTGAAGAAGGTCTGCTGACGGCTTCCGACAGAGAGAGGCAATTAGCATAATAAACAAAGACTGCCGTGTGATAAAAGCAAAGGAGCTTTTCTGCGGCAGTCTTTGTTTTTGCAGGCGGTCACGCAATTTTATCATTGGGGTATTGCATAAAAAAAAATCCTATGCTATAATAATAAAGCTGTTTATAGATTGAAATTATTATAATATCCATTTATTATATTAATCAATATAAACTATCCGATAGTAAAGAGGTGAAAACATGAAAGACGGAATCCATCCCAAATATCATCAGGCTAAGGTTGTTTGCAACTGCGGTAACGAATTTGTAACAGGATCAACGAAGGAAGACATCCATGTTGAAGTCTGCTCCAAATGTCATTCATTTTATACAGGTCAGCAAAAAGCAACTGCTGCACGCGGTGCTATTGATAAGTTCAACCGTAAGTATGGTTTAAGTCAGGATAAATAAGGACTGGCCAATATATCTGGTATGAAATTTAAAAACGTTAAAAATTGGGTTGAGGTTTACTTCCTCAGCCTATTTTTAAATAAAGGAAAACAGCAGAACAGCTCAGTATTGTTTCGTTTACACAACAGGCTTTAAAGCAAGAATAAATTGGCAGGTAAAAGATGCCGTAAGCGGCATCGGATTTACAGGGTTGAAAGAAAGCCACTTTCAACTTCATAGATATGCGTCCGTGGTATCCCCCGGCACATATTCAGATGCGCAAAAGATATGCGCAGAAACGGAGGTAAAAATGAGACCATCAGGTATTGGGGGCATGGCTGTCATGGAAGGCGTCATGATGAAGAACAAGGAAGAGTACGCCGTAGCAGTCCGTAAACCAAATAATGAAATTGCGGTGGAAAAAAACATTCACAAAGATTTTTCCGATAAGGTTAAATTGTTTAAGCTTCCTATTTTCCGTGGAATACTGGCCTTTGTGGATTCAATGGTAATTGGGGTCAAGGTTTTGAATTATTCGGCAAGCTTCTTTGAAGAGGAAGAGGTAGAGCCAAAAAAGAAGAAAAAAGAGAAGCCGGGGAAGACCTCCAATATTGATAATGATTTTGAAATAGAGGAAGTTACAGATATCCATAAAGCAGCAGCGGTAGAAGAAGTGAAGGAAGAGAAGACAGCAGCGAAAAAGGAAGACAATACGACCCTGTTGATGGTATTTGCCGTATTGATTTCCATTGTTTTGTCGGTGGCATTATTCATGGTGCTTCCGGTGCTTTTAATGCAGCTTTTATCCAAGGTAGTCAGCAATAATTATGTATTGAATCTGATTGAAGGTATTGTACGTCTTGGAATATTCATCGGCTATGTTATGCTGGCATCTCTGATGACGGAAATCAAAAGAACCTTCATGTACCATGGGGCAGAGCATAAGACGATAAACTGTCTGGAAAATGGCTGCGAATTGACGGTGGAGAATGTTAGACGTCACTCCAAGCAGCACAAACGCTGCGGTACAAGCTTCATGCTTTTGGTTATTTTAATCAGCTTGGTGGTATTTATGATAATTCCGACCGGGAATCTGGTCTGGAAGATATTATCCAGAGTATTGCTGGTACCGATTATTGCCGGTGTTTCCTACGAATTTATCCGTCTTGCAGGCAAGAGCGAGAGCAAGCTTGTTGATGCCTTAAGCAAACCGGGATTGTGGATGCAGGGTCTGACAACAAAGGAGCCTGACGACTCCATGATTGAGGTTGCAATTGAATCGGTAGGAGCCGTATTTGATTGGAGAGCCTTCCTTGAAGAATCAAAGAAGGATTCCAGGAAAGCGAAAAAGGCTGAAATCAAAAATCAAACAACCAAGAGTACAAATGCAAAGCAGGTACAGTCAAATAAAAAGAATTCAACTGCAAAGCCGGAGGAGAAGGCTGTGCCGGTCAGTAATGGGAAGCAGCCAAAGCAAGCCGCTAAGCAGACTGTCCAGAAGTCAGATGCTCCCTATAAGGATAAGGTTATTCCCGTTCAGAGCAAATCCTCCAAGGGAGAGGAAGAGGATGATGAGATTTTAAAGGCCCTGGATAAATTCTTTGATGATGACAGAACGGAAAGATCCGCAGACGCAAAATAGATCGGACTGCTGTTCATGGAATCAATGCCGGAAGGCGGTTAACAGACCGGTTAGGAATGAGGAAAAACATGGGCACTTATCAGGAATTGTATCAAAAGGCCTGTAAGCTCCTGTCAGAGCATGAGATTGCAGATGCTAAGCTGGATGCCTGGTATCTGTTCTCTCATGCCTTTCATATGAATAGGACGGCGTATCTGCTCAATGAGGATAAGAGAGCAGAGGAGGCAGAGAGCCTGTACTATATGGAGCTTATAAAACGCCGGGCAGAACATATTCCGCTGCAATATATTACAGGAACACAGGAATTCATGGGGCTTGAATTTGCGGTAACACCCGATGTGCTTATTCCAAGGCAGGATACGGAAATTCTCGCAGAGGAGGCCTTAAAGCTTTGCGAAGGCAGGTCTGTGCTGGATCTATGCACCGGCTCAGGGTGTATTATCATAAGTATAGCCAGATTGGGGAAGCCGGCAAGGACTACAGGAACCGACATTTCTCCCAAGGCACTTAAGGTTGCCACAGATAATGCGGCAAGGCTTGGGGCAAGGACTGAATTCATTCAAAGTGATTTGCTTGAGCGGGTGGAAGGCAGCTATGATATTATCGTATCCAATCCGCCCTATATACCAACCGGAGAGATAGAGACACTGATGCCAGAGGTAAAGGACCACGAGCCGGTGCTTGCACTGGACGGGGATGAGGATGGACTGCGCTTTTATCGCAGGATAGCCGCACAGTCAAGGGAGCATCTAAGGCCTAACGGCCGGCTGCTGCTTGAAATCGGCTATAACCAGGGAAAAGCAGTGAAACAAATTCTCACACAGGAAGGCTTTGCCGACATCAGTATAAGGAAGGATTTGAGCGGTCATGACAGAGTAGTGACTGCAAGAAATTTGTGACCAAGGGGATTTTGGTTCTCAAATTTATAAAATATTTTGGTATTAAGCTGCCCTTGGGCATGTCCATGAGGCAGAATGGAGGTAATTATGTTTGATAGGCTGGAGGATCTTTTAAGGCGGTTTGAGGAAATTGAAGCCGAAATGTTCAATCCTGATATCATGAATGACCAGAACAGATATAAAAAGTTAATGAAGGAGCATTCCGATCTCTCGGACATCGTTGAAAAATACAAGGAGTATAAAGCTACTTCGGCCAGTATCGAGGAAAGTCTTGCCATGCTTGATGAGGAAAGCGATGAGGAAATCCGCGAGATGGCAAAGGAAGAGCTTAGCGAATGCAAGCAGAGAATTGTAAAAATAGAGGAAGAGCTTAAAATTCTGCTTCTGCCCAAGGACCCCAATGATGATAAGAATGTTATCGTAGAAATCCGTGGCGGAGCAGGCGGTGATGAGGCGGCGTTATTCGCGGCAGAGCTATACCGTATGTATGTCATGTATGCAGAGCGTAACCGTTGGAAGATTGATATGATGAACCTGAATGAGAATGGAATTGGTGGCTTTAAGGAAGTAATCTTCATGATTAACGGCAAGGGCGCATATTCCAAGCTGAAATATGAGAGCGGTGTCCATCGCGTGCAGCGTGTTCCCGTGACGGAATCAGGTGGACGTATCCATACCTCGACGGCAACAGTAGCAATCATGCCTGAGGCAGAGGAAGTGGATGTGGAGCTGGATTTAAATGACTGTAAATTCGATGTATTTCGTTCCTCGGGTAATGGCGGACAGTGTGTTAATACCACCGACTCTGCGGTAAGACTGACCCATATACCGACCGGCATTGTAATCTCCTGCCAGGATGAGAAATCACAGCTAAAGAATAAGGATAAGGCAATCCGCGTGCTTCGCGCCAAGCTGTATGATCTGGAGTTGGAGAAAGCCCAGAATGCAGAAGCGGAGGCAAGAAGAAGCCAGGTGGGTACGGGTGACCGCTCCGAGAAAATCAGAACCTATAACTTTCCCCAGGGACGTGTAACCGACCATAGGATCAAGCTTACCGTATACCAGATTGATGATGTGATGAACGGTGACCTGGACGAATTCATTAACAGCCTTATCGCAGCCGACCAGGCCGCAAAGCTGACCAATATGAATCAAGAATAGAGGGACCGGTTGCCAAAAAAGGAAAGCCGGTGAATTATTATGTAAAATCAATATAAATCAGGTTATGAGCAGGCAAAAGGAGCTGTTTGATACAGCTCCTTTTGCTATTAGCATGTAGATTCCGTACAGTTATAATATCCTATCAATAATATTCAGGTTGATTGCTTTGGCAGCTGCATAGGCATGCTCCACTACCTCATCCCATACTTGCCCGGGTTCATGACAATCAGAGCCGATTATTACCGGAATTGAAGTTTGCGCAACCTTATTCCAAAATCTATCGTGAGGATATTGAAGACGGCTTCCGTCAATAAATTCATGGATACCGCGCCGAAATCCATTTGCATTAAACTCTAAAATATATTTATGGGCATCGGCCTCAGAGATTATGATATCACATGCTTTCTCACAGTTTTTGTCCCAGGAGAAATTATTAACAAACATGATATCCGGATGAGCAGCAAACTTAAAATATCCGCTGGCCATTGCAGCTGCTATTGAATTAGCATAATCGATATATTGGGAGGTATCTGTTATAGAATAAATATTAATTGCCTGCCCTTCATCCGAAATATAAAAATGCTGTCCCAGAGCCAAATAATCCAAGCCGTGATCTATCAGCAATTCCTTATAAAAGTCTTCTTCTCTCGGATCATATTCTATTTCCAATCCTGAATGGATTGTGATTTCACTTTTTCTGTTAATCTTTAACTCATTAACTGCAGCAATATATGGCTGCAAATCCCGATAATCCATTCGTAAACCATAACGGTTGTTCTTGTAGGGTCCGTGATCTGAAAAACCAAGAATGGACAATCCCTTCTTTACAGCTTCATTTACATAATCAAGTTCTGTTCCTATTGCATGCCTGCATCGGCAGGTGTGGGTATGATAATTCGTACGCATATGTTTCCTTTCTCACAGATAAATAAAACTATTTTGTACGAGGGTACGCTTATTATAGCATTGACCGTATTTGCAGTCAAGTCAGGCAGACCTCATATCCTGCCTTAAATGCGGATGTAGTTACTGTTCACTCCCCTGCAAAAAGCAGCAGTTGCGGGAATAATAACACGCCTCGCGATGCACACAAAACGCAAAAACTGCTGTTGCTGTATGCCATAATGGCAGGGGAGATTTATCCTTCAAGGCCGCATGGATGGGTATTAATTGACATGGACGGTTAAATTATATACAATTTTTAAATACTGGCCGAACTGTTAGGTTTGCTGATTTTTGCAAAGCGAAGCGTATAGGATATTGAAATGATTTTTATAATACATTTTAAGGCCAGAAATAAATTTTATTGTAAAGGGATAGGAAAAATGCTTAATTATATCATTCAAAAATACCGGGATATGAAATTTCGAAGGAAGCTTTTGATCTCCTATATACTTCTTAGTATTATACCGATCATGATTCTGGGAATTCATTCCTACCAGCAGTCAAAAGCCCTGCTAGTAGAACAGGCAGATAATTTAATCAAGCATTCCTTTTCCCAGGCCGTGGGGCGTATGGACAGCTTAATGGACAAGTTTAACAGTGTTTCTGATTATATTTCATTTGACAAGAATATTATGAATGCCTTGAATAGTGACTATAAGGATAATAACTATGAGCTGTATTATAATTATACCTATATTATTAAGCCTAATTTTAATTCCATGATGTATTTACAGCCTGATATTATCCAGATAACAGTTTATAACAGCGGTAACCTGGTCAGGCATGGGACTACAGTTCTGCCCTTAGAGGAACTCTATGACAAAGAGTGGTTTTCCGGCATCAGTGAAAATTATGAAAATACATGGATTTATGATAATAAAAGAATATTTATTTTTCGTAAATTAATCAGCGATAAAAATTCTGTATCCAATTACCTTTGCATGTATTTGAAAAATGATAATATTTTTAATGAGCTGAAGCAAATTACCGAGAATTATGGATTATTCGTTGCCGATAGCAGAGGGCAGGTTATTTATAGCTACAATAATTTTACGGAGGATAATATGCAGTATGAACTTTCTTCAGAGCAGCTGGAAGTTGCATCCTCTACGAATGAAGAGAATTACTTAATTATGGATAAGGCGCTGAGTGTGTCAAATTGGAAGGTAGTATTCTATAAACCCATTGCTACCTTGGATTTCGATGTAAGCATTATCGTTAAGGCGGTTCTATTTGCGATTGCAATATGCATTGTAATGCTTTTTGTATTCAGTATTATTTTTTCAAATATTATGGTAAAAAGAATTGAATTATTATCTTTGAATATGAAGTATATGAATGAAAAGGAATTTAAAAACGTAATTACCAGCAATGATAAAGATGAAATCGGCGAGCTTATCAGAAGCTTTAACTATATGATACAGGAAATAGATACCTTAATCAATGAAGTGTACCATAGTAAATTGAAAGAAAAGGAGGCGGAGATGCGGGCATTACAGGCACAGATAAATCCGCATTTCCTGTACAATGTTCTCTCTTCCATCAATTGGAAGGCGATTATGATTTCTGCGGATGAGATTAGCAGGACCTCACAGTTACTTGCTAATTTTTACCGTACGGCATTGAATGGGGGAAAGAATATAATCAGTATTAAGGAAGAATTAGAAAATACGAAGTCTTATATAGAAATTCAATCAATACTGCACAATGGCAATTTTATCGCCGTATATGATATTGACGAGGAGATATATCAGTATCATATCATTAAATTGCTATTACAGCCTATTGTTGAAAATGCAATTGAGCATGGACTCGATTGCAAGATAAACGGCAATAAAATATTACAGGTTAGTGCGGGGATATGCGGTAATGTAATCACATTTGCAGTTAAGGATAATGGACCCGGCATAGAAAAGGATACTGCCGGAAAGCTCCTCGATGTTGATTCCAAGGGTTATGGTCTAAAAAATGTGAATGAACGTATTAAGCTATATTTTGGTGAAGAGTACGGAGTAAATATCGACAGTATCGTTAATGTCGGAACAAATATTACCGTTACGGTACCAATTGTAAACAATAACATGAAAAAGTAAATCCTTATTATAGAAAAAATATCAATATACTGTTTCTTCATGGAAGAAACATAAAAAACAAATAGATATCAAAAAAATGTGATATTTACCCGACGTTATTGTGCAATTATACTAAATATACAAGCGAAGGCTTGAAATTATTTTGTATGAGGGTGCAAAAAATGAAAGGAGAATTTTTATGAAAAGAAAAAAAATCTTGATTGCGTGGCTATTGGCTTTCACTTTGGCAAGTGGAACTATTGGCTGCGGCAAGAGCGGAAGCGACGAGGGTAATACAAAGCAGAATGCAGTCACTGGAACAGAAATGTCCTCTTCGGAGAAAGCGATGCAGGAGGCAAAGACAACGCCCTTTGGAAAATATCCTGAGACAATTACCTATACCATGTCGAAGGAAACAACTGCCGAAGCACGTATGGCGGACGGTGATACCTATGAAAACAACGGCTATACCAGATATTTACTTGATAAGCTTAATATTCAAAACGAAAATGTTTTTGAAGCTAATACGACTGATGCATATAATCAGAAGGTATCGCTGGCAATTGCAAGCGGAGAAATTCCTGACATTATGATAGTGAATGATTTGTCCACCCTTGACCAATTGATTGAGAATGATATGATCGAGGATTTAACGGATGTCTATAATAATTGTTTAAGCGATAAAATAAAGGAAATTTATGATTCCTACAACGGAAGATGTCAGGAAATGGTAACATATAACGGTAAAATCATGGCAATACCGGGTACATCGATTGAAGGCAGCAATAAATTACTTTGGCTTAGAAAGGACTGGATGGACAAGCTGGGGCTGGAAGAACCAAAGACCCTGGCAGATGTCGAAAAAATATTAACAGAATTTGTAACAAAGGATCCGGGTGGAAACGGTGCCGGGAACACAATCGGCCTGGTCGGGCTTCCTTCGGTGGCAGGCAATTATGGCGGAGCATATACCTGGGATCCGATATTTGCCTCTTTCTTCGCATATCCCAAGCAATGGCTGAAGAATGACAGCGGAGAAATATATTATGGTTCCACTGCACAGGAAATGAAGTCGGCATTGGGTGTATTATCCGATTGGTATTCCAAGGGACTGATTGATTCTCAGTTTGCAGTCAGAGAATATGATGATGTTACCTCCTTGATCGTTAACGGCACAGCCGGCGCGGCATTCGGACCTTGGTGGCTGCCAAGAGGAGATTCCTATAATATTAATCAAGATGTCGAATGGGTTCCTTATGTATGCCCGCTGGACTCAAACGGTGAATTAACTTATTATTCGCAGAATCCGTGCAGTAAATATATTGTGGTAAGAAAGGGATTTGAATATCCCGAAATCGCGGCAAAAAGTGTCAGCTTAATCTTTGATTATAATCGTTATCAGGATTCAAAGGATAATGAACTGACAACATATCAGACTGAAACAGGTGTACATGCAATGGCGAATCCATTAAGCATTAATATAGATTATAATGATGCGGTATCGATTTCACATAACAATTTACAGGACGCACTCGACGGAACAATTGATCCGAAATCCCTGATGAGTTTTGAATACGGCCTATATGAAACCATTTCAGGATATCTTACAGACACGGAAAATGCCACGGGAGACCAGTGGAAAACCTATACCGCAAGAATGATTGGAGCAGCCGCGGCCGAGGATGAAAGATTAAAAGCTGTGGACCCGGTATATTTTGGAACAACGGACAGTATGCCGCTGAAATGGGCAAATCTGCAGAAGCTGGAAGAAGAGACCCTGTTGAAAATAATTGTCGGAGAAAAATCACTTGACTATTTTGACGAGTTTGTAGCTCAGTGGAAATCACAGGGCGGCGATCAGATCACAGAGGAAGTTACGCAGGCAGTGAATGCAAGATAATTAGAATAAAATATTTATTCAGCCGGTACTGCCCTGCATAAATATCGCTTAATATTCAGCCTGATATTTAAGCAAGGCAGTACGATTGCTTTCGGACATACCCTAAACTGATTAAATGCTTATTATAATAAAAAAGGAAGAGAATTTTAATGCGGAAGAATAAATTTAAACTGATAAATTATCATCTGATGCTGGCGCCCGGAACAGTTGCATTACTGATATTTTCCTATTTACCGATGCTTGGATTAATTATGGCATTTCAAAACTATGTTCCTGCAAAAGGATTTTTTCGGTCAAAGTGGGTGGGGCTGGACAACTTCAAGTACATATTCAGCTTACCGGACAGTAAATTGATTTTTGCAAATACCCTGATAATAGCAGTATTAAAAATAATCGTAGGATTAATTGTCGCAATCGGATTTGCATTATTATTGAATGAAATTCGGTTAAAGGCCGCAAAAAAGACGATACAAACCCTGGTGTATCTGCCGCATTTTTTATCCTGGGTAGTGCTTGCAACGGTAGTAAGAAATATTTTTGACTATACCGGTCCGGTTAACTATATCATTCAAATGCTTGGAGGCGACCCTGTTATATTTCTTGCAAGCAACACCTGGTTTCGGCCGATTATCATTTTAACGTCAACCTGGAAGGAATTCGGCTTTGATTCGGTGGTATATCTTGCTGCCTTGACCTCCATCGATCCGGGGTTATATGAAGCAGCCTCCCTGGACGGAGCGAATCGGTTTCATAAAATGCTTCATGTAACCTTACCCGGTATTGCGCCTACCATCGTATTAATGACTGCGCTTAGCTTAGGAAAGGTATTAAATGCGGGGTTTGACCAAATATTCAATTTATATAATCCCCTGGTTTATGAAACTGCGGATATTATTGACACTTATGTATATCGTGTCGGCTTAATCGATATGCAGTACAGCCTGGCAACAGCGGTAGGCTTAATGAAATCGGTGATTGGTTTTATATTAATCATGTCTTCGAATTTGTTATCTAAGAAGCTTGCCAATTATCAAATTTTTTAGGGAGGGAAAATGGAATATGAATAAATGCATAAGAAAAAGCTTCGGCGGGATTATTGCTGACTTCATAATATGGATCGTAATTATTCTGTTTTCACTGGCATGCCTGCTGCCATTAGCTAATACGGTGGCAATATCATTTAGTAATCAGTCGGCAGCAACAGGAAACATGGTTTGGTTTTGGCCCGTAGGCTTTAATTTATCATCCTATATTAAAATACTGGAGGACAGCCAGTTCTGGCGTTCATTTTATATTTCAGTTATTCGAGTGCTGGCCGGTGTTTCCGTAAACCTGACATTGATTATACTAATGGCATATCCGCTGTCGAAAATAAAAAGTGAATTTAAGCACCGTAATATATATATGACCTTCTTAATAATTGCCATGTTATTTAACGGCGGGACAATTCCGCTTTATATTGTGGTTAAGAATTTGCACCTGGTCAATTCGATTTGGTCCTTAATACTTCCACATGCGGTACCGGTGTTTGATGTAATTTTAATGATGAATTTTTTTAAAGCGGTTCCAAAGTCGCTGGAGGAAGCTGCAACAGTTGATGGAGCCAATGTCTGGGAGATTTTGTTTAAGGTATACCTGCCGGTTTCGCTGCCTGCCATTGCCACCATCACTCTGTTTTGTGTTGTTACTCATTGGAACGATTATTTCAGTGGACTTATTTATATTAATACAGCAGCAAAATATCCTTTGCAAACTTATATACAGCAATTAACCATAGACTTCTCTGAAATGTACAGCACAAATCCGGAGATGCTGGAGGAAATGTCAAAGCTGTCGAACCGTGCAATGAACGCTGCAAAAATAGTAGTATCAACGGTTCCGTTATTATTAATATATCCATTTTTACAGCGTTATTTTGTCACAGGCATAGTCATGGGATCGGTAAAAGAATAAACGTTGTCCGCTATATCCGGATGGAACGGAGGAGAAATATCATGTATAAGGTTATCATTGTTGACGATGAACTGATAGAAAGACAAGGGATACAATATTTGTTCGGAAAATATGCTGATATTTTTGAGACCACCGCTGTTGAGAATCCTATGGCCGTTTTGGAAAAGATGGAAAATGAAAATTATGACATACTCTGTACAGATATTAAGATGCCGTTTATGGATGGATTAGAGCTTACAAAAAGTGCACTGAAACTGCAGCCGAAACTAAAGATTGTTATTTTCAGTGCATATGGTGAATTTAGCTATGCAAAAACAGCAATCAAGCTTGGTGTATCGGATTATATTCTGAAGCCTGTTAATATTGACGAATTCCAGCGAGTATTTAATAAAATCCTATCGGAATTAAAGGAGGATATAAATCAGCGCAATTACGAAAGAGATTATATTCTCCTTAATCTATTGAATGGTATATCACCGGATAAGCTGCTGACAAATAATAAAAGCAATATTGATATTAATTATATAAATACTTATACCAGAATGCTGCTGATCGAAACCGGCGATAATTTTTTTGAAACCTCCAACGAAATATTTGAAAAAAGCTTAAGATCAGCCGTTGATCAGGATTTTGATTATCTAAATATAAATCAGTACCAAAGTATTTTATTTTTGAGGGACTATATAGCAGAGCACAGTGATTTTATTAATTTAGGAAAAGACATTTATGATTTTATCATTGACAAATATGCAGTTAATTCCTGCGTTCTGTTAAGCAGGGAATTAAACAGCTACATGGATATTATTTCGGAATATGCGGCCTTTGAAGAATTGCAGGAATCGCGCTTTTTTACCGGAAATGTCCCGGTGCTTTCGTTTGATTCTATTCAGAATCCGGCTTCGGAGTATATTTCAGAGCTGATTGAACGAATTCATTATTATGCAACGATGAAGGATACCTATAGCTTACGCCAATGTGTAGTATTCTTTTGTAAGCAATACCGCTATAGGCAGGGATTTTCCAAAATGTATATGAATTATATTCTTTCAGAGATGCTAAAGGCGATTGGCGAAAATTTGCTGAATGGATATGAATTCCAAACAGAAATGCAGCAAATCATGAAAAGTGACAGCTATGAAAAAATCATAGAAATCATGGAAAAATGTATAGATAAATTAGAAGTGAAAGAAAACGAACAGCAAAACAGCAAAATCATAGATCATGTGATTCAATATATCTACAATAATTACCAAAGAGATATTACGTTAGAAGAGATAGCCGGGGAAGTGTATTTAACCCCAAGCTATCTAAGCCATATTTTCAGAAAGAAAACAGGCACAACTCTTATAAAATTCATTAAGCAGCATCGAATGCTGAAGGCAAAAGAGTATCTGGAAAATACCAATATGAAGATAGTCGATATCAGCAAGAGAATCGGATATACAAACTGCTCTTATTTTTGTCAGAATTTTCGCAGTGTTTACGGAATAAGTCCTGATACATGCAGGCAAATGAGTAAAAGATGAATTTTTGTGATCGGCCTTTTGAGAAAGGAAGCAGCATAGTATGCCGGTATTTTTATCAGAATTGAATTTTTCATCAACCTTTATACGATTGCTGTTAGCCTTTATTTGCGGAGGAATCCTTGGAATTGAACGCGGAAGAAAGAACAGACCGGCCGGATTTCGGACATATATGCTGGTATGCGTGGGCTCTGCCCTGGTTATGATTACAAACCAATATATTTGTGATATGTATCAGGGGGTGGATCCCTCCAGAATGGGGGCGCAGGTAGTCAGCGGCATAGGCTTTTTAGGCGCGGGGACCATTATCGTAACTGCACGCAACAGAGTAAAGGGTTTGACAACTGCAGCCGGACTTTGGGTTGCCGCCTGTGTCGGGCTGTCAATCGGCATAGGATTTTATATCGGTGCAATTATCGGATGCTTAATGACCTTATTTGTAATGGCAGTACTACACAATTTGGATAACCGCGTAACAGCATCGAGTAAGGCAATGGATTTATACATAGAGTTTGCGCAGTTATCCTTTGTGGGCAGCTTCATTAAATATGCGAAAAGCAGTAATATGAAAATCAGTAACCTGGAGGTAACGAATCTTGAATTTGGCGGTAAGACCCAAATCGCAGTTTTATTAACCATACGCTTGGAAAAAAAGCAGATGCATACGGATATCATTCATTTACTTGGTAATGCAGAGGGAGTTTGTTTTATTGAAGAAGTATAGCAGGATAAATCTGCTGAATCATATGTGAAGGCCATAATGATAAATATCATTCATTGACAAATGAATAATATTCATTTATAATCACAAGGAAGGTGGTGTTGAGCAATGAGAACAATCAAACCCGTTGATGTAAGGCGGCAGGAGATATTGGATGGAGCCATGAGGCTTTTCATTGAAAAGGGCTATGATAAAACATCTATTTCTGATATCGCCAAATATCTGGGGATATCACAGGGCTTGTGCTACCGGTACTTTACCTCAAAGGAAGAAATTTTTATTGCTGCAATTGATGAATATGCGAAAAGCATCGTGGATCAGATGCTGAAAATCATAACCGACCCGAAGCTGACCCTGGAAGAAAAGATAGCCGGACAGATCAGCTTTCAGGAGCTTGAGAAAACGAATTCGTATTATGAAGCTTTTCACGGAGAAAAGACAATGCCCATGCATGACAGTCTGTCTTTGAATATTTGCAGAAGGGTAACTCCCTATATCCAGGCTTTAATTGATAAGGAAATAAAGGAGGGCAGATTAATAGTAAAGGATTCGGCAATGCTGGCCTCCTGCTGTGTATACGGACAACTGGGAATCTTACTTGATACAAGAATTGATGCCGGGGAGCGGACCAGGAGAATTTATGAATTTCTAATCGATCTGCTGGATAAATACAGAGCTTAGCGGATAGTTCCGTAAAATATGTGAGCCATTGGAGGAATAGCAAAGGCAGCTGTTCCACATGGTTTATGTCCCAAGGTATGTATGGGCGTTACAGTTCTCTTAGGAGAACTAATTTTTCATCAAAATAATGAATGATATTCATTCATAAGGAAAGGATAAATCAGAATGGAAAATGATGCAGTAAAAGAAAAATCTAAAAAACATTTCGACACAAGTGCGACAGAATATGACGCTTCCTTCGACGGCAGATTTGTAAAGGTGATGTATCCCGCTCTGTTACAGGAAATAGAAAAGGAGACCGAAGGAAAACTGTTGGATGTGGGCTGTGGTAACGGCAATGTACTCTGTAGGCTGGTAAATAACAAAAGAGAATTATATGGCGTGGATTTATCGGAAAATATGGTTGAGGAATGTAAGAAAAGAATGGGTGCTAGGGCTGAAATCGCAGCAGGGGATGCGCAGAGGCTTCCCTTTGAGGATCATATGTTTAATACGGTGGTGTGCAATGCATCCTTTCATCATTATCCCCATCCGGAGGAGGTACTTACGGAAATGAGAAGAGTTTTAAAGTACGGAGGGAGATTATTGATTGGAGAGGGATATGCAATTCAGCCCTTTCGAGTATTGTTAAACCTGTCCTTTCGTTGGTCGGATAGCGGTGATTATCACAGCTATGGTAAGCGGGAATTGATTAAGCTATTGCAAAAGCATGGCTTTCAAGTGGAAAGGGTAATTAGAACGAGCCACCATACGATGCTGTATGTTGCCCGGACGTGAAAGAAGACTTATCATATGAAAAGAAAAATAGGCTTATTTGAAATTTCTGTCATTCTGTTTTTTTATCTATTGCCTGCAATGAGTATTATAATTGATTATGCAAGGGGTGTAGATTTTAATGTGTCTGCATCGGTAATAAAATGGTGTGTTTTTTGGGGAGTGGGTTTGCGGTTATTTACCGCGGGAATAACCCAGATATTCAAACCCGGCTTCACGGCCAATAACATATTCAATTCTTCCGATGAGAAGATATACCCGGTTGTGCGGGAGCTGGGCTTTGCCAATGCCTGCATGGGTGCCTGTGCCATATTGTCACTTTTTCATGAGCAATTAAGACCGGCGGCATGGATGCTTGGAGGTCTGTATTATTTCCTGGCCTCCCTGCAGCATATCCTTCGGAAAGAGAAAAATGCTTCCGAGGTTTTTGCTGCAATCACAGATTTAACTATCGTTGCAGAGCTTCTTCTTCCGCTCATATCCATGGTTATGACAGCATAAATCAGAGGCTGCTTCGAAAATTATTTTGGATAAAATATTTTTATTTGAAACTAAACTTCTCCCATATTACACTATCTATATAGAGGTGATAAAGTTGGCAGATCCGCAGATTACCGGAATATTTAACGAAATATATGAATCCACCTATAAGCTGGCCTTACAGTATGTTCTGGCAAAATGCGGGACGCTGGCGGATATTAAGGATATTCTTCAGGAAATTTACCTGGAGCTTTATCTGATTCTTCAAAAGAAGGGCAGCGGATATATTAAAAAACCGGATAAATTTGTCCTTAAGCTGGCAAAATGCAAGGTATACCGTCATTATACACTGGCCCAGAGGCTGAACCGGATGCTTCCTTTGAGTATCAGTGATATGCAGGAGGAAGAACTGCCGGCGGAGGAGGAAAGCATAGGGCTGGAGGAAAGAGCCGTGGAAAGGGAGCTCCTTGATACGGTTCGTACTTATCTGAATGCAAAGCCGGAGCTAACGAGAAAGATATTCTATCTATATTACAGCATGGAGCTTACGATACCGGAGATTGCCGCTTTGCTTAAAGTGAAGGAATCCTTTGTTAAGAACAGACTGTACCGGACCCTGGGGGAAATACGAGGGTTCTATCTGGAACAGGAAGGTGGTTGATAATATGACAGAGAAGGAACTAATGGCGGCTGTAGCCGGAATGGATTTACCCGATTCCAGGAGTATCAGAGAATATTGCCTGTCAAAGGGGAATGAGTCAATACAGCCTGAAAGCAGCAGGAGAAGGTATCTTGGAACGGCCCTGGGAATTCTACTGACCCTTTGTATCATAATCAGTGTATATGCAGTAAATATAGGAGATAAAACTGGAGGTAGGAGCGGAGCGGACAGCATAGAAACCGTATCATTAATAAAGGATGAAGCCGGATACCACATGGAGAATGTCGGAATAGGCTCAGGCACCAGGATGCTGCTTACGACGGAGGAGGAAAGAGGATGGACCTTAAAGTCCGGAGAAAGTATCCGTATCAGCCTGGAAAGTGAAGCCACAGCAGAGCTTGAAATCGGTTATCAAAAGGACGGCGAGTATTATCCGGTAAGTGATACAACGGGCAGTGCCTTTTCCAATATTATTACGGCTAAGGAGCAGGGAGAATATTATTTTTACATTATTAATTTATCCGCTGAGGCCGCCGTCTTACAGGGAAAGGTTGCGTATACCTCCAACGATCTGGTCTTTCGGGAGTATGCAGGCGGCGCGGTGAAGGCCAAAGAAAATACAGTTTTTACACTGGAGAAGCTGGATGGGGTGCTTGGGGATTATGTGATAGAGGGGATATATCTTTGTAATTATACTGATGGTACAGTACAGAAAATAGCAGAATACAGTAAGGGACGAACCATCACGTACCAAATCAAATCAGCAGGAGCCTATTGTGTATATGCGGTTACCCAGGAGGGAGAAACCATAAATCTGACGGATTATGTGGCAACCTCGGTAGAGTATTCGGTGGAAGAAGGCAGCGGCGGACCCATGCTGCTGCAATAAAATCGGTGTAACTGTTCAGAGTCAAACTCGAAAACACCGCGTGTTTCCTCGTTGTGGCGTATCCGCCAAATAAAGTCATGCAAGGGCATGCCAATGAATGTAAGCATTCACCGGCATGCCCTTGTATGACTTTGCTTGGCTCTGAACAGTTACAAATTGGTGATTTTTGTGTGAAATCAGTTGTTATCTTACCCATCCGAAGATATAATAGCTTCTAAGTATTCGATGCATTGATTAACATCGACGTAACAGTGGGGCAAATAGACAAAAGGGAAGTTGACTGTATTGAAAATCATCAAAAGCTTAATCATAATTATTTTTATAATTCTATGCATCATCACCGTGGGCCAGGCTGACAGCTACAATAATATTGACGAAAAGGACACCGAAGAAGCGGCCGCCACTCCGGCAGCTTCAGAAACGGATATCGCCCAGATATTCATTACGGCTGACCAAAGTATCTCCGAGGAGGAATATACGGCTGCGAAGATAGTGATTGCCGATGCCGATGGAGGCAGCTATGAAACGATAACCGATTCTGAGGCCAGGATTAAAATCAGAGGAAACAGCACGGCAACTTTGGCAAAGAAACCCTATAATATAAAGCTTAGCACCTCACAAGGAATTCTGGGAATGAAGGCAGGGAAGAAATGGTGTCTTTTGGCCAATTTCATGGATACCAGTCTGCTAAGAAATAAGCTGGCATATGACTTTGCCCAAAATATCGGGCTGGACTACAGCTGTGAGACGAGATATGTGGATGTATGGCTCAATGGAGAGTATCAGGGAAATTATCTGCTTACGACTCCGGTTGAGACGGGAGAGGACAGGGTTGATATTGATACCTCCCAGAAGGAATTTCTTCTGGAACTGGAAGCAAACCGTACGGAGGAAGATACCACCTATATCAGCACAGAGCTGTACCGTTTCAAGCTGGATGCGCCGGAAACCTTAACTCAGGAGCAAAGTGACTGGCTGGAACAGTTTCTTTCTGAGGCCGAGGCTGCGATTAAAAGCAGAGATTATTCCAGAATAAAGGAATATGTGGACATCGATTCGTTTATTGATTTTTATATTGTACAGGAATTGTTCAAGAATATGGATGTCAATACCAGCTCCACGAGATTTTATATTAAGGACCATAAAATCTATGCCGGACCAATCTGGGATTTTGACCTGTCCAGCGGTAATATCGGGCTGTTTTCCTTCTTACCCTATTATTTGTCTTACAATAATTATGGAATGACAGGAAATGCCTCGCAAAACAGCTATGAGGGCTTTTGGGCATTTACAGGCGGAGCATCCCAGGATTATAGTTTAAGCTGGATTGGAAATCTGATGCATTGCAGTGATTTTTATGAAAAGCTTTATGAACGGTATCAGCAGCTACAGGAGCAGATCGTCAATCTGTACCAAGACAATACAACCGGTACAAATCAGATGGATTTGTTGCTTGAGGAATACGGAGACTCCTTTGCACGCAATAATGAAATCTGGCCGGTGGAGCTGCATAGGGACTCCCCGTTATACCGAACGAATGAGAAAACCTTTGAGGAGAGTGTTTCCTATCTGCGCTCCTGGCTAAAGAACAGGAATGAATGGCTGCTGGAGGCATTGAAGGAATTTGAGACGGGGAATTGCAATCTGTTCGCCGAACGGATATAATCAGAAGGAATAGGACGTTGATACGTTAATCCGCAGCAGGAAGGAATGTCTGATTATGCACTCCAAAAACATAATTACCAGCTTGGGTAATGCACAGGTAAAGAACCTGCTTCAATTACAGAAAAAATCGAAGGCCAGGGATGAACAGGGGTTATTTGTCGTAGAAGGACTGAAGATGTTTGAAGAAGCCAGGGAAGCCGGGCTTCTTAAGAAGGCCTATGTTTCTGAAGGGTTCTGGCTGGAAAAACAAAGCACGGATGCCGGCTTCTTTCAGGAGCTGGATTATGAGATTGTAGCCGATTCCTTGTTCCGGGAGGTGTCCGAGACAATGACTCCCCAAGGTGTTCTTGGGACAGTGGCGAAGGTCCGGTATCAGCTAGAAAGTATATTGGAGGCTCCAAGGGCCTGCCTTTTGCTGTTGGAGGATATCCGGGATCCGGGTAATCTGGGAACAATGGTCAGAACGGCAGAAGGGGCTGGAATTACTGGAATAATTTTTAATAAATCTACGGTTGATATTTATAATCCTAAGGTAATCCGCTCTACGATGGGTTCCATCTTTCGCGTTCCCTTTTATCAGGCGGAGGATTTTTATGAGACACTGCTGGAAATAAAAAAGAGGGATATCACAGTCTTTGCGGCCCATCTTTTGGGAATCTCCTATGATACGGAAGGAAGCTTTCGGAATAAATGCGCGATTCTGATCGGTAACGAGGCAAATGGCTTAAGTGACAGGGCTGCCGGACTGGCTGACGTAAAGGTGAGGATCCCGATGTGCGGTAAGGTGGAGTCTCTGAATGCGGCAGTAGCCGCAGCGATTCTGATGTATGAAGCCCACAGGCAGAGAGCAGGGGAACTACACTGATTAAATTGGCTTTTTTCTAGAAATAATTAGAATATTTTTTGAATTTATCACATTTCATACACATTTATGGACTAAGATAATATCATAAGTATATTATCGGAAGAAAACCTCTTCCGATAATCGAGATGCCCGGCGTATAAGACGCGCCTTTTATCAGAAGCAAAAACCGCTTCTGATAACTTATATTATCGGAAGAAAACCTCTTCCGATAATCGAGATGCACGGCGCATAAGACGCGCCTTTTATCAGAAGTTTAAAAAGCAACTTCTGATAACTTGTATTATCTTAATTTTCTTTATTTTTACAAATAATGTTGATGGTTTCTTCTTTATCATAATTTATATGCATTTTGTGTGAATAAAGTAAGGTAGAATAATAATTTTGTCTGATATATTATATGATCGGAGCTAAGACGTGTTCCGATCATCGAGTGTATTGCGTAACTTAAGGAGTTGGTGCAGATGGCTGTTGAAGTATTTAACAGATATGAGAAAAAATTCATAATATCGGATGAAATCTATCATAAAATCAAGCCCGAGCTTGAGGAATATATGGAGCTGGACAGGTACAGCCGTAACGGTGATTTTTATACCATCTGCAATATTTATTATGATACGAAGGACAATGAAATCGTCAGAAAATCAATTGAAAGGCCCGTATATAAGGAGAAGCTTAGACTAAGAAGCTATGGTGTGGCAGGTGATCAGGATAAGGTATATCTGGAGATTAAGAAGAAGTTCAAGGGCTGTGTCAATAAGCGCAGAACTGCAATCACACTTGCGGAGGCCTACCGCTATCTTGAGACGAAGCAAAAACCGGAGCTAAGCAGTATGATGAATAAGCAGATACTGGATGAAATAGATTTTTTTGTTCAAAGATATCCTACCCTGCAGCCAGCCTTGTTTCTTTCCTATGAGCGCAATGCGATGTTTGGCATTGAGAATCAGAATTTCCGTATTACCTTCGATAATAACATCCTTACCCGCCGCTATGATCTGGGCCTGCACTACGGAATTTATGGGGAGCCCCTAATTCCGAAAGGCCAGTGGATTATGGAGGTTAAGATAGATCAGGCGGCCCCGCTTTGGTTTGCGGAGCTTTTGTCCAAATACAAAATATATCCCGTATCATTTTCCAAGTATGGTACGGAATACAGCAGGAGTGTTACAGCATCCGCCGGCTGTGATTACAATAAAATGTGCGTTTAGGAGGAAACATCATGTTCGAGACTATTTTCCAGGAGGCTTCCACAGATTTGTCGATCGATATCGGCACTACCCTGTTGAGCATACTGGCCGCCCTGGTATTGGGGCTGTTAATCAGCGGTGCCTATTATTTGGCTACGACAAAGAAATCCAGATCGGCCAGCTTTATTATGAGCCTGATCATACTGCCTGCAATTGTTGCAATTGTGATATTGCTTGTCGGAGAAAATGTGGCAAGAGCCTTCTCCCTTGCGGGAATCTTTACACTAGTCCGTTTCCGCAGTATTCCGGGGGACTCTAAGGATATCACCTTTGTATTTTTATCTATGGCTGTCGGCCTGTCGGTAGGACTGGGATATCTGACCCTGGGAGTGGTGGTTGCGGTAATCTTGAGTGGTGTTGTAGTCGTTGTATTCAAGCTTATGGCAGGAATGGGCAAGCAGAAGGAAAAAAGGCTTCGGATTACCATACCGGAGGATATGAATTTTCAGAATGCCTTTGATGATCTTTTTCAAAAATATACGGATCACTATGAGATGATTAAGGTTAAGACCACCAATATGGGAACACTGTTTGAACTGTATTATGATGTTATTATGAAAAATGGCAGTTCGGAAAAGGAATTCATTGATGCTATCCGTTGCAGGAACGGCAATTTGAACATTCAGCTGGGCATTGAGGAAAATAATTACCAGCAGCTTTAACAGCTGGTGGAATAAAGTTTCAGGCATATTATAGCAATGATATCAATATAAAATAGAAGGATACGGGTGTCATAAGAGGAAGCACATAGGCCAGGAGAAAACGGCGTTTGGTGAAGATCCTAGGGCACCTTTTCTTTGCGTTAAAGGTCGATTTTATTCTGCTAAGGTTAAAAAATGATTAGAAAAGGTCGTAGACTCTTGTATAATATTTTTTGGAGACGTAAAATTAAGGAAAAAGGAGGCTGGCGGTATGAATTCCATCCTTTGGATTATTGTCCTTGCGATACTTATCCTGATTGAAATTTTGACACTGGGGATAACGACGATTTGGTTTGCCGGGGGTGCACTGGCGGCCTTTATCGTATCCTTATTCTTTGATAATTTAATTCTTGAGATAATCCTGTTTTTTGCAGTCTCTTTTGCTCTTTTATATTTTACAAGGCCCATTGTCCTAAGGTATTTCCGGTCAGGGGAAGCAAAAACCGGCTATGAAGGGGTAATCGGCAAGGAGGCCACAGTTTTGGAGGATATTGATAATACAAGCGGCACGGGTAAGGTGGACGTGGACGGACAGGAGTGGTCGGCCAGGTCACTGGAGGGAGAAATACTGGAAAACGGCTGCAAAGTTGTGATCCGGGGAATAACCGGTGCGAAGCTGATTGTTGTCAGAGCACAGTCTAATTAAGGGTTAAGAAAAAATTAAGATTTTAATGCTTGATTAAGCGAGGGAAACGAGCTATTATAATGCTAGCTTATAGATATTTGGAAATTATCTAAGGAACCTTATTTTTTATATTGACATTTGGGGGCTGACATGAAAAAGTGTAAAGAATTACTTACTTCACCATATTTTATTATAGTTTTATTCATACTTAAGATGATGCTGTACTATTCACTGATTGAGGTGAGGAGTATGGAGGCTGTTTTCATCATTCTGAGTCTGGCGGTATTTTCAACGATATATATTTGTTTTGGAAGATCAAAACTGAAAAGCAAGCGGTTTATCTTCCTGACCGTTTATTTTTTGCTTAGTTTACTGATGTTTGCGGATTCCATGTATTATAACTATTATAATCAGACGGTATCCGTCAGGCAGCTGTGGCAGGCAAAGAGCGTAACCGCCGTTCCGAATAGCTTTATTGCGACGCTGATACCGGCAAGCTTTTTGTTGTTTGTTGATATACCCTTCGCCTATATCAGCTTTAAGAAATATGCAACCAAGGAAAACATTCAAAAATGGTTGCCCTGGCGTAGATTCAAATATGTGCTTTATGTGCTCACAACCCTGATTATTACCCTCATTGCAAATCCCTTCCACTCCGCAGCCTTCGAAAAGGTGAACAGTATGGAGTTTTTTACAAACCATGTAAATGACGTGTATGAGACGATTTCAGAAAATCTTGCTCCTGATTCCATGGATGAGCAGGAGGTTTTAGCGGTACTGAATGAGGTTACGCCCCAGCCCTCGGCGGTTAAATTCCAGGGGATCGGAGAGGGTAAAAATTTGATTGTAATCCAGCTGGAGGCCTTCCAGAACTTTGTGCTGGGGGCTACCTATAACGGACAGGAAATTACACCGAATCTGAATGCTCTGATGAAGAGCGATACCATTTATTTTGACAATTACTTTTCCAATATAGGAAAGGGAAATACGGCCGATGCCGAGTTTTCTTCCTTGAACAGCCTCTATCCCGTGATTGACGGAGAGTGCTATCGTCTATATCAGGATAACACATTTAACGGACTTCCCTGGTTGATGCGCGATAATGGCTATTATTCCTTTGCCATCCATGGCTATAAGGGTGAATTCTGGAATAGGGAATATATCTATCCAAACCTTGGCTTTCAGGATTTCTACAGTATGGAGGATTTAAACCAGGATGATATTATAGGTCTTGGAATATCGGATAAATCCATGTTTCATCAGCTGGTTTCCATACTGGAGCAGCAGACACAGCCGTATTTTACCTTTGCGGTTACCCTTACCAACCATCATCCCTTTATCCTGGATGAAGGGCATCGCAGCCTTGAGCTTCTTCCCGAGGATGAGGGAACTACCTTTGGCGATTATCTGGAGACAGTACGTTATACGGATGAAGCCATCGGCCAGTTGATCAGTGAGCTTAAGGCCTCCGGGCTTTACGATAATACTGTAATAGCCATGTACGGAGACCATCATGGACTAAACTGCGGTATGGAAGAGGTCAACTACCGTATGAGCGATTTTCTGGGAAGAATCTATGATTATGATGAGATGCTGAATATTCCCCTGATCATCCATGTTCCCGGAAGCGGTGTGGAGGAAACCATCAGCACCACCGGCGGACAGATAGATTTTCTACCTACCATAGCTAATGTGATGGGACTGGAATACGACAGTACCTTTGTAATGGGTCAGGACCTTTCCAATGCCAAGGATGGTTTTGTTGCATTTACCTCTTATTTGTTTGACGGCTCCTTTGCCATCAACGATATTATTTTTGAAATATCCAGGGAAGGAATTTTTGAAGGCAGCAGAGCCTGGAAGATAGGTACGAATGAACCGGTGGATGCCGCGCTTTATCAAAAGGAGTACGAGAAGGCGCTGCTGTTGAAAAAGACCTCGAAGGAAATACTAGATCAAAATTTAATTGCGGATTTTGTAACCCATGAGTAAAGATAGAGATATAATAAGCCCATTGCAGTCTTGCATTGGGTCTTATTATATTTCACGGAAAATAGGGCATAATGTTCACGATAAGCAGATTAATCCATGGAATTCAAAACATTGATCAAGCTTGCTTGAATCAATGCCTTGAATTCCATGGATAAGTGCAACGTGAGCGAGAAAACGGAGTTTTCGAGCTTTTAATCTGCGGACATGGTATGATATCTACAGATATTCATTTGTTTGTTGTTGACATGATACATATAATACGGCGTCCGGGGGAGGGGCTATGGTACAGGAAAGCATTGATCTTACAAAGGAATATGGAGTTGTTCTCGAGGGCGGAGGAGCAAAGGGGGCCTACCAGATCGGTGTCTGGAAAGCTCTTCAGGAATACGGAGTTAAAATCAAAGGAGTGGCAGGGGTATCGGTAGGTGCACTTAACGGGGCATTAATCTGTATGGGCGACTTTGAAAAGGCTGTTGAAATCTGGAAGAACATCTCCTATTCAAGCATAATGAATGTGGACGACGATGAGATGGATAAGCTGATTAACCGCAGATTTAAGGACATAAACCTCCAGACAGTCAGCAGGCACAGCAAAAAATTCCTGGTGAGCGGAGGCTTTGACGTAACTCCTCTAAGGCAGCTTCTGGATGAGAATGTAGACGAGAAAAAAATCAGGGAATCAGAGATTGAATTCATCATGGGGACCTTTGATGTAAGCAGTCTGAAGGCGATGGAAATATCGGCTAAGGAAGCGGAAGACGGCTATCTTAAGGATTATCTGATGGCGAGTGCGAATTTTCCCTTGTTTAAAAGCCCAAAGCTCCATGGAAAAACCTATCTGGATGGCGGAATTACGAACAATGTCCCGATTGATATGCTGATAAACCGAGGGTATAAGGATATTATCGTAATCCGTATCTATGGCATCGGTGTCGAAAAGAAGATTAAAATTCCAGAGGATGTGAAGATCACCTATATTGCCCCCAAAGCCCAGCTGTGCAATGTACTTGAGTTCAATCGAAAGAAGGCGGCACGTAATATTATGCTGGGATATTATGATGCCCTGCGTATTCTTAAACCTCTGGCCGGCAATGAATATTATATTGAGTCGGAAAAAACAGAGAAGGAATATCTGGAGGCATTGATTTCCCCTTCAGAGGAGGAGCTTCGGAATTGCCTGCCCCAGGGTAAGCCTGACAGTCCGCTGGGTTCGGCATTCCTTCGCAAATGCCTTGAGGAGGGCTACCCACAGCTGGCCCTTGCATTAAAGCTGCATAAGGGCTGGAGATATTCCAATTTGTATTATGCAATTCTTGAGTATGCTGCCAAGAAGGTCCGGCTTAAGAAATATAAGATTTATATGGAGCAGGAATTTTGCCGTATACTTTACAAGAATATTGCAAAATATATGACGGATACAGAAAATCCGGATGATATAGTAGAGCTGGCGCAGTCAATATTGAGATCAAATATAATATAAAGCTTTAATAAATCAGAATTGTGTGGGAGCTGACGGTAGTAAAATACAATGAAATAAGCACTCCCATACAATTTCTGAAAAGGTAAAAAGGTATTATAATTGTACAGAAAACGTTTACAGATAGAAGGAAATGGGCGAAATATACAGTGGGACAATAAAAAATGCTAAATTAATTATAAAATTTAGAAGATTATTGTTGACAATTCATATAAAATGTATTATTTTAAGGATATAGAAATAATGCTTGGCCATAAATACAGAAATAAGAAATGAGTAAACGATTACAGGAGGCTGTATGACGATAAAGGATGTTGCAAAGGAAGCACAGGTTTCGGTTGCTACCGTATCCAGGGTAATTAATGGATTTCCCAATGTGAATGATGAGTTGCGTGTCCGTGTAGAACAGACCATTGAAAAACTGGGCTTTAAACCGAACCAGCTTGCCAAGGGCCTGAAAAATAATGTTACTTACACGGTGGGGATTGTTGTATCTGATATATCCAATTCTTATTTTAACGGGGTAATTCGTCATATAGAAAGAGTAATGAACGAGAAGGGGTATTCCCTTCTAATGGCCAGCACTGATGGGAATGAGCAGAAGGAAAAGGAATGCATTGAGATGATGGATGCAAAAAGGGTGGACGGGCTGGTGATATGTCCGGTTTCTCCGGATATAGAAAAGATAGTAAGCAATGTATCCTGTCCGGTGGTTTCCTTTGACAGAAGCTCTCTTAACCATATCCGCGATACAGTTTATGTGGATAAGGAGCGATCCATGTATGATGCCGTAGCTCATCTGTTTCAAAAGGGGCACAAAGAGATTGCCGTGATAAGCGGTATGAAAAATCTCAGTACGAATTTTGACAGATATCATGGCTATATGAGGGCACATTACGATTGGGATATGATAGCTCATAAGGAGAATATGTATTTTGGCTCCTTTACAAAAGAATATGGCAAGCAATCCTTTGAAAAATTGATGAAAGGGGGAACAAAACCGACGGCGATTATTAGCGGAAGCGCAGATTTGACAGAGGGAATACTGGCCAAGGCAAAGGAGCTGAAGGTGAGAATTCCGGAGGATATTTCCCTTATTTCCTTTGGTACCTTAAGCTTTCAGGATATTTTGGACTTAAGGATTACCTATGTAGATGAAATGCAGTCGACCATAGGTGAAAAAATTGGTAAGATGATACTTACCAGATTAAGAAATACATCGATACCGGCACGACTGGAAGTTTTAGAAAGCGGTATTGTTGAAGGTGATTCTGTAAAAGCTATGAATGACAATTAAGTAAGAGGCATAAGAGTGAATAAATTCACTCGGCAAGTTTGTGTCTGTGCTGCATCCACAAACTTGATATGCGCAAGCCTTGCAAACGAGGCTATTAAGCAGCGCAGAAAAGAGGAAGAAAATGAAAAACACAGGGGAAAAGAAAATGACTGGAGCTTATGGAAAACGGCTGATGTATACGCTCAAGGATTCCTTACCCGGCATTTTGAGTGTCTTTGGAGTAATCGTTATATGGGAATTGGCAGTCAGGTTCCTCAATATTAAAGAATATGTTTTGCCTTCGCCCAGCGCATCTGTTGTTGCAATATTCACAAATTGGAATGCAATAAGCAAGAATTTATTCACTACATTGTATGAAATTGGATTGGGGTTTGGGGTGACTGTATTGGTAAGTATACCAATTGCAACGTTGATATCCTATTCCAGAACGTTTGAGAAAACGTTATATCCATTTATGGTGTTTCTCCAGTTGATCCCTAAGGTGGCGATAGCCCCTCTGTTCGTCATCTGGTTTGGCTTTGGAGTAATGCCGAAGGTATTAATGGTATTTCTATTATCCTTCTTCCCACTTTTGATGGACTCGGTGGCAGGACTCCAGTCTTTAAATCCAAGACTTTACAGTATGTCCAGAACAATGAGCGATTCGGAATGGAAATTCTACTGGAAGATTAAGCTGCCTAATGCTCTGCCCCATATATTTTCGGGACTTAAAACCTCTATATCAATGGCAACCGTAGGCGCAGTTGTAGCAGAATTCCTCGGAGCGGACAGCGGGCTTGGATACCTGCTGCTAAGAGCAAACGGAGATATCAATACAAAGCTTTTGTTTGCCATATTGATTGTGCTATGTATTATGGGAATGGTTTTCTTTATGCTGGTAGGCTTCATTGAGAAAAGGATTATCCCCTGGCATGTCAGCCAGAGAAAGAGCAGTAAAACAAGTGACAGCGGAAAGAAGGAAATCCGGGTTACAGCTTAAGTCTATGATATTTTTGCACCGTGTGGAAAGGATCCGTCCATGGGGTGTCGGGAATATATGCTTTACATTTGAACCAGTATATCTGTAAAGGAGTATTATTAAAACATTACTTAAGAGTACTCTCGGAAAATCAGCCGCAAAGATGCAGATTAAGGAAGTTTTCGAGGGGCTCCATAATCAAAAGGAGGAGCAATATGTTTAAAAAGGTATTTGCTGTTACATTAAGCGTTATGATGCTGCTGTCTATGGTGGGGTGCACAAGTAAAACATCCGGCGAAGATAAAATCACTCCATCCGGAGGAAATGACAAAGCTACCGTTACAGAAGGAGCCGATAGTTCAGACGGAGTTACACAGGCGGCTTCAGGAGAATTAACTAAGGTAAGCTTCCGGTTAAATTATACAGCCTCCGGTTTGCATTCTCCATTTTATATGGCCCTGGAAAAGGGATATTATGAGGAGGCAGGACTGGATGTAACGATTGGTGAGGGAACCGGCTCCGGTACGACAGCCAAACTGGTAGGTACCGGTTCGGATGATCTTGGTCTTGTAGACTCTGCTTCTGTCGGTTCTGCTGTGGCAGGAGGAATTCCGATCAAGGTAGTATGCCCGGTATATGCGGTAAACGGCTATGGTATTATCTCTCTGGCCTCTACCGGAATTGAAAGTCCCAAGGATTTGGAAGGCAAGAAGGTAGGTATTGCTACAGGGGACGGCCCTTCGAATCTGTTTGCAGCAGTAGCAGCCGCCAATGATGTGGATTTGGACAAAATTAATTTTGTATCCATGGACTCTAATTCAAAGATAACTGCACTGATTAAAGGCCAGGTAGATGCTATCCTCGGCGGTGCAGATAACGAAGCAATTACAATAAAGAACATGGGCAATGAGGTTAATGTATTAAGGTATTCGGAATATGGTGCAGCAACGGTGGGCTTATCCGTCATTGCCAGCGATAATTTTATTCAGAACAATCCGGAAGTGGTTAAAAGCTTTATATCCGCAACTATGAAGGCCTGGAACGAAGCGAGAGGGGATGCGGAAGGAACAGTTGAGTATATTCTGGATGACTTCCCTACGATGGATAAGAATACAGCACTGGGAGGACTTCAGGTTGCTCTGGACAGCTTGTTTGCAGCAGATTCCAGCACACTGGGTAACTTAAGTGAGAGTGACTGGGAAAACTGCAGGGATTTACTGGTGAATTATATGGGCGTTGATGAGAGTGTAAAGGCAACAGATTTGTATACCTTTGACTGTCTGCCGGAAGATCTCCCGGCAAAATAGGGACAAAAGTGTAGTGTCTCTAAAGACGAAGGGGACACTACACTAGACTAATAAAACAGGAGGCGACTAGAGTGCTTGAATTCGTTCATGTTGGAATGAAATATAAAACATTAAGCGGTTATACGGAAGCACTTCAGGACATCAATTTTGATGTCAAGGATGGTGAATTTGTCACCATCCTTGGTCCCTCCGGATGTGGAAAAAGTACCTTTCTATTTATAGGTACAGGACTTACCAAATGCACATCCGGTCAGGTGCTGCTGAAGGGAAAAGAAATAACAAAACCCTATAAAGAGGTAGGCTTTGTATTTCAGGATCATCTGCTTCTCGAGTGGAGAACAGTGCTTCAAAATATCATGATTCAGGGAGAATTCCGTGATTATAATATGCAGGAAACAAAGGAGAAGGCACTGGCGCTTATTAAGCAGGTGGGATTGGCAGGCTTTGAAAACAAATATCCATGGGAGCTTTCAGGCGGAATGCAGCAAAGAGTATCCATATGCAGGGCTCTTGTGCATGAACCGGACCTGCTGATGATGGATGAACCCTACGGGGCTCTGGATGCGTTGACCAGGGAACAGATGCGTGTGGATTTGGAAAGAATGTGGATGCAAAAGAAAAATACCATTCTGTTTGTAACCCATGATATCGTGGAAGCAATCCTGTTGGCGGACAAGATCGTAGTTATGACTCCGCGTCCCGGACAGGTGAAGGAAATCATCAATATCGACCTGCCCAGACCGAGAAATATGGAAGTAAAAGAATCTTCGGAATTTATGAAATACAGAAAGCACATTACAGAATTATTTATGGATATGGGCGTTTTACACGACGAGTAATAGACACAGAGATGTAATCGACAAGTAACAGTTAGAAAAGAGGTTTTTTCATGGCGCATTTAGAAGTTGAGTTTGCAGGCCTTAAATTAAAAAATCCCCTGATCGCAGCCTCCGCAGGAACTACAAAGGATGCCCTGCATTGCAAAATGGCAGAAGATGCCGGTTTTTCAGCAGTGATCCTGAAATCCATACAGGAGGAGACGGTCAACAGGTACAATCCATTTCCGAGGATGAGCGTAATACGCAATGGAATTCCCGGTTATCAGGCAACTACCTTCATGACCTATGAGCAGGCGTTCGAGGGAGATATCGAAGATTACTGCAATGAAATAAAGCGCTCTAAGGATATGGTAACCATACCGGTGATTGCAAGCTTAAATTGTGTCACCCCGGAAAAGTGGATGGAATATGCTGTTTTAGTGGAAAAGGCTGGAGCAGATGCACTGGAAGTGGTTCCATCTTGTCCGGTTGGAGCCTTTGTCCGGGATGCGGCTGAGTTTTATCCGGTCGCAAGCAGGGCTGTTGTTGATATAAAAAGAGCGGTAAAGATTCCGGTCGGAATAAAAATGACCCAGCAGATGTCAAATCCGATTATCTGTGCAAAGGAGCTGGAGGAAGACGGGGCGGATTGGATTACGATGTTCAACCGTTCTTCCGGACTGCAGATCGACCTGGATACCATGGAGCCGATTATGCATAAGGGCTTTTGCGGACATGGGGGTCCCTGGGTAGTTCAGTCCGTCATGCGATGGATTGCGGCCTCCTATCCCCATCTTAGGACACCGATCAGTGCTACGGGCGGCGTTACCTGCTATGAGGATGTGGTGAGGTATCTGCTGTCAGGGGCAAGAAGTGTACAGGCAGCCTCACTGATCTATATGAAGGGCTTTGATGTTGTGAAGGAAATATTGGAGAAGCTGGAGCTTTATCTGGAAAAGCACAAGATCGACTATGTGACGGATCTGGTAGGAAAGGCGGCAGAGAAAATACTGCCCCTGGATAAAGCGGATCGAAGTAAACGGTACTATGCTGTACTGGACAGGGAAAAATGTATCAGCTGCAGGAAATGTTTTCCGGTATGCATCTACGGAGCAATATCTAATGATGGTAAATATCCTGAAATTCATCCAGAAAAATGTGATGGCTGTGGTTTGTGTTCCCAAATTTGCGGCCGGGCTATTGATATGTATATAAAATAAGACTTTACGGAGGTAATGAATGATGGGTATTTTACAAGGTATTGTTTGTGCAAATATAACTCCTTTTAAGGAGAATAAGGAAATTGATTATGTAAGTGTGAAAAAGCTGGCCAGATACCTGGCTGATTCGGGTATTGATGCAGTATATCCCCTGGGTACCAACGGAGAAGGGCTGGCGCTGACCATTGAAGAAAGAAAAAAGATTGCCGAAATCATGGTAGAGGAAATTGCCGGTAAGATTCCGGTGGCAATCCAGTGCGGGACCCAGACACTGGAGGATACCATTGATTTGGTTTTACATGCAAAGGAGATCAAGGCGGATGCAGCCGGTGTGGTGACTCCCTTCTTTTTCCATCAGTCCGACAGAGCCCTGGAGGAATATTACGGGGCAGTGTTTGAGGCTGCCGGGGATTTCCCGGTCTATGTATACAATATACCGACCAATACAAATAATGATATTTCAGCCAAGCTGATTAAGAATATGAGTGAGAAATACGATAACCTGGCTGGAGTAAAATACAGCTATCCTGATTTAATCCGTCTTTCGGAATATATCAGTGCAAAAGAGCCCAAGCTGGATGTCCTGATTGGCTGTGACCGTCTGATTTATCCCGCCTATAAGCTTGGAGCAGTAGGAACCGTATCCGGTCCTGCCGCCGTATTTCCGGAGCTGTTTGCAAGGCTGTGGAAACTTGCTGTTCAGGGTGAAGATGAGAAGGCGCTTGAGCTGCAGTACAAGCTTCAGAAAAACAGCAGTGCCTTTGCCGAATATCAGGAAATTCCGATGATTAAGCAGTATTTAAAGAGCATCGGTGTAATAGAGGAGGATACGGTGAGGATACCCTTTAATTCCATCAGTCAGGCGGAGAAGATTGCCATTGCAAAAATTATTGCAGAAATCAAATCAGGAAATGAGGTGCTGTCCTATGGAACAAAAAATTAAAGTAGGCGTAGTCGGTCTTGGACATATCGCCCATATTGCAGAGCTGCCGGCACTTTCGGAGATGAGTAATGTGGAGATTGTTGCAGCCTTTGATATCACGCAGGAATCTGTCGACAGAGCAATGTCAAAATATAAAATAGCAAAGGGCTTTACCTCCTTTGAGGAGTTTCTTAAGGAGGATATGGACTGTGCCTTCGTACTTACACCAAAGCCTACCCATCACGATTATGTGATTGCACTGCTTGACCGTGGACTGGATGTGTTCACAGAAAAGCCCCTGGCATTGACACTGGCCCAAAGCTGGGAGATGGTGGAGGCGGCCCAGAGGAATAATAAGCTGCTGATGGTTGGCCTAAACAGACGGTATGCACCCGTATACCAGAAGGTAAAGGAGCAGTATAAGGACAAGCGTCCGGATGTAGTGATTGCGCAAAAGAACAGAAACGGAACAGAGTACAGGGCAACCCTGGAAAATGCAATCCATGTAATCGACCTGATGAGGTGGCTGTGCGGAGAGGCTGTATCCGTCCAGGCTGAGGGAATATTCACCGATCCCGAGCGAGAGGACCTGGTAACCGCCCAGATTAAATTTGACAGCGGCAGCGTGGGAATGCTGGTAGCCAGCCGTACCGCAGGCCAGTGGATTGAGAAGCTGGATGTATACGGTGATTATAAATCAGCCTTTGTCTATGCACCGGATGAGGTGACCCTGGTGAATCCTGAAACAGAGGTCAAGACAGTCATGACACCCCTGGCCTGCGGTTGGGCCCGTGTAGAGGATAAGATGGGCTTTACACAGGAGGTACATCATTTTATTAACTGTGTTATCAGCAGGGAGCAGCCGCTTACAAATGCGGCGGACGCCTACAAGACCCATAAATTAATTCACGAGATACTTGTCAAAGCGGGATTGCCGGGACTATAATAGTTTGTGCCTGCAAAATCCCGGAACAGATATTAGATACAGAGACTGTGGCCTTGCAAAAGAGGTCATAAACCTGTGCAGAAATGGAGTATAGTGTGAAAATTAAAATTTTCACACGGCAAATTTGTGCTGATGCCCAAATTCGCGGACATTGGCAGCATGGAGGATTAATATGAAAATTGCAGGTCATACCATGGGGACACCTGAATATTCCCTTCTGGATGCGGCAAGGCTGTTTTCAGATATAGGACTGGATGCCATTGAAATCATATTCCAGGAGGAATATAAATGCGCCTTGCACTGGAATACGACCAATGAAGAATTGCAGCATTTAAAAAAGGAACTGGAAGAGCTTCATCTGGAGGTTTCCTGTATCGTATCCTATGCAAGCGATTACAATCAAGAGGATAAAGAACGCAGAAATGCTGCCCTTCGGGAATGCCGGCACTGCATAGAGCTGGCACACACCCTTGGTGCTCGCTATATCAGAATATACGGCGGAACCTTCTTAGAAGGGGATGCAGACTTTGATACCAAGAAAGAGCTGCTGGTAGCTTCCATGCGGACTCTGGCCGATGAGGCAGCCGACTATGGAATTAATCTGGTAATGGAGAACCATTTTAACACAATGACAACAGGCCCCCAGATTACCTATGATATTGTAAGTGAGATCGGCAGAGAAAACGTCGGCATCTTATATGATCAGGCAAATATCGGTTTTCTTTCCGGCGAGGATTATAGGAAGTGCATTGAAATCCAGAAGGATAAAATCTACTATGTTCATGTGAAGGATTATCTGTTTAAGGATAAGGGAAAAAAATTTACTGCCGGCTCGGTGAGTCATGTTAAGGAAGAGGACAGGGCGGTAGTTACAAAAATCGTAGGAGAAGGAGAGGTACCCTGGGAGAAAATTTTGCCTGAGCTAAAGCGGGCTGGTTACGACGGATATCTTTCACTGGAATACGAGCGGCGCTGGCACCCCATGGATATCCCCAGAGCAGACACCGGAATGGCACGCAGCGCACAGCATATACGAAGCATCCTTGCACGAATGACAGATGAAGCACAGCTTGGCTGATATATCTGTGAAAGGATGAAAAAGACAGCACACAGAGAATAGTGTGAAAATAAAGAGCAATTTTCACACAGGAAAGCTGTGGAAGGAGATAACATGGTACTGGATTATTACGAAAACTACGAGCTTTATACCCGTCTGATACCGGGACTCTTAGAAGGAGCCGATTTTATCGGCCGTATCAGAGAAAATCCTCCGGGCAGATATGAAGAAAATGATATGTTTGTCATGATTGATGAGGGAGAGACCGGGGATATCAGCCAGAAGGTTTTTGAGGCACATGAGCGTTATATTGATGTACAGCTCCTGATCTACGGTGAAGAGGAAATCTATTGGGAAGGCATTAAGCACCTGGAGCTCACCGTCCCGTATGATAGGGAGAAGGACGCAGCCTTCTTCCAGGGAAGCGGCCAGACGCAGCTGGTGAAGGCGGGAATGTTCTATATTTTGCTTCCGTCGGACGGACATAAATGCTGTGGATATGTAAATCGGAATAAAGCTCCCTATCGGAAAATCATATTAAAGCTTCCGGTAAAGAGAGAGGGTGAAGCGTGAAGAAGGTAACTGTAATAGGCAGTCTGAACAGTGATACCACAATCCATGTGGACAAGTTTCCGCTGCCTGGAGAAACCATAGCTGCAAAAAGCTATGATACTGCTCTTGGCGGAAAGGGAGCAAATCAGGCTGCTGCTCTGGCAAAGGCAGGGCTAAGAGTTTCCATGCTTGGAGTAACCGGGCAGGATCAGGCCGGTGATCGAATGATAAAGGAGCTTAAGAGCCTGGGAGTATCAACGGAGTTTGTCCGGCAACGTAAGGAGGAACAGACGGGGCAGGCATTTATTACGGTGGAGGCTTCCGGCAATAACCATATTATTATCATACCGGGAGCGAATGACAGCTTCCTCATAGAATATGTAATGGAATGTAAGTCAGAGCTGGAGGAAACGGACGCCGTTCTGGCGCAATTGGAAATTCCAATAGATACTGTAAGGATGGCGTTTTCCTTTGCAGGAAGAAAAGGAATTATTACGGTACTGAATCCGGCACCCGCCCAGAACTTCACCAGCGACATATTGGAATATACGGATATTCTCATACCAAACGAATGTGAAATTGAAACTATAAGTGGCAGAAAAATTACTTCGGACGAGGATCTGGCCCAGGCCTGTGCATGGCTGGAAGAACAGGGAGTGAAGATTATTATCGTAACGCTTGGCAGCAGGGGCTGTTATCTGTTCCACCAGGGAGTGGGTACCTTTTATGCCGCTTATCCGGTAAAGGCGGTTGATACGACTGCAGCCGGAGACAGCTTTATCGGAAGCTTTCTGGCGAAATATCTGGAGACTAAGGACCTGGCAGCCTCCGTGGATTTTGCACAGAGAGTCGCAGCCATCACCGTATCCCGGCGGGGTGCAATTCAATCCATACCGGATAAAGAGGAAATGGAAAGAATAAAGGTTTATGAACCTATACAATAAAATTAAAGATACAGAACGGATAAGAGTCGCCTTCATGAGTCCCTGAAGCTTATGAAGGTGATTTTTTGCTATGCCAAATTGAGATTGAATGTTAAAATAATAGCATAGCTTAATAAATCGGGAAGCAGAAATTACAGGAGGTAAAGTTTGAAAGTATCTTTCAAACTATTTGTTGGTGCATATCACAAGCAGGCTTGTGATATGCGGAAGGGTGTAAATATGAATGCAATATTTAAAAGAACAAGTGTCAGAGCCTATCAGGACAAGGCGGTAGAAGACGAAAAGGTTGAGCTGTTGCTTAGAGCTGCAATGGCAGCCCCATCTGCAGGAAATCAACAACCCTGGGAATTTTATATTGTAACAGACAAGAATAAACTGGAGAAGCTTTCTAAGTGCAGCCCCTATGCCGGATGTGCAAAAGAAGCTCCAATGGCAATCGTCAACTGCTATCGAAAAGAACTGAGAATGCCGGAGTATGCTGAAATTGATATGAGTGCCTGCACAGAAAATATATTGCTGGAGGCAGAAGAGTTAGGCCTTGGAGCAGTCTGGCTTGGCATTGCCCCGTTAAAGGAGCGAATGAAGCTTGTAGGGGAAATTATAGGGGTTCCGGATGAAATGGAGGTCTTCGCTATTATCCCCTGCGGATATCCGGTGAAAAATGCAGAGCAGCAGAACAGATATGATGAAGCGCGGATACATTACGTTGAGTAGGAGAAGGAGTTTTAATTTCCATGAAAGGATTTCTCTTGACATTTTTAATAAATTGGAATAATGTATAAATAAACATTATTAAAGCATAAATATTAAATAAGGTATAAATAAGAGGAGACTTGAAATGGACTTAAAAGGAAGAAGTTTATTAACATTAAAGGATTTTACTGCTGCGGAAATTGAATATTTAATTGACCTGGCTGCGGAGCTTAAGGCAAAGAAAAAGCAGGGGATTACGGGGAATAGTCTGAAGGGTAAGAATATTGCCCTGATCTTTGAGAAGCCGTCTACCAGGACCAGATGTGCCTTTACTATTGGATGTATTGATGAGGGGGCGCACCCGGAATACTTAAGTAAGGATGATCTTCAGCTTGGACATAAGGAAAGTGTGGAGGATACGGCAAGAGTACTCGGCCGTATGTTTGATGGAATAGAATTTCGCGGATTTAGCCAGGATACTGTTGAAAAGCTGGCCAAGTACAGCGGCGTGCCGGTTTGGAACGGCTTGACCGATGCTGACCATCCGACACAAATTCTTGCAGATTTCTTGACTTTGAAGGAACAGTTTGGTAAGCTGAAAGGACTGAAGCTGGTTTACGTTGGAGACGGTCGTAACAACATGGCGAACAGCCTGATGATCGGTTCCTCCAAGATGGGCATTGATTTCACAATCCTGGCTCCGAAGGAGCTGTGGCCGGAGAAGGAACTTATAAAGCAATGCGAAGAATATGCCAAAGCCTCCGGCAGTAAAATTGTTATCTCTGATTCCCTGGAGGAAATTGAAGGCGCTGATGCGGTTTATACCGATGTATGGTGCTCCATGGGAGAGGAAGACAAGGCGGCGGAGCGAATTGCGTTATTAAAGCCCTATCAGGTAAATGACGCACTGATGGCACATACCGGCAAGAAGCATACGGTATTTCTTCACTGCCTGCCTGCCGTGAAGGGTAATGAGGTGACTCATGAGGTGTTCGAGCGTTATGCCGATGTGGTGTTTGACGAGGCAGAGAACCGCATGCATACCATTAAGGCGGTTATGGTAGCTACTTTGGGAAACTAGTGTGAATAGTCTTGCAAAAAACATGCAAGCCTTTGGAAGAATAGCAAAAAGCGCTATTCTTCACATCCCTGATTTGAAAGCCACCGAAAGCGGCACAGGGGAGCCGGTATGAAAAAGCTGTTAGAAAAATTATCACATAAAAGCAATCTTCTGATTACCATAGTTGGGGTGATTTTACTGATCTGCCTGATTATGGTAGCTTTGTTTCCCCATAGTGGACTTGTGATTTTGCTTGCGTGCATTGCCTGTGCGAGCATGAATTTATTGCAGGGAATTAAGTATCTGCAGGATGTAAAAAAACAGGCCGTTGGCTGGTCTGTTATTATGCTGGGAATTATAATCATTGTGGCAGGTTTTATCGTTTATAACAGGTAAAACGGCTAAAAAGGAGTGTTAGCATGTATCAGGACAAGATTATTTTATGTGCTGCCAGTGCTTACAGTAAGAAATTCTGGCTGAATGATGATTTTAAAATGCTGCCGGAGCAGATAAAGCAGGAATTAAAAATCATGTGTGTATTGTTCACCGAGGATGTGGGCGGGATTATATCCCTGGAATTCGAGGAGGACGGTACGCTTGTAATTAAAGTGGACTCGGAAGAGGAAGACTATCTGTATGATGATATCGGCAGTGTCCTGAAGGTAAAGCAGATTCAAAAGGATAAGGCGGAGCTTTTGGAGGCACTGGAGCTTTACTATAAAGTGTTTTTTCTTGGAGAGGATGCCACCGGGCTTTTGTAAAGGGTTAAGGAAGAATTGGCCTGTGCAACAAGCATTGAGATAGAAACGGGAACAGAGCCTGTACAGAAATAATGGAAATGATGAAAGGTTTGGAATAATATTATGTTATTAGTGATAGATGTCGGTAATACCAATATTACGCTGGGAGTATTTGAGGATGTAAACCTAAAGACAACCTTCCGGCTTACCACCAATACGGCAAGGACTTCGGATGAGTTTGGTCTGGTCATATGTGATTTATTAAAGTCAAGGAACATTCAGATTAAGGAAATTACTGCGGTAACCATTGCTTCGGTTGTACCCAAGATTATGTACTCACTGACTGCAGGAATTATTAAATATCTCTCCATCAATCCCCTGGTGGTTGGAACAGGGACAAAGACAGGGATAAAGATTATTACCAGTAATCCCAAGGAGGTCGGTGCAGACAGAATCGTAGATGCGGTTGCTGCCTATGAGATTTACGGCGGACCGGTGCTGGTCATTGATTTTGGTACTGCAATTACCTATGACCTTATAATAGCAGATGGCTCCTTTGCCGCTGCGGTAACCTGTCCTGGACTTAGAATTGCTGCAAATGCACTTTGGACACAGACAGCGAAGCTTCCGGAGATTGAGATTGCCATGCCGGACACCATTCTGGCCAAGGATACCGTAACCAGCATGCAGGCAGGCCTTGTATTTGGCTGTATCGGACAGACAGAATATATCATCACCAGAATGCTTAAGGAAGCAGGCCTTGAACGGTGCAGAGTCATTGCAACCGGTGGATTGGGTAAGATAATTTCCGATGCCACGGACTTGATTGAAATTCATGATATCAACCTGACCCTGAAGGGATTGAAAATAATCACAGATAAAAACAAGCCCGTGAAATAAGGGACCGTTACAAATAAACTAACAGGCAGACAATATCTTATAATAAGGAAAAAAGAGGTATGAGTTTTTATATCGGCAAGGTGAAGATAGAAGGGAAGTTAGTATTAGGACCGATGGCAGGAGTTACCGACCTGCCATTTCGTTTGCTGTGCAAGGAAAAGGGAGCGGATTTGGTTTGTACCGAGATGGTAAGTGCCAAGGGGGTAAAATACAATAATAAGAATACGAAAAGCCTGATTACAATAGCCGAGCAGGAGCGTCCGGCAGCCCTGCAGCTGTTCGGCTCTGATCCGGACATTTTAAGTGCAACGGCAAGAAGGCTGGAAAATAGGAATTTCGATATTCTGGACCTGAATATGGGCTGTCCCGTTCCGAAGGTTGTGAATAACGGTGAGGGATCAGCATTGATGAAAAATCCCGGACTGATCGGCGAGATTGTAAGGAAGGTAAGCGAGGGCTACAGCAAGCCGGTGACAGTCAAAATTCGCAGCGGCTTTACACAGGATAGCATCAATGCGGTGGAGGTAGCTAAAATTGCCGAGGATAACGGTGCAGCCGCTGTGACCGTACACGCCAGGACAAGGGAGCAGTATTACAGCGGCAGGGCGGACTGGGAAATCATAAGAAGGGTAAAGGAGGCGGTGTCTATTCCTGTCATTGGCAGCGGAGATGTCTTCGGACCAGAGACAGCAAGACAGATGCTGGAAACAACCCATTGTGATGCAGTTATGCTGGCCAGGGGTACACAGGGCAACCCCTGGATTTTTGAGCAAATCAAGGCATATCTTAATCAGGGAGTGATGCTTCCAAGGCCCGGATTTGATGAAGTCCGAGAGATGATACTGCGTCATGCAAAGCTATCCGTAGAATATAAGGGAGAATTTATCGGTATCCGCGAGATGCGAAAGCATGTGGCCTGGTACACAACAGGCTATCCCGGCTCGGCAAAGCTTAGAAACCGGGTCAATGAGATAGAGAATATGGGGGACCTTCGGAGACTTCTTACGGATTATCAAAAACTTATGGAAAGTAACCAAACATCCTAAGGAAATGGGTTGTATCTTATATAATAGTTACAAAAGTTGTGGTTTCCTGTAAATAAATATTGATTTTTATAGGAATTCTGGTATAGTATATTTACAGAAAAGACAGATGTTTGCCATAGGCGAACAAAATGGAGGATAAGAAATGGGAAAATTAAGAGTAGGTATCCTTGGTGGAACCGGAATGGTAGGCCAGCGTTTTATTGCTCTGCTGGAAAATCATCCCTGGTTTGAAGTTGTAACGGTAGCAGCAAGCCCGAGAAGTGCTGGAAAGACATATGAAGAGGCAGTGGGCAGCCGTTGGAAGATGACCACTCCGATGCCTGAAGGCGTAAAAAAGCTTATTGTAAAAAACGTAAATGAAGTGGATGAGGTCAGCGCAGGTGTTGATTTCGTATTTAGTGCCGTAGATATGACAAAGGATGAAATCAAAGCAATTGAAGAGGCGTATGCAAAGACAGAGACGCCCGTAGTATCCAATAACAGTGCTCACAGATGGACACCCGATGTTCCGATGGTGGTTCCGGAGCTTAATCCGGAGCATTTGGAGGTAATTGCCGCTCAGAAGAGCCGCCTTGGAACAAAGAGAGGCTTTATTGTAGTAAAGCCCAACTGCTCCATCCAGAGCTATACACCGGCACTTCATGCATTGAAGGAATTCGGTCCCAAGCTTGTGGTTGCCACAACCTATCAGGCGATATCCGGTGCCGGCAAGAACTTTGCAGACTGGCCGGAGATGGTGGACAATGTCATTCCTTATATCGGAGGAGAAGAAGAGAAGAGCGAGCAGGAGCCGCTTCGCATCTGGGGTAAGGTAGTGGACGGACAGATCGTGAAAGCGCAGGAGCCGGTTATTACCACACAGTGCATCCGTGTACCCGTGACAGACGGACATACAGCGGCAGTATTCGTAAACTTTGAGAAGAAACCGACCAAGGAAGAGATTTTAAAGGCCTGGTCAGAATTTAAGGGACTTCCTCAGGAGCTTGAATTACCCAGTGCGCCAAAGCAGTTCATCAAGTATTTTAAAGAAGATAACCGTCCACAGGCAAAGCTGGATCGCGATTATGAAAACGGTATGGGCGTATGCTTTGGAAGACTTCGCGAAGACAAGGTATTTGATTACAAATTCGTAGGTCTGTCACATAATACCGTACGAGGTGCCGCAGGCGGTGCGGTTCTTATCGCAGAGCTTTTGAAGGCACAGGGGTATATTACGGAGAAATAGGCTGATTTATTTATAACAAAGGGATATTTGCAGAATAAGGGGTACGTCGCATACGACGTGCCCCTTATCTTATCTTATTCTTCATTGAATAAATACCGGATAAATTCAATTGTGTTATCCTTATTCTGAGCATTGATTACAATGCCGAGTATATAGGGGTCGGTATTATCCGCATAGCTCTGGTACAGCTTTGTGTCGGTCAGATAAATCCCGTAAACCTTCTTTTGCGAGTCATCCTCTGTATCCGTGAGATAGAAATGGTCGGTTAAGGAACTGTAGATGTCTGTCGGCAGCTGGTCCGATAGCTCAAAGAACATCCCACTATAGGCATAGTCTTTAAATATCGATTCCGGAGCGATGATAGCATCAATCTCCTTTGCCTGAATGTAGGTTACCAGGACCTGCCTCATCGTGGCAGTATATTGATCGTCTACACCAAAAGAAAAGGTGGTATTAAGCTCTATGGTTTCACGTTCCGGATTTAAGGCAAGCTTTTTTGAAAAGGCTTCCGAATACTGGTCAAGAACATTGCTGTCAATGGTGTTATTAATCATGGCAGCATAAAACCGGGGGACAACCGTTGGATTCAGGATGGTATATACAAAATAGATAATCAGGGCTATTGCAGCGACTACGGCCAGGGCATGCAGCTTATAATATTCCCAGAGGTAATTCATTTTCCCCTTGAAGTTCATTTCGCGCAGCTTTTCTTTTTCTGTCTGCTCTTTATGGGTCTGATAGATAAAGGCATCATCCCCGAGTCTGGTTTGTTTTGGCATATTAAGACCCCGCTTATATCAGTAATTATTATGGAACTAAATCATAGTTTACCACAATTATCGCCTAAAAAAAAGAAATTATATATAAAATATCTCTTAAAATCATATGTAGGTCTAATAATATCCTGTGATTGGCAGAAAAAGTTTTGTGTTATGTGATACAATTCATGTATTGCTTTATAAATAATTTATATTTACTTTACTTAAAAATCCCCACATAGTATATTAGTTAATGTTTTAGAGCAAAAAGCATAATAATAAATATGTGAAGGCCGATAGGGCTTTTCTGGCTGTTTCGGTTCCACATTCTAGTTGAAATGCACTAAAAGGTATAATATAATGTTTAGTGAGAGTACAAATAGTTATTAAGGAGGAAATATAATAATGCAATACGGTTATTTTGATGACACAAAGAAGGAATATGTAATTACGACACCGGCAACCCCCTATCCATGGATCAATTATTTAGGCTCCCAGGAGTATTTTTCGTTAATTTCGAATACTGCCGGGGGTTACAGCTTTTATAAGGATGCCAAGCTTAGGAGAATTACCCGCTATCGTTACAACAATGTTCCTTTGGATTTGGGAGGCGGCAAATATTATTATATCAATGATGCCGGTGATGTATGGTCTCCCGGATGGGCTCCGGTAAAAAGTGAGCTCGAAAAATATGAATGCAGGCACGGAATGGGTTACACGAAGATCTTAGGCGCAAGGGGAGGCGTTGAGACCGAGGTTACTTATTTTGTACCTTTAAACACAAATGCAGAGATACATAAAGTAGTTGTGAAAAATGTATCCGGCAAGAAAAAACAGATTAAGCTCTTTTCCTTTATTGAGTGGTGCTTATGGAATGCGCAGGATGATATGACAAATTTCCAGAGAAACTACAGCACCGGCGAGGTTGAGGTAAAAGGCTCTGTTATCTATCATAAGACAGAATATAAGGAAAGACGCGACCATTATGCGTTCTTCTCGGTGAATGCTCCGATTGCGGGCTTTGATTCCGACCGGGAGAGCTTTATGGGAACCTACAATGGTTTCCATGATCCTCAGGCTGTATTTGCAGGCCAGTCGAACAATTCAGTAGCAGACGGCTGGCATCCGATTGCTTCTCATTGCCTTGAGGTCAATCTGGAGCCGGGAGAGGTAAAGGAATATGTCTTCTTATTAGGATATGTAGAAAATGCTTTCGAGGAAAAATGGGAAAGTAAGAATATAATTAATAAAACAAAAGCAGAGGATATGATTGCCAAATTCTCTACTTCAGAAGCAGTGGACAGGGCCTTTGACGAGCTGGCCTCCTACTGGGATCAGCTGTTATCCAAATATACCGTTAAGTCGGCAGATGAGAAGCTGAACCGTCAGGTTAACATCTGGAACCAGTACCAGTGCATGGTGACCTTCAACCTGTCAAGAAGTGCTTCCTACTTTGAGTCCGGTATCGGAAGAGGTATGGGCTTTCGGGATTCCAATCAGGACTTGCTGGGCTTCGTGCATCAGATACCGGACCGTGCAAGAGAGAGGATTATTGACCTTGCTTCCACACAGCTGGAGGACGGCGGTGCATATCACCAGTATCAGCCCCTGACCAAGAAGGGAAATGATGAAGTCGGCGGCAACTTTAACGATGACCCGTTGTGGTTAGTGCTTGCCGTTGTTGCCTATATCAAAGAGACGGGAGATTTCTCCATCCTGGAGGTAATGACACCGTTTGATAACGATGAGTCTAAGAGTACTCCCCTTGCTGACCATCTGAAGCGTTCCATTGACCATGTGATCAATAATGTAGGACCTCACGGACTTCCGTTAATCGGCCGTGCGGACTGGAATGACTGCCTCAATTTAAACTGCTTCTCCACAGAGCCTGGCGAGTCCTTCCAGACTACCACCAGCAAGGATGGTAAGGTTGCAGAATCGGTTGTGATTGCTGGAATGTTCTGCTACATCGGTGAGGAATATGTAACACTGATGAAGAAGGCAGGTAACAAAGCAGAGGCAGAGCGTGTTGCCAGGGAAGTTGAAAAGATGCGCGAGCTGATCATGAAAGACGGCTGGGACGGTTCCTGGTTCCTTCGTGCCTATGATGATTTTGGCAAAAAAATCGGCAGCGAGGAATGTGAGGAAGGCAAGATTTTCATCGAGTCACAGGGACTTTGCATCATGGGTAAATGCGGTACGCAAGACGAAGCCATTCAGGCATTGGATGCTGTTGAAGAGCGTCTCGGAACCAAGTACGGTCTTGTGCTTCAAAACCCTGCCTTTACAAAATACTATGTAGAATACGGTGAAATATCCACCTATCCGGCCGGCTATAAAGAGAATGCAGGTATCTTCTGCCATAACAATGCTTGGATTATGGTAGCAGAGGCGCTGGTAGGAAGAGGAGATAAGGCCTTCGATCACTACACAAGAATTGCACCTGCATATACGGAGGAATATTCCGAAATTCACCGCCTTGAGCCTTATGTATATTCCCAGATGGTAGCCGGTAAGGATGCGAAGCGCCACGGTGAGGCAAAGAACTCCTGGCTGACCGGTACCGCCTCCTGGAACTTTATTGCGATCTCCCAGTATATTCTGGGTATTAAGCCGGAATATGAGGGATTGCAGATAGACCCTTCCATTCCTAAGGCCTGGGATGGTTACACCATAGCTCGTGAATATAGAGGGGACAAGTATAACATCTCCATTAAGAATCCCAGTCACGTATCTGCCGGTGTTGCCAAGCTGGTCGTAGACGGTAAGGAAGTAGCCGGCAATATCATTCCTTTCATCGGGGATAAGAAGGCACATGAGGTTGAGGTAGTATTAGGGTAGGAAATAAGCATAATAGCTAGCTGTAAATGATATTTTTATGTAAATATGCCTGAAAAGTAAGCCGGTTTGGAGTATGATATCCGAACCGGCTTATTTAGTAAGTTTTTTTATTATTGTAAAAATTGGAGTATCAGGTTATATTTAAATAAGGAGAAATTAAATACCAATTACTCACTCTTTGGGGGCGAAGCGAATTGGATTGCTGTATTATAAAGGCAGAAAATAGGAATGGAGCCATTAAAATGGGAAAAAGAAGAATATTATTTGTAGCAGTTTGTATCATGATATGTTTTTCTGCCTGTGATAGATCGGAGAAAAAAGTATCTGTGGAAAATGAAGTAAGCCTATCTGACAATTATCAGGATGTCGCCAAGGAATTGTGTGAACAAATGGCAAAAGGCGAATTTTCAGATACCGCTGACAAATTTTCAGGAGCACTTAAAAATCAGTTAACCAAGTCACAATTAGAGGCTGTCTGGGTTCAGACAGTTGATTCGCTTGGAGAATTCGAGAATTTTATTGAAACAGATATGACGGTGAAAGGCAATACCTCTGTAACAACATCTGTTTTACAATATGAAAATGGAGGACTGCAGGTGACGATTTCTTTTGATAACAAGGGAGGGCTTGTCGGAATTTATCTCAATTACTGTTCCATCGATAGAGATGAAAAATCAACTGCTGCTGAATCGAATGAAATCTTCACGGAATATAATATAAATATTGGAGATTATTCTTTAAATGGAATGCTTACCGTTCCGAATAATGTGCAGGACCCACCGGTGGCAATTTTGGTACAAGGCTCCGGGCAAACAGATATGAATGAGCAAATTTCAGGAATCAAACCATTTCAGGATTTGGCACATGGATTAGCGGAGCATGGAATTGCGACGATCAGATTTAACAAGAGATTCTATCAGTTCCCTGATTTGTATTCTGAGCTGTCAACGATAGAAGATGAAGTTTTAGACGATGTATATTCTGCAATTAAATTTGCCCAAGAAGACAGCAGAGTTTCAAATGATAATATTTTTGTAATCGGGCATAGTTTGGGCGGAATGTTATGTCCCAAAATTGCTTATGATAGTCAGAATATAACAGGTATTATTTCTATGGCCGGAAGTCCAAGAAAATTGGAGGATATTATTCTTGATCAAAACATTGCATACTTAAAAACCTTAGATATTGATGTATTAGATAAGAATATCCAAATTGATTTGGTTAAACAAGAAGTAAATAAAATAAAGCAATTATCTGATTCTGACAACGGCAGTGAGCATATTTTTGAATGCAGTGTAAGCTATTGGAAGAGTCTGAATCATATAAAGACAGAAGATATTATTAATCAAATTACGCTGCCGATGTTTTTTGTACAGGGGGATGAAGATAGTCAGGTATATGCAGATGTGGATTTTGAGCAATGGAAAGAGTTACTTTCGGATAGGGACAATTGCTCGTTTAAACTATATGAAGGGTTAAATCATTTGTTTATTGATAACGGTGAAAGTGAAGCAGATGAAAATCAACAGATGGACGATACTGTGATAGAAGATATTTCAAAATGGATGCTTATGTATTCAGAGTAAATTTGCTATAGAAGTTGGAACTTGTAAAAAAGATGATAGTATAAAAATGAGTGATTTCAGTGTGTCATTCATATGACTGTTTGAGAGGATTAATAACTAAATGAAGAAGGACAGAATGCAACTGATCTATGCAGTACTTGCGTTACTGGTGGCAGAGGCAATCCAATTGGCTGTAATTGTCGGTTTTGAATTGGGATATATGCTTCTCCTTTTTATAAAGTCAGGCATTGTAAGGATGACGGGAGGGGAAGCAGAGGATCTTGATGTAATTATAAATGCCTCCCAGGAGCTTGTGACACAAAAATCGGGATACCTTATATCGGTTATCGCAGTTTTTGTATGCGGAATTGGATTTTATCTATGGTATCGCCGTGAAATAGCCGGAGAGATGCAGGAAAGCGTTAAAAAAACCTTCACCATCAGGAACGTTATTTTACTCCTTTTGCTGGGTGCCGGCTGCCAGTTTTTTATATCGGGAATCATGAATCTGGTACAGCAGTATTTCCCTCAATTATTTGAAGCCTATGCCAACCAGCTTCTTAAGCTGACTGCCGGTAACTGGATAACAGTTTTTCTGCTGATTATTCTGATTGCTCCGGTTGCAGAGGAATTGGTCTTTCGGGGAGTGATTTTACACAAGGCAGGCCGGGCGGTACCGTTTTGGGGAGCCAATTTACTTCAGGCGGTTCTGTTTGGAGTTTATCATATGAATATCATTCAGGGGATATATGCGGTCCTGATCGGATTTATTCTTGGCTTGGTTTACCATAAGTTCGGGATAATCCTTGCTCCGATGCTGCTGCACATGCTGATTAATGCCAGTGTACTGCTGCTGGCATTATTTCCGGAGAGCAATCTGGCTTATAATATCCTTATTTTTGCCGGCGGGATAACAGCCTTGGGAGCTTTAACCGTAATAATGAAAAAATAAATTCCGCTTGCATTCTATTGCGGATTACGCTATGATACTAATTACAGTTGAATAACAGGAAGGAAGCACGATGATGGCTGGGAGGACAGTTTTCTTTGTTCTGTTCGGCATAACAGGCTGCTTATTCGGATAAATCTAGCGTACCCGGTAAAGGGACGGAAAGAGGATGCCATATAAGTAATCTTTCGGAATGCGGGCCTTCGTCCATAATCAGAGAACGGTTAGTCTTGACCAGTGAAAGCAGTAGCGGCAGGAACTAAAAAGAAGTATTATTAAGTTTTGCTTAAATGCCTTTTTAGAATAAATAATCCATATGCGCTGACCTGCCGGAACAAGTACAACGAATACAAATAACCATTGATTCGTTGAAATAAGTTCATACAGGGTCGGTGCTTTTTATTTTATCTGATGAAGGAAACGAGTTATTCAGGTGTAAATTGTCCAAACTATAAAGTAGCGAGTTGTAATGAAAAAGGTTGCCGCTAAGAGCGGCAGAATGGAGGAAATCATGAAAACAACAACTAACTTTCGCACCGCCAAAATGGTGCAGCTGGCACTTTTTACAGCAATTATTGCATTAATGACCTTTACGCCTCTGGGTTATATCAAGACATTGGGTCTTGAGATTACATTAATCGGGATTCCGGTAGTGATAGGCGCAATTGTACTTGGACCGGCAGCAGGAGCAATCCTCGGAGGAGTATTTGGTATTACAAGCTTTATACAATGCTTTGGAATGAGTTCCTTAGGAGTCCTACTGCTGGGAATTGATCCGGTGAGAACCTTCATCCTTTGTATGGTTCCCCGTGTTCTGATGGGCTTATTGACCGGATTGGTTTTTCAAGGGCTTAAAAAAATTGACCGGACGAAATATATTTCCTATGCAGCAACCAGTTTGGCGGGATCACTTCTTAATACAATTTTCTTTATGTCCCTGCTCATCCTGTTCTTTTATCAGACGGAGGAAATACAGGCGGTTGCCTCTACCCTGGGTGCTACCAGTGCCATCGGCTTCTTCTTTGTTGCGGCAGGAATCAATGCTGTTATAGAAGCAATTATCTGCCTGATTGTAGGAGCGGCAGTTGCAAAAACAATCGATGTATATGCGGTAAAGTCAGGCTTTAAATATCAGAGATAAAATTAAAAAAGGATAGCTGTAATAATTATAATTTATTTACATCGGCTATTGACTTATAAATGCCGGCGTGTTACAATATCTTAGCTGTGAGTATTGCGTGGCAATATTTACAAGGATAAAGAAGAGAATCCATCTCTCACCCATAGCGTAAGTAAGCTTTACTGTGAACGGGTTAATGCGATAAGAATTCAATATTATTTCGTTTGGAATAATTATGTAATCTAGTGGCAGGTGGATAATCTTTATCCACCTGCTTTTTATCTTTTTAGATAAAAAGGTCGATTCCAAGTAACAGAAAGATTTATAACCTATGGAGGTGCAGTACTATTAGCGATTTAATGATTAATGAACAAATCAGGGATAAGGAAATACGCCTGATTGGTGAAAACGGAGAGCAGTTGGGAATTATGGCGGTTAAGGATGCAATGAAGTTGGCCAAGGAAGCAAATTTGGACCTGGTTAAAATTGCTCCAACAGCAAAACCACCGGTTTGTAAGATTATTGACTATGGAAAGTACAAATACGAACTGGCAAGAAAAGAAAAGGAAGCAAAGAAAAAGCAAAAAGTAACCGATGTTAAGGAAATTCGTTTATCACCGAATATCGATGATAATGATTTAAACACAAAGGCGAATCAAGCACGCAAATTTATTACTCATGGAGATAAGGTGAAAGTTGCACTGCGTTTTCGCGGCAGGGAGATGGCACATACATCTTCCTCCAAAGTAATTCTGGATACTTTCTTTTCCAAGCTTGAGGATGTGGCTATTATCGAAAAACCGGCTAAGCTCGAAGGAAGAAATATGATTATGTTCTTATCAGAGAAGCGTTAAAATACTATAAATGACAGCGTTACGGGATATGGGATTTCCCCTATACGGCTGCATTAATTATTAAGGAGGAAATATCATGCCAAAATTAAAAACTAGCAGAGCAGCTGCAAAGCGTTTCAAGGTTACAGGTACAGGAAAGCTTAAGAGAATGAAGGCGTACAAAAGCCATATCTTGACTAAGAAAACTACCAAGAGAAAGAGAAATCTCAGAAAAGCAGTTATGACGGATTCAACCAATATTAAGAACATGAAGAAAATCTTACCATATCTGTAAGAGATAGGTGATCAGGAGGAAAGAACATGGCAAGAATTAAAGGCGGATTGAACGCTAAGAAAAAACATAATAGAGTTTTAAAGCTGGCTAAGGGTTACAGAGGCGCCAGATCAAAACAATATAGAGTAGCAAAGCAGTCAGTAATGAGAGCACTGACAGAATCCTTCGCAGGAAGAAAGCAGAGAAAGAGACAGTTCAGACAGTTATGGATCGCACGTATTAATGCTGCGGCAAGAATGAACGGCTTATCCTACAGCAAGTTAATGTACGGCTTAAAGCTGGCAAATGTTGATATTAACAGAAAGATGATTTCTGAATTGGCAATCAACGATGCGCAGGGCTTTACTGCACTGGCAGAGCTTGCAAAATCCAAGCTGGCTTAGGCAAATGCGAGAAAGACTCCTTAAGGGTCTTACCGAAATAATTAAATGAGAACAATTCGAGGCTGTCAGGCCTGATATTTTTCAACTTAAGATATCAGGTATGGCAGCCTTTTTTTCTTGCATTAAAATCGAATTTCTAAGAACTTACACAGCCAGTTCAAACAGGATTAAGCCGGAGCTATATACCGGCGCCCTCAAGGAACTGATGAATTTTTTTTTCGCTTAATATTTCATTTGTAACAAACTTCCCTTGATAGAAGAAGCTGTAGGTTGTGAAGGGTGAGGGAGCGTTTTGTGCCTGTTCGGCAGTTTCCAGCTTGATTAATTTAACCGTACTTCCTCTTTGACGGGCAAGCTGATCAAGCATTGGAGCATATTTGTCCGTATGGGGACATTGGTTTGAATAATATAGTACCATTCCGGTATCATCAGTAACGCCCTCCTTTGCACAGCTTTTAAACTTCGGAAGGGAGGTGTCTGCAAAAAAGGGTAGATAAAGGAGCTCAAAGTGAGGCTTTGCCGTATCAGCTACCCGAAAGCCCTTGTATTTTAAGTATCTGGGGTCGGAAAGAAAGGGCATTTTCTTTGGGGAAGATAATATGGTCAGACCCGACATACCTTTTTTCTTTGCGTCAGCGATACATGCCTCAAGCAATTGATTTGCGTAGCCCTTTCCCTTATACTGGCCGGATACCCAAAAACAGTTTATATGCATGAAATTGTCGGCCTCGATTGGAAGCCGGGCGTTTCTGGCGGGAATATACTCGATCAGTACCTTGGCCCGTTCATCAAGTCTTAGGAAAACAAGACCATCAGCAAAGCAATTCTTCATCCAGGCTTTTTTGGATGCGACGCAGTTTTCTCCCTTCTTGTCAGATATGGCGCAACAGATGTGTTCCCTGTCAATATTGTCGTTATGAATAGCAATCAGCGGCATGGATACTCCTCCTTTTAATCAGCACATCTGAAAGATACGCTTGTATTTAGCTATATGATAACACATAGAATATGACAGCACTATGTCAAATTATATCCCGATGCTTTTTATCTATAGTAAGATTATATCTTGGCGTTGATGCAAATATAATATTGTAAAAGAGGAGCTTTTGTAAAGCAGCTTTCTCAAATTTGCGGATTGAATTTCTGCCCGGCGAATGGCAGAAGGGGAGGTTACCATGACGGAGGAGGAACGCAGAAGGATAACCAGTGAGGATTATGCGGATTTAATTATCACTTATAACGGTGATATGAGAGTTCTTGAACAATACAGCGATGATACGGTTAATATTATCAATTTTTTTAATGCAGTCGTGCATGTTCCGGTAAGTGAGATCACAGATAATATTATAGTAGAGAGAGGTTATTCTGTGATGCCGCTGCTTATGGGGCTGATCAGCCAGGCTAGTGAGGAGGCTTCAGGAATAACACGTCTTAGGAGCATGCCGAATTTCAATCTGCGCGGGCAGGGTGTGCTGATCGGCATCCTGGATACCGGAATCCAATATACAAATCCGATTTTTAAATATGCGGATAATACAACACGAATTGTCTCTATCTGGGATCAGACCATCTTCAGCGAGAATTATCCTCCAAGGTATAATTATGGAACCGAGTATTCCAGAGAGCAGATTAATCAGGCGCTCCAAAGTGACAATCCCTTAAGTATTGTACCATCCACGGATGAAATCGGGCATGGCACGATGCTGGCGGGAATTGCCGCCGGCAATGAGGTGCCGGAGAGTGGATTTTTTGGAGTGGTTCCGGATGCGGAACTGGTAATTGTAAAGCTAAAGCAAGCCAAGAATTATCTTAGGCAGTTTTTTATTATTCCAGAAAATATACCCTGCTATCAATCGAATGATATCATGTTTGCCTTCGACTATCTTACTTCAGTAGCTAACCAGCTGAACCGGCCGATGGCGATTTGCTTTGCGGTGGGAACCTCACAGTACGCCCATGACGGAAGGGGAACCCTTAGCAGCTATATTTCCTTAAGAGCCGGCGGCACCGGATTTGGATTAATTGTAGCCGCCGGCAATGAGGGCAGTGCCAGAAGGCACTATTTTGGAAGAGTAGACCCGGATATCGGCTTTAATGAAGTTGAACTGTCCGTTGGAGAGAATGAACCGGGCTTCTCCATGGAATTATGGGGGACGGCCACCAACCTGTTCTCCATTGATATTCAGACACCAAGCGGGGAATATGTACCGCGGATTATTCCAACACTGGATGAAGCCCGGCTTCTCACTTTCATCTTTGAACCCACTACGATAAATATAGATTATCAGCTGATTGAATCGGAAAGTGGGGACCAGCTGATCCTAATGCGCTTTCGCAATCCTTCCCAGGGGATTTGGCGATTTAAGGTGTACGTCAGCGGAGACCTGCCAGCTGACTTTAATATCTGGCTGCCAATGGAGGGCTTTATATCGAACAATACCTTTTTTGTCCGCTCCGACCCATATACCACGATTTTAGCCCTTGGCAATGCACGGGACCCAATTACGGTGACTGCGTATAATACCGCCGATGACAGCCTGTATATTAATGCCAGCAGAGGGTATACGAGAGTAGGCGTCATAAAACCGGAGATTGCTGCCCCCGGGGTAAATATATTAAGTCCGGGACTCCAGAATAATTTTGTTGAGGTAACAGGTACCAGTCCGGCTTCCGCACATACCACCGGAGTCGCGGCAATGCTTCTGGAATGGGCAATCGTGAGAGGAAACCAAACGACCATGAATACACTGGACATGAAAATATTTATGATCCGGGGCGCCAGAAGGAATGTTGATATCAGGTATCCGAACCGTGACTGGGGCTATGGGATATTGGATGTATTTAATATTTTTGATATTTTGAGATTGGAAGAAAGCAACTGATCGCAGGAGCGGGAAGGATAGGAACGGCCATGACAGCAGAAGAGAGATATCAAATATTGAGTAACGATTATTTCGATATAATTGTTGAATACAATCAGAATTTGGCGGCCTTCAATCGTTTTCCGAATGCAACCTATCATATTATGAATGAAGAATATGCTGTTGTATATATTCCCAGGAGTCAATTAACGGAAAATCTTATTCGTCAAATCGGCTATACACCAATACCCTCCCTGTACGGGCTGACAGTACAGAATAGCTTCGAGGCTTCGGGAATCCAAAGGCTTCGCAGACTGCCCAATTTTGATTTAAGAGGACAGGGGGTTATAGTCGGAATTATCGATACGGGTGTCGACTATGTAAATCCGGTCTTTCGTAATCAGGACGGTACCACAAAAATTGCAGCAATTTGGGATCAGACGATTGAAAGTGAGAACTACCCTTTGCCTTTTTTTTATGGAACCCAGTATCTAAGGGAGGATATCAACCGGGCCTTAAGCAGCGAAAATCCTCTTGAGGTGGTCCCAAGCACCGATACCAACGGTCACGGTACCATGCTGGCCGGTATTACGGCCGGCTCGGATTTACCGGAGCAGGATTTCAGCGGTGTTGTACCCGAATCGGAGCTTATTGTAGTAAAGCTTAAGCAGGCAAAGCAAATCATAAGGGATTATTTTATTGTGCCGTCTGATGTGGATTGCTATCAGGAAAATGACATCATGTGGGGGGTACAGTATGTGGTGGATATGGCAAGGAGCCTGCAGCGCCCGGTTGCAATCTGCATCGGCCTGGGAAGCTCCCAGGGCTCTCATGATGGCAGGGGGGCCTTAAGTAACATTCTGTCCATTGCTGCGGATTTTCCGGGGATTGCAGTCAGCATATCGGCAGGCAACGAGGGGAATGCTGCCAGGCATTTTTACAGTGAAATCAATCAAAGCCTCGGATACAGAGTGGTGGAGCTGAACATCGGCGAGAATGAGCCGGGCTTTGCCATGGAGCTGTGGGGAGCAGCGCCGAATACCTACTCCATCGATATACTTTCACCGACGGGAGAATATATTCCCCGTATTACGGAAAGCCTGCGGGTCAATCGTGATATTTCCTTTGTATTTGAAAGAACTACGATTACAGTGGAATATTATATGGTGGAATCCTCCACAGGGGATCAGTTGATATTCCTGCGCTTTCGCAACCCAACGGAAGGAATATGGACCTTTCGGGTATATACCAGAGGGGACCTGACAGGTTCCTTCAATATCTGGCTGCCTATGAATGGATTTATGTCCAACAATACCTATTTTGTGCAGCCGGACCCCTATACGACCATCACCTCACCCGGTAATTCACCTGTTCCGATTACGGTAACAGCATATAATACAGATAACAATACCCTGTACCGGCGTGCAAGCAAGGGCTATTCCAGAATCAATACCATAAAGCCGGAAATTGCCGCTCCCGGTGTGAATATAAAGGCTCCGGCCCTTAATCAGACCTATACTTCAATGACCGGTACCAGTGCCGCGGCAGCTCATACTGCAGGTATTACGGCAATGATTTTGGAGTGGGCAATTGTGAGGGGCAATTATCCGGGGGTGGATACGGTGGAAATCAAGAAATTCATTATCCGGGGAGCAATCAGAAATCCGAATATTGTGTATCCGAATCGGGATTGGGGGTACGGGATTTTGGATATCTATAATGTGTTTGATACCTTGCGGGCCAGCGTTTACAGCCAATAGCATAAGGGGAATTTTATGTTAAAATCAGATTAGAGATAACAGATATATATTGCGTAAATGCAGCTCATGAAGTATGATAAAAATTGTAAGAGAAAGAAGTTTGAAAGTAAAGGACACTTTCAAACTTCTTATCGAAGCAGTATCACAAGCAAGCTTGTGATATGCACGGGTATAACAATGAAAATAGCGTATGGGATGTTCTTTGCCTTGTTTACAGGACAATAGCCTTATTTACAAGGATAATTGTTTTGCTTGCAGGACAATAAGCAGCGCAGAAATGTGAGGGAATATGAGAAACAGATTATCAAATGTACTATGGGGGTTATTCTTTATCTTAATTGGTATCGGCTTTGCCGGAAATGTGTTTTTTGGCTGGAATTTTCATTTGCTTTTTGATGGCTATTGGACCCTGATTATTATCATACCCTGCTTTATCAGCATGGTTCAGAATGGCTTTAAGGCGGGCTCAACCATTGGATTTATTATCGGAGTGCTTTTACTTGCCAATTATTATGTGGACTTTAGCTTTAACCTGTGGCATCTTATTGTACCTGCAATTTTGATTTATATTGGTATCCGAATTATGTTTCGCGGTTCCTTTTATTCCAGACCGCATACAAGCAGTCAGAATGCAGGCGGGGAAAGAAACAGCTCTCAGGATACAACCTATACTCAGGGCCCGGCTTATTCCAAGGGTGCAAAGCAGGATTACAGTGCAATATTTAGCAGCAACCGGATCAATATTACGGATACCTTTGTTGGAGCAAGCTTAAACGCAGTGTTTGGCGGTCTTGTGCTGGATCTGCGGCAGGCCAGGATAACGGGTGATGTTGATATCAGCGCCCAGGCAATCTTTGGCGGTATTGACATCTTTGTACCTGCCGGTGTCAGAGTAAAAATTAACAATGTTCCGATTTTTGGCGGAGTGAGCAATAAAACCGGCAACTATGGTGATCCCGCTTCTCCCGTTATCTATCTGAACTCCACCTGTATGTTTGGAGGTATTGATATCAAATGAACAGCGGACAAAGATTGATAAAATATATTGCGATAGCATTTGCAGTCTGCCTGGCAGTTTTTATTATATCCGTTATGGTAAGTGTGGTTTCCCTGATTCTTAATATTATACCCGGGAATTCTCTAACAACAGACGGTGTCAGTAAGGAGAGGACGGATTATACCAGAGCCTTTGAAAATGTCACGAGCCTTGATATTGATAATTCAATCGGTGAGTTTAAGATAATGACAGGAGAGGGCTTTCTGGTGGAAGCAGAGAATGTGACCGGAGATTTTAAAGCAGAGGTTGATTCAGACGGTACCCTGGAGATATCGGACTATGGAGACGGCTTCCATATACCGTTTTTGAATTTCAGAAGCTATAAAGCGAAGGTTATTCTGTATTTACCGGAGGGATTTGTTGCAGAGAAAGCGGACATTGAAGCAGGCGCAGGTAATCTGACAATCGAGGGTCTGCAGGCGGATCAGCTTCAGATTTCGGCAGGCATCGGCAACCTAAACGGCCGTGATATAACCGCACAGAGTGTTGACATTGACGGCGGAGTAGGGAATGTCAATCTGGAGGATGTATATTTTACAGATGCGGTATTGGAATGTGGGATGGGAAATCTGGAGGTTAACGGGACTCTTCTTGGCAAAACAGATATAGACTGCGGAGTGGGAGGGGTAAATCTTAATCTTAACGGGAGTCCCTCAGAATACGGCTTTGTCATTGATTCCGGAATCGGAGGCATTCATCTGAATGGAGAGAAGATATCCGGGGAATACAGACATAATACACAGGCTCCCAATGTGATTGAAGTGGATGGCGGAATCGGCAGTGTGAATATCAATATCGCTGAGTGACAAATAACAGTTAAACCAGAAGGATAAATTTCCAGTAATGATATCGCTGATATCACAATAGGATATGAATACGAATAAGAAAATAAGGCAGAATATGAATGGGGACGTTAAGCGTTATAAACGTCCCTGTATTAGTGTGAAAATAAGGAGCGATTCCGGAAGAATTTTTGGAGTATGGGGTATTGGTATGGACAAAAGGAGATTGCTGGTATTAATTCTGTTTGTAAATATTATTTTAGCGGGGACCTTCCTGACCACGGAGCTTTTAATCAGGCAAGACAGTAAGGCTTATACAGGCCAGGAACAATTACAGGCTAAACAGGAGAATACAACAAAGGATATCACACCGGCGAAAGAAAAGCAGACGCAGGATATTGCCGTGAATGATAGGGCAATTCCAACCGGGACCAGTGAAGCAGAGGCATCAGGCCCTATTACTATCGAGGAAGCAACGGCAGGCTTTGCCTTTGATACAACCGCAGATACATCCCTTGCTGATTCCTGGATAATCTCGGATATGCCGGAGCTTATCTATGACAGCTCCGAGGTGGATTATCTGTCATATATTCCTGAAATTCAAAGTGACAGTGAATTGGAGGCAGCTCTTGGCATTCAAAATCCCGATATCAGTATCGACGCAAAGGCAGCTATTTTATTCGATGTGAATACAAAGCAGGTATTATATTATAAAAATCCGCTACAGGTAGCATTTCCTGCAAGCACGATCAAGCTTTTGACTTCTATTGTAGCATTGAACTGGTGTACTGAGGATGAAGAGGTTACAATCGGGGATGAAACAGAATTAATTGCACCGGATGCAACGCAGGCATATATTCATTCGGGGGAGATCATGACAATCAGAAGTCTTCTGGAGGCGATGCTGTTGCCCTCCGGTAATGATGCGGCATATGCGGTTGCCGCATATGTCGGTAGGAAGTCCCTAAACAATCCGCGGGCCACCAGGGAGGAAGCGATAACAGAATTTATACGGCTCATGAACCAGCAGGCGAAGAAGCTTGGCGTAAAGAATTCCTGCTTTAAGACTCCGGATGGCTATGATGCCATAGGGCAGTATACTACGGCCTATGATATGGGATTAATCGGGATTGCCGCAACAGGCTATGCTGCCATAGTTGAGGTTGCAGGAGAAAGCAGAGTAAGTACTACCCTGGTCAGCGGTGAGGAAGTGACCTGGGAGAGTACCAACAAACTAATTACCCGCTACAGTGGAGAATATTATTCAAAGGCAATCGGTCTTAAAACCGGAACCAGTACGATGGCCGGCCGGTGCCTTGTGGCCGCTGCAAAGTCGGATTCAAGGGAAGTAGTTTGCGTGGTACTCAATTCCACGGTTGCAGGAAGATGGGAAGATGCCATTAAGCTGATGAAATATGGGCTGGAAGGAAGCATTGCCGATTAACGGCAGCGTACGGCGGTACCGGAAGCGGTAACCATCAGCATACCATTATTGGAGCCGAGAACCTCATAATCGATATCCACGCCAACGACAGCATCAGCACCCATTTGATAGGCTCTTTGCTGCATTTCCTGCATGGCCTGCTCCCGCGCCCGGATTAATTCATCCTCATAGGTTCCGGAGCGGCCTCCAAAGAAATTGGATAAACCTGCGGCAAAATCCTTTACAAAATCAACACCGGAGATAACTTCTCCAAATACAATTCCAAGATAATCAGTAATCTGCTTTCCTTCGATGGAAGGAGTGGTTGTGATAATCATCTGTGTTTCCTCCTAATTATTATGATATATTATTGCTCATTGCTTTTAAATGATACTGTGATATTTCCGCTGCTTAAGGAAGCGGATAGACTTCGTTTTCCCGTGCTATTGATGGAAACTGACTTATCATAGCTTTCCGTGCCAACCTTGATATTGCCGTAGGAGGTTTTTAAGTTAAGCTTATAATCGGCCTTCGTTCCGGGGAGGCTGATATCGGCATCGCCATAGCTATCAGTTAAGTCGAGGGAATTTATCTCTGATTTGCTGATTCGGATATCGCCGCTGGAGAGCTTTGCCGTAAACTGGTCTGCGTTGACCTTACTGCAGGTGATATTTCCATAGGAATTATTCAGAGTAACGGAATCGGACAAAAGACCGTCGATAGTAATATCTCCGCTTGAAACATTTACCTGGAAGGTTTCAAAAACTGTATCAGAAGGAAGAATGGAAGTACCGGTGTTAATGTTCGTGAAATCGGACTGTCCATAGCTGTTTACATAATCAAAGGTTCCCGCCTGAAAATCGTTCAAGGTACAATCGCCGGAGGAAAGGTCCAGTTTGGCGCTGGCGGCAGCAGCATTACCCAGAGTCAAGTCCCCATAGGAGAGGTTTAAATCCATATCCTTGGCAATAAATCCGGATAAGGAGGCATTCCCGGAGGAAAGGTCAAGCTCCAGACTGTCCAGCGGTGCATTCTTTGGAAGATAAATCTTTATGACATTATTGAGATTAAAGTTAATGGAATAATTGTCCGGCATGGTATCTGTGTCGTCAAAATGTAATTTACCGTTCTCTATGTAATATTCCGGTTCCTTATCCCAATACAGATAGTCAACCTGAACATAGTAGTTATCGGCTTCAATCAATTCTACCTCTGCGACGCGGGTGCTGATACTGATTTGGGTGATTGCCTCCACAGAACTTTTTTCTATTGTAAATTTCTTGGCATCTTCTTTCCTTAATACATTGGCGGAATACTGGGAAAAATTATTAAAACATCCCGACAGGAAGGAAACAGTGGCCATGATGCATAACAGAATAAATAAATTTCTTCGTAAGTTGCTTTTCATATAGGCCCCCTTTATATATTTCTTGCCATAATATAAGTTATCAGAAGCGGTTTTGCTTCTGATAAAAGGCGCGTCTTATGCGCCGTGCATCTCGATTATCGGAAGAGATCTTCTTCTGATAATATAGCTTTGTGTGATAGGAATGTCAAGGGAACTAAGCAAAATGTGAGCTGTTTTTAATCCGGCTTTAATATATAGAATAATCGTAAACTATTGTATTTTGTTTCAGGTATGCTAAAATAAAATGGTCCTGAGTTTCTTTTGACAGAGGATTTGAATATTGTCAGGGACCTGCAGCGTCAGGAAAGGAGTTCGTTGATATGACGGATTTTTTGGTTAAAATATTCATTAGAAACTCAGCCAATGTAGACAATCAGAGAGTAAGAACCGCCTATGGAATACTTACAAGTATTGTTGGCGTTTTCTGTAATATATTTCTTTTTGGAGTTAAACTGACGATAGGCTTAATTATTAACAGTATCTCTGTTATGGCGGATGCCTTTAACAATCTGTCTGATGCGGCCTCCTCCGTAATCAGCTTTGTCGGTGTTAAGCTGGCGGGAAAGCCGGCGGATAAGGAACATCCCTTCGGGCATGGGAGATTTGAATATATTGCTGCACTTGTTGTTGCATTCCTGATTTTACAGGTGGGCTTCAGTTTGTTTAAGTCCTCCTTTCAGAAGGTTTTACATCCGGAGGAAATAACCTTTAATCCGATCCTGGTGGGTATTCTGTGTCTGTCGGTATTTGTTAAGGTATGGCTGATGCTGTTTAATCGTAAGCTGGGAAAACGCATTCATTCCACTGTTATGCTTGCAACCTCCGCAGACTCCATGGGGGATGTTTTTGTTACCTCCGCAACGATTTTGTCCACTGTGATTGCCGGTTTGACCGGTTGGAAGATAGATGGCTTCATGGGTGTTGTCGTATCCATCGTGGTTATGCTGGCAGGATTTCGCATTGCCAAGGATACTCTTGAGCCCTTGCTTGGTCAGCCGGTGGAGCTGGAGGTTTATAAGAAGATTACCGGAATGGTAATGAGCTATGAAGGGATTGTAGGTACCCATGATCTGATTATCCATAATTACGGGCCCTCCAACCGAATGGCAACCATTCATGCGGAGGTACCAAGTGACATGGACGTCATGGAAGCACATGAGACGATTGACCGGATTGAAAGGGATGTGCTTCGTACACTGGATATCCTTCTGGTAATACACATGGACCCAATTGAGGTGAATGACTCGATGGTGAAGGAAAAACGGGAGATGGTGGAGAAGATTGTCCTGGGACTTGAACCGGAGGCGGCTATCCATGATTTTCGTGTGGTTAACGGAGAACAGAGAATTAACCTGATCTTTGATCTGGTAATTCCTTATTCCTATTCAAAGGATGCAGGGCAAAAGCTGCTTGGGCAGATCGAGGAAGAAGTGTTTGCAAGTGATGCCAGATGCCGGTGTGCCATCACGATGGAAAACAGCTTCATTGCAGACAAATAAAACAAAGCACATAAGGGAGGCAGAGGGAATGGTAATTGATTTCCATACACATATATTTCCGGACAGGATTGCGGATAAGACAATCGAAAAATTAGAGAGGATTGCAAATATTAAAGCATTCACCGACGGAACATTATCCGGATTAAAAAATTCAATGAAGGTTAATAATATTGATATATCAATCGTACTTCCTGTTGTCACCAAGCCCGACCAGTTTACTACGGTGAATTCCTTTGCGGCAGAGATCACCGGCAGGGAAGGTATCATTTCCTTTGGCGGAATTCATCCTGATACAGAGGATTATAAGGATAAGTTAAATGAGATTAAGCGTCTGGGACTTCTGGGTATCAAGCTGCATCCTGACTATCAGGTTACTTTTATTGATGACCCGCAAATGGTAAGGCTCATTCGGTATGCGACGGATATCGGCTTGATTGTGCTGATTCATGCCGGATATGATATCGGAATACCTGAGCCGGTTCACTGCCCTCCGGACAGAGCCGCTGCAATGCTGGCCCAGATCGATAATGAGGAGGCCAAAATCGTTCTGGCTCATACAGGGGGCTTTCACCAGTGGGATGAGGTAGAGGAATATCTGGTGGGCAAGAATATTTATTTTGATACCAGCTATACCCTCGGTAAGATCAAGGATGAGCAGTTTATGAGGATTGTAAGAAATCACGGAGCGGACAGGATATTGTTTGCTACAGATTGTCCTTGGGGCGGGCAGAGAGAGACCCTGGAATATATGCAAAAGCTTGATTTGACTGGGGAGGAGCTGGAGCATATCCTTCATGTGAATGCACAGAAGCTGCTGGGAATGGAACAAGGAAAATAATGGTATAAAAAAGATTATAAAAAAATGAAAATTGTCCTTGAAAAATAGAAAATGATAGGTTATAATATCATTCGTGGCTGACAAAAAGCTGCCAACAAAATACATTGGGCTATCGCCAAACGGTAAGGCACTGGACTCTGACTCCAGCATCTCAAGGTTCGAATCCTTGTAGCCCAGTTCAAAAAATAATGAGCTTCCAATGGAGCTCATTATTTTTTGTTTAGAACGGGGCTTGCTCGGCTTGAAGTACTTCGCGGAGAAGTGCTTTTTTTCTTATTGCAGGAAAAGTGCTTTGGGCTGCTTATTTATCAGTTACTGCTAAATTTGGTTTTCTACAATTATATTTAAACATTCAGGGGGTTAGCAGAATAAGTCCAAGCCAAAATAAAATTTCGGGGAAGAGGATTTACCTGTGTGCGGTAAGTCTTCTTCCCGGAAACTTCCTGTTACAACAGACACTTTCGTCTGTCTTAGATTTAATTTGATCCATTGCTTCCATTGTCAGCTTAAAATCTCACTGATGAAAATAGTACGTTCCTTTCCCAAATCAACGACATTGGGCTGGGATAACGGCTTGTTGAAGCGGTTATAAAAAACATTCACAATGGGGCGGGGACCGTAGTTTTTACGGACATTGGAGATAATGCCCACCTCTCCGGTGGTCAGGCGGACCATTGCGCCCAGAGGATAGAGGGTGATGTTGCCGACAAAGGCGTCAACTATTTGCTTATCAAAGAATATCTTACTGCCGCAATAAATATATTCCATTGCCTCATAGGGCTGTAATTGATCAAAATAGATCTGGGAGCTTACCGTACTGCAAACATTGACAATACGGGCACCAAGCGGAATGTCATCTCCTGCCAGCTGATTCGGATATCCGGAACCATCCCAGTTTTCATGGTGATGAAGTATGATCTTGGCGATATCTCTTGAAATATTTTGCTGGAGTGCGGCATAATAGCCATATACCGGATGCTCCTTCCAAAGGAGCTGCTCTTGATTATTCATGTTCTTTGCACCAATCAGAAAGGGCATTTCAAGACATCCGATGGATTGTATCAAACCACCTACCATAATATCATACAAATTATTGTACAGGCCCATAGCACCGGCAACAAGACCGGAGAATACGGAGGTTAGAACAGAATAGCGGAAAAGACGTCCGTCATTTAAAATTTTCATCTGGACGCACAGGTCTAAAAGAACCTCGTCCTCGCATATTTTATCCGCAGTTTTCTTAACAGCCTGTGCAATAGTCACCATGGCGTCATTTAAATTTCCGTCCGGCTTTTCGGAATAATACTTCATAATAATATGGTGATAGGTATCCTTTAAGTGAATGGCCATCTGGTGGATCGGAAGAACAAACAGGGTATAGGGATCGGCGATATAAATCTCTTTAATTCCAATGGCTGCCAGCTTTTTGATGATGGACTCGTTTAGTTTTGTCCCGTAAGATAGCAAAATTTGGTGATTTGCTGGTGCATACACCGGTTGATCGATAATCATCCCCGGTTTTGCATCTGAGATCATAACTTTATTCATATACATTTCCCCCGATTGTATATCAGCAAGTTCTTGCTCTGTTATTAGTCGTATTTTACTTGTTAAAATCTGTCATATGTACCAAAAAGCATTTGCAATATTTATTTATCTTATACAATATTATATGCAATTGGCGCAGGCATTTCAATCATTTTCTTGTTATATGACGAAAAACAACGAAAACATGTATGATAAAATAAATAAAGGTCAATTAAAATTCCCGCTTCTTTGCAAATTCAAAAAAAAGCGGGAAGAATAATCAGGATACTAACACACTAGAAGAAATATAGTTATGATTGCTGCATCTGAAAGAAGAGAAAGGAGGATTGGGACTTTGATGCGGGAAGCTTCTCTGTCGCCATAATTTCCTGAAAGGCTCGCATGACCGTATTCATTTCCTCCTCTGTTCCGATAGTCATACGAAGAAAATGATCGATCCGCGGATGGCTGTAATGTCTTACCAGCACAGCATGCTCTCGGAGCCTTTTCTCCAAGTCGGTTGCCTTTATTCCGGGATGTGTGAAAAATACAAAGTTGGTATGGGAGGGAAGAACCTCAAAGCCAAGGTCCCGCAGCTTAAGTGTAACGGCCTCCCGTATTTTTATCTTAGCCTGGCAGCACTGTCTGGTATAGGTCTGATCCTTAACCGCGGCAACCGCAGCGTCCAGGGTCACCTGGTTTAAATTATTGGGATTGAAGCAGTTCTTGATACAATTCAGCTCCTCGATGAGCTCCTCTGAGGCAATTGCATAGCCGACATGCAATCCGGCTATATTTCTGGATTTTGACATCGTATGGACAACAATCAAATTCGGATGCCTGTGAAGTGTCACGATGCAGCTTTTCCCACCATAATCAATATAGGCCTCGTCTATGATTACAATTCGATCGGGATCACAGGAGATAAGCTCCTCCAGCTCCCCCGGAGATAGAAGCAATCCGGTTGGAGCATTGGGATTTGCCAGGACAATGTTACGCCTGGTTGCCTGGAACGCTGCAATATCAACAGTAAAATCCTCTTTTAGCGGAAGCTCTTCATAGGGTATCTTGAAGGCCTTCATATAGGTTTTGTAAAAGCCGTAGGTAATATCGGGAAAGGCAAAGCCTTTCTCGTAATAGGCCGTAAAGCAAAAGCTCAATATCTCGTCTGCTCCGTTACCTACAAATACCTGCTCAGGCTTTACCTGGTAATTCTCGGCAAGGGCCTCCCGCAGTACGGTGGCATCCTGGTCGGAATAAAATCCGATGGGCCGCTTTGCCGCTTCCTCGATTGCCTTAAGCACATGGGGGGAAGCCGGAAAGGACGTCTCATTTGAATTTAGCTTGATATATTTCTTATCCGTCGGCTGCTCACCCAACCGGTAGGGTTCTATATTATGAAATTTTTCTGCCAGAAATCTGCTCATCATTCATCCTCCATTCTTATTCATCCCTGCCCGGAGAAGCTAAACTCATATCCCCGGAGGCTGATTTCATTGTAATTTGCCTTGAACTGTAGTATACATAATCTGGCAAATCCAATGCAATGGAAAAAGAACAAAACAGAACACATGGTTTTGTAATTTTTACAAAATGCTTTTATCCGGCTGTACCAACAGGCTTGATTCCATGTCCTGAATCAGTGCCAGGATATAGAGGGTATGTGCCGGCTCCTGCCCATTGCCGCCAATAAGGTCATATAGCTTCTGGATACGGTAGCGTATGGTATTCGGATGCTGGAACAGCTGCGTTGCTGCCCGGTTGATATCACAGTCTGCCTTTACATATTCCGTCAGGGTGGCAAGCAGATTCGTGTGATTCTTAAGGTCATGACTGCTGATTTGGTGTAATAGGGACTCATAATAGGAACGTCCTGTTTTCTCCATTAATATAGGAAAGATAAACCGGTAAATCCCCATGTCACAGTACTGCTGTCTGCTTTTATTTCTATATATGGCATAGCAGCAGGCATAATAGCTCTCCTTAAGGCACAGGTCAAACTCCGTATTTGGCTCATGGACGGAGCTTATTCCCAACACAACAGCGCTCTGGGGGACCTCCAGCCGGTTAATAAGCGACCGATATTTCTTTGCATTAGTCTCTTCGTCGGCAGCATGCAGATTATGCAGGATAAAGATGCCTTCCCGGTATTGGTAAAAACAAAATTCAGCCTCAATAAATTTCCTGCTTTTGGACTTTGAGGTGAGATTTATAAGACCTGCTGTGAGCTCTGCTGCTGAAGTGCCTTTACAGCTTAGATAAATCACCGCGAGCTTCTCCTTGTGTCCCGGATTTATGACAGCGGCCCGGTCACTGATATAGTGCTTTGGGAGATTCCCATAAAGCATTTCTTGAAAATCCTTCTCATAAAGCGCAAAATTAGCCCGCGACCGCATATATTCATGGATGCTTACAATAACATTTTCAATAAAGATGTCCTGAAATAAAAATACCGGCAGTCCGGCCTCCACAGCATACCCTATTAATTCCTGCCAGAAGTCTTCCTCCTGGGACGCTTTTACCGCCATGCCGGAAATTCGCTGCCTCATAAGCCTTAGAAGGGTTGGGACAATTAGTTCAGGACTGTCCTTGGCAAAGGTCAGTGTTACTATGACAAAGTCACCCTCGTAATAATTATCGGGGGCTACACTGAAGTTTTCATATTCAAAGATAACGGCATCCTTAATGATATGCTCCAAGCCGTTTTCTCCGGCCATCAGCCGGAAGCTGCTTAGATTCTTGATATTTTTGAGTTCGCGTACCTGCATAATTCCCCTGCCATTTTCTATCGATTTATATTGTCTGGATTGATATACTATACATTTACGCAGATTAGGAACTCAAGGACTTCATCCTTGAGCTCACGTTGCACTGATCCATGAAGTTCAGGACATTGATTCAAGTAAGCTTGGTCAATGTCCTGAACTCCATGGACTAATCTGCTTATCGTGGACATTATACCATTCGCTGCAAAAGAATACAATGTGGGGCCGTATTCTGCAGGAGAAACGTTTGGTGCTGCTCTGGAAGTTTAGACAAGTAATCGGTCCGATTAATTTAAAAAGGCTGTACTGAATTACATTTATTTAAAAAACCGGGAGATTATAATCTTAAAAACATTTGAGAAAGGCAAGGAAAATGCGAAGAAAGATAATCATTACCGGAGGAGGCTGGGCTGGCTGCTCCGCTGCGTATATGGCAAGAAAACAGGGAGCGGAGGTAGTCCTGCTGGAAAGAACGGACATGCTCCTTGGAACCGGTCTTGTCGGAGGCATCATGAGAAATAACGGAAGGTTTACAGCGACGGAGGAAATGATTGCAATGGGAGGCGGAGAGCTATTTAAAATCATTGATGAAAATTGCCGCCATACCAAGGTCAGCTTTCCCGGACATGAGCATGCCAGCTTGTATGACATAGCCAAAACGCCGGTTGCAATTGGTAATTATCTGAAGGAAATCGGTGTGGAAATAAAGCTGCAGGAGAGAGTGACCGGGGCTTCGGTGGAGGAGGGAGTGATAAGCACCGTCACAACAGCAGACGGTACGGTTTATGAAGGAGATGCCTTTCTTGATACTACCGGAACCGCAGGGCCGATGAATAATTGCAGCAAATATGGCAATGGATGCGCCATGTGTATCATCCGGTGCCCCAGCTTCGGAGGAAGGGTAAGTCTTGCAGGTCTTTGCGGCATCAAGGAAAAGACAGGAATAAGGGAGGAGGACCGGGCCGGAGCAATGAGCGGCTCCTGTAAGCTTTATAAGGAATCTCTGGCATCCGGGATAGTGGAGATTCTGAACCGGGATGGTGTGGCAGTTATCCCACTGCCAGAGGAGCTAATGGAAGACCATCTGGGAATTAAGGCCTGCCAGCAGTATGCACGGAAGGAATTTGCAGAAAACCTCATTCTCCTGGATACCGGCCATGCCAAGCTGATGACACCCTATTATGCCCTTGAGAAGCTTCATAGGATACCCGGCTTTGAGTATGCCCGGTATGAAGACCCTTACGGCGGAGGCAAAGGCAATTCCATGCGATTCTTTGATATGGCGCCCAGAGATAATGCTCTGCAGGTTAAGGGACTTAAAAATCTGTTCTGTGCCGGTGAAAAGGCCGGACTTCTGGTCGGACATACGGAGGCAATCGTAACCGGAGTGCTTGCCGGCTATAACAGTATGAGGTACTTAAGTGGTCTGCCCCTGTTAACGCTTCCCAGAAGAACTGCAATCGGAGAAGCGATTGCATATGTGGAGGAAGAAATGCAGACCAGAGAGGGACTTGGCAGAAAGTACACCTTTTCCGGCTCTGTACTATTCGAGCGTATGAAGAAGCTTGGGCTGTATGAAACAGATGCGGATAAGACTGAGGAAAATATAAGAAAGCTGGGATTGTGGAGGTTATTTGCATAAGTGGAAAATGTGATTGACAGGGAGGTCTAATTATGTTAGACTAAATTAGGTCTAATTGTATTAGACCACAACCTGATGGGAGGCTTATCTATGGAACAATATAAACTGGGTGAGATGGAGCAGCGGTTTGCCGAGTTGATCTGGCAGCGTGCACCGGTTTCCTCCGGGGAGCTTGTAAAGCTATGTGAGGTACAGCTTAGCTGGAAGAAATCAACGACCTACACTATGCTGAAACGTCTGTGTGACAGGGGGATTTTTGAAAATCAAAATGGCGTGGTCAGAGCACAGCTTAGCAGGGAGGATTTTGCGGCAATCCAGGGCGAGCGGTTTCTAAGCGATACCTTCGGCGGCTCTCTGCCACTGTTTTTTGCTGCGTTCACAAAGCGAAATAAGCTAAGCGCAGGTGAGATCAGCGAGCTTAAGCGGCTTATTGACGAATATAAGGAGGGGTAGCATTGCCGGAACAGATTTTTTTACAAATACTGAACATGAATATTACTGCCAGTTATGTTATTTTATTTATCCTGCCGGCACGGTTTGTACTTCGCAAGGTACCGAAGATTTTTTCTTATGTATTATGGAGTGCGGCATTGTTTCGCCTGATCTGTCCCTGGTCCTTTGAAAGTGTCCTAAGTTTGTTTGAAATCGGGGGAAGGACGACGAAGCAGCTTAGCTCTGTTGCCCTGCAGCAGCCGGCTTTCAGTACGCAGGGTAATGTTATATCGAGCGGAAGGGCTTTGTCTGGCGCAGACCTTGCCGGGCAGACCTGGACCCCTTCGCTGGGAGAGGTTTTTACCGGCTTATGGCTTGCCGGAGCCGCAATACTTCTGGGGTACAGCCTTGTATTGCTGGTAAGGCTGCATAGGCAGCTAAAGGGAGCTGTGCGCGAAAAAGGTAACATTTACCGGTCCAAATACCTGGCTACACCCTTTGTCATGGGTGTGCTTCATCCGAAAATCTATCTTCCGGAGGCTCTTACAGATGCTGAAAAGGAATATATTCTTCTGCATGAGCAGATACATATTGAACGGCACGATTATATCGTAAAGCTCCTAAGCTTTCTTGTCCTTTGTGTTCATTGGTTTAATCCTCTGGTATGGATTGCCTTTTTCTTATCTGCCAAGGATATGGAGATGTCCTGTGATGAGGCGGTTATCAGAAAGCTGGGCAATGATGTGAAAAAAGACTATTCGATTTCGCTTTTGTCACTGTCCACAGGCCGCAGGATTGTGGGCGGGACCCCTTTGGCCTTTGGTGAGGGTGACATAAAAGGGCGCATCAGAAATGTTCTTCATTATAAAAAACCCGCGCTCTGGGTAAGTATAGCCGCCCTTGCCGGGGTTGGCGTTCTGTGTCTTGGCCTGATAGCAAACCCCAGGGTACGCGGGAGCTTAACCGGAGATCCTTCAAGGGAGGATATTGTGGTGAGTACAGCTCCCGTCCAGGAAGACAGACTGGCATTTTCATCTGAAGAGGCAGCTGCGGGTGAAGGAGAACAGGAGGTTCTAAATTCGGCCGCTTCCCTGGAGGAGGCGGTATCCTTGGCTATTCTTGAGCAGAATAGCAGAGACTATCTTGAGGGGGACTTTGCGGCCGAGGCCCATACCGTATTGGGTACTCATAGGGAAAGCATCAAAGACAGCGACGGTACGGATACCGTTACAGTATATGCTATGGTGCTGTACACGGAGTTTAAATACCAGGAAAATGGATTATCGGATGTCGGAGGGAGCCATATGCCGGTGGCAATTACTTTTGAGGTTGGAGAAAATAATTCCTACAGGCTAAAGGAATATTGGATACCCCAGGATGGCAGCTATTATGAATCTTCTATCCGAAAAAAGTTTCCGCTGGAAAGTGTGGAGGATGCTCTGGATACGCAAAAATATATAGAGGCCCATATGATCTCCTGCTATGAGCAGGCCATTGCCTATGGAAAGCTGGATTTGAGCAGTGAAATCGCCGGGCTGATTAAAACCATCTGTTCATCACCGGCTCAGATGTCCAATCCGACGGCATATATAAAGGAGCACTCAATTGAATACCGTACACTGGTTTATTACGGAAATAGCACCCTTAATTATTGCTTCAAGCTCTTTGAACAGGGAGGGCAGACAGGGCTGGAGGGTCATATTATGGCCAGCGCCTGCCGGGATATCCTGATGGCTAAGGGTATGTCCTTTGATGATATTCTGTATGACACCGGGCAGGCCTGGTATGACAGTATAAAAACCACCCTTCAGCATGAGAATTTGACACCCTAAGCATAGAGTATTATGATATAATATACACGAAAAGCAGATTAGTCCATGGAATTCAGGGCATTTATCAAGCTTGCTTGAATCAATGTCATGAGTTTCATGGATAAGTGCAACGTGAACGAAAGGACGAAGTCCTTGAGTTCCTAATCTGCATAAATATATGATATAAGCCAGGGGAGGAAGCATGCAGGGCTATAATTGTATTATGGTATTTAATCAGAACAGAAGCAGTCTGTTATTTTGCAAGAGAAGGAAGGACCCATATAAGGGGCTATATAATCTCGTAGGCGGCAAGATTGAAAGCGGTGAGGAGGGTTATGCGGCTGCTTACCGGGAGCTGGAGGAAGAAACAGGCATTACAAGGCAGAATATCAGGCTGTATCATATGATGGATTTCACATACTATAATCAGGATTGCTATGTTGAGGTATACGCCGGACAATTGCTTTCCGAGGTAGAGCTGACGGAGGAAGCAAATCCCCTGGTGTGGCTTAATGTGAATGAGAATTTTTTTGATATCCGTAAATATGCCGGGGAAGGTAATATCGGGCATATGGTGGAGCAGGTGAAGGAATTTGGGTTTGGAGTGGGGGAAGCCGGCAAAGAGACTGCTCCAGAGGAATTAAATAATAATAGTTTATGCATCGGAGTGGATGGCTGTAAGGCGGGGTGGATAGCCGCAGTCTTTGATCATGGAGAGCTGGTGATAGAAAGATACACTAAATTTCAGGATATTGTCGGTCATTATCCGCAATTTGATGAGCTTTTGCTGGATATGGTCATAGGGCTTCCCAGCAATCGGGAACATATAAGGCCGGATACCTTTGCGAGAAAAATAATCAAAGAAAGAGCCTCAACTATTTTTCCGGCACCCTGCAGGCAAGCAGTTTATGCCGGAACGGTTGCCATGGCATATGAAGAAAATGAACGGGTATTGGGGAAAAAATTTACGCCGCTGACTGTAGGAATTATACCTAAAATGCTTGAAATAGATGTTTTTTTGCAAAGTAATCCCCATTTAAAAAATAAAATAAAAGAAAGCCATCCGGAAGTTTGCTTTGCCAAACTGAACGGCGGTACGGTTCTTTCTAAAAAAAGTGAAGTTGACGGTATAGGGGAAAGAATTCAAATATTATCAAAATATATAAGTGAAATAACCACAGACAAGCTGGCTAAGCTGGCAAGGGGTTATAGATGTAATATAGATGATATTGTGGATGCAATCTGTCTGGCAGTTTCCGCAAATCTTGTTGGGCAGGAAAAATATCAGGTAATACCGGAGAGTCCGATGGAGGATGAGACAGGCCTGAAAATGCAAATGGTGATACCTGAGTAAAAGTGTTATAATGGTATTCGAACCATATTATGCAGGAGATACGGAGCAAGGGAAATGATGAAGACAATTGAGGTGGTAGCCGCCATTATCCTTGATGGCGATAAAATATTTGCAACACAGAGGGGATACGGAGATTTTAAGGACAGCTGGGAGTTCCCCGGAGGGAAGCTGGAAGACGGGGAAACCAGAGAAGAGGCCCTGCTTCGTGAGATAAGAGAGGAACTGGATACGGAGATAGGGATTAAAGAGCACCTGATCACGGTTGATTATGACTATCCAAACTTTCATTTGACCCTGCATTGCTATATCTGCGAAGTAATACACGGTGAGCTGAAGCTACTTGAGCATGAGGCTTGCCGGTGGCTGAATAGGAATGAGCTTGATTCGCTCTCCTGGCTTCCAGCGGATATCAGTGTACTGGAAAAGCTAAGAGAGTATCTGGATAAAACACAAAATCATAGGAACCAATCAAAAATAATAAAAACTAACGTAATCCATTAAAACAGAAACTGATAAAAACCAATTAGAACGAAACTTATCCAATGAATACTAACAAAAACTAACGAAAACTAATATGAACCAATAGGGACTAATAGGAACGAATAGGGAGCAACAAAGATTAATATAAATCAGCAAAAAGCAATGAAAAGTAAGAGTAAGCAATAGAAAGTAATAGAAGCCAATGAAAGTCATACGAAAGGGCTGATTTTATGTTAATGATTATTACGGCACTTTATTGTGAAGCAAAGCCCTTCATAGAACAATATCATTTGAAGAAGAACGAGAGGCATACCAAATTTCAGGTATTTGAAAAGGATGAAATCCTGCTGCTAATTACTGAACCGGGAAGTATAGCGGCGGCGGTCGGAGTTTCATATCTTTGTACCCTTCATTCGCCGTCGGCATCCGATTTTCTTGTGAATATCGGAGTATGCGGGACGTGGTCTGCGGACATTGCCCCAGGCAGCATCTTCCTGTGTTATAAGCTTACAGAGGAAGCGACAAACCGAAGCTTTTATCCTGATGTTGTTTACCGTCATCCTTTTGAGGAAAGCAGTCTTGTTACGGTAAGCTCCGTTGTTCATGCTTCTGAATTTACGGCAGCAGATACATCAGACTTTACTTCCGACCCAGTATCAGAGCGTAGCCTTAATCGATCAGCCTGCCTTTCCGAGAAGGGAACTTTGTTTGATATGGAGGCGGCAGCCATCTATCAGGCGGCATCCTATTTTCTACAGCCCCACCAACTGATCTTTCTTAAGCTTGTATCGGATTATGGAGTGGCTGAAGTACAGAAGCAGGCAGCAGGATCAAAGCAGGAGAGCGGCGTAATTTCCCCCGACAGGATAACGGTAATGCTTCAGCAGCAAAGGGAAGGGATTGTATCCTTCCTGAATATGCTAGGACAGGCGGGGGTGGTAAAAGAACTGGTTTTTACTCCAGAGGAGGAGGCCGTGATAAAGCCTTTTGCCAATGCTTTACACTGTTCCGTTACGATGGAATATCAGCTGCGTCAGCAGCTTCATTATTATAAATTGGTGCATGGCGATATCACAGTGACGATTCGTGAATTCTGTTTTGAGGTGCCCCTGCCCTGCAAATCTAAAAAAGAAGGTATGAAATATCTTGAACAATTCAGAGCCCGGATTATATAATCCATTTTTCTCACATATTTATATCGAAAAAGAGGTACAAAACCATCCCGTTACACAGAGAATTACGGCCCGTTTTCCAGGAGCGGTTCTTGTGGAGATTGATCATTATAAGGATGTTTTTAACAGAAGCCGCCAGAATTACAGAATCCAGAAGCAGTCACAGGCTCTGATTTTAGCCAGAAAACAGAATAATCTGATTTATGAGGGAGCGCCGGTCTGCCAGAGCTTTGGCAACCAGCATTTTTATTATACCTCCTCGGTCATGAACTGTATCTATGACTGTGAATACTGCTATTTACAGGGCATGTATCCATCAGCCCATCTGGTGGTATTTGTGAATACGGAGGACATATTTGAAGAGGTGGAGCAGTTGCTTTCCAGGCATCCGGTCTATCTGTGCGTTTCCTATGATACAGACCTGCTGGCGCTGGAGCAGGTGCTTGGGCTTGTGAGGGAGTGGATAGCCTTTGCCTCCAGCCATCAGGAGCTTACTCTTGAGATACGCACTAAGAGTGCGGGACAGTATCTATTCGAGGAGCTGAAGCCCCTGCCAAATGTGATATTTGCCTGGACTCTGTCACCACGGAGGGTAGTCGAAGGCTTTGAGCATCACACACCTTCCCTGCATAGCAGGCTTGCGGCTGCCAGGGCAGCGGCAGATAAGGGGCACCGGGTACGTCTATGCTTTGACCCTCTGATCTATTTTAAAGGCTGGGAGGAGGCGTATCAAACGATGCTTACCGAGGTTTTTGATAAAATCAATCCGATGCAGGTGATGGATGTGAGCCTTGGAGTGTTTCGAATCTCACAGAATTATCTAAAGAGGATGCGGAATCAGGCTGTGAATTCGCAGCTTGCACATTTTCCTTATGTGAATGATAATGGGGTATACCATTACGGGAAGGAGCTGACGAACCAGTTGATTTCCTTTCTGCTGGAACGGATGAAGGAATATATACCCAGGGAGAAGATTTTCCTATGGGAGGAAGCAGCTCATGATCAGGATATTGAGATCGGAAGGATGGGATAGGCATGAAGACAGCAATCGTAACAGGAGCTTCCTCGGGAATTGGTCTTGAAATCAGCAGGGTTTTGATAAGAAATGGCTATAAGGTCTATGGTTTTGGAAGAGACTTTACAAATGCCGGCTTGGAGGAAGAAGGCTTTATTCCCATAGTTCATGATTTGACCCAGGTCACAGATTTGTGTAAAAGGGTGGAGGAGATAGCAGTAAAGGAAGATATCTGTATCCTGGTCAATAATGCCGGTGCAGGCTATTTCGGACCCCATGAGGAATTAAATCCGGCAAAGATCCATCAGATGGTTACTGTGAATCTGGAGGTTCCCCTGGTGCTGACCCAGCTTCTGCTGCGTGATCTTAAGAAAAATTCCGGGTTTATTATCAGCATTTCATCGGTTACGGCCCACAAATCCAATACCCATGGCTGCGCCTACGGGGCAACTAAGGCGGGCTTAAGCAGCTTTTCCCGGAGCCTGTTTGATGAGGTTCGCAAATACGGAGTCAGGGTGGTTACGATTCATCCGGACATGACCAGGACGAACTTCTATCGAAACTCGGATTTTCATGAGGGTGAAGGAGAGGATACCTATTTGCTTCCGGAGGAAATTGCAGACACGGTTGATTTCATATTAAAGCAACGATCCGGTGTGGTGTTGTCTGAAATTACCCTCCAGCCGCAGAAGCATCAAATCCAGAGAAAGAAACCAGGGAAAAAGCAATAAAAATAAGAAGGATTCACTCGAAACAGCCATATTACATCGGAAGAAACCAGGGAGGAAGCCATGAAAGAACAATTTGCCAAGCCTGCGGTAAGTGCATTAATTGAAAAGGTTGAAAACGGAGAGCGGTATCTTGTAATACAGGAAAGAAGAAAATCAGAGGGTGAGAAGGAGAACGGACTTTTGGAGGTGCCGGGTGGGAAGATCAGGGAATATGAGAATATCTTTGATGCCCTGCGCCGGGAAGTGAAGGAGGAGACCGGGCTTTCAGTGGTCAGGATTCATTCCGAGGAGAAAGCGATGAGAAGGGTAGTGGACGGCAACGAGCTGATTACCTTTACTCCGCTGTGCAGTACGCAAAATCTCTCAGGAGCATATTCCTTAATTGAGCATTTCTTTGTATGCGAAGCGGAAGGGGAGCTGCTGGAAGCTACCGATGAAAGCTGCAATTTGCGCTGGGAGAAGGCGGAGACGGTCCGGGCTATGCTGGAGGAAAATCCAGGGCAGTTTTTCCTGACGGATATTTTGCCGTTGGAGGCATATTTTAAAGCGTTGGAAGATAATAAACCGGCAGAAAGCTGAACAGTTCAGCCTGGCAGGGAAGGCTGCACTGTAGCCATATACAACACCTGTGGAGGTGTGTCTGAAAACTGCTTGTACCCCGCAAAGTGGAACATCCGGCCCGGTACAAGCAGTTTTTAGACATATCCTGACCTGTACAGATATTTTTCAAATATCCTACAGGAATTCAATCGACAAAATGTCGTCATGATTTTTGAATAATTCCATAAATTCATCGCTTTTGATCCGGTTTTTTGTTTTTACGGATACAATTACGGACAGATTTTGGCCCTTTACCTTGGGCTTTACAACCTCGATGGAATCAATACGCATACGGCTGCTTTTGAAGGTTTCGATCAAGGTATGGAGGGCATGATTGCCGTCTATGCCAAAGAGTATATTGTAATAGCGTGATTTATCATATACAAAATGCTCCACATAGGGCAGAACATGGAGTGAAAGCAGTACTGTAAGGGTAATAATGATACCGCCGCTGATGAAGCCGATGCCTACGGCAAGTCCGATGCAGGCACAGGTCCAGAGACTGGCTGCGGTAGTCAAGCCCTTTACCTGATGATTCGCCACGATGATGGTTCCGACACCAAGAAAGCCGACCCCGCTGATCACCTGGGCCGCCATACGTGACATATCAGCCTGATCAGGATATTCTACCTGCATAAACTGGGCTGTCAGCATGACGAGGGTTGAGCCCAGACAAACTACAGTATTGGTTTTAATACCGGCACCACGTCTTTTAATCCCCCTGTCAAGACCGATGATGCCGCCGAGCAGCACAGATATGAATATGCGGACAAGAATATTAAGCGGTGTCCACCCGGTGAATATATCAATAAACATTTGACCGCCCCTTTCCTACCTTAGGCTGTCTGCAAAACTCATCTTGAATTTGAACCTGTCCCCTCTTGCGCGTACACTGAAATATTCGATGACGCCGATATCATCAATAACGAAGATTTCATTTTGCCGAAGAATTGGAAGCTGAAGCGGGATATCCAAAAGCTTGATATCCTCTGATGTAGGCATACAGGCATCAATCGTAACCTGTCTGCAGACAGGATGAGAATAGCTATAATGCTTCATTAATATGGTATTTACAGATTGAAAATGCTCCAGATGCTTGTCAAAATCGGGTACCAGCCGGTCGGGAAGATAGGATTGGCAGACGGCAAAGGGAATACCGTCAATGCTCCTTAAGACCTTGAGCTGGTGCAGGACAGAATCAGGAGAGATTTCGAATATTTTACTTAAGGAAATGCCGGCAGTTGTTTTCGAATACTTGATGATGGTTGATTCATATTCCCTTTTCCCGTTGTTAAGAATTTCGGAAAAGCCCATCCCGTTGTCATGCTCGAATAAAATGGGCTTATTCCTGCCTGAGACAAAGAAGCCCTTGCCCTTGTGGGAGTAGATAAGCCCTTGGGCGCTTAACTGGGCCAGGGCACTTCTTACAACATTCCGGTTTACCTTAAAAAGCTCCGAGAGTGTATTCTGGGAGGGAATTAAATCTCCTTCACACAAATTGTTTTTCTTTATATAGTTCTTTATATAGGTAAAAATCTCAAATCTCTTATCTGATATATTCTCTGTTTCCATAGCCTGACCTCCCATCCGAATGCAGCTTTCCTGATGAAAATCTTTGTAACTGACCTTTTGTTAATTCTATGCTGTACGATATGGAGTAAAAAGTCAAGTGGGAATGTCCGGTCCGGTATAAGCAGTTTTCAGACACACTCGCAGGAAATGCTCATTTCATCAGTATTGTGTTCCAGGACATGGACTCCTTTACCGACTGCCAGACACTGGTTTATCCTGTCAATTGCGTCAGGCAGCTCACGGATGGTGCGGAGAACATAGTGGGCGCCGTTTGCATAGAAGCTCCTTGTAACCTTTTCAACCCTGGCATTCAACTCCTGCTCCGGCAAGTCTTCTGCTTCCTCTTTATGCAGGCCCATCTCATTGCTTCCAAGTACAATTCCGATGCTCCAGCAGCCTGCGTTTACACCCTCTTCAATATCTGCCCTGGTATCGCCCACCTTTACGATATGGGACATGGGATAAACACCGAGCTTTGTGGCATTTTGGTATATCATCCATGGCAATGGTCTCCCTCCGGGAACGCCGTCGCTGGTATAACAGCAGTCCGGGCTGTAGCCGCGCTTTGCAGCCTCCGGTATTACGATATTCATCATACTGTCAGTATAACCTGTGGTGGAGCCGATTTTCAGATCCCTGTCACGAAGCAGCTTCACCGTATCAAGAACACCTGGAATTGGTTCGGAATAGTTGGTAAGTATCTTTAGCAGGGAGGGCTCGAATTCGCCGTACATATCGGTTACATCCTCCTCGGTGGGATAGGAGCCGTAAAGCTTCTTCCACTCCTCGGCGATGCGGGGAACCTTGGTCAGGGCACGGATATGATCGATTTTTAGCATACCCATGGGACCTCTCGCCTCTTCCAGCGTTATCGCTACCCTCTTATTTCTGAAAACCTCAAGAAAAACCTCTACCGGTGCAAAACATCCGTAATCTACGGTCGTTCCTGCCCAGTCAAATATTACAGCTTCAATTTGATTGCTCATGGCATTGCCTCCATATTAAATTTATTTGCAAGGTGAAGCAACTATGAACAGACACTAACATGGTACCATGTTGCTGTCAATCAAATCTCCAAAGGATTATGGAAGAAGGCTACAGATAGGCGAGCAGAAAAATCCCGATGAAAATAATAACAGAGCCTGTGATTTTACTCTTCCACTGGGTTTCCTTATTTTTTAGGCAGGTATAAATTGCAACAAAGACAACGGATACCTCACGGATGGAGGATACATAGCTGGCATCACAGCTGCGCATGGCGGCAAGCACCAGATAATAGGCCAGGAAGGTAAAGGCGGCTACAGCCAGGGCGCGAAACCAGCCTCCATGTGTAAGCTCCTCCTTCAGTGCCCGTTTACGCAGCATAAAGGGGGCCAGGCAGAGAGCCGGAATGACACAGATTACAGTATATACCAGTAAGGGATCGCAGTAGAGGACATTGCGTTTGTCAGAGATGGTGTAGGCGGCAACGATGATACCGATTAAGATGGAAAGACGGGTGGTTTTATCCTTCTTAAGAACCTTGAAGGGAGCGGTTAGGCTTGCCAGAGTCAGCTCCGGCATATTAACCAGATAGATACCGAAGACTGTAAGCAGCAGGGACAGAATAATCGGCAGACTTAAATTCTCCGTTCCAAGCAGCATGGAGAACAAACAGACAAAGACCGGAGCGGAGCCCCTGGTGAGGGGATAGACAATAGACAGGTTGCCGGAGCGGTAGCATCTGCTAAGCAGGATATAATATGTAATCTGCATGGCTGAGGTGAACAGGAGCGTGGGCCAGGCATCTATGACCGGAAAATCAAAGATCAGAAGAGAATAGGGAAGCAGAATTACCGCTGTAATGACCATTTGCAGCCATAAAAGCGTCAGATTGTTCCGTGAATTCTTCGCGAGAATATTCCATATGGAATGAAAAAGAGCGGCAAGTAAAATAAGAAATAGGGTTGTCAAATGCATAATATTTCTCCTTTGATTGTTTTCAGAATTTTCAAATAATTTGCGTCTTTTATTGGGTATTATATGACAAATAAAATTAAAATCAATAGTTGACTGTGACTTGGTACCATGTTAAGGTGGTCACATATTGCAAGGTGACAGCAGAAAATAATCTGCTAAAGGAGTAAAAACAATGGAAGTTTTAAAGCCGGTTAAGAGAAATGTCTTATTAAATCCGGGACCCGCAACAACGACGGATGCAGTAAAGTATGCACAGGTGGTTCCTGATATCTGTCCACGGGAAAAGGAATTTGCGGATATCATGCGGGATATCCAGAAGGACCTGGTTAAGATTGTACATGGTGATCCGAAAGAATATTGTGCGGTTCTGTTCTGCGGTTCCGGTACCATCAATATTGATGTTCTCATGAACTCCCTGGTACCGGAGGGAAAGAAGGCACTGGTAATCAATAACGGGGCTTACAGCCAGAGAGCAGTCGAGGTTTTAACCTATTATCATATTCCGTATATAGACTTAAAATTTCCCTATGACGAGCTGCCTGATTTGTCACTGGTGGAAAAGACCCTGGCGGAGAATCCGGATATCGCATTGGTACATACCACGCATAACGAAACCGGTACGGGAATTTTAAATCCAATCAGGGAGATTGGCAGACTGGTGCACGAAGCGGGTGCCGTATTCACGGTGGATACCACCTCCACGCTGGCAATGCTTCCTATTGATATGGAAAAGGACAATCTGGATTTTGTCATGGCCTCCTCCCAGAAGGGTTTGATGGCGATGACGGGACTTTCCTTCATAGTAGGAAAGACAAGGATAATCGAAAAATCGAAGGATTATCTGACCAGATCCTATTATTGTAATCTTTATATGCAGTACGACTTTATTAAGCGTACAGGTGAGATGCATTTTACTCCGCCGGTTCAGATCGTATTCTCTGTGAAGCAGGCAATCGAGGAGTACTGGCAGGAAGGAGAGCAGGGAAAATATGAAAGGCATCTGCGGGTATGGAAGAAGATACATGAGTGTAAGGACAGGTTAGGCCTTAAGGATATCATCAGGCTGGAATGGCAGGCCGGACTGGTAGTATCAATCAAATATCCCAAGGATCCGAACTGGAGCTTTGAGAAAATCCATGATTACTGCTATGAAAGAGGGTTTACCATATATCCGGGTAAGATTTCAACCACGGATACCTTCCGGCTATGTGCCCTCGGAGCAATTGATGAAGCCGATATCGTAGATTTCTTTCAGGTGCTGAAGGAAGCAATGGAGTTTTATAAAATCAGCATTCCGGCAATCTATTAGAAAAATATAGTAAAAATCGAATAATGTCTGATAATCTTACATATTACTTGACAAAAGCAGGGTATTCATTATAAATTGTAAAAATAACAGACAAATATATAATCAGCAAAGGCGTGATATCAGAACGATATTACGCCTTTGTTGATTGATACAGCACACTCGGTTCACCAATTTATTTTTCAGAAAGGGACGATATCGTGGCAGCAGAATTTCTAAGAATTGAAGGGATTTCTAAAAAATATGGAGGCTTCACAGCATTGGAGGATATCAATATCAGTATCAGGGAAGGGGAATTCGTCTGCCTTCTGGGCCCTTCAGGCTGCGGAAAGACCACCTTGCTAAGGATTCTGGCCGGGCTGGAGAAGCCCTCCGCAGGTAAAGTGTACATTCGGGGGGCAGATGTAACCAGAATGCATCCCAGTAAAAGAAATTATGGAATCGTGTTTCAGTCCTATGCATTATTTCCCAATATGACCATTCGGCAAAATATTGCCTTTGGCTTAAAGAACAGAAGGGTAAGCAGGGAGGAAATCGATAGGAAGGTAGAGACAGTTCTTAGGCAGGTCAATCTTTTGGACCAGATCAATAAATATCCGGCCCAGCTTTCGGGAGGACAGCAGCAGCGTATCGCTCTGGCAAGGGCATTGGTGCTTTCACCGGATTTTCTTCTGCTGGATGAGCCTTTGTCTGCGCTGGATGCCAAGGTAAGGCAGAAGCTTCGTAAGGAAATCCGCTCCTTGCAGGAAAGCCTGGGAATTACAACCATCATGGTAACCCATGACCAGGAGGAGGCACTGACCATGTCAGACCGGATCATTGTTATGAATAATGCCTGTGTAAAGCAGGAAGGTCATCCGATTGAGGTGTATGAAAGACCAAACAGCCCTTTTGTTGCAGACTTTATAGGCTCCATTAATTTCTTTAAGACAGACATAACAAAGGGAATGGAGGAGGAGCCGGGGGTTACCGCCCAGACACAGCTGCTGCAGGTGAATCGGTATAAAATTAAGGCCTGCCGACCGGAAAATATCGAAATTGCCCATGAGAGCAAGGCGGATTCCTTTAAGGTAAAAATCAAGGATATTGAGTTTCATGGAGCGGTTTACCGGTTGATGCTTTCGCTTCGAAGCGATTCGGAGTCTATGATTAACAATGAATATATCAGCTTTGATATGCCAACGGAAGCCTTTGAGAAAACCGGCATTAAAAAGGGTGATAAGATTTACATCCATTTTAAAGAAGGAAAGCTTCTATATTATAATTTGGACCTTGAGATTAAGGAAGAAAAGGAATAGGGGATGACAATATGCCGGAACACAGAATAAAAAAGTCGACAGTAGTTCAGAACTTCAATATCAGTACCTTTGTACAGAGGCTCCTGCTTATCCTTGTAATGTTCTGGTTTTTTATCTTCCTGGTGCTGCCCATGCTCATGATATTCACAAAGGTATTTCAGGATACCGGGGGAGAATATGTGGGGTTGGATAATTTCAGGGAGTATTTTTCAAATCCGCTGCTAAGGCAGTCCATCGGGCATTCCCTTTACATATCTTTTGTTACTGCCCTGGTCAGTACCTTGCTGGGACTTGTTTTTGCTTATGGAATAACCAGAACCAATATGAGGTTTAAAACCGTATATAAGTACCTGGGGATGCTGTCACTTTTCATTCCCACTATGGTACATGGTATGGCGCTGGTATATATCTTCGGTACAAAGGGCTTTGTTACACAATTTTTCGGCATTGACATTGGGCTGTACGGTAAGCCGGGAATTATCTTGTCCGAGGTATTCTATACCTTTCCCCAAGCCTTCCTGGTACTGATTGTTGCACTGCAAAGTGCCGACAACCGGCTGTATGAAGCAGCTACAGTGCTGGGAGCATCCCCGGTGAAGCGGTTTTTTGCTGTGACCTTACCAGGCATCCGATACGGGCTGGTGAATTCCTTCATTGTTTGTTTTACCTTAAGCTTTACGGATTTTGGCGCGCCGACCGTAGTCGGCGGTAATTACAGCGTGCTGGCAACGGATGTATACCGGCAGGTAATCGGACAGCAGAACATGTCCATGGGTGCGGTAGTCGGTGTATTCCTCACAATTCCGGCCTTGCTTGCATTCATGATTGATCTATTTCTAAGAAAGAAAAGCGGTGGTGAGGAAATGTCCACAAAGGCGGTTACCTTCAAGGCGGAGGAGGGCAGGGCCAGGGATATCGCATACCAGGTGCTCTGCTCCGGCATATTACTTTGTATGTTTGCCTTGATTGCATCGGTTGCCATGTCGGCTTTTGTGAAGAGGTGGCCGACGGATATGACATTTACACTAAGAAATTTTGATTTTGGAAAGAAGCTGGTCGGAAGCGGTGCGGTATCCTTTGCCAACAGCTTTCAACTGGCCGGGCTGACAGCGGTATTTGGAACGATAATCGTATTTGCAACGGCATATCTGGTGGAGAAGAGCAGTATTTTCCCGAGATTTCGGGCTCTTTCACGCTTGCTGTCCATGCTGCCGATGGCATTGCCGGGACTGGTGCTGGGGCTTTCCTATATTATGTTTTTTAACAAGGACTGGATTGAAATCGGGTTTCTTAACATAGCCATACAGAATAGCTTTCATGGCTTATACCGTACTATGGCAATTATGGTTTTGTGCAATATCATCCATATGTACAGTGTCACCTTTATAACAGCAACAACGGCACTTAAGAAATTGAGCAGGGAATATGAATACGTGGCGGACTCCATGTCAATTCCCTTCTGGAGGGTGTTTTTCCATGTATCGCTGCCCATGTCACTCACGGCGGTGCTGGAGATATTCATGTACTTTTTTGTAAATTCCATGGTTACGGTATCCGCAATTGTATTCTTATATACAACACGTACCAAACCGGCAGCAATTGCAATCCTGAATATGGATGATAACGGTGATTATGCAGCTGCCGCAGCAATGTCGCTTTTAATTCTGCTCATCAATATAGCAGTAAGAACCATATATGAGATTGTTAACAGGATATTGGCGAAAAGAATTGAGAGATGGAAAACAGGTGAAGCTTAATAATAAATTATGAGAGAAAGAAGGAATGAAAAATGAGGAGCTTGAAAAAATTTGTGTGTTTATTAATGGTGATGATAATGGCTGCTTTCATGACAGCCTGCGCGGTAAAATCAACCTCTGGGGATGATACGGAGGATACCTCTTTGGATGTTACGGAAGCAGCCGGAGAGGAAGCAGAGGCTCCGGCGTCTGTTGAAAAGGGTACCGAAGGGACAATCACGGTATATACGGCCCTGGAGGATGATATTATTCAGACCTATCTTGAGTCCTTCCACGCAAAGTATCCGAATATTGAGGTGGAAATCGTTCGTGACGCAACCGGTACAATCATTGCAAAGGCTATTGCGGAAAAGGATAATCCGGTGGCAGATGTTGTATGGGGGACTTCAGCCTCAGTGCTGCTGCAATTGGATAACTATGAGCTGATTAAGGAATATACGCCTGAAGGCTCCGATAAAATCTTAGAAAATTTCAAGGACAGTGATGCGGATGGTGACGGCGAATTATCCTGGACGGGCATTGATGTATATGAGTCGGCATTTCTGGTCAATGTAGCGGAATGTGAAGCAGCAGGGGTTGAAATACCGGCCTCCTTTGAGGATCTATTGAAAGAGCAGTATAAGGGGCTGATTGTAATGCCAGACCCCACCTCCTCCGGAACCGGACTGCTTACAGTGAACGGTATCCTGCAATCCAAGGGTGAGGAAGCAGGCTGGGATTACCTCACAAAGCTGAATGAGAACATCTCCCTCTATACAACCTCCGGTTCTAAACCTGCGAAAATGGCAGCGGCTGGTGAGTGTGCCATCGGTATTTCCTTTGGCTACCGCTGCGCAACCCTGTATCAGGAGAACGGAGATGCCGTTAAGGTTGTATTTCCCTCGGAGGGCTCCGGCTGGGATGTGGAAGCAAACTGTTTGATTAATAAGAGTGAAATCAATCCCTGTGCTTACACCTTTCTTGACTGGGCGATCTCCGATGAGGCAATGCAGGCATATTCCACAGAGTATCCGATTACAGGCATCGGTGTGATTAATGATATTCCTGAGGGCTACAGTGAGGACCCCATGAAGAATTTGGTGAATATGGATCTAGTGAAGGCTGCGAATGAAAGGGATAGCATACTGGAGAAATTTACTCCGTTCCTGGCAGGAAAGCAGGGAGAATAATTGACTATGCAATGAACAAAATAATAGTAGATACAAGCTCCCGGATTATGGTCAGAAATCCGGGGGCTTGTATTTTTGCCAGGTTATACTTGTCAGACTGTATTTCAGATGTTATTCTAATTATAATCAAGAAATATATGGTAAATAAAAGCATATGATTAAGAAATCTTTATAACAAATAAATCAGGGGAGATGCTTTATGAAGAAATTAACCACATATGCAAGAAATTTTGAATATGAACTTCCAATGCAATGCTATGAAGGTCATTCCTTGGACAATACGGAAGCGTTGGATTTCAGATTCAGTATTGTTTTAATTGAAAAGGGCTCCGGCTTTTTATCCATTGATGGGAAAAGCCTTTTTTATATGGCCCCCTGCGTGTTATGTATCAATGAAAAGGAACATATTATAATCGATGAAAATGAGGAACTGGAACTGAAGGTTTTTTATTTTCATCCTCATATTATTAACAGCTCACTGGATTTTGTAACCATCAGGGAACTGCCGGAAAATTGTTCCCTTACTCTGTTTCAGGACAGCTACTGGAAGAAATTTTTCATATACCGGGATGCAAATTTCTTTGGGAAGATATCCGTTGGTCCGTTGACGGCAAAAAGACTGTCACTGTTTCTATCAAAAATCAATCGTGAGATAACGGAGCAATGCAGGGATAGCTGGCCTTGCCGGAGCCGCTCCTTCCTTATGGAAATTCTCTTTACCCTGGACAATGTTTCGATTGAAGAAATATCTCTTGAAGAGCCTCTTCTTTGCCAGGTAAAGGAGGAATTTTGTCCCGTTCTTTTATATATTTACAATAACTATGAGCAGAAGCTTACCGTAGATGACATCTCTAAAAAATTTAGTATAAACCGGACCAGCCTGTCAAAAATGTTTCAGGACAATGTCAATGAATCCTTCATTACATATTTAAATAAGCTTAGGGTTTTCATAGCCTCACAGCTTTTAAGGGATACCACGCTGCCCATTTCTGAAATTATGTTCCGGGTCGGAATGAATGATCCGGCCCATTTTTTGAGAACCTTTAAACGCTATATGAATTTATCGCCATCGGATTACCGGAAAAAATATTGCTGGATGCTGTAATGAGTTTTGATAATTGACATACGGATGCTTATGATTCACAATTCCCTCCCTATCCTTTCTTTGTTAATTTATTAAAGAACGATTGAAAGGAAATATAAGGAGGAGAAAAATGAAAAGAAAGCAATTGGCAATTTTCGCGGCGGCTCTGTGCCTGTGTATCGGTATCACAGGCTGCAAAGGTAATACCGAAGAGCAGACCGGGACGGACAACATAACTGTGAAAGCAAGTGAAGCTCCCACAGAGGATGGCATTGCTACCGAAGCTCCCACGGAGGAGGCTGCACAGTGTACTACCGGGTGGCAGGTAGTAAATAGTACGGCCTTTGAACATAAGGCTAATAAGATCGCATTTTATAATATGGATTTCGGCATTACGGTGGGGTATGCAGGGGAAATACATTATACCGGAGATCAAGGCAAAACATGGCCACAGGCGCAAAATGAAACGGCCTGCTTATTTGGTATCGATATTATAGATGAAAATGTGGCCTTCGCCTGCGGGAATGCAAAGAATGTAACAAAAACAACCGATGGGGGAAAAACCTGGAACAGAGTAACTGATTTTGGCGGTACCAGTCCCAATCAGTGCCAGATGCTAAGCTTCTTTGATGAAAACACAGGATTTATTGCAAGTCAAACTCAGCTTGCGTATACAAATGATAGCGGGAATACCTGGACAGAGCTGACCGCTCCGGCAAAGATTATGGCAATTCAACTCACAAGTGCCACACAAGGCTACCTTATAGGTATGGATAGAAAGCTATATGTTACTGCTGACGCCGGTGCTACCTGGGAGACCCGGGAGCTCGACATCGAAGGCTTTGAAAATAGTCTTTCGGCTTCTACGTCATGCGCATTTTCCATTGCGGAGGACGGCGGCGGAATCCTCTTTTATCTGGAAAAGGGCGGCATCCTGAAATGCTTTGAAACCAAGGATATTTCCTCGGAATGGACGAAAACGGCAGAGCTTAGTGTCAAGGAAGAAATTGAAGGTTCAATCTTCTTATATCTGTCAAAGGATGGGAAGTATCTGACACTCCAGGGCATTAATTGCAACGCCGCGGCAGTTGTATCCTACGTCGATTAGATCAGCGCTTCCCTAAAGTCAAAATTTATGAAGCATACCGGATTTTGCAGTAAAGCTTGTCTGAGGGGAACCGGCTTTACTAATGCTGATATCTTTGGTTTGCCTTTCTCAATTTTGCCTGACAGGCCCTCTATGAAATTTACTTTTCATAGAAGGCCTGTTTTGTGGTAATTTTTAATTTAAATCAACTCTAATAAGGCTATTTAATATTTTAATCGTTTCTTCATAATCAGAGCTATGCGTTATATATTCAAATTGGTATCCATCTTTTTCCCAATAATAATAGAAGGTTAATCTATTCCCTTCCACAATTTCTATCTGACCGGCCTCTGCTACCAACTTGTCCGTATTCATCCAAGCAGAAGCTAAATCCTTTAAATAATCTGGAAAATCGGGGGCTTCATAGGAGCCTACCAAAAGCATAAACTTCCAGCCGCGCTCCTCCCACCATGCCCGAAAAGGCCTTTCATATACTGTTATTCCCGGAATGAGTTCATACTTGTTTGCATCCTCTGGAATATCATAGGAACGCTTACCCAGGGTATCGCCTTTCTTTTCATTTATTGACCCAATATACGTAGCCTCACTAACAGGACCATTTTTCTCTAAAAGATCTTCTTCATCATTGAACTTTACGGTTGTTGTAGTCGTATAAACATTAATGTAATAAGAGTCAGAATCTCCCGATGCTTCAAAATAGTAATGGTGCATACGATCTTGTTGCTTTAAAGGTCTCCATGCCTTAGGTAAATAAACCGGAATCGTTGTTGTGCTCTTCAGCCATTGGATTAAATCATTATTAAATTCCAAAGCTTCGGCAGGTATTTGTGTGGGAGTGATTGTCGGAGCAGCTGTTTCTACATGTGGAGTGGTTAAAAAAGTATCCATGCCTTCTCCTGCTGGTACCCTTTTTTCACAGCCTGTATTAAAAATACAACTTAGAAAAATTATTATAATAATAAAATGTTTTTTGTACATATATAATTTGTCAACCCCTTAATGGAAGATTTGGGTTCTTAGCTACAAAGTCAATCACTTCTTTGATGAAAAAACTGCGGGGAATAAACTATATACCGGTCTACTCGGTGGTCATTCCCATTAAGATATTTTCAAAATCATATAAAATTATAGATGACAATGTTATAAATATCAAGTACAGCCGGTCATTCATATCATTATATCTGCTATAGTATCAAAGACTGATTATATTGTTTACGCCATTCAACGGGGGTTACACCGGCACATTTTACAAACGCCTGACTGAACCCTCTTGTGCTTTTATACCCAACCCGCTCTGCGATCTGTTCAAGAGTTAAATCTTTTTTCATGAGCTCAATTGCCCGTTCTGTCCTTAGCTGACGCAGATACTCATAAATGGTTGTGTTGAAAATTTTCTTAAAACCAGCCTTCAGCTTGAATTCGTTCAAGGTAACTCTGCGTGCAAGTGTGGCGATGGAAGGCGGAGCAACGAGGCTGTCTTCTAAAATAGCGGGAATGCTGCGAATCTGTCGGATATCGAAAAGACTGAGGGAAATGCCGGATTCTTCTCGTTCTATATCGCACAGCGCATTCAGACGGGCGGCAATATCGTAAATGCGGCTTTTCATAAACAGAGACTTTGCTTTTCCCTGATATGGGTAGTGAAGCATTTCCGCAAGAACTGGGTACAGCTCATGCATGAAGGTTTGTTCGTCAAAAGTTTGGATGGTTTTTAGCAGGTCAAAATATTCTTCCGGATTATTTATGCCTAAATAATCGAAAAAGAAATCCTGAAACAGCAGGACATTTACCGCGTGAATAGGCTTATTGGCCCGGCATATGCCGTATACCTTGTCACCCGACGGAAGTGAACGGGTGCTTCTCCAGTCCTGAAGTTCAGGGGAAGAAGCACTCTTTTCGTGCTTGCGGGTTGATTCCGTTTCTATATAAGAAAATCCGACATAGGTATTTTCATCCTGTGTATAGGTCATGTCAATATCCAGAGAGGTCTGGGCATGTGTAATCCAAACCTGGCATTGCTCTTCCAAATGAAACAGCTCAAAATAGCCGTTTCCCATGGAGAGCGGCAGTGTGTAACGGACAACATCTGATTCAACAGACTTTTCAAGGCAAAAATTCTGCTCCATATAATTAATAAAATGGTTGATACCATGGATTTTCAAAAAATCACCTCAATTTCTATAGAAGAGTGACCAAAAGGGAGTCTTTTATGAACCAAAAGGAGCCTTTGCTGTTTATGTATTGTTGCAGGGATCATTCTCTTTTATACTGATGTTCAGTTAGTGAAATCTAACTATATTTATTATAAAGGAGTTCACCGAATAATTCAATCTTTATAGGAGGTAAAAAATGTCTGCTTTAAAAAAAGAAGATGGCAATATTCGCTGGTTATTGCAGCTGGCTCAAAAAAAGAAAGTACACCTGCTTCTGGCCTGCCTGCTTTCCGTATTCAGTGCAGTGCTATCCTTTGGACCTTACGTCTGTGTATATTTTATTCTCAGGGTGATCTTAAAAAACACCGAAAACCTTGAGGGAATATCCTTTGGCGTTGTTGGCCTTTATGCGTGGATTGCAGTGGGAGCGGTTCTTCTTGGGCTTTTGTGTTCCTTTCTGTCGTCAGCTTTTTCACACGGGGCCGCTTATAAAATCCTGTTTGAGCTGCGAATGAAATTCGCGGAGCATATTTCTGAGCTGCCCATGGGATTTCATACCAGCAATTCCACGGGGAAGCTTCGAAAGCTTATGGACGAAAACGTTGAGAAAATTGAGCTTTTTATCGCCCATCAGCTTCCGGACGCAGTTGGGTCTTTAGCTTCGCCCATCGTAATGCTGCTTGTATTATTTCTGTTTGACTGGAGGATGGGGCTTGCCTGCCTTGTCCCTATCGTTCTAAGCTTTATTGCGCAGGCAGGCAGCCTGACCAGTCCAAAATCAAAGGAGTTTATGGAAAGCTTTCAGGATTTACAGGATAAAATGAACAGCTCGGCTGTGGAGTATGTCCGGGGAATCTATGTGGTAAAGGCCTTCAATCAAACGGTATTTTCCTTCCGTAAATTCCACGATACCATACTGGCTTATAAAAACAGCGCCATCCGGTATACCCACTCGGTAAAGAATTCATACTGTGCGTTCCTTGTGCTGCTTAACTCTGTGTTTCTGTTTCTGCTTCCTGTAGGCATACTGATCGGCAGCCATACTCTGGATTACCAGGCGTTTGCCGTAGCGTTTTTGTTCTATTTGATTTTCAGTATGGGCATTGCAGGGCCGGTATCAAAGCTGATGTATGTGTTTGTGCAGGGCTTCATGGTCTCGTCAAGCATCAAGCGAGTGCGGAGTGTATTTGACACGCCAGTACTCAGTGCTTCCGCGAAAAGGGAAAAACCGCAGGGAAACCGTATTTCCTTTGAGCATGTTTTTTTCTCCTACAACAAAGACGATGAGCGTCGGACGCTCCGCGACGTCAGCTTCACGGCGGAGGCCGGGCAGGTTACGGCGCTGGTTGGGCCCTCGGGCAGCGGGAAAAGCACGATTGCGCAGCTCATTCCCCGCTTTTGGGATATTGACAGCGGTAAAATATCTATTGGGGGGGCTAATATCACGGATATGGCCCTGGATGATTTAATGCAGTCGGTGAGCTTTGTGTTTCAGGATGTCTTTCTTTTTAAAAAAAGCATTTTGGAAAACATCAAGCTCGGAAATGAAAGCGCTACCGACGAAGAAGCTATGGAAGCCGCGAAGGCGGCTATGTGTCACGATTTTATAAAGTGCCTGCCGGACGGATACCATTCTCTGCTGGGAAGTAAGGGCACTTATCTTTCCGGTGGGGAGCGTCAGCGGATTGTTATCGCACGGGCGATTCTGAAAAATTCGCCTATTGTGATTTTAGATGAGGCCACCGCCTTTGCCGACCCGGAGAATGAACATAAGATTCAGCTTGCGCTGGAAAAGCTGATGAAGGAAAAGACTGTTATTGTGATAGCACATCGGCTGTCCACCATCAAAAATGCGGAGAAGATTATCGTTGTCGATGACGGACAGATTGTGGAACAGGGAACCCATGAAGAACTTATTCGATGTGGTGCAAAATATAAGCATATGTGGGATGTTTACGGCAAGGTGCTCACATGGAAGCTTGCGTAAGGAGGAAATGATATGCTGAAAAAATTATTGATGCTTACGGATAAATCAGAGAAGGAGCTAAAGAGGTCGATTCTTTCTTCCTTTCTGGCCCAACTAAGTCTTTCCCTGCCGGTTATGATTTTGATAATGACCTTCATGGAAATTCTGCGCCCCTTTTGGGGAGAGAATGTGGAGTGGTGGAAGCTATGGATACTTGCCGCGTCCTCCGTTGCAGTTGTCGCACTGGCATTTGTGGCACACTGCTATGAGTATGGAAAAACCTATGTTACGGCCTATGAAGCCGCTGAGGAAAAGCGCACAGGCCTGGCCGAGCACTTGCGGAAGCTTCCTCTTTCCTATTTTAGTAAAAAAGATTTAACGGAAATCACCGTTAATATGATGAGTGATTGCGGTACAATTGAGCAGAGCTTTTCCTCCATCATTCCCGCGTTTGGCGGAACGCTGCTCAATCTGCTGTTGACCTGTGTGCTGCTGGCGGTTTTTGACTGGCGCATGGCACTGGCTATTTTTATCAGCGTTCCCGTTTCCTTTGGTTTTCTCCTGCTGTGTCGGAGGATGCACGACCGTATCGGGCGGGCACATCTGCAAAGCAAGCTGAATGCCTCGGAGCAAATGCAGGAATATCTGGAAGGCATCAAGGTCATCAAGGCCTTCGGGTTGGGGGGCGACAAATTTAAAAGCCTTGAAGATGCCTACCGGAGCTTAATGAAAATCAGTACAAAAACGGAAACCGTGAACGGAGCGCTGACCACCATGTCCATGATGATGCTTCGTTTCGGTATTCCGACTACGATTTTCGTGGGGCTCAGCCTCGTAACCGCCGGGAGTTTGGAACTGATCTATTTCCTTCTGTTTCTCATTTTTTCCACCCGAATTTACACAAGCCTCTCAACGCCGTTGGCCTTGTGGGGAGATCTGCTGTACGCACTGCTTTCTATCAAACGGCTTCATTCGGTCTATGGAGAAAAAACCATGACCGGAAGCAATTCGATCGTTTTAAAAAATTATTCCATTGATTTTGAACATGTCAGTTTCGGATATAAGGAGAAAACGGTGATTAAGGATGTTAGCTTCCACATCCCCCAGGGAAAGGTTACGGCGCTGGTGGGGCCTTCCGGCAGCGGGAAGAGCACCATTTCCAAGCTGATTGCCCGGTTTTGGGACGTAAACGGAGGGTGTATACGCGTTGGCGGTACAGACATACGGGAAATTGATCCGGAGCGCCTGCTGACCTGGATTTCCTTTGTGTTTCAGGATGTTGTTTTGTTTAACGACACGATTTACAACAATATTGCCATAGGAAAGGCTGAGGCCACGCGGGAAGAAATTGAAGAAGCGGCCCGCCGCGCCAACTGCCATGAGTTTGTGGCCCGGCTGCCAGACGGCTACGATACCCTGATCGGTGAAAACGGCAGTACCCTGTCGGGCGGTGAACGGCAGCGTATTTCCATTGCTCGGGCACTGCTCAAGGACGCTCCGATTATCCTGCTGGACGAGGCAACGGCTTCACTTGATCCCGAAAACGAACTGGAAATTCAAGAAGCACTGTCTCAATTGATTCAGAATAAAACCGTGATTGTAATCGCCCACAGGCTTCGAACCATCGCAGGTGCGGACAGCATTGTGGTGCTGGAAAATGGACGGATTGCAGAGCAGGGTACGGGACCGGAGCTTTTAGCATCCAGCGGACTGTACGCCAGATTGTTTGGCATCCAGCAGGAGAATATCGGCTGGACCGTGGAGGCGTAATCAGCACCAGTATGAGATTTGCTTTTTCTGTGCCATACATAAAACATTTGATAAATTCCCCCGTCCGAACTATACTATACTTAAGGAACAGCCAGTCAACCATAGAAACCATGAGGTAGAGCATGACACTTTCATCCTTTTGTACGGCGATAACCGAAAATAGGACAGATGGAATATATCCCCCTGCTGCGGACGCGGAGATGGGACACCGGATTATGTGTCCGGAGTATTCAATCGATCATATTGATGTTAAGACCTTTCCTTTGCCAGAGAAGGAGGATCTCTTTCTTCTGTGCTGGAATATCGAAGGCGGGGAAAGGCTTCAGGCAACGATTCTGCCCTTTAAGCAGCCCTTTACCTATAGCTGTACCATCCCGTCCCAGGGCAGGACACAGCTTCATACCCATGATTATATTGAGCTTGCCTATATCGTGGAGGGGGAGTTTCGACAGAGAATTATGGGCAATGATATTCTGTTTAAGAAGGGAGAGCTTTGCTTAATTGATAAGAACTGTCCCCATCAGGATTTTCTGGGAGACGGGGAAAGCATCATTTTGTTTATCGGCTTGGCCAATGAAATCTTTGATGAGGTTATGGTTGGCAACATCGGAGAGGAGAAAATTCTGAATTTTCTTCGTACGGCCTTAATGAAGCAGAAGGGTGTCAGGCAGTTTCTGCATTTTAAGCCAAAGAATGCCGGAGAGGGGAAGCTGGAAGAGCTTCTGCTTTTGCTGCTGGAAGAGCTTAAGGAAAAGGATGCGGCCTCCCGCTATATTTGCAAGGGACTCATCATAAGAATACTGCATTATATCAGTACGATGTATGATTTCAGTCTCTCCAACGAACAGCGAAGGAAGATGAACTGGCTGGTATATGAGGAGCTTGTCCGGTATATCGGAGAGAATTATGCAAGGATAACTGTCAGGGAACTGGTAGCCAAGTTCCATTTTAACGAGGATTATTATAACCGGCTCCTGAAGGAAAAGACAGGTATGACCTATCTTGAATATGTGCAGGATATCCGGCTGGGAAATGCCCGCCGGTTACTTGAAACGACTAATCTCAAGGTTGACGAGATCGCAGAACAGGTAGGATATCAGAATAAAGGGTACTTCTATAAGATATTCGTGGACAAGTACGGAATTACCCCTGCGAAGCTGAGGAAATGAATGAAAAATAAGATTTAGGGCGGAAGAAGTCCCTCATAAGGGATCTAAAATAGATTTATTCATAGTAGGAATAGGTAACTTTTTTGATGTAAACAGTAGGAAGGCGCAATTGTAGGAAACCCTGAATTTGTCTATAATAGAATTATCAGAAGTCAGATTTATGACTTCTGATAAAAGGCGCAATCATAGGTATGATCTCTGCGCTTTAAGGCGGCAAGTGATCAAATTCATCAGTTTCGAGGAGGAATACTGTTATGTTGGAAAAGAAGAATTATCAATTCTGGTTTGCAACCGGTTCACAGGCTTTATACGGAGAGGAATGCTTAAAGGTAGTTGCCGAGCATTCAAGAATTATAGTGGAGGGACTGAATAAATCAGGAATCCTTCCCTTTGAAGTAATATGGAAACCCACATTGATCGACAATGCTTCCATCAGAAAGCTGTTTAATGATGCGAATGCAGATGAAAACTGCGCTGGTGTTATTACCTGGATGCACACCTTTTCACCGGCGAAATCCTGGATTTTGGGACTTCAGGAATACAGAAAGCCTCTGTTGCACCTGCATACCCAGTTTAACCGGGATATCCCTTATGACTCGATTGATATGGACTTTATGAACACCAACCAGTCCGCACATGGTGACAGGGAATACGGCCACATCGTAACCCGTATGGGAATTGAGCGAAAGGTGGTTGCCGGCTACTGGGAGGACAAAACCGTTCAGGAGCGTATCGCAGGCTGGATGCTTACAGCAATTGGTATCATCGAGAGCAGCCATATCCGTGTGCTTCGTGTCGGTGACAATATGAGAAATGTTGCAGTTACCGAAGGCGATAAGGTGGAAGCCCATATTAAATTCGGCTGGGAAATCGATGCCTATAATATTACAGACATTGCCGAATATGTAAAGCAGGCAGCCCAGGGAGATATTAACGCGTTAGTAGAGGAATACTATAGTAAATACGAAATTTTGACCGAGGGAAGAGACGAGAAGGAATTCAGAAAGCATGTTGCGGTTCAGGCGGCAATCGAAATCGGATTTGAGAAATTCCTGGAAGAGAAGGATTATCATGCAATTGTAACAAATTTTGAGATGCTGTCCGGCCTGCAGCAGCTTCCGGGACTTGCAATTCAGAGGCTGATGGAGAAAGGCTACGGCTTTGGTGCAGAGGGTGACTGGAAGACAGCCGGTATGGTTCGTCTGATGAAGCTCATGACACAGAGCCTAAAGAATGCAAAGGGAACCTCCTTTATGGAGGATTATACCTATCACTTAGAGCCCGGTAAGGAAGGTATCCTGCAGGCGCATATGCTTGAGGTGTGTCCTACCATAGCGGATGGAAAAGTTGGAGTCAAGGTAAATCCGTTGTCCATGGGTAACAGGGAAGAGCCGGCACGTCTGGTATTTACCTCCAAGCCCGGCAAGGGTGTTGCCACCTCACTGATTGATCTTGGCAACCGTTTCAGGCTGATTATTAATGATGTAGAGTGCCTTAAGCAGGATACGCCCATGCCTAAGCTGCCGGTAGCCTCTGCTTTCTGGAGACCTGAGCCTGATTTGGCAACCGGAGCCGAGGCCTGGATACTTGCCGGAGGAGCCCACCATACGGCGTTTTCCTATGACCTGACCTCCGAGCAGATGGGTGACTGGGCAGCGGCAATGGGAATTGAGGCCGTGTTCATCGATAAGGACACCACGATAAGAAACTTCAAGAATGAATTAAGATGGAACTCCATCGCATACCGGTAGGAGGAAATAAAGCTTATGCTGGAACAATTAAAAGAAATCGTATATCAGGCAAATATGGAGCTTCCGAAACGCGGGCTGGTAACCTATACCTGGGGTAATGTAAGCGGCATCGACCGCGCCGGCGGGTATCTGGTAATCAAGCCGAGCGGTGTGGATTATGAGAATATGAAGCCGGAGGACATGGTAGTTGTTGACATGGAGGGTAAGCGGATTGAAGGCAAATACAAGCCTTCCTCCGATACCGCTACACATATTGAGCTCTATAAGAAATATCCGGAGCTTGGAGGTGTTGTTCATACCCATTCTACCTGGGCTACCTCCTGGGCACAGGCCGGCAGAAGTATTCCGTTATATGGAACAACCCATGCGGACTATTTCTACGGACCGATTCCCTGCGCAAGAAGTCTGACCGAGAAGGAAATTAACGGAGAGTATGAGAAGAACACCGGACTTGTGATTATCGAAACTCTAATCAAGGATAAGATCAGTCCCTTAAGCATGCCGGGAATTCTCTGCTGCAATCACGGCCCCTTTACCTGGGGTAAGGATGCACATGAAGCAGTGCATAATGCCGTGGTACTGGAGGAGGTCGCAAAGATGGCCTGCTATTCGGAATTGATTAATAACCATATCAAGCCGGCCCCGCAGGAAATTGCAGATAAGCATTATCTGCGCAAGCACGGAGACAATGCTTATTACGGGCAGAATTAAAATAGGATGGAGGATTCATGTATGGGTTTTACGGAAAATGATATAAGAAATGCAATTGTAAACGGAAAAACAGTTCTCGGCATAGAATTTGGTTCCACCCGTATAAAGGCAGTTTTGATCGGTGAGGATAATGTTCCGGTTGCTTCCGGCGCCCATGATTGGGAAAATAGCTATGTGGACGGTATCTGGACCTACAGCCTGGAGGATATCTGGATCGGTGTTCAGGACAGCTACCGGAAGATGACGGAGGATGTAAAGCAGCAATACGGAGTAACCCTTGAGACGATAGGAGCTATTGGCTTTTCAGGAATGATGCACGGCTATATGGTATTTGACAGGGAGGGAGAGCTTCTGGTACCCTTCAGGACCTGGCGCAACAATATCACAGGCCAGGCCAGCGAAGCCCTGACAGAGGTTTTACAGTACCATATTCCCCAAAGATGGAGTATAGCGCATCTTTACCAGGCTGTCTTAAACCAGGAGGAGCATATAACAAAAATAGAATTTCTGACCACATTGGCAGGCTATATTCACTGGAAGCTGACCGGCAATAAGGTACTGGGTGTGGGCGAGGCCTCCGGTGTATTTCCAATTGACTTGAATACAAAAAAATATAATGAGCATATGCTGGCACAGTTTGATGAGCTGGTTGGGACAAGAAACCTTCCCTGGAAGCTTAGCGACATCCTGCCCGAAGTATTACCGGCGGGCGAAAAGGCTGGTGTGCTTACCGAAGAAGGAGCAAAGCTGCTGGATGTTACCGGAGTCTTAAAGCCCGGTGTGCCCCTTTGTCCTCCGGAGGGGGACGCAGGAACCGGTATGGTGGCAACGAATAGTGTGGCGAAGCGTACGGGTAATGTCTCCGCAGGAACCAGTGTATTTGCCATGATTGTACTGGAGAAGGAATTGTCAAAGGTATATGAGGAAATTGACCTGGTAACGACTCCGACGGGTAATCTGGTTGCCATGGCCCACTCCAATAACTGCACTTCGGATTTAAATGCCTGGGTTTCCCTGTTTGACGAATTTAGCAAAGCAGTAGGTATAGAGATTAAAAAAAGCAAGCTTTTTGACACCTTTTATTATCAGGCGTTGTCAGGAGATGCAGACTGCGGCGGTCTTTTGGCCTACGGCTACCTTTCAGGAGAGCACATCACCGGTTTTGAGGAAGGCCGTCCATTGTTTGTACGTTCTTCCAATAGCAAATTCAGCTTTGCTAATTTTGCCCGTGTTCATTTGTTCACCGCGTTGGGTGCCTTGAAAATAGGTCTGGACATCCTTCTTAAACAGGAAGGTGTGGGACTGGATGAAATCCTTGGTCATGGCGGCCTCTTCAAGACTAAGGAGGTAGGACAAAAGATTATGGCGGCAGCAATCAATGCACCGGTCTCCGTTATGGAGACAGCCGGAGAAGGAGGAGCCTGGGGTATTGCCCTGCTTGCCTCCTATATGATAAATAAGACAGAGAAGGAAACGCTGGAGGAATATCTGGCGGGCAAGGTATTTGCAGGCAAGCTTGGATCGAAAATAGCTCCCGATCCTAGGGATGTGGAAGGCTTTGAAGAGTTCATGAAGCGCTATCGTAAGGGTCTTGCAATAGAGAGAGCGGCAGTTGACCATTTGAAATAAGAAGAGAATTGATTTGGCAGGGTGGGATTGAAATCCCACCCTGCTTTTGCTTTATAGGAGCGTGCTCCTATAAAGCAAAAGCCCTCCGGGCAGGATGCGCACTCGCACGTATGGTATTATGTCGGCTTTGCCGACCGCGCTCGGCGCGAGAGTTTGCCAAAGCAAACGCTTTGTTCTATATATCCGATAAGCTCATACTCTAAATAATGGCCGCTGCTCCTGAAAATACCTTTGCCTTGTGCATAATAACCATATACAATGAAAATATAAGAAAAAAACGAACATAATTCATAAAAAAATCAACCTGTTTTTGGAACGGTAATGTTATAATTAGTGAGAGGGACTGGTGATAAAAACATTATTTTAACAAATTTTAAGAGGAGTATGTGTTTTAGGCGGAAGATAAAATCCGAAACAGAGGGAAGATGCGATGAAAAATTGGAGCATGAGATTTAAAGTACTGGTACCGATATTTATTATTGCAATGATCGGGTTGACGGCATGTATCATCGGCAGTATCAGTCTTAAGACGGTTCAGGACGCAAGCAACAAAATATCCGGCGAATATCTGGAGGGGATAACAAAGCTGGATGAGCTGTCCAGTGAATTTGTTATGCTGCAGAAGCTGATGCTGCAGCATTGTCTGGTTGATGAGGAAGGGCAGATAGCGATTGAGGGACTGATGGAGGAATCCACCAATAATGTCAAGTCTTTGCGTGATGCCTATGAGGTCAACCTTAAGGACGGGGAAGAGAAAAAGCTGTTTGAGGAATTTGTAAAGCAGCTGAAGGATTATTTGGACACCTATGAAGTTACCATTAGTATGAGTAAAAGCGGTAATAATGAAGGGGCTATCCGGTGGACCAACGCGGATTTGACTGAGGCTTCCGATACAATGATTTCAGAGCTGAAGCAATTAAAGGAAATGAACGATGATAAGATAGCAAAAGCAATTGCAAAGGAAAATGAGCTGTATCAGTCCTCCATCCGGGTGACAACGGGAATTTTCCTGTTAACGGTCCTAATTCTGATTCTTACGATTCTGATGTGCAACCGCTATATTGTTAATCCAATTAATAGGGCGAAGCGGCAGCTGGCACAGATTGTAAAGGGAATTAACGAAGAGCATGGTGATCTGACCATCCGGGTCGAGGTGAAATCCAGGGATGAAGTCGGGCAGCTGGTGGCCGGTATCAATATATTTATCGAAACCCTGCAAAACATTCTGGGCAGTATCAGAGAGAGTACGAATCACATGAACCGGGTGGTCGAAAGCGTAATCGGCAGCGTTGGTACGGCCAATGAAAGTGCCTGTGATATCTCGTCCCTGATGCAGGAGATGTCTGCAACGATGGAGGAGGTTTCGGCAACAATATCCAACATCAATATGGATGTGGAGAATGCCAACAGTCAGGTGGCTGAAATTGCTTCCTCCTCGGCAACCTTCGATGATTATGCATCAGGAATGAAGGAACGTGCGGGGAGGATGGAAGAAACTGCGGTTCAAAATAAGAAAATTACCAACAAGGTTATTGCAGAAATTGTTGCAGCGTTAAAGCAGGCAATTGAAAACAGCCGGAATGTGGACCAGATTAACCAGTTTTCCAATGATATCCTAAGCCTTTCCGAGCAGACGAATCTGCTTGCTCTGAACGCCTCGATTGAAGCTGCGAGGGCAGGAGAGGCAGGGAAGGGCTTTGCCGTGGTAGCAGTTGAAATCCGAAAGCTTTCGGAGATTACAACAGGTACGGTAAACAAGATACAGAGCGTCAATGGAATGATAACCTGTGCGGTAGACGAGCTGATCAAAAATTCCAACGAGGTTGTTAATTATATAGAGAATACGGTACTTCCCGATTACGAAGCCTTCGTATCGACCGGTGAACAGTACCGGAATGATTCGGTTTACATCAATAATATCATGAAGTCCCTGCGACAAAGGACGGATATTCTGAATACCAGAATGAGCTCCATTGCCAGGTCGGTTTCCGATATTGCAATTACGACTGAGGAAAGTGCAAAGGGTATTATGCAGGCGGCGACGCAAACCAATACCTTTGTAAATGAAATAAATTGTGTGAAGCAGAATATGGATACCAATCAGGAGATTGCAGCAAGCCTGATGACACAGGCAGATAAATTTATTACACAATAGCGATAAATCCTCATAAGTGTTGAATTTTCAATGCATATGAGGATTTTAAATATAAATGGGGGTAACTATGATTAAAATTTTTCTGGTAGAGGATGAGATTGTCATTAGAGAAGGTATTCACCGGATGATTCCCTGGTCGGAATATGGGTATGAGCTTGCCGGGGAGGCAGCGGACGGGGAAATCGCCCTTCCCATGATACGCCAGATCAAGCCGGATGTTCTGGTTACGGATATCAAGATGCCATTTATGGACGGTCTGGCATTAAGCAAGCTGGTCAAGAAGGAGCTTCCGGCAACAAAGATAGTAATTATCAGCGGCTATGATGATTTTGAATATGCGCAGAAGGCCATATCCCTTGGGGTTGAACGGTATCTTTTAAAGCCCATCAGCAGAAACAGCTTTATTGAGGTTTTGGAGGATATTCATGCGAAATATGAGGCAGAGAACGCACAGAAGATATATTATGAGAAATTCAAAAGTGAGCTACAGGAATATGAGCAGCATTCCAGAAGGGATTTCTTTGAAGCACTGATCTCCGGACAGGTTAATATTCAAAAAATCTATGAGCTTGCAGAAAAGCTGCAGATTGATATCAGTGCACAGTGCTACAATGTTGTTTTGTTTTCCATGAATGCGGCGGAAAAAAACCCGGTATTCAACGATACCTATTCCGAATATACGGCGGACCTTCAAAACCGTCTGTACCAGCTCTTTCACGACAAACCGGACTGTATTCTGTTTCGCAATCAGATGTTCAGCTATGCGGTCTTGATTAAGGGAGAGAAGGACAGGATAGCACAGCTGACGGAGGAATGTGTGCAGCTGCTGCAGGATTTCTTTGGAAAGGGAGGCAATCAGATCGACTGGTTTGTGTGCACGGGTAAGGCGGTAGAGCGCTTAAGCCTGCTGCCGGAAAGCTACCAGGAAGCCATGCAGCTGTTCGCCTCCAGATATATCAACAAATTCCGCATATCTACCGGTGCTGACAGCCAGGAGGCGGGAAGGTACCCGGATGAATTGCACCTGATGGATATTGATGCCAGTGTTACCAACCCGGATATTATATTCAATTTCTTAAGCAATGCCCTGGCTGATGAGGTAAATAATTTTGTAAAGAATTATCTGCAAATGATAGGAACAGAGGCGCTTAAGTCAAAGATTTTCCGCCAGTATATACTTTTGAATGTCCATTTCAGTACGGTCTCCTTTATACAAAAGCTGAGCTTTAAGAAGGAGGACATGGACGGCTTTCTTCCTGTAATCTGTTCGGAGGCCATCACCAGTGTCCAGAACGCGCAGGAGATCATGAAAAGCATTCTGGAGAAGGGTATCCAGCTAAGAGAGGTAAACGCCCGGAGCCGTTTCAAGAGTGTACTTGAGGTGGCAATTATATTTATCAATAAAAATTTCATGGATGATACGCTTTCCTTAAACAAGGTGGCCTGTGCCGCCAATGTAAGCGCAAACCACTTCAGTGCCCTGTTCAGTCAGGAGATGAAGAAGACCTTTATTGAATATCTGACGGAGCTTCGGATGAACAAGGCGAAGCAGCTGCTTCGGTGTACGGACAAACGCTCCGGCGAGATTGCCATGGAGGTCGGATATAAGGACTCTCATTATTTCAGCTTTTTATTTAAGAAGACACAAGGGTGTACACCCAGCGATTATCGAAATAAAAAGGGAGGCAGCTCATGCGATCCGGTAAAAATAGAAAGTCCAATATGAGTTTAAGTACCAAGCTTCGGAGAATGATTATCAGCATGCTTCTTCCACTCTTGCTTATGGTGCTGCTTGCACTGCTGATCCTTGGCTACTACGAGATGCAGTATGCGCAGATTACCCGGAATGTGAATATCAGTAGCAAATTCAATTTAGATTTTAAGGAAACCATTGATTTAAAAATGTACTATTATGCAGTAGGCAGTAAACAGCAGACGACCTTGCCGATATCGGATGTTGAGGATGCAATCAAGCTGGCGGAATCCTTAAAAGAGTCAACCATCCGTAAGGAAAGCAGAAGGACCCTTCAGAATATCCTGGATTATTGCAGTAACCTTGAGAAGAAAATGTATATGATATCAGAGACAAGGGATTATGACAGCCGGATGCAGCAGCTGGATATCAATATCTATGTGCTTACAAAGCTGATACAGGGGAAAATGATTGATTATATCTACTATGAGGTAGGCTATATGTCATCCCTGGAACAGAAAATGACACAGGACATCCAGAGCATCATGATTTTGGCTCTGGTTATCGGCTGCGGGACCGTAGTCACCCTTCTGATCTACGGACTGCGTTTCTCCAAGAGTATTGCCAATCCCGTCCAGGATATGTGCAATAATGTGAACCGTGTCGGCGGAGGGGAATTTATTATTCCGCAGATTGAAACAAACTACAGTGAGCTGTCCCAGTTGAATTCGGGAATCCAGCAGATGGCAAGAAGAATCAGCTTGTTGCTGGAAAGTGTAAAGGAGGAGGAAAAGCTGCAGCATAAAATGCAGCTGCAGCTGTTACAGGCCCAGATTAATCCGCATTTTCTGTACAATACGCTGGATACGATCATGTGGCTGGTGGAATCGGAGCAGCATGCCCAGGCGGTGACGATGATATCCAATCTGTCCGTATTCTTCCGGACCATCCTTTCCAAGGGGAATGACATGATCAGCCTGGAAGAAGAAATCATGCATACAAGAAGCTATCTGGATATCCAGCAGGTCAGGTATCAGGATATCCTGGAATATCACATAACACTGCCGGAGCAGCTTCGGGGAGTCAGGATTCCGAAGCTGACCCTGCAGCCCTTGGCGGAGAATGCACTCTACCATGGAGTAAAGGAAAAAAGGGGTAAAAGCAGAATTGATATTGTGTGTATCCAGGAACAGGAGGATATTATTCTCACTGTAGGGGATAATGGTGTGGGGATGAGGCCGGAGAAGCTGAATGCCATCAGAGATTCCCTGGAGCATTCGGAGCGGGTCGGCTTCGGACTCTCTGCGGTGCATGAGCGCATCAGGCTTTATTTTGGGGAAAATTACGGAATAGAAGTCGATTCTGCCTATGGCAGCGGAACGACTGTAAAGGTGCGGCTACCCAAAAAATTTGAACAACTGTAATAAAAAAAATAACCTTGCTGCAGATAAAATAAAAAGCCGTAAATTATCAAACTCAATGAGTAAGATAATGAATGGAAGTATGATTTCATTTGTTTATAATGTAGATAGCAACAAAAAATAATACGAGGAGGATTTTTCATGAAAAAAAGAGTTTTAGCAATTTTGATGACCTTATGTTTGGTTGCGACCTTTGCAGCCTGCGGTAACAAATCCGAGCCCACAGCAGGCTCCGATGATTCAACACCGGCAGCATCCACAGGGGATGATGCAGACGCCTCATCCGATGAAGGTGCGGGGGATTTAATAACCGTAGGTTTTTCACAGGTAGGTGCTGAATCCGACTGGAGAACAGCCAATACCGAATCGATGAAGTCAACTTTCAGTGAAGAAAATGGATATGAGCTTATCTTCGACGATGCTCAGCAAAAGCAGGAAAACCAGATTGCAGCAATTCGTAACTTTATCCAGCAGGAAGTTGATTACATAGTACTTGCACCTGTTACAGAGACCGGTTGGGATACTGTATTACAGGAGGCAAAGGATGCCGGAATTCCGGTAATTATCGTTGACCGTATGGTAGATGTATCCGATGACAGCCTATATACGGCATGGGTTGGTTCCAACTTCGAGCTGGAAGGCAAGAAAGCAGCAGCCTGGCTGGATGCATACCTGACAGCAGCCGGGAAGAACAGCGAGGAAGTTAATATTGTTAATATCCAGGGAACTATCGGTGCTTCCGCACAGATCGGCCGTACCAAGGGTATGGAAGACGCAATCGCAGCTCACAGCAACTGGAAGCTCCTTGCGCAGGCCTCCGGTGAATTTACACAGGCCAAGGGTCAGGAAGTTATGGAATCCATGTTAAAGCAGTACGGTGATCAGATTGATGTTGTATATTGTGAGAATGATAATGAAGCCTTCGGTGCAATTGATGCAATCGAGGCAGCAGGCTATACAGTAGGCCTGGACGGAGACATGCTCGTTATGTCCTTTGACTGTACCAAGGCCGGTTTAACAGATACCTTAAGCGGTAAGATTTCAGTTAATACGGAGTGTAATCCTCTTCATGGACCGAGAGTAGAGGAAATCATTAAGACACTTGAGAGCGGCGGAACGGTTGATAAACAGAAATATGTAGACGAGGTTATTTTCTCCTATGATAACTCTGTAACCTCCATCAATGTTGATGGAACCGATTACCCTGTAACTCAGCTTACACAGGAATTACTTGACGCACGTGCATATTAATTTATAAGAATTGTAGCTTGCAGGTTTGATCAGGCCTAAGAGGCGTGATGGCGCGATATGGTAAATTCGGATGGATGAACTGTATCGCGCCATTTTTATAAAGAGGCAGCAGTGAGTACTTCCGGGAATTCTTTGTATGCATATAAGAGAGTTCCGGGGGCGCCCACCACAGGAAAGCGGGTGTAAAGTAAGAATGGAACAAAATATCATATTATCAATGAAAAATATCAGCAAGACCTTTCCGGGAGTGAAAGCGTTATCCAATGTGGATTTCTTTTTACGAAAAGGAGAAATTCATGCCCTGATGGGAGAGAACGGGGCAGGAAAATCCACTCTGATTAAGGTACTCACCGGGGTGCATGAGTTTGAATGCGGTGAGATTCATATTGACGGAAATGCAAAAGCAATCATTAACCGTTCCCCGCAGGAGGCGCAGGAGAATGGAATCAGTACGGTATACCAGGAAATCAATCTATGTCCGAATCTGACGGTAGCAGAGAATTTATTTATCGGGCGTGAGCCAAAAAAGGCCGGGTTTATTGACTGGAAGACAATCAATAAGAAATCTGAGGCAGTATTAAGGAGTCTAAAAATTGAAGTCAACCCCACACGTATGCTGGCGGAGTGCTCCATTGCAATCCAGCAGATGATTGCCATCGCACGTGCGGTTGATATGAAATGTAAGGTTCTGATTTTGGATGAACCGACTTCATCCCTGGATGAAGAAGAGGTGGAAAAATTATTCGGCCTAATGAGACATCTGCGGGATGAAGGTGTGGGAATTATCTTTGTAACACACTTCCTGGAGCAGGTATATGCTGTCAGTGACCGTATTACGGTCTTACGAAACGGAGAATTGGTCGGTGAATATGAAACCGATAAATTACCCCGGATACAATTAGTAGCGAAAATGTTGGGGAAGGATTTTGATGACCTTGCAGATATTAAGAGTGAACATAAAGGATATGAGCAAACGGAAACCCCTGTCATAGAAGCGGAAGGGCTGGGCCATAACGGAACCATCAAGCCCTTTGACCTTACCATCAGTAAGGGCGAGGTAGTAGGTCTGACCGGCTTGCTGGGCTCCGGGCGCTCGGAGCTGGTGCGCGCAATTTACGGTGCGGATAAGGCAGACAGCGGAAGGCTTAAGATAGGCGGTAAAGAGGTGAAAATCAATACACCGCTGGATGCCATGAAGCATGGAATGGGATATTTGCCCGAGGACCGCAAAAGGGACGGCATCATTGACGAGCTGTCTGTCCGGGAAAATATTATGATCGCTTTACAGGCAAAAAGAGGCATGTTAAAGCCGATGAGCAGGAAAGAGATGGATGAGGCGGCAGATAAGTATATTGATTTGCTGAACATAAAGACAGCCAGTCGTGAGACCCCGGTACGAAGCTTATCCGGAGGAAACCAGCAGAAGGTTATCATCGGAAGATGGCTTTTAACCAATCCGGATTATCTGATCCTGGATGAACCCACCCGGGGTATTGATATCGGTACAAAGACAGAGATTCAAAAGCTGGTGCTTGAACTGGCCGAGGAAGGGAAGGCAGTGACCTTCATCTCCTCGGAGATTGAAGAGATGATGCGTACCTGCTCCAGAATGGTGGTATTAAGGGATGGGAGAAAGGTCGGAGAGATCTCGGATGAGGAATTAACCCAGGAAAATATCATGCAGACAATTGCCGGAGGTGAGAGGACGGATGAGTGACAATAATAAGAAGGGAAGCAGCTTTAAGAAAATATGGGGACATCGTTTGTTTTTACCCTTGATATGCCTGGTTGTCGTTTTGTTAATGAATGTAATCAAGACCCCGGACTTTTTTGTAATCACTGTAAAAAACGGTGTACTCTATGGGTACTTGATCGATATTTTAAACCGTGGCTCGGAGCTTGTAATTCTGGCAATCGGAATGACACTGGTTACTGCGTCCTCAGGAGGACAGGACATCAGTGTAGGAGCAGTAATGGCAGTGGCGGGGGCGGTCTGCTGTGAGATACTTTCGGGAGGACAGGTTTCCGTTACCGAGTTCCAGAATCCATTCCTTCTGGCTGTTCTGGCAGCACTTGCAGCCTCCGTATTGTGCGGTGCATTTAATGGGTTTCTTGTTGCAAAGCTTCATATCCAGCCCATGGTTGCCACTTTGATTTTATTTACAGCGGGAAGAGGAATCGCCCAGCTGATCACCAAAGGACAGATTACCTATGTACGTGTTGACCAGTACAAAATCTGGGGTTCCTATATTGGAAAAAGTCCGATACCCACGCCGGTAATCATTGCAATTCTGGTAGTAATCATTGTTTCTATTGTATTGAAGAAAACGGCCTTGGGCTTATATATTGAAAGTGTCGGTGTGAATGGCTCGGCCTCCCGGCTGGTTGGACTAAACTCCACGATGATTAAATTCCTTACCTATGTGATTACCGGCCTCCTTGCAGGAATTGCCGGCATTGTCAACTCCAGCCGTATCTACTCGGCAGATGCGAATAACATCGGCTTAAATCTGGAGATGGACGCCATTCTTGCGGTAGCCCTGGGAGGAAATATCTTAAGCGGCGGTAAATTCAGCCTGATGGGCTCCATCATAGGTGCCTGCACCATACAGGCACTGTCCACCTCACTGTATGCCATGAATGTGTCCTCGGACCAGCTTCCTGTATATAAAGCAGCAGCCGTGGTAATCATTGTAGTGCTTCAAAGCCCTGTACTTCGCAAATATCTGGCCGGCATTAAGGTGAAGAAAGCAGCAAAAGGAATGGAAGGTGGGCGTTAATTATGGATAAATTTAAGATAAAGCTAAAACTTAACAGCAACACTTTTCTGCTGATGATAACGATCCTGCTGTTTCTGGCAATGTACATAACAGGCATGATTGTCTTCTATGAAGACGGCTTTGCAAAGCCTCAGATGTTTTTAAACCTGTTTATATCCAATGCAGGACTTATTGTAATCGGCTGTGGTCTGACGCTGGTTATGATTACGGGAGGAATTGATATTTCCGTTGGCTCAGTTACGGCACTGGTTTGCATGTCCGCTGCTTTTGCCATGGAGAATAAGGGCTATAACGCCTATGTGGCGGTGGCCATATCCCTTGGAATCGGCTTGCTGTTTGGTCTGGTACAGGGATATCTGGTAACCTATCTGAATATCCAGCCCTTTATTGTAACCCTTGCCGGAATGTTCTTTGGCCGGGGGCTGACGGCGGTAATCAGTACGGAGATGATATCGATTAAGAATGAATTGTTCCTTAGCTGGGCGACCTATAAGATATATTTGCCCTTTGGCTCCTATAATAAAAAGGGTATCTATCAGCCTGCCTATATTTACCCGACGGTTATTATCGCATTACTGGTTGTAATCGCCGTTACAATCATGCTGAAATACACGAAATTCGGCCGTAAGCTCTATGCCATCGGCGGCAGCCAGCAGAGCGCACTGATGATGGGCCTGGATGTAAAGCGTACAAAGCTGCAAGCCTATATTCTGGACGGACTGCTTGCCGGTCTGGGCGGCTTTCTGTTCTGCCTGAACAGCTGTGCCGGCTTTGTGGAGCAGGCAAAGGGAATGGAAATGGACGCCATAGCCGCAGCGGTTATTGGCGGAACCTTGCTGAGCGGCGGTGTGGGAACCGTGATCGGTACCCTGTTTGGTGTTTTGATTAAGGGAACGATTACCAGCCTGATTACAACTCAGGGAACCTTGTCCAGCTGGTGGGTAAGGATTTCACTGTCCGCACTGCTCTGCTTCTTTATCGTATTGCAGTCCATCATTGCAAAGAGAAAAAAGAAAACCGTCTGATACCTGAAGCAAGATAATATCATCCTTCTGATGTTCTATAAAAGGAAGCCTTTGTAAGCCGCCAATCCGGCTGTATTTGCAAAGGCTTCTTTGATTTGTGGGTGATAAATATATTGTTATAGTACTTGACAAGAAGTAAAAATAGTATATAATAAAGTTAATCGGTTAACATAGATTGAGATAAGCACAAAATAGCAAATTTATCAAAACAGGTTACTATATAATTATACTATATTCTTATGAAATGATGCCCAAAACAGACACATTTGGTTAACCGATTAATACAGCATGGTGGAGGTAATTGGATGGGAAAGATTGCAGACAAATATTTTTTGGTGGACCCCTGGTCCATTGTGGAGGATGGTTTTGATCCGGCTTACGGCTTGGTAAGTGAGTCTGCATTTTCATTGGGAAATGAATATATGGGTGTCCGGGGATATTTTGAAGAAGGCTACAGCGGGGAAAGACAGGTAGGGAGCTATTTTAACGGCTTCTATGAGGAGACACCGATTTTCCATCCGGCACGTTATAAAGGGTTTGTAGATATCTCCAGAGATATGACCAATGCGGTTGATTGGCTTTATATAAGAATTTTTCTTGACGGGGAACAGCTTGACCTGGCAAAAAGTAAATATGATCATTATTCCAGAAGTCTGGATTTTAGAACAGGTATCCTAAGGAGATCCTTTCTTTGGACAACACAGAGCGGGAAAAAGCTTCAGATAACCTTTGAACGCATATTGAGTATGCGGGTAAATTATGTGGGCTGCCAGCGGATTGAATTACAGCCGGTTAATTTCACCGGTGAGATTAAGATAATATCGGGTCTGGATTTTACGCCCCATGCATCCTACTTTGCAGACAGTAACTGGGAGGTACTTGCCAGTGAAGGAAAGGAAGGATTATATTCTATACTGGGGCAGACAAAGGTAAGCAAGCTAAGATTATATTCCAGCTTTCGGATAGAGGCAGCGGACCAATATACAGAAGAGGAGATCAGGGCGGACCGGTTTATCGGAACGCAGTTTTATCTTAAGCTTGAGCAGGGAAAGAAAACCTCTGTTGATAAAATAGCAGTGAATTATGCGGCGAAGAAAAAAGAGGCTTCCGATACCATCCGGGATAAGGGAGCTAAGCTGGCAGAGCTCTACTGTCAGCTTACCTACGATCAGGTGAAGGAAGAGAACCTGGATTATTGGAATAAAATCTGGAGCCGTTCGGACATTATAATCGAGGGTGATATGGAAAACCAGCAGGGTATCAGGTTCTGTATCTTCCAGCTTCATCAGACCTACCGGGGCTCGGACCCTGATTTAAACATCGGAGCCAAAGGACTTTCCGGTGAGGCTTATGGAGGCAAGGCCTTCTGGGATACCGAAGCCTATTGCCTGCAATTTTATATCTTTAATAATCCGGGGGCGGCGAGAAATCTGCTTAGTTATCGCTATCATCTGCTTCCGGAGGCAAGGGACCGGGCAAAGGAGCTTGACTGTGAAGGAGCCTGTTATCCCATCTCCACGATTGATGGAATTGAGACCTGCGGGGCCTGGCAGCATTCCAGCCTTCAGATTCATGTAGGAGGGGCCATCGCCTTTGGAATCTTCAATTATGACCGCATTTGCGGGGACAAGGAATTCCTGTATACGAAGGGTATCGAGATGCTGCTGGAAATCAGCCGTTTCTATAAAAGCCGGGTACAGCAGCATCCGGTTACCGGCGAGTACGGATATTATGGAGTCATGGGTGTGGATGAATTCCATATGATGGTCAATAACAATTGCTTCACCAATTATCTTGCCGGGAAGGCCATGGAATTTACCCTGAAGGTGGTTGGCGAGATGGAGACCTCGGCCAGGGAGGCCCTGGAGGAGGTACTTGGAAGGCTTAAGTTTTCTGCCCAGGAGCTGGAACGGATCAGGGTAATTTCCGCCCATATGTATCTCCCTAAGAACGAGGAGGGACTGTATGAGCAGCATGACGGCTTTTTTCTTTTGCCCCATATTGATCTGGATTCCATTCCGGTTACGGATTTTCCTTTATACAATCACTGGTCCTATGACAGAATTTACAGAACGGATATGATAAAGCAGGCGGATGTCATCATGATGCTGTTCATGTACAGTAAGGATTTCTCCAAGGAGATCAAGCGGATTAATTATGATTATTACGAGCCCAGATGCATTCATGAATCCTCTCTGTCACCCTCTGTCCATTCCATCATAGCGGCAGAGATAGGGGAATACGGGGAAGCCTATGAGTTTTTCCGTTTTGCCACCAGACTGGATTTGGATAATTATAACCGCAATACAAACGAGGGTCTGCATATGACTTCAATTGCGGCCGCCTGGATGAATATCGTATATGGCTTTGGGGGTATGAGATCGGATGGGGAGCAGTTAAGCTTTGAACCATCGATTCCCGAGACCTGGACCTCCTATCAGTTTCCCCTTATCTATCGGGGAGTATTGCTGGAGATCAAGATAACCAAGGATACGGTCAGTATTCTTGTTAAGGAAGGGACAGGGACAACGGTAAGCATCTACGGCAGGGAATACTATGTAGACCGGGGCGGAATTACCATAGCAATGCCGAAGGAATACAAAAGCAGCGGATTGCAGGGTGAACTGCTTCAGAAAGTATAAGATTTTCCACAAAGTGAATGACTATACTCTACTTTGTGGCAGTATGGAGGCTAAAATGGCGAAATCATATATGAATGACGGTATCGTCGGGAATTCCCGGATGCTGGGCTGTATTAACCGTGAAGGAGAGCTGCAACGGCTGTTCTGGCCGGATATCGATCATATGCAGGGGCTTGACCGGTTTGAGGTCGGCTTCAGCCTTGATGGAGATAAGATAAGCTTTCTCAATCACTCGAACTTTATTATAAATCAGGAATACAGCAAGGGCACCAATATTTTAAATACAACCTATGACAGCAAAGAGCCTGGTCTTAGAATACGGCAGACAGATTTCTGCCTGATGGATCAGGATATACTGATCAGAAATTATGAGCTGGAGAATCTGACGGAGTCGGAACATGAGCTTCGGTGGCTCCTCTATTCCTGTGCAGTCAGCTCCCCCTCCCATATGATGGGGTCCTTATTTGATTTTGATAACGAGGCTCTTGTGCATTATCAGAGAGATTACTATAGGTCCGTCTCCTCTAATTATCCGGCGGAGAGCTTCCAAATTGGCTGTGAGGCTCTAGGGTCTTTACAGAAGGGAGCTCTCCTAAGCCAGGACAGCGTCCTTATGGTGCCGGACGGAGCTTTAATCTGGAATGCAGGAGTAATAAAGGCAAAGAACAAGTTGAAATTAACTTTGCAGATTTGCTTTGCCCATACCTATAAGGAGCTTAAACAGATCCTAAAAAAGATACGGACAGCGGACGGGGAGGAATTATGCCGGGACATGGACCGCTGCTGGCAGCAGTATCTGGAGGGCTGCAGTCCGTACCGTTCAGGCAATCAGCTTTATAATAATTTATACGAACGCACGCTTCTGGTCTTTCGGCTGATGTACAATGAGAAGAGTGGAGGATTAATGGCTGCTCCCGAGATGGATGAGACATTGGAGTTTTGCGGCAGGTACGCTTACTGCTGGGGAAGAGATGCAGCCTTCATCGCGGATGCCCTGGATCTGTGCGGCTTGCAGGAAGCGGTGGAGCATTTCTATCAGTTTGCCGCTTTCAGTCAGGAGGAGGACGGAAGCTGGTTTCAGCGCTATTGTATGGATGGTAATCTGGCCCCGGCCTGGGGACTTCAGGTGGATGAAACCGGAGCATTGCTGTACGGTATCTGGAAGCATTATGAGAGAACAAAAAGACTGCAATTCTTAGAAGCCTTATGGGAGAACGTGAGATGTGCAGCGGAGTTTCTGGTAGATTTTATTGATACTGAGACAGGGCTGCCAAAGTACAGCCGTGATCTTTGGGAGGAGCGCTGGGGCGAGCATGGCTATTCCGCCGCAGCAGTATATGCGGGACTGATTTCCAGCGCCAGAATTGCCGAATGCTTCGGGGCTCATAAGGAGAAAATGAAGTGGGAACTGGCGGCGCAGGGCATAAAGCAGGCAATTGAGAGAGAGCTTTGGGACGAAGAGGCGCAATGCTTTTTAAGAGGGATCAGGACACAGCTGTATCCGGTTCAGAAGATGGATGGGCTGGAATGTATGATGGTGCCGGCCAATCCGAAGGGTACCCTGCGTAAGGTAGTATGTGAGGACAGGGTGGTTGATATCAGCCTCATTGGCTTATCAGTGCCCTTTGAGGTCTTTGATCCAAAGGACCCCAGGATAAAGGCCTCTGCGCATAAAATTGAAGAATTACTGACCTCTGGGAAGGTGGGGGGTATCAGGCGTTATGAGGATGATGAGTATATGGGAGGCAATCCCTGGATTTTGGCTACCTTATGGCTGGCACTGTATTATACGAAAACCAGGGAATTTGATAAAGCGCTTCAATATTTTAACTGGGCGGTGAAGGGCAGAACCGGGCTTAATTTACTGCCGGAACAGGTTTCAAAGGAAACGGGGGAGCCTTTCTGGATTGTTCCGCTCACCTGGTCCCATGCAATGTATGTATTGGTTTATCATGCGTTGCTGGAGGAAAATATAATTTAGAGGAATGAAGGGTTTACCAGGAAAAGAGGTGATAAAAAAGCGTGGGTAACAAGGTTACGATGAAGGATGTTGCTAAGCGGGCAGGGGTTTCGGTGGCTACCGTCTCCAATATCCTGAATAATGTGGAAAACAAGGCGAAGGAGGTGACACAGAAAAAGGTCTTTCGGGCTGCAAGGGAATTAAATTATGAAATAGATATGACAGCTCGTTATCTGTCCACCGGAAGATCCTATCTTATCGGTATTTTTCTTCCGGAGGTTTATGAAATCGGGGAGCCAAGCTCGGTGCTTAAGGACAATCCCTTCTTTAGTGAGATTATCAGCGGCATTGAATATACCGCCAGAATGAACGGGTATGATATTGTGGTTACCTGTATCAAGATTTCGGATCATGTGAAGGAGCTTGCGACAAAAAGAAATCTTGACGGAATTGCGGTGCTTGGCAATTACCGGGAGGATTTCTGGGAGGAGTTGAAGACGCTTGATATTCCGAAGGTTTTAATCGATTCCTACCACTATGATGAAAAGGAATATTGTAACGTGGGGATTGACGATGAACTGGGGGCATATCTTGCCACAAAGCATTTGATCGCAATGAACCATAGAAACATTGCATTGGTTACGGGCAAAACAGAGGAATCCGAGGTAAATCTCTATCGCTATCGGGGCTTTATCAAAGCGATTACCGAAGCAGCTATTCCTCCGGAGCAATGTCCCATCGTCTATACGGATGTTAATTTCAAAGGCGGAGTGGCCGCAGCACAGAATATCATTTATACATATCCTGAAGTTACGGCTGCCTTTGCGGTAGCGGATATTCTCGCGCTGGGAATGATAAAGCTTTATCACCAGATCGGGAAATCGATTCCGGGGGATCTGTCTCTGGTGGGCTTTGATGATTTAAGCATCTGCCAATACACCTTTCCAGGTCTTACAACGGTCAGACAGGATATTAACAGAAAGGGTATGGAGGTCGCCTCTGTATTGATTCAAAAAATCAATGGGGACTCGGAGGACTGCAACATAACGCTTCCGGTGGAGCTGGTACTTAGGCAGACCGTACTGCCACTGAAACGGGAGGCATAAAGTACTGTTCACAGGTGACAAACGCGAAGCATGTTATTGTTCACGCAACTGCTGCTTTTTGCAGGGGAGTGAACAGTAACGGCATAAAAACTGGGGGTTAACCGAATTACCTGCCATTATTGACGAAGTTCCATTTCATCGGTATAATAAAGACTAACGAACAGAAAGTGATAAGAACGTCGGACAGCGCCAAAATATACGAATTTTGTATATTTTGTGTGCATCGGCTCGTAAGAGCCGCTGTGACTGAATAGTCACGAGGGGTCTTATCTAACAGCAAAGAAGAGATGGGGTGTAAGTGGTATGGCAAAGGTTACCATGAAGGATGTAGCAAAGCGTGCAGGGGTTTCCGTAGCAACAGTTTCCAATGTTTTAAACAACATTGACAACAAATCAAATGAGGTAACACGGATCAAGGTTTTAAAGGCGGTAAAGGATTTGGATTATCAGATGGATATGACGGCAAGGTCCTTATCCATGGGTAAATCAAACCTGCTTGGAATATTTCTTCCCGAGGTTTTTTATATGGGCAGGCCAAGCTCAGTGCTTAAGGATAATCCGTTCTTTAGCGAGATTGTCAGCGGTATTGAGTATGAAGCCAGAATGTACGGATATGATGTGATGATTACCTGCGTCAGGTCGGATGAGCATGCAAAGGAACTGATTCACAAACGGATGCTTGACGGAGTAACGTTACTTGGAATGCATGATGAGAAGTTTTGGAATAGTCTTAAGAGTATGTCTATTCCGATTGTCCTGATTGATTCCTACTGCTATGAAAAGTATGGCTTCTGTAATGTTGGAACAGAAGATGAACAGGGTGCTTACCTCGCCACAAAACATCTGCTAGCCTTAAATCACAGGAATATTGCTCTGGTTACCGGCAATTCGAAGGACTCTGAGGTAAATTATCATAGATATCTGGGCTTTCAACGGGCTATCAAGGAAAGCGGTGTCGATGAGGCGCTGTGCCCGGTTATTGAAGAGGATCTTAACTTTAAAGGCGGAATTATGGCCGGAAATAGGCTCCTGGGCTATAACCACATTACGGCGGCTTTTGTAGTGGCAGATATTATGGCATTGGGGATCATCAAATTAATGCATCAGATCGGTAAATCAGTACCAAAGGATTTATCCATCATCGGCTTTGATGATCTTAGCGTCTGTAACTACAGCTTCCCAGGTTTGACGACCATAAGGCAGGATATCTATAGAAAGGGTACGGAGGTAGCGAAGCTTCTGATTAATAAGATTAACGGAAAGGAAACAGAGGCAGGAGTAACCTTACCGGTGGAGCTGGTTTTAAGAGAAACAACAATTCCGAATATTATTCACTAGATTTACCTGCGGCAGGGTGTTTAAATCGTACTGGAGGAGGTTTTTCAGGTGGGGTAAGTTAACCGATTAATGTGATTGGAGGCTTACCAATTGTTAAAAAAGAAGAATGAAAGATCAAAATCATTATGGGGTATACTAAGGGTTAGAACAAACAAAATATTTGGCGGTATCCAGATAAAATTAATTCTGGCCTTTTTACTGCCGGTATTTGGCATTATTATATTGGGGGTCGTTTCCTATACAAAGGCATCCAGTGCAATCATTAATAATTATGAAAATTCTATTATGGAAACACTGGATATGACCGGACAATATTATACATTTTCTTTGGATTCGGTACTGTCAGATATCAATGAATATTATCAGGATACGGATTTGAAGGATTATTATTCCGGATTGCTAAGCGTATCTTGGACCAAGGAAATACAGTATCACAATTCAACCCTGGATGTGATCAAGAAGAAATCCTGGGCGGACGAATTCATAGACAATATCTATATCCTGTCGGACGGCGACACCTCAATGACAACAACGGATAGGAAGGAGCAGGATTTATATACTGCTTACCTTAAGACAGATCAGGGAAAGAAGGTTTCGGAAGATTCCGGCCGCTATTACTGGTTTGGCAGTAATCCGGAGACAGATGAGCTTCTGGGGGCGGACAGCAGTACCTATGCCATCCGGCTGGCACGCCAGTTTGACGGTATCGGAGCCTGCATAATAGCTGATATTAACCGGACAAAGCTGATGGAGACAATCAATCGTCTGGATCTGGGGCAGGACAGCTATTTTGGTATTGTTACCGGGGATGGAGCAGAGTTTTTGGCTTCCCGGGAGGACAGGGAAAAGGCCGCAGCAACAGAGAGTACGGGCACAGAAGATATATTTGCAGGTCAAAGCTTTTACGGGGCGGCTGTGAGCAGTGAGAAATCCATTGATTATTCCTATGTTACCTATCAGGCTTCTGCTTATATGTTTGCCTACAGTAAAATCGGGACGACAGGAGTAATGATCTGTTTTCTTATACCGAAAGCGGATATTATCAGCAAGGCATCCGAGATAAAATATCTGACCGTTATCATTGTAATCGTAATAAGCCTTTTGGCAATTGTAATAGGAAGTCTGATTGCCAAAGGAGTCGGGCAAACAATAAAGCACATTGCAAAGCAGCTTAAGCTGGCAGCAAACGGTGATCTTACCGTAGCAATCACCACAAAGCGCAGGGATGAATTCCAGGTCCTGGCGCGGGAAATATCGGATATGCTTTCGGATATGAAGCAGCTGATTCGAAAGATAAAAGCAGTCGGTGAGGAGGTCTATACGGCAGCCAACCAGGTGACGGACTCATCAAAAACCTTTGTAAGCTCTGCTTCCGATATCAAAACCAATGTCAAGGACATTGAGGCCGGAGTCACCCAGTTGGATCAGGATTCTGCGGATTGTCTCGCACAGATGGATTCCTTATCACAAAAAATAGCACTGGTTAATGAAAATACGAGAGAGATCGGAGCTATCACGGATCATGCGGTTCAGACAATTGAAGCAGGAATTAAGACGATGAATGATCTGACCGATAAGACGAAATCAACCACCTTAATTACGGCACAGGTGATTGAGACCATTAAGCTGATGCAGGAGAAGTCAAGCTCCATCGGACATATTCTGAATGTAATCAATGACATAGCAAGGCAGACAAATTTGCTGTCCCTGAACGCTTCCATAGAATCTGCCCGGGCAGGCACCTATGGAGTCGGCTTTGCGGTAGTTGCCGAGGAGATCAGAAGACTTGCGGAGCAATCCCTTGCCTCCGCCGGTCAGATAAGGACGATCATCGAGGAAATTAATATCTGTACCCTGGAAGCCGTCAAGACTGCCAGAAGAGCAGAGCTTACCGTGCAGCAGCAGGAGACGGCAGTAACGGATACAACGGCATCCTTCAATACCGTGAATCGGCAAATCCGGGATTTGACGAAGGAGCTGGATTCCATCCGGTACAATGTTGACAATATGGAGGCGGCTAAGCTATCCACGCTGCAATCCATTGAAAACATCTCGGCAGTATCGGAGGAGACCACAGCCTGCTCCCTGTCGGTAGGGGAAACAGCCGAAAATCAGTTAAATGCCGTAACCCGGCTCGATATGGCGGCCAGGCAGCTGCTAACCCATGCAAATGAGTTGGAAAATGCGATTAACCGGTTTAATTCTGACTAAAATATGAAATAAATCCCAGAAGGTAAAATTTATTAAAAATGCTGAAAAATATGCGATTAAACTATTGACAGATGAACATTTTTGCGGTAAACTAAACTTAGTTAACCGGTTAAATAGTAACCGGATTATTTTAGAAAAACCAGTTAACCGATTAACTCAATATTTACCCGGTAAAGAGAAACTTATTTTTTAAATTTATAGGAGGATTGTGTATGAAAAAAATGAGAAAGCTATTTGCAATTGTATTGGTGGTAATGGTAGCAGTCATGGGCTTTGCCGGCTGCGGAAAAAAGAGCGGGGATGACACTTCAACAGGTACGGATACCGGAGCAACAGCAGCACCGGACGCAACAGCAACCCCTGCAGTGCAGGATGTGTCCCTAAAGGTATGGGCACCAGAGGAAGAGCAGGAGATTTTGGTTCAGATGTGTGAAACCTTTGCAGAGAATCATCCGGAGTATAATATCACCTTTGACTATGCAATTATGGGTGTGGACGATGTTTGTGATGAGTTGAAGAAGGATGCTACAGCCGCTGCTGACGTATTCTTATATCCTTCCGGTGCTATAGCAGAATTGACGGAAGCAGGACTCCTTTATCCGATTACCGTTGATACAGATGCCGTTACCTCGGCACACAGCCAGGCAGCGATCAAATCCTGTACCCTGGAGGATAATTTATATGGTATTCCCGTAACACCGAATTCCTGGTTTATGTATTATAATAAGAGCATGTACACAGAGGATGAAGTAAAATCACTGGAAACAATGATGGCAAAGGATCTTGGAGACGATGTAAAGAACTTCTCCTGTGATATTGATAACAGCTGGTATATGTCAGCCTTCTTCTATGCAGCAGGCGGCACTCTGTTTGGTGCGGACGGTACCGACGCTACCGAATGCTCCTGGAATGACGCAACCGGTTATCAGGTTGGCGAGTACTTAATTAATCTTATAAATAATCCGAAATATGTAGATGATGCAGACGGACTTGCAGGCTCTTTGATGCAGGAGGGAAAACTGGCAGCTCTTTGCTCCGGTACCTGGTCAGCGGAGACCTTAAAAGAAGCGCTGGGCGATAATTATGCGGCAACCAAGCTTCCTACCATCAATATCGGCGGAACTGATTATCAGTTAAGCAATTTTGCAGATTTTAAAGCCTTTGGTGTAAATTCAGGTACACAATATCCGAAGCCGGCAATGCAGCTTGCAGAATGGCTGGGCGGAGAGGAATGCCAGTTAATCCGTTTTGAGACCAATAATACACCTCCGACGATTACCGCCTTAATTACAAATCCTAAGGTAGCAGCAAGTCAGGAGACAGCAGCGTTAAGCAACCAGACACAGTATTCCACACCGAATCCCACCACCTCCAAGCTGAATGATTACTGGACACCGGCATCAGCTTTCGGTGCCGGAATTGTGAACGGCGATATTACAAAGGATAATCTGCAGGAAAGCCTGGATTTGATGGTGACCAATATTCTTGCAACAACTACAACAGAATAATTAAGTAATCCATATAAGTATGGGGTGAGCTTATGCTTACCCCTTACTTATCTTAACAGGAGGTATCATAATGAGAAAAGACAGGGGTAATCCGAGCAAACTTCCATGCTTGACAAAGCATCGGCATATGGAGGAAAGAGGGCAGGGGATTAAATGGTATGGGACATCATTCAGGAAGGGCAATCCCTTGACCAAATTATCTTTTTTCATCCTGGGACTCGCGAATATCTGCAGAGGGCAGATATTCAAAGGATTGGTATATCTGCTGCTGGAGATCAGCTTTATCGGGTATTTTATCCGTTATGGCTTTGCGAATATTGCGGGACTGATTACTTTGGGTACCCACGAGCAGAGTAAGGTATTTAATAATGAAACCGGAATATTTGATTTTATTAAAGGCGACAACTCCATGTTTATGCTGTTGTCAGGAGTAGTTGCATTATTCGTAATTCTATTCTTTTTCTTTCTGTGGATATCCGGCGTCAAATCGGCAGTTCTGACGCAGGAGCAAAAGGAAGCGGGAATGAAATTACCGGGCATTAAGGATGATATTGCAGCTCTGTTCAATGAAAAAATTCACAAGCTGTTAATGTTTATCCCTATTACAGGTTTGGTTCTGTTTACGGTCGTACCTCTGGTATACATGATTTTAATGGCCTTCACTAATTATGATCAGCAGCATCAGCCGCCGGGACATCTGTTTGACTGGGTCGGACTGAATAATTTTAGGATCATGCTGTTATCCAACGGTACCATTGGAAAGACCTTCTGGCCGGTACTTGGCTGGACCCTGGTATGGGCCGTATTTTCTACCTTTACCTGCTATTTTGCAGGGATGCTGCTGGCAATTTTGATTAATATGAAGGGAATTCGCTTCAAGGGCCTTTGGCGTACGATTTTTGTCTTTACAATGGCGGTTCCTGCCTTTGTTTCCTTACTTATCATCCGTGTTATGCTGCAGCCGCAGGGAGCCCTGAATATCGTGCTGCAGGAGTTAGGCTTTATCAAGAACAGTCTGCCCTTCCTGACGAATATTACCTGGGCGAGAGTGACGGTTGTGGTTGTAAACCTTTGGGTCGGTTTGCCCTCCAGTATGTTGATTACCACAGGAATTCTGATGAATATACCGCATGATTTATATGAAAGCGCTAAAATAGACGGTGCCGGTCCAATAACAGCATTTTTAAAGATTACCATGCCTTATATGCTGTTTGTAACGACACCATATCTGATTACCAACTTTATCTTTAATACCAATAACTTTAACGCGATTTATTTCCTTACCGGCGGCGGCCCGGCTTCTTTGAATTATTTCAAGGGAGCAGGAAAGACGGACCTCCTGGTGACCTGGCTGTACCGACTGACCGTTGACAGCAATGATTACTGCTATGCATCAACCATCGGTATCATGATATTTGTGATTTCGGCTACTCTGTCCCTGATTGTATACCGAAGGTCTTCTGCCTATAAAAATGAGGAGGGATTTCAATAATGAAAAGAACATTGGGAGGAACAATTGCCAGATATTTCAGACTTCTGCCCCTTTGCATGCTTCTGCCTGCGGCCTGTCTGCTACTGCCTTTCCTGTCGGTTCCGGAGGATAAGGTGACGATTACCGGGTTTGGACTGCTTATGAATGCATTCCGGGCGGATGGTGTGTTAGGCTCCGGTACCGGTATGAGACTGATTGCATTATTGATTGCGGTACCCTTCCTGCTGGTCATCATCCTGACAGCAGGAGCGGTAATCCTTAAGAAGAAAATACTGCTTCGCGGCTTGTGTATGGCCTATGCGGCCAGTGTGGCAAGTGTGGTTCTAATTATATTTATTGCCAAGCGGACGATCGATGGTGCAGGCTTTTTAGCCACCGGCTTTTATATCAGCAATCTTGGGATCGGCTTCTGGGGCTTCCTGCTGCTTTCCCTGGCTGGGCTGGTGGTAAGCATGCGGGCGGCTAAGATTAATCCGGGTTATATTGTTCTGACTGCCCTGGCGGTTATCTGGATTGTTCCAATATTATGGATTATCATGATTTCCTTCCGGGAAGAAAGCGGTTCCTATACCTCTTATTTCTGGCCCAAGAATTTTACAATGAAGAATTATTATGTCCTGCTTACGGATAACAGCCAGTTTTATTTTGTAAAATGGTTTTTCAATACTCTTTTTGTGGCGATTTGCTCCTGTGCGATATCCACCATCATTGTCCTGTCCACCGCATATACGCTGTCAAGATTGCGTTTTCGGGGAAGAAGGGGCTTCATGAACCTGGCCTTGATTTTGGGAATGTTTCCAAGCTTCATGTCGATGATTGCGGTATATTACATTCTAAAGGGACTTGGACTGACACAGTCACTGTTTGCGCTTATTCTTGTCTATTCTGGCGGTGCGGCTCTGACCTATTACATCGTGAAGGGCTTTTTTGATACCATACCCAAGGCACTGGATGAGGCAGCCATCATAGATGGAGCCAGCAGGTGGAAGGTATTCACGAGAATTACCATCCCCCTGTCCAAGCCGGTTATTATCTATACGATGCTGATCGCATTTCTTTCCCCCTGGGGCGATTACATCTTTGCACGTGTTATCCTCGGCGACAAATATGACAGCTATACGGTGGCGCTGGGCTTATATACCATGCTGGAGCCAGCTAATATAGCAAGGTGGTATACCAGATTTGCCGCAGGTGCTGTACTGGTATCCATACCGATATCAGCCTTGTTCATATCCCTGCAAAGATATTATGTTGAGGGACTGTCGGGCTCGGTAAAGGGTTAGTATACAGGAACGGAGAGATTTATGAATATAAAGGTGAAATGGGCTTTCGCAGCTTTTCTTGTTGTACTCTCAATCTATCTGATACCGGCATTTTCGTCCGCCGATACGAAGGGGACGGTCTACTATATTAAGAATAATTATACACAGGGGGCATACCTGTACGAAGAGGAGGGGATTCTCCGTTACGGAATTCCCACCGAGGGAGATGAACGCTTTCAGTGGATCATAGAAGAGGATGCCTCATATAAGACGATAAAGAATGCGGCAACCAACGATTATATTACCCTGGAGGGGCACGGAGATGCCACTGTGGAAGGCAGCTGGGGTGAGAACATAGCCTGCAGAGCGATGGAGGATGGGAAGGATACCTATTTATGGGAGTTTGAGCTTGGCAAGGCACAGAATATCCTGTCGGCTGGCAAGGCCTATGAGGGCTTTGCCCTGCATCTGGAGAACGCGACAGCCGGCCAGCCCTTTGCCCAGAAGTTAAGCGGAGACCAGCTGGCCTGGGGCAATATGCTTTGGGATTTTGTGCAGGAGAATGAGGTGGACTTTGCCTCACTGCTGGGCAATGGCTTTTGTATCCAGAATGCAGAGGACGGTACCTATCTTCGGGTGGACAACGGAGTACTTACCCATGGGACACCGGATGGAGCGGACGAGGCCTATGTCTGGGTAATCGAACCGCTTGCGGATGGAACAAAGGCTCTTCGAAATAAGAAGACCTCCCAATATCTTACCATGAGTACCTATGATGCCTCTTCCCTAACCTTGGGCCTTAAGGATTATGCCAAGGGGGATTTAAGCTTCTCCTGGGATATTATGATATCCAAAGCAGTAACTATTAGCTCTGCTGACCCGGCTTATCAGGGCTACGGGCTGATGCTTGAGGCAGGCTCCAATAAAAAGGTGAAATGTAAGGAGATCCTGTCCTCTGGTAAGGAAATCAAAGCTGGAATGCGGTGGAATATGATACCTTCCTCAGAGGTAGCCGAGGTAACAGGAGATTTAGTACTGGCAGACGGTATTTATAATCTTAAGAACAGCTATTATAGTCTGTATCTGATCGAGGATGACGGCAAGGCTGTATATGGCAACGCGCAGCCCTCCGACCAGAACGCCCAATGGCAGATATTATATGATAAGGCCTCCGGGTTGACGGCTCTTAAAAATGTTGCAACCGGAGATTATCTGTACGGTGAAGGGGAGACCGGTAAGCTGGTATTTACCAGTACGGCCACCTATTATTGGAAAATGAAGGGCCATAAGAATGCAGATTATCCAAAGGCAGTGATCTTTCAGGACAGTGTGAATACCACCAGCTATCTGCATATGGAAAGCTTGAACGGATTTACTGAGGATTCCGGTGCGGTACAGCCGACCTGGGGAACACCGCATTGGGAGCCTGTTCTTTATGAAGAATCAGCCGCACAGGTGCCATCCGGGGAAGCGGTAAAGGTGCCTGAGGATTATATCAGAATGTATTGCAGTGCCAGAGAGGGAGAATATCTCTATGAGAATTCCTCCGGTGCTGTTACCTATAAGCAATGTGAGGACTATGATGCGAGGTCACACTGGAAGCTGCTTGCAGGAGAGGCAGAGGGCACTTATTATATCAAGAACCGGGAGACCGGAGATTATATCATCAACATGGGAAATGGTATTCTGCGGTGTGTTCCGGAGGAACAGGCCAAGGCCCAGGAAAGTCTGTGGGAGGTATCCGGCGGTGGTGAAGACAATACGCTTTTGCTTAACAATTATGATACACAGCTTGAACCCTATCAGCGACCTCTTCTGAATATCCAGAAGCTGTCCGGACTGGCTCAAAGCACCCTGGTATCAAAGGACGAAGAAACCTCCAGATGGATTTATGAAGTGGCTTCGGATGCTTCGGCAGCCGCAGAAAATAACGAAGAAGAGCAGGTACCCTTAAGTACCTTTACCGATACCAATCTCTATCAACTGCTCCTTGAAGGGGAGGCTCTGGAAAGCCTCTACCGGCTGGAGTATTGCGGTAACAATGTCCGTATTCTGGACATTAAGAAAAACAAAACAGACGCAAAGCTGCAATGGCAAATGATATCAGGGGCCGGAGAAACCTATTTAAAAAACGGTGATACAAAGCTTATTATAAAGAAGGTACCCTCCGACGCCTTTTATGACGGGAAGACAGCTTATGTATCCGGTGACAGCATAAGCTTTACGGTTTATACAGAGCAGTCGGATATTTATCAGGTAAAGCTTACATACCAGGGCAAAAAGGTCCCGGTTACGGTTTTAGTAAATGGAATTACCCAGGCTGACGTTATTCTTCCTGCAGGATCGGAGCTCAAGCTGAAGCTGAATAAAGGGATTAATACCATTACCGTAGAAGGAAGTACGGCTATCGATAGTATTACGGTCTGTGACAGCCTGAATATCAATTACCGCGGAGCCTCCCTGTCCTATACACAGTACCAGGCTGAGGACTGTAATACAACCGGTACAGTATTAAGTGAGAACAGGGCTTATCATGAGATAACCAGCGAAGCAGCCGGAAGGCTTGCAGTCAGTCTGGAGGGAACCGGACAGTATATCAAGCTTACCCTGACAGAGCCAGCCAATTCACTGGTATTAAGGTATTGCATACCGGATAGTGAAGATGGGACCGGTATGGATGCATCCCTTAATTTATATATTGACGGCAGGAAATATCAAAGCATGGAGCTGACCTCAAGATATAGCTGGGTATACGGAGCATATCCCTGGACGAATACTCCTGCCGACGGACAGGCACATCATTTCTTTGATGAAATCAATATCCGGCTGGATCAAACCTACCCGGCGGGTACGGTAATCAAGCTGCAGAAGGATGCTGCAAATTATGCCGAGCATTATATTGTGGATGAAATCGATGCAGAGGAAATAGCAGAATCCGGAAGTCAGCCGGAGAACAGTCTTTCCATTGCTGATTTCGGCGCAGTGCCAGGTGACGGCCAGGATGATTCAGAGGCCTTCTATTACTGTATGGCAGAGGCGGTGAAGCAGGGCAAGGAGGTTTGGATACCGGAGGGAGTTTTCGATATCAATCATCCAACCAGTGATTATGATGCAGGTGACAAAGAGGATAAGAACAGAGGAATTCTGATCACACAAGATAACGTAGTAATCCGCGGTGCCGGTATGTGGTACAGCATATTACAGGGAGATTATGCAGCCTTTTTTATTAAGGCCAGCAACATTTCACTCTATGATTTTTCCTTAAGAGGGACAGCAGCTGCAAGGAGGGATTCCATAGACCCTTCTGCCATCGAGACGGATTATAACACCCCTGACATGAAGAAGCTGACTATACAGAATGTATGGATTGAACATTATAAAACCGGTATCTGGACCCATAACATGGACGGACTGCAGGTGATTGGCTGTAGAATCAGAAATACCTTTGCTGACGGTATGAATCTTCGCAAGGGTACCTCCAATGCAGCTGTGGAACAGTGTGATATCCGTAATACCGGGGATGATGCCATAGCTCTATGGTCCTCGGAAGCAAGTGATACAAATGTTAAAATTAGATTTAATAAAGTTGGACTGCAATGGCTGGCAAATAATATTGCGGTTTATGGCGGGACGGATATTGAGATCACGGACAATCTGCTCTATGACACAGTAGTGAACGGTGCCGGTATCAATATCAGCAGCAATTTTGATCCGCAGCCCTTTGCAGGTACGGTGACAGTAGCCCGTAACACCCTGCTTCGCTGCGGAAGCGAGGACAGCAACAATAACCAGGAGGATGGAGCCATCTGGTTCAATACGGTGCAGGGAAATGATAATAATGCCAAGATTGTGATAGAAGATAACCTGATCCTTAACAGTACCTACCAGGGGATTTCCTTCTCCAACAGGGGCAGCGTAAGTGATGTAACGCTGGAGGGTAATGTAATTCTGGAAAGCGGCACCTATGGAATTGAAATCTTAAAAGCGGCCAAGGGAAGCGCATATGCAAAGAATAACCTGATTAAGGATATGATGCTGGAGGCTGTTAATAACGGCTCACCGAAATCCTTTGCATTATCGGTAGAGATAATACAGGAAGCAGCAAAGGATGAGCAAGGGGAAAGCGACGGGACAGTACTTCTTGCTGCAGCAGTTTTGGCGGCTTTCATCGCGGCCTTGGTAATTTTCTGCTATCTATGGAGAAGGAAAAGGACAAGATAGCTTTTTCTAAAAGTTTAAACAGGATTTAATAATATGGGAGGTCGTTTATTTTGCAGAATTGGCTGATTGAAGAAGAGGGCTTTGATTTACAGAGAGTTTCCAGCGTCGGTAATAAATTTCTTGTCGGGAACGGCTATCTTGGGATTCGCGGTACACTCCAGGAATTTGAACGCAGCGAATATCCGGCCATTAATCTTGCCGGAATTTATGACAGGGTCGGTGAGGGCTGGAGGGAACCGCTGAATGCACCCAATGGCCTGTTCACCTATGTGGAGTTGAATCATGACGCCTGCCGCCTGCCGAAGAAGGAGGCCGCAGAGCACAGGATAGCCCTGGACTTTAGGCAGGGTTTATTTGAAAGAAGGACGGTCTGGGATATATCAGGGGAAACGCTGGCGGTTGAGGCACAGCGCTTTGCCTCCTATGACAGGCAGCATCTGATTGCGATGAAATACAGCGTAACCGTTAGCTGCGCCGGTGAGCTTAGGCTGTATACAGGGATTGACGGACAGGTATGGGATATCAACGGACCTCATTATGATGAAATAGCCTTATCTGAGGAAAAGGAGCTGCTGCAGACAGTCGCCGTAACCCATGAAAGAAAGGACCGGGTCTGTGTCTGTGAAGCAATTGAAACAGATTTTGAATGTGATGAGAAAATCCTGCGGGAGGATCGCAAAATTATGAGATGCCTTTCCATTGCGGCAGAGCCGGGCAGGACCTATACGATATATAAATGGGTCAGTGTATTTACCAGTCAGGATATGCCGGATTATCAGGAAATGGCAGCAGCCCTTGTCAGGGAAGGCAGAGGGGAAGGTTACCTAAATACCTTGGCAAAACATAGTCAGGCCTGGGAAAGAAAATGGGAGATAGCCGAGGTCTTGATTGAGGGAGATGCTGCGGCAATGCAGGCGCTCAATTATTCCATCTATCATCTGCTGTGCATTGCTCCAAGACATTCCAGGCAGTTATCCATCGCAGCGAGGGGATTGTCGGGGCAGACCTATAAAGGGGCGGTTTTCTGGGATACAGAGATGTTCATGCTGGATTTCTTTCTGTTTACAGATCCGGAGGTAGCAAAAACGCTGCTAAGGTACCGGATTGATACCCTGGAGGGCGCGAAGGAAAAGGCGGAACATTACGGATATCAGGGCGCCTTTTATGCCTGGGAAAGCCAGGAAGGCGGATATGACGCCTGCTCGGATTATAATGTAACGGATGTGTTTACCGGAAGACCGATGCGTACGTATTTTAAGGATAAGCAAATCCATATCTCCTCAGCGGTGGTTTATGGTATTATGCGGTATGTTGATTTTACCGGAAGCCTGGAGCTATTGACCCGGGGCGGTGCAGAGGTGGTTTTGGAATGTGCCCTGTTTTACTATGACCTGCTGGTAAAGCGGGTGGGTAAAGACAGGTATGAGCTGTATGATGTAATCGGCCCGGACGAATATCATGAGAGAGTAAATAACAACGCCTATACCAACCGTATGGCAAAGTATGTATTTGAAAGTGCATTAAGGGTACTTCAATTATTGCCGGAGCTTGGATCAGAGGTTTGGAAGAAGCTTCAAAAGGCCTATGATGTAAAGAGCCTTGCTGAACAATTTGCCGATGCGGCCGGTAAGCTTTATATTCCGCAGCCTTCCAGGGAAAATGGGGTAATCGAGCAGTTTGACGGCTATAACGCTTTGGAGGAAATCAGGCTGGAGGATTTGAAGAAGCGTCTGCTTAACAATAAGGAGTATTGGGGAGGTGCTTACGGCATTGCGACCCATACCAGGATTATCAAGCAGGCGGATGTTATCACAATGCTGAACCTGTTCTCCAAAGAATACAGTCAGGAGGTCCTTCTGAACAACTGGAATTATTACGAACCCAGGACAGAGCATGGTTCCTCATTAAGTGCCTGCATGTATGCGATGCTTGCCTGCAAATGCGATATGGCACAGAAGGCTTATCCCTTCTTTCTAAAATCCGCACTGTCGGATATCAGCGGAACGGGAAAGGAATGGGCGGGCCTAATCTATATCGGAGGAACCCACCCCGCATCCTCAGGAGGAGCTTATATGACGGCAATCGAAGGCTTTGCGGGCATCTGCCAGGAAGAGGGTGTTCTAAAGGCCTGTCCAAGGCTGCCGGAGAGCTGGAGCAGCCTCAGTTTTAAGATGATATACCGCGGGAAATTATATCAGGTCAGGGTGACGAAGGAAAAGGCAGAGGTAAATCTGATCGGATAGACGGGAAGCGGCAGAAGGGAGGTTTCTATGATAAAAGGAATTATATTTGATCTGGACGGGGTATTGGTATCAACGGACGAGCTGCATTATAAGGCATGGAAGATGCTGGCTGAGGAGCTGGGTATCACAGGCTTTACCAAAGAGGATAATGCAAGGCAGAAGGGAGTAAGCCGGATGGATTCTCTGGAGATTGTTCTGGAGAAGGGGGATAAGATATACTCTTATGAGGAGAAGCTGGCACTGGCCGAAAGAAAGAATAATTGCTACATTGAATTATTGCAGGGTTTGACAAAGGAGGCTGTGCTGGCCGGAGTACCCGAAACCCTAACCATGTTAAAAAACAGGGGTTTATTGATCGGCGTCGGCTCCGTAAGTAAGAACACACCTCTGATACTGGAAAAAACGGGCTTGGAGGGCTATATCGATCAGGTAAGCTGCGGACTGGACATCACAAAATCAAAGCCTGACCCGGAGGTGTTCTTAGTTGCGGCAGACAAACTGGGACTTTTGCCGCAGGACTGTCTGGTAGTCGAGGATTCCGGTGCAGGGATTCTTGCTGCTAAGGCGGCCAATATGAAATCTCTTGGAGTCGGGCCGGAATATGAGCAGTTGGGTGCTGACTATGAAGCCCCGACGCTTCAAAATGAAATTGATTGGGGCTCTATTTTATGCTCTTAAAGTTAACCGATTAACTTACAAGAGATATCATAAATAAAGCAATATTTTATTGTAAACAGGGAGGTAAGATTTATGGGAAAAAAGTGGAGGAAGAGGCTTCTGTCTATTTTTCTGTGTGCAGCAATGGTATTGGGATTACTGCCGGAAGGTACAGCAAGGGCTGTCGATACTCAGACCGCCTATTACATCCAGAATGAATATGTAACGAATGCATATCTGTATGACGATAACGGCATAGTCAAATACGGGGTGCCAGCCGCAGAGACAGACACCAGATACCAGTGGATTGTGGGGGAGAGCGGCGGCCATAAGACCCTTAAGAATGTATCAACGGGGAATTACATAAATATCAACGGGCACAAGACTTTATCCGATGACGGCTACTGGGCAGATACGGTAAGCAGCGCGGCCTGGCAGGATAGCACCTTGACCTATCTCTGGGATTTTGATACTACAGCTCATACGAACATCCTGACCGCCAGCACGGATACGGGGTATGCAGGCTTCGGTCTTCATGTACAGGACCAGAGCGGACTTGCCCAGTGCAGTAATGTGCCCACGGACTGGGGCAGCATGAAGTGGATATTCATAGAATTCGCCACAATGCAGTTCGAGGATGATAATACAGATACCGCCTATTACATCCAGAATGAATATGTAACGAATGCATATCTGTATGATGATAACGGCATAGTTAAATACGGGGTGCCAGCCGCAGAGACAGACACCAGATACCAGTGGATTGTGGGGGAGAGCGGCGGCCATAAGACCCTTAAGAATGTATCAACGGGGAATTACATAAATATCAACGGGCACAAGACCTTATCCGATGACGGCTACTGGGCAGATACGGTAAGCAGCGCTGTCTGGCAGGACGACACCTTGACCTA
>JAEYMU010000037.1 GCA_023407175.1 Bacillota bacterium
CGATTCTCGAAATGATTTTTTTTCGAGAATATAAGTTATCAGAAGCGCTTTATGCTTCTGATAAAAGGCGTGCTTTTTGCGCCGTGCATCGCGATTCTCGAAATGATTTTTTTTCGAGAATATAGACATTTTAACGATTTTGAGTCAAATGGTGCTTAATAGAAGCGGATACATGGGGACATTGAAAGATTTAGGAGGATGCTGTAAATGACTTCTTGCTTTAATTCGAGATAAACGGTTGAAAATGTAAAAACACTATAATATAATTCATGTATTGGAAAAATAAGGAAGTCAAATGTCCCTTATACGACAGGAAAGGGGAGTTACACCAACATCGAAAGCAATGATTATGAGATAATCTAATGATGCTGTCAAGGGACAGGGATTAAATACATAGAGTCAGGAGCGAAGGAATGGAGACAGCATATAGCAACAATGTTATTGAGATAAATATCAGGGAAGGGATGCTCTTACTGCTGAAAAAGCTTTGGATTTTACTCCTGTGCGGCATAATAGGAGCAGGAGCCGCCGGAGTAGTCAGCAAGTATCTGATCCGGCCGGTATATACCTCAACAGCCAGAATGTATATCATTAACCGGCAGGAAAATTCCAGCCTGACATTGGCAGATCTTCAATCAGGAGCACAGCTAACCAAGGATTATATGATACTTGTTAAGAGCCGTCCGGTTATGGATCAGGTGATAAAGGAGCTTAAGCTTCCGGTAACTAGTGACGAATTAGACCAGAGGATTAAGGTCGAAACCCCGGAGGGTACAAGGATACTGGAGATAACAGTCACAGACCGTGACCCGGCAACTGCCAAGAAAATAGCAGATATGATTGCCCTGGTATCGGTAGAACGCATGTCGGTAGTAATGGGAAGTGAAAAGGCCAATATCCTGGAGGAAGGAAATCTTGCGAAGTATCCGTCCAGTCCCAATGTTTTCAGATATACCGTGCTAGGCGGGCTGGCAGCAGCAATCCTGGCCGGTTTTGTAATTATCCTGCTTCATATAGCCAATGACAGCATACGAACTACGGAGGATATCGAAAAATACCTTGGAATTACAGTTCTTGGGATGCTTCCGATAGAAGAGAGGCTTCTTAAGGATTCACGAAAAAGTACTTCAAAAATAAGAGCCGGCAAGAAAAAGAGGAAGGCACTGCTGGCTTGATGGATTGTACTGTAAATAAATGCGCGGTATCAGCAGCGCAGGAACGAGGTGAATATGCAGATAACTCTGGAGAAAATTGAAAAGCTTGATTTTATGAGCAATGAAGCCTATAAGCAGATAAGAACCAATATCCAATTTTGCGGAAGCAATGTAAATGTCATATGTGTAACAAGCAGTCTGCCCGGTGAGGGGAAATCAAGTGTTTCCTTCCATCTGGCAATATCCATGGCAGAGAGCAGTAAAAGGGTAATCTTTATCGATGCGGATTTAAGAAGATCGGTTGTGATCGGCCGCTATAAGCCGGATCAGGCCGTGTCCGGCCTGTCACTTTATTTATCGGACAGGAACAGCCTGGAGGATATCATCTGTGAAACCAATATACCCAATCTGGATATGATATTTACCGGACCGATGCCTCCGAATCCGGCAGAATTACTGGAAGGTAAAAGCTTTCATGAGCTGCTGGAGAGCCTAAGGGAATCCTATGATTATGTTATAATAGATACTCCGCCCCTTGGCAGTGTCATAGACAGTGCCATTGTCGCCAAGCTATGCGATGGGGTTGTATTGGTGATAGAAGCAGATGGGGTCAGCTATAAATTCATACAAAAGGTCAAAAAGCAGCTGGAGCAGGGAAATTGCAGAATACTTGGGGCCGTACTTAACAAAGTGAATATTAAGAAAAATGCATACCAGTATTATGGCAGGAAATATAAGCACTATAACAGTGAATACACAAATTAATTCAAAGGGGATACCGATCAGCAGGATAAAAACAGGAGCGGTTGAATTTGGCCAAGCTCTATAAAAGCGGGGGATTAAGTTGAACAAAAAACGCAGTAAGAAAACAAAAATATTAAAAAAGAAAACAATGCCGCAGGTTTTCATGATAGGGGTATTTGCCATATTGATAGCCTTTATACTAATTGCAAAGGGGCTGGTACATAACAGTTACAAGGAGGTATCTGTTCTGGCATTGTCAGAGAATTACCAGATTACCACACAGAAGGGGCTAAGTGAAACCGAGCAGGGTATTCTCGCTCTGCTGAAGGATGTACTTAAGCCGGCAGATAGGGAAGGCAGAAAGGAAATGCAATCCTCTGTTTACTATAATACCCTGGAAGATTTTTTTTGCAGCGAGAAGGTTGAAATAAGCACTGACCAGGCAGCTGCGATAAATGAAAAAATTATGAAGATAAATGCAATTCTTACAGAAGAGGGAAAGACGGACTATACCCGGTTATCCATGGACGCAAGGAATGCCGTCCTTTATCTGCTGGAACAGGTTTATGAAGGCTGTGGGCTTAAGCTTTCGGATAATATGGAGGGAACGATAACAAAAATAACCGACTTAAGTGGAAATATACTGTACAGTCAAGCTTCCAGGGAGCAGCAGTTCGGCTTTCAATGGGATGTAATGGCTGTCATAATTGCATTTAATGTCCTTTTGTTTATCATCTGCCGTCTGATTGCAAGAAAAAATCAATTATTCAATAAGGAAGAGAGCTACGATGGATTTGATGAAGAAAAATTCGCCTGATAAATACCTCCTGCTCGTAGATATTGGCTGTATTATAATTTCTTTTCTTCTGGCAGTCTGGATACGGTACGGGAGTGCAGGTTACTTTTTATTAGATTTGGGGAGTTATGGAATGGCCTTTGTCATTATCATATCCCTGTACGTGGCGATTTATTATCTGTACGATACTTACAGCCGGTTCTTTAAAAGAGGCTTTCTGGATGAAATGGTTATGGTGATAAAGATAAATATCATACTGGCGGTAACCATTACAACCGTAATGTTTTTATTCCGGGAGGGGGCCTCTTATTCAAGACTGTTCTTTCTGTGCTTCTTTATATTAAATGTTCTGATTAACTATATAGCCAGGCAGTATTATAAGGTCCTGCTGCTTTCTGTATATAAAAACAGTGCCTCAAGTGCAAAGATTATGATTATAACAACTCTGGAGCAGGCAAAAAAGCTTCTTCGGCGGATACACAATGAAAACAGCTGGGAATATCAGATTACCTATCTGACAATACTGGATGCCAATCTGATTGGAGAAAGGTTTGAAGGTGTTGAGGTTAAGGCTGATGCGGGGAGCATGTTTGAGACGGCCAAAAGGGAAGTACTTGACGGGGTATTCATACATATTCCAAGCGACAGTCCGGCTGATCCGAATATTGAAGAGATGATTAAGGAATTTCAGAACATGGGTGTGACGGTGGATTTAAGCATCAATACCTTTGGTCTTAACATACATGAAAAGGTAGTGCGGGAGATGGGCGGATACCATGTGGTTACCTTCAGCGCAAGGCTTTTTAATGAAGGGCAGATGGTTTTAAAGCGTATGATCGATATCGTAGGAGGACTGGTTGGCTGTATTGTAACAATACTTCTGATGGCGTTTATTGCTCCGGCTATTCTCATAGAATCCCCAGGCCCTGTTTTCTTCTCCCAGACCAGGATAGGAAAGAATGGAAGACGTTTTAAAATATATAAATTCCGGTCCATGTACTCGGATGCGGAGAAACGGAAGCAGGAGCTGATGAATCAGAATGAGATGAACGGGTTCATGTTCAAGATAAAGGATGATCCCAGAGTGACAAAGGTGGGTAATTTCCTTCGTAAAACCAGCTTGGATGAATTTCCGCAATTTTTTAATGTATTAAAGGGGGACATGAGTCTGGTGGGAACCAGGCCTCCGACGGAAGCGGAGTTCATCCAGTATGAAAGCAGGCACAAACGAAGGCTTGCCCTTAAGGCGGGTATCACCGGTCTATGGCAGGTTAGCGGCCGCAGCGATATTACGGATTTTGAGGATGTTGTACGGCTGGATTTGGATTATATCGATCACTGGTCCTTTCTTATGGATATAAAAATTCTTTTAAAAACAATAGGCGTGGTATTGTTTCGCAGAGGATCAAGATAACAGGTAAGAATACCGGAGCACCGCGAAATTATTGAAGAAACGGAGAAAGAATATATTATGAAGCGGGAGCGGACACCATCCCTTAAAAGAAAAATAATGATACCCCTACTGATATTTCTGGCCATTTTTATAATCCTGCTGCTTGGGGCATATCTGTCAATACATACCTATATCAACAGGATGCATCTGGTGTCGGCTTCCGGTTTTACCGGAGAGGAACAGCCTAAGGATGATGCCCGGACAGCCTCCGACGTACCGGAATATGAGGAGGCTGATTCACAGGTCCCAAATTCGCCAGAGGATGAAATTACATCCATGGAAGAGAAGATCAAGGCCAATCTTAAGGAGGGCAGCAGTCCTATTCTGTATGATAAGGATGTATTCAATGTACTGTTAATCGGCAGTGATACCAGGGAAAATGGGGGCAGGGGCCGCTCGGATGTAATGCTGCTGATTTCAATTAATAAGAAAAATAAGCAGATCATTGCCACCTCGTTCCTGAGGGATATTTACCTTAAGATACCGGGAAAGAACAATAACCGCCTGAATGCAGCCTATGCCTTTGGCGGGGCGGACTTATTAATGGAGACCCTGGAACAGAATTTTAAGATAAAGATTGACCACTATGCCTCCATTGATTTTTATTCCTTTATCGATATTGTGGATGCGGTGGGAGGGATAACCCTTACGGTAAGCAAGGAGGATATTCCTGTTATAAATGATTATCTTAAGGAAATTAATATTCTGACAGGGGATAAGGAGGGAACGGATTATCTGACCGAGGCCGGGACCTATCTGCTTGACGGAAAGCAGGCGCTGGCATATTCCAGAAACCGTTATGTCGGCAATGGGGATTTTGCGAGGACGCAAAGGCAGAGAAATGTGCTAGAACAGATATTTCTTAAGGTAAAGGAGCTGAATTTGCTTCAGCTAAAGGAGCTTTTGGATACATTACTTCCCGAGATAACCACCAATTTAACGGAAGGCGAGATATTCTCCCTGTTATTAGCTCTCCCCTCCTATATAAATTATGAAAGGCTGCAATGGTCCGTTCCGACCGAAGATTCCTATCAGTCAATGCGCATTAACGGTATGGCGGTACTTGGTATAGACTTTGATCAAAATATCAGGGAAATATATCAAAGAATCTACGGGATAGAAGCCGAGTAGTCCATTCACCTTAAAGCTCATGCAGGTATATGCGAAACGTCTAAGAATAAAAAGTATACAATATTAGACATTTGCGTTATACTTATGAAGCAGCATTATTGGCACAAAATAAAGACCAATTATTTGCTGGTACAGTATAGTATAAGATAAAATATAGTTTTATATCGGAGGTACTGTTTATGTCAAAGCCTGTAATTAACTTTGCTTCAGTTACATTAGACTGTCCAAATCAAGAGGAATTGGCGGATTTCTATACTGCATTATTGGGATGGAACAAACAGCGGTTTGATGAAGAGTGGCTTGCTGTCATTTCTCCAGATAAACATATATGCTTGCTGTTCCAGGAGATAGAAGACTTCATTCCGCCAGTCTGGCCAAATGAAAAAGGAAAACAGCAGCAAATGACTCATTTAGACTTTGCCTCAACGCCAAATGAAAAAGAGGCTGTGGTAAGTCATGCACTGGCTTGCGGTGCTACTTTGGCATCGGTACAATATTCCCAGGACTATACGGTTTTTATCGATCCGGTGGGACACCCTTTTTGTATCAGCTTTTTTGGCTGAATACACATTTTGTATCTACATATTTGCTTTGGTCTTGAAAAATCAGGAGGAACTATTTATAATAAAGTGATAAAACTACAGACCGGAGGTATCATTATGTTTAAAGTAATTCAAACCGATAAGGCACCGGCAGCGATTGGACCTTATTCCCAGGCGTTAATTCATGGCAATCTGCTCTATGCTTCAGGACAAATCCCGATTAATCCGGCGAGCGGACAGATTGTGGAAGGAGACATTACTGTTCAGACAACACAGGTGATGAAAAATATTGCAGCAATCCTGGAGGCGGCAGGAACAGGCTTTGAGAATGTGATCAAAACCACCTGCTTTTTAAAGAATATGGACGATTTTGCTGATTTTAATACAGTATATGCCCAGTACTTTACCGGTAAGCCGGCAAGATCCTGTGTGGCCGCACAAAAGCTGCCCAAGGATGTTCTCTGCGAAGTGGAAATAATCGCAATTGTTGAATAATGGAATAAAATGGGATGCTTGTTATTGACATAAGGTATGATGTAATATATAGTAATAAAGAAAAGCAGCGAGGCTTAAATCCCCGCTGCTTTTTTGTTTGGGACAGGAAAAAATTGGGTTATCCTGTTCTAATTTACGAAAGCATTGGGGGATTGGTATGAGGAACAAAAGAAAATATGAAAGAATTACAAAGGAAGCGTCCGAATTAATCAAGAGCACACATCAATTTGTAAGCGGTGACCTGGATATCGCCATTCACGTACAGGATTATGAAGTACTTGGAGAATTGGCTGAGGATATTAATCAAATCAGTTCAACCTTTAATGAGTATATCAATGAGATTTCACGGGTACTGGCTCATCTGTCAGCAGGCAACATGGCTGTCAGGGTTGCAAAGGATATTAATTATAAGGGCGATTTTAAACCGATTAAAAATGCACTTTATAAAATCAGGCGTTCCCTGAACAGCTCCTTTGAAGAAATTAATTCATTATCAGAGGAGGTGGACCGGTTTTGCAGCCAGGTGGAGAGCGGAGCCTCCCAGATTGCCAGCAGTGCAACTGAGCAGGCGAATTTAATCGGTGATCTGACCGGTACTCTTTACCAGATCACAGAGCAGACCAGCAATAATGCGGAGAGTGCCAAGAGGGCATCCAATAGCGTCAACAGCATTCAGCATGAGGCAAAGGTCGGATTCGGATATATGGAGCAGATGCTTGATTCCATACAGAGAGTTCAGACTTCTTCCCAGGACATCTCCGGGATCATCACCATTATCAGCGGACTTGCCGAGCAGACGAAGCTTCTGGCATTGAATGCTGCAATTGAGGCTGCCCGTGCCGGGGAGCTGGGGAAGGGGTTCTCCGTCGTTGCTGACGAGGTCAGGAAGCTGGCTGATAAAAGTGCCGAGGCGGTGGGACAGACAACAACGATGATTGATCATAGTATAAAAATAGCGCAGGAAAGCGTAGACATTGCTTATAAAACTGCGGAAAGCTTTAAAAATATCAATTCCTCCATTGAAAATGTTGCGGAGCTTTGCGCAGACATTGCGGAGATTTCCGAAACACAGGCAAGCAGCCTGAAGGATACCTCCTCCATCATAACAAATATCTCGGGAGTGGTGCAGAATAATGCGGCTTATTCGGAGGAAAATTATGCGGTGGCGGAGAATCTGGTACAGCTTTCGGCCGGACTAAAGCAGGTGCTCACCAGGTACCGTTTAGTTAACCAGGGAAATGAGGTAGCCTATCACAACGGCATTGAGACCTTGGATAAAAAATATCTGGAAGGGGTGTTTGACCAATTGAAGAAAGCTTCCGGGGCGGATGAAATCGACCGTGCTTTGGAAACGGCAATTCAGGAACAGCCGGACATTGAATGCTTTTATGTGATTGATGGTGCAGGTTACCAGGTCAGCCATACGATTATGAATCCGGGATTTACGGAGCTGCAGGATGAGAATTTCAAGCCTGCCGTACCGGGAGATTATTATGCAGAGAAGAAATATTACCGTGAGGCCATGAAGAAGCCGGCCGAATGGTATACCTCGATTGAGTATGTTTCTGCGGCAACAGGGGGGCTGTGCCGGACTTTATCCTGTACCTATGAGGGCAGTGATCAGCAGGTATACTTAATTTGTATCGATATTAAATGTAAATTTTAAGGAATCACAGCAGTCGGCATTGCCGACTGCTGTGGGGATTCCCAAAAGAGAAAACTGCTGTTTTTTTACTGGTCTAATAAAATTCATAGATAATAACAAAACATAAATCATTTAAACTAAATCTATTAGGGTAACAAAACGCATACTAACCAATCTTTTTAAAAGCTTGTTACTGATATTTTATATTAACTCTTTTTCCTTTATGCCGAGAAAATCATTATTCCATTTTTCTCTATATGATTTAATATATATACTCCAAAATACTTCTGCATTCCATTGCTTTTTGCTTATTATTGCTTCTGGTAAGCAATGAATTACATCAACTAAATCATAGGCTCTATCATAGTTCTTATATCTTAATTGCTCACATATCTCTAGAGCCGAATCACTTAAAACAGGTAAATAATGATTGATTTCACTCAAGTTATCTGTAATAAAACTTATGTGATCAATTTTTAGAGCATTTTCAAGAAATCCTTTAGTTTCTATATTATCTTTTACTGTTTTAATGATTTCAGTCTTAAATGCCTCAAATCCAATCGCATGTTCATCTTTTAGTGCTAAACAATATTTACTTACCTCTTCAAGTAGATTTATGTTATAAGGATTTTTTATCTGTGAGCGAATAATTATAAAAATTCTTTGGATGCCCAACATGAAATATTGTTTTATTTTCGTTCATCTTACACCTTCTTAATAACCAATTTGCACGTCAACAGCACGTCCATTCTGTATAGTGTCATTATGATATTACTTTCAAATGTTTCTTTCTTTCCATTTACAATCGTATAAAAGTAAATCCCTGGAGCATTTATCCCCCTAGTGAGGGCCCTTGTGAAATGGGTGTTTTAGGTTGTTAAAACATTCCATGTTAATTGCTTTGAAACTAAATTTTTTCTCCTTTTGAATTTCTTATCTCTTGAGGATAGTTATGATAATTTATTTCAATTAGTTTTCCGCTGTCAAAAGTTTTATTATTATCATTTATCACTTTTACGATTTTCATTGCACAGGCGTAATACTCTTCAAAATTTATATCATCATCCTCAAGACCATTATCTGTTTCATAACAAGTATCTACTTTTGCTTCAATAACATCCCCATTTGCAAACGTTAATAGATATATATCTTCTTTATTCTTCTCAATTACCAAGAACAGTTTTTCCATTATTTCCTTTTCTTTATCTGTAAAAAACATATGATCTTACCCCCATTTCTATTGTATCGGTTGCGCTGGAACAATATGTGTTCCTGTTTTTGAGTAATGGATTATTCCAACCGTCGTATCAACGGCTTCCCCTGTTGCCGGATTCACGTACTGTCCTATTACTTCGCCAAAATTTATGCGTTCTTTATTTGTGCCTATCCACTCCCCAGTTCCTGCAAATTCATCTACTAATCTTTGAGCATCATCAACTGTTCCTTTAAATATACTTCTTCCCTCAGTATAATTATTATTACCTACAATATGTTTACCTTGTTTTCCAGCATTCACAGTTGTATCAAATCCATTTACTATTGAGTTACTCTCCTTAATACCAGCCCCCGAACCTTCGATATTACCTATAATCTTAACAGAATCATCCGCTTTGTCAACAGCCTCCGCAGTCTTCCCTAAGCTGTTGGCAATATCCTCTGCGGTAGCCGTTCCTTTGCTGAATTTACTGAACCAAGAGGCTATCTCCCCGGATTTAATTCCCGCTTTTATCGCATCAACAGCGGCTGTCACCCCCTTGGTGCTGACTAAGGCCAGCAAAACTTCTCCGACGGCCTGGCCCAACATTCTGGCTTTTTTATCCGCATCCCCCTCTATAAATTCCTTTGATAATTCTTTTCCTGATTCCTCTATCATCTGAACCAGCAAATCATTTTCTTCTGTTCCGGAATGAAGGGCCCTTGAGAAGAAAGTGACTCCTTCTATGGTCTGTAACGGATGGCTGATTGCATCTATCAGGCCATCTACCGTACCGACTACAGCATCTTTGACACCCAAAAGCAAATTAGTGGCCATAGATGATACATCCGGAGCACTCGGTAGCTCTGCATTAACCGGTGCCGTAGATGGTGTGGAGCAGCCGCTCGTAGAAACCGTACTGGAAGTAGTGGTTGTTTTCGTGCTGCCGGGAGTAGAGCACCCACTGGAGCCCGAAGCAGTGCTTGGTGTGGAACAGCCACTTTGGTTAATTACAACGGTTGTGCTAGGCGTCGAACAGCCGCTTGTAGAAACCGTACTGGAAGTAGTGGTTGTTTTCGTGCTGCCGGGAGTCGAACACCCACTGGAGCCCGAAGCAGTACTAGGTGTGGAACAGCCACTTTGGTTAATTACAACCGTTGTGCTGGGCGTAGAACATCCGCTTGTGGAAACCGTACTGGTCGTTGTTTTCGTGCTGCCGGGAGTAGAGCATCCACTGGAGCCCGAAGCAGTGCTAGGTGTGGAACAGCCACTTTGGTTTATTACAACCGTTGTACTGGGTGTGGAACACCCACTTGTAGAAACCGTACTGGTAGTAGTCGTCGTTTTCGTACTGCTGGGAGTAGAACACCCACTTGTACTAGAGGTGGAAACCGTACTGGTAGTAGTTGTCGCTTTCGCACTGGAGGTCGTAGCAGTGCTGGGCGTAGAACACCCACTCGAGGCCGAGGCCGAAACCGTAACAGTAGTGGTTGATGTTGTATTACCTGCAGTCGTCGCAGCTTTCGTACTGCCCGGTGTGGAGCAGCCGCTGCTTGCAGTCGTCGTAGTTTTGTTGCTGTTTGTCGTCGTAGCCGTCGTAGCAGTTGTTTTGTTGCTGTTTGAAGTGGTGGTACTGGTCTGGATCGACTTGCCGGTGCCGGGAGTCGAGCATCCGCTGGTACCTGTCGCTACGTAGGTGATTGAGGGAGTTACTCCGGTAGCAGTTACTGCCATGTTAAATATCCTCCTTGATCCTTTTTCTCCTGTAAAA
>JAEYMU010000034.1 GCA_023407175.1 Bacillota bacterium
CCGTCCAGCCGGTCTGCCCGAGCGTGGCGGTGAGCCTGGTGTCCGTTCCCACGACGGCGAGCTTGGCCATGGCGTCGGCGGACGTCGCGGAGCCACCGGTCACGCGGAACCGCGCGGATTTGGGGTCGAGCCCGTTCGACGACGCGTACGACTTGAGCGCCGCGGCCAGGCTGCTGACCATGGTGTCATCGAACCCGGAGAGCTTGTCCGCGTCGAGAAGCGTCACGCCGTTGACCACGGTCGTGCCGTCCTCCTCCATCCCTCCCGTCGCCGCGGCCCCGGTCGTCAGGGCGGGTGCGGCCGGGTTCTCCGCCGGCGCCTTGCCGCCGCCCTGCCGCGAGCAGGCCACGGCGTCGAGGCAAAGCCCGAACGCCAGCACGGCGGCGAGGGCCACGAGGCCCATGGCGAGCTTTCTCCTCGGAGCGTCCTGGTCCGAGAGCCCGTCGTCTGCATACCTGTTCATGACTGAGTTTCCTTTCCCTGGTTGCGGACGATGCTTCGCCCTAGCTCGTCGGCACGCTTCCGGCAAAGCCCCACATGGGCGTGTAGGTCGTTCCGTACGTGTTGATCCAGTCGTCGAGCGACATCGTCTGGATAGACCCCACGTTGTGCATCACCTTCCCGTCGCCTATGTATATCGCGACGTGGCCGTAGACCCTCCCCGCGCTCGTGCCGGTCCATGACGGGACGGCGATGATCATGCCCACCTTGAGCTCGTCCTTGTTGGAGCTCGTGCAATAGTTCCAGTACATGTTGTTCGCGTTGCCGGTCGGATAGCCATAGCCCGCCTTGCTGTAGACCTGCGAGACCCACATGCCACAAAGGCCGCTGCCGGGCGAGCCGGTGCGCTTCGACGCCCCGACGATGGCCTTCTGTCCCTGCGAGGCGTCCGCGTACGCCTGGCCCCAGCCGGATCCGGTGACGCCGGCGACTCCGTTGCCGTCGCCCGACTGCAACGCGGCCAAGACCTCGCGGGCGTGGCCGAGCCGCCTCGTGAAGCTCGTGTCGCCGTAGGCGGGTCCCTCGTAGGCCGCGAACCAGGCGTAGGTGAGCGTGTCGAGCGACGACGAGGGGTCCTTCCACACTCCGAGGGAGATGTCGCCGGCGTGCTCCTTCACGTTCCAATAGGAGTTGACCCTGCTGGGTTGCCAGCGGGACTCGTAGTAGCCGGGGCTGCCCTCGTCGAACGTCCAGGCCATTTGGGAGTCAAGGTCGGTCGTGACCCTGCCGCTGGCCGAGCACCAGCTGGTGAATCTCGTGAGCTCGTCGCATCCGTAGAGGTTGGAGGATGACGAGCCGGCGTCGGTGTACTGGAACACCCCGAGGGCGCGTTCGTAGGGATAGTTGAAGAGTCCGTCCATGACGGAGTAGTTTGTGGGGTCTCCCTCCGACTCGCCGTCCACGTTGCCGAGGATGGCGGCGGTCTGGTTCTTGCTGAAGCCGTGGGAAAGCAGGTAGGAGGCCATCTGCGCCTCGACGCCCGTCAGGCTGCCGACGTCGCCGCCGTCGCTGTCGCCGGCGTCGATGACGACGAAGGACGAGAGCACGATGACAAGAAGGACAACGATCAGGACAGCCCCGACGCCGCCGGCGAGTGCGACCGCGCCGCGCCAACCGAGCATCGTGTCGGTGAGGCTGGCCTTTGCGCGACGGAGCCGCATGAGCTTGCCGAGGAGGCCGCCGTCCTCGCCGCGCAGGCGCGCGGCCGTGCGAAGCTGGCGGCCGCTCTTCCTCTCGAGGCGGCTCTGGCGACGGACCATCCAGCGGCCGAGCAGGCTGTCCTCCGAGATGCCGCCCGCCCGCATCTTGGCGAGCCTCCTGTTGACGCCGTCGATCTTGCGCTTGGTGCCTGCGTTCTTGACCATGAGCCTGTCGGCCTCGGCGTCCCAGCGCGACAGGCTCTTTCGGGCGCGCCCGGCGGGCAGCACGTCGTTGACGACGTGCCCGCCCTTCCTGGCGAGCATCTTGCGCTCCTGGTTGATGGTCCAGGGGTCCAGCTGGGCCGCGGCGGCGTTGCCGAGGGCGTCGGCTTGGGCCGACGCCTCGTCGGTGACCTCGCCCGCGGACAGCCCGATGCCGGCCGCCCCGGCGAGCATCGCGTGCGGGATCTCCCTGGCGCCCCTGGCGCCGGCGGCTCGTGCGCCACGGGTGGCGCCGGACGAGGCCTGCGCGCCTGCGTCCTTCGCCTTGCCGAAGGTGGCGGACACGGACTCGTGAACCCTGTCCACGAAGACGCTTCGCACCGTCTCGGCGCGGTCCCTGAACGAGACGTCCCCGGAGTGGTCCCTGAAGGCAACGTCGCCCGCGTGCGAGCGCGAGTACTCGAGCGAGGAGTGGCGCTCCTTCTGGAGCGCGAGGCTGCCGGAGACACCCTCCATGTCCCTTGTCGTGACGGTGCCCATCAGGCCTACTCGCCCATGTCGGCCGCGCTGTAGGCAGCGAGGTCATCGATCTTGGTCGTGACCATGCGGTAGATGGCCGAGTCGGTGGGGATGCGATTCTCGAACGAGACGATCTTGCCGCCCGCGACCAGAAGGCCCTCGCCGGGGCCGGCCGTGCGCATGATGGCGACCTGGCGCTCGGAGAGCTTGATCACCTCGCCGAGCGCGGCGGCGTCGGAAGCCGACTGCCCGAGGAGCACGAGGAAGTCGGAGTTGGCGAGCATGAGGCGGCTTCGCTCGTTGTTGATGACGCGCTCGACGTTCTGGGTGATGCCGGTCGGGATGGCGCCGTACTTGCGCGAGCGGGTCCAGAGCTGGTCGAAGTAGGTGATGGCGTAGTCGTTCTCGAAGAGCAGCTGCATCTCGTCCACGAACACCCAGGTGCGCACGTGGCGCTCGCGGTTGCGCACGATGCGGTTCCACGTGGCGTCGAGCAGGATGAGCAGGGCGAGGCCCTTCATGTTGTCGGCGCAGTCGCGGATGTCGTAGACGACGAAGCGCTTGTGCGTGTTGACGTTGGTGCGGTTGTTGAAGACGGACGCCTGGCCGTTGACGTAACGCTCGATGGTCGTGGCGAGCACCGCGCCCTCGGGCTCGGGCTGGGCCTTCAGGGTCTCATAGAAATCCGACAGCGTGGGGATGTCGGCCTGGTCGTGCGTCTCGAAGAACCTGTCGTAGATGCGGCTCACCGTGCGGTCGACGAGCGACTTCTGTAGCTCGGTGAGGCTCTTGGCCATCATCTCGACCATCGATATCACGGCGTCGGTCTTCATGGCGAGCGGCGCCTCGTCGCGCGACCACTCGAGGTCGAACGGGTTGATGTAGGTGTCGGAGCTGCCGGAGATCTGCACAACCTCGCCGTTGAGCTCGCGGGCGAGGTTGATGTACTCGCGCTCGGGGTCGAGCACGACGACCTCGGCCTCCGGGTCGGTGAGCAGCGTCCACATGATGGTGTTCTTGGCCGTGACAGACTTGCCGCGGCCGGGCTTGCCGAGGATGAAGCCGTTGGGGGAGACGGCGTCGCGGCGGTTGTAGAAGATGAAGTTCTTGCTCGTCTGGTTCTGACCCATCCACATGCCGCCCGGCTCGGCGAGCTCGACCGAGGTGAACGGGATGAGCGCCGCGAGCGGTGCGGTCGTGAGGTTGCGAACGTAGGGGATGTCGCAGCGCCCGGTGGGGAGCGACGCCGCGAGGGCCTGCCCCTGGAGCTTCACGAGTGGGGCGACGCGGCAGGTGTAGCGCCTGAACACGTCCTCGATCGAGCCCGCGTTCTCGTCGCAGGCCTCGAGGCTGTCGGCCCACGTCATGGTCATGCAGGTGAGCGACCACATCTTCTGGTCGCGGCTCACGAGGTCGTCGCGCAGGTCGTGGACGTTGAGCAGCGCGTCCTGTAGGTTGGTCGGCAGCATCTCGTCGGTGATGTACATCGACTGGGAGTGCTTGAGCACGTAGTCGGACTTCTGCACCTTGAGGTCTGTGACCATCCCCTCGATGGTGTCGATGGCGCGCCCCTGCTCCCAGCTGGTCATGTCGAGCGTGATGACCTGGTTGATGGGCAGCTCGGCCAGGGACGAGATCATGTCGGAGCGCACCGACGTCGCCCACTTCTGGAGGTAGAGGGCCTGGCCGTAGGCGTCGCCCCATTTGATGTGGGTGTCGTCCACGCGCGTGATGGAGGCGGGCGCCACGAGGTCCTTGGTCGTGTAGCCGAGCTGCGCGGCGGGGATGCCCCGGCCGTTTCTCACCTTGAGGTCGTCGAAGGTGACGGACCCGCGCGCATCCTGCGGGTTAGTGATCGAGTCGATGATCTCGAGAAGCGCGTTGCCCGAGAGCTCGCGCGCG
>JAEYMU010000058.1 GCA_023407175.1 Bacillota bacterium
CATCATCAGTAACCTCCAATTATGTCTGGGGCCCCGACAGAGTATTGTCAAAGAAAACAAACAGTGGGAGTGAGTACTATTATTTGTATAATGGTCATGGTGATGTGGTACAGATGGTTGACAGAAATGGAAATGTGGTCAATAATTATACCTATGATGAATGGGGAAATATAACAGCCAGCAATGAGACTGTCAGTAATCCATTCAAGTATGCGGGGGAGGTGTATGATTCCGAGACAGGGCTATACTATCTTAAAGCACGGTACTATGACCCAAGTATAGGACGATTCATCAATGAAGATACGGTTGAAGGACAGGTAGACAATCCTATTTCACTTAACCTGTATTCCTATTGTTGGAATAATCCGCTGATTTATATAGATCCAACAGGAAATACAGTATATACTATTAAAACGGATGTAAAAGACCGTGACGGACATAAATTATATAATGTTTATTTAGAAGAAAGATTAGTTGATGGTACATTTATTGCTTTAGGCTTTATTCCATTGGTAAGTCTTACTAATGAATTAGCTCACTGGCTTATTGGTGCGAAAGAAATAAATATAAGTAAAAAGGATGTAAATAAATTAGTAAGTTTTCTAAATAAGATAAAAGATAATGAATATTTAAATATCAGTACTAGCCTTATAAGTGATTATACGTGGCTTACAGAAAATTTTGAAGAATTAAAAAAATTGGGTAAATTGGGAAAGGCAGTCAGTAATATTGGTACAATATTTAGCATAATAGACGCAGGGATGTTTATATTAGATGAAAGTTATATTATTGAAAGCATCGTTTATTGGAAATTTTATGATTCTCTATATTCTAGAACACGTGAAGGAGTTGAACTAAAATATTTATATGCATACGGAGAAGTTGCGAAACTTATATCGAATGGAACAGTTAAATATGAGGTAGATAGTTTAGGGTTTGTTAGTATTGACTATTTCCCGTATTCAGAAGCAGAGGCTATAGAAGATGTCCTTGATCTAATGGATTAAAGTTCTCTTAATTAAAGGTGGTGGTGTAGAATGCTGGTATTGATATTTTATTGCTTATTTCTTATAATAATTAATATTGGATTATGGATAAGATTAAAACATCTTGGGGGCTTTTCAAAAAAATGGACAATAGTAATTATGATTTTCGTAGATATTATTTTAATATTACTTTTAGTATATTCTTTTTTAAGAAAGAAGGTATTAATCATATAATAAAATGGACTGGTGATAAACATAGAGCATTCCAGTTTATAGTTTCCTAATAATTCGGAATATATGGTTAATAATCAGGAAGCTTGGCATAATACTTTCCTGAGAACAATACGTTGTTAATTTAAAAAGGCTGGTAAGGCATGGTTATACTGCTTTTTCCAGCCTTTTAAGATTCAGCGCCGTTGCCGATTCAACTGTGCTAGAAGTCTGATGCAAAGGACTTCTAGGAAGGTATTTAAAAGTTAAATCCAGTCATGGTGATGTTATCCAGATGGTTGACAGGAATGGAAATATAGTCAATAATTATAGCTATGATGAATGGGGAAATATAACAACAAGTTCTGAGACAGTCAGCAACCCGTTCAAGTATGCAGGGGAGGTGTATGATTCCGAGACAGGGCTATACTATCTTAAAGCACGGTACTATGACCCGAGTATCGGAAGGTTTATCAATGAAGACACGGTTGAAGGTCAGGTAGATAATCCTCTCTCACTAAACTTGTACTCCTACTGCTATAACAATCCTATAATATATAAGGATTCAACGGGAAATAAACCTTATTCAATTAAAGTAGATTCTTTATATACAATAGGAGGTTATGGTCACTATTATGATTATACATATACGGAAAGAGGATCAGATGCCATTACAACTGCATTAAATTTCATCCCTTATATGGGAACTATTATGACTGGATGTTATTTACTAACGGGATGGAAAGAAATAGATGGAAGTTCAGCAAAAGGGCTTATGGGCATTTTAGATAGAATCAAGGCTAATGACATGACATCACTTTCTTTAGATATTTTATCTACATTGGAATATTTGGAAGACGCAGGGAAATTATCAAAAGTCTTACGAATTAGCGGTAAACTAATTGGTAAAACAGCTGGTTATACCAGATTGACTTACAAAGAGGAGAAGATATAAATTTTGTATAATGACTTATACCAGATTAAATAAAAATTCGGGGGGTGACAGTTTGTTAGATATTATAAAATATATAGCAATAGTTTTTTCTTTGCTACTTTTAATAAACTTTGGTGTATGGTTAAGATTAAAAATAATAACCAGAAATTCTGTTAAAACCACAAAAATCTTTATGTTAATTACAACTATAATATTTGTTGTTGGCGCGATTTATTACTACTTATCAAATATAGCAAGGTAATGAAGAAACAAAGCAACGACAATCCTACCAAATAATATTTTAATTATAATGCCCTAATATGGAAAGTTTATCATGTTAGGGCATTGTCTGATTTCTTGTATAAAATAATGACATGGTGATGTTATCCAGATGGTTGACAGAAATGGAAATGTGGTCAATAATTATAGTTATGATGAATGGGGAAATATAACAGCCAGTTCTGAGACTGTCAGTAATCCATTCAAGTACGCTGGAGCCATCTATGATCAGGAAACCGGACTGTACTATCTAAATGCCAGATACTACGATCCGAGCATAGGAAGATTCATCAATATGTCCCTGAACATGAGAGGTGAAATTAAATGGATTTTAAAATTAAAATTATAATAGTTGTTTTTACGATTATTATCGCAACATTTGTTTGCTACTTGTTTTTTAAGCAAAACCCAGATGAACAAGACATTGTATCCATATTAGAGTTGCCAATTACAAAAGAACAAATATTGAAAATGGAAAGTCAAATTGAATCAGATAATTCTATTACTTTAAAATTAATAATTGAACACGATTTTTGCATTGAAAATTATTCAGCTCCATTTGATATAGAGCTGTTTAAAGGATCAAGATTGTATGATAACTTGGCGGCTTTGATTAAAGAAAACAATATGAGTATTGAGGAAACTATAATTCATGTATACTATGTCACCGACTCAATAAAAAAAGGATTTTTCAGCGAGGTACAAATATCGCGTCCTGTTTATATCATCACAGGAAACAGCAATAATGCAATTATCTATACTAATATTCCAGAAGGAGTTGCGTTACCCCAGATCAAGCAGTAATATTCATCTTACTTTACGGAAGAATATGGAAGGTGGTTAAAATTCCATCAGGACAATTAATTCATAAACAGCAATAAGATGTTACATGATAATGAGGCATTTTGTACAAACTGTGGAACTATTTCTGGTACAGCCAAAAAGGGAACTATCTTAATCAAAGCTAATAAGGTTATGCCTTTAGGACTTAGTTTAAGTTTATTGGGTATAGCAATAATTATTGTTATAAGTATTTTGCTTATAAAAGGGATTAACATAGGGTTCGTTGGTAGGTGTATTATTTGCATTAGGATTAATACCTATTATTATAGGTATAACTATTATTACAAAGTGGCGAGAGTATATAAATAAAAGAAAAGCTGAATTAATAAAGGATAGAAATACAATATATTGCAAACATTGCTACACTACTATTGATAAAAGAAAATAAATATTGTTATTTTTGTGGTTCAATGATTAAATAATGCATATTCTATTGCAGCAATCATGAATGTACATTATTTTTTTATAATCGGTTTTCCTTAATACTTTTCTGTAATGGTTTTATCTCAATAGCTTACTGCAATAATATCCTCCAAGCCATCCCACCACCTATACTAATCTCTAAGGGTTTATAAATAAAGCTTTTTATTACCTGGTTACGGTCATGGTGATGTTATCCAGATGGTTGACAGAAACGGAAATGTAGTCAATAATTATAGCTATGATGAATGGGAAAATATAACAACAAGCAATGAGACTGTAAGCAACCCATTCAAGTATGCGGGAGCCATCTATGATCAGGAAACAGGCTTGTACTACCTGAATGCCAGATACTACGACTCAAGTATAGGAAGATTCATCAACGAAGATACTGTTGAAGGCCAGGTAGATAATCCTCTTTCACTAAATCTGTATTTCTACTGCTACAATAATCCATTAATATATATCGATGATACAGGAAATACGCCAATAATTATGAAAGTAGGGGATACTTATTATTGGGAGCATACAGATAGATTAGTGGATATAGTATTATCAGCATTATCATTCTTACCATTCGGGTCCATTACTTCTAAAGCTATAAAATGGCTAGCTTATACTTTATATGACTGTGAAGAAGTAAGTAAAAAAGATGTCCAGTCTGATATGGAAGATGCACTAGATATTGTGAGTGATCTTATATCAAATACCAAAGATTTTGCTAAGGATATTACCATATTAACGAAGGTATATTCATTATTATCGAGTGCGAAAGATTTATATAATCAAATAACAGATACTACTTGGGAGACTGAATATATTACTGATTCCTTACTAGGGCGATATTTGTATTCTACTGATAGAGCAGTTGTTTTAGCCAAAGGATTATATGCAAATGCTGCAATACAAAAACTTATTGATGAAGGAGAGATTGAATATGAGTTCAACTGGGATGGGACTATAAAATGGGTGTCGTGGCATGGTGAAGTACTTAATGAGATTATTAATGAGATTAACAGTATGGATAAATAAAAACAAATATTGTAATGTAGGATTTTCTATTTACAGGAGTGATTTATTATGGAATTAATTGCATTTATTTTGCTGATACTTATTTGCGTAGATATTGGAGGATACATACGATTAAAAGGAGTTCTATCAAGACGTAATATTATTATAGTTTTATTATTATTTAATGTGGTAATTGTGTATTTAGTTTATCATTATATGATAAATTAAATAAGCGGTGGAAAAGGTTTCTCATAGTTATCAATAGGTAGTAATGCCCTGACATTGCCAACTTAATATCAGGGCATTGTTGCATTCTCGCACTTAGCGATACTATATTTTTCATACTGAAAGATAATCTCCTCTTTCATATACCTCAATATTGACGTTAAATCTTACTCATGAATATTATAATGATAGAAAACAGTGTTTGAAGTCTGGTGATATTAATTTATTAAGTACAAAATAGAAGAGATCCTTTTGAATTGATAATTCGGTTAATTCGGAAAAAAAGCACTTGTTAATCCGGCGGTAGCACTTGAGATGTACAGTCAGGTGATAGAGTTTGACTGTGGGAGATTTTGTTCTTCCTTTCCCTCCTTAGTCTCAAACTTCACATATTCCCTTTCATGCTTCATCATGGAATAAACGATGTTAACTAAGGCACGCATCACGCAGATAATCGCCTGATGGTTCGTTTTCCCATCCTTAAATTTTTTTTGGTAATAATCGTAGAATACCGGGTTAATGGGTGTCTTCCCGTTCCTGCCGCTGTTCTATTTCTGGTTGCAATGCTGAAAAGTATTATAAAGTTCTCGATTCCCTTGCCGGTTGCGGAACTTCTTGCCCTTCTCACCGGAGGAAAAGGTGACCGGTGAAATGCCGTTGTAGCAGGCAAGCTTCCCGGCATTGGTAAACCTGTATATGTCCCCGATTTCGCTAATCAGCATGGAAGCCGTCCCAAGCTCCACACCAGGAATTGTTTTAAGGTGGTAAGGTATAAGGACATAATTTCTTTTATCACTTTGGTCAGCCGGTCTATTTCTTTGTCACAGTGATATATTTCATCAATACAGTGCATTACAACAAAATCCCTGTGCAATGATATAAAAATTAATTTTATTCCATAAGCTGGATACTTGCAGGCGACACCTGAAAAGACAGGTTTCATCAAAGTAAAAAGAAAATAGTTACAATAAAATAAAATGTGTTCTCAGGCATATTGAAAAATGATACAATAATGTTATAATAAGGGTATCAAAGTTTAGTTTATATACAATCAGCTATAAATCTGTCACATATTGTAATGTGTTTCTGTAAAGGAGGTGCCTTATGAAAGTATCTTCCGTTGCTTCCAGCAACTATAATAATAGTACTTATCCGGTTAAGACTGCTGCTGACAGTCCTTCCGGAATAGCTATATCAGCGAATATGAAAGCCCAGGTCAGTGGATATGATGTCGGCACCGACAATGCCAGAGACGGTCAGAATTTGCTTAATGTTTCGGATGGGGCGTTAGGGAGCATCGCCGACAGCTTGCAAAAGATAAGGGAATTAAGTCTCAAGGCATCCAATACGGCTATTTATGGTGATGATGATATTCAGACGATGCAGGATGAAGTAGACCAGCTAAAGCAGCAGATTCAGGACACGGCAAAAGGTACGGAATTTAATACAGTGAAATTAGCGGATGGGAGCAAGGCAGATACCTGGCTTGCAACCAATCCAAAAGGGACGGGAATGCGGATTAATTTGGAGGATTCCACATTGGAATCACTGGGTATCAAGGATTATGACCTGACTTCGAACTTTGATATTTCAAAAATAGACGATGCAATCGCAAAGGTTACTTCTTCACGTACGGACAATGCGGCGGCTAATAATGCACTTTCTTACCAGGCTGATTACAACAGCATAGCAGGCACCAATCTGGAAACTGCTCAAAGTAAGAAGGATGAAACGGATATCGGAGATTATATATCTGAAATGCAAAAGGACAAGGTTATGCAGCAGTACCGTTATTTTGCACAGAAGCAGGAAAATAATAATATATTATCCATGCAGAGGATGTTAATGTAACTCATAAATAAGAGACTCTGGCTCCATCAGCGGTAAATTCTGATGGAGCCTTTTTAGCGGTAAATAGTAGAATGGCCTAAGAATTTTATAAGGATTGCATCTATGAAAGAAATTGAACTATAATAAATAGTAAATTAATTTTTATACCATACTTCACATAATAGGATAAGATGTGATAAAATCAATGTGAATTATGGTAAGGTATTAATTCACTTAATGAATTAAGATCCAGACAAAATTCTGTAGAATGGGTTTTCCAAAAAAAGCAGAGCAAAAATGAGGAAAATTATGAACTATAATACATTATTCAAGACAGCAATGCTTGCGGGAGAGATTATGGCTCAAAGCGGTGCGGAGACCTTTCGGGTTGAGGATACAATGACCCGGATATTGCGGACCTCCGGTCTTAAGGTGATAGAGGTATTTGTGACGACGACCGGTTTTATGGCGACGCTGTCCGATCCTGAAATCCAGCCGATTACAGAGGTATTAAGAATCAACCGCCGTTCGAATAATTTAAATTTGATTAACGGGGTTAATCAGATATCCAGGGATTTGTGCAATCAGAAAGTTACTGTGGAAGAGGCCTATGATCAACTGCTTCAGATACGCGGCAGAAAGAATTATCCCGATCTCTTGATCACACTGGCGACGCTTATATCTACCGGCGGGTTTACCGGATTATTTGGCGGCTCTGTTTTGGATTGCGTCATTGCCGCTGTCAATGGCCTGTGGATTAATTTGCTTGGGCGCCTGCTTACCGGTAAGGTTGGGAGTACCTTTATGAAGGATGCTGCCAAAAGTCTTTGTATTGCATTTTTTACGATGATCTGTACCTTACTTTTTCATAAGGCTCATCCGGATGTTATCATTATCGGCTCTATCATGCCTTTGGTTCCGGGAGTGCCGATTACGAATGCAATCAGGGACACTCTTCAGGGTGATTATATGTCGGGAACCTCAAGAGCTGTTGAGGCGTTTGTTATATCTGCCGGTATCGCCCTTGGAATTGGGTTTGGCATGGGTCTTTATAATCTGCTGGAAAGGATGATCGGATTATGATAATACAGGTGATCAGCGCTTTTATAGCGACAGCAGCCTTTTCGGTTTTATTTTATCTGCCCCGTAAATATATTCTATTAGCAGGAGCTACGGGAGGTATCGGGTGGTTGATCTATCTGCTTATGATGAATTATCTGAACCAAAAATCGTATGCGACTCTATGTGCCACTTTAGTGGTTGCTCTGCTATCACACATCCTGGCAAGGGTTAATAAAACACCGGTGACTATGTTTCTGATTCCGGGGATTATTCCCTTAGTACCCGGGGCGGGGATGTACTATATTGTGCATAGCATTTTTTATAACAATATTGACGATGCAGTCCACTATTTCTTCGAAACCTTTCTGCTAGCAGGTGCGATAGCTCTTGGAATTTTTATTGTGGATACTGTATTCCGGGCAATCAAGGAAAAAAGGCTATAATATAGGTGTACTGCCCCGAATGGTTAGGTTGAACCTTCGTTTCATCCTTATGAGAGGATTAAACTGGTTAATATTTATTTCAAAATTTTAAATATACGCGGAATAATACGCAGAAAGTAGAGGTTTATATGAAGAAAATAATGGAAATTAACGGTATGAGCTGCGAACATTGCCAGGCAAGAGTTGAGAAGGCATTGAATGCAATTGACGGTGTACAGGCTAAGGTTGAATTAAAGAAAAACCGGGCTATTGTAACCCTTACAAAGGAAGTAGAGGATAAAGCCTTAAGTGATGCTGTAACAGAGGCAGGTTATGAGGTGGTATCCATTACAGAGAAAAAGGGACTGTTTTCCTAAATATTGCTGGAACATGTTGCAGATTGATAATATTTGTCTGCAATGCTATACTATGCTTTAAAGACACTAATTGGAGGACAGGATATGTTATATCCGGACAAACTAAAGAAGGGTTATAAAATCGGGGTAACGGCTCCCTCCGCAGGCTTTTCTTCGGCCGTTGATGTACGGCGTCTAGAGAATGGAATCAGACATTTTCAGTCGCTGGGCTATCCGGTTAAGGTAACCGATAATGTCAAAAGGAATGATAAAGGCAGGAGCTCCAGCGGGTCTGTACGGGCGAAGGAGCTCCTTGAGCTGGTAAGGGATACTGAGGTCAGAGCAGTTTTTGCCGCAACCGGCGGAGATTATCTGGTTGAAATGCTGCCATATCTTGATTATGATGTGATAAGCTCCAATCCGAAATGGTTCCAGGGCTTTTCCGATACCACGGGGTTGTTGTTTATGATAACAACCAATCTGGATATGGCGACACTGTATGCAAATAATTTCAGTGCTTTTGGTATGAAGAACTGGCATAGCTCTCTGGCGGATAATCTGAGGATTCTGGAGGGGGAGGATATTATTCAGCACAGCTTTCCGAAATTTCAGGATGGCTATAAGCCAAGAATTACAGGCTATGAAGAATTTGCTCTGGAAGAAAAGGTTAACTGGGTGAATGTACACCCGAAGAGCATGAACCCGGACCGGGAGCTTCATATCAAAGGAAGAGCGCTTGTCGGGTGTTTGGATGTACTCCTGACCCTGGTTGGAACAAAATTTGATAGGACAAAAGAATTTGTAGAAAGATACAAAGAGGATAGGATATTGTGGTTTCTGGAGAGCTATGATCTGGGAGCGGAAGCGTTGACCAGAGGTTTATGGCAGCTTCGGGAAGCCGGGTGGTTTGAGCATGCGGCAGGATTTGTATTTGGAAGGCCCGCGATGTTTCATACCGATACGGATGTTAATTATCTGGAAGCAGTGCTCTCTATCCTGGGAGATTTTAATTTACCGATTATATTAGAAGCAGATATTGGACATAAACCGCCCCAATTTACTATGATGAATGGGGCAATTGCAGAAATCCGCAGCTATGGCGGAGGGGGAAGTATCATTTTTGAAAGAAGGTAAAGGGGCGGATGGATAAGAAGCCGTATGATGTACCCGGAGATGACAGAGAAATCGATTTAAGGGATATTAATACCGAAAATTTTTATGAGGTTAACAGGGATACTGAGCTGGAAAATCGCATAAAAGCAGAACTCATGAATATAGATACCATGAACGATGAAATGGAAGCTGGTGTTTCCATGGGTCAGGAAATAAAAGACGAAAAGGACAATACTTCAAAATCAGGGAAGGATAAAGTACTGCAGTTTTTGGGGAATATTTGGACCAAAGTACAAGCTTCCTGGAACGGATATATCGAGATTTCCGGTGGTAATTTTATTTTTCCGTTAGCATTTATTCTTGGAACGGTTGTCTATCTCGAAATTGTACTACATATTATTAATTACCACAGTCTGGATATTAAGATAATTTATCCGGTGCTTTTTGCTGTGCCGTTAGGTATTCTGATCGGCATTCTGACAGGCCTGTTTCGTCCGCTGGCCAACCGTATTCTGCTATGGTGCGTCACGGGACTTATCTGTCTGGTCTTTGGGATACAGCTGATTTATTACTATATCTTTAATGTGTATTTCTCCTTCCAATCCCTGGGCATGGCAGGCGATGCCCTGTCGCAGTTTAGTGCCGACGTCTTTACTGCGATTAAGGCTAACATCCCGGCACTTTTTCTTGTCATGCTGCCTCTGATTATATTTGGAATCTTTATCGACCGAAACATTGATTATGCCAGAAGAGGGATAAAGCTTCAAACGATTTTGATGGGGGCCGGTGTTGTTTTTCAAGTGGTAGCGCTGGTAGCCCTATTGTTGTTTGGAAAAGGGGATTATTCCCCCTATGATTTGTATCATAAATCCAAGGTCATGGATTCCTGCGGAAAAGAGCTTGGTATTATAACCATGACAAGATTTGATTTGGGAAGTCTGCTTCTGGGAAACGGGGATCTTGTATTGGCAGATGCGTTACCTTCAGACAATACGACGGCACCGACTGTCACTCCGTCCACGGTACCCGCCAGTTCAAATAATGTGCAGCCCCAGGTAACTCTGGCACCGACTAAGGTACCGGTTGATACCTCGCCGAATGTGCTGGATATTGATTTTGCTGCCTTGGCCCAGCAGGAGAGTAACAAAACCTTTAAGACCCTGGATGAATATTTTGCTTCGGTGACCCCGACAAATAAAAACGAATACACCGGTATGTTTAAGGGGTATAATCTGATTCTGCTCACAGCGGAGGGCTTCTCTCCCTATGCGGTCAATGCCGAAAAGACACCGACCTTATATAAACTGACACATGAGGGCTTTGTATTTAATAATTTTTATACGGCTTTATGGCAGACCAGTACCAGCGACGGTGAATATTGTGCTTTGACCGGGCTGATACCGACAGGAATCCGTAATATGTATAAGGGCAGGAATAATTACTGGCCCCTTGTCCTTGGCAACCAGTTTGATAAGCTGGGAGTGCAAAGCAGGGCATATCATGACAATACCTATACATACTATGAGAGAAACGAAACCCATCCGAATCTGGGTTATGCCTTTACAGCCAAGGGGAACGGACTGCAGCTGGAGCATCCGGACTACTGGCCGGAGTCAGATCTGGAGATGATTAATGCCACAGTCGAGGATTATATACATGATGATCAGTTTCATGTGTATTATATGACGGTAAGCGGGCATATGAATTATAATTTCACCGGGAATATGATGTCCTATAAAAACCGTGCAGCAGTTGCGGATTTACCCTATTCGGACGATGTAAAGGCGTACATTGCCTGCCAGATGGAGCTGGATAAGGCGCTGGAGCAACTGATTGCAAAGCTTGAGGAGGCCGGGATTGCAGATCGTACGGTGATAGCTCTCAGTGCCGACCACTACCCTTACGCCTGGGATAAGAGTATCATTAACGAAGCGGCCGGTCATGAGGTGGAGCCCAATTTTGAGATGTATGAGAATTATTTTATTCTCTGGAGTGAAGGGATGAAGGAAAATGTTGTGGTCGATAAGCCCTGCTCCAGCCTTGATATACTGCCTACCCTGTCCAATCTGTTTGGGCTGGAATATGATTCGAGGCTCCTGATGGGTACCGATATCCTGTCGGATTCCATGCCGATTGTAATTCTCTCCAACCGCAGCTTCATTACGGATAAGGTGAAGTATAATGCATCGACCAGAGAGGTGACAAAGCTGACGGACGAAGAACTGCCGGAGGATTATGTTACTAATATCAATAAGCTGGTAAAGAATAAATTTGCAGTCTCGGAAAGTATACTTAAGGAGGACTATTACCGGCATCTGTATGAGGCAATTGGAAAGTTGAACTAATCAATATACATGAACTATATGCTTATCTTCATGTTGTATAAAAACCTTAATTTATGTTATAATAGCATCAACTTAAATTCAGTAGATTATTAAGATGGGGAAGGTAAATAAACTATGGAGATGAAGAATATGGAAGAAAGAAGAAAAGCCAAAAGGATGCCGATTGCATTATCTCTGGAAATCAATACTCTCTATAAGCAGGATAATGTACGGGTTATTGATTTACATGCACCTATTGAGGTAACTGACATATCGAAAACAGGAATTGGGTTTGTATCGAAAAGTGTGTTACCGATTGGATATTATTTTGATGCTAATATTAATCTGGGAAATACGGACACCTTGCATTGTGTCGTTCAGATTGTCAGAACCCAGCAGGGAGAGGACGAAAAAACGATTTACGGCTGCCAGTTTGTAGGTATGGCAGATATCCTTTCTTACATATTTGAAGAATACGACAAGAGAATCAGCGAATAAAATAAATTGATATGGAAATGTAAATTAAGGAAGCATTTATGAGAAATCATTGACGCAGTGATTGTCATAAATGCTTCCTTTTTATGTGCATAAATTTATCTGCTGGTAAAGTAATTTACCGGAAATTAGAGCTGCAATACCTAACTCCCCAATATTAGGGGATTCATCAGATTTCCTCGCAATTCCATCACATACTAAACATAGAATATACACAAAAAATCCCTAGAATAAAGTGGTAAACATCAACTTTAACTTTATCATAAGGAGATTTAAGATGAGAAAAAAAATTGCCTTATCATTAATTGTAACTCTGCTATTATCGGTTGTTATTAATCCGGTGGCAGCGGAGCCGGCTATGGCCGCTGATAACGCAAAACAAATTATTAATGCTATCGGTATCATGGAAACGGATAAGGGAAGTAATGAGGATGGAACGAAAGTCGTTACTCGTGCCAGATTCGCACAGATGCTGATTAATGCATCTTCCTTAAAGAGTACGGTTTCCAGTGAAAGCAGTACATCGTTATACAGCGATGTTAAAAAGAGCTATTGGGCGGCAGGATACATACAGACAGTCGTTTCACAAGGATGGATGTCTGGCTATTTGAATGGTAAATTCAAACCCACCCAGGGTATTTCCTTACAGGAAGCAGTATATGGTGTGGTGAAGCTTCTGGGCTATACAAGCAGCGATTTTGGCAGCAGTCTAAGTACAGGAGTTATGAACCTGTATAAAACAAAGGCACTAAATAAAAACATCAGTAAAACAAGCACACAATATCTGACGGTGGAGGATTGCTACAATCTGTTCTACAATGTATTGACCGCAAAAACCAAGACCGGAAATGTTTATGCAGTTACATTAGGATACACAGTTGATTCTTATGGAAAATTGGATTATCTCTCTTTGGTAAGTGCCAATATCGAAGGCCCGATTGTCGTGGATGAAGATTGGAAAAATGAGCTTCCTTTTTCTACGGCACAGGCAACCTATTACAAGGATGGTGCGATAAGCAGCCTGTTTGACATCTCGGATTATGATGTCCTTTATTATAATGAAGGGCTTAAGCTGGTCTGGATTTATGATAATAAGGTAACCGGCAAGATTGAATCTATTAATCCGGATTATACATCACCCCAATCGGTGACAGTTTCAGGGAAAACCTATACCTTTGCAGACAGTCAGGTAACGATGAGATTTTCCTCTATGGGAGATGTTAAGAAGGGGGAGACGGTAACACTTGTTCTTGACAAGGATAATGTTGTAGTCGATGTCTTAAGCGTAGATGAGTATAACACAACAGTCACCGGTGTGGTAATCGCAACAGGAACACACCTGGTTGAGACAAATGGTGTTTATAAAAACACGGATTATGTAACCTTTGTTGATGCGGCAGGGAATGAGTATCAGCAGGATTATGATATAACCGCATTTACCTTTGCAGAGGGTGATATTGCAAGAATCACCTATAGTGATGGTGTGGCTGCAGTGAGTAAGATCACACTTGACAGTACATCATTTGGGAATAATACCTTTAGCAGTGATGCAAGTATGCTTGGTACAATTAAGTTAGCCTCGAATATAAAAATTCTGGATCTGCAAGGTACAAATTATATCAGCGTTTATCCAGAAAGATTGGCTGGAGTAACTTTATTATCTGCTTCTGTATATTATTATGAACTTAATGTATATGGCCAGATTTCTCAATTGATTTTAAATAATATAACAGGTGATATGGATAAGTATGGAGTATTTACCGGTTTAACCAACCAAATGTCTTCTGTCAATTATAATTATTTGATTGGTTCTACAGCAGGAAATTTATCAACAAGTAATCTCTCTGCGTTAAATACTAATATAGGCCCTACCGGTTTTATCTTTTCAGGTAATACATTGAATAAATCCTATGGATTGATCGATGTAGCAGTTACCTCCATAGGAGCTACCACCATCCAATCCGGCAGCGTGAAATATACCTTGGCAGACACCTATTATGTATATCTTCTGGTGGATAACGAATATGTGCCGACTACAATTGATAAGGTATCCGATTTATCAAAATACAGCGTAAAAGCCTATTATGACAAGGCGGCTTATCTTGGCGGACAAATCAGGATTATCGTTGCAGAGAGTAAATAGATTACCGTATATGGCGGATTGGAGGTATATATGAAAAAGCTTATCCATAAGATCAAATGGAGAAAACTGATTAAATTTATAATTATTATAGCTGTCCTGGGGACAGCCGGATACTTGGGATATCAGAAATTTTTTGCAAAGGAGAACGTCCCTGCTAATACTGTGGCATCCTATACCGTATCCAAGGTGGAAACCCGAACCATTCAGAATGTATTGTCTTCTTCAGGGACAATCGAACCTCTGAATACCTATGATGTTACCGCTTTGGTTCAGGGTACTGTTATATCGGCAGATTTCGAGGAGGGTGATTATGTTGAGGAAGGGCAGGTTCTCTACCAGATATCGACCGATACCCTGGATAATGAGGTTGAGACAGCCCAGACAAAGGTAACAAGAGCAGAGAAGGAACTGGCTAAGGCAAAAGAAAACTATTCGGATGCCGTAGACAGTCTTGCGGAAGCAAAATCAGATTATGACGAGGCAAAGGAGAAAAACGGAAGTACTAAGGTTAAGGCTACGGAAACCGGCGTTATAAAAACCTTATATGTCAAAGAAGGAGATACGCTGCAAAAGGGTGCCCAGATCGCGGAGGTCTATGACAACAGCTATATGCTTCTGACGGTACCGTTTAACTCCTCGGAGGTGAAGGATTCTCTCGTAGGAAAGGCTGCGGTTGTTACAATTTCAGACAGCTTTGAGACTCTGGATGGAGAGGTAACGGAAGTAAGCAGTATTGATCAGGCGTTATCCGGAAACCAGCTGGTAAGGAATGTGACCATTAAGGTTAAAAATCCGGGAGGAATTACAGAGACCACTAAGGCAACCGCGGCAATCGGTAATTTATACAGTGCCGGTGACGGAAGCTTCAGTGTACTGACCAATACAGTGATGTCCTCCAGCATATCGGGAGAAATTGACTCACTTAGCATTAAAGCAGGAAGCAAGGTTACAGAGGGGGATGTTATCATTACCCTGACTCAGGACAGTGTTGATGACCAGCTTTCTAATTATGTAAATGCAGTTGAAAATGCGCAGAAAACAGTAGATTCGGCTTCGGATAGTATAGAATCAGCTGAAGAATCCCTGGAGGATGCACAAACAGCTTTGGACGATACCATTGATTCAAAAACAGACTACAGTATAACCGCTCCCATCTCCGGTGAGATAATCCGTAAGGATACCCTGGCGGGAGATACGATTAAAAGCAGCGCAATGTCCTCCACTCTTTGTGTAATTTATGATCTGTCGGCAGTTACCTTCTCCATGTATGTGGATGAGCTGGATGTTCTCAGCGTCAAGGAAGGTCAGGAGGTTGAGGTCACGGCGGATGCTCTGGAGGGTGTTACCTTTACGGGTGTTGTAACAAATGTCAGTCTGGAAAGTACGGCAAGCTCAGGTGTAACTCAATATCCGGTTACTGTCCGTATTGATGAGGTTGGCGATCTCCTTCCCGGAATGAATGTAACCGGCAATATTATAATAGAAGAGGCCGAGAATTGTCTTGCTATTCCAAGCGATGCGCTGCAAAGAGGCAATGTGGTCTATGTCAAGGATGACAGTGTAACCGAAGCACAGGGAAATGTACCTGCCGGCTTTAAGGAGGTTACTGTTGAAACAGGTATTACGGATGGCGATTATGTCCAGATTACAAGCGGTCTGGATGGAACAGAGGAGGTTTACGCGGCACGTAATATTAGTACTCAGGCAGTCACCGGTGAAGAGAGTCTCTTGGACGGACTGGGTCTTGGCGGTAGTTCCAGTAGCATGCCAAGTGGCGGTAACTTCGGCGGCGGTAGTAGCAATTGGAGCGGCGGTAGCAGCAGGAGCAGTGGAAATATGGGTGGTGGTAGTTTTGGCGGCCCGGGCCAATAGGAGGTGTCTATGCTATTTCGTAGAAAGAAGGAAGAAATAATAGATGCACCCCTGATCCAGCTGATTGATATTCATAAGGTATATCAAATGGGTAATGAAGAGGTCAGGGCGAATGACGGGGTTAATCTGGTGATTGAAAAGGGAGAGTTTGTTGCAATTGTAGGAAAGTCCGGCAGCGGCAAATCCACAATCATGAATATCATCGGAGCTCTCGATGTTCCGACCTCGGGACATTATATCTTGAAGGGAAGGGATGTAAGCAAGCTTAAGGATGATGAGCTTGCGGTGATCCGGAATAAAACGATAGGCTTTATCTTTCAGCAGTATAACCTTCTTGGTAAATCACGGCTGCTGGAAAATGTAGAGCTCCCTCTTTTGTATTCCGGATTAGGGTACAGAGAAAGAAAAAAGGCGGCAATGAATGCGCTAAAAAGAGTAGGCCTTGATGATAAATGGAAGAATTATCCGAACCAATTATCCGGAGGGCAGCAGCAAAGAGGCGCCGTAGCCAGAGCTCTGGCGGGCAGTCCCTCCTTAATCCTCGCCGATGAGCCGACGGGTGCTCTTGATTCAAAAACCAGCAAGGAGCTTCTGGAGTTTTTACGGGAGCTGAATGAGGAAGGAAATACGATTGTGCTGATCACACACGACCGCTCCGTTGCGGAAAAGGCCAAACGGATTGTTACAATGCAGGATGGTAAAATTCTATTTGACGGAGATGTGGATGAATACAGGAAGCAGGTAGCATTATGAGAATATTTCAAGCATTTAAGCTGGCATGGCAAAGTATTCTTGGAAGCAAGATGCGATCCTTTCTTACCATGCTGGGTATGATTATCGGTGTCGGATCAGTAATAACCTTACTGGGTCTGATGCAGGGTGCAACAAATTATCTGATTGATACATTTTCGGAGATGGGTACGAATGTCCTTAGTGTATCCGTTACCAATACGGATACCAGAAAGGTTACGGTAGATGATATGTATCAGTTTGCCGAGGACAACAGCGGGATTTTTGAAGGGGTGACTCCGGAGGTCAGCTCCAGATATACCGTAAAATACGGCAGTACCTCTATGACAACCTCGATAAAAGGTATTGGAGAGAATTATCTGACACTGAACAGCCTAAGCTTATCCTCCGGGCGTTTCATATCCTATGCGGATATCATCAACCGATATAATGCCTGTGTGATAGGAAGCTATGTTGTTGAGGAATTATTTGAAGGAAAGGCAAGTATTGGAGATACCATACGAATCAACGGTGATACCTATAAAATCGTCGGTATCCAGCAGGAGCAGGCAGGTTCGGAGCAGGGCTCCACGGATGACTGCATTTATATCGCTTATTCTAATGCAACCAGACTGGCCGGCTCCTCGGACATCTCCAGCTATACCTTTGTGACCAAGGATGCGGATTATGTTACCAGGGCGGATGATCTATTGGATAATTATCTGTATAATGTGTTCAAGGATGAGGAGCTTTATACCATATCTACAAGTGCCGAGCTTTTGGATACGATCAGCTCCATTACAACCATATTATCGTCTGTTCTGGGCGGTATTGCAGGTATATCCTTATTGGTAGCTGGTATCGGTATCATGAATATCATGCTGGTATCCGTGGTGGAACGAACAAAGGAAATTGGAATCCGTAAATCTTTGGGAGCAAGACGGTCGGATATCATGATGCAGTTTGTAATAGAAGCAGCCTCTATCAGTATGCTGGGCGGAGTCATTGGTATCGTCATCGGCTACCTGGCCACCAGTTCTATCGGTAATTTTGTCGGAGTCGAAGCTTCACCGACCACCGGATCAATTATTCTGGCCTTTAGTGTATCGGCCGTAATCGGTATCGGCTTTGGATATGCACCAGCCAGCAAGGCCTCGAAGCTGAATCCGATTGATGCGTTAAGAAGTGAATAAATCTAAAGTGAGTTTTGTTATAATTATAGAGTAATAATAAAATGAATCATCACCATGTTTGTACTAATTTATTTAGTGCGTATAAAGTGATGGTTCATTTTTTATGTTTAAAATTTACAGTCAGATTGCCCGGAGGCATATTCTTTTAAAATTAGGATTTATTACTTTGTGTAAAATTGGATTTGTTGAAGAGTATTATTATCTGTATAATGGCCATGGTGATGTTGTCCAGATGGTTGACAGAAATGGAAATGTGGTGAATAATTATACCTATGATGAATGGGGAAATATAACAGCCAGCAGTGAAACAGTTAGTAACTCGTTCAAGTATGCGGGGGAGGTATACGATTCTGAGACAGGGCTTTATTACCTTAGGGCGAGATATTACGACCCGACAGTTGGTAGATTCTTCAATGAGGATACCGTTGAGGGTCAGGTACTACAACAGGTGAATTAGTTAGAAAAGTCACGTGGAGTGCTGGGAATATAGGAAATTCAACCATTATAAGTTCAGGAGGTAGATAGCTTGTTTATATCAAAACAAAAAGTAATGTTAGTTATAATATGTAGCGTAATCCTTATATTGGGAATTGTGTTAGGTGTAGGGCTTTTACAAAAAGACAAAAATGATGTTGTTTTAAGATATGATAAGGAGCCGTTATTAAGCAGATTCCCATTGATTGGAAATATAGAAAAATGTTATTGGGAGGCTGATGTTATAGGGAAAAGCAGTTTGTTTACAGCTCCATCACCAAGTTCATATTGGATGAAAGGATATATCTTTTTAAGTAAGCTTGATATTGATAATATAAAATCACAATATAAATGGGTTTCAGTCGAAAACGATTGGAAACCATCTTTGGACGAATCAATATTGAATTTTAAATCATTAAAATGGCAATATAGTCAAGAATATAATGATTATATTAAACCAGTGACTTTTTTCGGTAAATTCTATCTTAATTTTGAACATGGAATCGTCTGTTTTGAAGTCGAGAAATAAATATAATGTTTTAAAAGTATCGAACAGCCCATTGAAATAAGGGGTATACCATATTAAGACAATTTAATATGGTATGATATGCGTTAGTATTATATAAGAGGTGGAGCACCTACAGTCCCAAAACAGTCTAATATTGAAAAAATCTATGAGGCTGTTTTTGGGATATAATTTCACTATCCGTAACGGTCTCTTCTTTCATTTCCAGAAAAACAATTGTGGTAAAGGGCCTGACCAAAGAACAGTTGTCAGAGCCAATAAAAGTATATAACTTTGAAGTTGTGGATTGGCATACTTATTTTGTATCAGGAAGTAATGTGTTGGTGCATAACAGCTGTTCTCAAGGTCAAATATTCAATGTATCAAGGCAAGAAAGTTCTGTATGGAATGGTCTCGATAATGTAAAAGGCTTGAATAGAAAAATGAGCTGAAGTGGAAAAAGCAGAAGATACTATGAATGGGGTAACACACATAATGATATTGTGGTATACGATTCTAAAGGAAGACATTTAGGTTCAATGGATCCAACTACGGAAGAAATGTATAAAGATCCTGTCAAAGGAAGAACTATTAAGGTAATTAAGATAGAAAGTGGTGATTGTGAAATGAATTTTTGCTGCAATGAAATGAAGGAAAGAGCTAATTATGATTGCACAGAACATAATAACAAATATAGTTGCCCTGTATGCATTATTGAATACAATGAAGTATATGATGAATATGGCATAATAATACATGATGGAGGTGCTTCCTGTATTACTATAAATTATTGCCCTTGGTGCGGTTCTAAATTACCAGAATCAAAGAGAGATCTATGGTTTGAAAAGCTTGAAGAACTTAGGATAGATGATCCATTAGAGCAAGATATACCAAATGAATTTAGAACAAAGGAATGGTACTCGAAATGATGGATAGTGGCTTATATCCTAAGGTACGTATGGGGAGTCTTTGTCATTCCAGGAAGGTGCTGTCATGGAAGATGATGTAGGGAGAAATCCCAGCCTCTGAAGCGATTTGCCTAAGTAAAGCAGTACGCCGTTCAAAAAGCGGTTCCCACTTCGCTGTATGTGCGGGGACCTTTTCCATTTCACCGGGTGTAACAGCTCCTTCCCCATTTCAGGGAACGGACAGCTTTCCCTGCATTTCCAAGGGAATCCTTACCGTGATATCCAGAGGGAAGCTTCCTTCTGTAATTCTGAACTGCATTTTCATAAGCATTTCTCCCTCATGCGGAAGCAGCATTTTTTAAGCTTCACATATTCGTGCGGCCAAGCTACCGTCGTACGTTTTGTTTGTTAAGATAATCAGGCCAGAGCAGGACAATTATGTAGGAATGGGTGGCAGCACTTATCCGGTCTTGTATTACTGCCTTCTTCGACATGTTCTTTCAGGAGCTTCCAGTGGACAGGATGGGTCAGGAATATTCCGGGAAGTACCCGATTGATATCTTGGCTGTCGCAGATGGTTGACAGAAATGGAAATGTGGTCAATAATTATGCATATGATGAATGGGGAAATATAACAACCGGCTCGGAGACGGTAAGTAATCCATTTAAGTATGCGGGGGAGGTGTACGATTCTGAAAGAGAATTGTATTATCTGCGGGTGAGATATTATCACCTGAGTATAGGAAGATTTATTAATGAAGATTCCTTTGAAGGGAAAACCACTTATGAATACATAATGTATCCACGAGGATACAGTAAATTCAAACCATGGCATTGGTTTACTAGAAGTAAAATTATTAATGCAAGAAAGAAATATGGGATTTAGTAAAACTGGTTCATACTATTACCCGGGAGGAGCAAGGGAGGTAATGTTTACTAGATGAGTAGGAGAAAGAAAGTGCTAATTATTAGTTGTATTATTATAGGAATTTTAATAATTTTGGACTTTATACCCATTAAGTTTGCCAGCAAGCTCAGTGAATTTAAAAATAATAGGACAGAAAATGTCTATATATCAGAACATACCGCTGTCACAGGGGGTGATTGGTATGCTGATAAAGAAACTAATCCATGGCTCTCAGAATCAGTAGACTTTATTCTGGATGATGAAAAAATTTTTGGAAATATTTCGAAAATTTATACTACAGAAGATGAAGCACCTAGCTATAACCTTTTTGTATATTGGGGTATAATGAAACAGGAGCAGGTTGCAGACAACTTTACTATTAACATTCTTGAAGCTAATAAGTGGAACATTATTTATCCAATTAAACGTAAATCAATTAGGGGACTTTATGCTCCAAAAGGGTATTTTACGATTTATGATTATGACTGGATAAAAGTAATTAAGGATGTTTTTAACTAAAGGGATAAAGAAGGGAAAGTAATATGGGGAATGGAAAACTGGATGATATGATTAATAGGAAATTAAGTGTTTTGATAAATCAACCTTTAGTTGAGATAGGAAGAGCTAGTGGTCTCACTTGGCTTTGTTTTGGTAAAAAGATAATGATAAAAGACAGAAATGGCTTAGAAAGTTTAAAGTCAAAGTATGCATTGAATATTCAATGTCCATGGAGATTTATAAAAAATCGTGCAATTATTGCTGCATCTAGAGATATATTTATTCCGAAATCCGATTTCAAAGATAATAAATTTGATTGGGAGAAGTTTGGCAGTAACCATTTTGATGACAATATAAAAAAAATTAATAACATCATTAGCAAATCAATAACATTGGTTACTAAAATATCATCTGATGATATGGGGGGATTAAATATAGATTTTCAAGATGATCTGAAAATGGAGTTATTTCCTGATTGCTCATTAGAGAAAGAATTTTGGAGATTTATTAATTTTGAAAATAATTGTGACCACTTGATTGTTTTTGATAGTGAAGATTAATTAGCTAAATTTAAACAGTTTTTTAGTTATAAATAGTGGTCTCTATTTGAGCCTGATTAGTCAATTCTAAAATAATAGGAACACTTAAATTACCTTAACAAAAAATTTCTACCCAATAACGCCCCGATATGCTGAGTTGTTCATATCGTTGATTTCCAAGAATTGATTCAGAAATATAATTTGGATGTAAAAAATGTAACAGTTACAACTTATTTTATGAATTTTAAATCACATGGTACAACGACTTCTCTTCAAGTTTTTTTAGTTATGTCTAGAAAAGAAAATGGTGCAATAGACATTGTTCTCTGGTCTCTTATACCAGAAAGTATAAATATAAAAAGGAGAATATATGAATTTTAAAGAATATGAATTTTATGCCATATTAAGCTATGATAATGATGGAATAACTATAGAATTTCCAGATTTGCCTGGATGTATTTCATGTGGTTATTCAGAAGAAGAAGCTTTGTTAATGTCAAAAGAAGCATTAGAATTATATCTTGAGGATATGAATAAAAATGACATACCAACTGCAAGTAAGATGGATTATCTAACTGTGTCTGGTAATCAACGATTATTTTTAATCAAGGTTAAAAAATAATATTTCAAAATGGTTTAAATGTAAGGAGGAATACCAGCTTCCAAAGCAAGCTGCCTCTTTGGCCCGGCAAACCGTTCATTACGTAACTGCAAATAGGAAAAGTATAGTGAGCAGCATTTAGCATAAAAAGTTAAATGCCATCTACTCATGCAATTAAGAGAACAGGAAACCTTCGTTTCCGGTCCGAAATATAATTCCATGCAGCAGCTTGAAATGCTGACGGACGGCAGGGCGTAGTCCCCTAAGAGAAAATGGCATAATTCCAAAACCAAGCCAACTCATCGAAGCTTTTGTAGAGGAAAACTATGATTATATGAATAGTCTGCTCAAGTTAAAGTGAAGTAGGAGGGTTGTTTATGAAAAAAGTTTGCTATTATTTTAGCAACTTTAATATGTTTTTTTATTAATATGGGGAATTTCGTTTGCACGATGCGAGATTCTTACATTATTATATGGTAGTGAGTTTGAGAACCTGTGCCAAGAGAACATCATAATTGAACAATGTACATTGGGGGCACCTTGGTGATAATTGGCCGGGGTAACTACTGTTATAAAAATGATGTAGAAAATGGAGGGTGTAAATATGGTTGTTGATATAGACATGACACTTAATGAATTGATAAATAAAATAGACGATGGCAAGAAGTATTTTTATAGAATTGATTTTGGTGAAGGTGTAATTGAAAATAAGAATTTTGACAATCTTATTTTTACCGAATGTATGATGCCCATAAAATTTACAAATTCAACATTAAAAAATAAAAAATTCATAAGTTCGAACTTAAAGGCAAGTATTTTTCAGCAATCTGATTTAACAAACATGGTTATCGAAGATTATTCTGTAGAAAGTATTGATTTTAAAAATTCCACTTTAGGATACTCCCATCGCATCAGAAAATCACTAATGGGATACCCTTTCGATTTTGTAAATAATTGCATTTGATGAAATTAATAAATCAATACGGCATTTATATCATTGCTCTTTTGATACTATGGTTATTTCATTCAATTTTTTTAAAAACTTTTGAACTAACTCAAAGAACTCACTCTTTTGATTCTCATACATCCATTCAAAATTTTCTGGTATCAATTTGCCTAGAACAATGTCATTTAATAACGTTTTTGTTGGATTAACATATTCGTTATGTTTTATCCAAAAATCATTTTCAATTCCATATAAAGCATTTAAAGTTTCGCCATCATATTTATCGCCAATGGTTGGGTCGTGATTTAATCTATTTAATACCTCTGAAAGAATATATTCTAATAAAATATTTTGTCGTAAACAAATGCCAATGTCTTTATTACTTAATTCTAAAATGTTTTTATTTCTTATTTGATTGTGCCAATTTGGTAAAGAATAACCGTCGATATTATAATTAGGATCATAATCTATACCTTCAATATCGCCAATTTTTATACTATTATATTGATTATTTATATTTTTCATCTTATCCTCTCCATATGCTTATTCTATGTGTTACAAAGGAACAAAGCAAGCTCATGTCCGTATATCAAAAGTATAATTCTTAGTGATAGTGTCAGATGTTTCCTGTTCAATCAGATCCTTAATAAAATCCGGTTCTTTATAAGAAGCTGTAAGCTCCGCCTTAAACTGATACCCCTTCTTTTGGAGTGTATTCTCAAGGAGGGAGAGATTATCCGCTAACAACTGGCTGGCTTCTTTATTGTCGGTATAAAAATTAGCATGAATCTGATTTTGCTGCATTTTAATATGAATATTCAGGGGCCCTAAGTACTCCATGTCCAGATGGAGAAGTACACTTAAATCATCCTTTTTATCCTGAAGAGCTCTTTTGCGCGTAAATACATAAAGCTCACTATGAAGCTGGCGGTCCCTTAACTGGACGGGAAGCTGGACATAGGTGAACATTTGGTTCAAATCCTTTAGGAAGGAAACATTCTCCTGAAGATTTTTCAATGGTTCACTGATTCTAAGGGTATCTTTATCCTCCCCGATTCCCTTGATCAGCTGCCCGAGTTTTTCCGTATCCTGCTGCAAATTTTGATAAAGCTCCTGTACCGGAGCTTTTTGGGCAATATCACCGGGGTTCACAGTCCACCGTTGCAGAAAGGCATTTTCTAAGAGATGGCTGTATTCGGCGGATTGTAATAGCTTTAAGGCACTTTGGTCTGACTGTAAAAGCCCATCCCTGATAAAGGACAGGAGCTTCTGCAATGGTATGCTGCCATGGTTAGATTCTGTGCTTAGACTCTCGAAACCGGGAAAGGTTTTCAGGTTTTCCATAAGGGCAGTCTGCTCGGCAGGACGTAAGATATCACCAAGAGTTGTAATATTGCTTGCGGATCCCGGAGCGGGTTGTACTGCGATAGCGTTGGAAGCATCGGCGGTTTTGGCCTCCTGTGACAGGCCAAAGGCAGCCGCGGTCGAGTTGTTTTCTGTAGTAGCCGGTAAGGACTCCGGCATGATCTCCGGTACTTTTGATAAATTTGAAAGCGGATTTTCCTTCTGGAACAATACCTCGAGCAGCTTACTGTTTATTTGTATCATCCGGTTAACCGTTTCCTTTAAAAAGGGGGCATCGGCGGGGACCGATGGGTATTCCTTTGAGGAGATGAATAGTTCGGAGAGGTTTTTCGTAATTGCGGTGATGTCTTGAATTATTTTGGCTGTTCCCTGCCGGTAAGCTTCAAATTGCTTTACATTCTCCGGAGTAATTGGTATATTATTTTTATACATTAAGACCAGGGTAATAGGAGAGGCCTCCCGGTTTTTATGGGAAAGCTGAATCAAAGTTTGCAGCGTCTGTTTATCGATGGGCATACTTTGGTCCAGAAGCGCTGTAACGAGAGCCTTATTCCGGTCGGTCATGGTAAGGCCGGAGGCTGACAGGGCCTTTTGGATCAGTGCTTCAGAGATGGCTGTATTATCCTTAGGAAGATATTTTAGGACAAGGCTGTCCGGAGAGCTGCCCGTAACCTGGAAGCTGGCATCCTGTCCGATGGATAAAGGAATATCGCCGCTTAATCTGGCAGTTATAATCTGATTGCCAGGCTCAAGCCGTACCGTTACCTCATGATAGCGATGATCAATAACCTGTCCTTTTATGACCTGACCTTCCTTAAAATCTGACAGCCTGGGATTTTGTGCCAAGGAGGAGCTGTCTCGTGTTTTTATAGAATCGGAAGCGGCCTTTTGACCGGACGCAGAACGGGTGATACTTTGCTTGTTTGTCTTGTAGCCAGGAAGTGATGATTGGTTGATATCCATAGAAGGCTCCTTTCCGTTTTGTCTGGTATAGATTTATGGAAAATGCAATATTGATTTGCCGGTTGTATCCTGTTTATTATATCGACTGGCAAAGGAAAATAGTTAATGACCAGAAAAAAAGAAAGATATGCTTAATAAAATTAAGTTATGACATATAAATACCTTATTATATAAGGTAAAATTGATTAATAATCTAATAAAATAATTATTTCCAACATTTTTTGCTTTAAATCTACTTGTATTTGAAACCATTCTATATTATAATCAACACCATAAAACAAAGGCGTTTTAGACTGTGCAGGGCGTAGTCTAGAATGCTTTCTTTTTTTGCCTTAAAACATTCTTTTATAAAAAGAAAATATTAAATTATCATAGAAAGAGGAGTGTATATGAAGCAAAACATCAGAGAGGAAATTACTCAGATTCCGCAGGGGCTTTATGACCCCCGTTTTGAGCATGATAACTGTGGTATTGGTGCAGTGGTAAACATGAAGGGTGTTAAAACTCACGGAACAGTTGAGAATGCTTTGAAAATTGTTGAGAATTTGGAGCACCGTGCAGGTAAGGATGCAGAAGGTAAGACCGGTGACGGTGTAGGAATTCTCCTTCAGATATCCCATAAGTTCTTTAACAAGGTAACAAAGCCCCTTGGTATGGAGCTTGGGGGAGAGCGGGATTATGGTGTAGGTATGTTTTTCTTTCCCCAGGAGGAGCTTTGCCGCAATCAGGCAAAGAAAATGTTTGAAATTATTGTAGAGAAGGAAGGCATGAAGTTCCTTGGCTGGAGAGAGGTTCCGATTAAGCCTCAGATTCTGGGAGAACGGGCTATTGCCTGTATGCCCCATATCCTGCAATGCTTTATTAAAAGACCTGCCGATGTGGCGAAGGGCCTTGATTTTGACAGAAAGCTCTATATTGCAAGAAGATGCTTTGAGCAGAGTAACGACAACACCTATGTAGTATCCTTATCCAGTCGTACCATTGTGTATAAGGGTATGTTTTTAGTAAAGCAGCTGCGTCTTTTCTTTGAGGATTTGCAGGACAAAGCCTATGAAAGCGCGATTGCCATTGTACACTCAAGATTTTCCACCAATACAAACCCCAGCTGGCAGAGAGCGCATCCGAACCGCTTTATCGTTCACAATGGTGAGATTAATACCATCCGTGGAAATGTTGATAAAATGCTGGCCAGAGAGGAAACCATGGAATCTGAGCATTTGAAGGGAGAACTCCATAAGGTGCTTCCGGTAGTTAATGTAGAAGGCTCTGATTCTGCGATGCTGGATAATACGCTGGAATTCCTGGTTATGAGTGGAATGGACTTTCCGCTGGCTGTTATGATCACTATTCCGGAACCCTGGGGCAGTGCGGCAGCCATGAGCACTGAGAAGCGTGATTTCTACCAGTACTATGCAACGATGATGGAGCCCTGGGACGGACCCGCCTCTATTCTGTTCTCCGACGGAGATATTATGGGAGCGATTCTTGACCGTAACGGCCTGCGGCCCTCACGCTATTATGTAACCAGTGACGATTGCCTGATTCTTGCCTCCGAGGTAGGAGTTATGGATGTTCCGGCAGAGAAGATTGTTAAGAAGGACAGACTTCGTCCTGGCAAGATGCTTCTTGTGGATACGGTTAAGGGCTGCCTGATTGATGATGAGGATTTAAAGAACAGCTATGCAAAACGCCAGCCCTACGGTGAATGGCTGGATCAGAACCTGATCCGGCTTAAGGACCTCAAGATTCCGAATAAAAAGGTTATAGAATATAACGATGAAGAGCTTACGAGATTACAGAAAGCTTTCGGCTATTCCTATGAGGATTATAAAACGACGATTCTTCCGATGGCCAGTATTGGACAGGAAGCCACCGCAGCTATGGGTGTTGATTCACCCCTGCCGGTGTTATCGAAGAAGAATCCGCCTTTATTCAATTATTTCAAACAATTGTTTGCACAGGTAACCAACCCGCCCATTGATGCAATCCGGGAGGAGATCGTTACCTCTACCACCGTATATATCGGAGAAGACGGTAATATTCTCGAAGAGATGGCAGACAACTGTAACGTACTTAAGATTAATAATCCGATTTTAACAAATACCGATCTTTTAAAGATTAAGCATATGAAGAAGCCCGGCTTTAAGGTGGAGGTTCTTCCTATGATTTATTATAAGAATACCTCCCTTGCCAGGGCAGTGGATCATCTTTGTGTGGAAGCTGACCGTGCCTATAAGGAGGGTGTCAATATTCTTATTCTGTCTGACCGCGGTGTGGATGAGAATCATGTGGCGATCCCTTCCCTTCTGGCAGTATCGGCGCTTCAGCAACACCTGGTAAGAACCAAGAAGAGAACGGCATTGTCAATGGTAGTAGAAAGTGCCGATCCCAGGGATGTCCATCACTTTGCTTGTCTCCTCGGCTATGGTGCCTGTGCGGTAAATCCCTACCTTGCACAGGAGACAATCCGTCAGCTTATTGAGAATAAGATGCTGGATAAGGATTATTATGCCGCTGTAGATGATTATAACAATGCCGTGCTTCACGGTATTGTAAAAATTGCTTCTAAGATGGGTATTTCCACGATCCAGTCCTATCAGGGCTCCAAGATATTTGAAGCAATCGGTATCAGCAAGGAAGTAGTTGATAACTATTTTACCGGTACAGTAAGCCGTGTGGGCGGTATTACCTTAAAGGAAATGGAGAAGCAGCAGGATGCGCTTCATTCTCTTGCCTTTGACCCCCTTGGCTTAAATGTCGATTTAACTATGGATAGCGCAGGCTCCCACAAAATGCGAAGCGGCAAGGAGGAGCATCTGTACAATCCCAAAACCATACATTTGCTGCAGCAGTCCACCAGAAAGGGCAATTATGAGCTGTTCAAGGAATACTCCAAGGAAGTGACGGCGGAGCAGGAGAAGATTAATTTAAGAGGGCTGATTGATATTAACTTCCCGGAAAATGGGATTTCCATTGATGAGGTAGAAAGTGTCGACAGTATCGTAAAACGTTTTAAGACCGGCGCCATGTCCTACGGTTCCATTTCCCAGGAGGCACATGAGGCTATGGCAATCGCCATGAACCGTCTGGGCGGTAAATCCAACAGCGGTGAGGGCGGCGAGAGCTTGGAGCGCCTTAAGGTTGGTGAGGATGGATTGAATAAATGCTCTGCCATCAAGCAGGTAGCTTCCGGACGCTTTGGTGTAACCAGCGAATATCTCGTCAGTGCGAAGGAAATCCAGATTAAGATGGCGCAGGGTGCAAAGCCGGGAGAAGGCGGCCAGCTTCCGGGAGAAAAGGTATATCCCTGGGTAGCTAAGACAAGACATTCCACTCCGGGTGTGGGGCTGATCTCACCTCCGCCTCATCATGATATTTATTCGATTGAAGACCTGGCACAATTAATCTTCGATCTTAAGAATGCCAATAAGAATGCAAGAATATCAGTTAAGCTGGTATCCGAGGCAGGTGTCGGTACAGTTGCCGCCGGTGTTGCCAAGGCGGGAGCGGGGGTCATTCTGATCTCCGGCTATGACGGAGGTACCGGAGCAGCTCCGAGAACCTCCATCTACAATGCGGGACTTCCCTGGGAATTAGGTCTTGCAGAGACACATCAGACCTTAATTATGAACGGACTTCGCCAGAAGGTGGTTATTGAGACCGACGGCAAGCTGATGACCGGACGTGATGTTGTGGTTGCAGCGCTTCTTGGTGCGGAGGAATTCGGCTTTGCAACAGCTCCTTTGATCACGTTAGGCTGTGTTATGATGCGTGTATGTAATCTGGATACCTGTCCGGTGGGTGTTGCAACCCAGAATCCCGAGCTTCGCAAGAACTTCTCGGGCAAGCCGGAATATGTGGAGAACTTCATGCGCTTTGTAGCGGAAGAGCTTCGTGAATATATGGCGAAGCTGGGCATCAAGACTGTGGATGAATTGGTCGGACGTACTGATTTGCTTAAGGTTAAGGATGAGGCGAAGAACGATGAACGCGCCAGGCTGGTGGATTTAAGCGCAGTTCTTAACAATCCCTTCTGTGAGAAGGGTGAGGGAATTCATTTCAGCGCGGACCAGATGTTTGATTTTGAATTAGAGAATTCCATTGATGAGAAGGTGCTTCTTAAGAAGTTTAAATTAAGTGAAAAGCATAGCCAGAAAATCAAGGTGGCTGCCTCCAATACGGACCGTGCCTTTGGAACCATCCTAGGCTCTGAGATTACCAAGAAATACGGCACCAGCCTAAAGGACGATACCTTTGTAATTGAGGCAAAGGGCAGCGGCGGACAGAGCTTTGGCGCATTTATTCCGAAGGGACTTACGATTGAGCTGGAGGGTGACAGCAATGACTATTTCGGAAAGGGTCTTTCCGGCGGCAAGCTGATTGCATATCCTCCGAAGGCAAGCATTTTTAAGGCGGATGAGAATATTATTATCGGTAACGTTGCTCTGTACGGAGCTACCAACGGCAAGGCTTTTATTAACGGTGTTGCAGGAGAGCGCTTCTGCGTTCGTAACTCCGGTGCGATGGCGGTGGTAGAGGGTGTAGGTGATCATGGCTGCGAATATATGACCGGCGGACGTGTGGTTGTGCTCGGTAAAACCGGGAAAAACTTTGCCGCAGGTATGAGCGGTGGTATCGCTTATGTTCTGGACGAAAACAGTGACCTGTATAAAAAACTGAATAAGGGCCTGATTTCCTTCGAGGCAGTGACCTTAAAATACGATGTGCTCGAGCTTAAGGATATGATTACAGAGCATGTGAAATATACAAATTCAGCAAGAGGAAAGGAAATCCTGGATAATTTTGCGCAGTACCTGCCTAAATTCAAGAAGATCATTCCTCACGACTACAGACGCATGCTTCAGACCATCGTTCAGATGGAAGAGAAGGGGCTTAGCAGCGAGCAGGCACAGATTGAAGCATTTTATGCCAACACCAGGAAATAGTCAGAATAAAGGAGTTAGTGTGAATTATTGAAGTGCATAATTCACACGGCAAATTTGTGCTGCCGCCCAAATTCGCAGGTTTGCGGCAGAATGGAGGATAATATGGGAAAACCAACAGGATTTATGGAATATGTCAGAACAGAGACAACAGCCGAAGCACCCAGAGATAGAATAAAGCATTTTAATGAATTCCATCAGCCTCTTTCCATGGAGGAGAGAAAAACACAGGGAGCCCGCTGTATGGAATGCGGAGTACCCTTCTGCCAGTCCGGTATGATATTAAACGGTATGGCTTCCGGCTGCCCCATCAACAATTTAATTCCGGAATGGAATGACCAGCTGTTCCGTGGAAATATGAAGATGGCTTTGTCCCGTCTGTTAAAGACCAATAACTTTCCGGAATTTACGGGAAGAGTATGTCCGGCGCTTTGCGAAACCGCATGTACCTGCGGCTTGAACGGCAAGCCGGTAACCATTAAGGAAAATGAATATGCAATTGTAGAATACGGCTTTGAGGCAGGCTATATCAAACCCAATCCTCCGGCAATCAGAACAGGAAAGCTGATTGCGGTCATCGGCTCAGGCCCCTCAGGCCTTGCAGCGGCGGACCAGTTGAATAAAAGAGGCCACAGCGTTACCGTATTTGAGCGTTCCGACCGGATCGGCGGCTTGCTGATGTACGGCATCCCGAATATGAAGCTGGAGAAGCATATCATTGAGCGCAGAGTAAATCTTATGAAGGAGGAAGGTGTAACCTTCATAACCGGTGTGGATGTGGGTGTTGATTATAAAGCAAGCAAGCTACTTAAGGAATTTGACAGTGTCATTCTTGCCTGTGGAGCCTCCAATCCCAGAGATATCAAGGTTCCGGGAAGGGATTCCAAGGGGATTTATTTTGCGGTGGATTTCCTTAAGTCTGCAACAAAGGATTTGCTGGAGGCAGGAACCTCCCTTGTGGAAGAGATTAAGACATTTACTGTTTCAGCAAAAGGAAAGAAGGTACTTGTCATCGGCGGCGGCGATACCGGCAATGACTGTGTGGGAACCTCAATCCGCCAGGGTGCAAAATCGGTTCTGCAGCTTGAGATGATGCCCCAGCTTCCGGACCAGAGGGCAGAGAATAACCCCTGGCCGGAGTGGCCGAGGGTATGCAAAACCGATTACGGCCAGGAGGAGGCTGCTGCCTTGTTTGGCAGTGATCCCCGTGCATATCTGACAACTGTGAAGGAATTCATCGCCGATAAGGATGGTAATGTCTGCAAGGCAATTACAGTGCAGCTCGAGAGTAAATTCGATGAAGTATCGGGGCGTAATAATCTGGTTCCGGTTTCCGGGAGTGAGAAGGAGGTTGAAGTCGACCTTGTACTCATTGCAGCCGGTTTCCTTGGAACCCAGAGCTATGTAGCAGAGGCCTTTGGAGTAGAGCTTGACGGCAGAACCAATGTGAAGACCGAGGCTGGTAAATATAAAACCAACATAGATAAGGTGTTTGCGGCAGGTGATATGCGCCGCGGACAGTCCCTGGTTGTATGGGCGATCGGTGAAGGCAGAGAGGTAGCCAAGGCTGTAGATGCAAGTTTGATGGGCTATACAAATTTATAAATTGAATAAGTTGATAGGAAGAAGCCCCGATGGCATGAATTTTGCATCGGGGCTTTTATCGGTAGGGCATCCTCCTGGCTTTTATACCGGTTTTATAATTCTTTGTCTTACAAGCTGCTTTGTGAAATGCTGAAAAAATTATTTGAGAGATTTTATCATTTTCTAAAAAAGTAGTGCAATATACATGAGTTATTTTATTATCCCCAAAAAAAGTAGTGCAATAGTAATAAAAATAACATAAATCAATAGTAATTACTATTATTAGTTTATATTGACAAAAAAATAAAGGTACATTATGATGAAGTTGTAATAAGAAAATCGGAAACAATAAATACTAAATGCCAAAGATGGCATCAAGCTTGTGTCAGCGCTGTGCGCACAAACTTGATATGCACAAAGCCTTGCAGGTGAGGCTTTAAGCAGCGCAGAAAGAAATGAGGTAAACTATGAGACAGGAATGGCGCGATTTTCAACCCGGAAGCTGGATGACAGATGTAAATGTCAGAAGCTTCATTCAACATAATTACACACCCTATGAGGGTGATGATACCTTTCTTAGCGGACCTACGCAAAAAACCTCGCAGCTATGGCAGCAGGTGATGGAGCTTATGCAGGAGGAGGCAAAGAAGGGAATTATTGATGCCGAGATCTCGGTTCCTTCAACCATTACTGCTTTTGAAGCGGGCTATCTGGATAAGGAGAAGGAGATAATCGTAGGCTTTCAGACCGATAAGCCCTTAAAGCGCGGTATTATGCCGAACGGAGGAATCCGGGTGGTGAAGAACGCCCTTGAGGCCTATGGATATACGCTGGATAAGAAAACAGAGGAAATTTATTCCGAGAACCGGAAAACACATAATGATGGAGTATTTGATGCCTATACTGATGCCATGAAGAAGGCAAGACATACAGGAATTATCACAGGTCTTCCGGATGCTTACGGACGCGGACGAATCATCGGCGATTACCGCAGGGTTGCCTTATACGGAGTGGATTTCTTAATTGAAGAAAAAATTCATGCGAAGAAGCTGCTTGAAATACCGATTCTGGAATCCCCCGACATCCGTTTAAGGGAAGAATTATCTGAACAGATTAAGGCTTTGAAGCAGTTAAAGCAGATGGCTGCATCCTATGGTTATGATATCAGTAATCCTGCGGCAAACTCCTTTGAAGCTACCCAGTGGACCTATTTTGCATATCTTGGGGCAATTAAGGAGCAAGACGGCGCAGCCATGAGTCTTGGCAGGGTATCAACCTTTCTGGATATCTATTATGAGAGGGATTTAAGAAACGGCAGTATGACCGAGGAGGAGATTCAGGAGCTGGTAGACCAGTTTGTCATGAAGCTTCGTATGGTGCGTTTCCTTCGTACCCCCTCCTATAATGACCTGTTCTCCGGCGACCCTACCTGGGTAACGGAATCCATCGGCGGCATGGGAATGGACGGAAGAACTCTGGTAACCAAGAGCAGCTTCCGTGTTCTGCATACCCTGTACAATCTGGGACCTGCCCCTGAGCCGAACCTGACGGTTCTTTGGTCCGTATGCCTGCCGGAGCCCTTTAAGAAATTCTGCTCCAAGGTTTCCATTGATACCAGCTCCATCCAGTATGAGAGTGACGATATCATGAGAGAGGTATGGGGCGACGATTACGGAATTGCCTGCTGCGTATCCGCCATGAGAATCGGCAAGCAGATGCAGTTCTTCGGAGCCAGAGCTAATCTTGCCAAAGCACTGCTGTATGCCATCAATGGAGGTAAGGATGAAATCTACGGCGACCAGGTAGGACCTATGTTTGCACCGATTACAGGGGATTACCTGGATTATGATGAGGTTATGTCAAAGTTTGACCAGACGATGGATTGGCTGTCTGAACTGTATATCAATACCTTAAATGTCATCCATTATATGCATGACAAATATAATTATGAACGGCTTCAGATGGCACTTCATGATATCAATATTCTCCGTACGGAGGCTTGCGGTATCGCAGGACTTTCCGTAGTAGCCGACTCCCTTTCGGCAATTAAATATGCGAGGGTAAAGGTAATCCGTAACGAAGCCGGTCTGGCGGTGGATTATGAAATTGAGGGAGAATATCCGGCCTTCGGTAATAACGATGACCGTGTGGACCAAATCGCGATTAATATTGTAGAACGTTTTATGAATAAGCTCCGTAAGGTAAAGACCTATCGTGAGGCAAAGCAGACCTTATCCGTCTTGACAATTACCTCCAATGTAGTGTACGGTAAGAAGACAGGAAGCACTCCGGACGGACGTAAAAAGGGAGAACCCTTTGCACCGGGAGCCAACCCGATGCATGGAAGGGATAAGAAGGGGGCCATTGCATCCATGTCCTCTGTTGCAAAGCTGCCCTATAAGCATGCCGAGGATGGTATTTCCTATACCTTCTCCATCGTTCCCAAGGCTATTGGGAAGAATATACAGGAGAGAGTGGATAACCTGGTCGGACTGTTGGATGGATATTTCAATAGCAGAGGTCATCATATCAATGTCAATGTATTTGACCGTGAGACCCTGCTTGATGCAATGGAGCATCCGGAAAAATACCCTCAGCTTACCATAAGAGTATCCGGCTATGCGGTTAATTTTATTAAGCTGAATCGGGAGCAGCAGTTGGATGTTATTCATAGGACCTTCCACGAGAGATAAACTGAAAAAAAGGGGGAGGTTAATATGAGCATATCTGGACGAATACATTCTTTGGAAAGCTTTGGAACCGTGGATGGCCCCGGTATACGCTTTGTTGTATTTATGCAGGGGTGCCCGCTGCGCTGTAAATTCTGCCATAATCCGGATACCTGGGAGGTTGACAAGGGTATCTGGTATACGCCTGAGCAGCTTGCCGGCGAAATTCTTAACTATAAATCCTATATGGAATTTTCAAAGGGCGGCGTAACCTTCACCGGAGGAGAACCTTTATTACAGGCACAGTTTTTGATTGAAGTATGTAAGCTGGTAAAACAGCAGGGTATCTCCGTAGCGCTTGATACCTCCGGCTATGTATGGAATAACTATGTGGAGGAGCTTCTGGGTTATACCGATATCGTCCTGCTGGATATTAAGAATTATGAGGCGAGAGCTTACGAAGCAATCACAGGAGTGCCTCTGGAACCCACACTTCAATTACTGGATTATCTGCGAGACCATAATATGAATACCTGGATACGCTATGTTTTAGTTCCCGGCCTGTCGGATGACTTAGGCAGTATTAAAAGGCTGTCGGACGATCTGAAGCATTATCCCAATGTTTCTAAAATTGAGCTGCTTCCATTCCATAAGATGGGTGAGTACAAATGGAAGGAGCTGGGGCTGGAATATACCCTGTCCGATACAAAGGAGCCGTCCAGGGAGCTGATCCAGGAGGTTAAGTCAATATTTGAAGGCAGTAATATAACCGTTTCTGCAAATATATAATGATAAAGGTAATTGTAAAAGCGTACAGCGGAGCCCGCAGTACGCTTTTTTTCTGCACATTTACCTTTAATTACGCCGGCAGTGAAAATAATGATGGAAATATCCAGGGATTAATGATATAAGAAAGATATGGAAGCCGGCACAAGCAGTTTTTAGACATACCCTAGAAAAACCGGTTTGCGAAGGGTTTCTCGAAGTGTAGGGAAGCTTTTTAAATGGAGGATAAAGGGGATATTGGAATGAAATATCATATTTATTATGTTGAGGATGACAGGGACATAGCCGAGGGTGTTAAAAGCTATCTACAAAGCAAAAATCTGTTGGTGAGTACGGCAGCCTCTGTAGAGGAAGCAAAAAGAATTTTGCAGGAGCGGCTGCCCTCTTTAATCCTGATTGACTGGAACCTGCCGGATGGCAGCGGGGACAGGCTGTGTCAATGGATACGCAGTAAGTGGAGAGAACTTCCGGTTATCTTTATTACGGTCAGAGGAGACAGTAAAGATATGGTACAGGGGTTTCATAACGGAGCCGACGATTATATGGTAAAGCCCTTTGAGCTTGAGGTGCTGTATTCCAGGATATGTGCCATATTAAGAAGGACGGGTAAGGCCTGTGAGACGAGGCTGACCTGCGGACCGGTCTGCCTTGATAAAAATAAGCTCCAGGTTTTTTATGAAGGGAAAGAAATAGGCTTAAGTGTAATGGAATATCAGCTGCTGTTAATTCTGATGGAAAATAAAAACCATACGCTGACCAGGCAAAGACTGCTGGAACTAATCTGGGATGTAAACGGAAATTTTGTCAATGACAATACACTGACGGTTACGATGAAGCGCCTTCGGGAAAAGCTTCATAATCCAAGGTGTATCAAGACAGTGAGAAGCTTTGGATACCGAATGGAGGAGGAGCAGGCATGAACAGGAAAAATGCGGTTACCGTTATGCTGATCCTATTGCTGAGCGCGCTGATCAGCAGCTCTATCGCAGCATTGCTTACTGCCAATTTTTATTCCGCGCATCAGTTCCGCCTGTTATCTTCCGTGGCGCAGCAAATGGTATCCAGGTATCCTGAAAAAGAACAGGAGATTATAGGACTTATAAGGGAGGGGAGCCTTCAAAGGGAGCATAGCAGCGGGCTTCTTTCTGGCTATGGCTATGATAAGGAAAGCTTCGCTGTTCCTTACGAAGCCCGTATCATAGGCTACGGCGCAGCCTCCACCCTGCTTTGCGGATTTTTGCTGTGCCTGTTATTTCTGTCTTTGAGAAGAAGATACAAAAAGCGTATCGCTGAACTGACCGGCTATCTGGAGAAAATCAATCTGGGCGAAAGTATGAAGAATGTCCCGCAAAAAGCGAGCCATAAACATCTCCACACACAAGTCCTTGTGTCGGAGAGTGCGGGGATTTTGCAGCCCATAGAGGATGCATTCGCACCTTTGCAGGATGAAATATATAAAACAGTAACGAATCTTCGCCAGACCAAGGATGCTGCCCTGCAGGCCAGGGAGCACTTTGCCGATAATCTGGCCAATATATCGCATCAGATTAAAACACCCATTACCTCTATTTCCATCATGACCCAGTTGTTAGAACAGGAATGGGATGAAAAGCATGTAAGAAGGATAAAAAAGCAGACCCTGCGCCTGGAGCAGCTGGCAAAAGCCCTGCTGACACTTTCACGGATCGATGCCGGGGTGCTTAAGCTGGAGAAGCAGCAGATCGATGTTTACACCCTGCTGCAGGTATCGGTGGAAGCCCTGGATGATATCATCATGGAAAAAGAGCTTGAAGTCTCCCTGCCCAATAACCCTGAGGCGGTATTTCAGGGGGATATGGAATGGTCCGCCGAGTCTTTTATCAACCTGTTGAAAAACTGTGCAGAGCATACTCCCCGGGGAGGAAGCATTACGATTAATTACTCGCAAAACCCTCTTTATACAGAAATCATTATAAGTGACAACGGTACAGGCTTCTCGGAAAAGGACCTTCCCCATGTTTTCGAGCGTTTCTACCGGGGAGACGGAGCCTGCAAGGAAGGGATTGGAATAGGGCTGTCCCTTGCCCGTTCCATCATAGAGCTGCAAAATGGGATCATCCGCTGCAAAAACCTGCCGGAGGGCGGAGCGTGCTTTACCGTAAGATTTTACAGTCACTGAGTTGTCACTTTAGCATGCTATTATGCTTGTAACAGTATCTGAAGGGAGGAACCGGCGTGGAAATTCTTAGGTGCGAGGGTATTACTAAAATATACGGAAAAGGGGCCAATCAGGTGACGGCCCTGAATGATTTAAGCTTTAACGTGGAACAGGGAGAATTTATAGCGATCATGGGAGCCTCCGGCTCCGGTAAATCGACCCTGCTTCATTTGCTGGGGGGCGTGGACCGGCCGACCGAGGGGAAAATATGGATTGATCATCTGGATATGTCCACTTTGAATGCTACCGCTGCAGCTATTTTCAGACGAAGAAAGGTAGGGCTGATTTATCAGTTTTATAATTTGATACCGACACTTACGGTCAGGAAAAATATCCTGCTTCCGATGCTGCTGGATAAACGAAAGCCGGAGATGCAGTATTTTAACCAGGTTATTGCTTCCCTGGGGCTGGAGGATAAACTGGATTGTATGCCGAGCCAGCTGTCGGGAGGGCAGCAGCAAAGAACCGCCATTGCCCGCTCCCTGTTATATCGTCCGGCAATTATTCTGGCTGATGAACCCACCGGAAATCTTGACCAGAAAAACTCAAGAGAAATTGTTGAGCTATTAAAGCTTTCCAACAGGAATCTAAAACAAACCATTCTTCTAATTACACATGACGAGAATATTGCTTTGGAGGCAGAGCGAATTATTACCATAGAGGACGGGCAGATGATATCGGATAAAAAGGTGGGCTGATACTGGCTGACACAAAGCATTTGTAATACCGGGAGGTAAATGACAATGTGGAAAGAGTATTCCATGAATCATATAAAGAATAATAAATCAACCAGTATATCCATTATGGTTGCGGCCCTCATAGCCTCACTCTTCATTTCGCTGATATGCGGAGTATTTTATAATATGTGGGCTGATAATATAGCACGTTTGATCCAAAAGGAAGGAGACTGGCAGGGAAGATTAGTCGGTAGTATTTCTAAGGATGATATCAAAACAATCGAGAGCTTTTCCAACGTAGAAAAAGTAATATTTGAAATGGACGATACGAGCGGGAAGACTGTGGTATCCGTCTATTTTAACCATTGGAGAAGTATTTATAAGGAGCTGCCCCAGATTGCCCGTAAGATAGGTCTGGACACTGAAAAGGGCAATGCTAAGATATTGTTTCATAATGAGCTTCTATCTGAATATTTTATATTTTCCCCGGAGGAAAAAAAGAATCCGCCTCTGTTACTGACATTTTACGTGCTGGTTATGCTGGCGGCCTGCTTTTCCCTGTTACTGATTATACGCAGTGCCTTCGGAGTATCTATGAATACGAGGATACAGCAGCTGGGAATTTTACAAAGCGTGGGGGCTACACCGAGACAGATACGAACTGCTTTGATGCAGGAGGCATTTATCCTGTGTACAGCTCCGGTGCTGATCGGAATTGGTGCAGGTCTGGGCCTGTGCCTGCTGTTTTTGAAGTTTGCCAATCATATTACCGTGGCCTTAGGGGAAGCAGGTGCCGCCTTCCACTATAGTCCGGCGGTATTCCTGGTTACAATTTTTATATGCCTTTTTACGGTGCTGCTGTCAGCGTGGCTGCCTGCAAGAAAATTAAGCAAGCTAAGCCCTATGGAGGCAATCAGGGGAAATGCGGGTGAGTCGACAGGGAAGAAAAAGAAAAAATCTCTCCTGCCCCTGCTGTTTGGTCTGGAAGGTGAATTGGCTGTAAAATCCATGCAGGCGAGAAAAAAAGCCTACCGGACCTCTGCCCTGTCACTCGGCCTGGCATTTCTGGTGTTCAGTATTTTTCTGGATTTTATGACCCTGTCAGGGATCAGCACCAAGCATACCTATTTTGAGCGCTACAAAGACACTTGGGACTTTATGGTGACAGTCAGGAATATGGACAGCCAGGATATGGAGCTGCTGGACAGCATCAGGAACATCTCCGGGGTCCTTGCATGTACCGCCTATCGTAAGGAAACCGCCTATACATACCTGACGGAGGAGATGCAAAGCGACGAATTAAGGTCCCTGGGAGGCATTACAAAGCTTAAGGAGGATACGGCGGAAAAAAGCGGGGAATATCTGATTGAAGTTCCCTTGATTATATTAGATGATGGAAGCTTTGAAGAGTATTGCAGTGATGCAGGAGTGGCCGCCGGGGCCTTAGGGGAACCGGCCGGCGTAGCTGTGAACACCATATGGGATAGTGAAAACAGCAATTTCAGATATAAGCAATACATTCCCTTCCTCACGACACAGGAGAACCGAAGGCTTGCTCTGTTTACCGATACGGAGTCTGCAACCGGGGGCTTCTCCCTGAAAATCGGTGCCTATACGGACCAGACTCCGAATTTGCGGGAGGAATATAATAATTATTCTCTGGTTCAAATCCTGTCGGAAAGTACCTACATAAGTGAGGTAGACCCCTTTTATGAGAGCGGAAATGAGATGTATTTTAATATCACAACGGATTCTTCGGACAAAGGGGCGGATATCCAGGAAAAATTGAGCGCACTTTTGGAGAAGCGTTATGACTATACGCTGGAAGGCAGGGCAGAGGAGGAGGCCTTTAATGAGGCGGTGAGTAAAGGCTATCTGCTTTTGACCGGGACCTTATGCGGACTTCTTGCCTGTATCGGTATTGCAAGTGTATTCTCCAACACACTGGGTTTTCTGTACCAGAGAAAGCGTGAATTTGCAAGATATTTATCCGTGGGTATGACTCCCGGGGGGATGAAGAAGCTTCTGTTGGCGGAAGCCGTTCGTGTCGGAGTAAAGCCCTTATTAATCAGTATTCCCTTTAATCTTCTGTTTGTGGTGTTTGCAGTGAATGCAAGCTATCTGGATCCTATAGAATTCATAGAGCAGATGCCGGTAATACCTCTGACAGTATTTGCGGTAATCATACTGGGGGCTGTAGGAGCAGCCTATTATATCGGAGGCAGAAAACTTAGACAAAGTGATATGGCACAGATATTGAAGAATGATGCCATGTATTAGCTGAAAGCATAGCTTGAGGGTGTGGACTTAACCGGTCCGCACTTTTTTATTGTAATAAATTCTAGTTTAGTAAAAAAATGTATAGAAAAACAAAATACGGTTGTGTTATCTGTGAAAAAAATAGTCTAGGATATTTATTGAGCTGCAGCGAATAAAAAAATAGGGAGATCGTATATTATGAAAAAGATGTTAGTAAGTCTATTAATATTTTCTATGCTTGTCATGAGTCTGGTTGGATGCAGTAAAGACAAAGCAGAAGACACCTCCAAGCAGAACGGGAAGACTGAGACGGCATTTGGAAGCGAGGTTTCGACTGACATTAAAGCGAATCTCACGGTATTTACAAACCGTACGGACTTAATTGATACAGTATATAAGGATTACATAGCAGAATTTAATAAAATTTATCCGAATGTCAAAGTGGAATACGAAGCAATGACAAATTATGAGGAAGATATTACAATCCGTCTGACAACAGAGGATTGGGGCGATATCTGTATGATTCCGAAGACAGTGGCAACCGCTGATTTGGGAAAATACTTTGTATCCTTCGGAAGTGTGGAGGAGCTGGAGCCCACCTATAATTTTGTGACAGAGAAAGCAAGCGGCGGACAGGTATACGGAATGCCCTGGGCATGTACGGCACAGGGTGTTGTATATAACAAGAAGGTATTTGAAGAGGCCGGTGTTACAAAGATTCCAACAACTCCCGAAGAATTCCTGGAGGCTATGCAAAAGATTAAGGATAATACGGATGCTATTCCCTATTATACAAACTATGCCGCAGGCTGGCCGTTAAGCGCATGGGAGGATTATGCCTTTGGCGGAGCAACAGGGGATGCCGATTACAGAAATAATGTATTGCCGAGAGAAGAAAATCCCTTCGTGGCAGGAAAATCACATTATACTGTATATAAGCTGATGTATGACCTGGCAAATAAGGGCTTGATTGAAGATGATCCTACCACAACCGACTGGGAAGCCTGTAAGGGTATGTTAGGACGCGGTGAAATCGGTGCCATGGCACTTGGCTCCTGGTCAGTGGTTCAGATGCAGGATCAGGCTGATAATCCGGATGATATTGGCTATATGCCTTTCCCGATTACAGTAAACGGCAAGCAATATGCAACTGCCGCTGCAGATTATTGCTTTGGTATTAACGCAAAGAGCTCCGAGGATGATATCCTTGCTTCCAAAGCATATATTAATTGGTTAATCACAAAATCAGGCTATGCACAGTCCCAGGGTTCTATTTCCGTATTAAAGTCAGACTCGTTGCCGGTAACCTTACAGGATTTTGTCGATGCAAATGTGGAATTGATTGCGAGCGCGCCTGCGACCGCAGAAAACGAAGGTCTCTTTGATAAAATCAATGACGAATCGGAGGTCGGCCTAACCTCCAATGAGCAGAAGGCAAGAATTATCGAAGCTGCCATTGGCTTAACCGGAGAAAGCTTTGATGATATCATGAAGGATTGGAACGAGAAATGGAGCAACGCTCAGAAAGCGGAAGGAATTAAATAAGTAAAATGCAGGAAGGGCGAGGGACGTAGTGCTACAGGCTACGTCCCTAATTCTTGACAGAATATATGAAAAATGCCGCAAAGCGGTGTTATGGAGGAAAGCATGAATGCCGGAAAGCAAGCAGTAAAATATAACTTTAAGCATTGGCTAAGAAGCAGACAGGGGCAGAAGTGGATGGTACTATTTATCTTTTTGCTGGTACCCCTGACCTTGCTTTTTGTATTTACCTATTTACCCTTTGCAAAGATGCTTCAGTTCAGCTTCTACAAGATGGGCTACCTTGGAGACAGAGAATTTATCGGACTGGATAATTACAAGGAAGTCTTTACGAGGCCGGAATATTTCGCCACGCTGAAAATCAGTATCTATTATTTTGTGGGTGCATTTATACAGATGGCACTGGCATTGTATTTTGCCACTCTGTTGGGCTTCAAATTAAAGGGGGGCAATATCTTCAAGGGAGTGCTGTTTTTCCCGTATCTTATTAACGGGGTTGCCATAGGATTTGTCTTTTTATATTTCTTTAAAAGAATGGGTACCCTGGACACGCTGCTGCAGCTGCTCGGCGTCCCTATGGATTCGATACCCTATTGGCTGAAGAACAGAAGCATTAACAATATATCCCTAAGCTTTGTTTCAATCTGGCGCTATATGGGGCAGAATTTGATAATGTTCATCGGGGCAATCCAATCCATAGACAACAATCTATATGAGGCTTCCAGCCTGGATGGTGCCAACCGGTGGCAGCAGTTTTGTTACATCATTCTGCCAAGTATTAAAACAGTGGTCAGCCTGAACTTGATTCTGGCAGTCAAGGGTGCAATCAGTGTATTTGAGATTCCGTATATTATAACAAATGGTTCCAACGGTACAGCAACCTTTGTAATTCAGACCATTCAAACCGCATTTAAGTTTAAAAAGGTTGGCCTGGCCTCCGCCATGGCAACGGTGCTTCTGCTTCTGATTTTACTGATTACTGCCATTCAGGAATATTGCTTTCGCGAGAAAAGGGGTAAGAACAGATGAAGCTAAAAAAGATTACGATAAATTTTCTTAAATATGCATCGCTGGTTTTGGCGGCCTTTGTAGCTGTAATACCTTTGGTTGTTGTTTTTCTGATTTCCTTTAAGACTCAGGAGGAATTCAGAAATAGCGGAACACTGGAATTGCCCGGGAATTTGTTGAATTTTGAAAACTACGTCAGAGCCTTCGTTGATGGCAGGATGCTGGTGGGCTTTTTTAACACGGCGGTTATTTTGCTTATTTCCATGATCGGAACGATACTGACAGGAACAATGACGGCTTATGTATTAAACCGGTTTGACTTTAAAGCAAAGGGGCTTGTAAAGTCCGCATTTCTCATTGCGACTCTGGTGCCGTCAGTAACGATGCAGGTTACCTGCTATCAGATTATGAATACCCTGAATCTGGTGAATACCAGAGCCTCTGTCATCCTGCTTTATATAGGAACGGATATTATTGCAATTTATATCTTCCTGCAGTTTTTAGAAAATATTGCGGTTTCCTTGGACGAATCTGCAATTGTTGACGGAGCCTCTTATTTTACGGTGTTTTTCAAGATTATTATCCCTTTGATAAAGCCGGCGATTGTTACTGTCATTATTATCAAGGGAGTTAATATTTATAATGATTTCTATACGCCGTTCCTGTATATGACGAGCAGAAAATTAATGGTAATTTCCACTTCTCTCTACAATTTCCAAGGCCCTTACGGTACCCAGTGGCAGATTATATGTGCGGGCATTGTAATAACGATTCTACCGACACTTATTATTTTCCTGCTGCTGCAGAAAAACATCTACAACGGTCTGACCCAGGGAGCCGTGAAGGAATAATATGGCGGGCTTTATGCCGGGACAATAAAAATTTTAGAGCTTTGCAGGAGATGATGGGCGGAGTTATCAAACGCCCGCATCATTGCAAAAACTCTAAAATTTTCTTTTTTATTTATTTTCCAGGGGAAGGGTGATGATAACCTTTGTGCCTGCTTCAGGTGAGCTTTGGATTACCAGGCCATAATCCTCTCCATATCTGATTTTAATCCGCTTATTGACATTGCGCAGCCCGATACTGTTGAAGGAATTATTTTTATCATTAATATAATCATTTAAGTCCTTGGTTAGCTTCTCCGACATGCCCTTTCCGTTGTCGCTTACCTCAAACACCAGAATATTCTTGTCCCGCTTATAGCCCTTGATTATAATCTCGCCTCCGGAGCGGATATCCTTCATGCCATGATAAATTGCGTTTTCGACAATGGGCTGTAAGATCAGCTTGATGATATGAATGACAAGCAGATTGGGATCAACCTCGATTTTAATCTGATATACGGAATGAAACCGGATATCCTGCAGGGAAATATATTTTTGAAGATTGTCCAGCTCCTCGCTTACTGTCACCTCGGTTTTGTTTTTATTGATGCCGTATCGCAGGATACTGCCCAGGTTGGAGGCCATTTCAGAGGTGGTATTGTCATCATGGATGGTTGCCATCATACTGATGGACTCCAGGGTATTATAGATAAAATGGGGATTGATTTGTGACTGCAGCATCTGCAGCTCCAGCTCACTCTGTCGGATTTGTTCCACATACACCTCCTGAATCAGGCTGTTTATCTTACTGGTCATGGAATTAAAGGAATTTGACAATACACCAATTTCATCCTTGCTGTGGATATTGATTTTTACGTTGAAATCCCCGTTTTCCGCCAGCTTCATCAAGGATACCAGTCTCTTTAACGGATATACGATTTGGGAGGATACCACGAAGATCAGCAGCAAGGAAAATATAATTAACAGGGTGGTGATGATGATATTGGACAACTGCATACCCTTCAAATCGCGGAACATTTCATCATAAGGAATGAGGCTGATCAGCCGCCAGCCGCTGTAGTCTGACAACAGGGAAGAGGCCATATATTTTGTACCGTCAATTGTCAGGGTTTTATGCTCGCTGGCCAGACCCCAGTTAATATCGGAGATATCGCTGGAGACATCCTTGGCAATGTTCGCCTCCTGCGTGTCATAGATAACATAATCGTCATGCAGGATCAGGATACGGTGGCCCGAGGTCAGCTTCATATTTTCGCATAGGTCACGAAAGAAATCAATTTTGGTATTGACCAAAAGAACTCCGATCACATTGCTGCTTTCAAAGCGGACGATGCCCCTTGCGATACCGAATACATAGATGGGACCTTTATTATTCGAGACATAGGGGAATTCGTAGGTGTCAACGATGACCGGCTTTCCGAAGAGCTCGATACTCTCCTGAAACCAGGACTTGTCCACCGGATTCATAACGCGGAAGATGGGAGTCCGCACCTTGTAGTCACCGACACCGGATAAATTAAAAACATAGCAGGAATCCACATTTGCCTTATAGGCCAGAATTTCTTCAAACATTTGCTCACTCATTTTCTGAAACTCCAGCGTCATGGAATTGGTGATGTTAAAATTATCAAGGCTGCGAAGATAGGTTTTGTCCGCCTGCTTGTAGGTCAGGGGAATCTTTGTTATATTGCTGATATCCATAAGGTAATCATCAATTTTACTGATAGCCTGATGGTCAGTCTGACTTACGATTGTGAAGGTGGAAGACTGTTTTTCGGAGGTAAAGGCCGTAAAATTCATATATGAAATGGCAAGCATGACAACAAATACAATCAGCATGATAAAAGACAGCCGGAAGAAAATGGGTTTGTTGTTAAAAAAATGAATGGGTTTTTTAAACATGGCTTCCAATCCTTTCAAAGGGATAAGTAAAATACAAGCTAAGTAAGTAGCTTTGTAACTATTGTACAAAAAATAAGTTGTAAACGCAAGTGTTATCCGTTATAATTAATAACGGAACAGGAGATAAAGTAATCAATATTACTCTTTTGGAGGCATAATTATGAATATCTTTTTGGTAGATGATGATGAAATCATTCGAATGGGATTAAGAAGTATCATTGAAAAAAGCGATCTTAATTGCACGGTAGTCGGTGAAGCCTCTGACGGAGAATTAGCACTGCAAGGGCTGGAGCAATGCAGTGATTCTATTGATTTACTGATTACGGATATTCGTATGCCGGTTATGGATGGGCTGGAATTAATCAAGCAAGTCAGGGAGAAAGAGAAATTTCAGCTAATGAAGATCATTGTGTTAAGCGGCTATGATGAATTCAAGTATGTAAGAAGCGCTTTCATGGACGGAGCGGTGGATTATCTGTTAAAGCCGATTAATAAGAATGAATTTCTTGAGATTTTAAAGAAGATACAGGAAGCCGTAGATTATGAGGCGGAGATGGAAAACAACCGTAAGGAAAGCCATCAATTGTTTGTTGCGGCTACCTTAAATCAATTATTTCATAATCCCATGAAAAATAAAGTCGAGGAAGAGAAGAATCTAAAAAAAGCAGGCGTAAATCTGGACCAGGATTATTATTTTGTGATGATATGCCGTATTGACAATTTTTACAAGCAAAATCTGGAGCATATGGAATACGCGGGAGCCTTGGATAAGATATATCACCACATCGAGAAATGGAAGAAGGGGCAGGAGGACTATCGGCTGCTCCAATATATTAACCGGACGGAAATTGTTTATCTCATATCCGCATCGGAGGAGATAAGCCCCTCCCTGATTTCCCATGAGCTTTATCAGGAGCTTTGTAAGGCGGAGATAGCAGATACCACCTATACCCTTGGTGCAGGAAACGTATCTATAGGGCTTGAGAACGCAAAGCTGGCCTACCAGGAGGCGCTGGATGCCGCGGAAGCAAGATTCTATCTGGGACGCAGCCACTGCATCTCCTATAACGAGGTGAAGGATAAGACAATCGATTTAAATTACAATCTGGAGCCTAATTTAAACAAGCTGACCCAGTATATTGAGTTATATGATTATATTAACTGCAAGAAAATAATTGATGCTATATTTTTAGATCTGGGCTATATCAAGGCCATCAAATTCCGGCGATATATGAGGGAGCTTATGGATTTACTGATCCTTCGGGTAAAGGATTTTCAGGAGGCTCTGCTTTGCTGTGCCCATGAATACCAGTTTTATCTGGAGAATATCAATACCTACAATGAGTTAAAAGCCTACCTTAGCGCTGTGATTAAGGATGTCGTCGACTACATCAGAAATGAGCGGGAAAAGCGCAGCAAAATCAGGATAGAAATGGCTAAGAAATACATTTCAGAGCATTACAAGGAAGGTATTACCCTAAATGATGTGGCAGATTACATAGAGCTGAATGCATCCTATTTCAGTAATTTATTCAAGACAGAGGTGGGAACGAATTTTTCTGATTATCTTCTGGAGGTCAGAATGCGGATGGCCAGAAAGCTGTTAAGGGATCCTACAATCAAGGTTTACGAAATCGGATGTATGGTCGGCTATGAGGATGCTGTATCCTTTGGCCGGGCCTTCAAGAAGAAGGTGGGCATGTCGCCCAAGGAATACCGGGATACGGTCTATTAAAAAAGTGGAATACTTTACCAAAAATTTGCTTTGTACAAAATATGGTATAGAAATACAAAAAACTGCAATTGAACAGAGGGATATCTCCATAATAAACTTAGGGTATCAAACATATGGAGGTGTTTTATGAAAAGAGCAATTAAATTACTTATGGGGACAGCATTTATGCTAGTTTTAGTTTATGCTTCAAATCTTATTCCTGAAACAAAAAGCTCCGCAGCGGGTGAGAATTTGGCTTACCAAAAAACAGTGACAGTATCATCGACACAATCCTCTTCTTATGCTGGCTCCTATGCGGTGGATGCCAACGGAACCACCAGATGGGCCTCTTCCTATGCCGACTACCAGTACATTATTGTGGACCTGGGTAAAAATTATTCGGTATCCTCGGTAAAGCTTGCCTGGGAAGCGGCCTATGCATCACAGTTCCAGGTGCAGACCTCAACAGATAATTCGACTTGGACAACAGTTTATTCCAACTACAGTGCGACGGGAGGAACCCAGACCATTTCTTTCACGGCAGCAACGGCAAGATATGTGAAGGTTTATTGTATCAAGCGGGCAACCAGCTACGGATTTTCTTTATATGAATTTGAAATTTATGGGAGCAGCGGTTCTGGAGGTGGAAGTACAGGCACCAATAAGGTATTGGATTATTTAAAGAGCATCAGCGGAAGCAAAACAGTCATCGGAATCCATAACAGAGAACCTAATTCCGATCCGGATGTACAGACAGAGAAAGCATATTCCATTACCGGGCAATATCCGGGACTTTGGAGCGGGGATTTCCTGTTCTCTTCCTCGGATGTGGCAAATCGCTGGACTATGATCTATGAATGTAAAAGGCAATGGGATAACGGCTCTATCGTTCAGATCATGATGCATGTAGTTCCTCCGACACAGTCCGAGCCCGGGAACTGGGACGGCGGAGTGGTAAGCAAGCTGACTGATTCACAGTGGAGCACTCTGATTACCGATGGTGGTACCTTAAATACCGCATGGAAGAAGCGGCTGGATACCTATGCGACCTACCTTCAATATCTGAAAGACAATGGAGTAATCGTATTATTCCGTCCCTTCCATGAGATGAATCAGAGCCAGTTCTGGTGGGCAGGAAGAACCGGAAGCAACGGTACGGCAGCTCTTTACAGACTGACACACGATTATCTGGTCAATGTCAAGGGCCTGACCAACCTGATCTGGGTATGGGATATGCAGGATTTGGATTATAACTGGAGCGTTTATAATCCTGGCAATGATTACTGGGATATCTTTGCACTGGACGTATACAACGGAGACGGATTTACCACACAAAAATATAACACGGCACTTTCGGTAGCAGGCGACAAACCGATTGCAATCGGAGAGTGCGCTGTGCTTCCTACGGCAAGTCAGCTGGCTTCGCAGCCGAGATGGGTATTTTGTATGAGCTGGGCGGAGCTGACCTTTAGCAGTAATACAAATTCGGCGATTCAGAATTTATATTGGGCAACCAATGTTCTTGTCAGAAACGAATTGCCCAGCTTCAAGTAAGCCGATAAAGGCATAAAGCTTTATCAAAAAAGACTGTTTTGAATAAAGCAGTCTCATAAACAAGAAAATGCGCCCTGAATGGCTTTTAAAGCCTGACAGGGCGTATTTTTTATGCAACTAAAAAAATGTATATAAATACAAACCAGGGTAATTAATTTAGGAAAACCCTTATGCTACGATAAAAGGGTCATTGGATACAAACGCTGATTACAAAGCGTAAATATTATGAAAAGGAGAGGATAAGAGATGAAAGGACACAAACTAAAATCATCAATTGCTAAGCTGCTCGTCGCATTTATTGCTGTTTTATCAGTGGCTGTTATTGCACCCGCAGTAGCAGACGCAATATCGACACCTGCACTTAGTAAGACATCACGCACAATCCTGGTGGGAAAGACCTACGATTTTAATGTTAAAAACAAGATTGCAGGCTCAACCTATACCTGGACATCCAGCGACAGCAAGGTTGCCAGGGTTAGCCAGAAGGGAGTTGTAACCGGTGTCAGTAAGGGCACTGCAACAATTACCCTTAAGGTGAAAGCTCCCAGGAAGACCTATACCTTAAAGGCTAAGGTTACAATCCGTAAGGGCGCTTCAAAAATTCAGATTAATAATAAGGTTACGGCACTGAATGTCGGACAGAAATACAATTTGAACAGAACACTGACACCTTCCACCTCCAATGACAAGACAACCTGGACAACCAGCGATGCCTCCGTTGCTTCACCGGATGCAAGCGGTAAGTTCACGGCTTTAAAGGAAGGTACGGTAACAATCACGGCAACTACACTCAGCGGAGCAAAGGATTCCGTGACGATTCAGGTAGTGGATGCTGCGGGTACTGTTGCAACTCAAGGTGAATTGAGTGCGCTGCTTGGAAGCGGTGCAGCCCAGATAACTCTGAAGACCGATGCCGAAGAAGAGTTTACGATAGCGGCCGGTAATGATACAAATCAGAAGCTGGATGTATATGCCCCGAATGCAAGCGTAACAAACTATGCCAAATTCAAAAAGATTGAGATTTGGAATATCAAGTCTGATACCTGGACGGAAAAAGCTTCGGATAATGTATTGATGATACATGATACCGATGCAAGAGTGGTAATCGATGCCGGTTCCAGTGTATCCATCGAGACAACTGCAGAAGGAGCAAAGCTCAAGGTTGTAAATAACGGTGTTATTCAGGAACTCGTAGTAAGCAAGGATGCATCCATAGAGATTACCGGTACATCAAGTCAGGCAATACCGGTAACGATTGGTGCTGCCGGAGTAAAGATTACATCAAGTGTTCCGCTTGCCGTAACAGCAACTGAAAAATGTGAGCTGGTTCTCCTTTCAGGAGCAGAGAAAACTACAGTTTCAGTTGCATCGGAAGCTGCGGTTCCTGCAATTCAGGGTAATGTTACTATTAATGTTACCATAGGCTCGGGAGAAACGGCAACAACCAAGACAGTAACCGGAACAGCCATCGGGACATCAACAGGCAGCAGCGGAAGCAGCGGCGGCGGTAATTCCGGCCAGACAACAACACAGGCCTTTCTGTCAAAGTACGGTATTACATTAGATACTGCCGGCGGCAGGGAATTTGTAACAACCTTTTCAAATTACATCACTGCCGAAGGCACTAAGCTGATGGATGGCAGTAAGGAATTGAAATTTGTATCCCTGAATTATCCCCAGGCTACCTCGGATAATGCATGGGAGCAGGCGAATGCCATTAAGACCATTAAAGCAATGGGCGGGAATGTCACAAGAACCTATACCATTCCTGTTTATAATGGAACCAATGCGGCTACCGCTTATGTAACAGGTGTCGATTCGGAAGGTAACCTGATTTACAATGAGGATGCCCTGAATAAATTGGACAGTCTGTTAAGTATCTGTAACAAATATGGAATCCATGTAATTATTCCGTTGGTAGACCATTGGCATTGGGTTGGAGGTATTGACGGTTATTGCCGTCTGGCAGGAATCACAATCAACACATCCTCCGGCTTTGATTCAAATGCATGGCAATTCTATACAAATGAGACAGCAATCGGTTATTTCGAACAAATGATTTCTCATTTAATGGAAAGAGTAAATACGGTTTCCGGTATCAAATATAAGGATGATCCGGCGGTTATCTGCTGGGAGACAGGGAATGAAATTGCGGCCTATGACAGCACATCAGCTCCTAAGTTTTCCCAGACATGGACAACTGAGGTCGCAGCTCACTTAAAGAGCACCGGCATCCGTCAACTGGTACTGGACGGAAAGATGGACGCCACCGCAGAATCCTTAAAGGACTCTAATGTGGATATTCTGGGCAGTCATTATTATACCGGCTCCTATCCGGAAAAATTAAAGAAGGATACGGCCCTTTCCTTTAATAATGGAACGACACAGGTGTTCGATGACAACGAAAATCCGGTGCCGGGCAAGCCATTTATCTTAGGTGAATTCGGTGCCTATACCAGTGCTTCCAGCGTGGAGAAGGTATTCAGTACCGGTCTGGAGATTGGAACAAATGGTATGATGATGTGGAGCTTAAGAGCCCATAAGGACGGATACGGTTATTACTTCCATCCGGAGGATCCGGGCAATTGGGCGGCTTATCATTGGCCGGGCTTCCCTTCCGGAGACTATTACGATGAAACCAATATTCTTCGTACCATCTATGCTTATGCCCAGGTTGTCAACGGTAAGGCGGCTGACATTACAGCGGCAAAAGCGATGGCAATTCCTGCCCCGGAGACAGAGGAGGCTCCGCTGCTGTATGAGATCACTACAGTGGGTGACATTCAGTGGAGAGGTGTTGTCGGCGGAGCCTGGTATGAGATACAGAGAACGGAAGGCGCTGCTGCTTCCAATAGTGAATGGGTAACGATTGCGGACGAATCAGATTATGTTTATGATTCCGGACGTAACTGGGAAGATAAAAGCGTTCCCTGTATTGCGGGTTACCATGATGAAACTGCAATCACCGGTAAGACCTATTCTTATCGTCTGAGAGCCTGCAATGAAGCGGGCGTAGGCTTATGGTCCAATGTTGTAACTACAGAGTCGGCACAGCATGTGGTCGTGGATAATCTGGATCTGATTGCAGTGTCCAGCTCTGACCAGAATCCTATGGAAATCCGTAATACATACAGCTATGATCATTCAGCCAATGTGACGGTATCCGGCGGTGTTCTCCAGAATACCTCGGATACGGAAGGATATATTACCTATAGTGCAAGAATTCCGATAACTTCCATCGAAATTAAGACAAAGAATACCCCGGATGCTGCACCGAGAGTTTATGTATCCGGTGATGATATTCTTTATGAAGAAGTAACTGTTACAGGCTCGGGAAGTGACTATAAGGTAGCCGAATTACCGGAGGGTATCTATTTCGCCAGAGTTTATATAGCTGCAGCTAATGGCTGCATGCTGGATTCTGTTAAGACAGTATATACCTATACCGGTGCTGCAGGTGAGCTGTATCAGTATCAGGAGCTGGCAAAGGATGTATTGATTCAGGATGAATCCTTTGATGCAGAGGCTCCCAGCTATGCCTATAAATCTGCCAACTTGTCCTTACTTACGGACGGACAGGTATCGGGACTTGCCACAACGGATGATGCTTCTGCTGCCTTGATTTATAAAACGGCAGCGGATATGACCTCCTACCGTGTAACTGCATACCAGAAGGATGGCGCGGTACCCGTTGTAGAAGTCTCCATGGACGGAGTGAGCTGGAATATGGTAGCTGCTCTGGCTGATACGGCCGTGGCAGGAGATTATACGAAATATATTTATGCCAATGTCGATGTGTCTGAAGCAACACGTTATCTTAGAATTACCTACCCCGAGGCAAAGGGAGCTGTTGTGATCGGCTCTGTAGAGGTGGGGGCCGGCTCCAAGAGGCTTCCGATGCAGGATAAATCTCCGGCGAATGTTCTGGAAGACGGTGAATTCTACTTTGGAAGTGATGCAAAATTAGCGGCAGCTTACCAGACGAATGCTTCTTCTGTAACGAAGAGTCTGACAAATGCAGATTTCTCCGGCTATGACGTATTATATGCATGGGTGAAGGGTGATAAATCAGGTAATAAGCTGACCTTATCCCTGACCGATGGAAATGGTGTGGTGTGGACAGCCACTCAGGTATTATCTGATAATACAGGCGCTATGATGAAATTTGATTTCCAGGATTTAATCCCAGACACAGCAAATGCCGAGCGGGATTTCAGTGCAATCAAGGACTTTACCATAGGCATAGAGGGAGCCTCCTCTGTAGCCATCAGCCTTGACAAAACGAACTTCTATACCGGCAATTACGGTGTGAAGCTAAGCTATATGAAGGGCTCTGGGACATCAAGCATCAGTCTGGATAATATCTATGTAGGAAGTCTGACCAAGGTAGATGATTATGAAGGCTATAATGGGGCGAATTCTCTGCTTCAGGCTGCTTATTCGAGAAATACCGGCGGCGGTGCCCTGACCCTAAGTCTGGATCCTGCAGTAAAATCAGAGGGCTCCTATGGACTTAAACTGGAATACAATTATAATGGCAAGGGCTATGCGGGGGCAACAAAGTCTATGGATTATCTGAATCTGAAGGATTATGACGGCTTCAAGCTATGGTATATGGGCGATGGCTCGGGCAATTCCCTGACCTTCCAGATACAGACCTCCGACGGACTTAGCTGGGAAGCAATCGGTTACATGGACGGTGTAGGTCCTACAGAGCTTTATATGCCCTTTGATTCCTTTGTTGCACCCAGTTGGGATCCAAGAGAGGGAGGACTGGATAAGAGTTTAAATATTGTAGCATTTTCTATTTATACGAATAAGGTAGGCTCCGGCTCTGAAACCGGAACAATCTATTTTGATGATATCAAGGGCGCTAATTTTGTAGAGGAGCTGGCAACTGCGCAAGTAAAGCTGACAACACAGGATGCAGAGACAATTACCTCTTTCCCTTATACAGTAGAGGGCACGGCGGCCTATGTGAAGTATGTCACATTAAAAATAGGTACAAAGACCATTAATATTCCTGTACAGGAGGATGGAACCTGGAGCTACACCATCCAGAAAGAGGATAAAATCTACAATACGGACAGCCTTGCCGTATCCGCTTCCATTCTGTACCACAACTATAACAGGGATCCGATTAGTACGGACAGTATTACCTTGAAGGTTCAGGTACCGGATAATGAAGAACCGGTGAGTGTGGTTTATGAAAATTACGCAAAGAATGCTGACTTCTCCGGCGGCTTTACCGATTGGACCGCAGATGGCTTTGCTGTTTCCGATGGTGTTGCCAATAAGATAGAAAACGGTGCTTTCGTATGCTGGAGCAACGATGCATACCAGGGAACGCTTTCGCAGACACTAACGGTTCCTAACGGTATTTATACATTAAAAGCAACGATGAGGGTAAAGAGCGGCTTTAATGACGCAAGAATGAGCCTTTCCTCCGGCTCGCTGACCGTCTCGTCCACTTTCCTTGATACCAGTGATGCGGAAAAGACGATTTCCCTGAGTAAAACCATTGAAGTAAGGAATCACCAGATTACCATCAGCTTTTACGCGGATGCTCCGGCAGGAGGTCTGGTATTCATGGTAGATAACGTGGAGCTGAATAAGATAGGTGAGGTTAACCTTCTTACCAACAGCGATTTCAGCTCTTTAGGAACAGAGTGGCCGAATCTGCCTGTCGGCTGGGATATGGCTTATACCGGAGGAGATGGCTGGTCCCCGATTAAGGGAGAGAACGGTACCTTTATCGGTTATGCAGATTCAGCATATACCTTTACACTTTCCCAGAGTATTGCCGATGTGGAGCCTGGAGTATATGAATTAACTGCGGATGTGACCTTGAACAGCTCCGCAGCTACTCTGGTTAATTCTCTTATCTTTTCGGCTAACGGAACCGGAGTTTCGGCATCCGCCGATGTATTAAGCTCTATTTCAGCGGGCACAGGAGCAAAATTAGGGAATATTACGGTGAATGAAAACACGTCGGTAACGGTAACTATCACCGGAGATATTGGCTTAAAGGGACTTTCCCTTGATAATGTGAAGCTTGTAAAAACGGGTGATTTACCTCCGAAGAATTATATCACCAACGGTGACTTCACCTCCTTAGGGACAGAATGGCCGAACCTGCCTGTCGGCTGGGATACGGCTTATACCGGAGGAGATGGCTGGTCCCCGATTAAGGGAGAGAATGGTACCCTTGTCGGTTATGCAACTGCACCCTACACCTTTACACTATCCCAGGAGGTAACAGGACTGGCAAGCGGGTATTATAAGCTCACGGCAAGCATTAAGCTGAATGACGGTCCTGTAAATGATGTTATTGTGAGAGTAATGGCCGGGGATACGGTGCTTTCCGAAATAAGCGTATACAGTAGATTGGCAGTAAATACTCCGGTTACTGTCTCCCTGGAGAATATCCCTGTCTCCACAGAGGCAATTACAGTTATCATCTACGGCGATATTGCATCAAAGGGCATGGCAATTGACGATGTCTCCTTGATCCGTACCGGCGATCTGCCTGCGGTTAATTATATTAAGAATCCAAGCTTTGAAGCGGACTCAGCTGCAGTAACAGGCGATATGATTACGGACTGGGTGGCTACGGACAGCTGGGGAACCGGTACCTTAAGTAAGACAGAAGCAGGCGGATATGACGGTAATTATGCCTTAAGCCGCTGGTACTCCGAGCCTTATACGGCAACCAATACCCAGACCTTAACCGATTTGCCTTCCGGCATCTATACTTTGACGGCATGGGCAATGAGCAAGGCCGCGGAAAGCGGTAAGCCTTACCTTATTACAACCATAAGCATTCAGGTGAATGGTCAGGAGATAGGCACAGTACAGGTAGCTGCGGATCAGAGCTGGAAGCAGTATGGGATCAGCAATATCGAGATCAAAGATACCGATACGGTAACTGTTATCATTGATACCAATGATACGGTGGGCGGCGGTTGGACCAAGATCGATCTGATCGAGCTGAACAAGGTGTCGGAGCTGTAAAGTATTCATCTAAAAATATGTACAGAAATACAAAATTAAGCTGTTTTAAACAAAAGGCATCTCATGTATGATAAGGATAAGAGTTGCAACTCTATTCCAGGAATAAAAGAGAATAAAATAGGAGATGGATGAATGAAAAAACTTATAGTTAGTTTACTTATTTTTGTAATGCTGGTTTCTTCTTTTACCGCCTGCGGCAGCAAAACCAAGGATGCAGACAATACGCCGACGGCAAAGCCTACGAAGGCTGCTGATGTGGCTGATGCTACAGAGGCTCCCGCAGAGCCAGAATTAACCGGTAAGATTGTAATCGCAACGAACATGACCAATATCGTTGATACTACCTTAAAGGATCTGGCCGATGAGTTTATGTCGCTGCATCCGGGAACAGAGATTGTTTATGAAGCAATTAAGGATTATGAAGAGGTGGTTTCCACACGTATCTCCGGCGGAGAGGCTCCGGACCTTTACCAGACGATTGATGGTATGACAGCAGATACATATGCAGATTATTTCCTTCCTCTGGATGATTTGAATATTAATTGGGACAGCATTCTTTTCTCCAAGAACACCGTGGGCAGCGACGGCAAGGTTTATGCGATTTCCGACAGTGTAAACTACACAGGTATTATCTATAACAAGGCTGCTTTCAAGGCCGCAGGTATTGAAAGTGTTCCGAGAACTATGGACGAGTTCTGGGATGCTTGCGCTAAATTAAAGGATGCAGGTATCATCCCTATGGGTACCGCATTCAAGGATATCTGGCCTATTTATCCCTGGACAGACTGGAATATCGCACAGCTTGCGTGGAACGGCGATCCCAAAGGAAAGAACATCTATGCAGAGCAGGATGTTATCTTTGATGAGACAGAGCTGAAATACATGAACATTATCAGAGACATGTATAAGAAGGGCTATCTGGAGCCGGATATTATGTCCGCTAACTGGGATCAGTTAAAGTTAGACCTTTCCCAGGCAAAGGCAGCAATGTACTATGCAGAGACCTGGTTCCCTTCACAGCTTGTTGATTTGGGAGCAAAGCAGGAGGATGTAGGTATGTTCCCGTTCCCTGAAGCAAAATATGTATACAGTACTTCCGGCAAGGCTTATGGCATCTCCAAGGATTGTGAATATCCTGAGCTGGCAAAGGCATATCTGAAGTTCATGATTGAAGGCGGAAAGCATGCTACCGCATGCTCTACAATTCCTGCCGATACAACAGCAGACATCAATGATCCGTTCGCAGCAGAGTTAATGTCCTATGGCGTACCTGCAGGCGAAAGCGAAACAACCAGTACATTATTCCAGAATATTAAGAATGAAATCGAGTTAGATGATCAGTCCTTCTTATTATCCTATGTACTTGAAACCGATGATGCAAAAGCACAGGCCCTCTGTGACGAATGGAACAAAAAATGGGCCGCAGCTCGTGCAGAACTTACAAAATAGTATTATGGTATCACTTTCCGCTGCATTTTTCATAAAAATGCAGCGGAAAATCTTTAAGGAATGAGGACTAATCCATGAAAAGTAAAATGAAGGATAGAATTACGGTTACAAGCTTCCTTGTAGTACCGGTTCTGCTGCTGATTTTATTTTCCTATTATCCGCTTTATAAATTATTCCAGATCAGCATGACCGACTGGAATGGCATGTCTCCCAAGATGAATTACATCGGACTTGATAATTTTAAAGAGGTGCTTGGCGGAGGGAAATATCTTTCTGCAATAGGAAACAACCTGGCATATGTTGTTACGGCAATTGTTCAGCAATTTATCGGTTTGTTTTTAGCGATTCTTTTGGATAGTAATTTAAAATTGAAAAAAACATTCAGAGCAATCATTTTTATGCCATACATTATCAATGGAGTAGCGGTTGCTTTTATGTTTAATTATATGTATGACTTTACGAACTCTCCGGTCAATATGTTTTTGACAGCAATCGGATTGGGGGATAAGGCGATTCATTTTATCAGTAAGAGCTACGCTTCCAACTTCGCACTTTCCTTCATCAGCCTTTGGAAATATATCGGCTTTACCATGGTAATCTTTCTTGCGGCGCTGCAGTCGATTCCCAGAGAGGTCTATGAAGCGGCAAGGGTTGACGGAGCGGGCTTTTTTAAATTAATACGGTATATTACGATGCCCAATATCAAAAGTGTATTTCAGATATCCATTATCCTAAGCATCAACGGTGCATTACAGGCTTACTTTGAACCCTTTATCATTACCAAAGGCGGACCGGATGGAAGAACACATACCTTTATCACAAAATCTCTGGATTTGGCCTTTGATTTTAATAAATTCGGCAAGGCTGCCGCAATGGGCGTTGTATTGCTGTTTATCATTCTAATCATTGTTTTGATACAGAGAAGATTCTTTAAAGAGGGAGACTAAAGCATGAGTGATATTAGGATTGAACGTATAAAGAAAAAAGCTTCCTCGCTGGATAGTACCAACACTTTTAGAATCACGAATCCTGTTGGAAAAGTGTTCTGCTATTTGCTGCTTTTCTTTTTTGTATTACTTGTTTTTGCCCCCCTTGCAATTGTATTAAACGTGTCTTTGAAGGGAAACGAGGAATATTTGATGAAGGGAGTATATTCCCTGCCGGAAAATCTCTTTAATTTATCGAACTACATAAAGGCCTTCAAGGTTGGCGGCTTTGCCGAGGGCTTTAAGAACACGCTGATTTTAATCGGTGTGTGTGTTCCGGTTTCCATCGTGATAGGAACCATGGTTGCCTATGCCCTGGGAAGATTTGAATTTAAGCTGAAGAAGCTCTTGTTCCTGATGTTTTTATTTCCTACCTTTGTACCGATGATGACGGTTACAATAGCAACCTTTACCCTGATTAAGAATCTGGGACTGTACAATACAATGCTGGCAGGAATGATTCTGTATATCGGAACGGATATTATGCAGATCTATATTTTCCTTCAATTCATCAATCAGATTCCCATGGCATTGGACGAAAGTGCCCGTATTGACGGGGCTTCCAGACTGAAGATATATTACAGGATTATATTGCCCCAGCTAAAGCCGGCAATTGCTACTACCGTAATCCTGAAGCTGCTGGGTATTTACAATGATTTCTTTACCCCCTATATGTATATGCCCAAAATAAAAACGGCGGCAACCTCGCTGAATACCTTTGCCGGTGACCGTATGGCGGATTGGCCGCTTATGTCATCCGCGATCATTTTGATTGCCGTTCCGACCATATTAATTTATATTTTCTTACAAAATTATATTATCAGCGGTGTTACGGATGGTGCGGTAAAATAACAGCCATAGGCTTATTCTTTCGAATTCTTTGCTTGCTTTTGAATTATGGATACATAAATTTTATCGAAACTGAAATTTGATGGGAAAGGAGAGTATAGTATGTTTCATTCGATCCGGACGCGGCTGATGGTTTCTTTTTGCATCCCGATTATCTTAATTATTACCTTGGGAGTAATCACCTATACGAAGGCTTCTGATGTGATTATCAAGAATTATAAATCCTCAGCTTATCAGACCATTCTGGCAAACGGCAATTATTTTAATCTGATTTGCGACAGTGTCTCGGCAAAATCAACGCAGATCGTAAGCAATGCCAATATTGCAAAGTATTATGCAGGAGGCTATGAGAAGAACAGCAGTGAGGAATACAGTGCCTATAACGCTGCCTATCAGGATTTGATAGCTACGGTCGGCTCTGATAAATTTATTTTTTCAATTAATATTATTTCTACGAAATACAATCCAATTTCAACCTTTGCCAATTTCAGCTCGGAGGAATATAAGGAATATCCGGCTTCAGAGGAAGCGGTTCAATTTGAAGAGAGCGGGCAAAAGCTGATGTGGACCGGATATCACAGCTTTTTGGACGGCGTTTTAAAGATTTCCAATGACAAATATGGGCTTAGCCTTACCAGATATCTGTATAATAAGGCGTTAAAGCCCATTGGCTGGGTCATCATTGATATTAAGAGGGACAGCATCGTACAGGTCTTAGACGGAATTGATCTGGGAAAAGAGAGCAGCATTGCATTTGTCAGCAGTGACGGACGCATACTGACAAAGACAGATGCCAATCTGGAGGGAGCGGAGAGCTCCGTCCTTAAGGAACAGTTTTACCTGGACAGTCTGCAAAGCGAGGAAACGAGCGGCTCTCTGGATGTAATTTTTGCAGGCGAAAGATATCTCTATCTGTATTATAGGATTGGGGATACCGGAGCGCTTCTTTACAGCCTAATACCGGAGGCAGTCATAGTAGAGCAGGTAAATAATATCAGGATGATCACAACGTGGATTGTAATTCTTGCCATCGTGATAGCCCTGGCAATCTCTGTTTCCATCTCGGTCGGAATCAGTACTACGATCAAAAGAATCGTAGCAGGAGTAAAAAAAGCCGCCCTTGGTGATCTGACAGTGAATGTGAAGACCGGGCGCAGGGATGAATTGGGGCTGTTAGAGGGATGCATCTCTGATATGATTTTCAGTATGAAGCGTTTGATCGAAAAGACGGTTCAGGTAACGGAGACAGTAAAGCATTCCGCACAATTTGTCGGTGAGACGGCCGGAAGCTTTATCAACCTGTCAAAGGATATCGCTGTTTCTCTGGATAATATAGAGCAGGGAAGCTACCAGCAGGCAAGCGATGCCCAAAATTGTCTTTTGATGATGGATAATCTCTCGGAAAGAATTGGGGAGGTTTATGAAAATACAGGAAGGATTGAGGGCATTGCAAATAATACAAAGGAAATCGTAGACAACGGTATGAAAACCGTGGGAGCTTTGGAGGAAAGGGTGGCTGACACCTCCAATATGGCAAAGCTTATCATTGATGAGACAGCCAGCTTAAAGAAGGAGGCGGAGTCCATCCGTGATATTATTTCAGCGATCAATTATATCGCGGATCAGACCAATCTGTTGTCGTTAAATGCCTCCATCGAGGCGGCCAGGGCAGGCTATGCAGGCTTGGGGTTTGCCGTTGTTGCTGAGGAAATCAGAAAGCTGGCGGGACAGTCCATCGATGCCTCCAACCGGGTCAGCGATAATATCTTAAAGATTAATACCAGAACCAATCATATGGTGGAGATAGCCAATAAGACGGCAGTGGTGGTACAGTCCCAGGAAGAGGCTCTTGCCGATACGGTATCCATCTTTAATAGCATCGACCGGCATGTGGAGAACCTGACTGGATACCTAAGCAAGATTTCCGAGGGCATGAAGACGGTAGAAGGAGTGAAGGCGAATACGCTGGGTTCTATTGAAAGCATCTCCTCCATTATTGAAGAAGCCGCTGCCGTAACGGGGGATGTGAACGGAACAGCACAGAGTCAGCTGGTACTGGCCGAGCAATTAAATGAAGCAACCGGTCAATTGGAGAAGAATTCTGAAATTCTGGGGGAGGCAGTAAAAATCTTCACCCTTTGAACAAAGTCTTAGTGATTAAGAGGAATTATGATGTTAATAGGAGTAATACTGCTCAAACAGCTCATCGTAATGTTATTTCTGATGGCAACCGGTTTTTGTATGTTCAAAGGAAAAAAGCTTACGCTGCAGGGAAATAAAGAATTGGGGACATTTTTAATATATATTGTGCTGCCGGCTTCCATCATCAAATCCTATATAACAGAGTTCACCCAGAGGAAGCTGGCAGACTTGCTTTTATCCTTCCTCGCAGCCGTAGCGGCTCTGGCCCTGTCCATATTGATTTCGCGCCTGGTGTTCGGAAGCAGACAAAAAATCGAGCATTTTGGGACAGCATTTTCCAATGCGGGCTTTATCGGGATTCCGCTGGTACGGGCCGCGGTAGGAGAGCAGGCGGTATTTTATATTGCGGCCTTTGTGGCATTACTGAATATACTACAGTGGACCTATGGGGTAGTGGTTATGAGCGGAAGCAGTGAGGCTGTATCACGAAAGAAGCTGTATACCAATCCGGTAATCATAGCCCTGCTGATTGGACTGCTGTTTTTCCTGACACAGCTCCCCGTGCCGGTAATCCTGACGGATACCCTGGGGCTGGTGGGGAATATGACGGCTCCGATAGCCATGATTACCCTGGGTGTTTATCTGGCACAGATAAGAGTAAAGGAATTGTTCACAGAGGGATGGGCGTATGTCAGCGCTCTTTTTCGTCTGATTATCATTCCGCTGATCACCCTCATGATGCTTTGCCTGTTTCCGAAGAGCCTTCTGGATATAAAGCTGACAGTATTAATTGCAGCAGCGGCGCCGGTGGGCTCCAATGTGGCGATATTTGCACAATTGAACGGGCTTGACTATACAAGATCGGTAAAAAGTGTTTGTTTAACAACGCTTTTGAGCATTCTAACCATGCCGGTGATTGTTTCGCTGGCCAGGATGCTTTGGAAATAAACCGTAACGGAGCGGTCAAATGATTAATTGAGAGGCGGAATAGCAATGATAACAGATCAGGATATTGGAGAGCTTTATGCGGCATTTGGCGACAATGAAAAGAAGGAAAAGCTTGCACGCTATCAGGTATTGAATCAATACGTGAAAAAGGGGCAGGTTTTATTCACAGGCTCTTCTTTGATGGAGCAGTTTCCGATTTATGAACTGATGCTGGATTTTAATATCAGGGAGACTATCTATAACAGGGGAATCGGAGGCTATACCACCATAGATATGCTGAAGGCCCTGGATACGATGGTGTTTGATTTGGAGCCGGGCAGGATATTTATCAATATTGGCAGCAATGATATGAATCTGCCGGATTTCACAAGGGAAGCCCTGATCGAACGGTATCAGAGCATTCTGCTTCGGATCAGGGAGCGTCTGCCGTCAGCCCGAATATATGTCATGGCATATTATCCGGTGAATGGAGAGGATGATTTTGGAAATGAAGGGATGAAAGCAGCCTTGAAGGTCAGGACAAACGCACGGATTCAGGAGGTCAATGCTGCCGTGGAGGAGATGGCCCGCCGGCTGCAGGTGAAATTTATTAATGTGAACCGGAAGCTCTATGATAAGAACCAAAATCTGAAGAAGGAATACACGATTGAGGGAATGCACATGTATGCCAGCGGATATCGGGCAATTCTGGATGAGCTTATGGAATATGTAAGGGAAGAATGAAGAACCCATGCCTTAACAGGGCAGAGGGACAATATAACAGCAGAACTATTATTCAACGGAGGATTTGTATGAGTGAAGTGAAAATCATTGGTAACAAGCTGGAGAATATGCCGTGGCAGGAAAAGTCCGGAGATTGCAAAGAGGTCATGTGGAGACACAGCACTAATCCGATTATCGGCTGGAATAAGACACCGCAGTGCGCAAGAATTTATAACAGTGCAGTGGTGCCCTATCAGGGGGAGTTCATCGGGATTTTCCGTGCGGACCACAGGGACGGGATACCGCAGCTTCATGTGGGATACAGTAAGGATGGCTTAGAGTGGGAGATTGAAGACAAAGCGATTGCCTGGACGGATGAAGCCGGAGAAGCATACCCGACGGGCTATGCCTATGATCCCCGTCTGGTGGAGCTGGAGGGCAAATACTATATTCTGTGGTGTACGGATTTTGGAGGGCCTACCATCGGTCTGGGTGTGACGGAGGATTTCAGGCACTTTACACGACTGGAGAACGCCTTTATTCCCTTCAACCGCAACGGAGTTTTATTCCCGAAGAAAATCAATGGATATTATGCAATGCTAAGCAGACCGAGCGACAGCGGACATACCCCTTTTGGAGATATCTTTATCAGCTATAGTCCGGACCTTACCTTCTGGGGAAAGCACCGCAGAGTAATGAGCAGCGGTCAGACCTGGTGGCAGGGCAAGAAAATCGGAGCGGGAGCCGTTCCCATTGAGACAACGGAGGGCTGGTTATTGTTCTACCACGGTGTCAACGGCACCTGCAACGGCTTCGTATACAGTATCGGAGCGGCGCTTCTCGATAAGGAAAATCCTGGGAAGGTGCTGTACCGCTCCAGGGATTATATTATGACACCGGAAAAGGATTATGAGGTATCGGGCTTCGTTCCCAATGTAACCTTCCCCTGTGCTACCCTGTGTGATGCCGATACAGGAAGAATTGCGGTTTATTACGGAGCGGCTGACACCTGCCTTGGAGTTGCCTATACCACGGTGGAGGAATTGGTGGAGCATATCAGAAGCAATTCCCTGCTGCTTCCAGGCGATGCACAGGATTACCGGTAGCAGGAAAGGAATACGGCAAATTTGTGCTGCCGCCCAAAATTCAAGGATTTGCAGCAGAGCAGAATGGAGACAAGATGAAAAAACCAGAGATATATTACTCAAAAAAACCGGTGATCGAACCAAAGCCGGGCTGCAGCTGGGCGGATACCATGGTGCTCAATCCGGCAATTGTAAAGGATGCAGCCTCGGATACTCTGCATATGTTATTTCGTGCCACCGGTCCCTGGCCACAGAAGAATCTGAAGGGGAAATCGGACCCTTACCCCATCTTCCTGGGGTATGCAAGGAGTGAGGATGCAGGGGAAACCTGGGAAGCCGATTTTGAAAGACCTGCCCTTATGCCCAGGCTTGCGTATGAGATGGAAGATATGTATGTGGTGGATGATCGGGGAGAGAGGGTGGTTAATTGCGCTAATGGCTGTATTGAAGATCCCCGTATCTTTGAGATAGAAGGAGAACTGTACCTGACCACGGCCTGCCGTATGTTCCCGCCGGGCCCGTACTGGGAGGGGGATAAGAGAAGGGATAACCTTCCCGATTGGGCACAGAGGGAGGACAATCCCTTTGGAACAACCGCCTCCAGGAATGACACGACTACGGTACTGTTTAAGCTTGACCTGGAGGAATTAAAGAATAAGGAATATGACAAAGCATTTCAGTATGTGTGTACCCTCACGGACGGAAATGTTTCCGATAACCGGGATGTGTTTTTCTTCCCGCATAAAATGAAGATTAACGAAAGGCTCCAGTATGTGATGCTGCACCGGCCGGATGATCCCGATAAATTTCCGACGGGAGAGGGTATCCATAAGCCCTCCATGTTTTTGGCAGCAGCAGAGGAATTGAGAGATTTTGTAACGGATAGGGCAACCCATCAGTTGCTTGCAGTGGGAGAGTTTGACTGGGAGGAGGAACGCATCGGAGCCAGCTTTCCGCCGATTTCCCTGGGAGACGGGGAATGGCTGGTATCCTATCACGGAAAGCAGCTCCCCGACTATGGCTATACCCAGTCCTTTATGATTGTAAGGGAGCAGGAGAATGCCTTTCCCAAGATTATCAACCGTTGCTCGGAGCGTCTGATTTATGCAAAGCAGGATTGGGAGCTGCCGGATAAATTCTTATGTCCTTGTATCTTTACTACCGGAGGAATCGTAGCAGGGGATGAATTGATTATGAGCTATGGGGCAGCGGACCAGAAAATCGGAATTGCGCGGAGTGATTTTAAGGAGCTGGTTGCTTATATCCGAAGCTTTGACGCCCATGGAAAGCGAGGCAGCGGGATGGAAAGGGAAATGAAGGAGCATCTAAGGACAGTAATCCTGCCCTATTGGAAGCGACTGTTTGATTCAGAGCAGGGCGGATATTACGGCATGGTGGATTTTGGGCTGAACATATTAACCCAGGCAGATAAGGGAGTTATCTTAAATAGCAGAATATTATGGTTTTTCTCCAATGCTTATTTGAGCTTAAAGGAAGAAGGGCTGTTAGCCTATGCAAGGCATGCGTATGAATTTCTGATCGAACGGTGTCTGGATCGGGAATTCGGGGGAGTTTACTGGATGATGTCCTATGATGGCTCGGTCCGAGAGGATATGAAGCATACTTATAACCAGGCCTTTGCAATTTATGCGCTTTGTGCCTACTATGAGGCTTCGGGAGAGGAGAAAGCCCTTTCCCTTGCCCTGGAGATCTATCATCTGATTGAAAGGAACTGTGTGGATGCCTATGGATATCTGGAAGCCTTCACAAGAAAATGGGAGCCAATCAGCAATGAGAAGCTGTCAGAGAACGGCCTTCTTGCGAATAAAACCATGAATACGCTGCTCCATGTGCTGGAGGCATATACACAGCTATACCGGGTGTCCGGGGAAGCCGGAGTGAAAGAAAGACTGATCCGTATCCTGGATATCTTTTGCAGGAAGGTATACAATTCAGAGAAAAAGCGGCTGGAGGTATTCTTTGATGAACGAATGGAAAGCATCGCCGATATGCATTCCTACGGTCATGATATTGAGGCCTCCTGGCTTTTGGACGAGGCTTGCAGGACGATAGGCGATGAAGCCCTGTGCAGGACAACAGAGGCTTATACCGAAGAATTAGCAAAAACCATACTAAATACTGCGATGGAAGGTGATGCGGTATTGAATGAATGCTTTAAAGGAGAAATAAACAAAACTCGTGTCTGGTGGGTACAGGCGGAGGCAGTAGTCGGTTTTTATAATGCTTATGAGAAGACAAAAGACCCTCTGTATCTGAAGGCATCCCGGCGTGTTTGGTGTTATATCGGGAAATATTTCCTCGATTCCAGAGAGAACAGCGAGTGGTACTGGGATTTGGATGAGAGCAATTACCCAATGAGCAAAAAGCCCATCACCGAGCCTTGGAAATGCCCGTATCATAACGGTCGTATGTGCTTTGAAATCATGAGGAGGAGTAAGGATGTTTGAGGAAAAGAGAGATTGGGTTATCAATCGGTATGAGAAGCTGTTAAAGCAGAAAAACCACAAGGATGAAGCCTTTTATAACGGAATTTATGAACGCTGGGTCAATCCGGTGCTGACCCGTGAGCATATTCCGTATTTCTGGAAATATGACATGAATCAAGAGACAAATCCATATTTTATGGAACGGCTTGGCATCAATGCGGTAATGAATTCCGGAGCTGTTGAGCTGAACGGTAAATTCTATCTGATTGCAAGAATTGAAGGAAATGACAGAAAATCCTTTTTTGGAGTAGCCGAAAGCGATAACGGAGTGGATCATTTCAGGTTCTGGGATTATCCAATTCTCCTTCCCGATACCTGCAAGGAGGAGACAAATGTTTATGATATGCGCCTTACAAAGCATGAGGATGGATACATCTATGGGGTCTTTTGCTCAGAGAGTAAGGATACCACAGTAAATGATTTATCAGCGGCAGTTGCAGCGGCAGGGATTGTCCGTACCAGGGATTTAAAGACATGGGAACGGCTGGATAATCTGAAGACCCTGTGTTCGCCACAGCAGCGGAATGTCGTGCTGCATCCTGAGTTTATCAATGGAAAATATGCATTCTATACGAGGCCGATGGATGATTTTATTAATACCGGCTCCGGTGGCGGCATCGGCTTTGGCCTATGTGAGGATATTGAGCATGCCGTCATTGCAGAGGAGCGTATTACCAGCCAGAGAAAGTACCATACCATAACGGAAGCAAAGAACGGAGCCGGAGCGGTTCCGATTAAGACTGACAAGGGATGGATTCACATTGCCCACGGAGTTCGTAATACGGCTGCCGGACTGCGTTATGTGTTATATGCCTTTGCTACCTCTTTAGAGGACCCGGCCTGGGTGATTGCGGAGCCTTCCGGATTGTTTCTTGCACCCCATGGGAAGGAACGGGTCGGAGATGTCTCCAACGTGGTATTTACCAACGGCGCGATTACGAGGGAGAATGGTGAGGTGTTTCTTTATTATGCCTCCTCCGATACCAGAATGCACGTCGTAACGACTACTCTGGAGAGGCTGGAGGATTATGTATTCCATACACCTTCCGATCCGCTGCGTTCTGTGGAGTGTGTGAGGCAGCGCTGCGATTTTATCAGAAGGAATCTGGAGGGAAGTCTTTAAAATTGAATAGAGCGGTATAAGTTGGAGGAGTATCTTCGTTCTCTGACAAGGGATGGGCTTTATGCTGAAAATACCCTTGTCTTAAGCGGGAAGGTACTCCTCTGAAATAATTTCAAACTTTATGGATATGAAGGCTTTGACGGTGCTTGATGAAATCGTTGGAAAGAGGGTAAGAAATTGAAAATCTTGATTGTGGATGACGATGAAATTATCCGAAAGGGAATTAGTAAAATTATTGAAAGAAGTGATTTGGAGGACACCTTCATCAAAGAAGCGTCAGATGGGAGCCATGCACTGGAGATATTGGAGGAGGAGCCGGAAATTGATCTGATGATTACCGATATCCGTATGCCGATGATGGATGGCCTGGAATTAATCAGACAGGTCAGAGGTCAGGAGCTGCCTGTCAAGATTATTGTTTTAAGTGGCTTTGATGATTTCGAATATGTACATAATGCGTTCGTGGGCGGTGTGGTGGATTATCTGCTGAAGCCGCTCCGTCATGCGGATTTAATTGATCTGATTAAGCGGATTGAGCTTTCGATTCAAAGGGAGCGTTATGAGGCCAGGGATTTGCTCGAAAGTAACAGTCTGGTTCTATCAAGCCTGCTGGATAAGCTCTTCCATGGGAAGATAGGCGGCGGAGAAGAATATGAAAGACTGAAAAAGCTTAAGGTTTCCTTAGAGGTGCCTTATCTGGTAGCGGTAACGCGGCCGGATGCCCATAATCAGGCAAAGGATTTCCAGAAAAGAAATTATGAGCCGAGGCTGAAGCTTGCGGCAGAGAAAATAGAGGAATGGTTTTTGCAATATCCGGAATACCAGTTGCACCAATACCTTACAGGCTTTGAGGTTATCTCGCTGATTCAATGCAAAAAGACGCAGCCGGATATGGGGAAGCTGAAGAAATTTCATCCATATCTGCTGTCACAGGCAGGGGAAGAGGATACCTATACCACAGGCGTGGGAAATCCGCATCACAGCCCGCAGGAGGCGCCCCTTGCCTGCCAGGAGGCCATGGAAGCTGCGGATATCCGATTTTATCAGGGAACCGGCCATTGGATTGCTTATCAGGAGGTATATAAAAAATGCATTGATATGCAATATGACCTGGAGCCTGGGATCATTCAGCTGATTCATTTTCTGGAGCTGTGTGATTATGTCAATACAAAGCGCGCCCTGGAAAAGATTTTTGTTGAGCTAAGCTACTTAAAGCCTCAAAAATTCAGAAAATACATGAAGGATTTGTTGGACATGCTGTTCCTGCGTGTCAAGGATTTTGAGAGTGCTGTTGTAGGCCGGGAGTATGATTACAGGGTTTGCCTGGAGCATATCAATACCTACAATGAATTAAAGGTATACCTTCTGTCCCTCCTGCAGGGGGCGATTGTCTTTATCCGGAATGAACGTGTCAAAAGGAGTAAGAAGAGGATAGAAATGGCAAAGGCCTACATCAGGGAGCATTATATGGAGCAGCTCAACCTGAACGATGTGGCGGAATATGTGGAGCTGAATCCTTCTTATTTTAGTAATTTATTTAAGGCGGAGGTAGGAATTAATTTCTCTGATTATCTGTTGGATATCCGAATGGAGATGGCCAAGAAGTACTTAAGAAACCCCAAAATCCGTATCTATGAAATTGGAAATATGATTGGCTATGAGGATGCGGTATCCTTTGGCAGGGCCTTCAAAAAAAAGGTATGCATGTCGCCGAAGGAATACCGGAATGCGGTGTATTGATGACCGGCAGGCATTTCATATCTATAGAATTGTATATAAACCCAAACCACAGCAATTAATTTTAAAATCAGAATATGCTATCCTTAATTCAGAGATAAAACAAATTAATAAGAACGATAGAAGGGAGAGTTCATATGAATAAGCCCAAAATTCATTGTTCTCCAAGACCTGTAATTACTCCCAGGAAGGAATGTGACTGGGCGGACATCATGGTCGCAAATCCGGCCATCATAGAGGACCCTGAGGTTGATATGGTGCATATGCTTTTTCGTGCAACCGGCTCCTGGAAGAAGCGGGAGCCGGCCGGGGAGGCGGCTGCTTATCCTATCTGCATCGGCTATGCGAAAAGCTTTGACAACGGAGATACCTGGGAGGCTGATTTTAACAGACCGGCTGTGGTTCCGGCTTTAAAGCACAGGGCAAAAGAAATGTATTACAGGGATGGGGATGGTCTGGACAGAGTAAACTATGCCAACGGATGTATCGAGGATCCCCGTATTTTCAAGATAGAAGGGGAATATTATATGACAGCGGCCTGCAGGATGTTTCCGCCGGGAGCATATTGGAACGGCGTACGGCTGGAGGAAATTTTGCCAAAGTGGGCAAGAGATAAGGAAAATCCCTTTGGAAGAGTGGCTGCCCATAATCGAACCACCTCCGTTTTATACCGGATTGATTTAAATAAGCTTCGGGAACAAAGCTATGATGAGGCGTTTCATTATATTGGGCCACTGACAGACGGAAATATTACGGATAATCGGGATGTGTTTTTCTTCCCGGAGAGAATGATGATTGATGGCAGACTCCAGTACGTTATGCTTCACAGGCCTGAGAAACCATATCTGATTATGAAGGGCTGTCCGGCTTATAAGCCTTCTATTTTTATGGCGGCGGCGAATCAGCTTACGGATTTTGCGAAGGGGGAGGCAACCCAACATTTTTTGGCGAAGGGGATTTTTGAATGGGAGGAGGAACGGATTGGAGCCAGCTTTCCGCCGATTAAGCTTGGGAATGGAGAGTGGCTGCTGTCGTATCATGGCAAGCAGCTCCCGGAGTTTGGTTATACCCAGTCCTTTATGATTGTAAAGGAGCAGAAAAATGATTTTCCGGTGATTATCCACCGCTGCTCCAAGCGTCTTTTGTATGCAAGGCAGGAGTGGGAATTGTCCGAGCAGTTTTCCTTTCCCTGTATCTTCATCACGGGCGGGATTGTAAAGGATGACGAGCTAATTATGAGCTATGGGGCCGCCGACCGGAATATCGGTATGGCCTGGGCTTATTTTGATGAAATTGTGGATTATATCCGTACCTTTGACGAGAAGGGAAATCCATTAGACTAGAGAAGGAAAAGGAAGACAGCATGATAAAAGCATCTTTGAACGGAATATGGGAATTACAGAAAAGCGAAGAGGAAAGGACGGTACGGGCCAGGGTTCCGGGCACGGTGGTTTCTGCCTATCTTGCCAGGGATTTACTTCCCGACGGGGAAGGGATAGCGCATCCCTATTACCGTAATTATGAGGAAAAAACTCTGGAATTATTCCAGTGGGACTATAGCTACAGCAGAAAATTTGAGGTGTCGGAGGAATTGCTATCGGGTACCCAGGTAGAGCTGGTTTGCTTTGGCATCGATACGCTGGCAGATATCTGGCTCAACGGACAGTATCTGGCGTATGCGGATAATATGCACCGTACCTGGAGGCTGCCCTGCAGGGAGCTTCTAAGGGCAGGAGAAAATGAAATTCGAATTGAGCTGAAATCACCGCTGAACTATATCAGCAGCTATAAGACACAGGAGGGAAAAGAGGTTACTTATATTCCCACCAGCGGCATTCCGGGAAATCAGTTTATCAGAAAGAGCAGCAGTATGTTTGGCTGGGACTGGGGAATTATGCTGCCGGATATGGGAATCTGGAGAGGAGTAGAGCTATGGAGCTATGCTTCCCGGATAGCGGATACACAAATCCTCCAAAAGCATGAGGCGGGAAGAGCGGAACTGGAGCTGCGTGTCTGGCTGTCCGATGCGGCACTGCCTGGCCAGGAGGTGGAGCTTACGTTGACAGACCCTGAGGGGGAAGTTTTACATAAGACGCTTTCCGTAAGCGAAGGCTATGCCTGGGGCGAGCTTATTCTTGAAAATCCCAGGCTCTGGTGGCCCAACGGATACGGAGAGCAGCCATTATATCAGCTTGAACTTGTCTTGAAGCGGGAAGAGGAGGTTCTGGATGAACGCAGGCTCTCGCTTGGACTTAGGACTCTTACCGTAAGCCGGGAGAAGGATGCCTGGGGGAGCGAATTTGCCTTTGTGATCAACGGAGTTAAGATTTTTACACGGGGTGCCAATTATATCCCGGAGGATGCTGTCTATCCCTGGATTACCCAGGAGAGAATCAGAGGTCTGATCGGGGCATCAGTGAAGGCAAACTTTAACTGCCTTCGCGTATGGGGAGGCGGTTATTATCCGTCGGATGAGTTTTACGAGCTTTGTGACCGGTACGGTCTGATTGTATGGCAGGATTTGATGTATGCCTGCAATATTTATGAATTTACGGAAGAATTTGAACGCTCTGTGATAGCGGAGACAATCGATAATGTCAGAAGAATTAGACATCATGCCTGCTTAGGACTGTGGTGCGGCAACAATGAGATGGAGACAGGCTGGGTGAACTGGGAGCATTTTAAATATCACTCCGGTAAACTTCGCGCGGATTATATCAAGCAGTTTGAATATGTCCTGCCAAGGGTGACAAGACAGCAGGACAGCCAGACCTTCTACTGGCCCTCCTCGCCTTCCTCCGGCGGCTGCTTTGATGCCCCCGATGATGAGAACCGTGGGGATGTCCATTATTGGGATGTATGGCATGGGCAGAAGCCCTTTCGGGATTACGAGAAATATCACTTCCGCTTCTGCTCGGAATTCGGCTTTCAGTCCTTCCCGGGCATGAAAACCATCAAAGCCTTTACGGAGGAAGCGGACAGGAATATTTTCTCCAGAGTGATGGAGGTGCATCAGAAGAATCCCACGGCCAACGGAAAGATTTTAAGCTATCTATCGGAGAGTTTTCTGTATCCGAAGAATTTTGAAAGCATCCTGTATGTAAGCCAGATTTTACAGGGACTTGCGATAAAATTCGGTGTGGAGCACTGGAGAAGACACAGGGGCAGATGCATGGGAAGCCTGTACTGGCAGCTTAACGACAATTGGCCGGTAGCCTCCTGGTCCAGTATTGATTATTTTGGACGCTGGAAGGCGCTGCACTATATGGCGAAGACTTTTTATGCCCCGCTTGCCGGCAGCATCAGGCAGTCGGACACTGAAATTGAAGTTCATGTACAAAATGAATCTCTTCATAAAAAGAGCTGTTATATTACGATCAGCTTAATGTCCTTTGACTTCAAGGTAATTGCGGAAGAATCTGTAGAGGCAGAGGTTCCGGCGCTGACGGCCCTTAAGGTATATGGGAAGGATTATGGGGAACTGGTCAGAGACAGGAAGGAAAGCTGCTTTTTAAGAAGCCGTTTCTCCTGGAAGGATGGCTATGAAGCAGAGGAGGTTGCCGTCTTTGTTCCCTATAAGTATCTTTTGCTGCAAAGGCCGGACTACAGGCTGGATATCAGGGAGGAGAAGGAGTATTTTGAGATTTCCATTGCCTCTGATACCGTTACCCTGTTTACCGAGCTTGATCTGACAGAGAAGGACGCGGTGTTCAGTGATAATTATTTTCCGATCACAGACGCCCAGGGAAAGAAGGTCCTCCTCTTCAAATCCGAGATTAAAAATAATGCCCAAATCTGTGACAGTGTCCCCATGAGTCTGGAGGAGCTGAAGGAGCAGCTTAAGGTTTTTTCCCTGAGGGAATCCTATGAATAAGGGATCCGGGACAAGAGGTATATTGAGCCTGGAGCAGAGAAAGTTTGTCAGTGATGTAATTAAAATAGGCGCGCCGGTAATCGTCCAGTCTACCCTAAGCTCCATGGTCAATATGCTGGATATCTTCATGCTTGGCCAATTGGGGGAGACAGCGATTACCGCGGTATCCATCGGCAATCAATGGTTTGTGCTTTTTTCACTTTTAATCAATGGTATTAATGCTGCAGGCAGCATCTTTATTTCTCAATATTGGGGAAAACGGGAGGAAAAGAGTATCCGTCACTATATGGGTATTTTAATTTACGGAGGAGCTCTTCTGGCTGTGGTCTTTACACTCTCCTCACTTCTTGCCCCCGATGTTATTATGCGGCTTTACTCTAAGGATACCATCGTGATTCACGAGGGTATCGGATATGTGAGGCTGATTGGTCTTAGCTATCTGATGTTTGCGGCAAACAGTGTTATGGTGGCGGGCTTAAGAAGCATCGGCATTACCAAAATTCCCATGCTGGCGTCTATGGGCTCCGTATTGGCGGATGTTGTGCTCAATTATCTCTTGATTTTCGGAAACCTGGGCTTTCCGGCTATGGGGGTGACGGGTGCGGCCATTGCCGTAATCGCGGCCAGAGCGTTGGAGGTCTTTTGTGTGGGTATGTATGTGTTTCTGAAAAAGCCGCCGATTTATGGCAGGCTTAGGGAATTCTTATTGATCCCAAGAGAGGTCGTCATGAAGTATTTCAGATATGGGGCGTTAATTCTGTTGGGAGAGGTTGCCTATGCCATAGGAAATAATCTGTTTAATATCGCCTATAAATATACCGGTACCCAGGCACAGGCAGCGCTGCAGATTATCAATTCCTTACAAAGCCTTGCCATGCTTTTTTGCGGGGGCTTTGGAACGGCCGCGGCGGTAATGCTCGGCACCAGGCTGGGAAGGAACTGCTTAGAGGAGGCGAAGAGGTATTGCAGATGGCTGCTGGTTTTTTGCCTTGTGGTTTCCTGTATGATTTCCGTACTGCTTATTCTTGCTACCCCCTTATTTCTTCAGTTGTTTCAGGTAGAAGCACAGGTAAAGCATAATTTATCTATTATGATAATCATTCTGGCCTTTGCCCTGCCGCTTCGGATGGAGGTATTTCTGTGTATCGTGGGAATTTTGAGAAGCGGGGGAGACAGTGTCTTTTGCTTCTTTGCCAACCTGTTCGGAGTGTGGGGAGTAGGACTTCCGTTGGTATTCCTGGCAGCAGTTTATCTGGAGCTTCCGGTTTTTATGGTCTATCTGATGTCAACTGCTCAGGAGGCAGGGAAGTTTGTCGTCTGCTTTCAGAGGGTAATCCGGTATAAATGGTTGAAAAATCTAACGTAAGAGGAAAAGGATTGGAGGATAGAATGAATTTAAAATATTGGAAGACGAATTGGGATAAGAAATTATTCTGGGAGGAAGGTACGGATACAAGGGATGCGGTGGACTGCATGAAACAGATTAATGTGCATCCGGATTTTACCTATCAGACTGTTGACGGTTTCGGCGGAGCCTTTACGGAGGCGGCAGCCTATACCTATTCTTTATTAAGTGAGACTGCAAAGCGGGAATTCCTGGAGGCATATTTCGGCAAAGACGGCTTACAGTACAGCCTGGGCAGAACCCACATGAACAGCTGTGATTTTGCCCTTGGTAATTATGCCTGCATGGAGGATCCCAGGGATAGAAAGATGGATTCCTTCTCCATCGAGCGGGACCGAAAATATATTATCCCGATGATTCTGGAAGCCCAGAAGCTTCTTAAGCAGCAGATTAAGCTCCTGATCTCTCCCTGGAGTCCGCCCGCATTCATGAAAACCAACGGACAGATGAACTTTGGCGGGAAATTGAAGGAGGAATACTTTGGTCTGTGGGCCGAGTATTATGTAAGGTTCATCAGGAAATACAGGGAAGCAGGAATGCTGCCCACGATGGTGACCGTACAGAATGAGCCTGATTCCACACAGACCTGGGATTCCTGCCTCTATTCGGGAGAAGAGGAAAGAGACTTTGTGAAGAATTATCTGGGGCCGGCGCTGAGGGCAGGAGGTCTGGAGGACCTTAAGCTGTTCATCTGGGATCATAATAAGGAGTCCGTTTATACCAGAACAAAGGTAGTGGCAGAGGACAAAGAGGCGGATCAGTATGTGGACGGCGTAGCCTTTCATTGGTATACTGGGGATCATTTTGAGGAGGTAGCCCTGGTACGGGAGGCATATCCGAAGAAGCTGCTTTATTTTACAGAGGGCTGCGTGGAATACAGCAGATTTGCAGATTCCGGCGAGATAAAGAAGGCTGAAATTTATGCCCATGATTTGGTTGGTAATTTTAATGCGGGCATGAATGCCTATATTGACTGGAACCTTCTGCTGGATGAAAAGGGAGGGCCGAACCACGTTCAAAATTTCTGTGCGGCGCCTATTATGAGTAATGAGAAGAAGGATGGAATTGTTAAGAATTTAAGCTATTATTATATCGGACATTTCAGCCGTTTTATAAAAACAGGGGCGAAGCGGATGGCCCTTAGCAGGTATACGGATAAGGTAGAGGCGGCAGGCTTTGTAAATCCTGACCAGGAAAGGGTCATTGTCCTGCTCAATAAGAGTAACGAGGATGTAACGGTATCCCTTTATGAATACGGAAAAGGGAATGTCCTTTGTGTGGAGGCCCATTCCATCATGACCATATCCTATTACCGATAGTGTACTGTCCTGCTCATAATTAGTCAAACGGGACAGTACGCTAGAAAAAAATCCGGTAGGAAAAAGATAGGCGGCAGACAAGTGGCAGGAAGGGAAGGAATGGAATGGAAAAGATAAATTTGTCGGGGACCTGGAAGCTTCGGGGAGAATTTCTGGACATGACTGCAAAGGATATTCTGGAGGTAGTAGAACGCAGGGAAGGAGTGTTTGGAATAGAGTTTTCCGATAAGGGGCCCTTTCCCTTCCCGTACCGGGTTGGGTTTATGAAGGCCGAGGTACCGGGAGATGTGACACAGGCCCTGGTACGCCAGGGAATTATAAAGGATCCGCTGATCGGGGAAAATTCCAGGGATGCGGTCTGGGTGAAGGATTTATCCTGGTGGTACATCAGGGAATTTACCATAGAAGAGGAGCTGCTTAAACAGGAGGAAATCCGCCTGTTCATTGAGATGCTTGATTATAATGCGGATATTATCCTGAATCAGCACCGGGTAGGGCAGCATAAGAATACCTTTGTCCCTTTTTATCAGGATGTAAAACGCTTTTTGAAGCCCGGAACAAACCGGCTGGTGATCCGGCTCACCTCCGGTGCGGAGGAGTTTCATGACAGGGACAGCATTTCCTTCTATTGCATGAATTCCAATCCCCTGTGCAACCAGCGGATTTATCTAAGAAAGCCGCAGTATACCTATGGCTGGGATTGGTGCAAGCCCCTGCCCACCTGTGGGATCGGAGGGGAAATCTATCTGGAGGCCTTCACAGGCGCGAAAATCAGTGGATTTCGTGCGGATACCTTAGAAGTTGAGGAAGCCGGGGCTAAGTTAAAGCTTTTCTTTGAGCTTGAAAAGCTGCGGATGTGCCAGGCAGAGGATGCCGTCCTTACCTATGAGATTTGTGACGGTGAGACGGTGCTGTATAAAAATGAGCTGGAATTGTATCTGGCGGGAGGATTGAATTTCATCGAGGATACAGTGAGGCTGGAGCAGATAGAGCTATGGTGGCCCAACGGATATGGAAAGCAAAAGCTGTATCAGGTCAGGGCAGGCGTAAGCTGTTCGGGTGAGAGCAATTGGATGCAGGAGAAGGAAATCGGGATCAGAACCGTAGTTCTCGATCAAAGCAGAAGGGAGGACGGCACCAGGAATTATGCTGTTCTGGTGAACGGAATAAGGATATGGTGCAAAGGCGGCAACTGGGTTCCGGCGGATTCCTATTATCTAAGGATTCCTAAGAGCACCTATCGGACGCTGGTGGAAGAAGCGAGGGAAGCAAATTTTACAATGCTGCGAGTCTGGGGCGGAGGATTGTATGAGCCTGATTTCTTCTATGAGGAGTGCTCCAGGAACGGAATTTTAATCCTGCAGGATTTTATGTACGCCTGTGCGCTTTATCCGGATCATCAGTCCTGGTTTTTGCACCAGTCCATGCTGGAGGCCGAGTACCAGACCAAAAGGCTCGCTCATTATCCCTGTATGGCAATTTGGAGCGGCAATAATGAGATTCATGAGTCCATGGCGGAATGGTTTCCTGAAAGGATTTCTCCCAAGCAGTTTTACGGAGCAAGGATATTTAATTACGTCCAGCCTAAGGCGGTAAAGGAGAATTCCCCTCTGATACCGTATGTTCCGAGCTCACCTTATTTTGGAACCCTGCCGAATGATATGGACAGCGGAGATTCCCATATCTGGAAATGGATGGGGAGGGCGGAAGAGACAAAGATGAATTTTCAGTATGAGATTGAGGCCTTTGACCGTCTAAAGACCCGCTTTTCCAGTGAATACGGCTTTCATGGGGCCTTGATGCCAAGCTCTGTGGCTCGCTGCCATGCTGGGGAGAAAATCGAGATCGGAAGCTCCGTCTGGATGCATCACGGTGAACATCCCCGAAAGCATCAGTCCATTGTTAGCGGAATCAGAAGACATCTGTGTGAGTTAAAGGAGGAGCAGGTCCAGGATTATCTCCTGTACAGCGGTGTTCTGCAGGGCCTTTTGTATGAACAGCTGGTGCAGACGTTAAGGAGCAGGGAGTACTGCTCCGGTAATTTAATCTGGATGTACAATGACTGCTGGCCGGAGACAGGCTGGACTATCATCGACTATTATCTGACCCGGAAGATATCCTATTATTTTCTGAAGCGTGCCTATGAACCGGCCAAGTTTATTGTTAAAAGGCAGGGGGATCAGATAAGGTTTCTTACGATCAATGAGGGCGCAGAGACGAGAAGGCTGCAGCTGGAATACGGTTATATGGCATTCACAGGGGAAAAGGAGGATACAAGAAGGCTGGAGGTGACGGTGAACGGCCGTTCCTCTTATGAATTCTCCATTCCGCACGAGGATAAAAGTCCGTTAAAGGGCTGCTATTATATCAAGGCGCTCAATGATCCAAAGTATCAGACAGCTTCTGAGGTTAAGCCTTATTACAGGGAGCTGGAGCTTCCTGATTGCGCCATCCGGCTGGAGGTTGGGAAGAGTACCGAAGAGTATGTGGAAGTTATGGTATCCTGTGATACCTATGTGCCGGTGGCCTATCTAAGTACAGCGGATGACAGGGTACATTACAGCGATAATTATTTTGAACTGTTGCCAAAGGAGGAAAAAAGGATACGGGTTTATCGGAAAGCGGCACAGATTTCGGTACACCGCCTGAAGATTGACCACTTATATTTATAATTTTAACGATAATTCATATAGCATTTTCAGATAGTTTCATGTAGAATATTTATCATAAAAAACTGGAGAAAAAGCATATGAAAATATACTTAATAAGGCATGGTCAAACCGATTGGAATCTTCAGGGCAGATTTCAGGGGAGAGAGGATATTCCGCTCAATGAGCTTGGAATGAAGCAGGCCAGGGAATGTGGCCTGGCCTTAAAAGGAAAAGAGTTTAAGGCAGTGATTACAAGTCCGCTTGGCAGAGCAAGAAGAACAGCAGAGATTATCGCCGAGATAGTCCTTGCAGAGCAGGTAATCGTGGAGGAAAAAATCACGGAACGGGATTTCTCCAAGGTATCCGGTATGACTCCGGCACAGCGGGAAGCTTTCTATGCGTCAGGAGAGAAGGATGATAAGGAGCCCTGGGAGGTTTTATGCGACCGGATGATCTCCTGCATGAAGGAGTATGGAGAGCATTTTATGGAGCAGAATATCATTATGGTATCCCATGGGGCTTCCATTAATGCAGTGCTATCCGTATTGAGTGCGGGAGAAACAGGGACCGGGAGAATTATTTTAAAGAATACCTGTATTAATATTATTGATTATCGGGACGGCAGCTTAAAGCTGGAAAAATATAATCTCACAGCGGAAGAATATAGTTCTTTCAAGGCTCGGCTGGATTAATTCATGAAATTCTAAAAATGGGGGCGATTGATTTACGTTGAACGTAAGACTACGGATCGAAGATAGAATTTATTTCATCCGGTAAAATTATAATTCAGAATATTCTTCAACATAATTACTTATATTATGTCTAGTCAATGGAGAACAGCAAAAATAGAAGGTGCGTGTTTATCAAGCTATTTTGGCACAGTATTGGACAAAATACATATTTTGTCTATAAAGTATAAGATACTACATAAATTTACATAAGTCAACATTTTTTAATCAAATTATCTGATAATTTTTGTAGAAATCAAGTCCCCAACCTCTTTTTGCGCAGCAGCTTTTTATACATGGCAGTATGCTGGCTGGAAGTAAATTCGAAATATAACTGAGTATTTGCGATGCACTTATGCCCCAGCCAATACTGGATTTCCTTGATATCCAATCCGCTTTCAGCCAATTCAATCGCTTTTGTGTGCCGGAAGGTATGGCTGTGCCATTTTGCCCGGCTGGGCACCTTTGCGTCCATACAGACATTCTTAACGATATAATCAATCGTTTTTCTTGATAGGGGCTTATCATCACGTATATTCATAAACAGGGAGGAGGACGGTGCATTTTCCCGAATATGTCGGTTAAGGGCCTGTAATACACTGTTATCGATAATCTTAAGGGTGTTATTAATTCCACCCTTAAGGCGCTTACAGTGCATTTCTTTTTTTAAAATATTATAATCCTCAATATTTAACAAAATAACTTCGCTCACCCGAAGTGCGCAGTAAAACATGACCCGGAATAATGCTTCATCCCGCACTGCGTTTTTATAGGCTAATTCTGTGGCGGCAGTTCTTCTTCTATGCTCTAAAACTCTGAATATCGAATTCAATTCATTCTCCGTAAAATACTTAATTGTTGACTCCATAATATCCCTCCCTGCAGTATTTTTTCCACCAAGCTCTATATTACTATGTCATTAAATAAAGTCAAATGGATGCTTTCATACATATAATTGGACAAAATATGTATTTTGTCTAATAAAAAACGCCTGTAACACCATAATATCAATGTTTTCTTATACAATTTGTCTGTTTTTATGAAAATTTGGGATTGTAATGTCTAGTAAATATTTATTAAAAATATTTATTTTGGAGGTGGGAGCTTTGGGTTTTATGATAGATAATGAGAATTTGCTGGAATTTTACATCTATGAGACAACGGAGCAATTGATGCAGCTGGAAAATATCGCTCTGCATAGCGAGGCGGAAAACAGCCTTGAGAATAGGATCAACGAGGTGTTTCGGCTGGTACACACTATGAAAGGCTCATCTGCCGTCATGGATTATAAAAATATCGTTGAATTGTCTCATTCTTTAGAGGACGTGTTTTATTTCATTCGTGAAAATAACCCGAAGCAGGTGGATTATACACTGCTGACTGAAATTGTTTTAAAAAGCATTGATTTTATAAAAAAGGAAATATCCACGATACAAAGTACCGGCAGGGCAGAAGGCAATGTATCGGAATTAGTCGCAGCCTTGAAGGGATTTTTGGAGGTACTGTCCGTAAAAAACCCCTTAGATAAGAATGCACTTGATCCTGGAAAGGAGCCTGTACCTGCTGCCTGTTATATTCAACAGCCGGCCGGCCAGCAGCAATATAAAGCAGTAATCTTTTTTGAAGACGGATGTGAAATGGAAAACGTCCGTGCCTTCAATATCATCTATCATCTGGAAAAATCGGCAACAATCATAAATTATCTTCCCTATGACATCCTTCAATCACAGGCCACAGAGGAATATATCAGGAATCATGGTTTTGAAATAAATTTTACTACCGGCCTGAATGACATGGAGGTGGAGAAGATAATATCAGAAACCCTGTTCATCAAGGAAATCAGGCTGGAGCATATAGAGCCACAGACTGGCGAAGCAGGGCTTCCAGGCCAAACGGCGGAGAAATCCGATCATAATGCGGGAAATGCAAAGCAGAGCATGATCAGTGTCAGTATCGCGAAGATGGACAGGCTGATGGACCTGGTGGGAGAGCTGGTGATATCCCAGGCGATGGTGGTTCAAAATCCGGAGCTGGAAGGGCTGAAGCTTAGCGGCTTTCATAAGGCCTCACGGCAGCTTGAGCTGGTGACAGGTGATATCCAGGAGGCGGTGATGTCCCTTAGAATGATATCCCTATCCATGACCTTTCAGAAAATGAAGCGGATTGTTCGGGATATGGGGAAAAAATTAAAGAAAGAAATCCATCTGGAGCTTATCGGAGAGGACACCGAGGTTGATAAAAATATCATGGAGCATCTGTCCGACCCTCTGCTTCATCTGGTACGCAATGCCGCAGATCACGGCATTGAAGACGGAGAAACCAGAATTAAGACAGGAAAGCAGACATATGGTACCGTAACCCTGGAAGCGGGAAATGATGGCGGAGATGTGAGAATTGTCGTTAAGGATGACGGGAGAGGGCTTGACCGTCAGGGAATCTTACAAAAGGCCAAACAACAGGGACTGCTGCATAAGCCGGAACAGGAATACACGGACAGGGAGATATTCTCCATGATTTTTTTGCCGGGATTTTCTACCAAAGAGGCGGTCACCGAATTCTCCGGACGGGGTGTGGGAATGGATGTTGTGAATAAGAATATTGAAGAAATCGGAGGAACGATTCAGGTGGAGTCGGCTGCCGGTAAATTCACCTCGGTCATGATTAAAATACCGCTGACCCTGGCCATTATCGAGGGTATGAAGATCAGAGTGAGCAAAGAGATTTATATTGTACCGATTACCTCTATCCGGGAATCCTTCCGGTTTTCGGGGCATAGCCTCCTGTATGATGAAATCTCCGGGAGAGAAATGATTATGCTTCGCGGCAACTGCTATCCGGTGCTTAGGCTTCACCGGCACTTTAAGCTATCCGCCGAGGCGTCCGGACTGGAGGAAGGGATTTTTGTGGTTGTGGAATATGAAGCAAAGACCATATGTCTGTTTGCGGATGAGCTGATTGGCGTACAGCAGGTAGTAATCAAGGCATTGCCCCCTTATATCAAGAAGAGAAAAGACATCTCAAGCTGTACGGTATTAGGGGATGGAAATGTTTGTCTGATTATTGATGTGCCCGGTCTCTTTTATACCTTTGGCCTGGTGGCCTAGTACCGGCATACCGCTATGAATGGGGAAACACGCAGTGTTTTGGAGTTTGGCTCTGAACGGTTACATCAATTTAATGATATAGGGAGTTTGAAAGAAGATCACTTTCAAACTCTTTATTGATGCAGTATCACAAGCAGGCTTGTGATATGCAGGGGTATAAGTTTGAAACTAACATTTAAGAAAGGAGGAAAGCACATGACGGAAAAAAAAGAGGAGCTTGCTGAAAGCCCGGAGGATACGCAAAAGGGAAAGTTCCTGACATTCTCCTTAGGGAAGGAAGTCTATGCGATTGAAATCAGGTATGTAACGGAAATCATAGGGATACAGCCAATTACCGAAGTTCCGGAGCTATTGCCCTATGTGAAGGGGATTATAAACTTAAGAGGCAGGATTATACCGGTGCTGGATGTAAGAATACGCTTTCGTAAGGCCCCGGTCGATTACAATGACCGCACCTGCATTATTGTCATAGAAGTCAGGGACAATTATATGGGGCTGATTGTCGATAACGTATCCGAGGTATTATCCATCGCCGAGGAAGAAACCGTACCGCCGCCGGAAATGGCGGAAAATAAATTCATCCAGGCAATCGGAAAGGTAGGCAGTGAGGTTAAGCTGATACTGGACTGTGACAAACTGATGAATGAAGAGGATGCAGAGGTCTTTTGCCAACTTGCATCGTGTGAAAATAGTCTCGCATAAACCTGCGAGCCAGATGAAAAGCATAATTCATACGATAAATTTATGCTGACACCCAAATTTATGGGCAGCGTTAGAGTGGAGGTCAGTGTGAAAAATCAAGATTTTTCACACGCAAATTTGTGCCTGCGACCCAAAGTTTGCAGGCTTTGAAGAAAGGCATGGTAGACTGTTATGATCTTAGGGAAAAGGAAAAGAGAGCTGAATTATTACAGGGAAGAAATTACACGTCTGGAAGAAAATTTAAAAAAAATATCGAATGGGGATTTCAATTTGAAGTCTGAAGCGCAGGAGGCTGAACACATACCGGTGGGAGACCGTTCCAAAATCATGCTGATCGACCATCATATTACGGGCCTTGCCGATACCTGCAAAAATATTATAAAGGATACAGAAGTTTTTAAGAATAATATACAGGAGGGAAATACGGGTTATCGGATGCCGAATCTTGGATATAACGGACAGTATCAAAGGATTGGTGAAAATATAAATCAAATGATGGATGCCTTGGTAAAGCCACTGAATGAATCCCTGGGCGTGTTGTCACAGATGGCGGTCAATGACTATACCAGTACTATGACCACCAAATATAAAGGAGAACTTCTAAGCTTTGCCACTGCAATCAATGATGTTCAAACGCGTCTGCTAACCGTTCAGAATGTCGCACAGAAGATATCCAGAGGGGATATCAGCGAATTGGATAATTTTAAAAAAGTAGGAAGAAGATCGGAAAACGACCATCTGCTACCCTCCTTCATCAGTATGATGGAGGCAATAAAGGAATTGATTAATGAGGCAGAAATGCTTGCTGAGGCGGCAATCAACGGAGACTTGAGCGTCAGGGGAAACAGCAGTAAATTCGAGGGTGGCTATGCGGATATCATCAAGGGCTTTAACGGTACCCTGGACGGGGTAATAGCTCCGGTAAATGAAGTAATAAATGCACTGGGTAAGATGGCAGAGGGCTCGGTCAGCCATTCCGTGGACACAGTCTATAAGGGGGATTATGAGAAGCTGACCCATTCCCTCAATACCACCCTCGGGATACTTCGCAATGTAATTACGGATATCGGCAATGTATTGCAAAATATCTCCCGGGGAAATCTGAATATAGATTATGTACGCGAATATAAGGGTGATTATGCGGTGATTTCAAAGGCTTTGAATGAGATTATCAAATCACTTAATTATACCCTAGCAGAGGTTAATACGGCAGCGCAGCAGGTTGCCTCAGGAGCAGGTCAGATATCACAGGCCAGTCTTACCTTGTCCCAGGGGGCTGAGGAGCAGGCCAGTTCAATTGAAGAGGTGACTGCCGCACTTGCGGAGGTTTCCGCGCAGGTGAAGCAGAATGCACAAAATGCCAACGAAGCAAATAAGCTTAGCCTGACGGCAAAGAACGATGCTGTCAAGGGAAATGAGCATATGAAGGAAATGCAGCAGGCAATGTATGATATCAATACGGCCTCCTCAAATATCTCAAAGATTATCAAGGTAATTGATGATATCGCCTTCCAGACCAATATACTGGCGCTGAATGCTGCTGTGGAGGCCGCCAGAGCAGGGCAGTACGGGAAGGGCTTTGCCGTAGTAGCGGAAGAGGTCCGCAATTTGGCCCAGAAAAGTGCAAGTGCAGCCAAGGATACGACAACCCTGATTGAGGGCTCGGTGGAAAAGGTCGAGGCGGGAACAAAGATAGCCAACAGTACGGCAGCCGCCTTAAATGAAATTGTTGAAAGCATCACAAGGACCGCGGAGCTGATCGGCTCCATTGCAGCTGCCTCCAATGAACAGGCGACTGCAGTCACACAGGTAAACCAGGCGGTGGACCAGATATCGGGAGTCATCCAGACCAACTCCGCAACGGCCGAGGAAAGTGCCTCCTCCAGTGAAGAGCTGTCCAGCCAGGCAGATATGCTAAAGCAGATGGTGGGTAAATTCAAGCTGAAGGAGGTGCAGGTACCGGAGGGCTTTGAGCTGGAGAATATCAGTCCGGAGGTATTGAAGGCAATCCGGGAAATGTACGGACAGAAGGGAAGGGATCTCGCACCGGTTTATAAAAACGAACCGGAGAAGGTACCGCCGAAAAACAGGGTGAATATTGTCCTGGAGGAGAATGAATTCGGGAAATATTAAGATTTCGAGCCTTTCCGCGGGTTGACGTTATTTTACAGGAGTGTTATAATGGACTTTCGCTGATAAAGCGGGGAATATTTACCACGGGTTTTCTTGGCAAAATCTAAGAAAAAAAGTGTATCATGTGATACACCGTCGCTTGGCAAGATATTTGAAAAAATATTACTACCAGGAGGGAAGGCTATGTCGAAAAAGAACGAAGCACAGGAAATTACAGGAGAGGAACCACAGAAGGACCAAAAACAGCTGGAATGGCAAAAGGAAGAGGAGCACCTGGAGGAATGCATTAAAATCATACAGCATAATATTGATGATTATATGCAAAAGTACAGTGAGCTGGGTGCCGAAACCAAGGAGCTCTATGACAACTACCGTTCCAATAACCCGGAGCTTCACAACGATCTGGTCATCGGGCTTGATATGAGGTCCATGATGAAGCGGATTCTTGATAAGAATGTCCGGGCATTAAAAAAGCCGTATTTCGGGCGTATTGATTACCGGGAGGCGGGAGATAAGGAAAGCAGCATATTGTATCTTGGAAAGAACGGAGTGCGCAGGAATATCTCCGAGAATCTGGTCGTCGACTGGCGGTCTCCCATATCCAGTGTATATTACGACAGTGATATCGGGAAAAGCTCCTATCAAACACCTTACGGGGATCAGATTGAGATTTTACTGGAACGAAAAAGAACCTATGAAATATCAGACAGCAGGCTGCTTGATTTTTATGATTCCGATGTGGTGGCTAACGATGAGTTTCTTACAAAGTATCTAAGCAAGAACAAGGAAGTAGTACTGGGAGAGATTATTGCAACAATCCAGAAGGAACAAAATGAAATCATCCGTGATACACCGTGGCACAGTGTTATCGTACAGGGAGTCGCAGGAAGCGGTAAAACTACTGTGGCGATGCACCGTATCTCGTATATCTTGTATAATTACAAGGATAAATTCCGTCCGGATGAATTCTATATCATCGGCAGCAACAAGATGCTTTTAAATTATATCACCGGAGTGCTTCCAAATCTGGACGTATATAATGTGAACCAGATGACGATGGAGGAATTTCTGATCTCCTTGCTGGATAAGGATTTTGCTTTAAAGAAGGGTAAATATACACTGGGCAGCAACAGCGCAGCGCATGACCGGGTAAACCCGGAGGAGCTGTCCGGTCTGAAGCGTTTCAAAGGCTCCGTTCATTATATGAAGGCCCTTGAGGCCTACATGAGAAAATATGAGCTTAAGGCAGTGAACTGCTCCACGGTAAGCTATCAAAAGCAGGTGCTGTATACCGGTGAGGACATTTCCTACTATATTAGCTCCTTTGAGGACTTGCCGCTTCAGGAGAAAATCGAGCTGCTGAATAAGCGCCTGGCGCAAAAGATCGCATATATCAATGAGAGCGAGCTAAGGCGTAAAGAGGAAATCAGGGCAGAGGTCAATAAATTCAAAAATCATTTCGGTATTCGGAATAAGAAATACAATCTGATGGAAATATATCTGGAATTTCTGGAGGATTTAAGTGCAAATCGAAGTGAATATGGGAATATACCGATTCCTTCCCCGGAGACTATTGCACTTTTACTTCAGGAGCTTAGGAATAAATACCTTGATCTGTATGATCTTGGGATGCTGGCCTTTATCAAGAAAAGATTGAAGCAGTCACAGGATTTTGAATTTGTAAGCCATATCATCATTGATGAGGCCCAGGACTTTGGAGCGGCGCTGTTTTATCTGTTTAAAAGGCTGTTTAAAAATTGTACCTATACGATTATGGGAGATGTATCCCAGAATATATATTATGATACCGGTATGAACGATTGGGAAACCTTAAAAAGAGAGGTTTTTGTATCAGAGAAGGATCGCTTCTATGTATTGGCCAAAAGCTACCGTAATACCGTGGAAATATCGGATTACGCAAGCAGGGTTTTAAGAAAATGTACCTTTCAAACCTATGATATAGAACCCATCATCCGCCATGGCAGGGAGGTATCGGTAAGAAAGGTTTCAGAGGCCGGCCAGCTCCTTAAGGAAACGGTGTCAATCATCGAGGAGACCCAAAGGTCGGGCTATGACACCATCGCAGTTATCTGCCGGACGGTGGAGGAGTCGGAGCGGGTTCGGGACTTATTAAGAAGTCAGGTTGATATGGAACAGGGAGAGGAAGCGATGGATCATATGACCTTCCAGAATGGTGTTATGGTACTCCCTATCTATCTGACCAAGGGACTGGAGTTTGATGCAGTTATCCTCTGGAATCCTACCCAGGAGAATTACCGGCTCTGCGATGCGGATGCGAAGCTGATGTATGTAGCGATTACCCGGGCCTTGCATGAATTATACGTGGTATACCAGGGAAAGCTGTCAGGCTTATTGGAATAATCTTAACCTGAGTGCCTCAAAAGTAATTATGGGCTTTCATCCGGTTTACTTTTGAGGCACCAGGAACCATAGATCAAAATTGCTCAGTGGCGGTAAATGCTGATAAGAATTATGGAAGGTTACCAATATTGTTGAAATTATATATGTAATTGAAAAAATTGGTCATTGCCCTATTGACAAAGCGGCCATGTACCTATATAATAAAAATACTTTCGAAAGGGATCTTAGCTCAGCTGGGAGAGCATCTGCCTTACAAGCAGAGGGTCATAGGTTCGAGCCCTATAGGTCCCATTTTCATGCCTGGCATGAAATACGGCGAAGTAGCTCAGTTGGCGAGAGCATGCGGTTCATACCCGCAGTGTCGGCGGTTCAAATCCGTCCTTCGCTATTTTAATAAATACGGCTAAAGTCCCTGGGTTCCGTTCATTGCGGCATCCGGGGATGTTTTGTTTTATTAGGAAATTGCGTCCTATAAAGCAAAGCCCTCCGGGCACGATGTGCAGCTTCGCGCGCGGAACAAAAGTTGTGCTTTTGAGAATCTATTATCGCGGAAGTGTGTGAAGCACACTTTTGCTCTGGACACATGAAATATCAGCCGCCTGGTGTTCCTATGCGGCGGATAAGGTTTACAAAACCTCCGGTATAAAGTATAATGGCCTTGACTGTAAACAAAACTATAATCAATACAATAATCAATATAATAATAAATAGTACAGGGCGTGTCAGAAAACTGCTTGTGCCGGAACGCTTAGAGCACTACAATAAGTTTTCAGACACATTCTGATATCAGGAGGTATGAGATTAATGAGAATCGGAACAGGATATGATGTTCATAAATTAGTCGAGGATAGGGATTTTATTCTTGGCGGTGTTAAGATACCTTACGAAAAGGGGTTACTCGGACATTCGGATGCGGATGTCCTGGTACATGCGATTATGGATGCTTTACTGGGCGCTGCTGCGCTTGGTGATATCGGAAAGCATTTTCCCGATACTGACCCGGCCTACCGGGGGATATCCAGTATTGAATTACTAAAGAAGGTTAAGGTACTGCTTGAGGATAAGCTCTATTTCATCGAGAATATAGATGCCACTGTCATAGCCCAGAAGCCAAAGCTGGCTGACTATCTGCCGGAGATGGTCAGGAATATTGCGGCTGCCCTTTCCCTTGAGGAGGAGCGTATAAATATCAAAGCCACCACAGAGGAAGGACTGGGATTTACCGGGGCAGGACTGGGTATTGCGGCAAATGCAGTATGCTTATTGGAAAGTATGATGGATTATCAGTATAATGTTACACCCGACAGCAGTACCGCAAGGAATTGCGCAGGCTGCAGCGGCTGTTCGAAACGTCAGAATTGATATTGACAAAATTAATCAATATGCATACAATAATAACATACTTCAAGCATTATATATTTCAAAGGCAATGAACGGAAAAGTAGCTCATAAATAGTATCAGAGATAGAATGTCACTGGCTGAAAGCATTCTTTACGAAAGTATGAGTGAAGTGCATCCGGGAGCTGGTTCGGTGAGGCAATTGCTTAGCCGGGCACGGTAGCAGCCGTTATCTGTATAAGATGTATGAGCCTTTGGTTTTGGGAGCATACAAGTAGAGTGGAACCGCGTATAACCGCCTCTATTATATAGAGACGGTTTTTTTATGTTAAATTTCATTAAGGGGATGTAAAAATGGGCATCATTAAGTATATCAAGGATGAGATGCAGATTATCAAGGAACGTGATCCTGCGATTAAAACACCTCTTGAGGTATTCCTTTATCCAAGCTTTAAAGCGATCCTTCGTTACCGGATTGCACACCACTTGTATAAAAAGAAGCATTTTTTCCTGGCCCGGTGGTATTCCCAAAGGACAGTAAGGAAAACAGGAATTGAGATACATCCGGGGGCAACCATAGGAAGGGGCTTATTCATAGACCACGGACATGGGGTTGTAATCGGGGAAACCGCCATTGTCGGAGATAACGTTACCCTGTATCAGGGTGTTACGCTTGGCGGAACCGGCAAGGAGCAGGGAAAACGCCATCCCACCGTCGGCAATAATGTTATGATCAGCGCGGGAGCCAAGATATTGGGGTCTTTTACGATTGGAGAGAATTCCAAGATTGGTGCGGGCTCCGTCGTCCTTACCGAGGTACCGTCCAATTCAACTGTGGTAGGTGTTCCCGGACGGGTTGTTAAAATGAATAATATCAGAATTCCCAGAGAGGATATGGATCAGATACATTTTCCTGACCCGCTGCAAAGAGATATCGTGAATTTACAGAATGAGAATGTCTGTTTAAGACATGAGCTGAAATATGTTTACGGCAAGCTGGACCGCCTGGAGGCGGAATTAGAGAATTTAAAAATAACAAAACCGGAGGAAATGAGATGAAGATTTATAATACGCTGACACAGAAAAAAGAAGAGTTTATTCCCTTGGAGGAAGGAAAAGTAAGAATGTATGTCTGCGGGCCGACCGTATATAATTATATTCATATCGGTAACGCCAGACCGGCAATTTTGTTTGATACCTTCCGAAGATATCTGGAATACCGCGGTTACGACGTAAATTATGTCTCAAACTTTACAGACGTTGATGATAGAATTATTAAAAAGGCAAATGAAGAGGGAGTCAGTGCCTCCGAGATTTCCGAGCGTTATATCAGGGAATTCAAAACGGACATGAAGGCACTGAACATTAAGGAGGCTACCCACCATCCCAAGGCTACCGAGGAAATTGACGGAATGATCGAGATGATAGACACCCTGATTAAGAAGGGCCATGCCTATGAGAAGAATGGAACGGTATACTTTCGGACGAGAAGCTTCACTCCCTACGGTAAATTATCCAAGAAGAAGCTGGATGATCTGGAGGCGGGAATCCGTATTGCAGTAAGTGAGGAGAAGGAGGACCCCATGGATTTCGTGCTCTGGAAGCCAAAGAAGGAGGGGGAGCCTTACTGGACCTCCCCCTGGAGTGAGGGACGTCCCGGCTGGCATATTGAATGTTCCGTTATGAGCCGGAAGTATCTGGGAGAGCAGATTGATATTCATGCCGGAGGTGAAGACCTTGTATTCCCCCACCATGAAAATGAAATAGCACAGAGTGAGGCGGCTAACGGAAAGGAGTTTTCCAGATACTGGATGCACAATGCCTTTATCAATATCGACAATAAGAAAATGTCCAAATCGGAGGGGAACTTCTTTACAGTACGTGAAATCTGCGAGCAATACGATCCCCAGGTAGTGCGCTTCTTTATCCTGAATTCCCATTACCGCAGTCCGCTCAATTTCAGCAAGGAGCTGATAGAGGCCGCCAGGAATTCCTTAACCAGAATCCTTACCTCCATCGGACAATTGAAGCATTTGCTGGACAGCGGCGCCCTGAAGAGGGAATTTACCGCTTCGGATGAGGAGCTGATTCTTACAGAGGCCGAGGCACTGAATCGTAAATTCATGGATGCCATGGAGGACGATTTTAATACCGCCGATGCCATTGCCGCAATCTTTGAGCTGGTAAAGCTTGCGAATACGAATTGCACCGGAGACAGCAGCACCGGCTTTGTTAAGCTGTTCTATGATAGGCTTGTTAATCTGTGCGATATTCTTGGGATTAAAACCGAGCAGGAAGAGGAGCTTCTGGATGCAGATATTGAAAAACTGATCGAGGACAGGCAAACGGCAAGAAAGAATAAGGATTTTGCCAGGGCTGATGAAATCAGGAAGCTTCTTCTCGAGAAGGGTATTGTACTGGAGGATACCAGAGAGGGTGTCAGATGGAAACGAAGCTAACAAATGGGGAAGATAATATAGGTATCTGCCAGTATATTAGGAGTTCACTTAAGCTGCCGGAAACGGATATCAGGACCTATTCACCCCTGACGCTTGCCTTTATCGGGGATTCGATCTTTGATCTGATTATCCGTACTGCGGTGGTGGAGGGAGGCAATGCTCCGGTCAATAAGCTTCATAAGCAGGCCTCGAAGCTGGTTCAGGCCTCGGCACAGGCACAGCTTTATCACACCATCAAGGAGCAATTGACTGCGGAGGAATTGTCGATATTCAAACGGGGACGGAATGCCAAGTCCTTTACGACAGCGAAGAATGCCGGAGTGGTGGAATACCGTACTGCTACCGGACTGGAGGCACTGGTAGGTTACCTGTATCTGACAGATCAGATGGACCGTTTGATGGAATTAATAAAATCGCATGTGATAGATCATGAATAGAAAAGGGCCGTATTCATTCAAAAATGAGCGAATATGGCTCTTTTTTGTAGGACATTACGTCCTATTACATAAAAAGCATACAGAGAATTGGTAATTAGATATGGATATATTGGAACCCGGCGGGATTTTATTACGTCTAATTATCAGACAGAATACAGGAACGATATCAGACATAAGATTTATACCAGACACTGGAATGCGGATTGGTAATTCATGAATTATGGCTGCACTGCAAGCGCTGAAGGAAAAGGAATGTGATTAAGGGGGATGCGCAGTAGTGCAAGAATGGAGGAGTTTATGAAAAAGGGAAGGGTACTCTCGGTAATTTGTTTTGTATTAATTATGGTTTTGCTGTTGTCGGCATGCGCAAGTAAGGGAATGAATTCCGCAACGGATACAAGCAGTCCCGAGGTCAGCTCCAGCTCATACGGCAGTAGCATGGGATATGACAGCCTCACCAATGAGAAAGGTGATACCGAAGCGGCAGTTGCTCCGGGTGAAGCAGATTATGGAACAGCGGACAGCCAGACGGAAAACAGCAGTGATGAGGACATTAATAATTCCGCTGCTCTGACTACGGGGGATTTAGAGGCACAGTCACAGGAAAAAATCATTAAGAATTATTATCTTGATATTGAGACACAGGATTTTGATCAGCTAATTACAAATATCAACGATCAGATCAAAAGCCTTGGAGGATATGTAGAAAGCTCCTCCATCGGCGGAAAGAGCTTCTATGAAAGCAATGTAACCCGAAGGGGCAGCATTGTGGCAAGAATTCCCACGGACAGGGCAGACGAATTTGTGAATACGGTGGATGAAACCGCTAATGTCACGAATAACCAAAGCTCAACGAAAAACGTTACACTTGACTATGTTGATACGCAGAGTAAGATTGAGGCTCTGAAAATCGAACAGGAAAGATTATATGCAATACTGGAGAAGGCGGAGGATTTGGATAGCGTAATAACCCTTGAGAGCCGTTTAAGTGATATCCGGTATGAGCTTGAGAATTATGAAAGCCAGCTTCGGGTTTATGATAACCAGGTTCAGTACAGCACTATAACGATGGAGATTCAGGAGGTTGAACGGATTACTCCCGATACCAAGGAAAAGCCTACCTTTGTCAGCAGAATTCAAAATGGATTCAGTGATACCCTTTATAATATCAGCGAGGGCTTTCAGAATTTTATGGTCTGGTTGATTGTAAATCTGCCCTATTTGTTGATCTGGGGCATTATAATATTTATCATAATTATGGTCGTACGCAGATATATAAGAAAAACAGGAGGGAAGAAGCATATAACCGCTGCTCCCTTCCCTGCCGGACAGGATAGTGCAGTGCAGTCAACGGTGAATTCACAGAAACAGGAAAATACAAACCCGAAGAGTGGCAACGGGCCTGCGGAGTAAAAATGAAGCAAAGGAATCTGCCGGAGTGTATTTACACTCTGGGGAGACAACGAAAAAATGGATGAGTTGTCGCGCGAGTACGTTTTTAATCGAACTGGCGCGACGGCTCTTTTTTTCTATGGTAGGCTGCTGCAGTCCTTCTGTGCTATAATAAGAGAAACGGAATTAAGAATAATAGAAGCAAAGAAGTTAAAGAATATATAAAAGCCAGAGCAGTAATTGGATATGGGAGAAATCGGGGTGATGATGATGGAAAAGATAATATTTCATGTAGATGTAAACTCGGCTTATTTAAGCTGGGAAGCAGTGAACCGCCTAAAGGCCGGGGAAGAGCCGGATCTGCGTGAAATACCCTCTGTGGTGGCCGGAGACAGGAATAAAAGGCATGGTGTAATTCTTGCAAAATCCATTCCCGCCAAAAAATATGGGATACGGACAGGAGAACCCCTTGTAGATGCCTTAAAAAAATGTCCCGAGCTTGTTCTGGTACCGCCGAATCACCGCCTCTATGAAGAATATTCTCATGACTTTATTCGTATTTTAAATGATTTTTCACCCTGTGTGGAACAGTGCTCCATTGATGAGGCCTATTGCGATATGACCGGAATGTCCAACTTGTTCGGCCCTCCTGTGGAAGCTGCCCTAAGGCTTAAGGACCGTATCAAAAGGGAACTGGGCTTTACGGTTAATGTAGGAATTTCAAATAATAAGCTTCTGGCAAAGATGGCCTCCGATTTTCAAAAGCCGGATAAGGTGCATACTTTGTATCCGGAGGAAATCGAGGATAAGATGTGGGCCCTTCCGGTAGGGGAGCTATACTTCGTTGGGAAATCCACAGTAAAAAAGCTGGGTGAACTCGGTATCTATACCATCGGGGATTTAGCAAAGACGGATATTGGGATACTGCGCTCCCATCTTAAGAAGCATGGAGAGATAATTCACAGCTTTGCGAATGGGATCGATGCCTCGCTGCTGTCCCAGGAGGAGGTTAAGAATAAGGGCTATAGTAATTCCACGACGATTGCCTTTGATGTGGAGGAGGATTCCACCGCTAAAAGGATTCTTCTTACCCTGGCGGAAAATGTGGCGGTACGGCTTCGCAGTGACGGTGTAATGGCTAATATGGTATCGGTCAGCATTATTGATGCGGATTTCAGGCATAGCTCCCATCAGACCACCTTGCTTAGTCCGACCCATAATGCGGATGATATTCATAAGGCAGCAGCTATGCTGTTTGATGAGCTGTGGGACGGTTCACCGATTCGTAATCTGGGTATCCAGGCCGGTAAGGTAGTTTCTGACACAGCCGGGCGTCAGATGAATTTATTTGGGCTCGAAACCGACGATAAGAAGGAGAAGCTGGACAAGGCAATCGACAGAATCCGTGACCGGTATGGCTATGGAGCGATTCAAAGGGCAAGTCTGACCGACCGGAATAAGGATAATGTTTGAGGCTTGTTCTTTTCCGTCGATAATTTGTACTTGTTTTATATGGAAATATATGTAAAACTGTGCTAACCTGTTTGTGACGAGCTGTATGATCAAAGCGTCAAAAGCACCTATGGTGCTTTCCGGATGCAATCTATTGTTATGCAAGCTGGCTTGCAATAACAACAGATTGTATTCGGGAGCTGCGTAGCAGCCTTTGATGCTTTAATCATCTGTATAAGTCAGATGCAGTTTGCGCATAGTCATCCCGGAAAAGCTGAAAACATGCGCAGGAATGGAGGAAAAATGAGAGGCTTTCTGTTATGCCTGCTCCTCATTCTTAAGATACCCGTTCCCATGGACGAGCTAATTCATGGCATTCCAGAGGTCATCATTGCAGAGATCAGACATGGAGGTTTTGAGCAGGCCCTGTCGCCTATGGAGGCTTTAGATTTGGTAAAGGAACGGTACGCAGCCAATTTTGATAAAGTATATGAAGCTTCTGAGGATGAATATTATTATAAGCTGGCCTCCGCCGATTATTATCTGGTATATGAGGGAGAGACTGCAGCAGGCGGGGATTATCTGATCCATCTGTATGAATTTGTTGTGGATGAGCCGGAGACCGGTATGGGACACACAGTGACCTATGGCTGGTTCAGTGTAGACCGTGTAAGCCGCAGGATAATAGAGAAGTCTGAAATAATAAATTGACAATTAGTCATTCCGTCATAAGACAGTATGTGCTTAGAAGCATGGCGCAGCGTAAAAGCTACGCCATTTCCTCATGTACCGGGGGTATTCAGTTCTGGCATTACTGCCATTGGAAGGCCCTTAAAAGCACGCATTTTATTAACCTACCAATCCCTATTAGGGGTAAAACCATCCGTATTCTATATGTCTTTCTTACGGAACTTCCATATAGCTGATGCAGCGGACAGCAAAACCCAAAATCCGAGGATAACGAACGCCGCTATGCTTCCTGTGTATTCTATACTGCCTTTCTGCGCCATTCCTGAAAGAGTGTGGATAGCCGATGCGGGCAAAGCTGGTATAACCATATTCTGGAGCATTTTAGGGAAAAGTTCAGCAATGGCCGGTAGAAACAAGACAATAAGCGGCATTACTATTCCGGTCACCGTATTTCTTGCAGAAAATGTTGCGCAGACTGTGAGCAATACATAAAAGGGCGGCATGACAATACTTCCGGCGGCAAACTGCCATACCTCTGATAAAGCAGGCATTTGTTTGTGGACGGCTGATACAAGAAGCTGTCCGTTAAAAAGAGTAACAAGTGCCACAATAATTCCAGCCACCAGAGAAACAAGGCAGAACATGAGTGCTTTTGCAATGAAATAGCGGCTTCTTGCCGGGGTCGCCGCAAGATATGACTGTATGGTTTTGCCTTGAAACTCCCGCCCAATCTGAATAGCTACAAAAAGCAGAAGTAGAATTGTTACAACATCCACCCCAAGCATATTTACTTCGATAATGGACATGGGTTCAAGCTCAAACAAAGACCTGTCTTGTGTTACCTGTGTAGTTAAAGCGAACAAAAGCCCCGTAAGTATACTGGATATTGTCGCAAGAATTAGATACAGCCGAGAAGATTTAGGAAACCACATCTTTTTCCACTCTGCACCAATGGAATTCATCATCATTTTACCTCCCTGTCTGGACGAAGGCTAGTACCCTTGTACTCCGTTTTCCCCTCCACCAATTCGGTGAAAAGCTGTTCCAAAGATGGCTGATGGGATACCAACTCGTAAATACGAAGTTCATTCGCAAAGGCAATATCCCCAATGCGTCTTGCATTCATTTTTCTTACTCGGAGAACCTCAGGTTTTACCATATCCACCTGCGCACCGCTCGTTATCAATATTTCCCGTAGATTTGATGTGTCGTTTGATTGTACCTGCACATAGGAACTCAAACTTCTTGCTTGCATTTCATCCATGCTCATATCAGCAATCAACTCACCACATGCAAGCACGATAATTCTATCGGTTACTTCTTGAACTTCGCTCAATAGATGGCTTGATATAAGAACAGCCTTCCCTTGTTTTGCTAAATCCCTGAGAAGTGTGCGAAGCCAATGAATACCCTCCACATCTAAGCCGTTGAAAGGCTCATCCATCATAACTGTTTCGGGATCACCTATAAGAGCAGAAGCGATACCAACTCTTTGCCTCATGCCAAAAGAAAATTCACCAATTTTCTTATTTGCAACCTCTTTCAGACCCACAGCAGCAAGCAGATCCCCGACTTTGCCGTGGCCGACCCCGGAAGCGGTTGTTAAAATCTCCAGGTGTTGTCTTGGAGTTAATCGGGAATCTATTGCGTTGGCATCCACCATTGCACCAATCTTTTTCAAAGGTGCGTCCAGCGAAGCGTAGGATTTTCCATCAACTGTAACACGCCCTGCGGTGGGCGCGGCCAAATTCAGAATCATTCGTATAATTGTGGTTTTTCCAGCTCCATTAGGGCCGAGAAAACCAGTGACGACGCCCGGATGAACTTGAAAACTGACATTATTTACCGCCATTTTATCAGCGTATTTCTTTGTCAGGTTTGTTAGCTGTATCATCATTCCCTCCTTCTGTATCACCTTTAGCCGTGTCAGGGGATAAACCGCTTTTGATAGAAAATATATCAAAAGCGGTTTCTATAAAGTGGCTGGCAGAATCCATCATTTCCTCGTTTTTTGTTACCATTTGATCTTCCAGATGAAGTTCGGATAATTGCTTAATAAGTTCCACATCTCCACCTGTAAAGGACAAAATTGTATCCCACCACCGCTTTGCTAAATCCTGTGCCGCAATGCTGTCCGGCGATATATTCTCATGAAGCAGAATGGTTGCTTCAATTAGAATCTCTTTCCATTTGTGGTAGAACATTTGAATTGGTTCAACATCTTGAAATTGTGGGGAAAACGCTTCCTGCTGTTCCTTTGTCAACAGTTGGGGCGCTTGAGAGAATATATCGTCCCCGGGCAAGGAGCTAAGAAACTTGAGCAATACAGCAAACGGCGGCTCCTTGCCCGCTTCAATCATGTCGGACATAATACCGATTGTTGCAAACGAAGTATGCAAATGCTCCATTTTTTGAAGCAACAATAACCGCTGATTTTTGAACATTTCCAACAGCTCGTTTTTATTGGGTTGAAGTAAAATCTGCTCTCTGATTTGATCTAATGAGAAGTCAAGCGACTTATATAATACAATCTGTTCAAGCCGTATTAAATCGTCTTGCGTATAATATCGGCGTCCACCGTCCGTCCTTCCTGATGAACGCAACAATCCGATATTATCATAATGCTGGACTGTACGAATCGTCAGACCCGCAGCAGAGGCAATTTCACCACTTGTATATCTTTTTTCATTCATACTGCTCCCCCTTAAATTAAGTATAATTCATTACGTAACGTAATGAGCAAGAGAAACTTTAATTATATTATGCTTTTTTAGGAAACATATCAAGGGTCAGAACACGAAATCAAAGGTAATCGTTAAAGGGCAAGCAATTTGAATAGCAAAAAATGTTAATAAAATGAAATAATTGTATTTACAAGTATTGGAAGAAATATTATAATATATTTTAAATAGTAACCAAATTAGAAAAGAATTGAGGGAAGCTATGGTTAAGAAGGAATTACTAAGGATAAGAAATCTTGTAACGTCATTTCGAATACAAGGACAGTATTATGCGGCGGTAGACAATGTATCGCTTACAGTAAATGAGAATGAAGTGTTTGCCATTGTGGGTGAGTCAGGGTGCGGAAAAAGCGCGCTGGCTCTTTCTGTTTTAAATTTGCATAATCAGGCAAATACGAAGGTAGAGGGCAATATTTATTTTCAGAATAAGGATTTATTGGCCCTAAGCCTGAATGAATTGAATGAAATAAGGGGAAGGGATATCGGCATGATATTTCAGGATCCTTTAACTGCGTTAAATCCTCTTATGAAAATCGGAGCCCAGATTGAGGAATCCCTCTCCTATCATACGCCAATGAACAGAAATAATCGCAGAAAGCGGGCGATGGAGCTCTTGGAGGCAGTGGGCATCCAGTCCCCGGAGCTTACCTATCACCAATTTCCCCATGAGCTGTCAGGCGGTATGCGGCAAAGAGCAATGATTGCCATTGCACTGGCCTGCAAGCCGTCGCTGGTAATAGCAGACGAGCCCACAACAGCCCTGGATGTTACCATACAGGCGCAAATATTGGACTTGCTGAAGAAGCTTCAGCAGGAAATTAAGTCAGGAATTATCTTGATTACTCACGATCTGGGTGTTGTTGCAGAGATGGCGGACAAGGTGGCAGTCATGTATGCAGGGCAGATTGTAGAAACAGCGGATGTAAAGGAGATATTTAAAAACCCGATGCATCCATATACGAAATCACTGCTGGCCTCTGTGCCTAATTCCTCCACGGCAGACAGCGGGGATAGGAATAAGCGGCTTCCCGTGATCGAAGGTATGGTCCCCTCCCTTTTAAAAATGGAGCGGAAGGGATGCCGTTTTGCACCCCGGATTCCCTGGATACCCGCTTTCGAGCATGAGGAAATACCCCAGTACCATGAAATAAAACAGGGGCATTATGTTCTGTGCAGCTGCTATCAGAATTTCCATTTAAAACGGGAAAGTAGGAATAAGTATGGCTTTATTGGAAGTTAAGGATTTGAAGGTTTATTATCCGGTCAGAGGCGGAATTTTGGGCCGGATTCAGGAATATGTAAGAGCAGTGGACGGTATTTCCTTTTCCATTGAGGAAGGGGAAACTCTGGGGCTTGTGGGAGAATCCGGTTCGGGTAAAAGCACCACCGGCAAAGCGGTGATTGGCTTGGCCAGAATTACCCAGGGACAGATTCGTTATCAGGGAGAGGATATTACAAAATATGTAGGGAAAAATCACAGTGAGTACCGCAAGGGTGTTCAGATGATATTTCAGGATGCCTATTCCTCGCTGAATCCTAAAAAGCGGGTTTTGGACATTATTGCGGAACCGATTCGCAATTTTGAAAAACTGACTGCCGGAGAAGAAAGAAATAAGGTGGATGAGCTTCTTGATATAGTGGGGCTGTCCCCTGAAACAGCCCTTAAGTATCCCTATGAATTCTCCGGCGGGCAGCGCCAGAGAATCGGTATTGCACGGGCAATGGCGCTGAAGCCGAAGCTCATTATTGCAGACGAGCCGGTTTCCGCCCTGGATTTATCAGTGCAGGCCCAGGTTCTTAATTTTATGAAGGATATCCAGCAGCAATTTCATCTGGCCTTTCTGTTTATCAGTCATGATCTTGGCGTGGTGGAGCATATGTGCTCCAATATTGCGATTATGCACAGGGGGCGTTTTGTTGAAATGGGCCGCCGGAAACAAATTTATGAACAGGCCTCCCATATTTATACGAAGCGTTTAATTGCCGCAATACCCAATATGGACCCTGATATGAGGGAAAAGTCGCAGAGGTACCGGGATCAGGTTGCAGAGGAATACAATCTGCGCCAGGAGCAGTATTATACAAAGGACAACCGGGTATATGACATGAAAGAATTAAGCGACAAGCATTTTGTTGCCCTGCCATAGAAAGTGAGATAAATTATGTGGAAAACAATTGTGAGAAGAATTTTGATTCTGATACCCCAGGTCATTATTTTAAGCTTATTGGTGTTCCTGCTTGCTAATTTTATGCCTGGTGATGCCCTGACGGGAAAAATTGATCCGAATGTGTCTCCCGCCAGGCTGGAGCAGCTGCGCCAGCAGTGGGGGTATTATGACCCCTGGTATGTAAAATATTTTCGGTGGCTATGGGATGCACTGCACGGAAATCTGGGAGAAAGTACCGCATATAAAATTCCTGTTACCCAGCTGATCGGCCAGCGCGCCTACAATACCTTCTGGCTTGCACTGCTTACAATCGTGATAACCTATATCATTGGAATTACACTGGGGGTCCTTTCCGGACGCTACAACGGTAAATTTGTCGACAAGGCAACAACCATTTATACCTTTGTTTCCTTGGCAATGCCGACCGTAGTACTTGGACTGATCAATATTTTTATTTTCTCCTTTAAGCTGAAATGGTTTCCCATCGGCGGCAGTGTGGATGTGCGGTATACCGCAGGAACGCTTGCCTATTACTGGGACCGCTTCTATCATATGGTACTTCCCGCCATCACGGGAGGCTTGCTTTATACGGTCGGAATTATACAGTTTTTACGAAGTGAGATCATTGATTATAAAAATTCCGACTTTGTAGTAACAGCCCGTTCCAAGGGAGTTCCTGAAAGAAGGATATATTCACGGCATATTTTTCGTAATGCCCTGCTGCCGGTGGCATCTTCCATGGGCTATGACATCGCCTTCCTTCTAGGAGGCTCAATTTTTATTGAAAGTGTGTTTTCCTATCCCGGAATGGGGAGGCTGTTTCTTGAGTCAATTACCCGAAGAGATTATGCGGTGGTAAATGCACTGATTATTCTGTTTGCGGTACTGACGGTTCTGGGTACACTGCTGTCTGATATCATCATGTCCGTCGTCGATCCGAGAATCAGAATTAAATAGGAGAGGGGTGTTATCCTGTGGGAAAAGTCAAAAATAAAATGAGTGCGAATTTGTATCATACCTCCGGTGAGCCGGTACAGCCTCCCTCCTTTGCCAGGCTGGTCTTAAAGGAGATTATGTATGACCGTCTGGCAGCCGTATCCTTCATCCTGCTGCTCATAATACTGATAACGGTATTTATCGGTGCGATGTTTATTGATCCCGATTCCTCCGGAAAGATTAGTCTGGCTAAAATCAATAAGGCTCCTTCTTCAAAATATATTCTGGGGACAGATGCTTCCGGCCGTGATATGCTCACACAGATTTTTCTGGGAGCAAGAAACTCCTTCCTGATTGCCTTTGGAGTCACCATTCTATGCGGTATTGTCGGTATTCTGGCGGGTTTGTGTTCCGGCTTCTACGGCGGGAAAATCGATAATTTTATTATGCGTATATTGGATTTTATTGCGATGCTGCCCCGTTTGATGATTATTATCGTACTGGTTTCGCTGGTACCGAACTACAATGTAATCAGTTTTATTCTGATTATTGCCGCTTTCAGCTGGGTCGGTGATGCGCGTCTGGTCCGGGCAAAAACATTGCAGCAAAGCAGTCTGGATTATGTACAGGCATCTAAAACCCTCGGAACAAGGAACATAATCATTATGTTCCGGGAGGTGCTGCCCAACATAGGTTCACTGATTATTGTTAATCTTACGTTAAACCTGGCCGGAAATATGGGGCTGGAGACTGGTTTGACCTTCCTGGGCTTCGGTTTGCCTTTTAATACGCCGAGCCTCGGTACGCTGATCAGTTATGCGGCGATTCCTGAAAATATGCAAAAGAGATGGTGGCAATGGTTACCCGCATCCTTGTTAATTGTAATAATGATGCTTTGTATAAACTTTGTCGGACAGGCGATTAAACGCGCTGCCGACGCAAAACAAAGGGTGGCATAATAAAAGAGTAAAGGAGGATATAGGATGAGAATGAAAAAATTACTGGCAATCATTTTGTCAGCAGCGCTGGTGGCCGCTTCCATGGCCGGATGCGCTAAAAAGGAGTCGGACGAGGATACCTCGGAGCCGACAGTAACACAGGGAGAAAAGGACGGAGCAGATAATGAAAGTGTCAGTGCGGCGCAGGAAGCTGCTTCTAAATTTCCTTCCGTAGTAACGAACAATGATTCCAGCATTGAGGGAGGAATTTTGAAGTTTGCCATGGCCAGTGATTCGGCCTTTGCCGGAGTCTTGAACTGGTGCTTCTATGAGGATGTATACGATGGTATGATTCTTGGTTTTTTTGCGGAAGGCTTAATCAGCTTCGATGAAAATTTTGTTGCCGATCAGGACGGGGCCGCAACCTATGAATATGATACGGAGGCTAAGACCATAACCCTTCATATGAGGGAGGGTGTTAAATGGCATGACGGAGAACCGGTTACCCTGGATGATCTGGTTTTTGCCTATGAAGTAATTTGTGATAAGGATTATGAGGGTATGCGTTATGATGAGACCTTTACCAACATCGAAGGTGTAGAGGAATATAATGCAGGCACAGCGGATACAATATCCGGACTGGAGCTGTCCGAGGACAAGATGACCTTAACCATACATTTTAAAGAGTTTTATCCGTCTATCTTAGTCGGTGGCTTTTGGACCAATCCGATTCCCAGACATTATTATGGAGATATTCCGGTAAAGGATATGGCGGCGGATCCCAAGACACGTTCCACGCCAATCGGCTTCGGACCCTTTAAGGTGAAGAATATTGTGCCGGGAGAATCGGTGGAGTTTGAACGCTTTGATGATTACTGGATGGGCAAGCCCAAGCTGGACGGTGTAGTTCTGACCGTGGTAAATCCGGAGCTGATTCCGTCCGCCATGCAGGAGGGCAAGTATGATGTGGCGGAATTCTCTGTACAGCAGTATCCTGATTATACCAGTCCGACCAATTACCAGTACCTGGGTCAAATCGAGACGGTATTCAGCTATACAGGCTTTAAGCTTGGTACCTGGAATGCTGAAAAGAATGAGAATATCTATAATCCTGATTCGAAAATGGCCAATGTAAAGCTCCGTCAGGCCATCGGCTATGCGGTGGATAATACCACACTGGCCCAGGAGCTTTATAGCGGGCTGCGTTTCCTGGCCACCTCGGTCATCACGCCAAGACATTCTTCTTATCAGGATACGAGTCTGGCCGGCTATACCTATGATCAGGAGAAGGCAAAGCAGCTGTTGGATGAGGCCGGCTATGTAGATAAGGATGGAGACGGTTACCGCGAGGATCCTTCCGGTAATCAGCTTACCATTACCTGGGCAGCTATGGACGGAGAGAATATGGATACCTATGCCCAGTTTAAGATTCAGTGCTGGAAGGATGTAGGACTGCGTGTTGAGCTGTACAACGGACGTCTTACGGAGTTCAACGCATTCTATGATGCTGTGGAAGGAGATGATCCGGCGATTGATATGTATGATGCTGCCTGGAATACAGGGTACGATCCAAATCCGTCCGCTCTTTGGGGACGCTCCTCCTCGGCTAATTATACCAGATATACCAATGAAAATTTTGATGCCATTATTGCGGATATCTCCTCAGATAAGGCCTGGGACAGCACCTTCCTGACAGAAAAATATAAGGAGTGGCAGGAGGCTTTCTTTAATGAAGCATCGGCAATCCCCACTCTCTGGAGAATCGAACTCACCGCCGTCAATAACCGTGTGAAGAATTATGAGGTTACCTCTACGGATATTAAGCAGACCCTGCATTTGGTCGAACTGACTGCGGAGGAACCGGTGAAGTAAGAGCGAGAGGAAAGCGTTGATATATTGGATTTCATACAGGTAATAGAACAATTGGCTGTATGGGATAAAACGGATAGGTAAGAAAGAGGCATCTGGAGCGTATCAAAATGATATACTTCAGATGCTTTTTTCTTGATTGCAATTTGCCTTTTTCTTCAAATGATGTTAAAATTATTGAATGAGAATGAAAGAAACTCACGAAAGGAGTATATTAATATGAGTATACCAACGCCACATAATGAAGCAAAGCAGGGTGAAATCGCAAAGACTGTGTTAATGCCGGGAGATCCGTTACGAGCAAAATTCATTGCAGAAAACTACCTTGAGAATGCGGTATGTTTTAATAATATAAGGAATATGCTCGGCTATACCGGAACCTATCAGGGAAAAAGAATATCAGTAATGGGCGGAGGCATGGGAATGCCCTCCATGGGCATATATTCCTATGAGCTGTTCCATTTCTATGATGTGGATAATATCATCCGTATCGGCTCGGCAGGTGGAATTGCTGAGCACGTAAAGCTTCGTGACATAGTAATCGGAATGGGAGCCTCTACGAATTCAAATTATGCAGCCCAGTATAAACTGCCGGGAACCTTTACACCGATAGCGGACTTCGGACTGCTCCGTAAAGCAGTGGAAGCAGCGGAGAGGCTGAATATTAAAACCGTGGTGGGCAATCTGCTGTCCTCGGATACCTTTTATGATGATAATACAGAGGCAAATGCCTTATGGCGTAAGATGAATGTTCTTGCGGTTGAGATGGAAGCCGCCGCCCTTTATATGAATGCGGCAAGAGCCGGAAAGAATGCGCTTTGTATTGTAACGATATCCGATCACGTATTTACCGGAGAAGCACTTTCCGCTCAGGACAGGCAGTTAACCTTCCGAGATATGATGGAGATTGCACTGGAAATTGCATGATAATATACACAGGAATGGAGATAAATCATGGATAAAAAACTGATCTTTGAAAGAGTAGATCATACTTTACTTGCTCAGACAGCAACCTGGGAGGAGGTAAGGCTGCTCTGCGATGATGCAATAGCCTATGGTGTAGCCTCTGTCTGTATCCCACCCTCCTATGTCAGACAGGTAAAGGAATATGTGCGGGATAAGATGGCAGTATGCACCGTGATTGGATTTCCCAATGGGTATCATACGACGGCGGTCAAGGTATTTGAAACAAAGGATGCCCTTGAAAACGGAGCCGATGAGATTGACATGGTAATCAATATCGGATGGCTGAAGGATAAGAAATATGAGCTGATATTGGATGAAATCAAGCAGCTGAAGCAGGCCTGCGGTAATAAAATACTTAAGGTCATTATTGAAACCTGCCTGCTGACAGAGCAGGAAAAAATCAAAATGTGTGAGATCGTAACCAGGGCCGGTGCAAATTTTATCAAGACCTCGACTGGTTTCTCGAAGGCTGGTGCAACCTTTGAGGATATCGCACTGTTTGCACTTCATGTTGGTAAGGATGTTCGGATTAAGGCCGCCGGCGGTATTTCCTCCTTTGAGGACGCCATAAGATTTATCGAGCTTGGAGCGCAGCGTCTTGGAACCAGCAGAATTGTGAAGCTGGCTAAAAACCAGGAGAAGGACAGTGCCGGCTACTAAATAGCAAGGGGGTAAACCTCCCGAAAAGCAAGAGGGGTAACCTCCTAAAAGGCAAGGAGGATTTATGAAGGAACAGGATAACAATCAACAGGAAAATGAACAAAGGAACAGCCTTGTACCTCGTGAAAGAGGAGAACTGATAACAAAGGAGGGTATTGTAAGTCATTCTGTGGCAAAAAACCTGATACGGGATGCTATGGAGAGTATGAAGAATGCTTACACACCTTATTCCCATTTTACAGTCGGGGCAGCCTTACTAACCAAGAAACAAAAGGTTTATAAGGGCTGTAATATCGAAAATGCAGCCTATGGACCCTCCAACTGTGCTGAACGAACAGCACTGTTTAAGGCAATCAGCGAGGGAGAACGGGAATTCTCCGCAATTGCTGTTGTTGGCGGTAAGAATGGACTGGTGACCGAGTTTTGTCCGCCCTGCGGTGTTTGCCGCCAGGTACTGAGGGAATTTGTGGACCCGAAGAGCTTTCTGGTCATCCTGGCAAGATCAGAGGAGGATTATCTGGTGTTTTTGCTGGAGGAGCTTCTTCCGTTAAGCTTTGGCCCCGAGATCATGAATTGACATTCATGAATTAATGCCAGGCAGGTTTTATTTCTGCTTCCATAATTAATTACGATATGTTATACTACTTTGTGCGAAGGGCGTGTCTGACACGCCCTAAGATTGGCAGTATGCCAGTACGCAAAAAAGATGAAGCGGTGACCTCATCACTTGTCATGAAAAATACCGGAAAGGAATTGAAGAAAATGTATTCATTTGAAGATGTAAAATCATTTGATCCTGAATTAGCCGAAGCGATATCACTGGAAATCGGGCGCCAGAACAGCCATATTGAGCTGATTGCTTCTGAAAACTTTGTAAGCAAAGCAGTTATGGCTGCGATGGGAAGCCCTTTAACAAACAAATATGCAGAAGGATATCCCGGAAAGAGATATTACGGAGGCTGTGAATTTGTTGATATTGCGGAAAACCTTGCAATAGAAAGAGCAAAGAAGTTATTTGGCTGTACCTATGCCAATGTTCAGCCTCATTCCGGAGCACAGGCTAATATGGCTGTTTTCTTCGCACTGGTAAGACCGGGGGATACCGTACTTGGTATGAACCTTGCCCATGGCGGTCATCTGACCCATGGAAGTCCGGTCAACATGAGCGGAAGTTACTTCAATATTGTTCCTTACGGAGTCAATGACCAGGGCTTTATCGATTATGATAATTTAAGAAAGATTGCAAAGGAAAGCAAGCCGAAGCTGATTGTAGCAGGAGCAAGTGCTTATGCAAGAAAGATAGATTTCAAGACCTTCCGGGAGATAGCGGATGAAGTGGGAGCTTTTCTGATGGTGGATATGGCTCATATTGCAGGACTTGTTGCCGGCGGTCACCATGACAGTCCAATTCCCTATGCACATGTAACAACCACGACAACCCACAAGACACTGCGCGGACCAAGGGGCGGTATGATTTTATCCAGCGCCGAGTTTGCGGAAGAGCATAAGCTGAATAAAGCGGTATTTCCCGGTATCCAGGGCGGACCCCTGATGCATGTGGTTGCGGCAAAGGCAGTATGCTTTAAGGAAGCACTTGATCCGGAATTTAAGGTATATGCAGGCAAGGTGGTAGAGAATGCACAGGCTTTGGCACAGGGCTTAATGAAGCGGGGCTTTAACCTTGTATCCGGAGGCACGGACAACCATCTGATGCTGGTTGACCTTCAGAACATGGGTGTAACCGGTAAGGATACAGAAAAGCTTCTGGATGCTGCGAATATTACCTGTAATAAGAATGCAGTACCCAATGATCCGGCTTCTCCGTTTGTTACCAGCGGTATCCGTCTTGGTACGGCAGCAGTAACTACAAGAGGAATGAATGCTGCGGATATGGATATCATTGCTGAGGCAATTTATTTGCTGGTTAAGGATGTGGAAACAAATAAGGCAAAGGCAATGGAGCTGGTAAAATCGCTGACGGACAAATATCCTTTATACTAAGAATGTCTTTATCGGTTAAAGTTTGAAAGTAAAGTACACTTTCAAACTCTTTATTGAAGCAATATCACAAGCAAAGCTTGTGATGTGCAGGGGTATAAGATTTGATATGAATTAAATATAAATCATAATGGCAGGGAACGCGGCACAATTACGGATATGATTGTGACACGTTCCTTTTCTATCCAGGGAAGGGAAGAAGCCCCAGGCGGTTCTTTTATCAGATAAGATACCGGCTCAGGAGGCAGAAGGTGAGGCAATATGACAAATACATTTTCCGAGGTTAAACTCTTTCAGGTTAATCCGTCAAAACTGGAGGAATTTGAGAAGCTGGTTACTGTGATGGCGGCTGAGCAGAAGGCAATGGAGGGCTGTATCGATATAAAGTATCTGAAACGCTTCTTTGTATTTGATGAAATCGGCTCTCTGCCAAGAGAACTCACCAAAATAGTAAAGTGTGTCAAATACTATTCTTACTGGGAGTTTGATAATATAGAGCATTATGCCGATGCTACAAAGCGTTTTTTTGAACAATATGAAAAGGTTTTATCCAAATTATTAATTATGCCCTTTGATATTAATTGCGGATATAAGCTTTTTTAATGATGCTATAAAGGCAGGATACAATTCAGATTTTTCTTATTTTGTTATTTGGAGGGAGAGTTTCATAATTGAGAAAGAAACGTAAAATAGCAGTATATAGAAATGCAGTTATAGCTTTTTTATGCCTCATCCTGTTATTCGCCAGTATTCTATACATCAACTTTTATAATGAGATTATTACTATAAGATCTATCAAGAGAATTAATGACATTCCGGTGTACGAGATAAATTACAGAGGAGAATACGCTTTTGATAAATATCTTATGACAGGTTCAAATAATTACGGTGCGTATATTGATTTTATGAATGCAAATCTATTAAAAGGTATCCCTAAAATTTACTATGACAATTTTGAATGTTCTACTTTTTTTGCAAAAACACCAGAGGGTCATTATATTCTGGCTAGGAACTTAGATACAGCAGTAGCAATACCCTTTGTTCTTAAAACAAATTCAAAGAATGGTTTTAAGACAGTGGGAATGGCCAATCTGCATAATGTGAGTTGGAGTAATGAGAATCTGGTTTCAAAGTTTACCGCTCTTGCTGCTCCGTATTATACCTTTGATGGCATGAATGAAAAGGGTGTTGCAATTGGATCCTTATCAGTTCCGATAGGCTCTAAATCAGATATTAATGATAATAAAATTACTTTGTATGATTATTCTGTAATCCGGCTTACAATTGAGAAGGCAAAAAATGTAGAAGACGCTATCCAGCAGTTATTACAGTATAATGTCAAAATGGAGGATAAGTATCCATCCCAATATATGATTGCAGATGCGACAGGTAACTGTGCGGTTATCGACTATGTAGATGGCAGCATGAAAGTGGTGGAGAAAGAAGGTAACTACCAGATAGCTACTAACATGCTTTTATATAATAACGAAAATCATCTGGGCTATAGTTCTGAAAGATTTAAGGAGTTTGAAAAGGTATTGTATAAAAAAAATGGAATTATTTCAATAGAAGACGCATTAAAATTGTTGATAGAACAAACTGTACCTGGTGAGGCACAATGGTCGAGTGTATATGATCTGACCGATAAAACGATGACGGTTAAATTCTATGGAGATTATGAAAATACGTATACCTACAAGTTATATTAAAAAGCGGGCAATAGACTTTTTAGCACGCTTTGCCTGCTGAATATTATAACGCTTAGAACAAAAATCTAAAAAACCATGTTCCGCATCAAACTCCAGGATTGATAAACCTTGTTTATTCCGAAGCTGGCTAATCGTCCCAGGAACGTCAAAAGAATCTTCCTTTGCAAATAATAAAAGTGTTGGGCAGGCAGGATTTAGATAGGTATAGTCCCTGATACGTGAGCCATAGCAGGCTACAATTCCGCTGCACAATGAATTCCCACAGCATCTCCAGGCAATTGTTGCTCCTACACTAAAACCAACAATAAATACATTGTTATATTTATCTTTTAGCTGATTGATAAAGCTGCTGATTGTTTTATACACTTCAAATCCCACATTCGCCGCGAAAAACTCATATGCTTCTATAGATTCTTCATAGGAAAAGGGAGGTCTATGAAGCATATTGGGACAAAAAACATCATAACCAGCTTCTTTAAAATATTCACATTCTCTCTTTATAAATTCATTAACTCCGTATATCTCATGAAGTATAATAATTGCCCGTTTATTGTTTCTTGAATTTCTATCCAAGGCCCAGCCCTCTCAAAATTAAATTTGCATTTCAATGCTTTGCTTATCGCTATTATACTATACAATGCCGATTTTTCCACCATATTTTGCTGTTGTCCTGTTTTACAAACCATGACAGCAACGGTCATGCATGATATACTATACATATTCATTGCCGTCTGTCGGCAACATAGTTATAAGGAAAATTTATATGGCCGATTGCTATGTCGTAGTGAATTTGTAGAGAATTGACTGCTATGCTATCATTAGCAGTATAGCTTTCATTATAAAGTCAAAGGAAATGGGGGTTTTTATGGGCAATAAAATTCTGGTCATCGATGATGAACCGGATATTCGCCAGCTTCTTAAGGATTATTTTGAGCTGCAGGGATATCAGGTTATGCTGGGGAGCAATGGGAGGGAAGCAGTTGAAAAGGCAGCTCTGGGACCGGATATCATCCTGCTCGATATTAATATGCCTGAAATGGACGGGCTTGAGGTATGCAAAAGAGTCAGAATGCATATAAGCTGCCCCATCCTTTTTCTGACGGCCAAGGTTACGGAGCAGGACCGGATTAACGGCCTTATGATTGGCGGAGATGATTATATTATGAAGCCCTTCAGCATAGACGAGCTGGGGGCCAGGGTAACAGCCCATCTAAGGCGGGAGGCCAGGAATGCCAGAAGGGAAGCGGTGAAGTTTGCAGGCGAGCTGACCATTAATTTCAGTGAACGGTGCATCTACTACAGAGAAGAGGAAATTGGTCTGACCAAAACAGAGTTTGATATTCTGGAATACCTGTGCATGAATAAGGGACAGGTATTCAGTAAAGAGCGCATCTATGAAAAGCTCTGGAGTTATGACAGTGAGGGAGACAGTAATATTGTAACGGAGCATATCAGACGGATTCGTTTGAAGCTTTCAAAATATATGGATCGTCCGTTCATCGAGACGGTGTGGGGAGTTGGCTACAAATGGATTGGTTAGATGAAAAAGTGGAAATTGTAGGCAGGTGGCTCCATAATCTGTCCCTAAGAAAGGCACTGATTGCCTATATTGTTATTTGTGTCATATCGATTATCGGTGTCTATGCCTTTACCGTATTTGTCTGTGAGAAGCTGGAGGATCAGATCTGGTCAGGATATACGGCTGACCAGTCGGGGTATATGGCTGATGATGGGCTGTTTAGCTTTAATATGCTTGTATACTATCAGGATACCTCCATTCTGACAGGGACAGAGAGAGCTTTCTATCATATTATTGTTTTTATTAAGACCTGGAGCATTCTAATCTATTCCATCGGCGGTGTCATAGGAGTCTCACTTCTGTTTTACCGCAATAAAATGAAGCAGCCGCTGCAGCTGCTTAAGGATGCGACGGCTAAGGTTGGAGACAGTGATCTTGACCTGGAGCTTTGGTATGACAGTAAGGATGAGATGGGGGATTTATGCCGTTCCTTTGATTTTATGAGAAAGCAGCTGATTATGAATAACCAGAAAATGTGGGATATGATGGAGGAGCAGAGGCGGTTGAATTCGGCCTTTGCTCATGATCTTAGGACTCCGCTCACCGTACTGAAGGGCTATACCGATTTTCTGGGGGAATATATTCCGCAGGGAAAGGTCAGTGAAGAGAAACTGCTGTCAACCCTGTCCGTGATGTCGGAGCATATCGGGCGGCTTGAGCGCTACACGAATACCATGAAGGAGCTGCAAAGCTTTGAGGAGCTGCCGGTCAGACAGACAAGTATTGCCTGGGAGAAGCTGGTGGAAAAGACGGGTGAGCTGGTGAAGGTATTTGACGGCAGGAATGGTATCCAAGCGCTGCTTACTGAGGTAACGGAGGATTGCGGTTCGGTATTAATTGATGAAGCAATATTTATGGAGGTATTTGAAAATCTGATGTCCAATGCACTCCGGTATGCAAAAGCGCAGATCAACGTCATGATGCTGCTTTCCAGGGATGAGCACCAATTACAGCTCATAGTCGCAGATGACGGAAAGGGCTTTAAACAGCAAGCTTTGAGTATGGCGACCAGGCCTTACTATACGGATAGCCCCAAGGGAAAGTCGGAGCATTTTGGGATTGGATTATACGTGTGCAGGCTGCTTTGTGAGAAGCATGGCGGATGGATTTCACTGTCCAACGGCATGAACGGAGGGGCATTTATTAGCGCGGCCTTTGATATAAACCGGCATGGCGTGTAGAAGGACGCCGTCCTCAAATTATAAAAAAATTAATAAAAGAAATGAAAAATAGATAAAATGTAGATATTTTGATTTTATTCTATTCCTAGTACAACGTATGTTGTACGTAATAAGGTTAATCAATGCTTGACGGATAATAAAGCATTGGCTGACCGGGATGATCAAGATAAAACCGACCGGAATGAAAGGAGTAAATCATGTCTACAGAAATAATTATTGAAGACTTAAATCAATTCTACGGAAAGAAGCAGGCCTTGAAAAACTTAAATCTGACGATTGGTCCGGGAATGTTCGGATTGCTTGGAAGAAACGGCGCAGGCAAGACCACATTAATGAAGGTGCTGGTAACCCTGCTTCCAAAAACAAGGGGAGTGGTATCTGTCTGCGGCATACCGGTTTCAAAGGAAGCCCAGATTCGTAAAATAACAGGTTATCTGCCCCAGGAATTTTCCATGTACGCCAATATGACAGTATATGAAGCAATGGATTATCTGGGGGTCCTGTCGGGGCTCTCTAAGGCGCAGCGGAAGGAAAGGATTCCTCTTTTGTTAAAGAAGGTCAATCTTTCGGACAAATACCGTACCAAGGTGAAGGCTTTGTCCGGCGGTATGAAGCGCCGTCTGGGAATCGCACAGGCCATCCTTCATGAGCCGAAGGTGCTCATTGTGGATGAGCCGACAGCCGGACTCGATCCCGAAGAAAGGGTCCGCTTTCGAAATTTACTCAGCGAGATAGCCCAGGATAGAATTGTCATTTTGTCCACCCACATCGTAGGTGACATAGAAGCAACCTGTGAGAACATAGCAGTACTGGATGAGGGAGAGCTGATTTACCGGGGAACCGTAGAAGCCTTGCTGGAGGAAGCAAGGGGAAAGCTTTATACCGCCGTAGTCAGTAAGACAGAGCTGCCCCGGCTGAAGGAGCAGTACACAGTGACCAGTATGGTTACTCAGGATAACAGCGTTAATGTGCGCCTGATCGCGGATATTAAGCCCTTTGATAAGGCCGCACCCTGTGAGCCGAGCGTAGAAGATGCTTATATGTACCTGATGCGCGGGAAGGAAGAGGTGCTGTAATGCTTTGGACACTTTTTCTTAAGGAATGCAGGCAAATGTTAAAATGCCTTACCTATTATGTCATTATCATTTGCATGCTTTTGATGTATTCAACACAGCTGGGAGCGGAAGAAATCAGAAAACCGCAGCCCGGACAGGAGAATTACGGGGTTACCATGAGCAAGAATGAATCTGTTATTATGAAGATGACGATTATAAATCTGGCCCGGGAATACGTGTATAACAGCTATGGCACATATCCCATCGGATTTTATAAAACGGTGAAGCTTAACACAGAAAAAAAGGAGAAAATGGGGGCCATCCTTTCAGAGGTCACAGGGATCGAAAAGGAAAAGCTGGATTCCATGTTGGAGAGTTATGTTCAGGATAAATATTATGTGGATTCCGACGGTAACGAGGTTTATATGAATAGCTCGACGGGGGAGATAACGGGACCTTCAGATGCCGATGGAGAGAATGATAAGAATGATTCCTCAGGGGAGGTACAGAGTTCCCCTGATGCAGAGAGTGGGACGGTATCTATCACACTGGAAGCGGCACAGGGGCTTAGCTATGAGAGATTTACAGAGCTTATGACAAAGGCGGATAAGCTGTTGGGCGGCGGCTCAAGCTATGCAAAAGAAAGGCTTCAAAGCAATGCCTATGTTATGATGACCTATGAGCAGGCATTGGAGGAGTACAATAATATTGTGGAAAAGGATCATCTGACCGGGGCCTATGCAAGGCTTTTCAGTGATTATATGGGGGTTGTACTTGCAATACTTCCGGTCTTTCTTGCAGTGACGAGAGGGCTTCGTGACAGACGCGCAAAGGCTGCGGAGCTGATTGGTTCAAGAAGCGCTCCGTCCTTTCATATCATGATCTCCAGATATCTTGCAATGGTGGTCATGCTGCTGCTTCCCGTTCTTATATTAGGGGGGCTCATGTCCATAGAATGCATTAATACCGGTGTGAAGGAAGGAATTGCAATTGATTATCTGGCATTTCCTAAGTACATTCTTGGCTGGCTGCTGCCTTCTATTATGATATCGACCGCAGTCGGTGTGATTCTGACAGAGCTTACGGATACTGCAATTGCGATTATTGTACAGGGCTTTTGGTGGTTCATCAGTGTGTCAATGGGAGGCTTATCCGGGAACTGTGGCTGGAATTTGGTTCCAAGACATAACAGCACAGGATATTATGACGAATTTATGGAGAACTTCGGGCAGCTTGTGAGAAATAGAATTGCTTATGCAGCGGCAGCCCTGCTACTATTGATGATCTCTGTTTATATCTATGATAAAAAGAGAAAGGGGTGGCAAAGCATTGGTAGAAAGATTTTCCCAAATCGCAAAAGCAAATCTGAAGCATAATCTATTTCCCCATTTGCTGATTGCCGGTGCCTTTCTGCTGATTGCTCCCCTGCTTATGGGGCTTGAGTATCTGAATGCCCGCAGTACGGCCCAGGTGCTTGAACAATATGTGGTATTAATCGGAATTATATTGCTGACACCGATTTTTTTGCCGGAGCAGGATAAGGATATTCGGGGGCTTGTGAGGACGAAGTATACGAATACAGCCATAATTGCCGGAATCAGGATACTGGAGGCTGCAGCCTGTTTGGTCCTTCTGACCGGTGCCTTCCTGCTGGTTATGAAGCACGGACAATGCATTTTCCCTGCCGGCAAATTCCTGTGGGGAACTCTGGCCGGAGCTGTATTTCTGGGAGGAATGGGACTGTGCGCTTATGCAATCTTTGATCAGATTGCTGTGGCATATATGCTTCCGATGGTATATTTTCTGATTAATTTGAGCAACGGCAACCGTTATGTGAAGGACTTTTTCCTGTTTTCCATGGCACAGGGAAGCTATAAGGAAAAATATTATCTGGCAGGTATGGGGGTGGTATTTATTTTTATTGGGATCGGTTATCCCTATATAGTAAGAAAATTACCGGGTCTGTCTCCCCTGCGGATAAAGCAATAGAAGGAGAGCTTCAAAAATTAAAGGACCGAAAAGAGGATTTTCGGTCCTTTTCTTAAAGCTGTATACAACCCACCTGCTGCGTTTAATTTTTTTGGAGCTGCGTATTTTTCGGAAGCTCCTCAAGATATTTCTTTACGTTTTCTAATGACATAAAAAATCCTCCTTTGTAATTGATAATGTCTGTATTAGGATCTGATCGGTTCGCCTGTATAGGCGGCCGCGATTTTTGTTTCATAACCATTCTTGAATAAATAGCAGGTAAATTCGTCACAGCCCAGATATTCATTGCTGGTGAGCAGTGCTCCGGCCCGGCAGCCTCCTCCGCAATAATATTTATGTTCGCATTCCCGGCATTTTTCATTAGTAGAAAGCAAATCTCCCAGTCTTGTATTAATTCTCTCCAGATAGGAGGAAGAGGAAAGGGCTTCCACAAGAGGGGTATCCAAAAGACTTGGCATTTCCCCCTGAATCGGCAGACCCGACAGTGGAATACAGGGAAGTATCTTCCCGTCTGCCGCAATATACATATTATTGCGGGCACTTCCGCAGATTACGCTCCCTTCGGATTTTTCGCTGCCATCATATTTTTTGCTGGGGATCATGTAGGTATCCGTTCCTTTTCGATTCATAAAGAAGCCGCCCAGCATGAGGTTTAAGGGAGAACCTGCGGCTTTGTATTCGGGAATGAAGTCCAGGTAGGCATCATATAATTCGCCTGAGGTCAGGTTGTACCTGCCGCCCTCCCGTACCCAGTTTCCTGAATCCGAGGCGGGAGAGGTCTTCCAGCTGCGAACACCGAGTTCGGTGAGCAGCTCCAGGGTTTCTGAAAGGGTATGGAGATTTTTCTTATGAAGGCAGGTCTCAATGCTGACTTCAAAGCCCCTGCTGCGCAGCAGGCGTATGGCGTCTATTGCTATTTGCTCCGTACCCGGAGTGCCCCTTAGCCAGTCGTGCCAGCCTACGCCGTCAAAGCTTAAGGAAAATTCGGGCTTACAGTTTCTTTCCTCCAGGTTATCAAGAAGCTTTTTATTCACCAATACACCGTTCGTGTAAATCTGTACGATTCTGATATGATGTTCCACCAGAGCATTCACTAAATCGAGAAAATCGCTGCGAACCAGCGGTTCACCTCCGGTTAGGGAAATCTGCGTAATTCCGGCATCGGCAAGCTGACGGATAATGTCCAGGCATTGCTCCTGGGGCAGCTCGCCGTACTTTGCTTCGGGAGCCGACATATAGCAATGACGGCAGCGCAGATTACATTTCCCGGTAATGGACCAGTGGGCCCTTGCAATAAAGCGGCAGGGTATCAGCCGGTATTCCTGCTCCCTTGTAAGTCCGCTGCCATAGGCGCATTCTTCTACAACTGCGTTATGTATCAGCTTTTTTATTATTTTCGCAAAGGGTGGGGGCAGAAACAGGCTGTCGGTGTCAACCCTGCCATTGCAAAAGGACAGAGCCTGCCAGGATACATCATCAAGAAACATGGTGACGCCCGTTTCCAGGTTTTGCAATGCGTGGGGAAGCTTTTCCCAGCCTCTTAATACATAAGGTTCTTTTAATTTGCAATACATTTTTACGTCTCCTTCCTGCATCAGGTGCTTTGTAAGCAGGATATTAATTCTGTTGTTTCATTCTTTTATAATAGCCATATTTGCTGCATTCCAATATATGTGTTATCTCAAGGCTGATACTGTCGGGAAGGGATGACCAAGTGCTTAGGTGAGGACAGAGCTTGGCATAGGAGCTTCCGACCGAAGGGGTACAGAGGGCGCAGCAGCCTCCCAATCTGGGGAACTGCTCGTTAGTGACACCGCAGTCCTCCTGACCGATTCCTCCGAAGATACTGTCAAGCTGACTATCATTCAGGGACTGATCGATTTGATTGTATTCAGACATTTCTTACCTCTCCCTTAAAGTGTGTATAAGGCTTGTAGAAATACACCTATTGTTATCATTATACAGGCTCCTAATTAACAAAAACGCTAACATAATACGACAAAAAGCATAAAGGCTTCAAAAATGGGCTGTGCCTGTTTCATAAGAGACTTGATAAAAGCAGAAGATGGTAATTTAAGAAAATAAATACTTGACAGTGACATAATTCGATATAAAATTTTATTAGTAGGACTAATTTCAGGGTTGCATCACAGGAACGGGAGAGATGAACAATGGGTATATCAACGGTAAGGATAGCAGTGCCGAGAGCTGCAAAGGGACAATTGAAAAGATATAAGTTGATTGAGACAGTGTTGAACGCTTCGCAGAGCATCACCTATATCCATGCGGGGGCAGGCTTTGGGAAAACTACCCTGCTTTCACAGACAGCGGCTGCCGGCGAAAGCACCGTTTGGGTTACTCTTGACGGAGAGGATGACGTCTATGCTTTTCTAAATCTTCTAAGTGAAGCTCTAAGCCAGGTGTTTCAGGAGTATTCCTTTCATGCGATGGAGTATTTTCCCTTTGAGGATAGAAGCAGTTTTATTACGATTCTTGCCAACGCATTTATCAGCAGTGTGGAGAAGCTTCAGAAGAAGTTTATGCTTGTTCTGGATGATCTGCATACAATTGAGGAACCGTCCGTCAGAAAGCTGATTGCCTGTATGATCAAGTATAAGCCGGAGCAGATAAAGCTCTGTCTTAGCAGCCGGGAAGCTCCGTGGCAGGAGTTTATTCCCCTGCGGGTCAGGGGAAGCCTTCTGGAGCTTAACCAGAAGGACTTGGCTTTCACCAAGGAGGAATGCCAGAAAATCCTTGGCATTGACAGTGAGGAAATTTACAGGCTTACAGAAGGCTGGCCCCTTGCTGTTGGTTCCTTTCAGGTGCTGCTTAAGAATGGGGTGTCAGCTGACGATATCCCTGTTCGCGGTAATGAGGCCTTATATTCCTATCTCTTTTATGAGTGCACGAGCAGGCTTTCCCCGGATATCGTAGAATTTCTTAAAGCCTCCGCCTGGTTTGAAGAGCTGGAGCCATGTATGCTGGATGCAGTACTTGAACTGTCCGGCTCACAGGATTTCCTGGAAAACCTGGTGGCAAGGAACATATTTACGGTAAAATCGGGCAGGGGCTATTACCGCTATCATCCGTTGCTTCGGGAATATCTGACAGAGACGGGGGATAAATTGAAGGCGGTATACCTGCAGAGGTGCGCTGCCGATTACTATTTTGAGAATAAGCGATATTCCCAGGCGGCAGGCTATGCTTTAAGGCTGGAGGACCGCCGGCTTTTGGGACATATTATTTTGCAAAGCTACCGGGAGCATATTAAAAAAGGCAATTTTGGTGAGCTTCGTGTTTGGTTTCATTTTCTGGGAGAGGAGATTGAGGACAGGGAGCTTTTGGTAGCCAAGGGAGCCTTTCTGTCAAGTATCGGAAATTTCACCCAGGCACAGGTATGCCTGGATAGAGCGCTGCCTCTGATTGGCAGAGAGGAGCAGGAGCTGTTCACAGAGGCCATGATACACAAGGCCAGAGTGCTGCGTAATTTTATTTCCTTTGAAGCCTCCAATAAGCTTTTGGAGGAGCTGATTGAGGGCTTGGAGCCGCCAGCCTCCGAACAGGCCTACAGTGTATTGATCGAAAAAATCTATAATCTGTGCTGGCATTCCCATATCCGGGAGGCCTATGAGCTTGCCTATAAGATGATAGAGCTTTGTGCACAGGCGGGAAATCTAAAGGTTAAGGCATGGTATGAGCGTTATCTTGCTGTAATCAATTATGTTGCGGGCAGGATGAAGGATTCCGTCTATTATTATGAGAAATCGCTTCAGATACCGGAGGAGGAGCGTAATTACCTGGATATGCATAATACTGAGGTTTATGTGGCCAAGGCGTACCAGATGCTGGGACAGAGGGACAAGGCTGTGGAGCTGGTAACCAGGGGACTTCAGAAGCTGATTAATTCGGGACGTTATGAGGAATTGTGGCTGGGTTATCTGTTTGCAGCGGAAATACATTACCAGAATACTACGATTGACCGGATGAATGGTGACGGACACAGCTATGATACTACGATAAAGTATTTTACGCTGGCCAATGAGTATGCCCCTCTTTACCGTAAAACCCGATTTCAAATGGTTTGGGCAAAGCTTCAGAACAACATCAGCAGCCTGATGTTTACGGAGGGTGATAAGGAGAAGCAAATTTATGAAATATATGAAGGGATACCCCAGGTAGATGACCATTTCAAGACCATAGCCTATGGCAGACTCTATAATTATTTCGGGAGTATTCAGGATTACGAACGTGCGGCGCAATGTGCCCGTGCTTCCATTGAAATCGGGGAGAGGGCAGATACCATGATGGTTGGTACCATAGCCTATGGCTTCCTTGCCAGAATTGCTCTGGCAAAGGGAGATAACGAAGAGACTCCACAGCTAATCCGGCGTTTTCTTAAGCTGTGTGAAGAAAATGGCAGCTATGAATATTTCCGTATGCGCAAGGCTTATGGTCCGATTCTGGAATATGCACTGAAGCATGGAATTGAGCTGGAGTTTACAGAACAAATGATAGGGTTTTCAGGCTGTCGAAGCAAGAAGGTCTATGTGGAGCTGCTTGGAGGACTCTCTGTGTTTTCCGATAAGGAGCAGCAGCTTCCGTTAAAAATGCGTACAAAAAAGGAACGTGAGCTTTTTGCCTTTCTATTGAATGCAGGAGACAGGGGAGCTACGAAGGAGCAGATTTGTGAAGCACTTTGGTCAGAATCGGATTCGGAGGATATCAAACGGCTGATTGGGGTAAATTTGGCACAGATCAATAAGGATTTTGCCGTTATTGGAATTCAGAATATTGTGGTAAACAAGGAGAAGCATTACAGTATCCGTAAGGATGTGCTTGAGACAGATACGGAGCTTTTTGAGACTGCGATCAGAGAATATACAAATAATAAAAGTGAAGAGGTGGCACAGCTTATGCTGGAGCTATACAAGGGAGAGTATCTGGCCGGTTTTGAAGCTCACTGGGCCGTTGCAAAGCGGCTCAGATATGAAAGATATTATAATGAATTGGTGGCATTGTACCAATAAGCTTTATGCTTGAGATAAATTGAATACATAAATAACCGGATCATAAGCCGTAAGAGGTTTATGGTCCGGTTATAGGGTCTTATAAGCGATTATGCGAAATAACCGGCGCCGGCAAAGGAGCATAAGCAGGGAGGTAAATCCCCTGACTGTCTGTTAATAGAAACACCAAGGCCGCCGAGGACGCATGCACACCCGGCACCGCCGTCATCCGGATCTCCTCCGCCGCCGGCCAGAGCACAGCCGCAGCCGCCGGTACCTCCGGCTACAGCAGACAGTTCATTATCGTCAATTAATCCCGTCTTGGGACGTTCCATCTCCTGGGTATAAGCATTGTATTCCTCAAGGGTAAATTCAAAGCCGTATTCCTTCGCGAGGGGGATCAGTTCCTGCTCGCAGGCAGTGTTTAATTGCTCTTTTGTCAGCTCTCTGCCTTCATATTTTTTGTTCAGCGCCACCAGCTTTTCCTGTAGCCCTTTGTTTTTTGTGAGCTCCTGGAAATAATTCTTAACGTTTTCCTGTGACATAATAAATCCTCCTTATGTTTGATAAGCAGCTGCCTTTACTCACTGCTGTATGGATTTATTATACAATCTGCCCACTAACAATTACGCTAACAAAAAGCGACATAAAGTACTTTTTTAACTAAAAATATACTGCTTACAATTAATATGCCCTTCTCTTAAAAAATCCGCTATCCAGCATTCTTTGAAAGGTTTTACTCCCGCAGATAATAGCGACAATCAAAACTCCGGTAAGGCAGGAGTATTTCACAATTTTGGGAACATCCACATTAACCCGGACACTCACCTGACGTTCATCATCCTTTGTAGAACAGCAATTCTCTGACATATAAAAGCCTCACTTTCTAAAATATATTTTTTATGTATAGAACACCTAATAACCAAGCTCTTCTCCAACTAATATAACCTTAATTCTTCCCGGTATTTTTGATTTTCTTGTGATTACTATCTCGCAGCAGATGCAATCCTCCGAGAGGCAGTTGACACATTTGCCAAGCTCGGCACAAGGGGTTTTAAGACTCAACCTTACCGCATTCGGGGGTGAGGCCATGTTGCGGATACGGTCAATTCCGGAAGGAATGTCGGTTACGATCTTATTCATACCAGCAATAATGATGACGTTTTTCGGGCCGGTAATCAGGCAGGCAACACGGTTTCCGTAGCCATCGATATTAAGAAGATGGCCGTCAAGGGTAATTGCATTAGAGCTCATAAAATAATAGTCGGCCGTAACAATCCTGCTGTACATGACGGATTTTTCCTCGGGAGTTTTTACGGCGTGACGGTCGTAGAGTATGTAATCGGAAGCCTTCAGCTCATCCAACAGACCGATTTCATCTAAGGTTTCCGAACCACCCCAGGAGATGGAGCAGCCGGGGGTCAGAAAACGTCTTGCAGTAAGCAGTGCTTCTTCGCCATTGTCACAATAGTAGCCTTCAATTCCCCTCTTATTGAACTTTTCGATGATACTGTCAGCCAGATTTTCATAATAAAGCTTTTTTGGTGACATGGGTTAACCTCCTTTCGTGGGCTGTCTCATTCATCTTTAGCATAGCAGCACACTAGACATAGTTGTACTTTTTTACAAAACAGATACCGATACCGCCCGGACCTGTATAGGAGCCTATGGTTACGCCGATTTGAAATACGGGATAGCCGATGCCGTGTCCGAGAAATTCCTCCAGACATTTCGTAAGCTGCAAAGCATCCGATGCGGTAGTTGCATTTGCAATGGCAAAATCGTAATGTGCAGGGTTTTCCCCAGAGGTCTTAAAATATTCCTGTACCATTTCACAGATGGCTTCCAGTGATTTTCTGCGGCCTCTGATTCTGGAATATGGGACCAGCTCGGCACTTTCCAATTGAAGCAGGGGCTTGAGATCCAGGGTATCGCCGGCAAGCGAAGCTGCTTTACCGATACGCCTTCCTCTCTCCAGGTATTCCAGGGTGTCAACGGAGAACATGATTCGGGCAGTTGTTTTTAAGACATTTAATTTTTCGGCGATCTCCTTGATTGGGAGACCGGCCTTTTTCATATAGGCAGCCTGAAGAAGCAGTAATCCCTGTCCGGCAGTGGCCTGAATGCTGTCAATAATGTAGATATTACTGTTAGGAAACCGTTCCTCCAGTATTTGCTTTGCATTAACGGCCGATTGGTAGGAACCGCTTAGCTTATGGGACAGACAGATACAGATAATATCCGAACCCTTCATTAATTCCTGGCGAAAGGCTCCCATATAATCCTGAACGGAAGGCATTGAGGTCACAGGATAGGTGTTGCAGGCACTTAATTTTTCATAAAAGGCTTCCTTTGATAAATCAAGGTTTTCTTTATAATAAGTATTATGGTCAAAGCTTACATAGAATGGAATTAATTTAATATCATATTCTTTTAATAAGCTGTCGGGTAAATCACACGATGAATCGCCAAATATCTGAAATGCCTTCATGTACTCCTCCTGTGAAATTATAATAAAGTAAGTGTAACAAGTAGGTATACTACATCTATTTTATACGATTGAGATTAAGAATTCAACTCCTTCCTGCGTCTGTCCCGGTTTTTATTCCAGCCATTCTTTACTTATTTACGTAATATATGTTATACTTTTGGTCGGGAATTCTTTATGAAAGAGATATGAGGAAAGTTGGGGAGAGATGGGCAAGAGTTTATATATTGCAGAAAAACCGAGTGTGGCAGCTGAATTTGCCAAGGCTCTTAAGATAAGCGGAAATAAACGGGATGGCTATATAGAGTCAGAGAATGCGGTCGTAACCTGGTGTGTGGGACATCTGATCACTATGAGCTATCCTGAAAGCTATGATCCGGCATTAAAAAAATGGAGCATGGAAGCATTGCCTTTTCTTCCGAAGCAGTACCGATATGAAGTAATTGCTAATGTGAAAAAGCAGTTCAGCATTGTGAAGGAGCTGCTTACCCGTAAGGATGTGGATACGATCTATGTCTGCACTGACTCCGGGCGGGAAGGAGAATATATCTACCGTCTGGTGGACCAGGAGGCCGGAGTTCCTGCCGCCAAGGATAAGAGACGTGTCTGGATTGATTCCCAGACCGAGGAGGAAATCCTTCGGGGAATCAGGGAAGCAAAGCCGTTAGCTGCATATGACCACTTGTCAGATGCGGCTTATCTGCGTGCACAGGAGGACTATCTGATGGGTATTAATTTCTCAAGAATTCTTACCCTGAAATATGGATATGAAGTACAGAAGCTCCTGAATTCGCAGAAATGGAACGCGATTTCTGTCGGACGGGTTATGACCTGTGTTCTTGGAATGGTTGTCAGAAGGGAACGGGAGATACGAAGCTTTGTAAAGACGCCCTTTTATCGTGTCATAAGCACGCTGTTAGTAGAGGGCAAAGAGCTGAATGCGGAATTTCGTGCGGTGGAGGGGTCCAGATATTTTAATTCGCCGCTTCTATATAAGGAAAATGGATTTTCGGAGAAAACCTCGGCCGTTAAGCTGATATCAGAGCTTGCCGGAGAGATACCTGCGCTTAATGATGATGGAACCTGGAATGCCGTATTAAATCCTGGCGAGCCGGCAAGGCTGCTGGCCCGGATTAGCCAGCTTGAGAAGAAGAAGGAAACCAAGAATCCGCCCCTCCTTTATAATCTGGCGGAGCTGCAAAACGACTGCTCCAGAATGTTTAAGATCAGCCCGGATGAGACCTTGAAGATAACCCAGGAGCTCTATGAAAAGAAGCTGGTCACCTATCCCAGAACAGATGCGAGAGTGCTGTCAACCGCTGTAGCCAAGGAAATCTATAAGAATATTAAGGGCTTACAGGGGCTTAGCCAGTTCAGCGGCTTTGTGAATGAGATACTTGAGCAGGGAGCCTATAAGAATATTTCAAAAACCCGTTATGTCAACGACAGTCAGATTACGGACCACTATGCCATTATTCCCACCGGGCAGGGGCTGGGAGCAATAAAATCCCTTTCCCCTGTGGCGCTTAAGGTGTACGAGATAATAATCCGGAGGTTTTTAAGCATATTCTATCCTGCTGCCGAATACCGTAAAGTAGGAATTACTGCAATCATACAGGGTGAGAGCTTCTTTGCCACGCTTCGTGCGCTGGAGAAGGAAGGCTATCTTAAGGTGCTTGGCACTCCGAATGAGAAGACGGCCGCAGAGGCAGATAAAACGAATAAAAGCGGCCAGGACAATGGGCCGGAGAATGATACCCAGGAGGAAAGCGCAGATCAGGCCCTGCTGGGGCTTGTAATGAATTTGAAGAAGGGAGTGCTTCTCCCGGTCAATTTGCTGATGATAAAGGAGGGGGAGACAGTTCCTCCGAAACGGTATAATTCGGGTTCTTTGATTCTTGCAATGGAAAATGCAGGTCAGTTGATCGAGGATGAGGAGCTTCGCGCCCAGATAAAAGGAAGCGGAATAGGTACCAGTGCGACCAGGGCAGAGATTTTGAATAAGCTGGTTACGATTACCTATTTAAAGCTGAATAAGAAAACTCAAATTATTACTCCGAACCTTCTTGGAGAGCTGGTCTATGATGTGGTGAATACCTCAATAAAATCCCTATTGAATGCGGAGCTTACCGCAAGCTGGGAGAAGGGACTGACCTATGTGGCAGAGGGCAAAATTACTAAAGAGGAGTATAATGCGAAGCTGGAGAATTTTGTTGCAAGAATGGTCGAGGGTGTCAAAAAGCTGAACAATCAGGCAGCATTACCCCGCTACTTTAAAGAGGTAGCTGCATATTATAATAAATAACACGAAATATACACAGATTATTAAAAAAACTTTCACCGTCGGGCTAGTGACATGGTCAGGGAAAAGTGGTAAGATATCGCCTAAAGCAGATAGATCGAGGTTGCCATACAGAGTGGCGGCTTAAGCATGGAGGAGAAATCCTTCGAAAATAGTGGAGGTAAATATGTGTGGTATTGTTGGTTATATAGGAAATAAGCAGGCGGCACCCATATTATTGGAGGGGTTGTCGAAGCTGGAATACCGGGGCTATGATTCGGCGGGGCTTGCGGTGAATGACGGAGAAAGGATATCCATTGCAAAATGCAAGGGAAGGCTAAAGGTCTTAAGCGAGCTGACGAACGACGGGAAAACCATTGAGGGAACGCTGGGTATCGGGCATACCAGATGGGCTACTCATGGAGCACCCTCTGATACGAATTCACATCCCCACTATAATTCCAATGAGTCCATTGCAGTAGTGCATAACGGAATTATCGAAAATTATATGAAACTAAAAAAACGGCTTACCGAGAAAGGCTATCATTTCCAGAGCCAGACAGATACCGAGATTGTAGTACAGCTGCTGGATTATTACTATAAGGGTGACGCACTTGCCGCAATTGCAAAGGTTATGACGAAGCTGGAAGGCTCCTATGCCCTGGGAATTATATTCAGGGACCGTCCCGATGAGCTTTATGCGGTACGCAAGGACAGTCCACTGATTGTTGGTGTATCGGAGGAAGGAAATTATATTGCTTCCGATGTTCCTGCAATTTTAAAGTACACCAGGGATGTTTACTATATCGATAACGGCGAGGTGGTTCTGTTAAAAAGACAGGGTGTGAGCTTCTATAATTCAGACCTTGAGCCGATTGAGAAGGAGCTTAAGACAGTAAAATGGGATATCTCGGCAGCGGAAAAGGGCGGCTTTGAGCATTTCATGCTAAAGGAAATTCATGAGCAGCCTAAGGCGGTGCGGGATACGATCAATCCGAGAATCAGGGACAACAATATTGTAATTGATGAACTTGATATGAGCGAGGAAGATATTAAAAAGCTTAATAAAATATATATTGTGGCCTGCGGCAGTGCATACCATACCGGAATGACCGCCAAATATGTTATTGAGGATCTTGCAAGAATCCCTGTGGAGGTTGACCTGGCTTCGGAATTTCGTTACCGAAATCCCATACTTTCGGAAGGAACGCTTGCGGTTATCATCAGCCAGTCCGGTGAGACGGCAGATTCCCTGGCAGCATTGCGGGAAGCAAAGAGACAGGGGATTAAGGTGCTCGGAATTATCAATGTAGTTGGCAGCTCCATCGCAAGGGAGGCAGATGCCTGCATGTATACCTGGGCGGGCCCAGAGATCGCTGTTGCAACTACCAAAGCATATTCCACACAGCTGGCGGCACTTTACCTTCTGGCGATGCATTTTGCCAGGGTACGGGGGACCTTGTCGAAGGAGCAGTTCGATTCCCTGATGGAAAGCCTGCGCGGTCTGCCCGATCAGATTCAAACCATATTGGAGAAAAATTTATCCCAAATCCAATATATCGCCTCCAAATTAATTGCGGTAAGGGACTGTTTCTTCATCGGCAGGGGAGTGGATTATACAACTGCGCTGGAGGGCTCCTTAAAGCTGAAGGAAATATCCTATATCCATTCCGAGGCATATCCGGCCGGTGAATTAAAGCATGGTCCCATTGCATTGATTGAGGACGGAACGGTGGTTACGGCGATACTGACTCAGGGGGATTTATATAAAAAGACCATCAGTAATATTGTAGAGGTTCAGTCGCGGGGAGCCTTTGTGCTTTCGGTAACAAATGAAGGGAATGAGGAGGCCGGAAGAGTATCCGATCTGGCGATTGAGATACCGGCAACCGATAAGCATTTTACAACCTCGCTTGCGGTTATTCCGCTGCAGCTGTTATCCTATTATGTATCAGTGGGTAAGGGACTTGATCTTGACAAGCCGAGGAATCTTGCAAAATCAGTTACGGTAGAGTAGACGAAGAATAGTGCGGAGGCGGAATGCCTCCATAAAAACAATAGGAGGCAAAGCCTCCATAAAAAACATGGAGGCTTGATATTATGTCGGAATATCTTATGATTCAATCACTTTTTGATTTAAAGGAAACTATTGCGGCAGGGGCATTTGAGCATTGCACCTATCCCTGGGAGGTATTGGGCAGGATAAAGGCTGAGATACTAAAAATCGGTGCTACCCTGTCTTTGCAGGAATATGATAAAATCGGTGAGGACATATGGATTGCCAAGACTGCCAGAATTGCTCCCACCGCATATATCGGAGGTCCCGCCATCATTGGGAAGGATGCGGAAATAAGGCATTGTGCTTTTATCAGGGGCAGTGCAATTGTCGGAGAAGGTGCCGTAGTAGGTAACTCCACGGAACTGAAAAATGTCATCTTGTTTAATAAAGTCCAGGTGCCTCATTACAACTATGTCGGTGACTCAATTCTTGGATATAAAGCACATATGGGGGCAGGCTCCATCACCTCCAATGTAAAATCGGATAAATCCCTGGTTGTTGTGCATGACGGGGATTTAAAGCTGGAAACGGGATTAAAGAAGTTTGGTGCAATTCTTGGCGACTATGTTGAGGTTGGCTGCAACAGTGTATTAAATCCGGGTACTGTTATCGGAAGAAACGCAAATATCTACCCACTTTCCATGGTGAGGGGGTATGTGGCTGAGTCAAGCATTTATAAGAAGGCAGGGGAGATTGTGGAGAAACGTTAAATTGGCCAGGGAATATCGAGGCTGTGTTGGATGCTCCGGATGATGTCAGCCGGTTGTTATGAATGAGTTCTCCGCCATAATGAAGGACAGGCAGCAGGGTAACCGGAATGAGTACTTTACAGCCCTTGGAATTAGCAAATATGGGGGCGTACTTCCGGTATCGGCGCAAAAATTATGTAAAAATACTATAGACTTATGTGGGGTTTTATGCGAAAATATGATAGGAAAAACTCAATGTTATTTTCTTAACAAGGAAATGAAATGCAATACTATGTAGATTGAAAGGAGTTTCAAAAACATGATTTATTCACATGAAGTTCAATTGATGTGTCCGGTTACTCAGGGTGTTCATCACGGAGCAGCACCAATTCCGGAAGAAGCAAAATGGGTAAAGGCAAAGGAAATCAAAGATATCTCAGGCTTAACTCATGGTGTGGGCTGGTGTGCACCTCAGCAGGGTACCTGCAAATTAACTCTTAACGTAAAGGACGGCATTATCCAGGAGGCATTAGTAGAAACAATCGGATGTTCAGGTATGACGCACTCCGCTGCGATGGCTTCCGAGGTTCTTCCGGGCTTAACTATTCTGGAAGCATTAAATACCGACTTAGTCTGTGATGCAATCAATACAGCCATGAGAGAGCTTTTCTTACAGATCGTATATGGCAGAACACAGAGTGCTTTTTCAGAGGATGGTCTTCCGATCGGTGCTGGTCTTGAGGATTTGGGCAAAGGCTTAAGAAGCCAGGTAGGAACCCTGTACGGTACACTTGCCAAGGGTCCCCGTTACCTTGAGATGACAGACGGCTATATAACCGGAATTGCTCTTGATGAGAACAGTGAAATCATTGGTTACCAGTTCGTTAACTTTGGTAAGATGATGGACTTCATCAAAAAAGGTGATGACGCTAACACGGCATTCGAGAAATCCAAGGGTCAGTACGGACGTGTCGCTGATGCTGTAAAGATTATCGACCCTAGAAAAGAATAGTAGAGGAGGATACATACAATGGCTTTATTTGAATCATATGACAGAAGAATTAATCAAATCAATGCGGCTCTTAACAGCTATGGTATTGCTTCCGTCGAAGAAGCAGAGAAAATTACCAAGGACGCAGGACTTGATGTATATAACCTGGTTAAAAGTATTCAGCCCATTTGCTTTGAAAATGCACCCTGGGCTTATATTGTAGGTGCGGCAATCGCAATCAAGAAGGATGCCAGAAAGGCAGCCGACGCAGCAGCAGCAATCGGTGAGGGCTTACAGTCCTTCTGTATTCCCGGCTCTGTTGCAGATCAAAGAAAGGTTGGACTTGGTCATGGTAACCTGGGCAAGATGCTGCTGGAAGAGTCAACAGATTGCTTCTGCTTCTTAGCCGGTCATGAGTCCTTCGCAGCAGCAGAAGGCGCAATCGGTATTGCACAGTCCGCAAACAAGGTTAGAAAGAAGCCCTTAAGAGTAATTTTGAATGGCCTTGGTAAGGACGCAGCTCAGATCATTTCCCGTGTTAACGGCTTTACCCATGTTGAGACAGAGATGGATTATTATACAGGAGAGGTAAAGGAAGTATTCCGTAAATCCTATTCCAACGGCCCCAGAGCAGCCGTAAACTGCTATGGCGCTAACGATGTAACCGAAGGTGTTGCAATCATGCACAAGGAGGGTGTTGACGTTTCTATCACAGGTAACTCCACCAACCCTACCAGATTCCAGCATCCGGTTGCAGGTACTTACAAGAAGGAATGTATTGACCTTGGAAAGAAATATTTCTCCGTAGCTTCAGGCGGCGGTACCGGTAGAACACTTCATCCGGATAATATGGCAGCAGGTCCCGCATCCTATGGTATGACAGACACTATGGGAAGAATGCACTCCGATGCACAGTTTGCAGGCTCCTCCTCCGTTCCGGCTCACGTTGAAATGATGGGCTTGATCGGTGCAGGCAATAACCCTATGGTAGGTATGACAGTGGCCGTAGCTGTAGCCATTCAGGAAAGTGCAGAAGCAGGTAAGTTCTAGTAAATAGCGTATTTAAGCGAGTTTTTAGAAGTAGTTAGGAGTGGTTAAACATGAAAATGTAAACCACTCCTATATTATTTATATATTACTCCTACATTACGTTTCTATATTCATGATGCTCAATATTTCATTCTTTTAACTAGTACAGAAAACTTACCATCATTTCTTTGATTGATTCAATAATAATTTAGCTCTGCTAGACAAAGATATTGATATTAAGAAAATATGTAATGTAAACTATTACCATATTGATGATTCGTAATAGTTTTCAAGGGTGAATATTTATTTTGCGCTTTAATATATTGTAATAAATTGATGCCATAGGTGAAATCATGAAGCATAATAAAAAATGGCAACTTATCGTTATAATTCTTTTGTCGGGTATACTACTCTTTGAAATGGTCTTTTATTTACGAAAAAATCATATCACACCAACTTTTAAACAATATCAAACTACCGAATTAGAAACAAAAGATGAATTAATTATTGCTTTATTTATGGACAATATAGATGCGGATAGCAGTAAATTTTATGATAATTATTTTTCGGAAAGCTTAGGATATATTAATTATGAATATAAAATTAAAGATATCAAAAAGGAGGGGGACCCAATGAATATTTACATTACATTTGAGGGTTCACCAATTGTAGGTGCACATATCCAAGTAGGTTATGATGAAATCACTTATAAAGTAGATGCATCTGGAAATAAAACTTTAGATAAATTCGTTCATAAAAAATCATATGAAATTCCTGAACGGATACGACCAAATATGATTAAGCCTTACCCCGAAACAAATAATTAATAACAATAATTATTAATTATTTTAATAACAATGTAAAAAGGAGTTGGCTAAATACCTTCCCTTATTGAGTATGATATGAATCCATATGCCAATATTATTATCTTACGGAGGCAATAATAAAAATGCTTGCGAACTGCATGCATTTTGCAAGAAAAAGAGTATATTAATATTTGAAGGAGGCGATTTATATGGCTAGAACATCAAATGTTTTTGTTCGTGTAGAGCCTGAGGTTAAAGAGCAGGCAGAACAGGTGCTTGACCGCTTAGGAATCCCTATGTCAAATGCAGTGGGAATGTTTTTGAGACAAATTGTGTTGCAGCGGGGCATTCCGTTCGAGATGAAACTGCCACAGGAAGTTCCACTTGTATATGATTCTCTTACAAAAGAACAGTTTGATTCTGAAATGGAAAAGGGTATAAAAGATATACGAGAAGACAGGGTATATTCAGCTGACACCATTGAAAATGAGATGAAGAGGGATTTTGGCATATGAGCTGGAATGTGATTTATTCAGCACAGGCAAGGTCGGATTGAGAAATATTTATGAATATATTGCTTATGATTTACTTGTGCCGGAAACAGCCGCAGGGCAGACAAGGAGAATTATGAAAGAAATCCGAGCCCTTGACGAAATGCCAATGCATCATTCGGTATATAAAGATGAACCATGGAACAGCCAAGGAGTACGGTACTTTCCGGTGGATAATTATTTAGTTTTTTATCTGCCAGATGAACCCCAAAATACTGTAAATATTATTCGCATTATGTATGGTGGCAGGGATATCCATAGCCAGTTAAGCGAAACAATGTCGTAATGAGTAGTAAAGTGCCGTTTATTCCTCGATTATTCCTATATTTTGTTTGGGAAAACACCGTATTTTCAAGGTTTCACGTTTCGATTCAGGAAGCAGCAGAGGCAGGAAAGTTCTAGGGTGTCATATAAAATTTAAGTCTGACCAGGTGTAAATTAAGTTTGGTTAGTGAAAAATAAGTTTGAACAAAAGCATGAAGTAAATGCAGGTGTTTCATCCCGGCGTTCCTTCATGCTTTTTTCTTTTTCTTAAGCAAGAAACAGTATCTTTCATCATAATTGTGATCGTTTTCAAAGGCGTATTATGAAGGGGGGCTATAGTTATACACTGAAATGTAGCTTCTCGCGGTAAATTCATCCCATTCTTCGTATTGTCTATACCACCAGTCCCATTAGCACGCTTCATTTTCTTATTCTTTTTTCCTTGGCTATGATTTCCTACCTAAAAATACCCTAATTTTATTGTGAATTTATGTTAAAGGTGTTATAATAAGCTTGTCTAGGGCAGTATTATAATCATCCGATTATTCTATTGCGTGAACCGTCTCTGTTTGCAGCAGGGGCGGTTTTTTGTTATTCATTAATATATTTCAGAACCACATTTGTTAATTCATTTTTAAAATTATATAAATCGTCAATTGAATTAATATAGGTACGAATAAAATCTTTTTTATCATCAGGTATCATTATTTGCTTTTTTTTCCCGTCTAAGTTAATTCTACAAATTGTCTTCCTTACACTACCTTTATACAAAACTGAAAAGTATCGTTCATTATCCTTGTAGGAAATATCACTCGCCTGGCATGTGCCCACAAGCATTCCCTTGATGATATAAAAACTTTCAATCTCTATATTTGTCGTATGAATTTTGACCTCTTCTACATCTGTTTCTGGAGTGGGTTCTTCGGCTACGGCAGCAACCTCTTCTTCCGTTTTTAATGCTGTAGAAATTTTTTCGTTCATTAGTTCACTAATGTAATCGTTAAGAGCTTTTTTCACAATTGCTCGAAATTTGTCAATAACATTTTGCGTTTTAACCCCTTCATAAACGCCGGTTAAAATATATTTTACGAAATCATCGGTTGGATCTTTTAACTGACTGGAAAATAAAGTTTTTATTGCTTTTGAATATTTAAGTTCGGAGGCAGTGCTAAATATATTGTCAACATCAAAAGTTGACTTACTAAATTTTTTTAATTCTAAAACTATATTAGGCTTAATATTAAGTATATCAAATTCTAGAAAGGGCGTTAGATCCATTTTGTTTACTTCATCGAGATCAGTAAAAAATTTATAAATGATACCATTTGTTAATATGCTAAATTTTGCAGTTGATGTACCAAAATATCTAAATAATTGGGAACTGTGCTTATCAAGGCTTTCACCACACCACTTACATTCAATCAGGATTGCAGGTTTGCCATCTTTCATAACGGCATAATCTACCTTTTCTCCTTTCTTAATCCCTACGTCAGCAGTATATTCCGGAGTAAATTCGTCGGGATTGAATACATCATATCCGAGTAATTGGAAGAAAGGAACGATAAGCGACATTTTAGTTGCTTCTTCAGTTGTTATTTGGTCTTTTAATTTTGCTACTCTTGCCGAAAACAATTTTAATTCATCAATAAAATCCATTTGTGCACACCCTTTCTTTGGTAAATTGTTTAATTATTATAGCAAAATATACCAGAATAATCCACAACAAATTGAAAATCGCCGTGGGGGTACTGCTTTATACATAACAGATGCTGGAAGGGTAAGAAGGAGGTAAAGCCAGAATAAAAAAGCTGCCTCATTAGAGACAGCTCATGAAATATATATATAGTTTAGATGTGATTATTATTGATACACGACTCCGTATCCATAAATAGTTGTTTCAGAGTATGGAACGAATACATATACATTGTAATTTTTATCCGTTGGCTGTGCATCAAGGATAATTTCAATTAATCCTACACCATTTTCTTCGTTGTTATACACAAGTTTAGTATTATTGTCACTAAAAATATATACATGAAGAGGAATATTGGAGGTGCTATTTATTTGAAATTTAAATGGTTTATTAGCAGTTGCAAACCACGACCCATTGCTTGCCGTTGTATCGCTTAAAGCGGTAACAGAGCCGTCGTTATATACAATTTGGGCAGGCTGAAACATGAAATACTTCACGACACCAGGTATATCAAAGTACAAAACTGGCGTTGAAGCCGCTAAAGCGGTCGATGCTGGCATTAAGCATAGAGTTGCAATACAAACAAGAACAATAATTCTTCTTAACATTTTTTTCATGAATTAATACCTTCCTTTCTATCTTTGGTTAACAGTGAATCTCTTGCAGGAGAAGTAAATGTAATTACAAGAAAATGATATATTAATTAGCATAATTATACAAGTTATAAATTTACAAAAATTATTGTGAGAACTCTACAATAATGTAGAGGATTGGAAAAGTTTATTAAGTTAACTTAAGAAGACCAACAGAGAACACTACGTGATGACAGATGCTGATCACACGGAACGGTCAGAGACACTGCTGTTACATAAAGGGGTGGTGATGTTGTCAGGGTATGATAATGAGTACCTGCCAGGATTGGCGAAAGACGAGCACTCCGGTCAACGGGCAATAGCTTGCTCCGGACTGATGAATTATTGAGGATTAACAGAAAATCCGCAGGAAAATTTACGATTTGACATATGTTGGCAAGTATGTTATGATAATCAAGAGATTTAATCAAGTGATTAAATCTCTTGATTAAGAAATAGAAATGAGTAGTATGTAAAATTAATAATCCTATAACATAAAACATCCCAAAGGAGAAGCAAGTATCTATGTCAAATGAAGGAGTGAGAAATAGATTACGGGAGGCAGTTATAAAGTTAATTAGCCAAAAACCGGCCGATAAAATATCTATACGGGAGATTGCCAAAGAAGCAGGCACCAATTCGGCAGCTATCAGTTATCATTTTGAAAATAAAGAAAAATTGATAGTGGAAGCTAATAAACATTATTGGATGAAGTTATGTAAAATTTATAAAAGCATTTTAGAAGAGGATAAATTAACAATTATAAAAGCGGAAGAGTATTCCAGAAAAATTATGGATTATTATTTTGAATCCATTGGAGTATTAAGAACAGAACAAAATAGTCTGATGAATTTTGGGATGGATGAGGACACCAAGGAAAGGATAAATCTTCAATTCAATGCCATAAAACATATTATAAAATCGCTGAAGCCGGAGGTATCGGATATGGATTTAACAGTGAAGGCCATCCGCTACTTTTCTTCCTTAGCTCATCCGGTTTTATGGTCTGAGATGTATGAAAAATTGGTGTCACAGGATATTTCTCTGAATGATTTGATTACAGTTTATATAAAAGATTTATTGGCGAATATTTAAGAAGGGAAAAATTAAAATGACATCCACGAAAAGGTATTATGATATAGACTGGCTTAGAACCGTAATTGTTTTATCCATCATTCCCTTCCATGCAACCATCATTTTCAATCAATATCCCGGGGCTATCATGTTCGTAAAAGATACCATGCAGGTTAACAGCCTGGTGTTTTTGAGCAGCATCGTGGACCGGTTTCATATGGTGACTTTATTTTTACTTTCAGGGATGGCAATTTATTTTTCTTTGCTTAAAAGAAACAGGAAAATATTTATTAAAGAAAGATTTATGAAATTATTCATTCCTTTATTAACAGGGAGTTTATTATTAAATCCGGTTACTACCTATATCTGGTCCCTTAATCAGGACAAGAAAGAAAGTTTTCTAAACCATTATATCGGCTTTTTTACAAGGGATTTAGGTGCTTTTGACGGTTTAAACGGAGGTTATACACCAGCCCATTTATGGTTTGTATTATATCTGTTTGTATTTTCACTTCTGGGTTTGCCGATTTATAAATGGCTGATGAAAGCAAAATCCAAAAATGTTCTTGATACACTAGCAGCTTTTTTTTACAAACCCTGCCGGTTACTGCTCTTAGCTATACCTTACTGTTTGTTTTATCTCATTGAAATATTGGATGAAAAAAATCCAATAGCCTATTTTTATGTGGTGCTCATTGGTTTTCTATTTGCCACAAGAGAAGAATATTTGAAAGCCATTTGCAGAGATAAATGGATTTATTTAACTTTAACCATAATATTGTATATTTTATTTTTTAGCTGTAGACCATCTGATGGCGCGTCGATGGTAATAATGTATCTTTTCGGATTTATTGTTAAATTAACTAAAATTATTCCGGCATTTGCAATGATAGGATTATTTCATGAATACATAAATAAGAATTCAAAAGCACTAAACTATTTTTCAGGCGCCTGTTTTACCGTTTATATTGTACATATGATTATTGTAACAGCGGTTGGATTCTGGATAATACAGTATGGAATTAACCCTGTATTAAAATTTTTTATTATAACGATAATAAGTTATATTTTATCATTTGGAGTTTATGAAATAGTAAGGAAAAACCGGATATTAGGTTTATTATTTGGCGTAAATGTTATGCAGAGGAGGTAATATTCTGTAGTAAAAAATAGATTATTGTGATAGGATATTTATGATGATTTAGAAATATTAAAAGGACAGAAACTTTAAAAATAAAAAATACTTGGAATGAGAACCCAGTGTGCTGACACGCTCATAAGATGAACGTGTCAGCACACTAGTCACAATAATTACAACAGGAGATAAGAATAATGATATTATCAGGGAAAGAAATCCAAAAACGCATAGGGAAAGAAATAATTATTGAGCCGTTTGATAAAAAGAGAATAAATCCTAACAGTTATAATTTAACATTATCAGATGAATTATTAATTTATGATAATGAAATTCTCGATATGAAAAGACCAAATGCAGCCTCTAAGATTTGTATACCTGAGGAGGGGCTGCTTTTAAAACCAAATACATTATATTTGGGGAGAACGAATGAATATACAAGAACCGATAAATATGTCCCCATGCTGGAGGGGCGTTCTTCCACAGGCAGATTGGGTTTATTCATTCATATAACCGCAGGATTTGGTGATATAGGCTTTGCAGGATATTGGACATTGGAAATATTTTGCGTACAGCCTATCATAATATATCCTAATATTGAGATATGCCAAATCTATTATCATGATATCGAAGGAGATTATGACCTGTATAAGAGTGGAAAATATCAGAATAATACAGGAATTCAGCCGAGCCTAATGTATAAGGATTTTGAGTAACATTTGTTTTGTTCAATATGATAAAATATCCTTCCGATACAGTCTGTTTTTTCTACAATTATCCTCTTGAAATCAGCTGTTGCATTTCATTATAATGTAGTGGCTGCTAAAGGGAGGACTACCATTGAATAAGGATATTAAGCTTAATAATATAAAGGGTTTGCTGATCTTCTGTGTAGTATTCGGACATCAGCTCTCACAATTTCAGACAAATTTCTATGGATTATATTTGTTCATTTATTCGTTCCACATGCCGCTGTTTATTTTGCTAAGCGGTTATTTTGCAAAACGGACATCTGTTAAAAAGGCAATTAATATCGTAATCATTTATATCATATTTCAGACGCTATACAGAATCTTTCAGCTTCTCACAAAGCCCGGGTATGATTTTCAACTGCTGTTTGGAGTACCCTATTATCATCTATGGTATCTGGTCAGTCTGGCCTGCTGGTATTTTATCGCTGTCTGTCTGCAAAAGCTGAAGCTGAAGGAGCTACATAAGCTGCTATTAGTTCTTGCCGCCTTTGTAGCAGGTATCATCGCAAGATTTTACAGTGAGCCGGTGGTGGACCTGATGCAGGTTTTCCATGATGATCGATATGATACCCATGCATTCAGCTATCTAAGGACCCTTGTATTCTTACCTTTTTTCCTCCTTGGATTTTTTCTGACCAAGGACCATATGCAAAGGCTGTACAGCAGTCTGAAAAGGCTTCCATGGATACCTGTATGTTCCGTATGTGCAGTATTTGTTTATTTTAATGTGGTTGACGATACCAATACGGAAAGAATTCTTAAGGGCAGCTTCGGAGTAGATGAGATGAAGGGAGCACTGTTGCCGGTGACGATAGAAATGCTGGCCTGCTATGCAATTGCGCTGTTCCTGTGTTATATGCTGTTGAATCTGATTAAGGATAAAAAATGCTTTCTCACGAAATGGGGAGACCATACACTGTCAGTCTATCTATTTCATATATTTATTACAAAGTTGATTGAAAAATATGGTGTATTTTCGGGAATGAAGGAGTGGATGCTGTTACCGTTTCTTGTATTGACCACTATCCTTATCGTGAGCGTATTAAGTTCAAATAAATTTATAAATGCCACCCATTTTCTATTGAAGCCATATGATATATTAAGAAATATAGGTAAGAAACTGAAGATGGGATTTCAGCTATGATAAATAGAAAAGAGCTGCCACATACTCCTGGTTTCATACAGGCATCCTTCCATGAAAGTGAAAGGATGCCTGTTTTAAAATATTATATCAAGATTTAACTAACTGATTCTTTGCTTCTGCCTTTACGGCTCAACACCCCACACCAGAATGTTGCTGATATATCCTGTAACCTTATCGTAGTTTATGTACTGAGTGCTTGATGCATTAAACGAATAGTCGTCCGCTTGATTATAATTCGTCCAGTTTGATTTGGAAAATCTTGCTTGAACTTCAGCACTTTGTCCGGGCTTAAGTGTTCCGGCCGAAGTTGTGAAAGTAATTTCCAAATAATAATCAGCCCCTGCAACAGAATTCGTCAGCTTGACAAATTCGCCCTTTACGTTCGCGCTGCCTATACTTGCCCAGTCGCACCAGAAGTTCTGCGATATTTCACCGTCAATCGTATAGTAATAACGGATTTTAATATCACTGATATTGATATCTGAATTACCGTTATTGACTAATTTAAATCTGGGTGATAATCCGTTTGTCGATGCGCTTGTGTTACCGTTATAGGATTGAATTACTAAATCTCCTGTCGATACGGGAGTATCCGTATTGACGACATTTAAGGTCAATACAGAACTATTTCCCTTGTTGAAATTAAAGGTTAATGTATTTTGACCAAGCGGCAGCGTGGCAAGATAGGCTTTGAGTAAAACGATAGTACTTCCCGATGCCGTATAATCCGTACCGGACACAAGCGTATTGCTGCCGTTTGTAATGCTTGTAAGCTGGTTTCCGTTTAAGGTAACTGTTATGGTGATATTTTGCTGCTGATTCGCCGCCTTATCAAAGGAAGCAGTAGAAGGAGTAATTGTAGCGCTTGGTGTTGAGTCCACAACCGTAATTTTTAAAACAGAGTCCTTCCCTTTATTAAAGTCAAAGAGGATATTATGTTCACCAACGGATAACTGGGAAAGGAAGGAGCTTTTTATCAAAATATTATTTCCGCTTAATGTATAATCCTGATTTAAGTTTAATGCAACTGTGCCTGTCCGCAAGGAATTTAACGTATTGCCGTTAAAATTAACTGAAATTGCTACATCACTCTGGTTTGGCGTATATTTATCAAACACAGCAGAAGTGGGTGTGATGGTTGCACTTGGTGTTTGATCATCCGTCTTTAGATCCGGCAGCTCATCCAGGGTGATTACATAGCTGCTTTGATATAGTTCAATCAGTGTTGCGGGATAATTATTGGCTGAACTTGTGATAAATTCACCATACCAGGGACAGAAATACAGCCAGCCTGACTTCTCCTCTGTAAGATTTTGAACACTTGGAATCGTGTCATTCTCTGTCATGGCAACCATTTTCGCACCGTCGGTCAAATCAACAAGCTGATAGAAAATAGTTGTAATAGCATCTTCATTCGGTACTCCCGATAGACCGTCATAACGGTTATATACTGTATTGTACTTATCATAACCTACGATATCCACCACATCGTCACCGGGATACCAGGAGGGTGAGGTGCTGTAGTTATAGCTGTTGTAGGTCCAGATTAGATTGTGCAGTCCATAAGTTTGGGTAAGCTCTGTATACAGCAGATCCCACAGCTGTTTATAAACCTGTGCACCTGCTGAGCCCCACCAGAACCATGCACCTTCTCCGTTCAGCCCGCCGTTGCCTTCAGCCTCGTGGAAAGGACGGAAAATAACAGGAATGTTGTTGTTTTGTAAAATTAACAGCTGCTGCGCCAAATCATCAATTGCCAGCATTAGATATTGATATTCTTTTGTTCCCAGAATAACTGCATTGGCTGTATTGAAATTAGTTTCAGTAGGCTTATAGGTGGCTTGCTTCCAATCCACAAATGTACCGAGCTGATAGGATGTGAAATCTTTGGGTACGTTAATATGCCAGCATCCCGCAGCAATGCCGTTCCTGTTATTAACCCAGTCTATAACACGATCTGTAGTACCATCTTCCCAACCGTATAACGGGTTGTAGTTCATAAAATCAAAGCCTCTGATTGCCGGATATTTTCCTGTTAAATCATGTATCCATTCAAATTCCAATTCGTAGTCCCCGTTATTTCCGCCCCCATAGATTTCCTGCTGTCCGGAGATGATATTGTTGCCGTAAACTGATGTTAAATAGTTTATCAAAATCTGTGTTTCCTGTGTTGCCTGGCTGTCTGATAGGATGGGCGCCACATCCAGGGGATCAAGATCAGCATAATCTACGGTAAAGGTGTCAAAATAGGCAAAGCCCCAACCTGCTTTAATTTGTATTGTATTGCTGCCCTGGATTAATTTGTGGATGCCAAAGCTGAAATCCGACCAGGTTGTAGTATAGGGCAGCATATAGGAGCCTTTATTCACGTTGTTAATATATAAGTATTGAAGTCTGCCATCAGGACTTAACTCCTGCATGTACCGGGTGGATATTTCATACATTCCTGTTTCCGGGACAGTAACCTGGAAGGTTAATGTGCCTGAATTTTGCATCCAGACAAAGCCGCTCCCTGAATACCCGGGCTTGGCTTGTCCATAAATTTGAGTCACTACCTGAAGGTCGGATGATAGCTGCGCATTTTCGCTTTCAATAGCGAAGAGTGCAGTATCTGCGTAAACGGGTACTGTCAGTAAATTGATTAACAGTGAAATTGCGACAAGAATTGTTCCTGCCCTTTTAATAAAACCTTTCATTTCTTTATTCTCCTCTCTTTGTTTAAACTTTGATTGATCAAAGTCCATTCCCTTCAGCATGTTGCAATGCTGGTACAATGAATATAGCATAATTACCAATAAATGTAAACTAAAATGTAAAAAAATGTTTGTTAATTGGAAAATTTATGCTAGATTTTTTGGAAGAATGATCGATATCGTTGAATTTCACTGCTTTATATGACATAGAAACATTTAATTTGACAAAATATACTATAGAAGGTATAATATTCCATATAGATAAGTTGCAACTTATATTTGTGTAAAAATATTACAAATGCAAAATAAAAGGCAAAGGCGGAAAGGAGATGTCATAATGACCGATGTTTTAACGGAGGAAACGCTGGAGGAGGATACACAAAGGGGGAGGTATCTTACCTTTGCTCTGGACAATGAGTTATATGGTGTTGAAATCAAATATATCACGGAGATTATTGGATTACAGCCGATCACAGTGGTTCCGGAGCTCCCCGAATACATATGCGGAATTATAAATCTAAGGGGGAAGATAATACCGGTTATGGATATTCGGCTGCGTTTTCATAAGAAGGCCAGAGAATATGGGGACAGGACCTGTGTAATCATCATCGATTTGATGAACCTGGCGATGGGGCTGATTGTTGACAGTGTAGAAGAAGTACTGTCCATTCCGGACAGTGAAATTGTGGACCCGGCACAAGTGAGTATGGTGATTAATAAATATATTAAGGGAATCGGCAAGGTTGGTAATGAGGTTAAATTGCTATTGGATTGCAGTAAGCTGTTAAGCGTTGATGATGTTGAAAGGCTGAATAATTAAAGGGGGTTAATTCATGAGAACATTTTACAATATGAAAATAGGAGCGAAGCTGCTTCTGGGATTTATGCTCATAGCTATCATAGCTGGAATTGTCGGAGGCATTGGCATCTACAATATTTATCAGGTGAATACAAAGGATCAGGAGCTTTATAATAACGTAACTGTACCGCTTTCCTATACAGCGGAAATGGCCAAGCTTTTTCAGAGCGTCCGGGCTGATATGAGAGATATGATATTAGAGTCAAACGAAGAGAATATCAATGCCGCATACCAGGAAATCGAAGCTGCAATCGAGGAGCTGAACAGTAATTCCGAGGAATTCAGCAAAACAATTCTTTCACAGGAAATTCAGACGGCCTATGATGATTTTCAGGATACCAGGGCGGCTGTCCGCTCTTATCTGGATGAGCTATTGAAGCTTTGTCTGGAGAATAAGGATGAGGAAGCCTACGCCTTAATTACGGGTGATATGAAAACTGCAACAGATAATGAGCAGGCAGCGATTGATAAGCTGGTGGAATTAAAGGTAAGTGCGGGTAAGGAACGTGCCGATGATAATGTAAAAACCGCAAATAGTGCTATGATACTTATGGTTGTTTCAGCCGGTATAGCTCTGTTCATAGCAATATTCCTGGGTATTGGTATCAGTAGCATCATAGGAAAACCGATTCGAAAGGTAGCCAGGGCGGCGGAGCAGATTGCAGAGGGTGATTTAGCCATTACGATTGATGTTGATACAAAGGATGAGGTAGGTGCCCTGGCGGCTTCCTTCCGAAAAATGACGGATAACTTAAATGAGGTTATGGCAAATATCAATGACGCCGCAATTCAGGTGGCATCAGGTGCGAAGCAGGTGTCAGATTCCAGCATGGTGCTGTCCCAGGGAGCAACGGAGCAGGCCAGCTCAGTGGAGGAGCTGTCCTCCTCCCTTGAGGAAATATCCTCACAGACAAAGCTCAATGCGGAAAATGCAGACCATGCCAACCAATTGGCAGAAACAGCGAAGAAAAATGCAGGTAACGGCAATGCAGAAATGAAGGAAATGCTGAAGGCTATGGAGGAAATCAACGACTCCTCAAGTAATATATCAAAAATTATTAAGGTTATTGATGATATTGCCTTCCAGACAAATATTCTGGCGCTGAATGCAGCTGTAGAAGCGGCCAGAGCCGGACAGCATGGCAAGGGCTTTGCCGTCGTTGCGGAAGAGGTCAGAAATCTGGCGGCAAGGTCTGCCAAGGCTGCGAAGGAGACCACAGCCATGATTGAGGGTTCCATCAAAAAGGTAGAGGGCGGAACAAAGATAGCCAATCAGACAGCAGATGCACTGGTTCAGATTGTTGACAATATCACTAAGGTTGCCAGTCTGGTTGGAAATATTGCCATGGCTTCCAACGAACAGGCTGCGGGAATTGGCCAAGTGAACCAGGGAATTTTACAGGTATCAGACGTTATCCAGATGAATTCCTCCACCTCAGAGGAAAGCGCGGCAGCCAGCGAAGAGCTTTCCAGTCAGGCAGAGATGCTTAAGGATCAGGTGGCCAAATTCAAGCTTCGAGGCAAAGCTGATTCAAGGCAAGCAGGTGGGAAGGAACAGTTAAGTCCCGGTGTCAGAAAGATGCTGGATAAGATGGGGAGCAAGGCTGCGGCGACTTCCTCATCCTTAGACAAACAGGAAGGCAGCAAACGGATTGTTTTAAACTCCCAGGAGTTTGGAAAATATTAAGTAAAACAGACTGTCGGCTGCCGGGAAGGCAGCCGGCAGTTGGGCATAAATTCCTTGATGACAAAAAAAACCCGGAAACCTATAATGTTTATAAAAAGGAAAATGTAAAATCAAAGGGGAGGCACGGGTAGTCAGTATGAGGCCAAATATCAGTCAGAACAAAGAATTCATCGTCATTACGGCAATTGACCTGATTCATGAAAATGGAATCAATAATGTATCAACGAAGGAAATTGCAAGGAGGCTTGGGATTTCCGAAGCCCTCATTTTTAAGATATATCCAAAGAAAAATGACTTGTATATGGCTGTTTTAGACCATTTTTCCATCTATGACAAGGATGTATATCAGACAGCCCAGGATAAATATGAGGATGCGGTAGAGGCCATCCTGTTCTATTTTCAGCGGTTTTTGATTTACTATGAGAATTATCCGGCTATCACTGCGGTATTTCAGATGATAGACTTTCAATGGGGAATACCTTTACTTGAAGACCGGGCAAGGGAAATATACCTGGGACGTATGGAACATGTGAAGCAGCTGGTAATCCGCGCCCAGAAGGAGGGAAGCCTTAAGCAGTCGGTTGAGGCCGAAATAGTAGCAGATCTTCTTTTCTCTGCTTTCAAGGGTATATGTACGAAATGGAGATTGATAAATTATGAATTTCCCTTAAAGGACAGGGCGGACCAGGCGATCCAGCTGCTTCTTGGGGCCGTAGCAATAAAGGAAAGATAACTTAGAGGCGATGAATTAGTTTATTTTATATTGGGGGGATTGGATGTCGGACTTGGCGAATAATGAGCAGATGCTGGATATGTATCTGTTTGAAACGAATCAGAACATAGAACAGTTGGAAAATTGTATTCTGGACACTGAGAAATCGAAGGGTTATTCCCAGAATGCGATCAATGAAATATTTCGTATCATGCATACCATCAAGGGCTCGTCAGCGATGATGCTGTTTAACGGCATTGCAAATATAGCCCATGGCATGGAGGACTTGTTTTATTTTATCCGGGAACAAAAGCCACAGGAGGTTAATACGGAGGAGTTGTCCGATTTGCTCCTGGAGGGAGTAGATTTTATAAAAATTGAGCTGGAGAAGATCAAATGCCATGAATTTGAGGAGGTTAACTGCTCCGCTCTGATGAATAAGATAAAAAGCTTCCTGACGGATTTAAAGGCCAGGAATAAATCGGAGGCGGTTAGTGAAAGACCGGCCGAGAAGGAGAAGCGTCAGTATTATATTATTCCGGATAAACCTGTAAAAAAGGGCGCTGTCTCCTGCTATAAGGCAGGGGTGTTTTTTGAAGACGGCTGTGAGATGGAGAATATCAGGGCCTATACGGTTGTACATACTCTGAAGACAGAGGTAAATGAGCTCTTTTACCAGCCGGGTGACCTTATGGAGAATGAGAACAGTATCCAGGAGATCAGAGAAAAAGGCTTCTGGCTTTATTTTAAAACAGAAAAAAGCGAGCTTGAGATAAAGGAAGTATTCAACGAGGCATTTCTAATAAGAAAACTTGAGCTGAAAAAGTTAAGCGGTGAGGAGGAATTTCAACAACTGCTTGCCCAGGAGGAAAAACAAACTCCCGCCGGGGATAATGAGATTAAGATTCCAGTCATAAAAACAGGTGCGGAGCAGGAGAAGGAGATCCACACCTCCTCCCTGGGACAAAATATTATCAGTGTGAATGTAACAAAACTGGACAAGCTGATGGATCTGGTTGGTGAGATGGTGATATCAGAGGCACTTGTAACCCAGAATCCGGATTTGACAGAGATTGAGGATTTGGATAATTTTCAGAAGGCGGCAAGGCAGCATCATAAAATTATCTGTGAGGTACAGGACCTGGTGATGTCAATCCGGATGGTTCCGCTGGCGGCCTCCTTTCATAAGATGCACCGTCTGGTCAGGGATATGAATAAGAAGCTGCAAAAAGAGACAGAGCTGGTTTTGGTTGGTGAGGAAACTGAGGTAGATAAGAATATTATTGAGCACATATCCGACCCGCTGATGCATCTGGTAAGAAACTGCATCGACCATGGTATTGAGCCGCCCCAGGAAAGAGAAGCGCTGGGAAAGAAGAGAGAGGGCCGGGTAGTTATTGAAGCAAGAAATGCCGGCAGTGATGTTATCATACAGATTAAGGATGACGGCCGAGGCTTAAGCAAGAGAAAGATACTGGAAAAGGCCAGGGAAAACGGCCTGGTTATTAAACCGGAGAATGATATGACAGAGCGGGAGATATTCAATCTGATCCTGCTTCCCGGCTTTTCTACCAAGGATAAGGTCAGCGAATACAGCGGCAGAGGCGTTGGTATGGATGTCGTTACCAGGAATATCGAAACAATCGGCGGTAATGTCGTGATTGACAGCAGCGAGGGGAAGGGAACCTGTATCACCTTAAAGATACCCCTGACGCTGGCGATTATTGACGGAATGAATATTAGGGTAGGAGAATCCAGGTATACCATACCGTTAACAACGATTAAAGAATCCTTTCGTCCGAGCAGCTCGGATGTTATTGTCGATCCGGACGGCAATGAGATGATTATGGTACGGGGCAACTGCTATAATATTATGCGGCTGCACCGGATCTATGATGTAAGAACGGATATTACGGAATTTACGGAAGGCATCCTGATCATGGTTGAGCAGGATGAAAAAATCTGCTGTTTGTTTGCCGACGAGCTGTTAGGACAGCAGCAGGTAGTGGTGAAGACACTGCCGGAATATATCAAAAATATCAGGAAAATACAAGGCATATCAGGCTGTACCCTGTTGGGTGACGGAAGTATCAGCTTAATACTGGATATTGCCGGGCTTGCAGGCTAGGGAAGCACTGTTTTAATCAGCGCTTCCCTAGTACACCGGAAAGTGTTTGAAAAGGGGGAGACTGCCGTGTGTGATCAGACGGAAACGAAGTTAAGGAATGATAACAGCCGCTTACTTGCTACGCTGACCTGCATCGGGGATGGAGTCATTACCACTGATGTAAATGAAAACATTGATTTTATTAACAGTTCTGCAGAAGCATTAACTCAGTGGAGATGCTCCGAAGTGGTGGGTAAGCACATTGACCAGGTTTTTCCGCTGATTAACATGGGCACTATGGAGCCAGTCAGGAGCCCGGTAGAAGAGGTACTTGCCTATGGACTTAAAATCGGTTTAAAAAGAAATACAGCTTTGGTGACAAAGGGTAATTATAAGCTGTATATTTCCGCCAGCTGTTCTCCCATCCGTGACGAAGAGGATAATATATGTGGATGTGTGATTGTATTTCGTGATATCACGAGAATAAGGACCATGGAGGAAGAAATCAAGACGGAGCGGAATAATCTGCGCCTTACCATTGAAGCAATTCCCGCAGGGATTATTCTGGTTGACAGGAATAAGATAATCAAGCAAATAAATGCGCAGCTGCAGGAGATTCTCAGCCATGATCAGTCGATGATCATAAACCGGAAGCTGGGAGAGGGTCTTAACTGCATTAACAGCCTGGAGTTGGGGTGTGAGAATGGGGAAAAGTGCGGTCAATGTGAGCTTAGAAAAAGGATTAATGAGGTACTTAGCTCCGGTAACTCCTGTAATGATGTAATCCTGCAGCATACCATTATAAAAAATGGCGTGGAGAGCTCCCCCTGGCTTAAGATGAATTTTGTTCCCGTTACCATTGCAGGCGATAAATATGTTATGATTGTAATGGACGATATTACAGAATTAAAAAAGCGGGAAGAGCAGTTAATTAGAATGAAGGAGGCGGCAGAGGCAGCCAACAAGGCAAAAAGTGAATTTCTGGCGAACATGAGCCATGAAATTCGTACGCCGATTAACGGTATCACCGGTATGATTGACCTGACGCTGTTATCCTCCTTAGAGGAGGAGCAGAGACACAATCTGGGAGCCGCCAAAAAATGTGCGGATTCACTCTTACACATTATCAATGATATATTGGATTATTCCAAGCTGGAGGCGGGCAAATTCAAGATAGTAAATTCGGATTTTAATATGGATTATCTTATGGAGGAGATAAAAAACCTTCATCTGATGAGGGTAAGGGAAAAAGGCTTAAGCCTGAATTTTATCATACCTTCGAATTTGCCGGATTACCTATATGGCGATTATAACAGATTGCAGCAGGTCATTAATAATCTGATTAATAATGCGGTGAAATTTACCGATACCGGGGAGATAACCGTCAAGGTAAAGGAAATCTCAAGAAACGGGAAGACAATAACCCTACAATATACGGTTAAGGATACTGGAATAGGAATTTCCCGGGAGAATATAAATAAGCTGTTCAAAAGCTTCAGCCAGATCGACGGTACCTTCACCAGAAAGCATGGCGGAACGGGACTGGGATTAATCATCAGCAAGCAGCTGGTTGAAATGATGGGCGGAAGTATCTGGATTGAGAGCGAGGAAGGAAAAGGAAGTGCCTTCATCTTTACCATCCCCTTTCAGATATCCGAGGTTAACAGGGCGGCACAAGCAGATAAGGAAGCCTATGAATCCAGGGATAAATATGATATTCTGCTAGCAGAGGATGATCCGATTAATCAGACCTTTCTTTCAGGAATCCTTACGAAAAAAGGACACAGGGTTGTGGTCGCAAACAATGGAGAAGAAGCCTTCGAGGCATATAAATCCGGTAAATTTGATTTGATTCTTATGGATATTCTTATGCCTTCGGTAGATGGGGTGGAGGCTCTTAAGCGTATTCGCGAATACGAAGGTAGCAGAGGACATATCCCGGTAATAGCCCTTACGGCCTTTGCATTAATTGGGGACAGGGAAAAATATATCAAGCTTGGTATGGATGAATATATCTCCAAGCCGGTGAACCTGGATGAATTGCTGTTTATAATGGACAGAGTGGTTTCCTTAAAGGAACAGGATGCCGATTTCTCGGAAAAGCCAATGATTAATGAGAACGGTGAGATAATCTTTGTAAGCAGCAAAAACACCTTAACTCTTGAGGACTTATCCGTTATTATTCCAGAGGCGGATACCCTGCTGAAAGAATTGCTGGACATGGCATCCTTGAATGACAGCTATAAAATCGAGGAGCTGATACATCGCATCAAGGAGCTGTTTGAACGGCTGGACAGTCAGGAATTGAAGGATCTGGCTTTTAAAACCGAGCTGTCCGTACGCAAGGGTAATTTATACAATGTCCTAAGCAATGCCGAGGTCATGAGAAACGAGCTGGAAATATTAAAAAAATCTTGGAATATCTAATAGGAGAATGGGAGGTTAGGATGCTAAAGATACTAATTGCAGAGGACGATTTGACAAGCCGTATGTTTTTAAGCTCTTTTTTGTCGCAGTACGGTGATTGTGATGTGGTAATTGATGGGATGGAGGCGATTGACGCCTATATGATTTCCATGCGGGAAAAAAAGCCTTATGATCTGATCTGTCTGGATATTATGATGCCAAAGCTGGATGGGGTCAAGGTGTTAAAGGCAATACGGGAGATAGAAAAGAATAAGTTCATTCTGCCGGAGAAAAGAGTGAAAATCATAATGACGACGGCTCTGTCGGAAGCAGAGCTGGTACAGGAAGCCTTTCAATACGGCTGCGAGGCCTATGCATCAAAGCCAATTAAGACGGATAAATTTATTGAGGCGATGCAAAAGATCGGACTGATCGCCGGCAGCGAAGCGTAAGCCGGGCTGTCTGTGCCGGTAACCGGAGATTCAAGCGGAAAATCGATAGGAGGGTGCCTCAAAGGTCAGACTGTGTGTGATCTTTGGGGCACCCTCTTTGCGAAAGCGTAACAGGAGGCACGGCCTTTTGTCAGTGTGATACCTTACTCTCCTCCTGTTCCCCTTCCTTTACGATCTCATCCAGAACATTAATCAGGTCATGGATGGTGTAAAGCTGAACATTTCGTTCCAAAATACTATTTTTTAATTCAGTGGATAATGTTTCGAATTTATCCTTAATTGCCGGAGCTACATATGACATACAATCACCTCAGGGATAGATTATCCGAAAAAAACAAAAATATGTATTTCGGATTACGAATTTATATTTCCCGGGTTTTGTACCGCTTCCTCCGCCGATTTCTTTTTAAAAATAATTTTACGCTGCACGGTATAGCTGAAGGAGAACAGAATACATTCTGTCAGTATTTTACTGAGGAGCAGGGACAAGCCGATTGTCTCATTCAGCAGGGACAGCAGCAGATAATTACAGCCCATAATTATAAAAACCAATACATAGTATTGAAGCAGGGTTGCCGATTTTCTGCCCTTTTGCTCATTGAATACGAGATTACGGTTCAGCGCGTAATTGGTCAGGGAGCTGGCAATTCTCGCACCTGCAACCGCGAGCAGCAGATTACCGGTAAGATGCTTTAGCAGGAATAACAATCCGAAATCAAGGACGGCGCAGGTAAGGGAGGAGAGGCTGAATTTTAAAATTGGGAGGTAAATCCGGATGGAGTCCTTAACAGGATTAAAATGGGAGCCCTCATTATTATTTTCATAAATTGTTTCAATCGGTATGCAGTTAAAGCCATACCCTGCTTTTTTGGCCTCAAGAAGCTGGTTCATTTCATATTCATAACGGTTTCCCTTTAATTGTACCAGCCAGGGAAGCATGGGAGCGGAAAAACCTCTTAGACCGGTCTGGGTGTCACTAATTTTATTTCCTGTGATCAGGGTAAAGACAGCCCGTGTTATTTTGTTCCCAAACATGCTTTTAAATGGAACCTTCCCTACGAATTTCCGACAGCCAAGTATGATAGAACGGGGGGTCAGTAATACTGCCTCCGCTACCTTTTTGATATCCTTCCAGGTGTGCTGTCCGTCACAGTCGGCGCAGATAAAACCTTCTTTACTCTCTGCTTCCAGAAGATAGCGGAAGGCAGTCTTTAATGCGGCGCCCTTGCCCTGGTTTATCTCATGGGTCAAAACAGTACAGCCAGCCCTTCTTGCACCTTCAAAGACCGGGATACAAGCCGGATCGCTTCCGTCATTGACCAGAATAATCCCGTAATCACTGTTGCTCTTTATCTCATCAATCAATTTTAATACCCGGTTGTCCGGCTGGTAAGCCGGAATAACGATCTGCATGAAACCACCTCGCTCATAATTATTATATCTGTAGTCAGGTATCTGATTATCCCTGCAGAGAGGGATGAAAAATCAGATATGTTGATTTAATAGGGATAGGATAACATGAAAATGTGTAAATTTGATTATCAATTTATATAGTTTTTGTGATGAATCGAATCCATTGCAATACTTGACACGATTGTACCATAGTTACGCAGATTAGGAACTCAAGGATTTCATCCTTTCGTTCACGTTGCACTTATCCATGCAATTCATGACATTTATTCAAGCAAGCTTGAAAAATGCCCTGAATCACATGGACTAATCTGCTTTTCCTGCGTTGGTGACATCATTACGCAGATTAGGAACTCAA
>JAEYMU010000016.1 GCA_023407175.1 Bacillota bacterium
GTTTACGAGGGTGATATAGATAATATAATCGGAATATTATCCATGAAGGATTTTTCAATCGAAATGACCAAGATGGGACCTGATGCCATTGATATCAGAGACATCCTTCAAAAACCGTATTATATACCGGAAAATAAGAAAACGGACAACCTGTTTCTTGACATGCAGAAAAATAAGCTAAAGATGGCAATTTTAATTGACGAGTACGGAGGAGTTTCAGGCCTGATAACTCTGGAAGATCTGATTGAAGAGATTGTGGGAGATATTCACGATGAATATGAAGAATCTGAGCCACTGCTTACAGAACTGGAACCTTTTGTTTTTCGCGCTTTTGGAGGAATTTCTCTCTACGATTTAGATGAGGTTCTACATGAAAAGATCGATAGTTCCTGTGATACACTATCCGGATATTTAATTGAATTGCTTGGTTTTATTCCTGTCAAATCCCAGATTCCAATGGAACTTGAAGATGATGCAAATCATTATTCCATTCTTGAAGTAGAAGACAGGGTGATAAAAAAAGTAATAATCCGTATTAAAGATAAGAATGATTAGATTTTATTAACCTCCCCATACCCTTGACAATCAGCATACAAATTGGTAAGATACAAACTGAAACAACAATTATTACAGATGATGATGTAAGATTTAGTAGAATGGGGGATTAGCATGACAAGTGAATTTGCAGTAGCTGTTCACGGACTGGTATATCTGGATCAAAGGAAGATAACTACATCCAGCGAAGAATTGGCTTCTAATGTCTGCACCAATCCTGCCCGCGTTAGAAAAGTTATGGCGAAGTTAAAAAAGGCAGGCATTATTGCGACAAAAGAAGGTTTGGAGGGAGGCTATCATCTGATAGGTGATCCGGACACAATAAGTCTGAAACAAATAAGTGATGCACTTGATGTGGCATTTGTATCATCTTCCTGGAAGTCAGGAGATGAAAACAATCCCTGCATGGTTGCTTCCGGTATGGCGGGAGTGATGGATGAAATCTATGGTGAACTGAATGAGTTATGCAGAGAGAGAATGGAGCGGATAACAATAAAGGATATTCATGAAAAATTAATCCGGAACCGGCTTATTATATAGTGAAAGAAAGTTAACGGGAGTGGTGAAAGCCATTCCCCTTTTTTTTTCTTGATTTCATCATTTGATTCGTATATGATTAAGTAAGGAAAGGTAGTAAACGTTTATCTGGAGGAGATCATGATCAGAACCGTAAGAGCAGAAGTAATAACAGAGAATATTAAGGAAATGTGTATAGAAGCAAACCATATCCTGTCAAAGGACATGGAAGAAGTATTTTTACAATCAGCAGAAAAAGAAAAATCAGCATTAGGAAAACAGATTCTTTGTCAGTTAAAGGAAAACTTAGACATAGCCAGAGAAGATCTGATTCCCATTTGTCAGGATACGGGAATGGCGGTAGTATTTTTAAAAATCGGTCAGGATGTACATATAGAAGGAGCAGGTTTGTCTGATGCCGTGAATCAGGGAGTGAGGGAAGGCTATACGGAAGGTTATTTAAGAAAATCCGTAGTTGAACCAATTGAACGGATTAATACAAAGGATAATACGCCTGCAATCATCCATTATGATATTGTGCCAGGAGATCAGATTGATATAACTGTAGCACCAAAAGGATTTGGAAGCGAAAATATGAGCCGCATTTTTATGCTAAAACCTGCAGACGGACTGGATGGGGTAAAAGAATCTATTTTAACCGCCGTAAAAGATGCGGGACCCAATGCGTGCCCACCCATGGTTGTAGGTGTTGGTATTGGAGGTACGTTTGAAAAATGTGCACAGATGGCAAAGCATGCACTTACCAGAGACTTAAATGAAGAACCATCCATTCCATATGTAAGAGATCTGGAAAAAGAGATGCTTGATAAAATTAATAAGCTGGGAATCGGACCGGGAGGATTAGGAGGAACCGTCACTGCACTTGCTGTGAATATTGAAACCTATCCTACTCACATTGCTGGCCTTCCTGTTGCAATTAACATCTGTTGCCATGTAAACCGGCATGCTCACCGAATCATATAGGATCATATAAGGGAGAAAACCATGGAATATCATATAAATGCACCAGTCAGTAACGAAGACGCACTTAAATTGAAAGCAGGAGACTACGTCTATCTTACAGGTACGATCTATACAGCCAGAGATGCAGCACATAAAAGAATGAAAGAATCTCTTGATAAGAATGAAAATCTTCCTTTCGATATAAAGGGAAATGTAATCTACTATATGGGACCATCTCCAGCAAGAGAAGGGCGTCCCATCGGATCAGCAGGTCCAACAACAGCCAGCCGGATGGACCGTTACACCCCTCAGCTTCTGGATCTGGGACTAGGAGCTATGATCGGAAAAGGAAAAAGGAGTAAAGAAGTAATTGATGCAATTATAAGAAATCAGTCTGTTTATTTTGCTGCAGTAGGCGGGGCAGGCGCTCTTCTTTCCAAATGTATTGTTTCATCCAGTGTAATTGCTTATGAAGATCTGGGTACAGAGGCAATCAGATGTCTGGAAATTAAAGATTTCCCCGTAATCGTAGTAATTGACAGCGAAGGCAATAATCTATATGAAACTGCGCTTACACAATACAGAGAGGAATAGACCAGTCCATGAACCGAATTTTCTATATGGTAGTAAGAAATTTTCTACGTGTACCCCTATGGTTTTATAAGATAAGGAAGATGGGCATTAAGGAAGAATATTACCCTCACAAAGAGCGTTATGAATATAT
>JAEYMU010000031.1 GCA_023407175.1 Bacillota bacterium
CGCTTCAAAAAGTTTCCTTTTTTCATCAGTCGATTCTTATCATGAAAATCTATTTTTGGAAACCAAAGGCTTCCAAAGTTTTTAGAATTTTCAGGGTTGTTTTACTGTTCAATTATCAAGGTTCTATTGTCCGCAATGCCTTTATTTACAGGGCTTTGCAGATTTTTTTCTTTTGCCTTGGCGACCGGTTCGGCGCGTCAGCAAAAAGAAGTATATCACCTTGCCAACATAAAGTCAACCACTTTTTTCAACTTTTTTTCTTCTATTTTTTTTATAATTCGATGGATTGTTTTAACATAATAAGAACGGACTTGCCGAGGATATATTCCTTCCGGCAAATCCGTTCTATATACAGTATGAAAGTCCTCTTATCTACCCTGGCTAACCCCATATCCTGTGTCTTATCACATAAAATTGTTCCTGGGTATTCTTTGATGGAAGATAATCCTTCTCTGATTTTTATTCCTCGATCAGCCTCGAATATATCCTCCTTTTGCTATCAATTCTTTTCAGTCTCAGGCCCCAAGCACCCTTCACTTTATTATCTTGGCAATACTTGTGACGAAATGCAGAATGACATTGTTATTATAGATCATACTCAATATTTTATCATCTCCGATCATCTCCATAGCCTTCTGTCCCCATTCACTGCTGCCGAATACCGTAAGCAGAATAAATAAAAGCCAGACAACAACCAATCCATGAATTAATCCCGCCAGTAAACCTGCCAATTTATTGATCTGGTTCAGCAATGGCAGCTTACTGATAATGTTCAAGGCAAAGCACAGCACCCACAGGATAATTAAGAGAACAATAAAGGTAATGGAAAATGCAAGTGCATTGATTATGATACCTGTCAAATAGCTCTTTAAATATTCCTTAAAGCTGTTAACAGAGAGCTCCTTATAAACCTCTGCCTTATTATTTTCCAAAAGTGATGATTTAATCGAATTAGGAAGGGACAGATTATCAATGATAGATTCCTGGGCCTTCTCATTCGCTCCCTCCTCTATGATAGGGAGGACCTTCTCAACTCCCTTGGAAATATGCTCATACACCTGATCATTTCCCCGCATATAGTTATTGACATACGGGCTGATCCATAAGGTCAATACCAGCGCAACAATCATGGACAGAAGGGAGAATATTGTCTTAATAAAGCCCACCTTCATACCGATCAGCGCATTTACTACCAAAATAGCCAATACTATTAACAATAACCAATTCATACTCTTCCCTAAACCTTTCGTTAGTTTATCTTTTATCGTATTAAATCACTAATTTATGATTGAAATCAGTGATAAAATCCACTAATCCAGCAACTGAATATCGGACAGCTTCTCCTCACTGACCAGGTAATAACGGTCTAGATTGTTAATTGGATAAAAGGCGGTTATACTGCTTTCAAAGGTATCCTTGAATTTCACCCTACCATCCATCTTCATGATGATACAGCTTGTATCATTGTACATTATAATCTCTTCATCCGTTAGGAATATCATCGTATATTCAAAATCAATTGTTTTGTCCAATACCTGCTTCCCATTCAGGTTATAAAGCAGCATATGCTTTGAGGTACCATCTGCCGTCTCCAGGACCACACCTGCATAGTTTTTATTATACAATACACTTTTTATTTTTCCGTCAAAGGTTACCTCATTAATTTTTTTCGGCAGCTCCTTCATGGAACAAAGCATAAATCCATTATCCTTGAAGCTGCAAAAGACCTCATTATTCAAAAAGACTACTTTCGGCACAATCACACCATTGAGCGTCGGATAATTTCCAGCCATATTATCGATATAGTTTTTACCGACCTCGGAAAAATTATAGCAGGTTACATTGCTGACCAGCTCTCCCGATGTAACTGACAGATAGCTGATTACCAGCTTTGTTCCATCGTTAGACAGCGCCATATCCAGCGGATATCCCGCATTATTTACATTATTGCCTTTATTTATATCTACAAGGGGAGTACCATCCACGTCATACAGATTAAAGTAATTATCCTCACCCTCTGTCATCATGATAGCAGTCACGCCTTGCTTGGAGGCAATTTCAACGTCAGTGATGTTATAGAGTACCTTGTAGTTTCCTACTTCTCCTTTATTGCTAAAAATATGTACTGCTTCTCCACCCCGGTCGGCGACTACGACATATTGTCCGCTGACACTGGCAATCGGGTCCGTCATCTCATAGGCAGCATTCCATATTACTTTCCCGTCCTTATCGTATGCCTGTGCCCCATCTTTACTGTATTTTATAATGCCGCTCCCATAGCTTAAATAGCCCACTGTAGTGTCTCCGGTCATTTCAATTGTACTGACCGCTTTATAATCATGATAGCTTTTATTATAGAGATATATGATATATATAATCCCTACCGCCGCGGCTGCAAGAATTAAAATCAAAATAATAAGATTTCTGATCCGTTTATATCGCTTTCTCCGCTTACCATATTCTCTTAAAGATTGATTTTCATTTCCGTTCGCCATATCCTACCTCATTTTTTGCTCTGCCGTACCTGTCGTTTTTAATCCATTGTATCAGTTATTATAACTCATTTTAAATTATAAGGCACGAACTTTTTTACAGAACATAGCACTTTAATCTTATTATTCTTTAATATAACGGGGCTGTCACATACCTGTAATTCTTACCGGAGACGGTTCAATGTTTTTTTAAACACGCTTCGGATCAAAAATTAGGCAAAAGTGCAACAGCCCCTATGATGATAAGTTATTTTCAACTTAATGCAATTCTATTTTCTACGGCACAATCAGCTTCTGTCCGACATAAATAAGGTCCTGATCCTCTATGCCGTTTAATTCCATTATTTTCTTAACCTTTGTATAGGTTTTATACAGCTTGTAGCTGATACCGGCCAGGGTATCCCCATTCTTCACAACATAATAAGAGGGCTCTGCCTTTACCTCCTGTGTATTATCCTTGGAGGACGAGCTGTCTTTGGTTTCTGCTGCTTCTGTATTCTTGCTGTCTGTATTATCCTCCGCCAGATCCTTATCCGAGGTGGATTTCTTATCATTATTATCTTTCTCTTCTGATGTCTCGCCCTGAGCCGTATCCTCCGTCAATGGCTCCACATTACCCGGGACTACCTCCACATCCAATCCTTCCTCCTGTGAGGTGTCTTCCGCATCGGAGGCCCCCGGGGTGGCACTTACCTGGGCATTTTGATTATCCGCGGAATCAGAAGTATCTGTCTGCTTGTCTTCCGCAAAGATAGACTGCACCTCCTCCATATTCTTTGAAAGATAGTTCAAGGTATCCTGCATACTTTTCATCTGGTCATAATTACGAAGCATAGCAGCTCCTATGATTAATACAATTATAGCAAGCAGCGTTCCAGCCGCATACACCAGTCTGGTGACATTTTTACTATCGTCCTTCTCTGCCTGCTTATTTTGGATAACCGCTCTGATATCCTTAGAGACCTTATCTTCATATTCCGCTTCACAGCTTTCCCCTGATTTATGGTCTATGATATAGGTCTGCATTTCCTCGTTTTTCTCATAATATATGTAATAGCCTTCCTGCCTGCACAGGCGGCTGTTTTCATAGCAAAGAAAGTTTTCCTCCTTCTCCAGACTGTCATAGGTAAGCAATACCTTATCCTGCCCGGCAAAATTATCAACATGGGTTTTTAATATTTTATCCTCTTCACCCAGAAGATATCCCGGTCCACCGATATACCATCCGACAATTTCAAAATCTGTAAAATATTTCTTTATATCCTCATAAATCTGCGTCCAGGTCTCATTGGTAAACACCAATTCTCCCGCCGGCTCCAGCTCCTTAATCCTAACTGCCCCTGAGATGAAAATGTTACGGCAGTTATCCAGGCGAAGGCTCTGACCAACCAGCACAGCCAGGCTGCAGCCGGAGTAATCTCCTCCCGCCAGCTGCCTGATATAGGACATGACATAATCCTCTATATAAATTTTTTTAGTTGCATTGCTTTTCCCTATCTGTCTGATATTTTTCGGCATTTTAAAGGCAGGAGTTACCTTGCTTGTCCCTTCCTGCTCCCCATTTTCATTGCTGTATATTGTTTCTATCAAAAAAATCACTCCTATTCCGTTCTGATTGATACGTACCCATAAATATGATTCATAATAGCATAATCGGGACAGGCTTTTTGTCACTTTGCGCTTGCTTGGAGGCATAAGTTATCAGCAGATTTCTACCAGAATTGCCCTCTGTCTTCTATTCTTTTATTTTTTCTCACCAAAAATTGCCGTTATTGCCCGAAAAATCAATAAAAAAATAATATGAAAGCTATATTTCCTATGTTTTTTATGTCTATTTCTTAAATTTCTGGAAATACTTAACCTATATTTATCCTGAATATGGGTTGTTGGAGGTATCATGAGCATTTTTTTAAAGAATAAAAGCCGTATTTCTTATTTTAATTCCTATGATAAGAATACCGCTTATGAGTTGGGTTGTATGCTAATTGACTTGCTAAAAGATCCGGTCCTTTTGAATAAGACTATTATTTTCCTATGTATTGGATCAGACAGGGCTACGGGTGATTGCCTGGGGCCTATTATCGGATATAAGCTTTCAAAATACACCAGGCACTATAACTATCTGGTATACGGAACCCTGGAGGAGCCGGTTCATGCAAAGAATCTGAAGGATACCGTCGATATGATTTATCAGGCACATGGCGACGCCTTTATTATTGCCATTGATGCTTCCCTTGGTAAATCGGACCACATCGGCTATATTACCCTGGGAGAAGGTTCCTTAAAGCCTGGGGCCGGCGTGGATAAAGAGCTGCCGGAGGTGGGTGATATTTTTATCACCGGTATCGTCAATTTCTCCGGAGTGCTGGATAACCTCCTTCTTCAGACAACACGACTGAATGTCGTTATGTCCATGGCGGATCAAATCTGCCTTGCCATCAATTATTGCATCAGCAGATTAAAGCTGCAGGTTTTATGATTAAAAAAGTATCAAGCCAAGCAATCCGAGTGTGCCCACCGCACACGCAAAAAGGAAGGCCATATCCCTTGTTAGAATATGGCCTTCCTTCTCTCAGTGCATCCACCAGGTACACTTGAAACCGGTGGATGCACTGCAGCTATTAGTACACTCTTAATATCTCTTTTTCTTATACTTGGAATTTACATTAATCCGGATCGGTTCATCCTTCTTTTCTTTGAATATCATGGTCTCGCCTTTTCTCTTCTTCCACATTACCCAGAGCGGTCCGGCTATACAGATGGTGGAATAGCATCCGCTTAAGGAGCCCACTGCCATCGGAAGCGCAAAGCTTTCTATGGAAGGCATGTTATTCAGATGTGCGATAATATAAACCGTACTGATACTGATCATAACGGCTACGTTAGTATTGATGGAACGAAACATGGACTGGGTGATGGATAAATCCGTAATTGTTTCAATCTTCTCACCCTCCAGCAGCTTGCAGTTTTCCCTGATACGGTCATAGATTACAATAGTATCATTGATGGAATAGCCAAGAATACTGAGAGCAACCGCGATAAAGGAGTCGCCAATGGGTATTTTAAATATAACACAGGTAAAGAATACCACCAATACGTCATGGCATAGGGCTACCAGCGCCATAACACCTGCGGAAAGACCGCCCATCATCTTAAAGCGAACCCATACATAAGCTACAATCAATACCGAAGCAAGAAGAACTGCCATAATACCTCTTTTTAAGAACTTATCACCGAAGTACTTCTCAACCATACGGGATTCGGAAAGTGTAAGATTATTATCCGGAAATTTCTCCTTTAACGCCGCATCAAAGGCATGCTGGTCCTCCACATTGATACCGTAATTACCTGCCATATTGAATGCGATTTTCTTCTCACCGGTGGTCAGGTCGACAGTCGTCTGAGTGGTTACAATTCTGTCTAATTGCTGCTCCGCAATATCCGCTGCGGCATTTTCATCAATGGTGCCTTCATAGGTATACTTTACGATTGCGCCGCCCTTGAACTGTATGTCAAGCTGGACCCCATCAATAAAGGCAAAGATAATACCAATTACCATAATAGACAGAGAGATACCAAAATAAATATAACGCTTACTGAAAAAAGGAATAATTTTATTCTTCATTGAATGTTACCCTCCTTGACAGACAGGTATAGAGTGCCGGCTTTTGCAAAAACTTAAAGGAATTCAGGGAACGAATCATAAGCCGGGAGGCTGTAACACCTGCTAAAAAGTTAAATACGATACCGGTAAACAATGTATAACCAAAGGATAACAGCGATCCCGATCCTAAAGTCATCATGATAAATGCAACAATTAATACCGTGATATTACCGTCAAATATGGAGGCAAAGGAGCTGGAGAACCCGGATGCAATTGCAGAGGCCGTACTCTTGCCCGATTTGATTTCTTCGCTGATTCTTTCCGCCGAAATAACATTCGCATCAACACCCATACCAATGGAGAGTATGATACCTGCGATACCCTGCAAAGTCAAGGTCATCTGCGGTACCGACAAGGTAAGTATCTGACCGGTAATCTGCATCACGAGAGAGATACATGCCACAAAGCCCGGCAGTCGGTAATAGAAAATCAGCAGAAAACAAATAATGCCGAAAGCGATAAAGCCTGCATTAACCATAACATTCAGTGAACCGGTTCCCAGGGAGGGACTGATGGTGGAATAATTCTTTGTGGTAAGTGAGAAGGGAAGTGCTCCGGCATTAATCTTATCGGACAAATCCTTCGCTTCGTCGTAACCATCCATACCGGTAATGATACATTCTCCATCGGTGATTACGGCTTCAATCGTAGCCTTCTGTATGCAGACTTCATCCATATAGATATCCATCTCTTCACCCTTATATTTCTTGGTGACCTTAGCCAATTCTGTGGTACCTTCCTCATCGAATACAAGGCTTACAACATATCCGCCGGTTTCCTTATTCAGGGTCGGATAGCTCTTGGAAACACGGGCACCTTCAATCAAAGTATTTCCATCCGCATCAGTAAATCTAAGCTCTGCCATCTCGCCGAGCTCTTTGATTGCGCTCTCCGGATCAAACTCTGTCTCATCCGCCTTCCAGGGGAAACGCACAAGAACATAACCGCCCTCCGTGTCAATTGTCACTTCACGGTCCATAATATTCTGATTGTCAAGGCGTGCTTCAAAAACGGCTCTGGCCGCCTCCAGCTGTGTCTTCGTAGGCTTTCCTTCCAGGCCGTCCGGCTCAAATTCCGCCTCAACACCTCCGCGGATATCAATACCAAAACGCATTTCAGGAGCACCCTTGATATCCAGACTGCCGATTTTCAAGCCATTGGCAGCCGTATATGCCATAAGTACTACTAATGCTACTATGATAAAAAATACTGGCATGAATTTTTTCATTTTCTCTATCCCTTCTAAAATATAATGTGGTAAATCCTGTGCTGTCCGGTGTACTGCATCATCAGCCCCTAGCCAAACTGCACAGCAGGCCGGTCCATGCCGCTGGTGGAGCATGTCCGCCCATAGATATTGCAAGCATGGAAGGAGCATGCTTTGCCTTCCCCATGGTACATCTGCTTTTACGGATCAGTAGAGAGAATACAATCAGCAAGACTATGAAGGTATAGCCCACAAGTCCCGGTAATTGCCGGTTCACCTGCTGTCCCCTGCTTAGAACATGAAAGGTTGTAATATCAAAGGCATATTCATTTTCCACAACCACAGAGGTAAGAAAGGATATCTTGTCCTGCTTGATCGGAAGTCTTTGTTCTGTAGCCCCGATGTTCTGGCCGCTTCCGGTGAACTCCTCACTGACCGCATTATATAGGAAAGGTGTCAGGAGCAGATAAGTCAGAAGAATGAAGCTGACTGTTACCGCCAGACTCACAAACTGTTTTGAATTCTTCTTATATAAATTCATCCTCCGCTCCCTTCCCTTTTTATTACTTATTAGAGAAATGATTTCCTTCCGATAATATAATTAAAGCGTCAAAAGGTGCTTTTTTAATCATATTATAACCTCACGGATAAAAACCATACTTTATTAAAATATCATAAAATGACTTATTTGTATATACAAATTAATATTTCCGTCAAAATTTCCTAAAATTGTGATTGCTTTTTATTTGATTTTACAACGGTTGCAAAGCCTGCCGCTTCGTATCTTAGCTCCGCATTTTTCACAGGTAAACCAGGCATACTCCGATGCGTCCGAAAATTCCAGCCTGTCTTCCCGAATCCATTCAAACAGCTTAGCCGGTATAATATCATTTGCTTCCGCAATTTGTACCACGGTTGCATTCGGATTTGCCAGAATGTAATCTCTGACCTGTACAAATTTATTTTCCTCTTCACTGACCGCCGGGTTTAGAGCCGCCAAGTTAATTTCCTTCGCCGGTTCCGGCTTGTTTGCAGAAAGCAGCTTGACACAGTTCGGGCATAGCTCCGGCCCATAGACATAATTGAATAGCCTCCTGCAATTTTTGCATATCTTGACATCCATCCGGCATCCCCTTTCTCTTATATAGTAATCGGGTAATTGAAAAAACTATGTAATTTAGAAATTGACCCATATGATAATTAAGGATGCTATATCTGCTTATTTACAATCTTATACTCATTATTAAATTGAAAATGAGGACAGCAAAACTCTCTGTTACTTAAAAATCTCACCATGTCATCCTCATCCAGATTGATCTGGCACACATAGCAGTCATATTCCTCATCATATACATAGCTGATACAGCTTTCACAGTTGTTTGTACCTGACATCCTATATTCCTCCCAAATCCTCTATATCTATATTATCCTTTATTCTTTAAATATTCAATATATTCGTTGCCCCATTCCTCAAGGGATCTTAATACCAGCTCAAACCGGCTGCCGATCCCGCTTAAGCTATATTCCACCTTCGGCGGTATCTGTGCATACTCGGTCCTTATAATCAGTCCCTCTTCCTCCAGTATCTTTAACTGCCGGGACAGTGTGGCGTGTGTCATTTCCTCAGGCAGGCGTCTTTGTAATTCATTAAATCTCACCGGGCCGTCCTTAAGCAAATATAAAATATAAATGGACCATTTTCCGGTAAGTACCCGTTGTGATGTGACAAAAGGGCAGATTCCAAATAATTCTTTTTTCATTTTTACACCCTTCCGCACGCTTTAGCGTGCCTTCAAATCAATAGTTGAAAGTGCTTTTCTCTCAACCTTCCTTTCGTTTAACAGCTTCAGAATTTGTCTGTAAAAAGCGGCTAAGAGGTCATAATTACAGTATCGAATTCGATACCGGTATTGTAAAATGCCATACTCATACAGTCTGAATTAGGATATGTAATAATATCATGATCAATATATCATAAGTTACGAAAGGAAGCAACTACAGGAAGGAAGTTTGAAGGAAAACCACTTTCAAACTATTTATTAAGGCCGTATCACAAGCAAAGCTTGTGATATGCAGGGGTATAAGTTTTAAGCTCTTGATAGTCTTCTTTTCTGATATAAAAACAGGCCAATCGCAAAATATACAAATGTCAGTAATGATATCATCAGTATTTCAAAGGAGACACCTCCCAGGCCAACGCCATAATTCAATATCTTATTAAAGGAGGCGGCCGTGAAGGACAGGGACAAAATATCCGTAGCCCCAAAAGCCCTTCCGGCAAGGGTAAACAGGGTTACCTTCGGCAGCGGAAACATGCTTCCCGAAAAGAACATAAACAGGAAAAAGGGAAAGCAGCCGATTGTCAGCACATCAAATATTGTATTAAGAAAGCTGGCCATAATTAAGCTCACAGCCACCATGGAAAAGCTTGAAATGATCCCGACCGCAAGAATTGCCGGAAAGGTTCCCAGGGGCTTATAGCCAAGCAAAATCGCCGTCCAATAGGTCAATACCATCGCTGTGACCGCAACAAGCGCCTCCACGATACTTACTCCCAGAAGATAGCGTAAAGCTCCCAGTCTGCTCATTTTCAGCCGTATCAGCGTATTCTTATCGTTTTCCTTTACAATGGTGGCAGTTGCCGTAAAAAGAATCATGAGTACCGCCATTGAAATCAGTCCGGGAACATAGCTGTCAAATTCATTGGTTACCTGTTTCTTTTCGAGAAAGGTCTCATTTATACTGACCGGCAGCTTTATCTCGGATACTTCCATTTCCTGCTGATAGATCAAATTATTTGCAAGGACCGCAGCCACCATATATTTTGCATTGCCCATGCTGCCATATACCTCCACCAGCGCCAGAGCTTCCCCTTCCTCTGACTGCAAGGCTTCTTCCCCTTCCTCCTTGGTTCCGGCCTTCGCCGCAAGCGCTTTGGAATAGTTATCCGGCAGCACAATTCCTATATCAATTGTTTTATCCTCTACCTGCTTCTTTAGTTCCTCTAAATCCTTCGGGTATTGCAGCCGGAATAGTTTCGCATGATCGTCCCCCTCCGCATTCTCCATGCTTTGGATTAACTCCGCAGACAGCGTGGCTTGGTCCGAATTGATAATTCCTATTTTATAGGTCGTAGGGTCTCCCCCATAGAAAAGCTTCATGAGCAATACAAAAAAGGGGGCAAAGGCCAAAACCATCGAAAGTACTTTCCAGTCTCTGACGACCTCCTTAAAGGTCTTTACAATAGAAGCATATAATCTCATTCCCGCAGCCCCCTTCCTGTCATGGCAATGAACACATCCTCAAGGGTACGCTTTCTGATGGTCATATCCTTTATACCCCGTCCTTTCTGATGAAATACCTGCTGAATTGCCGGAATCAGCTCCAATAAATCGCTGCCGCTAAAATAAAAATAACCGTCTGAATACCGTCTTTCTGTTATAACCGCCGGAAGAGCCTGAAGCAGCCTTTCTGCAACGGACTCCTCCATTTGCTCCACTCGAATCTGGAGCAAATCTCCTAAGCCCGATTTTTCCTTTAGGTTCTCCGGTGTATCCAGCGCCAGCACCCTGCCATAATCGATAATAGCCACTCTGTCCGTCAGTCTTTCGGCCTCATCCATATCATGGGTGGTCAATATCACGGTCTTTTCCCTTGCAAGCTTTCTGATAAAATCCCTTACCAAAATCCGGCTTTGGGGGTCAAGTCCGGCCTGGGGCTCATCCAGAATGATAATTTCCGGGTCGTGCACCAGCGCAAGTGCAAGATTTAATCTTCTTTGCATTCCTCCGGAGAGGGTTTTGGCAAGCTTATTCTTTTTATCTGCCAGACCAAGGGAATTAAGAATTTCCTCGGCTTTCCTTGCTGCGTTTCCTGCGGACATTCCGTAGGACAGCGCTGTAAATTTAAGCTGTTCCATACAGGTAAGCAATCCCCATACTACAAGCTCCTGGGGACACAGGCCAATCATAGCCTTTATTGTGGAATAGTTTTTTGCAAGTGTATATCCCTCTACTGTAATTTCACCGGAATCGGCCTTAAGCAGGCCGCATATCATTCTAATGGTTGTGGTCTTGCCCGCGCCGTTTGGCCCCAGCAGTCCGAAGACTTCTCCCCTCCTTACTTCAAAGCTGATTCCGTCAACTACTTTAAAATCACCATATGCTTTTTTTAATTCCTTCACCGTAAGAACTGCTTTCTGCTCCATTGACACTCCCCTATTCTCTATCAATCCAAATTCTTGTAAACCGCCTGATCAATGAATCGGTCTCTTTGTCCTGCCAAAGCATGGCATAGGATAAAACCCCGTCCAAGGAGCCCATAAGTGCAATTCCATAGGCCTCCGGGTCGTCTATTTTCAGTTCACCCGCCACAACAGCCTTTTGTAAAAGGGATATAAAAAAACCCGTGGCAGCCTCCATATATTCCTTGTAATACTGCATCAGCCGCTCTGACTCAAAGGCTTTCGACATAGACATGAAAAAGAAGCCGAGCTCCTTTGGATGGCCGGTCCAGTACCTGATATATTCTTCAATATAAAGGCGCAGTCCGTCCCGGGCACTTTCCGCTGCATAAGCTTTCTCGGCCATCAGAATAACCGGCTCTGACAGCTTCCGGTTAGCCTCCATCAAAAGCTCTTCTTTATTAAGAAAATGATGATAAAATCCTCCCTTGCTGACTCCCGCCCTCCTGGCGATTGTGTTGACGGATGCTCCGTCATAGCCCTTTTCTAAAAATTCCTCAATGGCTGCCGTTATAATTGCATTCAGCCGTATTTCCTTTGGTTGCTTTAATGACATCTTAACTCCTCCATACCGACCGTCGGTATGTATATCGTACCAAGTTTTTCCTTACCTGTCAATGACCGCTGGGAATATGGCAAAAAAGGTGCCTGACACAGTTACAGCGTCAGGCACCTCGCATTTATTATTCAAAAAGTATTCTTACAGCATCGTACATTAATTGGATTGTTTTTTCAACTCCATATTTATCCACGTTAATCATGATATCCTTACCACTCCTGTCACCCCTGTTCTTGCCGGTAACATATTTATAGTAATTATGCCGCTGTTTATCAATCCGCTTTATCATCCTCGCCGCTTCCTTATCCGATACGGTGTAGGCCTCATGAATATGTCTAATTCTGGCCTCCAGCGGGGCATACAGGAAGAAGCTGATTACATCGGGATATTCCATCAGTATATAATCTGCACATCTTCCAAAGAAAATACAGGACTCGGAACTTTCCGCCATTTCTCTTATAACTTCAGCTTGAGTTTCCACTGCGCTCTGGGAATAAAATACCGACGATGATCCATATGCAAATTCATTCCAGAGAGGGCCCTTCGGGGATCTTTCATCATATTCATTGATCTTGTCCGTATGAACTTCTCCTTTCATTACCGTCAGATCTACCAGATCCTTATCGTGCAGAATGATATTCAGCCTGCTTGCCAGTCCTCGGGCGATTTCCCTTGCACCGCAGCCAAATTCCCTGCTGATTGTAATAATATATTTTGCCATTTCCCACCTCGTTCTTCCCGGAATTTATTCTTAAAATTCACTATTCTTCAAAATAAATATGCTCCTGAATATATTCCAGTAATTCAGCCCGCTTTTTCTGCCTTAAAAGCTCCGTAATTTCCTTGTGGAACAGATAGGAATTTTCAATAATCCATTGTAAATCCCTGCGGTATCCGGAGGTATATTTTAATAGAATAAAGCGGTTGATCATGGGCTCATAAAATTCGCTTATGGTTTCATTGCGCAGCAGCCCGATCAGGCATTTATGAAAAGAATAATCCGCCTTTAAAATTTCTTTCGTCTCTGCAACCTCTGATACTGATTTGCACTTATTCACATGTACCATAAGCTTGCTATACATATCGTCATCAAATTCATCGATCAACTTACTCACAGCATAGCTTTCAAACATAAATCTGGTCTCGCATATGTCCTTAATGTTGTTAGCATCCGGACAAACCAGTTTGTATTTTCCGTTATTACTCAATTCCAGTATTTTTTCCGTTTCCAGTCTTTTCAGTGCCTGCAGCACCGGTGTTTTGCTGATATTGTAAAATTCCGCAATTTCCGAGGGATTTAATATCTGACCGGCCTTGTATTCCACATTATATAAGCTTTCAATTAACAGATGATATACAATAACATCCAGGTTTTGCTTTACATCCATACTGACCTCACTTTTTACGCCATTTCACTTCTGTTTAAACGTTTTTCAGCTAATTTCGATATTAATGTAAGTGTAATTACAATAATCAGGTAAAACACGGCACACATGATCAAAGACTCAAAAGCCCGGTACGTATTTGACATCGTAAAATATGCCGACCTCATTAGATCAAATGCACCTAATTGTGAAACAATTGCCGAATCCTTAACCAGCTTAATTGATGTATTGATGACGGAGGGAAAAACCACTTTTAAAGCCTGGGGCACAACAACAAATACCATCATCTGAAACCCGCTTATTCCCAGGGCCTTTGCCGCCTCATGCTGTCCTTTATCTACACCGTTGATTCCTCCGCGGATACTTTCCGCCAGATATGCAGCAGAGTTTAATGCAAAAGTAATCATACCGTCAACAGCCGTCGGTAAAACCACTGCATTATTCGTAAGTCCGGGGATCAAAAAATGTATCAGGAAAAACTGCACAATTATGGGCACGCCTCTGAAAAAGGAGACATAAAAAGCCGCAAGTCCTCTTAGTATCCTATGACCGGACATACCAAGCATCACCAGTAAGCAGGCAAGAACGAATGCACCCGCCAGGGATATTACCGTAATCTGTAAGGTCAATTCCAGGCCATCCACATATTTGGGAAGATATGCCAGTATCTTAGAAAAATCAAGTTTCATATGAATTCTCCAATCCGCAGAAGTTAGTGCCCATAGCACAGAAATTAATATTCAATTGCGTTTTCTTCACCAAGCCATTTTTTCTGAAGCTCCGTCAAAGTTCCGTTTTCCTTCAGTATATCTAAAGCATAGGTAAAATCATCCACATATTCCGAGCCTTTAAGAAAACCTATCGTATAGCCGAACATCTCAATGCCATGATCATCAATAGAGGTATTGAAGGTATGAAAGCCATATTCATTCGCATATACGGATAGCTGAACCGAATCACAGATGATTGCATCCGCACGACCAGCCGCCACTTCCTCACAGCCAAGTGCGATATTCTCCATCTCAATAACAGTAGCACCCTCAACCGTATATGCCACCTTGGCATGTGTTGTTGCCGACGGTGCAATAATTGTCTTACCCTTCAGGTCATCCCAGCTGTCAATGCCGGAGTCCGGCAGGGCACCTACCGCTGATTTCGGCTGATAATAATCCGTGGTAAAATCAAAGGTCTCTTTTCTTTCTTCCGTCGGAGACAGTGTCATGCCAAAATCCGCGGTGCCCGCACCGATAGAGGTAAGTACAGCCGCAAATTCCACCTGCACAAATTCATAATCAAAGCCCAGAATATCCTGCAGGGCCGTAAGTACGTCAAAATCATAGCCGCTTAAGGTTCCGTCCTCATCGATGATACGGTAAGGATTAAACGCATCGTCCGTAAAAATCAGCTTAACACCTTCCAGTCTTTTGGCCTCGGCTGCACCTTCCGTTACCGGTGTTTCCCCTTCGGCCGCCTCTGTTATCTCACCCGATGCTGCCGGGGTGGGCTGGGCTTCACTGTTCTCCTTGGAACCGCAGCCTGTTAATGCTGCTGCAATCATAACTGTCGAAAGAGCGACAGCCGCTAAATGAAATAATTTTTTCTTCATCATTTTCCTCCTATTGAAATGAATAATATGGTCTATGATAAATGGCAAACCCATTTATTTCATGACTTTTTCCAGAAAAGCTTTTGCCCTGTCCGTCCTTGGACTGGTAAAGAAGGTCTCCGGATCCGTATCCTCAATAACACTCCCGCAGTCCAGAAATATAATTCTGTCCGCTATTTCTCTTGCAAAGCCCATTTCATGGGTTACAATCAGCATGGTAAGTCCAGTATTTCTAAGCTCCTTAATTACGTCCAGAACCTCTTTTACCATCTCAGGATCAAGAGCCGAGGTCGGTTCATCAAACAAAATCACCTCCGGGCCCATCGCAAGTGCCCTGGCTATGGCTACTCTCTGCTTTTGTCCTCCCGATAATTTACCCGGATACACATTGGCCTTTTCCTCCAGGCCGACCCGTTTCAATAAATCCATGGCCCTCTTCTCTGCTTCCGGCCGGGGAAGCTTTAATGCTTTCCTCGGAGCAAACATGACATTATTTAATACCGTCATATGAGGAAACAGGTTGAAATGCTGGAATACCATTCCTATTTTTTCTCTGGCAGCCCTAAGCTCCTTTTTCTTCATCGCGGTAATTTCCATGTTGTTAACATAAATACTGCCTCTCGAAATTCCCTCCATCAGATTTACACTTCGAAGCAATGTGGATTTACCGGAACCGGACGGACCTATAATCACCAAAGTCTCTCCGCCGGGAATCTCAAGGTTTATCCCCTTTAATACTTCCAGGTCATAATAATTCTTTTTTAAATCATTAATTTTTATCACTTCTTTTCAACCTCCCTTCGACCTTCACAGAACACCAATTCAAAAGCAGTACCACCAAATAATAAAAGACGGCAACCAGAAGAAACGGCTCGAAGCTGGCAAAGGTTTTTGCCGCTACGTTGTTGCACACCAGAAACAATTCCAAAACACCGATCTGCGCCAGCATGGAGGTTGATTTAAACTGGAGTATAATTTCATTCATCATGGAAGGAAGAATGTGTCTGGCAGCCTGCGGTAAGGTAATATAGAAAAATGTCACCAAGCCATCAAGCCCCAGGGACATTGCCGCTTCCTTCTGTCCTTTGTCGACTCCCAGAAAGCCTCCCCTGATGCTTTCTGTCATATAAGCGGAGGAGTTGAACGCCAGGGTTATAATACCAGCAAGAACTGCACCCATCTTAATCCTTCCTCCTGTAAAGCCGGGGACCGCATAGGCCATAATAAAAAGCTGAAGCAAAAGCGGCAGGGATCTTATGATTAAAACCCAAATATCATGGAGCCAGACCAGGGGTTTGATATTTGTCATCCGTATGGATGCAAGCAGGATGGAAAGTAGGATGGATATTAAAAATGAAACTACTGTTATTTCCAAAGTCATTAAAAACCCCTGCCCGAAATATCCCAAATATGGGACCATCTTCTCAAAATGTAAATTCTGCATCCGCTCACCTCAAAATAGAATAAAAGACGTTAATTCAGATTGCCTAAATTAACGTCTTCGTTATTAATTCTTTTTAATTTAAAATAAAAAATTTTTTATGAAAGCTTAGACTATTGCCCTGTCGATTTGCCTGAACTAATATTAAGATAACCTGTTTCATTTGTATATGTTTACAGCCGACAAAACATTTCACTTATTTTTGTCCCCCAGAAATAATCAACAAGAAAAGGAGCTGCTATCTGTTCATGATGGACATAGACAAATACCGGCTCTGTTGCTACGATTGATACAATTATTATTTCAAACGGAGGATTGTATGGCTGATAAATTAATTCTTGGGATATCCAGCAGCCCGCGAAAGGGGCGCAATACTGATATTGCACTGCGGGCAGCTATGGAGGAAGCTCAAAAGGTTGAGCATATTCGTACAGAAATCATCTATCTTCGGGATTATTCAGATATTCATGACTGCATCGGATGCTTTGCCTGCAGCAGGGAAACTGCTTTGAAGAGTAACGATGAATATGCCTGTCCCACATTCAAAAGGGACGGCATGGCAGAAATTTATCCTAAATTATTGAAATGCGAAGGCCTTATTCTTGCCTCTCCGGTCTATTTTGGCGGAGTTAATGCTCCTATGAAGCGTTTTATGGACCGGACGGAAGGTTTCCTTCGATATGGCTGCAATAAATATAAATATGGTTTACAGCACAAGGTGGGAGGCGGAATTGCCGTGGGCGGAAACCGTAACGCAGGACAGGAATTTACCATACAGGCGATGCATTATTACTTTATGATACACGATATGCTTATCACCGGCTCCGGTGGTCAGAGAACTCCCGGCTGCTATATCGGCGGCGGAGCTACCACATGGCCTAACGATAAAAGCAATGAAAACGGAATCCTTCTGGACGAGCTTGGACTGCAAAGCTGTCGAAACCTTGGACAAAATATTGCAGAAACTGTTGCCCGGGTCAGATAGAATACAATCTATAGAATACGGGGAGGAATTTCTTTGCCGGAAATTCCTCCCCGCAGTCAGGCTGCGGTCTGTTCAATTGTAAATTTGATCATATACTTATTATCCTTTGTCTATCAGGATAATATTTATCCATAATACTCCGGTTTATGCCCAAAGGTACCTCATGCTCTTTTGGCAGCAGACTTTTATAATCTCTTCCTGCAAGCCGCTCCTTTAATTCTTTTTTCGCTTCCTTAATCAGCTCCGGCTGAAGAAGCATATCAAGCGCTGAACCTGATAGTACCTGCGCTCCCCTGATTAATGCCTTTTTACCAATTGAATTTCCTGCACAGGCGGTTACCATCCAGTTGTGCCATCCGCCGGAGGGCCCCATCGTGATCCAAACACAGGTAAAAGGAGCTATCCAGGAATATTCGGAAGCATCCGAAATTCCGGTCTGGCCCGGTCCATATGGCCTGATTTCCATATCGAGCCCTGTCGGTTCAAGCCCTTCCTCTATTTGCATTTTTTTCACGAATTCCTGCTCCTCCTGTGTAAAACTGGGAGCACCGTAATGCATCAGATTGTCATATACCACCCGGGACAAAATCCTGTTCGGCAGCTTATTATGGGTATAGGTCACTATCTCTGCCTCCACAGTGGTTTCTGTTGCCATTGCCGCCCCTTTTGCACAAAGCTTTATACGCTTATAAGCATCCTCCGAGGTTTCCAGGTCATGAAATCTTCCATATAATTGTACGGCTGCAGTATCTGGCACTACATTGGCATAAGCGGAGCCGCAATCCGTAAAGGTATAATTAATCGTATTTGCAGCCTCTTTGACATTAGGAACAATATGCTCCCGCAGCATCTCCAGAGCATGGCCGAACAGCATGGCCCCATCCAGTGCACTTCTGCCAAGCCAGGGTCTTGCGCCATGGCTCTTTTGCCCCCTGAACTTAAAGTTTAAAACAAAGACAGAGTTACAGACCTCATAATAAGCATAATTTCCTCCGTGGGGGTGCCAGTCCAGAACAAAATCCAGTCCCTCAAAGACTCCTGCTTTGCCGAGGACGGGTTTTCCCACACTCGCCTCTTCATAGGGTGTTCCAAACAACCTGATAACCGCCTTGATACCGTAATGCTCCAACGTCCGCTTTAAAGCAACGCCGGCAAAGGCCGCACCTGTTCCCAGAATATTATGCCCGCAGCCATGTCCCGGCGCTCCATCCATAACCGGCGAGGGATAGGGCTTATCCTTTTCCTGGGACAGTCCGGGAAGGCAGTCATATTCAACACTGAAGCCTACTACCGGCCCCTCCTTCCCTGTGGATGCGACAAATGCGGTGGGCATCCCGCCAATACCCTGTTCAATCTCAAAACCATATTTTTTCAACAATCTCATTATGGCAGAAGCTGAATGAAATTCCTCAAGTCCCAGCTCCGGATGCATCCATATATCATCTGCCAATGTATAAAATTCCTGCTTATTCTTTTCAATCCAATCGTCAAGATATTCTCTGATATCATTCATTCTGCTTCTCCAAAAACTTAATCATCGCCGCATCCATTGTCATAAACTGTGCCTCCGGGTATTGCCGGATATGCCGTATTAGCTTCTCCAGAACCGTAATTCTTGCCGGTCTTCCTATAATCTGAGGATGGCAGGTCATCACATAACAAATATCTGAATCAATACCCTCTTCCTTCTCCCCCTTATATTCCTGATATAATACATCAAATTCCGTAATGATATAATCCAGCACCGCATCCAGGGGCTGCATGCATTTACCCTGTGTTCTGGCACTGTAAAGCCAGTAAGCAGCATCATCCAGCCCCCAGGAAACCGGGAATTCCACAATCCTGTATTCCTTCCCGTTTACTTTGAGAAATTCAATCCTGTCACTGTTCATCATATTACTGGAATATTGAAATCCCTGCTCAGCAAGAATATCCAATGTATAATCACTGAATTCCCAGGCAGGCGAACGGTATCCGACCGGTTTCTTCCCCGTCAGGGCTTTCAGTATTCCTTCCGTCTTTTTAAGCTCGTCATATTCCGCTTCTCTGGAAGGCAGTTTATAGGGATACGTATGTGTATAACTATGATTACCGATTTCATGTCCTCTTTTAATCACTTCTATAACATCATCCCGGTATTTTTCAGCCACCATTCCCGGAACAAAAAATGTTGCCTTAATATCATAGCTTTCCAGCAGCTTAAGAATACGGGGCAGACCGCATCTTGGTCCATATTCGCCCAGAGACATGGTTACCGGCATATTTACGCTTTCCGGGTCCCTTGACCGCCAAATCAATTCCGCATCCAGATCAAAGGTTAATAGGACAGGCATTTTCTTCATACTGATCTCCATTCCTGCGTATGTATGCGTATTTAAAGCTTACTCCGCATATCCGGAGCAGGGACCAAAGGCGGTCTTCCTGGTCCGGAATTAAAAATTTTTTATATTAAATAATATATCACCCCTAATTTCATCCGATAATATCTGCCATGGACAATTATTTTACTTATTTTTTGTTCGCCGTGCTACACCGCTTCTCCGACATCATATAAAAATCGTTTGATTTTGAACGCAAGTATCAGGTTAAAGCATATATTTGCATCCTCCAAATTAATATTCAGCAACTCCTGTGCCTTATTAATCCTGTATTTCAAGGTATTTCTATGAACAAACAGCTGCTCGGCTGAAATACTGATGCTTCTGCTGTTTTTCAGATATACATCCAATGTATTCACCAGATCCGTACCATTCTCCCTGTCATAATCCATCAGTTCCCCTAAATGATACCGAAGCAGCTGTATTAGCTCATCATAATCCGTCATATGGAAGAACAGCCGGTATATCCCAATATCACTGTAAAAACGTACCGCATTTTCTCTCTTGCAGGCCCGTAAAAGACGAATTGCATTTTTGGCCTCTGTCACACTTTTTTTGAAATCCTTCAATTTATTATATTTATTCCCTATGCCCGCACTGACTGTAAGCTCCTTATGCTGCTTCGTAAGTTTATTTTGCAGCTTTTGTATAAGCTGCAGAATATCCATCCGGCTGCTCTGTGCTTCGACCGGCAGCATTACAATATAATAACCGCTATCGTCAAAGCCAAAGAATTTACACTCATTGCGCAAAACCCCAGAGATACAGTTTGTTAAGGTATATAAAAATTCCTGTCTGCTATAATTCTCAATCATATGATCCATCTGCAATACGGCAGCAACGTAAGTGCTCTGATGGCTGTAGCCCAGATGCAGGGCGATATCTTCAAAGGATTTATCATATTCAAAGTATAGCAATCTGCGCATCAGCTTTTCGATCGATTCATTTCCTACGGATGTTTCATAATACATCATATAAATGGAGGTCATAATATCATTAATTCTGACCTGAAAGGGCAAAGTAATCAAGGGAACCTTCAAAACATCAGACAATTCTATTACGGATTGCGGAACCTCATTAATATATGGACCTATTTCCAAAACCAGTCCGGCCCCGTTTTTTGCATCTATCCCTCTTATGATTTTAATAAGATCACTTTCAACATCACTTAATCCCACTCCTGTCATAAAGATTAATTCTCCATAATCGATCCACTCATAGACATTCGGCAAATCTATTACATGCCCAAAGCGAATACTGCGAACATTTCCCTTCATACCGCCAAGTATTTTTGCCTGGCTGAATTCCGGCAGATTCATAACCTGCTGAAAACTGATTAAAGCCATAATGATCCTTCCCTTCGCAATGAATATTTCCAGTTCCCATAATACAACAAAGAGGCAGCATAATGCCGCCTCTTTGCTGTATTACAATCAATTGATACTAATTTTCTCAACAATAACACATCTTTTTTAATATTTCAACCATATTTAATCATTACCAACCGCAAAAAACCCGCCGGATGCTTGCCGCATTCCGGCGGGACTTAAATTTCAAAAAGCTCCCTGCCCTTCGATATCGATTTTTGTATCAATAGTAATAGACATTTAGGGGAATATGGGGAATTTATATCTTGCAGCGCACTGTTTTGCCGTCCTTGGACAAATCTGTCCAGGGCCTGTAGCAGACCGGAACACAATTGGCAAGTCTCCGGCAAAGCAGCGCACCGGGCAGGAGCGGGAAGCTGGCTGTTTATTCAACCTTGGTAAAATACATGGAGATGCCCTGTCCGCCGCCGATACACATGCTTACCATTGCATCCTTCTTATCCGTTCTGATCAGCTCATACAGCACCTTAACCGCCAGTACGCAGCCGGTCGCTCCAATCGGGTGTCCGATGGAGATGCCTCCGCCGTAGATATTGACCTTATCACTGCTAAGACCAAGGTCACGGGCCACTGCAAAGGCCTGGCTTGCAAAGGCTTCATTAATTTCGAACATATCAATTGCCTTTACATCAATTCCAAGACGAGCCGCAAGCTTTTCGCTGGATAGCTTCGGAGCATAACCCATAATGGAGGCATCTATTCCTGCAATGGAATAGCCTTCTATTTTAAGCAGGGGCTTTATTCCAAGCTCCTTCGCCTTATCCAGGGACATTACGACTACTGCGGCTCCGCCGTCATTTAAGCTGGAGGAGTTGCCGGCTGTAACCGTACCATTCTCAGATACAAAGCAGGGCTTTAGTCTTTGCAGCTTCTCTATTGTTAAACCGTCCCTTGGATTCTCATCTGTATCAAAGACGGTTATGTTACCCTTATTGTCCTTTAGCTCCACCGGAAGAATCTCCTCCTTGAATTTACCGGACTTCACGGCTTCGCAGGCACGTCTGTGGCTTTCCAGGGCAAAAGCATCCTGCTCTTCACGGGAGACATGGAACTGACGGGCTACATTCTCTGCGGTAACCCCGTTATGGTTTCCGTCCAGGGGCCAGGTAAGAATATCAATGACACCATCCTCGAAGGTTTTGTGTCCCATTCTTGCCCCCCATCTGGCATCCTTTACATAATAGGGAAGCTGGGATAAATTCTCTGCTCCGGCGGCTACTACGATATCCGCAAACCCGGTCTGAATCTCCATCACAGCATCGGCAATCGCCTGAAGCCCCGACCCGCACTGGCGGTTTACCGAATAGGCCGTCGTAGTATCCGGCAGGCCGGCCTTTAAGCTGATGGCTCGTGCGACAAACCCGCATTCCGCAATCTGGCCTACCTGGCCCACAATTACTTCATCTACCTGCTCCGGCTTTAAACCGGCGCGCTTTACTGCTTCTTTAACTACCATTGCTCCAAGATCAATGGCGGCAACATTCTTTAAGCTGCCTCCGAAGGTTCCCACCGGTGTTCTGGCACCGGCTACAATAACAACATCCTTAAATGCACTCATAAACTACCTCCTGTTCATCACAAATCTACAGTATCATTCCGCCGCCGACATTGATTACTTCTCCGGTAATATAGTCAGCCTCATCAGAAGCCAAAAATGCAACCATATTTGCTACATCGGCAGGTGTTCCTGCTCTGCCCATGGGAATTTTACCAATCATAATATCCCATACCTTATCCGGTACGCCTCTGGTCATATCCGTATCGATAAAGCCGGGGCATATGGCGTTGCAGGTTACTCCCTTTTTCGCAAGCTCTCTGGAGGCAGTCTTGGTAAGCCCGATTACACCGGCCTTTGAAGCGGCATAGTTAGCCTGTCCGATATTACCCAGCCAGCTGGCTGAGGAAATATTAATAATCGCTCCCTTTTCCTTTTCTCTAAGAATTGCAGCAGCCCGCTGTGTGCATAGGAAGGTGCCGGTCAGGTTGATTTTTATTACAAGGTCCCACTGCTCCAGTGTCATCTTATGAAGCATCGCATCCTGATTAATGCCCGCGTTATTTACCATAACATCCAGTGTTCCATAGGTTGTGAGTGCATGGTCAAACAGGGCATACACATCCTTCTGGCTTGAGATGTCACCCTGAAAATAAGTGGCTTCTCCGCCGTTCTCCTTAATCTCCTGTGCTACTCTGGCTGCATTTTCCGTCAGATCGGCAACCACCACCTTTGCGCCCTCTGCTGCCAGCTTTAATGCAATACCCTTACCCAAACCACGGCCTGCACCTGTTACAATTGCTACTTTGTCCTGTAATCTCATATGATTTCCTCCTTTTATCTGATCCTTTTATTTTTCATTTATTATCTGCTTTAATCCAAAGGGACTTCCTTCCCGGAATATGTTGATGTTCATGACCTTAAGTGTTTTGCTGATTATAGGCTCAAACTCCATCAGATCAAGAATCTGCGTCTGCAGATCTATTCCTTCCGCAATCTCGGTAAGTACAAGTCCCTCAGGACGAAGCTCAAATACGGCCCGTTCTGTTACATAATGCATCTTCTGTCTCTTATCTCTTGCTATTTTTCCGTTATAGGAGATTTGCTGTACCTGCTTTACAAATTTAATCAGGGAGCCCTCCTTATTAATATGAAGTCTTCCGTCCTCAAAGGAGCATTCCAGCCCTCTTCCGGTAAAGGTAGAACAGAATACCACATGCTTTGCATTTGTTGTGATATCAATGAAGCCTCCTGCTCCGGTGGGCCTGGGCCCAAGTCTGGTCGCATTTACATTACCCTCTGCATCAATCTCACCGGCACCCATATAGGTGACATCCACTCCGACACCGTTGTAAAAGTCAAACTGGTCATCATGACGAACCAGGGCAAAATTGTTCTTCGCGATGCCAAAATCAATTCCTCCCATGGGGATGCCTCCGTAAATTCCGGATTCGACTGTTACAGTCACATCATTTTCAATTCCTTCCTCGGTGATAATCGGCCCTACCACATCGTTAGGTATTCCGGTGCCGACATTCAGAATATCATTGACCGCCAATTCCATCAGGGCTCGTCTGCCGATTACCTTACGGATAGTCATAGGCAGCGTATCATTCCCTGATACGGGAACCTTGATATCACCGCAATAGGCCGGGTCAAAGGCAAAGCTGTGTGTCTGCCGGTGGTCCTCCTCCGGATTGGGACACATAACGACCGCGTCGATGAATACTCCCGGTACCGTAACCCGCTTACAGTGCAGGCTTCCTGCCTTTACCTTGTATTTTGCCTGCGCAATCACCTTGCCACCGAATTTCTTGCAGGCCATGACCGCGGAGAATACCTCCAGTTGCATTGCCTCTTCATCCGTCGTAAGATTACCCAGCTCGTCCACATAGGTTCCGCGAATGATGCAATAATCCAGCGGAATGGGCTTATAACGGATATATTCCTCATTGTCGATTGTTACGATATCTACAATGGAGGGGGCATCCTGTGTGATTTCGTTCATCTTCCCTCCGTCCAGGCGGGGATCGATGAAGGTACCCAGACCAACCTTGGTGATTTTACCCGGTTCGCCCCCTGCCATGCTCCGGTACAGCTGGGCAAACTGCCCCTGGGGAATACAGTAGGCAAGTATTTTATTCCCTGCGATCAGCTCCATCATCCGGGGCTGCAGCCCCCAATGTCCCCCAATAATTCTGTGCAGCATCCCCTCATGGGAAAAATGCTGAATTCCTCTGTCACGGTTGCTTTGACCGCAGGAATGCACCAGAGTAAGGGTATTGGGACTTCCTGTTGTTAGAAAACGTTGTTCTATTGCCTTTAAAATGGTTTCAGAAGCGGATACCAGCGTCATTCCGATGGTAGCTATGGTGCTGCCATCCGTAATCATGGCGGCTGCCTCCTCCCCAGTAACAAAGACCGGTTTTCTCATCACTTTGACCTCCTTAATAAGTAAATAATTTTCTGACTGCTATTTTGTCTATTTTGGAATTTCTGGTCAGGGGTATCTCCGGAACCTCTATAATTTTTGCCGGTATCATATACTTTGCAAGTCTGGTCCGGAGCAGGCGCTGGAGCTCCTTCTCGGTATAATGTATTCCCGGCGCAAAGCGGACAGCAGCCGCTGCCACCTCTCCGTATATCTCGTCCGGGATACCTACCACGGCAGCCTCCACAATTCCTTTGATATGATAAAGCTCATTCTCCACATCAAAGCTCCATATCTTTTCACCGCCCCTGTTGATCATATCCTTCTTCCGGTCAACTACATACAGATAACCGTCAGCCGTAAAATACCCCAGGTCTCCCGTATCCAGCCAGCCGTCGGAAAGTGCCTCTGTTTTGGTATTATAATAAGCGTCCAGAACAACACTTCCTTTTATATGAATTTCTCCGACCTTTTCATGGGAGAGCTCTTCTCCCTTCTCGTCCAGAATCTTAAAGCACAATCCGGGAATAGGCCGTCCGGAAGAACCAATATGCATGCCGGTGCCGGCATCCCCCGGATATATGGTAGCCGGAGAAGTCGTTTCCGTAAGTCCGTATACCGTATGGAAAACCGTGTGGGGGAGCCATCTATGTATCTCATTTAGCTTTTCCTTCGGCATATTACTGCTTCCGCAGGCAAAGCTGCGAAGGGAGGGCAGGCTCGGATAGAAGGGGGAAAGCTCCAAAAGCTTCGAAAAAATGGTAGGAGAAGCATGAATAAAGGTAATGCCATTTTGTTTTACGCAGTCCAATACGCGCTCCGCGTCAAAAAATTTCAGAAGATGAAGTGTACCCTGTGCATACAGAAACAGTCCCAGCAAAGCGACAATTCCTGTTATATGATAGATAGGAATAGGAATAATTGAAATATCCTCTCCTGTTATACCAAGAATCCTCTGGTAGCTTACAATGGCATGCATCATATTATAGTTCTTTATCATGACACCCTTACTTTGGGAGGTGGTTCCGGAGGTAAACATGATGAGAGCCGTGTCTTTACAACTCCCCTCCGACTTTGTCTGGGGAAGAAAGGCATCCTCCAGATAAGAAAAGCCATAGCCCTGTTCAATACCTGAGGAGCGTATGATGGAAACATTCTTCATTTCGTAGGGAACAAACCAGTCAAAGAAAACCTCGTCACAGATAATGAATTCCACATCGGATTTGTCAATCAGGGAGCTTACCTCCTGCTTTGTATACTTGGTCGGAAGCGGTATAGCCACGGCTCCCAGCTTTGACAGGGCCAGAAAGGCTACGCAGAATTCAATGCTGTTGTAAAACATCAATGCCACATGGCTTTGGTATTTTACATCCCGTATATGCTTTAGATAAGAGGATAGTAAATTGACCCTTTTCAGCAAATCAAGATATGTATACTGCCTTCCTAAACTATCGATGATTGCAACCTTGTCCGGTTTATCACAGGCGGCCTTTTCCAGTACCATATATAAGCTCTCAGGTAAATCAGGATAAGTGTATATCGTTTTTTGCGATGATATTTCTTTTTCAACCATGTCCTTTGTTATAGCCTCATCCCAATAAAGAAATCCTTTATACATAATATTGCCTCCTAATGGAAATCGGTTTCGTTTATTACAATCCCATATTAGATCATAAATATGCTCTTGTCAATTGTGCATTATGCTATATATTTTATAATAATTTCATTAATAATGCACATATTTTATAATTATTATTGATTTTTACTCCATTTAGGCTTATATTATATCTTATCAGTAATATATTCTCCGGTTATATGTAAGTTAGAAATCGGTTCTTCCCCATTTTATAAAGAACCATTGTATTTATGCACAATTTATCCTTTATTATATTGGATTATTTATGCTTTTACCACAATTATATTGAGATTTGGAAAAATATTTCATCATGCTTTTTATATTCACTATTATAATATTAAGAAATATTTCTTTACTCATATAAATTCTTTTTGAATGCATTTAAGGAAACATTTCCGTCATCCTATAAGTTTAATTTAAAAATCAATTAACTATTCGTCATATTCCGAGGGAACATTCTATGCATTTACCAAGTTTTGTGCTATAATCATATAAATTAGTATAAATTTGTTAACAGCTTCATTCACAACCGTCATGATTGTTCTAATTGCAACTGTAACTGATAAAAATATTACAGAGGGGAAATAGATGTGAAAGCAAATAAATATACCATTTCAGATGTTGCTAAAATGCTTGGAGTTTCCAGATCAGCCGTATCAAAAGCAATGAACAACGCTCCCGGCGTCAGTCCCGAGGTCCGAAAAAAAATCCTGGATTTTATTGAAGAAATCGGATATAAGCCAAATACTTTGGCAAGAGGCTTAAGCAAGGGGAAAATTAATATTGTTACTTTGATCTTAGGCGATGTAAGAAATCCATTTTATTCCGATCTGGCATTTTATATTCAAAAAATTTTGAATGAAAACGGATATATGGTAATGGTATTTAACAGCGAGTACAAGGAGCAGAAAGAAATAGAATTTATAAAGATGACCGAGCAGTTTAATTTTGCCGGATTGATTTTAATTACGGCGCAATCAAACGACCTGAAGCTCGCGCTGGAAAAAGTAAACGTACCTGTAGTTTTAGTAAACCGCAGCTTTGAGGACTACCAGGGCGATGCCGTTTTTTTGGATAATTTTAAAGCCGGCTACATTGCCACCATGCATTTAATGGAATTAGGGCACAGAAGAATCGGCTTTATCGGCGGACAGATAGCCTCCTCCTCCATCGAGCACCGGATAAATGGTTACAAGCAGGTATTAAGAAATTATCATCTTCCCATTCTGGATGAGGATACCATCCTTGGCGAATTAGGCTTTGAGACAGGCTTTGAAATAGCCGAGGAAATAATAAAGGATATTGAAAACAGACCGAGCGCCTTTGTCATCGGAAATGATATGACTGCATTAGGCTTTATGGATTGCTGTAAGCAGCGTGGCGTCAAAATTCCGCAGGTCTTTTCCATCATAAGCTTCGACGATATTATGTTTTCCTCAATGAAGGATATCGAGCTGACCACCGTGAGCCAGCACGTTAAGGAAATGAGCGAAAATACTGCCAGGCTCATGCTCCGAAGATTGCAGGAACCGCATGCCACATCGGAAAGACTGATCATCGATCCAACCTTAATTCTTCGCAGCTCCACAGAAGAATACAACCAGAACCGCCTGAAGGATTATTCCTAAACCAGTCACCTGCACCGCAGCATTACTTGCAAAGTGATGTTGCGGTATTTTTTTATCAAGCAAAGAAACCGGTTTATTATATTTTTGTTAATTGCAAGAAAATATTTCCATTATTAATATTCAGTATTTATAAGTTTGGCACAATCTTTTAGCACTATTTATAAAAATAATAAAATATCCAAAATATAATTATTAAAAATACAGCAAGACTATGTTATAATATAGTCATATTGACCAATGATCCGATAAATATAAAGGATTATTTATACATCATGTTCTTGGAAGGGTGCAAAAACGCAAGAACGTTTCTTACAACATCATCAACAAATTAGCGAAATGCATTTCCGCGAACAGGAAATGTACTTTGGGGGGAATTATTATGGTGCTATCTAAAGCAAAAATGCAAAAGATCGTAGAGGAGCTGCGCGGCTCCATTGATAAGGATATTAATATCATGGATAAGAACGGCGAGATAATTGCAAGTACTGATCCTACCAGATTAGGAAGCCTGCATCAGGGCGCGCTGAAGATAATCAATCAGAACATGAATGAATTACTGATTGAGGATGAAACAAATTTTAAAGGAGCAAAGCACGGAATAAATCTCCCCATTTTTATTAATGATGAGATTGTTGGCGTAGTGGGGATTACAGGAAAGCTGGGTGAGGTAGAGCCCTTCGGAAAAATCATAAAGAAAATGACCGAGATTATGATTACAGAAGATTATCTCAAAGATCAAAAGCAGCTCATTGAAAACACTAAAAATAACTTTGTATACGTCTGGCTTTTTGAAACAAAGCATGACAAGGAGGAAGAGATCGATAATTTCATACAAAGCGGACGTCTTCTCAAGATTGACGTTTTATTGAATCGGTCTGCCGTCGTTCTTAATATATACGATCTGAATGAAAAGAATAAAACAGAGGTCGAAACACAAGTATTAAACAATCGTATCATCAAGCATCTGAAAAAGCTTTTGGAGGATGACGAACAAAATATCGTAGTCCAGATCGGTGCCCGGATTATCATTTTACTCCATACGGATTCAATTGCTGCCGCTTTGGGCAAAATGAATATGATCAAGCAATATATCGAAAATTACTTTTATGTAAAAATAGCGGGCGGTATTGGGTCTGTGGGAATAAAGCCCTCCGAGATCAAGAGATCCTACAAAGAAGCAGAGCTGTCCTGTGATATCATGATGAATATTAAGGATATGGGCATCCGGGCATATGGTGATATGGATCTGGAGCTGCTCATCCAGTCAATTCCGGATCAAAATAAATTCTCTTATTTTAAAAGAATATTCCGCAAATGCCACGAAAAGGAACTGGCAAACTATTTGCTGCTGCTTCGGGTATTCTATGAAAACGACGGTTCAATCAGCAAGACGGCCGTCCAGCTTTATCTCCACAAGAACACCGTTCAATACCGCCTTTTGAAGCTGAAGGAGCTTACAGGCTATGATCCCAGGGTTATCAAGGAATTGATCGTGCTGTATATTGCCTTACTAATCTACGAGGAAAACAAAGAAATATTAACCTGCGAAACCCCCTCCCTATAGCTTTCAAAGCATAATCGCTGTCCACCGTACCAAAAATACAGCCTTATTAAACAATCTTTTTTAATTTTGTTTGTTCTCTGTAACATTGAAAAGATCACCCTTCCCTAATATAATAAAGTCATGGATTTGTTAGTTATGCATAATCTATCTCCTGAATATCATGATTATTTGTACTTTATATCCAAAATAATTAAGGAGGATAAATGATTGAATATATTAATCGCGTCAGATTCATATAAAGGAAGCCTCAGCACAATGGAAGTAGCCGACAAAATAAGCCAAGGCATCCTTAATGTTATTGACAATGTGAATCTCATGCAAATAGCTGTAGCGGACGGAGGAGAAGGCACTGTTGATGCTATGGTAAATTGTCTGGGAGGGCATTTGGAATTCTGTGATGTTGCCGGCCCCATGGGAAGTACGATACACGCCAAATATGGTATTTTAAATGACGCAGTAGCAGTAATCGAAATGGCCGCAGCATCCGGACTTACTCTTCTAAAAGAGGAGGATCGCGATGTATTAAAGACTACCACTTACGGGACCGGACAGCTGATTAAGGCCGCATTGGATAAGGGCTGTAAAAAGATATATATCGGGATCGGCGGTTCTGCAACAAATGATGGCGGCATAGGTATGGCCCAGGCGCTCGGAGGACATTTCAGAGATCGCGAGAACAGGGAAGTACCCTTTGGCGGCGGGGCATTAAAGCTAATTCACAGTATTGATTTAAGCGGTCTGGACAGTAGACTTAAGGACACAGAGCTGGTCGTAATGTCGGATGTTTCAAACCCTCTGTGCGGGCCCACGGGAGCAGCCGCAATTTACGGTCCCCAAAAGGGAGCCTCGGAAGAGCAAATACAAATATTGGACGAAGGCCTGATGAACCTTGCTTGTGTTATCAAGCGGGATTTAAACCTGGATATCATAACAATGGAAGGCGGCGGAGCTGCAGGGGGATTAGGTATGGGGCTTGTAGCATTTACCGGTGCAAAACTGGTGTCCGGAATTGAAGCTGTATTGCAGGCGGCTGACTTTGACGAAAAGCTGAAATGGGCTGATCTGGTCATTACCGGCGAAGGAAGAATCGACGGGCAATCAATTAACGGAAAAGTCCCTACGGGCATTGCCAAGCGCGCTTCGGCTTACGGTGTCCCGGTTATTGCAATCGTCGGCAGCATAGGCATCAACGCCGAAGTGGTTTATCAATATTATATTGAAACCATGGAAAGCTGTGTGAGCGCTCCCTGCACCATCGAGGATGCCATCACCAATACAGAGACAAACCTCGTTAATGCTACGGAACGTATCATGAGATCAATTGTTTTAGGAATGAAATTGAATCAAAGAATATATGACAGTGAACAGTCGAATAAAAATATGACATGAAAGGAGCATTTGACATGCTGTTAAGCTTATATGGTAAAAAAGCTATTGTTACAGGAGGCGGAAGCGGATTGTGCAAAGGGATTGCCCAGGCATTGCATGATTCCGGAGCAGAGGTTGTATTGGTCAGCCATACTCCAGATACTTATGATACGGCAAAGGAGATGGAAAAGGAAGGCGAACGGGTTCATGCCGTTGTAGGTGATCTTTCAACAAAATCCGAGCTTGACAGAATATACGAGGAGTGTATTCAGAAATTAGGGGGCAGGCTGGATATTCTGGTGAATGGAGCCGGCATCCAATTCAGAAGCCCGGCAGTAGATTTTCCAGAGGAAGAATGGCACAAGGTAATCCGTGTAAACCTGGATGCGGTATTTTTTATGTCACAGAATGCCGGAAGAACCATGCTGAAACAAAAATACGGCAAGATAATCAACATAGCTTCTATGACTTCCTTTATCGGAAGCGAGCTTATTCCGGCCTATACGGCATCAAAGGCAGGGGTAGCCCAGTTGACAAAGGCATTGTCTAACGAATGGGCGAAGGAAGGCATCAACGTCAATGCAATTGCTCCGGGCTATATGGCTACCGCACTGACTGCATCCATCAAGGAAAAGAATCCCGCACAATACGAGGATATCAACAGGCGGATTCCTATGGGCAGATGGGGAACCGCAGAAGATTTACAGGGAATATCCGTTTTTCTGGCATCTGATGCTTCTTCCTATATATCCGGTGCGATTATTCCCGTAGATGGTGGTATGTTAGGAAAATAAATTAAGAGGAGGTATGTTTGTGAATACGCTTTTACAATCAATTGTAAACGGATTAATGGTGGGCGGCATCTACGCGATGATCGGCATGAGTTTGAACATCATTTTTGGAGTTATGAAGATCGTTAACTTCTGTCAGGGTGAAATACTTATGCTAAGTATGTACGTCTCCTTTGTACTGTATGATAAGGGAGGATTGGATCCGTTTATTGCGATACCGATCGTGGCAATCGTAATGTTTATATTCGGTGCACTGATACAGATGGTATTGATTACAAGATCGATGAACGCATCCAATGATTCCAATGTTTTGTTTTTAACCGTAGGACTCGGTATTTTATTTTCAAATTCGGCGTTATTATTCTTTAAATCGGATTACCGCACTACGAAGAGTCTTTTTACAGATAAGGTTCTACATTTTGGAGATATTAACATTAGCTTACCTAAGCTTGTGAGCTTTTTAATCGTATTAGTCATCACCGGATTACTTTTTGCCTTGCTGAAATATACCAGAATAGGCAAGCAAATACGGGCTACGTCCCAGAATCAAATCGGTGCACAGGTATCAGGAATAAAAACCAAATCCGTTTATGCTGTTACTTATGGTTTGGGTGCTGCCATTGCAGGCATCACAGGTGCCTGCCTCATGTCCTTCTATTATGTATATCCAACGGTAGGAAATATATATGGTACCCGCTCCTTTATTGTTGTAACAATGGGAGGCTTAGGCAGCGTTCTGGGAGCCTTTTTCGGAGGAATTGTTTTAGGACTGCTGGAAACGATAAGCGCCATGGTTGTCGGCTCCTCTCTAAAGGATACGGTTGTATTCCTGGCATTTATTATCATTCTTGTTGTTAAACAAAATCTTACTTTAAGAAAGCAAAGGGGGTAGAAGCCGTGGGAAAGAAAATCAGTATACGTCATATTTTAATATTTATCCTTCTCCTTATGGCCTGCTGCATTCCGTTGGTAATTAAAACACCATATTTACTGTCCATATGTATCACAACCTTTTTTATAGGCTCCTGCTCCTTATCCTGGAGCATATTGGGCGGCCTGACCGGACAGACCTCACTTGGACATGCGGCATTCATGGCACTCGGAGCATATATTTCAACACTGTTACTGCTTTACGGCAATGTATCTCCCTGGCTCAGCATGATCATTGTATTTTTTCTGGTCGGAGCAATCGCGGCGCTATTGCTGTCTCCCTGCTTTGTACTTCGGGGGCCGTACTTTTCACTGGTAACCATTGCTTTTGGAGAAGCCTTTCGTAACCTGTTCCTCAACTGGAAATTTGCCGGACAGGGACAGGGCCTGACCTTACCCTATGGCGAGAGCTCCTTTGCTCTTATCCGCTTCACTTCAAAAGTACCTTATTATTATATTGCCTTCGCCATGCTGGTGGTGTTCTACATTGTATTAAGAAAAATAGATGTTTCCAAGCTGGGTTATGCACTGAAAACAATACGTGAGGATGAGGACACGGCAAATGCAATCGGTATCAATCCATTAAGATACAAAGCGGTAGCCACTTTCATAAGTGCCGGTATGATTGCTGTCAGCGGCGTATTCTATGCCTGCTACATACGTTACATCAATCCCGACATTTTATTAAGCAGTGCATCTGTCCAATATGTAATGCCGGTAATCATCGGTGGAATCGGCAGTGTAACCGGTCCGTTGATCGGAGCTGTGATACTTACCCCCTTATCAGAATATCTGAATGCCGCCTTGAGTCAGATTGCTTCGGGAGTCAATCTGGTTGTTTATGCACTTATTATTATTCTCGTTATTTTGTATCAGCCTTCCGGCATAATGGGGTGGTTCACTCATAGCAAGATAAGACGAAAGATAAATCGCTTTCTGGATAAGGTTGACGGAAAAAACAAATTAGACGGTGAGGTGAAATAATGGAAGACATTCTTCAGGTACAGAATTTATCAAAGAATTTCAGAGGATTAAAAGCTGTGCACGATGTAAGCTTTACTGCCGAAAAGGGCTGCATTACCGGCGTGATAGGTTCCAACGGTGCCGGTAAGACAACCTGCTTTAACATGATCAGCGGTTTTCTCGTCCCTTCCGGCGGAAAAGTAATATATAACGGCAAGGATATTACCGGCATGAAGCCCTATAATTATACATCCCTGGGAATTGCACGGACATTCCAAATTATGAAACCCCTGGCCAATATGACCTTGCTGGATAACGTAGTATCAGGTGTCCTGTTCGGAAGAAGAAAAATCGCAAACTCTAAGGATGCAAGGGAGTGCGCCCTTGAAATACTTGAGTTCACCGGAATGTATGACAAAAAGGATCTATATCCCAAAGAAATAGGAACTCCTTATAAAAAGCGCCTGGAATTAGCAAGAGCCTTGGCAACCAATCCACAATTACTATTACTTGATGAGGTTATGGCGGGGCTGAATCCCACCGAGACAGACGAGGCAGTCGCACTGATTCAGAAGATAAATGAAAATGGTACCACCGTTTTGCTGATTGAGCATGTAATGAGAGCTGTAGCAAATCTATGCAAAAAGGTAGTGGTTATGCACCATGGAGAGAAAATTACGGAGGGTACACCCCAACAGGTTATGAATGATCCCTATGTAATCGAGATTTATCTTGGCAAGGAGGAACACTGATATGGCAGAAAAATATTTTCAGGTTGACAAGATAAATGTTAGCTACGGCGATGTACAGGTAATATGGGATCTAAGCTTTTCTGCCGACAAAGGAGAAATCATCGCTCTCGTTGGAAGCAACGGCGCCGGAAAAAGCACAAGCGTAAAAACCTGCAGCGGGTTGGTCAAGCTCACCAGCGGTTCTATCCGTTTTAACGGAAATGAGCTTGCCGGCAAGGATTGCAGACAGTTTATCGACCATGGAATTATTCTGGTTCCCGAAGGAAGACAGCTTTTTCCCAATATGACGGTATATGAAAATCTTGAAATGGGAATCGTAAGCAAGGAAGCGAGAATGAAAAAACAAGAATCACTGGAGAAAATTTATACCTGGTTCCCTAAATTGAAAGAAAGAAAAAACCAGCTTGCCGGTACATTAAGCGGCGGCGAGCAGCAGATGGTTGCATTCTCAAGGGGAATGATGGGACTTCCCAAATTATTGATGATGGATGAGCCTTCCTTGGGACTTGCACCGAATATAGTAGATAATATTTTTTCAATAGCTCAAAAAATCGCCGCCGAAAGCGGTCTGACAATTGTATTGGTGGAGCAGGACGTAAGAAAAGCCCTGCGTATTGCAAACAAGGGATATGTCATAGAAAACGGCATCATTAATATCTCCGGATCAGCGGAGGAGCTTCTGAATAATAACGATGTAAAAAAGGCATATCTCGGATTCTAACGTATTTATGGGTCATTAAGAATATTATTGCCCAGAAAATAAATCAAACAATATATGAGGAGGTATTATTATGAAAAAGTTATTGGCGTTACTTATGGTTTCTTTATTATGTGGATCAACACTGCTTGGATGTCAGTATTCATCTTCATCAAAAGACAATGACTCTCAGGGTGACAAGCCTGCAGCAACTCAAGCAGCCTCAGATTCAGAACTGACCGGGGATCCTATTCTGATTGGCAGCGTTGAACCATTAACGGGGGATTTGGCAGATTCAGGAAAGAATATGCAATACGGTATTCAAATGGCACTCGACGAAGTGAATGCAGCCGGTGGTATCAACGGCAGACCGATAGAAATTGTCTATGGCGACAGCAAGGGTGCCGGCGCAACAGGTATGACAGAGATGGAACGACTGCTTACACAGGAAAAGGTTCTTGCTGTAATCGGAGCATATCAAAGCTCAGTAACAGAAGTTATTTCACAGGTTGCTGAAACCTATAAGGTGCCCCTGATTGCTGAAAATGCAACCTCAGACGCGTTAACCTCACACGGCTATGAGTATTTCTTCCGTCTGGCTCCGACAAATATGATGTTTATCCGTGATATGGTTCAGTTTATCTCTGACTCCGACGAAAAGAACGATGACATGGACATTAAAACAATCGCTGTATGTGCAGATAATACCGAAGTAGGCCAGCAAACAGTAGAATGGACCAAATACTGGGCAAAAGAGCATGGATATGAATACCTGGGCGAGGTTCTTTATTCTCAGGGCGCAGCCGACTTAACCAGCGAGGTTCTGCAGTTAAAAGACATAAATCCGGACGCATTAATCGTTGACAGCTATGTATCAGATGCTATTTTATTGACAAAGACCTTCAATGAGCAGGGATATGCACCAAAGCTTATTATTGCTAAAGGAAACGGCTATACGGAAGCTTCTTATCTTCAGTCTGTCGGAGGCCTTGCCAACGGCATCACAGTAGCAACCGAATATGTTCCCGGCTCTAAAGGCCAAAACGTATCAGATGCTTTTGAACAAAAATATGGCGTTGCCATGAACGGTCATTCTGCAGAAGGCTATACAACCACCTGGGTGCTCGCAACCGCATTGCAGAATATCGTGGATGCCGGACTTGATATCACCTCCGAAACAATTAAGGATGAGTTATCAAAGGTTAAAATCGATGGCAGCTTCTCTAACGGCAATGAAATTATACTTCCCTATGACACTATCGAATTCACAACTTCTGAATTCAACGGAACCACATATCAAAACCAGAATATGGGCGGCAAATTAACAGTAGTTCAAATACAGGACGGCAAATATGTACCGGTATGGCCCTTTGATATTACTGACAATGAATTCATCTATCCTGCTCCTTTACAATAAAGTAAACATAACATATTACAGCTTGTTATAACTCCAACTGCGTTATCAGAAATCCCCCTCCGAAAGATCACTTAGCCGTCAAAGCCAAGTGCCCGATCGGAGGGGGATTTCTCTGTTACCCCCGTACATGAACGAAATCGGCTATGATGTCATTGGTATGGCATGAAAATACCAAACATGTTTTTCCGTTGCATTGCCCGTAAACGGCCGGCTCAGACTCAGTAAAGCATGCACCCTTTTGTTTCTTCTTATAGCTGTACCCCGGATTTTTCAACATAATTAAGCTCAAGTGACATTCTTGCTGTTTTCAGCGGATCCACCACCTGGCTGATTTCAAGATTTGCATATAGCCCGCACAGAAAACCCGATTCATAAAAGTCCAGCTTTCCGTTATCTACAATAAAATAAACCAGTTTCTCCATAGCCTTCTTTAATGCGCCTTCGATATCATCAGCCGTAGCAATGGAGGCCAGCTTACCATCCGCCACCACAAAGGGGATGTCCAGCTTCAAATCCTTACGTACATTTACCGTAACCTGTACTTCTCCTTCTACCTCAAGGCCTGTATAAAAGGATTCTCCGTCTCCCATGGCCGCATGAAGATCCCCCATAACCAGCATTCCGCCTTCCACTCCGACCGGCAGAAACAGTGTGCTGCCTTCCTTTACCAGGGTTGTATCCATGTTTCCGCCATGGTCTCCCGGCAGAATTGTCTTATAGGCGCCCTCTGCCGGAGAAAGGCCGATCACTCCGATCATTGGCTTGATGGGAAATTCCACACCCTCCGCAATTTTTACCATATTTTCAGATAGATCATATATTTTAGTAATTGACTTTTCAACCAGGTGACCCAGAAGGCCCTCGCCGGGAATGCACATGGTGCAGCCGGAGGAAGCACATTTGATACTGTCTATATGCACCTCCAACACATCCCCGGGCAGGACTCCCTCAAAATACGCCGGTCCTGTCGCCGGGTTTATGGTAGAGTAATCAAGCTGCTCCAGGATATCAGTTTCACTTTTATACTGTCCGGAAAAGCAATCCTGAGTCTGGAAGGTGACCGTCGCAGGAAGCGCAAATCTTTCAGCCGCCTGATTGTCCGCCTTTAATACAAATACTTTTTTCTCTTTTGAAATATACATAATAATCCTCCTGTCGTCAGGACCAACCCGAGAAAGCTTTTAATGTATCCCGGGAAACCTTTCCGGAAGCCGCATCCAGGATCGCCTGCTCTAATATGTTAACCGCTATTTTTGCTTCGTCTTCTGTTAGAATTAATGGCGGAGTAAACTCAATTACATTGGAATGGAGACCGGTATAGAAGCAAAGCATGCCAAGCTCATATGCACGGTAAACCGCCATTGCTGCCAATTCCCTTGCCGGCGCCTTTGTCTTTTGATCTACAACAAGCTCTGTTCCGACTATCATTCCCCGCCCTCTGATTTCACCAATATAGGGACATCTTTTTTTTACCTCTGTGAGAAGCTTCATAAGAAGCGCTCCCATCCTCTCTGCCCGGGATAACAGGTGTTCTTCCCGGATTACCTGAAGAGTCGTCAGGGCAGCCGCACACACGACCGGTCCACCGGAAGTCGTAAACATATGCTGGCCCGTACCCGAGTCCATCAATTCCTTCCGCCCTGCCACCAGGCTTAAGGGCAGTCCCCCGCCGATGGGCTTTCCGATTACAACTGCATCCGGAACAATATCTTCTGCTTCAAAGCCAAACATTTTTCCTGTTCTTCCAAGACCCACCTTAACTTCGTCAAAGATCAGATAAATCCCGTGTTTATGGCAGATCCCCTCCAGGCCCTTCAGAAAGCCTGCAACAGCAGGAATATCTCCTCCGTCACTTTGTACAGACTCTGCAACAATTGCAGATATTTCCTCCGGCAGGCACTGTTTGCCCAGCACCTCTTCCCTGATATAATCCAGGCAGTATAGATTACAGTCATCTTTCTCTTTGCCGAAGGGGCACCGGTAGCAGTAGGGATAGGGCAGCTTTATATTATTTTCACCGGAAGGAAAGGTACGCAGAGAGGGATGTCCGGACATCGCATAAGCTCCGAGGGTCTGTCCGTGATATGATCCCTGAAAGGTAATAATTTTCTTACGTCCTGTTGCCATAAACAGCATTTTGGATAAAAATTCGTTGGCATCCGAACCCGAATGCCCAAACCATACCTTTTTCTCAAAGTCTCCCGGAAGCAGCTGGGTTATCCTTTCAGACAGGTCAATGCTTTCCGGGTTGATATAGGAGATGCAGGAGGTAAAAATATTATTGTCCAGTTTTGCTTTCAAAGCTTCTATTACCTTTGGATGGCCATATCCCAAATTCATAACGGCCCATCCGGCACTCATATCAATATATTCCTTTCCCTCCGCGTCATAAACCCTGCTTCCCTTTGAGCCTGTAATATTGATCGGATAGAAACGAAGCTTCATCACATCGGACAGATACTTTTTATCCCGCTGGAATATTACCTCATTTTCCTTCATCTTGTTTTACTTCTTTCTTATATTCGGTGTAATCCAATTCATGCTTCACCAGATCCTCATAGGTCTCTGCCGGACGAATTATGATATCCTCTCCTGCTTCGGTTATCAGGACAGCACCTGCTCTCGGACGTCCGTTATAATTACTCATCGTCGGAGTTCCATAAGCTCCTACATTCAGCATACCAATCAAATCCCCGATTTTGGTAGATTCCGGCAGTTTTCTGTAATCCGGAAGATTTTTATGGTAGTCAATATCAAAAAAGACATCTCCCGAATCACAGCAGGGACCGGCCACCTTAAAATTCCTTACGTGGCTTTCATCTAATTTATTCGCACATACCATATGATAATACCAGTAATAGGATTTCACCTCAAGCAGTGTATTGAAACCGGCGTCCAGTGTAATCCAGCTCTCATCTGACTTTATTCTTTTCTTCTCATTCTCAATTCTTGAAAGGAGAACTGCCGTATCCGCACTAACCTTTCTTCCTGCTTCCAGAATAAATTCACAATCCGTGAAAAAATCCTTCAGCTCTTCTCCTGCCCATGCTTTTACCTGCTCCGGCTTCAGCTCCTTAAGGACCTCCTCCGCTATCCAGTCACAGGTCAGCTCTCCCCGGTACATGGCATAAATATTAGGGGGCATATACTGGGAGGCCGCAATTTCAATATGATGCGGCACCGGAAGCCCTCCTCCCACATTCAGTATAATGGGTTTGTATTTCGTATACTTATACATAGCTACCGCTGTTTTAAGCATAACACGGAAGGCTTCGACAAAGGACATCAGGTCATAGGTCTGTGTTCCAATATGAAAATGATATCCAAGTACATTCAGTTCCTTTTGGCCAAGTGCATATACTAATACCCGTTCCAGCTCATCAAGCATAATTCCGAATTTAGATTCATGGGTTCCGGTTTCATTTCCTTTCACGACTCCGGTCGAAACCTCCGGAACAATCCGGAGCGTGATATTCGCCTTTTTCCCTGTACTTAAGGCGATAGAGGAAATCCTGAACAGCTCGGATATGGAGTCCACATTGATTGACTTGATCTCCTGCGTGATCGCATATTCCAACTCCTCTATTGTCTTGCCCACACCATTGAATACGATCTGATCCGGCCTGAAGCCGGCGCGCAGGCCTTTATAAAGCTCGCCGCCGGAATTCACCTCAAGATCCCCTCCTGCTTCTCTTACAATTTGAAGATTAGCCAGCGTAGACTCCGTCTTGGCCGCATAATGCAAGGAGGAATTCGCGTATCTTGACCGGAATGCAGTCAGAATTTCATGAACATTCTGCTTGAACCGCTTCTCTGAAAAAACATATAATGGTGTTCCATATTTATCGGCTATTGTTGTCAGGTCAACCCCATCCATAGAAAGATGTCCCTGCTCATTAGATAATATGCCGTTTCCCAAAAAAGCCATTGATAGATTCTCCTTTTATTCCGACAATTTTCTACTGCATTTTGATGAACAGTAATTCCATCCGCAGGCGTCCAGATCTTTGATTACCGAAATCATCTCCGACACCAGTGCCTGCGTCATCATTTCTCCTTTTTCTGCTGTGGCCGCCGTTGCATCCCCTGTTTGCGCGGTATTTGTAAGCTCTGCAAAATCCCATTTTACATCTACAAAGGGGGGAAGCCGATCCGGTATCACACAGGTTGCAAGCTCCGGCTCACACCACTGGGGAAAGAGGTGGTAGGCAATTGAGGTCTCACCCTCTCCTGCATGTCCGCTCCCATTCCAGGCTTTAAAAGTACCCTGTGGCAGCAAATCGACCGCTGTTACCCACCACTGCGGCAAGGAGATAATTCTTGCATCCGGCCACGCCTCTTTTATCTGTCTGGCCGCAATCTCGATTGGAGCTATGTTGCCGTCGTGTCCGCACATAATAAAAATTTTATTAATTCCATTGCGCAGTACTGATGCCAGTATGTCATAAATTACCCGGATTTCCGTATCATATTCCAAAGAAAGCGTGAAAGGAAAGGTGTCGTAATGTTTGCTGTATCCGATCGGAACCGGGGGAAGCACCAGCATTCCTTTCACACCATCTGCAATAAGCTTTGCGATCTCATAGGAAACAAAGGTATCACAGCCCTCTGCGATATGTGAGCCGTGGGCCTCACAGGAACCCAGAGCCAAAATCACCTTGTCATATTTATTTTCCATCACCTGATGGGCTGTCAGCTTCAGCAATTCATGATTCCGCATATGATTATCCTTTCATTTATTCCATCGTGTATGCCAAACACAGTATGGCTACTCGGTCACGGTCTTAATAAATACGGTTTCACCGTCTTCATATTTATTTAAAGAAATTTCCTTGGTGGGTACATGGCTTCCGTTCTTATATGAGATAGTTCCTGTCACTCCTGCAAAGCCGTCCACCTTTCCGATGGCTTCCTTAATAGCCTCAGCCGTAATATCTCCGTCAATATAATTCTCAATTGCATATTTGATCAGGTACATGGCATCATAGCCAAGCGCCGCAAATGCATTTTCCGGCTCCACGCCAAATTTATCCTTGTAGGCGGTTTTAAAATTCTCTACGATTTCAGAATCCTGATTTAAGTTAACATGGGTTGAATAATATACGTTGTTGGAATCCTCCTCCGCAATCTCCGGAATGGTAGTAGAATCAAAGCCATCTCCGCTTAAGACAGGCATATCAAGGCCTTTGGCCCGGTACTGCTGAAGCATGATAGGCGCCTGGTCGGTAAAGCTGCTAAAGAACAGGACATCGGGTGCCGTATCCAGTGCAAGTACCTTTGCAATATTGGTGGAGTAATCCGTATAACCGTTCTCATCGTAGCTGTCCTCAAGAACGATCTGTCCCCCCAGCCCGGTAAAACGCTCCTTGAAATATTTACTGAGTGCCGCGGTATATTCGGCGGTTGAATCCTCAATAACATAGGCAGTTCTGGCACCCAGATCGTTGTAGGCGTATTCTGCAAGGGCATATGCCTGAAGATTGTCACCGTAAGCCGCCAGATAGAAGCCGTCACCCACACGGTCGGGCAGATCAGGCAGGGTGGCACCTACGGCTAAGAACGGCTTTCCCGCATCCTGAGCTGCGGTTCCCGCGGTAATTGCCAAATTGCTGTCACAGGTACCGGCCACAATCTGCGCACCGTTGATATCGATAAGCTTCGTAGCCGCAGTTCCGTTCTGTGCCGCATCCGACTGGGCATTGATCGTATTATACTTAATCTGCTTTCCGTCAATGCCGCCGGCGGCATTGATTTCTTCTACCGCCAGCAAAAACGCATTGGCGGCAGGCTCCTCATAGGCCGCCATGTATCCGGTGATATTAAACACCGTACCGATGCTTATCGTGTCATCTCCTGCGGTTGCATCCGTTCCAGAGCTTCCGGTATCCTCCGCATCTTTTGAGGATGAGTCTGAACCTGTCTGGCATCCGGTCAGAATGCTGAGTGCAAATACAACGCTTAAAACCAGGCATAAAATTTTCTTTTTCATAACAATCTCTCCTTTTCTAATTTTTATTTTTTTTATGTTTAAACATTGATCCCATTATGTTAAACATCTCGTTCCAGCTGGATTTTTTTACAATCCCTAAATAAGTGTTTTTATCAAAGATACTCTCCAATATGTAATCGCTTCTGCCGGTAATGCCCTGACGATGGAAAATGATTACCAGAATGAATAAGACACTCATCGTAATCTTTGACAGCCCGTATAGGGGCGGTACTGCCATTCCAAACAGGGTAAACCCATTCTCCAGACCCGCCAGAAGCTGGGGAAGAAAGGTAATGATGAAAGCTCCGGGTATTGCTCCGCTTAAGGAATACATACCGCCGAGCACCGACATCTGAACGATGCTGAAGGTTTCATCAAAGTAAAAATAGCCCGGAGCTATGGATTTTTGCAGATGTGCCCACAACGCTCCTCCTACCGCTCCAAAAAACGCACTTAAGGCAAAGGATAAAATTCTGTACTTCGTTGCATTGATTCCCAGGGATACCGCTGCCGCCTCATCATCCCTGATTGCCGTCATATTTCTTCCGTAAGCGGATTTTACAATCCGGTAAAGAAGAAATAATGATATCAGGGTTATGACAAATACCACCGGCAGGGTAGCGTAGCCCTTCATTCCACCAAGGCCTTTGGAACCGTTGGTGATGTTTTTGTTGTTATCTATCACTGCCTTTATAATGATAATCAGGCCAAGAGTCATTACGGAAAGATAATCTCCCCTTGCCCTAAGTACCGGAAACCCGATAATTGCCGCCACTGCCATTGCAATCAGACCTGCTATTATGATCGCAACAGGAAACGGCAGCTGGATACCTGCCAGCCAGTCCGGTATATTCTCGATACGGGCCAGCTTCATCTCCTTATTCAAGGTTAATAGCGATGCGACATACGCTCCGATTGCCATAAACCCGGCATGTCCGATGGAGAATATACCGGTAAAGCCGTTGGTCAGATTCAGGCTGGCGGTAAGAATTACATTGATCAGGAACAGGCTGACCATCATGGAATAATAATTCGGCAACCTGAACTGACAAACCAACAGGATCATTACCGGAAGGAGAACTAATAGAATAAATTTAAAAATCGAACTGTCATGTATTCTTTTCTTCACTGTCAGCTTCTCCTTTCATCGCTGGTGCCAAGAAGACCGTTTGGCTTGGCCAGTAAAACTATGATTAATATCAAAAAGACAAAAGCTGTTCTGTAGGAGGTAACGGAGGTGGGCAGATATCCTGCAAAGAACATCTCAAGAAGCCCTAACAGCAATCCGCCGAGGGCCGCTCCCCCAAAGCTTCCGATTCCTCCGATGACTGCCGCCACAAAGGCCTTAATTCCAATCATAAAGCCCATATCCGGGCTAAAGGATACATATTCGCCGGAATACATGACACCTGCTATTCCGGCCAGGCTTCCGCCTATGATAAATGCAAAGACAATCACATGATTTATATTGATTCCCATCAGCCTGGAGGCCTCCAGATTATCGGAGCAGGCCCTCATTGCCATACCGATTTTTGTTTTTTTGATTATAATATTAACCGTGATCAATAAAACGACGCTAACGATAAAGGTCAGGATGTTCATCATAGAGAGCGATACATTGCCAAAATCATATCTTTTTGAAAAGAATTCCGGCAATTTGAAGGCCTGGTTCTGGGGTGAAAATATCAGTGTCGCCAAATTCTGAAGCAACGACGATATGGCCAGCGATGTCATGAGCGTTGCCTCCGGTCCCGCACTTCTTAAGGGACGGTAAGCCGCCCGTTCCATCAAAAGAGCAAATACAACCGTAATGATCAATGCGCCTCCTATAGCCACTGCGATGGGGGCATCCTTGGAAATCAAAATCCATGCTGCATAGGTCGCTATCATCATCAAATCGCCATGAGCAAAATTAACCAGTTTTAGTATTCCATATACAATGGAGTACCCGATCGCAACAAGTGCATAGATGCTTCCCATTTTTAAGCCATTAATCAATACCCCGATAAAAAAATCCATTACCGTCCACCTCCCAGGTATGCATTCTGTACTTCCTTATTGCCGATCAGGTCCCTGCTGGCTCCGCTCATAACGATTTCACCGGTTTCCATAATATAGGCCCTGTCGGAAATCTTGAGAGCATCATATGCATTCTGTTCCACAAGCAGAATCGTTATTCCCTCGGCTTTCAGGCTTTTAATTACGGCAAATACCTGCTGTACGACAATCGGTGCCAGCCCTAAGGAGGGTTCATCCAGTAAAAGCATCTTAGGTCCTGCCATCAGGCCCCTGGCTATTGCCAGCATCTGCTGCTCACCGCCGGATAGAGTACCTGCACATTGCCTGTACCTTTCCTTCAATATCGGAAACATTTCATAAACCATATCACGGCGTTTATGAAGAGTCTGGGAACTGCTTACATTATATCCGCCAAGCCTTAAGTTCTCGGCCACTGACATTTTACTGAAGATCTGCCGGCCTTCCGGTACATGAATTATTCCCTTCTTAACAATGCTACAGCTGTTTTTATTGCCAATGCTTTCCTCTTCAAAGAAAATTTTTCCGGCCTTAGACTTAATCAGTCCGGATACGGTCTTAAGTGTCGTACTCTTTCCCGCCCCGTTCGCTCCGATCAAGGATACGATTTCACCTTTATTCACCTGAAAGGATATCCCTCTGACTGCAATGATACTGCCATAGTGAACATCCATATCTTCCACTCTAAGCACTTTCCTCAACTCCTCCCAGATATGCCCTGATTACCTCCGGATCATTCTGTATTTTATTCGTGTCTCCTTCGGAGATAACTTTGCCGGAAGCCATCGCATAGATATATTCGCAAAGATTCATGACAACCTTCATATCATGCTCTATCAGTAAGATAGTGATTCCCATATCCTTATTGATTTTTCGTATATCATCCACCAGGGTCAGACTTTCGTTCGGGTTCATGCCCGCCGCAGGTTCATCCAGCAGCAAAAATTTAGGACTGGTGGCCAGGCATCGTGCGATCTCCAACCTGCGCTGGTGTCCGTAGGCCAGATTTCCCGAGATCAGGGAGGCATATTTTTGAATGCCCATGATCTCAAGTATCTGATAGGCCCTGTCCCTCATCTCCCTTTCCGTGCTCCGGTACTTCCCCGTCGCGGCCAGCATCTGGGCGAAATTGTATTTATAATGAAGCTGCTCCGCTACAATGATGTTCTCAAGTACGGTCATATTTTTGAACAGACGCAGGTTCTGAAACGTTCTTGCTATCCCAAGATTTGCTATTTTATAGGATGGCATTTTTTCAATGTGCGCTTCCCCGAAAAGAATTTCACCGCCGGTCGGTTTATAGCTGCCTGAAATCATATTTATAACTGTGCTTTTTCCCGCACCGTTTGTTCCTATCAGCCCGTAAATCTTACCGCTTTTAAAATGGGCATTGAAATTTTCTACTGCCTTAATGCCTTTAAATTGTTTTGATACATTCTTTATCAGCATTTCCTCCATACTCACTCTTACCTCCCTGCTTTTGCTCCGTTCATTGATTAATTTTTATTTTCCATTATGTTTGCAACAAAATCCTCAATAATGCGGACAGATTTTTCAAAGCAGTGGGCCTGGGTATTGATGCTCAAATCGTAATTCCGGACATCATACCAGTCTCTCCCTGTATGGTATCGGTAATAGGTACTCCGGTACTTGTCCATTTTCCGGATATATTCCTCTGCTTCTTTTCTTAATATTTTGGAGCGTTCCATCTCATGTGCCACACACTTGTCATAGTCCGCATGGATAAAGACCCTGATCACATTTGCCAGATCCTTAAGCACATAATCTGCGCATCTTCCGATGCAGATATACGATTCATGCTTTGCCAGCTCTTTTAAAACCTTTGCCTGATAATTGAACAAATTTTCATCAGAGACATAATTACCGCTTTCCGGAGGAATCAGCTCTCCTTTGTATACTTTTTTATAAGCTTTGTAGAGATGGGATCTTTTCACCTCCTCATCGGCATTCAGAAACAATTCCTCATTAATCCCGCTGTCCTGGGAAGCCAGTCGCATAAGCTCCTTATCATACATTCTGATGTTATAATCCTTACATAACATTCTTGCGATTGATGTACCGCCACTGCCGCAGGTCCTAGTAATTGCTATTACGAAATTATTCATACCTCATCTCCTCCCTTTATTTTTATTTCGCATTCAGCCCAAAAAAAGATGCAACGGCATAAAAATCTGTTCTACACCATTGCATTCGGATTATGATAATAATTCTATATTTAATTAAAATGAAACGATATCCACCCCGTTCTCCAATAATACGAAGCGTACGGCCTTAAGGATTTCCAGGCTGTTAGGCACATCACTGTGGAAGCACAGTACCTGGACTTTTATCGGAAACAGCCTCCCCTCCACATTCATAAGCTGATGATCCTTAACCATGCGCAGCGACTGCTGCGCTATTTTCTGCGGATCAAGCTTCGTTTTCTTCTGTGTGATTATCATATTGCCGTCCGAATCGTATTCCAGATCCGGATACCCCACACAGGCCACCCGTATTCCCTCTTCTTCACACAATCTGGCCAGCAGACAGTTTTCCTCAATAATCAGCACCATATCCGGCTTATACTCCTTAATCGCCCGAATCATAACCCTGCCGTATTTTTCTTCATTGGATACAAGCGGATCAAGAAGTCCATGGGGACATACATGGGTCAGCACAGCCTTTTCCCTGCGAATAAAGCTGTCCAGCGCTCCAAACTGGTACATTAAATCCGTATACAATTCTTCTTCACTTATGCAAAGCATTCTGCGTCCAAAGCCCTGCAAATCCTTAAACCCTGGATGGGCTCCGATACTGATTCCATTCTTCTTTGCATTCTGCACAGAATGATACATAACCACCGGATCACCTGCATGAAAACCGCAGGCCAGATTTACAGCGGAAAGATACGGCATGAGCTCCTCGTCCTTTCCCATCACATAACACCCAAAGCTCTCTCCCATATCTGCATTTAATACTACCTGGAAGCTTCCCATACTATTCTTTCACCTGCTTTCTACTTTAAACATGAAGCTTTTGTAAATATACTATTTTGCTGCTTTCTTAATTCAATGGCCTCTTCCGGGGTAACACAGCAGAATTTCACCGTATCCTTCAGAGGTACAATCTGACCCACCATCCACTGATCGGCATATATGATGGAAAACGGACAGACATATCCGCCCGAAGTCGGGCACTCCCGGGGAAAAATAATCAGGGTATCGCCGCTGACATTAATGCAGCCAGGACCCGGATACCCATGGTCTACGATATTGGAGGGATGCCCTCCGGCCATCATGCGCTGAGGATTCCAGACAGGCTTCGGTCCCTTCAGACGTATTCCGGAGCGGTCGGCCGCTTCTGTCACCTTGTACTCTGTCTCAAAGAATTGATCCATTCCCTCCTCTGTAAAAAAGTCCGGTGAGGTATCGGGTCCGGGCAGAACCCGCATGATCCATTGATGGGAATAGGGCGGAAGATATGCCTCCTTAACCCTTTTCCCTGCATTTAATCTCGCTCTTAACGTGGATTTGCCAAAGCTTAGCGAGTCACCTGATTTTAATGCCCTCCCCTGATAGCCTCCGAAGCTTCCGTATACGGCGGTTGCTTTACTGCCCAGATAATCCTTCGTAATGATTCCTCCGGATACGGTGAGATATTGACGAAACCCCAGGGTGGTATTGCTTAGATATCCTGTTTTCAATACATCCTTCGGCTTAACCCGGACTGCCATATTCATTTCCAGCTTACCATCGTTCAGTGTGGCCCCCAGATCTGCACCTGTTAATGCAACCACTGCCTTTTCTTCAAATTCAATTTCAACTCCGCCTGCCGTAATTTCCAGTGCGGCAGTATTGAGCGGATTACCTGCCAGAAGATTGGCCAGCCTGCCTGCGTAATGGTCCATAAAGCCTGAACGGGCAATGCCAATATCCATATAACCGACCCGTCCGTTCCAGTCCTGTATTAATGTTTGTATGCCTGACTGTAAAATTACTGCCATAGAAACCCTCCCTCTGCCGCAAATCCGTGAATTTGGCATCAGCACAAATCTGCCCTGCGGATGACAGCTGTTCATCCCCTGCTAAATTGACTGGGTTTGATTGCGCCCTGCTTCCTGCATACGCGCCAGCTCCCTGGCGGCTGCCCCCTGCGATTGATACATGGCCAGCCACTCGGCTACGGAAAAATCAATTTTTCTGATGGAATATTCCCATGCGCCTTTCTTCACCAGCTCATAAGCCGAATCTATCTCTTCTTCCTTAGCTTCATAAAATTGTATGATATCCGTTGGACGGAACAAATTCGGCCTCTCCGTAAATTGCTTATGTGTTGGATACGCCTGAAATATCGGAACTGTCTTGCCGATCAGCTGGTATCCGCCGCTTGATTCCACTCCGAATATCGTGGAACAGTAGTCGGCCAAATCCACCGCGCCTTCCGGAGTCCAGGTACGCGCAGGATTATATTTTGGACAGGTTAATGCACCGGAGGGGCTCAGCGGATAATAATAGGGAAGCCCCGGAAAGAAGCCTACCATGGTGACCAGCCACTGCGTCCCCAGAAATCTGCGCTTAAGCTCCCCAACAGACATTCCGTTGTAGGCAGCAATATATTCCAGGTTGCTGTTATTCATGCAATAAAAGGCCTCCGGATTGATGCTCTCGAGATATTTTTTGATGGATTTTTTGATATCGGAATGGTCAAATGCCAGGGGCATTTGAAACAGTCTTGTTTCAAACACACATTCATTGATTGATTTAAGCCGGGTCTCCAGCCCTGAAATAAACTCAATCAGACGGTTACGGTCCAGCTTTAGCGGATCATAAACGTACAGGAGACTTTCGGCACCCGGCACTGTCTCAATCAATCCGGAAAGCCTCTGCTCCTTCACCTGCTTATTTATAATGATAACCCGGATCGCCCTTAAGATTATGTCACGGATGGTTTTCTTAGAGGATGCTTCCGCCTGACCATAGCAAACCTCAAGGAATCCGTCTCCGGCCTGTCGGAAGGTAATAACAGGACATTCCCTACGTTCCGGCATTATTTTAAGAATTACATTATAAACACTTCCCATAAAAACCTCCATTCCCGCTAAAGGCCCTGAATCCAGACTTTAGTGCAATCAGCCCTTTAAGTTCTGGCGGGCAATCTCAAGCGCCTGATTAAGGTCTTCAATCAGATCCCTTGAATCCTCGATACCAACGGATAACCTTACCTGTCCGTCATAAATATGGACGGCGTGTCTTTGCTCCGGTGTCATGTCGAAATGACTCATGGAAGGGGAATGTTGTATGAGCGAATCAACATTACCGAGGCTGGTGGCCAGGCTGAATACTTTTACGTTGTTCATTACCAGCCTTACCGAATCCACTCCGCCCTTTATATCCACGCTCATCATGCCTCCGAAGCCGTTCATCTGCTTTTTTGCCACCTCGTGCCCCGGATGCTCCTTAAGTCCCGGATAATACACATGCTCAACCATTGGATGCTGGCTAAGGAATTCAGCAAGCTTCATTGCATTCTCGCAATGCCGTCTCATTCTCACAGCCAGGGTTTTTAAGCCGTTCATCAGCTGCCAGGCTGCAAAGGGATCAAGCACCGCACCGAAGCACTGCAGAAACGGCATACGGCAGCGGTCGATCATTTCTTTGCTTCCGGCTATTACCCCTGCCGTTACATTCCCGTGCCCGCTAATGTATTTTGTTGCGCTGTGAATCACAGCATCCGCACCCAGCAGCAGGGGATTCTGAAGATAGGGGGATGCAAAGGTGCTGTCAACCACCAGCCTGATTTTCTCATGCTCCTTCAGCACCTCGGCAATTGCCTCTATATCCGATATCTTCAGCGTAGGATTTGCCGGAGTCTCCACATATACCAGAACCGTATTTGGCTTGATCGCAGCCCTTACCTTCTGCGCAACCGTGGTATCCGTAATGGTATACTCCACCTGATAAAGAGGCAGTATCTTTGTAAACAATGCAAAGGTACAGCCATAGATCACATCTCCGAAGATGATGTGATCTCCCGCCTTAACGAGAGACATGACCACGGTGGAGATAGCTCCCAGCCCTGACGCTGTTCCCAGCGCATCCTGTGCATGCTCAAGATATGCCAGCTTTTTCTCGAATTCATGAACCGTAGGATTTCCGAACCTGCTGTATACAAAGCTCTGGTCAATATTCTGATTAAGACGCACAGCTTCGTCAAAATTCGGAAGGACAAAGGTAGAGGTTTGAAACAGTGGACTCACATGGCTTCCGTAAACAGGATCCCGGTATTGCTCTGCATGTATAATTTTCGTGTCTTTTTCCATAATTTTTCATCTCCTTAAAAACAAAGACAAAGATGTCAGATTTTTCTAACATCTTTGTCGAATTTGTATTATATATTTATAATGACTTATGATATAATATCGTTATTAATAAATCAACATTCATACTGTATAAATATTGTCTTCATTATTTTTTACAATTTGTATGAATACCTATTTCTATGGAGAGTTACTAATGATAAACTTAACTGAATTCCTGAATTTTAACAGCACAAGAAAAATTAATTTACTATATCCGATTCGGAATCCGGAGAAGGTACATATTAATTACGTTTCCATAATTGAAGTTCCGGTTGAGAATTTCATACGTCAGAATGAACTGCAGCTTTCAACGGCACTATCCATCCGGAACAATCCGGAAGAACTCAGCCGATTTATACAGAGTATTATTGATTCCGGTGCTGCGGCGCTTGTATTTGCCTTCCCACCGGAGGAGCTCTATGTGCTGAATATCATCCGGGATAATTTCAATGACAGCAATTTTCCGATATTAATCAGTCCCTGGAATCAGAAATTCGGTGAAATAATTGAAGAAACATTGAGGGGAATATGGGGCAAGGCCCAGAATAGAATGCTGATCAGGGAAGCTTTTGTCCGAAAGCTTTCCTTTAATGAATTTACTTCCGACGATGAGCTTTATCATCAGGCGAAATCGGTGGATTTGGATACTTCCTGTGACTATATCTGTATTTTGGGACATTTAATGAATCATAACAGCAATGTATATGAGCGTAATGTGATCCAGGAGCATATTTCGATGATCGCCGAAGAAAAGGCTCTCTCCGTCATAACCTCCTTTCCGGATTATATGCTGATCATCTTTCTTCAAAGCAGCAATATACACGAGACTTTGGCAGAGTCTTTCCTGGATTCGGTAGAGGCATATTTGCAGCATGCCTTCAGCTCCTATCATTTTGCCTGGGGATATGATGAAACAGGAGTTCCCGTCAACGAATTGGGAACCAGCTATTACCATGCACAGATTGCGCTGGATTACTGTCTGAAAACCGTCCCCTCCAATATGAGGAGCTATTACCGTCTTTCCAACTGGAATGTCATTTTATATAATCTGTGCATCAATGAAGATATTATGAATATGGCAATGTATACCTTGAAGAGAATTCAGGAATATGATATCACGAAGCATACCAATCTTCTGGAAACCCTGAAGTGCTTTTGCCAGAATAATTATAATATCAGTGAAACCTCACGCACCCTTCATCTGCACCGTCAGTCCTTACTTTACCGTTTGGATAAAATAGAGTCCTTAACTCGGTTATCGCTTCAAAATCATGAGAATCTGTTTTTTCTTGAACTGTGCATTCGGATTTACGAATACCAAAAGCCGGCGATTTAAATATGCGTAATTGCTCTCCGCTGCCCCTTTCTCTCGCACATGGGACATTATCCGTGTGTTACTTTCTGCTTTGAAAAAACAGAGTTACAACGGCTGCGGTCTGATTGTACATTTTATGATATATGCTTTGGGTAAAAAAACAGGCCTGAGACGGGGCGGTTTAATGCCCTATCTAGGTCTGAAATTTTATCCACACTTCTACAGTTCTATTCTTCCTTCCAAGGCCCGAAGCAGCGTAACCTCATCTATATATTCAAGGTCCCCGCCCACCGGAATGCCGCTGGCGATCCGGCTGACCTTAATACCGGCAGGCTTAATCAGCTTGCTCAAGTACATCGCCGTCGCTTCCCCTTCAAGGCTTGAGTTGGTTGCAATGATTACCTCATCCACATCCCCCTGAAGACGCAGCATCAGCTCTTTCAGCTTTATATCCGCCGGACCGATGCCAAGCATGGGAGAGATAGCACCGTGCAGAACATGATAGACTCCCTCGAACTTGCCGGTCTTCTCATAGGCAGCCAGGTCCCTGGGATTCTCTACGACCATAATCTGACGCTTATTTCTTCCCGGGGAAGAGCAGATCGGGCAAAGCTCCTTATCCGTAATCGTAAGGCATTCCTTACAGTAACGAATATTCTTTTTTGCCTCCATCATGGATGCCGACAGGGCATTCACCTGCTCCTCCGACATATTAATAATGTGAAAGGCCAATCTCTGCGCCGTCTTAGTTCCAATTCCCGGAAGTCTTGACAGCTCCTCTATTAACTTACTGATTTGCCTACTGTAATAATCCATTAGTCTCCGCTCCTTTTATCTTGATTTATCATACCCTAAAAGGTGCCTGTTTTCAAGCATTTTATAGATTTCGCATTTCTCATTTATTTATCGCCAACCTTATCCCATCTACGGCTCTGCTCATCAAACTTAACATGATTCCATCATATTAAACCATAAGATTCTTCTATGGTTCTTGTTTACATTTTAAATGAATGGTGTGATTGGATATGAAGTATCAAAAGATTGGAAGGAACTTGAGGTTAATTTTACCCCCGACTTCTGGTCTGGAAAAGCTATCACCTTTATTGCAGAGAATGAATAATTTAAACCCCGGTCAATATGACCGGGGTTAATTCATGCCCTTACCATGTGTAAGCTCTTTATGGATATTCTAGAAGGGGAAGCCTCCCATACCGCTAAGGCCTCCGGTCAGCTGACTCATTGTAGAAGAGGAATCCTCGTCCATCTTACGAAGGGCCTCATTGGCTGCTGCCACAATCAAGTCCTCTAACATCTCGATATCATCGGGATCAACCACTTCCTTGGAAAGCTTGACGGAAGCAATCTCCTTCTTACCGGATACCTTAACTGTAACCGCACCGCCTCCGGCACTTGCCTCGTATTCCTTCTCCTCCAGCTCCTTGGTCTTTTCCTCCATCTGCTTTTGCATTCTCTGTGCCTGTTTCATTAAATTGCCCATATTACCCGGGATACCGCCGCCCGGAAATCCACCATGCTTTGCCATATACTAATTTCCTTTCTGTTATTAATAGATGTTTGCTCCTAATTAAGTGCCGAAGGGATGCCTTGTTCCACCGACTATTTTCCCTTTGTTGTTCCAAATATATTAATATCCAGTGCAATCCACTGCCATGGTTTTATCCGCCTTATTTTATCATATCCTTAAGCAGTTTTCAATCAAACGATGCAAATAAGGCATTTTCTTGATTTTTATTCATATTCAATCGGGACCTTAATCAGCTTGGTCAAATCCGGCACTTCCTCCATACGCTCCTTATTCCTGTCAATATATCTTACGCTGATCGGAACCTGTTTATGAAGAAGCTGTGCATAAGTATCCTTAATCAACTGGATATGTGGCTCCCGCTCGATGAGGTCCTTGTCCAGAGAATCGTTCACTACAATCATCAGGCTATTACCTCCATCCACACTAAGGGTTGCCCCTTGCAGCACTGAGCCAAGTGCAGGGGCTTTTCTTCCCACCTGGCCTATGATGCTTTTCCAGCTTCGGGCTGCCTCCTTAATATCCTCGGGTAATGCTTCCGGCAAAATCTGCGGCTTCTTTTCGGCAGGCTTTCCCAGAGAGGCTTCCTTCTGGTCCTGCATCATTACTGCATTCACCGTCACTCCGTTCTCCAGCTTCTCCTCAAGAAGCTTAAGACGTGCGGTTATGGAATCAAGGTTTTGTTCCATCTCCGGCTTACAAAGCTTAATCAGAGCAATCTCGAGCAGCACCCGCTTTCTGGTGGCATACCGTATCTGGTTGGACAGCTCTGAGAATATACGGATATATCGCATCAGAGCCAGCTCCTCTATTCCTTCCGCCTCCTGCTTAAGAAGAGCAAGATTTTCGGTTGAAACCTCTATGATGATATCCGATACGTTTTCTGTCGTCTTAATCAGGAGCAGGTTACGAAGATACCAGATAAAATCTATAATAAACTGTCCAAGCTCCCGTCCGCTGCTTTCTATCTCCTCTAACAGCCGAATACAACCGGACACCTCCTGACGCTTAATGGCTGCCAGCATTTTTGCAAATACCTGGGTATCTACTGCTCCCAGTACCTCCAGCACATTGTCATAGGTCAGCTTCCTGCCAAGATAAAAGGAGATGCACTGATCCAGCAAGCTTAGAGCGTCACGCAGAGAACCGTCGGCAACTCGTGCAATATAACGCAGCGCCTTCTCCTCGGTCTCAATATTCTCTGCCTGCATCAGCTCCGACAGGCGGTCTGTTATCGTATCTATTGTAATCCGCCGAAAATCATACCGCTGACACCTGGATAAGATGGTGACCGGTATCTTATGAACCTCTGTGGTGGCAAGAATGAATATCACATAGGACGGCGGCTCTTCAATCGTTTTAAGCAATGCATTGAAGGCTCCCGCCGAAAGCATATGGACCTCATCTATAATATAGACCTTGTAACGGCCTTCCGTAGGAGAATATCTTACCTCCTCCACAATTTCACGTACATTATCCACACCATTATTGGAGGCTGCATCTATTTCAATGACATTCATGGAGGTCCCTGCCGCAATCGCTCTGCACATCCGGCATTCATTGCAGGGACTTCCCTCCACCGGGTGCTCACAGTTTACCACCTTTGCCATCAGCTTGGCAATGGTCGTCTTGCCTGTTCCCCTGGTGCCGCAAAAAAGATAGGCATGTCCGATTCTGCCCGCCATGATTTGATTCTTTAATGTTGTTACGATATGCTCCTGCCCCTTGACATCGGTAAAGCTGTCGGGCCGAAACTTTCGATAAAGTGCCGTGTATGACATAGGCTGTTTCCTTTCTGCGGTGTGCCTTTCCCTGTAACCGGACACCGCCCTCTTCCTTACGCCTGCTTGTTCCAGGCCAGCATTTCTTCAAACTTATGATTTACCTTAATAAACAAATCAACCAAACCGGGATCAAAATAGCTTCCCCTTCCTTCAATTATAATCTTCATTGCCTTCCGGTGGGGAAATGCCTCTTTATATGCACGTCTGGAGGTCAGGGCATCATAAACATCGGCTATCATGAGCATTCTCGCATAAAAGGGGATTTCCTCCCCCTTCAGCCCGTTGGGATACCCTGTGCCATCCCAGCGTTCATGATGGCAATAGGCCATGTCCCTGGCAAAATATAGCCACCTGGTGCCGCCCGTCTCTTTGATTATCTTGTCAAAGGCCTGCTTTCCCAGAGTGGTATGTGTCTTCATATATTCAAATTCATTATCATTGAGGGAAGAACCCTTACGAAGAATTTCATCATTAATGCCTATCTTACCAATATCATGCAGCGAAGCCGAACGCAGCAGTGCACCCACATCCTCCGGCGATATGGTCACCTTATAGGCGTCGCTTTCCATAGCTGCCCGAAGCAGGATTTCAAAATACCTGGTGGTATTTTTCAAATGTCCCCCGGTTGTCTCATCCCTGCATTCCACCAGCTCCGCAAAGCTGATGGATATAGCATCCTGATATTTCTCAACATAGGGTCTTTCTCTGCGAAGCTCGGCCAGCTCAAGGCCGGCATTTACTCTGTGCAGCAATAAGTCGGCACTTACCGGGAGTCTGATATAATCCGCAGCTCCCAGGGAAAGGGCCCTCTGCTCCAGCTCATTGTCACTCCGGTCAGCAAGAATAATAACTGGCTTTTCTGACAGCTCCGGCACTCTTTTTATCATTTCCCAGGCATCGTATCCACCGGCATCTGTCTCTGGTACGGTAAGCAGCAGTAAATCTGCCGGCTGCATTCTTAAACACTCAATTAATTCTGTATCTTCCGGGAGGGATGCCACCTCATAATTTTTCTGCAGTGCTTTCTTAATCAGTGAGAATATCTCTTTGTCCTGGTCTGTGACTAAGATACGCCTCATACACCCCTCCATAAATTAACGTATGCCGTTCATAATGACTTGATTTTGCTTCAATATTTCCGCTTTTATTATATCATCTTTATCTTTTTAATCAAGCTTCTTCTGGAAATGCTGGTAGTCCTTCGAATTAATCCATGACCCTCCCCAGGTAAAGCCACGTTTTGTAAATGCCTTGTAGCAGGCATCCTCCGTGTCGATATAATATTCACAATCAAGGGAGCGGTCCGCATACTTTGAACCATTTTCCGGGGTTACTACCTTTTCTCCGTCAATGGTTCTGACATAGGGATTATAGAGAGGATTGATATCAATCGCCAGGCCATAGCTGTGAAGCGACAGATGCTGTGCCCCGTCCACCTTGCGGTAGTTAAAGGAGGAGGTATTGTCGGCTTCCATTGAGGCATTATCATCCCCGTCGTATTCATCGACCAGCACCATCCGCTCAATCGGATATTTTAAATCATACAGCTCCCGGAAAATATCAACGATATCCTCCGCAATTGCCTTATTCACAATCAGTTCCCCCCTGTGAGGCTTATCATCAAAGCCCTGGTACAGCACCCTGACATAACGAAGCTCGCTATATGGGACATCGCAATCCTCCTTATAGGATTTTCCCTGTATTCTTTCAATCACTTCCTCTGAAAGCTCTTCATAGTAGAATTCCTTAGAGATATCCTCTGCGATTGCTCCCATCAAATCTCCCTCCGTCATTGTGATATCAGAGTCTTCCTGCTCCAAGCCGCTTGTCGGAGCCTTCATCGTTCCTGTAACTCTTTCTGTCACTGACGGTGCCTTTGTCAAGCCGGGCACCAGGGTTGGTAAAACCGCACCTGTTATATCTTCCTGCCGCTCCCTGAGAAGGGCCTGACTGTCTTTGTTCCCGCAGGCCGTCAAAAATACTACTGATAACAATATGACGGCAATAAGGAGGTATTTTTTTATCATCCTCTCACCGGACCTTCCTGCATAACAATATCAGCCTTCCTCAATTACATGTATCTCAAGATAATCAAATTCAATCGGTTCTATAAAATTGTCTTGTGTAAATCTTGCTTTATCATGCTTCTTAAAATCTTCTATGGTAGTCTTAAGCCAGATTGGCTTTGACAGATCATAGGCATGGCAGATTTCATCTATTGCCAGAAATATTTTCTGGGTCCTGCGCAGGTCTTCACTGTCATTACACACCACCATATCCTTTATCATACGATTTTCCTTAAATACCTTTGCCCATAAACGAAACATTTCCCATCCTCTTTCCGCTTGCGCTTATCCTGACCTGCATACCAAAGGCCTTGCCATTTTGTTACTGTCATTATATAATAGTTTATTATATATGCTGGTAACGGCATAAGTCAATAAAGAAGGTGGATGAATGGAAGGTAGCAAGCGCAGGGAACATCTGGTTAAAATAATTAAAGAAAATGGCGAGCCGATTTCCGGTGGAGAGCTTTCCAGGCGCCTTGGCGTAAGCCGTCAGGTTATCGTTCAAGATATCGCCCTGCTCCGTGCCGCAGAGCTTAATATCATTTCCACCACCCGAGGCTATCTGATTTATCCGGCGGACAGCACTCGTGTGAAGCGTATTTACAAGGTAAGGCATACCACCGAGCAGATTGAGGATGAGCTTTGCACCATCGTAGATAACGGCGGTAAGATATTGGACGTTCTGGTTACCCACGAAATATACGGGGAAATTACTACTGCACTTATTATACGCAACCGCCAGGATGTGTATGACTTTGTTCGTAAGGTTAGGGAGAAAAAAATTGTACCGCTAAAGGAATTGACAGATGGCATTCACCAGCATACTGTGGAGGCCGATTCAGAGGAAAGACTGGACCGGATTGACCAGGCTCTTAAGGAAAAAGGATATCTAATATCAACAAGATGAAACGACAAATCGTTTCACTTGCCATGAATAAAAAAAACGAGTGAGACGCTTAATTAGCCGTTCTCACTCGTTTTTAATTCATGACAAGTAAAATAATTTTAAAATCAGCTTAACGTAAATACAACATAGGATTTACGGTTTCATCGTTTTGTGTTACTTCAAAATACAGGTTACTGCCTTCTACCGTATAGTATTTTGTAGGTTTAGCGATGATTCCGATTACATCGCCTTCCTTCACACTGTCTCCCACCTGTAAGGATACACTGTTCTTGTCAAGCTGTCCGTATATCAGACTGTAGCCATCACCGATACTCATTGTCACGGTATAGCCGGTCTCCTCATTATCTGCATCAATTGCGGTCACTACTGCGTCCGTAGCCGCCAATACATCCTCTCCCACCTCTGCATCGATAATGATTGCCGGATTGCATTTATACTGCATTAATGTAGCGAAATACGTAGTATGCTCCATACTGTAGTCCATAATTACATTGCCCTGAACCGGCCACAGCAGACCATCCTCCGTATTAAAGGAAAGTGCCTCGAGTGCTGCGGTATTATCCGGTTCTACCTTATTACCTGATGTCTCGACTGCATCATCTGTTGTGTCAGCCGCCGATGCCTGCTCCGTGCCGCCCGACACATTGGAATAATCGTCATATTCCACATCATTGCCGGCAACCTCCTGCCCTGCATCATCATTTGCTGCGGTATCTTCCGTTGAATTGCTTGCACTATTAACAATTTCATCCGATACCGGGTTATTCTCAGCCACCTGGTTATTGTCTTCACCAGTCGTTGTGTTATCTTGAGTATCATTCAGGTCCACATATTGCTGCTCCTCGGAATTTTGATCAGAGGATAATTGGGAGCCGATAAAAGCAACGGTAGCAATTGCTACCACGCCGACAAACAATAACACATAATAACCTTTTCCCTTGAAAAACTCAGAAAATTTGTTCTTTTTCACTGTTATCACCTCGTTAATATTTTTCTCCGATAATAATTCATTTATACAGAAGAGTTTGGGTATTTTAAAAACTCTTAAAGCATTTTTCCACCCGTATCTTCATGATATTTTTTACATTTACCTTCCTGAAGCAGCTTCATACCCCGTTAATGCGTATGATGTACCATCCTTTTTCCTGATACAGCATTCTCGAAATACCTTTACAAATTTCTGTGAATGATTTTACTGAGACAGTAATGGACAAACGCAGGTATAGTGGGGCTACACCGAGGCTTGACCATTGATGTATCAGAGAAATCAGGCCAGATAATTTGGGAAGGTATTTTCAGAATGCTGTACCAGTTTCCAGTTACGGGAAATGTAATTATAAAATTACAACCTTATTATTTCCATCTATATATTTTTTAGTCCTGTTTGCAGAGATAATTTTGACCTGTTTTTTACGATTGGTTATTGACATTTGGATTGGAAAAGATAAAATAGAAATATGCGGATATGGTTCACTGGCAGAATGCGAGCTTCCCAAGCTTGAGACGCGGGTTCGATTCCCGTTATCCGCTGTAGAATGATTAAGAGCATCAGCTTGTGGGCTGATGCTCTTTTTATGTGTCATATGGGGAGGCGATAATCGCCAGGATGGGTGGTGGGAATGCGGTGATATCTTGGGTTGATCATTATCACGATTAAGTACCGGTGATTTTTTATTCGGCAGGTATAGGCAAGTATGATTAATTCGTGATAGCTGTCGGTATGTAATTTAGCGCCCATAAGGCGCTTTTTCGCTTTATTAGGAGGCATATGGTAGCCTTGACAGGCGACTGGAGGGAGACTATAAAATCATATGTAAATGACCCTAATTCAACAAACTATATCAATGATTGTTTAGCATCATTCTGCGTACTAGTAATTTATCTTATCTGTTATCTCCAAATGCACCTTTTTATTATTGGTGATATTCTCTAATTTGCTAAGATTTTTCTCAATTATCGACATCAGTTGTGCATCTACTAAATAGTTATCCATTTTATGATTATTCGTTTCTTCACTAAATATAACCCCATCTTTATTACAAAATATATTATTTATCAATTCCTTCTGGTCTTGCGGGATATCTAACATTTCATTGTTTACAACTTCATTGCTAACTTTATGATCTCGGAACACGAGATATCCAATAAAGCTGAGCATTGTACCTGTAACTAATAATGCTATTAGAACTGGACTGTTCTTTGATATGGATTTAAGTTTTATTTGCTTATCTGACTCTTCTCCATTCTTATACATTTGATCTGTATTTATAATTTTAAATGAATGCTCATTTTCATCATAAACTCCAAGAATCGGTCTGTCTAATCTGTTAAAAGCTTGTTCAAATTTCCTTACACTTTCAACCGCACTTTTTTCAAACTGCGATCTATTTTTCTTATATTGTTTGTCATTTTCTTGCTCAATCTTCTCGATAATTCTATTCATTTTTTTATAGTCTGGCGATAAGTATCTTTCAAATATATCTGAAACTTGCTGTTTTGCACCTTGGGTAATGGTTGCATACGCTATTTCTAAATTACCATTAAATATCCTTGTATAGCTTTCCGATAAATACTGTCCTCTCAGCCTACATCCAAGATTATCATTCATAATTGAATTTAGTCTCTTGTAATATGCTATTAAACAGTTTATTTTCACCATATCTTCATTGTATTCCATAGTTATCATGCGTCCAATACTAGCTATCTTAATAATCATATTGGGAGTATTTTTTAATATGTCCCCTTTTTCAAAATACGTCTTGTAATTAGTGGATATTAAGAAAGATTTATCAGTGACGAAAATATTACTTTTTTTAATTCCTTGATTAATCAAATCATTGATTTTACTCAATACATCAAACTTATTATTAACAGTTGTTAACATATCAATTGTATATGTTATTTGCCAATTTGACATATTTATGTCATTAACACTATGGACTTTTAATTCACATAAATCATTTTTCGTAAACACCACTAATCACCTCACTTTTGATTTTTCTTTTGAATATCTTTTAGTTTTATTTCAGTTGCCCACTGCCCTGCCATTGTAAAAAATAGTGCCATTAACAATAATACGTTTGTATCTAGCGAATCCATTATATCCTTGATTAATTGGGTATCGGATAAATTGGGTACGATAACCGCAACACAGATTGCCAATGTATCCAATACAAATCTAAAAATTTGCTCAGCACTATTATCCTTTGCGAAAGTATCAATGGCAGATGAGATGCTAAAAACCAATGCCGAAAGGGTAAATGCAAAGTTTGTTACGTTTGAAATCCCAACAAATCCAAGCATATATAGAAAAACCATAATTATTAAAACTATCATGATTGACAAACGATATTTATTCATCCCATCACCCCACTTTTGCTATTTCAATTAAGCTCCATATTACTACTCATCAGCTCTGCCTGCTTAATCACAATATCAATAGCCCCCTGTGCTTGCTCCGGAGGATACTTATACTTTCTAAGCAACCGCTTAACCATAGATCTCATAGCAGCTCTAGCAGATTCCTTCTTGTCCCAGTCAACGGTTCTATTCTTCCGTATCATATCCGTTAACTCATGAGCCATATCAACAAGTACAGAGTCCTGCATCTCCTGTAATACCTTAGGATCGGCAACCAATGCATTGTAGAACGCATATTCCTCCACCGATAATCCTTTCGTCTCACCTTCTGCATAGGAAGTCACCATCTCTTCCGATAGCTTTAGCAGCTCCTCAATAACTTCCGTACTTGTGATTAAACGATTATTATATTGCTTAAGCAATGCTTTGATTTTCTTTGAAAATAGTTCCGCCTGTACCACACCTGTTCTTCCCATGACACGGATGTTATCCTCGAGAAGTTTTCTTAAAAGCTCAGCGGCTATGTTCTTGTGTTTCATATTACGGATACTTTTCATATATTCATCTGAGAGAAGTGAAATCTCCGGATTCTTCTTTCCAGCTGCTGTGAATACATTAATCACACCATCCTGTTGGATAGCCTGTTCCAGGATAGCTTCAATTCTAGAATTCACTTCATTGGCAGTCAGTCCTCTTCCGGTAGTGACTTTACACACTCCAGCTTTCACGCCTTTAAAATATTCGATTTCTTTTTTAATATCTTCTGATAATAAACTTCGGCATAAGATTTCCGCTTGACTCAATGCAGTTGCTTCTCGTATGAATATCTTCTTCTCTTCCTCTTCATGCCCTAGAATATAATTTACGCCCTTGAGCAAAATGTCTAGTCGCTCCTTATTGGATTCGCCAAAGAAATAGGTATAATCAAATCCATAGAAAAAGTCTCTCATTACTTCTAGCTTTTCAAGTGCGATCTGTAACGCTTTACTCAAATCAGGAACCTTATCTTTATCACGATTTGTATATTGGTTCAAAGCGGTTTTCAGTTCTGCTGCCATTCCTATGTAATCAACGATAAGACCTGCTTCTTTATCTTTATATACTCGGTTGACCCTAGCAATTGCTTGCATTAAATTATGCCCCTTCATGGGTTTATCGATATACATCGTTGCCATCGATGGTACATCGAAACCGGTCAACCACATATCGACAACGATTGCTATCTTAAATTCGCTCTTCTCATCCTTAAACTCAATAGCAAGTTCTTTACGGTATTCTTTATTGCCTACAATATCATGCCATGACTCATCATCCTTGTTGCTTTCAGTCAAAACAACCTTGACCATCTTGTCCCAACCCGGTCGTTTCTGTAAAAGCACATTATACAGGTCAATTGCAATCTTTCGCGACATGCAGACGATCATTGCTTTTCCAGTCAGTACATACTTTCGATCCTCATAGTGAGCTATGATGTCATTTGCTAGCATATCCAGTCTTTGTTTTGATCCAATAATGGTCTCAAATTTGGAAAGATCCTTCTTGGACTTCTCAATGATGATCTCTGAGGTTTCATCGCTCATCTTACCGTATTCCGTATCGATCTGCTTGAGAATGTCTTCATCTAGTTTTAGCTTTGCTGTACGATTTTCATAATAAATCGGAACCGTTGCTCCATCTTCAACTGCTTGAGTCATATCGTATACGTCAATATAATCTCCAAAAATCTCAACCGTAGATTTATCATCTTTATCGATCGGTGTACCTGTAAATCCTATAAATGTGGCATTGGGCAATGCATCACGCATATTCTTAGCATAGCCATACTTCCATTCACCAGTTTCACGGTTCATTTTAGCATCCAAGCCATACTGTGACCGATGTGCTTCATCTGCTATGAAGATAACATTTTTACGATCGGTCAATACTTCTGGACTCTCCTCAAACTTCTGAATGGTAGTGAACACAATTCCACCAGCATTAACGGTTAAAAGATCCTTCAGGTTTATTCTGTCCTGTGCCTGTTTGGGCTCTTGTCTTAAAAGAAGCTTAGAACATGCAGCAAATGTATTATATAGCTGGCTGTCCAGATCATTTCGATCAGTAAGGACAACAATAGTCGGATTACTGAACGCCGGATCACTTACAATTAATCCGGTATAAAACACCATAGAAAAGCTCTTTCCGCTTCCTTGCGTATGCCAAACAACACCAACCTTCTTATCATTCTTCTCCAGCGCCAGCTTTGTTCTTTCTACTGCTTTTCTTACTGCAAAATATTGATGATATCCTGCCACGATCTTGACGGTCTTGCCCTTTACTTCTTGGTATACAATAAAGTTCCGGATAATATCTAATAGGCGTTCCCTTTTGAAGACTCCTTCCATTAGGACGCTAATCGGATTAAATTCCTTTGTAGGTGGTTCACCGTCTTTTGATTTCCAAGTCATATATCTGGTATAGTCTGCTGTTATAGTTCCCATGCTGGCATTTACACCATCTGATATTACATTGAAAGCATTATAGTGAAAAAGCGAAGGAATATCCATCTGATAATTCTTCACTTGGTTATATGCATATTCCATCGTGGCATCCTCTGACACAGCACTTTTTAGTTCAAAAAGCACCATTGGAATACCATTAACAAAGATTACAATGTCCGGTCTCTTTGTCTTGAATTCCATTACAGTATACTGATTAATTACGTGAAAATCATTGTTTTTAGGGGTTAAAAAGTCGATCAATTTAACCTGAAACGTATGGTTTTCATGACCTTGACGATAGGGAACAGAGACCCCCTCTATCAGAAGCTTATGAAATGCTTGATTAATCTCAGCAAGTTTAACCAGCCCTATATTACGTATCTGCTTAAATGCTTCCTCTGCAATATCGACTGTGATTCCCGAATTAATACGGAATATCGCTTCGTAGAAGTATTCCTCAATTATCACCTGATGGTAATCTCTTGTGATATTGGGTCCATATACATGGTGGTATCCTTTGGATGTGAATTCTTCTATAAGTGCAGTTTCAAAAGTTTCTTCTATAAATGGCATATGTTGTTCCCCCTCAATTTGCTCAGATCTCAGTCTATTATTAGTCCTCGTTTATACAACTCACAAACAACATACATCTGACCATTATGCTTTTTCGTACCGTTTATAATCTGTTCCCATAACTCATCCGGTCTTTCAGCAAGAATCCTATTATCTCCGATTAATTCAACTGCTTTTATAGCATATTCTTTGTTCTTCTTAGATCTTGTGTAGTCTCCATGGGCTATCCCCTTTATATATCCTTCTTCGCATAATCCTAAAAAAGTTCCTTTAGGACAGCTCTTAGATGCCGATGCCGAGCCAGCTCCAAACGCAAGATCAGCATATTTATTCCATGAATCAATTGGATTAACATTTGCCTTAAGGGCGTCATTTACAACATTAATGGCAATATGAGCGTATGTATTCATGTATTCCCTCACCTTCTTTTATGTTAGTGAACGATTTCGTGTATAGATTGGTTTTTATGCGTTCGAAACGTATTTGCATCCATTAACTGCCATGTTTCATCTTTTTGTGTAATTCTACACATGATATCGTATACTTTATTTTTCTTTCCGAAAGCAATACATCCTTCAATGCAAAATTCCGTACAATTCTTTATTGCTTTTATCTCTTCCTCACTTCTAAAATAATATTGAATCCCCACAGCGACCTTATTACTTTTATTTATTTTAGAATAACACTTCTCATGGGGATTACCATTCAGTTTATTTATTGTTCCTAAGTCAGTTCGTATCGAGAAGCAAGCAGCATAAAATTCAAAATACGACTCCTTAAAATTATTCTCAAGGCAAATTTCTACTCTCATAAACGATAACCCATAATCATTATTATTTAAGGGTGAGAAGCTAAGCTCTTCCAGTTCGGAATATACTTCGCTTTTCCTTGAAATAGTAGCATTTACTCCAGTTATTACCACAGAATCATTCTTAACATCCTTGCCGGGAAGGTCAAGATTAAAAAGTGTAAAGTTATTATCTAACAATGCTAACCCTCCTCGTACTAATTGTCATTCATTCCGAATTCCTTAGTCATCAATTTTCTCTTATATAATGACTCCATCTTAATAATCTCTTCATCGGTCAAATTCTTAGGCAGAATCTGAAGAATCGAAAATTGAAATTCTTTGTACCTTTCTGGATAAGCACATACCGCTTCTTTCATAAGCTTATTGTTACCATGACCGGTTGCTACATAAATTGCCAATCTACCTAAGAGTCCATCTTTACCATAAGCAGTTCCAACATACTGCTTTCCATTTTTCCTATCAACAATCAGATAAACTGCATTGACCGAAGAAAGAGCGGTATGCCACTCAGAGTATGTAATAGTATCATCAAGAATTTCTCTCAACTCATCATAAGTCAAAACAAGATTCTCAAATCCGTTGAAAACCATCTTGGGATTAGCTTGAATCGCGACGACTGATTTTTCATTCGTTCCTCTTTGTGCCCATGTTCTGGTTCCTTTTCCCCAGTCGATTAAAAGCCTATCCTTTAAATCACTTAGCACCTCAACCTCTTCAAGCTCAAAGCATTCCCCTTCACCTTTATACCATTCAGGGTGTAGGAAATTCATCGGCATATTTTCAATAGTATCCGGTTTTGATCCTAATATCTTATAGCAAGCAAAAAATCTGCAATGAGTTCCTTTATCGCTTATGAAAACGATCCAGTACTTGAATCCATCAGAAAAACCCTTCTTTTGCTGTTGGGTATATTCCTTTGTCATCCCTTTATTATAACAATCTCTAAATCCGTCATCACTTAGTGCATGACGGATTAGTTTGACCTCATGAGGGTCAATTCCATTTCTAAGTAATATATCTGTTAAATATAACAAAGACACTAGATCACCTCTCTATGCTTTTAAATGCCAATTTTGCATATTAATTTTTGTTTTTAGGAATCCAGATTATACTATCTATCCGTTCTTTTCTTACCTGCCCAGCTGCACCAATGGATCTATCATGTCGATACATTTCTTCCAATAATTCATATGTTTCATCAGTACTTAAACCAATTTGCTCAGAAACCGCTTTTGTATTCACAAATAAACCTATGTCAATAATTTTTTGTGCTTTTAATTTAATCTTATTTCTCTTTATCTCCTCATTATCTTCACTCGGCAATTCTACTTGATTTAGTTTTTCTTTTATTTTATTTATTTCTTCATATAATAATAGATTTGAATCTCCTATTTCCTTTTTATTATTTTCCAATTTTTTCTGTATAAAAACAATTGCCACAGGTACAAATATACCTATAACCGCTGAAGCCCACTGACCCATAGCACCTATCGCACCCCAGTCATTTTCAAGTTGTGAGTCGTATGTAATACGAAATCCGTATAAATACAATATTAACAATATAATGCCCTCAAAAAAATTATCCAAAAACTGATACTTTTCAATAATCTTTTAATCACACTCAAATTCCCTCCCTCGCCATCAGCGTTAACATCCAGTTTATTGGATATCTCCCGCCAATCTCTGTTCTATCTTGATAAAAACACTCCGTTACCAATTTCGTTATAACTACTTCCATCTGGCTACTGCCCCATTATTACGTCAGCTATATCTGATAATTTAGACTTATCTAATTCCTTGTCATTTATAGACATTTTACAGAATATTGTTTTTGACAAATCTTCAAAATTATCATTCGCTTCCCACACTACCAAAATAAAATTTATCGTAATAAGCATTAAGAGTTATACCAACCTCTGTTTAATATATTCAACTTTTTCTTTAAAGTAATCTTCTATATCTTCTTCTGTCTTCCCATTCATACTTTTATAATTTGCTTCGATACTTTTATTATTACAGAAAAAAATTGCCCTTTTCTCCCAAAAAACAATTGCTAATTGTATATATTCAAACACTCTTTTGCATGAATCAACGGACTTACTTCCTGATTCTATTAATACATTAACAAATTGAGTATCATATAATTGGTATATAGCTTTACAAAATTGTTGTATTCCATTTGAAAATGAATCTAAATAATAATCCATTATAGCTCTATTTCCGTATGCCATATTAGGTGAACTACCGTTGTCTTTTATCAATGTTTTATATCCATAGAAATACATAGACATTGCCCATATGAATGCATCAAAACGATCATTACCAATAGCCTGCTTTGTATTATTTAGACCTCCTGTTTGAGGCAAAACACTTATATTAACGGGCGTATGTTGATAACTATTACATCTATTAATCAATTCATTTATTTGTTTCTTAACCTCTTCATTGACTGTATCAACATATTTAACAATTTCTTTAAGATACTTAACTTTCTTATCGTTAAAATTGAAACAAATATCACCATTCACTGGGATCGATTTTTCCCCAAATTGAAATATTCTTTCCGAATTCATATCCGGATATATTAAACGATAAAAATTCCACGCCTCTGGACGGCTATCATAATGTATCTTTTCCATATTATCCTCATTAAAATTTATTGCACTAACTACTCTCTTTGTTTTTTCATTTCAACAAATTCATTTATCGTCATACGATATTCTGTAACACATTCTTTATACATTGGAAAAATTATTTCCTGTTCCCCCTGGGTAAACTTCTCCAAACAATTATATTTTTCTCTAAAACAATTAATATCAAATGCAAAATGTTTTTTGGTATCAGCTTCTAGAATAATGTATTTAGTATTACGGCTCAACTTATGTAATGCGTCAAATGAGTAATCTGTTGTCCAATGTGAAATCATTCCATGATATTCTACATTGGGAAGGCGGCATGAATATCCACTCTTATTTTTATCATCCTCCACAATTCGAGAATGCATTACTCTATATATTTTACCTTGATATTTCCATGCATTCACAAATTCCATATCTAAAGCATCAGGACATTCTTTTTGGAATTGTTCCGTTTGCTTTAATAGTAATCCTATTATTCCATCATAAAATTTTAAAATATCTTTATCATATCCATTGGTTTGACTTAACGGAATTTCAGTCCAACCTTTCAAGCAACTTATCAAAAAGTATATCCAATCATCATCTGATAAGCAAACACTAGGCATATCAAATATCATTTTCTCACCCTTTATTAAAATTTATCGTACTAGGCTATGCATCTAAATCTGTTACATCAAGTTCGCCTGACATTAGTTTTGGAAGTAATGAGTCACGGATAGATTCTAACTGTTCGTTCTCAGCATTTACTTCCTCTATTTTGTCTAATAGCACTTTCGATAACTGAGTAAACTTACTCATCCATTCTTTATTGGGAACATAAAGTTCTTTCTTTAGCAACACTCCACGATCTATTCCCTGCCCTTCTCTTGATGCAAGTCGAATAATCTCTCTAAAGTAATCAGTCCTCAGCTTAATATAATATTCCAAATACAATGGCTTGATCTTACTATCAATAGCATAAACTGTATAAGCAGAGCTTACACCAGCAATTTCATCGTTCAAAATGCCCCAATTCAAGATTTCACGACTCATTCCAAAAACAAGATTCGTTTTTCTAACTACTTTAAATGTTGAACCAGCTTTGGACAGGTTTTTTTTGAATTTCTCATCACGAGGATAAATGCCAGTATCGGTCACTGCATACATTGGTATTGAATCATCATTGCTCTTTTCATTCCTCAGTGTAATAAAATCTTCGAATCTAAGTACCTCCCATTCTGATGGTATTTCACCTCCAAATGGATCAAAATCAATAAACCAAGATTTAAATGTTGAAATCATCTGTTCCGACAAATTCCTATTTATCGCTTCATTAACTTGTAGTTTATCGGTAATATTATTAGCAAATTCTATTATTTTCTTTCGAGTTTGCTTATCGGGGTACGCAACATCTAAATCAGCAAGGAACTTCGTATCAAATTTACCCGCTCCAATTCCAGTTACATCCAGTTTAGCTTGTAAGAAGTCACTATTGGCTTTTATCCAGTAGTATATAAATTCATTCTCAATTTCTGAACATGAATTTATACATTTTACATCCTGGTTGTAGGCAACAGGAGACTCTACATAACAAATAGGAATTCCATTAAACAATCCACTTCCACGAACAAGTAAAAGCAAACTCCCCTCATTTGCTAATTTACTCCCATTTGCAAGTCCCTCTTCACTAATAAATAGGCCCGAAGTACTTATCCTATCGCTTTTCATTGTTTTAGCACTTATCCAAGGAATACTTCCATTCCAATAGGCATCATTTTGTTTACTTGGCGTTCCCCCTGAACTAAAAGTAACTAATTTGCCTAATTTTTCTATTTTCCATTCTTTCATCAAACCACCTACCCAAAGTATTTTCAAATGTGTTCATATTGTCAATAAATGTTTTTATAACAAATAAGTTAATTTGATAAATCACAATTAGAACACATGCAGTACCAATGCATTAATTATAAATACTACTGACAAGATCAATCCACTATACATAAAAACCGTATTTGCTGTTTTTCCAGCATAACATAATTTGAAACAAATTCTTTTTCCTTTTGGATATAACAAAGGAACTTTTTTCTTGTTTAATAAGTCTAATGACAGATGCGAAAAGTATCCCACAAAATATGCCAAAGCAATTATAGGACAGATAAAATATATCGCAAGCGAAAACAACAACAGGGCAATTAATGAATGAGTAAATGTTCTATGATCTGATATGAACCCAGATATTAAAAGTATCATATACGCAACTACACCTATACCAATTAAAACTGTATTGCGTCCCATCATATACTGACAGATTCCTAAATTCAAAAAATAATCTAGTAATAAGGAAATACCGCTAATACTTAAAGCGAGAAGTTGTCCAATAAGTGCATCGTGTTTATAGTCATTATCTAAAATATCTATATCAGCAGCTACACCTCCAATTGCACCTCCAACAGCTATTATACATTCTTTAAAATTAGTAGGGCTCATCACTATCAATGAAGTTGCAATACCAATAGTCAAATGTGTTTTCCCCATCATAGTTTTCTCTCTCCTCAGCCCGATAAATCACAATTTATCTTATTTTCCGTAACCAATAGCATCAAGCTTCCTACAAATTTCATCCTCTAGTTTATGTGATTCTTCAAACAGCCCATACAGCTCTGTAGTAAGTCTAGTCATCTTTTCTTCAAATGGGATACCATCATCCTCAACCTCTTCGATTCCAACATATCTTCCCGGAGTAAGTATATAATCATTATCAGAAATTTCATCAATAGTTGCTGATTTACAGAACCCTTGAACATCTTCATATCCCTGATTATTCTTCCAGTTATGATAAGTATCCGCAATCTTCTGAATGTCTTCCTCGCTCAGTTCACGAACACGACGGTCAATCATATGCCCAAGATTTCTGGCATCGATAAAAAGTACTTTATCCTTTGTGTTTTCATTCTTGCCTTTTCTCATAATCCAAAGACATACCGGAATGCCGGTGGAATAGAATAATTGCCCCGGCATGGCTACGATACATTCAACCACATCAGAACGTAACATATTAGCACGAATTACACCTTCATTCGAGGTATTCGAGCTCAATGACCCATTCGCTAGGACTGTTCCACATACACCATTCATCGGATTTAAATGATGTAGCATATGTTGTAACCATGCATAATTTGCATTACCAACCGGAGGGGTTCCATATCTCCAACGAACATCCTCTTGAATCTTTTCTCCGCCCCAATCAGAAATGTTGAACGGAGGATTCGCAAGAATATAGTCTGCCTTCAACTGTTTATGTAAATCCTCATGGAAAGAATCTGCATTGTGCGTTCCAAGATCAGCATCGATCTGTCTTAATGCCAAATTCATTTTAGCTAATTTCCATGTTGTCGGATTGCTTTCCTGACCATATACTGAGATATTTTTCACATTACCCTGATGTTCTTTTATGAATTTTGCAGACTGACAGAACATACCACCCGAGCCACATGCAGGATCAAAGATTCTGCCCTGATACGGTTCCAGAATTTCAACTAATGTTCTTACAACACAAGCAGGGGTGTAGAATTCTCCACCCAGCTTTCCTTCTGCACTTGCGAATTTTCCAAGAAAATATTCATAAACTCTTCCCAGAACATCTCTTTCAATTGCAGCATCGGTACCTACATCAATATTAGTAAAGAGAGTCACTAATTCACCAAGCCTTGTTTTATCAAGCTCAGGTCTGGAATAGTTTTTACTCAATACGCCTTTCAGTATTGGATTTTCCTTCTCCAGTATTTCCATTGCATTATCAATCACTTTGCCTATCTCTGGTGATGTTGCATAGGATGCAATCATGCTCCACCTTGCGTCTAGTGGTATATAAAAAATATTTTCCGCGGTGTATTCATCCTTATCTTCCTCGAACCCTGCTGCTTCATGTACTAATTCTTCATATTTTGTATTGAATGAATCAGACACAAACTTCAAGAAGATCAATCCGAGTACTACGTGTTTATATTCAGAGGCGTCCATGCTTCCTCTTAATTTATCTGCTGCCAACCAAAGTTTATCTTCAAATCCTACATTTGTACTTCCATTTGCCATGTTTGTTCCCCTTTGTATCGTTTTTTCATAATTATAACTTAACTAATTTCCATCTGATGGGTATTTGTAAAAAAAATAATAATTTACCCAATTTGAAATAATTATATACCACCATCCAACAAATTACAAATAAGTTCTCTGATTTTTCTCATATATGTTTAATATTTTCCATAGCATTAAATACTAAACGTCGAATTAAAACGTCCAGTCCTTTTGTAAATCACATCCAAAAAGTGTATGATCCAAAAAAGAATGCATGAATAAAATGCATCCTTTTCACTGCGCTTGTTACTTCTTAGCGCACTTAGGCATTGACGTTGTCTGTGTCGTCCGAGACGCACAGTACAACCCTGCTCCAAGTCCAATTCCGGTGATAACTGATTCAGCAATTGCTGCCGATCCTGTTAATGCTAATCCTATCAGAGGTAAAAACATTCTGATTCTCCTTCCTTAACCTTCAATAATAAGTAATGTTACCAGTGTTATCACCGTAGCTCCTGCGACAAATTCCCACAACATAGGCTCCCCTCCTTCCGTATCAATATTCTATCTAAAAGTATCATGCCTGTTTGAGCATTACCCTTTTATACAGCTTCATAAGTTTCCGATTTTCTCTTTGTCTTCTGTAAGATCTTAAGCACTTTAATATTTGCATCAAATCGATACCGTTCCTTTACTATTCCTCCTCCATTGGCAGTACAAGTACTATGCCAAAATCCGAGGATAACAGATAGGTCTGCTGTAAAAACTTTATATTGTCACCCTCTGCCACTGTATCCACGGACTCAGCATATTCCTCATTGAGATTATAATGTTTCAGAATCTCGTCATAGAATAACTCGGTATCCTGTATCGTCGGAAGCAATATGACATCCCCTCCAAGGCTTGCCTCTGGATGACGCATTCCTCCGTAGTATTCGTCAAATATGCCAACCGTTTCACGGATAGCTCCTATCACCTTTTCACTTAGTTCTCTGGGAATTCCATTCATGATATTTCCCTGTTCCATTGCTCGCTCAAGGCATTCCACATCAAATTTATTTACTATTTTGTGATACATCCTTCATCTTTCCTTTCCCCGTTTCTTTGTTCTCTGTATTTGACACCTTTTTTGACTCTTCCTTTAACTCTTTCGGTGTAACATACTCCTCGAGTTTCCATTCTGTATTGCCATGACGGATTTTTAGGAATAATGGATGAATTGCTTTTTCATTTTTCATATCCAGACCGTCTACCGTAAACTGCTGCGGCTTCGATCCCGGTAAGTACTTAGCCAGCATTGATAAAATCATTCTCTTTGTCTGGTTAGCTACTGCACAAGCAGACATCGAACTTCCCCATGCAAATATCCATATGTATTCCCCAGAAGTCTTCTCTTTCATTACTCCTTCCAGATATTTTAGATTTTCCTGATCCAGCTTTATCGACCTAGTTGACATCCGTGCAGAACAAACCTTAGAGAATAAGTTCAGTATTCTCACTGTCCCAACTCCGATATCATCCATGTGATCAACAATGCTCTGCGTAGTATTGTCACAATGGTTGATTGTTTCGGATGTAATACTAGGATATAGCATTATTACAACCGCAATCTTTGATGTGTCTGTACCAATTTCTTTTCGGACCTCATAGGTATGGGAGTCATCCTCAGAAGAGACCAGTGTTGTTACAACAGTACTCGAATAGGAGCGCTAGTCGGTTTTCTTTGTATATTTGAGAAAGTTTATGACAAGTTATCTGATAAGGCAAAAAATATAATTTCTCAAGAAGTCGAGAAAAATATATATTTAAAAATGCGTGCCATATTCCTATCTAGTACATTAAAGGATCATTATAATAAAATACTTATGTGTGTAAAAGAGCATTGCACTCAAGGAAACTGGTATGAAGTAAGAAATTATTTAGTTGTAAATTCCACTCTTGCTGAGTTATTCTATTCTAAAGCCGAAGAACGAGATGCAATTGAAGATTACTTGGATTTTCTTTTTAAATATTTAGAAGGTGCTTGTTCATTTAACAGCGCAAGCATTATTTTTGATTACATTTTTTGTCACATTCAGTATTTAGATGCCCAATCAATTAGTAACTTATTGGTGATAATGAATGGAAATAGCCAAATACATAATAATAACGATAAAAATGAAATGATTAGAAAAATTACCGAGTACTCCAAAACTAACTTAAAGATTGTATTAGACTTGTCAGGATATAAAAATCTTAATTAATGTTTATTATTAAGGGATGCGGCTACCAAACGGCTTCCGTTTTTGTTTATCTCTTCTTTCTATAATCGAGATATCTGTCACCTGGCGACCATGTCTTTGCCATGTGACAAGTATTAAATAAGGGCATTTCGGGTTTTCGTACATATTCGATTCCCGTTATCCGCTTACATGAAATAAGGCTCATGCACAGGTGCTTTCTGTGGCATGGGCCTTATTTTGTTGTAGGTGATACATATAAGTGAGTCGGGAAGAATGAAACAGGAGCCAGCTGGCGAGTGTTTTATTCTTCCTACGTGATTCCACAGTTTTCGGAATCACGTTATTCCCGTTATCCACTTACATGAAAAAGACCTTTGGCACACGTTTTGATGTGTTACAGGTCTTTGTCTATGTTACTGTATGATCCATTAAAATCAAAGACTGCAAGAATAAAAGCACGAACCCACTGGCGAGCAACTTTATTCCTGTGACGTCTTTCCAAAGTTTCTAGAAAGACGTTGCTCAACAATAAATTGATGGTTTTATAATTCACCGCCCGTTATCCATGTTGAAGTTATTTATGTGAGGCTAGAAAAATAAAAAAGCGAACCAATTGTGAGCATGTTGTTTATTTTTTCTTCTTGATTTCAAGGATTTCGGAATCATGCTTTTCCAGTTATCCCCTGTATAAAAGCGGTCTTTTGTACGAGATAAAATCGCGCTCTAATGTATAGTAAACATATACGAGAAGCGTGTTTAATAAACTACTAGAGATCATACCGAGCTTTTACTATCCTTCTTTCCACTATAGGCCGATTTTTTTATATCATACTAAATGGCAAATAGGCTACTAAGCGAAGACATTTTTTAATCTTTTTTTCTCAAAAGTCTCTTTCAAATCGTTGAACGCAACTTCTATTTTGCTTTGAAATTCAGGATGTTTTTTACTAAAACGTGAGGTACAGATTAAGTGTTCCATCTCATTAATAATCTCTTGAGTTAATGGCTCTACTTTATTTCTTGCTTCAATAAAATGTTTTATAGTAACTAAGTCAATCCGTCTTAAAAAATAGTGCCCCTCTTCTTCACTTCTAAAATGATGTAAAAATGCTTTTAATGAACCAGTCCACGTTGCTTGAATGTTATCTTGAAATGGCAGAGTGTCATCCATAATTGCATCTGAGTAGTATGCTAAGTGATACCCTCTATTTGCATCGTTGTAATTTTCATCTGTAGTTAACAATTCATAGAAATTCTGCTCGTCATTAAGCTGGCCCATCTTAATTGATCCGAAAAACAACGAAAGCCGCACTGATATATGTGACTCGCTATTAAATGCTAACTTCATATAATTTTGCCTTTCAGGAATATTAAAACGTCCTATATGGTACATCGCATGAACACGTTTCGAAACCGCTCCAAACGAGTCGTCACCTAAATTTAAAGCGTATTGATTGTATAAATTTGTGACTATATGCTTTTGATCAATTGGTGTACATTCATACCAAATTGCCCTAAAATATCTGTTTATCTCAGGACGTATTACATATCTAAGGAATTCAGGATACGGATATGATGCATTATTGCATGCAATGTATATAGTATTGGCTACTAAAAACTCAAGAAATTGTTCATGAAAGGTGCCAAATATTTCATCATCTCCAGAGCTTTCAAACAAAACCTCAAAATGAGCAATCGAATAAAAATCTGGTATTTCAGTAATTTTCTGTTTTAGTACTGGAATTAATGTACTGAATCTTGACTTATTACTATTAAGCTTATTATAATAGACTTCCCATGCGGCATATGACCAAAGAGTCACTAAATTTGGTGTCATTGTCACACTTTGCCCTAATCTTGTTAACTCTCGCTTTGCTAGTTCATTAATCCACGTCTTAAAAAGTTCAACTTTTGTATGTATTGCTTCAGGAATACGCATTCTATTTTGCTCAACAATCCATAGGAACATTGTTATTAATAACGGGCTATTCAAAATATCACGAAGGGATTGATTTTCTACCAGTGATTGATGAAGTGCTGATGCAAACTCTTTACTCTTTTTGTTAACACTGCAAAAGTTATCAATGTAAGTAACTGCCATATCCGTATCCCATGTATTGACTTTAATTCTAACACCAAATTTATCTGAAAATTCTGAAGTATTTATATAACGAAAAGTATATTGTTGACGACAGGTCAGCAAAATGGGATAATTAAAAATATTTGCTCTACTTATTTTTTCCACTTCATCCGGTGTCATTTTCTCTGCAATTTCATCAAACCCATCAAAATAAAAATATGGACGGATATTCGTTATATCCATAAATGGATATGCATCTATACCACAGTCATCAATAAAGCTCTCATCTATATATGTTCGGAAATCGAAATGGTAGTCACAAGTTTTCTTCTTTAGCCATAAATAAAGCGGTATATTATATGAATCATGCTCCAAAAATGAATTAGCATGTGTTAGATAACTCTTTGCCAAAATAGTGGTTTTACCATAACCGGCTTCTCCGTAAACCAATATTGAAGTACCATCAAGTAGAGTATTGTTAATCATCTCATCGAGTGAATTACCTGTAAGCAAGGTACCGGATTCCTGTTCAAATGAAGGCTCAAGATAATAACCACGCGAAAAAACATCACCTAGAGATAGTGACAAACCTGTTGAGGTATGTCGATTTTCAAGCTTCTTTTTCTGTTCGCGGACTATGCGTTCTAACAAAAAGCGTGAAAGCCCCTTAAGCTTACCTTCCACACGTGATAGCAAATCTTGAACACTTGCATATTGCTCAATCCAATTACTTACGGAAAATGTTTCATAGGATTTCTGTATTTCTTCAACAAATTCTATCGTTTTTACAGAATCGACATAGCTACACTTGTATTTCTTGTCAAACTCAGTTTTCGCTACATCTGTCTTCTTTTGCTCTTCTGTATATTTACGTTTCTTTACCCATGCCTTAAAACTTTCTTTATATAAATGTCGTTCATCCCATGTTTGTTTTGATACGAAGACAAAACAAGGTCTTCCACTTTTCACCATGGTAAGGTATTCTACTTCTGTGATTGAGTGAGAACCATTTTTATCATTAAAGTAAATCCCACCATATCTTTTATCAATTATAAGCAAAGCAATATCTACTCTATCTAGTGCCTTTTTGCAGCTATCATGGGAATGAATATCTGGTTCAACCGGGAAGTCAGGAAGTTCAAATGCAGATACAACAACTTCTTTATCCCGAAGTTGCTTTATAACAACTTCACGGTATTCGTGAAGATCATAGTCAGTTGATAAAACACTTATAACCCAAGATCTTTTTGCCATAATACTTGCCACCCCACTTTAATACTTCTTTTGAAATATAATTATGTCTTCTTTTTCAACTCCACCTACTTGAATAACTCTACTACTAATTTTCCTACTCGCATGATATATATCATTCATTCCATGAATTCTATTTATATCATTGCATATATCAGTTATAGTGTCATATTCTTTTGTAATTCTCGCTTTACCTTGCCCAATAATAAGGCAAAAATATCCTCCTGGAACAAGAACTCGTTGTATTTCTGAAAAAACCATATTCATGTCTGAATAGAAATTAGGAACTACGATATCTGCTTTACTTCGCCTCTTACTTCTGGAACCAATTTCGTGCTTAGGCATCTCATTAAAGCCCTCTTCATCTGGAAAGAATAAATTAGTTAATCGCATTGTTTTAATATAATCTTGTGCACACAAATATGGCGGAGAAGTAAGAACTAAATTAACACTCTCATTATCAATCCAATCCAACTTACGTGCATCCCCATTATTAAGTGTTGCTTTTTTAAGAATATCATTTAAATTATCTTCAGGATTAGTAAGCGAAAACTGCTTTATTAAATCTTTAGCTGCCAAAATAATCTGCTCTAGTCTATCTAAATATAATTTTTTTGCATCTTTATAAATCAGTTTTGTTGGTCTACAATTATCAGTTACGTATGTGAAATGACCTGGTTGAGAACTTGCTGATTTTAATATTGATGAAACAGCTAACTTCCTTATATAAAATAGCTTTAAATCCTCTTGTTGATCATTTTTCATAAGATTTACTATTGTGCATAGTTCAGAAAGTGTATTTAAGTCATACCAGTAAATAACATCTTTGTTAATATTATTTTCTAGTATGAATGTCTCTATTAAATCTGTAGACACGTTATAACGTCCCATTTTAATATCTTCTTCATTTAATATCGTTAAATCTTCTATACAATATTGAATAGCATCGAATATTCCTTTTGTTATTTCAGAAGCAAAGGGATTTAAGTCATTATATATTGGGTAACGTCCCTGCTTAATAGCTTCTACAGCAGTTGTTCCTTTTCCACCAAATGGGTCAAGAACAGTATCTCCTGGCTTGGTCAACAAGGCAATTAGAAACTTAGGTATCGGAGAAATAAAAGTCGCTGGATACCATGGAATAGAATTAATATCTAAAGGGTACTTTAAACTGTTGTAATCAGAAAAGTCCCAGTTGATACTCTGTAGTGTCTGCATCAGTTTGTTCATTTGAATCTCTCCCATATACAGAAACGCTAAATCCTTTTAGCGCGCTATCTGTTAATATTTGTATTAATTCATTTAAATCCTCACCCTTATAAGATACAGCTTTTCTAATCGTTCTTCCGTTTTCCTCTACTATATCTCTATAATTCGCGTTAGAAAAAGGAGTAAACAGCCCAAGCAAAGCCCCTTGCGGAATATCTACTAAGTCATCAATCACGGTTTCCATATTCCAGGATATAGCCTTACTTTGTATCTGCCTTTTTCTTTTATCGGGATAAAAGTTAGCAACAACTGGATTAGTATATAAACCATCAACTTTTTTTAGTTTAACATCAAGCTTTCTTACAAAGTGCTCACTGGCAATATTCTCGATTTCATTAAGATGTAAATTTATATACTTTGCAACGCCACTACCTTGAACATAAAGTATGCCCAAGCAATGGAATGGCTTGCATAACAAAACTCTTTTCATAATGTCATGACTCTTGGAGTTTAAAAGTAAAAATTCATGTACTATGCTTGAATCAGTGAGCTTCCATGAGTTTTTATCAATTCGTGGTGAAGCATTTTCATCATTCATGAGGATATGAATTGCTTTTTTTATCATTGTTTGATATGAAAAATCGTCAACACTATCAAAAATTGCAGTATATTGCATATCGCGAATTTGTTGCCATCTACGAATATCATTAATATAGTTGCCATCATAAAAGAATTGATTATTTTCAAGTATAAAAGCATTAGCTAATCTTGGTGCAAGTTCTATATCTCTCAAGGGTATTAATCCCATGGCAGATGAAGCTCTAATGATATTATCAATATTATCTAAATCCATACCATTTCCATTTAAAAGCGGCGATAATACTTCATCACAATCTCCAGCTGCAATTTTTGCAACTCTATAAAGGTCAAGTCCAAGAGCTCTTCCCCTTTTGCTATGACAAACACTTCTTAACTTAAGACCTTCATCTTGATATATTCTTGCCATATTACCATCAAATTCACCAGTAGTTCCCATGATAAGATTCTTTAAGTGTTGCTCATGATCAAAGTGAAATTTTGCTTGTAAAACCTCCTCCATTGCATGAGCAAAAGGTGGGGTACCTACATCATGGTACAAACAAGCCATCATCAATTCAATGGCATCTTTTTCTGGTAATCTCAGAGAATTCGCAGTTATACCAGCAAGATAACAAACACCTAATGAATGTTCGTATCGTGATGCTGATGCAAAAGCAGGAAATGCTACAAACTGATTGTTAGCCATACGAACATCTCGAAGTCGTAGCAAGCCTGGGCAATCAAGTAGTTCATGAATAATCGGAGGAAATTTTAGTTCTCCATATATACGATCATATATTCTCAATCAATCACCTCCCCGCTTGATATTAAATCTATCCACAACCATCTGCTGATCGTAATATTTAGTATCCTTATAGAACTCCTTGTATGCATAATTGACTAACTCAAGTAAATCATTACGATTTAGATTACTATTTTCAAAAATAATTTCTCCCCAAGGTAGATCATCATTGTATATCATTTTTGCCCAGATTCTATCATCGTCAAATATAAGTTTATATAATGGTGTACCAGGATAGACAAACAGAGGATTATAATGTGCAAAATCCAAGCCAAGATTTTTAGATGTTTCAACTAATTGAATAACATCCTCTCTAGTCTCATTTCCTCCACCAATTATAAAAGTAGCTGATATACCGATCTTTGATATTTCTTTTATATGTAATATCTTTTCTTTTAATCCAATAATCGAGTTTTTCTTTCCTAAAAACCTAAGGCCAGCATCCGATACTTTCTCTATACCTAGACTTATTTGGCGACATCCACTATTCTCCAAAAGGCTTAAAGAATCGTCATTAATGGATAATAGCAAGTCCGGACGTAGTTCAATTTGCCAAGTCATATTTAAATTTTTATTAAGAAGTTCTTTACTAAATGATTCTATTTCTAACGAAGAAGTATGAACATTACTAAAAAAGCAGTCATCATAAAATACGACATCATCAATTCCATAATATCGATTCAACTCCTCCATTTCTTGAACTATATTACTTGCACTACGTCTGCGCACAGTTTTGTTGGTTTTCAAATTTCCTGATACACAGTAATTACATGCATACGGGCAACCTCGCGAAGTAATCATAGCGGCTTGCTTTTTCTTAAGGTTGGGATCAGAACGCCTAGATGAGAAAACGTCCTCCTTATATAAACCTCTATATGGAAACAAAATTGAATTTATATCCTTTATCTCATTAATAAAACTGTAGCCCTGCTTAGATATTGCCATACAATTTTCAAGACTGCCTGTGTCTTTAATTTCTCTTATTGCATCAGGAATAGCCAACTCACCATCGCCTTTAATTATAAAATCTATACCTAACTCGTCATAGAATAGCCATTCTTGTCCCTCGATTGAAGCAAGTGGCCCACCAGCCAATATGGGTACTTTAGGAAAAATACTCCTGCATAAATTAGATATTATCTTTAAAGTGCGTAATTGCGAAGTTATACATGGACCCACACCAATCAATAGCGGCGTAAATTTTTGCATTTCAGTGAGTAATTCATCTTCAAATTTGCAGAGATCGTCTTGATAAAAAGAATGAACCATTTTAGTACAATCAATCAAATCCCAGGTGAATTCATGTGCAACAACCGAAGATATAATATACCCTAAACCAAGAGGAAAAAAGTTACCGCCACCGTTTCTAGTGTGGAATGGTGGATTTATCAAAAGCAAATCAACACATTTCATATTACACCTTCTTAATCAATTCCTTTACAACAAATGTTTGGAACACACATAAAAGCTTTCATTAACTATCAAAAAAATATTCTCAAATCCGAATTACACTATATACCATTATATACATAATATAACTATTTTCAATATTTTTCCACACTATATTAAGTTAAAAAATTCAAAATTATATTCTTTTCATCTGTTCCTGATCAAAACCCATACTTTACCATCAATATCAGCAACATTTACGGCAACGTATAAAATTTTAGACTCTTTCATGATTACCAAATGACGCCTATTTTTACTATAATAAATCCTATCATTATTAGCAAACTGTCATCTGGCGACCATGTCCTTGTCATCTGACAAGCATTAAATAATGGCTTCTGGTGTTTTCCCATGTATTCGATTCCCGTTATCCGCTGTAGAATCATTAAGAGCATCAGCCCGAAAGCTGATGCTCTTTTCATGTGTCATATGGGGATGCGATAGTCGCCAGGATGGATGAAGAAAGTCCGATATTATCTAGGTTTGAGTAGCGTACTGCTTAATGGACGGTGATTTTCTGATCGTCAGGTATAGTCAAGTATGTTCAACTACAGTTAATTGAAAGCAACAAATTGGGCGGCTAAAAGGCGATAGAAAGATTAGGAGCCATTTGGTAGCCAAGGGTGGGAGACCGCAGGGAGACTGCTTCATATAATACCATCCCGATATTCTTAAACCTTTATGAATGTATCAATAACATCCATGCTCCTACCTAAATCTTAGATAGTAAGTCTGCTTTCTTTATATTGAATTCAGCCTCTGACAGGATACCAATTCAGATATTGCCATTTAAATATTTTACCATTTTCACTTCATCCGATACTTAGCTACTTCACGCGCTTATAAATACATATATCCAATTCTTCCAAAGCCATAAGACATGGCAATAGGAACCAATAATAACGCGGAAGCGAGATTTCCAGACCACATAAATCAAGAATTATAACCAAAGCAAAAATAATAATAGTTACAAATATGGGGGTTGTAAAATGCGGTTTTATAGAAAATAGAGTATGCCTTCTGGCAGCAAACCATAACAGCATTGCAATTATTGTGATGCCGACACAGATAATACATCGAAATGCATAGGTTCTTATCAATAGATCATCAAAAAACAATCTCTCATTTCCAAGACATGTGATACTGCCTGTCATCTCCTTTAAGCCATACAAATATGATTTGAAATTTGACCAGCCATTGGGAACCAGCTCCATTGGAACCTTTTGATTCATGTTCAGCGTCCAAAGCAGGAGAAAAATCGACAATAGATAAGCGGCAATAAATAATAACAGATATCCTAACGCTTTTACTTTGAATCGATTTTGGTACATCCGATCAGGCTTTTTACAGGTTAGAAAAATAACCTTCCATTTACGATACCACCTGATGCCTTTTGCCGCTATAAACCAAAGAATAAAAAAATATGCTGGTAACAGGCATAATAATTTCAGAAAACCTCCGATTAATTTACGATCCACGATAGCTTCAGGCGCTTTATCAATATATTCCTCTGAGAATTCGGCTGCCTTATTATTTTTAATTCTATTTATAATATTGTCTGCTCCTGCCTCCTTACCAAATAGGATTTCTATATTTTGATAGGAATGCATCGCATCGGATTCATATACGAGCAGGAAGCTGTCTTCTGAATCCGCTACTCCCCGAACTATGTATTCGTGACCGTTCCAGTTCAGTTTATTCCCAACCGCCCGCATAGTCCCAAAGACCCTGAATGCACTTTCCTTATCAAGAACGCAGCCCAAATTATCATCAGTATACAACTCCTCTCCATAGAGCAATTCAAAAGGCTTTAGCTGCTCCATATTACTAAAAGCCTCAATGACTGTCACTCTGCTATCCTCTCCCGATACAGTACTTGTTATTGTTTCCTGTTCCAGATAATTAATCAATCTGAGCTTCACGCCAGAAGGTTTAACTTTACTCATAATATCTTTTTGATTGATATTCTTATCAGGATAATAAATGCTGTAGAATTGATCATGTTCCGCTATATATTCCGCATAAAAGATACCAATTCCCCAGAACAGAAGGAATGTGACTAATATGATTAATTGATACCATAATCTCTTCATTATTTTGTTTCCTCCCAACGTTGTACGATATAGCGGCTATCATAAGAGCAGGTGTACTAATCCTCAATTTTTACTTTATCACCGTCATGAATAATCTTATTACTTCTGATAATGATACTGTCACCATAGGTTAATTCACTTTCTTTAATAATTGCCTGTGTGGCATCCTTCTCCTGTATTTGAATATCAACCCTCTTGGCATGGTATTCCTTACCTAATAAAGAGTCGACTTCTTCTAAAATATAAAGAAAAGTTCCGTCTATATCCTCCCTGATCGCAGACAGCGGAATACTATAGGGGTAACTACGGGTTATTTTCTGCGCAGTAAAGACCAGTACGCCCGCGGAATACTCTTGGTCGTCTGGCATCTTCGCTGCTAATTCCATCATATTATCCCCTTTATCCACAATCCTTGTAATAGTTGCCTTAAAGTCATCATTTTTTCCAAGGCGGGTTACGGCTAACTGATCCCCTACCTCTAAATACTTGCCGTGCTCTCCTGTAATAGACGCATGCAGGGCATAGTCTGCAATGCCAATGACAATCTGTGACTCCTTTGATATCACATCCCCCACGCTGGCATTAATATTGTTGATTCTTCCTTTGGTTTCAGAATAGATGATGCCTTGATTATCCTGAAGCTCTTTTAATTTGTCGTTATAAGAATTTAACTCATCATAATCCATCTGCAGGCTTTCATTTTTTAACTTCACTACTTCAGGGCTATCCGTGCTTAATCTTTCCACTTCCATTGATATTTCTATTTTTCTAAGTACTTTATTATTCTCAGCTATCAGCTCACCGATGTCATTTGTATCTAAAGCGAGGATTTTGTCGTCCTTTTTAACATAACTCCCTATATTTGAATAAATTGTGGACACTCTGACGCCCACTGGTAAATCTATGTATCGGTTTATTCCTGATTCAAGAATTCCTTCACCGGTAATGTTATAGATCAGACTGGTACTATATACATTCCCCGTCTTAACAGCAGGAATGGTCAGCGCCTGAGTAATCCTTGAAAAAACGGTTAATAACGCCAGAAGAACAAATAAACCGATCAACATTTTTATCAGATTGAGTTGCATCCTGTTATTCTCGGCCTCCGTAGAGTTTTTTGCTTCAAAAAAGTGTTTAAGCTTTTCTATCATTTTCAGCCAATTCTCCTTCCCGCTATTCTTTTATTCCAGTAGCCTGTACACCCTGCTCAAGAGATGATTGGCCAATCAGAAAAATCAGCATTGCAGGTAACATGGTAACTACGGAGGCTGCAAGTGCTATACCGGCTTTATCGGCAGTAATATTCGGCAGCTGCAGCGACAAAGGCCAGCGTGATTGCGTTCGGATATAAATCAATGGTTGTTCAATGGCATTCCAAGCCTCTAAGAATCCCAAAACCAGTGCGGATATGATACCCGGCATACCTATATTGATTCCAACTCTAAAAAATATCTGAAACTCTCCTGCACCATCCACCTCTGCCGCTTCGAATAGTGCTCTCGGAATCGATGCAAAGAATTTAGTCATGATAAAGACAGGGAAAGCAGAGAAAACAGCCGGTAATATGATGGCAAGCTCTGAATTCATTAAATTAAGTCTGTTGATTACCAGATAATTTGATACCATGGTCACTTGAAAGGGCATAATCATTAATACGGTATATACGAAGAATAGTATCTTTTTCAAAGGAAAATTGTAAACCCCAAAAGCCCAGGCTCCGGGTAAGGAAATCAACAAATATCCAAATATTATCGGAAAGACCTGCCTGCAGGAATTCCAGAACAGGTGTAAAAATTCCGGAGTATCGCACAATAACTTAATGTATGGCTTAATTGTGGGATATAGCGGCAGCACGGACCATTTTACAAAAGTGTTATGATATGAAAATAGTGCGCTGACATTATCCGACATTTCCGCTGCTCCCATAAAGGAACCACTGATCGTCATCCATATGGGGAGCAGCATGAAAACGGATAGTATTAAGATGAAACCGACTAAAATGAGATGCTTTACCTTCGATATTGATTTATATTTCATAAAATAACCGTGCCCTTCCAAAGGTGAACTTTTTTTGCTTACGTTACTCTCTTCTTAGATTTAAAAGGTTAAGAAACAGTATAATCACAATCATTACCAGAGCCATCAGTCCTGCACCGGCGCACATTTTTTGAATGCTCAGGTTCATAAACCAATTATTGAATAAATGCTGCAGCATATAGATGCTGTCATGCGGGTAGTTCCCCGCAATCATATAAGCCTCTCTGAATACCTTGAAGGAATTGATGACGGATAATACGGCTGTTATGAAAATCGTAGAAACCAATCCCGGCAGCGTAATGTAACGAAATCTTGCCAGCGCGCCGGCTCCGTCAATCTTAGCCGCCTCATAATAAGAGACAGGAATATTCGATAATCCGGAAAGCCAAAGAACCATATCGTAGCCAATGTTCTTCCATAAAAATGTAAAGATTAATACATAAAAAGCCTGCTTTGTATTCATAAAATCGATTGGCGCAATATAAAAATGTCCAAGGAATTCATTTATCAGCCCATTCTGATGAAAGAACATCTTCCAGAGAAGAACAACAGAGGCCACAGGTATCGCCATCGGAAAAAGAAAGCTCATTTTAAGAAAATACTTGCCTCGTTTCATACAGTTCAGAAGTAGGGTGATTGCCAGGGAACTTACCAGCAGCAGAGGAATACAGATAACCATAAAAAGTCCTGTATTCCTTGCCGCTAATTGGAATGCTTCATTACTTAGAACTAATTTATAATTCTCAAGTCCAACAAACTTATTATCCAAGGGTGCTATAAAAGAACGCCGTACCGAATCTATGAAAGGTATTAATACAAATATACTAATCCCAATCATGCCTGGGGAGAGGAATAAATAAGCACTCAGTATCTTTTTATTCTTTTTGTGTTTCATACCTTTCATATGCTTCATCCCATTATTCCTTTTTATATAAGGAGATTTTTTGCATTATAATATCCGATACTTCCTTAGCAGACTTTTCACCTAAGAAGAAGGGGTCGATTTCGTTATAAATGATGTTATATATTGTCGTATCATACCTGACAGGGGTGGTTAATTGATTGATCATATTGGTTAACTCTTCGACCTGCTTACGTGCTGCCGGCGGACTACAGCTAATTGTGTAGCTAGTATCCTTATCCCATATCGCACTAAAATAATGCAGTTCCTTTCCACACCAGTGAGCAACAGCCTTTTTATTGATTGGGATTCCTAATTCCCTGTCCCGCTGCTGTATCTCTTCAGACAGCATTACCTGAAGGAATTCCTTAGCAATACCTATTTCATTACTTTTTCGATTTATTCCTGCTACCGTACGAGGTATGAATATATTACCGGCACTAATCATTTTATTATTTCGTCCCTTTGCTTGAAGAGAATATAATAGAGTATCTACATTCGATATCTTACCCATTATTAATTGACTTTTTTCCTGTGCAAAATCCAGGAAGCATGTAGCTTCAAACCAATCTGCATCTTCCTCCCGCTTATTATCAAAGGTATTTATGCTTTTCAATTGGTCCAAAAAGCTGATCAGCTTCTCCTTATCCGGAATTCCGTTACTGTCCATAAGCTGATCGCTGTAAATCCCATAAAACCAGCCAAATAATTGCTTATAGCTTAAACATTCCCCAAGAAGCGGAGTTCCGGGATTGCTTTTATAGAAGTTTTGCAGACTATCCAGAGAGGCTGCAGCATCTATCGCTTCTGTCTTTCCGATATAAGTACCGGCTTGGAATTTCATTGGAAGTGTATAGATGCTGCCATCCTGGCGATAGCAATCAACAATATTATTATAAAGCTCATCCTTTTGCACGAGCGGCTCGATAATGTCACTAATATCCGTAAATAAGCCGTTCTTCACATAGTTCTGTTCCGGAAGTCCATCACATAAGATGATATCTGCACCGTCATTTGCCAGAATTTCAGAATTTAGTACCTTTATATAGTCCTCTGTTGAAAGTGTACTGCCGTCTTTTTTCGCAATACAGTAATTAACCGCTACCTCAGGATGCTTTTCCTGAAACTTTACAATAGCCTCCTTTATTAATTCATTCTCCTCGAGCGAGTATATCTTAAGCTTTTTATTAGGTACTGTTGGTATATCCGGTTTATATACATAGTGCATAATCTGGAAGTCAGTACCTACATCAGCACTTAGAAAAACATAAAAGCTGTTATCCGGCGACTTTGAAATCTGCATAATTTGATAGTAGGATAGATTTAAAGCTGATTGTGAACCATTTACCAGGGTCTGGAGTACTGAGCCACCCTTATCGTAATGGTATATACCGCCTGGACATGCAATGTATATATTATCGCCGCCATCACTGCATAAGGCAATATTGGGAAACTCAGAACCATAACCGCCTGTACGTATTCCATTTAAAATACAACTGTAGCTATCCTTTGAAACCTCAATCTCGTATTTACTAAGTCCGGTATCCTGATCTAATACGATAACTTTATTAAAGGCTTTATTAATGGTAATAATGTCTGTACCTGCTCCATCAATACCAGTATCCGTCTCATAATCATAATCAGCTAATTTTTTGCCGTTAAAATCATATTGAATTATTTTTTTACTCCAAGCTTCCTTAACTAATATGTCTTCATTCTCCATTATGGCCAAGTCAAGAATATACGGATACCATCCATTTTCTCCCTTCTGATCCCAGCCCTCCATATTGACTTTATCCTTAGTTCCATCCTCATGAAGCTCATACAAAACAGGCATAAGGATATCTGGTATTCTTGCAACAGCATATAACTTACCATTATCACCATATCGGATTAATGTAGTGTCTCTAAATTCAGAATTTCCCCAGTCAGGGGTATTCCGTGTCCAACTTCCATCCTCATTCTGAACATATCTGTTTATCGTAGTAGATCTGGTATAAAGCTCCAACCTCCCTTCCGGGTTGACAAGAACTGAAATACTTATTTCCAGATTATCAAACACCTCGTCCGGTAGTGAGACTGTTTCTTCCACATACCGCCCCATTGCTATATCTTTATCACCTGCTTTGCTGCATGCACTCATGCCTATAACTACTAATAGCATAAGAAGTATTTTAATATTCTTCATAATATCCCCCATTCCGCTTTCCGTATTATTGCTATTCTTGCGACAAACGCTTAATTTTCATATTTGTTACTGTCATTTCTTTTGCTATTATGAACAATAACAGTTAAATCTCTAAAATTTCTATAAAAATAGTGCAAAAAAGAAATTTAGATTATACTGGAAGAATATGCTATAATGTTTTGGGGGTTATATTTGTTAAGAATAGGGGAGGTATAAAAGATATGAGAATTTTAATCGTAGAAGATGATGTCAAATTGGCCACGGCTATGGCTTTACAACTGGAACACGCAGGGTATCTGACAGACATTACTCATCGTGGGGACGATGGTCTCGATTTTGCAATGCAAAAAATCTATGACTTAATCATATTAGATCGGTTATTACCTGAAATTGATGGGTTAAGCATATTGAAGTCACTAAGAAGTAAAAATAATTTGGTTCCCGTAATTATGATTACTGCCTTAAATCAATTACATGACAGGATTAACGGCTTTGACTGCGGAGCGGATGATTACCTTGGGAAACCTTTTGCAATGGAGGAACTTTTAGCACGGACAAAAGCCTTGTTTAAAAGACTCATGATCAGGGATGAAAAGTCCCTGATCTCCTATTCTAATATTCAGATGGATATCTCGCAGAAATTGCTGATCAGTGATTCTGCCAGGTGTGAATTATCAAAAAAGGAAGCTGCGCTTATGGAATTATTCATTTATAATAAAGAGCAGATTCTTCCCAGAGAACTTATTTTACAGAAAATCTGGGGACCTGAAAGCTACGTCGGAGATGGTAATATTGATAATTATATATCCTTCCTTCGCCGAAGATTGAAATCAGTTGCTGCCAAATGTCGAATTACTACCATCCATTCCATTGGATACCGTATGGAGTTATAAAATATGCATAGTAGATTACATAAGAGATTAACCTTTATCTATACTTTTACGACAGGGTTTATTATAACTTTGCTTATCTTTTTTGCCTTCCTCTTCGTAAAATATCAGACAGAACTTAATGCCAAAGCTGCAATAACGAACCTGTTTGGTGAGATTGAGTTCAAGCTTCAGACGGAAAAGCAAATCGAGCAAACCTGGCTTTCTATAAATTCTTCAAAGTATCAGGTTTATATCTATATTGAGGATGGCAGAAAGCCGCTTCAGATTCTCGATAAGGTTGAGTTCCAAGCTCATAAATTTGATAACCCAGCATTGGTTGATAAGGTAAAAGCATTGGCGTTTGCCGAAGGTATCGATGCTTCTCTTTATCCCGTCTCCTATATGAAAGAGAATTCCTCCATATTCTTTCTTAGGGATGAAAATAATCAACCCTATTATACCTCATTATCCCTGATAGCATCTTCGAACGGTTGGCAAACGATTATTCTGATCAAGTCACTTTCAAGGCAATATAATATCTTGATGCAATATGGATTGTTTTTTCTATTGATCAATATTGTGTTAGTGTTTTTCCTATTCTTCTTCAGTAAGCATTTTGTAGGAAAGACATTAGAGCCCGTAATAGAAAATGAAAGGAAACAACAGGAATTTGTTGCTTCAGCCTCCCATGAACTGCGTTCACCCTTATCTGTAATCCGGGCAACAGTCTCATCCTTAAAGCTTAGAGAGAACTATCAGGATAGCCTTGAAAATGAGTCTTCTGCTCTTAATTCAAAGCTTCCGGCCGAGGGTAAGAATATGGGTACACGTATCGATTATTATAATGACATCGATGAGGAAGCCATACGCATGACTAAGTTAATTGATGAGCTATTATTACTGACGACCTCGCAAGCACAGCAACGGGTATTAAATCTGGAAAAGCTTGATACCGAGACCTTCTTAATTGATTTATATGATACCTACTCCTTGATTGCCATGAATAAGGAGCTACATCTTGAACTCGACTTACCGGAAGAGAAATCACTCCCGCCCATGCTGGTGGATAAATACCGCCTCGGACAGGCTCTGATTATTCTGTTGGATAATGCAATCTGCTATACTCCGCCCAAAAAATCAATCATCATACATGCTCGCTATAAGAAACAACTGCTATATATCAGTATCATTGATCAGGGCATAGGAATATCTGAGGATAAGAAGCCCTATATATTTGATAAATTTTTTCGCGCAGATCCATCTCGAATTGATAAAAGCCACTTTGGTCTGGGACTATCCATTGCTATGGAATTGATCATGCTGCATAATGGAACCATTACTGTCAGGGATACACCTGGCGGTGGGACAACCTTTACAATAGAATTAACGGTTGATTCTTAGAATAGAATTACCAGTTAATTCTTAGTTTTCCTGAGGAAATATATACTATCTTCCCACATAATCATAATTATTAAAAAGCGGTAAAAAGCTTGGTTTTGGTGTGCTTCCCGTCAAGTAGACAAATAAAAAAACAAAATTAGTTTTGATATGCTGCCCAACAAACAGGAAGCATTTTTCATGTAACCTCTAATTCTTCTTACAATCACTTCCATCCAATAATACATGTTTTTCACTTACCATTAACCCCCACCATAATAGGTCCAGAACTTTTATATATATCCATTGACCTCTGTGGTCAATCGTGATATTATTGACCACAGAGGTCAACAAAAGGAGGCGGTGAAAATAATTTCAAAATTTTTGAAATTGGAACCCGAAAAACGGGAGCGAATCCTCAATGCTGCTATTAGTGAGTTTGCGCAAAAAGGCTTTAAAAATGCGTCAACAAATGAAATAGTCAAGGAAGCCGAAATTTCAAAAGGTCTTATTTTTCATTATTTCAAAAATAAGAAGCAGCTTTATCTCTTCTTATACGATTATCTAATCGAAATCTTGAAAGAAGAATATTTTCAAGCATTATGGCTTGATGAGAAGGATTTTCTGAAGAAAATGCGGATGGCATCGCTCACAAAGCTTGAGCTCTTCCGAAAATATCCGCTGATTTTCAAATTTTTCTTAACGGCCTATTCTGAAACCGATATTGAAGTCAGAAATGAAATAGCCGATAGAAATCAGAAGCTGATAGAACTCAATATTCCGAGAGTTTATGACAACATCGATTTGTCAAATGTAAAGGATGGGATTGACCATCAAAAGGCAATTAATTTAATTATCTGGTCACTTGAAGGTTATGCGAACAGTAAAGTTGCTGAATTTAAGACAATGGGTGAAAAGGAATTTTCTGATATGGTTATCGAATTGACAACCTATCTGGAAATATTAAAGCAATGTTTTTTTAAAAATTAAAATCATTGGAGGATGACCAACACTATGAATGTTATCGAAGTCCGGGAATTGCACAAGAATTTCGGCAAAGTACAGGCCCTGCGAGGTCTTAACCTCGAGGTGCCGCAAGGTGAAGTTTTAGGTTTTTTGGGTCCCAACGGTTCCGGTAAAACCACGACGATCCGTATCCTGCTGGGTCTGCTAAGATCTGACGGGGGTACAATCTCTCTGTTTGGAGGCGATCCATGGAAGGATGCAGTCACTCTTCACAAGAAGCTTGTCTATGTTCCGGGTGATGTTGCTCTTTGGCCGAAGCTGACAGGCGGCGAGGTTATCGACGTGTTAAGCTCTTTGACAGGCAGTCTGGAACCCGAACGTAAAAAGAAAATGATCGAAAGGTTTGACCTTGATCCCACAAAGAAAGCCCGCACATATTCAAAAGGCAACCGCCAGAAGGTGGCTTTGGTTGCCGCGCTGGCTTCTCGTGCCGAGCTGCTTATTCTGGATGAGCCGACATCGGGTCTTGACCCGCTGATGGAAGCTGCATTTACCGACTCTATCCAGGAAATCAAGAAGGAAGGGCGTTCGGTTCTGTTGAGTTCACATATATTCTCAGAAGTGGAAAAGCTTGCTGACACAATTACTATCATCAAGGAGGGGGTCACTGTTGAATCCGGTACACTGGCACAGCTGCGCCATCTTACCCGCACTCACGTTTCAGTTATCTTGAAAAAAGACTCCTCTGCACTCAGTGCCTTTAGAGGAATTCATGATTTTCGTGCGGAAGGCCAGCGTATTTCGTTTTCTCTCGACAATGAGGCTATGCCTGCTGTACTCGAGCAAATCGCTGCACTGGATCCTATTGGCCTTACAGTCAATCCGCCTAGTCTGGAGGATCTGTTCTTAAGCCATTATAAGAGTGCTGATGGGAAGGTGAATGGTAAATGAGCAAAGCCGTTTCAGGTACACCTGTAACACCGAGAAATACACTTGCAGGATACGGGAAATATCTCCGTTTTACATTAAGACACAACCTTGTGAGATATCTTGTCTGGATTGCGGTAACCGTTTTCCTGGTTGCATACGTCGGTGTATATTATAAATCAATGTTTGATACACAAGCGAAACTCGATGAGTTCGCTTCGGTCGGCTCCTCTCCCGGAATGGTCGCTATGATTGGTAAAATCAGTTGTATGGCCACTATTGGAGGCGCCGTGTGGACCAAGATCTGGATGTTCACGGCTTTGACACTTGGTATCGGTATGGTGTTCCAGGTTACCAAGGGTGCAAGAGCCGATGAAGAGAACGGTCGTACGGAGGTTTTCCGTTCCAGACCCTTCGGAATACATTCTACGCTTGCATCGGTTGTCAGCGGAGCCCTCATTCTATGTCTGGTTATCGGTATTCTTTCCACTTTAGCCTGCATCGGACTTAATCTGGATCCAGCCGGCACCGGCATAACCGGCTCTGTAATATTCGGCTTGTCGATTACTGCAATCGGATGGCTTGGCGTGGGAGTCGGCGCTTTGACCAATCAGTTATCGGCAAGTGCCAGCCTTGCCAATTCCACCGGTTCTATCGTGATTGTGGTCTTCTACTGTATGCGTATGATTGGCGATATGGGAAGTAATGACACTCTTACCTGGCTATCTCCCATCGGTTGGGGTGAAAAAATGGCGCCCTGGGCCGGGAACAGAGGCTGGCTGATTATCCCTGTTATCGTACTCACCGCAGCTCTTATAGCAGCTGCCTTTGTTGTCGAAGCACACAGGGATTACGGTTCCGGCGTACTCAGAGATAAGAAGGGAAAATCCGAAGCCAAACCACTCATGCGCCGTTCCTGGGGTCTCATCCTGCATCTTTATAAAGGCAGTATTATCGGTTGGTCTATCGGCATCGTACTGGCCGGGCTTATGTTCGGTTCGGTTGCAAATTCGATGCTCAGTCTGTTTTCCGACGCGGCTGTCCCCATGCTTAAGGGCAGCGGTATTGAAGCTTTGATGGGCTTACTTCTGTGCTTCATCGGGCTTGTCAGTGTGGTGCTGCCGATGCTGATTATGACAGGGTTACGTTCCGATGAGGCAAGGGGCCTGACCGAAGCACAGCTCGCCGGAGGAATTTCACGCGGCAGGATAATTTTAGAGAGGTTCGCGGTAGGAACCGTTGCGACAGCTTTACTTCTGATCTTAGGCGGCGCCTCCTTCGGTTTATCCTATGGGACGGTTGCAAATGATATGTCGCAGATATGGAAGCTGGCAATTGACTCACTGATTTATCTTCCGGGAATCATGGCGGTTATGGGTGTAATAGTTTTGCTCTTCGGCTTAATCCCACGCGCCACTATTCCGGTTACCTGGTTTATCTATGGAGCCATGTATTTTGATGTTTTACTCAGTGACGCACTGAAGCTCCCTAAATGGGCGGCAAATATTATGCCTTTTATCGGAACGCCAAGGATTCCTTATCAAGACTTTGATGCATCCGTTTTCGGATACCTGGCCGCTGCGATAATATTTGTTCTGCTCGGCATGATTGGTCTTTACAAAAGAGATGTGCCAAGATAAGTCTTTAACAGAGTCAAGATTTAAAGGTCTTAAATGGTATATGTTTTTGAGTGTAAAATTCTTATACAATGTAGCAGGTTGCATAGCGAGTGTTCATAATGAATATGAACACTCGCTTCAGACTGCCTTTCTTTTTGCATCCGCAGCATAGAAGGTGCCATATTGTGGCATCCTGAAAGCCAGTGTATCGCCCCATCTTTCTCGTTCTTTCCCAATTCACTCCGCTGGTATCGTCTCCAGTACGCTGTATCTCGAAAATCTCCGCTGCCAAATGACAAGCCGGATCTGTATCAGCTTAATATGTGTATAAAATCAGCTGGGAATTGCCGGCTTAAAGGATTATGACCACTTTTTTATTATATAAATATCGCCTTAACTTGTTCATGGTAAAATATGTTTGCCAATATCCCGTAAAATATTTATAATTTAGCTAGTATTACTTGTACGTTAGTAAGCTCCTAAACATTGTTAGGCATTAAAATTTGAAAGAGGTGGTTATATGAATATTTCCATACAAAATGTTGGTAAAACCTACAAGGCGGGAAGCAAGGCATTGGATAATATATCAATCGATATCACCAGCCCAAATATGATAGGACTGGTAGGCCCGAACGGGGCAGGGAAGAGCACTTTGATGAAGCTGCTGGTTGCCGCTCTGCTGCCGACAACAGGCTACATAATGCTTGATCAAGAAATGCTTTCCAAGAAAGAAAATTATCTTAAAAGCGTATTGGGATATCTGCCCCAATCGTTTGGGCTTTATGATGAATTGACCGTGTGGCAGTTTTTAGATTATATGGCGGCGCTAAAAGGAATAAAAAATACCAGGGCTGAGATAGCAAGGGTTCTTAGGGAAACAAATCTTGAAGAAAAGAAAAGGGCAAAAATAAAGACCTTATCCGGGGGCCAAAGACAGCGTGTCGGCATAGCCCAGGCGCTGATAGGAAATCCGGCGCTGCTTATTCTTGATGAGCCTACCGTGGGCTTGGATCCGGAAGAAAGAATAAAGTTTCGTAACCTCTTTTCACAAAATGCCCAGGATAAAATCGTTCTTCTCTCCACCCATATTATTGAAGATGTTCAATCGATTTGCAACCGGTTGATTGTTATCAATCAAGGTAAAATATTATTTGACGGCAAGCCGGAGGAGTTAATTCAGGCTGCACATGGGCATGTGGGAGTTTTTGAGCAGGCGGATGAAAATATAAGGGATGAAGAGTATCAGATAATTGCCCGTATTAACACCGCCAGGGGAATTTCCTGCCGTATCGTAGCAGAGAAGCTTCCGTCATTTTCTCAGCCTGTCGAGCCATTGCTGGAAGACGCATATATGTACCTGATTTCGAAAGGATGTGTTCAATGAGACTTCTTTCCTTTTTTCGCATAGAAATAAGTAGAATTTTCAGGTCCAAGGTTACATGGCTTTTCATAATTTTAACTGCTGCCACTCCCTTATTTGGATTTACAATTTTTAAGCTGAATGATATTGAAACCGCTTCCAGCCAAATGATTATTAATCCTGTCTTGAGCGGAACAATTGGCTCATCTGTCCTGTTTGCATTATTTACACTGTTTGAGCTTGATAAGGTCAATAAATATAAAACCTCAATGCTTACGGATGCAGTAGCATCGGCGATGGTGCTTCATACCGCACGGATGGGTGCTATTTTCGCAGCCTCTATTGTGACAGGTTTTTTGACTGTTTTGGCGTATCTTCCTCTTACCATGATAAGCATGCCGTCTTTTTTTAATCCCGCATTATTCCTATCCTCTTATCTGATTTTCATGATACCCGGAATGTGGATCGGCAGTCTTTTTGCGGCAATTTTCTATCAGCTTTCCCGCAGAACAGACATAAGCTTTGTATTGGTGGCAGCTTGCGTGCTTTTAAGCTTTTCCGGCTTTTTGGCCGATGACTTTATATTACGCTGGATCAACCCGAACCTTCCTGTTTTTTCAGATGGCTTCGGAAACATCAAGCCACTGCGAATGGGGCTTTATAATCGCCTGTTCTGGCTCATGCTTTTGGGCGGAGCTTGGTTTTTATCTTTGATTTTTACCAGAAAATATGAAAAGGGTATGTTTGGCTCTGCGCTGTATAATATAAGGAAATTATACCTGCCTGCTATCGGTGTGGTCCTGATCTTATTGAGTGTCCGCCATTACCTGCACCAGCCCTTTTACAATAACGCCCCGCCGGAGGTCGATTGGAATGCACTATACGATACGGGCGCGATTTTGGACTATAGTTCAATATCGGCCGAAGTAAAGCCGGATTTCGCTAGGGGAATCATGCATGGCAAAATAACCTATAAGATTAGTTCCCTGAGCAAAGAAGCCGTGAAAAAAAGACTGATTATTAACAGCGGATATACGATAAGCCGGATCAGTATTAATGGCGAAGCAATAACCTATAAAGACCTTGGTGATGATAATTTTGTTGCAAAGCACATTGAGTTTGATGTTCCCTATGGCAATAATATGGAGCTCGCAATTGAATATGGCGGATACCCCAAGCTTTGGGGTGCATATAAAACAAATTTAGGAGGAGCAGAAATAAGCCGGAGTAATATTGAATTATGGAACTATTCCCTGATTCCCTCGTTAGGGGCGTATGGCATTCCTGTAAATGTCAGTATCGTTATTCCGGACAGCCTTACTCTTCTTTCCGTGGAAAATTGTGTTGACGGTGTAATTGACAACGGTGACGGCACCAAGACCTGGAACCTCACCAATGAATACGATTATATGGATATTTATGCATCAGATTATTCCTGTAAAGTTGTTCATGCCGACAAAATGACTGTAGAATTCTATTTTCATAAAAACTTTACCGACCTCCTGGAGGAGAATAACATTGATGAGGTTTTAACCGATGTCTTCAATTATTGCACCCAGCACTTCGGACCTCTGAATTATTTAGAGAATAACACCTTAAGGCTTGTTCAGACCTCCGCGTTTAACTTTGGAGGAGGTGCAACCCCCGGAATGAGCAACATGGGTGAGACAACATTTTCTATCCAATCCCTTTCTGATCCAAGGAAGGGAGCTGCAGGCAAGGAAATTTTAGCACACGAAATTATTCATCAGTGGTGGGGCTTGAACCGGATGATCTGGGACTCAGAGGATATGCCTGAATGGACGGCGGAGGGTCTTACCGTTTATTCCACCTACCGATTATATAAAGAAAAATATGGCGACGAATACGGTCAGAAGAATTATGTGGCTAAATGGAAAGCGGCCGTTGAAGAAATGAATCGTAACTTTTACCACCGCCATCCGGAATATCTAAAAATAATGCCCGAAAATTTTGCAGCCCGAATCAGAGTCAGAGAGCTTGAGGTAGCAAAGTACAGCCTGATGCCTCTAATGATTTACAAAGCGGCGGAGCTCGTGGGCGGTGAAGAAGCCATGGATAGGATATTGACAAAATTATCAGGTTCAAATCCGGGCGAGCAGCTTACCTATCAGGAATTTCTTGACGCCTGCGGATTAACAAGGGAGGTGCTTGTCATTGACTAAAATTTTGAAATATGAATTAAAAAGACTGATACTTAATAAATTCTTTTTTGCGTTACTTGCTGTTACTGTCCTGTACAGCTATCAGATCCTTAGCGGTGATATTATCGTTGGAATAGCTTATACAGCCCCGTATTCCGGCTGGAGCTATGGGATGTACCTTGCGGATGTACTGCCTTTACTGCTGATAACCCTGCTCTTTTTCATAACCTTTCTATATTCAAATCAGGAGAAGCGCGTCAAGCAGCTAACCTTAGCCACGCCTGTAAGCCCCTTGAAATATGCTGTTGTGAAATGCTCCGCTATGGCAATCGGATATTTTGTAATTTCGTTATCTGTAATCGCTTTAAGTATGATATTTTACGGAGTAATATTTGAATTTTATGGATTTACCGCCTTTCTTGTGCCAATGCTGATAACGTTGATTCCGAGTATGCTTTTTATTTTTGGAGTCGGCTTACTGGCCGGAAGCGTACAATCCAATCTCTTATATGTGTTAATGCTCTTTGTACTCCTGATTGGTTATATACCTCTTCCTCCTTTTGCTGATTTATACGGCGGCCATCTGTTCAGTACATATCCGCTAAAATTACCTGTCGGACTTGACGGTGAACCCCTTTTTTCGTTGCCGGTATCTTTCCTTCTGGGCAGAATTTTTTACAGTGTGACCGGAGTAATATTAATGTTCTATGGTATCAAACGTTACACTAATTCTTGATACAAAACACAAGGCTTATGCTATATTTTCACAGCATAGGCCTTGTGCTTTTATCGTTGTATGAAATTCGGTTAAATTCTTAATTCGTGCTGCTTTGTCCAAGCTCCAATGTAAATTCATCGCACATTTTGCTCTCACTCTTTATATAGGTCTCAAAATCCCATACGGCCTCATAAAGAGTCAGAGTCATACTGCTTGCTCCTTCTGCCAGATAATCATCATATTCATTATATTCGTCGGCAGGCCCGTCATAGAGATAGAAGGTCATTTTAGACTGGTCATTAATGTCATAGATAGGATAATAGAGATACTGGTTGCCAAGGTTATCGACCGCCTTAAAATAAACGACCGGAGCTGCTTCCGCTCCCTCCGGACCGGTTATCAGGTCTGCATAAACCTTTAAACCGGTGTTGGTAAATGCATATCCGGTTATATGAAAGCCTGTTCCATTCAGGGAAACCGCGTCTACGGACAGGTCACTCTTCTCCACTTCGCCCGTATATTTACCGGCAACCAGATCGTATTCCGCCGTGACAGGACCTGGATACAGATTATCCCCTACCTGAATATTCTTAAAATCCAGTTTAATATTCATATCCTTATTATAATCTTTATCATTCAGGTAGATTACCAGCTCCTGCTTCAGCTCATGTGCCGAGATTGAGACATCATTCACCTCATAGTAATAGAATGCTTCTGTTTCTATGTTGTAGCTGTTGATAATATCGTTGATATCCCTGCCGTCAATATAAATATCACAGCCGCTGAAGGCATCTGTATAATAGACACTTCTAACCTTATAGCCCTGATTCTCCCCCATCGTTTTAAATACCGAAATATCACCGTCAAAAATCAATTGATACTCTACCCTTATCTCCCCGTCTTCTCTCTCCGCTTTGATCAAATCCATTTTAACCCCGTCCGACTCGACCACCGTATTAATCTGCTCTGAATAATCCTTTGCAGAATTTCCACGGAATATCTCAATGATACTGGCGACCGTCTCCTTCGCCACGGCATTGATGCTATCATTGAACAGGCCTATTGCCACCAGAATAATAGCTGCGGCAGCAATAAGGGCTCTACCGGTATTTTTAAGACCCCTGCTTCTTCCGGTTTTTAAGCTTTTCAACACCATGCTCTTTTCTTTTCCGGTCAGCTCGGTCTTAGCCAAATCCTCCAAATTCACATTAACATCATTCAGTAATGCATAGATATCCTTCATATATCGCACCTGCTTTCCATTTCACGCTTGATTTTTTTCTTGCCTCGGGACAAGCGGTTGTATATAACATCCCGTTTCAAGCCCATCTCCGCACTGATCTCTTCCCCGTTTTTTTCTTCCATAAAATATTTGATAAACAGCCTCTGGTCCTCCTGATTCAGGCATTTGATTAACGCCAGGAATTCCTGCTGTGCTTCACTCTCTACGGGCATTTCAGCTGTCTTTATAGGTATCTCCTGCTCCAGATCTGCAAGATATTCCCAGGTGAGCTCTTTGCTGTGTGCCCTGATATAGCTGATTGCTTTGTATTTTGTAACTGCTGCGACCCAGTTTTTAAAGCCGCCCTTCATTTCATCATAGCTGTCAGCATGCTGCCAGACTGCCAGAAAAACATCATTCATACATTCTTCCCGGCTATTCGGGAACTGATAAAGCATTTTGGAAATAATGGATTTCACAATCCACCCATGATGATCAATAAAGTATCTTAAGGCCTTCTCCTGGTGCTGCTTTATTAATTCCACATAGTTATCCTCTGTCACTTTCAAAATAACCCCTCCTAAAATTTAAGCGCTTACCTAATAATTCGCATTAAATTCTTAAAATCTATCCAATGATATAAATATTTTATAATAAAAATAAATATTTTTCTCGGATAAATTTTACCAAAAGACAAAATAAAGAGCTTCGCAAGCGAAAATCTCGCGCCGAGCGCGGTCGGCAAGGCCGACATAATACCATACACGCGAGTGCGCATCCTGCACGGAGTGCTTTTGCTTTATAGGATGCACCTTCCTCTATAAAGCAAAAAGCCCTTGCATAGCAAGGGCTTTTTGAATCGACTATTTTATTGAACAGTCAAGCTTACCATCAATCTAATCTGCTTCTGCTTTCGCATAGAAGCCTCTTTGCTGCTGATCGATTACCTTCGTATCCAGTATTTTAACTCTGCCCTTCAGGCGGATATCCTGACTGGAAGCTCCGATTAACAGCGTTACATACCCTTCCTCGACAACCCATTCCATGGCTTCATTTAAGAAAGCTATCTGGGAGGTCTTCATCTTAAAGGCTACGGTCTTAGTTTCTTTCCTTTTAAGATTTATACGCTTAAAGCCGGCCAATTCAAGCTCCGGGCGTACCATGGAAGCTACTTCATCGCTGTAATACAGCTGGACTACTTCATCGCCGTCATAGTCTCCGGTATTTGTCACATCAACGCTTATTTTAATCGTACCGTCTGCGGACACTTCGGTAGCGGCAAGCCTTAAATTGGTGTACTCAAACCTGGTATAAGACAGGCCATGTCCGAAATAGTAAAGGGGGAAAGCTGTGTCGTTGATGTAGCCATTCGGATTCCGGATCATGCCGGTATGTCCGGCTCCTACATATCCGCTTCCTCTCGGAAGGCTGTAATAAACCGGAAGCTGTCCGACATTTCTGGGTGCTGTGACCGGCAGGCGTCCGGCCGGGCTATATTCCCCGAACAACACCTTGCATAACGCCTGACCACCCATTTCTCCGCCCTGCCATACCTCAAGAATTGCGTCAAAGCTACTTGCCACATATTCATTTGAAAGAGCTCTTCCGTCAAAATGAAGGACTACTGTCTTCTTATTCAGAGCTCTTATCTTCCTCGCAAATTCCTCCTGTCTTCCGGGAAGATCAATGCTTGTGGAATCAACTCCTTCGCCCACAGTGGAGGTAACACCCCAGCCGTTTTTCCCGCCCAGGGTCAGGAGCACGACATCAGCCTGGGCGGCACACCGTAGCGCTTCCTCCATACCGCCGATATCGGTACCGGCACAGTTGATGCCTTTGGAATACATTACTTCAGTATCCGGCAGATATTCCTTCAGGGCTTGGTAAAGGCTTCTGGCCTTCTTAAATTCCGACCTGATCCTCTTCTCAATCCTCGGAGATACCTCTCGTATCTGTCCGACATATTTCTGCTCGATATCATAGATAATCAGGCCCTCTTCCTCAAATACCTGGCCGTCTTCATCCCGTGACATCGTCATATCGAGGACTGCCGGATAGGAAAAGGTTCCGAAGTAGCTCCGTACGCTGTCGGCATGGGGACCGATCACCGCAAGCTTTTTCATATCCTTGTTAAGCGGCAGTGTTTTATGATCATTCTTAAGTAAGATGATGCTTTCCTTAGCAATTGTCTCATTCAGCTCATCAATTTCTTTTTTATGAAGGACTGCATGCAGTTTATCCAGGTCCGGATATGGATTCTCGAAGAGCCCGAGGTCAAACTTAGCCTTCAGTACCCTCCTTACGGCAGAATCTATGGTTTCCATATCCAGCTCGCCATTTTCCACAGCTTTCTCCAATTGGTAGGTAAAGCCCTTCGGTCTTGGATATTCAACATCCAGCCCGGCTTTTATAGCACGTATTCCGGCTTTTTCATAGGTATCTGCAACGCAGAACGGATCAACCATGCGGTCTACCGATATATAATCGGATACGACAAAGCCGGCAAAGCCAAGATTATTTCTCAGTATTTCGGTCAATATTTTTCTAGAGCCTACAATGGGTTCTCCATTCATGGAACAGTAGGAATTCATGACGGAGCGCATGCCGCCTTCGGTAATCGCCGCCTGGAATGGCTTGCAGTGTACCTCGAGAAGCTCCCGTTCGGTAACAAGATTACGGCCCATATTGATTCCGCCTTCGGTAATTCCATGGCCAACAAAATGCTTTGCGGTAGCTATGATCCCATTTTTCAGATCCTCTGTCTGGAGCCCTGCGACAAAAGCGCTTCCCATTGCCGAGGTCAGCGTAGGGTCTTCCCCGTAGGTTTCTGTAATCCGGCCCCACCTTGTATCCCTGGCTATATCAAATACCGGTGACAGGGCCTGGCGGAATCCGACGGCCGCCATCTGCTCCCGTATTAACTCCGACATACTTCTGATAACCTCTGTGTCAAAGGTTGAAGCCTGGGCTATCGCGCTGGGGAATACATTTGCTTCTGTAAACTGTGCTCCTGCACAGGCTTCGCAGTGGATCAGTGCAGGTATTCCAAGAGGCGTCTCCTCCACCAGGAATTTTTGCAGGCGGTACACGTATTCAGCAATCTTATCGGCATTTTCCGCAATGGTAAACGCTCCCACGTTTCCTATGCCCTTCGGTATATATTCCTTAAATTCGGGGATATCCGGAGTTATCGTTACCAGACACGTTATTTGGTCAATTTTCTGTTCAAATGACATCCTTTGCAGCAAATCATTAATTCTTTCTTCTGTAGGTAAGCTTAAGTCTTTGTATTTCAACATATTAGTTCCTCGCTTTATCGGGATAATGCTTTATTTTAAAAATTCATCAACATTATCTGCTGTTACAGTCTGGAACGGTACGTAAACATCCTGGATGGTAGCCGGATCTACACCGTCTTTAATCTGCTTAAATATATCTGCGCCTGCTTTTGCCTGTGCCTGAGCATCCTGCAATACGGTCATGGTCATTTCCCCGGCCTTGACTGAGTTCAGGGCGTCGTCACTTCCGTCGATACCGATAACCACTACACCCTCAAGCCTTCCTGCCGATTTTAATGCTTCAACAACACCGAGTGCGGAATCATCATTTTGGCATACGATTGCATCAAATGTGTCATAAGCCTGTAAAACATCTTCGGTTGTGCTCATTCCCAAATCCTTCTGATTGTTTACATTGTATTCGGAAAGGACCTCAATGTCCGGTCTGGTTGCCAACTGATCCATTAAGCCCTGCTTACGATCGATATACTGCTGGTCATTCGGCTCACCTGTAAAATAGAGAATCCGGGCATTCTCGGGAAGCTTATCAACCAGGAATTTCCCCTGCTCTGTGCCGGCATCGTAGTTCTTGGAGCCGACATAGATAAATTTGTCATAATCGTCTGCGCCCGTAATGGTAGTTAAGAATGAAACATAAGGTAAATCTGCCGCTCTTGCCGCTTCCAGCGCCGGAACCGACCCGTCAAGATCGTTGCTGATTGCAGATACAACATTTGCATCCTGCACGATGAAGTCATCAATCTGCCCATTCTGTACGTTGGTATCCCCGCCTGCATCAGTAACCATAATCTGCATGCCGAGGGCTTCGGTTTCCTGCTTCAGATATGCCCTGAATTTTGCACAATAGTTATAGGTATCACTGTTATTCGCGAAGCCTACTAAAAAATCTGCCGAACCATCTGTACCGCCGGCTGCCGGAGTTGCGGTTGCCGTATTATCTGATGGGGTATCATCTTTCCCTGTGCTGCAGCCTGTCAGGCCTGCCACGATTATGAGCAGCACCAGCATTATTGCCATACTCTTTTTTTTCATAATACTTCCTCCTGTTTATTATTAATTTGTGATTTTATAAATAAGTACGGTAACCGTACCTAAATACCTGAATAACACCTATCTGCTCTTCTTGCTGTCTTTGGTCTTAATATCAATAATTACTGCTCCTGCGATTAAGACGCCCTTTACGATCAGCTGATACTGTGTAGATACATGCAGCAGGTTCAGTATGTTATTGATCAGTCCGACAATGATGGAACCAATCAGGGCTCCGGTCACTGTTCCGATACCTCCCAAAAAGCTTGTCCCGCCGACAATAACAGCCGTAATGGCATCAAATTCGTATCCTTCACCAACCGAGGGCATACCGGCCATGAGCCTCGACATCAGTACAACACCCGCAAGTCCGACCAACGCACCACTTAAGGTAAAGATGATCCTTTTCTTCCGGTTTACGTTGATTCCGGAAGCGGTTGCCGCCTTCTCATTACCGCCGATTGCATAAATTGCGGTCCCCAGTGTTGTGTATTTCATAAGAATTGCAATAACAATAACCATGGTAAGCATGATAATAACAGGCACCGGTATCCCAAGGATATTCCCCTGCCCCATCCACCGGATTTTTCCAACCCCGCTGACTGCCTGGCCGTTCGTATAGATCTGGACAATACCTTTTACAATATAGGTCATGGCCAGGGTTGCAATGAACGGCTGGAGCTTATATCTTGTAATCAGAAATCCATTGATCCAGCCGGCAGCCATTCCGATGGCAATGCCTGTGAGAATGGATAACGGAATATTTCCGGTGGAGGCAAGCACGCCTGCTGAAAACACGGCGGAGGCGGTACACACCAGTCCTGCCGATAAATCGATCATGCCTGAAACAATCAGCATTGTTTCCCCGCAGGCAATAATTGTTACTACTGAAATCTGCTTTAGAATATTGATCAAATTCTGTGGCTTCAGAAAGTTCTCGTTAATAAGGGCCGAGGTAACAAAAAGCACCAGCAAAATTATGGTTATGCCATACCTGCGGTAAATCACAGCAAGGTTTAAATCTTTTATTTTACTTTTCATTGTTTGCGTCAACCTCCACAATCATTTTCATTACTTTATCCTGCGTCATCTCTTCCCTGCCAAGTTCTCCGGCCCTTCTGCCATTCGCAATCACGATTACCCGATGGCTCATGGACAATACCTCCGGCATATCCGAGGAAATTAACAGGATGGCCATACCCTGGCCTGCAAGACCTGAAATGAGCTTATATATCTCCTGCTTGGCTCCGACATCAATTCCTCTGGTTGGCTCATCCATAATTAGAAGCTTTACGTTCCTTACAAGCCATTTGGCCAGGACCACCTTCTGCTGGTTACCGCCGCTTAAGGTGCCGGCAAGCGTTCCCAGACCCGGAGCCTTTATTGAGAGCTTTTTAAAAATATCTCCGGCGAGGCTTTGTATTTTTCTCTTTCTAAGCCAGCCTTTCTTTGAAAAAATATCATTGCTCGGGAGAATGATGTTATCCCTGATGGATCTGACCCCGACAAAGCCATAGGCCGCCCTGTCCTCTGTTACCATGGCAATTCCCGCTTTTATGGCATCTCCGGTAGATCTAATATGGCATTCCCTGCCGTTAATATAAACCCTGCCGCGGTCTTTCGGATGCATCCCGAAGATGCTGCCGGCTATCTCACTCCGTCCGGCTCCCATCATTCCTGCAAATCCCAGGATTTCACCTTCCCTTATCTCAAAGCTGATATCCCGGAATGTCTTGCCGCAGTTTAAATCCTCAGCCTTAAAAACCACCGTTTCCTTTGCGGGGCTGATCGGAGGATAGATATCTTTTACCTCTCTCCCGACCATCATCGATATCAGCTCATCCTTATCGACATCCCTGACTTTCCCCGAACCGATGTATTTTCCGTCCCGGAGTACCGTATATTCATCACACAGTTTAAATACCTCCTCAAGCCTGTGTGAGATGAAGACAAAGGCGATATCCTTCTGCCGAAGCTCCCTTATCTTTGTAAACAACAGCTCCGCTTCAACATTGGTAAGCGCGGAGGTGGGTTCATCCATGATGATTACTTTGCAGTTTCTCGAAATAGCTTTTAGGATTTCTATCATCTGCTTTTTCGCAATGCTTAAGGTTTCGGTCTTTATGTCCGGATCGTAATCCAGGTTCATATATTCCAGCAGTTCCTTTGATTTCTTCCTGCGCAGCTTCCTGTCAATCACTCCGGGAGCAAGCATCGGCTCTCTTCCAAGAAACAGGTTCTCTGCTATTGTTAATTCAGAGACACAATTAAGCTCCTGGGACACAATCGAGATGCCCTTCTCCAGAGCATCCTTCTCGCTTTTTAAATGCAGCTCTTTTCCTTCATAAAGAATTTCGCCGTCATAGTTTTCATAAGTGCCTGACAATATCTTCATCAGCGTCGATTTACCGGCTCCGTTTTCACCCAAAAGCGCGTGGATACTGCCGCTTCTTATCTGCATATCCACTCCGTCAAGGGCAATAACCCCGGGAAATTCCTTCCTGATGTGCTTCAGTTCGACAATTACTTTTTGTTCCACATCTACACCTCACTTGTTAAAGCGTTTTTTCAATTGTAATATTTATTATATTTTGCTAAATCGTTTTCTTAGTATTTATTATAACAAATAAATATAAAATATCAATATATTTTTGATAATTTTTATTTTTTGTACATTTTTTATAATTATTTTTGATCTGCAATGGCTATTTCTAGTTGTTGAACCGTTTTATCACATATAGAAAATTAATCAAAATTACCATATATGGGAATCGCATTCAAAAAGGGTGTACTGAGAAACATTAAAACTAATGTTTCTCAGTACACCCTTATCATATGCATTTATATCCCGATTATTTTATTCGGCTGGTGCTTCCCCTTAAAAATAAATTGGGTTTATAGACAATCCTGCTTCTTTCTTCCTCGGCATTTCCTTCCAATATGGAGACCAGTTCCTTTCCAAGCTTGCTTCCCATCTCTACGATGGGAACCTGGATCGTAGTTAACGGAACCTCCATTACATTTGTAAACGGAACATTATCACATCCGATGATCGACAATTCCTCCGGAATTTTGACACCAAACTGCCGCGCGCTCTGATATATGCCAAAGGCCATCTCATCATTAAAAGAAAATACGGCTGTCACCTTCTGTCCAAGAAGATAGGGCAGGGCCTCATTTCCGCTCTCCATCGTATAATTTCCGTAATAGACCATATCCTCATCAAATTCAATCCCGGCTTCCTTCACAGCTGCTTTGTAGCCCTCCAGACGATCCTGCGTTACCTTGAAATTACGAACCCCTGCCAGACATCCGATCCGGGTATGGCCATATTCCAGCAGATGCTTTGTTGCCATATAGGCGCTCTGGTAATAGTCAAAGCATACATCGACGCCGGGACAGGTAAATCCATAATCATCCATGGAGGCAACCGGAATTTCCAGATCGTTAATTCCGGCAACAAAGGCTTCACTTTCATCCTCAAGGTTAATATAAGGCTTAGCCCAAATCAGTGCGGATATATTCTCCGCCAACAGCTTCTCCAGCAACTGCCGGCTTGTGCTGTAGACTTCATCCTCCAGCAGGACATGAGTAATCAGGGAATATCCCTTTTTCTGTACTTCCTTGTCTATTGCCATAAACAATGATGCGATATGAGTATTCCTTAAATCATTTATGATCAGCCCGATTAGCTTACTGTGCTTTTTCGCAAGGCTGACTGCTGCCGCATTCGGACGATAATTAAGTCTCTGAACGGCATCCTTTACCTTCTGTTTTGTTTCCGGCGAAATCCTGTTTGGCTTGTCGGAAAGCGCCATCGATACGGTGGAAACTGAAACTCCGCATTCATTAGCGATATCTTTTATTGTTATTTTCATAAAATCCTCCAAGCATTCCCGGTCATCATTCCACCTCGTTTGACAATTCCGCTTTCATTATGCTTTGTAAAAGGGGAATTGTCAACAAGAGTTTGAAGGTATCATCTTATGAAAATTTATATTTTTGTGTATGCCCCTTTAATTGCTCTGACATATTTGAGAGGAGGCCGGATAAGCCTGCGATCTGCTCCAAATAAGTTGATTGCTCCTGTACGGAGGCGGAAACCTCCTCGGTTCCGGCGGCGTTTTCCTCTGAGACGGAGGATAGATTCATAATAACCTTGACCACTTCATTTTTCTTGACACCCATTTCCTTCATCGATTGATTTAGTGTCTCAATATTATTTCTTGTCACCTCGACAGCATCTGAAATACCGATAAATTTAGCCTGGGTCATCTCAACACTTTGTGACTGTGAGGTTATTGTTGCTGCGATTTTGTCCATCTTTTCAATCGAGGACACTGTCCGGTCTCTTAGCTCCTCTACCACTTCATTAATTTCCCTGGACAGCTTATCGGCCCCTTCCGCCAATGCCTCAACTTCACTGGCTACAACAGAAAAGCCCTTGCCTGCCTCGCCAGCCCTGGCAGCCTCTATTGCCGCATTTAGCGCAAGCAGCTTCGTCTGCTTTGTTATATCACTGATCATGCGGCTGATATCAAAAATCTTTGCCGCGCTCTGATTTGTTTCATTGAATACCTGGTGGATTTCCCTTGAGAGCGTTCCATTTGCCTCTGTTTTCCCTACCAATTCTTTTATTAATATAAAGCCCTCTTCCTTTAATGCTTCTACCGTACCTGAGGAATGGTGAAGTCCAAGCATATTCTGCTGTTCGTGTTCAATCAACTCCTCCATTTCCTTCATCTGCTTCACTCCAACCTGAGTGCTCTCAGCCTGTTCCTGATTCCCTGCTGCAATTTGATCAACGGCTGTAAATATCTCTTTCATCATTTTCGTGAAGGCTTGTATCATGTCATCCAGCTTCTGTGAGGTATCCGCGATCTGACCGGAGATATCCATATTCTCTTTAAGTAATATTCTTGTTGAATCGGTGATGGAGTGGCAGGCAACAGCAAGCTTCCCCATCTCGTCCCTGCGTTTGATATATTTTTCCTTCGGTTCTATGGTAAAATCACCGGCAGACATCTGACAGCAAATATCCGTAAGATATTCAATCGGCTTTGACATACGCCTTGCTGTAAGATAAACGATAATCAAGGCAAGAAGCATGAATATACTGCCTATGATAACCATGCTGATAATTAATAAATTGATTCCTTCCAGGGCTTCCTTCCTGTTGATTTCCAGTCCAACTGACCAGCTCCTGCCCTCAATCGGCGCATATCCCAGAATTTTGCTTGTTCCCTCATATACATATTCACCATAGCCTTCTTCACTGTTGGCCATTGCCTGCTGCAGCTTACTGAAATTTGAATACCCTAACAGGTCATTTCCAGCTTCTTTGCTCTTATCCTCATTTGAGGCATCCTCTCCCGAAGAGGTTTGCTGCGTAGCCGATGATACGGAATCGGTCTCTCCTGAAGCAGAAGAAGCAACATTCACAGACAGTGAATTCAACAGCTCCTCCATTACCTCTTTTTTGGAATGTGCAATTGTATTTCCCTTATCATTTATAATAAAAGCAGAACCGGTATCCCCATTGGAAGTCTCTCCTGCCAGCTCTCCCAGCTCATACCCGTCTCTTATTCCAACTAAGACACCAATGATCTGCTCCTCCTCCTTTACAGGAACAGAATACACCATCACCAGCTCATTATCGATGACCATCGGCTCAGTTACAACCATTTTACCCTGTAAGGCCTGTTGAATGTAGTCACCTTCCAGATTGGTAATACTGCCATCCTCATATAAAGCGCTGCCGTTATTGTTTACGAACGCCATATGCAGATATCCGCCTCTTGAAACCTCCTTTTGCAATATTTCTGTAATGTTCTGCCGCTCCGCCAAAGTCCCGTCCGAATAGAATACTTGATTATTGGAAAGCGTATCCAGGGAATTTAAGTGGTTTGAAAGCTTTGCTTCAATCGCCTTTGCAGCCTGGCAGGCTAGCTGCTTCATCGAGTTCTCTGATTTTTCCACCAATGCCTTTTGTGCCGCAGCAAAGGAAGATACCACCAGCCCCACACATATCACTGCCATTAGAATGCCGAATAGTAATGTCATTTTCATTTTAATTGTTTTCATATTATTATTTTGACGTAGTGAACATCAATAATCCTTTCTTATTTTGAGTCAATTAGGGCGTGTTTAAAAACTGCTTGTATCGGGCTGACCGCTCCGCTTTGTGGGAGACAAGGCACGATTTTAGGGGCGCAGTGGGGCTGCGTTCCCAAAATCGTAACGCAGTATACCGCAAAGTGAAGCGGTTAGAACGATACAATGAGTTTTCAAACACGCCCTAGCTACAGATTGTATCCATCGTTTCCTTTGCCCACTTTACCGCTTGCAGATAATCACTGTAGATTATATCCTCATTCAGCTTCAGCGCTCTGGTGATCTCCTCCATTTCAGCCCAGTCACCTTTTTCGTATACCGTGATCAGCTTATAGATGGGATAAAGCGCACCATTGTTTTTTACCAGTGCATCTGTAATCGTATCCGGCAGCAATATGTTCTTTAAAGCGTCTGCCATTGACTGGTTTAGCATAGCATCAATAGTGGAGAATAGTCCCATGATGGATGCCTCGTATTTTAAATGTCTTACTTTACTATGGAGAGCCGTCAGTTCGGCAAATTTTGCTCTGATCAGGGAAACCCTCATCAGCTCATCCGGCTTTGAATCATTTAACTCCCGCAGCATCAGAACATGAATCCATCGCTCAATTTCCCTAAGGCCCATGTAGGTTAAAGCCTGTTTGATTGTATAAATCATATCACTTCCCGACCTTGTGCTGGACAGCTTGACCAGCCGGTACGCCAGGGTGGCATCCTTTTCAATAATTTCTGCCAGGGCTTGAAAGGAAGGCTCCTCCTTCTTAATTTCCGCTATTATTCTGGTGTATTGGGATTTCACTGTTGTAGGGGATGAGGATTCTGTTATCAGGCAGGGCTTACTGAAAAAAAATCCCTGGAATAGATGAAACCCCATACTTTTTGCCTTTTTGAATTCTTCCTCTGTTTCTATTTTCTCGGCTAATAGAACCTTTTTTGAAGCAAGCATCTTTTTTACAGCCTCTTTTATCTGATTCAGAGGAGTTGCAAGAATATCATATTTAATAATATCTGCATATGGTATCAGCTGGTATGTACTGAGGTTTTCATCAAAATCGTCCAATGCGATTTTATAACCCTTTTCCTTTAAAATAAGAACCCTTTGAATTAAATTCTCATCAACAGATACATTTTCCAAAACCTCGACAATTAGTCTGTCCGGATCAATCAATTCGATTGTATCTGATTGCAGCAGCTCATTATCGAAATTTATAAAAGCCTTTTTATCATCTACGATCTGATTGATGCCATTCTCAAACAGACCTCCCAATACGGACGCCGATGCCTGAAGCGAAGATACTCCGTCATATACGGCGGATTTCATTCCTCCGCGAAACAACAGCTCATATCCAAAAACCTTCATCGAACTGCCAAATATCGCCTGCCGGGCTATATACATGCATATCAACTCCTTTATTGGGATGTAGGTATATTTATCTCATTTTTTTTAAATTTTTTTTAACATACATTCTTTTATCCGCTTTATTAATCGCAGTCTCAATACTATCCCCTGCATTCAACCTGTAAATACCATAGGAAAGACCTATGGGCGTTTTTATTCCGGTATTATTCATGGATAGTTCAATGCTCGTCATCAGATCGTCCAATTTTGCTTCGTCACAGCAGCTTAAAATCAGCAGGAATTCATCCCCGCCATAGCGGATTAACCGGTCTTTTTCTGTAATATTGTCCTGAATGACATGAACAAGATGTTTTAAAACCTTATCTCCGGTTACATGACCATAGGTATCATTGATATATTTAAAGCCATCAATATCAATCATGATTACCGTCAGCGGCTCGTACAGATCCGACATGAATTCATACCGATTTTGACTGTCTTTCATTTCATAATACAATCTTGAATATGCCCCGGTAAGCTGATCTCTCATAGCATATTCCCGATATAGGGACTTTCCCTCTTCCGCTGTGTCTATCAGCCTGGCCGCACCTTTAACAAGATATAAATTAATCAAGGCCGATAGAAGCAGCAGCCCAAAAAGCTGTACGACTAATGATATTACAGGGATATGGTGAACTGTAGAAGCTTCTAAATTTTCACTTATTGATACAAAATAACCAATGCAGGTAATAAGAGATACTATAATAAACGATGCATTTACCACCTTCTGTAATTTTTTTAACTTCAAATTCATCTGGTCTCTCCGTTCCCGCAATGCTATCCAATAATATTAGTCCAAGATACGCGGTACCTGAAATGTAAACCGGGTTCCTGCAGCAGGATTGCTGTCAAACCATACCTTTCCCTTTAATAGTCCTTCCCCGATTAATTTCATACCGTAGGTACCTATTCCACGCCCACTTCCCTTCGTCGAAAAGAATTTCTTAAATACCTGCAGTTGTATCTCCCTTGACATAAATTCATGATTATGAACAGATATTTCTATATCATCTTCTTTCGTATCCAGACTAATCGTTATTATGCCCTTGTCCGTCTCTACCGCGTTTTTAATCATATTCATAATAACCCGGTAAACAAGTGCACGGTCACTGATTATCTTAACATCTTCATCACTATCAAAAATAAACTCCGCATCTTCATAGTATTTTATAATGGAATATATAATTTCATTTAAAGAAAATTTGGAGATATTAAGATACACTTCATTATTTTCGGCGGAAAGTAATATTTTTTGAGAATTTATCTCATCGATCATATAATCCGTCGAATTGTTAATATATCCGATATATTTTTGTTTTTCATCCATTTGATCGATTTTTTCCGCATATTCAGCTAATCCCTTAATAGAACCTGAAGTATTCAGCAGGTCATGAAAAAACAATCGCTCCATGTTCATTCTTAATTTGTCATTACTAATGTCCTTGGCAATAAAGACAGTCGCACCCTCCATGATATAATTAACGGAGGTTACTACAATCAGCAGCTCCCTGCTCAATACGGTTTCTCCTGATTTATAATTCATAAGGCACTCCTTTTGTACCCTGCGATTTGTAGTCTGTGCCTGGACAATAGCCTGTACTGCCCCGCAGACGCTGCAGCACTCAGTCGTCCCACAGCCATTTGTATTTTCATAGGCATGGATACAGTTTAGTACCTCACCGGGACGCAGTCCCATCGGTTTGTCCTGGTTCACTCCGATCAGCTCAAGAAAATATGAATTAGAGTAAAGAATTTGTCTTTCTTTATTCAGTATTAAGACCGTATTGGGAATGATATCAAACAAATCTTTCAGCATTTGGTTTTTTAATATCTGCTTTGATTGATCTAATATCGTGTCATCGATAAGCTTTATTGCCGGCGAATATTCATATTTATCATCAGCCGGTACCTTCATCGTCCTTTCAAAGGAAACCACACTCTTCTCATCCTTCAGCTTCTCATTAATTTCACCGATATGCCTTTTAAACCGTTCGGCTGAAAGAGGCTTTCTGATGTATGCTATAACACCATGATTTAAGCATTCGATGGCATTATTTACTGTCCCGTAGGCAGTTACTACAGCAATCGGTATCTGTATCTGATTGTCCTCGATCCATTTCAATATATTCATGCCGCTCATACCCGGCAGCTTCATATCAAGAAAAATAATATCAAAGGGATATTTTTTAATATTAGCTAACGCATCCGTCCCATTGCTGACGGAAATTACCTGATAGCCCTCTTCTTCCAAACAGTTCGTCATGAAAATTCTGTTACCCTTTACATCATCTATCACTAAAGCTGTTCTCATATATACTCCCCTTAATCCATACCTGTTCTTTTACTCTCCTGAAATCTTACTTTAACTGATTGGGTTATGTGAAAATAGACATTCAATAATGGCTGATACTTACTAAGCATCTGCCAATATCCTTTCTAATATAAAAATGAATCATTATATTACATATTATAGCAAATATTCTGATTATATTATATTACTTTTCCATATTTTTTTGTATCTCCCTCCGGCGAATTTTCCCATTCTCCAGGCTCATCATATACTACATTTTCTATATTTATCTCACTTTTTCAAACTTATTCTACTATTTTCTACCGTTATACATATTTTGTAAGCTCTTAGAAAAGGAACCTTTGCTCCACAGCTTAATCAGCTTCGCAAAGGCCCCTTTTATGTATCATGACAATTGAAAAAACTCCACCAGCAGATCCAGCTGTTCCGCACTAAGATGATTATCCTGCACCTGTTTTAGAACAGCATTAACCTTATGTGCAACTTCGCTTATTCTACCGGCTATATCCGTCGTTCCCTGGGCCCCTTCTCCCGCCGCCGTGGTTATCTCATCAATGGCCTTTCGAATTTGCTGCATTGTTTCATATAGACTCTCTGCCACCTCATTTATTTCCGTCACTATATTCCGTACTCGGTCTGCGTCATTTGCATATTGATTGCTGGTACTGACCAGCATTTTATAGTCCTTCAATACCTGATTATCAACAAAATCCAATAGTTTATTAGAATCATTCACTACACTTTTTACCGCATCAGAGACATTACCTGTAATATCATTAATTCTGGAGACAGCATTTTTTGAATTGTCGGCCAGGATACGTATCTGCTCCGCCACCACAGTAAAGCCCTTGCCTGCTTCTCCGGCTCTTGCGGCTTCAATTGACGCGTTTAACGCCAGCAGATTTGTCTGTGCTGTTATCTGAAAGATTGTCTGTGATAGCTCCTTTATCTCGTCAATAGCCTCTGTCTTTTGAATGGAATCCCGCAGCTGCCGATTGGTTTGATCATAGATTTCAGAGGCATTCTTTTGGGATATCCCGGTTTCTGCCTTCAGCTTTTCTGCTCTCTCTTTAATTTCTTTTGCAAGAGCCTCGCCGCCTGCAGTTTTTTCTTTCATATTGGATACTTCTGTTTCAATCTCATAGGTGGAGGCATTCATTTCCTGGGTAGCTGCCGAGGTTTCCTCCATACCGGCCGACAGTTGCTCTGTTGTGGCAGATATCTCTTCGATATTCATATTTACCGTTTCCATGTTCTGCAGAGATTGACGTGCTTTCGTCTTTACCTTTTCTGATTCCTCTTGTATCCCTCTTATGATTTCTGTCATTTTTAATTGCAGGTTTTTAGAGGAATTTGCAATTTCTCCAACCTCATCCTTCCTTTTTAACAGCCGCTCTTCCAATTCAAAGTCAAACTTGCCGTTTTCCATCAGCTTAAGTCTTTCCTTCACCCCGGCAATTCCCTTTGCAATTGCACTGCCTAACAAATAGGAAACTGCAATACCCAGGAAAAGTATCACTCCTGATATTAAAATAATGAGGAACATGGTGTTTGTAATACTTTCATTCACCACATCCATATAAATTCCAACAGACCAAATTCCGATTACCGCACCGCTTTCGTCTTCCAAGGGCATATAATAGGTCAATGCAGCTTTGCCTTGTACGTCGGCCGACCCCAAATATGTCTGCTTATCATTTAATACCGTCTGAATGACTATGTCGGCGGCCTTTGTATTAATCTTCCGTTCTCCGTTACTATCCTTTACGTCGGTTGCTACTCTTGTATCCTCTAAAAATAATGTTAAAAGAATATCCTTACCATCAGTAAATTGATCAATGATTTCATAATTCCCATTCATTGCCGTTTCACCTTTATAAAGGATTCCGTCCTTCTTTGACCATGCTCCCGGGTATACTTTTTCAAAAAGCTGAAGGCCCATATCGGAATAATTCTGTATCTCTTCCTTTGCTTCTTCCTTCACCAGCTTTCCGACTTCCACATAAGCAAAGGATACAATTGTTACTGATAAAATCAGGATGATAAGAGCTGAAACCGTCACAATTTTCCACTTAATTTTCATATAATCAGATCCTCTCCTAAGCGCTATTCGCTGTTACTTTATGCAATTATATGATATAATAGTTTTGATAAAATAGTTATGGGTCGAAAGTATACTTTAATTTCCAAATATTACAATGTGATCACACCGTGCCTATGAGAGGAACCTATGGAGAACAAAGATTTTATCCAAAAACTGATTTTAGAATTTAATTTTATCGAGAGTTTATACGAGAGTATCCGTTTGATCAATCCCATTGAGAAAACAGTATATGGTATTATAAAAAGTACCAATGCCGCAATAAATGCGGAGGATACCTGCTACCACATCTGGAAGGATCATAAAATATGCGATAATTGTATTTCGATCAGAGCCTATCAACACAATAAATCCTTTACAAAAATTGAATACACCGCATCAAATATCTATATTGTGACTGCCGTTCCGATCAATCATGAGCATGTGGTGATAGAATTTCTACAGAATATTTCCTCTGATTATTTTTATCACGATAAGAATTTCAATGACATTATAAAATTAATTAAGAAGGAAAATATTGCCGTTGTAAGAAATACTTTAACAAATTTATATAATGATCAATTTGTACTTGAACGGCTGCCCTGTGATATCGCAGCCTCTTACAAAGAGGGCATCCATATCACACTGTTTTTAATAAAAATTCAAAACATGGATTTCATTAATCGGACCTTTGGATATCCGGCTGGTGATCAGGTTATAAAAGAGGTGGCAAAGGTTTTAAAAGGCCTTTCTTTACAGGAAAGGGACTGGGTATCAAGCTACCGTGGAATACGGTTTATTCTTGTAAGATACGGAATTAGTGAAAGTCAGGTCGGGCGAAGCTGCCACCATATTTTTGAACAGGTTAAGGGTCTGAAGCTTTCCTGGGACGGCTATGAAATAACCCCGGAGATAAGCATCGGTTATCATATTCTAAGAGAAAAAATGATCACTCCCGATCAATTCATCGAAAAAGCAAAGGGCATGCTGGCAGCAGAAAGCAAATTCGATAAGAAAGACAATAACATAAGAAAATTGATGCAAACATATTCCTTTACCTATCGGGAAAAAGAAATTATATTGCTGCTTTTCGAAGGTAAATCTAATATTGAAATTGCAAATGCTCTGTACATCGGCTTATCTACCGTAAAAAAACATATTTCAGCACTTCTTGGTAAAATGGCGGTTAAATCCCGCACGGAATTAGTTGTGAAATTAAACGACTTATCAGACCCTGCTGTTTTATTGAAATCTTAATAATATGATCGTGCACCCCCTGGCACACCACAGACAAAATGAAGTCTCACGACTTCATTTTTGTTAATAAATCCTCAATTGGTTCCTGGTCCAGCTTAAAAAAGAAGGTGGTTCTTTGTTTTTTATCCTGGGAGGGCTTTCTATGGTTCTTATAAAACACTTCATCTATCGAGTTTTCTTTCAGGATAAACTGGCTGCTCACCCTGTTCCACAGCTCCTCACCCTTTTTATTATTCACCAGTATCAGGCTGACGCCCTTATTATCGAACAGCTCCGGGGCCGCCCTGTCAATTCCCCAGCAGTCCCCTAAGGTGATGTCCCCGGCCCGCTTGTCATAGCAGTATTTGCAGACGGTGCAGGAGGGCCTGATGATCACTTCATCAAGAAATGCCCGGAAATACATGTTTTCAACCGAGTGCTGCGTATGTACCCTTCCATTGTCAAAGGTGATTACCATATTGGCATCCCCGATCCTCCAGCCCCTCTCCTTACTGCGGAATACGACATCTGTTACCCTGGCATTATGTTGCCTGTTCATATACTCAACATATTGCCCAAACACCTTGGGAGAAGGTGCTGCATGGCAGATCAGCTCACAAATCAGCAGGTTATCATAATCTTTGCGTAAATACGAACGAAGTCCCGCACATTCACAGGGCAGTCCCGAATACAATACGAAGCGTCCCTCCTCCAACAGATTTTTAATTCTGGAATATATTCCGGTAAAGTCACTTTTTACATATTTGGAGCCGAAGAAGGCCTTTACCTCCTCCATATGCTCTGCAATATCCATGATAACCTTCATATTTTCATCATAGCGGGCTCCGGCTACCACACCATGCTGCTCCTCCACCGCATGCTGCGCCAATGCGGGAAATACGGCTCCTGAGCTGCTTTTTTGCCGCAGGTGCATATTGGTGTGATATGCGGTATAGGCCTTGGGATAGGAAGCCTCATATGCTACGGTGTTCGGATTATTTCTGATACAGACCCTGATGCAAAGTCCGCAGCTTGTGCATTTGCTTTGATTTGTTACCGGATAGAGAAAGCCTTCCCTGTCCTCCTTCATATGGATTGCTCCCACCTTACAGCTATCCATACAGGCGCCGCAGCCATAGCATTTTTCCTTTGTCAGCTTCGTGGGACACTTTATTTTATTATAACGGTCCGAGATCCCCAGATTCTTAACAAGAAACTGCAAGGAGGTCTTTCTAAGCTCTCCGATTTTTTTGCGCAGCAGCCTCGGATCATCGATCTTAAACTGCGCCACACCTGTAAAATCAGACATCTCATATAGCAGATGAGATTCCAGTCCCAGCTCCTTCAGCAAATCCTCCGTTCTGCTTCCGGTGTCCGAATGGAGCATGGATACAAAGGGTTTCTCATAGAGGATGGAAAATACGGTACCGTGAAAGGAATTGGTAATGACGTATTCTGCGGCTTCCATCAACCCTAAGAATTCTCCGGCATCAGCCGTATAAAAGGCTTCCATTTCATTTGTAAAGCCCGGAACATTTCTTCTCTGGATAATCGGCAGGCCCATTGAGATGGACAGGGTATTGGCCAGGGTAATCACCTGATTGTTTTTCTCAATCATATAAACCAGAATATAGGGCTCCTTCCTCATACTTTTAACCTTGATTTCCTCATAGTCCTCCCGAACCAGCAGCATGGTCGGGTCCAGTACCACCCTAACCGGTTTTTCGGCAATTTCCTGTATCTCCTCCCGGATGCTGCCCTCCCTCACAGAGACTGCGGTAAAGGTGCTTAAGGCCTGCCTCATATCCTCCTTATACTTCGGGTTAATATAGTCGCTTCCGATGCTTGCCGCATAGGAAAGCTTTCGCTTGCCCTGCTCTGCAAAGCACAGGAAATAGGCCGGATCAAACCCTCCCGTATGGTCCGGATTCCAAATCTGGTCACTTCCTGTGATATAAACATCCAGGTCAAGGCCGGCCTTGCTTAATTCCTCATAGGTGCGATAGTCCCCAAGCAGCTTGAAATTTGTTTTCAGAAAGCTTTGAAATTTATTGTATCTGACCAGACTCTGACGGTTAAATAAGAATAGCTTCAGCTTCTTTAACCGGCGTTTCAGACCGCGCTCCACGAATAACGGATCATAGAGCTGTTCTATGATATCCGGATGATAATGAATTACTCCGGCATCTATCCCATAATCCTTAAGCACCTTTTGCAATGCCCAGGTTTGTAAAGTAGCCCCATAATTGTTAGCACTATGAAATGTTATTACCCCGGCCCTCATCCCTTGACACCTCTTCTAAAATTTCATTCATAGGAAATGCGATCTCCTCATTATAAAATATGTTATCTGCCTTCTTATGCAGTAAATCAAACTCCTTCGTTGCCACAACCCTCGTACAAAGAGGGAATTTGCCGACAAAAAAATTCACCTTACTGCGATAGGAGCTGTTATCCTTATATTTCTGATAGTGGAAATACTTGAAATTGTAAATAACCTTCCTGCCAAGCTGACAGCACATACTGCTCACCATACGGTCGAACTCGGATTGGTGTATTACAATATCAAACCGGATATCTCCAAAATATTTACGGATTTCACGTTTCATCACGTAATTAATCCGTTTATTTGCTATTTCCAGATTTAAGCCCCAGTTAAGCTTCAGCTGGCATAGAATATAGTCCATTCTGGTGTAATTAATCTCATAGGTAATCGGAATATAGTTTATTTCCTTATGGAATAAATGAAGCATCGGGGAGGCATTCCTTACATCCTCCGATTTCATACAGACATAGACGTCATATTTCTTTAAATCAATGGAATTAATGGAGTCAATCAGCCGGTTTGAATAATCATTTTTCTCCAGACCCTTGATAAATATTAATACCCTTTCCCTCTGGTCCGCCTTAGGGCTATCCTCGGCAAAGCCGCCCCTATTCCTTTCCTCTCCCTGCAAAAGAGTCCCACAAATCCTTGTCGGTGTATCGGCACGGTCCAGTGAACAAAATTGTTCGTAAAACCGGGGATAATTCTCACCGGTATCTCCCGCGGTCCTCTGCGCCGCCTTCAGCTCGGCCATGAGCTGCTCTACCGTATCCGCCTTCGGCAGCTCCAGAGTATTAAGATCAATATAAAGTCCCCGTCCGGCAAGATATTTCTCCCGGTCATAAGTAAACAGGATGATTTTCCGCTTTGTGACACCATAGTCAAACATGATGCTGGAATAATCCGTTACCAGGACATCGCTGGCATTTAAGAAATCATAGGTTTCATACTGCTTCGGAAATTCCCGGATACGTTTATAGCCGCCAAAATCCAACTGTTCCTTTACATAGGGATGCAGCTTTACATAAAACACCTGGGTATCGGTAAGCCTCCGGTCAATTTCGTTAAAATATCCTTTTAACTGCTCCAACTGCTTATCCGTCTCCTTCTGATGGAGAAGTCCCCGCCAGGTCGGCATATATACAATGACCTGCCTTCCGTCAAGACCGCCTTCCCTCCTGATCTGGCTGTAACGGTCTTTTTGAAAGAATACGGAATTTCTCGGATAGCCGGTCAGCAGCCTTCGGCCCGGATAGAGGTCCTTAATCATGTAATCCTCAAGAAATACATCTTTGGAAAATTCATTCTGATACAATAAATAGTCTGCAATCAGAAAATTTCTCTGTACATTGCCCAGGGCATATTCCCTCTGGGGTACGCTTCTGCCCATGGCCTTTAGGGGAGTCCCATGCCAGGTATTTAAATACACCTGCGCCTGCTTCTTGATAAAATAAGGAGGAAAGCTGGTGTCCGTAATAAGATATTTGGAAGCTGCCAGAGCCTTAAGATAAGCCCTGGAGCGAATTTCTATCATTGTTACATTATTTATATGGTAGCCTGCAAGTAATTCCTGAAATTTCGGAATGAGGCCTTTTTCCAGGGCAAGAAAAACCCGAAAAGCCCGGTAGTTTTCCCTCTGAAGCTCCACCAGCAGGGCAAAGATATTCCCCCCGATATCCTCCCCATGCTTTGATTCCAGGAGGATATGCTTTTCCTCGACTCTCATTCTTTCATACCTTTCGGTATAATAAACCGAATCACTCCGCTTTATAACCGAAAGAATCGGAAGCTTCCTCTTGATCAGGGCAAGCTTATTCGTACTTTTCTTCCATTTGCGCAGTCTTTTCTCCCACTTCTGCTTATAGCCTCTAAGACCCGCGATAAGCCTCCATACAAATCTGGGTGTAATCTCATGAAGGCTTGTAAGAAGGAGCATTTTGCTTTTACTGGTATAAAGCTTCATTTTCTCCCGCAGGGCTCCGGAGGAATACCTCAAATAACGGTTTTTCCTCCAATGCGGCAGCTCCTTGTCAAGGAACTCCTGGGTCCTCCTTATAATTTCATGCTTGATGCCTAGCTTTCCTTTATTCTCCTCCTTAAAAAGGGCGGCGTACCGATATAAGAAATGCCTGGCACAGATATATTCCAGCTCCTCCCGGTAGTAATCCATGTACCGGTTGCTTCTCATATAATCAAATACCAGATGAAAGGCTTTAATAATATCCAGTGTCTGCTTGGAGAAGCTGCTTAAAAAGCCTCCCTGGGCAGTCCTGCGGTAATTATAAAGCGGTTCTTCCACAACACCGATGCTGTCGGCCCTGCAGCAGGCCTCAAATACCAGAACCAAGTCCTCAAACCTCATTTTCTCCGGAAATTCAAGTCCCTCCAGAATGCTTCGTTTGAAAAGCTTATCCCAGGGAAAGGGAGAGATATGGGCAAGCTCAAATTTGCAATCCATAAGCTTGAAATTGCGATTAATCAAAAAGGTGCCTGTGATTTCCTTATCCCGCTGTCCGATATGCTCCCGTTCATATACATTATATCTGCCGCAGATTACAATATCGTTATTTTCCTTCACCGCCTTCTGGTACAGCTTTTCACACATATCCCGCTCGATAAAATCATCGCTGTCCACAAACAGAATATATTCGCCGCAGGCCTTGCTAAGGCCATAATTTCTGGCATGGCTGACCCCATGATTGTCGGTGGTGTATACCTGCATCCGGTCCGGACACCTGCTCTGATACTCCTCAAGTATCCTTAGGCTGGCATCCGTACTGCCGTCATTTACCGCAATAATCTCAACGGGCGCAAGCGTCTGATTGACAACACTGTCAAGACATGATGCCAGATATCGTTCCACATTATAAACCGGCATGACAATGCTTACCTTAAAGCCTGCATGATCCACTCTATATTACCCCCGTACCTATCTCCCGTTTAACCCGAATACCTCTTCCGCCACACGTTCGGAGGCTCTGCCATCCTCCCAGGAGCAATATTTTTCGTAAAAAGCCCTGTATTTCGGCTCATACTCCTGCCGCAGCCGGTCGATATGATTGACTGCGGTTATAATCTCCTCTGTTGTAAACAGCAGCGGCCCTGGTAATTCCTCCTCGATGTCAATATAAAAGCCCCGAAGGATGTCCCGGTACTTGTCCAGATCATAAGTAAAAAAAAGCATGGGCCTCTTTAAATTGGCATAGTCAAAGAATACGGAAGAATAATCTGTGATTAATATAGATGATATCAAATATAATTCCGAGATATCATCATACTTACTTAAATTGTATGTGAAATCCGTGTAACACATCTGGTCAATGGAATCTGCAATAAAATAGTGTGTGCGCAGTAAAATTACATACTCCCTGCCCAGCTTTTCTCGCAGAAGCTGCAAATCCAGTTTTAATTCAAACTTATACTTGCCTCTTGTATAAATCTCATCATCCCGCCAGGTAGGAGCATAGAGAATGACCTTCTTTCCCTCCGGTATTTTAAGCTTTCTTCGAATATCGCGGGCCAATTCCTCCCGGTTATTCGCATGAAGAATATCATTTCTCGGATAACCGACCTCCAGCATCGTTTTATTGAACTTAAAGCATCTTCGGAAAATATCGCTGGAATACTGGTTGGCTGCAATCAGATAGTCCCAGGCCCTTGACTGCCTGAAGGTCTGCTTCTTGTACTGCTGCCTTTCCGAACTGATATTATTCAGATCAAATACCAGGCGCTTTAGCGGTGTGCCGTGCCAGGTCTGTAAGAATACATTCTCCTTCCTCTTTTTGACCCATTCCGGCTGCCTTCCGTTAAAGATGTAATATTTGCTGCGGGCCAGGTAGTAGGAATAGCGAATACTAAAGCGCTTAACCCTTGTATGAGGAAAAGGAATTTTCGTATTCCTTTTATCAATCACCCAGATAAATTTATACCGGCCGGGATAATTCTTCGCCATATATTCATAGATGTATTTGGGGCTGTCCGAATAGTTTTTGCCAAAAAAGCTTTCGCAAAAAACCCAGTTATTTTTTATCGGCCTTTTCAGGAAGGAATGAAAATACAGAAATTTTGAAAGGGCCCTTTTATTTTTTATTATTTTTTTGAATTTCTTCCATTTTACATGCCTGCTGACCGTTTTTCTGACGCGATTGATATTTCCCTTATAAAAGGCCCCTAGTATCCTCCGTTGATATCCTCTCTGACTATCAATCAGAGCCTTATCCATATGAGCTACGATTTGATGCAAAACCTCGAACTTCTTTTCCCGGTCCTCGCTTTTTTTACCCTCAATCAGCTTTGGGGCAAAATACGAGGTGCAATAGTGAAGCATTTTTCTGTCCAGTCTTTCCCTTAATTCGCTGTCCCTATGGATCAGGCCGATTGCATAGGCATAGGTATCCACATATTCACGGAAGCTTTTACTTTGGCGCATCTGGCTTAGGGGTACGTTCTCTCCGTCATTATGATTGCGCTTGATATAAACCGCCAGGGGTTCATATTCAAAGCTTTGCGCCTTAACAAGCACCTGGAGGAGGAAGGGATAATCGGACAAAAACCGGATATCTTCCCTGAACCGGATTTTGTTATCTTCCAGAAGAGACCGTTTGAACATAATGTTCAGTACCGATATATTCCGTACCCCCTTGCGGGCGGTTATCAAATGATAATAGGCCTCACAGCCATTTTCCAGCTTAAGCTCCACACTATCCCCGACATTATTATCCTCATCCCCATCTTCCTCCCCTTCTTCACTGATGCTGTTTTGCAGATACATGCTGCGCTTAAGCCAGGTCCAAAGCCTCTCTCCGTAAACCAGCTCGGAGAGTCCCTCCTCTGCCTTCTTAACCAGCAGCTCCAGCGCTGCGCTGCCGATATAATCATCACTATCCAGAAAATAAATATATTCTCCCCTGGCCACGGATAATCCGTAGTTTCTGGCGGCTGCCACACCGGTATTTCCTTTCAGCTCCAGTATTTTAACCGGAAGCTCCTGATAGGAGGCGACAAGGGCTTTGACATTTTCCTCGGTACGATCACATACAAGAATAATTTCCATATCCCGAAAGCTTTGCTCCAGCAGACTTTGCAGGCAATCCTCCAGCAATGAAATTCCCTTATGAAAGGGAATAATGATACTTACTTTCATTATATATGCCCCCAATTCTTATAAATCCATGTATTTCCTCCCTGTTTATGCACAGGGCCTGTTTGAAAGCCGCTTGCACCGGACCGGATCTACCGCTTTCAAACAGACTCCGGAAAAATAGGTATAAGATAATTACAACATTATAAAAATATACTTGTCAAACCAAAAGTAAGTGTTAGGTAAGTAAAGAAAATGTGAAATCAAATAATTTTATTTATTCCAAACTTTTTCACTTTCTTTGTTATCTATATAATGTAAACATAAAAATGATGCGCTCATTGGGGGAAGAACCGTGAAAGACTTGAAAGCTACGATTTACGATAAGCTGGTAGAGCATATCCTGCAAAATCAAAACAAATTTTATAAAATTGCTTATTGCTATGTCTATCAGAAGGAAACCGCCTTGGATATCGTCCAGAACGCAATTTGCAAGGCGTTGGAGAATTATCCGAATTTAAAAAATGAAAACGCAATTAAGACCTGGTTTTACAGGATTTTAATTAATGAATGCTTGCAGTATCTAAAAAAGTACCGAAGGGAGGTTTTATGTGAGCCCTCTGAGATCAGAGAGGACATTTACTACGAGGAAGCCTATGAACCAAAGCTGGAGCTATACCAGATGGTATGCAATCTGCCGGAGCCGACAAAGTCCATCCTCATCCTGCATTATTTTGAGGAGCTGACCCTAAAGGAAATATCCCAGGCTCTGGATATCAATCTTAGTACCGTCAAGACCAGGTTATATACCGCCCTGCAGCGTTTAAAGAAAGAGATGGAGGTAGAAGTATGAAAAAATTAAAGGATGCCAAAGTAATTTATGACAAAATTAAGATACCGGAGGAAATGGAGCGGCGCACCACTGATATGATCGATAATTACAGGATGAGCTCAATTGATGCACCGATCGGCAGTAAGAGAAAAAGCACCCTGCCCGGCTTATGGCGTACGGTAGCCGCGGCTGCTGTTGTGCTGGTTTGCTTTACCGTTGCCCTGAATGCGAATGAGGCCTTTGCCGTGAGCGCAAAGAACATCCCTGTCATCGGAGGAATCGCTAAGATATTGACGGTACGCTCCTATCAAACCTCAGAAAATAATAAAGATATCTCAGTTAAGGTTCCAAACATCGTCGTGGATGATGCGCAAAACAGCGCACCGGAAGCAAATGCTTCCAGTGGCAGCCAGGCAGAAGTGCCTGCCCTGGTTTCCGATGTAAATGCAGAGATTGAAAATATTGTTAATACCTATCTTGCAGATGCTAAAAAGAGGATGCAGGATGATGAGGATGCTTTTATCTCGACCGGAGGAACCCAGGCGGAATGGGATGAGAGGGATTTATCCATCAATGTCGATTATGAAGTAAAGTACCAGCAGGATAACCTGCTCTCCCTTGTACTATCCACGGATGAAAGCTGGTATGGAGCCTATGATCTGAAGTACTTTTATAACCTCGATTTAAGTACCGATAAAAGGCTTACCCTCCAGGATATTCTGGGCGAGGATTATGTTACGGTTGCAAATGACAGTATTATCCGGCAAATGAAGGAAAGAACGGCTGACGATCCGGATCAGGTATATTGGGGAATTACGGATGGGGATGACTCCTCCTTTGACGGATTTACCACTGTGGATGCCAATACCAACTTTTATTTGAATCAGGATGGAAAACCGGTTGTATATTTTGATAAATATGAGGTGGCTCCGGGCTTTATGGGTGCCCAGGAATTCGTGATCGAATAGCTGACCTCCCATATAAGAAAGGCAGCGGCACGGAGAGTGCTGCTGCCTTTCTTATGTACCTGCGCTATCAATTCAAATGCTTCCGGCACATGCTATAATGATAAAATATTTCCTTAGCATTTGCTGCTTCCCGCCGATAATCCTTCCACAATATATTTTTGCAGGAAGATGAACATAACGGTGATTGGAACAACCACCAGAACCGCACCTGCCGCAAAGGTTGTAAATTCCGTATTCTGCTGGCCGGCAACCAGGCTGTACAGGGCCATCGCCAGGGTCTTCTTTTCCGCGCTTCGAAGCACGAGCTGGGGAAAGATGAAATCCATCCAGGGCATAATAAAGTTGGTTAATGCCACATAGGTTACGATGGGCTGAGCAATCGGCATCATGATTTTAACAAATATCTTGAGATTAGAGGCCCCGTCGATCTTAGCAGCCTCATCCATGCTCCTTGGAATGCTGTCCAGATAGCCCTTGACCAGCCAGGTATTATACGGAATCTGTCCTCCCGCATACACCAGCACCAGCCCTAAGTGAGTATCGATCAGTCCCAGGGTTTTCAGTAAAATATATACTGCAACCATTGACATGACGCTGGGAAACATCTGCAATATCATAATGGAACTTAAGGCCGCTTTCCTGCCCGGAAACCGGAATCTTGAAAATACATAGGCCGAGCCCATGGTAAGAATAACCGACAGCACCATATTGGCAGCAGCTATTTTCAAGGTGTTCAAATACCATAGTCCAAAATCCGTGTTTTGAAACAAATCCTTATAGTGGCTTAAGGAGGGGTTCTGCAGCAGGGACGTGCTGCTGTACAGGCTGTCTCCCGAGCTGAACGACGCAAGCACAATCCATATAATCGGCACTAATACGAGTATGCTTCCCATGGTAAGTATCATATAGGTAATTACTTTCCTTAATATACGAATGATGTTATGCTTCATTGAATGAGATCCTCCTCTTTGAAGGACCTTGTCCTCTTTAAATTAAATACCGATACAATGGCAATTACGATAAAAATCAAAATCGAAACCACGGAAGCCATACTGTATTGATTTTGCTGCAGGGTCATCTTATAGACCCAGGAAATCAGGATATCGGTTGAACCGGCATACCGGTAGGAGGGATTTACCGGGCCTCCGTCCGTCAGCAGATAAATGACTCCAAAATTATTTATATTTCCCGCCAGATTCATAACCAGCAGAGGTGCTGTTGCATACAGCACCAGCGGTAAGGTAATTCTCCAAAATTTCTGTCCTCCGGAGGCCCCATCCATTTCCGCCGCCTCGTATACTTCCTTTGATATACTTGTCAGTATGCCCGACATCATAACCATAAACCCGGCGGAGCTTATCCAAAGATTGACCACAACAAGAACCACCTTGGCGATGGTAGGGTCGGTCAGCCAGGCCACCCTGCTGAAACCGATTTTCATAAGGAGCTGGTTGATCGGTCCCAGGCCGTTGAAGGCAAGGCGCATGATTAATAACGAGATAAATCCGGGCATTGCCATCGGCAGAATAAATATGCTGCGCCAGAATTTCTTCCACCGGATATCCTTTGCATTCGTCAAAAGGGCCAGAAACAAACCGTTAAAATATACGGTGACCGTACTTATGATAGCCCATGCGACAGTCCATAGGGCAATTCCCGCAAAGGTATCATTCCAGACATCCAGGGTCAATATATCCTTAAAATTCTGAAGGCCTACCCAGCTTACAAGACTTTTGGGCGGGATATGATAGGGACTGGAGTAATTGGTAAAGGCAATGGCGAAGGAGCACAGCATGGGGAAAACCACCAGAAAAACACTTACAACAAAGGCAGGAGTAAGCATAAATACGGGGAAGAGCCTGTCCAGTACGCTCCCGATGCCGCCCGGCCTTTGCTTCTCATTGCCGCTTTCCATTAACTTACCTGTTTTATATGCATCCGCCAGATTTAAAGCATAGGCCAGTATCACCAGCAACAGCAGAATAACACTTAAAATTCCATTCATTAAAAGGTTGATCGAATGATCTCCCGTTGCCTTACCGTCAACAAAATGCTGGGGAGTTTCCCCCAGGGTGAACAGTCCCCAGAAGGAATGCTTAAAATACGGTATGGTAAAGAGCAGAACATAAATCTCTATGGCGGCAAAGATAATTCCTTTTACTATTTTTCCGTTGCTTAGCTGGCCCAATCCCATGAACAAAGCAGAAAGCAGGATAGACCTTTTTGATTTTTTCATTGATACCTCCATAAATTCATGTGTGAATTATATCTTTTCATCATTCACATTATTGCTGGGATTCGATTGAGCTTTTTATTATTTCTACGCATTCATCCATTGCTGTCTTCGGGTCCGTGTCATTATCCCAGAGTGACTGCAGTGCTCTCATATAAGGGTCCCAAACCAGACCCATCTGTGATATAAAGGGCATAATTGTTGAATTCTGTGCCTGCTCCAGGAAGACAGAGGTAATGGGATCGGATTTTATCGTCTCATTGTCCATAACAGATTTAAGCGGAGGAATTTCATTTGTCATCTCATATCTCTTAAGCAGCATTTCCTCTGTGGTAGCCATCTGGGCAAACAGCTTGGCCGCATTCGGATAATTGGAATAGGCACTTACATAGAGCGCCTGCGCTCCCGAAAAGCTTACCGCATTGTTACCGTTCGGCAGCTTGGGCAGGGGAGCCACTCCAACATCAATCCCCGCTTCCGTATAGCTTGTTACAGCCCACTGACCATTTATGGTATAGGCCAGCTTTCCGCTGGTAAAAAGCCCGTCAATCATCTGTGAGTCCGCATCGGCACTTTTGATGTCCAATATCTCCTTCAAGGATTGAAAATACCGGGCGCCCTCAATTGCCGCCTCCGTATTCAGGCCGATATCGTCCTTGTCACTTCCGCTGTTGCCGAAGATATATGCCCCGTATCCGGCCAAAAAACAGTGGGAATAATATACGCCGCTGATCTGCCACATAAGGGCATATTTATTTTCATCCGGGTTATTAAAGGTCTTTGCAAAATCAATAATTTCCTGGAAGGTAGTTGCAGGTGTGCTTACCAATGCTTTGTTGTAAATCAGCGCATAGGTGCTGATGGATAAGGGATAGCCATAGACCTGGCCGTCATAGGTCACACAATCGGCGGCGCTTTCGATGAAATCACTCTTGATTTCTTCCGCCGTATTGTCATTTGGCTGGATTAGACCGGCAGCAATTGCCGAGCCAAGGGAATCGTGGGGGGCCTCAAATAAATCCGGTCCCAGATCAGAGGGAGCATCCTGCACCAGCCGGTTGTATAGGTCCCCGCTGTATATCTGCTCTATTTCCACATCGATGCCATACTTTTCTTTAAATTTCTCGGCAACATATTCCATATAGGCGATTTTGTCCTCCCCATCCTCCCAGATGACAAGCTTCGCACCCTCCTCCGGCTGCAGTGTGTCCCCTGTAGTATTCTCTGTCACACTTGGAGTAACGGTAGCGGAATTGTCCGGCTCTGTGCTTTCCTGCTCACCCTTGCAGCCGGTCAAGGTAAACAGCATTGCGATTACCATTAGAAATGCGGTAAGTTTTTTCATAATATATATCCTCCTTTATTGTGATATACAAATAGCAAACTGTGTTAATTATTTTTCCTTCTATTCTTAACCGATGAGAAGCAGCCTCGCCGAAAGACCGGGAATCGTGATACCGTTTTGTGCATTCTCCTCAAGAATACAAGTCTGACCGGTCAGCAAATCCATAGCCGTCCCCTGTTCCAGAGGAATGGCCGCCTGCATTTTTTCCTCCCGATTATTGATCATAACCATGATCACCTGGTTTTCCAGTCTTCTTTCATAAGCAAGAATCCCTTCTTCATTTTCCAGCCAGACAAAGCTGCCTCTTCTTAGGGCTGGATATTCTCTTCTTAGATGGATCAGCTTTCTTAGATACCGGTAGACCTCCATATTCCAGTCACTTTCCTCCCAGGGAAAGGTCCGTCTGCAGTCGGGGTCCTCCCCTCCTTCTATTCCGATTTCCGTACCATAGTAAATACAGGGTGCTCCCTGAAAGGTTAATTGAAAGGTTGCCGCAAGCATCAGCTTTCGGGCATCGCCTCCGCATAGCGTCAGAAATCTCGAGGTATCATGGCTCTCGATTAAATTAAATAAAACCTCACTTACCTGCTGGGTGTAATCCATCCGGACCCTATTGATTTTCTGGACAAAGCCTTTGGTATCAAGCCTGTGGCAGGCAAAATAGTCCATACACGCCATAGCAAACCGGTAATTCATAACCGCATCCAGCTGGTCGCCCATGAGCCAGGAGGCGTCATTGTGCCAGGCCTCGCCCAGAATATAGGCATCCGCCCTGTATTGCTTCACCGTCTCCCGAAGCTCCCTTAAGAACCTCGCGTCCAGTTCATCCGCCACATCAAGCCTCCAGCCGTCGATATCCGTCTGTTCCATCCAGTAGCGTACCGCCGACAGCAGGTAATCACGCACCTCTTTATTCTCCGTGTTCAGCTTTGGCATATCCCATACGGTGGAGAACATCTCATAGTTGGGCGGAGAGGTTTCAACAGGCAGTCCCCTGATATGAAACCAGTGGTAATACGGGGAAGCGCTTCCCCGCTTACAGACATCCTGAAACTGCGGGGACCGGGAGCTGCAATGATTAAAAACCCCGTCAAGCATCACTCTTATTCCGTTTTCATGACAGAGGGCTACCAGCCGCTTCAGGGTATCCAGATCTCCGAGCTGTGGATCAACGGTAAAATAATCTATGGTATCATACTTATGGTTTGAGCCGGATTGAAAGATTGGGGTCAGATAAATCGCGTTAATGCCCAAATCCTTTAAGTAGCTTATTTTTTCAATAATTCCCTCCAAATCCCCTCCATAGAAGGTGCCGGGACCGGGTCTTGCCCTCCAGTCCCCGACCTGGTCCGGGTCGTTTGCTTTATTTGCGTTATAGAACCTGTCGGGAAATATCTCATAAAATACGCTGTCCTTCACCCAGTCCGGAACCTTATGGATACTGCTTTTATGAACATAGGGATACTGAAAGTAATAAAAATGCAGCCGTTTCTCCTCCAGCTCTCCCTCCAATCCCCACTGGGTAAAGTAGGCCGTCTCCTGACCTCCCACCAGCTTAAAGTAATAGGCAAGCCTGCTCATGTAAGGGATTTCCGCCGTAAAATAATCAAGCGAACCCTCACTGCCACAATACTGCATGGCGGCCTCCCGGTGCCCGTTCCATTCGAATTTATCTCCGTAAACCAGAATAACCCCGGACAATTCCCTTGCATCCACCCTGATGCGGATATGTATGACGGCATCATCATAGGCATAGCAATCCCTACTCTTTGGTTGGTGATAAACATTCTGCAAGTTCATTTTTAGCCTCTCTCTCAACAATCAATGTTTTCCATTTTCCCTTTTTATACCGTAGAATAAAAAGTACCGCCCGCAATGCCAAATCAATGGACATGGCAACCCACACACCGGCAATCCCCATATGGAACAAAACTCCCAGCAGGTAGCCGAACAGCAGCCGAAACAGCCAGACCCCGATGAAGGTAGCTATCATAGGGTATTTTGTATCTCCCCCGCCCCTTAGGGAGCCGGACAGAACCTGGACAACTGCCAAAAGCGGCTGGGACAGTGCGTAAATTCTGATAATACCAACTCCGCAGGCAATGACCTCTTTATCATCGGAATAGAGGGAAAATAGCTGCGGGGCAAATATGATAATCACAATACTCATAGAAAACATGAGGAGTAAATTGATCTTCATAACCTCTTTCGTATCCGTGTGGGCCCGTTCCGGATTTCCGGCCCCCAGAGCCTGTCCCACCAGTGTAACCGCTGCCAGGTTAAATCCATACCCAAGAGTAATGCAAAGCGACATGATGGACATTCCTATTGTATTGGCCGCGATGGCGATTGTCCCCATTCCTATGATGATGACCTGGAGAATCAGCTTTCCGGTCTGCATGGAAAACTGCTCCAAGGCATAGGGTACTCCCAGCCGCAATATCTCCAGGAGCGTTTTAATTTTAAGCCGGTATTTATTCCAGGCTCGAATTCGTATGATCCTCCTTCCCCGGAAAAGTATTGCCGCATCGATGGCAGCTCCAATTACCCGTGCTATGGATATCCCCACCGCCGCGCCTTCCACGCCGTAGCCTTCCAGATTAATCCGCAGACTTAAGCTGTTGATATGAAGCCCGTAAATCAAGAAATAGCTTAGCACCGCATTGATACAGTTCATGAAAAGGGTCACCCGCATCGGTGTCTTCGTATCCCCGCTTCCCCGTAATACACCGTTAATCAGATAATAAATAAACATAAAGGGATAAGAATATATTGTAATCCGGAAATAGGCAAGAGCATATTCCATCACCGTATCCTCGGCGGCGCCGTACAGCAGATACAGGATGGGTCTTTTCAAAAGCGCTATTACCACCGCTATGATAATTGCCAGCACCGTTCCCGAATAAACCGCCTGCTTGGCAATCTCCCCCGCTTTTTCCTTTTCCCCTCTGCCGATGGCATGGGCCACCATAATAGTCCCGCCAGTCGATATCCCTGAAAATAAAGGAAAGATGCACCGGTTGAACATATCCACCATTCCTACGGCAGAGACGGCTTCCTTACCGAGTCTTCCCACCATGATTGTATTAATAATTCCCAGGAGCATTACCCCAGCCTGCTCCATAACCACCGGCAATGCCAGGGTCAAAACCCGTCTGCGCGCCTCATTTTTCATTATTCCTGCCATACTTTTATTCCCCTATGGCGTGCCCCAGCTATATACCAGGCAATGGATTTTCATATCCTCCGGTACGTATAAATGCCGAAGGGATATCTCCTGCAAATCCATATCCTTTTCTATATAAAATTGGTTTTCACAGGCCATTTTCAGTCTGTAATTTACATTCAGTCCCCTCGGGAGCTGAAAGGTTCCTTTATAAAGTCCTTTTGCTGCCCTTTCCATCGGCAGATTAACCGGAGAATAGGTATCCGCGTAAATGACCGCTTCCTCCGGTGTATTGTCCGGTACCTTTATAACAAAATCTATCGTGACGGTCTTTGAAAGCCCTTCTACAAGCCGGTATTCCCTTGAAACCCGGATATCGTTTTGCACATATTCCACCCAGGTGCTGCCCTCCCTGCCGGGTATGATTGTTCCGTCCGGCTTTATCCGGAGGATTTCATGGTTTTCAATCTGATAGGATGCATTTAAGTCACTTCGGATAAGCCCGGAGTCGTAATATACTACAGGATTGATACGAGCCTCCTCCTTGAGTCCGATTATATTTCTTCCTGTCAGCTCGGCCTGTACCGGTTTACCCATCCCGCCAAAGAAAAAGATCAGAGGTCCTGAAGCTCTTTCTCCCCAGTCTTTATTAGAATGGAAGCCGCCTGGAACCTGATAATAAATCAAATCCTTTCCCTCGGTATAGCCCTTGCCCAACAGCAAATCCACAGCCCGCTTCGTATCCTCCAGAAGACAGGGCTCTTTTTCTCCTACATCAAACCACAGCTTGAGTGTATTGATATCCATACGGCTTACGAGGTCGAAATCCGTCGCAAAGAAGGACGGTGAGATAATTCCCAGCATACCGAATATTTCAGGATGTCGAATTCCCATATGGAAGGTAACCTGCCCCCCTGCGGAGGCTCCCATAAGTGCCGTGTTCTCCTTCTCCGGCAGGGTTCTTAGGTTTTCATCAATATAAGGCTTCAGCTCATGAATGACGAAGTCCTCATAAAGCTCCCCTCTCCCTTCGACGCTATATTCAAAATGGGCATACTCATTCCATTCCAGCCTTCTTTTGTTCCAGGAGGTATGGGAATATTCCTTTCCTCTCTCCCTGGATTCAATACCTACAATAATCAGCTCCTGTATTTTCCCCTCCGTAATCAATTGATCCGCTGTTTTATGAAGCTCCCAGGAAATTCCTGTCTGGGAGGTGGAGGAATAAAAAATGTTCTGACCATCCTGCAGGTATAAAACCGGATATCTTCTGTCAGGCTCCATATCATATCCCGGCGGCAGGTAGATATAGATATTTCTGTAATTATTTAATTTTGCGGCATAAAAATCTTCGATTGTTGCTATCATTGATTGTCTGTTTTTTGAATACACCTTTGCTCCATCCTTGCATTTATATTTAACACTTGGTTCCTGGTTTTACAGATATATAACCCCAATCAGGGGGCTGCCCAGCCCTCCACCCTGCACTGTAGCTTCATATCCTCTGCGGCTTTATATATCCGGCCTGGCGCCGGCTGCCCGTCCCGATCAAGCTCAATCCTATGACTCTCACCCAGGAAAATATTGAAGTGGTATCCCCAGTCTCTCGGCGCTGTCATTACACACCTGTATTTGCCGTTTCCCTCCCTGGCTGCCTCGATAAATTCCCCAGCATATACAAATATCTTCTCCTGCTGCGGGGTTTCCCCGGGCACCTCGATCTCCAGCTCTATCCGGACGGTTTGTGAAAGCTCATCGATCACAGTATAGCTGACGCTATCCGTTAGTCCGCCAATTTCATACCGGACCCCTGTCGTCCCGCAGTCCTTGGGAATTACCCGTCCGTCCGACTTTATCTCCAGAATATCGGGATTTTCTACCGTATAGCTTCCCTTGATATCCGTCATGATAAAGCCGCTGTCATATTGCACAATCGGATTTACCGCAACCTCTATCCCTTTCCTTCCAATCAGATTTCTACCCGTCAGCTTACAGGAAACCGGCCGGCCTGTATTGCCAAAGAGGAACAGAAGGGGAAGTCCGACACGTCCGCCCCAGCTGCTTTCATTATGAATTGCCCCTGGAACCTGGTAATAGGCCATATCCTCACCGGGAATAAAGCCTTTATCAAGCAGAGCCTCCACTACCCTTCTGGTATTTTCCACATAGTAAGCCTCTCCTTCACCGGTATCCATCCACAGGCGAAGGGGCTCCTTCTTCACTCGAAGCAGGATATCAAAATCCGCCCAGTTAAAGGCCGGCGATAAAATCCCCAGCCTGCCAAAGACCTCAGGATGCCGAAAGCCGATCAAATAAGTTACAAGCCCGCCCAGAGATGATCCCATCATTGCCGTATTGTCACGATCCCTCAAGGTCCTGAAATTTGCATCAATATAGGGCTTTACGCTATGAAGAATAAAATCCTCATATAAAATCCCGCGGGCCTTTCTGCTTATTTCACATTTTCTAAGTCCGCGGCGCCCCTCCGTCTTACCCTCCGGAACAAAGTGGCAATATTCACTGCCTCTCTCGGAGTTGTTATCAATTCCTACAATAATCAGCTCCTGAATTTTGCCCTCCTGTATTAGCCGATCCGCTGTTTCCTTCATATTCCAGGACTTATGAAACAACGCGTCGGAGGGATCGAACAAATTCTGCCCATCGTGCATGTATAGAACCGGATAGCGTTTGTCAGGCTTCAAATAATAGGAACCAGGCAGATAGATATGAAGGCTTCTGTAATTATCCAGCTCCTTTGAATAAAAGCCGGGAATTATAACAATTTCTGATTCTTTCCTCATGGCAGAATATCTCCCCAATTTTCAACGGTAAAAAGAAGCTCCTTATCCTCCGTTGCCTGAAATTTTCTGATCTCTATTTCCTTCATATCCTTATCCTTTTCTATGGTTAAATTGGGTTTACCAAAGATATCCGGCTCCCTCCTGAAGCGAAAGCTTACCGCCAGCCCTCTGGGGAAGGAAAATACCCCCTGGTACCGCTGATCGCCGATTTTATTCAGCTTTAGAGGCAAGGTCACAAAGGTTCCCATATAGACCTCTGCCTGCAAAGGAGTATTCTTTGGAACCTCCACTGTAACGGTTATCTCCACCGCGGCGCTTAATTCCCTGCAAACCGTATATTCCCTTTCCGCTTCTATTCCCTTGCAGCAAAAGGTTACCCTTGTAGTTCCTTCCGATTTCCCGATTATCGTTCCATCCTCGCATACCTGCAGCACCTCCTGCCGTTCCACAAGATAGCTGCCCTGTATCTGGCTGATACAAATTCCGCTGTCATAGGCCAGAACCGGATTAATTCTTGCTCCCTTCCCTGTGATGCCGGCAACCTCTTCACCCATGAGCCGGCAGGATACCGGTGAACCGGTATCACCAAAGAAGTACAAAAGCGGCATTTCCACACGCCTGCCCCAATCACTTTCCGAATGGATTGACATAGGCTCCTGATAGTACATAAGGTCTTCCCCGCTATGATATCCTTTTTCCAGCAGGGCATCCGCCACCTCCTTTGCATGCTTTACATAATAGTCTTCCCCTTCGCCCACATCCATCCACAGCTTTTGTGGGCCCTTTTGAACAGAGGCCAGCGAACTCAAATCCTCCCAGAAGAAGGCCGGGGACATAATACCGAGCATGCCAAAGATATCCGGATTTCGAAAGCCTATGTTATAGGTGACCAATCCCCCCAGAGAGGCACCAATCATTGCGGTAGCCTCACGGTCTGTCAGCGTCCGAAATTCCGCATCAATCAAGGGCTTCAAGTCATGGATCACAAAATCCTCGTAAAGTATACCCTTGGCCTCTACGCTAACCTTGTATTCCCCAAGGGCACCGCCCTTAACCACCCTGTCCACGCAGGAGCAGTGAGAGTACTCCCCGCCCCTGGATACATTGTTGCTGATTCCTACAATGATTATTCTTTTTATCCTGCCCTGGGCTATCAGTCTGTCCGCGGTCAGGTCGATGTTCCAGGAGATTCCTGATAATGATTTGTTTGTGATGCTGAAAACACTCTGTCCGTCATGCATATATAGAACCGGATATCTCGCCTCCGGGTCCGCATCATAACCCTCCGGCAGATAAACAAAGATATCCCTGTAATTATTCAGCTTTTTTGCATAGAAATCCGGTATTTTAATAATTTTTGATTTACCCTCCATCTTTGGCCTCCTTCAATGATTATTCTTAGTATGTACAAAAGATTTTTCACACGCTTTTATGCAAGCGCTTGCAAAACAAAATAAAAAAATATTACTCTATACGGAACCTCTTATGATCAGTTCCGACGGTACAATTGTCCTGGCAAAGCCGTTACTGCTGCTCTTTATGCAGGATAACAGCATCTCACAGGCCTTTGCTCCCACATCAAAGGCATTCGTCTCAACGGATGTCAACGAAGGTGTGGAAAATTCCGACATAGGGACATTATTAAAGCCCACAACAGCAATATCCTCCGGAACACTTAGGCCCCTTTCCTTGATCTGCTTCATTACGCCGAAGGCGATCAGATCATCCTGTGCAACCACGCCTGTAGGGAGGATTCCCTTATCAAAAATCCCCTTCATTAATTCATATCCATTGTCAGTCATAAATCTGCCCTTAACAATCAGGTCTTCCTCCACCGGAATAGAATAATCCATCAGTGCTTTCTTGTAGCCCTCCAGCCGGTCCACGGTTATAACAAAGCTGGGAGAGGCGCCGATAAAGGCAATCTTTTTATGCCCCCTCTTGATCAGAAGCTCAGTTACCTTATAGGACAGGGAGAAATTATCGTTATCCACCCAGTTTACTTCATTTTCATTCATGGGTCTTCCAACAACTACAAAGGGGGAATTCAAGCTCTTCAATTCCTCGATAATCGGGTCATTTACCCTGGAAAAGAAGTATATAATGCCGTCCGTCATTCCGCCCTTGGCCATTTCCCTTATCTTTTGCTTGTCATCATCCATTTTATTTAAACTGGACATCAGTATATTATAGCCGTTTTTATAGGCTGCAAGGCTTAGCCCCCCAAGCATATCGGAAAACAGGGGATACTGTACCGCCTTGCGCAGGGCTCCTTCCGTCCTGCTGGCCAGAACCACTCCGATGGTCTTTGTAGAATTGCTTGCCAGAGAACGTGCGACAATATTCGGCTGAAAATTCATCTTCTCCATTATTTTCAGTACCTTTTTTCGTGTAGCGGCACTTATATTCGGGTGATTCGATATGACTCTCGATACCGTAGAGGGTGAAACATTCGCCTCTCTTGCTATATCCTCAAGTGTTAGTCCCATAGAAGCCTCCATCTCGCTGCATGATCATTTATGCAAGCGTTTGCAAATAAAAGTATAGCATTTGCTCTTTCCCATGTCAATCATTTTTTCCTCTATTACAGACAACAATTTTCCTTTATTGCAGGCTGCTGTCAACCGCCTTCTTCGCCTGCTCAAATTTGTCCTTTCCAATGTGGCAATATCCTCCCGGATTCTTATCCAGATATTTCTGATGGTATTCCTCTGCCCTATAGTAATTTTCAAGAGGCTTTACTTCAATCGCTATTTTTTCTTTAAAATTCTCCTGAAGCCGGGAAATTGATTCCTGAATTACTGCCTCATCTTTTTCATCAACATAATAGATGCCTGTCCGGTACTGGGAACCGATATCGCCGCCCTGGCGGTTGATACTCACTGGATTTATTACCTCATAATACAATTCCAGCAGGAAGGGCAGACTGATCTGGCTTTCCTCATAAACCACCTTTACTGTCTCTGCGTGTCCGGTATTATAGTGACAAACCGCCTCATAGGTGGGGTTTGCTGTTTTTCCATTTGCATAGCCAACCTCAGTTGACCGGATCCCCTTTATATTCTCCAAATACTTCTCAGTTCCCCAAAAGCAGCCGCCTGCCAGATAAATTTCCTTCATAATAATTACGCCTCTCTTTTCTTTCAATTTGTTTAAGCATTATCCTATGTAAATTTATTTGTCAAACTGCTTATAATTATTCATATCATCTCCTAAATGGCTCATTCCATCTTCTTTTCATATTCAGTAATGGGGTATGATTTTGACAAATCATACCCCATCTTCCTGCTATAGCACTATTTTAGACCATCTTTGTACCACATTTACGGCAAAACTTTACCGGAGCCTCATATACCAACCTGCAATTAGGACATATATAAGAAGCAGGTGTTTCTTCCATTGCTGCTCCGCCACTGTCCGGCTTTTTTACTCCCAGGACTTCTCCTTCCTGTTTTTCAAGCTTTTCAATTTCCTGATTAAGTTCGTCGATGCTTGCATATTTTGCTTTGATCTGCTCACATTGTTCTGCTATTTGAGCTGTATCTATCTCATCTTTTTCCCAGGCTTCATAGACAATGCTTCCCAAATCTGAAATCATGGTGCCGATTTCCTTTTTGATCGTACCAATATGCGTCTTAATCTTTGCACTCTCTACAAAAACAGATGTTTTTACACCGATCGCCGCCGTAGTACGTGTTACCGCATTCTGAATTTTGCTAAAAGATTCATTTGCCATACCAGGTCCACCCTCCTCTACCAAATTATACTGTAAATCGACAAGATAGACGTAACATCCGTATCAATAGTAACCGGTTTTTTACTTCCCTTATACAGCATTAAGTCGCCCTTTTGCCTTTCGCTGCTATAGTCCAAAAGGTATGCAATATGGGTTTCATCGACTGGTACGAAGGAGCTTACATCATCGGATATTTTCGTCTGCTTATTTCCTTTCAGGCAGCATAAGGTTCCATCATAGTTACTGGAGCTGTAATCTATATAATAAAGCAGAGAATCACTGTCCTTGAAATTATAAATGCTGCTGATATATACGTCAGTGGCCAGCGCTTTTTTGTCAAAGTATATATCACCGGAGCCATCCTTAACATCCTTATAATAGTATACCTTATTATTTCCGTTACCTAACATGTATCCTGTAACGTCTTCATCAAGCGTAGCCGGAGCTTCCACCGTTCCATTACCAATCTTGGCCGACATGAGGACACCATATCCCTTTTCGCTGTCATAATCATCAAGATAATATACAATACCCTTATCGCTTATTTTCCAGTTTATAGCGTCTGTTGAATTAATTGTACATTCCTTTTCTCCCGATGCAAGGAAGGTCTCCTCCGATATAACTCTTGAAGATACCACCTTTTCTTTCAGCTCAGAAATGATATCACTGTAAAAATAATCTCCATACTCCGAAAAAAGCTCCGACATTTTTTGATTTACTATATTTGATACACTGTATTTTTGATAAATCACCGCAGGTATCTTTGAGCTGGCAGCAACCAAGCCATTCGTAAAGTAATCTCCCAGAACTATATCAGAAGCAATTGCCGTTTCCTTGCCATTATTCCAATAATACAGCATATATTTGTCGTAGGTTACTGCGTTATCTTCACTGTCAAAGGCATTTCGTAAATCATCTCTGTAAAACTTATCTTCGTAAGCACTGTATGCGATATCGTACTCATCTCTTAATCTATTGCATTCCGTTTCCCAATCAGCATAATCTGACTGGTACTGGGTATATGCCGCATTGTATGCATCCCAATCTGTTTCCTGATCCCAATAACCCCATTCGCCAAGCTCAGAATTCCAGGTACTTCCCCAATAGTTGGAAACCCATTCCTGTGTTGAATAATCCGACTCATACGGATATGCCGGCTCTTGCGGATAGGTCGGATACACCGGTTCAACCATAGCTTTATCCGAATCTGCCAAATCATCGTTGATAAAACCGGATAGTTTACTGGTTATCGCCTCATGCTTCAGATAATAAACGGATTTCTCGTTTACCACCGATATCACCTGTGACACATCAGAGGATATCTTCACCTTTTCTTTACCGTCTTCCTTGAAATACAAAGTTCCATCCTTTATGTAATAAACGCTTTTACTGTCTGGAAAGGCATATTCAATGCTTGATGCACTGTCAAGCTTGGTGGCTTCACCGTTCAGACCCTTGAGCGACATCTCATATACCGTATACTCTACTCCATCATAGGTTTCATAAATAAGGTAATTACCCTTTTCATTCACATAATAATTGGTTACATTTTCATCTAATTTAGATTTCTCTCCGGACTTTCTGTCATATATATAAAGTCTATTCTCTTCGCCTTTGATATAGAAAAATTTATTTCCATCTCCGGTTAATACAATATTACCGCCCGATATCTCACTGTCAATTTTATGAGCAGAATCCACTTTTGTATTGTCCGCTTTCAAATCTCTCCAATAGTAGGATATATCATCTCCATTGACACGGTCCGGATAAAAAATATATCTTTTGTCGTCACTTAAAAACACATACACTGATAACAAACTATATCCGTAGGATGAAAATTCTTCGCCGGTCTCACTTAGGCTGCTTGTCATCTCAAATGGCTTTATTTTTGTCAGATAGGAGAAGTTTAACTCCTGATCCTTCACATAGATCAGATAGGGTTTATCCTCAGAACCCCCACCCCGAACAACCAATACAGCTGCCAGAATAATTACAACTAAAACTGCCGCCGCAATTAAGCCCATCAAATTAATTTTCTTAGAAAATATCGTCTTTACTATCGAAGTATTCTCAACCTTACTGCTTGATACTGCTACAGGTTCAGCTGCACCGACGGGCTTCCCGCATTCCGGGCAGAAGGTAAATTCCGTAGTTGTCTTTGCGCCGCATTCCGGACAATAGACGGTTTCATAGCTTGGGGGCTGTTCCTCCTGGTGAATCTCAATTTTTGTTCCACACTCCGGGCAGAACTTACTGCCTTCTTCCAAGGCAGTGTTACAGTTGGGGCATGTCTCTTTCATTGTCATTACTTTATTCCCTCCCTAAATATTCTTTATATTTATTAATCCAATCACTATTGCGAATGACCGGATATATCCCCTGTTAATCCTTCGCGGTTTTTACATTTTTATCGCTTATATTATCTTCCTCCTTAGGCAATGGATCGGAATATGTCTCCATCTTAGGTTCTTCAAATTTCACAAAGGGCAAAAAGGTCAGCTTTTCAGAATAGGGCATGCTTTTCCATCCGTTTTTTTCAATGTAGTACGCCCCCCACATGCCGCTTAGCAGCCCCAGAAATATAATAAAGCTAAGTGCAAAGGCCAGCCAACCTTTTCGTTTTTTCCGTACCCTTTTTTCCTTTTTATCTTCCTGCGGTTTTTCCTTTGTCTCCTCCTGATCGGTTAAAACTTCCGGCTTGGGATTGTCCTTGTAACTATGGCCGCAATAACCGCAAAATTGGGCACTGTCTGAAATTTCCTTTCCGCATTCTTCACAAAACATACAATACTCCTCCAAATAATCAACGATAAAGGGCAAAAGTTTTAAAATGAAATTGCATTCCAGCCATTTAACTTCCCATATAAGTAACCAAAGGTCCCTGCCAATACAATCAGATATACCAGGGTAATCAAAACTACCCGGATGGCTGTATTTCGTATTTTATGCACCTTCTTATGCTCTCCGCCAGGAGCTGTTTCCCCGCTGCTGCCGCTGCTTGCTTCGGGGGAAGGAGCGTCCTCTTTCATCATGGCTTCATTCCCGCAATAGCCGCAAAAGCGCGTAGCTTCATCAATTTCCTTTCCGCATTTTGAGCAGAGCAAGCCTCATCACCTCTTTCATCATGGCGTAGGTACGGTGTTATTGACCGTGTTGATCGAACGAATCTCGCCATTCACATATTCAAATACTGTCCAGTATGTTCCTGTCTGACCGACCGGCACATGAAAGGATGCCATTTGCCGTCCGCCCGCAAATACGGTGGCATATGCGCCAGAGTAACTAAGCGCATCTGAATTTGAGTTACTCCGATTGGAATAATCGTGAACCGCATAAATCCATCCGTCATCAATCGTATCAAGGATCGTAATTGTTTCCGGACCATAGCTGCTCGTATCGTCTACATCCAGATTAGCCTTTTCTATTCCGTCCCAGGAATATTTCATATTACTATAAAATACATTAAACTCGCTTCCGTCCGGCTTGTTTCCTATCAGATGTGAATCAATGTCATAGGGATATTCATCCCATCTTAACACAATGCGGATCTGATTCTCAGGTAAAATAGGAGATATCGAAAAATTCTGATCGTATTGAGGATCGGTGGAATGTACAATAATATTAAAATAATCCGTATAAAAGCCTTCCTTTGTAGCTTCTACCGTGTAATACCCTACCGGAATTTCGCTTATGCTATATTGACCGTCACTGTTTGTTCTCACTAGAAAATCCCTGACGTACTCTCCTGCACGATTATTCCAATCGTTACGCAAACGGATCTCCACTCCCTCCAGTGCATTTCCGTCTATTGCATTAGTAATCCTTCCTCCTGCACTTCCATTTCCTGTCTGTGCATCATCAACAAGAAGTATGTGCTCCGTAAATTTAGTTTCGTCCTTGGCTATTTCCTGTAGGGAGGTCAGCTCTTTATAGCCGGCTGCACTGATTTTAAGAACATATTTCCCCTCTCCCACATTAAATGAGAATTTTCCCTCCGTATCGGTTGTCGCAGTAAGAATTATCGAACTAAGATTGTCTGCGGCATAGAGCTTGACAGCGGCATTCGGAATCGGTTCATAATCCGAGCCAGAGGTATACGCCGAAACCCTTCCCTCAATTTCGCTTCCCGATACTATTACTTTAAAAAGTGTGCTGTAGGATCTCCGATCCGCCTTGTTCCAGTAAATTGCTGTGGCATAAAAGCTGGAGGCACTGCTAGCCGGTAATACCAGCTCACTGCCATTATGATCAAGCTCCTGCCCATCCACTTCAAACCGAAGATCCGAGGCATCTATTACCTCGGAATCCAGCCTGGAGCTGGTTACATCATAATACTCAAATAAAATTTCCGGCGCAGTAAAGGTTGAATTCAAGGCGCGGACGCTCTGCCGGTTAGGTACAATACCTCTGGCAATCTTTTTTGTCCCCAGCGTAATTAACGGTGATTTCAGTTCAATTAACTCCCTGGAATATTCCAGCTGCTTGACTGCCAGATTTACAGCCGCCTTAATGTCAGCACTGAAATACACTCCCGCCTCAAAATATCCATAAAGAAAATTATCCGTATCCAAATCCTCCGGTGATAAAATCGGTAATGTAATAAAGCAGTCCGAGTACAACCCTGCCTGAGGATCTACTTCTATGTAAGCAATTTTCTCATTGATTATTCTGGCGCTGATATCCAATTCAATCCCCGTCTTCAGCTTTGCTTTTCCTGATAAGGATAGGGTTGGCGAGGACTTCGTCTTATAAACATCATGATAGGGCCGAAAGACCTCTTTCTTATAATAAAGGCCTACCGTTGTCACTGTCTTACTGTGACTGCCCAGTGTTAATTCAGCCGCCAGCTCTAGCTTGGCAAACAATTTGACCTCTGCATTAAAATACAATCCGGGAACCGATGGCACCGGTAACGTCCAGTTGAACAGCTTCAATTCTCCACCGGATAAATCTGCTGACCAATTGGCAAGTGCCTCTGTCAGCCTTTTAACATTATTGGTGTATTCCATCTTATTCTTTCGGACATCCTCAAGGTTCAGTTCCTTCTTGAATTCCTCTGAGGCGAGTGTAATCCCTACCGTCCAGGATAATTCACTGGTCAGTGTTGACGACATATCAAAGGCCAGATCCCACACTGGCCCATCTACGTTAAAGTAAAGATTCATATCCAGCAAAACATTCAAGGTTATATTCACTTCATGATTCTTAAGCGAAGGCATATTAAATAAACCGTTCTGCCCAGGATAAAGAGTGATTTCTATTTCTACCTTTAAGATATTATCCTTGGAGATGGGTTCACATTTGACCTTAATTCCTGCTGCCTTCGACGGAGTCTCCGATGCATAAGCAACCGTCATCAGGGATTTGAAGAAGCCGCTGGACCTTATATTATTTATCATCTCGACCTCTAGCTCAGGATTAAATACAACGTCCTCCACATCCCAGGTATAATCTCCGTATACCTCCAGCTCGGCAAATATTTCATCAAGTCCGGGAATCGCCACCTTAGCGGTTCCATCCTCCCTTACCTCAATAACCTTATAGGCAGAGTCAAATTTGTCATTAATTAATATATCTCCTTCGGCAACTCCAGCAACCGCAATTGTGGTGTCATCAATGATGCTGATTTCTCCATCCTTAACCGTTTTGACTGCCTCGGTGTAGGTATATTTCTCTATGGGATCTTTCTCAACACAAAATGTAAGCTCCCTGGCATCCTGTAAGTCACTGCCGCTAAAGCTCGCCCCTTCATGCAAGGTTAAAATATATTGCTTTCCCGCCTCGTATCCGGAGGAAGGCGGAAGAATTTTAAATTGTATTCCATTAACCTTCTTTACAAGCTGAGGCATTTCGTTTCCGTTATAGTCCTTTAACGTATAAAGCGAACTGTATTCCTTACTGTCACTTTCTATATAAAACTCAATATTAGGGGCTGTTTTTTGCAGATAATAAGAATCCTCACTATCCGCAAATTTTTGCAAATAGCCAGAATTTATAGGTGTCTCTGCCATCGTCAACATTGTGCGGCTGCCGAGAAATGATCCGAATGCTGATATAACAAAGAGAAAGACACAAGAAAGTACAAAAAGAAAACGTTTTATAATCCCACCCCCATTAATCGGAATATACGCTAATTATTCCTGAATTATTATAAACGTATCAACTTAATACAAATATAAAAGGTTTTTAGGTACTATGGCTATTGCGTTAGCACTCTTCCTTTTTTTTCTTAATATACCATAATATATATCGCAATGCAACACTTTATAAGCCATACCGCCAGGCGCAAAAAGCAAAATTATGCATTATTAGTACGGAAATAACAAAATTGCACATAGAAACATTTGATTGACAATATGCACCATCTATATTAACATGATACAAAGGGCCAGATAATTACAAAATTTCAATAAAAATTCCATTTAAGCATCTACGGCTGCAATGCCTGGCTGTCACCTACTGTATCAAAGACACGAAGGGAGATATCATAAATGAGTTTCCTGTTATCCGTATTTGCAAGCTATGCCGTAATGATACTGCAATTCTTTGTGCTATACAGGCTTTACGGTCATACCCTTACCTATAAATACAATCCGAAATACCGCTTCCTAAGCATTCTTTTACCGCTTCTTATCTCGATTATCAGATTTCATATTTCCCTGGCCGGACTAATTCATAATTCTATATCAGACCTGGCCGCAATGGCTGTCCTTTATATCTCCGTATTCTTATGCGGTATCCTCTTTTACAGTGACTCCATAGCCTCCAAATTCCTATGGACTATCATATATTTCCTAATTATCGCTCTGTGTGAAGTCCTGACGCTGATTATATTCCAGGTATTCGGCTTCTCCTCAACCGATTTGCTCCAAAGCGAAGCCCTCTATTATTCCTCCGGTCTGATTTCGAAAGCCGCCGCCTTCATCCCGGTGGAGCTAATCCGTCCTCTGAGGAAAAAGACACTGATGTTTCCCCGCTTTGCGAGGCTGGAGATTATCAGCATCATTTTCATAAACCTGTTCCTGATCGTATATTCGGTATACATATTTCATTCCGACACCACTGCCCTAAGTAAAAATACGGTACTCTCCCTGCTTTTTCTACTCTGCTTTCTTATCTCTGTTCTCACCTTTGTTATTATCTTTCGCTTGTCCGGAAAGGCAGAGGAGGACCTGGAGGAAAAGCTGTTAATCCAGCAGCTTGAAATGGAAAACAAGCTGAATAACGATATGACCAATGTGGTGGAAAAGCTCCGTTCCTTAAGGCATGATATGAACAATCATGTCCTGGTCCTGCAAAATCTGGTCCACTCGAAGCAGTACGATATCCTTCAGGAATACCTGGATGACATGTGCGGAGAGGTATCTCCGGCGAATGATTTCATTTTTATTAAAAACAAGGCTCTTTCAGCTCTGCTGTATAACAAATCCTTAAATGCCAGGCTGAAAAATATAGAATTTGAGACGGTAATCAGCGTGGATGGCTTTGATATTCCTGATAAGGATATGTGCACCCTTCTCGGTAATCTTTTGGATAACGCCATAGAGGCTGCGGAAAAGGTTTTAGATAACAAATATATTCAACTGATCCTAAGCAAAAAGGACTCTGATTACTATATTGAATGCAGCAATACCTTCCGTGAAATGCCGGTAATTGTTAAAAACACCTTCATCACCTCCAAGGTCTCGAAGGAATTACACGGCTTTGGAATGAAGAATATACAATCGATTGTCCATAAATATTCCGGTACCATGGAATATTCCTATTATGATTTATTTAAAGTAAAAATCACATTACCATGCTTTTTTTCATAAAGTAAGAGAGGAGAAGATATGCAATATATCATAGGAATCTGTGATGACGAAACTCTGCAATTAAAAATTAATAATATATATATTAAGGAAATCGCTGCGCGCAATCACATTAATGTTATCGTGAAGGCCTTTAATAACTCTTCCCAACTGTTCACCTATCTGCAAAAGGAGCCCCTGGATATCCTCTATCTCGATATTGAGCTCGGCGAAGAATCCGGCATCGAAATTGCAGAAAAGCTGACGGGACGATATCCTAACATTATTGTAGTCTTTATTACAGGCCACCGGGAATATACAAACCAGGCCTTTGATGTGGAAGCCCTCGGCTATATCGTGAAGCCGGTGGATGAACACAAGCTGGAGCGTAATATGAAGAAGGTTCTTACTCAAGTCTACGGCATCAAAACACGTCTTTCCGGATCAAGTCTGGTTGTTACGGAAGAAAATATTAAGAAAAAGATCATTCAGTCCGATATTATCTATATCGAGCGGCTGCAAACCAAAAGTATCATACATACAAAAACCAGAAATTATCAGGTGTATGAGCCCATTACCTCTCTTTGTGAACGTCTGGAGAAAAATTTCCTGCGTCTTAACCAGAGTGAGGTTGTAAATTCCAAGGAAATTCTAAAAATTGAAGGTAATACCGTATTCCTTCGCAACGGAATGCAGTTGACTATCGGACGTACCTATAAAAAAACCGTCATCCAGTCTTACTTAGGTTAAATATAAGCCCCTGATCACCTACCGGTAATCACGGGCCTATAGATAAATGATATGCTGTCATTGCCGTGGCAACATATCCACTCAATATGCTGTTGTATTGGGGTCATATCCGGACGTATTATTTCATAATATGCCCGGATATTTTCCTGTGTTCCATTCCATGGCCACGACCCCTTTCTATGTATTTGAATTAGCTTCCTAACAGGGTTCTCACCAGAGACCTTGCAAAGCTTCCTACTTCATAGCCGATATGATACAAGATGCTCTCTGCTGCTACGACATCTTCCATTCTTTCTACACGATATTCCATTTTGCGCTCCTCCTTTCTCAAAGCATATAAACATATTCTTTCGAAGTAAAACCATTCTTAAAAAATATCGTCAGTCGTTTTAAATTTAAACCGTCTTTAGGATAGTAATCCTATTAAGCCAAAAATCCGGCGATAAAACCTCTTACGAAATCTGTGATTGCCTTAACTACCGCATTGGGTGCGATTACGCTTTCCATACGCTCTACTCTTAATTCCATTTGTTGTCCTCCTTTCCGATTATTTTGTATCAATTTGATTTCTTTTACCATCAAAGCTATGGCAGCCATGACTATGATAATTAGCTTAACAGGGACCTTACAAAGCTTCCTACTGCATAACCAATATGATACCAGATGCTCTCTGCTGCTACGACATCTTCCATTCTCTCTACACCAAATTCCATTTTGCACTCCTCCTTTCTCAAAGGATATAAACCGTATTCTCAGAATATAAGACATTTTTGTCTTAACTATTATTAGCCTAAAAATCCGGCGATGAAGCCTCTTACGAAATCTGTGATTGCTTTAACTACCGCATTGGGTGCGATTACGCTTTCCATACGCTCTACTCTTAATTCCATTTGTTTGTCCTCCTTTCCGATTATTTTGTATCAATTTGATTTCTTTTACCATCAAAGCTATGACGGCCAGGACTATGATAATTAGCTTAACAGGGACCTTACAAAGCTTCCTACTGCATAGCCGATATGATACCAGATGCTCTCTGCTGCTACGACATCTTCCATTCTCTCTACACGATATTCCATTTTGCGCTCCTCCTTTCTCAAAGAATATAAAGCCTCCTTTTCAAATATAAGCATTCCTATACCCTGATATTATCTGCCTAAAAATCCATCGATGAAGCCCCTTAAGAAATTTGCTAAGAAATTGGGTGTGATTACGCTTTCCATACGCTCTACTCTTAATTCCATTTGCTTGTCCTCCTTTCCTTTGGTTGTCCTATATTTGCCTCTCTCCTGTCATACCCCTTAATCAGGGATCAGGTGATATGAATTAGCTCAACAGTGATCTTACGAAGCTGCCTACTGCATAGCCGATATGATACCAGATGCTCTCTGCTGCCACCACGTCTTCCATTCTCTCTACACGAAATTCCATTTTTTCTCCCCCTTTCTCTTTATTGTATTTATTTTTAGCATTATGAATTGCTTAAAATACCCCTCACACTTTTTGAATTGCTATATGACCAGATTGACCAAAAACTTTACTGCTCCAAGTACTGTAATACCTACTGATCCCAGTGCAAGAAACATCATTGTATATGTAATGAGTCCGTACACGGCGATGAAGCGTTCCTGTCCGCTGCATTTTGCAAACAGCTTCCCAACTCCCTTAAGGGATTTTTTGTACAGGTTGGTAATACCGGTTGCAAAGCTTAATATCCAATACCCGTCCAATCTAAGGACCGGAATAAGATTACTGATAATGGTTGTAAAGCTAAGTACCACATATACCGCAAAGAATGGCTGCTTTGAATATGCAAAGGCGATGGAGGAAAATGCCATCAGCACCGTATTCACATAAATTCCTGCGGAGGATGCCAGCATCTGCTTTCTTCTATCCTCTACCATACGGATGCCGCTGATATCGCAGTACATCGCCGGCGAGAAGAAAATCAGCATCAGTCCCACCGTTCCGACCTTTCCGCCCAGGTACCTGCACACCGTTCCATGCGCAAACTCATGCAGGCATACTGACAGGAAGAAGATCAGATAGAGCAAAACATATTCTGCGATACTCATTTTGAAGCTGCCCAGCGAGAAGATATCCCCGCCGTTTTTTATCATCAGTGCCAGGCCAAATACCGTAAGAACATTGATTACCGCAAACAGAATTTTAAGCAAAGCTGCATTTCTTCGGATGACCTCTGTTACCTTACAAAACATCTGATCTGCATGAAAAAGCGGTATTTTATAAAATAGGATATTTTTTCTGGTCTTCACCGGAGCGCCGATGACACCTTCCTTTTCCAGTGCCTTAAAAAGCTGGTCAAATTGCTCGCCGGTTATGCCCTCCTCCTGTATGATTGTATTGGAATTCTCCCCGTTTACCGCTCGTTCCAGTATTCTGCCTTCTCTTTTTCCTATCTTGAAATAGGTCCCGGCATTCTCCACCATATAGCCGTCTCCCTGAAGTCTTAATGCAATATTATAACCTTCCATAGGAAAACCTCCTTTCTGTTATTATCGTAAAACTTCAATTGGATCTACTGTTGAGGCCTTTCTTGCCGGTAGATATCCGGCGATCAGGCAAAGTCCTATGCTGATGGCAAGACACCCAAGCAGTACCGGGCCTGTTACATAGTACAAATGGAATGCACTGTTTGCCATCAGTTCCCTTACAACCTCATTGACAAAGCTGCCAAACATCGCCGCAAAGGCTATTCCGATCATTCCTGCACAAAGTCCGATCACACCTGCCTCCAGAAGAAAGATATTACGAACATCCTGGCGTTTGGCACCGATTGCCCGAAGTATCCCGATTTCCTTCACACGCTCGGCGACACTCATATACTGGACGATAATTACCATGACACAGGCAACCACCAATGAAATTCCCGTAATCAGCAGCATAAATTTCTGAACTGCACCAATGTATAAATTAATCTTATCGATTGTTTCCTGAGCCGTAGCAATGCTGTAGCCCTTCTCCTTTAAAGCTTCAACCACCTCATTACGATCCTTGCGGTCCTTAAGATAGATAAAAACCTTCTGTGCATTTACTTCCCTGCCGGCAGATTCCCTGCTGATTGCCTTTGCATAATCATAGGAGATATAATTATAGCCGATGCCCAACAGGTTTGACAGTGTAATTCCTACTACACGGCATTCCTTCTCCACCGAATATACGATATCGTCGCTGGCACTATAGGCAACATAGATGGTCACCGTCTTTCCAAGCATATCCCCGGCCGCATTTTTACCCATGCACTCCTCGGCCATATTTTTTGTAATTGCTATTTCCCCTTCTCCCTTAGGTATTTCTCCGGCAATCAGTCCATCCTCCCCGGACTCCCCGGTATAACTGACCAGGGTGCTTGAGATTTGCTTTCCCTGATAGGCGATGGTTCCAACCAGTGTAAACACCTCCTCTGTTGCGGTAACCTTACTGTTACCCTCCACCGTGGCAGCGATGCCTTCCAGTTCTTCCCCGGAATAATTTTGTGTATCAACCTTGACAATCGAGGCATTTGAAATCGAATCTAATTCGTCACTTACCTTATTTGCAACTCCGCTTGATATCCCAAACATAATCAATACGCTGAATATGCCCACTGATATCCCAATCATGGTAAGGATGGAACGTCTTTTCTTTAATAAAATATTTCTTAGCGCTATGGCAATGGAATCTGCAGCCTTCATATGGGTGGCTGTTTTTCCTTTTTCGGGGCTTAAAGCGGCTTTAAAACCAGCCGTATTCTCCATTTTCGCGGCGTCCTTTATACCGAAAGCATTCTTTACACCAACCGTATTTTTCATGGCGACAACAGTTTCCGCTGCTTCGCTGTTTACGGCATCCGTCCCTGACAGCTTTACGAAATATTCATCACTGATGATTTTACCGTCCAGCATACAGATATTCCGGTCCGTTTGCTGTGCAATCTGCTCGTTATGGGTTACCATGATAATGGTCACCCCATATTCCTGGTTCAAGGTATGAAACAGGCCCATAATCTCCTTGGAGGTTTTTGAATCCAGGGCTCCCGTCGGCTCATCCGCAAGAATAATTTCCGGATTATTCGCCAGCGCCCGCGCTATGGCGACCCTCTGCCTTTCTCCGCCGGACAGCTGGTTCGGCTTATTTTTCATCCTCTCCCCAAGCTCCACACGCTTTAACAGCTCCTTTGCCCTCTTTCGCCTGCTGCCCTTGCTCCAGGCTGCCACACTCATAGCCAGCTCCACATTTTGCAAGGCTGTTAAATGGGGGATCAGATTAAAGTTCTGGAATACGATCCCGATATGCTCTTTTCGGAAAGTGTCCCATTCTCCTGCCAAAAAGTCCCGGGTTGATTTACCCTCATAAAGAATTTCTCCCTCATTTTCCTGATCAAGCCCGGCAAGGATATTTAATAATGTGGATTTTCCACATCCGGAGGGGCCTAAGATTGCAACAAATTCTCCTTTGCTGATGCTGCAATTTATGCTGTTTAAGACAGGAACCTCCTGATCCTTCATCTGATATTTTTTACTTAAGCTCTTGATCTGAAGCATAACAGCGACCCTTCCTTTTCCCAGGGTGTGTTATCCAGACACACCCTAATATTCTATTCATATCTTAACGCGATTGCCGGATCAATCCCGGCTGCTTTCCTGGCCGGCTTTCTTCCTGCCAGGACGGCAATGGTCACACTGATCATGATACAAAACAATACGGTTTTCACATTCATTATATACAGGTTAAAATTCATTCCCTGAAAGCTGCTGTGCAAGGTGGCATTCAGCACCGCACCAAGGCTTTGGCCAAGGATCACTCCCATCACTCCGGCCAGCAGCCCCAATATGCCCGCCTCGGCTACAAAGATGCGTTTTACATCCCTTCTTCCTGCTCCGATGGCGCACATAATTCCAATTTCCCTTGTTCTCTCCACCACATTCGTATGCAATACGATTTTAATCATAATGCCGGAAACCAAAAGTGCAACTGCCGCGATAAAAATCAAAAATACCTTTAATCCCATAACCAATGTGTTGATTTCCTCAAAACCTTCCTGATTGGTGGAGGCTTTATAGCCCAGAGCTTCGATCTCCTTCACTACTTTGCTATAATCTGCCTGGTCTGCTGCAACAAGCTCTGCACCCTCCTGAAAAAATAAAGTTGAATTTGCGGATTCCTCTGCTATTTTTGCTGCAGTTTCATAGGGTATATAGGAGTATTTCGGAATGACTCCGCTATCCGTAATTCCAACCACGGTAAAGGTTTCCTCTACCTCATCGGTAAGGCGGCTGCTTAAAAGCAATCGGAGGAGCACGGTTATCTTTTTACCGATTAAATCCTCAGGCCCTACGCTTTCTATAGGGCTTTGCACTACGTTATTTGTAGTGTTTTGCTCTGAATTTTGTTCCAGCAGCTTCTTCGCGATGTCACTGGGCAGCAAAATTTCCTTACTGTCATCTGATTGGGGAAGTGTCCCTATATCTGCCAGGGAAGCCTCATATTCTGTCCTGTCCGCCGCCGGCCCGAGTACATCCATTCTTCCCTCTGCACTCACGTTATTGTAATAATATTTTACTTCAAAGGTGTTATCATCGAGTACCTGCTTGACACCATCGATCTTGCCAAGCTGCTCCACATCCTTCTGGCTGAAGGTTTGTGCCGTATCTTCATAGGATACCCATATGGTCTTATCTCCGATAAACGATCCCAGCTCATGATTTATCTTATCCTGTGCACCGTTGCCGATGCCCATCATCAGAACCATTCCGGTAATACCCACCGCTGTGCCAAAGATAGTTAGGAGGCTTCGCTTCTTCTGGGCGATTACATTTCGAATCCCGATTTCTACTGCGGAGGCCTTCGAAAGCTTTCCTGTCCCTTCACTGTAATCGGCATGCTCCATTACTGCATATGCCCCTACGTTGGATACTACTTTTTCTATCTGGCCATCCTTCATATAAACGATTCTGTCTGCTTCCTTCGCCAGCTCCTTGTTATGTGTCACCATGACGATGGTAACACCTGATTTACGGTTGACGGCATGCAATATATCCATGACATTCCCCGCCGAGGCTGTATCCAGAGCCCCCGTCGGCTCATCCGCAAGGATAATTCTGGGGTGGTTCGCCATAGCCCGTGCAATTGCAACCCGTTGCTTTTGGCCACCAGACAGCTGGGACGGCAAGTAATCACATTTATTAGAAAGACCTACCATGCCAATCAGTTCCCTGGCTCTTTTTTGAATCTCTTCTTTCCCGCAGCCATTCATTTTCATAGCAAGAGCTACGTTTTCCATTGCTGTAAGGTGGGGGATAAGATTAAAGTTCTGAAATATAAACCCAATGCTCTGCTTGCGCCAACGGTTCCAGTCCTTTTCCTTGAAGCTTCTGACGCTTAAGTCATCCAGATAGATTTGTCCGTCAATTTCCTTATCCAGCCCTCCGATAATATTCAGCAAAGTAGATTTTCCACAACCGGATGCGCCTAAGATCGCAATAAACTCACCCTGTCTAATTTCCAGATTAATATCATTTAGAACAGCCAGATTTTCTTTCCCCATGAAATACCTTTTAAAAAGGTTTTTAATCCTTATCATAGCTTTGCCCTTTCTGCGAATAATTGAGGTCTTTTCCATCCTATTTATGCAATCCCTTCCCGTTTTTTTAAAAAAGGAAGCGGTAATAAAAATACACTTTCTGCAAGAACTGCACCTGCAAACACGGATAATATAGTTTGCAGCTCTGACCCTGCTGCTGCTAACCGGCTGCCGCTTAGGATGCAAAGGAATATCAGCTCCGTAACCAAAATTGCTGTTGCTGTCAGCTTAAACCTGACTGCCTCCCGTTTATCCTTTTTATGATTACCTGCGTATACTGCATTCATCACAAGTCCGATCAGCATAAAGCTGATTTCCATCCAGGTAAGATCGTAGTTGATTGAAAGGTATCTGCATCCGTATATTACAACCAGCATTGTTATTGTGTATGTTGTAATGCAGCTTCTGTGGTTCTCTGCATGTTTTCCTCCGGCAAACAGCCTTAGGCCGCCCCATGCAAATAAGTAAACCAAAACCTCTTTCATAATGCCAAGCAGAAAACCGACAGTAAGTACGATTGTAAAATTTACTACCAAAGCAATCAGCGTCTCCAAGCCGTATCGACAGGCACTTCTTTGATTTTCACGTCCATGCCAGTCGATACCGGCCAGACTGATTAATTTTTCTGCTAACTCTGTGTAGGAAAACATTCTTTAACCTGCTTTCTTTGTTCCATTATGATTGACGAGCTACCATTAATTCTTTCATATATTTTCTTAATTCCTTTACGGCTTCTCCATTGACTGTTTCATCTTTCTCGCATTCCCCCAGGAAGATGATGCAATCCCTGATTCCTAATATTGCCGCGAAGCATGCCAGTGACATTAAATTCATAATTGACTTTTGTACCAGATAATTTCTTGTATTCCTTAATATATTCTTTGCTTTCATTTTTGTATCTCCTTCCCTGTTCTCTTGATAATGCTATTATAAATTGCAGCCTTCCTAAAACCAATAAATCCTTATTAAGATGCATAAAACTTAAATTTATTTACATCCCATATGTAAAAAATGCAGAATAATTTTATTGCCGTTCATTATTCTGCACCATATATCAGCATCTAAACGGTCCAATTCTTAAAATAATTATTTTAATATCGTTGAAATAGGGACAAAAATTGAATATAATATTGTTAATGCACCAACAGGTGGGAGGACAGGCCATGAACAAGGAAGAACAGGTCATGATGAATTTCAGGGACTTATATAACAAGCTGGTTTGGCTTAATAAGTTTAAAATGGAAAACAGTCTTAAGGGTTATAAGTCTTCTGAGGTACATTGCATCGAATATATTGGAAGAAATGCAGATTCCAATGTGACAAAGCTTGCGGAAGCCTTTTATATGACTAGCGGTGCCATAAGTAAGCTTACGAAGAAGCTTATAAAAAAAGGCATTATCGAAAGCTACCAGAGGCCGGATAACAAAAAGGAAATCTATTTTCGCTTGACTTCGCAGGGGCAAGCAATTTATAAAATCCATGAGGAATTGCACAAAGAGTTTCAGGAACGGGATAGCGCCGTATTTGAGCAGATAACCGAGGAACAGTTTGACAATATGCTTCGTTTCGTGGAAAGGTATAGCAGGCATTTAAATTCGGAAATAAAGAAACTGGGTGTAGATATCAGCCGGAATAAAATTGAATAATGAAAATGGAACCACAAGCAGCCTGACTCTAGCGAGTACAGGCTGCTTTTTATTCCTGACAAGTGAATTGTTTAATCATTTCATCTTGCAGTTATTATTTTGTTGACAAGGAAACAAAATTATGATACGATGCTTTTGTTTCCAAGGAAGTAAAATCATAATTTTAAAGGGAGATTTTAAGTGTTTAAATTTAGATCAAATAATGAACAAAACACAGAACAAACCATAGATAAAAGGGCTTTCCTATTCGGTCTTATGTCTGTGTTTCTTTGCGGAATAGGCTTCAGTATCATAACACCTGTTGTTCCATTCTTAGTGCAGCCTTATATCAGCAATCCGGGAGATCAAGCCATAGTTGTTACGCTGCTGACCTCTGTTTATGCCGTCTGTGTGTTTTTTGCGGCCCCTGGGCTCGGGGCTTTGAGTGACAGATATGGCCGTCGTCCGGTACTTTTAGTATGTCTTTTGGGTTCCGCAATCGGGTACTTGGTTTTTGGCATAGGAGGAGCCCTATGGATCCTATTTGCCGGGCGTATAATAGACGGTATAACAGGCGGAAGTATAAGCACTATCTTCGCATATTTTGCAGATATTACTCCCAGAGAACAGCGAACCAAATACTTTGGGTGGGTGAGTGCGGTTGCTGGTGCAGGCGCGGTCATTGGACCTACTCTAGGCGGATTACTTGCCAGGTTTGGTTATTCTGTACCCATGTATTTTGGAGCAATCATAACTTTATTGAATGTTGTTTATGGGATCTTATATATGCCTGAGAGCCTTGGCAAGAATAATAGGTTGAAGAAGGATGCCTTTGTAAGACTGAATCCATTTACACAGCTTGTAAGTGTACTTTCTATAAAAAACTTAAAAAGGCTCCTTGTTTCAGCCTTCTTACTTTGGATACCCAACGGCTCCTTACAGGCAGTTTTTTCACAATTTACATTGGATACTTTCAATTGGGGGCCTACACTAATCGGACTTATGTTTTCCATTATGGGAGTACAGGACATTATTTCACAAGGTTTTATCATGCCAAGGCTTTTGATAAAGCTTAGTGATGCTCGTATTGCCATTCTTGGAATGGTTTCGGAGATTATAGGCTACAGTCTTATTGCAGCATCGGCCTTGTTCTCCTTCTATCCTCTTCTCATCGCCGGAATGTTTATATTTGGTTTTGGTGATTCAATCTTCGGACCCTCCTTCAATGGGATGGTCTCCAAGTCTGTCGATTCCAGTGAGCAAGGAAGGATTCAGGGAGGCAGCCAATCGATTCAATCTTTAGCAAGAATAATTGGGCCTGTCGTTGGAGGTCAAATCTATGTATCCCTTGGTCATGCCGCACCCGCTTTTATGGGTATAATTCTGATCGCAGCGGCAATACCGGTTTTGCATAAGGGCACACATTTTTAATACTCCGCCGAAAACTAAAGCGCATCAGCAAGCCGATGCGCTCTCTCTATCATATGAACTTTCCGTTAGGATACTGCCTTATTTGATTAGTATTCCTCGTTTCTTCTTCCGAATTCAGGTGAATCAATCCACCATTCCGCATTATACAACAGGCGGCTTAGCTCTTCAAAGGCCTCCAGGTGATTTTTCTCCTGTCCGATCAAATATTCAAATAGCTTCTTATCCTCCTCATCCGTCGCCTCAGATAAAAATTTCTGATATAAATCGATACTCTGCTTTTCCATATCAGAGGCCACTCTGTAAAAATCCAGCTGGCTGGGGGCTTTTGTTCCTTCCACTTCAATATCCTTTAAATCAGCGAATACATTCTTGGCTCTGGTGCTAAAATCCGACTCTGTCAGCTGGTAAACAGATTTGTTTTTCTTGCTTTCCAGAAGCTTCGCATGTGCATTTTCTTCGTCAGCCAATAAATTGCACACCGTATGCAGTGCATTGTCTTTATAGATTTGGGCCTGCTCTCTGTAATACTTTTCTCCATCCTGCTCCATTTTGATCGCATAATCCAGTGAATTCATTTTTATATCCTCCTTTTATCCGGTTTTGTTCCTGCTGCCTTTTATTGCATAGCTTATTTATAACATAAAGTAATAACAAATTCAATAATCATTCTCATTATTGTTTGATATTAGATTAAATTCACATGTTACAGTTCAGCCTTACGGGGAAGGCCGAACTGTAACAAGGTATAAAAAGTACTGTAGTTTGTCTCCTTGTATTACCTTGTTATGCCTAATGTCTCTGTGATATAATTGATTATAAAAAATTTAACATTTTTATAATTTAGTAGAAGGGATGTATAAATTATGAAAAAAATCTATCTTATGTTCCTGTCAGTCATCTTTGTATTTGCAGTATTTTTAGGCTTTGCTCCCAGCACTGCTACATACGCCGATACCGACTTTCATGCCTATCTGGGTATCCAGACCAACACAAAGCTCTGGATTTTCCGTAACGCATATGATGACAGCAGTTACGGCTTCGGTACGGATGCCTTTAGCGGGCTCCACTCCGTCAGCGGCACTAAACTAACCTCTTATGCAGGCACCTTTACGGATGCCAGCCTTACCAAGGATGGAACCTATACAGTAACTCTTGACAAGCCTGACTTCCAGAGCGAAACTACCATGTCGCAATTATATGTATCCACGGATATTCCCATGTACGACAGCATCAAGGTAACGAATGTTATTGTTACAATTGACGGTAAAGCCATCTATACCTTTAAGAAAGGAATCCTGAACCCTGAAAGCTATACCTATGTCCAGATCATGTGCCTAAACATATGGAATGATGATGTAAAAGCCTTATTCTCCTCTGCCCTTCCTTTTACCAAATGTGAAATTACCTTTACCATCAGCGGTTTGGAGAAAGCGGCAGCCGCCAAGGAAGCGGTTAAGGACTTTGCCATTAAAATGTCCAAGGATCACGCAATCATCACCGGCTATACCGGTTCCGCAACCTCTGTGACCCTTCCCTCCACCGCCTATGGCAAGGCAGTTACAGAAATCGGCAAATATGCCTTCTCCGGCACCAAGCTGACCTCTGTCACTATTCCAAAAAGTATTACTACCATAGGAAACGGTGCCTTTGCCTCCTGTACCAGCTTAAAGAAATTCACTGTGGAAAAGGGCAATGCAAGTTTTGTTGTGAAGGACGGCGTTCTCTTTAGTAAGGATTTAAAAACTCTGGTTCAATATCCCGCCGGCAATACCGCCAAGTCCTACACCGTTCCCTCCAGTGTGACTAAAATCCAGGCAGGAGCCTTTGAGGGCTGTACCAAATTAACCAAGGTAACCATCTCGAATAAGGTTACCAGTATCGGCAAGGATGCCTTTAAGGGCGATACCAAGCTGACGATCTATGCTCCCTCCGGTTCGGTTGCCTACAAATATGCCACGGATAATAAGATTAAAGTGAAAAAGAGTTGATTTTGCTTTTATAGCCTATCCATAAGCTTATTTATAAAAAACACCTGTGGTATCAATCCTTCCTGTACCACAGGTGTTTTTATGTTTTATTAATGAATTGGCCATTGGATCAGTGATTATACCGCATAACGCTTTACCGGCTTTCGGCTTTCAGCTCAGAAAAGCCTGTGTCTATATAACCCGGACCCGTGTCCTTGCCCAGTATGGCGGCAATTGCCTCGGACATCCCCAGATAACCCATAGAATACGGATTCTGGATTATGACATTTTTCAGACTTCCCTCATTAAATAACTGAACTGTTACATCAGATTTATCAATACCAATTCCTACTATCCGGTCTTTATCCTCCTGAATGGCAAAACCAACTCCCTCACTGGTACCTTCATTTGTACCAAACAATCCTACCAGATCCAGATTCTCCCGAATCAATGTTGCTGCTGCTCTTTTTGCAGCTTCGGTCTCTCCGCTTGTAACTACTGTATCAAGCAGTTTAAATTTTCCGTCTTCCTTTATTATCTCCCGGAAACCGTCATCTCGCAGTACTGCATTTTGCTTTCCTTCCACGGTTACAACCCCAATACTCCCGCTGCCTATCCCCTTCTTTTCCAATTCACGGAGCATGCTTCTTCCCGCAGCCTTTCCGGCCTCATAATTATCCGTAGCTAAGGTAACAATTGCTTCTTCATTTGCCGGAGCATCCACATAGATTATTTTAACCCCTCTTGCCTTGGCATCCTCAACAACCCCCGATATTCTCCTGGGATTATCCGCTGCAATTAGTATGGCACTGGCACCCTTATCAACGGCTTCATTTATCTTTTCAATCTGGCTATCCGGAGCCCTGTCGGTGGGAATACTCCAGATATAATTAACCCCGGAAATCTCTGCCATGTCAGCCGCTCCCTGATTTATATACTCCCAATATTTGTATTTTTCGCCGGTGGTAATTAAATAGACTGTATCGTATTTTATCAGTGATATTACGCTCTGTCCTGTTTTCTTTATATTACTCTGGTACCAAAGGGCGAACAAAACGAATGCAAGAAGTATTACAAGTATATCAATCGCAGCTTTTTTATATTTTATCCTTTCCAGCTTTTTCATTATATTTAATGCCAATTCAAACCGTCCTTTGATAAAACCATACTGTTTTGATATATTATATTCTTGTCTTATGAAAATCAGTTCCTTTAGCAAAAAATCTTTCCATATTTACTGAACACTTATGCCGATCAACGTGCCAATCAAAAGGGATAACGAAAGAGACCGGCAATATACATAAAACGGTAAATGCAGATGCTTCGGTGATTCCGACAATGACCGCAGCACCTGCTCCGCCTTTACTTGGTTTTTCTTACGCCGTTTTCATCCACCTTGTAGCTGCCGATCTTTGTGCTCTTGGCAAGAGAGCCGTCGGCATAATAGCCACAAAAAGGAACAGCCGCAATACGGTGTTTGCATAGGCGGGATAGGGTAAATACCTTGAAAAAATCAAGCTGAGTATCGTCACGATAAAGCTTACGTTTATCACCGTGATGTAAGAGAACAGCCACTGCATAAAGCTGTCGCGAAAAAAAGGCCGGAAACAGGCATTTCTTTTTCTTATCATTTCTTTACGATGATTGCTATTATGTATTCATATTTTTTTATGACCCTAAATGCAGCAGCATGATAAGACCGATGATAAAAAGTACAAAACCGATTGCCGCACCAATCAGCAATTCATGATCTGCTGCGGCCTCCCAAGGTTCTATTTAATTGCCGTGAATGTATTTTCTTTCAGCAGCTTCTTATTATGTAACGATAGCAGCTTCTTATATTCATCCAGCTTAGTCCCCGGCAGATAGAATACAGCACCTTTGACATTATAAAACCAATGCTCTCCATTGGCCTGCTTCAGCCGCAAGGACCTGATCGTGACAGTCTCAAGCGCAGTACACTGGCAGAAGCAATGATTTTCCAGCGTTGTCAACCCTGTTCCGATGCTTATCGTCTTAAGAGCGGAACAGCCATAGAATGCCGATTTGCCGATCGTAGTCACGGCATCTTTGATCACTAATTTTTTTATGCCGGTACAGTACTTAAATGCATAATCACCTATCTTCGTTACATTCTTACCGATGCTTACCGATGTGATCCGGCTGTCCTTGTAAAATGCTTTCTTTTGGATGGCGGTAACGGTATAGGTAATTCCATTAAAATCTACCGTCGGAGCAATTACCACCTTTTTCGCATTTTTGCCCTTTGCGAAGCCTTCGACGGTTACCCGTGGTCCTTTGCCCGATTTTGTAACCTGATAGATGTACAAGCCATCGGTAAAGGTTTTTCCCTTTTCCAATACCGTATTATTCACCAATCCATTGTCAGCGGCTTCATTTCCGCTCAGCTTCTCGTTATAAACGATCGCATAGGTGGAAAACAAATTCGTAGGCACCGTGATGGTATCCGGATCCTGATCGGTGTCCTCAAGAAGCTTTGTCTCATTGTTATGTTCTCTGATGATCTGATAATTACTATTTCCTCGCAGGTTCGTCGGTATTTGCACACATACGGAAATATCCTCTTTGGTCTCACTAACAATCACCGGTTCTTTGTTTCCAATCTGCTTCGTCAATGTAATATCTACATAACCACCCACATTTTTGCCCAGCTCTGCAACGGTTTTCTCAATATTTGAGGTAACAGCAGCTTCCGGATTAATATCCTTGAGCGTCAGCTTGATGATAATTTCCTCATTGGACTCTAATTCCTGTGATGTTACGATCAGTGCAAGTCCTTTACGATCCGCAATTTTTACCTCTACATTCTCCGCATTATTTTCAATTACCACCGTAACATTTTCCAGATTTTCGATTGCCTGGCTGAGTTCTGACAGAGAGGCCGGATCTATTTGGCTCAGCTCCTCCTCATTCAGGGCTTCAACTCTCTCCAATGCAGCTATAATGCTGGTTTTATCAGAATCTTTCATTTGATCAATTGCATTCTCGGTCTGGGTAACCTTATCTTCCGATGTTGAGGTTGGTGTTGATACTGGCGGTGCTGGTGTTGGCGTTGCTACTGTTAAATTTCCGGCACCATCCGATACATTCTTTCCGTTGACGGTTACGCTTCCGCTGCCAAGTGTTTGACCGTTTTTAGTGACTGTAATGGTATAGCTTCCGTTTGGTACATTTTCAATACTGTAATTCCCGTTGCTGTCCGTTGTCCCGGTAAAGGTGATCGCAGCATCGGCTGTGTTCACCAATACAATTGTCGCTCCGCTTACCGCGTTATTATTACTGTCTTTAATGACACCTGCTACCGTATAGGTTGCAGCCGGTGCGGCTGCATTCACCAAGCCGGCAATCGCATTATTGATTGCCGTTGTCTTAGTAAGCACTTCCGCATTCGTTGCTTCAGGGAGTGCCAGCGCGTCCGTAAGTACGTTCCAGCTTGCTATGGTGTAATCTGCTTCTGTTTTTTTACCTGCTGCCTCTTTGGCCGCATCAAGAGCGGCTTTGTTTGCCGCAATATCAGGATCAGGGGCAACATTCACCGTCATGGTCAGGCTCTTGCTGTCGCTTTCGCTTCCCTTGGAGAGGTCAACATCATAATTTCCGGTACTGCTGTTGTTAGTAACGGTTGCGGTTACTCCTGCGGCATCCCCGGTGAGCAAAGCGTTCACATAGGCATGCACAGCGGCTGTTTTATCTTCCTGTGATGCACCGAAAGCCACATTGACACTTCCGTCAACCAGAGCGGTTTTTGCGGCGGCGACTGCCTGTGCATCGGTAACGCTGGTATAACCGGTTGCTGTGATCCCAATGCTTTTCTCCTCGGTTGTCTCGCTTTGACTGTCTTTGGATACCGTAACGGTAAAGGTATAGCTGCCGTTTGTACCGCCGGGATTTTCGGAAGTTCCCGCAATCGGTGCGGTGTAGGCAACCTTGTTTATCGTAATTGTAATGCTGCCGTTATTGACTGCCGTTACCGCAGTATTTTTCAATGCCGATTCAATAGCGTCCTCATCCGTTGCAGCAGCTTGGGTTATGTCAGCATAGCTTGCACTTTGCACGGCTGTTTTTATGTCAGCAATGCTTGCAGCGCCCGTAATCCCACTAGAAAGGCTATAAAAACTCACCTCTGTTTTATCGCTCGCATAGCTGCTGTCCATACCTCCGGTGTAATTTGAAAATTCTACAAAATATCCTTTAATATCTGAATTGCGGTTGTTGGCATTTTGATCATTCCATTTTCTCTCCGTCCTACCCGCTTCTATATAATTTACCTGCATACATTCTTCTCCGCCTACAGGGGAATAGTTATTAGGTTCACCGGTTTGCCAGTTGATGTATGCGCCGTTATGTCCGGAGCTTCCGGAACTGATAGAATTATAGTAAATTGTTCCCTTTTCAGGGCCGCAGGCCCAATAAAAATAATTAACATTTTTTGTTCTGTCCAGCGTGTAGGTCGCTTCATCATTTATGAGTGCGGAGGCTGCGGTTCTAAGTCTTGTTCCGCCTGTCCATGCCCCGGTTGTCGAAATGTTGGTCAGCAAGGCATCCTCCTGCTGTGAGGTTATCGTAGCCAAATAGCCGGTCATACCCATATATGTATAGCCTTTAGCCGAATTATAGGAATCACTCCAGAGCGCTCCCGCCGAACTGACATAGATATAGTAGTGGTCTTTACCGTCCGGATGGGCGAACTTGGTTATTTTTGCACCGTTTGGCAGCACCGTTTTGTTGGCGTCCACCGTCACCGAAATTTCCGCATTCGTGACATAGTTGAATACAACACCGCGGATAAATGCCTGCGACTGAACCGAGGTAATGCCCGCAGCAAAAGTATAGGTATAGACTCTGGTGGTTCCATCAATACTTTCAAGCTTTGACGAAGCCGCCGGCGTAGTCGGCACAGAAGCAATCGTAGTGCTTTGGGTTGCCGTAAATGTTATTGAGGTTATGCTGTCGTTATTGGATACCTCCGCATTTACAAAACTGTATTTTGTGACCGGATTATCGGCGGCCATCGGTTTGTTTAGCGTTACGGCTATGCTCGTCGCCGCGCTTGCCGTCATTGCAGACGCCGGTGCCGTTGCCAGTGTGACGCAAAACGCTAAAAACAAAGCTAAAATCCTCTTTTTCATATTCGTTTCCCCATTCCTTCATAAGTATTTTTTGTTTCCGGTTTTTGCGGCCATTCGCAGATACCCACATCCAAAGCTCGGGGCTTGTCCAAATGAAAATCGGCGTGGACGCAGAACCAGCAAGTCTGCTCCATGGCACCGCCCCCTGGCGTTAAAACAGATTGTTTTGCAGCTGGTAGTGACAACGCTATTCGGATAGGTATTTTGACCGTGTCGGCCTTCTTTGACAGTAGAAACGCCCCCAGAGCCACCGTGGATGACACCGTCAACTGTTGTTGCACGCTTAGCAGTCTCTTTTTCATGTTCCTTTGTCCTCCGTTTTTTGATAAAGGTCAGCGTTGGGTTTCTCGCTCACGTTTATCTTCAATCTGCATACGCCTTTTTGCGTGGGATGCTCGGTAAGAATGCTAAAATCCCCATACCTGCAGTACCAGCACTCCCGGCTGGAAAAAAGCCGGCTTTCATCCTGTTCAAAAGCGTCGCAGCAGTCGCCGCGCGTGATTTCAAGCCTGCCGGTCGCCGTCTTTACCTCCCCGGTTTTGTCACGGGGGGTTCCTATCATAAAAATCACTTCCTTCAAGCTAATTTCTCAGTATGATTATACAAAAAAGCTGCGACCGAAAACCGGCCGCAGCGTAATTGCAGGATATTTGGCGTAAATGTCGTAAGTTTGTCGCGTTTTAGGGTTTTATACTATAAGTGAAGCAGAATCCGCGTCCTGAACACACCGTCCTGCGCGATAAATTCCACCATGCCGTTATAACGCTCGGCGGTGTACGAGATGCTCTTTGTTCCGGTACCGCCGCCCGGCTTCTGCGATTTTGGGAAGTCGCCATCAAAGACGATATTCTCCCCACACGCGTTTTCGAAGACAAGGTGAAGCTTTCCGGCTCCGTTATACACAGAATAGGCAATCTTCACGGTGATGAATTTCGCCGCTCCGTCAGGGCAGCGCAGGCAGCCTTCCACAGCATTTTCAAAGCAATTGGCAAGAATACCGGCCAGCGCGACCTCGTCCATCGGGAGCTTTGCGGGAATACCCGCGTCAATTTCGGTTTTGATGCCGTTCTCCCTTGCACGAGCCGCCCATCTTGACAGGATGGCATTTGCGGCAGGGTGCTGACAGATGTCCGCGAGGGCCGCATTTTCTGTCCGGCGCGTCTGCGCGTTCAAATAGGACACCGCCTCCTGCGTTTTTCCGGTCGCGAGCATCGCCAAAAGCGTGTCGTAGTGATGGCGAAGGTCATGGCGGTCGCGGCGAGCGGCGCTCACGGCGTTTTTCTGCTCCGCCAGCTGTTCCTCCCAAAGCTTATTTTGCTGGGCGAGGATTCGCCCCCGCTCCTGCTCCTCATATTTCCCCGCAATCGCGCTGATTGACCGAAAGATCAGCAGATAGACGCTGAAAAACACCAGATAGGAGCTTGCGACCAGATACCAGCGATAATCCTGCTCATACCAATAGAAACGCGGGAAATAGAGAATAACGGCCTCCAGAACATAGAAGAAAAAGGCCGCCAGCGTGATGGAACGCCACTCTTTTCCCAGAACCTCCACCAGTCTGCGAAAGCGGGGACGCAGATACTTGAAATTGAAAAACAAAAGCGCACCGAACAGCACCGTGCGGTACAGCAAATATTCGATATTGTAAACAAGCCACGCATCCTCGGTGGTGCACAGGTCGGAAATATAGCTGATTCCAAGGTATAAATTAAACTGCGTGAACATGACAAAAAGCGATACCGCCCATCTGTCGGCAGAGCAGATGACAATCAGCAGCAGGCTCAGCCCGACCTCGACGGGGATAATCAGGCGCTCCGCCAGCGCCTGCCCGTATAGGACCAGCAAGGCGCAATATGCCCCGGCAACCGCTATATAAATCGCAACGGTAATTGCAACCCGTTTTCTTTTCGGCTCCTTCAGCTTTATAAGTGAGAAGAAAAACAGGCTGATGTAAGCCGCTGTCTGTAAAAACCGGAGCAGCACCAATATACCTAAAAGTATCAGCATAAGGACCTCCTCCTTTTAAAAGCGGCAGCTGTAATCCATGTACAGCTTTCTCAGCTCTGTGTATTTTCGGCTTATGATCGGGATTTTAGCGCCGGTTGAAAAAGAAACGCTCCTTGCCGAAAGCTCGACGATGTAGTCCATATTGATGATGTAGGTGCTGCCGCACTTGTAGAAGCGCGGTTCTTCTTCGAGAAGTTCAAATAGCTCGGTTGAGGATTTTCGAACCCTGATTAAATTGCCGTCTGATAAATATAATTTCTGAACATGGTTATCTGTTTCAGCATATACAAGCTTGTTTAGTTCCACGCGGACGATACCATCGACCGATTTAACGGTAAGCACCACGCCGCGTCTGTCTGCAAGGTTATTAATCGCCTTTTCAAGGGCCGTAAAGAATTCTTTTTCCGAATAAGGCTTTACCAGATAATGCGCGGCGTCAAGCGAGAACGCGTCCACCGCATGGTCGCGCGAGGTCGTCAGGAAAATGATCCGGCAGTTATCGCGCATAGCCCGCAGCTCCCGCGCCGCCTCTGTACCAAGGATGCCCGGCATATAAATATCCAGCAGCAGTACGTCAAAGCCGCCCTTTTCCGCCACATAGGTAAGCAGCTCTAAAGGCGCGGAGAAGGATTGAATTTTTATTTCATATTGCGGGTATTCACAGGCGTATTTCTTGAGCAGGCTGTCGGCCCGCTCAAGTTCATTCGGCTGGTCGTCACAGATAGCCATACGCAGCATAGCGGCCACCTCCTTATGGTATTTTTTTCTTTTCGGGAATCGGCAGGCCTGCAGGACGCTTCCCGCGCCGGGATATATCCCTGCAAACTGCTCAGCTGCTTCACCTCCATGTGTGTATCACTGGATATCATACATTATATACACATATCCGTATAGCTTCAATAGGCAAGCGTGGTTTTCCGCTTTTGGAGCGGAGCGACACCCGGCAGCTTGATGTCAATTTCAAGTGGGCAGGGTTTAGGACAAAAAAACCGCAGGACTTTAATATCCTGCGGTAAATCCGGAAAACATCCTTATTAGCACGGGGCTAATTACGCGGCCTGTTTCTGTTATCAATCATGAAATTACTTGTAAAGCTCAACCAGCTTTAACAAATGCTCATAACGCTCATTTGCAGCCTTTTCTGATGCGCTGAACAGCCTTTCAGCACGCTCAGGGAAAGCTCTCTCAAGACGTGTATAACGTGTCTCATTCTTAAGGAAATCCTGATAGGTTCCATCACCCGGCTTGGAGGTCAATGTGAATGGATTCTTTCCTTCTGCCTTAAGTGCAGGATTGAAGGAGAACAGGTTCCAGTATCCGGCCTTAACAGCAGCCTTCATCTCATCCTGGCAGTGATTCATACCACCCTTCACTCCGTGAAGCTCGCAAGGAGCATAGCCAATGATCAAGGAAGGTCCGTCATAAGCCTCTGCTTCAGCAATTACCTTAACTGTCTGAGCCGGGTTGGCACCAAGTGCAACCTGTGCCACATATACATAGCCATAGCTCATTGCAATTTCTGCAAGGCTCTTCTTGCCGATATCCTTACCGGAAGCAGCAAACTGGCAAACCTCACCGATATTGGAGGCCTTAGATAACTGACCGCCGGTATTGGAGTACATCTCGGTATCGAATACAAAGATATTAACGTTCTCACCGGAAGCAATTACATGGTCAAGTCCGCCAAAGCCGATATCGTAAGCCCATCCGTCACCGCCAAGAATCCATACGGATTTCTTTGCAAGGTACTGCTTCTTATTCAGAACCTCTTTTGCAAGGTCACAGCCATCTGCTGCTGCCTTCTCAACCTCTGCAAGCAATGCCTTTGCTGTCGGTGTGTTTTCTCTTGTTTTTTCCTTTGTCTCAAGGAATTTAGCATATGCTGCCTTGAATTCCTCTGTTGCCTTCTCGGAAGCAGCTATCTTCGCAAGAGTTGCGATTGCCTGCTCACGAAGCACCTTCTGTCCAAGATACATACCAAAGCCATGCTCTGCATTGTCCTCAAATAAGGAGTTAGCCCAGGCAGGACCCTGTAAGGTATCTTTATTTACTGTATAAGGACAGGTTGCTGCCGGTCCGCCCCAGATAGAGGAACAGCCGGTTGCATTAGTAATTAACATCTGCTCGCCAAAGAGCTGGGTAATTAAACGTGCATAGGAGGTTTCAGCACAACCTGCACAGCTTCCGGAGAATTCAAGAAGAGGCTGATTGAACTGTGAGCCCTTAACCGTCGTATCAGCAGGCATTCCAGGCTTCTTGCCTACATTGGCAACCAGGTAATCGAATACCGGCTGCTCATGTAACTGGGATTCCTGAGGTACCATCTGAATTGCCTTGCCAGGAGCCGGACATACGGTGATACATTCACCACAGCCCATACAGTCAAGAGGTGTTACACTTATTGTAAACTTATATTCACCAGCCTTAGGCTTGGTATCTGCAAGCTTAATATTGGAAGGTGCTGCCTTTACTTCCTCTTCACTTAACATGAAAGGACGAATGGTAGCATGGGAGCATACAAATGCACAGGTATTACACTGAACACATTTTACAGGATCCCATTCCGGAACTAATACCGCTGTACCGCGCTTCTCATAAGCAGAAGCACCAACCTCGAACTGTCCGTCTGCAATGTCCTTGAAGGCAGATACAGGAAGGCTGTCGCCGTCCATCAGTGCGATAGGCTCCATTAATTCTCTAACCATCTTAACTGTTTCAGGAAGTCCCTGAAGTTCTGCTACCGGAACGTCTGCTTCCGGATTTGACCAGGAGGCCGGTACCTCAACCTTATGAAGAGCGTCTACACCGGCATCAATTGCCTTGTAGTTCATCTCTACGATTGCATCACCCTTCTTGCCATAGGACTTCTTAGCGGCATCCTTCATATATTTAATAGCATCCTCAAGCGGCATTACCTTTGCCAATTTGAAGAAAGCGGATTGCAGGATAGTATTGGTACGCTTGCCCATACCGATTTCCATTGCCTTATCGATTGCATTGATGGTGTAAAGCTGAATATTATTATCAGCAATATATTTCTTCGCAGCCGCATTCAGCTTGGAATCCAGTTCTTCATCGGTCCACTGGCAGTTAATCATGTAGATACCGCCCGGCTTAACGTCCTGAACCATCTTATAGCCCTTTAAAACATAGGAAGGGCTGTGGCATGCAACAAAGTCAGCCTGATTTATGTAATAAGGACTCTTGATCGGCTTATCTCCGAAACGAAGATGGGAGATTGTAACACCGCCGGTTTTCTTGGAATCATACTGGAAATAAGCCTGAATGTACTTATCTGTGTGGTCACCGATAATCTTGGTTGAGTTCTTGTTGGCACCTACGGTACCATCACCGCCAAGGCCCCAGAACTTACACTCTACGGTACCCTTTGCAGAAGTAATCGGTGCGGGTTTAACCTCCGGTAAGCTTAAGTTGGTTACATCATCTACGATACCGATGGTAAAGCGTGCCTTCGGAGCATCCTTTGCCAGCTCTGTATATACTGCAAATACGGAGGACGGAGGTGTATCCTTGGAACCAAGTCCGTAACGTCCGTTGGTTACAATGATATCATTTAATCCGGCTTCACGAAGTGTTGTAGCTACATCAAGATAAAGGGGCTCACCCAATGAACCGGGCTCTTTGGTACGGTCAAGTACTGCGATCTTCTTAACAGTCTTAGGAAGCACCTTAAGCAGGGAGTTGGAAACCCACGGACGATACAGACGAACCTTGATAAGTCCTACCTTCTCGCCTGCGGCAGTCAGGTAATCAATAACCTCTTCCGTTACATCACAGAAGGAACCCATCGCTACAATAACGCGGTCCGCATCCGGAGCACCGTAATAGTTGAATAAATCATAATCTGTTCCAAGCTTTTCATTTACCTTAGCCATGTATTTCTCAACAACAGCCGGTAATGCATCATATACGGTATTGCAGGCTTCACGATGCTGGAAGAAGATATCTCCATTTTCATGAGAACCGCGCATAACCGGATGCTCGGGATTTAAGGAACGCTCACGGAACGCCTTAACCGCATCCATATTGCACATTTCCTTCAGATCAGCGTAATCCCATACATCTATTTTCTGCACTTCATGGGAGGTGCGGAAACCATCAAAAAAGTTAAGGAAGGGAACCTTTCCTTCAATTGCGGAAAGATGGGCTACCGGAGCCAGATCCATAACCTCCTGAGGATTTGATTCAGCTAACATTGCAAAACCCGTCTGACGACAGGCATATACGTCACTATGGTCACCAAAAATATTCAGGGCCTGGGTAGCTACCGTACGTGCGGAAACATGGAACACGCTTGGAAGAAGCTCACCGGCAATTTTATACATATTGGGGATCATCAGGAGAAGACCTTGGGAAGCTGTAAAGGTTGTAGTGATAGCACCAACTGCCAGAGAACCGTGTACGGTACCTGCAGCACCTGCTTCAGACTGCATTTCAACCACTTTAACCTGGTTGCCGAAAATGTTTTCCTGTCCGGCTGCCGACCACTGGTCAACAGAGTCTGCCATCGGGCTGGAAGGGGTGATTGGATAAATACCTGCAACATCAGTGTACGCATACGCGACATGAGCGGCGGCGGTATTACCATCCATTGAATGTTTTATTCTGGACATTTCTAAAATCCTCCTTTAATAATATCAAAGGTCATTTGGGCCTATAATCGTCATAATTTTAACATTTATTTTGAATTTTGTAAAGCGCAACTGTGGTCTTAATTAAAATTATTGTCGTATTGTACCCGGGGGTTTTTTATTTTTCAGAATGCTGTATAATATAATTTGGAAACCTTCTCATGATATTTGTGACGGGACAAGGCGAAGGAATGAGGCAAAAGTCCCTTCATGGGATACTAGAAAGCACAGAAATGAGGTAAATTATGAAGATTGATCTTACAGGAAAGAAAGCCATTGTTACCGGGGGCTCCGGCCAGCTGGGACGCTGCATCGTACGCTCGTTAGCCGAGTGCGGAGCCGATGTGGCAATCCACTATCATAAAAACCGCACCAAGGCGGACGAGCTGGCAGCACAGCTTAAGTCAATGGGAAGAAATTCCGGAGTATTTCAGGCTGATATAACCAGTGAGCAGGAGATTTACTCCATGCGTGACCGGGTTTATGAGGAATTTGGAAAGCCGGATATCATTGTTAATAATGCAGTGATTCAATATATCTGGAAAAGTCTGCTGGAACAGGAAATTGCCGATTACTTCAGCCAGTTTGAGAGCTGTGTAATGCATACGGTATATATGAACAAAGCTTTTACACCGCATCTGATCGAGCAAGGCCACGGCAGAATCATTGTCATTAATACGGAATGCGCTATCATGGCAGAAGCAGGACAGTCCGCTTATGTTGCGGGAAAGCGCGGCCTGGACGGTATCGTCCGCTGCCTTGCCAAGGAAATCGGCAAATACAATATTACGGTCAATCAGGTAGCACCAGGTTGGACCATCAGCGATAATGACCGTATGGAGCATAAGGAGGTCCAGCCGGAATATGATAAGACAGTTCCCCTAGGACACCGTGGCTGTGATCAGGATATTGCCAATATGGTGTGCTTCCTTGCCTCCGACCTGGCTTCCTTTACCACCGGAGCCTATATTCCGGTGTCCGGCGGACGGGTGATGCCGGCCATATGATACATCCATTAAACTTCGCAGCTTATTTATATGGATCATGCTTATAAAATCAGTAAGAATTCGTTAAGAGGTCACGGACTATGCCATCCTTAGCACTACCGTAACCCTCATTTCATCCCTCTGGCAGTCTGCATAAATGTCGCCGTCCATTTTCATCATAAGCTGGCGGCTGATATAAAGTCCGAGGCCGTTTCCACTGTTATTGCCCGTATTGGAGCCTCTCCAGAAGCTTTCGAAGATATGCGGCAGTTCATGCTCGGGAAGGGTGTTGCCGCTGTTTACAACCGTTACCAGCCGGCAGTCCTCTTCCCTTGATACGGAAAGCCTGATATATCCTCCGTCCCCGTATTTGATTGCATTTTCCAGGATGTTCTGAAGCACCTCGACTGCCCTGTCAGGATCCCCCTTAATCAGGCAATTGTCATAGGACTCCCGTATGAAATCAATTTTAAGCAAAGCCAGCTTATCCTGATAATAGGCCGTTATTTTATCCATCAGCTCACTGATATAAAATTCCATGCTTCGTACCTCAAGGCTTAAGAAATCCTCGCTTGTAGCCTTCATCAGCTCTGACACAAAGCCCTCGATTTCCTTTACCTTGGCTTCGATGCTTTCCGCCGCCAGGGTACGCTTTTCCTCGCTGGCATAAAGGTTTCTTGATAATGCCCTGGCATAAAGGCTGATCGCACTTAAGGGGGTTTTAATATCATGGGATATGGACAGCACCAGTGTCTTTTTCTCCTTTTGAAGGGAAAGCTCCTTTTGCTTTTGATGCTCTAAATTCTCCCGAAGTAAATCCAATCCCCAGATGAATCTTCCGAAATACCGGCTTTTACTCTCCTTCAGTCCTATCGATAGATTTCCTTTGGACAGCTCATAGGGAACCTCCTTCAGCCTGTGAAACGGCTCAAGAAGTTTTCCCCGGATATAAAGAAGGGAGACCAGCAATAATACTGCCATCCCTCCCAGCGCAATATTAACTGTCCCGCAGATTATTTTATATTCTTTCTTTTGCATAATTTCGTAATCAAACCGGTATAGCACTCCATTGATATACCTGATAACATAATCGCTGTTATCCCCTTCAAGAAATGCCCTTTGATCCATGTCCTTCTTCCATACGGTCACCTTTTTTATGCAGCTGTATCGATCCATATCAATATTCTCTAAACCATTCCCTGCTATCTCATTTTGCAGACGATTAATTTCCACACGATAGGTACGCCCTCTATCGTTATGATAAAGCCAGGAAAGCATCAGGTTGGTACTCACAAATACGGCTGCCAGAAGGATTACGATCCCTATTATGCTTCGATGAAAGCTTCTCATGGTTACACCCTTCTGCATATCACAAGCCTGCTTATGATACTGCTTTAATAAATAGTTTGAAAATGTCCTTTACTTTCAAACTTATACCCCTGCATATCACAAGCCTGCTTGTGATACTGCTTTAATAAATAGTTTGAAAGTGTCCTTTACTTTCAAACTTACCTCCTTCGCAGGTATCTGTTATTCAAACCGGTATCCCACGCCCCAGACTGTCTTAAGCCTTACCGGATTTTTGGGGTCATCCTCGATTTTTTGTCTCAGCCACTTGATATGTACCGTCAGTGTCTGGGGTTCGCTGAAGCTGTCAAAGCCCCATATTTTATTGAAGATCCATTCTTTTTTCAGTGTCTTTCCCTTATTCTCCATCATAAGCAGAAGAAGATCAAATTCCTTTGCGGTCATTTCCAGCTCCCTGTCACCACAGAAAACCGTCCGCTGCAATTTATCCACCTTAAGCTTTCCGTCCGCCATAATACTGCTTTCATATCTGCGCTTGAATATTCCGTTTACCTTGGCAATCAGAAGATCGATATCATAAGGCTTTTCCATATAATCATCCGCCCCCAGCAGCAAGCCGTTCAGCTTATCCTCCCTGTCGGTCTTGGCGCTGACAATGATGATCGGAATATTATTGCTTAGCCTGATCTTCTGGCAGACAGCAAAGCCATCCATGCCCGGAAGCATGATATCCAATAAAATAAGCCGGACACCCTCTGTCTTAAAGACGGACAGGGCCTCCTCCCCGCTTATAGCCAGAGATACGCTGTAGCCCTCCGCTTTAAGAAAATCGCAAAGCAGGTTTCCTATCTCCCTGTTATCCTCAATAACCAGAATATCCGTCATAGCTCTCCCCATTTCTGCTCCCGCTGCTTGCAGACCCTGCTACCAGCCCATCTCCATCAGCCAGTTATTCAGTGCCCGTTCCCGCTCCTTAAGCACATCCTGCCCGCTGTATCTGTCTAAATGATACTCTCCTTTAATATTACCGTCAACAATATATATGACTCTGCTGCACTGGGCCGCCACCTTTACGTCATGGGTCACCAGGAGCTGTGTAGTGCCTTCTTCATTGATTTTACGCAGCTGAAACATAACCTCGTCGGAGGCGGTCCGGTTCAGGGCTCCGGTCGGTTCATCCGCAAACAGCATCCTTGGCCTGTTAATCAGGCTTCTGCAAATACAGGCGCGCTGTAGCTGTCCCCCCGACACCTCGGTGATATCATTGTCGGCGGTTTCGATAATGCCAAGCTTTCGCATCAATTCCTGGGCCCTCTTCACCGTTTCCTTTCTGTTTTCGTTATGCTTCTTTGACTGGCAGGCCGGTAATATGATATTATCCAGCACCGTAAGATTCTTCAGCATATACATCTGCTGGAAGATAAAGCCCATTTCATTCAGTCTTAGGTCAGTCAGCTTTCCGGCACTCATACCTTCCAGCTCATTTCCAAGGAATTTCACATTACCCGCCGTCATTTTATCCATTCCGGAGACAGAATATAACAGGGTTGATTTTCCTGACCCGGAAGGGCCCATAACAGCAACCATCTCTCCCTGGGTAATATCAAAATTAACATTTCTAAGTACATTGTTCTGACGCTTATTTACAATATAGGTCTTGCATAAGTCCTTTACTTCAAGAACCTTTTCCATATGCTTCCTCACCTTCCGCCGTAAACGGCATCCATATAATCTATAGCAAACAGCTACTCAATATTATTTACCTCATGGGGCGTAATCCCCTTTGCCTGTACAGCAGTCAGAATACTGGCCGCCATGGTTACCGCAAATATCAGCAGAGGATACATCAAATATACCTCCAGGGGCTTGATGACAAAATCAATATGGCTGGCTCCCATCATCAGAAAACCCTTAGCGGTTGTCAGCTGCGCTATCGGATTTGAAAGCAGTGTCCCAAGCACCGTGGATATGATGAGTATGATTCCGATTCTTGCCGCCTGCCATCTGACAATTGCTCCATTGCCAAAGCCGATGCTTTTGAGCATTCCGATTTCCCCCCTTTCCTTGGTTAGAAAGGTCTTTTCCATAAGCACTGCTACCATCAGGTTAATTAAAAGAATTACTATAATGATTACTCCCTTTATGCTCTCAAGCTGTTCGGCAATATTACCCATCATTTTAACCAGATACTCCGCTGAATTGTAGACCTTATATTGGGGGAACAATTCCTTTATCCTTTCCATGCGACCGCGGACTTCACTCTTTGCCGGGTGGTCGCTGTAGCTGATTTGGATGCCGGAGGTTCCGATAAGCGACGAATAGTCCAAAACTGCTTTTCCCGAAAAACGAATGCCCTCACCCAGATTATTCATGGATTGAAAAAAAGCTGTAACGATGAACTCCTCCTCACTGTCTCCTGTCTTAATCGTTACCGTATCACCGATACCTGCTTCAATTTTATCCGCAATCTGGCGGGTCAATGCCACTTCATTGGAATACCTGGGCGGCTGTCCCTCGGTATAAGTATACTGATCCGCACTGATACCGGTTCCCTGCTGGCATTGGGAGGAACAGGTATTGCCCTGATATGATATTCTGAATTTAAAGGTGCCCTCACAGGATGCTGTGGCAGGGATGCCATTTTGCTTTAATTCAGCTTCTATCCCTTTTAGAAATTCCTCCATGTAGTCCTGTCCATTACTTTTAAAATCAATATAATCCTCATCATCCACCAGATACAGATCACTGACCGTCATTCCAAACCATGCCAGCAGCTTCTCACTTTTGAGGGTGTTGATGGTATTAATCGGAACAATAATCAGAATTATTCCAATGGTAAACGTGATAATTAATATACCAAATCTTCTAATTCCGCTTAAAATATCATTAACCGCCAGGAACCATACCGCAGAAAGCTGGTGCCTGCCAAGGCAAAGCACACCTTTTCTGTAAAACCGTTCCCCATTGGAGCCGTTACGGATTGCGTCAATGGGAGTATACCGGTTCACCCGGTGCGTACAAAAATAGCAGAACAAAATTACGATAGCCACAATCAATGCGCAGCAGGCGAGATTAATGAATAAGCCTTTTGTCCCGTTGGAAATAATAACGTTTCTTGCCACCTGTTTTAAGAACATGTTTCCAAAGGGTATACTAAGCAAAAATCCCAGGAAGGCTCCAAGAACGGAAACTGCCAGATATTTCGTAATATACAGCCTTCTTATTCTTCGGCTTTTAATTCCGATTGCCTTCATAATCCCGATTTCACGAAATTCCTGATTTAAAGTGAATACAATGGTAAAACGAAGAATAACCAGAGAAATTAAAATCAGGCAGATACTGACTGCCAGCAATACCCCGGCTATCATCATATCCATAACATAGGTCAGTGAAACCAATTCCTTGTTGCAGGCCACGACAACCTGAAAACCCATACGGTTAAAGTTCTGCTCCAGAGTCTTAACATCGGAAGATTTAACCGAATAAATACTGACCGCTTTATCCGCAGCTCCTGATTTCAATTTCTCATAATCCCTGTCACTTATGATTAGTCTTGACGCTCCCATCACAGTTGATCCAAAAAAAGCGTCCTTACAAATTCCCTTGATTGTGAACTCAATACTGATATCTCCATTGATAAGCGTAAGCTTATCTCCGATCTTCAGCTTATTTTCCTCCAGCAGCTTATTCGGCAGATAGATCTCACCGTCATTCATCTTTGTGATTTCCCTGTTACTACTGTCAAAAAACTTCTGCTGTGCTATGTGATAGCTGCTGACCAGTGCCGTATTTGATACGTTTAGACTTTTATTGTCCGCCAGTCTGATGTTATTCTCTGTCAGGTATACACTCTCATCCTGGCTCCAGCTCTCCACATTGTCATTTTTATTTAAAAAGTCCGTAATTGCCTGATCATTCTTTTCTTCCTTAATTGAAAGAATCAGGTAATCACCTAAGCCGGCCTTCTTGAAATAACTTTCCATTGCCGTTGTTATGACGACAAGGTTATTTGTACTGCTTGAAATAAAGGTTGCCGCCAAAATAATAAAAATCAGCAGAATAATATTCATTGTCTTCTTTCTCTTTAAATCCCTGGCTAGAATTCGAAAATACATCTCAAGGCTCCTTTTCATTACTTTTATTGTTATCAGGTACCCGGCAAAGGAGCCTCGCTCCTTTTCATTACTTTTATTGTTATCCTGATGATTTGATTGTAGCTGATCAATTATTAAATAATCCTTAAACGGCAATTGAAAATTTCAGTATTTTATTTTAAGGCATAGATTTATTTTTGGCTAATATAATATAGTAATACCCTTTGATACTTCGGCGATTTCCTGCGCTGCGCCGGTGTGATTACCATAACAGAGAATATGCTTTTTGCAGAATGGAGATTGTAATGAAAAAAATCCTTATTAAGACCCTGGTTGTCTGTATTCTTGTTCTCCTGCTTCCCTTTGTCCTGACGCTGCTATTTGCAAAGGGCAGTGACACGGCTTCCCTGGAGGCAATGGATTTTACCATATATTATGAAGCCAACGGCTCAAAGTCCGAGCTTTCCCTGGATGATTACCTCCTTGGTGTAATTGCCGCCTATATGCCGGCAGGCTATGAGATGGAGGCACTTAAGGCTCAGGCCGTGATTGCACGAACCTATGCCTTATATAATGCGGCATTGCTGCAAAAGGATGCCCCGGACAAAACCAGCTTTACCACCTCTGAGCTGGGACTTTCCTATATCGGTCTAAGCTCGCTTGAGCAGTATTGGGGTTCGGAGGACTATAGCTCCTATTTTACCAAGCTGGAAAATGCCGTATATGCAACGAGGGATAAGGTCCTTGTTTATAGCGGTAATTTAATTCTTCCTGTTTTTTTCAGCTCCTGTGCAGGCTTTACCAGGAATTCCTCAGAGGCCTGGGGTGTGAACATTCCCTATCTGATCAGCGTTCCAAGCAAACAGGATGTAACCTCAACCGATTACCTTCGAATTGAAGAGTATGAGGTGGACGATCTTATCTCCACCTTGAAAAACTATTACTCTGATCTAGAGCTGTCTTCCGAGGATTTCTTTGATGAGGTCAAGATATCCTCAAGAGACCATACCGATTATGTATTAAAAATAGACCTTGGCAGTAAAACCGTCTCCGGTGAGGAGTTTGCCAAGGTCTTAGGTCTTCCGTCCAATCATTTTTATATTGAGGAGTACGAGGGTAAAGCCCGCATCATCTGCAACGGTGTCGGCCACGGAATCGGCTTAAGCCAGTACGGGGCAAACGCCATGGCCGAGGAAGGCCAGGATTATGATGATATTCTTACATATTACTATACTGGTGTTTCGGTCGCCGATCTGTCTGAATAAGAAAGATATATTCCTCCAGCCACTGACGAAACCGGCTTATCTCTTCCCCTCGTTTCGTCAATAGACCCAGGTGAAAGGTGTGTACCTGCATCAGCTGTTTCTCGGTAACCTCCTTCTCTGCATAGCGGTAACGCATAAAGATATCGGCCACCTCCCGAAAGGTAATATTGTCATACCGAAAATGCTCCTTTACCCGTCCAGAAAGCATCAGTATCGTTTCCTGCTGCCCCAGGGTAAAGCCCTCCTTCATTAAAAGCTCCAGTATTCTAAGGAACAGCAGATACATACGGTTACTGTTGTCTGATTTTTCATAGGATTTGCGGTAGCGGTATCTTAGAATATAATAATATATAACAATGACTGACATAAGACCCGCTGCTACCGCAAAGAAAATGGCAATGGCGTTTACAAAGCCAAAGGAAGCCTTTTTTTCTTCGGGACCGGCGGAGTCGATATTCCCGGCTTCATATATCTGTTGCTGGTTTCCATATTCCTTGGAAGGGTCGTAGGCCTGGGGAGCAGAATCTGATGTATTATTGGTCTCAGGCCAGGCTATATATCTTGAATTATAATAAGCGGCCGTCGCTTCAAAAGGAATCCAGCCAACACCTTCAATATAGGCTTCTGCCCAGGCATGCGCCTGGCTGTTTTTTACCTCGCAAATATCATCCTTTAACTTATCACTTCCTTTTACCACAAAGCCCTCTACATATCTGGTGGGTACTCCGATGCACCGGCCAAGAACCGCCATTGCGGTGGCAAAGGAGGTACAATAGCCCGCCTTGCTCTCAAACAGAAAATAATCTGTGAAATCCCGATTCTCCGGGGTCTTTCCCGGCTTTAAGGTATAGGTATATCGCAGCAGATACGCCTCAATTGCCTTAAGCTTATCATAGGTGGTATCATAATCAGCGGTTATGTCAAGGGCAAGCTTTTTGACCCTGTCCGGTAATTCCTCCGGCAGCGCCGTGTTCGCACGCTTAATTATCTCTGCCCGTTTTTGCAGTACCTCATAGCTATCCTCTTTATTCAAGGGTATCTCTACTTTATCCCAGTAGAAGGTATTCTTCTGCAGCCAGTTTGCTGTCGTAAGATTAATCACCGGCGTGCTTCCATAGGAAAAGGAATCGGCCTGTCTTAGCATCTCCTGAAAAGCTTCTCCCTTAAGATTCATTTCATAATAGATACTCTGATAGGAGGTCCCTCTTCCCCGGGCCTTCTTAAAGGTAATCTGCGCCGGTTCCGCGGCCAGCTTCCGGTAGGAGGAGGTTATATTAAAATCACTGATCTTAAGGGGATAAAAGAAGGTTTTTGTTTTGATATTATAAAAGGATACCTTGATGTTTCTTTTTTTTACAAAACTATTATCCTCCAACACCTTCTGCGACTGTCTGGACATACAGAAAAACAGCTCCATATAATCCAGCAGGTAGTCCGTTTCTCCCGGCAAATAATCCTGACGGCTTTTCTCCCAGCTGTAGCCGGTATAAATATCACTGACGGAACCGGTCAGATATACCGTATCATCCGAGTTAAGCCCCGTCAGCTTCATAGCAACCCGTTCATCCAGTGTCAGCTCTCCGTTATCCAGACTTCCCCCCTCCTCCGAATAGCCTGACAGGGATACAAAAAATTCACTTTCTCCCTTTCCAAAATAGTAATCAAAATCCGTTTGCCATACCTCAAGCTGTTCTTTTATATTCCGATAGGTATTCTTAAGAATCGTCCATTGAATCGGCTCCAGCTTCGAGGGCAGAGCGACAGACAATACCGCCAGCAAGAGACAAACCGGTGCCAGATACAGAATTCCTTCCTTTTTATCCTGGCGGCCTTCCTTTCTGCTATAAATAAAGCCATATAGCTCTACAATAATTGTCGTAATATAGAATATACTGATGCCGACCACCACTTTACTGACAGCAGCTTTATTCACACAAAGCAATAGCAGGGCCGACAGGATAATCACAGCCAGGATCACTCTTGCTAACTGCTTTTTTGTTATGATATAAAAGAAAACCGCCCCCATAAGTGCCACGCCAAGGACCGCAAAGAAGGCAAAGGCACTAATATAAAGCTCCTTTGTACCGTTATAGCGCATACACCAGTCAAGGAATTCTCCAAGTAAACGGATCGGATTCTGCCTTTTTATCCAGAATATCAATGCTATAAGCGGAAGGATACTGCCCAACAGGATATAGCTGATGGCATTCTTTTTGTAGATATCAAAAAGATAAACGAAGCCGGCCAAAAGAAAGGAAAATACCGCACTTAGGATAATAGGTACCTTCAAGACAAAATACTGATTGACTGCCAGAGCCAGAGCCCAGGTTAAGGCCATGCTCAGCATTGCATGATAAATCCGATATAGCTGTTCCCTGTTTTTCAGCATGAAAAAGCCTCCTTGGAAAGAACATTGCCTATCTCTTCCTCTGACATAATTTGATATACATTTACACCGGACAGCTTTGCTGCATCCTTGATTTTCTTTGTATTTTCTGAAATATCATCACTGACCAGCAATATGCTTACATAATTGCCCTTCGAAACTGCCTGCAGGGAGGTCAGATAAAGCTCCTTCGTAAGGGTATGTGTCGCCACTACGCAGAATATACCTTCTCCGCCAATCGAAAGCTTTTCCTGCATCAGCTCATGTACCGGAACGCTTCCCTGGAAGCTTATTTTTGCGCAGGTTTTATAAAATGCCTGGAAATCCTCCCTGGAGTTAATTACTATCTGCTGCTTTCCCTTCATATCATACAGGATTGCGGAGGATGTTCTCCTCCCTGCATAATAATTTGCGATTGCCAAAGCACTTTCTATAATCTTATCCTCAGCAATCACCACCTTAAGGTCCTCCTCTTTAATTTTCATAAGGTCCATAAAGACGGCGATTCTGGCCTTGGGAATATGCTGGTACTTTCTGCTGATCAACTCATGTAATCTTGCAGAAGCCTTCCAGTGAATCCTCTTTCGGGAATCCCCGGGATAATATTTTCTAATCTCGGTATCCAGCTCCTCCTCTGTGGCATTGCTGTAGGTGCGCGGGTTTTTGACATCCTGCTCCGGCGGTGCAATTCCAAGCCTCTCCAGCTCTACCACCCGGGGAAGCACCAGTACCTTAAGCTTGGTTCCCACCGGATAGGTAATACGAAACAGATACAGAAAATCGGTGACCTCAATGGAATCCACCCCGACATTGTATTCACCGCGGTAATTACACCTGATTCTTGTCTGGAGGCCTTCACTCTCACTGGGCAGCAGGCTGTACTCAGTTGTCCGGTCCGCTGCTTCAATTGTGGATTTATCGCTTAAGAATTTTACCTTTACATTGCGGAAGGTAATATAGTCCTCATTTGCTATGACAAAGGAATATACCGTCCAGTCACCCTTAACCACAAGATAGCTGTCCATGGACTGGTACAGCTTAAAGCGGAAATAAACATATATGGTATAAACGAACGATATTACAGGCACCAGCAGCGACAGGTAGAAAAGAGCATAGGAAATATTGCCTCCATAATAAGAGGCAAAAACACCGCACCCGATGATGAAAGCCAAACATATAAGACGGTTAGTTTTCATAGTGTAGTCCTATCTGCCGGCCAGTACCGGTATCTGAACTCTGGCTACCGCTGTTTTCAGTACCGATGCCGCCTTTGCCTGGGATAACCTGGCTTCCGAGGATAAAATGAGTCTATGGGCAATAACCGGCTGTATCAGACGCAGAATATCATCCGGAATACAATAATCTCTTCCCGATATATAAGCCAAGCCCTGCCCCGCCCGAAGCAGCGCGAGAGTAGCTCTTGGGCTGGCGCCCAGCTGGATATTGCTATCCTTCCTTGTCTCCTGAACAATCTTGGTCGTATAGCTGACCAGCTCCTGACTGATCTTGACCTGCTCTACCTCCTGCTGCATTTTAAGTACTGTGGCACCGTCAACCACCGGTTCAAGCTTTTTTCCAAGCTGATTGCTTAGGAAGCGGTCCGCCATCAGCTTCTCGTCTCCGGCCTGAGGATAGCCAATGGATATTTTCATCATAAAACGGTCCAGCTGTGCCTCAGGAAGATTATAGGTCCCCAGATAATCCACTGGATTCTGTGTTGCTATTACCATAAAGGGCCGCTCCAGGGGATAGGTTACCCCGTCCACGGTGACCTGCTTTTCCTCCATAGCTTCCAGTAAGCTTGCCTGGGTCTTTGGTGAGGTACGGTTGATTTCATCCGCCAGTATGATATGATTCATAATCGCACCCCTGGAAAACTCAAATTTACCGGTCTGCATATTGTAAATTGACAGGCCTGTGACATCCCCGGGCAGCGTATCCGGTGTAAACTGTATTCTTGTAAAGCCGCAATCTATGGTCTGTGCCAGAGACTTGGCGAGTGTCGTCTTTCCAACTCCCGGAACATCCTCCAAGAGAAGATGCCCCCCTGCAAGCAGTGTAATCAGGGTATATTCCAAAGCCTCCCTCTTCCCCACAATGATTTGTTCCATGTTATGTATCATTTTTTGTACTTTATCCTGATTCTCCATAATACAACCCCTTTATCCCTATGATTTATTGCATACAGGCCCCTGAAATAATGGTAAGCCCTTACTTTATTATACTTTATTTTTCTGATGCTGCGCAATGTGCAATACCCCTATCAATTACAATTATTTTTGTACTATTTGCAATATTTTCAGTATGTATATCTATGTTACTTGGTCAAATTGCATCTATATTAAGCCCCTGGTCCAATTTTAAAATAGAGGTTTTAGTACTCTTGATATTACAAAGATATACAGGCTTTTTAAGCTGTATATATTAAAATTCTATAGATTATTTCGAATATTTTCGGTATTTTTCTTTAAATTAAGTAATATCATGTCAATATTTCATTTAATTTAGTCGCTTAATATTTACAAATTCTATATTATGTAATAAAATGATTTTATTATCCAGTTTAGGTCTAATTCGGAAATGTTATTATCAATGATACCATAAGCTTTCGCTTTCCGTGATAAATGGGGTTTTTGTTATGGAGGATTATTCTCAGCTGGCTCAATTTCCCTCTACAAACCGAACAGAACAATGCTGATGAATCACCGGTATCTCTGATTTTATTTTTGCCATAAAAAGCGTTCCCCCATCTGCTTTGCCCCAATCGATCAGGTACGATGGGTTGCATGCCGATATGAAATGAATTTATTTTATATAATTTTACAGGAGAAAAAGGATCAAGGAGGATATTTAACATGGCAGTAACTGCTACCGGAGTAACTCCCTCAATCACCTACGTAGCGACAGGTACCAGCGGATGCTCG
>JAEYMU010000018.1 GCA_023407175.1 Bacillota bacterium
ATCAGCATTATAATACAATCAAGGGCAAGACTTAGGAAAACAGCCTTGCCCTTAATGCAACTATTCACATATCTTTTATCAGTTTTTTGTGTTTACACAAACTTTGAAACGGTCTCCGATATTCTGCCGCCTATTTTATATCTTCATCTGCATAATATTCTGTTGCTTCTCTATTCCAAAAATCCTTATCTTTTTCTGTAATATTGCGGATGACTCTGCACGGATTTCCTGCAGCGATTACATTGCTTGGAATATTTTTTGTTACCACCGATCCGGAACCAATTACTACATTGTTTCCTATTGTAACGCCTGGATTAATTACTACATTGCCACCAATCCATACATCATTACCGATTGTAACGCTCTTGGCATATTCCAGTTCTTTTCTTCGAACATCTGCATCTATCGGGTGTCCAGCGGTATAAATGCAGACTCTTGGTGCAATAAAAACATCATCCCCAATCCTCACATCTGCTTCATCCAATATTAATAGGCCTGTATTCGCATAGAAATGCTTGCCAATATAAATCTGTTCTCCTTTATCGCAATAAAAAGGTGGTACAATAACAGCATCTTCTTCTAAATTTCCAAAAATATCTCTTAAGACCTGCATTCTCTCTTTTTCGTGCTTATAAGACATGGAATTAAATTTTTCTAATGTTTCTCTGCTCTTTTCCCAAGTGTTATCTCCTACTTTATATGGATGGTAGATTTTTCCCGATAACATTCTTTCTTTTTCTGTCATGATTATTACCTTCTTGTAATGTTATGTTGTTATCCGCTACGGCCATTCTCAAAGCGGTCTTATTTTATCACATATTTGAGAAGACTTCCACGTTTACTTATGTGTACCCATTTTGTAATTATCTCATTTTTTTGAAAAATTATTTTACATAAAACTTACATACAAATTACCAAAGTATGATATTTGATATTTTTCGTGTGTGTTATGCTCGTATTACAGACATGAGGAACGGCTTACATATGCCTGAAACGACCTCAAAAGCCATTTTGAAAATAAAAATGGCCTCAACTGTAAAAAATATATAAAGAGGAGAATGAGAAAATGAAGAACAGGACAATGAAGACTTTGGCCCTCATCGGAGCGGCAATATTGACAGTAGGTGCTCTTACAGCTTGCGGCAGTCAGTCAGTTGAGTCCACAGCACCGGAAGCAGATGTACAGACAGAAGCAGCGCCGGCAGAGGAAGCACAGACAGAAGAGGCAGCTCCTGCAGAAGAAGCAGCACCGGCGGAAGAGACAGCAGATTTGAGCGGTACGATTTCCATGTCGGGAAGTACCTCTATGGAGAAACTTGCAAATGCAGTGGCTGAAAGTTTTATGGCTAAATATCCCGGCGTAACGGTAACGCCTGAATTTACAGGTTCATCCGCAGGTATCGAAGCAGTAACCGCAGGCAGCGTAGATATTGGAAATTCTTCCAGAGCATTAAAAGACAGCGAAAAAGAGGCGGGCGTAATTGAAAATATTGTTGCTATTGATGGTATCGCAGTAGTAGTTGATCCTGCAAATACGGTAGCGGGTGTTACCAAGGATCAGTTGATCAGTATCTACAAAGGCGAAACCAAAAATTGGAGTGATGTAGGCGGAGCAGATGCACCTATCGTAGTTGTGGGACGTGAAGCTGGTTCCGGAACGAGAGGCGCTTTCGAAGAACTTCTTGAAATTGAAGATGTTTGTGCATATGCAAGTGAGTTGGACAGCACGGGAGCTGTTATGGCAAAAGTAGCATCAACCCCCGGAGCAATTGGTTATGTGTCTTTGGATGTACTGGATGATACAGTAATCGCACTGGCACTGGACGATGTGGCAGCTACGCCGGAAAATATCAAAGCAGGCAATTATTTACTTAGCAGACCTTTCGTAATGGCTACAAAAGGTGAGATTTCTGAGCAGAATGAACTGGTTCAGGCACTGTTTGACTTCTTAGGTTCTGACGAAGGTAAAGGGGTAATTACTGGTGCGGGTCTTATCTTACCGGACTAATAATTAACAAAAGATAAAAAGTGATTTATATAATGGGTACGGGGATTTCCCCGTACCCACAATCCGGTAGAAGATATATAGATCCGACATGCCGGAAAGTCATATAAAATAGGGAGAAGATATGAGCAATCAGAAATCCTTCACAATTATTGGAAACAATGCAAACAAATCTAAGGTGGAAAAAACAGCGCAAATTATATTTACTATTTGCGCTTTTGTGGCAGTATTGGCCGTGGTGTCCATTACTGCTTATATGATTTTCAACGGAACCCCTGCGCTGTTTAAGGTAGGACTTACGGATATTTTATTCGGAACGGTATGGAAGCCAACGGCGGCAGAACCGTCCTTCGGCATTTTTTATATTATTCTCACTTCTATAGCGGGTACGGCTCTGGCAGTTTTAATCGGAGTTCCCATCGGTGTTTTTACGGCTATTTTCCTGGCAGAAATCGCGCCTAAGAAGTTAGCGGCGACGGTAAAGCCTGCAGTGGAGCTGCTGGCCGGTATTCCTTCGGTAATATATGGACTTCTGGGCCTGATGATTTTGAATCCGCTCATGTATAAATTAGAGTTGAAGTTATTTCAAGGTTCGGATACGCACCAGTTTACCGGTGGCGCTAATCTGGTATCGGCAGTGATCGTTTTAGCGATTATGATTCTTCCTACCGTCATTAACATAAGCGAATCGGCAATTAAATCGGTGCCGGACTATCTGAAAGCGGCATCGCTTGCGGTAGGGGCATCTCAAATACAGACGATATTCAAGGTAATATTGCCCGCAGCAAAATCAGGAATTATTACAGCTATCGTGCTCGGCGTAGGCCGGGCAATCGGTGAAGCGATGGCTATAAGTCTCGTATCGGGAAGCTCGGTAAATATACCCCTTCCGTTCAACTCCGTACGCTTCCTTACTACGGCAATCGTAAGCGAGATGGGATATGCGGCAGATGTACACAGACAGGTATTGTTTACGATAGGCTTGGTACTGTTCGTATTCATTATGCTGATCAACGTAACCCTGACGAGAATCTTGAAAAAGGGAGAGAAAAATAATGAATAGCCTTACGATAAAAAGAAAGAGAATTTCAGATACAGTTCTGCGCATACTAATTTATGTTTCCGCTTTTTTTTCTGTGCTGCTTTTAATAGGAATTATCGGCTATGTGTTTTTTAAAGGGATAAGAACAGTCAATTGGAGCTTTTTGACATCTGTGACCAGCAGCCTGAAAGGAACGGTGGGCATAGCGGGAAATATCGTAAATACTCTATATATTATTGTGATTACCCTGCTTATTGCAACGCCGCTTGGAATCGGTTCCGCAATTTATCTGAACGAATATGCTAAGCCGGGACGTCTGGTTAGAGCGATAGAATTTACAACAGAAACCCTTTCAGGAATCCCTTCCATTATATTCGGTCTGTTCGGTATGGTATTTTTTGGGAATGCGCTAGGACTGGGGTATTCCGTTTTGACGGGAGCACTTACGCTTACGCTGATGATATTGCCTTTGATTACAAGAAATACACAGGAAGCGTTAAAGACGGTGCCTGACAGCTACAGAAGCGGAGCGCTTGCTATGGGCGCAGCTAAATGGTACATGATAAGAACGATTTTATTGCCCTCCGCAATGCCGGGAATTATTACCGGTATCATTTTGGCAATCGGCAGAATCGTAGGAGAATCTGCAGCACTGCTTTTTACGGCGGGAAGCGGATACTTGCTGCCGAAGGCGGGTATGGGACTGATAGATAAGATCATGCAGTCGGGAGGTACCCTTACGATCCAGTTGTATTTAAGCATGTCAAAAGCCCAATACGATGTAGCGTTTGGTATTGCGGCAGTGCTTTTGATCATTGTGTTAGGCATTAATTTCCTGACCAAATATCTGGCGAAGAAATTCGATGTAAATACCGTTCGATGAGCGTAAGATAAGATTTTTTGAAAGGATAAAAGGAAGAAATTATGGAGAAAAGTATGGAAAACAGCAAAATCAGTACGAGGAAGCTGAATTTATATTACAGTGATAACCATGCTCTGAAGGACGTAGATATGGATATCAAAGCGAATGCGGTTACCGCTTTTATCGGTCCGTCGGGCTGCGGCAAATCCACATTTTTAAAGAGCCTGAACAGAATGAATGATTTGATAGATAACGTGCGCATTGAAGGAACAGTGACCCTGGACGGAGAGAATATTTATGATCCTAAGGTGGATACAACGCTGCTTCGTAAAAAAATCGGCATGGTATTCCAGCAGCCTAATCCGTTTCCGATGAGCATTTATGATAACATCGCTTACGGACCGAGGGTACATGGCATTAAGAATAAGACCAAATTAGATGAAATTGTGGAAAATAGTTTGCGTGGAGCTGCAATTTTTGATGAAGTGAAGGATCGCTTGAGGAAATCAGCGCTGGGCTTGTCCGGCGGACAGCAGCAGAGGCTGTGTATCGCGAGGGCATTAGCCGTAGAGCCGGAGATTCTTCTGATGGATGAGCCGACTTCTGCGCTGGACCCTATTTCCACGCTGAAGGTGGAAGAACTGATGGAGGAACTTAAGAAAAAATATACGGTGGTAGTAGTAACTCACAATATGCAGCAGGCAGCCAGAGTATCGGATTATACCGCGTTTTTTCTTGTAGGAGAAGTGGTGGAATTCGATACAACGGACAATATTTTTTCCAGGCCCTCGGATAAGAGGACGGAGGATTATATTACCGGAAGATTCGGTTGATGATAAAGAAGTGGAAAGAAAAGAGAGGATAGCGATATGTCACCTAGAACAGTATTTGAGCATGAGTTAAAGGAATTAAAGGATAATGTAACGGCCATGGGCCTTCGGGTAGAGGAAACCTATGCGGAGCTGTTTCTTGCGCTGGAGTGCAGGAATGAGGAAGAGATATACAGAATTTTAAAAAGCGATCGTGTGGTAAACGAGATGGAAAGGAATATTGAATCCAGATGCTTGTCTCTCATTGCGAAGCAGCAGCCGGTGGCGAGGGATCTTAGGACGATTACGGCCAGCCTTAAGGTAGTTACGGATATTGAAAGAGTAGGGGATCATGTCTCCGATATTGCGGAGCTGCTGCTTCGGCTGAATATGAATCCTCTTTCTTCCTACTCGGGACATCTGGAACCTATGGTAAAATCGGCGAAGGAGATGATCCGGGCTGCGATAGAAGCCTTTGTGAGCAGAAACGGAGACGCTGCCAAGGATGTCATTGAGAGCGATGATATCGTGGATGACCTGTTTAATAAGGTAAAGCAGGATTTGATCGAATATTTGAAAAAAGAGACGAAAACAGCCGACGAATGTATCGATATACTCATGATAGCCAAATATTTGGAAAAAATCGGCGACCATGCGGTTAATATTGCCGAGTGGGAACTATTTCAGGAAACGGGAGAAATAGGGGATATGAGGCTTTTATAGGTTGTATTCCCCTTTTGGGATTAAAATTTACATAGATTTTACATAAAGGGGTTTTTAATTTTACGCCGGTATTGTAAAATGATTGTAATGATGAAACAGATGGAGCAGGTGATTAAGATGGCGCTTATTTATGTGGTGGAAGATGATAAAAACATAAGAGAAATCGAAGTATTTGCGTTGAGAAATACGGGATACGAGATTAAAGATTTCGAGTGTGCGAAGGAATTTTATCAGGAAATGGAAGAAAAAAAGCCGGATATTATTCTGCTCGATATTATGCTGCCCGATGAAGATGGTCTGGATATCGTAAGGAAACTGCGTTCGGGTATAGAGACGAAGGATATTCCGATCATTCTCGTAACGGCAAAAACTTCGGAGATAGATAAGGTAAAGGGGCTTGATATCGGTGCGGATGATTATATGGCGAAGCCCTTTGGCGTAATGGAGCTCATATCCAGAGTAAAGGCGCTGCTTAGGAGAAGCAATAAGAACGAGGAGAAGATTCTGTACATCGGGAAAGTCTGCCTGGACGAAGAGAAGCACATGGTGACCACCGACGGCAATCCCTGCGAGCTGACCTATAAAGAGTATGAGCTGTTAAAGCTCTTGATGAATAATGCGGGCATCGTCACGCCCAGAGATATGATTCTGGAAAAAATATGGGGAACGGATTTCGAAGGCGAATCCAGAACGCTGGATATGCACATCAAGACGCTTCGGCAGAAATTGAAGGAAGCCGGAAGCATGATAAAGACGGTTCGTAACGTAGGCTATATGTTTACGACGTAAGACCATTAAATGCTTGCAGGTATAGAATATGAAGAAAAAAATTAATTTTCAACTGATGTTTATAGCTCTTATAGCTGTCTTTTCCACAATGATTCTGGTGGCCGCCATCTGTTATGATTTATTCAGAAAGCAGATCATGGAGGATTTGGAGACTTATGCCCACCTTTTGGAGGATACCAACGCCTTATCGGACCTTATAGAGAAAAAGTATGATTCTAAGAAGGATAAGGTGAGGATTACCGTAGTGGATGATAATGGCGATGTGCTATACGAAAGCGATGCGGATGCGGAAAAAATGGATAACCATGCGAATCGTCCGGAAATTATCCAGACCTTAGCCGAGGGTGAGGGACAGGCCGTGAGAAAATCCTCAACCATGGGAAAGAGCACCTTTTATTATGCTATTCGGATAGAGGATGGAAACGTAATCCGCGTGGCGAAGGAAGCGGACAGCATATGGAGTATTTTTGCCGGAGCGCTGCCTGCCATTATCGCAATGATATTGCTCATTATCCTCCTTTGTACGGCAGTCGCTCATGTGCTGACGAAAATACTGATCGAACCGATTGAAAAGGTTGCTAAGAACGTAGATAATCTGGAGGCACTGGAGACCTACGAGGAGCTTGCTCCTTTTGTTGCTACGATAAAAGAACAGCACGAGAATATATTAAAAAATGCCGGAATGAGGCAGGAGTTTACTGCGAATGTTTCCCATGAGCTGAAGACGCCGCTCACTTCCATTCTGGGGTATTCGGAGCTGATAGAAAGCGGCATGGCATCGGATCATGATGTAGAGAGATTTGCCAGAGAGATTCATCGCAATTCCGATCGGCTTCTGACGCTGATCAATGATGTGATACGGTTGTCCGAGCTGGATGTGGTGGACAGAGAAGAGCCCTTCGAGGTGTTGAACCTGACTGAAATCGCGAGGACCTGTGTCAATATGCTGCAGATCAACGCGGAGAACCATGAGGTAATCCTGTTGTTTAGAGGAATTCCCTGCATGGTCCGCTCCGAGAAGCAGATGCTGGAGGAGCTGGTATATAACTTATGCGACAACGCCATCCGTTATAACAATAAGGGCGGAAGAGTTATGGTTACGGTAGAGCCGATAGACGGAAAAGCGGTCCTTACAGTTGATGATACGGGAATCGGAATACCTAAGGAGCATCAGGAAAGGATTTTCGAGCGCTTCTACCGGGTGGATAAGAGCCGTTCCAAGTCGACCGGAGGTACGGGACTGGGGCTTGCCATCGTGAAGCATATCGTAGCCAAAAACGAAGCGGAAATGAAATTGGAAAGCGAAGTAGGAAAGGGAACGAGAATATCGGTAGCCTTTGAATGTGTGTAAGCAGGAAAACCTTAATAAAAATGCGTTTGCCGGGTTGTGAAGACCGCGGCGTAACGCATTTTTTTATGTAATAGGAAAATGCTCCTATTACATAAAAAGCCTTTCGGGCAGGATGCGCAGCTCCGCGTGCGGAACAAAAGCCCTTATGATGATATGCGGTCCTTTAGAAGGAATAGGGCCAGCACGTTGGGAAGCACCATCATGGCATTGATAAGGTCAGTGCATTCCCATACGACGTTTAACGGTATGACTGCGCCTATGTAAATCATAACGATATAGAGGAGCTTGTATAAGGAAATACTTTTTGTACCCCAAAGAAATTCCATCGCTTTTTCACCGAAATACGACCATCCGATTAAGGTAGTTACGGCAAACGCGGCGAGAGATAAGGATAGAAAGGTATTTCCGCCTACCGGAAGATAGGAGAATGCAGCGTCGGCAAGCCCTGCTTCGTTTACGCCAATAAGAGATTCCGGGTGTTTTAGCATATTGGCGATTATGACGAGGCCGGTGAGCAGGCACATGACTACGGTGTCCCAGAAGACAGCGGTCATAGATACATACGCTTGTCTGGAAGGACTTTCCGAGCCGGAGGAAGCGGCAGCAATAGCAGCGGTTCCGATACCGGCTTCGTTGGTAAACAGCCCTCTTGCGATCCCGTATCTGGCGGCATGCTTTAAGGAATACCCCGCGACGCCTCCCAAAACAGCATTTGGCATGAAGGCGTGCTCCAGGATCACGAGGACAGCATCCCATAGAGCGTCTCTATTTATGAACAGCAAGACAAAGCAGCTTCCGATATAAAGAAAACCGAGAGCAGGAACAAGCTTCATACATATGCTTCCGATGGAACGAATACCGCCCAGAATGACCAGTCCTACGACGAAAGCGGCAGCAATTCCTACAATATGAGGAGAAATCCCCCATGTGGAGGAAGTAGTTTGCGTCAGGGAGTTGGCTTGTGTCGTGCATCCGACTCCGAACGCCGCAAATATTGTGCATATTGCGTAAAACTTTGCCAAATATTTATTATGTAAACCATTTTTTAGAACATACATCGGACCGCCGATATAGATCTGATGCACATCTTTTTCCCGAAAGAGCATGCTCAGATAGCATTCGGCATAGGAGGTAGCCATACCCAGGATGCCCGTCAGCCAGCACCAGAAAATAGCTCCGGGACCGCCCAGGGCTACCGCGGTGGAGACACCGATGATGTTGCCGGTGCCTAGTGTGGCGGCAAGGGTAGTGGCGAGAGCGCCGAAGGCGGAAAGGTTGTGAGAGGGTTTGGAATCGTCTCTGGTTTCGGTTGAGATGGAAAGGCGGAGCGCTTTTCCTATGTGTCGCTGAGGGATACGAAGCTTCAGCGTGAAGAATAAATGTGTTCCCATTAAAAGGAACAAAAGGGGATAGCTCCATAAAAAGTTGTTAACGGCAGATATGATTTTCACGCGGGGATACCTTGTTTCTATACTTAATTCTAATATATAAGAGTGGCTTGTAATATATGTTCCCTTTTGATATTATGGTAAGATAGTGATAAGATAAAGCAGGAAGGAATATGACTGTAAGTGTTTTGACAGGAATAGGCATTTGCAGAATTCAGCAGATAAAAGTTTATGTTGGAGAAACGACAGGTGATAAATAAATGGGTATAATAAGCAGTCAAAATGTAATTACGATTATTCGGAAGACCTTGGGCATTTTGAATACCAATATTATGACTCATGGTGAAATCGTAGGCTATATCTTATATAAAATGCTTGAATATGGGCAAGAATATACCGAGCAGGAGATGCTTGAATATACTATGCTTGGGATGCTGCACGATATAGGGCTGTACAGAGTGGACGGTCTGGATAATGTGGCGGATTTTGAACTGAAAAATACATGGTCTCATTCCATATATGGTTTTCTTTTTTTGAAATATCTTTCTCCCGTGGAGGACCGTGCGGAGATCGTGCTTTATCATCATTTGGACTACGAGCGCTACGGGCTGATAAAGATGAAATACGAGCGTGTGACGGCGTGCCTGGCGCTTGCGGATAAGATGGACAGCTTTATGCGCCGGGAAAAGATGGAGATGGAAGCGGATTATTTTACGAGGTATCGGGATATTAAGTTTTCGGGGAAGGCCCTGGACCTGTTTCTTGAAGCGGAAAAGAAGTTTTCGATTACTTCCAAGCTGGTCAGCGGAGAATATCTTGAAGAGCTTAATGCACTGTTGTCCCGTTATATAAGGTCGGAGCGATATAAAAAGAGTTTGTTGGAAATGCTAGTATATACCATCGATTTTAGAAGCGAATACACTGTGCTGCATACGATGGCAACAGTAAATTTCGCGGGGCAGTTGGGAAAGCTGATGGGCGTTGGGACGATGGAACTCAAACAGATGTATTATGGAGCGCTGCTGCACGATTTGGGCAAGATAGCCATACCTCTTGACATTCTGGAGTCTCCGGGGAAGCTTTCGGATGAAGATATGCGCATTATGAAGGCACACGTCAGGATTACGGAGATGATCCTTTCAGGGCTGGTAGAGCCGGATGTACTGGAAATAGCGGCGAGGCATCATGAAAAGCTGGATGGCTCAGGGTATCACAAGGGATTGACCGAAAAGGATTTGACGCTGCCACAGAAAATAGTCGCGGTTGCCGATATGCTCAGCGCTTTATACGGGCAAAGAAGCTATAAAGATTCCTTTGAGAGCGCCGTTATCAAGAAAATATTGAGTGAGGATGCAGATAACTATAAAATCAGCAAGCCGGTAGTGGATTGTCTTATAAAAAATTATGATAAGATCATTATGAATTTCGAAGAGCAAAAGGATGAGACCATAGGCCTCTATTTGAAAATAAAAGAGCAGTATGAGGAAATTTGGAAAAAATTCGAAGGAATTATGCAGTAGCAGGAGGATATCATGCAGATCATTGTTGTAGGATGCGGCAATGTGGGAGCCACATTAGCGGAACAGCTCAGTAGGGAAGGACATAATATTACGGTCATCGATATGAAGAGCGATGTGGTACATAATGTAAATAACAATTTCGACGTTATGGGGATCGTAGGCAACGGAGCCAGTTACTCCATACAGAAAAATGCCGGAATTGATGAGGCGGATCTGCTCATTGCAGTCACAGGGTCCGACGAACTCAATTTGTTGTGTTGCCTGATTGCGAAGAAGGCAGGTGACTGTCATACCATAGCGAGGGTTCGAAACCCCGTTTACAGCAGGGAAATAAATTTTATCAAAGAAGAATTAGGGCTGTCCATGGTTATCAATCCGGAGGATGCGGCAGCGCTTGAAATAGCGAGGGTGCTTAAGTTCCCCTCTGCCATCAAGATAGATACCTTTGCAAAAGGAAGAATCGAGCTGGTAAAATATAAAATAGAAGAGGGCTCGTCGCTATGCGACCAGTCCTTAAAAAGTATATCCGCACAGATGAAATGCGGGGTACTGGTATGCGTGGTGGAAAGAGGCGATGAAGTGTTTATCCCTGCCGGAGATTTCATTCTTCGGGCGAAGGACGAAATCTCCGTAGTGGGCTCGGCGAAGAATTCGGTCCTTTTTTTCAAGAAGCTGAAGGTGCCTACTACGCGGGCCAAGGATGCATTCATCGTGGGGGGAGGGGAAACGGCATACTACTTGGCGAACCAGCTCCTTTCCATCGGTATCGATGTTAAGATCGTGGAAAAGGACAAGAAAAGATGTGGCGAGCTGAGCGAGCTTCTGCCGCAGGCAACGCTGATTTTAGGCGACGGCACCGACAGGAACTTATTAATGGAGGAAGGACTCCCTCAGGCGGAGGCCTTTGTTGCACTTACTAATTTCGATGAGGAAAATATCATGCTTTCTCTTTTCGCCAAGAGCATATCCAAAGCGAAGCTGATTACCAGAGTGCATCGTATCGCCTATGATGAGATCATAGAGGAGCTGGATCTGGGAAGCGTTATTTATCCTAAGTATCTTACGGCAGAGATGATCATCAAATATGTAAGGGCGATGCAGAATTCTATCGGAAGCAATATTGAGACCCTATACCGGATGAATAACGATAAGGTGGAGATTCTGGAGTTTTTAGTGAGAGAGGAGTGTCCGGTAGTGGGAATTCCCTTGGTGGAGCTCGACCTGAAACCGAATATTCTGCTGTGCTGCATCAATCATAAGGGAAATATCATCACCCCCAGTGGACAGAGCCGGATCGGAGTAGGAGATACGGTGGTATTGGCCACGACCATAACCGGTTTGCAGGATATAAAGGATATTTTGGCATGAATATTATAGAGCATTATTTGAGAATTAATGATGTCCTGTATTCCGGGATATTTTTAAGCAGGGGAAGGTAAAATGAATTATTCGATGATACGTTACATACTATGCAGGGTTTTGGAGTTTGAAGCATTATTTATGTCTCTGCCTTGTCTGGTGGGTATAATATACCATGAGAAAAGCGCCGTTTCTTTTGCGGCAGTCATGGCGGCCTGCTTTGCGGTCAGTTTAATCGGAAGGCGGTTTAAGCCGAAGAATAAAGTGTTTTATGCGAAGGAAGGTTTTGTCACCGTATCCTTAAGCTGGATTATATTGAGTCTGGTAGGTGCGCTGCCCTTTTACTTAAGCGGAGAGATTCCTTCTTATACGGATGCTTTGTTCGAAACGGTTTCGGGTTTAACGACTACGGGGGCAACCATTCTTACGAATGTGGAAGTTTTATCGAGAAGTGCTCAGTTTTGGAGGTGCTTTACCCACTGGATAGGAGGAATGGGGGTCCTGGTATTGATTTTGGCAGTTCTGCCCTTATCCGGAAGCTATAATATGCACCTTCTCAGGGCAGAAAGTCCGGGTCCCAGTGTAGGTAAGCTGGTGCCCCGGGTAAAGAATACGGCGATGATACTTTACAGCATTTATATGGGCATTACGCTTGTAGGAACGATTTCTTTAATGATAGCAGGGTTGTCTGTTTATGATGCGGTCACACTGGCTTTTTCTTCCGTGGGAACGGGAGGTTTCGGACTCCTTAATTCCAGTGTGGGAAGTTATTCTATGGCGGTACAGGCAGTACTTACCGTGCTGATGTTTATCTGTGGCATTAATTTTCAAGTGTTTTATCTGCTGCTCATTAAGAAGCCGAAGGAAGCGTTTGCCAGCGAAGAACTCCGGTATTATTTCGGCATTGTGTTTTTGGCCTCAGTACTGATTACATTGAACACGAGAAGTTTTTTTGATAATGCTTTTGTAGGTTTTCACCATGCGCTGCTCCAGGTAACATCGGTAATAACCACTACGGGTTTTGCGTCGGTGGATTATAATACGTGGCCGGAATTTTCCAAGACGATCTTATTTATGCTTTCGATGCTGGGAGCCTGTGCGGGAAGTACCAGCGGCGGATTTAAAATATCCCGCTTTATTATTACTGTCCGCTCTATTAAGAATGAGATTTCTTATGTGATACATCCCAGAGGTTTTAAAAAGATTCATATGGATGGACATGTGGTGGAGAGCAGTGTGACGAAATCGGTTCAGGTATATGCGATGATCTATATATTTATTTTCTTCGGGTCATTTCTGGTGTTGTCCTTGAATAATTTTGATTTTATGACAAATATTACGGCAGTGGCCGCGACCTTCAATAATGTGGGAGCAGGTTTCGGTATGGTAGGTCCTGCGGGGAATTATTCGGCGTTTTCGGTGCTGTCAAAGTTTGTGCTTATGTTTGATATGCTCGTGGGCAGGTTAGAGCTTTTGCCGATTCTTATACTTTTGTCGCCGGGAACCTGGAAGAAATAAAAAGAGACGAAGAAAATAGAGAAAGAGGAAGATAGATAGGAGAGATACGATAGATGATGGTGAAAGAAGATATAAGGATAAAGAAGGTTATATTACATATTTTGGATTCCACGATCGGGATGCCGGTGCTGTCGGATGAGGAGATTGAATTTGGGTCGGAGTTTGCGGATTTTTTGAAGGAGCATATTGCGAAGATTTCTTCGGGGGATGATGGGAAGACTTCTCAGTTCTATAAGGAGGAATCCGAAGTTTACAAGATGCTTGAGCAGTATTCGGATGATTTTTTTGTAGAGATAAGCAAGGATGCGGCGGAGTTGTTGTACAGCATTATGAATAGTAATATAGATATTCCACCGGCAGATCTTGTGGTGGTAAGGTTTAGATATGGTGAAGACGAGTATCTGGCATTTTTGAAGATGAATTATAAAGCGCTTTATACTCATCGGACGCTGGCTTCACAGGAGGGAGGGAATACGAATGAGGTCATGAGGCATAAGTCAATATTGCCCTCGGAATCACAGAGGCTGAGCGAAGCGGCGATTATTTGTCTGAAGGACTTGTCGGTACAGGTGATAGAAAGAAAATATGAGGTAAACGGAGAAAAAACAAATTATTTTTCCTATTTATTTCTTAAATGCAGCAGCCATATGTCACATAAGTCGAAGCTGTCGATCGTGACGAAAGCGGTGGAATCGGTGCAGAAGGAGGCTTATGACGAGCTGGATCAGTATGAGGCGCAGATGAAGGCGAAAAGTATCATACAGGAAGAACTGCAGGAAAACGGCGGCTTTGTGGTGGAAGTGCTTGCGGATAAGATATTTGAAGAGAAACCGGAGTTAAAAGTCGCATTTCAGGATAAAATGGAAAAGTACGATTTGGTGAAGGAAGAAATATTACCCCAAAGTGAGGCGACAACGAGAAAGTACCAGAAGCAGCATTTGTATACGGATACAGGAATAGAAATAAAGATTCCAATGGAGCAGTATAAAAATCCTGGAAGCGTGGAATTCATTACGAATCCGGATGGCACGGTATCGGTGCTTATTAAGAATATCGGACACTTGGAGGCGCGTTTTTAGAGGAGTGCGGCATGGGAACGATTATTGATTATTTGAAGGAATATGGAGATTATACGTTTGCAAAAAGGCCGATGAATGAAGTGGACAGTCTGGTGCTGTGCCAGTTCAGCTATTTGAAGTTCGACGGTATTGTTCCAGATGTTTCAGAGGATAAGCCGTTTGTCACAATAAAATATCTGGATATCTATCAGGAAAAGGAGAAGCTTTTCGCGGATGAGAGATATAAGGAGGAGAATATGGCGCTGTTTGCCGGAATGTTAAATAGCGCTCGTTATGGTTCTCTTAAGATGAATTATTATGTAAACCTAATCGAGCCGGAACGGGAAACGCAGTTTTCGGCAATTACTTATATTCTGGAGGATCAGACGGTTTATCTCGCATATCGGGGGACGGATGAGACGATTATCGGCTGGAAAGAGGATTTCAATCTGGCCTTTTCCGAGCCGGTGCAGGGGCAGCTTTACAGTGTAGGGTATATGAAGGCGGTTGCAAGGAAATTTTCTAAGGAATTCTATGTGGGAGGGCATTCCAAAGGGGGGAATTTTGCCGTATTTGCGGCGATGAATTGCGGTCCGGAAATACAAAGGCGAATCGTCAAGGTGTTCAGCCATGACGGACCGGGCTTTCGCCCAGAAATCAGGGAGAGGGGACAGTACGAAAAAATAGCGGATAAAATAGTGCGGATCCTTCCTCATTCGTCGCTGGTAGGGATGCTGTTAGGAGCCCATGAGGACGGCTATATCGTGGTTGAAAGCAAGACTTTCGGTCTGCTGCAGCATGACCCCTATACGTGGCTTGTAAAGGACGATGCCTTTGTAAAGGCAAAGGATATATATAAAAGCAGAAGATTCATGGACGATGCGTTGAACGAGTGGATTTTATCCTTAGATGATGAACATATTCATTCCTTTGTGGATACGCTGTACGAGGTGGTATCCGCTTCTCAGGCGGCGACATTAATCGATTTTACTGCGGACTGGAAAAAGAGCATGCTGGCGGTAGTAGGGGCACTAAAGGGACTGGATGCCGAAACGGCAGGAATGATAAAAAAAATCATTGTATCCTTATTTGAAGTTACCGGAGCGAAAGCAAAGGAAGAGCTTCAGGAGCGGGCGGAAAAACGCCGGAGAAGAAAGGAAATTCAAACTCCGGCGGTGTCACATAAGGATAAAAAATAAGAAAACAGCAATCGTCCGTCCACGGTACTGCAGGGAGCCGAGTCATCGAAAAGCCGCTCGGGGTGCCACTGAACGCCGATGACAGGAAGTGTATCGTGAACAATTCCTTCGATGATGTTGTCATCGGAGGTCTGGATGACGCTGAGACTGTGTCCTACCTTGCCGATGCCCTGATGATGGGCGCTGTTAACGCTGAAACGCCTTCCGTACAATGAAAAAAGCAGAGAATCGGGGAGGGCGGCAGAAGAATGAACTTTGTCTCCATTATCCCACGCATGATGGGGGGCCTGTTTGAGATCCTGAATGATTGTTCCGTTAAAATAAACGTTGATGATCTGGATGCCCTTGCAAATGCCCAACACGGGATATTCCCGTTTTACGAAAAAATCCAGCGCCTGGAGCTGTATGATGTCCAATTCGGTGTCCATATTTCTGGACCCCTGATTTTTTTGTCCGAAAAAGGCAGGAGTAATATCCCCTCCTCCCGGAAGCAGGAGTGCGTCGAACTCTGATAGATGGGCCAGATCCATTGTAGTCAGGCAGGAGACGCCCATGGAGGTCAGAGCTTTTTCATAATTAACGGTATCCTTTGCCCTTCCGACTATTGCCACCTTTAGATCGCCGCGGTAGGGCAATATATTATCTTGATACATGATGAAATCCTCTCAGGAGAAAATCTCTTTTGTTAATTTAAATGTATGTGACGAATAAGAAAAGTATACAAAAAATGTCGTAATCATAGGTGAAGAGGGAGCTAGCTTCATTAAAAATTTCTAAGAATATATAAATTTGTAAAACGTTTTCTTAAGTTCGAAACATAAGTAAAATTGCCTGGTATTCTATAAAGTATAAATATTGGGTAGATATATTATTCAGTATATTGAAACCACTCAACCTCCACATTCTTTTCTAGAGCATCAAGACCAATGCCGCTAAATTGAATGGATGAAATCTTAGTATAATCTTCTGTGTTTAATACAAGTGATACGTCTTCAAGGTTCTGAGGAACATAATCCAATGAAAACCCAGAAGTCATATTCGGAACGATAATTACACCTGAACAACTTGAACCATCCTTATAGTTAATATTCATGTATGTCATTCCCGTTCTCCATAAAAAGTCCTTTATTTCTCCATAAAATGAGTAACTTAAATGAATTTTCACATAATCAGCATTTTCTGGACATTTTATAGAATCATTTGTAGAGTAAAGTTCAGAACGGATTAGCGTAAGTTCTTTTTTTATAATATTATCTTGTCTTTCTAATAAACAAAATCCTTCTTGTGTGATGATAACGTTATATCTATCCTTGATTGCCTCCCAAGTCAAAGGATTATCTATATATTTTATGTGGAAGTAAATAGTTTCGTCTTCCAGTATAATGTACCTAGGCGCTTGTTCTGAGTAGAAATAATCCGCAACTTTTTGATCAAGCCATGGAATGAATTCATTACAGTTTTGAATAGAAGGGCTGTAAACCATATTTAAATTAGTATAAACGGCTTTATATCCTACTTCCCATGGGTAAGTAGTAACAGTATCATTACCTATTGTTTCAAGAATATTTGGCGGAATGTAGGTATTGTCATATAACTCGGGAAGCAGGGAGCTGTCTTTTAAAGTTGCAAATGTAATTACTTTGTTTTTTAGACTATCCTTAATTTGTCCCCAATTATTGTGGAGATTTATACACAATAGTGAAGCAATGGATAGGCATCCAATTATTGAGGCGGCATAATAAAACGCATATTTTTTCTTTGTTTTAATCAGCGAATACATTGCTCTGAAATCAATAGATAGAACAACAACAGAAAATAGCATGGAAACCAACCAAATTCCCATAGCGATTCCATGTGCGGTGACGGAATATTTGTATGCAAAAAATAGTGAAACGCTGCAAGAAATTAAAATAGTTGACTTATGATAATCGACTAAAAGAGATATAATTATAAGCATGATATACAACAAAACAATTATAAGTAAATAACGATATTCTTGATTTGTTATTGCATCATCCCATTGTTGTGTTTTCATCCATCCGCTAGATATTCTCAATATTCCCGTAACATATTCGTATAATCCTTTTAAAGAGGGGTTATAAACTAAATATGAGATAGGAGCAATTATTAATGAGGGAAGCATTAATAAAATGCATTTTTTATCTTTATCAAAGAAAAAACGCAGAATAATGAATATAGTAATGAATGCAACGCCGCTGGTAAAGGTTGAAAATTTGCAAAAGAACATTAAACTCAGCAGTAAATTCGTTATTATGATACTCTTACTATTACCTAAGAAATAGATTACAACTGATAATAATAATAAATATAATTGGTAGTTATCTCGTTCGGATTCAAACATTGTAGTTACGTAAACTAATACGGACAAAGCAATAGCAGTCAATGATAATTTGTTTTCTAAGTATAATTTATACAGCCAAATTAAAAGTATAATATGGATAATGAAAATAATTCCCCAAATCCCAATACCGAACCAGTAGGTTGATGAATTATTCAAATTCATAAGATAGCATATATAACCTAATGGTCCATATGTGAAATAAATGTCAGTTCCATATTTCAAATTTAAGGAATTGGCTATATTTAAAAAATATCGCCAGGACGGATCCAAGTTGAAGCCCCCTACTTTATATACAATATTAGGAATTATTAGAAAGAACTGTATGACGATTAGGGCTATAACAAGCAATTTTCTTATAGGTATGGAATTATAAGATTTTAAATTATTTAATACAGAACTCCATTTCTTATTTTTTGAAACATTAATGGTAAATAGGATAGTAATAAGTGAGAGAGTAAATAATGATAAAACAACAACATTTATGTAGGTGCTGTTTAATTTCGCGAATTCGTAACTAATCAAAACATTACCGTTAAGAAGTTCATTATTTTTATATGCTTCTAAATTGGGAGAATTTTGATCATACCCTCCCATTACGACTAAATACGGATAATTATTACTCGTACATTCTTCAGCGGTTATGTCTATTTGATATATATGATTTTTTTTCAGTGTAAGGGAAAAATAATCAGAATACCATTCAGCATTTTGGATGTCTGAAAATGGTACTTTTCTATCTAATAATAAATTTCTGTCATTATCCATTATTGATACATGTAAAGAGCCAGTAATTTCTGATTCTCCTTTGATTACATAATATTTTAATCCTTTCAAATGGATATTTTCAGATTTAAAATTTTGTGAAACAGTGGTATTTTCATTTAATTCAATTAAAGAATGTTCACTTACAACCGGATAGAAAGCTTCGCTGTCATATCTTAAACCTTGATATGGAAAGAGATAATAACATAATGTAAATATGCTTATAAATAAAATTGAAATACAACAAATTATAAATAATTTGTCCTTAGAATTAAAATTCATTATATTCTCCTAATTAATATTATTTTCCAAGTAAATATAACATAAATCTCCTTATACGGCAATCAAAGTATAAGTGACTTATCAGAAATTAATTGAAGGAAAAAATATTCACAGGGAGAAATTTGGTTTCTAGCCTGCAAACAAAAATCAAATCAAAGTTGAAAGAGTCAAAATCCCTATATACCCAAAATAAACTAAAAGATTAAATTTAATAAAGTTGTAGAGATATTTATGTCTTAAAAAGTCCAAGTGCCGATATGATAGTTCTCAAAAATCGGGAAAAGGCAGTAATTGGCGGCGCCCTGAAAGAAAGGATAGTACTGAAGAATCATGTCTGAATACACATGTAAAGTTAGTCTGAACTGCAGGAATAAATAAAGCCCATATAAGGATGATATTATTCCTGCAATTCTAAATGACATGACGCATAACTTTTACTCATTATAACAATCTTTCTATTTCTTATATAAATGGTTATAACATCCGTCAAGTAACATTAAGATTGTTTTGGTACATAAAGATACACATTAGGATTAAGAGAAAAATTATAATTTTGATTATGATCTCCGGTATAATTATAATTAATTGATAATATTCCAGTTGTTGAATTATAAGACAAGCTTATATTTTTGCCACATGAATTAACTTGTCCCAAAGGGCCATGCATGCTTGCACCTATACCTGATCCGAATGAAAAATTTGCTATGGTTAATTCACTCCAATTTTCATACTTAGGCTTGATGTCAACGTTTCCAGTTGTGCCGGAAGATACTTGTATTATTTGGATTTCACTTCCGACACTACCCAATTTTTTTGGCACTGAATCGGCACCTACAACATACTTTCCGGTGGAATCCTCATAAAACCTCATTCCACCCAGCTTATCATTTATAGAGTTAACTAAATTCGTAAGACTTGTAATTAAATTAGACAGTGAAGTCTTAATAGTTTTAACCAAAGTTACATCTGCTGCATATCCTGCAACTTGATTTTCATTTGTAGTCACACCTTTATAGCTTCCTAATTTGCTTTCTGCCGTAGTTCCGTCGCTGAATTCTACATCAGTTGATTTTGTCCAAAAGGAGTACCTTTCCCACTTTTTACTTTCGGGAGTATTATCGATACATTTCCTATATTTACGACCGGTTTTGATTGTTTCTTGTATAGCCATGCTTTCTTCCTCCTAGTTTCAAGTATCGATCCATATCTCCCCTACCGGGATATCTGGCTCCGCAGAAGAGGAATGGAAAGGATTATATTTTTCTTTTTCTGATATACTTTTCTGCCAAGTAAAAATCTTGGCTTCAATAAAATTAAACAAGTCAGCCGAGTAGTTATGGAGGCCATTCTGCTGACTTAAAAATATAGCGGCATCTGTAAATTTACTGTCTGAGATTAAATCATTATACATTACCATAAGTGAAAGGGTAGAAAGACCGACATCATGAAAGAAGGTTCTTTCATCAATTCCATCAGGAAATATAGAGGTATATGGATATTGAATATCAATCACCTCCAACCCAAACATCATCAATAGAGCATATTTCCGGTTCTTCCGGTTCTAAAAATACGCATTGAGATTTTTGAATAGTCATTATCTGACCATTTCTTATTTCTTCTTCGAGGGTGTTTATTGTTTCAGCGCCTCCGAGAGAATATTGTGATAATATATCTTTATATTCATTCATCGTTTTACTAGCCAGTTCAAATAATTCCCGTTCTTTATAACCATTTATTTCATTAATCAAGGACGCCACTGAATCGTCTGCGTCCTTAAAGTGGTGCTGGGTAATTAAGCTGATTGGGAAATTACTGTATTCGTGGGTGTATAACTTGGAATTATTTACAATAAAATCCTCATTTGCTTCGGACATAAAATCACTTCCTTTTTTATATATTTATATTTTAAATGCTGTTATCCTCAATTTAGATAAATAATTTTAATAGCTCATGACCCTTGTTAAAAAGCTTCCATATTTTTTATAGTTTTATCATCATATTCATAGTAATCTCCACTTACAAGGGATGTATCGTAACTTTGTTTATAGCTAACCCTGTTGGGGACGGATAAAAAGAATAGGATAAAGATCTCTCATATTCAATAGGGTCCAAAGATAGTTTTACCGCAACTGTACTCAACAAAGTCCCATCGGCATGAAGCAGTATTGGCACTCTGGGAGTACTATACTCTTCAAACTGCGCAAATCCTATTACACTTGTAGCTATATAATTCAAACCGGAAAAGTCATAATCTACAGAAAGAACTAAATGCCCATACTTAGAGGTCCAATCTTCCGGTATGACAACAGATTCTGTTCCAGACACAATTCTTGGTACGTTCTTATATTCATAGCTGGGAATCTGAGGGACATATGCAGTAGCAAAAAACTTTGTACCAACACTTGTATTTGATGAGTCTGTTTCTGAACCGTCTGAGATTACTATTATCAGCTCACCTGAATATTCTCCCATTCGTATTCCGTCAATAATGATAGTATCATCTGATACATGTGTGCCTGCCGTATCCATAATCCATAATTCATAATTATTTGTGGTAAGATTGCGTTTTAGCTGCAACCTTGGAATATAATACTGCTCGGAGGATTCTACTGAATTGCCCAAAAGCATACCATATCCGAAGTCTAACCAGACGGTAGCCGTTCCCGGACTATTCATACCTCTTACACTTACTGCAACAGACTGTCTGGAGCTTGAAGGTACTGAAAATTCCATAAGCTTTACAGACGTTCCCGTTTTTATCCCGATCTTAGGCACTTTATCTCCGCCAGTATTCGCAATCATATCTGCCAGTATTTTGCCCTGATAAGCATCAAGTGCTGTCCCCGTTTCTGTAGTGGTAAGATTATTATTAATGCTCGGAATATCTCCAATATCCGCTTTAGAGCCTTCATAGCCATCCCACTTGGCTTTTTCGGATACGCTCACATGAAGGTCAGTGCTGCTTTGATGTGCCTGAAACTCCGTCTCATCAGTTTTATTTCCTATTGCCGTTTCAAGGGCTTCTACAACTGTCTGATTTTCTTCCATTGCATCAGCTATTTCTTTTAAGGTATCTAATGTAGAAGGTGCTCCATTGATTAGTGCTGATACTTTACTATCTGTATATCCAGTCGATTGCACATATGTACTGTCTGCATAATCCTTTGCCTCCGTTAAAATCATATCAGAGCTACCTAATGGCTCCGCATCTGTTATTCCGTATCCGGCAAGCGTTGTAGGATTGCTGCCACCTATAATATGTCCTTTAGTATCAACGACTACTTTCGAATATTCACCCATACTAATCCCTGATTCTGGGTGTATATATACGGTGTCGGTAAATTTGGCATTGGCAGGAACAGACTCGTTAATAGAAAAACCACTATCTTTTAAGGTATACCCGTTACCGTCGAAAACAGGAACCCCGCCATCTGTTACGGCGGTCTGAATGGCGGGTATTTGCCTTTGATTAACTACATTGCTAAGTCCTAACTGTTCTTTGGTAACATTGTGGGGATTGCTTTTATTGCTTGTATGGGTCTCGAAGTCGGCTTGCTTGGTCAGCGTAGCATCTTTATCTTGTAAAGCTTTAATGGACGAATCCAATATATCCATATTGGTATTTTGTGTCTGAACGTTGTATTTTTCGTCACTCGTTGGTTTTTGTAATTTTAAATTCGATGTTAGGTTAATAGTTACCGCCTCCAATCATTTGAGATAATTCTTTATGGGCATATTTGCTTAGTACACCGTGTTTGTATTCGGACAGGGCTTTATGAGTTCCCATTTCTTTGACGAGATCATCATATAATGGATAAAACTTATACATGGTTACAGAAGATGTCCATGCTCCGAAATCGTGATTCACAGATTTGATAATATATTGTTCTTCCATATCGGAATCAGAATTTTGGTAAGATACCTTTGTATTGACATCGTAAAACGGAACAAGGTTGGTGGTTAAAGTAATACTGTCAGTTAATCTTGCATTTTTCCAGTTTTCCAACTTCGCACGGGATAAGGCCAGAGAATCGGAAGTGATATTTTCGTATTCGCCGCCGGTTTTCACATCAAGTATTTCGCCAATTTTCTGTACGGTAAAAGGAGAGTTCTGTACTGTTTGAAACTCTACGCTTTCGCAGTTATATTTTTTCTGAAAATATCCAATGGAATATTTCTTGAAAACTTCTCCGTCGGGAAAGGTATAGTTATCGCCTGCGGTACCGTCCGTTAAGACATTCAGGCCGTGAGCCTGCCAATGGCCCAGCAGATAGGAATAAAATATGGTTTCGCCATTCATCCTCTTGGACTTTATTTTGAAAACAAAAACAGCGCCTTTTTCCAAGGCGCCGCCATCAAGGGAGGTGTCCGTATTCTCATCCATAATGTCAATAGTTCCCAGACCGTTGATATTTACTTTAGGATTTACCGCATTTACGGATGGGATCCTGATCGCAATTAAGTCGCCGTTATAATATTTGTCATCATATCCATTTATCGTACATGTATAAACATTGTTGCCGTAGGTACATTCTTCCGTATAAAAATCTGCCTCTATGACTTCTCCCCATACCTCGCAGATATTTCTTACCTTGTTCAGCTCACAGCTCAAATTTTCTGAAATCAAAATAGATTGGAGAAATTCGTTTGAAAATATAATATCATCCTTGTAGCAGCTTGGAATCATACGGCAGATAAATGTATTTTGTATATCGAAGTACATTTCATAATTAGGGTATAAATCCCTGATTTTTTCTAAAATAGTAAGAATAGAAATGCCGGATGAGAATTCCAGGTCGTATGGAATCGTGTTCCAAAGGGGATTTTCCAGTCTGTATTTTTGCCAGTCGTCATTATTCTGAGGCATGGCCTTGTATTCCCCGATGTCGTCTATCACGTAGTTTCTAATATTTGTAAGCTGAGACAAAAGGGCAACCATTGCCTCGCGGATAATATTATATTTTATGACCGCACCCGTATCCGGATTTTCTTCATATGCCGGTATACGGGTGGTAAGAGCACCCAGTTGTCCGCTTTTTGTTCCATCCAGTTTGGCAATAAAATCATTGCAGTTAATAGTGAGCTGATTTGTGACGGCATCGTAGGAGCCTGACGTATTGGTGTAGACATAATACCCCATGGAATAGTAAACGTATTCTTTTTTGCGTATATCCAATACGCCAATATACAAGTGCAGGTCCTTATTTACCCAAACTAAGCCGTCCTCCACAATTTTTGTATCATTTCTATCAAATAAGGTAGGAACAATGGTAGCGGAAAAGGTTCTTCTGACCGAAGACGTGCTGTCGACAGAGGCAGAACCGCCGACGATAACGCCGTGCAGGATGTCCAATATCGTGCCATTTTCCTTCAATACTTCTATTTTGACCTCATACCGAATGGGTATCTGGACCATCAGATCTAAATCATAGTTAGTTATCATCTATCCCACCATTCCTCAGTCACATCGGACAGATTTGATTTGTATAAATCTCTTTCAGACGAATAATCTCCGACCTCTACCCATTCGAAAGCAATATCGCGGTTGTTGTATTCGGAATCCGCGGTATCGGAAATATCGCCCGTGATTTGAATTAACCATATTCTGCCGTCAAAATGTTTCAATAGCTTTGGCATACCGTCGGAAAGAATGTCTATGACCTCTTTCTGAAACCGTATCCTTTCTCCGTCGTCTAACTGGAAAGTGCATGTTTCTTCGTCGAGATACATGAATTTCCCTTTAAAGGATCCCTTGTCATAATTAGCTTTCGTGTTTCGGATATAGGTGGGATAGCGGTTCAGAATGGTTACGGCGGTAGAAGAAGGAACTACCCTTGAAGTATCGCAGAATCCATCGGTAGCAGGAGTTCCGATTATATTATTCTTTTCTGCTATGAATATGGAATCGAATACGGAGTCGACAAAAGTAGTATTATAAAGCCCCTCCGTACCGTATAGGGCAGGAACCAAAGCGTACTCATACTGGATGCTGCTTGCATTGAAATAATCATTAGTAATAATTCCGCTTGTAAGATCTTCAAGGGTATGTATTTCCTTTACCGCTATTGTTGTCCATTTAAATGCTGATACATCCCTGCGTTTTATCAAAATATGCGAGACCGACTTTAAATTCCAGTCAACGTTGCCTGCGGATGTATTATTGCTGAAATCCGCATGAAATATAGTATCGAAGTCCCATTGTTCCGGACAGTCCATCGTTGGCTCCGATTCTATTTCTTTTGTAATATAAAGGCAATCGAATAGTCCATTTTTTAAAACAAGATAAGTGATATTTTTAACCGAGGTCGGAGTCAGCGGGACAGTATTTCTATCAGCGCCTAAAATATTATTTCCTAAAAAAAACATATTTCACCTCCTTTAAATCCATAAATCGTCTATTTCGACATGTTCATCACAGGCTTCTTCCTCAGATGTATAAGTTTTCATTACATCTTTATCCACTACGTACGTAAATAAATCGTCGGAATCAATCCACATATCGTACATTTCGGGAGTGTTCGGCATTTGTATTCCGTACCACATATTATTTTCGAGAGAATATTCTCCCTCTGTAAAAACTTCTAATTGGTAAATGTCGTTTTTTCTTCGTATCCAAATTCCTGCCATTGCGTTTTCATCGAAGGACTGCGGATTGGAATATAAAATATAGTTACATAGCGGACCCGGAACGGTAAGCTTGAAACGCGTCTGGCCGTCGTCGTAAAGGTAAGAGCTTACGGTGAGAGAGTACTGTGTATTTCCCAATTCGAGAATTGTCGCTGTTTGATTTAAGTGCATACCGCGTAGAATAAGTGTAAAGTCATCGCTTATTACAAATCCTTTGTTGTAATGTATGGAATCATTTCTTAAATCAATCATCCCATCCTCAAAGAGGAAGGTTTTATTGTCACTGCATTCAATGACGGTAATGTTCGTATGCAGCTTGATATATCCGTGTGCGGCGTCATTTTCCGCATAAATTAAACCGTAGGTAGACGGTGCCTTATAATCGGTATATATCTGGATATATCCAGTATCGATTTCCATGCCGTTTACGGTAATACCATAACAGCGGATATAATATTTGGTATGGTTGTCCAAGCCCTTGTATATATAGCGGATATTATTACCGTCATAAAAGGTTTCGCTCTCGGTCAATAAAGTTCTGGTTCCGTCATACAAATAGAATTTATAGGATTGTATTTCCTCATATTCGGGCTGAAAATAGTATACAACAGCCTCGTAGGAGGCTGCTTTTATCGTTTGTCCATTTTCTATGTTGTAAAAATAAAATTCCGGCGTTTCATAAGTTATAAAAAAGATTTTATCCGACAACTCGCTGGCAATATTTTCAATATCAAATACTTGACATTGAGCAATATATTTGTTCCCATTGCTCAAAGTATTTGCAGGGAGAGTACGGGTATAGGTCATGGATTCCGATTTATTATCATAGACAATCGCCAGGGTATTGGCATCGTAAATAATTAACCGGTTGCCGTATGCTTGATTTCCGGTCCATGAAAAGCTGATAATTTTATCTTTTGCAGCATCGAAGGGAGCAATATGATTAAGTATAGGACGTGCCATAACATTTCTCCTTTCTATTCATTTATTCCGCAGATAAACATTTTTTCGATATTACCGCAAGGGATTTTCACCCATACATTTTGCCCTATAGTAATGCGGGAGTTAGGAATAGCGCATTTTATTTTCCTTTCCACACCGGATTCGTCCTGAATGGTGTAGACGGTAATGCTGTTCTTTATGGATATCTCTTTTACGACGGATATAAATGTTTTGTCATAGCGGTGCTCATGATTTTTGATTGCAGATATGAACTGCGATACTAATAAGTTTACTGCTTCAATATCTTTGTTAAGTACATTACTCATATTTACCTCTTTAAATAGTGAGAAAGTTATAGGTTAGCTTCTATGGAGCTCCTGAATAACTAAATTAGGCAGCCTTGTGACTATAGCAGCGGACAAGGAGTTTACATCCTGAACTCCCTCCAGGTTAATATCGCCGATATTGATTTCAAAAGTTCTCATGGCATTCATATTTTTGTTATTAACAGTAGTCTCTATCATGCTGACGGAATCGGCGATTTCTTCCAGCGGACGATGAAGGCTGCCCGCAGATGAGAATATATCAGTGCTTTTTTTCAGATATTCGTTAAATTTGCGGAATAAGGAGTATTCGTCGCTCAATTGGTCAATGGGGGTGAGATAATCAGGAAACGTATTGGTGGTGCCATCGGCATAGGAAGTTCCTCTGCTGGAAATTCGGCCGTGTTTCAATAACTGTTCTGTCTGTTCATGATTAAAAATAATATCCCCTTTTTGAACATTAAACATTTCAGCCCCATTGTTTCCGACAGTAAAGAATCTGCTGCCACGTACAATAAGTTCCTGTCCAAGCTCTCCGACTAATGATTTACGGGATTCTTTTGCCCCCCAATCGCCTTGCAATAGTGCAGTCCCTTCAACCTCTGCAATGCCCATAATACCTTTGATAACGGTTCCGATGCTAGAGCCGTGGACACTTAAAGTTACGGAAAATTCTTTGCCGTCCATACCCTCTAAAGAATTCTTTATGCTTAGAATAAGCTCATTTGCTTTATCCAATGGTTCATTGAGATTTTCCCATGCTTTTTTTTGAGCAGGGATACCGCTTTCTTCGTTTAAAGCAGCTTCTGTCTGGTCTTGAATGGCTGACATAAGACTATCAGAGCTTTTTCCGGTAGGAGCTTTAGTGTCGTTGCTATTAGGGTTTTTGCTTTTTGCTTGTCCACTGCCTACTTTATCGATGACTTGCTGAACAGCGCTTGCTACGGAAACACCGGACTGTTCGTCCTCATTAGATCCGGCAAAGGCATTTGCCACTTTATTGATATTGTCGACACCCTCGGTCGAAAGAGTTTGGATGGAATTTAAAATGGATTTACCGGAGCCGCCCCCTCCGTTTCCGGGAGTATTGTTTTCCCCGGAGGCATTATCCTGGACATCTCCGCCGCCGGATCCACCGTCAATGGCAGAAGCTGCGCTGCCTGCAGAAGCTGCTATACTATCAAAAGAACCGGATATACCGCTTATTGATTTATTTGTTTCCTCTAAATCCATTTGGTTCAATCTATCCAAAGCATCTACGGTACCATCCAGATATCCGGTGAGGTCAGATAGTTGAATTCCGGACAACGCAGATAATTGCATGAGCAATTGGTCATTGCCGTTGTACATGTCAGCAAGAATATTCATATAAGCCTGCTTAACGTTATTAAATGCCTCCGTGCTCATGCCTAAAATGTCTTGCTCTGTTATGCCGAGTTCCTCTAAGGCGAGATTCATTTTGGCATTTTCTTCTATTTCAGAAAGTTCTTCCCAACGAGACTTGTATTCCTCCATTCCTGTAATTAAGGTATCGAAGTACTGTTCTGTCTGTTCAATCTGTGCATCCCAGTATGCGTTGGAGGCTTCCAATGCCTGTTCGAGAGCTTCTTTTTGCTCCTCGAGAATATCCCGTTGTTTCTCTAATCCTTCGATGACCTTCTCAACAGCCGCTATTTCGACTTCTCGTTTGGCATCTTCGACATTTTCCCGTGCATCCCGTATGCCGGTAGAATCCGCTTCATATATCATTTGCCCGTCTTTATAGACATAATTGGTCTTCTGATTCTGCATCCGTTCCAAATCGTACTGTGCCTTTTGAAGATCTATTTCCCTTTTCCTGGCTTCGGCGGCATCGTTTATGGCATCGATCAGGTCCTGCTTCGCTGCGATTTCCTTGTCGATACTTTCGATTTGATCGTCAATATCATCGATTTGAGATTGGTAGAATTCCTCAGCGGCTTTCTTCTGAGCTTCCAGATTTGCAACCTGCGATTCGCTTTCTTTGCGCAAAGCATCAATGCGCTTATCAATTTGTTTTACGATGTAAGAAAATGCGGACTCATACAGTGATTTCATACCTGATAGATATTGATATTCGTACTTTTCGTATTGGTCTAAATACTTTTCCTTATCGTTATAATATTTTACATATAGTTTTCTTAAAGCATCGAGATATTGCTTTTCTGTAATTTTCCCCCGATCCTTTAGAGTATCAAGTTCGGACAGCTCATTTTCAAATGCTTCGAGGTATGCGTCGGCGGCATCTTGGCCGGCGGAGGAAGCGGAAGAGGTACCGGATTTACCAACGAATTCAGTTGGATTGTATTCAATTTTAGAAGAGGAATCCTTTATTAAATTTTGAAGTTCATCAGCTCTTTTTAATTTCCTATCAAGATTTCCGGGCGTTAGCGTACCACTGGCAATTTCTTGATATATTTGTTCCAACTCGGTTAAATATTGTATTACATCCCCGGTATATCCAGCATTTTCAGCCAGTGTTTTTAAATTAGCAATTTCGCCGGAAGTATCCATGTTTTCTATTTGGGAGAGTTGCTTTGCATAGGTTAACATGTTTACTGCTTGTGTAACATTTTCAGCAGCCACATATTCTTCTGCAAAAGCTGTCATTTGCTCCTTGGATGCATCTGCAATATCTAGCCCGGCCTCTTTTAATGCTTCCGTATTATTGGCGAGATTAGAAAATGCAACCATTTCACTATTTTCTACGCCAAAATCTTTAAGCGCGGATTTTAATGTTTCAAAGTCTTCTGTGCCGGAAATAGCGACTTGAGAAATAGTTGTAGCTAAATCATTAAAAGCATTACGAATATTTCCTTCTGTTGATTCAGTATCATTAAGCACACGAACAAAATCTTCGAAAGAAGAGTAATCAACAGCCAATCCCAATTCGGATAAATTATCTAACGTTGACTTAATATCAGAAAACATAGATAAATCTATATTTTCTCGTACGAATCCATTTTCGGTGAAAATGTCTTGATATGCGGATTTTAAGGAATCGAAGGTGGGTTTGAGCTGGGCGTTGAGTTTATCTATTGTGCCGGAGATAGAGGAGGACGAAGCTGCATTGCTTGATAATGAATTTTGGATTTCATTAACTAAAGCGTTGATGTGTTCAGCAGTCTCTTCAGCTGAATTTCCGGTTTCATCTAATAATTTTTTGTAATTATCATTAGAAGATATTAATTCTGGAGATATTTCCCCATTTTGGGCAATTCCAATTAGTTCTTCTTTATATTTTTGGAAGCCATCAGAATTCCATATATCCTCAAAGCTGGATTGTTTTAATTCGCCTTCATATCCTAATAATTTTGCAACTAAATTAAGGATTTCATTCAAGTCGTATTTGGCAGTTTCTAATTCAGGTGTAATGGAGGTCTCACCCAAACCAGATATAGTCTCATATAATGAAGTATATTTTCCTGAAGCGTCGGCCATATAACTTTCAAGTAAAACTATATTATCTTTTGCATTGGATTCTATGTCAGACCATCCATTATCTTGAGCTTTTTTGAATACTTCTTGTTGCTTGTAATATTGTGCAATTAACCAAGACAGATCATCCTTATAGTTTTCCCAATTCACACCTTCAAGTAGAGAGCTATTGCCGTAAACATCAATTTGCTCTATTAAATCAAAATTTCTATTATTATTGTATCTGTTATACAGATTTTGTGCTTCATCGGCAACATTCTTTTCAGATTCTTGCTTTGATTTTTCTAGTAAAAAAATCTTTCTTTCTAACTCATCATTAATTTCCTTTAATTTTTTCAATTCATCTTTTTCAGTAAAAGTCAGATTATCTTTTGTATTTAATACATCTATTCTTTCATTGGTAGTTTTTAGTTCATTATTTAGATTCGACAACTCAGTATTAGATTCGTTATAAGATGTTTTAGCTTTCTCTAACTTTTCCTGTTGTTCATCTAGAGTTGTTATCAACTCATCAAATAGCCATATGATGCCACTAATTGCTGATGTAATTGCTAATTCGGCCAAAATATTTAAGGCAGATGATAAACCCTTTGCACCTAAAGTGGCAATACCCATGGAAGTAGAAGCTGTATCAAGGTTTGATTTTAAACCATTTATTGTTGCAGTGCCTTTTTGCGTTGTATTTAAATAGGTGAATACCGAATTATCTAACTCACTAAATTTATTATGTAATTCTTCTACGCTTAAAGACGTGTTGTTAAATGCTTTGATTGCGCTTCTGGTTGTTTGTTTATCGAGACTTTTATAAATATCTTTTTCTTTAAAAGATTCCTTGAAGATATTTGTTATTGAAGTATCATTATCTGTTGTTTTAAATATCGTACTATGAATTGAATTGGCTCGTTTGGAAAGCAAGTTAATATTGATTTATACTAGCTTAAATAGTATAATTATAAACATAATTTGGATATATATGTGGAGGCTATATGGCGAATAATAGACATAAAGTATCATACTGTGTAAACTGTGGTTTTATTGATTTGACTGGGGATAAATCAACATGCATATTTTGCAATAATAATCTTTTATTAACAGAAGATTTTTTTGATGAAATATGTAGTGAAAGTATTTTTTCTTCCAAGGATGAAATAGAAGAATATGTACGCCAAAATTATGTTTATTTTGATGAGAATTTTAATGAAAATTTAATGAAGCAAATGGAGCAGCAAAACAATAAACAAAAGCAGATAGATTATTTTGAAGATAAATTTATTAATGATTTAAACACTAATCCAATATGTCCTACTTGTGGGAGTAATGATGTTGAACAGATTTCGACTTCAGATAAAATTGTAGGCGGTCTTATGTTTGGTTTACTAAGTTCCAATATAAGAAAAAGCGTGCATTGTAAAAATTGTGGATATAAATGGTGATTAACTTAGTTTATCTGGCTAAAATCTTTTTAAAAGATTTATTTTATAATGGGAGTATCCCAAAGTTTGTGTAAACCTTCAGACTGATGTAAGATAAAATCACTCAGTTTGGAGGTTTTATTATGGCAAGGAAAAATGACACACCACAAAAAGCCGCGATGCGGGAATTCATGAGCAATTACCTGAAACAAAACAACGTTAAAATTAAAGATGGTACCGATGTCAATGCTATCATGCGGGACATGATGAGTGTGGTCCTGGAAGGTGCGCTGGATGAAGAAATGGATGAGGAGCTGGGGTACTCCAAGTATGACTTCCGCAACAAAGAAACGGATAACAGCAGGAACGGACATTCCCAGAAAACCATGCACACCAGCTACGGAGACATGGAAATTGACATTCCAAGAGACAGGAACGGGGAGTTTGAACCCAGGGTCATCAAAAAATATCAGAATACCGTCACTCAGGACATGGAGGAAAAGATCATCTCTATGTACGCAAAGGGCATGACTACGAATGACATCGAAAGTCATATGCGGGAGCTGTACGATATGGATATTTCCGACAGCACCATCAGCCGCATTACAGACAAGGTACTGCCAATTGTAAAAGAATGGCAGGAACGGCCCTTAGAAGAAATCTATGCCGTGGTATTTTTAGACGCCATACACTTCCATGTACGCAGCGAAGGACGCATTGCCAAACAGGCCGTTTATATCGCCATCGGGATTGATCTGAATGGAAAAAAGGATGTCCTCGGCATGTACGTGGGGCAAAACGAAAGTGCAAAGTTCTGGCTTTCTATTTTGAACGGCTTAAAAAACCGTGGCGTAGCGGATATCCTGATTGCTTGTGTAGACGGGCTTTCCGGTTTCCCTCAGGCAATAGAGGCCGTTTACCCCAAAACCGAAATCCAGCAGTGCATCATCCATCAGATCAGAAACACGACGAAATTCGTTTCCTACAAAGAGGTCAAACCACTTATGGCAGACTTAAAGCGTGTATATGCAGCACCAACCGAAGAGATTGCTTTATCGGAGCTCACTTCTTTTGATGAAAAATGGAGCGGGAAATACCCCAAAATAGCAAAATCATGGAGGGACAACTGGGTAAATCTGTCTACTTATTTCAAGTACCCGGAAGCCGTACGACGCTTGATTTATACAACAAACACCATAGAAGGATTTAACCGCCAGCTACGGAAAGTGACCAAATCAAAGACGGTATTTCCATCCGATGACAGTCTTTTAAAAATGCTATATCTGGCAATGATGGACATCACCAAAAAATGGACAGGGCACCGGAAGGACTGGGGACAGATACACTCCCAGTTGGAGATATTTTTTGAAGAACGGCTATCTGGAATATAAGTGGAAAGAGAAAAAGCGCGCTGCTATGGCAGCATTGCTTGACATACTTAAAATCAGCATTATAATACAATCAAGGGCAAGACTTAGGAAAACAGCCTTGCCCTTAATGCAACTATTCACATATCTTTTATCAGTTTTTTGTGTTTACACAAACTTTGAAACGGTCTC
>JAEYMU010000021.1 GCA_023407175.1 Bacillota bacterium
CTAATGCAAGGGTTACCGTCGCCTCCGTTGCGGCTCCCGAAACCATTCTGGAGGAGTTGACTACCGATGATTCCGGACTGACGCCGGAGGTCACCTTAGGCGCTCCTTCTCCGGATTATAGTCAGGAGCCGTCTACCGGACAGCCCTATTCCGAATATACCATCCAGGTATCATCTCCTGACTATGTCCCGGTGACAATACAGAATGCAGAGATTTTCCCAAATACTCTGGCACTCCAGGAAACAGTCATGACCGTCGATCCTGCAAGGACTGCGACGCTCTATGTCATTCCTCCCCATACGCTGTACGGGGATTATCCTCCCAAAATCGCCGAGAGCGAGATCAAGGATACGCAGGAAAGCGGAGAAATTGTTCTCAGCAACGTTGTCATTCCTGAATTCGTTGTTGTCCATGACGGACCACCCACGGATTCTACGGCAGCCAACCACTATGTCCGCTTCCGGGACTATATCAAAAATGTTGCATCCAGTGAAATTTACGCCACCTGGCCCGAGCAAACTCTGACCGCCAATATCCTCGCCATTCTCTCCTTCACCTTGAACCGGGTCTACACAGAATGGTACCGCAACCAGGGCTTTAATTTCACGATGACCTCCTCCACCGCCTTTGATCACAAATGGATTCCCGGACGTAATATCTATGAGAATATCGGCCTGATCGTTGACCGGATGTTCACCAACTATCTTTCCAGACCCAATGTGAAACAGCCCATTCTGACCCAATACTGTGACGGCCGGAACGTATCCTGCCCAAGCTGGATGACCCAATGGGGTTCCAAGAGCTTAGGTGACCAGGGAAAGAGCGCCATTGAAATTCTGAGAAATTATTATGGAAACTCCATCTATATCAATACGGCAACCGAGGTTTCCGGTGTTCCTTCCTCCTGGCCGGGCTCCGACTTGGGTATCGGTGCTTCCGGAGGAAATGTCAGAACACTTCAGGAGCAGCTCAACCGTATCTCGGATACCTATAGCATCATTCCCAAGGTCGCAGTGGACGGACAATACAATCAGCAGACAGCGGATGCCGTACGGCTGTTCCAGCAGACCTTTGATCTACCCCAGACCGGAATCGTGGATATGGCAACCTGGTACAAAATTTCAGCTATCTATGTTGCCGTATCCCGAATCGCAGAATAGCAGATTAATAGTAAAGCCTTGGACGGCTGTATTCCACATGACCAGGAAAAGAACGTATTGTTCTCTTCTGATCCTATCATACAGTGCCGTTCAAGGCTTCTCTGCTAAAAATTATTTATCTTCGTTTTACTCCTCTTTATGTCAACTGACGCTTTACCATATTCAAAGCTTCCCGAACCGGAGGAACAAACAGCAGCACCAATGTTGCAGCCGCTTCCGGTACAATATAAGATGCATTATAACCCAAAGAATAGATTAAGGGGTTCTGTCCTCCTGCATAGATCGCAAAGAAAATGACACCGGTAAGTACATGGCACAGATACCTTCCTGCCACTCCCAGGATATAACCCTTGACGAGTCCAAACTTGGATTTCGCGAACGCGCCGGATAAGCCCAGGCATCCAAAGGCAACGGGATAATCCAGCAACAATTGAACCGGATGTACCACATAGGGCTTCAGAATCAGATCCAGCAAGCCGCAGGCAATTCCGGTTAATACACCCGTCCTGGTGCCATAGAGATAGCCGATATAACAGATAAAGAACATCCGAAACAGCGTAACTGATCCGCCGAAAGGAAAGTTAATCACCGTAAATACCGATGTGATTACCGACAGGGCCACTGCCATTGCGGCAAAGGCCAGCTGCTTGGCATCCGGCTTTTTCTTGCCGCCCCCGCTGAAAACAAACATAGCAAGGAACAACAACGCAATTACCAGAAACAATGTCAGATTCCCTGCTGTTGTCGGAGAGTAACTTCCGGACTCCGCATCCGTTAACACGAGAAAATCAAATACCTTTTGAAACATAAAAAAATCCTCCTTTTCATTGCATCGGAGGGGGCCACTTGATTGCTTCCTTCCGCCGGTATTATCCGGATCAAGTAGTGAGGGTCAGCGTGTATTCGGACACGCCTCTCAGCCCTGGGCTCCCCTAGCATTTAATATAATAATATTAATTGTACTGCCTAATCATATCTAATAATAAAGGGACTGTCAATAGATTTTTTAGACTTGTTTTTGACGTTTTCTTTTATTATACTCTTACTATAACCATGAACATTGTGAATGAAGATGATGGCTTTTTGATCTCAGATCTGTAATAATAAAGTATAAAAACATGGAGGATGATTGATACGATGAAACATAATTATAAAATACTGGTGATACTTTGTGCTCTGTTGTTAGCAGTCCTTTCCCTGACTTCCTGCCTGGGGAAAAAGGAGACGGTCAAAGCAGTATTTGGTCCGGAAAATGCTGAGGCCAAGACTTCTGCCGACACAATCATTTCTCCTACTTTACCTGCCAAGAAGAATAGCGAACCAATAAAGTCACAGGCACCAACCAAACCGGAAGCGGCACCGACGCCGACAGACCGCCCCAAAGAGAAAAATGCAGTTTCAAAATCAGATAAGTCAGACATTATTACCCCTACCTCCAAAGCAGAGAAGACTCCGAGAA
>JAEYMU010000026.1 GCA_023407175.1 Bacillota bacterium
GATAATTAGCTATTATCCTTTGTTTAAAACGAATTATAGCATAATGTACACAAAAAAGCATTATTTTTCCATAAAAATATTTTTCTAAGTTGTCTGAACCCGGATTATAATATAACAGAGGAAGCATTGTTTAGAAACTCGGTTTTCCAGTTTCGAATAAGATTGAGAGCAATGGAGTGTTCCTTTGCCAGCTGGTTTATTTCCTTTTTGCCACTAATGCTTCAAGGACAACCTTAGTTTTAAATTCAGCACTAAAATTTCTTCTTTTCATAAATAATCAACCTGCTTTCTTCGTTAGTTTTATTGTATCAGATTCATTTATCTATTTGGTGGTTTTGTGTCTTGATTTATAAGACCATTATAGTTGCATTCCGGTTGCATTCCAAACACAAAAAATCAAGGGTTCCAGAAGTTGTCAAAACTTCCAAAACCCTTGATTTTTCAGTAGTGCAGTTGAGGGGACTTGAACCCCTACCCACGTTAAGCGGACTAGAACCTGAATCTAGCGCGTATGCCAATTCCGCCACAACTGCAAAGTGTTCCAACGACTACGGAACGAATTTGATTATAACATAATGTTTTTTTAATTTCAACACAAATATTTTGTTTTTCACAAATCTTTAACTGTCAATTTTTGATTATTAATTATTACTATATTAAGAAAAAATGTAAAAATATGTGCAAAACCAAAAGGAGATAATTGACAGTATTTACAAAATATGCTATATATAAGTTGTAATTTACAAAATAAGCTACAAATTGCCAAAAATAGATAGTATGAGGTAAGAGTAGCTAACCAAATTTTATATTAAAAAAGGAGAATGAGTTATGACAAGAAAGATCAGCTTTAAAATGGTTTTACTTTTTGCTTTTGCGCTATTTGTTTTATTTTCCTTTACCAGCACAAAAGCATTTGCGGCAGAAACCAAGGAAGTAACAGTAACAGTTCCGACTACGGTAACCTGCCCCTCTACTGTAATCGGTAATGTATTACAATCTATTTCCACTTCAACCTACAGCTATGATGACGGCAGCTACAAGGGTACATTAAGCTTTGTATCGATAAGCAATCTTACTGCAACTTTATATGCAACTTATCCGGATATGACGATGTATACCTATAGCTTTATCAGAACATATTCCGGTACAGTAACAGCATATGAGCTTCCGGCTACCATGGAGGTTACCGCAATACGCGCCTATGATATTACTGCTCCGCTGGACGCAGTTGACAGCATTAAGCTGGCGATGGCTAATTCAACCTATGCTTACGATGATGGAACCTATAAGGGAACACTTAGCTATGTCAGCATCACCAGTTGGACCCAGACTGTTAGTCCGCAATATCCCAATACCACCCTATATCGCTTCACATTTAATGTGAATTATGCGGGAACAGTTACGAAGTATTAATCGAGATATCTATTAAAAATGGGACAGGCGTTATCATAAGCTCAGGCTATTATCCCATACAAGGATGTATAAAAATGGGACCTCAAAATGATAATATGCTATCATAATGAGGTCCCGCTTTTCGTTTCCCCTATTTATTTTATTTTCAGCCAAACCTCCATCACCAGACGGTGGGGCAGTAATTTCGATATTAGGCGCATCAGTTTGATTTGTATGCCAAAGACGGACATATCTTTTCCTTTTCTGCTGTCCAAAAGAGCCTTTTTCACTACCTCATCGGGATCATACATAGGCTTGAAATTATTGCAGGCATCTGGATTTTTGGTATCCTTGGCCACCTTAAAGAATTCGGTCCGGACATATCCGGGGCAAACGCTGGTTACTGTAATCCCTCTCTCCTTTATCTCTACATTCAGGGCACGGCTGAAATGAACCACAAATACCTTCGTGGCAGCGTACATATTAAAATAAGGCAGCGGCTGATATGCCGAGGCGGAGCCCATCATAAGAATCCTGCTGCCGGCATTCATATAGGGGAGACAGGCATAGGTTATATGGATAAGGGCCTTACAGTTCAAATCAATCATACTGTCAATCTCATAATCTGTCAGATCAAGATAGCTTCCGTATTTGCCAAAGCCGGAGGCGTTGACTAACAGCGCGATCTTTGGTTTTTCCTTTTCCAAAAGCTCCTTTAAGTTCCGTATGCTTTCCTGCTGCAATAAATCAAGCCGAAGTACACGTATCTTGGAAGAGAAATTCTTCTTTAACTGCTCCAGCCGGTCCAGCCTTCTTGCAATACTCCAAATTTCATCCACCTGCTCCGTTGCGGCAATCTGCTTTACAAATTCTTTTCCAATACCGGAGGATGCTCCGGTTACGATGGCTATTCTCATTAATACTCTCCATTCTGCCGATATCCCGCCAATTCAGCGTCAGCACATATTTGCAAAGCGAATTGTAATAATTCATTTTCTTATTCCCGGCTAATATCCATATTAGACTTTTCGGAGCAGCTCCGACCAGCTTCTGATAAGAGATGATCTGTTTGGTACTACCTTACAATATCCTCAGAAGTATCATTTTTATACACTCTTTTAAGCAAATAGTAGAAATGACAGAGCTTCATTCCTCAAAAGAATGAGCATCTCTCATGCCCTAAGTAAGCTTGCTTATTAGAATAAATAATAATGATAGTAAGAAGTACCTTATGGCCTTGAGCCGGCGGACAGGATAACTGCCTTATGAGGGCTGTTTATTATTTATCTCCATGTATCATCCACCCCTTGACAACGAAGGTCTGTCGTATTAAAATTACAACATATTCCTCGATAGCTCAATGGTAGAGCACACGGCTGTTAACCGTGGGGTTGTAGGTTCGAGCCCTACTCGGGGAGTTGCTTTAGCCGGTCAGTTCTTCCAATTATGCGACTGGCTTTTTTTATTGAAAATTATTATTTGATACAGTGTTGCATAACTTTTTTCTGGTTAAAAGCAATACTGTACCATATGCTTAAGGAGGTTATTGCATGATACCGAGAAATGAATATCCAAGGCCGCAGTTTGTGAGGAAGAACTGGGTCAATCTGAATGGAGAGTGGGAGTTTTCCTTTGATACGGACAGCTTCGACAAAAGTATTCTGGTCCCCTACGCTTACCAGGCCGAGCTCTCCGGAATTAATGTGCAGGAGTTCCATGACATCGTCTGGTACCGCCGTAAATTCAGCCTTCCCGGTGAAATGTCGGGAAAGCGGATATTGCTTCATTTTGGAGCAGTGGATTACATCTGCCGGATTTATGTAAATGGTAAAATGGTGATGGAGCATACCGGTGGGCATATTAGTTTTACGGCAGACATTACAGAGTTTATAAAGGAAGGCGAAAACGAGCTGAAGCTATGGGTGCAGGACTGCGCGGCAGATATGGAGATGGCCAGAGGAAAGCAATACTGGGAAGAACGCTCCAGCGGAATCTTTTATACCCGCACGACAGGCATCTGGCAGACAGTATGGTTAGAAGCGGTAAATTCCAGCCATTTGAAAGAGGTCTATCTTACCTCCGATCTCCCACATATGTCGCTGGATGTCGCATATGACATCACCAGTTGGGAGAATACACAACTTATGATCAAAATATTCCTTGAAGGTAGGGAAATTACATCAGAGACAGTAGTACCTGTAAATCATATGGGAAATGTCAGCTTGAAGATAGAAGCGGATGGAAAGAATAAGGAGGAGCTTTACTGGTCACCGGAACAGCCGGTTCTCTTTGACATAGCCTTTACCTTATTAAAGGAAGGCACTGTGGCGGATGAGGTTACCTCTTATTTTGGCATACGCAGCATTGTGATTGAGAATGGGACGATCCTGTTAAATCATCGGCCATATTTTCAAAAGCTCCTGCTGGATCAGGGCTATTGGAGAAAGTCCCTGCTTACAGCACCCACGGATGAGGATTTTATATTGGATATTTGTCTGACCAAGGAAATGGGTTTTAATGGTGTCCGCAAGCATCAGAAGATCGAGGATCCGCGCTATCTGTATCATGCGGACAGAATGGGGCTTCTGGTATGGGGTGAGATTGCCTCTGCCCAGGCTTACAGCAGAACCTATGTAAAAAGAATTACCAATGAATGGATGGAGGAAATCAACAGGGATTACAACCATCCCTGTATTATTGTCTGGACACCGTTGAATGAGTCCTGGGGAGTTCCTACGATAGTAAGCGAAAGTGATACACAGGCCCACAGCGCTGCCATGATCTACATTGCAAAATCTCTTGATAGAACGAGATTGGTTATCGGCAATGACGGCTGGGCACATACCTGTTCAGACCTGATTACCATCCATGATTATGAGTCGGATACGAATATACTCAAGAAGCACTATAGGGATGTAGAAAGCGCGCTTGCTGTCCGTCCGAATGACATACCGATTATGGCACAGGGCTGGAGCTATCAGGGGCAGCCCATCCTTGTATCAGAATACGGAGGAATATCCTATCAGAAGGATGAACAGCAGGGTTGGGGCTATACGAATGCAAGCTCCGATGAGGAGTTCGCATTGCGTTATTATAATGTCACCAATCCTCTGTTGAAAGCCGGTGCCCTGCAGGGCTTTTGCTATACCCAGCTGACGGATGTCGAGCAGGAGATTAACGGTTTGCTGACCTATGACCGTATACCAAAGATCGATACCGCCATCATTAAGGCAATCAATGATGATAAATGGAAGCCGGAAGACAAGTAGAAGCTTCTTTCGGTATACCTATCCTAAGAAATTGGCAACAGGAGAGAAGAACTTGCGGTTACAGCTTGATCTTCTGGTTTCCTGGCGTATAAAATTCTCCTGATATGCAAAATATATCCTGGTACAGTGTAAGTATTCATGCATAACTATGGGCAGATATTTAGTGAGCGCTGTACTGAACGATATGTCGGGATATCAACGGAGGTATTTATGGGAATCATCTGGGAAGCGAAGGGAGCGGCGGAAAGTGCCGGGAAGGAACGGGGAGAATCACTTTGGATACAGAAGGAATACCGGTTTGAACAGGGAGAGAACAGCAGGGTGAGCCGTCCCTCCTTGCAGGCCGATATTAGTACCGAGGTAGCGGTGATCGGAGCAGGACTGGCCGGAATTCTGACAGCGTACTTACTGCAGCAGCGTGGCGTTAGAACGGTACTGCTGGAAAGCCAGGAGGCTGGCGGTGGAATAACGAAGAATACTACGGCTAAGATTTCCTCCCAGCATAGTTTGATTTACCATAAGCTGCTTACACTCAAGGGCGAAGAGAGAGCCAGGGAATATGCAATGGCCAATCAGTACGCAATCGAGAAATACGAAGAAATAATAAACCAGCTTGAGATTAGCTGCGACTATGAAATCAAACCAAGCTATATTTATACTCTGGATCGTGTGTCCCGTATCAGGCAGGAGGCGGAAGCAGCTAAGCGGCTGGGGTTGCCGGCTGTATTTACAAGGGAGACAGAGCTTCCTTTTCAGGTTAAGGCAGCAGTACGATTTGAACGCCAGGCACAATTTCACCCACTTAAGTTTCTGGATGCGATAGCCAGTAAGCTTACAATTTATGAGCAAACAAGAATAAAGCAAATCCAGACCGGCGGATTAATCCTTACGGAGCAGGGAAGTGTCAGGGCAAAGTCAATTGTGATAGCAACCCATTATCCATTTATCAATGCACCGGGATACTATTTCTTTAAGCTGCATCAGGAGCGGCAGTATGTTGCGGCCTTAGAGGGCGGAGATATTGATAAAAAGGCCAGGCTTGGCGGAATGTATCTGGATGCAGACCCGGACGGCTATAGCTTTCGAAGATATAAAGAATATCTGCTTCTGGGAGGAGGAAGCCACCGTGCAGGAAAGTATAAACCGCTGAATGCCTATGATAGGCTCAAGAGGGCGGCAGCAGAATGGTATCCGGATGCTAAAATCAAATATATCTGGTCCAATCAGGACTGTATGACCCCGGACTCAGTTCCCTATATCGGTAAATATTCCGTTATAACGCCCAAGATCTATGTTGCAACCGGTTTTAATAAATGGGGAATGACCAATTCCATGGTATCCGCTATGATAATCAGTGATATGATTACTGGAAGAGAGAATGAATATCAGAAGGTATTCAGTCCCTGCCGGCTTCTACTGTCAGGCAGCGGAAAAATTCTTACGGATACGTCAGTCACGACGGTCAGCCTTCTTAAGGAGCATATGAAGCTTCCCCACGATAAGTTCAAGAATATCGCGGTTGGAGCCGCCGGTGTCATTAATTATAATGGAGAGCGCTATGGGGTGTACCGGGAAGCGGAGGATAGATATTATTTTATCACTACAAAATGTCCTCATTTGGGTTGCAGTCTGGAATGGAATCAGAACGAACTGACCTGGGACTGCCCCTGCCACGGTTCCCGCTTTGACTATAAAGGTGACTTAATCAATAATCCTGCGACAAGGGATGTCTTTGATGCCTTTCAAAGGAAGAAGAAACAATAGAATAAGAAAGATATGGAAAGGCCATAAAATACCCGGAAATCGGAATGATTTTATGGCCTTTTTATGTACTTTATTAATTATGGAAAAGGTATTTGAAGAAATAAATTAAAAGGGTGAAAAATAAATGCAAAAATTCCCTATAAAATAACGCAAACTATGTAAATTTAGGCTTGCTTTTTAAAAAATTTCTTGCTATAATAAAATTCGTTCGCTGGACAATTCCGGCGATATAATCGTTTGCAGTCATGGCGGAATTGGCATACGCGCTAGACTAAGGATCTAGTCCGGGTTTCTGGGTAGGGGTTCAAGTCCCCTTGACTGCAGTAAGTAAAATCAAGGGTTTCAGAGTTTAGATAAACTTTGGAGCCCTTGATTTTTTTGTTTGGAATGCAATTGGAATGCAATGGGCGTGAAAAATAAAATGATAAAAAAGAAATAATTAATAAGGGGTTAGAAAGATATGGCTTTATTATAGACTATAGAGGAGGGATTCCAACAGCGGATTTTCAGTGTGGGAGGTAGAAAATCTGTTTTTTATTTTTAGTTGTCTTGAGTGGTGTCAAAATCATTTTATCTCTGATATAACTTTTTCTTATAATATAATTTCTATAAATTTGAATTTCGCTGTAAGTTATGGTAAAATTATGAGATAGAAAGATGTTTGAATTGGAGGTAAAGACGCTGGATGAATCCCTATTTAAGTGATATTATAAATAAATTTAATACAACACCATTTCTTTTTGCAGGGTCGGGGTTAACAAGAAGATATTATAATTTGCCAGATTGGAAGTCTCTTTTGGAGGTTTTTGCAAGTAAAGTTAGCGATGATGAATTTGCATACATTGCATATGAAAATAAAGCAAGATCTATTGGAACGGAAGCAGGAATATATCCCAAAATAGCGGAGCTGATTGAAAGAGATTTTAATGAGTTATGGTTTAAAAAACCAGAGATCAGAAGAGTTAATGATCGGTATCTGAAGTCAATTAAGGCCGGAGTCTCTCCTTTTAAAGCAGAAATTGCAATGTTTATTGAAGAAAATTCGAAAATATCTGAGAAATATGAGAAGGAAGTTAATAAGCTTAAAGAAATATCAGAAAAGAGTATCACAGGTATTATTACAACTAACTATGATATGTTTTTTGAGCAGCACCTAGATCAATATAGTACTTATGTCGGACAAGAAGAGCTGGTATTTTCTCCAATACAAGGGATTGCAGAGATTTATAAAATTCATGGATCGATTGAGCAACCCGCTTCTATAGTAATAAATGAGGAGGACTACATTAAATTTGATAAGGGGAGCCCTTATTTGGCAGCAAAGCTTATGACCATTTTTATGGAGTATCCAATTATTTTTATAGGTTATTCAATCACTGATTCTAATATTCAGAAAATATTATCAGCATTAGTTAATTGCTTATCTGAAAATAATATGGGAATATTAAGGAAACGGTTTGTTTTTATTGACTATCAGGAGGGACATAAGGATGTTACTATTGCTCCTCATACAATTATTATTGACGGACGAGTGATTGAGATGACAAAAGTTACATTGGATAACTTTATGCCACTCTATGAAGAACTTGCTAACAAACAAGCTAAAATACCGGTGAAGCTTTTAAGAATGTTTAAACAGGAATTATATAAATTCACGATAGAAAATAGGCCTACTGCTAATTTGCGAGTGGCCAGTATAGATGACCGAAGAGTGGGAGATGAGGACTTAGTATTAGCTATCGGTAAGGCTTCTGATTTTGGATTGAAAGGATTGAAAGGCTTATCCAGTAGTGAGTGGTATAAAAATATAGTTATAGATTCATTAGAATTTACTGCAGATGATCTGCTTGATTATGCGTATCCAGCCCTGAACAGACAAAATTCAAATACCTTGCCAATATTTAAGTATTTGTCATTAGCAAAAAACAATCATACAGATTGTATATTAAAAGCAAAGGAAGTAAATTTTGATACAATTATAAGTCAAAGTTTTAAAAATAATAGAGGATGTTTAAATAGGTATACATCGGTCCAGGATATTTGGAAGAATGAAAAAAGTTTGGAAAAAGCGACACGGCTTCTGGCCCATTTAGAAGAAACGCAAATTAATATCGATGATTTGGAAGAAGTGTTAAAGCAAATATTTGATAAGCATTCTAATATTTTAGATGATGGGACTCAGGTGGAACGAACTAATATTAGAAGACTGATAAGGGTTTATGATTGGATGAAATATGGAGTAAAAGTGAAAGAGTCTTTTGACTAAAGCGCTTGCAAGCAAACACCGTTCAAAAGACCCTAAAAATTAGTTTAGTACCATATAAGATATAGCATTCATAAATGAACACCAATCTTCATCAGTACAATATAGCTTATTTAACTGTCAAGATAATTATACAAAATTATTGATAATATGTCTATTGACATTTTTAACAATGTAAAATGAAATACTTATATGAATTCATGAAAATGTATGATGTGATTATCTTGCTGCTAATCCGTATTATTTTGAATAGATTTGCTCATATCTAACTAATGATAATATCACTCAGTGTTGAAAATTAAAGTATTGGAACTTTTATCGAGTGAACTCTGCTTCATTGGAAAATTGCTAATTTGATTAATAACGGAATGATTTTATGGAGAAAAAATTACTGACGCTTTAAATATACAATCAGATCAGATTTATTTATGCGCCATATTTTTTTCCCTAATCGGTATGCAGGCAATGTCCCGGAATGAATCAAATCGTAAAGCATATTTCGAGATATACCAAGAATCTCAAGGGTTTCATTAATAGTGAGTACATCAGGATAAGTTTCTAACATGGAAAGACCTCCTTTATTTGTTTTAGTATATTGTTGTAATGCAGTAAACTTTTCTGCATTTTATTAAATTTAAAATATATATCATTTATACATAAGGAAGCCACAAGCCTTTAATTATTGGAGATTAAGGGATTGTGGCTTCTTTTTATGAGAATTCAATAATGTATTTATTATTAAGAAATCCAGTGGAAAAAGGCCGATTTTATGAATAAGGAGGTGAATAGAATACATGGTTCGAAATCTGCTAAAGACCCTGAAAATAGTCCTTTTAAGCCTGATCAGACAACTTATAGCAGTAGTTGTATGAAATCCGGATATCTAAAAGAACAGTGATGTTTAATGGAGGGCAGTAAATGACTAATGACGAAAATGTAACCCAATATGATACCAATCCGGAAGAGAAGCAGACAGACCAGGATTTTAAGTTCAATAAAATGAACCATCTTTCCCCTATTGGGGCAATTAGTATTATTACTCTCATCGGATTGGTATGCATTATCATTGATTTTTATCTGGAATCAGAATAGGAGGAATTTTATATGTCTGCAAATGTGGAAACAATGTTTTATACGAGAGAGAAGCCGTGGCATGGACTTGGAATACAGGTCGGACAGGCTTTAAGCTCACGAGAGGCTCTGGAGGTGTCAGGCCTTGATTGGAGTGTCATTCAGAAGCCAATACTTACAAGTGATGGTATCCCCATCGAAGGATATAAAGCCAATATCCGGGATTTTGATCATAAGGTTCTTGGCGTAGTAACCGACCGCTATAAAGTGGTTCAGAACAGCGAGGCCTTTGCCTTTACGAATGAACTGCTTGGCAGCGGCGTGCGCTATGAGACAGCCGGCTCACTGCAGGAGGGGCGTAAGATATGGCTCCTTGCAAAATTACCAAACGAATATATTATGCTTGGCGACAGGATCAGCCCTTATCTTGTCTTTTCCAATGCCCATGATGGCAGCGGGGCAATCCGGGTAGCGATGACACCGATCCGTGTTGTCTGCCAGAATACCTTGAACCTTGCACTATCAACCGCAGCCAGATCATGGTCTACCGTACATACCGGGGATATCAGAAACAAGCTCGATGATGCGAAGCAGACATTGTTCCTGACAGAAAGATATATTGATGCATTGGGCAGGGAATTTGAAGCTCTAAACCGGATCAAATTATCGGACACAAAGGTGCTGGAATTCATTCATCTTCTGCTTCCTATGGATGAGGATAATATATCATCGGTTCAGGAACGCAACATCAATAAGCTGCGTGAGGACATGAAAATCCGCTATTTTGATGCACCGGACCTTCTGGATGTCGGGAAAAACGGCTACCGTTTTATAAATGCGGTCTCGGATTTTGCTACACATGCAAAGCCGCTGAGGGAGACAGGAAATTTCAAGGAGAATCTGTTTGCCAGAACAATAGACGGAAATGCATTAATCGATAAAGCATATGAACTTGTAAAATTAGCAGCATAATCACTATTAATAGTAAGCACCTGTTCGGATTAATCCTGGACAGGTGCTTTTGTGGAGGGATTAAAATGAGCAAGGAAATCGAGATTATTGAAATGATGAAAAAACCTGCACCAAAGAAAAGGGTCGGAATAATAAAAACTCAGATTATCAGGGAGGGTTCCATGTTATACGGAAGCAGGCGGATTAATCGACCGGAAGATGCGGTTGATTTTGTGAAACGCATTTTCCAATATTCAGACCGGGAAATGATGGGGGTGTTATCGTTGGATTCCAAGAACGCTCCGGTAGCATTGGAAATTGTATCAGTCGGAACGGTGAATTCCTGTCTGGTTCAGATGAGAGAGCTGTTCAAGCACTCCATACTTAATAATGCAACCTCGATTATGTGCTTCCATAATCATCCGTCAGGGATACCGGAACCATCCAGGGAAGATATTGATGTGACGAAAAGGATGGATGAGGCAGGAAAGCTCCTTGGTATCTGGCTTCTGGATCACATTATTATCGGTGCAGATGGAATGTATATCAGCCTTCAGGAAAGAGGGCTTATTAAAAATGGATATCAGAAGATATCGGTATGTCAGGAGGAATAGCATGAAAAGACTTATATCAACCAAAAATCTGTCTCATGAAGAGTGGATTAAGTACAGGAAAATGGGGAGTTTTATCAAAAAAGCTATGGCAGATTCGATGATTAAACAGGGGGATGAATCATTAGATTCAACTTCTATTGGATGGATTGAGATTATCAATACAGAAGGAAGCTTATATCTTAAAGATAATTATTATCCCCGGTTTATTAATTACTGTGAGGAAATGGGCCTCCAGCTAAAATATACGCCGAAATATTTTCAAAAGCATGTGTTGATTGAAAAGAATCTCTTGGTTCCGCAATATGTACCGTCCAGTCCGGAGACATATATTCGATATGATGTCTTTAAAAAGGTTCAAGGTGAAAAAATTAAAACGATTAGAATCGATATGAAGAAGCTGAATACATAGATTTGAAACATAGAGCTCTGACTTATATAGATCAAAGCTCTATGTTTATTTATGGGCAGGTTTCCGCTTCGCTCTTTGCTGGGGAGGATATGGAGGATATAGGCTTTCATATATTTTTTGATAAATAGCTTCTGTTTCATTATCAATAGGAATTTCATTGGTTGACAGAGTAAATTTATCAGAATAAAGATCCATTAACTTCACCAGGGAATTAAGCAGAATGTTATACTGGGCTGAGGTGCAGTCAGCTATAAATAACTCTAGTGCTTGTAGCATGGTATCAACTGTGTAGCTGGATTTTATGTGAATGCTTGCAAGTACTTCAGATGCTTTTTTCTGAAGGGTAGTAATGCTGATACGTTTTTGATTAATTATAGTATTATGTATTTCATTCAAATGCTTTAGTCTTAAGTAAAGAGAGGGTAAGCTGAGAACGGAATTAGTCATTTCTATCAAAAAATCCTCGTTGACTTTTATAAGACCTTCGCTTTGGTTAGTGTATAATTTCCATGTTTTTATGACCGCATTTATACCTTGGAAGTATAAATTCTTTTCGAGGACAGACATATCAAGTGCCTTGAACTCAGAGAAGTGATTGTAATAATCATACATAAATTTATGCATTGTAAAAAATTTATCATAGATAATAGGCCTATGCCAGTCAATATCACGATATGTTTTTCGCAAGGAGGCTAATTGCTGCTCACTTAGTTCTATTCCGATCTCCTCATATCTATCAAAGGTAAACCAATCGATAGCCTCTTGTAATTTCATAGTGTTTTGTGTCTTGTTTAATTTTGTGAGGATAGTAATCATCTCGAATTCGGACCTTTTTTCCATCCTTATCGGCTTATAAATTTTACCCGGTTCTCCGTTCTTTGAACCATAGGAATATTCACTGTTATAAGAACTCTTTTCATTCTCAAAAAATATATTGTGGGATAAATTCTTATATCTTCGTTTCCTGATTGTATCGGCATATAGATTCGTAGTATCTAATATGGTAGATAACTCGCTATTCTTGCAAGAGGTGATTTCATCAAATGATAAATCATAAGTATTTTTCCAAAGATATTCTTTGAAAGTATTAAAAATGAATTCGGGATAAGTATATCCATACGTATTTATTTCCGTGTATAGATTGACTGCTGTTAAAAAGTATATATAATTTGCAAGATATGGTTCATATATGATGGATTCATCATCTATATCTGGACTGGTTTGATAGATTTTTTTGATATAAGAATCTAAAACCAAAGTAATGTCCTTATGATTAAATTCACTATTATTCGAAAATAATTGATTCATCTTGTTACATAGCTCATCACGAAATCTATCAAGAATATGTTGGTGGAATTCCAATATGTTATTTTTCATTGCTTCTCTATTAATGTACATAGTATGCTCCTATCTCAAAATTACTTAATTCTTTCCTTTTACGAAATTTCTTTATAAATTGTATTATTGCTTTACAGTTATTCCCCTAAGGGCAAGGAGGGGGTCGGGTTACATAAATTTTAACATATATATTATTGAAATAATACAGAAAAAATCAATGGAGGTTCTATCGGTATGGATCAAAACATTATAAGTATGATCAAAGAGGAGAAGCATGTATGTAATTTTGATAAGCTGACCTACACGATACCAGAGGTATCTGAATTATTGAATATAAGTGTATCGCAGGCATACAAGCTGGCTAATCAAAACGCGTTCCCTACCATACGATTAGGGAAAAGGATATTGGTTAGTATAAAAAAATTAGAAGAATTTATAAATCAGTAATTATTCAAGAGCAACCAATCGATGGTTGCTCTTCATACTTAAGGAGGATTTGCAATGGCTAAAAAAAGAGGTAACGGAGAAGGAACGATTTTCAAGGATAAGTCTCGTGACCGCTGGGTTGGACAATATTCAATCTAAACCTTAGAGGGAACAAAAAGAAAAAGTGTATATGGAGCTTCACGAGCAGAGGTCCGAGATAAATTGATGAAAATACTGAATGATATTAATAGAGGCGGAATTATCGATGATTCAAAGATTACATTACAGGATTGGATTACTGTATGGATTGAGGATTATAAAAAACTGTCGTTAAAAAGAACTTCAATTGACAATTATTATCGTTATTTTAATACCCATATAAAAAATAGCATCTTGGGAAAAATGCAGTTAAAAAAGGTCATGCCTACACAGATCCAAAAGTTTATCAATGATAAATCGATTAATGGGAAGGTAGATGGCACTGGCAGACTCCGGAGAGCTTCAGTTAAGCATATTTATAATGTGATTTACGGAGCGATGGAGCAGGCAGTTAAAGTAAATATGATTACTCGAAACCCCTGCCGTTCAGTTTCATTACCTAAGAATGATAAGCAGGAAGTATTATATTTTTCACCAGATGAAGTAAACAAATTTTTGGACGCTGTTAAGAAAACCAAGTATTATACGCTATATATGCTTGGAATTATAACAGGACTGAGATTGGGGGAAATTGTGGCTTTACGCTGGGAAAATATTGACCTTGATGAAAAAAAGATAGAGATTAAATTGAATGCAGCCATCGTAAGCAAAGAAGAGCAAAAAGATGAGGGGGTATTGCATAGTGAGGTTATTCTACAGACTCCGAAAACAAAAAAATCTGTGCGTACCTTGTACATAGAAGAACCCCTTGTTTCCATGTTGAAGAACTTTCGGAAAGAACAGTTGAAAAAGCACATGGAATGTGGGGAAGCTTTTGAAAACAGTGGTTTTGTTTTCACAAATGATTACGGTAAAATGATTCACCCCCGAACCGTACAAGACCATTTCAAGAGAGCGATAAAGAATGCTGGACTACCCAATCTCCACTTCCATAGTCTTCGCCACACGGCAGCAACCTTAATGCTGCATAGTGGGGTTGATGTGCGTACGGTGCAAGAAGTTTTGGGACATGAGGATATTCAAACGACTCTTGGCATCTATACTCATGTTATGGAGGATATGAAAAGGGATGCACAGAAAAAAATTTATAATAGTTTTTATTTTAAAGAAAGCAGCAATTATATTGCATAAAAGGAATAAAACCGGTTCGATAGAGATTGTCGTACTGGTTTTTTTTGTGTGATTTTATGTGGAATTATATGGTGTTATTTGGGCGAATGTAATATAATGGGATATAGGGGTTTGAAGATCATGTGAATAAGTTTGATTATACCAAGTCAAATATTAATTAATAAAGTAGGAGTATGATAAAATGTCTGGAAAACCAATGTTTATATTTGCAAATGGGTTATCAATGGCTTTATCAAGAAAGTTTTCTCTTGAAATTATTACTGAAAAATTCATTAATGAGCTAGCGAATTTGATAAAGGATTTATGTAATAGAAATCAAGGATGCCATAATTTTGATAATTTTGAAATGAATTTTACGGCAATTGAATCAGCATTAATATAATTTGAAAAAATATTGCGTTTTTATCAATTCCGAGGTGGTTAGAGCATAAATATAATGAAAATGAGGTGGTATTGTGAAAAAAGAAAAAGACGAAAATATAATATGGTTTTTGCTGTCAACGTTAATATTGCCTGCCATATTCTCAATTATTGGATTGAAAAGTAAAAATAATATGTATTATTATATTGCAATAATAATATTAGCAATATCTATCATAATAATAATGAAATTTAAAAAGCGTATCAATAGAATAATTAATAAAATTAAATATAAAATTTTTAAGAAAGTAAAGATTCATAATATAAACGGATTTTATGGAAGGGAAGATATTATTCGACAAATTATGTTATGGCACAGAAGCTCTAATAATGTTAAATGTGCATTAATCACAGGATTTGGTGGAACTGGTAAATCTACTATAGCGCGAAATTTTGATAAATCTATTGACAAAATTGTCAATAGTATTGTAGTTGGTAATAGTGATACTATGCCAAATATATCAAAAAAGAGTAAATGTGTTATTTTTTTTGATTATGCTTTTGAAAGAGCAGACGAAATCTTAGAGTTTTATGAGAATGCTTTGCAAGTAAATTCACATATTAGTATTATTGTTTTAGAACGTAATTTTGCAGAAGACCAATTTAGCTATAATGGGCTAGAATTTTCCAAGGCGTTTAACTTGAATGATCATTTGATCAATGAAGAGAATTTAGCTAAGACTATTTGCTTTAATGTTGAAAATGATTATGTAAAAAAGGCATGTAGTTATAGGCCTTCAAATGTATCAATTCCTAGTCATAAAGCAAAGGCGTATGTAGACACAATTATTAATAAAATAGATCAAAAATATCATAGACCTATATTTGCATTTATTATTGCAGATTTATATAAAGAGAATAATAGTCTGAGTTTAGAGGATAAAGATACAAAAGACAGAATCTTTATTGCATACTGGGATTTAATGGTCAGTACAAGTAAATGTGAAAATAAACTTAAACATTGGAAAAAGAAAGCGGGGTTTACAGATGCAGAAATAGATATTGTAGATATTATGTTCAAAAGCTTAAAAAAATATAGTAAGTTATATACTTTAATATCATCATTAACACATTTTAACATACATATACAGATGTCACTAGATCAGAGCTTTGGATTAGTATTATATGAGCACGAAATATTAATAAATTCTCCCGGATTAATTGATATTTTGAACCCTAAAATTAATTACCAAAATTATTCAAGTTACAATTTATTCAAATGGAATAAGCTTAATAATATAGACATATTAAGGCTTTTCTTTTTTCTTGATTCTCACGAAATAAGGAAATCAATTGTTGTTAAAGAGAGTCCATTTGATTTAATATCTGCATGGTTACTTAGAGATTTTATAAAAAGTGATAATGATTTATTATCAACAGTGATTAGTTTGTTGCTTAAAGATTATTGGGAAAACATATATAGTGCGATTACGCGTTCTGTTGACGAAGGGGATCATTCTTCTATACTTATTTGGTTCTATGAGACTATGAATAACTGGGAATATGATTTCGGCGAAACTGATTTACCATTATTTGAACGACTTTTGAATGACTGCATGCAATGTATATTTTATTCTCCAGGAGAAAATTATTTCTATGATCAATTCGATAAATTTGTTGAAAGGGCAAAACAAGATACGCAAAAGAAACTTATAATGTTAAAGATCTTAAAAGAATTTAACAGCAAAATAATGGGCATGGAAAATCAAACACGTTTTGCGAATTTTATAAAATTAAGAGTATTAGAGTTAAACCCAAATGATCTTGATGATAAAGGATCAAAATCTTTAAAGATTAAATAAGGAGGATTTTATGATTAAAAATAATATCGCTAGTCTAGATGCAGATTATAAATTTATTATTGGAGAGAGTAGTAATAAGCGAACAAATAATATAGTTATTCCAGATATTCAAATGATTATTAAATCTCAAGGATCGTTTTTAGTGGTAGATCCTACATGTCATATACTAGATTCTATGAATAAAGAACTTATTGAAAATGGATATAATATAGTTTTATTGAATTTGAGAAATGATACCGAAAGTGATAGTTGGAATCCTTTGTTACTTCCGTATAAGTATTATAAAATAGGTGATATTGATAAATCAATAGGGTTGCTCGTAGATATTTCTAACAATATTTTTATGCAGGATAATAAAGATAATGATCCGTTTTGGGATATTGCATCTAAGGATTTATTGGTAGGAATTTCGTTAATATTATTTGAGGAAGCAGTTAATATTAACCAAATAAATTTAAAAAGTGTTTTTCAAATAGCTTCTGTGGGTTTTGAACGTTTCTTATCAACATCCTTTCTAAAGGTTTATTTTGAACTCAAGAAAAATAACTTTGACTATGCCTATTCCTATATTGCAGGCACATTAAATGCTCCAAATGATACACGCAATAGTATATTATCTGTTTTTTATCAAAAAATTCGCACATATTCAATGGGTGAGAAGTTTTCATCCATTTTGTGCAAAGATAGTATTGATATGGAGGAATTAAGCAAAGCCAAGACCGCATTTTTTGTACAGTTTGAAGAAGAAAAATTTTATCCATCTCTTATTGTTTTTACTTTTATAACTCAATTATTTCAAGTCTTAGCATCAGAAAGAATTAGTTTTAGAGATAAAAAATGGCCGATATTTTCTTTTATATGGGATGATTTTTTGTTGGCTGAAAAGTATCCATATTTGGAACAATTACTTTATATTTGTAAAAATGTGAATATAAGATTGGTGTTTACGATAAGCAGCCTAAGCGCATTTGAAAATCGTTATGGAAAGTATCTCATAGAGACACTAAAATCGCATGTAGATACATTTGTTTTTCAAAATATTAAAGAGAATATTTCAAGAGAATTCTTAGAATGTTTCTCTAAAAATAAGGATGATAACTATGATATCACTGAAAATGAATTATTATTATTGACATCGAAAGGTATACAAATACAAAGTATTTTACACGAAAATACTTTGAAGACTATTGATATGTACCATCATTGTAGCATTAATGAAACGGATCATCATATTGAATATTTTAAAATAGACGAATTTGTTAAAATGAAGAAAATAATAGAACCAAATAATAATAACTTAATTAACAATATATTTGACAGAAATCCGGAGATAGATGACTTGATCCGTAGAATAGATCGTAAGATAGACGAATTAGAGAAGGAAGAAGCGGATGAAAAGGAACAATAAAGGATTAAACAAACGAGAGATAAAACTATACGGTTATGGAAAGAAGACCATAATAAAAAATGCATCTTAAGTGATATAGAAGTTAATGAAATGTTTTGTTTGGATATTGATTGATGATATTGGTCTACTCAAATGAAATCAAATTTGGATAATATTAATTGATTATAAACGAGAGTTTATTATTTAATATTTTGGAATGCAATTGGAATGCAACTATGATAAAAAGTAATGGAAATATGAATAAATAAAAAATAAAACCCTTGAAAACAACATAGAATAAGGCAAATTCGAAAGCAATATAAAGCAAAAAAACGATCTTATAAGACTAAGGATCTAGTCCGGGTTTCTGGGTAGGGGTTCAAGTCCCCTTGACTGCATAATGCGGGAAATACCTCGCACTTGTTAAAATAAGGGTTTCAAAGCTTGGATAAGCTTTGAAACCCTTGTTTTTTTATGTTTGCGAAAATAGATATAAAGGTATATAATGTAAAAATATTAGCGTACTGGTAATATCTTAGGTGAATGTGGATGATTTTACTATTCGAAATATTGTGGAGGCTTTATGGCGTATACTTTTTTGAATTTAGCTGAAGAAGTACTTTTGCAGTCAAATGTACCAATGACTTACCAAGAGATTTGGAATAGTGCAAAAGAATTGGGCTTAAATGGTAAACTGAGATCGGTAGGGAAAACACCTTGGCAAACTCTGGGAGCAAGACTTTTTGTAGAGGTTAGAGATAATCAAAATACTGTTTTTGTTAAAGTAGGGCAAAGACCAACTCGTTTTTACTTGGCAGCTAAACAACAAACGTTACCAAATGATATAATCGATAAATTACGGACTAAAAGTGAAAATAAGATGCTTCAGCCAGATTTTAAAGAAAGAATACTTCATCCTTTATTAGCATATTTTGTTTATTCTAATCCATTATTTAAAGGCGGTAAAGGGGTTTTAACTAAAACAATTTACCATGAAAAATCGTCCAAAAAAGGTTATAATGAATGGTTACATCCAGATATGGTAGGTTTTTATTTGCCTCTTAATGATTGGAATAAAGGATTAATTGATTTTAATCGTATTTCAGAAAATAATATTTTAAAGCTTTATTCTTTTGAACTAAAAAAAAGTATAAATAAAGCAACCTATAGAGAATCATTTTTTCAGGCTGTTTCTAATTCATCTTGGGCAAATGAAGGCTATTTAGTTACTCCCTTTATACAGGAAGATGATGATTTGCTCAATGAGTTAGAAAGATTATCAATGTCATTTGGCATCGGTATAATACATTTAGACTTAGAGGATATTGATTCCTCTAAAATTATATATCCATCTAAAACTAAAAGTAATTTGGATTGGGAAACAATGAACAAATTAAGTGATGAAAATCCGGACTTTAATAAATTTCTTGAGGACGTAAAAATTGATTTTGAATCACAGAGAATTCATAAAACTGAATATGAGAAAATCATCGATAATCCGGAGGAATATATAAGTAAAAATATATTTAAGAAAAATGTGGATTGTAATTAATAAATTGATATGTTAAATGCAGCATGGGTAAATGACAGCTATAAATGGCTTCCCCTCAAAAACTTTAAAATACCAACATATTTCCATCACAAGTCCATCATATAGCCTTTGTATGATTAAGATATAAAGATAATATTTCCAATGCAGGAAGAAATCTGTATGGAAAATACCATTATTATATCAATCACGAAAGGAAGATGGAAAATGAAAAAATGTAAAACAGCCAGCCTGCTGATAATAGTTACATTAATATTATCCATGGTGGCACCTTCAGTTATGCCTGCATTTAATAATGTCACAGTTGCCGATGCGTCAACAACGGTAAAGCTGAATGCAACCAAGCTGACCCTGAAGGTTGGAGACACCTACAAATTAAAGGTAAAAGGAACAACAAAGACCGTGACCTGGTCCTCCGGCAACAAGTCAATTGCGTCTGTATCCAGTAAAGGAAAAGTAACTGCCAAGGCAGAAGGAACGGCAACAATTACAGGTAAGGTAGGTACCAAGAAATATACCTGTAAGGTAACCGTCAAAGCAGTGGAAACAACCATATATGGCAAGGTAACGGCTGTAAATGGTAAGAAGATAACACTTGCCCTCGGTACATTAAAGGAACAAGGCGGAAGTCAGCCCAGCGGAACTCCAGCCCAGCCTAGTGGGACTCCAGCTCAACCCAGCGGAACCCCGGAAGCAGCCCAGTCCACGTCTGCGCCATCCTCGGATGCTTCGAAAACTGCCCCTGGATCAGCCTCCGGGAATACAAATAATAACCAAGGTGCTGCAAACCAGACGGGAGGTCAGGCGGGAGAAACACCGGATTTGCTGACTCTGACGGGAGAGACAGTGACCATTACAATTTCAGATACAAGTATTCTTTCCAAGGAGAGTATGCAGGGGCCGGGCGACAAAACCGATGGCAGCAGTACCTCTGCAACGACCACCACAGATAATACGGCGTCTTTGTCTGATATTGTGGAGGGAAGCATATTAAAGGTAACCTATAAGACAAGCACTGATAATCTGGTATCCGTTGTTATCCTGGGAGCGGGTCAGGCGGGCACAGGCCAGCCGGGAGGCACTGGAGGAACAGGCGGAAGCACCAGTGTCAGTACGGGAACCGGTGCATATAATCTGACAGATGGAGAAGCACTGACCGGTGGAACCTATACTTCTGCAAATGCGGATGAAAATGCAATCAGAGCAGATAATAAAATAACCGCCTCATTAACCGATGTAACGGTAAGCAAAACGGGAGGGGCTGCCTCCAATAGTGATGCAAGCAGCTTTTACGGTTTGAATGCGGCGGTGCTGGCACTGGGTGGTGCAACTCTGAATATCACCGGAGGCAGTGTTACGGCAACGACGGAAGGCTCAAACGGTGTTTTTGCTTACGATGGAGCAACAATTAATATCAAGGATACAATAATTAATGTATCGGGAGGTAATGCAGGAGGGATTGAGGTCGCAGGAGGAGGTATTCTCAATGCTACCAATCTTACCGTAACCTCCAAGGTCAAGGCGGCAATCCGCAGTGACAGAGGGGGCGGAACCCTGACGGTTAATGGAGGTACTTACACTACCAGCGGCTCGTCGGGAGCACCAGCGGTATACAGCACCGCAGATATTACAGTGAATGATGCCACATTGACGGCAAATGATTCCGAAGCAATTGTTGTGGAAGGATTAAATTCCGTAACGCTGAATAATTGCATTATCACAGGAGCTATGTCGGGAACTTATGGCTCGGCAAGCAGTGAAAATATTCATAATGTGATGCTGTACCAGAGCATGTCCGGCGATGCGGAGGTAGGAAACAGCAGCTTTACCATGACAGGGGGATCACTTACCTCCAGAAACGGGGATATGTTCTATGTTACCAATACGGATTGTGTGATTACGCTTAGTAAAGCAGCCCTTACGCTTGCAGATGGTACAAAGCTTCTGGTCGTAGCCGGAAATGATGGTTCAAGAGGCTGGGGCAGCGCTGGAGCAAATGGCGGTAACTGTACCTTTACAGTCAATAACCAGACAATATCCGGTAATATTACCGTTGACAAGATCTCCAAGCTAAACCTGACAATAAAGACCTCCTCAACCTATACAGGAGCAATCAATTCGGATGGCACCAGTGCTTCGGCACTTAGTGTAACCCTTGATTCAACAAGTACCTGGACACTTACCGGTGACAGCTATATTACAGAGTTTAACGGAAGCATGAGCAATGTTAATACCAATGGACATACTCTGTATGTAAACGGTGTTGCAATGAATTAATAAAACAGGGATACCAATATCAAAAGCCCGCAGGAAAGATACAATTCTTCTCTGCGGGCTTTATAATAGCTGAGACGGCAGGAACAATGATAAAGACGTGATAACATTGTCCGCATACGGCCCTAAGTATAAGCATATGTTATAACAGGAAAAGTGGAATTCTTGTTATTGAAGTCCGGTAAGCCGGAAGAAACGGAGAGGTGGTTTTTATGGAAATCTTAAGCCAGTATGTAGTAGTTATCATTATGGCAATTTGTCTTTGTCTGGGATATATCATCAAGAACAGCCTGGATTTTATCCCGAACAAATACATACCGCTCATCATGGCAGTGATAGGTATTTTTTTAAATGCCTGGCTCAAGGGATGGGTATTCACGCCGGAGATATTACTCGGAGGTATGGCAAGCGGCCTGGCCAGTACAGGAGCCTTTGAGTTGGTCAGGAATATGGCGGAGAAGGATACGGAAAAAGATAAGGAAGAAACACGATGATATCGGAAAGCTATTCGGCTTTTTCCCTTATCATCTCCAGTCGTCTGGCAATATACTTTCCGATGATTTCATTGGGGTTATCGAATTCGCAGCCATACAGATAGCCGTTTCCGCTTCTGAATTCACGGGTATGGATAATGCTTGCAGTGAGCGTTTCCTGTGAATTCTCATTGACGCTGAATGAAATTTCAATTTTAGCAAATTCCTCAATCTTGACCTTGCTTATGATCCCCATTCCGGTCATACTGATATCCTTAAGAATGCAGCTGATATACCTGGGGCTACCGGCAGCAATAATCTTTGCGGTAACGGGCCTGCCGATTAATAGACGGTAGGCATTTCTGTGGCCGATGGGCTTTGCCTCCTGCTCCGTCTGAAGGGCATACAGGTTTTGGCCGCTATAAGAGACAGAGCGGGGATTTAGGCCGCTAAAAGAATACACAGCAGCATCATTTTTATAAATTAGGTCGAAATTCTTCAATTTCTTCGCAGGAATTGTTTTTCCGGCACTTTTTACTGCTGTAACGTATACGGTATCTGCATATTTATAAAGTAATGCGGAACTTACCATATGTCTTTCATCCATGTAATAAAATTGTAATTCAACAAGTGTATTAACTGGTATGTCATAAAGCTTCATCTGCTGATTGCGCCTGCCTTATCTAGAATGTGAATGCTGTAATACAGTTGAGAAAATGGAATATGAAATTCAAGATACTTCCAGTATAACATAGATTTGTTCTAGGAACAATATCCCATTTACTTATAATTCATACTATGCAAGCTGATGTGAAATAAAGACGGGAAAGGATTAACAAAATCATGCCTGCCTTAATACTATGGGAATAAAGAGTTTTCTACGGAGGATTTTCATGGGGTATTTTGTGAACGGAAAAGATGATGTTAAAATTTTTGTACAAGATCTTAATCCGGAGTACGAGAAGACAATCCTGTTTCTGCACGGCTGGCCGGCAAATTATAAGCTGTTTGAGTACCAGCTGGACCAGCTTCCCAATTACGGGTTTCGCTGTATCGGCATTGATACCAGAGGCTTTGGCAATTCCGATAAACCGTTTCAGGGCTATGATTATGACACGCTGGCAGACGATGTCAGGAATGTAATTGATGCGCTGGGATTAAAGAACATAACACTGGCCGGGCATTCAACCGGGGGAGCAATTGCAATCCGGTATATGGCGCGGCATAATGGACATGGCGTAGCAAAGCTGGCCCTGTTTGCAGCTGCGGCTCCCAGCCTGATTAAACGGCCTGATTTTCCATACGGACTGGATAAGGAAGCGGTACTCGATATTATCCACGGAACCCTTACCGATCGTCCGCAGATGCTGCAAAACTTTGGGGATATGTTTTTCTTTCAGCATATTACCAATGCCTTTTCCGACTGGTTCTTCCAGCTGGGCTTGCAGGCTGCAGGCTGGGCGACTGCCGCAATCTCCTATACCTGGATTAATGAGGTGTTATTCTCGGATTTGGGCAAGATTCAGGTGCCTACGCTGATCATTCATGGCATCCATGATAAGGTGGTTCCATTCCAATTAGGTGAGATTCAGCAGAAAATGATTAAGAATGCCGTACTGCTGCCCTTTGAATTCAGCGGTCATGCAACATTCTATGACCAAAGGGATGATTTTAATTATGAACTGATGAAGTTTGCCAATAGTTAGGAGGTGCATACCTGCTTATGCCTGGCTAGATGTCCCTTATCCCAGTCCCTACTTGCATGAAAGCCAAAGTTATGCTATATAAAATATAACTGATTTTTATATCTTGAGTATAGCAAGGAAGGATACAGGTGAGATAAATGGGACTTAACGATACACCGGCAGCGGACAGGGTGCATATCGGTTTCTTTGGCAAGAGAAATGCAGGCAAGTCGAGCATTGTAAATGCCGTAACCGGACAGGAGCTGGCAATCGTATCCGAGGTTAAGGGGACGACGACTGACCCCGTGTATAAGGCGATGGAGCTGCTTCCCATGGGTCCGGTTATGATTATCGATACACCGGGAATTGATGATGTGGGAAGCCTGGGCGAGCTTAGAATAAAGAAGACGAAACAGGTTTTAAATAAGACGGACATAGCGGTGCTGGTGGTAGATGCAGCTTTGAGGAAGGCAAGGGAGGATGAGGAGTTGATTGCCCTTTTTGAGGAAAAGCAAATAGAATATATCGTGGTATATAATAAATCCGATTTGCTGAAGGAATTAAGGCCGGCAAATATGCGCGAGATTTATGTCAGTGCCAGGAGCAGGACCAACATCGAGGCACTAAAGGATAAGATTGCCGCTCTTGCACCGGGAGATAACCAGAAGCTAAAGATCGTCGGTGATCTGATTAACCCTTCCGATTTCGTGGTGCTGGTGACTCCGATTGATAAGGCCGCTCCAAAGGGACGGCTGATTTTGCCCCAGCAGCAGACAATCCGTGATATTCTGGAGGCTGATGCGACAGCAATTGTGGTCAAGGAATTTGAACTAAGGGAAACACTGGAGAGTTTAGGAAAAAGACCAAAGCTTGTTATTACGGACAGCCAGGTATTTGCCAAGGTTAGTGCCGATACCCCAAGAGATATTATGCTAACCTCCTTCTCCATCCTCTTTGCCAGATATAAGGGTCTGCTTACAGAGGCAGTGAAGGGGGCTGCGGTGTTGGACAAGCTTGAGGAGGGGGACACGCTCCTGATATCGGAGGGATGTACCCATCACCGACAGTGTGATGACATCGGGCAGGTAAAGCTTCCCCGATGGATTCGCAAGTATACAGGGAAAGAGCTGAATTTTGAGTTTACCTCAGGAGGAGAATTCTTTGAGGACCTGACAAAATATAAATTAATTGTACACTGCGGCGGCTGTATGCTGCCGGAACGGGAAGTAAAATTCCGTTTAAAATGTGCTCAGGACCAAAACATACCTATGACCAATTACGGAATTTTGATTGCCTATATGCAGGGGATTTTAAGGCGGAGTCTGGAGCCCTTTCCCCATCTGCTGGCAGAGCTGGAGGAATGAGCGGATGCGTGTCGAGAAGGACAAGCTCGGTGAAATCGAGCTTGAGGATGATATCTTATATGGAAGCCAGACCGCCCGTGCCAGAGAGAACTTTGCTTTGGATTATAAGCGGACCAATCTGCGTCTGATCTATGCGGTAGTCAAGGTAAAGAAGGCTGCGGCTATGACCTATGAAAGGCTCTCCATTGGGGATAGGGAGGTTTATCGGGCAGTCATAAAGGCCTGCGATGTGGTTTTGTCCGGTGAGGCCGACGGCCAGTTTGTGGTGGATGCCCTTCAGGGCGGAGCCGGTACCTCCACCAATATGAATGTAAATGAGGTACTTGCCAACCTTACGCTGCAAATACTGGGCAAGGCCTGCGGGGATTATGAACGGGTCCACCCTCTGGAGGATATCAACCGCGGACAGTCCACAAATGATGTCTATCCCACAGCGCTGCGTATTGCCTCCGTGGAGCTGCTTCGGGAGCTTAGTGAGGGCTGTTCCAGGCTTCAGACATCACTTCAGGAAAGAGAGAATGAATTTGATACGATTAAGAAATTAGGCCGTACCGAGCTGATGGATGCCATCCCCATTACCCTGGGGATGGAGTTCGGGTCCTATGCACAGGCCATTGCGCGGGATCGCTGGCGCTTATATAAGGTAGAGGAACGCCTGCGCCAGGTCAATATTGGAGGAACTGCCGTAGGAACCTCCGAGCATGCCCGGCGCAAATACTGCTATGGTGTGATCGAACAGCTTCGGGAGCTAACGGATATCGGCCTTGCCATGGCGGAATATCCGATGGATATCACCCAGAATAACGATGTATTTGTCGAGGTATCCGGGCTGCTTAAGGCACTGGCGGTGAATTTAATGAAGATTGCCAATGATCTTCGCCTGATGAATTCCGGTCCCCACGGAGGATATGGAGAGATAAAACTCGCAGCTTTGCAGCTGGGGAGCACGATTATGCCGGGCAAGGTTAATCCTGTAATCCCCGAGATGGTAATTCAGGTGGCAATTAAGGTGATGTCCAATGATTCTGCCATTACGGCGGCAGCCTCCCATGGGGAATTTGAGCTGAATGCCTTCCTGCCCCTGATTGCGGACTGTCTGCTGGAAAGCCTGACACTTCTTAATAGGGCAGTGCTGCTGTTTCGTACCAAATGTGTGGAGCTGCTGCGGCCGGACCGTGAAAGATGCTTGGAGCTTTTGAATAAATCCTATGCCTTTGCAACAGGATATACTGAAAAATATGGATATGAGCGGGTAAGTGAGATTATTGAGGAATGCAAGGGTGATCCGGAGGCAATTAAAAAAAGGCTTAAGGAGCTATCCGAATAAGCTGATATTGAAAGTGAAACACAGCAATGCTTCTTAAAGAGAATCAGACTGGAAGGGTTTGGTTCTCTTTCCCTTTTATCGGGGCTTTCAATAGGACTCCGGTGGTGTTGAATTTAGCCATGCAGTATTTTATAATATAACAGTTAAAAGTATTATTAGTTACTAAGGAGAAGAATAAGTGATTTGGCTGATAGACATGGGAACAAATACGGACATTTTGATAAAAGTTTAAGCTACCGGCTGGTAATCTCTGTTCTGACAGGGCAGCTGGGATGTACGGTAGGCCTGCTATGTATCGCTCTGTCAGGGGGAGATAATATTCATCTGCTGAACGGTGGTGTTGTTCCGTCCCTGGTAATTACCCTGGCTTGGGGAAGCAGGTATGGAATTTTCAGTACGGTTTGCGGACTTATAATAAATCCGCATTATATCAGCGCTTATCATGGCTGGACAGGCTTCATTCCGGCGGCAGACCTTATGCTATGGCTTATGTTTATCGGCAAAAACACCGGTAAGGCTATTGGAGATTATAGATATTATGGAAGGCTAATCCTGGCCCATATCAAATATATCGCATTGTTTATGCCGATTTATCTTGCGGCATGTCCCTTTATTATTCAACAGAACACACTAATCTTAAGACATAAGCTGCTATCCGATCTTACTTTTCGGACAGTATTGATACTGCTGCTTAAGAATGCAGCGTTTCAAACCATACTTTTGGCAGTATGTAATGCATTGCTGTTACTTTCGTTTATCAGAAGAATATTCCAATTAGAAATCTCAAAATATTCGCAGTATAATTTAAGAATTATCCTTGGCACACTTTCTTATGGCTTACTGATGTGCTTCCTGGTAGTTGTGGACCGGGATATTACGGAGCAAGGCAAGTCCCTGCCTGCGCTGCTGCATCAGAACATGACCAGTTTTGAGGAGGTCGCCGTAATATGTTTGTTTTTTGGAACAGGACTTGCGTTGCTTAGCCAAAGGTATCAAATGGAAAAGGAAATAGCAAAGGAACGTACCGTGGAGCTGGAGCGGGCGGTAAAGGAGCTGGAGGCCTTCACCTATATGGTATCCCATGATTTGAAATCACCACTTCGGGCAATTGAGCTCTATGCCAAAATACTGACAGAGGAATATTCTGGTCGGATGCAGGGAGAAATGATGGAGCTGACGGATAAAATCGGGAAAATCAGCAGGAATACCACGGCAATGGTTACCAGGCTGCTGCAATATGCGATGACCGCTGACCGTACGGTGGACAAAAAACAGATTAATCTGAAAGAATTGATTGAAAGCTCCTATGAGAAACTAATTTCCGATGTCCAGGACAGAAGAATTGAGCTATTCCTGGAGCCGGAGCTGCCTTTTATATGGGCGGATGAAATACTGATAAGAATGGTCATAGAGAATGTACTTATTAATGCAATCAAGTTTACGAAAACCCGGGAAAGGGCGGTCATCCGTGTGCAGCATGCGCTTCTTTCGGAGGAAGTTATCATTTCCTTTGGTGATAATGGGGTGGGCTTTGATAATCGGCTGGCAGGTAAATTATTTCATGTTTTTGAACGTCTCCATTCGTCGGAAGAATTTGAAGGCAGTGGCATCGGATTAGCTACGGTACGGAAAATAATTCTCAAGCATGGGGGAAAAGTATGGATTGAGGGCATCAAAGATAAGGGAACCACAGTATACTTTACCCTGCCTGTCGTTCCGTGATAAAGCTTGCGACAGGGGGGATTGCAATGTATAAGGTTATGATAGTTGATGATGTTGAGATATTCCGCCGGGTATTTAAGCGCCTGAATGTATGGGACAGCGGCTTTACCATAGTCGAGGAGGCGAGGGACGGGCTGGATGCATTGGATAAGCTGGAGTCAGTACAGATTGACCTTGTATTTGTCGATATAAAGATGCCATGTATGGATGGGATTGAGCTGCTGCGAATTATCAGCGAAAGAAAGCTTGCTCCTTGTGTGGTGCTGCTTAGCGACTATACGGAGTATGCCTATGCAAGGCAGGGAATTTTATACGGAGTATTTGATTACGTTAGCAAGGATATAGAGGAAACAGAGCTAAGGCAGCTTCTTGACAGGGTCAGACGGTATCTGGAACAACGCTACAGGCAGGAACAGAAGCTGATAAGGCTGGAGGAGTTTATGGAAGAAACCTATTCCTCCTCCATCGATGTGGCATACATAGCCCAATGCATCTGCCATGGGGAGGATAAAGTATACCGGTTGATATCCGAGATGATTGACTCCATGGAAGGAATTTTATATAACGATAATAACAGGGCGTTGCTCATATTAAAGAATACTCTGCTGGATATCTTGAATCAAATTCTAAAGCAATATGAATGGCTGCCGCTTTTTTATAATATCCGGCAGTTCCATGATTTTCATATTAGCAACTGTGATGACTGGAATAAAATACAAGAAGCAGTTCATACGCTAATCGAGGAGCTGCTATCGGTGATCAGGCGCTTTCTGCCCTGTCATGATAATACGATAATAAAAAACACCTGTGAGTATATATTGGTACATATCCATGAAGAGCTTTCCGTCAGATATATTTCTGAAAAAATGTATATCAGCAAAGCACATTTAAGCGAGATATTTAAGCACCGAATTGGAATCACCTTATTGGAATATATAACAATGGCTAAGATGGAGAGGGCAAAGCAGCTTTTAAGAGATGCAGATAAGAAGAATTATGAGGTAGCCCTACAGCTCAGTTATCGAGATTATAGCTATTTTAATAAGGTTTTTAAAAAATACACCGGAGTTCCTTTTTCAGTTTACAGAAAGCAGTATTTAAGAAAAAAGCAATGAATTACTCCCCTTTTCTATTTTTTTGCACATATTTTTAAATAACTTATAATATCCGACATTTTTCCCGCATATTCCGTCATTTATAACTAGGACTTAATTCCTAAATCAAGTATGATATTAGCAAAATTAGGCAAGGATACTGACGGTTCCGGATTTGCTTTACAGTACAAAAAGGATAATGATAAGGCCATGTCTGGAGCATTTTGGCGCAGGCCTTATAAATGCGCATGTCTTTACATAATAGTTCTGGAAGCATGTGCAGGAATGGGGGAAAAATGCAGAAGAAAGTGAACACAACGAATAAAACCGAAGTCCTGTCCCATGCAATGGCATGCATAGGCGAAGGAGTTATCATAACAGATATTAAGGGCTATGTTATATTCATGAACGCCACAGCGGAAAGGCTGACTGGCTGGGATAGCACCCAGGCGATGGAAAGACATTTTGATGAAATATTCCATCTGATTGATTTTCTCACCAAGGAAGGGATTGTAACTCCGATACAAAAGGCCCTGGAAAGCGTATGCGCAGTAGGCCTTCAAAATTATTCGGCTCTGGTAAAGAAGGACGGTAATGTTATATTTGTTTCAGCCAACTGCTCTACGATTGTTAATGGCTCCGGAGAGATTGAAGGAGCAGTAATCGTATTCCGGGATATCGACCGGATAAAACACATGGAGGAGGACATCCGAAGAGAAAAAAATAATCTAAAGAATGTTCTCGAAGCCTTGCCCCAGGCAATTTGTATAGTTGACAGCAAATTATACATCAAATGGACCAATGGAGCCTTTTTTAACGTGTTTGGGATTGACAGGGAGGATATTACCGACGTTCGCTTTGGCGATATCACCAACTGCTTAAACAGCTATGAAAATGGCTGTACCGAGGGAGAGAAATGTCTTGTGTGCAAGATACGCAAGGCAATGAAAAAGGCATTTCAACGGGAGAAGTCCGGTAACAATACCATACTGCAGCATGTGATATCGAAGGGCAGTAATCTGGTGACACTTTGGCTTCGTGTCAGCTTCATACCGCTGGCAAGTCTGAATGAAAACCAGCGGCTCATGGTAATTGAGGATATAACACAGCAGAAGGAATATGAGGGAAAGCTCCAGAAAAGCAAGGAAGCGGCAGAAGCGGCAAACCGTCTTAAGAGTGAATTCCTGGCGAATATGAGCCATGAGCTTCGTACACCCCTCAACGGAATTGTAGGGATGGCAAACCTATTGCTTTTGTCCGAGCTCACCGAGGATCAGAAGGAGGATGCGGAGATGATTAAATCAAGTGCATTTGAACTTCTGCAAATTATTAATGATATCCTGGACATCTCGAAAATAGAAGCAGGAAAACTAAAAATTGTAACTATTGAATTTGATCTGAACCATCTGATTGAGGATACGGCAAAATTATATGCGAAGATAGCCAGCAATAAGAACCTTGGCTTTAGCAGTATGGTAGCACCCGGAATACCCAAAATTCTAACCGGAGACCCGAACCGCCTTCGCCAGATTTTGAATAATCTGATATCAAATGCCATCAAGTTCACAAATAAGGGTGAAATAAGCTTGAATGTGGAAATGCAATCAAGGACGGAGCGTTCGGTCACCTTAAAGTTCAGCGTATCCGATACCGGAATCGGTATTTCGGATAAGAATAAGGACAGGCTGTTTAAGCGGTTTAGCCAGGTGGACGGCTCCAAAACCAGAAGATATGGAGGAACCGGGCTTGGCCTCGCCATCAGTAAGCAATTAGTGGAGTTGATGCACGGAAGCATCGGAGTGAGCAGTGAGGCAGGCAAGGGAAGTACCTTTTATTTTACATTAAGCTTTTCCCTGGAGCATGCCAGGGCATATAACAGTTCCGTTCTAAAAAATATCGGTGAAATGTTTTTCTGATCAGAAATTTTAATCTAAACAGGTTTATGATGCATATAATTATTACTTGAAGCAGATATAATTTCAGGCAAAAAGTACAGTATATGCTTTGCCAGGATAAGGAGGGTTGCAATATGGTAATTGATTATCAGGAATTGGAGGCTGAGGTTTTTCATTTGCTGGTGGGTAGCAGCATTAAGGTTATGGTCGCGGGCAACGACAATAAAGTTACGCTGCAATGCTTAAGCTGCCTGTTGCGTCATAAGAAAATTTACCTTCAGCCAAAGGAGGATTTTATAAATTATGGCCGGACGGTCTATTATCCCAATGTGGCGATGCGCGTCAACAACATCCAGCTGGAAGGGGTAGGGCATACAGGCAAATATCCGCAGGATAAGCCAGAAAATAAAGAGCTGTGCTTAAGCCGTGGGGAAGGTGTACAGGATGTCGCCCTAAGTAGGGGTGAAGAGGTTGTGATTGAAGTGGAGCCTACCTTTGTAAGTCTGTGGAAATATGAAGATGGACATACGCTTCGGGACTTTCTTGATTTAAGAAAGAAGGAGGCTTATAGGGAAATATATGATATGCCTGATTAGTACAACGTACCCGTTCCTTTACCATAAATCTCAAATAGTCGAATGCCCTGTCTGAAAACTCAATATACCAACTCATTCTTCGAGGCTTTCACAGACCAGTTTTTTGTCAACTGGGGCGTGAAGGCCTTTTTCTGTGCTTCTAATGAAATTCTAATCGGGGGCTAATTGACAAAATGGTTATTATATATTATTATGATATCACAATGATATCAATACAATATAATACATGGAGGAATTGTTTATGAAGCAGGAAGGTAGCAACAGTAACATGAATATTATTGAAGAAAAGGAGCTTCATCCCTTCAGCGGAGGAATTATGCTGCTGTTAGAGCTTGCCGGCTTCGCCTTATCCATTCTGATGATCATCTTCGGAGGGATCAATCTGGATCATGGCATTGCAGCACTGGGAGGCTTTTTACTGATCGCCGGAATTATCTTAATAATTGTCCTGTTCATTTTGCTGGGAGGCTTTCATATTATCAACCCGAATGAGGCGCTGGTTATGACCTTGTTCGGTAAGTATTACGGCACCATCAAGCAGGAGGGCTTTTACTTTACCAATCCATTTGCCGGTGCTTTTAATCCTGCCAGTGCAACAACGATTTCCATCTCGTCTGTAGCGGCGGCATCTGTGGGAAGCTCTGCCCACACCAGTACAGCTTCATCTGCGGGAAAGAAAATATCCACAAAGACTCTGACCCTGAATAATGAGAAACAGAAGGTAAATGACGTACTGGGTAATCCGATTATCATCGGAGCAGTTGTAATCTGGAGAGTCAACGACCCGACCAGAGCAGTGTTTTCCGTGGAAAACTATAAGGCCTTTTTGTCCATTCAATGTGATTCTACGATTCGTAATATCGCCAGATTATATCCCTATGACAGCATGGAAAATGACGCGGATGAAAAGACCTTAAGAGGCAGCAGCCAGGAGATTGCGGACAGTATGAAGCAGGAGCTTCAGCAAAGAGTAAAGGAAGCCGGGCTGGAGATCAAGGAGGTAAGAATTACTCATCTGTCCTATTCGGAGGAAATTGCTGCTGCGATGCTGCAAAGACAGCAGGCCGTAGCTATAATAGCTGCCCGCCAGAAGATTGTAGAGGGCGCAGTCAGTATGGTTAAGATGGCGATTGACCAGTTGGGTGATGAGGGCATTGTGGTACTGGATGAGGAACGCAAGGCAGCCATGGTAAGTAATCTGCTGGTAGTTCTCTGTGGTAATAAGGATGCCCAGCCAGTTGTAAATACCGGAACGATTTATTAATCCGGCGGCTAAGTTGTGCTGCCCTTGTTTGTGAGGGCTGATAGCGGAATGGAGATTTGAATAAAGATGGATAATAAAATGGAGGCGAAAGAGGAACTGCTTAAGGCCCGCCTTGATAAAATAAGGGAGATGGAGCAGGAAATATTGAAAAAAGAAAAAGACCTCAAGGAAAAGGAAAAATCGAAAAAACAGCTTCTTCTTAGGCTTTCACCCAGCCTGTGGAATGATCTGGCGGCCTGGGCAGAGGATGACTTCCGGTCAATCAACGGACAGATTGAATATCTTCTGGCAGAATGTGTGCGAAGGAGAAAGGAAAAGAAGAGCTGAATTATAATCAAAGCAATACCGTCAGTATATGGGCAAGGGCAAGTGCGGCCAGGGGTATGATGCTGCCCCACAGAAGCTGGGATATGGTATGCCGCTTTAGCATAAGGCTTGACCACCAGACAAGGACATAAACCAGGATACCGGTAATCAGGCCCCCTAAGCCCATAAAATATATGCCGAGGGCGAGAGGGCCGACAATACCGCAGGCATGGCCGCTGGCCCGGATTTTAAGTAGTTTATTAAAAATAACGATAACGATACCGGAGATAAAATAAGTAAGATAGATAACCCATAGCATCAGGCTTCCCTGTAATAGGGTAATTGAGATAATACCGCACAGGTAACCGACAGTAGCCATAACAATGGCAAGATTGCGCTGGCCCTCCCGGCCTTTATCCTTGAAGACCGGAATATAAGGCTGCAGCGGATAGGCCGATGCGGGAAGCAGTGTCAGATATATGACAGAGAGGACGTAGGAAAGGAAGCTTCCGAAGTCCTCTTTTTTTACGAGATACAATATGGTTAGCAGGAATAGGGCACCCATGGGTGCAATGGTCAATATCCGTATTATTTTAGCGAGCTTTTCTTTGTATTTCATGGCAATACCTCCGGTAATCAGACGGGGATTCCCGAAGCTTTCTTCCAGGCAGCTTAACCGGATGCGTGTAAGGGAGTTTCAGGGCATACCCTGACATATCTGTATAAACTTTACATAATATTAAGTTAATTTCAGGCTTCTGTCAATAATAAATTATAAAGTAGGTTTCTTGATTTCAAAGGAATAGTCTGGTATGATTTTTATTAGATTGGTGTAAAAGCTTAGGACTTTACGCGATAAATTTGTACTGCCGCCCAAATTTACGGTTTGCGGCAGAATGGAGATGGATATGAAATATGACTGTCTTATCATAGACGATGAAACGGAGCTGGCGGCAGCCACCTGTGAATATTTTAATATGTTTGGCGTCACCTCGTCCTGCGTTAAGAATTCACAGGAATGTCTCACATTTCTTAACGAGCATCAGGTAAAGGCTATCCTGCTGGACATAAACCTGGAGAATGAGAGCGGCTTTGCTCTTTGTAAAAAGCTAAGGGAACAGCTGAGTATTCCGATTTTATTCATCAGTGCAAGGCAGAGCGACGATGATGTGTTGATTGCTCTGAATATAGGTGGAGATGATTACATTAAGAAGCCCTATTCCCTCAGTGTGCTGCTGGCAAAGGTCAGGGTTATTCTAAAACGCTATGATGCCTCGGAGATCAGTAAGAAGGATGACGGGGTAATTACAGTGGATGACAGTGCGAGGAAGATTTATGTGGAGGGCAGGGAAATTCTGCTTAAGAACAAGGAATATAATCTTTTCGTATATCTTTATGCAAACCGGAACAAGGTGGTCTCGAAGGAGGAGCTGTTTGAGAAAATATGGGGAGACGAATTTTTCAGTGACGGGACCCTGAATGTACATATTCGAAAAATCAGAGAGAAAATTGAGAGGAATCCGAATGAACCCCAGTTTATTAAAACAGTCTGGGGCATCGGATATATGCTGGAGCTATGAAGATGAAATCTATCCTGCTTTTGTCAAGTCTATGCCTTCTTCTCGGCTTCGGGCTGGCAGAAGGGTATATTGCCGGGCAGCAATATCAGGCCTGCGATATTATTGAATTGAATGATATTTATAAAAGTGTTGAAGCCGGGCTTGCCACGAAGCCGGTATCCGAGCTGGAAGAGGCTTATAACTGCCGGATCCTGCTTTTGGAAGAAGACGGCTATAGCAATGAGCTTTACAATGCAATCCAAAGGTCTGATATCATAATGGACTATATGGACGGGGACAGACTGCTTGGCAAGATCATATTTCCGGAGAATTCAGGAAGCTTCTCGAGTCTTAAGCATAAGCTTGCACTTGTGGTCGGTGCTGTTTTTGCGGCTGCCCTGCTGAATTTGTACCTGTTTGCGTTTTTCATATACCATCGTATTTTAAAGCCGTTTCGCGAACTGGAGCATTTTGCTGATCATATATCCGCCGGCAATCTGGATATTCCGCTTCGTATGGACCGGGCGAATTATTTCGGCGCCTTTACTGAAAGCTTTGATATGATGCGGGAGGAGCTTAAAAGGGCAAGACAGGGGGAATATGAGGCCAATATCAGCAAGAAGGAACTGGTTGCGGAGCTTTCCCATGATATTAAAACACCTGTCTCGACTATTAAGGCCTTATGTGAGCTGCTTGAGCTTAAGGTGGAGGACGAGGATACAGCCTCCAAGCTTAGCACGATTCATCAGAAGGCGGATGTAATAGATAAGCTGATCAGCAATCTGTTCCATGCCACTCTGGAGGAGCTGGAGGTCTTAAGGATTGAGCCACGGGAGGAATACAGTACGATCATCCCGCCGATGTTGGCCGACATGAATCATTATAACCGGATACATAGTAAAAACGAACCGCCGGGATGTCTGATTTATTGTGATAGGTTAAGACTGAACCAGGTGATCGATAATATTATTAATAACTCCTATAAATATGCAGGTACCGGGATTGATGTTACCTACTATGAGGAAAAGAACGCAATCGTCATGGAAATCAGGGATTATGGCAGCGGAATATCGGAGAATGAGCTTCCCCTGGTCTTTGAGAAATTCTTTCGGGGAACGAATGCCGCTTCCTGCTCTGGCTCCGGTCTTGGACTATATCTTGCCAGACAGTTCATGGAAGGGATGGAGGGGGCGGTGGAGTGCCATGTGGACCATGGTTTTATCGTAAGGCTGACGATTAAGAAGGTAGGGGGAGCTTTTAACCCATAGAATTTACTGCCTTTTGCGCTGCATTTAAGAATTAGCTAAGGATTTAATAATGTTTGGAAAAAGACTTGTAAATACCAAACTGCTATAATAAGACGAAAGGTTGTAAGAAAAGAATACCTTTCGTCTTATTTTTGAATGGAGGAAAATGATGAATCAGATTTTGGAAGCAGTAAATCTATGTAAGTCCTATTCAAACGGAAGCCTGCTGCAGCATGTGCTGAAAAACTTGAATATTAAAATTTACGAGGGAGATTTTACCGTTATCATGGGGAATTCGGGCTCAGGCAAATCGACACTTTTGTATGCTTTATCCGGCATGGATAAGCCAACGCTGGGAAGCATCCGGTACCGTAGTGAGGAAATCAGCCATTATAACAATGATAGGCTGGCAATATTTAGGCGCAAGCATTGCGGCTTTATCTTTCAGCAGATGTATTTAAATGATACCATGAGTGTGCTGGATAATATTCTGATCAGCGGACTGTTGATTAATAAGGACCGTAAGGGGCTGATGCTTAAGGCAAAGGAGCTGCTTTGCGCAGTTGGACTGAATGAGGAATGCTATCACAAATTTCCCAGCCAGCTGTCCGGCGGAGAGGCCCAAAGGGTAGCAATTGTCCGGGCGCTGATTAATTCACCGGAGATTGTATTTGCAGATGAACCGACCGGCGCGCTGAATTCTCAGAACGCAGTAAATGTACTTGATGTCATGACACAAGTTAACAGGGACGGTCAAAGCATAGTCATGGTAACACATGATATGAAAACAGCAAGAAGGGCTAACCGGATTCTGTATCTGAAGGATGGAATGATTATGGATGAGCTGGAGCTGGGCTATTATGTGAAGGGAGACAGGGAGCGCCATGATACCCTTCGAAAATTTCTGGAGCGTATGGGCTGGTAATCGAAAGGATGCCGCCAAAGAAGCAATGCTGCCCAGAGAAAGGGAGGTAAAAATGAATTTATTTATGATAGCAAAATGTAATATGAGAAAGAATAAAAGTATGACCGTTACCCTGGTTATTCTTATTATATTTGCGGCGATTTTTCTGTATATCGGTACCAGTGTAATATTGGAGATGAACTCTTTTCTTGACAGGAAGAACCGTGAGCTGGAGGGTTCCGACTTTACCATATTTGCTCCGGTGAGGTACGAGGCAGCCGTAAATGATTTAATGGATCAGATGGATGGATACGAAAAGCTGGAGACCGTAAAGGCGGTATCGGCCAATGCCACCATAAAAAACATAACACAAAAGAAAAAAGATGAGCTCATGAGCTTTTTGTTCCTGAACGGAGACAGAAATGAGGAGATAGCACAATTAAGGATATTGGATGAAGGGGATAGTAAGCTTCCCAATTCTATCATCCTTCCCTATTACCTTAAAATCGCTAAGGGCTACAGGACCGGAGATGAGATATCCATAAGCTACGGCGGACAAACACATCAATATGTGATTTATGGCTTTGCGGAGGACGTTATGTTTGCGATACCGAGTAATGTACCCTGCTATAAATGCTATTTATTTGAGGAGGAATTCAATCAACGGTACGAAGAAGAAAGCACAAGGTATTTTCTGTTGAAAACAATTCTGTCAGAGGGGACGGATCTGGGGCAGTTCAGCAGCCGGTATGTAAAAGAGCTTAACGAAAGGATAACAGACTCCACCAGCTTAATTACGGCCATGGACTTTGATTCTATGAAGGTGGGAGTAAGTCTTTTCTTTCAGATTATTATGATATTTCTGATTGTTTTCTCCATGATAATTATTCTGATTGCCCTGACTGTAATACGCTTTGCCGTTGTCACATATATTGAGGGAAACATACAAAATATCGGCTCTATGGAAGCCCTTGGCTATACCGGGAAGGAGCTGGTACGCAGTACGGTTCTTCAATTTGTCCTGATATCTCTGGGCAGTACCTTACTGGGGCTTATGATTGCAGCCTCCTGCGCCGGTATTATTACCGATCTTGTATCATCCTCCATCGGGCTTAAGTGGAACGGCGGCATCAATATTCCTGCAATGATCATAAATCTGATGCTTATTTTGTTCTTAGTGGCGGTAACTGCTTATCTGACCGCAGCAAAAATCAAGAGAATAACGCCGATTACAGCACTGCGGAGCGGGATCAATACCCATAATTTCAAAAAAAATTATTTTCCGGCGGATAAATACAAATGGAACCTAAATCTGCTCATGGGTTTAAAAATACTGATGCATAACATGAGGCAGAATATAACGATTTTAATCATAGTTACACTGATGTCCTTTGTCTGTGTGTTTTCCTTTATGACAAATTATAATTTTATTATTGACAATACGGCAGTCATGCGATTGGTCGGATTGGAAACCTCCCATCTTTCGATCAACTATATCGCTTCTGATTCAGTTAAAATCTTTGATGAGATCAGCCGGATGGAGCAGATCAAAAAAACAGTCCGTATTTCCAGAATTGAGATGACCTTATCCTTCGGCAAACAGGAAGCGGCGCCCACGGTCAGCATCTGCAATGATTTCAGTCTCCTTGAAATTAACACGGTGGTTCAGGGAAGGTATCCTGTCCATGACAATGAGATTGCGGTAACCTCTTTGATACTCAAGCAGCTTGGAGCTAAGCTGGGAGATTCCATTATCCTGACGGGAGCAGAGCTAAAAGAAGATTATCTTATCGTTGGTATCACACAGCAAATGAGCAGCCTGGGCAGAGGGGCCTATATTACAGAGGAGGGAATGAGACGAATCAGTCCGGAATTCGTCCCTTCGGATCTCCTGATTTATCTGGAGGATGAAAAGGACATTGCTTCGGTAACAAAGAGCATAGAGAAGAATTATGAGAGCCTGCCCATCATAATCACCAATACAAAAGAAGCCTCCGAAGGTATTCTGGAGACCTTCAACAAAGCGATTACCGGCTTTTGCATCGGTTGTATCGTAATTACTTTGTCCATCATATCAATGGTAATGTATCTGCTGATTCGGATAAAGCTGATGAAGGAGAAGGTCCGGCTTGGCGTGTCCAAGGCTCTGGGATTTACGACACGGCAGTTGATTTTTCAGGTTATCTGCAGCTTTTGCCCGGTTTGTATGGTTGGGGCATTGATGGGAACGGTAATAGCCTCCTATGCTACGAATCCGCTTCTGGCAGTCATGCTGTCCATGGCGGGAAGTATAAAAAACTGTCATTTTATAATCAGCCCGGGACTCACACTGACAACCTTTCTGTCAATTACGCTGTTTTTCGTTCTGCTTACCGGCCTGGTCGCAGGTGCAGTCAGAAAAATAACTCCCTGTGAGCTATTCCGCTAGTGCTGCCTTGCATAAATATCGCTGAATTAAGTGATATTTACGCAAGGTGGTACTGGTGCTGCTCTACGCAGATAAAAACAGCTTGCCAAACACGCCCTGATATGACAGGATAAAAAATTTATGTAAATTATCACTTATCTATGGTAGAATTCATAGTATAAAAAACATGCATAGAAACGGGGAGGACTATGGGGAAACGGTATGTTTTGGTTATACTTGCTTTTCTACTGGTATTGGGCAGCACAGGCTGCAAATGGGGAGGAACGGAAACCGTGCAAGAGCCGTCAGCGGTTACGGTGACGCCGGCTCCGGTATCACAGCAGGGCTTTTATTTTTCTGAAATAGGCTATTTTTATTCCGAGGATACAAGCGTACAGATTATCAGCGGAAAGCCCGGCAGGATTTATTATACCATGGATGGCAGTGATCCTGATGAGCAGCAGACCTTATATAAGGAGCCGATTCAGCTGATTGCCAACAGCGATACCAGGGCAAATGTCATTAAGGCAAAGGCCTATTATGAGGATGGAACCGAGTCGGATACTATCATACATACTTATTTTGTGGGAAAGAATGTGAAGGAGCGGTTTGATACCCTGATATTCTCGGTTACAACAGACCCCTACAATTTGTATGATTATGAATACGGAATCTTTGTGGAAGGAAAGCTAAGGGACGATTATATCGCTTTGCATCCGGGAGTTGAGGTTGATCCGGATGATCCGGCCAATTTCAATATCCGTGGAATGGAGGGCGAACGGGAGGTATATCTGGAGGTTTTTGAACCGGACGGAACCCGAGTGATTGCCCAAAATGCCGGAATCCGTACCTACGGGGGCTGGTCCAGAGCCCGGGAACAGAAGTCCATTAAAATATTTTCCAGAAAAGAATACGATGCAGAGAATAAGAAGCTTAAATATTCATTTTTCCCGGAGCGGACCTCGGTAAACGGAGAGGTGATTGATTCCTTTAAAAGACTGGTGCTTCGTAACTGCGGCAATGATAACGGCTTTGCATTTATCCGGGATGAACTGTTCCAGACACTGGCTGCACAGGCAGGCTATTCGGATTATGAAGCAGTCCGACCGGCCGCCATGTTTGTTAACGGCGAATACCGGGGCTTCTTCTGGCTGCATGAGGTATATTGCGATGAATATTTTGAAGATCATTACGGTAAATATGACGGAAGCTTTGAGATACTGGAGGGTGGAGAAACCTATAAAAACGCGGATAGTGATGGGGATAATGCGGAGATTGTCAAGGATTATGAGGAGATGTATCATACCTACGTTACTAAGGATCTGACGGATAACACCAATTATGAGGCACTGTGCAAGGTGCTTGATGTGGAGAATTATCTTTCCTACTATGCCTACAACATCTATCTTGGCAATGAAGACTGGCCCCACAATAACTATAGAACCTATCGTTATTATGCGGCCGAGGGTGAGGGATACGGGGAAGCACCCTTTGACGGAAAGTGGCGCTACCTTTTGCATGATATGGATTTTAGTACCGGCATCTACAGTACCGGCGCTTATGTTGATAACATTCAGCAATATATTGGAGAAAATGGAGAGGTCCAAAGCGCCAGTCCGCTGTTCGGCCTCTTAATGCAAAGAGAGGATTGCCGGGAAATATTTATTAAAAAAACTCTGGATTTAATTAACGGCGTATTCGAGCCCTCCCACTTTAACAGTGTATTGGATGAAATGAATGCCTCCCGGTCAAACGAGCTGCAGCACACCTATGGAAAGAATTTGATCGAGGATTGGGTCAGCTCCGATGATCTGTCCGGAAGAATTGATGAGCTTAAGAATTATATCTTCCAGAGGGATGAGCATATCCTGGAGAAATACCGGCAGTATTTTAGACTGGGCGGTATTTATACCTTAAGCGTAATACCGGCTGATGGCTGTCAGGTGAAGATTAATTCATTTACCACCGATTCTATTTTTGCGGGAAGCTATTATGAGGATTACGCCACGACAGTTACTGCTGTTCTGCCAAAGGGGAAGAAGCTTGATTACTGGCTGGTGAACGGGGATAAGGCCACACAAGAGGAGCTGACGGTTACTGCCGGTATGATAAAAGATAATAAGGTGGATATTGAAATGGTTGTGAAATAAAACAGGAGGTAAACTGTACCTTTACTAAGGACAGTTTACCTCTTTCTTTGCTTTGGTGAGGCTGAAAGCTTATGGCTCTGACTTTACCTCGGCAAGCTTGGTTTTCCTTATCCTATACAAGCGGAAGGCTGTCAGCAAGGCACCCAGGGCGCTGATCAGGGCTGCGGCCATATAGGCCCCCTGCATACCATAGACAAATACATCATCCCGTCCGCTGATATAGGTGGAGACACTGTATCCGATTTTTGCACTCATACGGCCGTATAGAATTAATATGGCCATAGTGGTACCAGAGATCATACCAAGATTACGGATTAATGCATTGACACTGCCGGAGATACCGAGCATATTGCGGGGGGCATTTGCCATAATCAGCGAGGTGTTCGGGGACTGGAACAGGGCATTGCCCAGGGACATGATTATAATATAGAAAATCATGACATACAGGCTGGAATGCTCGTTTAGTGTGGCCATCAAAAACAATCCTGCGCTGTTAGCCACAAGACCCAGAAAGGTCAGAAATTCGGAGCCGATTTTATCCGACAAGTAACCGCTGACAGGCGCAACCACCGACATGACCAAAGGATACACCACCATAATAAGTCCGGTCATGGCAGGGGTGTATTTTAATACATTTTGCAGATAAAAGGGCTGAATAATCATGGTGCTGTTAATCGATACAAAGGAAATAAAGGCACAGAAGATACTAAGGGAGAAAAGCTTGTTCTTAAACAGGCTTAGCTGGAGCAAAGGGTCCTGTGTCCTGCGTTCCAGTGCGATAAATATAACAAAGGTAAGGACGGATACTGCCAATCCGGCAAAAATTGCAGGATTATGATAACCGTAATCCTCACCCATAATCAGCGAAGTAAACAGGGCGACAACCGATACGGCGAACAGGGAAGCGCCTCTTGCATCGAGCTTTTCCTCCCGTACCTTTTTTGGCTTTGGCAGATTTTTAAGCGCCAGAATAAAGACAACGATGCCAACAGGTACATTAATTAAGAAAATGTAATGCCAGCTAAACTTTGATATAATAAAGCCCCCGATGGGCGGGCCTGCCATAGAGCCCAGGGCTACAAAGGTACCGGAGATGCCGAGTGCCTTACCCCTTTCATTACCGGGGAATACCTGGGTAATAATTCCCTGGTTGTTGGCCATGGTGGCAGCGGCACCGATTGCCTGGAGCGCTCTTGCAAGGATTAATATGGATAGGGAGTTGGCAAAGCCGCATAACAGGGACCCTATGGTAAATATGACAATACCGTATTTGAAAATGCTGGTCTTGCCTTTGATGTCCCCAAGTCTTCCGAAAACCAGGATAGAGCCTGAGATGACAATAAGATAGGAGGAGACCACCCAGGCGACGGCCTCGGTGCTGACAGAAAGCTTGTCTGCCATATCGGGCAGGGCAACATTCACGATACTGCCGTCAAGAGTAGCCATAAAGGTCATCAGGACGACGCTGAACAAAATGACCATACGGTTTTTATTTACTTTTTCACTTGTTTGTTCCATGGATTTTATCCTTCCGCATAAATAAATTAAATGAGCTATTACAGCATTCTAAAGCGCTTTTTTGATTTCGTCAATATATAAATTAACAGAATACTGTGCAGATATGCACCATATGGAAGATAAAACATGAATAATTAATACTTTTTCCACACCATATTCACAGAGTATCCACACTTTATCCTTAAAATCCTGAACATACAGGAAGATACGATAGTGCCTTTGGCATTAAAACAGTACCAGGGAGGAAACGGGATGAGGACAAAATTTATGAATTTGCTTTGGGACATTCTGCAAAATAACCGCAAAAATAAGGATACGGAGTACTATCTAAATATGAGCAGCCGTCAGCATCCATACTTGGAGGCCGGGCTTTTTGCTTTACTATACCTGATTCTGGGGATAACCTGGCTGGCCTTTCCGGATAGTATTCTTGCATGGCTTTTTCACATAACGACGGATTTTCGAATTATTAATATTATGAAGGGGTGGACCTTCGTGGTTTTATCTGCTCTGCTTATTTTTATCTTTCTGCTTCGAAGATTACTTTTATTCGATGGAGCCCTAAAAAAGCTGGATATCAACCGAAAGCAGCAGAAGCTAATTGAACAGGAGCTGAATCAGATGGCATATTATGATGCTCTTACAAAGCTGCCCAACCGGTCCCTGCTTGAGAACAAATGCAGGGAACTGATTCAAAGCTCTCCCGCAGGCTTTGCATTCATATGTATGGATGTGGACAATTTTAAAAACATCAATGATTCTCTGGGGCATTCTGCCGGAGACCAGTTCCTGGTCAGTCTTTCCGAGCGACTGAAAAAATGTGTCGGTCCAAGGGATTTTGCCGCCCGTGTCGGCGGGGACGAATTTGTGATACTGCTTACCTCGATTAAGACCAGGGAGGAGATAGAAAAACAGCTGCAGCGTTTGCAAAATTCCTTAAAAAGGCCCTGGATCTTTCGCGGGCTGAAATTTATAACCTCCATTAGCATGGGTGTGGCATTATATCCTGAGCATGGCAGGGATTTGCAGCTTTTGCACCGTAATTCCGATATTGCCATGTATGCGGTAAAGAAAAATGCCAAGAATAATTTCTGCTTCTACTCGGAGGAGCTCAACCGCAAGAACCTTCATGATATCCTTATGATTCACGAGCTCCATAAGGCAATTGAAAATGAGGAATTTCTTCTGTATTATCAGCCGATATTCAATCTGGAGACAGGAAAAATCAGCGGGGTAGAGGCGCTGATCCGCTGGCTTCATCCAGAGCAGGGGCTGATATCACCGATGGAATTCATACCCTTGGCAGAGGAGTCCGGTCTGATCCATGACATTGAGGATTGGATTATAAGAACAGCCTTTCGTCAGAAAAAGGAATGGGAACAGAGTTTTTCGGAGGGAGCCGGACTTTTTATGTCGATTAACATATCCGGAAAAAGCTTTGTACGTTATGGCTTTGTCAACATGATCCGCAACCTGCTGATGCAGACGGGCCTAAACAGCAATGAAATTCTATTTGAGATCACCGAAACCGTACTCATTGAGAAAATGGACATTTCTAAAAAGGTAATCAACGATATCAGCAATATGGGAGTCCAGATTGCGCTGGATGATTTCGGTTCGGGCTATTCTTCACTTACTTATCTGAAAAATCTTCCCATTGATGTGGTTAAACTGGATGCCAATTTTATCAGAGGGATCATTGCTCATGGAGAGGACAGGCTGATTGTGGAAGCAATAACGGCGCTGACCCATAGTCTGGGGCTTAGAATCGTTGCCGAAGGTATTGAAACAAAAGAGCAATTAGCCATACTTGAGGAAAACAACTGTGATTACGGACAGGGATATCTGTTTGGACGGCCGGTTCCCGGCGAGGTTCTTGAAACTATTTTAAAAGAGAAGAGAGAACAGATATGTATAGAAGAAGGATAAAGAGAAATAATACATCAGGAAAATATAACAAAAGGAAGTGAAACTATGAGCAAGCAGTCAAATCAAAGATACCGCAAGGAAAATGAAAAGGAAGGCTTGAAAAAGGAAGGAATGGAAACAACCTCAGGAGAAAATGGAGGCCGAAGAAACCGCGATAAAATAAGAACAGAGTATCAAGCCCCTCCTACGGGATCAAAAGAATAATATAGTAAAGTCGGATACAAGGGGGTAAATTTGCTTGTCCGATGAATGAAAACAGGTGGATTTTGAGCAGGAGGGAGTTATCTTGTCCTCTGACTGGGCGATGTCCCGGATAAAATTCCGGGCCACAATAGCGCAGTATTTCCAGTATCAATAGAAATCCTTATGTTTCGGCGACTATGACGGTCTGTCACTGTATATGTATGGAGGAATGCCTGTGGCGCCTGTGTCGGGAGTGTCTGTGCTCCGAAGCAGCGGGAGATATCTGCCGGTCGGCTCGCTCTCTGCCGTCCTGTCCCGGAACAAAGGTCTGCCTTGATCTGTTGAGAGGATCTGCGTTTTCTGAACTCCTGGTATCTTTTGGGATTCTCCTTCTGGTTTGTATTGTAAGGCCAAGGATTAAGCCTAGCAGAAAGAACACTACAATCAATGTGAGGTATATTACCAAAATACTTGTATTAGTGATCAGACCTGTTAAGAGTCCTGAAACATAGATTATGCATCCCATAATATTACACTCCTTTGCAGAATGCTTCACTAATTATATATGCAGAGGGACCGGCAGTAGTGACTAAAATTTATTCGTGACCAAAGAATTTTTTGAGGGTGTGTCTGAAAACTGTTTGTGCAGTGTAGAATGGGCAATAAGCTTTCAGTGAAAATTTTCTAATTTGTATCTTGACAAAAAAGTAATGGCCTGGGTATAATAGCATCTAATAATTATTTCATATTTTGGCTGAAATATCAGATTTGTCATTGCGGCTGGCAAAGGTGTCTTAGATTCTACTAAGGCGCCTTTTTTGAATTAAAAACGCGTTTATAATAGAAAAAGTACTAGTGTAAATTGTGCAAAAACATTTATTTTTGGATTAAAAATTTTGACAAATCAATGTATTGAAAATAATCTGGCAGATGTTAAAATTTTACGCATAGAAATTGTAAATCAGAGCGGTATACAATTTCATGCCGGCAATTAATATATGGTTTGATTACTGCCAGGGGTAATCAGACAATTTTCGGACAGAGACGTCATCGCAATAAATGATGTCTTTTTTTAATTTTAATATTCGGATAAGTAGGTAAAGTGTGAAGAAAAAGCATCTCACACAGGAAGAGTCCCGAAGGACTTAGGACCAATACACACGACAAGCTTGGGTCAGCGCTGCAACCGCAGGCTTGGATATACGCATCGTCCCGGAAGCGGGATATTCAGCGGCGCAGAAAGAAAAGAGGTAAATATTATGAGACAGGTTGCTATTTACGGAAAGGGCGGAATTGGAAAATCCACTACGACTCAGAACTTAACTGCAGGTTTGGCAGAGATGGGTAAGAAAATTATGATCGTTGGATGTGATCCCAAGGCAGATTCAACCAGACTCGTACTTGGAGGACTGGCACAGAAGACAGTACTTGATACCCTGCGTGAAGAGGGAGAAGATATTGATTTGGAGTATATTATGAAAAGCGGTTACGGCGGCATCAAGGGCGTTGAGTCCGGCGGACCGGAGCCCGGTGTCGGCTGTGCGGGACGTGGCATCATTACCTCTATTAACCTGCTGGAGCAGCTGGGAGCCTATACAGACGATCTTGATTATGTATTCTATGATGTATTGGGCGACGTTGTATGCGGAGGCTTTGCAATGCCCATCCGTGAAGGAAAGGCCCAGGAGATTTATATCGTATGCTCCGGTGAAATGATGGCTTTATATGCGGCAAACAACATCTCTAAAGGTATTCAGAAGTATGCCAATACCGGCGGTGTAAGACTGGGCGGATTAATCTGCAACTCAAGAAAGGTTGACGGTGAAGCCGATCTGGTCCAGGCGGTAGCAAAGGAGCTCGGAACACAGATGATTCATTTTGTACCGAGAGACAATGCGGTTCAGAGAGCAGAGATTAACAAGAAAACGGTTATTGATTTTAGCCCCGAGGTACCTCAGGCGGATGAATACAGAGAGCTGGCCAGGAAGGTTGACGGTAATGATATGTTTGTTATTCCTAAGCCGCTGTCCATTGATAAGCTGGAATCCATATTAATGGAGCATGGTCTTATGGATATCTAAAACTATATAAATTGCGGAGGTGTATTTATGGTATTAGTCAGATCAATCATTCGTCCCGAGAAGGTCGGAATTGTATTATCAGAATTATTATCCGCCGGTTTTCCTGCGGTAACAAAAATGGATGTATTCGGACGCGGCAAGCAAAAGGGTGTGAAGGTAGGCGAGGTATTCTACGACGAGATTCCGAAGGAAATGCTGCTTATGGTGGTTGATGAAAAGGATAAGGACGATGTAATCAGGATCATCATGAAATATGCCAGAACAGGCGAAAACGGCAATTTCGGTGACGGAAGAATCTTTGTCAGTCCGGTAGAAGAGGCCTATACGATCAGTACAAAGAAGAAGGGCCTGTAGTAAGGCTGGAGGAGAAATCCTCCAAAGAAGTTGTAAAAAAAATCCTAATAGAGTAGGAGGAGAAATCCTCCGCCAAGGTTGTATCAAAAATCCTAATAGAGTAGGAGGATTGTCATGAAGGAAGTTATGGCGATTGTCAGACAGAATAAGGTTAACGTAACAAAGGAAGCGTTAGCGGGGGCCGGAGTACCTGCCTTTACCTGCAGAAAGGTATTGGGAAGAGGGAAGAAGCTCATAGATATGACATTGCTTCGCTCCATCGTTGATTCCGGCGAGATACCTGCGACTCCGACCGGTGAATATTTATCGGAAACAAGCCGCTTGATATCAAAAAGAGTTTTTACATTGATTGTGGAAGACAATGATGTGGAGAAGGTAGTAAATACCATTATGGATGTGAACAGTACCGGTAATCCGGGAGACGGAAAGATATTTATCCTTCCGATTTATGAAAGCTACCGGGTTCGTAACGGTGAATCCACAACGGATGCATATTAAATTCAGTACCGGACAGAACAATATGGGCAAAATTATCGTATTTTTATGCTTGCCATAGCAATATGGCAGGAAGGAGGTTAGTGTGAATTATTGAAGGACATAATTCACACGGCAAATTCGTGCAACCGCTGCCCAAATTTGCGGTTTGCGCAGAATGGAGGACTTATATGAATGCAATGAACAGAGTACTGGATCAATATAATTCCAGAGTATATAAAAATCGTAAAGAGCATATGGTCGATGTAAATAATAATGACAGGAATAATGCGATAGCGGCCAATGTCCGTACGATTCCGGGCATCATCACACAAAGGGGCTGCTGCTATGCCGGCTGCAAGGGCGTTGTTGTAGGACCGATTAAGGATGCCTTCATTATAACACACGGACCCATCGGCTGTGCCTATTATTCCTGGGGAACCAGAAGGCATAAGGCAAGGAAGGGGGAGGGGGAGGACAATTACCTCCAATATTGCTTTTCCACCGACCTTCAGGAGCCGGACATCGTATTCGGCGGCGAGAAGAAGCTAAAGCAGGCTATTAAGGAGGCAATGGATTTATTCAAGCCCCATACTATCATGATCTGCTCCACCTGTCCCGTTGGTTTGATCGGCGATGATATCCATGCCGTGGCAAAATGGGCGGAGAAGGAATACGGCATTAAATGTATTGCCTTCAGCTGCGAGGGCTATAAGGGTGTAAGCCAGTCCGCCGGACACCATATTGCTAATAACCAGCTGATTAAATTTGTAATCGGTGAGGGAGACAGAAAGATCACCAATCAATTTTCCGTAAACCTGCTGGGTGAATATAATATCGGCGGCGATGGCTGGGAGACGGAACGGCTGCTGAAGCGGATCGGCTATGAGGTGGTGTCAACCTTTACCGGCGGCGCCAAAATGGATGATATTAAGAATGCCCATCAGGCGAATTTAAGCGTAGTACAGTGCCACAGGTCCATCAACTATATCGCGGAGTTAATTGAATCCAAATACGGCATTCCGTGGATGAAGGTTAACTTTGTCGGAGTCGAGGCAACGGCGGAATCCCTAAGGAATATGGCAAAATTCTTCAATGATCCCGAGTTGATCGCAAGAACCGAGGAGGTAATTGCAGATGAGCTGGAGAATATCGAACAGGATATGTCCTATTACAGGAGTAAGCTCAAGGGAAAGACAGCAGCCATCTATGTGGGAGGCTCCAGAGCCCATCATTATCAGTTTCTGTTAAATGACCTGGGTGTTCATACGGTGTTGGCGGGCTATGAGTTCGGCCACAGGGAGGAATACGAGGGGCGTGAAGTAATCCCCTTCGTCAAACCGGATGCCGACAGTAAAAATATCGAATCTATTACGGTAGAGCCTGATATTGAGAAATTCCATGTATATTTGGCGGAGGAAGACTTGAATAAATTAAAGGAAGAAAAGCTGCTTGATTATTACGGCGGTATGGTAAAGGATATGCCGGACGGAACCTATATGGTCGATGACCTGAACCATTTTGAAACGGAGGAATTCTTAAAGCTCCTAAAGCCCGATATTTTCTTCTCTGGTATCAAGGATAAATATGTGGCCCAGAAGGCAGGAACCTTATCCAGACAGCTTCACTCCTATGATTACAGTGGGCCTTACTCCTGCTTTCGGGGAGCGGTCACTTTTGCACGAGACGTTGCAATGGGTATCTACACGCCGGCCTGGAGCTATGTAAAGGCACCCTGGAAGACGACTCCAATTCTTGAAGGAATCATGGGAGGTGAATAAGAATGCTGGACTATACGACTAAAGAAACCTACGAAAGAAGCGCGCTAAGAGTTAATCCGGCGAAAACCTGCCAGCCGGTAGGCGCGATGTATGCCGCTTTGGGTGTGCATGAGTGTATGCCCCACAGCCATGGCTCTCAGGGCTGCTGTGCCTTCCACAGAATGTTTTTAACCCGTCATTTTAAGGATCCGGCCATGGCCTCCACAAGCTCCTTTACCGAAGGTGCTTCCGTATTTGGTGGAGGAACAAACCTTAAGACTGCGGCTAAGAATATATTTGATATCTATAATCCCAAGATTATTGCGGTGCATACCACCTGTCTTTCCGAGACTATCGGTGATGACCTGAATGCATTTATACAGGATATCGATGTACCGGAGGGAAAATATATGGTGCATGCCAATACACCAAGCTACTATGGCTCCCATATCACCGGCTTTAGCAACATGGTCACCGGCTTTATCCGTTATCTATCGAAGAAAACTACGGCAAAGAACGGCAAGATAGCAATCCTGCCCGGTTTTGTAAATCCCGGTGACATGCGGGAGATGAAACGTATTGCAGGAGCGATGGGCGTTTCTTACACCATGCTTCCCGATACCAGCGGAGTAATGGATTCCCCTATGACGGGAAAATTCGAGATCTATCCCAAGGGCGGCACAACCGTGGAGGAGATTATCACCCTGGGAGAATCGGAGCTTACCATTGCCTTTGGCAAGGCAGCCAGTGAAGCACCGGCGGAGCTTCTGTATAAAAAATGCGGGGTTCCCTTTAAACTGCTTACTATCCCCATCGGTATCGGAAGAACCGATGAATATGTTATGGCACTTCAAGGCTTCACCAAGGAGGAGGTTCCCTATACTCTGGAGGAAGAGCGCGGACAGCTGGTAGACATCCTGATTGACATTCACCCCTATACGTACAATAAGAAGGTGGCAATCTTCGGAGACCCGGATACGGTATTAAGCATGGCTGAATTCGCACTTGAGATGGGCATGATACCGAAATATCTGGTAAGCGGTACACCCGGTGATGCCTTTGAAAAAGCGGCTGTGGAGCTGTTCACCAAGTTTGGTGTAGAGGATTGCAGAGTAAAAGCCTCCGGTGATTTGTTCGAATTACACCAGTGGATCAAGGATGAGCCGGTGGATTTACTGATCGGCGGAACCCATGGAAAATATATTGCAAGAGCAGAGGATATCCCCTTTGTCCGGGCAGGCTTCCCCATTATTGACCGCTATATCCATTCCTATCTGCCCCTGGTTGGCTATAAGGGCGGTATGAGATTTGCGGAGCTGATTGTCAATGCCTTGATGGACCGTCAAGACCGGGATGCTGCCGAAGAGGATTTTGAAATGGTTATGTAAGCAGTAAAGGGCAAAAAATTGCACACCTGCTTCTCGGGGTGATTATTCTTGCTTCCCTATTCCGATTCCCAATTTTACACGCCGTCATGCCATGCGGACGCATGGCATGACACAAGGCGTGAGAGGATTTACGAGAGAAATCAGGAAGCAAAGATAATCACCCCGGGGCAGATAAAAGTCAATTTCTATCGGCGAAAGCGGCTGATGAAAGGCGCTTATCCGCCGAAATTAACTTTATGCAACAGCTGGTTAGAGTATGCTCTGGGACAGGAAAGAAAGGAAGTGTATCGTATGGAGCAGACATCAGTAAAAAACGCAGAAATTATCGCCGGTTTGAGTGTGCTGGAGGAGAGAAAGAATTCCATTCTGTTAAAAAATGAGGGCTGCGGCGGAAATGGATTGCAGTGTGATAGCAACAGCGTGTCCGGTGCCGTAAGCCAGAGAGCCTGCGTCTATTGCGGTGCCAGAGTTGTGCTTAATCCGATTACGGATGCATTCCATATCGTTCACGGTCCCATCGGATGTGCCAGCTATACCTGGGATATCCGGGGAAGCCTAAGCAGCGGGGAGGATTTATACCGCAATAGCTTTTCGACGGACCTTAAGGAACAGGATGTTATCTTTGGCGGGGAGAAGCGGCTGGCTGCTGCAATCGATGAGGTGGTGGAAAAGCATCACCCAAAGCTCATTTTTATCTATGCCACCTGTATTGTAGGTGTCATCGGAGATGACGTGGAGTCTGTCTGTAAGACCATGTCAGCCAAGCATAATATCCGTGTGATACCGGTAAAATCCCCGGGGTTTTCCGGAAATAAATCCGTTGGCTATAAGATGGCCTGCAACGCTATCATGGAGCTGCTCCTTCCCCATAAGGATCAGGAGAAAAGAAGGGGCATCAATATACTCGGCGATTTTAACCTGGCAGGAGAGGTTTGGATTGTAAAGGACTATTTGAATAAAATTGGGATACCTGTGGTGGCGACCATCACGGGAGATTCAGACTATGAGACATTAATCAAGGCGCCCTCTGCACAGCTGAACGTTGTACAGTGTGCCGGTTCCAGTACCTATCTTGCAAGCCGTATGGAGGAAGAGATGGGTATTCCTTATATTAAGATCAGTTTTTACGGAATTGAAGATACGATAAATTCTTTGGTAAGGATTGCCGAAGCACTGGGAGATGAAACAGCAAGGAAGAAGGCAATTGCTTTTGGAGAAACGGAAAAGGCAAGACTGAAGGAATTTTTATCCATATACCGGAGAAATCTCGAGGGCAAGAAGGCTGCTATTTATGTGGGCGGAGGCTTTAAGGCCATTTCCCTGATCCGCCAGTTTAAGTCCCTCGGCATGGATACCGTAGTAGTCGGTACCCAGACCGGTAAAAAGGATGACTATGAAATCATTGAGAGCATTGTAAATAAAGACACGGTTATTCTGGATGATGCCAATCCCGCGGAGCTCGAGCGGTTTATGAAGGAAAAGGGAGCGGATATCCTGGTGGGAGGTGTGAAGGAGCGGCCCCTGGCCTATAAGCTTGGCATTGCCTTTTGCGATCATAATCATGAGAGAAAGCATCCTCTGTGCGGCTTTGACGGAGTTGTAAATTTCACAAAGGAAATCAACCAGAGCATGAATAATCCGGTTTGGAGATATATCAAAAATAAATAATTTGTCTGCTGTTCTATTATGTATATGCCGTCTGCCGGCAGATTGGAGGCTTGTATGAGAGGTACCTTAACTAATCTTACGGTAAATCCCTGTAAAATGTGTATGCCGATGGGGGCAATGACTGCATTCTACGGAATAAAAAAATGTATTTCCATCCTTCACGGTTCACAGGGCTGCAGTACCTATATCAGAAGGCATATGGCAACCCACTATAATGAGCCTGTGGATATTGCGTCCTCTTCACTTACAGAGGAAGGGACCGTATACGGAGGAGAAAAAAACCTGATTAAAGGACTGATAAACCTGATTAAGGTATATAATCCTGAGGTAATTGGAGTTGCGACTACCTGTCTTGCGGAAACCATCGGTGAGGATGTCAGAAGAATCGTCGACAAATTTTATGAGGAATATCCCCAGTATAGGCAGGTTTCCATTATTAATGTATCCACCGCAGGCTATGCCGGGACCCAGTATGAGGGTTTTATGGCTGCACTGTATCAGATCGTGAAATCAACTCCGATGGAGACAGGTATCAATAATAAGGTCAATGTAGTCACCAGCCAGATATCTCCGGCAGATACCAGATACCTTAAGGAGCTGCTGGAGGGCTTTGGTCTGGATTATATCCTGCTGCCCGATTTGTCGGAGAATCTGGATGACGGACATAATGAGGTTTATCAAAAGCTCCCCCAGCACGGAACCAGCCTGGGAGATATCAAGAAAATGGCAGGAGCCAGATTTACCATAGAGCTGTCGACCTTTGCGGATACGGGGAAATCTGTGGCGCAGTATTTATACGAAGCCTACGGAGTCCCTTATAAAAAATGTAATCTGCCCGTCGGACTCCGGGATAATGATGTCTTGTTAAAGCTGCTGGAGGAGGTTTCCGAAAACAGAATACCGGAAAAGATAAAAAAGGCGCGGGCCAGATTTCTGGATGCGATGATCGACGGACATAAATACAATGGAGAAGCCAGGGCGGCCATCTACGGAGAACCGGATTTTGTCTACAGTACCGTAAGGATGTGTGTGGAAAACGGCGTTATGCCACTCATTGCGGCCACCGGAAGCAAATGTCCCGGCTTTCGGGAGCTGCTGGCAGCAGAGATACAGACCGTCGCGGACGCCTATTATATAGATCGCTATGAAGTTCTGGATGAGATTGATTTCCAGACCATCGGAGAGCTGGCCAGAGAGCTTGAGGTAAATATTCTGATTGGTAATTCCGATGGCAGAAGAATAGCGGAAAAGCTGAAGCTGCCATTGGTAAGGCGAAGCTTTCCGGTGCATGACCGGGTAGGCGGACAGCGGCTTCACACCCTTGGCTTTGAGGGAGCCCTGACCTATCTGGATGATATCTCCAATGAAATACTCGGCCGTAAGGAAATAGGCTTTCGGGAAGAGCTTTATGAGAAGTATTATAAGGGGAATAAAACAGAGACGGACGAAATAAACATAAATAAATCAACAGAAGATAAAGCTGGGAAAAAGGAGGTACTGAAAGAAATGGTACAGGAGGAAAAGAAAGAAAAAACAATGGAAGAAAAGACGGCCACCCATCCCTGTTATAACTGCGGAGCCCATCAGTATGCCAGAATGCATCTGCCCGTCGCCCCCAAATGTAACATCAGCTGCAATTACTGTTTAAGAAAGTATGACTGTCCGAATGAAAGCAGACCGGGTGTCACCACGGCAATCCTGAAACCGGAGGAAGCCTTTGCCAAATATGTCGAGGTAAAGAAGAAGGTTCCCAATCTATCCGTGGTTGGAATTGCAGGGCCGGGAGATGCCCTTGCTAATTTTGAGGAGACAAGGAAAACCCTGCAATTAATCAGGGAATATGATCCGGAGGTAACCTTCTGCCTGTCCACCAACGGCCTGATGCTTCCCCAATATGCCCAGGAATTGATTGAGCTGGGGGTATCCCATATTACGGTGACCATGAATGCAATTGACCCAAAGATCGGTATGCAGATCTATAAATATATTGATTATATGGGTGTGAGATATTATGGTGAATCGGCCGCAGCAATCCTGATGTCCAATCAGCTTGCCGGTATCCGGCTGCTCACAGCCAAGGGAATTGTCTGTAAAGTGAATATTGTAATGCTGAAGGGAATTAACGAGCATCACATCCCTGAGGTGGTTGCCAAGGTAAAGGAGCTGGGTGGTACGATAACAAATATCATGCAGCTCATTCCTGTTCAGGGGAGTGTATTTGAGAAGCTTCCGCTGGTAAGCAATCTTGAGATTATGGAGATGCGTAAAAAATGCGGCGAAACCATGAATCAGATGTATCATTGCAGGCAATGCCGGGCCGATGCTATCGGAACCTTGGATAATGACCTGTCAATCGAATTTAATGCCTGTCATAAGCAGGAGGGCAAGCCTGCAGAAAGTAAACCGGAGAAAAAGGAACAAAGCCTTGTAGATAGTACGGAAAGTGTTCAGGTCGCAGTTGCATCCCGCAGCGGGATGATCGTGGATCAGCATTTCGGTCATGCGACAGAATTTTATATCTATGAGTATGCGGACGGAAATGCCGTATTCAAGGAAAAAAGACCAGTGGGACAGTATTGCCGGGGCGCGGACTACTGCGGAGAAAATGAAAACAGAATGGATGTCATCATAAGAACTATTTCCGATTGCAATGCAGTGATTGCCATGAGAATCGGAGAGGCGCCAAAGCAGAAGCTTAGTGATAAGGGAATCAGGACCTTTACCACCTATGATCGGATTGAGGATTCTGTCAAATGGGCCGGGGAAAAGCTGATTATGGACTAGATTCAAATTATAAAGTACCACATGGTATCTTAAAGTCGCCTTAAGGGCTTCAAGCTACCTGGCGGCTTATGAATAATAAAGCGCTGCCTGACGGCGGCAGAGATGGAGGATTATATGGTAAAATTAAAGCATCACATTTTTGTCTGTACCAGCTGCAGAATTAACGGGCAGCAGAAGGGCTTCTGCTTCTCCAAGGGCTCCGTGGATATTGTTCAGAGATTCATGGAGGCAATCGAGGAAAACGATTTATCGTCAGATGTAATGATTACCAATACCGGCTGCTTTGGTGTCTGTGACAAGGGTCCCATCGCGGTGGTGTATCCGGAGGGAATCTGGTATGGGAATCTGACCGATGAGGATGTTGACAAGATTGTAGAGCAGCATATTATGGACGGAAAACCGGTAGAAGAATTAATGATATAGTAATTCACATATGGAATTTATGCATGCGGTGAAAAGCCTTATAAACAAAGGCCGGCATGTGTGAACATCAGTTTGAACGTAGCAGCTGTGGATGGAAAGGGTTATGGGAGGATCAGGAAAGGGGAGATGGTAGTATTATTCGATTAATAGACAATACACTGACTTCATTTGATCATAATCTGCCATCGGGGGAAGACCTGCATGCTTTTAGTGAATTATTGTTTACGATAGGCGTGGATGCGGTGGAATTATCCGTCAAGGCATATGAAAAAATGGAATATTTGCCGGATAGCCGAAAATTTATTCTGGATATCGATATTGCGGAAGACAGGTCGTATTATCCGGGCTTTTACCGCTATGTATGCCATCAGGAGACCAATGAGGATGGTCTGATTTATGAGCTGCAGATGAACGATACCAGAGAGATTGTAAAGCTAAGGGCACTGCGCGGATGTAAGGAAATTCGTATTGTGGGAATGGATGATCTTATGTGCCACGACTCCTATGAAAGATATTTTAATGAGATAATTCATTTTCTACCCCGCAGTACGATAATTCTCTGCCCTGAAAATACTTACGGATGTGCCAGTGCCATAGCTATGCAATGGGCAACGGAGTACGGCAGCAATATTACCACCAGCTTTGCAGGCTGCAGGAATAATGCTGCCACGGAAGAAGTACTAATGGCCCTTAGATTGGCTGTCAGGTATAAGCCGGGGCGCGATTTAACTGTGTTTCCGGAGCTGACGGCATTATATGAGAAATTTACAGGGAAAGCAATCGGCAACAAAAAACCGATTATAGGAAAGAACATATTTAAGGTAGAAGCAGGCATTCATGCGGATGGGATTAAGAAAAATCCAGCCACCTATGAAGCGTACGATCCCGGTATGGTTGGAGGGAGAACCGAGCTGATCATCGGAAAGCATTCGGGAAGAAGAGCAATTGTTCTAAAGCTGGAGGAATTGGAAATTCCGGTGCCCCCGGAGAAAATCGTTGATAACATACTGAAGTACATCAAAGCCGTATGTACGGAAAACAGAAAAAGCTTAAGTGATGCAGAGTTTATAGAGCTGGTGAAGGAGGTGGCTGATCATGAAGGAGAAGAAGCACATCGTTGATACCACCCTAAGGGACGGGGAGCAAAGTCCGGGTATTGCGCTAAAGACCCAGGATAAGGTAAAGATAGCAGCACTGCTGGATGAGCTGGGGGTCTATGAAATTGAGGCAGGAACACCCGTACTTAGCTCTGCGGAGGAAGAGAGTATTGTTAAAATCATAGAGAATAAGCGTAATGCAAAGATATCGGTCTGGAGCCGGATGAATATGGAGGATGTCCGGCAATCCATCCGCTGTAAGCCGGATATTCTTCATATCGGGACTCCGGTTTCCTATATTCAGATTTATAGTAAGCTGAAGAAGAACAAGGGCTGGGTTATCAAAAGCGTTCTGGAATGTGTGGAGATTGCCAAAAGCCAAAATGTGGATGTTACGGTCGGGCTTGAGGATGCCTCCAGATCGGACATAGGTTTTTTACTAAGCATCATTAGGGAACTGAAAAATGCCGGAGTTAATACCATACGCTTAGCGGATACAGTAGGGGTCTTATCACCCAAACGTACCAGGGAGCTGGTTGAGACCATTAAAATGAATTCCGATATCCGTATTGAAATGCATGTCCACAATGACCTTGGGATGGCAGTGGCAAATTCCATCGTCGGAGCCAGGGCGGGAGCGGAGCTGATTGACTGTACCCTGTTTGGTATTGGAGAGAGGACCGGTAATTGCAATTTGCATGATTTTGTCCATGCCTGTGAATCGGTTTTTCAATTTGCCATGAATAATAAGCAGATACGGCATGTGGAACAGCAGGTTTATACCGAATTGCAGGGAGCTATGTAGCTCCTGCACAGGCACAATTTATCACATAATGCTATTTAACTTTTATCATTTGGTTTTTCATTCTTCTTAACTGGAAATCCCGGAGCCTTTAGCAGTTTTTCAAGACTCCGGGATTTCTTTTTGTATGGGGCGATTTATAATATATTTGTTGCTGCAAAGGATACAGAGTGAAGAATATGGCATTCTGACGGATCCATTCCTATAAATTACGAATATCACAGGATTTTGGGGCATATGATTTGCAATAAGAAGCATTATATTTCAAAGCAAGTTATTCCTGAAGGGAGGCAGGCTGTATGCAGGGTGGGTACCAGATGACGGTACAGGAGAAGGTGATTGCGCAGGATGTGTATTATAAGAAACACCTGATACTTAGGTATACCATCAAGTATCCCCAATTTATATCCCGGAAGTTCCATACAATGGCACACAAATTAAATAATCTGTACCGGACCAAGGCAGTTATGTATGAGAAGTCCAATGTAAGGAAGCTGTATCAGATGGCAATGGCGGATTATGAGTATTCGGTTGCCAATAATTATCCGATTCACCAGTTTGAAGCCTTTGTGACCTTTACCGTTACCTATAATCAGAACTGTACACTCAGCTTATATTTTGACCAGTATGAATTTACGGGAGGGGCTCATGGACTGACGGTGCGTACTTCGGATACCTGGGATCTTCAGAAAAGCAGAAGAATGGAGCTGCCGGATTTCTTCCCCGACTACAGTAATTTGAAGGAGTATTTGGTACAGTCCATTAATCGTCAGATTGATGAACAGATGAAAGAAGGCGATGCCATGTTTTTTGACAATTACACGGAGCTGACAGAAAGTACCTTCCGAATGAATCATTTTTATTTGACCAAGGAAGGCGTCGTCATCTATTATCAACAATATGATATTGCACCCTATGCAGCAGGAATTCTTACCTTTATCATTCCATATGGCCCAGGCGGGGCACGCCGGCCCAGCTGCTGAATACGATAATATCCTAAGACCTCGGAAAGGGATAATCAATAAGGGGGAAGCTTTGTCTTCAGGCCATCCGGCAAAGCTTCGGACCCTTAAGATGGAATGGATGAAGGAGGGGATACGGTTTACTCACCGCCGGGGCCGCTGCGTGCAGGACTCTTGTCCGGTACCTGTGCATGGCTGTCCTTCATTGAATTGCCGCTGTTACTCTTGCTGCTTCCTGTGGCAGTATTCTTGCTGCTGCCCGAGGTGGTGTTTTTAAAGCCGTTATTCTTGTTCTTTGCCATATAAATCTCCTTTCTGAAATTTTATCTATATTATTTCAAGAAAGAAGGATATTATACATTCCATAGTTATTATCTTACAGGACGAACTTATTTGCAGGATAATAAAAAATCACACCTGCAGGTCTGTTTTTTTACAGCAGTTGCAGGCATGATCTTTATTTTATAAAATATTGTTTTGATTATAGGGTTATACTGCCCATAGTTAATGACTTTAAAGCCTTCTCATGCAGGGTGTAGGGATGCTTTGGCATAATTGTATTTTGATACAATTCCGTAAAGGCTTCTTCCTCCGCTGTTGAGATAGCACTGTCCACAGCATTGTCATAGGCCTCCGTAGATTTGTTGTCAACCATCCGCACAATATAGTAGCCGGTGGTATCCTCATAGATTTCACTGACCTCGTTATTTTCCATCTTCTCCATCATCGCCTCGAAATCCTCGGAGAAGGTACTATCGTTTACAACGAAGCTGCTTTCCTCATAGGTCAGGTCAGAGTCCTCTGAATCGATCATGGTTGACCAGTCCTCAGTCGTTTTTGCCGTGTCATAGATGGCGCTGATTTTATCATAAGCGTCAGCTTTTTCCTCATCGCTTAAATCAACCGTATTGCTGTCCTCATCCGTAGTCTGGGTTGAGATAAATATATATTCAATGTCATATTGTCTGTAATCATCATAGGAAATACCGTCCTTGATTCCCTCGTCGTCAATATCCAGCTTGTCAATTTCGTCGTCCTTATAGCGTTCTGCCAGGGTAATCTTACCCAGCATTTTGGTCAGATAAGACTTTGTGAAATGGTTCTTTTCAACGACATCGGAAGTAATCTGTCCGGACAGAAGGGACTCTACATTTGATTTTATGGTTGATTTCTCATCGTCGGTCAGCTTATAGTCCTGGGATACGGCTTCCTTATAAAGGATTTCATATTTCAAAGACTGGTCAATAGCATCCTGCTTTGCCTGTTCGCGGATTGTAGTGCCGGTATCCTCATCATAGGTTGAATCCCAATAGCTGCCCCCAAGCAGCTGGTCATAGTAATCATAGTTGGCTTCAACCGAATAGAAATAGTAGGACAGGTCCTTCAAATTATATTTCTTACCGTCGATTGTCATCAGTGTCGGTGAGTAAAGCTGATCAAAAAGCAAGGCTCCGATCAACAGCACAACGAGTACCAGTGAGGTTATGAGCCAGGGCTTGGACACACTCGTAATCGGTTTTTCACTTCTTTTTACTTCCTTTACTTTTTTTGGTCTTAGTTTCTTGGAATTATTCACGTTTCTGCTACCTCCATAGTTTCCTCATTTATGCATGTATACTTTTTCACAGTATTAATATTAATTTTAATCATTTTCCGATATAAGTCAAGAGATAAGCCGTCCGTTCACAAAATATACTTATCTGTTAATATGAAAAAATTCTTAGGAAAACACAGGGAGGGTGTTTATTTTTATCAGAAACAGGTAATATTCCCAGAAGAAATTATATGACTGCCTTTGAAATATAAAATATGTATGATATACTAAAAGCGTAGTGAGCATATGCGAGCCTGCTTGCGATATGCGATCGGAGCTAGAAATCATGAACATGATTTTTGTTCATGATATAATAAGCAGGAAATTACAAAGTTGGGAAGTGGATGACATAAGATGACATATAATGTGCAAGCAATACAAATTATGGATGAAGTGAATAAGGTAGTGGTCGGTAAACGTGCGATTATCGGTAAGGTTCTGACGGCCATACTTGCAAAGGGACATATACTTTTGGAGGATCATCCGGGAGTAGGAAAGACGACACTGGCACTTGCGTTTTCCAAGGCAATGGCACTGGAACACCATCGCCTCCAGTTTACGCCGGATGTTCTGCCGACGGATGTGGTAGGCTTTCATCTGTTGAATAAGGATGGAGAGGGCTACCAATATAAACCGGGTGCAATTATGTGCAATTTATTTCTGGCGGATGAAATTAACCGGACCTCATCAAAGACCCAATCAGCACTGCTTGAGGTTATGGAGGAGGGAAAGGTTACGGTGGACAGTGTCACCAGGGAGGTACCCAAGCCCTTTGTTGTCATGGCCACCCAGAATCCCATCGGGTCCATCGGTACCCAGATGCTGCCGGAATCACAGCTGGATCGTTTTATGGTGCGGCTGACCATGGGCTATCCGGATATTAAAAGTGAGATCGGTATATTGAAAGAACGGCATAATTCCAATCCTCTGGACAAGGTAGTCCGCATCGTGGAGAAGGAGGACCTTATGGCAATGCAGGGCCTTGTGGAAGAGGTTTTTATCCATGATTCCATCTATGAATATATTACCCTGCTGGTACAGCAGACCAGGGAAAATCCGCTGGTGGAGCTGGGCGTCAGCCCCAGAGGCTCTTTGGCCCTGATGAACATGGTGAAGGCGACAGCTTTCTTAAACAGCAGGGATTATGTGCTGCCCACGGATGTTTCACTCGTATTTAAGGATGTATGCTCTCATCGAATGATACTGAAACCCAAGGCACGGGTAAATAATGTAACGGTGGACAACCTCCTGGATGACATTATGCGTATCGTCAAGGCTCCAAGGATTATATCAAAGGAAGTCTATGCAAATGTATAATACAGCCCAGGGCTGGAATGGAAAGGCACTGGTGAAAGATGTTCCGCAATAAAATACGGTATCTGATTCTGCTCACCTCGGTAGGGCTTTTATTGATTCTGTTTAATAAATATTACATCGGCATGATATTTCTTACAACTCTTATGATGCCTTTCTTTTTGTTCGGTCTTTTAAGCTATACCTATGGTAAGGTGAGAGCGGAGCTGGTGTCCGTAATCCATATCGCGGGAAAAGGTGAGAAAATTCCGGTTACCATTCAGCTTTCGAATCCAACAATATTTCCCGTTACCTATGTCAGACTTTATATCACCTATAAAAATGCCTATTCCGCCCAGAAATTTAAAAAGTCAATTTATGCTTCCCTGGATTATCGTACGAATACCTCTGTTATCTTTCATCTGGCTTCCAGGTATGCCGGTAATATGGAGATTACCCTGGAGGGGATTCGTATTTATGACTATATGAAGCTGTTCTCATTAAAACGAAAATTGAAAAGTGAAATAAAGGTAGCGGTGCTGCCGGATTATTATGAGCTTGCGGAGAATGAAACAGTCAGCCGGAGCACTCCGCTTACAGAAAGTGATAATTATTCCCCGGTAAAGAAGGGGGATGACCCTTCCGAGGTTTTTGAGATCAGGCCATACAGGGAGGGGGACCGGCTGCAGCGGGTACACTGGAAGCTTAGCAGAAAGCAGAATCAGCTGATGATTAAGGAATTCAGCGACCCGGTCAATTGCAGGGAGCTTTTGTTCGTCAATCTGAATATGATTTCCAATGATAAATTGCTTTTTTATATGGATGCCATACTGGAATTTGCATTATCCCTCTCTTATACCCTAATTACAAACGAACATCAACATTATATCGCCTGGTACGATGTGGAGCATGGGGCCTGCAGAAGGATACGCATTACGGATGAAAAGGATTTGTATGAAGCTGTCGACGGATTACTGCATGCAAGACCCTTTGTAAAGAAAGAGGATATCCTGTCTGCCTATCTTTCAGAATTTCCCCATGACCATTACTGTGAGCTTTATTTCATCAGCAGTGTGATTTCGGTGCCTAATATGGCGGCGTTTCTTGAAATAAAGGCATATAACAAGCAAATGATATATGTACGGGAGGAAATGGACGAGCTTCAAAGCGAGGAGAATGTGGAAATTCTCCAGAGCTATCAGGAGGCGGGCGTGTCTATATGGCAGATGGATGCAGAGAATATAAGGAATGGAATGGAGCAATTAAGCCTGAGCCAGTAATGGCGTAAGCCGGCTTTGATATATGACGGAAAGGGAGGTGTGAATATGGCAAAAGCATTGCAGGACGGACTGATCCTGGATAATTCCTATTTAATCATAGATGAGAAAAAGCCTGGTCTTCGGATTCCCGCCAGGGCAATCCAGCTGTTTGCAATTATTATCGGAAGCTGGAGTGCCTTTTGGGTATTGCTGAAAAGTCTGGCGGCTCCGGTGGATATCTATTATATCAATGCAGCAATTTTAATCTGTGCCTGCATTATGTTTGCTCTGTCCATTTTTCCATCCTATGATCTGGTAAAGTTGTTTTTCGTTGTTTTATTTTACGGATTGTTTTTTTATAGCAGGCTGCCGGAGCTCAAAAACGGCTTCTACCATTTTGAAAATATGGTAATATATCGGCTGTATTCGTGCTATGGCTATTCCGGCTATTATTTTTTAGCAGACGCATCTTCCAAGATGGCTGACACTACCTTGCTGACCATTATGATTATCATTCCTGTGATGGCACTGTTTACGGTTGCTGTGGTAAGAAACCGCCTGGTTAATTTGTGCAGTCTGATTTTGTTTTTGCCGGTGGCCGCCAGTTTTCTGCTGGGAGTTATACCATCGGAAAAGTACTTGATTGCGTATATTGCAGCTATTTTATATTTGACGAAGTCCGGTCTGCCCTACCGTCATGTTACCGACCGAAGACAGCGCAGTCTGCTGCACCGGATCAGCAGCCGGGCTGCGGTCTGGATGAGTCTTCTTGGCCTGCTGGTATTTTTCATCCTTAAGCTTTTTATTTCAGAGAACCAGTATGACAATATAGCACAGTTAAATGATATGAAAGCAAAGGTACAGCAGACCTTCACAGAGACCTCCCTGCAGGATATATCACAAAAATTCAATGATTACCGGCTGTTTGAATTTGAAGCCGCAAACGGAGGGCTGTTGGGCGGAGAGCTTAGCAAGGACGGCAAGGTAGAGTATACCGGGTCGGAGCAACTTATTATAAAGGCTCCCATTATCACGCTTTCCGGCGGAGTTTATCTAAAGGGATATGTGGGCTGCGAATATACGGGAAAGCGATGGGCCGGACATACCCAGAAGGACAGGGAAAAATATTATGATTTGCTGGATAAGCTGCCCGCGTCCTCCTTTTCTGCAGTTAATCAGACGAATTTATTACTGGAGCTAGTACTGAAAAATCCGCTTATTTACCAGGATCTGGGGACCTTGCAGAGTTTGAACGGGATTTTACTGAATATTTCCGGTAAAATACCCTACTATATATCCCAAGGGACAATGCAGGTTGAATATAAGGATGCCAATAAACGGTATATCTACGCCCCGTACTATACGAATTATGCATTGCTGGACCGGAGCTATTATGAGCAGGATCTTTATACGGCTCCTTCCATCCGCAGTGATTATTATGAATTTAATTACTATTATAATGTTACGCTTGGCAGTTCTACCGGGATGCTGATGGAAAATATTGAGGACCCGGATTATATTGTATATGAAAAGCTTTACCGGGACTATGTCTATGAGGTCTATACAAAATTGCCGGAAAAAGGACTGGACCAACTCAAAAAAGATTTTGCGGATAACGAGGAATTAGAGGCATTAAGCCTTACGGAAAAGCTGGATTATGTAAAAAGCTATCTGGAGCAGAACACGGAATATACCCTGTCACCAGGGACACTTCCGAAGGGAAAGGACTTTGTAGAGTACTTCCTGTATGAGAATAAGAAGGGCTACTGCTCTCATTATGCCAGCGCCGCTGTGCTACTGCTCCGTGCAATGGGAGTTCCGGCAAGATATGCGGAAGGCTATGCAATCGGGGCGCAGCAGGTTATACAAAGAAGTGATGATCCGGAGCAGTCCGTTAGTCTTTATACAGAGGATGGCAAAGGCCAGATCGATAGCGAAATGATGACAGTTACGGTACAGGACAATAATGCCCATGCCTGGGTTGAGATATATATCAATGGCTGCGGCTGGATACCGGTGGAGTTTACACCCGGAGCCGCGATGGAATATAATACCTCTGTGATCAGCGAATTGTCGGAGGCTCAGGAGTATCTTGACAATAGCGATGAGGAGGTGCTTCCCACCCAGGAACCTGAACCGACACAGGCTGCGGTGGACCAGCAGCAGGATGAGCAGGATAAACCTTCGCAGCAGAAGGAGGATATTGCAACAGCAGCAGCTGCAAAGGAAAAGGCCAGGCTGGACCAGGTGTTTATCCTTGCCTTTCTTCTTCTGGCGGTAGTAGCCGCCGGAGTATTACTAATTATTGCCGTAAAAAGGCGTCGAAGACTTAGGAGCACCAGAAATCCCAACCGGAGGGCAATTCTTTTGTTTGCCCGTATTGAGAAAATTCTGTCCTCCTGTAAGAGCCTTCCGGGTAAAAAAGCCCGCCTGGAGGACAGTGAGGAGTATGTCAGAGAACAGAGCCGCTATATTGATCAAAAGCAGTTTAACGAATGTATGGAAACTGTAAAAAGGGCACGCTTTGGAAGCGGCTTCATCAGTGCAAAGGAGCTAAGGCAGTTGGAAGAATTCCATGCAAAGCTCTATCAGGAGGTTTATGAAGAGCTTCCCATGCACAGAAAGCTCGGCCTCAGGCTGGCACTGTTTCTATAGTTCTATCCGCCCTGTTTAATCGAAATTTAATTTGGAAAAAGCTTCAATCCTTTTGCTGTTTATGCTATACTAAGAAAGAATAAACAGAGGGTCAGGTCCCGTCGTACAGTAAATCCGGGACAGCCGTTTGTTGGAATGGAGGACTTTACGATGAATGAAATTATAACGATCAGCAGGCAGTTTGGCAGCGGCGGAAGGGAAATCGGCTCAAAGCTGGCACAGAGGCTGGGAATAGCGTTTTACGATAATGAAATAATCTCCCGTGCAGCAAAGGAAAGCGGATTTTCCGAGCAGGCCTTTGAAAATGCAGAGAAGAAGGCAACCAACAGTTTGTTGTACTCAATTGTTATGGGGATGAGTGCTTACGGTAATCAGGATATTGGTTTTACACATCTGTCTCTGGACGACCAGCTATACCTTGCACAGTCGAATGTTATCCGTAAGGTTGCAGAGGAGGGCCCCTGTGTCATTGTAGGGCGTTGTGCGGATTATGTCCTTAGGGATTATAAGAATGTCATCCATCTCTTTATCTGGGCTGACCTTGCCTTTCGCAAGCAAAGGGTTGTCAGTCAGCATGGAATAAAGGAAAACAGAGCAGAGGAAGAAATTATAAAGACGGATAAAAGAAGAGCAAATTATTATAATTACCATGCGGATGATAAATGGGGTAAGGCAGAGAATTACCATCTTTCAATAAAGAGCGATTTTGCCGGTATTGATAATTCAGTGGAATGCATTCTACGGTTTCTGGAGTATGGGAAAGAGGTTAAAGCAGGCCGATGAAATGGAGAGACAGGATTAATAAAAAATACATGCAGATTTCCCTTTATGTAATTATTACAGTGGTTATCATTTACACGTTAAGCCTGATACTAAAAAATATTCCGGAGGTTGCCTCTGCGGTTTCTGAGAAGTTAAACTGGGCCTTCCGGGTTATAAAACCCATTATATTAGGCTTTGTATTTGCCTATCTCATGGACCCGCTGGTGGAATTTTTTGAGAAGAAATACCGAAGGCTGAAAGGTATCCGAATTTTTGAAAGGATAGTCGCACCGAGAACCTGGGCAACCTTTTCTGCGGTAGTATTATTGATTTTTGCGGTTATCGGACTGCTGTCAGTGCTTATATTTACTGTTACGGATCAGATCCGCGTGGCCAGATTTGACGATATCATAAGCCTCGCACAGGTATATAAAAAGAATTTTGATGCCTTTTACAATTCCATATCGGATAAGCTTTCCCAGTTTAATATAAAATCACCGGAATTTGACCAGTACTTTGAGAGTGCGACAGCCTTTCTGCTGGGCGGATTAAAGAATGTGGCATATACCGCACTTACGGCGATTACGAATATATCGGGGTATCTGACGACCTTTATTTTCAGCTTTATTATCGGCTGCTATTTCATGATTGACGGCAGGATGTTTGCTTCCTATCTGGTAAAGGTATTCCGGGCATTGTTCAGTGACAGGGTAAATAAAAATATATTCCATATTGCCCAGGATCTGGACCGGGTATTTTCCGGTTATATCAGAGGACAGCTGACAGACGCTTTTGTCATGATGGTGCTGATTAGTCTGGTGCTATCCATAACCGGGGTAAAATTTGCCATACTCATTGGCATATTTGCCGGAATCGGCAATCTGATCCCCTATTTTGGGCCGATTGTGGCATATGTCACAACAACGCTGGTCTGTTTAATGAATGGCGAGATAAAAACACTCATTATATCCTTGATTGCCTTATTTATTATTCAGGCATTGGACGGCAACATCATCGGACCGAAGCTTTTAAGCAGCTCCATAAAAATCCATCCGCTGATTATTATTGTATCAATCATAATCGGAAGCTCTGTGGGAGGCTTTTTGGGAATGCTTCTGGCGGTACCGGTCGGCGCATACCTGAAGCTGGTATTTGTACGTTTTATTGACCGCAGATTAGAGCATAGGGAATTGCTTAAACAGGAAGAAACGGCGGGAAAGGAAACAGCAGTAAGGGAAAGAACAGCAAAAGAAAGAACGGGTAAATAATGAACAGGAAACAGGCTGCTGCAAAGCTTGGTAGACAGGCGGATAAATTAATTTGCAGCAGCTTTTTCATGCCATAGGAAATAAATATAATAACTATTTACGTCCAGATATTATGTTAAATGTTTACATAAATTTAACAATTTGTAAGGAAAAATTAAGAAATATAGTAGGCATTATTTAATATATATAGTGTACTATTATCTCTTAGGATATGCTGTCAGGGGGCCGGCCAAAATTAGGCAAAGGGATAATTTTGATGGTAATGGGATGCCATAGTCTGGAATATCAAAGAAGCGGTGCTGTAGATGAAGGAGCGGCGAAAAAGGAAAATTCGTGGGACAGGGTGCTTGATACCGGACAGCATGAGACATTTACCTGATTAGGAAGGTGGAAAATGGGCAAAGGCAAAACGGATAATATAATTGAAGTTAAAAATGTTAGGAAAGTCTACCGGATGGGCAAGGAACGTATCAATGCGGTAGACGGAGTGAGCTTCACGATACAGAAGGGTGAATTCTGCTGCCTTTACGGAGCCTCCGGTTCCGGCAAATCTACGTTACTAAATTTGATGGCAGGTATTGAAAAAATCACATCGGGACAGATCATCATCAAGGGCAAAAATGTTCATATGATGGGGGAAAGGAGCCTGGCGAAATTCAGGCAGAACACACTGGGCTTTGTTTTCCAGTCCTATAACCTGATGAATTCCATGACGGCCCTTGAGAATGTTGAGCTTCCTCTGATCTTCAAGCATATCGGTACAAAACGCAGAAAAAAGATGGCAAAAGATATGCTGGTCCAGGTAGGACTTGGACCGAGGCTTCGGCATAAGCCGAAGGAAATGAGCGGCGGCCAGCAGCAAAGAGTCGGTATCGCCAGAGCGTTTGTTGGCAGACCGGAGATTGTATTTGCGGATGAGCCTACCGGTAACCTGGATTCCAAGACCTCGAAGGAGGTTATGGATCTGATTAAGGAGATTGCAAAAACCAATTATCAGACCATCGTAATGGTAACCCATGACCGGAAGCTGGCGGAATATGCCGATAAAATCATACATATATCGGACGGCACGATAGAAGAAATTGAAATCATAGACAAGGAAAAAGCTGCGGAAGCCTTGCAGGAGGAGATTTCGGAGGAAACCGGCGAGACGGCTTCCAAGACTTCGTCCGAAAAGGATTTACTGACAGAGGTATCGTAATTCATAATATAGATTGGAATTTAACAACAGAAAGGAAGCAGAGGGAATAAGAATGAGGATGAGAGTGAAAAGACTATTCGTTGTTTTTTTGACATTGGCAATGGTAATAACCGGTTTTATAGGAAAAGGAATACCGATAAAAGCAGATACGGATGATAATACGATTTACATTACGGAGAATAAGGATTTAATTGTGACACCTGGGCAGACCACTCATATCAGTATACCGATACGGGCAAAAAGTGCTTATCTTTTTATACCTGATATAACAGTCAGTGCCATCAATGCCTCTGATATCAGTAAATTTTCATTTACAAAACCGACATTAAGTGTTGATGACAAAAAGGTAAATGAAATTAAGAGCAGTACCACGACAAATTTGGAATTTGACGTCACTGTTGATGATTCTGCTGAGATAAAAAGTTATCCAATAGGCATTAAATTTGATTACATAGATTACACAGAAAGTACTTTGGTGACTTATACATATACATTAACAACCAATATTAAAATTCAGGAGGAAAAAGCACCCGCTCAGCTAACGGTAAGCGGGGTTACTTTGGACAGCAGCAATATAGGAAGCAGCACTAATCTGAAATTTACTGTAACGAATGAAGGTGAAATCACAGCAAAAAATGTATATTTATCAATGGATTTCGGGACAATTATGGCGGCAAATTATATAACGAAGAATATTAAAATCGGCGATCTGACATCGGGAACTACACATGAGATATCCTTGCCGGTGGATATATTGACAACAGCAGCAGCGGGAAAGAATTCTCTAACGGCCAATTTCTCCTATAAGAATTCAGCGGGTGATGCTTTAACCTCCGCCTATGTGTTTACGGTTAATCTGATCTCTAATACGAAAGCGCCGAACGTGCCCAACCTTGGGGTAACCGACATGTCGTATGGGGACAGCTTAAAACCGGGAGATAATTTTACTCTGACTGTAAAGTTTAAGAATTCCGGAACAGGTACGGCAAGCAATATTGTTGCAGATATCAACAGCTCCAGCATCACACAGGACGGCATAATTAAGAATTATTATACCAACGGTATTACGGCAGGTAACATGGCGAAGGATAAAACTGCCTCGATAAAGATCCCGCTTACCGTATCAAAATATGCAACCGGCGGAATGAAGAACGTTACTGTTGATATTACATATACGGATGATGCCGGTACAAAATATTCCGCGTCCGAGACGGTGTATGTGGATGTAACTGCTGCTACTACGGTAGCAGGCAGCCCAAATATCGTAATCACTGACGTAGTCCAGTCTCCGTTGCAGCCGGAGGCAGGGGATAAGATTACAATTTCCTTTACTTTGGAGAATAAGAGTAAGGTAGATGCTACTGAGCTTAAGATTTATCCGGACGGTTTAACGGGAAACACCTTTATTCCGGTAGAATCCGACCCCTATGAATATATTGAGAAGCTGGCCGGCGGGGAAAAGAAGAAAATAACGATTCCTTTGATTATATCCACCAGTATAGCAGAGGGGCTTACCAATCTGACGATTAAGTACAGCTATACCGGCGGTGAGGGAAGTGCGATCATTCCGGTGCATGATATTAAGAATGATGTGGGTAGCAGCAGCATTCCAAAGCTGATCATCAGTCAGTATACCACTGACACAGATGAGTTGAAGGCAGGTACTACCTTTAATTTGACCTATGACATCTATAATACCAATTCCACGGTAGCAGCAAAGAACATTACGGTTACCATAACCCAGGCGGACAATGTATTCACAGTGACTCAGGGAAGCAACAGCTTCTTCATCAATAAGATGGATCCGGGGGAAACTTCTCAAAACACGATTCAGATGAAGGTAAAATCAGATGCAACCACAAAGGCATATCCGATTACAATTACGGTAGAATATGAGTATGACGGAATAGAGCCTAATACGGAAACAGGTACAGTCGGTATAACGAAAACCTATACCCTTAATCTGAATGCAATGGAAAATGCCCGTCCGGTAGTGGATAATGTAAATGTATATTCCTGGGACGGTGCGGTTATGGTGCAAAGCTCAGCAACACTTTCCTTTTATTTTTATAATATGGGCAAATCGGTTCTCAATAATGTAATGGTCAGTGTAGAGGGAGACGGCTTTACCTCCACCGGAGGAATTCTGTATATAGGTAATGTAGAGGCCGGAACCTCCCAATACGAAGAAATAGAGGTCACACCCAATTATGAGGGTACCGCAACCGGAACCCTGAAGGTAAGCTACGAGGACAGTAACGGGGATACGGTGGAATTTACGAAGGAGTTTTCGACGGATGTTATGCCGGCGGCAAACATTGATACCGGAATACCGGATGGCGGCTCCGGAGAAGTGCTTAATCCTGATGTGACTGTGGCAAAGGATCCAATCCTGCCAATCTGGGCTTTCGTACTCGTACAGATCGGTATATTTATTATCTTTGTTCCGGTAACCAGAAAGATATTAATAAGTGCATATAGAGGAAGGCTTAGAAGAAAAGAACAGGAACAATATAAGGAACAGGCATAATTAGAATGGAGGATGTTATGGAAACGATATTAATAAATAATGCAGCATTTGTGGTGAGTACATCGACCTCAACCGATATTGCGGTAGCGGCGGGGGATAGCATGTCAGGAGGTTACACTGAGGACGGTACCATAGTTGATCCTACCATGGGAGGCATAACAACCGCTAAGGACCCTTTATTAGCATCCTGGCCGTTTGTGATCGGAATATCATCAGCAGTTCTTTTAGTAAGTATTGTACTTGGCATTCTACTGGCGAAAATGAGAATAAAAAAAGGAATTGATCTTTATGAGGATTAGTGATCTTTTTAAAATGGGTTTAAAAAGTCTGACCCGAAGAAAGACCAGGACAATATTGACAACCCTGGGTGTGGTAATCGGCTCCCTGTGTATTATCATCACGATATCCATCGGTAATGGTGTCAATGATAATTTCAAACAGCTGGTTATGACCCAGGGCGGTCTCACCACCATCAATGTAAACAGCTATGCGAATGTGTTTGACGATGATGGTAACTGGGTTACCAGCAAGGAACAGGTGCTGGATGACAATGTGGTCGAGCAGATTAAGACGATTAAGCATGTCAGGGCTGTTTCTCCGGTAATCTATCAGAGCGCAATGCTATATTCAGGAAAATATAGGACCTGGATTACCATTAATGCAATGGATAGCGATACCTTTGATGATTTTGGTTTTCCGGAACTGCAGTATGGATCATTTCCGACAGAGGAAGACAGTTCCCCTATTGTATTCGGTGCACAGTCGATTTATCAGTTTTATGATTCCAGCTATAGGCAGACAAAGAATATTGACATTCAGAAATCGAAGCTGGAATTGCGGTTTGAGAACTATATGCCGACAGGTAAGACCAAGGAATATAGCCTTCCGTTAAAAAATATTTCCATGATGGTTCAGTCAAACGGCGAAGCTGATTCCTACGTCTATATTGATCTTGATTATTTTAAGAAAATATATGAGAAATACTGTAATACCCTCTCTCTTCAGGACCGTAAGCAGGCAATCAAGATAATTCAGAGCTATTCCACAATTAAGCTGAACGTAGACAACATTAACAATGTGGAGGAGGTTCAAAATCAAATTGATGATATGGGATATCTTTCTGAGAGCATGATTCAGTATCTGATACCGTTAAAAAAGGCCTCTGAGAATATTCAGTTAATTCTGCTGGTTATGGGTATCATCGTAATGTTTGCATCGGCAATCAGTATTGCCAATACGATGGTTATGTCCATCTATGAGCGGACCAAGGAAATCGGTATTATGAAGGTGCTTGGCTGTACCATAAATGATATCCGTAAATTATTTCTCTTTGAGGCAGCAATCATCGGGTTGTTCGGAGGAATTATCGGTGTTGGATTGGGCTATATTGCTTCTATCTTAATCAATAAATATGGGGCACCTATATTCAGTACGTTGATGTCAGGTAATTTCACAGGTGATATGAGTACTACAAAGTTTTCAATCATACCGATCTATCTGCCCTTTATTTCATTGGCAATTTCCATTGGCGTCGGACTTCTTTCCGGTTATTTCCCGGCAAGAAGGGCAACGAAGATAAAGGCAATTGAAGCAATGAAGACAGAAGGCTAAGCCTGCTCCTAATTTTAATAGATAACAGAAAAAAGACCTGAAGAAGGTATCTGAATGGCTGGAAGGCTGTTACAGATACCTTTTTTAGTAGGACAAACGCATGTCCTGCTTTTTAGGGGAAAAGATTTGATTTTTAAATGAGTTATGATATAATGTACAGGAAAAGCAGATTAGTCCATAGAATTCAGGGCATTTGTCAAGCTTGCTTGAATAAATGTCATGAGTTCCATGGATAAGTGCAACGTGAACGAAAGGACGCAGTCCTTGAGTTCCTAATCTGCGTAAATATATGATGCCATGTACAGGAAAAGCAGATTAGTCCATGGAATTCAGGAGGTATAATAATGAGCACTGACATTCAGAAGTCAGAGGTAAGAACCAGATTTGCACCAAGTCCGACAGGAAGAATGCATGTCGGCAATTTAAGAACAGCCCTTTATGAATATTTAATAGCAAAGCATGAAGGCGGGGCCTTCATCCTTAGAATAGAAGATACCGATCAGGAACGTCTCGTGGAGGGTGCTGTAGATATCATATACCGCACGATGGAGGGGACTGGATTAATTCATGATGAGGGGCCGGATAAGGACGGCGGTTATGGACCCTATGTCCAAAGTGAGCGCCAGTCAAGCGGTATTTATCTGGAATATGCAAAGCAGCTGGTGGAGAAGGGAGCGGCTTACTACTGCTTCTGCACCAAGGAAAGGCTGGCATCCTTAAAAACCGTAGTTGGTGATTCTGCATCTGAGGAGGATGAAGAGGTTAAGGAAATTACCCGCTATGACAAGCATTGTCTTAAGCTGACGAAAGAGGAGATTGAAGAAAAGCTGGCAGCCGGTGTACCCTATGTTATCCGTCAGAATAATCCTATCCAGGGCTCGACTACCTTCCATGATACAATTTTCGGAGATATTACAGTGGATAATGAAGAGCTGGATGATATGGTATTAATGAAATCCGATGGATATCCCACGTATAATTTTGCGAATGTAGTTGATGATCACCTTATGAAAATATCTCATGTTATAAGGGGAAATGAATATCTTTCCTCAACTCCGAAATATACGAGGCTATATCAGGATTTTGGCTGGAAGGAGCCGATCTATGTACATCTTCCCCTGATTACCAATGAGGAGCATAAGAAGCTGAGCAAGCGCAGCGGCCATTCTTCCTATGAGGATTTATTGGAGCAGGGCTTTGTGTCTGAGGCCATTGTTAATTTTGTGGCTCTGCTGGGATGGAGTCCGTTAAATAATAATGAGATTATGAGTATGGAGGAGCTGGTTCGTGATTTCGATTATACCCATATCAATAAGGCTCCCGCCGTATTCGATATGGTCAAGCTTCGCTGGATGAACGGAGAATACCTTAAGAACATGGAGTTTGAGAAGTTCTATCAGCTGGCCCTTCCTTATATAAAGGAAGTAATCACGAAGGAGCTGGATTTCAGGAAGATAGCGGCATTGATAAAAACAAGAGTAGAGACCCTTGTTGATATTAAGGAGATCATTGATTTCTTCGAGAAGCTTCCGGATTACGATGTGGCTATGTATACTCATAAGAAGATGAAGACAGATTCAGAGAGCTCACTGACGGTTCTGAAGGAGCTGCTGCCCGGATTTGAAGAGCTTGAGGATTATTCTGAGGCAGGTGTCGAAACGGTAATAATGTCTTATATCACAGAAAAGGGTATTAAAAATGGTCAGGGCCTCTGGCCGGTCAGAACGGCAGTATCCGGCAAGCAGTCAACTCCGGGCGGTGCATATGAGATCATGAATATCCTTGGTAAGGATGAAAGCTTAAGAAGAATAAAGGCAGCAATTGAGAAATTAAGCTTCTAATATAACCTGTGTAATAAGGGTTGATGAATTGGCCAAATTGAAATTCAGGTATATTGACAATGGGAGGCGAAGGAATTTTCATTGTCAATGTACCATCTATTTATCATAATTTATAATTTCTTATTAATTTCTTTATCATGTCGTATCAGGTTCCTGCTGCATATGCGGTAAATTCCTAAAAAACTATATGATCGGGACAAAAGCAGGTTCCGATAAGCAACCCTATTATATATTCATGCTCCATCATTATAATATAACAGGCAACGAAACGGAGGATTTTTATGCAAATGAATGAGGCACAGCAGCAGGCTGCTCATCATGTGGATGGCCCTATGCTGGTTCTTGCAGGCCCCGGCTCCGGAAAAACACTGGTAATTACGGAGCGGACAAGATACTTGACGGAGGAATTGAAAATTCCGGGGGAGCAGCTTTTGGTGATTACCTTCACAAAAGCCGCTGCCAACGAAATGAAGGAACGCTTTCTGTCAGGGAAGGGGGCCGTTCGTACCGGAGTGAATTTCGGAACCTTTCATGCCGTATTTTTCACTATATTAAAGCATGCCTACCATTTAAATTCAAGTAATGTGGTAAAAGAGGAGATCCGGCTGCAATTCATGAAGGAGATCATCCGCCACCTGGATGTTACATATGAGGATGAAAAGGAGTTCATTACCGATATAAGCTCAGAGATCAGCCTGGTAAAAGGAAACCGCATGGATTTATCGAATTACTATTCCATTCACCTTGCAGGTGAAGTTTTTCGAACAATCTACGCTGAGTATAACCGTAAACTGCAAAGAGCCGGCTTGATCGATTTTGATGATATGCTGCTGCTATGCCATCAGCTGCTTAAGGAGCGTAAGGATATTCTTAAGGTATGGCAGAATAAATTCCGTTATATTCTGATTGATGAATTTCAGGATATTAATATGGTTCAGTATGAAATTGTCCGAATGCTGGCACTGCCCCATAACAACCTTTTTATCGTAGGAGATGACGACCAGTCTATTTATCGTTTTCGTGGTGCCAAGCCGGAAATCATGCTGAATTTCCCAAAGGATTATCCGGATTGCAGAAAGCTTTGCCTGACGAAAAATTACCGCTGCGGCAGCCTGATTCTTGAGGGGGCAAACCGGTTGATCAGGAATAATAAAAACCGCTATGAAAAAGATATTACGGCCGTAAAGGATAAGGGCAGTGAGATTAGGATAAGGAGCTTTGAAGCCCTGTCCCAAGAAAATCAAAATCTTTGCGAGGAAATACTTAAGCTCTTAAAGGAAGGGATCCCTGGAGCTGATATTGCGATTCTGCTTCGAACCAGCTTGGGCTCCGGTTCTCTGATTCACAAACTGATGGAGTATAATATACCGTTTCAGATGAAGGACAGCCTGCCAAACCTGTATGAGCACTGGATAGCGACAGATATCATAGCCTATATAAAGATCGCAATGGGCAGTACGGAGAGAGGCAGATACCTGCAGATTATCAACCGGCCAAAGCGTTATATTACCAGGGACTGCTTTGACAGTCCTGAGGTGGATTTTGAGGCTGTTAAGGAATATTATCAGGATAAGAATTGGATGTTAGAGCGTTTAGAACAGTTTGAATATGATGTGGCGGTGCTTAACGGAATGAGTCCCTTTGCAGCTGTCAATTATATCCGAAGGGGTATCGGCTATGAGGAATTCCTTAAGGAATATGCCCAGCTAAGAAGGATTGACCCGGAGGAGCTGATAAACATTCTCGAGGAGCTTATGGAAAATGCCAGGGAGTTCAAATCCTATGAGGAATGGTTTGCCTACATGGAGGAATATAAGCAGGAGCTTCAAAGGCAGACTGCAGGCCGCAAGGGGCCGATGCCGGATCATGTTATGGTGGCAACAATGCACAGCTCCAAGGGGCTGGAGTTTCATACCGTATTCATCGCAGATGCTAACGAGGGAATTATCCCCCATAAAAAAGCCGCGCTTCCGGAGGATATCGAGGAAGAACGGCGGTTATTCTATGTGGCGATGACAAGAGCCAGGGAGACCCTGTATATCTTAAGTGCCAAAGAGCGCTATAATAAGGTGGCTCAGGCTTCCAGATTCCTGGAGGAGCTTGCCGGCAGGGATTCAGCGGAGTAAAAGCTTAAGCCTGCTTTTATCCCTGTGCCAGTGCATCCTCCTGCAAATAACCAGATCAGGCAACGGGTCTAGCTAATTTGAGAATGATGCACTAGTTCAGGCTGTCATAGACAAACAGAGCATCCTCGATATTATATTGCTCAGTATCATGATTTCCCCGTGCTCCGGCGGTAACCAGGATATATTCCACACCGTTCTTGCTGGCCAGGCTGGCAAGGCATAGGCCGGCTGCGCTGGTGTAGCCTGTTTTCCCGCCCAGTATGGAGCCGCCGTCAATATCGGGGGAGTCCAGGTTTTTAAACATGGTACTGTAGAAGGTGATACCGTCGGGATGGAGGGAGGTTGGAGCAGTAGAATATGCGGAGGTAGTGAAGATATCCCGGAAGGTATCATTCTGCAGCGCATATTCCGTAAGTGTGGCTAAATCACATACTGTGGTATAATGATTCTCATCATTGAGCCCTGTGGTATTGGCAAAATGGGTGTTTTGCATCCCCAGCTCTTCAGCTTTTTTGTTCATCAGGTCAGTAAAGGCATCCTCGGAACCGGCAATGTACTCGGACAGACCGACACAGCACTCGGCGCCGGAGGGAAGAAGGACCCCATACAGAAGGTCAAGGGCAGGGACTGTCTCCCCGGGAAGAAAGCCTGCCATGGAGGCATCCTCATCATAAAGTCTTTGGAACATATCAGAGGACAGCGTAACCCGCAAAGCCAGGTCAGGCAGGTTTTCAATTGCAACAATGGCGGTCATAATTTTGGTCAGCGAGGCCGGATAGACCTTGTTTGTACTGTTCTTTTCGTATAGGATTTTATGGTCGGTGAGTCGGACTAATATGGCATTGCTGCTATATAATTGGTCATTATCAAGTGTAATCGGGGAAGTTTCATCCCCGGTCCCCGTATTTGCTTCAAGGGAAGGCGTGGTCGGGGCGGCAAAACGACCCTGAGATTCCTTTTCGGTAAAAAACGTATCATATAGGCCTTTTACGCCTGCAATAAGAAGTAATAGCAGGAACAGCCGCAGCAGGACTGCCCTGACCAGCCCTGAAACTGATTTTTTTCTATGTCTTTTCATAAAAACTCCTTTCCTATGTATTAAACCATCTGGAAAGGAATTATGTTTTAATTGTGTATTATGACTGTCTTAAGAATTTCTTAGGAAGCACGAAACCTTCAATCAATTGCCGGACCGGCAAGCGGTAAGGTGACGGTAAAGGTAGTACGGCCATTCTCGCTTTGTGCCCGGATGCTTCCGCCGTGGGCCTTTGCAATGCTCTTTGCGATTGCAAGTCCAAGTCCGGACCCTCCGGTGCCGGTGGACCTTGCATCATCCAGACGGAAAAACTTATCAAATATGGTCTCCAGCTTGTGTGCCGGAATGGTGTTTCCCTGATTGGTAAAGGTGATCAATACGTTATTATTATGGCGTGCTGCATTGATTTCTATTACAGTATTTTGATAACTGTAGGCGATGGCATTTTTCATGATATTATTAAAAACGCGTGCGAGCTTATCCGGGTCACCGTAAAGCATCAGGTTTTCATCACTATGAACCGCTGCCGCCTTATCCAGGCTGCTTAGCTGGGGGTAGAATTCATCTGCCAGCTGCAGCAGCATATAGGAAAGATCAATCTCCTGTTTATCCAATAAGATGGACTGAAGATTATACCGTGTGATTTCGAAAAATTCATTGATAAGCTGCTCCAGGCGGAAAGCCTTCTCCAAGGTGATTTTCACATATTTGGCCTTTTGCTCCAGTGGCATATCCGGCGCTTCCTCAAGAAGACTTAGATATCCTATGACGGAGGTAAGTGGCGTCTTGATATCATGTGCCAGATAGACAACCAGGTCGTTCTTGCGCTGTTCGGCATTCTGGGCATCCTGCTCGCGCTTTTTCAATGTGGATTTGATGCGGTTTAATTTCTTTTCCAGGGTTTCAATGGCGGGCGAAAGAGAGATTTCCTCATCTGTTTCGGAAAGAAGAAAATCCAGCCCATTGTTTACCTCGTTAAAATACCGGATCAGCCGTGAAAGCGCGCGGTAAAGCAGAAGAAGCATAATAACCGTATATCCGAGAATAACCCACAGTCCCTTATTATAGGTAAAAATAGAATGATAAAGGGAAATAGGATCATTGATCCCAAGAACTCTCTGGGAGAAGCGGATAAAAGCATCGGCAAAGGGAGCCTGAAGGATTCCATCAACAAAAAGCACCAATACGATCCATCCGATGAAAAGTGAGAGGATCGGAATAATCAATACCTGTAAAAGAATATTAAGCTGTAATTTTTTAAAATTATTTTTCGATTTTATATCCGACACCCCAGACTGTTTTAATATATTTTGGATTTTCCGCATTATCATTCATTTTTTCCCGAAGATGCCTGATGTGCACCATGACCGTGTTGTTATTGGTGTAATATTTTTCACCCCATACCTGATAGAACAGCTCATCGGACCGGATAACGCGGCCTCTGTTCTTGCACAGGTACCAAAGCAGGGAAAACTCGATGGGAGTCAGGGAAAGGGGTTTTTCATTCAAAAGGCAGATATGGTTGTCCATATCCATAACAATACCGGAAAATGTGATAGTATTGCCCTCCTGCTCCGGTTCCTTATAGTTATAGCGAGTGTAGCGGCGCAGCTGTGCCTTCACCCGTGCCACCAGTTCTAAGGGCAAGAACGGTTTGGTTACATAATCGTCCGCACCCAGGGTAAGTCCTGATATTTTATCAATTTCCTGATTTTTGGCTGTCAGCATAATGATTGGGAAATTATGTTTTTCCCGGATTTTACGACAGATCGTGAGGCCATCAGTGTCTGGAAGCATGATATCCAGAATTGCCAGATCAAGAGCTTCTTCCTCGATGCATTTCAAGGCTTCCTGGGCGGTATAAAACTTATAGACCCGAAAGCCTTCATTTTGCAGGTAAAGTTCTACCAGATCCGCTATTTCCTGTTCATCATCTACAATCAAAATATTTGCATCCATTATTATTCTCCAGATCCCTGTATTTATTATTGAGCTTGTATTAACTAAATTATAACAGAAAAACCAAAGAAATTAAAAATGGTTCATTAAAATATTCTTAAGAATATCTTAATTAAGTTACAATTCAGCCTTGCAGGGATAAAAAAATAGAGAGCAGTTAACCCGTTCTCTATTTTTGTACCGGACACGGCCTGATAAATCAGGCTGCCGTATTTGCTTTAATTGATCTTCCTTGGCTTACTCTTCTTCCTCTTCCTCCAATTCTTCATCAAACATATCATCATATTCCTGTGAATCTAAAAGCTCTTCAAAGGCATCTGCAACAGCTTCAAATTCATCGTCATCATCAATATTAAGGAGCTGGGGCTCACCATCCTCCTCCTGGATGTAGCGATATAAAAATACGTTATCGTCCTCTTCCTCACTTTCCTCAGGAGAAAGAGCAATGTATTCCTTGTCGTCTACGGTAAAAATCTCTAAAACGATGCAGTTAAGCTCGGTTCCGTCGTCTAATGATAATGTAATTGAATCATGTTCAAACTCATGATCATGTCCGCAGCCGCAGCCGGAATCGTGGTTGTGTTCGCTCATAATACTACCTCACTTTTCAAATTAATGACAAGTGAATTAAAAACAAGTGAATTGAAAATTAACTGCCCACCTGTATGAAAATTCAGCTTGTTTATCTTCCCAAATGATGTATGGGGAATATAAGTAGAATGTACCAGATTGAGGTAAAAAATGCAATATGATTTGATAATAATTTATAAAAAATAGGATGCGCATGTTACAGTTCAGCCTTGCAGGGAAGGTGACAGGTTCCCTGCAAGGCTGAACTGTAACATGCGGATTATTATAGGAAGCCTCTGCGGTATTACTTGGCAGTACCAAACATATGTGCTATAATAAGAAAGCATCCAGATGGAACCAGGATGCCTTTTATCAGTGTGCCTGGAAGGCACACTATGCCCAATGAACGCACTGTGCCAGGTGGGCACACGTTTATGCAAAGTACAGGTAATAGAACAGGGAGCAGATCATATGCAGGGGAATGTAAAGGAAATTAAAATATCGGTTCGTAATCTGGTTGAGTTTATCCTATGCAGCGGTGATCTCGATAATACAAAGGCCAGGAACGAAGCCGAGGCCATGCAGGAGGGAAGCAAAATCCACCGTAAGCTGCAAAAGCAGATGGGAGCAAATTATACTTCGGAGGTTTCCCTTAGCATAACTGTTCCGGTGACCAGGGATGGGATCGATTTTGTTTTGACAATAGAGGGCAGAGCGGATGGAATTATTAACAATCATGTCATCAGGGAGGATTTTGCCGTTTTGATTTATGAGGAAGAGGAGGAGCCTCCTGAAATCACAGTCGATGAGATTAAAGGAGTTTATATGGAGCTGTCCCATCTGGCAGCCCCGATTGGAGTTCACAGGGCGCAGGCGATGTGCTATGCCTATATCTACGCGACAAAAAACAACCTTGCCCGGATTGGAATTCGCATGACCTACTGTAATCTTGAGACGGAGAATCTGAAGTACTTTGAGGAAACCTTGACCTATGAGGAGCTTCAAGCATGGTTTGAGCAATTGGTATCAGAATATGCAAAATGGGCAGCCTGGCAGATCAAGTGGACAAGGAAGCGCAACGATGCCATTAAGGAGCTGAAATTTCCCTTTGAATACAGAGAAGGGCAAAAGGACCTCGTGGCCGGTGTCTATAAGACTATTTTGAGAAAGAAGAAGCTTTTTATCGAAGCGCCCACGGGGGTAGGAAAGACCATATCGACCGTATTTCCTGCGGTTAAGGCGATGGGTGAGGGGCTTGCAGAGAAAATATTTTATCTTACGGCGAAGACCATAACCAGAACCGTTGCGGAGGATACCTTTCGGCTGCTGGGAGAGAGCGGGCTTGAGCTTAAGACGGTAACAATTACTGCAAAGGAGAAGGTTTGTATTCTTGATAAGCCTGATTGTAATCCGGGAGCCTGTCCGAGAGCCAAGGGATATTTTGACCGGGTCAATGACGCGGTTTATGAGCTGCTGACCAGCGAAAATGATATTTCCCGGGAGCATATCCTGGCGTATGCCGAAAAACACTGTGTCTGCCCCTTTGAGATGGGGCTGGATGTGACCCTTTGGGCGGATACCATAATCTGTGATTATAATTATGCCTTTGACCCCAATGTATATTTACGAAGATTTTTTCTAAATGACAGGCAGTGTGATTATATATTTTTGATTGACGAGGCCCATAACCTGGTGGACCGGGCAAGAGAAATGTACAGCGCGGTATTGTTTAAGGAAGATTTTCTTGAGATAAAAAAACTGGTCAGGGATAAAGGTGCAAAGCTTGTCAGACAGCTGGAGCTTTGTAACAATGATCTGCTTAGGATGAAGCGGGAATGTGATGAATTTGAGGTACTGGAGAACATAGACAGCTTTGTCATGCATCTCCTCAGTCTGATGACGGAATATGAGATATTTCTTCAGGAGGGCTTTATTACGGAGGGCAGGGAGGAAATTCTAAGGCTCTATCTGGATATCCGACATTTTCTTAATATGCATGAGCTGCAAAGTGACAACTATACCGTATATACTGATTATGAGCAGGATAGATTCCGTATTAAGCTGCAATGCATGGACCCTGCCAGAAATCTGCTTTCCTGTATGAACAAGGGAAGAAGCACCATACTTTTCTCTGCTACCCTGCTTCCGATCAATTACTATATGGAGCAGCTTGGAGCAGACAAGGAGGATTATGCGGTTTATGCGCCCTCCTCCTTTTTGCCGGAAAATCGGATTATCATGCTGGCTACGGATGTGAGCACCAAATATACACGCAGGAATGAAAAAGAATATACAAAAATCCTTCGTTATATCAGGGATTTTACAGGAGCAAGGACAGGAAATTACATGGTGTTCTTCCCCTCCTATCAGATGCTTGAGGAAATCGCGGAGCTTGCGGGGGAGGAGCTTCGAGGACTTGTAATTCAAAGCAGCAGCATGACAGAGGTGGAGCGGGAGGAATTTCTTGAGGCCTTTGTTGAGGAACCGGCAGAAAGCAGAATAGGCTTTTGTGTTATGGGCGGAATATTCAGCGAGGGAATTGACTTAAAAAATAACCGCCTAATTGGTGCGGTTATCGTCGGGACGGGGCTCCCCATGGTCTGCAATGAGCGGGAGCTGTTTCGCGGATATTTTGATGAAAGAAACGGAACAGGCTTTGACTATGCCTATCTATATTCCGGAATGAACAAGGTGCTCCAATCGGCGGGCCGGGTAATCCGTACAAAGGAGGACAGAGGTGCCATACTTCTTCTGGATGAACGCTTCACTCAAAAGCAGTATTACGGCCTGTTTCCCAGGGAATGGTATCCCTTTATCACCGTCACAGTCAATTCAATGAAGCCCTCTCTGGAGGCCTTCTGGAGCTGTGATACTCCGTATAGAGCTTAAGAGAATACGCTAAAAATGCAGAGGATGATCCATACCGCGGTAATCTGTGGTCCTTAGAAAGTCCCGTCCGCAGAAGGCACGGTATATGGCATTGGTCAGGAAATAGCAGAAGAAGCCAAGGAAGCCTCCTGCCAGGGCATAAATCAGGTCATCAAGGACACAGCGCTCAGGTATGATAAAATATTGCAGAATTTCAATTAATAGCGGCAGGACAAGCAGCATGGAAAAGCGCAGCAGCCGCTTCTTATTTCTTAATATCAGTCTAAGGTAGAAGCCATAGGGGACAAAGCTTAGGATACGGCTTGCCAGATAAACAAGAATGTTGCTTAACGGTATATTACCGCTAAGGTAGTCTTGAATTTGAACGGCAAGTATTTCGAAGGGGGATAGGAGAAAGGCATCCGAGCCGGTCTCATATGCCCAGGGAAAAGCATTTTTAATAAAGAGGCCATAAATAAGGATTGCCAGGTAAAAAAACAGAAACAAAAGGCTGCTGCTGCGATAGAAGCCGTTGAATTCCTCCACCTTGGAACCGTAGGAGAGCATGTTCCGGATAAAGCAGTGCAGCATGGGTACCAGCCAGTTTATGAGGGCAATTCCGACCATCGTATTTGTATAGGGAAGGAGGGTTTGCACCCTGCCGTAGTAGGTTAAAAATATGATGATAAGACTGATAAATATGGTAAGAAAGGAATAGTCAAAGCAGATCCGGAAGGAGGCTATCTGCTCAACTAACAGGTGGCAGCAGATTGCACAAACCAGACAGGAAATCCCCCAGATCACAAAAATCGGATCGAAAAAGCTGTAAGCAGCAAACTGTAAAAGGATGGTCAGTGTACTTGCTAAAATTACTAAGGACGAAGCCTGTGTTCCGGTGTGCCTTTGCATGATTTATCCCTACTTTCTTTATAATATCATTCGAATCTGCTCTTTGATGCAGTGAACTCTGATATGGGAACATACACTGGGAATTTCACCCTCGGTATGAACAGAGGTGTTGCTTTCGGTAGTAATTTCGATATCCGTACAGTCGAAGGTTTCTACACCTTTGAATCTGGTATGACTGCCGGTAATAATGGTGGGCAACAGTAATAGTGCCTTCGCTCTGCCAAGCCCATGAACAAGACATACACTAAGCTTTCCGTCACAGGGATTTGCCCTGGGGGCCATAACCAGGCCTCCGCCTTCATATTTGTGTATCATACTGGAAACCATCAGCACCTTTTGATAGGTGCTTTTTTTCATGCCATCTACAATAATGGATGCATTGGTTGGCTTGACCGTAAAAAGTTGCTTGATTGCAATGGCAAAATATACAAACTTGCCGGCACCAAAGCGGTTTAAACGTTTTTTTAAAGGAGAGGACTGGACCTCATTGCATACATTAGCATCATAACCGATACCGCTGTTACAGGCAAATTTTCTTGGCGGGGTAACCCCGTCAAAGAAGCTGACCACACCATAATCCAGATATTTGAACCGGGAGGGCTTTAGGATATGGGCAAGAGCCTGAAGGGGGTCTCTGGGTATCCGAAGGGCTCTGGCAAAATCATTGCTGGAGCCGGAGGGTATATAGCCAAGCAGTACCCGGCTAAAATCATCAATTCCATTAATTACTTCATTTAAGGTACCATCCCCACCCAGAACAATTATATTCATGATACCATCGTTCTCGCCGCAAATTTCCTTTGCAAGCAAAGTGGCATGCCCCATATGCTTTGTAAAGGCTGCTGTGTAGGTTATCTCCTGCTTGTCCAATTCATTTTTAACAGTCCACCAATGACGGATTCCCCGCCCGGAACTGGATTTAGGATTGATGATAAAGTGATACATACTTAACCTCCATGCTACCCTTATTTGACATAATATATTCATTTAAAAGCACGCCTTTGCGCTTTTTGTCAGATGCTAAAAAAGCAGCTCTCAATAACTTAATATTATATGATATGTCATTCCTTGTCAATGTATTAAGAGTTATTTGTACAGGCACCCATGGTTATAAGCTTCATAATATATATCGTACAGCAAAGGTGTTCATGAATGGACGAAATTATATTCATGACGGGCGAAATATATGACAATAGGCCGTAAATGGCGGCAGAATGGAGGTATTATGGACAGACGGATGTATCGCGGCAACATGGGAAATAACTGGGGCGGCAGGAATGTTTCTCAATGCAGGCAAAATGAGCCTGTATGTGGTGATATCGGCGGCAGGCGAGTTGAGGAAGATATATGTGAGAAACGATACCCTAAGGACACCTGTGAGAAGGAACGGCAGGACGGAGATTTCGGACGTTTTCCGATTGCAATGTGTTATGTTCCCTGGCAATGCTTCAGGAATCTTTACGAAAATGAATTCGCAGCATTGGCAAACGGAACATTATTTAAGGAATTGGATTTAAAATGGTATGGAAGGGGCTGTAAATAATGGATGCAGGTAACAGAGAAAAATTATTTGCCTATATAGGAGCATCCAGCTTCGTTTGTGATGAACTCAGACTATTCCTGGATACACATCCAACTGACAGGGCGGCTCTGGAATACTGGGACAAAATCTCGCAGGCAAGAAACGAAGCAGTGATGGAATATACCAGATGCTACGGACCAATTGAAGCTTATCGTGTAGAAAATGACGACAGCTGGGCATGGGTGGAGGAACCCTGGCCCTGGGAAGGAAGGTGCTAGTAATATGTGGAGCTATGAAAGAAGATTACAGTATCCGGTTAAAATAGAGGAGTGTAATCCCATGCTGGCACAGGTCATCATGAGTCAGTACGGTGGGCCAGACGGAGAAATTGGCGCTTCCCTGCGTTATTTATCACAGCGCTTTGCAATGCCAAACCGAAAGGTGGCAGGTGTGCTCAATGATATTGGTACTGAGGAGCTGGCCCATATGGAGATTGTAGGCGCTATCGTCCATCAGTTGACCAGAGATTTGACACCGGAGCAGATTGTGGAAGGCGGCTTCCAGAACTATTATACGGACCATACCCTGGGCATATGGCCCCAGTCGGCAGGAGGAATTGCATTTACCGCAACCGCCTTTCAGAGTAAGGGAGACCCGATCACTGATTTGGTAGAGGATATGGCAGCAGAACAGAAGGCAAGAACTACCTATGACAATATACTCCGCTTAATTCATGATCATGATGTATGTGACCCGATCAAATTCCTGCGGGAAAGAGAGATCGTCCATTTCCAGAGGTTTGGTGAAGCCTTAAGAATTATTCAGGATGAACTGGATGCAAGAAACTTCTACGCCTTTAACCCGGCATTCCCGCCGGATTTTACAAAGTAAGTGATATGATTTAAGAAGACCATTACATTATGTAGACAGATTGTCTTAATAATGTAATGGCTTTTTATTAATGCTATAAAACAGTTGATTCATAATTAGATTGTCTAAATTAAAACAAAAATAAGTTGTTACTTTTATTTTTGAGCTGCCTCAATATATGCCAAAATCCTCTTACTGCCCTCTGCTCTTGCTATATCAAGTGTGGTATCATTTCCGCCACTCCAGCCCTCTTTATAATTGACGCTCGCTCCATTGTCAACCAGCAATTTAACCATGTCAAAATATCCACTTTGAATGGCTTTAGTCAAAGGCCTCGAGTTTTTTGAACCATCGCTACTTACGCCAGCCAAATTGACATCTGCACCTTTTTCAATTAGGTATTTTACTACATCTGCTCGATTAAACATTACTGCTGTTGTTAGTGGAGGCGAATACTGGGTTTTTCCGCCATTGACATTTGCGCCATTGTCAACCAAAAATTTAATTGTGTCAAGGCTAGCAAGGTGTGCAGCACCATCGAGTACAGTGTCGTCATAGCTTTGCGCATTGATGTCAAACTTTTTATCATCCAGTAAATATTTAAGGACATCTATCTTGTCATATAGTGCAGCATGAGTCATTGCACCGACCTCTTGCATAGTCGTCAAAGGGTAACTGCTATTGAAAATCCATTTTATCATATCTACGTTTCCGTTCTCACAGGCAATTTCCAATGCATTTGGTGCAGTTGTGTCCTCAAAAGTCTGAAATTTTGCGCCAGACTTAAGTAAATATTTCGCTATGTCTAAGCGATTAAAGCGGATAGCCTTTGTGAGTGCTGTTTTATCATATGGAATACCGGGCTGAGTGGCTTCAAGATTAACTTGTTGGCTGACAAGATATTCTACGGTTTCAAGCTTCCCATATTTACTGGCGGTGCTTAGTAGTGTGTCCTCATGCAGACAAGTATTCAAATCTACACCATTGGCCGTCAGTGTTTCTAAAGTATTCGCATCGCCAAAAGCCGCAGTCAGAAACTGCACAACTTGTATGTTCTGCTGTTTTATCTTACCAGCATTATATAGCGAGAGCAATCCGTTTGAATCGCCCAATATTGCGGCCTCGATTTCGGGGTCAAGTCCGGACGGTATGCCCTGAGTTATGAGGCTGTCCAGTACAAGTCGGAGTATAGGCGGGTCACAGTGACCATCTGCGAATCCTTCTATAGCACATTTCATTGTTGTAGCAGTTATAGTTGCTCCATGACTTATCAGGTAGTTTACTTTATCTAAATCTCCACTGTCACGACAGGCATAATCAAGCGCCGTGAAACCAAGCTTGCCTTTTAAATTAATTTCTGTTCTCTTATCATTAAGTAAGGTTTTATAGCTGTCGTTGTCTTCAGCATTTGCATAAGTAATACCTGATTCAGCATTGGCACCTACTGTATACATAAGTATTGAGATACCTTTGCTATCAATGAAATTTGGGTCAGCACCTTTTGAGAGCAGGTATGCCGGAATAAAGTGTTGCCCGTTTCGAATGGAATACAATAATGGGCTGGCATTTGGGCCAAATCTAAATGAGACCTTATTTACATCAGCACCAGCCTCGACAGCTTCAATTACCCGCTCGAGGTCATCACTGTAAGCGGTCAACGCATATGTCAGTCCTTTATTTTCGCTTGTAAGAATTGAGCTGATGCTACTGCACGATGTGAGTAGCACAATAATCAGAGTCATTATTAACGCAATCGTTATCTTTTTTATACAAATATTCAACAAATCATCTCCAAAAAAAATCTTCAGAAGCAAAATACAAATTAACTAAATTAGCCACATAATAATACACTAAATGATTATTGAGATTATTATATATATAATAAACTGTAAAAAATTACAAGTCAATAACTTTTACATAATCCATAAATTGTGATTTCGTAAGGGTTATAGCTCACTGCCATCATAACGATTCGGTGAAGCCTTAAGAATGATCCAGGATGAACTGGATGCAAGAAACTTCTACGCCTTCAACCCGGCATTCCCGCCGGATTTTACAAAGTAGGGGCAGTGACGGCGGTAACCTGCAATTGATAAAGGCAAATTAATTTCAGTATAAATAAAATAAACTGGCTAAAGTGAAGTTTTAATGAAATTAAAAATAGCTATTGACATAATAAATGACAAATGATAATATTAGGTTAAACGTAAAACGTGTACGAAATATACAAACAAAAAAATTGAGCGGGATAAAACATGACACGTTTAACGTAAAACCAAATAGAAAAGAGGAGGATTTATTATGAAAAGTTCCATTTTACACAAAAGTATGGTCGCAGTCGTAACAGCAGTACTTCTGATGACAATGATGACAGCAAGTGCCTTTGCTGCAACAACCTATATTGTTAAGGACGGTGCCTTCCAAAACTCTGGTTTCGTCAATGCAGGAGAAGCAGCAGACGGTTCAATCCAGGGACCGGGAAACTGGACCCAGCTCAATCTTGGTGATGCTGCAGTGGATGCTCCTTATCTTCATGTTATAATCAAAGCAGAAGGCGAAGACACAGCAGCAGCCCAGATTGGGGTATCCGATCTGTACACCTTTAATTTATCCGATCTGGGTGTTACACTGACTGAAGAATACCAGGACGTGGTGCTTCCGGTAGAGGATAACGGAATTACCTCCCTGTCCTGGATGAACTGCATGGGACTGGATGGAGGCACAGTTACATATACAATTAAGGACGTTTTCCTTTCCGATGATGCAAACTCATCCTTAACTGCTTCCGTAGAGGATACTGCAACAACCACCACCAGTACGGACACAGCAAGTGATACAGCAGCTGATACCGATGCTGCAACACAGACTCCCCAGACCGGTGAAAGCCAGATGGCGGTGTATGCACTCCTTACAGGAATGGCTGTATGCTTTACAGGTTATGTGCTATTGAAGAAGAAAGAAAGAGTATAAAAGTAATCCTTTACCGGTTTATTACTAATGTAAGATGTTTATTCTTAATAGTATAATATTAACAGATATGATTCTGGCATGTAGTGCCCATACCATGGAAGTTTGCGGACATGGTATAATATTTGTGGATAGGGTAGATGCAATTATGGAAAGGGAAGGTATATTATGATAAAATTAAAGAAGGTAATCAGCCTGATATTATGCTTTATGATGGTTATGACAATGTCGGCCTGCGGGAAGAAGAGTGATGAAGGTACAGGTGACCAGTCTGCCGATGTTACCGGTTCGGGCACTGTGACAGAGGCTGCGGATTCCGGCAGCAGTGGTGAGAAGGTTCAGTTAAAGCTTGGTATCTGGCCGGAGGATACGGACACAGCCAATATAGAGCTTCACGAAGGATATGTTAAGACCTTTAATGCCGCTCATCCCAATGTAGAAGTAGTCCCCTCTTATTATAAATATGCAACAGATACCTTTGTGCCGTTAGCAGAATCCGGGAATCTTCCCACGATATTTGAGACCTGGTATACAGAGCCTCAGAAGCTGATTAACGGCGGTTATGTAGCTGATATTACCGATATTCTGGATGCGCGTGGCTGGACTGAAAAAATCAATCCGTCCATCAAGGATCTGCTTTCCAAGGATGGAAGAATTTATGGTATTCCTCGTGACGGTTATGCGCTTGGTCTGATGATTAATGTAGAGCTGTTTGAGGAAGCCGGTTTGGTAGATGCGGATGGCTATCCGATTTTCCCGACTACCTGGCAGGAGCTGGCCGAGACAGCCAAGACCATTAAGGATAAGACAGGAGTCGCCGGTTTTTGCCTGCTGGCTAAGGATAATGCCGGTGGCTGGCATTTCTCTAATATTGCCTGGGCCTTCGGAGCAACTCTGACTCTGGAGGAGAACGGTAAATACGTTGCTAATGTTGACAGTGCAGAAGCAATCGCAGCTATGGAATATGTAAAATCCTTAAAATGGGACTATGATGTGCTTACGGATGACCCGACGAATGAAGACTGGAGCTCCGGCTTTGCAGAGCTGGGTACCGGTGCTGCTGCCATGTATATCGCCGCTAATGATGCGGTAAACCAGCCGACCCAGACCAATGGTCTTGCAGTTGATAAGCTGGCAATGTGCGCACTTCCCGCAGGTCCCGACGGAGATCAGTATTCCCTGTCCGGTGGTACTCCTTACATGTTCTCCAAAAATGCCACTGTAGATGAAATTAATGCAGCATTGGATTATCTTGAGGTTATGGGTAAGGCTCCGGTAGTGACAGACGATTCCCTCGCAGGAATGGAGGCAGATGCCAAGAGTAAGGTTGAGAACGGTGTTCCGGTTATTTCCCGTTTCCCTTGCTGGATTTCACAGGATATTCTGGATGCAGAGGCAAATATCGTAAAAGAATACGGCAATGTTGACTCAAAGCTTTATGACTCCTATTTCACTGCAATTAAGAAGGAGGGCAACCTTCGTATGGAAGAGCCCGGATCAGCACAGGATTTATATGCAGAGTTAACTAAGGTGCTTCAGGCAGTTGTTACAGATAAGAATGCCGATGTGGCCGCTCTTATGAAGACTGCAAACGACAACTATCAGTCAATACTTGACAGTACAGTAAATAAATAAGCAGAAAAACAATTACAGGCTGCTGCAAAAGGAGTACACAGTCCCTTGAGGGAAGTAGCAATTACTTCTGTCACCTGGTGGGAAGCGACATACGCCGGTTCCGCCTGCTGCTCAAGGAAAGACCGGGTTATGATATTTGCAGCAGCCATTGCAATCATTAAATGATAAGGAAAGAGGATGGTGAAAGAAATGGTCAAAGTAGGCACAGAATCGGATAGAAATACGAATTTGGCCAGAGCCGGCATGTCGGACAAAAGGAAAGCACTGATCAGGCGGAATGTGGCAGGATGGCTTATCATGTTGCCTACAATCATTTTATTTGCGTTTTTTGTATGGGAGCCTCTGCTTGAAAGTGTCCGTCTCTCCTTATATACGGCAAAGGGAATTCGTCTGGAGAAATTTGTTGGACTGGAGAACTACCTTCTGGTGCTGAAGCATCCGGATTTCCTGGCAGCCTTTACAAATACCTTCAAATATATTCTCTGGTCCCTGATCATCGGCTTCCTTGTTCCCGTTATACTGGCAATTCTTATTTCGGAAACGGTTCACCTGAAGGGACTGTTTAAAATAGGCATCTATTTCCCCAATGTTATGCCGGGTATGGCAATGGTTATGATGTGGGCCTTCTTCTTTCGGCCCGGTTCAACAGGGGTTTTAAATATTTTGCTGGGCAAGCTGGGAATAGATCCCCAGGTTTGGCTGACCAATCCCAAGCTTACCATACCACTGATTATTGCTACCATGACCTGGAAGGGGGCAGGTGCCACGGCACTGATTTACATGGCGGGCATCGGCGGAATCAATCAGGAGCTTTACGAGGCGGCGACCCTGGACGGTGCGGGTATCCGCCAGCGTATTCGGTATATTACTCTTCCGAATATATTTTCACTGGGAAAGACATTACTCATCCTGCAAATCATATCCGTATTCCAGATACTTTATGAGCCTTTGGTAATGACGAATGGCGGGCCGAATAATGCAAGTATCTCTATCATGCAGCTGGTATATAATTATGCGTTCCAGAATTACAATTATCCTGCTGCCTCCGCATTGTCGGTTATGATATGTATTGTATTGGTTATCTTGAGCGGCTTGTATTTTAAACTGACAAAATCCAAGGAAAATTAGGATTTGGGGTAAGAATAGGAGGTTTGTGATGTTTTTTGAAAAGTATCGAAATAAGGACGAGGGGACCATACGCTATTATGATCTGCATTCCATGCGGCATAAAATCCTATGTATCCTGATATTTGCAATTTGTATTGGCTTTCTTGTGATTGCCGTGTTTCCGGCGATCTGGGTTTTTCTTGCCAGCTTTAAGGAAAATGCGGAGTTTCGAAAGGCAGCTACCATATTGCCGGCAAAGTTTAATTTCGGAAATTATACTGAAACCTGGAAGGATCTCAAATTTGTAAAATATTATATCAATTCCTTTATTGTAGTAATAGGCAGTATCGCCAGCTCTGTGCTGTTTAACGGACTGCTGGCTTACGGATTGGCTATCTTAAAGCCCAAGGGTCATAAAATTGTCTTTACCCTGGTTATGTGGGGGCTTTTAATACCGACAACAACAAGTGTGGTTGCGCTATTTGTCAATATCAACCGGATCGGACTGAACGGCTCCTTTATCCCGCTCTGGCTTGCCATTGGGGCAAATGCCTTTTATGTAGTATTATTCAAACAGTTCTTTGAAGGACTTCCCAAGGAACTGATTGAAGCTGCAAAGCTGGATGGCTGCGGGATTCTCCAAACCTTTTTAAGGATTATTTTACCCTTGTCGAAATCAATTGTAATGGTAGTCACCATATTTACAATCAATGCGGCATGGTCTGATTTCCTGCTGCCGTATTTGGTGTTGGGAGGCTCAGGTAAGGAAACAGTTATGGTACGCCTGTTTATGTTCCGCACCTCGAATGCTACCGATGTAGAGGTGTTAAGGGCAGTGGCCTTCTCCATCATACCTCCGATTATATTATTTACAATATTCCAGAAACAGATTACAGCGGGGGTAACAACCGGTGCCTTAAAGGGATAGTGCCTCGCATAATTCACAGCACAAAATAAAATCAGCGTATGTTAAGTAAAATTGAGGTGGACTATGGCTAAAATTGCAGATAAATATTTTATAACAGATCCCTGGAGCATCATTGAGGAGGGCTTTGACCCGTCCTATTCCCTGGTTTCAGAATCCGTATTCAGCCTGGGAAATGAGGCTATGGGGGTACGGGGTTACTTTGAAGAGGGCTATCAGGGAGAGCGGCTTTTGGGCAGTTACTTTAACGGTATCTATGAATCAATGAAGACAGAAGGCAGCGCCTATAAGGGAATCATCGACCGGACGGAATTTATGGTAAATTCCCTGGACTGGCTTTATCTTCATATTTTTATCGACGGGGAGGAGCTTGTACCGGAACCGTCCAGAATCAGCGAATTCAAACGGGTATTGAATATGAGGACCGGTATTTTGACCCGTTCATATAGTTATACTCTGGAGGACGGAAGGCAGCTAAAGCTTGAATTTGAACGCTTCCTGTCCATGAAGGATGCACACCAGGCGGCCCAGCGGATCCGTCTTATTCCAGTCAATTTCTCGGGGGAGGCGCAGCTTACAGCCGGTCTGGATTTTACAACCATACATAGGATGGCCGGTAAAAATTTTTGGGATTGCAGGGAGATCAAGCATGGCACCGATTGGTGTTCTATTCTGGCTGATACAAAGAATACGAACCAGTCCGTATATTCTGTCTGCCGCTTTGATACGGATGCAAAGAGCACCCGGGAGCTTTCGGAGGATAAGAAGGCCTGTAAGGAATTTGCCCTTGCGCTTAAACAGGGAGAAGCTACGGAGTTTACGAAGCTTATTATCAATCTGGTCAGAAAGACTGAGCTTTTAGAGGATTATGATAGATTTAACGTTAAATGTAGGAATGCAGTGGAACAGCTTAAGGCATTAAGCTATGAGGAAATGAAAAAGCAAACCATAGAGTGGTGGGAGGAGATGTGGAAGGCTTCGGATATTGTGATCGAGGGTGATGAACTAAATCAGCAGGGAATCCGGTACTGTATTTTTCAATTGCATCAGACCTATCACGGAGCGGATCAGGGAACCATCATCGGTGCCAAGGGGCTGACTGGAGAAGCCTACAGCGGTAACACCTTCTGGGATACGGAGACTTATTGCCTTCCCTTTTATATCTTCAATAATACCCAGGCAGCCAGACAGCTTCTGGAATTCCGGTATTTGACCTTAAAGGAGGCCAAGGAAAGAGCAAAGGCCTTAGATTGCAGCGGAGCCTTCTATCCGATTGCCACCATCAGCGGAAGGGAATGTTGCAGTCTGTGGCAGCATGCCAGCATTCAACTGCAGGCGTCCACCGCAGTGGTATACGGTATTCGCCACTATGAACTGATTACCGGTGATACCGGATTTGTATTTGAGAAGGGGCTTCCGATGCTGATCGAGGTCAGCCGGATGCTGGCCTCCAGAGGGGCCTGGAATGCAGCCCATACCCACTATGGCTTTTACGGTGTGATGGGCCCGGATGAATTCCAGATGATGGTCAATAACAACTGCTATACCAACTTTATGGCCAAGGTTTCTTTTGAATATACACTGGAGGTAATTGACCGGCTGAGGAAAACGGATCACAAGGCGTATGAAAAACTGGAACAGGAATATAGCCTAAGCATGTCCGAATGTCTGGAATGGCGCACTCTGGCAGAGCATATGTTTATTCCCTACAGTGACGAGACAAAGCTGTTCGAGCAGCATGAGGGATATTTCGGGCTTCCCCATATTGATGTGGATCTAATTCCCATCGAGGATTTTCCGCTGTATCATCATTGGAGCTATGATCGTATTTACCGCAATGACATGATAAAGCAGCCGGATGTATTAATGATGCTGCTGCTATATAATCAAAGCTTTACAACAGAGCAATTAAGGGCCAACTATGAATTTTATGAGCCCAAATGTATTCACGAAAGCTCACTTTCGCCGTCCGTACATTCTATTCTTGCCGTTCAGCTTCAAAAGCATGAAGAGGCATACAAATTCTTTGGCTTTGCCACAAGGATGGATTTGGACAATTATAACCGCAATACCTCCGAGGGACTTCATACAACCTCAATTGCTGCAGCCTGGATGAATATTGTCTACGGCTTTGCCGGAATGCGCTCCGATGAGAAGGTGCTTTCCTTCTCACCCTCCATTCCCCGTGACTGGAAGGGATATTCCTTCCGTATCCATTATCAGGGGGACTATATACAGGTGAAGGTTACGAAAACTTCGGCCTACTTCTGCGCGGCGGAGGGAAGCAGCATTAAGATAAAAATATATGGAGAAGAAATAATTCTTGGCAAGGACCAGACGGTAATCGAGCTCCCGAAGGAATGGATAGGATGACAGGAGAACAAGGGCTTTTTGAACGAAAAAAGTAACAGAATAAAAATCAGATGTCCGAAGGAGAAGGGGATTACCCGGAAAGGAGCGGTTTATGATAAGCTGGAGCCTTAAGGAGGAGGGCTTTGACCCCCAGCGTATCTCACAGCTGGGGAATAAATATCTGATTGGAAACGGGTATCTGGGAATCCGGGGAACGCTGGAGGAATACAGGAAGGAACAATTTCCGGCCATCAATCTGGCCGGAATCTATGACCAGGTGGGTACTGCGTGGAGGGAGCCGTTGAATGCACCAAATGCCCTTTATACCTATGTGGAGTGGAATGGAGCAAAGTATCGCCTGCCGGAGGCTCCGGCATTGGAGCATTCGGTTTCACTGGATTACCGCCATGGGATCTTCAGCCGCCGGACAGTATGGAACACACCCCAGGGAAAGCTGGTGCTGGAGGCGCAGCGGTTTGCCTCCATGGCAGATCCCCATCTGATCGGAGCGTGCCTAAGCCTTCAGGCAGACTGTGACTCAGAAGCGATCATATTTACCGGAATAGATGGGGAGGTCTGGGATATCAACGGACCCCACTATGACAGGCTGGAATTTGGCACGGAGGAAAATAATCTTCTGGCCGTTGGAATAACTCACGAAAAGCAGGAAAGAGTAGCGGTTAGCGAAACGGTAGCAGTAGATTTTGATTACGAGGAAGAGGTGCAGGCCGAAGAACGGCTGTACGGTCGAAGGCTTCGGTTACAGATGCGGGCAGGAGTATCATACCGCCTGTATAAATATATCGGGATTTATACTGACAGGGACGGTACAGACTGCTGCCAGTCGGCAGTGCAGACTGCTGTCGGTGCAGGAAAGGCCGGCTATGACAGCCTGTTATTCCGGCACAGGGAGTGCTGGGAGAGACTGTGGAGCAACAGCGAGGTTATAATTGATGGGGATGATACGTCGATGGAGGCTCTGAATTATTCCATTTATCATCTGCATTGCATTGCGCCAAGACACAGTGACAAGCTGTCCATTGCAGCCAGGGGCTTATCCGGGCAGACCTATAAGGGGGCGGTATTCTGGGATACGGAGATGTTTATGCTGGATTTTTATCTGCTGACTGAGCCTGCTGTAGCCAGATCACTGCTGAAATACCGTATCGATACCCTGGAGGGAGCAAGAAATAAGGCTCGTTCCTATGGATATTCCGGAGCTTTTTACGCCTGGGAGAGTCAGGATGGAGGCTATGATGCCTGCTCTGACTATAATGTAGTCGATGTATTCACCGGAAGGCCCATGCGGACTTATTTTAAGGATAAGCAGCTTCATATCTCGGCTGCTGTGGTCTACGGGCTGATGCGGTATGTAGAATACACAGGAAGCTTTGAGCTGCTGGAGGAAGGCGGGGCAGAGGTGATTTTGGAATGTGCCTGCTTTTATTACGGGCTTTTAATAAAGAAATTGGATAGGGACTGCTATGAGCTGCAGGATGTCATAGGGCCGGATGAATACCATGAACGGGTGAATAATAACGCCTATACGAACCGTATGGTGAAATATACCTTTGACAGTGCCGTAAGGGTACTGGAGAAGCTCAAAGAATTTGACAGCAATACACGGGAGTACCTGGAGAGCAGATATCAGACAGAGCAGCTTTTAAAGCGTTATCAGGATGCCTCCCGGCATATCCTTTTGAAGGAGCCGGACGCCTCAACGGGAAGGATCGAGCAGTTTGACGGATATGAGGAATTGGAGGATGTATCCCTGGAAGAGGTGAAAAGCCGCTTGCTTCACGAAAAGGAATACTGGGGTGGGGCTTACGGTGTAGCTTCTCATACAAAGATTATAAAGCAGGCGGATGTGGTTACCATGCTCAACCTGTTTGCAAAGGAGTATGAAGAGGAGATATTACTGAAAAACTGGCAGTATTACGAGCCGAGGACCGAGCATGGATCCTCCTTAAGCGCCTGTATGTATGCCTGTTTGGCCTGCAAATGCCACATGCCTGACCGGGCCTATCCCTTCTTCTTAAAATCAGCACGGACGGATATTCTCCAGCAGGGTAAGGAATGGGCCGGATTGATTTATATCGGCGGCACCCATCCGGCGAGTGCAGGCGGAGCCTATATGACTGCGATTGAAGGATTTGCGGGCATCCATGAGGAGGAAGGGGAGCTGAAAGCCGTTCCCTGCCTGCCTGACAGCTGGAGGCGGATGCTTTTTAAAATCATGTTCCGGGGGAGCCGGTATCAGATTGAGGTAACAAAGCAGGAGGCCAAAATCACCAGAATAGAATCATAGGACTTTGTACGGTGCGCAGCATCAAGGCTACACCAGTGCTCTGACACTTTCCCGCTCCACCAGACGGATGGGCAGGATAACCTCCCGGCGTTCCATGTGGTGATGATTTAGAAGATCAATCAGAAAATTCACTGCCAGTTGACCCTTATAGGGAGCATCCTGATGAATTGTTGTCATTGTGGGAGAGATCAGACGGCACAGGTTGATATCGTCAAAGCCGATGACTGAGAAATCGTCCGGGATACGTTTGCCGGACTGCTGAATACCTGCCATAATACCGGCAGCGAGAATATCGGCAGTGGCAAATACAGCAGTAATATCGTTTCTTTGGGAGAGCTTTCTGCCAAGCTCAATGGTAGTTTCCGTGTCCAGCTCCTGCTCAAATACAAGCTCGGGGCGAAATGGGATGGAGGCCTCCGACAATGCCTGCTTATATCCAAGAAAACGCTCGGATACAACGCCCCGGGTCTTAATTGTCGGGGAGGCGAAGGCAATGCTGCGGTGTCCCTTGCCAATTAGATAGCGGGTTGCCGTATAGCCACCGTTAAAATCCTCCAGACCGATATTGCACATCTTTGAAGCGGGTACATAGCTGTCGATTAAGACAATGGGGATGTCCAGGGAGCTTAAAGCATCATAAAATTCATCCTGGAATACACCGGTGAATAACAGGCCGTCCACATTCCAATTGCGCAGAAAGGAGACCATCTCTGCTGTGTTGTCAACTGCTCGCAGCATCAGATAGTAACCGTTCTCACGGAGTATTTTTTCGATGGTTCCAATAAAGGTGGAGTGAAAGGGGTCCTCAATAATGGTTTCCTTTGTATTTGCTGTCAGATGGCTGATCATACCGATCACCTTGGAGGAGCTGGATACCAGTGAACGGGCCGACATGTTCGGCACATAACCTAACTGATCGATTGCGTCGTTAATTCTTGATATGGTTTCGGCGGAGACCCGGCCTGCTTTTCCGTGTATAACATTGGAAACAGTAGTACAACTGACACCTACAATATTTGCGATATCCTTAATGGTTGCCATTGTAGAATCCTTTCTAAGGTTTAATGTTAAACTCTTTATTTCAATAGTTTAGCATAAAGAGTTCGAATTGTATAGATAAAAGTAAAAATGAAACAGGGAGATGAGGAGATTTTGATAGAAGGAGTCATTTTTGATCTGGATGGAGTGCTGGTGTCCACCGATGAGCTTCATTTTGAGGCGTGGCAGTGTCTTGCCAGAGAGCTTGGTATCGATAATTTTACCAGGGAGGACAATCTGAAGCAAAAGGGAGTCAGCCGGATGGAATCGCTGGAGGTTGTATTAAGCAAGGGCAATAAGGCCTATACCCCGGAGGAAAAGGAAGCCCTGGCAGAGAGAAAGAATAATTACTATGTAGAGCTGCTGCAGGAGCTTTCAGGCGAAGCGGTTTTGCCGGGAGTTTTGGATACTCTTGCGTATTTAAGAAGCCGGGAGATAAAAATCGGTGTAGGCTCCGCCAGCAAGAATACCCCCTTAATTCTTAAGAAGACCGGACTGGCCGCCTATATTGACGAGGTAAGCTGCGGTCTGGATACGGTAAAATCCAAGCCGGACCCGGAGGTGTTCCTCATTGCGGCAGATAAGCTTAGGCTTTCAGGCAACAAATGTCTGGTGGTTGAGGACTCGGCGGCCGGAATCGTTGCGGCCAGAGCTGCCGGAATGAAGAGTATGGGTGTTGGCCCCCAGTATCAGCAGCTGGGAGCGGATTATGAAGCAGTATCACTTTCAAGGGAAGCGGATTGGGATACAATTTTATCCTGAATTATATTAATACAGAAGGAGGCATTTTATGAAAAAGAAAATGACAGCGGTGGCAGAATGGATTCTTCTTGCCGCATTGGCGGTTGCAGTGATTCTTCTTGTATTCGCGGTAAAGGACAGGAAGGAAACAGTAAGCGCAATGGTGGATATGAGTAATTCCAAGCTTGTGCTTTACGAGGGCCCAAAATCCCTAAAGGATGCGACCGCCGAGGATTTAAAAACAGTAAACGAAACACAGAGAGATTTTTCCCTGATGCACTGTACGGACACAAAGGTTAATGTCAACGGCTATGACTGCTATGTATACGATACGAACGTAAACAATAACCGGCAGTGGTATTCTGATTACTTGCCGCCCCAGTCCAGAACTCCGATTACCTATTTCGATTTTGAGGGAGTAGCCGATATTACCATAACCGTACCAAATATTGAGCTTGAGACGGTTCGTATCAGTCCGGAAAGCAGCGGTATCGAACCGGTTATTAATGCAGCCGAGCATACGGTTTCCTTCACCCTGACACAGCAGGGCGACTATACGTTGGAGTTTAATGATTCCCCCTCCCGCGCCCTTCACATTTTTGCTAACCCCCTGGAGATTGATCCTCCGAAGGACGGGGATGAGGGTGTGGTATATATTGGTCCCGGAGAATGGAATATCGATTCTATTATCCTGGAGGATAATCAAACCCTGTATCTTGCAGGAGGCGCAGTAGTCCACGGTGTCATTCAGGCGAACTATGCCTCAAACATCAAGGTGATGGGCAGAGGCATTCTGGACGGCTCCACCTTTGACGGCTGGAAGGGGCGGACGGCTTTGGTTCCGCTTAAATTTGACCATTGTGATAATGTAGAGCTTGATGATATTCTGGTGCTAAACCCCAACGCGTGGGTATGCTCTGCTTTAAGCTCTACGAACGGTGTTATTGACGGAATTAAAATTATTTCCTCCAGGCCCAACGGAGACGGAATTACCCTTCAATCCTGCCAGAATTATGTGGTTAAAAACTGCTTCGTCAGAAGCTGGGATGATTCCCTGGTGGTGAAGAATTATGAGGGAAGCTCCAAGGACATTACCTTTCAGGACAACCAGCTTTGGACCGACCTTGCCCAATCCATGGAAATCGGATATGAGACAAATAAGGGAAAGCAGGAGAATGTCACCATCAGTAATATTACCTTTGAGAACATTACGGTATTGAATAATTTCCACAAGCCGGTGATATCCGTCCATAATGCGGATGATGCCACTGTCTCGGACATTACCTTCAAGAATATTACGGTGGAAAATGCCCAGATGGGCTCGGGAGATGGGGATGAGATGCCTTATCTGATTGATCTTGATATCACCCAGAATTCGAGCTGGTCCTCCACCAAGGAGCGGGGCCATATTAAAAATGTGGTCATCGACGGAGTTAATGTCTTGGCGGGTAAATTTAACGCCTCCAGAATTAAGGGCTACGATGAAGCCCATATAGTTGATGGTATTACAATCAAAAATCTGACGATTTTGGGAGAGAAGATTACCAGCCTTGAACAGGGAAAATTTGAAATTGATGATGCATCCACCAAAAACCTGGTGCTGGAATAATCGTGGAGGCCGCATCGGGCGGCGGATTGGAGGATTATGAAGCTTATAAGAAGAATTTTAATTGTACTCCTGCTGGTATCTGTGGCTGGACTTACATTATACAGGCAAAATGGTATAACACCGCCTCCCCAGGTAATACCGGAGGAAAATGTAACTGTCGTTGAGGCCAGGGAGCAGACCGAGGCAGAGGAAAATCCGGCCTTTATAAAAGAGGATTACCAATTAGTACTTCCGGAAGGGGAGAATGTGGCACTGGATAAGAAAATCGAGGCCAGCAGCTATACCCAGGTATACAATGCACCCAAGGCGGTGGACGGGGATGCGAAGGGAGCTTCTTACTGGGAAGGAAAATCGGATTACCCAAATCTTCTGACAGTAGACCTGGGAGAAGATACAAAAATACATGCGGTAAGACTGGCCCTTAACCCGGATGCCATCTGGGGGAAACGTACCCAGACAATCGCAGTAAATATCAGCGAGGATGGAACGAATTTTACCGAGCTGGTGAAAACAAAGGAATATACCTTTGATCCGGATTACGGCAACGAGACGCAAATAACCTTTGATGCAACGCAGGCAAGATATGTCCAGCTGATCATTACCGCCAATACGGGGGCCGGAGGCGGACAGATTGCCGAATTTGAGGTATACAGCGCTGATTAATTTCCCTGTAGGGAAAGAAAGGACAAATGATGAGAAGCTTGAAGGAAATCACCCGTTTCTTTGGTAAACGAAGGCTTAATCTGCACAGCATCCGGTTAAAGCTAATCGGTGTATTCCTAATTCCCACGGCTTTCTTGATGCTACTTGGGGTAATAAGCTATCAGATGGCCGCAAAGGGCCTGATTGAAAATTATGAGACCAACGGTCAGGTCAGTCTTAACATGATGAGCGAGTACTATGCAATGGGTCTGAACAATATATCAGAGAAGGCAATCCAGCTGGTATCCGACGACAGCCTTCAAAAATATTATTCCGGTTATTATTCACAGACCCCCACTGAGGAGGCAAGCCGCAAAAGCGAGGTGCAAAAAAAGATTCTGGCTGTGGATGCGGCTGATGAATTCATAGACTTTATCTATATCTTTGCCGACTATGGTTATCCCGTGGTATCCTCGAGTACGCTTAATAAGGATTTTTATCAAACCTTTCTATCCGGGGAGGAGGCAAAAAGGCTTAAGGACAGCGGTGCTTCCGAGCTATGGCTTGGCAGTCATCCTACTCTCGATGAAGTCTTTCCGGCAAATTCCGGGGAATACGCCCTGACCTATATTCGCAAGCTCAACAATTCTGCCTTTGGGCAAATCGGGTATCTGGTTCTGGATATTGATAAGGACTTTGTACAAAATCTCTTGAAGAAGACGGATTTTGGCAAAGGCAGTATCACTGGCTTTGTGACGGACGACGGTAAGACAATCTTCAATACAAGCCTTAAGGAGGATTTTGACCTGACCGAAGAGGCCTTCTATCAGAAGGCATTGCAGCAATCCGATGCAGCCTCCGGCTCTGAGTATGTTACTCTTTGGGATAAGAGCTATTTGTTTATCTATGCAAGACTTAATATAGGCGATGCGATGGTGGTGGCTCTGATCCCAAGAACAGAGGTCATCGGGCAAGCCAGAACAGTCAAGACCGTGACTGTAATTATTGTGCTTTTGACCTGTATCATAGCTTTGACCGTCGGTCTGCTGATTTCCAACGGGATAGGGAAAACCATACATAAAACCAACCGAGTGCTGGAGCAGGTAGCAAAGGGGGATCTTACGGTTCAGGTAAAAATCCGGCGAAAGGACGAATTTCAAATTCTGGGCTCCAGCATTAACCGGATGCTGTCCAGTATGAAGGCGTTAATTGACAAGATGTCCGGGGTCAGCATAGGCTGTACGATATCGGCGGAGGCAGTGGAAGAGGCTTCCGGGGAATTGTCAGATACGTCGGAAAAAATCGCCGGTGCGGTTACGGATATTGAGCAGGGAGTATCCCAACAGGCTAAGGATGCGGAGAAATGCCTGCTTTTAATGTCGGAGCTTGCCAACCAGATTACTCTTGTCAAGGAAAGTACCGATGAAATCGGAAGAATTGCGGAGGATACGAAGGCTACTGTGGATAGTGGAGTAAATTCCATGCAGGCCTTAAGCAAAAAGCACCGAAATACCGCAGATATAACCTGCAGGATCAGTGAGGATATCAGTAAGCTGATGTCAGAGTCCGGCTCGGTTATGGACATTATACGAACCATGGATGAAATTACGGAGCAGACCAATCTTTTGGCGCTGAATGCCATGATTGAGGCGGCAAGAGCCGGAGAAAGCGGAAAGGGCTTTGCCGTAGTAGCGGAGGAAATCCGAAAGCTGGCTGAGAAATCTGCGAAGGAAGCCTCGAATATTAAGCTGATCATTACAAATATTCAGGAGCGGACCGGTGAGACGGCACAAACCATACACAGAGCCGAAGCGACGGTTACGGATCAGGAGCAGACCTTAAAGGAGACAATGGAGAATTTCGACCGACTTATCCTTCGAGTCGAGCGGTTGACCAGTCATCTGGACAATATTACCACCGGTATGGTGAAGATGGGGAAGGCAAAGGAAGAAACGCTGTCCTCCATAGAAAGCATTTCCTCAACATTGGAGGAAACGGTGGCGGCTTCCATTGAGGTAAATACAACCGCGGGGCAGCAGCTGGCCTTTGTGGAACGGTTAAGACAGGCGGTGCTTCAGTTAAGCGGGGATGCCGATAAGCTGAAGGAAGCAGTAAGTGTGTTTGATATATAAATCGGGTACAGGTATATAATTCTTGGCGGCACCGGGCAAACGCTGGCATAGCGGGCTATGCTGTGGCTTGGCGGTGCTGCCGTTCCAGCTCCTTCTAAGGTTACAGTATGGAAACCATTTGCTCTCGGGGTCTATCACCTTCCCTGCGAGTTTGAATTGCAATCCTTTTAAGCAATAAATTCTATGAAACAGTGGACTTTTTCATCATTTCTTAGTATGATGCTAACTGTGGAATGAGGTGATACGAGGAATTTACCGCCTGCCACTGATAGAATTGCTTATAAGGAGAACACACAAATGAAATTCAGCTTCAAGGATAAGAAGCGCATCCTGACCGTGCTTACAGCCGTTATCTTTATGGGCTTTTCTCTGTCCTTTCTGATTCGCGTCAATTTTGGAACAGATCCCTGCTCCTGTATGAATCTTGGTATATCCGGCAGGCTTGGGATCAGCTTTGGAACCTGGCAGGTTATACTCAATGTAATTATGTTTTTAATTGTTGCAGTGCTTGACCGCTCCCATATCGGCTGGGGAACCCTGGCAAATATGTTTCTGGTGGGATATTGCGCCGACTTTTTTAAATGGCTGTTTGATCAGCTTTTGCCGGCGGAAGCATTTACCCATTTCTCTGTCCGTATCCTCGTGCTGATTCCGGCATTGCTTCTGTTTATATTTTCGGCAGCCGTCTATATGTCCGTTAATCTTGGGACTGCGCCCTATGATGCCTGCGTATTCATTCTGGCCTCTCGCCTTAGATTTCTTCCGTTTCGCGGCATTCGCATGGCCTGGGATATTACTGCCTGCATCATCGGTGTGCTGACGGGCAATCGCCTGGGAATAGTAACTGTGGCTATGGCCGTCCTGCTGGGACCCGTTATTGCCTGGGTCCACAGCAAAATAGAAATGCTTTTTCAGCCGGCTCCCATGTCTGTTCCGGTGTCCGGTTCCCGGCCGTAGATAGAACCGGGACAACATTATAAGCCCTGATACAGCCAGGCGCTCTCGGCTATTTCAAAGTCGGTGAGCGGCAGCTGCCCGTCAGAACCGTATACGGTCATCTGCTTATCACATTGATAGCAGATGGGCTTATTGGAATTATAGATAATGTTGTCACAATAGATGCACTGTGCTTTCTTAAAAATAAATTTTCTTTCTTCCTCGTCATAAAAATGCCGGTATAGTTTTTGGTCAACATCAGTCATACCGTAATGCTTTACACTATAGAGCCATTTTTCGTAAAATTCCCGGGCGTATTTTGCGCATTCCAGGGATATGTTAAATAAATTGGAGATTTCCCGGATATTGACCAGCCTCGAAAAATATAATGCAATGGAGGGGCAAAGGATGTTACTGGAGAATAGGTTTGCTTCTGTTTCATTCTCCGTATCCAGTTCGATATGACCCAGTTCGTGCATCAGGGAAAAGCGTATCCGGCGCCCGGATTTTTTATCATTATAATAAATAGTATCGCCGATAGTACAGGCATCCGGGCTAAGGGCCATGCAGGCCTGATATTTATTTTCTGACAATTGGGAATATTTCATGCACTGATAGCCTTTTTTCAGAAGCAGGTCAAAGCAGTCAAAGGGAAGCCCGGTTATCTCGCATTGTTCATAAATTAAATATACGGCATATCTTATTTTATCATAATCCATTCACTATTCCTCATCCTCTGATAAAATTATCTTGGCCAGATTCATTTTTTCCTGGGGTGTCAGGCCATTTTTTCCTCTGGTATATATTTTTATCATTTCCTCATAAGTAATCTGCTGTTCTGTTTTTTTACCCTCAAGCAGGTCAGAGCTATTGACTCCCAGCCAGCCTGCAATTAATTGAATTTTATCCATGCGAGGGAGCTTTTGACCGGTGCACCAGTTAGACACGGTAGAAGAGCTTACGCTGATAAAATCCACCAGATCCTTCTGGGATTTGTTTCTTTTTTCTAAGGTATCGGTAAGGTTTTTGGAAAAAACCTTCCGGATTTCTTCTTCAGACATGACATTTCCTCCTTTCCTATTAATTATAGCACGTGAAAAGCCTGATTGCAAGCTAAAAGCGAGAAAATTACAAAATAAGTGCTAAAAAATTAAACTTATAGCTTGACAAATAGCTAAAAGCGAGTATAATCAAAAATATATAATAATTCAGAAAGCAATCCTTTCGCCTATGAAAGGAAATAACAGGGAAGCTTCCCTTTGCTCTCAAGTTGATGCCAGAGGCACATGTGCAAACTGCTTTTATTATAACCGGACAGGATTATCAAAGACGGGCTTTCTGATTAATAAAGGGATTTTTATACCCACAGACTAGCCAAAAGCGAGTAAAAATTGTTGAAAAATTAATAGAAAGCGAATTGGAAAGCAATGGCGCATTGCTGTTTAAGCAGAAATGGAGAAAGTGTGAAGAAAGGCATTCTTCACACTAGAAGAATGGAGATGGTTATGGATAAATTGATAATTCCAATCGATAAAACCGCAGTCACAGCTCAAAGAAAGCAATTATTGAAATATCTTTATGAAGCCAATGATATACGCAGTGATGCCCCGGTAAAGAAGCTGGAGGAGGCGTACCGGATCTTAAGCGTTGCCAAGGGAATTTATGATACCCTTCATAAGCTTGATTTATTGCCGGGACGCAAAGAGAGCTTGCAGGGAAATGAACTTAAGGAGGATATTAGCCGTATTGAAAATAAAATCAATTACCTGATGGAGGAGAGGAGAAGGAGGAGACGATGAATAATCAAGGAATTGAAGAACAAAGAAAAACAGCAGAAAACAAAGAGGGGAAAAGAAAAGCAGAAGGGATGATTTTGGTGACAGAACAGATTCTAGGCCAGTACAGGGCAATTAAAAATGAGATTGAAGATTTAAGCTTTCGAATAAAAAGAGTAGAGGAGAAGGGGGTACCAATGGTATCGGACCGGGTAAGAGGCTCCTCCAGACATTTTCCGTATATAGAAAAGTATTATTATATTACCGGGGTGGATGTAGAGGAGGATAATAAACGCAGAAAGCTGATACAGGAGCTTCAAAGGAAGCGTAATCAAAAGTTGGACGAGCTTTTGGAGCTGGAGAGCATAATTCATGATTACATTTATGAAATCCCGGACAGTGAGGTAAGACAAATATTTATCTTCCGTTATATTGACGGTCTGTCCCAGGAGGAAATCGGGATGAAGCTTCACATGGACCGAAGCGGAGTATCCAAAAGAATAACAAAATATCTGGATAGGACAGACTGCTTAGTGAAGTAGTTTTCTATCCGGTGAAAATGCAGCTGGAGGCAGTATGGCCGGACAGCTGCATTTGCAATCTGATAGTTTTTTAGTCTACCAGAGGATTGGCACACATATCACATTGGAAGCTGTTATAATCGTAGTATGGAAAGCTGTAGTACTTTCCAGCAGAAAAGAAAATCCAACCTTCACACATATCACATTACAGTCTGCTATAATCGTATTATGGAAGCTTATGAATAACATTCGGACAGAACAAAAGTTGATATAAGCTGATTTACTACTTAAGGCATTTACATCAGGCATCCCTGAATACCCTTGGGGGTGCCATTGTTTTGCCTTGTTATGTGTGAAACGATCGAATATAGGTGGTGTCTATGACACGGGGCAATGTAATCAAATTATAATAGCGGGTGGGCAGCTGATTACATAATTAGAACTGGTTGGAGAGAGAGGTAATGTCGGAGTACTCTGAGATTTATATAGATTAAGATAATTGTCTTTTCTGCCGGCAGACGTAAAAGAACCGGCATGTATGCTATATCGTGAGAGGGAACACTCGTAGAAAACCGTAGATATGGGAAGGAGAAGTCTATATGATATTTTCAGATTTGTTAAAGGCACAGGGCTTGTCGGAAGAGCAGGTCAAGGCAATCTATAGGGAAATGGCCGGGCACAGGATTTTCATCACGAAGGAAGAAAAAATCGAAGAGCGTTACCGGAAAATGAAGCTTCAAAGGGATGAACTAAAGGGCAGGCTGAAGCAGGCACAGGAAACCCTGGAGGAGCTTAACCGTACATTAAGGCCGGACCTTGCGGAGGGCAACCCAAAGCAGGAATCAATCATAAGACCGATATTAAGCAAAGAGGAAGTGAAGAAAAAGCATGATCAGTGAGCTAAAGGCAGCAATCACCAGTAAATTACTGGAGGTATTTCCGACGGGTTATACTGTCTATGAGGAGGATTTACCGGAGACTATTGTTAAGCCGGCATTTTTAATCCAAATCACAAATCAAAGCTATGACAAGCAAACCGGCAGCAGGTACGTCAGTGATATCTCCTTCGACCTGTCCTATTTTAGTGATAAAGCGGGGCTTCGAGCCGACTGTATTCAGGTGCAGGAGAAGCTGCTTCGGGCCTTTGATGCGGTTGACACCTTTCGGGTAATCAAAAGAAATGCAAAAATAACAGACCAGATCCTGCATTTTACCTTTGATATCCGGTATTCGGAAATACTTCAGGAAGATCAGAGTCTTATGCAGCAGCAACAAATAAATATACAATTTTAAAGGAGGTTTATCATGTCAGGAACATGGACCAGTCAAAATAAGGTTTTACCGGGAGCATATATTAATTTTTTAACGAACGCGGCATTATCCATAACTCCGGGAGACAGGGGTACGGTAGTGCTGTTACAGGAAATGAGCGCAGGTACGCAGGGAGATATCTATACCGTAACTGCCACATCCAATAACTATCCGGAGGGAGTAACCGCTGCGGATCAGCTGTTGGCAAAGGAAGCATTGAGGGGAGCAAAAACAGTGCTGGTCTACCATTTGGGTACCAGCCATACAGATAGTACTTTAAGTACAGCATTAGCAGCCTTAAAGACCGTACATTTCAATACGCTGTGCTATCCCTATGACGGAGCGGAGTATACTGTGAATAAAACAACAATTGTGACCTGGATTAAGGCTCTGCGGTCTGAAGACGGAGTGAAGGCCCAGGTGGTATTAGCCAATCATACTGCGGATGATGAAAGCGTTATTAATGTTACCAACGGAGTGGTTCTATCAGGCGGAACAGCCCTGACAGCCGCACAGGCTACAGCCTGGGTTGCCGGTGTCACAGCAGGTGCCAATATCAACCAGTCCAATACAGGAAAGATTTATTCCGGTGCAGTGGATGTTACTCCCAGAATGACAAAATCTGAAATGGAAGCAGCAATCTCTGCAGGCAAATTCATCTTTAAGGTGGACAGTGCACAGAATGTTTCGGCGGTATATGACATCAACTCCCTGACCACAACAACAGTGGATAAGGGAGCGGTGTTTCAAAAGAACAGGGTAATCCGTACCATTGACGGAATTAACAGCGATATTGTTGAAATCTTTGAATCTAATTACATTGGAAAGGTAAATAATAATGCGGATGGGCGGACTCTGCTTCGTTCCAGTCTGATTGAATACTTCAAAGAGCTTCAGAGATTATCGGCAATTCAGAATTTTGAAGAAAAGGATGTTATGGTATCGGTTGGCCTGGATAGCGATGCGGTTGTTATCGACTGCTATATTCAGCCAGTAGACAGTGTGGAAAAGATATACATTACTGTAAACTTATCATAATTAGTTGGCGAGAAAACCGTGGTTAAAAGAATATCGTTTTATTATAACAAAATTGATTAGTAAATGGGAGGAAAATAAAAAATGGCAAGTAATTATACAAGGTTATCAGATACAATTACCGCACAGGAAGGAACTGCTATGATTACCATTAACGGCTCCAATAGGGAGCTGTTTGAGATTTCAAGTTTAAGAGCACAGCTTGATATGGTAGTTCAGGAAAGAAGAATGCTCGGACATAGAATGACACAGCATAAAGTCACTGGTGTTACTGGTACCGGATCTGCAACCTTATATTTCATGAATAGTGAACAATTAAATCAGGCAATTGATTATATCAAAAAGGGCACTCATGGTAATATTAGCCTTAAGGTGAAGAATAGCGATCCACAGTCTACAATTGGAGAGCAGGAGGTAGTATTAAGCAATGTTATATTTAATACAATACCTGTTACAGCTTTGGAGGAGTCGGATGATCCAATTACCTTTGACAGCGACTTTACATTTGATGATATCAGTTGCCTAAGTTCTTTTGATTTACCTGAAAATTACAGATAATATTATTATGAGTAGGGAGCCGAAGCCATTAGAGCTTATAGGCTCCCTTTTAAGGAGGAAAATATGAGTTCATTAAGTGCATTTTTGCATCCGGTTCAAGTGGATAATAAAGAAGTAATTATATCAAATCGTTTTTTGGAGGATGGGGTACCGGTTCCATTTATAATACGCCCCATTACGGAAAAAGAAAACGGGCAACTAATGAAAAAGTATACGCGCAAAGACAAAAATGGAAAAGATATGTTGGACAGAACAGAGTATGCACATGCGCTTGTAGCCAGCGCTGTAGTATTTCCTGATTTGACAAATGCGGAGCTTCAGGAGCGATATAAAGTAATGGGGGAAACTTCACTTTTGACTGCAATGTTGAATGTGGGAGAGTTTGCGTTACTTTCACGGATGGTCAGTGAAATCAGTGGATTAAACAGTGATATCAATAAGGACATTGATGAAGCAAAAAACTAATAAAGCAAGGTGATGCAGAATTTTGTCTAGCTCATTTTGCCTTACAAAAGCTGCATATCTTGCCGTCAACAATAGATGCAATGAACCAAAAAGAAAAGGCTCTATTATATGCAAGCATTCAATTAAGGATTGAGGATGAAAAAAGGCAGACAAGAAAACGAAGCACGAAGGGAGGGAGTAGATGATGGATAAACTAACTATGCCATACTTTTTACCGGATATTATTAAGGATGCCGCTTACAAAGTGGAAGAGAGTTTTGCAGGAGCCGTTAAAAATATAGAGGACTCACAAGCAAATATGATAAACGAATTTATTAATGGTCTGGGAGATATAATTTGCCAATGTGATGATAACCAAAAATACATGATCAATTCATCCATTAATGAAGAACTTTGTGATATGAATAATGCTATTATTATGAAATTGGACAATATTGAGGATAAATTAGATACAATAGTCAGTGACATGAAAAGTTGTATTACTATATCAGAGGATATACAAATATTTATGAATGGTAATAATTTTGCAGATGATGGTAACTTATCAAATTTACCAACAGATAGCCTGACGAGTTCACAAACTGATGGGGAAAGCAATACCATTATTGATTATATTAATGACCTTTTATTGCAGATAAGGAACACTATGTTCGAGACTACGTTTTCCTTATATTTAGAAAAACTTATTAAAAGCGGTGGAATCCGAACTCTTGGTAAAGAGGTATTGAGTGGATTAGGTAAAGTGCTATCTAGAGCTGGATTAGGAACAGAGATTGCAGGGCTAGCGACAGAATTGGGAGGAGTTTTATCGGCAATTTTACCAGAAGTACTATTAGTTGTAGCTGCAGGTGTGTTGACAGGAGTTGTTTTATACAGTGTGCTCAACTCTGAAAAATTTACTATAGAGAATTACAATAATGCTGTGTCGGACTTTTTCTCACCTGATACACCTTATGAACAATTTAATCCTGATCAAAAACAGATAAATCCTGTATCACAGGCTATGATAGATCTTTTTTCGATTAAAACACCTTCTGATAATTTTAAAATTAACAATAAAATTAATAATGGCGAAACTGAAACGAACAACGATCTAATTGAAAAAATTATAACAGATTTATCTGAGAATAATTTCCCTAGGTTTTCGATAAAGGATTTTGAAAAAAATATAATTGGAAATGGATACCAAGGAACAATGACGGCAAATAATGATATTAGCTATAAATCATTTGAGCAACGAAATGTATTATCACAAAGTGATAAGAAGGAATTAATCTATCAGGATATGACTTTACCATCGTTATCTGAATTAAGTGAAATAATATTACCAAATGATGGTTATATCTATATACCGGGCTACCTTGATGGCAATACACAAACAGGGGCGGATAAACAAGATAGGGACACAATTGATTTTGATCAAGTAAAACAGTTACTGATGAATGGGACTTATGGTACAGAATTAATACAATGGAATTCTTTTTTGCAAAAAAAAGATGGTTCCGAAAAGGCACAGCAGGGAGTTCCCTATGCCAATACCAGCTTACCCTCTTTTGACGAAATGTATGAGTCTGCTGTTTCATTCTTCAACGAAAAAGGAGAAATAGGAAGCCGTGGAAAAATAGATATGAATGCTGAGGATGTGTCACGACTTAATCTTTCGGCTGGGAACAACAATACCAGGATAGTATATAATACTCTGGAACCTAATATAACCATCAACTTTGAAAATGTCTATCAAACTGCTGATATAAATAAGTTGATTCCAAGCTTGAACAGAATATTGCGAGAAGAAATATCAATTGCTGGAGAGGGGTGATATTATGGATAAATATGCAATTATTTTTAGCTATGGAAGTGTAATACTTAAACTTCCGGTTAATCCCGACAGATTGGAGGCCAGTTCTTTACAAACTATTGAGGAATACAACATTCTAAAGCTTGGCCAAGTGGCTATTCCTACAAATATGGAATTAAGGGAGTTTAGTTTTGAAGCAGAATTTCCTTATGAAAAACAGCATTATATAGAAACAGGAAAGAATTTCAAGGATGCAGAATATTATCTGAACCAATTTAAAACATGGCGAGAACAGCTATTACCTATCAGGTTCATGGCAGGTAAGGCAAGTGATAATACAGTAACTGCAGATGCAATTAATACGCTTGTTCTAATTCAAAGTATGACGATCACAGAATATGCTGGGGAAGAGCAGGATAAATATGTTGCTTTCAGACTGAAAGAATATAATCAATATACTAAAAAGTATATATCAAATTCAGGTACTGAAAATAATCCTAAAAATACTGGTTATTATATAGTAAAATCAGGGGATACCTTGTGGGGTATAGCGAAAAAATATTATGGAGATGGAACGAAATATACAAAGATTTATAATGCTAACAGGAATATAATATCAAATCCCTCCTTGATACGTCCCGGACAGAAGCTGGTGATACCCTCATGATACAGCTCTTAATAATGGTGAAAGGTAAGCAATATGATATTAGTGAATTGGTCTATAGACTATCTTTTAAAGATAATCTAAATGATGGTTGTGGTAAATTGGAATTTACATACAAAAACCAAGATATGGACATAACTAATGGAAGTGTGGTGAGCTTTATTTATGACGCTTCCAATATTTTTTATGGATATGTATTCCGGGTAAATAAAAATAAGGATAATGATATTTCCGTTACGGCATATGACCAATTAAGATATTGTAAATTTAGAGATACAGTGGTTATCTCCGGAGATACGGTAACAACGTTGGTGGTTAAAATGTGTAGTACTTTCAAGCTGAAAAAAGGAACTTTAACGGAAACAGGTTATAAGTTAGCAACCGATGTGAAAGATGACACGACGTGGCTTGATATTATCTATTCCGGGATAAAGGAAACCAAAAAAAATAAGGGCAAACAGTATGTACTTAGAGATGAATATGGTGTTATTTGTATTAGGAATACGGAAGATTTGCAATTAAATCTTATACTTGGAGATAAAAGCCTAGTTTATGATTTTACCTATGATAAGACTATAGACGATAAGACTTATAATCAGATTAAACTTCGACTTCCGGGAAATGGTGAGAGTGATAGCAAGTTTATTACTCAAAAGGATGATGATTCTATATCGAGATATGGAGTGCTTCAGTATTATGAAACGCTGTATAATACAAATTCATCTCAGGCAAAAGAGGAGGCAGAGGAATTGCTTAAGCTCTACAACCGGGAGGCCGAAACCCTGACCCTTAGCTGCCTGGGGGATACCAGAGTAAGGGCGGGCACGAGCTTCTATGGAAAAATAGAAGACATCGGCTATAATAAGCGGTTGATCGTAAGGTCGGTGACGCATAATTATCTTCCGATTCATACGATGGAAGTGGAGGCGATGCTATGATTAATGAGATCAAGGAGGTTGTGCAAAATTATATCAATAATGCAAAGCTATGCAGCCTCATGACCGGAACGGTTGTTGACGGCGGAATTATGATCAATGAAAAGCTTACGATTCCAAGTGAACTGATCAGGGGGAATCTTAAGGATTTTGTTTCTTCCGGGGATAAGGTGAGGTTAATCAGAAACCATGGGGGCAAGGAATTTTACATGGTTGAAATTACCGACAGAGTCTTTCCCGCTAAGGGCACAACCATAACTCTGACCCGGAAGGGCAGCACGGATGAATATATTGTGGAGGATGTGAAATTATGATACCAAATGCAAGTATTGACGTAACTCTTTCGTCCTCTGACACCATTGAAACAACAAGAACCTATCGATTGTCAGACAATGTAATCCAGGGCTATGTAGACGGACAGGAGGCATTGCGCCAGGCGATCTATAAGATGCTTAATACGGAGAAGTATGAATATTCCATCTACAGCTTTTTCTATGGAATTGAGCTGGAAAGCCTGATAGGCAAGGATAGACTTTATGTTCAGATGGAATTGATACGCAGAATAAAGGAATGCCTGCTTACGGATGAAAGAGTCAAAGATGTCGGGAATTTTCAGTTTAGTATATTAAGGGATTCCATTTTGTGTACCTTCGATGTAATAAGTATCTATGGAACAAGTACAATTAGTAAGGAGGTGAGCATTTGATGTTTGAAGAAATGACCTATGAGAACATATTGGGGGATATGCTGAACCGTGTTACCTCCGATGTTGATAAAAGAGAGGGTTCCGTCATTTATGATGCCCTTGCACCCTGCGCCTATCAACTGGCGCAGGCTTATTTTTATCTGAATACCTTTGTTGATCTGGTATCCGGGGATACGGCAGTCGGAGAATATCTGGATAAGGTTGTGGGAGACTATGGGCTTACCAGAAAAGCAGCTACCTATGCGGTAAGGAAAATAACGACCTCCGGGGCTGCTGGAATAGGGACAAGATGGGGCATAGAGGGTTTGGCTTATGAAATAACAGAACAGCTTGGCACCAATATATATCGTGCCATCTGCGAAACAGCAGGAGAAGAGGGAAATATCTATTCGGGAACAATGGAAAATATTGATAATCTACCTGGAATAACGGCTGCTTTAGGGGATATCATCACACCGGGTGAAAATGAGGAAACAGATGATGAGCTTAGAGAAAGGTTTTTTGCACAGGTACGGTCGACCTCTACCAGCGGCAATGTGGCGGATTATAAAAATTGGGCCTTATCTGTCATCGGGGTGGGAGGAGCAAAGGTTTTTCCGCTCTGGAATGGCAACGGTACAGTGAAGGTAGTTATTGTAGACAATGATAAGCAGCCGATGGACAGCAGCCAGCTTGAAGCCGCGGCGGAGTACATCGAGACAGTCCGGCCAATCGGAGCAGCTGTCACAGTGGTATCAGGTACTGCAAAGACGGTAGATATCACAGCCACAATAAGCCTTGCCTCTGGATACGCCCTGCAATCGGTAGTTGCTGCATTTTTGGAGCTGGTTACAGAGTATTTTAAGGATATTGCTTTTGAGGCAACCTATGTCAGCCTTGCCAGGATAGGAACAATCCTGTTGGGAACGGACGGTATTACAGATTACAATGGCCTTAAGCTGAATGGAAGCACATCCAATGTCACCCTGGCAGACGAGGAAATACCCGTGATTGGCACGGTTAATCTGGAGGTGTGATATGGCATTTATAGAAAAGCTAAACAAAAAAGAGGATGGCAGCTCCTATGTGATGGAAGAGATACAGACCGTCACAGACGGTATATATGCCGGTTATCTGGAGCACGATAATGCTGCAGCCGACACGGTTAAGGTATATACCGGATCAATGTATACCGGGGACAAGATTACAGATTTTATTCTGTCAACCGATAAAGAAATGCCCTGGAAAACTTATATCAAAATATTCGCCAGTGTGGATCAGGTTTATATTACCTATGAGACTGCCGGGGATACGGTAGAGGCTGAGGATATCAATATCCTGCAGAATGCGATAACAGCGGCCCAGGAGGAGCTTGATCAATATGAGCTGTCGAATGATGCAGAGATGAGCAGTCTGAAAGGCCGGGTAAGTACAGTCGAGACCTCCAAGGCCAGTGAAACATCGGTTGCGTCAAGGCTTTTACTAAAGGCGGACAAATCGGACACCTATACAAAGTCAGAAGCTGACGCCAGGATTGAAGCAGTGGTCGGTGCCGCCCCGGAGGCTCTGGATACCTTAAAGGAGATAGCTGCAGCGTTAAATAATGATGCCGATTTTGCGGGGACCATGACTGCCAGACTGGCAACAAAGGTTGATAAAGCAGCCGGCAAGGGGTTAAGCACCGAGGATTATACAACGGCGGAAAAGACTAAGCTGGCCGGAGTCGAGGCGAGTGCGGAAGTAAATAACATTTCAGACGCAAACGCCTCATTACTCACCGGGTCAGCAGATACTACCCTGCATTACCACACCGCAGACAGGAACCGGTCAAACCATACCGGGACGCAGACGGCATCAACCATATCGGATTTTGCGGCTGCGGCAAGGGCCATTGTACTGACCGGATTAAGCACAGCGACTAATGCAGTCATTGGGGCCACAGATACGATATTAGCTGCATTTGGTAAGCTGCAGGCACAGGTTACGGCAAACCTTGCGACCCTGACGTCACATATCTCGAATGTGTCAAATCCGCACAGCGTTACGAAGGATCAGGTGGGACTTGGCAACTGTGATAATACGGCAGATGCAGCTAAAAGTGTAGCCAGTGCAGCCAAATTAACTACGGCAAGAACGATTACAGTTTCAGGCGATGCCACAGGCTCCGCTTCCTTTGATGGTTCGTCAAACTCTGCTTTAGCCCTGACCGTGGCGAATTCCGGGGTAACAGCCGGCACCTATACCAGCTTAACTGTTAATGCAAAGGGGCTGGTAACAGCAGGAGCCAACCCAACAACCCAGGTAGCACAGGGTGGTACAGGGGCAACAACGGCGGCAGGCGCACTTACCAATTTGGGACTTACGGCAACTGCAAGTGAGATCAATACCCTGGACGGTATTACCGCTACGGTAACAGAGCTGAATTATTGCGACGGCGTCACAGGTAATATTCAAACCCAGCTCAATGCCAAGGCTCCGTTAGCATCTCCGGCATTGACAGGAATTCCTACCGCACCGACAGCGACCACCGGTACGAATACCACCCAGCTGGCAACTACAGCCTTCGTGCAGCAGGCTATGTCGGTTGCCGGGTATGGCGATATGATGAAGGCAACATATGATGCAGATAATGATGGGATTGTGGATTCAGCAGAAACCGCGGTACAGC
>JAEYMU010000020.1 GCA_023407175.1 Bacillota bacterium
TTACGAGTCCCTTGCAGGCATGATCCGGGACGGCACACCGGTTATGCGGGCACTGGAGTTCATCTGCGATGTGGAAACGGATTTTGGTAAAAAGAAAGGGCAGTCCGGCCTGTATTTTCTGGCGACAGACTGTATCGCCAGCATACGCAGCAGTGGTCAGCTCTCTCCGGCCCTGAAGGACTGGGTACCCAAAGATGAAATTGCCCTGATCCGTAACGGTGAAGAACGAGGTGATATCGCTGAAGCCATGTTTCAGGTCGTCAAAACGGCAAAAGGACGACAGGAGATGATTAGCAGTCTGGTGAGTGTCTGCCTCTATCCGCTCATCCTGCTGACACTCTGTGTGGTGAATATGTATAACGTTCATACCCGGGTTATTCCGATGATCAGCGCCTTTGCACCGGAAGAACGCTGGTCAGTACAGATGGTCATTCTGGCCAAATCCTCCGGACTGGTTATCGGTTATGGTTTGTGGCTGCTGGCAGGACTGCTGCTGCTGGCAATTCTCATCAGGATGTCATTCAGTCTGTATACCGGTCCCCGACGACGGTATCTTGATCGCATCCCGCCATGGTCCCTGTATCAGACTTTCCATGGCGTGAATTACCTTTTTAATATTTCATCCATGCTGCAGATAAATATTCCTTTATCTCATGCCCTTACCAGAATAGAAAAACATGCAGAACATAACCGATGGTTAAAATCACGAATAAGTGCTATCAGAAAAAATGTCTTATCCGGTCAGTCACTGGCACTGGCCATGAAAAACTGTGGTTATGACTTTCCGTCAAAATCCTGTGTGAATAATCTTCTTTTAAATTCAGAAAGGGAGGACAGTGTTGCCAGTATGGCGCTTTATGCAGACCGCTGGCTGGAAGAAGCAAAAAAGAATGTCAGAAAAAGCGGCATTATTATTACTGCTATATCAGGTCTGCTGGTATTTCTCTTCATCATCAATATGGTCAGTGCCATTTACGGCATCAGTGACATGCTGAAGCAGTAAACACAGCATCCTTTATATTCCCCTCGATCCAAATTCTGTTTTACCAATCTCAGGAGCTAATATGAGCGTCATAACCTCTTCGTATTCAGAACATAATATTCGTCACCTTCAGAACGATGATAAAGGCATGACCCTGCTGGAAGTTCTCGGTGTTCTGGTCGTCGCTGCCATTGTTATTGGTGCCGTGATGGGACTGATGTCCGATACCCTGTCCTCTTCAGACAACCAGAAGGAACTCAAAAACCTGCAGACAATCGCCACCAAAATGAAAGCCCAAAAATTCCAGGGGCAGTATACAGGTACTGACTACGTCAAAATCCTGACCGAAAGTGGTGGCCTGCCTGCCGATATGATCGCCGGTGGTAATAAGGCGAAAAATGCCTGGGGTGGTGCGGTAACCATCAAAGTCAGTTCAGATAAATACTCCTACGTTATTGAATCCAGCAATGTGCCGAAGAAAAACTGTATTGATCTGGTCACCAGCCTGCGCAGTTCATCCATGTTTACAAAAATCAACGGCAATGTGACGAATAAAGTTGACCCGTCTACAGTATGTAACGCAGATAAAACTACTATCAAACTGGAAACCAACAGTTAATCATTCATCAGCGCCCGCCCGGGCGCTTTATTTAAGGTCACTGTATGAACAGGTTATTTATCCTGACAGTGATTTTTTCACTGTTATGCTCACTTCCTTCCGCACAGGCATCCCCACAGGACAAACAATATGATCGTTGTTTTATTACCGCCGGAAAACGTTATTCCATTGATCCAGGATTACTCAAAATTATTGCCCGCAGGGAAAGCAGTCTGAATCCCCGGGCCATTAATCATAACAGGAATGACAGAGGAAAAATTATCAGTACCGATTACGGGATAATGCAGATTAACTCCACACATATTCCCGGGCTGAAAAAAATGGGCATTATCCGGAGTGAGAAAGATCTGTTGAATAATGTCTGCCTGAATATTCAGACCGGAGCATGGATCCTCGCCCGGCATTTTCAGCGATGCGGCGTAAACTGGGAATGCCTCGGCAGTTATAACGCCGGCTTCAGTAAAAGTAACACTCACCGCCGGATGAAATACGCCCGGCAGATTTACAGCGCTTACATGCAGGGACGTTAGTCCGGGAGAACTGCCATGCTCCAGATAATCCCGGCACTGCTGGTCGCCATAACCGTGGTAATACAGTGTCTGGCCGTTCAGATGAGTCGCTATCGACTCTCCCGGATGAATGCCCGCCCCCCTCACCATGGGCTGGCGCTGATGAGCGGGATGCTTGCAGCTGCCGCCATTATCCTGCGTCTTTATCAGAATGACAGCGCTGTCGGGGTGCTGTTTATGACGATAATGACCGGATGTATGACACTGATGACCCTGACGGATGCTGCATCCTGCCGTCTTCCCCGGCCCTTCACCATCATGTATCTGATAAGCGGCAGCGCATTTCGTCTCTGGCAGGGAGACTGGCTGACAGGCCTGTGCAGTGCAGGGTTCTGGTTCCTGCTGTTGCTTCTGTTCAGGCAATACACCTCTTACCGCAGGAAAACAGAAACCATAGGCCTGGGCGATGTTTTTCTGATTGCCGGTATTGCCATCTGGTCCCCGCCGGGAGACATCCCCTGGATTGTCGCAACGGCAGCAGGCGGAGCCTTACTTTATCTGTGGTGTAACAGACAACGACGCATTACCAGAGAACTTCCCTTTGGGCCGTTTCTCTGCGCGTCACAGTACGCATTTACTTTTTATCCCGGTGGCCTTTGGTAATACCGGAGGGAACGACTATGCAAAAAGACAACGATAAAGGTTTTGCACTTCTTGAAATTCTGGGAGGACTGGTTGTCATCAGCCTGCTCATGCCGCTGTTCTGGTCTTACATTGAAGACTACCTGAATGAAATGCGCAACCAGAGCGCCGCATTTCATGCAGATGCCTACAATACTGCAGCCAGGACCTACATCGCCGATAACAATGCCCGCCTGCATAGCGGAACGCTTCCTGCCACCTTCACGGCGGATGAGTTAATCCGGAAAGGATATCTGAAGGGTCTTAACCGCTCGCCCTTTGGGCAGAGTTATACCACCGGCATCCGTCGTAACACGAGTACCGGTCGTCTGGAGGCCCTGACCTGCTCCACCGGAGGGGAGAATATCAAAGACGATGCCCTGCGCAGTATCGCCAGCCTGCTCCCCGGTCTGGGCGGATTTATAGGAAAAAATGGCACAGCAACCGGTGTTTTTGGTGGATGGACAGATAAACCCGGCGACTATGGACTCAGCTGCAATGGCGGGCACATCGCCATCGTAATGATGGGTGATGACCTGCAGGAAAGCGATCGCCTGTATCGCTTTCAGGTACCGGGACGACCGGAGCTGAACCAGATGAACACGGCCATCAATATGGGAGGGAACAACCTGAACAATGCAGGAAACGTCAATGGACAAAGTGCAACACTGAAAGGTGATGTTACAAGCGAAAACGGCTGGTTAATCACCAAAAATGATAAAGGCTGGAAGAACATCACCTATGGTGGCGGTTTTACGATGACAGACAGCCAGTGGATACGCGCAGTCGGTGGTAAAGGAATTATAACCACAGGGGAAATCAAAGGAGGAAAAGTCAGTGGGGGGACAGTCCGGTCTGACGGTCGCCTTTCCACAGGTGAGTATTTACAGCTGGATAAAACAGCCGTAGCAAATACAAAGTGTTCACCAGATGGACTTGTAGGC
>JAEYMU010000028.1 GCA_023407175.1 Bacillota bacterium
GTTAATAATTTTTTGAACAACAAATACAATTTCGGAGCGGAAGTTAAGCGGAAGGAGCGTTGGAGCGGAGAAATTTGTATCTGTTGTTCAGAAAATTTAGTGGATTATAGTGTTTCGCAATTACCTACCTACAGATTATTTATATGGAGGTAAACATGAATATTACTATCAAACCACTCACACCGGGGCTTTCCGTCGATTACTTTGACTTCTTCGAAAATCGGGCGTTCACAGATAATTCCCCGTATCGGTGTTATTGTCAGATCTATCAAATGTCCAAGGAGCAGCAAAAAGCTGAATTCGACAAAGTAGACGGGGCTGACATAGGTCGCGTGTCACGAAAAGTCGCCGAACAACAGATTGATTCGGGCGTGCTCCGAGGATACCTGGCTTTTGACGACAGCGTTGCCATTGGCTGGTGCAACGCGAATGATAAAGCGAACTTCCCCATCGAGCCGTGTACCGATGAGTGTTTTTACGCACCGGCTGAAAAGTTAGAAAAAGCCGTGGTATGTTTTGAGATTGCTCCCGAATATCGCGGGAAAGGAATTGCCACTGCGCTTTTGCAGCGCGTGATTGACGATGCGAGAGCCGAAGGCTATATCGCCGTCGAGGGTTTTCCCGTTGTGCGCGACGAGCGATTTGAATGGGATTGCACAGGCCCCCTCCGGCTATATGAGAAGGCTGGATTTGTCAAAGTGGCTATTCAGGAGAAGAATGTTGTTATGAGGAAAGAGTTGAAATAACAACGAATAGTATAAGCATAACATAAAGAAGAGAAACTCCAATAACAAGTTGCTGTAAAAATAACGAAAAGGAAGATGTGGCACATCATGAATCATGTAATCAATTGGCTTCTTGAGGATGAAAACCCGGAGGTAAAATACCGTACAATGACAGAGCTTTTGGGTATGCCAAAAGATGATCCCGAATTGAAAAAGGCTTATGACAATTTATTAAAATCAGACGTTGTCAGTTTAATCATGGATAAGTTTAAGCTTAATAAAAAATGGGAGGATGTCACTGCTTTCTGCGCACTTGCGGAATTTGGCTTAACACGCGTTGATATTCCTATTGATGATTATGTTGAACGTGTCATCAAGAATATGAACTCCAGTATGAAGTGTGCCAAAATATTGCTGTTAAGAAATTTGGTATCTCTTGGGTATTACGAGCATACGTGGGTGAAAGAAGAAATAACTTTGGCTTTTTCTACCATACGGGAAGACGGCACATTCCGGTGTCTGGACAAAACCAAGACTACAAACGACTCTAAGCTTCCGGATATGGGGTGCTACAGACAAACTACAACCTACCTTTTACTTGCGGCGGAGTTGAAAAAGATCGGCGTTATTCTGCCACAGTTCAAATCACTGATAAACTTTTATATCAGCCATTACGTTGCATTCCACCCTGATAACCAGGGAAAGGCAATCATTAATGAAATGGCGGGGACATATTATCCTTTTGACCATGTGAAATTGGGTTTACAAATGACTATATATGGTCTTTCGGTTCTTGGCGGGGCGAATCATTCTAATTGTAATAAGGCGTTAGCATTGTTAGATAGTAAAAAGGATTGTGAGGGTAAATATATTCTTGATAAATCTTTTCCATACTTTGAGGTGGGAAAGATAGGGGAACCCAATAAATGGATAACATTATATGTATTGCTATCAGAAAAATATCGCATCGTATAAGCATAATCTGCACCCGGGCAAATTCTGATTTGCATCTTTGATTCGCATTCGTCCCAGATTGCGAATCAGCTTTTATAGTAATTCAGAAAGGTATTATTTAATGAAAAAATTCTTAAAAATCTTCTTAATTTCACTTGGCATAATTACTGGTTTAATTCTAATTCTTATTTGCTTTTTTGATTGATAATACCATAGTAGCTTGGAGGCAGCAAAGCATGCTAAAAGAAAAGATTTATATCGGAAATATTCCTGCTATTATATGGGGAGAAGAATCCGGCAAAGTATATATTTTTGTTCATGGAAAGATGTCCAGTAAGGAAAGTGCCGAAGCTTTTGCTGAAATCGCTGCCAGTAATGGCTATCAGACAATCAGTTTCGATTTACCGGAGCATGGGGAAAGAATGGATACCGCGTATAAATGCAATATGATAAATGGAATCGCGGATCTTACTCAAGTGGGCGATTATGTTTTTGATCATTGGAAAGGCGTGTCCTTATTCGGATGCAGCTTGGGTGCTTTTTTCAGCTTGCACGCTTATCGCAACAGGCACTTTAATAACTGCCTTTTTCAGTCGCCGATTGTGAATATGGAACACTTAATTCGCCAAATGTTTTTATGGTTTCATATCACAGAGGAAGAACTTATGGCAAAAAATGAAATCCCTACTCCCATTGATACGATGTCATGGCCTTATTATCTCTATGTCAAAGAACACCCCATTGATCAGTGGGATGCCCCGACTCATATTTTATATGGCGCAAGGGACAACCTTCAAAGCCGGGAAGTTATTGATGCATTTGTAAATAAATTCAACTGTCACCTCACGGTTGCAGAAAATAGCGAACATCCTTTTATGGGTGAAGGTGACAAAGAAATCACTGAAGCATGGATAGAGGGCAGTCTGTAATAAGCATAACGGGCAGTGGCGCAGTCGAGATAGTTTCCAGATCGGGTCGATACCAGATAATCAAATTATGGGAAAGGATTTACTATGAAAAATCTTAAAGTAGCTTTATTGCAGCTCATGCCGGAAGAAACGTCAGAAGGTAATCTGAAAAAGGGATTGGAATATTGCCAAAAAGCAAAAGATATTGGTGCAGACATTGCATTATTCCCGGAAATGTGGAGTGTTGGATACAATATTTCTGAAAATATCGATGAGCTGAAGGCAAGCGCAGTACCTGCTGACAGTGACTTTGTCAATTCCTTCGGCAGCCTGGCACACGAACTGAACATGGCTGTTGGAATAACTTTTCTTGAAAAGTATGAACCATTACCAAGGAATACCCTCTGCCTGTTTGACCGTTATGGCAGGAATGTACTTACCTATGCAAAGGTACATACTTGTGATTTTGGCGATGAATGCAGATTAACACCAGGAAATGATTTTTATGTTGCCGATTTAAACACTGCACAAGGTAATATAAAAATAGGTGCAATGATTTGCTATGACAGAGAATTCCCCGAGAGTGCAAGAATTCTTATGTTAAAGGGTGCCGAAATTATTTTAGTACCAAACGCCTGCCCTATGGAAATAAATCGTCTATCACAGCTAAGAGCAAGGGCATATGAAAATATGGTTGGTATTGCAACTGTCAATTATCCGAAGGGTAAGCCTGATTGCAACGGTCATTCTTCCGCCTTTGACGGCATCGCATACAGCCCTGGTCAATTTAACTCAAGAGATACACTGATTATTGAAGCCGGTGAACGGGAGGGAATTTATATCGCTGACTTTCCTGTTGATGAAATCAGAGAGTATAGAAGCCATGAGGTACATGGCAATGCATATCGTCATCCAAAGAAATATAGTTTACTCGTTTCAGAAAGCATTGAAGCTCCCTTTATCAGAAATGATTACAGAAAATAATAAAAGGTATGAAAATTCCAAGATATAATCAACAAAATTAAAAATTCAAATAATAAATGGTGACCAAAATGAAGCATAAATTAGAAATCTTTTTTGATTATGCCTGCCCATACTGTCTTCAGGGGCACAGGCATTTGACCGAGCTCCTGCCGGATTATCCGGAAATCGACATGGTTTGGCACCCATGCGAATCCCATCCCAGGCCTGACCGGTTCGGTCCTCATAGCGACCTCTGTATACAGGGCTACTTCTTTGCCGTGGAAAATGGTGTTGATATTTGGGCATATCATGATCGTATGTACCGAGCCGCTCTGAAAGAGCATGTCAATATCGAAAGCATTGACGAGCTATCTGATTTTGTACGGGATTTAGTGGATGCAGATGCTTTTCGGCTGGCGCTGCGTCAAGGGATTTACCATAAGGCGCTGGCGGAGGCAAACAAGCTGGCCTTCGAGTACTCTGGCGTATGGGTCGTGCCGGCTTACCGGATGGAAGGTTGTAGACTTGACGCTGTTGAAGATGTCGGTGTTACCAAAGAACAGCTTCGGAGTTTTCTTTTACAGCAGGCTACTCTTTCAGGAAAATTTCAGAGTCATAGCAAATAAGCAAAGCAAACGGGAGAAATACGCATGGATCATGATAACAAAAAGAAAAAATGGGATCACTTAGAAGAACCCAAAATACCGGAAGATAAAAAATCCAATTCGGAAAACTCTGAGGGCAATTATATGTCATTGGGCATGTGTATCGGTATGTGTCTTGGAATCACTGCCGGTCAATTTCTCTTTGATAATTTGGCAACAGGCTTGAGTATTGGAATGTGCCTGGGCTTGGCGGTCGGAATTAGTATCAAAAAAAAGAAATAACCTCATAACACGCTATCGTAAAAAGCACACAATGAATTTATAGTGATTTCATTGCGTGCTTTTTATTAAGCATATGAAAGCCATGATTTAATTTCCATCTATGTCCTTCATCGCGATGGACAGCATCAGCTTAATGCGGTTAAGCTGGTTTACATTGGAGATGCCCGGATCATAGTCAATCGGCATAATATTGGCCTGGGGATACCGTTCCTTTAAGGGCTTGAACATCCCCTTGCCGGTGATATGATTCGGAAGGCAAGCCAGGGGCTGAACACAGAGAATGTTACTGGTTCCCTGCTCGATGAATTCAACCATTTCCGCCGTAACCAGCCATCCTTCTCCCGTCTGATTTCCCAGTGACAGTATCTGAGAGGCCATATGCGCCAGCTCCTGAATTGAGGCCGGCGGGTGAAAGCGCCGGCTTTTCTCCAATTCCTGCTTCATGATATTACGAAAACCCATAATATAGCTGACTGCAATTTCACTGAACTTCTTGTCTAGTTTCTTCCCGGCAAGATATCGAGATCTGAATCCCAGATTAAAAGAAGAATATAAGAAATAATCCATAAGATCGGGTACAACTGCTTCCGCACCTCCCTGTTCAATTATACTGACAATATCATTATTAGCAGTCGGATGATATTTTACTAAAATTTCTCCTACGACTCCTACCTTTGGCTTTTTCATATCCAGCAGCTCCATCTGGTCAAACTCCCGCACTGTTCCTTTGATGTTGTGACGGAAGGTCCTTTTATCTCCGCTTTTGATATTTTCCTTGGCACGCTCCATCCATTTTTCATATAAAAGCTTCGCAGAACCCGGGAACAGCTCATAGGGCCTTGTCCGGTAAAGCAGCCGCATGAATAAATCACCGTATACCAGTGCCATAATGCAGCGGTTAATCATCGGAAGGGAAAGCTTGAAGCCAGGCTGCTTCTCAAGTCCGACTGCGTTCAGAGAAATGACCGGCACCTGGGGAAAGCCCGCTTCCTTCAGCCCCAGCTTTAAGAAAGCGATATAATTGGTTGCTCTGCATCCTCCGCCGCTCTGACTTATGATAACCGAGGTATGCTCCGTATCATACTTGCCGGATTTCAACGCCTGCACCAGTTGCCCGATCATAATAATGGCCGGATAACAGGCATCATTATTCACATATTTTAAGCCCTCCTCCACTGCCGACCGGTCAACTTCCGGCAGCACCTCCAACCGGTATCCGCAGGCTCTGGCCGCCTCCTGAACAAGCTCAAAGTGGATAGGAGCCATCTGTGGGGCCAGTATGGTATGAATACGGCGCATTTCTTTGGTAAATACCGGCGGTGCAGGATAGGACTGTTCCGGCTCCTTCCGATAACCATTCCGGTTACGATCCTCCACTGCTGCCTTCAAAGATCTGATTCGAATTCTGGCTGCACCAAGATTATTCCCTTCGTCTATCTTAATCATCGTGTAGAGCTTCCCGCCTGTGGCCAGAAGCTCCGCTATCTGATCCGAGGTTACCGCATCCAGTCCGCAGCCAAAGGAGTTAAGCTGGATGAGATCCAGGCAGGGCTCCTTTGCAACCAGCGCCGCAGCCCGGTATAGTCTGGAATTATAGACCCACTGGTCCACCACCCGAAGCTTTTGTACTAAGCTGCCCAGATGGGCGATACTATCCTCGGTGAGCACCGCCATGCCATAGGATACAATCAGCTCCGCCATTCCATGGTTGACTGCGGGATCGACATGGTACGGCTTCCCGCAAAGCACAATTCCGTGCAGATTGTTACGGTGCAGATAGTCTAAAGCCTCTTCGCCCTTTTTCCTTATATCAGCCTTATAATGTTCCCGCTCCTGGCAAGCTGCCATAACTGCCCTCTTTATTTCGGCGGTGCTGATTTTATAATCTGCAAGCTCTTCTGTCAGCCTCTTTATCAGAACCTTCGTATTATCAAGTGACAAAAAGGGAGTGAGCAGCCGGACTCCCCTCTTTCCTATTTCATCAATATTCTTATGGATTACCTCAGGGTAAGAAATGACCATGGGGCAATTATAATGGTTGTCCACCTCTTTAAATTCCTTGCGCTCATATACCACACAGGGATAGAAAATCGTATCCACTCCCTGTTCTAAAAGCTCCATAATATGTCCGTGGCAAAGCTTTACAGGATAGCAGGCCGATTCCGAGGGTATGGTCTCCAGCCCCTTTTCATACAGCCTTTTTGTCGAAGGGGATGACAGCACCACGCGAAATCCAAGGCTGTGAAACAGAGTAAACCAGAAGGGATAGTTTTCATACATATTGAGCACTCTGGGAATGCCAAGTGTCCCCCGGAAGGCTTCCTCCGGGGCAAGCGGTGTATATCCGAAGGTACGGCGGTATTTGTATTCATACAGATTCGGCAGCTTCCCATACATATTTCCTTGAGCACCGGAGCTATCCGGCTTATCCGAATTATTTCCCAAATACCGTGATGTTTGCGAACCGCCGCTTTTTTCTGCTCCCATATTTCGCTCCATAGCAACGCTTCCTTCTGTTCCTCTATTTCGCTCCAGGGTTTCATTATTTTCTGCACCCGTATTTCGTATGGAGGCACCCTTTTCACAGCGGTTGCCTGCAATATATCTCTCACCGTTGGAGAAGCTATTGATGGTCAGCAGACACTGGTTCATACATCCGCCGCAGCGTCTTCCCGTCACCTTCATTGAGAAATTCTTAAGCTCCTCCCTTCCCAGCAGAGAGGTTTTTTCTCCTTCCCGGTAATGCTCCCTTGCAATAAGTGCAGCTCCATAGGCCCCCATCAAGCCGGCGATCTCCGGCCTGACTGCTTCCCTGCCTGTGATTTTCTCAAAGCAGCGAAGCACTGCATCGTTATGAAAGGTCCCGCCCTGGACAATAACGTTACTGCCAAGCTCCTTTACATCCCTTAGCTTTATTACCTTGAATAATGCGTTTTTGATGATGGAATAGGACAGTCCGGCTGATAAATCCGGTATCCCTGCTCCCTCCTTCTGGGCCTGCTTCACCTTGGAATTCATGAATACGGTACATTTGGTGCCAAGCTCGACCGGAGCCTTGGCAAATAATGCTTCCTTTGCAAAGCTGTCCACCGAACGGCCCAAAGAATGTGCAAAGCCCTCCAGAAAGGACCCACAGCCTGAGGAGCAGGCTTCATTCAGCAGAATGCTGTCAATTGCCCCATTTTTAATACGAAGACACTTCATATCCTGTCCGCCGATATCCAGGATGAAATCCACCCCGGGAAGAAATTGCTGAGCCGCCTTATAGTGTGCAATTGTCTCTATCTCACCGAGATCGGCATGGAGGGCTGCCTTCATCAGGGACTCCCCATATCCGGTCACTGTACATTTGCACAGCGTCGCCTCCTTGGGCAGCTTATCATATAAATCCTTGAGGATTACTGTAAGCTTTGTCAGCGGTTCCCCCTCATTACTGCAATAATGGGAATATAAAAGCTCTCCCTTTTCGCCGATAAGGGCTGCCTTTGTGGTGGTTGAACCGGCATCAATCCCAAGAAATGCCCTTCCCTGGTAGCTGGTCAGCTCTCCCCGCGGCACCTGGGAGCGTTTATGCCTTTTCACAAAGTCTGCATATTCCTGCTCGTCCTGAAAAAGTGCCTCCAGATTCCCGGAATATTCCTCCGCAAAGCTGCTGATTTGTTCAAACCGCTTCACCAGCTCCTGCAAGGGAACCGGCTTCTCCTTCCCCGCCGCCATTGCAGCACCGATTGCGGCAAACAGCCGGGAATGCTCGGAGGTTACCGCTTCTCCCTCTCCAAGACCAAGGCTTTCTATGAAGCGTTTGCGAAGCTCCGATAGATAATATAACGGACCTCCGAGAAAAGCGACTCTTCCCCGGATTGGCTTTCCGCAGGCAAGTCCTCCCAGGGTTTGGTTTACAACGGCCTGAAAGATGGAAGCGGCAATATCTTCTTTTCTTGCTCCTTCATTAATCAGAGGCTGAATGTCTGTTTTCGCAAACACGCCGCATCTGGAGGCGATTGGATAAATTACCGAATAGCCCTTGGCATACTCATTTAGGCCCTCAGCATCCGTATCCAGTAAAACTGCCATCTGGTCGATGAAGGCCCCGGTTCCTCCGGCACAGCTACCGTTCATCCGCTGCTCCATTCCGCCCTTAAAATATGTGATTTTTGCGTCCTCTCCGCCAAGCTCAATTACAACATCAGTTTTAGGAAGCAGGGCTTCCACCGATTTCGTACAGGCAATTACCTCCTGTATGAAGGGTATTTTCATCCATTCGGCTATGGACAACCCGCCTGAGCCTGTGATGCCTGTCTGCACCATGGCATCCTTCCTACTCTCCTGACAGCTTCGAAGCATCTGAACTACCGTATTTCTTATATCCGATAAATGCCGGCGATATTCCTGATAGGCCAGCTTATTTTCCTCATCCAGCAATACAAGCTTTACTGTTGTGGAACCAATGTCAATTCCCATTTTATATCGATCCATGCTATAAACTCCTGAATGTCATTCTATATTTGTACAGTATCCGGTTCATGTTCCGGTGATATACCCGTCATCTATTTATTATTTACCGCATTCAGGAAATCATTCATCATTTTTAACAAAGCCAGGGTATTGTGAAATCTCTATTTCGGATGTATAATAATTCCATACAAGCATCTAATAGGAGGAAGTCTATGAAGCAAGTCAAAAAACTCATCATTACCGCTTTGATCTTTATCTTTGTGTTTACCCTGACAGATATACCGTCCATCAGTAACCCTGTTGTTGTACAGGCGGCAACGATTAAATTAACTAAAAAAACTCTTACTCTTGAGGTAGGTAAGACCGCAACCTTAAAAGTAACCGGGACTAAGAAAACCGTCAAGTGGTCCTCCGGCGATAAAACCATAGCAACCGTATCAAGCAAGGGCAAGGTAACGGCAAAGGCTGTCGGAAAAACCAAGATTACTGCAGCGGTAAACGGAAAGAAATTATACTGCACCGTTACTGTGAAAGAACCGGCCAATCCGTATCTTGCAAAGGCTCCCTTTAAAGCACAGGAAAAGCAAATCGGGAACATCAACTTTGTAATGCCTGCTGATTGGACACTGGATTATGAATTATCCAGTATCGGAATCAGTGCTACCCTGGCCCCGAATGATACCTCCAATCCTTCCAGGATTTCAATTCAAATCACTCCCTTTACCGGAGAGGTTTCCTACGAGGATCTAAAGGCACAATGTGCCCTGATATACACCCAAAGCTATTTTGAAGCCGTATATAACGCTCAGGCAGGTGATATGCCCTTTACCATTACCGGTCTGGCATCAAGCGACTTATCCTCATCCTCCGGTAATGTTGTGAAAACAGAATACACCTTTACAGTTGAAGATATCTCGCTGACACAGCAGGTTTATGATTTCATTCTGGGATCTTTCATAATCGAAATCGCATCCGGCAATGCAAATGGTACTGATCTTTCTTCCATTATCGAATATACTATAAATTCTATTATTATTAAGGAATAATCATATTTCCTTAGTGGTTTTCTTTCAAACTTATACCCCTGCATATCACAAGCTTTGCTTGTGATACTGCTTTCATAAAGAGTTTGAAAGTGTCCTTTACTTTCAAACTTTGTACTGGACGAAATCAAGGAAAGTAATTATAATATGTTATATGATAAAGCCTAATCTTACATAAAGGAGCGGTATCAATGGGAAACAGGGATATTAAGAAGGATGTTAAGAAAAAGAAAAAGGCTGATACCGGTGTATTACCGTCATTAAAGCCCATTATGGCTGAACCTGAATTAGTCAAGAAGCCAAAGAAAAAAGCATAATATGGCAAGCTCACAGGGGCTGTGGCAAAATTAACAGATACCGGCGGTTGTGTTTGAAGTTTACAAACACAACCGCCGGTATCTGTTATAATAACTATCCATTATCCTCTTTATAAAGTCAATCTCGGCTTTAACTGATAGAAATCACTTTATAACAGTTCAGCCTATCGGCTAAACTGTAACATCACTTTCTTTCCGGCCAGCTAAGCTCTATTACAAACATATACTCTTCAAAGTAGGCTTCAATCGTTCCCTTCATCTTCTGCACCAGAAGCTTTGTTATAGTAAGTCCAAGCCCGGAGCTTCCCTGGCTGCGGGAACTGTCCCCGGTATAAAAACGATCAAAAATCCGGGATAACTCCTCCTCTGATATCGTATCTCTATCGTTCATAAATTTAATATGACAGCTGCCGTCTTTTACATATTGCTTGATTATAAATCTGCCCCTTGCATACTTGATAGCATTCTGAATCAGATTATTCAGGATACGGTTCAGCTGTATTTTATCTGCAGCTATAACGCAGGAGCCTTCCTCCAGCTCAATTTCAACCTGTATATTCTTATTCTCAAATTCATGATAATAGGCCACTGCGGCCTCACTAACAATATTCTGTACGGAAACTGCCTCCAGCAGGAACGGATAATCCTCTCCCTCAATTCTTGATATTTCATAAAAATCCTGTACAAACCCCTGTAATATCCTGGCACGTTTTCGGATAATATCAAGATACTCTTCCCGCTCCTCTCCGGTAACATCCTTCTCCTTGATCAATTCGACATACCCTATAATCGAGGTTAGGGGCGTTCTTAGATCATGGGAGATATTCTCGATTTCCTGTCTGATCTGCGTTTCTCTGTGCTGGTATACGATTCTTTCCTGCTGCCTTGCCTGATAGATCCGGTTAATTCGCCGTAGAAGCTCTTCCAGTCTGTAGTTAATGGAAAAGGTTTTCAATTGACGGTTACTCCCCGGATTTTTTTCAATCTCGTCCATTTGAATGCAGGTGTGCTTTAGGGCATGATGAAGGAACCAAAGCTGAACGAATAAAAATATCGTTATGATAAATAAAGCAATACACAAAAACAGCATTCCAGCATTCCTCCCAGGAGTAACCGTTATCTTAAGAAAGCTTTCTTAAAACTAAATTATTTAATCTCCCTTTTCCTGTAAATAAGATATCCAATGACGGTAATTAATATCAACTGCACCATTCCGGCAATCCAGTAATTATAATATCCGGCATTCCCTTCCCATTGAAGAACAATATCAAAGGGCTCCTCCTTCATACTAATATTATTGATCAAATTCCACGGCAATATCTCCGCCAGCTTATGGAATAATTCAAATTTCATTCCCATCATTGAGCTGATAATCGGAATTGCGAACAGGATAAGGGCATCAAAACCAATTGCCCCGGCAGTCCCCTCCATAATAAAGGCAAAGCAATTTACAACTGCAAGAACATAAAGGAGAAGGGGAAGGCTGGCTAAAAACATCCTTATTAATACACTTAATTCATGCATATGGGAATTTTCCAGCAGAAGATATGCACTTGCCACATGAAAGGCGGTTATGATTGCAAAGGCGACAATTGCGTATACGATTTCTACAAACAGCTTCCCAAAATAGATGGTACTTCTTGAAATACCATAGGATACGCTGTTTTTCATGGTGTGATTTCCATATTCATTACCAAAAATTATAGTGGCAACTGCGATACTGAGAATAAATACCATGGCAAAGCTTGACATAAAATTTACGATTGAAAAAAAGGTATTTGCATATCCGAAGGTCGGTTCGGAATATTTAACTGCCGCCAGGAGAATGTTGGAGCTGGCTAAAAGGGCGGAACAGATGATTATGAACAAATAAGTTGATTTATTATGCAGGATACGATAAAATTCACTCTTCACATAACTAAGCATTGGCAGAACCTCCTACTAATTGAATAAAATAATTTTCCAGATTGATATCCTTCACCATCAATTGATTTAATGCAATTCCGTTGGTAACAGCCAGCTCACTGATTTTCGACGGCTGCTCCAGATAATCATAGATATGAAGAGAATAATCCGGTGTTATCTTATAGGAGGTGCAACCCAGCTTCTGCTCCAACAGGGCTGCCATCTGCTCTACCTTATCTACTTTAAGCTCCAGATACTTATTACATTCCCTGGATAATTCCTCCGAAGTCAGCTGCTTAAGCAGATTACCATTTTCAATGAAGCCGTAGCTGGTTACCAGATTGGACAGCTCAGCCAGAATATGGCTGGAGATCAGGATGGTAATATTCTTTTCCTGATTCAGCTTAATCATAAGATTACGGATTTCTACGATTCCAAAGGGATCTAGTCCGTTAATCGGCTCATCCAGCAGCAAAAGCTCCGGCTTATTCATCAGTGCCAGTGCCAAACCCAGCCTTTGCTTCATTCCAAGGGAAAAGCTTTTATATTTCTTTTTTCCGGTATCAGCAAGCCCTACCTCCTGTAAGGCCTCCTTTACACAATTCTTACCGGGAATTCCTCTTTGAATCCGGTAATATTCCAAATTCTGCTCTGCCGACAGATAGGAATAGAAGCTGGGAGTCTCGATGATTGCTCCGATTCTCTTTCTTCCCTGACTTAGTCCTTCCATAGAAGTTTCACCGTATAAGACAATGCTACCCTCTGTGGAAAAGGCCTGACCGGTCAGCATCCGCAGCAGGGTAGTCTTGCCTGCACCGTTTTTACCTACCAGTCCATAGATCTCTCCCCGCTTTATCTCCAAATTGACATGATTGACCGCAGTGACCCTGTTATATTTCTTTGTAAGATTATTTGTTGCTAATATTACCTCACGCACCTTTTTACTCCTTTCAAGCTTTATATACTTTTGGCACTTTGTTTTCCGTTGCTACAGTAAAGTATACCCTCACAGCTTTAACAAGTACTTAATAAAGTTTAAAGAAAGTATAAAGATGCAGAAATTATGCATTATCTATTTTAAAGCCGATTCCCCATACCGTTTTGATATAGGATGCCTCATCGTATTCCTTAATCTTCTTCCTGATATTGCTCACATGCACATTGATGGTATTGTCCTCACCGTAATAACCGTTCTTCCAGACGTCCTGATATAACTGCTCCTTTGTAAATACCCGGTCCGGATATTGCAGCAGCAGATGTAGAAGGTCAAATTCATAAGCGGTCAGGGTTATGGCTTTACCGCAGACAGTTACCTCTCTGGAAACAGGCTTTAAGACCAGGTTTTTAAAAGAATAATCCTTTGATGTCTGTCCTGCGCCACCCCCATATCCTGGCTGCCGGCTTCTTCGAAGAAGTGCCTCCACCCGTGCAAGTACCTCCTCACGCTCAAAGGGCTTAGTCATATAATCATCCGCACCGTTCTTTAAGGCCTTCACCTTATCCTCCAGAGCTATTCTGGCAGAGATAACAAGGATCGGTGTCTGGCTGCTCTTTCGTATTTCCCCAATTAATTCTTCTCCCGTAATTCCCGGCAGCATAAGATCCAGTATAATAAGCTCGAAGCTCCCCATTGACAGGAGGAGCTTTGCCTCTGTCCCGGAATAGGCAGAGGTCACCTCATACCGCTCCCGCTCCAGATATCTGCGCAGAATCCGATTAATGTCATTGTCATCCTCTACTACCAATATTTTTGTCTGCACCCCATTTCCCCTCCCCTCTATTTATCATTCGTGACATCACCGTTTCCGTTTACTGGAATCGCCTCTCCAAGGTAAGTTGGCTCCGGTTTTGCCAGAACATAGAAGAAATCCTTCACTCTTGCAAGTATCTCCCTAAAATCACGCTTGGCTTGTCCCGCATAGCTTCGTGGATTGGAGGAAACTCCGTATACTGTAAGTCCCAGGCCCTTACCGTCATACAAGGCCCGGTACATATGGTAATTCTGGGTTACAATAACAACCTGGTCCGCCTGAAAGATATCGCGGGCCCGGTACAAGCTTTCATAGGTGGAAAAACCCGCATGATCCATGAAAATATCCTCAGACGGTATACCTGCATCAATGGCATACTGCTTCATGGTATTGACCTCATCATATTCCACTCTTCCATGATCACCACTCATAAGCAACCGATCCGATACACCTGCCCGGTACAATTCAATTCCCAGCTCCAGACGATCCTCCAGCATTAGGGTGGGCCTGTCTCCATACACCCCGGCTCCCAGAATAAGAATACAATCCACACCTTCCAGCTCCTTTGCCTCATCAAAGGTGATTATCCGGTTTTTCACAGCTTCCTTAACATAGGTATTGATCACTGCGAGAGACAGCGCTCCTGCAATTCCAAGACACAGAAATACTATAAGAAAAGGCTTTATTCTTCTTATTATTTTATTCATCATATGTATCAGCTCCCCTCCTGCTATACACAAATCATACCAGTACTACCCTGCGCAAATATCAGGCACTGAATATCAAGCGATATCTGCGCAGGGCAGCACTAGGCAAATGCAAGACCCATACTGTTTCGCGATTGCCTGCCTATTGTTCTATTTCTATCAATCTTAACGATTTTCCTGGACATATATCTTCATTTTTATTGACCCCATGCTTTATTTATCCGAACAGATTATATTCTGACTCCCAGCTCCCGCAAATCCTCCTTCATCTGTTCAAAGGATTTCACCTGTATGGTATGAAAACCAAAGGGCTTGGCCCCCTCAAGATTTTGTGGAAGATCATCCAAAAATACCGCGTTTGCCGGGTTAATTCGGTACTTATGTATTAACGCCTCATAAATTTCCGGCTCCGGCTTGATGCGATTTATCTCATAGGAGATAATTCCCCCGTCGACATACTTCATAAATTGAAAATACTCCCTATCCAATTCAAAATGACTTTTTGCAAAGTTGGACAGCAGATAAACCTGATAGCCCCGCTCCTTTAACTGACGGAGCAAATCCGCAGAATAATCAAATTCCTTTACCACCTGGAGCAAATCCGCAAAAAATCTGCGTATTTCCTTTTCAACCTCCGGTTCCTGGATGCAGCATTGCTCTACCATTTCCTCGTCAATATCACCCCGGTCCCATTTGCTCCAAAGCTCATTCAAAACAGTAGCCTTACTGATCTTATGAATAACCTCCTCGGAATATCCGCAGTCCTCAAGATAGGCCCTCCACCGAAAATCAATAAGTACATTTCCAATATCAAATATAATTGTAGTAATCTCTGTTGTCCGCTCCATGTTGATCTCCATTCTGTCAATCGTCTGACGACATTATACCATGTAGCATCCATGGTATGGCACTCGCTTCGTCCAGTTAGCTACGCAGATTAGGAACTCAAGGACTGTGTCCTTTCGTTCACGTTGCACTTATCCATGGATCTCAGGGCATTTATTCAAGCAAGCTTGATAAATGCCCTAAGGTCCATGGACTAATCTGCTTTTCGTGTACATTATATCATGGCAGGGTGCTGTTGACAAAGCTCTTTTTCACGGCTATAATTTGGGTACGGGTTTAAATCCGCAGTTTATCGATAGGATAACAATACTTAGACTTCCAGGTTAAAGGAGATTTTTATGGAACAATTGCAGGAAAAATATAGAATACTTATTCAGCAGCTAAAGGAGCTAAAACGGGTAGCCGTTGCCTTCTCTGGCGGCGTTGACTCAACTTTTCTTCTTTTTGCGGCAAAGGAGGCTCTCGGGACAGAGGTTCTTGCCGTGACAGCACGCTCCTTAAGCTTTCCCCAAAGAGAACTGAAGGAAGCTGAAAGCTTTGCGGCAAGTCAGGGAATCGAACATATCGTTGTCGATTCGGAGGAGCTTGATCTGGAGGGCTTTTCAGACAATCCTAAGAATCGGTGCTATCTTTGTAAGACGGAGCTATTCAATAAGATCAAGGCACTTGCGGCAGGCAGGGGAATTGATGCGGTTTTGGAGGCCTCCAACAGCGATGATAATGGGGATTACCGTCCCGGTCTGATTGCAGTGAAGGAGCTTGGAATCTACAGTCCTCTGCGGTATGCCGGATTTACAAAGGAGGAAATAAGAGCTCTGTCCAGGGAAAAGGGTCTGCCCACCTGGAATAAGCCCTCCTTTGCCTGTCTTTCCTCCCGCTTTCCCTATGGAGAAAGCATTACCCCTGAGCGGCTTAGGATGATCGACCAGGCAGAACAGTATTTGCTCGATCTTGGAATCTGGCAGGTACGTGTTCGTTTTCATGACAAGCTGGCCCGTATCGAAACCGATGAAGCAGGCTTCTCTCTTTTACTTGACCCGGAGGTTCGTGCTAAGGTATATGCAGAATTCCACAGAATTGGATTTGCCTATGTTGCATTGGATTTAAAGGGCTACCGGACCGGAAGCATGAACGAGACCTTAAGCTCTTCGGAGCTTAAGTTTGGAAAAGAGATTCAGTGAGGAATGATTGATCATCTTTGCTTAAAAAGGGAAGCGGCACTGTTATCAAGTGCCGCTTCCCTTTTATATTCCTATAGATTAATTGCTATGAAGTCCCATACTTTCATTCATCATATGCCTATAAGGCATGGGAATTTAGTTATTGATCAGCTTCTGTTTGTTTGTCCAGCTCATCATCTTACGAAGCTCTGCTCCAACCTTCTCTAACTGATGCTGTGACTCAATTCTTCTCATTGCATTGAAGTTCGGGCATCCGATCTGATTCTCAAGCAACCAGTTACGTGCAAAGGTACCATCCTGGATATCGGTAAGTATCTTCTTCATGGTCTTCTTAGTTTCAGGAGTGATAATCTTGGACTGTGTAATATAATCACCGTATTCTGCGGTGTTGGAGATGGAATATCTCATTCCGGCAAAACCGCTCTCGTTAATTAAATCTACAATTAATTTCATCTCATGGATACACTCGAAATAAGCGCTCTCCGGCTCATATCCGGCTTCCACCAACGTCTCAAAGCCTGCCTTCATAAGAGCTGTAACACCGCCGCAAAGTACAGCCTGCTCGCCGAAAAGGTCTGTTTCTGTCTCTTCCCGGAAGGTTGTCTGAAGAACACCTGCTCTTGCCCCGCCGATTGCAAGTGCATATGCCAGTCCGATATCATGTGCTTTGCCGGTAGCATTCTGATGTACTGCGATAAGACAGGGAACCCCGCGGCCCTCCTGATACTGGCTTCTTACAGTATGTCCCGGTCCCTTGGGAGCGATCATTAACACGTCCACATCGGCCGGAGGAATAATCTGTCCAAAATGTATTGCGAAACCGTGAGCAAACATCAATGCATTGCCTGGTTCTAAGTTGGGTGCGATGGACTCCTTATACATCTTGGCCTGTTTCTCATCATTAATCAGAATCATAATAATGTCAGCCTTCTTTGCTGCTTCTGCCGCTGTATATACCTCAAATCCTGCTGCTTCTGCCTTAGCCCAGGATTTACTTCCTTCATAAAGGCCGATGATTACATGCGCACCGGATTCCTTTGCATTTAATGCATGTGCATGTCCCTGGCTGCCATAGCCGATTACAGCAATTGTCTTTCCCTCCAAGAGTGATAAGTTACAGTCCTGTTGATAATAAATCTTTGCCATTTTAAATAATCCTCCTTGTTTTTAGGAGGATTTCTCCTCCTGTTTTGTATATTAATTGGGAGGATTTCTCCTCCTGTTTTCTTAATTAACCAGCTCTGTTTTTCAATCGTCAATATAATCCGCGATATCTCCGGAGCCTCTTGCAAGACCTGTGATGCCGGTGCGAACCAGCTCCTTAATGCTATATTGTTCTAACAGCTTAATAAATGCATTTATTTTATCCTGATTGCCGGTAAGCTCAATCATCAGGGAATCTACCGCCACATCCACAATCTTTGCCCGAAAAATATCTGCAATGGATATGATTGCGATACGGTCCTTTTCGGAGGCGGCTACCTTAACCAAAATCAATTCTCTTGTCACGGATTCACCAGCGGCCAGCTCTTTAATCTCTATTACATCCTCCAGCTTCATCAGCTGTTTTCTGATCTGCTCCAGTATCTGGTCATCTCCATGGGCCAAAATCGTCATCCGGGATATCTGGGGGTCCTGCGTCTCCCCTACTGTCAAGCTGTCGATATTATATCCCCTTCTGCTGAATAATCCGGCGACCCTGCTAAGTACACCGGCTGTATTATCCACCAAAATCGATAACACCATCCTCTTCATAGCATACTCCTCTCTATCTATGTACTTTGAATCCGTAAGCTGCATCCCGCTTTACCGCTTTAAAGTAACAAGGTATTTTCTATAAAGCAAGAAAAGCCCCGCACCACAGGTCACTCTGTAATGGGGCTTCTGTTGCTGAATAATAATGTAATATTAAGTTGTAAGTTATTGTATCAGTAACATTTCTATTTGTCAAGACTATCGAATACTGGTATACACTAGATTATGATCAACAGACCAATATTGCGCACCAGGCCGGTCTTAAGATACCCGTATTTTATCAGCAGACATCTTCTTTCAAGGGAACCTGTCTCATGCAGCTTTGAAAATATCTCAATAACCTCTCTCCTGTCCTCTGATAGCTTCTCTCCGTATAAATCCAGAAATTCCTTTGCCTGTTCCTCCAGTAATAATATAGAAGCTCTTTGCCGGGATATGGCCCCCAGCCGGTGCTTTACATAAGCAAGGAAGCCATCCCCACCTACGACATTGTTTCCATGCTGCCGGTACAGCAGGGTTTTTTCACACACAAAGCTTATTCTGCCAAAGGAGGCCGCAATTAATGCAACCCACCAATCGTGGTATCTCGCTCTTTCCGGATAATGGTTTGCCTGAAGAATTTTTCGAAGCGCCCCATTCACCATAACTGTACAGCCAATCAGCTTATTTTCCATTAACAGATGCGCCAGATCGGTTTTTCTTGGATTTAGATGATTGGAGCAGAAAAATGAGCCATGGATTTCATTTAAATCCTTATCTACAATGGTTGCATCTGTAAAGACAGCCAAGGGCATGTCCTTCCCGGACTGCGCCTCCATGTTCCTCATTCTCTTTAAGGTTAGAGCAATCTTATTTGTCTTCCAGACATCATCCTGATCACTAAACATGATATAATCCATGGTTGTTCTGGCAAGTGCCTGCAGGAAATTCAGACTAACTCCAAGATTGGCTTCATTTTGGTGCACATGGAGCTTTGAAGGATATTCTCTTTCATAGCTTCTCAATATATCCATAGTAGCATCCGTTGATCCGTCATCATAGATAAATAATTCAAAATCCTGATAAGAAGATGCCAGAATGGATTCTATCTGTGCCCCCACATATTGCTCCCCGTTATAGGCTGTCATCACAATCGCAACTGTACTCATAATTTACCCCATTCCTGCGCAGATTCAATCACCTGCTTCCTCATCTATTTCAGAAAACAGCGTGCTGTTTAATCCCAATAAGCCTTATTCATACTGCAACGGACGGTTAATCCCCTGGGCAATATATCATAGCGAAGTCCCAATTGATACCCCAGGAATTTAAAGCCGCTGCTTATAATCAAATCAGGAAGCAGCAGATACTTCTTCTTTTTTATCAAATACCTTGCTGCGCTCTTTACCAGCCGGACGCCCTCTGTCTCCGACTTAATACCGGAAAAAACCTCGGGATACTGATTATGCGAAACACCCAGATCAAAATTTCTTGTAAACTGCTGCAAATACGAATAAGAATGGGAATGAATTACCATGGCCTGGGCTGTATAGGCAACCCGGAAGCCTGCCCGGATGATACCCGCCGCCATAATCATATCTTCATTGAATATGGTTTTATCTACAAAGCCGCCAAGCCTTTCATAGACAGTCCTGCGATAGGTGGCGCAGACATCGGAACAGAAAAAAGTTTTAATCCCCAATTCCTCCAAATCCTTCAGGGCTTTTATCCTGTCGTTCTTCGGATAGTTGAAATTACGGATATATTGTTCCACCACATCTGTTTTTTCATCCGCCAGCTGTCTCGCATAGGTGGCTGCTACCATTGAATCCGCGTATGGCTTTATCAGCTCCTCGATCAAATATTCATCTACCGGCACTGCATCCTGTGTCATAAACATAAGAATATCAGAGTTGGAAAGGGTGGCTCCGTACTTTCTGGTGCCTCCATGGTCAAAGCTTTTCTTCTCAATCGGAACAACTGTTATATTACTGCCGCTTATCTCTGGCAGGGGCTGCTCCTGTCCCGGAAATTCCTCTGTATGAAGTATTATCACCCTATTTGGCTTTACCGTCTGACAATACAGCATTTTAAGCAGCCGGTTTAACTTCTCATCAGAGCGAAAGGCCGGGATGATAACATCAACTGAATCATTTTTTATCTCTGTTTGTACCATGCATTCATTCCTTCCAACATCAAAATAAGCACTTTTTCTATGCCAGGACTTTGGCTATGCCAATACGTTGGCATTATTCACGCCAAGAAGTTATAACTGCAGGTAAATGACTCTCCCATGCCGTTATAACTTCCCGGTTTTTCGCTTATTCTGATTATACCACATTTTTGGTAAATTAAAACGGTAATTTTACAATTCTTTCTGCTGAACTGTTACGCCACATTATTGGTTATTCGGATATTTTCTGGCGGCTGCAGCAGCTTCTGCATAGGAAAAATTATAGCTGCGTATCCCTGAGTTGCTTATGCTGCGGGTAATCCGACTATAGTAGGAAGAAATCACCTCCCTCTCCCAGCGGTTATCCTCCGAGAACAGGGGTAATACGACCGGGGCCGCATCAAGGGACAGCTCGCCGGTTAAGTACGACATATCCTCCATATTAAGAACCTCCTGGTGATTGACCAGATATGAGGCAATTTGGTAATCGGGCTTACTAAAGGAAAATGGAATATAGCACAGGAAAATCACCAGGACGCAGTACCAAAACAGAGGGAAATCCTTCTTATATTGTGCAATGATAATTCCCGTCAAAGCAAGAGCATCCATGAGAAGTACTAATAACACAAACAACCGCAGAAAGGTAAGATGGTAAGCACCGATATACAACAGCATACGGTAGGTTGCCGAGGCTATCATGATAAAGGTGCAGGCCGTCATACAGGCAACCAGAAAACGAAGCAGTCTGCTCTCCCTGAATAAGGCATTGCACAACAGCAAAATAATAAGATTGATTATTGTAACTGTCAGCAGCTCAAAAAAGCCTTTTCTGGCATATTCTGCAAAGGTATACTGCTCAGGCAGGGTAAAGACCCCGTTCGAGAAGAGGAATACCAGCTGGATAGCGCAAAACAATGCATAAACCAGACATAGCATCGTCATAAAGGTTACGGCGATTGTGGGGTCTGCTTTTGTAATGCTCCTCTTTTTCTCTCTGCCGGAATGATACAAGGCTCCGCAAAGGCTGCAATAGCAGACGAAAAATCCAAAGATTACCATAGCGGCAATATAGAGAATATCCGAAGCAAAGAAGACTCGTAATATTTTACCTGTCATATCGGCAAAAACCATATCCGCCTCGGATAAAAGCAGTAGGATGATAAACAGTACCGGTATCGAGGCAACGATTCCCAGCAGGATATTTCTTAGCCTGTCATTCTTCAAAAACCTTGTACGTTTCAGAAAGCCCACTCCATCTATGACGGGCAGAGCAAGGGAGGCGATACTATCTATGACGATACCAAGCACCTTATCCAGATAATGTATTAATTCCCATTGCCTGTCATCGTAAAATTGATGCAGCAGGGATAGTTCCAAGAGAAAAAGAATCCCCATAAGATTCAGAAGCTGCAATATCTCACTTCCGGTCAGACAGGTGGATACTCCCAGTAAAAGAACTCCACCATAGCAAAGATACGTTCCGGTCTTCACCGGAAGGTCAAGCTTCTTCATAATCAGCCAAAGTAAAAGAATTGTCAGGGCAGAAAAGGCCAATACATTAATTCCCAACCATGACCTATAAAAGAATAAAGAAAATGCTCCGCCGAAAATCAGGCTGATGCTGCCATAAAATCCGAATTTTTGGCGTACTTTATCAAGCAGTACGTTCTCCTGTTGTACAGCGCCGCCTGCGTTATGATTCCCCTCCGGTGACACCGGAAGGACCGTATTCAATTGTTCCATATTTTTACTCCATTTCTTGTTTATTTTTTATTTACGCGACCGCTAAGCCATAGTTGAACCATTCCCAGAATAAAAAGCTGAAGCGTTGCCAAATACCACTCGCCCAGAACCATTACCTGAAGCACCGCACTCACACATAGTATCGTCCCCATAACGATAGACACAAGCCATGCCTTATTCGTATCATAAAAACATAATACCGCAGCCACTATATTCCCCAGGCCAAATACTACAATAGAAATAACCCCAGGCACTACCCAACTGTCAAAGGGCAGCTTCATCAGCCAATCCCTGGGATACTCGGCAAAGACTCCCTGATTTCCTGCTACCATCATGCTTCCGGTTAAAATTGCACCGAAGGATAAAAACAGCTCATAAGCACCCAGCAAACTCAAATAAATCTTACGCTTACGGATACTACCGTTTATGTTCTTTAACAATCAGTCCTCCCCCTCTGCATATTGAAGAATGTCACCCGGCTGGCAATCCAGTGCTTTGCAGATTGCCTCCAATGTACTGAAACGTATTGCCTTTGCCTTATTGTTTTTTAAAATTGAAAGATTAGCCATTGTAATATCCACCTGAGCGGCCAGCTCGGTCAGCCCCATCTTTCTCTTGGCCATCATAACATCCAGATTAACAACAATCATATATGGCCTCCTTTAGATGGTCAGATCATTTTCCAGTTTATAGGTTACCGCCTGCTCAAATACCTGGGAAAGCACCAATGAAAATAATCCGGCAATCACAAATACTGCAACCAGTACCAATGCTGCGGGAGTTATCACCAGCAACAGGCGCAGTGCCATGCAGGCCGCAATGACAAAGGAACAGACTCCCATCCGCTTCAGGGACCGGACATTCTTCACAACAAAAGGGTCCTCTCCGATTACCGTTCGAAACATACTCCGCAGCTCCCATAGGATAAGCAGCGCAAATATTCCCGCTATGATAAAAATCACACAGAAGGGAAGGTAAAATCTTCGAAAAACACGAAAGTAATCGCCGATAAACCAAAAGCTGACCGGAACCGTAGCACAAACCAGAATTCCGCTGAAAAACATAAAATCCAGAAGTATCTTAGTAAATCGTATCAAAGGATTTTTACTCACAACCGACCTCCCGTAAACATATAAAATTTTATTCAGGAATTTATCTGCACTTTCTTTCCACACTTTTTCTTCGAAATTAGAGATACAGATACATCATGAATTTATCTTACCTTGAATATAGCAGAACTCCAATCGAATGTCAATAATTATTTATTGTTTTTCGATAAATTATTATTGATATATGATAATTAAAAAGACCCTTAGAAAGCTCCTTGCTTAAAGTCCTGCTACTCCAGGCAGTACTTTAAAAATAAGGTAACTGTTCAGAGCCAAACTCGAAAACACTGCGTGTTTCCTCATTGTGGCGTATCCGCCAAATAAATTCATACAAGAATATGCCTGTGAATGTAAGCATTCACTGCATATTCTTGTATAAATTTGCTTGACTCTGAACAGTTACAAAATAAGCCTCATTCGGGTCCTATCCGTATTTTAGTATGAATCAAATAAACCAATTTATTTATCCAGCAGTCTTTTGACGAGAGTTACAGCAGACTGTGCATCAGAGGCATATCCATCCGCACCGATTTCCTGTGCATAGCTATCCGTAATAACGGCTCCCCCGATTATAATTTTGCTGGTTAGGCCCGCTTCCTTCGCCTGGTGAACGACCTGCTTCATTTCTACCATGGTTGTTGTCATGAGTGCGGATAAGGCGATAATATCCGCCTTCTCACTCCCGGCCGTCTCAATAATCTGCTTCGTCGGTACATCCTTGCCCAGATCAATCACACGGAAACCATAATTCTTCAGCATCAGGGCAACGAGGTTTTTCCCGATATCATGGATATCACCGGCAACAGTGGCGATAACAATGGTCCCCTTGCTGCTGCCCTCCTGCCTTGTCAACCTGGGCTCCAGAAAGTCTATCGCTTTTTTCATCGTTTCCGCACCCGCGATCAACTGGGGCAGGAAATATTTTTGAAGGTCATACAGCCTTCCAACCTCGTTGATTGCAGGAATCAGAGTCTGTTCTATCATAAACTCCGGCAGGGCTCCGTCGTTAATTTCTTTTTCCACAAGTGACAGAATATTTTTCTTATGTCCTTTCACCACAGCCTCAAAGATTGCCTGCTGGTTCTCTGTCACATCCTCCTTTGCTGAGGGAGCGCCCATTGTGGATTGGATGGATTTCCCAACCTCTTGCTGCTCCGTCTCCTTCTTTACGGAAACTGCTTCCGCTTGTGTAATCATGGAAGGTCTTGACGTTACCCGTTCAATATAGGCCTCCGCCGCATCCTCCAAGCCACGGAGCAAATCTGCCGCAAGGGCTGTATTTACCAGCAGATCCTGTGACGGATTTGCGATTGCCATAGTGAGTCCCGCCTGAATTGCAAAGGCCAGAAAGGTGCTGTTAACAAACTGACGCTGGGGAAGACCGAAGGATATATTCGACAGCCCCATAATCGTTGCTATTTTCAGCTCCTCCTTACAGTAACGGATTGTCTGAAGAGCCTCAAGAGCCGCATTCTTATTTGCTCCAACGGTATTCACCAAACCATCAACAATAACATCCTCCTTCGTAAGCCCCAGCTCATAGGCCCGGTTAAGCACCGTATGGATGATCTGCTTCTTCTCCCCCAAATCCTTTGGAAGACCTTTATCCGACAGAGGCAGAAGGATAAACATCGCCCCGTATTTTCTGGCAATGGGGATTAGCTTTTCAAACTTTTCCTTTTCTAAGGAAATGGAATTAATCAAGGCCCGCCCCGGATAAATTCGAAGTGCCGCTTCCACCACTGTTACATGGCTGGAATCAATGCATAGGGGCAGATCACAGGTAATGAGTACCTCCTGAACCACCTGCAGCATCGTTTCCTTTTCATCAATACCGTTCATTCCCACATTGATGTCAAGAATGGCTGCTCCAAGCTCCGACTGCTCCTGTGCCATCTCATCCACAAGATCAAAAACACCTTCCCTTAGCTCTGCCTGCAATGCCCTCTTACCCGTAGGATTGATCCGTTCTCCTACAATCATAAAGCGGCCGTTAAGAGGTATCTCCACTGTATTACACTCTGTCGTCAGTGCCCTGGCATGTTCTGTTTTCTCAGCCTTCGGCCGCTTGTCCTTTACCTGTTCATATAAACGTGCAATATGCTCCGGAGTCGAGCCGCAGCATCCTCCGACAAGACCTGCTCCGGCCTCCACCAGCTTTTCCATCTCCTGGGCAAATTCCTTGGCCCCCATGGGGAACACGGTTCGCCCGTCAATGAGCTTTGGCAGCCCTGCATTCGGCTTTGCCATGATCGGTATATGCGCATATTCCTTCATTTCCTTAATTACCGGACACATTTTATCCGGGCCGGTAGAGCAATTAACACCGACTGCATCCGCTCCCATACTTTGCAGCACCACAATTGCTGTCTTCGGATCGGTGCCAAAGAGGGTTCTTCCGCTTTCATCAAAGGTCATGGACACGATGACCGGAAGCTCACAGGTTTCCTTCACAGCCAGAAGTGCCGCCCTGCATTCCTGTAAGCTCATCATGGTTTCAATCACAACCAGATCCACTCCCTCTTCCAGGATATGGCCCAGCTGCTCCTTATAGACCTCAACAAGCTCCTCAAAGGAAAGGGGGCCGATTGGCTGAACCTGTACGCCGGTCATGGTAAGGTCAGCAGCAATATATACTTTCCGTTTGCTTTGGGCATAATACCGGTCTGCGGCTTTTCTTGAAAGCTTTACCAACTCCCGGTTAATTTCGGCAAGCTGTCCCTCCAGTCCATACTCCGCAAGCTTAATCCGGTTTGCGGTAAAGGTAGGTGCAAGTACAATATCCGAGCCCGCCTGGTAAAACTGTGTCTGAAGCTCTATTAAGGTTTCCGGATGCTTTAAAATCCAATCCTCCGGGCATACCCCCACGGGCATTCCCTGCTGCTGGAGGTTGCTTCCTGTTGCTCCGTCCAGTAATACAATCCTGGAGTGAACCAGTTCTAAAAATTCCTTTTTTGTCATTTATGCTTCTCCTGCTCCTTATTACCCTCGCAGTCTGCTAATCTTTAACTTACATAAGGGCCTATTGGATTGTTCCTCTGCTGCGTTGCCGCAGATCATTTGTTTATATTATTTTCCAATGCTTTCTATTTTATTATGCAACAATCATAGCTGCCTAGTGCTTCGGATTGTCCAATATTTTGTCCATCAGACTGACCCTGTTAAAGGGAAGCATGAAATAATATCCGTCTGCAACCGGCTCCAGAAGCTTCATTACTTCCCGCGCAATTCTTGCACCTGTCAGCTCTGCTTCCTCCCTTGTCATATCCGGCCGGTATCTGTCTACGATCTCATCCGGTACATGGATTCCGGTAAATTCATTCTTGATAAAGCAGGCATTTCGGTAGCTGACCAGAGGCATGATACCGCATAATATCTTCGTATCCACCCGCTCCTTGATACTTTTGATCCTGTCCGCATCCTCCTTCGAATAAATGGGCTGTGTCAGGAAATAGGAGGCTCCGGCATCTATCTTCCTCTTCATGCGCTCTATTATTTTATCCAGATTTCCTCTTCCATGATTGAGAGCCCCTCCGTAACAGAACGGCTCCTTTGCAAAATGCTCCACATTCATTTCTTTAACAAAATCCATCAGCTGAATGGAATTGTAATCAAATACTCCCGTGGTGCTTGTTCTGTTGTCCCCAGGTACCGGGTCCCCCGTCACCAGCAATAAATTGCGAATTCCATGGATATATGCACCCAGAAGGGTTGAACGCATCGATATCATATTACGGTCACGACAGCAAATATGGGGCATTACCCTAAGTCCGGTCTCCTCTGCAATCTTTATACTCATAAGTATGGAATCAACACGGCTTCTTCCCATGGGTGAATCTGCAAAGGTAATCAAATCCGCTCCACAGGCCTTCAATGCATGGGCGCACTCCATTGCCTTATCAATATCAGCGTCATAGGGCGGATCAAGCTCAACCGCGATAACCTTCTTTCCACTTTTAAGCAAAAGATTGAAATCATTTTCCCTGACCGGTGCCTGCTTCGTCTCATACTCCGGCCCAGGCTGTCTTTTTAACGCTACTTCCTCCCAAGCATCAACAGTTTGTACCAAGCCGGCGATATAATCTGGTGTTGTCCCGCAGCAGCCTCCCAGAATATGAATGCCCAATCCTGCAATCCGCTTCATGTTATCAGCGAAATACTCCGCGTTATCCATAAATACCATACGGTTTTGCATATGCTCCGGATAGCCGGCATTGGGTGCGGCAAATAAATATTTATCTGTGGGGAGCTGTATCTTGCTCAAAAGCTGGTACATATGTCCCGAACCAATTCCACAGTTCAAGCCGCAGGCATCGATACCTTCCAGCTGGCTTACCCCGCTAAGAATACGCTCAGCACGGATTCCTGCGCCGGTATATCCGTTCTTGTTGACGGAAAAGCTTGCCATAACAAAGCTATCCTTGTTCTTTTCCTTAATATAGGGGACCAGCTTTTCTATGTAATGAAGGCTGGAAAAGGTTTCAAAATGAATGCCGGAAAGCCCTTCCTCCATGAATACATCGCACATTAGCCGGTATTCCTCCAGCACCTCTTCTTCCTTTGCTTCCGCATTTTCAGGAATAGGGCCGATATTTCCCAGGATCCAGAAGGGCGCTGTTTCCTCGTTCCACTTTCCTGCTTCCTCTGCCGCCTCCTTTGCCAGGCTACAGGCTGATTGGAATAACCTTCTTTGCTCCCCAGGGGTTATTTTCAAGGTGGCACGGTTGCCGGCAAAGGTATTTGTACGCAGCAGCCCCGCACCTGCCTTAATGTAATCCTTATGTATCTGCTTGATGGTGTCCGGCTCGGACCAATTGGCAAGCTCACTAATCGCTCCGGCCTGCCCTGCCAGCGAGGAATAATAGGTTCCCATAGAGCCGTCCGTCACCAATTTATGATGCTTCAAATATTGTGTTAACAGCATTGTATCCATCCTAACATATTTAATAAAGGTTATATCCCGGATTACAATAATTCTCCGGTATTTGATTTTCCCTATTATATCTCATTTTCTACTATATCACAAGTTTATTATCGGGCTTAGGGCCTGATATGAAGCAAAACAAAACTTATACAAATGATAATAGTATTTTTAATTTTTCAATTTATCTTATCCGATAAATCTGCTATAATGCCTTTATAGAATCTGTGTGGCGGCAAGAAATTTTTCGGCATATTCCTTGCAAATTGGAGAACTTTTATGAAAGACAAATCACTTTTGCCCTATAAGGCGGCGACTCTGCTGCTTCTTATCCTTTTCCTTGTTTTATTTTTGACACAGGATTTATTGGTGGCTCTTATTGAAAGAGTCCCTCCCTGCCCTGTCCATGCAAAGCTTCATCTCTATTGCCCTGCCTGTGGTAATACCCGCAGTGTGAAGGCCCTTCTTCACGGTGACCTGATCACTGCTGCAAAGTATAATATCAGCCCCATTGTGTTCGGCTTTTTTCTCCTTCTGGCCTATCTTGAACTGGCCACCTACAGCTTCGGAAGACATATTAAGCTCTTGCCAAGAAAGCTGCGTTATTACCTGATTGTAATTTCATTATTGATATTTTACGTAGGGGTCCGTAACTTTATCCCAAACATGACTCCATGAATATCAAAATAAGCCGGCATAAGCAACCTAAGCTGCTTTCTGCCGGCTCTTTCTTATCCTATCTCAGATAAAACCAAACTATTAATAAATATCACTGCTATAATTGGATAAATCCACAAGACTATTACCGACAATTACCCAATAAACCAGAATTAAGACTACGATCAAGAGTGAAACACCGCAAAGAACAATGCCGATAATAGACATAATCTTATCAGTGCCATTATCAATATTATTCTTTCTGTTATTGCTTAAACACAGAATACCGAGAATTATTCCCGCGATAGAGGATATCCAGATAATAAACCAAAGGCAGCAACTTAACAGAAAGCTGATGGAACCGCAAAGCAGGGAAGCTAAAGCCAAGGGACTGAATTTTCTTGGCTGGGGCTGATACTGGCTATAGCTGGGCTGCTGATACTGCTGGTATTGTTGATTCTGTTGATTTTGCTGATTTTGCGGCTGATATTGGGATTGTCCGCCATACTGTGGCTGCTGATACTGTGGCTGACTGTACTGCGGCTGGCCATTTTGCGGCTGATTGTACTGCGATTGGCCATACTGCGGCTGCTGGTTATCCGGCTGCTGGTTATCCGGTTGCTGATTCTGGGATTGGTCGGTGTTGTCTGACTGCTGGTTATTATTGAATGGATCGTTATAATCTCCCATTGGTTGAACCCCCTTACTATGGTTATAAGTTTAATAATACTAATATCCTAACATAGATTGTAATTTTCTTCAATAAAGTTTTTCTCCTGGCAGCGGTAGAAATGTTACGGTTTACGGCAGTCCAGTCCTGCAGGGAAGGGGGAGGGTGTGAATATAATTTATCCGAACAACTCCGCCGCTTTTTGCATCCTGTCTGCTATGGGGACTCCGAAGGGACAGCGCTGCTCACAGGCTTTACATCTGATACAGTCCAGGGCATTGGCAGACAAACCGGAATAATGAGCTCTTACAGTAGCCGGCATTGCTTCCTGCATCAGTGCCAGATCATACAGTTTGTTGACCATGGCAATATCTATGCAAGACGGACATGGCGCGCAATGCCCGCAATAGGTACATTGTCCGGAATAGGAATGGTATGGTGCATTAGCCAGAACCGTGGCATAATCCTTCTCATTCTCCGCGGCAGTTTCATATGCGACTGCCGCATCCACTTCTCCTGTTGTACGGCAGCCAACCATAACAGCTGCCACTGCAGGGCGGGTAAGAGCATAATGAATACACTGGACCGGTGTTAATGCAACTCCGAAGGGTGAATTCAGTGCACTGAATAATCTTCCTCCGGCATAACCCTTCATAACAGTAATTCCAACATTTTCACGTTCACAAATTTGATATAATTCTTCCCTTTCAGGGGCAATGCCTTTTAAACCTTCTTTATATTTTTCTGCAAAAAGCTCATTCATATCTTCGCTTGCCGGCAGCATATCAAAGGCCGGATTAAGGCTGAATAGAAGCATTTCAATTTCACCGCTTAGTGCCGCTGCTTTTGCAACATCGGGATTATGGGTGCTTAAACCAACATGGCGTATTCTTCCCTCTCTCTGTAGGCTTCTGACATACTCAATGAACTCCCCCTTCATGATAGCGGTAAACTCCGTCACTTCATCCACAAAATGAATCATTCCCAGATCAATATAATCTGTTCCAAGACGCTGTAATAAATCCTGAAACGCAGCCTTTACCTTCTCCAACTCACGGGTACGCACATACTGACCCTCCTGCCAGGTGGACCCGATATGTCCCTGTATCATCCAGTTCTCCCTGCGGCCGGCAATTGCCGCTCCGATATTGGATCGTACATTAGGTTCCGACATCCAGCAGTCTAAGATATTAATACCCGCTGCCTCACTGCGCTTAACCACCTCATTTATCTCAGCAGCACTCTGCCTCTCCAGCCATTCGGCTCCGAGTCCGATTTCACTTACCAGTAATCCTGTTTTCCCCAGCTCCCTGTACTTCATATCGCTTCCCTTTCTCTATTTCTTTTTCTAGTTCTATTTCTTTTTCTGGTTCCTGTGCAATCCTTTCTTCTTTACGTATTCAATCGTCAGCACCCTCTTCAGCATCGTCAAAAATCCCTTTCTGTCCGGATATTCCTTTAGATACCCATTTTCCTCGGTATTCCGTACCGCCGAGGCCTCTGCCGGCAGCCCACGTAATTTATATTAATTACTATTACCCCGGCTCTGATCCAAGGTTATGAAAATCCAATTAGAATTGAGCATATATCATTATACCAGAGCGATCAGAATAAATCCATCCATATCACTTCTTTAAAAATCACGAGAATACAGCCCGTTTTAACGCCATTGGGCTGTTGTAAAAAAGCCGACTTGACTGTATGTAAAAAAAACAATATAATATATAGTATACTTAATAAACTTAATGTTAATAGGAGGAAATTGAAATGAATATGCCTAAAGTAAAGCTTGGCATTATTGCAGTAAGCCGTGACTGTTTTCCAATGGAATTATCCGCCAGAAGAAGGCAAGCTGTTGTCTGTTCCTACAAAAAACGAGTTGGTGACATTTATGAATGTCCGATCACTGTTGAGAACGAACTCCATATGAAAAAAGCCCTTGCGGATGTAAAGGAAGCAGGCTGTAATGCCCTTGTCGTATATCTTGGCAACTTTGGTCCGGAGACCGCGGAAACCCTGTTAGCCAAATACTTTGACGGTCCCACCATGTTTGTTGCTGCCGCAGAGGAAAGCGGAGATGATTTACTGGATGGAAGAGGCGATGCCTACTGCGGTATGCTCAATGCCAGCTATAACCTTAAGCTTCGCGGTATTAAAGCATACATACCGGAATATCCTGTAGGCAATGCAGAGGAAATTGTCGATATGATGAGTGATTTCTTACCGGTTGCCAGAACCATAATCGCCCTGAATAATCTTAAGATTATCTCCTTTGGCCCCCGTCCCCAGGACTTTCTAGCCTGTAACGCACCAATTAAGCAGTTGTATAATCTGGGTGTGGAAATCGAAGAAAATTCAGAGCTTGACCTGTTTGCCGCCTTCAACGCACATGCAAATGATCCCCGCATTCCCGAGGTAATCAAGAGCATGGAGGAGGAATTGAGCACCGGCAACAAAATGCCCGGTATTCTTCCCAAACTGGCTCAATACGAAATCACCCTGCTGGACTGGGCCGAGGAACATAAGGGCTCCAGAGAATATGTTACCTTTGCCAATAAATGCTGGCCTTCCTTCCAGACACAGTTTGGCTTCGTTCCCTGCTATGTGAACGGACGTCTTGCTGCCAGAGGAATTCCGGTTTCCTGTGAGGTAGATATCTACGGTGCCTTAAGCGAATATATCGGAACCTGTGTCAGTGAGGATACCGTAACCCTTCTTGACATTAATAACACCGTTCCTGCCGATATGTACCAGTCAGAAATCAAGGGAAAATACAGCTACGATATTAAGGATACCTTCATGGGCTTCCACTGCGGAAATACAGCGATATGTAAGCTAAGCAACGGCTCTATGAAATACCAGAAGATTATGGCAAGAGCACTGGAGCCTAACCAGGAGCCCAATATTACCCGGGGTACTTTGGAAGGAGATATTATTCCGGGAGAAATCACCTTTTTCAGACTTCAAAGCACTGCCGATGCAAAGCTTAGAGCTTATGTTGCAGAGGGTGAGGTTCTTCCCGTTGCTACCCGTTCCTTCGGAGCAATCGGTATCTTTGCCATCTCCGAGATGGGCCGCTTCTACCGCCATGTATTGATTGAGAAAAATTATCCTCATCATGGCGCTGTTGCCTTCGGTCATTTTGGCAAGGCGCTGTTCAATATTTTCCGCTATCTTGAGGTAACGGACATTGCCTTTAACCAGCCGAAGGGAATGCTTTATAAGACAGAAAATCCTTTTGTATAAGTTTCATAAAAGACAGGAGCCTCCAAAAGCAAAGCTTTTAAAGGCTCCTGTCTTATTTCCTATCCTTAATTGATTTTCTCTAAAGGAATACTATTTAATCTCAATCCTCTTGCTCTCTTCAATCACTGCATTCTCTTTAGGAAGAGTGATTTCAAGAATTCCGTTGTTGTAGGAAGCCGAGATGTCTTCTTTTCTAATTCCGGGAATATGAAAGCTTCTGCAATAGGAATTATACCGTCTTTCCTGTCTTACATAATTCCCCTTGGTCTCCTTTTTCTCCTCCTTATGATTTGCAGTAATCGTCAAGGTTTCCTTATCCTGGTCAATCTGGATATCCTCCTTCTGAAAGCCGGGCAATTCCGCCTCCAACAGATAATGATCTCCTTTATCAATTACATCCGTATTGAAATTATCGAATTGGCGGAAGCCATCTCCAAAGAAGTCATGAAATACTCTGTCAAAAAATAAAGGTCCTGTCGGTTCAAAAATTGCTGGTCTTAACATAATAACCACTCCTTCTTTTTATTTTATATTTTTTGTTCCTCTGTATTAATTGTTATACATCATATAGAACAAGCAATCAATATATTTTAAATAAAAAAATTATTAAAAAAGTATAAAATAATGACAGTATAATAATTGTCGGAATATGTGGTACAATATGCAGGAAAAGCAGATTAGTCCATGTGATTCAGGGCATTTTTCAAGCTTGCTTGAATAAATGTCATGAATTGCATGGATAAGTGCAACGTGAACAAAAGGACGAAGTCCTTGAGTTCCTAATCTGCGT
>JAEYMU010000002.1 GCA_023407175.1 Bacillota bacterium
AGTGAAAACTAGTAAGACCCCTGAAAGACGATCAGGTAGATAGGACAAAGGTGGAAGTGTGGTAACACATGGAGCTGATTGTTACTAATCGGTCGAGGGCTTGACCAAAAAAGGTAAAACAGTAGAAGGAGTGAAGGAAACTCGGATGGAGTAGAAAGCGCTCTTTGGATGAAAAACATTTTCGTGTGTAGTATCAATACTTTGGCCTAGTGGCTCAGTTGGTTAGAGCGCCGCCCTGTCACGGCGGAGGTCGAGGGTTCGAGTCCCTTCTGGGTCGTATGTGGTTAAACATTAAAACCACAGGATCACTTATTATAATAATGAAAGAATAAATTCCATATTATAATAAGAGTGAAATAGAAGTAAATGGCATAAAATAGTCCCATGGGATCTTAGCTCAGCTGGGAGAGCATCTGCCTTACAAGCAGAGGGTCATAGGTTCGAGCCCTATAGGTCCCACTCGATACCTTAACAGGTATTGAAAGAAATACAAATTGAATATGCTGATGTGGCTGATTCCTGATAGATTATTAAATTTATAGGAAAAGCAATATTGGATGGAGCACGATAGCTCTGAATTAAAATTGAATATGCCGATGTGGCTCAATTGGCAGAGCAGCTGACTTGTAATCAGCAGGTTATCGGTTCGAGTCCGATCATCGGCTTTCAACTGAATAAGTTGATTTTGGATGGGTTCCCGAGTGGCCAAAGGGGGCAGACTGTAAATCTGTTAGCGACGCTTTCGAAGGTTCGAATCCTTCCCCATCCATTCGGTGTAAAACCGATATTCGTTTATGATAAAATCTTAGACGGACTAATAAAAGGTGCCGCGGGGTGGAGCAGTCTGGAAGCTCGTCGGGCTCATAACCCGAAGGTCATAGGTTCAAATCCTATCCCCGCAATTAGCTTTATCCATATTGATTCGTTTACCAGCGAAGAGGTTTCTTTGAGGAATGCGAATACACCTTGCCCAGATAGCTCAGTTGGTAGAGCAGAGGACTGAAAATCCTCGTGTCACTGGTTCAATTCCGGTTCTGGGCATTTTGCTTTGAATAAGCATGGGATATTAGCTCAGTCGGTAGAGCACATGACTTTTAATCATGGTGTCCCGGGTTCGAATCCCGGATGTCTCATATAGGACCTCATAAGAGGTCTTTTTTAATTCCTAGAAAATCAATATAATAATGTAGAAACATTCCAAGCAAACCAAGTTATTTGCCTTTTTATACAAGAATAAGGCCTGTATCAGGGATATCATCAAGAGCAACAATACGATGCGGATATCTCTTCGGTATAGGCCTATTTTATTGCAGAACGATACAAGGGGGAAATTAACAAAGGTAAAAAATAAAAAACAGATGCATTATAATGAAAAACACTAATTGTGTATGATTAAGATATAAAAATATTACTAATGACGAAATTGGTATAATTATGTACGATAACCATAGTTAATTAGTAAGGTTAATTAACGAACATACTTTATGATGATAACACCTCGTAAAGAAAGCAAGTAAAATGCATAAATTCGAGGAAAGTCATGAATTACAAAAAAGGAGGAGAATGTATGAAAAAAGTCAGCAGGCACGCATGGAGGGTTGCGCTTGCAAAGGTATTAGCTGTTGTAATGCTAATAACATCAGTTATGGCATTACCACCAAATCAAGTAAAAGCTATGACCTCGCCAACACTTAGTAAAAGCACACGCAATATCTTAATCGGTAAACAGTATAATTTGGATGTAAAAAACAAGGTAAAAAATTCGACTTATCAATGGTCAAGTGGCAACAAAAAAATTGCAACCGTAACTCAGAGGGGTGTAGTTACTGGCGTTAGCAGTGGAGAAACATCTATTACTTGTAAGGTCACGACTCCAAAGGATGTTTATACTTTGAGCTGCAAGGTCACAATTATCCGACCGGCGTCAAAGCTGAAAATCAGCAATAAGGTAACTGCATTGAATGTGGGGCAGAAATATAATTTAAATCGTACATTGGTTCCTTCCACTTCCAATGATAAGACGAAATGGACCAGCAGTGATACAACAATTGCTTCACCAGATAAGAATGGTAAATTCACTGCTTTAAAGGAAGGAACGGTAACGATTACCGGTACCACCTTAAGCGGTGCCACAGATTCTAATACGATTTTAGTAGTGGATGCAGACGGTACAGCAGAAAATCAGGAAGAGTTAGAGGCTTTACTGGGAAGTGGTGTATCCGTAATATCAATCAAGACGGCAGAAGAAGTAACCTTTACGATTCCTAAGGGTGATTACAGCGGACAAAAACTGGTTGTAGATGCACCAAATGCAGATGTTATTAATAACGGTCTCTTTTCATCCATTAATATCAAACAAATTAAGGCCAGTACTTTCTGGGAAAATGCAATTGGTAATCATTTAAATGTCCAGGCACCAGTATCAAGAATTGTGATAGGTGCGGGAGCATCGGCATCAGTTACAGTTAGTCAGCCCAGTGCCGAGGTTACGCTGGTGAATAATGGTACACTTAGTGGGATAGAAGTATCCGCAGCTGCTACACTGGCTATTTCGGGTACATCCTCTGGTGTTGCTACACCGGTACCTGTAACTATCAATGCTGCCGGAGTTGTTATTTCGGCAAGTATGCCATTGAATGTAATCTGTAATCAGTCGTCAGGACAGATTACGCTTTTGGAGGGAGCTCAAGGATCAACAATTCGGGCCGCTTCCATGGATATTCTTCCGGTTATTATGGGAGAAATTGAGCCTAGTGTGGTAATAGGAGAAGGAAGCTCGGAACAGAGGATAACGGTAACACCGATTCCCACTCCCCAGCCGGCGGTACCGACTGCAGCACCAACTCCAATACCGACAACAACACCGGTATCAACGGTAACGCCGGTGCCTACCGCAGTACCTACCCAGGGAGATACGGTTTTTAATGAATTAAATCAATCAGATATTGTAGAAGCCATGTCACCGGGCTGGAATCTTGGCAATCAGCTGGAAGCATCTCTTGATGGCGTTCCTGGGGAAACAGCCTGGGGAAATCCTGTGATTACCGAAAAGCTTATCAAAGCAGTTAAAGCAGCAGGCTTCAAATCCATTAGAATTCCAGTATCCTATTTGAGCTACATAGGGGATGCTCCTGATTATACCATTAACAAAGAATGGCTTAATAGAATTCAGGAAGTTGTAAACTACTGTGTTAAGAATGATATATATGCAATTATTAATGTACATGGCGATGGCTATGATACAGTAACAGGCGGATGGCTGATACCTAAGGATGAGGATCAAGCCACCATAAAGGCAAAATATGAAGCAGTATGGGAACAGATAGCTACCAGATTTAAGGATTACGATGAGCATTTGATTTTCGAATCCATGAATGAGGTGGGAGGTTATGATACTGTTACAACTGCGGTCTATGATAATATAAATGCATACAACCAGATTTTCCTGGATACAATTCGTCAAACAGGTGGAAATAATGATAAGAGATGGGTTTTGATTCCGGGATGGCTTACAGACATTGATAAGACAACAGGGAATATGGGCTTTAAGCTGCCGACAGACACCTATTTATCCAGTGATGTACCGGAAGGCGAAAATCGGATTATGATCTCTGTTCATTACTATACACCTTGGAGCTTCTGCGGGTCGGAAAGCGGGGACATTACCCAATGGGGTGCAAATGCCACTAATGTATTAAAGGCGGATCGTTCTTCCGGTGAGAGCCTTATGGCGGCACAGTTTGAAAAATTGTATAATACATTTACATCCGAGGGTTACCCGGTAATTGTCGGAGAATACGGTTCTATTGATAAATCGGAATATGATGCGGAAAGTGCCGATTATAGGGCATATTTTGCACAGAAGATATGTGAAAATAGTTTAAAGTATGGCTGTATTCCGGTAATATGGGACAATGGTTATAATGGAAAATATGGCTTTGCATATTTTGACAGATCCAATGCAACTGTAACTCAGCCGAAAATTGTTGCTGCAATTATGGAAGTATACAATCCGTCAGATGAGGAAGGTACCTCCACAGCAATAAGCCTGGATAAAGAAACACTTACTATGAAGATGTATGGAGCGGCTCAAACACTGCATACCGTTTTAACACCAGGCGATTCCGAAGACACGATTAAATGGTCTTCAAGCGATGAAAAAGTAGCGACCGTATCAAATAGCGGTGTGGTGAAAGCATTCTCTCTCGGAACAGCCATTATTACGGCTTCCGCAAACGGTCATCAGGCGCAATGCACTGTAACCGTTGAAGAATCCGCTAATGTCATGGTTGAATTGGTAGCATATTCGGCAAACTGGTCCAGTGCCACAAGCCTTGACTGTGCCGAGATTACGGAGGATGGAGGAACTTTTACACTTACAGCCACAGGTTCAGAGGATCTGATGTCAAAATTGGTTGCATTATATTTAAAGGACATCCGGGTGGAAAGCGGAATGGCAACATCCTCAAAAGCTACCAGTGCAAAAATCCTGATCAATTCGGTGAAGTTAAATGGAGTTGCGTGCACAGTAAACCAGACAACGGCGGAAAATGCAATAAGTAGTAGTGGAGTATTGAATTTTGATCTGATTAATATCTGGGCGGCTATGTCAAAAATTAATGAGGTAGAGCTTGTGGATGCTAATCAGGATTATTATAGGATCAATGCCGCAGATTATCAGGATGTGAATACAATTGAAGTCACTTTCACTGTATCTGATGTAACTATATCCGATAATTCAACAACACCTACTCCTACACCTGGAGCAGAAGACCCGGATGTAACAACAATACCGATCAGCTCTGTTAAATATGATTTTGAAGTTGCCGGAGTTACGAATGAAACGAGCTTGACCTTTAATGCGCAGGACACCAACTGGAAGGGATATTCGGAAGATATCGCACTGAATGGGGACGGAAATTACTCCGTAACTATTAATATGGAGAATGTAAGCGGTTTGACCAATCTGGGCTATTTTACGCAGATAGAAGGAAGCGGTATTACAGCGAAACTGACCAAGGTGACAGTAAATGGAGAATATGAGCTGACGGCTTCCGGGACAGCCCAAGTAGGAACCGCGAATCAGAACGGTTATGCAAATATCTGGAATACAAATGCAGATACTAAAGTAGCTGAGGGTTCAAATGCTTACCTGGAGGTAAACAGTGAAAAATCCGGTATCAACTTTTATGTAGTTGAGGAAGAGGAAGATAATACTCCAACTGTAACGCCAATCAGCTCAATCAAATATGATTTTACAGTTGCAGGGATTACAAATGAAACCAGCTTAACCTTTAATACGCAGGACACCAATTGGAAGGGATATTCAGAAGATATTGCCCTGAACGGAGATGGGACTTACTCTGTGACCATCACGATAGAGAATGTAAATGGTCTGACCAATTTGGGCTACTTTACCCAGATAGAAGGAAGCGGTATTACAGCGACGCTGACCAAAGTGACAGTGAATGGAACCTATGAATTAACGGCCTCCGGCACAGCCCAGGTAGGAACGGCGAATCAGAACGGCTATGCAAATATCTGGAACACAAATGCAGATACTAAAGTGGCCGAGGGTTCGAATTCCTATATGGAGGTAAACAGTGAAAAATCCGGCATTATCTTTTATGTTATCGGATAATTAGATTAAAAATGATGGAAGCCTGCGGAAGAAGTTAACAGAAAAAGAGTGCTTATTTCGCACAGACAGAATGATTGAAAAAGGGGAAGTATATCCTTTTCGGAAAGGTCTGAATACCTACTTTAAAATATGTAGGTATGGACTGAGGGAGAAAGGAAATACTTCCCCTGAAATATTTATCCAGGAATCGACAAGGTATTTGTCAATGACTTTAAAGAATGGGAACTTTAGAAAATATCTTAATAAAATGCAGCAGTACATACGGTAATGTATCGGTTTCTCTTCTCCTAAAAAATCTACCTAGAAACCAATACAAATATTTTACGACGGCGATGCGAATTTAAGCATAATTCATCATAGACAATACCACCTAAAAAAATATATTATAAAGATAAGAGGAAATATAAATTTATGAATAAGGTATGGAGCGTTCCTTCAGGGAACGATAGATAAGAAGGGCTTAGCTTCGGTATGTTATAATTAAGGAAGGAGGACTCAATGCTGCAGGATCAAATAGAACAGTTAAAGAAATGGATTGATCAAAGCAATCATACGGTTTTCTTTGGAGGCGCCGGTGTGTCCACAGAAAGTGGGATACCGGATTTTCGCAGTACGGACGGTTTGTACCATATGAAATATCAATACCCGCCGGAGACTATTTTAAGCCATAGCTTCTTTATGAGCAAGACAAAGGAGTTTTATGAATTCTACCGGGATAAGATGATTTATCAGGATGCTTTGCCTAATATAACTCACATAAAACTGGCCTCTCTGGAAAAAGAGGGACGGCTTGAGGGTGTGATAACACAAAATATTGACGGGCTTCATCAAAGGGCAGGAAGCAAAAGCGTGGTCGAGCTGCATGGTTCCATACTGCGTAATTATTGTATGAAGTGTAACCGTTATTACGATTTTAATGATATCATGAAGCAGGACAAAATACCGATCTGTGATTGCGGCGGGATTATCAAGCCGGATGTAGTTTTGTATGAGGAGCCATTAAAGGACGAGGTAATCAGGGAAGCAGTCCGGTTGATCTCTGCATCGGAGCTCTTAATCATCGGAGGAACCTCCCTTAGTGTATATCCGGCCGCGGGACTGATCCGATACTATGAGGGGGACAGGCTCGTACTGATTAATAAAACAACGACGGCATTGGATAAAGAGGCCAATCTTCTGATACAGGCATCTCTGGGAGAAGTGTTTTCGGCACTTTAGCTTGGCTGTGTGAAAATAGTACATAGACTAAAAAATCCTTATGAATTATAATGTAGTTTAAATTAATGATACATTTGATAAAGTATAATATTACTTACGAGGAGATTCACATGAATTTTACTTTACCAAAGAATAGAACCGTACCGATTATCCTGTTTGCTGTCATAAGCATCGTAGGGTCCTTGATGTTGGGGCTATATCAGTTAAACAAAATAGCGCAATATAGCTACAAGGAGAAATTGAACACCTATGATTCCCTTACGGAAAATGTAGTTTCCATAGTTAATCAGGAAATTACCAATACTTATCAATCTCTACAGGATGCAGCCACTTTGATGGCGAAGTCCCATAATCTGAAGAAGGAAGAAATAGAGGAACTTCTTCCTGTTCTTGCCCAAAATAAAGCCTATCTTGATCTGGCAATTGTAGATACAAGGGGTATGGGCTATGATTTGGCAGGCAACTCTGTGGACGCCTCCTCACAATCCTGTTTTATAAAAGCAAGGCAGGGTGAGCTTAGCGTTTCAGAAAATCTAATAGATACTCCAGAGAATGAACCGGCTATCATGATAGCGGTCCCAATAATCAATCAGGAAGTGAATCAGGGCGTCTTACTGGCATATATAAATGCTAATATAGAAAAATTTACTCCGTTGAAAAGCGAACTGGAGCAGGGAAGCCGGATCTATATTCTAAATGAGAACAAGGAATTAATCTTTTATTTTCAGGATACGGATTTAAGTGAATTTGATTATAAAAGTGTTATTGCTGAGGGAATTTTGCGGGAGGAGGCAGAGAAAGAGCTGCCATCCATAAGCTTTTGGGATTTCTATGGAAGTAATGAGAAGAAAGAGGTATCCTATCTATGGGAGGAAGAACAGCTGGGGCAAAACCACTGGTCCTTATTGATTGGCAGGGTAAATAATATCACTCCATTCTCTCAGGGAGTACTGCGGATTACCAATTCCTACTGGATTTTTATCTTCGTTGGTATATTCCTGCTTTTTCTGCTGATCATTGGCATACAGAGAAGATCCAATTATAAAATAATTAAAATGCTTTATCTTGATCCGGTGACCGGAGGAGATAACTGGTACCGATTTCGTATTACTGCAAATAAAATATTATCCGGTAAGCAGCTCGATAAAAGAAAATTTGCGATGATTAATTTTGATATCACACGCTTTAAGGTAATTAATGATATCTATGGTTATCAAAAGGGAGACGAGGTTTTAAAGGAAATATATTTGGTAGTAAGAAGATGGAGCAGGCTGGGAGAGCCTCTGACCAGATATGCGGCGGACCAGTTCTATATATTTATGTCCTTTCAAGAGGAGGAAGAAATCACACAAAGAATTAATGAACTGAATGCCCGGCTGCATCAGCTTCATTATATCGCGGCTGCAAGAATTACCTATGGGGTATATATTATAACGGAGGAGTCGGATTCTGTTGACCGGATGGGGCAGTTTGCAAGTATTGCAAAGAATAACTGTAAGCATAGCACAGAAGGGTTGATTTCATTTTTTGATGATTCTGCCAGAGACAAGCTCCTTTATGAAGAAAATATTGAAAAAACAATGAATGATGCACTCCTTAATCATGAATTTGAGGTTTATTTACAGCCGAAGTATACTGCCGTAGGAGAAAGGATATCCGGTGCAGAGGCTCTGGTTCGCTGGTTTAATAAGGATGGAGATATGATTTCTCCGGGCTTTTTTATACCAGTATTTGAGAAAAACGGCTTCATTAAAAAATTGGATTATTATATGCTAAAAAAGGTTTGCTCTCTTATCAGGGAGTGGCTGGATCAAGGCTATGAACCGATACCGATCTCTGTAAATATATCCCGGCTGCATTTTGCCAATCCCCAGTTAGCCCAGATTATTTGCGGTATTGTGGATGATTATCGTATTCCCCATAATTTAATTGAGCTGGAGCTGACAGAAAGTGCATTTCTCCAGAATAAACAGACCTTGATTGAGACGGTTATTCTGCTAAGAAATTATGGCTTTCTTGTTTCTATGGATGATTTTGGAGCGGGTTATTCCTCGCTGAATTCCCTGAAGGATTTGCCGCTGGATGTGGTAAAGCTGGATGGAGAGCTGTTTCGTATGACAAGTGAGGTTGAACGAGGCCTTACGGTAATCCGCAATACCATAACCATGGCAAAGGATCTGCACATGAAGGTGGTAGCAGAATGTATCGAGACAAGGGAGCAGGTGGAATACCTGTGTGCGGTGGGCTGTGATATGATCCAGGGCTATTATTTTGCAAAGCCGATGCCTGCAAAGCAGTTTGAAGAAAGGTATTTTATTGCCTGATTTACATATTATTGCAATTGTATTGGGGGTTTTTGCAAAGAGAAAGGGGAGTATTTCAGGGAATATGTGTTCATAATTGTGTGTTTTTACTAAGTGGATATTTTTCTATTAGAATCATTTAAATGTGTGTTTAAATTGCATATTGTTTTGTCACCGTATTTATAGTATATTTATAGGTACATGAGCATAATATAAGCAAAGTATTGCGGGTTTGCAGGGGTATCGGAATATACCGTGGGGAGGAAAGAATTCCCTGAGGGGAGCAGTATGGGCCGTACTGTAACTGTGGACTTGGTCAGAGGACACCGCACACTTTGTTCTATATTGGCAAAAAAAATTATAAAGGACAGGCTATAGAATCGGATGGCAACAGTAAATTATTGTTAAAATACGGTTTTTATAGGGCCTCAGTCCCCAGGAGGTAAAGTTTATGAAGCTGTTTATTGATACGGCGAATGTGGAAGAAATTAAGAAGGCCAGCGATTTAGGTGTAATCTGCGGTGTTACCACCAATCCATCCTTAATCGCAAAAGAAGGAAGAAATTTTGTTGAAGTAATCAAGGAAATCGCAAGCATTGTTGACGGACCCATCAGCGGCGAAGTAAAAGCTACTACGACTACTGCAGAGGGAATGATTGCCGAGGGCAGGGAAATTGCCAAGATTCATCCGAATATGGTAGTTAAGATTCCTATGACAGTGGAAGGCCTGAAGGCTACCAAGGTACTGGCAAGTGAAGGAATCAAAACGAATGTTACTCTTATCTTTACAGCAAATCAGGCATTACTTGCGGCAAGAGCCGGAGCTACCTTTGTATCTCCCTTCGTTGGCCGTCTCGATGATATCTCTCAGATCGGCGCGGAGCTGATTCAGACAATTGCTCAAATCTTTGAAATTCATAATATTAAATCAGAAATCATTGCTGCCAGCATCCGTAACCCGATTCATATTACGGAATGTGCACTGGCCGGTGCACATATTGCTACGGTTCCCTACAGTATAATTGAGCAATGTACAAAGCATCCGATGACAACTGCTGGTATCGAGAAATTCGTTCAGGACTATAAGGCCGTTTTCGGTGATAATTAGGAAGTATAAGGTGACGTACAGCGTCCCGTTATAACGATAGAGTCTATTATTTTAGGAGGATTTATAATGAGCAATCTTGATACGATGTCAGTAAATGCGATCAGGGTATTAGCGGCTGATGGTGTACAAAAAGCAAATTCCGGACATCCGGGACTTCCCCTTGGTGCGGCGGCTATGGCCTATGAGCTTTGGGCAAAGCATATGAAGCATAACCCGGCCAATCCAAAATGGCCCAACAGGGACAGATTTGTATTATCCGGCGGACATGGCTCCATGCTGTTATATTCATTATTGCATTTATTCGGATATGGACTTAAAATAGAGGATTTACAAAGCTTTCGTCAGGATGGCTCCTTAACACCGGGACATCCCGAATATGGCCACACCGTTGGTGTAGAAGCAACAACCGGACCTCTGGGCGCAGGTATGGCGATGGCAGTGGGAATGGCAATGGGTGAGGCACATCTTGCAGCCAAATTCAATCAGGAAGGCTACTCGGTAGTAAATCATTATACCTTTGTGCTTGGCGGAGACGGATGTATGATGGAGGGTATCACCTCTGAGGCAATGTCTCTTGCAGGGACCCTTGGACTGGGTAAATTAATTGTATTATATGACAGTAATAAGATTTCCATTGAGGGAAGCACGGATATCGCTTTCACCGAGGATGTTAAGAAGCGTTTTGAAGCCTTTGGTTTTCAGACTCTGGTAGTAGAGGACGGCAATAATCTTGAGGAAATTGCTGCTGCAATCGAGGCTGCCAAAGCAGACCTGACCAGGCCTTCCATGATTACCGTTAAGACAAAGATCGGACACGGAAGCCCGAAGGAAGGAAAGGCAAGTGCACACGGCGAGCCCCTGGGAGCAGATAATGTTAAGGCTTTAAAGGAAAACCTCGGCTGGCCGGCAGACAAAGATTTCTATGTTCCTGAGGAAGTATATGCAAATTATAAGGAGCTTGCAGCCGCGGGTGCCAAGGTAGAGGAAGCCTGGAATAAATTATTTGCTGATTATGCAAAGGCATATCCTGAGCTTAAGACCTTATGGGATCAGTACCATGACGTGGACGCAGGCAAGGCTCTCCTTGATAATGATGATTTCTGGGCATTTGCGGACAAGCCGGAGGCTACCAGAAACCTCTCTGGAATTACTTTGAATAAGATTAAGAATTACCTGCCGAATGTAATCGGCGGAGCAGCAGATCTTGCCCCTTCCACGAAGACCTATATGAATGATATGGGTGATTTCTCGAAGGATAACTATGCAGGCCGCAACCTTCACTTTGGTGTAAGGGAGTTGGCTATGGCGGCTGTTGGTAACGGATTGGCGCTTCACGGCGGACTTCGTGCCTATGTATCCACCTTCTTTGTATTCAGTGATTATGTAAAGCCAATGGCAAGACTTTCCGCTTTGATGGGACTGCCGTTAACCTTTGTACTCACCCATGACAGTATCGGAGTAGGTGAGGACGGACCGACCCACGAACCGATCGAACAGCTTGCAATGCTTCGTGCCATGCCGAACTTTACCGTATTCAGACCGGCAGATGCTACCGAGTGTACCGCTGCCTGGTATTATGCAATTACTTCAACAAAGACACCTACGGCGCTGGTACTTACCCGCCAGAATCTTCCCCAGCTGCCCGGCTCCTCCAAGGAGGCCTTAAAGGGCGGATATATTGTATCACCTTCCAAGAAGGAGGTTCCGGACGCAATCATTCTGGCAAGCGGTTCAGAGGTAGAGCTTGGAGTCAATGCCCAGGCAGAGCTTGCGAAGGAAGGTGTGGATGTCAGAGTAGTAAGCTTCCCTTCACTGGATTTGTTTGAAGCTCAATCCACTGAATATAAGGAGAGTATTCTGCCAAAGAGTGTAAGGGCCAGAGTTGCCGTGGAAGCAGCCATTGATTTTGGCTGGGGCAAATATGTCGGTCTCGATGGAACAACGGTGACAATGAAGGGCTTTGGTGCTTCCGCACCGGCCGGCCTTCTCTTTAAGAAATTCGGATTTACCACAGAAAATGTAGTAAACGCGGTTAAGAGCGTATTATAATTATTAATGTTGCTTTGGCTGTCACATCTATGGATGTGACAGCCATTTTGTATTTCCAGCAATAAAACGGACGGACCATTAAATCCTTGCGACTCCTGTCTGGCGTGCGGCCTCTGCAACAGCGGCGGCGACGGTGGTCCCGATCCGCTTATCAAAGGCGAAGGGGAGAATGTATTCGTCACTTAGCTCCTCCTCTGATACCAGGCCGGCAATTGCATAGGAGGCGGCCAGCTTCATTTCTTCATTGATGGTTGTAGCACGGCAGTCAAGGGCACCGCGGAAAATTCCCGGAAATGCAAGCACGTTGTTAATCTGGTTGGGAAAATCCGAGCGTCCCGTTCCTACGACATAGGCACCGGCAGCCTTTGCAAGATCGGGCATGATCTCCGGTACGGGATTGGCCATGGCAAAAACAATGGGCTTTGCTGCCATGGAGCTGATCATTTCAGGGGAAACAATACCCGGGGCAGAAACACCGATGAAAACATCTGCTCCCTTCATGGCATCTGCAAGGCTGCCTTTTTTATGCTCTCTATTCGTTATCAGTGACATTTCAGCCTGGGCGGGATTCAGCTCCGTCATTCCCTCACAGATAATACCAAAGCGGTCAACCAGAGTGAGGTTCTTCAGGCCGAGATTTAGCAGATGCTTTGCGATGGCAATTCCTGCTGAGCCGGCACCGTTGATGACGGCTCTTATGGTACCGATTTCTTTTTGCGCAACCCGGAGGGCATTGAGCAGGGCAGCGGAGACTACAATTGCTGTTCCGTGCTGGTCATCATGAAAAACCGGAATATCGCAAAGCTCCTTTAGTCTGCGCTCTACCTCAAAGCACCGGGGAGCCGAGATGTCCTCCAGATTGATGCCGCCGAAGCTCCCCGAGATAAGATAAATGGAGCGGACTAATTCATCCACATCCTTTGTACGCAGGCAGATAGGAAAAGCATCCACTCCCGCAAATTCCTTGAATAAAGCGCATTTACCCTCCATAACCGGCATTCCCGCCTCCGGACCGATATCTCCGAGGCCTAGCACTGCGGTACCGTCTGTGATAACTGCCACCAGGTTGCTTCGTCTTGTCAGCTCAAAGGATTTGTTATAGTCCTTATTGATTTCCAGACAGGGTTCGGCAACTCCGGGGGTATATGCAAGGGTTAAGTCCTCCCTGGAATTTATGGGGACGCGGGAAATTACTTCAATTTTGCCCCTCCATTCATAATGCTTATTCAGAGACTGTTGTCTTATATCCATAATAAGTTATCCTCCATGCTGTCCTTAATACAGCTCAAATTTTGAATGAAAGCTCATTCGTTTGTAATAGCGTATGTCTATAACAGGTCAGAGACTGCGGGATTTTTTATTCAAAGGGGAACCGGTACTGGGTCAAGCCCAATTCATCCCTTATTTTAATCATTTCCTTTTGTACGGCATCATTGATGGGAACACCGCTGTCCTTTCTTTCAAGCCATACCAGGTATTCCTTTTCTCCGGCGGTATAGATACGGTCTTCACCCGGCGCCTTTACGGAGCCTCGAAGGTCACGCAGGATATCACCGCAGGTTTTCTGAAAGGAATCCAGACCAAGGAAGGCTTCCGTATCAATCGCAATAAAGAAATGTCCGAGATGGAAGGGAACCTTTTCTCCGTTTGCTCCGATGCCGGTCAAAGCACGCAGGAAATTGCCCTGCTGAAGGGCTGCTGACAGAATTTCAACTACAGTGGCATAGCCGTAGCCCTTAAAGCCGGCGAGCTCTTCTCCGATGCCGCCGAGGGGAGCAAGTGCAGCATCACCGGTATTTAAATCCTTTAATATCTGATCGGAATCTGTCTTGGCATTTCCGTCACGCCCGATTACCATACCGGCCGGGGTTGGTTTGCCAATGCGGGAATAGTATTCAATGCGTCCGCGCTGTGTGATGGAGGTAGCACAATCCAGTACAAAGGGGAAATCCTCATCCGTAGGCATACCGAAAGTAAGGGGATTGGTACCGAGCATATTTTCTACGCCAAAGGTAGGTGCTATAGAGGGTCTTGCATTTGTTCCGGTAATACCGATACAACCGGCCTTTGTTGCCATGGTTGCATAATAACCGGCAATTCCGTAATGGGTGGAATTTCTTGCCACAACCATACCCATACCATACTTCTTTGCCTTTTCGATAGCCATATTCATGGATTTTACTCCGATTACCTGGCCCATTCCGTCATGTCCGTCCACAACAGCAGTGGTAGCGGTTTCCTTAATGATCTCAAATTCGGTGGTGGGCTTTTGGATTCCTGCCTTAATGCGGTCAAGATAGATTGGCTTAAAGCGGTTAACACCATGGGATTCAATTCCCCGACGATCAGATTCCAGTAAAACATCGGTACATATTTTTGCGTCCTCCTCCGGAATTCCATAGCCCTTGAAGGCATCAGTTACGAAATTCGTTAAAGTTGTCCAGTCTACTACGTTTGTTTTTGTACTCATTTAAGAGACCTCCTTGATTTGTTAGTACAGCAATTATTTAGGAAATGCCGTACAAGATGGGTGGTTACATTGTGGACAATAAAAAAAGCGACACCAAACCAATATAGGCAGTCGCTTATCTCTCCATCACTGAGCATCTGTTTACAATTGCATTATATCTAAGCCCTTGGAAAAAGTCAACATCTTTTTTGCTAATTTAGCAGAATTAATTAAAACTTAAAATTATTTCAATGCACTACATAAACCAAACCTCTTCCCTTGTTGTGGATACGGCTATGGCACCGGCCTTCAAGGCGTTGATAACATCCGACTTGTCCATGATAAGGCCGCCGGCAATTAAGGGGGTGTCTATTTCCCTGCATAATATGCTGATAATCTTATACAGACTGCCGGGCAATATCTCGATAACATCCGGATTATTAGTCAAAGCCTGCTTCTTTAGGTTGTCATAGGCCAGGGAGTCAATGAGGAAAAAGCGCTGGATGGTAAACAGGGATAATTCCTTTGCCCGTTTGATCAGAGCGGGCTTGGTGGAGATAATCCCGTCCGCCTTTGTATATTGGCGGATATAGTCTACAGCCACCTCCTTACTGCCAAGGCCTCCAATTAAGTCAATGTGGACAATGGCATATTTGCCGGCTTCCTTAATGCGGTTTACAATGCCTGCAAGGTTACACAGGTCGCCAAAAAGGACAAAGACGATCCGGCATTCAGTCTTGGCGCATTTGTCAAGTCCCTCAAAATTCTTGACGGCGGCAATAATCGGGCACTCCTCTGTGCTTTGCAGTATTTTATCTATCGATAAGTCCATTCATTTACCTCGTTTCTATCGTTGAGAACTCTGGTTAATTTGAAAATGATGTACTAGTTAAACTAGTTAAGAATATCCTTCCGTTAATATGGCAGGCAGATTACTAGGATTCATTTCTTAATATAAGAAACAGAAATATCTCTTGTCATTTACTATTTTCCCTGAATGTCCGCAGAAGCCGGTTAATATCCCTTCTGCAATATTAGTATATCACAAAGGTACTGATTTTACTATAAATAATAAGAGTGAATCAATTAATTAAAAGATTTAATAAAAATGTATTGACACGGTAAGAACAGGGGCATATAATAGTCAATATAGAAGGAAAAGCGTATCAATCAATACGTTTTATGCAGTAACTTTAAAAATGAGTTAAATATATTAATTAAAAAGTCGCAGCATAAAAACCAAGCAAATTCGGGAAAAAAGGAGAATCAGATGGTGAAAGAATTTAACTATTTTATGCCGGTAAAAGTTTGCTTTGGCACGGGATTATCAAAAAGGGTCAGTCAGTACATCAAGGGTAAAAGAGTTTTAATTATATCAGATCCTTTTTTGTATCAATCCGGCGTGGCAAGACAAATCGGTGATTGCATGACGGATAAGGAGGTAGGGTATTTCAGCGAGGTCGAACCGAATCCTTCCTGTGAAAGTGTGGATAAAGCGGCCGGACTTGCCAGAAGTATGAATGCGGAGTGCATCATTGGTCTGGGAGGCGGAAGTGCTCTTGATGTCTCTAAAATGGTTTCCTGTCTGGTTACCAATGAAGGAAGTATCTATGATTATTACAGCGGCGGATGCAGAAGCCTTAGCCCGCGCAGTACCGTCCTGATCTGTATTCCGACTACGGCAGGAACCGGAAGCGAGGTAACAAATGTCGGTGTTTATACAAATAAAAAGGCCGGAATTAAGATGCCGATGGTTACCAATGAATTCTGGCCAGATTATGCGGTGATTGATCCGGAGCTTACCTATACACTGCCGGCTCCGATTACGGCATCTACGGGTATGGATGCTTTCTGCCATGCAATTGAGGCATATTGGAATAAGGCTTCACAGCCCATGTGCGATTATCTTGCCATGGGTGCGATGAAGGAAATACTTGAGCATATTTTAACGGCATATAAGGAGCCCGGAAATATACAGGCCAGAGCAGCTATGATAGAGGCAAGCCTGTGTGCTGGAGTGGCCTTCAGTCAGACCCGAACTACAGGAATTCATGCAATCAGTTTCCCTCTGACCACTGAGTTTGGTGCGAACCATGGGACAGCCTGTGCCATTACACTCCCGGCCTTTATCAGGCTTAGCAGGCAGCAGGCAGAGGATAAAATGTTAAGACTGGCAGCGTATCTGGGGTATGCCTCCATTGAAGAGCTGGCAGATGCAGTAGAGGCGCTGATGAAAAGCATGGGAATGCCGGTTCGTCTTCATGAAATCGGGGTAAAGGAAGCTGATCTGGCACATATTACGCAGGTCGGGCTGAATGCGGCTATTATCCATCTGACCCCGGCGCAGATGAATGAAACCTCTGTTTATGAGCTGCTTAAGTCAATTCTATAAATGAGCGTAAGGAGTGAGGATACATGACTAAGACAATAGAAATGCTGGAGGAGAAAGCAAAGGAAATTAGAAAGCTTACCCTTCGCTCCATTGGAAAGCTTGGGGTAGGACATATCGGAGGGGCATTATCGCTCTGCGAGGTGCTGTCCGTATTATATTTTGAGGTGATGAATATTGACCCGTCGAGGCCTGATATGGAAAACAGGGACAGGTTGGTGCTGTCCAAGGGACATGGGGGCCCGGCTCTTTATGCGGCCCTGGCACTCAAGGGTTATCTGCCGGTTGAGGAGCTGGATACATTAAATCAGCCGAACACACATCTGCCGAGCCACTGTGACCGCAGACTGACAAGGGGCATTGATATGTCAACCGGTTCCCTGGGGCAGGGCTTTTCTGCAGCAACAGGTATGGCCGTTGCTGCTAAGCTGGATAAAAGAGATTTGTACATCTATACCATCATCGGAGACGGAGAATCACAGGAGGGACAGATCTGGGAGGCTGCCATGTGCGCAGGCAGCAGAAGGCTGGATAATCTGATTGCCTTTACGGATTACAATAAAATGCAGATTGATGGGGTAATTGAGGACATCAACGGACTGGAGCCTCTGGATAAAAAATGGGAGGCCTTCGGCTGGCATGTTCAGTCCGTGGATGGTCACGATATCAGGCAGATTTTATATGCGATTGATAATGCAAAAAAATATAAGGGAAAGCCAAGCATGATTTTGCTCAACACAATTAAGGGCAAGGGCGGATATTTTTGTGAAAATATGGTTGCCTCGCATAATATGGCAATTACCGAGGATATGTGGAAAAAAGCAATTGCAATACTGGATGGCAAGGAGGAGGTCTGATGCAGCTGGAGGACAGATGGTTAAGAGAAACTTATGTTGATCTGCTGATTGAGTATGCAGGCAAGGATGACAGGCTTGTTATTGTGGAAGCAGATCTTATGAAAGCGGCGGGAACTACCCGGTTTGCCCAGACTTTTCCCGAAAAGACAGTGAATGTCGGTATTCAGGAGGCGAATATGATCGGCGTGGCAGCAGGCATGTCCGCCATGGGGAAAATACCCTTCACCCATACCTTTACCCCCTTTTCCACTAGACGCGTCTGCGACCAGGTTACCCTGTCGGTGGCTTATGCGGGCCTGAATGTCAAGATTATGGGTAGCGATCCCGGAGTAACGGCGGAATTAAACGGCGGCACCCATATGAGTATGGAGGATGTTGCGATTATGCGCAATATACCGGGCATGGTCATCTATGAGCCGGTGGACAGCGCTCAGCTTAGAAAAGCATTTCCCCAGATACTTAAACATTACGGCCCGGTTTATATCCGTTTGCTTCGAAGGAGTGCAGTCCGGGTATATGAGGAGGATTGTCCCTTCGAGCTTGGGAAGGGGAATATACTTAGAGAGGGCAGAGATATTACAATCCTTGCCAGCGGAATTATGACGGCGGAAGCACTGATGGCGGGGGAAGCGCTAAGGGATAAGGGAATTCATGCAGAGGTTATTGATATCCACACCATTAAGCCGCTGGATGAGGAATTGATTTTACGAAGCGCCAGAAAGACCGGGGCGGTAGTTACCGCCGAAAACCATTCCATCCTGAACGGACTGGGAGGTGCAGTTTGTGAGTATTTGAGCGGAGTTTACCCGGTTCCGGTGAAACGTGTCGGTGTAAGGGACCATTTTGGCGAGGTTGGCCTTACACCGTTTTTGAAGCAAAAATACGGTCTGACCGCCGCCGCCATTACGGAAGCCGCCATTGAGGCTATTTCCATGAAGGGATAGAGGCGAGAGGAGAACAGGCTTGTGCCCGCGCTGCATTCACAAGCATACGATGTGCAGGGTTCTGTTAACAGGATAGCAGGCAGTGCAGAAATGGAGGCAACTATGAAAAAAATTATAATCGGATCGGATAAATCCGGCTTTTGGCTTAAGGAAGCGATAAAGGCATATTTGTCCGAAGAAGGGTATGAGGTAACAGACGGAGGTACTCTTAAGGAGGAAGAACCGAAGCCCTACTTTGAAGTGGCAGAGGCCATAGCAGAAAGAATATCAAAGGGAGAATTTGAGAGGGGTATTTTAATCTGCGGAACGGGAATGGGTATGGCAATCGTAGCAAATAAATTCAAGGGTGTTTATGCCAGTGTATGTGAAAATACCTTTGCCGCCGAGAAGGCCAGAGCAATTAACGATGCAAATGTTTTAACCCTGGGAGGGTGGATTACTGCGGAGTTTACAGGAATTGAGATTGTTAAGACCTTTTTGGCAACGCAGTTTACACAAAATCTTGAGGAATGGCGCGCCAAAAATCTGGTCAATGCCAGGAAACAGGTCCAGCTTCTGGAAGAAAAAATATATAAGGGATAAGGAATGGGAGGCAAGTTTGAAAGTACCTTTCAAACTATTTATTGGTGCGTATCACAAGCGAGCTTATGATACGCAGAAAGGGTGTAAAAATGAAATATTTTTTAGATAGTGCAAAATTGGATGAGATTAAATACGCATATGAGAATTACGGAATTGACGGAGTTACAACCAATCCGAAGCATATAAAGCTGAGCGGCAAGTCCTTCTGGCAGGTGGTACGGGATGTGGCGGCATGGATTAAGGAAGAGGGTCTGGAGGGTGCGGACAAATTTCCGGTTTCCTTTGAAATTAATCCCCATATGGAAAAATGGGAGGAAATTTTGATAGCGGCAAAGGAGGTTGCCTCCTATAGCCCCAATTATGTAATCAAGATACCCTGCACGGAGCAGGGACTCATTGCTGCGAGAAAGCTTGAGAAAATGGGCATACGCACTAATGTTACTTTGGTATTCTCTCCTTCCCAGGCAATTCCTGTCGGTAAATTGGGAGCTAAATTTGTATCTCCCTTCGTTGGCTGGAAGGAAAACAGCGGAGAGGACGGCTTTGAATATATCTCGGAGATCATTCAGATCTACCGGAATTATAATATGAAGACGGAAATTATTGTGGCTGCAATCCGTAATGGAAGACAAATAGCAGATTTTGCTGCCATCGGAGCGGATATTGTCACCTGCGGACTGGATGTGTATAAGGCAAGCTTTGAGCATCCCTTTACCACCTATGGCCTTGGTATCTTCCGTGAGGCCTGGGACGGCACGGTAAAAGAATAACATAGAAGGAGAGAATTATTTCATGGCGCAGAAAATCAAACTGGGTGTTGTCTGCCTGACCAGAACCACCTATGAATATAAAACCGCTCAGGAAATGTATCTGAATACGATTCGGGAATTGAAGGAAATCGAGAATATTGAATATACGTTTATTGAACAGTGTGTAATTGAGGTGGAGGATGCCCAGGCGGCAGCAGCAAAGCTGCTGGCGGCCAATGTGGACGGGCTGGTAATCATCAGCGGAACCTTCCATCTGGGACACCTGGCACTGGTGTTTTCAAAATATATTAAAAAGCCCTTTTTATTATGGGCCTACAATGAGCTTCCCTATGACGGCGGCAAGATCAGGCTGAACGCGGTGTGCGGACTAAACCTGAATGCCTCCAATCTGTATAAGACAGGTAAGGATGATTACACCTGTAACATCGGAGATAGAATCGATGAGAAATGGCTTGCAGCGCTGCGGGTTAAGGTGGCCCTTGAAAATGCAAGGGTAGGCCTGGTAGGATACCGCGCCCATGGCTTTTATAATGTCGGAGTGGACGATATGGAGGTATACCGCAGGATGGGTATTTTAATCGACCATTATGAAATCTCTGATATGTTTTCACAGCCGGTGACACAGGAGGAGCTTGAGGAATCGGAGAAAGAGGTCAGAGAATTATTTATCTGCAGAGAGGTTAATGCTACGCAGGTGGAGAAGGTCGCCAGGCTGTGTGTCAGCGCGGCGAAATTCATTGAGAAATATGGCCTGACAGCGGTGGCAGTCAGATGCTGGCCTGAGTTTGCCGCAAATTACGGGATATCTCCCTGTGCTTCCATGTCGATTTTGCAATCGAAGGGCATGATACTGGCCTGTGAGGGGGATGTGGAAGGAGCGCTGTCCATGCTGGCCGGAGCGGCGCTGGGTGCAGAGACTCCCTACCTGGCGGATTTGTCTCAGGTAGACCTGGAAGAAGATTATGCGCTTATGTGGCACTGCGGAGTGGCTCCGGCGAATTTGTGGGACGGCCGGAGCGAACGCACCCTGGATACTTATTTTGCCGGCGGCAAGGGCGTAACGGCGGGCTTTGTCATGAAGGAGGGACACGTCAATCTGTTCCGCCTGGATACGGCAAGAGGAAAGACAAGATTATTCCTGGCAGCAGGTGAGTCGGTGGAAATGAAGAAGCAGCTTTGCGGAACCTATACAAAGGTAAAGTTTGAACAGCATATCTCGGAGCTGCTGGACTCGGTAATGAATAACGGTGTGGCTCATCATCTGACCATGGTTTATGGTGAGTATAGAGATATCCTGTTACTGGTTGCAAAAATGATGAAGCTTGAGGTTATATAAACGGAGGAAAATGATATGGCTGAATGGAAAGGTAAATTGCATGAAACGGCAGTAAGATTTCCGAACACGGATATCTGGATGGATTCCTGTGGTGAGGAGGAGCTTAATTATGCCCTGGAAAGAGGCTGCGTCGGTGCAACCAGCAATCCTTTGATTGTCGGGGCGGTAATTAAAAAGGAGCTTAAGGCCTGGGAAGGCAGAATTAAGGAATGTGCTCTGGAAATGAAGAATGCCACGGAGGAGGATATCACCTGGGAAATCATTCATGAAATGGGTAGTGAGAGAGCCAAAAAGCTGCTCCCGTTATTCGAGCGCTACGAAGGAAAAAAAGGAAGGCTTTCCATACAAACAAATGCCAAATATTATAGAAACAGTGAGAAAATGCTGGAGCAGGCAATGAAGCTGAACAGCCTTGGAGTAAATATGCAGGTGAAAATGCCTGCCTCGGGAGCCGGTATTCTTGCTATGGAGGAAGCAACCTATCATGGCATCAGTATCAATGCTACGGTTTCTTTCACGGTTGCCCAGGCGGTCGCTGTGGCGGAGGCGGTTGAGCGTGGCTTAAGGAGAAGGGAAGCAAAGGGTCTTTCCTGTGAGACGATGGCCCCGATCTGTACCATTATGATCGGAAGAACGGATGACTGGCTTAAGAAGTATATAGACGAGATGGACAGGCTGGTAAATCCGGAATGCCTGGAGTGGGCCGGTGTTGCAGTCATGAAGGAAGCCTACCGTATTTATAAGGAAAGAGGTTATCGGACCAGACTGCTGTCGGCAGCCTGCCGGAACCACTATCATTGGTCCCAGCTGATCGGCGGAGATTTGTCCATGACAATTCCCTACGGCTGGCATAAGAAAATCAACGCCTGCGACATAGAGGTAAAAAGCAGGATTGATGAGCCGGTAAGGGAAGAATATATGGCAGAGCTTAGAAAAATTGAGGAATTTAGTAAATCTTACGACGAAAACGGAATGGAGCCGGACGAGTTTGAGAAGTACGGAGGCTTCCGGACGACCATAGCATCATTTATTGCCGGTTATGATGACTTGGTTAAGCTGATTAGAGGATATATGATCTGATGAAGCCCAGACAGACGTTACCGTTGCTTCTATTGGCTCTGATTTGGGGCTGCTACTATGTGGCAAGCCAGAGAGTGGTATCCCAGATGTCGGTTTTTTCTGCCGGCATTGTAATCCGGTTCATTACTCTGATACTCCTTACATTTGTCATGATGGCAAGAAAAGAATTAAAGCTATTGCTTCGGACAAGGGGAGTGTTTGTCAGATTGTTGCTGATAGGAACCATGGGGTTTTTGCTTGATCTGACAGCATTTATTGGACTCAGTCTTTCTCCGGCAGGAAGCGGAACAGCTCTTTTAAAATGCGACATTATATTTGTAAGTCTGATTTCTATTATTATATATAAGGAAAAATTCACAAAGCTTGATTGGGGCTACACCTTTCTGATGCTGTTTGGTGTCCTGATGGTCATGGGAATCGACTTTAGCCGGTTCCAAATCGGAAACAAGGGAGATATCTTCTTTATCCTAAGCGCCCTGTTTGTATCAATCAATGCCTTTGTCATCAAAAGCGTCCAACTGGATAAAAAGAATGCGGTTAAGGACGATGTCATCGCTTTCTATAATAACTTTGTTACTATGCTGCTTTTTATGGGGGCTGCGCTTATTATGGGAGCTGCGGGTCAGCTGGGGCGCCTTGCGCAAAACAAGGGGCTGCTAATTGCCTCCCTGGCCGCCGGTCTGGGACAGACCCTGGTTTATGTAGTGTATTACTATGACTTAAAGCGTTATCCGGTGTGGATTGTTAAGGTATTTCTCCTGCTGATGCCCATTGTAGCGGCGACAGTATCCTATCTTTTGTTTGACGAAAGGATGGTAAGAAACCAATACATCGGCATGGTAATCGTGTTGGGCGGAGCCTTCGGGATTTTAATCGAGCAGAAGAAAAAAGCACAGCGTAATATCACAAATAAAATATAGTCTCCCTCCTTTAAAGCAGGTGCCTGAATATCCGAATAAACCGGATGTTCAGGCACCTTAAATAATGGGGAAAACTTTTAATGAGTTTCCAATTGACAAAGTAGAGTCGAGAACTTAATATATTCTATATAGAAATATTCTAAATAGAAAGATGGCGGTCGTTTGAAAATAACAGGAGGTTTTTATGTTTCTCAAATCAAGCAATTGCAGGAAAGGATATTCGATAAATTACTGAGCGATTATGGCGTCGATGTTTCCGGAGCACAAGGAAGAATTCTTTATGTCCTGTGGCAGGAGGATAACTTAAATATGAGTGAAATCGGACGGAGAACCTCTCTTGCAAATAATACGCTTACAATCGTGATTAACCGGATGGTTGATAAAAGAATACTGACCAGAACAGCAGATGTAAACAACCGGCGGCAGGTGACAATATCACTTACGGAATATGCAAAGGCATTACAAAGAAACTATGAAGCGGTCTCTGATAAAATGAGTGAGATATTCTACAGCGGATTTTCAGATACGGAGATTCTTGAATTTGAAAATAAGCTGAGGCGAATTTTATCTAACCTGAAGGATTGGAAGGAGCGTGGAGTATGAAAGATATTCTTAATCTTGTAACTGACGTGTATAAAAAATCGAAATTGTTTTTTATCGGTTCAATGGATGAAAATGACTTTCCTAATATTAAGGTGGTATTTCCGGTAAAAGAGAGAACGAGCCTGAAGGAAATTTACTTTAGCACAAATACCTCTTCAAAGCATGCTGTCCAATATCGGCGTAATCCGAAAGCCTGTGTATATTTTTTAAAATTTATAAAAGGAAGAGGAGTACTGCTGACAGGCAAAATGGAAGTGCTTGAAACACAGGAAATTAAAAACCACTTTTGGAATAAAGGCGACACCAAATATTATCCGAAGGGTGTGACAGATCCTGATTACTGCATCTTGAAATTTACCCCAATATGCGGAAGATATTATCATCGATATAAATCAGTGGATTTTAAAGTATAAAATAGTCCAATGGCTTATTACCATCTGATACACAGAAAAGATAACAGGGGACCTCCCTCGGCTTCTTTAGCCGAAGGAGGTCCCCTGTTACCTTTTTCGTCCTTTATTATAAACCTTCACTATACTGCACTGTCAACCATCCCGCCGTTCTCAAAGAAGTAATTGATGATAGTTGAGGCTGGCCCCAGTGTTTCCAGCTGCAGATTAAAGTGGCTGAAGGAAACCTTCTCGAAGCCGGAATATTTGGAAAGCTGCTGATGCAGAGCCTTTCGAAACTTGGGATTCTCAAATAGTTCTCCATACAATATGATGGATTTCGGATCAAAAAGACACATGGTATTTTTGATGGCGATGGAAAGGTAATAGGCGGCCCTTACAAAGATGCTTTCAACTGCCTTATCCCCGTTCTCATAGGCCTGTACAATGGTCTTAATATTTATGTTGTCAGGATTGCCCTCCGTTGCAGCATACAGGGCAGGGGTAAGGAACTCCGAGAATAAATCGGAGACATTCTTTATCATTGCATTGTAGCCTGCAATGGTCTCCAGACAGCCCTGATTGCCACATTCGCAAAGTACACCATTGGGATCGGAGATAATATGCCCCATTTGAATTGCGTTAAAATCAAATACACTAAGGGTGTCCTGGTAAGAAACCCTTGCCGCTCCGACTCCGGGGCCGTATTTGATAAAAAGCATATTGTCAGGATGCTCCAGGTGCGCGAAAAAGCTTTCTCCATGCGCCAGCGAGCAGATGTTGTTGGTAAGAATGATGGGAAGCTTCAGCTTTTCGTGTAAATAAGCGACTACATTAACATTATCCTCCCAGAGGTGATAGGAGTTAACGCTGATGCCGTCCCTGGAGTTTACAACACCCCGAATACTGATGCCCACACCCAGGATGGTCCGGGTCCGGGATACGTCATAGTGCTTGAGATGCTCCTGCGTAATCGCATATATTTTGTCGAGAATTGCCGTGGATTTTCTGTGGCAGTCCGCGATAAAGACAGTATCCTCGAATAAAATGTTCTGGTTTAAGTCGATGCAGACAATCTGAAATTTGTTTACGCTGATATAAATACCGATTGCCGCATACTTACTGCTGTTTATTTCCAGGATAATTTCCTTACGCCCCTTGCGGTTATTATTCTCTTCGGTAAAGGATTCAATCAAGAGTCCTTCCTCGATTAAATCCGTTGTGATTAAGGTGATTGCGGCCGGAGTCAAATTCAGCTTATTGGCAATTTCCTTGCGGGACATGCCGCCTGAGCGGTAAATCAGATTGAGAATGGAGCTTCGGTTGCGCTTTTTTACGGCAATCATGTTAATACCATTTTGTCTTGCATCCATAATGAACAAACACTTCTTTCTTAAGATTATTTTGTGACTTACACCCCTGCATATCGCAAGCGGGCTTGCGATACTGCTTCAATAAGGAGTTTGAAAGTGCTTTTTACTTTCAAACTTTTACTTCGATATTCTCCCCAGTGATACCCACGAAGGCTCCTTTGGAGGCCGGAACACTGCCTGCATGGGCGATGAGCCATTTATTCTGCATCCAAAGCAGCTTGTCTTCGTCGCATAAAGGTGTCGGAAGGGAGGAAAGGGGCTGATTGGTGCCGTGTGCCAGAACAATAATACTCTTAAAACCCTCCGATGTGACCTTGCAGGGTGAAAAATGAAGGGTGGTGCCGTATAGCTCAAGTGCAATACCGGCAGGAACATAAAAAAGCTCTGTACGAAGGCTTTCATATTGATTGTTCTTGATGTCCCTGATATCTCCCAGGATAAGCACCAGGTCTGTGACGGCAACATCGATTTCCGAGCATTTGTGATATTCCAGGGCATTCAGCCCGCTGTTGTTTCCGTTGCAGTAGCCGATTTGAATTGGCATCCTCCCATAGAACAGATTGCTTAAGGGCTCTGCCACGGAGGTCTGCATTAGTTCATCATCACAGGCGATATAGATATTGCCGCTTTCCGGTATGGCGCGCTCCTTCATGATTTGGATGCATTCAGAAAAGTCATAGCCGCTTAGAAGCTTTCCGTATTTGGAAAAGGTATCGTCATAAATGCTTTTGATTTCGAGTCCGTTATTATGTTGTTTTAAAGCTTCAATCATTACTGGTCCTCCCAATATTGGTAATAGTCATAAGATATGCAATTGATATTAATTATAGGATTTAATAAAAATAAAAATCATTAATTAATATGATATTTTCAGTTGAATAGATTATAACATGCGTTTAAAAATCGAGCAACAACTTTATTAATTTCATTGGGATATAGGCAAATATGGGGATAAAAGCAGGATATTAATAAGAAATGTATAAAATACATGTTTTAAAAGGGAAAATATGAAAAATAATGGATTATATATAATTAAAAATTTAAACTAAAGAGAATCCAAAATAAGTAAAAGCTAAAAATTACCTGTGCAAAAATAATAAAAAAGTATAAAATCTGCGAAATAATACTTTACTTATTAATAAATATGATGTACAATTGTTCTTGTAAATAAGATGCGTTGGTTATTCTGTATATTAATCTACATAAATTTAGGGGCACTGGAACATAATATACAAAATAACTGATAAAGCTTTTTTTTATATCAAATTGATTAAAGGATTTAATTTAATTAAAAAATAATAAAAAAGCTTGAAGTCGATGTAAAAATCCATGCAGCGGACAGCATCAAAATGGTTATTATATGATTAAGCGAGGTAGAATTTTTATGAAAAAGACAGAGAGAAGAGTATTATCTTTAGTAATGAGTCTTATCCTATGCATGACCCTGCTTGCAGGCTGCGGAAAATCTGCTTCCAACGATGGGAAGGGAACAGAGGGGACTCCCACTGCTGCAGCCGGGGATACAACGGGAACGGGCAGTGGAAAAGAGATTACCATTACATTTCCATGTATCTGGGTTGGTACGGACGGAAAAGCCGAGGTATTCGGAAAAATGGTAAACTCCTTTAATGAAGAGTACAAGGGGAAAATTAAGGTTGTGATTGAAGAGTATACGGATTATGATGCCTACGAGGATAAAATCAGAACCATCATATCCACAGGAGATGCTCCTGACATCTTTTCCTTCAAATCCTATGCCGATCTGGAATTATACTCCCAGTCAGGAAAGCTGATGGATTTGACCTCCTATTTATCCGACGCCTCCTGGTCCGGCAACTTTGTAGAGGGAGTGCTTGATGCTTCAAAATACGATGGGGCAAATTATTGCATTCCTTATGAAAATGCGGTAATTGCCATGATGTTCAATAAAAAGCTGTTGGAGGAAGCGGGTATTACCGAAATTCCGACTACTTATGAAGAGCTGTGGACCGCCTGTGACGCTCTTGCAGGCAAGGGAATCTATCCTATTACACAGATGACAAACAATAATGCCTGGACCTCTATGCTGTGGTACAGCTACGCATTAGCTTCTGTTGGAGGAGCGGATGTATATACAAAGGGCTTGGATGATCCGGCTTATGCACAGGCAGCAGAAATCATGCAGAAAATGTTTGAATATACTTCACCGGATGCAGTCGGAGCAGATGCTACGGTAGTAAACGGACATTTCTTTAATGAAAGAGCTGCAATTTATACCAACGGCTCCTGGATCTTATCAAGAATTAAGACAGAAGGTGTGGAAGGCCTCTATGACAATATCGCAGTCAGCGGTTCCCTGGGCTATAACGGCGGAGAAGCCGGAGCTTATATCAATGCGGTTCAGGCTTATATCGCAGCAGGAAAGCAGGATGATCCTGAAAAGGAAGCAGCAGTGGTTACCTTCTTAAAATATATTACCGATCCGGCGAGAGTAACAGAGCTTTCCAATTCCTCAGGTTCCATTTTTGCAGTTAAGACAGAAATTACAGATGCTACCGACCCGCTTCAGGCAGAAATGATCAAGCAGAGTACAGCAGCACCTTATATGATCGGTACCTTTGAATCGGCGATGCCGACCACAGTTACCGCAGCCTTCCCGGCAGCGCTGGAATCCCTGGTTCTTGGCGAATATACACCGGAAGAATTTGTGGATGCATTAAAGAAGGCAGAGCAGTAAACGAATCGTAACTATTCTGCTTAATCAACCGGTATTTCTAACGGTTTTTGAGGTTTTCAAAGGGCATAGATCAACCGCCTTTTGAAAACCTCAATAAAACCAGTGTAATCAGAACTGGTTAAATAACGGAGGCCAAAGTAATGAAGGTAAAAAAACGAGATAGAATAAATATCGGCATCTTTTTATTGCCAGGGCTTGCTCTCTTTATACTGTTTTTTATAATTCCTGTCGGTTATGTTGCGATTACCAGCCTTTTTGAATGGAACGGTATCACAAAGCCGGTTTATGCGGGCTTTGACAACTATAAAGATATTTTTGGAGATAAGGTATTCTGGCGAAGCGTTAGAAATAATATTGCCTGGGCATTGGTAGCTGGCTGCATTCAGGTGCCGCTTGCACTTCTCATGGCATTGATCCTGTCAAAAAAACCAAAGGGCTGGAAGATTTTTCGAACGGTGTATTTTCTGCCCCAGGTTATTTCAGGCATTGCCCTGGCGATGCTGTGGTCAGCCGTATACAACAGTGAATACGGCCTGTTAAATGGTCTGCTTAGAGCCATAGGGCTTGGACAGTATGCGAAAAACTGGCTGGGCACCCTGGAGACGGCATTCCCGTGTATGTTGATTTATTGGGTTTTTTATATCGGATATTATATGGTAATCATGATGGCGGATATAACAAATGTTGATGAAAGCTATTATGAAGCCGCCAAAATAGATGGAGCCGGAACGATCAGTCAGCACCGTTTCATTACAATTCCTCTGATCAGAGGTTCTATCTCCACCTGTGTAACCCTGGCAATGATTTTTGGACTGAGAACATTCGAGCAGGTATATCTGTTGACCAACGGCGGTCCGGCCAACAGAACTTCCGTACTGGTGCTTTATTTATATAATCAGATGAAAACTAATAACTATGGCGGTGCCAATGCATCCAGCGTAATGCTGATACTCACCGGAGCATGTGTCATATTGATTATTCGTGGGTTCTTCTCACGATTCGACAGGAAATAGAGGAGGAGAAGAATGTCAGCAGAAACAAAAGGCAAGAAACCACCGGTTTCCAAAACCATCCCGGAGCGTATTCTGGGGATATTCAAATGGGTGTTAATCATATTTTTTGCGGTATATACGTTATTTCCGCTGATCTGGCTGTTTATAACATCCTTAAAAACAAATGCAGAGTATTTTGACAATCCATTTACCCTGCCTGCGGTTCCTCAGTTCCACAACTATGTGGTGGCATTTACCCAGGCTAATCTTGGGCGGATGATCTTTAATTCCATTACGGTTGCAGTCATAGCCACCCTGCTTAATATCATGGTTGCAGCCATGCTGTCCTATTGTATTTCGCGTTTTAAGTTCAGGGGGAGAGAGGTCATATTCACATTCTTTTCCGTGGGAGTTTTGGTACCCCTCAATGCATTGATGGTTCCCTATTTTACGATTTTCAGTAAAATCGGACTCCTGGATTCCCTTGCTTCCCTGATTATTCTGTATGCCGCAATCGGTCTTCCGATTTCAACCTTTATTGTGCGGGGCTTTATGCTTGGGCTGCCGGCGGAAATTGAAGAAGCTTCCTTTATCGATGGCTGCGGCTTTTACGGGAGATTCTTCCGAATTGTATTGCCGCTGACCAAAACAGGACTGGTTACAGCCGGAACCTTTGAGTTCCTTACCTGCTGGAACGAATTCGTATATGCCAACCTGCTTACCTCTTCACCGGCTACAAAAACCATCCAGATTGGTATCCGCTATTTTACGAATCAGTTTACAACAGACTATGTTTCCATGTATGCGGCCATCGTAATCAGTATCGCTCCCAGTATTATCGGCTATATGCTGTTCCAGAAGCAGGTTATCTCAGGCCTGACCAGCGGTGCTGTTAAGGGCTGATGAAGGTAATATACGGGGAAGAGAAGGATGGCTTGAGAGTGAAAAAAGAACACTTTCACTCTGCGGAAAAAGCAGCGCAGGAATGAGGTAAAGAATTATGGAATTTATTTTACTTAAGGATGGGTTTCGGCTCATTCAAAATCAGGAAGAATTGCTGGTGCATACAAAGGAAAAGCCCCTGCTTTATGTGGGCAGCGGTGAGGAAACCGTGGAAATGTACCGGGGTAATTTTAAGCTGGAGGATTATGTTGTTGAACGATATCCTCTGAAAAATATTAAAATTGAAAAAACAGGCGACAGGCTCGCCATTAATTTTGAAGATAAAATCAAGGCTTTCCTCCATTGGCAGGAGGATTTGTTCGTCCTGGACTTTGAGAAAACAGACCCTGGGATAAACCGCTTCTGGATTCGGATTGCTTCGGGGGAAAGGGAAAAATGCTACGGCTGCGGAGAGCAGATGTCGTATTTTAACTTAAGGGGAAGGAGCTTCCCCCTGTGGACCTCTGAGCCCGGAGTGGGAAGAGATAAGACCACCTATGTTACCTGGAGATCCGATGTGGAGAATAAAGCGGGAGGAGATTATTACAATACGAATTATCCCCAGCCAACCTTTATTTCAAGCAGGCATTATTATCTGCATGTAGATTCCACCGCTTATGCGGATTTTAATTTTAAAAATCCCCAGTTTCATGAGCTTCACTTCTGGGAGGTTCCGAAACAGCTTTGGATTGAGGCGGCACCAACCTTTAAAGAGCTTTTGACAAAGCTCACCGGATATCTGGGCCGTCAGCCAGTGCTGCCGGATTGGATTTATAACGGAGTAATCCTGGGACTTCAGGGAGGAACGGAGCGTTCCTTTGCGTTGACAGAGCGCTCTCTGGAAAGCGGAATCAGGGTTTCCGGTATCTGGTGCCAGGACTGGGCCGGCAAGCGGATTACCTCCTTTGGCAAGCGGCTGAACTGGAACTGGAAATGGAACAGTGAGATGTACCCTTCCCTTCCTGATAAGATTAAGGAATTCAAAAACAGAAATATCCGTTTTCTGGCCTATAACAATCCCTACCTTGTTATGGAGGGAGACTTATACCATGAGGGAAAGGAAAAGGGGTACTTTGCAACCGCCGGGGACGGAAGTGACTATCTGGTGGATTTCGGCGAATTTTACTGCGGAGTGGTGGATTTGACCAATCCCAGAGCCTATGAATGGTATAAGGAATTAATTAAAAAGCATCTGATCGAGTTTGGTGTCAGCGGCTGGATGGCGGACTTCGGAGAATACCTGCCCACCGACCTTAAGCTGTGGAACCAGGAAACTCCTATGATAGAACATAACCACTGGCCGGTGCTTTGGGCCAAATGTAATTATGAGGCCCTTGAGGAAACCGGAAAGCTGGGAGAAATCGTATATTTCATGAGAGCGGGAGGTGCCGGAAGCCAGAAATACTGTCCCCTTCTGTGGGCAGGGGATCAGAGCGTAGATTTTTCGCGTCATGACGGACTGGTAACTGTGATCTGCGGGGCACTAAGTGCGGGAATGAGCGGCTGCGGCCTGCATCACAGCGATATCGGCGGATATACTTCCTTATTCGGTAATCTTAGAACAAAGGAATTATTCCTAAGGTGGGCTGAGATGGCAACATTTACACCTGTCATGAGAACACACGAGGGGAACCGGCCGGAGGAAAATTTCCAATATTATGACGATGAGGATACAATGGAGCAGTTTGCAAGATTGACAAAGATATATACAAAGCTGGCGCCTTATCTTAAGGAAGCGGTGGCGATCAATGCAGCAGAGGGAATTCCGGTGCAAAGACCGTTATTTGTACAATATGAGGCAGATGAGAAGGCCTATGATATTCAGACGGAATATATGCTGGGTGAGGATATCCTGGTAGCTCCGGTGCATCAGCCGGAGGTTACAAAGTGGGAGGTATATCTGCCAGGGGATGAATGGGTGCATCTTTGGACAGGAGCAGAATATGGCCAGGGAACGGTCCCAGTACCCGCACCGGTAGGATATACACCAGTATTCTATAGAAAGAAATCCAACTTTCATGAACTTTTTGAAGAAATAGGTAAAAGCTTTGGCTTTGATGCCGGCAGGTAATGGAGGGATACTTATGGGTAAATATGTTATGGCCCTGGACCAGGGTACAACAAGCTCCAGATGTATTCTTTTTAATCATAACGGAGAAATTTGCAGTACTGCCCAGGAGGAGTTCACCCAGATTTTCCCGAAACCGGGCTGGGTTGAGCATGATCCGGTGGAAATATGGGAAGCGCAGCTGCGTGTCGCCAGGGAGGCTATGAAAAAGCTGGGAGCTAAGGCCCAGGATATTGCTGCCATTGGTATCACCAACCAGAGGGAAACAACCGTGGTGTGGGACAGGAATACCGGAAAGCCGGTATATAACGCTATTGTGTGGCAGTGCCGGAGGACCGCAGAGCTCGTGGATGAGCTAAAGGCCCAGGGATATTCAGAGAAAATCAGAAAAAAAACCGGGTTAATCCCGGATGCCTACTTTTCCGCCACCAAGCTGAAATGGATTCTGGAGCATGTGGACGGCGCTAAGGCCAGGGCCAGGGCGGGTGATCTTCTGTTTGGGACCATTGATACCTGGCTGATCTGGAACTTGACTAAGGGAAAGGTATTTGCTACGGATTATACCAACGCTTCCCGGACCATGCTGTATAATATTGAAGCTTTGCAATGGGATGAAGAGATATTAAGGCTTTTGGATATTCCCCCCAGTATGCTGGCGAAGGTGGAGCCCTCCAGCTGTATCTATGGTTACAGTGATGCCTCTCTGTTCGGAGGGAAAATACTGATCGGCGGGGCAGCCGGAGACCAGCAGGCGGCGCTGTTCGGACAATGCTGCTTTGAGCCGGGGGAAGTAAAAAATACCTACGGAACGGGCTGCTTTCTTTTGATGAATACGGGAGAGCGGAGGGTAGAGTCAGAGCATGGACTGATTACCACCATAGCCTTGGGGATGGATGGAAGAATAGAATATGCCCTGGAGGGAAGCGTATTCGTCGCAGGTGCCGCAATTCAGTGGCTAAGAGACGGCCTGCATATGATTGAGGATGCCGCTCAGACACAGGAGCTGGCACAGGAAGCGGAGGATACCAGGGGAGCCTATGTGGTTCCGGCCTTTACCGGCCTGGGTGCCCCCTACTGGAAGCAATATGCAAGAGGGATGATAACCGGAATTACCAGGGGCTTTGAAAGAAGGCATTTTGTAAGGGCTACCCTGGAATCCCTGGCTTATCAGACCAATGACATCGTAAGAGCAATGGAGCAGGACGCCGGAATAGAGCTTAAACACCTGAAGGTTGACGGAGGAGCGGCTGCAAATAGCTTTCTGCTTAAGTTTCAGGCGGATATATCGGATACTGCCGTACTCCGACCTAGCTGTATTGAGACAACAGCAAAGGGTGCCGCCTGCCTGGCGGGACTGGCGGCAGGCTACTGGAGGGATAAGGAAGAAATCAAAAGTACCTGGGGGCTTGACCGGCAGTTTACCTCGGAGATGGCGAAGGAAGAAAGAGAAGCCTTGTTAAAGGGCTGGAAAAGGGCTGTCAAATGCGCAATCGAATGGGCTGACGATGCCGAATAAAATCAGCAGAGGCTTTGTCTTTCTGCTGCATAGCTTTAGCGAAAGAGATAAATATAACAGGTAACTCTGTGAATGCCGGGGCAGCGGACCCGGAACAGAGTTACCTGTTTTTATATAGCACTCCTATTGTTATTGGCTGACAGGAAAGGCAATTATAATTTGTAGATTTTTAACTGTTTGCATGATACAATGATATAAATAAAAATAATGGGAGAGGACGAGCAATGTCACAGGATTTATTTCAAGGTGTTTTGAAGGAGGAAGAGGAAGGGGAGCTGAAATCCTATAATCTGTCCGCGCTTTATCTGGTGGCTTTTTTTGGAGGAATCATTCCTACCGTTGCTTTAAGTATTAAAAATCTTATCTGGTTAAAGATGAACAGGAAATGGATTGTTTTTTTTGTATTATCCGGAGCAGCCCTGTTGGCAGTTAAAACATTTTTTGTCGGATATTATGTCTCCGTTATTTTAAATGGCGGGGAGCAATCACAGGTTCGTATGCTGAAATATGCCTTCCGGGCTGGTGCTTTATTGCTTTGCCTGGTTTACATTAAAATCATGGGCAGCCAATTTAAGCGATTTCAGTTTTTTGGCGGAAAGTTCCGGCCAATTCTTAAGGATGCAGTCATATGGTCTGTTATCGGTATGGTAGCAGAGCTTATATTAATTCTAATTGGAGGCTATATCGGAGGTTATGAATTATAAAAATATGGATATGGTAGCTACGGAAGCATGGCACTATTACTCTCTCGGACGCTTCCGGCAGGTAATTGAAATTATAAATGACGGGCTGTCCCTAAATCCCCAGGAAGCCGGGCTGTATTATATAAAAGCGAATTGCTGCTATCAGCTGGAGCAGTACGAAGAGGCACAGGATTGTTGTGAACAGGCGCTGCGTTTGAAGCATTCCTCTAGTGATTGCTATTTCCTTATGGGTAAAATTGCTCTGGAGACAGGGAAGCATGTTATATCGGAGGAGCTTTTGCTAAAGGCGCTGGAGCTTGAGCCTAACCGGGCCGATGTTATAAGCGTATATGGCATTTTAATGCTGAAAACCGGGCATGACAAAAGAGCTTTACTGCTGATTGAAGAGGCATTAAAAATTGATCCGGATAATGCGACGGCAAATCAGGTAAAATTCATGTATTATCTGATTAAAAATAAGAAGGAGCCTTTGACGGCTTCCTTACGAAAGTGCCTGCAGGTCGGTGTAAATGAAAAGAGTAAGCTTTATCAGATCGGTGTCATGGAATTGAATAAGAAAAAATATAAGGCTGCGAGGGAGAGCTTCAGACAGGCCTTTTTACTGGACCCTACGGATGAAGAGCTCCTGGATATTTTGCATAACCTTGACCGGGAGACAAGCCTGTTATTTCTACCCCAGCGTATCATACAAAAGCTGGGAGGCCCAATCGTTATATGGATTGCAGCCATAGCAAGCATTTATATCCTTAGAGGTCTTCATTTTTACACGGCAATGATTGCTTTTTCATTATTTTATGCAATCCTGTGTATCTATACCTGGATCAGCCCGTTGATTTATAAAGCCATTAGCAAATATAAGTAAATGTATTTATTGCTAAAGGAGTCTCAAAAAGTGAAAGCAATTTGCGTTGCAAATATTGTGCCGCTGCCCAAATTCCCGGGTCTGTGGCAGAAGGGAGAGTATTAGCATGGATAAAACAGATATCATAAGAAAAATGATAGATAATGATGCAAATAATTTTCTGGCCTGGTACCTGCTGGGTGTGGAGTACAAAGCACAGGAAAAATATAGTGAGGCACTCCAGGCTTTTTCAGAGGCGCTGAAAAGCAGCGACGGAGATGTAAGAAAGAGAGTATTTGATGAATTGGCGGATCTGACCGCAGGAGGGAATCAGGGACCGGACGAAGGGGAAGAACAAAATAGTGAAATACAAAATGGTGAAGAATTAGATGAGACAATACTCCCTGATGAGAAGCTCCCGGATAACGAAGAAGATGAGTGGGAGGAACAGGAGTCGGAGTATGAAGAAACTCCCCAAAGGGATGGCAGGATTGGACTCAAGGTAATCGATGGGGGCAGGACTGCAAATTACCCGGTGGAGGAGGATAAATCAGAGACAGTGGATTTTAAGGACGTGGGCGGATTGGAGGATGTCAAGGATATCATCCGAATGAAGATAATCAAGCCCTTTATCAGCCCGATGCTGTTCCAAAAATATAGAAAAAAGATTGGCGGCGGGATTTTGTTATATGGGCCTCCCGGATGCGGCAAGACCTTTCTGGCTAAGGCAACCGCAGGGGAATGCAAGGCCAGCTTTATACCCGTGCATATTACCGATATTTTGGACCCGTATCTTGGAGTCAGTGAGCAAAACATCAAGGATATATTTTCCCATGCACGGGCAAAAAAACCATGCATTCTCTTTTTTGACGAGATCGATACCATTGGTTACAACAGGGCAAAATTGAATTCGGAGCATATGAGGCCTGTAATTGATCAGCTTTTGACGGAGATTGAGGGTATTGACTCCAATACGGATAAGTTATTAATCATTGGAGCGACGAATATGCCCTGGGACGTTGATCCGGCGTTCAAACGTCCTGGAAGATTTGACAGAACCGTTTTTATACAGCCGCCGGATACAGCGGCACGGGCATCGATTTTCCGTATTAAGCTAAACGATAAGCCGGTGGATACCATTGATTACGGAAAGCTTGCGGAACAGACTGAATTATATTCGGGCGCGGATATCGAGCATGTGGTAGATCTGGCAACGGAGAATGTAATCAATGATATTCTGGATTCCGGTGTGGAGCACCCAATCGGGATGAAGGACTTGCTGGCGGCGATCAGGGATACAAGGCCCTCTACCCTGGAATGGCTTAAATCCATTAAGAACTATGTAAAATATGCAAACCAGTCCGGGCTGTATGATGACGTTGAGAAATTTCTTTCAAGGCATAAGAATAAGCTTTGACATACTTCTTTTGTAGACCTCCGAGCTTCGGATGGGTTCATACCTGGGATCGGCCAGGATGGATTGATGCATTATATTTAAAACCTTTACACCAGCCTGTGCCTTGGCTTCATCATTGGCCTCCGATTTACGCCGGGCATTGATTTCGGCGAAGAAAATGGATGAACCAAGCCTTGCCTCCGGCAGGGTATAGCTTTTAATCAGCTGATCAATATAATTTTCAAAGGTGGTAAGAGCCTTTTCGATATCGTTCTTGAGAAGATAAACCTCAAGCAGCATGTCAAGTCCATTATTCAACCAGTTTCCGAAGCAGCCGGATATCGTGCAGACCGTTTCTGCAATTGCAAGCGCTCGGTCGTAATCCGCACTCTTTAATACGGTGTTATAAATGGAACGAAGGTCGATCATCATATTGGACCAGTCTTCTTCAAGGTTTTGTTCCGAGGCCTCAAAGGCCTTGCCATAGTCCTGCTTCATCATATAGATGAGCGGAAGAATACGCTTTGAGTTCCATTCATCAGGAATCTTCATCTGATTGAAGATGCTTTCTGCCTCCTCCAGCCTTCCGCTGTTCATATAAATGGAACCAACGCCAGTCTTTGCAGCATTGCTGATATAAAAATCATCGGAATACATCAGCTCTTCAAACATTTTTGTGACCTTTTCCCGGCATTTTTGCGTTGCCTCCAAATCACCGGTGCTGATTGATGAAACCGCTGATAGTTTAAGTGCTGTCTCGAGCCGGAGCTTTTCCGAATTGGGATACTGCTGGAGCATTTTATCCGCATACTTCATTGCCTCGGCAAGCCCGTCCTGCTCCGCGCGTTGCCGGATATCATCTAAAATATGATTGATTTCATTTTCCGTAAGCTCACTGTGAAAGGACAGGAGCTCATCGGTGGAGATGTTAAATATTCTTGCAATCGGTGCCAGAAGAGTGATGTCGGGCATTGAGACATTTGTTTCCCATTTACTGACTGCAGGGACAGAAACACCCAGCTTATCGGCAAGCTGCTCCTGTGTCATATTCATTTTCTTTCTATGTGTTAAAATAATCTTTCCAATATTCATGATTTGTTTCCCTCCGGATTTATTTGGAATGTATTTATAATGAGATTATAGATTTTTAAGGAGATATTTTCAATGGATGCTATGTTAATAAAAAGAAAGCTAAATTTAACCGGCAGTTAAACTTGAAAGGATTGCACTACAGTTCAGCCCTGGGGGGAAGTGACAGGCTCCGGGAAAAATGATTTCCATTTGGAATATTTGCATGCGCCGGTTCTTTGGCTCCGTTTTTTGGAGCCTTATGTACCGCTGCGTATGCAACTAAGCGCAAGCGGCTCCAACATGGAAACATTTCTTTCCCCGGAGTCTGTTACTTTCCTGCAGGGCTGAAATTGTAGTGCGTTTCCATACTTTCTAATAGAATTTTAATGCACACGTATTGAAAAAGAATTCCATAACCGATACAATGGACTCAAAGGTGTCCGAAATTAAGGAGGTAACTATGGCTAAGATATTAATCGTTGAGGATGAGGTCAAAATCGCAAGATTTTTGGAGCTGGAGCTTAAGCATGAGGGCTATGAGGTAGAGCTTGCCGGGGACGGGAGGCTTGGCCTGGAGAAGGCTCTGAAGGATAATGTTGATTTGATTGTACTTGATATTATGCTGCCCGGATTAAGCGGCATCGAGGTGTGCAGAAGAGTCCGCCTGGAGTCCCAGGTTCCGATCATAATGCTGACGGCAAAGGATGATGTGACGGATAAGGTTGCCGGACTTGATATGGGAGCGGATGATTATATGACAAAGCCCTTTGCAATTGAGGAGCTTTTGGCAAGAATCCGTGTGGCCCTGAACCGTAAAAAGCAAAGCACGGAGTCAAAGAGTGATCTGCTGCAGATCGGCAAGCTGGTTCTTAATTTAAAAAGCCACAGTGCTTCCTTTGATAAGGAGGAGCTGGTGCTTACAAAGAAGGAATATGAGCTGTTAGAATATTTAATTCGCAATAAAAATGTTGCCTTGACCAGGGAGCAGCTGCTGAATAATGTCTGGGATTATGAATATTTTGGCGATACGAATGTTGTTGATGTGTACATCAGATACTTAAGGCAGAAGATCGATGAAAAATACGGAATTCATCTGATTTCAACCGTTCGAGGACTGGGCTATATTATTAAGGAACAGTAGGGCAGGATATGAAGCGAAAACTACTGGAAGTAATACGCAGTATCTTAAGAAAAATCATTCTCCCAATCCGTAAAAAAAGAGAGGCATGGCTGAGTAATTTCAGATTATCCATGGTTGACCGGATTTCAATGGCCTATTTGAAGCTGCTGCTGACCCGGGGCATGCTATTTATGATAGGCTTTTTTCTTATTTATATGTTTACGGAAAAAGCCCAGTATGACCGGATGGCGCAAAATATCATTTCTTCCTTTGAGGAGGAGGGCTTTGATTCAGGAGTAAATCCCTATTTTGACCAGGGACTGAGCTTTTGTGTAGCAGAAAAGACATCTCATAAGACCGTTTATAACGATATTGTATATCAAAATGAAGATGACAGAATATTCTTCTTCGGAATACATTTTGACCGCAAGAGTGCCTATGATATCCTGGCAATCGAGGAAAACAAGGGCTTCACTTATCAAGGGAAAGATTATACAGTCCAATTTAAGTATGATATGACCGGCAGCTATCTGCGCTGTATTTCTCTGCTGTGGAAAATTACGTTTTTGTACCTGTTTATTGTTTTTCTTATCATCAGAAAGGGAAAAAGAGGCGACAGCCGGCTGTTTGAGCCCCTTCGTATCATGTCTGCGACAGCCAACCGTCTTACGGTGAATAATCTTCACAGCGAGCGGCTGAATGTAGAAGGAACCAAGAATGAGCTGAAGGATTTGGCAAGTGTAATTAATGCCATGCTCGACCGTATTGAAACCTCCTATGAAAGCCAGAAGCAATTTGTATCCGATGCTTCCCATGAGCTTCGGACCCCCATTGCGGTAATCCAGGGCTATGCCAATTTATTAAACCGCTGGGGCTCGACCAATGCGGAGGTTTTGCAGGAATCCATTGAAGCAATCCAGAATGAAGCAAGATCGATGCAGGACCTGGTGGAGAAGCTGCTGTTCTTGTCCAGACATGATAAGAAAACCCTGAAGCTGAACAAGAAGCGCTTTAATATGCGGCCTGTGGTAGAGGATATGGTCCGGGAGACAAAGCTGGTGGCGCCTAACCGTATCATTAACAACCCCATGCTGGAGGATGTTATTGTATATGGCGACAAACAGTCCTTAAAGCAGGCCATTCGGATTTTTATCGATAACGCGGTAAAATATACACATGATGGGGATCAAATTTCAATTCTGTGTCAGAAGGTGAACGAGGACTGTGTGATAACGGTTCAGGATACGGGAATTGGAATGACGAAAAAGGATATCGACCATATCTTTGACCGCTTCTACCGCTCTGACTATGTGCGAAACCAGAATATTGCCGGACACGGGTTGGGCTTATCCCTGGCAAAGCTGATTATTATGGCACATACGGGAAGGATTAAGGTCAGATCACAGTTTAAGACAGGTACAAGCTTTATTATAACCCTGCCAAAGAGAAGACTGTAGGATACCGGAAGACATGATTTAAAATGTGAGAGCCGCCGAAGGCGGCAGATGGGAGCTATGATGGAAAAGCAGGAAGGGCAGGAGCCTCTTGAAATCAGAGAGGTTGCAAAGCAGGATTTGAACGGGTTATTAAAGCTTTATACGCACCTGCATAACAATACCATACCGGAGATGAAGGATGAGCTGATGAAATTATGGAAGCGCATACTGGAGGATAAGGACCACCATATTCTGATCGGTACGATAAAGGGTGAAATCGTATCCTCCTGTGTACTGATCATTATCCCGAATCTGACTCATAACCAGCAGCCCTATGCTCTGATAGAAAATGTGATAACCCAGGAGGATTGCCGAAATAAGGGCTATGCATCACAGCTTCTTGCGTATGCCAAAGAAATGGCAATCAAAGCTAACTGTTATAAGGTGATGCTTATGACCGGCTCCAGGCAGGAGAGCACCCTGAATTTTTATGAAAAGGCAGGCTATAACCGGGAGGACAAGACGGCCTTTATTCAATGGATTTAATTCAAAAAAGTATCCGCTTCAGGTACAAGCCTAATGCGCCCCTCGCAATTCAAACATTGCAGGGGCGCTTTTTTACAACTTACCTCATTTATTTGCAGCTTACACACCCTCCTATTGTAAAATATTCCGGTTTATCCTAGACTCATTGCAGGGAGTCTATTACGAGAGGAGCAGAGCTTTATGGATGATATCATACAGGTAAGCCATTTGAAGAAATACTTTAAGGAAATCAAAGCGGTGGATGACATCAGCTTCAGGGTGAAGAAGGGGGAGCTATATGGTTTTCTCGGAGTGAACGGGGCAGGAAAGTCAACGACAATTAACATATTGTGTACCCTGCTTGACAGCACACAGGGAGAGGTGACAATCTGCGGGCGCAGGCTGGGGAAGGAGGACCGTGAGATCAGAAAAAGCATCGGCGTGGTTTTTCAGGACAATACCCTGGACAATAATTTGACGGTGAAGGAAAATCTGATGACAAGGGCGGCCCTTTATCAAAATAATAACAGAAAGATAAAAGAAAACCTGGAATATGTATGTGAGGTTCTTGAAATCAGGGATTTGCTGAAACGGCAGTTTCGCAAGCTGTCAGGCGGTCAGAAAAGAAGGTGTGAGATCGCCAGGGCGCTGATGAACCGGCCGCAGCTCTTATTTCTGGATGAGCCTACCACCGGGCTGGATCCCCAGACGCGCCGTATGGTTTGGGAGAGTATTGAGCGGTTAAGAAACCAGGACAATATGACAGTGTTTTTGACAACCCATTATATGGAGGAGGCGGCGAGGGCACAGTACATCTCCATTCTGGAGGCAGGCAGGGTAGCGGCCCAGGGAACTCCCCAGGAGCTGAAGGCTCAATATACCCATGATGTCCTTAAGCTGGTGGCTCAGGATGAAGAAGCCCTTAGTCGGCAGCTCCTGGAGGCTGGACTAAGCTATGAAAAGAAAAGCAATCATATTCAAATTACCCTGCCGGATACTATGTATGCTCTGGGAATTTTAAATCAAATAAAAGAGAATATCAAGTCCTTTGAGGTTATCCAGGGCACGATGGACGATGTGTTTCTTAACGTTACAGGAAAAAGAGCGGAGGATTAATATGTTACTGATCAAGTTAGTAAAACGTAATATCCTGGTATATGTAAGGGACAGGTCCAATGTTTTCTTCTCCCTGCTCTCCATGCTTATCATTATAGGACTGATGGTAGTATTTCTGGGGAAAATGAACGCAGACAATGTGGTCAGCCTGTTAAATGAATACGGGGGAGCAAGAGACAGCGCACAGGACCGTGATAATGCGGGACAGCTGGTAATGCTGTGGACACTGGCCGGAATTGTCGTGGTCAATTCGGTTACGATAACCTTATCCATGGTCGGTATTATGGTGGAGGATGAAATTCAAAAGCGCCTTTCCAGCTTTTATGTATCTTCAGTAAACCGCATCATCTTTGTGATGGGCTATATCATAGCAGCCGTTATCATGGGAACGCTGATGTGCTGCCTGACGGTTGTAATCGGAGAGGGATATTTTCTGCTTACGGGAGCTGCCCTATTAAGCCTTAAGCAGTGGGGGCTGATCCTGATTTTTATTCTTCTGAATGTATTTACCTCCTCCGGTATGGTGTTCCTGATCCTGAATTTCATCCACAGCCAGGGGGCTTTATCCGGGATTGGAATTATTATCGGGACACTGGTAGGCTTTTTTGCCGGTATTTATCTTCCGATCGGGATGCTGCCTGAGAAGGTACAGCTGGTGATGAAATGCTTTCCCCTGGTGCATGGCTCGGCCTTTTTGCGGGATATCTTTACACAGGATATACTTGCAAAAACCTTTTCTAACTGTCCCCAGGAATTGATTGACGGCTATAAGGAATACATGGGAATGACACTTACCTATCACAAAGAGATTATTTCGGATACATTTCAGGTGGCTTTTCTGGTAATCAGTGGTATAATTTTCATAGGAATATCAGCGGTATTGCAAAGGCACCGGAATGTGATGAGCAGATAAACAATACCGGAACATCGCACCGGAATGGGGAGTTTGGGATGAAAATAGTAATTGAGGAACCGGGTCCCGGAGAAGAGGATCAGATTATCATACGCTGCAGGGAAATGGATGAGAATCTGCTTAAGCTGATTTCCGGGCTTAAGCTGAATCAAAGAAAAATAGCCGGAAGCCGGGACGGAAATATTACCATGATTGATCCGGCGGAGGTTTACTATTTCGAGGGTGTTGATAACAAGGTATTCATGTATTGCAAGCAGAATGTTTACGAGACAAGATTCAAACTATATGAGATAGAAGAGGATTATAAAAACACCAGCTTTTTTCGTGCGTCGAAATCAGTTATTCTCAATGTTTCCAAGATAAAAAGCATAAGCCCGGCCTATTCCGGCCGTTTTGAGGCATCCCTTTTTAATGGGGAAAAGGTCATAATATCCAGACAATATGTTCCGGAGCTAAAAAAGAAGCTTGGATTATAGGGGAGCACGGAAAGCCGGCTTCCACAAAAACAACTATAAATTATTTTTACACCCCAAAGATGTAGAACATCTGTGCAGCAAGGATGCAGGATATCCTTGCAGAAAGGAAGAAAAGAATGCCTACCGCAAAAAGAATGCTGAATACCTTTGCGTATATTTTAGCAGGCTATACATTAAACTGTGCCATATTTATCACAATTTTTGTACCTGAGCTTGAGTTTCATATTTCCCTGCTATGGCAGGCCATTGCATTGTCAGCGGTTTGTACCCTGGGCAATTTTATTTATTATTGTAAAAGTATATTAAATAAAAAACAGATGAGAGTTCGGATTATATTCCATTTTCTTTATATCAATGCCGTGGTGGTGGGCGGAGCTATTTTATTTGACTGGATAACACCCGGATTAAACCTCCAGCTTTTGGTTTTGTTGTTGTTAATTGTTGCCTTATATGCTATTATAACAGTGGTTAGCTTCCGTCAGGAGAAAAAAATTGCCGAGGACCTTAACAGACAGTTAAGGAAGCAGTTTCCTGAACAGGAGGACAGGGACGAACGATAGCGTATACCGGGGGGATAAATAATGCGGGAGGACTGTCCGCACAGGAGCTTTGACTGCCCATCCGACGATAGCCGTGCGATCCCGATAAAATAATGGGGAGCTGCATAGCAGCGGAAAGGGAGTAGTAAAATGAAGGCATTATCCTGGCTAAAGTATTTTGTTTATTTATTATTGATTGTTTTGATCCTGTGGGTGCAGGGAGTCGTACAGACCGTTTATCAGAACGATTATAGCAAAACCTATCAGATGAATTATGTGCTGTATACTCTGTATGTATCAATGCCGGTTATAGTCGGTGCCGTTATCGGCTTGGAGGCTCTTATCAGGGAGAGGGCAAAGGCGGGGAAATGGAAGATCAATCTTCCCAAATTAATTTTAATTGTGCTGCCGTCTCTTTATGCATATTCATTTTACTTTATTGTATTACTGAACAACGAGACGATTTATAATATATTCATTGACCCCTTTATTAAGTTTTTTGGAAACAGTGCGGCTTTTATTACCATTCTTCAGCTTCTTCTTGGCTATTCACTGATTACAATTATGCATAAGGTTGAGCCTGCCAAGGAAGTAATTGCTGAAAATCAAGTGTTTGATGAAAACGATGGGAAGGAAGAAGCTGCAATCATCGGACAGGCCTTTGAAGCCACTTCCATTGACGGAGCAGGGGAACCGCATCCGGAAGATACTCAGGACTTGCCGGTGGAAGAAGCTCCTTCGCCGGAGGAAGAGAAATAGAGGATAAAAATATAATCAGGGTTCACCCTATGATACAAAAAAGAAGTGTCTCAATTTTTTGAGGCACTTCTTTTATTTACATGGCCGAAGGGCACGATTGCCCGGCAGGCAGGGTCTATGCAATCAGATTCTTAAATTGGGCGGTGTAAAGATTATAATATAAGCCCTTACTTGCAATCAGCTCCTCGGAGCTTCCCTCCTCCACAATCCTACCGTCATCGATGACAAAGATACGGTCTGCCCGGCGGATAGTGGACAGGCGGTGTGCAATGACAAAGGAGGTCCGGCCCTTGAGCAGAGCCTCAATGCCCTGCTGTACCAGAAGCTCCGTATGGGTATCGATGCTGGAGGTTGCTTCGTCAAGAATTAGTATCTTTGGCATGGATACCATGGTTCTGGCAAAGGCAAGAAGCTGGCGCTGCCCGATGGACAGTCCGGTTCCCCGTTCCTTAAGCTCCGTCTCATAGCCCTTCTCCAGCTTCATAATGAACTCGTGGGCATTTACCGCCTTGGCTGCGGCGATAATCTCCTCGTCGGTGGCATCCAGTCTGCCGTAACGGATATTGTCGGCGATAGTTCCGGAGAAAAGAAAATTATCCTGAGTCATAATACCCAGCTGCTTTCTTAGGCTTTCAATGGAAACCTCCTTGACATTATGACCGTCGATATAGATATTTCCTTCCTGAACGTCATAAAAACGGCTGATCAGATTTACAATCGTAGTTTTACCGGCGCCGGTGGGCCCAACCAGAGCGATGGTCTCTCCGGGCTTGATGCAAAAGCTCACATTATTTAATACCTTGGTATCCTCGTCATAGGCAAAGGAAACCTGGTCAAAGCGTACCTCGCCTTTTACGGGAGGCAGCTCCGTAACCCCGCCGTCATCTGCAATCTCCGGCTGGGTGTCGAGGATTTCAAAAATACGTTCTGCACCGGTAACATTGGTGATCAGTTGGGTATAGAAATTGCTTAAATTCATGATGGGATGCCAGAACATATTGATGTACATGGCAAAGGCAATCAAAGTTCCCACATTTGCAGCATCGATATGCAGCACCGTTACCGCCGTATAATACATGGCAATGGATCCGATTCCCCAGCTGATATCGATAATCGGGCCAAAGGCATCATTCAATATGATGGCCCGGATGAAGGAATCCCGGTGCTCCTTTAACAATACACCGAAGCTTTCCTGGGTCTCCTCCTCGGCGGTAAAGCTTTGGATAATACGGATACCGGATAAATCCTCATGAATGAAGGCATTCAGGTTGGAGCTTTTCTTGCGGTGTGTCTGCCATCTTAAGTGGGAGCGGGTCTGGATAAACCATAGGCCGAACATCATAAGGGGAAGGGAAACCAGGGAGGCCAGGGCCAGCCGCCAGTTAATCGCCAGCATGATGATAACTACGGCACAAATCGTAATGAAATCCGGAATCAGGGTGGTAACACTGTTGGAAAGCACATCCTTCAGGGAGTTGACATCACCGATGATTCTGGCAAGAATCTTGCCTGTCGGCCGGCTGTCGAAGAAGCTGAAGCTTAGCTTCTGAATATGGGTGTACAGCTCCTGCCTTATGGTAAGCAGAACACTGTTTGAGATTTTTGCCATAAGGTACATACGAAGCTTTACCAGTAATACAAAAGCGATATTCAGGGTCAACGCAAACAGGCCAAGGTACAGGAGCCCCTGAAAATCCTTGTTTGCAATATTAACATCAATGGCGTGCTGGGTAATCAGCGGGTTGATAATGGAAATTGCTACGGTTATCAGCATGATAAGCAGTACGATGGCAATGGGGCCCTTATAGGCCAGCATATAGCGGAACAGCCGCAGCAGGGTCGTTTTTTTATTCACTTTCTTAAGATATTCGTCTTCTTTGATGGCATTTACTGACATGCAGCCACCTCCTTTATTACAGGCACAGAGGCGGAAGATTCCTTCTCCAGTAAGTAATCACCGTATTGTGCCATATAGGTTTTATAATAGTATCCCTTTGTTTGAAGCAGAGTTTCATGGGTACCCCGTTCTGTAATCTTACCGTCCTCCAGAATGATGATTTCATCTGCATTGCGGACAGCGCTGATGCGGTGGGCTATAATAATCTTGGTTGCTTCAATCTGTGTCAGGGAGCTTTGAATCAGGTGCTCGGTCTCCATATCGAGTGCCGAGGTGGAATCATCCAGGATCAGAATCGGAGACTGCTTTGCCAGAGCTCTGGCTATGCTGATACGCTGCTTTTGGCCACCGGACAGGCCCACACCCCGTTCGCCGATGATAGTATCATATTGCTCCTCCATTTTTTCAATGAAGTCCCTGGCTTGTGCCTTATCGGCAGCGGTTGCAACCTCTTCCTGCCCTACCAGGCATTTCTTGCCCATCTTGACATTCTCCGTAATGGTATCGGAGAACAGGAACACATCCTGCATGACTAAGGAAATGCTGGAGCGAAGCTGCTTTAGAGTAAGGTCCTTAATATCGACACCATCCAGACGGATTTTCCCCTCCGTCGCATCATAAAAGCGCTGCAAAAGGTTGATGATGGAGCTTTTCCCGGTTCCGGTTGCGCCCATAATGCCGATGGTCTTGCCAGTGGGCAGCTCAAAGCTGATATCCTTCAGTACGATTTTATCACCGGAAAGGAAGGAAACCCTATCAAAGAGAATATTCCCGGCCACCTGCTCAAGTACGACAGGCTGCTCAGCTTCAGTTATCATGGGCTGTTCGATGGATATTTTCTTAATCCTTCGGCCGGAGGCAACTGAGGAGGCAAACATATTCGAAAGCCAGCCGAGCATTTCCATGGGCCAGACAATGTTCATCGAATATTCTGCGAAGGCGCCCAGCGTACCAAGGGTCATTTGGTCCTGAATTACCAGATATCCTCCCATGATGATAACAATAAGAGGAAGCACCTTGGTTACGAATTGGAAGTACGGGTAATATTTGATGAAGACCTTGGACTGCTTCATGTTGAGGTCATAATACCTTTGGTTGTGGGACAGGAATTTGCCGATTTCATGCTTCTCCCTGGCGAAGGCCTTAACGGTCCGTACCCCGGATAAATTCTCCTGTGCAACGGTATTCAACTTTGCGTTCTCCTCGCTGATGGACTCGTATAGCCTTCCGAGCTTTCGTTCCATGAAAACCGCAAGGGCGCCCATCATCGGAATTACGATGACGGGTATGATGGTCAGGGTCGGACTAAGCTGGAACATACAGAATAGTACGAAGGTGGTGTGGACGGTTATTTCGATTAAAAGCATTCCCACAAAGCCGAGACCCTCCCAGATACGGTCAACATCATCCTTGACACGGGCCATCAGCTCACCGGTGTTGTTTTTGTCAAAGAAGTTTAAGGAAAGTCTCTGGATATGACGGAATAAATCCCGCCTTATATTCATGGCAATCCTTGAGCTGACAACATCATAGGTAAATTCCTTAAGGTATTGGAAGATACACCTTCCAACGCCTATGATTAACACAATAAGTAACAGTGTCGGCAGCAGGTCAAGCTCTCCTGCTACGATGACATTATCAATAATTCGCTTTGTTACCTGCGGAGACAGCATATCCAACGCTACCGAGGTAACGGTAAATAAAATACCCAGCACGTAAGCGAACCAATATTTCAGTATATACTTTGATACTTTTTTCATAACATCCTTTCTACATTCTCCAGATGTACCGATTGCCCCCTTGCAATAGGGTACACGAAATGTATTGTTGCAAAATCAATTGTCAGTTGCGGACACGAACAGCTTCCTCATGGCATTGTCTCTTGGAATAAAAATCCCTCCGGCGGGTTAAAAACCGGCGTCAAAAGACAAAAATAAGCCGTGGTATGATATACCACGGCATAACAGTCAAAATATGAGCTTGTAATTTCCGTTTCCCGGCGGCGGCCTGCGGGACAGAGATAAATACAAATTCTAATTTTTACCACTCCATGAGGTAATATCATAGAAAACATTCGATATAAAGTTCGCGTTATGGACTGTGTAGCTGTTATTCATATGTCTTACCTCACTTTCTGTAATAGTCTGCCAATATTATAGCCATAAAAGGCTTGTATTGTCAACACTTAATTTCATTTATGATTTATTTATGAGCTTTATTTATAATGTAATCCTCAATGGCATCTGCAACAATCTTTGAAACCCGGACAGCCTCAACCACAGTTCTTGCGCCGGTAACAACGTCGCCGGAAGCAAAGACCCCATCCATGGTAGTTCGGCCATAGTCGTCGGTTACCAGAAGCCCGTGGTTATTTACGTCAATGCCCCTGGAGTTATTTACAATATTTCTTCTGGGGTTCTGGCCGATTGCTATGATTACGGAATCACATCCGAAAATGCCCTCGCTGCCTTCTTCCTCCACAATCTCCTTTCCAGACGCGTCGGTGCCGGTCACCCTTGTCTGCCGATATCTTACCCCTTCATCGAGTATCTCCACCGGAAGCTGATAATAATTAAATTTTACGCCGTCCAGCTTGGCATATTCTACCTCAATCGGATCAGCATCTATGCTATGGGGTCCCTTACGGTACATAATGGTTACATCACGGGTGCCGTTTCGCAGGACGGTTCGGGCAACATCCATGGCGACATTGCCTGCGCCGATGATACATACCTTCTTGCCCAGAGAATATACGGCGGGACTCTTGAGATAATCAATTGCGTGATGCACATGGCCCAGGGTTTCACCCTTAATCTTCATTACCTTGGGATTCCATACACCGGTTCCTATGAAGACGGCCTGATAGCCATCCCGGAAGAGGTCCTCGACAGATATGGCGGGACCGATCAGGGTATTGGGGCGGATTTTGATACCGATCTCCAGCAGCTTGTCCTTTAGCTTATCCAGAATGATTTTGGGCAGGCGAAATTCCGGTATTCCATATCGCATAACTCCGCCGATTTGGTCATGGGCCTCAAAGATGGTGATATCATAGCCCCTATAGGCAAGCAGGATTGCAATGGTTATTCCGGCAGGCCCGGAGCCGACGATTGCCACCTTGGTGTTTTTTTTATTGAAAGGGATTTTACTTACGAAGTTGAGATAATATTCCGAGATATAATGCTCGACCATACCTACCTTGATGGGATTACCCTTTTTCCCCAGCACACAGTGCCCCTCGCACTGCTTTTCATGGGGACATACCAGGGAACAGACAATGGATAAAGGATTGTTTTCAAAAAGGATTTCTCCTGCGGTTACAATATCTCCATCCAAAAGGATTTTGACGATTTCATTAAACGGTGTCTTTACCGGACAGCCCTCTCTGCAAAGCGGTTTCTTGCATTGCAGGCAACGACGGGCTTCCGAGATGATCAAATCAGACATGGGTGTTTTCCCCTTTCATATATGAAATTATTAAAGCATCTGCGCAGCTTCTTGATACAATACATTGTTATTATAAGAAAGCTTGCATAACAATGTATTGTATCAGGAAAGCACCTACGGTGCTTTTAACGTTTTAATCATAAAAATATCAGTATCAATTCTAACCAGTTTTCTCTACACAAAGTGTAGCATGAATGAAAACGAGAATCAATGCAATACGGAAAATAAAAACTCCCAAATTCTTAATTTTTGATTAAGAATGCAAATCTTAAAGAAATGTTCATATTTCTATGTTATAATGGTAACAATGAACAAAATATGAACAGAAAAGGTTTGTTTTTTGACATATAATACAAAGACGAGGTAGTGGCGAAATGGATTTACCTATATTTTACAGTGCAGCTGAGGAATGGAACAGCGCGCTGCTTTTATACGATGCAGCGTTAAAGGAAGTTAACACAAGACTTGAGATATTGAATAATGAATTTAAGATGGCACACCAATATAATCCGATTGAACATATTACTTCACGAATCAAATCTCCCCAGAGTATCGTGAAGAAGCTTAGACATAACAACAGGGATATTACAGTTGAGAATATCATTAAGTATGTGAACGACGTGGCAGGAATCCGTATTATCTGCTCTTTTACCTCAGATATTTACCGTATCGCGGATTTAATCGCGAAACAGGGAGATATTAAGATTATAAAGGTTAAGGATTACATCATGTGCCCCAAGGAAAACGGCTATACCAGCTACCACATGATTGTATCCGTACCGGTTTTTCTTTCAGATAAAATGGTGGAGACAAGGGTTGAGATACAGATCAGAACCATAGCCATGGATTTTTGGGCGAGCCTGGAGCATAAGATTTATTATAAATTTGAAGGAAATGCCCCGGAGCATATCCGCAAGGAGCTAAAGGAATGCGCTGAAATCGTATCATATTTGGACCAGAAAATGCTAACACTGAATGAAGAAATCAAATGTTTTAGCAGAGAACGCTTGAGCGAATATCATGAGGAGGTAACAAGTTCCTACAAGGCAATTGTATCGGAATCCCTGGGTACGATTGTGGAGGAGGAGCAGACCACAGTGGAAGCCGAAACGGCTGAACCTAAGGATTCTGCAAAGGCAGGCCGTAAGCGGATGCTGTTTGGCTTCCTTGCATAATAGATCGGAGGAGGAAATGGCAAATCTACCATTCAGATTAAATGTATTAAGGGATACTGCGGCAAGGAAGCGGGAGGAATCCCCCCATGCCTCCGAGCAATATGAGCGCAAGCTGGCAGAATACCGGGAGGCGCTGGAGAATTATAAGAATTGTATTATGGCTTATTCGGGTAAGCTTGAGAATTATGAAAAGCGTAATCTGGATAATCAGCTGTCCGTTGTGCAGACAGCGCTGGATATTACCTATCTGAAGGAGCAGGGGGAACGTTCCATCGAGCTGTTGGAGGAGATAAAGGCGGACCAGCTAAGCAAGACGCTTGCAAATCTGGAGCATTTGATTACGGCGGTGCTGGATACGAATTATAAGCTGGAGAGTCTGGATAAGAATGCGGTAAACCGTATCTCGGAGCTGATGATAGAGCTGCAAAAGCAGACGGGCAGCAAAAATGATGAGCAGCATGCCGAATTGGAGCGGGATATTGATTACTTAGGAGATAAGGTCAGAAAGCATACGGTGCTTTTGTGGTTTTTGTTTGTCTTTCAGCTGATCGGGCTGGGCGGACTGGCCTTTGTAATTTTATATATTATGAAGGTAATACCTTTTTAAAAAAAGGTAATACCGTAAAATAAAGCTTTCGGGAATATAAGTTACCATAATGCACTGTTTGAAGGGCAGGCACGGTAAATCATATTCCCGTTTTTTGCTTTATAGAGGAATTAATTCAGCTTAATATTCTTTAATAAGGCGGCCAGACCTGTAGTTGCCTCTTCTCCGGTGGAATAAGAGGATAAGGCCTCCTCAACTTCCTCTACCACCTCTTCTTTTTCCTCCACGGCCTTCATACTAAGGCTGATCTTACCCTCCTTGATATCAATAATCTTGACCGTAACGGTTTCACCCTCCTTGATGACCTCGGCCGGGGATTTGATTCTGCGGTTACTGATTTGTGAGATATGAACCAGTCCGGTCAGCCCCTCGCCGATGTTGACAAAGGCACCGTAAGGGGTTAACTTTTCGACGGTTCCGGTGGTGACTACGCCAACCGGAAGGTGTGACAGCTTATTGCTTTTTTCCTTCCTTTCCTTCTCACGTTCTACCTCCTTGCCGGATAATACCAGCTTCTTATCCTTGGCAGAGGCGGTAATAACCACGACCTCAAGCTCTTTGCCTGCCCAGGAGGACAGATCCTCCACATAGGTTAAGGACAGCTGTGAGGCGGGAATGAAGGCTCGAATCCCGTAAAGATAGGTTACTACGCCACTGTTAACTGCCTGAGAAATCTTGACCGTAAATATCTTCTTGCTGTTTAAGGCCTCGGTCAGGTGATCCCAGGCCAGAATATCATCGGCGCGCTTTCTGGAAAGCAGGATATTTCCCTTGCCGTCGTCCTCCGAAAGGACAGTCGCGGAGATTTCCTCTCCAAGAGTTACATCTGCCTTGATGGAAAAGCCGGGGTCATTGCTTAATTCCTCAAGCTTGATGATACCCTCGGCATAATAACCCAGATCAAGGATTACCTCCGCTTCAGAAATTCCGATTACGGTACCGGTCAGGATATCGCCTTCCTTGATTTTTTTGAAGGAGCGTGCGATTTCATCCTTGAATTCATCCATGGAAGGAACAATCTCGACGGCCTGCTCCGGTTCAACCGGGCTGTTGGTATTTAATTCATCACTCATAATTCTTTTGGGGAAAGCTTTATGATAATTTCTGATGCAGCTTTCCCTTAACCTCCTTTTTTATTTCTTAAGGGCATCCTCTCTGATAGACATAGGAATTTCCCTTTTTGCCGATACGCTCCACCGCCCCGACATAATGAAGGACGTGCAGGGCTGTCTGGGCCTGGGATAGGGGAATTCCCGAAGCTTTCTTATAATCCTTAGAGGTAAAAGACTTCGTAAGAGAATCCGGGATCAACACCTGATATTCCTTCGGCCCTGTAATTTCAATCTCCCGGACCAGCTCTGTCGGGATACGGTCGCAGCGGGTGCAGCCCTTCTTTTTATCCTCGCTCCAGCCATCCAGCATACGGTATTCCTCCAGGTCGATCAGGAGGATTTTAAGCCGTAGGTTCGGATTTACAAGAAAGTTCTTGATTTTATACAGCTCCGGGAAGATGGAGTAGGGGGTGCCGGGCCGGGGAGATTTTCTTGGTGGACTAATTTCTCCGGTTTGTGGATTAACCCACCGAATCCATTTGATATTGGGGATAGGATATGCGATGGTAACCGGCGCAAAAGCAAGAAAGGCGGCAAGCTTGCGCCGCAGCTTATCAAAACTGCGGGTCTGTATCTCGATAATCTCATTGCCGGTACAGATATCCGCTACAAAGGAACCAACCTTTATTTCATGATTGATACTGTCCGGGGACAGGTAACTTTTTATAACACTGTGAACCGTTTTTTCACTTAAGGTACCGATTCCATTCAGTCCCTGCTGTTGTCCGATTACTTCCTCGCATACCTGGTTAAATAGCTGCTTATCCATTATTCCATCATCCGCTTTCTCCTGCCTGTAATTGAATACATATCTTGAAAATATTTTCTGGCGCTGCATGGATTATTACAGGACATTACTGTTCTCTATAAGAATAAAGGATTCGCATATATTTGGCAAGTACCAGGTGGCAGTAAGCTCTAATTTTTTAGTATCATAGTAAATATGAATGGTATTATCAAAGAAATCCAACACTGTAATATAAAATTGCAGTATAAAAAGTGCATAATTTGTCGGGTTTGGGCAATTTGTTATGCACTATTACTTATATCATTTAAAAAATTAGAAATAGTATTGACATATTGACTAAAATTTGATACTCTGATAGAGGCTAGTACGCGAGAAGGTATTATCCGGAGGAAGAAGCTGGGGAAGCGAGAGGGTAGAATTATAGAAATAAGGTTGACTAAAACGTATATCCATTAGGATGTACCTTTTTGGTCAACCTTATTTAATTTAGTACCAGCTTCCGAGAATTTTCTTGGCCAGCTGACAGATACCCTCATAGGTTAATGACCCGTCCTTCGCTATTTTGCTCACGCCATGGCGGCCGGCCAGTGTTTCATTATAATCCTTAAGCTCATAGATACCGTAATTATAATCAGCAGGGCCGATTTCATAGTGGGTAATGATCGGAGTAATAGAGGCATCGCTGATATAGGTGCCGCCGGCATCCTTTGTTATGGTAACATAAGCCATACCGCCAAGCATTCTGGGGGCTTCCTTCTGATAGGATATAAAGTTGCCCAGGGAATAGTACACCAGCATCCGATGGTTATCTTCCGATTCAATCCATTTCACAGGCTCTAACACATGGGGATGGGTGCCGATCACCATGTCCACTCCCTGTTCGAGATAGAAGGATGTAAGCTTCTCCTGCACATCATCGATATCGTAGGAATATTCCGTGCCCCAATGGGGAAATACAATGATAAAGTCTGCCTGCTCCCTGGCCTTTTGGATATCCTCCGCCATCTTATCCTCGTCAAACAGATTCACAAGATACGGCTTGTCCTTGGGAAGGGTATACCCGTTTAAGCCGTAGGTATAATTCAGCATCGCGATCCGAATGCCGTTCTTTTCTATGATTTTAATTTTCTCACTGTCTTCCTTGGTCGCATTAATTCCCAGTGTTGTAATTTCAGGATGTCCGGACCAATACTCCAGTGAATTCTCGACACCGGACAGTCCCATGTCCAGAGCATGGTTTGTAGCTTGCAGGACTACGTCAAAGCCGGCATGAATGACCGCATCTCCGATTTGTGTCGGCGAATTAAAATTGGGATAACCTGTATAGGCAAATTCTGCTCCGCCAAGGATGGTTTCCTGATTGATTACCGCTATATCCGCTGCGGTTATAATCCCCTTAACACGGGAGTATAAATGGTCAAAATTATAGGAGCCATCCGGCTGCTTTCCGCTTTCGACAACCTGCTCATGAATCAGATTATCGCCCACCGCCAGCAGGGTTACTGAGGAGGGAGTGATGACAGGTGTTGGAGTGGCAGCGGCTGTGACGGCAGAATTATTGTAAACAGCCACATCCTCCGGCGCAGCAGTTATCTGCTTTGCAGCCTTGGTTGGAACAGCGGCCTCCAGGGTAACCTCCGAGGGCTTTGTATTATCAACTTCTGCGGCAATTGGCTCCGCTTGCTTTTTTCCGGCGCAACCGGCCAGGAAAGCTGGAAGGAGCAAAAGGAGTAGGAGGCAGAGGTACATTTTTAATCTGGATGTGACAGGGGCATGGTCAGGCTTTTTCATAAAAACTCCTTCATGAATCATTTATAGTCAATATTTTGTTAAGTCATTCGGCCAATTTGGTTTATGAAACCCCCGGGTAATGGCTGAATTCTTGTGAGACTTTCCAGTATGCTTTATTACAATGCTTTCCATAAATCCTTCTAATTATAACATGCATGAGGACAATATTCTATCAATGGAATGTAAATCGAAAAAATTTGAGTGATGAAAAAGTATTTCAAGAATATCTGGTCAGTGCTATAATAGCTGAGTATGGAAAGCCCCGGGTATGGAGTGAGGCCATAGTAGGAATATATTTGGATTGTTAGGAGAGGATTACTTATGAAATTTTCAAGAAGAATGGACCAGTTTGGGGAAGGCATTTTCTCCAAGCTGTTGGAAATAAAGAGGGAAAGACTGCAAAAGGGGTATCCTGTCATTGATTTAAGTGTGGGAGCACCGAATATTCCACCTGCGGAACATATCATGGAGGCCCTGTGCGCCGCCGCCCAGGATAAATCAAATTATATCTATGCAATTAATGACCGTACAGACCTGCTGGAGGCAGTAAGCGGCTGGTATCAAAGAAGATATGGGGTGGATTTGGACCCGAGAACGGAGATTTGTTCCCTGTTTGGCTCCCAGGAGGGCTTTGCCCATCTTTCCCTGACAATCGTTGATGAGGGGGATACCGTACTGGTGCCGGACCCCTGCTATCCTGCATTTTCAGACGGGCCGCGCATCGCCGGGGCGAAGCTTTATTATATGCCCCAACGAAAGGAGAACGGATATGTGATCCGGCTTTCGGATATTCCGGAGGAAGTAGCACGGAAAGCTAAATTAATGATTGTATCCTATCCGAATAATCCTACCACGGCAATGGCTTCGGACAGCTTTTATGAGGAGCTGATTGCCTTTGCGAAGAAATACGATATCATTGTTCTTCATGACAATGCCTATAGTGAATTGGTTTTTGATAATAGGAAATGCGGAAGCTTTCTTTCCTTCCCGGGGGCAAAGGAGGTAGGAGTTGAATTTAATTCTCTCTCGAAGACCTATGCCCTGGCCGGGGCCAGGGCCGGCTTTTGCGTAGGAAATGAGGCAGTGATCTCAAAGCTTAAGACCTTAAAATCCAATATGGATTACGGAATGTTTCTGCCAATCCAGAAGGCAGCAATCGCCGCAATTACACAAAGCCAGGAGTGTGTGACTAAAACCAGGCAGATCTATGAGAGGCGGAGAGATATTTTATGCGACGGTTTGAATTCCATCGGCTGGAGTATAACAAAACCGGAGGCAACCATGTTTGTCTGGGCGGCAATTCCCTCCTACTATCAGACCTCCAGTCAATTTGCCATGGATATGGTTGAGCAGGCAGGAGTAATCGTAACCCCGGGAAGTGCCTTCGGACCCTCCGGGGAAGGCTATGTGAGGATGGCCCTGGTTCAGGATGAGGATGTCCTTGAGCAGGCAATCCGTCTGCTTGGAGAAAGCGGTATCTTTATAGATGCTTAAGTAACCGGCAAAGCAATTGACAAAGCAAAAACAGCATGGTATACTTTGACAAGAATAAGGAAAAAAGGCTAGGAAGAGAAGAGTAGGCAGAAGGAACGGTCAACAGAGAACCCCGGTAAGCTGAGAAGGGGAGATGGATTTCATATCCCGTCTGTGAATATAACAGATGCGATGAAGCTGCTGAAGATGGTCTTGGAGCTGCGCACCGAGGAAGTATTTCTTAGGCTGCGACGGATGCAACCGTTATACTGCCGGACTGTAGCAAATTGCAGTTAGGGAGGCCTTTGCCGTGAGGCAGGGGTAAATTAAAGTGGTACCGCGGGGTTTTTCTCTCGTCTTTAATATAATTTAAGGATGGGAGTTTTTTATTGCCTTAAAAGATCTCCTGTTAAGCCATAGCTTTTATGGGTAAAATAATAGAAAACAAAATTAGGGATAAAGATGGAAAGGAAGAAAGCAAATGAGTAAAAAGCCGTATTATATTACCACCGCAATCGCCTACACCTCGGGTAAGCCCCATATCGGGAATACCTATGAGATTGTATTGGCGGACAGCATTGCGCGTTACAAACGCTTTGAGGGCTATGAGGTGTTTTTCCAGACGGGCACTGATGAGCATGGACAGAAAATTGAATTAAAGGCGGCGGAGGCGAAGGTTACACCGAAGGAATTTGTGGACGGTGTTGCGGGCCAGATTAAGGATATCTGGGATATGATGAACACCTCCTATGATAAATTCATCCGTACCACCGATGCAGAGCATGAGAAGCAAATTCAGAAGATATTCCGCAAGCTTTATGAGCAGGGGGATATTTATAAAGGCCAATATGAAGGAATGTATTGTACTCCCTGTGAATCCTTCTTCACTCCGTCCCAGCTGGTGAACGGCAAATGTCCCGACTGCGGCAGGGAGGTTTCACCGGCCAAGGAGGAGGCTTATTTCCTGAAGCTTAGCAAATATACGGATCGTTTGATTGAACATATCAATACCCACCCGGAATTCATCCAGCCGGAATCCAGAAAGAATGAGATGATGAATAATTTCCTGCTTCCCGGACTTCAGGATCTTTGCGTATCCCGTACCTCCTTCAAATGGGGCATCCCGGTGGATTTTGATGACAGGCATGTGGTATATGTGTGGCTGGATGCCTTAAGTAATTATATTACCGGTATCGGTTATGATGCGGACGGGAACAGCACGGAGCAATTTAAGAAATTCTGGCCTGCGGATTTACATCTGATCGGTAAGGATATTCTGCGGTTTCATACCATTTACTGGCCCATTATGCTGATGGCACTTGGCGTAGAGCTGCCCAAGCAGGTATTCGGCCACCCGTGGCTGATGCAGGGAAGTGCCGGGGATAAGATGAGCAAGTCCAGAGGAAATGTAATTTATGCCGATGATCTGGTGAAGCTGTTTGGCGTAGACGCAGTCCGGTATTTTGTACTTCATGAGATGCCCTTTGATAATGACGGAATTATTACCTGGGAGCTGCTGGTCGAAAGAATTAATTCCGACCTTGCCAATACCCTTGGCAATCTGGTCAATCGGACCATCTCCATGTCCAATAAATATTTCGGCGGTGCTGTTCGTAATGGTAAAGAGGCAGAGCCGGTGGATGAGGAGCTGACCGCACTGGCTCTGGAAACCCCGAAGAAGGTAACGGCCAAGATGGAGAAGCTGCGTGTAGCAGACGCAATCAGCGAGATTTTTACCTTATTTAAGCGCTGCAATAAATATATCGATGAGACCATGCCCTGGGTACTGGCGAAGGAGGAGGCAAAGAAGACCCGTCTGGAAACCGTACTTTATAACCTGACGGAAAGCATTTGCATCGGAACAAGTCTTCTTCATGCCTTTATGCCGGAAACTGCCTCTAAAATACTGGCCCAGCTTAACACCGGAGCCAGAACCCTTGAGGAGCTGTCAAGCTATGGTTTATACCCGGACGGCACGAAGGTAACGGATGCACCGGAGATATTATTTGCAAGACTTGATCTTAAGGAGGTATTACAGAAGGTGGAAGAGATGAAGGAAAAGGAAGCAGCAGCTCTGCCGGAAGGCAGCAGCGAAGCAGGAAAGACAGAGGCGGGCCAGTCCGAGGAAAAGGAAAGCGGTGTGATAGATATTGAAGCAAAGCCTGAGATTACCTATGATGATTTTGCCAAGCTTCAGTTCCAGATTGGTGAAATTATTGCCTGTGAAGAGGTTAAGAAGTCGAAGAAGCTTCTCTGCTCCCAGGTGAAAATCGGTTCCCAGGTAAAACAAATCGTATCCGGCATCAAGGCACACTATACGCCGGAGCAGATGGTCGGCAAGAAAGTTATGGTGGTGGTTAACCTAAAGCCTGCTACCTTGGCCGGAATGCTGTCAGAGGGAATGCTGCTCTGTGCGGAGGATGCAGAAGGGAATCTGGCACTGATGATACCGGAGAAGCCGATGCCGGCAGGAGCGGAAATCTGTTAGAGCGCGGTTGCCGAATTGGTGTTCTGCTTTATGAAAGGTAAGAAAAAGCAAGAGGGTGTTTCAAAAACACCCTCTGTTTTATATTAGAATATTTATTGATTATCCATGTTCTTTGTATTGCTTTCAAAGCGGAGCAGGTTTTCATTCGGCAGCTTGATTAACTGGAGATGCAGGATGGGAAGAAGACCGTTAATATTCTCAATACACTTTTGCACTTCCCTTCTTTGCTCCTCGGGAGAAACATTTTTCTCAAGCATTGGGCTTCTGATATAATTAATAAATACATTCTTCTCAAGATCAGCCAACTCCTGGAGCTTTGTCAGCATTTCCTTTGCAATGGCAAGAGGAATTCCCAGGTCAATATAATATTTTATGAAGCGGCATACGGTCAGGCTATAGGAAGGAAACAGCGTATTGCTTTTATCGATGGCCAGAATTATTTTCAGGTCCATCAGCTCCTTTATGGTAGCGTCATCAAAGCCCAGCTCCTCTATTTGCCGGATACTGACCGCAGCTTCGTCCTGACCGTAAGGGAGCAGGGTATTAACGGATTCAAGAATCTGTAAACCAAAGCTGTTAACCGTATTGGAATCAAAATGAATTAACTTCCTTATCTGATTCAGCGTAAAATCAGCTGTCCTCATTTTTTCAATAAATTTAAGCTTTTCAATGAAAGCATCATCATAATATGCCATATTCTTCGCCGATTTATGAGGCTTGGGTAAAATTCCTTCCTTGATATAGAAGTTAATTGTAGCCCGTGACATATGAGTCAGCTTTTCTAATTCCCGCATCGGTATTTTCTTTTTTTCTTCATTTTTGTTAGTATCCATACATTTCACCCCATTGAATTAAGTATAAATAAATACTTTATACCTGTCAATTCAATCCGCCCCGACAATCGTGCTTAAGCAAAAAAATATTTATTCCGGCTGTTGTCCCGGTGTTGACATTTTACAAGAAATCAAATATATTAAAAGCATAAAGTAAAACTCTTTACTTTTTAATAGGACAATAATTAGGAAATCGGGTGAAGGGCTATGAGACATCATGCGGAAATATTTGATCACCTGCAGTATCTGTACGATACGACAGGTTTTAATGATCATCAGCTGCACTGCGTGATAAGATTTGAAGAAAAGGTTAATACACAGACAATGGAATTGGCGGTAAGGGCTTTAGTAAAAAGCATACCGATGCTATCCAGAGCCTACCGGAATTTAGGCGGGAAAGCATACTGGGAGGACATGGAGGAGGAGAAATGGAAGGAGCTTTTTTGTACAGTGGACAAGGAAGAGGACTTCGATCAATTTACCTGTTCAAAAACCGATTTGACGGGGCTCCAGATAAAGGTATGTCTGCTGAAAGCAAAGCAGGATGCGCTTTCTGTAGTTATGAATCATATGGTAACGGACGGTGCCGGGATAAAGCAGTGCATGTATCTTTTATCCGGGCTATATTCCAAAATCGCAGAAAATCCGGATGATACGGCGGATACAGTTATCGATGGGGACAGAGGATTTCACAGGATTATAGCAGGAATAAGCCGGTGGGACAGACTGAAAATCCTTCTTCGCCATAACAAGGATAATAATCAGGCCAGCATGGATGCATTTCCTATGAGTAAAAAAGAAGGGGAAGCTTCTTTGACCGGAGCGGAGCATGTGAGCCGGAATGGAGGGAGGGACGGAAATACCTGCCCGTTTATTTTGATCCGTGAGCTGTCCCAGGATTGCTTTAAAAAAATACACGCATACAGCAAAGAACAGGGCGCAACAGTTAATGATGTAGTACTTGCGGCATATTTCAGGGTACTTACCAGGCTGCTTGCCTGTGAGGGAAAAGTACTTAATCTGCCGATTATGATAGATATGAGAAGGTATCTTGAGGATAAAAGCCTTCATGCGCTTACCAATCTTTCGTCAACCGTAATTGTCAGCATCGCCGTAGACAAAGGGGAAGCCTTTGATCTGACTTTGAAGAAGGTCAGTGAGGCAATGAAGGCAAAAAAGGATAATTATCTGGGACTCAGTACATTTCTTAAGCTGGATACCCTATATAAGGTGTGTGGCAGAAGACTGGCCTATGGGCTGCTGCAAAAGCATCTTAATAATCCGCTCATATGCATGACGAATATCGGTAGGATAGAAGAAGAGCTCCTTAATTTTGAGGGCTCGGCCGTTAAGAGTGCCTTTATCTGCGGCTCGATCAAATACAGACCGCATTTTCAGCTGGCGATATCCAGCTTTCATGATAAAATGACCCTGTGTGTGAACCTGTATGGCAGCAGGGAGGATCAGGATAGGTTTAAAGATTTTCTGACGCTTATGGAGCAAGAGTTAAGTGTTTGATGGATGAAAACTGACATGATAAAATGGAAATGATAGCGAAGTAACCCATGGCTGTGCCAAGGAGCCGGACTCTGTTATCTATATTTCATGATCCTCATATTAATCCGGATTGATTTCCGCATTCATATATACTTCTTCCGGTATATAATCTTCGTCATAGACTTCGATTCCGGAAGAAGCCCGAAATTCCAAGGGCGAAATGTTATAGTATTGGCGAAACAATTGGTAGAAATAATTAACATTTGTATATCCGACATTAAAAGATATGGCAGATATTTTATCGTCCGTATCCAGTATTAAGCTCCGTGCTTTTTCCAACCGGTATGCCATCAGGTATTCGTTAAATTTTATCTGTGTTTCTTTATAAAATACCTGTCCCAGATAAGCTGAATTTACCTTGAAGCGGTCGGCTATAATTTTGAGACTGAGCTTGTTGCGATACTCATTTTGAACAATGATCAATACCTTATTGACGAGTCTGGAAAAATCAGAATATTCTTTTTGCAGAACAGGATCACGATCCTCTGTCTTTTTTGTTTCAGGGAGATGTCCGTGAAGCTCTTCAATAATGACCCGTGTCAGAACATTTTTCAGCTCATCTTTATTTACCGGTTTCAAAAGATAATCCTTTACCCCGATCTTTAAAGCCTGACGTGCAAACTCAAATTCACTGAAGCCGCTGATCAGTATGTAATTTGTCGTAAAATGAAGGGATGATAACCGTGATATAATATCAAAGCAATTCTTATCATTGATACAAATATCAAAAAGAGCGATATCAGGCTTAAGCTCAAGGGCTTTTGACACAGCATCGACATAGTTTGTAGCCGTTTCAATTCGGGTTATATTATAATCCTCCCAAGAAATCAGCTTTTTCAGGCCGTCAATAATATAGGGCTCGTCATCAACAATGAGCAGCTTACACATCTTTATCCTCCATTTCGGTAATCTCGATGACTATTGAAAGTCCATCCATCTCGTTTGACTGATAATACATTTTAACATGTGAGTGATAGAAATATTTCAGCCTTTGTGCTACATTCAGAACGCCAATTTTTTCCTTGTTAATTACGTCTGCATTTTGGATCTCTTCATTTAGATTTCTGATTTCCTCTTCGCTCATGCCTTTGCCGTTATCTTCGATTGTTATAATATGTTTTTTTGCGCTGGTGACACTTGTGATAATCAGCAGATTCATTTCCCTCTCCGGGGTATATCCATATTTTATGAAGTTTTCTGCCAGAGGCTGCATCCAGAATTTTACGGTTTCCAGTTTTAAAGTTTCTTCATCCATATCGATTTGATAACAGAAATTGTCTTCATATTTCAGTGATATCAGATTTAAATATGCCTTCAAAAGAACGATTTCCTGATCCATTGTAATATTATTTTCAAGACGGGTATACTCGCGGTAAAGCTGCCCAAGACTTTGAATAGCGTCAGCGGTTTGATTGTTCTCGGCAAGAAGAGACCGGGAGCGTATGATTTCAAGTGTGTTATACAGAAAGTGCGGATTAATCTGTATTTGAAGCTCCTGCATCTGGGTTTCCTGCTGCTTGATGCGGTACAGATATTCGGTCTGTATATGCTCTTCAAGACTGGCAACCATCCGGTTGTAGGAACTGGCAATCAAAAGATATTCATTTTTTAAACCGACGCAGTTGATTCGTTCAAAGCTGCTGCTTGGAGTATGCTCCATTACCTCAAGGATATGATGGATTTTTCTCGTATCACGGCTCAGAGTTTTGCCATATATAATTAAGGTTATGATACATATGAGTATCAATAACAGTTCGATGACTAAAATCTTAGGCCATATTCTGGCTCGTACGGAACCGGTATCGGTTCCCAGAATTAGTTTATAATTATATTGGCTGGATACAAAAACCCAATATTTCATGGATTTAAAGGTGCTGAAACGAAGAGTTCCGGAGGTGCTGCTGGATAGATAAAGTGGATTTAGCCAATCAGAGGAGCTTAGACTGAATTCATCCTTCAATACATGCCAGTTATTGTCATCGATAAGTACGCAGTAGTTAACGATAGCCGGCAATTTGGGTGAAAAAGCGTTTTGAGTATTAATCCGAAAAGCTATTTCACCAATGGGATTGCCTACCTGATTATAGGATAAAACGTTCTTGGAATAGATCACACCTGCAGAGATTGACGACATATTCTGAATATCGGCAAGAGTTCCCTTGTTGAAAGAATAAGAGGTTCCGGACTCGTCATAGCTGATAGCGGATACATATCCGTTTGATATACAATATATCTGATCAATAGCGTAGTTGCTTGTACTGACAAAATTTTTAAAATTTGCAAGAATGGATAAAGTATCCGCGGTGCTTTCCGAGACAAGCCGGTTGGAAAGATATCTCTGAGGATTGTTACCCATGAAATATGTGAGATCCTGTACAAGGGACGGATCAGAATAGAGGGTTAAATAGTAGTTATCAATTTGTGATACAGCCTTTGAAAAGTTATTTTGTGTTGAGTCAAAATATTCTGCTGCACTGTTGTATGTGATTTTGAGTTCGTTATCCCATATATTTGCAATGGAAATCACGGATATTTCCAATAGGCAGAATAGAATGAAGGCGCTGTAAATCATATAGGACTTTCGGTTTATCTCAATTTTCAGGAATTTAAACATTAGTTTTCTCCAAGCCAGACCTATTTTAAATATAGCGCGAAGACAGAAAAAGCACAAGTAAAAAACTATAGATATTGTATAATAATTATAGATTTATAAAAATATATATAGTATTTTTGCTCATATTAAGCTATAATCTAGACAAAAAATGGGAAAGGGGGGTGTAAAAAATGCCAAAAAAAGCAAATTCAATTGTGCTTATTATACTTATTATATCTATGCTATGCGGATGTACGACAACTTCAATAAAAAACGACACTCAGGAGAAAGAACCGGTAAAGCTGATCTACTATACAATTGGCACTCCCGATAATGATCTGGAGAAAGTTCAGGATGCATTGAATAATATTCTGAGAAAGAAAATCAATGTGGAGCTGGAATATATAAAAATCAACTGGGAGGATTATGAAAGCAGGATGAATGCAATCATTAATACATCCTCGGACTATGATATAATCTTTACCTATGATAAACAATATGTGGAATATGCAAAAAAAGGTGCTTTCCTTTCTCTTAACAGATATCTGGACAGCACTGCGACAGAATTGTACCAGGCCGTGGACGGCAGGTTATGGAATGCAGTAACGGTTAATCAAAATATCTATGGTGTCCCTACCAATAAAGAGCTGGCTACTCCGGAGTGGTGGATTTATTGCCAGGAGCTGGTTGAAAAATATAATATTGATATTACAAAATATAATTCCCTGGAGTCGCTTGAACCATTATTTAAGATGATTGCGGAGCTGGAGCCGGACTACACGGTAATGCAGCTGGACAGCAAGGTACATAATTTCTTTGCACTAAGCGGCTGGGAATATGTGATGGATTCCTCTGTTCCGCTTATGGTACAGTCCCAGGATCAACAGCTTCAGGTGGTTGATATATTTGAAACGGAAATGGCGGAGAGTGTGCTGCAAACGCTTCGCCAATATTATCTTGCGGGATACATTAACATGGATGCGGCTTTGAAGGAAAGCAGTGAGTTCAAGGCAGGTGAAAAAGTATTCTGGAATATGGCCAGCGGAGGTCCCTGCTCGGAGGTTACCTGGTCAAATAACCGGAATTATAAGGTGGTAGCACATCAGGTCGGTAATGCTGTTATCACAAATGAATCCAGCCAGGGTGCTATTATGGCGGTAAATGCATTCTCCAAGCATCCGGAGGCCGCAGTGGCTTTTTTAAATCTGTTGAATACGGATGCAGAGGTAAGGAATCTGATCAATTATGGTATTGAAGGGGTACATTATACACGGGATGACGATAACCGGATTGTAATAGCAAAAAACAGCGGATATTCCGGTGTCCAGTATACCCAGGGCAACTGGTTTATTCTTGATTTAACGGCGGATGACCCTATTGATAAATGGGAACAGTATAACGATTTCAACAGTAAAGCAGTAAAATCCAATCTTCTGGGCTTTACTTATGACAGCAGCTTGTTTTCGGAGGAATTGGAGGCAATAAGAAAAGTGAATGATAAATACTATGCGGGATTAATGACAGGCACTCTGGATACAGAAATTTTTTTGCCTAAATTTATTGAAGAGCTGAAAGAAGCCGGAATAGACAGATTGAGGGATGAGCTGCAAAGTCAGATTGATAAATGGCTTGCCGGAGAATAGACCAGATAAGCATAATAGAATAATTATCATACATTAAATGGGATTTTTGCCAAGGCAAAATCCCATTTAATGTATATATAAGCTATGTATTTACAAAGCCTTCACAGAAAAATTACAAAATCTATAATTATTGTACTCAGTCTATACTTTTTCGAATTGTTTTCACGGATAACAGTATTTATCATAAGGCTATGATTTTATGCTTAACGGTTTATATTTTATGTGAATACGCAAAAAGCATGAATGAAAGCAAATTTTATTTATGGAGGTGTAACTATGAAGAAGAAATTCTTCAAGCAATTCATGGCTGGTTTATTGGCCTTGTGCATGGCGCTGCCCTATACTCCGGGTGTTAGCTATGCGGGCGATACCTACCCGTACCTTGGGGAGAGTGCGAAGGGGGAAAATCAGCCGTTCCAGCATGGCTACCGTGCGGAGGATCTGCTGAGCTGGAATCCTGAAACGGATCCATATGCCGATGAACTTCGTGCCAGAGTACCGTTGCAGAGCAGAATTCAGGCGGTTGCGGCTACACAGGCAAATCCTTCCCTGAGTTCGGATATTCAATATTTAACCTTAACAGGAGACTATGGAAACTCATTCTATGACAGCTATTCCTATACCAATGAATTCAGCCAGTATTTATTTAATTACTGGCAGTATATTGATATTTACGGTTCCTGGCATGGAATGCCTACAGAAAATACAGAAAGTTTGTATAACGCTGCCGGGGAGCGTGCCGGAACATCGGACTGGACGCAGCGTAACTTTGAATTTGGTATGATCAATCTTCCGAATGCCGGATATACCAATGCAGCTCATAAAAATGGTGTGTTATCCCTGGGATGTATCTTCCAGCCTCGGGCATATCAGAGCTGGAAAACCTTAATACAGCAGGATGCGGATGGAACTTATCCATATGCAAAAAAGCTGATTGAAATTGCACAGTATTTTGGGTTTGACGGCTGGTTTTTCAATATGGAAGGCAATGACAGACCCTCCGGTACGGATATAACATCGCTTCAGGCATTTCTGAAGTCAATGCGTGATGCAGGACTATATATTCAGTGGTATGATGCATCCAGTTCTGCAACCTCAAGCTATATGACCTCCGGCGCTGCGGACTCCCAGTTCCTGGATTATGGCTGGACTGCCTCCGGTATAACCAGCAGCATTACCAGCTTAAACAGCAGCGGTCTTAACGGAATAAAGGCTTTATTCGGAGGCGTTGAGGCAGGCGGCAACCGATGGACGAACACCTTCAGTAAATTCTTAAGCTCAGGGAAGGTGATAGCATCCATCGCAACCCTTGGAACGGATTTTGTTCATGCCGGTTTGGATGAGGATTTAGGAACCTCCGATGAACTTCGTGAACAGGATGCATATCAGTGGATGGCCATTAAGCGGGAGCAGATGTGGTGGACCGGCTCCTCCGGCAGCCCTAAGAATTCTGCGATATCGGCAGATGCATCCGTAGGCGTATCCACGAATAAATTTCCGGGTGTTTCACAATTTATCTCCGAGCGTTCTGTCATTGACGGAGATACCTTTGTTACAAATTTTAATACAGGTCACGGACTTGTATATGGTATTAACGGTGTTATTTCAAATGAACATGAATGGTCGAATATTAATCTTCAGGATATATTGCCGACCTGGCAGTGGTGGTTTGAAACGACAGGAACGGCTGCTTTAAAGGCAGATTTTGATTATGGTACCACCTATAAGAAAACCCTTAAGGACGGCACCGCATCTAGCTTTGATTTTACCCTGGTCGATCCATATAAGGGAGGTTCGTCGCTGGCTGTATACGGCACAATCGATAGCTCAGCCAAAAGCTTCCTGCATCTTTATAAGACTGATCTGGAGGTTGAGGCTGCTTCAAAGCTGTCCGTGACCTTTAAGAAGACCTCCTCCGATGCTGCTTCCATGAGCCTTGGAGTGGTATTTTCCGATAGTATCGATACGGTGAATAATACCTATACCGTTACCACCCTTCCGGTTTCGAATACAACGGCGGCGTCGGACGGCTGGGTTACGGCTACGGTTGATCTGTCCTCCTATGCAGGTAAATCCATTTCCGTAATGGGGCTGGTATTCGAGGGTGAAGCGTCTAATTATCAGATGCATATCGGAGAGCTAAAATATACCTCAGGTGATGACCTGACTCCGGCTGCTCCGACAGGACTTGCGGTCACTAAAGCATATGATACCGGTGAAATGGTAATCAACTGGGATCTTGCATCCTATGATTCTGTAAAGCAGTATAATGTGTATGCTGTTATAAACGGCAAGGAATATTACATGGGAGGTATCTATGATAATGTGTATTATATCAAGGATACCTATGATGCGGAAGGCTCTGTCACAGTAAAGGTTACTGCGGTAGGTGCGGACGGATCCGAGAGTACTCCGGCCGTTGCGGCTTATAATTATTCCGCAGCTGTAACTAATGTGACGGTAAACGCAACAGACGGTAACCTGGCTGTTTCGTGGGATGCATTAGGCAGCTTTACCGGTAATACCGCAGTTAATGTAAAGGTGAAGAAAACCGGTACGGTTTATACAGCTACCGCGGTTAACGGTGCGTCCTCCGTAAGTATTGCTGTTCCAAGCGGGGCAGAGGCTGACGGAGCGGATTATTCAATGACAATTACTCCGGCAGGAGCATCAGCCGTTCACTATGATGGTGAGCTTAACGATAGTTATTGTGCACCCTATGACGGAAAGATGACTGACCGGAAGTTTACCGGACCGGTAAAATGCTCTGACTGGTATACCCTTTCCTATACATATACAACGACAAGCGGTACTACCTCCTCGGGTTCTTATACCAGAGGTGTGAAGAGCCATGGAGAGACAAATAATGACTGGTCTGCCTTCCAGCAGCTGCCTTCCGGTATCAGCCGGTTAACAGTTACTCTTACGGATTATAAGGGTAATGTGTCAAAGCCGGTCAGCTATGTATTCCAGAATGATCAGCCATTGGCTCTTGATGCGGAAATTGACAGCAGCTATTTTCCGGATGAAGCACTTCTTGCAATAATAAAAGATAAGGTGGGAAGTACCTTAAACGATGTGATTTATTACAGCGGAAGTCTGGATCTTTCCGGTTCCGGAGTGAAGGATTTGACAGGCCTGAGTATGATGAGCAGCTTGTCATCTCTGGATATATCGGGGACAGCGGTTACTTCCGTCACCGATAGTATGCTTCCGACCGGTCTTACGGCCCTGAATATCAGAAACTGCGCTTCACTTATAACAATTGATCTGGAGAACAGCAGTCTGCAGTTGGATTTTACCGGATGCACTGCGTTAACGAACCTTTATCTGTCGGGTACATCAATGACAAGCATTGATATCACGGATATAACAAATCTTCGCGTTTTATATCTTGATAACAGTAAGATCAGCCAAATAATATATGCAAATCCTAATGCATATACCAATATTTATAATGTTCATGTGGAAAACAGCAAGATGGATCTTTCCGGCAATACCGCCGAAGGTATCTTGATGAATGCAATTAAGTCACAGACAATTGTACCGGTTATGGATACGGTAGAATCGAATGTTGCGGCACAAGCCACCTGCAGCGAAACGAAATTTAATGACGGTGTTACCACCACAGCAGTAAAAGTAATCGCCGGTGACTCCTATGTATTTGATTTCGGATCAAAGCAGACGCTTACACAATTCAACATGACAATGTCCAGCACCTATTATTATCCGACAGGAGTGACTATTTCCGTATCAGAGGATGGAGTAAATTATACGGCAGTAGGCACCTGGTCCGACTTAACGAATACAAATTCGGGACAGAATTATGTATTCAGTACGCCGGCAAACGGAAGATATTATAAACTGACAATTGACAGTATATATAACAGGTACAGCAGCTATGGCAGCAGCTATAATTATGGATACCTGTATGAAGTAGGCTTAATGGGCTATGCAACGGAGCCCTATGGAATTTATTACTCAGGCCAGCAGCCTGTAATTGTCAAAGACGCGCTGGCTGATCTGACCTATGAAAAGGATGGCGCACAATATCAGCTGCTGGATGTTCTGAATACAAACTATGCAAATGCAAGAACCTTCAGAGGCAATTTGGCTGCTAATCTTACCGGTGCAGACTGGATTGATGCAAGCTATCTGAAAAACCAGATTACAGTATCGAGTATAACGAAAGTAGTAATCACAACGGACAACGGAGAAACTTATGTACCTACAAATACAGAAGATCCCAAATCCAAACTGGGCAGCCTCATAACAACGACAAATGCTGCAACCGGTTCTACTATTATAGGATACTCGGGGCAAACAGGAACCAGCGAGAGTGTCGATAAAATGTTTGATGGAGATACATCGACAAAATGGTGCTATGGCGGCAGCAGCGGCTGGGCAGCAATAACCTTAAGCGAGGCGAAGGTGGTAGGACAGTGGTATTCCCTGAATGCGGGCATCTCAGAGTCTACAGATTATAATACGAAGGATTATTGCCTGCAGATATTGAATACAGAAGCGGTTGGAATGTCGGAGGACGAATATATTGCTTATCTGAATACTCTGACTTCATCAGCCAGAAATACGGCTTTGGCAAATAACAGTATTTGGACCACTATCAGCTCCATTACCGGTAATACACAGACAGAAGTTACCAGGGATATTTCGGAGCTATATTCCGCAAGGCTGTATCGTATCTATGTAACTGCGTCGGTACAGGGAAGCAGCAATGTGGCAATCCGTTTATACAGTGTGGAGCTTTATGCATATGAAGGAACACTCGGTGCCGGCATAAACGGAATATTCGTTGCGGATACTCCGGGCGAGTATCATGTTTCCTATCAGACAAATTCAATAGAAATTGCATCTATGAAGGTTACTGTAAATCCGGAGACGGTGAACGTGGAAAGCGTTACTCTGAACACGGAAACCCTTTCTCTAAGCGAGAATGACCAGCCGGTATCGTTAATACCGATAATATATCCTGATGATGCAACCAATAAAAATGTGACCTGGAGTTCAAGTAACCCTGGAGTGGCAACAGTTTCAGAGAGCGGGCTGGTAACTCCGGTATCCGCCGGTACAACAACCATTACAGTAACAACGGAGGACGGAGGCTTTACAGCTTCCTGCGAGGTAACTGTAACTGAAGAGGCGACAGAGGATGTCTCTGTCACCGGTGTAACCTTAAATACGGATACGCTTACACTGACAGAAGGCGGCACTGGCGTAACGCTGATACCGGCTGTTACTCCGGATAATGCGACAAATAAGGCAGTAAGCTGGGAATCCAGCAATTCGGGTGTGGCAGCAGTATCCCAAAATGGACTGGTAACCCCGGTATCCGCAGGAAGCGCCACGATTACAGTAACGACTGCCGACGGCAGCTTTACAGCGACCTGTGAGGTAACGGTAAATGTAAATGATACACCGCCGGCACCCGTTACCGGTGTAACCTTAAATACGGATACGCTTACACTGACAGAAGGCGGAACTGGTGTAACTCTTATACCGGCTATCGCACCCGAGAACGCGGCAAATAAAGCGGTTATCTGGGCATCAAGCGATGAGGGAATAGCAACGGTTTCGCAGGACGGCCTGGTAACTCCGGTATCAGCGGGAACCGCTGTGATTACGGTGACAACTGTTGACGGAGGCTTTACGGCGACCTGTGAAGTAACGGTAGCAGTTCGTGGAAATATACAGATTACGGGTATAACGGTAAGCGGTTTGTACGGAGCAACCAGTGTTTATGTAGGAAATACCCTGCAGATGGTAGCGGAGGTTCTTCCGAATGATGCTGATAATAAGACAGTTACCTGGAATGTAATCAATGGCACAGGCTCTGCCGTTATCAGCGCAAATGGTTTGTTGATGGCAAACGGAACAGGAACTGTAACAGTTCAGGCTGTTGCCGAAGACGGCTCTGGAATTACCGGGGAAATAATAATTACAATTTATGCTCCGGTGATTGTAACACCTCCGACTACAGTACCGACTGTAACGCCGACACCGACTGCAACACCGACACCGAGCGTTGATGAGAACGGCAGGCTGGTAGTTACGGCAGAATTGATAGCAGACGGGAATGGCAGCAGAAACTTAATTACGGCTTCCGAGGAATTGCTGCAGCAAATCGCCGAAAAAGATGTTTTGAGTATAAACCTTGAAGTACCTTCAGAGGAAATAAGCAAAGACAGCGATCTGTTCCTGGAGGCTGCCATATTAAGGGCTGCGAAGGATGAAAATAAGAGCATTACGGTAACAGTAAAGAATAATGAGAATAAAGAGGCATACAGCTGGACCTTCAATCGGGAGATGCTTGCAGCCTCCGACAGGGATATCTCGGACGTCAATCTGAAGCTGGATGTTACCTTAGCAAAGGATTCAAAGGAGTATGCGGATACTCTTGGGGAGAATACCTTGGGCAGTGCACTGATAATAAATTTTGCACATGAAGGGGTATTACCGGCACAGTCTAATATTCGAATCTATGTTGGAGATCAGCAGGGAATCGAGCCGGGAACAAAGGTATACCTGTATCATTATAATAAGGAAACCGGTAAGCTGGAAACCTTACCTAACAGCAGCAAATATACGGTTGATAAAGATGGATATATCAATGTCAATATCATTCATTGCTCTGATTATGTGGCGTTAACCGGGCAGGCATCCGCAGATATGATCACAAGTCTTAGAGACCAGATAACGGTTACTGTTGACAGGAAGACCCTCTCTTTAAGCGGGGGCACAGGCAAGGCACAAATAACGGTAAAGCTTCCGTTTACACTGGTTCAGGTTGCTTCCCTGGAGGATATCTCAAAAGCCGGAGCAGTTGCCGGAGCGACAATTACATATACCTCAAATAATAAGAAGGTTGCGACTGTCGATGAGAATGGTACCATTACCGGATTAAAGGCAGGAAAAGCAGTAATAACAGCAAAGATAACGCTTTACAGCGGCAAAACAAAAACTGTTAAATTCACGGTCACAGTCAAAAAGTAAACATTCGTATAGATCTTATCCTTTTAAAACAAACAGCCCGGCAGAGAATTCTGCTGGGCCGTTTGTTCAGTATTAATTATGGATTAGGGCTGGTTTTATTTAATATGAGTGGTTTCACCATAAATTACTTTGGTCATTATATAATTAATTTCAGTCGGTGCATCCGGATAAGAAATTCTGTATTGCAGCTGCTTGGCAAGGCGGATTCCGAGGGCGGGAGTATTAACCTCCACAGTAGTTAATTTACCCGCGATACCGGGGTATTCCGTACTGTTATCAAAACCGGATATTGCTATATCATCCGGTATTGCATAATTGCGATCGGACAAATATTTTAATACAAAGTGTGCAACATAGTCGCTGACACAGACAAAGGCTCTGGGCATACGCTTTATACCGGCCAGAAAGCTGTTGATTTCTTCGGCATAAGTATAGATACCGATATTAGTAGTCAGGTTATAATCGTGGTTGACCGGCAGGTTGTTATCATCCATAGCCTTAATGAAACCATCATAACGGTCCTTATTGGTAAGGGCATATTCGGCATCACCGATAAACCCGATTTCTGTGCAGCCCTGTTTTATGAGATGGTTGGTAATTCTGTAAATACTGGACTTGCCTTCAATCAGGCACAGGTCCCCTGTCAGAATATCGGAAGACAGGGAGGAAGGCATATCCAGAAAGATTTTTGGCAGCCTTAGCTGATTCAGCATGATCAGCAAGTCATGGTCGTAAACATTTAAAACAATAATTCCTTGTATGGAACCGCCGGTTAAAATGCCGGGAAGTGTATATCCGCTGCTTATTTGTGAGGGAAGATAGGTATACATGAGACTTATATTTGATTTATCCAGTTCTTTAGCTATCTGATGGATAATATTCATCCAGAAGATAGAAGATTCGGGACGTGATACAACTACTGATACAGTCATTTGACCAACGGACGGTCCTTCCTCAGATATGGACTGGGCCGAGGGATTGTCTGGATATGGCATCCCGGGTTTAAGATAACCGATTTCCCTTGCTTTTTCTAATATTTGATTACACAGAATATCAGATACCCCGGGCTGATTATTTAATACTTTCCAAACGGTTACCCTTGAAATATTAAGGGCATCAGCAACATCCTGCATGGTAACTCTGCGCATATAAATCCTCTTTTCATATTTTTATTAATCAAATAACATTATAACATAGCTTCTTGGAATTAACAATCTTAATTTACATCCGATTTAACAATTTGATTAATATATGTAAACAATGTTAAAAATAAAATATAAAATCATCAAGAGAATAAGTCTGGCTAATTTAGGTATAAAGCCATAAAATCATATAATATTAGTTGGAGTTATGTGCAATATTTATAAATATATGCAAACGATCTTACAATTATGTTAAAAGAAAATGATAAAAATATTAAAATTTATGTTGCAAATATTAATACACTGTGTTAATATGATTTCAGACAGAGCTATAGAAAGCTGGAGGAAAGTTTTGTGAACAACATGAAAAAAGTTAAAAAAATTAAAATCAAAAAAAAGAAGTGGAGCAGAGATGATACGGAGCTGTCATTACTGGCACTTCCGACTGTGGTCTGGTATTTGTTATTCTGCTATTTGCCCATGTTCGGCATTATTATAGCTTTCAAGAATTACAAGATATTTCCCGGGCACAACTTTCTCTATAATCTAATTCATAGTGACTGGGTTTTGAGCAATTTTAAGTACTTAATTAATTCAAAGGATATCTATATGCTGGTGAGAAATACACTTTGCTATAATATCGTTTTTATTGTCCTGGGAATATTCATACAGGTTACCCTGGCAATTATGATCAGTCTTTTATACAGCAAGTGGAAATCAAAGGTATACCAGACATTGATGTTCTTTCCCTATTTTATGTCCTGGGTTGTAATCAGCTATTTCGTATATGCCTTCTTAAGCATGGATAAAGGTATCTTGAACGGAGTGCTGAATTATTTTGGCAAGGATAATATTCAATGGTATATGGAGTCGAAATACTGGCCCTTTATTCTTACCTTTATGCAGATGTGGAAAATGACAGGCTATAATATGGTGATCTATCTGGCAAGCATCACAGGAATTGATTCCACCTATTATGAAGCTGCGGTAATTGACGGGGCGACAAAATGGCAGCAAATTAAATATGTGACTCTGCCTTGTATCAAAACAGTTGTTGTGATGATGTTCATTTTAAGCGTTGGAAGGATATTCTATTCGGATTTTGGATTGTTTTATCAAATACCAAGAGGAGTTTCCAGCTCACTCTATAACGCAGTATCAACATTGGATACCTATATTTTCAGTAACCTGCAGGCGAACCTTCCGGTGGGAATGACAGCGGCCGCGACCTTTTTCCAGTCTGTTGCATGCTTTATAACAGTTATGCTGGCTAACTGGATTGTAAGAAAGGTTGACAATGAGAGCGCGATTATTTAGGAAGGGGTTGTTGGAATGAGTAAGCATAGCAAAGCTTTGGAGGCATCTTCTAAATTGAATAGAGTTTCCAAAGCTACTAATTATATTTTAAATATTCTGTTTCTTGTGTTGTCAATGATTTGTATTATACCGGTTGTGTTTGTCTTTGTGATTTCAATCTCCTCGGAATCATCCATCACACATTATGGATATCAGCTGATACCCAAGGAATTATCAGTGGAATCCTATTTATTTCTATGGAGAGAGCGGCTGGTCATATTCAAGGCATTTGCGGTTTCGGTATTAGTAACCGTTGCAGGGACGGCGCTAGGTATCCTGCTGACGGCCAGTATGGGCTATGTGCTTTCCAGAAAAACCTATAAGCTGAATGGTTTCATGGCATGGCTTGTATTTGTACCGATGGTTTTTAACGGAGGCTTGATAGCTTCCTATGTTGTCAATACAAATATACTTTCGCTTAAGAATGGTATTTGGGCTTTGATTTTACCCCTTGCGGTTTCTTCCTTTAATGTAATCATATGCAGAACCTTTTTTGCGACCACAATACCGGATTCCTTGATTGAATCGGCTAAAATTGACGGAGCGGCACAGTTGAAAATATTCATACGTATTGTACTCCCGATATCAAAGCCGGTAATTGCAACGATTGGCATTTTTCTTTGTTTTAGTTATTGGAATGACTGGTTCCAGTCTTCTTTGTATATCTCAAGTAAGAATTTATTCTCGCTGCAGGCTCTGTTGAACAATATCCAGAGAGATATTGAATATCTGGCCAGTAATCCCACTGCCGGTTTAAGTCTTCAGCAATATGCAAATACCATGCCGCAGGAAGGAGTCCGTATGGCGATGGCGATTATTATTCTGCTGCCCATCGCCTGTGCATATCCGTTCTTTCAGAAATATTTTGTATCGGGTTTGACAATTGGCGCGGTAAAGGGCTGATCGGGATAAATCTTTTCTGACTTGGAGGTTTGTTTCAGGCCTGAGCAAAGCTCACGGACAGGAAGGTTTAGATATATATTAAATTATTTTATGAAAATTAGGAGGGTGAATCATGAAATTCAAAAAAACATTAGCGTTATTGGTTGCGTTATTAATGCTTGTTGCTTCCGTTGCGGGCTGTTCCAAGAAAGCAGAGGATTCTGAGGATACAGGCAGCCAGCCGACAAGTCAGGCAGGGGATCCGACAGCAGCAGCTTCAAATGATGAGGTGGTTACATTAAAATGGATCATGGTCGGAAGCGGCATGCCTTCAAATTATGATGCCTGGCAGGAACATATCAATGAATATCTGGCTGAAAAAATCGGTGTAAATATTGATGTTGAGGTGGTTGCCTGGGGAGACTGGGATAACAGAAGAGATATTATCGTCAATTCAGGAGAATATTTTGACATTCTGTTTACAGACAGCTCCAGATATGCCAGCACTGCAAAATTAGGTGCTTTTTATGATATTACAGAGCTGGTTAAGACGGCGACTCCCGACTTATACAGTCTTATTCCGGAGGACTACTGGAGGGCGGCTTCCATTGACGGAAAGAATTATGCGGTTCCAACCTATAAAGACAGCTCCGCCACACAGTATTTTGTTTGGGATAAAGCAATTGTAGATACATATAATGTCGATTACGAAAATCTTACCACCTTTGCTTCTTTAACGGACAAATTAAAGGAAATCAAGGATGGCGAGGGAACAGCACCCTTCCTTCTGGATAAGAACGGAGCAAATGTTGTATATGCGAGCTATGACTTGATGGGTCTGGGTCTTCCGATTGTGGGGGTTTCGTATAATGATACTTCCCGTAAGGTTGTAAGCGTATTTGAACAGGAAGATATACTATCACAGCTGGATGTATTAAATGAATGGTATAACTATGGTATAATCAATGCGGATGCACCGTCTCTGGATCAAAGATCTGATTACCGGATTTTGCAGACAGCTCAGGGCTGGTCCTCGGCAGCAGAGACCACATGGGGCCCGAACATGGGTGTAGAAGCGGTTGCGGCTCAGACCGGTGATACGATTGTTACAAACGATACGGTATGCGGTTCCTTGAATGCAATCTATGCAGCCTCCAAATATCCTGAAAAATGCCTTGAATTTTTACAGCTGATCAATACGGACTCTTATGTCAGAGACGCCTTTTATTATGGCCTTGAAGGCGAAAACTTCAAGTACACCGAGGACAATAAGGTGGAGAAGCTGAATAGTGACTGGAGTATGGCAGGCTATACACAGGGAACCTTCTTTAATGTCACACCACTTGCTGATACGACCTTCAATCAGTGGGATGAGGTGAAGGAATTAAATGCAAACGCAAAGGCTTCCGTTTTATTAGGCTTTACGCTTGACACTACGAACATCCAGACAGAAATCGCTAACTGCACCGCAATATACGAGAAATATAAGAGTACCTTATTAACCGGCGCAAAAGAACCGAGAGCGTTAGTAAAAGATATGGTTACCGAATTAAATGCATCCGGCTTTGATAAGATTATCAGCGAAGCACAGTCCCAGATTGATGCAGCGTATTAACAGCCGGTATAAAAATAACGCTATAGATACGCGATATCTATAGTAATACTCCGGGCGTAAATTATTACGTATTCCGCCGCGGACCTGTAAAATCCCATGCTGCCCTTAATTCTGATTATTATGGCACCTTATGTAGCATGGGATTTTACTATGACGGGACGGCTGCATACTGTACTTTGTTTTAAAAAAGCAGCAGCCTGCCGCTTTTTAATGAATATATTTAGGAGGCTTTAGGGATGAACAGAATAATCGGGACTTCATTGCCGAATATTCCATGGCAGGATATGCCGGAAGGATATGAGATGCCGGTCTGGCGTTATAGTGACAATCCAATCATACAAAGAAACGCAATTAAAAGTTCAAACAGTATTTTTAACAGTGCCGTGATACAATATAAAGACGGGTATGCCGGTGTATTCCGCTGTGACAGCAAGGCGGTCAGCATGGATATCTACGCAGGCTTCAGCGAGGATGGTGTCAATTGGAGGATTAACGAAACACCGATTCAATTTCTTGGAGATGAGGAAGAGATTTTGAAAAGAGAATACCGTTATGATCCCCGCGTTTGCTTTCTTGAAGACCGCTACTATATCACCTGGTGCAACGGATATCACGGTCCTACCATCGGCGTAGGATATACCTTTGATTTTAAGACTTTCTATCAACTGGAAAATGCTTTTCTGCCTTTTAACCGTAATGGTGTATTATTTCCCAGAAAAATTAACGGAAGATATGTAATGTTAAGCAGACCCAGTGACAACGGACACACACCGTTTGGCGACATTTTCTGCAGCCAGAGTAAGGATATGGAATATTGGGGCCACCACAGACATGTTATGTCTGTGTACAAGGATGATGAATCGGCATGGCAGTCCACCAAGATCGGTCCGGGGCCGGTGCCTATCGAGACAGAGGAAGGGTGGCTGCTGATATACCACGGAGTGATTACAACCTGCAGCGGCTATGTATACCGTATGGGCTGCGCGCTTCTGGATATCGATGAGCCCTGGAAGGTAAAATATCGGTCAAAATACTATATTATGGCACCTTATGAGCCTTACGAATGTGTCGGGGATGTTCCGAATGTTGTATTTCCGTGTGCCGCACTTGCAGATGCGGATACCGGAAGAATTGCCCTTTATTATGGCTGTGCGGATACAGTAACGGGACTGGCCTTCACAACGGTTGACAGGCTGATACAGTTCACAAAGGAAAATCCGCTGTTACAGTGACTTTGTGATACAATATAATTAACTTATTAATAAATTATGATTTATGCTGCAGGAGGATATGCTATGGACTTTCTGGATAAAAGAATTAAAGTTATCTGCGATGAGCTGCAGAAACTGGCAAATGTACAAATAATACCTGTAAACAATTGGAGCTATAAGAAAGGAAATTTTGTATATCCTCAGGAAGCCCGGGCTTCGCAGGAAGAATGGAAAAGCTTTGACAGCCGGACGATGCATTGGTACGGGCCGGATGAGCACTACTGGTTTCATGCGGAATTCACGGTACCGCAAAGCCTGGATAATAAACAGATCTGGATGAATATCAGGACTCAGATTGATGAGTGGGATGATGGAAAGAATCCTCAGTTTTTACTGTTTATCGATAATGACCCGGTACAGGGAATAGATATGAATCATAGAAAAGTTTTGATCGCTGCTGCGGCAAAAGAGGGCCATACCTATCAGCTAGACCTGCAGGCTTATACGGGGACCCTGCATGCGGAATTTAATTTGCTTGTAGATATTTTGGAGGTTGATCCAAGAATAACAACACTGTATTATGATTTGATTGTTCCTTTGAACGCCTTTTCCAGATGGGATAAGGATGATAAAACCCGAAAGGATATTGAGCGGGTTCTGAATGAGACAATAAACAGGCTGGATCTAAGAAGGCCCTATTCAGAGCTATTTTACCGGTCGGTTGAGAATGCGGAAAGCTATATCAGTAAAGCCCTGTATGAGGATATGGCCGGTTATGACGAGGTGATTGCGACCTGCATTGGACATACCCATATCGATGTGGCCTGGTGGTGGACTGTGGAACAGACGCGTGAAAAGGTTGGACGCAGCTTTGCAACAGTTTTGAAGCTCATGGAGGAGTATCCGAATTACAAATTCATGTCCAGCCAGCCGCAGCTTTACTGTTTCTTGAAAGAAAGATATCCACTGATCTATGAAAAAATTAAGGAAAGAATAAAAGAAGGACGCTGGGAGCCGGAAGGCGGTATGTGGGTGGAAGCGGATAATGTGCTTACCTCCGGAGAGTCCCTTGTGCGTCAGTTTATATATGGGAAAAAATTCTTCCGCGAGGAATTTGGGGTAGATAACCGCGTATTATGGAATCCGGATGTCTTCGGGTATTCAGGAGCTCTTCCCCAGATAGCCAAGAAATGCGGAATAGACTATTTTATGAGTACAAAGCTGGCCTGGAACCAGTTCAATAAAATGCCGAACGATACCTTTATCTGGAGAGGTATTGACGGCTCTGAAATCCTGGCACATTTTATCACCACTGTTTCGGTGGGCCAAAGCACAGATGTCTTTATGACAACCTATAACGGAATGCTGCATCCGGACGCAATTATGGGAGGCTGGAGGCGTTACCAGAATAAGGACATTAACAATGATATTCTGGTTTGTTACGGGTACGGTGACGGAGGAGGCGGTCCTACCAGAGAGATGCTGGAGACCTCCCTGCGGATGGAAAAAGGAATTAAGGGTATTCCGAAGGTCAGACAGGAATTCTCAGGCAAATATTTTGAGGAGCTTGAGGAACGTGTAAGGGATAATAAGCGGCTTCCGGTCTGGGAAGGAGAGCTTTATTTCGAGTATCACAGGGGAACCTTAACCTCAATGGCCCGCAATAAACGCTCCAACCGCAAGAGTGAATTGATGCTGATGGATTTGGAATTGTTATCGGTCATGGCTCTTACAAAGGGAGTTCCATATCCGGATAAGGAATTGGAGACAATGTGGAAAAATATTCTGCTGAACCAGTTCCATGATATCTTACCGGGAAGCTCGATTAAAGAAGTTTATGAAGTAACAAAGAAGGAATATGAGCAGATTGAGGCCATGGGAAGCAGTCTGACAGAGGAACGTCTTCAGGCAATGACGCCCGACGGAAACGGAATCACGGTATATAACACCCTTGGATTTCACAGGGATGATATCATCTGTCTGTCAGATATAAAAGCAAAATCCCTCGTCGATAAAGAAGGAAATTATTATCCGGTTCAGCAGACGCCGGACGGCGCCTTTGTTTATCTTAAGGAGCTTCCCTCCAAGGGAAGCAGAACCTATGCCGTATCGGAGGAAGAAATAAATTCGGTTAAATTCACCCTGACGGGCAACCACCTGGAAACCCCGTTCTATTCGGTTGATCTGAACGATAAGGGTATGCTTGCCTCGGTTTATGATAAGGAATATGAGCGCGAGATAGTACAGGAAGGAAAGTGCATGAATTATCTGCGCGTCTATGAGGACAAACCGATTTATTACGACAACTGGGATATTGATATTTATTATACGGAAAAATATTATGATGCCGACGATTTAAGCAGAATGGAATGGACAGAGCTGGGCAGTGTGAGGGCTGTGCTGGAGCTTGAGAGAAGCTACAGCAGCTCGATAATCCGTCAGAAGATAATCTTTTATTCGGACAGCCGAAGAATTGATTTTCAGACCTATGTGGACTGGAAGGAGAATCAGCATTTGCTTAAGGTGCATTTTCCGGTTAATGTCCATACGGATGAAGCAGCCTTTGACATTCAATTTGGAAATCTGACAAGAAAGGTCCATCAGAACACCAGCTGGGATGCGGCAAGATTTGAAAGCTGCGGGCATAAATGGGCGGACCTGTCGGAGGGACATTACGGCTTCAGTATCTTAAATGACTGCAAATACGGTCATTCCGTCAAGGACGGCAATATGGCCCTAACCCTGATAAAATCGGGAATTGAGCCGAATCCTGCAGCGGACCGGGAGGAGCATTATTTTACTTATTCCATCTATCCCCACGGAGGCGGCTGGAGAGAGGGCGGCACTGCCTTGGAAGCGGCAAAGCTAAATCAGCCCGCCATTGCCCTCGCCGGAGGTATTCCCGGCAAGGAGTACTCCTTTGCAGGCATTGATAAAAAGAATGTCATGCTCGAAACGGTTAAGCTGGCGGAGGATAAGAGCGGGATTATACTTAGGCTGTACGAATATGAGAATGCACTGACTAAAATACAGGTAACCATGGAAAAGGAGCTTTTGTGTGTAAAGGAATGCAATCTGGTGGAGGAGGAGCTTTGCGGGATACCGGTAGCAGGAAAAACCTTCACCGCTACACTGAAGCCATATGAAATTAAAACATTTAAGGTGGTTCTAAAGGAAGATGGAAGCATACAGGAATAAAAGCCTTTCTTTAAGGGAAAGAGCAGAGGATCTTCTTTCCAGAATGACTCTGACGGAAAAAATAGGGCAGTTGAACCAGAGGCTATATGGTTTTTCCTGCTACTGTCGCAGGGACGACGGCTTTACCCTGACGGAGGAATTTAAGGAAGAGGTCAAGAGATACAGCGGACTAGGGGTATTGTACGGCCTGTACCGTGCGGACCCCTGGTCCGGAAGAAACTACAGCAACGGTATTGAAGGAAAAGCTGCAATCCGGGTATATAACCAGGCTCAGCGTTATGTCCTGGAGCACTCCCGACTTGGAATCCCTATGCTGCTTAGCAGTGAGTGCCCCCATGGGCATCAGGCTTTGGACGGATATCTGCTGCCGGTTAATCTGGCAATGGGAGCAACCTTTCATCCGGAGCTGGTCAGATCGGCTTATGAAGTGTGCGGGCGTCAGATGTCCGGTATGGGGGTGGATCTGGCTTTAATCTCTGTACTGGATGTACTGCGTGACCCAAGATGGGGGAGGAGTGAGGAATGCTACAGTGAAGACCCCTTTCTGGCTTCTAAAATGGCGGGTGCCGCCGTCAGCGGATGTCAAAGCAGTAACGTTGCCGTAGTTGCCAAGCATTTTTGTGCACAGGGAGAGGGTACGGGGGGGATTAACGCCAGTGCGGCAAGAATCGGAGAAAGGGAGCTTCGGGAGATACATCTGCCCCCGGCAAAGGAGTGTGTCCGCGCAGGTGTCAAAGCGATTATGGCGGCCTATAATGAGATTGACGGAATCCCCTGCCATGCAAATAAAGCCCTGCTGACGGATCTGCTGCGCAGAGAAATGGGCTTTCAGGGCATTATCATGGCTGATGGAATGGCAATCGATTGTCTGAATATTATCACAGGAGTCTCCGAGCATTCGGCAGCACTTGCACTAAGAGCCGGAGTCGATGTCAGCCTGTGGGATACAGGATATACCCGTTTGGAGGAGGCGGTAAAGGCCTCCCTGATCGGTATGGAAGAGCTGAATGAGGCAGTAAGGCGGGTGCTTGAGCTGAAATTTGAGCGGGGACTGTTTGAACAACCTTATATGGAGAAGCCTCCGGAAGAATCGGAAAGCTTCAGCTACAGCAATTATCCCCAGAGTCTTGAGCTGGCAAGAGAGTCGGTGGTAATGCTTGAGAATAGGAATAATATTCTTCCCCTGTCCCCGGATAAGATATCCTCCATTGCGGTGATCGGGCCAAATGCAGACGATCTTTATAATCAGCTTGGAGATTACTCCCCTCCGGTAAGGGAAAAATCAGGCATTACGGTGCTGCAGGGCATAAAGGAGCTTGTCGGAGATAACCTTGCCATCGAATACAGAAGAGGCTGCACCTTGTCCGTAGAGGAGAATATACCTGATCGGGAAGAGGTATCTTTGGAGAGAGGAACAGGTTATGATATATCGGCAAGAGCTGAAATTGAACAGGCAGCACAGGCAGCAGGCAGCAGTGATCTTACTGTTCTTGTTCTGGGAGGCTCGTCAAGCCGTTTTTCGGGTGCTTCCTTTGATGTCAACGGTGCCGTAAGAACGGACGGGAAGGTAAGGATGGACTGCGGAGAAGGAGTTGACAGTGCCACCCTGGAACTGCCGGGATATCAAAAGGAGCTGGCAGAAGCTGTCTTTCGTACCGGTAAGCCGGTAATAACGGTATTAATACAGGGAAGACCCTATGCCGTTCCGGAAATTGCACATAAATCACAGGCGTTGCTTTGCGCTTTTTATCCGGGTATGCTGGGAGGACAGGCAATCGCCGAAGTTTTATTCGGAAAAACCGCTCCCTCCGGAAGGCTTCCGGTTTCAATCCCGCACCATGCGGGGCAGCTTCCGGTCTATTATAATTATAAAGCCTCCTATGCGGCCATGAACTATTATAATATGGAAAAGAGGCCTTTGTATCCCTTTGGTTACGGACTGACATATTCCAGGCTGTTATATCAGGAGGCTGCGCTTAGCCGTACAGTAATATCAATCCCGGAGCTGGAAAAGGAAGAAATTAATATAAGCTTTCATATAAGAAATGAGGGTAGTTACGATACCTACGGAGTCCCCCAGCTGTATATCAGGGATTTACAGTCCAGCACCGTAAGAAGAATTTGTGAGCTTAAGGCCTTTGCAAAAATTATGGTGCCTGCCGGGAGTTCCAGAGAGGTTTCTTTCAGAATTGGGAAGGAAGAGCTCTCGGTATGGGATATTGACATGAATTTTAAGCCGGAAAAGGGTGAGATGGAACTGTTTCTTTGTGACATGGGAATTGAATATTGGTCAGGCAGGATAGTGTTAATATAGACTATATGAAACGAAAGGCAGGGTTGTGAATATGTATCTTTTACCCGTTCCACAGATATGCAGCACCAATAGTCATAAGTTCATACTGAAGTATGATACGGTGATTCAACTGGACAGCAGGCTGGGCCTTCAGGAATTATATTATGCGACAATATTACAAGGGCAGATTGAGGAAAGTCTGGGCTTTACGCTTCCTGTTACAAAATCATTCTATCAGGAGAGCAATGCCGTAGTACTGACTGTTTCCGGGGAGCTAAGAACGCAGGAGTACCATATTCATATTCGGATGGATTAGGTGGTATTAACCGGAGGAAGCAGCAGCTCATTATTATATGCCGTTCAGACGCTTCGCCAGATAATTATCCAGCAGGGAGCGATCCTGGAGGGTCTTGAAATAATCGACTATCCTGAAATCCAAAACAGAGGCTTTTATTATGATGTAACCAGGGGCAGGATCCCCACACTGAAAACAATGAAGGAGCTGGCAGACAGGATGAGCTTTTATAAGCTGAACCAGCTGCAGCTCTATATGGAACACAGCTTTTTGTTAAAGGGTTTCAGTGAGGTCTGGAGGGATGATACACCTCTTACACCGGAAGAAATTCTTATGCTGGATGAATACTGCCAAAGACTGCATATCGAGCTGGTACCGTCAATAGCAAGCTTCGGCCATTTACACAAAATATTATCTACGAAAACCTATTCCGGTTTGTGTGAGCTGGAGGGCTCCGAGCAGGAACAATTCTCCTATGTAAACAGAATGCTGCATCATACTGTGGATGTTTCAAATGAAGAAAGCTTTGAAATGATAAAAAACATGCTGACGCAGTTTCTTCCGTTATTCTCTTCGGAAAGGATTAATATCTGTGCGGATGAAACCTTTGATCTGGGAAAGGGAAGAAGTAAAAGCCTGTCTGACCGGATAGGGAAGGAGCAGATGTATACAGGGTTTTTGAAACAGCTCTGTGATTTTGTAAAAATGCATGGAAAGCAGCCGATGTTCTGGGGGGATATTCTTATCAATGCTCCGGAAGCATTTAAGAGTCTCCCTGAGGATGCCGTCTGCCTGAACTGGGATTACAGCCCGCAGCCAAAGGAGGATAATATTAAAAAGCTCTCTGATCTGGGAGTAAGGCAGTATGTTTGTCCCGGGGTGCATGGCTGGAAACGCCTGATAAACAGCCTAAGCATTTCATATGATAATATACTTGCAATGAGCCGGTATGCACATAAGTATAAGGCAGAGGGTGTTTTGAATACGGACTGGGGGGATTACGGACATATTAACCATCCCGAATTTTCGACCGCCGGTATGATTTATGGCGCTGCTTTTTCCTGGAACGCCGAAGTAATCGGTTTTGACGAAATAAACCGGGGAATTTCGGCATTGGAATATCTGGATCCATCCAGGGGCTTTGTCGCAGCCGTGGACAGAATAGCAAAAGCGGATCATCTGCTGTGGGAGCATCTTGTTCAATACAAGGAGGCATGTGAAAACAGGATAGAGCTTGGAGAAGATGCAGAGTACTTCAGCAGGGTGGATACGAAGCAGCTGGAAGAAACAGGAACAGATCTGGAGGAAGCGGTTGAAGCTATGTATCGGATAATAGGAAGAATGGATTCTGCTCGACGGGAAAGGGTAAAGGCCTATCTGGTGGCAGCCGAAGGCATCCGGTTATTTCTTGCTTTGATAACTAAGACAGTACAATACGGATATCAGAAGGCATCTTTCCAGAGTAAGGATGCATTTACACTTGCCGAAAAAATCGAATATTGGTTTCGTGAGTATAAGGAAATTTGGAGAAAGCAATATAAAGAATCGGAGCTGTCCCGGTTAGGGGAAGTGATATTCTGGTATACGGATATGCTGAGAACGATGGAAAATGAGGCTTTGAAACTTAAGATAACAGGAAAGAAAGAGAAATAGAATGAATATTTATAAAGTTAAGGATTATGAGGAATTAAGCAGAAAGGCCGCGAATTTGATTTCGTCCCAGATCATATTAAAACCGGATTGTGTACTGGGGCTTGCCACGGGATCTACACCCGCCGGAACCTATGAGCAGCTTATCAGGTGGTATCAGAAAGGTGATCTGGATTTTTCAGGAGTTCGTGCTGTGAATTTGGATGAATATAAAGGGGTCGGCAGGGATAACAGCCAAAGCTATTTCTATTATATGTATCACCGGTTTTACCGGCATATTAATATTGCTACCAATTCAACCTATATTCCTGACGGGATGGCACAGAATGATGAAGAAGAGTGCAAAAGATATGATCGGATCATTGAAGCTCTGGGCGGAATTGACCTGCAGCTGTTAGGGCTGGGGCACAATGGGCACATCGGTTTTAATGAGCCGGGTCAAAGCTATGAAGTCGGTACTCACTGTGTGAAGCTGTCAGAGAGTACGATAAAGGCAAATGCCAGACTATTCAGTAATGAGCGGGAGGTTCCCCGGTACGCTTATACAGTGGGTATGAAAACAATCATGCAATCCAAAAAAATCATCTGTATCGTAAGCGGTGAGGATAAAGCGGATATGGTGAAAGACGCCTTTTTTGGTATGGTTACTCCGGCTGTTCCTGCTTCGATTCTGCAGCTGCATAATGATTTTATTCTTATCGGTGATGAAGCGGCCTTGTCCGGGATATGTACAGCTTGGCCTGTGATACCGGCCCAACACTGAAGGCTGCTTATTCTGGAAAAGAAAGGTGCGGGATACCATATGAAAAGCATATTTCGTAGGATTAAGGATCAAAGATCACATAAAAGTATCAGTGTAAAGCTGATTATTTCATTTATGATTCCGGTTTGCTTTGTTATCATAATCGGTATTATTTCTTATGGTAAGGCCTCCGATGCTTTGCTGAAACTATCCCGGGAGTCGAGCCTGCAGAGTATAGCGATGACAAGTGAATATCTACGCTTTGGAATGGAAGCGGTGGAGGAAATGTCATCGGAATATATGGCAGATGAAGAAATAAGGCAATTTGCCAATGGTAATTATAATAATGATATTATAAATTACAGTAATGCCAGGAAAAATATAAACCTGGCCCTTGCTACAAAAACTTCTACGAATAAATTCTTATATAATATTTGGATATTATCCGAAAAAACAGAATCCGTATTATCCTCCTCCAGTACCGACAAGTCAGATTTGTACCCGAAATTTATGGAGTCGGAGGAGGGAAGCAGACTGGCCGGTAATTTAAGGGAAGGCCACTGGGTCGGCAGTGATTCAGCCTTTGATGAACAGCTTGGCACAGGTACCGAAGAGTATGCGGTACGGTATGTCAGAGGTTTTTCTACCGGGAATGCGGTTATGCTGTTTGACATTAAACTGGCCACCCTTCAGGAGATTATCAATAATCTGGACCTGGGAACAGAAAATATAATTGGATTTGTTACGGAGGACGGAAGAGAAATACTTAATACGGCGTTGGAAGCTTCGACGGAGAAGGTGTTTTTTCAAAAAGATTTTTATCAGAAAGCTGTGAATTCAGGGGATTCGGAGGGCAGCAGCTTTATAAACCTTCAGGGGAAAGCCTATCTTTATTTATATTCCAAGGTCGGAGATACGGGAGCCCTGCTATGCGCATTAATCCCGGAAAGCACGATTATGAAGGCCGCGGACACTATCCGGGGGCTTACTGCTGCAATAGTTGTTATTGCAAGTATCATTGCGATTATAATTGGATTTTTTATATCCATTGGAATACAGCGGATGATCGGATATATGATCGGCGAATTAAAAAAAGTATCAAACGGAGATCTGGCAATCATATTTAAAGTAAAACGGCAGGATGAATTTCGCATTTTAGGCGAAGGATTAAATACAATGATTGAGGGGATGAGAAAATTGATCGGAGACATCCGGTCCCGGAGTACATCCGTTACCCTTTCTTCACGCCGGATCAATGAGTCGTCGGAAGTTCTTACCGATGCGATCAGAGGCATTACACAATCGATGAACGATATACAGCTGGGGGTAAGTCAGCAGGCCGAGGATTCTCAAAAATGTTTGGAGCAGATGGATGGTTTATCTAAGAAAATTGTGGATGTGAGCAGTAAGACGGAGGAAATCAATGTAATTGCCAATAAAACAAAGGTAAGCATCGAACAAGGAATTCAATCGATTCAAACACTGGATGTCAAAACTAAATCAACAACGGAAATAACCTCTAAGTTCATAGGGAATATGGAAGAATTGGAATCCAAATCCAAGACCATCAATTATATAGTGAAAACCATCAATGATATAGCAACAGAGACCAATCTTTTGGCTTTGAACGCTTCAATTGAGGCAGCCAGAGCCGGAGCAGCAGGATATGGCTTTCAGGTCGTTGCGGAGGAGATCAGAAAGCTTGCGGACCAGTCAATGGGTGCAGTTAATGAGATTGAGAGTCTCATTAAGGATATTCAGAAGCAGACAAAGGAAGCTGCCGGTACTGCAGGCAAAGCAGACAGCATCATCAGGGAACAGGAGACCGCTGTCAGCCATACGGAGGAGGCTTTTCGTGATATTAACAGCCATGTGGAAGGTCTTCTGTCTAATGTTGATACGATAGTTCAAATAATGCATATGATTGAAGCCGACAGGGCGGATACATTGACAGCCATTGAGGATATATCCGCAGTATCCCAGCAGACAGCGGCGGCGTCCATTGCAATCAATGAGACGACCGGTAACCAGCTGAAGGCAATCGAAGATTTGAATATACTGTCAGGGGAACTGAAGTTAAATGCACAGCTGTTGGATGATACGGTAGGCCGCTTCAAAATAAAATAAATGTATCTCACAGAAGAATATACAGATAGAAGACAGGAGCAGGGGATGGATCAAATATGCTTTGGAATTGATATTGGAGGAACAGCCGTAAAAGCCGGAATGTTTGATATTAACGGAAAACTCCTGCATAAATGGAGCTTTTTAACGAGAAGGTCGGGAAACGCCTTGGATAAATTGGAGGATGCCGCTGCTTTTATACTTAAGATAATTAAGGATTTTCATCTCAAGAAAGAAAATGTCCTGGGAGTCGGAGTCGGTTTTCCGGGTCCGGTGAAGGAAAGCGGAGAGGTATTGGAGACAGCGAATCTGGGCAGAGGTTATTTTAATATAAATAGAAAAATGGAAGAAATGACCGGATTTTGTACGAAGGCCGGCAATGATGCGAATGTGGCGGCGTTTGGAGAGCAATGGAAGGGTGGCGGAAAGGGCTGCCAGGATATGGTTCTTATAACACTGGGAACAGGAGTAGGCGGCGGAATTGTACTGAATGGCAGAATATATACGGGAAATAACGGTGCAGCAGGAGAGATTGGCCATATTACAGTTAATGCTCAGGAGTTAAGGCGCTGCGGATGCGGGAAAGTGGGGTGCCTGGAACAATACTCCTCCGCAACCGGTATGGTTGAACTGGCGAAAAGAATGCTGACAGAAAATACAAACCCGTCCGTTTTGCGCGAATTAACTGAAATCAGTGCAAAAAACATATTTGATTATGCCAAAAAGGAAGACGGACTTGCGCTTGAAATAATTGAAACATCCTGCAATTATCTTGGTCTGGCGGCAGCCCATTTATCGCAGCTCCTGGATCCACAGGTTTTTGTTATTGGAGGAGGGGTGTCAAAGGCAGGCGAAATCCTCACAAAAACCATCATGAAATATCACAATAATTATGTGATGGCGGCTTTGAAAAACAAAGAATTCCGGCTTGCGAAGCTGGGAAATGATGCCGGAATTTATGGAGCAGCGAGACTGATACTTGATTTTTGCAATGTAAAATAAACGAAAGCAGCATATCCTGCAAAAACAGTCCTGACACGGTTGTCGTGAACCTGCCAGGGCTGTTTTGCAGGATATTATCTTTGTAAGCATTTACAGCAATTGAATCGGAGAATTATTTTCGGTAATTATTTAACCATTCCTCCATATAAGTGCCGATGACATCAAACTGGGCCGGTCCGATGTCCAGGAGAAATGTGTGAAAAGCCTTGGCGGAAAAGTCGGAGCCCAAATCCTGTTCTGCTTCCTTTCGCAGCTCCTCAATTTCAAGATATCCGATTGCATAGGGAAGATAGATGGCGGGTTCCTCAAGCAAGGTATCATAAATTGCATCCGCCACCTCCTCATCCCCGATATAGGGAACAATAAAATCCCTGGTTTTGCTCCGGGTCCAGCCCTCATAATGGATACCGATATCTGCGCGTGCGTACATGCAGAGAATAATCATATTATTTGTCGCAAGAAAATCTGCAAGGTTTTCATCGATACCGGCCAAATAATAGGAATAGTATTCAACATAGGTCGCCCAGCCCTCGTCATAGCCCGTAAAATTTAAAATATTGCGAATGGGTGCAGGATTTGTACTTCGAAAATAGACACACTGGTACAGATGCCCCGGATATCCCTCATGGGCTACGGTCGTATAAATCATGGACAGTGTTTTTTCATTATTTCCATTAATATAGATATCATTATTGCTGTAATTATCAATTGGTGGCACCAGGTACATGGCCGGACTTAGGAAATCTGCAAGTGATTCGGGAACGTATTTGATAACGCAGTTTACCGGAACGGCCGCAGGAAAATCCTTTGCAATATCGGTCTTTAGATCAGCCAGAATATCGTTCGGGTCCGTAAGGGGAAAAGAATCAAAGGCCAGATATTTGTCGATCAGACTTAAATCCTCCTGTGAGAGATCGGTAATATGTGCCACACCCTCCTGCATTGCATTCTCAAGCATTTGAATCATTTCGTCCATGGTCTTATCAGAGCCGGTTTTATATCTGGCAAGACATTCATAATATGCCTGACCTGACGGATAATAATATAAACCCGCCGTATTTGTTCCGGTTCCCAGCAATTCATAAAGTGCCTTAATTAATTCCTGATAAGCAGGAATTACATAGCACAGGACATTCTCTGCATTAACTGCTTCATAATGGGAGATTTCCTTGGAGGTCAGTCCTTCATAGTTTGCAATCCGTTCATTAAAATAAGTAATCAAAAAATTTTCTGTGGGGTTATTGATGAAGGATTCACATTGCTCAATAATCCGCAGGGCAACACTGTCATTCATAAATAGGCCCCGGGCTGATTTCTCACGCTCGTACTGGATGATATCCTCAAAATAATCTTTAACACAGGGCAAAAGCTTCAGATACTCCTCGATATCAGCCTTATCATAGAAGCTGTATTCAGCCAGCAGAATAGGAAGCTGGGCCTGGATTCCGGTTGTTGGTCCAAGGCATTCGCTGTAATACAGATAATTACCGAATTGAAGGCTTTCCTCCAGATATTCCTTTACAATATGATAGGTAAGCTGCTGGCTGGAAGCTAAGCTGTCATAATTATATGCAAGCAGTCGGGACAGGCAATTCTCAGAGGCAACCAGTTCCCCCTTCATATGGCTGATACTATATTCACCTAAGGTGGCCTTTGCATCGGTGATACCGTAATTCTCCGGGTATGCAAGGGAATAGTTCAGGGATAAGGTATCGGACTGAACCTCTTCCAGGAACAATTCCTGCATGAACTGATCAAATTTATCCTGCTGCTTTTGCGCTGATCCCATGCTGCAGCTTACAACGGATAAGAATAAGGAAAGGATAAGAAGAGGGATGACAATCCGGATCAGCTTGCTTTTACACATAAAAAACCTCCATTCTGCTAAGGCACCGCGGGTTTGGGTATTAGAAAAATAAATATTGCTTATGATGCTTTATTTCATGTTTATTCGATAGGGTGCGCAGTAAGAAGTAGTACCAATAATTTTTAGCATGTACTGTATGGGATTTTCAGGACAGCCTGAGCTTTTGAGGTTAAGTTTTTTATGAAAAAATCCGAAATATTACCTGAAAACCTTGTTATAAGATACAGCAGGAAAAAACAAAGGCGGGTAAGAATGGGCTATCGTTACACAATTGAAGCAGAAACCGGGAGTAAGACGGACCAGGTGTCTGCCGGTCAGGAGAATAGGGATATCGGAAAAGATAAGAGTCTGGCTGCCGCAAAGCAGGGACAGCTTATCACGGGTACGGTGGTTTCTGCCGATGAGCAGGTAACCCTTGATTTTGATGGGCAGGAGGTAGTTACCGACAATAGTGTCCTTACCAATGCAAGGCCCGGAGATGTAAAAACCTTTGAGGTGGTTAAGGCCACTGCAAGTGAAATAGAGCTAAAGCTGATTGAGGAAGATTTGGGCTCGGTAAAAACCATTATGGCGGTCCGGGTAGATACCGCTGACCTGGATATTCTAATGGACCGGAAGGATAAAACGGTTCAAAAGGCAGAGCAGGAGACACAGTATCAGGATATTAAAAGTAAGCTGGCACAAATCAGTGCAACCTTTACGGAGCAGGATTATCAGCTTTTGGAAAAGGAGGGCTTTCCTGTGGAAAGCTTTACTGTGGATGGACTGACAGAGGCACTTGACCGGGTGAAGACAAATGGATTAGAACCAGCAGGGGAAAGGGATAAAACGGACTCTGCCCCGCAGGCGAAGCATAGCCTGGCTAGAAATGTGTCTAAAATGAATGCTTATAAAGAAAATATGGCCAGCCAAAGTACGGCTTATGTCAGCACAGCACAAGGCAAGCGGGCACTGGACTCATATACTGCATCGGCAGTCGGCAGCACTTCAAACGTGCAGCCCCTACATACAAAGGCAGCAGTATCTGCCGGTGAAGCACAGCATCAAAGGATACCGGACAGCAAAGAAGGGGACTCCTCTGACACGGCACAGAATACAGGAACATCGGATCATAGGCTAACAGCATCCTCTGATACAACCCGGAATAATAGGACAGAGGTTGTTAGTTCCACTACATATGATGATGGAGCGCAGGGTGTGGGAACAGAGCATGAAGTAACCGTGTCAGCTGATGCGATACAATATAAGAGGCCATCAGATAACCAAACAGCGCAGGTGAGTGATTTGGCGCAGGATACGGTTTCGGTGGATAAAAAGACCTTGTCACCGGAGGATGTGAACCGGTATATCAGGACATCAGACAGCAAAAGGGAGGCATCCGCCCATACGGTGCAAAATGGGAGGCCGGCAGATAGGAGGATAGCTGCTTATGCAGATACCTTGCAATATATGAAGGCATCGGGGTATAGAGCGGCGAATACCTTTGGAGCAGCACAGAATACAAAGCCCCTGGAAAGTACAGTGGCCGCACCTACTGAGACAGTGCCGGATAGGAAAGAGATAGATGCCAAGGGTACAGCGTACGTGAGCGCCCTACCGTATGAGAAGGCTGAAAAGAACAGGACAGTCGTATCCGAAGGTATTACACAGGCTGCGGAAAGCAGAAGTGACAGAAGCATTGTATCCACCGGGACGGCACAAGTTGCAACAACCTCTGACAGGAGAACAGCTGCGGCCGTGAACGCCAATCAGGATAAGAAGGTGTCGGACAGTAAGATAATCACACCCATTGCTTCCGCCCAGCCGAGAAAGATACCTGATGGTGATAGAGCTGTGCCGGATAATACAGCGCAGCGTATACAATCGGAGGAGGCGAGCCATGCGGCAGCAGAGTATGCGGATACACAGCAAAATATCCGGACCTCAGATAAGAATATCGACGCCATACTTGCAAGTAAGCTGACACAGGCCAGACTGCCGGTAACGGAGGAAAATCTGTCGCAGCTTTCACAGGCCCTAACCCTGGGTGAACTGGCAGGCAGCATTGATGATAAAACTATGAAATATTTGATATCCACCAACGCCGAGCCAACAGCTTCCAACATTTATAAAGCCTACTACAGCAAAAGCAATCAAGGAAATACCGGGCTGCAGGAACTGTCAGAAACAGCCTGGAAGCAGCTTGAAAATCAAGTGAAAACCGTTATTACAGAGGCGGGATATGAGGCAAATGAGCAAAATCTCGCAGATGCGAAATGGCTGATTGAAAATAAGCTCCCCCTTACCACACAAACCTTTACCTACAAAAAGCAGCTGGAGTCTGTTAAGTCAGATACCGGCAGGGACGAGCTGTTAAGCAAGCTGCTGGAAGGCATGCAAAAGGGCACTAACCCTAAGGATGTACCGCTAATCACTGCTGCTGATACTTCTGCAAAGCAGATAATAGCCAAGGTGAATTCTGTTCATGATGGGACAATCACCAAGGCGGTTCAACAAAAATGCGAACTTACCATAAAAAATCTCCTCTCTCTGCAGGCTGATATAAAGGAGACAGCAGCAGAGAGCAGCGAGACCGCAGCTATGGAGGCGAAAGCAGAGGACTATCTTGTAAAAACAGCGGCAGCTATCACAAAGGCTGCTGAAAACATAACGAAGATAGCCGGAGAGGCAACTGACACCGCCCTCGATATAAAAACCGCAGCGGCTGCTTTGGAGTCTGTTAATGAAACCCATGTGCCGGAGCTTAAGAAGGCTGCTGACAGTATGGAGCTGGTCTCCTCCGACATTACGAAGATGGCCCGGGAGATTATTCATACAACCGGGAGAATGACAGGAAAAAGTGCGGAGGTTTCCGAAAAAGCAGAAAACTCCAAAGCCGATACAAATACAAAGGAGCAGGTTCAGGCTTCGTCCCAGGCAGCAAGGAAAGAGGAGGCAGGAATAATAAACAATACCCGGCTTCCCCATATGGCATCCGAGATCATAAAAACGGCAACCGGAATTACGAAGAAATCCATAGAGCTGGCTGATCATGCTGCCGAGGTAACGGAGACCGCTGCTGACAAGACAAATACAGAGCTCTCGAATACCGCCTTACATATCACGAAGGCGGCGGTTGATATCACACGTGAGATTTCGGATATTACCAAATCTGCCATGAAATTAATTGATGTCACACAGGATATAGAAAAGCCTGTTACAAATCTGGTTCAGACAGCATCGGACGGTCCCGTACAGGAAGAAATCAAAGCCTATGATGCAGAGGACGGACAGGATAACCCGGAGAAAACACCTGTGGAGGCGACTGATGACCAGTATGAGGAGCTGAAGGCAAGGAGGCAGCTGGAGGAAATCCGGCTTAAGCTCACGCTGGAGGCGGCAGGCAGGCTTGAGAAAAAGGGAATTCAGGTTGAGACGGAGAAGCTTAGCAAGGTGGTTGATGCCTTGAGGGAGCAGGAAGAGGACTATTATAAAAAGCTTCTAAGGGAAGCCGATGCCCCTGTTTCCAGGGATTCGGTCCAGACGCTTAAGGAAACGACACAGAGTATTGAAAAGTTAAGATACATACCCATAAGTGCACTGGGAAGCACTCTGTCTATAAGGGAAAGCCAGACAATTACGGGACTTGTTACAGAGGGCAGCCGCCTGGAGGCGGAATATACGAAGGCAGGAACGGCATATGAAACCCTGGCAACAGTACCTAACAGGGAATATGGGGATTCCCTTAAGAAGGCCTTTGCAAATGCGGACTCCCTGCTTCGTCAGCTGGAGCTTGACGGCACAGAGGCGAATAAAAGGGCCGTGCGTATTCTTGGCTATAACCAGATGGAGGTTACAACGGATTCCATAAATCAGGTAAAAGCATATGACAGACAGGTAACCGATTTGGTGAAGAATCTTCATCCGGCCGTGACAGTCCGTATGATAAAGGAAGGAATCAACCCTTTGAATATGCCGGTAGAGGAGCTAAACCAGACGATTGACCGAATGAAGGAGGAGCAGGGTATCTCCTCAGAGGATAAGTACAGCACCTATTTAAGAAATCTGGAGAAGCAGGAGGGTATTACAGAGGAAGAGAGAAAGGCTTATATCGGTATTTACCGTCTGCTCTATAACGTAGAAAAGTCGGACGGAGCCGTTGTCGGAGCTGTCATAAAGGCTGACAGGGAGGTAACACTTGGCAATCTTTTGACAGCGATACAGACCCGGCAAAAGGGAAGCATGAATGCGGCAATTAACGATGAATTCGGAATCCTGGAGAGTATTTCCAAAAAAGGAGAAAGCATTGCAAGCCAGCTAAGCCCATTTAGCAGCGGAAGTGAGCAGGCATTACGGGAGCTTTCCTCCTCCGATCGGCAGCACACCGGAGAGCAGACCTTAGCTTCTGCCCCGGAGGAAACTAAGGTAAAAGAGCAGATGCAGTATATGCACCGGGTATTAAAGCAGATAAAGGAGGAGCTTTCACCGGCAAGATTGTCAGAGGCGGGCACCGCCCTCTCCCTGAATGCAGCCTCACAGGAGCAAACAACCGCGTCTGCGGACAGGACGGCTGCAAAGGGCGGCATCTGGGAGCAGCTGAAGACAGTGCCGGTTGAAAAGCTGATGGAGCAGCTGCAGAATACAGGAGCAGCCGAAGCGACGGATCATGAAGCCTATGCGGCCAAGGCACAGGAGATACGGGAGCTTTGCAAAAATGCGGAGCAGTCCATTCGTTTTCTAAGTGACTACCGGATGCCTGCCACTCCCCTCAATATTCTCATGGCAAACAGCCTGCTCACCAACGGTGAATCCCCTGTAAAAAAGCTGTTGAAGCTCAAAAATGAAAATCAGGTCGAAAATTCGGAAAATGGCCTAAAGGAAATAAATAATTTATCCGATACATTAGTTGATAAGAATTCGATGCAGGAAGCATACAAAGCATTAGAGACCGATACAAAGCAAATTCTGGAGGAAGCCTGCTCCCGGGAAATCCTGGATAGCAGACGGCTTGCTGAGCTTAAGGGAATGAGCCAGCAGATGACATTTATAAGAACGCTTGCCAGTAGGGAATTCTACCAGATACCGATTGAAACAGACACGGGAATAACCAATATGAACCTGACCATAATTCATGGAGAGAAGGATACAGGGAAAGTATCGGTGAATATCTGGTCACAGCAGTTAGGCAATATTAAGGCGGAGTTCTCGCTAAAGGACCGGATGCTGAAGGGGTATTTCAGCAGTGATGACAAAAACGGTCTGAAGCAGCTTAAGGAGAATACCGCTATGGTTGAAGCCGCGGCGAAGGACTGTAACATATCCATTAAGCAAATGGATTTTGGTTTGCAGCAAAGAGAGAATGAAAGCTATAGTTATCAAAATCCGGGAAAGGAAGGGGCTTCGGCTTCCAAGGATACGGAGCGTATGTTGTACCGGATTGCAAAGGCCGTCGTTTTGACGGTACGGTCGGCAGAAAACGGCGGGAAGGAACAAAACAAAGCCGTTTCATAAAGGAATTAATCGGCTACACGGAGGTTGCTGATCTATTGTAAAAAGCTATAAATTAATTACGTGCGTACCATCAATACATGGAGGGGGATGGCTGCCGGAAAAGAAAGGGATCAGGTGATATTTCATGAGAATCAACCATAACATTTCGGCTTTAAAAGCCAACAACCAATTAGCAAAAACAAATTCAGCACTGGATACCAGCCTTGAGAAATTATCCTCAGGCTATCGTATCAACAGCGCAGCAGATGACTCGGCCGGTCTGGCGATTTCAGAAAAAATGAGAACCCAGATATCGGGTCTTGACCAGGCCTCCAGAAATGCTTCCGACGGTATTTCCGTTATTCAGACAGCAGAAGGTGCTTTGCAGGAGGTGGAATCCATGCTGCAAAGAATGAGGGAGCTGGCGGTAGAATCCGCGAATGGCACCTACACCTCGGAGGACCGTGTTGCCATCCAGGCGGAAATCGATCAGTTAGGCGAAGAAATGACGAGAATTTCAGATACGACGGAATTCAACACCATGACACTTCTGGACGGGAATATTGACAGAAAGTCCTTCTCTAACCAAAGTACGGTAAATCTGGTATCCTTATCGGATACGGTAGAGGTGGGGGATTATAAGCTCAAGGTGACGAATGACGCAAGACAGGCTGTTATATTGGGCAAAGAGGCAACTTTACTGGGTACCGGCTCGACGACCTCGGACAAGGTCGGAAGTGCTCTGGCAGGAACAATCAATATCAATGGAGAAGATGTAATCGTAGATGCAGATGATACCTTTGATGATGTCTTTAAAAAGCTTGTCGACGCAGGAGATACGGTAAGGGTTCACGTGTTTGCTACCGATGATACGGACAACACGGGAGATGTTTTGGAATCAGCAGGCTATACAAGCACCACCTGGGCAAAGGATACCCGTTTGACCTTTGTATCAGAGGAATACGGCTCGGATCAAACGGTAGAAATCTATTGTGACAATGCGGAGCTGGCGTCCGCCCTGGGTCTGATATCGGAGAAGATGTCATCAACCGGACTGGATGCACAGGCTGAGCTGGTTTCCTCCAAGTTTGGCGCTACAGCTACCGTTTCTATTACAGGAAACCGGATTACGGTATCGGACAGTAATAAATTCAGCATGGTAGTGGATGCTGATCCGGGGACAGCCGGTACGGAATTTAACGACTATGATTTGGACACTCCGACAGCAAAAACAGCTATTACGGCGGCCGGTACTGCATTAACGGCTACCATCTCCGTTCTGGATGCCGGACCCATGGACCTGCAGATCGGAGCGAATGAAGGACAGACCATGTCTATCCGCATTCCGAGAGTTGATCCGGTAACACTTGGAATTGATAAGGTCAATATTGCTACGGCAGACGGTGCGCAGGATGCGATCACCCTGATCGATGACGCAATCAACACAGTATCCGCCATCCGCTCCAAGCTGGGAGCCTACCAGAACCGTCTGGAGCACTCCATTTCCAATCTGGATACCTCGTCAGAGAACATGACAGAATCCCTGTCCCGTATTTCTGACGTAGATATGGCAGAGGAAATGGCAGAGTATACCCAGAAGAACGTACTGGCGCAGGCCGGCACCTCCATGCTTGCCCAGGCAAATCAGAGACCGCAGACCATCCTCTCCTTATTGCAGTCATAAGACAGGAAAGCTTATAAGGCAGATATAATGAAATAAACCATAATATACCGATATACATTCGCAGGATTCTATCTTATGATTAATGGTGGAGGGTTACATGAAAAAAGAAGCGGTTCAGGCTTTTGCAACAAGAATAACGATGGCATCCAAAAGTGAACTCATTGTTATCCTGTATGAGATGATACTGGCAGAAATTGGGGAGGCAAGGGAGGCCTATGAAAAGGGTGAGCTTGCAGTATTTGACAGGGAATTAAAGAAAGCCCAGAAGTATATCAATGAGCTGATGGTACCTCTGGATTACAGTTATGCCATATCCTATGATTTAGTTAGTCTATATCTTTATGTGAATAAAAGAATTATTACAGCGATCATACGCAGAAAACCGGAATCACTGGACAGCGCAGAGACCGTTTTAAAGAAGCTGCTGACAGGCTTTGAAGGAGTCAGTAAAGCAGATAAGAGCGGCCCGATGATGCGCAACACACAGCAGCTCTATGCGGGCTTAACCTACGGCAAAGGCATACTAAATGAGACTTACATCAATCCTGATAACAGGAGCCGCGGGTTTATTGCATAAATAAGCCACTCAAAAGAGAAATAGCTGATATACAAAGGAAGTTCAGTGAGATACCTATCGAATTTGACAACGCACAAAAGCTTACGAAGCAAAAGAAAAGTGACTGGAGTACCAAAGATTCTTTTAAGTACAAAGGATGGCAAGTAGAGAACAAAAGCAGCAGAGAGAACTTAAGAGAACCAGCTACCTTAAAAATACGAAAGCACGGAAGGAATTCCGGTAAATCACAAAACAAAAGACAAAAATATAAGCTACATAAGCAAAATGAGCTGCCTCCAATTATCGTTGGCGTCCCTTAACCGGGGATGTCCACACGGATGATCGGAGGCAGCTTATATTTTATCCGGTGCAAATCATTATGCAGGATAAAACTGCCGTCAGCAGAAATTAGTATTCGTGGCTTTAGCCTCCTTAAGCAGGAAACGGTATCTGTTCTGCACAGCGTTCATCTCATAGATACAGCTGTCGATCAGGTCGGGGTCCACAACGTTTTGAAAGTTGGAATAGGCAGCTTCCATTGCAATCTTTGTCTTATTTATCTCGTTAATCAGGTAATTATCTTTCGGAGGCCTTTTCTTTCGAAATAATCCCATCACATCACCAACCTTATATATGATTTTGTAATAGTATAGTCAAATTATTTGCCAATTATTCTATTGAATAACATAAAATGGCTTTCAGTGTATATAAATGTAGTAGGAAAGAAAAGAAACAAACCTATCGTAAGGAAAGGAATGGATAGCGGCATGAGTACGGAAAGCATTATATTTATTATAATCATTGCAGCCTGTGTTATATTCATAGGTATCTGTATTTTGAGGCGCAGACCGGATATGATTCTTAATTTTGGACTTCGGGCCTGTATCGGTACGCTGGGAATTTACCTTGTCGATCTTATATTAAAAAGCAAGGGCTATGATTATAGTGTAGGTATCAATGGAGCAACCATATTGACCAATGGACTGCTGGGAGTGCCGGGCTTTTTAATGCTGTACGGACTGGCTGTGTACTATGTATTGGTTTGACGAATATTACCTCCGTTGTCTCTATTGACTCCGGGATTTAAATAATGATATGATTCAGGAGAAACATATAATCTTACTGTGAGGGTGAGCGCCAGCGAATCCTCTGTTTTTGTTTCACTGGAATAGCATGATACCTAAATTTAAGGGGGTCCATTGATGAAATTAAAATTACCGGTTGATAAAAAGAAGGATTTACTAACGGTATCGCAGTTTTCCCAAATCAAGAACATGACTGCGGAAACGCTCAGGTATTATGACAGAATAGGATTATTTGAACCGGATTATATCGATCCCGCTACACAGTACCGCTATTATTCCATCTTACGGTATGAGGAGGTCGGAACCATCAAGCAGCTGCGGCAGTTGGGTATGTCGGTGGAGCAGATACAGGAATATTTTAATAATAAGAATATCAATAAATCCTATACGATGCTGAATGAGCTTTACAGTGACTTTAAAAAAAGAGTCAGGGAGCTTAATATTATGAAAAAGGAGCTCTGTAATAAGCTGAAATTTATGGAAGAGATTATGAACCATAATTTGGTGGGTGAGGCCTATGTTCAGGAGTATCCGAAGCGCTTTGTCATTCATAAGGATAAGCCGCAGCAAAGTCTGGTTGAATTCGGTAAGGATATGATTGAGCTGGAGAATTCATTAAACGAAATTGCGCCGATTCTCGGCAATGAAAGAGAGGGCGGAATTATTCCGTGGGAAACCGCAATTACGGAGCAGGTGAATTCACCCTGCATTCCTTTCATTTTTACGAAGAAATTAAACCGTAAAATGGGACATGTTATGCCGGCCGGAAAATATATCTGTGCCTGCTATAACGGCTATTATCTGAAGGCCGAGAAGCCCGCATACGATGCAATTCTTAAGCTAATCAGGGAGCAGAACTATAAGGTTGACAGTGATATTATCGCATGTGTTTTGATCGGACCGACAACTACGGATTATACGGAAGAAATGCTGGTCGAGCTACAGGTTAAGGTAATAGAGAATGCTTGAATTATATGGAAAAAAACTTTGCATAAAAATCTATTGACATTTGTGTTACACAAAGGATTATAATATGCTCAATTTTAAACAGCTCAATGGCGAGTAGCTTTGCCATTGGGCTGTTAGTTTTATAAAAAGGGAGGAATTAGCATGAAGGAAATTGTTATTATCATCAGACCGGAGAAGCTGGAAACCGTAAAGGAGATTTTAAGTAACAGGCAGTGCGGCGGTATGACGATTTCAAGCGTCATGGGCTGCGGAACCCAAAGGGGTGCGACAGAGCAGACAGTGAATGTAATTAAGGGCTTTAAGACGAATATTAATCTTTTGCCAAAAATTCGTGTGGAGGCAGTTGTTAAGGACGAGACAGTGGAGGATATCATAGCCGATATCCGTGATAAGGTAGCTACAGGCAATGTAGGTGACGGTAAAATCTTCCTTCGCTCCATGGAGGATGCAATACGGATCAGGACCGGAGAGCGCGGTGACAAGGCGCTATAGAAAAGGCTGCAGAAACAGGCAGATATCGTGAACTGGGAATTGGATAAATATCCGGACAGAAACTGAAATTGGAGGAAGGAATGGAGGATTGGTTATGAGTAAGTCCATTGTTGAGCTTAGTAATGTGAACAAAATGTATGGAACCAATCATGTTGTTAGGGACCTGAACCTTCAGATTAACGAGGGTGAATTCCTTACGCTGCTGGGCTCCTCAGGCTGCGGGAAGACAACGACATTGCGCATGATAGCCGGATTTGAAGAACCTACCGAGGGCAATATCCTGGTAGAGGGTATATCGGTGGAGAATAAGGAGCCCTTTGAAAGAAATGTAAATACCGTATTTCAAAGCTATGCGTTATTCCCGCATATGACTATTTATGACAATGTCGCTTATGGACTTAAGATTAAGAAGGTAAAAAAGGATATCATCAGGCAGCGTGTTACCGAGATGCTGGAACTGGTACAGCTAAGCGGCTATGAAAAGAGGTATCCCAAGCAGCTGTCCGGCGGACAAAGGCAAAGAGTGGCAATTGCGAGAGCTCTGATTAACAAACCCAGAGTACTGCTGCTGGATGAGCCTCTGGGAGCTCTTGATCTTAAGCTGAGAAAGCAGATGCAGCTGGAATTAAAGCAGCTTCAAAAATCCCTTGGTATCACCTTTGTTTATGTAACCCATGACCAGGAGGAAGCACTTACCATGAGTGACCGTATCGGCATCATGCATGAGGGCATACTGGAGCAATTGGGGACACCGGCACAGATTTACGAAAAGCCGGCCACCCGGTTTGTCGCCTCCTTTATCGGTGAGACCAACCTCTTTGACGGAATGGTAGCCTCCATATCAGAGGAGGAGATTTTCATTACTCTGGAATACGGGACAATCAGGGCAAAGGGTACGGGCTTTCAGGAAGGAGAGCTGGTCAGTGTATCGGCCAGGCCGGAGCGGATTTTAATCAGCGAAGCACCGGTGGAGGGCTTTACTCTGTGCGGAATAGTCAAGGACCATATCTATATCGGAAGCGTCATTAAAATCATCGTTGCCATGGGAAATGGACAGGAGATCAAGGTGGAGCGTCTTTCCAGGGAAGTAATCCCGGGGATCGGAGCGACGGTATATCCCTACTGGCAGGAGGAAGAGGCCGTATTGCTTCATTCCATGGACCAGACCTTCTATCATGCGGTTGAGAATATTGTAATGAAGTCAGAAGAGTAACACGTGATTTTTATTATTTGTAATGCGCAGAGTCTTTTTCATGAGGCTATGGGCTGCGCAGAAATGAGGTAGAACATGAAAGAGACAGTGAACGGGAAAAAAAGAAAAATGAGCTTCCAGGCATTTAAGCGGTGGCAGCTGCCGAAGCTGGTGCATATCCTTCCGCTGGCAATCGCCATGGTTGTGTTTGTCGTAATACCTCTGACATATATCTTTGTGATCAGCTTTTGCAGTAAGGAATCCTATAAGCTGGTGGTATACAAATTCAACCTGCAAAACTATATCAGCATTTTCCAAAGTACCTATCTTAAGGTATTCTGGGACTCACTGGTAATGGCCTTTGAGACCACGGCACTCTGTATCCTGATTGCCTATCCCTTTGCCTACTTTGTCTGTAAGAAGGGGAAATTCGTGAAATCCATCTGCATGATGTTTGTTATCATCCCCTTTTTTACAAGCTCCATTGTAAGAACCTACGGCTGGATGGTTATCTTAAGGACAGAGGGTGTGATCAATACCCTGCTGATGTCACTTCATATTATCAAGGAGCCCCTGCAAATGCTGTATACCAACGGCAGTGTAATCATCGGCATGGCGTATACCTTCCTTCCGTTTATGATATTGCCCCTGGTATCCTCCATCGGAAAGCTGGATGCAAGCCTGCTGGAGGCCTCCTCAGACCTGGGAGCCAAAAAGAGTGTAACCTTCCTGCATGTGACCCTGCCCCTTACAATGCCCGGTGTTTTTGCCGGAACCATCATGGTATTCATTCCTTCCTTAGGGTACTTCTATATCCCGGAAATGCTTGGAGGCAGCAAGGTAATGCTGGTAGGCAACCTAATTAAGAATCAGTTTTATGTTGCAAGAAACTGGCCCTTTGGCGCGGCACTGTCGGTATTTATGATTATCCTGACATTAATTCTGGTATCTCTTTATAAGAAGACCGGCGGCGATGTCAACGAGCTTGGATTATAGGAGGTGGCAGCATGGGAAAGCCTAAGAAAAGGGAAAATGTTTACCTTGGTTTCGTATTTTTATTTATCTATCTGCCGGTTATTATATTATTTGTCTTTTCCTTTAATACATCATCCCTGAATGTTGTATGGGAAGGCTTCACCTTCGACTGGTATGTGAAGCTCCTGTCCTCCTCCTCGGATATTATGTCCGCCTTTTGGAACTCGGTTGTCGTAGCCACAGGGACTACAATCGTTTCTACCATTATCGGTACCCTGGGAGCCATCGGCATGGCGAAATATAAATTTATCGGAAAGAAGACACTGGACGCGGTTTTGTATATCCCGATTGTTATCCCCGAGATTGTACTCGGTATTGCATTGCTGTCTTATTTTACAACAATTAAGATTGCACTGGGCATGACAGCGCTGATTATTGCGCATTCCAGCTTCTGCATCCCCTTTGTAATAAATAACGTGAGGGCAAGGCTGGCCGGCTTTGACAGATCTGTTGAGGAAGCCTCTTTAGACCTGGGAGCCAACAGATGGCAAACCCTGACGAAGGTAACGCTCCCGATCATTATGCCCGGTATTACGGCTGGAGCAATGCTATCCTTTGCCTTATCCATGGACGATATCATCATCAGCTTTTTTGTAACCAGTGCAAACAGTACGACTCTGCCGGTTAAAATCCTTTCCATGGTAAGGACCGGTGTTACACCTGAAGTAAATGCACTCTGCATCCTGCTATTGCTGCTATCCGTGGTACTGGTAGGCGGGGCCAATCTGGTCAATGCAAAGCGTGATAAAAATTATGGTCTGGATGAATAGCTCAGGGAAAGAGGTGATTAAATGAAGCTAAATTTGGCCTGTGCACAGATTGCTCCCGAGCGTATGGAGAAGGAGAAAAATATTGATAAAATCTGTGCTTATATTATAAAAATTATGACAGAGAAGCCGAATACGGATTTGATTGTCTTTCCGGAGCTTGCCACCTCAGGCTGTGAGGGAGACAAGCCGGAATTCGACAGGCTTGCCGAATATTACGGTAAGGGAGAGAGCTTTTGTCGAATCGGTGAGCTGGCGAAAAAATATCAGGTACATATTATCTATGGTTATCCCCAGAGGGACGATCAGGTGATGGATGTACTGTACAATGCGATTGCATTGATTGACAGCAGCGGAGAAGCAGCCGGCAATTATCAGAAGGTGCATCCCTTTGGCAAGGAAGTGCTATGGATGAGACCGGGGCATGAATTTCCGGTATTTGATACTAAAATCGGAAAAATCGGAATTATGAACTGCTGGGATACGGCATTTCCTGAGGTTGCAAGAATTTATGCCTTAAAGGGGGCGCAGCTTCTAACCTCGTCAGCCAACTGGGAGGACCCATATTTCGAGGATTGGGACCTTTGTACAAAAGCACGCTGCCTTGATAATATTCTTCCGATGGCGGCATGCAACCGGGTGGGAAAGGATATTCAGCTATCCTTTTTCGGGCACAGCTGCATTCTATCCGGCGTGGGCAAGATAGTATCCGGCCTGATGGAACCGGTGGAAGGCTGTGTATATGGTGAGGTGGATACGGAGGAGACAAGACAGAAGAGAACCACCTACTATACTTATTTTACGGACCGTAAGCCGGGACTTTACGAGGAAATTGTGAGAGAGTATTAGGACAGTAGTTACGCAATGAACACTTCATTGCTGTAAATAAAAAGGAAGTATAAAAGGAGGAAATGGATATGAAGAAAAAAATGTTAGCGATAGTACTTTGTATGCTGCTTCTGGCAACCGTAAGCTTTACCGGCTGTAGCAAATCTGACAGTAAGGTGGTAAATGTTTATACGTTTGTTGGATACATGCAGGAGCCTGTTATCTCAAATTTTGAGAAGGAGACGGGAATTAAGATCAATCTTACAGAATTCTCTACCAATGAGGAAATGCTGGCTAAGCTGCAGTCCGGGGGCTTGGGACAGTATGATGTCATGATGTGCGGTGACTATATGATTGAAACCATGATTAAGCTGGGCGGATTAATTCAGGAACTGGATAAGAGCAAAATTCCCAATATGACAAATGTCGACTCGCAGTACTTAGGCCAGTATTGGGACCCTGATAATACCTACAGTCTACCCTTTATGACCGGCTATTACGCAATTACCATCAACCGAGACAAATATCCGGATGCGGTGGTTGATTCCGTGGCCGACCTTTGGGACCCTCAATTTGCCAATGACATGATGATACTGGATGATGAGAGGGCGGATATTGCCCTTGCGCTGTTAAAGCTCGGTTATGATGTAAATGAGGTGGATCAGGCAAAGCTGGATGAAGCGGCAGCTGAAATGGATGCCTTAAAGAGCAATATCAAGTTCTTTGACAGCAGTGACCCGAAATCCAAGCTGGTTAGCGAGGAATGCGGCATAGCATACACCTGGAACTCCGAAATCCTAAGAGCACAGAAGGAGGGAGCAAATTGGGAGCTTTGTCTTCCCGAGGAGGGCGTGGTTCTCTGGACAGATAACTTCTGTGTCCCGGAGAAGGCACCCAATGCCGACAATGCCTATACCTTCATCAACTGGATTCTGGACGGTAAAAATCATGCAACCTTTGATGACTATTTGTGCTATGGTGTTCCCAATACCGCATCTGTTGATCTGCTTCCTGATTTTATCAAGAACAGCGAATGTGCTTACCTGCCTTCCGATGTCTTAAGCAAGAGCGTATATGTTAAGGATATCGGTGATATGCTTACAAGCTATGATGAAATCTGGACGAAGTTCAAACAGTAGGCTTGCTGTAGGATGATTTGAGACAGTTTTGCCGTGCGCAAAGCAGGAGGGGAAGCAGAATATGCTTCCCCGATTTAATAATACCGCAGATAATTGCGAAGCTTACAAAGGTAAATAATTTTCTGAATAACTGATACAATTTCGAAGCGGAAGTTAAGCGGAAGGAGCGTTGGAGCGGAGAAATTTGTATCAGCTGTTTAGAAAATTTAGTAGATTATATTGCTTCGCAATCATCTAAATAATACCGGTAAAGGAGAAAAGGACATCATGCAAAAGGCGGATAAGGTTATTTATGGGAAGCATATATTTGACGGAACGGCTGCTTACACCTTTGACGGTGCAATTGGAATCGCCGGAAAGCATATTATCTATGTGGGAGACCGTGAGGGAATTGTGCCGTATCTAAAGACCGATACCCAGGTCTTGGATTATGGAGATCAGTTTGTCATGCCGGGCTTTATTGATGCCCATACCCATGTGCAGCATACCATCCTGCATCAGGAGGGTGTCTATGTCGGACGGTGTGCAAGCATGGAGGAAGCGGCACAGCGGATACGAAGCTATTACGAGGCACACCCTGAGAAGGAGTGGATTTTGGCTTACGGATGGCTGCTGTCGGATTGGGGGACCAATGAATTTCCCACAAAGGAGCTTTTGGACCGGGTAGTGTCGGATAAGCCCGTCATCGCAACCCAGGGCGAGGAGCATGGCATGTGGCTGAATACAAGAGCCATGGAGGCAGTAGGGCTGGACCGGAATTTTCCCGGTATCAAAGAGGGCTTTGTCAAGGTGGACGCAGAGGGCAATCCCACAGGCTGTTTGTTCGAGGGCAGCATGAGGCCGATTATCAGTAAATTCTTTGTACTTCCCACGGAAGAATCAATTGATATACTGGAGAAATTCTCCCGCTATGCGGCAGCTAACGGTGTAACCATGGTAACTGATATGAGGCCGCTGTTTGGCATCAACCTGGGCAGGGATGAAGCCTATGAGGCCTATGCCGGAAAGACGGAGGGTATCCGTTACTGCACCACCTTGCAGCTGAATAAGGATAACTGTGATAAGGTACTGGAGCTGAAGGAACGCTGGAAGGAGCTTGACCTGCTATACTGCGTCGGCTTTAAGGACTTTATGGACGGTGTGGCCAGTGCCTATACGGCTTATCTTCTGGAGCCCTACAGCGATAATCCCTCAACCTGCGGGCTGTCCTTTATGACAAAGGAAGAGCTGGAGGAGAAGGTGCTGGCTGCACACAAGCGGGATATCAGCATTCATATCCACTGCATCGGGGATGCGGCAGTACGCATGGTGCTGGATGCTTATGAGAAGGCAAATCTGACCTACACAAGACAGCACCAGAGACATGCCATCGAGCATATCGAGGTGCTTCATGACCAGGATGTGGACCGGTTTGCCAGGTATGATATTACAGCTTCCGTACAGCCTCAGCACCTGGTGCTGATGAGCCCCACGGATGAGGGGGAGACCTACCGGGGATATTTTGGCCCGGCAAGGGATCATATGCTGTTTCGCAATAAGGATATCCTGAACACGGGGGCCAATGTTGCCTTTGGAACCGATGCACCCATCGTTGATATCAATCCCCTGCCGGGCATTTACCGTGCGATGACAAGGGTACATGATGACGGGCTGCCGGAGGGCGGCTGGAATCCCTCACAGAAAATGAATGTATATGAGGCTCTGAAGGCATATACCTACGGTTCGGCCTACGGCGCAGGGCTGGAGGATTGCCTGGGGCAGCTGAAGGAAGGCTATTATGCCGATATTGTGGCAATTGATGTTAACCTTGGAGCTGCTGAGCCGGAGGAAATACGGGATGCCAAAGTCATTATGACCATGGTAAACGGAAAGGTGATTTATGCCGGACAGCAGCGGAAGAATGGAGACCAATTATGAAGAAAGCAGAGCTGATTTTATACAGTAATGTTATTGACACGATAAGTGACAGAGGAATCATCGCAGGAGGAATTGCAATCGAAGGAGGAAGGCTGCTGGCTGTTGGAACAAGGGATGAAATAAAAGCATATCAGGGAGAGGACACGTTAATCAAGGAATACGGGGACTGTCTGATCACACCGGGCCTTTGCGAGGCCCATATGCATATTTTTGAAGGAGCTATGGCGGACAGTGAATATTACTTAAGTGAGATTGTCTCCAGTAAGTCAGAAGAGGATTGCGTAAGAATGCTGAAGGAATTTGCAGGTAAGCACCCGGAATACCCAAGCTATATCGGCGGCGGATGGTTTCCCGCCAATTGGAAGGACGCACCCCTGCCCAGCAAATTGTCACTGGATGCAGTAGTTTCAGACAAACCAGTATATCTGGATGCGGCAGACTATCATACCACCTGGACAAACAGCAAGGGTATGGAGCTGAAAGGCATTACAAAAGAGCTGGCAGTGCAGACACAGGGGATTGATACCTTTCCCGACGGCGAGCCAAACGGTATCTTTAAGGAGAATGCGGCATTTTTATTGAAACCGTTCCCAAGTCCGGTCCCGGAGGAGAGGAAGGACCTTCTGATGCTGGAAATTATGCAGCGCATGAACCGATTTGGCATCACTTCGCTGGCCGATGTTTCCCATGTGTCCTGTGAGGAGGCAGAGGAGCTTTTCCGACCCTTAAAGCAATATTTGAAGGATGATATTATGCCCATGCGGGTCAGCATTTATATGGGACTTTCCCAGGAGGAGGACTTTGATCCAAGGGAGCTTGACCGGCTGGCAGAATATAAGAATACAATGTCAGGTGACATGCTGCGTATGCCGGGGCTTAAGTTTATGGTGGACGGTGTTACCAGTACCCATACGGCAGCACTGCTCGCGCCCTATGAGGACCGGCCGGAAACTTCAGGCTATCTGAATTATCCGGAGGAAAGCTATGAGAAGGCCATTGTAGAGGCAAACCGAGCGGGCTTAAGCGTCAGGCTGCATTCCATCGGTGATCTTGCCATTCAAAAATCCCTCGACTGGTTCGCAAAGGGCCGGGAGGCGGCAAGGGAAAGCGGTAAGCTGTCCGGACTGCGTAACGGTATCGAGCATATTGAGGCAATCACACCAGAGGATATCCCCCGGTTTCAGGAGCTGAATGTAATCGCTTCCATGCAGCCCATCCACTTAATCCAGGATGCAGGGGAGAAGGAATACCGGATCGGCAGAGAAAGATGCCGCTATGAATGGCCCATCCGTTCCCTGCAGGAGGCAGGGGCCATACTGGCCTTTGGTTCGGATTTTCCGGTAGAGCAGTACGATGTATTCCGTAACCTCCATGCTGCTGTGACCAGATGCTACAGTGACGGAACTCCCGTAGGCGTTAACACAGAGGAAGAGAAGGTTACCCTGGAGGAGGCCATCCGCCACTATACCTGGGGAGGCGCATATCTAATGGGCATGGAGGACTGTCTTGGCTCCCTGGAGCCGGGCAAATATGCGGATATTGCGGTATTTGATCGGAATCTGTTTACAACGGCACCGGAGGATATTGAGAAGGCAGAGGTATTGCTTACCGTCGTAAACGGGAAGATTGTATATGAGAGATAAAATGATTTTATCGGGCGTAAGGGCCTTATATCCGTGAAACCTGTGCGGGAATGGAGGAAGGTTGAAAGAAAAACACTTTCAACTATTGATTTGAGTGCACGCTAAAGCGTGCGGATGGGAATAAAAATGAGAAGAAAAGAATATGAGGTTAAGGAAGCACTTGAGCTGTTAGCTATTATGAAGCGGTGCATCGCCTGCAATGTGGCATTTTTTGAAGAGGAATACCCCTACATTGTTCCGATGAACTTTGGAGTAACCCTGACGGAAGGGACCTTCCGATTGTATTTTCATGGAGCTAGGGCAGGCACAAAGATAGAGCTGTTGAAAAAGAACAGTCATGTGGCTTTTGAGATGCACCGGGAAATAGAAATTATTCTTCCTGAGCTGGCCTGTGAGTCCAATATGTCCTATGAGAGTATATGCGGCAACGGAAGCATCCGGCTGCTGGAAGAGGCGGAGAAGCTGGCAGCCCTGACAGTAATTATGAATCAATATATCAGCAAAGAGAAGCATGAATTCAATGAAAATGAAATAAAGGCTGTGGAGGTAATGGAGCTTACAGTGAACCAGATCAGCGGTAAGAAACGGTGATAAGCTGGAAATGAATACAGGATAAAACAGGACAGATGCGGAAGCATTTTCTTGCTTTTGCGCAGGAACGGAGGAAGGAAATCATGAAGAAGATAGCGGTTGCTGCAACTCAGATGGCCTGCAGCTGGGATAGGCAGGAAACCCTGCAAAGGGCGGAAGGACTGATAAGGAAGGCCGCCGGTAAGGGAGCAAACATTATTCTTTTACAGGAATTATTCGAAACACCGTATTTTTGCCAGCTGGAGGAGACAAAGCATTTTGCGCTGGCAACCACAGTAGAGGACAATCCTGCAATCGGGAGGTTTCAGGAGGTCGCAAGAGAGCTTCAGGTCGTAATTCCGGTCAGCTTCTTTGAGAAGGCGGGCAATGTATTCTTTAATTCCGTTGTGGTAATTGATGCGGATGGAACTATACTGGGGAAATACCGCAAAACCCATATCCCGGATGGAGTCTGCTATGAGGAAAAATATTATTTCTCACCCGGAGATACCGGCTTTCAGGTGTTTAAGACAAGATATGCGCGAATCGGTATCGGTATCTGCTGGGACCAGTGGTTTCCCGAGACGGCCAGATGCCTGGCCCTGCTTGGGGCTGAGGTGCTTTTGTTCCCTACCGCCATCGGTTCGGACCCTGTTGTACCTAAGTGCGTACTGGGGCACTGGCAGCAGTGTATGCAGGGGCATGCGGCAGCGAACCTTATGCCGGTGGTAGCCTCCAACCGGATTGGAGAAGAGAAGGCCGGTGACTCTAAGATAAACTTCTTTGGCGGCTCCTTTATCGCGGATGAGGAGGGTACCATTGTTGAGGAGGCGGACAGTGAAAATGAGACCGTGCTGGTGCATGAATTTGATCTGGATGCCATCGCAGAGAGAAGATATTACTGGGCAGTATTCCGGGATAGAAGACCTGAGAAGTACGGACCGATTATGACGATGGATTCGTCAAGGTAGAAGATAAATAATACAGAATAATAGATCAAGAGGGCCCCTGTCAGTTGCAAGACTGGCAGGGGCCTTGCTTTGTGATAAATTACCAATGCGTCTTGTGCAAATATTATTTATGATAATTATAATGTACAACTTTTGTTATACAAATCCAAAATCTATTAGGTTGTTTGCACAAAGATATTGTAATAAAGTATAACCATGACGAGCTAAGGCGAAAGGAATCAATACACATATGGTAAAGAAGAAAGCATTTTTGTATAACATCAAAAAGTATAAGTACCAGTATATCATGATAATGTTTGGTGTTATATGCCTGATCCTCTTTAGTTATATTCCGATGATCGGACTTCAGATAGCGTTTCGTGACTTCCGTCCCGGCAATACAATCTGGAATGCAAAATGGGTTGGCCTGGATAATTTTTGGTTTCTGCAGGACAGCGAGTTTTGGAGAGTGGTTAAAAATACACTGGTGCTTACAATTTCCAGATTTGCCGTTACCTTTCCGGCTCCGATCATTCTGGCTCTGCTCATCAATGAAGTAAAAAGCCTCTGGTTTAAAAAGGTTGTTCAGTCAATCACCTATATCCCGCATTTTATTTCCTGGGTTGTGGTAGCTTATATGCTGGATTCCTTTTTATCACCCTATGGAGGCGTCATTAACAGAATCATCAATCTTTTTGGCGGTAAATCCATATTCTTTATGGGTGAAACGAGCTTTTTTGTTCCGATGGTGGTAATAGCAAGCGTATGGAAGGAAGTCGGCTGGGGAACGATAATCTATCTTGCGGCAATTGCCGGTATCAATCCGGAGATGTATGAGGCGGCAAAATTGGACGGTGCAGGCAAATGGAATCAGCTCAGGCACATAACGCTGCCTTCCATCCGGCCTACCATAGTGCTGCTGCTGATATTAAGCTTACCCGGCATTATAAATGCGGGAGTGGATGCGATTTATCCTCTGATGAATAATGCAAACCTTGGAGTATCAACGGTTTTGGATACCTATGTGCTGATTAACGGCTTGCAGCAGGGGCATTACAGTTTGGCAACGGCAGTGGGAATGATATCTTCCGTAATCAGTCTGATACTAATTATAGCTGCCAACAAAATCGCTAATGTCATTAGCGGAGAAGGACTTTGGTAAGGATGGTCAAAATGAAAAATAATAAGATAAAAGCAAACCTGGGAGAAAAGCTTTTTCGGGTATTTAATACGGTATTCCTGACCTTCCTGTCTTTGGTTACACTATATCCTCTATATTACATAATTGTATATTCGCTGAATGAGGGCGTGGACTCCATGAAGGGCGGGCTGTATTTATGGCCGAGGGTTTTTACCTTATTTAATTATGAATATGTGCTGGGTAACGGTGTGATACAGCATGCCTATCTGATTACGATCCTGCGTACAGTGCTGGGAACCTTATTGGGACTGATCGTTACCGGTATTACGGCCTACGGCATGTCCTTTAAAGAGCTTCCCCACCGGAAGAAGCTGATGATGATCATATTGATACCGATGCTGTTCAACGGCGGAATCATACCCTATTATATTCAGCTATCCAAATTACAGCTGGTCGATACTATTTGGGTTTATATCATACCCAGTATGTTTAACATCTGGAATATGTTTGTTATGATGAAATTCTTCTCTGATATTCCGGTAAGCTTAAGAGAGGCTGCGGTCATGGATGGAGCAGGAGAGATCAAAATACTTTTAAAGGTAATAATTCCATTATCAAAGCCCGTATTAGCTGCCATCGGCCTGTTTGTAGCCGTTTATCATTGGAATGACTGGTATTCCGGAGCCTTTTTTGTGAATTCAACCAGGCTGCTTCCCGTACAGACCTATCTTCAGCGCTTATTTGAAGCAGACAGCCTGAATATGATTACCAGCAACAATGCGATTGTGGCCGAAGCGGCCGCGCGGGCCTCGCAGACCTCAAAGATGACGGTAACATCGATTAAGATGGCCGCTGTCATCATAGGAACGTTACCGATCCTGTGTGTATATCCTTTTGTACAAAAGCATTTTGTTAAGGGCATGCTGATCGGATCCGTGAAAGAGTAATTAATACCTGATAAGGGTGTTAAAATAAAGAAGGAGGGTAAATATGAAAAGAAAAAAGGGTATCGCTGTATTGCTTGTTTTATCAATGCTGTTGTCTCTTGCTGCATGCTCAAAAGGCAGTGACGAGGATACATCAGGAAATATAACCGGTAGTACAACGGAAGGATTCTACGTACCAGAAGCAGAGGGGGGAAAAACGACAGACCAATTTACAATTCTTGCCGGGTGGACTTCGGAAAGTCCGAACGATACGAAGGTACAGCAGGTAATGAAGGAACAGCTTGGAATTGATTATCAGGTTGAATATATGCAGAGCAGCGATTATATGACCACACTGAACTTAAAGCTTAGCAGCAATGCGAATCTTCCCGATATTTTGATCTTCCCCTACGATAAGACAGTTGAGAATGCGCTGATTACGGCAGACAGAATCATGAATCTGAACGATGTATATACAAGCGAGAAATTGACGAATATACCGGGAATTGATTCAAGAATCCAGGATTATATTAAAACGACCGACGGTAATAAGTGGTGGATTCCGGGCTATTATGCTTTGGAATATGATGATCCCTGGCCGGGCTGGACCGTCGATGCATGGTGGGTAAGAACCGACCTGCTTGAGCAGGCAGGAAAGACAAAGGAGGATCTTACGACCATAGAGGGCTTGGAGGATACTCTGCGTTCCTTTGCAACATTAAAGGACAGTAATGGAAATAACATTATTCCTTTATCCTTTGCCAGCAGTAATACGGAAAGCATGAAGCATGAAGAAAGAATCATATTATCTACCTTTGGCGTTGATACCTCCAGGGGTGTAAGCGGAATGCCTGCCGTTATGGATATTAACGGGGAAAAAGTATTTGAGTATGATAATCCTAATTATAAGACGGCATACCAGTGGATTAATAAGATGTATCGTGAAGGCCTGATAGATATGGAAGCAACCACGATGTCACAGGAAAGGTTTAAGGAGAAGGTGGAAAGCGGGCAGGTTGGCATGTTCACCACTGACTTGTGGAACTCCGGCTTGAATGAGACCTGGAAGAATTATGACAGTGGTGCTGACAGCGTAACCTTCTACTATGAGCCCATTGCTGATCCCACCGTTGCGGGAGTGGAAAGCGGATATACCGGTTATACAAATCCTAATCCGGGCTTTATGGTATTTATCAATAAAGATACCAAACACCTGAATGCTGCATTGAATTTCCTTGAGTGGGTAAATGAGCCCAGTCCTTATAAAGGACAGGAGGTCAATGAGGGACCTGAGGGTATCCTTTGGCATTTCACCGATAAGGATACCGGTTCCTGGGATTTTGAAGAAAGCTATAAGGTGGAAAGAGATTCCGGAGACAGCGCCCGTGTTGCCGCCTGCACCCATCAGCTATGGCAATTTGCCAGCTACAGCAACCAGTGGTATGCGTGGTGGAATCAGGATTCCTCCGGAAACAAGGCCGGTGCGGGCTTAGTCTCCAAATGGTGTAAATATATCAGCAGCGAATTGGACAACAACCGTACAATAAGCGATATGGATACAGTGAAGGTTGATACGGAAAGCGTCATAGCTACAAATTTGGAATCCCTCAATAATGTTGTTGACGAATATACCGCAAAGCTGATCATGGCTGATTCGGACCAGAAATTTGAGGATGTTTATACGGAATTTCAGAAACAGCTTGAACTTAGAGCCCATTGGTCTGATATGAAGGAGGAATGGAATAGGCTATATCAGGAGCAAAGCACGAGCAAATAATAAGGTCCCCCAGGATTTGTTATTGGAAGAAAGTTTCCCATACTGTAAAATAGTATGGGATACTTTTGTTGTATGTAACAGTCAGGAAGGCGGCAAGCATGAAGGATAATTTCATTAAGCTATTGAATAAAATACGCAATTCAATAAAAATCAAGATCATTTTCATCTATGTAATGTCTTTGATAGCCGTATATATTATTACCTGGTGGGTCTTATCCGTATTTCTGTTTCAGCCCCTGGAAAGGGAGCGTGAAAGAAGTATGACCTATAACTCGGAAAAGGTTGTCAATGATATCAGAAGATTAAGTGAGAATTACGATAATGTTCTATATCTCCTAAGTAATAATCATATCATCTATGACTCCCTGTCCGATCAGTGCAAAAATTATGAACAGGTATGGGAGGCGCTGACTGATATCAAATATACGTTACGGGAAGACCTGGCCAGGTCATCCGTTATAAAAAGACTTGAAATCTATCAGCAGGGCAGTGACATCGGTCAGGACGGTAAATTTGTCTTTGCCGATGAATTTGATGAAACAATGCTTAAGAATACGGATTGGGCGGAGGAAACCATCGACCATACAGTGCTTCTGTGCAAATATCAGAAGATTTCCTATCTCTATCATGATGTAAAGGCGTATTTAAAAATAGCGATAAAGAGCCAGGAAGCCTTTGGGGAAGCGCTGATCCTGGAGCGGGATATGAGCGGAACCGTATTCCTATCGAATGAAGAGGGTATTATAATTGCTTCTTCTCAGACTGCTTCGGTGGGAGAAAGCATAAACAGTATTCTGTCGGAGGATGGGCAGGGATTTCAGAACGGTCAGATCCTGGAAGATGGTAAACTAATGATAATGAAAAGCCAGGTCAATGACCTGTGGAATGTATGGCTGCTGGTCTCGTCAAGCCGGTTTGACGCGCAGGTTAATAATTCAAAATTCATTGCAGGCTTCATTCTATTGTGGTATGGGGCTGTCTCCGGAATTGTGCTTAGCCTGTTGCTAAGCAAGGTGTTTGGCAGGCTTCATAAGCTGGGTGAAAACATGGAGCAGATTCAGGGTGATATCAGCTATATTATGATTCCTGAAAAGCATGATGAGGTTACCGTACTTGAAATAAAATACAACAGCATGTTAAAAAAGCTGGAGAATGTTGTGGATGAGATGGCAGAGGTCAGGAGCCAGAAGCAGAGGTTTGAATTTAAAAGTCTGGAATCACAGATCAATCCGCATTTTTTGTACAATACCCTTGGTGTAATGCGCTGGGAAGCGCTGGAATGCGGGAGTCAGAAGCTGGTGGCAATGATTGATGATCTTACCGCCTTTTACCGGCTCTCCCTAAATAAGGGCCGGGGCCTGCTCAGCGTTGAAAAGGAGATGAAGCTGGTTCAGGCTTATATCAATATCCAGCAGATGCGTTGGGATAATGTCGTTGATGTGGGTATTAATATGAATCCTAATGTGAAAGAGATCATTATACCTAAAATGATTTTGCAGCCCCTGGTAGAAAATATCTGGCTGCATGGCAATATTACTGCGGAGGGCAATCGACGGGTTGAGATCAATGTGTTGGATTCTAATGATAAGATAGAATTGAAAATATGGGATAACGGAGACGGGATTCCGGAAGAAATCATTCATAAATTTAATTTAAACAGGGAGATTGAAGGGGATTCTTTTGGAATCGGCATTCAGTTTATCCGCAATATACTAAGGTATTATTATGGAGATGATTTTGTATATGAAGTAACCAGCAATAATCAATCGGGTACATTAGTTCGTATTGAACTGCCCAAGGAAATGGGAGTGATTACATGAAAGTCTTAATTATTGATGATGAGCCCGTACATGTACGGGGAATCATTAAATATGTAAATTGGAGTAATCTGGGATTTGAAAAGATAGCGGGAAGCTACAGTGCAAAAGAAGCTTTGAAGATAATACAGGAAGAACCCTTTGATTTAATTGTGACAGATATCAATATGCCGGAGCTTAACGGACTGGAACTGATCCGAAGCATCTATATGCTGGGAAAGCAGCCGGATATCATGATTGTAAGCGGCTATAATGAATTCACATATGCCCAGGAAGCAATCCGGTTAGGTGTCTGCGCCTATATATTAAAGCCGGTAAAGCCGGAAGAAATCGAGGAGAACGTAAAACTTCTGTTGGGAAAGAAGAGGAAGGAGAATTATAATAGTGGGAATAAGGAGGAATTCGTTTTCTTTGATGAATTAAAAGGCGAAGGCGGCGATGAAGAAAGAAAAAAGATTCATCCTACCATTCAGAAAATCGTAATATACATAACCAGGAACTATAGTAAGGATATCACCCTGCAGGAAATTGCAGAGGAGTATAAGATTAATGACAGTTATCTCAGCGCATTATTTAAGAAAGAAATCGGTATGAACTTAAGCAGCTATTTACAGAGATACCGTCTGTACAGGGCCATGGATTTATTGAAAAATTCGGATCTGCGGATCAATGAGATTGCCTATAAGGTCGGTTATCAAAATCCCTGTTATTTCACAGAGCAGTTTAAAAAGATCTATCATATTACACCGAGTGAACTTAGAAAAGACATAATTATATAACAAACACATTTCAGCAAAGTAAAATCCGGTTTGGTATTATAAATTCATGAAAACTATCCGATATAGACTTTATATTGCAGATAGACAGGATTGCCGGAAATCATTTTAGTGGTAATATCCATTGTTACAATACCGGTATTTTCCGGATATATAAAAAATATTTTATTAACTTATAATAGACGGTAGTTAAAAGCTTCAGACTGACGGACGAGGGAGGACCTGCGATGGTAATACAGCATAATATGGCCGTAATGTTTGCCCAGAGGCAGATGAAAGGGATTGGTAATTATAAAGCAAAGGCCGGAGAAAAATTATCAACCGGATATCAAATCAACCGGGCATCCGATGATGCGGCAAGACTTACCATTTCAGAAAGAATGAGAGCGCAGATGCGGGGGTTGGATACGGCCAGCAATAATGTCAGAGACGGCAGTCTTTATTGCGGTGTGGCGGAGGGAGCCCTGGGAGAGGTTCATTCCATGCTGGACAGGATAAAAGAATTGTCGGTTCAGGCAGCCAATGATACTAACACAGCAGACGACAGGGCAGGTCTTGATAAAGAGGTTCAACAGCTGAAGGAAGAGATTACTTCTATTTTCCGAAACACGGAATTTAATTCAACCAAAATCTGGCAGGCAGCATATGTTCCTGAAGTGGGAGGAATATGTACCGATTTTAGCCTGTACAATGTGGAGGATGCCGGGAGCAGCTACTATGGCGGAATTATATACATGAACCACCGGTATTCCTGGGAGGATCTTGGTGTTACCAACTGGGATTCTACAAATCACATTTTTACTTCAACTACCAGCTATACTGTTAATGCAGGACTTCTTCATAATAATGGGTATGATATGGGAGACAGTTCGACACATGATAATTATATCTCCTCGGATAATACCGGGGCAGTATTTAAGATTTATACCACTGAGGGCGGCACGGCTGTCGGACTTGAGAAGTCCTATAGCTGGAAAGCGGATAATACAGGAATTTATATTGATAATGTGATGACCAACGGAGCTCCCCATTCAGAGGAAGGAAATACTACCTGGGGAGCGATGGGATTAACAAGCGGTCAGTATGTGCTTGGAGGAACCTACACCTTTCAATACTATGGTATGGAGGTATCCTTTGAAGTGCCGGAGGAAGGCGCCGAATGGCCGGACTTTTTAGGAGGAATTAATAATACGTTGATCGATATTGACTGGCATAGTAAATATTTTTCAACAGATAAATCCGAGACGGTGGAATTCCAGAATAATAATACCATCCATATCGATAATTCAAACAAGGACTTTATAGCGACAGGACTGAATGCTTATACTGTACAGGCGGATGCTGACGGTATTTGGGTGAGAAACAGCAGTTCTGCGAAGGAACAATTGGATAAATCGGATGCATCCGGGGTAAAGGGAAGCTTAATCCGTTGGGAGGAGCTTTATGATGCGGAGGGCTATCCCATAACCTCCTGGGGGCTGGATGAGAATTCAAACCACGCTACAGACCAGAATGGTCCGAGTATCACGGACGGAGGGGATACGGGAGTTACATTAAGTGATGAGGCGACGTATAGTTATACAGACAGTCCTCTGGGCAATACCTTTTCCCTTGACTTTAAGCTGCTGAAGGAAGCAAGCCGGGGAGCGGTAATCCGTGATATTAACGGTTCCACCTTAAGCGGAGGAGTGGTGTCGCCAACTGCAATCAAAGCTTTCGTATCCGGTTCCTCAAGCTTCGTATCCTCCGGAGCATCCAGCAGCCTATCCTTCCTGACCCAAAGAGATCAATTAAACAGAAAGTTTTTAAATGACAGTGAAGATATTGCTTCAGGAACGCTGTCGGTAAACGGCACAGGCAATCTTCAGCTGCTTTTAAATGAAGCAGGCGGAGGCAGCGGTTCCTATACCTTAACCTCCTCTCAAAATTATTCTGCACTTATAACGGAAATATCGGACAATCTGATTAACTCTGCAAAGAATATCTATTATGCTGCAGCAGGTTCACCAGATCCTACTGCCAAGCTGGGAATGGGTGAATATACCTTTACCTTTCAAAACGGCAGTGATACGGTAAGCGTGAGAATGGATTTAACCAATATCAAATACAGTGATATTGTTGCTTCTGGCAAAACACCATATGACAGCGATTTCGCGGCGGGTGTTGCCTCATATGTTCAGGACGGGATGACAGATTTTCTGAAATCCACCCTAATGATAGGCGGAAACGGTGAAACCTATCAAAATCTGTACCTTAACGAACAATCGGTTTTAGATAATGTTGCCGTCAATGTGCCGGTAATCGATGGGTATGACCTTTCCTTAAATATACAGACAGGAGCAAATGCAAACCAGAACATTGAGCTTTCCTATGATTATCTGAGACTGGGAAGCCTTGGTATTAAATCTGCAAATGTATTGACCAGAGAAGATGCGCAGCATGCAATTCTAAGCGTGGACGGGGCAATTAAAAAGGTTTCCGAACAAAGAGCCGTATTTGGGGTTTATATGAACCGTTTTAATCATGCAGGTCTGATTAATGATAGTACCAGTGAAAACCTGCAGGCTGCAGAAGCTAAAATGCGGGATACAAATATGGCAAAGGAAACCGTTAATAATATGAAATATACCATTCTTGAGCAGGCTGCACAGGCAGTTATGGCTCAGGCTAACCAGTCCTCCGAAGGCATATTGCAATTATTACAATAAGGTCCAAGGCCATTGAAGGGTTCTGCTTTCTCTTAAATAACCGTTTAAATCCCCGTGTCCCGTGGCACAGGGATTTAAACGGTTATTTTAAAATTTGTATAAATTTATTATAAAGTCATTCTATAATTGTGTATTAATTACAAATATAGAAAAATTTGAAAAACTCAATTGACAAGTGCCCTATAATATTGTAATATTGTGACATGTCAATTTCCCCTACAAGTTTACACAAAATGATAAATAATGTTGAAAATTTCTATTAGACTTGTAAATCAAAACAAATCACCTAATTACAAATTCGGTATAACAAATTCCCCAAACATAACTGAATAGGAGGCTTCCGTAGTGGAAAAAGTTCTGGCTGTCTATGATTCTGACTTTTTTTATACCATGCGCTTTATGGAATATATGAACCAAAGGAAGGATTCCGGGTTTCGCGTTTGCGCTTTTACCAGGAAAGAAAGTCTGGAAGAATATCTAAAGTCACATCCGGTGGAAATTCTTTTACTTGGCAATGAGGCAGTAACAGAAGAATTACTGAATGTAAAATTTATCTATCAATTGTCTGACAGACCCCACAAAAAATCGGAAAAGGGACTTGTAAAGATCTTCAAATATCAATCGGCCAGAGTGATCATGGATGAAATTTTATCAGACTATACACAAAAGGAAAACATAGAAGACAAATCCAAACATAGGAATGAAACAGAGGTGATTTCCTTGTTTGCTCCTGTACCGGGAGCAGAAAAGCTATTCTTTGCATGGTCGCTAAATTCTTTACTATCTGAAAAGAATAAAGTCCTTTTTGTTTTATTTGATCCATTGCCGATTCCCTTATTTTCCGCCACGGATAATAAAAACCAAAGCCTAACGGAATTTATTTATCACTTGAAGGAGAGTTCTGACCCGATAGAAAAAATGAAACCTCTGTTAGTGCAAAACGGAAGAAGCTTTCTTCTTTCCGGAACCGGACATGGAGCCGATATCTTATCCCTGAACAGGGAGGATATTCAAAAGTGGGTAAAAGAGCTTAGAAGCAGCACGGAATTTCAAGCAGTCGTTTTCTATCTAAGCTGTTATTCAGAGGCAATGCTTGAGCTGATGAAGCTAAGCGATAAAAGCCTTACGCTCATGCTGAATAATCCCTATGAAACCGCAGTAATTAAGGAATGGGAGCAGCAGATGGGCCGTTGCGGAAACGGAGCCGTTTTGGATAAAATCAGATATCTAAAGCTGCAGGGAGAAGCTCCTATCGTTGATTTTCCTATTACGATGCAGGAGCTGATGAACAGTCCGGTATGGGAACAGGCCGCTTCCTGTCTGTATGGATAAGGAAAGCAGGTGCAGGCATGGAACGTATTAAGGAGCTGCTAAAAGAAAGAGTAATCAGTGATATTGATTTAAACAGGGATGTTCAGGATAGTGAGCTTCTTGACAGGATAGATTATGAAATTACAAACTACGGTAAAGAAGCTTATATCAGCATACAGGATAAGATCAGACTTAGAAGAGACATTTTCAATTCCATCCGCAGACTTGATATTTTACAGGAATTAATCGAGGATACGGCCATTACCGAAATTATGGTTAATGGACCTAACCATATATTCATTGAAAGAGACGGAAAGATTTATCCAAGTGGCAGATGCTTTGAATCCATACAGAAGCTGGAGGATGTGGTTCAGCAGATCGTATCACATTTCAACCGGATTATTAATGAGGCCAGTCCGATTGTAGATTCAAGGTTACCTGACGGATCACGGGTGAATATCGTATTGTCACCTGTTTCCTTGGAGGGACCCGTTATAACCATCAGAAAATTTCCTGAGACGCCCATGACCATGGAACGGCTAATTGAGTTGGAAGCTATCAGCAGGGAGGCAGCAGCTTTTTTACAAAGGTTAGTTACGGCGGGTTATAATATTTTTATCAGTGGGGGCACCGGCTCTGGAAAAACAACATTTCTTAATGTTCTTTCTAATTTCATCCCCTTCGGCGAAAGAATTATTACGATTGAGGATTCTGTGGAACTCCAGATACGTAATATCTCAAATCTTGTCCGCCTGGAGGTCCGTAATGCCAACTCGGAGGGATGTAATGAGATTACCATACGTGATCTTATCAAAACATCCCTTCGAATGAGACCAGACCGCATCATCGTAGGAGAAGTAAGAGATGTTGCTGCGGTAGACATGCTTCAGGCAATGAATACCGGTCATGACGGCTCCATGTCAACCGGTCATGCCAATTCACCGGCGGATATGCTGAACCGCCTGGAGACCATGGTGCTTCTGGGAGCAGAGATCCCTCTTCCTGCCATCCGAAGGCAGATTGCTTCCGCAATTGATATTATCGTACATCTGGGAAGATTAAGGGATCGTTCCCGAAGACTTCTTGAGATTACAGAGATATTGGATTGCAGAGAAGGAGAAATACAGCTAAATCCCCTCTATGTCTTTGAGGAGACAGGAGAGGAAAATGGAAGAGTTAAGGGTGAATTGGCTGTTAAAAACACGCTGAAAGGAACCGGTAAGTTAAAGCGTGCCGGACTCGATCCTGGCAAGGAGGCGTACGGTGATACATGACTATAATAAATATCAGTTATCACGCATGGAAAATATAAAATATCTTCTTCAGGGGTTGGCAGGAGCAGCCATAATCGGAGTTCTTTTTTATCAAAGTATTTTTGGAATACTGGCCGCAGCTCCTATAATCTGGTTTTACCGAAGGAGCAGAATAAACAGGCTGCTTCGGGAGCGTAAATGGAAGCTGAATCTGGAATTCAAGGATGGTATTCTGGCATTATCGGCGGCACTGGAGGCAGGCTATAGTGCTGAAAATTCCTTTGAGCAGGCCGCCAGGGATTTGCACCGGCTCTATGGTGAAGCTTCCCTGATCGTCAGGGAATTCTCCTACATCAGCAATCAAATCAGGATGAATATTACAATTGAAAGGGCGCTGCATGAGTTTGGCGAACGGACAGGAGTAGAAGATATTCTAAGCTTCTGTGAGGTATTCCATACCGCCAAAAGAACCGGCGGGAATCTTATTCATATCATCAGAAACACAAGCAGTGTTATCAGCGATAAAATCGAAATAAAACGGGAAATTCTTACTCTTATCACAGGGAAACAGCTGGAAGCAAATATTATGAAGCTGATGCCCCTTCTTATCCTAATCTACTTATCTTTTTCATCACCGGGCTTTTTAAATCCACTTTATCATAATTTATTCGGAATGATTATCATGACTCTCTTTTTAGCAGGATATCTGGGGGCCACTCTTGTAATTGACAGAATCGTTGATATTGAAGTATAGGAAAGAACGAAAAGGATAATCATACACCGGATAGCAATCATTCAAAGGAAAGGCATGTTTGGTTAGCATGTTAATTATTATAATTAATCTTTTAGTTGTATTTGCATTTTTATTTTCAGTACTTCTTAGCAATATCAAGCTGGATGCTTTTATGAAATCCATTGATAAAAAAGAGCATGGCCTATATCTGGTTTATCCATTGGCAGATTATCTTCTGAACAAAACACCCTTAGGAAATTTGATAAATAAAAAAAATAGTAAGGAAGCATCCATCAAGGCACTCTATGTAACCGCCAGGCCGGAGCAAACCATAAGGCTTTTCTGGTGTGGCAAGCTTTCTTTGGTAATTGTAATATTTGCTGTTTTTAACCTGCTATCCCTTTTTAATCAACTGGCGGCAAGCAGTGCTTCCATGGTTTTAGACGGAAAATATTTGCGGCGTCCGGGCTATGGGGAAGGGAGCACTCAGGTTAATCTGGATGTTACCCTGGAGAATACCAAGGAAGATTCCGGGCAGGAAGGAACTTCAAAGACTCGTGAAATACAGATCGATATCGATGAACGCGTCTACACAAAGGAAGAACGGGAGGATATCTTTGAGAAAGCCATAGAATATCTCTGGTCAACGGTATTGGCAGGCAATAAAGCCTTAGATCAAGTTAATACAGACTTAAATTTTATAGATAAAATACCGGGAACTGCAGTTACGGTAGAGTGGAAACCGGAAGATATGCAGCTCATTGAAACTGATGGAACGGTCAACAACCAGGAAATTTCAGAAGAAGGGATAAAAACCTCGGTACAGGTGCTTTTACTCTGTCAAGGAGAAGGAAGAGAGCTTACTATGAACTTTTTGATTTTGCCAGGAACACATAGCGAAGAGGATGCCTTGGTAAAGGAGCTGCAGGAAAAAATTAAAGGTGTATCACAGGAAACCGCTGCGGACCCAATGCTTAAGCTTCCCGATACACTTGGAGAGTATCAGCTAATCTGGAAGGATAAAAGAGAAGAGAATGGCACCGCGCTGTTATACCTGGGCATGATAGCCGCCTTTTTGGCTTGGATTGGCTTGGATAAAGAGCTTGACAGGAAGATAAAAAGACGCAGAGAACAGATGCTGTCAGACTATCCGGAGCTGATTAATAAGTTCACACTGCTGGTCAATGCGGGTATGACTATAAGACAGGCCTGGACCAGGATAAGTGAGGACTATGGCAGTAAATCCGCAAAGGAAAAGAATAAAAAGCGTTACGCTTATGAGGAAATGCTTACTGCGGCCAACGAGCTTAAGCTTGGTATGCCGGAAAGTATTGTATATGAGCAGTACGGGAGAAAAATCGGCCTGATTCCCTATATCAAGTTCACTTCCCTGATTTCCCAAAACCTAAAAAAAGGAAACAAAGGGTTTACGGAGCTCTTGATGAAGGAGGCAAAGGAAGCCTTTGAAGAACGTAAGGAAACGGCAAAGAGACTGGGAGAAGAGGCTGGGACCAAGCTGCTGCTTCCGATGACAGTACTGCTGCTTATGGTTTTCTTGGTTATATTGATACCTGCTTTCCTGGCATTTCGGATCTAGGACGCAAGAGCTTTTTATAAGCTGCCATATGCGATTTTTTATAGCTATGTGTAAGTGTAATTCGGTAATAGACAATGCTTTGGAAAGGAGGAAGGCCCTGTTTGAACATGTCATATAAATACCTATTCAACAGGGCAGGAAAGATTATGAGAAAAATTAAGGAACATGTAAAAGGGTTCTATTGGAACATTGCTGCAAGACAGTTGGACGGAATAGGAATTATTGAGATTATTCTAATTCTTGTGATAATCATTGGTTTGGTGGTGATCTTTAGAAGCCAGATTGAAGCAATTATGAAAAAGGCATTCCAAATGATTACCTCTGGTTCGAATGAAATAGGAACAGAAATAGCTGTTCCCACACCGTAATTACCAAAGAATACAGGGAACAACGGGAAATAATATTTGTCTGTAATCAGGTTGAGGAAAGCGGGATGGAGGTGGTATAACCTGTACCTGATGAATTTTAAGACGGAAACTACAGGTTCCATCACAGTATATTTAAGTCTCATATTATTACTGATACTTTCTTTGATCCTTACAATAACCGAGGGGGCCAGAGTCGCTACGGCAAGGATTTACGCCGAGAGAGCCCTTTCGACTGCCATGGATTCGGTATTGGCAGAGTATTATGGTCCTCTTTGGGAGGAATACCATATATTTGGCTTGTATACAGGGACGGATAGCATAGAGGAACAGGAAAAGCTGATGGAAGAAAAACTATCGGATTATATGTCCTATACCTTCGAGCCGGAAAAGGGCCTTGATATAAGCAGCGAAAAGAATACGAATCTGTATCATATTATACTGGACAGTGTAGCAGCAGACAAGAAAGCTCTGCTGATGGATTATCAGGGAAAGCTCCTGATCAATGAAGCGGCGGAATATATGAAATATAAGGAATTGGGCAATGGAATGGAACTGCTGCTAGGTAAGCTGTCCCTGCTTGATACGCCGCAAAAGGTCAGCTATGTATATGAAGAAAAAGAAAAGGCTGAAAGTGAGCTGATAGAGATTGACCAAGGGATACTTGAGTTAATGGAATTGCTGGATGGGCTTAGTACCAGTGGAAAGGGAATTGAGACTGCTAAGGATAATGCTTTAAAAACAGAAGCGTATTTTGTTAAAAAAATATGCTATGAGGAGGTAACAAAGGAAGCTGTCGGCATCAATCATGAGAAGGTCTTCCTTGCACTTAAGAACAGCTATGTAAATCCGACCTCTGATTTTGAGACAATTAAAGCCGATTTTGCAAAACTTCTGGATACTGTCAGTCAAATAGCTTCGATAAATTTAAACATAAACCAGAAGAAAGAGGAATTATTAGCAGCCCAGACAAGGCTGGAGGAGCTGAACGCAAGCGAGGAAAAAACCAAGGAGGATAAGGCCCAGATAAAGGAGGTAAAAAAGAATGTCAAATCGTTGAAGGCGACGTTAAACAGCTATGAGGACGACATCAAAGAGCAGGAGCAGGCAATATCCCGGCAGATTTCTTACATAACGGCTTCAAGGGAAAATATAACTTTGCTGATATCAGAGATGAAGCCAAAGCTTAGCAAAGCAATATCAGCACTTGAGCATATCATTTTGAAAACAGAAATGGCGGCACCTGTGATTGAGCAATATGAGACCCTTTTGGACAGCTATCAGGATCAGCTGGAGGAAGAGGTTTTCCGAGGGCTGGAAGAAAACCTGAAGGAAATGAAAAAATACGTCGCTGTCAGCAATGAGGGCTATGATTTTCAAGGAATGAAAGAAATTTTAAAGGAGAATTTGGAGGTCTTGATACAAACACAAGCTAATCTCAAAGAGGGGGAAATTAAACTTTCAGGGAAGAAATATGAAGAGTCTAAAGACGCCTTTTCTGCTGCACAGGAGGGATTACAGAGCTATCAGATCAAGGGGCTGACCTTGGATTACAGTACCCTGGTTTTGGATAATTCCGCACAGAATAGCTCCCTAAGTGCTGTTTATGAACTTTTGCAAAAGGGATTAACCAGTTTGGTGATTGATCCGGATAAAATTTCAGAGGGAGAGCTGGCAGATAATACGCTGCCCTCTGAAATAGTGGAATTATCCCAGGAAAATACGGATTTCTTATCGCAGTTAACAGAGCTTTTTGGAAATTTTGCCGGTGAAGGCAGCTCTGGAACAGGAAAGCTATTTAACAGCTTTGACAGTGGTACAAAAATTGCGGAGCTGGCAGGGGACGGAGTCAATGCCTTTGCAGAGCATCTTCTTTATCAGGAATATTTGAAGGAGCATTTTGACATGTATCAGGTAGAAGGCAGCACATCAGGAAAACCTTCTGTGCTTGCCTATGAACAGGAATATCTTCTGGCAGGAAAGCTGACGGATCAGGAAAATTTGGCCTCGGTAATATCAAGAATTATCTTCCTTAGAATAATACTCGATTTTGTCAGTATCATCGGGGACAGTACCAGACGTAATGAAGCGAGGATGGCAGCCAGCGCAATGGTTGGCTTTACCGGTCTGCCGATTTTGATTGCAGTTATTCAAATATTGATTTTATTAGCCTGGTCCTTTGCTGAAGCGCTCCTGGATGTTAATGCGCTGATGCAGGGCAAGGAGGTACCGGTATTAAAGAAGACGATTATTCTTCAGCTACCGGACCTGTTCCTGATTAACCGCAGCTTTCTTGATAAAAAGGCGGCTGGGATATCTGCTGCAAACGAGCTGTCCATGTCTTATCAGGACTATCTTCGGATGTTTTTCCTTCTGAAGACAAAGCAGGAGCTTGCTTATCGCTCTCTTGATCTTATGCAGGAAAATATACGTCTAAGATACGATACAAATTCCTTTAATATCACACGCTGTCTGTTTGGATATGAAGCGGTTATGGAATATACGGTACCGTCTAAATTTACCGGATTGGCCTTTGTACAGAGATTTCTTGGAGCAGACAGTAAAGGGTTTCATTTTATAGTAAGCAATACTTACAGCTATTGATTTTGGTGGGTGGGGATGTCCGCTCTTCTATCTATAATGTTCTAAAATAAAATCTATACATTCTATAATAAAAATAAAAACGAAATCTCTCCAAGAAATCATTTGCTTATATGAATTTTGTTCATTTCTAAAGGAAGAACGGACATCCCCACCCATCAGAATTAAAAAGGCAGTATACCACAAACTGTAGCATCCAGTACAGTACGAGCAGTTTTCAAACAGGCCCTAATTCAATCTATGAAAAATCAATATGAATATGAGGACAGGTGTGTATAGAATAGCGAAAGACATCTTAAAAAACGAAAGCTTTCGATGCCAGAAAGCTTCTCTAACGGTAGAAGCGGCCTTGGTCATGCCGCTTTTTCTATATTTCATGATTGTGTTTCTGTATTTTATACAGATTTTTACGGTTCAGGAGCAAATACAGGCAGCAATTACAAGAATGGGACTTAACTGGTCCAAGGCGACTTATTTTTATAAGGACTTTCCCGACTTAAGCGAAGCCCTAAGCTTTGATAAGACGGTATTTGGTAATGAAATGGATAATGTCATCGACGATATTACAGATCAGGTCATCAGCGGCAGCTCGTTAAAATTATATGCAATGGGATATTTGGACAAGGAGTTTGTGAATAAATCCTGCATTCAGGATGGCTTTAATGGTATTGATTTCTTCTATTCCAGTGTAATAAATCAGGAGGATTGTATTGATATTGTACTGAAATACCGGGTCAGCATACCAATTGAAATTTTTTCTCTTGGGGATATGAATATACTCCAAAGAATCAGGGTCAGAAGCTGGACCGGCTATGAGGTTAAAGAGACTTACACAACCGAGGAAGCTACGGATACCACGATGGTATATATCACAGCTACGGGAACGGTATACCATAAAAGTCAAAGTTGCTCCCATATCAAGCTGTCAGTTATTGCTGTACAAGGGATACCTGTGGAACTGCGTAATGAAAGCGGATCAAAATATACCAGCTGCGATAAATGCTGTACAGGAAAGGAAGGGGATAATATGACCTATTATATAACCTCCTATGGTACCAAATACCATCTGGACAGAAACTGCTCCAGGATAAAAAGGAGCGTCCAGGAAATACCGGTTTCCGAAGCAGGGGATAGGAAACCCTGCACAAGGTGCTATAAAATAAGAGAGGAAGATTAGCATGGCAGAAATTTTTATCAAAATAATACTGGTGGGTATACTGCTTTTTTGCGCAATTTGGGATGTGATTAAGAAAAAAATATTTCTTTGGAGTATTTTATCCGGGGCAATACTCATCGGTATTTGTCTGCCCTTTTGTGAAAATTTTTCTCTTTGGAACAGCATAGGAGGTTTCGCTGTCGGAGCTTTTGTTGTTTTGGTAAGTGTGGTTACAGTCGGCAAAATCGGAATGGGAGATGCACTTCTTTTATGCTTGACAGGAATGGCATTGGGATTTTGGAGTAATCTGGAGCTGTTTGCGGTTGCACTTCTTCTTGCCGCAATTATTTCAATTATTTTGCTGGTTGTACGTCTTGCAGACAGGAAAAAAAGCATTCCCTTTGTTCCATTTATATTGATAAGCTATTTATTTCTAGCCTTTGCAGGATAAAGAAAGGTTGATAATAATTATGGCAAGACCAGGAGAAAGCAGAGGATATCATTCAATTGACAAGAGAAGGGCATTGCCAAAGCCGGTCAGTATGAAAGTCGGGGGAATATCCGGCAGTATCACGGTAGAGGCCTCCTTTGTTATGCCGATTGTTATAATGACCATATTTTTATTGATATACCTTTCCTTTTATCTGCACGATATCTGCCGGATACAGGGAACCGTGGACCTTATTCTGCATCAGGCAGGTTTTTCCCTAAAGCATGAGGCAGACATTGCTACGGGTGAGGTGGATTATCAGAAGATCAATGACAGAGGAGTATTTTATTTGCTGTTTGGGAATATGCAGGAGGAAGAAGAGCAGATATACGGCCTGCTGAAGCAGACGCTGGCAAAGAAATTATTTCTTGTTAAGATTGATGAAATTAATGTGACAGTGAATAAAACAAAGGTTGAGGCTGTTGTTAAAACAGATACTCAGGTAAATCTCCCGGTATTCTCGTATCTGTTTGAATTACTGCCGGATAGGGAGATTAAAGCGGCATGTCCGGTTCACAATCCCGCAGAGACCGTCCGATATACGGAGGTTATTCTGGAGCTTGGCTCGGAAATAAAGGGAGTAGATGAACTGAAGGAAAAAATAGAGAAATTCATTGGCTCATAAGGCTTGCGGGCAAGAGTAAATTTACCGAGTGAGAATGGAGACCAAACATGAAAACAGAGTATAAGAAGGATTTAAGACATAATTATATGATTGTGGCGGAATACGAAGGTGAGCATACGGATTCCTACAGTATGAAAATGCTGGAGTATCAGAAGATAGGAGGAATACTTCCGGTGGAGCAAAGGAGGCTGGATGAAAAAATCCTGTATTATTATAATATCTCCTCCAAGCAGTCCCTTGCCGCAATCTGTGACAGAACATCCCTGACAAAGGATAAAATAAGCCGGCTGTGTACCGGAATTAATTATGTGCTGGAAAGTGCCTATGAGTATCTTCTTACAGAGAATGATTTTATTCTGATGCCGGAATATATTTTTATTGAAGTGGTCTCGAATGAACCGTCCCTCTGTTTTCTGCCGGGATACGCTAAGCCGGTTAAGGAGCAAATGAGCAGCCTATTGGAATATCTTATGAATAAGGTGGACTATAACGACAGAGAAGCAGTATTACTGGTATATCGTCTGTATGCAATCAGCAGGGAGGAAGGATATACCTTTGAGCATATGATTGAGGTGCTGCAGGAACCGGCACAGGCTGGCGTATTATTACAGAAGGTGCCTGGAAGAAATACCAGGCAGCAGGAAGAGCTGCAGATGAATATAAACCTTAAGGATGCAGTTGGGATTAAGCCAGAAGCGAGTAAAATTGAAGAGGGAAATGGATTGAAAAGGGGAATACAAAAAAATCTGCCGGAATATGGACCGGAAGAAAGCAAAATAAAAAATAAAATTCCCGTGATGATGGAAAAGTTGGAAAAGGAAGTTGAGGTATCCGGCTATCCACTAAAAATTTATCTCTATACGGCAGCCGTTGTAATAGGTGGGCTTCTAATTTTAATCCTAAGCTTTTGTACAAAAGTGATATACAATACCTTTGGCAGTCAGATCGATTATATGAAGCTGTCCGCATTGCTTTTGGTGGTCTTTTGTGTGGAAGGATATCTGTTAAAAATTATATGGGACAGAAAAAATAAGATAACCCGTATAGTCACCCAAAATGAATATGTAAACCCAGATCAGTACATAAATTCTAAGGCGACAGAAGAGAACGGCCTTATGAAAACCGTTTCTAAGGATAAGGAGGATATATTTGTGGAAAAAAAGCCTGGACAACAGATACCGGGGAAGCAGGCACTGGGGTTACACATATTGGAGAAGCAGGAGCTTCGGGTCAATACAGGGAGCAACAGGATGCAATTTCCATTAGAAGAACAGAGAAAGGAGGAATGGGAAGAGGACAACCCAACCTGTCTGCTTAATAGTGTAGGTCAGGACAGGAAGAGTCCCTCTTTGACTGCGCCAGCTTTTGAATGTATCTTAAAGGCGCTTGATGAGGAAAATGATCAAGTCATTCCGATTACGAATTTTCCGTTCTTTATCGGAAAGCTTAAGGAAAGTGTGGATTACTGCCTGGAAAGGGACGTGGTAAGCCGGTATCATGCAAAGCTTTTTAAAGAAAACAATATTTATTATATCATGGATATGAATTCTACCAATGGGACCTTTGTAAACGGAGAGGCCCTGATTACTTATGAAAAACGGGAGATAAAGCAGGGGGATGAAATCAGCTTTGCAGATATAAAGTATCGGCTGGAGATAGCATAATGGATGCAATAGCAATGATGGTTGAAAACCTCTGTAAATAGTATTCTATGTTTTCGGTCCTCTGTTATAAAAAACGCAGAGGGCCGTTTTTATTTCGACAAAAGATTAACGGAATCTGTTATATAATAGAGCAATCACCCGGTATGAACCGACATAAAATAACCTCGTGTATACAAAAATGTATATCTGCATCTTGTAAATCTTGGAACGATAGTGTTACAATAAAGTGAAGAAAAAGTGACTTTTTCTTTGTGATTGGGGGACAATTACATGAAGAGACGATATGATATAACTCATGCGGTTATATTGATTTTGTTTCTTGTCGTAGCTAACTTCTTAGGAAATGCAATATTAAAGGGCATACTGCTATTACTGTTTTCCGGAATACTGGTCTTTAACGCCGTAACAAAGCTAAAGCAGAAGAAGGAAGACAAATTCACGGATAAGATATTGCTGGGAATTTTATTATTCTTAGATTCGGTACTGGTATTGGGGTCAGTATTCGTAATCGTATCGGCTGTTGTGGACGCCGTATGAAACAATAAGAGTTATTCTTTGGAAGAAACAAGCGGTATTTGAGTTAGCATGCTATATGACAGGAACAGGAGAATCAGGATTGGGGTTTGGTGTATGAAGCAATATGTTATGGCACTCGATCAGGGAACCACGAGTTCCCGGTGTATTATTTTTGATAAACAGGGCAAAATGAAGAGCGTTGCACAGAAGGAATTTGCCCAGATTTATCCAAAGCCCGGATGGGTAGAGCATGACCCGATGGAAATCTGGTCCTCGCAGATATCAGTGGCGGCAGAGGCAATGGCTAAGCTGGGGGTAAGTGCATCAGACATTGCTTCCATCGGGATTACAAACCAGCGGGAAACTACGATTCTGTGGAATAAGCGAACCGGACAGCCGGTATACAATGCAATTGTATGGCAGTGCCGCAGAACTGCGGATATGATCGGTGATCTGAAGGCCAGAGGGCTGGAAGACTATATCAGGAACACAACAGGATTGGTGCCGGATGCCTATTTTTCCGCTACCAAGATAAAATGGATTCTTGATCATGTACCGGGGGCCTATGAGGCTGCGAGAGCAGGAGAATTATTGTTCGGTACAGTGGATACCTGGCTGATCTGGAATCTAACGAAGGGCCGGACCTTTATAACGGATTTTACGAACGCATCCCGTACCATGCTTTTTGATATCAATAAGCTGGATTGGGATGAGAAGATATTGGAGGAGCTTGATATTCCCCGGGAGATACTTCCCAAGGTAAAGCCTTCCAGCTGCTTCTATGGCTATGCGGACAAAAGTCTTCTTGGCGGAGAGATTCCAATTGCCGGCGCCGCCGGAGACCAGCAGGCGGCACTGTTTGGACAGTGCTGTTTTCATAAGGGAGAAGTTAAGAATACCTATGGAACCGGGTGCTTTTTACTTATGAATACAGGAAATGAGGCCATCCGATCACAGCATGGTCTTCTGACTACTCTTGCCGCTTCCACCGGGCCGAAGCCCCGGTATGCGCTGGAGGGCAGTGTATTTGTGGCCGGAGCGGCAGTCCAATGGCTAAGAGATGAGCTCCAGCTGATCCGCACGGCGGCGGAAAGTGAGAAATATGCGAGTCAGGTTGAGGATACCAACGGAGTCTATGTGGTTCCGGCCTTTGCGGGGCTTGGGGCGCCGTATTGGGATCAATATGCCAGAGGAGCAATTCTTGGAATTACCCGGGGCTGCAGCAGGGATCATATCATCCGTGCAACCTTGGAATCCATTGCCTATCAGACACAGGATGTGCTTCGGGCCATGGAGGGAGATATGGGAAGCAGTCTGACCTCACTTAAGGTGGATGGCGGGGCCAGCGCAAACCGGTTTTTGATGCAGTTTCAGGCGGATATTTTAAATACCAGGGTACTAAGGCCGGAATGTATCGAGACCACTGCCCTTGGTGCGGCATATCTTGCCGGACTTGCAGCAGGCTTTTGGAAGGACAAGGAGGAAATAAAATCAGGCTGGGTGCTTGAGGAGTGCTTTTATCCTGTGATGCAGGAGGATAGAAGAAAAAGCCTGATTGCAGGCTGGAAGAAAGCAGTTACCCGTTCCTTTGCATGGGAGGAATAGGGGAAATACTACAGACGAGGGAGAGGCTGACAGCGTGGCTGTTTATGTGAATGGCCAGGACCTCGTATAGCGAATGGAGATTTACATGATAGAAGACAGACTGAAGGAAAAATTAATTCATCTGGGCTACACAAGGATGGATACGAATAACCCCGGTTTTTATTTATATTATTATTTCTATGGTGGGCAGCTTACTGTGATTTCGTCTATTCATGCAGTCAATGGCAATGAGCTGACACCGCTGCATTATAAACAGCTGCTGGAGAAGGTGAAGGAGAATCTGGGAATAACCTATCCGGGAACCATTCATTTGCTAAGTTTGGTTTTCACACGTAAGCCGGAGGAGGCAAAGCATCTGTTTGCCGATGCGGTGGAGGACAGCCACTGGATTATTGATAAGAGCATGAACCGGCTGATGTTATTTGAGACACAGTCCGATGATTTTAACCCAATAAGGGTGATGCTGGAACAGCTTCTTACAGAGGAGCCGACGCAGGCGAAGGTAATGCTGGCCGCTGCCTCACCGTTTACATGGATCAATACTATTATAATTGTTATTAATATCCTGGCCTTTTTTATAATACAATATACACCTTTATTTGGTGGAGAGAATAGGGCCTTTCTTAACGGAGCACTTAACTGGTATTATGTAATAAAGGAAAAACAGTATTACCGCCTGTTAACCTCGATGTTTATGCATGTGGACTGGAGTCACCTGGTGAATAATATGTTTGTCATGCTTTTTATCGGTTCAAATTTGGAGCGTGCCGCCGGAAAGCTAAGATATCTGATTATTTATTTTACGGGAGGTATTCTTGGAGGATGCACTTCAATCGGGTATAATATGTGGAGAGAAAAGGGCAGCTTTGTATTCGGAGATTCCGTTATGGCCATTGGTGCGTCTGGGGCGATCTTTGCTCTGGTGGGTGCAATGCTTTATATCGTAATAATTAACAAAGGACGGCTGGAGCAGATCAGCACCAGACAGATGACGATTTTTGTTCTGCTAAGCCTGTACAGCGGTGTAATTAATCCGCAGACGGATTCGGCCGACCATATCGGAGGCGTTTTGGCCGGAATGCTACTGGCACTTATTTTGTACCGCCGGCCTTCAAAAACAGCAGGCATAAATTCCAGGATTTAAGCCAGGACACCAGTACCACCTTGCGTAAATATCACTTAATTCAGCACCTGCTATTTCCGCTGATGCAGTGTTGTTGTCAATCGGCGCAGGAACCACTGCGCCTCAATCCGCCGCCTTGCCTCATCGCAAATATCAGGCACTGAATATTAAGCGATATTTATGCAAGGCAGTACGAGTATAGTATCCGGTAAGACATATTGTGGAGTTAACGTATAAGAGGAGAGATTGTTGAATGAAGATTAATATCTATTACGGCGGCAGGGGGCTGATTGAAGACCCGACGCTCTATGTAATGAGCAAAATCACTACTGTGTTGGAGGAGCTTCGGGTTCAGGTAACCAGATATAATCTCTATGAGGAGAAAAATGCTATCTCCATGCTGCCTAAGACCCTGAAGGAGGCGGATGGAGTCATTCTGGCGACGACCGTGGAGTGGATGGGGATCGGCGGCCTGATGCAGCAGTTTCTGGATGCCTGCTGGCTTTATGCGGATAAGGACAAGCTGAGCAAACTTTATATGCTCCCCGTTGTGATTGCCAATACCTATGGTGAAAGGGATGCCGAGCTGACTCTGATCAAGTCCTGGGAGCTGCTGGGAGGGATCCCCTGCAACGGAATCAGCGCCTATGTGGAGGATCATGTGGATTTTGAAACAAATACGGATTATGCTGTGATTATTGAGAAGAGAGCAGAAACCTATTACCGGACAATTCACCAGAAGACCAAGATGTTTCCGACCAGCAACAATGCGATTAAGCAGAATGTGCTGCGAAGCAGCTCTATTATTCTGACGCCTCAGGAAAGTGAACAGCTTTCCGTGTATGTGTCGGATGATGCTTATGTAAAGAAGCAGAAGGAGGACATCGAGGAACTGACCCAGATGTTTAAGGAGATGCTTGACAGCAATAACGAAGGAGAGGCCGGTCAGGATTTTATTAAAAATCTAAAGGATAATTTCCATCCAATTGATGATTTTAATGCCTCCTATTCCATCAGCCTGTCCGATGTCAATAAAACGCTTATCGTTGAAATTAACAATAAGCGTCTCAAGTGTTATTACGGGGAGAAGCCGGATGCTGATGTGATCGCCAAAACGACAAATGCGGTGATGAATAAGCTGATTCTTGGCCGGATAACCTTTCAGGGCGCTTTCATGTCAGGGGAATTAACTGCAAAAGGGAATTTTAAAACGTTGCGGACCTTTGATCAGGTATTCCAGTTTAATATATTATAGGGGAAGCGAAACGGTGAAGGAGGTCAGCTCTTCATCGGAGCTTACGCTGATATTGCCGTAATGAAGGTCGATTACCTTCTTTACAATGGCAAGGCCTACTCCCGTTCCACCCTTTTTATAGGTGATAAAAGGGACGAAGATATCCTTAAGAGCATCTTCGGGAATCTGGGGGCCGTTATTGCTGATTTCGAAGGATAGCTTGGCGGGAGCGGGAGCCTCATCGGGCAGATATTTTAAATTAATATGTATGAAATTGCCGGGAGAACTGGCTTCAAAGGCATTTTTAATCAGGTTGGAAAATGCCTGCTTCATCTTAACCTGGTCACAGGAGTAGGAGGTAAAATACTCAGCACTTTCGGGATCAACACTAAGTGACAGATCGATCTTCTCTGTTATTGCCTGAGGCATGAAGCTGTTGGTGACATTCTGGATTAGAGCCAGCAGGCTGGTTTCTTCCTTATGCAGATAATTACAGGTGTTCAAAAGCGAAGCGTCCGACATGATCTTATCCATATCATCCAGTAGCTGCTGCAGCTGATTCCAGTATTTAAAGTCGGCAGCCTCCGGGTGCTTCTGCTCGATATATTGTACAGTTCCCTTGAGAAGGCACAGCGGATTGCGAAGCTCATGAACAAGCATGGAAGTGGTTTTTTTATTGTCATCTATGATTGATTTAAGTAAGGCTTCGAATTCCGGATTGGTTTTGATCGTTGTGGCAAGTGTATCATTATTTATTTCCGATAGCATATCTGTTCCTCCTTTTTTATAGCCTTTGCTTTAGCTGTTGTTTTTTACAGATGGAAAGTCAATGATGGATGCAAAGGCACAAGTTGATAGTATCAAATTATGGAAAAATATGCAATTAAAACTATTTAACAATTATCGACAAATGGATAAGGGTAAGCTCTTTTAATGACTTATGCTGCTGAAGCGGCATGGGTCTTTTTTTCTTATGTGAACCCCTGCTACTTTCCCTTATATGGTGGCGCTTTATGGAGCATAGGAGTTTACTATTATGGCAAGTTGTGGTATTATCAAGATAACAAAATAAGGCAGGCTTGCAACGAAGGATAGTTACTGGAAAAACACATCAGAAAAGCAGCATTAGAATAACAGGAGATAAAATGATGGAAATATCGGGAAAGTTTTACCGCTCTGCCATAGAAAATATGATGAATGGATTCGCCCTTCACAGTATTGTAACGGATGATGAAGGCAATCCAAAGGATTATAGATATATTGACATAAACCGGGCATTTGAGGAGTATACAGGTTTAAAACGGGAGAATGTCATAGGAAAAACAATCCGGGAGATAGAGCCCCGGATAGAAGAAGATGAGATTAATTGGATCAGCTTCTTCGGACAGGTTGCACTGACGGGAAACTCCAACAGTGTGGAGCAGTATTCCGCTGCATTTGACCGGTGGTATAAGGTTAGCGCCTTCTGTCCGGCAATCGGATATTTTGTTGCCATATTCTTTGATATTACCGAGCTGAAGAAGCAGGCGCAGAGGCTGGAGGAGAAGAATCATAAGCTGACAGCAATAAGGCAGGAGCTGGTTGCCAATGAATGGCGTCTGAAGAAAGCACAGGAGATCGCCCAGGTAGGCTATTGGGAGTGGGAGATGGAAGCCAATATGATCTGGGGATCAGAGGAAGCCTTTCATATCTACGGATTGGAAAGGAACACTCCATACCTAAGCCGTGAGGATGCCCTCAAAATTCCTCTTCCGGAATACCAGAATAAGCTGTATGAGGCAATGAAGGGGCTGATGGAGAATAAGCCCTATGATATTCACTATGAGATACTGGCGGGAGATGGGAAAAGAAGGTTTGTACATTCGGTTGCCAATCTGGAGGTGAACGAGGAAGGGAAGCCTCGCCGGGCGATTGGGGTAATACAGGATATAACAAAGGAAATTGAGCGGGAAACCGAGCTTAAGAATAAGAATGAAGAACTGACCACACTTTATGAAGAAATTCTTGCTTCGGAGGATGAGCTGAAGAAGCAGAATGAACTGTTGTTTCAAAAGAATGAAGAGATAACGGCACTTTATGAGGAGCTGTCCTCCCAGGATGAGGAGCTGCGGGCAAACTATGACCAGCTGACAGAGAGCATGGCCCGCTTAAAGAAAAGTGAAGAAATAAATAGTTTAATGCTGGAGGCTACCTCCGAGGGAGTCTGGCAGTATGACCTGGTAGATGATATATATACCATATCCAGGAATTTTGTCGAGTCATTGGGCTACAGCATTCAGGAGCTTTCCAGTATTAATAAATTGCACGACATTACCTATCCCGAGGACAAAGAAGCTGCAGAGCAGAGCTTTCTTGAGCATTTACATGGAACGACACCGAAGTATGAATTGGAATATAGAATGCTTTGCAAGGATGGCTCCTATCGGTGGGTAAGGTCCTCCGGGAAGGTATTAAAAACTTCAAACGGAGAGGCCTATCTGATGGCCGGTACCTTCACGGATATTACTAGGATGAAGGAACAGCAGGAAAGGCTGGAGCATCTGGCCTATTATGATGTGCTGACAGATTTGCCAAACCGGGCACTTTTGCTGATCGAGCTTGAGAAGGCCAGAAAATATGCCGATGCAAACAATACAAAGCTTGCCGTTATTTTTATGGATTTGGATAATTTTAAGGACATCAATGATCTGCTCGGCCATAATACCGGGGATGAGCTGATTCGGGAAATTGCCCACAGACTTAAGGAAAATCTTCGCAGCCAGGATTTTCTCGCCCGTCTGGGCGGAGATGAATTTGTTATATTTATTCAGAATGTTGAAACAGAGGGAGAGATCTATGATTTCTGTCTAATGTTACGGGAAAAGATTCTGGAGCCTTTTGATTTAAACAGATACCGTCTTAATATTAGCCCTAGCATGGGAATAGCCATGTATCCCGGGGATAGCCACTCCGGTGAGGAAATGATTAAAAATGCGGATACGGCCATGTATCGGGCCAAAAATCTTGGGAAGAATAATATTCAGTTCTTCTGTGAGGGCATGAGAACGGATATGCTAAGACGTCTGTTTATTGAGAGCCGGATGCGTATGGCCTTAAAGCATAGCCGGTTTACATTGAATTATCAGCCACAGATCAGCCTTAGTACAGGAAAGATAAGGGCCTTTGAGGCGCTGGTGCGCTGGACGGATGAGGAGCTTGGCGTACTTTCACCCGCAGAATTTATACCGATTGCCGAAAGTGCTGGATTGATTGTCGTCCTTGGGGAATGGATTTTAGGAGAAGCCTGCCGGCAGGCAAAATACTTTAATACCGGTAATAATGAGATATTGATTTCGGTAAATATCTCAGCAGTTCAGTTAAAGCAGAATGATTTTGCCGATATGATTAAAAGAACCCTGAAGGAAACGGGTCTGCCCGCCAGATTTCTTGAGCTGGAGGTTACAGAAACCACTATGATAAGCTCCTTTGATACCACGATTCAAACACTGAAAGAGTTAAGAGATATGGGGATTAAGGTATCTCTGGATGATTTCGGCACAGGTTATTCTTCCCTTAGCTATCTTAAAAAGCTGCCCATTGATACGCTTAAAATCGATAAAAGCTTTGTGGATGATTTGAATAATGAGTATGGGGAGGAGAAGATAACGGAGGCGATTATCTCCCTTGTCCATAAGCTTGATATTGAGGTAATCGCGGAAGGCGTAGAAACGGAAAAGCAGCTTAGCTATCTGATACAATGCAACTGCGATAATATACAAGGCTATCTGATGAGCAGACCGGTCCCGGCATCCGATGTGGCAAAAATAATCGAGCGGGGTTTTGCTGATGAGATAGGAATCATTGCTTAGAAATAAGATAAAGGAGGCGTTTTACAATGGAAAATTGTATTTTCTGTAAAATTATTGCCGGAGAGATTCCTTCGGCCACTGTATATGAGGATGAGAACTTCAAGGCAATCATGGATATTGCACCGGCTGCAAAGGGCCATGTCATTCTGCTGTCCAAACAGCATTATGCCAATGTATTCGAACTGGGCGGTGAGGCAGCCACCGGCTTAATCAATACTGCCCGTAAGGTAGCAAAGGCAGTCCAGGAAGAACTGGGGTGCGATGGTATCAATTTGTTACAGAACAATGGAGAAGCAGCAGGCCAGACCGTCTTTCATTTTCATTTGCATGTGATCCCAAGGTATAAGGATGATCAGGTGAGTATACCCTGGACACACTGTAAATATGAGGAGGGCGAGGCGGCATCTCTGGCAGCCTCCATTGCCGTAAGATTGCAGTAGACGAAAAATTATTGAGGTATTCAAGAACATTGTAATAGGATTCTCCGAAGGTGAATAAGATGTCATATGACCCGGTACAGACAAGGTTGTATGACTTCTTTTTTATACAGAAAATGTAACATTTCGTCTTCTACAAGATATTGTATTCCTTTTTGTAATTGTGCACTATATACAATTGATTATAAATAATTTATAAAATTATCGTGATTATTGACAAAAAGTGTCTTTGGTAATATAATGTTATATATAGGAAACAGATCCATTTTCAGTATTTTATCCATACAACGATTCAGTTATAAGAACCGGTTTTGAAAGGAGGAGTTCTTATTAGTGAAATAGTAAGAGGAGATTTTACAAGGAAAAATGGAAATACCAAACGAAAAATCAAAGTATCGGTAATTGGCTCCTATGCCACAACGGATATCATATCTTTGCGCAAGGGTGATATCGTAGGTGAAATATATGATATCTGTTATGTAAAAGAGGCGGTTCCCTTTGGGGGGCTTTCAGAAGAAGACTTGGAGGAATTAATTTTATCAAAACCTGATTACATAATTTTTGATTTATTTACCGATGTGTACCAGGATGCTGTACTGGTCAATCAGGAGACAGAGGAAACAGGGGAACATCTGCTAGAGGGGACAGGGAATTCGCGTCTGAAGGTATACCAGTATTCGACTGACTGTATCATACAGTTTCGCAGAGGCTTTGATCTGTTTTATCAGGCTGTCAGGAATAAGCTGCCTAATACTAAGATTGTCATGCACCGGATTAGAATGGTATCGGAGCTTATGGTGGGCAGAAGCCGCATCAATATAACCCAGGATATTATGAACGACATTAATGTAAGCTTTTTTATGCTGGAGGAAATCGTCTCAAAATATAATTTAAAGATCATCGATGTGTCCAGGAATATGAAAACACCGGAAGAAGACCCCAGTCAGAATAAATGCAGCCATATAACGGATGATGCACTGTATTGCGACCGATTTATCGGACAGCTGAATTATTATTGTTTGATTGATTTAATATAGTAGATAAAAAGCCAAGGAAACAGAGGGTGACTAAAAAGTGATTGGATCATTAACTTTTTAGTCACCCTCTGCTTTTAATATTAACTGAAGATTGATTAAGCTAACCGGGAATACTCCTTAATCAGCTGGACAATCGTTTCAACGGAATTATTTAAGGAGCTCTGATTCATGGCACTGATGTAGTCCTGTTTTTTCTCCGTAACTGTATGGATGGCTTCCAGGAGGTGGCTTACGCTTAAATCCTCCTCCTTAAGTACATAAGAATATCCCTGATGCTCAAAGGATTCGGCATTCAGTATCTGGTCGCCGCGGCTTGCGGCAGCAGACAGGGGGATTAGTATGTTCGGTTTACGCAGTGCCAGAATCTCGCAGATTGCATTGGCACCTGCCCTTGATATAACCAGATCAGCGGCAGCCATCAGGTCATTAAGCTCAGCCTTAATGTATTCAAACTGTACATATCCGGCTGTACCCTTCAGCCGTTCATCCAGATTGCCCTTCCCGCATAAATGAATGATCTGGTAGTCCCGAAGCAGGGTAGGCAGCATTCCCCGAAGGATGTCATTGATAACTCTTGAGCCGGTACTTCCGCCAATAATCAGGATTACCGGCTTATTGGCCGAGAAGCCGCAAAAATCAAGTCCTTTAATTTTGTTGCCGGAGAACAGCTCCTTGCGAATGGGGGTTCCGGTAAGTACGGCTTTCCCCTCGGGAAGATATTTAATAGTTTCCGGAAAGTTAGCGCATATCTTTGTTGCTGATGGAATGGCAAGCTTATTGGCAAGACCCGGGGTCATATCTGACTCATGGATAATGACCGGGATGCCGTATTTCTTTGCGGCCAGTACAACGGGAACGGTAACAAAACCACCCTTGGAAAATACAATATCCGGCTTTAGCTGCTTTAGTAATTTACGCGCTTCCAGATAGCCCTTCATTACCTTAAAGGGGTCGGAAAAGTTCTTGGGATCAAAATATCTTCTCAGCTTTCCGGAGGAAATTCCATAATAGGGAATACCATATTCTTCAATCAGCTTTCGTTCAATTCCGTGGTAGGAGCCGATATAATGAATTTCATAGCCTTCCGTCTTAAGCTCCGGCAGCAGGGCGATACATGGGGTTACATGTCCGGCGGTTCCTCCTCCGGTCAATACAATGCGCTTCATGCCTTGGCCCTCCATTCCTTTAGAGCCTTGGCCAATTGATCCGGGCAGGAGGTGGGCTTAAAGTCACAGGTTATACCTTCAAGCCGATGAATTACATCGTCAACCTTCATACCGACAAGCAGACGGGACAATCCGTTGGCATTGCCGGAACAGCCTCCCTTAAACTCTACCATATTTATTGTATTGGTCTCTTCATCTATTTCAAAATTGATTTCTCGGCTGCAAACACCGGAGGTTTTATATTTCATATGAAACCCTTTCTTTGCATATGTTCTATTCTAATGTATGAGGCAACTTAACGTCAGGGCACTCATAATTGAATACATTGTATCTCACTTGTTTTTTTTTTGCAACGGCTAATTCAAATTTACAAATAGCCATACTTGCGCTATAATAATTGATAAAAATTTCCATGGCTTTGGGAAATAGCTGTATAAGAGAGGGCATGCCGTATGGCATGGGTGAAGTGTGAAAATAAGGAGTGATTTTCACGCCCCTGGTTTGAGAGCCGCCAAAGGCGGCAGATGGGAGCTAATATGATAAAACCGAAAAGACTGAAAAAAGGGGACAAGGTTGTTATTGTTAGTTTATCCTGGGGAGGATTGGGGGATGAAGAGCTGCTGCATAAGTATGCTCTGGGAAAGAAGCGGCTGGAGGAGGAATTTGGTCTTGTGGTGGTCGCTGCGAAGTATGCCCTTAAGGGTACGAAGTTTATCAAGGAGCATCCCGAGCTTCGTGCAAGAGATTTGCTGGAGGCCTTTGCAGATACCACGGTCAAGGGAATTATCTGTGCGATTGGAGGGGAAGATTCCATTCGATTGCTCCCATATATCGACTATGATGTGATTAGAAATAATCCCAAGATATTTATGGGGTATTCGGATTCAACGGTCAACCACCTTATGATGTACAAGGCTGGGTTGATTTCCTTTTACGGACCCAGTCTCATGTGCGAATTTGGCGAGTATGTAGCTATGTTTGATTATACAAGGAATGCGGTGCAAAGATTTTTGTTCGAAGAAACAAAGAATTACTATATAAAATCAAGTCCGGTGTGGTCTAAGGACTGGATAGTATGGAAGCCGGAGAATATAAATAAGCAAAGACAGCTGCTTCCCGAGGAGCACGGATATGAGGTATTGCAGGGTAAGGGAAAGACGGCGGGACATTTTCTCGGAGGCTGTCTGGATGTATTTATCATGCTCCTGGGGACGAAGCTGTGGCCCTCTCCGGAGGAATGGAAGGGTGCCATATTATTTGCCGAAACCAGTGAGGATATGCCCGAACCGGGGATTATCCGTTGCCTTTTCCGAAATCTTGCAGCCCAGGGGATATTAAAGGAGCTTCACGGCATCATAATAGGCAAGCCCTGTTTGGAACGGTATTATGAGGAATACAAGGAGGCAATTCTGGAAATTGTCGCCGCCGAAGAGGACTTGACCGAGCTGCCGATATTCTATAATATAAATTTTGGACACGGAATTCCAAATGGTATAATTCCCTATGGTGTTCAGGCGGAGCTTGATTGTGAGAAAAAGAGTATCCGTCTTCTAGAGGATGCAACATTGGCAGTCGAATAAAATTTCAAACAAAATATATCTTATGCTATCCATGGAAAAAATGCTATCTATGGAAAAAATGCTATCCATGGAAAAAATTATATGATAAATTATACATATAGATATTGTCGGTATTGTTATTGTAGGGTAAAATAAAGAGCAGGAAGAAATCTGTATGGATGACATAAGACGGTAGCTTGGGATATTACCGGTTTTGTAGTAGTGGAGCACTCTAGTAAAAAAAGGAGAGAGAGTCTTGATAGGAATCGTCAGTGCGTTGAAGGAAGAAATCAATTCATTAAAGAATGAACTAGCCGTAAGCAAGGTTGAAAGGATTGGAAATAGAGAATATTATTTAGGTACGCTGTATGGCAAAGAGGTTGTTATGGTTTGGTCCAATGTGGGAAAGGTATCTGCTGCGACTACGATAACGATATTAATTGAACATTTTCAGGTGGAACTGGTTGTTTTTACAGGAGTTGCAGGCGGAGCGGATAACAGCGTCAAAATCGGAGATATCATCGTTGCCGACGGCTTGATACAGCATGATTTTGATATTAGTACGCTGTCTAATTTACCGAAATATGATAATACCCTGCTGGGGAAATCCCTGTTCGATGTCAAGAAAAGCAATGTTGATTTGCTTAAGGCAACCATTCAGAATTATCTTGAGCAGGATTTTAAGTCAGATATCTGTGACTCAATACGGGAAACCTATCAATTACATAATCCCCAGGTGATAACGGGAGTGATAGCCAGCGGGGATCAATTTATCGCAGATAAGAGTAAAATCGGGGAACTGAATCAGGGAATCAGGAACTTAAAATGCGTTGACATGGAAAGTGCTGCGGCTGCCCAGATTTGTTATGAATATGGAAAGGACTTTATTGTTTTCAGGATTATATCGGATAATGCGGATAAAAGCGCAGATATTAATTTTGACCGGTTTTTAAATGATGTGGCAACTATTTATTCCAGAGGAATACTAAAGCAATTGCTGAACCGGCTGTAGCAACGAAACAAACAAGTACTTAATAATATGATAGATAATCAAAAATGATATGGTTTTACAGTTGTTTATCTAAATAGCAAGATGCTGCAAGGAGATGGATTCATGAAAATACTGATTAAGGATATATTGGCCATTCTGGAGAGGGAAGGCGAATTCTGTGTTCAGGAAACATCAATTTATATAGAAGAGGATAAGATTGCAGGAGTTGGTGCTTATGAGGGGGAATTTGTACCGGAGGTGGTAATCGACGGGAAGAATAAGCTGGCAATTCCCGGACTGATTAATGCCCATACCCATTCCTATATGTCCCTCTTTCGAAATTGTGCCGATGATCTGCCCTTTCATCAATGGCTGTTTGACCACATTCTGCCGTTAGAGGATAAGCTGACACCGGAGGATGCCTACTGGGGCTCCATGCTCGGCATTATGGAAATGATTAAAACAGGTACCACCTGCTTTACGGATATGTATATGTTTGTCAATGAAACCAGCAGAGCGGTAGAGGAAAGCGGAATACGTGCCTGCCTGTCCAGGGGCCTGGTGGGAAATGGAGACGACGAGGGCGGTATCCGAAGAATTAATGAAGCCAAAAAGGAAATCGAATACTGGAAGGAACGGGATAATAGCAGAATAAGCTTTATGATAGCACCCCATGCACCCTATTCCTGCGATGATTTATACCTGCGCAAGGTCACTGATCTGGCAAAGGAATATGGACTGGGGATTAACATTCATTTATCCGAAAGTAAAAATGAATTATCGGAAATACAGGAGAAATATCAGTGCACTCCGACGGAATTTCTTAACCGGGTGGGGGTTTTTGACTGTCCTACGCTTGCCGCCCATTGTGTGCAGCTGACAGAACAGGATAAGCGCTTGCTGGCGGAGAAAAAGGTGAATGTGGTTACCTGTCCGGTCAGCAACCTGAAATTGGGCAATGGAATTGCGCCAATCCCCGAATTAATGGAGCAGGGGATTAACTTGTGCCTGGGTACAGATGGGGCAGCCAGTAATAATACCCTTAATCTTTTTAAGGAATTACAGTTTGTCACACTGCTTCATAAAGGAACCACGGGAAGGGCCGAGGCGGTGTCTGCGGCGGAAGGACTTAGGTTTGCTACGGTCAATGGAGCAAAAGCGCTCGGTCTGGAGGGTAAGGTCGGTAAAATAGAAGCAGGCTACCAGGCGGACCTGACTCTTTTGGACATTGACAAACCCCAGTATTATCCACGGAACAATTTACTGTCTGCGCTGGCATATTCAACCACCGGTGAGGAAGTAAATACTGTATTGGTGGACGGTAAGCTATTAATGAAGGATAATGAATTTCTGACGGTTGATACCGAGAAGGTAAAATATCATATCAATAAAATTACGGACAGGCTATATCAATAATGGAGGTTATTATGGAAAGTATCATAAGAGACATTAACTTATATGAGAGCGGACAGCAAAAAATTGACTGGGTGAAGAGTCATATGCCCCTGCTTCGGGGAATTGAGGAGGATTTCCTTAAAACCAAGCCCTTTGCAGGACTTCGGATTGCCCTATCCATCCATCTGGAGGCTAAAACCGCCTACCTTTGCAAGGTTTTGGCAGCAGGAGGGGCCGAGATGCATATTACCGGAAGCAATCCCCTGTCAACCCAGGATGATATTGCTGCAGCCCTGGTTAAAAGCGGATTGAATGTATATGCCTGGTATAATGCCACGAAGGAAGAGTACAACAGTCATATCAATCAGGCGATCCAGTGCAGGCCAAACATTATCATTGACGACGGAGGGGATTTGGTAAATCTAATTCATGAGAAATATCCGTCCTTCATCAGTGATATCCTTGGAGGTTGTGAAGAAACAACCACCGGAATTATACGGTTAAAGGCGATGGAAAGAAATAAGCTTTTAAAATTCCCTATGATTGCTGTGAATAATGCAAAATGCAAATATTTATTTGATAACAGATACGGGACAGGACAGTCGGTATGGGATGGTATCAACCGCACGACAAATCTCGTCGTTGCCGGGAAAAAAGTAGTGGTATGCGGATATGGCTGGTGCGGAAAAGGCGTGGCAATGCGGGCCAAGGGCCTTGGTGCGGAGGTCATCGTTACAGAGATTGATCCGGTAAAGGCAATCGAAGCGGTAATGGATGGCTTTCATGTGCTTCCGATGAGTGAGGCAGCGAAGGTTGGAAATGTATTTATCACAGTGACCGGCTGCAAGAGTGTAATAACCCTGGAGCATATGAAAACTATGCAGAACGGTGCCGTACTTTGCAATGCTGGACATTTTAACGTTGAGATCGAGGTTGACCGGCTGGAGGAGCAGGTGCTGAATAAAAAGGAGGCCAGACACAACATAACCGGCTATCAGGTGGGTGAGGATCGATGGATTTACGTGCTGGCAGAGGGACGACTGGTTAATCTGGCCGCGGGAGATGGACACCCGGCTGAAATCATGGATATGAGCTTTGCGATACAGGCACTGAGTGCGCAGTATCTGGTAAAGCAAAAAGGAACACTGGGCAGCGAGGTAATCTCCGTACCCGAAGAAATTGATACCATAGTGGCAGGCAGAAAGCTGGCTTATTGGGGCTTAAAGATTGATACGCTAAGTGAGGAGCAGAGGAATTATCTGAATAGCTGGAGTATTGATTAATAGCATATGATTCTGATATAGCATATGGTTCTGATTCATACGATAGGCGGGGATAATATGGATAAAAAGAAGAAACTGTATTTAAGCAAAGAGAGTGTTATTTCGGGAATTATCATTCCCGTGGTATCCTTTGGATTTGGTACCCTTTTTTGCAATTTGATTGACACAAGCCTGGCTGAAACAATTATAATCTCATTGTTGTTTACCTTAACAGCATCCTCGATTGAACACAGTATCCGAAACCAGGTAGCTTCGGATAAGCTGAGTGAAAGCGATGGCAAATTGGAAATCAAGCTGGATGAATTGAAAATTTTATCTGAAATTCAGGAAGGAATACAGCGCAACGATCATCCATATTTTCGCAGATGGGCCTTTCGCAGGCTGGATCAGTTTATTGAACAAAATACAGAGTTTTTTGAAGGAACAAACCGAACAAGTCCCCATGCCGAGGATACCTTTGGGATTGATGGGATCAAGGAAACCTTAAAATTCGGAAGTATAAAGGCGGTTAGTGTCGTTGAGGATTACTGGGAGGATGCCTTTACGAAGGAATATTTGAGAGTTCAGGAGGAACTAATTCGTACGAAAAAGGTACGGATACAGCGTATCTTTGTTACAAGCAGGGATAAGCTGGATAAGATCATTCCGGCCATGGAAGCCCAATATAAGCAGGGAATTGAGGTCTATTATATTTATTATGATAACCAGTTTGTGAACAGGGAATGGCTGAAGGAGGATTATCTGATTCAGGATGATCGGCTTATGGTTCAAATTTATTGTGAATCGCATAAATATAATGATACGGAGAAGGAAACAGAGCTTATCACAGTGGTTCCCGCAGTGGTCAACCGGAAAATAGACCGGTTTTTACGAATTCTGGAGCGGGCTGAGAAATTTGACCAGGGAACGCTTCCGATGAAAGCGGCAGATCAGCAGAAGAAGGAAACACCGCAGTGCGTATAAAATAATGGGGATACATAAGGAAGGCGTCTCAACAGGTGCCAGAGGATTTCAATACCTTAAGAACTGATATTATTTGAATTATGTGGTTTAAAGACAGATTTCATAAAATAATACTTTAATAAATTTAATATCCCTACTGAATATAGAAAAGCCATAAAAATTAATAATGATACCATAATTGATATTATCATATCTTGCTTGGCACCAATAAATGACTTGCCCCAAAATATACCGAGAAGTGATGTTGCCATAAAAAGGCTCAATGGATTGAACCCTTTATCTCTTTGCTTATATGCATCCTTTTTGATCAATCGAATGACATTAAAAAAATTCAACAGAATGTTTACTAAAAACAATAAAATAGTGATTGCTATATAAAGTAAAGATATATTCCATATCAAAGAAGCTATTTTATAAGCTCCAAGCATAAATGAAATAGATATGAAAAAACTACTTAAGCCCATAAATAATACATAATGTTCTTTTTTGGTTTTTATTGATCAATAGATAGATTGCCCAAAAAGTAACAATGAGGATTGGAGCTAAAAATAATTTTGTTATATTTGACTGAACTCCCCAGATAGTACTCGGAATACCTGTCATAAGTAACATACCTAAATTGGCCTGTATAGTTTTCGAATGTGGTATATTAGAATTATAATTGATAAAATTTATTATAAACTCATTTTCTATATTCATATTTACACCCTTCCGCATATCACAAGCCTGCTTGTGATATGCACCAATAAATAAGTTTGAAAGGTACTTTCAAACTTTAATCCTCAGATCATATATAGTATTTAATCAATTAAGTCGTACCCTTCCTCCTTGGTATTTTCTTTGTGAGGATTTGTACCGAAAGTGTACAGGAATCCCGACTTGCTCTCAGCGAGCAAATCAGGAAACAGGTATTTTATGCCACTTTCGTGCAAAATATTGAAACATCAAAGCCTTAAAATAGCTGGACCAGCAACAAGGCTTCGATTTATAAAAGGTGTAAAGTCGTGTAATAATATTTAATAACTAAAAGCACCATGGAGTTACCTCAGTATTACAACTCCATGGTGCCTAATCTTTTTAAATGCCAATTTTCTTTTTTATTCGGTTCATACTTTCTTTGAATTCATCTTTTTCTTCCCCATATAACCAAATTTCGTATTTGTCAATAAGGTTCTGGTTATCCATGTTATCGAAAATAACTTCCAGCTGCTTTTTATACTGTGATAGTATTGTATTATCTACAGATGCAATTTTTTCTACTAATTCAATACAGTCATCATCCGAATATAATAGTATCCATGTATGAATTGACTTTCATTTAAGTTGTTTGAATAAAGCTCCCTTAACTCCGAACTGGAAGTAATCATCATTTTCGTGCTATTTTTAAGAAAGAAATTACGGTTCTTCTAGAATCGGTTCCCTATATTCTGTCTTATTTTTCATCATTTCGTACACAATGTTCACCAATCGGTGCATGATACAGACCAGTGCCTGAGATTTTGTCTTTCCTTCACCGATTTCCTGCATATAATAGTCATAAAATACCGGATGATTGGGTGCTCCATTCTTTGGTGTGGACACCATGGTTACTGCCAGGAAATAAAATAATCCTTCAGGTAATTGTAACCACTATAAAAACAACCAATGAAAACAATTATTCTCTTATCTTTAAAAAAATTAACTAGCAGAGGAGAAAGACAGTTTACTATTTACTTAAACCCATCAAAACCCCCCTTTTACTTGAAGATCACACTAGATCAATTGTGGTATATTTAAGAAAACTCTTCTAAAACCTTTCTTGAATATTCACCTAGAAATTCTCTTAAATAAGGTTTTTCTTTAAAAAGATATGCCATACTCTCAAAAACACTTAACGATATTACTTCATCCGCATATTCATCATTTAGACACAATATGCTTTCAAGTAAATTGAAAATATTTATCATCTCTTGTTGATTATTTTGTAAAATACATTCTATTAAGTAGGGTGTAAGAACATCACCAAATACAGTGTGTGATCCAGTATCATCACCTTCTTGCCAACTAACTTCGTCACTATATTTTTGGCGAAGTTGGGGTAAATGCATAATTAACATTTTATTTAATTTATCACTTTTCAATTAATTTCCTCCCAATGCATTTTTCAAATCATTTAGTAACTTAGTGGCAATATCCAAATCGCTTTGATTTAGAGGTTGATTCTTGATAATGTTTTCAAGATTTGTTACTCTTTCCGTGGCTTTTTGAATATGAGATTTTCCTCCTACCAACTCTCCAGTCGACAATTCGTGTCGCACAGCATCTGCTAATCCACCATCACCAACTGTTGCGCCGGGTCTATAAATTTCATTTATGGCATTTTTAAGTTTGTCATTCTGAACTGAATTTAGTAATTGATCTCTTTTACTTAGGTCCCCCAAATTATCAATATTACCTATAATCTTAACAGAATCATCCGCTTTGTCAACAGTCTCCGCAGTCTTTCCTAAGCCGTTGGCAATATCCTCTGCGGTAGCCGTTCCTTTGCTGAATTTACTGAACCAAGAGGCTAACTCCCCGGATTTAATGCCCGCTTTTATTGCATCAACAGCGGCTGTCACCCCCTTGGTACTGACTAAGGCCAGCAAAACTTCTCCGACGGCCTGGCCCAACATTCTGGCTTTT
>JAEYMU010000003.1 GCA_023407175.1 Bacillota bacterium
CGCGTGGGACAGGCAGGCTACACTCTTAAAGGCGCAGGCCCGGGCACAGTCAGAGCTCCGGTCTATGATAAAACAGTACGATGAGCTCCTGCATAACAATTGGGAGCTGGTTACCGAGGAGCAGAAGGCCCGCATTGAAGTTATGAGGGCAAAGGCTAATATTAATGATAGCGGATCAACTGAAAACGATGGATTTATCGAAGCCTTATCTGGAAAGGTTGATGAAATATGGTCGGTAGAATAAAACAGGCTATATTTAAGTTCAAGCCTTTTTCGGTTAAACAAATGAAAGTATTAACCTGGTGGATGCCTAATTCACCAGTGCATGATATGGACGGGATAATAGCAGATGGATCCATTCGATCCGGAAAGACGCTATCAATGTCACTATCATTTGTTATATGGGCAATGTCCTCTTTCCGCGATCAGAATTTCGGTATGTGTGGAAAGACGATAGGATCCTTCAGGCGAAACGTCTTATTCCTCCTGAAGCTTATGCTTCGGTCCAGGGGATACGGTATAGCAGATCACCGAGCCGACAATCTTCTGATCGTCACCAGCGGCGAAATAACAAACTATTTCTATATATTTGGTGGTAAGGATGAACGTTCGCAAGACCTCATACAGGGTATTACCCTGGCCGGGGTCTTTTTTGATGAAGTGGCACTGATGCCGGAATCCTTTGTTAACCAGGCAACAGGTCGGTGTTCTGTAGATGGTTCAAAATTTTGGTTTAATTGTAATCCGGATGGACCATATCACTGGTTTAAGATCAGCTGGATAGATAAGATTGTTGAGAAGAATTTGCTGTATCTACATTTTACGATGGATGACAATCTAAGTCTGTCCAAAAAAATTAAAGATAGATACCGATCAATGTATACCGGGGTATTCTTTCAGCGATACATATTGGGTTTGTGGGTTGTAGCTGAAGGCGTTATTTATGATATGTTCGACCGGGCGAAGCATGTAGTTGATAAATGGACTGACCTGATCAAGGATACATACTATGTGAGTGTCGATTATGGTACCCAGAATGCAACAGTATTTCTCTTGTGGTGCAAGGATCAATTCGGAAAATGGATATGCATTAAGGAGTATTATTATTCCGGTCGAGATGAGGACAGTCAGAAAACTGATACGGAATATGCCGATGATTTAAAGGCCTTCCTAGAAGATATTAAACCGATGAAGATAATTATTGATCCGTCAGCTGCTTCGTTCATCGCAGAGCTTAAGAAGAGAGGCTACAGCATAAAAAAAGCACGTAATGATGTGCTCGACGGAATTCGTTTCGTAGGTTCGTTACTTAATCAAGAAAAGATAGCCTTTTCAGCAATCTGTGTTAATACAATTAAGGAATTTAGTTCTTATATTTGGGATATCAAGGCGTCAGAGCGAGGTGAGGATAAGCCTGTAAAACAACACGATCACGCGATGGATGCTGTAAGATATTTTTGCTATACAATACTGGCTAAGGGGCCTGGTATTACAATTTTCAAATAAAGGCAGGTGAGAAAACTGAACGAAGATAAATCCAAAATTGACATTGTAAAAGAATTGATAAAGAATAAGGCCAGCTGGCACAGGCAGCACATGAAGCGCTGTCAGGAAGCAGATCGGTATTACCGAAATGAAAATGACATATTGCGATATGGTGTTAGAGGGCAGGATCCAGGGCCCTTACGGAATGCAGATAATCGAATTCCCAGGAACTTTCATGGACTGCTTGTAAATCAAAAGGCATCGTATATGTTTACATCTCCGCCTTTGTTTGATGTTGGAAACAAAGATGTGAACAAAAAAATTACGGAAATTCTCGGAGATTCATATGCAAAGAGGTGCAAAAATTTATGCGTAGATGCTTCAAATCATGAATGTGCATGGCTGCATTACTGGAAAAATGACAAGGGAGAATTTCGCTACAACATAGTTAGTTCGGAGCAGATCATCCCTGTGTTAAGCAATGACTTGGAGATGGTATTGCTTGCAATCCTACGGACCTATAAGGACATTGATTATAAAACAGGGAAAGAAATCACAATATGGGAGTATTGGGACAGCGAATACTGTTACAGCTATTACCGTGAGAGCAGTACTATTTCTGCTTTAGGCCTGTCAAATTATAATATTTTTCCGGGTTTCCCCGAAGACGGAGCGGACGAAAAAAGAAATATATTTCCTCATGATTGGGAGGAGATTCCCTTCATCCCGTTTTATAACAACAATATATTTACCAATGATCTGAAAAATATTAAACCGCTGGTGGATGCTTACGACAGAGTATATACCGGCTTTTTTAATGACTTGGATGACATACAAGAAATAATTTTCATTTTGACAAATTACGGAGGGCAGGATAAGAAGGAGTTTCTCGATGACTTAAAAAAATACAAGATGGTAAAGCTTGAAGATGATGGCACTAGTGATAAAACCGGACTCGAAACACTTACAATCAGTATTCCGATAGAAGCCCGGGACATGGCCCTTGAAAAGACCCGAAAAGCAATTTTCGAACAAGGCCAGGGTGTTGATCCTGATCCTCAGAAATTTGGCAATACTTCCGGAGAGTCACTGAAATATCTTTATTCCCTCCTGGAATTAAAGGCCGGCTTAATGGAAACAGAGTTCAGGGAAGGCTTCGGTAAACTAGTGAGGGCAATATGCAAGCACCTGAACATTGAATGCAAGACCATCACACAGACGTGGACAAGAACAGCTATTACTAATGACAAAGAGCTTGCAGAAATTGCCCAAAAAAGCGCCGGCGTTATCTCACAAAAGACGATTTTGCAGCGTCATCCTTGGGTAGAGGATCCCGATAAGGAACTGGAGCAGATCAAGAAAGAGGAGCAGATTCCGGAAGATGATGACATGATACAAAGAAACAGAGCCAGTCGCGAAGCAAAAGAAAAGCAGGTGACCGACGATGCCAACGAGTGAACAGTATTGGCGGGATCGCCAAGAACGAAAATACCTGTCCGGTGAAATGAAAGTCGATGATTATTATTCAGGGCTGAAAAAAAACTTTGAACAGGCTAAAAAAGAAATCCAGTCCGTGATAAATGATTTCTTCTGGAGATACGCCGAGGAAAATCAGGTATCCTACACTACGGCACAGATTATGCTATCAAATACAGAGCTCGGAGAGCTGCAGGATTTTATTAATAAAGTTAAGGCTAATATGGGTAAGTATAATCAGGAGATTAACAACATGTCAATCCGGGCCCGGCTAACCAGGTATGAAGCTCTACTAAAGCAGATTGATGCCCTTATTCAGCAGCTTTATGCGGTCGAATATCAGTATAAAGGCGAGGAGCTTCTGAAGGATGTCTACTCGGATAGTTATTATCGGACCTGGTTTAATGTTGATCAGTATCACGGTTTTCATCAGGAGTTTGCGCAGGTAAGTGCGCAGACGGTTGAGGAGCTGATTACATACCCATTTGATGGGGCAGATTATTCTGCTCGTTTGTGGAAGCAGAAAGATCACTTACTGCAGCAACTGAACGAATCAATTACTACTATGTTGATCCAAGGGAAGAACCCGCAGACATTAGCTAAGGAATTTGCCAGTAAATTTGAGACTAAGGAAAAAGAAGCGTACAGACTCCTGCATACGGAGGGGTCCTTTATCATGGAGCAGGCTTCCCAAGCGGCGTATAAAGAGGATGGTGTTAAAAGATACCGGTGGTTGGCGACGTTGGATATTGATACCTGTGACGACTGCAGGGAGCTGGACGGTGAATCCTTTGATGTGGATAAGGCAGTTGTTGGTGTAAATACCCCTCCGTTACATGCATTTGATCGGTGTACCACGGTACCGGTTTACGAAGACGATGATTTGTCGCAGGAAACCAGAGTTGCACGGGATCCGGTAACCGGTAAAAACTACAAGGTGCCGGCTGATATGAATTATGAGCAGTGGCATAAGAAGTTTATCGAAAGCAATCCTGATGCAGTACTCGCCGAGAAGAAATGGAAGAATCGGCACGCTGACAAGAAGCAGTATGAGAATTATAAGCAGCTGCTTGGAAAAGAATACCTTCCTAAGTCCTTTGATAAATTTCAGAATATGAAATATGCTGCTGGTAATGAATACGGCATCCTGAAGGCCCAAGCGAAGGGCATGACCTACTACAATAAAGCTATGGCCGCCGAGCCAGAGATAACAGCTCAAATTGAAAAGGTATCGGAGTCCATCGGAATGAAGACTATTGGGATGGAACACCGTATAAAAAGCAAAGAAAGATACCTTGAAAAAATCCGGCGGAAATATGATCCTAATGGTAATGAGTATGAAGTTAAAGATATATTACGTTATACATATTCATCAAGTCCCATGGAGCTATCTGATAAAACGCTGAAAGCTATTGATGTTTATGAAAAAATGGGCTACAATACAGTTGAGATAAAAAATTCATGGCTGAACAATCTGGATCCATACAATGGCATTAATACAACCATTCAATCTCCTTCGGGACAGAAATTTGAATTACAGTACCACACCCCGGATAGTTTTAAGATCAAGGATGGAAAGATGCATAAACTTTATGAACAGCAGCAATCAATAGCAGACACTTCGAGTAAGGAATACATGGATTTAACTGACCAAATGTTTGATCTTTCAGATTCACTGGAAGTTCCTGTGAATATCAGCGAGGTGAAGAATAAATGAGTGAAGAAGTCAGATATTTAAGGTTAACCGATATGGATAACCGTGGAACCGTTATTAAGCAGGAGGGCAGAAGGTTCTATGGTTATGAAAATGGCTCATGGCAAAGGAGGGGGCTGTCGATCGGATACTTTTATCCCGATGCTCCTGAATTTGAGTGCTACGAGGAAATAACCGAAGCGGAAGCAAACAAATTAATAACATCCATGTAAACCATCTATTGTAACGGTAGATGGTTTGTTTTATAAAGAGTATATTTAGGCATTGGCCCATTGTCAGTGCTTTTATTATGCTCTTTTTTCGGAGGTGATCTTTTATCTCCCGTCAGGCCCGGGATATGGCCTTATTTTCATATTGTGCGGAATCACGTAAAACTATCAATTACTCCGCCGGAGAATAACGGCTAAATCCCAATACCCGGAGAGCGGGAATAAAAATCTATGGAGGAATTTTATATGCAATGGTTATTAGATTTAATCGCAAAGCACACGAAAGACGGAGTGCTTAACAATGAAGCCTTGATAAAAGAGGTTAATACAGAGTTCCCGAAGCATGCAGTCCCAAAGTCGGACTTTAACGAACTGAATGAGCAGCTTAAGACAGCGAATGGTACCATCGCTGATCTCAAGAAGAACAATACCGATAATGAGGCTCTTCAGAACACGATTAAGGAACATGAGCAAACCATTTCTGGTCTCAAGGCCGATGCCGAAAAGACCAAGAAGGAATACACCCTTAAGGAGAAGCTGCGCGACCAGAATGTTACCGATCCGGATTATTTGATTTACAAGCATGGTGGTGTCGATAAGTTTACCTTTGATAAGGATGGTAATCCGATAGGCCTTGAGGATACCGTAAAGCCATATAAGGAATCTATTCCGCATATTTTTAAGGCTGGCGATAAAACGGCTCCTGGCGCTGGTGCGGGATCGGGCTATAAGCCAAAGGCTGGACAGACGAATGAAGGAGGCTTTGGCAAGGGCTTAGCCGAAGCGATGAACAAAGCAAGTACATCAACAGAAAATCCTTTTGCAAAAGCATGGGGTTGATTTAAACAGAAAGCGAGGTAAATAATATGTTTTTAGTAAAAAAGACGTTTGAAAATTCCGTTGAATTCTTAAGAAGTGAGCGGTATCAGAACATTAGCTGCACGGTGAGTGATAACGGAGTTACGGCCGATGCATACGGCAGAAAGTTTGTATTTGCCGGCACTCTTTTAGATGAAGATGGGAAGGCGGTAACAATAACCCGAAGCGGTTCTGCGGGGTCTTACACCTATACCCTTTCATCTACACCAGTCGGCATACTTTTTGACACGGTGGAGGTTACGCACGGTTCACAGCCTGGGGCATTGCTGATTGACGGTTCTGTCGATACGGAACGCCTGCAGGGGGAGTATGTGGTAGAAGCAGTCCAGCAACTCATAGTAAAACAGCCGTTCGTCAAATTTTTTGTTGACGGAATATTACAGATTAAGGAGGACTAAGGCATGGCAAGAGTAGAAGAATTATTAACACCCAGGGACTTGGTTGATTACACAAAGGAGCGTTCCCAGGAAGCCTACATGGGAGAATACCTGTTCCCGGAGGAAAAAAAGGAAGCTTTGGAAATAGACATGGTAAAAGGGGCAAGCAACCTGCCGGTATCTGCAAAGGTACATGCCTTTGATACAGAGGCAGAAATCGGCTCAAGAGAAGGAGCAGAGGCCTTCACGCAGGATTTGGCGCTGATCAAAAAGAAAATAAAGATTCCGGAGAAGGTAATCATCGCCCTGGAAAGCCCTAGAAATGACAGGGAAGAGGAGGATATGATCAAAAATATCTTCCGTGACGTGGACAATCTTGTTGCGTCAGTTAAGACTCGTGTTGAGTGCATGAGAATGGAGGCGTTGTCCTCCGGGAAAATCGTAATTAATGAAAATGGAGTTAAAGCTACGGTTGATTATGGCATGCCTGCGGAACATAAGACAAGCAAGACGTGGCTTTCAGGAAGCCCTACAATTCTGGAAGATATGGAGGCCATGGTTGAGAAAATTGTTGATGATACAGGATTCACTCCGACAAGAGCTCTCACCTCGAAGAAGAATCTAAGCGCAATTTTACGCGATGAAAGAATCCGTTCTGCTATCTATGGAGTAAATAGTGCAAAACTTCTGACAGTAGCAGAATTGAATGCATTTCTTGCGCAACAGAAGCTTCCACAGATCGCTATTTACGACAAAAAGTACCGCGTCCAGGGCACAAACGGGAAGTATACAACGAAGCGTTTCCTCCCGGAGGAGGCATTCATCATGATGCCGGATGGAAAAATGGGAGATACTTTTTACGGAGTAACGGCCGAGGAGCTTGAGTTAAGGAGAAATCCTGATGTTGAGATTTCGGAAGCAGGAAAGATTATTGTATGCCAGTACAACACCATTGACCCGGTGGCTAAATGGATCAAGGCCGTAGCGACAGCATTGCCTTCCTTCCCTTATGCGGATCAGGTATTCGCAGCGACCATTGCTTAAGGCGAGGTAAGCATATGAGAACGGACGAGATAATTCAAAAAGTCAGGGATAGCCTCAATATCCCTGACGACTCGAAAGATATAATCATATCCGATGTTATTCAGGATGCCTTGAATTATTGTCATCGGCCTGATCTGCCTACAGAATTGGAATCGTACATCAGAAAGAAGGTTCGAGGAATTATCAATTATGAAGCTGAAAATGGTACAGCGACCGTATTTGATGTCCAGTCCATAAAAGAGGGCGATACCTCCACTACATACAATACCAATACAGTATCGCGGGAAACAATCTATGGGCTGTCAAGCGGAGACATGAGGACTCTGCGAAACTTTAGGAGGTTGGGATAGTGAGTATTTACGAAAGGCTCTGGAATGATCGAATGGATATTTATCGGTCGGACGATGTAACTGTTAGCAATATAACCAGTTCGAGCCGCAAATTAATACAGAGCGATGCTAAGTGCCACTACAGCGCCGGTTCCCTTGCGGATACCGGCGAGGGAGTCCCGACATTAATCAGCTCGCATAAACTTTTCTGCGCTGCAGCTACAATAAAGGAAGGTGATAAAGTTGTAGTTACACAGCATAAAAGTGGATTGAAAGTGACACTCATAGTCGGAGAGGGTTTCCCGTATTCCGGTGGCATGCAATATTCGGTAAAAAGGAATGATAAGGTATGAGTATTTCGTCAAGTAGCAATTACAGAAGGAACAAGGCCTTTATCGATCAATACCGGAAAGAGCTTAAGGCCATGCTTGGAGATATTGCGGAAATCGATGCCAAAGTGCTGAATAGAGCGGCAAGCGAAGGGTTAAGAGTTGCAAAGGATAACACACCAACAATTACCGGATTTATGAAAAAGAGTTGGCGATCTGCCCCGGCAGTTAAATCAAAAGGCGGAGCCGTCAAGTCTATAGTTAATTCAGCTGACTATTCCGAATTTGTTAATTACGGCCACAGATTACTTAACAAAGACGGAGAGCAAATAGGGTGGGTTGATGGCCAGTTTATCCTCGAGAAGGCCATATCGCATACTGAAAAAGCCATGAAACGAGAATTTGAGAAAGAGATTGAGAGGGTGAACAAAGAATATGATAAGTGATATCATACAGGCCATTGCTGATAAATTAGCAGAGCTTTACTCTGGATATAAGATATATGTAGATGACGTTACACAGAACTTTAGCACTCCCTCATTTCTTATTGTGCTGGCAAATCAGGAATACGGGAAGCGAATATCTGGTACTTGCGCCGGCGCAAGTAAAGCAACATTTGATGTAGCTTACTTTAGCGATAAGGAAGAGCAGGATATCAAGAGCGATTGCCGTACGGTTCAAGAGAATCTGCTGCGTGAAATCGATCTGATCGGGGACTTTCGGGCTATGGGAAAGAATGCTCAAATAACGGACAATGTGCTGCACATCATTTTCGATGTGAGGTATTCGGAAATCCGGGTTGAGGCACCTGAAAAAATGAACGCGGAAACCATTAATACAAAATTCATATTTTAAGAAAGAAGGGTTAGAGTATGGCAGGAACATGGACCAGCCAGAACAAAATACTGCCAGGGGCCTACATAAATTTTCTGACAAACGCACCGCTGTCCATTACTCCCGGGGATCGGGGGATAGTGGTGTTGCTGCAGGAGGTTAGTGTAGGTTCCGCAGGGGAAATGTACACAATCACAGCCACCGATACAAGCGGATATCCGAATAATATAACGGCTACAGATATTCTGCTTATGAATGAAGCGCTAAAAGGCGCAAAGACAGCAATTCTTTATAATCTAGGCGGCACATCTCACGATGCAGCGGATATCACAGCGGCGTTAGCTGCCTTAAAGACCATAAATTTTAATACCCTATGTTATCCATATGATGGATCAGAATATACTGCAAATAAGGCAGCAATTGCTTCGTGGGTAGAAGCGATGAGAGATGATGAAGGGGTTAAAATACAGGCGGTCATGGCAAGCTATGTCGCAGATAGCGAGGCTATTATCGATGTTGTACAGGGAATAGAGTTGTCAGATGGAACAGCCCTGACAGCCGCGCAGGCTGTAGCCTGGGTTGCCGGTGTCACAGCGGGTACTAATATCAATCAGTCCAATACCGGAAAGATTTATTCCGGTGCAGTGGATGTTACTCCGAGAATGACAAAATCTGAAATGGAAGCAGCAATCTCTGCAGGCAAATTCATCTTTAAGGTGGACAGTGCACAGAATGTATCTGCGGTATATGATATCAATTCTCTGACGACCTACACAACCGAGAAAAGCAATTTATTCCGGAAAAACAGAGTCATCCGGACGATAGACGGGATCAATAATGATATAACCGAGATATTTGAAAGTAATTATGTCGGCAAGGTAAATAATAATGCGGATGGTCGCTCCCTGCTAAAAACAAATCTGATTGAGTATTTTAAGACTCTTCAGGATATGGCAGCAATTCAGAATTTCACGGCAGAAGACGTTACAGTATCCCCAGGAAATGACTCTGATGCGGTAGTAATTGATTGCTATATACAGCCAGTCGACAGCATCGAAAAGATATATATCACCGTTAACTTATCATAGAAAGGAGGAAATATCGTGGCATTTACAAAGCTTTCCGACACGCTGAATGCCCAGGGAGGGACGGCGTATATTATTATTAATAAGTCACAGCGCCCGCTGTTCGAGCTGTCGAGCCTTAAGGCGCAGATAGACTATACCGTGACATCAAAGCGTATGCTTGGCAACAGAATGACGCAGCATAAAGTGACAGGTGCAGAGGGTACCGGTAGTTTAACAATGTATTTTGCTAATAGTCAAATGCTCAATCAGGCTCTTGCTTATTTGTCCGGCGGGACATACACGGGTATCACACTTAAAGTCAAAAACGAGGATCCGGCATCAACTATAGGATCCCAGGAGGTAGCGCTTTATAATTGTATACTGAATACGGTTCCGGTTGCCTCGTTGGATGATAGCTCTGACGATCCGATTACCTTCGACAGTGATTTTACCTTTGATAGTATGGAAGTCTTGAGCTCCTTTGTGCTACCCGAAAATTTTAGATAACATTATGTAGGAGCTGAAAGCTCTTTCTTTTTAAGGAGGAATTTATGAGTTCACTCAAGGCGTTTTTACAGCCTGTGCAAATAGAAAATCAGGAAGTGGTTATATCTAGCCGGTTTGTCGAAGATAGCAAGCCGGTTCCCTTTACTATCCGCCCGATTACACAGGATGAAAATAAATATCTGATTAAGAGATTCACGAAAAAAGACAAGAAGGGAACAGAGTCATTTGATCGAACGGAATATATCTCTGCGTTAACAGCCGCGGCCGTTGTGTTTCCTGATTTGACAAATGCAGAGCTGCAAAAAGCGTATGGAACGATTGGGGAATCCTCACTGCTCCAGAAAATGCTTTATGTTGGCGAATATGCTGAACTTGCACAAAAAGTGCAGGAAATTAGTGGGCTGGATTCCGATATCAACGAGGAGATTGAGGAAGCAAAAAACTAATCTTGCAAGGTGATCCAGAGGCCAATATGGCTCACTTTGCATTACAAAAATTGCGTATTCTACCGTCAACGCTCTTAGCATTAGATGATAGGGAAAAAGCATTTGTTTATGCAAGCATTATGCTGCGGATAGATGAAGAGAAAAGGCAAGCAGCAAAGATTAAATCGAAAGGAGGCAGAAGAAAGTAATGGCTACACTAAAAGCGATGTTTCGATTATACGATGGCTATTCTGCAATTGCTGACAAGGTTTATCGGAAAACGCAGGAAGCTACCACAAAAATTCTTGCCGCCAGTGGCGCCACCGATAAATTTAATGCAAAATTAGCGGCTACAGGAGCAAGCGCAAATTCTGCTTCCAGTGGGCTTGCAAAGTATCTTAGTCTGGCCGCAGCAATTGCTGCTACAGTGAAGGGCACAAGCACTACGGATGATTACATCAATACAGCGGCCCGGCTCAACTTGATCAACGATGGACTGCAGACGCAGGCAGAGCTACAGCAAAAGATATTTGATGCTGCTTACCGATCAAAAGGAGCTTATTCTGACATGGCTTCCGCAATATCAAAAATGGGGTTGCTGGCTGGGGATACTTTTACTAACAACGATGAACTGATCTCCTTTACAGAACTGCTACAAAAATCTTTTAAAGTAAGCGGCGCCAACACCACGGAACAATCTTCCGCAATGCTCCAGTTGTCGCAGGCTATGGCTGCTGGCAAGCTCCAGGGCGATGAATTTCGCAGTATCATGGAAAATGCTCCAATGCTGGCCCAGGCCATAGCTGATTATACCGGCAAGACGAAAGGCGAATTAAAGCAAATGTCTGCGGATGGTACCATAACGGCAGACATAATAAAAAATGCTCTTTTTTCTGCAGCAGACGATATCAATGGCAAATTTGCTGAAATGCCAATGACCTTTGCGGGTTATTGGAATCGGATAAAAAATGGTGTCCTGCAAGCCTTTGGGTCAGTTATGACGAAAATAAATAATCTGATAAACACAGAGGAATTTCAAGGCTTTATAAACAGTTTTATAAACGGAATGTATGCGGCAGCAAATGCCGCAAGCCGTGTTATTGATTCGGTAACAGCAATTTACTCCTTTATGTCTAGTAACTGGCCCATTCTCGAACCTATAATCATGGGTGTTGTTGGGGCTCTTATTGCATACAAAATAGTTGCTTTAGTTACAAACGGTATTTTAGCTGCGCAGGCATTGGCAACCTCTGTATTGGCAGCATCAAAGGCTTTGGAAGCCGGCGCTACCTTTGCGGCAACAGCAGCTCAATATGGCCTGAATGCCGCTTTACTTGCCTGCCCCATAACGTGGATAATCGGAGCAATTATATTAATTATTGTTTTGATATACACCATCATAGGGGTCATAAATAAGTTTGCAGGAACATCTGTTTCTGCCACAGGAGTAATCATGGGGGCTTTTGCAGTTGTTGGGGCGGTGATATGGAATATTATCGCTGGCGTATACAATTTTGTTGCTGGCATATTTATCGAAATATATAATCTACTCGCTGATTTTGCTAACTTTTTTGCGAATTTTTTAAATGATCCGGCAGGTGCAATCGTCACTTTATTTAACCAAATATTTGATTTTGTCCTGGGCATCGTCCAGTCGGCGGCTAAACTGATTGATACGATATTCGGAACAGATTTAGCCGGGGCAGTCCAAGGTTTTCGAAATGATATGCTGGATGAGATTAGCCTATCTACTGGAGAACAAAAGGTTGTTGTCGATAAGCTTAATGCGTCGGATTACCAGTTGGACCATACAAGCTACGGGGATGCATGGAACGGCGGGTATAGCACAGGCGAAAGTCTAGATGATAAATTTTCCTCTTTTATGGATATGTTTAGTAACACGGACGATAAAGGCACCGACTATGATCCGACAGTAGTAACCGGAACTGGCACTAATGGTACAGTAAAAGTGGACTTAAGCGACGAGGATATCGGTTATCTGCGTGACTTAGCAGAGAGAGATTATATAAACAAATTCAGCACTGCGACACTTGCGCCGAACATAACAATAAGCTTTGGGGATGTGCATGAAACGGCAGATGCTGATAAGATAGCAAAAAGGGTACAGAATATTTTGCAGGAAGAAATAGCGGTAAGCGCGGAAGGATAGGAGAGTGCCAATGAGCGACTACGCGGTGTTTTTTGATTATAATAATAAAACCTATCGATTACCCATAAATCCGGAAGAGATCGAAGAGACAATTTCTCAAGCTATAGAAAAATATGATATATTGAAGCTTGGACAAATTGCTGTGCCTGGAAATTTGGAATTAAGAGAATGGTCCTTCGAAACCGAATTTCCTAAATACCATAGTAACTCAAAAAAGGATATTAATAATAAAAGAATAGTAATTCCTCATTATACAGAAACACCGGACGAATCACACGGACCAGCCTACTATCTAAACCGATTTGAAAAATGGAGAAGTGCACGCAACCCGATAAGATTTATTGCTGGAGCTTTCACGGATAAAAATAATAATGGGAATTATGATAGCGACGAAATAGACTTGTCGCGCAGTATTAATAGCCTTGTACTGATTGAGGAACTGACAATAACAGAAAAGTCCGGAGAAGAAGGCGATAAGTATGTTAAGTTCAAGCTTTTAGAATACCGGGAATACGCTGCGCAGACAGAACTAAAAGAAACCACATCAGCGAATGGTACAACAAGCTATACAAAAAAGAGTACAAATTCATCTTCTGTTAACCCAAAGAGCACAGGGTACCACGTAGTAAAGTCAGGAGATAGCCTATGGAGTATCGCAATGACATATTACGGATCGGGGACGAAAGCGAATATTATTTTCAATGCTAACACAGACAAGATTAAAAATCCTGCACTCCTTACCGTGGGGTGGAAACTGAAAATTCCGTCAGAAGACGAGTTTTCCAAGTATTCTGCAGCGCTTCCAACAACGAAGGCTTCTTCTGATACGTCATCTGCCACAAGTTACTCCGAGGGAGCTGGAAGAATAAAAGAATACACAGGAAGTGGTGGAGCCGGGCGGTCTACCGGTTATTCGGGAAGTGGCGGAGCCGGCAGATCAACCAGCTACGCAGGTAGTGGCGGCGCTGGTAGAAGTTAGGTGATACTATGAGTAAAAAAATTGAGATTGCGGTAAAAACAAAAAGTGATGGTAAAACTTATGAAATCAGTGAACTTATCAGAGATATATCCTATACGGATCGGTTAAATGACGGGTGCAGCAAACTCGAATTTACTTATATAAATGATGATCTAATATTACAAAATGCGGATGTGCTTTGGTTAAAATATGATGGTACAAATGTGTTTTACGGATATATTTTTAAGGTTGGCAGAACTTCTGGAAAGGAAATAACGATTACGGCATACGATCAGCTAAGATACGCCAAAGCAAAGGATTACATGTATATAAAGGGTGACACCCTCACAAGCCTAGTCAATAAGATGTGTAGTCACTTTAATTTTGTCAAAGGCTATATCGCTGATTCGGCTTATGTGCTTAGCACCCAGACCTTTGACGGTGATACTTGGCTTGACATTATATATACCGGTATAAGTGAAACACTCATGAATAAAAGCAAGTTATATTGCCTGCGCGATGAATTTGGGAAGGTTACACTTCGTGATTTGGATAACTTAAGACTTGATCTGATGCTGGGAGATAAATCTCTATGCTATGATTTTACGCATGAAAAGTCCATCGATGACAGTTTTTATAATTTGGTTATCTTGTTAGTTGAAATCGAAACCGAAAGCAATACAGGAAGCAGCTCTTCGAAGACAGCACAGTTTGTTAATTCTAAAGACGAAAGTTCTATAGAAGATTATGGACTTATGCAGTATTACGAAAAGGTCCAAAACTCAACTGTTGCACAAGCGAAATCAAAGGCGGAAGCATTACTCAAGCTTTATAATCGTGAGACAGAAACACTGACACTGGAATGCATAGGGGATATCCGTATTAGAGCCGGGTCAAGCTTTTCGGTATACTTGAGTGATTTGGATATCAATAAGCAGATGTATGTAAAATCAGTAACCCATAAATTTCTTCCCACACATACAATGTCAATAGAGGTGGCTGTATGATCAACGAAATTAAAATTATTATTCAGAATTACATCAATAATGCTAAGCTTTGCAGGCTCATGGTCGGAACAATTGCCGAGGATGGGATACGGGTTAATGAAAAGCTATTTATTCCGGTGGAGCTTGTCGTGGGAAATCTGAAAAATACCGTTACGCCCGGACAGACAGTAAGGATCCTTCGTGACCAAGGCGGACAGCTTTTTTACATTCTGGAGGTGATATCTGAATGATACCTTCAGCACAACTATCTACAGATATTGCAGTGTCAGAGATAATTGAAACCACAAAGACGTATAAATTATATGAAGATAAAATACAGGGCTACACTGACAATTTATCAGCTTTACAACAGGCTATATACAAGATGCTTAACACCGAAAAGTATGAGTATCCCATATATAGCCTTTCTTATGGTGTTGAGTTAGAAAGCCTCATTGGAAAAGAACCTGCTTATATAAAGGCCGAAATGAAGAGAAGGATACAGGAATGCCTTATACGGGATGAGCGTATAACAAGTGTAGACAATTTTACATTTACGACTTCGGGCGACTCCATGTTGTGCACATTTGAGGTTGTGAGCATTTATGGAGCGATTATAGTATCTAGGGAGGTGGGCACATAATGTTTGAAGCAATGACCTATGAGAATATATTGTCTGACATGCTCGAACAGGTTGCATCTGATGTTGACAAAAGAGAGGGTTCAGTCATCTATGATGCCCTTGCACCCTGTGCATATCATCTTTCACAAACTTATTTTTATCTGGATACGTTTGTTGATTTGATATCCGGTGACACGGCTATTGGAGAGTACTTGGATAAAGTAGTGGAAGATTATGGCCTTACCAGAAAGTCAGCAATCAATGCGGTAAGGAAAATAACGACCTCCGGGGCTGTTGAAATAGGGACCAGGTGGGGCATAGAGGATTTAGTATATGATATCACGGAACTAATTGGCTCTAATATTTACAGCGCCACCTGTGAAACTACAGGGGAAGCTGGAAATACCTATTCAGGAGCAATGGAAAACATTGATAATGTATCAGGCGTAACCGCAATGCTCGGAGACATTATAACCTCGGGGGAAGATGAGGAATCCGATGATGACCTTCGCGAAAGATTTTATACGCAAATACAATCAGCCAGTACCAGCGGCAATGCGGCGGATTATAAAAACTGGGCATTATCTGTCACCGGGGTGGGAGGAACGAAGGTTTTTCCGCTCTGGAATGGCAACGGCACAGTAAAGGTGGTTATTGTAGACAATGATAAACAGCCGGTGGACAGCAGCCAGCTTGAAGCCACAGCGGAGTACATCGAGACAGTCCGGCCAATCGGAGCAGCTGTCACAGTGGTATCAGGTACTGCAAAGACGGTAGATATCACAGCCACAATAAGCCTTGCCTCCGGATACGCCCTGCAATCGGTAGTTGCTGCATTTTTGGAGCTGGTTACAGAGTATTTTAAGGATATTGCCTTTGAGGCAACCTATGTCAGCCTTGCCAAAATAGGAACAATCCTATTGGGAACGGACGGAATAACAGATTACAGTGATCTTAAACTGAATGGAAATATATCAAATGTCACCCTGGCGGACGAGGAAATACCCGTGATTGGCACGGTTAATCTGGAGGTGTGATATGGCATTTATAGAAAAGCTAAACAAAAAAGAGGATGGCAGCTCCTATGTGATGGAAGAGATACAGCCCGTCACAGATGGTATATATGTCGGTTATCTGGAGCATGATAATGTTACTTCCAACACCGTAAAGGTATATACCGGATCAATGTATACCGGTGATGAGATTACAACCTTTAACATGTCAATTCCAGCTGACGCCTCGTGGAAAACTTATATCAAAATATTCGCCGGCGTGGATCAGGTTTATATTACCTATGAGACTGCCGGGGATACGGTAGAGGCCGAGGATATCAACCTCCTTCAGGATGCGGTTACGGCGACACAAGAGGAGTTGGATGTATATGAGGAATCCAATGACACAGAGGTTAACAGTCTGAAAAGCCGAGTCACTACAGTGGAATCTGTCAAAGCGGATGAAACCTCCGTTGCAACCAGGTTACTGTTAAAAGCCGATAAGGCCACTACCTACACAAAGACAGAAACAGACGCCCGGATCGAAGCAGTCGTGGCTGCAGCACCAGCGGCACTTGATACTTTAAAAGAGATTGCGGAATCACTGGATAATGACGCCGACTTTGCGGGGACCATGACAACCCAGCTTGCAGGGAAGGTTGACAAGGTAACCGGCAAGGGATTAAGCACCGAGGATTATACCTCTACCGAAAAGACTAAGCTTGCCGGTGTCGAAGCAGGATCCGAGGTTAATAACATAACCGACGCAAATGCCTCGCTATTAACCGGAACTGCAGATACTACCTTGCATTACCACACCTCAGACAGGAACCGGTCAAACCATACCGGAACGCAGACAGCATCTACCATATCAGACTTTGTATCGGCGGTAAGGGCTGTTGTCCTGACCGGATTAAGTACAGCGACCAACGCAGCCGTTGCAGCCACAGATACCGTATTATCTGCACTTGGAAAGCTGCAGGCACAGATTACGGCAAACCTTGCAACCCTGACATCACATACCTCGAATGTATCAAATCCGCACAGCGTTACAAAAGATCAGGTGGGACTTGGCAACTGTGATAATACGGCAGATTTAACAAAGAGTGTAGCCAGTGCAGCTAAATTAACTACGGCAAGAACGATTACAGTTTCAGGCGATGCCACAGGCTCCGCTTCCTTTGATGGTTCGTCAAACTCTGCTTTAGCTCTGACCTTGGCGAATTCCGGGGTAACAGCCGGCACCTATACCAACTTAACTGTTAATGCAAAGGGGCTGGTAACAGCAGGAGCCAACCCAACAACCCAGGTAGCACAGGGCGGTACAGGGGCAACAACGGCGGCAGGCGCACTTACCAATTTGGGGCTTACAGCAACCGCAGCAGAAATAAATGTATTGGACGGTATTACTGCCACCGTTGCGGAGTTAAATTATACAGATGGTGTTACCGGTAACATTCAAACCCAGCTCAATGCCAAGGCTTCGTTAACATCTCCGGCATTAACCGGAATTCCTACCGCACCGACAGCGACCACCGGTACGAATACTACCCAGCTGGCAACTACAGCCTTCGTGCAGCAGGCTATGTCGGTTGCCGGGTATGGCGATATGATGAAGGCAACATATGATGCAGATAATGATGGGATTGTGGATTCAGCAGAAACCGCGGTACAGC
>JAEYMU010000053.1 GCA_023407175.1 Bacillota bacterium
AAAATCATTTCGAGAATCGCGATGCACGGCGCAAAAAGCACGCCTTTTATCAGAAGCATAAAGCGCTTCTGATAACTTATATTCTCGAAAAAAAATCATTTCGAGAATCGCGATGCACGGCGCAGAAAACGCGCCTTTTAGGAATAGAGAACAGCGGCTTTGATTTTCTCAAAACCGCTGCTCACAGGTAATACAATTGTTTTGTATTTAATTTCATTTCCAGAATCTGTTCAACAGAGAAAAATACTCATCCCGACAGTTTATAATCGTTACATGACCGCCAGACTTAAAATGATATTCTTGCGCGCCTGGGCATAATTTTAACATTTGCGCCCGTTGCATAGGATTGGCGATTTTGTCAGTAGGGCTGTCCACGATTAAAACTTCTTGTGGCTTATTTTGATACGGTTCAGATGTAAATGTATAATTAAAAAGAAAATCCTCCATACAGCTTGCCATCATAAGAAAATCCTGCTTGCTATATTTTTTCATATCTTCTTTACAAAGCTCTATCAACCGTTCCGTATCATTCTGACCTGATTGTAAAGAAAACTTTGGGAAAACCATCCGTCCTAGGGCAGCAGTCAGTGCAGATGCCGGAAGCACCTTGAGCATTCCGCGCATAAGTTTGTAGGCTTTTACTTCTGATGCATTAGTAGTATAAGCATCGTTTTTATCCATAGAGGTAAGGCTATGAGAAAAGATAATTTTATCCGCTATATTCGGATAACGGCTTATCAGATTTTGCAGATACACGCCGCCGTTGGAATGCCCAATTACGTTACAGGTTCTGACACCCTCACAATCTAACAGTGACTTTAGCCCGTTTGCGGTTTCGCAAAAAGCTTGTATCGGCGGCACGGACAACGCAATCGTTGTATATGTATCACGAAATTTCTCCGCTAAAGGTAAGGCCAGCAAATGGCCGGTGGTGTTTGACAGTATTGCCAAAATAAATTTGTTTCCATTACCACTAACAGTATACCGCCATTGCGTATTATTCCAATGCATGAGCTTTTCTGTCACTGTAATGTTGCCAAACTCATATGTAGCAACTACCGTAGTGTTTTTGTTCATTGTACTTCCTCGCTTTCTGAATACAGCCATCGCATTAATATTTCAGTTTTCTCAAACTCATAGTCAATAATATCCTCTGTTATTTGGCCTGTCAGCGCGAGAACATTCAATCCGTGCAGCATCACATAGATATGATTGCACAACCGTTCTATGGTCTGAGGATTTTTAAATACTTTTGCAAGAATAAATGTCATGTTACCTATCGTTTCAGTATAGGCAGCTTGCATTTTACTTTTTCTAATTTCTGCCGGAAAGCTAAAGTAGTATTGATAGGAAATCGAATTAAGTGTATTTTCGACATTCAATAAGTCTGTTTTTTCCACTTTAAAATACTTTCTAAAAGCATTAACTAGACTTTCTATATTATTGACTTTTTCAAAAATATTCCATACATCATTGGTTTCATTAGCTGCTATATCCAAAAAGATTTCTTCGACGGAACGATAATGATAATAAAGGCCGCCTACAGAAAGATTGAGTCGTTGTCCAATATCAGACATTGTAACGGCAGAATAGCCCTTTTCTATGATAAGCTCTTTCGACACTTTCTGGATTTCCATTTTTCGCTTGCTTCCTTTTTTCATAGTGCAACATCTCCATCATAAAACCGAGGATACCCTCTGTTTTAAAATAGCATATATTTCAGCCCAAAGCAAGAAAATCTTTTTATCAACATTCACTGCGTATTCTATATCCACGCACAAATCACCTGGGATTTCATATAATGAGACATAAAGGAGTGAAGTATATGTCCAAAAGTTCAGACATCGGAATTTTCGGCGGCGATCAGCGCCAGGTATATATGGCCTCGGCATTGCTTAAAAAGGGTTATCGTATTTTTACCTATCGGATTGCCGAGCCAATAAAACACGATAATTGTATTCCACTGCATTCCCTAAAGGAATTATTCGATAAATGCAGTACACTCATAGGCCCCATCCCACTGACAAGGGATCTGGTATCCGCGGCCTCCGCCTCTACCCAGGAGCTTACTGCATCCAATCTTGCCCATCTGTTAACCAAAGATCATTTCCTTATCGGCGGAATTATTCCATCCGCCCTGACCGGGATTTGTACCAATAAGGGAATTCCCTATTACGATCTTATGAAAAATGAGAAAATAACCATTTTAAATGCCATTGCCACCGCTGAAGGCACCATCATGGAAGCCATACAGTACAGTAACCGAAATCTTCATGGCAGCAACTGCCTTGTTCTGGGTTATGGAAGGTGCGCAAAGGTACTTGCCCTTAAGCTTAAGGGGATGGATGCGAAAGTCACGATTGCCGCCAGATCAGAGGAGGCGCTTGCCTACGCACAGGCAACCGGCCTTGAGGCAATTTCGCTTTCCGATATGCAGCCCCTTCTTTCGCATTATGACTTTATATTCAATACTATTCCCGCTTTAATTCTTAACCGGGACTGTCTCGACCATGTCAGGCCAGAGGTCACAATTATAGATATCGCATCCGCTCCCGGCGGTGTAGATTATGAATATGCCATGCAAAAAGAGCTGAAAGCCAAACTCTGCCTTGGACTGCCCGGTAAGGTAGCTCCCAAGGCTTCTGCTGATATTTTAGTAAATGAAATTGTTACGCTAATCAAAGAAAGAAGTGATTAAATGACCATTCAAGGAAAAAATGTGGGCATTGCCCTCACCGGGTCGTTTTGTACCTTCGGCAAGGTTTTTCCCCAGATTGAGCGCCTGATTGCGGAGAACGCCAATGTCTATACCATATTTTCCGAACGCTCTCAGGTCACGGACACCCGCTTTGGAAATGCAGAAGATTTTCTTAAGCAGGCAAAAGAAATCACCGGGAAAGATCCAATCACAACACTTGTCGAAGCTGAAAAGCTCGGTCCGAACAATCTGCTTGACGCCATTGTTATAGCCCCCTGTACCGGTAATACTCTGGCGAAGCTGGCACATGCAATTACCGACACCACTGTTCTTATGGCAGTAAAAGGCCTGTTAAGAAATAATAAACCGATTATTATAGCCATATCCACCAATGATGCTCTTAGCAACAATCTAAAGAATATCGGAATGCTGATCAATAATAAAAACGTTTATTTTGTACCCTTTGGCCAGGATAATTACAAGGGCAAACCCTATTCCATGGTAGCAGACTTTAATCTGCTCCTTCCTGCCCTGGAGGCCGCCCTGGATGGAAAACAGCTACAGCCTCTTATCCTGTCTCCCCAGTAGTCCCGAAATCGAATGCAAGGGAGCACCGACTTTCGGCCGCAGCCGATTGACTGCGGCCGGATAACAAAGGCTCCCTTTATGTATAAACATAAAATCAAGTAATGGAATCAATAAAGTCCTGCCTGTAATAGCCAGGAATGATTTAACCGCCCGCAGGCGGAGAATGGGGGAAAACATGTGTGGTATAGCCGGGTTTTGCAATATAAAGGCCGATTACACAAAGGATTTTCTGAAATGGAGCCATGTATTAAATGATATGAAGCAGGCTTTGATGCATCGCGGTCCCGACGACGAGGGTGATATGCTTTATGCTCAGGCCGGGCTTGCACATAGAAGACTTTCCATTATAGACTTAAGCAGGGGAAAACAGCCCATGACCCGGGAAAAGTCAGGCTGTTCCTATACAATTGTATACAATGGTGAGCTTTATAATACCGTCGAGCTTCGGGATAATCTAATTAACATGGGTTATCTTTTTAAGACGCATTGTGATACGGAGGTCATTTTAGTCGGATATATGGCCTTAGGAATTGATTTCATCAAGCAGATGAACGGTATCTTTTCCTTTGCCATCTGGGATGAAAATTCGTATACCCTTAGCCTGGTTCGGGACAGACTGGGAGTCAAGCCATTATTCTATACCGTACTTAACGATACCTTGATTTTTGGTTCCGAGATTAAAGCGCTATTTGAATACCCGGGCTTTCGGCCCCGCATCGACAGCCGCGGGCTGTGTGAGGTATTTGGCCTCGGCCCTGCGAAATCCTACGGTTACGGAGTATTTAAGGATGTGTACGAGGTTCTTCCCGGCAATCTGATTTTATATAACCAGTCTGGTCTTCACGAGGAGGCTTATTGGAGCCTTACCAGTGCTCCCCATGAGGATTCCCTGCCGGAAACCATTGAAAAAACCTCATATTTACTTAAGGATGCGGTAACACGCCAGATGATTTCCGATATTCCCATCTGCACCTTCCTGTCCGGCGGAGTAGATTCCAGTCTGGTTACTGCAATCTGTGCCAATGAATTAAAGCTTCATAACAGGCAGCTGGAAACCTACTCCTTTGATTTTGTAGATAACGATAAGCATTTTAAATCAAATTCCTTTCAGCCCTCTCAGGACCGCCCCTATGTTGATATCATGGTTGGCCAGGTGGGCAGCAAGCATACCTATCTGGAATGTGACAACCTTGACCTGGCGGATAACCTCTATCATGCGGTAGATGCCAGAGACCTGCCCAATATGGCGGATGTGGAATCCTCTCTGCTTTATTTCTGTAAAAAGGTTGCTTCAAGAATTAAGGTTGCCCTGACTGGAGAATGCGCTGATGAAATCTTCGGAGGCTATCCCTGGTTCCATAATCCCGAGGTCATGTCTGCAGAAGGCTTTCCCTGGTCCAGAAATCTGGAGACCAGAAAGCAGCTCCTATCGGATGATTTACTTGCAGGAATTGACCTAAACGAATATGTCCGGGCCACTTATGAAAAGTCCGTTGCCGAAACTCCGCGCCTGGCCGGTGAAGATAAAACTCAGACCCGGCGCAGGGAAATTGCATACCTCAATCTCAAATGGTTTATGGTAACCCTGCTGGACCGTATGGATCGCTGCAGCATGTATTCCGGCCTGGAGGCCAGAGTCCCCTTTGCCGACCACCGCATCATAGAATATGTATGGAATGTTCCCTGGGAAATGAAGTCCCCCAACGGTTTGGTTAAGGGACTGCTTAGAGAAGCTGGAAGGGGGCTGGTGCCGGATGAAATCCTGTTCCGCAGAAAAAGCCCTTATCCCAAGACTTATCATCCTGACTATGAGAAATTATTAGGTAACAGGCTTCTCGATATTATCTCTGATCCCAATGCGCCAATCCGCCCATTGGTCGATGAAAAGAAAATTAAAACCTTCCTGGCCTCCCCCTCCGACTACGGTAAGCCCTGGTACGGGCAGCTGATGGCCGGACCTCAGATGATTGCCTATCTGCTGCAGATCAACTACTGGCTGGAGAAATACCATATTGAGTTAGTATAGAATTTGTTCCGGAAACAGGCCGACAGCCAGGACACGAATGTCCTGGCCGTCGGCCTGTTTTTGATGAATAAAGGTTCCATCCCTTATCCCCAGTACCACCTTGCGTTATTATTCTATTGCTTTCTTACCTTCATCATAAGATGCTCTGTTATACCCTCCCGATATAGATCAGGCAATATCCCCATCTGCTGATATCCAACTTCTTCGTACAGTTTTTGGGCTTTTGGATTAAAATCTGCCACCACCAAAAATAATTTGCTGCTCTTTGGAAAACACAATTCCTCAAAGAATTCTAACAGCTGTCTGCCAATACCCAATCCGCGCATTTCCTTCTTTACAGCGATGATATGCAGATAGGGGAAGGAATGAAAGGCGCCGTCCAGAATGATCCAGATAAATCCAATGCACTTTTGCTTCTGATCGAAGGCAAGATAAATTTCCTCTCTTTGAAAACCTTTCTTAAGCGCTCCTCTGGCACTTCCCTCGGAAGAGAAATATTTTACTCCCAGTTCAGAATAAACCAGCGCTTCTTCACAATCATTCAGATATTGTAGGTTTCCTTTTTCCACCCTTATATCCATAATATTTAATCTCCTTACTGAAACCATTCCGCCAGCCAGTCCTTGGTCAGTGTCTTTGCCGTCTCTATTGCCTGGTCTCTATCCACAGAAGGCGCGCTGATAAATACCCCACTCCCGGCGTCCCAGCCGATGCCTTCACCGTTTTCCTCATATATACAGATCATAAGCTTTTTCATATCCTGAGTACAGTAAATCTCGCCCAGATAATTTACCTTCAGTTCTCCGTTCTTAGATACCTTATGATACATTATGGAAGCACTGTTTCCGTGAAAGCGCAATCTATCCATCTGCCAGTCCTGAGTATAGTCATAATTGCTGATTTCAATGCTTCCTTCAAAATTATCCGCTTTGAAGAGATACTGATCGTAAATCCCTTTTATCCTGACCGTCACATTCTCTATGTATTTATCTTCGCCAATCCGGCACTGAATCCCCTGAATTGTAGTATCTATTCTGTGAGCCCACGGTATGACATACAACGCCGTGCTGCTCAGCCCCAGAATAATCAAAATCAAGATAAACACCTTTACCCATTTCATTATCTGACTCCCCCCTGACTTACAAAAGGCTGCCTTCTTCCAGCAGCTATATGGAGCAGGTAAACTGCCTCAATCACCGCCGTCTCAAAAGACAGCCTTCTACGCTTATTACCCTAATTATGAATTCTTCTCTGTATTCGCCTTTTCAAGCTCTGTGATTGCACTCTTCTTCATTGGAATTCTGCAGTTTTTATTATTGCCGAATTCAACAATTACTACTTCATCCATAATATCTATAACCACACCGTAAAAGCCGCTGGTAGTTACAACGCTGTCACCAACCTCCAAAGTGGAAAGCATGCTCTGCATCTGCTTCTGCTGCTTTTTCTGAGGACGGATCAGCAAAAAGTACATTACTACTCCGATCAGGGCCAATTCGCCGATCAAAATCAGCATGCTGCTGCCACCGCCGGTTGTCGTTGTGTCAGTTAACAGTAAAAAATTACTCATAAATGATACCTCCTGGTTAATATGTTCTTATAATAGCTTATAGCTAAAATCCTTAGTCTTCGCCCTGCATAAAGCCCGCGAGCTTTTGTTTCTTATATTCCTTGTAGCATTTGCTGCGTATAGCCCCTCTGATCTCCTCCATCATATGGTTATAGAAATAAAGATTATGAAGCACCAATAAACGCATACCCAGCATTTCCTTTGCCTTAAGGAGATGCCTTATATATGCCCGGCTGTAATGCTTACAGGCCGGACAGCCGCAGCCCTCTTCAACCGGCCGCTCATCCAGTTCATATTTTGCATTGAGCAAATTCAGTCTGCCGTTATTCGTATAGGCATGTCCATGTCTTCCATTTCGTGTCGGATATACACAATCAAAGAAATCCACACCCCGGTCTACTCCCTCCAGAATATTAGCCGGTGTGCCTACACCCATCAAGTATACCGGTTTGTTCAGCGGCAGATATGGAACAGTCGCATCAAGAATACGGTACATCTCTTCATGGCTTTCCCCTACTGCGAGTCCGCCGATTGCATAGCCGTCCAGGTCAAGCTCCGTAATTCTCTTCGCATGTTCAATTCGAAGATCATCGTAGGTTCCGCCCTGGTTAATGCCAAAAAGCATCTGCTTCCGGTTGATCGTACCTTCAAGGCTGTTCAGCCGGTCCATCTCCTTCTTGCAGCGCTCCAGCCAACGTGTAGTACGGTCAATGGAGCTTTGTATATACTCCCGAGGTGAGGGATTGGGAGGACATTCGTCAAAGGCCATTGCAATTGTAGAGGCAAGGTTTGATTGTATCTGCATGCTCTCCTCGGGGCCCATGAAAATCTTACGGCCATCGATATGGGAGTTAAAATAAACGCCCTCTTCCTTAATCTTACGAAGCCCTGCCAGAGAAAATACCTGAAAACCGCCGGAATCAGTCAATATTGGCTTGTCCCAGACCATGAATTTATGAAGCCCGCCCATCTGTTTCACGATTTTGTCACCGGGTCTTACATGAAGATGGTACGTGTTGGAAAGCTCCACCTGCGTCCCGACTTCCTGCAAATCCATAGTAGAAACCGCACCCTTGATCGCCGCTGCCGTTCCCACATTCATGAATACCGGAGTCTGTATTGTTCCGTGGACCGTAACAAATTCACTGCTCTTCGCCTTGCCGTCCTGTTCAATTATTCTGTACATATTGATACCATTCCTGTTTTTTTGAGTACCTTCAAAATAAATTTCACAACAGGTACCCTTGTTTTTAACATTACAAGTATACCCTTAAAACCCTGTATTTTCAATATAAATATAAATAAATAAGCGGGAATTAATAAATATTTCATAAAACCCGTCTACAGAAAAAGCCATGTTATTATAAATTCCTCTATATTCCCTGGTTATCCGCAAAAATACTATTTAATTTTATTGAAATATTTTGTCAATATTGGTAAAATGTAAATTGATATTATACGCATTGCCACATAAATATACTTTGGAGGTTATTCGTATGCCAATCAAAAAATCCTTACGCATACTGCTTATCCTGTCATCCATGATTCCGGTCATCCTGGTTTCTGCATTAGCGCATGGATTACTTACGAATAAACTGATTCAAGATAATACCAGACATTTGAAGCTGCTTGCCGAGACAAATATCAGCGGTGTGCAGGCTATGATAAATACACAAAAAACCGAGGTTTCCCTATTAGCCCGACAGGAGGAGCTGGTCTCTGCCGCAGATCAGAGCAATCAAACGGGTAAATCTGCGCCTGATGAGGTCAACCAATTGCTGAAGGAACGGCGTCTAAGCTATGAGGACTGTGAACGTATCAGTCTGTATAATGCCAATCGCAATATTATTGCAAGCTCCGATCCTGTATCCATCGGTTCTGAAAACGACCATCTGCTGACACTCAATTATATCGACAATACAAAATCCGTTGCGGTTGCACTGGGCGGCTTAATACCAGTGACCACCTCGGACAAAACCATCTATACCATTGAGATCGGTTCTCCCATCCTTGACCCTGCAAATCAGGATATCATCGGATATGTGATCAGCACCGTAGACATCTCCTATTTTAATGATTTCCTGGGATCAATTAAAATCGGTAAAACAGGCTACGGCATTCTTCTTCTTAAGGATGGAACGGTAATTTACCATCCGGATTCCGAATCAATCGGACATAATATCAACTCTGAAACTCTGTCCCGGCTGGTCAGTAATTATAACAGCGGCCTGATTCCGTTAAACGGTGATTTTAAATACTCCTATAACGGTACCAAACAGGTTTATGGTTACTGTATATTACCCGAACTGAATTGGGTACTGCTAGTGAAGCAGGATATATCGGAAATCGGTTCGGTTACCGCTATTATTGTAACCCTGCTCGTGATCACCTGTGCGGCAACCCTTATTATTGTTGTTATATTCTCAAATCTGATTTCAAAAAGATACACTGCTCCGATTATTGCACTGAGGGATGCCATGCGTACCGCCTCCGACGGTAACCTTACCGTCCAGTCCAATATAAAAAGCGGCAACGAATTAGGTGAATTATCAAAAAACTTTAATAAAATGCTTCATATCATTAAAACAAACTATGAGGATCTGGAGTCCATGCATGAGGAACTCCTCGCTAATGAGGAACAGCTTCGCTCCAATTATGACCATATCGAATACCTGGCCTACCACGATACCCTGACCAACCTCCCGAATAAGCTGGCTTTTCTGGATTATGTGAATGCTGTGCTGATATCCTCCCATCCCGAACACAAAATGCACGCTGTTTATTTTATTGACCTGGATAATTTCAAAATGATCAACGATACTCTGGGACATGAATACGGTGATGCTCTATTGACAAAAACAGCACAGATACTTACCTCTCTTATCTCTTCCGGAGGGATGCTTGCCCGGGCAGGCGGCGATGAATTCTTGCTGTTCATCGAGAATATTACTGCAAAGGAAGAGACCCTGGCCTTTGCCAATAAAATATTGGAATGCTTTAAAGTACCCCTGGAGCTCAACGGCGAAATCATATATGTATCCATGAGTATTGGCATTGCTCTCTATCCGGAAAACGGCATTACCTCGAATATATTAATTAAGAATGCCGACATTGCCATGTATAAATCAAAGGATACCGGTAAAAACAAATTCACTCTGTTCGACACCAAGATGGAGGAGGAGCTGAACCGCAATACCGTAATCCTTGAGATATTAAGAAATGCCATCGATAATCAGGAAATCTATGTGCAATACCAGCCTCTGTTTGAGTTGTCCTCCAACAGTATTATCGGCTTTGAAGCTCTAATGAGAATCAGAAGCGAGCGGCTTGGCAATATTCCACCGTCGGAATTTATTCCGATTGCAGAGGAAAGCGGTTTGATTATAGAGCTTAGCACCTGGCTGATCCGGGAGGTATGTGCCTTCAATAAGAAAATGATTGACCTTGGCATAACTCCCCGGCCCGTATCGGTGAACATTTCCTCTATCCAGATTAACCGTCCCGGATTTATCAATCTTATCTCAGACATCTTAGGTGAGACAAAGCTTCCGGCAAGATATCTGGAATTGGAACTGACGGAAAGTACTCTGGTTTCCTCCATTATGGATGCCGCCAAGCTTTTAAACAATCTTCAGGAGCTCGGTGTAAGAATCTCACTGGATGATTTCGGCACCGGTTATTCCTCCCTGAATTACCTGACTCAGATGCCCATCAATACCTTGAAAATAGATAAATCCTTTATTGATAATATTTGTAACAGCAATAAGGATGCCTTTATCGCAGAGGGCATCATTCAGCTGGCACACAGTCTGGATATCAAGGTAGTTGCCGAGGGGGTTGAATTTGAGGAGCAGCTTCGCTTGCTGAGGACACAATGCTGTGATATCGTACAGGGTTATGTTTATAGCCGCCCTCTCCATCCGACGGAGTTATTTGAGAATATACAAGAGGATGATATGGTAACCCAGTGCAATCTGTTCTGACTATAATACCGGTAAAACAGTAATCTTCTCTTTCCCGGCATAAAATATGCTCCTCCTCCGGCCGCTTAGATTTCCAAGCGGGTGCCGGAGGGGGAGCAATTCTTTTTTCCTGTCACTTATACTATTTTGATGCAGCGCCTGCACAACCGAGTACATTCACAATCTTATGCTTAACAAGAGTCTTGATATTGTTTCTTGCAGGTGTTAAGTATTGTCTGGGATCAAAATGACTGGGGTTGTTTACAAAATACTCTCTTACGCCTGCGGTAAATGCGAGTCTTAGGTCAGAGTCGATGTTAATCTTGCATACAGCCATTCCTGCTGCCTGTCTTAACATTTCCTCCGGAATACCGATTGCATCATCCATCTTTCCGCCGTTCTTCTTGATGATTTCCACATATTCCTGTGAAACAGAAGAAGCACCGTGTAAAACAATCGGGAAATTGGGAAGTCTCTTAGCCACTTCCTCAAGAATATCAAAACGAAGCTTAGGCTTTTGACCCGGCTTGAATTTATAAGCACCATGGCTTGTACCAATAGCAATCGCTAAGGAATCAACGCCTGTCTTTGTTACAAACTCCTCTACCTCTTCCGGTCTTGTATAGGAAGCATCCTCTGCAGATACATTTACATCATCCTCAATACCTGCAAGCTTGCCCAATTCGCCTTCTACCACAACACCATGTGCATGAGCATATTCAACTACCTTCTTGGTCAGCTCAATATTATCCTTAAAGCTGTGCTTGGAGCCGTCGATCATAACAGAAGTAAATCCGCCATCAATACAGGATTTACAAATCTCAAAATCATCGCCGTGGTCCAGATGAAGAGCAATGGGAAGATCCGTATCAATTAATGCTGCCTCAACCAATTTAACAAGATATGCATGCTTTGCATACTTTCTTGCTCCGGCAGAAACCTGTAATATAACAGGTGCATTCTCTTCCTTTGCAGCCTCTGTAATTCCCTGAACAATCTCCATATTATTTACATTAAAAGCACCAATTGCATAACCTCCGGCATATGCTTTTTGAAACATTTCTTTCGTAGTTACTAATGGCATAGATTATCATTCCTTTCTATATTGTTAATTTTTATTCAAAATCATTATACCATAAAATTGAAGCTTGAAAAGTTTTTTCTTATTTTTTTTGGAAAACATACCTTTGTTTTGCAAATATAGCAATAATATCTGAATCTACTGCGGAATTCGCTCCCATTAAATTATCATTATATGCTTTTCTGTCATATATTATTACAGAAAGATGAATCATCTTTCCAATGGTAATGCACATTGCCAATTCTCTTTTCTATGGCCATTTTCCGAATTGGTTCAAAATTGAAAATGACTATAATTCAGCATAAGGAATGATGCTTATGTCATATAACTATCATTACCAAAGAAGGCCACATCGCGACAGACCTCCGGGTCCTCCTTTTTGGCCTCCCGTTCCTCCGGGCCCTCCTGGTCCGCACAGACCGGGACCTTCCCCCTGGCCGCCCGGTCCTCCTCCGCGGCCTTGGCCTCCGGGACCTCCCGGCCCGCCCTGCTGTCCTGGTGACAAACCATGGCGCTGGTAAAAATATAATTTGCATCGGGAGTATTACCTGATCAGGTAATGCTCCCTTGCTAATTTTACCTGTGGGGTATAAAATAGGTATATTCATTGATAAATAAAGGAGACATTTACATGCAAGCAAAGCGGGTATCGGATTCGATAACAGAACAGGTACAGATTGTCCTTCCCTCCCATAGTAACGGAGCCGACAGATTATTCGGCGGTCAGCTGATGCAGTGGATTGATATTGTAGCCTGTGTTGTAGCAAGACGCCACTGCGGTCATAATGTTACAACTGCGGCTATTGATAATCTGCAATTTAAGGCAGGGGCTTATATCAATAATACTCTGGTATTAATCGGACGAATTACTTATGTCGGGACAACCTCTATGGAAGTACGGGTAGATACTTATGTGGAGGATCTCGCCGGAATTCGTAAGCCGGTAAACCGGGCTTATCTTGTTATCGTTGCCATTGATGATTCCGGAATACCTACAGAGGTTCCCAGACTGATACTTGAAACCGAAAATGAACGTGCGGAATGGGAAGCCGGAATTAAGCGGCATACCCTGCGTTGTGACCGGCGAAAGGATGGCTATTAATTCGCTATCCTGTATTAATATCGACTGGTTTTCTTTTAAGCCTACCCTCCGGTTCTTTTGTAACCATATTTCGACAAATGAGTATATTGATATTAGTACAACGTTTCATAAAACAGAAGACGAAGCATTGTACTGAAATAAACTTAGAAAGAGGGAGTTTATGGCCAAGATTAAAATAGCAGTCGATGCGGGACACGGCAGTAATACCGCCGGTAAAAGAACCCCGCCCTTTACCAAAAATGTAGATATCAATAAAGATGGTACCATAGATGTCAAAAGAGGAAGCACCTACCGGGAGCATTATGCAAATGTCGGAGTTGCGGCTCAATTATACAAGGTTCTGGCCGCCCGGGGCTATGACGTGATAAAGACCGGCTGGAATGACGAGAATTCAAAGGACGATGCCGACACAGCTCTGTCCGTAAGGCAAAGTACGATCAAGAAGGCAAAATGTGATTATTCCGTCTCAATCCATTTTAACGCATATGGAAATGGTGAGAGCTTTAACTCGGCTAATGGTGTAGCGGTATACATTCATAGTGTAAATCCGGGAGATTCTAAAAAATTAGCCGGATATGTTCTGGATGAGCTTGTTAAGAACACAACTCAGAAAAAGCGGGGAATTGTAAGCGAGAAGCTTGCCATGTGCAACTGTAAGTCCCTGGGCACCAAAGCCTCCGTTATCTGTGAGCTTGCATTTATGACAAATGCGCATGAAGCCCAGGATTTAATGGCCAACAAGAAATTCTGGGAAGAAAGCGCCAAGGAAATAGCTGATGCAATAGACAAGTATTGCAAAGGCTTAAAGAAATAAAATATTTTATAAGAGCTAAAACTCCCCCCAATGAATTTCCAAGCGAATTCATTGGGAGGAGTTTCATGACTCACACGTTTTCCGTAATATAACTTTTTTACAGAATTACTATTCCATCCGATCCAGCTGTTCCTTCCGGCGTTCCTGCTTTGCCTTGGCATTTTTAAAGGACTGATTGTCCATATGCTCAGCGTTATGATTTAAATAACCCTCTGTATACAGGAGCCGCTTTTGCGTATTCTCCTTATGATTATTATTATTTTCACCATGTGCCAGGAGATCCTTCAAATTATTTATCTCACCCTGACGTTCCTCATTTACCCTTTTTGCATGCTCGACATTTTCCTGTGACTTGGAGATGTCGGTATTTTCTTCCAGATGACGCTGTGTCCTTGTCTGTTTTTCCACAAGATTAACCAGATGCTCTGCCCGGCGCTCTTGTTTTTCGGCTTGCGAATCCCTTTGGTTACTCATATTGCCCTCCTTTTCAAAATTCTCATTCTTATTTTCTCCGAAGCTGCTGTTCCTTATGCCGGATTCTATTTACAAAACATAAGCCAAATGGAAAATTCGTTAATTTATATAAAGGCAGCAATTATTTATCATAAAACCAAAATCAGGTGGCTCCCCAAAGATGCCGGATATAATAGAACATATATTGCTGGACAATTCCCGCATATCCCTGATATTTTTCCTTATGGAACTGGTTATTGTATATTTCCTTTAAAACCCGTAAAATCCATACATCAACCGGAAACCCCTCAATATGATGCAGACCGTAGAGTGAGATACAGTTAGCTACCTTCTCCCCGACTCCATGCATTTGCTTTAGAGTCTTCACCGCTTCCTCAAAGCTTACTTTTTTCAAATCCTCCAGATTCAGTCCCCCTTGTACAACTAAACCTGACGCGCTTAGGATATACTCGTCCCGGTAACCTGTCTTCAATTCCCGCAGCTCTTCCTTTCCCGCACCGGAAAGCACTTGTGCAGAAGGAAACGTATCATAGAAAATACCGTCCTTATACTGCTTTTTCTCTCCGTAGCGTCTGCAAATCCCCTCAATACAGCCTTTGATTGCGGGAATATTCTTATTCTGGGATATGATAAAGCTGATTGCCGCTTCAAAAGGCTCCTGCTTCAGTATCCTGATTCCTTTTCCGTAGCCGGCCGCCTTCCGGAGGAACTGGTCCTCACCCTCCAGCAAACCGGCTACTATCCTTCCATAGTCATATTTTAAATCAAAATACTCCTCCCAGACCTCGTGAAATTCTTCCTCGGAACAGCTTAATTCCACAGTCTCCGGGCCTGTCTGTGTCAATTCAAGATATCGCCCATATGCCACCAGCCCATACTTTATCTTATTTCCCTCGTAAATCCTGTTCATGCGAAAGCACTGACCGGAGTCCGCAATTTGCACAATATCAAAATTTTTATTATGTACCAGCATGTTTATCCTCTGTCCTTATTCCTCATATTAACGAGTGTACAGTCTCCTTCATAATCAGTCAAACTGCACTCGTCCTTCCTATCCATTATAATATGGGCTGTCCTTCTTCACAATAGATACCCTGCTACATTCGCTTCCTCTTTTTCCCACAGGCACCAAAAACCAGAATAAACCTTACTCCATGGTATACATCATTCCAAATCATTGCTATAATAGCCTATAATCCCATATCAATACACCAACAGGAGGAAACTGCCATGAAAACAGATACAGACATCAAGGATTTTACCATTCGTTTTGCGACCAGACAGGACATCCCACTCATTCTGGAATTTATTAAAAAGCTTGCAGACTACGAGCATATGCTGGACTTGGTGGTTGCCGATGAAGCTATTCTTGAAGAATATTTATTTGAGCAAAAAAGAGCCGAGGTAATCATCGGACAATACCAGCAAAGGCCGGTAGGCTTTGCGTTATTTTTTCATAATTTCTCCACCTTTCTCGGAAGATCCGGTATATACATTGAAGACTTATTCGTCGATCCCGAGATGCGTGGAATGGGGTTGGGCAAGGCTATCCTGATCTGGCTGGCCAGGCTCGCCAGGGAACGGGGCTGCGGCAGGATGGAATGGTGGTGTCTGGATTGGAACGAGCCCTCCATCAACTTCTATCAGCATCTGGGTGCCGTTCCTATGAAGGATTGGACTGTATACCGTCTTACCGGGGATGCACTTGAGAAGCTTGCCGGGCAATAGCTCTCTTTTGTATATTTTGTTCTCTGTAAGCCATATTTTTCATGAATTTTTACCCATTCTATCAGTTGACATATACTGTATTGTCAGATATAATTACAGCTGACAAGACAGCTATCAAGTCTGTAATGATGCTGAATTAATAAAAAGGGAAGGGTAATAATTATGACAAACATCACGAATAAGGTCAAAACCATGACAACCGCAGCGCTGCTTTGCGCAGTCGGAATTCTCATTCCACAGATCATGCCCAAAATAACCATCGGACCTGCCTCCTATACACTGGCAAGTCATGTGGCAATCATGCTGGCAATGTTTATCTCACCGCTCATCGGTCTTGCTGTTGCACTGATAACCACCCTGGGCTTTCTTCTGTCAGGTCTCCCGCTTGTTGTTGTTATGAGGGCATTGTCCCACATTATTTTTGTAACAATCGGTGCCTTTTATTTAAAGAAGTTCCCCAATACATTGCAATCCACTGTAAAAACTGCTGCCTTTGCCATAATTATTTCCATCATCCATGCACTATGCGAAGTATTCGTCGTAGCCTTCATGACAAACAGCAGCGTAGCTTTTCTAACTGTATTCATCGGTATCGGCGGCTTTGCCCACAGCCTGATTGATTTTACCATTGCACTTGTTGTATGGGTACCGGTTCAGCGTTTTATTAATATTCCGGCTAACGCCAAGGTTAAATTATTTGCAAAATAATAAGATTTTCGAGCGATAAATAAGAGAGGCAGGAGTCAACCATATTGCATGGTCCTCCTGCCTCTTTTTATTCGCTATTAATTTATATTTATCCCCTCAATAATAATTCATTTCTAATTCTGATTCTAAAATCGTCATGGACAGAACCTTCATCAGATCAACTTCATAGGGCTCAACTTCCTTACCGTCCTTATCTGTAATAATACGCACCACGGGACGCAGAGGGTAATTTTTGTTCTGCTCCTTTATAATTCCAGTGCTGTTGTCGGAAAGACGTACCATAGAACCATTCGGATATATGGCAATCTGCCTTATAAATGCAGAAACCAGCTTGGTATCAAATTTCGTCTCGGCATGCTCAATCAGATAGTTTACCGCCTGATTTGAACTCCATTTCTCATGATAGCAGCGTTCTGAAATCAAGGCATCGTAGGTATCCGCAACAGCAACGATCCGAACAATTTCATGCAGCTCACCGGCCTTAATCCCCGTCGGATATCCTGAACCGTCCATCCGCTCATGATGATACAAGGCCACAATCCTGGATAGCTCTGTGAGGCTTACGCATTTCTTCAAAGTCTCATAGCCCAGGGTGGTATGCTGCTTGATGTATTCAGTTTCATCCGGCAGAAGATTCCCTTCCTTATTCAGAATCTTCTTATCCAGTAATATCTTGCCGATATCATGAAACAGTGCTCCCGCCGCCAGCTTTTCCATCATTGACTTGTTGTAGCCAAGCTGTCTTGCAATCAAAAGCGAATATACCGTCGTACTGACTGAGTGCGAAAAGGTATATTCATCACAGGCACTGATATCATTCAGGCTTACCAGCATATCTTCCTTTGACAATATATCATCAATAATATTATGTATCGTATCGGACATATCGGATAAATCAACCACTGTTTTATTTTCAAAATCATTGATTGTCTGACGAAGTATCCGTTTACAGTTTACTCTTGTCTCCTCGGTGATCGCATCCGGTATCTCGATTCCGTTACTTTTTAAATCCTCTACATAAACATAATCAATACCCATATTCTTAAGGCTGCTTACATATCGCTCCAAATCATTGCAGCCTTCCTTTAAAATCAAAGTATCTCTATAGTATATTGATTTCGCCAGCACCATATCCGGCTTAAGCATTGACAACGAAACCAGTCTCATCCATAATCTCCCTGCATTAGTTCAGTCAAATAAATTATTTTAATGATACTTAATAATTTATTTGGTGTCAAGGGTGTCATTGGCCTTAGTTTCGTTAAATACTTAATTCTTCTCCTTGATTACAGGGCATTTTCCTTGATATGATGGATCAATTCATCTGCCTGGGTAAATGCCATCGCCACCACCGTATCTGCCGCACCGTAATAGATGGCAATTCTTCCGGTTGCCGCATCATGCAGGGTTGCGCAGGGGAAGGTTACATTCGGAACATCACCGACACATTCATATATTTCAGTAGGATGAAAGATAAAGGGCTTGCATCTGTATTTTACCTTCCAGGGCTCATCAATATCAAGAATAGCCGCACCCATGGAATAAATCATACCATTACAGGTAGTTCCTACTCCGTGGAAAATCAGCAGCCAGCCTTCGTCTGTTTCAATCGGAATGGGGCCTGCCCCAATCTTCGTCCATGCCCAGCCCTGTGCCTTCATTACAAAGCGGTGATAGCCCCAATGCTCCAAATCAAAGCTCTGGCTTAAGTACATATCACCAAAGGGGGTATGTCCGTTGTCACTCGGACGTGAGAGCATCATGTATTTGCCATTAATCTTTCTCGGGAATAAAACTCCGTTACGATTGAAGGGTAAAAATGCATTCTCCATCTGATAAAATTTCTTAAAATCATAGGAATATGCAATGCCGATGGTTGGCCCGTGGTAATTATTGCACCAGGTTACAACATAGCGGTCCTCAAGCAAGCATACTCTCGGATCATAGCCGCAGGCAACCCCAATTTGTTCTTCCTTCTCATTATACAAAGGCAGCGGATGATGCTCAATTTCCCAGTCAATTGCATTATCACTTTTTCCAAGGAATAAATGCTGCTCCATTGACGTATTGTCACTTCGGAAAATACCGACAAAGGCACCATCTTTTGCAATTACTGCACTGTTGAATATACTATTGGCTCCCGGAATCTGATTTCTTTTTACAATCGGGTTATTACTGTAACGCCATACAATATCATTGCAGCCTTCCGGCCTTGCCTGCCAGGGCATATTCGATAAGTTTTGTCCTATTATCATATAACCTCCATATAATATTTCATAATATGTGCACTTATTTTGCATTTTGTGTGCATTTATGAACCATATTATATCAAAAATATTACTTTTTGTCCACCCCCTTTGCACAAATTTTTAAAAAGAAAAGGCTGTAAACAAGCAGTGAAATGCTCGTTTACAGCCCATCCTTTTCCTATTTTCTCTTATTTTGCAAATGCATGATAAAATTCCTTAAGCTGTGCCTTGATATCGGGTGAAAGCTCCTTTTTGTTCACCAGCAGAATTGCCGCTTCCAAGGCATACAGCCGGTGAATGCAGGCTGAAGCATCTATCCCCTGAATCTTTAGCCAGGCCTGTCTGCTGCCCGTTTCCTTTAACTGCTCATAAGTATATATTCCCACCTGATTAAGCTGTTCCTCAACGACTCTTCCAATGTTGGGAAGCTCACTTAATTCTCCCATAATTCTCCCTCCTTCAACCGTTCCGGCAGACGCCTCTTTACATAATCACCAATAAAGGCAGAAAAACCTGAAGGTCAATCCGTCATCTCATAGCTCTCGATTGCTGCGGCAAGGCTTTCCGATACCCGAAGCCCGACCAGAGGCATACTGACTAAAACCGCACTCTTGACCTCTTCCAGAGAAGCTCCTGTTTCCTTCGCCTGCTTTGCATGATATGGGATTCCTCCTGTCATTTGTAATGCAGAAAGCACTGCAAGGTATGCAAGCTCGTGCGTTTTCGCATCCAAAGCGCTTGCATTTGAGAGCTTCATTACAAATTCCATAAATGCCGGTCCTGCTCCGTTCGATTCCTCCATAAATTTCCGAAAATCATCACTCACCTGTTTCATATCAATTCTCCTTTCCTTTTATCCCTGTTAGATAATTGCGAAACTCGCTATATCCCTGTCTATGAAATGATAATCGTTTATACCATCTCATATCAATAAAGATGCCGGAAAAAAGATAAAGATACGTTTTATTATAAATTTTATTAATTTATTTTCAAGAATTTTCTCAAAAACCCTGCTTCAGTGCTTCAAGAACCCTGCGGTACCACTCCTCGCCCGGCTTTTTATCGGGCATATTGGCATAAAGAAATTTTATTTTATTGCGTACCTCTGCTCTGTACTGATAATTTTTTTCCCGATAATCCAACGAATCCATCAGCTTCTTCGTCTGCTGCTGCATCCTGTCCCTATTCTGGTAAAACTCAAGCCAGGCCTTGCAGCTACAGGAATTATTAATATTTATGAGATTACAATGGTCTGCAAAAAAGGAATCGATATTCATGCGCGCCCGGTACAAAAGCCCCTTGGCCGCTAATACTGAAGTATCCAGAAGCGGTGCTACTTCCTCAATTTTCATGCCATACATATCAACCAGTGAAAATACGATCCGTTGATTTAGGGTCAGCTTACGGACCATGGCAAGGAAGCATCCATTCTGCAATTCCCGGATTTCCTCCGCCACCAGCACCTCTTCCTCAGGATTTGGAAACGTATCTGTCAAGATACGTCCCTCCTGCTCCAAAAGCTCAAGCTCCTCCATAAGCTCCTCCGGCCTTCTGCCGGTACGGCGAAGCCGCATCAGGAACTGATGATAACAAATCCTTGTCAGCCATTTCTTTACAGCCTTCTCCGACCTTAATCCCTCCAGCCCCTTCCAGGCCTGAATAAACGTCTCCTGGGCAATATCCTCTGCATCCGCCGGATGGCAGGACAACTTTAAAGCATAGTTATAAATATATGCTCCGTACTCATCAATTAGTTGTTCAATCCCCATAAAATCTCCATTCTGCCAAATACCGCGCTTAGGACAGCAGCACAATATTTGCATTAGCTTCTCTTCTAACGTTCTATCGTTAATTGCGGCGGTAATTTTCGTATCTCATTACTCTATATTTTATCACAAATAAATTCTTTACAAAATCAGAAATAATATAAGTTGCTAAATTTTGAGCTTTGATTTCTTGATGAATATTTTCACTGTTTCAATAAATACTAATAAGTGTAATATTGAAAATATCAAAAATCAGATCACTATCACCGGATTTTGTGCCGCCATGAGCGGCAGAACGCGAGGTAAGCATGAAAAACAGCAAAGGTACTCCTTCCAAGGACACAGGAGCAAAAAATAATAATTCCGATAACGATGTGGACTATAAGAATAATTCCAAAGCAAATGATTGTTCCTGCGCCACATCAAACAATTCCTCCTCCAAGGGCAGCAAATAGGAAAATGGGCCGTCACATAAATATAAAATGTGGTCGGCCTATTTTTCTATTACATTCTGCGGACTGCAGCTTTCTAAGAAGGGATATCCCTGTCAATTTGGATACCGTATGCATATAATGTTTATAATGAAAGCTATATGGAGCTGAATTTATGAGTAAATTGGAGCCGGATAAGCTGACGGTAGAATTTCGGGAAGGGGTAACCCGGACTGCTCCCGTCATTCCCAGACGATATACTCTTACACATTCGGATATTACCGGGGATTTATTTTTGACAATCGGGCCTGATTTTGCATTTGATACAATCAATGCACAACGGGATGAGGTACTGGGAGAATGGCTTTCTACCAAGGAAGGCTTGCAGTTTTATGTATACCTGCATATCAACGGGGAAGCCGGTGAGACAGCCCAGACCGTCCGCAACAATATCTTCCGGCGTGAGCTGCCCCTTGCACTGGAGGCCATCCGATACGGCGACCGTGATTTCTTTGAGACACATCCCGAGATGGACCAGTATCCCATTATCGTCTATTTTCTGTCAGATAATCTTGAGTACAATAAAGCGGAATACTGGGGTACCTTCGAAGACTATGATATAACCGCATCCGGAGGTACAGATTCGCTGCCTTCTGAGATGGAGTATCATGTTTTGATTGATGAAAAAACAGGGGATATGGATGGAGATACGATCCCGGATCGGATAAGCTTATACGGAGATAAATTATCAACCTCAGATCTTATTAATAATATTGTTCTTACCTTCGAGGTTAGCGGGACTTCGCTTAAATCTGATATGATTACTGAGGTTAACGGTTACAATCCAAGCTTATTTCCAGGCGATTTTACAAAGGATGGAAGGGATGACATCTTATTTCGTTTGGATTTAAGATATAACAGCCTCTCCTCCAAGGATAAGGGCAAATACGGAGCGTCAATCATTACCCTGTCAGGAGATCAGTTTGATACCATATTCGACAGCGACCGGTATAATACGGAATATCTGTACCTGGTGGAATATGAGGATTTCTATAAGGTAAAAATTCAAAGCACAATGTTAAATCGCTTGTTCTTCCTGGATATTAGCGGCAAGGGTGATGAATACCTCTCCCGGTATTATGATAAAAAGGCAAAATTAATTGCGCCGGTACAGGGCAAGGTTCTGGGCCTAAGCAGCCTGGTTCCGGTAATTGGCAAAGAAAAGAAAAAGTACTATAATTTACTTGCTACCCAGCGTGTTATCGGGAGTACCGACAGCGATACCCTGGGCTATATCCAAAATCTATTAAGCTGGAACGGAGAACAGTTTGACTCTGTCAATATGCTGGCAGCGGCACCGGGAGTCCCTATCATTTCAGAGTAAAGGAGGCTTGCTGCAAAATTATTGTCTGATTTCCATGGGAATGTGTGAGAAGGTATCGTTCGCCTTGAACGATATCTTTTTATTTATTTACAGTTTGCCTATACTCACGGTATAATAACCCCATATAGGGGTGGTGCGCATGTTCAGGATAGGCGAGTTTTCTAAATTAACGCAGGTATCAATTCGAATGCTAAGATATTATGATGAAGCGGGATTATTAAAACCGGCAACAATCGATAAATTTACGAATTACAGGCTATATTCCATAGAGCAAATTCCTGTCTTAAATCAAATCATATTTTTACGTGATTTAGGCTTTCATGTTTCTGAAATTGCAGCTGCTCTAAAGCATTGGGATGATGAATTTATCATAACACAGCTTGAGCATAAGCGTCTGGAGATCGAGGACACAATCAGGGCCGAACAGGACAAGCTGTCTAAAATCGAATTGGCAAAGAGGGATATCCGGCAGGAAAAGCTAGAGATACACTACAATGTTTCCATCAAATCGATTCCCAGCTATCAGGTCTTTTCCTTAAGACGAATTATCCATAATTATTATGCTGAGGGACAATTGTGGCAGGAAATGTCGGCCTTTGCTGGCGAAAAAAATATTCCCATTTCAAACAATACCTTTACCATCTATCACGACACAGATTATAGGGAAACAGACGTTGACCTTGAAATATGTGCGCCTGTGGCCCGAATGGGAAAGGATATGGGCGGTTTTTTCTATCGGCACACGGAGCCTGTGCCGATTATGGCATGTACTATGGTATCCGGACCCTTTGAAAATATTGCGGGTGCATATCTTGCCTTTGCAAGCTGGTTACAAACGCACAGTCAATATAAAATGAGCGGACAGAACAGACAAATTGTCCACCGGGGGCCATGGAATGAAAAAAGCCCTGATAAATACCTAACCGAAATACAAATACCGTTGGAAAAGCTATCATAAAAAAGCGTTTTGCAGATTTTTTGCAAGACGCTTTTCTCTATTGACTCTCACATGATGTGAGGGTCTACACTGAATTTGCAGATAAAATAAACTTTATTTATGGAGGTATGTATGATGCAGAATTATCAAGTAAGCCCTATCGGTAAAATTAACGTAAAGAATGAAGGAACGTTTATTGAGCTTGAACCAAAATATGTTCCGGCCCTGCAAGCCTTGGATGGCTTCAGCCATATCAATGTTATCTGGTGGTTCAGTGATTTTGACAATAAGAACCTGAGAGAGGTAGTTGAAACTCCCCGGCCATATAAAAAAGCTCCGGCTATAATGGGTATCTTTGCCACAAGATCGCCTATCCGTCCAAACCCTATCGCACTGACTGCGGCCCAGATTATTCATATTGACTACACAAAAGGCATCCTTCAAATCGCCTATATTGACGCTAACGATGGAACGCCTGTGCTTGACATAAAGCCCTATACGCCGAGCCTCGACCGAGTGGAAACTCCCGGCGTACCGGAATGGTGCAGCCATTGGCCTAAAAACTTAGAGGAATCGGAAGCTTTTGCTTGGGAAAATGAGTTTAATTTTTAATAGGACCGGTTTTTATAGTAAGGGTGCGCTGCGCCCTTACTATTTACCGCAAAAGCCGGATCTTCCATAGAAGGTCAACACTCTTATTAAAACATATCCTCCAATTTCGTTTTATATACTTCATAATCCCATCTGGTTTCTTCTGATAACTTATTGTATTCATTTTCCGTATCTCTTAGTGAATACTCATCCCTCAGTCTGGATTGCATTTTCGAATGATATCCGGAACGGACCGCTCTGGCATAACGCTCCAGACAAGTATTCCTTAAGTACTCCAGATCACCAAAGCATACCTCCTCATACTGCTTCTTCATAAAGCCGAGCAATTCATCATCAGTTAATTCATCCTGTGACTCATTCTTATATAAATAAAATATTTCCTGCAGCTCTTCCAGAGTTTCTGCATAGTTGTCCTGATTTATATACTGCGAGTCGCAGAATTGATCAATGATTTTGGGTAATACCCCTCCTCCAAATTCCACCCGCTGGTTATCTGTCAGGGAGCCTTTTCGGGAAAGCAGAAGGCTATTCGCTTCCTCCTGGGATAATATCAATCCATATCGCTCTGTTTTCTTATTGCACTCCAGCACTCTCTCCAATTCCTGCTTTTGTTGTTGAACTATCATTAAGTCAAAAATAGGATCCATACCCTCACCCCTTCTTTATAGAATTCCACTATAAGTAACCATATCAGTTCCATCATTATATGCTGTAGTCTTATATTTTACATTTTTCGGATTTTCATTACAAGTCTGGTAAATACGAAAGTTTCATGATATAATATAAGTAAAGAAACACAGAAATGAATGAGTTCAAGGCAAATATAAAAGGACGTGCTGTGCTCTGACTTTATAGTCAGAACACACACGTCCTTACTTTTTACCACAAAAACCTTATTTTATTTCATTATTTTCCAAGCTTTATCATATGAAAGCTCTTATCACATAACACTGCCCTTAAGATACCGTTCTCTACCTTGGCGTTATCAAGCTTTACAGGAACTACATTGTTCGGCTGTTCCTCCGTATTGATTGCTTTTAAATCCGAATGGGTCAAAACAATATGCTCCTTAACGCGGTAATCCTTAAACTGGCGCAGATCACAGGTTATTTCCATGGAATCATCCAGTGATTTATTTACGGCAAATAGTGTCAGGGTCTCTTCCTCCGCATTCATGACACAAACACTGTCCAGGTACGGGGCATCCCCATGCTTGCATTCATAGAACGGAGCCTCCACTATAGTATTGAGTACCATTCCGCGGCCATTGTTACTGATCAGCTCAAAGGGATAGTAAATTGTCTGGGCCCAGGCTCCCGTGTCGGAGGTCATAATAGGCGCGATAACATTAACCAGCTGTGCCAGGCAGGCCACCTTAACGCGGTCTGCGTGCCGCAGCAGAGTAATCATCATACCGGCAACCAGCAGGGCATCCTCAAAATTATAGATATCCTCCAGCTGATGGGGTGCTTTGCACCAGCGTTCGATTTTGCGGTCCTGCTCATTGGAATGATACCATACATTCCATTCATCAAAGGATAAGTGGATGGATTTCTTTTTGCGCTTCTTTGCCTTAACAGCATCACAGATGGAGACTACCGAACTGATGAATTCATCCATGGCAACCGTTTCCGCAAGAAATTCGGATGTATTATCATCCCGGTTGCCGTAATACTGATGCAGGGAAAGATAATCCACCTGGTCATAGGCTTCGGAAAGTACCGTATCTTCCCAGTTTCCGAAGGTTTCCATGCCAAGGGAGGAGCTTCCGCAGGCAACCAGTTCAACGGAGGGGTCTACCATCCTCATGATGCGGCCGGTTTCCGCCGCAAGCCTTCCGTACTCTCCTGCTGTCTTGTGGCCCTCCTGCCAGGGACCATCCATTTCATTGCCCAGACACCAGAGCTTAATATCATGGGGCTGCTCATATCCGTGCTTTCTTCTTAAATTGCTGTAATAGCTGCCGCCCTTGATATTACAGTATTCGATGAGATTTTTCGCATCCTCTGCGCCTCTGGTTCCAAGATTGACAGCCATCATCGCGGAGGTATCCGCCTTCTTCGTCCAGTCCATGAACTCATTCATACCAAATTGATTAGTCTCGATCACGCTCCAGGCCAAATCTATTTTTTCCGGCCGTTCCGTCCTGGGACCAACACCGTCCTCCCAATGGTAGCCGGATACAAAATTCCCTCCGGGATAGCGGACTACCGGAACATTCAGCCTGCGAATCAGGCCAATGACATCCTTACGCATACCCTGCTCATCTGCAACGGGACTTTCCGGCTGATAGATGCCCCCATATACGGCGCGCCCCAGATGCTCGATAAAGGAACCGTAGATTCGATTATCGATATCTCCTATGATGAAATGTTTATCAATACTTATTGTTGACTTTTTCATTTTACAGCTTCCTTCCATAAATATTATGAGAACTCAAGAATCTAGTTAAATTATATCATTTCAGGCAAAAATGCATATTACCTTATTTCTTATATTATTGACTTTTCTTCCGCTGATTGATATGCTGTATGAAGTGTGAAGCGAGAGCATCTTCACATTGGAAGGTTGAATACTTTTGAAAAGGAGGGTTAAGCCTTGATAACCATTGACTATTGCGGATACCATACTCATAACCCCGACCGCGATATTATCCTGCGGCCGTCCGGCAGCGCCAGCTATCTTTTCCTGCTGGTATTATCCCCTATGACCTTTTATTTTCCGGGGCGCAGCAGTATCAAGGTAAAGCCCGGAGCATGTATCCTGTATTCTCCCGGCAAATATCAGCATTATCAGGCCGACCAAGAGTTTTTCAACAGCTATGTTCATTTCTTCTGTGATGCCCAGGTGATGAAGGAATATGAAATCAAACAGAATGAGATTTTTTATCCGGATAATACGGAGGAGCTGAATTGGCTGCTGAAGAAGCTCTATCAGGAATTTATCAACAAACTCTCCAAGTCCGAACAGATGATTGACCTCTATATTCACCAGCTTCTTATCATGCTTCACAGGGGGCAGCTAAGGGAAGAGCTTTCCTGGGAGCAACGCCAGAGTATTTACCCCGAGCTTTCAATCCTTCGGGAGCAAATGCTGGAGAACTGCGAGCAGCCCTGGTCCGTGGAGAGGCTGTGCAAAACCTTAAACCTCGGAAAAAGCCAGCTTTATAAGTATTATGAGCTTTATTTTCACAGCACCCCCAAGGAGGAATTAATTCAGGCCCGGCTGCAGAAAGCAAAATACCTGATGAGCAATGATGCCGTGACAATTAAGCAGGCAGCCTATGATTCCGGCTTCAATAACATCTGTCATTTTAACCGGCTCTTCAAGACCCACTGCGGTTATACACCAAGCGATTACAGAGAACAGGCCTGATTAGTATTCTTCCTTGCGAAGCATCCACCAGCGAAGAAACCACAGGCCGGTAGCTATCAGCCTTATCACAAATATAAACAGGAAGGTGGTCTGCAGTGCCTTAAGATCAGCTCCCAAATTCGTATATATCATTACCCCAATTAGGGGCATTGCCGCATTGGACAGGGTAATAAGCACGGTATAGATGGAGATATTGAGTGTCTTATTCTCCTCCGGAAGTACCTGAAGCAGGCATTGCAGGACATTAAGGGTAATGATTGCCATGGTCAGGCTTGCGATGGTATGAACTATCACGAAAATAATTCTTCCCTGGGCTGCCGGAATACTGGTGGCTGTTATCATACCGATGGGATAGACTGCAAGTCCCAGCCCGACAAAAATCATGGTAAATCTGACTCCGCGCTTTACATTGAGCCGGCTCCACAAGCCTGTGGTAACAAGCTGCGCTACAGCACCTCCCACATTGACATAGCTAAGCCAGGCCTCATTCATCTCAAGATAATCTACCTGGCCGATAAAATATAAGGTCCAGTCAATCTGCCAGGACATATAAAAGAACAGTGCCACACCCATAAAACCAAGAAATCTTCTGTTGTGCAGCAGCTCCAGAAAAGCTGTTTTTAAATATTTGATACCCATACCAGAAGAGGTCTGGACTCTGCTGCTCCTAATCTGCAGCAGCACCAAAGCCTGCAGTATCAGTAGCACCGCACCAATCCAGAAATAAAGCTGATGTATTAGAATCTTTTCCCCCCTGGTTCCAGCGCAGGACAACAAAGTACCGCTGGCAAGGGGTATGAGGATTCCGATCAGGAAGGTTAGGGCGGTCCTGTAAGTCAGTAATTTATTTCTTGTCTCAATACGAACAACATCGGAAAAATAAGCCTGCCAGGAGACATTATAGATCGTCATGGGTCCTGTGGACAGGGAAATTAATATAATGAAGGCCCCAAGGCTGGCGGAGCCAAGTAATGGTACAAAGCCAATTCCAATGTAAAATAAGGCCAGAATTGATAAGGCCCCAATCACCATCCCGCGTTTATTTGCCATTCGGTCCGTCAGAATACCGCCGGGTATCAACACCAGCATACCAATTACCTGAGGCAGCGTGGTTACCAGGCTCAGTTCATAATCACTCGCATTAAGCCTTGTGGCAAACAGGTTATTATTTGTGCCGATAATATTATTAACCAGTGTAATCAAAATCCCCTCGATTGTAAAGAGCAGAAGGATTCTGTTTCTGGGGGCCGTAACATTATCAAATAAAACCGTAAGGCTTTCCTTATATCTTTGCTTCGTATAGTTTCTCATATAATCTTTCTTCAGTCTCTTTCCGGCTGGTATGATCAATAGTTTCCCCACTATCATAGCGTTTTGGTGAAGACTTATCAATGGAAGATTCTATTACCGGAATGTTTAAAACAATAATTCTCCTTTCCCCTCCATAGGTCGTCAATAAAATTTACAAATTCCATGAAAAAACTCTTTCTTTTTTGTTGTTTTTCGTGTAAAATACTAAGAGTACTTTATCACTTTAAAGTGATAATCACTTTAAAGCGAAAAAATCGGGAGGTATTTTATACTATGTGGACGTCATCTTCTTTATTATTAACCCTATTACCTATTATACTTATTTTATGCATGCTCATTATATGGAAAAAGCCAGCTGATATCAGCGGAACTGCCGGCTGGGTGTTTATTTCCGTGCTTGCCTTTCTTTTCTTTAAAACCTCACCTGAGGTAATTTTCCGTTCCACTGCTGCCGGATTAATAAAATCCTTCTCGGTTTCTTTAATTGTTGCCACCTCTTTATTGCAAATGGCATATATGGAGAAAACCGGCGCCTTAAAACGTATTATCATTTTTATTAAAACGATCTCCAATGAGAATCGTGCTGTTCAAATTATGATGGTTAATATTGGCTTCGGAACCTTGATGGTTGCCGTTGGAGCAACTCCGGTTTCCCTGCTGCCTCCCATTTTAATTGCTCTTGGCTACTCCTCCTATGTTGCGATCGCTCTTCCCGCAATTGGTTATGATTCTTTATGTACATATGCATTATTGGGTGCGCCTATCGTCGTTTTTGTTGACATAGCAAATAAATTCCTGGGAGAAGGCAATGAGATTACCCTGTCCCAGGCCGGTATGGTGTTCTATTCCTTCCTGCCCCTGGTATCAACCCTAATCGGCTTTTGTATGCTTTGGATTGTCGGCAAATGGAAGGCTATCAAAGAAGGAATGCTTCCCTGCCTTATCACTGGCGGAGTAATCGCAGTCGTTGCTTATTTTACGAATCGCGTTGACAATCTTGTTGCATTAACCGGTATTCTGTGCGGTATCGCAGTTATTGTGGTTATGATTGTATATTTGAAGCTTTCCGGTAAAAAGGTCATCGACAAAAGCCGTCTTACCAAGGAGGAATTGGAATACGAGAAGTCCTTTCCCTTATGGAAGGCCTGCGCTCCATGGATTATACTCATTGTACTGATCCTGGCCCTGAATGTTCCGAAGGATATCTTCAATTATTTATACCGGACTCTGCTGCTTCCGATCAACGGATTAAATGCAGACGGCTCTCCGATTTATACCAGAGCTCTTTGGAATGCATATACCTGGATTTTAGTTAGTGTCATATTGTCCATGCTTATCCTGCGCCCCACCAAAAAGCAACTCAAGGAAACCTGCTCAACCTGGCTGAAGAGGGCTCCCAGACCGGTTTACTCCGCTGCCATCTTTTTTGCCATCGGTGAGATCATGAATACCTCCGGTTATGATATGGCTACACACTCAACCGCGGACGGTATGAATATGGTACGTATTCTTGCGGATGCCTCAGCTCAGGTATTCCATGGCGTATACAGCGGTGTCGTGTCCTTTATCGGCCTATTCGGCGGCTTCCTGACCGGAAGTGAGGCTTCCACTATCGCTATGTTTGCAACCTATACCTTAAAGACAGCCAGTGCTCTTGGACTTGACCACTCCAGATTAATTGTGATCGCTGCTGCCCTGGCCTTTGGCGGCGGACTGGCAAGCGTAATTTCTCCCGCCAAGCTTCAGAATGCCGCTGCCTCCATTGATAAAATCGGAGAAGAGCATAAGGTTATCCGTACTGCATTTGTGTTCGCCATTATTCTGACTGCCATAGTTGCCGTATACACGGTGCTTATATTAAAGTTCTTCTATTAAAGCCAAAGCCTTTATGGATTAAATTCCAGTGTGTAACAAGATAAAATGAATTGACTATTTATAAGTATCAGGGTGTCCCAAAGGTGATTATCATAACAGATCATTTACCTCTGGGGCACCCTCATTTTTCTATGAATATTTTATATGCCTATGAATTGCCTCCATATATGCCAGGCCAAATCTGCTTAAGGCAGTATCCTTTCGCATAATAGCTATGACCCGGATAATCTCGTTCACCCGAAGCGGCTTTGCGATTATGTTTTCTCCGTTCAGCTCCTTACTGATGATGCCGGTGCTTATGGTATAGCCGTTCAGTCCTATCACCAGATTAAACAGGGTGGCTCTGTCCCTGACCTTAATGTTTTTCTTTCGATCCAGTGTACTAAGAATCTCCTCTGAGAAATAAAAGGAATTATAGTCTCCCTGTTCGAAGGATAAATAGGGGTAGTCCTCCAGCTGCTTCAGGGTAATCTCCTCCTTCTGCGCCAAAGGATGCCTGTAGCTGATGAATACATGGGGCTTTGCCAGAAACAGCTCTTCATATTTAAGCTCCTGCTGCTTGATCAGCTTCATAATGATCGTTTCATTGGTGCTGCAGGTATACAGGATACCAATCTCACTTTTCAGCAGGCTTACATCCTGTATGATTTCATGAGTCTGTGTCTCACGAAGGGTAAAATCATACTGCTCCTGGTCATATTCCTTGATTACATCCACAAAGGCATTGACTGCAAAGGAATAATGCTGTGCCGATACGGAGAATTTAATTTTATGCTTTTTCCCGCTTTTATACTTTTCCTCAAGGAGCTTCGTCTGCTCCAAAATCTGGCGGGCATAGCCGAGAAATTCATATCCTTCATTGGAAACCGCCACACCCTTATTAGTACGGTTGAATATATTGATTTGCATTTCCTCCTCAAGCTCTCTTAAGGCATTGGTCAGGCTGGGCTGGGATAGAAACAGCTCCTTGGCTGCTTCGCTGATGGTTCCCTTTTCGGCCACCGTGACCACATATTTCAACTGTTGCAGTGTCATTTTTCCCCTCCATTCCCGCACAGGTTTTCTGCGCAATCATATCTATTAACATATCATATCCTTGCATGAAAAGCAAAGCAACGTTGAAGAAAGAATTTTGCAGCAATTACCAAATATTTATTAAGTAATATATCAATACCTACTTACTTTTATTAAGTATATATGATATAATATACACGAAAAGCAGATTAGTCCATGGAACTCATGGCATTGATCAAGCTTGCTTGAATCGATGCCATGAATTCTATGGATAAGTGCAGCGTGAACGAAAGGACGTAGTCCTTGAGTTCCTAATCTGCGTAAATGTATGATAATATACACGAAAAGCAGATTAATCAATGCCGCTGCCGTCGGCAAACCATTGCGCAAAAGACAGCGCAGAAATGGAGGTAAATATGGAAAACTTTCAATTATGTCCTAAATTCGAGGCAGCCTTTGAGCTGTTGGGAAAAAAATGGACCGGGCTGATTATCAGAACCCTACTGGGCGGAAAAAAACGCTTCTCCGATATTGCAGAAGCAATTCCCAACATAAGCGCCCGTATGCTCACCGAACGGTTTCGGGAGCTGGAGAAGGAAGGAATTGTGATAAGGCAGGTTTATCCGGAAACCCCCGTGCGAATTGAATATGAGCTTACGGAAAAGGGATATGGATTAGAGCCGGTCATGGATGAAATTCAGAAATGGGCGGAAAAATGGAGATAATGTTAGAAGATTTCACAAATAATTTTCAAAATGTCACTTGACGGATTTCTCTTCTTATGTAATAATTTATATATACCAAGTTACTATATGTAACTAATTATAATATATATTGCACCTAATTATAAGTAACATTGTTTTTTATAATTAATTATAATCATCAAACAGGAGGTAGAATACTATGTCAAAGAATTTTTTAACAGCGGTTGCTGACAGACGCACCTATTATGGAATCACCAAGGAGACTACGATTTCAGATGCCAGAATAAAAGAAATTATTGATCATGCGGTTAAGTTCACTCCATCCGCCTTCAATTCACAAAGTGGAAGAATCGTTCTGCTGCTGGGACAGCAGCATGATAAATTATGGGATATTACAAAAGAGAGCTTAAGAAAAATTGTTCCTGCCGACAGCTTCAGCAGTACTGAAGATAAAATCAATTCCTTTCAGAACGGCTATGGTACTGTTTTATTCTTCGAGGATCATAGTATTGTAGAGAGCCTTCAACAGCAGTTCGCCCTTTACAAGGATAACTTCCCGGTATGGTCCCTGCAATCAAGCGGTATGCTCCAGTTTGTAATATGGACCGCTCTGGAGGAGGAAGGCCTGGGAGCTTCCCTGCAGCATTACTCCGAGCTGATCGATGCCGATGTAAAGAAGGAATGGAATCTCCCCCAAAGCTGGAAATTCATGGCCCAGATGCCCTTTGGAAAACCGATCGTACAACCGGATGAAAAGCAGATACAGCCCCTTGAGGACCGGATCAAATTATTCCAATAGGCTTATTTTAGCAATATAGCAATATAAAAAGAAGGGTGCTCCAAAGCCTTAAGCTTTGGGGTACCCTTTTCCCTTATAGCTATTGATTAAATCTCTGAATAACAAATACCGATTGTCCCAGGCCCGCAGTATACACCGACAATTGCACTGATTTGTCCGATGAGATGCACATTCTTTATCTTGGGATTTTGCCGCAGCCGGTCACATAGCTTATGGGCATCCTCCTCCACATTGCCATGGATAACATAAGCGTCGCATTTCTTATCGCCCAACAGCTTTTCCCTTAGCTCTATGAGCCGGCTTAAGGATTTCATTCTGCCTCTGATTTTCTCATAGGTAAAGCATTGTCCGAATTCCTCATCAAATCCGACAATTGGCTTGATATTTAGAATATCGCCGATTGTGCCGGATATCTTTCCTATTCTTCCGCCCTTGATGGCATACTCTAAAGTACCGAACACAAAGTAAAAATGCAGCTTCCGCTTCATCTCCGGAATCATACCGGTGATCTCGTCAAAGCTTTTTCCGGCCTTAATCAGCTCCCCGCATTTCTTTAGGATAATCCCCTCACATACGGAGGTGGATTTTGTATCAAACAGATATGTCTTCATTTCAGGGAACTGGTCACTGACTAATTTGATCGCATTCACAGTCCCTGATATACCGCTGGAGATATTAATCGAAATCACATGGGTATATCCTTCCCCTGCCAGCTTCTTATATAATCCTTCCATATCCTCCATAGAGGGCAGAGAGGACTTTGGTATCTCCGTATTCATGTTGCTGTAAACTTCCTGGGACGTGATATCAACCTTATCCGTATATTCCCGGTTCTTATATATGATTTTAAAAGGGAGGACATGTATGTTATATTTTTCAATTGTCTCCTCATCGATATCGCAGGCAGAGTCTGTAATTAATGCAATCTTTTCCATCTATCAGTTCCTCCTTTTTACTCTGATGGCTAAGCATTTTTGGTTCACACGAAATGTGGTATCCATATTATGATATGTAGTTATTATAACCAGATTATCACTTTTTTGCCATCAAATCAATACCGGAAATACTTCTGATGAAAAATATTTATGATACCTGCAAAAGACAAGAATAATAAAGGCATTCAGCTTCTCTGCCGAATGCCCTATATCCATTGGGGATTGTTCTCATGGGGGAATGAGATTTTTACTTTACAGTATTATTATACATAATTCACCATATTTATAAATAGTAAATATGAACCCCTGCTGCCCTACGGCAGTCTGATTTGTAAAATAAATCACCATTTTCCTCAAGAATTTATGTTCTTTCGGAGCTTGCTTCCTTATCTCCTTCCTCCCATTCCGGTTCTGTACCCCTCATATAAGAAATTACAGCAGCGATAATACTGAATATAAAGGAGATTGCAAAGGCCACCCGAAGACCCGCCATAAACTGTCCGATAGCAATTCCCTTTGAGCCTACCTGGGTTCCGATAAATAAAGCCTGCATTGCTTCCGGAGAAATACTGGAGGATATGATTGCCATGGAAATTGCAATACTAAGTACACTGCCGGCATTGTTTGCCATGGTTCTTACACCGGCGGCAATGCCTCGCTTATTGGCAGGAACAATACTCATGATGGCAGAGGTATTCGGTGAGAAAAACATACCGGAGCCAAAACCCATAATTAACATCCAAATCGTTAATTCCACAATTGAAGTATTTCTGGTAATAAACATCATTCCAAATAATCCAACAGCAGAAACCAGCAGCCCAACCGAACTTAGGACTCTGGCACCATATTTGTCACACAGATAACCGCTGATCGGTGATACCACCATCATGGATACAGCGAAGGGGGCCAATAATATCCCGGCTTCAATCGGATCGATTCCTTTGATTCCCTGAAAGAAAAAGATTAAGAGAAAGGTAACCGCACCTCTTGCGATACCGTTCAGCAGGTTGCTTGCATATGCAAAGGCCAAAACACGGGTTTTTAATAACCTCAAATCCAGCATGGGTTCTTCACATTTGCTTTCAATACGAATAAACAGATAAAGAAGAAGAACAGACAACGCCATGAGTCCAATAACCAGCACGTTGAGCCAGCCGGTAAAACCACCGAGGGACAGAGCCATCAGTAAGGCCAACATACCCACAGAGAAGGTAATGGTTCCCCAAAAATCAAATTTATGCTTTTTATTCTCAATTACACCCTCTTTTAATTGAAGGGCTGCCCATAATGTACCGGCAATACCGATTGGAATATTAATGTAGAAAATACTTCTCCACCCGACGCTGATCAGAAAGCCCCCCAAAACCGGGCCAACGATGGAGGCAATACTGATAATCATACTGTTAATTCCCATCGCCTTACCGAGCTCATTTTTCGGAAATGCATCCGCTACAATCGCAGTACTGTTAGCTACCATCAGGGAAGCTCCCACCGACTGAATTAACCGGTAGATTAACAGCTGCATTCCGGTCTGGGAAATAGCACATAGAAAGGAAGCCAGGGTAAAAATTGCAAAGCCGCTGACATAGAGCTTTTTTCTTCCCATCATATCTGCAATTCTTCCGATTGCCGGGACCAAAATCGTCATGGCAAGCATATATCCCATCAAAACCCAGGTAACAACAGCCATTCCGGCATTCAGGTCCTTCATAATAACGGGAAGTGCAATCATTAACGTACTTCCGCTTAATACCGAAAATAATGCTCCAATTGATGTACAGGATAGTGCCATCCATTTATACCTATCTTTTTTCATATAGATCACCATTCCTTCTTATGATAAAATAAATTATGCTGGTTTTGTAATGATGTCAGACCACCCTCCAATGAAGCATTATAGTCTTCTATAACCTTAACGTCAAGGTTATAGTTGACAAAATATTCAATTATTTTGCCGCCTGGGACTGCCAGTTTTAACAAAAACGGCAAAAAAGAGGGCACACCAGTCAATCATCTATGACTTTTGCGATACCCTCTTAGTAATTTTATTTAGCTGTATGAATTACTGCTGAACATTATCTAGATTTACAATCCGGATATCCTCCATCGCATCCAGCATTTCTCGCGTAACAATGATGCTTCCCGAGGTCTCGGCCTCCTCTTCTACATTTAAATGCTCTGCAAGCAGATCGGCCATATCCGTATCCCCATGCTCCGGTATAATAATCCTGGGACCCAGCTTGTCGATGATTATATCCGCGTCGTCTATGAGCAATTTATTGTAATCGGGATCATCAAAGATCTGTATCAGCAGGACATCTACCGTCCCAATCTGTTCCAACACCTCATTATCCGGAACTTCACCCTGGGATGCAAAATGCGCTATCGTAATATCATTCATCTCAAAAACGAAGATAATATTGCTGCCTATAAGGTCTCCCTTATTATGCTTTCCGGCGTATCCCCGAATCACAATATCATCTATTTTATATTCTCCTGCCTCTGTAATCCGTTCATAGGGAGGATTTATAATAGATTCATCTGAATGATCCATATGCTGATGACTTTCCGTCACAACATCCGGCTGAAGCAGCTCGTTTATGTTAAACGGATCACATACAATCTGAAACCCCTCGGGAGACTCAAGTTTAAAGCAGGCATAATTATCCGGGTATTTCTTTATCCAAACTCCTTCTGTAAATTCTGTTTTCTGTGCTGCAGTTGTCGGTGCAGCCTCATTTTCTGCCCCCTCATTTCCTGAACAGGCTGGGCAGAGGAGTAACAAAGCAAGCATGCCCATGATAATTATAAGCTTTTTCATGATTCTCCCCCCATGCTTCTACGCATCCGAACTCATCTTTATTATTTTTTTGCTCTTCTTCCAAGCTCCAGGGCTCCTAAAATCCCCTGCTTATCATTAAGGCTTGCCGGTACGATATAATGCTCCATATCCTCAAGCTCTTTACAAAGGATATAGCCCGCATTCATTTCCCTTACCTTTTCTCTGATCAGCGGAAATAACTGCTCCTGATGCATTACTCCTCCGCCCAGAATTATTTTCTGCGGGGAATAAGTATAGATATAGTTTACAATCGCCTGGGCTATATAGAAGGCCTCCAAATCCCAGACCTTAAGGCTGTCCTTAAGCTCCGCAGCCTCCGCCCCCCAGCGCTCTTTTATCGCCGGGCCTGCGGCCAGCCCCTCCAGGCAGTCCCTATGATAGGGGCATTTCCCGGCATAAGGATCATCCTCACTTTTTCTTAGCAGGATATGCCCTGCCTCCGGATGAAGCATACCGTGAAGAAGACCGTTATTTTGATATACTCCGACTCCCACTCCCGTTCCTATGGTAATATAGATAACAGAGTCAAGCCCCCTGGCACAGCCAAAGGTCACCTCGCCCAGTACCGAGCCGTTCACATCCGTATCAAAGCCAATCGGAACCTGTAAGGCTTTGCCCAGGTTACCAACCATATCATAATTGCGCCATGCCAGCTTAGGCGTACTTGTGATATAACCGTAAGTCGGAGATTTCGGATTCAGATCTATCGGCCCAAAGCAGCCTATTCCGAGACATTCGATCCCCTTTTCTTTATAATATTCAACCATACGCGGAATCGTCACCGAGGGCTCCTCTGTCGGTATCGACATAGAATCGAAGATATTCCCCCTCTCATCCCCAACAGCACAGACCATCTTGGTTCCGCCGGCCTCTAATGCACCAATTATCATTGTATCACACCTCCAGCTTTCATTCTACTGTCCATAATTAAAAAATTTCCAAATATTCCTCCGCTATGATACTGTGTCCCAGAGCGGTAGGGTGAACTCCGTCCTCTGCCAGCTGCTCACAGGAATAGCTCTCCACCTCTGCTTTGGCATAAATTCCATCCAGTGGAATATAATAATCTGCGAATTCCTTTGCAAGCTTACGAACCACCTGTATCTTCGGATCCAGGTCTTCTCTCCAGGACGCCCTGTCTGGTAAGGAATTCAGTACAAAGGGTTCGATCATTATGACCTTGCATTCCGGCAGATCCTTCTTCACTCTGGTTAACAATTCCCGGTAATTCTTCTCAAAATCCTCCGCACTGGTAGGATCATTATTATCATATCGTCTCCAGGTATCATTAATTCCGATCAGTATCGACAGAAAATCCGGCTTTACAGCTTCTAAATCCTCCTTGTAGCGCTCCAGCAGGTTAGTGATCCTGTCTCCGCTGACACCCCTGTTTATAAAGGTGACCTTTGTTTCCGGAAACAACGTATGATAAAGCTTTGCCACAACACCTGGGTACCCTTCCCCCAAAGATGTAATATCAGAGCGATCTCTTCCGCAATCCGTGATGCTGTCTCCTTGAAATAAAATAACCTGCCCGTCACAAAACATGTTTTTCATTGCTTTTCCTTGTATAATGATACCTGTGAAGCTCATTATACATTTTCCTTTCTTTTATTCCAGAAATAGTATGAGGAATCCACTGGACAAATTGCCGGTTATCCCAAGTCTTCCCATTTATTTTAGCACTCTTAACCAGCATTTTGCTCTTGATATATTCCGGTTTTCCGGGACATAACGGATAGAAGCCCAGACTGGCAAATACATACCATGCCGACATGGAGCCATTGTCCTCATCCCCCGGAAAGCCATCCTCCTGCCAGGAAAATAACTCTCTGCATATCCTCTTCACCCAATAATCCGTCTTCTCCTGCCGGCCAAATGCCGCATAGAGAAATGGCAGATGAAAGCTGGGCTGGTTTGAGATCGCACATTGTCCAAAATCCACTGCCGCCATTTCACTCATCTCGTGTATTTCCTGTCCGTAGCTGCCAACCAGAAAATCAGGCGGCGTTGCAAACAACTCATCCAGCTTAGCTAAAAGCCCCTCAGCTCCCCCATATAATTCTGCCAGGCCCTCCAAATCATGCTGCACCGCGAAGGAGCTTTGCCAGGCTCCTCCTTCCGTATATTCCCCGCCCCATTCCAACGGATCAAACTCCTGCCTGAAATTACCGGCTTCATCCCTTCCCCTCATAAATCCTGTGGACGCATCAAACAGATTGCGGTAATTTCCGGCACGAAGGCGATATTCCTCTTCCACCTCCGGCCTGCCGAGAAGCCCCGCTACCTGTGAGATGCAAAAATCACCGTACGCCGCATCCAGCGTCAGATTTACACTTTCCTTTTCCATAGTATAAGGAACATATCCATAGCTTAAATAAGCACTCACCCCATTACGCCCATACCGTTTATCCGGGGCCTGAGTATTGGCATGCCGGAGCATACCGGCAAATGCAGTATCCAATAAGGCACGGGAAAGCATTCCCTTTACCGCCGCATCGGCAATAACAGCATCAATCAGAGTACTCGGCATGCAGCCCGCCTCTCCGATCGAGCTCCAGCGGGGAAGCCATCCAAAATCCACATAATCCTGAATGAATCCCTCCAGCATTTCGGTATATTCCTCTTTTGCAATGATGGATAAAAGAGGAAAATTTGTGCGGTAAGTGTCCCAGAAGCCGGTATCTGTATAACGCAAGCCTTCCCGTACAGCTCCGTTTCCCGGACAATAATGCACCGTCTTTCCGGCCTCATTGTGTTCATAGCATTTGTGAGGAAATAAGAACACCCGATAAAGGCAGGAATAAAATGTTCTCAGCTGTTCCTCCTCTGCCTCTATCTCAAGCCTCCCAAGATAGCTCTCCCAGGTTTTTTCAGCTTTTTTCCTGATTTCATCAAATTCGGTCCCTTCAAGGTCCTGCTTCAAATTCTGAATTGCCTGCTCCATACTGATATAGGAAATGGCAACCTGCGCTTCTATCCTGTCTTTATTCAGAGCAATGTGTATGGAGGTATTCTCACCCCTTACTTCATATCCCGGACAGGTATTTCCACTGACATCCGTGACGAGTGTCCTGTCCGCATTATAATCTCCCTCACGGAAGCGAAGCACAAAATACATGCAGAAATTTTTGGCATCATCCATGCCATGGCCTCTTGTATAGCCCATGAGCATAGGCTCGCAACTGTCCAATCGGTAACCGCATTCGCCGTTTACCGGGAGCACGGACAGATACTTTTCTTTATCCGAAGCCTCAAAGGTAATTCTGAAGGCCCCGCCCCGCTGCGTCGGTGACAGTTCAAACACCGCCCTTGGGCGCAGTAATGAAAGCTTCATATAATCCGGACGCAGAACAGCCTCTTCGGGCCTGTAGCCTGACCAGCGCCTTGCCGGCTTGGCTTCTGCCTGCCCAAGCTGCGGCATCAGCACAAAAGCCCCGTATTCCCCTATCCAGGGGCTTGGCTGGTGCGTAAGCCTTATTCCTTCGATGCTTCGGTCCATGGGATGGTAAAACCATGCTTTAAAGCTGCTGTTTGTCTGCGGCGCAAATCCGGCCATTCCAAAGGGCAGCTGTGTCAGCGGCAGGGTGTTTCCATGGGAAAATCGATATCCGGAAGCCGTCCCCTGCTTTATATTGACATATTTTAAATAACCCATATCCTGATCCACCCTGGTTTCATGAATTTTATCGGCCTAAAACATAATTCGTTATTTCTTCCAGCTTACAAGTAGCCACTCCTATATATTTATCGGCACAGCCGTAATAAACATATAGGGTATCACCCACAACAATATTTCCAGTCGGAAATACACAGCCCTTATAAAGGCCATCAAACTCATAATCATATTCCGGTTCCATAATATAATCCTTTGCTCTTGCAATGATCTTTGCCGGATTGTACAAATCCAGCAGCATAACGCCTACGCGGTAGATTCCCTGTTTATCAACAGCATGGTATAGGGTCAGCCATCCTTCCTCGGTTTTGATCGGCGGAGCACTCCCGCCAATCTTCTCTTCCCAGTCATATACCCCTTCCAGTAAAAGCTCACTGCTGTCCCATTCTATTAAATCCTCCGAAAAACTGATCCAGATCGAGGGATTTTTACAGCCGTATTTCTCCCCTACCCATTCCTTGGGTCTGTGGAGCATAACAAATTTTCCGTCAATCTTTTCCGGAAACAGTATCACATCCCTGTCATCAAGATTTGATTTTGTTATCCGCCCCAGCCTGCGGAAGCTCTTAAGATCCTTCGAGCTTAATAAACCAGAATTTGTTATATTCTTTTTCAGACAATAGGGTGCTGTTTCCGGGATTTCATACTGAAGGACCTGGTCCCCTCCTAATTTCCAGTATTGTCCCGGCGGAAAAGGTCTGAAGGCATAGGTTATATAATAGATGCCATCATATTTTACAATTCTCGCATCTTCCACACATCCGCCGTCAAAGCTGCCCTTATCCGGTGAGAACACAGGCTGTTCGGATACTCTTCTAAATTGATAGCCGTCTTCGCTTTCTGCCAGTCCAAAATGTATGTAATGCTCTGTATCACCCCCGGCAGCTCTGTATAATAAATAGTATTTACCGTCCTCATACCATGCGCCGGGATTGCATACACACAGACTTTCCCATTCATTTGACGGTTCAGGCTCTAATATGGGATTATTTATATATTTGTTCAGTTTCATTTTTCAGTCCTCCCTGAAGTAAAATATCTTTGTTTAGGCTTTAACGCCTCCGGCAACCACACCGTCAATAATATAACGCTGCATCAGCAGATATAAAAGAATTAAAGGCATTGCAACAATAATCAAGGCAGCCGTCAGCTGCGTCCACTGGACACTGTACTGCCCCTTGAATACATAAAGCCCTCTGGTAATGGGATACAGCTTTTCATCTGACAAAAAGATCAGCGAATTTACTATTTCATTCCAGACGTTAATCGTAGTCAGAATTACCATGGAGGATATGGCCGGCTTCATAAGCGGTGTAAGTATCTTAAAAATGTAACGGAAATAGCCGCAGCCGTCTATGGCGGAGGCTTCATCCAACTCCTTGGGCAGTCCCTTGATATAGGATACAAAAAACATAAGGGTTACACCTCCTCCGTTAATCATGGTTAAAATATATCCCAGTCTTGTGTTATACAAATCGGCCTTTAGCAGCATCTGCCAGAGAGGTATGGTTCCGTTCGGTAAAAACAGTCCCGCAACAAATACCGTATAAAGGATTCCCGTGAAGCGAACGCTCTTTCGTGCTATGGGAAAAGCCAGCAATACGGCCATAATAATGGATACCGTATCCACAACGACCACGTAAATCAGGCTGTTAACAATATAGGAACCCATATTTGCCTTATTCCAGGCAGCGGCATAATTCTGAAGCTGAAAGCTCTTTGCGACACTGACCGTATTTTTTAAAAACTCCGGTTCTGTCTTAAGCGATGTGTTGAAAACAATCAGCAGAGGGACAAGGAATACTGCCAGTACAAGAAATAGCGAAAAATATTGTACGGCTTTCGCAATATATTTTCTCATAGCTTATCCCTCCTGTTGAGGTAGGTCTGTGTTAGAATAGTTACAAATAAAATAATTACAAATAAAATCATGGATAAGGCGGAGGCATAGCCCTGGCGCAGGGTGCCTGCACCGGTTACATTTAAATTCTCACTGCCAATTCCAAAGGCAGCTCTGAAAATCCTGGTAGCCAGAGTAGAGGTATCATTGGCCCCTCCGGTTGTTAACAGTATGGTTTGAACGGAGCTAAGAGAACCAATAACGGACAGCAGTACGTTCACCGTAACAGTAGGCCACAGCAGCGGGAAGGTAATCCTGAAAAAGGTTTTTATTCCGCCCGCTCCGTCTATCTGGGCTGCCTCATAAAGTTCAAGGGGAATGCTCTGCAGTCCGGCAATATAGATTACCATGGCGTAGCCGACCGACATCCATATTTGTATGAAGATAACCAGGGGAAACGCAACGGCCCGGTCTCCCAGAAAACTGCTGAAGCCGCCGAGCCGGGAAAGTAGGACGGAAGCCGGTCCGTCCATTGTAAAAAAGAGTGACCATGCATAACAGCAGACTGTAACTCCTAATACAGAAGGAAGAAAAACAATGGCACGAAAAAAATTTCTTCCCTTCAGCCGCTTTTTATTTAACAGGACCGCAATCAGAATAGCAAAAAAATTCTGGATCAGGGTTACTGCGACGGCAAACAGAAGGGTTCGCTTCATTGCATCCATGGAGTCACGGTAATTTTGAAGAACAAAGAATTCAATATAGTTCTGTAAGCCGATAAATTTATACCCTGCCCCCTGTACCCCCGAAATATCCGTAAAGGAATATATGGCTGTCATAAAGGAAGGATATATGTTTAATACCAGATAAGCGATGATTGCCGGCATCATACCGGCAATGATTATTCTACGGTTCCAATAGCTTTTCGTTTTCATAATAATCTCCATATCATGTGCTGCAAGCTTTATCATTAACAGTTCAGAAGAAGCTCCATGACTTTTCCCGCAGCCGGTAAAAGTCATGTAACTTCTTCTTGTTTACCAAGTATTCATTAAAACCTTATTCCAGAGCGTTTAATGCGTCCTCCTGGTCTTTTTGTGCTAGATCAGCAAGTTCCTGAGTTGTCTCAATACTGCCTCCCAGCACCTTCAATTCGTTAATCGCAAATCCGGCATATTTTCCTACGCCCTTCGGAGCTCTGTGGATAATCTCATAATTAATTTGGAAATCCTGATTCAGCGGCGCGATTTCATTAATAAAAGCGTTATCTACCGTTATCCCCTGCATGGTGGGTATGAAACCGATGGCATTAATGAAGTCCGTGTAATTATCCTTGTCTGAGAAGAATTCCAGCCATTTTATAACCGCCTCCGTGTTCGCCGATTTTGCCGCCCCTGCATATCCTATGTCATACTTACCGGCTAATTGGGCGGGCAGAGAACCCTTTGTATCCCCTGGTATGCAAAAATAGCCGAATTCAAAATCAGGGTCCGCTGCCGTTATCTGTGCCGCCTGCCAGGTACCATCCTGCAGCATTGCCGCTTTACCGGCTACAAAGCGTCCGATAACCGAAGCATAATCCACACCGTTTACACCCTTTTCATAGAAGGAGGCAAAGGTGGCCATTTTGTCAAAAAGCTTTAGGGTCTCAGCATCATTGTATTTTCTCTCTCCGGTCCACAAGCCTTCTTCGAAGGCCATAACGTCAGTTTCATTTGCATTTACAAAACCGGGCCATCCCATAGCAATGGGCCATCCGTCTTTGCCTCCTGAGGTAATGGGAGAGATGCCTTTGGATTGTAGAGTTTCACATAACTGGACAAATTCCTCCCAGGTTTCCGGTACAGTCAGACCATTATCCCTGAAGATGGCCTTATTATAGAATACGCCGTTATAAGCTACCTTCCCGATATTTAAGCTGTACACCTTGCCATCATAGGAATTGGCATCCCTGTTTGTAGCCTCGTCCCAGTTCTGAACAAAGGGCTGGTCCGTTATATCCAATATATCACCGTTTTCTATATACTGCATAGATGCTGTTTTATCCAATCCCTTCGTAAAATCAGGATTTGAAATATTAAAGCAGGTAAATTCGATGAGATCCACATCACCGGCTGCAAGGCGTGTTTGCAAAACCTGAGGATACTGCTGCGCTTCCACCGTTGTGGATTCAATCTTGATGTTAGGATATTTCTCCATGAATTTATCATTCAGTGCTTTTATGGCATTATTGGTTGCCTCATTGGAATGCTCCAGCATTTTAAGAACAACGGTTTCCTGGTTTTCTCCTGTCTCGGTGGGGGCAGCCTGGTTTCCTCCGGATGGTTCCTCCGTGTCACTTTTACCGCAGCCTGCTGCAGCTGCCAGTAAAGAGACAAGTGTAAGCATACTAATCATTTTTTTTAAAAAATTTTTTTTCATAAATCTAGTTCCTCCTTTATTTTTCCTTTTATATGAAGCAAATAGCAGCTATCGGGTAAACATCTGCAATTCCGACAGCTGTAAAGCACCTTCCCCGTGGTTTGCAGTTATGTTCAAACGGTACATTTGATAAGGTGTGGAATTGGTAAAATCAAAGACCTCCGTCTGGTATCTGTTTGGAAAGGCCATATTAACTCTGGTGTCCAAAACCGTCCAGACAATTCCGTCGTTTGATCCTTCAAAGGTCCAGCTCTTCGGATCACGTCCGGGTACATCATTTGCGGAAGACACGGAATACCGATTTACAATATAAGCATCCGTTCCGTTAAAATCATAGCTGAGCTTTCCGGCCGAGGCATAGGGCAGCCACTTTGTAGCCGTATTATTATCAAATGCCTTTGTCTCATCCTCGCCTCCCGGATTGGATAAACCGTAATCACTTGCCGAGCCTCCTTCTGTCAGATCGACCTCCGGGTTTGCAAACAGCTGAATTTCGGCCAGCTGTAACGCTGAATTGCCATATGCCGCCGTAATATTTAACCGGTACATCCGGTAAGGTGTTGCATTGGTAAAGCTGAAAGAAACAGTCTGATGTCTTTCTGTAAAGACCATGTCGGATCTGCTGTCCAGACTGATCCAGGAAATCCCGTCATTGGAGCCCTGCAGCTCCCAATTCTTAGGATCCCTTTCCGGAACATCATTTGCCGAAGTAATAGAATAGGAGCTTATTGCATAAGCAGTATCACCGGCAAAGTCATATTGTATTACCCCATAGGAGGTATAGGTAACCCATTTTGTATTTATATTATTGTCAAAGGCCTTTTCCTCCTCTTCTCCTACAGGATTGCTGACCCCGTTATCGCCGGCTGTTCCTTCCTCCGTCAGCTCAGTCCTTCCGGTTCCCAGATCATGTACCGCTTCCAGTCCGGCATTGGCAACCCTTAGAATGTCCACCATCTCTGTATAAGGCTGGTCTTGTCCGTTTACTAAGCCGAAATTGCAGGTTTCCCCTCCCATGGTTCCCGTTACCGGATCGTCATAATACATAAAATATCCGTACCCGACAAATACCGGGCTCTTTGCCTGTGCTTCCAGAAAAGCGGCGGTTTTTTGGCCTCTTTCCTCAATGGTTGAGCAGGCAATGGAGCTGTTCAGGGAGCGCAGTCCTCTTCCGGAATAATTAAAGGAGAATTCAACATTTAAAACCGGTTTGTCATAAGGCTCGTAAAGCTTCAGATAATCCGCACTGTCGGTATAGGTGTCCAGGGTTATGGCATCAATATAATTCAAGCCTCCGGTTTCCCATTCCAGGCAGGAGCGCCAGCCGGGAGTGGATGCAGAGCCCAGAAACAGATGGTTAGTATCATATTTTTTAATCACATTATAAACACTGGAGTAGTATTTCTGGGAGGCCAGCCTAATAAAGGCTGCTATATCCTCTGCCGGCACCTGCTCCGAAGTAATCGGCAGTGCCTTCAAATCCTCAAGGGAAGCGGCTGTTGTACCCAGCTTTTGATTGACGGCGTTTATATTTCCATACTTTTGAGCCATCATGTTAACAAAAGCACTCTTGGCATAGGAGGAGGAATCCAGCAGCAATACCTCTTCCACGATTTCTGTTGTCCATCCCTCTTCATTGGAGAAGATGTATCCGATCAAATTAGGGTCATTTTTAAGCGCGAGGAGCTTCTGCTTATTCTTATTTTCAACCTTTAACTGAAAATCCGGGTCAAAGGTATCTTCTGTCCACTGCAGCTTAATCGCATCCTGGGACATCTCAAGCATCGCCACATAAGGCATAGTAATCTTGTCGCTTTTTCCCCATTTGCCATGGGCATTAAATCCCCAGTCGATCAGCCTCTTCTGCGTAATTTCAGCCCATTTTGCCTCATAATCCGCACCGTACTTTTTCATAATGTTCGCTTTTATAAAGCTTACTCCGTATCCAAAGGCTGTGGAATAAGCATCCCCATAGATCAGGGGATCTGGCAGCTCTTCGAACAGATCCCTTATACTGCCGTCCGCATTTTTGTATACTGTAGTGTACCCCGGATCATCCAGATTAAAATTATCCACACCCTTCATGAAGAATTTATGTCCGTCCGGTGTGATAAACCACCATTTACCGTCCGTCTTCAGCAGCCTGAAATATCCTGTGGACGCATAGGTTCCGCCGCTTAATATACCTCCGTATTGGTCATAGGTTTCCGTATCCAGGGAAACCTCCGCAAGCTCCTGCGCCTCCTGGGCATAATCCTCCTGCAGATCTTCATCGGAGGTTATCTTACCTGTCCAGTCTTCATAATAATACTGTCCGTACTTGTCTACCGTCAGAGTTCCTTTATTAAATTCCGCCTGTAAATTTTCCAAAGTATAAGGAGCCCCGGGTTCCCCCTCCTCCTGTCCTGCTGCCTGAAAAAATTCCACTTCCGTTAACGGCATGTTCTGCCAGGGATTTGCCTTGATAATATTTACGATCACAAACCGCGCCATATTGCCGCCGGCGTCCAGTTCCAGAGTATTATTAAGTGGCACTCCGTCAAGCAGCTTCATGGTGCTGGTATCAATCTGGGAGCCATACCAATCTCCCGCATACAGGATTTTATATCTGCCGTCCTCTTCCGCACGGTATTTTACTGTGATATAGCTTACCCCATTCCAGGCATCCGGCGCATTACTGATAACATTAATCAGTTCCAGAGGATAATCCTTCTGTAGGTCATAAACAATGGATATGTCCCAGGGACTTGTTCCTGAAGCCTGCCATTTGGCATAGGTGGTCTCATTTCCGTCGGTCAGAAGCCCTTCATCAAAGGCAATCAATCCCAAGGAGAGCTGATCCGGTCTTCCCCCGCCGTCAGGTGCATGGTTATAGAGATAATTCCCCTCCATAATTTGCCCTGGCTGTGCCGTACGGATGGCCTTCGCCGGTAGGTTTGACTCGGCAAGCAATTCAGCGGCCGTTTTTACCGGAGCCGGGTCCGTCCCTGTTTCTCCCGTACCCTGGTAAAACTGCACTTCCGTTAACGGCATGTTCTGCCACTGGTTGCATTTTGATATTTCAACAATAATATATCTTGCCTGCTGATTTCCGATATTATATGTAAGGGTATTGTTCCAATCCGTTGTATCCGGAAGCTGTATGGAGGTGCCGTACCAATTCCCGGAACCGATAATCCAATAATTTGCTTCCGATTCACTGCGGTATTTCACCTTTATGTTATATATTCCCCAATATTCATTGGGAGCATTGCTTATTATTTTAATCCTGTCCAAAGGATAATCCTTCAGCAGATCATATACCAAAGTAACGGTTGTTCCCTGGGTATAATTGTTGCTCCAGCCTGCATAGGTCTGTGTACTGACATCGGTCAGCAAGCCGTCCGCAAAGGATATTAGACCGGTCTGTCCTACATCATATCCATTCTCATACAGATGCGAGGTATCCGGCGCATGATCATAAACATAATTTCCATCCATAATCAAACCCGGCTCTGGAATACGGTACACACTTTCCGGCTTCTCTGTCTCCTGAAGCAGTTCAGCGGCTGTTTTCGCCGTACCCGGTTCATTGCTTACATTCCCGGTCCCTTTGTAAATCTCTACCTCCGATAGCAATAAATTCGCCCAGGTATTGCATTTCTTAATTTCAACAATGACATACCGGGCCGTATTGTTTTGGGTGTTAACCAGCAGAGAGTTATTTTTTTCCACGCTGTCCGGCAGCTGTATGCTTGTACCATACCAGCTCTGCGAGGCATACACCGTATATTTGGTTTCGGCCTCCGCCCTGCATTTTACTTTTACGCTGTAGACTCCGTGCCAGGTGTCAGGCGTATTGCTGATGACCTTGATCTGCTCCAGCGGATAGTCCTTCTTTAAATCAAAGATTATCTCCACCGTATCGCTTGTTCCCGCACCGTTACCCTTCCATGCGGCGTAGCTGTTATGATTGCCATCCGTAAGCAGCCCGCCGTCAAAAGGAAGCAGTGCATTCTGTCCCTGAAGCACATCATATCCTGATGCCCCCAAATTTGAATCATCCGGCAAACAGCTGTAAGTATAATTTCCCTCTGCTATCCGTGTCTCGGCCGCCGAAACCGGATTTTGCTGCCATGTGCTTTGACTGACTATCGAAAATACAAAGGTCAATACAATTAGCAAGGCGATTCCTCGGTTATACCGTCTGTTCCATATCCACATATCTCCTCCTGTGCCCTCCTTTTCTCCTCTTTCTTCTTTGTAGCCCCATAGCTTTGTAAATTTATTATTATGTTATAAATGCAGTTTGTAAATGTATTTTATACTTTACAATTATATTTATATAATATCTTAATTATTTTGTCAATTACTTTTTTGTTAAATATGCTTATTTTTTTAATTTTTTTATCAAGAGTATTATCTTTTTTATCAAAAAAGAAATACCGTAATCCTTTGTAAGGAAAATACGGTATTTCTTTTTGTTTCTATTGTCAAGCAATGTGTCTTGTAAATTTCAACTATATTTTCTCAATCATTTTTCGGGGGGTTTACGGATTCACGAATAACCAGCTCCCCATAAATTGATATTTTCTGCTTTTCTCCGTTCTGCTGCAGTCTGCGGATGAGTAAATCCACCGCCTCCTGTCCCATTCTCTGCCTGTCAATCCGAACTGTAGTCAAAGAAGGTATGATCATATTGGCAGCTTCAATGTCATCAAAACCGGCAACTGAGATTTCCTCCGGTATCTTTATATTCTTTCTGGAAAGAACATTAATGAGATTGATTGCTATTCTGTCGCCGCCGCAAAACCATGCCGTAGGCAAAGACTCCATACCGCTGATCAGCCGTTCCAGCTCCTCCGGCTCAGCAAAGAGAACATTTAAAGGAGAGGCGGTAAGAATACAGTGTTCCTCCTTTACCTTCAATCCATAATACAGCATTGCCTTATTATAACCGCACCACCGCTCATAAAGACTTGAGGTCATTTCGATAGAACCTATGTATCCGATATCCTTATGTCCCTTCTCAATCATATAGCTGACTATATTATACGAGCCCTCCAGATTCGCTGTAACCACTACATCCATGGGAATATCATCATAATAATGATCGATCGAAATCACCGGCTGGCCGCTGGCAAGGAGCTTTCTTACATATTCCTTTGTGAAAATACCAATTATGATGATACCGCAGAATTCCATTTCATAATAAAAACTGGGATATTCCAGCTTCTCCTGCATATCTGCATTCACACCGGTCAGTACGGCATTAAAGCCTCGCTTTTTAATATCCGCTTCCACGGACCAGTATATGGAATTGTAAAAAAAGGTATCATTGCTGATATAATCCGGTATCAGGACAAGAATATTACCATTTTTCTTCACCTGCTTTTTTTTATTCCCCTGATAATCCATTTCAAAAGCAAGCTTGATGATTTCTTTTCTTAGTTCGTCGCTTACTCCCGGTTTATCATTCAAAGCAAGTGATACCGCATACTTCGAAATTCCCAAACGATCTGCAATATCCTGCAAGGATACTTTATTTCTATATTGTCCCATTCGCTTCTCCCCATAATTACCATTTATTATTATAGAAAGAATACCATTTGTAAAGTATTTTGTCAATTAAATTATAAAGGTGTCTGGCAGCTTATCCCCGCACAGTTGCCCGCAATATCTTAACCTCTTCTCCAAGGGGCCGGATTTTAAATTCCTTAACGCTTTCCGGTACGATAAAGGTCTCCGCATAATGTACCTCATAAGGCTGGAAGCTCCCATCCATACTCTCAATTACGGCTCCTTCACCCTCTACCACATTACAGGTGCTCACACTCCCTTCGCTGTCCAGAACACATTCTGTTTCGATGGTATATCTTCTTGTCTCAATAAATTCCCGCTCATGAAGCCCCGTTCTCTCGATTTTATTTGTGCCGTCATCACTGATTATCGTAACGACATTTACCAGGTTCTCCCTGACCCATCCGGTGGTACGGTCCCATTGAATGACCTGTTCCCCATGATTAATATGCACCGGCCTTGGCAGGCCATCCAGCCCCAGGCGGCCCCAATCCCATAATTTAAAGGTGAATATGTAGGGAGTTGCACTGATCTCCAGCACCATGGTATTCTTGCCGCTGCAATGTATGGTCCCGCCCGGTATCAGGTAATGGTCATGCTTTTTTACCGGCCAGGTGTTCACGTATTTGGATGCATCAAAGGTAATTTCGCCCAGTTGTGCCTGCTTCAGTTCAGCCAGCATTTCTTCCCGGTCAATGTTTTCCTTTAATCCCAGGTATACCACGCAGTTGTCCTCACAATCCAGAATATAGTAGCTCTCATCCTGTGTATAGTGCATATTGAAAGCATTCTGAATATATTCGGTCAACGGATGAACCTGCAGGGAAAGATTCTGTCCTCCCATTGTATCCAGAAAGTCAAAACGAATGGGATATTCGTCTCCGAAACGGGCATGTACACGGTGTCCCAGCAGCTGCTGCGGGCAATAGAAGACCACATCAATGGAGGGAACCTCTATTCTGACCCCACCGAATTTCATAAAAATACTGTTCTCCTCCGGTACTCCGTCAAAGGCCCAGGCATAATTCGGGCTGTCCTTGTCAAGACCGCATACCTCCTTCATCCACTGGCCGCCCCATACCTCCGGAGCAAAATAGGGCACCAGACGGAAGGGCTCGGCTGAGAACTTACGAAGTCCCGCACGAAAGCCCTCTCCTTTCACAAGCTTTGGCATACCCGCCTCATTCGTGTCCAGAAGATAGTCGATCCGGTCCAGTAAACCACGTTTCAACCGGTCGGCCATTCTCCACTCAACAAAAAAGCCCTGCTTGAATTTCGCTAATTTCGGCGCTGCCTGATTGTCTGATTTCCAGTTTGGCCAGCCCTTGGCAAAGCGGCACTGTATCTCCCACCTTGCCATATCAGCATAGATTAAGTCGTCTCCTTCATACACCAGGGAGGCTCCCACACCATAGACAATGACCAGGCCTCTGGCGGACTCAATGGTTTCCCGCATCGCCTCCACCTTCTTCGGAATATAAAAGTCCTTGATATTAAGCGTATTCATGATACCAAATACTCTGTCCTCCGTCAGGAACGGCTTAATCCCTAAGTTATATTCCTCATCACTGACCATGCACTCCTCGGCATTCAGGAATAGGGCCTTCAGCCCCTTTAAGCCCTCCAGTATTTCCTGTATATCCACCTCTGTATATAATTCCAGTGTTATTACATGACGGTCCTTTGTCCCTGCTTTCTTTTCTATCATTTCTGTGATTTTGTCATAGCCCTGGACCGCTTCAAAACCTTCGATTACTTTTTCAGGGTATTTATCATAATTGCCATAACCTTTCAATACCTGATCTCCTCTCAGCTATAATAATGTTGCCCCAATCATGCCGGCCGTATTGCCCAGCGTTGCCGCAGCGATTTGAATGGGTATTGCCTGTGCGCCGTAAACTCCTTGATTGACATATTCACGAAGATAATCCAGAAATAAATCCGCAGAATTGGATATCCCGCCTCCGAGTATAATAATTTCCGGCCGCAGGATGTTTCCGAAGCTAATCATGCCCTCACCAAGGTAAAAGCAAAATTCATCAAATACTTCCTTCGCCTCTGCCTCACCGCCTCGAACCCGGTCAAAAATCTCCTTCGCAGTGGCTTCCAGACCGGTCTTCTCTTTATAGGAAGCCATAAGCGCCGTAGCAGATGCATATGCTTCCAGACAGCCCCTGTGTCCGCATGTGCATTGTCTTTTGCCCGCCGCCACCGTCACATGTCCGAGAATTCCCGATGCATCCCTGTGGGGGGTTCCGGACTCCAACCGTCCTCCCGTAATAAAGCCTCCGCCCACTCCGGTTCCAAGGGTGACCATACATACCCTGTCGTAGCCCTTTCCGGCTCCAAGCACCGCTTCGGCCAGCAGAGCGCATTTTGCATCGTTTGCTATCCGAACCGGTACCTGCCAATGGCTTGCTACATCTGAAACAATATTTTTATCTTCCCACCGGATGTTATTCGAGTAGGTGATTTTTCCTTTTTTGCTGTCAATGAGTCCGCAGGAGCTGATTCCTACCATTTCAAGGCCATCTCTTCCCGCTTCCTCCACCAGAGCTTCCATTGCGGCAAAGACCTGCAGCAGAAAATCCTCATATTCTACGCTGCTGCTTGTGGGGACAGTCCGAACAGTCTTCAGCTCTCCCTTTTGAACTCTTCCTATCTTTGCCGATGTGCCGCCAATATCAATTCCAATGGAATACATTGTACTTCCTCCTATGCATAGATCAGAAACCACGCCTTTGCCAGCTGTACAAACTCCCGGTTGTAGCCATGTGGTAAATGTTCAAAATGGGTATACGATTTTGTCCCCTTGATCCGCTGGAACAAATCTTCAACCGTTCTTGGGGGGCAGGTTACGTCCTGCCCTCCGCTGGTCAGTAATACCGGAAAGGTAAAACGGTACACATGGTTTATGGTATCAATCAGATACTCCGCCCTCGCTACCTCCTCCAGGGAAGCCTCCTGGTACAGTTCCCTGCCCATTCCATACGCCCCTTCCTTGTTTGCCATCGTAAAATTGGTAAGAAAGGGCTGGTCAGCGGCAACTGCCTTTGTGATTTCCTGAAAGACAGAACCCAGCAGCATTGCCCCGCCGCCGCCCTGGCTGGTGCCAAAGAAGGATACTCTGTCCGGCAATACGTTTTCCTGTGACAGGGCCCAGCGCACAGCCATCACACAGTTGACCAGCCAGGTAAAGTAGCCTTTCCTTCCACCGCTAAGAAATGTATCCGGCAATACGCTTCCCACACCGCCCATGGTCATTTTGGATAAATCTTTTCCCTTTGGCGTAGTATATCCCAACGGATTGATGTGCAGCACATGAAAGTATTGTGCTAGCTCCGGGTGCATGCTCATCTCTCCGCCATAGCCCGGTGTATGCACAATCAGGGGAGCCTTCTTATGAAAGCAGGGCTGATAGTAGCAATAAAACGGGTCATAGCCGTCACTCTCAATTCGTATAAAGCGGTCTGCACCGATGGATTGAAAAATATACATCGGTATGGAAAAGGGATCGATAAATTCCTCCTGACAGGTGCAGGGTCTCTCTCCTTCTTTCCGGATAGCCTCTATCCATGCCTCAACATCTCTCTGGTCCATTGCCTCACCTCCATTTTATAAACTATTGCCTTCCGGCTACCAGAGCAAGCCTTAGAAATCTCGGCCGGTAGATATCGCCGTATTTAAAACAGTCCTCACCGTTCACATTATAGGAGATGATAATCTCCTCCGGGCCGGAGAGGGCCGGATGTGCCTTTGCATTATAGGTATTGTTGCCATTACCGATGGTTGTCAATGTGGTATCATGGGTATAGATTGTCGTCTCATTTGTAAACGACGTATAGGGTGTATCGGAAATGGACGCTTTTATCGTTGCACTGTTGGTCAGATAGCTCCAGACAAACAGGTACTTTCCCTTGTAATCACCGGACTGAATCTGGGTTACACTGCATTCCGGCGCAACATCCTCCTCCAAATACATGAACTTTGCCGGTACCTCCAGGCTCCAGCTGCCGTCACTGTCCAGGTACTCGTAGGCATCAAAGTTTTCGATATTCTCCGGTTTTACCCTGGACACTACAAGCTCACGCCCTACATTTTCCACATCATTATACCCATAGACATAGATATAACCGTCCGGGTCCATAACCCCTGCCGTATCGGTACTTTGATATACGGCTCCGCCGAAATACCACTCACCCGACTTGTCCTCTACATTACAAAGCCGTTTCCCGCCATCCTGGATTATTTTCAGGGAATTGTAATTCACTGTCCCGTCTACAATATCATATCTTGCCAGATCGACTCCGATCTGCTCAAAGCCCATTAGTGTAGATACTGAATCAATTCTTAGCGCATACACATACAGGTAATCACCGAGGACGAAGGTATCCCCCAGCCAATAGTAAATCTCCTTACCCGCTTTTGTTGCGGGAATTGCCGGATCGGGAACAATGTTTGCGGTGCCTCCGTCCTTAGACTGTATTTTAAAGCTGATCTGCTTTACATCGAGGGTCCCTCCCTTAAGCAGGGCGCTTGTATTGTTTTGCATCGATACGTCGCTTCTTAAATCCGTCTTTGAATCTACCAGGGATACAATCGTGTCGCTGAATACGAAAAATGTATTTTGCTCCGTCTTATCACGTTCATAATTATAATCCTGCCCATCCAAATTTACAGAGTAGATGCCATCTGCTCCCGACCAGCCCTCATACCGGGAAAAAAGGGCCGTATAATCCGGTGCTTCGTCACAGTACCAGCCCTCTCCAAGGAATGCACTAATTTCACTTAAGCCGACATAGTCTCCGCCGTAATTGCTCATTATCTCCAGCTGAATATAATGGGTCTGTACATTACCCAGGTCCAGGATTATAGAGGGAGCCAGGGCATTGCTGCCGTCCGCCATATCAAGAGTATAACTGCCGACTGTTTTCCAGGTGGTGCAATCATCGGAGATTTTGACCCGAAACTTCTGCAGGCCGTAATCCAGATGCTCCGGATCATTGTAATTCCAAAGCACCAGCTTCGATACCGGATACTGCCCCTTTAAATCTATAAGAAAATCGATCGCCGTAGCCTTCTGGCTAAACATATGGTCCGGATTATTGTCATGGGTTGCTGTGCTTGAAAAGCTGAAGCTTAATCCAGTACCGTTAACAAGGTTGTAGTCCTCCGCCGTTGCAGACCATTTGCCATTGATATAGCGTTCCAACGGAGAGCTGGAAATGCATTCCCCAACCACAATTGGCTGCTTATACCGGAATAGCCTGATCTCGCTTAAGCCGTTTTCGGTTCCGCCGTAATTGCTTAATACCGTAATCTTTATATATCTGGCACTTACTCCGTTAAAGTTAACCGAATTTCCGTCAACGGTATTTGTTGCCTCCAAGCCGTCCTCTCCCGTTGCCTGTGCCAGAATATAATTGACCGGTTCACTGTATGTTATATTATCCTCAGAACAGGAAACAGCAATTTCCTTTAAGCCGCTCCCGGTATCCCCCGGGGCATTATAATTCCAAAGATATAATTCTCCCAATTTGTCGATATGTCCAATATCAAAGAGGAACTCCTTCACATCCCCTTTGTACATGTCCTTTGCTGCATTCGTATGCAGATGTATCCTTCCTTTGCTGCCACTCATGCCGGAATTATCAATGACAGCCTGATAGGCATTTTCCATTGCACTAAGCTCAAACATTGTGCCAACCTCCCAAACCACGGTAGATGCCCCGATATACTCTGTATCAGAAGCTTCCTCTGTATACCCCTGTGTTACCGCTGGGGTGCCCTTACCTGTTTCTTCTCCGTTTTTTTTGTTATCATTACCGCAGGAGGTCAGTACTGCCGCGGTAATGATAACAAGGAGAACAACCGATACTGTTTTTTTGCTTATCTTCATAATCCTGCTCCTTTTCCAATTTGTGGTCTTTTCTTTCACTTGCAGGAGGTGGCAAGTGTGATCCAGCTTCGCTGGACACATGGTAAAAAATAAGGAAAACTGCGGCAGCTCCGCCGTTTTCCTTATTTAATTCCGACAGGCCGATTTCCTGCGTGTCAAAAGGTGCTGCCTTATCTTTTACAAATTATTTCTTTTTTTTCATAAAGTAGATACCTGCTCCAACTGCCGCACAAACAACAACAATTACAACAATGGCTATAACCACCGGATTTATGCCCCCATCGGAAGCTTCCGTGTCTGCTGTCTCAGGAGTTACAGTCGGCGCCTGAGTTACCGCTGCCTGTTCCCCGCCCGCTGTATCCGTTGCATTGGGATCATAAGGCTTTTCCACTGCTGCGGTATAGCAAAGGCTTTTCACTTCTTCCTCTGAAAGTGCGCCGTCAAAAACCAACAGGTTATCAAGAACACCTGTGCAGGCTCTCTTTACCGTTGCACTTTCCATGTATCCGCCAACATTAAAGCCGCCGTTGGGATCGCCGTAGGAACCGTCATCATAGAGACCCAGGCTGTAGGTAAGACCCGCAGCAACAGCCAGTCTCGCTTTTGCAGCAACCTGTCCGTCAATATACAGATAGACAAAGGCATCGTTAATATTGCCAAACTCATCATACTCATTCTGGAATACGATGGTATAGTTATGCCACTCATCCAGGTGGGCCTCCATAAAGTAACCCTCGGAATACAGCTTATCCTGTGTCTGCCAGTCGGCGCTGTTCATCTTTGCCAGCAGCTGAACCCCCTCCACATCTCCATCCTTAATAAACTCGATGTCAATGACACCGCCGCCCAGGGCACCAAGCCCCGCGGGAACAATAATCATGTTCGCACCCGTATCCGTCTGTGTATAAGCCGACATCTTATAATAGAAGCTTATCGTCATTTCCGCATAGCTATAAGACTTATTCGGTGAAGCAAGATAGGTATTTCCATCCAGCTGGATTGCCTGTCCGTCAATACCCTCCACAAACACCGGCCCATCACCGGTGGACCCGGTACCATAGGTAAGATCGTTCTCCGCTGCCGTACCTGCATTCGTGAGATCGCCATTAAAGCCGTAATTTAATACATTGGTCGTTACATGCTCTTCCTTGGGAATTTCCCCTCCCGCGTAGGAGCCTGTAAGCGTATATACACCATCAGTTGCCTCAACCGGGGTAGCTTCACCTGCTCCAATCTGGATTGTCATAGCATTACCAAAGTCCGTTTTCATAAGCTCAACGCCATAATCCTTCAGGGACTGTAAATCTGCGGAGCCGTCATTCAAAGCTGTGCCATCCTTGGTTGAGTTAACGTCAAACATAGTGGTGTCTGCCATAAGGGTTGTCTGAATGCTTTTGAAGATAGCAGTCAGAACCGCCGTATTCTCCGAGTAGGTAACCGTTCCGTCCTCATTTGCCGTCAGCTCCGGAGCAGCATAGGCTGCGGCGGCGGTTTTATCGTAGGCAAGAGCTGCCAGCTTTGTCGTATAATCTTCAAAGGAACTGAAATCAAAGGTAAAGTTGATAACCTCCCAATCTGCACCGCTGTCGTCAACGGTAATCTTCAGCCAGCCTTCGCTGCCCTTAACATTAGTGGTATATGTAGCCTTCAGATAATCTGCCAGCTTATCACCGTGGGTAGTAAGATAATAATATGCACTTCCATATCCATCCTGATAATCATTTTTTGCAATCGACGCAGTAATTGTTCTGCTGCCCGAACCATCCTCATTAAAAATTATAGACGCTGATACCTGAACTGCCGTACAGCCGGTCATCATAAACATCATAGCTGCAAGAAGCACCGCCAGGGCAAGTTTTGATCCATGCTTTGCTATATTCTTCAAATTGATTTACTCCTTTTTTTATTATTCTACTGGTTCTGCACCTTATGTTTTCCAAAAACCATGAGTGACACCCCAAAGCCTGCCATACCGACTACGAAGGCTGCAGCCAGTATAGGGCTTTCACCTGTCTTGGGCGCCTCTGCTTCCGGCGTGCTTTCCGTAGAAGCCTCTGATGTATCCTTCACTGCCACAACGGTATAGGTTCCGGTAATGGTATATACTCCGTCAGTCGCCGTCACTGCAGCCGCTTCTCCACCGAAGTTTAAATTCATCGAATCCCCGAATTCCGGCTTCATGAGCTCCACACCGTAATCCTTCAAGGATTGCAAATCTGCCGAACCGTCATTTAAGGCAACACCGTCTTTGGTGGAATTGACATCAAAAATCGAGGTATCTGCAATTACAGTTGTCTGAATACTCTTGAAAATCGCCGTCAGTACAGCGGTGCTTTCCGTATAGGTTACCGTACCGTCAGCATTGGCGGTTAACTCCGGCTCTGCGTAAGAGGCTGCCGCCGTTTCATCGTATGCAAGAGCAGCCAGCTTTTGTTTATAGTCTTCAAAGGAGCTGAATTTAAAGGTTAGATCAATCACTTCCCAATCACTGCCGCTGTCATCAACAGATACTGTAAGCCAGTCCTCACTGCCTGCAACTGCAGCCTTATAAGCCGATTGAATATAGCCGGCAAGCTGATCCCCATGCTGGGTAAGATAATAATAAGCACTGCCGTATCCATCCTGATAATCGTTCTTTGCAACCTTCGCTGTAATTGTTCTGGTTCCGGTACCATCCTCATGAAAGCTTAGATCCGTTGAAATCTGCACGGCAGTACAGCCGGTCAGTGAAAACAGTGCTACACAGAGAATTGCAACCATAAATGCCCTTGAATAATGCTTTACTGATTTTTTCATTGTAAACTCCTCCTTAATATTTGTTGCTTATAAGGGTTTCCCTTATAAGGTTTTACCCCAATCGGGGATATTCACGTGCTTTGCTTAGAATTCCTTATATCTTAAGAATCTGGGCCGGTACACATTGCCATTGAGCAAATGGCTTTCATAATCCATGCAATTGACATTATAGGTAATGAGAATTTCATCCTGCTCTGCGATGTTAAAATGGGCCTTTGCATTATACTGATAGACCTTCTTTAGCCCTGTGTATTCTAAATCATCAATTCGATTCATGCAGTACAGCAAAAGCTTCTGATTAAAGGGACCATAGGGGGTATCACCGATTCTCGCCATTACGTAATCACTGACTCCATTGGCAGAGTAGATAAAAACATATTTCCCACGGTACCTTCCAAAGTCCATGGGCATGACACTCATCTCCGGCGACAAATCATCTGCAATTGCCGCACAATCCTGCATATTTCCCGACCAGTCCGTACCGTCAAAATAGGTATATTCCTCAAAGTTGGCCATATTCTCCGGCAGAGTTCTTGCAACCACCAGATGTCTTACTCCGGGCTCTATTTCCTTGATGCCGTAAATATAGATATAACCATCCGCATTTTCCATTCCGGCCTCAATCGTATTTGCAAAGATTCCGCAGCCAAACATCAGCTTATCCTTTAGAAACAGCGGTGTCTGAAGCGTTCTCTGGCTGTTTAAATCCAGTTTGTTGTCCTTAATATCAAAGATCACCATATCCACACCGGTCAGATAAAAGCGGAAGCCCTCCGGTAAATCCTGATTATCTGCTTCGGAAACTACGTTATCTGTAAAGGAATAGAATTTTCCGCCGGTAATGAGACAATCCTGGAGCCAGTAGTAATATTCTTCCCTGCTGCGGATCAGATTGTCCGGCTCCATATTCCCGCTGCTTCCCCAGAAGAATTCCGTCTTAAGTTCATCCGGGTCAAGTCCCTCCATATAACAGAAGGAATTGTTGACCATATCCGCACACCTGCGAGAGCCCGTGATCGGATTTACTTTACCGATAAAGGTATCACCAAAGGAAATCATATTTCTGACCCTCTCTCGGTTCTCACCCGCCGGCTTGCTTTCCCTACCCTCCAGATTGGTAATAAAGATACCGTCCGCTCCAGTCCAGCCTTCGAAGGAGCTGAACAGGCCGCTCCAGTCCCTTGCCGGTTCTGCATAATACCCGCTGTCGGCGCTGATAAAGCGGATTTTGCTTAATCCATAGCGAAACTCAAAGCCATTTACAAAGCCATGGGTACCTATCCCGGCTCCGCCTGCCACCGTAATCTTGAGATATCTGGTATATACCGGTTCAAACCGGATCAGCTCCCCATTGGTCAGCCTGGTGACACCCATTGGCTTTCCGATTCCCATGGACAGCTCATATTCACCGAGGCTATTCCATTCAAAGCCGTTGATGCTTTCTGAAAGAATTATCTTTTTGAGTCCCGCCTTAAGCAGATAGGGCTCATTATAATTGTAAAAATCAACTCCCTTAAGGTAGGTGCACATGTCCAGATCAAAAATCATATCCATATTTTCCGGATTTGCCTTGCTTAAATACATGCTCCCTTCGTCTGTCCCCTGTAAGCCCCCCTCCATGCCATAGCCGGAGGTAAGCACATCCATTTCCGGCTGGAAGGCTCTTGCATAAATACTTGCACCCTTCCCGGGAGCTTCATGATAGAGGAAGAATCTTACTTGGCTGAGTCCAAACCGGGTCTGCCCTTCGATATATTTCCCATGACAGCCTTCCCCGCTTTCAATATCCGGAACAAGCTTAATATACCTTGCAGAAAGTCCCTGAAAATCCACCGGAGAATGCCTTCCGTCGTCCAGATTGGTTGCTTTCAGACCCGGCTTTCCATTTGCCGGTGCAAAAACGTAAGGATAACCCTCGCCCTTATATTCCATATATTCCTCGTTGTCAAAGCTGTAATAAATCTTTACTCTTTTCAGTCCTGCTCCAAAACCATCCGTCTGATTCAAATTCCAGATGCACAGATAGCCCAGGCGGACGATACTGCCAAAATCAAAGCCAATCCAGACATTCCGGGTTACATTTCTGGCCGACAGCCAGACTGCCTCCAGGTCCACTCCCCGGGTATGCTCCATTGCACCATAGCCGCTCATATCAGCACCATTTACCGCATTCTCCGGAGCCCGCACATAGGTACCCTCCTTTGCAAAAGCAACCGGCTTTATAAATTTCCCGTAAACCATATCCTTCCTCCATTATTCATTGTAAAATGCCCATTTTTTGCGTGCCAGCTGGATCACCAGTACAAATACCGATATAATAACCAGCATAATCCAGGACATGGCTGACGCATATCCCTGCCTTCCCACCGTAAAACCGGTATTGTAGATGAAATAACCCATGTAATTGGTGTTATATTCGCCGCCTGTCATCAGCATTGGCTGTATGAACACCTGGAATGCGGCTATGGTTGAGGTTAACAGATTATAAAACAGGATTGGTGAAATCGCCGGCAGCGTCACATGGAAGAACTTTGCCATCACAGTGCCGCCATCGACCGATATTGCTTCATATAATTCCAGGGGAACATCCATCAGGGAGGAAAGAAAGATCACTGTCGTTCCGCCAACACTCCACATTCCCATAACTGCAAGTCCCACCGTAGCCCATCTATAATCATGGAACCAGTCCGGTCCGGTAATTCCAAACCAGGACAGTATCGTATTGACCAGGCCCATGGAGCCTAACAGCTGTTTCCACAGATACACCACTGATACAATGCTTGCCAGCGTCGGTATGTAATACAGGGCACGAAACAGCTTCCTCCCCCTAACCTTTGCATTGAGCAGCATCGCCAGAGAAAGCGCAAACACCAGATTGAGGGGCACACTAAGCAATACAAACTCAATGGTATAGCCGACACTCTTCCATACCTCCGGATCGGTCAGAATAATCCTATAGTTTTGAAAACCCCTCCACTCAAGAAACAGGGAGGTAGTGGTAGCATTTGTACAGGAAAGGTATAGAGAATAAAATAACGGGAAGGCCATCAGCAGGACAAAGCCCAGCAGCCACGGCGCCGCAAATAAAATTCCCATGATTGCCTCCCGCCGGTTATATTTTTTTATTTTTTTCTCTGTGCTTTTCATAAACCTCTCCAATCCGCCGCCTTCCGGCGCCAAAATACTTTTCATAATAAAACACCCTTAATAGGAGGACTTAAGCTTATCAATTGCCTTTTGTGCATTCTCAAGTGCTTCCTCCACGGTATATTTGTCGGAAACCATATCGGTAACCGCCCCCTGTACCTCACCCCACCAGTTCGGAGCATCATAGATATAATCATAGGCCTTACGATAATTCATCTCTGTAAGCACTACAGTTTTCACAGGGTCTGTAATTTCCTGAAACAGCTCCTCATAAACCGTTATATTCGCAGGCATATTGCTGGATTCTGTCAGAACCTCCTTCTGGATCTCCGGGCCTGTCAGATATTTTACAAATTCCCATGCCGCCTCCTGCTTTGCCTTATTTTTACCTGAAAGGCGGTTGGAAACCTCAATCGAGAAGCCTCCTGTGAAATTGTAATGATTTTCTTCAACCTTGTCATAAGGAACCGGAGCGGCTCCAAGATTAATCCGCTTATCCTCCTCCAGCTTGTCGTTTTGCCAGGGTATTTCATTTGTTGCTATCATCATTGCAACATTTTTACTCCAGAAGAGATTGGTCTTGTTATCTCCTGCGGAATCCAGAAAAGCATTTACCTTTGCAAAGGGCAGCGTGTGAGTCAGGTTATACCAGGTTTCAAAGCCTGCCCGCACTCCGGGATCACTGGTGATTATCGCATTGCCGTCGCTGTCAAAGAATTCTCCGCCCTTGCTCCAGACAACATTAACAAACATACAATTGCCGACACTGACATCAAAACCAAGCTGTGTTATCTTGCCGTTCTCCTGCTTGGTCAAAAGCTCCTGATAGGCCATAAGCTCATTCCAGGTCTGCGGTGCGCGGACATTGCCGTCCTCACCCACCAAATCCGCCGGCTTTCCGGTAATCTCAGTATCCGCCTGCTGCACAGCCTTAGTTCCAAGCCAATCCGCATCAGTCGTAGCTGCAAGCTCATTTAGTAAATCAATATTGTAGTATAGGATACGGTTATCCAGTGCATAGGGCAGCCCATAGATTTTTTCTTCATAGGTCATCGGCTTTAAATCCGCCTCATAAAAGTCATCCTGATTTAACGTCTCATCAAAGAATTGAGACAGCTCCATGGATACTCCGCCCTTCGCACGGTCGGCTGTATCTTTGATTGTCTGGATATAGATATCCGGCCCGTTGGAATCCGTCATGGCCGTCGTGATCTTTGTAAAGTAATCCCAGAACGAAATACCGGTGTATTCTACCTTAATACCCGGATGTGCCTCTTCAAACCTTTCAATCACAGACAGCGTCCACTCGTAATTCGCGTCTCCCTCCGGATAAATCGACCAAAACTTCAGGGTAACCTCCCCATTGCCGCTGTCCGAAGAGGAACAGCCTGTCATATACATTGTTCCAAGCATTACGATAATCATCAGACAGCTTAATATTTTTCTACTTCTTTGCTTCATATCCTATCTTCCTCCCTTTATTACATTAATTTTAAAATACTTTGTCCCTTTTCCCTGTTTTATCCCTTAACCGCACCTGATTTTATCCCTTCCAGGAAGTATCTTTGGCAAAATACGAATATAATAATATTTGGTATCATGGAAATAATGGAACCGGCCATCAGCAGACTCCAGTTTGTACTTTGCTGTGAGAAAAACGCCCTAAGTCCCAAGGCCACCGTAGTCAGCATGGTATCATTAATATAAATCATAGGTCCCATATAATCATTCCAGGAAAACAAAAAGGCAAATACAGCAACTGTGGCAATTACCGGCTTTGACAGCGGCATCATAATTCTCCACCAGATGCCCAGCTCTCCCGCACCGTCTATTTTGGCCGCCTCATAGGTTTCCTTCGGAACGGTTTTAAAAAACTGCTGGATCAAAATAACATTTCCCGCACCGCCTCCAAGAAAAGCCGGCAGGATTAAGGGCCACCAGGAATTTGTAAGCCCCATTGTGCTATACATTTTATAAGTTGGAATCATCAATACCGACCCGGGTATCATCATCGTAACCAGCATGATGGAATAGATGAAATCCCTTCCCGGCCATCTAAGCCGTGCAAAGGAGTACGCAACAAGGCTGGCTGAAATCGTCGTGCCAAGCACCGTTAATCCTGTTACAATTCCGCTGTTCACAAAGTACCTGGCAAAGGGTATCTGCCGGAACACCTCAATATAATTACTCCAGCACCAGGACTTTGGTATCAATTGCTCCTTAAGGCCAACCGCCGTCATAAGTTCCGATTCTGTCTGGAGAGAAACAGAAATCATATAAACAAACGGAAATAAGAAATATACCGCAAAGATAACCATCATCAGGATAACCCCGGATACATAGGCGGCCCTTTTCATTTTCTTTTTCATCGCATTATCCATTCCAAACCTCATTTGATGATATTTTTTAATATCTTGCACACATTTTATTTACATGCTTTTCAACTTATATACTTGATATTATCAACTATAAATTGCTTTACATGCCCAGTGCTTTAAATAAATATTATCATCGATTTTCTTTTGTTGTCAACATGTTTCACAATACATTTCGGCCAAATCACAATAAACTTGATAAATTTGATATATAAATGCTATATTTGCACAAACAGGATTTACTATTTGTATATATTAGCCAAATATCTTGTTGTTATTATTTATTTTGATCTACTTTTTTAACAATCAGAACCCATTAATAGGAATATACCTAAAATATTTTGTATTAATATAAGCAAATATAGTAAAGTTTTCTATTGACACATTGGTATTTTTATCTATATAATCATTTTAGATCAACAACTTGTATATCTTGTATTCCTTGTATAGTAGAATTATGTTATGATTAAAGCGTCGCTTTAATCATAACATAATTCGACATAAAACCACTGCTGATTACAGGGATGATTTTATTTTATATTCAATAAATCAATCCAGGGAAAGAGGAAACCTATGAGTAATTTTCTTTACAAACAGATCAAGGACTACCTTCTGCAGCTGATTGCGGACAACAAACAAACACCCCATTATAAGCTTCCCTCTGAAAACCAGATTGCAATGAAGTTCAACACCTCCCGAATTACGGCAAAGCGTGCATTAACCGAGCTTCAGGAGGAAGGCTATATCTATCGTTATCAGGGAAAGGGGAGCTATATCAATACGGAAAAAGAAGCAGGTAAACCGGAAAGCTTCACCAACTTTATCTGCATGCTCCTGCCTAATATAGGAAGTAATTTTATCGCCAACATTGTGTCCGGCGCCAGAAATGTATTACGGCAGAACGGATATCACCTGCTGCTGATGAGTGAGCCGGAGGACGAGCTGATTCAGGATAATCTGGTCAGCAGCCTGGTTGAAATGAATGTAAAGGGTATTATAGTTTTTCCCAATAATTCCGCCCGTTATAACAAGGACCTGCTTCTTCTTGCCTTCAATAAATATCCGGTGGTATTTGTGGATCGTACCCTGCACAATATTGATGTCAGCTCCGTAAGCAGTGATCATCTGGAAATGAGCAAAAAAGCAGTACAGCATCTGATTGACCGGGGCTGCAGGGATATCGGCCTGATTACCGTACCGGCAGAATACGGCAGCAGCTCAGCCCGCAGGATTTCAGGCTATGAACGTGCCCATATGGAGAATAACCTGCTGATCAAATCCAGCAATATTTTGACGGTTACCAAGGACATGCCGGATTTAACCGACCGTATCTGTGAATACTTCCGGGCAAATCCTACTCTGGACGGTGTGCTTTCCTATGGGGATGTGATAGGCATTCATGTCTATTCGGCCATCAGCGCCTGCGGTATCCGTGTACCGGAGGATATGAAGGTTGTTTTCTTTGATAATGAATATATGAATTATCAGGATATCCTTCCATTTTCCTCCACCTGTGTCGCCCAGCAGGGCTCCAAAATCGGAGAAACTGCGGCCAATCTCATCTTGAAATATCTAAAGAAGCACGTAGTTGAAAATGAAAAGATTATGATCGACTGTCATATCATAGAAAAGGACTCAACAAGAAATGAATAATAAGAAAATAGAGAAAATATATTATTTTGCAGCTACACACTGGGACCGGGAATGGTATAAAACCGTGGACCAATACCGCTATAAGCTCATTCCCGTTATGGATAAAATTCTTCATACGCTAAAGACCGATCCCGATTTTCAGCTATTTACACTGGATGGTCAGACCAGTGTTCTGGAGGACTATCTTGTGGTTCGGGGTGAAAGCCCCTGGGAAGAAGCCCTAAGGTCCTTGATCAGGGAGAGCCGCCTGCGCATCGGCCCCTGGTATACCATGCCGGATGAATTTCTCATTTCGGGTGAGAGTCTCATACAAAACCTCCTGTATGGTCATTCGATCTGCAAGCAATATCAGGCAGAGCCCCTAAGAGCCGGCTATGTATGTGATACCTTCGGTCATATCGCTAATCTCCCTCAGCTTTTGAACGGCTTTCATATCAAGAATGCTCTGATCAGCAGGGGGACGAATGACCATGATACGGATTGCTTTTTTGACTGGTTTTCACCGGACGGTTCAAGGCTGCTGGCCTTTAAAGCACCGGAGACCTGCGGCTATGGCTCCTTTTTCTTTGAGGTTATCAGTGAGTTTGCACCGGATTACGCCCTGCACCTTGATGAGATTACAGAAAAGGCCATTCAATACGTGGAACGGGAGCTTACCCGCACCTCCCTTCCCTATGTCATCCTGATGGATGGCATGGATCATGAAACCATCCATGAGTTCATGCCGGAAATTCTAAGAAGGCTGAAGGACCATTTCCATTGTCCCGTTGTACAGGAGCCTCTTGATGCCGTATTTTCCCAGGTTCAGGAGGATAGGCAGCGGCTCCGGGAAGAAGCACAGGAAGCCGGGCATTCCGGAGCCTGCGGGGCTTCTGCGGGGACCGGCTCCGATTTACAAAAATCCGTCTGCCGGTTCGGCGAGCTTACTGACCTTGCCAAGGCATATGAAATGCATATCAAGCTCATTCCGCACACCCTTTCCTCCCGCTATGACCTAAAAAGTGCAAACGACCGGTGTCAGAATCTGCTGGAGTATTATGCGATGCCCTGCCTGGCCATGGAGGAAATGAAGGGTCTGGAAGCCCTCTGCTCCTATATCCGGTACGCCTATTCCCTGCTGCTGCAAAATCATGCCCACGACAGCATCTGCGGCTGCTCCATAGACGAGGTCCACCGGGAAATGAATATTCGCTTCTCAAAGGCCTTCCATACAGCGGAGGAGTATTTCCTTCAATATTGCGCCAAAGAATATTTCCGCTGCGTGGATGCTTTTAAGAACGCAGATCAATCTGAGAGCACCGATGCGAAAGGCCCCTTCTGTTTGGTTAAGGTTTTTAATCCTCTGCCTTACGAATATCACGGCGCCATCGAGTTTGATATTGATTTTGCTCCCGACTTTGAAGTAAGGTCCCTTCCCTATGTCAAATTTGAGCAGCGTAATTCCTTTCTCATTACAGATGAAAATGATAACGAGCTGAAATACAACCTCATCAGCGCCTCCCGCGGCAGGAACGTGAGGATGTTCGGCGGCAACAAGCGCCCGGCAGATACCCACAGGGTAGCGGTTATGGCTGATTTAAAGCCCCTTGGCTTTACCACCTTTATTGTAAGGCCCTTCCCTCTCCCCTACCGAATTACAGAGGGCTTCTCCGATTCCGGGGTGTCCTGCGAGAATGAACTCATCCGCTTTGAGATTGCCTCTGACGGAACGATATCCTTAACTGACAAAGGGACAGGCCGCATCTATTCCGGCCTTCATTCCTTCTTAGACTGTGGTGAGATGGGGGATGGCTGGTTTCATATCAGGCCCATCAACGACCGCAGCATCTCCTCTCTCGGCTGTGGCATCAGCATAGAGAAGGTTTTTGACGGTTACGCGGAATGCAAATTCGCAGTACGCTATGCCTTTGAGCTCCCGTCAGAAAATGTAAGCAGCTTTCAGTTTGTTAATCGCAGCGATTCCTATAAAACCTGCATCATCCGGTCCGAATTTACCATTGCCAGGGCTTCCGCGCTGGTAGCTGTGCGCACAGAGGTTGATAATAATATCCGGGATCACCGTCTCTTGCTTCATCTGCCGACTCAGGTCGCATCGGACAAGTACTGCGTAAATCAATGCAATCTCATACTAAACCGCTCTATCGGTCAGGACAACAGCCGCCACACCTGGAAGGAAACCGATATCACGGAGCAGTCCTTCGAAAATATGATATACCTGCGTTCAAGACAGGGCACTCCCCATGGCCTTATGTTCCTCTCAAAGGGCGGGCTTCATGAAGTTTCCTGCCCCGGAGACAGGGATAACAGTATCAATGTCACCCTACTCCGGTGCTTCAGCAAAACTGTAAATACCGACGGTGAGCCGGATGGTCAGCTGCAGGGCAAACAGGTATTTGAATATGCCATTATGCCGATATCGGACCAATCCGATTGTGAGCTGGTAAAAATAAAGGACCGGTATGTTTGCGGCTATAAGACCTTTACCATTCCCGCAGGCACACCGGTACCGGAGGAAAGCGCATTTACCTTCCACTCTGACGCCTGCACTTATTTAACCTCCATGCCCTCCCGGAAAACTGCTTCCAGTATTATAATCCGTGCGGCCAACTATTCCGGTGAAGCCGCCTCCTGCAAGCTAAGCTTTTCAAAAGAAATTACAAAAGCCTGCCTGTGCAATTTTCTTGAGGAAGAAACCGATACCATGGCCTTTCACGGAAAGGAGGCCGAGGCGATTGCCCTCCCTTATAAAATAATTAATCTTAAAATCACATTCTGATTTATCCCCGGCAGGGAATGCAGATGGTTGCGATTGCCGCGGCCGGTATGGTGCAGGCGGCAATCTCCCCGCGAAAACGCAGGTAAAAGGTTTTATCTTCCTTTTCTCTGTTGCATATGACCACCGCAATATCACCCTCCGGGTTGAGTACGGACAAGGTATCCAGCTCACTGCTGTATTTTGTATGAGCAATGCGCTTTGCTCCGGGTTTTATGTAGCGGCTGAAATGCTCCAAATAATAATAAGAAAGCCTTTTACAAAAACCATCTCCCTCCGCCTGGCACATCATAGGTGCCTCACAGAGATTATCCGAATAATTGGGTCCCCCGTTTTGATCAAGGATTAAATTCCAGTCAATAAAAATATTCGTACCGGCATTGAAATTCCCTATCATATCATGGGCGTAAAGCTGTGCGTTCAACAGCTGGTTGTCCGCGTCGTAACGGCTGTACTCAATACAGCCCTCTGAAAACATCAGCTTCTTATCGGGATACCTCTCCCGTATCAGGTTAAGCCCTTCAAAATGATCTCCGCTGTACCAATGGAAGGCCACACCATTTATCATATGGTCCGTTGTTTCATCAATTGTATCACGGGCTCTTTCATAGACCCGTTCCTTGTTATGGTCCCAAATGAACAGCTCTATATCTTCAAGACCGTTTTTTTGCAGCGCAGGATAAAGGGCTTCCTTAAGAAATTCTTTTTCTTCTGCTGCATCGAAGAGGCAGCTGTCCCAGGTTTGAACCGCATTGGGCTCATTCTGTACAGAAAGCATCGTTACCGGGATACCCTGCTTCCTGTAGGCCTTAATATAGCTGCAGATATATTCCGCCCATTCCTGGTAGGACTCCTTCTTTAATCTTCCGCCTCCTGCCCTGTTCCCATTGGTCTTGAAGCTCACCGGAGGGGACCAGGGTGTCAGCATAACCTGCAGCCCTTCCCCGGCAATCTCCATAATCCGGTGTATCACGCTCAAAACTGCCCCTGCACCCTGCTCCAGAGCCTTTTCGTCCAGATATCCCTCCATCTTAGGGTTATATGCACAATACTGTCCTCTGGAAAAATCACAGCTGTCAATCGGTGTTCTTACAAAACGGTAACCGATACTATCCGGCCCAAAATAAGCCTCCAGCACTTTCTTTTGTTCTGCCTCCTCAAGCTGTTCCAAAACCGCAGCGACTGAATCAGTCACCGCGCCGCCAAAGCCTGCTATCTCCTGATAGGTTACCTCCGGATAGAGGTTGATGACCTGTATTTCCTGATTGGTGGCTTCCTGCACAAACAGCAATTCCTGTGCAAGACTCACCGGTTTTTCTTCCCTTAACTCTGTCGTTATAATTTTTGCTTTCAATCTGCTTTCCTTTCCGTCTGTTTTATTTCTTCACCTTCTATTACAATACTGTTAATGGATTGGGGCAGCAGGGAAAACAGCCTGGTTTCCCCCTCCACCTTAAGCTCTACCGGAAGCACCCTGGTAAAGGGATTAAAGAGCACAAAGGCATAGCTTCCATCTGGATTTTGAAATCCAACGGTATCTGCCGCAAAGGTTCCTGTAAGTCCCAGCCGTACTGCCCCATCCTTTACGATGTTGGAAAAATGCTTCATGACATAGAAGTCCGGATTTAATACATATTCCTTCGTATCAGGCTTTACCGTAATCATGGCATTCTGAGGGTCACCCCAGGTGCTGACTCCCTCCGGCTTTAACACCAGATTCCAGTACTGGTAGCTCTCCGCACCGTTGCTGATATAATGCTTTAGCATAGTCCATACATAACGGGCATATTCCCAGGTATTATCGCCAAACCCGCATTCATTCTCGGACTGCATCAGACGGATTTCGTCACCCCAGCTTTCATAGGTCCTCTGGATGGCGATCTTTCCGCCCCATTGGTAGCTCACACCTGCGATATATTTTCTCGCTTCCCCGTCCATCAGCACGGTGTTGGCGTAATAGTCGTAGTCCTCCGTTGCCCATTTGTCAAAAATCAGGCGTTTATAATCACAGCCGGGCGCATTGATGGTGCCAAGCCAGATTTCCGTATCCAGTCCGTTGCTTCTTAATTCCGGTCCCAGATATCCCTTGATGAAGTCGCCCAGCTCCTCCCCCGTCCACATGCAGGAGGGGAATTTCTGATTCGCCACCGGCTCATTCTGTACATGAACCTGATGGACCCGAATGCCTTCCCTTTCATATTCCTCAAGGAACCGGCGAAAATATAGGGCATAGGCCTTTAGATTTTCTTCTGTTTTAATTAATTTACCCCAGTTATATACCGGCGGATTTTTCATCCATGCCGGCGGGCTCCAGGGAGAAGCGAATAATTTTAGGCCGGGCTGATAGGACAATGCCCTCCGGATATAGGGGATCAATGCTCTCCTGTCCCGCTCCAGGGAGAAATGCTTCATCCCATAGTCACCGGGTGTTTCATTTAAGCTGTACCAATCAAAGCTATAGTCATTTGCACCAATGGGCATACGGCATAGGGTAAGATTGCAGCCTTCCTCTCCCGGTGCGAACAGCTCCCGCAGCAGCCTGTCCTGTTCTGCCCGTGCCAGACACCCCAGAGCCGCATAGCCCTGTTCATTGAAGCAGCCGCCAAAGCCGTTCATTTTTTGATACCGTTGTCCATTTGGTCCGACAAAGGCCTGGGGATTTTCCCCTCCCTGTCTTCCGGTCTGCGGCTCCTGCTTCCCCTCCGACCACTGCCTGTCTTCATTGGAATAAATCCATTTTTTTATTCTCATAAAAGCCTCCTTATTTATCCGAACCGAGGGTCAGACCATTGATGATATATTTGGAAAGAAACAGATAGACGATGATGATGGGCACCACCGCAATGGCAATGGCCAGATACATGGCCCCATAGTTTGATAAATACAGGCCCTTGATCATCGCTATCATCACCGGCATGGTATATTTTCTATTGTCGGTGATAAGGATCAGCGGTCCCATATAATTATTCCAGCAGGTTACAAAGTTAAAGATACACATGGTGGCAACCCCCGGCATGATACAGGGCAGTATCATCCGGTTGAAAATCCTAAGCTCCGAAGCCCCTTCCATCCTGGCCGCCTCCAGCATGGAATCCGGGATACTCTGTTCGATTATTCCGCGCAGGAAGAATACGGCGCTGGCGTTGGCAATGCCCGGAAATATAAAGGGAACATAGGAATTCAGCAGGTTAAGCTTTAGGTTTAATTGATAGAAGCCTACGATGCTTAGCTGTGCCGGTATCATCATGGAGAAAAGGACCAGCCAGTACAGCGTCTTCTTTCCCTTGAAATGATATTTGGCGAAGCCATATGCCGTCATTGCCCCAAAATATCCGGTAAAAAAGGTAAAGGGCACCGCAATCAGCAGGCTGTTTTTAAAGCCGTTCCATACATTGACATTACTTTGCATCTTTTCATAATTTTCCCTTAAGCTGCTGCCGATCCAAAGATTCAGCTTTGTTACAATATCAAAGCTGGAATGGGTGCTATTTATAATCACAAGGTAGAAGGGCACAATGGATAACACCAGTAAAAGCACAAGAAGAAGATAGACCGGGAACATTTTCCATTTTATTTTACTCATTATACATATCCCCCTTCCTTTGCATTGCCCGAAATGAAAATACACTAAGTACCGCTATTATGGCAAACAGCCCCACGGAAACCGCACAGGCATAGCCGTAGTTATAGCTCTTAAAGCCCTGATTATAAATGTACATGGTCGTTGTCAGAATACTTTTGCGCGGGTCACCGTTTGCATTGGTCAGAGTGGCGGGTACATCAAAGAGCTGCATTCCGCCGATAATCGAGGTAATGGTAAGATAAATCAGAGTTGGCTTGATAAGCGGAAGGGTGATTTTACGAAAGGTCTGCATTTTCGTCGCTCCGTCCGACATTGCCGCCTCGTACAGGCTGTTATCCACTGTGGTCATGCCTGCCATGACAATTACCGTCGTATAGCCAAACCACATCCACCATTGGATATAGGAGACCAGTCCCGATGTAAATCCGGGGCTGTTAAAAAAGGCAAAGGGTTCCTTCAGAATACCGCTTTGCACCAGCATATAATTTACGGCTGATTTATCCCCATTGAACAGCAGATTAAATAACAGTCCCACCGATGCCGCCGTAATCAGGTTCGGCAAATAATAAGCCGCCCGGAAGAACTTCATACCACGGATACGGTTAAAGGTGAAAATACAGGACAACAGCAGGGCTGCCGCAATCTGAGGTATGAAGTTAAACAACCAAATCCGTATGGTATTTCCGGTTGCCAGATAAAAATATTTGTCCTCCAGCAATCTTTTGAAGTTATCAAAGCCGATAAACACCTTGGGCATCATGCCGTCCCATTTGTATACGCTTAGAAAAAAGGTATACAAAATCGGAAACAGTCCAAATACGGCAAATATCAAAAAGTACGGCAGGATGAACAGGTAGCCATAATGTTGTCTGTTTTTCATACGGGTTTTCCTCTCTTAAAAGGCGGCGGATAAGGGTTTATCCGCCGCAGCTGTTCTATTCAATCGTTAAATCCGGATAGCTGGAAGCGACATCATCCTTAAACTGCTGGACTGCCTCTTCTTTATTAAGGGCTCCGGTTGCATAGGCCTTTGCAGCCGATAAAAATGCGGTATTGATGACACCGTCATAGGGAGACATTTTATTGTCGGGAATCTGAGACATCTGCTCATTATAGAAGGCATAGAGATTTTGTCCGCCCAGAACCTCTTCTCCCTCGCCTGCGGCAAGTGCCTCATCGGCTGATTTCAAGGAAACATATTCCCCATACTGCTGCGCATAGGCCTGCTGTGCTTCGGAATTACAGGTAACATATTTCATGAATTCCCAGGCCAGCTCCTTGTTCGGGCTGTCCTTGTAGATACCCAACCAGGTGCCTCCCTTTACATACGGAACCGGTCCTGTTGTAAGAGCCCATTTTCCCTTGGTGGTATCTGCCGATGGCTTCACCACAAACTGGTAGCCCCAGGTCGGGAGCACATAACAAAAGGTATCCGTACTCTCCACTGCCGCCGTCCATTCCGGGGACCACGGGTCTACGTTCAGGCTATAACCCTGATCGGTGATTTCCTTTGCCATATCCATGAAGCCCAATACCTCATCACCGATTACCAGAGTATTATCCTTAATCCAGGAGCTGTCCCTGTTTGAAAAGCTCATATTCCAGATATCCTGCCAGCTGGCAAACATCTTGATGCCGTTTTCCTGCAGGGTTGCTGCCACCTTAAGCATGTCCTCATTGCTTCCCAGCAGCTTTGCCACATCCTCCGGTTCGGATACGCCAAGGTATTCCTGAGCCATATCCCTCCGATACATGATGGACCCTGGAGAAGCCTGCCAGCTTAATGCCTTAATCGCTCCGCTGCTGTCCGTGCCCGCGCTTACGATATATTCCCACATATCATCCGTGTACTGTGTCACATTATAAGGCTCCTGTGTCAGATCCTCCCAATAAGGGCTTTCCACCAGATAACGCACATAATCACTTTCTCCGGTAAAAATATCCGGAGCGCCCTGTCCGCTGGAAAGGGTGGGTGTTAATTTAGTCAAAAAATCCGCATTCGGAACTACGGTAATTTCCACCTTAATATTAGGATAAATGGCATTAAAGCCTTCCACAAAACGTCCCAATTCCTCTCCCGAGGACCAGATGGTCAGCGTTCCTGAAAGCTCCTTCCCATCCGCTGTATCGGAGCTGTTCTCCGGTGTATTTGTATTTTCTGCCGTTGTCCCTTCCTTATCCTTCCCCTGCTGATCGCCGGTAGTGGAACCACACCCTGTCAGTAAAAACAAGGCTGTGACGACCGTAAGTATGAGTGCCAATGCTTTCTTTTTCATAGCTTATCCTCCTTTGATTGATTTATTCCAGCCACAGAATGCTCCAAAAACAAGGCCGGAACGAGAGATTGTTTCACTCTGCCCTCTTCCCCTCTGATGCGCTTTAATAAGGTTTGTGCCAGCAGTCTTCCGACTTCATAAACCGGCTGACACACGGTTGTAATCGCCGGGCTTGATAATAAATGATGGCCCAGACCATCGTATCCGGTAACGGAAATATCCTGCGGCACCCTAAGGCCCAGCTCGTTAACCGCCCGTATGGCTCCCATGGCCATAACATCGGTGGCACATATAATTGCTGTTGTTTCCTTCTTCTCCCCTAATATCCTTTGTGCCGCCTTATATCCGCCCTGTACACTGTTTGGCGCATACAGTACACTCTCCCCGGAGGGATTGTCCGCCTCCTTAAGTGCCTTTAAGTAGCCCTGATAACGGTCCAGCGTGTAATCCTTCGCTTCATCGACATTTATCATCGCCAGGTTTTTGTGCCCCTTTTGCAGGATATGCTCGGTTATCATCCGGACTCCCTCAATATTATCCACATCAATACAATCGATCTCCGGGTTGTCCGTATGTCCGAACAATGCGATGGGACGTTTTCGTTCCAACGCATACTGGTACATTTCATGGATTTCATCCTTTAATAATCCGGTTACAATATAGCCGTCGCACCGGTGTTCGTGCTTCCTGTCCCGGATAATTAAAAAGGAATACATCTGCCTGCTTAACTCTTCGCTGATGCCTACCAGCAGATGCATGATAAAGGGGTTGCTTAAATCAATGGACTCGGGCACATAAACATCAATGATTCCGACCCGCTTGCTTACCAGTGCCTTTGCAACCGGATTTTGCACATAATGTACCTTGTCCATTGCACGCTGTACACGTTCCCTGGTCATAGCCTTTACTTTTTCGGGGGTATTTATCACTCTTGATACAGTAATTGTTGAAACCTTTGCTTCGCGCGCAACATCATTTAACGTCGACATAATTAATCCTTTCTGCAGAAAAATGTTAACGTTATCATAACTCTTTTTAAAAAATGGTGCAAGCAAATGCTGCACAATAAATGTAAATGTTAACGTTATCATTTATAAGCTTATTATATAAAGACACCATCGGTTTTTCAAGTGTATTTTATCATTTCTACTTATGTAACAAAAATGATATATCATTTTTGAGGGTTCTGACCTATGGCGCAGATTTGTCCCGCTGTGGATTGCCTAAATTAAAATTTGCTTCAGGACGGATCGGTCGGATTGGATACAACATACCACTCGCCTTCAAATAAGAGATAGCAGTCATCGGGACCATTTATGACATATGATACGCCTGACTCTCCATTATTGATAACAAAAGAGTATACCTCTCCTCCGTCAACATCCCCCGGTGTGCTGCCTTCTTCAAAGCTCTTCTGCCGTGCCGAAAGACCTCCTAACCAGGCTTTCCATGCCTCAAGTTCCTCCCCCTTAATTGTCCACTCTGTTTGTTCCCCTGAGAGGTAGTGGCTTACTGCTATTTGTTCTATCTGATCAGGGAGCATTTCAATGGAAAACTTATTGGATTGATTTGCACAGGCTGAAAGCACAAACAACATAACAGCCGCAAATATTAGAAAAGACTTCTTCATGGTAATATCCCCTTGTTTTTTAAGTTAGACGAATTTAAGACTGTCTCGGTTCCATTAAATTCCTGTTCTTTATACTATATTAACAAGGATTGTGGCTGTGTTTCATTGATCCGGCATCCTGGTGCATATCATTTTAACATTCTTAAAACCCGTAATTTCCTTCGATAAAAATAACCTTAATCCGATCCTGCTCAAACTGTCCCGCAGTCAGCACAAAATCATTACAAATTCTATTTTTATGATGGCAATCGATGCATTTATCCAGTTTGGTACAGGGGGTGTCCTTCCCAAGCCGTTTTGCATCCAGTGGAGCGGCAATCTGACGTGCACGGGTGATGGCTTCCTTAACGGAGGCTACAATCTTATTTGTTCCCACCACAGCAATAACCTGTTTTGGCCCATATAAAATGGGAGCAACCCTGCTTCCGTTGCCGTCAATATTAAACAGGCTTCCATCCGTAGTCACGGCGTTGATCCCCGTCAGAAAGGTATCAGCCCTGAAATTCTGAAGATAGATTTCCCGCTTTTCTTCATGGCTTAACCCAGGCTTATGCTTATCTAAAAAATTGTAATCCTGACCTCGCAGGAAATCAAACAGGCCGGTCTGCTCAAGAGTTACGGAATCTCCGCACCCTACTGTTTCACCGCTTCGAAGCAAAGACCGGAGGACCTTATGCAGTTCTGCGGTGGAATGCACATAATATCCTGCCATATTGTTTCTATTTAGATTGCGAATTGTTTTTTGAATAATCTCCTCCATAATTTCTTCCGTGACAACTCCTTTACAAAAATCTATTTATGAATGTACCCAGTGCTTTATAAGAATTATACCTTATCAGGCAAAGGTTGAAAAGTAAAAAAAGGTATGCAAAACAGCCGGCCAATCATAAATACTTATGATGATACCGGCTGTTTTACAAAGGGCAGAAGACTTTATACCTAATGGGCCCCGCTGACGCTTTCGTTATTCTACATTCCTGTGCCGCTTCTCCATATCCTTATGGCTTACGGACAGCTTCTCCTCCAGCAGCATGATAATAATATCAAAAAGCATGAATAAATGCTGTTCAAACAAATTCCCCATGGGCTGTACAGATGGAACCGCCCTGTCATCTGTTCCGTTATATACACTGGCCGGAACAAAAAGCACACGGTCTGCCAGGGAGGGCGTCTTTTCCCTCGGTGCTCCGGTTACTACCAAAAGGGTAGCTCCTGCTTTTTTTGCCATTTCAGCAACATAGTGGATATGTCCGATCTGTCCCGAACCGTTCGTTGCTATGAACAGATCTCCTTTTCCCATCCCCGGTGTGGTATCGTCCCAAATCCAATGCACCTCCTTACCAAGATGCATCAAACGCATGGCAAAGGCACGGCTGGCAATGCCCTCTCTGCCGACTCCCATAACAAAAATGCGGTTTGCTGCTCCGATACAGTCAATAACCTCTGTCAGCTCTTCCAGCTCCTGCTTTTGAAATACCTCCAGATGCTCCTTCAAAACCGTCTGGTACAATTCCTGATATCTTTTTTCCATCTCCATCCTTACCTCCTGTTCTGCACACTCTAAGCGTCTCCTATTATTTGTAATACAGCAAAGCTGTCTCAAGCCAGGCTGCGCTTTCTTCTGACCGAAACCTTGCTGACCAGATAATTCATTCCCAGCACCACAATCAGCATGGCACCCCAGATCAGCTTCTTTGTATAAGGGGACAGGGACATAATCGTAAAGGCACTGGACATGATCTGCATCAGAATAATTGCAATCAGTACCCCCTGAACCTTTCCTCTTCCCCCGTTTGGATGAATTCCTCCTATGACACATACAATCATGGTCTGGAGTAAATAGGAATCACCGTACCCCACCTTCGCGGAATTCACTCTGCTTAGGATAATAACTCCGGCAATTCCGGCAAAAAGGCTGGTTAACACAAAGACACTCCGACACATCCTTTCGTTATGAATCGCACTGAATCTTGCGGCGATGGGATTTCCGCCGTACAAATACAATTTGCGGCCAAAGTCCGTATAGGACATAATGGCTCCAAGCAGCAGCGCTATGATCAGAAACAGCCAGAAGATGACCGGTATCTCCAGGAATTTAGCCTTTCCGATATTGGAGAATTCCGGTGTTATATTTCCTACACTGGCACCTCCGGTCAGCGCCATTCCAATTCCGCGAAACAGGGTCATGGTTCCCAGGGTTGCAATCAGGGAGGGTGCCGAGGTTTTGGAAATCAGAAAGCCATTGAATAAGCCAAATAATATACTTGTGATTACAGCCACCAGCAGCCCCAGCAGGATACGCGCAATTCCCGTTGTCCCAAAGGCCCACTGCCCGTTTAATACATATGCTGTAAAGATTGCCACTGTATTGGCACCCGCTATGATGGATAAATCGATGCCTCCGATCAGGTTTGACAGCATCATGGCGATACACAAAAATCCGAATTCCGGAATCTGAAAGGCCATGGATTGAATATTCGCCATGGAAAACATCGTATTTCCCATAAATGCTCCTGACAGCAGAATTGAGCATAGTGTCAGTCCGATCAAAATTGTAAGATTGATATCCTCCAAAATTACCTTTTTTATTTTCTCCATATATTCCTCCTATTCCGTGAAAACCAGATTTCTTCTATTCCTTACCCGCTCCTGATAGGAGCTTAAGGCAATGGAAATTACCAGAATTGCACCGACGAATAAATCATTCCAGGAGGAGGATAGACCGATTAAAATCAGCGTTGAATTCAGAAGATAGATAATTGCAACACCCAATACGGCACCGAATATCTTTCCCTGTCCTCCCGTAATTTTCGTACCTCCGATTACGGCTGCTGCTACGATCATTAATTCATCTCCTACCAGCTTATTGGGATATAATGCATTGACCTGTGCCACATAGACAATTCCCATAATTCCCGCCAGCAAACCGGAATAGCCATATACAAACAGCCGGAGCAGGAAGGGATTGAAGCCGGCCCTTCTGGCGGATTCTTCGTCATTTCCGATTGCCACAATACCACGGCCGATCATGGTCTTATACAGGATGAACCAGCTTACGATTCCTACGAGCACCACCGGTATCAGAGAAGCCGTTAGACTAAGTTTCCCATTCTCTGTCTGGAAGCTGAAAATAGTGGCCTGTCCGAATTTACGCAGGCAGGAGGGCAATACCCCTGCCCCGAAGGACTTATCACTGATAAAGGTCGTCATAATTCCATGAAAAAGACTCTGCGTACCCAGGGTTATAATAAAGGGCGGCAGCCTAAGCCAGTTAATCAGCAGGGCATTCACCAGACCGAGCAGGCAGCCGATGAGCATGGAGAGAAAAAAAGCAAAAAACAGATTATTAATTCCCAGATGAATCATGACATTGATGCTGGTATAGCTGCCAAAGAGGGCAATCGCCATAAAGGAAACATCGATTCCGCCGGAGATCATGATAAGCAATAAGCCGATTACCACAATCATCGTGGTGGAGGAGGTCCTGATAATATCAAACAGGGTCCCTATGCTGAAAAAGGCGGGATTTATCAGCCCAACAAATATGCTGTATAAAACAATTATTATCAACAAAATCTTCTGATACTGATCAAATTTCCTAATTTTCATTCCACTATCCCTCCCTCACCTGGTCTGCCTGCCGGCTTACGAGCTCAGCTATCAGCTTCTCAGCATCCGGTTCTTTTAATTCTTCCTCCAGAATCCTCACACATTTACCGCCGGACATAATCATTACCCGGTTACAGTTGGCAAGTATCTCCGGAATTTCATCGGATATAAAGAGGATGGCCATTCCTTCATCGGCAAATTTGTGTATCTGCTCGTAAATCTCTGCCTTCGATCCGATATCGATACCAACGGTGGGGGTGTCCATAATGAAGACCCTCGGTTGATTGGCAATCCATTTTCCGATAACCACCTTCTGCTGATTTCCTCCGGACAGGGTTCCTACAATTGTGTTAATGGAAGGAGTCCTCACCTTTAATTCCTTCACATATCGATCGGCAAGTGTATCCTCTTTCTTTTTATCTAATCGTCTATGCTTTGATATATCCTCCACAATAGCCGAGGTTATGTTCTCTTTGATTTTTCTTTCCATAAAAAGCCCTTGTGTAAAACGATCCTCCGGTAATAAAGCAATTCCATGCTTTTTTGCCACCATCGGCGACGTAATTTTTATTTCCCTGCCATCCATCCGGATACTACCGGATTGTGTGGGATTTAACCCAAACAGGGACATGGCTAATTCAGTTCTTCCCGAGCCCAGCAGCCCGGTTAATCCGATAATATCCCCGGGTCTTACAGCCAGACTGATATCCTGGTATTGACCCTTACGTGTCAGCTGATTGATTTCCAATATGGGTGCATTATCCTTATATTTTCTCTGATATCTTGGATATTCCACTTCTCTTCCGGTCATATAATAGGATAATTTTTTTTCGTCCAGTTCCTCTGTCTTAAAATCACCGATTTTATTGCCATTTCTAAAGATACTGATCACATCCGCCACACTGAAAACCTCATCCAGCTTATGGCTGATAAAAACCACTGCAAGACCCTTATTCTTAAGTCCCATAATTACCTTTAAAAGCTGTGAAACCTCTTTCTTGGTCAGGGCCGTGGTAGGTTCGTCCATAAATAATATCTTCGCATCCTGAGCCAATGCCCTGCAGATTGCCGTCAGCTGCCGGTTAGCCAGGGAGGTCTCCCCTATGGTCTGGCTTAGGTCCATCTCAACCCCGACCTTTTTCAGCTGCTCCTCTGCGATTATATTAATCTCTTTCCAGTTGATCATTTTCTTATTTTCAAAGCGTAGTTTACCGATGGCAATATTCTCTGCCACAGTCATATGCTGGAACAGGGACAGGTCCTGATAGATTACCTGGACTCCTTCCTTCATCGCTTGCCGGGGAGTTAAGGAGGAATAGGTATGCCCGTTTAAAATGATTGTTCCGGAATCCGGAGTATATACTCCCGAGATACACTTAATCAGGGTAGATTTGCCGCAGCCGTTTTCCCCTGCCAGACAATGTATTTCTCCCGGGTTGATCGATATGCTGATATCCTTTAGTGCCTGAACACCAATAAAGGATTTATAGATATTTTGGACAGCTAAAATTGCTTCCATATACAACCTCCGTCTTGAAAGAAATCTGCCTGACTGTTCATCAGGCAGATTTCTTAATACTTTATTCTTATTTAGAAACCGTAATCATCAATATTATCTGCCGTAAACTCAAGCGGTGCATTACCATAGGCAATATTGCCCTCTACCTTCATGCTGTCATAGCCGGTAATCTTTAAATCGGTACCGGTAGTTACACCCTGTCCGGAAGCAAGCAGATATGCCGCATAGCAGGTTGCATAGCCTGCATCCGCCGGTCTCCAGGCCTGTCCATGGGACATGGAGCCATCCTTTAAATAGGTCGCCGACATGGACGGCAGTGCAAGTGATACCACCTTAATATCTCCGGCCTTTCCCTTTTCTTCAAGCGCCTGGCAGATACCGCCTCCCTGTGCGGAGCAGTCAAAGAAGCCTTTGATATCAGGATAAGCCTTTAAAACCTCCAGGGCTTTGCTGTAAGCACCGTCCACACTGTTCCCGTCTTCAAAGGGCTCCTCTGTAAGGCACTTCATGTCAGGATAATTCTCTGTGATATATTGAACTGCAGCCTTGTACCACTTCATATGGGTTTCCATCGTAAGTCCGCCGACAAAGCCGACATATTCACCCTTTCCGCCCATAGCCTGTGCCAGGTTCTCACCGAATAATTTACCGAATTCCTCATTTACAAAGGCTTCCACATCCATATCTACGCTGTCTGCAATTCCGGGAGCCTCGTGGGTAACTACAACAATGCCTGCGTCACGGGCTTTTTGAATTGTGGGAATTAACGCTTCCGGATCATTGGGAACAACACAGATCGCATCCACCCCCTGTGCAATCAAATTCTCCATGATGGAAATCTGACTTGCGGCATCTCCTGTCTCCGGTACCTGTACGGATACATTTAATCCAGTGTCCTTCTTTAGCTGATCCACTCCTGCTGCCATATCATCAAACCAGGAGTCACTCTGCTTTACTATCATGACTACCTTATAATCCGAAGGGTCCGCCGAATTGTCCGCGGTGCCATCCGTAGAACCGGCTGCTTCTGTAACAGCAGCACCCGTTGCTTTGTCGCCATCTGCGGTGTTATTCTCTTTTGTACCTGTGCTACAGCCCGTTAACACGGATACTGTCAATGCAATACAGGTCATTAATGCTACTAGCTTTTTCATAAACTGATCCTCCTAAATATTTTATCGTTAATCGTTACCGATTACCTAGGTCCTATTCTACTCACTTTTCCTTCGAATGAAAATCGTATATTCCGACATGATATTATAAAAATCCGGTTTGCGTTAACAGAAAAAATAGGTCTTACCCCCGATGAATTGTTATTTTATTTTTTATTCGTTATAATAACTTCATAGGAAATTGAAAAGTTTATTGTTTGATGTTATATTCCGTTCCTGCCGGCTGCAAGCTTGCAGGGTCCATTTAAAATACAAGAAAGAGGCTTGCTATGTTAGTATCCGCCATGAGAAAACGTTTTAATAATTTCCCGCTAAAATCTAAAATAATGGTTTTAATTATCATAATAATATCCTTAACAACCCTGGCTTCCTTCCTGGGCCTTCGGATTATTTCCGCATCCAGCAACAAATTACTTTATGAGGCCCTGGCTGGTTCTCTTTCCTACAGCGCTTCGGACATATCCTCCAAATTATCCAATGTTGAGTCCATGTCCAGCTCTATCATCTCCAATAAGGATATTAAGAAAAATCTCATCACCCTGACGGATGAAGTTGATTCGATCAAGCTGTATAACGCAAAAAGCACACTGGATTATCTGCTGTTTGATTATTACCAAAGCAACCGTGTAAACTGCGTCAGCTTCATCAACCTCTACCACCCGGACTACGTCACCTACAGCTATAAGGCCCAAAGCCAGACGATTCCCGATTCTGTCTTTGAGGACGTTATAGCAAAGGCCAATAAGAAGGACGGCTATCCCTGCTGGGTTACGGATTATTGCAATGACTATGGATTATTCCTGGGAAGGGATTGCAGAAGAGTCGCTCAGATGAATTATGAAACTCTGGGAACTCTGGTGGTAAAGGTGGATATGAATAAATTAATCAGCTCCTCGACCAAATCCATCCTGTTTTCGCCGACGGCTCTGTATATACTATATGATAATGATAAAAGCATCTATCATTCACCGGAATTAACAGATGCTTCTGTGGAAACGATCTATGCCGGAATGTCAAGGGATTATGAGGTTTTAACCTGCGACGGAAAGGAATATTTCTGTATCCGCGGTTCCTTCACAAACATGTCCTGGGAATATATCTGTCTGATTCCCTATGATGAAATTGCAGGTGCATTGAACTTTTCCAAGTTCCTGTCCCTGTTTGTGATTGTACTGATCGTTATTATTTCACTCATTTTTTCCAACCTAATGACAACCTCCATTACAATTCATTTTCGCAGATTGCTTAAAAAGATGGAGAAGTTCGGTAATGACGAGAATATCATCCCTTCCAAGGATTATAATTACGATAACAGGAATGATGAAATCGGAGTTCTGCATAATCAGTTTGATAAAATGGTATTAAAAATCCAACAATTAATTGAAGAAAACTATATCAATGAAATCCTCGCCAGAGATGCCAAAATAAAGGCCCTGGAAAACCAGATCAACCCCCACTTTTTATACAACACTCTGGAATCTGTCAATTGGCGGGCAAAGGCCATCGGTGAAAAGGACATCTCTGCCATGGTAGAGGCCCTGGGGGCCCTGCTTCGGATAACACTGAGCCAAAAGGAGACTACCGCAACACTGGGCCATGAGCTGCAGATTGCAAGACACTATATTACCATTCAGAAAATGCGCTTTGAAGACAGGCTATCCTATGAAGAGCATATCGATGAGACTCTATTAAATATCAGCCTGCCCCAGTTTACCATACAGCCGCTGATTGAAAATGCCATTAATTATGCATTGGAGGAGTGTGTGGAGACCTGCTTTATTGAGATTTGGGCAGAAGCCGGAGAGGATAGGGTGATTATCCAGGTGGTCAATAACGGCTCCCAATTTGAGGAGGATATTCTGGAAAGACTTCAAGCCCAGGAGTTAAAGCCCCACGGCTTTGGAATCGGCCTGTTAAACATCCACAAGCGTTTGCAGCTGATCTTCGGCCAGGCTTACGGACTTGAGCTTTATAACAGGGATGAAGACCACGCAGTCGCACAAATTAATATTCCAAGGAGGCAGCTATGATAAAATTACTGATTGCAGATGATGAACGAATTATAAGAGAAACCATTTCCACGCTGATCGATTGGGAGGGTCTGGGTATCAGCCTGGTAGGGCTCGCACAGAATGGCTTTGATGCATATAATTTAATCCTGGACGAAAGCCCGGATATTGTGTTGACAGACATAAAAATGCCAGGCCTTACCGGCCTGGAGCTGATACAGAAAATATATGAGATCAATCAAAAAACAAAATTTATTATCCTTTCCGGCTACAGCGACTTTGAATATGCAAAAACAGCAATGAAATACGGGGTACGCCACTATATTCTAAAGCCCTGCAACGAGGAGCAGATTATCCACAGCATAAAGGAAATTATTCAGGAGCTGTCCAAGGAAACCGCATTTGCAAAAATCAAAGAGGAAAAGCAGCTTCTTTTAACCAATATGTACAGCAATTATCTCCTGAATATTATCAATGACAGTCTGGCTGAGGACTATTCCCACACCGACCAGACCTACCATACCATATTGAAAAAATATAGCAAATTTCTGGATCTTTCCTATTCTCCCTATGAAATCTTTTACCTTTACTATATGGAAAAGGAATGCTTTAACGATGCCTTAGGACTGCTGGAGAATTTCCGCCTGACCCATTCTCCCAGCATTCTGTACAGCTTTATCTATGTACAGAACACCCTGCTGTTTTTCTTTAAATCCTACAAAAGCAATTATGAGGAAATCGACTCCTTCCTGCATACGCTTACCTTTCCGCAGCAAAGTGTTGAAATCGCAACGGAGCACCGCAGCCATAAAAATCTGGATGATCTGTTGAATCAGCTATTATCCAAAATTACGCGTTACGAGACAGTTTATTACTCCGACGGAAATTCCATAACAACCCTATGCAATTATAAAAATATTATAGCAGAGATGAATTCCAACTCTTTATGGCTTTTTGATGAGGATAAAGCCCAGGCCGACGCTGCCTATGATTCCATCCTGAAAACGCTTTCCATGGTTACGGATGTTGATCTGTTAAAGCAATTAACCTCCTCCATCATCATCCATTCCACCTCAAAGAGCATGCTGTATCATTCCGTCTCAGCCACGGAATTCCTGATAAAAGCAGGCAAATGCGAATCCTGTGAGGCTATTCGTTCCTTACTTTTTGCCGAACTGAATAAAATATATACCGACTACCATTCCTCGGACATTAAGGGGGAATTAAGCCTGAAAATCCAGGAATATGTGGAAGAGCACCTCCAGGACACCGATTTGTCCTTAAAATGGATTGCCGAAAACTATCTCTATATGAATGAAGATTATGTGAGTAAAAAGTTTCTAAAGGAAACCGGCCAGAAATTTTCCAATTATCTGACCGGAGTAAGAATTAAAAGAGCGAAAGAGCTTCTGGCCAATATCAATCCCGATAAAATCCAGTATGTAGCTGAAATGGTGGGCTGCGGCAACAACCCGCAATATTTCAGCCTGCTTTTCAAAAAGAATACCGGTTATTCTCCCACCGCCTATATTAAAATGCTGCAAAGCAAGGAGCTTTGATGCCTCTTGAACCGGCAGACTAAAGTGTGCTGACCGCCTGGCACTGGGTTACAGCACAAAGAGAAAGAATCTCAATACCTCCATATAGTCCTCTGCTTCGAAGGATACACATTTCATTCCGGACTGCTTTGCACCGGGGTAAAAGGAGCTTTTATAAGCCCTGTAATGCTCCCGGTAATTTATTTCAATGCTGAAATGCCCGGGAAGCTCCGGTATACAGGAACGGAAATTGCCGCTTAATGCAGTCTTAATACCAGCTTTAAGCAGTGACAGCGCTTCCAGCGGATGGATTGATTTCGAAGCATTTCCAATTCCTTCGCTTACTGCCACCGTTGTTATACCCGGAATTAACTCCTTTGCGGCATCGCAGAGCATCCTGTCTCCGCTGACCAAAACCACCGGTACCTGAAAATAGGCTGCGATATAAGCGTTCATCTGAAATTCACTCAGCATACTGCCGTTCATTTTAATCGATTCGATCTGAACATCCCAGATATGAGCCAGGGGATTGCCGTTTGTTCCGGCTGTGGTATGATAACCGGTCATTGCCACAGCATCAAAGCTTCTGTCAAGTCCCGCCATCATTCCAAAGGGGTCCCTGGTCCAGCCCCGGATCAGCTGCGTATTCCCTGGAAGAAGCTCGAAGTTGATGTTACGGGCCAAATCATGGGCATCCTTGATAAGAATCTGCGTTACACCGGCTTCGTTTGCTCCTTCACAGACGGCATTCACTTCCCTGGTCATCTGAACTGCCATTTTGTCATACTCGGCATTACCCTTCTCTGTTTCCAACCAGCTGCATATTCCTGTTGTTCCCTCAATATCTGCACTGATATAAAGCTTCATAGCTGCCTCCGTTCCCTCACTGCAAAAAGCCTCATAGACGAGGCTTTTTGCATATCCGCAATAATAAAATCATCGTAGCTTCTGCGGTGTCCTCATTCTTTCTAAGAAAAAACAGACCCTACCGCCTCCAGCTTACTTGCCAGGTCCTCACGATAATTTTCATCCTCATACGACAGGCTGTTGATAACACAGCAGAAATTATCCTCATAAGCCGTGGCATGAATATACTGGTTATCCCCCAGATACATGGCCACATGTCCCGGGAAAAACAGCAAATCCCCCTTCTTTCTGTCGCAGGCTGGTATTTCTTTGATCGGAAACCCCTCCTGTATACCGGCATCCCGGTAGATTAAAATTCCGCTAAGGAAATAGCTCATAAAGGTCAATCCGGAGCAGTCAATTCCATCCATGGTCTTTCCGCCCCAACGGTACTGGGTTCCCAGATAGCGTCTGGCCCACTGCGTTACTTCCTCCCGAAGAGCTTCCTGTGTCAATCCGGGCTCCGCTGCCTGGTTAAGAAAATAATCCTTCGGCCTGTCCGTGTAGAGAAACGCGTCACTGTCTTTTCGCTTTCCGATGGATATCAGGGGCAGGAAGCCATAAGTTCCGTCCGTTGTCTGGACCTTACGGTAGCCGTTCTCCACAAAATCCTCCTTTATGGAAACAAAGCTTCCGGCAAACAGGGTTTGGCGTACCGTTCCTTTGACGCTTGGGACACTCATCAAATCCACCCGGCCTGCAACAATCAGACAGCATTCCTGCCTTTCATCCCGCAGCCTGATTTCCTGGCTGGTACCGGGGATCAGAGCATCCTCCCAAAGTAACCCCTCATAGCCATAGTGGGTCACTACCTTTAAGAGCCGTCCCTTTCTTTCCAAAATCCCCACTGCCCAGCCGGACAGTACTTCATCTGCCACAAAGGAATTTTCACCGGTATTCCCCTCCTCGTAGGACAGCTCATACAGGCTTGCCTTCGGTACGGAAATTATGCCAATATCCATTATAATGTCTCCACTTCTTCCAAATCATAGGTTTTTCGCGACAGCCTGCCGATTAACTTTTGTGCTTCATTTTCCAGCTCCGGCGAGTGGGCAAATTCCGACAGGAAAATGCCAAGGAAATAGGAGCCTGCCGTTGTATAGATAATGCCCGCATCATGAACAATACCATCCAGACCGCCGGTTTTATGGGCGACGGCGGGACCCTCATACAAGTATCTGCACAGGCTGTCAAAATCCCTGTTTCGCTTCATGATATCCAGGGCCAGGGCTGCGTATTTATGATCTGCTTCCCTTTCCTGCATCCACTTCATACAGGTGAAGAAGTCCCAGGGTGATATCCAGTTATTTCTTCCTTCCTCTATCGCCCGGTAGTCAAGCATCAGACGCTCCACTCTCGTCCGGGTAAGTCCGGCTTCTTCAAGCCAGGCATTCAGCCGGTCCATTCCGAGAAAGGTTATCAATACATTGGTTGCCGTATTATCACTGTTTACAATCATCCATACCACCAGCTCATAAAGGGTGGCTTTTCTGGGCCCGTATTCAAATACCCTGGAGTCTTCAAGCAGCTGTTTTTCCTCCACTGTAATTTCTGTTGCCAAAAAAAGCTCACCCTGTTCCATCCGGTGAAATGCGTAGAGCATAATAGGGACCTTAATCATACTTGCGGAAACAACCGGAAGTCCGGAATCCTTCTCAAAATGAGGCTTTCCTTCCCTCATGTCAGCATATAAATATGCTGCCTTTCCCGGAAAGCCGGCTGTTTCCTCCTGAAAATATTTCTCTAATTTATCGTATTTCGTTTCCATCCTGCAACCTACGGCTGTTACTTTTGTGTAACGTAGCCAAAATAGAAGTTACCGCAGTAATATACTAAGCCGTCATAATTCGTATCATCAAATAAATAGGAATTCTGTGCATGGAGCAAGGGTGCAACCGGCAAATCTTCGGACAGGATTTTCTCGCATTCTGCATAGTCCTTCCACTGCTGTGCTTCGTCTGCATTGGAAATTGCATCATTGTATGCCTTATCATAGGTCTCATTGCTGTAGCCTGCATCGTTGCTGCTCTCTGTTGTCATAGTATACAGCATGTTGGAGATGTCCACATAATCCATGTACCAGCCAAAATAAGAGAGATCATAATCCTTGCTGGATCTTTGTGCAAAGAAGCCATCCACAATTTCAACGGTTACAGAAGTAATTCCCAATACTTCCTTCCAATCGTTAATAATCATTTCAGCCATTTCCTTACGCTCATCATTGTTAACAATATAGGTCAGCGTCGGGAAGCCTTTTCCATTCTCATAGCCTGCCTCTTTCAAAAGCTCCTTAGCCTTTTCACAGTTCTGTTCATAGGCTGCCAGATCAAACCATGCTTCGGCGGTTGTGTTAAATTCCACACCGGACGCATTGGTCAGACCGGAGGGAGTATAGGTAGTTGCCACTTCGTCATTTAAGTTTCTTACGTCGGCCAGACGCTGACGGTCAATCGCCAGGGACAGGGCCTCTCTTACCTTCTGATCCTTTAATACCTCAGGACCGCTTTCACTTAAGTTAAACATTACATTAAAGGTGCAATAGCCAGAGGTAAAGTGTAAGCCTTTTCCCTCCAGGGCAGCAGCCTCATCCTTCGGATAGGTATCTGAATAAATGATATCCCCGCTCTGATAGGAAGCAAGCATGGTTGCCTCATCGGACATCAGCTGCCAGGTAAGCTCGCCTACGCCAATATTTGCGTAATCATAATAATCTTCTCTTGCCTCCATTACCATGGACTGCTGATGAGTCCATCCTGTCATTACATAGGCTCCATTGTATACTGCCTTGTCCGGGTCTGTCGCATATGCTTCCCCATTGGCTTCCACAATATCCTTTCTTACCGGATAAGCGGAAGGGAAGGCCAGAACACTCGGCAAATAGGCACATTTATAGGCAAGGGTAACCACCAGGGTTTTATCATCCTTTGCCTCAGCATTGCTGATCATGCTAAGCAGGGTTGAATAGCTTCCTGCCGCGTCCTTCAGATGCTGCCAGCCGTAAACAAAGTCCTCGGCCTTTACGGCAACTCCGTCCGACCAGGTAATGTCATCCCGCAGGGTGAAGGTATAGGTTAAGCCGTCCTCACTTTCCTGTACATCGGAGGCCTGGCCAAGTACGATATTGCCGTCCTTGTCCAGCTTGTAAAGTCCCTCGTACAGATGTCTGCAGGCGGATAAGCCTTCCAGAGTGTCGGACAAGGCTGTATTAACATTCATTGAATCCTCACTGCCGCCGGATACGGAAACAGCTATTTTACTTTCTCCGTTGTCCGAGCCCTTTGCATCGGAATCTGAGTCATCGGATGATTTCTTACCACAGCCTGCCAGCAATGCACCTGTCAGCATAACACACAGGAGCATACTTATTATTCTTCGTAGTTTCATTTTCATAAATAATCCTCTCTTTCCTTTTCGTCTATAAATAAATCAGTTTGATTTATTTCCTATTTCTTCATCTTAGGGTCCAGTGCATCCCGAAGACCATCACCAAGCAGGTTAAATGCCAGAATGATTAAGCTGATAATACATGCGGGGAATATAACCCGGTAAGGATAGGATGATATACTGCCCAGCGCGTCTGAGGTAAGTGAACCAAGACTTGCCATAGGCGCCGAAACACCAATACCTAAAAAGCTTAAAAATGCTTCTGTAAAAATCGCGGACGGGATCTGAAGCATCGCCGTTGCGATCAGCTGCCCGACACAGTTTGGCAGCAGGTGCTGCGTAATTAATCTTTTCTTCGAGCAGCCCAGGGCATTGGCCGCCGTTACATACTCCATTTCCTTGAGCTGGAGCACCTGTCCTCTTACAATTCGCGCCATGCCCACCCAATAAAGGCAGCCATACACGATAAAAATAGCGATAAGCCCGGAGCCCACCCTTTGCAGCGGATGCAGGAAATCCACCGTATTAACCAGGTTGTCCAAAGGGGCATCGATTACCAGTTTGATTACTACGATCAAAAGGATTTCCGGAACCGAATATACGATATCCACAATTCTCATCATGACCGTATCCGTTTTTCCACCGATCAGACCCGAAATAGCACCATAGACCGATCCGATCACCAATACGATAACCGCCGAGACAACACCAACGGTCAGGGATATTCTTGTTCCCATCATACACCTTACAAAAAGATCTCTTCCCAGCCGGTCTGTTCCAAAGGGATGCTTTAAGCAGGGTGCCATGCTTTCATCTCCTCGTATCTGCTGGTCATAGGTGTAATGAGACAGGTAAGGTCCGATAATTGCAAACAGAATAATAACAACGATGATCCCAAGTGCCACCATTGCGATTTTATTGTCCTTTAATCTTCTCCAGCTTGCCCTCCAGAAGCCTATTTCCTGGGTCTGCAGCTTTTCATCCTCGAAATATCCCGCGGCAAGCGGCTCGAAATCATTTGGAGCCAGCTTAATTTGCATACTTAGTATATTATTTTTCATTTTTACACCCCTCCGCATAGTACAAGCAGGATTGTGCTATGCACTAATAAATAGTTTGAAAGGTACTTTCAAACTTACACCCCTGCATATCACAAGCCTCGCTTGTGATACTGCTTCGATAAGGAGTTTGAAAGTGTCCTTTACTTTCAAACTTTCCTCCATAGCCTAATTCATCTTGATTTTCGGGTCCACCACCTGATATAGTACATCGCATACTAAATTCATGAAAATAATCAAGGTAGCATAGAAAATGGTAGTTCCCATAATCAAGGTGTAATCCCTGGAGCTGATTGCACTTACAAAATAACGTCCAAGACCGGGAACATTAAATACACTCTCCGCAACAAATCCGCCGGTTAAGACAGATGCCGTCAATGGTCCAAGATAGGTAATGATCGGTATCAGCGAATTCTTCAGGGCATGTACAAAGATAACCGTGAATTCGCTCATACCCTTCGCTCTGGTCGTTCGTAAATAATCCTGATTTAGTACCTCAAGAATACTGGCTCTTGTGAGTCTGATCAGATAACAGGTAGGATACAGAGCCAGGGTTATGATGGGCATGACCGAGCCTCCCGGTTTATTATAGGAAATCGGAAGCCATCCAAGCTTTACGGCGAATACCATCATGAGCAGGGAGGCCACAACATAACCGGGGACGGAAATACCGATGGAGGATATTACTCTCACCACCGAATCCGGCGCCTTATCCTTCCACAAGCCGGCAATACAGCCGGTGGGAATTCCAATCAGGATTGCGGCAATCAGTGCCTTTATGCCCAAGGTCATGGAAACCATAAAGGAATCCGTTACAATCTTGGAAATCGAACGTCCTTTTTGGAGTACATAGCTTGTCCCCATATCTCCCTGGAACAGATTGATTAAATACTTGAAATATTGAACATAGATTGGCTGATCCAGTCCGTATTTTGCCCGAAGCAGGGCCCGTGCCTCCGCAGAAGCCTTTTCCGACATAAACGGATCTCCCGGAATCAGGTTCATCAGAAAGAAGGTTATTGAAATAATTAGAAATAAGCTGAATATTGCCAGCCCAAATCTTTTTAAAATTTTATGTAATAGCTCCATTTTTCCACCTCTGATCTCCTATTTTTTAAAGCATGCCACCATATGGCCATCCGAGCGCTTCGTAAATTCAGGGAAAGCTTCACTGCATTCACGGTCCGCATAGGGACATCTGGTTCGAAAGGGACAGCCCGACGGCGGATTAATTGGCGATGGAATTTCACCCTCCAGCTTAATCCGGTTTCTTTTCTCACTCTCCTCCGGGTCTGCAATGGGAACTGCGGATAAGAGCATCTGTGTGTATGGGTGGATTGGATTTTTATATAATTCTTCACTGTCTGCCAGCTCTACCAGATGTCCCAGATACAGGACTCCGATCTGATCACTGATATGCTTGACAACAGCCAGATCATGTGCAATAAACAGATAGGTGAGCTTTTGCTCCCTCTGAAGCCTTTTCAGCATATTGATAACCTGTGCCTGAATGGACACATCCAGAGCTGAAACCGGCTCGTCACATACAATAAATTCCGGTGAAACTGCCAGGGCCCGGGCTATTCCAATTCTTTGCCGCTGTCCGCCGGAAAATTCATGGGGATACCGGTTGTAAAACTCCTGATTTAGCCCAACCAGACTCATCAAATTAAGGATTTTTTCCTTCCTCTCATTTCTGGTCGTGTATAAACGGTGAATATCCATGGCCTCACCGATAATGTCCCCTACGGTCTTTCTTGGGTCCAGGGACGCATAGGGGTCCTGAAATACAATCTGCATCTTTTTTCTGTAGTCGTACATTTTGGCATTGTTTATTTTTTCACCTTTAAAGTAAATATCCCCGTCCGTAGGCTCATACAGCCTCAGGATGGTTCTTCCCAGCGTCGTTTTTCCGCAGCCGCTTTCCCCGACCAGCCCCAGGGTTTCTCCCTTTCTGATCTGAAAGCTCACATCATCTACCGCCTTGACCGAGGTTTTTTTGAACATTCCCTGTTTTATTTCATAATATTTTTTCAAATTCCTGACATCTAACAGAATTTCATCCTTCTCTTCCATCATCTAAGTATCCTAACCTCCTCAAACAGCAGGCTGCTGTGTGCAGTCCTTCATAATCAGCCAGCAGGCGGTCTCATGCCCCTCCTTCAGCTGCATCGCCGGCGGCTCCTGCTTTACGCAGATATTCATACTGTATTTGCAGCGCGGTGCAAAGGGACATTCATTTTTTACATGCAGCATATTGGGCGGATTTCCTTCAATTGGAACCAACTGGGCAGAACGATCTGAATCAATCTTGGGGATCGAATTCAGCAGGCCCTCCGTATATGGATGCTGGTGCTCATAGAAAATCTGCTTCTTATAACCGCTCTCTATGATTTTGCCTGCATACATGACAATAATCTTATCACAGATATCCGATACCACGCCCAAATCATGAGTAATGAAGATAATCGCCATACCAAGCTTCTCTTTTAATTCCTTCAGCAAATCAATGATCTGAGCTTGAGTGGTCACATCCAGGGCAGTGGTGGGTTCATCCGCAATCAGAATATCGGGGTTGCAGCTAAGGGCCATTGCAATCATAGCTCTCTGCCTCATTCCGCCGGAAAACTCATGGGGATACTGATGCATTCTCTTCTCCGGCTGGTTAATTCCAACCATACTAAGCAGCTCCACAATCCTTTGGCTTCTTTGCTTCTTGTCCAAATTCGTATGCTTTTTCAAGGCTTCATTCATCTGAAAGCCTATGGTGAACAACGGGTCCAGCGAAGTCATCGGGTCCTGGAATATCATACTGATTCTATTCCCGCGAAGATCAGCAACTTCCCTCTTGGTCATGGATACAATATCCTTTCCTTCAAATAAAATCTGACCGTTCTTAACCTTTCCGTTTTCAGGCAAAAGCCGCAGGATGCAATGGGAGGAGACAGACTTGCCGCTGCCTGATTCTCCTACAATTCCTAATACCTCTCCCGGTCTCAACTGATAACTGATTTTTCGGATTGCCTGTACCTCTCCTTCCTTCGTAAAGAAAGAAACCTCCAGGTCCTTCACCTCCAATAATACCGCGTTATCCATTTTATTCCTCCTCACCTGGATAAAAAAGCAGGTGTAGCTTCCTATAACACCTGCGCCTTTATCTTAGTAATCCCAATATATATTTTTTCAATTTTCTGTAAAGCCTGATATCGTATTGCAGGGTTGTACTAATCAAAATTAACAGGCACCCCTGTAATTCCAATTCCCGGGGCATCTGTCATATGAATGAATGCTCCGTCATATACCGGTCCGCCCTCATATGGATCAAGCTTACACAAAGAACAACCGTCCAGATCAGCCGCCGTAATTACACTTCTTGCAGCCGCCAGATGTGCAGCAGCACTTACTGAAACCTTGCTCTCCAGCATACAGCCCAGCATACACGTAATCCCGTACATTTCAGCCAGTCCGCAGATTTTAAGAGCCTCATGGATTCCGCCTGTTTTCATCAGCTTAATATTAATCATATCCGCTACATGCTCTTCTAATATTTTCACCGCATCCATCGGACCAAACACGCTTTCATCCGCCAGAATCGGAGTCAAAGTATGACCCGTAATATATTTCATGCCATAAAAATCATGGGCATTTACCGGCTGCTCCACCAGTTCGATATCAAGCAGTGCATCCTCCAAAGCGGTAATGATCCTTACGGCTTCCTTAACATTCCAGCCCTGATTGGCATCAACCCGCAGCTTTACCTTAGGCCCGACTTCCTTACGGATTGCCTTGATTCGCTCGATATCCTTCTTTTCTTCTTTTCCGACCTTTATTTTCAGAATGGAGAAGCCCCTGTCCACTGCGGACCTGCTGTCTTCCACCATTTTGTCAACTGCATCCAGGCTTATGGTAATATCCGTTTCCACCACCTGTTTATTTCCACCCAAAACCTTATATAAGGGACGGTTCAAATTCTTTGCATACAAATCGTAAACCGCCATATCCACAGCCGCTTTGGCAGAGGTATTCTTCTGCATACAGCTGTGAAGCCTATGCATTACTCCGTCAATATCCTCGAGCTCCATTCCGCAAAGAGCCGGTGCTATGTAATCATGGATTGCAGTCCTGATCGACCCGATGGTGTCCCCGGTAATTACGGCCGTAGGCGGAGCCTCCCCGAATCCGATCAAACCACTGTCTGTTTCGATACAGACAATGACATCCTCAACGGCATCGACTGTGCGCAATGACGTCTTAAATGGAGTGATCAATGGTATTTTAATAAGACCAGTTTTTATTTTTAGAATTTTCATCTTAGTCTCCATGTGCAGTTTTTTTCTTAATTGTAAAACAAATGCAGATATTAGTACATTTTTCCGCAAATGCAAAAAAAGAGGCCGTCAAACCGCACCTCTTTATGCACCTCTTAGTATCAATGTATACTATAACATACGTATTTCCCGCTGTCAATCCGTTTATCCCGTCCAGCAGAATATCCCAGCAAAATCGCATGGCATTCCTGTGATAATAATTCTCCATTGATGTGTTTTCCCCTTTTATTTTCCCCAAGCAATTACATTTTCAGCCTGCCATCCAGTGCCAGATATTGATCAAGAACCAGTCTGCTGATCCGTGCACTGAAAACAATTGCCGGATGCTCGTGATAATACATTGCATCACTGAAATTCTTATTGAAGAGTATAATGACATAGCTTCCGTAGGGTGTGGATACAAGCCCTCCATCATTACGGCAGGCATTCATACTGCCGCTCTTTGACGCAAAGGATATCACTTCCTCCGTATAATTATCCGGGTCCATAAAATAAGGGGGTATGAACTTTGTAAGCATGGAATTATAATGCTGTTTTTTACAAATATTTAACATTTTTTCCGATGCATCCTTACTGATCAGAGTTCCCTGTGCCAGCTCTTCAAATATATGGGCATAATCTCTCGGTGTTGTAGTTCCAAGCGTTCTGTACCGTTCAAAATGCAGCGGGTTGTGCAGCCTGGTATTATGACATCCCAGCTTCTCCATGCAGGAATTGATGGTATCAAGCCCAAGATAATCAATTATTATATTTGTCGCAATATTATCACTGACAATAATCATCAGCGTGGCAAGATTCATTACCGATAGGGCCGTTCCAAGCTCTAAGACCTCCAGAATTCCGCTTCCGTCCACCGCATGACAGGGCTTATATTCCAGCACATCCTTCAGAGATTTTCGTCCTTGCTCGATTTCCTCAAATAAGGCGGCCAGAATAAATATTTTTATCGTACTTGCCGCTTCAAATTCCTCGTCCGCATGAGCCGTGATAAGATTTCCGCAAAAATCGTTGATATAGATGCCCATTCTGCCGTCATAGCTTTTCAGCTCTGCTTCTATCCGTTTCTCCAAGGTTAATCTGTTATCCATTTTATAATAGCTCCTTATATACACGCAGTACATTTTTACAAAAGATTGCTTCTATCTCACTTTCATGAAAGCCCTGTTTGCGAAGCTCCGCTTCCAGGAGGGGTATTTTACTGCAATCCGCCAGCTCCGACCCTCCGGTTATACCGTCGAAATCTGATCCTAATCCGACACATCCTATTCCCCCGGTATTCATAAGATAACGCACATGCTCCGCCATTTTACAGGCTGTACTCCGACAGGAGTTCTCCCCGCCTGTAGCTTCCATAAGGAAGTCCGCATTATAATTGAGGCCGATCACACCGCCCCGCTCAGCCAGCTTCCTGATCATATCATCCGTCAGATTTCTGCTGTGGCCACATACGGCTCTCGCATTGGAATGGCTGGCTACGAAGGGCTTCCTCGTGTGCCGCCAGACATCGTAAAAGCCCGCATCCGATAAGTGGGACACATCAATGATCATCCCGATTCTCTCCATCTCCTCCAGGAAAAGAAGGCCCTGCTCTTTCAATCCCAGCTCTGTCTCCGGGTAAAACCGGAATAGCTGGTCGGATTCCCCCTCCGGGATACAATTGGGAAAAGCTAACTCATTTTCATAGTTCCAGACAAGGGTCATCATACGCACCCCCAACCGGTACAGATTACGCAGATGGACGAGGCTTCCCTTGCAGACGCCGCCCTCCTCAATCGTAAGCATGGCAGACATCCTTCCCAGCTCCCTATTCCTTTCAATATCCTGGTAGGACCTCACCATACTGATTTTATCCGGGTACTTCTCCATCTCCCGGTAAAATAAATCCGTCAATTGCATAATCGCTTCCAGGGGGTCCTTGTTGTTTCTTAAGTTCACAAACATTGCAAAATTTTGCAAGAAATAATTTCCCTTTTGCATTTTCTCAAGATCAATATGTAATGAATTATGAAGCAGATTCACCTGCTCATCCGCTCTTCGTCCATACCACAGCTCTGTTATGGTATCGCAATGCATATCCGCCACTTTCAAATTCTGATTCCCCATTTCCTGCTTACCTTTAAGAAGCGCTTGTTCTAATATTTATTCATTATAGACTACTTTATTATATTTTTCAAAAACTTTTCCGGTGTACTGTCTGGTTAAGGTTACAGTTCAGCCTTGCAGGGGAGGTGACAGGTTCCGGGAAAAAAATGTTCTCCATTCGGAGTATTTGCATTCGCCGGTACTTAGGCTCCGTATTTTGGAGCCTTATGTACCGCTGTGTAATGCAATTAAGCGAAAGCGGCTCCGATATGGAAACATTTCTTTCCCGGGAACTGTCTATTTCCCTGCAAGGCTGAACTGTAACCGGTTAATCCCAAAAAAGTCCCCAAAAGCCGGTTACTTATGAAATTGCAAAGTAATCCTGGCCCTGGGGCACTCTTTTATTCCTGTTATCTATTCATTACTTAGCCGCACGGTCATAAATCTCTATCTTGGTAACCGTAAATCCATTACCGGAGGATAAGAACATCACGCCGTATTTGTCCAACGCCTTCTTATTCAGCACAATACACTTTCCAAGCCATCCGTCGGTGGACTGGAATTCTACCCGGTCATTCCAAACATCATTGCCGTTATCCATGATTCCGTCCGTCTCATCCACATAACCGAACTGCAGACTTGCCGAGGTGCTTGCCTCTTCATCCTTGACATAGACCTTGATGCAGGGCTCTGTCATCGATGCCCAATCAGCATATAAATACAAATAATAGTTCCAGGAATTATTCACCACCTTCAGACCCTCGGAGCAGCTGGTCTGTTTATAATATTGCAAGGTATTGCTGCCGTCATTCTTGGTAAAGGTTCCTTCCCAGGTATACATTAATTTCAATTCGCTTTCATCAACTACCTGAAGCTTGGAGATTCCGGTAAGGGAGCCGCCGTCTACCAGAGCGACCTTGGATCCTGTTGCGTCAAGAAATACCTGTGCCACATCATTGTATTTGAATTTGCAGGCAATGCGGTTGTACCAGCCGCCGTTATCCCAGAGCACCGGACAATATCCCAGAATGGCGCTGTAGGAAATTACCTCCTTCATGAATGCCGGAATACCATCCTTATTCGGGCTTTGTACGCCATACTCGCCAATGATAACACCATAGCCGGCATCGGTGAACTTTGTCATCTTATCAAACAGAGCATGCAGCTCTGCAATATCGGCCTTCGTTCCCCAGGAATCGGAATAGCCCCAGCCCTGATCGGACTCGGCAATACAGAACGTCCCAGGAGTATAATAATGAACAGAAATGCTAAGTTTTGTTTTCTTATTCTTCGCGGTATCAGTCGGCATAACAAATTTTTTGTCGCAGGTTTTGGTGATATCCGTACTAAAGCCGGCAATCAGAAGATGCCTGGTTGCATTATTTTTGCCGGTGGAACGGACAATATCCACAAACTTCTGATTGATTTTGTTTACCATCTCATACTGCTGCGCTTCGGTCAGGACTCCTGCAACCCCATTAATCTCATCATTCAGACGATTTCCCAGCTCCTCGTTGGCCGCCTCAAAAACCAGACGGTCGGAATATTCCTTATAGCGGTTTGCAATCTGTGTCCAGAAGGACTCAAATCTTTTCCAGGCCTCGGCACGAAGTTTTTCATCCGCTGAGCCGAACTGTCCCCACCATCCGCCGTCATAGTGAATGTTGATAATGACATACATTTTATTATTCAAGGCATAATTCATAACGGTTTCAACACGGTCGAAGTATTCCTCATTAATGGTATACTTACCATCCTGGGACATCATATTGGACCAGGCCACGGGAATACGTATGGCATTAAAGCCATATGCCTTAAGCCCATCAATCATTTTCTGTGTTGTTACTGCATTCCCCGCAGCCGTTTCACATTCGGTAACTGTAGCTGCATCGGAAGCATCCGTAACTTCCAGGGAATTTCCTAAATTCCAGGCCTGTCCCATGAAGCTTACCAGGTCCTGGGATGTCAGCTCTGTTCTCATCTGGCCGTTATCCTTGGTAGTAATTCCATTTGCCGATTTATGGGCTGATGTTATGTTTGACTTGTCACTGTAGGCGCTTTTTACAGTAACACTTAGCTTCAGCGTCTTTGTGACTTTGCTTGCATTTTTAGGGTTCAGCTTATAAGTAACCTTACATGACACAGTTGTGGTTCCTATCCTTACACCCGTAATCTTTCCGCTTTTTACCTTAGCCACCTTGGCATTCTCGGTTGACCAGGTGAGCGTTGCACCCTCCGGAGCGTTCTTCAAGGTGATCTTCTTACTTTCTCCTACCTTGACTGTAACATTTGACGAGCTTAATTCCAGCTTTACAACTGCACTTGCATAATTTGTGATGACTCCGTTTGAAACCACAATCGAAATCACAAGCAGCGCAGCCATCAACTGCTTCCATATTTTTTTCATCATACGCTTCCTCCCTTTTTAATAAACTGCAATTTTCCCTTTTTTCCTCCTGTTTTCAGGCGCATAAAAGCCGGCATTAGTCCGGGAGATACACTTGTACTTTACTCCACTATATTCCATGCCTATTATCACTTTAAACAATGGGATAGATTTTGGCTACCCTGTTTTTTTGAAGAATAATACATGCTTTTCTTTTCATATGGCCAGGATTGCAGTCAAATTTCCCCTTTATATTTCCAATACTTTTTCCAGCAAAAGAACCAATTCCTGCGAAAATTTCTTTTCGTCAAGTCTTAGTATATTTATTGCTGCTTCCATTTTAAGTGCTTGCTTATAAGGCCTTGGGGAGGATATTCCGTCAAGAACATCGGCAATCATCACAATCCTGGCATTGAGGGATATTTCATCCTCTTTCAGCCCCTTGGGATATCCGCTTCCGTCGAGGCGCTCATGATGCTGCAAAATGATATCCGTACATTCTTTCGGAAGGTCAAATGCTTTAAGGGAACTTGTACCCAACTCGCAATGCTGCCGGATACAAACTGTTTCTATGTCGGACAGAGGACCAGGCTTTTGTATGATGGCTTTCGGGACCAGCAGCTTACCAACATCATGCAGAAAAGCACCCAATCCGATATTCCACTGATCTTTATCGTTATATCCCAGTTCTACTGCCATCATTAACGAAATCATAGCAACATCAATGGAGTGGGTATAGATCCAGTCCACATAGTTACTTAAGGCATTAACATAGATCCACCAGGGCTTGGCTTTGGATTCAAATATTATATTGTTTAATATCTTATGAGGCTGCTCCATCCTGCGGAGATTACGGATATTCTTTCTTTCTCCAAAGGTCTGAATAATCGGGGCAAGAACAGTATTTTTCTTTTTGTCAAAACCGTTTGACTTTTCATGATAATAATTTCCACGCTCTTTTAGCTTTATTTTAATCTCATCCGTTATTTTTTTATCTTTACTTAGCAGCAAATTACCATTTTTATCATAGATATTTTTTTTGGTAAAGCACTCCAAATTCTTTTCAATAAAATACTTGGACTCTAATTCACCGGAATATTCAGACATTTTGTCGCTCCTTTCTTACTGTTTCTTATTTCTATTGTTTCATTGCTATTTATAGTTGTCGAATAATAAAATTAATTACCGCTAAAAATATTTAATTATTAATATAATACCGATTCAAGAGTGCTATGTCAATAATAATTAACGCATATAGCGGTAATTATACTACTTAGAGCGGTGTAAAATGAAAATATGACTGTGAGGTGATAATAGTGAATGAAGCGTATATTCGTGACAGAATTACTGAATTGCGACTTAAAAAAGGTATCTCCGAGTATAAAATGAGCCTGGAGTTAGGACATAGCAGGAGTTATATCCAAAGCATTGTTTCAGGACGTACCTTACCCTCTATGACGGAATTTTTAAACATCTGCGAATACCTTAATATTACACCCAAAGACTTTTTTGATCAGAGCGTCGGTAATCCGGAGTTGATCCAAAAGGCTGTAGAAGGTCTGAAGACCTTAGATGACAGCGATATTCTCTTGATTTTAAACAATATTAACCGGCTGATGATCAGATAAACAGAAGGATTACGTATAGAAAATTACCATATGAATTGGGGAGGCCCATTATGCAGACAAATGTTCATCCTCCCTTTATTTTTTGTGCCCGACATTTTTCATCAGGCGATTTATCGTTGCGTACTGCTTATTATTCTTGAATTATTCCATAATAAGGCTTAAAATATAATATATGTAAAGGAGGCCTTTCCATGTATCACGCCAAGAAAATCGGAGTATTTATTTCCCATATTTTCGGGGATTATCAGAAGAATATCTGCCAGGGTATTATTGACAGGGCAATCGACTATGGCTATATCGTAGAAATTTTTCATACCACAGATGGTGAAAATCTCGGTAAATACGGGATTGGGGAAGGCAGCATTCTTCGCGTACCCAATTTTAATGAATTTCAGGGTATTATCTTCGCCTCCGAGACCTATCCTTCTCTGGAATTGCGTGATAGGATTCGCCTCGCTCTACAGGAGAAATGCCCCTGCCCTATCATCGAAATCAATCGCAGCAGCAAGCAATTTCCTTCCATTATATTGGAAAATAATACAATTACCGGACAACTCGTAACGCACCTGATCCGGGAACATCATTTAAGCCGCATCTGTTATTTGGGCTGCAATCAGGAGGCCTATTATTCAGAGCTAAGGCTTAGGGCTTATCAGGAAGCCATGGCAAAAAATCAGCGGGGCATCGGCAATTATGATACTTATGAGTGCAATTACAGTGAAACCGCTGTCACCAAGGCCTTCTCCTATTTTCTTCAGGAAGACAAGCCCGATGCCATCGTATGCTACAATGACCGTATGGCATTGCTGCTCATGATAGCGCTTTTAAAAGCCGGATATTCCGTACCGGAGGATATTGCCGTTACCGGCTGTGATAATCTGGAAGAAGGGCAGAATATTACGCCCAAGCTGACCACCGTGTCCTTTCCTGTCTATGAGCTTGGGACAACGGCAATTGAACACCTGATGAAGATGATCCATAAGCAGGAAATTCCGGCCTCTACTACCGTATATGCCGAGCCTGTACTTGGCGCCTCCTGCGGCTGCAAGGCCGCCGATCAGCCAAACACCATCCTCTTTGACCGGAAATTAATGAAGCGTATTGAAAAGCTGGAAAGCTCTATCATTGATTCCATGCGTATGGCCGCTAATTTTCAGGGCATCACGGATATCGATGAGGGCATGGATTTGCTTTCCGATACCATAGAAGAGCTGGATAATTGTTCGGAATTCTATCTTTGCTTATATTCTGACTGGGATTTAATATCCAATCACATCCGGGAGTTAACCTTAACGGAAGAAGAAATACCGGATGAGGATACCATATTGCTTAAGCTGGCAGTAAAAAATGGGAAACGTCTGCCCGAATGCAGCTTTACCAAAAAATCCATCCTGCCCGATTTCATATATAAGAATTCCCAATCAGCCTATATTTTTACCCCTCTCTTTTTTGAAGAAAAGGAATTCGGCTATACTGCCATTGCCTATAAAAATAACCAGATTGCTTACCACTTCCAATTAATCCACTGGCTTCAGATCATCAATCAGATGCTGGAAAGCATCTATGACGCCAAGAAAACCTTAATGCTGGTTAACCGCCTGGAAACCCTGTATCTGAACGATTTCCTGACCGGCCTTTTCAATACATACGGCTTTAACCGCCAGAAACAGAGCCTGATTGAGGAAGCGGTCAAGGCTAAGGATACGATCTGCTGTTTTGTATTTGATATGAACGGTCTGAAAACCATAAATGATCAGTATGGCCATCAGGAAGGGGATTTTTCCATACGGGTCATCGCCCATGCGATAGAATCCAGTGCAAATCATGGTGATATTTGTGCGAGATTCAGCGGAGATGAATTCTTTATATTAGCAAGAGGCTATAATAGCAATACGGCAAAGGACCTCATTGATAATGTATATAAATACTTAAGTCATTATAACAAGCTCAGCTCCAAGCCCTATAACATCACAGTCAGTGGAGGGTTCTCCCTGGCAAATGCTGCCGAGCTGGCTAATCCCTACGATACGGACGAGCTCTTTGATGAGGCGGATAAAAAGATGTACCTGGTGAAAAAAAGCTGTCCGGTTGCTGTTATCAAGAACTAATGCTGCATGTTTTTGCGGTATTCACTGGGAGATACACCGCAGGTGCTTTTAAACATCTTCATAAAATGCTTTTCATTATCATAGCCGATGGCCTGACTGATTTCATTAATTCTCATGTCAGTCTCCTTAAGCAGACGCTTTGCTTCACTGATCCGGATATTTTTCAGATAATCCACAAAATTGCTGCCGGTATACTGCTTAAAGGAATAGGAAAACAAAGAATAATTCATGGAAATATAATTGGATACCACCGCCATATTCAAATCCTTTGCATAATTTTTATTAATATATTGAATGGCCTGATTTATTTTCTGCTTATTTTTATTCACTGCGAACTGACTATTGATTTTTTCATGCAGCTCCAGAGTCCACTCCATAAATTTTTCTTCATAGGTGGTAATATTATTATATTTTAAAATATGCTTCAGCTCCATGGGCTTCTCTGTTTCTTCCTGTATGATATTCCGATAGGTCTTTTGGGTTTCCTCAAGGAAATCCAAGGTCAGCTCCTCGAATAATTTCCAGGAAAGCCTTCCCTTCCTGACTTCCCGGAAGATTTTATTCCATTGATCGGCGATTTCCTCTGTTTTATCCGTCCCCAGAAGCTGTACCCTCCGCAGCTTGCTTTCCGGTGTTATAAATTTCTCACTGACGATAATCCGCTCTTTCTTCTCCTCCCGCTCCTCATCAAAGAAAAGACCCGGCTCTCCCGTACAAAAGGCCTTCTGTCTCATATACAGGGCTTCCTCATAGGCTGTTTTCAAGGAAAATATACCTTTGTGCATCGCACTGATACCCGCATTCATGAATTTCAACTCATTTTTGATCAGCAGCCCCAGGTTGCTTTCCTTTAAGATGAATACCCCCTGATCGCCGACACCGTTCAGGTAGATATAATTCTCCCCGGCTTCAAATTCCTGGGAAGCTTCAACACAGCATACACGGAATTCCTCATCGTACAGATATTGTTCAAAAACTTCGGAATTGGAAATGATTTCATTCCTTGTCATATTGTCTGTGAGCAAAAGATATCTTAGCTGCTGATAGCCGATTTCCCTGATCTCATGAACGATCTTTTTGCTGTCCTCGATTTCACGTTCCAGCTTTTCAAATATTTCCTTTATTTTATTGCGGTCAACCGGCTTTAGAATATACTCCCGTACACCAAGGCTCATCATCTCTACCGCATAGGAAAAATCATCATAACCGCTGATTGCAATGGTGATGGGAACGTGCTTTAACTTCTGCATCTGTCTCACGAGTGTAATTCCATCCATTTTCGGCATCCGGATGTCCGTAAGCATAACATCAATTTCTTCTTCCCGCAGTATTTCCAGCGCCATTTCCCCGTTACTGCATTCAATGATTACCTCAATTGGAACTCCGCTTCTTTGAATCATCGCTTTGATTCCCTTGCGTATCATTTTTTCATCCTCAACCACCAATACCGTCTTCATGTTAATCCTCCATTCTGCCGCAATTTATGATATTTCAATGTCTTCCTTCTGCTTAAGCGGTATGCGGACTGACACCTTCGTATAGCAGCCGGACTTTGAAGCAATTTCGATTCCGTAATCCGGTCCGAAGGTCATTTTGATCCTGTCACGTACATTTTTCAAGCCGATGCCGTTTCCTGAACCTCCCGAGGGCTCCACTTCGCCATCCATTTTTTTATAAAGGGCAGCAACCTCCTCTTCACTCATTCCCTTGCCCGCATCCGTTATTTCAATCACACAGTCCTTCTCCAGCACAATACCCTTAATGTAGATATTCGTATCCTCCGCCATTTGCTCAATTCCATGGTAAATTGCATTCTCCACAATGGGCTGAAGGGACATTTTCGGTATTTCCTGCTTTAAAATGATTTCCGGTAAGTTTAACGAAAGATAAATTTCATAATCAAATCTTAAATTAATCAGCGCCAGATAGTCCTTGATATACTCTATCTCCTCGCCAACGGTAATGGTGGCGGATCTCCATTTCATACTGTAGCGAAGGAGCTTTCCGAGGGAAGTGATTGCATTGGATATCTCGTACTCCTCCTCGATTTCCGCCATCATTTTGATGGATTCTAAAACATTATAAATAAAATGGGAATCAATCTGATTTTGGAGGGACCGTATTTCGGAATTTTTGACCAGAAGCTCCCGCTTTATATTGTCCTCCATCAGTCCCTTAATCCGGGACAGCATTTTGTTAATCTGTGTACCCAGCTCGCCCATTTCGTCGTCACCGCAGTTTTCAATCACAACATCCAGGTCGCCCTTTTGAACCTCCCGGATTGAGTGTATGATATCATAAAACTGGCGAAGCAGGTATTTTACTACGGCATTGATCACAAATACGAGAAGTATCATGATAATTATGATTGCTCCGATAAAGATATAACTCATCCGGTATACATAACTGACTTCCCTGGTAATATCATTGACGCTGATTAAGGTCACACCGATTTCCTTAATTGACTTGCAGGCAACCACCAGCTTACGGTCATTGATCTCCATGTAAAAATTCGTTTCCTGGGTGGTACCACCCAGTTTTTTCAGTATCCTTTCGACAATCTCCTGGGATTCCTTTTTCTGATTATCTCCAAAATACAGATTTTGATCTTGATCTACCAGGCAGCTCCATTCATTTTCTATATTTTCATACAGACTGGGAAACATGGTTTCCATTTTCATGGCCGCCTCAATGGTACCAATCTGGCCATCCTCGTAATCCGTAATCAAGGTTACAAGAGATATCAGAGCCCCATTCTGGTTCAAAGTATAGGAAGCGAAAATCTTATCCTTATAATCGAATTTCCAGCCGGAAAGCTCCTTGTCCGAGGCCCAGCTAAGCTTGTGCATCCGGCTGCTATTGTATAAAACAGGCATCATTTCCTGAACATTGTCATTCATGGCATAAACACGAATCTGGTACAGGGACGGATTATTATTGACAAGCCGTTCCAGAGCCGGAATATCTTCATTATAAAATTCCAGCTTCTCCTGGGTTGTTATGTCCCTATTCTCCTTGGCGGCCTTCAGATACTCCAAGAGGCCGCTGTCGTTCAGAAAAAACTGCGTTGTCATATTGATGGCATTCACATTCGTCAAAATCTGGTCATAGCTTCGTTCCATGGTATAATTCATATAATTCAGATTATCGTCCACCACATTAATCTTCATATTATGAAACAGGATACCGGCCAGGATTGCGATCGGAATCATGACGATAACAATAATCACCGCTGTAAACTTAATATTCAATTTTAAGCCCAGGAGCTTTTCCTTTATTTTCTTCATATATGATCCGCTTCCGTGATATTATTTGATACCAAGCTTTTCCTTGGACTGTTTCATTTGCAGGGTGCAGGCCTTCATAACCTCCTGGTATCCCAGCTCGTCCCGTTTCTTTATAAAATCCTCCAAAATATCGTCAAAGCTATCCTCCGAGGTGGCCAGCAGCAGTCTGGGCAGTGTTTCACTCCACAGCTTCTTGATCTGCATATCAGCGAAGCCAAGCTTTGAATCCGTCGGAAAATAATACTCATATTGCCCCATATACTGTGAATAGGGATAGGTCCATTCCTCGAGCTGCCGCAGCGGCTCCTCCAAATTCTGATACCATTCCAGCTGCATGACATTATTTTGAAGCATCCAGTACGCATCATCCGCACCATAGAGCTTATCATACTGCTCTCTGTCCGTATTTAAAAGCTTTGACACTTCCTTCTTCATAACAGCCTTTCCCTCCACCATATCATAGGTAACACCCTCCACACCCAGATAAGTGATTTTCTGCCCCTGCTCACTCATCAGGTAAGCCAGAAATTCTATTGCACGGTCAGGCCGTTCACAGCGCTTTGATATAAAGGTAACCGTCCAGCCGTTAATACTGCTTGTCGGGAGAACATAATCGTCTCCATTTGAATTTCTGGGCCCGTCAACAGCAATATATATGCTTTCCGGGTTATTTTTATATAGTTCTTTTTCCTGGGCCATCATGTCGCTGCGCTGGTAAATCATACAAAAATATCTCCCCTTGGCCAGCTTTTCCTCCATCTGTGTGCGCTGGTCGATAAAAATGTCATCGGAAAGCAGGCCCTCTTCTCCGAGCTCTCGAAACATTTTCAGCCATTTCATATATTCCGGGTCCGTATAGCGGTCATAGTATTGTCCGTCCTTCTCAAAGGGGATTGCCAGGAAATTCTGCAGATACTGGTCAAAGGATACACATCCGGTTTCCGTAAAGGCATGGGCTCCTACCGGAATTAAATCCTCTCCTTTAATCTTCGGATACATCCTCACCGCAGCTTCGACCGCCGCCTGAAAGCCCTCCGGGGTTGTCATGTCCGGGCTTCCAATTGCCTCATAAATATCCTTGCGCACCAGAAAGGTTTGATTGGAGCCGATATTATCATTTTCCTCTATATCCTGAAGGGTACAGGTAGAGTTGGGATAGCAGTACAGATTACCATCCTCCTTTGTGTACCAGTTAACTACTTCATCATCTGCAACCTTCCAGAAATATGCATCATACTCATCGGCAAGCTCATTCAGGGCATATACCATGGCTTTATCCTCCAGTACACTAACCTCGGGCTCCCACCAGCCAAGGGTAATGATATCCGGAAGTGCATCGGAGGCAATCAGGGCGTCCAGCTTTTCTTTTTCATTTCCCATAGGTGTAATAAAATTAATACTGACCCCTGTCTCCTGCGTGATTGTTTTTGATACGATATTGTCACCCCAGCCGGTTGCAAACCAGGAATAGTTGATATACCAGTCAAAGGTCACCTCATCCTCTGCATCCCTCTGCCAGCCCGGTAAATCCTCACTGCCTGCACTCTTATCCCGGGAAGGTGCATGGGAGGAGCAGCCGGTTAAAACAATCAATATTGCTGTCAATAACACCGGTATCCATATTTTATTAACGGAACGACCTGATCTTGTGTCTTTCATTGCTTTCTCCCTCTTAAGTATCTGCAGCTTTCTGCTTATACCAATAAAATCCTTTTTTTGCTCCTGTTTTTATTGTAATACATTTACTTTAAAAATCAAGACGAGTCCCTCAAAATGATGAACTCGTCCTGTTTCTTATTTTATATGATTTTCTAGCCTATTCCTTAACACTGCCTGCTGAAATACTGCTGATAATGTATTTGGAGCAGAAGGCAAATACAATCAGAATCGGAATTACGGAAATTGCTACCGCCAGATAGATTGCTCCCTGATTTGCCGTAATGTCGGTAGAAGAATTGAGACTGGCTATCATAACAGGAAGTGTGAACTTCTTTGGCGTATTCAATATAATCAATGGTATCAGATAGGAATTCCAGTTTCCAATGAAAGCCATAATTGACATGGTGGCAACTCCGGGCATCATAATTGGCAGCACAATTTTATGGAATATGTGAATTTCTCTGGCTCCATCTATTCTGGCAGCCTCCAAAAGTGTTATCGACAACACCGATTTTACATACTGCCTTAAGAAAAACACAGTACCGGGAGCTGCTATTGCAGGTATAATAAGGGGCCAGTAGGTATTAATAATATGCAATTTGGTACAAAGGTTATAAAATCCGATCAAGCCCAGCTGCCCCGGGATCATCATGAATACCACGATTACTCCGAAAATCACCTTATTGCCCCGGAAGGTATAAACCGCCAGCGCATAGGCCGTAATTGCGGAAAAATAAGCCGTCAGTATGGTGCCCGGTATTGCTACCTTAAGGCTGTTCAACATACCCATGAATAAATTGAAATAATCAGAAACCGTCTTCCAGTTATCCGCAAGGGCATTTCCCGGAATAAAGGTAAAGCCGCTTACAATATCACCGCCGCTTCTTGTGGAATTAACCATCAGCAAGGCGAAGGGAAGGAGGCATACGGCAGCAAGTATAATTAAAGACAGGTACAGTAATGAACGTTTTACCTTATCGGCCATGGCTAATCCTCCTTCTTGTTAAATACTTTAAACTGCAAGACAGAAACTACAAGTATAATCATAAACAGTACATATGCGACTGAGGATGCATAGCCTACCTGACGTGCTTCAAAGCCAAACTTATACAGATACATAACCACGGTCTGAACGGAACCGGAAGGGTTGCCTGCCGTTCCGCCTGAAATCAGGTACGGTAAATCGAACATCTGCAATCCGCCGATTGCCGAGGTGATTGTTACATACAGCAATATGGGTTTTAACAGCGGAATTGTAATCTTACCAAATACAGTCCATCTTCCGCCGCCGTCTATCGCGGCTGCCTCAAAATAATCCCTTGAGATACCCTGAACCCCCGCCATCAGCATAATAAAGGAATTGCCAAACCACATCCATGCGCTGATCACTGCAATTGTGGTTCCCGCCGTGGCGGTCTGTCCAAGCCAGTTAACCGGAGAGTCGGTTAATCCCAAGCTATTAATAATCTGGTTGAAGGTTCCGTATCTCCAGTCCAGTAATGTCCGGAATAAAAATGCCACACTGGTTGCGGCAATCAAATTCGGTAAATAGAATAATGCACGAAAAATACTAAGTCCTTTTACTTTATATTTAATATCGCTGAAAATCACGGTCAGTAAGAATGCCAGACCCAACTGTAATACAATGTTGACGCCCCAGATTTTGACCGTATTCCATAAGGAACGCCAGAAGAATTTATCCTTCAGTACTCTTTCATAGTTATCGACTCCGGTAAATATAATATCACCGTAGCCCTTGTAGCTGGTAAAGCTCAAATACAACGTCCTTAATACCGGATAAACATTAAATACTAAGAAGATCACAATAAAAGGTAAAACAAATAGATAGGCTATGTTATTATAATTCTTCTTCCCATTTTTCTTAGCTGCTGTTAAATTAGCCATTTCATTTACCTCCTGCCATAGTTATGAGGAGCTATTGCAAAATCAATATTTACAACAGCCCCTGCAATAACCATCTAATATTCTACTATCTATTAACTTTAATATCCGGATATGTGGACTCTACTACATCATAGAATTCATTTACTGCATCTTCCTTGGTTTTCTCTCCGGTCTTGATGGCAGTGATCGCCTGTCCCCATGCGTCACCGATTGCTTTATCGTATCTCGTAACCTTGGAATAATCAATTCCCTGTGCCTGTTCCAGCCAGAATTTATATAAATTTTCCCCACCATATACTTCATTTGCATCTTCTGAATGAGCTTCAAGAACAGAAATCAAGGAAACTGTATCTCCCTGGGAGAAATCAATCCACCAGTTTGCAGTGCTTTCTGTCAGGGTACAGAATTTTAAGAATTCCCAAGCTACATCCTTTCTTTCGGACTGGGCGCTGATACCGATGTAAGTACCGCCGCCGAAGCCGTAGGACGGGCCGGAGCAAACTCCCCAAAGGCCTGATGTATCCTTTACATTATCACGCATGGTCAGAACGCCCCAGGAAGGAAGGCCATATGCAAATACCTCTGTTGTCTCCATACCCTCAGTAGCTTCCGCAAATTCATCTGCACTTCCCCATACATTGATATCCGTATTAGCCGTCAGGATCGGAACCGGGCCGGACATAGCCTGATACCAAGGTGTGGACCACTGGGTAGCATATGCTGTATAATTACCCTGATATAAGGAAACACATAAATCCATATAATCGTATCTTGCCTGATCAACATTTAATGCACTGTCAACAACCCATGCCGAATCTCCCGAGAAATAACCCATTTCCGCATCGGATGAGAAAATACTGTAGCCGGCATCCTTAAGTGTTTTTGCTGTATTTAAAATGGTACTGTAATCTGCAAATAATTTACCAATTTCAGCCGGATCATCGGTATTAAATACCTTCTTTGCGATATCTCTGCGGTAATAGATACCCGCAGGTGTAATCTGATAGGAGATTGCTCTCTGGATACCGTCTTTATCCTGTCCTACCTTCCATACATAATCTACGATCTGGTCGGCATAATCCTGAGCATTATACGGTGCCTGGTTTAAATCCTCGAAAAATCCGGCATCATACATATCCTCAAGCATCTGAGGCTCACCAACGATGATATCGGGCTCTGTAGCTCCTCCGAGTAAAGCGGACTGAACCTTTGTCGGGTAATCAGCCGGAGCTATTACTACTGTCTCAACTTCAACATTCGGATTGCTTTCCATAAATTTAGTGGCAAAGTCCTGTAAGTCATTTGCTAAAGTCCATACCACCAGTTTCTGCTTCTCACCGGAAGAAGCATCGGTATCGTCCGTATCTGCTGCCTTTGTTACACCAGCATCCTTGGAATCTGCATCACCGCTGCTTGATTCGGATGATTTTCCGCAAGCTGCCAGAGAAAGAACCAGAAAGCAGCTCAATAAGATAGAAACAAACTTTTTCAATTTCATAAAATATCCTCCTTTTATATTAAACACTTTACGTGTTTTTGATGATTTAATTATATCGGGTATTCTTTTTTGATATAATTGTCTTTATTTTAAAAAGGTATCTTTTTTTGGGTAAAACCAACAAATTAGCAACAGATAGTTTTGATTGTATGTGTATTAATAACAAATTCAGTGAAGCCCTTGCCATTTTCCCGAAGGGCAGCCTTTAACGGTACGTCGGATTTATTCAGCAATATGAGGACCCTCTCCCCGTCCGGATTTAAAAAGCCGACTGTCTCCAGCTGATCCGTATAACGGGTTGTTCCTATCTGGACAGCGCCAGTCTTGATGTAGCGGCTGAAATGTCCGATATAGTAATAGGTCAGCCTCTTCCTGGCAAGCTTTCCGTCTTCGCTGCACATCATAGGTGCAGCACAGAAGTTGCCGACATGATTAGGCCCTCCCGCAAAATCCAAAAGCAGGTTCCAGTCGAAGAAGGCACTGATTCCGGCTTTCAGATTCCCCAGCATATCATGGGCATACATCTCAGCCTTTTGAAGCTCTCCGGAATCGGCAAAACGGGAATACTCCACACAGCCCTCCGTAAAGATAACCTCTTTTCCCGGAAACATGGACCGTATGATAGAGATACTGTCGAAATGGTCACCGGTATACCAGTGCAGCGCAATTCCCGTGATATCCTTACCAGCAACGGAAATGCTTTCCTTCGCCCTGTCATAGGCTTCTTCCTTATTATGATCCCATACATATACGGCGACATGGGCCAAGCCCTCCTCCCTAAGGACCGATGCCAGATAATCTCTGACAAATATCCCTTCTTCTTTCCCGCTGTAGATGCAGGAATCCCAGGTCTGAGTTGCGGCAGGCTCATTTTGTACCGTAAGAGAGCCAATCCGGATACCCTCCCTTTCATATGCCTTGATAAATTTTGCGAAGTACCTTGCCCATACCCTATAGTACTCCTCTTTTAACTGTCCTCCGTTATTCATCTCACCGTTTGTTTTCATAAATGCCGGCGGGGACCAGGGCGATACTAAAAATCCGATTTCATTGCCGCTCTCCCCCAAGGCGTCCCTGATCATTGGAATAATCTCCTCCAGATCATGGCTGATATCAAAGGTTGTCAGCTCCTCGTCACCCTCCTTAATATAGCAGTAATTGCCCTTTGCAAAATCACAGCTGTTCATGGTAAGGCGCCCCAGATTATATCGCAGCCCCTTCTCACCGTAATATCCTTCGATCACAGACTTCTTCGAGTCCTCCTCCAGTCTGGCATAATTCGTTGCCGAGGCTTCGGTAAAGGCTCCTCCAAAGCCCTTGATTGTCTGACCGGTAACCTCCGGATAGATATTAATGACCTTCATACAGTCCTCCACCGCTGATCTGGGCAATATTTCTTCCTCCCAATAGAGCTTGCGGCTGTAATCCGTCGTAACCGTTACAACACCTGACTTTTCCATGGCTTCCTCCTTATACTATGGTAACTGTCATCGATACTATTTTTTTATCTCTGATATCCGCCGCCGATTTACCGGTGATCATATCACTGTACACCTCAACAGTGTGACCGTTCTTATAAATTAATTTGATCAGAGTCACCGTATAATTACCGGGATAATAATCTCTTTTTCTCTCAAACTGGTATATTACCTCAATGTCTCCCAAAAAGGTCGCCTTGACTGTGTTATCCTCCCGGATTAAGTATTTGGGCATGGCCGGCGAAAATCTTAAAGCAAGCTTTCCGTTTTTGACAAAAAAGGGCGCTCCGCCAAACATTATGAGCTTCCATATGTTGATAAATTCCACTGTGGACCCGCTCAGCCTTGCCACAAAGCCCTTTCCATGAATTCTTTCGTTGGGATTTTTACTGCTTGCAAGAAAGGAGGAATTCTCCAGTATGCTTCTTCCGTATTTTCTGTAATCCAAAAAGGGAATAGCCGCTTTATGAAAATCCGTAAAAAATTCTTCATATAATCCCGATTTCAAGATTTCAAGCAAATATTTGTATTCCATATGGAGCCATATGGACTCGTTCTCAAGCCAACCCGGGGTAAATGCCCTGGCCCTTCCTATTTCATATGAGGTATTCTCCAGGGATTCATTTAATTTATACATCGAAAGTACCTGGTCATACAAGTCACTGTTTTTAATATTTTGGTATAATTTCTTTTTTTCCGGCAGACCATCATAGAGCTTCAGATAGCGAACCGGTCCCTCCAGAAAATGAGGCAGAGCCTCGGCTCTCATATGCACCGGGAATATACCCTCTTCTCTTTTCTCATACTCGGTAACCTCATACACAAAATAGGTGGGACAGATTGTTCCTCCGTAGGCACGGGCCTTTTCAATGCCATGAAATACCGTTTCACGAAGGCCCTCAAGCCAGTGAAGCAGCGTATCGCTGTCATAGGTCATTTTATCCCCGGAGATTCCTTCATAGGTCGATTCTCTATACTCTTCCTTTGCGTCGTTGATCCGGTTCCAGAAGTCCATCAGCTCCTGATCCGATAAAATGTGTTCTTTCTCTTCCCGGTCAATTTCCGCAAGCTTTTCAGTCAACATTCCCAATTCCTTCGTAATGCTGACCTTCATTGAATATTTTTTAAGCACGCCCACCGTATAATTAAGCACTCTGCCCAGCTCACAGGCTTCCGCCATGGAGGAGCCAAGCATTCCCGGCAGGCCGTTTAAAGCATCATTCCAGCCGGACTTTCCGCCCTCCATCTCAATACCCATACCGTAAGCATCCAGCGCCGCGTATTTGACCGTACAAAGCAGAAGGAGCTTTTCCAGCAGGGTTACCTTATGAACAGCTCCCTTTCCGAAGCCGCCATAAAGGAACTTCTCCCCAGGCTCTCTTTTGCTTTCCTGATTAAGGGCATGGTATTGGCGTATTCCCTCCTTTGTCTCCTCATATCGTTTGCAGCGCTTATTTATATTAACCCGGGAAAGAAAGTAGGTATAATCCTCCTCCAGTAATAAATCCCGCTCATACTCCGGATAAATCTCAAGATAATTCTCAATCAGATCCAAAAGGTAGGTCCAGTGGTCGCTCCAATAGCCTTCGCCAAAGCTTCCGTTAACCACTTCCTGGGAAAAATCAATAATATGGATAAAAATACGGGTCTTCTTTTCTTCCTCCTCGATTAATCCATCCAGCTTCTGGTACAGAGCTCCGGGAGTATAGGGTTCCTTTACAAAATCACACAGAGCAATTCGGACCTCCTCCGGCAGGTCCTTTAATATGGCCTCGGCTACCTCTGATTTCATATAATATGTAATTTTCTCAATAATCAGAGGATTATATCCGTCCAGCTGAAGTAAGCCGAAAAAGCTCTTAATATTAGCCCTTTCCACAAAGGGGGTAAAAAAATTATCGCAGCGCCTGTTCTGGATAACATCCCGGAAATTGCCGTTACCCTGGGAATAAAATTCGGGCAGTATGGAGAAATAATTATAATCCCGCTCCAGATCCCCATGCTTTCTGGAATAGAGATAGAAAACCTTATTGCTGCCAAGTTGCATCGGATATCCGCCTCGAAGAACATTATCAAAATAGGAATAACGGCAGTAAGCATCAAAGTTTGTGTCCGCCGTCTCTGTTTCAATGACACTGCAGATCCCTTCGGCAAGAATTTGTGCCTCTTCTCTTTTCTGCTCAAAATAGCTTCCATCCCTTGGCTTTTCAAAAAATTCCTTCAAAAGCTCCCGGCTCTCCACCTGGCCAAACAATTCATATATAGTGATTTCCCCGCCGGGGGCCAGTGTTTCTTTCGCCCAATAAAAGCCGCTGGGCAACAGGTTTTTTATGTTCTGGGTTTTGCCTAAAACCCCCTTGAGTCCTTCCTCCTTAAGAACAACCGCCCTTGTAAGCGAATTGTCATATCCGAATAAAACCTCAGGATCAACAATCGGCTGGAGCTGCTCCTTTCCTTCCTGTATGGCGTAGCAGAAATTACCGCCCAGAACCTCCGTTACTTCAGCGGTATCCTCCATGCTGACACGTACTCTGTAATATGGGATTTTCGTCTCCAAATATTCCACCTGCATCCAGGCCTTCGTCGTCTGCCCCATGGTTTTCATACTCTCCATCCCCACTCCATAGGGTATGATGGCAGGCATTCCGTCAACAAGCTCCAGGTCAACCTCTGTATCCGAGGTATTCTTTACCGTCACCTTCCTCATCAGTGCTCCCAGCTTTTCACCCGGCAGGGTATTGTACACAACTGTGGTGGTAAGCTTCTCCCTGTCATTGATTTCTTCAATGACCAGCTCATTCATTTTGATGGTCATGGAATGCTTCCGGTTCTCATCCGCAAAGCTTTCTGAATATTTCCCATCCTTTCTGATAAAGGTACGAAAACCGCAACTCTTTACGTTCTGATAGGACTGATGAGCAGGATAAAACTCCATGATCGCATGGTCCTTGTCACATACCCCGAAGCTTGCAATACATTGGCCGCGATTAACGTAATGACACCAGATCGGAATGCCGTGAGTTCCGGAGATCCCCGGAAGAAAGCTTGCAAAGGTTGATTTTTTTTCGTAATTTTTTATGACAAATTCTCCTGAATGTCCCATCCTTGTAGTCTCCCCTTTAATTATTTTAAATCGACTTTGATACAGTGCTCCTTGGAATCAGATAAATCCTCCAGCAAACCGGACGGTATTCTTAAGCTTTGTCCTCTTGCCTCAATCCTGATACCATTTAAGTCACAGGAACCGATCTGATATTCCCCATAGGATTTTTCCATCTGGTTGCGATAGATAATCCGTAATTTCTTACCCCGGAAATTAAGATTTACCCCTGCCTCATGGTACCGGTCAAACTGTCCGGAAAGGAGCTTCGGCTCCAGCAGCAGATCCCCGTATTCCCCTCTGATTCCGAACATCTGGGTAATAACCGTAAGCAGATACCAGCTGGCAGCCCCGGTAAGATAATGGTACATACCTCTTCCCTTGGGGTTAAAATACTCGGGAATTCCGGGATAAATCCTGCTTTTCTCAAAATTCAGGGATTGATCCGCCAAAGCCTTCAAGGCCTTATAGCCCTCTTTGGCATAGCCCCTTTGATACAGGGCATTGGCATACATGACGGCCATGTGGGAGAAAACAGCCCCATTCTCCTTATGTCCATAGGCAAAGCCGAACATTCTTCCAAGGTCCGTTTTTAATTCTCCAAAATCCGTATTCAGACGGTAGCCTCCGATGTCCTGCCGGTACAGGTAGAAATCAGCACTTTTTGCAATCTCGGCCACCTGTTCGTCAGTCGCCGTCCCTGCCATTACCGCAAACACCTGTCCGGTCAGCATCATACGGATACCGGACTCAAACTGCCCCTCGACACGCCTTCCGTTATTATCATAATATCCGTTATACCAGCCATGGCCCAGATGGTCCGTAATCCATTCCTGCTCCCTGATCGTCCCTGTCATAGCATCAGCTATATTTCTTAAAATTTTTGCAGCAGACGAAATACTGACGGAGACCTTTTCTCCGCTTACCTCATGAAAGCAGCTGCTGCAGTAATTCTTAAGGCGCTCCGATTTTTCCAAAGCAGAAATCTTGAAATCCCCGGTCTCTGTCAGGAAAAGCTCAATTTCCCTGGCTAATCGGATGTCATTTTTTCCTGTTACCCCTCCATACTCCTTTAGTACAGCGGCAAGCTCCCTTAAGTTTCCGGCATATGCATTGGTAAATGCAACGCTTTCCCCCCGCTCCGGGGCCATATCCAGGGCATCGTTCCAGTCCGCTCCCCGCAGCCGGATGATATTATGCTCCCCAACCTCGTAACAGGCCGTAAGATTTTGTATCAGAAGATGCTCCAGAACAGTGCCGTAATATACATCTCCCTTGCTGTCCCTTAAAAGAGTATCCCCGGAGGGTATCTCATCCCTCTGAGTCCCTCTCATGACCTGGGCGTCCTTAAAATATATAGTCTCCTCCTCCAGTATCCCAAGATCCCCGGTCTGATTCAGATACAGCTTCAGTGTAAGGAAGGGCCATACTCCATGATCCATCCACACTCTTGTAATATGATTCCGGTCCGAGGTAAACTCTCCCGGCCTGCTTCCAATAATGGTAGCGTTCGTTCCGTCAATTCTGACTCCCGCGAAATTATCCAGCAGAAGCTGGCGGGTTCCCGACGGATTTAATATGAGCAGCGCAAGGCAGTCCTGCCACAGATCACGCCAGCCCCGTCCCCCCTTGCCATAATCATGGTGGGGCAGAAAGGAGCAGCCGAAAATCCTGCGAAGCGTGGGCTGAAAGCCGATCCACTGCATCAGGCGGTCAAATTCCGGACTTGATGTATGAAAGTCCACATCCACATTCCTTCTCCAGTAAGCCTTGACTGCCTCGAGCTCCTTTAACACCATTGATCTTTTTGTATATTGCTCCAGTAAAGCCTCTATCTCGCTCTCCTTCCCGCCATAGCCGGTCAGAAGCTGATAACAGACTGATTCCCCCGGCTTAAGGGTGGCTTTTGCAAACCGGATTCCGCCGACTGCCTCATAGCCTTCACAATGATATCCGGCCTTTACCCCCTCCCTGTTTTCTATAACACAGAGGGGAGCTTCATAATTACCTCCCTCTCCGAGAAACTCCTCTGCCACCGGGATAAATTCCAGGGGCTTTACTCCCTCTCCCATGGCGCCGGCTGCAAAATAGGTGAGCTGATTGATATGATGTCCCCTTTCATCAAAGCATAGGGTGGGTGTAACTAAAACTGCGTAATCCGTTGTCCGGATTCTATGCAGGAGTGACGTCACATGTCTGTGATCCCGCAGGTTATCGGCACTCCTTCCATAGATGGGAAGGGCCGCAGTAGGAGTGAAGGTTACCTCCTCCTGTCCTGTATTTGCAATTGTTATCAGCATGATTTCCGCATTTTCCATAACAGGAATAAAGGTGGTCACCGATGCCTCCAGCTGATATCTTAACGAGGAGCGCTTCAACTCATGCCACATAAATCCTGCCCTTATCTCACTGGCGTCCTGATCATTTGTAAATTTCTCCGCCATCTGCCGGGCGGAGGCTCCGGTTACGGACCAACTGCCCTTTCCCTCAATGTGACACCAGAAGTTTCTTGTTGCCTTATTGTTATGAAGATTTTCCGCCGACACAGGTTCTGATACAAAGCTGTTTTGATCTCCCTTGCTGTCGCCTCCCAGATTTGGCGTCAAGCAGCTTTTTAAGCCCTTATTTCCTGCCAGCGGAAAATAGAGATAATTATAATTTTCCGGATTCTTAATCGTAAAGGTACCTTTTTCGTCAATAAACGCATATCCCTCCAAAGGCTCTCCCCTCCTTGCTGTGAATTTATTTGGGTAATTGCGAAACAATATAATCTACTGAATTTTTCGAACAACAGATACAAATTTCTCCGCTCCAACGCTCCTTCCGCTCCGAAATTGTATCTGTTGTTCGAAAAAATATTAACTCTTACTGGTTTCCCAATTACCTGCTGTGAATTTATTTTATAATTCCGTTCTGATATTCCCGGATGATTTGGCGTTCACCTCCGGTCAGGCAGGCTTCCCCGTCTTCATTGATGATGTGGGAAATACCGGGGTTGCCGGTTATCATGATCGCACAGATATTGTGTATTTTTATACCCTCTGTTTCGGGCACCTCCATTGCACTTTCTTCATTTACCACCGCATCCCTGTGATAGGAGTAAATACCGATGCCCCAGGCTTCAAAATTCTTAACTTCATCCCCTACCTTAAAGGAGGCATAACCGTCCACCGTCCCGCCGCTGCTCTTCCAGCTTTCCTGGTTCGGCACATCATAGGGAAGCTCGCTCTGATACATGATGTTAATCCCGTTATCGCCGTTCCATATGGTCTGATACTCCTGAAAATGCTCCACCATCAGGGCATACATGATTACATGATCTCCGTTGATTATGATTCCGTTTCTGGCGGTATTAAGCTCCCAGCCCACGTTATCCCCGTGGTCCGCCCGCCATACCCAGAAGTTATCACCGATGACATTGCCGCTGTTAATGACCACACAGTTATCTGTCTTTGCCGCATATTCGGCGGTGGTTCCTCCTACCCGGAAGAACAGATCGCTTAGCGAGATATAGCCATCACCTCTTTGTGCCTCCAGCTTCTCATCCCCAACTACCAGGAGGCTGTCCGATTCTTTCTCTCCTGCATCGAACAGTACTCCGGAAATATTCAGCCCGTCCACATCCGCGGTTATCATACACGCATTCCCCTCCAGGGGAACAAGAGTCGCCAGTCCCATACCCAGCACGATGGTATCCGGCTTCGTAACCTCGATTGCATCTGTAAGCTTATAGATTCCGGGGGTTAAAATCAGATTCTTCCCCTTTGCCAGTTCAGCATTGATGGTATCTGCCGTATCTTCTCCGGCCTTGGCAATATAAAACCGGTCCAGGGATATAAATTCTCCCTCAGAACCGTTTTTCCACGAGGTACCGGTTGCATTCTCTCTATAAGCCGGAACATATACTCCAAAGCCCTCCGTTTTATCGTAGACAAGAAAGGGCTTTTCCTGAATCTTCGGCGTAGCTTCGACTGTTGTATAGGCATATACCGGCCAGGTTCCCTCCGGTGCGGCTCCCTCCTCCAGTCCGGCAAATACCAGATTCCAATTGTCACCCAGCCAGGCCTTCCAATTATCATTTCTTGAGAGCCACTGCTGCTGGGAGCCGGAATCCGTCATAAGCTCGATATTGGAATCAGCCAGAAAGCCTCCGCTGCACCAGCCATAATCATCATGCAGATAAAGAGCTCCGTCCACCTGGACCCTGCGCATAAAGGTGGCCTGTGACACTGCCCACATCGTATTGCTGCCTATTTCAATATTTTCAACTCCCCGCCAGAAATTACAGCAGGCGTTATGATTGGTGTCATCACCCAGCCATCTGGCCGTGCATTGAAGCGCTTCGATTTTCGTCTCGGTGGGAAGCACGCCTAGCCCTGCCACCTGCATGTAAAAGCCTACATTCACCGCAATGGCCTCATCGTAGGTTCCGGGCATGAAATAAACCGCATAGCGCTCCGTGCCAAATTGGTTTGCCTCCTGCTTTTCATATATCCCATCCAGCACCTCCTGAACCTTCTTCGGATCATCCTGGGGAGTAAAAATATATACATGATCGCCAAATAAATCATTATGGTAGGTGTTCGCTGCTTCCTCCCATAATGCCTGACTGTCTTCTCTTCGATTCACTACTATAATAACCAACACCACCGATACCAGAATTATCGCTACGATACAGGCAAGTATTATTTTTTTCCTGTTTTTTCTTTTCACTTTGAATATACCCACCTTTAATTTTGTTTTGTCTGTCTGTACTTTTATTATAAAAGGTGTAGAATTATATATAATGATGCTTTTTTTGTTTCTGGTTTTCTTTTTTTATTTTAGGTTGTGTACATGCCGCCGGGTGCACAGCAAAAGGGCTGCCGCATAATGAAGGTAGACCTGTCATCCCGCAGCAGCCCCTGAAAGAGAGGACTATATTTATTATAAGATACAATCAAAAAGATACATTCTGCTCCAGGAAGCAGCTTCTCCCGGTCTTAACATAAATTGCCGAAAGACCTCCGGAGAAAGAATATGGTCCACTGCCCAGAGGGCAATTCTTCCCGGAGAAAAGGCCTCCGCACAGGTGACAGAGGCCCGTGACCTGCGTTCCGACATAATCCAGGTAAATGGTGCCTCCTTCGAAATAACGTTCTTCTCAAGATACATCATGGAGGGCTCTGCCAGATACTCCTTTAACGTTATGCCCTCATCCGTACCCCAGAAAGCGGAGGGCTTCCCTTCCGTTAATATGTTAGCCGCCTTTTCTATTCCGGTTACCTGGGGCATTTTCAATTCATAGTCAGGCCCCAGTGCCATTCCGTCGATACTTAAAAAATTGTGGCAGTATTCCTCCCCTGAAATTGTTTTCTCTCCCGTATTTTTAATATATTTTGTTATGGTCAGACGGTTTTCCTTTGCCTCCAGAATTTTTTCCTGCTCCAGGGCATACCCCATACAGGGCAGTGCCTGGGTCTTAAATACCACCCTGCTCCCATATTTTCTGTAACTGACCGGAAAGGGCAGGATTTTGTCATATTTTCCGTAAAAGATATAGTTTTTATCATCGGGCTTACGGATTAATCCCACACCCATTTTAGGAAAATATTCTCCGCGGGAGGCCTCCTGACTGACATCAAAATTGTACTCACAGCATAATCCCCGGCCTCCGGTAAAGGGATGGAACAGGTTCTTAGGCTCGGAAGCACAAAACCGGATTTTATCATCCAGCACCACCTCATTGATATACCCTGCCGGTTCAAAGCGTGAGGATTTTGCCAGCACCTGGGCCGGATCGGCAATTTCAATCATCAGTCGGTCGGTTTTTAATGTCATCATTGTATTTTCTCCCCTTCTGATTTATTCTGCGAAGTTAATGTGCATTCCTATAGTCCCGGACATCTCAAATTTTCTATTTTAATCATGGCATCGTTATTTCTGATTGTTTGTAATAATCTCTGTATCCATATTACCTAAAAAATATATATAATACAGGGTACCTTTTTTTAATTAAGTATTTTTTTTATAACCTCCTAAACCAGGAGCTCGTTTTGTAAGAAATTGATAAAAGGCTGGATATTTTTTCATGTTGTGATATAATAAAAGCGGAATGAGCATATGCAAGCTTGCTTGCAGTATGCGATCTACTGAACATTGAGGTGATAAAAAATGAAACGGATGAAACGTATTTTATTAACTATTATTCTTTCTCTGTCACTTACTGCGGTAGCCCCTGACTTTATTACTTTACAATTACATATCCCTGCGGTTACTTATGTTCAAGCCAAGACAACTTATGTTTATGTCACTCCCACCGGCAAAAAGTATCATTCACATAAGTGCGGCAACGGAAAATACACCAAGACCACCTTAAAAAAAGCAAAGGCCAGAGGCTTAACCCCTTGCAAGAAGTGTTACGGATAATGCTCTATATAGCACAGCCAATACTGACCTGTGTAAATATCCGGCACTGAATATTAATCAATACTTACTCAGGTTAGTACCAGGAATAAAAAATTGCGCCGGCACATTTCACCAATATGTGCCGGCGCTTTATTATCAGTTGCTTTTGTTTCTGCAATTGAGCTTCCCGATATCTTTACATGATCCGGGTTTACTCACTCCAATGGTACCAATCTACAGAGGAGTACTTCGTTGATGTGCTGATTGTACCTTCTATTTTATGTGCCAGGTTAAAAAGCCGGTCCGTTTCCTTATCGCTTCTGGCATAAAACTCCGCATCGTTTTTCATAAACCAGTCATAATAAATATTATAATCATACAGACTGTCCCAGCTGGTATCTACATGGTACCATTCACCGTCAATACGGACTGCATTCCAGCCATGAATATTTTCCAGGCCAATTACGTTCTTGTTTTCTACCCCTGCTTTATCCAGCAGCATTTTATAGGCCGCCTGATAGCCCGCACAGGAACCGTTACCCAGAATCAGAACACCATATGCAGTCGCGACATATTTGTCGGGTACAACAATATAATGGTTGGTATGGGTACAGATATAGTCATGAAGAACCTTAACCTTTGCCAAATCAGACATAGAATCGGTAATTAATTCTGCTATGATTTCATCTGCCTTTTGCTCGGTCTCAAATTCCTCCTTTGTATAATATTGCAGCTCTTCACTGTTGATATTGACATTCAAATTACCTTTTTCCGTGGTTAGTGAGAGAACTACTGCACCTGAATTTTCAAGGGTAATCGTATGCTCCTTTTCATCCACCGTAACATTTCCCTTTTTAACCTTAAGGGAATATGGAAGCGTTATGTTCTGAAAGGAATACCCGTATACATTCCATTCCTTTGTTTTTGTTAAAACAATATTAACCTCACCCAAGGGATTAATCACTATATAGTCAGCTTTATTTCCAACAAAAATCTCCGTAAGCTGCGTACCTTCAAAGATACCCTCGGATATTGATTCCAAAGCCTCTAAATAGGGAAGGCTGGTGAGCGATTCGCAGCTATCAAATGCATATGCTCCGATTTCTTCCACATTGCGGATAAAATCAATGGATTGAAGCTTCTTACAGTTACTGAAGGCGCCATATCCAATGCTGGTTACTCCGCTTCCTCCCTCCACCGTCACAAGCTTTTCGCAGGCGCAAAATGCACTTTCTCCGATCGTCTTCACATTCTTCGGAATGCTTAGACTCTTCAGGGAGCTGCAGCCCTCAAAGGTACTTGCTTTAATTTCCTGGAGTCCTGTGCTTAAGGTAATGGAGGTTAAGGAGCTGCAATCATAAAAAGCAGCTTCCCCAATCGTCTTTACGGAGTTACTCAGCACGACCTTCTTTAAATTCACACAGTCAATAAACGCCTGGTCTCCGATTGTTTCCATATTGCTCAAACAGGTAAAGCTCTTTAGCTTTTCATTACTCGAAAAAGCATAATTACTGATAGCCGTCACCGGGAAGCCGGAAATCTGCTTCGGTATGATAATATTGGCCGTCTGTTTATTCAGACCGGTGATGGTTACTTTTTTATTCTTGATTGTATACTCAAAGGTCCGCTGGTCAGTGGAACCATCCGAGGCCAGAACAGTGACATTGACATACTTTTTCATCGTTTTTACTACAAATTTCTCTGCCTTATCGGACCAGACGCAGCTTTCGAATTTGACTGTGATTTTAGCTTTACCGACAGAAATACCTTTTACCGTCCCACTCGCTGTCACTGTGGCGATCTTCTTATTAGAGGAGCTATAGGCAATGTCCGAATTCATCCAATCTTCACTGATACCGGAATTTTCAAGATATTCATATAAACTTGTAGTATTACCTGCGGTAACCGTTGTTTTCAGAGAGGTGCTATCCGCCGCATGGACTATTGCAGCCGGATGAAAAGCCAGCAAAAGCATACCGGCCAGACTAAGGAGGACCAGAAGCAGGATTCTTTGCCGCAGGCAACCCGATGGATTAAAATTATTATCTTGGTTTCGTAAATTATCAGCTCTTGTTATGTTCATGAAGCAGCTTCCTCCGTAAGGTATTTTGAGCCGAATGGCTATCTGAATTTTAATATACATCCTAGCCTTTTGTCAATCATCCTGGTAGTTTTCATCTATGCCAAATAGCGCATACATCACATCACCACGGCTATAGGATAAAGTACTAAGCGTCCAGTCATAGGTATAAAGATACCCGTATTTGCCTGTACCGAACTTGACGGAATTATGGCTATAATGTGCAATCACCTTAAAATTAATCAGCTCCTCTGTCGGGACAAAGCTGTCGAACTGGTCCTCCATTTTCTGAAAAGCTGTTTCGATCAGAGTGTTATCCGAAACATTATAAACATACATCTTCTCACTGCTCATGGGATGAAGCTGCACCGTAGTGCCATCCCGGCTGACTGTGACATCACAGTAATTATCCCCCTGTACTTCCTCACAATTAAGTGGCTCTAAATCCAGGCTTCGGATGATTTGGAGTGCGTCAAGGTCATAAACAAAAAGTCCGAAATAGTCATGAAAAATCACAATATCATCGGAAGCATAGTCGAGCTGTGCCATATCAACGCTTATGGTTTGCTCCGGCGACCAATTGGCGGCAGCCGGTTCAAGCTTTGTCTGCTGCGAGGGATATTCTTCTTCAATAATTTCTTGCGCCTCTTTCTGTGTAAGTCCGTTATTTTGGGGATTTGCCAGCAGGCCAATCCCCAGCGCTGCGACAATAACAATCGCTGCCGCTACCATCCAGAATACGGGCTTTTTGTAATTCAATATATTCTTAATCCGGCCTTTCACATTTCCCTCTCCGAAGGCAAGGGGGCTTCCATTTATGATATGACGGCCGGACGCCAGCGACAGCAGCGATGTAGAATAGGCTTTCTTGATTTCCCGACCCATTTCTCCCAGCACTCTTTCATCGCAGGAAAGCTCCATGTCCGTACTCATCAGGACAAAAGCAATCCATACCAGCGGATTAAACCAATGAAGGCTTAAGACGAGGAAGGAAAAGGGCTTGATGATATGGTCCCGCCGGCAAATATGTATCTGTTCATGCCGGATAATATAGCTTTTTTCCTCTGCCGACAGTCCGGTAAAAATATAAATTCTTGGTCTGAAAATTCCAAGCACGAAGGGGGTTTTCAAATTATCCGTCTCATAGATATTCTGCTCGATATACCGTGCATTTTTCAGACGGTTTTTGAGGATTCGTATGGAAACGATACTGTAGATTAACATGACGGCAATGCCCAGAAGCCAAAGATATGCACCTATCTCCACATATATCTGCAGTGGATTTACGCTGGCAACGGGAGCCGGAGTGGGTAAAGAGCTGTTTACATAGGTATCAACGGCGGAAATGCCGCTGTTGATTTGGGGTGTTTGCTGATACACTATGTCCTTCGGAATTGGCGAAGTGTTGATCGGCAGAAGACTCCACATGCTCTCAAACGAGAAGGGACACAGAAGCCTGAAGGCCGCTATGCTCCAAAGTGCATAGGAAATGGCCTTCGGTAGCTTTTTTAACGGCAGCCGAAGGAGCATGATACACAGGATTACATAGCTTGCCGTGAGGCTCATATTCAAAATAGTGAGAAATAAATCTGCCATAGCTATTCCTCCCTATGCTCGTCAATCAGCCTTTTCAATTCCTCAGCCTGACGGTCATTGAGCTTTCTGCCTCCTATAAAAGCCGTAAGGAATTTAGGTAATGAGCCTTCAAAGGTATCTTCCACAAAGCGCCGGCTCTGTCTCCCGCTAAACTCATCTTTCTTAATCAGGGATGTAACGACCGTATTTTGATTCTGAAAGATGCCTTTTTCACACAGATTCTTCAGAACCGTATAAGTAGTGGACTTTTTCCAATTCAGCTCCTTTTCACATAGCTTTACCAGTTCACCTGAGCTGATCGGCTCATGAAGCCATACCAAATCGGCGAATTTTATCTCACTTTGTGACAGCTTATATTCTTTCATGGCTGCTCCTCCTTTTTGGTCTATAATTAATAGACCTGCGCCTTTAGTCTATATTATATAGACCAAATTGTCAAGCAGTTGCAGCCATTTTTCGGTAATTATATTATAATCCAGCCTTGCAGGGAGGGTGACAGGTCCCGGGGAAGAAATGATTTCTATTCGGAAACTAATTTATACTCCTGAAATCACAAAGGAATAGGAAATATCCTTTCCTGCATCAATATGATATGCGGCTTCTACATCGGCGCCCCAGCTGTTGATACCGCCAACTCCTCTGACAGCTCCCAGAATGCAGACCACTGTCCTCCTGGCTGCCGGAAGCTCCTCCTGATGAGTGGCATTTTCCAGCTCCTGGGCGGTGTACGGAATACAGGAGAAAGCAAATTCCTTATCGACCTTCGAAAATTTAAGCCCAAAGCCTTCCTCTGCCCGGTATGAATTATCCAGTGTTGTATTCCGATATACCTCCAGCCAGTCTGTCTGCATATGGACATTGCAATCCTGCGGAACCAGGTATTTCGTAACCGGAAGTCCCTCTATCTCATAAATCCCGGCGACCCCTCCTGCCATCCTGTCCGGATAGGTTTCCCCGGATAAGCCCTTGTAACGATATCCGGTTGCTTTCGTCGGCATTATAAGACGCATTCCAAAGACCGGAAGCTCCGGTAATTTTTCATTTCCATAATAATGTACGCCCACCTCCATAGCTCCGCCGGGAGTCACCTCGTAGGAAACCTCTACCCTGGCGGCCGGTACGGTAATCGTATGATAGCGGAATAATATTTTTATCCTTTGGGCGGTTTCATTCTCTGAATATTTGTTATTTTCCGGTGCTATGGGCAGCTCTGCCTTCCTGTCGTCAACAAAAAGCTCTATCTCCGTGCATTCCATAAACATATCCGCACTCAGCCACACACCGGAGCGTATCGGAAATTTGTTGCCTCTGTCATTATCCGTTGTGGCACGCCAAAAGGTTGGCTTCGGAACACGGTAAAGCCATTCTCTTCCCTTAATTACCAGAGATTCAGGACCTCCCTGCTGATAGGAAAAAATATAGCCAAAATCCCTTCCGTGTACTCCCAGGGTACAGTCACCATACACGAGGCGAAGCTCTCCGTTCCCAGGCTCTATCCCTTTATTTATACTTTCCATAATAATACTTCACCTCCTGCAGCGCCGGTTTTACGGTCCTGTCCGCAAATACAATTCCATCCCCTGAAAATTCATAATCAGAAGGGCGGTCGTCAAAATCTCCTCCATAACGAAGTACTCTCTCCCCCGTTATTTCATCCGTGACAAACAGGGCCTGATCGATATAATCCCAGATAAAGCCGCCCTGATACATTTCATATTGATCCAATAAATCCATATAGGACTTCATTCCTCCAAGAGAATTTCCCATATCATGCATGTACTCACATAAAATAAAGGGTTTCTCCGGATTAGCCTCAAGATATTCCATGACTTCCTTAGGGGAAGCATACATACGGCTTTCCACATCGGAAACTGTTTTATCGTATTGCCTGTTATGGAATACCCCCTCATAGTGTACCAGGCGGCTGCTGTCTCTTTCCTTAAAGAAACGGTTCATAGCCTCTATATTGTCCCCTGCATAGGATTCATTGCCCAGGGACCAGAACAGGATGGACGTATGGTTCTTAAAGGTTTCAAAATTAGTCCTTGCCCTGTCAATAACCGCCTCCCTCCACTGCAAAAGGCTGCCCGGCACATTCCAGGAGGGCTCTACTTTCCCCAGCTTCTGCCAGGAGCCATGGGATTCCAGATTTGTTTCTGCCATCAAATAGATACCCTTCTCATCACACAGGCGGTACCAGGGTATTTGATCCGGATAATGACAGGTTCTTACCGCATTGATATTGTGATCCAGAAGCAGCTGTATATCCCACTCCATTTCCCTCCTGCCGATGCACCTTCCTCCTTCGGCACTCCATTCATGGCGGTTTACACCATTCAGGATTAATCTGCTTCCGTTTAATAAAATAATTTTATTTTTTATTTCAAGCCTGCGAAAGCCGATTCGATAGGGCACCACCTCAACCAGGCTGCCTAAGGAGTCATAGACCTCTATCATTAATAAATACAAATAGGGCTTATGATTATCCCAGGGGATTACCCTTTTGATTATTTCCGGCTGCAGCTCTATTTTCTCACTGACTGGAACGGTTTTTTGAAAACAGAGGATGCTCTGAGCATCCTTTAAGGTTACCTTTATCATTCCGGGCTGCTTAAGAAAGGACAGCCTTAAATCCAGCGCCAAACTGCCCGAGGCGTTGTCTTCACTTAAAACCGGCTTTGCCCACATATCCTCTATATGAATATCCGGCTTTGCATACAATATAACATCTCTAAAAATTCCAAAGAACCGGAAGAAATCCTGATCCTCCAGAAAGGCTGCCGTGCTTCTCTTATGCACCTCAACCGCAAGTAAATTACCCTTTTCCCTGATATACGGAGTCAAGTCAAATTCTGACGGGGTAAAGCTGTCCTCTGCATAACCCACAAATTCACCGTTCAGCCAGACATACATTGCCTGCTCTACTCCCTCAAAGCAAATGCAGACTCTTTTGCCCAGCAGTCCTTTTTCCAAATCAAATTCCTTCCGGTACGACCCCACCGGATTATAATCCACTTTGCCGAAGGAACCCTCTGCCCCTTCTCTTTTCCCAGAGCTGTAGGCCGGTCTGCGAAACTGATGTCCTTCCCATGGATACATGGTATTGATATAATGGATTTTGTCATACCCGGCTAATTCTATATGACCGGGCACCATAATCTCACCAAAGGCATCGGAGGGAAACTCCTCCTTATAAAAATCTGCCGGCCGCTCTTTTGCATTTACGCTATAGCGAAACCTCCAGCTCCCATTGAGCGACTGCCGCAGGGAGCTCACTCCCGACTGCATTTCCTCCAGGCTATGATAAAAAGCATGATCACTATGGGCCGGAAGCTGATTTAATCGAAAAACCTCCGGCTGATCCAAATAACTGATATCGGCCCTCACACAATCTCCCCTCTTTCTTCTTATTCTTTTACGGAACCTGCCGTAACTCCTGCTATAATATATTTTTGGAAAAAAACATAGATAATAATCGTGGATATCATAACAATTATAATTCCCGCCGCCAGCAGCTGCCAGGAGCCCTGCTGGGCATTTGCAAAATTCATGATATAGGTGGTAAGCGTACGCAGTTTATTCTTCGGCATATATAAATAAGGGATGTACATATCATTTATAATATTGATTGCCTTGATGATACAAACAGTTGCCGTAGCGGGAGCAAGGAGCGGAAAAATAATCTTTATAAAAAGTCTGAAATAGGAACATCCGTCAAGCAGCGCCGCCTCATCCAGCGCTACGGAAATCCCGGACAGAAACTGTCTGTATATATAAAGCTGCATTAAATCAGAGGCAATATAGATAACGATAGGCGCCCCAAGGGTATTGTATAAATGCATTCCCTGGATAATACGAAATCTTGCAATTTCCGTAACAAAGTTGGGGATCAGCATTCCTATGAAAAATAAAGCTACAACAATCCTTTTTCCTCGAAATTGAAAACGTTCGATAATAAATGCAGTAATTGTTCCAAATATAACATTAAAGAAAATAGAAACCACTAAAATGATGCCTGTGTTCTTAAATCCAAGCAACAGATATTTATCCAGCAATACCTCTTTAAAATTTTCAAGGGTAATCTTATTCCAGCCCGGCAAAAGCAGGGGCGAGGTATTTACCATATCCGCTTTTGTTTTCAAAGCCGCAAACAATGTGAGTAAAATCGGTAATACAACAATGATTACCATGGATAGGCATATGATTTGTTTCAAAGCCTGACTTGTCACTTTCTTTAACATCTTATTTCCTCCTGTCCCTTAATATCAAGCCATGAATGATCGTATTCTGAATAAAATAAATGGCTACGATTAAGATCATGATTGTCACAGCCATGGTCGACGCAAGACCAAAATTGGAATAAGTGAAGGCAGTTTTAATGGTATATAGCGTAAAGGTTGAGGATGCATATCCGGGTCCGCCGGAGGTCATTACAAAAGGAATATCAAATACCTGAAGCGCTCCCCTGATATTATCAAATAAGACGAAATCCACCATCAGCATAATTGCCGGAACCTGAATAAATCGAAACAGCTGCCAGGCATTTGCACCATCCACATTCGCTGCTTCCGCCATATCCCTGGGTATAGATTGTAACGCAGCCATAAACAGGATTACATGATATCCGCTGAATCTCCAGACGGAAACAAAGGAGAGCACATAATTGACAATATGCGAATCTGATAACCAGTTTCTGCTTAAGGCCTCCAGCTTCAGCGCTTCTAAAATAGCATCGAAGGCACCGTTAATTGGGGAAAAGAAATAAGAAAAAGCATATGCGATTGCCACGCCGTTAATAATATAGGGCATAAAAACCATGGTCTTGTAAAACTTTGCCCCGCGAAGCTTACTGGTTAATAAAACTGCAAAGGCCAGCTCCACCGGTATCATACATAGATGTACTATAAAATAAACAGCATTGTTTTTCAGTGACAGCCACAGGTCCTTATTTCCCAGCATGGATAAGTAATTGTCCACTCCGATAAATTTACTGTTCTTTGAAAAACCATCCCAATTGGTAAAGCTCATGCGAAATAAATCAAAGGCTGGAAATACTACAAACCCTATCAGAAGTAATACAGGTATAATAAGTGATACCGCAATAAAGTAAGCTCTTTTTCTATTTAATTTGGTCATAACTACCTCCTGATAGTATATGAGGGCTACTTAATGTAACCCTCATACCATCTATAATCTGTCAATCTTCTATTGAATCTGTAATTTCTCCCTTGCAGCCTTCCATTTATCATTCAAATCTGCAAGTGTTGCATTCAAATCAAAGCCATCCGTCAGCATCTGTGCGCCCAGCTTCTTATAATCGAAGGTTGTTTCATTTTGTATCGAGGAGAAGTCATCTCCGCCGCCATCATACATAATTAGTATCTTATCCGGGCTTAAGGTATCGGCTTCTGCAAGAATAGGATCCTTCTCCTTCGGGAAATTCGTCATGGAGGAGGCGGAGGATACATAATTCAAATAGCTGGGATACCAGGCATCGGAATAGAACCATTCAACAAAGGCAATCGCCGCTTCCTGATTCTTGGACGTATTTGTTACACCCATCAGGGAATCGCCCTGTACAATTACATTATAGGGATCGGATGCAGTATCTCTGGTAGGAAGATAGAAGGTTCCCAGCTCTGATACATCCTCTGCGCCATTTTTAATGTTCTGAAGCCCCCAGTCTCCAAGTGCGATCATTGCAGCATTTTTTGTTGCAAACAGAGTCGTTGCCTGATCGTTACCTAAGCCTAAAGGATCCTTTCCAAGTACGCCTGAGCTGAACAGGCTGTATATCTTCTGATATGCATTATAAATATCTGTTCCCTCTGCAAAAGGTGCATCCTGTGTAGCCATTGTATTCCAATTCTGTCCGTTGCCCGATTCCAGAGCCGGCATGAATTCCATAAAAGGATAATCAGGCCATTCGTCCTTTAAGCCCATGGCAAGAGCCATAAAATCAGAATTGCTTTTGCTGTAATAATCCTGCAGTGTTTTTGCGGCTGCTTCAAATTCTCCCCAGGTGGTCGGTACCTCTACCCCAGCCTCCTGGAACATATCCTTCCAATAGTATACATACTCATAGCCGGCAGTCATCGGCACTCCAAGTACCTTCCCGTCCACCGCATAGCCGCTTGCCAGTTCATTATTGGCTGCTGCCTCTGTCTGGGACAGATCCACCAGATAATCCTTAAATCTTGATAAGGTAAAGGGCTTGTTAAACATAATATCAGGTAACTGATTTGCCGATGCACGCATCTTCATTGCATTCCAGTATTCCGAATCATCTTTAATTTTCTCGACTTCAACATCTATATTCGGATATTGTTCCTGGAACTTTGCCACCATATCATTTTCTTCAATGAAGGTGTTTAAGTTGTTATCCCAGATTGTAAAAGTCAAGGTTCCGCTCAAATCTTCCTTAGAAGGTGTTTCTGTTCCTGTTTCCGATGTCTTGGTCGGCTCAGCATTATTTTGACCTTCTTCCTTCGCTTTTCCGCATCCGATGAAAGCAGATGTGACCATTGCGAAGGTTAACATTAAAGCTAGTAATTTTTTTCTCATAAATAAAATACCTCCCTTTTTTTGTGAGCACAGCATACCAATGATCCGGAAAATATACCATTCCATATTATCATTTTTCTTGATTATTTTTCACATTGCCATTTCAGGCTTATTGGTTTTTCGTTGGTTTTATTGATGTAAGGTAAGAAAACCTTGCTTTTATGTCATATTTTTGCTTTATTTTTGAGCAGAAGGTCCACGAAATAATAAGCGCCATACAAAAAATAATCTGCATGACGCTTTTCCTTTTTTAATATCCGGATTTTATACCGGTACCGGCCTGCTCTCACATCGATTTGCGGTAACTTGCCGGACTAATCCCGTTCAGCCTTTTAAACATCCGGTTAAAATGCTCCACATTATAGTAGCCTACCATTTCTGCAATTTCATATACCTTAAAGTTTGTATTTTTTAATAATTCCTGTGCCTTTTGAATCCTTAGCTCCGTTAAATAGGTGGAGAAGGTCTCTCCCGTCTCCTTCGTAAACCGGTTGGTAAAATACTTTTCATTCAGACCCACATATTCCGCTACCTTTGCTAAAGACAGATCGGCATTCTCATAATTGTCAATCATATATCTCTTGGCCTTCACAATCGCATCTGTGTTTGAAATATTTAATTTTGAAGCCGAATAATCCATCACCCAGGCAAAATAATTGGTAACCCACAGCTTCATACTCCTTACATCTTCAATACGCTCTATTTTATCAATATAATCATGCTTCTGCCTTCCGAAAACCTCCAAAAAGCTTGAATTATCCCTGTCAAACTGCTTTCCGATGGCTGCTATGACTGCATAAATCTGTAGCCTGATTTCCTCCAGCGTATCACTATTAAAGAGTCCAAACATTTTTTCCTTTTCCTGATTCATATTTTTCTCATCTGCAATGTAGAGTGCCCGTGCAAGTTTTTCATATCCCTTTGCCAGCTGCAATATCTTGTCCATCATTTCATTTTCTTCATTCAGATTAATAATCGCATTGTTCCCTTTCAAATACCGCAAAGACATTTTTTCTCTTATTTCCTTTACCTGGCTTTCAAATTCGGCATAGCCAAAAGCAATCCTCCCGATACAAACATTAATCTGAACTCCCAGCTCGTGACTTCCTGTGCGCTGCAGCTCCTCCACCATACTGATGATCCTGGAAGAATAATCCTTTTCTGTAATACGGTAGAGCACCAAAAAGAATTCCGGTCTTTCCATATAAATAATGCATCTTGAAACAAATCTGGGATTTCTTTCAAAGCTATTGATCAGTCTGTAGGCGCCCTCCGTTTCACTTTCCCTGGAGCTGTAGTTTTCAATATAGAAGCCCAGAAGCGAATATTGTTCCAGAAAGAATTCCGTCGATTTCTTATTAACCTCCTCAGGAGTCATTTCCCCTTTGATTAAGGCGGCGAAATAATCCGCAGGAGTCATATCCACACGGTTGATCTTTTCTTCATATTCGTTGACTAATACTTTCAATCTTCTTACCATGGCATTAAACTGGTGAATCATAGTTCTTATTTCAAACTGACCCTTGGAGGATATATGGATTTCCAGATTTCCTTCCTCTACCTGCTTGAGACCTCCGCTTATTTCCTCAATGGGCCTGATGATACTCCTAAGAAAATACCTGGAATAATAGCCGGAAAGCAATAAGATCAAAATAGCTGCCCCCAGGACTAAAATTGCCGTATTCCAAAAATCTGCCGTAAGCTCGGAGGTTTTGATATAATTTTCAATGTACCAGGTGGTATTATTAAATTGGATTGGTGATTTTATGCAGATATACTCTTCCGATGAAAATTCTCTATCCTCCTGTGTTGAAAAAACCAGTTCTCCCTCTGTTCCTGTTATCTGGGAAATTCCCAATTTATTCTTTCCGGCAAGATAGGCCTGATTATTTGCCTTGATACGCTCTGCTGCCCCTGTGGATTGATAGTACATGACCATTTCTATTTTCTGTGACCGGTCTGTTGTTACATCCGGTGCCAACGCAAACACAAGAATTAATGAATCCTTTTTGCTTCCCATATAAAGATCATTGGTAGCTTTCGTATCATAAAAGCCAATGCTTACTCTATTCTCTTTCTCCAGGGCAGCTTGATACCAATTTGTTTTAATGATTTCCTCCCGTGCCTGTCTGATTTCATTTATAATATAGGTTTGTTTGCCATCCTTCATATAAAAACTGACTGAAATAATATCCTTGACCGGCTCCAACACCAGATTTACTGTCTGGGAAAGTTTTTTCTCATAATCATTCCGGATTCTTTGATCCTCTGTATCTGTTCCTGCCGCATACCCCAATATCTCGTTATTATTGGTATAAATCATATGGGAAAGCCTCATTGACATGACATCTTCATCAGACTCCAGGTCCGCAATAACAGCTTCCTGGGCTCTTTTAATATTTTCAATGGCCTGATTTTTAAACTGCTGGTTCAATACCATAAGCGCCACTACCAAAACAATTAAAATCGGTATCACAATAAAGAAAAGGAATGACATGTAATACACTGTTTTTAAGGGCATACGTTTTCTTTTATTTTTTAAGAACATGAAGATACCTCCAAAGGACCGTTTCATTGAACCATCGCTTTTATCCTTCAAAACATCCGTGATTAATATGCTTAATTGATTTTATTATAGACGATAACATAATAAATATCAAACTTTTAACCGCAATCCTGTTCCTGTCTTTGGAGACATGAATATCTCTTTCTTATGCTAATAAAAAAAGACTGCCACAACTAAGCAATTAGTATGACAGTCTCTTTCTTGAGCAATATTATGCTGATTATTTCACTGCTCTATCCATAACCTGCTATTTAACCTTTACGCTGACAACCGATGAAGCATCGCTATATACTACAGTTGATCCGCTTCCTGTGAATGCTACCACTTTGAAATAATATGTCTTATTGGAGGTAAGACCCTTCTTATTATAGCTTAAGGTTGATCCATTCGCAGTATATACAGCGGAATATGAACCTGTTTTTGATGATGCCATATAAACCACATAACCTGTGGCCCCCGGTACCTTGCCCCATTTCACATTGACGGATTTCTTTCCGGCCGTTAATGAAGCCTTTGGTGCTTCCAGCTGTATTTTAAATGTTTTCGTAATAGCTCCTGAATAATTCCCTATACCGGTTATCTTTACAGCAGCCTCACCAGGATTTGTGTTATTTGAGTAAGATACTTTATAGTCTGTTCCGGATACCAAGGTTGTTGATCCATCTTTTACTGTTACCGTTGGTTTAATAGCTTTTCCGCTATATGGATAAGCTGAAGCCTCCAATTTCACCGTTAATTTGGCTGCCGACTTTGCAGTAATAGTAAAGGTCTCCTTTGTTGTCCCTGTGTAGTTCCCTATGCCTGTAATCGTTACTGTTGCAGTTCCCACATCCATATTATTTTTATAGGATACGGTATAATCCTTTCTTTCTGCCAATGTGGCCGTGCCGTCCTTTACTGTCACTACCGGCGTTTTGGCTGTTCCGTCATAGGTGTAGGTGGCTTTTCCCAGGGTCACTGTCAATGCAGCTGCTGCCTTTCCAGTAATAGCAAAGGTCTGTGTAACGGTTCCGGTATAGTTTCCTGTTCCTGTAATTGTTACTGTTGCAGTTCCCACATTGATATTGTCTTTATAGGACAGGGTATAGCCAGTTCCTTCTGTTAATATTACCGATCCGTCTCTTACTGTCACTGACGGTGTCTTCGCTGTTCCGTCATAGGTGTAGGATAATGTCCCCAGTGTCACTGATAATGCAGAGACTGCCTTTCCGGTAATAATAAAGGCCTGCGTCGTGGCGCCTGCGTAATTTCCTGTCCCTGTAATTATTGCAGTTGCAGTTCCCACGTTGGTATTGTTTGAATAGGACACAGTATAGTCAGTTCCTGCTGCCAGCGCAGCTGCTCCATCTCTCACTGATACTGACGGTGTCTTAGCTGTTCCGTCATAGGTGTAGCTTGAGGCTCCTAAGATCACGGTCAAGGCAGCGGCTGCTTTACCGGTAATGGTAATGGTCCGTGTTATTGTTCCGGTATAGTTTCCTTCTCCTGTAACCGTTACTGTCGCAGTTCCTGCATTTACATTGTTTGTATAGGATACGGTATAATCTGCTTCCTCTGTTAATACGGTTGAACCATCAGATACGGTTACAGCCGGAGTTTTAGCCGTACCGTCATAGGTATAAACCGAGGTTCCCAAGTTCACTGTTAATGTATCTGCTGCCTTTCCGGTAATGGCAAAGGTCTGTGTTGCTGTTCCCGCATAGTTTCCTGCTCCTGTAATCGTTACTGTTGCAGTTCCCGCCTCAGTATTGTTTGAATAGGATACGGTATAGTCAGTCCCGGCTGCCAATACAGTTTCTCCATCCTTCACCGATACAGCAGGGGTCTTAGCTGTTCCGTCATAGGTGTAGGTCGAGGTTCCTAAAATCACTGTGAATGCTGCTGCCGACTTTCCGGTAATGGTAAAGGTCTGTGTCATTGTTCCGGTGTAGTTGCCTGCTCCTGTAACCGTTACTGTCGCAGTTCCTGCATTTACATTATTTCTATAGGATACGGTATAATCTGCTTCTGCTGTTAATAGGGTTGAACCATCAGATACGGTTACGGCCGGAGTTTTAGCCGTTCCATCGTAGGTATAGGCTGTGGCTTCTAAGGCTGCTGTTAAGGCAGCTACTTCCTTTGCAGTAATAAGAAAGGTCTGTGCCGTTGTTCCTGTATAATTTCCTTTTCCCGTAATTGTTATAGTGGCAGCACCTACGTTGATATTATTTTTATAGGATACGGTATAATCAATTCCTTCTGCCAGGGTCGCTGCTCCGTCTTTCGCCGTTAATGCCGGAGTCTTGGCTGTTCCGTCATAGGTATAGGCTGTAGTTCCCAAGATCACCGTTAATGCAGATGCCGTCCGTGCAGTAATCGCAAAGGTATCAGTAACACTTCCTGCATAGTTTCCTTTTGCTGTAATAATTACCGTCGCAGTTCCCACATTCATATTGTTCTCATAGGCTACGGTATAATCAGTTTCTGCTGTCAGTGTAGTTGATCCCGCCTTCACTATAACTCCCGGAGTCTTTGCCGTTCCGTCATAGGTATAGGTTGAGGCTTCCAAGATCACTGTTAATTCCGTGTCTCCATCGGCAGTAATCGTAAAATTCCTTGTAACTTCACCGGCATAGTGACCTAGGCCCCTAACGGTAACCTTTGCTGTCCCCGCATTTATATTATCAGCATAGGATACCTCATAATCCGTTCCCCTGACAAGAGCGGTTGTCCCATCACTCACAAGTACCTCCGGAGTCCTGGCTGTCCCATCATAGGTATAAGCTGCGGCATCCAATGTTACGGTCAGCACAGCCAGATCAATTGCAGCAATTGTAAAGGTCTCCGACGCAGAACCGGTATAGTTTCCTATCCCTGTAATAGTCACAGCTGCGGTACCTACCTCTGTATTGCTGCTGTAATCTACCGTATAGTCTGTTCCCTCTGCAAGAATAGTTAATCCATCCATTACGGTAACGGAAGGAGTCTTGGCTGTTCCGTCGTAGGTAAATGTTGTTTCACTTAGGATAATATTAAGAGTGGAAGCTGATTTTTCAACAATAGTAAAGGTCTGATTGATAATACCTGAGTAGTTTCCTTCACCCGTAATGGTAATTTCAGCAGTACCTACATTCGTGTTATTGCTATAGGATATGCTATAATCAGTTCCCTCTGTAAGGGTTATGCCTCCGTCATTTACTGTAACAGCCGGGGTCTTGGCTGTTCCATCATAGGTAACAACCGGTGTATTCACTGATACAGCTAAGGCTGTGGTTGATTTGGCAGCAATACTAAAGGTCTGTGCTGCTGTTCCCGCATAGTTTCCTAAGCCTGTTACAGTAACCGTTGCTGTTCCGGCATTTTTGTTATCCGTATAAGTTACAGAATAATCGGTGCCTTCCACAAGAGGCGTTGCACCATCTGTTACCGTGACCTCCGGAGTCTTGGCTGTTCCGTCATAAACATAGGAGGAATCACCAAAGTCAACCGTCAGGGTGGAGACTTCCTTAGGTTCAATCGTATATGTTTTTGTTACTGTTCCTGTGTAATTACCCGAAAATGCAATCTCCGCAGTTGCAGTTCCTGCATTGGTATTATTCGTATAGGTAACTGTATAATTAGAGGCCGCAACCAGAATTGTCCCATCTTTTACTGTCACCACCGGAGCCTTAGCCGTACCATCATAATTATAGGAAGATGTATCCAGGGCTGCATGAAAGGCTGACGCATTCCGCGCAGCTATGGTAAATGTTTTAGTAATTACTCCGGTATAGTTAATCATACCTCTAACCGTCACTGTCGCAGTTCCTGCATTTATATTGTTGCTGTAGGTTACCGCATAATCCGTACCCTCTTCGAGAGTATCAGAGCCATTACCTACTGTAACCGCAGGTATCTTTGCCGAGCCGTTATAGGCATAGGACGCAGCTTCAAGTGCCGAATCATAGGAGGATAAATCGATATCACTGGTAGAGCTCCCGTCAACATACTGGTCAACAATAATATTATCTACCATCTGAATTGAGCTTGTACGTCCTCCCATGAAATATAAGCCTTGTAATGTTCCCGTTCCGCTTATGGTAACAGTGCCGGAATATAAAACCACACCCGTTGCTTTATTGGTAATTTTCAGGACTGCCGTTCCGGCGGAGGTATCAACAAAGGCCTTTATATTGACCCAGGTTGATTTTGGAATCGTAACAGTTCCCTGCCCTCCGTTAATTGACCAGGTGGTTGAGCTGGCCGTGGTTGACAGCTTTACAATATATCCTGATGCCACACCGGAATTTATATTATTGGAGGTGTAGGCTCTGGCGGAATTGGTTATTACAAACTGATTTTCATATCCTGTTGCATTTGCAGCAGATAAGTTCACATCAGTCATTACTGTATACTTACCGGTCACCTGACCTGCGGAAGGGAAAACAGAAACCGCTCCTCTTGTACCGCTTTGTGATGCTACCGTAAACTGTGCATATTGCTTTTGGGTATCTCTTTTATTTACAAATGCAAGTCCTGTCTGCAGGTTTGTGGATGTCCAGTAATCCGCAACCGTTGTGGCCGAATTATAATTTTCTGAATAGGTATGGGTTGCGGCAGTATCCGGCCTCATGAGATACGCATAAAAATATACGTTACTGATCGTACACAAGGCCTCATCGTATCCTTCTGCTGCCCACCAAGAGCCTTTACCGAAATATACGGTATCAGCTGTATTTGTAAGCCAGTATAACAGATTATAATAATCCGTTATACTTCCCACACCTGTTGCTGCATTGCTTAGTATTGTTTTATCATATGCTTTTACGCCATTCACATCAACCTCAAAGCCGGCGGATGTAAGTGAAATTTCTACGGTGGTTTTTTCTGTTCCTATATAATCCGTAACCATTCCGTAACTATACAGGTTGGCGTCAAAATAACCGCCTGTAGCATTATAGCCCAGGTAGGAACCAGGGGTAAAATATAGCCTTCCGTTTGCACCCCCGCTTCCCATAAAGGAAAGGATGGTTGCCAGAACTCTATTTACTCCGGTTGATTGAACATCGAATTTGATTTTTACGCCTCTCGAATAATCAATTTCCGTATTACTTAGATATGGATTAGGCATGGACAGACTGCCGTCCATTCTCGTTGATAAGTCTTGAGGGTTGCCTACAAACGCAGAAGCCAACAGTTGGATTTGACTATAGTCTGTAATTGCTCCATGTACCAGCACCGTATAGGTCTTCTGATAGGTATAATTATCTCTGGAAATTAGTGCTGTAAGTGTCACATTGGTATCGGTTGACGGAGCAGTTACTGTTCCATTATCTGCGATTACTGATGTATCCGATGATGACCAGCTGATCGAGGTTCCGTATAAGCCAGTTGTTGGAAGATTAATGCTGGTATATGCATCTGATACAACAGAGAGATTACTGCTGGTCATAGCAATCGCCGCCGCAGCAGATGGATATTTGGCGCCCCAGATACAAACATCATTGGTACCGACTGCGGTAAAGCACATTGTGTTTATATTGGTTCCTTCCATAGTCTGCTCAACAAAGAGACCTTCATAGGCAACTCCGCCAATGACAAGGTTACAATAGGGTTTACCGTTTACCATGGTCCAGGTACCCGTGTATGCACCGGTGATCGTACCATCCGAATTCAAGGTCATTTCCGATCCGGCACAGTATTCCAGGTTTGTATAGTCTATACTCTGCTTCTGTAAAATAACCTCATAGGAACCTACAACCTCGGAGGAGGAATATCCGGTCTGGGATACAGTTTCACCATTATATTCAAATGGTGCTGCTACAAGATAATGATTCTCTGTTGTAAATAATTGATGTACTCTTACACTATGTACTTCCGTACCATTATTTGTTCTTGTATGATATACGAGGAAGGCTTTCCCGTCAGGGCTTACAATTGCCGAGTTATGTCCCTGCGCTACCTGTGCGAACTCCTGATAGCTCCATTTGTAATAGGACATCAGTCTTGTTCCGACATCACTATTTGTATTGGAGGTGCCTGTTGTATACATAGGCGACTGTCCTGAAACATCCGTATAGGGTCCTGCAGGATTGGCTGATCTGTATACTCTCATATTGTAACCGCCATTTGCAACAAGACTGCCGTTTGTCACAAACATATAATAATACCCATCGATATATTCAATATAAGAAGCCTCACCGGAGGTCTGGTATCCGCCTGCCAGCTTGATGCCCATATATGGATCCGACGTATTTGCAGTATAATTATAAGTTGCTGAAGTATCTCTTAAACCTGTTGCTTTATTCAGCTCAATAATATAGATACCACCTGACCAGGAACCATAGGTCATGTATAACTTACCATTCTGACCATAGAATACACAGGGATCAATTGCATGGGCTCCTGTGCTGGTATTCCATGTAGTAGCAGCCGTGGTCGTAGTACCATCCTTGCAGGTATACGCTGACTGAATATATCTGGACGGAAGTGTGGTATCACCGGTCACTTCATCATAATCTGTATAAGTAAAATCATGATTATAAGCAGCATTCGTGAAACCGGAATAAATAACTGTACCTGCATAGGTCCAGTTGCCATCAAGTGAATCCGCCGTAAGCATAGCAATCGATGAATTCCAGGAGCATCCGTTAATGCTCATGTACATACACCATTTTCCGAGAATATCATTATAAATTACATCCGGAGCCCACATATTACCGGAAGGAGCATATACACTGTCCCCCATCGCCGCCCATGTAAAATTACTCGCAAAAAGGGTTGCATAATCGATATTAATATTATTCGTAAAAGTTGTCCAGTTTTTTAAATCTGTCGATTTGGCCCAGGCCAAATGGGACCCAAATATGTAATAGGTTCCATTTCCATCGTAAACAACGGATGGATCGTGAACTGATACACGATTAACAGAGGTCGCTGAATATGCTGCAGCCAACTCACTGTCGGATAAAGCTGTAGTCCCCTCTACTGCATAGGCAGTTAAATTAAAATGAATCGATTGAAGCGAACTGCACATCAGAGCAACTGTCAATACAAGCACAATTGCCTTTCTAAAAATTTTTTTCATAAAGCCCACTCATTGTATCGGTAATCGATACCGCCATATTTTCGCAGTAAACTGCCGGATAAAAGGCCTTTCTGGCGTCCTTTCTTATATTTTTCCCTTTATCCTGTTTTAATCAATAGCCTTCGTTGCGTAATCAGGGATACCAATAAAGCAATAAGCCATGAATAACGCCGGAATTATTCGGACCTCCTCTCCCTTCCATCCTCTCCCACTGATGCAAATAAACATATTTATTTTATTTCACTAAATACTGTATTATTTCACTACATATTTTATAAAAATTATAAAATCAACTCGCCATTTTGTCAATAAACTTTTCATAAATCTTAATATAATTGTTAACTATTACTTAAATATTTTTAATTATATTGCTATGATAATTTATTGACAGAAGAGTGGAAAATTTATCAAAAAAACACAAAATAGCCATTTTATGGGACTTCTATGCCTAAAATATGATGTAAACAATCAAATATACCTTTATACATATTAACAATAAATCAAGCCTGATTATATTATTTTATTGTAACTTTTTGTAATTCAGCAAAACCATTATTTTATTTCACTTTTTAGTTTAATAATTAATTCTCTTATAAACATTTGTTTTATCAATAGCCGATTGTTCAACAGATATAAAAATGCTATAATAAATTACACACAAAAGCTTTGAAGCCATTAATTTTCAGGATTTTTTAAATACAGAAGGTGGTGTAAACTTAGATGCGCTATTTCTTATCAAATGCTTCCCATCCACTAAGGTACTTTTCCTGCGGAAACCTGATCAGTAAGCAGGAATTTCTTCATCACAGACGCAGCTTTGACATGAATGTTTTAATTATGATAAATGAGGGAACCTTATACATCTCACAGAATGGTGTAAATTATGCGCTTGGTCCAAAACATTATATTTACTTAAAAGCGGGTGAGGAGCATTATGGATATAAGCCCTCCGACGGAAGATTATCTTATCTATGGGTTCATTTTCGATTGAATGATGATGTAACTGTTGTATCAGAGGAAACCTTTTTAAATGGCAGGTTAGAGCATACACTGGAGGACAAAACCAACAGCCTTTATATTATGCCGGAGTGCGGCGAGATATCCCTCACCCAAAGGGCTCCTTTACTATTTAATCAGCTGCTGGATCTGTCAAGGCAGGAAATCATTTACACAAATCAGATTGTTGACTATGCCCTCAGTTTATTGGTTATGGAAATATCTCAGGAATTCATTGAGATGCATTATAAAATCAAGCAAAAAATCACACCAAATATAGCCCGAATTATGGAGTGGATTAAAGCCAATTATATTAATCCCATCACAATCGCGGATATTGCCTGTGAATTTGGCTATAATCCCGATTATTTATCCTCCCTGTTCAAAAAAACCACAGGTACTACCTTGATAAATTTTATTAATAAAACTCGAATTGATATATCAAAATCATTGATTTCCAGCTATGATATCTCCATAAAAGAAGCCGCTTATTCCTGCGGATTTACGGATGAAAAATACTTTTTAAAGACCTTCAAAAAATTCGAAGGCATGACACCCACACAATATAAGAAAGCCTTTACCAGAAAAATGATTAATTAGGAGCTTTATAAAAATCCATATATCGTTTCACATATATAGAAATTTCCACCGTATCTACGAATCTATCTACCGACTTTTCTGTAAATCATTATTATAATAAGGTTAGATATTTTAATTACCAATACAGGAAAGGTGGAAAACATGCTAAAACCGATAAAATCAAAAAATGTCAGACTCTTACCAAGCATATTTAAAGAAAGATATGACTTGAACCGCAGCTATCTCATGAACCTGAAAAATCAAGGCTTGCTTCAAAACTTTTATCTGGAAGCAGGAATCATATTACCGGGACTTCAGGTGCTACACAATCCGGATACGGATGAAATTCATTGGGGTTGGGATGCACCAACCTGCCAATTAAGGGGGCACTTTTTAGGACATTGGCTCTCTGCTGCGGCATCCATATTTGCGATCGATCATGATTATGAATTAAAAGCAAAGCTTGATAAAATAATAGACGAGCTTATTCGGTGCCAGGAGTTAAATGGCGGTGAATGGATTGGTCCAATACCGGAAAAATATTTTCAAAAGCTGGAAAAATCCCAGCATGTCTGGTCCCCCCAATATGTTATGCATAAACTGCTTTTGGGCCTGATGAACTCCTATATCGATGCAGGAAACGAAAAGGCACTGGTGATTTTTGATAAATTAAGCGATTGGTATATAGATTGGACAGATGATATGCTGCAGAAAAATCCCCATGCCATATATGCCGGTGAGGAAGCAGGTATGCTGGAAGTATGGATTACCATGTATGAAATAAACGGACAGGAAAAGTACCTGGAGCTCGCCAAAAAATACAGTAATCCGAGGGTTTTCAGAGATCTGGAAGCAGGAAAGGATACCTTGACGAACTGTCATGCTAATGCGAGTATCCCTTGGTCCCATGGAGCCGCCAGGCTATATGAGGTTACCGGCGAGGAGAAATGGCGAAAAATCACCGAAGCTTTCTGGAAAAATGCCGTTACAGACCGCGGATATTACTGTACCGGCGGGCAGGGAGCCGGTGAGTATTGGACCCCTCCCTTTCAGCTCGGCCACTTTTTAAGTGATGCAAATCAGGAATTTTGTACGGTTTATAATATGATCCGAACCGCATCCTATCTCTATAAATGGACCGGAGATACTTCCTTTGCAGACTATATAGAGCTTAATTTATATAACGGCTTCCTGGCACAGCAAAACAGGAACACCGGAATGCCGACTTACTTTCTTCCGCTAAAGGCCGGAAGCAAGAAAAAATGGGGAACACCGACTCGTGATTTCTGGTGCTGCCATGGTACCATGGTTCAGGCACAGACTTTATACAGCTCACTGATTTATTTTGAAGATGAAAACAGACTCATCGTAAGTCAGTATATCCCTTCCGAATTAAAATGGAGCTGTCATAATACCGACATAAGTATCGTACAAAGTATTAATATGAAATATTATAATGATGTGGCTTTCTTCGATGAACGGGACGAAAGCCAGATGTCCAGATGGTCCCTCAAATTCCAGGTAACTGCCAGGCAAAATGAAAGGTTTACACTTTCATTTCGCGTGCCTAAGTGGGTGAAGGAACCACCGGTTGTAACCATCAATAATGAAAAAATGAATGATATCTTGGTAGATAAGGGCTATATCAATATCACCAGAGAATGGTTAAAGGATGAAATACTAATTTACTTCCCATGCAGACTGGAAATCTGTCCGTTGCCCGATCTGCCTGATACCTTTGCATTTATGGAAGGGCCTGTTGTACTGGCAGGTATTTGTGACGAGGATAGAAAGCTATTCGGTGATGCAGATAAGCTCAATGAACTATTAGTTCCTCAATATGAGCACACATATGGTACATTTCCCTGGAAACAAGGCTTCTATAAAACAAAAGAGCAGCCCGGCAATATAAATTTTATGCCCCTGTATGAAATAACGGATGAAAATTATACCGTTTATTTTCACTGTGGGAAAAGGCAGGAATTAGATTAATTTTTGAAGCAGCTTCTCTACCTCTTATAGACAAATATACCTTCATAAGAAAAGGGTGCCTCAAAATCATTGATCATTGATTTTTGAGGCATCCTTCTTAATTTATATCATTTCATATCCGTGTCTTTCCATATCTGCATCTCAAAAGGAGCTAATTCCATTCCTTTATTCATTATATTAATCTTCTGTTGCCTTTCCGTATTATTGAACAGGAAGTAAATATGCTGATTATCCTTTTCTCTGACGGTCAATTCCACACCTTCCGGCAAATCATCAAGGTATTCCACACCTGAAATCTTTAGGACATTCTCGGCCAGCTTCTTGTAGAACGCCTTCTTTCCCACCGTCCCGACATAATAGGCATAACCGGCTCCGTAGCAGTTCTTCGTTACTGCCGGTCTTTCTGCATAGAAGTTTTCCGAATATACTGCAAGCACTTCAGCCGTCTCTGCTTCCATAATGTCACACCACTGTGTTATATCATATTCCGTCCCTTCCTTCGTCCTGATATGAAGAATATCATTACCGATGGAATCATACTCGGTTACATAAGCTCCAATCAGCTCTCTGAAAACAGTGGGCAAGGCTTCCATAATACAATTGTTATGAAAATCCTTTACTCCGCTGCGATTTGTAATAACAACCGTTCCGCCCTTTTTCGTAAATTCATACAGGCGCTTTACCACACCTTCCTCGGCAATAAATAAAGTAGGAACAACAATAATACGATAGGATGTAAAATCTGCATATTGATTAATAATATCCGTCCCCACGCCCAGGGACATGAATGCATGGTGGAAAGCTTTGATTTGATTATAATAATGAAAACCATCCGTCTGCGGCTGAATCTTTAAAGCGTATTCCTGATCGGAGGAATATAAAATAGCACACTGATTTTTAATTACGCTGCCATCTATATCCTGTAGTTCCTTCACTGCATTACATAAATCAGTAAATTCATGCAGTCTTCTGCCCGGAACATTACTGTGATCGATTAATCCATGCCAATACATTTCAGCTCCGGTAACTGCGGATCTCCACCGAAAATGTAATACCATATCCGCACCATGGGCGATCGTCTGTAAGGAATATCCCTTTAGCATGCCCGGTCTGGGCGTCGGTTTCATCGGCATCCAGCAGCCCGGCGTTCCACTCAGCTCTTCCATAATCCAGAAATTCTGATTTTTAATTCCACGCATTAAATCAAGATGAAATGCGTGCGAATATATCTCCTCCGGATCGGAAGGAAGCCTTGTCGTCGGATAATTATCATAGGAAACCACGTCCAATTCCTTGAATGCATCATAAAAATCAGGCATTTTATCACACAACCAGGTATTGGTAGTAATCACCGTATCAGGACAGTTTGTTCTGATTATTTCTCTTTGAAAATTAATATATTCCACAAGGCTGTCTGAAGCAAACCGGTGATAATCCAACATATAGGAAGGATTAAACCAGGCATAGGGATAGGAGCCCATCGGGGGCTTGATCTGTTCCCAGTCCGAATACTCCCCGCTCCAGACATTATTCCCATACACCGCATTTATTTCCTTCAAAGTTCCATACCTGTTCTGTAACCATCTATGGTAATCTCCGATACAGTGCTCACAGCAGCAAAAGTTAGCTTCCAATTCATTATCTATCTGCCAGGCAATAATACGTCGATTGCCGGAATAATGATATGTCAGCTTTTCTATCATCCGCCTTGCATATTTACGAAATACCGGATTGACATAACATCTGTGACCTCTGATGCCTATTGCAATCTTATTACCGTCTCTTCCTGTCTGAATTGTCTCAGGGTATTTCTGATAGAGCCACAAGGGTGGACAATTCGTGGGTGTACCCAGAATTACGTCGATATCTCTTTCGTCAAATAATTTTATTGAACGATCCAGCCATTCAAAATTGAATTCCCCTTCCTCCGGCTCCAATTTTGACCACGAAAACTCAGCCAGGCGTACCACCTTTACTCCTGATTCCTTCATTAAATCCGCATCCTGACCCCACAGCTTTTCATCCCAGTGTTCAGGATAATAATCGACCCCAATTTTTATCATTGCTCTCTCCTTTATGACTCGGCATAATTGTTTTAAATACAAATTGAATTTACCAATCCTATCATATCTCTATTATCTTACAATTTTCAACCATTAAAACACCAAAAATGGTGGTATATTCTTAGATTCAATATAACAAATACGAACTATACAACGAAAGTGCTTAATAACACTACCCAAATTAAGGATATTACTTCGTAATAACTGGTTAAAATGGAATTGGATCAAAGGTCTTTGATATAGTTTTACCATTATAAATGTTAATTTGATATTAGAAGATTTATCATTTTTTTGAAAAAAATGTGATTTTCATAAGGAAATGCGCTATAATGGAAATATAATGAACAGTCAGTATTTAAAACGAAATAAAAGAACAGATAAGGAGCAGGGGAAAGAATGATGGCAGTACCTATGAATAAAAAAGTAATTTCCATATTATTAACTGTTTCTTTGCTATTTGCTAATCTATTAATAAGTAAAGCTCCTGAGGTTAATGCCGAGAATCATGCTGATGCAATAATCCAATCCCTATCCGGTTCGGCAGGCAGTAAAAATATCTTTGCCAAGTCCAAGGTCCAGCCCCAGGTAGCGGCCGGTTTCGGCTTTTCCGTACTTTTAAAAGACGACGCAACCGTATGGACCTGCGGAGTAGACAATCTTGCCCAATGCGGCAATAGCGGGGCCTATTATGGCAACGGCTATTCAAAGCTGAAGCAGGTTAACGGACTTTCTGATGTTGTCGCAGTAGACTGCGCCGATTCTTATACACTTGCCTTAAAGAGCGACGGAACCGTATGGGGCTGGGGCTGGAATGATTATAACGGCTTAGGAGCAGGTAAGCCACAGGTATGCATTTATGCCTCCAGGATTACCGGCATCAGTGATGTAACTGCCATTGCTGCCGGGAACCATATGTCGATCTTCGTTAAAAAGGACGGCACCCTTTGGTATACCTGTAAGCAGAATGGCAAAGCCGGCAAGCTAAAGACATTTCAAAATATGAAGGATATTATATCAGTAAAAACAGCCCACCAATGTGCAATTGCCCTGACAAAGGGCGGAGAGGTATGGACCTGGGAATGGGAGTACAAGGATGATGGATATAAGATCGCTACCCCGGTAAAACAGAAGCTGAAAAATATTAAGTCCATAGAAGCAGGTGAGTTTCACTATATGGCCTTAGATAAGGACGGTGCGCTTTGGCTGTGGGGGATGAATAACAGCGGAGAAATCGGGGATGGCACTCATGAATGGTGTTATAGTCCAAAAAAGATTCTTAAAAATGTAAAAATGATGACCGGAGGCGGATACTACAGCATGGCCGAATTAAAGGATGGTACCGTATATGCCTGGGGCGATAATGAATGCGGGCAGTTTGGCAATAACACAACGAAGTCTGCCACAAAGCCGGTCAAGGTAAGCGGACTCAAGGATGTAATCAGTATGGATGCAGGAATGTATCACACCCTGGCCATCAGAGGCAACGGAGAAGTCGTTATTATGGGAAATAATTACGGAGGCCTCCTTGGCCTCGGTGATAAGAAGGAGCATATTACGCCTGCTCTGCTCACGGATTTAAGCAAGAAGGTCAAACCCACAGATAATCCGAATCAAATTTATCCAAATGGTGATATCTCTGATTGGGGAGATGTAAAACCGATTGTCAAAGGCTCTGCACCAGAGAATGAAAAGCTCGTTGGTATCAAAGCCCTTTATGCCAGGATAGAGGACCACAATCTCTATCTGGCAGCATCCATTACCAGCGGATTACCGGCCTATGTCAATTTTGGCCTGGATACAAACGGGGATAATAAGGCGGATTATAAAATCAGTTTTACCGACGAGAATTTTGCTGTGGTACACCAATATAAAAAAAGCGGCGATACCTTCATAAAAATGGAAGATAACTACGGAGCATACGGCTCTGTTATAGAAATTATTGTGAACTTTTCTTACCTTGACAATCCGGACAGGATTGCCGTAATCGCCACCTATGGAGCCGATAAGGAGAAATACGGTGTAAATTCGGAAATCAAAAAATATACAGTAGTTCCAGGGAGTAAAGCAGCTTCAGAAAATAAAGGTTCTTCCGGAAAAGACACCGGTACGAATGATGATAAAACCAAGGAAACTCCAAAACAGGTAACGTTCGGTCCTATTACGCTTGATGGCAATCTGGGGGACTGGACCAATTTAAATAAAACCGTAATCGAAGATCCGAAGGGCGACTCTGTTGGGACCAAGGCAGATGTTACAACAATTTATGTAGCAAGGGATTCGCAGTACCTATATCTCGCTGCAAGGATTACCACCAATGCTTCCATTAACACAAAGCTTGATTATAATGGAGACGGAAATGCCGATTTTGGGGCCAATGCCTCCTCCCAAAACAAAGAAATCTATTTCTTCTCCTTCGCTAAAGAAAATGAGGTAACCGAGCTAGGCCGATCTGAAAACATTGCCTGCCAGGGAAATATTATAGAATTTGTTATTCCCTTAAGTGCAATCGGCAATCCGAAAAGTACAATAGCAATCCATATCTGGTCTGATATGCCGGATGACAAGCTCGGTGAAGCCGATGAGGTAGAAGGATATTATGAGGTAGCAGAAATAGGGAAATAAAAGAACGGCCATCCAGAAAAGTGAATGAGGGATTAAAACACACAAAAACATACAAAAAATCAGGGTTGAAATCCGCAGAACAGAATAGCAGCCCTGATTTTATCAATATAGGGCATCTGTTTTATAAGGTTGCCCTATTTTGTTTATTACATCTTCCGGTATATGACTTCCGCTATTATAAAATTTAAATCTCACCACAAAAATTACCTTACTACGGAGTCAACCGATTAGGGGAACAAAAATTTCAAGCTGTCTGTACCCCAATCTTTTGTCCGTATCAGATGTGCCGACGACATGCCACAAATGATAACGTCCCGGACGTTCGTCAAGCTCAAAGTATTCATGCTTCGAAGCCCATGCCTTTATACCGTTATAAACTCTCATTCCGTCACTGAAATCGTCCTGCCTGCATATTGCGGCAGCGTAAATCCCACCCTCAAAACCAAAGAATTCAAATCCGTCTGTATCCGCTTCCGTCACCCAATCCTCAACGGCATACCACCATATAGATTGATTATTCGCTTCGTCATGCCACATAAAATCGCGTGGGAAGAAACGGTCTTTTCTTTTTTGGTCAAGCTTACTCCACAGCTTGTCAAACCGTCTGAGCGTATTTTTTTCGCCGCTGCCTGATGTTATCATTCTGCATCTCGGCAGCTCGACAATCCTGACATCAGGCTGCTTTTCCAGCTTTTCGGTTACCTCAATCAGCCTGTTCACATCAGACGGATTACCGTTATAATCGGAGCCGGTAAACCGTTTCTCAATTTCTTTAGCCTTGCCGTAAAGCAGCTTCACATCGGAGTCGTTGCCAAAATCAGCTTGTTCAATTTGACGGATAAATTCCAGCACAATATCTCTTAATTCATGCAATAATGAGACTTCCTCGTCAATATCGCTGACCTTCTTTCCCAACACTTCCACCACAACCTCGGACCCCGATGTGTCAAAAATGCGTTTTATGTCCTTGATACTGATATTCAGCTTGCGTAATATCAGTATCTGCTCTAAGCGTTTGACTGCTTCACTGTCATACATTCTATATGCGTAATCGTCGCTTCGGGTGCTGTTTATCAGCTCCATATCCTCATAATAGCGGAGCGTTCGGGCTGATATGTCATATTTTGATGACACATCCTTGATTTTGATTAATTCATTCATGGAAATCCTCCTCATGTTGGTTTAATATCATTATAAATGCTTCCCCAACGGAAGAGTCAAGAACAAATCATTAGCTTCAGCCTAGAATATAGACTATTTAAATTAGCATTTTCTCTAAATAGTTGCAAAACAGTTCCTTGGTGTTGTATTGGTCCATTTGATTTTTAACTTTTTTTAGACTATCTTTATATATTTCATTATTTAACAGCTCGCTAACCGTTTCTCTTATTTTGCTCTTATTCATATCCCGGTATCTTAAAACTTTTCCAATATGCTTTCTCTCCAAGGCATAGCATGCAAGCATTTGGTCTAGATTTGTCGGGGTCGCCAATACCGGAGTCCCCCCTTTTATCGCCTGATATATTGTACCGGAGCCTCCATTGCATATCACCAGATCGATCTTTTCCATTACTTTTACAACCGGAAAATACTCACAGACATAGAAATTAGATGGCCAAATTTTATGTGAAACTCTTCCGGAGATGACAAGAATAACATTCATATCAAGCTTCATCAGCGCTTTCACCATTCGATCCATCTTTTTTATATTCCCTGTGGAGCCTAAGGAGCAATAAACAGTTTTCTTAGCTCTATCCATGTTCTCCCACCAGGCAGGCAGGGGGATACTAAAAAAATCCACCGCTGGTCCAATGTATTTACAGTGTTCCGGCAAGTGTGAGGTAGGTGCTATCATTGGAATATCCAAATATAAATTTATGTCCCCACCGGAATACATTTCTTCCATTGTCCTGATCTTCGGCAGTCCATACTTACTTCGTAACGCATTGTACCCGTAAATAAAATTCGCATTGACTAGCTGAAACTTTTTATTAAAAATAATTTTCTGTCTTTTCACAGATAAGAATTTGGCAAAAGAAATATCCGGCATTGTTTTTTCCGCCTCTGCAAACGGGCTCCAATAGGCATTTTGAATATTTATATATGGTATTTTTGCAATCTTTGCTGAAATTCCTAAAGAGATTCGCATATCTCCCACAACTAAATCCGGTTTGTATTCGTCTATTAGCTTTAATTCAGAATTAACATAAGTCTGAAGCAGCTCCTTGCTATATACAAAATCATGCTTCTTTAAGTCGGTTTTCTGTTCAAACTCTTCCGCATTCAGACTAGGTATTTCTACATAGTTATTACTGACAAACTTCTTATATGTCTCACTTGCAGCAATTCTATATTCATATTCATTTCCATCAAGGCATGCTGCCAAAAATAATGGTCTGATTGTATGTGAAAGTGCAATTCCTTCACAAAAAAATAGTATCCGCTTGATACTTTTCACATCCTTTAATATTAGTAAATTGTCACCTTATCAAGACGGGCTTTAGCAATTATTCACGCTTTAAGCAGCGAAAGCCCATCCTGATGCTTCGGGTGAATTACCAATTATTATCCTTTAAAAATTTAAAGATAATCTCTTCCCTCTCTTGTTGCTTTTTCGGATCGTATTTTCCCAAATCAAGCTCTGCTCCGAGCTGTCCGTCAGTTAAGAATAGGAGTCTGTTACCTCTGACACAGGCCTTGATATCATGCGTAACCATAACTATCGATTGTCCGGATGTATTGATTTGCGTGAGCAGGTCTAATACCTGAAGCCCTGCTCCGGAATTAAGCGCTCCGGTTGGCTCGTCTGCAAAAACTACCTTGGGTTTGCTAACAAGCGCCCTCGCTATGGCTACTCTTTGCTGTTGTCCACCCGACATTTCATTCGGATACTTATCACGGACAGATTCTATATCAAATTTTTGCATTATATCCTGTGTATCCTGATTTACACTCTGTTTTGAAGCCACCAGATATGCCGGATAAGCAATATTTTCAAATCCCGTTAAATCAGGAAGAAGATTACTGCTCTGAAAGACGAAGGACACCTCAGAGCTATGTATTTTAGCCAGCTCCTTATCCTGATATTTCACTTGATTGCCCGCTAATTCAACCATTCCCTGTGTAGGCTTATCCATACAGCTAAGAGCATACAATAAGGTGGATTTTCCTGATCCACTGCTTCCCATAATTATTGTAAAGTCGCCTCTGTAGATTTCCAGATTAATATTCTTTAGCACCTTCGAAACAGTGGAGCCGGTAACATAATCCTTACATAAATCTTCTGTCTTAATAATTACTTCCTTCATCTATTATTCCTCCATTAATTCTACTGGCATAATTTTCTTTATGCCTAAGCTAATCAAATAGGTTATTAGTAACGCTGAACATAAGATTAACAGTACTAATAATACAATCAATAATCCTGAATCCATGAATGCATCGATGACCTGTTTTGCCAGAAAGCCCTTTGATGTGGAAAAATGTATCAAAAGAGCAATCAAAATGCTAATTCCAACACACAACAGGTTTTTACAAATGTTTTGATTGGTGATGTATCGTGTTGTAAATCCTAAAGCTTTCATAATACCATATTGTCTATGCCGGTTAGCACTTTCCATCATCAAGACAATACTGATATTTAGCAAAGCAAAGATTATGAACACAAGAATCAAAATACCGGATATGGCAAATAGCATACTTCTCGTTGACGTCATTGCATTATCCACTGCAAACCATTCCGAATCAATAACAATACTATGGAATTTATCTTCCACTTCGTTTTTAAAGCTTGCATAATCATTCTTGTTTTCGAGAGTAATAAACGCAGTATATGGAACATAATTCTCATCACATTCCTTGATGGCCTCTGTAGTCATCAATATCCCCACATTTCCTAGCATGGTATTATAAGTACCACTGATAATATATTCTTTTTTATAACCATTAATCTCAAGATTGACGGCATCCCCTACCTTATGCTCCAATAAGGCAAGTGTTTCATCAGTAACAACAATCTCAGAAGTGTTTTGGGGAATATCTCCTTTAATTTTAATTCCGGTATGTTCCGGGGATAGATTATTAAATACATCAAAGGTAACACTGCTTAAGCTGTTATCTGTATCCTCGGATGTTACTGGTTTTGTATACATTTTCGTTCCATATACAAAAGACTGCACCTTGTCATTGTTATCCAGCCAGGAGATAAATTCATCATTAACATTCCCCATTGCATAGGTATTATTATATGGGACAGCAAACCACAGATTTGCATTATCATTCATCTTATAAGATGAATATGCGATCATGGAAAACAGCATTGACAAATAGGTGGATAGTATAAATACAATTAAAATTAACGAGGTGCTAAGTTTATGCTTGTACATATCGTTAACTGCCATCTGAAAAGGCGTACTCGCATTTTTTATTAAAGAAGGCGATACTTTTTTACTTATATTAAGGCTCATTCCTATATTCATAATCTCAACCGCTGATTTCTTTCTGATTTGCTTCAGTGCTCTTCTTAATGAGATATAAAGAAGCAGCATAAATAATGCGATTGAAAATATACTCATGGAATAGGATACCGGTGTAAGCTGAAAGCCTTCGGCGTATTGGGAACAATTTATTCCCAATAGTCTAACAATTGGTAACGGAAGGAATGCGCCCACCACAGCCCCAATAATACCAACCGCCATATATCCTTTGATATAAAAACCGCAGATCTGTTTTGACCGGTACCCGAGACTTTTGTATACGCCAATTGTTTTAAATTCATATAAGATTGTAGTTTTTACAATATAACGTATCATTGCAAGTGCTACAAAGAATACAACCAGTGCCGCAATGGAACCAAAGCTGCCTACCGAACTGGCAACACTCATAAAATTCTCAAGTAATTGAGTACGTGACGCTGTAAAAGCACAATATGGATATGCGTCTCTCATTTCAGTAATATGTTCTTCATCACTGTTTTTTAAATTAATTGCAAAAATAGTTGCCGTTGTTTCATCGACCGCTTGCGTCAGATCCTCTTTTGAAACAATAACCGGGGAAAATGTAAAATTTGAAGTAATAAGAAAACTAGCAGTATAGATACCGGAGATCTTTAATTCCTTAGGATTATCATAATCCAGCGTAACCGTATCTCCAAGTTTCATGCCGGCAGGAGTTGCCAGTATCTCAGGTACCCAAATTTCTCCTTTCTTAGGTGCCTTTTCATCGCCTTCTGTTTTACGTATGTAAAATTCCGGTATGTTATCTATATTTTCGATGGACAGCATGACCTGATACATCATCGAAACATCCTTCTTATTATATAAAATCGGCACCGATACGGTAGCTCCCGAATAGGATTGATATCCTTCGATATTGTCTTTGACTGACTGTTCTGTGATATTGTCCATCAGCTCATCGGTTCCAATGCCCAGCATATAAACATCCGAACTATTGTCTTCCGTTAAGACACTCTGTGAAAAGACAGAGAATTCGGCAGTAAAGCAAAAACATAATGCAAATATGCATATTGTCACAAAAATCAAAAAGCCAATTAGTGCATACTGTGTTTTTTTTCTTTTAATCAATTTTTTCCACATATTACACAATTCCTCCCGATACTTTTTCTGTTATCCAATGAATATCTATGATACGCTTAATTATATGATCTCTTTCTTTTGGGTTCATACAAAAGAAATGATCCCCAATAAATTGTACAATCGTCAAATCCTTTGCCGCATGTTTCTTCCATTGTTCCATTTTTTCTTTTGTTGTACTGAAATCATTCTTGCCATAGAAAACAGTAATATCACAGTTTATAGGTTCTTCATGTTCTATGTATTTATATTGTTCCAATAATCGAAAATCAGCTCGTAATATTGGAATGAAAGTTTTTCTTACATCCTCATCCTCGTACAACTGGGGAGGGACTCCACCATACTTTGAAACCTCATCTAAAAAAAGAACATCCTCCAGATATGATACTTTCTTAATATCTGTACATAAATCCGGTGGATTTCGTCCTGACAAATATAAATGGCCCGGCAGCTCATCACCTTCCTTTAAAAGCTTGTAATATAACTCAAAAGCAATTAATGAACCCATACTATGTCCAAAGATATAATATTTACAGTCTTGTATTTTGGGTATTATTATCCGGTAAATATCTTCCACTGCCTCCTGAACCGATTGATAAAATGGTTCATCCATCCTGCTGCCACGTCCTGCTAATTCCAAAAAACAAACTTCCATATCGTCAGGGAAATATTTCTTCCAGTCCACGTAGTTGTAAACTGAGGAACCTGCGTATGGCAGAAGGAAAATCCTGGCTCTTGTCTTTGAAACATTGATATTCATATTTATCATTCCTTCCTTAGTTCTTAAATTGCTTTACTAAAGTATAGAGATATTCTTGTAGTTCCTGAACCAGTCTGTCTTCCTCTCCAACTGGTCCGAAGGCGACCATATCCACTATACTGGAACTGACTTTGATATCAACCGTTCTTGTTACTGAACGAAGCTCCTCCAGCAATTTTTCCGTTTGAATTTCGGCGTTTTGTTCAACCACTTCGTTATACATTCCCAGATAATTAAAGTACGGGATTTTTCCCATATGGGGACCGGCCTTTAAGAACTCTTTCATTACCGCAAGATGTGACATCATAACACTCTTATCCAGCAATAGCGTAGATAAATTTATATTATAGTCACTCATCCACCTAATTCTCTCCTGTACCAGTCCATAATTCATTTTTCCCTCCAAAGTATCTGTCATAGGTAGGGCATCTACAAATTCACCGATTGTATCATTATAGGTATTTTTTTCATACTGTCTATTAATGCACAATATCATAAATGGATAACAGGAAATGTTAAAATTATATGCCAATAGTTTTAAAAATAACTGATAAGATATATTCCACAGATCACTTTTCTCAAATTCCTCAGAATTTCGACCCAAATCAAGCTTGATAATATAATTTGACATTTCTTTTTTGTCTGCTTCTCCAAGTCTGGCACTTGCTTCTGCAAATTCTTTAATCCTTAATGTTTGTATGATATCACTTGCGGAAACACCATTCGGACCTTTCCTAATCTGCTTTGCATATTCAGAAAAGCTTGTAATATTATCTTTGGTTCCTTCTACGCCATAATAACGTCGTTTAATCTCATTTGTTAATATTTCACCACTCATGGCATCAAAAATCAGATGATTAATCGGGAAATAAACCCAACAATTCTTCTCATTATATTTCACAGCAACAATTTTATGAAGCAGAGTTTCTCCATCCTTTTTCCTGCTCTGCAGACCATAAAATTTACTTGTCAGATAATCCCTGGCTTCGTCTTTAATATAATCGGAACTTTTAGTAAGATCCAAAAAAGGTATTTCCAGTTCGGTTAATCTTTCATGGATATATAACATCTTTTTTCTAAGACTACTCCGAAGTAAAATTTGTGAATTTATTACATCCATAATGCTCTTATTCAATATAACTATATCAATGTCATCCTCAAATTTAATGATAGAACCACTCATGATGGTCATATTACCTACCATTCTGGATTGTCCCGCAGTCAAAGCAAGCTTTTCTTCCAAGTTTAATTGAAGAAACATGTTCTCATACTCTTCCAGCTTTGAAGCGAGATATTCCTTCACATCATAAAAATCATTAAATTCAGGGCGCTCTTTCGAAGAACTGCTTGTTAAAATTTCTTTCTTCGTGACCATAAATCTTGCCAGCTCCTCAACCGTGTCATACATATAAATATCGCTGATTGACAGCTTGTATCCGGCGGAATTTAATCTGGCCCGCAATTTCATCGCCTTGATTGAATCACACCCATTATCTATAAAGTGATCCTTCACCCCAATCTTTTCTAATTTAAGTACCTCTGCAACAATATCGCACATCTGTGTCTCAACATTACCGGATGGCGCGACATAATGGACGGACTCTTCGATAATAGGCTCATGAAGTACACTTTTATCAATTTTTCCATTTTTATTGAGTGTAAACTTATCAACCTGCATGATACTATAAGGCACCATATAGACCGGAATTTTTTTTGCCAAGAATTCTTTTAACTGCCGTATATCTATCGTATTCTCTGATGTTACATAAGCATAGATACGCTTCATTCCATCTTCTAAGGTTTTTGCAACTATTACTGCTTCTTTAACCTGTTCAAAACTCTTACAGGCGGCTTCAATTTCACCTAGTTCAATTCGATAACCATTTACCTTAACTTGATTATCCAAACGTCCTATATAGTCAATATTTCCGTCCGGCAGCCAACGTACCAGGTCACCGGTACGATACATCTTTCCCGCCATAAACGGATTATCTACGAATCTGGAAGCAGTTAGTTCAGGAAGGTTCAAGTACCCCTTTCCCACACCTTTACCGGCTATACACAATTCACCCGGCATACCAATACCGCACAGTCTGTTTCCATTGAATATGTATGCTTTTGCATTCTGAAGGGGAATTCCAATCGGAGTTTTGTCACGAATGGTATCCATAATGCAGCAAACAGCAAAAGTTGTTGTTTCCGTTGGACCATAACCGTTTGTGAATACAACCGGCAGCTTTCGCTTTTGGTATAATCTTACATATTTATCATTTAACTGCTCTCCGCCAACCAGCATATATTTCATTTCATCAAAAACTGATTCATCTATGCTGAGTATCTGATTGAATAAGGCTGCGGTTAAAAACATTGTATTAATATTTTTGCTCCGAATCATCTCCTTCATCTTTTTTTCATCCGTTAATACGGATTTATCCGCCAGACAAACCCTACCACCATTAAGGAGTGCCCCATGTATCTCAAAAGTTGATGCATCAAAGGCGATATCCCCTGCCTGTAATATTACAGAAGCTTCATTCAGGGTTGTATAATTACAGTTCTGCACCAGATTGATAATATTCTCCTGGCAAATCATTGCCCCCTTTGGCTGCCCGGTGGTTCCGGAGGTATACATAATGTAAGCAATATCCTCCAGCGAAGTATTAATCACATTCCATTCACTCTCGTATGATAAATTCTCTGATATATGTATTACCGGTACCTCTATATCAATCTTCTTCTCTCCCAGGAGTACAGCTTTAGGCTTGCAGTCAGATATAATCTGCTGCAGTCTTTCTTCCGGGTTATCTAAACTAAGAGGCACGTAAGCAGCACCAGCCATTAAGATACCATATATCCCGGCAATTATTCCGACACTCTTCTCTGTTACAATACCTACACAATCCGCTTTCTCCACACCAAGCTTCTTAAGGTTCCATGCGATGCCTCTTGCTTTTTGATTAAGCTGAGCATAGGTTAGAGTCTCCTCATTAAATTCAACTGCAACCTTATTCGGATACTTCTTTACCTGTTCCATAAAATAGTCGATGATATTTTTAGATGTATCCAATGGCGCTTCTGTGGCATTGAACTCATTTAATATTTTATGATAGGTAATATCATCAACACATGACAATTCCGATACTTTGCAATCCGAATCCTCTGCTATGGAACATAATATCTTACATAATGTAGCTGCAATAATCGCAATTTCCTCTGCCGGAAACTCATTCGGATTATACAAAACACTAAACTTTAATGTAGTACCATCCTCATAATAATTAACTGTCAGAGGATAATTTGTTTGCTCTCTTGCATAATCTTTCTCCACCGTACCTTGCGCTTCAGTCTGATAATAATTTTCAAAAGCGATTAAGGATTGAATTAGTTTTGCACCTTGTACGCTCATGGCCTGAATATCAGACAAGGAACAATACTCATATTCTCTACTTTCCATTCCATGCACACACAACTCTTTACATAATTCAGACACTTTGGTCTTATCGTTTGTAGTTACCCTGCAGGGTATCGTATTAATAAACAAACCCACCATTTTATCGATCCCATGAATAGGTGCGTCTCTCCCTGAAACGACCTTTCCGAAAACAACATCCTCCGTAGCATTATATTTCTGCAATAAAATTCCCCATGCTGCTTCTGCGATAGAATTCATTGTGATTTGAAGATTAGAGGCAATTTTTTTCAGGCTCTGATATGTTTTTTTAGAAATTCCTGCCTCATATTTCATCATCTGATCCTTTATTCGATCCGCTTTACCCATAGGTACAATAGCTGCACTATTTCCATAATCGGATAAGAACTGTTTCCAGTAGTCTAATGCCTCCTGTTTATTTTTCGATTCCATCCAAGCGATATAATCACTATAAGCGGATACCTGTTCAAATTCTATTTTAATGCTTGAGAGAAGCTCCTCTTGAGTAATCCCTTTGTTCAATAGATTAAGAAATCTCATAAAATCTGCGAATATAAGGGAAATACACCAGCCGTCCACAATAATATGGTGAAAGCTAAATAAAAACCAGTTTCTTTCTTCACCGAAAGCAACATAATGAACGCGCATCAGGCTGTCTTTCTGTAAATCAAACCCGCGTTTCAGATCCGAATTAATAATAGAAACTGTTTCCTTCTTTTCATCCTGTGTATGCTTTTCTGCGTAGGTTAATTCAATATTTCTATCCGTCAAAATCACCTGACGCGGAATACCTGTTGAATTAGGGAGAACAAAAGCAGTCCGAAGAACCTCATACTTGCGGCAAAGCAGAAAAAGACTTTGCTCCACCGCCTCCAAACCTATTTTCTCATTAAACCAGAATGAATTCTGTACATGGTAACTGCTGCTCTCTTGATCCAGTAGCTTATGATATATCATTCCTTGCTGTAATGGTGTTAGTGAATAAATTTTTTCAATATTGTGATCCATTTCCTTCCCACCCCTTCTCTCGTATCGTTGGTATGTCATAGTCAATGAAACATATTCATAATTTCATCGTATTCTTCTGTGCCAATATCATGGGATACTGTGATATCAGATTTCGTTATTACCGGCGCTTTTACATTCCCGCAGTGCTCCATTATCTTAATCAGATTGCAGCGAAGCAATTCGGATAGTTCCTTTAGACGAGCCAAGGAATGTTTTTCTAAATTGAAATTACAAATAATATGCAGCTCACTATTTTCGATCCTTCCTGTATAAGCGATATCCGTCATAAACTCATTTTCTTCAGCAAAATTTCTGCCCGTATATTTCATTAAATCGCTTTCAAAACCTTTTTGGGCATAAATCTGTCCAAAGTAGTTGAAGGAAATACTAGGAAGCTGATTTTCTTTCAGGCTATCTTTTAATATTCCAAAGGACATACCATGATCCGGCACTTCCCGTAATTTTTCCTTTGTCTGAATAATCAGACCGCTCTCCTCCGGATTATAGTCAAAAACTACTGGATAACAGCTTGTAAACCATCCAATGGTTCTATCAACATCCATATGCTTGTCAAGCTCGTATCTTCCATGAGATTCCAGATATACGGAAACCGACGTCTGCCTTGTCCATTGATAAACTGCCATACTGAGAGCAGACATTAAAATCTCAGTTGTTTCGGTATTGTAAGCCTGATTCACCTCTGAAAGCAGACATTTCGTCTCTTCTTTCGTGAATCCGATATCAATTTCCTCATACCCTCTACCAATACAAGCCTTCTCCGCCTCTATATTGCCTTGATTAATCTTTGCAGCGACACCTTCCCAATATGGCTTCTGTGCTTTACATTTTCTGCTTTCTTTATATGCTTTAATGTAAAGAGCCCAATCCTGAAAGGAAGCGGTCTTCGCAGGAAGCTTCAAATCCTTACCTGATTTTAACTGCTTTAGACATAAATCCAAATCATTCAAAAGTATCTGCCATGAAATTCCGTCGATTGCCAGATGATGAATACAAACCATCAGATAATAGCCGGAAGCCAATATAAAATATCCACAGCGGATGATCGGTCCATGCCTTAAGTCAATATGACTCTGTAATATGGTACAGGTTTCCGTTATCGATGGATGAGTAATGCCCAGCTCATCATAATAAAAAGTCTGGAAATCCAGCATATTCTTTCCGTCATAAGGGCGTATGTTCAACTGTTCCTCGGAGCATACCACTCTAAGCATATCATGGTATTCTACCAGGTATTTGAACGCAAGATGCAGTTCCTGTTCACAGTCCTCATCATAACGCAGCATGATACTCTGGTTAAAATGGGATGGAACACGTAAATTCCACTGGAAAAAATCCCGGATCATCGGTGTTTTAATAACTGTTCCGGTTACTTCACCTTGTTCATACTGATTGCCCATGGATCTAATAACATATGGAAGGATGTTTTCAACAATATAATTTGACATAATATCCTTCGTGGTTATCTGATATCCATTTTCTCTCATTCTAGTAACGATCCGAATTGCTTTAATGGAATCTCCGCCTAAGGAAAAGAAATTATCCTTCAATCCGACTTTATCAACTCCAAGCACCTCTTCAAAAACATTACAAATCATCATTTCCAATTCATTACCGGGCTTTACATACTCGACATTATTTTTCATTTCAATATCAGGTAAGGCCTTTTTATCCAGTTTTCCGCTTTTTGTAACAGGTATACTTGCAATCTGTTTGATATAGGTTGGAAGCATGTACTCCGGCAATGATCTTCCAAGAATTTCTTTAATATCATCAGCATCCTTTGCTGTCTCCGATACAAAATAAGCATGAAGTGCATCCTCTCCGCCTGCGTCCTTTCTAACCAAAACTGCACAGTCTTGTACGAATGCGATCTTTCTTAGTGTGCTTTCTATCTCTCCCAGCTCTACGCGATAACCTCGAATTTTGACCTGCTCGTCAATACGCCCCAGATAAATTATGCTGCCATCAGATGCCCAGTATGCCAAATCACCTGTGCGATACAGCTTTCCATCTCCAAACGGATCATCTATAAACCTTTCCTTCGTTAATTCAGGAAGATTCAAATAGCCACGGGCTACACCATCTCCGGCAATGCATAATTCACCCGGCACACCAATTCCGCAAAGCTTTTCCTGGTCAAGAATATATACTCGAACATTGGTAATTGGCTTGCCTATCGGTATATATTCAGGAATATTTCCAATCCCGTCATAAGCCCAATGGGTAGCACATACCGTATTCTCTGTCGGCCCATATGCATTTATATAGAGAGAATTCTTAGCTTTTTCTACGATCATCCTATTAGCTGCAGAACCGGCAGTAATAAGAATCCGTGGTTTAAAATTCTCGGTTAATAAATAATAATTCGGAGGCAAGGTTGCAACGGTTACTTGATGATGCAGGCAATATTTCTCCAGCTCATAACTATTTTGTGACATTGATTTTGGAATAAGAACGAGAGTTGCACCGTTTAATAATGCCATCGCCATTTCCCATACCGAGGCATCAAATACATAATTAGCAAATTGCAGTATTCTATCTTCACAGTTAATTCCGAATTCCTTTTCAAAATAATATTTTAAATTAACTACTCCCCGGTGCTCAATCATTACCCCTTTTGGATTTCCTGTCGTGCCTGAGGTATAAATAATATATGCCAGATCCGAAGCCTTACTCATATGATCTGGGTTTTCAATACGATTAGCCCAATTATTCCGGTCCTCAAGGTCAATGATCGGAACCTTCGTATCAATCTCGGCCCGGTACAATACAACTGCCTTCGCTTTGCAATCCTCCAGAATATATTGAATTCTCTCCTTGGGATATTCCAGATCAATTGGTACATATACTCCACCTGCTTTTATAATACCGTATATACCAATCAACATTTCAAAGCTTCTTTCAGCCAGGATTGCAACACAATCCTCCGGTCCCACTCCTGTCTCTCTTAACACATGGGCCAACTGATTAGCCTGCTGATTCAACTCGGTATAGGTCATCTGCCTATCATCGAAAATTAGTGCCGCTTTGTCCGGAACTGCTTGAACCTGCTCCTCAAACAAGTCAATGATAGTTAATTCTTTCTTATAGGGTGACTCTGTCCGGTTAAACTCATCCAGAATTATTTTTTGTTCATGCTCTGTGAAGATTGCTATATCTGCAATAGTTAAGTCTGCATCCTCAGTAATCTGTTCCAAAATCGTTACATAATGCTGTAATATTCTACGGATTGTTTCTTCTTTAAATAAATCCGCACAATACTCCAGTCCAATATGAAATGAACTGCTATCTTCCCATACATTAAATACCAGATCAAATCTGGCAATCGTCACCTTAGTACCAACCACACTTATTTCCACATCCTGTAAAGGCATCTGTATCACTTCATTATTTTGAAGTACAAGCATCACGTCAAATAATGGGTTTCTTGCGATATCACGCCTTACGTCCAAGGCATCTACCAATTCCTCAAAAGGATATTCCTGATTTTCATAGGCATTCAGACAGGTTTTCTTTACTTCATTCAGAAAATCAAAAAATCTCTTCTCTTTACACGGTTTTCCCCTCAAAGCGAGCGTATTTGCAAATATACCCAACATTTTTTCAGTATCTTTATGTATTCTCCCGCTAATCGGACAGCCAATTACGATATCTTCTTGCCGGCTGTATTTGGATAAAAGGGTCATTAAGGAGGAGAGCAGAAGCATATATTCTGTTGTCCCGGTTACTTTTGCCATCTTCCTGATTTTCACACCCAATACACCTTCCAGCTCGATTTCAGCTACCGCACCATGGTAACTTTGCACCTTGGGCCTGATATAATCCAACGGTATATCAAGAACAGGTATTTCATCCGCAAATTCCTGTAGCCAATAATCTCTTTGCTCCGCTAGCTTCCTGGCCTGCACCCATTCACTGTAATCCTTATATTGAAGCATCGGTGACATAAGTGTCACTCCATTGTAAAGGGCTGAGAATTCACCTATAAAATTAATCATACTCATGCCATCCCCGATAATATGATGCATGTCAAGCAGCATATTATAGCTATCTTCTCTTTTCACAAGCTTCAATCGAAGCAATGGAGCGCAGGAAAGATCGAATGGCCTAATGAATTGATCCATCAAGGTTTCCTCAGTATCCACTACATTTTCTACATATTCAAAATCTATTATCTCTGTCTGTCTGATTTTTTGCACTGGTTCGCCATCGGCCATCACAAATTCCGTCCTTAAAATCTCATGGCGTTTTATCATTTCCCGCAGGGCATATTCAATTCTATCAGGTTTTACATCTCCTGACAGCTTGAGGCACTGCGGCATATTATAAAGGATCCCTTCTTTATCCATTTCGCATATAATAAAGATTCTTTTCTGTGGTGATGACATCGGATAAAATTCTTTTTCCTCAGCCTTCGGTATATGCTCATAGTTTTGGTCTTTTATCTGTATCAGCTTTTCCGCAAGTTTTTCTACCGTTGGATTAGCAAATATGTCCTTTTGCACAATCTGATATCCGGTCTGTTCCGCAATCAGATTAACCAGCCTGGTTGCTCTCAGGGAATGTCCGCCCAGCTCAAAAAACGAATCCCTAATTCCCACCTTGTCTACGTTTAGAATTTTCTCATAAAATTGACAAAGTGTCCTTTCTAACTCATTGCAGGGGGCAACATAGTCCCGGGAACCTGTGATAGCGATGTCAGGTAATGCTTTCTTGTCAATCTTGCCGCTTTGGTTGACCGGTAAATGATCAATTTGGAGGAAATATGCAGGAATCATATACGGGGGAAGAATCTGACCAAGCCGGTCCCTAATTTGGGGGATATCCAGAAGCTGATCTGATACGATATAAGCTGCCAGTATATGATCGCCAAAGGAATCTTCCTTGGCAAGGACAGTGCACTCCTTCACTCCGCTTATATTACGGATTGTACTTTCAATTTCTCCCAACTCTATCCGAAAGCCACGGATTTTAACCTGTTCATCGATTCTACCTAAATATATAATGTTGCCGTCCTGTATCCACCGAACAAAATCACCCGTATGGTATAACTGCCCTTCTCCAAACGGATTCTTTGTAAACTTTTCCTTAGTAAGTTGTTCTTGATTGAGATATCCCTTGGCTAGCCCCGGTCCTGCGATGCAGAGCTCTCCGGGAATTCCAATTCCACACAGTTTATCTCCATTCATTATATAAATCTGTGTATTATTTATTGGTTTTCCAATCGGTACTGTACCGGGTATCTCCTTTGTGTATTCCCAGTGAGTCGCCAATACAGTGTTTTCTGTTGGGCCATATGCATTAATATACCTATGGTTATTTCTTGCCTTTCGAACTATGTCGGCATTGGAAGCCGAACCTCCTGTGGTAAGAACCTTCAACCCTGAAATATCTGTTTGAAGATAATATTGTGGAGGCAATAAGGTTATTGTTATTCCCATATCTTTGACATACTTATTAAATTTATAAATATCAGCAATTACGTCGGATGAAATCAATACCAGACATGCACCATTCAGTAGAGACATGGTTATTTCCCAAACCGAAGCATCGAATACGTAATTTGCAAATTGAAGTACCTTATCCTCCTCATTGATCTGATAAAGCTTTCTTAAATAAGCATTCATCGATGTTATGCCACGATGACAAAGCATCACACCCTTCGGCTTTCCGGTCGTTCCAGACGTATAAATGCAGTATGCCATATCTTCCGGGGTACTAATATGCAACGGATTCTCCAAAGATTTATTCCAAATCTCCTCATCCTCCATATTAATTACATATGCGCTGGTTTTAACCTCTGTCTGATAAAGAACTACCGCTTTCGGATTACAGTCCTTTAGCATAAACTGTATCCTATCCTCAGGATAGCTCGGATCGATTGGTACATAAGCACCACCTGCTTTCATAATTCCAATCATTGCGGCAATCATTTGAACACTTCGAATTGATAGAATTGCTACAATATCATTTGCCATAACACCATAGTCCCGAAGTTTATGTGCGAGGCAATTTGCTTTTTTATTTAGCTCCTCGTATGTTATATTTCTGTTATCATATTTGATTGCAATGTGTTCAGGTGTTTTTACTACCTGCTCCTCAAACAAATCAACAAATGTTTTATCATGTGGATAGGTCAGTGCCGTAGCATTAAATCTATCCAGTATCAATTCCCTTTCCCGGTCAGTAAGCATGTCAATATCAGAGATTCTGATTGCCGGGTTGTTACATATTTCGTCGATAATTCGCTCCAGTCTTTCCCCAATTAGTTCAACTGTCTCCCTCTGAAATAATGCTGTTTGATAACGTAGATAAGCATCCACTATATTGTCATGCTCAAACATCTCAAAGGTTAACTCAAATTCTTCTTTCTTTGGTGTAAACGGATATTGCTCAAGCTCCAAAGGTCCAAAATGGCAGACCCGGGAATTAATGTTTTCATAGACATATACAACATTTAATGAATTCTGCATGGTTAAACCAAGCTTATGGGCCAATTCATGAAACGGATAATTTACATTGGCATAAGCCTTAAGGCAAAACTCCTTTACATGTTGCAGCAGTTCTTCATAACTCTGTGCTGAATCAATGCCAACGTGAAATGCCAAGGTATTTGTAAACATACCGATATTGTTATTAAAACCACCTTTATCCCGGCAGGATACCGGTACTGCCATAGCAAGATTATTCTCTCCTGTCATCTTATGTAACAAAATATTGACAACGGAATAGAAAGCCATGAATAACGTAATATGATATTTACTACAGATCTTCCTTAATTTAGATATGGTATCTGCTGAGAATGTTCTTACTACAGCATCCCCGCGATAATCGGTATGCTGAGTTTTCGGATAATCATATGGCAGTGGCAGCACACACGCTGCATTGTTCATGTGCTCCAGCCAAAACTTCTCCTCCTTAACATATTCTTTCGTATTGCAGTAATTCTTTTCCCACTTAGCAAAATCAAAATATTGTTTATCTAACTTTGGAAGCTCATCTCCCGAATATAGTTGCATCAGTTCTTTTGCAAACAAATTCATAGAATATCCATCTGCAACCGTGTGATGAAAATGAAATACCAGTAGTTTACGATTATCTGTTGTATGAATAAGAAGTACCTCTACCAACGGCGGTTCATCCAGTCGAAAGGTACATAACGAATCAGAAATAAAAGCATCGAGACTCATATCCGAATTCTGATATAGTGTCCTGACCTTAATTTCCTTTGATGTATTCTTTTGTTGAACGAATTCACCCTCTTTTAGGAACATGCTTACTGTTAAAATCTTATGCCGGCTTACTATCTCTTTTACATATTGCTCCAGCCGAGCTATATTTAGGTCTGAATTTACGTAATACGTTCCGACCAAATCAAAGGGATCCTCATCTACCATTTTTAGCTGAGAATATAAACGTTCCTGTATTGTAGACATAGGATAGAACTTATCTTCATCCATAGCATTGAAGATATCTTCTGCCTGTCCTTTCTTCATAGCAGCAAGGATCTGATGAAGCAGCTCTCTTTGTTGGTATAATTCATCCAGGATCAAATCACCGGTTGGCACTTCAGCCGTAGAGCAAAGGCATAGATCCTCCGGCTCCGAGACAATCTCTATAGGTTTTACTTCCTGCTCTATTCGGGTGGTAATTTTCCCCAAGGTATTTGATTCTGTAAAAAAGTCCTCTATTGGTATCGCTACTCCGAAGCTTTTTTTAATCAAATTAGATAATGCAATAAATGAAAAGGAATCAAATCCGTATGAAAATAATTCCTGATCCGGCTCAATGTCTTCCAAGACAATTCCTGATATCTCACTGACCATTCCCTTTATCGTATCCAAGACATTGCTTATACTTTTCTGTGTTTGCTCTGCAGCAATACTTACTTTCTCATCCTCTGTCTTGCCACCTCCTAAACCACGAAAGCAGATTACTTCTCGCCAGCATTTCTTTTTCTGGAATGGATAGTTGGGCAGAGTTATTAGAGGCTGCTGAACAAAATTGTAAAATGCATCCCATTGAATATCAAAACCATTACAATATAATTTCTGAATGCCACATGCAAAATCATCTGAATGATTCGTTTCATGCCCAAATAAGGTTATATAAGTCGCATTATTAACCCATTTATTTTGCAGTTTCTCTGTTGCTTCGTCATATCCTAGAATAAGAATTGCCTCTGCTTCAGATAGATTTGTTATGTCTGTCTTGGGCAATGCTTTTGCCATATCATCGGCTGCTGCTCTTGCAGTAATCACATCAAATGCTTCCCTTCCGCTTAGATAGGAGGCTGCATAATTCCCTCCACCCGAGCCAATAAACTGCAAGGGAATAATTCCTATGCTTTTCCATAGTTCCGCCATGGCAGACTGAATTGTAAATAGACAAGGCAGTGACTGCTCACCTAAACTAATTTGTTCTGTCACTGAAATTCCTAATAACTCCTGAAAACGTCTCTCACATCTGTGATAAATCTTTGCGAATACTGAATAAGACTTCACAAGGCTTAAAATCTTCTTTTGATTAAGAGCGCAAAAACCGGGAAGAATGCAAATCACATTCTTCCTGGGCTTTTTTACAAATCCACAATACTTCTTACTCAAATCCTCACTTTCGATCATATTGTCGAGCAAGACTTCCAGATCTCTCCGGTCCGATATACTAAGTGCAAACCGGTAAGGCAGAGTGCTTCTTGTCAAATTACTTGTATAGATAATATCCTCGATAGAGTTCTTACTTTCATATAAATAGTTTCTTAACTCTTTGATCGATTCCTGCAGCATTCGATCTGTAGTGGCAGAAAGCGTTAAAACCTTATCATTTTGTTCCTGGGGTTGAATGATTTTACGCTCCTTGGGCGCTTCTTGAAGCACTACATGGATCAGTGCTCCACTAATCCCAAAAGAACTTATTCCCGCAGATCGTCTGCCGCTTTCCTTATTCCATGGTGTTAGCTTCTCTACTACTTTTACTTTCGAATAATCAAAGTTCTTATTCGGATTATGAAAGTGAATACTTGCAGGTATCTTACCATATTTCATAGAGAGCAAAACCTTAATAAGACTCGCCATTCCTGACGCAGCCTCTAAATGCCCTATGTTTGTTTTAACAGAGCCGATAAGTAACGGTGTTTTCTTTTCACTAAATACTTTGCTCAGAGCTTGCCCTTCAATAGTATCACCCAATACCGTACCTGTTCCATGAGTTTCTACATAGTCAATGTCATCTGAGGTAAGTCCGGAAGCCTCCAAAGCATTCTTTATTACCTGGTACTCAGAAATCCCATTTGGAGCAAAAAAGCCATTCGATCTGCCGTCTTGTTGGATACTAATACTCTTCACAATTGCCTCCACATGATTATGATCGGCTTTTGCTTCCTCGAATCGTTTCAGAATAATAACACCGCAGCCCTCACCCCGTCCATATCCATCCGCAGATTGGTCAAAGGCTTTACATCTTCCGTCCTGTGCCAAGGCATTAATCTGCGATAATCCGATAAAACCATTTGGTGTAAGAAGTAAATTAACACCGCCAACAATGGCCATATCACACTGTTTAGTCCTTAAGCTCTGCACTGCTGCTTCTAAAGCAGCCAGAGCTGAGGAACAACCTGTATTATATACAATGGTAGGACCTTTAAAATCATAATAATAAGCAACTCTCCCGGCAGATGCATGGACACTATTCCCCATAAGTGAATATGGTGTTATTTTATCAGGTGAATCCGATAGAATCTCCGCCATAGCATATTCACTGGAATCCATTCCAATAAATACACCCGTTTTACTTCCTTTGATTTTTGATATGTATAGTCCTGAGTTTTGAAGTGCTTCCCAGATTACTTCAAACAGCAGTCTATGCTGCGGATCTAGTGAGGCCGCCTCTGTCTCATTCATCTCAAAATGAGCATAATCAAATTCTTTTATATTGTACTTTAAGAAGGAAGCTTGCTTTGTATAAGTCTTTCCTTTGACACCTTTTTCACTATTGAAGTATTCCTCAAATGGAAATCGCTCCTTAGGAATCTCTGTCACCGCATCATAGCCTTCCACAAGTAATTCCCAAAACTTTTCTGCGTTATTTGCTCCGCCAGGAAAACGACAACTATATCCAATGATGGCAATCTCTTCTTTTTGTGACAATTCTTCTATTTTTTGATTGAGAAGATTTATTTTATTAATGGCCTTTTTCATTGCCTCTTTATACTTTTCTTTCTCTTCCGGCATAGTATTCACCTCGCTACTTTAGCAGTTCTTCAAGCTCTATCAATAAATCATCTGCATCCTCGTCCTCATCCAATTGCTGCTCTTTGGCAATATTCAGAGGCTGTTCTTCTACAATAATCTTCTCCGAATTATCCTCAAGCTCCAGAACCTCATCTACCAGATGCTCTGCTAATAAGGTTATAGTCGGATAATTGTAGAAAGCTGCTACATTTATATTGATATGAAGCAATTGATTAATCTCTGTACGCATCGAGAATATCATAAGCGAATCGGCCCCAAGCTCTTTAAAAGAATTATCCGCATCAATTGCTGAAATATCATAATCCATGATTTTTGAACAAAGCTTCTTTATTTCATTAATAAGCAGTTCAACAATCTGAGGTTTATTCATTGAAGCCAATCTTTCTTTGAAACTTATATTGCTTTCGACTTCTCCCGCAGGTGTAGCTGCTACTGATACTAAATCGCTTAAAAGTTTCTTCACCACACTGCCACTTGCATTTTTAACAAATTTATCCCAGTTAATATCTGCAATAAGCATTAATTCATATGGATTAGCGAAGAAATCACAGATAATACGTTTGCCATCTGCTTTCATAATCGCCTCCATACCCATCATGTCCATATTAGCCAATGTCATTTTATCAGAAGCCATCCCGGCTCCTTCCCAAGGACCCCAGCATTGCACAAAACCATTCTTATTCTGCTGGTTCAAAAAGGTAGCAAAACTGTTCATAAAGCAATTTGCAGCAGCATAATTACTCTGTCCCACATTTCCCAAAATTGAAGTAATTGAGGACAGCATAATAAAGAAATCCAGTTTGTTCCGATGTAATACCTGATATAAATTGATGCAGCCAGATACCTTAGGACTCATAACGTACTTATAATCCTCCCAAGCTAAATCCTGAATCATTTTATCCTTCAACACTCCTGCAGCATTAACAACACCATTGATTTCCCCCATTTCAGCGTGAATCTTATCTACTGCCGTGCTTAAACTCTTCAGATTTCCAACATCAGCACAGAATACCCTTATACATAGACCATAGGAATTCCATCGGTCAATGATATCCATCACCTCATTACCGGGTTGATTACGGCATAGGATCGCAATTTTTTTCGCACCTAAATCGATTAAGGCTTCGATATAGGTCATACCTAATAAGCCAGTTCCGCCTGCCACTAAATAAGTTCTATCCCCGCTGACTTTAATTGCATTTAATTTCCCCTGATTATGTTTATCATATATTGAATGCTTAATAAGCCTGCTTATGTAGAATTCTCCGGTTCTTAGGCATAATTCGTTCGAAGCCCCGGATAGTATTACTTCAGCTACTCTCTTCCAGTCATCCGTACTCATAGACTCTTCTATATCGATTATACCGCGGAAGGAACCAGTGAATTCCATTGCAAAGGACCTGGCAAAACCCCATACCATAGCCTGATTTAGATTAATCGCCTGATTCTTATAAGCAACTGCTTGTACGGTTATAAAGCCTAAAGAACATGTCTTCTCAGCGTGAAGCTGCGATATTGCTTTCGCTAAATCTACTACATTCTTTAATATATCTTCATTATTCTCAAAGGAAGTAATTGAAGATGCACCGCAGCCATAAACAAAAAATATCCGCTTTTGCTGCGCTGTTTCCACAGATACAAATTCCTTCCAACCTTGCTCTGCAATGCTGCAAACGGTTACCTGTTTTATATCCATACCATTCGCCTGCCAGCATTTTACCAGCTCTGCATAGTCGCTCGCCTGATCGGTAATCAATACAGCCGAAGAATATTCCATCTTGTTTGTTGCCTCTGCTTCATATTTCACCCAATCACAATGATAATTGAGCTTATTTAAATCTTTCTTGACTCCGCTTAGCAGATTTTTTTCCGTAGTTATCTTAGTTATCATGTTATCAATCTGCATAATCAAGTCGCCGTATTCATTGAAAGCGTCTACATCCCCAATTATACTCTGATGCTCAAAAACAGCATTGGAACTGCACCAGAGATTGTCAGAAGTCAAATAATTATATGAAATTCCTGATACAAAATACGGAATCATAGTTTCCCAGTTGTTCTCTTTATCTACTGCGACATAGCCTGCCTCTAGGATAATGCTTAACATGGTATGGAAAATAGAATCAATGACACCTGGGTAAACCACGTAGTCCTCTTTACAGGGAAGAGATTTTAATGGTTCAATATAACAAATTCCGATATCCTTCTCACAAGAGGATCTTGTAACTCTGCGAAATCCGATGCCTAAATCGAACCCGGCATTTACCATAGCGCGATATACGATATTCTCCTCTTTATCGTGCTTTTCTATCCGATTCCACTGTTCTGCCATGAACGGCTTTTTGTTTTGAATATAGTCATTATTAACACCAATCATACCTTGTGAATGAATTACCCACGACCCATTATCGTCCGTCAATGATTTACTGGTAATCATGTATTCACAATTCTCTGACCATGCATGGGATATCACTATCTGTACCAGGCGTTCCTCATTCTCCGCGATAATCAAAGGCGCACGTAATTCGATATCCCGAATGGTAATACTCTTGGGATCCCTGATTTCTTTCATGGCACGTATTAAAATAGAGACATAAGCGGCTGCAGGAGCAATCGCTGTCTTATAAATAATGTGCTCACTCATAAAGAAGGGTGATGTCGCAGTGTATTTCCTTTGGAAAATAACACTGTCTTTCATAAAGATTGATTCAATTCTTTGACCAAGCAGAGAATTGGTGCCGGCATACCTTTCTTCAGTACATTCCTTCCTGTCATACATAATCTCTTTCCAGTAGCTCGCCCGCTCGAAGGGATAATTAGGAAGAAGATTTGTTCTGTTCCAGGTTTTGATGCCATCAAATTCAACTTTATTCCAATTGATATTGAGACCGGCGACATAGAGCTTTGCCATTACATCCATGATTTGTTTCGTATCTTCTGTTGTTCTATTGACCGAACATGCAACGTCCTGGCTGTTTCCATAAATGAGCTTGCACAACGCTTCCAGGGAACTTGTGGGACCCACCTCCAGCATAAAGATATCCCGCTTATTCTCCACACTCTCCAAAGCATTATAGAAATCCACCCGATTGGTAATATGGTCAGACCAATAGCGGGAATCTAATATTTCCTCTGGATAGACTTCACGTGAATATTGACAGGAAATATAACTTAGCTTTGACCTATGATATTCTATTCGTTCCGCAATTGCTTTAAAATCCTCTGCTGCGCTTTTCATTAAAGGAGAATGGAAGCCATGGGAAACTTTTAATTGCCGAACACGCAATCCCATATCTTCCGCTTTTTGGCAGGCTCTGTTAACCTGATCCTTTTCTCCCGAGATAACACATGCTTCAGGTGCATTATGTACTGCTATAACAACCTGATCAGAATATTCACTGATTAGGCTGCTAACATAGTTGAAATCTGCAAATATCGTAGCCATTGATCCGCTGCCCGGAGCCGAATCCATTAGTCTTCCTCTTGCAGAAACCAGCTCTACTGCTGCTTCGAGCGATAATATTCCAGCCTCAACTGCTGCTGCATACTCACCAATACTATGTCCGATCACTATATCAGGACGGATTCCATAGCTTTCCCATAATCGGCATAGAGAATATTCCACAGAAAATATCAAAGGCTGCGCAAAGACTGTTTTGTCAACGGTTTCATTATCCGCCTGATCATCATAAATCAATGAAATCAGGGATCTTAAAATATACGGCCGGAATAATCTATCACATCTCAACATTGCTTCCTTAAAGGCTGCATTCGTATCAAATAACTTACGGCACATATTTACATATTGTGAGCCCTGACCGGTAAACATAAACATAACTTTCCTATTCTGTTTTGCTGCAGATGAAAAAATATTACCCATATGTCGTTCCTGAATAAACGCATCGATTCCATCCAGAAGTTCGGTTTTGGAATTGCCTGTGACAGCGGCTCTGTAATTAAAATCTCCTCTTCCTCTGTTTGCAGTATATAGGATATTTAATAAAGTATCCTCACCTTGATTTTGAATAACCTCCCGGTATCCTTTGGCCAGCTTTTTAACACTTTCCTTCGATTTACCTGAAATCTTTAAAATAATCCGGGAATTACCATCCGCGAGCATATCTTCCGTATATCGCACACTCGGATATTCCTCCATAATTAAATGAGCATTCGAACCACCAAAGCCAAAGCTGTTTATACCGGCTCTTCGAATTTTGCCATCACTAGTCCAATTTATATTTTTATCAACTACCTTAATATTTAAATCCTTCCATGCGATCTGAGGATTGGGACTGAAATAATGCAAATTTCCCGGTATTACATGATGTTTGAAGGACAATAATACTTTTATAATGGAAGCCATACCCGAAGCTGCTTCCAGATGCCCAATATTTGATTTTACGGAACCGATGAGTAATGGGTTTTTTTTCGTTCTGCTTTTCCCATAAGCATCAATGATAGCATTTACTTCAATTGGATCACCAAGAGGTGTTCCGGTACCATGCGTCTCTATATAATCTACTTCATCTGCTTGAATACCTGCTTCCTTTAATGTATGTTCAATTAATTTTCTTTGCGATTCTCCGTTCGGTGCAGTCAACCCATTACTTCTTCCATCCTGATTCAAACCCGTGGAACGAATTATACCCAGGATATTATCATTATTCTTTATTGCTTCTGATAGACGCTTAAGAATAATTATTCCCGCGCCTTCTCCCCTTCCATATCCGTTCGCATTCGCATCAAAGGTTTTGCAGTGCCCATCATGAGAGGTGGCTTGTAACTTTGAGAATGCAATACCTATGGTAGGAGTAAGCATCAGACTGGCCCCACCCACAACTGCAACATCTGCCTCATTATTTCTGATGGAAGAACAAGCCAGATGAACTGCCGTTAAGGATGATGAACAAGCGGTATCCACAGTTAACGAAGGACCTTCAAAGCCAAAAATATACGAAAGCCTTCCACAAGCAGTGCTCTTGCAGACACCGGTTAGTGAATAGGAATCGATGATGGCAACATTTCCGGAACTTATAGAAGTCATGCCATACTCATCCGATGACAATCCTAAAAATACCCCTGTCCGTGAACCGCTATATTCGTTGATATCAAGGCCTGCATTTTCAAAAGCTTCCCAAGTCAGCTCTATCAGCATTCTATGATGCGGATCGAGTTCTGCTGCTTCTTTCGGTGATATATTGAAAAATTTTGAATCAAACTGATCAATCGGTACATTTAAAAACGCACCTTTTTTGCAGTACATTTTTCCTTCTTCTTTATCGTTTTCGGAATAATATTTTTCAGCCTTCCATCGCTCTTCCGGTATATCAGTAACAGCATCTATTCCATCAATCAATAGCTTCCAAAATTCCTCCGGAACATTTCCCCCTTTTGGGAACCGACAACTCATTCCGACAATTGCAATACTCTCTTGAGGGCTATTCTTCTTTGAATATTCGCCATTCGTGTTCTGTTGAAGATTGAGAACAGTTTGAATATATTCGGACAAGCTATTTATATTCGGATAACTAAAAACAGATGTGGTTTTTATCATTATATTAAAAAGCTCATTTATTTTTTTTATAAATGTAGGGATATTTACAGAGACAATTCCATACTCTTGAAATGATCTATCAAAATTTGTTATATTGATATGAAATTCATCAGATATGATTTGCGCCAGACTCAAGGCAATCGCTCTATCATCAAGCATATTCCGCTTCTTTGTACTCGAATTATCTATCTCTCTCATAATCTTTTCAAAGTCTCCATTATTGTATTTTACCACAAGCTCCATGCGCTTAACCTTGCCGCTTCCACTCCTTGGTATTTCATCGATCGGAATAATGTTATTAATATAGATTCTAAATTCCTCGTATATTTTTTCACGAATAAGATTGCTGCATAAGGTAAATTCTTTTATAAACTCTTTATTTTCCAGATAATCATAGCACAGAATAAATGCACCAATGCATTCAATGCCGCTTTTATCAACAAGGTTGCATACAATAACATCCTTTATCAGTCTGTTATTAACATCTGACTTTATAATATTCTCTAATGCGGAGCATTCAAAATTCTCACCGCCGATTACAACAATATCTTTTACTCTTCCTGTAATCCCCAGCTGGCGGTCATTGATTAAAAAGCCCAAATCCCCTGTATCAAACCAGCCATCCCGAAAGTGGCCGTCTGCAAGGACTCCCTGCTTTGTAAAATATCCATTTATTATGGAGGGTCCCTTTATGCATATATTCCCCACTGTGCCATTTGGCAGTTGTATCCCTTCCTCATCTACTATTTTTACTTCAGTGGAACTCGCAATCGTTGAATACAGAATATATTCTTGTTTCAAACCATTTCCGGAACTTTTTATAACTTCACCACCATAGCGAAGATTTTTTGAAGCTAAGGTGTATAACTCCAGGGTTCCGTCATTAATACCATATGCCACCAGGCATGTTGCTTCTGATAAACCATAGGTAGTAATAATTGCAGAAGGTTTAAAATTATATTTCCTCATTGCCTCCGTAAATTGCTTATATAATCCTGCTCCTACATGCTCTGCTCCTAAAGTCATCACCTTTAAGCAAGATAAATCCCAATCGTAATTATCATGCAGGTTTTCATATATATTCATGAAATGCTTTAAGGCAAAGGGTACTGATCCGGTAATCGTTGCCCTTGTTTTATTAATTACCGATAACCACAATAAAGGATTTTTTATATACACATCCGGTGGCAGCAGATATTGAGGTATCCCGGCCATAATCGCCATATAATGGAATATGATTAATCCTCCAGAATGTGTAAGAGGTTCCCAATTTACAACAATGTCATTATCATTAACACGAAAACATTCTATTTCATCACTCAAATTTGCACACAAATTCATCCTGGTAATCGGTATTCCTTTTGACAAACCTGTTGAACCGGAAGAAAATTGAACACATACTAATTCTTCTTTCGAATATTCCTTCTGTGCGCATGTATCATTAAAATCCAAACTTGGAATTTGTAGTTTAGTAATATCAAAAACGCCTTGAAATACATCTTCATTATGGATCGGATTATCTATTATTATGTAAGGATTATGTAAATTATCAGCAAAATCATTATCAAAAATCCGTTTTGTATCATATGCTATCGGCATTGCTACAAAACCGCCAATTGCACATGCCCAGAGTGAATAGATGATATTTACCAGGCTGTTACAGCATATTACAATACCATCCTGTTTCTTTACCCCATACTCTGATAAACGTTGGTATATACCATAACTTTTTATCCAAATATCACGATAAGATATATATTTTTCTTCTGATTCTGATAGTATTATTGTTATACCCCTATCTGTTTTTGCAGCATTTTTCATGCATTCTGTTATATCAAAATAATCTTTCATGATTTTCTCAATACCTCCACGTTATTTCATATTGAATTTACTATCAATCTTATATTTCTATCCGCCTCAAGAAAGGATGTCGTATAATCTCCAAGTAAAAATCGTGGGTCATTTAGTATATTAATCAAAATCTCACGATTATTAGCTACACCTTCGATTCTCAATTCTTCTAAGCATCTAATCATTCTTTTCACCGCTTCCGCTTTATCTATTCCGTGGCAACATAGTTTGCAAAGCAATGAATCATAATATGATGTAATAACATTCCCATTTTCATAGGACGAATCTACTCTAACCCCAAAACCGCCAGGCAAATCAAATCTTGTAATTCTGCCGTTGTCAGGTATAAAAGTACCATTATAATATTCAGAGAGAATTCTACACTGTATTGCATAACCCTGAAATAATACCTTATCCTGCTTATACCGCAGCTTTTCACCTTGAGCTATCCGCAGCTGCTCTTTCACTAAATCTATTCCTGTAATCAACTCTGATATGGTATGCTCTACCTGCAGCCGTGTATTCATTTCCATAAAATAATATGAATTATCTTCTCCCAGAATATATTCAACGGTTCCCAGTCCTTCATAGCCTATGGCTTTGCATAGATTAACGGCTCCTTGATACATCCTGTCCCGAACTTCCATTGGCAGTGTATTACATCTGGCTTCTTCAATCAGTTTTTGATTATTTCTTTGAATAGTACACTCACGATCCCCAATGTGAAGTACATTTCCATATTTATCTGCTAATATTTGAACTTCGATATGCTTAGCTTTTTGTATATATTTTTCTATTAAAATATTACTTTTCCCAAATACATTCTCTGCTTCTTTTAAACAAATATCAAATGAGTACAATAAATCTTCTTTCTGATTTACAACTCTTATACCTTTTCCTCCCCCTCCATTAGAAGCCTTCAGAATGACTGGATAACCTATTTCATCAGCATATCTCATACAATCCGCTGAGTTACATATCTCATAACTGTTATCACCAATAATCGGTATCTTACAATCTTTTGCAGCTTTTTTTGCCCTTATCTTATCTCCCATCAGCCGAATCACTTGACTGCTTGGACCAATAAAATCAATATCATAACCATTACATAAATCAACAAAGTCAGCATTCTCTGCAAAATAGCCAATACCCGGATGTATTGCGTCTACATTATATTTTGTTGCCACAGTCAATATATTGTAAGAATTTAAGTAAGATTCTTTACTGCGAACATCTCCTAAACAAACAGAATGATCAGCTAATCTGGTGTGTAGTGAATCTTTATCTGCCTTTGAAAATACACCGACCGTCTCTATTCCCATTTCTTTACATGCTCGTATTATTCGTACAGCACTATCCCCACGATTTGCAATTAGAATACGTTTATATTGTTTACTCATTTTTATCTACCCTAACTTCAAAAATTGGTTGGCCATACTCAACCAAACTACAGTCATCGACAAAATTTCGAATAATAGTTCCCGTTACAGGTGCTTTGATATCATTGTATATCTTCATAGCTTCAATCGAACAAATAATGTCTCCTTTTTCGATATGTATTTCTCCTTCATTCACTTTAATTTGTTTGCTGAATTCAACTGTGCCAATAAAAGGGGATACAACAGTAATAGTATTTTCAATTGATTTATCTTCCTGTTTATGCAAAAAATCAGGCACTATCATGTCCCCCGCTATATTATCCATCCTCATATCTTTTACAAACTTCGTGATATCAAATTCTCTTCTATTTTCCGCCTCCTGCCTCTGTTTGCTGAATTGTATTGATATCATTGAGTCATGATAAGAAAAAGAGACCAATTCTGATTTTTCACATTGTTTTATAATATCGATAATATTATCCGTAACATTCTTAAACTCATGCATTCAGTTAACCTCCAATGGGATAAATAGAAAAAAATATAAATTAAAGAATAATTATTTTATTAAGATTTTCCTCTTGAATATATTATTCTTTAGGATCAAACACAATCTCCTGACCAATACGCCTGAATTTTACAATTCGATCCCTACGGATTTCCTCCCGACTCAATTGTTTAAACTTGGATAATTCAATATCTAAAGCTTCTTTAATTCTTGAACAAATATCCACAAATTCCCCATCCTCGCTGATAACTCTGTCTATAATACCATTTTTCAGAAGCTGGCACGCCGTAAGCTTTAAATCAACAGCCACTTCAGGAGCTTTCAGAGGATCCTTAAATAATATACTGGCACATCCTTCTGGTGAAACCACTGAGTAGATAGCATTTTCCAACATGATAACCGTATTAGCAACCGCTAGAGCCAAAGCTCCTCCGCTTCCGCCTTCTCCGATAATAATTGATATAATCGGAACTGTAAAACAAGACATCTCGTAAAGATTGCGTGCTATTGCTTCGGCTTGTCCATGTTCTTCTGCTGTAGCCCCAGGGTATGCTCCCGGAGTGTCAATAAAGCATATGATTGGTCTCTGAAACTTTTCCGCCTGCCTCATCAATCTCAGCGCTTTTCTATAACCTTCCGGTTTTGTCATACCATATTGGTAATATTCCATGTCTTTTTGGTTATTACCTTTATTCTGGCCTATAATCGTAACTGGCCTTTCATCAATGAAAGCTATCCCACAAACCAAAGACTTATCGTCCCCAAGGCTACGGTCCCCATGTAATTCGATAAAAACATTAAATATATTCTTAATAATATCAAGTGATCGAAACCGAGAAATATCTCGCGCCATTAAAACCTTACTCCATGCAAAATCGTCCGCTATATTATCTATATACCCATGCATATTATCACCTGCTTCATCATTAATGGAATAGTGGAACATAACATATATCTATATTACATTATCCTCCTGGAGCATATACTCATTACTCATGTGCAGTTTTAATATGTTGCCCAGAGTATCCCGTAATTGACATCTCTCAATAATTAAATCAATATAACCCCGCTCAAACAAGAACTCAGCAGTTTGAAAATTCGGCGGCAACTTTTCTTTTACTGTCTGCTCTATTACTCTTTTACCGGCAAATCCTATTAACGCACCCGGTTCGGCTAAAATAATATCACCTAAGAAAGAAAAACTTGCACTTACCCCACCGGTAGTTGGATTGGTTAATACGCTGATATAAAGGCCGCCGGACTCATTAAAAGCTGCAACCGAAGCTGCTGTTTTTGCCATCTGCATTAATGAAAATATGCCCTCTTGCATTCTCGCTCCTCCGGAGGCAATAAAGATGACTACAGCCAGCTTATGTTTTGCAGCTTCTTCAAATAACCTTGATATCTTCTCACCAACAATTACACCCATACTTCCCATCATATATCTGGTGTCCATAATTCCAATCATTAAAGGATATCCACGAATCGATGCTCTGCCTGTAATAATTGTCTCATTGAGATTTGTATTATTTTTTATATTCTCATGTTTTTCACGATAACCTGGAAAACTAATCGGATCGTAGAAATCTGTATATGGATTCGTCTCAACAAATGAATTATTATCAATTACTATAGAAAGCCTTTGTTCATAGTTTAACGTTTCATAATATCCGCAAGCACTGCACACATAATTGTTTTCTATAAATTTCTTTCTTTCCGAAATGTTTCCACAAACCTTACACTTGACAAACAAAGATTGAACCATAATTGTCATTTCCGCCTTTAATTAAATTCCATATTTTAATAATTATCGACATTTACTTCTATTTATTACAATATTATCACATTATTCTTTCAAAATCAATATTATTGGAAATATTTTATAAAATATTTTATAATTTTACTCAATTGTAAATAGGTCCCATTTCATAAAGTAAAATGCAAACAATCGATATTAAACATCTCATCTTCTATCTCAACCATATAAACTAATTGCATTTTAATATTTTTATTTCTTACAATTTTTACTTGACATATGGATTTTTCCATGTTATACTTATAAAGTATTTTAAATAGAAATTTGGTTTCACATATTTTTGTAAATCATTATTTTGTTGATTTACTTGAATATGTGTTTTTTATTTATAAATATAATAAAATTAAGGAGGTATCTTTCATGAATAAAGGTACTGTAAAATGGTTTAACTCACAAAAAGGTTTTGGTTTCATTTCTGACGAACAGGGGAATGACATATTCGTACATTACTCCGGACTTGCTATGGATGGTTTCAAGTCTATAGACGAGGGTCAGTCCGTTACATTTGATGTAACAAAGGGTGCTCGTGGAATGCAGGCAGTCAACGTACAGATTGCATAATCCAAATAATGCTTTGAAAAGGATTGCTTATAAGTGATCCTTTTTTTATTGTCCTTTTGTGAATTACAATTCATTCACAAGCATTCCGTCCTTGGCAGGCTGTTCTCCACTCTGGCCGGAGTGCTTATCTTCCGTCATCCTAACAGATCTTCTCTTAGACCTTTCAATATCGGTTCTCCCCCTCCCCCAGTGAAGAAAGCATCATATTCTGTCCTGGCATACAGCTCCAGGTAACTATGGTGTGATGGCAGTAACTATGATGTGATAGCATCTAGCTTATAATCCAGGGAACTATGCGCTGCTTGCTGCCTGGGTATCACAATAGTGTTCTCATGTGGCCTCCTTAAGTTGACTTAATAAACTTTTCTTTTGATCTACATTATTGTAGAGTTTTCACAATCATTTTTGTCAATTTATAGCTTGTATAATTATGTTAATTAATGTATTATTTTTCTGTAATTACATTTACTCCTCTTGCAAGAGATCCCGCTGTTAACCAAGGATAGAAAGGAAGGTAATATATCATGAAAAGATTGTTTAGAAACATCATTGTACTTGTTTGTGTTGCAACTCTATGCATTATGCCTGCCTCTACTGTTTTAGCAGCTTCCAATGCTGTATTAATTACTTCAACTGATACAATGAAGTTTTATGAATACCAGCCAGACCAGTATTCTTTAGCTCCTGGTAGTACTACTTTTTTAGCGGATGTTCAAAATGGCGGATATTTTTCTGTACCAGCAGGTTATTCACTATCAGCCTTCTGCAATATTGATTATTCAAGTACACTATATGTAGAGATATTTAAATTAAATTATGGCTTAGTATATTCAGGGTATGAAACTTCATCTTTTTTCATATCACTTCCTGCGACAACATCCGCTTCCGGATACATTATTAGGTTGACTAATTCAGGTTCAACAACAGTCAAACTTGATAATTATTGCTTTTATTATTACTAGTGTAAAGAGCCCTGCACATCTGGGGATATGGTATGCAGGGCATCTTTTTTTGCGCCATTATATACCAAAAACACGGCCTTAAAATTCAGGGAATTAGAGAGCAAGAAAGAGTCTCGTGATAGACAAAAGAAATGGTATGAAGCATATATAAAACATTAAAGTTAATCCCTGACCTTTTATGAGCCAGTGATTTTATTATAATCTGGATATCTTGCATATCAAACTTTTTAATAATTATTTTATCACCTTCCAGCAATACTAATACTTCACTATCAAATCCACCACTTAATTTACAACGTAATCCCTTGACTACATATATAAGGGATAAATTAGGATTAAAGGCAAAAAAATAGCCAGTCAATCGCGGGAACCCTTGATTTTACTAGCTATTTACAGGGGCAGTAGGATTTGAACCCACGACCTGCGGTTTTGGAGACCGTTATTCTACCAGCTGAACTATACCCCTATTTATATGATTGTGCATCAGGCACTTACTAATATTACAATGAATTGTTGTAATTGTCAAGAATATTCGGCTTGTTTTCATCACTTTTTTAAGGACAATTTTGTAAAGCAGGAGCTCTGATTACATGTTAAAATCCGACATGATAAATTCCGTACATGCTGCCGCAGTGTCCACATTTTCTGCAACTCCTGAGAGTAATGCCTTTATGTTTTCCTCCATCCCTCTCTGGGCTGCTGCCTCGGTTTCTATTCTATGGGATATCTCATTCATATGGGCTGATACTTCTTCGATCCGTTGAAAAATTTCCATAAGCTCCTCTAATACGGCCAACATTTTCTTCTGCTCGGCCGCACCTGGGCTCTTAATTAAGGCCTGGCAGCATTCCAACAGTCTGCCCACGAGAATATTGCCGCTTTTTGATAGATTCAGCACTTCATCAGAAAGATTCAGGGAATCAAAGGCGCTTTTTTCCATGATTAACTGAGATTTATCCCAGTGAATCATGTGATCCGCTGCTTCCTTCATATGTTCCTGAGCAGTTGCGAGATGTATTAATCTGTCCTTTATAAGATCCTTCATCCGTGTATCCCCCTGATTACTACCAGACTTTATCTCTTCAGTATCTCCATTACTTCCTGCAGGTTCCTTACTCCAATCAGCTTTATTCCCGATATATTTATCCGTTCCTTATTTGCCTGTGGCAGGATGCATACCTCAAACCCCATCTTTGAAGCTTCTGCCACTCTTTGCTCTGCCAGATTTACCGCTCTGATCTCACCCGTCAGTCCAACCTCGCCAAACAATACTGTCTTATTATCCAGTGCCAGATTCCGGTAGCTTGAAAGCAATGCCGTTGTCACGGCAAGATCAAGTGCCGGCTCTGTAATCCGCATACCCCCTGCCACATTGACATAAGCATCACAATCTGAGAGCTGGATACCGGCTCTTTTTTCAAGTACAGCCATCAGAAGGTTAACACGGTTATAGTCCGTGCCTGCCGCCGTTCTTCTTGGCATGTTAAAATTGGTTCGGCATACCAACGCCTGAACCTCTACCAGAATAGGTCTTGTCCCCTCAATCGAGGCCGCTACCACCGACCCTGGTTCCCCTTCCGGCCTTCCCTTTAGCATGAATTCTGAGGGATTTTTAACTTCAACCAGCCCCGATCCCTGCATCTCGAATACACCGATTTCATTCGTAGATCCGAAACGGTTTTTTACCGCACGCAGTACCCGGTAGGCCGCGTAATTATCTCCTTCAAAATAAAGCACCGTATCCACCATATGCTCAAGCATTCTGGGACCTGCAACCACTCCCTCCTTGGTCACATGGCCGATTATGAATACGGTAATACCATTGCCTTTGGCAATCTGCATCAGCGCCGCAGTTGCCTCTCTTACCTGGCTTACACTGCCGGGTGCGGAATCCACATCCTCCCGAAACATTGTCTGTATAGAATCTATTACAACAATCTCCGGGCTATACTTATGTATGGTCTCTTCAATCACTTCCAGATTTGTTTCACAAAACAGCAGGAGCTCGCCGCTGAATGCGCCGAGTCTCTCTGCTCTCATTTTAATCTGACTTAGGGATTCTTCTCCCGATATATACAACACCTTTTTGGAATTGCCTACAATGCTTCTGCACATTTGCAGAAGTAAAGTGGATTTACCGATACCGGGGTCACCGCCCACCAATACCAGACTGCCCTGGACAATTCCACCGCCTAAGACACGGTCCAACTCTTCAATGCCTGAGCTCAGTCTTAGCTCTGTTTCCATCTTGATATTGGACAACAGCTCCGGCTCCCGAAGGTTCCTTATGGCAGCCGGTTTGGCACTCTTTTTTACAACCGGTTCCTCTGCAAAGGAATTCCACGCCTTGCAGCCTGGACACTGGCCCACCCATTTTACTGACTCGTAGCCACATTCCTTGCAGAAAAACACAGTCTTATTCTTGGCCATTGTTATAATTTAACCACCTTTATAATATCCTTTTTATCCTCACCCAGATCAAGGCTAAGTACCAGCTTTCCACCCAGATTGGTCTTCATTTTACCCAGATTAACATCATTTTTGAATATTTCATATTCTTTCTCAGCTTCTAATTCCAGAGTAATCTGTGCTGTATCGTCACCGGTTACCTCAAAGCTAAGATTATTACCTTTGGTATCTAAATGAAATACGGCAGTACCAGGCACCGATTCGTAGACAAACATTCCATTTTTCTCAAGCTTTGTAATTTCATGAAAGGTTTTTACCTTGTATAAATCTCCCTGATGCTCAAAGTCAGAAAGCTTTGACTTGGTATTTAACGTGTAATTCCCAAAGCTGATAGTCCCATCGTCTTCCTTGCGTATTAACTCTTCTACAACTGCCATTGTATGACCCTCCTAATTGTATTTATATCAAAATGCAATAATCCTATACGGTGTAAAAATAATTTTAAAGATTAAAATTATTATATTACATTATATACGATATATCGGGCAATTTCTACTACTTATTTTTTAATCTGGACTACTATTTCATTGTCAAGGTACTCAATGCGGACGGTGTCCCCTTCCTTGATCGTTCCGGCGAGAACTGCCTCCGCAAGCTTATCCTCAATATTGGTCTGAATTGCGCGTCGAAGTGGTCTTGCACCGTATTTTGCATCAAAGCCTATCTCAGCAATGTGGCTTACAACCTCCTCGCTTGCTTCCAGCATAATATTCATCTGGGCCTTGCTTCTTCCTGCAATAGATTTAATCATAATGGCAACAATACTGTTGATATCCTCCTTGGTCAGGGAATGGAACACGATAATCTCATCAATACGGTTAATGAATTCCGGCTTGAATATTCTCTTAACCTCGTCCATAACCCCTTCCTTCATACGCTTATAGTCTTCCTTCTCATCAACCACCGAAGCAAATCCAAGGCGTTTGGGAGCAATAATATTCTGTGCTCCTGCATTGGAGGTCATGATAATAATGGTATTCTTAAAGCTTACCCTTCTGCCCTGGGCATCGGTGATATGACCGTCATCCAGTACCTGCAAGAGAATATTGAATACGTCAGGATGGGCTTTCTCAATCTCATCAAAAAGGATTACCGAATAAGGATTTTGTCTTACCTTCTCACTTAATTGTCCGCCCTCGTCATAGCCCACATATCCCGGAGGGGAACCAATCAGCTTACTCACACTGTGCTTCTCCATATATTCGGACATGTCAACACGGATAATGGAGTTTTCACTGCCAAACATCGCTTCTGCCAGGGCCTTGGATAACTCTGTCTTTCCTACACCGGTAGGCCCAAGGAACAGGAAGGAGCCAATGGGACGGTTGGGGTCCTTCAGTCCTACCCTGCCGCGCCTGATTGCTTTGGCAACTGCGCCGACTGCTTCTTCCTGTCCAACCACTCTTTTATGAAGTATGGTCTCCAGATTCTGAAGGCGCTCGGTCTCCTCCTCCGCAAGCTTTTTCACCGGTATTTTCGTCCAGCTGGCTACGATTTCCGCAATTTCATTTTCACTTACCACAAGCTGCTTATCCAGCTTTTCCTTCTCTTCCAGGAGTCTTTGCTTCTCTAACTCCTCGGTCTTTTCTTCCTGCTGCTTCTTAATCTCTCCGGCCCTTTCATAGGCCTCGGTCTTAATTGCTTTTTCCTTCTCTTCCTCCAGACGCTTAATCTCCTGCTCCAGCTCCTTAATCACCGGTGAGGAGGCATAAGCGCTAAGACGCACCTTGGAAGAGGCTTCATCCATTAAATCAATTGCTTTATCCGGTAAATACCTGTCATTGATATAACGGCTGGACAGCTTAACAGCTGCCTCCAAGGCACCGTCAGTAATGCGTACCTGATGATGTGCCTCATATTTATCACGCAAACCAAAGAGAATTTTTACCGCTTCCTCTTCAGAGGGTTCGTCTACCACCACCGGCTGGAATCTCCGCTCCAGGGCAGCATCCTTCTCAATATACTTACGATATTCTTCTCTTGTGGTTGCTCCAAGAATTTGCAGCTCACCCCGAGCCAGGGAAGGCTTTAGGATATTGGAGGCATCGATAGCACCTTCCGCTCCGCCTGCGCCGATAATGGTATGGATTTCATCGATGAATAAAAGTACATTGCCATCACTGATTACTTCGCTGATAACCTTCTTTATTCTTTCCTCGAATTCACCCCTGTATTTTGAACCCGCAACCATACCGGACAAATCAAGTGTAACCACTCTTTTTTCCTTAATGGTATCCGGGATATTCCCCTCGATTATCTTTAAGGCAAGACCCTCTGCAACCGCTGTCTTACCTACACCCGGCTCACCTACCAGACAGGGATTATTCTTGGTTCTGCGGCTAAGAATCTGGATTACTCTCTGAATCTCATCTCCCCTGCCGATTACCGGGTCTAATTTACCCTCTCTTGCATATTCCGTCAGGTCACGGCTGTACTGGTCCAGGGTCGGAGTAGCAGAAGCTTTTCCCTTTGTCTTGCTGCCCTTTCCTGCGGAATATTCCGTCTTGGCGGCACTGACATCCACGCCTGAGGCTGTTAATATATCGATATACACCTTCTGCACATTTACGCCCAGGGTGTTAAGAAGACGTACTGCGATACAGTCGGACTCCTTAATCAGGGCAATCAGAATATGCTCGGTGCCTACCATAGAGGCCTTCAGCTTGGCCGCCTCCTTATAGCTTTGGTCCAGAATACGCTTTGATCTCGGGGTAAAGGTTCCCCCATCCATCATTTCAACGCCGTTATTCGGAGAGATCAATTGATTTACCAGCTCAAGTACCTTCTCAACAGTTACTCCGTTTTCCTCAAGGATTCTTGATGCAACGCCCTCTACCTCCATCAGACCGATCAAAAGATGTTCTGTTCCGATGTAATTGTGGGATAAACGGTATGCGATTTCCTTGGCTAAATTTATTGCTGTTTTTGCATTTTCAGTAAGTTTCTCGTACATTGTATACCTCCATTCTGACGCCGGTATGCTTATGCTTGCCAAAGCATTCCGACATTTTGTCTATCACTCAAGTAATTGCCAGTTACTTTATTTCCATTTATATAATTGTCGGTAATTCCTTGCGGATATATTCCGCTCTCGCCTGATCTCTGCTTACACTTCCGACATTTTTACCCAAAATCCATTGAAGGCTGCCCGGCTGGACTCCCATCATAAGCTTATGAACATTGAACTCTCTGTCAAATTTGATCAGTCCGCAGTCCATACCAAACTTTAATTGGGAAAGCAGGGCCATAGCATCATCCGGGGACATCTGCCTTGCAAATTTTAATATTCCGTAGGAACGAAATACCTGATCTTCAATCTCATCCGCGTTGACGGACAGCATATATTCCCGTCTCTTTCTCTCCTGCTTTACAACCTGGACGACAATTCGTTTTAAGTTTTCTATGATCTCACTTTCTGAAATACCCATGGTCTTCTGATTGGATATCTGGTAAATGCTTCCGAGGCTTTTTGTACCTTCACCGTAAATACCGCGAATGGTAACCCCATATTTGCCGACCTCTTCGATCAGCTTCTGGATTAGCCTTGCGGAGCTTAATGCCGGCAAAAAAACCATACATGAAGCACGCATCCCTGTTCCCGCATTGGTCGGACATGCAGTCAGATAACCAAATTTCTCATCGTAGGCAAAGTGAAGCTTCTCGTAGGCAATATCATCTATCATATCTGCCTCTGCAAATGCCTGTTCTAAATTCATGCCTCCTATAATTGCCTGTATCCTGACATGATCCTCTTCATTAATCATAACACTGATGGTTTCATCCTCGGAGAGAATGAGTCCTGTCGTCTGTTCCTTCTCCGCCAGAAGCGGACTGACGATATGACGCTCCACCATAGCGGTCTTATCGATGTCACTTAAGGTGCTTATGTTGCAGGAATAGTATTTTCTTCTATCCTGCTCTGTCAGCAGCCGGGTGACATCCTTTACCTCATTGACCAGGACAACAGCCTGCTCATCAGTTATCTTAGAGGAGAACGGATAGGTTTCCAGGTTTCTGGCCAGCCTTACACGGCTGGAGATAACCACATCATTATCAGGAGCCATCTGTTCATACCACTTAAGCATTATTGGTCTCCTCCTTCTTCATTTGTTTGATTAAATCACGAAGCCTTGCTGCCTCCTCGAATTCCTCCTTCTCAATTGCTTCCTGGAGCCTAAGTGACAGCTTCTGAGCCTCTGTAAAGTCCTTTGTTACTTTGTCTGTCGCAGGTGTTATATAACCCTTCGGGCGTTTTCCCGTATGAATTTCAGATCCCTGAATACCCTTGAAGGTTTTTCCTAACTGGCTATTGAAGCTCTTATAGCAGTGAGCACAACCAAAGCGCCCCTTCTGTATGAATTCCTCGTAGGAGGTTCCGCAATTACTGCAGGTTAATTCAGAATTAATCCCGCCGTATTTTTTCTTATCTGCGGCTGTATAATTATCAAGTAAGGTTGAGAGCAGGTCTCCCAGTGTAAGTTCGCTGTTAAGTAACGGCTTTTCCATTTGAAAGGATGTATAATCGGTAGCACATTCCTCACAAAGATGCTGTTCCTTCTTCACTCCGTTGATAATCTCCGTATATAAAATTTTGGCATCTCTCTTTTGACATCTATCACATAACATACCTGTTACCCCCTTTCAAATTCGCTAAATATTTCATTAACGATTGCATGCGCCTCCTCACAGCTGATATTTTTACAAAATGCTTTCGCCAGAACGACCCGCATATCATCCTTCATGTCTTCCATCGCCTGCAGCTTGTTAATATCAATTGCAATAACTGCACCTCTTCTTCTATCAAGCTTTAAGTAACCTTCCTGCTTCAAAATGGCATATGCTTTATTGACTGTGTGCATATTTATCCCGATATTTTCTGCCAGTTCCCGCACGGAAGGAAGATTCTCACCCTCCTGAAGCTGGGAGGTTGCAATACCGTAGATGATTTGATTCCTTAGCTGGATATAGAATGCTTCATCACTATTAAAATCAATTCGTACATACATAAAGATACACCTCGTATTCACAAAACCCATTTTATAAGCGGTTTTATCGTTATATGATTAGTCCGGGCTTACATGAATTATATCTGTTATATCATCAGTATAACAGCATATAGCTATTTGTCAAGTACTATTCCTACAGGACGAAAATTTCCGTAACAGGTCAATTTCCCTACAAGTGTGCTGTACCGACCATCTTTAGCTGAACTGTAACATATCAGTTCTCTCTTCGGGTATGATTTTTCTTAAGAAATAGCCATATTACCACCGCCAGAAGCAGTACACTAAGAGTGATCAGGAAGGCAATCGTAACTGCCGCCCGATTCATATCCGAACGGTACTCCTCCATTTCTACCTCCTTGCCGGAATAACGCTGCAGCGTATTCTGCACCTTATCATATTGATAAAGGCCTGCTTTAGCGCCGGAATATTCGCCGTACAGCAGAATAAAATCGCTCTCCGGGTCATCCTCCGATACGAATGCATGGACAGTTACACCGGATATTGTTACATTTGCCAGGGAATAGCCCTCCGGTATGATAACAGTTCCGGCCGGGTCTAAAAGCTTAAATTTACCACCAAATACTATATAGGTTTCATTGCCGTTTTGCGATATCTCAAAGTTATCTTCAGCTGGCTCCTGCGTCTTGGGTGCCTGGGTTACCGTAGGTGCCACCTCACGAAATACATTGATAGTATATTCTATGATGTTTCCCGATTCAGCTAACACTGTAATGATAATTTTATTTTCCCCTTCTGCAAGAAAATCATTACCCGAAATCGTAACACTTGCCTTATCATCCTCAGGTACTGCGTTAATTACCAGTTTTGTGGTCTCATTATCGACCTTCATAGTATATTCATATACATTTTTGTCAAAAGCGGGAGTCATATCATCCGGACTGGTTTCCAGGCTTTTCAGGTTTGCATTGACAGATGCCGTTTGCGGCGCTTTTACTTTGATGGTTAAGGTATCACTTGATACGGACATTGCATCGCCCGCCTCGTCATAAACCATAACTTGTCCGTCAAAGGCCAGATTACATTCTCCCACCTTTAGTGCTGTAAACTCCAGCGCATATTTCCTGGAGGTATCCAGCTGTCCGTTGCCCATATCCGATATCTTCAGGTAACCGCTGCCTCCGGTTATAACCGAAGCTCCGCTCTCATATTTCAGAATGCTTTTGTCATAGGTCATGTCTGCTTCAAAATCACCAAAATCCGTCCCTGAATCAATTTTCAGATACACATAGACTGTGTCCCCGGTAGTTACCTCCGTGGTTTCAGAAGTCAGGTCCACCTTCGCACTTGCCGCCAGACAGGGCAGCGGCGGAAGCATTATTACAACCATCATCATTAATAAAAATATTCCCAGATATTTTTGAAATTTATTCATCCCAATCCTCCATGTTTTCCGGAGGATTTCTCCTCCTTGGTTTTTAGGAGGATTTCTCCTCCTGCCTCTATGTTATTTCTTTAGTTTTCAGTGCGTTTACCGCTCTGTTTCTTTATCACCATATATTTTTACGGTCATATAAAAAGCCGTTTTTACCTCATAATATCAATGTTATCTATATTATAATTATAATCACAAAGCGTCTCTTTGTATATAGAAAACTCCATTCTGCCGATTTATGATAGCAAAATTCCATGCCCCATAAAGCCTCGACGAGTGGATTATGATTGCATGGAATTTCACCTTTCATGTAACGCCTTCTTTAATTATTACTGGGCAGCAGGTGTTGTTGTTACCGGGGCCTGCGACCTTACAATTGTTATCGTATAGTTTGATACCTCTCCATTTTCTGCCGTGACCGCAATCACTATGGTATTGGTTCCAACACTTAAGGCTACGGTACCTCCGCCGCTGACCTTGGCCTTGCTGCTGACTGCCTTTGCTGTAATAGTGACACTACTGATGCTATTATCTACAATCAAGTCATAACTATGCTGGGTCTGGCTGAAGGTAGGTGTTATCGCCAATTTGGTACCGTCTGCTGTTACTATCTGCAGGCTCTTCATACGATTATTCGGGTTATACATCTTCGTCGGATATACCGCTACAGTCTCAGGCATATTCAGATAGACAGGTATGGAAAATACGATCGGCGTACCCTCCAGCATTCCTCCATAGGCCGCCAGGACTTTCTTTCCCTCCGCATAGGGGGCCTCAACATTGGACATATATTGGTGATAATAGGTCGAGGTTGCCGTCACATTGAATTTTTGCAGATATATGGTATCCTGGCCGCGGCTGATATATCCCTTTCCTATGTAATAAGCTCCTCCCAGAATGGCCCGGTAGGGATTTGTCCAGGGAATTAAATAAAGCGAATCCTTTGCTGTGGTTGAATTTCCGCTCTTTGCAAAAGTCAAACCCTTCGCGATGGCTCCGCCGCCGGCACTATCACTCGCCCCTATATTAAAAAAATTGTAATAGCCCTCATATCCGCTGTAGGTCCCGGAAGCGCTGCCGCTAAACGTCATAGAGCTTGTAATGACCTCCTGCTTTACCCGTGAGGCCAGATGATATGGGCTGACGCCGGAATAGGCGGCTGCATCCATAAAGGTCTGTGCATAAGAAATTTTCGTTGATTTCTTGCTGTCATTGACATAGGTATAGGTTGCATCCAAAGGTGTTCCCTTCAGCATCTTCTCCACACCGGAAATTGTTTGATATGAGCTTTGGAACTTCAGCAATTCAAACTGGAAGATACCGCTTGTCGTCAGAAAGTTTCTGGGGTCCATATAATATTCTACTGCCGTCTGTGAAGCGGTTACCCAGGTGGTTCCGTCAAAGGGCTGAAAGGTATCTGTCTCCCAGTCATAGGCCCCGCTCACAAAGGACAGCCATTCCACGCTTTTGGTATTTGGAATCAGATTCTTACCCGGCTTGCTTTCCTCTGAAATTACTGCATTCCAGTCAAGTCCGGTTTGATAGGCCTTAAAGACCCAGTTTGGATACAGGGTATGCAGCGTTCTTAGTGCCGGTTTATAGCTTTCGGGAAAGCCCTCCTGCGTCAGATAAGTCTCAAAATCCGGACTTATCGTCGGCGTCGGACTTGGCGTTGCAGTAACAGCCGGCGCCGAGGAATCTATATAGATATAAGCTGCCTGTACATAGCCTGTCATCTGTTTTCCGTTAATTTGAAAGCTGATCTGATAGAATTTCACATCACTAATTGTTAAAGCCTGGGTAACAGTAACTGTCTGAGCACTTTGCAGCAAAATCGGATTTGAATTCGAATCCATCAGGAGTCCCAGAATATTCTGGTAATATTCAAATACATTCAAATACAAAGTATTGCAGACCTTTCCGGTATACGGCGTTGTAATATTATCATAGATAATAACATTGTCCACCGTATAGACTGAGGATGGCGTCGGTATTGGTGTTACTGTCGGAGCGGTGGTGACAGTCGGCTTCGGTGTTGTCGTGGGCTTTGAAGTTGGCTTCGGTGTCACTGTCGGCTTCGGCGTTGCCGTAGGTTTCGGGGTCGGAGTTGCTGTAGGATCGGCTACTGTCTTTCGAAAACGCACCTTATCCGCCTCTGTATAACCGGTATATTTTTTATCACCGACCGTAAAAGTGACTCTGAACCATTTTATTTCCTTTACGGTCGTTTCTAAGGAAATTGTAACATTCTTACCTTCCTTAAGAGTAATTGCAGTCCCGTTTGAATCTTTCATATAAGCAGCACTGCTGCTGGCCTTGGATCTGATCTTAAGCTTGGAAGCAGATATTTCCGCCTTAACAGCGGTCTTATAGGAAAGCTTTATAAACGCACTTGAAACATAACCTGTCAATGTCTTTCCGCTCTGCTTGAAAGAGATGGCATACCATTTGGTATCACTTCCCATCTTTTCATTGATAACAGTTACCGTATTGCCCTTTACCAGTCCCGCTACCTTGGAATAGGATGTTCCCGGACCGCTTCGTACATTTAAGGTAGATGCTGTGACGCTTGCCGAAATCTCAACAATCTTTGTTACAGATACCGAAGATCCTGCCGCCGGTGTCGGTGTTGCCGCAGTCGTCGGCTTTGGTGTCACTGTCGGCTTCGGAGTGGCAGTGGGTTTTGGAGTCGGTGTTGCGGTTGTACCTCCCGTTACCTTGACAAAATCCTTATGTACATAGCCTTTGATCGTCTTTCCATTGAATTTCAGGGAGACATGATAAAAATCCCCCTCCTGATCCAGAATATTGACAGTTTCACCCTTGTTCAGATATACATAGGTTCCGTCCTCCAGCGTCACCTTACTCGAGGTAGTTGATGGTTCTGTTCTTACATTCAGAGTAGTTGCGGTTACCGTTCCGGTCTGGGCCGCCAATACCTGATTTATATGAATGTTAATTCCATTTGGAATTATAATAGACAGGATTAAGAGAAATATCAGTAGTTTGTTATGACAGCGTTCCTTCATAAATACCCCTTTCGTATCTTAAAAAGCAGCAGCGGGACCCCCTCCTGCATTTATAAAGTCAATTTTGGCTCAGCCGATATAAATTGACTTTTATCTCATTGGTCAATTGGTTTTTATAAAGTAAAAAGCAATAACAAAGGATGTCGGATTAATTACAGACATCCTCATGTTATTGCTTGATTCTACAATTTAACTATGGCACTTCTATGGCACTTCTATGACATTTGTAGTAATTTATACATTTTTGGAATTATTTTGCCTCATCAATTGCTTTGCCGATATCGCCCCGCATATACTTATTGGCAAAACCAATCCATCCGGTTGCTTCGTAGGCCTTCTTCCTGGCTTCCTTCAAATCTCTTCCGGTCGCCGTAATTCCAAGCACACGTCCTCCGTTTGTCACAATATCCTTGCCTGATTTCTTCGTCCCAGCATGAAATACGAAGTAATCCTCCTTATCCTGGAAAGCCTCCAGACCGCTGATGGCATAGCCCTTCTCATAATGTTCCGGGTAACCGTCAGAGGCAAGCACGACACAGACCGCCGCATTATCAGCAAATTCCAGCCTGACCTGATCCAGTGTTCCATCAATACAGGCTTCGAACACTTCAACAATATCATTCCTCATTCTTGGCAGCACTACCTGGGTCTCCGGGTCACCAAACCGCGCATTATACTCAAGAACCTTCGGACCGTCCTGTGTTAACATCAGCCCTACAAATAAAATACCGGTAAATGCCCTTCCTTCAGCCTTCATGGCATCTATCGTCGGCTGATAGATATACCTTTTACAGAACTCGTCAACTTCCTTTGTATAGAAGGGGCTTGGAGAAAAGGTTCCCATCCCTCCCGTATTCAGACCCTGATCGCCGTCCTTCGCTCTCTTATGATCCTGCGCACTGGTCATGGTCAGGATATGAGTTCCGTCACAGAACGCAAGCACGGATACCTCGCGTCCAGTCATAAACTCCTCGACAACAATACGGTCCCCGGAAGCACCAAACTGCTTCTCCTCCATGATCTGCCTTACTCCGCTGACAGCCTCCTCATAGCTCTTACAGATTAATACACCCTTCCCCAGGGCAAGACCGTCCGCCTTTATAACCGTCGGAAACTTAACCGTCTTCAGATACTCTATCGCTGCCTGGGGCTGATCGAATATCTCATAAGCCGCAGAAGGAATCCTGTATTTTTTCATCAGCTCCTTAGAAAATGCTTTGGAGCCTTCGATGATTGCCGCATTCTTTTTGGGCCCGAATACCCGCAGCCCTCTTCCTTCAAATACATCAACAACACCGCCTACCAGGGGATCATCCGGACCTACTACTGTAAGATCAATTCCTTCCTTGATTGCAAAATCTGCCAGACCCTCAAAATCACTGACCGCAATGTCCACGCACTCTGCATCCTGTGCAATCCCCGCATTACCCGGTGCGCAGTAAACCTTGTCCGCTCTTTTGCTTTGCAGCAGCTTTTTTACAATGGCATGTTCTCTTCCGCCGCCGCCTATTACCAAAATTTTCATATCTACACCCATTTCTTTCTTATCAAATCATTTGATAATCCTGACCTGTTCATTTGCAATCACAAGCTTTTTCTCTGCAATCAGACGAACAGCCTCGGGTAAAATCAGCCATTCTGCCTGTTCCATGACCCTTTTTTGAAGCAGCTCGGCCGTATCGCCCTCCTCCACCAAAACCGCTTTCTGGAGAATAATCGGGCCGGTATCGGTTCCTTCGTCTACAAAATGGACAGTAGCTCCGGTTACCTTAACCCCCCGTGCCAAAGCCGCCTCATGCACCTTAAGGCCGTAAAAGCCTTCCCCGCAAAAGGAAGGAATCAGCGAAGGATGTATATTAATCATTCTGTTCTTATAGCTTCGTACTACGTTCTCCGGGATTATCATCAGACACCCGGCAAGCACAATCAAATCTATCTGATAGCTGTCAATCAGCTCCAGTAAAGCCTTTGAGAATTCATCAAAGGTTTCAAAATCCTTCTTCGAGATGGTTTTGGCCTCTATGCCATGCTTTTTTGCCCGTTCCAGGGCATAAGCCTTTTTATTATTACTGATTACTACCTCTATCGTAACTCCGGGCAGCTCATTTTGTTCTATCCGGTCAATCAGGGCTTGAAGGTTCGTTCCCCCGCCTGATACCATGACAGCCAGCTTTAGCATAAGCTTACTCCCTTCGTACCGCTTACCGCCTCACCTACGACATATGCCTTTTCTCCTGCTTCCTCAATCAGCTTTAAGGCCTTATCCGTATCCCTGCTATCAACACCGATGAGCATACCAAGGCCCATATTATAGGTATTGTACATGATCTGCTCCTCAATATCCCCATCCTTTTGAAGCATTCCAAAGATTGGCGGAATATCATAGCTATTCTTCTTAACCCTTGCATGAATACCTTCGGGAAGCATTCTCGGAATATTCTCATAAAAGCCTCCACCGGTGATATGGCTGCAGGCCTTCACTGTAACATTTCCGTTTTTTAAGCCCTGCAGGGTCTTAACATAAATCTTGGTAGGTGTCAGTAAGGTCTCGCCAAGTGAAGCACTCAGGGATTCATAATAAGTATCCAGAGTCTCCCTCTGCATGCGAAATACCTTTCGAACCAAAGAATAACCGTTGCTGTGCACACCTGAAGAGGCAATACCGATCAGAGTATCTCCCGGTTTTAAATCGGCTCCGGTAATCAGCTTCTTCTGATCTACGATCCCAACAGCGAAGCCTGCCAGATCATATTCCTCCACCGGATAAAAGCCTGGCATTTCAGCAGTCTCACCGCCGATTAAAGCCGCTCCCGCCTGCTTGCAGCCCTCTGCCACACCCTTCACAATGGTGGCAATCTTCTCGGGTTCATTCTTTCCGCAGGCAATATAATCAAGAAAGAATAAGGGTTCTCCGCCTGCGCAGGCAATATCATTGACACACATGGCAACGCAATCAATACCAATGCTATCGTGCTTATCTAATAAAAAGGCTATCTTAAGCTTTGTTCCGACTCCGTCCGTACCTGATACCAGGGTAGGCTGCTCCATGTTCTTAAAGCCCGATAGAGAAAATGCCCCTGAAAATCCGCCGATATCAGTCAATACCTCACTGCGCATGGTTCCCTTGATATGTTCCTTCATAAGGTCAACCGCCTTATATCCAGCCTCAATATCCACTCCTGCCTTTTTGTAATCCATTCGCTTACCTCCCAAACTCGTATGAAAGCCTGTCCATGCTTTTCTGCTCACATTTTAGCATATTCCATTCGGTTTGTCGTTACTTTTTTGCCGAAAAATTTCTTATACAACTTATTAATGTGGCTAATATACAAAAGGTCATATATTAGTATAATTTATCGATGCTCTGTTTCCCATTTTGGTTTTCCAGCCGCCAAATATCAGAAACAACACCTATAAAGCATAATACCGCCGGCTGCCATAGGTTGAAATTATGATATAAAGCACGGTATCCAGGATCGCTGTCAGCAGGAAAAAGCACAGATAAGCCACTGTCATGGAGGGTATCAGGGACAGAAGCACAAATTGCAGACCCACATATCCAATCGCTGAAAATATTGTAACCATTGTCGCTGCGCTCTGCTTTATAACCACAACCTCCGACGTCCAGTTCAGATTTGGCAAAAGCAGATTGATCAGCAGTCCATAGAATGCAATAAATACGGAGCAGGCTATCATAATCAGCAAAATCAATATTAATGTAAGCGGCTCAATCTTTAATACTGCTCCGATGATTATAATATCCAACAGAGCCGGAGAGATTATGGTAAGATTGACCGCTATCTTTGCCAGATATACCAGCTTCGGAGGAATGGGCAGCGATTTTAATATCCAGAGGCTCTTTCCCTCAAGGGAGATGGAGGCCATGGTAGTACAGGTCATGATAACGCAAAAGGAAATATACAGAGGGATGCTTTTAGACAGGGCATCTGCCGCCTCCGCACTCCCTAATATCTGGTCCAAATCTACAAAGATCACAGCAATCGCCCCTATGGTCAGCATCACAATCCCAAATCCCGTATTAAGTACGTAAAGTGTCGAGGAAAAATACCGCTTAAGCTCCTTTTTATAAAGTGCCACAAACATAGAAGAGGTCTTAAGCTGGCCAAGCTTGTAATTTGCCCGGTAGCTTCCGGTCATCATCCGGTTATTCATCTTCTTGAAAATTCTTTTGACAACCACAGTATAAATGAAAAAGGCCGCTGCGGAAATTATCATGAACAGCAAAAACTGCCCAATGTCGCCATGTACCAGCGCCCTGGAATACATACCGGCCAGGGGATAAATTGCATTCACCTGCTCTGTCAGGGTATTACCCAGATTAACCCATTCCACCTCATTGTCATTGATGCTAAAGGAAGCCCCCATGATAAATACAAAAAAGCCAATGGAAAAAATAATATTAAGAAAATTACTGTGCCTGAATTTAGAGGCCAGGTATGCAATGACGGTTCCAAAAGCAGAAGCAATTACAATGGGTATCAGCGGAACTGCAAACATCGAAAGAAGTCCGAACACATAGAATAGAACACCCGGTCTCATAAGTATTCCATAGGCAAGCAGCATCGGAAAAACCATAATAATCACAAATATAAAATTCAAAGCATAGAGAATAATCAGACGGCTCGCCACAATGATACCCGTACTGACCGGAAGAGACATCACAATATCATAATCACGAAAGCCGAATATCGTTCCCTTAACCTTGAACACGGTGGTCATCAGTACTACCAGACAGGTAACTGCCATAATCATTGCTGGTAAAAGCTCCATCCCTCCATACATCCGAAGCCCCAGTCCTATCATCATATTGTAGAAAAAGGACAGGAGACACATCAGCACGATAAAGGCCAGTATTCCTACATAAAGCACCTTGGGCTTTTTTCTGCGGTTCCTGCCGATGGCCAGCATATCACCCAGCACCGCCCATAGCTGCACACTGACTAATCGCATCACTCTCTTCATATTTACCTCCATGATGCCGCCTTCCGGCATCTCAAACAATACCTGAAAGAGGCCTGGAATGAACATCCTCTATGCTCATTCCGGGGCTCTTCCAGTGTGAAGACTCTTTTTCTTCCCGTGTGGAGACGCTTTTCCTTCACACTTTACCCCTTTACTTCAATCAGCTCCAAAAATACATCCTCCAGACTGCTGTTCCCCTTTACCTCCTGTGTGGTTCCGCAGGAAACGAGTCTGCCGCCCTTGATGATAGCAATCTTATTGCACAGCTTCTCCGCCACCTCAAGCACATGGGTTGAGAAGAAGATAGCACTTCCATCCTTACACAGATTTGTCATAATCGTCTTAAGGGAATAGGCTGCCTTGGGATCAAGCCCCACAAAGGGCTCATCCAGCACCAAAAGCTTTGGTTTGTGAAGCAGGGCCGATATAATCGCCAGCTTCTGCTTCATTCCATGGGAATAGGAGGAAATCGTATCCCCCAGATTCTTCGTAAGCTCAAATTCATCCGCATATTGCTTAATCAGGTCACGGCGTTCTGCCTTGCCAACCTGAAAGATATCCCCGATGAAATTCAAATATGCGATTCCGGTCAGATGTTCATAGAGGTCCGGATTATCAGGAATATATGCCATCTTTTGCTTGCAGGCAACCGGGTCCTTCTTGATGGAAACACCATCAATCAAAATATCGCCCTCTTCAAAATCAAGGATACCGACAATGGACCGTATCGTAGTGGTTTTACCGGCTCCGTTATGGCCGATAAAGCCAAAGATATCCCCGCTCTCCACCTCCAAATTCAGATGGTCCACGGCTTTTTTATCATTCTTATAGCTCTTTGAATAATCAATAATCTTTAACATATTTACACCCTTCCGCATATCACAAGCCTGCTTGTGATATGCACCAATAAATAGTTTGAAAGGTACTTTCAAACTTTCCTCCGGAATATTCTATTGATCAAAGGCCTCATTCAGGATCTGGGTACCCTCCAGGACAAATCTGCCCTCCCTAAGGATTGGTATGGAGGTTCCATCCCCTCTGAATACCGTTATTTCCTTAATCTCATCAAAGGGAAGCGTAATATCGGTATGACAGTTAAAATAAGCCTTCTGGGGCTGTGTCCTGCGCAACACCGAAATCTCATTGTCACGTGCTATAATTTCCTTGCCATCTGGATTATATACACTCGTATCCTCACTCATCTTATAGCAGGTATCCCCTACGGCAAAATGCGGCCCTGTCTTCTCGGCAATCAAAATCGGAAGATGCTGGGCTATATCATACCGTTTTGCCATCATATAGGCCGTGGTATTGGTTCCGATTGCAAATTCCCCGAGAGGAAGGGTTTCCTGATTAAAAAGCAGAGTTTCCTTAAGATAGCTTTGATTTTTCTCTGCTTCCTCAAAGTTGGTACAGCGGACAGATACAATCATCCCATCCTCAAATTCAAGCTCCAGCTCTCGGTATTCCAAATCATTCAAATAGATTCTTGAAACATGGAGGATACCCTTCGTCCCCTTTAAAACCGGTGTGGTAAATACTTCACCGACCGGGATATTGACATCCGCCACACAGTTCTCAAATTTTGTTTCCTTCCCCGGATCAGCAAAGGGTGCAAGCTGTACCGTCATATCCGTACGGTTTTTTCCGGCCCCCAGTATTCTTACATATTCACCCTGATCCAGCGCATCAATCAAGGTCTGCTGGATTTTCTGATACAATGTATAATCCAGAGTATTCACCTTTACAGTCTCTTTAAATACCTCCTGATAATTCTTTCCGATTTCAGGCACCGGATAGGCTATGATGGTAAAGGAGGTCTCCTCCAGCTTCATATATTTCAGCTTAATCAGATTATCCTCCCGGTAGTAATCCACATATAGCTTTTTCTGATGCTCATCCAGCTTCCATGCCTCCGGCTTATCCTCCGGGGCATAAAGCTCCTCCCCGAATACCTCTATCACCGCCGGTCCTGCATAGACACAGGCCTTTTTTTTCTGCTTTATCAGGGCACTTTTTAGACAGGAGAGCTTTCTTTCCACGAAGGCTTTATCCAGGAAAAAGCCCACATCAAACCGGTGATCAAAGTCATACTGACGGTTGGGGCTTGTGCTGTGATAGCCGATCTTCAGATGCTGGCGCTTATTCACCGCAGAGCTGTTCGCCCGGTAAATCACCGGCTCCAGGCCCATTTGCCGGAAGTTTTGAATTGCATAATATACCATACGTTCAAATCCAATCCGGTATCTGATATTGACGGTTTTCTTCTTTCCGATATCCAGCCGGTTTGCCAGAAAACCGCGGCGGTAGCCCTCGGTATAGGTATCCGCCATCGCTTTCAGCTGCTCTGAGGACAGGGTATTTAAAAACTCTGCCGTCTTAAGCTCATTGTCGGTAATATATTCCCCAAAGAGGTAGAGATAACGAGGATCGGACAAATCTGCTTCCATTATGATATCCCTTGCATAGGACAGCTCCGGATCCAGCAGCTCCCGGACATAAGAGTCCATAAGCACGCCACAATAATCTTTCATGAAATCATAGACAGCCCGCCTGATATCCTTATAGGTATATTCGTCCTCCTCTTCCAAATAATTATAGACTTCAATAAAAAGCTCCAGATAAATTGTAAGCTCATACAATCTTCCTTCAAAGGCATAGGCAATCAGGGTTCTAAGCTCCGCTGCCAAAAAGGCCAAAAGCCTGCCGTACTTTTCCCCGAGCTGGCTGCAGGCATAGGCCGGATTGGAATAGCTGGCCTCATAATTCTCGCCTGCAATATCTTCATATAATGCCTGATTTAAAGCCTTCAGTTCCTCTAAAGATAATCCCCCCAGCCGCTCCTCCTCTGCCATATCCGCAACACTTTTGATCAACAGGAGAAAGGCGGCTTCTCTTTGGAAATACGAAGCGAAGCCTTCTCTGACAGTTTTCTCACTGCCGATCAGGGCAATCCGTTCTATCGCAAGCTCATACCTTTCCCGGATTGCAGCATTATCCTCCTGAAACAACACCTTATATTTCATAGATTCCTCGCATTCTGCCGTCTGAGACGGCACAAAATATGAAGTGGGGAAGAGTCTAAATCACTCATCCCGAAGATTTCCCTTCTCTACCTGCTGCTTCATCTGCTGATACTGATATTCCCATAGAGACTCTGATCCGAGCGGTGTTACTTCATTGCGCTTCATCACCTGCGAGAAGGACACTCCATGCTCCCTCCAGGACTTTCCCTCACTTGCCGCATTCAGGAGAAACGGCTGAAGGCGGTCTAAGGTTGCAGCAAACCTTGCCTCTGGTGTGCTCCCTTCCTCAAACTCATCCCAGAGACTGCGCAGTTCCCCTGCCTGGTCCTCCGGCAGCAGCTTGAATATCCGGTCTGCGGCGGCCAGCTCCCGCTCGTTTTTTGATACATTTGCCTTTAAATCATAGGCATAGGTATCTCCTGCATCAATTTCTACAATATCGTGTATCAGAAGCATTGTCACGGTTTTCAGTACATCAATTTCTTCCTTTGCATATTCCTTGAGCAGAACACACATCAGAGCCATATGCCAGGAATGGTCCGCATCACCCTCCCTGCGGCTCCCATCGGCAAGATAATTCTGCCTTACAATGCTTTTGAGTTTATCAACCTCCAGTATAAATTTCATCTGCTGCTCCAAACGTGTCATACTAACCTCCCATTCTGCCGCCAGCCCGTAAATTGGGCATCAGCATAAATTTATCATGTGAATAATGCCTTGAACACTCTCCGCTATATCCCAAGTAAATAGATGATTAAAAGAATAATCATCATAAATCCATTTAATACCGCACCAATAATCGGGAAGCGGTAAAAAATATCTTTTTTCTTAAAGGACTTATAGGAAAGCACAAAGCCGGTTACAGACAATGCAAATAAAAAAAGGCCGATGACCCCCAGAACAAAGCCTCCCTTTCCGCCTGCCAGTCCGGAGATTATGCTAATGACAAGAAAACCGAGTATAACAGCTACTCCTATGATTGCAGAAATAATCCCCATTCTGGTATGCCTTCTTCCGGAAAAATGTATCATTTCCTTATTACGCCGAAATAACATCCCTGTTCCCTCCCCAATGTTCTTAGTCTATATGCCCTTCCTTCTACGGTGAAAGCCGCGGCGCAGGGCGTTAAAAATTACAAAGCATAAATATCCAAGGACTCCTCCAAAGGTATTCATCATAATATCGTCAACATCAAAAATACCTACCCTTAGAAACAACTGGATTGTTTCTACACACGAGCTGAAAAGCAAACATAGAAAAGCGGTATAAAAAAATTTGCGGTATTTCTTATCCAGCAGGGGCAGCAGAAAGCCAAAGGGTGCGAAGGCAATAATATTGCCGAAAATATTGACAACAAAGGTCCCATAGCCCAATTGCTCCCGATATCTGATAAACCGCTTGATCTCTTTAAAAAATTCCAGATTATAATGATAATCCGTCATACTGTAACGCTCACTGAAAAATAAAAAATAAAACATCAAAATAAGATATATATAAAACAAAAGCCATCCGGCCTTAGTCAATTTCGCTCTCCCTAATTTTTTCAAAATTTTTCTCCACATCCTGTTTTTTCTAATTATACTATCCCTGATTGAATAAAGTATTCATCCTTTTATGGCAGACCGTTCCATCTGTAACGATTTCTATTATAAATCAAATCCAAATCCTAGTAAAGTATAATCCGTCTGTTCTGTGCATAATAAAAAAGAGAGCATTTTCCCCTGATAACGATACTACAGCTTCATAATCAATTCTCCATATGCTCCAATATTCACTTTTTTCGTTTTAATTGTCCTATTAAAAATAACTACATCTAAATAATAGTTTTCTTTCACATGATTTATTCTCAAATAATTTAATATATCTATCCAGGTTTCAATAAAAGCCCCTGTTTTTTACTGAAAAGCCTGTTTTGATTCTACTGTTTTCCGTCATAATCATTATCAGCTCCCTGAAAACGGGATGTTAAGGGCTTTATCTACATATAATAAGCATCAGTGTTATAGGGATGACCGGATTAATATATAAGTTATTAAGAGTAACCTGAGACCTTAAGAAGGGAAGGAATAGAATGAAAACATTTGAAGAGTTATATTTTGAAGTACTGATTCGAAGCTTAAAGGAGAAGGATTCCAGTTTTCTCGAAAAATTAGAGCTTTATGATACACATCATCTGGACTGCCTGCTTCATCCCAGAAAGCATCCGGTTATCTGGCAGACAGAAGACTGTGATTGTAAGGATAACTCACACTGTGCCGATGTTTGCCCCTTCCACGCAATTCACCCCGGTGAAGCAGGAAAAATCATGATTGATGAGGAGCAGTGCAAGGGCTGCTCTATCTGCATCCAGGAATGCAGGGCCAGACGGCTGACTGGCAGCAAGGACGTAATTGCCGTCCTTCAGGCAATCCGTTCCCATAAAGATCTGGTGTATGCTCTGGTTGCACCTGCCTTCCTGGGACAATTCAGCAGTGACGTAACTCCGGGAAAGCTCCGCAGCGCCTTAAAGAGGGTCGGCTTTGACGGCATGATTGAGGTTTCCCTGTTTGCCGATATTCTAACCTTAAAGGAAGCACTTGAATTTGATAAAAATATCCTGTCCGAACAGGATTACCAGCTGACCAGCTGCTGCTGTCCCATGTGGATTGCCATGATACGTAAAATATATAAGGAGGTGGTTTCGCATGTTCCTCCGGCGGTCTCTCCTATGATAGCAAGCGGCAGAGCTGTTAAATTCCTGCATCCGGATGCTCTGACCGTTTTCATCGGCCCCTGTTTGGCCAAAAAGGCTGAGGCCAGGGAAAAGGATATCGCAGATGCTGTGGATTTTGTATTGACCTTTCAGGAGGTGTCGGATATCTTTCAGGTTTTAGAGATTGATCCCGCCTTGATGGAGGAAAGCGAAAAGGACCATTCCTCCCGCGCAGGCCGAATCTATGCCCATGCGGGAGGAGTCAGCGAGGCTGTCGCCGCCACGCTGCATAAGCTGAACCCCAACCGTAAAATAGACATAAAAACACAGCAGGCAGACGGAGTACCTGCCTGCAAGGCAATGATTAATGATCTTCTCTCCGGTAACATATCGGCTAATTTTTTTGAAGGAATGGGCTGCGTCGGCGGCTGTGTCGGTGGTCCCCGGGTTTTAATTCCCAAGGAGGAGGGCCGTGTCCATGTGGAGGAATACGGAGGCGCAGCCCCCTATCAGACTCCAATCGACAATCCCTATGTCATTGAACTACTGCACCGGCTGGGGCTTGATACAATCGAAAGCCTCCTTCAAAGAAGCGATATCTTTACCCGGAATTTCGAAGAGAGCTAAACAGGGCTGTCACAGCTATTTTTCACAGCTGCGACAGCCCTGTTCATTTATTGTTGTCCGATTAGTTTATCACTCTTTAAAATATGATCTACCAGCCATTCGCCAAGAAATTTTAATATGTCGGCGATTGCATCCTTCTGGTTTTCATCCAGCTCGTTTAAATCATACTCGGAGATTTTCTTGATAAAATCCTCATGCTCGATCTTATGAGAGAACAATCTACGGTAATTGATGCTCATCATATACTCTTCCTCATGGGCAAAATGCGTCGCTGTATAGTCCTTTAATTCATTCAAAATCTCTACGATATAATCATATTTATCCGTAATAAAATCATCCATCAGAGTCTGATAAGCCCTTTCCGTAATTTCAAAAAGCTTCTGATGCTCTAAATCAATGCTTTCAATGCCTGTACGGAATTCTTCTTTAAAATCATACATGTGCTTTTCCTCCATTCCATAGGTTTTCTTTTGATTTCTAATAGCTTGCCGCAACTCCCAGAGTTGTTGTTGCAAAAACGGCCGCATTGCCGGCGATATCCGTAAGATTATTGGCGTCAACCGTAATCTTAAGGTATGCGCCGCTGGCCGGGATCGATCCCAGGGTAATGTAAGCACAATTGCCGCTGACTGTAACCGTATTGGACAGCACAACGGAGGTTGAACCCAAAATCTGAGTAACTGTCACTGTCAGACTACCCTGAATTGCTTCCGTAAAATTCAGCCGGATAATATTCTTGCTGGTGGAGTCATAAACCGGAGTACCGCTAAATACCGGGGGTACATTTTCCTTCAGCAATACCGTGGTGGAATAGGAGGAGATTGCGGAATAGCTGTTATTGTAGCCCTTAACTCCTGTTATGGTAACCGGCCGTTCAATTGTGGCATCAATTGTCTGAACCGTCAGTACAACCGTCGCCCCGGTTTCTGTTGTATTACTTGTCAGGTTGGCCGATAAAATAGTCACACCGGAAATCTTATAATTGCTTATTGTAGTGGCGGAAGCAACATCCAGCTTATATGCAAACATCACAGTAATCTCGCTTCGGTTCGTGGAAGACTGCGTAATCATATACGGTCCGGGAAGCTCTGTCGAGCCGCTGGAATTATTAATAATTAATGCTTTACTTACACTTAGGTTACTGAAGCTGTCTTTCACAAAGCCCTGAGGCAGTGTAAAGGAGTAATAACCGGTTCTGGTACTGCTGAAGGTGAGCTTCAGTTTAATGATGTTATTGCCCAGGGTATGGGTTACCGTGGAATAAGTAATGTTCAGGCCATTCACAATATCATCGGCGGACGTTGTGAGATTAGCCGTGAAGATACCGCTTGATAGAACAATACTTACCGCTTCACTGTAGGTCAAAGTAAGAATACCCGTTGTAATATCATATTCGTAAGAGGTTACTGTCGGACTAGTCGTCTCTACTGTAAAATCGACGCTGCGTGTAACCATTATATTAGCGGAAGTGTCCGTACTGATTACATTGTAGCCGCTCCAGAAACCGACGGATACCTGCTTAATCCCTGTATACAACGCCTCTGCACTGGACATCGTATAATTGACCTTCTTCGTATTAGTGGAATCCACGGCACCGAGGATGGTTGATCCTCCGGCAATCTGCAGATACCCCGGAGTCTTGATCGACCGGTCAAAGACTGCCGTCAGGGTGTAATATCCGGTACGAGTTACATACAAAAGCTGTGCCTGAGGCTTTGGCGTGTTATCCGTCTGGAGATAAGCTGTCAGGGTCAGGGTGTCCGGTGCGTTACCGGATAAATCCTTAATCCCGGCAATTGTTACAGAGAACAGCTTGCCGTAATCGCTTGTCGAGATATTGGTCATATTGATGGATATGGACTTCTTATCCGTACTGATCGTATAATTACTGGTATTGCTAAGGATACTTAAGGTGGTTGCGGTTACCGTAGTTGACGAATTTACCACGGTTGCATTTTTTACGGAGAAATTCGAAAAATCTACCGTCTCACTGAAATATATCGTAGCAATCATGCCGGTATCATCATAGGAAATATTTGTAATGTAGGGTGCTATGGTATCCTCATAGACAATTTGCTTATTATATTCCTCCAGTGCAACTCCGGCAGTCGTCAGTATGCTGCTGGAAAAGCTGATCATATAAATACCGTCAAAGGCATTGGTTGAGGTTATGGTCAGAGTTTTATTATCTGTGGACAGAGCCCCCTTAAGTGTCCCGGGATCAGCCGCCAGAACATTCTTTGTATTCTTGCGCAGGGAAACCGATATATTGGAGGATAGAGTTCCGTCCGTATTGATTACTGTGCTTTTCTGAACCGGACTGTCGAACACAGCTGTAATCTGATTTGAGCTGGCAAAATCCACACTTTTTACCGTTGCGGTAGGTGCAACAACTTCAATAATAATAGCATCATCAATATCACTCGCATCGGCAGATGCCTGGGTGGCAGCCTGCGCTGCCTTTACTCTGACCACCGCCTTACCGGCCTTGATACCGGTCACAATACCCTGGTTGTTGCTGTCCAGACTGATGCAGGTCGGATCACTTAGCATATTATCCTTGTCGATATACCAATAAGCGGTATCTGTGGTATTCGAGGGGGACAGAACAGCGTTCAGGTCAACGGTACTGCCCAGGGACAGCTGATATGCATTGTTCACCAGGGGCAGCTCGGAAATAGCGATTTCCGTAGACGGTATTGTAACTGTAACCTTACAGGTGAGGCTTTTTGTCTTTTTGCTCGGATATGTAATAACACATTTAATCATCGTAACTCCGGCACCTTTTGATGTAACAATACCTTTCTTTGTTACAGTTGCCACCTTCTTATCGGACGAGGTCCAGGTATAGGTGCTTTTTGCAACCTTATTCTTAACGTTTATGTCGTAGGTTTCTCCTAACCCTCTAAGTTCAAGCTTCGTCTTTGTCAGGGAGGGCGTTGTTGCCGCCATCGCTATCTCCTGATTCCACAGCAAGGGGGTAAGCAGTACAATCACCAGTAACAAAGCCATTTTACGTATTATATATTTCATTCCTCATCCTCCGTCCCTGCGCATAATTCCTTTGCGCAATTATATTGATTTTTCCTAAATCATTGCTTTTATTATATCGCAATACCAAAATCTTGTCGATTTGCTTCTTCTTAATATTATATAGATAATTTTATACAGATTACGGATTTATTTAATACGAAGAAATACTTTTCTCCATAATATAATCATCCATGACATAGCCGGAACCGATATCGGCTATCTGTGTTTTTACCTTGTGAAAGCCCAGCCTCTCATAGGCCGCAATGCTGGAGGTGTTATTGCGGTTAACGGTAAGCCATATCCGGTCAAGCTTTTCCTCCCTGCCCGACTGCTCCAGAAAATCGATTACCCTGTGGGAATAGCCCCTGCCCCTGAATTTTGCCGCCACATAGATTTTACTAAGGAACAAACCGTCTAAGCCGCTGCAATAAGCAAAATATCCTGCCCGCCCGCCCTGGTTGACCAGCTTATAATACCGGTAGCCATCCTGCTTTATCTGGTCTCTCATAGCCTGCGGTGACTGAAATTTCTCTACCATATAGTCCACCTGCTTACTTCCGATGATGGAATCATAATGCTCATGCCAGATTGCCTTAGCCAGTACGGCAACCTCCTGAAGCTCCTCCTCTTTCGTAACCGGAAGCATCTCCACATCATATAAAAGCTGCTCGGTAAGCTGGGCAGCCTCCTTTACCAGTTCCAGACAAGGTCTTTTCTTATAATACTCCGAGGTCCTTGTCTCCGGCGTTGCCCCTTCCTGCTTTGCTTTATCCAAACCCAGCAGCTCCCTGCATATAATGGAACCATTGGTATCTTTATATTTCTCCATAAGCCTTCGGACCACCTCATAATTATGTTTCTTGCCCTCCGTATCCATTCGCATGGAGCTTCCTGTCTCCAATCCTGCCACCATGCACATACCCGATACGGCTCCGCATACCTCCCTCATACGCCCGAAGCCTCCGCCAAAGGAAGCCGATAGCCGAAGAGCCGTATCACGGTCAATTCCATATAGATCACTAAAGGCTGAAAATACCGATTGAGAACAATTATAACCATCCTGAAAAAGCTTCTCAGCCTCTTTTACTCTGTCTTTCACCGCTTCATCATTCCTTTATATATAATATAGTTGTATCCCCTAAATTCGTTTTGTGTCGTAAACTACCCTTTTGCAATATACCCTGTCTCTGGATACCACCTGTTTATACACCTTCTCAACCTGATAAGCAAACTCCTGTGTGGAATATTTCTTTACCTTCTCCATTGCATTCCCGCCGTAATTTGTCTCCGTGTCTTCAAAAAGCACCTGATCCAGCCCATAATACAGCTCCCTCTGATTGGTAAAGGTATAGCCGTTCCATCCCTGCTCCAAAATATCCTCCAGGCACTTATCCTGCCTTGCCACAACCGGCAGCCCGGAGGCCATGGCCTCAATATAGGTAAGTCCCTGCGTCTCGCTTTTGGACGCACTGACAAACACATCTCCCATCTGATAGAAGAGTCCGATGCTGTCCCAGGGTTGGGAACCGGTAAATACAAAGCGGTCGGTAAGCCCAAGCTGGCCCACCATATGCATAAGCTTGTCCAGTGCAGGCCCGCTGCCGACGATAACAAACCGGACTATAGGTCTTTCCTTCATATATTCCGGCATGGCTGCTATAATTTCCTCAATATTCTTCTCCTGGGATACCCTGCCGATATAGATCATAACCTTTTCCAGGGTGCCGATACCGTACTTTTGCTTCAGAACCGCCACTTCCTCCTGAGGATAATTATTGCGGTCAAATTTACTTAAATCAATTCCGGTGGGAACTACAGCAATATCCTTATGCACGCTGTAGGTCATCAACAGCTCCTTTGTCTTATCTGTCGGTACTATCACCTGCTCCACCGTGTTGCAGCATACCTTGGAATAGGTTCTTGCAAAAGCCTTGGCTCTGCGGTCCAGGGATTTAAAGCGCGTCAGATAGTGGGTATAGTCCTCATAGATCGTATGATAGGTGTGCACAATCGGAAGCCTAAGCTCCTTTGCCATAATCCTTCCGAAAATACCGAGTGAAAACTCGGTGTGCGTATGAATAATATCCAAATTCAGCTTTTTAATAATATGGGCAAGCCTTGGCTGATAAAATAATCCGACACGGCGTTCCGTTATGAAAATAAATGGAATGCTTGGAACACGGAATACATTATGCTCGTGCTCCGGAGCCCCGGGGGTTTTGGTGGTAAAGACATATACATTGTGTCCTCTTTTTTCCAGTTCATTTTTCAGCATATAAACAGAGTTTGCCACTCCATTGATTTCGGGATAATAGGTCTCCGAAAATAAACCTATATTCATTCTTTGCTTTCCTGCCTTTCCCTCTTATACGTAAATCTCACAGCCAATTTCATCATAAATTATTTATTGACAAAAGTAAAGGCAATATTCGTAAATAATCCTTTCCCTCGTTGCAGTTGGAAATTTCGCATCGTTCTAACAATATTTTCAAGTTTATAGAACTTTTACTTTATTTTTTTCCAAATCCGAATTATAATAAAATAATAGTATATAATTATAATTATAAATGGAAAGGAAGTCGAAGCATATGAAAAAATTTGGTAAATTTATATTTGGTACCGCTATCCTGGCCTCAATTGCAGCAGGTGCCTATTATATTTATAAGACTTATATAAAAAAGGATTCCACAGACGATTTTGATGATTTTGAGGATGACTTCGAAGATTTCGACTCCGAGGAAGAGGACTCTGAGGAGGATTCCAGAGAATATGTCTCCATAAATCTGGATAGTGATAATGAAAGCAAGCCGGAGACTTCCGGGGATGATGAAGCAGAGGAAGCATCCTCCGGGAATGAATAATGATTAATGCGGAAGAGCATCCACAGTAACGCCTCCGGCAGGGGTGTTTACTGTTTAAAAGGTTCCTGTAATTCTTCTATTCGAAGAATTACAGGAACCTTTTTATTTGATTCTTTTGCGTTTATTCTATTATTTAAAATACCCTGCCAGAACCTTAAGCAAAGCATCCGTATCGACCGGCGTATAAAAGCTCCGGCTTGCGGCCCCTCCTGAGGTAGCAGTGACCATAACCGTATCTCCAACCGTCATAGTAAAAAGAGCTCCCTTTGAATCAAGGCCGCCAGCCTCAATCGTATAGCTAACAGAAGCAGGCTCCTGCTGTCCCGCAGTAAACTGCTGCTGCCCCATATTGTCATAAAAGCTCTGAACATCCCCGGGCAAGGTTATTGTAACGTACTTATTCTTCAAATTGTTTGTGATGGTAAGAGTACCTATCTCCTCCGGAGCTGCTAAAACAATATCCTGGAAGGCCAGATTCTCATTAACAGTCAGCATGGATGCAAGCCCCTGTGACATATCTGCTGCGCTGCCATCCGCCTCTCCTTGGTCCCCGGGTACACCGGTAGCCAAAGCTTCACTGTCCTTTCTGAAATTCTCCGAATCACCTGAATTATCCTCTCCTGAAGAGGAAGCCCCATTGCTGTCCCCTGCTGTCTGGGAAGAGCCATCTAACTTATCCTCATCTGTGCTATCCGCAGAAGCCCCGGTCTGATCAGAATTTTCCAAACCTGCGTCGGCCGTCAGACCATAGGTCACATCAAACTGCTGATTATCCTGTGACTCTACAGACCCGGCTGTTCCTGCCGCAGCCTCCCCGCTTTCACTGCTTGCCGGTGCACAAGAGGGATTGATTGCAGCTGCATTATCCGCAGCACTCTCCTGTTCTGTCGTTGCTGTATCCATGTTTTTACTCTGATTTACAAACATACCTTCGGACCCGGACAGGTATTTCAGTCCCACCGCCAAAACAATTACCGCTGCAACAGCACCGGATATAATGCGGATATTCCTATACAGGGCTGTCTTCTTCACACCGGTCCTTTGCTCTTCGGCAGAATCCTCCTTTGACTCCTCCTGCTTTTTAATTGCTGCAAGAGTCTTCGTGATAAGCTCCTCGGAAACTGTAATCCCGCTTAAATCAAGGGAAGTGTTCAGATGTAATTTTATATGAAAATCATCAGACATCAGCTGATCTGCTTCCCTGATGTCCCCTGATTTTTGTTTATCATGTTTATTCTTGCTGTTAAAGCTCATCTGAAACCCTCCCTTCCAGTATCGATTTTAATCTTTGTCTGGCCCTCGACAGCCTGCTCTTTGCAGTTCCCTCCGCAATATGTAAGGCATTTGCAGCCTCGGTGACCGTCATATCCTGAAAATAAACGCAAATTACAATATCCTTATATTTTGCCGGCAGCCCCAGCACTGTTTTTCGAATTAGCTCCCTTGTATCCTTCTTCTCCACATCATCATAATCCGTCTCGCTGATTACCATGTCCTCCTGATATTCCATCATGGGAACAACACGTTTGTTCCAGGCACTTTTTATATAATCCTTACAGGTGTTGATCGTAATACGGATAATCCAGGTTTTTATACTGGAATTACCCTCAAAAGTAGACAGCTTCTGATTTACCTTAATGAAAACCTCCTGAAAAATATCCTCTGCCGTATCCCTGTCTCTGACATACAGATATGCTGTCCGCAGGACGTCATTTCCGAACTGCCGGATCAGCGTTTCGATGTCATAATCAGGCGATTTCCCGGAGAGGTCATTTTGCACATCCTTTGACATCCCTTTATCCCCCTATACTATACCTATTATTGTCCAATACCTTAGGTATAGTATACATGGAGCGGCAAATGATGTAAATAATAAAATGGATGTACTGCGGCTGCCTTCTTTCTGAGCATTAGACGCGGCAATCCGATCATAAGTTCCAAAAATCCCGAAAATAAAAAATACCTGAGCCGGTATTCTATTCCCGGTTCAGGTAAATGTTGCATTCGGCTTCTTTCTCTCATAGGTCATCCGGTACAGCCCTGCATAGATACCGTTTTGCTCCAGCAGCTCCTCATGGGTTCCGGTTTCCTTAATCCCATCCTCTGTCAGAACGAGAATTTTCTTTGCATTTTTAATTGTAGACAGGCGATGTGCAATAACAAAGGTGGTCCGGTTTTTTGCCAGCTTCTCAAGGGAATCCTGTACCACCTTCTCACTTTCATTGTCAAGGGCGGAGGTAGCCTCGTCAAAAATAAGAATCGGCGGGTTTTTCAAGAAGACCCTAGCAATACTAAGCCGTTGCTTCTGCCCTCCCGACAGCTTAATTCCCCGCTGCCCGATAAAGGTATGATACCCATCGGGAAGCTGCATGATAAAATCATGGGCATTGGCATTCTTAGCTGCTTCCATGATCTCCTCCTGTGTTGCATCTATCTGTCCATAACGAATATTATCCAGTACCGTTCCGGCAAACAGATAGACATCCTGCTGTACAATACCGATATTCTTTCTCAGGGAGCGAAGCGTAATATTACGGACATCTGTACCGTCAATCGTAATACTGCCCTCCGACACTTCATAAAATCGTGGTATCAGGCTGCACATTGTGGTTTTTCCAACCCCTGAGGAACCTACAAGTGCAATATAGTCACCTGCCTCCACCTTAAGATCAATGCCTCGAAACACCTCGGTTGTCGTATCCTTGTACCGAAAGGAAACCCCCTTAAATTCTATCACACCCTGTACCTGCTGCAATACCAGTGCATTCCTCTTGTCTGCGATATCGGGCTCTATCTCCAGAATATTGAAAAACCGTTCAAAGCCTGTTATGCCGTTTTGAAAGGTTTCGACAAAGCTGATCAGCTTCCTGACCGGTTCAATCAGAGTATTGATATACAATAGGAAGGTCAGCAGGTCATTCACGGTTATAATGCTTCTTGTAATAAACAAGCTTCCTCCCGCTATCATGGAAATATTAATGAGGGCTGTAAACAGGGTAAGCCCCGAATTAAAGCCCGCCATATTCCGATAGCTCTCCCGCTTGCTTTCTACAAATCTGGCATTTCCCTCCTGGAATTTCTCTATCTCAATTTCCTCATTGGCAAAGGACTTAACCACCCGGATGCCGGACAGATTGTCCTCTATCCGGGCATTGATGTCCGCAATTCGTTCCCGGTTCCTGCGAAAGGAACGGTTCATCCTGCCCTTCATATAAGAGGCAAAAAGAAACATGGGCGGAAGAAAGGCAAAGACCAGCAGAGTAAGGGGCAAATTGATCCGAAACAGTATAATAAATGCCCCGACGCCCTTGATAATTGAAATAACGATATCCTCCGGCCCATGATGGCATAGCTCAGAGATATCGAATAAATCACTTGTTATTCTGGACATCAGCTGACCGGTTTTCTGGTTGTCATAGAAATTAAAGGACAGCTTTTGATAATGCTCAAACAGATCATTGCGCATGTCATATTCCATCCTGGCCCCCATGATATGACCCTTATAGGCAATAAAATAGGAGCTGATATACTCAAGCGCCGCAAGCCCCAGCATCAGAAAAAGCAGCTTTATAATCACCGGCACCGCACTGTCCATATTCCCTGATACCAGCACATGATTGGTAATATAACGTACGATCAGAGGATAGACCAGGGATATCGCCGCCGCCAGCAAAGCGAAAAACATATCCGCAAAAAACAAGCTCAAATAGGGCCTGTAATAGGATAGCAGTTTTTTTGTCTTCGCACTCATTCATTCTTCCCTCATTTCCACACAGTTTTATTCCGGTCATAAGCTTTGTTTATCTGGCCTGTTTTCTCCTATCATACAAAAAGACCCGGATAATCGTAAGTTTTTTCTTTCGATTATAGCCTGGTCCTTCTGCATTCTTTGTTATCTTGAAAGTCTTATGGACAAATCATACATATATTGGTCTACATCCTTGGTCATTGCCAATGCTTCTTCTATATCATAGTCCACCAGATGACCGTTTCTGTAACCGACAATGCGCTTGGTCTGTCCTTCCACTAATAAATCGACTGCTCTCGCACCCATCATAGAAGCATAAACACGGTCTCTTGCCGTAGGGCTTCCGCCTCTTTGTGCATGTCCGATGATCGTGGCTCTGGTCTCCATTCCCGTTGCTGCTTCAATCCTCTTGGCCATACCGTTGGAATCCCCAACGCCCTCTGCGTTAACGATAATATAATGCTTCTTACCCTTTTTGCGCTTTTCGATGATATTATTGATAATTCTCTGCTCATCATAGTCGTAACGCTCGGAAATCAGAATTTCCTCTGCGCCATTGGCAATACCGCTCCATAATGCAATATAGCCCGCATGTCTTCCCATAACCTCGATGATACTGCATCTTTCATGGGAGGTGGAGGTATCCCTTACCTTATCTATGGTTTCCATAGCAGTATTGACTGCCGTATCAAAGCCGATAGTATAGTCGGTACAGGCAATATCCAGATCGATGGTACCGGGAAGGCCCACTGCATTGATCCCCAGTCTTGCCAGATCTCTCGCACCCCGGAAGGAACCGTCACCGCCGATTACCACCAAGCCTTCAATTCCATGTTTTCTGCAAATCTCCGCCGCCTTTTCCTGAACCTCTATCTTAAGCAGCTCAGGACATCTTGCTGTATATAGAATGGTTCCGCCTCTTTGAATGATGTCGGATACACTTCTTGAGTCCATATCAACAATATCTTCTTCCAATAACCCGCTATAGCCTCTTTTAATTCCTTTTACCTTAAGCCCTGCAGCAAGACCGGTTCTCACAACTGCCCTGATCGCCGCATTCATTCCCGGTGCATCCCCACCGCTGGTTAACACTCCAATTGTTTTCACACTGCTCATTATAATAACCTCCGATTAACTTGACAACGAAACATTTTGAATGTTATTCTAATCTATTTTTAATGGTTTTTCAATACTCTTTTCAGTAATTCTTATATTTTCATGTGAATATTTTGTCAATAACCGTCCCATAAGGTCTTTATTTGCGTTCACTCCCTTGCTTCTTGGAAGCTTTTTCATGCATTTTTCCTCCTCACAGTAAATTACGACCATATCATTCCCATCAAATTCATCCAACAGTGCATACAGGGCGGCCTCCTCCTTACAGAAGCTCTCCAAATTCTTAAATTTAATCCAAACCTCCTGCTTTATACTGTCAAAGGGTATGATTTCCTGGCAGATCAGCTTGGCGGCCTTTTCCTCTTCTACCGTAACCTTTCCGCGGACAAAGATTTTCTGATCCATTTCCAGCATTGCCTTATATTTCTCATAATCCTTGGGAAACAGAATTACCTCCACCGCTCCGAATAAATCCTCCAGCATAATAAATGCCATCATGGCATTATTTCTTGTTGTTTTAATTGTCTTTGCCGTCACCATTCCGCCGATCAGCTCGGTGCTTCCATCCTTCACCTTGGGCTTTTGGGTTTCCTCGTCGATGGAAAAATCATTGGAACCTGCTGTTACGTTTTTCTTGATGCGGTCTTCATATTCCTCCAGGGGATGCCCGCTGACATAGATGCCAAGCACCTCCTTCTCAAAGGCCAGAAGCTGGTCCTTGCTGTATTCGTCCACCTGGGGAAGCGTTACCTCGTACTCCCTCTTCTCTTCCTCTCCGGCAAAATCAAAGAGGGTCATCTGCCCGGTCAGAGATTTCTTCCGGTCTGCAGCAATGCTGTCTAAAATCTGTACATAGCTTAGCATCAGCTGCCTTCGGTTGGAATGAAGGTCACTGAATACTCCGGCCTTGATAAAGCTCTCGATGGTTCTCTTGTTAACCTCCTTGCCCGACAGCCTTGCCGCAAAATCCTTTAAGCTCTGGAAGGGACCGTTCTCCTCCCGGTCGGCGACGATTGCTTCTATCACCGGTCTTCCGATTCCCTTGATTGCGGAAAGCGCATAGCGGATCGCACCGCCCGATACCGTAAATACAGCATCTCCTTCGTTAATGTCCGGGGGAAGGATTTGAATATTCATTTGTCTGCAGGTATAAATATATTCCGAAACCTTACCCGGATTATCAATAACGGAGGTCATCAAAGCCGCCATAAACTCCACCGGATAATAGCATTTGAGATAGGCCGTCTCATAGGATACGACCGCATAGGCCGCGGCATGGGATTTATTAAAGGCATACTTGGCAAAATCTATCATTTCATCAAAGATATGGTTTGCAACCGCCTCCGGTATTCCGTTCGCGATACAGCCCGGTACACCTTCCTCCGGATTACCATAGACAAAGGTTTTACGCTCCTTGATCATAACGGATTCCTTTTTCTTGGACATCGCACGGCGAACCAGGTCGCTTCTGCCATAGCTGTAGCCTGCCAGGTCACGTACAATCTGCATTACCTGCTCCTGGTATACGATACAGCCATAGGTCGGGGATAAAATAGGCTCCAGCTGCGGACACTCGTAGCTGATATGCCCCTGCTCATTCTTGCCCTTAACATACTTGGGAATAAAATCCATAGGCCCCGGACGATAAAGAGCAATACCGGCGATGATATCCTCAATGGTACGCGGCTTCAATTCCTTCATGAAGCTTTTCATACCCGAACTTTCCAACTGGAACAATCCCTCGGTTTTTCCTGAGGCAATCAAATCATATACCTTCTCATCATTATAATCTATCTTTTTTATATCGAATCTATTCAAAATTTCCCTATTTTTATTCACCAGACTTTCTGCATTCTGGATTACCGTCAGCGTCCGCAGTCCCAGAAAATCCATTTTAAGAAGGCCCAGTTCCTCCAGGGTGGTCATTGTAAACTGTGTGGTGACAGAATCATCCGAAGACCTGGAAAGCGGTACATATTCATCAATGCTGGTTTTACCGATTACAACCCCCGCTGCATGCATGGAGGTGTGCCTGGGCAGACCCTCCAGTCTTTTTGACATATCAATCAGGTATTTTACTTCGGGATTGCCTTCATAAAGCTGTTTTAATTCCCGGTTTGCATTCAAAGCCTTATCAATTGTGATCCCCAGCTCCATCGGAATCATTTTGGCGATGACATCCACCTGGGCATAGGACATGTCCAGTGCGCGTCCCACATCCCGGATTACTCCCCTGGCAGCCATCGTACCAAAGGTTACAATCTGAACCACCTTATCCTTGCCATATTTGCGGGTTACATAATCAATTACCTCCTGCCTGCGTTCAAAGCAGAAGTCGATATCAATATCGGGCATGGTAAGACGCTCCGGGTTTAAAAAACGCTCAAACAGGAGATTGTATTTGGTTGGGTCAATATCCGTAATTCCAAGGGAATAGGATACGATGGAGCCTGCCGCGCTTCCTCTGCCCGGCCCCACAACAATGTTATTGTCCCTCGCATATTTAATAAAATCCCAGACAATCAGGAAATAATCCACAAAGCCCATACCCCGGATGGTCTCAAGCTCATAATTAAGACGCTCCCAAAGCTCCTCCGGTATCAGGGAATAGCGCTCCTTCAATCCGTCCCTGCACAGCTTCTCCAGATATTCAAAGGCTGTGAAGGATTCCGGTACAGGATAAACCGGTAATTTATATTCACCAAAGGTAATTGTTACATCGCACCGTTTTGCTATTTCCCAGGTATTCTCCAGGGCCTCTCTCGCATAGGGAAAGACGGTCAGCATCTCCTCTGGAGATTTCAGATAGTACTGTCCGCCCGTATAGCGCATCCGGTTCTCATCATTCACCTTCTTTTGCGTCTGGATACAGAGAAGGATATCATGAGGATCTGCATCCTCGGCAAAGGTATAGTGACTGTCATTGGTTGCCACCAGCTTTATTCCGGTTTCCTGTGATAGCCTTAGCAGTCCCTGGTTAACTGTTTTCTGCTGCTCCATTCCATGGTCCTGCAGCTCAAGGAAAAAATGTCCCTCACCGAAAATATCCTGCAGCTTAAGGGCAGCCTTCTTTGCTTCAGCATAAAAGCCCTTGGACAGATTACTGGCGACCTCACCGGCAAGGCAGGCACTAAGCGCAGTAATACCCTCGCTGTACTCGGCAAGTACTTCATAATCCACCCGGGGCTTATAATAAAATCCCTCCAAAAAGCCCTTGGACACTATTTTCATTAAATTCTGGTACCCGGTATTATTCTCTGCCAGAAGTACAAGGTGGTGGTAGCGCTCGTCAGTCGCACCAACCTCACGGTCAAATCTCGAATTTGGCGCAACATATACCTCACAGCCAAGGATTGGCTTAATTCCCTCCGCCAGACACGCCTTATAGAAATCTATAACTCCGTACATAACACCGTGGTCCGTAATTGCAAGGCTGTCCATGCCAAGCTCCTTCGCCCGGTGCACCAGCTCCTTAATCTTGCTGGAGCCGTCAAGTAAGCTGTATTCCGTATGTACATGCAAGTGCGTAAAATTCATGGGGTATTCTCCTTCCCGACCTGCTCTATTATAAATGTCGGTATTATCCGGTTATACTGTCTGTTTATCTACTAATATCATCATATGTCAGCCCAAAAGACTTGTCAATCAGAAAGCCAAACCGAATATTTCCATTACAATAATTTCGCAAAGCTAGCTTGACATTTTATGCAAAGCATGCTATGCTTAAAATGCAAAGTGAGCTATGCATTTAATATTATATTTATATTTTAACCATTCCTAAGGAAAGGGAGGCAATTATGAAAAGCAAAATAAAGGAGCTTCGCAAGGAGAGAAAGCTTTCCCAGGAGGAGCTGGCTCTTGCGGTAGGTACTACAAGACAGACCATAACTTCCATCGAAATCGGCAAGTACACGGCCTCACTTGTCCTGGCCTATAAAATTGCAAAGTATTTTAATCTATCTATTGAAGAAGTATTTGATTTTACAGAAGTGGAGGATATTTGAATGGAAAAGTATTATGAGAAGATTAAATTGAGAATGGTGGGCGAGCTTATCCTGGCGATTATCTTAATTCCGGTAGCTATTTATACCTCCTATGTGTATTTCCATATGGATGCACCTCTCTCCGGTAATGATGTTCTTGATTTCTTCGGAGGCTTTGTAAACGGAGTACGGTCTTCCCTGATCGCCGGATTTATTATTTACTTAACCTCTCTGTTTATTCGCGATATAAAGGCTGTCAGGCAGGAAAGCCGGTTAAAGGAATTGTTTATCGCAGAGCATGATGAACGCCTGATTAATATTAATGAAACCGCCAGCAGACTGTCCTTTCATATCATATTATATGTTATTATTGTAGCAGCTTTAATCTGGGGCTGTATGATGCCTCTGCCGGCCTTGCTTTATTCTGTGTATGGATCTTTATCGTTATCACAAGAATTGTTACAACGATTATTTATTCCAGAAGAATATAGAAAATCCGGTATAAAACAGCCGCAGATCATACCAATCTGCGGCTGCCTTATTTTTTATCCGGTATTTGATTAAAATTCCTTATAGAATTCCTTCTTTGTTCCGCAAATAGGACAAGTATCCGGAGCTCCATCAAGAATTGTGTGTCCACAGACGGGACAGACATAAACCTTCTCCAGTTCTACATCCTGGCCGGCCTCTGCTGCCTCCTTTGCCTGGGCGAAAAGCTCTGCGTGTATTTTCTCGGCCTCCAGTGCAAAATGAAAGCTGCGCTTTGCTCCCGGCTCATTCTGAAACTCTGCGGCGTTCAGGTAAACCGGATACATCTGATTAACCTCATGAAGCTCTCCGTTAATCGCTCCCTGCAAATTGTCCACTGTTTTTCCGGGACCGAATACTGCACCGGCGGTTACTGTCGCATCCGCAGTTTCTCCTCCGATCTCTTTAAAATGATTACCGGCATGAACTCTTTCTGCATAGGCAATCGCCTCAAACAGTGTGGAGATTTTAGGAAAGCCCTCCTTTTTTGCCGCATCGCCCCAGATCAGGTATCGCATATGTGCCATACTTTCTCCGCCATAGGCAGAATGAAGAAAATCTGATGTCATTGCATTTTTAACAGCCATTTCATGTACCTCCTTAATATCATAAATTTTTAAATGATTCACTAATATATTGCGAGCAGTTATGAAGCCTCAATTTCTGCAATTATTTAAAAAATATGCAAAGTGATTGTCTTCCTCAAATATAGGTTTGAATGAGCTTATCCACTACCCTGGGATCGGTTTCCCGGTCCAGCAAGGGTATCCCATCCTTTAGTACCGCATTCTTCTGATGATAAGTTTGCTTTTCTTCTCTGTAAATTATACCAATCGGAATCTTTTCATTGAATTCCATTGCCTTTTGCAGAGCCGCCCCTTTATCGGTATTATCATAGGAACTGTCCAGCTCATAAACCCTTTTATGATACCAGGCAAAGGTATTGATTTTATTAAAGCTCACGCAGGGCTGGAGAATATCCACCAAGGCATAGCCCTGATACTGAATTGCCTCCTTCATGAGCATAATCAGATGCTCCTTATGGCCTGTAAAGGCTCTCGCCACGAAGCCGGCGCCTGCGGCAATTGCCAGCAGCATGGGATTTAAAGGTTCGTTGAAATTTCCGCTTGTCTGTACGCCGGTCACAATCCCAAGGACAGAGGTCGGCGACGCCTGCCCCTTTGTCAGCCCGTAAATCTGGTTATCATGGACAAAGTGGGTGATGTCCACATTACGGCGGATATTATGAAGAAAATGATTTCCGCCCTCTCCATAGGAATCTCCATCTCCCGTATCTACAATGACCGTAAGCTGCTCATTCGCTATCTTTGCAGCGGCAGCGGCAGGAAGGGAACGCCCGTGCAGTCCGCAGAAGGAATTGGCACTGATGTATTGAGGTGTCTTGGCCGCCTGGCCGATACCGGCAGCGACAAGTACCTCGGAAGGGTCCTTACCCAGCTGCTCCAGGGCGGTTTTCAGACATTCAAGGATTACAAAATTACCGCAGCCGGGGCACCAGGCTGTTTCGTAGGTACAAAATTCCCTGTTCATTCTGCCACCTCCTTTTGTATCCGCATTGCAATTTCTTCGCCGGATAGCTGTCTGCCGTCATATTTAAGAATGCTGCTGTCACAGACTATCCCGGTTACTTCCCGTATCAGTCCTGCCAGCTGGCCTGTGGCATTCTGTTCCACATTGATAATCCGTTTTGCCGTTTTTGTCTTTTCCTTAAGGAACTTATGGGGCAGCGGATAGATATCACCGAACACCAATGCGCCATAACGGTTTTTATCCATTTTATTCAAAAGCTTTACTGCCTCGGTGACAGGTCCCCAGGTAGAGCCCCAGGCCACCAGAAGGGTATCAAAGTCCTCCTCACCGATAAAATCAGGCTCCAGGAGCTCTTCTTCAAGACCCTCCAGCTTCTTCATCCGTTTATCCATCATGCGTACTCTGACCTCGGCAGATTCCGTAATCCATCCACGCTCATTATGCTCATCACTGTCGGAGGCCACCAGCTGCTTTGTCTTACCGGGCAGCAGTCGGGGAGAGATACCGCTGTCCGTATACCGGTAACGCAGGTACTCTCCTTCTTCCTCATAGCTGGATGCCGGTTTCGCAATATCAATATGGAAGGCATCAAAGGGCTCCACGGTCCAGGAAGCGTCCCCAAGGAACTGATCACTTAACAATATGACAGGTATCTGATATTTCTCGGCCAGATGGAAGGCTCTGATGGTCTGGTAATAAGCATCCTTTCCATTCCGAAATGCCATCACCATACGCGGAAATTCTCCCTGTGACGCATGGATTACAAACCTTAGGTCACTCTGCTCCGTTCGTGTGGGAAGTCCTGTTACAGGGCCCGGGCGCTGAACATCAATCACAACCAGAGGGATTTCCGCCATTCCGGATAGTCCCAACGCCTCCACCTTGAGGGCGAAGCCGCCGCCTGAGGTTCCCGTCATGGCACGCGCACCGGCGTAGGAGGCCCCGATTGCCATATTAATGGCGGCAATCTCATCCTCCGCCTGTTCTACCACAATTCCCGCCTCTTCACACTTTGATGCCAGAGTCTCCATGACTGTTGTGGAAGGCGACATCGGATAGGCAGAATAGAATTTCATTCCCGCAGCAATTGCACCAAGGGCCGTTGCCTTACTTCCGCTGATCATCATCCAGTCCCCGTAATTCCCCTTCAGGTGGGGATAACGGCTGTCCGCGGCCAAATACCCCTCCTTCACCGCCTGTAGATTAATTTCAAGGTACTGCTCCTTCACAAAGGAACGGAATACATCCTCCACATAATCCAGCTTTTCTCCAAAAAGCTTAAGGATAACACCTACGGCAATACTGCCGGATACCCGGGGATTTCCAAGGGCCCTTGCCATGTCATCCATCGCTATTTTAATGGCCCGGGTGTCCGCCGTTAAAAGCTTTGGATTACACAGGATAAAACCATCCTTCTTAAGCTCATTTTCATGCTGAAGAATGGTCTCATCATCCAGGGCTATAATTCCATCGAGCTGACTGCTGTGGGATAGCACCGGACTGGTATCAAACCGGATGAGGGAGAAATTGTGTCCGCCCCGGATTCGGGACATAAAATCCCTGACTGTAAAAACATGATAACCCGACCGCTTAAACAGTTTCTCGAGGATCGCCGTAGTAGTATCGATGCCCTGTCCGGCTGCGCCGCCAATCAATAAATTATACATTGTAAGCTCCTTTCAATGTATTTCTATTTTCTTATTATGTATACTATTCATATACATTATTAGAAGTTATTTTTAGAAATCCTTCTTCCATAGTCCATGGAGATTACAATATTCATATACGGTGCCGGATTTTGCCTCATCAAACTCTGCTATCGGTTCTTCTCCCGGTTCCAGGAACTTAAATTCAACCCTGTCATCCGCAAAGAGGGCAATCCATTCAATATGATGCTCCGGCAGCATAGGGTGAAGTGTAGAGCCAACTGCTACTTTGATTTTTCCGTCTTCCTTGATTACTTCAGGTACATGCTTTTCCAGGGAGGCTTCCGTGGAATTGGCATCCAGCTCCGTCATGGCCTTTCCGCAGCAGGTTAAGGTTCCGCCGCCATTTTTAATTTTAGCAACGATGTTACCACATGTTTCGCAACGATAAAATTCTACTTTCTTCATCTTCACTACCTCAGCTTTCTTTATTTATTAAATTAAAAACAGTAATTATTACTGTTTTTAATTATAGCACTTAAATATCGTAATAATCAAGTCTTTTTTTAATATTTACTACCAGCTTTGATAGGATAAATTTCCCATAGAAAAAGCGTTGCTTCTAAAACCTTATTTCATAAAAATGGCAGTAGCTGCTCTTACGCAGTACTGCCATTCAGTTATATTTTCTACCTATTATATTTTGAATCTAAGAATAATTTCCTGTAAGCCTCCGGCTAACTGGGCCAGCCGTTCACTGGATTTTGCTATCTCTTCCATGGATGCACTCTGCTCCAGAATTGCGGAGGAAGCCTCCTCAGTACTGGCCGCATTCTCCTGTGCAATAGCAGACAGCGTCTGGAGCATATCCATAATATCACTTTTTGCCTTTAGCATATCATCCTCTGAGACATTTAAGAGGTTCACTGCATTAACGGAATCTCCCACTGCCGTCATAATGGATTCATACTTTAGCTTAGTGTTCTCAACACTGCCGCTCTGCTCTCCCGCAATCTCCTTTACACGCTCTATGCTGCTGACGGCTCTGGCAACCACCTCCTGCAGTTCCTTAACAACCTGATCGATGTAGCTGGTTGAAGAGGCGGACTGGCCAGCCAGCTTCTTGATCTCAGAAGCCACAACTGCAAAGCCTTTGCCGGCTTCTCCCGCTCTGGCTGCTTCTATGGAGGCATTCAGGGCCAGCAGATTTGTCTGTCCGGCGATGGAGGCAATTACATTGCTGGCTTCCCCTATCTGAGCTGTGCTTTCATTGGTTTTTAATATAATATCATAGATTTCCTCCGTTGCCTGGCTGCTTTCCTTTGATATCTCTGATAAACGTCCGATTTCCTCCAGTCCGTCATTAACGACACCTGTAATTTTTTCCGAAGCAGTATTCATATGATACAGGTATTCCCGGTTCTTATCTATGGTTTCCCCAAGCTTAATTGCCTGGGCAGAACCGTTTTCCGTATTGGAGGCCTGGTCTGTAGCACCCTTTGCAATGTCCTCCACCGTTCTTGATACCTCCTCAGAGGCAACCGCAGACTGCTCCGTCGTGGCAGTCAGCTGCTGGGCGGTAGCGGATACCTGCACCGCGGAGTCCGTAATCTCTCCTATGATTTTTCGAAGATTAACTGTTATACTCTGCATCGCCTTTGCCAATGTACCAATCTCATCCCCATATCTTATGTACCTTTGGGGGACATCCTGTGTAATATCCAGATTGGATATCTGATGGGACACCTTGGCCAATCCTGTAATCGGTCCTGCCAGGGCAGTCCCGATAAAGAACACGATACCCAGACCGGCCAGCAGGCATATCACAGCTAAAACACCAATTTTTATCTTTAAAGTATCAATGGCAGAAAGCACCTCTGCCCGGTCTGCCGTTACCACAAAGGTCCAATCCGTTTCCTCCACCTTCGAAAAGCCGGCATACATGGCTCTGCCCTCATATTGATATGCCTGAAAGCCATTTCCCTTTTCAAGCATGTATTGCTCCGCCGTTGCAAGAGAGCTGTAATCCTTCCGGGCTTTTGCCAGCTCCTCGGCACTCATTCCTTCCACGGCTGCTGCATCACCATTTACAATTTTTATCGGATTAAGTTGTTTCAGTACCAATTCCTTGGTGGGATGGGCAATAATCTGTCCGGTACTGTTAATCATATACCCATAGCCCTTCTTCCCATAGCCTGTGTCACCGGTTATGACACTTAAGGCATTGCCGTCCTTACGTCCGATTAATACACCCACCACCTTATCACCGCTTAAGATCGGTACTGCCACCATAATTACCGGCTCTCCGGTAACCTTACTGATTATTACGTCCGAGATATTGGACTGTCCCTCCAATGCCTTCTGTATGTAGTCTCTGTCTGCAAGATTGCTCTCAGTTCCATCCGTATAATTTGCTGTCCCATCTGGCTGCACAATGGCAAGCGCCACATATTCCGAGGACTCCAGCTGACTTTCCAGAGCAGGCAGCTGTACATCCAATTGCATCGATGCGACTGCTTCAAGCCGTGATAATGTTGATAGCTCCGTTATCAGAGTCTGTATTCTGCTCTCAACTAATTTTGCTCCATCATCCGCTAATAACTGTACCGTATCCTGGGCACTTTCAGACATAAGCTTCTGTCCCGTGGCAAGGGAAAGATATGCCGTAATTACGGTAACTGTAATAATCAATGCTGAGAATGAGATTAGCAGCCTAAACTTAATACTTTTTATTTTCATGTACCGACCTCCTCTTTCCTTTATTTGTTATTCAAATATTTTAATTATGATATCATAAATTCTGGAAACTTTCAACATATTTCGACTATGCAGGTCGGTTTTTCATATATTTTATCGCAAATCGCCGAAACAGTAAGGAATGAAAAAGGAATAGAACAGAAATAGCAGCCTTGATTCAAATCAAAGCTGCTATCACCATAGAAGATAAGATATATCAAATAAAGCTGTAATAATCCTGTCGTTAAAATCCTAATTTTTCATACCCGTCATAGTAATACCTTCTACAAAGTATCTCTGTCCGATCAGATAGAAAATAACACCCGGTGCAAAGGACAGGCACGTTGCACACATGGTCAGCGCCCAATCCTGCTTCAATTGGCCCTTGAAATTGGTGAGTCCCAGCGCGATGGTAAACTTCTCCGGTGAATTGATGTAAACCATCTGCTGAAGCAGATCATTCCACAGGCTGATAAATATAAACAGCGCTACCACTATCATTGCCGATTTGATGGCCGGTATGATAATGCTGAACAGGATGCGGAAACGCCCGGCGCCGTCAATGGTCGCCGCTTCATCCAATTCCTTCGGTATGGTCATTATAAACTGACGGATCAAAAATATATTAAATGCTCCGCCTCCGCAAAGCCACGGGAGGATCAGGGGCAGGTAGCTGTCGTGAAGTCCAAGTCCCCGTGTCCACATAATGTACAGAGGAATCAGGGTAACCATTGAGGGTAAAAGCATGGAGCCTATGCAAAGAGTCCATATGAATTTTTTACCCCGAAACCGAAGCCGTGCAAATGCATACCCGCAAAGAGTAGCCGTGAAGGTTCCTGCAAGGCAGGCGGGTACAATGATAATCATCGTATTGAAAAAATATTTCCAAAATTTAAAAACCTCTAAAGCCCGTTCGTAATTTGAAAACAACCATCTGCTTGGTAAAAATGACGGCGGATATTTGTATATTTCAGCATTCGTCATAAGTGAAGTACGGAATATCCACCAGATTGGAAACAGTACCGCAAACGCCAGTAAAACTATTAGTATAAAAGAAATGATGTTTGCTACCATGGCATTTCTTTTCTTGCTTCTCATTCTGCCCTGTGATGCCCGGCTCATTTTTCGTCGCCTCCTTCATAAAATATCCAGTTTTTCGATGTTCCAAACAGGATTCCGGTAAATATAGCAATAATAACAAATATTAAGAAGGATACCGCACAGGCATAGCCCAGCTTATTATTCACAAAGGCCTGATCGTACATAAGATAGGTCAAAAACCTTGATGAGTTTCCAGGTCCTCCGTTGGTCAGCGCAAGCGCCGGTGTAACAATCTGAAGATTGGCGATCAAACTCATCAATAGATTATAAAATATAATTGGTGTCATACATGGAAAGGTTACGTGGCAAAAACGCTGCCAACTGCTGGCTCCGTCAATTTCAGCCGCCTCGTGATAAACACGGGGAACATTCTGCAGGCCTGCCAGAAATATAACGATCAGATTACCGGAAAGCCAGACAGCAACCAGGGCAAGGGACGGAACAACATAATTCGAGTCTGCAATAAACAATATTTTATGAATCCCCAGCCGGGACAGAAGGTAGTTAAAAAAGCCGAAGTTTGCTTCATACAGCCATTGCCAGCCGACATATACGGCAGCTGCCGGAAGTACATACGGAACATAGAACACGGCTCTCCAGAAGCCTCTTGCCGGAATTTTCCGATTCAGCAGCATAGCAATGATCAGCGAATATATCATGCTTCCGGCTACGGCAAGTATTGCAAAATATATCGTTACTCTAATCGAGTCCTTGATATATGGATCCGTCGTAAATAACCTTATGTAATTATCCAGCCCTACAAATTTCGGTGAACTCAAACCCGTCCAGTTAAAAAAGCTGACTCCAAACACCCCCAGAAGAGGCAGGTAGGTCAAAAAGGTCAATCCAAGAAAAGCAGGAATCAGACAGATATACGCAACGCGCTGCTCGTTCACACGAACCCGTGAATGGCGTTTCTGTGTTTTATTCGTAGTTTTGCTCATATAACACCTCATAGTTTCTAAAGGAAGGATGACCACCTTTCTCCTTGACTTACCTCGTGCGGTCATCCTTCCACTAATTATTATTTACTGGTTGCCTTCATGAGCAGCCTTTAAAGCATCAAGATTATCTGTAATCGCATCCTTCGCGGTAGTCTTGCCCGTCCATACATCACCGAGCACGGAGCCAAGCAAGGTATTGAAATCGGAGGTATTGTTTGTATAGAACCAGGAAGCTGATTTTGCTGCAGAGGACATTGCATAATCTACAACAGCACTCTTATACTCATCATAAGCAGGGAAGTTCGGATTATCCACCCATTTGTGGGTAAAGGTTTCGTCCTTATAGTATTTGTCAAGGGTAGGCATCCAGATACCACTTTCAATCAGGCTCCAGCTGTTCTCCTCAGAGTTGTACCACTTAATCCATTCCATTGCTTCTTCAGGATGCTGGGTCTGTGAGAATACTACATTTGCACCACTTGTACAAAGTGTTACTTTATCCTTCATATAAGGTAAAACTGCCACACCGTAATTCAGGCCTTCCTCTTTTGCCGTATTAAGGCAGGTACCAACATTCCATGTACCGTTCGTAGTCATTGCAACAGTTCCGGCAATCAGTGAACGGGAAACTCCATCATCGGTCTGACCAACAGACAACGGTGCAACATGATCCTTCAGATACAGGTCAGCAACCTTCTGAATCGCCTCCATACTTGCATCCTCACCAATTGTAACCTCTGATCCGTCACTATTGTAGAAGCCGCCGCCATTACTAAGAGTCCAGGTCTCCAGCTGCCAGGGCAGATTTTCTACCATACAGCCATACTGTGTTATACTATCCGGATTAAAGCCGTCCTCATCGGGATGCTTTCCATTCGCATCAACGGTAAGCTTCTTGGCAGTGGCAACAAATTCATCCCAGGTCCATGCCCCATCAAGAGACGTCGGGGGATAATCAACACCTGCTGCATCAAACATATCCTTGTTGTAGTACAGGATCAGGACTTCGTTGGCAGTTGCATAAGATACGATCTGGCCGTTATATCTGTATGCCAGACTGTCCAGGGGCTTTGAATCGCTACCTTCATACATGGAGCTTACATCCATAAGCATTCCCTCGGAAGACCACTGGATTACACCGCCTTCCTGTAACATACCTGTGTCCGGTAATTGACCTGCAGTTGCCATTGTATTAAGCTTTGTCATGTAGTTCTCCCAAGGGATCGATACAACTTCAACTTCTATTCTGTCCTGGGATGCATTAAACTTATCAGCGACCGCCTGAGTGGTGGAACCCTCTGCCTCGCTGCCCCACATAGAATAGGTAATCTTCACCTTTTCCCCGCTGGAAGCACTGCCATCGTCAGATGCAGCCTTTGTCGGTGCATTTGTAGCCTTTTCCCCATTTGTTGATGTTTCGCCTTTTCCACAGCTAATTAAGCCGAATGCCAGTACGGCTGTGATAAGTACAGCTAGAATTTTCCTTGCTTTTTTCATCTTTCTCTCTCCTTTATAATATTTAATTATACAACAGCTTTAAGCTGCCGTGTATAACTATTTCACATGGTGCAGCGGCCAATCTTTTACCGCTTTACATTACCAGCTATAGATTTCCTTCATCCATACCAGCATCTCTCCGGTTTTTCGATTTCCCCAGTAGGGATAAGGTATTAAGGTTATTTTTTTATCTTCAAATCTTACCCTTTGTTCGGAATAAAGATTTTGTGTTTCCCAGCTTTCCTGAATTATTTTTTTACCTGTGCACTGCATCACCATAGTTCCTCCCAGAAGGTCGTTGTCATAAAACTCTTTTGGTTCTGAAGAGGTATCTATAAAATATGACGGAAGATTCGCCTCATTATCCACTTCCTCCATGCAGTATACCAGAGGTCCCTTCATAACGGCCACTTTGGCTATATCTTCCTTCACATAGGGATTAGCCCTGATAAAACGCGGCTTCAGATCGAAATTAATATCTATGCTTTGATGGAATATCTTTAAATCTAAAACACAGTAACCCTTTATTTTCTCCTGTGCTCTCACATTAACCCCCTCTACAGTAACCTGATAATCCTTTATATAATGAGGGATACGCAGATAGATTTTCCCGGAGGTTATTTTGCTGCTGTTTAGCTTAATCCGAATGCGTCCCTCATAGGGAAAGCTTGTTTCCAGCTCCAGGTCCACTTCCTGGCCATTGATATTCACCCTGGTTTTACTGGATATAAACAGGTTGACCCAGACAGCATCCTTCTCTGCAAAATAAATATACTCTCCCAGAGATGCCAGGGTACGTGCAATATTGGGCGGACAGCAGGCAACTCCAAACCATTTCTGCCGGACCGGCTTCACATGCTCCTTGGAGGTTCCGGGAATACAGTTATCCGGCCACACCTCCAGGGGATTCACATAGAAAAAGCTTTTCCCATCCATTGCAATTCCGGATAAAACCGTATTATAAAGGGCCAATTCTACAACATCATAGTATTTGCTGTCACGGGTAACCTGTGCCATTCTTCTGCCAAACAGTGCCAGTCCGATGGAAGCACAGGTTTCGGAATAGTTGCAATTATTCGGAAGATCGTAATCCGTTGTAAAACGCTCCAATATCCCTGAGCTTCCGATACTTCCTGTGACATACATCCTCTTATCTACAATATTGTTCCAAAGGTTTTCACAAACCATAAGCAATTCTTTATCATTAAATTCGGCAGCAATATCCACCATGGCACAATACATATAAACTGCCCTTACTGCGTGACCCTCCGCCATTGTCTGTTCCCTGATCGGCAAGTGTGATTGGGAATAGGAAATATCATAGTTCTTCAGTTCATCGAAAATCCTTTTGAACTCCGGCTTTTTCATTTCCTCCAGAAAATAATTCGGTTTTTCCCCTCTTCGGTCAAGAAACATTTTTGCCTGATTAAGATAGCGAATTTCTCCGGTAACCTCATAAAGCTTAAACAGACCGATTTCCACTTCCTGATGTCCCGGATATCCCTTTGCATTCTTAGAGGGAGAAAACACATCACAGATCAGGTCCGCAAAGCGTCTCATAACATGAATGAACCTGTCTTTCCCTGTTGCCTTATAGTAGGCAACCGCAGCCTCCATGAAGTGCCCGGCGCAATACAGCTCATGCCCCTCCTGCAGATTGGTAAAACGCAGGCTTTTATCCTTTATTGTAAAATAGGTATTGATATATCCATCCTCTTCCTGTGCGGCTTCAATTAAATCAATTACCTCATCAACCACACGTTCCAGTCTCTCATCCGGATAAACCGCAAGAGAATAGGCCACTGCCTCAAGCCATTTGGCCAAATCAGAATCTTGAAAAACGGCACCATAGAAATCTCCTGTATCCCTTTTGGCTGCTATCTGAAAATTCTTAATACAATGGCTTGTTTCAATATCCTCGAACTTATCATTTAAAATATCCCATTGATAAGGGATAAGCACCTTTTTCACAAGCTCCACATATCTGTTCCAAAAAGCATCCTGAATAATAACCTTATGTAACGGAATCGTCTCTAATTTATCCATATTTATACCCATTTCCTCTTCATCTTTCTTAATGCTGCCCTATCTGATTTAACAAAAGCTGACTATTATAACTTCCTTCTATGGTTCTCTCAACATCCGGCGGGAACTTTATAGTAATCGTTTTACTGATTCTATAACAGTCCAGTAATTAAAAATCTCTCCTTTCATGCCGTTTTATTAAAATCTGCATCCATATCATTGGATGTCCGGCATAATCAACTAAAGTATTGCTTTGTTTTTATATTAAACGTTTACCTTAATATAATTGAATAATAACATATTACCGGCTTAAATGTAAATCCCCTAATGCTCGATATTATTATTTTCGTATATTATTAACAACTATAATACTCACTATTAGTGCATTATATCCTATATTTTTTACAATTTTTTGGTTATAAAACGTTCTACTTAAAAATCAATGCATACACTGATTATCAGAGAATGTTCCTATGATATATTCATGTTATTTACAATTAATGCTTGTAAAACGTTTCCCTTAAATGTATAATGCTCATTAAAAGAACAGTTACCTTCGGGGGAGTCAGGTGATATTATGTCAAATATGAAAGATATTGCAAAAATTGCGAATGTTTCCGTTGCAACTGTGTCCAAGGTGCTTAACGGGCTCGGCGGAATCAGTCAGGAAACAACGGAGCATATTCTATCCATAGCAAAGGAGCTGAATTACCGTCCAAATCTTTATGCCCGTAATTTAAAGACAAGACAGAGCCGTACCATCGGCATCATTACCGAGGATATGACCGTCTTTAATACCCCTCCGATCATCGATGGCATCGGTGCCTGCTGTGAAAAACGAAGATACCACTATATGCTTGAAAATTTACGTCTGAATCAGCTCGGCATTAACCCTGTGCTGGATGTCAATGAGCATAGTGTTATCGTAAAGGATGCCATTGACTTCATGATGTCCATGCAGGTTGACGGGCTCATTTATCTTGGATGCCACAGTCATAAGGTACTGCATCTGCCCTCGATCCGTGATACCCATTTTGTCTGCACCTACTGCAGCTGCACCGACCCAACCGTGCCCTCAATCCTCTACGATGATAAAAAAGCCGGCTATGATGTTGCCAAATTCCTGATTAACGCCGGACATACTATCATCGGTGTTATAACCGGTCCGGCCGTGAGCAGTCACACAATCAAACGTCTTACCGGTTTCCAGGAGGCCCTGTTTGAATCAGGAATACCTTATAATCCCAAGCTTACCGTTCATGGCGACTGGAGCAGGGATTCCGGATATGCACTGACCGACAAATTAGTTGAGGCCGGTGTGACGGCAATTTTCTGCCAGAACGATATTATGGCAATGGGGGTCATTGATTATTGCATGATGCACGGTATTACCATCGGTCAGGACATTTCCCTGATCGGATTTGATAACCGGGAAATTAGTACGGTGTGTCGTCCCACCTTGTCAACAATAGAGCTTCCCTTATTTGAAATCGGTCAAACCTCCGCCTCCATACTGATTGATAAAATCGAAGGTATCAGGGATGATATATCTGGTGAAATACTTCTGGAATGCTCCATTATCGAACGGGAATCCACCCATAACAAATACAAGCAATAAGGCCAACCTTTATAAAGAAAATGCCGGCATATGCCGGCATTTTCTTTTGTCATAAGTATCCTTCCCCCACGACTGTTACTTCACTACTACTTTAATTTTCTTTGTTACATTGCCAATACTTACAACAACATAATCTGTTCCTTTGGAAACAGCAGTAGCTTTACCGTTTTTATCAATTACAACAACCGATTTTTTGGTGGTTTTCCATACAATATCCTTCAAATCCAGACCCTTTGCTTCTATCTTGAAGGTAAAGGTATCTCCCACCTTCATCGACGATTTGCTCTTTGTAAATTTAATAAAGGCTTCTTTGACTGTAATCTTGGTCTTTATGGATGCCGACTTTCCGCTGTAGAGCTTGATCGTAGTAACAATAGTTGCCGTACCTGCAGCAACCGCCGTAATCCTGCCCTTACTGTCTACAGTTGCCACCTTATCATTACTCGAAGCATAGGCGACCGTAACGGCACCGACAGCACTGCCTGAGGTCTTATCCTTGAAGGAGCCTACAATTTCAAGGGTTGAAGGAACAGAAACCGTTAACTGGGCCTGTGTATCCTTTGTTCCTCCAACATAAAGTGTTTTCTGGCTCGCCGTAACCTTAACCTGATTCAAAAGAGAAGTAATTGCCTCTTTGCTTGCCGGCTTTGTCAAAACAACATAATCCGAGCAGTGAATTAAATTAATCGTTATATAGCCTTCTGCATCCACGCGATAGCTTGAGCTGTATGGCAGAGTCTCCAGCTTACCGGTTTCCTGATTGAAGTAATACAGGAATATCGAACTTCCCTGCTCCGCAAGATCGCCCACATAAATTCTTACACTTGCCTGAGCCGGTAAAACTCCCGCATGATTAAAGCTGATTACCAGCCCTTCCGAAGCTTTGTCCGCCGTGGTGAGGGCCTTTTCAATCTGTGTCTGATCTGAAACCCTGGCAACCGACAGAGCTAAATTAACATCCGTCACTTCCCGTTGGGAAGCAGCAAGATTATTACCGTTAAAGCTCCAGGTATACAATTCCTTACCCGTATCATCCTTTACCGATACCTTAATATCAATACCATTTTCCTTTGCTGCCGTCAGCAGTTCCTCCGGCAGTTTGATATTGGCACGATCCAGATTACCACCTTCAACAACTTCCTTTGGCAGCATTACCGAGATATCAACCTTATCTGATCCATTCCCGATGATCCGGTCTATTAAATCTGCTGTTATGATAGGCACTTCAACCAGCTTGCCGGAAGCCGCTTCCTCTAATTGCTTCTTAAGCTGCTTGTCATCCAAGGTTACCGAGATGTCTACAGCATCCTTCCCTGTTGTAACAGTCAAGGTCGAAGCTGCTTTATCCGCAGTTCCCGGAACCGTTTCAACAACGGGTGTTGGTGTTGCCGGCACCGGGGTCGGCGTTGCCGGTGTTTCAGGCGTTGTAGGATTCGTTGGCGTCGTTGTCTCCGCCGGAAGGAACTTAATTACCTTCTCCGCAACATTAGAGTTGGTATATCCCGCTGCCACCTGAATCGCTTTTATCACCAGTGTCTCACCCAGCCTATTGCTTGTTGATACCTCAAATTCACCGGTGTATTTTGTAGAATTCGTACTTGGTTTGGAGCCATCCGTAGTATAATAGATGACTGCATCCTCAAGCTCTGAACCTAAGGTGACCTTAACCTTGCTTGAGTTTGGTACGGCTGAAGTATTGGACGGATTTGTTGTAACCGTTACATCCGCAGCCTTAGGCAGTTTGGTGCCAAACACTCTCCATTCCACCAGGCCTACGCCGTCATCGCCTTCCGCAGATTCCTTGATTAAGGTAACTCTTAAGGCAGTTGTTACAACCGCGTCAAAGGTAGTCGTATTAAAACCGTCCAGATTGATCTGATAACCGGAGGCATTCGTTACTTCCTTCCAATTACCCTCCTCATCCTTATATTCATATACATATTCTACAGGCGTTTTAATTCCGCCTCCGTCATTCCAGAGATACAGATCGGCCGAATTAATCCTTATGGGTGCTCCCCAGGAATAGGTTACCGACTCAGTTGCCGCATCCTTATTTCCCCAGGTCCCCCAATGCTTGCATTCGCCGGAATTGGACACGCTGGATATGGCACCGTCATTTACAGCCGACAGATTCTCCCAGGAGGAGGTATAGCTTGCGGATACACTGGCAAAATAAGCAATGTTATTTTCAAGCACCGGTGTCAACGAAAAGATTGCATCATTTAAGTCCGAGGTTGCAGCGTCTATGGCTGCCTGAGTGGCATTCTTATCCGCAGCTACCGTTTTTGCCGCCGCAAGCGCTGTGGTCACAGCCTCCATGCCCGCCGAGAAAAGACTGGAGGACAGTCCCTCTGCAGTAGCTATGGCTATATTAAGCTGCGCCTTATCAATAACCGCACCATCCTTATAACCATATACCTTCCATTCGATAACACCGCTTCCCTGAGTCGCGGGATTTATCGTCACTCTGATTCCCTTTGTGATTACCGGATCAAAGGAAGTATGGTTATATTGATTTAAATTGATACCAAGTCCGGATGCATTGGTTACAGAGTACCAGCTTCCGTCTTCATTCAGATATTCAATCGAATAGCTTGCCGGAGCAAAATTGCCATTGCCATCCTTAAAGAAATAAATATCTGTTCCCGCAACGACCTGCTCCTGTGCCCAATCGTACTGAACCCAGGCCGCAGCTCCGTTGTTGCCGCCCCAGTTATGCCATACTCCATGGCTGGTATCTGCCGAATTCGTCGGATCAAAGCCGTCGTTTAATCCCTTTACACCGCCCAAATCGCTTGGATTATTGTAAATAGCGCTGGGCTCGGCTTCTGCCGCAACGTTCTGAAGCGTCCCTTTAACAACAATAACTTTATAGGTGACCGTAATATCCGTGTCCTTCAGTTTACCATCAACAGTAAAGGTACCGGCAGCCGCATAGCTTGCAGGCGAAATTTTTTCCCAAACCACATCATATTTTTCATATACCCCGTCAGAATACAGAGCGCTGACCTGGGTCGGAAGGGTGGGCGCTTCCCCTGCTTTCGTTATTACAGAGCCGCCTTTTGCGCTTACCAGGGTATGAGACTCCGCCCCATAGGCTGCCTTCAACTCTTCCTCCGTCATAACTACGGACTTGACTATAAAATTATCAACCGTACCTTTCAGGAACGGATCTGCCTCGGCTTTGGACCTGCCGATTAAATACCGCTCTGCTTCCGTGTCAATATCAGCCAGGCTTAATCCCGTATCGGTAAGCTCCGCCTTTTTAACACCGTTAATGTAAAGCGCATAATCATCACCGTTTGCCGTAAGCTCAACATTCATCCAGTAACCAGGCGCGAACTCAACACCGGTGGAGACTTTTTTACCGTTCACTGTCAGGCTTAAGATATTGCCATCAACAAATTCAACGACTACATTGCTTCCCAATTCAAACAGGGTTGTAAAATTTGACTGATTCTCCGATAATTTAACGTCGGTGGTTATAGTTGCCTCCGTCAGCCTCTTTGTCAGCGCTTCCGGCAATTCGATATATCCGCCGGAAATACTGCCTGTAAATTTAACTCCATTTCCCGTCTTACCCTCCACCAAGGCAGAATTATCATCCAGCTCAGCCTGCAAGGAGCCGGTTGTCGAGTTAACCAACAGCTTATTTATTCCAACTACCGTATCTGCCTCGAAGGTATATGCAGCGATTACCTCCGGCAGAGCAGCATCCTCCGTAACCGTTACCGCAATCTCCTTAGAGGTAGTTAAGCCTCCGTCATCTGCCGTAAGCCGGAAAACATAATCACCCACCTTGCTAAAGGTAACATCCGTGATCAGCTTTGTATCTGCTCCAAGCGTTGCCGTACCCTCCTCAGGGGTGCTTACAACCTCCCATTGAAAGCCCAGTGTGCTGTTTACATAACCGTCATCCGTTGCTTTTGCTTCCAATCTTACCTGATCAGAAATAGCTACTGTCCTGCTGTCTGCAAGAGTCACCGTCGGCGCTTTGTTCTCCGGAGCAGTACCTGCCGTAATGCTTACCTGGGCAGTTGCTGCTGCAGGTAACACAAGCGTAACCGTTGATGTCTTCCCATCCACTGCCTGGAAGCTTCCGATTATACTGCCGTCAACAGATATCTGGTAAGAACCGGCCTTTAATCCTGTAATATTAACGTCAGTATTGTGAGCCGTTCCCTCAAGATTCTTCATGGATAATTCAATTAAATTACTATCCGCAGAAACCTTAGCCTCAGTATACTGATCTCTATCCAGTTCAATATATAGCTTTTGATTAATGAAATTAAGTCTTGTGAACAGACCATCCAACGGAGTAACAGTATAGATGCCGCTACTTTCTGTCACATTGCAGCCATAGCCGAATAATCCGAACACCGGATCAATCGCTACATCGGAGGAGAGAATTTGCAACGCTCCGAACAAGCCCAGATCCGATTCTCCCGACATCTGCCGCCAGCCGTTGTGCTGCTTTCCTCCGCCGGTCCCATCCGCTCCGTTATTACCAAGCTCGGCCTGATAGGTCCATGCAACCGCACCGATATTCTCCGGATCTGCATCGATCTGCCCTGAATTAATGCAGGTTAAGTTAGCCAGCTTTGCCGCATAATTCACGCGGGAGGCAGTGGCTCTCTGTGTATCCGTCAAACCATTATCCTGAAGCCTTAACCAGTCATCCATACAATATCCTGCCAGGGCCGCCGTATACTGGAACTGCCACCAGCTGTCGCCGCAAATGGTAGTCGGATTTGCATAGTAATACCAGATCGGCTGCAGACCGCGGCAGGCTCTGGTTTTCAAATCAATTTTCTTCATCATGGTGAGAGCGTTTGCCGTATCTGTCTCAAGATTCATCTTAGCCAGCGTATATACTGCTTCCTCACCCGTATTATCATAAGAATACTCAGAACCGTAAGGATATTTGGTATCCTTGAAATTCTTGTATTTCTCAAGCATGATATCAACAACCGCCTGTGCCTCGGTATAATAGCCTTCCTTGACCAGGGCCGCGATAATATCCGGTGTCGTCAGCTCACCCATAAGTCCCGTTGACCAGTTATAGGAGACCGAGCTCCCGTATAATGCCACCAGGATGTGATACGCCCTTAAGAGATAGGTATCCGCAGCCTCAGTGTACTCGATCATATCGGGATACTTTGATGCAATCTTATACATGGAGAAAAAGGTATTATAGATATGGGGATATGCATATCCTCTATAGGTCGGAGACGAATTGGGAGACTCCATCAGGAAATCATGAATCAGATAATCCTTCTGATGCTCTCTCATGAGTCCGTTCCAGATTGCTATATCCAGATATTCATCTACTGCCTTGATTTCCTTAGCCACCGGCTGGTATACATTCTTCTCGGCTATATATTCACCGTGGGTAAGCGCCCAATCATCACCCCAGCCCCAGTAATTCTTCTGCCAGTAGGTAGAATCTGTTTCTGCACGCCTGTTCTTTGTATCCATCATCCAGTCATCAAATATCTTATCGCTGATATCCAGGGGATCATCAAACTGTGTATTGTCCACCATGAACTCAGAATGAGTCGTAAGTGCAGTTGCAACATCATCCATCATATAGAACTGCAATACCGTCTGGCTTTTGCCGCCATTATAAGTAATTACCACATTGTTCTGACCTAAATCGCCAAAATGCACACTGTATACGTGATACTGTTCTCCGTCAAGGATTACCGTATTTTCATAGGTGGCATAGGTGTTTTCTGCTGTTTTCTTGCAGGGCAGCAGACTATTCACCGAATTAGCCTGATCCTGGTACAGTCCTGTTTCATGAGGGCATTGGATATTGATACTGATATCATCCTTGCTTAAGGAAGTATGTAAATAGAATTTGCCAGGCATATTAATCGAATAGGCCATACCCGGTACGGCTACCGCATCAATGACTCCTTCCTGATACAGGGTCGATTTCATATCCGTCTCATCATCAACACCACTGAAATTAAACGCATAGGTTTTTGATTCACCGGGTGCAAGCTCAAGAGCCGTATTTCCAAGATATCCTCTGCTTGTTTTCTTTATGTAGTCAGAATGAAGGTAGAATACACTAAGGCCGCTTGCCCAACCGGCCTGATCCTGGCACCAGGCCGCTTCATCCGCGCTGCGTTCTACTGTTTTCCAATGATCCACATATTCAAAGCCCGCACCGGTTAAGGTATCCGGTGTCATTAATAAGAATTTACCCAACCCGCTCGGTCTGGTGACATATACATAAGAGGATTGCTTTCCTACAAAGCTATGGTCCACCGTTCTGGTTTCATAAATTTCTTCGCCTCCCGGCCATCTTTCATTAAACGGCAGAGGAAGGCCAAAATCCCCGATGGTCAATTTCTCGGTATTTGTATTGATTACCGTGATTTCCCAATGGAGCTTGTCACCAACAAGGGAATAGGTTTCTACCACCTTGAAATCCTTAATGCCTTTTTCCTCAGTGGCACCTTCATAGGTTACTACAACTTTATCCTCCTTCAGCTCAACCGTTCTTCCGCTGGTGGATCTGCTGGTATTTTCCTCTGTATACACTTCGGCATCTCCAACCTTGACGGAAAACATCAGCTCTCCCAACCACTGGTGCCCGTCCGTGTTTTGACTCGAAGAGTTCTTCGCATTCATAACATAATTGGTTGGATATTCATCCCCCTGAAGCTGCAGGGATGTAATCTGTCCGTATTTACCCGTTTCAACAACAAAATACTTGTTGACCATTTTATATCCATCTGCAGTTTTAGTGATAACCGGAGCGTCTGACAGGGGTTCTTCTGCAATTTGCCCCCATACCTGCCATCTATGAATTGAGCAGAAATTGTCCGTATTTCTTTCCATTGTCATACGGATGCTTCTGGTAGTTACCGCACTGTCGAAGGAAAGCTTATTATATTGATCCTTCACTTGTGCCGCCATAACTGCAGCATCATAGGTTGCTGCTGTCTGCCAGCTTCCGCCGGCATCAAGATATTCAACCTTGATACCCTTTGGAATACGATCCTCCCAAACGCCGTCACACATCCAATAGATCGACATGGAATCCACCGTAACATCTGCATTCCAGTCATACTGGACCCAGGAGGTGGTATCCGTCTCATTAAGGCCATAATCATGCCAAGAGCCGGCAGGATCATCCGAGGAAGCCGGAGTATGTCCGTTATTCAGATTGTCCGCCAAAATCCCCCAGTCGCTATGCTCTCCGCTGGCCGATGCCGTCCCCTTCAACGCTACATCAACCGGCGTATATTCTCCCCACACCTGCCATCTGTGAATCGAACAGAAGTTATCCGCATTTCTCTCCATCGTCATACGGATTGATTTTGTTGTAACTTCCTGATCAAAGGCAAGCCTGTTATATTGATCTTCTACCTGTACCGCCATAACCGTTGCATCGTAGGCCGCCGCTGTCTGCCAGTTACCATCGCCGTCAAGGTACTCAATCTTGATGCTCATTGGAATGCGATCCCCCCAAATTCCATCGCACATCCAGTAGATTGACATGGAATCCACCGTAACATCCTTGTCCCAGTCATACTGAACCCAGGAGGTGGTATCCGTCTCGTTAAGGCCATAATCATGCCAGGAGCCGCCGGGATCACTCGACGAAGCAGGGGTATGCCCATTATTCAGATTGGTCGCCAGAATACCCCAGTCGCTATGCTCTCCACTGGCGGATGCCGTTGCCTGCAGCGCCATATCCGTTCCAGAAGCTGCTGTAACCGATACATCTGTGTCTGCCGCCCTCGCATTTAGGGAAGTCGGCATAAGAGTTATCAGCATGCTGATCGACAGCAAAATTGCCAATGACCGCTTAACAACTCTCGAAGATAATACTTTTTTCATCTTAATCTCCCTTCTGTTTCCTTATATTTTAATCGCATACATGTCATGCAACGATATTATAGCACATTATTTGGTAAACGTTTAACTTAATTTCGTGATTATTTTATACAAACTTTTCTGTTAATATTGCATATATAAGGCTTTCAAGGTGTAGTAATTTATTAATTTATATCCTCGTTTATGTAACGTTTAACTAAAATGGTCTAAAATTATTGTATAGTCTGCCTAGAGAGCATAGACTGCAGCTTCATTTACGGCCTGCTACTCATTCTTACATATAGCCAAAATACGCTACTATTCAACGCTCTGTTCGATTTCCGCTCCGATATCATGATGCCTTGCGCTTTTTACATGCAATCACGTTTCCGTTAATCGTTTACCGCAATATTTCTTATTATTTCTTTGATTAAACCCCATGACCCACGGTAAACTTCCGAACTGCACCGATCAGCTCTTCCGAGGTTGAACTCATATCACCCGCCGATTGATTCAGCAGCTCTACCGAACGCAGCTGTTCTGCGGATATCTGATTCACATTATTTGAGGAGGCAGCTATTTCCTCCAACACAGCGGATATATTCTCAACTAAATTTAAGGTGCTTGTTCTTGCATTTTCTATGCTTTTCACACCGCTAATTACATCCGTTAATTTGGCCATAAGCATATCTATGCTATCGTTAATATTATAATAGGATTTTGTTGTATTTTTTACTGCGGTATCCTGAAGCACCATTACACCCTCTGCTTTTTTTGCCGTTATTACCAGGCCTGTGGTATCCCCCTGAATAGACTCAATGATTTTTTTAATATCATTTATGGATAAGCTTGTCTGATCGGCCAGATTTCTGATTTCATTCGCGACTACAGCAAAACCCAATCCAAACTCACCGGCTCTCGCCGCTTCAATAGATGCATTCAAGGAAAGCAGATTCGTCTGATTTGATATCTTATGTATGGTATTAATAATGGAGCCGATGGACATGGATTTAACGGCCAAAGCTTCAATTCCCTTAATAATATCCGTAGTTATCTCAATTGTGGACTCCGTCTGCTGTGTCAGCTGTCCCGTAACCTTGGTTCCATCCTGTATATTCTCCTTTGTCCGAACTGCAATTTCACTGATTTCATTGCCGGTATTACTCATCTGTTCGATTTTATTAGACAGGTCATCCATTTGCAGCAGGCATTCCTGGGCATCCTTAGCCTGCTGCATGACACCCCCTTCAATTTCATTCATTGCTGCGGTGACATCCCTGGCAGAATTTAAAATCACTGCGGAGGCGTCTGAAACATCCTTTGATGCCTCCGATACCTCTTTGCTGATATGATTGACCCGGCCTATCAGCTCCTTCATATTGGAAAAGGTATGATTGATTTCATCGGTTAAGATCCGAAACTCATCCCCGCGTTTCGTGCTAAAGTCTACAGATAAGTCTCCCTGAGCTGCCTTTTTTAATTTATGTATGATACTGTTAATCGTCCTGTCTATTCCGGTAGAGATGAATAGCCCTGTTATAACCGCTATAATACATGCGATAATCACAATAATTACCGTCATTGATTTAATACTGTCTGCTTGCATCAGAATTGTGCTCTTAGGTATCAATGCGCAGAGCATAGCTCCCGTATCTCCTATTTTGGAATAGATAAAAAGATTTTCCTTTCCTTCGAAGTCGACATAATAGGCTCTGTCCGTCTCCTCTGAGGCTAATGCCTTCTGATAGAACTCCTGACCGGCAAATACAGAACCGGCCTTTTCGTCTTTTGAAATGATTTCTTTCCCATCCGGGGTTATAAGCCCAAGAATACCTGATTTTTCAATTTCCATGCTATCCAGTATTTCCAATACGGTATGATAATCCATATCGATTATTATGAATGCATCCGCCTTTTTGTAATTTCTTATTAAGCGCATGGAATAATCTTCGGCTTTGGTCCCCATTTTTTCATCCAAATATGCATTGCTTCCTACCCAACGGGATGCATCCGAGGCTTTTATCCTTTTCCCCTCCTCTGTTTCAAAAAATCCAGAATAAATATCATCCTGCAGATTTGCAAAGGTTGTAACGGATTTTACCTTGGCTGATAAAACAGAAATATTTAAAATAAAATTATCCGTTACCTGTTTTGCCATTGCTGCATTGGTCAGATTTTGAAATACATTATTATTCTTTGTTATGTCATTACTATAAAATCCGGATAGATAATTTTTCATAGAATCATCATTGATGTACTGGATTGATAAATTCTCAATTGACTGGACTCCAAACTGAAGATATTCGCTTGTCATATTAATTGCCTGGGCAGTAGAACGCTCATAGCTGTCCCGAATCCCCTTTTCTGCCTTCTCAAAGGATGCTATGCCAAGAAAAATGATAAATGCTATCGGTATGAAAAATGATGCCGTCAGCTTTGTACGTATTTTAGTTCTATTCATTGCAGAAAGACCTTTTTTAAAAATTTCCCCATTTCCCCGAATCTTAATTTTCTTCTTTGAATGCTTCATCTTACCTCGCTTCGTCATAGTATTTTCCCCTTTACATAAAAGTATTGTGCATAATTATAGAACACTTTAATATGTTAAACGTTTACCTTGTACATTATATCATAATACATCCCAATTAATAATTCAATTGGATTTTATAATTAATGGAAATAACTGATTATTTTGCCTGTGCAACATAAAAGAAACAGCAAAATGTTATATATATATTGCATTTTGCTATTAGCTGTGTTAATATAACAGCAGGAATAATACCATTCGATGGGGAGGATACCGGATTGAAGAAAATAAAGGATGAAAGAATTACAAAGGAATTTGATAAAATGGCGTCAAAAACATATTGGTATATTTTCACTGCTCTTTTGGGATTATTGATTTATAAGATGGTACACCAGATGGAACTGGTTACCTATGCCCTGGAATTATTATGTTTTATCTTTACCCTTCCTTACCTGCTGTTTAATTTATTAAGCAAGCGGCTATTGTTCATAGCCAAAGCCGATCACAGTTTGCTTGATATCAGGAACAAGCTATATGGCACCTGCTTTATGATATGCTTTTGGATCATTATCATAGGGGAATTTCTATTAATATTTATTATCCCCAGTCAGATCTATATCGTTGCACTATATCTCGCCGTATGGATGCCGCCGTCCTTGCTATTAACTGTATATTCCATTAAAAAAGGTCTGTTGCTCTGGGGCGGAGAAAAGCGAAAGCAAATAGGAACCGCTGCCTTAAAGAAACGGGTAGTAATCGGTGCCCTTTTCTTTGGCCTGATTTCCGGTTTTCCTATGATCTACGATGAAAGAGGCTTTCACATCACCGGCATCCTGTGGATGCTAGGTACAGCCTCACTCTGGGGAATCCCTTTTTATTTGGTCTTTCATGCCATGATAAAAAGAAGCGAAAAAAATGCTGACAGACAGGTGCTGACAGCCGAAATAGAAGAGGACTCTTTCTATGAAAAACAAAAAAATGAAAATAGCCAGAATTGAATGTGATATGTCCCAGGAACAGCTTGCGGAAGCTGTCGGTGTTGCCAGGCAGACCATAGGGCTGATTGAGGCCGGTAAATATAATCCAAGCATCAATTTGTGCATCTCGATCTGTAAGGTCCTGCATAAGACACTGGATGATCTGTTTTGGGACGAAGCCTAGAATGGTTTTACAAAAGGTTTCAGACACACCCAGAGGCAGCTTTCCCAAGCTGCCCCTTTCGCATATCTCATAATTTTACTTACTGCTTAAATATTTCTCAATATTATCAATAGCGGTCTGCTCATCCGGCCCGTCTGCTGTCACTGTAACCTTCTCGCCCGTTGAAATTCCCATGCTCATCATACCCATGATGCTTTTTGCATTCACACGCTTGTCATTGCTTTCAACATAGATACTGCTTTCATACTGGCTTGCAACCTGAACGAGTAACGCAACCGGTCTTGCCTCTAATCCGTTAGGGATATTAATCGTTATTTCCTTCGTTATCATTACATTTTTCCTCCTTATTCTCGCGTAATTGATCTGCTATCTGGCTTAACTTTCGAAGTCTATGGTTAACCCCGGATTTACCGATTGGCGGTAACAGCATCGCTCCTAATTCCTTCAGTGATGCCTCCGGATAATCAATCCTTATTCTGGCAATGTCCTCAAGTCCGTCTGCCAGGTCACCTAACCCGACATTATCCCTGATATAAATAATATCGTCAATTTGCTTGGCTGCTGCATTTACTGTCTTTGTTATATTGGCAGCTTCGCAATTTACCTGACGGTTAATGGAATTGCGCATTTCCTTAAGGATTCTTACATTCTCCAAATCCATCAAAGCGGTATGTGCTTCCATGACATTTAACAGATCAACAATCTGAGAGCCCTCCTTGATATACACTACATAATTCTTTTTGCGCAATATAATCTTTGCTTCAATTGAAAAAGTCTGCAGGATATCCCTTAGCTGATTGGCTTTCTCCAAATCTGATACAACAATCTCAAGGTGGTAAGCTTTCTTTGGATTGCTCATTGAGCCCGATGACAGAAAAGCCCCTCTTAAAAATGCTCTTTTGCAACATACATTCTGCGTAATCACCGCATCCGGCGGACCAAGAACGGTATTTCTCAACCTGTCCGTGTTTGAATGGGCGCCTATAGCTTCCCAGCCGTCCGAATCGGGAAAAGGCAGCTTTGTTGCCTGTAAAATCAGATCGATTGTCTCTGTATCTCGCAGTATCAATAGATACATACTGCTTCTTTTCGCATTAATATTAGTTTTTACAGAAACATCAATATTTATATTAAATGTTTTTCGTATTAATGTAAAGTATTTTCTTGCTACGACAATATTTTCTGTCTGCAATTTCAGATAATAACGATTACCGCAGAAAACCAGGCGGCCTTCACAGGAAATCATCGCCGCCAGTTCGGCGAGACGGCAGTGCCTTGCACTGCTTAAATGAAGCGAAAGCTCCTCCTTCACATCCTTTGAAAATGACATAATAATCAACAGACCTTTCCAGACATGATGCCGCTTCGCGACGTCTTCAATAATCCCGGAGGAAGCAGAGTTTTTTACCCTTTTTCCATATCCCGATGCTCAACCTTGATCCCATACTGTGTTTTCCCGATTCTTCGTGAGAGCTCATTCACCAGTGTAACGGAGCGGTGCCGGCCTCCGGTACAGCCAATACCGATAACCAGCTGATTTTTTCCCTCATTGATGTAATGGGGAATTAGGAAAAGCAGCATATCCTCCAGTTTATTAAGGAACTCTATTGCTGCCTCCGATTTCATCACATAGCCGCTTACCTCCTGGTCCATACCGGTTTTCTGCTTCAATTCGGGAATATAATAGGGATTGGGCAGGAAGCGTACATCAAAAATCAAATCCGCATCCGCCGGTATTCCATATTTAAAGCCAAAGGATAATATTGTAATGTAAAAATTGCTGAATTTTTCATCCTCCAGATAGATTTTATTAATCTGAACTTTTAAATCCCTGGTTAGAAGATGACTTGTATCGATAATAATATTCGCCTTCTGACGAAGAAATGCCAGGCGCTCACGCTCCAGTGCAATCCCCTTCTCCACCCGTCCGGCTCCGGAAAGGGGGTGTATCCTTCGTGTTTCCTTATAGCGCTTGACCAGTACCTCCGGGGTACAGTCCAAATAAAGAATCTCATAGGGAATATCCGATTGCTCCATGTCCTTAAGGATTGAGTCCATTTCCTTTAATGCTTGTCCGCTACGGATATCGATACCCAAAGCAACCCTGCTCTGGTTGCCCTGTACGATAAGCTTTGCGAATTTCTTAATTAGCTGGATCGGAAGATTATCTACGCAAAAATACCCTGCATCCTCCAACATCTTCAGCGCGGAGCTTTTACCGGCCCCGGACATTCCTGTGACAATGACGAACCTCATGATTACAGCGCCTCTCATTCACTCTTGTGAGATAGTACACAAATGCTCCTCTTAAGTATAACTTAAGACGACTTTAAAACTTGCCAAGCAGCTTTACCTCCGGCTCCAGTCTGACACCAAACTTCTCTTCCACAATACGGATCACATCCTGTATTACAGTAAGAAATTCCTTTGCCGTTGCCTGTTCCTTGTTGATGATAAAGCCACAATGCTTCTCCGATACGGCTGCTCCCCCGACCTGATAGCCCCGAAGCCCGGCATCGGCGATCAGTTTGCCCGCATAGTAGCCCTGGGGCCTCTTAAAGGTACTGCCTGCACTATATTGGTCAAGGGGCTGCTTCTCCCGCCTCTGTGCGTTCAGCTCCTTCATCCTGCTGCGGATCTTTGCTTCCTCCCCTTTGCTTAACCGGATATCTGCTTCCAGGAGAATATAATGCTTTTGCTGAAGGGCACTGCTCCGGTACCCCAGCTCAAGCTCCTCAAGGCCCAGCTCAAGTATGTTATCTGCTTCGTCCAATACCCTTGCCCCGGTGAGGCAATGCTTCATCTCTCCGCCATAAGCACCTGCATTCATAGTCACGGCACCACCCAGGGTTCCCGGTATTCCGGAAGCGAATTCAAGGCCTGTCAGGCTGTTTGCCGCAGCTTCATTTGCCAGTCTTGCCAGCATAACCCCAGCCTGTGCGGTAATGGTATTGTCTTCCTTCACCCATATCTCGCTAAAATTATCTGCCAGCTGTAAAATCAGCCCACGGTATCCCAGATCGGAAACCAGCAGATTACTTCCATTCCCCAGGATAAAGTAAGGCATTTTCTCCTGTCTGCATAAATTTACTACCCCGCGTACTTCTTCATCGGTTGTTGGCGCAACAAAATAATCCGCCTCACCGCCAATATGAAGGGAGGTGTGCTCCTCCATACGCTCCCTAAGTCTGACCTGCTCCTTTGGTAAGATAAGAATTAATTTCTGATAAAAGATATCTTCCAATTCTGCCTCCTTATGTTAAGGTTCACCTGCATTACTCAGGAAAGCAAAACCTGATATTAAAGCTTATTATAAAATCCAAATATTTATACCAGGTTAAAGAATCAGCTTGGCCGCACCGTAAATTCCCGCATCATTTCCAAGGGTCGCCAAACGGAATTCCTTATTTTTGAGCGCATTCATGACATGGCTGTTATAATATTTTTTTATTGTTTCCGTAATAATTTCGCCTGCTCTGGATACACCTCCGCCGATTACAAATACCTCCGGGTCAACCACCTGTGCGATATGAGCCATGGCAACGCCCAGATAATAACAGGCCTTTTCCACCGCCTCCAACGCCAGCTGATCTCCTGCCTTGGCGCAGTCAAACACTGCTTTGGCACTTAGCTCATGATAATCCCGAAGGGTGGAGGGCGCAGTCTTTTCTTCAAGAATCTGCTTTGCCAGTCTCACTATTCCGGTTGCAGAGGCATACTGCTCCAGACAGCCTGTCTTGCCGCAGCCGCAGGTCCGGGTTTCCTTGTCATTGACAAAGATATGGCCTATCTCGCCGCCGGCACCGTTACTGCCGGCAATTACTGTTCCGTTTAAGATAATGCCGCCGCCGACTCCGGTTCCGAGGGTGGCAAGCACCAGATTCTGAAATCCCTTACCGCCGCCCATCCACATCTCGCCAAGTGCAGCAACATTGGCGTCATTGGCAGCCTTTACCTTCAGTCCGGTCAGCTCCCTAAGCTCTGTCTCTATATTAAAATGGCCCAGCCCAAGATTGGGCAGCTCCTGTACCTCACCGTTATCCTTTACCGGGCCGGGAATTCCAACGCCCACTCCCAGCACCTCTTCCTTCTTAAGCTTAAGCTCTTCGATCTTCTTTAAGATAAATTCTGCCGAATCCTTAAGAATATCCTTGCCATTACCGGTCTTTCTGGTTGCAAAATCCCACTTATTCAGAAGCTTTCCCTCTGTGTCAAAAAGACCTACCTTTACTGCCGTACCTCCGACGTCAATTCCAAAGCATACCCGACTCATATTGCGCCTCCCGTTTTTTCTTAATTCTCGTTCTTCTTCAGGCTGTTTGTAACACGGTTATACAGCTCCTGCGCCGCATTATAGCCCATTTTCTTCTGACGGTAGTTAACCGCGGCAGATTCACAGATAATTGCAAGGTTTCTGCCTGGACGGATGGGAATCGAATGGCATACCACCTTGTTGCCGAGAAATTCGATATAGGTTTCCTCCAGACCAAGACGGTCATACTGCTTGTCCTTATTCCATTCCTCCAGCTTGATAACCAGATCAATCGCCTGTGTATTCTTAACACTTTCCACACCGAACAGGGTTTTGACATCGATGATGCCGATACCGCGCAGCTCGATGAAATGCCTGGTAATATCCGGTGAAGTACCAATCAGGGTATCATCACTTACCTTCTTTATTTCAACAACATCGTCGGATACCAGACGGTGTCCGCGCTTAATCAGCTCCAGTGCGGCCTCGCTTTTACCAATACCGCTTTCACCCATAATCAGGATGCCCTCTCCATATACATCCACCAGTCCGCCATGGATTGTAATTCTGGGCGCCAGCTCCACATTCAGCCAGCGGATTACCTCCGCCATAAAGGCCGAGGTGGTCTTGGAGGTTCGAAGGATCGGAACTCCCTTTTGCGTGGCCAGTTCGATAAAGCTCTCGCTGACCTCCAGATTTCGGCTGAACACGAGGCAGGGAACGTGGTAATCCATCAGTCTTGATAAAATCTGAACCCGCTGATCCTTGTCCATCTGCTGCATATAGGCATGCTCCACATGGCCGATTACCTGAACCCGCTCCGAATCAAAATGATCGAAGAAGCCTGCCAGCTGCAGTGCCGGTCTGTTCACATCCGGCTGGGAAAGCTTGATATTCTTAATATAGATATCAGGAGTACAATTCTCCAGATTCATCTTTTCTATTAACTTGACCAACTCTACCGTATACATAATCTACCCCATTTCTGTTCTGCTTATTATCTTGAAATTGCTCTTTATTTTCAAACTTATACCCCTGCATATCGCAAGCCTGCTTGCGATACTGCTTTAATAAGGAGTTTGAAAGTGTCCTTTACTTTCAAACTACATTCTAACACATTCCTTGATTGGCTGTAAATGCTTATTGCTCCTTCTCTTTATGAAAAAATACATAAACCTGCTCTGCTGCCTGCCGGTTCATCGCGGGAACCTTCAGTATCTCCTCCACGTCTGCTGCCTGAATGGCTTCCAGCGACTGAAAATATTTCATGAGTGCCCTTCTTCTGGTAGGTCCTACTCCGTTGATATCATCCAGTATGGAATGCACCTGTTTCTTCTGTCGGATACTTCTGTGATATTCAATGGCAAAACGATGGGTTTCATCCTGGATTCTCGTGATCAGACGAAACAGCTCACTGCTTTTATCAATCGACAGCTCCTCATTTTGATAAAACAGCCCTCTGGTTCTGTGATTATCATCCTTGACCATGCCGCACACAGCGATATCCATATGAAGCTCCGATAAAACCCGAAGTGCAATCCCCACCTGTCCCTTTCCTCCATCCATCAGAATCAGATCGGGATACCTTGTAAAGCTGCCCAGCTCTTCATCCAGGTTCTTCTCCCTGCGCTGCTCCAGCTCCTTCTGCCCATGGGTAAATCTTCTCGTCAGCACCTCATACATGGAAGCGTAGTCATCAGGCCCCTTGACACTGCGTATCCTGAATTTCCTATAGTCGGCCTTCTTGGGCTTACCCTTCTCAAATACAACCATGGAACCAACGGATTCAAAGCCTGCCGTATTGGAGATATCAAAGGACTCTATCCGTTCCACCAGAGGAAGGGTAAGATACTGCGCCAGCTCCTTTAAGGCTCCTGTCGTTTTGGCTTCTTCCCTCTTTATTTTCTCAAGGTCCTGATTCAGTACCAGCTCCGCGTTCTTTCTGGCAAGCTCCACCAGCTTTTCCTTGTCTCCCTTCTGGGGTACCTTGAGATGCACCTTCTGACCCCGTTTCCCTGTAAGCCACTCGGTAATCAGGTCTTCATCCTCGGTTCTGGTGCCCAAGAAGATTTCCTTTGGTATATAGGGAGTTCCGGCATAAAACTGCTTTAGGAAGCTGGCCATAACCTCGCCCTCCTCTTCCTCCGCCACTCCGCTTAAATGATAATGATCCCTTCCGATCAGCTTGCCGCCCCGGATGAAGAAGGTCTGTACCACCGCCTCATCCTTCGCCTTTGCAAAGGCTATAATATCACGATCCGCCTGGTCCGTATTGGTAATCTTCTGTTTACCTGCGATTTGCTTTACGCTATGTAGCAAATCCCTGAACTGGGCCGCCTTTTCAAATTCCAGAGCCTCGGCTGCAGCCTCCATCTTACCCTCTAAGAGCCTTGCAACCCTGGTATAATTACCGTTTAAAAATTCTATGACTTCCTCTATATTCTTCTTATATTCTTCGCTCTTAATATATCCCTGGCAGGGAGCCTCGCACTGCCCCATATGATAGTACAGACAGGGCCTTTCCTTACCGGTATCCTTGGGAAGCACCCTGCTGCAGCTCCTTATCTTATAGATTTTACGAAGCAGCTCCAGGGTATCCCTGACCGCCGTCATACTGGTATAGGGCCCATAGTACTTTGCCTTGTCCTTCTTTTGCTGCCGGACGATGGATACTCTGGGAAATGCCTCATACAGGGTGATGCGAAGATAAGGATAGGTCTTGTCATCCTTTAGCATCGTATTGTACTTGGGCATATGCTCCTTGATCAGATTACATTCCAGTACCAGAGCCTCCAGCTCCGAATCGGTAATAATATATTCAAAATGGTCGATATTCTCCACCATCTGCCTGATTTTCTGCGTATGATTACGGCTGCTTTGAAAATACGATCTTACCCTGTTCTTCAACAGAACCGCCTTACCTACATAGATGATCGTATCCTTATTATCCCGCATGATATAAACACCCGGCTTAGCCGGAAGCTTTTTTAATTCCTCTTCTAAATTGAACATGACCGCTCCTGTTTTTCTTCTGCATCTTATATAAGCATTGTACAACAGGTGTTCGTTTTCGTCAAATCAGGGATACCAGGCTTAAGAGAATGTTAGAATGTTTTCATCCTATGCAAAACGAGGATGTCTCAAAATTGAGACACCCTCTGTTTATACCGTACCGGTTTTTATAAGCTTTATCAGCTCCTTCCATTCCTTAATCTTAAAATCCGCCCTTTCATATTCTGCTGCCCCGCCGATGGCTATTGCAGTCATTCCGGCTGCCTTTGCGGCATCAATACCGGCACAGGCATCTTCCACCACCGCACACTCCTTAGGATTCACTCCAAGAAACTGTGCCGCCTTTAAGAACACCTCCGGATCAGGCTTGGACCTGGTGATATTCGTTCCATCCGAGATTGCATCAAAGGCATGCCTTAACCCGGTCTTATCCAGTATCAGTCCGGCATTCTTGCTGGAGGAGCCGATTGCGAGCTTATAGCCAAGGTGTCTTAACTCCTTAAGGGTCTCCCGCTCACTCTCCCCGACATCTGCCGGTGTCATGCAGCTTAAAAGCCCACGGTATATTTCATTTTTTTCCTCGGCCAGCTTATCTTTGTCCTTCTCACTCAGCTTTGGTCCGTTATAGTTCTCCAGGATAATCTCCAGACTTTCCATTCTGGAGACTCCCCTTAACCTGTCATTGATTTTCTCATCAAAATAAATTCCCAGACGGTCGGCCATCCTTTTCCAGGCCTGATAATGAAGCCGGTCCGTAAATACAATCACTCCGTCCAAATCAAATATAAATGCTTTAAGCTCCATACATCCCTCCTGCCCTTCTTCCTCCAGGGGAAGCAACTCTCTTATCCTTGTCCGTAATAGGCATCCGGGCCGTGCTTGCGCATATAATGCTTATCCTGCAACTCCTTCGGTGCCTCCGTAATGCTGTTATTTATCATTTTTCCTATGGCCGCCATCTTTGCTACCTCTTCTACAACAACTGCATTATGGACTGCCTCATGAGCATCCCTGCCCCAGGTAAATACCCCATGGTTTTTACAAAGAACACAGGGCACTGCCCGGTAAGCCTCTATCATATCTCCCAGAATATTTCTCTTAAAATGTTTGGCAATGAGACGTCCTGTGTTGATTTCATAGCCTTCGTCAATCTCATTCTTTGTAAGATTTCTGACACAGGGAATATCGCCGTAGATGTAATCCGCATGCGTGGTTCCATAGCAGGGAATATTCATCCCTGCCTGTGCCCAGCCCGTTGCCCAGGAGCTGTGGGTATGCACCACTCCGCCGATGGATGGAAATTCCTGATACAGCACCCTATGGGTCGGTGTATCAGAGGAGGGTTTATACTGTCCTTCTACCACATTGCCTTCAAGGTCCACCACGACCATATCCTCCGGTGACAGACGTTCGTAATCAACTCCAGAGGGCTTAATAACAAACAGACCCTTCTCCCGGTCAATGCCGCTTACATTCCCCCAGGTAAAGGTAACAAGGCCATGCTTCGGAAGAAGCATATTGGCTTCATATACCTCTTTTTTCAATTGCTCCAGCATCCTGTTCCTCCCGTTTAGGTGATGGTATACATGGCGATCTCATCAATCTCTCGGTTTGCCGAGATGATAATATCCCTGCCATCCTTCACATAATGATATATATTTGCAGACCCGCAGCCGCTGTCTATGACCGTCGACCGATAGTCCCCTTCTTCCTTATCATAAGAAATAGAGATCAGCTTACTGTCTCCCCTCCGGTACCCTACGACGATACTTGGCTTTTTACAAAGCTCTCCGCCGTAGATGGAATGCAGAAACTCCAGCTTCTCCGGGTGTTCATAAACTTTTTTAAATACCTCATCCTGCTTTTTATATATGGAAAAGGAGTCTCCGTGAAAGGGGGCAATCACTCCCAGTTCCCTTTCACCGTCCCCGTCCAGATCCAGTAAAACAGCATCGGAGGCAGGGACCTTCAACAGCTCCTTCACAGTCCAGTGCTCTCCCGCACCGGCCGGGGGAATAAACTGTACAATTCCATTCTCCGAAGAGATCAGGGCGGTGGGGATCCCCCCTTCCTCCACTCTGTAATAGCCGTGATTCCGGTAAAGACCTTCCTTTATTACCGTAAGCTCAAGCTGGTTATCCTCATTGTAGCCGCTTAAATCCTCAGGTAAAACAGCGGCATAAACCTTACCGGGAGAGGTCCAGTCCTCTTTATATTGGTGCCCGGATTTTAAAGTGCAGGCAATCAGATAGTTTATTCCGTTTCTATGTAGGATATCAAAACGATGAACAAAGGGCAGCCGGACCAGAGTCCTCACCTCCCAAACTCCTTCCACAGGAGTTACAATCACAAGCTTTGCCTGTATGGAATCGTTGGGGGAATAGAATTTATGAGTGGCCAGAAACTGGCCGTCGGTATCCGGCACCTGCACCATAGTCATTACGCCGCCGGGCTCCGTAAAAACCGTTTCGATTTCCTTTCCCTGAATATCGAATAAAGCACATCGGTCCATTTTTTCCGAGGCAACCAGGATATACTCTGCACCCTGATACCTTAGCGGTGCAATGGAGTAGCATTTAGAAATATTTTGCAAGACTTTTTTTTCTATGTTCATCCTCATTCTCCTTATCCTGCTGATCTAATATTGCCGTTAAGAGCTTACTTACCTTGGACAGCTCTTCCTCCCAGTTATCATTGCCCACATACCAGAATTCCGCCACATATCTTCGTATGCCCAGCTTCCAGGCTGTTTCTATGGCTTCTTCAAAGTTCACATGGCCCAAGCCGTAGGGAATTTCTCTGAATTTTCCGGGTGCGGTTTCCTTCAGGTGCATGGCAAGCACATGACCCTTTCCTTTTTTTAAGTCCTCCAGTACATCCTTGCCATATACCTTGGCCGCATTGGTAATATTTCCGATATCCGGATATACCGCAAGATAATCCGAAGCCGCCAATTCCACATATTTCATGGCCTTCTCCACCGTATTCATGAATTCGGTTTCCATGGTTTCAAAGCCCATGAGTATACTTTTTCTTGCCGCCAGCTCAACGGCTCTTAGAAGATTTTTCTCGAACATCTGCCTGGTATCGCTGCCGGATTCTTCGTAATATACATCGTATCCCGCCAGCATGATAATCCGTATCCCCAGATCGTCTGCCAGATCAATGGCCTTTTCAATAATCTCCAGCCCCCGGTTTCTTATTGCCTCATCCCTGCTGCCAAGGGGATATTTGCGATGCCCGCTTAAGCACATGGTCCGTATGGGAATTCCTGTTTCATACACCGCATGAAGGATATCCAGCTTTTCTTCGGAACTCCAGTCCAAACGGCTTAGCTTTTCTTCCGTCTCATCGATACTGATCTCCAAGAAATCATACCCCGCTTTTTTTGCACTGAGCAGCTTTTCTCTGATATCCAGCTCATTCGGCATGGATTTCTCGTAAAGTCCTAACGTATATGCCTTCATACCTGCCTCTCCCTATAATATGGAACGGAAGGGTACATTCGGTTCGTCGGTAAAGCAATCCTCAAAGCCTCTCCTGTAGTGGTACTGAAGCTTATCCTTATCCTCCGGCCATACATATTTGCCGCCCACATCCCAGATAAAGGGATGGAACTGATATTGCAGAAGCTCCTTTTTATAATGATACAGGAGCATGATTTCCGACGGGTCTGCCTTAAAATTAGTCCACACATCATAATGAAAAGGAATTACCACCTTGCACCTAAGGGCTTCCGCCATTCTAAGGATATCCACAGAGGTCATTTTATCCTGGTTGCCCACGGGGTTTTCACCGTAGGAGCCAAGGGCGACATCGATCTCATAATCCTTTCCATGCTTGGCAAAATAAGTACTGTAGTGGGAATCTCCTGAATGGTATATGCTTCCCGCAGGAGTCTTAATAATATAATTTACAGCCTTCTCGTCCATATCTGTGGGGCAGATGCCTCTGATATCCTGGCTCGCAGTTACCAGACAGGTCCTGTCAAAGGAATCCACCACATGAATTTCTACATCCTTCACCCGAAGAACATCTCCCGGCTTAACCACCCTGCATCTGGACTCCGGAACGCCGTAGCTTAACCAGGTATCCACGCTCTTCTGCGGCCCGATAAAGGGAATTTCCTCCGCGCAGTTTTGCATCACCGCTGCTGCAAAAAACTGGTCGATATGGTCGTTATGAAAATGTGTAGAAAGTACGGCATCCACGGTTTTCACAGCAAAGGGATCATAAACAATCGGGGCTGCCCGCAGATTGGGCTGGGTGGCACGTCCTCCGGTCATATTCCTCATCTGGTGAAAGGGGTCCATTTCCTTTACCTTCTGCGTTCTCTTTCCGTTTCCGAACCACAGGTCAATTGCAATATTCGTATTATTCTCTGTCTTTACCCAAAGACCGGTGCAGCCAATCCACCACATGGCAAAGGTATTCGGCTTTACCTCCTCAGCGTCTATTTCTTCATTCAGCCAGGTTCCCCATTCGGGAAACGCTCCTAAAATCCATTTTTCTCTGGTCAGTTCTGTTATCTTGCTCATATTCAATCCTCCATTTTTCCCTGTCCTATGTCATAATTACGGTGTCTGCCCTAAAACCCTGCATTCCACAGTCCGCAGAAGGGGTCCACAGGGCTCACACCCTTGAACTGGCTTCTGCCTGTAATTTTTTCAATGATCGCATCAATTACATAGCTGCTTGGGGTATATCCGTTGATATAGGTCTTGATTTTCGGTGCATCAAAAAGCATGTACGGATTATCCACCGAGATGAACAATGTGGGAATTTCATTGATATATCTTGGCGTATTGCAGCCGCCGGGACCGGTCCAGGTAATTCTGGATACATTGTCGCTTCCCGAGGTTTTGACGCTGCAGTAATAAATGATCAGATCAAACCGGTCCGTCATACTCTTGATGCTGCCAATGGGCAGCAAATCCTTTCGGTCGGCGTCAAAAACTGTTATTTCGAAGCCTTCCTTCTCCAGTTCCTGCTTAAAATACAGAGCCGTATCCTTGATCGGATCATGATAGCCGCCCTTATCCCCCAGGACGTGCAGCAGAACTCTTTTATATTCCTTAGGATTTACCGGCAGTAAATTCTGTGTGTCCTTCACCAGGGTAACGGACCGGTCTGCCAGCTCCCTTGCCAGCCTTCTGTTGGTATCATCCCGAAAGACTTCCATTGCCTCTTCTCCCGGAAGAAGCGTTCCCTCCTTCATTTTCTTATGAAGCTTTAAATGAGCCTTCAGGGCTAAAATTCTCTGTACTGCTTCATCCAGGCGTTCCGGACTGATCCTTTTGTCCTTCACCGCCTCCCTGATAAAGCCAAAATCCTCCTCCATATCAAGGGTAAAAAGTATGATGTCACAGCCGCTTACAACCGCAAGGGGCAGAGCATCCTTTCTCGCCATGGCCTGCATAAAGCCGGTCATGGTTGTTGCATCTGTCACAACAAGACCATTGAAGCCCAATTTCTCTCTTAAAAGCGTATGGGTCAGTTCATAAGCCAGGGATGCAGGAAGAATATCCTCCTCCTTCACCTGGGGGCACAGCTTCCTTGAATAGGCGGGCAGCATAATGTGGGCTGACATTACCGTCTCCGCCCCATCCTCAATCAGCTCCCGGTATATCCTGCCGTAGGTAGCATCCCATTCCTCCATGGAACAATCATTGATGGAGGTTACCATATGCTGGTCTCTTTCATCCCTGCCGTCTCCCGGCCAGTGCTTTAAGCATGCTGCCATGCCGCAATCCTGATGCCCCTTCACAAAGGCCTTTGACAGCTCAAGCACCTTCTCCGGGTCCGAGCCAAAGACACGGGTATTGGTTATGGGATTATGAAAATCCGTATCAATATCCAGGATCGGTCCGAAGTTCCAGTTCGCACCAAGGGCCGCCGCCTCAGACGCACAAACCCGCCCCAGCTCATAGGCCCACCTGACATCATTGCCGGCAGCCGCCTGCAGCTGTGTACCAAACAGTGTTCCCTCCGTACAGATGCCGTCTGCTCCCCGTTCCAGGTTGGAAGCAAATAAAAGGGGAATATCCGAGGCAGCCTGAAGCTTCTTAAAATTATCCTTTACCTGCTGTGCCGGGAATACATCTGTCATATAGCTGCCCGGCTTTAATCCCAGGACATTCATCTGCTCCAGAATTTCCTCCACCGGTTTTCCTTTGATCAATATGCAAAACAGATGGCCTATTTTTTCTTCCAGAGTCATACCGGCCAGGGTCGTCTTCACCCAGTCGATATCCTCCTCCTCCAAATAAAAGGGGTTCCCCCTAAAATCAATGCTCAAAATAATTACTCCTTTCCATGCCGGCAATCTGCATTTCGAATTATGCCGTTCAATAATTCACCTTAGCCCTTTACGCCGGAGGAGACCACACTCTGCTCAAAGAAACGCTGGAATGCCAAAAATACGATTAAGATCGGTATAATCGAAATCACCGAAGCCGCCATAATCGGCCCGTATTCCGCCATATTCTCCGTAATCATATTTCTTAGTCCCAATTGAATGGTATAAAGTCTTGAGGAATTTATATAAATCAGGGGAGGCAGGAAATCATTCCACACCTGCACCGAGGTGAGTATGATCAGGGTTCCTATCACCGATTTGGAAAGCGGCATAATAATTTTTGAATAAATACCAAAATTATTAAGCCCGTCAATGATTGCCGCCTCACTTAGCTCCTTGGGTATCCCGTCAAAAAACTGCTTCATCAGAAATACTCCCATTGGATTAAATGCCTGAATTAAAATCAAAGCCAAATGTGTATCTGTAAGATCAAACATCTTAATAATGGAAAATTGGGGAATCATCACCACCTGGTAGGGCACCATCAGGGTTGCCAGATAAACCAGAAAGAGCTTGTTCCTCTCCGGAAATTCCAGCTTGCTGAAGGCATAACCGGCCAAGCTGCAGGTGATCAGCTGCAATATCGATATAATTACCGTCAGCTTTAAGGTATTAAAAAACAGCAAGGGATAATCGGCCTTATTCCAAATGTAGATATAATTCTCTATGTTCAGCGTCTTTGGAATCCATTCAATCGGATAATTGAACACCTCCAGACTGTCCTTAAAGGATGAAGAAAGCATCCAAAGAAAGGGAATCACCATAGTTATGGACGATAAAATAACAATCCCATATTTTAAAATTTTCAGAGTAGTACCTGTAATTTTACGTTTATTCACTGTAATACTCTCCTTTCTAGTCCTTCTTCTGGCCCTTGAACTGAACCAATGTTACAATCAGTATGCACAGGAACAAAACCATAGCCTCCGCTGATGCATAACCGAATTTGTAGTTTTCGAAGCCTTCCTTGTAAATCTGCAATACCAATACGGAGGTCGCTCTTCCCGGCCCGCCTTTTGTCATTACATAGATGGGTGTAAATACCTGGAAGGATGCAATGATACACATAATGGAGATATAAAAGGTTACCGGCCGAAGCTGGGGAACGGTAACATACCAAAATCTCTTTAAGGAATTGGCTCCATCCACCTTAGCTGCCTCATACAAAGCGGTATCAATACTCTTTAAGCCCGCCAGATAGATTATCATATAGTAGCCGATTCCCTTCCAGATAATCATGATCATGATTGCGGGGAGCGCCCAGGTCTTATGTGACAGCCAGGCCGGTACATCGGTAAAACCGATTGCCTTCAGGGTTTCGTTCAGGGGACCGCTTTTCGCATATAAGAACTGCCATACCACTGAGATTGCTACAATGGATGAAATATGAGGAAAAAAATGAGCAGCCCTGATTGCCGAGGAGAACCTGATTCCGTTATCTATCACAAATGCCATAACCAGTGAAATAGCTATAATGAAGGGAACGGTACCGACAGTATAGATAACGGTATTAAGAAAAGAAATTTTAAAATTCGTGTCTTTCAACAAAGACAAGTAATTGCTCAGACCCACAAATGCCGCCGGACTTGATCCGTCCCATTTTGTAAAGCTGAGACCACATGCCCAGATTACCGGTATTAATGTAAATATTAAAAATCCAATGATATTGGGAAGCAGAAAGAAAAATGCTGTTCTTCTGTTTCTGTTAATAATCACATGACTGGTTCGGATCTTTGTTTTTGTCTTCGCCATAAATTCCTCCAAAGGGCCGGCCGGCTGCATATGCAGCACAACCGGCTTAAAATCATATTTTTATCTGATCTATTGTGATACCGACGCTAACGCTTCTTCACGGCGGGTATTACAATTTTCAGCCATTTGCTCCACCGTCTGATTACCGGTAAGCACCAGCTCCAGCTCTTCATTGATTACGTTGGAGACAGCACCAAGTCCGACATTGGCCTCACCCAAGCCGTAAGTTGTATTATTCGTCAAGGCTTCCATAGAAGTCTCGTCAATACCTGTACTGTCTTTAAAGATTTGCATGATATCCTCTGATTGATATCCGGGAACAAGCATGGACTGGGCAACAATCTTCGCACCCTCTTCACCGCACAGGAAAGAAAGCAGTTCCCAGGCCGCGTCAAGCTTCTTTGTCTTCGGATTAATCAAAACAGGTGTCGAAGTTGCAAAGCCCTTCTTGTCAGTACCTTCCCAGTATGGTGATTTTACAACACCGTATTCGAAGGACAGATCCTGGGCCTCAAGCATCTGGGTAAACCAGGAGCCATTGTACAGCATACCCCATTTTCCCTGATAGAAGTAGGTTTGATCCTTTGACATGGAAACTGACTCGGAATAATCCTCCCAGCTGCCATCCTTCATCGCATCAACCACCTTCTGGGTAGCCGGGATAAGCTCGGTAAAGTCACTGGTATTAATATCAAAGCCATCTACACTGCCTACAATACATGGAACAATAAAGCCCGGCTTGGGAAAGAAGGCAGCACCATATACATCATCCCCCGACAGCTGCTTTCCTATCTCAAAGAATTCTTCCCAGGTCATATCATTATCCGGGTAAGTCACTCCAGCCTCGTCAAAAATATTTTTATTGTAATAAATCACCCAGTCATTCGTTCTGAAGGGCAATGCATACAGTGTATCATCAATAGAATAATGCTGGGACAGTACAGTTCCGTAGGCTGATGCATCAAAACCCTTCTCTTCAATCAGGGAATCCAGATCAAGAGCATAACCCTTCTGAACCAGGGTAGGAAAGCTTGTATTGGATTTTGCAAAATACACATCTACATCATCACCGGAGGCCAGCATGGTTGTAATCTTGGTCTCATAGTCTGCAGCCGAAGCATTGATTACTTCCACCTTTATATTTGGATATTTTGCATTAAAGGCCTCCAAAATTGCAGGATATACGGAGCCTTCCGCATCATAATCCCACAGTGCCAGCTTTAGAGTCACCTCTTCTTCTGAAGTATTCTCTGAAACCGCCGGAGTTGTTTCTGCTGCCGGAGTTGTCCCCGCGCTGTCTGAATTACTTTTCCCACTGCATCCGGTCAGAGCCGTCATCATCATAACCGTTGCTAACAATACACTTAATAATTTTCTTTTTTTCATAACCTTTCTCCTTTCTTAATATCGATCATAAAACCATTTAAATGTTCGTTTTATATGTATGTTTATCGGTTTTTATGACCTTACGAACTTATTATATGATTTAACGGATTATTTGTCAATACTGTTTTATTATTCAATCAAATATTTTATTTTATTATGCTTTTTATACTAATAATTACGTATTTCTTTATATTTTCTTTCTTTTTCCAGTGAAATACCATAATATTAATTGATTTTTTATATTGTTTTTGATATACTAAATTTATAAAACCGATTAAATCGATTATAAAACAATTATATAAGGAGTTTTTATGAACATTTTAGTGATTGATGTTGGTACCTCCAGCATGCGCGGAATTATATACACTCAAAACGCACACGAACTAAAAAAGCTACAAATCAAGTATTGCCCTCAATATCGCAGCGAATTCCTAACTGAACAAAATCCTGAGGAATGGAAAAACGCCTTAGTTCATATCTGCAAAAACATTGTCCAGGATGATAAGCAATCCTGCCCCATTGATGCAATCTCCATCACTTCCCAAAGATCCTCCGTTATCCCTCTGTCAGGAACAGGCGATCCCATCGGCCCGGCAATCATGTGGCAGGATAAACGTACTATGGAGCTTTGCCATTCCCTGACAGAATGCAGGGATGTCATTCTAAAGAAAAGCGGCAGCAGAATAAATCCCATTTATTCCGCCAGCAAAATGTCATGGATTCATAAAAATCAGCCGAAGCTATATGAAAACGCCCATAAGCTGGTCGTAGTTTCCGATTATCTGATCTTTGTCATGACAAATCAGTTGGTAACTGACCATACCTACGGAAGCCGTTCTCTGCTTATGAATATAAAAACCAGGGAATGGGACGAGGAACTGCTGCGCATCTGGGATATTGACCGAGAAAAGCTCTGTGACCTTATAAAACCCGGCCAGGTTGCAGGTGGGATATCCCAGGAATTTTCAAGATTAACCGGAATAAAGGAAGGTATCCCTGTAATATCCGCAGGTGGTGACCAGCAGTGCTCCGCCCTGGGCCAGGGCGTACTCCGTCAGGGAAATACTCAAATAACCGCCGGGACCGGAGCATATATCCTCAGTGCCTTTGATGCCCTGCCGGAGGAACAAACGAGCAGTCTTATCATCGGTGCCAGTGCCATTCCGGACCGATATATTTATGAATGCAGTATTCCCGCCTGCTGCAGTGCCTTCAACTGGTATCATAATTGCTTTTATCCGCCGGCAGATACGGACTTTGAAATGATCAATCATGAAATTGTGTCAGCAAGGCCCACCGGTAAAGGCCCTGTCGTTCTTCCTTATTTTCAGGGTCGGGCAACTCCTGACTGGAACAGCAGGTCCACTGCCTCCTTTCACAATATTACCCTCTCTACGGAAAGAAAGGATTTGGCAAGGGCTCTTTTGGAAGGTATCTGTTTTGAAATAAAAGCTAATCTGGAAGTTATTAAGGCTCATTTACCCTCAATCAACCGTATCGTATTAAGCGGCGGTCTTACAAAATGTGCTGCCTTCACACCCATGCTTTCCGGTGTTCTTGACCTTCCGGTTATCCTTTCAGATAATGCAGAGTCTACGGCCGTCGGTGCCTGGATAGCTGCTGCCGTCAGCCTGAAGCTGTTTACAGATTATGAAGCTGTTTACAAAACAGCCAGGGAAACCGATAGCATACAGGTATTTTATCCCGAACACAGCTCCGAATATCATGCCAGATATCAGGAATTTCAGGAATTGTATCAAAAGCTTTACGCCCATCCATGATAATTTTTATAAAAACGTATGGTCTGTTTTACTAAATAATGGTACAATAATATGGATTGAGGTGATTGCTTCTATCCTCCATAGCACATATTCGTGCATATAAATATGCGAAAAGTATACAGGCATTCTATGGGATGTAATTTGAGTATTATTAATTTTATAATGAGATGGAGATAATATGAAAAATAAAAAGGGTGTCATTTTAAAAAGACAGCAGATTATTCTTCAGAAGCTGCAAAAAGAGAAGGAAGTCACTGTGAAGGATTTGGTTGAGGAATTGAATGTTTCTCCTCTCACCATCCGAAGAGACCTGGAGGCTTTTGAGTTGAAAGGTGTTGTAAAACGCTACCACGGAGGAGCCACTCTGATCGAGGGCACACTCCTGGAAGACCCCGCAGCGGAAAACCTCCACACGGAAGAAGAAAAAGATATCGATTATAAACGCATTGTCGCCAAACATGCAGCAAGCCTGATTGCGGATGGAGATACGGTATTTATAAACAGCAGCCGGACTGCTTTATTAATTCTTGACTATATTCATGGCAAGCATGTCAATGTTATTACCAACAACGGAAATGCACTTAATTGCAACCACGATTCCTCCGTAAATATTGTTCTTACCGGCGGTGAAGTGTACAGCTATAAAAATTCCATGGTTGGAGATTTTGCCTTATCCACCATCCGAAAGGTATGGGCTAACAAATGCTTTATCGGTGTCAGCGGAGTAACAGCCGAAGGAGATATCAGCACCGCCATCCTTCAGGAAACTATGGTCAACAGCCTTATGATCGAACAGTCGAAGGATATGGTAGTCATCCTGGCAGAGCACACAAAGCTGGGAAAAAGGCATAATTTTATCATCGGCAATACCAAGCAGATAACCCATCTGGTAACCGATTATCTGGCCGACGAAACCATCCTTAAGAAAATATCCGACGATCACATTACCATACTGAAAGGCGGATTAAATGATTAGGGTGTGCCAGAGAATATCATAAAAAAACAGGGACCCTCCAAAATATATTTGCAGACGCTGCTCTGCAAATATATTTTGAAAGATCCCTTTATTCTTGTCATTTCATTAATTCGTTTCAGGAAGTGCCGGAATCTCTTCCTTTACTTCAATAGAAGTTCCCTTAATCTCATTATAAATCTTCATGAATTCCTCGCCGGTTATGGTCTCTTTGGTGATCAGATACTCTGCAACCTGGTCAAGAACCTCACGGTTGCCGGCAAGCAGCTGTTCCGCCTTATTATAGCATTCCTTCAATATCTGCATTACTTCCTTATCGATCTCACTTGCAGTAACCTCACCGCAGTTTAATACAGCTCTTCCGTCAAGGTATTTGCTTTCCACCGATTCCAGCCCCATGAGTCCGAATTTGTCGGACATACCATACTGGGTTACCATTGCCCTCGCCAGCTGGGTAGCCTTCTCGATATCATTGGATGCCCCAGTAGTTACGGAATTGAATACCAGCTTCTCGGCCGCACGTCCACCATATAATGTAACAATACGGGTAAGAATTTCATCCTTACTCATCAGATATTTCTCTTCCTCAGGCACCTGCATTACATAGCCCAGAGAACCCATGGTTCTGGGAACAATCGTTATCTTCTGAACCGGCTCTGCATTCTTTTCCAAGGCAGTTACCAACGCATGACCTACCTCGTGGTAAGCTACAATACGCTTCTCTTCCTTGCCAAGAATTCTGTCTTTCTTCTCTTTACCAGCGATCACCACTTCCACCGATTCAAACAAGTCATCCTGGGTCACCACAGTACGGCCCCTTTTAACCGCAAGAATCGCAGCTTCATTAATCATATTGGCAAGGTCGGAGCCAACCGCTCCTGAGGTAGCCTTCGCAATCGCCTCCAGGTCTACGGAGTCATGCATCAATACATTCTTGGCGTGAACCTTAAGTATATCAACTCTTCCCTTTAAATCGGGCTTATCAACAATAATTCTACGATCGAAGCGTCCCGGACGAAGCAGCGCCTTATCAAGAACCTCCGGCCGATTGGTTGCACCAAGGATAACCAGACCCTTGGAGGAGTCAAAGCCATCCATATTGGCAAGGAGCTGATTCAAGGTCTGCTCCCGTTCATCATTACCGCCTCCGTAATGGGAATCACGGCTTTTTCCGATGGCATCGATTTCGTCAATAAATATAATACAGGGAGCCGACTGCTGTGCCTGCTTAAACAAATCCCTTACTCTGGAAGCACCGACACCAACGAACATTTCCACAAAGTCGGAGCCTGACAGGGAGAAGAAGGGAACCTTGGCTTCACCGGCTACCGCCTTGGCAAGCAAAGTTTTACCGGTACCGGGCGGTCCGACCAGCAATGCGCCCTTAGGCAGCTTGGCGCCGATCTTCGTATATTTTGCAGGATTGTGCAGGAAATCGACAATTTCAGTAACTGATTCCTTTGCTTCCTCCTCACCGGCAACATCCTTGAAGGTGACACCGGTCTGCTTTTCTACATAGACCTTGGCATTTGATTTTCCAACACCCATCATGCCGCCGCTGTTTTTCGATATGGCCTTGAATAGGAACCACATAACGACATAGATTGCAATAAAGGGCAGTACCATTGACAATACTGTATTTAAAATATTCGTACTTTCAACCGTCTGCTTAAACTCTACGCCCGCCTTCTCCAGACGGGATACCAGGTCCATATCATAATAGATAACGCCGGTATAATAAGTGACCTTGAAGGTCTTATCCTCCTGTCCGACAGGGGTGATATAAATCTGGGAGCCCTTTATCTCTACCGACTCAACTTCTTCGTTCTCAAGCATTTCAAGAAATTTATTATAGGTTATTTCTTTTTTGGTGCCGCTGGTAAGCTGTTGGGATACCATTGAAAATAAGTACCAAATAACCAGTGACGAGGCTAATATAATGATAATGGCGATTTTATTCGGCATACCATTCTTATTATTTTTATTGTTATTATTATCCATGCAATCCTCCTGTTGTTTCTACTGCACTGCGCATCCGGCCGGATGCATAACGAAATACCGGCCCTATATATAAAATGAAGCTCTGATACGATAAGAACTCATTTGACTAGCAAATTTAACCGTATAACTCATTATATCTATAGTTTTACCATAAATCAATAAAATTGTTCTTAAAATTCTGTGACCAAATTATTTCTAACTGTTTTATTTCTGGTATTAACTGTAAATAAAGGGGTAATCCGGCGTCCTCCACAAAATATTATATTTTTTATCCTTATAATTGACTTCTCATACAGGATGTAGTATACTATAGCAGAAATTGTACATCATACAAGCAAGGGTGCCGGAAATTGGTTTAAGGTCTATCCTCGGATCGGCCGGCTAAAATACCCATTTTGCCTTAAACCTTCCACTCGACCAGGTTGATGGCTTTTTTTATTGCTTAAATACAAAGTTAGTACTCCCGATAAAAACCATAGGTGCACAGCGAAGGGTTCACGGGAGCACTCTTTAATATAAAGGAGGAGAAGGAATGGCTGTTAAATATGTATTTGTAACCGGTGGTGTTGTATCAGGTTTGGGAAAGGGAATCACTGCTGCTTCCCTCGGCCGATTATTAAAAGCGCGCGGTTATCATGTTACAATGCAAAAATTTGACCCTTATATCAACATCGATCCGGGTACCATGAATCCGATTCAGCACGGCGAGGTATTCGTAACGGACGACGGTGCCGAAACCGACCTTGATTTAGGACATTATGAGAGGTTCATTGACGAAAGCCTGAATAAAATGTCCAACGTTACCACCGGTAAAATCTACTGGTCAGTATTATCCAAGGAAAGACGCGGCGATTTCGGCGGAGGAACCGTACAGGTAATCCCTCATATTACAAATGAAATCAAGAGCCGTTTTTATAGAAATGATCAGGGCAACGATACCCATATCGCCATTATCGAGGTAGGCGGTACCGTCGGCGATATCGAAAGCCAGCCCTTTTTGGAAGCCATCCGCCAGTTCCGTCAGGAAATCGGCGATCATCATGTCGCCCTCATTCATGTAACCTTGATTCCCTATCTTAAGGCCTCAGGCGAAATGAAAACAAAGCCCACCCAGGCAAGCGTAAAAGAGCTTCAGGGAATGGGCATCCGCCCCGATATCATCGTATGCCGGACAGAACGCCCGCTGGAGAACGGTATTAAGGATAAAATCGCACTCTTCTGTAATGTTCCGAGCACCAATGTATTGCAGAACCTTGACGTTGACTATTTGTACGAGGCTCCTCTGGCATTGGAGCAGGAGCATCTTGCCGATGTCACACTCTCCTGTCTCGACTTGCCCTGTCCCACTCCCGATCTTGCCGACTGGGAGGAAATGGTACATTCCCTTAGAAATCCCAAGGATGAGGTAACGGTGGCCCTTGTCGGAAAGTATACCCAGCTTCATGATGCCTATATCAGTGTTGTAGAATCGCTTAAGCATGGTGCCGTAGCCCATCATTCCTCCATCAATATTAAATGGATTCCCTCCGAGACAGTAACCCAGGAGAATGCGGCCGAGCTTCTTAGTGATGTCAGCGGCATCGTGGTACCCGGCGGTTTTGGCGACCGGGGAATCGAGGGTAAAATAAATGCCATCCAATATGCCAGAATGAATAACATCCCCTTCCTGGGACTTTGTCTTGGCATGCAGCTGGCACTTGTAGAATTCGCCCGTAATGTAATCGGCTTCAAGGATGCCCACAGCGTGGAGCTGGACCCTTCCACCAGCCATCCGATCATCCATCTGATGCCGGAACAGGATGGTATAGAAGACATCGGCGGTACCTTAAGACTCGGCTCCTATCCCTGTGTACTGGATGAAAGTACAAAGGCTTACCAGCTATACGGAGAGAAAACCATCCATGAAAGACACCGTCACCGCTATGAGGTTAATAATTACTACCGCAATGACTTTACTAAAAATAATTTAAAGCTTTCCGGTCTTTCACCGGACGGCCGTATCGTAGAGATGATCGAGCTGGACAGCCATCCCTGGTTTATCGCCACACAGGCTCACCCGGAATTTAAATCCAGACCCAATAAGCCACACCCTCTATTTCGAGGATTTGTGGGAGCCGCCCTGGAATATAGCCGAACCAGGCAGAATTGAACCTGCCACGGAAGAAACAGCAGATGAGATAAACACCAGTATACCTCCTGCAAAAATGGCAATATCGGCAAGGTTGAATACGATATGATTCAACCTTTTCCATTTATCACTTTTGATGCTGAAATAATCTACAACATAGCCCCGCAGAAAGCGGTCGGATACGTTACTTATGGCTCCGCCAAGTACAAGAGCCAGGCCAAGCTTAAATAATTTGTTGCCCTTCTTTGGCAGCATAAATGTAAAAAGGAGAAGTAAAAGACCGAGGAATACTCCGGAAACGGTCTTAACTGTCTCCTTTTTCTCTTCCAACAGATTAAGAATAGCCCCTCTATTCAGAACCTTATTAAGTACGATCTTTCCCCCCAGAATCTTCTGGCTATCCCCTTTCTGAAGCTTTGCTTCCATATAATTTTTAATCAAATACTCCGAACCTGCGATCGCAATTACAATTATAATATAAATCATACCAAGCCTCCTGTATTTTGGAGGCTTTGCCTCCTGGTTTTCTAGGAGGCTATGCCTCCTAGATTATATATTAGGCGCGAACCAATGTACTGTCTCATTCATCTTTAGCAAAACAGTGCTGTTTGGCTAATTATGATCGCTAATCATGGTTGAGACAGTGCATCCGGCCATCTAAGCTTTTGATCCATTCTCTTCCTCCCCTGTGCATCCCTGATATTTTTATAGGAGGGATAATGTACAGCAAAGGCTTCCTCCGGTTGTAATGCTGCAATACGGCTTTCCAGCAGCGTAAGCTCCGGATCATATACGAGCTTTAGGTGTTCATCTGACAGAAGCCTTTTCACCTGCGCAAAGGCACAAGCTAACTGGACTACATTCCGGTCAGATTCATAAATCTCAATTTCAGCTTCCGGTGCCAGCCGAATCAGCTCATTAATATGATACCCCATTCCCAATCCATATATGATATATTTTCTTTTATTTTCCTGATACCAATGTCTGGCAAGTAAAAACGCCTCGGTCAGTATTTTATTATTGGTATGAAAATAGAATTTTGCTCCGTCATTTTCACCGGCCAGAGTCATTAATCCGCAGGAGGTAAATTCAACCCGATATCCGTTCTCCAGAAGCAAAGCCGTATTGATCGGTTCCTTCATATCTTCTGTAAAGCCGGTTTGACGCTCCAAAAGCATATTAATATTTTCCCTGTAATTATCCTCATTAAAGATGATCTCTTCCTTGCCGATAATCAACTCCTGCACCCCAATCAGGAAATTAACCAGCTGCAGCTCCAATAAATCTGCCAGTAAAATAAAATCCTTATTTTTCTGAGCCTCAAGGATTCCCGTCAGCATCTCATACATAGATTCGGTATCCACAAGATTGAAGTATTCTCTGTCCTTTATTATTGCCTGAAGCACCAGATTTATCTGTGGGATGGAATCGGCTACCAGATTCAGTGCTTTACCATATTCCTGTTCTCTAAAATAATAAACTGCCTTGTCCATGTCACCCAGCAGTTCAATATTGGTTGAAAATATGTTTTCAATGCTCTCAGTCAAGTACTATCACCCCTTAGTATTTTTATTCCAGTTACCATACTGCTCCAGAAAACCTTCTTCCTGCTCCCGATTACCAAGCTTATGATAACACTCTGCCAGACGCTTAAGCGGATAATCTCCGCCGTAGTGGATATTCAGCTCACATTCTGTTTCATATGCCGCATTATAATACCAGATGACTGCCTCTTTATCATCTCCAATTGTCATAAAGTATTCCCCAAGCTCAAAGCATACCTCGGAGGAAGCCTTTCCATCTGCAATATTTCTTAGGCCGTATTTCATCATTCCGGTAATATCACCGGCCAGCCGGCAGCACCTTACAAGAATGCATTCATAAATCTTTCGCTCCCGCTCATTGCATTCCTCTTTATCAGCAAAGGCTTCATAATAGCCTTTCGCCTCCTCAAAATCCTTGTCCCCGCCGGCAATATATAATTCTTTGGCATACATCTCATAAAGCTTGGGAGACAGCTTTCCAGTACGTTCAATGGTTCTCCGAAAGGTCTGGAAGTCCCTTTCTGCATGATTGGACACCGGCATATGCAGAATCACGATATCGCTGTCATAAATTATGGGCGTTAATGCAACACTTTCATGAACCGGCTCCCTCCACTGAAAGCTTCGAAGCCTTCGATAAAGCTTTGGCCGGTATTCCTCATCAAAGTTGTAGGTGGTATTATAGGAAAGCTGATTGGAATATTTCATCTGCACAATTTCGATTTCCGGCAGAAGCTTCTGCTTTAAAAGCAAAAAACGCTGTCTGTTATCCTCATCGATCACCTCGTCCGCATCCGCCACATAGATATACTCCATCGACGCCTTGGAAAACGAATAGTTTCTAGCTGCTGAAAAATCATCCTTCCATTCGAGATCATATATTTTATCCGTATATTCTGCCGCAATTTGCTTTGTTGTATCCGAGGAACCGGTATCTACAATAATCAGCTCCTCCGCCAGTCCCTTCAAGGAGTCCAGGCATCTTCTTAGTACCCTTTCCTCGTCTTTAACAATCATGCAAACACTAACCGTAATCATATTCCGCCCCATTCTTGAAGATGTCTCCTCCATGAAGTTTGCATTTCCATATCAGGAAAGGGATTTAAAAAATCCCTTTCCTGATACAGCCTTTGTATATTTCCTTTTTATTTTATCATACCTGCGGTGATTTGTAGACTCTTATATTTGATAATATTACGATTTGCATCAATTTCATATACCGTTATGTATTGGTTCGCCGTTACCGCAATTTCCATACCCGTGGTAAAGGTGGTTCCTGTACCTGCCGGCAGCGTATCCTCTATATTAATGCCGGAGGCTGCCGTGGTTCCCACGACATAAACCCAGGTGTTACCTGTTCCCAGTGAGCTGATGACAGAAACCTTGGACGTACCCGCAGTTGCACCGGCTACGGCGGAAAGCGTCAGGTTACCGGCAGCCGTCGGATTCTTTATTGTCAGCTTAACCGAGGATTTATCCACCGTTCCATTTCCAAAGGTAAGGGTAAGCAGCCTGTTTGTACAATTTGCCATGGCCTCCAGATCGGTGTTCGTTAAGGTAATTGTCATAATCTTAATCGTACTGTCAGTGGGTGATACACTGATTGCGGTGGTGAAGCTGATTTCTTTCGTTCCTAATCTAACACTCGTTAGTGTGTCTTCGAATGCCTTCTTTCCGCTTTCATTTAACTGAACCGTAATGGTAGGTGAGGTAGAATAACTCTTAACATAGGTAAGACTTGTCTTTGTTACCTCCGGTACGGAAGGATAATCAATTACCTGTGTGATATAGGTGGATGCAAGCTGGTAAGCAACGGCATCCGAAGTATTTGTAGCTTCTCTGGATTTGATCTCCTTCTGACGAATATATATGGTTCCTCCCTGAACTGCCTTGCTTGCCAGCAGCTTAACCGCCGTACCCTTAGTAATTACACTCCAGTTAGCGCGCTCCATGTTAAAGCTGCCGCCGGGCTTCACGATACAGTATTCATAGGGCTGGCCGGCAGAGGCCATAGGTATGGTCAGCAATACATACTTATCGCCAAAATAATACATGAAGATATCATCTGCCGTATAGGTTCCGGTGGCTGACGGCTGTCCCGACTGTACACTCTTTGTCAGCTTGCGCTGTGCATTCAGAGAAATCTCGGTGATTTTCGAGGCTGCCGTTTTGGCTGTGGCATAATCCCTTATTTCGATGAACATTGCAGGAAAGGCTATTGTAGCACCGTTATAGGTGATCACATTTCCCGATGTATCGTATTTGCGGGGAGTTACACTGTTTGCCAACGTTTCCAGGGATATTTCTTTTACTGATCTGTCGGTCACCTTAACCCAGTCGGTAACTCCCTGGCTGCTATCCGCATAGGTTACTGTCACTCTGTATTCCTTGCCGTATTTAATTGCTGCCGTAAAATCCTCACCGTCTACTCCGGTTACCATAGTCACAGCCTGCTTTACAATCTTTAGTTTAACCTCATCACTGAAGCGTCTTCCCTGTGTACCATTCGGATAATCCGTTCCAAAGGTTATGCCTGAAACATTTTCATATTCGCGGATTCCCCCGTCAATTCCCAGTATCCGGTTATCATTCAAATCGATTGGTGTAGACCCTGATTTTACTGTAACACAGTCATCTATTGCCCTGATTCTAAAGTAAAGGCTGGCTCCCTTGACTAAAAATTTCTCCAGCATGGACACGGTAAGGCTGTCCGTACTCATCCATTTTCCCGTCTCCCCTTTTCTCCACTCCAAATCATCGTAGGTAATCGGATTGTCCGAGGTTCCCTCCGTAGACATAACATTAAGCAGCGGAGCGATGGTTGCATTCACAGAAAGATTTGTCATATTAGTATAATTGATCGTAATCTCCAGCCTTGTCGGCTTTTGCTTAATTACAACTCTGGACCGGGTATCCACTGCGTCACCCTTGATTATAATAACATTTTCTGATGACGGGACGAGCCAGGAAATATCGATCATTGTAAAAAGTCCGGCATCCGCATCAATGCACTCCCATTTATCATTGGCTGCATCCGTATCAGTAGCATAATAAATCTTTGAATTTCCATTGTTTAATACGATGATATTGTCATCATAATATTCCACTGCTGCCACCTCTACCGCGGTTGCGGCGTAAGCCCTCTGCTGGGGAATACAAAATCCTCCTATCACGATCAGGGCGAATAACATTAACTGATACAATCGATATTCTCTTAGCTTCATTGCCGGCACCTCCATATGCATATTGAATACATTTTCCTCTTGTTTGTGTTTCTTTATTTCATTATCCTCTGTTTCTGTAACAATATTATGTGTTATAAAATTGATAACCTATTATTTAATATCGGCACTTGGTAAGAGATACTTAAGTATTTTGGATAAAACTGTCCCGATAGAATAAAAGGAACTGCAATCGGCCCATGACAGGCAAAATAATATGACAGGAATTAGAAATATTTTCTCCTGTCATATTTGCGCTATCATATACATTCCGATAATTTCATTATTTTCATACCTTCAATTCTGGCTCCGCCTTCCGTTGCATCAATAAATTCAATCCCCTTCACCTGGCGGATTCTGTTTTCAATCCATTGACGATAGATGTCCAGACTCTTGCTGGTATATATTTGGTTCCCATTGATGTCGATAATCTGCCTTAAATCCTGGGTTGAAGCCAGCTCTCTTCGTGAGGTATCTGCGGCATGTACATAATGATCCGTAAAAGCCAGATCCAGCCCCAGGAATAAAATGCGTTCACATCCAAGGGAGATACCGATATCCAGAGCTGTTGTACTGACCGAGCCGCCTGTCTGGAAAAGCATCAAATTCTTTTCCCTGGCAAAATCCTCTGCTTTATCAAAATCCCTCTGACAGATGATATATTTTCTGCCCTTATAGTTTTGAGCAAAGCTTTTACTCGCAGAGGAAAGATACAGCATAGGCACGCTGCTGTTCTCATAGCCTGCAATCTGGTGGTAGACTCTTGGATTCGCATCGGTTACGATGACATAATCCGGAGTAATACCGGCATTCATGAGCTTGCGAAATACCGTACCCGTGGCCAGGATAATTGATTTTGTCCTGTCGAGATCTTTAAGGCGGAGGAAATTCTTATCCAGGGACGGGCCTGCTGCAACTATATACAGCTCCTTGCCCTGGAATTGTTCCTTCAAATCATCCGCAAAACCATCATAATGCTGAATATTCTCACGAAAATTACCATTCAGCAGCCTGCGCTGGTTTTCAATGGAGCTGTACTGGAGAAAATAATTCTCAAGCTTTTCCCTGATTGCAGAATCCTTGATGCCTCGAAGGGATGGATGATGGATGAGGAATTTGGCATAATCGGATAGATTTTGCAGCCGCTGAAATAATTTATTAAAATCAGGATCATAAATTATCTCCAGATTCTTATTCCGGGTGGCATAATCCATGTTGGTGTACCGAGCCGCTAACCGAAGGACATTGATATCCGCTTCAAATACTTTAATTGTGATGCTGTCATCCAGTCCTGCAAGCTCTTTGATATGATAGCCCAGGCCAAAGCCGTATACCACATATTCATTGATTTCTTCCTGATACCAGGAATTTGCCAAAGCACAGGCTACACCGGATATCTGACCATTGCTGTGCAAGTAATACTTTCCCCGGTCATCCGTTATGGCAAGGGTAGGTAAACCACAGGAGCTGAATTCTACCGTATAGCCCTTCTCCTCCAAATTCCCTGCTTCCAAATCCGCTGAAATCAGTTTTTCCAGTGCCGGATTCCACTGCTTCAGCCCTATCAGATTATTCTTGTGATGGGCCTCTGTAATTGTAACCATTCCACTATGGATTATGTCATTTTGAAGCTCGATAAAGAAGCTCTGCAACTGCAATTCAAGCAAATCAGCCAGGAGAACATAGTCCCTGGAGCTCTGGGCCTGAAGAATATCGTTCAGATAATTCAAAAGCAGGTTCAGCCGGTCCGCACCTGCATTTTTTTCAATTAATTCGATACTACTATTCAGGCGATCAATGATGGACGTGGTATTCCTCAAAGCCTTGTCGAAATTTTGTACGCGAAAAGCAGATATCGCCTTTTCAAGCATATCGATTAGGGTTATGTTATTACGGAACAAATCATATATTTCATCCATGTGTTTATTCTCCGTCATAGCCTGGATTCTCGGACAGCATGACGAGATTTCTGAAAATCCAGTAAAATCAATTGTTTAAGTCATCTTATTCCCGGAACTCTAAAGCAGCATCCGACCATTCCATTTCTCTCAAGAACTTTCATTACCTCTTCATGAAATTCTTCACTCACACCAAGTACAATTCCAAGATTCTCACTTTCAGGAGATATCTCTGATATATGATGTATCGGCTTATCACATAAGCTAGGCCTGCTAATAGGTTGATCATCACTCACAATAAAGCCTTGCAGCTCTATTTCTAACGCTTTTAAATATCCCACTATTCTTAAAGCACGCTTGCCCGCTCCATATATATATATCTTTTTACCCTTCACCCATACCGGTAAATTCAGATCATAGCTATTTGCCTGTTTGAATTCTTTCTGTCTTTCCAACTGTATTTTCAATAAAGTCTCATATTGAAAATTAACCTTCCCTTTTTTCAATTTTACCAAAAACTCTATACTCTCAGGGGCTTTATACAGTTCATCGACATACAGATTAATTAATCCTATACTATTCATCTGATATATCAACAGTTGAAAGGAAGCCGGTGTAAATACCCAGGAATGGCAGTCAATATAGTCATCTTCATGATAGACATCTATACTTTTCCTCATTTTCTCGATATCCTTTTGGTATATCAAGTTTTCTTCCAAAAGATAAGCACTGTCCGGCATATAAACTCCTCCTCTATCAAAAGCCACCGTATTAAAATAAGAATCTATGAGTGTTCCCAGCGAATGACTTTTATGCATTCTATACCTATTTCCATCAATCACTGTCCTGATAGATGACACCTCCCGAAAATAATCGAAAGTGTAACGCTTATCCGGTACAGCCAGACTTAATGTCCCATCTTCTTTTAGCAGCTTTGAACACTCCGTGAGAAATTCAATCAAATCCACACAATGCTCAATAACATGTGATGCTATAATAAAATCATATATCCCCGTTCTTCCAATTAATTGAGAATAAGGACGACCATCCCAGACATAGTCCACCTCCTCTATATTATCAACATATTTACCTGCATTGGGGTCATCCACATATTTTTTAATCAATTCTTCCTTGCTTAGATGATCAATAATCTCTATGTTGTACCCTTTCGATTTTGGGCAAATTGGTGAAAATGACGGCCCAATTTCCAGCCCCTTTCCCTGAATTTTCAAATTAGAAAGCATTCTCTGGTTTCTTTCTGTCACAATTTCTCCTCTCGCCTGCGAACTCGTGATTGCCCAAGGCAGCCTTATTACTACTGCCAAAATCATCCTGATGCTCCTTCCAATTGGTTTTTGGAGTGAGCAGATGCAATGAAAGCTGTCGATGCATGCCCCGATGAAGCGGATATGTAGTAAACAGCTGCAGCTTTCAGATATCCAAAGAGAAGGATATGAAGTAAATCACTCCAAGTACTTGGATTATTTCAGAATATGATTTATAGTTCTATCCGCCCAATTATTTGCGCTTACAATTAATCAACATAAACAACACCAAATAAATCTGCACTTAATCGCGATAATAAATATCTCTGGTATATATTTTATCTACAACATCTGAAATTTCCTCATTAAAGCGATTTGCTACAATTAAATCTGACATTTTCTTAAATCTTTCTAAATTTTTAATAACCTTCGAGTTGTAGAAAAGTTCATCTGATAAAGAAGGTTCATAAACAATAACCTCTATTCCTTTGGCTTTCAGTCTCTTCATGATTCCCTGTACAGAGGAATGCCTGAAGTTATCAGAATTCACTTTCATTGTTAAACGATAAATTCCCACCGTCTTAGGATTTCTTTTTAGTATATTTTCTGCAATAAAATCTTTACGAGTCCGGTTTGCTTCCACAATTGCTCCTATTATATTATTAGGAACATCTTTATAATTTGCAAATAATTGCTTTGTATCTTTCGGAAGGCAATAACCGCCATAACCAAAGGACGGGTTATTATAATGAATACCGATACGAGGGTCAAGGGACACACCTTCAATAATCTGTTTTGTATTCAATCCACGTACTTCAGCATATGTATCCAATTCATTGAAGAATGCTACTCGTAAAGCCAGATAAGTATTCGAAAAAAGTTTAATTGCCTCCGCTTCTGTTAAGTTCGTTATTAATATAGGAATGTCCTGCTCCATAGACCCTTCCTTCAATAATGCAGCAAACGCCTCCGCTTTCTCAAAAATCAACTCACCGTCAGTTTTATCCTCATTATCAACTCCGACAATAATACGTGACGGATGTAAATTATCATATAATGCATGTCCTTCTCTTAAAAATTCCGGAGAAAAGATTATATTTTTTATATGATACTTTCTTCGTATACTTTCTGTATAACCGACTGGAACTGTTGATTTAATTACCATCAGTGCATCTGGTGCAAATTTAATTACCTGTTCAATTACGGCCTCCACTGATGAGGTGTCAAAATAATTTTTTTCAACATTATAATCAGTTGGTGTTGAAATAATCACATATTTCGCATCAGTATATGCATCCTCTGCATTTGTTGTTGCAACTAATTTCAACATTTTATGCTCTAAATATTCCTCTATCTCAGTATCAATAATAGGTGATTGTCTCTGGTTTATAAGTCTGACCTTTTGGGGGTCAACATCCACCGCATAAATTTCATTATGCTGCGCAAGCAGAATTGCATTTGATAAGCCTACATATCCAATTCCAGCTACTGCAATTTTCATTGCTGAGTCCTCCCTCATTATCTTTTAAATAGATCAAATTGCATATAGTACAGTTTCCCACGGACTAGTAGTGTAGTGTCTTATATAGAATTTATAATCATCCCTTAATTCTGTTAATAATAATGGTATTTCAAAAATGTCCTCCTCTTTATGATATATTGATACTGCTAATTTAGGTTTATATTTCTTAATCGTTTCCTTTGCACCCAATATTGTATTATATTCAGCACCTTCTACATCCATCTTAATAAAGGTGGCTATTTCTCCGTCTAATATATTATCAATGCTATTTGCCTCTACTTCCATTTCTCCATTTTTATTAATCAGTGAACTACCATTACTATTCATAGAAAAATGTAATAATTCCTTCTTACACCATGTTGCGATATTTAATAAATTGAAGTTTTTTAGTTCTTCATTTAATTTTATGCACGAAAGATAGCATTGCCTGTCTGGCTCAAAAGCATATATTTTTTTATATTTTCCACCACACCACTTAACAAAATCTTTGGATGTGTTTCCATCAAAGCACCCTGCATCAATAAACACTTCATTTTGTTCCACTTTAAATCCCGGGCAATCAAAATACTGCTGTCCATTTGTTGCATATAGTGTACCCGTTCTAGGAATCCATATATTCTCTTTAGGAAATGGAACGGCAGGAGCCGTTAACTGATTATAAAATTGGTTTCGATTATTCATAGAAGCTAAAATCACAAATTTATCTTTGTGCTTCATTATTACTTCTGTCGGGGAGATAACCGGCTTACCTTCATACTTAGTTTCCCACTTACTAGAAGCGTTATCACAAAAGCCCCATATATCAATCCCCATTTTCTTCAATATATGTAACGTTAACTTACCTTCACTCCCAGCACCAAATATAATGATAGGTTTTTCCTTATATGAACTTTTAAAATTATCATAATAAGCTATTTCCCATTCTTTATCCATTGATATTAATACATCTATGAAATCACTATACTTTGATTGTTTCATAAGCATATTTAATTTTATTTCAAATATCCTTTTGGATTCTTCGTCCTGCAGCACATTATAAAACGCCAACAATTTTTGCAATTCTTTCATAAATTTACCCCTCTTCTTTATCTCATTTGTTTATATATTTATATCCCTTTACGATAATTTTTCTATAATAAAATTGTATTATACAAAATACTCTTTTAGCAATTGATGCATGGTAATATGTCATCCATTTCAAGCTTTCCTTTGCACTATCCTTTTTTGCTAATCGATAATAAAATGCTAGTTCGCTCTTATCCAGGTTATTACGGTTTATGTAAATATAAGACAAATCATTAAAATGTCTCACAAGCGATTCAATTTTCAAATTGGAATTTATCTTCTGCTCTAAATCAAAGCTCATAATATTCCTGATTGTACCAATGTCCATACTTTGTCCGTTCCATATTCCAGTTGGGATTTGCCTGTAAACAGCCATAACATCAGGAATATAATATATAAGGCCATATTGTAATATATTGTACGTTATCATATTATCATTAAAGTAATTCCGCAATTGCTTTAATGGAAGCTTATGAATAACATTACTCCTGAAAATAATTGAATCCGGATGAAAATAAAGCTTTGGCCAATATGTTATTAAGTCAAACTTTTGTTCCTTAACATCTTTGCTACTCATATATTGCCGTTTTGTCCTATTATTCACCATGATTTCTTTGTATACATTATGAGCACACGCAATACAATCCTTATTTTGTTCTTTTTCTAATATACTAATTTGCTTTTGAAACTTAGTATTATCACATAGATAATCATCACCATCCAAAAACATAAAATATTCACCAGATACATACTTTAATAAGTTAATTCGGTTTCTTGAAGCCCGATATCCAGAATTATATTTCCTGTTTTCATCCCGTTTCATAGTATAAAGACAAATTTTCCTGCATTTTGTTTCGGCTTCCCTAATTTTCTTAATCCAATAATAGATTCTCTCTCTCGTACCATCAGTTGATCCATCATCGCCAACCAAAATCTCAAAATCAAATTCAGTTTTTTGTTCAAGAATACTTTCCAAAGCAGTGTCTACATACTTTTCTTGATTGTAAAATGTCACCAATACGCTTAGTTTCATACTCATCCTCCAGTATACTTGCTCCTCCTCTACTTTAATGACCGTATCTTTTTTGCAGGTACACCAGCATAAATGGAATACTCATCAATATCCTTTGTCACTACACTTCCTGCACCAATAATAGAACATCTGCCAATATGTACTCCCGGAAATACTGTAACATTAGCTCCAATCCACACCTCATCATCTACCATTATATTTCCACTTTTAGTTAGAACCTCTTTCACATAAGCAATATCATTTATTTCATTCCCATTATTAGCTGATGACATACATATAAAAGTTACATTAGGAGCTATCGACACATTTTTCCCAATAAACAGTCTTTTTTTAAAATCATCTGATACAATTCGAAAGCCCAAATTAGTAAAAGTACCTTCCCCCATTACTACTCCAAGCCTTAGCAAATATAGTTTTCTAATTCTTGCATCTGTATAATAATTTGCGATTATCTTCACAAAACGCATAGGCATAATATCAACATTTTTTTTTAATAACTTATATAAATATTTATCTAATCTTGCTAATTTTTCAGCCGATAAGTGCAATTTTGACTCCTTCCTATTAATTCAGAGACATTCTTTCAGCCACAATATTTTTTTTCAAATGTGAACTTATTGCTTGTCTCACATCCAATACTTTTTTTAAAATCACAAAGTCCATAATTAGGAATACCCTCGTCCGAAGCAGGTCCAATATCCAAATATGAAATACCCTTTTTCTTATAATAAGAAATTAAGTGATATGCCAAAAAATTCATAGGCTTATACTCTGAATATCCATTGATATCTCCCCAATATATAAGCTGAGCTATATCCATTTTCACATAAAAAACAATTGCTGATGCTATATAATTTTCACCATATTTGACCATAAAGAATTCACTCTTAACAATTTTTGATGTTTCTAATATTTGTTCATAAGACATTCTTAAAGGATACCCTTTATATTCACGATTGTTTTTTATTATATTATATGCAATTGCCCGTTCTGAATCCATCTCACACTTAATAAATTTTAAATTCATACTTAAAGCAATTTTTAGATTTCTTCGTGCATTTGTAGAAAGATTATCGATATACTTTTCTAGGATAATTTCTTTAAAATCAAATTGGAAATTTATATCAATATGTTTTATGGTATAGTTTGCTCTGAACAAAGAATTTATTAACAGGATAATCTCTTCTTGATAATAGATATCTGGTGGCAAAATAAACTTACATGCTTTATAGTTTTTGCTTGCTATAAACTCATCTAATACTTCTAAGGCCTCATCGTACTGCTTAATTGATGTTCTATCTTTTATTTTAATAAATGTTCCAAAAGGAGCCGAAAACGGGCAAAACATCATATCATCTTTTATACCTACGCATAAGAGAAACCTTAATTTCGTGTCTTTAAATAATAAATAACTAATCATATCTATCTTGAACTCATTTAGCATATTAAACTTAACATCGGAATAAATATAGGCGGTACTGTCTCTTAGTTTATCATACTGCTCTTTTGTTATTTCCTCTATGTACAAAAATCCCTCACCCCTTTAATTTTAGTGCATATGCAAGTTATTAATGGCATCACAAACAAACTTATACTCAACTTCCTTCATACCGCTATACATTGGTATACTTACAACAGATTCAGATATTTTCTTCGCTATAGGAAATGCATCATCTGGATAATGATATCTTTTATATGCTTCCTGCATATGTATTGGAATTGGATAATGTATCCCCGTACCAATTCCTTTCGCCTTTAGGCTAGACTCTAAAAGATTTCTTTCGTTGGTACGGATTACAAAAAGATGCCAAACTTGTTCTCTGTCTTCATACTCTTTAGGAAGAACAACCGATCCTAATTTTAAATGCTTCAGGTAATAATCCGCAATCATAGATCGACAAGTATTCCAGTTTTCAAGATGAGTTAATTTTATACGAAGTATAGCAGCTTGTATTTCATCCAGACGCGAATTGTTCCCTTGATAAATATGATGATATTTTTCGGAAGAACCATAATTTCCCAACGCTCTAACTTTTATCGCCAATTCTTGATCATCGGTTAATACCGCTCCGCCGTCCCCCAATGCTCCAAGATTTTTTGTGGGATAAAAGCTAAATCCTGCTGCATTTCCCAATGATCCAACCCTCTTCCCCTTATATTTCGCTCCATGTGCCTGAGCACTATCCTCGATTACCTTCAAATTATGCTTTTTAGCAATATCATTAATTTCATCCATATCTGCAGGGCAGCCATATAGATGCACTGCAATAATAGCTTTAGTTTTATTTGTTATTTTTTCTTCAATACGTCCCACGTCAATATTATATGTATCTATTTTGGGCTCAACAAAAATAGGAGTAGCTCCTGTATACGATACTGCTAATGCAGTAGCAATGAATGTGTTCGAGGGAACTATAACTTCATCATTAATTCCAATATCATAGGCTTTTAATATCAGAAACAGGGCATCCAGTCCATTGCCGCAACCCACACAATACTTTACTCCGCAAAAAGTCGCAAACTCTTCCTCAAACCGTTCAACCTCATTTCCTTTTATAAACCAATTATTATCATATACTTCCTCGATTTTTTTTCGCACCTCATCTTTTATTTCCTTATGTATAACTTCAAGGCTTGAAAAAGGTATGTCCATAGAGCCGCTCCTCCATTTTTATCTAATATTTACAAATTGAAGAAATTCTTCATATTTTCTGATATAATCCTCTTCTCTATATATATCTGACGCTAAACACATGAGGACCGCATCGGATGAAAAATCATACATTTCACGCCAAATATTATTATCAATAAATAATCCTTCATATGGTTTTTCCATAAAAACTATTTTCTTTTCTTTTCCATTATCAAGAAGAATCTTGCAGCTTCCATGTATACAAATTAAAATCTGCTTCAAACTTTTATGCGCATGATATCCTCTATGCACCTCCTCTTTGGTAGCATACATATAATATACTCGCTTTATTTGAAACGGAATATCATTAAACTCTTCCAATGAAACTAATTGACCTCTATCATCACCATGTTGCTGAAATTGATATTTTACTATTTGCATAGTAATCCTCCATGCTGCCAATGTCCGCGAATTTGGGCATCAGCACAAATTTGCCGTGTGAAAATTTTAATTTTCACACTACGCACCTCCATATTAAAATTATTACGGAGCATCTCTGTTACAAATATCCTTAAAATAACTGTCCGTCAAGTTTAGACATCTATATAATTAATCAAACAATTACATGGTCCAGAATCTGAATACAGTTAAATATAATATTTAATGTTTCCGAATAAATTTGTATTCTATTTTCACCTACGATTCTATACACTGTACTTATATTGAATCCTTCTTGGCAAAAGATCATGCATCATTATAAAAACAGTCTTTTCCAAAAACCTAACGACTCTATTTTCTCTATAATATCTCGTTCAAAACTTATATTTTTCTTAATCATAGTTCTTAGCCACAAGTACGACATATAATAATAGTGATAGTTAAGCAACCCCCTGAGGCCTCTGTTATAATACGCGGAAATATAATATTTTCGTTTTTCTTTTTTTATGTACTTCAAATATTTTTTAATTACATCTTTTTCACTTTGCAACATAAAGAGAAGTTTTCTCTTGCCATTTTTGGTGTTAATATTAGTCAAAGATGTTTCCGCTCTTCTATAGCCAATCAAGCATTGATTTATATAACCAAAACTTTCATACCTTGATAAACGAAGCCACATTTCATGGTCTTCATAACCTAAAGTTTCATCAAAAAGTCCATACTTCTGGAATATCGACCGGTCTATCAATACACCAACCGTATTAATAAAGTTACCTCTCATTAGCCTTTCAAATAAATCTACTCTATCTAAATTAAAATTATCCCTGTTGATTTTTCGGTAACCTAACCTGTCTCCATATCGATATTTATCATCTATAATATATCCATTTGAAAAACAAATCAGCTTATCTTTATTAACATTCATAAATCCAACCAAAGCACTGATACAATTTGGTAGCATAATATCATCCGAGGCCAACAATTTAATATATTTTCCTTTTGAGTTTCTAATAACATTATTTACGCTTTTACAAACACCTTGGTTTCTACTGTTTTTAATAAACTTGACATTAATAAACCGCTCTTTTAATCTTAATACATAACTTTCTATAACGCTAACAGAACTGTCCCTTGAACAGTCATCGTTTATAATCACTTCAAGATTCTGATAATCCTGTTTCAAAACACTTTTAAAACAATCCGATAAATATTTCTCATGATTATAACATACAATTCCAAGGGTCACCAACGGATTGCTTTCCATTTTATTCCTTGTATGATGTTTATAAAAGCAAAACACCATAGCTTCCTTTCTTTTTAATATCGTGGTTCAATACAATACAGATACTGTGGACTTTTGATTTTTTCCTGTAGCTTGACTACTTGACTGAAGTGTGTTTCCGCTAACTTCAACGTGTGTGCTCAACCCCAAACGCACTCGCATGTCGAAACGCAGTTCAAAAGTGCTTTGTACAAAGGATAATTCATATTATAGTCATAATTTCCCCATTCGCCCTATTTGGTAGTCCATATATCCCCGAAATATATAAAGCAGCTTTATCAAAGTTTTATCCTCATTTAAAATACATATAAACCATCTCCTGAGCACCTGTCGTTTCCAATTACATATTTCAGGAAAATCCTTCTTATATAATTTTGCCACATAGTGACGATTACGGGAAATATAGTAATATCGAACCGGACTGTAATTATACATAACAATTGCGCCTGCTCTCGCTGCATTGCCCATATTGTGCCGAAACATAATATTATTTAATTTAATAATTTTATAGCCCTGTTTTCGAATTCTTAGACAATATTCATGATCCACTTCATCAATAAACAATGAGTTTAAAAAACCTCCGCAAATGCCATATATTCTTAGATCGATCATACTCCCTGAAGTTATCACCTCATCTTCATAGGTTACCGGTATGGATAATTTCTTACGATCACGCTCTGCTTTTAGGAAATTAGCTGCCACTATCCCTAATCGTTCATCTTTGTTTTGTATGACATATTCCTTCATCTTTATCAGCATATCACCGGAAATCGAGCTGTCCTGATCCATCATTAGCAGCCAGTTCATTCTTAGCTTTATGGCTCCCCTGGCAGCGCGATTCAATGCAAATGCTATACCCTTGTTCCCTTCATTGTCTAAATATCTGACCTGGCGCAAATCCCTCAGCTTATGAATAAGCGCTTCATTTTTATGCTCGCTGTTGTCCACAACAAACAGTACATCCAGCTCATTGACATAGCCTATAATATTCTCAAATACATTATCCTCTGGATTATAAAGAACAACCACCCCTGCAAATCTCATAAAAAGCTCCTTTTACCTAACTTTCATATACCACATCTTCTATAGAGATAATAGGGCAATCCAGCTTTGAGCTTAATTCCTCTTCAATTTCACTAAAAGCAAAGAAGGCTGTAACGATCACCGCATCCACTTCCTCCAGATTGTCGTCCAATTCTAATACCTCCAGATCGGAATAGGTATTGGCTGCATTCTTGTCAATTGCATAAGCTATGGTAATATCCGTATTCTTAAGTTCATCATATAACCGGCTTCCGATCTCACCCATTCCATAAATGGCAATACTCTTGTATCCGTTTTTTACAAAATACTGATCCAGCGATTTTCCCTCCTGCTTAAGCATCAGCCATTGGTTCAGCATATTATAATACCCTTTAAACTTGTCCACCTTTTCTGCCTTCTGTTTTACTTGCTGTCCTTTAAAATACCCTATTCCGGCACTTCCGGCTGCTGCACCGATCATCATAGATAATACTGCAATTACTCCTTTTTTCATACCACATATCTCCTTCTGTGTTCTATTTTTATGATATAAAGCTGGTTACACAATTATTTTTAATATAAAATATAATGGTAAGTAAAGCCGATAATTAAGGCAATACCACATTGCACCGTCAAGACGGTTGTCTTTATATATTCTCCCTAAGCGCCTCCAGGACAGCTCCTCGTAAAAAGCTTTTTGCTTGCGAAAGCTTCTTAATATTTTCAGTTTTTGCAAAAAGGTCAAATCGCACACCTTACGGTCAATATAACGGAATATTTCATAAAGATACTCACTTTGTATGTTTTCCCAGTAGTTCGGAATACTTTCTCCAACCTTATATTTATCAACCAGGTTTTTTTCTGTTTTACAGCAGTACAGCATTGTATTAATAAAATTCTTATTGTATTTTCCTGTCGTACTGTGCGAATATCTCATAATCCAATAATAATATATTTTAGGATTTAAAACAATACAATTGCAATGATCATATACCATAAGATTAAAATACCTGTCCTCCGCACTAAATCTCATTCTCTCATCAAACCGTATATGATGTCCTTCTATGAAGTCCCTCCGGTATAATCCCGCCCAGACTCCCGTAAAAGTTGCCTTGATCTGGTTATAATTCTTCCATATATCTTCATTTCTCAGCACCGCAAAATGAAACGGCGGATTCGTCGTTGAATCTCTCTTTCCATCATCATCCAGCCGAATCCGCAGTCTTTTATACCTTACAACATCCGCCTGATATTTTACCGCCAAATTATAATTATCCTTCAGCAAATCCGGCAAATATTTATCGTCATTATCACAGAATGCGAGATAATCCCCCTGTGCGGCTTCAAGTCCGGCATTTCTGGCAGAACAGATTCCGCCGTTTTTCTTGTGTATTACCCTGACTCGTTCATCCTCTCGTGCAAATCTGTCACAAATCGCACCGCTTTTGTCAGTAGAGCCGTCATCCACCAAAATCAATTCAAAATCCAAAAAAGATTGCGCCAGCACACTTTCAACTGCACCTTCCAGATACTTTTCCGAATTATATACCGGCATAATAACACTGATCCGCGCCATTATCTGGCCCCCTCTCTGTACCAGGCAGTAACATTATGCCCGGCATGCTGTTTTGCCTTAGGAGGCAGCTGCATATAATTCCCGTATAGATTCCTCAGATAATTGTCATAACCGAGAGGTGCAAAAAATTCTTCTTTCTCAAACTCAACCGTTACAGCCCGATTCATTCTCCTTCTCGCTATCCTTTCCTTTAACCCATATCCCCATACCGATACTGCCACCAGCGAAGAGCTGTCAAAAGAGTGTCTGACGGCAATACTGTTAATTAACCGGCTGAGTGTACGAAGAAAGGTTCTATACATCCATTCATGAGCCTTGTTCATCGGCCTTGTATCACTATTTATTTTATATACATATTCATAATATTTTCTTAAGAAGCCTATGATAGAAAAATGCCTTTTCTGCTTCACCTCACTCTTTGGCAAACCGTCAATCGGAAAAATATCTACTCCGATCCCCACTGTGCTAATCGGCATTCTCACATTTTCACTGATTCCTGTTCTGGTATCTACAACCTTTGCAAATGGATAATAATACTGCGAATCCGTCCGGTAGGTCAGCGCTTTATACGGACTGCGCGTATCTCGGTTAATCGCATCAATCAGCCTATGATAGTCCTGCCGCTTCAGCATCAAATCCACGTCGTCATCCCAGGGTATAAAGCCCTTATGCCGTATTGCTCCAAGCAAAGTACCACCCGAAAGGAAGCACTGTATTCCTAGTTTTTTACTTGTCTCGTTTACATATTTCATAACTTCAAATTCTATATCCTTAATTTCCTGTACTGACTTAATCCTCTTCATATAGCCTGCCTTCCGCGGTTTGTGCCGCACAGCCTTGTATTACCGGCTATTGACCCGATAATATCCTAACTGTTCTCTCAATGCCTTCCCTGACTCCATACAACGGCCTCCATCCCAAGGCCTCGATCTTAGAAGGGTCCAGTACCGCATGCATAATATTTGAAGCCTGTTTGATATCTGATTGACCGGCATCTTCATATGTCACCTGTGTGCCTGCGATATCAGCACACAGCTTTGCCAGCTGATATATTGTGATATTTGCATCTCTGTTGGCAATATTATATGCTTCAGACCGCTTTCCGTACAGCAGGATGGATATCATCGCTGTTATTGCATCCGGCACATAGCAATATGACCGTTTCTGCAATCCGGGGCTTTTCAGGACAATATTCTCCTTCTTCGATATCCTGCGTATAAAATCGCCAATCACTCTCCGGTCTGTGTCCAACATTGTAGCCCCATACACATGGCAGGGTCTCGCTATTGATACCTCAATATTATACTGTTCACTGTAAGAGGCACATAATGTTTCCGCTGCTCTCTTGGAGGACGCATAGCATGCTCTGACCTTTAACAAGTCCAGATAACCGTATTCTTCCTCTTTAAGACCTATGTCCCGCAAGTTTTCACTATGCTCTGCAATTCCGTATACCTCGCCGGAGGATATGAACAAAACCTTCCTTGTCCACTTTGCCCTGGCCAGCTCCAGCAGCCGATACATCCCCATATAATTTGAATTCATCACTCCTACCGGATCTGTCACAAAGGAATCCGGATCTCCCTTGCTTGCCGCATGTATTATATAATCCAGCGGTCCGTCTATATCTATCTTCTCCGCCACATCCTGCAATATGTAATGAAAATAATGCCTGTCCAAATAATTCCCATACCTTTTTCTAAGCTCATATTCATTACGTCCCAACAGCCAGATGTTGATATTTGCATGATAGAGCTCATTACGCAGGATAATCGCATCCGCCAGCACTGAACCGATTAAGCCTGTGGCTCCAGTAATCAGCAGGGTTTTCCCGTCTAATTTCTGCCAATCAGCACCTCTTTCATTGATTATACGTAAATCCTCTGCGTAGGTTATACTATCTATCATTGTTTTCATCCTTTTTCAAGAAATATAATAAATATCCGGCTGCCTCTATTTGAGCCAGGAATCCTTTTTCGACTGTAGCAGTGCTTTAAATATCTCTATGTCATCTGTCGTCGTTAATTTTAAATTTTTCTCCGAACCGGCTGAAAAGCAGACCGTTTCTCCCAATTCAATCATCAGTGTACAGGTTGCAACGCAGTTCAATATTCCTCTTTTTTCAGCCTGTTCATGTGCCCATATCAGTTTAGATAAATAAAAAGCCTGCGGAGTCTGGGTTCTCATCAGTGTATCTCTATCAATCATTTTTTCTGAATTAATATGATCCTCACTGTAAAGAACTGCCTCCACGCAGGGTATAACAGTTACCGCTGATCCATACCGATTACATTGACTGATACAATCAGAAATAATCTCCTGGGAGACCATAGGTCTGATTGCATCATGAATCAGTACGATATCGTTTCTATTACAATTTTCCTTTAACAGGTTAATTCCATTTCTGATTGATTCCTGTCCACTGTTCCCCCCAGCCGTAATCCATTGCAGCTTTGTGATATTAAATTGCTTTGAATAAGCCTTAAGTATCTCCTGCCAGCCTTCCAGACATACTACTGCAATCGCGTTTATATTCGGATGCCTTTGAAAGGCCTCCAGAGTATATATAATAACTGGTTTGTCATAGACATTTAAAAATTGCTTGGGAATATCCTGATTCATTCTTTGCCCGCTACCGCCAGCGATTATCAATGCAATATTCATCAATGGCCTCCTCCGGTTAATAGTCAATAAATCCGTTCAAATAATCTTCCACATTAATCAATTCAATATGGCGCTCCAAACATCCCGTTAATTTCCTTATCGGCATATAGAAGCTCGGATTTACTACAAATATCACCTCGATTTCATCCTTAATGCGGTCAAACATTACTTCCTTTCCGCTGATGATCTCATTTTGATTATTAATGATATCGTAGGCCCCTATCTTCCTGCCCTTGCCCTGAATACTGTCAAGCAGGGCCGTCTTTTTTAGCCCCGCACCCCATAAACCGATTTTCTTACCCTGGTATTGATCAAACAGTAGCTTAAGCTTCTCCCTTTTCTCACGGTAATACCTTAGATAATACAGCCTTCCTTCCCTGCGCCTGCCAAGACGCTTCATAACAGCACTTCTGTTTTTGCTCCACCAAATCGCGAGTCTCGGACTGATATCGTTCATTCTAAGAAGAATACGTTCCTCCCCTGTGAGAGTGAGATAATAGTCGTTTTTTCTATAATTTCTATAATTTTTTCTGATATAATCTCTTATTTCATACATTATATCTATCGGTATTTTATCGAAAAATTTTATACATATTTCAAGAAGAAGTTTATAATAGTGAATAAACAAGAAAAAATCCGTCTCCTCCTTATACTGCGGATACAAGCCTCTCTCGATCATTCTCTGTTTGAAAACCAGGGCTGCCTTCTGGTTGTCCATATGGTTTCTGGAATTTTTTCGGTTCATAGCTGACTCATCATGTAAAACATAATAATAATATGCGTCTTCCGCAAAAGCACATCGGTGCATATATAATATAGCCAGCGGGACTGTAGGCCCATCTTCATAGATCATTTTCTCCGGAAAACTTATATTATTTTCCATCCATACAGATCTTCGAAACAGCTTCCCCCACGGAAAAGCAAGCTTATTGATAACACCTTTCTTTTTCCCGGCAGTAAGCTCTCCATCGAATTCCGGAGGATATAGGCAGACATCCTTGATAATATCCCCATTCTCCCTTGTATAGTGATATACCCCGTATACTAAATCACTGCCGGTAGCTGCTGCTTTCTCATACATAATTTCCAGCATGGAAGGCTCCAGATAATCGTCACTGTCAACAAAGGTTAGATATTCCCCTTTCGCAATCTCAACTCCCCGGTTTCTGGCTCCACCCATCTTTAGATTTATATCCAAGTAGATACATCTGATTCTGGTGTCCTTTATTTCGTATTCCCGCATGATTTCAGCAGAATTGTCCGGAGATGCGTCGCTTACCAGGATTATCTCAATATCTCGCAAGGTCTGAGCACTCAGCGAATCCAGACATTTTCTTAAATACCTTTCCACATTATAGACAGGCACTATTACACTGACTTTAATCATACTTCAGCCTCCCATCCGATAACTTCTGCATAGCAGGTCTTGATGCCGTTCAGGAAATTTTAAAAAACCTTTCAATTTCGTCAAAGCCCAATCCAGGAAGCAGAGCTCTTGCCGCAACCGCACCGGCCTGGGTACAGATATAAATATAGTCCGGATTAAGCTCCGTAATTTTCTCCGGCGGCATAATCGGAATACGATTCAGTTCCCCCTCCTTATACGGATCAATATAAGCAATACAATGAGAATCCGGCATCTTCTTTTGTATCAGGCCATATGCCAGATCACCTGAAATATCCGCACCCCAGATAAGGTAAGAAGCGGTCCGCAAATGATCATCCAGCTCCCTCATCAGGTACTCCAGCTTCATATCCATAATTTCAGCAGACTGCTCCGCCCTGGTATCCGCCCAGGATTTTGATTCTTCCCTGGCTCTGTATTCCAGCAACGGTTCTTCAATTTTAGCTATTCCAAGTCCACTCGCTCCGACGCGAAAATAAAGCTCCAGATCTTCTATCTTAAAGTCACGGTACCGCCCGACGATATCAAACAATTCCTTTCTCATCATAATCGTAGGATGTATGAATTTCATTGTCTCATTGATTGATAAAAAGCAATTACTCGCATCAATTGGGGCCTGACTCCTTCTGTGGGTACCGTCATGCCTTTTTCTTCGCTCCTCGGACAGTCCCTCTTCATAAATTAAATTGTAATTCGATCCAAGAAGAAAGATATCCTTATGCAGATTCAAATATGCAACCTGTTTTTCAATCCTGTCCGGATGGGAGATATCGTCCGCATCCATTCTGGCAATGTATTCCCCATGCGCTATTTGGATACTTTCATTCAAGGAAGCCACCAGGCCTCTGTTCTCCCGGGATATCAGCACAATACGGCTGTCCCGCCTTATATATTCCTGAAGAATAGACATTGTTCCATCCTTCGAGCCATCATTTATAACAATGATCTCCATTCTTTGATAGGTTTGGTTTAATATACTGTCCAATGCCTCTGTTAAATACTTTTCTCCGTTATAAACCGGCAAAATAACCGATACCAACCGTTCCCGAAACATTCGAACCCTCCTGATTTCTTTTTTTGCATATCGAAACCGCTTACCTCATATATAATCGGTATTCAGCCGGCATTTGGACCCTTTACCAATATCGCCCCGCTTCTACCTGTTTATATCCGACAGGAGTTTCTTCCTCCCTGGGTACCGTCCAATGCTCATTATATACCCCCAGCTTATTCCATGCCTTTCCACGGATTCCAAAAAACAATTGCAGAATTCCTCCTATATGAAGCGCTTTCTTCCCCAGCCTTCTGGCATAGGCCCCTAAGGGAAGCCCGTAGGCTCCTGCCCCGATCATTACAATATCAAAATCAATTTTCTCCATAGATTTTTTCATATAGTTCAAAGCTTCAAACCAGTCCGAGTATTCCGTCCGATTTCCTGCAGCACTTTGCACTGCCTTCAGAGTTAATAGCTCAAAATCCGGTAAAAAGCTTTGATTGCCAAATAGTATTTTCCTCTTTTTATAGTTTTCCCGTATGGACGCTTCAAAGGGATGAATCACCAATACCTTTTTACCCTGAAGCGCCTCGGTCCAGGGCCGGGGATGCTGGTGCAGGAATACGGTATGGTCATAGTCCGCAATGGCCTTATCCCTGCAATAGTCTCTGTATAATTGATCCTCGTACCTGGAAAACCACATGGACCAAATCATATCCATCTCCTCCAGGCTCTCCATATACAGGCTTGAAAACCGGTCAAGCATTTCATCCCCCTCAGGAAAAAAGCCGGCATTTACATTCATCATCATTTTAACATTTCCCGGATATTTCATGTCCCTGTTCTCTTTTCGGTTCAGAAAATACAGATAATGACACAGGCATTCTAACTCTACGGAGCCAAGCCGCCCGATAAAGAACGGTTCTGCCCCCAACAGGGACTCAGCAATGATACGATTTGCCTGGTCGTCCTCAAGAATTTGATTTGAAAATTCCTTCTTATCGAGAACCTCTCTCAAAACTCCCAGCTTGATACAATAATAATTGTCCAGCCCCATTTCCTTAAGCTGCTGTACTATTTCATCCTCATAGGTACTGGTGATAATAATACAGGCTTCAGGATAATCATATAGCTGTTCGGGAGCAATGATAGGATAACCGTTTAATTCACCGCCTGCCAAAGTCCTGTTATTATCGCAGAAGGCTATGATACGCGCGCCTACCTTCACAAATTCCTCCAGCGCCCGAAGACCGCAGGAACCACCGCCAAACAACAGCACATCCTTATCTTTAAAAAATCCAATTTCCTTATCTACAACACGAATATACATCCGTCATCCATCCTTAAGTATATTATTTTAGGATCTTCTTTATCATAGAATATAGTGTTTCTGATGCTTCCCGAACCGTATGATCATATACCAGATTACAGATTGCCCCGGCTTCATCCTGATACTCTTTCGCACAATTCCTTGCCCTAACCAACGCCTGCTCCAGCTCCTTCTGAGAATAAGCCTTCTGGCCTGTTGCAAATTTATTATATTCAAAATAAAGCTCTCTTGAGTTTTCTATATACTCTTTATAGTCATAAGGGAAAAAAATAACCGGTTTTTCTGTGAGCAGAAAGTCAAAATAGATCGAAGAATAATCCGTCACCAGGATATCCGCCATTTTCAATATGGGATATGGGTCTGCTTGTGCTTCAGCCAATAAGATGCGCCCGGCGTTAATTTGTTGAAACCGGTTCTGCAGCTTTGATTTCGGATGCAGTTTTATACAGAAAACCATCTGATTTAATTCAAGAAAATCATTAAATTCCTCAATAGAAACACAGTCAAAAAATTTATTTTCTGTTTCACGAAATGTGGGCATATAAAATACAAGCTTTTGCCCCTGTACCAGCTTCCTCAGTTTCCCGGCAAATTCCATATCCTTATATTCCGATATGTCCTTGATGTGGTCTGTAATCAAAAACTCATTTCTCGGATAGCCGCATATTAAAACTTTGCCGGTATGAAAGGCCGAAGAAAAAATCGGTTTTAAGAATTCAGAGGTCGTCAGTACATAATGGGAGGGTTTCTCATCAGACATACGTCTGGGTATTGCATATAACCATTGCCACAGACTATCCGGATTACGAAATTTATCAAAAATATTATCCTTCTGTATCTTTTTTAACGGAATCCCATGCCATAGATTGATTTTAACAGCACCTGCAGATAAAGCAAAGCAAATATCCTTGGAATAGTTATCGTATAAATACACTTTGCCCCTCAGGGAATACCAAATCCCCGGTATGCTGTATAAAAAATATGCCCGAAGGCCATTTTTGCGAAGGAAGTCAACAGCTTCCCTGTTTTTTGAAATCCAGACCGCTAACACCTGTTCCTGATGATATTGCCTTAGATACAAATAGAAGTATTTTGGATTATCGGAAAATCTCCTGCCAAATGAGCTTCCAAACACCCATATTTTTTTTGATCTGGGTACAAAACAAGAGAAAAAATATACGGGAAGCAGCAAAAGCTGGAGCCAATATACTATCTCGTTCCAAATTTTCTTCAGCATAGTAATTCCTCTTTATTTATAATCCGCCTACCATTTCTTCAATATTGTCTTTCTCTCAATCGGATCCAGATTTCTGATAATTGGATCATCATAATAAGAATCATTTTTTATATGAGTGGTCGATACCTCTTCAAAAATTGCACCTTTTGTTGAAGTAAAGGAATGCTTTGCCCCACGCAGCACAGTTTGAATATCTCCGGGCTTCATATAATAATCCTGCCCCTCCATATTGACAGTCAAATCACCGTACAGCAGCTGGAAGGTTTCCTCCTTCACCTTGTGCATATGTACCGGATGCTTCTGTCCCGGAAGGATGACCAGAAGCTTCTTACAGTATTCCCTGTTAATGATGCTGATAATAATAGCGCCGGTCTGCCGGAAGTGCTTCATACCATAATGATGGGATAACTCCACCTCAAAATCATTACCAAGGGCAATTCCCGCCTCATAAAGCATACCCTTGGCATCATGAACCACGCTTCGCACCAGACCTACATCCGAAATTTGTTTTTTCTCAATCAGAGCTTCGTTTTTCTTATAATCCCTGCTTGCCGTAATTCCTTCATTAAATTCGCCGCTGGTCATCTGCTTACCGCTTAACGGCATGGCAAAGAAAACGTCCTCCTGCATAATCGGCTCTCCGCGCCTGATGTCCTTATTCACAAACACCCCTCGCATCAGAGATTGCAAAGAATCCAATTCCTCCTGGCTCACATACTTATCATTTTCCTTCTTTGTCCTGCATATCATCTTCGCATCAAGCACCGCTTTTACCCAACGGTCCGTCTGCTCCGGATTCATAGAATAAGAATTAAGAACGATTGTTTCTGTCGGTAACCCTACATGCCGCTCCAATATTTTTGCGCCTTTTGCCATGGCAAGCATTGCGACAATATTATCCTCCGGATTTTCATGCCCGGAATAACCGATTGTTACATCTGGATATCGGCGAATCATACGGTCAATGAAGTCCAGCTGGAGCTGCTCCAAAGGAGCCGGATATTCGGCAATACAATGAAGAAATGCGAATTCACAGCCCTTATGGGTAAAGAAATTATATAATTTATCAATATCCGATAATACCTTCCCTCCGGTTGATATAATAACCGGTTTATGTGTCAGGGCAATTTTAGTTAAAAGCGGCCAGTCCATGGCGCTGCAGCTGGCGACCTTAATAATGTCGATACCCTGATCCATACACCAGTCAACACCATCCTCATCAAAGGGTGTACTCATTGCAATCATTCCCTCATCATGAATGGCATCCACCATCTGCGTAAACTGATCGAAGGTCAGTCTTGTGCTCATAAATCTCGGTATATGCTTCACATCAGTACGGTCCTTAAAATCCGGATGGATGAAGGTATCCAAATTACGATACTGTAATTTAACAGCAGCCTTTATATTATATTTACGGGCAATTCTGCTCATTGCCTTAATGATATCAATTCCATGCTCTACACTGCCCTGATGGCTGTTTGCCATTTCAAATATAAATAAATCAGAGAACAGATCTTTATTACTCATATATAATCCTCCTTTGCAAGTCGGCATCATTTCTCTCATTATAATTTCATATACTATATATCGACTAATTCCATCAATCCATTAATAACAATTCATGACATTATAAAAAGAGTTTCGCAAGCAAACAACCGGCTGTTAAAAAAACAGCCGGTTGTTCTGGATTTTATCTATGATCTGCTGCATTGCAGCCACCGAGTCAGTGACCACCTTTTCTCTTGCCCGGGCTTTATCAGACATCGCCTGATAGAATTTTGGCTCCCTGATATATCTTAAAATTATATTTTCCATTTCCTTATAATTCGAGACACAGAAATCATCACCGGCAGCGGTTGCAATATCTCCATACCGCACAGTCACTCCCGGTTTTCCTTCATGAAAGGCCTCAACGATGGAAAATCCGCCGCCGGCCCGAATTGGATTTACATATAAATCACAGATTTCCATCAGAGCCAGGATATCATCACAATAACCAATGAAGGTTGAATGCTCCTTAAGCCTTGGATATCTGCTGCAATAGTCCTGATAGGTGTCAAATTTACCCGCAAACACGACATGCGTTCCAAAATCAAAGGTGCTTTGAAGCATCTCCACAAAATCATCCTTAACATCAGCATCCAGCCTGATACCCACTGTCACTAAAAGAAAGCGGTCTCTCGGGAGTCCGAATTCTTCCCTGGTAAAGGTCCCCTTTTTTTGTTTCAGTTCAAAGGTAAAGGTACTTTCTATTACATTATCCCTGGTATAACCGTTATTGATCAGCTTCATCCATTCATTATCCGCAATACTTCTTCCTATGATGGAAAATTGGGCTGCCGTAGTAGAAAAGTTGGAGAATACCAGTCCCATGGAGGCTACCGGTAGAATATTGCTGCACAGGTCTGCAACTATGCTGCCGCTCCCTATACCTAATATAAAATAAGGTTTGATCTCTCTTACCGTATTAACTATTTTAATCATTTCCTCAAGCCTTGGCATATTTCCCTCCGGCTGATAGAATGGCATCACGTAATCCTTATATTGGTAGCTTCTAACCTTGCTATGCTCCTCTATTTCATTTGCATAAGTGGGCCTGTAAACCAGTATTGCACCTTCCCGCGTATACTGTTCCTTCGTATTAATAACAATGATCCGCTTACCCAGCAATTTCCCTATGGTATAGCATCTTTCCAGAGTCGTTCGGGTAGGAGCATGACCCTCCGCAAGGAATTGAATCGTCATGATCAGAACCGTATCCTCATCACGCTCCTCCTTCGGTATCGGAGTCAGTAAAGAATCCAGCTGTTTCTTATAGCCCTCCAATGCTGTAAGATACAAACGTTTCATCAGCTGTTCCGTATCCCCATTAAAACCCACCCTTGTAGTAAACAGGTATCGTTTACACTGATTCCAGATAAAAAAACGGTTTGCACTGTCTAAGTACTCATTCTCTATGACGGTATTCAAAAGATTATTGATATAGTGAGGAAGCTTCGTAAGCTGCATGAGGAAGGAATAAATATATACCGAGCGTACAATATCCTTACTGTTATCTAATTGTGCCGCATCGTCAAGAATACAGCAGGTCATCCGATAAGTAACATAAGAATAGTCCTTCATCTGTTCCTCCAGATATTCAAACAAATCATAAAGCTCTGTAATCACCGCCGGTTTTATATTTCCCAACAGCTCCACCAGCTGATTCAACAGATTGTAATCACAGTCCGCTATATAACGCATCGAACTGAAGCCCGGAAATATAAAACGGTTCTGTCCCTTCGCTTCGGACAGGCTTATCACAACCTTCTCCGGTGTTAAAACCGGTTCAAACAAAATGTAATTTTGTCCGATATGATAATATTTTCTTTTTAATACTTGGGCTGACTCCATATTTATTCCAGTGCTTTTTACAAGAAATTGACTTAGCGGTCTGACAGTACAGGAATAACCCGATACAGTATACTGCTCTGCATTGGAATACAATGGCTTATATAACTCTTCTTCCTTCACTACCGAAGACCGGGATATCGAAGCATATATTCCCTCAAGCTGATACTCTGCTGTATCCGGCTGTTGAAAATATATAAACTCCTGAAACATCTGATGATAAAGCCTGTATATGATAGATACCAGATTTTCAATATTGCTAATGAATACCAAGTGATAGTTATCATTCCCCCCAGGCAATACTCTGCCTATTTCGGTGATAATATTATCCGGATCATTTACACTGTTATCAAGCCCAGTATAGAGATATACCTCATCTCCTCTTATGTCAAGCTCCTCAAGTAATGCCTGCAATTCTCCTTTTATATGCTCCTGGCTATCTATAAAACAGAATATTTTTCTCATTTCTACCCCCATCCAGTCTTTTCTGCCTGATTATAAGTAATATAATAGATACGGTTATTCTACTCTGAAAACATCTCCAAAAGCTGTTTTATATCAAGCATTCGATCATCTACATAATAGTCGGCATTCGGTTTACCAAAATGCAATTCATGGTATTTCAATCCCCAACGTGCCATTTGCTGTTTTGTAACCTGGCTCCAGTCAATCCCTGTTACATATCCTCTTGCCGTATGCAAAACAATAGAATTCCCCATATCGTAAAGCCTGTTGATCAGCTCTATCATCTGCATATCGGGTTCGGCCAGGGCGTAATCATTATCCTTTTGAAGCCTTGCTACCACACCATCAATATCAAATACAAACCTCTTGTTTCCTGAAGTAATCTTAATGAATTCCTCTGCCTTTTTGAATTCCTCTTCTGTATCTATGTCATAATTCCTGCTCATCTCATAACCATATATGTTCCTGCCCGACATGGAGTACTCTTGAAGGATTACATACCCTCTGATTACATCAATACAGGCATTCTGATAATATACCTTCGGCAGCTGCTGCCTTGGCATATTATAACATTCCCTGATATCCTTCATTACGGGCGTAATAATTCCATTCTCCTGTTTATGCCACATTTTATAAGGAATTTCATTGGCCGGCGCAATGCTTCTTACGGAATCCAGGGAAGGATTCTCCATAAGAATTTTTATCATCGAATCAATATCACCTGCATCACGGATTGGATAGGTTGGCCTTAGCTGAACCACGATATCCGCTTCATATCCTTCATTGCTTCGCAGAAAACTAAGGCAATGAAAGAATGCCTCAACATCCAATGAATGATCCTGTGCATACTCCTTCGGACGCAAAAATGGCACCTCTGCTCCATATTCTCTGCCAATTGCAGCATATTCTTCACTGTCAGTGCTAAGTATGATGCGGTTAATCAGCTTTGATTGCTTCGCATGTTCAATCGAATAGCTAAGCATGGGCTTTCCGTTTATCAATCTGATGTTCTTATGAGGAACACTTTTCGACCCGCTTCTGGCAGGTATTACAGCCAGTATATTCATTCTTACCTCGTTTCTGTGCTTCTTGTCCCATTTACAAGTTTGCGCACGCCAGGTTTGTAATTATAGTATAGACACCTCTACGCTTCATCTGCGGCAAATTCCCGATATGCGTTTTCCATTATGGGACGTATCCGGTCAATTGCTCCCAGCAGCGCCTGATATATCGTTTTTGCGTGCTGATAAGTTGCCAGCCTGTCCTTTGCCTCATCCTCTGTATAAAGATAGAGATCGGAGATCTGCTCCGAGGTTTCCTTTGAGATGTCCCAGTCCAAAAGCTGGTAGATTGCCTTATCCTCAAGCTCTCTATTGATTTCACGAATACGCTGGTTTTTCATCTGGCTGGAATTTGTCTCATTGGGGGAATTACTATATTTTTCAAGAAGTCTGTCGCAAAGTGCAATTGCTTCTTCAAGCTTTGGCTTCATTTCCGATAAATCTCTTAGATCCTCCTGAACATCCTTTCTGGCCTGCCTTAGCAAATCGGGTACCAGAGTCGGCTCCAGTCGCTTAAGGATACCGCTGCAATCAACTTTCGTACTGCAATATTTATCAATCGCTTCCTTCAGGGTCATGATTGTGGTCCCCTTAATTTTCGCTCCTCCCTCAGTGGCGTCGATTACTTCTTCTCCGTCAAACAGCTCCACCGCATCCTCAAACCATCGAATATAGATATACCAGTCATATCTGGTTTTAATAGGATTTCCATAGATATCCTCCACTATCCGGGCATTCTCTCCGGCCCCGCTGGCATCTACAATTACCCCTCCCGCATGCGTTGCATTTCCCGCATAGGCAAGATCCTGGCCAATCAGAATAATCCTTTGAAAGCCCATGGTTTCGCAAAGAGAGAAGGCGCCGGTAGCAACAGAACCGCCGGAACGTATTTCTCCTGTTTCAATGCCAAGCCTCATATAGATGCTCTTAATATATCCCTCCACATTATAGAGGATAATTCTCTTTTGGTTTGATGCCAGATTCTCCGGTCTGGAATCAATTCTGCAAAAAACCGGAATATTCCTGCAGATTGGATTCGACAAATGGTGCAGAGCCTTTCTAGGGTCCAGAGTTACAATAAAATCCGGTTCTATTCCATGCGCCAGCAGATACTTCATCGCAGTATCTACTGCAAATATAACCGACTTCCCCTTGGCAAGCTTTAAATCCTCAATATTTTTGTCCAAAGAAGGACCGGCTGCAACGATAATAGCCGGCACCTCCCGGGGGAAGGCCCCCTGAAGATCTGTCACCACATTGCAATCCCTTAGGAGCTTAAAATTTCTCAATATATTATCAGTGATTACCTTACAGTTAACCACATCCGTATTTTTATTCACAATGGTACGGTTGATGTTATCATTTATAATTTTATGGAAGGTTTTCAAGCCTTCGTCAAAGAACTCATCATAACCGGGATGAATGCACGCAATCTGTGATCTTAAGTTTATCCAGTCAATATATCCGCTAAGCAGATTTTTTATCTCATTGTCATTGACTCCTTCTATGGTTATACTTACATTGCCGGCACTGATAATGTCACTGATATCATAATTCTCCATCACAAAATAAAACAGCGAAGGAGAAGGCTCATATACAAACAGTACACCCCGGTCTCCTAACTGCTTTAACAGTTCCCGTACAAAGATGCCATTACCGATTCCAAACATAGAAACGACAATCCCCAGATTCTTCATCTCATACTGCCGTACCCAGCGCTGTGCTTCATGAATTGGGCTATAAAGGCTATTAAGGCGAATACTCTTTCCATTCCCGGAAAGCATCAGGGCAGTATCTCCATCCCTTGTCTCAAGAAGTTCGAAGCAATCTGCCCCTTCCGATGTATTCCCTTCCGTATATTCCTTTAATTTCTTACTTAGATAGCTTTTGCTGCTTTCTATCGCCTTCATATTTTTATAAAAATATGACATATTATTTTCTCCATTTCAATGCATATAAATTACTGCTTAAGGTGTTACAAAGCACTGTTATTATGATATCCGAGAAATAATTTCCTCAAACTGCTGCGTTGTCTCCAGAGACAGAATATCAGCTAAAAGAACGCTGTCCTGCTCCTCCATCGCCTTCATGGCCGCTGTCAGAGTCTGAACCAGCCTTGCTTCATCAAAAGAAAAAGTGTTTAATGCCTCTGATCTATATGCAAACAGCTGATCCACAGCTATCATGATATTTCCAAGTAAACCGTCCAGCCTCCGATATCCCTCCGACAGTTTTTGCTGATACAAATAATCCGTCACTGTTGTTATCTCCTCAAGAAGCTGGTTCAAATCATTCATTAATCTTTCCTTCATAAGAACTCCTTATTAAATCCGATCTATCAATCTTTAAGTAAAATGGGGTTGACCTTAAGGTCAGCCCCATTATCACCATGGTAATATTCGTAATACTTACTGCAATAATGACAATACACCCTGGGTGGATTGATTTGCCTGTGCAAGCATTGATTGTGCAGCCTGCTGCAGGATATTGCTCTTGGAGTAGGATACCATTTCTTTTGCCATATCAACGTCACGGATACGGGACTCAGCTGCCTGAAGATTCTCGGATGTGTTGTCGGCATTGGCAATTGTATGCTCCAATCTGTTCTGCAGAGCACCCAGCTTAGATCTTGCGGTAGAAACAGACTTAATCGCAGCATCCAGTACAGACAACTGCTTCGTTGCAATATCATAAGAACTAACATTGTTCTTAACATTGGTAATCGATAAGCCCTTAGCAGTCATATCCTTGATGGTGAAGCTAATCTTCTGGCTCATGTTAGCGCCTACCTGAAGGCTCTTATTCTGGAACTTACCACTCAGAAGCTTAATGGTGTTGAACTCTGTCTGCTTTGCAATACGGGAAACCTCACAGGTCAAAGCGGAAAGCTCTTCCTTGATCGCGCTGCGGTCTGTCGATACGTTGGTATCGTTTGCAGCCTGAACTGTCAGTTCTCTCATTCTCTGCAGAATAGAATGTGTTTCACTTAACGCACCTTCTGCTGTCTGAATTAAGGAGATACCGTCCTGTGCATTAGCGGAAGCCTGCTCAAGACCTCTGATCTGTCCGCGCATCTTTTCAGAGATGGAAAGACCTGCTGCATCATCACCTGCACGGTTAATTCTGTAACCGGAAGATAACTTCTCTGTTGATTTTGCAAGATTACCTGTTGTAATGCCTAACTGTCTGTTTGTGTTAGCTGCCGCCATATTATGTTGTACTATCATACTTATTCCTCCTTGAAATATAGTGTGTTAGCAGCATCCATGCTGCTTTATTTTTTCTCTTGTCCGGCCGTACGCTCCATCAAAGAGATTTAACTTATAGTAAGAAGTATCCTTACCTGTAATATATATCGGTATCATTTATCAAAACTTTAGGGTCATTCAGTTTTTTTTTATTTTTTTTTGTCGTAAAATACCGAAGGAATCTCATGCTGCTTCGTCATGGTTTTATAATAATTGGTCACTGTTCTGCTGCTTATCCTGGAATTTTTAATTTCCCTGCGTTTCCTTGAAAAATAAGCCTCCATACGGGTCTTATTTCGCTTTTCCATCGCCTGCAGCTCGACGCTCATATCCGTAATGACTGCAATCAATTCTTTCAGACCATTAATATCATCTTTGTACTTATCCTTATCTGTGACAAGTTCCTCTCTCACACTTTGATAGAGCTGTTCAAAACCATCGTCCAGTTTTGACAGGATATTAATCTGTTCTTCCTTCTGTGATACGGTCTTAAGAAATTCATCCTCTTCAAAATTATCCATGGTGATAATACATTCCTGCTGCTTCGTAAGCGCCAGTAATTCCCCCAGTATCTCAGTCTTTTTCTTTAAGGTATCAGCCAGCAATCTGATATAAGTCTGTCTGGCAGCCTGATTATCCAACTCCATCGCGTACTCCATTCTATTTTACACAATACAAAGTCCATATCTGAGATTACACAGCTCAAAGACGGCCATCATCTTTCCTACGCCAGACGCATAACTTCCTTCCAGGTATCCCGCATCTCTCTCATGTAGCCAAGTGCCTCCTCTAAAAGGGAAGGATCTTTTTTTATATTGGCCTGTATTAATCTGCTATAAATTAATTCGTAAACCTCATCAAAGCTCTTTGCCACAGGGTATTTGAAATCAAGAGTTGAGCGAAGCTCGGAAATGATACGTTCCGCTTTAATAATATTAATATTTATCTTCCCATAATCCCTCTTCTCAAACCCGATCAATGCCAGATTGCTAAATTTAATCGCTCCTTCATAAAGCATCAGCGTAAGCTCTGCCGGTGTGGCGGTAAGAACCTTGCTGTCTTTATATGCTGCTGCAGCATTCATAGCCATAATAAATTCCTCCTGTTTTTTATTTCTGTAACCCCCTTCGGGTAAATCAAATTCATCAGCTGCTGCTTCCTAACAATGCCGTAAGGGAAGAGCTTTGAGAATTTAATTTGGACATTGCTGTCTCCATCGCCGAGAATTGCTTATAATATCTGTCCTCCAGATCGGTCAGCTTACTCTCCATGGTATCCAGATCATCCTTATAATCATCAATCTGTTTGTTTAATTCCTTATCATTGTATAAGGTCAGTGCGCTTCGCAGAGTAGAGCTCTTCATTTGACTGGAAAATGAGGTATAAAGGTTAGAGGCCAGTCCCGCTATTACCTTTGCTACCGTATCCGGATCGTCTTCAATTGCCGCCAAAAGCTTGTCATCTTCACTGGAAGTAAGCGTATCATCCGAATCGCCGTCAATATGAAGCAGTCCGTTTTCAGTATAAACCGCCGTACTGATGCCATAGGAAGATAACGCATAGTTTTTACCATTTACGTTTACAGAACCGCTCATGGAGGATCGCATGGTAGAAATCAGGGTATTCAGGTTTCCGTCCCTGCGAAGCAGGGAATCTTTAATCTTTGTCTCCCATTTCTCTATCTCATCATCCGACATTGCTTCTTTTTGATCATCCGTAAGCGGATCATAACCCTTTGACGAATCTGCACTATAATATGTATTCATCTGCTTAAGTATTTCATTATACTCTTTTAAGAAGCTCTTTACCATATCATATACAGCCTGGGAATCATTTGTTACGTTGAGATTTATCACCTCATCATCCGCAGTCGATTCCGTATTGCTGCCATCCGTAACCGATTTTAAGGTAATAGTCAATCCATTGACGCTTACCGTATTGGAGGAGTTGGACATCGCAACTCCATTATATTCAAATTTCGCATTTTGCCCGGCTATCAGAGTCATATCAGCACTGCCGCTGGCAACCGGTGTACCGCTGCTTTTATTAATTTCATTCAGGCCAAGTGCCGCCAATGCAGTTGTATTGGAGGAAGATAAGGAAAACGAATTATCACTTCCGCTCTGCTTGGAGCTGATATATAACCGTTTTTGCGTAGTATCAAAACTGGCATTCAAGCCCGCGCTTTTCAAGTTTGATACCAGACTGCTGACTGTAGAATTCTCATCAACCGTAATTGTCTTAGCACTTGATCCAACCCCAACTGAAATCGTATCTCCTGCCGCATAGCCAAGGCTCGTAAGCTTTGTATTGGAGGCTACACCTGTAAGTGCAGCTCCGGTGACATTCTGAGCTGTAGCAAGCTGGCTGATTTTTAATGTATGTGTTCCCGAAGGCGCATTGGAATTAGCCGTAACTGTAGCATTATTTTCATCTGACGACGTAGCTTTTTTCGTATTATAATTTGACTGCAGCTTTATCTTTGAAAGACTCCCGGTATAAAGAGAATAAAGCTTCGAGTTCAGAGACTTCCAGATATCCTGCTTCCACTCCGAGGTCGTAATCTTATTTTCAATCTTTGTTGCCTTCATACGCTGGGCACTCATCAGCTCTTTTACAATACTGTCCGTATCCATATTGGATACCAAACCTGACATTTTGATTGCCATAAGTACACCTCCTATCTTCTTTCATCCACGAGAAGTCCGGCCATCTCCCACATCTTTTCCAGCATTTTCAATGTATCATCCGGAGGAATCTCTCTGACTACCTCTTCTGTCTCTCTGTCGATTACCTTAATGGATATTCTTTTTGTTTCCTCATGATATGCGAATTCACATCTGGTCATATGCTCTCTCATCTTACTGTTGGCCTTTGAAATCGCATCCTTGATCTGCTTATCCGAAGCTGATCTTTCCTTTTGCCCGCCGCTCTGCTCATTACTGCTCTGATTGCTCTCAGCGGTTGTTATTACGGCAGGTGTCTCGGTAATATTCAGGCTTACCGCCCCGTCGTTCTGTATAGGATTGACATCCTGTTTCTTCTGAGGAATTGCTTCACCATAGATTCCTCCTGTAATTGCTCCTAATGCCATAATAATACACCTCCATGTGTCTTGTTTCCAACCTGTTTTTGTTAAAGTACAGCTAATGCTTTGCCATCCTTGACCGTATATAATCCGCATTAACGTCTATATCCTATATCGGATATACACCCCAAAATATTAATATCTGTTTTTAAAAACTTTTGATAATAGCAAAAAAAGCTATGATACCACTATCATAGCTTTGCTTTTCCATCTGTCTTCCTTGTCATTTCGCTATTTAAACAGCTTTTTTATTATCTCTTCCGGAGCAGTTGTCTCTGCTGCCTCCTTGTTGGATTCCTTAATCTGAAGATAAATCTCCTTGCGGTAAATCGGGACGGATTTCGGCGCATTTATTCCAATCTTTACCTGATCTCCCTTAACCTCCAATATGGTCAGTTCTATTTCATTTCCTATCATGATGGATTCATTAACTTTTCTCGACAGGGCCAGCATATTATTTGCCCTCCTTTGCTGCTTTCAATTGATCATAAAAGTAATATTTGACTTCATAATCCTGATTATCTACAATGATCTGTGCACCCTTTTTCGTATCTGTATTAATGATAAAGGGAGCCTTTAAGTTAGCTGAAATCTTCTCCAGCTCAGCGGGAACCGTTATTGTTACCAATACCGCGATATTTTCCTGTGTTACGGTGCCAAGAGGCTTAAGCAGCTCATCCTCCACCTCCGGATTATAATCACTCCTTACTAAAAAAGGATTGATCACAGGTATGGCAAGAGCCTCCTCGTCCAAGCTCTGAAGCCAGGAGATATCAGATCTCTCACCGTCTTCCTCATCAAACAAAATGGTATATTTCTTATATTCCTCAAAGCCCAGAATACCACTCTCAAAATAAAGAATTTTGTCTTCCTCCAAATCTATCTCCCCAAAATGTCTTGTCTTAACCAACATACTAAGCACCTTCCTTTCCCCATACTCATTCTTTCGTGATCAGAAAATCACTTCTGATTATTTATTATAAATGAATTTTATCTAAATTGCATTATAGAATTCTACAGGAAATCCAAAAGTGTATTTTTTACTACCTTGGAGGCTGCATTCAGTGAAGCATTATATATGGTTTCTGCCGAACCGTATTTGATATAGGTTTCAACAACATCCGCATCCTCATTCTTTGACATAAGCTCCTCATAATCCACCTTCTGGCTGGATAAACGGTTTTCTGTTAATTGCAGCCGCACTTCCCTGCTGCCCAGATCAGCAACCGCTGCATTGACCTTGTCCTGCTCCTCGGCAGAAGTATTGATACCGGTGGAAAATGCTTTCTGCATTGTCTCCTTTTTCAGATTTAGCTCTGTCTCCAGCTGATCCTTCATTTTGTTATAGCGTTCTACCTCCGCATCCGTTAATGAAGTATCTGTTAAGCGCGTTTCTATTTCACTGATTGTGCTTTCCGTATTTGTAACATCATTAACCGCATTCAGGATATCATCAATACATCTGCCTATGCTATGGGTGATTGCGTCGGAGCCCTCCGTATTAATCGTCAGCTTCTGGTTATAGTTCACCTCATATTGAATCTTTTGTCCGGTCTCTGACTTTGTGTAAGTAATCGGGTCCTGTTCCGGTTTATCGGCATCTGTCACTGTGCAGTTAAAATAGTGCTCCGGCTTCAGCTCCCCGCTCTCAAAGCCGGTCTTTGTATACTCCACCTGAACGCTGTCCGCTGTCCTAAGCTCCGCATAAACATCCGAACCGAGAATTAACTCTCCGGTTTCATAAATATAGTGCACTTCCCCCGGATCGGGGCTGTAAGCATCCTCATCTGCCAGGGATACCGCATTGATGTTGCTGGTAATCGGGGTTTGCTCCACCAATTCACCGCTAGCATCCTTTTTGTAATAATTGATGCTGCTGGGCGGTGTATTGCTAAGATTATCGTAGGCCATCTGAATCCGGTATATTTCCTTTGTTTGCGGTGTCTTGGAAAAATCTACGGAAGCATCATCATAATCCGACAGCTCGTAGCCGCCGGTAACCTTATTGACAATCTGGATTTGATCCTTTGTAAAATTCTGTGTTATGGAGTAGGTCAGGTTTTCTTCATCCTCTGTAAAGGTCAAGGAGCTGTCCGTCTTAAAGCCGGTAAAGACGTACCTGCCTGCGTAATTCGTATTGCCCTCCTGATAGATCTGTTCCTTCATCTGAGCGAGATTTTGGGCAATGGAGGCCCGGTCTGATGCGGTCAGCGTATCCGTACTGCCCTGGACACAGTAGGTGTTAACCTGTGACAAAATACTGTTTACCGTAGACAGCGCACTTTCCGTTACATCCATCCAGGACTGTGCATCCGGAATATTCTTCTCATAATATTGATTCATCTCAGATAGATTTGTACGCAGCTTTAATGCCCGGACGGCAATAACCGGATCATCGGAAGGACGCTGGATTTTCTTTCCCGAAGAATACTGTTCCTCTAAGGATGTCATATTCAGCTTGTTCTTATTAATATTATTCATCATATTATTTGTCATCATTTTATTTGTTATTCTCATGCTCCAACCTCCTGACCCATATGGATTTTATAGCTTCATAATTTAACTCTACAGTGATCCACTACACAGGTATATCTGAAAATTCACTTTACTTTTGTATCATACACCCATATCATTGATCAGCTTATCGTATATCTCATTCATAACAGTGATAACCTTAGCCGAAAGATTATAGGCATTTTGGTAACGGACCAGATTCATTGCTTCCTCATCCACATCAACACCCGATATGGACAATCTTTGATTTTTGATTGTATTTATAATATTTGACTGGCTGTCCGAAAATGTATTGGCCTTATCAGCATCTATACCGATTTCTGCCACCAGCGTCTGAAAAAAGCCGTCCGCCGCACCGGTATCAAACATCTTCTTGTTATCCTTTAATGCAATCAGTTCATCTACAATATCATTGCTTTCCTGACCGTCAACTTCCTCAGTAGCAGTCGTCATCCGGTTCGGGTCCTCCAGCAAATCTGAATTTACCGTAAAATTCGAAGCAGTCATGAAGTAATAGGAGCCGTATAAGGGTTCATTATCGGCAATCTCTTCATAATAGCCGCCCGTCTGTGAATTGAAGGTATCCGGATCATAATATTCATAATCCTCCGAGCTTTCCAGCGGACCAAAGGTATATTCCCTTCCGTTTATCTTGCTGGTGGCCGTAAAGAAATCCGTTCCTTCCTGACCGTTTAAATCCACGCCCTTTCGCTCTACCGTGTTAAATGCCTTGGCAAAGGTACGTGCCAATTCATTCATTTTAGCCATATAATAGGGAACACCCTTATAATCAATGCTCTGGCCAATGCCTGCGGTTGCTTCATCCGCATCGGCGGTAACCGGACTTTTAAGCTCAAAGGTATATATGAAATTCCCGGTAGATGCATCCGTGGTGACCTCAAAGCCCGTGTATGCATACTCCCGGTTGCCAACCGTTATTGTTCCGGCTTCAGGAATATTCAGTTTCTCTACGGCATTGATATTGGTATCGGTCATAGTCACATAGGTATCCCCTGAGCTTGCACTGACTGTTCCCTGCAGATTATACTGATTGTTTCCGTCGCGAACCTCGAATAAAGCCTGTAAGGAACCGCCCAGATTGCTGCTGTAGGTATCGAAATCCTGATCATTTTCCCATTTAATATCATATAAACCGTCAATATCATTCTGATTTACCTTCTCCGACCGGGGCACTACCGAAAGCTTATAGCTTTTATTGCCGTCCACCAGGGTTCCGCCATTCATTTTGACCACATAGCTGGTAAGCCCACCGGAGGTACCAACGGCTTTCTCCGTAACGGATATATTACCAATCTTCGAAAGCTCATCGATTAAAAGCGCTCTCTGATCCCTTAAATCATTGGCTGTGCCCCCATTAACCTCAAGGGTATTAATCTGCTGGGTCAGTGCCGCAATCTGATTTGTCGTGGAGTTGATCTGATCCACCTGGTTGCGGATCTCAAAATTACACTCCTCCTGTATACTGTTCAGATCCTCCGATACGGAATTGAAATATTCCGTAAGGCTCTTTGCATAATTGATGACCTGGGTACGGACTGTCAGACTGGAGGGATTTTTCTGAAGCTCCTGCAGACTGTCATTTAGTGAATTATAGGTAGTCGTAAAGCCGTCCACGCTGACATCATTGAAATAGTTTTCAATCTCTGTCATGTAGTAGGACTTTGTCGAATATTCTCCGTATATCGTATTATTCTTCCAATACTTTATATCATAATAGCTGTCTCTTTCCTGGGTTACACCGGATACTGCAACTCCGGTCCCCTGCATACCATAGGTACTGCTTACCGACTGTGCCTTAGCGGCCTTCTGTGACATGATCTGTCTGGAATATCCGTCCGTCTCGGCATTCGTAATATTGTGGGCAGTTGTATCCAGCGCCGATTGATAGGCATACAAACCGGTCTTTCCGATATTCATTCCAAAAAATGTAGATGACATATTTCCTCCATTTCTACACTGCTTATTGTTTCATCTAAAGTTTATCGATAACATCCTTTAGCATCTCACTTACCACATTTACATAGCGGGCGGAAGCGTTGTATGCATGCTGATATTTGATTAAATTTGTCAGCTCCTCATCCGAGGAAACGCCCGTCACCTGTGTTCTTTGATTATTGATACTGTTTACCATGGAAGCCTGGTTCGTACTGATTGTATTCAGCTGCTCACCCCGGTTTGCAAGATTCGAGATAAAGGAGGTATAATAATCGTCAAAATTATTCTGTGTCAGTGTATTGGGATTGAGTGTTGAAAAAGTCTCCTGCCATTTTGTCAGCAGCTCGTTTACCGTATTGACATCATAATCTGCGGAGCCGCTGTTACTGGATAACGGTATGTATGCATAATTTTGCATGACATCCGGGTTAACCTCAATTTCGCCAAGGGTGAAAAGAGATGATGTATCCGCCGGATCCTCCTCATTGTAAACACGTGCGGTAATCGTCACCGTAGCGCCTGTTTCATCCAGTATCTGTATCTCCTGCTCCTCACTGTAGCGGTCCATCGATTTTCTGTTAAAAAGGGCTTCTCCCATGGTACTGTTATCGTCAAGTCCTACCGGGGCCTTGTCCGTATCCAGAATCTTTATTGTGGTACCATCGACTAAGGTTACTTCCTTATTCGGACTTAGAACGTCGTTGATGGTTGTCACAATCCCATGAATCAGCTGGTCAAATTCAGCCTGGACCGTCATAATTACCGATGAGTTGGTCCGGTTGTTATAATCACTGACCGCCAGATTATAAAGGGCATCGGACTCATAATCCTCTTTTTTGGGTATATCCGTATAATTTGCCTGTTTATATCCCCTTGCTGTCAGCAGTCCCTTCAAGGATCCAATATCCGTATCATAGTCCGAGGAGGCCTCCGTATCGAGATTAAAAACATCAGAACCCCCATGGGCAACCCATACGGGCTTAAGCATCTCGGAATCCTCGCTCATCTTAACCGTCTGGAGCTTAAAAACCGTATCCTCCGTCACAAAGGATGCACCCTCCAGATTTACGTTTATCATCCCGTTGGAATTCTCTTTATATGTAATATTCGCTAATTTCCCCAATTCATCAAGCAGGGAATTCCTCTGATCCCGAAGATCGTTGGCTTTCTCCCTTCCTGTACTCTCATATTGTCTGATTTGGACATTTAATTTTTTTAACTCATCACCGATCTCATTGATCCGGTCTACCTGATTCTGAATTTGTGTATTCAGGTTAACCTGGTAATCCTTGAGCTGCTTCGAGATATTATCCGCCCTCTCCAGAAAGGATACGGCAGTCTGTATCAGGGAAGCTCTTGTCACCACGCTGTCCGGTTCCTTAGCCAGCTCCTGCAGGGATGTCCAAAGGTCACCCATTGTATCCTGAAAGGACTCACCCTCCAGTTCACCAAAGAAGCTCTCGACCTCTCCGACTGCATCATATTGTGATTCATAAAAGGCCTCTCGGCCAATTTCCTGGCGATAGGCCTGATCTAGAAAGGTATCCCTCACCTGCTTTACCGTAGCAAAATTAGCGCCCAGTCCCTTTTGCATGGTGGACACATAGGAATCACCTAATTTAATATACCCAAAATCCGTCAATACCGCCTGCTGTCTTACAAAACCGTCGGTATCAACATTCGCCAAATTATGAGATGTTATGTTCAAAGCAGCCTGACTGACATTCAAGCCTGATACACCAATGTATAAGCCGTTTAATGAACTCATGAACCCACCTTACCTTGTGTTGTTATTGCTTTGCGTCGAACATCCCTGTTCCCGGCGTCTGCATCATATACTGTGAGGCACCTCTTGTATAGTTATTTCCTGGAATCATCCTTGTACTTTGAATAAAATTCATATTGAATTCTATCATCTCCAGAGAGTGTTTAATTAACGATTTATTCCTGTTATTTGCATAAACCAGTCTTTGAATAATACGTTTCAGATTATCATGCAGCGTCTCCAGAGCCTTCTGTTCCTTCGGCTGCTTGCTGATTAATTTAATCAATGTCTGTAAATTCAAGTCACCGTTTTTGCGGTTAATTACCGTCTTAATATCTCTCATAACGGTTTCTCTTCTATGCTCCAGCATACTGATCTGATCAACAGCTGCTTGCTCCTTGCCGGTAATCTCCTGCAGGGAAATCAGGTCATTCTTAACAATAACCTGGGTTTTCTGCTCCACAATCGGCACCAGCTGCTGATAAACCTCATATTCTTTTTGCAAAGTATCAATCAATTCATCAATTAAGCTAGCCACTGTTAACCCTCTTTCTCAATATACCCTGTCCTTATTAACCCGGTCGTCTGTTAATCCTCTGCCTTATCTGCAAGCTTATTTGCGACATCCTCAATTGTCACGTTGTAGGTTCCAGCCTCCATACGCTCCTTGATCTCGCTGATCTTCGCTTCTCTGACATCGGGAGTACGCGCTACGATCTGCTTGGCCACCTGATAGTCCTTGCCTGTCTGTGATAACTCAAGCATGTCACTGAAGCTGCTTCCCTCTGCTTTGGTTGTTTTCTTCACACTGCTCGTTTTGTATAATTCACTGATTTTGTTAAATGCATCGATTCGCATCCTGATCACCACCTATTCAATGCTGTTTTATTTCTATCAATCTATAATATTTATCGGAAGATTCCCAATTAACATTATAGGTAATTGAAAATTTTCTGTTACAAACGAAATAGAAGTCTGCAAAAGAAGAAGCGTCTACGAAAGATTGGTATATAATAAGGGACGCAAGGATTATCCCTGCGCCCCTTTCAACCTTATTTTTTTATTTTATTCTTAATAAGCTTAATTGCTTCCTGCAGCTGATTATCCTTATCGATGGGAATAACCACTTCATTTTTCAGCTCATCCTTCAGCTCCACCTCAACATCCGGCGTGATGCCCTTTCCGTGGATATTGCGGCCATTCGGTGTGTAATACTTGGATATGGTAAGCTTGACGGCCGTTCCATCGGATAACGGAATTACCTTTTGTACGATACCCTTGCCGAAGCTTGTTGTACCTACGATGGTAGCCACCTTATAGTCCTGAAGGGTTCCGGCAAATATTTCGGAGGCGCTGGCACTCTGTCCGTTAATCAGTACTGCCATAGGAACACTTATCTTTTTATTGTCAACAGCCTTTTGTTCATCACGGTTTCCATTCTTATCCTCCGTATAGACGATAAGCTCCGGCGGAAGAAGACGGTCCAGAATCTTGACTACAGAGGCAAGCAGACCACCCGGATTATCTCTTACATCTACAATGAGGCCCGTCATTCCGTCCTTCTCAAGCTTATTAACCGCTGCGATGAACTGGTTAACTGTCACTTCATCAAATTCACTTATGACAATATATCCGATCTTATTGTCTAACATCTGGTATTCAATGGTAGGCACCTCGATTTTTTCTCTGGTTACAGTAAAATCCAGCGGGTCGGCTTCCCCTTCCCTGACAATTGTTATCTTTACTGTCGTGCCTTCTTTTCCCTTCATCTCACTGACTACCTTGGATAAATCAACTCCGGTGACCTCTTCATCATTTACCTTGTAAAGAATATCTCCCGGCAGAATACCTGCCTTATAGGCCGGTCCGGTTGAAAATGGCTTTACAATGGTTATCACACCGGTTTTTGCATCCTGGCTTACGGTAGCACCGATACCGCAATATGTTCCCGATGAACTTTCCATCAACGCACTGTATTCATCGGCGGTATAATATACCGAATATGGATCATCCAGGCTTGCGATAAAGCCCTTATATATCCCGTCTGCAAAATCCGTCTTGCTGATGTCCTCCAGATAATAATTATCCACCAGTGTCTGGAGATAGGTCAGCTTTTGAACAATCTGATCATATTCAATTTCTTCCTGCTTTGTCGAATCCTTTTTAGAGGAAGAATCTCCGGCATTTCCCTCTGCCTTCGACTGCACCATGATAAACAAGGAGCCTACAATGATAAACAACAATATAGCACTACATAGACCTGTTATTAACCCGCTTGTAAAATTCTTCTTCATAGATGACCTCATTTCTGCGCGCATTTACCCCCAGGCAAATAATATTAATTTTAAATAAAATATGCAATAGAGAAAACTGGCTGCTACAAAACATGAAAAGCATGATTTATGTTTTGCAACAGCCCTTTATCTTAATAATCCAGTTGTTCCATATACTTCATGTATTTTACTACCATAAGTGCAATCTTAAATGTAATTGCATCTTCAAATACCCGCAGGTCAAGGTTGGTGCTTTTCTGGAGTTTATCCAAACGGTAAACCAGGGTATTACGGTGGATATACAGTTGTCTTGAGGTTTCAGATACATTCAGACTGTTTTCAAAGAACTTGTTGATTGTAGTAAGCGTTTCTTCGTCAAAATCATCGGGAGATTTCCCTTCGAAAATTTCCTTGATGAACATTTTACAAAGAGGCATCGGCAACTGATAAATTAATCTTCCAATACCAAGATTATTGTATGCCACTACATTTCTTCCGCTGTAGAAAATCTTTCCTACATCGAGGGCCATCTTCGCTTCCTTGTAGGACCTTGATACATCCTTAATTTCATTTACTATCGTTCCGTATGCTACATGCACCTTCGTCATAGCCTCGGTATTGAGCATATCCAAAATGACCTTTGCTGTTTTATTCAAATCATCATAGGTCTCACTCTGTTTTACTTCCTTGACAAGAATAATATTCTTCTCGTCCACCGCAGTTATAAAATCCTTTGTTTTTCCCGAGAAAAGGCTTCTCACTGTTTCCAGAGCATTGGCATCTTTTTCGTTCTTGGTTTCAATGATATATACAACTCGCCTTGCCTCCGTATCAATATGAAGCTTCTTTGCGCGGTTATAGATATCCACCAGCAGCAGATTATCCAGCAACAGGTTTTTAATAAAATTATCCTTGTCGTAACGCTCTTTATAAGCGACAAGCAGATTTTGTATCTGAAAGGATGCTATCTTTCCAATCATGAATACATCTTCACTGTCACCCTTGGCAAGAATTACATACTCTAATTGATGCTCATCAAATACTTTAAAAAATTGATAACCCTGAATCGCCTGACTGTCTGCCGGAGAAGCAACGAATGCCATAACTGCATTCTCATATTGCTCTGCATTATCTATCGTAGTAGCCAGTACTTTTCCTTCCGTATCCATAACACAAATATCGATACGAGTGATCCCTTTTAATCCGTCAATGGTGCTCTGAAGAATTTGATTGGAAATCATGTTTTCACTCCTTACTATTATATTTCTATTTTTCTTTAAAATTCATGTATTGCAAAGTTATTTTAACACTGAATTCGTCATAAGTAAACTAAAATTATAAATTTTGCATAGAAACCTTCGTATATATTTATCAAATTTAGAGAGAAACACATTAGTATTATAACTAAACTATATATTTATTTAAAGTTTTCCCTCAAAGAGTTCGCCCTGCAGGCGAATAAAAACCGGGAGCAACACTGTGCTCCCGTAGTAAATATCAGACTTTTTTATGTCTCCTGTTCTATCTTAAACTGATTAATGATATCATTCAGTTCCTTTGACATATTATGAAGCTGGGCAATGTTATAGATAATTCTGTCCAAAGTCGCAGCCTGTTCCTGAGCAGCCGCAGATATCTGCTGAGCTGATGCAGAATTTTCCTCCGCTGTTTTTGCGACACTTTCAAGCTGTTCCAGAATATCGTTCTTCTTATGGTTAATCTCCATATTTCGATTCGAGATTAACTGAATTCCCTGAAGCAGCTGCTGCAGTCCCTCCTCAGTTTTCTTCATAACATCCTGGGTCTGCTGTACACTGTGGTTAATTTTTTCCACTCCTACCCTGTTAATCTCGATGAACTTAACAGCCTCTTCCGATTGCTCCTTCATCTGATCAATCTTATTTCTGATATTCTCTGTGGCAATGGCTGTTTCATTGGCAAGCTTGCGGATTTCCTCTGCAACCACACTAAATCCGGTACCATGCTCACCTGCCCTTGCTGCTTCAATGCTTGCATTCAAAGCCAGCAGATTGGTCTGCTTTGCCACATTCGTTATAATGATGGTGATCACATCAATATCCTTGGAATGTTCGTTGATATTATGGATAACATGTTCAATTTCCGAGGAATTCGCCAAATTCTCATTATTTGCTTCCATCAAAAGCTTTACAGAGGATAACCCCTCCTCCTTAAGCTCCAGATTCTGCTGGGCTACCGCCTCAATCCTGACACCGGTATCAGCCGCCTCCTTGATATACTCGCCCAATAGAGCGACCTCCTCCGACGCATCCTGGGTCTTCCTGAACTGATCCTGGGTCAGATCAGCCATCTGGCTTATGGACATGGTCACCTCTTCCGTTGCCTGAGATACAATCTCCGAGGAACTGCTTAGCTCCTGTGCAAAGCCCTCCAGGTGATCACTGGAATGAATCATACTTCGAAGGATTCGATTTAAGTTGTCTAAAAGGCTGTTAACCGAATCCGCCAGCAGCTTCGTTTCATCCTTGCTCCTGATGTGAAGCTTTTGCTGTGTCAGGTCTCCATCGGATACTTCCTTTAAGATCTCTGATATTATCCTGATCGGCTTCGTAATTCTTGAAGATAGGCCAATGGCTAAGGTCAGTGAAACCACCAGAATAACTGCCCCCCAGATCAGATTATTGACCAGAATCCGGTTTGATCCGCTGGCTAATTCATCATCATAAATAACCGCAGACACTACCCAGTCCCAATAAGGAAAGTATTTTGTATATACGGTTTTACCGTCCATTACCGCACTGTCCTGCTCCTTTAAGGAGTAATTTAATATGCCGCCTCCCGATTTTGCCAAAGAGATCATATCCTGTATAATATATCTTCCGTCACTTGACTGTAAATTATTAATATTATCCTTCAGGAACGGATGGTATATCACATCACCCTGGGAATTCACAATAAAAATATATCCATATTCGCCAAGATTTAAGAAATGATTCTTCATATAAGAGTTTTCTGTAGCAGAGGAGGTAGCATCTGTCTCTTCCTGGGTAGCCGAAGATACGGAATCCGTCCCATTATCCTGAAGCAAACCAATGGCAGCTATAGAAGCCTCCTTCGCCGCCTCCTGCGTCATCCATTGCTCTTCTCCCGTTGTATAGGAATAATTTCTGTTGATTTCCGCAAGACTTGTCTCAATGGCATTTTCCAAAATAATTTTATTGGATTTGTTAATCTCATCTCTGGAGATTACAAAATTAATCGCCGAAATGCAAAATATTGAGATAATAATTGAAGCCGAAATCAGAATACTGATTTTTCTGTTAATACCTTTCTGTCTGTGCTTTCTCATACGTATTCCTCCTGCCCGTTCCATGCATATCCTTTCTTTTGTTTTTAGATCGTTATCTAGTACTATTTTACCATAAATTTAATGATACGGCAAGATTTGCTCTATCCTGCATCAACAAATAATTCGATATTATTTAACAAAATACAACATATTATTATGCTTTATTTCACTGCATAATTTATTATTCAGATACTATTTTAACTTAATTTTATCACGCAAAAAAGGCAGGGAATTTAATTCCCTGCCCTCTATCTTATATTATGATAACCGTATAACTATCGCAAGCCGCTTCTATGCCGGCTACTTTGAATTAGTTTGTAATAACCTGCTCTGTCTCTTTATCAAAGATATGCAGTTTAGACATATCAAATGCAATCTTTAAGGTATCATCCGGTCTTGCTGTTGTACGAGGATTAACACGTGCAGTAATTTCCAAGGTCTCATCAACAGTGAAGTATAAGAATACTTCTGCACCCAACAACTCATATACTCTTACAGTAGCTTCAATAATGCTGTCCGGTGAGCTGCTTAAGAACATTTCCTCATCATGAATATCCTCAGGACGGATACCGATAACAACTGTCTTTCCTTCATAGCCGCCATCAATAACCTTCTTGGCTTTTCCTTCCGGAATCTTTACAGAGTTAGCGCCGAAGGTTGCATATACATCCGTACCCTTCTTAACGATGGTTGCATCAATCATATTCATCTGCGGAGATCCCATGAAGCCTGCTACGAACAGGTTCTTGGGCTTGTCATATAAATTCTGAGGGGTATCTACCTGCTGAATTAAACCATCCTTCATAACAACGATTCTGGTACCAAGAGTCATAGCCTCTGTCTGGTCATGTGTTACATAAATGATGGTTGTCTGTAATCTCTGATGCAGCTTGGAGATCTCGATACGCATCTGTACTCTTAACTTAGCATCAAGGTTTGATAACGGCTCATCCATAAGGAATACCTTAGGATTACGAACGATAGCACGACCCATGGCAACACGCTGTCTCTGACCACCGGAGAGAGCCTTCGGCTTACGGTCTAACAAATGCTCAATATCAAGAATCTTAGCAGCCTCATGTACCTGCTTGTCAATCTGATCCTTCGGAACCTTTCTTAATTTCAGACCAAATGCCATGTTATCATAAACTGACATATGGGGATATAATGCGTAGTTCTGGAATACCATCGCGATATCTCTATCCTTAGGTTCTACATCGTTAACTAATTTATCTGCGATCCAAAGCTCGCCCTGTGAAATTTCTTCCAGTCCTGCGATCATACGAAGTGTTGTTGATTTACCGCAACCGGACGGTCCTACGAAGATGATAAATTCTCTATCTGCTATTTCAAGATTGAAGTCTTTTACAGCTACTACTCCGTTAGGATATTGTTTGCATATGTTCTTTAATGATAAGCTTGCCATGTTATATCCTCCTAATTGTTCTATGTTTCCTGTATTCATGTACTATTACTATAATTGTAATGATACACTATTTGCAGGGTTAGTACCATATCCCATTTCAACAAAATAGATTTTGCCCTTTTGTATAATTTGTATATCTATTTTCAAAATAAGTAGATTTACCGATAATACGCTAAATAATCGCCAAAATTACTGTCTATATTCAATAAAGCCCTCTCCCATAACCTCCCTTACATCACTGATAATCACAAAGGATTTCTTATCGATTTTCTGCGCAATCTCTATTATTTTAACGATTTCTTTCTTGGAAACCACGCAAAAAAGCATCTTTTTATCCTGATCCGAATACATTCCAGTGGCGCTCACACCGGTTACACCGCGTCCAATCTGATGCAGTATAGCGTCCGCAATTTCCTTATATTGATCTGAAATAATATAGGCCATCTTGGCGAATTTCAAGCCTTCCAGAATACCGTCCGATACCTTGGAGGTGATAAAAACAGCGATTATTGCATACAAAGCATTTCCAAGGCCAAAGACGACTGCACCGGCCAGGATCACAAAGCCATCAACAAAATTCAATATCTGCGGAATGGATATATGTTTTTTCGTCGTATGAATAATATTGGCCAGAAGGTCTGTACCTCCCGTGGAGGCCTGTGCAGAAAAGACAAGTCCGATTCCGATACCCCCGATGACTCCGCCAAGAATAGCTCCAAGGAGATAGTCCTCTATCTTCAAATCATAAACAGGAATTATCATCAGTGCAAGAATAAAGGCTACGGTTCCAAAGACAGCAGATACCAAAAACTTAAGCCCTCTCATCCAGGCAGTCAGGGTAAACAGCAAAATATTGCACACGATTGTAAACAGCCAAATTGGAATTCCTCCGGGCACCCAGCTCTTCGTTACATACTTTACTACAATGGCGAGACCTGATACTCCCCCCGTTACCAGCCCCATCGGTTCAAAGATCAGGTTAACCGATACCGCCATGAGTACTGATCCCATTACGATGACAAGATATTTCCTGATTAGCAATAATTTCTTATTCCACAATTTCATATTTCGGTCCAGCTCCTTAACCATTTTGCACAGTACCATTATTTGTATGGTATACATAACAGCTGCAGTTTATGCATGCTGCACGAAGAATGGCTTTGCCGGGAGAAGGCCCGCAATGAATTATCATCGCAGGCCTTCCTTCCGAAACAATTATCAATTATAATCTGTAAATCAATCAATGCCTGAGAGCTCCTCGAACAGCTGGCTGGTTAAATCGGCATTCATTTCATAGGCATTGTTCAAGTTTTTGCCTGGAAGCAGCTCAAAGGCCACCTCTCCCAGCACTGCCTGGCTATAATTCTCCGCAAGACTTAATTTATCCGTAAGTGAAAGGTCGGATTTAAGCTGTGGGTAAAGCTCTTCGATATAGGCACTCAGCTTTTCCTGTGTATCCAGTGTTTTCAGAAATTTCTTATAATCGCTTGTAAATACCTCCATTGGTACGGAATCGTACTGGTCGGACTGCTGTACCTGTTTTTCCTTGAATATCGTATCATAGGTTTCTTTCGGAATTACCGTATAATAATTAATGTCCGTTTTCAGCAGCTCCTCCGCAATCAGAACTTCATCCGCATATGCTTTATTGCCGCTTAAGTATTTTGTAATCGTGGATAGCTTTAGTATCTGGGGTATCTCAGGATCGTCTAATATCAGCTTCTGGTATAGGGTATTTGATAGGGTCAGCTGTGTTCTGACGGGTATTGTGACATATGTAAACTTATTCGTATCACTGTCGAATACCTCAAGTACAAGCTTTGTAATCTCCTGGGTCTCTTCCTCATAGCAGCAGATTAAATTCTTCGAGACACCCTCCTGATCAGTTACTGCTATCTCCCCTGTATTCGTATCCTCCTGGTAAGCAACCTCCGCCTGCTCTCTGTCCGGCTGCCAATAAAGCATAGCCGCTTTATAGCTTAATACTCCGGCTAGTAATAATAGTATTACGATGATAAATGATCTGATAAATATTTTAATAAACAATCTGGTTGTTCTTCGTTTCATATCCTGCACCTCTTACTCCTTATTTTAGCATACGGCGCAAGGTTTATCAATGTTTCGGGGGAGTTGTTTATTTCCAGGGTAAAATGTGGTATACTGTGTATCTAATAATCTATCATTTGAAATGCCGTATGGCAGCATGGAGGTTGAAATGAACAAAAAAACTGTGCTTGTTACGGGTTCCTCTCGCGGAATAGGCAAGGCAATTGCCGTAAAGTTTGCAAAGAAGGGCTATAATGTCATTATTAACTGTGCCCATCGGGAGGAGGACCTGCTAAAAACAAAAGCGGAAATAGAAACCTATCAGGTGTCCTGTCACGCTTATCTTGGAGATATGGGCGATATCGCTGCCGCAAGAGAGCTTTTCGCACAGATCAAGAAGCTCTATGGCTCTGTCGATGTTCTGGTCAATAACGCGGGAATTGCATACGTAGGATTGTTCACCGACATGACCCCGGAGGATTGGAACAGGGTGATCACCACAAATCTGACCTCTGTATATAACTGCTGCTCCCTTGCCATACCGGACATGGTTCATAGTAAATCCGGCAAAATCATCAATATTTCCTCAGTCTGGGGCAATACCGGGGCTTCCTGTGAGGTCGCTTATTCCGCCTCAAAGGGCGGTATGAACGCATTTACAAAAGCCCTGGCTAAGGAGCTTGCTCCCAGTAATATTCAGGTTAATGCAGTGGCCTGCGGTGCTATTGACACGGAGATGAACCAGTTTCTGACTGACGAAGAGCTGATTCGTTTAATTGATGAAATACCGGCCAGCCGTCTTGGGAGGGCCGAGGAAGTAGCCGACCTGGTATACCACCTGGCATATAAAAACGAATATCTGACCGGACAGATTATCGGACTGGACGGAGGATGGATATAGACGGAGATGCTGTAAAATAGTAATCCCGGCTGCGGGAATAGAAATAGGTTTTCCGCAGCCGGGGTCATCATTTTGTGGTATTCTCTTAGCTATTCATAGAAATTTTAGTAGAAGGCGTCGATGATATCCTCATAGACTTCCGTATTAACAGTACCTGAAAGAAGATATTCCATACCCCCGTGATAAAAGACCGCATTGATCGAAGCACCGCTTACAAAGATTTGAGCTTCGATACCGTTGGGACTTTGATAGGTCTCAAGCAATCTCATCTGCTGGAAGGTATGAACATATTCCGTGGTGGTCATTGGCAGTCCGTCAATGGAAAAGCTTATTGTCAATCGTACCACATCCTTGAAACGCTCACCCGGATTAAATGTAAGTCCTCCGTTATGCTCTTCAATATTCTGAATATCCCCAATAATATAGCCCTTATCCCAAATTGTTCCTATGCTTGTAATTATACCAAGGCTTTCGTCCTCCACCGGAAGTGTCAATAATACCTTATTGTCATAGGTATTATCCCAGGCCATGGAATTCTGAAGTATATCAATCCCCAGGGCATTTGCCGTATCCTCCAGAGAGGAATAATTTTTGGATGCGACATAAGTGCCATATTCATCCATGGTATCCGGCCATGATATCGTAATCTTATCCAGATCCTGCTGGGCAATCACTGTTCCATTCTCAGATTGTACTGTATTCCTTGTAAATAATCCGGAGGCAAAGGTATAGACAGCATTCCAGTTCAGCACCAATGCAAGCATTACACAGGCTGCCGCACCGGCCATTGAAAAATTCTTATACATTTTTCTTTTGCGCTCCTTCGATATCTTTCCCTTCAATATGCGCATGATTTTATCCGACGATAATTCCATCTCCGCTTCCATTGACTCAATGGAATCCACGATATCAAGCTCGCTTTGTATACTTAATTCTGAACATCTGCTTCTGTTAGCCTTCATAACAATATCCCCTTTCTGATAATTGTTTTTTTAATTTCTTTCTGGCTCTTGCCAGCTTGGCTTTGACCGTATTCGGGTTAAGCTTAAGCTCTGAGGCAATGTCATTGATCGACTCCCCGTCCATATGGTACCTTATAAATATTTCCCTGTCCGGAGATTTCAGCAATGCAATCTCAGCCGTCAAATTGCTCCTTGCTTCCTTGTCAAGAAATTCGTTCTCCGGCGAAGTACTGCCTTGCAGCTCCATATCCTCCTCCAGGGCAACGGTGTTTTTATAATTTCTCAACTTATTGACAGCCATATTCCGCGCGATCACACCAAGATAATTCTTGATACTCCCTTTATTCGGATTCAGTTTGTCATGTTGCTTCCATAGTGCAAAAAAGACGTCCGCAACCACCTCTTCTACATCCTCCGGCTCCATTGAAGCTGAGATTTTGCTTCTTACAACTGCACCGACATAATTTTTATAGGTGTTTACAACCTCCTCAAATGCTGCCATATCATGCCGTTTCAGTCGTTTAATCAATAACTCCTCCTGCAAACTTATCCCTCCCTCGATCAGTTTTGTATGGATTAATAAATGCATTTATTATCTATTACAATGATATAATCACATTTTATAATATCCGGGTTGCATATAATCAAAAAAATTTATGTAAAATTATCTCGTTACAACAAGCGGCATTTGTAGTAAAATGAATCTATTACGACAAGGAGGCATACATGAAATGGGTTTTAACAAAGATTTTATCTGGGGTGCAGCCACCTCTTCCTATCAGATCGAGGGAGCCGCGTATTCAGATGGCAAGGGTTTAAATATATGGGATACCTTCTGTAAGGAAGAGGGTAAGATATTCGGCGGGCAAAACGGCGATATCGCCTGTGATCATTATAACCGTATGGAGGAGGATGTCGAGCTGATGGCAAAAATGGGGTTAAAAGCCTACCGTTTTTCAATCAGCTGGTCCAGGCTTCTCCCAAATGGAACCGGTGAAATCTTCCAGGCCGGCATCGATTTTTATAACCGCTTAATCAATAAGCTTCTGGAATATAAGATAGAACCATATATCACCCTTTACCATTGGGATCTTCCCTATGCTCTTCATCAGCAGGGAGGCTGGTTAAATCCGGAGATAGCAACCTGGTTTGGAGATTATGCAAAGCTTGTTGCCCAATGCTATTCTGACCGTGTAAGGTACTTTATGACAATAAATGAGCCCCAGGTTATCTTAGGTAATGGATATGTAGGCGGCGACCATGCTCCCGGTCATAGGCTTGGTAAAAAGGAAAGCCTGCAAATTGGTCATAATATTCTTACGGCACACGGGACCGCAGTAAAGGCGCTTAGAGAGTATGCAAAGCAGCCGGTTCAAATCGGCATCGTAATGGCAACCTGCCCGGCAATTCCTGCTTCTGAAAGCCCTGAGGATGTCAAGGCTGCAAAGGAAGCATATGCTGCTGCAAGCAGGGATAACTTTATAGGCACCGATGTGTATTGGCTTGATCCTATCGTTTTGGGCAAATACCCTGAAGGATTACTGGCATCTGCCCAGGACATCATGCCCAATTATTCTAAAGAAAATATGCAGCTTATCAACCAGCCAATCGATTTCGTTGGAGCAAATATCTACTGGGGAAATACCTTTAAGGCTGGCGAGAAAGGCCAGCCTATTGCAGTGAAGCTTCCGGATGGGACCCCCAGAACAGCAATCGGCTGGTCAATCACTCCCAGTGCGTTATATTGGGGTGCTGTGGAAAACTGCGGCAGATACCACCTTCCTTATTATATCACGGAAAATGGCATGTCGGCACATGATGCCGTCTCACTGGATGGACAGGTCCACGACCCGAACAGAATTGATTATATGAACCGTTATCTTCTGGGATTAGAACAGGCGGCAAAGGAGGGACATCCAATTACCGGGTATTTTGCCTGGTCACTCATGGATAATTTCGAATGGGCGAATGGCTATAATGACCGGTTTGGTCTGATTTATGTTGATTTTCAGACAGGGCAGCGGCTTCTTAAGGATTCCGCCCATTGGTATAAGAAGGTGATCGAGTCGAATGGTGAGTCCTTACATCAGTACTAAATAAATTTAAACAGGATCGCTGCATGAATTGCAAAAGCGATCCTGTTTTTCTGCTGATTCTATCAGTTGTTCCAATGGCATCCGGTTGCTTACACTTTTATTATGTCTGCTATACTCTTAAGCCGTTCATAGAACTGCTGGTAGAAATCCATGTTTTCATTATATTTTCTTATGTAAAAACCGTTTAGAATACACAGGTTCAGATTTTTTATTAATTTTTCATCCTGCGTATTCTTAATAATGCCTTCCACATCATTCAGGAAATAATGCCAGTCAACCAAAAACCTTTCGTAGGTATTTAGCGCCGGTGTCTCAAGCCATTTGCTGATTTTTATCTTCGTTGCGGAGGTATTACGGCATTCTCCCACCTGTAAGAAGTATTTAAAATTGTGGTTATCATAATACCTTCCAAGGGGAAATAGCCTGCATATTCCAGGACGGGAGGCATGAATGCTGCATTTTCCTTCCTGTCCAAGAAATGCACAGCCTTCGGAGGGCCCTGCCATTTTCAGATTTGGAAGAATAATTCCATCCACCAGGTTCAATTCTATTTTATCCTTCAGCAATTCCTCAAAGCCAGCCTTGAGATTTGCCGATAAGCGATAGACATCATAAGGGTCCAGAATAATTGTATTACCCATTCCATGGCAGCAGGAAGCTGCTCCCTTACAGCTATTGCAGCTTAGCTTTGCAAGCTCATTTGATGTATATAATGTTCCGTCCGATATTTCGTCAAGACTGCAATTTCGTCTCATTTTCTCCTCCGGTTATTTTTTAAGATATTTCTTTCCTTCCGTAAAACCCCGTCCTCTTACTTCACTGACACGGCTGATCATAACAAAGGCATCTTCATCGATTTGGCGGACAAGCTTTTCCACCTTATAAAGCTCCCTGTTGGAAACCACACTTAGCAAAATATCCGTCTCTTTCTCCAGATATCCCGTTCTGCCGTGCAGGAGCGTTACTCCTCTGTCAATCTCCGATATGATTGCTTCCTTTATCTCTTCAATCTTACTGCTTACTATTTTTAACTGCATTTTATTCGTTCCAAGCATTAGAAGCTTATCCAGTACAATAGAATATACCAAAACCAATACGATTCCATAAAGGATTTTCTCTTTGTTACTGAAGGCAGCCTGTAATGCAAGTATGATGCAGTCCCCAATATACAGACTGACCGACACGGAGATGCGTGTATACTTGTTAAGAATTAACGGCGGTATATCCATACCTCCCGTGCTGGCTCCCGCCCGGATAACAACAGCAATGGACGCTCCGATGCAGAGTCCTCCAAATAGTGTACACAGGAAAATATCATCCGTCACTTTGAACCCTCCTGCTGTTTTTTGCAGCAGCTCCAAAGCAAAGGGATAGCAGAAGGTACTGATTAGCGTGGTCAGTGCGAAGGTTTTGCCAAGAAACAGAAAGCCCAACAGGAACATAAGTACATTAAAGCTAAAGACAAAATAGGATACCGGCAAGCCGAAATAATGGTGAACACTTAATGCAATGCCGGTTGTTCCTCCGGTAATTAACCCGGAAGGCAGGATAAAGAATACCACCCCCGCCGCATAGAGAAAATTCCCGAGTATAACAATTAATATATCCAATAACAATCTTGTTTTTTTCATAATCTTTTGTTTCCTTTGCTTTAAATAATGGTTGAAAAATCTCTTTCTTTTCATCTCCTTTTTAAACAAATTCCCATAAGTATAGTACCACAGTTATCACAAAAAATATACCATAAAACCTCCCTGCTAATATATTGACATTTATTCTATATAGTACTATACTATATAGGGAGGTGAGCAATGAAAACATTTGGTGGCTTTTTAGTTTCACAGGTGCATCAGCTGCAAAAACGAGCATTTGAAAAATTACTAAAAGAAAGTGGGGTGGACGCCTTTAATGGCGCTCAAGGCAAAATTCTTTATGTATTATGGGAATATAAGAAATTGACCATAACAGAAATTAGTAATCGAACATCCTTGGCCAAAACAACTCTGACAAGCATGCTAGATCGAATGGAGGCCGGCGGATTAGTTGTAAGGACTTCCGACAAAGAGAATAGAAGACAAATTTTTATTACTCTAACTGATGAAGCAAAGAATTACCGTACTATGTATGATGCTGTTTCCGAAAAGATGAATACCCTGTTTTATCAAGATTTTACGGAGAAAGAAATAACCGAGTTTGAAGAAAAGTTGAATAAAATAATAAAAAATCTAAAATCAAATTAGGAGGCTACTAATGGATGAGCATATTAAAATGAATATTACACGGTTAGTAAGCAACAGCAATACTGCAGTTGTTAGTTCTGTCGATAACAATTATTTTCCAAATATGAAAGCTATGTTTATTGCAAAGCATGAAGGAATTCGCACATTCTGGTTTTCAACAAATGTATCTTCTGCTCGTTTTGATCAATGGAGGAATTGTCCCAATGCCGGAGTATATTTCTGTGATTTCCAAAGCATTCATGGTTTAATGCTGTTAGGCCTTATGGATATTTATACAGATGATAAAACGAAAGCTGACTTCTGGCATGAAGGTGACGAAAAATATTATCCGCTTGGTCCAACAGATCCTGACTATTGCATTATACGTTTTACAGCAAAAGGTGGGAACTATTGGGAGAATGAAAAATATACGCTTGACAGCTCATTGATTCAAGAAATATAGACTAAAATCCTAATAGTTACTTGTGGGCAAGGCCATTTTCCAGTGGTTCTTGCCCATGTTTGTATACTTTACGGAGCTGCCGGTTAAATCCTTCGATGGCATTGGCAGTATCATTCTATTTTTTATATGGGCTGTCAAAATTCGTTTCAGCATACTTAACTGCTTCTTCCAATGACATTCCCGTAAAATAAGGAGCATTCAGATATCTTCCCGATTTTTTATCATCGACAAATGCACCGACAACGATTCCGGGGATAGCACTTTCAGGTGCATTTGGTGCGTGAGGACCTCCTAAATCGGTTCTGCACCAGCCGGGATCGGTCAGGTTAATCATTACATCCGTTCCTTCCAGTGTGGAACCTAAGTCGATCGTAATTTTATCCAGTGCCGCTTTACTTGCAGAATAGCCGGCCTGTTCAGGCTCAAGACGAATACCGCTTGTTGTGTTTAGCACTCTGCCAAAGCCACGTTCAATCATTTTTGGCAAAAAATGATAGCAAATCATGGCCGGTGCAATCGTATTTATTTTAAAGCTTTCCGTGTAATCGGAAACAGGAGTTTTATAATAATCGTTCCTGTATGCTATTTGCAATCCTGCATTGTTAAGGACAATATCAATTTGAACTCCTAAATTGTCAATCTCCAATAACATTTTCTCTACCTGCTCTAAATCAGAAAGCTCTGCGGCAACAGAATAGGCTTCTACGCCTTTTGCCTTTACTTCTTCAAGCACCTTGCTACAATGTTCGGTAGTTCTGCCATGCAAAACCAGGTTACAGCCTTGCTCTGCCATGAATAATGCTGTTAAGTAGCCAATTCCCCTGCTTGCACCTGTGATAAGTGCCCATTTCCCTTTTACATTTACCATTAAGTTATTCCTCCTTAAAAAGCATTAAATTTATGTTTTGTATCAACTATAATAATACCAACATACACCTTCAAGTATACTCAAAGTCAATGCATTTTTAAACAATTGACATAATAAAGAAAACCCCTAAGAACACTGGGTTCTTAGAGGTTTTAAAATTCTTTGAACTATCTCTTTGAGAACTGAGGAGCACGACGTGCTGCCTTTAAGCCGTACTTCTTTCTTTCCTTCATTCTCGGGTCTCTTGTCAGGAAACCTGCCTTCTTGAGTACCGGACGATAATCAGCATCTGCATGTAATAATGCTCTTGAAATGCCATGTCTGATTGCACCGGCCTGGCCTGTAAAGCCACCGCCCTTAACATTTACCAATACATCAAATTTATCCTGGGTTTCGGTCAGTACCAGCGGCTGACGAACGATTAACTTCAGAGTTTCCAGACCAAAGTAATTGTCCATTTCTCTCTTATTTATTGTAACCTTGCCTGTTCCGGGAACAAGGTAAACTCTCGCAATACTGCTCTTTCTTCTTCCGGTTCCATAATATCTTGCCTTAGCCAATGTATTTTCCTCCTTTCAACCTCTATGATTAATACTTAATCTCTAAATTTTCCGGTTTCTGTGCTGCATGTGTATGCTCAGCTCCCGTAAATACATGTAATTTACCAATCATATCTCTTCCCAAGGGTCCCTTCGGTAACATGCCTTTTACTGCAAGTCTGATTACCTCGGCAGAATCCTTAGCAAGCATCTGGGCCAGGGTTGTCTCCCTCATACCGCCCGGATAATCGGAATGGTTGTAATAAATCTTCTGTGCCAGCTTCTTACCGGTTACCTTAATCTTGTCTGCATTTACAACAATAACATAATCACCTGTATCAACATGAGGTGTAAAGGTTGGTTTGTTCTTACCTCTTAAAATTGCGGCAATCTCTGATGAGAGACGTCCTAATGTATGTCCTGTAGCATCAACTACGTACCATTTTCTTTCAATTGTTGCCGGACTAGCCATAAAGCTTTTCATCGGTTTACCTCCTTACAAAAATATAACTCCTAATAAATGATATCATTCTTATCACTTATAAATACTGTCTGTTCCTGATTGAACTCAAAAAAATCATACTTATTTATTAATCCAATAAGCAGACACAATACATTTTATTAATCACGATCCAAGATACTGTTACCGGGGCTTTGGTTCAGGTATCTCACGTCACAATTCATTATTATATAACATGTTGCCGGGCGTGTCAAACTATTTTTCTTTTTTATCACCATAAGTACCATAATACTTACCATAGTATTTACCATAATACTTGCCGTAATAACCCTTTTTCTCCATCTGGACTTTGTTCAGAATAGCGCCCAGGATTTTGCAATTTGATTTCTCCAGCTGGTCCTTTACATTCTGCGCAAATTTATAGCTGATAGCGTTCGCCTCAATAACAATTATGGCACCATCACAAATCTTTGCTACAATGGCACTGTCAATAACTGAACCAAGAGGCGGGGTATCTATAATCACATAATCATACTCTTCCCGCAGCTTGTTAACCATATTAAGAAAACGGCTATGATTTAACAGCTCAGTCGGATTTGGACTGTAGGAACCGGCGAAAATTATATCCATATGCTCGATATCCGTCTGACACAGGACATCCTTCAATTCCTTCTGTCCTGATAAGTAATGGGTCAAGCCATATTCCACCTCGCCCACCTTATAACGGCCAACTAAAACTGATTTTCTTAAATCCGCATCAATCAAAATTACCTTCTTGCCGCTCTGTGCAAAGGACACAGCCAGATTAAAGGATACACTTGATTTTCCTTCATTCGGAGTACAGCTGGTGAAAGCGATCACCTTGATCTCATTGCCGCAGAACTGAATATTGGTTCTTAGGGTCTTATAAGATTCATTTGCTCTGTAATCCAGCTCTTCACGCTTTGAAAACTCTATCTTAATCATCCTGTTTACCCCTTTCTGCCAGCTGACTTAAGTAACTGCTTCCTACGCTTCTTTTTGTCCAGCTCTGCCTGCTTTGCTGCTCCGGCCTCAATCGGAATAAGGCCCAGCGTACTTAAGCCCAAATATTTCTCGATATCCTCTGAGCTCTTAATTGTATCATCCAGTAAATGCAGTACTATAATTACAGCTGCGGATAAAAAGATTCCAATGAAAGCTCCGATCGCAATATTCCTTACTGTATTCGGACTGGAGGGATACTTGGATGCATAGCCGTAGTCTATAACGGTGGGTTCATCTGTATGCATAATCTCAGCAATACTACTTTTTGAAACCTCCGCGAATTCATCCACAATCTGCTTAGCCACATTGGCATTGGGATAGGTAGCACTGATTTCCAGTATACGCGTATTGGAAGTATTCGAAACTGAAATAATACTCTTCAACTCATCGTAATCCATATCCAGATCCAGATTCGCAATTACTTGATTGACCACGGTACGGCTTTTTACCATCACCATATAGTCCTGTGTTAAAGAGGTGCCCAGCTGGATATCAGCAAGGCTTGTTAATGAGGTTGATTTACTTAATATGTACAGCTGCGAAGTGGACGTATAGAGGGGTGTTATTAAAAAACTACTGATCGTACCTGCAATTGTAGCTGTCAGCACACCTGATAAGATGATAATCCATAAACGTGCTCTGATCAAATAAAACAGGTCTATCAGATTAATTTCGATATCTTCATTCGTCTTTTCCATGTCAGGCTCCTTTATTATATATAAGTATTTTCGAGGATTTTTCGAGGATTTATATAAAATATCCTTTCGATAAAGCTTTCATCGCATTTCTTACGCAGGGTCTTTACGGCTGTCTCCATAATCGGAATCCTTACCTTCTCATCATGGCAATCACTGCCGATCAGATGTACCATGCCCTGATATAATAATTTCTTATTCTGATTTACTTCCGTATTGAAAATGCCTCCGATCAGACTGTTGCTGTTCATCTGAATATAGCAGCCTAATTCTATTAAATCATTCACCAAATCTTCTCTTTTATACAAGCACTGATATCTCTCAACATGTGCAAGAACCGGAGCATATCCGGCACGAACCAGTTCTCCCATACCCCTGAATATTCTGTCGTAGATATCATTCGGTGAGAATTCAACCAAAACATACCTGCTTCCTGCAAGTGTTAAAGCTTCTTTATTCTTTAATGCAGGAATCACCGAATCACTGTAATACAACTCATTTCCAAGTAAAATACTAAATTCCTTATCTAATTTTTCTGCTTCGGCCTGAACCCGCTCCCTTATCAGAGTCAGCTCACCGACCGATTTATTCTTACCTCCCGCCATATAATGCGGTGTGGCAATAATCGTCTTAATCCCCTGCTCCAATGCTTTCTTCAGCATTCGAACGGTTTCATCCATACTACTCGAGCCATCATCCACTTCCGGTAATATATGTGTATGAATATCTATATAATTCATATTTTCCATAAAGTTATCCCTAACCTTTATTCGCCCGGTCCTTAAAAAACTTTGTCAATGAAACTAATGCAGCTGATATTAATATACCAATACAGCCGATATATAGGAATACCTGTATATCCCATTTGAAATACGCTATTAAGAAATCACGATAATAGGCGGGCATTACATTAAGCTTTTCATACCCTTTACTGATTAGCAAAGAGAAAGAAGCTATAATCAACAATAGTGAAGAGGAAATCAATGCATAATTAATATACCGCAGTCCCCTGTGCCTGTTCTTATGAAGTCTAATTAATAAAACACACAAAACACAAGCTAAAACGACTGATAATGGAATAATTAATTTCATTACATTCCCAAAGCTTGTCCTGAAATCCACAAAATAATCAATAAATTTAAGTTCCACACCGGACAGATATTCTTCTTCAATCCGGGTTATAACATTATCCTCTAAAGCTTTCACTTCATCGGTCTTTTCTATCGCCTGCTGCGTAAGATACTGGTCAATATGCTCCTGTAAATTGCTTCTTAGTTTATCTGTATTGATTTGCGGCTTCTCGCCCTTAAGCGTCCCATTGATATAATTATTACCTCCCACATAAACTCTATCCAGAGTAATTACATCATCAAGCACCGTGACCGGCAAAGCAGCCTGCAGTATTATCTCATCTGCCCGTTTATTTAATTCTACATATACTTTATCATAATACTTTGTCTCATTTATCTTACTAATAATACTCTTATTACCAAAGATACCAAAACTCAATCCGATGCACACAAACAAGGTAAAGAAAAGTAATGTCAGAAGGAACGAGAAGGTACTGCTAACCAGTGTTTTCATTATTGATTTACTGTTCTTCATCAAGCTTCCTCCGTCACTAATTCTGGGCCGCATCGGATTGCAAATCACAATATACAAATAAGCGTTGCTCCCGTTCTCCGATTAGTTGCCCAAAGGGATAACAGGTATATAAGATCAATTGTTCCTGATCAAGGGTTAAATCATATGCGGTTGTATCATCCTTGTCAGCAATCCTGATTTCCGATACCTGATACTCATATTCACCGTAGGTAGTTTTTACAGTAATAATATCCCCTTCCCTGACATCCTCAAGCGATGCAAAAAAGGTCCCATCATGACCGCCTACCAGTATCGGTTTTCCTTCGCCCGGTAATCCGCTAAGTTCATATTGTCCGGCACCGTTTTGCAAGGAATAATTATTATCCCCATAATAAAGCGGTGCTGTCAGGCCAATCTGCTCACAATAAATTGTTCCGTATTGTGTGTTCAAGGCAGGTGTAAGTATTTCATCCGTAGTCTCACTGTCGCCTGCAATTGGTTCAACTAATTCCCCCTGATTTAAATATCCGGGAGCTCCCTTGTTAATTATCATGCTCATATAGGACAGTGCATAATCTGCCAGCGGTTTTCCGGCAATATATAATACGGCGGCACCTAATATCATGAACAGTAATGACATTTTACTATAAATAAACGCTTTCTTTAGTATCTTATTCATCCTCATCACTCCGGGTAAATAATTGATAACGAACTGTTATATAAATAGCAGCAAGCATAATGCCACCCATTATGATGATTATGGCAAATGTCGGGCTTAGGTCAAAACCTGTATTCTTGATTATGGAATCTTCTCCAGCTTCTATGTCTGCTACAATATCGGGATCAATTACCTTTGCTTCATCTTCTCTGCTTGTTACAGAAGTTCCGCTTTCATTAGGGGAAGAGCTGTCTGTTCCGCCCAGTATGATATCAAGAATATCTTCCAAGGTACTGCCTGTTTCATCCTTAGTATCCTGCGAACCGGAAGTGGTATTACCTGTGGTATTGCTGTCTGGAGTCGGACTAACTGATGGAGTAATATCCGAAGCACTGCCCGCTCCCGAACCATTATCTCCTGTGGACGCCGTGCCGTGTCCCGAACCATTCTGGGACTCACCGGAGGAAGTATTGCCGGAAGTATCGGTACCTACAGTGCTGCCAGGGTCCTCTGCATCCCCAGTATTTCCTGCACTCCCTGAAGTATCCGGATTTCCCGAATTATCTGTAGTTCCTGTGCCTCCCGTACCACCAGTATTCGAATCATCCTGATTTGTCTGTCCGTCTACGGGAACCAGATATCCTCCCTGAACTCCGCTTTCAATATATCCGCTGATAGCCGATAATACCGAATCTCTCTGGCTGGCTGTCAGATTTACATCATCCGCCATAAGATAATCTCTTAATTGACTGATATAGGCTGGAGCAATCTTATAATATGTACCATTATACTGATAGGTTCCCTGCGCCGCAGACATAACATCCTGTTCATACGAATTGATCGTACCTGCATATGCCGTAGATGCTGCACTTATACATATTAGCATAAGTACCAATATAAGAGTTCGCTTTAACATAAGGTGCCTCCTATCAACATAAAAATTATACACCGTATGAAGCAAAATAACTGCATCATAAAGTATATAATCTATTATACCCATATTAACAGTTGCATATCAAGTGTTATTATTTACAAAGGATTTTCCGCCAGAGGCGGAAAATCCTTTGCTATAATTTTATATTACTTGTTTTAAGAAATTACTAAATGCAGTACTGCTGTATTTAGTTTAAAGATACTGATATGCTATCAGTACTCTTATTAATAGTAGCAGTTACATTTGCTGCATTTTTAATTACTATTGAATCAGCTGTTAATGTAACCGTATATGATCTGCCAGCAAATTGTCCACCTGCTCCAAAGGTAATTATTTTAGTAGCCGGATCTGCTGTTGCTGTAAAATTGATTGTCTCACCATCAATAGTCTTTGTATCACCGGTTTGTAATGTAGCCCAAGCAAGTACCTTTAAGCCGCTAAGGTTAATATAATTCTGAACTGTAACAAGCTCAGGTATATCAATGGTATAAGGTGTACCCTTATATGTAACTGTTAATGTCTCAAAAACATCCAACAAATCAGAAGTTGTCGGCGAATCTACAGCCTCCTGTAATGTTACTGACGTCGAAAGGGTAAATGACTTATCATCAGGACTCTTTGTCAGTGTCACAGATTTTTGATTTGCCGAAATCGTTACAGCAGTGCCTGTGCTGGAAGCGCTAAAAGCCACTGTATAAGATTTCCCATCAAATTCACCACCTGATACAGAAACCACCTTGGAATAGGTACCACTTGTTCCCGTAATACTTATTGTCTGTCCGCCAACTGTATAACTATCATTCGTTATTGTGCCCCAGATTACCACAGCAGAATCACTCGTTAATAAACTTTTGGCAACTGATAACACTGTTGAATTAATAGTCGTAGTAATACCGTTAGAATTCGTATAGCTGATAGCAGAAATATCATTAATTGCTGTATCAAAGGTTATGCTGGTTGTAGTTCCGCCACCGCTGCTACTGCCACCACCACCTAATGACGAATCAACAATAGGTGTTCCCTTTACAGGTACCTTTTTATCTCCTATAGTAACATCAATTGTAACATTGCCTGTAATATTAGGAATTGCATCTTCGGATTTAGCAGTAATCGTAGATTTCTCTCCATTTCCAGTAAGCGTTACATCAAACTTCACATTTGCCGTAAGAGCAAGCGGAACACTGGAGGTAATCTTAACTCCGGCAACATCCACAATAATCGGTATCAATTGATCTGATGTACCGGAAATTGCAATCTCAGTATTCTTAGAAAGCACAAGCTCTTTCACAGTACCATTGTTAACAAGCGTAATCTTTGCACCTTCAGCAGTTATCTTGATTGAAGCAACAGAGCCTGCACCAATTACAATCCTTGCATCGCCGTCACTTATAATCAGCGTATTGTTCTTTCCTCTTTCAGTCCAGGTATCTGATTTGATCTGCTTTATCTCAATAGATTTAAAATCGCCATAGTTTGTTACATCCGCATTCGGAGCATCAACAACTAATTTCTGGCTGCTGTAGTCACCTGCTTTAATTGTGAACTCAGCCGCAGCATCAGTTTTTAAAGTAACTAATGAAGCACCGCTTCCAACTAATGCATCCAATTCACTTTGATTTGTAGCAGTACCCTCGGCATCTACCACCTTAATTGTCACAGAATCCTTCGCTCCGCTTATGGTGGTTGCGGTAATTGTTACCGTACCTTCCTTCAAAGCCTTAAACTTACCGTTTGCATCCGGTGAAGCAATCGAAGCATCACTGGTTGTCCAGGTAGTCTTGTCATTGGAGGTGGAAGGGATCAGTGTTCTGTCCAGATTATATTTCTGGCCCACATTCAATGCCGTAACTTTGTTACTAATCTGAATTTCCTTAGCACCCTTACGGATTGTTACCTTAGCCTTTAAAGTATATGTCTTCTTGGGAGCCTTAATCTTAACAGTAATAGTAGCAGTACCCTTAGCAACACCTGTTACAACACCCACCTTGTTAACTCTTGCAACCGCTTTATTACTGGTTGTCCAAGTATAGGTTGAGCCTGCAATCTTGTTCTTAATGTTGAAATCATACTGTTTTCCCACCAAAATTGTGCGTGATGTCTTACTAAGTGCAGGTGCTGATGCCGCATCCGCCACGGCAGGTGTAATAATCGCCACTGACAGAACAGCGATAAACGCGATAAGCAGCTTAGCAATTGACTGTTTCATTGTGTGTCCTTTCATCTTATCCTCTCCTTTTCATGTAATTGCGCCCTATTAACATTTTATATCCAATGGCTAATATAGCCGTGAATAACAATTTCAGGCATAAAAAATGTAAATTAATATAATTTATAATAAATGTAACACCCCCAAAAGTCAAGTAGAATATTGGAATATTCCTGGATATTTTCAGTTATTATAGCTACATTTTATCATTTTAGTGCTTTTATCCTACAATTGTATACCCAGGATTTTAATCTATAAACAATGGTAAAAAAACCAAGTCCTATCATGCATCCAATGGTATTTGTAAGGATGTCATCAATCTGAAAATACCCTCTTTTTGTCAGATATTGACTCAGTTCAATTGCCAGGCTGAAGAAAAATCCCAGCAGTATACAGTAATGTATCTTTTTAAAAGCTTTTAATAAAGCAGGAAGAAGCATGCCTAGTGGAATGAATAATATAACATTCTCAACCGGATAGATATTGTCACTGAAATTGCGGGAAATTGTACTAAACAGCCGTAAGTCCAAACCATCTCTTGATCCCGGCTCCCGTGACAGAAAGGTAATCGACACCACTCCAACGCAATATACATATAATATATAAGAAAATATCATCTTAAATTTATAAGACCGAAGCCTTTCTTTTATGGTACGTTTTGAAAATATACCTGTCAGGCAAAAAGCACACGCCATTGCAAGTATGCCGGTAGCCGCCGCATAAGGCAGATATCTCCTCATAGCCTCCGCAACATCACACAAAATAATTTCTTCCATAAATTTGCCTCCGGTAATTAGATCACTGAATAAGAACGGTATTGCCTGTCATACCGGAGCCGCTCTCTGTTAATCCGGGTATTTTAAACTGCCCTCATAGCCACAGTCTCCGCAGCAGGGCGAGTTGCAAAGCTGAACAAAATTCTTCTTTTCCGAAAATAGATACCGGAATGCACTACCCTTATATTTTCCCTTTCCCGATATTATTCTCTCTGATATCTTCACTGATATCTTTGTCTCCGACACATACTCTTCCCGCTTTTACCACAGTAGATTCATTCTGATCTCCTTCTTAGGTAGCATCAGAAGCCTGAGGTATCTTACATATACATCTATGTCTTAATATATACCATATTTGGATTATAGCAGATGGAATCATATGGTGCAATACCCACGCCAGGCATACTATTCATTCATGCCGTATCATATTTATATTATAGTTAATTAAGGGATTCACTGGCCGAGCGGCCTGGAGTTATCAAAACCTAATAAAAATTAAGCATACCTCATTACACCAGAGTAATCAGAATAAATCCATCGATATCGTTTCGCTATAAGCAGGAATATAGCCCATTTTGGTGATTATTACAGTTCAACTTTATGTGTACTTGATGATTACTGACAAAATATCATGCACTTTCCTATAGCCACTTCCATATAAATTTAAGAAATCTAACATTTTCGTAACTTATTAATCTTATAACACAAAAAACACCTGCTATCTATTGCAGATATTAAAGTCAACAACCATAGTATCCATTGAGGGCTACAAAAAACAGAAAACCTGTATTTTGACCTTGCTCAAATAATTAAAAAACTACCTTCCACGAAGCTAAGGTTTCATATCATTATTAACTGTATCGATTTCTTTTTTTTCGCTGCCGTTGTAAGCAAAAAGATCAGCAAACAAACTTGTTATTGTAACTGCCGCCCCTCCGACTCCAAGCAATCCCCATAGCGGACCCAAAAAGGGAAGAAAGGTAATAAACAGTCCGGCAATAACTGCCTTATGAATTCCTGATCCCTTTTTATGTACCAAAGAAGCCTTTTCGTATTCAACCAATGAGCTGACTGCACAGGATGCAAGCCTGGCCCAAACCTGTTCACGGTTTTGCTTCGGAATTACAGCCAATGGCCTGTCTTCCGGATTAACATATTGAAATTGCTTTATTTCATCACTTACGCTGCAATAATTCAAGTATACTGAGATCACCAAAACTCCATCCTTCTTATTTGCCTCCATAAGCAAAGGAAGTTCCTTATCCCGTATATAGTCTGAGGACATAAAATCTGCAGATAGCAGTAAAATTGCAACCGCCGCCTGATCTACCGCCTTTTTTATTTCCTTCTCCCAGTTATCTCCCGGGATAATATCTGTATCAGACCAATACTCGATCTGCTTGTCCATACTATAGGCTTTTAAATGAGTCTCCAGTCTGTCTTTGTGCCTTTTATCCTTATGTGAATAACTAATGAATATTTTGTCCCTCATATTCTCCTACCTCATAATACATACTTCTTTTCACTAACAGCTATGTTCAATTTATATCCAATAAACCAATCCGTCGCAAGCATCTCTTCATTCTGCCCGCATGTAAAAAACAGCTATAACACAGGACCAGGATGATATTAAACACACATAGTAAAATATGAATACACATATTTATGCCGAATCGACTGCTCCATATCTCCAAAGCTACCTTTATAATAATTAGAATCATAAAAATGACAGGAAATATTATTGTATATAAGGCCCATATAAAATTCAAAACTTTGGGAAATCCCTGATCATAACTCTCACCTTCACGCCCTATTTCAACCTCTAGCGCTGTACTAATACTTTTCTCCAGAGCATGAATATAAACATATAGTCGTTCAATACCTATACACTGCTGATAATACCTTACTGTAAAATACAACAACAACAGCCAGATAAACGATTGTATCGTATCTGCGGACAGGCTCAAATCACAGGCGTACCGCTCTTTCATCCACGCATAAAGCATCCCTGTTATATTCGTCTCCGAAACCACAAATAAAAATAATACAGTCAATAACAAGCATACATATATAAAAAGTCTATTCCTATCCTTCTCCATATTCCGGCAAAGCGCACAAGTGTCCTTATAATGATCGTATATAATCTCTTCTTTATTCATGGTATCCTAACCCAATTTTTATTCATCTATTTGCAATATTATCCTATCATCCAAACATTATAGTAAAAATCATACTATTTTTATAGTATATGCCAAAATGGATAAAAATGCAAGTTTATATTTTCCTTATCGTAACATTATATTACTATATTTTCTTGAAATATCTTGATAGGAATATTTCAGCCATGAGTGTAACCGCATGGCTCATTCCGCATCAATCCATTATATCAATTCACAATCCCAGACATCAATTCCGCTATCTTCAAAAACCTCATGCAGGCGCTTACTTAGCTCTTGTTTCGTCACACCTGTTTTCAAAATCACCTGTAAGAAGCCTCCGCCTCCTGCGCCGCATATCATACGTCCGCTAATCAGATCATCAATCGAATTAAATATTTGATCAATGCAAGTGTTCGTACTGCCTTCATCCAGCTTCTTAGACAATTCCCAATGGCCGCTTAACAGGCTGGCAAAGGCATCTACATTACCGCGTTCCAATTCAAAGCACATAAGAGCCGCACTCCGCTGTATTTCCTTCAAAGTATTTACTGCATCCGGATTCGCCCCGATATAACGGCCGATCACATCCCGCAGTAAATTTCGTGCCAGTCTGCGCTGCCCGGTATAAATCAGTGCAAAGCGGTTATTCAATTCAAACAACGCCGACGGGGGCAGCTCTATATGACGAACCTTAAGCTCCTGTTTCATTCCCGGTTGTGACATTATATATTTCACACCCTTTGTCATGCCTCCAACCTGATCCTGCCATCCCCCTCCGGTAGACATAATCTGTTCCATGCATAGAACACGGTCATATAGTTCATCCTCTGACACCTGTCTGCCGAACAATTCATATATTCCCCTCACACAAGCGGCAGCAAGTATACTGCTCGTTCCCAAACCGCTGCCCTTTGGTACACCGCGAACCTGAGTAGACAAATATAATCCGCCTCCAAGACGCTCCAGCACCTCTTCCAGCGAACCACCTTCATAGGGCAGTACTCCGCAGGCGATCAAAGCAGACTTATGCAAGGCAAAGGGATCATATGGATTATGGGTGTCCTGAAGTAACCCCAAATCAGTAAATGCTGCAGATGCACCAAGATCAGCACTTTCTAATATAATATAAGATTTCGAAAGACGTTTTAAACATACTTCAACCGGTAATTGTCCATTCAAAGAGATTGCTGCATTGAGAACAGTCCCTCCGCATTCATTGCAATAAGGAGGCGTATCACTCCAACCACCGCCCCAATTAACCCGAAGGGGTAATTGCACCAATACTTCTTCCTGGCATATTCTAAAGCTGTTATCTACAGTAAGGCCATCCAATGCCCCCTGCAGTATCCCCTGACCGATTGAAGCAAAGCATTTATCAATATATTTCTCGCCTTCAGCTCCTCCGATTATTTTACCAAGATAGAAATAGATACGAATTTTCATGGGATAATCCAGTTTTTCCGCCTTATCCTCGAGCCATTTCTTCTGATAATCATTCAGCGTAACACCATCAAATATCAGACTTGCTTTCTGCCAGGTCTCTCCAGCTTCAATAGCATGTAATAGTTTTACACATTTTACAGCCTTGCGAAGCCATATTCCCCAATCAATAATTGCCTGTGAATCTGCCTCGTTAAAACCGGAGCAAAGGCTGTTGCGTATGGACTTGCGCCAGGCTTGTACATCTCCTTTGCCGCGAGCCATCGCACATATATTAAGCGCTGCCTCAAGAGCAGCTTCCATCGTTCCGGCAGCCGGATAAAGCTTCGCATTCCACAGATAATGATCTTCTTCCTGCCAAAGTTCACTGATTGAAATTCCATTGATACTTATAAATTCCTTAAGTGATACTCCAAGAAATTCGGTGTCTGATTCCAAGCTTCCCTTCGGGTTGTCTTTTACTCCATAGACCCGTACAACATAATTTCCGTTCTTCAGCTTTAATCCATGCAATACAACGCTCTCCGGCACATTCTGATTCTTCATCAGAACATTTGATACAATACTGCCCTTCCCAATTACCGCAGCACCATCAATATAGCAATCCTCCAGATAGCATCCCGGTCCAATGGCCGCATGCTCCGAGATAACCGTATTATTCACTGCATATGGGACATTCCAGGCATTAGAGGAGGTCCACCTCTTCCAGTCCAGAAATGCATAATCACCAATTTCATCATTCATTAAGTCAAGCAGTTCCCCTGTTGTCCCAAAATGGATAAAAGCAGCCGGTGACAGACGCAAAAGCTTCATCCGGTATGGGCGCAATACATCCCAGATCGCTGTACGGCATTCCATAAGCTCAGTACAGAAGCTTCCTTCCGGTTTCTCCCTATAATACTGCTCCAGGGTTGCCTTTTCAGCCAGAGGGAACAGAAAATCCCCATAAAAAGAAATCCTGGCTCTCTCGTTGACGAATTTATTAAATTTCTCCTGATCAACTGTTTCATCCGTACTTATTAATTGATAAAGGCTGTAAAGCAATGGTACGGCCAGCAATACTGCTCCAGTATCAATGTCTACCATATTACGTTCATTCACAGCACCCATTTCCCTAAGAGTCTGCTCTGTCATCTTCTGAAGGCAATAATCAACATTGCCATGATCCCCAATCCGGAACACGCCATGATTCTTGCCTACCTCCACATGTTCCTTAAAGGATATCGCGGCCGCACCGCTGCCTGTAAAATCTATCTGTAATGGATTAAAGAGCAAAAGCACATCTCCTGATAAAACCAGCATACCTTCCCTAATTCTTTGCGGTACACTGCTCATACCGATGATAAATTCATCAAACAAGGTGGACCGCTTGCCATTGGGCAATTCACGCGGAACCGGCGAGAAAAGCTTGCCAAGGGCAGAATACTGCGGAACCCGCTTTGAATCTCCTCCGGAATGTATTACCAGAATACGTTTTCCTTCAAAGGGATTTGCATTTCCTTCCCTCTCTGCAATATAACGCAGGACATTCAAAGTTGCGCCGCCTGACCCAACCCGTTTGCCCTCCGGATCGGGGAGGACCGCAAAATGGGTTGCCGGTGGAAGCAGATTTTTCTGAATGCGGATAGCAATCTGAGTCCGATAGGCCTCTGCCTGATTCTCATTTGACGCTGTTAGTATTATGTAATCCCATTGAATAAAGCGGGGACTGACCAGTGACCGTTGATAATCATCCCATGCATCCAGATATGACTGGCGAAGGAACAGGGATTTATTTGTTAGCATATGACACCTCTGATATGATTAATGTAAAATACATTTTTTAGTATATGATATTGTTTCCCCAATATCAACAAATAAATCACACAAAGACATCAAAAAAATATCTGGTTTTGGTTAAACCAGATATTGCTCTAAGCCCTTTTTCTTTAATTGTTCAACTACATCCTTGACCCTCTGGGCCTGATCCTTCCTGCACACCAGAACTGCATCCTCTGTCTCCACCACGATGAGATTTTCTATCCCAACGGTTGCAATCAGGCGGTTTTCCGAATAGCAGATACAATTCTTCGTCCCTATATTGACCTGATCTCCCTTCAGTACATTGCCTGCACCGTCCACATCATACAAGGCCCCAAGACTGTCCCAACTGCCGACATCATTCCAACCAAAATCCCCTAGAATTACAGCTACATCGTCAGAACGCTCGATAATACCATAGTCAATTGATATACTCGGAATTCCTGCGTATACCCGCTTAATTGTATTATATTCATCCTCCGTACCTGCTGCAGCGGCAATCTGTTCAAGATGCTGATATATCTTAGGTAAAAACCGTTCAAAATTATTTAAAATAGTCGAGGCCTTCCATACAAACATCCCGCTGTTCCAGGCATATTCTGCACTTTCAATATAACGCTTTGCCGTCTCCAGATCCGGCTTCTCCACAAACTGATCCACATGATATGCAGCCGTATTATCGACAATATATTTTATATATCCGTACCCTGTGGATGGAAAGGTTGGCTTAATACCGATTGTGACCAGTTTATCCTGATTTTCGGCTATATCAATTGCTTTGATCAGTATCTTTTCAAATTCTTCCTGGTTTTTTATGTAATGATCAGAGGGGAAGATACACATTATCCCATCGCCATATTTCTTTACTATCTCTATTGCGGCATATCCGATGCAAGCCGCCGTATTCCTTGCCGATGGTTCTTTCAGAATATGATCTTCTCTTACACGCCCGCCGACAGAAGCTTTCATTTTATCGCCCTGCGTTTCATTCGTCACTATAAAGATATCATTTGTATTGATGATACTGGAAATACGGTCTATTGTCTCATTAATCATAAGTCCGTTTCCACTCAGGTTAAGAAGCTGCTTCGGTGTCTTCTGTCTGCTAAGAGGCCAAAATCTGGTTCCTCCCCCGCCGGCCATGATAACTCCGTACCGTTTCAATTTAATCACCCCTTCGTTATTGCCTGTAATTCTCCTGATACCATAGATAAGCTGATCTGATACCATCCTCCAGCTTAATTTTATGCCTCCAACCCAAAGAATGTAATTTACTCACATCAGTTAGCTTTCTTGGCGTTCCATCGGGCATAGAAGAATTGAATACCAATTCTCCCTCAAAGCCTACAATTTTCTTTATCAAGGCTGCCAGTTCTCCTATGGATATTTCCTCACCTGTTCCGATATTCACATGCTGCTCACCGTCATAATTCTCCAACAAAAATACACTTGCGTCCGCCATATCATCCACATGAAGAAACTCTCTCAATGGAACCCCTGTTCCCCAGATCTCTACAGACTTTTCATTCTTCAGCTTTGCTTCATGAAACTTACGGATTAAAGCCGGCATGACATGGGAATTATTTAAATCATAATTATCGTTGGGTCCATATAAATTGGTCGGCATACAGCTGATATAATTATCGCCGTACTGTCTCTTAAAGAATTTGCACATCTCAAGCCCGGCAATCTTAGCTACCGCATATGCCTCATTCGTTAGCTCCAATGGTCCAGTTAATAGTGCTTCCTCTTTTATTGGTTGTGGTGCCAGCTTTGGATAGATGCAAGTGCTTCCAAGGAATAATAGCTTCTTAACATTATTCAGATGGGCGCTGTAAATAATATTGTTCTGTATCATTAAATTCTGATAAATAAACTCTGCCGGCATGGTATTATTTGCATTAATACCGCCTACCTTCGCTGCTGCAAGCACAACATATTCCGGCTTCTCCAGCTTAAAAAATTCCTGTACTGCCTGTTGATTGGTTAAATCCAATTCACTATGTGTTCTGCTGATAATATTATGGTATCCCTTACTATTCAAATTGCGGACAATGGCTGATCCGACCAGCCCTCTGTGTCCCGCAACATAAATCCTGCTGTTCTTGTCCATATTTACTCCCACCTTAATTCAATTTATTGTAACTATTCAGAGCCAAACTCGAAAACACTGCGTGTTTCCTCGTTGTGGCATATCCGCCAAATAAATTCATACAAGAATATGCCTATGAATGCAAGCATTCACTGCATATTCTTGATGAATTTGCTTGGCTCTGAACAGTTACAATTTATCTTTATACTCACTTAATTCAATACCCGCTATTTCCCGCATATCATGTTCCATCATCATATGTATCAGCTCCTGAAAGCTTACCTTACGCTTCCAACCAAGTTCCCTTTCCGCTTTTTCCGGATTCCCCCACAGCAGCTCGACCTCTGCCGGCCTAAAGTATCTCGGATTGACATCTACCAGTAATTTTTCTGTCTTTTTATCATAGCCTTTTTCATCTGCTCCTGTACCCTTCCATATCACCTCAATACCCAGTTCTGCAAAGGAACGTTCTACAAATTCTCTTACCGTATGGGTTTCATTGGTGGCAAGTACATAGTCTCCGGGCTTTTCCTGCTGGAGCATCCGCCACATTCCCTCCACATAATCTCCGGCAAATCCCCAATCTCTTTTTGCATCCATGTTACCCAGAGATAATTTGTCCTTCTTACCGGCTACTATGGCTGCTACCGCTCTGGTGATCTTCCTGGTAACAAAGGTTTCACCCCTTCTTGGTGATTCATGGTTAAAGAGTATTCCGTTACAAGCAAAGATATCATAAGCTTCACGGTAGTTTATCGTAATCCAATAGGAATAAAGCTTGGCCGCACCATAGGGACTCTTGGGATAAAACGGTGTTGATTCACTTTGCGGTGCTGTACCCGGCAAACCTCCAAATAATTCAGAGGTGGATGCCTGATAGAATTTGCACTTCTGACCGCTTTCCCTGATAGCGTCCAATAGACGCAGGGTTCCTACTCCCGTAGTCTCTGCCGTATATTCAGGAACCTCAAAGGATACCGCAACATGGGACTGCGCTGCCAGATTATAGATTTCATCCGGTCTGATTTTCTCAATTAATCTGTTCAAATTACTGGAATCAGTCAAATCCCCATAATGAAGGAATAATGACTTGTTACCAATCAAAGGATTTTCAAATAAATAGTCTATTCTTGTGGTGCTGATCATGCTATGCCTTCTAATTATCCCATGAACCTCATAGCCTTTATCTAAAAGCAGTTCTGTCAAATATGAACCATCCTGCCCTGAAATTCCTGTAATTAAAGCGATTTTCTTCATTTTTCACTTACCTCAATTTCATAAAATATTAATCCGGATTTGTATTTTAGAGTATAAGGTAGTATAATTCAATTATCAATGTGTAATCTTGCTGGATAATAGTAATATATTGCTTTATAATATTATATGGTAGGTAATTACGAAACAATATAATCCACTTAAATTTTCCGAACAACTTATACAAATTTCTCCGCTCCAACGCTCCTTCCGCTTAACTTCCGCTCCGAAATTGTATAAGTTGCTCGGAAAATTGTTGACTTTTATGAGTTTCGTAATTACCTATACTACCATACATACAAGGAAGGATGATTCATGAAACAATTATTTGAAGCCTATAAACCCGAAGAATTAGTGCTTACAAGGCGTATTATTAATACTCCGAGTGATTTCGCCCGTAAATGTTTGTTCTATGTACAAGAGACCGGATATCTAAAATGTCTGAAAAGCCACCTAAGTCAGCGAACCAACTTAAACTCTTATCTATTCTTTATTGTTCTGTCCGGTAGAGGAGTCGTTACATATAAGGAACAGGAATATGCTCTTAATTCAGGGGATTGTATCTTGATCAACTGCATGGAACACTATACCCATCAAAGCGACTTGTCATCCCCCTGGGAGCTTCTTTGGGTACATTTTAATGGAATTGCTGCCGAAGAGTATTATAAATATTTTATTTCAACCTTTAATTATGTATGGCATGCTGAAAGATCTGAAACATATGCGGCAATCATCTATGAGCTTATCGATGTACACCAAAAGAAGGAAGCCTCCTGGGAATTATTATCTTCTAAATTAATTACAGACTTACTGACAAATTGTATGATAAGAAAAAATCCGGAGCAATCTCCGGATAGCGATGCAATAACATATAAATTATATCAGGTGAAGGAATATCTGGAACAAAACTATACGGAGAAAATACAGCTTGATATTCTGGCTGAAACCTTTTACATCAGCAAATTTCATTTATGCCGTGAATATAAGAAGCTCTTTGGTACAACAATCATTGATTATGTTACAATGAAGCGTATTACCAGCGCCAAGGAATTATTAAGATTCTCCAAAATGAGCATAGAGGATATTGCTGTTAATAGCGGATATCCTGATGCAAGTTATTTTAACAAGGTGTTTCAGAAGGTGGAGGGGATGACAGCAAGTGAATTTCGGAGGAAGTGGTAACGCTCCAGCAGAGGCTGAATATTAATCCGTGTAAATAGCAGGTTTCAACAAAAAAGCTTACCATATTCTATACTCCAATCACTTTAACCGTATGCCATACATTCTTTCAAAATATTTCATATACTCGCCATTTAAAATATTCTGCCACCAATCCCTGTTATCCAGATACCATTGAATTGTCTGCGTTATCCCCGTATCAAAATTGTATAGTGGCCACCAGCCCAACTCCGTCTTTATCTTGTTTGGATCAATCGCATACCTAAGGTCATGTCCCCGCCTGTCAGTAACATATTGAATCAAGCTCTCCGGCTTATTTAGGGTCTTTAAAATAGTCATTATTACTTCCAAATTGGTTTTTTCATTATGCCCGCCTATATTATAAACTTCGCCATCTCTTCCCTCATGTAAAATCAAATCAATTGCTGTGCAATGATCCTCTACATGTAACCAATCTCTGATATTTTCTCCGTTTCCATAAACCGGAAGGCTTTGATCCGCCAAAGCACGGCTTATCATCAGAGGAATCAATTTCTCTGGGAACTGATAAGGCCCATAATTATTGGAGCAGCGTGATATTGTAACCGGTAAATGATAGGTACGGTGATAGGCTAATACAAATAAGTCCGCACTGGCTTTCGAGGAAGAATACGGACTTGATGTATGAATCGGCGTGTCCTCCGTAAAGAATAAATCCTTTCTATCTAAAGGCAAATCACCATAGACTTCATCCGTTGAAACCTGATGATAACGTTTCACACCATATTCCCTGCAAGCATCCAGCAATACCTGCGTACCGAAGACATTTGTCCTTACAAACATCCCCGGATCGGTTATAGAACGATCCACATGAGATTCTGCAGCAAAATTAACAACTATATCAAATTTTTCTTTTCCGTATAACTCCATAATGAAGTCTCTGTCTGAAATATCGCCTTTTATAAAGCGATAATTCTCTTTGTTTTCTACTTGTTTTAAAGTTTCTAAATTCCCTGCATATGTAAGTAAATCCAAATTAATAATCTGATAATCTGGATACTTCTCTGTCATGTAGAGGATAAAATTACTTCCAATAAAACCAGCTCCGCCTGTAACTAATATTTTCATTCATATTCATCCTGTCTATATTTAGTATTTAATCCTGCCTTCAGCGACTTTTTTCAAATGTTCTCCATATGGAGATTTTCCATAGCGATAAGCCGACTCGAGCAGTTTTTCCTTATCAATCCAGCCATTAATAAACGCAATTTCTTCCGGAGCGGATATTTCTATTCCTTGCCTTTTTTGAATCATTTGCACAAAATCAGTTGCTTCAGCAAGGCTATCCATAGTTCCAGTATCAAGCCAAGCAAAACCCCGGCCCAACAGCTGTACCTTAAGATTTCCCTCTTCAAGATATAGCCGGTTTAAATCAGTGATCTCTAATTCTCCTCTTTTTGACGGTTTCACCCGTTTTGCCATTTCAATAACGCGATTATCATAAAAATATAAACCTGTAATGCAATAATTCGATTTGGGATTCGCAGGTTTTTCCTCTACAGATATAACTTTACCGTTATTATCAAATTCAACGATGCCAAAACGTTCCGGATCATTAACATAATAACCGAAAATAGAAGCCTGTCCGTTATCACCTGTCTCCACAGCCCGTTTAAGAATTTTACCAAAACCATTACCGTAGAAAATATTATCACCAAGAACCATCGCACAGGAATCTCCTGCAATAAAATCTTCTCCTATCAAAAATGCCTGTGCAAGTCCATCTGGAGAAGCCTGCACCTTATAGGTTAAATTAATTCCAAATTGATTCCCATCTCCTAAAAGGCGCTCAAAATTCGGTAAATCTGCGGGTGTTGATATTAAAAGAATATCCTGTATTCCCGCCAACATTAAAGTTGATAATGGATAATATACCATGGGTTTATCATATACAGGTAGTAATTGTTTTGATGTTACCATCGTTAAGGGATATAAGCGGGTTCCGGCGCCGCCCGCTAAAATTATACCTTTCATAGCTTACTCCATTCTGCCACACACGGCGGTACCACAAATGAGACTTTAAGCTCTTTCATTTGAGGTCTATATGTCTCTTGCATCATTTCTCTGCCTCTCGGTCAATAATCCATTCAATAAACTCTCTCACAGCACCATTACCACCATTTTTATTGCAAATATAATCTCCAACTTCCTTTACATTTTTAACAGCGTCAGCTGAACATCCAACTAAGCCACCTTTCTCTTTAATCAGATGCATACATTGCAGATCTAAAATATCATCACCAATATAAGCACAGTTCGCATATGTATATTCTACACCTTCAATATTCGAAAACATTTCCAAGATTTCCTTCAGTTTATCAATTTTTTTTTCGAATACCTTGATACAAATAATTAATCTCTAACTCTTTGCATCTATTTGCAAGAATTTTACTACCTCGGGCTGTTATTATAATTGGTATAATATTTGCTTTTGGAAGAATGTCTTTAATTCTGCTTCCATCTTTTATATCAAACAATTTGTTCATGGTGACAGGTACCCATCATATATAGTGAGACTCTCCAAGTTGTCTTTATTATTACGCAAAGTCCATGGTTTGTGGAACGGCATACTATTCACCATTTACATTGAAACATAATTTTTGTGCCATTTTTTAAAGAATCTAACTTGTAAGAGGCTAAATCCTGGCACCATTACACTCCTCCACAATCCACTCTATAAACTCTCTGACAGCGCCGTTACCGCCATTTCTTGTACTAACAAAATCAGCTAGTTCTTTTACAGCTTTTACAGCATCTGACGGACAACCTATTAAGCCTCCGGCTGCTTTGACTGGCTTCATACAAGATAGATCATTAATATCATCACCTATATATGCCACATTAGAATAGCAATATCCAGTACCACGAAGTATCTCATCTAATTTTTCGATCTTATTTTTAATATTCTGATAAAGTTCAGTAATTCCTATCTCTCCACAACGGTTCACTAAGATCTTTGAAGTTCTTCCAGTAATTATTACCGGCTTAATCCCTGCAGGAATAAGAATATCATGTATTCCACAGCCATCTTTTATATCAAACGCTTTGTAAACTTCTCCATCATTTCCCATATGAATTTTTCCGTCTGTAAGTGTCCCATCAACATCCATTACAAGATATAATATAGATTTCATGTACTCTTTTCCTCTTAATATACTCTTTCAAGTTAGCAACCACCACTTCAAGTGGTGGTTTAATTTTAGCCCCTCCAGGGCCTGTTGCTGGCTTATACCTAAAGGCAGTTTCGCAAAGCCATTTATGCTGGCTACCTCTAAAGAGGAACTTTACTACTACTGTCCACCTTCCATCTTATTACTTCCTCTTGATCTTTTATATACTCTAATATGGTCCCTTCATTGACGTTTCCTACTGTTGCGACATAATAGCCTCTTGCCCAGAAATGTTTGTTCCAGTTTTTACTGTATTCTGAATTCCTGTCATAAAGCATTCATGTAGACTTACCATTCAAATAATCATGAGATCTGATACACTTAACTTTGGTAGAATGCTTACATACATATGCATGTGTTATTTACATATTTCCCTATCTATTAGCTATATCTGCTTCATTTCACAGAGTTTTTAATTATTTCTACGGCTCTGCCGTTCCCCCAGTTCAACTGGGGGATTAATGTTTGTTATTTAATATCCCATTCAGTCCCGATACTCTGATTCCGTTAAAAACTCCAGTTCAATATTGCGCAATGCTGTTGAGAGAATCTTTCTTACCGTTTTTACTTTTGATGTCCTCTTCTCGTTGCAGTCAAACTGTTGATCAAAGAAATCAAACTTGCTACTCCTAAATCCATCAAATCCAGCTATGCTCACCTTATTCACTCCAAGCTTTAGTAAAAGACTTAAGAGCATTAATGTGCTGTCTTCACATCTTTCATCTTTGAAGTAAATAAGAGAATTGTAATTTACAACATAATCCTTATCATCAATATCTCTTATCAGATTTGAAGAAATAATAATCGTACGCTTCCCTTTTAGTAATCTGATTGAGTCATATCTTTTCATATTTGTAAGAAATATAATGCTATCTTTTTCTTCCAGAAATCCCGGACAAAAATTAACAGAAATAAAACATGCTCTTCCGTCTTGTAGATTCTTTATCATCTTTTCTGCTGCAATAATAGATTTTCCTGGTGCTATTACAACAATACGATCATATCTATTAATTTTGCTAGTCAATAATTTAAAATCCATGGCGTCATCGTATGCAACATCCATATATTTCAAATATAGGTCTTCGACATAAGCTTCATTGAAAAGTTCAGCCTCACGCTGATCAATTTGCTGTAAAATACGCTGAATATCCTTTGTTTTCAGCCTTTGTTTTCCCATTAAGTATTCCGCATAAGTTCTATGCAAATTGTATTTTGCGGATAATGCATAAGGTGTGGCATATCCCCAAGGTTCATCAACACTACGCTTAATAGGGGCAATATAATCATCAATAGCATCATACACAGGCTCTGTTGCATACCCTACACCGTAGCATTCATTAAGATGTTCCATCATCTGTTCAATGCACAGATTACCTGGAACCCTTCCCATACCCAACAGAGATCCATCAATGACAATGTTCCTGGTCGGACTAGTTATTTCAAGATAATTTTGAGCCAAGCTGAAAGCCAGACCCAGATTCTCATGCAAATGAAGCCCGATTGTAATATCCTTCTTTAGATTATTTTCAACGAGGAAATAGCGATGAGATAAATCGCTCAGACGCATGACGCCAAAAGTATCCACGATTGAAAATCCATAAGGGTGAAGTTCATTTACTTTATCAAGACATTCCAGATATTCTTTATCTGAATATACATTATTGTTTACCGGATTAATAAAGACCTTATATCCTTTATCCATCAAGATTCTTGCTGTTTTAAGAGCCCATTCCCATCTTGAACGCTTAAAGGATAATCGTATTATCTCGATGGTTCCATCACATGGTTCCAAATGTTCCAAATCGATAAAGTCAGCCATAAGAGAGAATTTTGAACTTCCGTGATTTTTAGGAAGTATTCTTTTAACATCCGCAATGGTAAAATAGCGTGCTGTGTCGGTTCCGTATACCTTGTCCCATAAAAATCCGACTTCAATAATATCAATTCCAGCCTCAACTAGTCTCTCAATAATATTCTTAATTGCAATCTCTCCAAACTGACCTTGATTTATATGACCACCGTCACGGAGTGTACAATCAAGTAGCCTAATGTGCTTCTCCAGCATAACGTCAGTCTCCTTTCTTAAGTATGTTTCTGTATACAACATCTGCAAGCATAAAATCTTCCGGATAGTCAATATCTATTGCTTCTATCTCACTACATTCACAGATATAAGGATTAATTCCACTTCTACTATGATGTTTTTCCCAATTTTCCCGTGTATAGACATATGGTGTGGACAGTTCCATATAGATTGGATCCATATCCTGTGTGCGAAGAGGATTTGAAAGCTCGAAATTAAATGGTTTATAATTCTGCCACAAAAAATTCTGGATTTTTTTAGCACAGAAAGCAGAATCATACTTACATGACTGGACGTTCCTAACGCACTCCTCAATATGCTCCGCTGTTACAAAAGGGGATGTCGCATGCGAAAGCACATATACATCAGCGTTAACATCCTTATAAAAAGCCTCATAAATCTGAGTTCCTTTCGTCTCAGGCTTGTCAAGTTCTGTTGATCTCTTTAGAAACTTAACCCCCTCCAGTAAAAACGGAACAACCGCCTCATCACTGCAATAAACATAAATCTCATCAATTATGCCCTTTTCCCTAATTCGAATAAGATTCTTCTGTATAAAATTCATCAATGGTGTACCGTCACTAAAAGGTTTAATGTTTTTGCCAGGAGTCCTCTGATTATTAAGTTTGATTGGAATATATGCTACTGTTTTCATACATACTTTCTCCTATTTATTATCTTTTCTAGGCATTTGTTAAATACCTAAACTCATTGATTTTACTGGAGCTTAACGTTACTACTATATAAATTTTCTCTCCGCTTGAAGTAAAATAGTATTAATCCCAACACAATCCCACCCACAGAACGGAAGAAAATTTATGACTGTTAAATACCATCACTGGACAGAAAACGCATTTACCCACTTTCCGGTTTCCTTTCTGTCCTTATCCCACAAAAGATTTTTTCCATCCCCTCGGCCCCCTTTGATCCTGATTTTATCCAATTGTAAGGAATTCCAGGAATTTCTACAGCTTTTCCAAGGTCCCTGATTGCCCTCTTTTTACAAGGCGCAGATAGGATTTCATCCCTCTGCTTTTCTTGGGGATTCCACTTTTGATACCATTGAAACTTACGATTTCTTAAAAGATGATTTACATTTCTCCAAAGCCTCATCCCTTATAACCCACGTAACGAAAGTACAATTTAAAAACCAACATGTACGTTCCCGATAAGAAAACCCGTAATTATCAAACCACAAAGGAAGATGTATATCTGGCAGACATCCCTATCAATTCACAGTAATCATGCCAACCAACTAGTTTTCCATAATACACCAGAAACCAAAAAACTCTAATTAATTAAAAAGTATCTTCAATTTTAAATTTACCCTTTCTTTGGATTTATTAAAATATGTCTAAAATTTAATACTCTATGTCAATTCAGAAACAATTCTGAATAATGACTACTTTTTCTCTCCTTATATCTACAATCAAAAAAATCTTTTATTACCTAATTATCTTTTATTTTTTATCATAGATCCAAATAATGACCTAGTTTCTTTAAAATTGTGGTTCACACCTTTATCAATGATATTGATATATTGATATGCCTCGGAATTACTGTGATTTATAATTTTTGCGCACATGCTAACATTTGAATTTCCTGCAATAAGTCCCGCACAAAATCCTAATGTATAAAAATCTTTAATAATTTCTAGTCCCAGCAAGAACTTATGATGCTCACGATTAATTTCATGCTTCCCATAATGGATGGCTTCCCCATTTTTTGAACGGTAAGTGTCTTTGTAAAAGAGCAGCGCTTCACCGAATTCATGCTGAAACAATTGAATAACCGTTTCATCGTCTGTAGCCAAAAAAATCTTTTTAAACCCATAATCCTTCATGGCCTGCCTAGAGATTTTAAGGTACTCTTCTGGTGTAACCGCAACCGGATGCCTGTTATAACCTTTATTGTAGTCTGTAGCTCTCACATGAACCCCAAGTGTCTTATCCCCAGAGATTATTTCCTGCATTTCGCCCCAAAAAAGATTTTTAATATCCTGCCTAAGCTGAACATATTTGCTGCTATATAATGCAGCAATTGTAACTTCCTCTTCGGGAATGGTGTAACCTTGAGTCGTTCCAAAGGCATTAGCATCAGCTCCCTTTGATATTGTCACCCTACGACATGACATCACTTTCTTACAATCAACATCTGAAACCGGATCAAAATAGTATTCAAATGCATTTCCTGTTTCAATAATCTGATCGTCATAATAGAGTGTATTCTTTCCCCAATTTACTACCGGAACCATCTGCAAATCATCTGCATATGCTAAATGCAATAAGACAAGACGATACAAAGAACAAAAACCATTAAATTTATAGGCTTCATCAAAATCTATATAATATACCCATCTATCAGGTTCCAATTCTCCAAATTTTTTTACTGTAAGATTATACGGATCCCTCTTTACAGCAATAATCTTCTTGCATAAGTCTTCGCTTTTTAAACTTGCCAAGCACAAATAAAGGCATTCGAGTCGCGGATTTTTTTTTACAACCTTTTTAATATCATCAATGTTCATGTCATTTGCCTACGGAAACTATCCGCTTTATCCTTTTCACTATTTTCATATATATATCTGTAACTATTCTATTTCCAAGCATAATCTCAACAAATGTATACACTAATACCGAAAGCAATATCATACTTCCAGTTCTCAAAAGAATATTTTGTAAATAATTTGCACACATATAGTAGATTCCAATCATCGGAAGGCATCCTAATAAAACTTTAACTATTAATGTGCTCGTTCCAGACAGGTTTATTGTCAATATGGCTTTGTGTCTGCAAAAAATAAATACAACTACTTCTGATATTAAGGTAGTAACAGCTGCCGCTTTTTCCGCCCAGAATGGTATCAAAATAAGATTCACGAGGATATTTATCACAGCACTTATAATAGTAATAATAAAAACGACCGACTCTTTGTTTTGAGGTATTAACACCCCCTGACTCCAAAATCCAGCTCCTAAACAAAATAGAATGGCTATACATAAAAGAATTAAAGAAGATTGTGCGGGCATGTAATCTGGACCAGAAATTAAAAGTACTATTTCTTTACTAAGCAAAATAATTCCTAGAATAGATGGAAAAATAAGAGTTAATAATGTTTGATATATCTCTTTTCCAAGATTACTAAATTCCGTCAATTCCCCCTTTCCCCAAAGCAGTGACATTCTAGGAATTGATACAACAATCACTGCAGATAGGATTGTTTTTAACGCCTTATATACATTTACAGACACAGCATAAATGCCAACTGTATGATCATCACATATAAGTCCCAGTATTGTTAAATCAGAGCTTACATATATCGTTACTGTTATAGCGGTAGCAAAAAAAACCATTATTGGCCTAAGATGCTTTATGAAATCAATTTTCTTTATTAATTCAATCTTGCAATACTTTCTGGCATGGACAAAATTGAGTACATTTGAACCAACGCTCGATAATACTGTGATTGCTGCATATATCTCAACATCTCCCTGATTACGTACAAAGCAAAACATCAGAATGAGCGATAAGAATTGAAATATTATACTACGCACAGTTATATAGGCAAAATCTTCATAAATGGAATATATCCATTCAATACCAATTGTCTTAAATAATATTTGCCCAGACAAAATTATCAGTAAAGCTGTATACTCATGAAACTTTGCTATTAATAAAAAACAAACTGCAAGCAAACTATAGGAAACAATGGTTGAAATAATATTAATTGTAAACAATTGGTTGACAAATTTTTTTAGTTCTACCTTATTTTCTCTTAACTCTGCTCCTGATCTAATAGCATAGGAACTAATCCCCAAACCGGCAAATAATATAAAATAGCTTATTACTGAATTTGCAAAGTTATACTTCCCAATATTATCAACACCCAGTATTCTTGATATATATGGAAATGTTATCAGAGGAAAAATTACTCCCATCAAAGACTTAATCGAATTAAGCAACATATTGACTTTTATGGATATATTCCTATTTTTCAGCATATCAGCAGTCCCTCATTAGAAGAATGAATCAGATAACTTGATAGCCAAGTCCACAGTCACATCCGAATTGTAATGTTGATGCTCTCCCCAGCGGCCAAGACCATAAACACCCTGTTCCTTACTCCAGGCAAGCAAGTTTTTCATTATTTCAGGCTTATTTATGGTATTTAAAGGATATGCATACTGATTCATATATTTGAAATTATTGTTGGCTTCTTCCATATCAATCCGCTCACTGTTAGTTTCTGTCCAATAGCCTCTGCTATTCGGACAAAAATTATGGCGAACAAGAATACGATGGTAAGATAGTTTTGGATCTGGATAATAAACCCACTGGGCCTCGGTATCAAGTTTTTCAGCAAAATACTCTGTTTGAATGGAACTGAATTTTAATTGCTTGATACTCTCCTTAATATCCTCTGGCATACCATTAATTTCATCCAATTCCATCCATGGAATTGTTGTTATAATTGTGTCTGCTAGATACTTTATTCCGTCTGCTGTTCTAACGGTCTTCGTTTTAAAGTCGATTGTCTTAACCGTCTTATTGTATTCAATATTATCTTTGATAGCATCAGCCATACGAAGCCACAACTCACCATAACCATATTTTTTAGGATAGTAGAACTGTGCATGTCCGGGCTGCTGACCATAGGCTTTCTTAGTCAGACATGAAAGCAATGTCTCTTCAAAACTTACATTAGGTAGCTTTTCTATCCAATATGTACCAAGCTGGTTCAACTCTTTATTGAACATTTTCTGATTATAAGGAATCATGTAGTCATCAGCCACTTTTGATCCGAGTTTCCAATAAATCCAATCAACAAAGTCCTCCGGCATCTGTGTCCCAAGGTTACAACCAGCAACTGCAATAGATTTCAAATATTCGATTTGATCCTCTATTTTCATCTGCCAAATATTAGCTTCAATCGGATGACAAATGGTATTGCCATTTACAACAATCCGACTATCTCGATTATAGAGATTCCACTCTTCTTCCGGCATAAATCCAAATAGAAATTTATTAACCTTTGGGCGACGAACATCCAGGAAATGACCTCCACCGACATCAAATGGAGAACCATTCACATCAACAGATCGACAAAGACCACCTGCTATTTTTTCCTTCTCAAGCACTAAGAAATCAAGTTCGCCTGCCTGCTTAAGTTTATTAGCAAATGACAGACCAGCAGGCCCAGCCCCCAAAATAATATATTTCATCTTGTCACCTCACCCATTAATTGTTCGAATACTCCGACCAATTTAGAACTATATAACTTATCCCAAGCATATTCCTTGACAACGGTCGAAGCATTCTCCGAAATCCTGTTATAATACTGTTCGTTACTAATCAATCTTTTTATTATTCCGCAAATAGTATTTACGTCCAGCGGATCAACAATAATTGAATCTTCTCCTCCTTTTAGTAACTCGATTGCACCCACACTATTCGAAACCAAGGTAGGCAAACCACAACTCATAGCTTCAAAAACTGCTAGTCCCCAACTTTGATTAATATTAACAAAGGAAAAAATGTCAGCTTCATTGAATAAGCTATTATATCTATCCTCATCAACTTGTCCCCAGATAGTTATCTCGTTCCCCAAACCGCTATTGTCAATTAGTTCTTTTATAGATTTTACATATTCAGGATTTTCTTCTGTTGAACCAATAATGTCAAGATGTACAGGAACAGATTCTCTTTTTAATTGTTCAATCACTCTGACAAGCGTTTCATAATTTCTTCGTGGAAAAAAAACTCCAGCCGTCAAAATGTTATACTTTATTTTATTCATAGGAAAGAAATGTTTTTTCAGATCATCATTAACATCAACCCCACAGTAAAGCACATCAGCATCTTTATTCATGAGTTGAACAACTCTATCCTTATTTTTTGTAACATTAACAGTAATTTTATCAATATTTTTAATAATAGATTTGTATATCAAACGACTAATCTTATTTTTTATCGACTTTTTATAAGTATCTGACAGCCACACACGAAAACACATCGGCAAATCATTTGTTTGCCAAACCACCTTTGCATGCCTTTTTGACTTAGCCCATTTCATCATCCATAACATGCCATTATCATGAAAATTATATATATCCACATCAAGAGGTATCATTTCCATAAGTTCTCGGTCTTCTCTTCTTTTTACAGTCGCATTTTTAACTTTGTTGAATAGACTATCTGAGGAATCAAGCTTAGTCGCTGTTTCTTTCAAGTAAACAATATCGAACTTTTCAAATTCCGGGTACGTTTCCATCGGATTATAGTATTTTGTATATAGCTTGAAATCCATGCCTTCTTTCTCTAGATACTGACAAAGTCTTAAAACCTGTTTATGGGTTCCTCCTCTAACGCATAAGTCATTTGTAATTACTGCAATTTTCATAATACTATTATCCTCCACCATACACTTGCTCTCGTTCAAAACATTTTTCCTCTATTTTATGCTCTTTTTCTCATAAACCTATATGTTCTCAGTCTTTGCAAAAAGTCTTGATCTTCCGGGACATAATAGGCAAAAACAAGAAATGTCATGACTGCATAGGCAGTTATCGCTTCCGTTTGCCACATTACCATAATAACGCAAAATGTAATTGCTACCACTTTAACAACCAAATGCTCTCGCTTTTTATATAATCGATTTGAAATAGAATATATTATCCATGCAAATGCTCCAAATTGTGCCATCCCACCTCTGTAAAGAATCCACAAATATTGATTATGTGTGCTATCATACTTTAATTTATCCGTAATTACTCTTGTGGCTTCATATCCATACCCCAAAACAGGCTTTTGAGATATTAGCTCAATTGCCTTACCCCATATGACCGTTCTCACTCCAAGAGTATCGCCTTTGCGTAACACATTTTCAACAACGAAAGCTAATATACCACCTTGAACGCCTATTATAACAAGTATCAAGAACATTACCACATTAAATATCAAATATGTCCAAGCATTAAAAATATTAGGTGCCAACTTTAAAATAGATAAAATACACATCAAGAAAAAGAAAAAGAAGCATACTATTGTACTAGCTTTCCATCGTACTATGGGTGTATAAATGCATATAATTGTTATCAATATACAATTAAATTGCGTTAATCTAGTTCCTTTAATCATGTTAGATATGTATGCATAAACAAGCGTAGGCAATAGAAAAACAATCAATGCATTTTCATACCCTAAGAACCAATTATTGTTTGAGGCCCAGTAATATGAACCATCCATTACATATTTATACATCCCATCTGGATATAATAGCATTGTTATAAAGTTAACAACTACCAGCACGTAAAAAATCGGATACAAAACACTTATATATTCTTTTACAGATCGCTGCAAAATAATGTCAGATAGCATAAACAACGAAATAAGCGTTACTCCTTCGATAATAACAGTCGAAACTAATCCTCCATTAAGAATGGTTGAAAAAAGCAAAATACAGGAATATATTACAATAAATATAACCGGTCTAGATATTTTGCGTATATGATTTATAACACTAGATAAATAGATTATTCCAATAATGAAAATAGATGCATATGCAGCCAATCGAAAAAGCATATGAAGCGGACTAATATTATGCCCAATATAAGATGGTTCAAAAAACGGGATAAATAACATCATATAAAATATATCTCTTTTATGAATCTTTGATTTTTTGACTTCCATTTATAACCTCCTTTATGATCTAGTTGAATTAAAGTTTTTCGCTTTTCTACTAATCTCACAAACGCGTTCATTCCGATATCAGTTCATCTAAATCAACACGGTCAAATATCTCCAATTTTCCACCTCTTGTAGAATTATATACTTTAACATTATGTGCTTCAGCGAATCGCTTTACTTCCTCATAACCACAAATATTTCTTTCTCTTGCTGTATCAATCGTCGTGTCTTGCACACCATGGTCTACAAAATGAATTTTGCATCCTTTAGGAAAAGTACAGTCAGCGCCAATTAAATATATTTCTTCAAAACCAATATATACTGCTATTTGTATTAGAAAATGTGTAACACTATACATGTCATATATTCCTCTAACTGCATCGTTGCTGAATTTGCACCAAAATCTTCCTCTAAACCATCTATCATACGTATGATACGCAACATTACACGAGACATTAAACCATTGCTTAGGAAGATCACCCTTTATTAGTTTTCTTATTCGATTTGAAATAAACACTTCCGTGTCTTCCGAATCATACTTAAAAATATTATCTTGTAATTGATTAAATACTCCTTCATCAATACACCCATAAAATGTAGGTCTGAAGTCAGTCTTTTCATATAATAAACTTATAGAATTCATTGCAAATGTATATTCATTTTTTATCAATTCCAAGTCATCTATCGTTAGACTCGGTCCCGTGCAAATAATAAAGCATCGTTTGCCTGCATATTTATCTTTTAATTTTTCGATATGCTGATATTCATTTTTTAAATGAAATTTTTGTCTTAGTACACCTCTAACTTCTTGATTAATTGAAATAATCTGCAAAGCAATAAACATGAACCCCTTTATAAAAAAACCAAGGTACTTATGTTTTTTTGTAAATTCAACTATTTTTGTCATCATATCTGCTTATTCTCCACATCTTACTCCCAAGCATTATTACTGCTTACTGGCTTTTACATTAATTCGTGACAGAAACGTGTACGGTTTGAAAAAGAAATCATATAGTCCGAATTTTCTCCCCACTATACCAGCAAGAATTGGAGCAAAAATAGCAATTAAGAATACACTAATGAAACACGCGCTCGGATTTGCAATTCCTAATTTTGCAATTATCATCCTGCTTCCTGCTGCAAAAAAGACATGTAATAGGTAAATGTCCAAACTGTTTCTACCAATAAAAGGCATGAGCTTAAAATTGTCCGTGAATTTCAAATTATCAAACATTACAATTAATCCCAAGCTAAACCCAACTGCTGTGATCAAATTAATAACTGGGATATGATATATTTCATTAGCATTATTCCAAAATAATATGGATAGTATTATTGAGCTAATCAGTAACCAAGATCCAATATATGTTATATATTTCTTATTTTTAATTTTCCCATAGATAATACCTATGTAAAAAATCAGTGCATAATATGCCACCCTTCGAAATGCAAACAAGTATCCTTCATGATTAACTAAAAGAGCTCCTACTACCGCTAAACCCAGAAGTCCAATCAAAAGTTGATCTTTTCTTAAAGCATTTATAAACTTTGATTTAAAAACCAAATATAAAATTATTAATACATATAAATACCAATAAACTCCAATAGGTTTAAACCAAATAAGCAATAAGTCAACGGGATAAACCTCATTGTTAACACTACTACTAAGTATTATCTTGAATATCCCCATTATGAGGCACCATAATACATATATAGACACCAGATTACCAATCTGTTTATTAACTCTATCTTGTCTAACTTCTCCAGTTTCTGTTAAATATGCCTTATTAAATAAATAGCCGCTGCTCATACAAAAAAGTGGCATTTGGTAAGTATTCATCATATTTCGAATCATGTACAAAGCATTATTCGATTCTGGAAACATGTTAGAACCGTAAAATCCATCTACAACATGGCAAAGAACAACGCTTATCATTGCTAATCCCTTTAAATTATCTACCCATATTACTCTCTTTTCCATACACAAATCTCCGACTATCTAGTAGAATTATTACGTGCTATTTTCATTTTTTTATTGTTTCTAATTGGTAAAAAAACGCCATGGACTATAGCTGCTACACTCACAACCAAACCTTTAGGAAAAATATGAACCAATTTCCCTTTAAATTTTGTTAACTTACTTCTATTATCCTGTTTAAGGTTTTCTAATGCCCACGGTGACATGGACTTATATTTCAGAAATTCTTCTACTCTAGGGTGTGTGCTACCTTCAAACCAAGGACGCAAATTATTGTAAAAGAAGGTTGTGTAATGTACAATATATGGGTCTTCCTTAGCTTTATTAAACTCATTCTCACAGTAATATGTAGACGCTCTTCTTGCTTTAATAAAATCCTTATACGCCATACAGCAAACTGGTGTTATGCAATTATATTTTAAGGCAAGTAATCGTATTTTGTTCTGAGGAACAATCGCATTAATAACATCCTGATCTAAATAAGCTAAACTACTTCCATATATCTGCATACACTCGAAAAATTTTTCTTCATATTTTTGTTCTCTTACAATAGCAAGATTTAATAATAATAAACCGCTATTTAAATAGTAGTCTTTATCTCCTTTATCGAGATTTCTTCGATAGTATTTGCTCATGCCCTCATTCACTCCGGCAAGTACATATCCATCAAGATCTGTATTCCATAAACCCCCGATAGAATGTCGAATTACAGTATCGCAATCAATACTTATTATTTTTGTTATGCTTTCCGGTAAAAGACTCGCGATAAATAATTTACTAAATACATTTATATTCCAACGGCGTGCATCAATTTCTTGCTTACCGAAGTTGGGCATTGACAAAAACTCTACCTTCTTGTTATATTTACTTACCAACTCTTTTATTTTTTTTCTATTTCCCTCTGCAATACCACTATCAACTATGTATATATTAATTTCTTTCTCTTCGGCATTATTTTCTAGCAAAGACAGTATTGATATTCCTGCTATGGATGCATATGCATCATTAAATGAATACAACGTATTCATAATGTTTCTCCTCACTTAATTCTCTTATTTACAATACCTTAGCTTGCTGCAACAACCATTCTTTAGTCCGTAAAAGACTCTTCGAAAAATCAAAGTCACATTTGTAACCCGTATCAACAAAAAGTTTATCGCGATGAATCATCTCAAAATCCATTATGTAATCAGGATCTTTATAATCCCCAAATCTTAACTCGGAATTTGAATTTAATATACTACACATTTGTTCGACAATTTCTCTAAATGTCCTTAACTCCTCATGTCCTATAAAATAGCTTTCTAAATTTTTACCGCGCTCCGCTACTGCAAGTATTCCACTAATTGCCTCTTCAATATATATCATATCAAAATAATTGTTTCCTGTAATTAAGCTAATAGGTTCATTCGTTTGAGATTTTCTTATAACAGCATTGGGCAATATGTTCGTTTTATTTCCTTCCCCATATGTTAACGAAAGAATAACTCCAACATACTCGATTCCTAGCTCTAGTGACATTGCTTTTCCGATATTTTCTGCAGCGAACTTGGTAAGGCCGTATATTCTAGAGTGGCTCGGTAGTACAAATCGGTCATCCGGATTAAAATATGCTTCATATTCATCAACACTTCCCGAAAATAAAAACCTTTTACACTCTAGATTTTTTGCCGCCTTAACCACATCACATGAAACCTGTGTGTTTGTAATCTGTATTTGATAGTTGTTTTTCTCTTTACCGTTGACCCCAAGATATGCCATATGAAAAAATGTATCAAAATCCTTTTCTACTATAATTTTATCTAAGCGATAATAATCTTCAAATCCTAATCGTATTGGATGGAAAAGTACATTTTTGCTGAGTTGTTGAAGCTTCGCTTCATTTCTTCCTACACCATATACAGATACTCCTTTAGCTAAAAGAGTTTCGCACAAGTGCATTCCAATAAACCCTGTAACACCTGTTACAATAACTTTTTTCATAGTTGATCTCCGCTTCATAATTATTTTTAAGTTTTCCATTTATGTAATTACAAAATAGTATTTAGATTTTTAAATCTAGGCCATTGTTGGTCTTTATCACTTAAATTTATTATTGTGCCATCTTCTAAAGCATACCCTTCTGTACTAGCTGATCCTAAATATTCACCCACTACCCCCGGCCACTTTATGGCAATATCTGGATCATTCCAAGCTAATCCACCTTCATCTCCCGGATGATAAAAATCCGTACATTTATAGCCAAACTCAGCAACGTCACTTAATACTAATAGCCCATGGGCAAATCCCTCTGGGATATAAAATTGTCTTTTATTATTTTCAGTTAGCAGAACCCCATACCATCTGCCATAGGTTCTACTGTTGGGTCTAATATCCACCGCAACATCAAATACCTCGCCTCTAATAGCCCTAGCCAACTTTCCTTGCGGATAGTTTTTCTGATAGTGTAAGCCTCTTAGTACACCTTTTGTTGAACGATTTTGATTATCTTGAACAAAAACCATATTAAATCCATTTTCTTCCATATCTCGTTGATTATACGTCTCCATAAAATATCCGCGACTATCACCATGAACCTTAGGTTCTATTATATAAAGGCCATCAATTGGGCATTTATATACTTTTATTTGTCCCATGTCTTATCTACCTCCGTAAATCTTTTCGTAATAGTTCTGCTAATAACCACTTATGATGGTTTCCCACCATTCGCAATTGTCCGGATACCACCGAACCGTCTTCTTGATACCATCCTCGAACTTCATCTCTGGAAACCAGTCCAGTTCATTGTGGATCTTAGTCGGATCTATCGTGTAACGCATATCGTGGCCCTTGCAGTCATCTACATGAGTAATCAGAGATTCCAGTTTGCTCAGTTCTTTGCAGACGATCTAAACGATCTCTATATTCTGCTTCTCATTATGTCCACCCCCATTGTAAATCTCACCCACACGGTCGTTGTGAATAATAAAATCAATGGCTTTACAGTGATCTTCTACACAGAGCCAATCGTGTACATTAAGGCCTTCACCATATAAAGGAAGCGCCCTGTCATTCAACGCATCGGTGATCATCAATGGAATCAGCTTCTCTGGAAAAATGATACGATCCGTAATTATTGGAACAACGGCCGATGGGAACAGGGCGTCTATAGGTTCTGTGGTATGCCAGAACAAGTATATCTGCTGCTGTCTTAGTGGAAGAATACAGGCTACTGGTATGAAACGGAGTTCCCTCAGTGAAGAGAACGTCAGAACGTTCCAGAGGCAAATCACCATATACTTCATCAGTATATATCTGATGTCATCTCTGGATGCCTTACTTGAATCTGTCAAATGCCTGAACTCATTGACTTTACTGGGTTTCTGCGTTGCATCTATATAAATTTTCTCTCTGCTTGTGGTAAAATAATATTGTCCAAGGACAATTCCACTCACAGAACGGAGGAAAATTTATGACTGTTAAATACCATCAGAGTTCTCTGAAAGATTCCTTAACAATTACCTGCTATAAAACAAACAACATGAGTTGTTCTAATATTATTACGAATTATTTTCTATCTATTTTGATCCACTTCCCAATATAACAACTCCCACTGTCTTCACCAACAGCTTCAAATCTAACCCCAATGACCAATTATCAATATATTCCAAATCCAATTTCACCACATCCTCAAAATCCTCAATGTCACTTCTCCCACTTACCTGCCACAACCCTGTTAACCCGGGTTTAAGGCTAAGCCTTCTTCTGTGCCAGCCTTCATACTGTTCAAATTCATCCTCTGTCGGGGGCCTTGTCCCAACCAAACTCATATCACCCATAAAGACATTAAAAAACTGTGGGAACTCATCCAAACTTGTTTTACGGATGAATTTTCCTACTTTCGTTATTCTCGGATCATCAGTCATCTTAAACATTAAGCCCTTCATTTCGTTCTGAGCCATTAGCTCCGCCTTACGCTTCTCTGCATCCCTATACATAGAACGGAACTTATATATCTTGAACTTTCTTCCGTTCTTACCAATTCTGGTCTGGGAGAAAAAAACCGGCCCCGGAGATTCAATCAGTATCGCCGGAGTCAGAAATATCATTATCACAACAGTTAGGATACACCCAACAAATCCTCCAAGTATATCCATTAATCTTTTTAATGCCACCTGTCTTTCATCAAACATTTTAGAAGAAAAAGTAATAACCTGGTGCCCAGCAAATTCTTCAATTGTCTTTTCCTTCACATTCAGGTTTTTGAAGATATCCAGCTTCATATGAACAATAATACCCATTTTTTCCAACTCCAATATGGTCTCTTCCAGATCAATATCATATTTATTGGGAATATGAATAAATACCTCGTCCACTACATTCAGCTTCGCCATATCGAGTAGATTATCCCTGTCCGCTATTACCTCAATACCTTCAATTGTGTCACCTATCCGTTTCTTATCCAGGATTGCGAGTGAAGATATATAATAATTCCATTCATTTTGACTGCGGATATAACGGATGGTCCCTACAGCGTTCTTCGACAGCGTAACCAGCATAACCTTGTTGCTGGAGGAACTTTTCTTATATGCTAACAGCAATATAAGCTTCGTATAGCTTCTTGCAACATAGATTATCAATACATTAAGTAAAAAAACACACAGTAAGAATACTCTTGAATAATAGCTTCCTTGTTTAATTATAAAGGCATAACCCAGTACAATCAGGCAAAGCTTTCCCTGATCCTTGGCAATTCTTATAAGCTCCGCAAGAAAACCACGTTTGAAAATATCTCTATTATTAGTCAAGCTATCTATAACAATCGTAGCTAATATCATAACGACAAACATACTCTTATAAAGCCCGGACATATAGCCCTGGCCTATGATACCACCGCGGATGAGTGCCGAAATGTTAAAAGAAATAATAATGCTGATCAGATCAACAAGAATCGTAAGCCATTCAGCTGTATTTGCATTCTCTCTCTTCATTATGTATACCAAACTCCCTATATATATGCATTATCCTTCTTATCTTTCTTCTGCCGGATATACAATCTGTTTTTCCTGGATATGATAATACATATCCATAATGCAACCAGTAAGATTACAAGTGTCACAATAAATAGTGGAATATTAACAATACCTGCCGCCTGCTTGTCTGAGAAAAAATTGATAATCGAACTTAAGATCCCCTTCATAAATTCACTTTTCCTCCCTATTACTTATATTTCTGTAATTTTAATATCTTTTGTAAAAGCCCGTAAAATAATTTTGCATTTTTACATTGATTTACAGCATATTATCTGAATAATTAAAATACGACATTATAATTATAATACATTTTCTCTATTAGTCAATTAGTACTAATAATTTAATACATTTTTGATAATTTTGCCAACAATTATGCACGATTTTATTGTTAAAACTTAGTAAGTTTTGATACTTAAAAGCAATATAACCGTTATCATTATACATTATCTTAATCTCTTCGACATGTCAACCCTTTTATCCCCTTGTGCAGATGTGCTATCTTATTTTTCCAATACATGCGATTATCTTAGCACAAGAAATAATATTCCGCAGATTACCAATAATACAATTGTAATAATGCGGCAGATACTGTTCAATTTATTCCAAATTAAATCTCTGTTCCTTCTATATTTCATTTTACCTCCCCTCCCGCCCTTTGTACTGCTTTTATATTCCTATACTGTACTATCAAGTAATTTCATAAGTGTCGCCTGCTCCACCTCTAATATTCTGGATAAGCAAATCAATTCACTTCCACTAATTGTTGCCTTTTGATTAAATATTCTCATTAAGCGCTGGTACTCGATACCTGATTTTTCTGCTAAAAATGTGTATTTGATCCCTTTGCACTCAATGATGTTTTTTAATAATTGAATTATTTTCTCATTCATATCGTTCCCTTCCTCATTGGTCGAATATTTCGTTTCAAGTTGTATTATAAGATTGAATATTTCGCTTGTCAATAATATTCAAGTTGAATTTTTCAATTTTATTATTGACTATCGATTATCTTTGCTGTATGATCCACTTAGGAGGTGAATGGCATGGCTAACAAGAAGTTCGGTGACACCCTTCGTGAACTTCGAAATTCCAAGGGTTATACCCAGCAGCAGGTAGCCGATATGTTAGGATTAAAAAACAAAAGTACATTGGGTTCTTGGGAAGTTGGTAAATCGGAGCCGGACGGGTATACCTTCTTGAAGTTACTTAACCTGTATGAGGTAGAGGATATCTATGAGACCTTTGGTGAGGTTTCCTCCAGACAGTCCAATATAGACAATACAGATAGCATAATCGAAAAATACAATCAGCTAAAAGATGGATATAAATCACTTATTAAAAATATAATAGATCAGCTGCTAGAGCTGCAGCATGCAGAGGAGCAGAATATTTAATACCAAAAAAGCATAGAAGGCAATCCATCAGGATTCCATTCTATGCTTTTGCTTTTTATTTACCGGCTGCCTGCTATTTGATTGTTTATTTTACCATCGCTTGAATATACGATTAAAAATCGGCTTTATAAATGATAATGTAGTTTTATTCTTTGCAATCAGCATTATTACTGCATAAAGCATTGCAGATAGTATAATTATTCCCAAAGTACTTAACAAGCTCATATCTGTAACCGATTTATTCATAAGAATGCACACCATTCCCATAACCGCAGATCCTATACTAACTTGAATCCAGTGTTTCCAGTCAAGATGAATTCGGCATAGTTTAGCGCTCAAAACGGCCTGAATGATAAAAATTAATATTTCTGCTGCCAAAATCGTTAAAGCAGCACCCTCCTGAGCCATAGCAGGCAACAGTATAAAATTAAGCAATATATTAGCTATGGCGCTTAAGATAGTCGCAACCATTACCTCTCGTTCTTTTTTAAATGGGAGCAATATTCCATGGGTAAGATATGTAGCCAACATTGAAAAAAATAGTGCAAAAGCCAAGATTTGCAACGTGGTTGTCGCTTCGGTATATTCTGCTCCACCCAAAATATAAATGATTTTCTTTGACATGATTATTAAGCCAATTGTTGCCGGAACAAGTATTAAGGACAGGGCATTCAGAATTTTTGCCAAAGTAGCTTTATATTTTATATCATCATTATTGGCTACATAACTCGACAACCGCGGTAAGGTGACTGCTAATAAAGCTCCCACAACAGATTTTACAATGCTGTACACTTTTGAAGCGATTCCATATAATCCGGTACTGTAATCACCGCAAAAAATTCCAAGCATTGTTGCATTTGAGTTTACATATATTGTGGTTGCTATTGAAGAAGCAAAAAGAATACAAATCGGCTTTGTATGTAGGTTAAATTTAATATCTCTGGTCAACATCAAGTGCGTATAACGATACGAATGCAGAAATGCCCAAATATTCGCACCTACATTAGAAAAAACAGCAATAGAAACATAAATCAAAATATCCTGCTTCGTTTTAACAAATATGAACATTCCGATTATTGAGATTAGCTGTACCGCAAGAGTACGTATTGTTATATAGAAATAATCTTCGAAAATAGTATACAGCCATGTAATTCCTATCGTATTTCCAAAAATCATCAGGCTTTGAATAAGAATTAATGATGTATATTCTTCAAATGCTGGAAAAAGCACAATTACTGCAAACAGTAATACATATGCTATTATTGTGGATAAGATATTAATAGTAAAAACCTGATTGATAAAGGCTTCAAACTTGATTAAATTTCCTTTATAACGTGACCCTTCCCGTATCGCATAGGTCGAGATCCCAAGTCCGGCAACAAGAACAAAATAATTCACAATTGAATTGGTAAAATTCACCTTTCCAATATTGTCTACCCCCAGCACTCTGCAAATATATGGATAAGTAATAAGTGGAAAAATCAAACCTAAAAGTGTCCTTACTCCATTTATTACAGCATTGGTTTTAAGTGATTTATTCATATACTCTGTCTCTTCATACTTTTGTTAGAATTCCTTTCTCAAAGAATATAAATCGCATTCTTTTAGCTTTAAGTCTTTCTTTATCTGCCTATCAACTTGGACTGCACGTATAAACGTTTTTATAATCCCCTTACCAAACGCATACCATGTTTGTTTTCTTAACCTTGCATTTACTACAATTCGTGGATATTTCGCTTTTTGATATACGGAAGACTTTGCTTCATTTCGGGCCAACAAACGGAAATCATCAAACGTATATCCAAAGAAAGAACCGTTGCCATACCATAAGAAACGATGAAGTTCTGATGAATCAGATATACCCTTATACGGTTCAATCCCCTCCTTATAAGCTAATAAACTTAAAACTGTTTGATCATGCCGGTTTTCTCTAAAACCAGGATAATTGGGTTTGCCTAGAATGTTATCAGAATCGTCAATGAGATGCTCGTTTGTCATCCATTCAAGCCATTTTTTGATAAATTGTATACTATGGTCTGTTTTTTTAAAAAAAACGTATGTTGCTTCCACCTGATGCATTTCTTTTGCTTCTTTCATATCACAATCCATTATAATAAAAGCATCTCGCTTACACCAATGAGCATTAGGCAATAAGATGGAGGATAGCAATATATCTTTTTCATCTCTCTCCAATTGTCCTTTCAAATACTTTAATGACCGGATATAATAAGCACCTGCATCCATATACATTAAATAATCACCATATTCTATTTTTTCCAGTGCCTTTAGTATAATGTATGGCTTCCACATCCATAATCCAGCCCCACGCGGATTACTCAAAATGTTTTTATATTTTGAATAAAATAATTCATCTATATCATCAGGGGAGTATTGCCATACTCTGTCTGCACCACCAAAAAGTTTTGCTGTAATAAGATTAAATCGAGCCGACCTTTGATACTTTTCATCACTGTATGTTATTGCATATATCATAGTATTTCCTTTCTATTAAGGTAAATGCCGTTATCTATTCTCAGACAATTATCGTAAAAATCATCAAAAGCTGCATTGGCATCATTATCAAACGTCGTTTTGCATTTGAGTATTATATCTCTGTATATGTGCAGGATTCTCGCCTTATTTTTTTCCGGGTCGTGAGTTTGCCTGGCTCTGGCAATCTCTGCTTTAGAAAGATTACAAGCCAGATTATCGTCCTCAAATATCTTCATTATATAATGTGCAAGCATATATGCTGCATCTGCTTGATACAAATATCCCTCGACTCCATGTTCAAGAAGTGTCTGTATACCACCAACGCTGGAAGCAATTACCGGTACCCCAAGAATCATAGCTTCTCCAATTGCATTCGATGAATTTTCAATTGAAGAAGGGGATACAAAAACGTGAGACTTTAAGTACCGTTGGCACATTTCCTGTTCGTTTAGACGTCCAACAAAAGTAATATTATTTTCCAATTCATATTGATAGATGTAGTTATGTAAATATAGATCGTAGCTTCTAAATTTCATACGATCCTTTATACCGCCTTTCGTTCTATCATTACCAGTCGCGTAAATATGAACATCAGGATATCGCTGCCTCACTATTCTTAATGCCTCCAAAAGAAAATGAAACCCTTTAATCTGATAATGTGTTTGACTTATAAATACCGAGTGTCGCTGGCACTGCTCAAGGTTCCACTCATGACAATAAAAGAAATCTCTCAGGGTTTCGTTACAAGCATAGTAGCTCACATTCGAATTTATTTGCTTACAACATGCCAAATCCCATTCTGTTCTTCCAATTACCTGCTTGCAATGTTGTAATTCGTATATCTCATATTTACCTCGCTTAACAAATTCTTTCTGCATTTTTACAAGATTTTTCCCAATTTTTAAATCCATTAATGTGTATCTCTTAATCACATTTTGAGGTAACCCAGCATAAAAATGCTGTGCATAAATTGAAACCAAGCCCTGAATGGATATAACCGTCTTATCAATCATACCAACACTCTCAATTGCTTTGAAAGAGCAATAGGAATATTCATTCTCAGTTCCCCAGATATGAATGATATCTGGTTTTTCTTTGAGCAATATTATTTCAATTTTGGCGGAAAACATTTCTGAATAACTTTCCGCTTTATTTTCACCAAAAATTCCGTAATAGTGTATTCCATTGATAAACTGATAACTCTCTAATTCTTTTTCTGTTACGGAAAAAATAATAGTTAGTCTTTCAACTTCTTCCACCTGCTTTTGTAGCTGGTGACTCAGCTTTATAAGCCATGTACCTCCAGATTGCTTTTTATGAAAAATTTCTGCGTAATCTGGAAGTATAGAGCCATTGATCCATAGCACCCTCATCCTATTTCTCCTCTCTTTTGAAGAAAACACCATTTTAAGATTAGGCTCTAATTCTCTCTATTTTATATATCTCTCCGACAGTATCATTTAAAAAACGTCGCTTAGCCTTGTTATCACATGCAGCAATAATAGTAAACATTATCAGAGCCGGATAGAATTCCTGTGACTGTGCCAATGCAGTATTAAAATACAAAACAATAAACACAATTTTGTATGCCCAATGTCTATTAGATGCCAATATTGTATAGAAAATCCAGGTTAATACAAAAACGAGCCACGGAATCCCGCAGGCCGCTGCAGAAGTTAATATTTTAGCACCAACCAAACCGTCTCTTGTCGACAAAAGCTTCTGTACGGCATCATATCCTACACCCAACGGATAGACGGCTAAAGATTTTATACACAATTCAATCGTTCCTATTCGATACTGACCCGAAGTTGCAGTCAAGTCAAATGTTCCTGCTGAAGTAAAAACCTTTGAAATCAGACTCTTTACAAGCAGACTCTCACTTTGATTAACATAGTAATCTGTCAGTAATATAATTACTGCAACGCTAAAAACGCCCAATATCCTCCATTTGTATTTCTTATCAGCCATTTTCCCACTAAAGAAAATATAACCAACTGCAATAATTGCAATTCCAAAATAGCCAGTAGTTGATTGGCATGTTGCCACAGTTAGCAATAGAACTAGCAAATATTTATTACGAGTTTTTTGAGTCATCTCACATTTATCTTCTAAAAATAAGAGACACATAATAGCAGAATTCAATACGATTTGATATACTCCCGGTTCACCGAAAACACTTGTATTTTTTGTAATATGCCAAGGATTAACTGTATATAAGAATAAACCATGCATTATCACATCGCCCTGGTAATCACTCCCGCCTATAAAATGAAACGGCGTTAATGCTATCGCCAATGATGAGTTTATTTGTACTAATACAAAAAATATAAGACTAATGACGGACATAAATACTACAAGCCGTACATAACGAGATACGAACTTTTCTCTATTAAAATCAAACGCCACACTGGCACTTAGTATGTAAACGATCCAAACAGTAAATGCGTCCATACCTATACCGCCCACTGTCATTCTGATTATTACTGTAAAAGCCATCAGCCCGACAATCGCAAGCATAGCCCACCTGTTTCTTAATCTTCTAATAACTAATAGCAAGCAAGCAAAAATTCCCAGTGTTACATAGATATATTTGCTAATAATCGTGTAATAAACATATGAACCATTTATCAGGAGCATTAAATATATCAACAAATAATGTTGAAGAGCTTTTTTATTATACAAAAGCATAAGCTGCCTTCACCTCCGATGCAAATTTCATTCAGTAATCTCCCGTATATCTAATATTTTCTGCTTACATTTTAATAAATAGTTCATTATTCTATAGAATTTCAGCCTCATTAAAGTTTTTTGCATAGATGACAATACATGCGCCTCATCACAATAAGCCATTCTATTCCCGGATTTTTGCCCTGAATGAATTCTAAATGCAGCCAAAATTGTATTTAATGAATACAGTTTTTCCTTCTGTGCAAACTTGCGCCATAATGCGTAATCCCCAGCAAGCTTATAATCTATATTTATTCCGCCAACACTTTCGTATAATGATCTCCTCCAGAAAGATGATTCCTGCTGCACACAGCCAACTCTTCTTCCATCCATCCAACCACGTTTGATTACATATTGCGGAAAAGTAACCGTCTTTGTGGTTGCGAAGTAAAGATTACCTTTTTCGTCAAGCTGTGTAGGAATTCCTACGCACCAATTTATCTCCTTATTCTGAAACACTCTTGAAACCACCCGCAGGGTCCATGGCATATAGATATCATCAGAATTTAGCCAGCAAAGAATATCTCCCTTTGCTATATGAAATCCCTTCGCTATTGCATCATACATTCCATTGTCCTCTTCACTTATCCAGTGCATCGGATACCTATTTTCATATAACCTTAGAATATCCAGGGTTCTATCTTGTGATCCTCCATCGACAATGATATGCTCATATTCCTGATATTCCTGATTCATGATCGATTGAATACATTTTTCGAGATATTTTTCTGAATTATAAGTAGGAGTTACTATACTAATCATCATGCCTTCCCTCAGTTTTCCAAAAGAAATCTACTAATACTCTTTCCCCAGTTTTTATATGAAAACTTCTTTTCAACTAATTGCCGGGCTGCTTTTCTCCTATTCCTGTACTCATTTTCACTCATATTCAAAGTTTTTCGAATTCCGGTACAGAACTCCTCGGCTCCAGTTTCATGTAAAATGATTGCATTTTCATCATTGAGATAATCCTTTGTATAATCCCCAACATCTGTGCATATCGGTATAACACCAAAAGACATTACTTCAGGAACTTTACTAGGGAAATTAGCCCTGGTAACGGCATTTATTTTCCTGACCAAAAGCAAATAATCCATTGCTTTATATAATTCAACCAAATCTTTATAGTCCATAAATCCATGCATGATAAGTACCGGCTTTATCTTTTTAAACAGTTTTGGCTCCAGCATAGTTTGCATAGATTGCATGGAGGTCCCGGTAATATGAATTTTTACTCTTTCTAATTCATAAGATTCCAGCAAGCCAAACCCTTCCAGTATAGCAATATGGTTGTCCTCATATCCTGTCAGCTTCATTCCCGGATATATAAATTGAATTACTTCGTCCATTTGTTTTTCACTATTATAGCTATATTCATATGGATCTGCCATAATCGGAAGCCGCAGCGTACGCGCCCCTTGTTTACAAAACTGTATATCCAGTACGCTGCTTATGGGAAAACACTTCTTTACTCGGGCTCCTACACTTTTGAAAGCCCTTCGATAAAGATAGTATCCCAATGCTAATTTTCCGCCTTTATACTGATATGATTGCATCCATTCAACCCAACAGATTGCGATTCTATCTTTAGCAAACAACGAAGTAACATTTCGTATCAGAAATAATTTTGCTGAGTATATCACTGCATAATCATCTTTGCATATTCCGAATTTATACAATTCCCCTTTCAATCTCCACGGAAAAACAAAATTATACTTTACGAATGGCAGCCTTATTCTTTCCGATAATGCTACATTAACATACCTAATTCCTCTATAGCTGTATGCGGCTGCTTCTTTATCATAATCCTCTTCTCTGTTATTTCCGATACCAAATACATAAACATCCCAGCCATTCTCTTTTAGGGATAATGCAAAGTAATGTACATAGTTTGCACCGGCATCCCCTCTGGGATATCTGGCATCCGAGCAAATAAATATTCTTTTCATCTCTCACCACTTGTCTGTAAACTATTTTTTATCTATGTTCTTCTTTACTGCTTCAATGCGGCAAGCTCCGCATCATATACTGCCTCTTTTGCTGTTTTGTTTAACGCGAGCCTAGATACTGCAGACAGCCCGTCACTCGCTGCAGTATACAAATCACAGGTAGAGCAGGCATCCAGTTCCTCCTTGCATATTCTCCCATCTCGATATTTACAAACCGTTTTACTCTCGAACATGGAATACTTATTATGTTTCCAAAAATGCAAAAATTTATGGCGCATAATCCACCAGACCGGTACCCAAATATACTTGTGCATTGCCGGAGCTACTGAACCAATCATCCAGCATTGTCGATTACAGCTATGTACAACCTTTCGAACTTTCTCGGCCTGTTCACTATCCCATAAATCCTCCCAATCAGCTGCATCATTTAGATTCCCCATCACCTCTTTATCTTTGGTACCATTACAGGGCATTACATCTCCATAAGGATCTATAAAGAAGGTATCGAAAGCCATATTGCAGGGCAATAGACGAGGCTGACCATAGATATAATTAATTAAGCCGTGATTAAAATATGCACGAAACCATTTTTTAGGAGATTTAGAATTTAATAATTCATTGATTAAGTTCTCCAGTTGCTTTGCGACCATCGGACGATCATGGATAATATTTTTTGTTTCTACAAAATAAAAAGAATTATGTAATGTAGCAGTAGCAAACTCCATATTCAGTTCATCCGACAATTTATACAAGGGAACCAAATCCTTAGCATTATCATCCTGAATAGTCATTCCAAAACCGACATCCTTCATACCCATATCTACCAATTTTTTTAATGTTGTATATCCACGGTTAAACCCATCTTCAAGTCCGCGTATTTTATTATTTGTTTGCTCAAGACCTTCAATAGAAATACGTATTCCGATATCAGGAAATTCCCTGCATAACTCCACAATACGTTCGGTAAAAAAACCATTTGTGGAAATGACAATACGATCGCTTTTCTTAAATAATTCACGGACAATATCCTTCAGATCCGTACGAATAAACGGCTCACCGCCCGTAATATTGGTAAAATACATCGAAGGCAATTTCTTTATTGTTTCCAGAGATATTTCTTCCTCCGCCCTGGAAGGAGCTTTATAACGGTTGCACATAGTGCAACGGGCATTGCACCGATAGGTAACAATTACAGTTCCGTTTAATTTTTTCATTGCACATTTCTCCTATAACGAAAATATATAATCAAATGCCGTTGTACTTTATAGCCGGCACCAACCCTCACAATAGCATTTCGCTATTGTATCCCATGAGTATGTCTGCTCTACGGCTCGGCGTGCGGCGGAAGCATTTAATACGCGTTTTCCCTCATCCAGAATTTCACTCTTTATTAGAGAAACAAAATCTATTTCATTTCTATAACGAAAACATTGCTTCGCTAATCTAAATCGTAAATTATCATGAATGAAGACCGGTATTCCTGCCGACATCGCTTCGATTATAACAAGTGAAAATGCTTCCGACTTGGATGGAAATATCATTGCATCCGCTAAATTATAATATTTATTTAATTCCTCTCCAGGCTTCAGGTCTCCCAAATAAAGAACTCTGTCGGATATATCATGTTCCTCTGAAAATTCCTCTATTTTCTTTTGATATTCCATAGAAATTATTCCGCCGGCATAGAGAAACATTATGTTATTGTCCTCCTGCATAAGTGGCAGTAATAATTCGAGCGCTCCCAATTGATTTTTCCGGTCACAGACAGAGCCAACCTGTATAAAGACTTTTTTTCCATCAATATTCAATTCTCTTTTCAATTTATTTACAGTCATTTTATCCTGAGGGCAGTAAATCTCAGTATTCACACCATTGGCAATTAAATTTATCTTGTCTTCGGAAATACCGATATGTTTTACCAATGTCTCATAGGTATTTTCGTTCAGCACATATACCAGATCTGCGTGCTTCATGCAAAATACTTCTTGAAAATACCGCTTTGAAATCACATCTTTTATTTTGTTCCATTCCTCATGCCATATATAGCTATGAATTGTATAAACCAGTTTGCATTTTTTTCTAATTTTTGCAGGTACTAATTTTAAAAAGAAATACATGTTATATTGATTGTGAAAATGAAGAATTACCAAATCATTTTGCTTCGAAACTAGTTTTTTAAGCCGAAAAGCCAGGGATATGGAATATACTACTCTCTTAAATTTATGCATAAGCCCCAGCTGAGTATCTGTCCCGGTAAATATTGAAGGTACCGGTATCTCAATAATAGGGAGCTGATGGCTCAAGCGATTCTTCGCTTTTATATCAATTAACATTACCTGTTCATGCTGCTTCATCATTGATTTAGTAAGCTCTTCAACTACTATTTCTGTAGCGGCACCCATTTTGGCTGGGATGGGAGTATATCCTGTACCTATTTCATATATCTTCATTTCACATTTACCTCTCATGTTTTCTCCTGTGCTCAAGGCATCAAGAAGTAAATCTATATGCACCTTTTTTGAAAAATTCTTTTCATAAAATGCTCTGCAGCTTTGACTCTTGGCAGCAATTTGTTCCGGATGATTACATATGTTCAGCATACATTGATAAAGAGCGGTACTCGAAAGTGCTTCGTATCGGAAGGCAACACTCTGATCCGTAATATACAAAAACGAACCAAATTCCGGAACAACTACCGGTCTGCCAAAATAGATTGACTCAACCAATGTATTCGGTAAGTTCTCTACCCATCTGGCAGGTAATATTGTAACATTAATATTTAAATAATATCGAAACACCTCACGGCTTGTCATAAAAGGGACAAAAGTAATATACTCCGTGAGTTTATTTTCATGAATCAAATGCAGTACCCTCTCGTTTTCCTCCATATGAAGCCCTCCGACAACATAAAGATGAAAATTTGAAGTATCACGAGCTAATAATGCAATTGCTTCCAGTAAATCATAAATTCCTTTGGTTTCATCTATATTTCCGATAAATAAAAATTTTATCAATGAAGGATCCGGATTATTTGTCTTGTCCCAGCTTCGAATTTCTTCATCTTCACTAAAGAATGTCGGAACTATTTTCAGTTTGGATTTATCATAGCCATACTTACACATCATTTCGGCCATATATTGATTGGTACATATGTATGTATCTATTTTTTTTGCTATATTAAGGTGCTTATGCAGCTTTGTCGAAAGGAATCTCACCAAAGAGAAAAGTCTGCTCCCTTTTACACAGTTGAATTTTAAGCAATGGATATCCTTTTGCAAGCACAAATCACAGTATTTACCGGCTCTGTATAACGATCCCGCTCCACAGACCGTGTTATAATCAGAGATGCGGTTTATTACCGGAATATTATATTTTTTACAAACATCAATTACGCTGGGGGATAGTGTTCTTTTATATACCAAAAGGTAGCAAACCTCAGGCTTCTCATGAATAATCAATTTCTCTAAAGCTCTTTTGACCTTAAAGGAATAAAACTCTCTGCCCATTAAATCTATGTAGGTTTTTAAAGTTTTGGAATATTTGTTAACGAATATCTCATCTGAATTTCCTATGTTCTCCACAAAATATTTTTCATATTCCGAATATATATTACGACTGTTTTTGGTTGAAAAGGGTATTACTGTGTGACCTAGCTCTTCTAAAGCCTCTTTTATATTAAAAAGGTATCGTTCAGGACCGCCGCTTATAAAATATCTATAATGAACGAGTAGGATCTTCAAACCGCTCTTCCTCCTTCCCTTACCCTATGTAGTATTCCTTGTACCACCTTGCATAATGGCTTAATCCTTCTTCCAAGGGTGTACTTGGTTTAAAACCGAAATCACGAACCAGCTCTGAGACATCTGCAAAGGTCTGATACACATCGCCCGGCTGCATCGGCAGAAATTCCTTCTCTGCCGGTTTATGGATAACACCTTCCGCCATCAGGCACTTTTCCAAAGTTTCTACAAAATACATCAGACTTTCCGGCTGGTTATTACCGATATTATAGATCTTATACTTGATACCCTCCTCATTTTCTTCCGGTGCTTTATTCATGACATGTAAGACACCGGTAACAATATCATCCACGTAGGTGAAGTCGCGATACATATCGCCATAATTGTAGATTTGAATCTTTTGACCCCTGACTATTTTATCTGTAAAGCCGAAATATGCCATATCCGGTCTTCCCATAGGACCATAAACGGTAAAGAAACGAAGCCCTGTAGACGGAATTCCATATAATTTGGAATAAGCATGGGCCAGCAGCTCGTCCGACTTCTTGGTTGCCGCATAAAGAGAGACTGGATTGTCCACCTTATCCTCTGTTGAATAGGGTACCTTCTTGTTAGAACCATACACAGAGGAGGAGGACGCATAAACCAGGTGCTCTACACCCTTATTGCCGCCATCATAGGAGTGCCGGCATGCTTCTAAAATATTATAAAAACCAATTAGATTTGCTTCAATATATGCACTTGGATTCGTAATAGAGTAACGCACCCCCGCCTGAGCGGCCAGGTTTACAACGATATCCGGCTTATGGGCATCAAATAAATAATTCACAAGACCACTGTCGGCCAAATTCCCCTTTACAAATGAAAATTCACCTTTATTCCCAGCTTCCTTCATCTCCTTTAATATAGAAAGGCGAGTCTCTTTCAAGGAAACATCATAATAATCATTCACGTTATCCAAGCCAACGACTTTTACGGAATTATCACAGCTTTCCAGAATAGTCTTGGTAAGATGAAACCCGATAAAGCCCGCCGCACCCGTGATCAAAATAGTTTTATTCGAAAAATCCATATCTGATTTACTCCTTTAGCCTATAGAACCTATTAATCGCATCCAAAAAGATCACGGGTATAGACTTTTTCCTTTACATCATCCAATTCACTGTTGTAACGATTTGCTACAATCACATCACACATAGCCTTAAATTCATTTATATCATTCACGAGCAGACTGCCGAAAAATGTAGTTCCATTCTCCAGTGACGGTTCATTAATAATTACAGTCGCACCCTTTGCCTTAACCCGTTTCATAACTCCCTGAATTGAGGATTGGCGAAAATTGTCCGAGTTTGCTTTCATTGTCAAACGATAGATACCAATGGTAACCTGTTTCTCACAGCAGCTGCTATATGTACTGGATTCTTCGTAATAACCGGCTTTTTGTAAAATTTGGTTTGCAATAAAATCCTTACGTGTACGATTTGCATCAACAATTGCCTGCATAATGTTTTCCGGCACTTCATTGTAGTTAGCCAGCAGCTGCTTTGTATCCTTCGGCAAGCAATAGCCTCCGTAGCCAAAGGAAGGATTATTATAATAATTTCCTATGCGGGGATCCAGCCCAATACCGTCTATGATATGCCTGGTATTCAGACCCCGAACTTCTGCATAGGTATCAAGCTCATTAAAGAATGATATCCTCATGGCCAAATAAGTATTTGCAAACAGCTTAACGGCCTCTGCTTCAGTCGGTTCCGTAAACAGCCTCGGAATATTTTCTTTAATTGCTCCTTCGGCCAGCATATCAGCAAATATATACGCAGCATCCATCAAGGATTTATCATCCTGCGGCACACCAACAATGATTCGGGAGGGGTATAGGTTATCGTACAAAGCATGTCCCTCACGCAGGAATTCCGGAGAAAAAATAATACTACTAACATCATATTTCTCTCTTATATTAAGTGTATATCCAACCGGTACTGTGGATTTTATAATCATAATTGCTCTCGGATTGATTTGATTGACCAATTTTATAACTTCTTCAACGGATGAAGTATCAAAATAGTTTTTCACCGGATCATAATTGGTAGGAGTAGAAATAATAACAAAATCCACATTTGCATATGCTAATTCCGCATTGGTAGTTGCGGTTAAATCCAAATCTTTCACAGCAAGATATTCTTCAATCTCTTTATCTGCAATCGGAGATTTGCGATTGTTAATCATTTCAACCTTTTCCTGGACAACATCAACGGCAAATACGGTATTATGCTGAGCCAGCAGAATGGCATTGGATAACCCCACATATCCAATTCCCGCAACTGCAAGCTTGAATTTTTCTGTTGCCTTTGTTTTCATATTTTTCCCCCAAAAACATATGCTTCTTTCCCATTTCCGGAAGCCTCTCTTTTCTTCCCGCTGTACAAAGCAATTGTCTGCTGAACAATTTCATCCCAGTTATATTTTGTGCAGATATAATCGGCGGCATCCTTTTTATATTGATTAACCAGGTCCTGATCCTCACAGAGCAGCTTTAATTTCTCTGTCAGATCGAATACATTACCTTTTCTGAACACAACGGCCTTATCCTTCACAACCTCAGTGCATTCGGCAATATCTGAAACCAGGCAGCAGTTCCCATAGCTCATCGCCTCCAGAAGACTAAGCGGCATTCCCTCCAAATCACTGGGCAACGAATATAAGTATGCATTACTATAAAGCTCCTCCAATAAATTTCCCTGGACAAAGCCTGTAAAGACAATTCTTTCGTCACCGGCTGCGGCTTCCTTTAGTTCCTGCATATAGGTAGTCGTGTCACTGGCTCCTCCGGCAATCACAAGCTTTTTATCGGTTTTTACCTTCTTAAAGGCCTCAATCAGATAGCCGATTCCCTTCTCCGGAACAATGCGTCCCAGGAACAGAATATAACTGTCCTTCTTCAATCCATATTTAGCTGCAATTTCATTTGCCTCTTTTAGCGCCGGGCGATTGACTCCATTGGGGATAAACCTGGTTATCCGTCCATAGGTCTGTTCAAAATACTTCTGTGTTTCCGTACTCAATACAATCATCTCGTCTGCAAATTTTACCGCTATTCTTTCACCCAGCATTATGTACGCACTGGCCAGACGCCCCCATTTGCCCCTAAGATGATCCAAGCCATGGATCGTTGCCACCGACCTTTTTCCTAACAGACGGGGCAGCCATAGCATTGCACAGGGACCCTCCGCATGAAAATGAACGATGTCATACCTTCCGAATGCGGCCTTGATTGCGGCAGCTGTGGAAGCTGTCATCGCGGCCAACCCTTTTAAATCGACTGTAAATACAGATTTTAACCTTACACCGTTATATATTTTCACAGATTTTCTATCAAATTCTTTACCGGATACATGATGCCCCTTCCGGTTATAGCAAACCACCTCATGCCCCAACGCTGCCATCCTGGTTGAGATTTCCTCTACCACTATTTCAATGCCGCCCTCACGAGAGGGGATTCGTTTGTGTCCTAACATGGCTATTTTATAATTATCTTTATCGTAAAAATTATTAGGCTTTCTCATCCTTATTCCACCTTAATTGGTTGATAATTAATGTCAGCAAAATGCTCATTAGTATCTACCTATTGAAAGGACATTTTTACCCTTCAGCCATTTACCTTATAATTCTTCTGTTCATTACCTTCCATTGAATTGGCAAAGGGATAACGTGAGGCAACCTAATAATTCATATTTTCCTTTGTTATATTATTATGCTTAATTCATATGTTCTAATCTTATACTTCCATTCCTCCTCATCTCAGACATCAGCCTGACAAATTAAAAAGCTGTACAAGCAAGTTGTAAATTATATTACCAAATTTTAACAAATAATGCAATATAAAATTTACATATTTTTACTTTTTTATAGAGACATTTTATAGTGACTTTGTCATAAAGTAAGCAAAAAGAATTGTTTTTCACAAAAAAATCAGGGTATGATTTTTCCAATCATACCCTGGTCACTTACCAGCCATTATTAATAAAATCTATCCTTTATGAAGCCCCTTATATCTCCTCTGCAACCTCAACTCCCTCAATCTTGCAGATATTGGCGATAACATCGATTCTCAGCCTCTTATGCTCCAGTCTAAGGGTCATAATAGCCGCCATGGCATTCGTATCATAGGAGGCCCTGACCATCTCAATGGAATCAATTGAAATTCCGTTTGCCTTAATCCTGTCCAGCACCTCCGGAATATTGGTCGTCTTCTTAATCTCAATATAAATATCCAGAACCTTTGCCTTTGACAGCATCATATTATCAAAACGGTGAAGTACCACGGTTGCAAATGCAATCAGAAAGCAGGCGAAGATTGCCGCTTTATAAAAACCGATACCAATAGCAAGCCCCATGCAGGCTGTTGCCCACAGTCCTGCTGCCGTGGTAAGGCCCTTTACCTGATGCCTTCCTGTAACAATGATCGTTCCTGCTCCAAGAAAACCGATGCCGGAGACAACCTGTGCCGCGATCCGTGTCGGGTCGCTCACATTATATTCCTGAAAAACATATTGGTTGGTCATAATAGCAAGGGTTGATCCCAGGCAGACAAGAATATGCGTACGAAGTCCGGCCGGACGCCCCGCTCTGCCGCGCTCAAATCCGATGATGCCGCCAAGAATAACCGACATCAGAAGACGAAGCACAATTGTCGTATCATTGATGGAATTAAGATCATTCGTAAAGTCAAACATATGCACCCATCCTCTCCTATTATATAGTCCTTTGCCCCAGGCCGCGTAACCGCCGATCAGAGCCTTCAGCCCATGGTACAGCCGTCCTGCGGATACTCTATCCCCATCAGCGTCAGTCCGCTGGCGGGAGCCGTAGGTCCTGCCAGGCTCCGTTCACAGCCCTCAAGGATTTCTTTCATCTTTTCCGGCGAAGCCGTTCCCCGTCCAAATTCAATCAGCGTACCTGCTATAATCCGTACCATATTATATAAAAATCCGCTCCCGGTAACCGATATGGTGATGATATCTTCTTCCTTCACCACCTTAAGCTCATAGACAGTTCTGATTGTATTCTCTGCCTGTGTTTTCACCGAACAGAAGCTTTTAAAGTCATGTTCTCCCACCAGTAAATCACCGGCCTCCTGCATAAGGCTTACATTCAACGGATAATAGACGTGATAGACATACAGCCGCTTTGTCGGAAGTAAAATCCTGCGGTTAAAAATCCTGTATTCATAGGTTTTGCGGCTCGCCACCCTTCTTGGGTGAAAATCCGGTGCCACCTCCACGGAAGTCTGTACACGGATATCCTCCGGCAGTCTCTGGTTTACGGCAAGGCATATCTTTTCAGCGGGAATCGGGCCCTTTATATCAAAAACAGCCACGTTCCCCAGTGCATGGACACCGGAATCCGTCCGGCTGGCTCCGATAACCGTTATTTCTTCTCCCAGAAGCTCCGATAATGCCTGATTTAGTTTTCCCTCAACGGTAGGCTGGTTTGGCTGCAGCTGCCAGCCGGCGTAGGCCGTCCCGTCATATGCAACGACAAGCTTGATACGCTTCATGTGTCGTACCTCATATTCTATGCTATCATCCTTTATTTCAAAACATCAGATAAAATTAACCAAGACCTTCATACCCTCCAGTACCATTACCGCTGCAATCCCGGCCAGATAGACCAAAAGAACCAGATAAGCCGCATAATCCCTTGAATGGTAGCGGAGCGGCTTCATCTTCGTCCGGCCGTCCCCTCCCCGGTAGCATCTGGCCTCCATGGCCATAGCAAGATCGTTGGCACGCCGGAAGGCGGATACAAACAGCGGTACCAATATGGGTATCATGCTCTTTGCCCTCTTCAATATGCCTCCGGATTCAAAATCTGCGCCTCTTGCCATCTGGGCCTTCATAATCTTATCCGTTTCCTCAAGTAAAATCGGAATGAAGCGGAGTGCTATTGACATCATCATGGCAATCTCATGTACCGGCACCTTCAGACGGTTCAAGGGCTTCATTCCCTTTTCCAGACCATCCGTCAGCTGGTTTGGAGTCGTTGTGAAGGTCATCAAAGAAGATCCGAGAATTAATAATATGAGCCGGATGCTGAAGAATATGGCGTTTTTCACACCCTTATCTGTGATTGTTATAAAATTCCAATGCCATAGGGTATCGCCGGGGGTTAAGAACAAATTGAATACGGAGGTGAAGATAAGTAAAATCACAATTGCCTTTAAGCCCTTTATAATATATCCAAAGGGTACCGTGGAAAGCCGTATCATAATTACAAGAAATAAGGCTACCAGCAGATAACCGTAGAAGGTACTGAATAAAAACAGTGATATGATAAACGCAAAGGTTCCCACTAATTTAACCCTGGGGTCAAGACGGTGTAGGATTGATTCCGCGGGATAATATTGTCCGATTGTAATATCTCTGATCATTTTAAATCTCCATTTCACCGCCGATTTGCGGTAGTGTTCAAAAGTTGTCTTTGCTGACGGTAGAAAAAGCGTTTATCTCCGGAAGGCCTTCAGAATTTCAGCCTTAGCCTCCGCAACTGTGGTTGCATCCGTTTTGACCGGATATCCTCGGTCCTTTAAGGCATTCATCACATAGGTTACCTGCGGAGCTGCCAGCTGCATCTCCTCCAGCTCTCTGTAATGGAAAAAAACCTCCTTGGAGGGATGGCAAAACACCAATTCACCATGATTCATAACAAAAAGGCGGTCTGCATAATTCGCAATATCCTCCATGCTATGGGTTACCAGAATAATTGTCATTTCGCTTTCCTTATGGAGCCCTGCAATTTGATTCAGGATATCGTCCCTTCCCTTCGGATCAAGCCCTGCTGTCGGTTCATCCAGGATAAGCACCTCCGGTCTCATCGCCAGAACACCGGCAATTGCAACCCTGCGCTTCTGGCCTCCTGAGAGCTCAAAAGGCGAAGCATCCAGAAGCTCCTCCCCTATGCCAACCATTTTCAAGGCCTCATAGGAACGAAGCTCACATTCCAGCTTATCCAGCCCAAGATTGGAAGGACCAAAGACCACATCCTTAAATACCGTAGTCTCGAACAATTGATGCTCCGGATACTGGAACACCAGACCAACCTTGCTCCTAAGCTGCTTTAGGCTGTAATCTGAATCATAGATATCCTTCCCATTAAAATACACATGCCCGCTGGTTGCTTTGATCAAACCGTTCATATGCTGGATCAGGGTTGATTTACCTGAGCCGGTATGCCCAATCAGGCCTATGAATTCGCCCTTATTAATCGTAAAGCTGATATCCTTAATCGCATGCCTGGCAAACGCCGTACCCTCACTGTATACATAATTAACCTTATCAAAAATTATCTGCATGTATCCACCTGCTTCTATTATTCCCATCAGTTCCTGTTTACCTGGTTATCCCTTTATTGTCTCCAGTGCACCAACCAGCTCTTCCACTGTCAGTATTCCTTCCGGAAGAGGCAACCCGTCCTTCTTCAGCTCATAGGCCAGCTCTGTGACCTGGGGAACATCCAGACGGTATTTTTTTATCTCCTCTACCCTGGAGAATATCTCCCTTGGCTTTCCTTCCATAACAACATGCCCATGCTCCATAACAAAGATCTTATCTGCATGGATAACCTCATCCATATGGTGGGTAATGAGGATAAGTGTTACGTTCTCCTTCTTATTTAATTCCATGACCGTTGAGATGACCTCCCTGCGTCCGTTCGGGTCCAACATGGCGGTTGGTTCATCCAGTACGATACATTGCGGCTTCATTGCCATAATACCGGCAATTGCCACACGCTGCTTCTGTCCGCCGGAGAGCTTATTCGGAGAGCTGTTTCGAAATTCCAGCATACCGACGGCCTTCAGGCTCTTCTCGACTCTTTCCCAGATTTCCTCGGTTGGTATGCCGAGATTCTCCGGTCCAAAGCCCACATCCTCCTCAACAACGGTCGCAATGATCTGATTATCAGGATTTTGGAACACCATCCCGGCGGTCTGGCGGATTTCCCAGATATTCTTTTCCTCCGAGGTGTTCAGTCCATTCACCCATACACTTCCCTCCGTCGGATATAAAATAGCATTGATGTGTTTTGCAAGGGTTGACTTACCGGAACCGTTAGCTCCCAGGATCGCAATAAAATCCCCCTTCTTCACATCCAGGCTCACATTGTCAATTGCCCTGTTGATCGATTCCACATTACCGTCTTCGTCACGCCGGATATATTCAAATGAAAGCTTTTCAATCTTAACCATGCCCATATCGCATTCCTCATTTCTTTACAAAGCATATCAAAGTAAAGATATATTATTATTTCAAATAACAAGATTTAAAGTTATACAAGATTATAACTCATTCGCACATAAATTAAAATATTTATTTAATAAATATCGTAACAAAATATAAATAATAGCTGCAATTCCAATATCCGCCTATTCCATTTATTAAGGGCAACAGACAGGGTACAGCCCCTACGCAAATTCATATGGAAACCCTAAGCTGCCTCCTTAATCGCTTCTTCTTCGTTTTTCCAGCTTTGTCCTTATGATTCCCAACCATTTACATGTGTCCGGTCTGTGTCCTCGATTGACAAAACAGATCGAATACGCTAGTATAATGTTGTACTGTTTTGTAGGAATTATATACGATTACGATAAATATTGTAATTTTATATATTTTATCTTTAAGGAGGAGATGCATTTTATGAAAAAGGGGTTTCTTGGTTACCGTGTTTCTGAAGTAGACATAGCAATCAATGCTCTTCGTGAAGAAAATGAGAGCTTAAATGCAACCATTATCACGCTGACAACGCAGTTGAAAAACAGTGAAAGCAGTAGTGGTGTGAAGGCTAGTCTCCTAGAAGCGGATTTAAAGAAAAAAGAGGATCAGCTTAATATACTCAGTGAAGAAAAGGATGCTCTTGCAGCACAGCTTAATTCACTTACCATAGATATCGATTCCCTGCGGCAAAGGAATACTGAGCTTTCTGCTCAAATCGAGCTTTTAGCCACGCAGAAGGCAGATCACCTGCAGCAAACTTCTGAGCTGAAGCAGCAGGTTTCTGTGCTTAATCAACAAATTACAGAGCTTACTGCCCTGAATCAGGAGGCCGCCGTAAGTGCCGAGGAAGCCCTTCGGCTTCAATTATCCTCCGCCGCAAGTGACCTGGAAAGCATGAGATCTTCCTTCACAGCTGTCACAGGTGAATTGGAGGATGCAAGAGCAGAGCTCCAGAATGCCGGAACGCAGCTTCAGGCTGTAAAGGCTGTGGCCGAGCAGAAGACACAATACGCGGACACGGCACGCAAGGAATTTATTGGGTTAAATACACTATATGAAGCTTCCCAGAACGAAATCGAGAAGCTGAAGGCTGAATTAGCTGCCTCCCGGGCTGCCGCTGATGAGTATGCAAGACTGAAGGCTGTTGAAAATCAAGCTATGGAAATCACATCTCAGGCTTATTATGATATGTCCAAAATGCGCAATGAAGTCATGGAATACGTGCATGAGCAGATGATGGAATACTATCAGCACATCAATGACAACAGCGTCAAAATGCGAATGGCAATCGAGCAAAGCCAGCTGGAATACACTCAGATGATACGTGAATTCTTTGCCAAGGCCTCAGAGTTCTGTGTGAACATGTCCAATATTGACAATAAATACAGTGATATCGTTAATTACAGCCTTAGTCTCGACGAGCTGTCCAAGCGCCTGAATGAGATTATGGATAGTTTTCTTGAGGAGTCCGGTGTTTCACAGAAAATCAGAGAAGAGCTTTCCCATTCCGTTATCGCAGGTAAGGATGGAGTGCCCTCCGCGAAGCAGTCCGACCGGGATGATAATAAGCCCATCGTTCTCAAGATATCCGGCTAATGTGCTGTCTCATTTATCTTTGACCAGGCAGTACTGAATTCAAGCCGTTTTCTCTCAGCTAAGACATGATATGCCCTCCCCCTGCTTCATCTGCCGGGGAGGGCACTTTTTTTTGTTGAAGCATATCTATTTTCTCTTCTCCTGCTGCGTCGTAGGATATCCCTCCGGATTCATCCTCTGCCATCTTATGGAATCCCTGCACATATCCTCCAAATTCTTCTCCGCCCTCCAGCCAAGCTCTTCCCATGCCTTTGATGCGTCCGAATAGCAGACCGGGATATCTCCCGCTCTTCTTGGCTGAAACACATAGGGAATTGGTTTGTCACATGCCTTTTCAAAGGCCTTTACAATCTGAAGTACACTATAGCCCTTTCCGGTACCCAGGTTATAAATAAAGTATCCGCCCTCTTCTTCGTACAGCCTGCCAATCGCTTTTACATGCCCCTTGGCCAGGTCAACCACATGAATATAATCCCGTATCCCTGTTCCGTCGGGCGTATCATAATCGTTCCCGAACACTCTAAGATATTCTAATCTGCCAACTGCAACCTGTGTGATATATGGTACAAGATTATTCGGTATTCCTCTGGGATTCTCTCCGATCAGACCGCTTTCATGGGCTCCGATTGGATTGAAGTAACGAAGGCATATAATATTCCACCTGCGGTCCGACAGGTAAATATCCCTTAGTATCTGCTCCAGCATCAATTTCGTTCGGCCATAGGGATTTGTCACATCTCCCACAGGACACTCCTCCGTAATTGGAACCTCCTGGGGATTTCCGTATACTGTGGCTGAGGAGCTGAAGATAATTTTATTAACCCCATGCTTTCTCATGACCTCACATAGGATCAGCGTCCCGGTGAGATTATTATAGTAATATTCGAGGGGCTTCTCCACCGATTCCCCCACTGCCTTCAGCCCGGCAAAATGTATCACCGCATCGATTGCTTCCTGCTCAAATATTTTTGTTACCATATCCTTATTTAACAGGTCTGCTTCGTAAAATTTTATTTTCTTTTCTGCTATTTTTTCTACCCTGGTAAGCGCTTCTTTACTGGAATTACACAAATTATCAATAACCACTACCTCATAACCTGCGTTTAAAAGCTCAACGCAGGTATGGCTGCCGATATAACCGGCTCCTCCTGTTACTAAAATTGACATACTACCTCCATCTGCCGCCTAAACGGCATATTATTTCATCCTGAGCTTCCATACTGGTTGTCCTACCTTCTGATATGCGTCAGCCAGCACAGGGAACGGTATATCTGCTCTGATATAAAACGCGGCATATGATAATAAAAGCCTGAAAAAACTCTCACGGCAAAGGAACGGCTGTCTGGCAGCAGCTTCTTTGCTTTCCACGGGGATATTTCTGCGATCCGCAGGTATTCCTCCTTCATCGGATGGATACAGTTCTCCTCCCAGGGTCTTCCCACCAGTCCGGTAGTAAAATGCAGAACAACCGGATTTTTCTTCGCCTCGTCAAGCTCCTCCTGCGAATAGAAGCTGTCCATGGAGTAGATTCGCCTGATGGTTTTTGCGGAGAAAGAATAGAGATTGGAGGTTACATTATATCTTGGCGGGACAATATATTTCTTTTTCACACAGACACCGTTGATCGTTCCCTGGTCATGATGCGGTACATTGCCGTCAAACCTGCGGATGAAATCCATAAACTGCTGTTCCAGATGCTCTTCCCTCCAGCCGGCCAGATTGATCAGCAATACCCCGGAGTTGACATAGGCTTCCTCCGGTCCCAGGCCTATTATCTCTATAAAAAAGCGGTCAAGAGTGTCCTTTACACCCGCAACCATACAGTCCTCCATCTCCACATTCCATAAATCAGCAATATCGTCCCTGATAATGGTATCACAATCCAGATACAGGATTTTATCATAGGACTCCGGAATGACTGAAGCCAGAAAAAGCCTTGCATAAGCAGCAATTGCAATTCTTCTCGTTCCCATATTCAAATTCAGCCCTGTAACTGCCTCCTCCATGGAAATAAAATGAATTACACGCCCATACTCCCTTGCAAGCGCCGTAAGCCTTTGCCTGTTTTCCTCGCCGATTCCGCAATCCAGAACGAATATCTCAATTGTCCCGAAGCACCGGTTGGACTGAAACAGGGACAGCATGGAAATCCCCAGATATTTTGCATAATTGTCATCCGCCGAATATACTGCACATAAAGTCTGATCCTGAAGCATTCAAATCCTCCTTCCTGCCATTTCAATTTTCATCCTTCCATCCGTTCGCTTCTATCTCATCGGCATAATCGGAGAGATAGTCAATCCTAAGCGAATATGGACTGTAGGTATTCTGCTCCAGAAGATATACGACATAGATATCATCCTCATAGTAAACCTTAAAGCTTCGGGGATACATCTCCTTCATCTTCTGCGCCCAGTAATATGCCTGGGATTCCAGAACCGCACGCTGATAATAATAATCCTGGGTATCCCCTGTATAAATAAAATTCATGGCCGCATATTTCAGACTTACATCCGTCTGTCCGTAGGTAATATCCTCAAGCACCCGCTTTTCAATGAAAAAGAATACATATTTGGAGGGTATGGTAAATTCAGCCTGCTTCCCATTTACCATATCCATCAATTCAGACAGCTGAGTATGATAGCCATAGTCCAGAACATCGTAATATTCCTCAGTAGGTGATACAACTGTGAAATCCTTGTAGGACTCCTTGATATGCCGGAGTGCATACACCGATTCATTGTAATAGGCCAGGTTGACATCAAAGAAATGATGATACCAGCCAAGGCTGACAATCGCAAGAGCCGCTCCCGCACACACCGCTGCCGACAGGGCCCCTAGGAGGCGCTGATAATAGCGGTTTTTCCATACTCCAAGCAGACGGAATACAAAATCGACGGGCAGCATTAAAATAATACCGATATAAGGCTCAGCGAAGGTCGAGGCCCTGGCGGCCGCAATTGCTTCCGGAATCCCCAGAGACGCTGCTGCCCCCACGGTACATAAAAACATCATATTGATGATAAGAGCGTGATAATCCCGCCCATAGCAGCGTGTCCTCCTTCCTGGCAGCATCAGAAGGCCGCAGACAAAGCCCGTCAGCATACATAAAAACATCAGTACCGTAGCATCATCACCAAACATGGCCATGCTCCCGAAGTAGAATATCGCATCATAATAATATTTCAGCCTCTCCCCCCAGGTCATCGCCGAATAATCGACCTTAGCCTTTTGCTCATCAGAGGAGGAAGTCTCCGTATTTGTATCGCTGTCATCCGTATCTCCCTGGCTCTGCGCTTCCTGCAGCTTGGACAGGTAATCCGTATCGCTCCCCTTCCATTCCTCACCGGCGAGCACAGTAGTTGCCCATTGCATGGATTCCTGGAATCCTGTCCCCTTAGCCAGACAGGCCGCAAAAGGAAGCACCGCTATGACCGCCCCCAAACTTCCGCAAAACAGCAGAGGAATAAAATATTGTTTCTTCAATATTCTCGGCAGATAGGCCAGACCGATTGCAAGCACCAGTAAAACAGCCGCAATTGCTGTATAAAAATGATATGCAATCACCAGGGCAACACAGAGCATCAGAAGAACAGCTTCGGAACGAATATATCTTCTGCTGATATACGGATTGATCCGAAACAGCCTTCGTAATCTGGAATCACTCTGAAGCACAAGCTTTTTCCGGTCCTCATGCAAATACCGGAGCATAAAATAAGCCAATCCAAATACCGCATACATTCCGGCCTCCTGGGGAAGCGAAGCGCCGTAACGGCCCTGATTTAGCATAAAGCTGAATATAATTACTACGGCAATAGGTGTATATTTTGCATGGAAAATCTCCTTGGCCAGCAAATACATTCCTATGACCAGCAGAACGGTCTGATAGGCACCGGCATACAGCAAAATCTCACGCAGATTAAGACCAAAGATAATACGGATCATATATACCATGGAATGCATACCGAAGGGATAGATACCCTCCGGAAACAGGCTCCCATGCTCCAGAGCATAGATCCAGGATTGATGTGTTGGAATATCCGAGAACTGATAGCTGTGATACTGCATGACATTATAGGTTAAAAACCAGATATTATAAATCACCAGCGCTGCGAGAACACCGGCTTCCAGCCAGTGCTTCCGAAGATACCGCCAGACCGGTAGATGGTATATTACCCTCCCGCACTTCCTAAGCCAGTCTGTGACTGACTGTTTGATATAATCGAAAAATCTTCCTTCTTCCTTGTAGGCAGACCAAAGTTCATTCGCCCTTTCCCCTGCCCGCAGGAAAAACTTCTTATCAGAGAAATTCCAGGCAATCAAAGCGTAAATACACGCCAGGCTTCCCATTATGGTATAGCGGTTGCATATATCAAGGAAGCCCAGGAGCAGAACCAGATTGATTAATAATGCAGCCTGGGTAATCACACAGAACCAGAATCGGTAACTATAGCTCTTATCCTTAAGGTATTTTCTCCAGACAACAAGCGGCAGCAGAAAATCCCTGATCAGGCAGCAGATGAATACTTCTATTAAGGAAAGGACATATGCATTGGTGTCTACAATCACTTTACTACCCGCTCCTCTTTCTCATGGATTTTATAATTTCAGGCTTCTTATTATATCCTTTACACCTTTATATTCTTTACTGATATATATCATATAAATGCAGCAGCCGGTCAAATATACCATTCCCCCCACACAGATCTGCAGTAACAGCAATAGAAAGGCATTCACCGGAAGGCTGCATAAGGAATAAGTCGCTGCAAATTCAAGCACTCCGCAAACAAGGAAGGGCAGCAGGGCCCTAAGCAGCTGGCGAAGCCGGAACACCTCTCTGATACGGTACATCTGATAAGCGCAAACTACAAGCTCTGCTCCAAAGGTTGCGATGACTGCTCCGGTGGCGCCGTAAAATGGTATGAAGGCCAGATTAAGTATGACATTAATGACAGCTCCCATAGAAACCGCTACGACATAAATGCGCTCCAGCTGAAAGGGAATGAGATACTGGGTCTGAATCACATTGGCAACACTCATGGGAATCATAACCATTGCAAGCTCCATCGTCAAAACAGTTGTGGGTATATATTCCGGTCCAAAAAACCAGGGAATAAAGCTGGGAGCAACTCCCGCAATCCCAAAGCAAAGGGCACAGCACACAAAGCTGTTGAATCGGATGGAATTACGCATCTTCCGTATTCCCTCTTCGGCCCGGTTGTTCATTACCAGATATGAAATTCTTGGGAGCATAACCGTATCCAGTGCCGACAAAACCCCCTTAGGCAAATTAATAATATTTTCCGCATAGGTATAAAAGGCTACCACCGCAGTACTCTGAACAATCACTCCCAGCATTATCTTGTCCATCCAGTTGTAGACACTAAGAGCGATGAGGGGAACAAACAAAACAAAGTTTGGCCCAATGTGGCGGGTAATATCCTCCCTCTTAAGCCTGACACCCCTGATATAACGAAACAAAAACGGAAACAGCTGAACCTGTTCCAGCAAAAAGCAAGCTGACATGATAAGGGTATAAATCCACAAATCCTCACTGGAATGTACAAAAATAAAAACACAGGCGATAATCAGCATTCTTACAATCAAGCTTCGTATTGTGGTAATCCGAAATTTCTCCATTCCGTAGAAAAACCAGCTGACATCAAAAAGCACCGATACCACATACAGAAGCTGCATGAAATACACAAGGCGATTTTCTTTAAAAACAGTAAGGATCAGCAAAAGAAAAACTAAAATCGATAAAAGGGAGGTGGCTATCTGCACGGTGTAAATGCCTAAGAATACCCTGCTTCTCTTTACCGTATCATCCCTGCACGCAGCAATACTGCGGTTTCCGTAATTATCGAGTCCCAGCTTGCCAAGCATGATAAAGTAGCAGGCAACCGTGCTGGAAAATGAATAAACACCTACCTGCTCTGCTCCCAGTACCCGAGCCACATAAGGGGTTACAATCAACGGCAGTATACAAATCGACAACCGGTAAATGACATTATAGATATAATTCTTCTTTTCCGCAGAATTCATTTTAACATCCCTATCCAAATAATTTTGGTATTTTCATCTGACACTGGCTTGCAGACTTTTTGCAATTATTCTTCCTCTGCAATCAAGACCTCCGTATGCTTCTCAAATGCTGTCGGCGAGATGGAAGCATTTCCGGTCAGAATCACTGCTTTCTCAAGTAAAGTACATTTTGCAAAGGCCTGGTGGTTGATGTAGATAACCTTTCTTGGTATCTTAACGGATTTCAGACCGGAGCCATAGAAGGTTCGTTCATTGATATGCTCCAGCTGGTTGGGAAGCTGAATATAGGCCATTGACTCACAATACATAAAAGCACATTTTCCTATATTCCCTACAGCATCAATCTGGGGAATCGTCACAGACTCAAGCTTCCTGCAATAGGCAAAGGCATAGCGACCCAGGGCTTGCACACTCCCGGTAATCAAAATTCGAAGTAAACTGCCGCACCCCAGAAAAGCCCCCTTCTCTATGGATTTTAGCATACTGTCCGCATCAAACTCAACCATAAGCAGGTTGGAACAGCCCGCAAAGGCATAGCGGGGTATTGTCACAAGTGCCGTCGGATAAGCATTGTTTTTCTTTTCCTCCCCATGCTGCATATAGGTAAACTGCAACTCTGTTAAAGAGCTGCAATGAAAGAAGGCATATTTCCCGATTCGAAGCATTGCTGCCGAGAGATTCATCGACTTTAATGCGCTGCAATCCGCAAAGGCATAGGCATCGATTTTACTAAGACGGCTTCCCTTTTGAAACACAACCCGGCGCAGATTCCTGCACCCCTGGAAAGCATGCGCCTGAATCTCGGTAACCGTATTCGGGATCTCAACCAGGATCAGGGAATCACAATGATAGAACATGTATTTTTTAATAACAGTAACATATTCAGGTATTACAATGCTTTTTAGTGTATGGTCAAATACATAATGAAACCTTCCCTGCTCATGAAACTGGCGTGCAGATGCAAAGCCTACCGGCTTATCCTCCGTCTCCTCATCCACAATCTCAGCCTCCCCGAACTCCGGGAACCTTCCCTTCTTCATGAAGCGTATCACTTTTCTGGTACAAAGCCCCTCACGAAACAGGGAAGCCTGCAAACGAAGCCATTTCAACAGATATCCCAGGGCATGAGTGAATATGACCACGATCTCTACGAGGGTTTTTCCAGGTGCTTTTATAAAATACATCAAAGCATATACCAGATAGTTCAGCCACAAATAGTTCCCCTTGGCCAGCTGCATCATACGCACATAGAAGCTTCGTGTCATACGCTTATTAATCAAAAAGATGTCCAAATATTTATCCAGAATAATCTGATCATCCCTTAGATCATTCCACTCATAAGCTTCATTATCCTGTGCAATGCGGCATTCGCAGAGCGAGACCGGCAAAATCAGAATTTTATGCTTTTTAACAAGCTGCAGCAGCATGTCACCGTCACCGAAATTGCAAAAGCGTGGATCAAAGCCGCCGACGTCCCTTAAAGCCTGCAGCCGGTATATCACCTGGGCCGGCATTTTGGCCGGATTATAAAGTATCCAGCTCGAGCTATCATAGGTCACATGCTCAATCAACGGATTTACCGATAAGTCTGCTTTTCTTTCATCAAACAGGATACCATTACTTAAAGAGGCTGCCACCTCAGGATTACTCTGAAGCTGATCCATGGAAAGCAGAGCCTTGGTCGTATCCCAGGTATCATTACTGGTCAGAAAGGCTATGAACTCACCTCTGGCATACTCCATTGCCCGGTTTCGGATTTCTGCCATGGATAGTGACTGCTCCAGCTTCAGGTAGGTAATATCCTGAAAGTCGGACAGATCCTCCTGCAAGCCCAGACTATACATACTGTCCGGCTCGTTGGCATCCACAACAATCACCTCGATGGGAGTATATATTTGCTTCAATATGCTGTTTAATCCTCGCAAAAGGCTTAATGAGGTATTTTTTTTTGCAATTAAAACCACACTTAGTAATGAGTCTATAAGAAACACTTCCTTTTCCTGTTCTATTATATAGAAAGAACAATATTACCCAGACTGTACAAACCATTGTAATCGGCTGCCGAAAAGGTGTTTGCGATTTGAATCGGCTGCTGGGAGCGCTGATCATAGATACCAAAGCAAAGAATATAATTTTCTTTCTTCCACTCCGCTGCGTTAAACATCGCTGCCAGCTCCACCGTTTCCTCCGGCATCCACCTGCGGGTATCGGTATCAATGTCATATTCATATGCCTCGGTAAAATCTGCTGTACGCACAATAAATTTGACGTCAAATTTATGATAACAGGGAGCAAATCCACGGTTAATAATTTTTACTGCCGCCTTAAGATTACCGCTTTTATCCGGCATAAGCTCCACTCCCGCATTCTCTATGGTAAAACGGTAGCCCAGGTGTGCTGCAATATACTCAAAGGCTGTCCTGCTCCTCCACAGTGCACCGGCGAGGCCGGATTTAGCCATTTTCCACTTGTTCAGTACCTTCTCATCATAATTGCAATGCAGATAGGAGGCCCTTACTTCCTTCATAACCGCTATCGCCGGTTCGGGATCATTATAATTACATTCATTCACAGCCTCACCGCCATTGGATACATATTTGCACAATTTGTTCTGAAATTCCAGCTCGTCGCGGCGTAACCATTTATCACTGTAATTTGTCGAATCCTTAGCCGGAATGCTTCCGTAGGTTCCAAGATCGGTTTCTGAGGCCATCATACCGTCATTGAACAAGGAAAACCTGGCCCTCTGTATATCGGTAAAGGCGGTTGCCTCCTCCAGGGGTTGATTGGTTTTGAAAATCATTCTCCAGAAGCTTGGACATCTTAGGGCGATTTGTGTAGCCTCGCCGGAGCATTCATACAGCTGCTTTGCCAGGCGCAGCATACTGCGTTCGCTTAAATAGCGGGAATTATGCATCTCCCCCCAGCTTCCGATAAAAAGTCCCTGCAGGATATAGATGCTTTTTGTATATTTCTTTAAAAGCGGGGCAAGCTGGCCCATATGATGCAGTATAATTGCAATGTCCTTGGGCTCGCTTAATATTCCCTTACCCTCCCAGTCATATACAAAACGTACCATCATCTGCTTTTTTTGCGCGGTGAAATGCTGAAAAATTCGTTCTATGATACACAAGGCTTCTTCTGACAGCGGTATCTCATTAAAATGAAGCAAATTAATTTCAATCAGGCATAGCTGCTGCCTTTCCTCCGTCTGCACCTCCTCTATGATTACATCCTCCTCCTGCAATTTGTCACTTTCGCAGTAAAAACGAAAGATGGAATAAAAGCCGCAATATGGGTTGCTTAATGCTTCGGCTTTTTCATTTTTGGGAAGCGGTATCCATTTTGTTTTCCTGATTGCTTTATTTTGTGACATAGAAGAATACCTCTCTTTTGGGGCCGGTTCATACGGCCTCTATTTCTGCAGCCCTTTTCTGACACGCTGCACTACGGTCAGAATGCTTAAGGGCATAATCATCATATAAGTAATCTGCTTCAGCAGTCCTGTATGCATGCTGACACCTGCGGTTCTTTCATGCATAACAGAGGAGGTCTCTTCAATTCGAAACCCCAGCAGAAGCATCTGAATAATCATATTGGCATCCGGATAAAAATAATCAAAATTACCATACCGGGAGTAATAGGTAAAAGCCCTCCGGTTCAGGCCCTGTAAGCCTGAAGTAGGATCTGTGATCCGCGTTCCGGTAGTTTTCTTAATTAGCCAGGTAAACAAACAAATGGAGAATTTCTTGATGCCGGATATTTTAAAGGATTTACTTCCTTCCACAAAGCGTGATCCAATGACGATATCCGGCAGCTTACCCTCCGGTCGCGGATTTGTAAGTTTATCATAAATTGATGCAATATTGGAAATATCATGCTGTCCGTCTGCATCCAGCTGTATTACATAATCATAATTCCGGCGAACTGCATATTTGTAGCCGACCTGAAGCGCAGAACCGTATCCCAGGTTAAATACATGAGTAACCAGCGAGACCTTATACTTCTTTGCGATCCATCCGGTCTGATCGCTTGAAGCATCGTTAACGACCAAAATATCCGCAAAGCTCTGAATCTCGGGTGTACACAATTGATCAAATAATGCTCCCATATTCTTTTCTTCATTAAATGCAGGTACAATAATCAGTACTTTTTTCATTACATTAACCTCCATTCTCAAGCCCGCGAGTTTGGGCCCGCTTCATCAAGCATTGCCAGCATGCCCTCCAGATCCTCGGGAAAATCCAGCCTTTTCTCCCGCACATGCTCCATATAATCCTTCCGTAGATTAGGATTGTCAATAACCCTCTCCAGTTCATATACCAAACTATCTACCTTTAAGGGAACCAGACTGCCGTCATAGCCGGATACAATCTGCTCCGAATTACCGGTACAGTCCGATGCAACAATCGCCTTTCCCAGAATCTGCGCCTCCTCGATGGCTATGCTTTTTCCCTCAAACCGGGTCGCATGCACATAAATATCGGCCTGCTTCATATAGGGATAGGGATTTTCCCTGGCTCCCATCAGGATAAAGGAAGCTGCAACCCTCCGCTCCCTGATCAGCTGCTCCAGGCGGCCTCTTTCCATTCCTTCACCGATTACATACCACCTTACGTTATAACCGTCCTCCCGCATCCGGGCAAGTACCTCAATGGCAATATCATAGCCCTTCTGGTAATGAAGGCGTCCCACTGTCAGCAGACGGACTCCTTCAAAGCCATCCGTAAAGCCGGGACCTTCCTCTGCTCTCCTGCGGATTTTATCCGTATCCAGCAGATTTCTGAATATTCTTACCTTATCCTTATACTGGGGATACACACTTATGAATTTTTCTCCCACCTCCCTGGATACGGCAAAAATTCGTTCCATGGTATGGTAGCAGTTCTGGTCCATTAACGGTGTATATCCGGCATTTTGATAATCAATATGGATAAATGCCGCTTTATGTACGGCCTTTACCTTATCTGCCAGAAAATACGCGGAGCCACCCTCAATATAAGCCACTGCCAGATCATAGGTTTCCCGGAGGGCAGGACGCCCATCTGCCAGCAGCCGCCAAAGCAGCTTATCAAATTGCAGCTTTCTGTCCGAGCTCCTCTGCTCCTTATAATTCCTTAGCAGATAGCCCAGCATACGAAAGCCTGTCAGCCGGTAGAAGAAGGAATAAAGGACCTCTCGGGCAATCCGTACATGCCCTGAAAAGGAAAGCACGGAACTGCTGCTTACCCGCCTGTTCAGAATATGAATCTGCTCCGGAACCTGACAAAAAAGCTCTCCGCAGGGGATAACAGCGTAAAGTGAGATGTCATACCTCCCCATTTCCTTCAGCCTGTTCAGCAGAGTAATTAGAGCTGTTTCTGCTCCGGCCCTCCCCATCGTATTAATAACAAACAACAGTTTTTTCATTCTGTGCGATTCTCCGAATTTTTCATCTCTTCTATTTGATGAGCCTCTTCCTTAAGCAGCTCCTTCAAATGGCTGTATTCTTCATTTAATAGGGACACCTGCATAGCAAGCTCCTGCACCCTTGCAGTCAGCTCGGCATTTGTCTTGTAGCAGTTAAAAATACCGTAGGTGGCAAGGACAATTGCAATTGCGAAAATAATTGACGGAGGATATTCCACCCGGAAAATATCCGATATTAAATATACCAGCTGCGGAATCAGTCCGAACATAATAATAATGATTCCTCCGATAATCCAGAAAATACTCTGCTTTTCTGTCATCTTATGGCTGATATTAGCCTTCCTTGCCATATAAATCAGGACGGCTCCTGTTACACAGATTAAGACACGAAGTAAAAATGACATATAATTCCTCCTCTCACGATATCGCAGCCTTATCCTTTGCAGCTTTGTTTTTATAGAGATCATATACCTTTGGATCAGGCATTTCCTCATGCACCTGCTTTAAGACAGTCCCGCGGCAGAAAATATGGCTGTCCAGATTCTTCTCAATATAACGCAGTCTAAAATAGGAAAAGGTAAATGCCAGAAAAGCTCCGGCTGTAAATCCGGCTCCGTACCATATCGCCTGAAAACGGGCTGCTATGATTGAGCCCACAAGGGTTACCCCTACAAAAATCACCCCGTTGATTACTGCTCCGTTCATATCATCGAAATAATATAAGAACAATAGCTCCGAATACATCAGGTACGTAATAAAATATCCGATCGCCTGCTGGGGATAAATATCCATGACCATACCCGAAAATCCCACAATCGGCAGGACAATAATGGCAATGATAAAAATAATGACTGATATGATGAATTGTATATGGACAAGAGAATAGAGCAGGGAAGAAAATACACGGAACATTCTCTTTTTTGCCTTCTCAATACTGTCCAGCTTACCGCCGATTACATTATCAATATAATCCCTGTACCTCTGATGAAAATGCATCTCAACCCTGGAAATAAATAAAATTCCGGCAGAAATACTGGTTATCATGGCAAGGCAGGAGGCCATATCATAGGGCTGGTTGCAGACGTAGGTTTTGCAGACCACCAGGTGCCAGGGCTGAGCCCAGAATACCAGATTATGAATGAACAATCCCAGCGTATATAAGAAAATCGATACCATCAGCTTCCAGTATACTCTGTAGTAATGGAGCACATCCTTATATTTCCTGCTGTTCACCGGAAAATACCGCAAAACATTGGCAAGCTCCAGGGCTGCGGTCATCAAAAAGCCGATGGACAGGGCCAGCAGCATACTGTAGGGCACCGAGAATTTCAAAAGGAACCGAAAAACCATGGATAATAAGAAGGCCAAAAGCATGGAGCCGGTAAAGTAAAGTGAAATCTTCTTATACTGCTTCAGGACTGAGTTATAAATCATGGTGGAAAAGGTTAGCGTCAATCCCAAATATCCCATATAGGTTGTAAACACATAGTATACGGGAACCTGTCCGACCACTATCTCATAGAGGTAAAATGGAATCGCAACCATGGAAGAAAGTGTAAGATTCGAAATAGTTCCCACATAAATACATGGTTTTATATCCTCCGTGCGCCTTTCATAAATCCGATCCGCCTGATATTTCGACAGGACCGTATTAAAGGGAGAGGAGGTAAGCAGTGAAAAAATAAAGATATAGAGCACACTGCAGGAGAAAAGCTCCCGGTCCACATAGCCGACCAAATCAAAGCCCAGCACCTTGTACATTGCAAAAAGACACAGGATTATCACCAGCATGGGGGCACTTGTATACATAACCACATATCCGATGCCATACATGGAGGAGGTAACTGTATGCTTATCAAATATTTTTGTCAACCGAATTCCAATGCCTGCCACTTAAGCTACACCTCACTTTCTTTCCTGTAATAGGTAATTGCGAAACAATGTAATCTACTAAATTTTCCGAACACCATATACAAATTTCTCCGCTCCAACGCTCCTTCCGCTTAACTTCCGCTCCGAAATTGTATATGGTGTTCGAAAAATTATTAACTTTTGCTAGTTTCGCTATTACCTGCTTCCTGTAATGGGACGAAGGGCTCCTCGTCATACACCACACCGCTCATATCCGCCAAAGTTTTGTAAATCCTCCGGTAGGTTTCCTCCATATACTCACTTCTGTATTTATGAAGCAGCCGCCGGTATCCGTTTTCCCCCATCTGCCTGGCAAGCTCCGGGTCATTGGCCAGCTTTAGGATTGCGTTGGAGATTTCGGAGATGTTCATAACCGGGACGACAATTCCTGCATCGCCGAAGGTATCATTCTCACCGTAGATCAGGCCATAGCAGTTTCCTACATTGGTTGCAACACAGGGCTTTTTTGCCGCAAAGCCCTCCAGGATTGTAAGCGGCTGCCCTTCACTGATGCTCGTAAGAATGGTCATATCCATTTTGCCGATATAGTCGCTTGTTCGAATTCGGCCTGTAAATTCAACATTTTCAACCTTCATTGCTTCTATCAGATTCCGGCACTCCTGCGCATACTCCCTGTCCTCATCCTCCGGTCCCATAATCCAAAGCTTCAATCTAGGCTGCTTCTCATGGGCATAATAAAATGCGTTAATCATGGTTTTTACATCCTTAATCGGTGTAACGCGCAAAACCGCGCCTACATTAATATAAGGATCGTCCGAGTCCTTGCCGGGAATTCCTTCAAATGCCTCAGCCTTAATTCCGTTGGGTGTAACAATTGCCTTCTCCTGCGGACAGCCAAGCTCTATCTGAAGGAAATGAGCCTGTTCAAACAGGGCTGTAACCAAATCCGCATAATAATATGCACATTTGGACATCTTACGAAACTGCTCAATCCAGACCGTCTTATAAATCCCCTGTACCCATTTCGCCTTAATAATTTCCTCCTCACGTTCACGGGTATATATCCCATGCTCGCTGATCAGCAGCTTAGCCTTCGGATACATGGTCAGCGCCTTACTGCCGATAATTCCTGCATATCCGGTTGATACACAGTGGTAGATATCCGCTTGAGGCACAGTGCATTTCAGCGCAAAGAAAAGGGGCAGATAGATGGACCGCAGAGTCCACAGGAAATCGGAAAAGGTCACATCCGAAAACCGCATGGAATAATAATCCTTTGTAATCTCCAGAAATTCCGGACTCATCAGTAAATTATTAATCGATAAATTCCTGCGGTTGAATATTTTGAATACCTTCAGCCAGTCAATATTTTCACCTATGACCAGACCGCGAAGCACATCCAGCTCTGCCTTCTTTAAATGAATGCGGTTCTCTTTTATTTTCTTATTGCCAACCCAGTCAACATCCTGGAGATAAACCTCCTGAATACCGGTCAGATTCCCAGGCAGCTCATATACGAATTTACCGCTGATGCTGCGGTCGGAAACCAATGTAATAAGTACAAACTCGATATTAGGAAATAATTTAATCATCGAGTGTATCCAGCTGGATACACCGCCAATTACATAAGGATAGCAGCCTTCTACTATCATACATACTTTCATGTGCATCCCTCCTAAGATCAGTGCTCCGTTGTACCGGCAAAACAGGTTTAGCTTGGATTACTCGAAATCACCTTATTGTTCTTTGGCTTATCCAGATAATTATCATCCTTCGTATGAATATTCACCTCGGCACCCGTTGCCTTAATCAGCCAGGAGGAAGTCGAAATCCTTTTCGCACTTGCGTTATCTGCGGAAACAATGCTCCTGTTTTTTATATCCAGTATAAAATAGGCCTCCTCGTCAAAATGGTCGATATGAATATTAATATCATCCCCCAGATATTCATAAGTATAATCCAGAGCCAGAAAACGTCTGATTCGCTTCTCCAGCTCATAGATGGACACCATATCAAACTGGGTAAAATCATTAAAATAAGTGTTCCCTTTTGACCATTTCAGGCTTAGGTAATTCCATTGATCCTCGGAAGACTGGGGATAAATAGCCTGTCCGATATCCGCCTTCATATTACACATCCCAAGTACATTTTCAATACAAATCATCTGCAGGTCATCCATCGTCTCATGCTGATAGCCGTTCTGATTGAACTTTACCGATAACACACCATCCTTTAAGTAGCTGATCAGACTATCGCCCGACGTATAGTCCGACATGACCAGTGTGATATTCTTTAAAAAATCCAGATTAAGACTCTGCTTCACTTCCTCAGTGCTGAAAGCTCCGGCATACAGTGCCGTAAATTTATAATCCGGCAGGAAGCTTTGAAAAAATGTTTTATTCTTAGAGAGCAAATCCTCCAGATCGGTTTGTGAAAACTGATCCAGTGAAAGTCCCATGTCTCCGGGCAGCTTTGATATCTCTCGCAAATAAAAATCAATATAATCGTTCTTTGCGCCCACATCATCCAGATAATCCAGCTGGGAGGCTGCAAAAAAGCTAAAGGAGGTTCCATAGTTTTTCAGGATCTGTACCACATTCGGCCATAGCAAATCTCTCGCTACAGATTCCGAGGTACGGCTGTAAAGCTGCTGCATCGTTTCGTTATTTTCATTCGAAAAATAAGGATAGTCCAGCACAGAAATCGTCTGGGCATTCACAATTGGGTAAAGATAACATTCTCCCTCATGTGACATAAAGCCTGTCAGCACCCCCAGTATGGACATGCCCTGAAAGATATCACTATTTACAACAAACACAACTGAATTCTTCGTTGTAGTCCTCCATAACAGCGGCGGTAAATCCTTATCCTTTATGCCCTGCTCATCCTGCTTGTCCAAAACACCAACCCCGTACACCTCATATCCGGGTGCCAGAGAATAATAGGGCATATTAAGCTGCGTGTCATCCTCTTCCCCATAGAAGTCGCCTTTTTTATAATTGCGCTCCTCATTTATCATAAAATCAGAGAATATGGTAATACCATCCACTGTCACATCCTCCGCTACCGTGTCCTTAATCCCGTAAAAAGCCGCCAAATCCCTGTTCAGGCTAAGCACCTGATAATCGGGAAGGCCGGTAAAGATCATCGTCTTTCCCAAATCTGCATACTCGTTCAAAAGCTCATAATCTTCCTGTGCAATAGTAATATCGCCAAACAGAATAAGATCATATTCCGCTATCTCATTCTTCTCCGGAAGCAGGGTGTATACCTTATATAGAAATTTACTGTAAACACACCACTCCACCAGAAGCTTGGCCATCGTATCCTCCTTGCTTTCCGACAGGATTGCTACCCGAAGCTTATGTTCGTAATTTCCTTGATGATCCAGGCTTAGTGAATCCGGCGTCAACGAATCCTGATAGCTGTTATCCGCCTCCACCTGCGCCTGTTTGTTGGTTGTGACATCAGAAAGGATAGAGGAGGATACCCCAACAAACATAAACATTACAAAAATAACCGCAATCAATATGAAAATTGTAAAATAATTTCGCACTGAAATCATAGTTTTCCTCTTTCCCGCCAGGGCCTGTTTAAAAAGTCATTACAGTTTTCAAACAGGCCCTAGCAATATCGTTTATATCGATGCTGTGCCTGGCATTTCCCCATACAGGCGAAAGAGGTTCAAAATCTCTTCATCGATTATAATATCCGAGTCCCGCAGCCTGTTCAGGCATTCAAAAAATGCCTTCTGATCATGCTGGTCAAAGTAAAGATGGAGACTGGCCTTGTAGGTTTCCAGCACATCCGGACGGTACCGGAAGGCTCGCTGGGCCCATTGCTCTGCCAGGATGTAATCCTTGATGGAAATGAATAAATCGGTCATATACAGGTAATGGCTCGCTGTCATATACCATAGATTATGGATAAAAAGATTCTCTGCTACCGTATTTAAGGTATAAATGAAGGATTCCTGCTCTATCTGTGTCATTATCTTCATGCTGAGCACATCATAGATATATTCAAAGGTCAGCAGATTCATCTCCACATCCTCCGGCAATTTATGCATCTGCTCAAGCATACTTTGGGCAGTAGCACGAAACTCCGATAACGCATCCAAAATGACCGAGGCCGCATAATGAGAAGCCTCGGTATCCTTGCTGTTAATTGCCGCTGCTATACTGGAAACAGTTTTCTTTGCATTGTTACGCAGTGCATCCAGCAAGAGCTTTCGCAGGCTCTCCGTGTCAGAGACCGCCAAAGCATCCTGGATAGGAACATAGTTCATCTCGGTTTCCTGATCCGGGGGCAATACCAGCTTCTCTCTGTCCTGACTAAAGCTTACCTCGCTCATATCCACGTTTTTCTTTCGATTCAGCCAGCTGATGAGCCGGCCCAGGAGTATGAATAAAATACCGATCAAAGGTACAATAAAAATAAACCAGGCAAGCATAAGCATGGAGCTGCGGACTTCCTTTTTCTTAAGAAATGCCATGATAAGCACCGAAAGGGCTATCAGTGTATTCAATATTATAATAACCAGAACCGGCCAGAGCCCTGCTGTATCCATATCAATATCCCTTTTCCTTCGATTATCTTTTAAGCCTTCATTTAAAATTTACTTGCAGATAACATACCGGTATTTACCTTTCCAAATAACTTATAATATTTTTCTCCTGCAGGCGGCTCCTGACAAAAACAGACTCATGCTCATTGGTATTGGTCAGTAAAACAGCCAGTCTTTGATCGGATTGAATTCCGATATAATCTGTCTCTCGAAGCAGAGGCCGCATGATATCATGCAGCTGTTTTATCGTCATGCTTCCACCTTCAATGCCCAGAATACAATACTGTGTATAGCCTCTTTCTCCCGCATGCTTATGAATATTAATAATCTCCTGGAAGGCGTCCTCTTGAAGAATTGAGGTTTCCGGCAGGTAACGGCGATTCGCCAGGGCTTCCATATAATCTGCGTCTCTGACAATGACAGAATAGATCAGGGCGCCCACTATGGTCAGCATATTTGCCTGGTATAGGGTCATCTGCTCATAGGGAATGCTCCAAAGGAAAATAAGAATTCTCATATGGTTTTTGTCATCAAACAGGGCGCTTGCCATCATCGGAAGCGTCGTATCCAGGGAACGGTTGATAAAGACCTGCTTACGCTCTAACACATCAAATATCATTCCATAATTCTCTATGAAAATTGACTTACCTAGAGAACGGGATTTTTCACTGGAGGAGGATGCCAGACGGCAGTATTTCGAATTTGCCACCAGGTAAATAGCCACATCCTGGGTCATCATAATTTCCGAGAGAGTATTCAGTGCTGCTGTAAAAAGCACCTCACCGGTCTCGGCCTTGTCAAGCTTGGAGGTAATATCATAGATGCGTCCAATACTTTCCTTGCTGTTAATCAGCTTTTCGGCATAGTAGTTTTTTATCTTCGTATTACTTGAATTGATTGCTGTAATATCATTCAATCGTTCTGTAAGAAACTCAATTCTTTCATTCTTATCCGTTTCCATCTCACGAAACTTATCCCGCAAATGACCGACTGTAAGGCCGATGATGAACACCTGAGCAACCCAGATATAGGTATTTATATTAATTAATAACGAAAATCCCGTCAAGGAATACATCTGCCGGAAGCAATATCCGATTACACTAAGCAGGGAAGCAAAAATCGCCTGCTGTCTGCCGTGAATGATTGCAAATAGAAGAACATACAACAGGTAGACGTTAATACCGTCAAAATAAGCACTGCCTACCGCCCTGTTATTAATCATAAAAAACGGCACAAAGAAGACAATACATTCTATAAACGGAAATGCCTTTTTAAATAACCGTATGATACGGTATTTCAGGCTGTTGATATCAAATCTCTCTTCCGTACTTAAAAAAAGATTTTTATGGCTTACCATATAGGAAATAATCTTTGGAATCATTTCCTTATAGCTATGCCTTACCTGGAATGAAAATTCCCTGCAAAATCTCTCATTCGACAGGATAATCCTATGGCGAAGTCCGATTGTTTGATCCACTATATCCACCGGTCTGGAATAATTGTCCTGGATCAGCCTGGCAACAGCTTCCTCCGTAACCTCTTCCATGGAGGAAATATGATAAAGCTTAAGCTTTCTTTCCGGTGCTTTTATTAAAAGGAACAAAGCCTCTACGGCATCCCTGATATACAGCGCAGAAATAATTCTTTTGCCATTAACCTTAAGCCTTCCTGAAATCAGAGTCTTTACGCACATTTTTGAATATAGATCCGTACATTCCCTGCGATTTGACGGAATTCCATACATATGGGCAATTCTCGCAACAGTGACCTCCATTTGGGTTGCCTGCTCAAAATGCATAGCTAGATTTTCACCCTGGGAAATTGTAATGGCCTTAAAGCTATTCGGAGAAGTCATAAAATCCTCGTTGATATCAACGATATACTCATCCTCAAACACCGTCTCGGAGGATACATACACAAAATGTCTCACACCAAATAATTTTGCAAACATAAGCAGATTGCTTAGGCCTGAAATATAATTCATTGCTTCAGCCTTTACGCTCTCTTCTTCCCATTGATACAAGGAATCATATGCCCCTGAAAAAAGAATAACATTCGGACGACAGCTATTGATAATCTCCTTGATGCTGTCACTGTCATATTTATATACGTACTGTTCGAACACATGGGCTGGTTTTGTAATTTTTTTACTGCTGATCAGGGTATAGATGCGCCAATTTTCCTTATAAAACTTAAGAATTAGTTCATTGGTGAAGGTAGCGTAACTTCCGACGATCAGTATACTGTTCATGTTTAAAATTCCACTCCTGACATATGTTCGTTAAAAACATCTTTATTTTTCATAATAATATAAATTTTTTGAAGTTTCAACAAAAGGTTTCTATTTTACACAATATTTCCACAAAACAAGCCGTATTTATTATATCGGCAAAATAACCGTTGATTTAAAGATAGAAAAAGGATTATCATATCCATTTATATTTCTGATATGATAATCCCTTATGATATACTTAATAAGTTGTTCCAAAAACCGATAAATTATACCAGTTCAATCAAAACTTCCATCGCTGCATCGCCCTTACGAGGTCCAATTTTAACAATTCTTGTATAACCACCGTTACGGCTTACATACTTGGGAGCAATCTCATCAAACAGCTTATCGGATAAGCTGATTTCCTTCGTATTTCTCTTCTTGCCTGCATTTTCGGTAGGCACTTCTGTAACAGAGTAAAGAACCTTCATCATCTGCTTTCTTGCATGAAGACGGGAAGCTTTATCCTTCTTGATGCTTTTCTTAACGTCATCAAAAACAGTAACCTTCTTACCGTTTACAACCTCTTTTACTCTCTTACCGTTTTTATCTTTACGAGCAACCTTAGCTGTTACTTCAACCGTATCATAGTTGTCTCTTTCCTTCACAGCAAGTGCAATCAGGCCTTCCGCTATACCGCGGATTTCCTTGGCTTTTGCTTCGGTTGTAACAATTTTACCATGATATATTAAATTTGTTACCTGGTTTCTCAGCAGTGCCTTTCTCTGGCTTGAGGTTCTTCCGAGTTTTCTATAACCTGCCATTTCTTTCCCTCCTTTAAAGCATTTTCAATACAAATTATATTCTTAGTCATCGCTTGCGTTTAAGGCCAAACCAAGCTCTTTTAATTTAGCGAGTACTTCTTCCAGAGACTTGCGTCCGAGATTTCTTACCTTCATCATATCTTCCGCAGTCTTGTTGGTCAGCTCTTCCACTGTGTTGATGCCTGCTCTCTTTAAGCAATTGTAGGAACGAACGGATAACTCCAGTTCATCTATGTTCATCTCAAGAACCTTTTCTTTTTCATTGTCTTCTTTTTCAACCATGATTTCTGCGGTCTTGGCATGTTCAGATAAATCAATGAAGGAATTCAGATGCTCACTCAAAACCTTTGCTGCAAGACTTACTGCCTCATCCGGAACTAAGGTTCCGTTGGTATATACATCAAGCGTAAGCTTATCAAAATCTGTAATCTGACCTACACGGGTATTTTCAACAGTAAGGTTAACACGCTCAACAGGAGTATAGATGGAGTCAATCGGAATAACACCGATGGGCAGATCATCATTCTTATTCTTGTCTGCGCTTACATAACCTCTTCCGTTTGTAATCGTAAGCTCCATGTAAAGTCTGCTGTCAGGACCACCGCACAAGGTAGCGATTACCTGGTCAGGATTGAGTATCTCGATATCCGGGTCAGTCTGTATATCCCCTGCTGTCACTACAACTTCGCCCTCTGCCTCAATATAAGCGGTTTTAGGCTCACTCGTATCACTTGTGTTCTTGATTGCTAAGTTTTTGATGTTCATGATAATTTCGGTTACGTCTTCCTTTACACCAGAAACAACACTGAATTCATGAACAACACCGTCAATCTTTATTTGACTCACAGCAGAACCGGGAAGGGATGAAAGCATAATTCTTCTTAAGGAATTGCCTAGGGTAGTACCGTAGCCTCTCTCTAAGGGTTCTACTACAAAACGACCAAATTTTTTATCTTCGGAAATTTCTGCAATCTCTATTTTGGGTTTTTCAAAATCAAACACAACAGGACCCTCCTTCTGGGTTTTTTGAGTTGATTATTTGGAATACAACTCGACAATTAACACTTCATTAACCGGAACATCAATCTGGTCTCTTGTAGGAATTTCTTTCACTAAACCTGTAAATGCCTCATGATCAGCCTCAAGCCATGCAGGTACGGTTCTTCCGTCGGTTACTTCAAAAACATCCTTATATCTCTGTGTATTCTTGAATTTTTCCTTGATTTCAATCTTATCGCCAGCTTTTAAGGTATAGGAAGGAATGTTTACACACTTGCCATTCACTAATACATGCTTGTGATCTACGATCTGTCTTGCTTCTTTTCTTGTTCTGCCGTATCCAAGACGGAACAAAACATTATCAAGCCTAAGCTCTAACAAGGTCATTAAGTTCTCACCGGTTGTACCAACCTTCATCTTCTTCGCTTTTGCAAATAAATTCCGGAAAGGCTGCTCTAACATACCATAGATAAACTTAGCCTTTTGTTTCTCTCTCAATTGTGAACCATATTCACTGGTCTTCTTGCCTGCTCTTTTGAATGCTCTGTTTGACTTCTTATCAATTCCTAAGTAAGCAGGTTCCAGACCAAGGGATCTACATCTTTTTAAAACGGGCCCCATATCTCTTGCCATCGTTATTTACCTCCTCAATTAGACTCTTCTACGTTTCGGCGGACGACATCCGTTGTGGGGAACCGGAGTTACATCCTTAATACTGGTTACTTCAATGCCGCATGCCTGAAGAGCACGGATTGCTGCTTCACGACCCTGGCCAGGACCTTTTACCATAACCTCAACTGATTTTAAACCATGAACAATTGCTGCCTTTGCTGCAGTTTCAGCAGCCATCTGTGCTGCGTAAGCTGTTGATTTTCTTGACCCTCTAAAGCCTAATCCACCGGCACTTGCCCAGGAAAGTGCATTACCTTCTGCATCGGTCAGCGTAACAATTGTATTATTAAAAGATGACTGAATATGTGCCTGTCCGCGATCAACGTTCTTTTTTACACGCTTCTTAGTCACTTTTTTAGCACTTGCTGTTGTTGTTTTCTTAGCCATCTGACAAACCCTCCTTTTGGATTATTCCTGTTACTTCTTCTTGTTAGCAACAGTTCTTCTGGGACCTTTCCTTGTTCTGGCATTGGTCTTCGTCTTCTGTCCGCGAACCGGAAGTCCTTTTCTATGACGGATACCTCTATAGCATCCAATTTCCTGTAATCTCTTAATATTAAGCGCGATTTCTCTTCTTAAATCACCCTCAACCTGCTGTGAGTCATCGATAACATCTTTAATTCTTCCGATTTCTTCATCGGTCAAATCTCTGACACGTGTGTCAGGATTAACTTTTGCCGCAGCAAGTATACGGTTCGCACTTGCCCTACCAATACCGAAGATATAGGTAAGTCCGATTTCCGCACGTTTCTCTCTTGGTAAATCTACACCACTGATACGAGCCATGTACTAATTACACCTCCAAAATTTTGTTTTTGATATCGCAATGAAAGCCTGAGCAAACACTGCATCAGCCGCTTTAAATTGTAACTTGCAGGACAATCAACCTGCAGCTAAGACCCCGTGATGACGGCACAGATTCTTAAGATACTCCGCAGCAGTTTAGATGGGACCGTGCAGGTATCCACAATATCACAATGTTTCCGCCGGATTGTCCGGACAGATGATTGTAACACAGAAAGCAAGACTTAAGTGTTCTGCCATCCCATGGTACACCTTTTTGTTTACACAAAAAGAAGACATGACTGACAGATACAATTATATAAAACAATAACGAGTCTTTGAGGCACCCGAACTATTGTATATTAGCCTTGTCTTTGTTTGTGTTTCGGATTTTCACAGATAACTCTGATAGAACCCTTTCTTTTAATGATTTTGCATTTCTCACAAATCGGTTTTACTGATGACCTTACTTTCACAGTAATCACCCCTTTCAAAAAAGTCCGTTAACTATTGTACCACTAAAGCCATATAATAGCAAGAAGTATTTTTATAACTTGTCCCTTTTGTAATCAAGCCTTAATCGCTTGCCTTACTTCATAAAATAATAGAATATTTACTTATCTCTCCAGATAATTCTGCCCTTGGAAAGATCATAGGGAGAAAGCTCAAGTGTAACCTTATCCCCTGGCACGATTTTGATGAAATTCATACGAAGCTTTCCGCTGATATGAGCAAGTACCCTGTGTCCATTCTCAAGCTCAACCTGAAACATGGCATTCGGTAATTTTTCAATTACGGTACCTTCAATTTCTACAACATCCGTTTTTGACATTCCAATCCTCCTTCCTTACAGGGAGGATTTGCCTCCCTTCCCTTTAGGAGGCATTTGCCTCCCTTTGAAGACTACAGCAGCAATTTAATTGCCCTCTTTATCTCTTCATTCCTCACCGTCCGGGCAGTCACCTTCCCTGCAAGGGCTTGATCATACTCATCCAGCAATTTAACATGCTTCTTTTTTTTCTTTTTCATATGCTTCAGTGTTCTGATTTTACCGTCCACTAAATATACATATTCATTGTCTTCCTGTAATATTACATAATATTTTCCGGAGTCGTGCCCCGCCGTGGATAAGGCAAAGCCTCCGACTCTAAACTCATTTATTACCGTCATATCGTAAAAAGCTCCGGTTCTCCCTCAGTAATCAGTACGGTATTCTCGTAATGAGAGGAAAGTGACCCGTCATCTGTAACAACAGTCCAGTCATCATCTTCCCAATATACATCATACCTTCCGGCGTTCACCATCGGCTCAATCGCCAGCGTCATTCCTGCCTCCAGCTTTGGTCCTCTGCGGCGTTGGCTGAAATTAGGTATCTGAGGCTCCTCATGAAGATTTCTTCCTATTCCGTGTCCTACCAGGTCTCTTACAATGGAATAACCATGGGACTCAACGTATTTTTGGATTGCTTCGGAGATATCATTCAGATGCTGGCCTGCTTTCGCAAACTTAATGCCCTCATAGAAGCTTTGCTCCGTAACTTCAATCAGCCGTCTGGCCTCTTTTGTGATTTCGCCAACTCCAACCGTACGGGCTGCATCGGAATGAAATCCTTGATAGATAACACCGCAGTCAAGACTTACAATATCTCCATTACGAAGAATTCGGTTTTTATTCGGTATCCCATGCACCACCTCACTGTTTACCGAAACACAGATGGATGCCGGATACCCGTTATAATTAAGAAAGGAAGGAATACAATCATATCCTTTGATAATCTCATAACACCTTTTGTCGATATCCAGAGTGGAAATCCCGGGAGTAATCATTTTTATGATCTCCTCAAGCACCTTTGCCAAAATCCTTCCCGATTCCCGCATCAATGCAATTTCTTTCTCTGATTTAATACTGATAGACATGTCACATCTTCCTTCTTTTATAGAAATCTTCATTCTGCCGCGAATCTATAAATTTGGGCGGCAGCACTTAATTCTGGTCACATTATAATATGCGTTAAGCCTCTACAATGCGCTCAATTTCCTTAGATACATTCTCAAGTCCGATTGATCCGTCCACCGTTTTCAAAATCCCCTTAGCCCGGTAATAATCAATCAGAGGCTGTGTCTGTTCATGGTATACCTTAAGACGTTTCTCAACTGTCTCTGGCTTATCATCATCACGCAAAACCAGACCTGCACCGCATATATCGCAGATGCCTTCTGTCTTAGGTGGAACAGTTTCAACATGATAAGTTGCACCACAGCTGACGCAGGCTCTTCTTCCGGACATACGGCTTATGATCTCTGCATCTGTAACATCAATATCAATTGCAAATTCTACTGCATCTCCATTTTTCTCAAGCGCTTCATCAAGTGCCTTTGCCTGGGGAATGGTTCTGGGGAAGCCGTCCAATACATAACCCTTCTCACAATCGGGCTCTTTAAAACGGTCAACTACCAGATCAACCACCAGCTCATCCGGTACTAATAAGCCCTGATCCATATAAACCTTTGCTTTCTTGCCCAGCTCTGTTCCATTCTTGATATTGGCACGGAAAATATCACCGGTAGAAATGTGCGGTATTCCATATTTTGCAGCCAGCTTCTTGGCCTGTGTGCCTTTTCCGGCACCGGGTGCTCCCAACATAATTATCTTCATAAATATCTCCATTCTGCCACCAACCCGTAAATTTGGGCGTCAGCACAAATTTACCGTGTGGAAAATCTTGATTTTCCACACTATCCTCCGAATATAATCAGAAATATAAGTACTCCGTAACTCATTCCTTAAAATGTACATTTATGAATGACTGCTCTTTACCACTATATTCCTCTATCTGAATTATTGTCCAAAAAGTCTGTTCTCATACACCGGATTACTCCGGTTCTTCTTTGGAAAATACTATAGCGGATGTTGCAAAACAACTCTGTTTTACAACATCCGTTATGATATTCCACAAGATGATTAATCGTTCAGGAAGCCCTTGTAGTGACGAACCAACAGCTGTGATTCAATCTGCTTAATGGTTTCAACAATAACACCAACGATAATGATGATTGATGTACCGCCGAAGCTGAAGCTTGCACCAAATATTCCCGAGAATATGATCGGTATTGTTGCAGCAATTGTTAAGCCGATTGCACCAATGAATATAATATAATTAAGTACCTTGGTCAAATACTCGGTGGTTGGCTTACCCGGACGGATACCCGGTATAAAACCGCCCTGTTTCTTAATATTATTGGATACCTCAATCGGGTTAAAGGTGATTGAAGTATAGAAATAAGCAAAGAAAACAGTAAGAAAAACATAAATGATAAAACCAATGGAATATTTAAAATCACCAAAGCTCTTAACATTGAACCAGTCATCCTGATTAAGCACCATAAGCACCTTCGGCCAGAAATAAGCTCTTGCCGGCTCTACGCTAAAGAAGGATGCTATGATAATCGGGAAGGTCATAAGTGAGTTGGAGAAAATAACCGGAATAACACCGGCAGTATTCACCTTAAGCGGGATATTGGAGGTTTGTCCACCAACCGCCTTTCTTCCCACAACCTTCTTTGCATAGGTTACAGGTATCTTTCTTACGGCACCCTGCAGTACTACTACGTATACGATGGAGCCAACAATTACGCCGGTGATTACGAGTACTGCAACAATGGCATTTACTACCGGTTTACTGATAACAAAGGTCTGGAATAAGGTAACCATGTCACCCGGCAGTCTGGATACAATATTAATGGTAAGGATAATGGAAATACCATTACCCACGCCGTTCTCAGTAATTCTTTCACCAACCCACATAAGGAAGGTAGAACCTGCTGTAAATGCTGCTACTACAAGAACCACGTTTGTGAAGGTAAAGGAATTGAGACTGCCCTGGGTACCAAAGCCGATTGCCATGGCTACCGCCTCAATAACGGCCAATCCTACCGTTACATAACGGGTAATCTCATTCATTTTCTTTCTGCCTTCTTCGCCTTCCTTGTGCATTTCCTCCAGCTTAGGGATGGCAATTGTTAATAGCTGCATGATAATCGATGCGGAGATATAAGGCGTAATACTTAATGCAAAAATGGACATTCTCCGAAAGGAACCGCCAGTTATGCTGTTTACAAAGCTCCAGGCATCAGTAGAAAACCATTGATCCATCGCTGTGCTGCTGATACCGGGGGTCGGAAGAAGGGTTCCAAGTCTAACTACCAGAAGAGCTATAAAAGTGTAAATCAATCTTTTTCTAATATCCTTAACTTTAAAAGCATTCCGTAGTGTACTAAACATTATACCACCTCAGCATTTCCACCAAGAGCCTGTATCTTCTCGACAGCACCTGCACTGAATGCGTTCACCTTGACATCAAGCTTCTTAGTAAGTTCTCCGTTTCCAAGGATCTTTACTCCATCTTTCGGGTTTTTGATAATCCCGGTTTCTATCAATGAATTAACTGTTACTACAGCACCGTCTTCAAATCTATTTAACACATTTACGTTAATAGCTACTATTTCCTTTGTATTTCTGTTAGTGAAACCACGCTTAGGAATTCGTCTGTATAAAGGCATCTGACCGCCTTCAAATCCAGTTCTCGGAGCTCCTGAACGAGCTTTCTGGCCCTTGTGTCCCTTACCGGCAGTTTTACCGTTACCTGAACCGTGGCCGCGTCCTCTTCTGAAATTATCGTTCTGTTTGGAACCGCATACAGGGCTCAAATCTGATAAATTCATGTCGTGCACCTCCTTTTACGTAATTATATTTCTTCAACCTTTACTAAGTGTTTAACCTGGTCGATCTGCCCTCTTACAGAAGCATTATCCGGTAATTCAACGGTCCAATGGGGTTTCTTTAAGCCCAATGCCTCAACGGTTGCTCTGTGCTTGGGAATGGCACCGATCGTAGATTTCACTAATGTGATTTTTAATTTGCCTGCCATTACTGACACCTCCATTTTATTTCGTTAACTGCTCTACCGGAATACCACGAAGCTTAGCTACTTCCTCAGGAGTCTTTAACTGGCTTAATCCCTCAATCGTAGCAAGAACGACGTTTTGCTTATTATTGGAACCAAGTGATTTGGTACGGATATTCTTAAAGCCTGCAAGCTCAAGAACATTACGTGCCGGGCCGCCGGCAATAATACCGGTACCTTCGGGAGCACGCTTTAATAATACGGTGGCACTTCCGAATTTGCCGATAAAATCATGAGGAACACTTCCGTTCTCATCAATCGGCAGATTGATTAACTTCTTAATTGCATCTTCCTTACCCTTGCGGATCGCTTCAGGAATTTCAGTCGCTTTTCCTAAGCCTGCGCCAACGTGTCCGTTCTTATCACCAACGACAACTAATGCTGTAAATCTGAAATTACGTCCGCCCTTTACAACCTTCGTTACACGCTTGATTGATACTACTTTATCTTCTAACTCTAATTGACTGGCATCAACGATTGTACGTTTCATATTTTCCCTCCTTGCCTAGAATTCCAGACCAGCTTCTCTTGCTGCATCTGCGAGAGCTTTGATCTTTCCCTGATATATGAAGCCACCTCTATCAAAAACAACGGCCTTAATACCTTTTTCCAATGCCTTCTTGGCGATTACAGTTCCTAAATAAGCAGCTGCAGCCACATCATTGGTTTTTGAAAGCTCAGCCTTAACATCTTTCGCAAGTGTGGAGGCTGCTACTATAGTATTGTGGGCGGTATCATCGATGATCTGTGCGTACATATGATTGTTGCTTCTAAATACAGCTAAACGCGGTCTCTCAGGAGTACCTGTGAAACGATTACGTATTTTTAAATGCTTCTTTACACGAACTTCGGTTCTTGATTCTTTGCTAACCATTTAATTTCACTCCTCCCTTATTTCTTACCGGTCTTACCAACCTTACGTCTGATCACTTCATCAGAATACTTAATACCTTTGCCCTTATAAGGCTCCGGAGCTCTCTTTGCTCTGATTTCAGCAGCGTATTGGCCAACCTTTTCTTTATCAATACCTTTAACAGTAATCTTGTTCTGACCCTCCAGAACGGATTCCAATCCTTCGGGATCGGTCATTACAACCGGATGGGAGTATCCCAATGTCAATGTTAATTCTTTTCCTGCTTTCGCTGCCCTGTAACCAACACCATTGATTTCGAGGGTCTTCGCATAACCTGCTGTTACACCGGTTACCATGTTAGCGATTAATGTTCTTGTAAGACCATGTAAGGATTTAAATTTCTTTAAATCGTTCGGTCTTGTAACAACGATTTCTGAACCCTCAATCTTAATATCCAGCTCAGCGGGTAATACTCTCGTAAGAGTTCCCTTGGGACCTTTTACAGTCACCTTATTATTTTCTGCTATGTCTACAGTAACGCCTGCAGGTATAGCGATAGGCATTTTTCCTATACGTGACATGCCCGCACCTCCTAATTTTTTCGTTTTCTTTCTAGGCCAGACTCACAAAAACTTCGTTTTTGTTCGTTGTCCGTAATCACTGACTATGTCAATACGTACTCGAATGCTTCGAGTACTAAATCACTCTTCGAGTGATTTGATTACTTCCAGACTACCAGATGAATGCCAATACCTCTCCACCTACGTTTAATTCTCTTGCTTCCTTATCGGTGATAACACCCTTGTTTGTAGAAATGATGGCAACACCTAAACCGCCAAGTACCTTCGGCAGATTTTCCCTGTTTGCGTATACACGCAGACCAGGCTTAGAAATTCTTTTAAGACCGGTAATGATCTTAACATTTTTATCTTTACCATACTTTAATGTAATATGGATTGTCTTAAAGCTTTCAACTTCCTCGATCTCATACTTCTTAATGTAACCTTCCTTAAGAAGAATATCGGCTATCGCAATTTTCATCTTGGAAGCAGGTATATCTACTGTATCATGTTTCGCAGTATTTGCATTACGGATTCTTGTAAGCATATCTGCAATGGGATCGCTCATTGTCATTTCATTTGCCTCCTTTCTTAACTTTACCAGCTTGCTTTCTTAACGCCTGGTATCTGTCCTTTGTACGCTAATTCGCGAAAACAAATTCTGCAGATTCCGTATTTTCTTAAATATGCATGCGGACGGCCGCAAATTCTGCAACGGTTGTATTCCTGTGTAGAGAATTTTGCAGTACGCTGCTGCTTAATCTTCATTGACGTTTTAGCCATGGGAACCCTCCTTATTTTCTAAATGGCATACCAAATTGTGTTAACAGTTCACGAGCCTCTTCATCTGTCTTAGCGGTAGTAACGAAGATGATATCCATACCTCTTACCTTATCCACCTTATCATATTCGATTTCAGGGAAGATTAACTGTTCTTTGATACCAAGAGAATAATTTCCTCTGCCGTCAAATGCGTTCGGGTTTACACCTCTAAAGTCACGTACACGGGGTAATGATAAATTGATCAAACGATCAGCGAACTCATACATCTTGCTGCCACGGAGCGTAACCTTGCATCCGATGGACATACCCTCTCTGATCTTGAAGTTAGCAATGGATTTCTTCGCCTTAGTAACAACGGGCTTCTGTCCGGCAATAATCTCCATGTCCTTAATTGCTGTCTCTAAAACCTTTGCATTGTCTTTTGCCTCACCAACACCCATGTTGATGACAATTTTATCAAGCTTCGGCACTTCCATAACGTTCTTATATCCGAACTTCTTTGTCATGCCGGCTACTATTTCATTTAAATATAAATCCTTTAATCTAGCCAACTAAAGTGACCTCCTCTCTGAATTAATCGATAACATCGCCAGTTGATTTTGCTACACGTACCTTCTTGGGTCCCTTCTTGGTCTCAATCGTCGTGAAACCAATTCTGGTAGGCTTGCCCTTATGAACATACATTACGTTGGATGCATCAATCGGCGACTCCTGATGGATAATTCCACCCTTCGGATACTTCTGGCTTGCTTTGGCATGCTTGGATACCTGATTAACGCCTTCAACGAGTATCTTTCCGTCAGTTACAGCGATAACCTTTCCTACTTTACCTTTATCTTTGCCTGTGATAACCTTAACGCTATCATCTTTTTTAATCTTATTCGTTGCCACTTTACTTACACCTCCCTATAATACTTCTGGTGCTAAAGAAACGATTTTCATAAATTGTTTCTCTCTTAATTCTCTCGCTACCGGTCCAAAGATACGTGTTCCCTTCGGATTCTTATCTTCCTTAATAATTACGGCAGCATTCTCATCAAATCTAATATAGGAACCATCTTTACGACGTGCACCCTTAACGGTACGGACAACTACTGCTTTCACAACATCGCCCTTTTTAACAACTCCGCCTGGTGTTGCATCTTTAACCGAAGCAACAATGATGTCACCTATATTAGCATATCTTCTGGTCGATCCGCCTAATACTCTGATGCAAAGCAGCTCTTTGGCACCTGTATTATCAGCAACCTTAAGTCTGGTTTCAGTTTGAATCATGATAATACTCCTTTCAGAAATATTGCAAAATATGAACTATTTTGCCTTTTCTACGATTTCAACAAGTCTCCATCTCTTATCCTTGGATAAGGGCCTTGTCTCCATAACCTTTACTCTGTCTCCGATGCCGCACTCATTGTTCTCATCATGTGCCTTCAGCTTGTAGGTTCTTTTAACAATTTTTCCGTACAAAGGATGCTTTACATTATCTACAACAGCAACAACGATTGTCTTGTCCATCTTGTCGCTTACTACCTTGCCAATACGAACTTTTCTTAAATTTCTTTCCACAACGATACTCCTTTCCATGACCGCGGGTTTACCCAATTGATAATTACTACGGTCCCTGATTATTTAGAAGCCTTAGAAAGTTCAGAGATTACTGTCTGAATTCTTGCAATATTTTTTCTAACTTCTTTAATTCTGCTGGTGTTATCCAACTGATTGGTTGCATTCTGGAATCTCAAGTTAAAGAGTTCCTTCTTCGCAGCTACTAATTCATTATTTAACTCTGTAGGTGTTTTTTCCTTTAATTCTTCTACATACTTATTAATTTTCACTGTTTTCACCGCCTTCTAATTCTGCACGGGACACGATCTTGCATTTTACCGGCAATTTATGCATAGCAAGACGTAATGCTTCTCTTGCTGTCTCTTCAGGAATTCCTGCGATTTCGAACATTACACGGCCCGGTTTAACAACAGCTACCCAATACTCTAAGGAACCTTTACCGGAACCCATACGTGTTTCAGCAGGCTTTGTCGTAACAGGTTTGTCAGGGAATATCTTAATATATACTTTACCGCCACGCTTTGTAAAACGGGTCATCGCGATACGGGCTGCTTCAATCTGGTTTGACTTAATCCATGCCGGCTCCATTGCTACGAGACCAAAATCACCCTGGTTGATGGTATTGCCTCTGGACGGTTTTCCGGCCATGCTGCCGCGGAACTGCTTACGGCGTTTTACTCTTTTAGGCATTAACATTAGTTATCGCTCCCTTCTGTTTTAGCTCCTTTAACAGGAAGCACTTCACCGAGATAAATCCAAACCTTAATGCCTAATTTACCATATGTGGTATCTGCCTCAGCAAAACCGTAGTCAATATTGGCACGTAGGGTCTGCAACGGAATAGTTCCTTCATTATAGGATTCAGTACGAGCCATATCTGCTCCGCCAAGACGGCCTGCAACAGCAGTCTTAATACCCTTGGCACCGGATTTCATGGTTCTTGACATTACTGACTTCATAGCTCTTCTGAAGGAAATACGGTTCTCAAGCTGTCCGGCGATATTCTCGGCAACTAACTGTGCATTGAGATCCGGCCTCTTGATTTCCTTGATTTCCAAATTTAACTTCTTATCCGTAAACTGCGCTACTTCCTTCTTTAAATTCTCAATTTCTGCTCCAGCCTTACCGATTACTATGCCAGGCTTTGCAGTAAAGATTATGATCTTTAAACGGTCGGATGCTCTTTCAATCTCAATCTTGGAGATTCCTGCACTATACAGCTTCTTCTTTAAGAATACTCTGATATTGTAATCTTCCACAAGATTATCAGCAAAATCGCTCTCCGCATACCATCTGGAATCCCAATCAGCGATAACTCCGACTCTTAAGCCATGAGGATTAACCTTTTGTCCCATTATTTCCCTCCTTATCTCTCATTAAGCACTACTGTTATATGGCACATTCTCTTCTCAATACGATAAGCTGTACCGCGTGCTCTCGGTCTAATTCTTTTCATAATCGGTCCCTGGTTAGCAAAACATTCATCAACGTAAAGCTTTGCAGTGTCCATATTCTTAACTTCAGCATTCGCAATTGCTGATTTTAGTATTTTCTCAATAACAGCTGATGCATATCTTGGGCTGTAAGCCAAAATACCAAGTGCTGTCTGCGCATCCTTTCCACGAATGGCGTCTAATACGAAACAAGCCTTCTGTACAGAAATCCTTGCAAAGCTTAACTTTGCGCTGGCTCTGTTATCTTTCTGCTCATTTCTTTCTCTCTTTATCTGGGATCTATGTCCTTTCGCCATGGATAGAACCTCCTTCCGTTACATGCTTTCAAATTATCTTCTTGTCTTCTTCTCATCTTTGCCGTGACCTCTGTAGGTTCTGGTTGCTACAAACTCACCAAGCTTGTGCCCAACCATATCCTCTGTCACATATACCGGAACATGCTTTCTTCCGTCATGAACCGCAATTGTATGACTAACCATCTGAGGGAAAATCGTTGATCGGCGTGACCAGGTCTTAATCACTGTCTTCTCACCGGTCTTGTTCAGCACATCTATTTTCTTCAATAAATGATCATCCGCAAATGGTCCCTTTTTAAGTGAACGAGCCATGTATTCTAACCTCCTTAAAATGATACAGGTGAACCGGGCTTACTGCCGGCCCTGAGAAACGATTTGTTATATTTATTACTTATCTGTAATAATTATTTGATCGCCTTACCGTCTCTTCTTCTTACAATTAATTTATTGGAATGCTTGTTATGCTTTCTTGTCTTAAGACCAAGTGCAGGCTTGCCCCAAGGAGTAACAGGGCCCGGACGGCCGATACCTGTCTTACCTTCACCACCACCGTGAGGATGGTCGTTCGGGTTCATTACGGAACCGCGTACTGTAGGTCTGATACCCATGTGACGCTTACGTCCTGCTTTACCCACATTAATAAGCTCATGATCCAGATTACCAACCTGGCCGATGGTAGCTCTGCAGATGATCGGAACCAGTCTCATCTCACCGCTGGGAAGTCGAAGTGTAGCAAATTTGCCTTCCTTCGCCATAAGCTGTGCCGAGTTGCCTGCTGCACGAACCAGCTGTGCTCCCTTGCCGGGATATAACTCGATGTTGTGAATTTGTGTACCAACCGGGATTTTCTCAAGCGGTAAGCAGTTACCAACTCTAACCTCGGCTGTCTCGCCGTTCATAACCTTGGTACCCACGGTCAAGCCGTTCGGAGCAAGGATATATGCCTTCTCGCCGTCTGTATAATGGATTAAGGCGATGTTGGCTGTTCTGTTCGGATCGTATTCAATGCTTACTACTGTTGCAGGAATACCATCCTTTCTTCTCTTAAAATCAATAATTCTATATTTTCTTCTGGAGCCACCGCCCTGGTGTCTTACAGTAATCTTACCCTGATTGTTACGGCCTGCTTTCTTATTCAAGGAAACAACCAATGATTTCTCAGGCTTTGACGCTGTAATCTCTGTAAAATCAGAACCAGTCATGTGTCTTCTGGAAGGTGTATATGGGTTATAAGTTTTGATGCCCATGATTTGCACTCCTTTCAAAATACGGTGCTAAATATTGTTTTCTTAACACCACTAATTGTGTATCCCTATTTTATAATCCTGAGAAAATCTCAATCTCAGCACTGTCAGCGGTCAGCTGGATAATCGCCTTCTTAACCTTGGAGGTCTTACCGGAGGTAGCCCCACGTCTGCGGGTCTTGCCATCCACATTGATTGTATTCACTCTCTCTACCTTGGCGCCGACAAACATTTTCTCAACCGCATCTTTAATCTGGCTCTTTGTAGCATCCGGATGAACGGAAAATGTATATTTCTTCTCACCCAGTCCGCTCATACTCTTCTCGGAAACCAACGGCTTTAAGATAACATCATAATATTTTAAATCTGCCATTATGCGTACACCTCCTCGATCTTCGCAACAGCATCCTTGGTAAGTACCAAAGTATCATACTTTAAGATGTCATATACATTAATGGAGTTTGATATTACTGTTCTTACCTTAGGAAGGTTCCTTGCAGAAAGCTGCACATTGTCATTCTTCTCTTCAAGAACGATGAGTGCCTTCTCTACCTTAAGGCTGTCAAGCACTGCCTTTACCTTCTTTGTCTTAATCTCATCAAGCTTGAACTCATCGAGTATGAAAATCTTCGATTCGTTTACTCTTGAGGTTAAGGCTGATTTGATTGCAAGAGCCTTTTCCTTCTTATTCATCTTGAAGGAATAATCTCTCGGCTTGGGGGCAAACACAACGCCGCCGCCCTTCCACTGGGGTGATCTGGTCGATCCCTGTCTTGCATGACCGGTTCCCTTCTGTCTCCAGGGCTTCTTACCGCCGCCGCTTACTTCAGCGCGGGTCTTAGCGCTCTGTGTTCCCTGACGTTTGTTCGCAAGCTGCGAAACAACTGCCATATGAACTAAATGATCATTTATCTCTACTCCGAAGACTGCGTCGTTGAGCTCTAAGCTGCCTACTTCCTTGCCTTCGATATTATAAACTTTTACATTTGCCATTTATGCTTCCTCCTTTCTTAAAGCCTATTTACCAGCTTTAACTGTCTCCTTCAGCATTACTAAGGATTTCTTGGGGCCGGGTACTGCACCCTTTACAAGAATGAGGTTCTTATCGGTATCAATCTTAACAACCTCAAGATTTTGTACTGTAACCTTTACACTTCCCATATGGCCGGGCATGTGCTTTCCGGGGAATACTCTACCGGGTGTTGTGGCCGGGCCGTTGGAGCCGGCATGTCTGTGATACTTGGAACCATGCTTCATAGGTCCTCTGTGCAGACCGTGTCTTTTAATTGCACCCTGGAAGCCTTTTCCCTTTGACTTTGCAGTTGCATCAATTTTGTCACCCTCTGCGAAGATGTCAGCCTTGATTTCCTGTCCAACCTTATAGTCTGCCGCATTGTCAAATCTGAATTCCTTCAGATGTCTTTTACTTGTAACACCTGCTTTTGCAAAATGTCCTTTTCTCGGCTTATTTACCAGAGCTTCTCTGATATCGCCAAAACCAACCTGCACTGCGCCGTATCCATCATTCTCTATTGTTTTAACCTGTGTAACATAGAGCGGACCAGCCTGAAGTACGGTTACCGGAACAAGCACTCCGTTTTCTCCGAAAATCTGAGTCATACCGATTTTCGTAGCTAAAATCGCTTTCTTCATTTCTTTACCTCCTGTTTAATCTACAGCGGATTGCTTCGCGATATCGTAATACCGCGTTAATACGCAATCATCCTAGATGGCCATATACAATCATATATAAACCCTAAGGATTTCTTCTTTGTAATAATTTTTACTTCATTTCAGATGAAATATCCTGCTTCATCTTATAAACGTCTTATTTCATCTTAATGTCAATGTACACGCCGGCTGGCATTTCCAATCTGGATAATGCATCAACGGTCTTCTGAGTAGGGGTGATGATGTCAATTAATCTCTTGTGGGTTCTTTGCTCAAACTGCTCTCTGGAGTCCTTGTACTTGTGGACTGCTCTTAAGATTGTTACAACTTCCTTCTTGGTCGGCAACGGAACCGGTCCGCTCACCTTTGATCCTGTCTTCTTAACAGTATCAATAATCTTACCTGCAGATTGATCGATTAAATGATGATCATACGCCTTCAATGTGATTCTCATTACTTGACTTGCCATAAAAAAAGCCGCCTCCTTTTCGCACTTAATTTCAGTACGACAAGTGGTGACTGTACACTCATCCGTGTGTATCCTCATTGTTCATACATATAATCCGCTTTACGCGGATTGCTAGGGTATTACTTATGATATTTATCACACGTTTTATCTGCCCGATGGCAGAATATTATTTGGTACAGTGACTTGTCGCCAGTTTCATAACTTGACCTTCGCTCCACGGAAAACCTGTCGGTAACCGACAGCAACCTCACGCTTCAACGCTATCAACGTCACAACATTGGTTATTATACACCATTGTTTGGTACTTTGCAAGCAGTTTTTTATTTTTTTGTGGTTGTCTACAGAAAGACAGATACAGGATTACGGACTCCCTAGAATTACCATAATCCTGTATCTGCCTTCTTAAGATAACCTGATGGAATTTATCTTATGCATGCTTTATAAATTACCTGTCATTTAACGGGATCATAGCCCACCACGGTCCAAATTCCCGTATCGTCCTGGCGGACCAGACGTTTTAAATATATCTTGTCTGCAAGGGTTTTTGAATCATTGACCTGAACCACTGCCTCTTTGCCGTCATTCGAAAGAATAGTAATGGCGTCATAGGAAATCGGATAATCTCCGACGATACCCTCCGGCTCCAGAAGCAGGCTGGCATATACCTGGGCCACAAATACCGGATCAAGCTTCCACGGAGAATGGCCTGCGTCCACACTTTTTTGCTCATTTTCTTCTACCGTAAGATCATAAGGGACCTCTATCTGAGGCTTTACTGCCTTTTCCTGCTCCTCGGGAAGTGTAACCTCTCCCCCGGAAATACCTTCGGCAAAACCTGTCAGCATATCCATAGATACATCACCGTAAACCAGATATTCCAGACCTCCCTCCTGCCATCGTATGGCGGTGACACCGCTGATCCCCTGATACTGATTCTGAAACTCCGCCTTCTGCTGGTTTACCGAACCAAGCATTGCATCGGAGTCCGGTGTAAATTCCTCAGACGCATTGGCTTCACTGATGACAACGGAATTTGTTCCGTCTGTACTGCTATAATTCAGCTTGATATAATTGGAATCAGTTACGACACCGATACCTTGCAAGCGGAAGCTGTCCGGTATCTCCTTTGGCTCCAGAGCTTCAAAGCCGGTAATGGCACTGGCCTCCTCCAAAGTAGCCACAATCTGCTCCGGATTTTCCTCCACTGCCTCATAGCCCTCAGGCAGCTCATAAGCTAACAGGTCGGCAGGTATTTGATCCATAAATTCTATCTCCGTGTAGGAGATGGTTGTCTGAATTGCATTCTGCATAGCGGACTGCCTGCGCAGAGGAAGCTTTGTCTCCTTATCAATCCACAGATAATAGATATCTCCTCCCTCCGGGGTAACCTCAAGAATTACCGCATCCCTTCCAGAGACCTTCTCTTCCCCTGTCTCAGTTACCGAAAGAGCTCGGTTTACATCATCAATTTCCTTCCCCAGCTCAAAGGTAAAACGGTAGGGGTCCGGAAAAGCCGCAGTCAGGTATACCTTCTTCTCCTCTGGTCTTAGCTGCCATTCCTTCGATGCGTTATTTACCGTAATAATTCCTTCGCCGTAGCCCTCCAACTCCTTCAGATAATACCTGCCCTTCTGGTCCGCCCAGACCTCTCTCCTGGATTGCAGGGTAACCTCACCCGTCTGATTGGTCTGGGTAACCTCTATGATACCATGATAAGCCTTAAGCTCCTTGAAGGCCTGCTCCATGGCATAGACAATATCCACATTTCCCTGTGGAATATGGATTCTGGGGATTGCAAAAATCAGGACCGCTGCTGCTGCAACTACAGTCACACCAAGAGCCGCACGCTTTATGACGCCGGGCCGTCTCCGGCTATCCCCGGCAGACAGATATCTTACCTGCTTCCAGCTCTTAGGAGCCTCGCCTTTGATGCAGGCAATCAGCCTTTCTTCAAACTCCTCTTGTGGCATAACCGGTTCCTTAAGACTTTTCAGCCTTCGTACTGTCTGTGTCAGTGCATCATATTTCTGTATCTGCTCCTCAGCAGCATTCCAGCCATCCTTCTTCTTATCCTCCTGCGCTGAATTCTTAAGGCGGTATTTTTCATGTTCCTTTGGAGTTCTCTCTTCATTAAGCTCATCAATATATTCTGATATTCTTCTCTCATTCTTTTTCATATTCCTGCCTCCCTTACTGGTCCGATAGCTGCTCGGACAACGCCTTCAATGCCCGGTATTGTATTACCCTTACCGTACTCTCCTTTTTTCTCATCAGCCTTGCTGTTTCTCTGACAGAATACCCTTTTATAATCCGAAGACTGATTACCGTCCGCTGTTCCGCAGTCAATGCCGCCATTGCGGCCTCCAATACGGTCCGGTCGTCCAATACTTCGGTAAAATCCTCTGAAACGGCCTCCTCCAAGTCCCCGGTCTCAGACAAAATATCCTTGCCGGCTCTTGCTCTCCACCGGTCACGTAGGACATTCATTGCGATGGTTTTCAGATAATTAACGTAATCCGATACCTGAATATCCCTTCGTTCAAAATAGGCCAGCGCCTTTGCATAGGCTTCCTGCGTGATATCCTCTGCCTCTTCCCTGTTTTGCACTTTGTAATAAATGAACCGGTAGACATTTTTCCAGGTATCGGCGCAGAGCTTCTCCAGCATTTCCTTCTTGTCAGTACAATCTCTTCCCATCCTCTCTCCCTTTCCGGTGTGGCTAACCAAACGTTTGTTACCTACAATGATAGACGTATCGAACAGTATTTTTGTTACACAGACAGGCAGAATTCCTTTCTTTTTTAATTAATATATCCAATTGTCCGAAATTCGTTATAAAAAAAGAATATCCCAATAAATAACAGCCTGGATTTTGCTTCAATCAGACAGTGAAGTCTAATTCAAACAAAATCAGGCTGTTATATTATCGGGACTGCACAAAAGCCATTGCTTTCTATATAAAAGCAGTCATGAGTATATCGATTTAAAGAACAACATCAGGATTTTATTTTACTGTAATTACTGTTTTTATTGTCCTGGTCTTTCCGCTGTACAGTGTGAGCTTTGTAGTGATTACGGCCTTACCCTTTCCTACTGCGGTGATCTTGCCGTTCTTATCTACCTTGACCACCTTATTATCAGAGGAGGAATAGGATACCGTTACCTGGCCTATGGCAGTTCTCTCCAAAGCTTTGGTAAAGCTCTTTACCAGCTCCAGAGTAGAAGGCAGCGTAATCTGTAGCTGGGTGGTATTTACTCCATTTAAATATAAGGTCTTCTTAAGCGGTGAAACGGTAATCTGGTTCTTTAAGCTCGTGATTTTTCCTGCTGCCGCCTCTTTCAGGGATACGACGTAATCGGAGCAGTGAACCAGCCGGATATTGATATATCCCTCGGTATCCACCGTGTAGCCGGAGGTATAAGGAAGTGTCTCCAGCTTACCTGTTTCCTTATTATAATGATACAGATAAATCCTGCCGCCCTGAGTAAAGCCGATTAGATCTCCGACGTAGATACGGACAACTGCCTGTACCGGCAGCACACCGTCCTGGGAGAAATGAAGTATGATGCTTTGCCCGGAACCCTCCGTTCCCAGTGTAGTATCAAGTCCTTCTACATCCTCCGGCTTTATTGTTTGCATAGAAATATCCACATCGGTCAACTGCTGTGCAGCGGCAAGCTGTCCAGGAGTAAAGGTCCATCTGTATCTTAGATTACCCTCAGGGTCACATACCTGAATCGTCAGCCCCTTGTTGGCATCCTTTATACTTTGAAGGACTTCTTCACTTAGTATGAGACCGGAGAAGGAGGCTGTCTCCTCATCCTCTGCCAGGGTAAGGTTAATATTAAAAGTGTCTGTCTCAAGCTCTGATAAAGCCTCCTGTAGATCCTTCGTATCAATGGGCAGTTTCACCTTCCCGTTTTCATCCGCCTTCAACTGATCTAAAGCAATATCAAGCTGTCCAGGGGTTTCCACTGCCTCCGGCACCGGGGTAGGGGTAGGCGTACTGCTGCCTGGATTATTATTCACCGGTGCCGCATTCACAGTCACCGTACAGGTAGCCTGAAAGCCTCCGTCTAAGGTAGTTACCGTAATGGTTGCCGTCCCCTGGGAAAGAGGAGTTACCACTCCGGCAGCAACGGATGCAACTCCAGGATTACTTGACGTCCAGCTTATATTCTGATTGGTTGCGTTATCCGGCGCTACAACCGCATGCAGTGTCACAGCCGTGCTCCCGGCGGTCAGTGTCAGGGCATCATTGTCCAGGGTTACTCCCGTTACTGCTACCACAGATATTATTTCCACTCCCGAAGAGGCCGCACTTAGGCTGCTCCTTTTATAGGCTGTGCTTTCAGTCTCCGGCAGGGCTGCTATTTTATAATAATAGGTTCCTGAATTACCAGGGGTGTCCGTATAGCTATTCGCAGCCGAGGAGCCAATATAGCTATAGCTTGCGCTCTCCGAGGCCGCACGATACACCTGATATAAAACTGCATTCTTCACCGCATCCCAGGTAATCTCCACCGAGTCGCTGTCAGCAGCCTTGAGAGCAGTTAGATTTCCCGGCACGGATAAGGCCACCTGCGCCGAAGTATCCTTTATCTCTATCAGGCTGATATTGCTTACAGCCAGGGTATGGGCCTGCAGATCATAATCATTGCCTCCGGGCATAAAGAGAACATAAAAGCTGGTGCTTGCTCCGGGTGTAAAGGTATATTCATAGCTATGGGTTCCCGGCTCCAGAGAAATAGTATGCTGTGCTGCTCCTGATCCCAGCTCGATCACCATATCCCGATTGGAGGTTATAGAGGTATCATCATAAACCAGCTCAGCATCAAAGGATAATTTATACTGCTTTCCGTCAAGGGTGGTAATTCCCGTCTTTCTGGCCTGGATTGACCAGAACTCCGGAATATTCCATTGTGAATTCATTGTTGATACGAAATCCACCGTAAAGGAATCCCCCAGACAGGTTATCGTGCCCTGCTCACCGGGTTCCAACCAGGTAACCCAGTCTCCTGTGAATAAATTCGTATCCTCGGAGCTTAGCACCTGCAAATTAACCACTGCCGCTTCATAGCCCGCAGCCTGCACGGCAACGGTATAGGAGCCTGCTGCGGTAAAAGCTGCCTTGTCAATGGTAATGATATTATTCTGTGTATCGATGCCCACCAGGGAGGATACCTCCGTACCATTGACTGTGACTGTAATCGGCTTTGTCTCCCACACACTATTTTGTGAATAACCAAGCTGTACATCCTCTCCAAGAATCACGCTGTCGGTCAGAGCCACCGTCGGCGTCTGCACCGCCTCAACCTGGCTTAAGCTGGCCTGATACAAGCTCACATTGTCAATATAAATATCATGTTCTCCCACGGCTGCAAAGTCGGCAAGGCAGCCATTTACATTACCTGTCATGAACAGTACGCTGGCTGCGCTGGACGCTCCTACGCCGCTTAATACAATATAATAGGTCTTCTTCTCCTGGGTAAGGTCAACGATTGTGCGGGACGGTGTTCCCAGTGCACCAAATTCAAGCTGGATCGGACGGTTCACCGTTGCCGATGCATCAAACTGCAGAAGATAATAATTGCTTGCTTCCACCTCGATACCGGATTGCTTCAGCTGACAATCCCAATTGTTGCCCTCGGTGCTTACCACATGGATATCGGCCTGCCCGTCCTGAACCGCAGCCGTACCGTTCACTACATTCCAATCGGAGAAATAGGTCGTCCAACCATCCAAATCGGTATCAAAGGTTCCGTTCACAATTAAATTCCCTCCGGCCTCCAAAACCGTCTGGGTGATCGCCTTTGTCTGGACATAGCCCTCCGCATCAAATTTAATGGAATAGGTGCCTGCAGCCGGCATAGCCTCCGCAGCAATGGTCAGGGTCTGATCCTGATTCACGGTTACCAGCTCCAGATCTATGGAAGTTCCGTTGATATAGGCAGCCGTCAGCTCCGACGCCCATGCCGCATCACTGTATTTTAACACAATATCGCTGCCGGCTCTTACATTACCGGACGAAGTAAGACTCGCCGGCTTTGCATATCCTGCCGGAATCGAAATTAATGAGCTGTCTACCTCCACATCGATGCTGTCGATGGTGAAATTATAAGCTCCCTCACCGATTCCAAAATACATGGAAAATTTGCCGGTTATGTTACTGGCAGGTTTGAATTCGATTACCTTAGTATTATCGCCGGCGGTAAAATCATAATTTTGCTGAATTCCGTCCGGTGTTTCAATCTTGATTGTCTTATCCTTGCTGCCATTCAGATGAATGGTGAATTTATAAGGAATCCCTCCGGTAAAGGACATAGCGGAGCTTTGGACTCCCACACACCAGAAATCCGGATTAGCGCCGATATTCGCCTGGACATTAAGCACTCCGTCGGTTACCGTATGAGTCTGGAAGCCTGCATTCTCCGACCAGATATTCCAGCCGTCATCGCCGTTAAAGAAATCTCCGTTGTACAAGGGCCAGAAATCCACGCTGGACCAATCCACATTATTATTGGTAGTTCTTATCATGGTTACATTGTCCAGATATACCGTATGATTACCGGTCACAATCTCCAGGATACCTTCTGTGTCCGTAGCCTCTTCCATGGTAAATTCAAAGCTGTAGTTCGCCGTGGACGTCGTTATGCTAAAGGTCTTCTCCCCATAGACCACACTCTTGTCACTGCTTACCAGCTTCACCGTTATATCCCCGGCAGTCTGGGCTCTTGCATCCAGGGAAACTTTATAGGTATCTGTCCCAAGCAAATTCATACCCTTCTGGTACAGATAGGAGTCTGCCGCAGTCCCCACAGCCGTAAGCTCAAGTGCCGCTTTCTCCACCGATATTGCTGTACCGGCTCCCGCATGCCAGTAATAATACCTTCCGGTTCCCTGATCAAAGGTACCATTATATACATGATTTCCATTGGAAAGAGGCTCCTTTGCATCATCCTCTCCCTGAGTTGGAATAAGTCCCGTACAAATCACTGAGAAATTCTTAAAATAGCAGGCCCCAGTAGTCAGGCCCAGGTTAAATTCAATACGTCCGGTGGCATCCGTCGTATTCGTCATATCAAAAGTATAGGTATAATGCTTCCACTCTGGCAGCAGATCCACGGTATAGCTATCAGAATAGGCAGGATAGCCGCCGATATTTCCGAACTTGGCTGTCAGGGCTTTGGAGGCATCCGCTTTGGCATCAAAGCTTAGTACATACCGGTATCCCTTGGTCAGAGGAACATTATGTATCAGCTGTACACTGTAGTTTTGCGTACCGGGTGCCGTAACATCCACCTTCAGGGCTCCATCCGCCACGCTCTTTGCAGCTGTTCCTCCCAGCATGGTGGATAGATACCATTCATTTTCACTCTCACTGGGGTAGGAGGTGGTCTCCTTGATATCCGCAAGAGCAGAATCAACATAATTGGTCACATTAATTTCACCGGATACCAGGTTAGGGTCTGCCTGCTCCACCGGCTTCACTGCGGAAGCCTCCATGGCGGCATAATCTGCGATCTCACCGGTTGACTCATCAAGCAGATCATATACTCTGACATAATCCACATACATATTAGCCTCGTTCCAGGAATCACTCAAGGCTCCTCCGTCGTAGTTGCCTCCGACGGCCAGATTTAAAAGGATATAGAAATTCTGGTCATAGGGTGCCGGATAGGTAAAATCCGTTGCATTGTTTTCCGTAGTGGAATACCAGTTACTGGTCTTATAAAAAAGTTGATCATCCACATACCAGCGAATCTCCCCTGGAAGCCATTCCACTGCATAGGTATGATACTCCGCAGTGGTAAAATCCGCATCGTAGGGTGCCAAACTGCTGCTCTTATTATAGCTTCCTCCATTGGATTTATTATTGGGCCATTGGCTGCCGTAATGGATGGTTCCGTCCACAGAGCCCGTATTGCTGCCCCTTGCTTCCATAATATCAAGCTCACCGGAAGCAGCCCAGGTACCATAGACATCCTCAGCCGGCATCATCCAGAAGGCCGGCCACAATCCGGTACTGTCTGTGCTGTCGCTGGTTATCTTAATTCGGGCCTCGATACGGCCGTACATTTTTGAATATTTTGTTGTCTTTTCTCCTCCCCGGTTTGCGGAATCATCCATCGTCCAGAGCCGGGTTGAGGTATAGCTTTTACCGCTGTAATTTGCCTTTTCACTGTCCTCCAGCTTTCTGGCTGTAATTTGAAGATTGCCATCCGATACACTGGCATTTTCTCCCTCGGTATAGTATTCCTTCTCATTGTTACCCCAGCCATCACCGGAATACTCTGCACCGGTTCCGATCATATAGCTCCATTTGGTACTGTCCAGGGCAGAGCCGTTGAATTCATCGCTCCAGTCAATCGTCCAGGTTCGCTCCTCACCCGCAGCGCCGGTGGTTATCTCTCTGTCCTGCGCAGGTGTTGCTGCGTAGTCGGCATCGTTTTCAACTTCCGCCGCGGCTGCCGGTTGGTACGAAGCTTCCGGCAGCAGGGTCAGCACCATAACTGCCGACATCATTACCGCTATCCGCTTCATCATCTTTTTCTTTTTCACAAAAATACCTCCTTCTCAAAAATGTATTTTTCTGAATGAATCAGGAATACTGTATTCTGCCCCTGCATCCCTCTGCAAACCTTATAAATAATTCCAGATACATCCTCCTGATCCATACACTTCTATTTTGATTTTTCAGGACGGGATTTATAAGATACATTTTTTCAAAAAGGTATCAATTTTTAGATTTTGCAAACAAAGGAGCTGCGGATTTCATCTGCGCCGTTTCGGCATGCAGATGGTCCGCAGCTCCTTTAAGCCTTTATTATATCCGCTTCTATTCCCTTTCCCATCTTCCTGACGCGCCGCAGGGAAGTATCAGGCCATTGCCTGACACAGGAAGTCCTATCTCATCCGCCGTAACCCTGCCGCCGAATTGCCTGCCCAGCTCCTCGGACAGCATATAGGACAATACACCTGCCTGCAAGCCTGTCGTATAGGAATTAATCAGAAAGAATAACGGGTCATCAGACAAAACCTTGGTACATAGTTGAAGGAATGGATAAATGCTGTCCTCTATCTTCCATATCTCACCCTTTGGCCCTCTTCCGTAGGAGGGAGGGTCCATAATGACCGCATCGTATTTGCTTTCCCTTCGGATTTCCCGTTCCACAAATTTCACACAGTCATCTACAATATATCGCACAGGAGCTTCCCCTAGTCTCGAAGCAACTGCATTTTCCCTTGCCCAGGTTACCATACCCTTGGAGGCGTCCACATGGGTAACAACGGCTCCCGCTTTTGCCGCAGCCAGCGTAGCTCCCCCGGTATAGGCAAACAAATTCAAAACCTTGACCTGCCTGTCCTTTACTGCTGCTATTTTCTCTGAAAACCAGTCCCAATTCACTGCCTGTTCCGGGAAAAGTCCGGTATGCTTGAAGCTGAAGGGCTGAAGATGAAAGGTCAGCTCCTGATAGGAAATATCCCATTGCTTCGGAAGGTCAAAAAATTCCCATTCTCCTCCGCCCTTGGAGCTTCTGTGATAGTGTGCATTGGGTTTCTTCCACCCCTTTTGTGTTCGGGGTGTATCCCAGATAACCTGAGGGTCCGGTCTTACCAATGTATATTGACCCCAACGCTCCAGCTTCTCTCCGCCGGAGGCATCGATAACTTCATACTCTTTCCAATTCTTAGCGACCCACATAATATTTTCTCTTTTCTCGATTTATATGATATTTCTTAATTTTTTCAGATGAGAGTTCATTCCAAGCACAGTAATCACCGAGTCTCCGGTAATCACCGTATCGGCATTCGGTATAATTATTTTATCCTCATTATTTTTAACAGCCAGAATATTAATTCCATATTTCGTTCTTACTGCAAGCTCGCCAAGAGTTTTTCCCAGCCAGGATTTTGGCGGAGTCACGCTGGCGATACTGTACTCCGGCGAAATTTCAATCATCTCATAGAAATTATCGGCTGCCAGATTATTCGCAACCTTAATACCGATATCCTTTTCCGGTAATATAACCTTATCAGCCCCAAGCTTATATAATATTTTCTCCTGAAAATAATCCTGGGTCTTTACAAGAATAAATTTGGCCCCCAGCTCCTTAAGCAGAACCGTCGTCATGATACCGGTCTGTATATTTGAGCCAACCGCTACGATAGCCACATCAAATTCATCAATATCCACTGATCTTAGGAAAGCTTCACTGGTGATATCCGCCTGAACCACATGCATAATATCTCCTGCAAATTCATTCACGATCTTCTCGTCAAGGTCCACACCCAAAACCTCATAATCTAATTCATAGAGAGTTTTCGCAACGCTTCTTCCAAATTTCCCAAGTCCTAACACAATCGCCGACTTCATGGTTACCTCCCGTCCCCTTCCGATTCATTCATTAATTATACTTATCTAACCCTATCCTACCGTAATTTCTTCTTCCGGACAACGGTAATTTCTTTCATCCTTTCTCCTCATGGGGGAAAGGGCTGCAAATATAGTTAATATTCCTGCCCTTCCGCATAGCATGGTAATTATAAGCTGGTATTTGCTGAAATCACTCAGCCCCGGTGTTATTCCGGTTGAAAACCCTGCTGTACTGAATGCTGATACCGTCTCGAACAATGCCTGCATCAGAGTTCCTTCCTGATTGAAAAGCAACACCATTGTGGAAACCATAACAAGCACCAGGCTTAATAAGAATACTGCAACTGACTTATTGATAATCTCCCCCGAAACTCTTCTCCGGAATACCTGTGTTTCGTCCCGGTCGTTAAGATAGGAAGCCACAGCAGCAACCAATACAAAAAAGGTAGTTATCTTAATTCCGCCCCCGGTTGACCCGGGTGCAGCACCTATAAACATCAGCAGCACTGTAAACAGAGAGGTGGCAGGCTTCATATCTCCAAGGGTAATTGTGTTAAAGCCAGCCGTTCTTGTCGAAACCGACTGAAAAAAGGCATTCAGGAGCTTTGTATGCAAGGGAAGCCCTTTCATCGTCCCCTCTGCTTCAAAGGCCATAAATACGATGCTTCCCGCAATAATCAATAGTGCTGTCATGAAAAGAACCACTTTTGTATTCAGACGGAATCTCGAAAACCTTCTTACTTTTATCAGGTCCTCCCATACAACAAAGCCCATTCCGCCGACAATAATCAGGGCCGATGTCGTTAGAAGCATTAAAAAATTCCCGTAAAAACCGGTAAGACTGGCAAACTTGTCTGTCCCGGTTCCAAACACATCAAAGCCTGCATTACAAAAGGAGGAAACCGAATGAAAAATACTTTTTCCTACCCCCTCTGCCAGACCGTACTTGGGGATCAATATAGCCGAGATAAGAACGGCTCCTATCCCCTCTGCTATCAGCATCATTTTAACAATTCTCCAAAACATCGGAACAATATTTTCAAGAGAATAGTTACTGATTGACTCCTTTAATGCCATTCTATGGCTCAGCCCAAGATTTTTTCCTGCAATTGACGTAAACAGGGTCACCATTGACATAATTCCCAAAGCACCGATCTGTATTAATAATAAAATAACCAGCTTCCCAAAGAAGGACCAATAGGTGTTGGTATCCTCAACAGCAAGTCCGGTTACACAGACGCAAGAAGCTGATGTAAACAGTGCATCGGTAAATCCGGTGCTTTTTCCGCTTTGTGTGCTTATGGGCAGGGATAGCAGCAGCGTACCCGCCATAATAAGAAGGATAAATCCATAAACCAATATCCTTGCAGGAGTCAGTCTGCCAAATCCCCTGATACGCTTTGACGCTTTTATATTGATCGTATCTTTCATATATAAGACCCCGGTTCCTTTGAATTCAAGAAAAATTATAGCACACTAATATCCTTGCATGCAACTTGCTTGCATGCATACTCTATTGCCTTGCGGAATAATCCATACCCATATAGGCGTCACCGGAGCGCAGCTCCTCCAGCATCTGTTCCATCCGCTTTTGTCTTGTTTCCGGGCGTTTGGCCCGTATAATCCATCCAATATAGTCGTTTTTCTGATAGGGGGGACGTGCCTCGTACTTCTCCAGCAGCCCCTCCCGGTACAGTGCTTCCGTCATATCCTCCGGCATGGGATAGCGCGGCCTCAGTACCTTTTCATTTTTCTTTCCCGTTTCTTTCTCTTTTACAAGCTCCTCCTGCTCCGTCACTCGATAAAGCACCATTCTCCGGATCAAATCCAGGGGCAATGGTTGTCCATAAGGAAACTGCACCGTACCCTTGGAGCAGTTATAATTCGCAAGCTCCTCCTGAAATTTTTCAATAGCGCTGGGTGTCGGGTGAAACCCAACGTGCTTTTTTTGTGCAGAAAAATGTACCAGATTACCATGATAAACAAAGGTGGCCATCCCCCAGCTGATCTTTTCGGTTGCTTTTGGTGCGGCCTCTGTAATCGTTTGGTGAAGCTCACGCAAAACCGGCTGCACTTCAGGAGCACATCCGGCAATATATTCTTCAATCGTGGTTGGAAGTTCCTGTGCCATGTCCTCTTTCCTCCTTTTATATGATATCGCTCTTTTATTATCTTTCCCTTTACTAAAGTTGTCCTTCCTATTCTACCATAAAAAGCTCATGTAACAAAGACAGGAAATTTAGTTATAGTTCAGCCTTGCAGGGAAGGCGACAGGTTCCGGGGAAAAATGTTCTCCATTCGGAGTATTTGCATTCGCCGGTATTTAGGCTCCGTATTTTGGAGCCTTATGTACCGCTGCGTAATGCAATTAAGCGAAAGCGGCTCCGATATGGAAACATTTCTTTCCCTGGGAACTGTCTATTTCTCTGCAAGGCTGACTATAACTAAATTTATCCTTCCGCCCTGCTTAAGCGCTCTCTCATTATTCTAACCATAATTTAACTTGACGGAGCAGGCAAATAATAATAAACTTATAACTGTAGCAAGTACAGAAAGCAGCCTGTAGAAAGCAGGTTTCGGACACATACACCCGGTAATTGACAGACCGCTGTACCGGTTATAAAGGGTACGGCAAAACACAAATTAATATTAGGAGGAAACACCACATAATATCTAAGGTAATTACTCCTTAAGAAAATAGGAGGTGAAAATCCTCCTGCAAATCAAGGGGGAAAAAATCCCCTACAAAACAAGGGAGGTTTAATTCCTCCCAGAAAATGTGGAGGAGAAATCCTTCCAAGAAAATGGAGGAATGAGCAAAATGAGTATTTTATCAAGATTCAAAGACATTATGTCAAGCAACATCAACGCCCTTTTAGACAAGGCAGAGGACCCTGAAAAGATGATCGACCAGTGCCTTAGAAACTTGAATTCCGACCTGGGCAAGGTAAAATCGGAAACCGCAGCAATTATGGCCGAGGAGCAGAGAGCTAAGAGAGTTCTCGACGAATGCAACGAAGAGATTGCCAAGATGCAGTCCTATGCGGTGAAGGCTCTGGAAGCAAACAACGAAACTGATGCACGAAAATTCCTGGAACAGAAGGCTGCCCTTTCTGCAAGATTGTCCGGATTGCAGGGAGCTTATGATCTTGCCAGTGCAAATGCAGCTCATATGCGTGAGATGCATGACAAGCTGGTGAATGATATCAACGAGCTGGAAGCCCGTAAGGATATGATTAAGGGTAAGCTTGCCGTAGCGAAGACCCAGGAGCGCATTAACAAGATGAGTTCCTCAGTATCCAGCGCAAATGACTCCATCGCAAGCTTCAAAAAATACGAAGAGATGGCTGATAAGGCCCTGGATAAGGCCAATGCAATGGCCGAATTGAACCATTCCTCTAACGAGCAGTCCATTGAGGACCTGACCAAAAAATATACCGTTAATACAGAAGTAGAAGACGAGCTGGCTGCCTTAAAAGCAAGCTTAAATAAATAATTTGCTTGGCTCTGAACGGTTATAATAATTTTAGGCTGCAACCGGCATAGACCCATCACGGAATACGTGACTTGGCGTTTTCAACAGAATAATTAATTTTATAAGAATAATGTCCGCAAAGATAAAGCCAAGTCTTTATCCTTTGCGGGCATTTTATCAAGTTTGCAGGAGGAGAAATCCTCCTACAAAGCAAGGGAGGAGAAATCCTCCTTAAGAACAGGAGGATTGGGATGTCTACGGTTATTAATTATAAATGTCCTAACTGCGGTGCCGACATGGCATTTGACAGCCAGACCGGGATGCTTCGCTGTGCCAGCTGCGGAAGAACGGATAACATAGAGCAGATGGCCGGAAATAGCAATACTCAGGATGGGGATTATACCTATGATATGGATGATGAGGACAGAAAGGCCGCTGAATCCGCCTTTAACAATGATTATACTGACCCTCATGAGCATGATGAGCCAAGCAATCACTCCACCTTTGGAGAGAATGAGGCGACCGAATATCACTGTAATAACTGCGGTGCCGTACTGATTACTGACGCACAGACCACCGCTACCACCTGCAGCTTCTGCGGCGCCGGTGTGGTAATCGGGGAACGCCTAAGCGGCAGTCTCGCTCCTGCCAAGGTAATTCCATTTTCCATCAGCAAGCAGCAGGCACAGGAGGCCTTCCGAAAATGGTGTAAGAAAGGCTTGCTGACACCGGGCGATTTCATGACCGCCGACCGCATTAAGAATATAACCGGTATCTATGTTCCCTTCTGGCTGTATGATCTGAATGGACGCGGAGAGGCGGAAGCCACCTGTACCAGAGTCAGGACCTATACCCTGGGCGATTGGATTTATACCGAGACAAAATACTATCATGTATGGCGTAAGGTCGATTTAAATTATTCCCATGTTCCATGCGATGCCTCAAAGAAAATGGAGGATGGCATGATGGATAAGCTGGAGCCCTATGGGTATGAAAATCTCAAGGATTTTAATATGCCCTACCTTGCCGGATATATCTCGGAAAAATATGATTTCACAGACGAGCAGATGCTGCCCCGTATAAAGGCAAGGGTTAATACTTATGTAGAGAACTACATAAGGTCCACTATAAATGGATATACTACCGTCAACTTTAACCACACGGATATCAACATCCGCAAAAGGAAGGCTGATTATACACTGATGCCTGTCTGGATGGTTTGCTATGACTATCGGAAGGCCGAGCATGTTTTTGCTATGAATGGACAGACCGGCAAGGTGGTAGGCAGGCCTCCCTTGAGCAAAGCCAAAATAGCCGCCTGGTTTTCCGGTATTTCTGTTGCAGGCTTTCTCCTGCTTCGCATCATCACTGTGCTGATGGGAGGTAATATTCTATGAAAAATTATTTTACCAAAAGCTTTTTGCCCCTGCTGGCAGTTTGCCTTGGACTGACCATATCGGCTGTACTGCCTTCCCATACGGCCATGGCAAATACGAGCGCAGAGATTCAGCATGTATATGACGAAGCCGACCTGCTATCCTCCTCCGAAGCGAAGGAGGTAGAGGATATGTGTTCACAGTACAGTGAAAAGGATGACCTTGATATCATCATCCTGACACACAAGGATGCCAGTGCTGTCGATGCCGAAACCTATATTGAAAACTTTTATGACAGCTTTTATGACAGCCGACGCAGTGACAGTGTTATCCTATTAATCGATTTATATAACCGCGTAGTTTTCATAGAAGGCTATGGCTTTGCAAAAACCAGTATAAATTCCGGCCGGATTGATAGCATCATTGATGAAATCACTCCTGACTTAAGCAATGGTAATTACTCCGCTGCATTCCGGCAGTTTATCAAGCTTTCCGACCATTATATCAACACCGCTCCCATTTATTTAAACGTATGGCTTCATCTTGGCATAGCCCTTGCAATCGGTGGAATTACTGTCGCAGTTATGGCATATAATGCCGGGGGCAGAATGACTGTGAGCGGAGGTACTTATCTGGAGCCCGGCAATTCCGGCCTGATTGGAAGAAGGGACGATTATATCCGCACCCTTGTTACACGTGTCAGAAAACCTCAGAATAATAACGGCGGTGGCGGTGGTGGAAGAATCTCTGCCGGCGGTCATTCCCACAGCTCGGGAGGCGGCAGATTCTGACAAGGAAGCGGCTGCTTATGCATTAAAGTATTTTTATGCTTTCCATATTTGATTATAACCTTAACAAAAATTTTTTCAGTACAATCACATTTGAATTCATAGGAGGATACCGGTATGGGTCTATTTTCAAAGCAGTTTGCCAATGTTGTTGAGTGGCAGGAATTCCGCGACGACATGGTATTTTACAAATGGAGCAATGATGAGATAAAGAAGGGAAGCCGGCTTATCATTCGTCCGGGGCAGGATGCTGTGTTCCTGTACAATGGAAAGATAGAGGGAATCTTCAAGGATGAGGGGGATTATGATATCGAATCCCAGATCATCCCGTTCCTCTCCACCTTAAAGGGCTTTCGATTCGGCTTTAACAGTGGTCTCCGGGCAGAGGTTCTCTTTATTAACACCAAGGAATTCATCGTAAAATGGGGCACCCAGAACGCCATTAATATTCCAACCCCGCAGCTTCCGGGAGGGATACCCATTCGTGCCAATGGTACCTTTACCTTTAAGGTATCCGATTATGTCAAGCTGATTGATAAAATTGCAGGCATCCGGCAGAATTATTTTGTAGAGGATGTAAAGCTTCGTATGGTGGCTATCCTTGACCAGCTCTTGATGAAATGGATTCCCAAGGAAGGCAAGGATATGTTTAACCTTCAGGCCAATTCCTTCGATATTGCTTCGGGTATTCGTGCTGATCTGGATATGCAGCTATTCGACTCCGGGTTATCGGTTGTGAGCTTTCATATTATGAGCTTTACCTACCCGGAAGAAATCCAAAAAATGATTAACAAAAATGCCTCCTACAGTATGGTTGGCGACTTGAACCGTTACCAGCAGGTTGCCATGACAGAGGGCATCTCCACCGGCCAGGTTCACGGCGGTGGCGCCGCTTCCGATATGGCCGGTATGATGATGGGCATGAATATGGCAAATCAGATGATGCAAAATATAAATAATCCCAGTTCCTCCCCCTCTGCTCCCGACAGCAATGCAGCACCCCAGGGTGGAGCCAAGCCTAACTTTTGCCCGAATTGCGGAACAAAAACCGGCACCGCCAATTTCTGTCCAAATTGCGGTCAAAAGCTGATAAGCTAATAGCACTTTATCCATAATAGAAAGAAGGTGACAAGGAAAGCCAGATGGTTTCCCTTGTCACCTTTTCTTTGTTCTGCTAAGCTTATCGCTCTGTTTTTACTTCTTTACAGTTATTTTGGTCTTGTAGACATACTTCTTGCCTGCCTGAACCACAGTTGTGGTAACAGTCACCGTTCCTGCTTTTTTCGCCGTAATTTTTCCTGTCTTGCTTATCGTCACGATACCCTTTTTGCTTAGGCTATAGGTTACCTTGGCTCCCTCAAGTGCATTGGAAGGCTTCAAAATATAGGTCTTGCCAACCTTAATGGTTCTCTTTTCGATTACGGAAGGAAGCACCGGATTTATGGAGGTCAGTACATAGGAGGAGGCATGCTTAAAGGTCAGCGTTACCTTTCCGTCCTCACCTACAACTCCGTAAGCAGTCACCTTAATCTTTTTAGTTACCTCATTATAATAGCTTAAGAATATATATTTTCCGATGTATTTGGAGGGTACTGTAAGTGTCAGGTTAGCCGTAAACGGAAGTGTACCGCTGTAAGCGATCTCCAGCTGGCGTATCTGGATATTATTATTCTTCAATCCGCTGGCCTTTAAGGCTTCCTCTGTAGCCTTATCGATACCCGCTGTAACCTTACTGTTTGTAACATCACCCACACTTAAATCGTAGATATCAACTATCCCGTCTCCGCTTTCTATGGAGGCACCGTTAATTGTCCAGGTATAATCGCCATAATCCAATACCAGATCAATATTCTTACCGGCAACCTCTGATAAAATATTGCCCGGTATTCCTGATGCTCCATTCATGCTGATGGTTACCCTGGGCGCTTCTTCCCCGTCCTTAAGATCGGTAACCAGCTTATTAAGCTCGGTTAAGATATCATCCCAGCCGGATACACTTTGGCCGTTAAGGACAGGCTCCTTGGTATTCGAATCGTTGTCCCCCGTTCCTTCATTATTCCCTGTATCAGTGTCTCCGGTATCTGTATCTGTGTCACCGCCATTCTGATTTCCGTTATTATTCCCGTTATTGCCATTGTCCGTATTGCCGCCGTTGCCCGGATCAGAAGCCTGTGTTCTGGTAATCCTGATGGTTGTGGAAGCCGTCATCTGAGTGGTAATTCTTCCGGTATCGGTAAGCCAGGATTGCTCCCTCGTCTCCTGTGTCGGTTCAATATGCAATACAAATTCATTCACACCCACTGTCAGAGGTATATTATTCAATCTGACATTACCATAGGCATCCAGTGCTCCTGCCTGCATCGTATTGATATCCGTACCATTGATGGTGAAAATACCGCCGTAGGGAACACTGGCCTGCAGATTGAAGCTGCTGTCCGTCGTGGTATATTCAATAGTCCCTCCATAGTAGGAAATTCTCGGCACCGTAATCATAATCGGCATATCTACCCAGCGAAGCACATAGTCCTCGATCAGCATTCGATTGCCGCCCTGATTGGTTACGGTAACACGGATATTGGTATCAGTGGAGCTGTAACCGTAATTACCGGGTGAGGTGGTATCTCCCTCTATATTACTGGTCAGAGCCTCGGTTGCCCAGGTTCCTCTGGTATACTTATATTCAATCTTCTTTCCGGCCATAATCTGGAAGGTATATTCCACGATGTTATTATCTGTCGCACCGCTGGGCTTTTTCAGCAGCCATCCGGAAGCATTCCAGCCGTTTTTATCACTGGCCATATAAATGCTGTCCGTGGAGGCGGGCATAACCTTATCCGGAATATGAAGCCTGACTGTAACCTCAATCATCGTCAGCTTCGGTGTAACCGTTACTATTGCTGAAGTACTCCTGTTATATTCACTGTTATAGGCTGCCACACGATAGGAATAGGTCGTGTCATTGCTTACCAGGAAGTCGGTATAGGTCAGGGCGCTCGCATCCAATACCGCAATTCTCTCCTCATAGGCATTTTCAGAACCCAGCTTTGTGCGGTAGATTTCAAAACCGCTCAAATTATCTTCAGATTCCACGGACCAGTTTAAGGTAACCCGGCTGGATTCCTGTACCGGCTGCTCCAGTGCCGGAGTGGCAGGTGCCGGCAGAGTAAAGTTGCCGACAGCGGACATACTGGTCTGAAGCGATTCTGTATAGGTATAGCCGTTATTAACGCTCACCTTGGCAAAATACAGGTAGGTTCCTTCCACAGTAGGTTCAAAGGACGCCGTATAAATCTTTCCTGTACCGTCATCTGCCAGATAGCGCAGCTTTGTAAACTGTGCCGAAGCTTTATCGCTGCCTTGCAAATAATATCCCAGTGTAGCTGAAATGCTGGAAATTTCCCTGCCTGCATAGGCGCTGTCATCCGTCAGGCCGTTTACCGTTATCTTCACATTTATGGTGTCTGTTTTCTTTCCTACACCAATAGTTACCTCGTTTACCGATGAGGGTGCGGTCACTTCCGTTATCTCAAAGCTTGGCAGAGCAGACACAACGCTGCTGCTTACACTTAAGCTTTCATCGACCACACTTCTCACATAATAATAGTATCTGGTTCCATTCGTTACGCTGGTATCCACATAGGAGGTCTCTGTTACCGGCGTACTGTTCAGACGCACAGCTTCAGTTCCTTCCAGAAGAGTACGGTATACATAATATCCGTCAGCACCTTCTACAGCATCCCAATGCAGGGAAACCTGAGGTGTTGTCCCTACCGAAGCCTCTGCCGTTACATTGGCAGGTGCTGCCGGAAGTGCGCTAAGCTGGGTGGTCGATACCATCATAAGTCCGGTATAAGCAGGAACGTGAAGGGTAATGGTTCCGTTAACAACGGTACCGGTAATACCGCTTCCCAGTTCATCTGCAAGGGTCAGCCCTTCGGGAAGAAAATCCGTTACATCGGCTGTAATATCAATTGCTGCGTCAGAACGGTTAATCAGAGAGAGACCGCCCTCCTCAGAACTCTTTCTGGCATATGCAATAACATCCCCTTCCGCATAGGCTGTTTTGATCTCACCGGTTGCAAAAAGGTCAAGATGAGCATTACGAACCTCTGCGGCCTTCACATAGGCGTTAAATAAATCTCCGTAGGTATCGGCATAAGCATCTGAAATTTCATAGGTTCCGTCTGTCTGCTCAGTTACTCTCTCCCAAGGGAAGGTTCTTCTGGAATCCGGGTCCTTGGTTCCGGTTACTCCAACTTCATCTCCGTAATAAATCGTAGGCGCACCCGGATAGCTTAACTGGAATATTGCCGTCAGAGCCTGAAGCTTAATCGCTCTCTCAGAGGCATCCGGTGCATTCTGTGTATTTTCTTCCTCCCAGGTGGGATTATCAATCTTTGTTATATTTCTTACAGTATCATGGGAATCCACCAGATTTAACATGGCCTGCCATGCTTCCTCGGGATAATTTTCCCGGATGATCTCCAGTGCTTCGTTCAGTGCAGATGCATCTCCTCCGTCTACCAGGAAGCCCTGAAGCGCTGCTCTGAACTGATAGTTCATTACGGAGTCAAACATATCACCTAATAAATAATCTGTTGCAACACCCCATTCTTCTCCCAGAATTACCGGATCTTCAATGGTGTTGCCGTTAATATCCGTCTGCCCTTCCGCCGACTTAACAGCGATACGGAACTGTCTCCAGGTGTCATCGGATACATCGGGAGCCACATCCAGTCTCCAGCCGCTTGCTCCCAGGTAAAGCCATCTCTGGGAATTAGCCGACTGCATTGCCTCGGTTACATCCGTTGCCGTGCTAAGGTCATAGCCGATAACTTCCTCTCTGTAGCTTACATTGTTATATTCATGCTCTCCTGCAATAGTAGCAGAAGAATCATTCGTCAGATTAGTCGTTTCCGCAGATACAGCCTTTATAACAGGAAGAGAATCATATCCCCACCAGCCTTCATAGGCATATCTTACAAACTCTCCTGTAACAGAATCATATACCTTATCAGGGCCTACATCGAACCAGCTGATATAGCAGAAGTCTGCATCGGTATAGTTTTCCCCGGTAGAGGGATTAATCTGAGACTTGTAATAATTCTTTACCGCTGTCTCAGCTTCTGCCTGGGTTACATCATCTTCTTCCACCTTCTGCCATACCCTGCTCCAATACTCATAGGCACCGATTTCAGGGTATTTCTCATAGCGGTCAAAGTAAATGGAGTCATCACCCACATGGTTGAAGACACCATCCGTAATCAGATGGATACCAAGCTCATCGCATACCTCGGCAAAGTCACTGTAAACCTTGTCGGAGGCCTCCTTGGTAGCTTCATAATTTAATCCGGAGGTAGAATCACCCGGTGTATTGTACACCGGCTCTCCAAACATCGGGTCCAGATGCTTGTAATCAGTAGCATCGTATTTATGATTGGAGGCTGCCCAGGATACGGGATTTAAGTAAATGGCCGTAACTCCCAGCGTCTGCAGGTAGGAAAGCTTTTCCCTGATACCCTCGATATCGCCGCCATAGAATTCATTGGACCATACACCATCCGTCGTAGCATCGGGATAATAGGGCTTATTTGCCTCCTCCGACTGTCTGGGATTTTCAGGAAGTGTGGACCATTCATCCCCGTCAAAGAGCTGTACCTCATCACCTCTGCTTCCCTCCACATCCTTTGCATGATTGTTGGAGGTATCCCCGTCATAAAAACGGTCGGGGAAAATCTGATAAACCACTGCATTCTTCATCCAGTCGGGTGTTTCGTATTCATCATCATATACGGTCAGGTCATAGGGGGTCTGTCCATCCTCGGATACGGCTCCCGTACCTCCGCTGCTTGCATCATCCCCATATTCGTATTTGGCTGTACCGTCAATTACAATAAATTTGTAGCTCCATACACCGATTTCGCTGAAGGTTTCCTTCGGAACGGTTACTTCCCAATAATCCTTTCCATCAAGAACCGTTGCTACCGACATGTCGAAATCCCTGGACACATCGTTATAATCAATCAGCTCCAGCTTAACCAGCTGCGCATCGTTTTGCTCCGCTGCAAACCGGAAGGTCACGTCCTCGCTTTCTTCCTTAATTGCACCAAAGGGTTTCTTATAGGTAATGTCCCTGCTGTCATAATACAGAGCCGAGGTCTTGATGGCTCCGTCATAAAGAGAATCCTTCGGCTTATAATCGTGGCTTAAAGCCTTTGTCTCCGCAGCATTATTAATGGTAAAAGCAACATCTGCCGAACCGTCCACGATTTTCAGTGCAAGATTTCCGTTGCTGCTAGTAGGATCTCCATAGTTTGCTCCGCTCCAGTCACTTCCGAAAACTACCTTGCATTCATAGGCGCCCTTCGGAAGCGAGCGCTGAAGCTTGTATACCGTATTATTAAAATAATAATCCACGAACATAAGCTGTGAGCTTCCGGGAGCCCAATCACTGCTTTCTCCAAGCTCTGTCTGGAGATCTCCGACAAGTCTTGGCCAGCCGCCTTCCTCAAGGGCAGGCGTATATTGCTGAAGGCCCTGACTTTCCAGAGAGGTTAGGTTCGTACGTACCTTATTCAGTCCCTCCATCTCATCATTCAGATAGAAGTTCACCTTGGTCTTTTCATCCAGATGTAGTGAAAAATTAGCCGAATTGTCACCGATTCCATCAGAACCAATGGCACTGTTCCAGGAGCCGTTTTTCGTAAATTTGAATTCATAATCGCCTGCATCCAATACCATTGATTTCGCATAATACTCTCCAACCAGATGACTCATTACAGAGGTGGTATTCGAGATATTCCAGCTGTCATAACTGCCCAGGGAACCGGTAACCCTCCATACAGCGCTTCCTCCCGGCTGGGCTGCAAAGGTATCTGCCAGTATATCTGTCCCTCCGCTTACCGGAAAGCCAAGTGCCTGTGCAATGGTATCATAATTGTTAACTGTATCATAAATGGTTCCGCTGCTCTTATCATAGAGGAAGAGAACCCTTTGATTACTCTCTGTGGTTGTTAAGGATTTATTACTGCCGTTATCCCATTGTCCCGCAGTACGGTTATAATATTTATACTCATAGGTAGCCGGGGTAGCAAATTCCTTCTCATACAGATAAAGATTTGCACTGATAGCTCTGAAATCATATCCGTCATAATCCGGATTCCAATTGTTGTCTCCGGCCTCTCTGACTGTACCGATGATTGAATACTTCTCCAGAATTGTAGATGTATTCACAGAATCGGTTATGTAACCAGTATTAGTATCTGCAAAAACAGTGATACTGCTGCTGCCGGCAGGCACGGTAAGCAAAACCTTGCCGTTATCTCCTACCTCGCCATTACCCCAATCATGGTTGTAAGCAACCTTATAGCCTCCGTCTCCCAAGGCTACATCGGCTTCCAACTGGGTAAATGTGAAGGTTTTCGCAAAGATACCTCCGCCGAGGTAGGATAGGTCACCATTCGTATCCCCGGGCGTCCAATTTACTATTCCCACGTCCAGTCCGGTAAAATTACCTACCCAGGTGGCATAGTTCTTGTATACTCCCGTATTGGAAATTGAATTGGTTACTTCTCCGGTAACCGAATTGTACCTCAGGTAGACACTGGTCTGGGTGGTTTCACCCCAGCTTGTGCTGCCCTTTTCCGCGCCGTTTACATAAATTGTGGCAGATGAACCCGAGGCGGTACTCACCAGCCCCTCATACATGCCGTTTTGATAAAGTGACAGGGATACGCTTTGGCTGCCAACGACTCCTACTACTTCATCTGTTACATTTCTTACCGCTGTTGTTTCTGCTGCCTGTACCTGTGGAATTGATGGAAACATCGAAAACAACAGGGCCACAATCAGGAGCAGACTGATTGCTTTGTTCTTTCTCCAGCTTTTTTTCATAATATCTTCTCCTTATATCTTACTATAGCCTCGAAAAAGCCTTCCAGGAGGTTACCAGTCCCCATGTACCATATGCTTTTATCCCAGCTATTGTTTTAGATCCCAAGCAGGCTTGGATATCCTCACTACATTTTTATTATATCACAGATTTTATAAAGCCAAGGAATATTTTTCGAAATTTTTCGAAAAATATTCCTTGGCTTTTTTGTGCACTTTTACCAATTTGTATCTAAAAAAACATAAATAAGGACAAGTAATTAACAACATTTTCCGTAAAATGGATTGGTTGAAAATTATTTGTCCTTTTCTTCATCCTATAAAAGCATTATCGGTTGCTTTAAACTATCTTTCCGCAATATAACACTGCTATGAAATCGATTTTTGATTCAGATATTCCCCCAGCCTCTTATCGGTATTCATAATATGGATAGACAGCCAGTTCATCAAATAAACCAGCCAATTCTCAATAACATTTTTCGGCTGCTCCACATCCAGAATATTAAATTTACCCAAATCATAGCGAAATTGGTTATGCTCCTTCACATGCTGTTCCAGCTCCGGATAATCCTGCTCCAGCATAAGCTGCTCCTCATATTGAAAATGCTCCGTAATATATTGATCCAGCCTGACAATAATTTCATATAGTCCGTTAAAATTATAATCCTGATATTTTACCATTTTAACAACCTCATTGATGATTGAAATCAATACCTTATGCTGATTATCTATTTCCTGAACATTCACCGAAAAACTAAGTGACCATTCCATTCTCTCGTGCCTCCTCTTCTAAATAAAGTGAACCTCTTTACTGCCTATGTTCCATAATCAGAGGTTCACCTTATTCAAAATACCATATTTTAATTAGCTTACAATAAACACTTCATCACTCATCAGCTTCTTAAGCTTTGTATCCGCGTCTGCCGCACTGCTGCCCTTAACACCGAAATAGAACTTGATCTTCGGTTCTGTTCCGGAGGGTCTGACCGCGCACCAGGCATCATCATTCAGTTCAAAATAAAGAACATCCGATTTCGGCAGTCCCGTCGGTGTAACTTCTCCGGTGGCAAGATCGGTAATGGTATCCTTCTTATAATCCCTAAACTTAAGTACCTTGTAATCTCCCGCAGCCTTTGGAGGATTACTGCGATAGCTTTCCATAATATCCTTGATTTTCTGCATACCCTCGATACCCTTTAAGGTAACAGACACCAAATCCTCCTTAAAATAGCCATATTTCTCATATATCTTCTCCATCTGCTGATACAGTGTAATACCCTTGGTCTTATAATAGGCCGCCGCCTCACATAAGCACATAACAGCCACTACCGCATCCTTGTCTCTTGCATGGGTTCCCACCAGACAGCCATAGCTTTCTTCATAACCGAATACATATTCATTGGAGCCAGTCTGTTCAAAGAGCTTAATCTGCTCACCGATATATTTGAAGCCGGTTAAAACCTCAATGAGTCTGGCGTTGTAATGCTTTGCAATCAAATCGGACATATTGCCTGTAACAATGGTTTTGATCAAAGCGGAATTCTTAGGCAAAATCCCCTTCTCCGCCTTCTGCGAAAACTCATATTCCGCAATCAGGGCACCGGTCATATTGCCGTTAAAGAGAACAAATTTACCTTCTTCGTCCCTTACCATAATACCAAGGCGGTCCGCATCCGGATCGGTTGCCAGAATCAGGTCCGCTCCCACCTCATCGGCAAGCTTCTGCGCCAGGACAAATACCTTCGGATCCTCGGGATTCGGATAGCCCACAGTAGAAAATTCAGAATCGGGAAGCTCCTGCTCTGGAACGACAAATACCTGCTCAAAGCCTAATTCCTTTAATATCCTTCTCACCGGAAGATTACCTGTACCGTGCAAGGGGGTATAAACAATTTTTAATGCCTTGCCTCCCTCACTGACAGGATTAATGACCAGCTTCTTAAGCTGCTCCATGTATTTATCATCGATTTCCTTACCTATGATAGTAAGAAGTCCCTTTGCCAGAGCTTCTTCCTTCGCCATAGTCTTTGCTTCAGAAAAATCGGTAATTGCATTTACCTCACTGATAATCTCAGCATCCTTCGGATAAGTAATCTGGGCACCATCCTCCCAGTATACCTTATAGCCGTTATATTCGGCAGGATTATGACTTGCAGTTATAACAATACCTGCCACACATCCCAGCTCTCTTACTGCAAAGGAAAGCTCCGGTGTCGGCCTCAGTGTTTCAAAAAGATAGGCGTGAATCCCATTGGCTGCCAGGCACAGTGCACTGTCAAGTGCAAACTCCGGCGACATCCTCCTGGAATCATGGGCAATCGCAGCACCCTTACTTTCTCCGCCCTGCTTCAATATCGTATTGGCGAGTCCCTGGGTTGCTCTTCTTACCGTATATAGATTCATCCGGTTTACGCCGGCTCCCAGAATACCGCGAAGACCTCCCGTACCAAACTCCAGGTCTTTAAAGAATCTTTCCTGTATTTCTTTATCATTATCCTTAAGGGCAAGAAGCTCTGCTCTGGTTGCCTCATCGAAATAGGGGTTTGTGGTCCATTCCTCGTATTTTTTTAAATAATCCATTTCCAAAATTCATCCTTTCATAATACCAATGTAAAGCTATGGAGTAATCCTAAGTCCATATTTTAAGCAATTATACAATAGAATATTTAGTATCATGATACAATGCTTTTTTTTGAAATGCAATATCTTTTTATCTATAAAGCTATTATTTTTACCGTACCGTTACTGTTCACACCCCTGCTAAAAACAGCAGTGTTGGGAACAATAACGCACTTCGCGATGCACACAAAACGCAAAAGCAGCGTTTTGGCGCTGCAATTCTCCAGTTTTCTGTGACTTTCGCTTTGCTGCACTCACAAATATTTCCGAATAAATTTGTGTTGACAAATAGACCATATGCGAATATACTATAAAACATACATAACATATAGAATTACTATGAAATAATAAGACTGACTAGAAAACTAGAGGTCTCAAGGACAGATAACAACAGGTCTGTCCCTGGGATCTTTTTGTCATCTGACAGAAAGGAAGAAGAGTTATGGCTGAAGCAGAATACGACAGGGAGTGGAGAAAAAAGGAGCTGGGTTTAAGAGAAGTAATTGAAAAATATCCCCATATCTCCCCCTTTGTTATCATCAAAACCGATGTACAAAGAAGAGGTGTTATCTATACGGATGCAGCCTTAGATCTGGTTGATGAGAATATCCATCAGACAGTACATAGGAACTTTGCAGGAGAAAAGAATGACAAGGCACCTGTATCTTTATTACTTCGGGATGGAACCAGCGTACTTACCGGTGGAAGCTACCGGGGATTATCAACGAAAAGAGATCCCTTCGTGGTAGACGTAGCCGATGGTAAAATTGTGCTCACTGACAACGGGGAAGTATTTGAGGAGGTAGAATACTGGGAGAAGCCCCGTTTCTATGATAAGGCAACCAGCAGCGGAAAGCCCATGTGGCAGGTTGCATGGGCGAGACCCCAGAGAATTGATATTAATCCCAATCAATATTGCCAGTTTTGGGAGACACCGGGTCATGGCTGTAAATATTGTTCCATTGCCGCCGCCTATAAATCCAGTGACAAGGAACAGTTTCTTCTGGTGGATGACATTGCTGAAACCGTAGCAGAAGCCTTGAAGGAAAAAGGCCGGTTTACTAGTGTCTTTTTAACGGGCGGGACAATTTTAAATGGCAAGGAATTACTTGATGAGGAGGTCGATTACTATATTGCTATTTTAAAACGGATCGGAGAGAATTTTGGAGGCAGAAAATTCCCCAGTCAGCTCATCGGAACTGCCTTCAACGAACGGCAGTTGAAGAGACTGTACGAGGAAACCGGTTTGATGAGCTATACGGCGGATATTGAAATTCTTAATGAAGAAAAATTCAATTGGATTTGTCCGGGAAAGGCAGCAAAAATCGGTTATACCGAATGGAAGGAACGCCTGTACAAAGCGACAGAAATCTTTGGACGGGGAAATGTCAATACAGGTCTTGTGGTAGGAACAGAAATGGCGACGCCAAAGGGCTTCCAATCGGAGGACGAGGGTGTGGAAGTAATCCTGGCCGAAGCAGAGGAATTATGCCGGCATGGAGTCAGTCCGGTGGGCTGTGTGTGGACCGTTGCTCCGGGCTCTATCTTTTTCAATCAGAAAACACCGTCTTTGGAGTATTATATCAGAATATCCGAGGGACTGGATCAGCTTCGCAGAAAGTACGGTATCAATATTGATATGGATAACTATCGCCGATGCGGCAATCATCCTGATACGGATTTATCAAGGATTTGAGAAAGGTGCACAGGTTGAGAAGAAAAATATTTTCTAACAGCAAAGGGAGATAAGCATGGCAGTTGAATTAAATGATGATATTAAGGCCTTATTGCAGGAAAAGGGCACAATAAAGGCAATTGCAAGCGTAGACAGGGAGGGAAATCCTCATGTGACCTATAAGGACTCTCTTCATATAAATAAGGATGGCAATCTGGAATTTTATGAACTGATTGAGACTTCACAGACCAATAAGAATTTTGTGTCAAGTATCTGGTTTAATCACAAGGTTGCAATTAATATCCTGGGAAGAGATAAGCGGAGTTATCAGATTAAGGGAACCCCATATAAGGCCATCATTGCAGGCCGGGAATTTCAAAGGCATTATGATTTGGTTCAGGAGCAATTCGGTGACATTGACTTATCCACAGTTTGGGTGATAGAGCCGGAAGAAGTAATTGAGGAATCCTTTGAAAAGAGAAGACTGGAAGAAGAAAAAGCACACCCATTGTTAGGGCATTTGGACCGATGGGTTGTTAATAAAGAAAGTGAGGAAAATTAACATGAAGAAAAAATTCTTAGCCTGGCTGACTATATTAAGTGTGGTTGGATTAACAGCAGCAGGATGTCAGAAGTCTGAAGACCAGGCAGCAGATACCACTGCCGGGCAGAAAACCAAAGTAACAGAAGGTGCGGCAGTGTCGGTAACGGAGCAGGCGCAGGACGAACCGGATTATTCCGGATTAGTCATCCGTCTTGCACACCAGCCCGGTCATGCACAGCCTTTAATTGCACAGAAGCTGGGTTTATTTGAAGATGAGTTTGCCGATGACGGTATTACTGTTGAATTAAAACAATTTGCATCGGGACCTCCGATTATCGAAGCCTTTGCAGCAGGTGAGGTCGATTTTGGACTAGTGGGCGATCAGCCGGCAATTCAGGGAAAAGCAAACAATCTTCCCCTCAAAATTATTGGTACTTATGGTTCTACTGAAAAAGGAAACGCATTAATTGCAACAAAGGAATCTGGAATTAAAACTCTGGCAGACATCAAGGGAAAGAAAATAGGCTATACGGCAGGCAGCGTAGGCCACCAATTATTATTAAAATTTCTGGAGTCTGAGGGCTTAACGACAGAGGATGCAGAGCTGGTTAACCTGACTCCCGGCGACATCTATACCTCTCTGGAAAGTAATGCAATTGATGCTGCTGTTACCTGGGAACCCTATATCACAAACAGCGTAGCGGCAGGTGTCGCCGATATCATTCAGGATGGAACCGGCTATAAATATAATGTCAATGTAATTATCGGTGATGAGAGCTTCTTAGACAAGTACCCGGAAATTGCCGCCCGTTTGCTAAAGGTGTTTAATGAGGCAACAGAATGGTCCAATGATAATGAGGAGGAGAGCCTGCAGATCCTGGCAGATGCCAGCGGCCTTGACGCCTCTGTCTTTGCAGCTTCCTTTGAAAAGTTTGACCGCAGCTTATTCCTGGATCAAAAGAAAATTGACTCAATTAAGGAAACAGCCGCATACCTGAAAAAGCAGGGAACAATCAGAAGTGAAGTAGATGTCGATGCTCTTATTGATTTATCATATTTACAAGAGGCTGGCATCACAGAATAAGAGGGTAAACAGTGAGCAGGTTAAAAAAAGGCAGCAGCCGTAAAACCATCATAAGAAAAATTATTATGGGAGCAATTTTCCCCGTGACATTGCTGGCCCTATGGGAATATTTCGGAAGAACCGGCGCCATCAATCAATCTATTCTTCCAAAGCCTTCTACCCTGTGGGAGGCTTTGGAATATATGACTCTGTCCGGCGAATTGCAAAAGCATTTGCTGATCAGTATAATACGTGTGATTAAAGGCTTTGCGCTCGGTGCTTTGTTAGGCTTGGCAGCAGGAACTATGATAGGTCTGTCGAAAACAGCCGGTGAGCTTTGCGCTGCGCTGATCGGCATACTGCGGCCGGTTCCGATTATAGCATGGGTTCCGATGCTGATTCTTTGGATGGGTATTGACGAGTCCTCGAAGGAAACCCTCATCGCGATTGGAAGTTTCTGGCCGATTTTGTTGAACACCATCCGGGGCATTCAGAATGCAGATAAAAAATTGCTTGAGGTTGCCTTTATTCTGGAAAAAAATAAAAAACAGGTATTAGCAAAGGTAATCATCCCCGCAGCGCTGCCATCTGTATTTACCGGCATCCGTCTGGGAATCGGTGCGGCCTGGTCCTGCGTAGTAGCAGCAGAAATGATAGCTGCCGCAAAGGGAATCGGATATCTGATCATGTATTCAAGAGAATTATCCCAGCCGGATATTATGCTGGTGGGTGTATTTTCAATCGGTATCATAGGACTTGTGATTGATGCGGTATTAATAAAGATTGAAAAAAGGGTGTTAAGATGGAATATCGTGGAGGAATAGGGGCATATATCGATGGGACTTAATAAAAAATTAGCCATTAATCATGTTAAAAAAATATTCCAGCTGGATACCGGCAATCTTGAGGTGCTGTCGGATATCAATTTGGAGGTTGAAAGCGGAGAATTTATCAGTATTGTCGGGGCCAGCGGATGCGGGAAGAGCACGCTCCTTCGGATCATAGCCGGACTGGAAACCGCCTCTGAAGGCGGTGTAAGCATCGGAGACCGGAGGGTTGAAAAACCCTCCGTAGAGACAGGCATGATTTTTCAGGAGCCCAGATTGTTTCCGTGGCTAACTGTGGAGCAAAATATTGAATTCGGAATCCATAAGAAGCTTCCAAGGGAAACCCGGAACAGGTTAATTAGGGAGCACATCGACCTGGTAAAGCTGGACGGCTTTGAAAAGGCATTGCCCAGGCAATTATCAGGCGGAATGCAGCAAAGAGTCAGTATCGCCAGAACATTAATTAACCAACCAAGTGTATTGCTTTTGGATGAACCCTTTGGAGCTCTGGATGCTTTGACCAGAATCAATATGCAGAATGAGGTTTTAAGGATATGGCAGGCAGAGCAGACTACCATGCTTCTTATCACACATGACATCGACGAGGCAATTTTCTTAAGTGACCGTATTATTATCATGTCTGACCGCCCGGGGATCATAAAAAAAATCATACCTGTACCAATGCCAAGACCAAGAGACAGAAGCAGCTATGAATTTATGAAAATCCGAAAAGAGATTTACTCGGAATTTTTTGAAGACAGCGACATATCAATTGATTATTACCTGTAAAATAAATATAAAGGCCGGGGAAATAATTTCCCGGGCCTTTTAATATACTTTAATTATTTATATTATTTTTTATATGCTTAGGTGTCAATTCACGGCTTTTATTTATCATCACCGTAATTGTCCTCGCTGATTCCCTTAAGGTTGAAGCTGGTTTCTGTCCAATCCCCCTCATTATGGGAGTTCTCACCGTAATTTACATGAGCATCATCCATTCCGGCAATTGCATCCTCTCTTTGCAGATAATCCTCCTCATTGGAATACTTATCTTCATCATAGACGATCTCCGCAATGCCGTCCTCCGGCTCATAATAGCCTTCTTCCTCATATTCCTCACCGAAGAATTCCTCATCATTATAGCCGTCCTCGGAATATTCGAAGCTGCCGAATTCATCCAGATAGCTTCCGTCACCCTCCAAATCCTCGGAGAGCATATATTCCTCAGGGGTATCGGTGTCCAGCTTAACGGAGCGGTATCTCTTCATACCAGTTCCGGCAGGAATCAACTTACCGATGATAACATTTTCCTTCAGACCGATGAGCGGGTCAATCTTGCCCTTGATCGCTGCCTCGGTAAGCACCTTGGTGGTCTCCTGGAAGGAAGCGGCTGATAAGAAGGAGTTGGTTGCAAGGGAAGCCTTGGTGATACCAAGCATTACCTGCTTGCCCTCTGCCGGCTCTAAGCCCTGCTCCTGCATTCTTACGTTCTCATCATCGAATTCCAGAATATCTACCAGTGTTCCCGGCAGGAACATCGTGTCACCGTTTGTCTCGATACGAATCTTCTTCAGCATCTGACGCACGATTACTTCGATATGCTTATCATTGATCTCAACACCCTGCAGACGGTATACTCTTTGTACCTCCTGGATCATATAGTCCTGAACGGCACGGATTCCCTTGATCTTTAAGATATCATGAGGATTGACACTGCCTTCGGTCAGCTCATCACCAGCCTCCAGCACATCGTTATCCATAACCTTGATTCTGGAGCCATAGGGTATTAAATACGCCTTGGATTCCATGGTTTCATTATTGGTTACGATAACCTCACGCTTCTTCTTCGTATCCTTTATCGTTACTACGCCGCCGAATTCTGCAATAATCGCAAGGCCCTTCGGCTTTCTTGCTTCGAAAAGCTCCTCAACACGGGGAAGACCCTGTGTGATATCATCACCTGCAACACCGCCGGTATGGAAGGTACGCATCGTAAGCTGTGTACCGGGCTCACCGATGGACTGGGCTGCAATAATACCGACTGCCTCACCCACCTGTACTGCCTCGCCGGTTGCCATGTTGGCACCATAGCATTTTGCACATACACCAATATGGGACTTACAGGTTAATATGGTACGAATCTTTACCTTATCAACACCAGTAGCGATAATCCTTGCGGCACGCTTCGGTGTAATCATATGATTTGCCTTAACAATCATCTCGCCGTTTTCATCATAGACTGTCTCACAGGAATATCTTCCGGTGATTCTCTCCTCCAGGCTCTCGATTACTTCCCTACCGTCAGTAAAGGCTTTGATCCACATACCCGGAATTTCATGACCCTCGCAACAGTCAACCTCACGGATGATCAAATCCTGTGATACATCAACCAGACGGCGGGTTAAGTAGCCGGAGTCAGCGGTACGAAGGGCGGTATCGGAAAGACCCTTACGGGCACCATGAGCGGAGATAAAGTATTCCAATACGTCAAGACCCTCACGAAGGTTGGACTTGATCGGCAGCTCAATGGTTCTGCCGGTGGTGTCTGCCATAAGTCCACGCATACCGGCAAGCTGTTTGATCTGCTTATCGGAGCCACGGGCACCGGAGTCGGACATCATCTTGATGTTATTGAATTTATCCAGACCGCTAAGCAGAGTCTCTGTCAAAGTCTTATCTGCATCCTTCCAGGTCTCTATAACGGTGTTATATCTTTCTTCCTCCGTCATTCTGCCCCGCCTGTATTCCTTGGAGATACTCTCGATGGTAGCCTCCGCATCTGCGATAATCTTCTTCTTCTCATCCGGCACCTTCATGTCGGAGATGGATACGGTCATCGCTGCCCGGGTGGAATATTTGTAACCCAGGGACTTAACGGCATCAAGGATTTCCGCTGTCTTGGTAGCCCCGTGGATATTAATGCATTTTTCAAGAATCGGCTTTAACTGCTTCTTGCCAACCAGGAAGTTAATCTCAAGCTGTAAGAAATTATCCGGATCGGAACGGTCTACAAAGCCAAGGTCCTGCGGGATGATTTCATTGAAGATGAAACGTCCCAGGGTCGATTCAATCGCTTTGATTTCCTCCACCCCTTCGCTGTTGATACCGGTGCGCCTTACCTTGACCATCTCATGAAGAGAGATAGCACCATTCTCGTAAGCCAGAATTGCCTCATTCAGGCTCTTGAAATGATGGCGGATTCCGCCTTCCATTTCCCTTACGATGGTCAGATAGTAGATACCAAGCACCATATCCTGCGAAGGAACGGCTACGGGTGCACCATCGGAGGGCTTAAGCAGGTTGTTCGGTGAAAGCAGCAGGAAGCGGCATTCCGCCTGTGCTTCCACGGACAGCGGCAAATGCACCGCCATCTGGTCACCGTCGAAGTCCGCATTGTAAGCGGTACATACAAGCGGATGAAGCTTGATGGCCTTACCTTCAACCAATACCGGCTCAAAGGCCTGGATACCAAGTCTGTGGAGAGTTGGGGCACGGTTTAGCATAACCGGATGCTCCTTAATAACCTCCTCAAGGACATCCCAAACCTCTGTCTGGAGTCTTTCAACCATTTTCTTGGCGGATTTGATATTGTGAGCGGTTCCTCTTGCTACCAGCTCCTTCATAACAAAGGGCTTGAAGAGCTCAATTGCCATTTCCTTAGGCAGACCGCACTGATATAGCTTAAGCTCAGGTCCGACTACGATAACGGAACGTCCTGAGTAGTCAACACGCTTACCCAGAAGGTTCTGACGGAAGCGTCCCTGCTTACCCTTTAACATGTCGGACAGAGATTTGAGCGCACGGTTACCGGGTCCGGTTACCGGCCTTCCTCTTCTGCCGTTATCAATTAATGCATCAACCGCCTCCTGAAGCATTCTCTTCTCATTGCGTACAATGATATCCGGAGCGCCAAGCTCAAGAAGTCTCTTCAGACGGTTGTTACGGTTAATAATTCTTCTGTACAGATCATTCATATCAGAGGTGGCGAAACGTCCTCCATCCAGCTGAACCATAGGACGAAGATCCGGAGGAATGACCGGAATTACGGAAAGGATCATCCATTCCGGCTTGTTGCCGGACTCACGGAAGGCCTCTACAACCTCCAGACGCTTGATAATTCTTGCACGCTTCTGGCCGGTGGAATCCTTCAGTCCTCTTTTTAATTCCTTCGATTCTTTCTCAAGATTGATTGCCCGTAATAATTCCTGAATTGCTTCCGCACCCATGCCGAGGCGGAAAGCGCTGTAGCCGTATTTTTCAGCTGCTTCCTGTCTTTCCTTCTCATTTAATACCTGCTTATACTGTAAATCGGTGGTTCCTTTATCCAGTACAATATAAGAGGCAAAATACAGCACCTTCTCCAGGGTTCTTGGAGAAAGATCCAGAATGAGGCCCATACGGCTGGGTATTCCCTTGAAATACCAGATGTGGGAAACGGGTGCTGCCAGCTCAATATGACCCATTCTTTCACGACGTACGCTCGCCTTGGTTACCTCAACACCGCAGCGGTCGCAGACTACACCCTTATATCTGATCTTTTTATATTTACCGCAATGACACTCCCAGTCCTTGCTGGGTCCAAAAATCCTCTCACAGAACAATCCGTCCTTCTCAGGCTTTAAGGTTCTGTAATTAATTGTCTCCGGCTTTCTGACTTCGCCCTTGGACCATTCCCTTATTTTCTCAGGTGAAGCTAAACCAATTTTTATCGCATCATAGGTTATCTCTTGAATGCTACTTCCTAATTCAGACATTCTATGGCTCTCCCTTCGTTTTACCGATGCAGAAATTTTTAAGTTCCTGCCTTCAGCTTTATGACAACTACTTATTCTCTACTGTACACAGAATTCCACAGCGTTTTTACACCACTTGGTTTTAAATCTCCTCTTCCGGATCTTCGCCAAGCTCAAGGTCATCTTCCTCTGCATAAATTCCGTCATCCAGTATATCTTCCGATTCATCTTCATAAATATCGAAAATATCTGCATCAATATCTTCCACATTTGCTTGGGTGAAGCCGGCATCTTCATAGCCTTCATCATATCTGAAATTATTATCGCCTTCAATTAATGGAGTCAGGTCTGAATCACCGTAGTCAATGCTTTCTGTCATCTTCACCTCATTACCGTTCTCATCAAGAACTGTAACATCCAGGGCAAGGGATTGAAGCTCCTTTAAGAGAACCTTGAAGGATTCCGGAATACCGGGCTCCGTAATATTTTCTCCCTTAATGATTGCTTCATAGGTCTTAACACGTCCGGTTACATCGTCGGATTTTACCGTTAAGATTTCCTGGAGGATATAAGCGGCACCATAAGCCTCAAGTGCCCAAACCTCCATTTCACCGAATCTTTGTCCGCCGAATTGTGCCTTACCGCCTAACGGCTGCTGCGTTACTAAGGAGTAAGGACCGGTGGAACGTGCATGGATCTTATCATCAACCAGATGGTGGAGCTTCAGATAATGCATGAAGCCGACTGTTACGGAGCCGTCAAAATACTCACCGGTCCTGCCGTCACGAAGCCTTACCTTACCGTCGCGGTTGATTGGAACACCCTTCCAATCCTCTCTATTCTCAGGATGCTTTTTCAGATAATCCATAAAATCGGCATCCAGGGTATCTTTATACTTTACTTCAAATTCCTCCCAGGAGGTATTGGCAAAATCATTGGCAATTTCCAGAGTATCCATGATATCAAACTCGTCGGCACCGTCAAATACCGGGGTGGAGATATCGATTCCAAGTACCTTAGAAGCCAGGGACAGATGGATTTCCAGTACCTGTCCGATGTTCATACGGGAAGGAACACCTAAGGGATTTAACACAATATCAAGGGGACGGCCATTCGGAAGGAAGGGCATATCCTCTACCGGGAGTACACGGGAAACAACACCCTTGTTACCGTGACGGCCAGCCATCTTATCACCAACCTGGATTTTTCTCTTCTGTGCGATATAAACACGAACCGTCTGGTTTACACCAGGGGATAATTCATCGCCGTTTTCTCTGGTAAATACCTTAGCATCTACGATAATGCCGTACTCACCGTGAGGAACACGAAGGGAGGTATCCCTTACTTCTCTTGCCTTCTCACCAAAGATTGCACGAAGGAGTCTTTCTTCTGCTGTCAGCTCGGTCTCACCCTTGGGAGTAACCTTACCAACCAAAATATCTCCGGCACGAACCTCGGCACCGATACGGATGATACCTCTCTCATCCAAATCCTTTAAAGCATCATCGCCGACACCGGGAACATCCCTTGTAATTTCTTCCGGCCCAAGCTTGGTGTCTCTGGCTTCTGCCTCATATTCTTCAATATGCACGGAGGTGTATACATCCTCCTGCACCAGTCTTTCACTAAGAAGTACGGCATCCTCGTAGTTATAGCCTTCCCAGGTCATGAAGCCGATTAACGGATTCTTACCAAGGGCAAGCTCTCCCTTCGCCGTGGAGGGTCCGTCCGCAATTACCTGACCTGCCGTAATCTTCTGGCCCCGGAATACAATCGGTCTCTGATTGATACAGGTGCCCTGATTACTCTTGGCAAATTTAATCATGCGGTAGGAGGATTTTGTATTATCTTCATTTTTAATAACAACTTCCTTGGCTGTAACGCGCTCAACCACACCGGATTTCTTGGCAACAACGCAAACACCGGAGTCGATGGCCGCCTTTGCTTCAATACCCGTACCAACTACGGGAGCCTCGGTCAAAAGCAACGGAACCGCCTGACGCTGCATGTTGGCACCCATGAGGGCACGGTTTGCATCGTCATTTTCCAGGAAAGGAATTAACGCAGTCGCTACGGAGAATACCATCTTCGGAGATACATCCATAAAATCAATCAGATGCTTCTCATACTGGGAGGTTTCTTCCCTGTGACGTCCGGAGATACTGTTTCCTACGAAAAATCCGCTCTCATCCAGCTCTTCGTTCGCCTGGGCAACAACATATTTATCCTCCTCATCGGCTGTCATATAGATAACCTCATCCGTAACTCTTGGATTCATCGGATCGGTTTTATCACATTTACGATAGGGAGCCTCAATAAAGCCATATTCATTAATTCTTGCATAGGTAGCAAGGGAATTGATCAAACCGATGTTAGGACCTTCGGGGGTCTCAATCGGACACATTCTTCCGTAATGGGAATAGTGAACGTCACGAACCTCAAAGCCTGCACGGTCACGGGACAAACCTCCGGGTCCGAGGGCTGAGAGACGTCTTTTATGGGTCAGCTCGCCAAGGGGATTGTGCTGATCCATGAACTGGGACAGCTGGGAGCTTCCGAAGAACTCCTTCACCGCTGCGGTAACCGGTTTGATATTGATTAAGGACTGGGGACTGATCCCCTCAAGGTCCTGGGTTGTCATTCTTTCTCTTACCACACGTTCCATTCTGGAAAGACCGATCCGGTACTGGTTCTGTAACAGCTCACCCACCGCTCTGATTCTTCGGTTGCCCAAATGGTCGATATCATCGGAGTTACCGATGCCATATTCCAGATGAATATTATAGTTAATGGAAGCAATAATATCTTCCTTTGTAATATGTTTCGGAATCAATTCGTTGATATTCTTCTTAATTGCATTTTTAATTGCATCAATATCGGAATTTTCGGCCAAAATATTCTTAAGTACGGGGTAATAAACATCCTCGGTCACACCGAGTTCCTTCTTATTAATATCTACATAGTAAGAAGGATCAACCATCATATTGGAAATGACCTTAACATTACGCTCTTCCGCTTGTACCATAACAAAGGGCACGGCAGCGTTCTGTATCTGTCTTGCTATTTTATCATTCACCTGTGTTCCCGCTGCTGCAATAATCTCACCGGTGGAGTGGTCAACTACATCCTCTGCCAGTACAAAGCCCGTAATTCTATTGCGAAAATGCAGCTTCTTGTTGAATTTATATCTGCCGACCTTCGCAAGGTCATATCTTCTGGCATCAAAAAACATGCTGTTTAATAATGACTCCGCATTCTCTACAGCAAGCGGCTCACCGGGACGCAGCTTCTTATATAATTCCAGCAGACCGTCCTGATAGCTTCCGGTCGGGTCCTTGGAGGTACTTGGGTCTCTGGCAAGACTTGCAAGAATCTTCGGCTCCTCACCGAATAGCTGCTTGATTTCTTCATTGGTACCATAGCCCAAAGCCCTTACAAAGGTAGTGATCGGAACCTTTCTGTTACGGTCAACACGTACGTAAAACACATCATTGGAATCTGTCTCATATTCCAACCATGCGCCTCTGTTTGGGATTACTGTAGAAGAAAATAATTTCTTACCGATTTTATCGTGATCTATAGAATAATAAATTCCAGGGGAACGTACTAACTGGCTTACAATAACTCTCTCTGCACCGTTGATAACAAAGGTACCGGTCTCTGTCATTAAAGGCAGATCACCCATAAAGATATCATGCTCGTTAATTTCGTTGTTTTCTTTATTATGAAGTCTTACTTTTACCTTCAAAGGAGCTGCATAAGTAGCATCTCGTTCCTTGCATTCTTCAATCGTATATTTGATATCATCCTCGCATAATGCAAAATCCACGAATTCTAAGCTCAAATGTCCGCTGTAATCAGCAATCGGAGAAATGTCATCAAATACTTCCTTGAGTCCCTCATCCAGAAACCACTGGTAGGAATCCTTTTGTACTTCAATGAGATTGGGCATCTCCAGGACTTCCTTCTGCTTGGAGTAACTCATTCTAACGTTATTACCAACCTTAATTGGATGCATTCTGTTCTTGTCCATTGACGTTTTCACCCCTTGAGTTTTTTGTATATCATTGCCTAAAAAACTTCTTTTCATTTTCTTACATATATGTTATAATATAAGTAATTAGGCATATAACACCACAATAGTGCATCTTTCATATTACCATACTTATTTTCAACTGTCAACTTAAAATGTTGATTTTTTTTATTTTATACAAACAAATATATACAATTTAAACGGGCCTGCGACAGCAGACCCGTTTAAATTGTATATATTCAGCCCTGTGAATGCACTATTCACAGGGCTTGCTGCCGAAGGCAGTGTTTGTATAACGAGCGAATTGCGCCCTCTGCAATTCGTGAGTCTATTGTATATCCCTTAGAACACCTCTTTGAACCACCACCACAAAACTTGCTGCCGAAGGCAGTGTTTGTTCTCTAATCTATCTTCTGAAATTTCTTAATTCTAAGTACAATTGCTGCCCCAAGCAGTCCGATCACAGCTCCCGTAACCGCTCCGGAAATCAACAAAAAAGGAAGATAGGATACCAGTATCACATTATTTACCAACCAGACCGCCACCAGAATTTGTCCTATATTATGGGCTACTCCGCCGGTGATGCTGACACCCGTCATCCCCAGCAGCTTTGTTTTATATAACAGCGCCATGCATAACCAGCTTAAGAGTCCTCCGGCCATGCTAAACATAAGAGTTGCCGGACTTCCGAAGGTAAAGCTGACGAGTATAATCCGAATTACGGATAATACAAAGGCATCCCTTGCACCCAGGGTATATAAACCGCAGATTACCACCAGATTTGCCAGGCCCAGCTTGATTCCCGGAATAGGTATCGGCACCGGCAGGATACTTTCAATATAGCTTAGGAGGAATGCCAGTGCAATCAGCAGTCCATAGGTCGCTACTCTTTTTGCTTTCATTTCTGCTCCTTACTATTTGGCTGTTATGTCTACATCATCCTCTTCGCCGCCAACGATCTCAAGTACAACCTTATGCGGCAGGCATACGATGGTCTCACCATTATAATGAATGCTTTTATGCTTTACGCAGAGCTTGTCCGGGCAGTTGGCACCGGTCATATCCACTATACCATCCTTAATGACTACGGTATTATAATCCCCGTTTTCGTCCTCTATGGTTATTGTCGCATCCTTATCTAAATCCAGGGTTTTATATTCTTTTCCATTTACGGTAATTACAACCCTGCCGCCTTCTGTGCGATTCAGATTCAGGAAAAAGATTGCGGCTATTGCTATCAATATCAGAATTGCAAATAATATAATATCATTTTTTTTAATCATCACAGGTCCCTTGTATTATTTCACAATGAATTTTTGAAAACCGGAGCTATATTTTTGGGTTCCGTCCTTGAATACCCAGAGAGCTTCCGTATCCTCCAGGGACTCAATCAGTTTAAGTCCATCCTCATAGGACATAATAAATATTGCGGTTGAAAGGGAATCCGCCATACCAGAATCCTTACATACAATGGAAACTGACAGATATTTATCTGCCGGCATCAGGGTGTCGGGGTCGATAATATGATGATACTGCTTTCCATCTACTGTATAATATCTTTCATAAACACCGCTTGTTACCAAGGAATAGTCCTGAAGCGCAAGGATATACAAATTGGTATCGGAGCTTTCTGTATCCGGATTTTGAATTCCGATATGCCAGGGCTCCTCCTTGCCGTCCACCAGCTTGCTTCCGATCGTCCTGACATTACCTCCCACAGAAACAGTTCCATGGGTAAAACCATTGGCAGCTACATACTCGCATACCTGCTCTGTTGCATAGCCCTTGGCAATCGAGCCTACATCAAGGCTCATCTGGAAATCCTTCAGATATACGGTGGATGCTTCCTCATCGATAATCACATCATTAATATCCGTATGCTTTGCCTTTTCCTTCAATAAATCCATCGGCGGAAGCTCCGCATTCTCCGGGTCATCCAACCCTTCGGTGCGGTAATCGTGCCATATGGAAAGCACGGCACCCATGGCAATATTTTTCTTTCCTTCGCTAAGGTCATAGTCTTTCTTGGAAAGCTCTAAAAGATCAATAATTCTCTGATCAACCTTAACCGGTGCAATTCCGGCATTGTCATTGATCGTTTTTATATTATTGATGCCTTCATAGGAATTGTAGATATCATATAGTTCATGATATTCTTTTAATTTATCATAAATCATCTGCGCATATCCGGTAAACTCTTCTTTATTGTCGGCATATCCTACAATCGTTGTCACAGTATCAAACAAGTCCAGAAAGCTGGCCTCATACCGTTTCTCCCCGGCTTTATTGCAACTGACCAGGCTGGCCAGTATAACTATCATAAGCATGACTGCTGTTATTTTCCTTCTCAAAATCATCCACCTCTTATGTTAAGTATTATTCCGGCTTGTATGACGCTTATCTGTAGAATGTTGCACTAGATAAGTATGGGGGATTATCATCTCTACCTAAGTATGATGATTCATCCCCCAAGCTTGATAACTGGTATTTTATTTACCTGTAATGCCAGGACATACCGGTCCTATCAAATTTTTAAAACAATTTATTTGGCATTTGTTACGGCCTTATCAACAACTGAAATTAAAGGTGTAATATGAATTGTTACAGAAGAAGTAAGATCCGCCTCAGTTGCAACACCCTCTTCACTCACTGCTATGCCGTTTACCTGATCAATTGTCTTGCCCTTTACATAATCAGCAAAGGAATTAGCCTGCTCATACCACTCTTTGCCGATTCCGGACTGATCCTTCATATTGTATGCTTCCTTCAGCTCCTGCTTTGTCTGAACAGCTGCAGTTAAATCAGTTGTAATCGTACCGGTTGTATCAAAATTAACCTTACCCTGGGAAGCATCCACTACGCAGCTGGTAATCTTCTTATCAGCGTCTGTTGTTACTACAGAATAATAGGAATAAGCCTGTACCAAGCCTACGGCATCTGCTGTTGCATCTGTGGAATCACTAATGCTTGTTGAAATTGCAAGGCCAAGCTTGTCATTTGCGGAAGCACCTAAATCCTTTGCATTGGACACTGCCTTTTCAATCGCGGAGATAAAGTCTCCTACATGGATGGTTACAGAAGAAGTAAGATCAGCCTCAGTCGTAACGCCCTCTTCACTTACTGCAATACCCTTTACCTCATCAACGGTTTTTCCTACCACATAATCTGCGAAGGCGTCCGCCTGCTGATACCATTCCTTACCGATACCGGATTGGGAAGCCATACCGTAATCAGCACCCCTCTCCTGCTTTGTCTGAAATTCAGTTGCAACATCAGTTAAAAGCTTTCCTTCTGCGGAAAAATTAGCCTTAGTCTGTGCCACATCAATACGGCAAGCTAAAATCTTTCCGTCACTGCCAACTAATACGGCAGCCACCGTGGAATCCACCTCGGCAAGTCCGTCAGCGTCTCCGGCGCTGGTCGAGCTGGCAAGGGATGTAACTACGCCAAGACCTGTTTTTGCTGCTGCGTCCGTGCCTGCATCCTTGCTTTTGCCACATGCGGTTAACAAGGACACTATTAATATCATGCTAAGCAGTAAGGTAACTAGTTTTTTCATAAAATTCCTCCATCCTTCCGCCATTGGCGGTATTATTTGATTTTTATTTATTATGATCCGCTCTTTTGAAGCGAAACAATAACCCAAATGATTCGTGCAGCCTCGGCTGCAAATTGAACTACTACGGAACCAGGCAGCTTATAAAAATAAAAGCAGCATTTGTCCCCATGATAATGATAAAATTCTTAATAGAGCAAATAAAGGTTACGGCCTTTTCCTGCCTGTGGAAGAAGGTATTAATATTCTTTTGCACAAGGAATATTGACAGTAGGGAAAGCAGGCAAACCGGAGAAAGTATCCCAATTATCACCATCACCACCGTAGCAGCGTAGGTCAGGTAATATAAGCCTGCAAATAAGTAAAGGGCCTTCCTGCCAATATAATAAGGCAGGGTATAACGTTTTACCTTGATATCATTCTCCACATCACAGATGTTGTTGGCAAGCATAATATTTGCCGTGGTACAAAAGGGTGCAACGGAAAACAAAAGTAAAACCAGAAACGGAACAATCTTAACCTCCAGCGATAGGGAAGTAAGGCTCAAATGGTAGGAAAGATACGTTCCCGGTTCCGAATTAATGTAAAGCAGGATAAACGGTATCATTACACCATAAAAAAACCCGGAAAATATTTCACCAAGGGGCTGTCTGGAAATCGGCAGCGGTCCATATGTATAGAAAACGCCACACAGAAAGCACACCATCCCACAAAAAAACACCACCAGATCAGAGGAAAAAGCCAAATATAAACCAAGGGCCGTACTTATGCCAAACAGACAGTAAATAATCAGCAACGCTGTTCTTCGGCTAAATCCCAAACTTTGGTGATTTGTCCTGGAATCAATATAATTGTTAATCGCTGTAGTTGTCAAGTCAAATAAAAACATTGCGGCAAAGAAAATGAATGTCAGTTTCCAGTTGATGATCTGCTTGCGATACAGCAAAAATGCAATTGTAATTGCAAAAGTAAATGTGCTGGTTATCTTCGTTTGTATTTCAATATAATTCAGAAATCTTTTCAACAAGATCTTCTCCATCCAATAATTCTTAATTCAGCTCTAGGTCCTGATCCGTGCCGCCTGATTTAAAATTGCAACCATTCTTTCCTTCTTACTCTGTGTCAGCTCCAGCCCATTGATCCGCTCCATGGCTTTCCTATAATATTTCCTAACGATCCCCTGTGTAAATGCAAGACCTCCGGTTTTTTCCACCGCCCCATTAATCTCTGCTCTATTTACTCCGCTTTCTGCAGCCTTTTCTTTAAATTCCTTCGACTGTGCAAAGGCATGAATGAGGGGCAGGGTAATTACTCCCTGTTCATAATCGGATTGCACCGGCTTATTGGCTTCCTCTACTGAGGAATCAAAATCAATACAATCATCCGATAGCTGGAATATCATACCGATATAGTGGCCGAGCTGTCTGTAGCTTTTTGTTTCCCTTTCATCCAGGCCCGCAAGTACTGCTCCGCCGTAAAAGGAGGCCTCAAATAACGCAGCCGTTTTTCCTGAAATTATCTTCATATATTGAAAGATTGATAAATTTAAATTTTTATTATTGATATGCTGGTTCAATTCACCCAAGCAAAGTCTGCTGATATAATCAGGAATATCCAAATCCAGATAATCCTTTTTATTGGATATATCCGCCACTCGCCGCAAAGCAAGACTTAGAAGATAATCTCCGCAGATAACTGCTGTCCGTTTATCGTACTTTTTTTGCAGAGTGGCTTTTCCCCTCCGCAAATCCGCATTATCTATGACATCATCATGGACTAAGGTAGCAAGATGCAGGATTTCTATCGCAGCCGCTGTCTTAACCGCATTGATATGGATCTTGCCCTCCTTATTCTCGGCGCAAGCAAGGATAGAAACAGCCCGGATAAATTTACCCTGGGATAAGGATAAATGCGTCAGATACTCGCGAATGATTATCGGTGATTTTGTCAGAGCCTGGTCGACCTCTTTTTTCACAAGTCCGATTGCTTCCTCATAGCTCATAACATCATTATTCATATTCTTCGTTATATTATTAGTCATTATAAAGATACGTCTTTCTGACAAATGGTAGTTTTTTCCACAGCTTCTTCAGTCCGGGCATCGCATAATAATCCAGTCCAAGGGTTCTGCCTGCACCAATCAACACAGCAATTGCAGCAAATATCATCCAGAAGGTTCCCAGATACAGACCTGTGGTACATACAAACATAAATTGCAGGATCAGTGAAAATGCGGCTGCCGGTGATGTAAACAAGCCTCCGAGCAGTGCCAGACCGATAAGAATCTCCGCAACAACAATAAATATCTGCATTACCATCTGAATATTATCGTTTGCCAGAATCACCTTATCAACAAACCAGTTCATCAGTGGTATATCAAGCTTAAAGGCATAATCGCTAAGGGTGGACTGTACCCAGTCCTTGCCTGTTACAAAAATTATTTTGAACAAGCCCAGGAAATTAAAATTAATCAGCACATGGCCAACTGCTACCGCAGCATCTGCGGAACCTGAGGCGGCTCCTGCCGAGTCGGTTGCGGAGGATACCGCGTCAACCGGAAGGGTACTAACTGTCTGGGACACTACTGACATTACCTTCGCAGCTGTACCGGCTGCAGCGGAGGTAGCACCTGAAGTGGCATCTGCCCCTCCTGACAGAATGCTGTTATACCAGCTGGTTGCTCCTCCGAAGAAGGCTTCCAGCTTAGGACTCTTAAACCAGCCTTCCGCAATCTTCATAACTCCTTCAAAGACCCAGACTGCACCCAGCCAAAGTCTTAGGGGAACCAGAAGGAAGCTGGGCGTCCGGTTGGAAAAATGTCCGCCTACAAAGCTTCTGCAATTGCGGATGGTAAAGAATTCATGCCTCACATAACTGAATACCTTATTCCATCCAAGCACCTGTATAAAATAAATAATATTAATAAAATGCTTCGCAAACATTGCCAAAAAGGAAGGAAGGCTGAAGAAATGGCCTGGCAGTCCCACATGGGCAACCCCATACCGTCCTCCGATGCTTACCATTACACCGTGGAATTTCGGTTCATAGCTCTCAAGTTCAGCCTTGCCCGTTATCTCACTGGTAATATTATGTGCTGCCGTATCGGCGCTTTGTTCACAGTTTTCCACCATCTGCGGAACCGGAGCCTTGTCCCCCTCCGCAATGTAGTACATATTATCACCGATAACATATACCTCCGGATGCTTTGTGGAACGAAGATATCCATCCACCTGGATACGGCCTCCGCGCTGCACCTCAAGAGAGGCACCCGCCTGTCCGGTAATATCGGCACATTGAATTCCTGCGGCCCAAATTACCGTTGCAGTGTCTGCATGGCAAACCTGATCATCCTTTTTATATTCAATAAATCCCTCTCCTACTTTTGTAACAAAGGAATTCAAGATCAACTGCACACCCATTTTTTCAAGACGTCTTGTTACCTTGCCCGATAATTTCTCAGGCAGGTTGGGGATTGGTCTGCTCAGGCCATCTATATTAACTAAAGTTACCTCGTTTTTATCAATATCAAATTTCTCGCACAAAATCGGAACATATTCCGCTAATTCTCCGACCATTTCCACACCGGTAAAGCCGGCGCCAACAACATAGAAGGTCAGCAGCTTCTTTCTTGCAGCCGCCTCTGCCATACGGGAGGCCTGGCGGAACGTGTTTTCAATATGGTCCTTTAAAAGAACTGCATCATCATAGGACCAAAGCTGGTAGGAATTTTCCTCTGCACCCTCAACTCCGTAAAAGGTGGGCTTTGACCCCGCTGCCAGAACCAGATAGTCATAGGGATAGCTTTCCTGTGTTCCCTTAACAGCCCTTTGATCAAAATCAATGGCAGTAACCGTATCCAGCTTGACCTGGACCTTTCTTCCGGCAAAGACCTTCTTTAAACTGATTTTGATGCTGTCCTCATCTACACGGTTTGCCGCAACCTCATGAAGCTCTGTCAGCATGGTGTGGAAGGGATTTTTATCTATGATTGTTATTTTAACATCTTCATGCTTTTTTAATCTTTTTGCCAGCTTCTTCGCAGTCAGAATTCCCGCATAACCGGCACCGACAATAACGATATTTTTCTCCATGTTTACCTCCACAATTATGTCTCACTTTTTGCGGGACATTCTTCACATATTCGTTTTCTCAATAATTCATCTATATTCATTGTATCCAATATGGCAATAATTCATTAGATTTGTTATTTCTGTAACAATCATGGATATATTACCTTTTTGGTTTTAACTAATACTTTTAAACTTAATAATAACAGATAACAGTATGAAATTCAATCAGTTAATTTTTGTATTTTATCGGCCCATTTGTTCCCGTAAAACATCGATTTGCTTTAGGTAATGCAGCAATAACAAATAGTAATCCGCCTTCTTTTGTACGCCAAGCACCAGCTTCTTATACTGAGTATTATCGGAAGCCGCCTTTTCTATAAAATTAAGCAGCTCTGAATTTATCTCTGATATTTCCGATATGTTATCATCCTGGGAGGTAATAACAGCCTTCACGTTTTGGATCAGGCTATTTTCCAAACTTTCGAAATTATCAAAAACAACTGCGGAAGCCTCAACCATCTTCTGGGTCGACGGCATCATCTGGGCACCCTCCATTGTTTTATCATTCAGCTTATTAATAACCGTCGTCATGGAACCCAGAGAGTTGATTATACTTTTCGCATTCACCTGGGTGCTTTCGGAAAGCTTTTTGATTTCATCCGCCACAATGGCAAAGCCCCTTCCCTGCTCTCCTGCCCGGGCAGCCTCAATGGAGGCGTTCAGGGATAATAGCTTGGTTCTGTTGGCAATGCCGGAAATAACTGAGGCCAGCTTCTCGATTTGATTATATTCCTGCTGCAATTCACCGAATAAGAGATTAAACTGTGCAAACACCTCAATCACATGATTCATCTCTGAAACCATCGACTCATTTTTCTGCCTGGCCTCGGACAGCTCCGCAGTAGATTCCTCCAGGTTTCCTATGATCTCATCCAGCAATTCCTTGGTTTGGTTGCTGCTGGTGACCACACTTTGCAGATGCTGCTGCACATTCTGTATCTGCTCATTGGTATCGCTTTCATTATTCAGCAGGGAATTAAAATTACCGGTGCTGACTCCCTCTTCCTTAATTAGCTGATCCGTCTGTTTTTGAATCTGTCCCGCCAGCTCCAGAATAAAATCTGTGTAATCCGGGGCTTCTGCCCCCGCAGCGGCTGTTCCATTTCCGCTTATATCATCCATAGCTGCTGCATTCTTTTTTCCTAAGATTTTAAGCATCCTTTTGCCCTCCTATTCGACCAACAGCAATACCATCGTCTGGTTGGAATGGTTTCTGTAATACTGCTCTCCATAGCTGATAAAGCCGGCTGTATTCTCACAAAAGGCAAGCATTTCTCGATCAAATCCCGCCCAGGTTTTATCCTGCAGGAATTTCAGGCTTCGTAAAATACAATTGACGGAAAATACAAAGGAAGGCTTAAACTCAGCACGTTTGATGGTTTCTCTTAATATTTGCAGAGGAGCTTCCGCCTTCAGCACCTGCAGGAAGGTATTCTCCATCAGCTCACAATAAAAGGTAATGGATTTATCACTGTTAACCTTCATTGGAGAAGCAATGAAAATGTCGTCCTCATAGTTTTTTCCAAAGGGATTATTCATAAAATAGTCCGGCAGCTCCTTTTCGCTGACGCCGATTGCCTTGGCATATTCCGTGCTTGCCGGGCTGTTGTTGAAGGTTTTTACTGTTCGGTTCAATATATCCGCCGAGGTTACCAGCAGTTCCTTTCCTGTCTGTGTATATATATTTTCCTTCATTATGCTGGTTCTTCTGCTGCTGTTAAAGAAAATGGCTGCGTTGCAGACTCTTTTTTGCCCAATAAATATGTAGGTTTCCTGAAACTTCAAATTGTCCCCGGCGCTGCCGCCTATGATTTTAAAATCCGGAGCCATAAAATAAAAGGTTGATAATACGCTTTCCTCCGTCTGGCTTAACCCGTCACACAGCAAAAGCATAAATGCATTTTTATTATCCTTTACTTTTTCATAAGCCTTTTTTAAAGAATTAATACTTTTGATTGCCGGATAGGGAATTTCAACAATCTCGGCTTCCTTCTTAGAATATTGGAAGCCGGTGATCACACCGTCCTTATAGCCTTTGCAGGTATACTCTCCTGCGGTTGAGCATAGAATTGTATCCGGCGAGGCATTGCCCGAAAGCTCACTGACCAAATCCGCCGACGCAAACAGTATCATACCTTCGTCTGCCGTCCTGCCGGTATCCCGCATATACGCCGATGCTTCATTGGCTGAAGTAAATAATAATTGCTGCATATAAGCCCCCATTCTGCCATACCCCCCAGTTTGGGCTCCGGCCTCTCCCTTGTTAATCATAATTTTATGTCGAATTCAACGGATTTTCAATATATTTTTATAATTCAGCTTTATGCCCAAAGAATAATCTATATTTCCTATGGGACTACTCTATTTTTAATCAAAAAACGTAATCTGTACCTATAATCTATTATCTATTTATCGGTAATCAAATTACATTATATTAAGGGTTGGTCATATATACAAGAGCTTTTATTGATAATATTTTTCAATATCAGTAAAGGACGGTGCAGCAATGCTACACCGTCCACATTAAATCCGGTTATTACTCATTTCCCTTTGTTATGCCGCTCTATTGCATCGATTAGTGGGGGAAGCCCCTTAATATTAGCGATTACATAATCCGCCCCTGCTTCCCAATAAACCTTCGCTGCCCTGGCACAGGCTTTTTTTCGTTCTTCTCCGGTAAGCCGGTTGAATTCTTCCTCGGACAATCCCATGACCGAACTTCCCTCTACCACGCCCACGGAAAGGATTCCGGCATTCTTCCCCTCCTGGATGTCTGCCACAGTATCCCCCAGCTTAAGTACAGTCATAACAGAAGAAACTCTCAAAGCCTCCATATTCTTAAATATCATATACGGATATGGCCTTCCCAGATTACTCACAAGGTCGGGGGTAAACCAGGTGTCGGCCTCATAGCCGGCTTCCTTTGCCTTGGCAGTTACAATTTCCATCATCTGACTGGTATAGCCAGTTGTAGAGCCGATTTTAATTCCCCTTTCCCGAAGTGCTGCAGCCGTTTCAACCACGTATGGCTTAGGCGCTGAAAACTCATGTACTATATTTAGGATACCTGCTTCGCTCTGCTCATATATGGCATCCACGTCCTCCTGTGTCCATTCCCTATCATGCTTTTCCAGCCACAGCTTTTGCAGACGCGGCTGGGACAGCATTGCTACAACATGATCTCTTTTGCGAAGTCCCATTGGTTTTCTGACCTCCTCCAGTGTCGGAAGAATTCCCGCCTTCCTGAAGGCGTCTACAAATGCCTGTACCGGTGCCATACAACCGAAATCCACCGTCGTTCCGGCCCAGTCAAGAATTACTGCTTCTATTTTTCTCATCTGCTTCTCCGTTCCTTAATGTACTAACTCAATATTTCAATCCTTCACACTAATCTCATTCTCCAGAAATTCCTTGATAATCTCACAAAGCCTTAGAATATCCTCCCGGTATATCTCACCAATATTTCCGATACGGAAGGTGTCTGCCTGTGTCACCTTGCCCGGATATATGGCATATCCGTTTGCCTTGATATAGGCATATAGCTCAGCAAAGGTAAAGTTCTGGTGATCGGGATAAAGAAAGCTGGTAATGATTGGTGATTGGTGTGTACTGCCAATATAAGTATGAATGCCTATTTCCTCCATCTTTGCAATCAGCAGCCGGTTATTTTCAAAATATCTTTGGTTTCTGGCCTTAATTCCGCCTTCCTCCTCCAATTCCTCCAGCGCCTTTGCGAAGGCCAGTACTGTATGAGTGGGTGAAGTGAATCTCCATTTCCCGTCCTCCTCCATGGTCTCCCACTGATCATATAAATCCAGGGACAAGCTCCTTGCCTTACCCTTGCACTCTAATAAAAGACTTCTTCTGGCGATAATGAAGGAAAAGCCGGGAACACCCTGAATGCACTTGTTAGCAGAGCTGATCAAGAAATCGATTCCCATTTTCTGCATGGGTATATCCACTCCGCCAAAGCTGCTCATGGCATCCACAATAAAGACACGTCCCTGGTCCTTCACCACCCTTGCCACTGCTTCAATATCATTTTGTATGCCAGAGGTGGTCTCAATATGTACCATGGATACATGGGAAACGGAAGGGTTTTTACTTAGGATATTCTTTATCTCCTCCGCATCGGGAATTCTGTTGTAGTTTTCCCTATAGGTTATAAAATCAAGTCCGTTGTGCTCCGCTATGTCTTCCATGCGGTCACCGTAAGCTCCGTTTGCAACGATCAAAAGCTGGTCCTTTTTGCCCAGAGCGCTTGATAATACGGCTTCCACGCCATAGGTTCCGCTGCCCTGCAGCAAAATGACTGTATATTCCTGCGGCGAAGCATGGGCCAGCTCCAGAAGCCGGCTTCGTATCTTCTGGGTAATCTGCTTATAATCCTCATCCCAGGTACAATGGTCGGATAGCATCTCTTTTTTCACAGAAGCCGTCGTCGTGAGCGGTCCAGGTGTCAGTAATTTATAGTTTATCATTTCAACCTCATTCTGTAGTGCACTGCAAATTCGGCATGCACACGAATTTACAGCGCGTTCTTATTTTTATTATGTAAAGCAGCTTCCTACTTACAGCTCTCCGACAGCTCCTGATGCTTTTCCAGTAAATCCACCGTTAACTTTTCAGCAAATTTCTTCGGATAAGCGGAAGAGTTTGCACTGTCGGTAGTTTCGCCTTCGTACAGGGCATTCGGATAATAGGTAATCAGCTCGGCCCTTGCATTTTTTATAATACACTCCGCCATCTCCATGGCCTTCGCATTAGTTTTATCCCCCTTATCCAGTACGGCCACTGATTCGGTTAAGGAGAAATTACCTTCGGTCGGATCGACAAAATCAATCGGAAGTCCTTCTGCCTTGTCGGCAACTGCCTGCTGCCTGAGTCCGAAGCCGATTGCGATTTCACCGGCGCGCAATTTTTTAAGCGGGCCGGAGCCGGACTCCTCAATATGGGCTCCGGCATTCTTATAGATACCGGTTAGTACCTCCTTTGCTCCATCCTCGCCATAAGCTGTCACCAGGGCCTGTATCATCAGCCATGCTGTGGAGGAGGATGCAATATCGGGTACGGAAATCATTCCGCTGTACTCTGCGCCTGCAAGGTCCTTCAGGCAGGTTGGCAGGGTAAGATTATTCTCCTTCATTAATTCTGTATTCACAAGGATTGTACCCTCCTGTGATGTAATCGGTGCGCAGTAAGAGGGAAATTCATCAATTGTATTCACGTCGAAATCAAGATCAGTAAACATCTGATTCTGATCCTGGGCGCTTTCTACATAGAAGGTGCTCATCGTAATCAGATCCGCCTCCAGATTCTTGCCCTCTGCAAGCAGCTTTCCTCCCAGCTCCGAGGTTCCGAAGGTCTGGAATACATACTGATCCTTATAGCCGTTATGATCGAGTGCGTTTTTCATGGCAAGAATTGCCTCATCATCCGCATTGGAATAGATTACTACCGTCTTATCCTTGGAGCCGCAGCCGCTAAGACCTGCACACACCATCACTACTGCCAGCAGCAGCACCAATACTTTCTTTATATCTTTCATTATTTTTCTCCTTTCGAATTCCCAATCTGCCCAGACGAGTAAATACTACCCTGCCCGACAGATTTATAATTAATATCAGCATCGACAGAACAAATACTTCGTTAAATTTATTATAATATTGCAATTCCTTAATTTTGGCGGTTATCACCATGGTCCTTGCCCCTGCGATAAAGATGACTGCACTGATCGTTACCATTGCATTGATGAAGTAATAGCCGAATACCTCCACAATCGTCCCGAAAGCATTGGGCGTAACCACCCGCAGGATGGTATGAAGCCATTTGTCCCCCATCAAAAGTGCCGTAGTTTCCCAGGAGGCATTCATTTTAGACAGACAGCTCTTCATCATCAGATAGGGGGTGGAAAAATAATGGACAATGGTACACCCAACGAGGATTGCCAGGGTTCCCTGCAAAAATGTTCCCGAAAAAACAAACAGATAGGAGAGCCCCAGCACCATTCCCGGAATGGTATTGGTTACCATTGCAATTCCCTCAATCATCCTTTTGATGGGATGTCCGAGATTACTGCGCGCCGTAATCAGGGCACTTCCATAAGCCGTCAATGTACCAAAGAAGGCCGTAATCAGTGATACCTTAAGGGAATTGATTACTACCTGCGACAATGCATTATCCCGAAAAACCGATTTGATATGGTCAAGTGTAAAGGTAATACGATAGGGCCATTCATGGATAAAGGGAAGTATAAAAATAACTGCGAAAACGGATAGAACACTGATAAGTATCAGAGTACTGAAGGTCCCGCAGATTCCATCCCGCAGTCTGCTTTTTCTCACCTCCAGGTTACTAACCTTACTGTAACGGACATTGTATTTTTCCAGAGCATGAAGTCCAAGGATACTAAGCACGGACGGAAGCAGCATAACAAATGCTACTACGGCCCCTTTTCCAAAGTCCGGCACGCTTCCGAGCATTTCCTTGTAAAGCACGCCTGCGATTGTTTCATACCTTCCCCCCACTGAGGCAGGTATCCCAAAATCGGTAAAGCACAGAAAGAAGGTCTGTATAAATGCAGAGACCAGCGTGCTAAGAAGCGGTCGGAGCAAGGTGGTGCAAAAGGTTCTGACCGGATTGTCTCCCATGATACGGGATACCACCATAAAGCTTTTATCAATATAATGCATCGTGTTTTGTATTAACAAAAATGCCACCGGCAGCGTATAGATCACATACCCGGTCAGTAAACCGGCAAAGCCGTACAGCTCAAAGGGTTGCCTTCCCAATATTCTTGTAATCAGACCCTGCTTTCCAAAGGAATAAATGATTGCAAAGCCATAGGTTATGGTGGGCAGATACATGGGAAGCTGCGCCAGCCTGTAAACAAAAGTCTTATGTATCCGCGGCAGCCCCGTATAATGAATAGTATAAGCCAGAAAAAAACCAAGCAGGGTTGAAGCCGCGGCACTTACCGCTGATATGACAAAGCTGTTTTGCAGCGCCTGAAAGAAGCCTCTTTTCCCAAGCACCTCCTGATAATTTGCCAGTCCGGTCTGCTCGTCTGCCTGCAGTGATTTAAACAGCAGCATTAATATCGGAACGGCAAGAAATATGAGAAAATAGATGGTTACCACCAGAAATATTATTTTTAATTCCTTATTTTTTTTATGTTCCATATGCCTCATCTCTTCACCCATCAACTCACACAGCGGGCAGGGAGGGCTGTGGCATGAAATTACTGTTCTGAACCGAAAAAAGCTCAAAGATATTGTTTCTCTTAATTTCCAGTTGATTCAGAATAAATTTTTGTACAAATGTATTTTCCGGTCTGTTAATTATGTCCTCAGGCTTCCCGAATTGAGAAATCCTTCCCTCATTTAAAATCAGAACACGGTTGGACAGGGTTAATGCTTCCTCCGGGTCATGTGTTACAATAATAGTCGTCAGATGGTATTCCCGAGCAATCGCCTTGATCCTATCCTTGATAGATTCCTTGATTACACCATCCAGTGCACTTAAGGGCTCATCCAGCAGCAAAAGCTTTGGTTTCATCACCAAAGTTCTGGCAAGAGCCACCCGCTGCTTCTGTCCCCCAGACAGCTGGTCAATTCTCTTATGCAGGTGCTCTTCAAGCTCCAGAAGATGGATTAATTCCTCAATTTCCTTCTGTGTGGACAGCTGCGGCTTATTCTTCAGGCCATAAGTAATGTTTTTGTAGACATTCAGGTTGGGAAACAAAGCATAATCCTGAAACACAATATTAAAGCCTCTTTTTTCCATCGGTACCTTCGTAATATCCTCCCCTTGGAACAGTATCCTTCCGCTGTCCATCCCGGTAATACCGAGGATCATATTCAGCAGAGAGGTCTTTCCACAGCCGGAGGATCCCAGGATGGATACAATCTCCCCCTCCTCAATTTCCAGACTGATATCCGTCAGTACGATCCTTCCATCATAACTCTTTTTTAAGTTCTCCAGTTTCAGCATTATACTCTCCTTTTTGTTTCTGCGCAGATTTCACTTCCTGAAACACCCCCATTCTAGCAATGTCTTTTTTCAGAATCAATCAAATCTGTTTCAAACATTTGTGAAGGAAATGTAAAACGCCGTGTAGTATTTCTACAAAAAAACTGCCTTCAATAGGCCTTATCCCGGATTACATTGCTGACCTTGTCCAGCCTTTTTGCATAGGTTTCATAATCCGAGGTTATAATGCCCGTGTAGATCATGTCCACAATCATCATCTGTGAGGTGCGGGAGAAAATTGCATCTCCATACAGAAGCTGGTCCTGTGAGGTACAAAGCAAAAGGTCGGCATACTGGCAGATCAGTGAATCCTTGAAATTTGTAATAACAATGGTTTTTGCCTTGTGCCTCTTTGCCTCCGAAATCGCATCCACCGTGTCCCTGGAGCAGCCAGAATAGGAAATACCGATTGCCACATCCTGTTCGCACAGATAGCTGGCCCCGATTCTCTGCAAATAGCTGTCACTTACATAATGGCAGTTAAAGCCCAGATAAATCAGCTTTGTTGCCAAATCGCTGGCGGGTGCGCCGGAATTTTCAACCGCATAAATTTCAATCCGCCTTGCCGCCTTAATGGTCTCTATCATTTTCTGAAATTCCTTCATGGATATACATTTCAGGGTATTCTTCATTATTTCCAGTGTCGTTGCAACGATCTTTTCAGGGACATCCAGCACGGAATCCTTTTTGCGAATGCGGTATCCGAACATTGGGTACATTTCCTCTGAGCTGCTGTTCTTCCCCGCATGCTCCGTAGTCAGGGCATGCTCAGCAATCAGGGCATACCGGAATTCCTTATACCCCGGATAGTTTAACGCCTTCACCATTCTGACAATCGTGGGCTGGCTCACCTTGCTCATCTTTGCCAGCCGCTCAAGTGACATGGTTCTGATCTCATTCAGATGCTTCAGAATATAATCTGCCGCCTTCTGCTCGGAAGGGCGCAGGTCCTGATATCCTGCCTTGATGCTTATAGATATATCATTTTCTTCCTTCATCCTTTACTCCGTTCTGTGGGTTCTATAGCTAAGGGACACCGCATGGCAATGTCCCTGTTCTTGTAGGATTTCTACAGAAATTTTAATTTTTTATGAAAATCTATCATAATTTCAGCATAGCATAAGATAAAAATTTTTTTGTCAAATCTTTGTGAAATCAGTCTTCCTGCCGATAAAATATAAAATTCAGTCTCCAGATAATTATGCTACAGGTTATTAATATTGTTTGACATTGATATAATATTGCATATACTATGAAATTATAGTAACAGTTCAGAGCCAAACTCGAAAGCACTGCATATTTCTAACCCGCGAAGGTAATGCTGCCGCGGAACACACCATGCTACAGACATTTTTAAAACCACACCATAAAAGAAAGGCGGGATAGAATGTTCGAAAATATTCATTCAAATAAGGTATACCGTAATTTATTCAACGGAAGCTGGGTGGAATGTGCCACCAAACAAACTTCCGATATTCTTTCTCCGGTTGATGGCAGCCTGGTTGGTAAAACCCAGCTTCTCTCCCGTGAGGAGATCGACCTGATTGTACAAAACTCCAGGGAATCCCAGAAGGTCTGGCAGGATACCCCGGTCAGTGAACGAGCGAGGATTTTGGAGCGAGCCGCCGATATTCTGGAGGAACATACAGAGCTTCTGGCCGGCATTTTGGAAGCTGAAATTGCCAAGGATACCGATTCTGCCATATCCGAGGTCAAGAGAACTGCTGATTTTATCCGTTTCACTGCAAATGAAGGGATGCATATGCAGGGCGAGGCAATCGGTGCAGAGCATTTTCCGGGCTTTAAGAAAAACAAGATTTCCTATGTTACCAGAGTACCCCTTGGTATCGTTCTGGCCATATCACCCTTTAATTACCCCATCAATCTGACCGCCTCCAAGGTTGCTCCTGCTCTGATTGCAGGCAACAGTGTTATCCTAAAGCCTCCGACACAGGGCTCTATCAGTGCTCTTTATCTGGCGGAGGCATTTCACCAGGCCGGCCTTCCGGCGGGTGTGCTGAACACGGTTACCGGAAAGGGCTCGGAAATCGGCGATTATCTGATTACCCATAAGGACATCAGCTTTATTAACTTTACCGGAAGTACTAAGGTCGGAAAGCACATTGCACAAATTGCCGGCATGGTACCCATGCTTCTGGAGTTAGGCGGTAAGGACGCTGCGATCGTACTTGAGGACGCCGATCTTACCGTAGCCGCAAAGAACATTGTCTCCGGTGCCTACAGCTATTCCGGTCAAAGATGTACTGCCGTTAAACGGATTCTGGTGGTTGACCAGGTTGCAGACGAGCTGGTTGGACTGATTGAGTCCGAGGTTCGCCATCTTAAGGTGGGAAATCCGGGAAAAGGAGTTCAGATCACTCCCCTGATCAACAAGGAGGCTGCCGACTTTGTCGAAGAATTAATAAGGGATGCTCTGGCTAAGGGGGCCAAATTAATTACAGGGAATCTGAGAGAGGGAAATCTCATTTATCCTACACTCATGGATTATGTCACTACGGATATGAGGCTGGCCTGGGAGGAGCCCTTCGGACCGGTCCTTCCCATCCTTCGCGTGAAAGACATCGAGGAAGCGATTGATATTGCCAACCGCTCCGAATACGGCCTCCAGTCCTCCGTATTTACAAGAAACATTGACCTTGCCTTTCAGGTTGCCGAACAGCTGGAGGTGGGAACAGTGCAGATTAATAATAAGCCGGAGCGCGGACCGGACCATTTCCCGTTTCTTGGCGTCAAGTCCTCCGGTATGGGAACGCAGGGAATCCACTACAGCATCGAGGCTATGAGCCGGCCGAAGGCAATCGTTGTTAATTTGAATCAATCATAGGATATTAATAGAAGCAGATATTCCTTTTGAAATTATAGCGGAATATCTGCTTCTTTATGTTTAAGAAAAAATTCGGCAGGGAGTGTCTTATTTTTCATTTATGCCCTGAACATGACATGCTATTGTCCTGTTCCTGTGTTATAATGGATTGGAGGTGAAAACATATGAAGCTTGACCGTCTGATCGGTATTCTTACCATTCTTCTTCAAAATACCAGAGTAACTGCACCGCAGCTTGCAGAAAGATTTGAGGTGTCGCGCCGTACCATCGGGCGGGACATTGATGCCCTTTGCCAGGCCGGAATTCCAATTGCGACCTATCAGGGGGAGGGCGGCGGCATCTCCGTTGCCGAAGGCTATAAGCTTGACAAAAGTATTCTGACTGCCGATGAGCTTTCCACTATGATTGCAGCACTGAAGGGAATTGGCAGCGTATCTGAGAAATCACAGATTGAACGGACTCTTGATAAGCTATCAGCAAATAAAGATGCTGTGGTGTCTTTGCGGGAGCCTGTTGTCATTGACCTTGCCTCCCATTACAGGGGTAATCTTACACCAAAGATAGAGCTGATCAAGCAGGCTGTCTTGGAACAAAGACTGATTGAATTTGACTATTATTATGAAAAGGGACAAACTCACCGTCAAATGGAACCCTGCTTTGTCATCTTCCAGTGGACAGCCTGGTATGTCTTTGGCTTTTGCCGGAAACGTCATGACTGGCGGCTGTTCAAGCTGGCGCGGCTGTGGAAGCTTCAATTATGCAACGAAACCTTTTCTTTCCGCGAGATACCCCCGGAAAGAAGGGATTTTAACGCACATTTTTCTGATGACAACAAGCTGGTTGCACTGTTTGATCCATCCGCGAAATATCAGCTGATGGAAGAGTATGGGCCGGACTGCTATGAGGAAACACCGGAGGGAAATCTGCGGCTTGAGGTTGGCTATACCAGGCGGGACTATATCATAAGCTGGCTGCTGGGCTTTGGAAACAGAGTTAAAGTGATTGAACCGACCGATATTGGCGAGGAAATAAAAGGAATTGCCGAAAATATTTTGCAACGTTACAGATAAACACGACAGACTGCTGTCATGTTCCTGATGTTATGATACCCATAGCTGCAAACGAAAGCCTTCGTATGCAGAAATAAACATAAAAACTGGGGGAACATGAAAATGAACAAGAATATCCTTGCCTATGAAAACAAGATTGGTTCGCGCTGCGGGCTGCATTGTACGGGCTGCAGCTTTAAAGAAAGCCACGGCTGCGGCGGCTGTATCGAAACCATGGGGCATCCCTTCCACGGCGAATGTAAAATAGCCGTATGCTGTCAGGCAAAGGGCCTGCTGCACTGCGGCGAATGTGATATCATTCCCTGTTCCAAATTATATGCGTATTCCTATCTCGATCCGGAGCATGGAGACAAGCCCCAGGGTGCCCGTGTAGAGCTGTGCCGCCGCTGGGCAGCCGAAGACAACAAACAGGTATGGACTAAGGTTTTGCTCACCTGTGCCGGCTTTGAAGATGTGAATGGAAAGCCAATGCCAAATATTATCAAATGCTTTTATGATATGCTGGAAAAACCGGCAGGTGATGCAAAGGTACTTTTTATCCCTGTTGCCGCTGTTAATTATGTTGCAAAAAAAATGGCCCAGTTGTGCAAAAGCGAACTGCTCCATCTCGGTATTCTTCCTGAAAATATTACTGCCTACTATCTTGACAAGGACCTAAGTGAGGCTGAAGCCATGTCCTACGATGTCATTTACTTCACCGGAGGAGATACCGGTTATCTGCTCCGCCGCATCAAAGAGTCCGGTTTTGATTTACTTATAAAGAAAATGGTATTTCGGAACAAGGTATATGTGGGTGTGAGTGCAGGCAGCCTTATTGCCACTCCAAACATTGGAGACCCCTATAACGAGGCTACGGCAGGGCTATGTCTTGTCAACACTTATCTCTCAGTTCACTGTACAGGGGACGAGGAGCAGGGAACGGAGCTGCCCCTGCCCCACATCGCCCTTGCAGACCATCAGGCTTTGGCGGTTACCTGCAAGGGGTACCGTGTGATTGAGGGGTAATCCACAAAAAGAGCTTTTGCTCCATAGCTTATCAGCTACTTTGCAAAAGCTCTTTTTATAGCTTCACAATTTTACAAGAAAATTGTTTCAATTACTTTAATGTAACCTTAGCGCCTTCAGCTTCTAACTTAGCCTTGATGTCATCAGCTTCTGCCTTGCTTGCGCCTTCCTTAAGCATCTTCGGAGCTGCATCTACAAGATCCTTAGCTTCCTTTAAGCCTAAGCCTGTTGCTTCACGAACAACCTTGATAACCTTAACCTTGTTAGGACCAACTTCGGTTAACTCTACATTGAATTCTGTCTTCTCTTCTTCCTCAACTACTGCAGGGCCAGCTGCTGCTACAACAACACCTGCTGCTGCGGATACACCAAATTCCTCTTCACATGCTTTTACTAATTCATTTAATTCTAATACAGTAAGGCCCTTAATAGCCTCGATAAATTCCTGAGTTGTCATTACTATTTACCTCCATTTAATTTTATTTTTTTATACAGGACAGCTTATTATGCCTGCTTTTCTGCGACCTGAAATCAGATTGTTCATGATATAGCGGCCTATTATGCCTGCTTTTCTGCAATTTGATTGAGTACCCGTGCAAGATTTGTAATCGGGGACTGTAAGCTTCCAAGTAACTTGGAAATGAGAACTTCTCTGGAAGGAATTGTTGCGATAACTTCCAGCTGCTTTGCATTGTAATAATTTCCTTCTACAACGCCTGCCTTGAATTCCAGCTTCGGCATTGTCTTAACGCAGTCAAATAAAATTCTTGCAGGAGCAGTTGCGTCATCCATACCAAATGCTATCGCACTCGGTCCGTTCAGATCCTTTGCCAATGCTTCAAATTCTGTTCCCTTGAAAGCAAAGTTAAGCATTGTGTTCTTATATACCTTGTAAACTACTCCGGCTTCTCTTAACTTCTTACGAAGTACAGTATCCTGTTCCACAGTTAAGCCACGGTAATCTACTAATACAGCTGCTTTTGCAGTAGCCACATAACCCTTGATTTCTTCTACAACGGGCTGTTTTAATTCAATTTTAGCCATTTACGTACACCTCCTTGTAAAAATATAAAGAAAACCTCTTCCCGCCAAAGCAGAAAGAGGTCAACAAAATCAAATATGATTCCAATCAACGTTTCCTCGGTAGGCGGCTTCTCCTTATGCCTTGCGGCACCTACTGTCTTCGGCAGATGAATTCCAATGAATTCTATTTGTTTGCAGTAAATCTATAAAAATTCACTGCAGATGGAATTATAGCATGAAGTATAGGATGTTGTCAATCAAAAAATCACAAGTTATTCTTTTAAATACTAGAATTCAACCTTCTTGCCGGTATGATAGGTGACTCCTCCCAATACCACATAAATATCATAGGAGGCTCCTTCCAGTCCCTTAGGTGAAACATATCCGGCAACACTGACGCTGACATCCTTCTCCTGCTCTGTTGTTGTCTGCTGCAGCAGATATACCAGAGTTGTATGGTCGGCTTTTTCAAGAACAAGGTAGCTGTCCTTTAAATCATCTGCCGATGCAATCGTATAGCTTGCCGAAAGGGTCAGCTTAACCGGATCGAGGGACAGAGTACAATCTGTGACTGCCTCTGCATTTGCCGTATCAATTGTAACATCCCCGGCTGTTTCGGTAACTCCAAGGCTTCCCAGATACTGTCCCTGTACATTCGCATCATAGGCTCCCACATCCCCGTAGGGAGACAGCCTGAGTGTCCTGTAGGTCAGGAAATCCAGCTTCATCGTATATACCGGTTCATTCTCCTTGACCTGGACAATATTCGTAGACTTTATTAAATCAGGGTTAAACATATCAGCCGGCCCGTAATCGTAGCTGTCCTCCTGGGAACTATACAGGTTGGCTCCTGAGGTTATCCAGATATTATTCGGATCATTATCCAGGCTGATGGCGCCGCTGACCCATTCTGAGTTAAATTCGCCCCCCAGCTCCTTGCCGTATTCCCAAACCTGCTTAATTGTCATAGCCTTCTCGTCAATCTGATATACCACTGCTCTTGAATATACGCTGTCACCAGTTACCTTCTGCTCCTCTTTGGTAGCCTTGGTTCGTCCGGCTCCGTTATCAAAGCACATGATATTGCCGTTTGACAGTATGCTGACCTGATGCTGGGCATATTGCCATTCAAAATTATCACCGGATGGCGTAAAGAAATACTGCTGATATTCCTCACTCCAGCCCTCCGGATCACCCAAAATCCATTTGATCTTTTTCTCCGATTTATCAATTCCTACAATTGCATCCACATGCCTGCCGGATAGCAGCAGGGTATCGGAGGCCTCATCATACCATACGCCGTTATTATGGAACCAATCCTCATCCGTCCGGTTGATTGAACCTCCCTCAGAGGGGTCAATCAAATCTGTAAGGTCCAGCTCCCATACAATTTCACCGGTATTTCTGTCCAGTTCAACCACATAATCCTCGACTGTCTCAAAGTCGGAAGGATCAGAGGCAACTAAAAGATTACCGTTAGACATTTCGAAAATATCATGGTGCATGCCTCCCGGAATTGCATATTCCCGGTATACCTTTCCCAGCAAATCAATCTCAAGAATACCTGATTTGTAGTACATGGGTCTTAGCGTATAGGCGGAGGGTACCGCCAGATGTCCATTGGATAAAGCCTTTACTCCAAGGGTTCCGCCGCTGTAATAATACCAGCGCAAGTCCCCCTTGCTGTCCAGGGCTGTAATATTTCCGTTAAAATCGCAGACAAAGGTCAGATTGGTATAATCGTAGGAAGATGAATCCTTCATATCCACCTCAAAGCCGTCCGTGCCAAAATCAACGGTATCTGTTTCCACCTCCAGCGATACGGAGGTGCCGTCCTCCAGCTTTAATTCCACCTGCGTGGCTGCTCCCGCATAGAGTCCGTATATTGGTACAATATGCTCTTTTGCAGCGGCAAAGCTTCCCGTAATATCATCCTCCGGTGACTTTCCCTTCACCGTTATGGTTCCTCCGGTTTCAGTGTCCGTAGAAAATATGGCAACTGCAGTCAAGGGCGAGGTTCCGTAAGGATTAACCACCACCAGGGGCTCCTCGAAGGTATATCCCTTTTTTGCTTCCGCAAGCAGGCTCTGGTCAATTTCTGTCTGAGTGTCAAAATAATTTACTTCCTCCAGAACATTTTCATCATCTGCACCATCCGCGGCGGCCGTAACTGTCGGCTCCTCCACTTTGGCAGTGTCTTTGCTGTCCTTCTGGCATCCGGATAATAGGACAAGCATAAGCAGTAATAAGATAGTAAGACCTTTTAATCGTTTCAAGATATTCTCCTCCCATGGAAAATGTATCAATCATCGGTTGCATAAATCCTTGGAAAACCCAATGCGGCGCAATACGGCGACCTGTTTTATTGCAGGGTTATCGTTTCATTCGTATCATAACGGACTCCATCATAGGTGATCACAAGACGGTATTCACCCTGTGTGAGATTGGAAAACGGTACCACAAGGCTATAGGTCAGCTTGTGATAGGTCTTTTCGCCTTCCCCGGTATAGGAAAAATCCAGTAGATAACTGTTGTCCTTGCCGATAAATTCCACCTTGGACACCTGATGATCCTTGGCCTCAATATACAGCAGCTGCTGTATGGTCCACAGGCCTACTCCCTCCGGCAGTAATTCTTCCGGAACTTCCTCGGCCTGGGTATTTACCTCGGCAGCTCGCAAGGTTCCTTTCAGGTAATTATCCGCAAGCGTCAGCGGCTCTGCACAGGTATTAAAGTCGGGGGCAAACTCATAGGCACGGTAAAAGGTATAACGCAGGGAATACTGGTTCAAAACCTCCCCTGTATTATAATCATACTCGTATATCATGCCGTTTTTCCCATCCTCTGTTTCTTCTGCCAGATAACCGCCCATAAAGAAAACTCTTCCTGCTTCATAATCAAAACCGAAATTCGAGGTTATCTTGGACTTAACCCCCGCATAGGTCTTAAGCTGGGATACGGTCATGGCAGCTTCATCCACTGTAAACAGCGAAACATAGGAATCCTCCAGGTCATCAAAAAAATCTACCTTCCTGGTTTTATCCCAATGGTTATCAAACATCATAATTTGGATTGTGGCCTGATTATCATCCAGGTCCTCGGCAATCTCATATACACTGTGCTGCTGATAATTCCAGATGATATCTCCCTGTGGCTGTAAGACCTTGTCCTCATAGGGAGTCCCTTCCCAAACTTCGGGATTTCCCAGTATCCAGACCAGCTCTTTCGTTGACCAGTTGACCTTGATCGCACTGTGGACATTTCTGACTGACAGAATGACACAATCATTGTCCGGATTATAGGAAACCGTATTGAGATGGGCCCAGTCCATCATATCCACATAGGTGTCTCCGAAAATCTCTCTCATATCCAGAGACCTTATAATTTCGCCGGTTTTCCGGTCAATTTCCTGAACCATGTCCTCAACATGCTCATCGATGGAATTTGTCAAAACCAGCAGGTTTCCTCCGGGTGTCTTCTCTATTACCTCATGGTGCGCACCGTTTTCAACCATATAAATCTGATATACCCGGCCCAGATAATCCATCTCATAGAGCTGCTGTGCATGGGGCTTTTCATAGGTCTGTATCATTACATCCGCATCCATGACGATAAAGTGTTCATTAGAAAGAGGAAAATAACCATAGCTTGCATAGGTTTCCGACAGATACCATCTGACGTGGCCCTCCGTATCAAAGGCAAAGGGATAGGGTGTCCCAAAGCCGGATACTTCAATCAGCCCGTAGGCGGAAGCTTCTGCTGATTCCTCCACCTCTACTACCTTCTCCATGGAGGAGGGCAGCGGATCTGTCGTTATGGTTATTGTCTTCTCCTGGGTTACATTGCCCTTCTCATCCAGCAGCTGCAGTACCACTGTGTTATCCTCACCCGGATACAGGCCGATGACCGGAACACGGTGCAGGGTCTCGGAGTCCACATTACCCACAACATCTGTTGCCTCCGTATGGCCCTTTACAGTAACACGAACCGGACACTCCTCCTCTGTCTGAAACAGCACAACTGCAGTCAGGGGTGAATTGCCAAAGGGGTTCAGTACGATAAAGGGGTCCTGGAAGGTATATGATCCCTGCTCCAATTCCTGTCCCAGCTCCTGGTCCAGCTGGTAGCTTTGCAAAACTCTATCCTCTTTGGCCTCCAGCGTACCCGTATAAGTATATTGATTACTATTTGTGACAATTGCCTGGGCAAATTCCGGAGCCGTCTGAACTTCACCCTCCAAGCTGTAGGCCTCCGTATCCTCTGCGGCCTCATCTTCCTTATCACTCACAGCCGGAGTAGCAACCACTTCGCTACTGGTATCCTTCTGCTTACAACCGGTCATGGCTGCTAAAACACAGACGGCCGTAATCATAAATATTATTTGCTTTCCACTTCGCAGCATATCTGATTTCATCATTATTTTCAGCCCATCCTTCTCAATCAAAGGTATATTCCGAGACAGCATCATCAAATTGAATCGTAAGCTTCAACCCCTTGGCGCCCTCATTAATTTCAAAAGCAATCCAGCCCTCGTTTGAGCCAAAATTCAAATCTGTTCCAGGTACCCGTTTCATTCCGAGGTCTTCAATAAATACATCCTCCGTCCGGTAATAAACCTGATTCTCCTGGTCTGTCAGGGTCACTTTATCCCATTGTACATTCTCCTTGCTGTCGTCCTTTTCAAGCTTTAGCTTAATCAGAAAGTATTCCTTCCCCTCCGGCGCCTCCTGTACAAATTCGGTTGTTGTAGTGTCGGTATAGCCAAGTACGGTAGCCGCGTTTTTCATAGAGGTATCCCTCATATAATTTTCAAGGAGAATGGTCCAACCGGCTGCCGAAATATCGACCTGCTGGAATTCCTGTGTTTCACCCAGATCCTTTGCCGTACTGTCGTCCTCTTCCGGTGACTGCGTTACCTCTTCCGATATCCCTTCCTGCTCATTGCTGCTATCGCCTGCCGTATCTTCGGATTTATTCTCCGAACACGCAGCAAAGGACAGCAGCAATATCGTTACCATCATGACATAAGCTAATTTTTTTTTCATTTTTATACCCATCTGCGCGTTGCGACGCGCACTCAAATCAATAGTTGAATACGCATTTTTATTCAACCTTACCTCCATTCTTTGCAGTGGTTAAAATACCACCTTAAAGGTTGTGATATGATTTTTACTGGTTACGGAAATTTTACCGTCATGGTTTTCCGCAATGGATTTCGCAATGGCAAGACCCAGTCCATAATTTCCATTCTCCCTGACCCGTGCCTTATCCAGGCGATAGAACCTCTCGAAGATATGCTCTCGTTCACAGGCCGGTATCTCCTCGCCCGTATTTGACACCGTAAGTATTTTTTTCTCGCGACGCTGCGACAGCCTGACCAGAATGTTTCCATTGCCCTGTGCATAATTTAAAGCATTGTCAATTAATATCGCGATCAGCTGCCCAAGCTGAACTCTGTCTCCCAGGATATAAATATCATTCTCGACCTCTTCATTCAGATTAACCTGCTTTTCAAAGGCAATGCTTTCAAAGGGTAAGGCAATCCCCAGTACCAGTTCACTAAGATTCAACCGTTCGAACATATTCCTGTTCTCCCAGGAATCCATTGCCGCCAGTTGCAGCAAGTCCGATACCAGGCCATTCATTCTTGAGGCTTCTGTTCGTATATATTCGATCCATTTCTTCTCCCCGACCTCTCGCTCCAGTGTATCGGCATTGGAAGTAATAATTGCAATCGGAGTTTTCAACTCATGGCTGGCATCGGATATAAATTGCTTTTGTTTCTGGAAAGCATTCGCAATGGGTGCGACCAGCCAGCCTGACAGCCCAATCGAAAACAGGAATAAAAGAGCCACTCCAAAGCTTCCAAAAAACAGCATAGTATAAAGCAGGGAATTCAAATAATCCGTTTGCTGGCTATTATCCGCAAAGGCAACATAGGTTCCAGTCTTGCGCCTTATCTTATAATAGGAAAAATTATCCACGCTGCCTCTCATGCCCCTTTTATCCACCAGCTGTGCCGCCATATTGCCAAGCTCCTTATCCGTATATCCGGAATCATCATTGGATATTTTTAATATTTCCTTGTTCTCTCCGACAAGAACCAGAAAATAATTGGAATACCTGCTGCTGTTTTTTGGCTTGTCCAGCAGTTCAAAGCCGGCCTTTCTGCACAGCTTCTTCAGCACTGCCTCTGTCCGATCTACACTTTTCTGATAGCTGGCAAAGTAGATTGCCACCAGAATACCTATGAATAGAAGGGTCAGCACCCCCATTATGATCGCAGTGACCTTAATTCGAAAACGCTTAATCATATTAATTCAACTCCAATTCATAGCCAATACCTCGGACTGCTTTGATCTTAACCTTTGCACCAATGAAGAGTATTTTCTTACGGGTAAATGAAATATACACCTCAATGTTGTTTAACTCTGCTTCACTTTCATAGCCCCATATCTTCAGAAAAATCTGCTCCTTTGTCACAATTTGGTCCTTATTGAGCATCAGGTATTCCAGTATCTGCAATTCCTTCTGTGGGATCTGTACGGATTTTCCTGTCTCCGTACAATATAGCTTAGATTTTGCCGGGTACAGCTCCAGATCACCGAATACCAGCACATCCGTGCGTAATTCCCCCTGCCTGCGGCATAAGGCACGTATCCGTGCCAGTAATTCCTCCATCATGAAGGGTTTCGTCAGATAATCATCCGCGCCCGCATCCAGCCCCTTTACCTTGTCCGATATGGAAAATCTGGCAGTCAGCATCAAAACCGGCGTTGATATTTTTTCCTTGCGCAGCTTTTGAAGTATTTCAAATCCATTCATCTTAGGCAGCATCACATCAAGGAGGATGACATCGTAAATATCTGATAAGGCGGCATAAAAACCACTTTCACCATCGTAACAGCTGTCAACGATATAATTTTCATTCTTCAGCACCGTACCGAGGGAATCTGACAAACCGCGTTCATCCTCAATAATTAGCACTCGCATATTGATCACCTGCTTCTTGAGTTAATAACCAGAGCCGTTTTATCATCGGCATTCATCATAAATCACAATCAACACTTACTATTATATAAAAAAACCTTAAAGAAAGCTTAAAACACGTTCCATAATCTATATTTCTACATTTTACCGAATTACTTATTTTTACTTAAGTATGGGTAAAATCCGGAAAGTCTAACAGAATCTATGATAAAAATCGGTCCACACGGGGCTTTTATGAAAGAATTTCCCTATAAAAAAGCAAGAGCCTGTTAAATGACGAAGCATTTAACAGGCTCTTGTATTGTTTTCATTCCATTAAATTTGCAATTAATATCGGAATAAATATTACATTAACTTAACTTTGCTGTGTTAAGCTTGATGCCAGGGCCCATTGTGGAAGCTAAGGTTACACTTCTTAAATACTGACCCTTTGCTGCGGAGGGTTTTGCTTTCACTACAGCACCAATTAAGGTCTGGAAATTATCAATCAGCTGCTGCTCTGTAAAGGAAGCCTTACCGAGCGGAACGTGAATGATATTTGTCTTGTCAAGTCTGTATTCGATCTTACCGGCCTTGATATCGTTAACCGCTTTAGTAACATCCATCGTTACGGTTCCGGCCTTGGGATTCGGCATTAAGCCCTTGGGTCCGAGTACACGACCAAGACGGCCTACAACGCCCATCATGTCAGGAGTTGCTACTACTACGTCAAATTCAAACCAATTTTCATTCTGAATCTTCGGCACCAGATCATCTGCGCCAACATAGTCTGCACCTGCTGCCAGGGCTTCGTTTGCCTTTTCACCCTTTGCAAATACGAGTACACGTACCTTCTTACCTGTTCCATGAGGTAATACTACGGCACCACGTACCTGCTGATCAGCGTGACGGCCATCAACACCAAGTCTGATATGTGCTTCTACTGTCTCGTCAAATTTAGCTACCGCTGATTTTTTTACTAAACCGATTGCCTCTGCTGCATCGTACTGAACGGATCTGTCGATTAACTTAGCAGAGTCAATATATTTCTTTCCTCTTTTCATTCTATAAACCTCCTAGTGGTTATACCGGAAGAAAACAGAACATCGCATATTCTGTCTGCTGAACATATTTCTTGTTCGGCATATCCTCCCACATTAATAGATTCTTGATCGCAGACTCTCTTTCAAGCCTGCTGCTGCATTCTTATTAATCTACTACGGTGATGCCCATGCTTCTTGCAGTGCCGGCGATCATGCTCATTGCTGCTTCTACGCTTGCGGCATTTAAGTCAGGCATCTTAAACTCTGCGATTTTTCTAAGCTCTGCTTTTGAAATCGTCGCTACCTTTGTCTTGTTCGGAACTGCAGAACCGGATTTCAGATTCAGTGCTTTCTTTAATAATACTGCTGCCGGCGGTGTTTTCGTAACAAAGCTGAAGCTTCTGTCGGCATATACGGTAATTACAACCGGAGTTATAATTCCATCCTGATCTGCTGTTCTTGCATTAAATTCTTTTGTGAACTGTACAATGTTCACGCCATGCTGACCAAGTGCGGGACCTACCGGGGGAGCCGGAGTCGCCTTGCCAGCTGGAATCTGTAATTTGATGTAACCTGTAACCTTTTTTGCCATGATAGCATACCTCCTGATAAATGTGGTGTTTTCGGGATTAACCCTCCCACGTGACGAACTGCATAATGCATATATAACATGCATTGCATAAAGGACATGCATTGCATAAATAGTGCATCGGATGAATTAATTCATCTTTTCTTCGAACATTTCATTGCATACAATTATCTGCGAACCTTTACCTCACCGAAGCCAATTTCAACCGGGGTTTCACGGCCAAACATATCCACGCTGATCGTAACAACCTGCTTATGCGGATCGATTTTTCTGATCTGGCCTGTTGTATTCTCCCATACACCGGATGCAACCGTTATCATATCACCGATTTCAAAATCAAGTGTAACCTCATCGCTCTTAATTCCCATACTGCGCATCTCTGTATCAGTTAAGGGAACCGGCTGTTTTGAATCGGGACCGACAAAGCCTGTAACACCTCTGGTATTACGGACAACATACCATACGTCGTCATTCATCACCATATAAAGTAATACATAGCCTGGAAACATCTTCTTTTGAACACGCTTCTTTACGCCATTCTTTACTTCAATGACATCCTGCATCGGTACAGATACCTCCAGAATCTGATCCTGCAGCTTTCTGTTTTCAATTGTCTTCTCGATATTCGCTTTTACTTTGTTTTCATACCCTGAATAGGTGTGAACTACGTACCAATTAGCTTCTGCCATATAATCACCTTTACCTAATTATCTGTGCAATTCCAAAATCAATTACATTATCAAGTAAAAAGATAATTGCGCCCAGAACAATTGTGACACCAATAACAGCAACTGATTGTTTAGCAAGAGTCTCTTTATCAAGCCATACGATTTTCTTGAATTCGCTTTTCAGACCTTTAAACCAACTTCTCTTGGTAGTCTTTTCGGCAGTAGAATTAGTAACCTCTCCCATGTCTTCACTTCCCTTTCAGTTAATATTATTTTGTTTCCTTGTGCAATGTGTGGGTTCTGCAGAACTTGCAGTACTTCTTTGTTTCCATTCTGTCTGGATGTGTCTTCTTATCCTTCGTCATGTTGTAATTGCGTTGTTTGCAATCTGTACATGCCAATGTGATTTTTACGCGCACAATATCCACCTCCGCTTTCTCTTGTTGCGTAAATTATTAAACTTGCATCGGGCCATTTTTTAGGCATAAAAAAAAAGCCCTCTAACGTCGCTTTCTAACTATATCATACCCATTCGGATACGTCAATATATTTTTTATATAGATTGGGACAGCATACCAGGTTGAAAAATTCAATGATTTTTCAACCTGGCTTTAAGCATCGGAAAATACAGTGATTTTACAAATGATTTTGATGCCGTTTGCAGTTTCTGCTGTGATAAAGGCTGTTCCATCGGACAGGGCTGTTACTTTACCGTTGCTTGTAACCATCGCGATTTGCTCATTCCGGCTTGTATAGCTTACGATGTCCGTACTGTTTTCCGGTACGATAGTCACCTTAAGATAGTACTCCTCGCCCGGCCTTAATTTTATATCCTTTTCCTTAAAGCTAAGTCCTGAGGCTTTCACCGTTTTTACATTAATTACTTTTACCGTCATATTCCCCCGGTAGTCTGCGGCAAAAACGGTATAGGTACCATCCTTTTTTACTGAAAAGCTGCCCTTTCCATCCTTAAGGCTGATCTTCTTTCCTGCATCCGCAGGCAGAAAATCCTTTGCCGTCTTCTTTCCTGCCATATACTTCATGCGCTTGATACCGCTTTGAGTGTCACTTGCCTTAATCGTAACAGTCCGCTTTTCATAATCTGCTGCCACGGTATAGGATACGGATAGCTTTGGTGCCGTCTTGTCATCGGTTACCTCGTAGGTAAAGGCCGCCTCATTTCCGGCGTAATCGGCAATATAAAAGGTATAGGTTCCCGCCACCGACAAATCCACCTGATTCTCTTCCACCCGGGTGCCATTTGTACCATGCTTAAAATCAACTACGTCCTTTTTGCCATAAATCCATCGGATGGACCGAATACCTGAACCGCCTGAATCCCTAGCATTCATTGTTACTGTAATTATATTTTTATTGTATTTTGTCTTAGGGCTTAATTTGGGAGCCGCATTATCCCGGCGTATTTCACTTTGTGCCAGGATGCAGGCATAAGCATCCGGGATACCGGGATACCTCACTTTTCCTTCCAGCTGTGAAAGTGGCTTCAAATGCTTCAATATAATATCCTTTATATTTGAGGCATAGGCGTGATCGCTGCAGGAGTACAGTAAGGCTGCAACCGCTGTTACCTGGGGAGCGGCCATTGAGGAACCGCCCTTCATGGCGTAGCCTCCGACAACGGTACTGTAAATCATCTCACCGGGTGCTGCTATATCAACGGAGTTTGCTCCGTAGTTCGCCAGTAAAGGAAGCTCTCCGTCTGCATTAACCGAGGTAACCGAAATTAGATTATCAAGGGAAAAGCTTGCCGGATATACGGGAATCTCATCATTATTTTTATTTTCGCTTCCCGCTGCGGCGACAAAAAGCATATTGGATTCCTTCATAACCTGATACAGCTCTTCGGAATATTCGTTGGTTCCCCAGCTTAGATTACAGATATCGGCACCCATCATCGCCGCATATCTGATTGCTTCAATCGCATCCGATATCTTCCCTTCTTTATCCTTACCGCCATTAATCTTTAAGATCATCAGCTTTATATTTATATTGGAAGCAACTCCTGCAATTCCTGTGCCATTATCTGCAGTAGCAGCAATAATTCCGGCGATATGTGTGCCGTGATTGTCCGAGTCCTCCTCGTCGGCTGTATTCTTACCCTTTTCATAATGGCAGACACTTGCATCATCATTATAAAAATCCCAGCCATAATAATCATCTACATATCCATTGTTATCATTATCAATATGGTCATCCTTTATCTCACCTTCGTTGATCCAGATATGTCCGGCCAAATCCTTGTGCTTATAGTCAACTCCGGTGTCTATGATCGCAACAACTACCTCACGGTCGGATATCCCATTTTCCTTCATGCTTTCCCAGGCCTTTGCCACATTTAAGTCAATACCCTCGGTAGAGCTTAGCTTCTTGCCGGTTCCTGAGGTATAGGAAATATAATATCCCGGATTGCTGATATACCACTGGGCGTCGGAATAGGGATCGTTGCTTGCCTTCACGCTTTGGGCAAGGGCTTCCTTCGGTAGAAATGCAAAAAGCGCAAAGAAAGCTGCCATAAGAAAAATTAGTCCTGATTTCATACCGGATTTGTTAAATTCAAGTCTCCGTTTCATCATTTGAAGCCCCCATTCTGCCCGTCTATGCGTCTTTTATAGGTTTTATCCTAGTTTCAAGAGTTGGCAATTATGTGGCAAAATTGATATCAAAATATTAAATATTATTAAATATGTGAAATATCTATGATTCGACGGAATATCCATAATTTGGTGATGCATTTTTTATCATATTATGTTATACTTTATTAAGTACCATGGTACTATATTCCAAACTCCAGTAAAGGAGGTGTTATTATGGAGCTTTATGATAGAATAGATTCCATGGAGCAGAAAGATTTCTGGGATAGCCTGCAAATGGATATTATTACTTCCAATCAAAAGCTGACGCTGGACGATTACCGTATGTTTATCGAAAGAAATTATATGTTCTCCCTGTTCTTCAGAGGCTGTACTCCTCTGGAAATTATGAGTTTTCAGCGATTATTTCAGATCAAGGAATATGCTTATCTTATTATATTTGAAATTAATGGCCGGGCCAAGACCCATGCCTCCGGTTCCCCCTTCGATGATCTTAATTTGTACCGCCTGATTAAGAAGCTGACCTGGAATACAAATTATACCGTAGGTCCTCTGATTACTAACCGTATCAGCCTGCTGGTCAGCCATGATGCCATGCTTGAGGATCAGGAACAGATTGATGAAAGCACTGCATTATCCCGTGAACTGATCAAAGCCATCGAGCAGGAATATGCCGTTTCGGTAAAGGCAGCTATTGGTACCATGCAAAGCATCCACTCCATCTATACTTCGTTTATTGATGCCCTTTCCTGTATGTATTATAATACTACGGACAACATCACCAATTATCTTGAATATAAAAGCACCTTTCAAAATAATAGTATTGATTATCTTGAAACGGAAAAGCATCTGATAGAAGCAATCCGGTTACGCAAAACAGAGGCCTATGATTATCTGGGAATTATTATGGAATGGATCAGACCGTTGAGTGACGACATAAAGCGTAATAAGATTATCGAGATTCTTGTATTGACCAATCATGCCATGCGGCAGGATGATCCCACCGACCTAAAGCAGATTAACTATTCTGCATATATCAAGGAGTTAATGGAGCTTGAGGGAAACGATCTGATCGAGTTTGGATTCCAGCGGTTTATTAGTATCACCAGCTATGTTAAGCCCCAGACCACAATCGATTATACCAATCACATCGTGAAAGCCACCCGTGAATATCTGGAAAATCATTATACCGATGATATCTCCCTGGAGGATATGGCCGCCCAGGTAAATATCAGCCCCCAGTATTTCAGCAAATTAATTAAGAAAACTACCGGCTTTAATTTTATCGACTGGCTTTCCATGCTTCGTGTGAAGCGGGCTAAGGAGCTTCTGACCAATACCAGCCTGACCGTTAAGGAGGTTTGCTTTATGGTTGGCTACAAGGACCCGAATTATTTCAGCAGAATTTTTAAGAAACGAATTGGCATTACACCCAGCGAATATGTAAAAACAAGCTCTTATCTTAACAATAAGAGCTGAATAACATACCACTATACATAGAGGTTACATAAGGATTGCTAAAGTTCGTCTTCTCGCTGTTGGGATAGGTAACCACCGTTTTTTCCATATAATCCATCGGATTTATCGCAATGGCTTCCGCCTTATCAAAGAGCCTCCCGATAAATCCGTTTTTTCTTGTAAAAAGCTCCTCCATTCTGCCATCCTGGGCCGCCTTTGCTGCGAGAGCCTCCTCCTTTGATAAAGTTCCGTCCTCTTTGAATTTTATCCCACAGCTTTCCAGCTCCACGGCGTATACCTGTTCCAGATTTTTTAATTCCTTAATTAATTTTGATGCGTTGTAGTGTCCTTCACTATCCTCCACACGGCTTTTTGCAACAGAAATCAGGTTATTATAGGTCGTCAGTACCTGGTCCACTGCCGTAAGGATTTTATCACTGTCGGGAGTTATTTTCAGGGTTACCGGTTCTTCTCCACTGCGGTTTAAGGAAATCTGAAGAACATTCTCCAGATGAAACGTATTGGTTGCTATTTGCTTTGAGGCACCGTTTAATTCAAACTCCGAATAGGAGGCTTCCTGAACATTACGGTTTAGTCCAAAGAAATCCACGACGCCTTCCTTGTAGATTTCATCATCGTCAAAGGCAAAGCTCCTCTCTCCAAATCTTCCCGACATGTCCCCGGCTATTGTCATGTGACTGTAGTCCTTTTTATTTGCCTTTTCCACCATGGCACTGATACCGGGCACTGATTGATTGATATAGTCCGCAATATTCTTAAGAGTATCTAAATTACTCATTCTTTGTTCCTGAGTAAATTTAAGCTGATAGCTTTCGTCTCCCACCTTGGCGACAAATTGATATTCGCCTACCGGGAATGCAAAGGAGGTGTTCAAAAGCTCCTTTCCTTTATTGATCTGTACGCTTGCAAGCTTATTTACCTTAATTTCTATTGCTTCAGGCAGGGACTCCGTATTTTCATGAATCAGCCTTGCCGACAGGATGTTTTCGTCGCTTACCAAAACTGTTTTACTTTGAAAACCCGATACCTCCGGCTCCTGCATATGAATGAGTCTGCTTTTGAGCTCCAAAGCCATTTCCTTGATCTGAATGGCATATTCCTGATTTTCCTGGGAGAGGTTAATTTTATAATAGGGCGAACGCTTACTAAGGCTTACGATATTATCGTAAACCCGTTTTAATTCCGCCCTGTTTTTTGCCGGATATAAGACCTCCCTTTTTATCGGGAAGCCCGCCAGCATATTATTATAGGCCTGTACCATGCTGGTTCCCTCCATCCCAAGCCTTTCAGATATTTATATATCGGATTTATTGTAATATTATCTTAGTTCTAATTATTGAACAAATTTCTTCTGTTTTACATGATACGTTATTCCTATATTCTTTTGTACTAAGCAGTGTTTTACAACCTCATCAAGGCTATTTTCCAAATCTTTGCCATAGTGAAAGAGATTATCCCAGGACTTACCCCTGGTAACAATCTCTCCACCGCGTAACCATATTTGCTTTTAATAAACCTGATTAAATCTTGTCTTATGGAGATATTTTTCCTTTGTTGCCAGGCCGCCTCTGATATGCCGTTCTGACTTGTTGAGGTCCAGGACCACCCGTGCTCTTTCGGCGAGGGAGGGGTTGATTTGCGTCAGACGTTCCGTTACGTCCTTATGTACCGTTGATTTTGAAATCCCGAATTGCTTTGCAGTCTGTCTTACCGTCGCATTATTGTCGATAATAAAATTCGCGATTTCAACCGCACGTTCCTCTATATAGCCTTTCATAGTGTCTGCGTTCCAGCCTGTTATGGAACGCATTCCCCCTTATTATCGTTGTTGTTACATTGTATGCAGGGGAATGAGGCCGTAGTACAGGGAAAATAATAACTTACCCTTGGAATATTAAAGTTTTATAGCAGCAGGATATTTCTTTTTAAATGCTTAAAGCAATACACCTTCCACCCGGTTTCTGCCGTTTGCTTTTGCCTGATATAAAAGCACGTCGGCCTTATTGATAAAGGCGCTTGAGGTTTCTCCCTCGTATTGGGCCACGCCAATCGAGATACTCACCTTGAGGTCTTCGATCCCATAATCATATGCAAAGATACTGGCACGTATTTTCTCTGCTATTTCAAGAGCTGTCTCCAGTACGGTATCCGGCAGGATTATGATAAATTCTTCCCCGCCGTAGCGTCCAATGCTGTCCTCCTTGCGGGTATTAGACAGCAGCATTTCGGATACCACCTGCAAAACCCTATCCCCGATCAGATGTCCATACTTATCATTTACCCGTTTAAAATGATCGATATCCATCATCATAAGGCAAAGGCTTCTCTTACTTTCCAGGCTTTCCTTCAGCCTGTCATCCAGTACCTCATTGATATATTGGTGATTGTACAGGTTTGTGAGTCCATCCCTTGCCGATTTGTTCATCAGATTGGTATTCACATTCATCAGCTCCTTGTTGAGCTTATTAATATAAGCGTTGTTCCGCTTTAGCATTTCCTCAGCACTCTTTCGTTCGGTTATATCAATAATACAGGAAATAATCACCTCTTCTTCCCGGTAGAAGGAGGGTATCACGGTAAGCAGGCCGATGCATAAGGAACCGTCCTTTCTCGTCAAATGGATTTCCCGGTTACTAATGGGCTCATTTTTGTTATAGCTCACAATCAGGGAATCCACTTCCTGTACATTTACAAAGAAATCCGTGACAGCATGGCCAAGCAGCTCCTCTCCCTGCGCGCCAAACAGCTCCTCCGCGTGAGAATTCAGATACATGACCCTTCCTGTGCCTCTATTTAACAGCATGATGGATACCGGTGCTTTCTCCAGAATAGCCCGGTACATCGCTTCACTTTTTTGCAGCCTTTTATTGGTATGCCTGTGCCTTTCAATTTCTTCCTCCAAGCCTTTCGTTGCCCGGATATCTTCACCGATCAACAGCACTCCGCCCAAAATACCGCCATCGATAAACAGAGGAATAAGAGAGAGATTGAAGGGAATTATATTTCCTGTTTTCGTGAAAATGATAACATCTTCAAATCTTTTCTTCTCCTGCAACTGTTCAAAATCCCCCATAACCTGGCTGAGCTCCTCCTGTCCAAGAACATCCTCCCGTCTAAGGATAGCAGAAACAGGCTTTCCTAAAACCTCCTCCATAGAAAAGCCAAGCAGCTGCTGCGCCTGTCTGTTGGCCTTCATGATAAACCCATGGGCATCGGTTAACAAAGCCAGTCCTGTCAGTTCGCAGAATAGCTCCTTCGTGATCAGCGCAGAGGGAATCGACATAAACTGGTATTTCGTTATCGCATAATATGCCCCAAGAAGCATAATCAGAGTCAGAATCTGACCCACATAGGGCAGACGGATGATATGAAGCGCAGGGAGAATCTGCTGCATCAGCAGATTCATCAGGAACGGGACAATACTGCAAACAGATATGATGTAGGCCTGCTTCTTCTGGATCTTACTGGTTGACCGGTATCCCCATAAAAACATCAGCAATATACTGACTGCCAGATAAGTAAAATTATACAGGAAATTACCGATGTAAAAAAAGGTTGCCACCCACTCCTTTGTTGCAATACCGGGGCCAAACAAAAATAGCACTATCGATAAAAAGACCGCCGCCGGAAGCAGAACAATCAGCTTGATATACCAATGTCTGATATGCCGGTTACCCGTCAATTCAAGGACAAAGTACAGGACAAAGGCTTCAAAGCTGCACCACCCAAGGGCTGCAATTTTATTCCAAAGCCAATATTCTCCGGGATCGGCTGCTACATAAAGAAATCCAGCCCCGAAGGACCAGACTGCCATGCTAAGATTTAGGACAAAAAATATCCTGCATAATCGGGATTTCCGATTCGACCGATATGCCTGATATCCTACATAAAAATATAAGATTGCCGCAATTAAAGAAACCAATGCCAAATAAATCATATCCTGCTGCTCCTCTTTTGTCCGTGTAGGCTGCACAGTACATAAACCACGCCTTTTATCTCAAAAAACTTCGATAACTTGTATTATAGCATGTACACGATATAAATAACAGATCAATCCTTCAATTATTGAAAAAAATGTAAGGGTATGGACAAAAATGGACCTATGATAATCTCTAAGAAAACAAATTATCATAGGTCCCCGGCGTCAGCTGCCGATGCTGTGGGCTGCCGATTAGTTCATGCGTCATTTTTTTGTCAATATAGCACCGTATAGATTTTCAGTACGGTATCCGCATCCATCTGCGTATAGTTATTCGCTGTCAGTCTGCCCTGCTTCGTCATGACATTTTCGGTAAATGCAATCAAATCCTCCCGCTTAACTCCATAAGCGCTTAGGGGCTTCCTTTTCATTATAATATCCAAAAGCTTTTCCAGCTCCTTATATACCTCATCCTCCGCACAGCCTAAGCACTCTGCCAAAAGGCGGTTGAAAATCTGGATTTTTCCCACCGGCTTCAACCGCTGGTAGGTTTTGAACACGCCCAGAAACAGGGCATAATTAGCCTCTCCGTGAGGTACATGGTAAGCTCCTCCAAAGGGCAGGCTCATGGCATGAACCGCCCCGCAGCCGGCATTGCCAAAGGCGATTCCCGCATAGGTGCTGGCAAGAAGAAACTCTCCCATAATCGGAAGCCTTCCTTCCTCCCCCTCCCTGGCAATTCTTTGATAGCCCTTTATAATCAGCCGGATAGCCTCCTTCGAGAACAGCTCGGTAAATGCGCCTGCCTTCGGTGACAGGAAGGACTCAGCGCCATGTATCAGGGCATCAATAGAACTGGTTGCAAAGGCCGGAAAGGGCAGGCTATTCAGCAGCTCAGGAATTAATACGGCATAATCGGCATATTCCTCATCTGACTGCAGTCCCAGCTTTGTCCTTCTTTGCGTCAGCTCAATTACCGATACCCCGGTCACCTCGCTTCCGGTTCCGCAGGTGGTCGGAACAATCACCAGCTCCTTTACCTTCTTCGTCTCAAGCTTCTTATCATACAGATCAAGCACCGGAGAGACAGTCTCCTGAACCAGAAGCTTTGATATATCGATGATTGCACCGCCTCCGATTGCAATGACCCGGCGAAAGCTTAACGTCTTAATATCCTGCCAGATGGCCTCAACCATAAGATCTGTAGGCTCACCCGTCCCGTAATTCCTCACATATATGACTGTCGCACCCTTAATCAAGCTTCCAAAATAACTGTCATAGTAGGAAGGATTTGTCAATATCAAATCCCCTTCACCAATCCGGAATTCCTCTACGAATTCCTTGCAGGTATCAATCTGATGTATCGTGGGCATAACCCGAAACTGTTTTATCATATTGGCTCCATTTCTTTAGCTAAGCTTTTTTATTGCCGCTTCAAGAATTTCAAAGCCGGCTTCCAGCTGTTCCTCCGTAATTACCAGAGGAGCCAGGAAGCGAATTACACTTCCGTAAACTCCGGCACTTTCAATAATCAAGCCGTTCTGTGCACATTCTGAAACCAGAGCGGATACAAGCCCCGCATTCGGCACCTTTGCTGCCTTGCTTTCCACAAATTCAATTCCGATCATGGAGCCCAGCCCTCTGACATCTCCTACCACCTCGTATTTTTCCTTCCACTGGTTGAACTTCTCAAAGCATTTTCTGCCAATCTCCACACTTCGGTCTAAGAGCTTATCCTTTTCAATCACTTCAAGCACCTTAAGTCCGGCTGCACAAGCCAGAGCATTACCGCCGTAGGTTCCGCCGATAGTTCCGCCAATGACAGAATCCATGATTTCTTCCCTTGCTATAATTGCACTAAGGGGAACACCGCCTGCAATGGATTTTGCAGTAGCAATAATATCAGGCTCACAACCGGCCTCCAGCCAGTACTGGGAGGCAAAAAGCTTGCCGGTTCTGCCAAAGCCGCTCTGTACCTCATCAGCAATCAGCATAATTCCATGCTTGTCACAAATCTGTCTGACAGCCTTAACCCATTCAATCGGTGCCGGAATAAAGCCGCCCTCACCCTGTAAAGGCTCCACCACAATTGCAGCAACATAATCCGCCGGAGATGCTTCCTCAAATACGGCATTAAGTCTCTTGATATAATATTCGATTGCCTGCTCATCCGTCATTCCCTCCGGCTTTCTGTACAGGTAAGGAAACTCCGCGCGATAGATTCCGTCTGGGAAGGGCCCCATACCGAGTGCATAGGCCTTCTTGGAGGTCATCGCCATGGTCAGCATGGTCCTTCCGTGGAAAGCACCGGAAAATACAATGATATTCGGTCTCTTTGTATATGCCTTTGCTATCTTGACAGCATTTTCATCTGCTTCCGCACCGCTGTTGGCAAAGAAGGTCTTCTTCCTTGTACCTCTCACCGGCACTACCTCATTCAGCTTTTCAGCCAGTGCCACATACCCCTCATGGGTAACAATATTGAACATTCCATGAAGATACTTATCTGCCTGCTCCTTAATCGCAGCAGAAACCTCAGGATGGGTGTGTCCTACGTTGAGTACTCCAACACCGCCTACCCAGTCTAAAAATAAGTTGCCGTCAACATCCTCGATCATTGCTCCGGCTGCTTCCTTCATAACAACCGGATATATACATTTGATTGCTCCCGGGACAGCCGCTTCTCTCCTGGCTATGATTTCCTTTGCCTTAGGGCCTGGGACGGTTTTCGTTACTATTTTCGGTAATTCCCTGCTTAACATGACTTATCCTCCTAATGGATTGTGATTTATTATTTGACATCATACAGCACACTGGATAAAATAGAAATATGCCCAATCATCATAAATTTATTTGATTTTATGTGCTGTAAGCACAAATATGTGGAATAGAAAGAAAAGATGCCGTAACATCGGCATCAGGGAGGTTAGTGTGGAAAATCAAGATTTTCCACACGGCAAATTTGTGCTGCCGCCCAAATTCGCAGGTTTACACCAGAAGGGAAGGTTATCATGGCGATTCAACTGAAGGAAGTATATTATTCCGGGCGCTCCTCTTTTCAATTGGAGCTGGTTGCCGGTGAAAAGGGCTTGTCCAACTTTTTTGTCTGGCCCCACATCATGGAAAATATCCATGCCATTAATTTTCTCCATGGGCATGAGCTGGTTATTACCACGGGCATGGGAAAGGATTCCGACGAATGGCTCAAGAATTACATCACCGGCCTGATCAGTAAGGAGGCCAGCGGCTTGATTGTCAATCTCGGACCCTATATTGAGGAAATTCCGACAGATATCCTTGATTTATGTAACCGGAACGATTTTCCTTTGTTTGTGCTGCCCTGGCATATCCATCTGTGTGATCTCATCATGGAATTTTGCAACCGGATTATTGCCAATGACAATACGAATATCTCCAATGCGGAGGCAATTAAAAATGCCATCTTTTATCCGAATACCCCCGATCTATACCGTATTCCCCTGGAAAGGAATAATTTCCTTCTGGAGGGTACCTTTGCCCTGATGCTGATCCAGATGAACCGGGTATCCGATACCATCCAATCTGCCAATTTTGAAAATAATTTTCTGTTAATGCTTAAGCTCCAGATTAACCCCTGGCATATCCATCATTGTATTTTTGTGGATAATGACCAGTATTATCTTATTTTTAACCAGATTACCGGGCCGCAGCTGGAGCCTATCGTTAAGGAATTAAGCGATAAAATAGCCTCTGCCTATATCAATTATTCCCATCATATCGGTGCCAGCGAGGTAAAGCCGGACATTACCTCCATGCCGTCTTTGTATGAGCAGGCTGGTTCTGCATTAAGGCTGGCTAAAAAGCAGGAACTGCCCTATATCCTGTTTCAGGCTTCCCCGGTCAATAAGCTTCTGCTTTCCATTCCCTCTACCCAAATACTTCAGGAGATTTATTCGACAATTCTTGGTCCCCTTGAGGCCTTTGACCAAAAACACCATACGGACTATCTGGAAACCCTGCGCAACTATATCGAAAGCGACGGCAGTATTTTAGAGACTGCCTCCCGGATGTATGTACACCGCAATACGATTAATTACCGTATTCATAAAATCAAGAACCTGCTGGATAACAAGCTGTTCTCACCGGAGGACCGTTTTCAAATCCAACTGGCCTTTCATATTCGAGAGGTGCTATAAATATCATTATTTACTTATTTTAACAAATATTTCCTAATATAGTGGAATTTTCCTATGAAACATGTTATACTCTTAGTTATCACTTTACATTTTTCTTAGGAGGATCTTCATGAAAGCAACAGAAGGCTACATATTACGCAATGTAGGCGGAGTACATTATTTATTACCAATTGGTCAAAATATAGCCCTGCACCGGAGAGGGTTTCAATTGAATCACACCGGTGTCTTTTTATGGAATGCCCTGCGGCAGGGGCAAGATAAGGAGCAGATGCTTGAAAATCTCCTGCAAAATTACAAGACAGAGGCCGCAGATGTTTCTTCTCTGCGGTCCGATATTGATTCCTTTCTCGAACAGATGCAATCTCTCGGTCTTCTGGCAAGCGAAGCCAGTCCCGTTAAGTGTAACAGATATTTTAAAATCGGCGGTATTGTAATTGGTTATTATGGGCCGGAGAGCTTACTTCATCCTTCGCTTTTGACTTTTTCCTGTGATGAGACCTCTGCCGGGCAGTTCTGGCGCATTGAAGCCCCAGCCCCCTGTCCCCTTCCCATAGGAGAGGTACTGGTGCGGACCAATGAAATCGAAGTATGCCAAAGCCAGTCTTCCTATAACATAAGTCATTTTCCCGCCTCCGGACTGATACAGACGCAGCTCAGCCTGGATGGGACCCAGGCCCGGTTTTATTGCGCTCCTCCGTATCATGATATATTAGCTGAAAAATTATTTCATGCCTTTCGCCTTGCATATCTGGTATATGCCCAGACGCAGGGAATATTTGCCCTGCATTCCTCCTCAATCCTGTATAAGGGCAGAGCCTGGCTATTTTCCGCGGCCTCTGGAACCGGAAAGTCTACCCATGCCCGGCTATGGCAGGAATTGTACAAAACTCCCGTGTTAAACGGAGATCTGAATTTGATCCGCATACATAATTCAATGCCCATCGTATCCGGTCTGCCCTGGTGCGGCACCTCAGGTATCTATACACCGGGCGATTTTCCTCTGGGCGGAATAACCCTGCTTAAGCAGCATACACAGAACAACCTGCAAACGTTAAATAAAAGTGAACGCCAGCTCATGGTTATGCAGCGTTTTACCTCCCCAACCTGGACGGAGGAAATGCTGGATGCTAACCTGGATTTTGCCGGCAGACTAACAGACCTTATCCCGGTGAACCGCTTCCTGTGCACAAAGGAGCCCTCCGCAGCCCAGAGGATGAAGCTGTTCCTTGATCAAGTCCTGCTTTAGTCAGGGGAAGTACGATGCAGCACACACTTCTTTCTAAAATAAAAAAAATCAATAAAGATACGGGAAGAAACATTCTAAATAGTACAAAATGGATCTACCGTTATGCCGGACGGTATAGAAAGGCTATGCTTTTCTATACCCTGACCGGCCTCACAGAAACCGGTGCCTCCCTCGGAGTAAGCCTGGTATCCAAGGACTTGGTGGATATTATCACCGGACACCAGTCCGGTATGCTGATTCAGGCCTTTTGCTGGTTCATCGGCCTTTCCGTCGGTCATATTATCCTGTCCCAGCTGTCCGGATATTTTTCAAGTCTTATTAGTATCCGGGTGGATAATGAAATCAAATCCGACATCTTCCACAAAATCCTTATTACCGACTGGGAATCCATTACCTCCTATCACACCGGGGATTTGCTGACCCGCTGGAATTCGGATGCTTCTGTTGTTTCCAACGGAATTTTAAATTGGATTCCCAACCTTATTATTAATATTGTGAAATTCATAAGCTCCTTTGCCATAATTATGTATTATGATCCGTCCTTTGCACTCATTGCCGTGACCGGTATCCCTTTCAGCATCCTCTTATCCCGCTCCATACTGTTACGTATGCAAAATAATAGCAATGAGAGCTCAACCATGTATGCCAAAATGGCAGGCTTTCATCAGGAAGCCTTCTCCAATATACAGATTATCAAGGCCTTTGATTTAATCCGGCTATATACAAAACGCCTTCGGCAATTGCAAAGGGAATATCTTGAGATGAGGATGGGCTTTCAGCGGTTATCCATGCTTACCTCCATTCTTATGTCCATGGTTGGCATCGCCGTATCCTATGCCTGCTACGGCTGGGGAATTTACCGTGTGTGGAGCGATGCCATCTCCTATGGTACTATGACCCTATTTCTTGGCCTTACCTCCTCCCTGACCGGAACACTGAATGCACTGATTTCCCAGGTGCCCACGGCAATATCAATTACAACCTCAGCCGGCCGTCTGATGGATATTCTTAATATGCCCAAGGAGGAGGATACACAGGAGGACAGCAGCTATGAGCTGCCAGAGACTTACCGGGAGAAGGGGATCAGTCTTCGTCTTACCGGGCTTAACTATGCTTATCGTACCGGTACCAGAGTTTTTGAACAGGCCGTCCTGGAAGCACACCCCCACGATATTGTCGCACTGGTAGGACCCTCCGGCGAAGGCAAGACGACGCTGCTTCGCATTCTTCTTGCGCTGCTTAAGCCACAGGAGGGGGATTGCCGCTTATATGCCGGCGATAATATGATAGATTCCATCCCGGTTTCCCCCTCTACCAGAAAACTATTTGCCTACGTTCCCCAGGGAAACACCATGTTCTCCGGTACGATTGCGGAAAACCTGCGCAATGTGAAGCCGGATGCCTCGGAAGAGGAAATGATTGCCTCCCTTCGTGCGGCATGTGCCTGGGAGTTTGTCGAGAAGCTTCCTGACCGTATTCACAGCAAAGTAGGAGAACGAGGCACCGGTTTTTCCGAAGGCCAGTCCCAGCGCCTTTCCATCGCCCGCGCCCTGCTGCGCAAATCCCCCATCCTCCTCTTAGATGAAGCAACCTCAGCCCTGGATGTTGCGACGGAGCGGAAGGTACTGCGCAATATCATGCGGGATGAATATCCCAGGACCTGCATCATAACGACACACCGGCCGACTGTACTTGGAATTTGCAGTAAGGTCTATACCATCTCCGAGCATAAATGCCGGCTTATATCAGAGGATGAACTGGCAGCTATGCTGCAGGAATTCTGATGCTCCCTGTGAATACAACGAAGGACCCCGGCTGGGGGAACATAAAGCAGGCTCCCTTAAGCCGGGGCCGCCATTTTGCGACACCCTTTTACCGTATGGTATTATGTAGTCAGGCTCCCCAGCTATAGGGATCGGTGGGCTTATAGCCCTTTCTTTCCCAGCCCGGCCGCGAATCCTGGCCCGGCTGCGCATTTGAAAAATTGACTGCACATTCACCCCAATTATATGGACATCCCTCACAGCCCCGTTCGATTTCAGTATGCTTTGAATCACTGTCATCACCCGGATGGATATTTTCCCACCGTGTATTCCTATGATATATCCCCTTCATATAAATACTTTTACAAACATTTGTACCTCCGCCGCTACAGGCATATATCCCCTCCATCAGTTCCTCATTCGTCAAGATCAATGGCTTTTCATAGGTCTTCATTTTTGCTTTTCTCCTTCATACAATCTAGTTCTATTACTCCTCCATCACAGGTTCATTCCCGTGTTTTTTCCTTCCATAGCCATAATGGCCGTATTTTCCATAACCGTAACCATAGCTGTAGCTGCCCAGTCTTGCCTTGACGTTGTTAAATACAAATCCAAGGATATTGATACTGCTGCTTTCCGACAGATGCTCCAGACCATCCAATATATGGTTTATATTTGCATAATCCTGCTTTACGATATAAATTGCCCCGTCCACATATCTGGCCAGATCTGTGGTATCAGACAAAATCGCTGTTGGTGCCGTATCCAAAATCACATAATCATAGCTTTCCTTCAGCCTTGCAACCATATGATGTATCTTATCCGAATTTATAATCTCCGAGGAGCTTTCCACTGCCTCAGCGCAGGCCAGCACCGATAAATTCAGTCCATCCATATACTGGATTGCCTCCTCCAGCTCCTTTCCATCCTCCAGGTAATTTTTAAGTCCATTATTTTGCTCTGAAAGCTCCAGCATACGGTTGATGGAGGGACGATGCAGGTCACAGTCCACCAGCACTATTCTTCTCCCCTCCTGTGCCAACGCCAGCGCCAGATTAAATGCTACCGTGCTTTTTCCTTCCCCCGGAAGGGCACTGGTGATCAGAATGGATTTAATATCCCTGGTCGCAGAGGTTTTCTCTACCCTGTTGCGTATCCGGTAGATATTGTCCCTGTACGCAGATAGCCTTTCGTTCTTTATGGATACGCAGCGCTCCTTGTTTTTTCCTCTTTTTTTATAGACCACCTTAGGCAGTGTTCCCAGTAGTCTTATGTTTGATAATTCTTCAAAGTCCTCCTTATTATGAATTGTTTTTCTGGTCAGAGCGTAGATCAGGACAATAAGAATGCCTGCTGCCATTCCGGGCAAGGCTCCGAATATCATTATCTTAATATAGTTCAAGGAATTCGAGGGCTTACCCGGAATTCCCGTTTCCTCTATGATATCAAGATAAGTACTGCCGACAACAGTTTCCGCCACCTTCGGATAATTCTTAATAACGGAAAGTAATACCTGATAGGCCCATCCTGCATCTTCGGCTGTTACCTTGATTTTAAACAAATTCGTACCTTCCACGTTCTCTGCGCTGATGCTGTCATTCACACTTTCCACTCCCAGATCGGAGGCAATAATGCTTCTTAGGACCCCGCTGGTTATAATATAGGGAAAGGTGGCCGACAGCTGGGAGGCTCTTAGATTATCTTCATAGATTGTACCGTCAGAGCTCAAGTTCAGTTTGACGGAAAATATGGCGGCTGCCGTATATTCCGGCTTATAGCTTTGCTTCATTTCCAGGCAGATGATGCCGGAAGTAAGAACGGCCAGCAATATTACCAGCCACCAAAAGCGCAAAATTCCCTTTTTTATATTGCTTAACAGGACAAAAATATCCTGATTTGACTCCTCAAGCATTGTTTCATGTTCTATCATACTTTTTCTCATTCCTCCCATGTATTTTCATCAGCTCATTTGGGCTGTGCTCACCTGGGCTGTTCCCTCCCCGGCTGTTTCTTTCCTGCCATAGCCGCCGTAATAATGCCGATAGCCATATTTGCTGCCATATTCCAGCCTGTGTCCGGCCATATTCTTATATACATTATTATAAACGCAGCCCAGCAGCTCCGATTTACTGGCTGCCAGAATATCAATGGCATCATTAATGCTTTTTGTCATTGCCGTACTCTGCCTCACTACGAGCAGGGAATGATCCGCGATATCTGCCAGTATCTCCGCATCTGCCGAGGTAGTAATGGGAGGTACATCAATAATGATATAGTCCATTATTTTCTTCGCCACCTGGATTAATTTCTGGAAGGTCTCCCCTGCGATTAAATCGGAGGCATTCTTATACAGCCTTCTTCCGAGCAGCAGGTGCAGCCCGCTTTCCTCATCATACATCAGGGCATTCTTGAGATCACTTAACTTCTTGATACATTCGCCGATTTCCTGTTCATTTTGCTCCTCCTTCTGGAGAATCTTATAAACGGAAGGGTTATAAAAATCCGCATCAATCACCAGTACCTTAAAGGACCTTTGTGCCAGTGCCAGAGCTAAATTTGTTGCTATCGTAGACTTCCCCTCGTTCTCCAGTACACTGGTAACCAGCAGGACATTGCCTCCGCTTGAAGCTGCCTTATATTCGATTTTGGCACGCATTTTCCTTATACTTTCTACAAAGGAAAAGCTGACGGAGGGACTGGTAATAAGAATACTTTTCTTTGCTTTTCGAATTCTTGAACGTATTGTTTTATATTTATTTTCATGATATACGACGCCGAACAATTTTGTATCCAGCTTCTCCATCACTTCATCTTCATTTTTTATCGTATCCCTTATCACGGATAACCCGGTAAGCAGGGCAGTCATTGCCGCCGCTGCAATGAAAAAGGACCACTGCATAATTTTTAATGAATTTAATTTATGATCGGGGCCCGTGGGAAGCTCCGGGGGGGCCAGTACATTCAAAACAGCATTTTCAAATACATCACTTGTGACAGAGGTATAATTCTTCATGATGGAGGTAAGAATGCGGTAGGCCAGCTTAGGACTGGAGGAGCTTACGGTCAGGTCAAACAAATTGGTCGAGGTAATTGCCTTTGCCTTAACAGTTCCCGGTATGGTTGCCGAGCCTATATCCGAAGCAATTTTATTCTCAAGTATATTACTGGAGAAAATGCTTGTCATGGTCTGGGCAACTGTATTTGCAGTACTTAAATTTTTGTAAATATTGTTATAGCCCTTTGCTGTAACAACATAGGTAACATTGACAGAATAGGAGGGCTTATATAGGATATGAGCTACTACATAGGAGCACATTGCAACGGATATACCGAATAACAGAATCAGCCAGATATCCTTCCTTAGGTCCCTTAATATATCAAAAATGTCAATTACCATTTCATTTCTTTTTTCATTCTTTTCTTTATCAACCATTTTTTCTCCTATTCTTCTACAACCACCAGCAGTTTTGTAGTCCCCTGAAAGCCGTCCTCTGTCATGGAATAATTCACCTCATAGACACCTGGTTCTTTCTGATTGACCCCGGATTTCACTGTTATTCTATCCTGTGAAATCACATTGTCAGCCGCAGGAATAGACTGGTTTGTCTGAATAGAATATTGCTTCGCACCAATTTTTACCCCCTTTAAAAAGCTTCTGGGGTTAAAGGCCGTACCAGTCTTGATATAGATAAGGTAATCGCTTAATTCTATTTCCGGTACCCGGTCAGCGTTGTCCGCATCCGTATAATGATATTCCACGGTTACGGGAAGACAAGCCGTATCTCCGGCACTGTTCGTTACGAAGAATTTCACCTCATAGGTACCAACAGACTGCCCCATGATCTCATTTGGCGCCTCATAGGTGATCTTATCTGTTAAATCTCCGTCAATACAGTCCGTTGCCGTCAGATAGCCGGTGATACTGTCCTGCCCACTTACAGAGAAGCTGAAGGGCTTTGTAATGGAGAATCGGGGCGGAGTGTAATCCGTATAGGTAAGCTCTCTTTCATACTTTGTTACATTATTGCTCGAATCGTAAGCCGCATAGGTGAGCTTTCTTTTTCCTGCTGTAATAAAGCCGGACAGCTTCTCAATCATTATAGTGTCTGTTACATCGCCGTCCTTCTGGTCATAGGCGGTTATACCCTCCAGCAAGTCCTCCTCAGTTGTTTTCACACTGACTGCTAGGCTGTCTGCTTTGCAGTCAAATACCGGCCCTGTTGTATCACTACTTTTCACCTCGCTGATTCTAAACCATGTAAACACTGCAAAGGAAAACAGGAATACAATCAGACCTGATAATCTTAGTATTTTCATAATGAACCTCTTTTCATATGACTTTCTTTTTACTATTTTCTCGGTCAAGCATATCCGCGCACCTTAATGCTTCGATAAAATTACCGGTGTCTGTCTGCGCCATTTTAAGCTCAATCCCATACTCCTTCGACAGAGCTGCTGCCATCTGTTCTAAATCCAGGCCCTCTTCCAGCCTCCTCCACAGAAAGCTCCCTGTCTCGTTCAGGAGCATCCCCTTCCGATCATTGTTACCTCCGCCGATTGGAATAACAATATTGGTATCCGCTATTTTTCGTAATAGAAATCCTTTTTTGATCTTCATATGCAAGAAAAAACAATCTGCGCTCCCTTCCGGCCCTCCGCTATTTAATGGTAATTACCTGTAATTTGGCAATAAAAATACTAAGCGCGGGAAATGGATTTTCCCCTGCTTAGTCCTTCGTATGATTTATTCCTATGTATTTTATGGCGCCGAAATATGCGGCAGCCTCCTATATGATACTGTAATTTTTCAAAAGCTTAAGCCTGCATCTTCCGATTGCCAGGCTGTCCCTGATAAGCTTTCTGCGAAATATTTCTTTTCTTTTTACAAATCGGTGCAGCCTGACTATCCAGATAGCCGGCAGCAGATAAGGCCGGTCATACAGCACGGGATAACCGCTTCTTAAGATTGCCCCTCCGGGAAACAAAAGCTGGAAAAGTCCTCCGCTGCTCTCAAGAGCTATTTTCATGAATTGCCCGCCTAGAGACTGCTCTCTGGTTGAGTTTCCAAAGATACCGGTCTCCATAACATCCTCCAGTAAGGCTGTTATGTCATAGCCGGCACAGCCGGTCCTCATATCAAATCCAAAAAATTGATTGTTAAGTCTTACTATATCACCGTACAATCGATCGGCTGATATTTCCCTGATACTTTTCTCAATTACCTCCCAGGCAATCTTATCACGATAATATCCTGCATACATTGCCATATCCAGTATCTGACGAATTCCTGCTCCTGCAATTGTAAAATGCTTATAAAAATGAAAAAACAAAAACAAAAAATGGTTGGTTGGATTTAAGGTATCAACCTTATGTCCGCAAATTTCTTCACTGACCGCCGTTTCAAACGCATTGTCAAAATAAGAATCCATTTTTTTGCGAAGCTTATTGTAGCGCCCCAGAAAGGACAGATGTACCTCTATGGTAAGCCTGCTCCCTGGATGGTAAAAGCTGATATGTAATACTTCAGATAACAGCCTGTCCGTTATCCTGATATCCTCCATGATGAAACCACACCGCAGCAGGGTCTCCTTACAGCTTTGAAACTCCTCTTTCTTTATATAGATATCTTCATCACCGGAGGGCCGATGGTCCATAAGTCCCCCATAGGTATTACGGCAGATCAGTCCTTTTAAGACCAGGGGCCTTAAGCCCGACTCCACCAGCTTATCATATACCTCCAGAAACGCCTCCGTTCTTCTGACCTGCCCTACCAGCAGATCCAGGGAGACTGATAAATATTTATTTCTCATGTCCTCCGGCAGGGAATGGAATTCCTGATATTTGTGACACCCCTCATAAAACAGGGGCTGTACAAAATGCTGCTGGGAATAATCATATAATTTCTCCCAATCCGGTTCCAGAAGCTCTTGCCTGCTATCATTGATGGCTGCGCCCAATATCTTCAGGAAATTGAATATCTGAATGTTCATTAACAGCTCCTTCACATCCGTTCTTATCGGTCCGAAACGATGCTTATATTCATGTCTTTTATCCTTTTGGCAGAATTATATTATAGAATTTTCTCAAACGCAACCTTTTTATGGTAATTTTTGGTAGTTTCGATTTACAAAAATTTTACTATTTTAACAGCAAATTATTTATTATCAGAATGAAACACTTATATTGACATATTCCTATCCCGATCTCAAAATTACAAGATATTCCAATTGAAGTTTATGGCTAAGGGGCGGTGCGGCGAAGGGACGGTATCTGTGTTTTGTCATAATTGTCAATGATATTAAGCCCCACGTAAAAATCCACTTTACTTGTTATGCTTTCGAGGTATAATAAAATAAATATGGACATTTCACAGAGCCTTCACTTCATGTCTTGAAAGGAGCCAAGCTCCTTATTATAGATATATAAATTTTTCAATGTCTTGAAAGGAGCTACTATGTACTATCAGATTCAGGATGAAATAAAGGAAGTTTCGTTAAAAAAAATCGACCCGAATATACTGACTCTTGGCATTATCACGCTTCAGGAGCTGGAGGCCTGCTATAGTCAATTCGGCTTCTCCTATCTGACTGTTGCCGAATGTAAAAATGACAGCCAGCATCTGCATGGGACCCTGAATTCCTATTATGATTACCTGTTTGGTATCATTCTGGCAATTAACCCCCATCAAATCATCAAGCTGCAGGACCGGCTCGGCATTTTTATCAAGAAAAATTTGCTCCTGATTGTTATCATTGAGGACCGGGATAACAGTACCCGGATAAAAATTCGTGAGCTGCTGGAGCATCTGAATTTGACAAGGATTACGCAGGAACGCCTGATCTTCGGTTTTCTTGAGAAATTCATCAGTGAAGATAATACCCTCCTGGAACGGATTGAAGAAGAAATCAGTGTCTATGAGGATATGATAAATGCCCTTAAGCTGGACAAGGACTTTAATTATAAGCTGACGGCCGTCCGAAAAAAGCTCTTGATGCTTGATAATTATTATCAGCAGTTTGTATCCATTGGGGAAGAGCTTGAGGAAAATTCAGCCGACCTCTTTGATCAGGAAAATCTTCATTATTTCAGGGTATTTTCCAGCCGGGCAGAGCGGTTGAGCAATAATACCCGTATGCTGCAGGAATACAGTGTTCATGTAGGGGAGGCCTACCATGCACAGCTGGAGTATGACCTGAACCGGATTATGAAAATTTTTACCGTTGTAACTACGGTCTTCCTTCCGCTGACACTGATTGTAGGCTGGTACGGAATGAACTTTACCTCCATGCCCGAGATCACCTGGCGGTTTGGGTATCTCTATGTCACCATATTATGCGTCATTGTAGCAATTATTTGTTTTATTTACTTTCGCAAAAAGAAATTTATGTAAAAAGGGGCTGCGAAAGCCCCTTTTTTTACTTCTATAGCTTGATGTATCCGTTACCGTTCACGATGGCATCCAGCTTATGCATTGTTTTGCATAGCGGACATTCCTCAACACTATAGCTTTCATAATTGGGCAAATCCTTTGTCTGAAAGATAGAATGAATCTTGGTCCCGTCCACAGTATCCACCGCACTGAAAATCGAACTGATCCCCTGCATAATTCCGCCGTAGTATTTGATACATTCAATACTTCTTTTTAACGTATCACCTGTTGTTGTGGAGCCGGCCAGCAGAACAATATTCTTTCCGTAGATCATGGGAAGGAAATTTTCCTGGAATATCATCTGTCCGTTGGTATTGAATTCCGGCGTTACAATATAAATTGTCTGGTGGGCATTCATCGACATAATTCCTGAAAGCGTTAATTCCTGTGCAAGATAAGCACCTATTACCTCACAGCCGTCCAGACATACGATTGTATCGACCAAAGTGCTTACCATATATTGCTTTGCCATAGTCTTTGCTGCTTCCGCTGCTTCACTCAATCTGGTTTTCATGGTAGTCAAATCAATGTAAAGGTTGATATGGGAGTTACTGGTTGCAAAATGACCCGGTATTACTTTCAGCGCAATTTTCTTGTTCATCGGTGAGAAAATCTTAATAGCTCTGGTCTCCATATAAATGCCCCCTTCATAAGAGATACAAAACAACCACATTGTTACCATATCCATTATATCCCATTTGGCAGGGTTAAGCAATAATAATCCAACAGTTAAGCAGGGCAAAGGGCGGATTCTCCCAATGGATCATCCGCCCTTCTTCACTGCTATTTATACCGTTTAAGATTTTCGTTTAAACAGACTTGCAATAGCAAGTAAAATGACTGCTCCAACAATTGATATGATGAAGCTCCACAAATTAAGTCCCGTTGCGGGACCAAGGCCGACGATACCAGCCAGCCAGCCGCCGATGAATGCTCCCACAATACCTACTACGATGTTTAAGCCAATCCCCATGTTTTCATCATTTCCGGTTATTTTGCTGGCAATCCAGCCGGATATTCCTCCCAGTATCAACCATACAATGATATTACCTATTTCTGGCATAATGCCACTCCTTTCTAATTGTCCTTTTTCTTCAGCTTTGAATTTGCCTTATCCATCAGGTTATTTGCCTCCTGCACAACATCTTCCTTTACGTCATACAATTTATCTTTAACCTGCGATGTCATAGTTTTAAATTTTCCGGTGAATTCCATCTCCTGGTCATTTGTTATTTTTCCGGTCGTCTCCATTACCTTTCCGACAGCCTTATCTTTTGCATCCTCCAATTTCCCCATCTATCCTGCACCTCCAGGGCGAATGATATAAAGCATATAATTTAATGTTTCCGTATATAATATCTGCAAATTTAAACAATCCTATTCCTTACTGCAAGTTAAGGTTTTTACCATGAAAAAGCAAAAAAAGAAACATCCTAAGTCCGCTTCGGAGACTTAAAATGTTTCTTAATTGATATTTATGCAGTTTCTTCCTGCTTTGGATTAAAATTATAATATATCTCTTCCATCCGCTCACGGTTCTCTAAAAACAGATCAACAATAACCGGATCAAAATGTGTCCCCCGACCTTCCTGGACGATAGCAAAGGACTTATCCAAAGAAAAGGCCTCCTTATAGGGTCTTTTACTGGTCAGTGCGTCGAAAACATCTGCGACTGCTGTAATTCTCGCGCTTAGCGGTATCTCAAGACCTTTTTTCCCATTGGGGTAACCGCTGCCATCCCATTTCTCATGATGCCCTTCTGCAATTTCAACGCCCATACCAAACAGGCTTTTTCCCTTACGCCCCATGTTCATATCCGCCGATCTCAAGACCTGGGCACCAAAGATTGTGTGCTGCTTCATCTCGTCGAATTCCTCAGGTGTTAATTTGGCGGGCTTTAATAAAATCTTATCCGATATTCCTACCTTACCGATATCGTGCAACGGACTGAAACGCTCGATCAGGTCAATATATTCTACCGTTATTTCCTCCGGATACAGCCCCTTCCTGTGCAGCAGTACCGCAATGGTTTTGGCATACTTCGCCATCCGCTCCATATGCTCGCCCGTATCCTCATCCCGTGCTTCCGACAGCTTTGCCAGTGCAAGAACACTGCTGTATTGCATCTCGCTGGCAAATATATTCTTATTTAAGCTGATTGCAATACTGTTCGCCAAGGTTTGCAATATGTTCAGGTGATGGTCATTGTAGACATTTTTATAACGGCTGGAGAAGAAAATCATACCGACCGGCTCTCCTGATACCTTAAGCGGCAATGCAATGGAGGACCTGATGGAAGCCTCCAGAACTATCTGATTATAGAGCTTTACCGGTCTACCCTTACAATACTCCTCTAAATCATTAATGATCCTGGCTTCACCGGTCTCCAGATAGTACCCCAGACTGGTATCACTGACCGGCCAGTCCATACCTATAATTGTCTCCGGCAATCCGGCAATTGTACCATCTGAAACCCCATATGAGGCTTTTAGAATCCTCTTATCCTCGCTCATCAAGGCAATTCCTATGTAATTATAAGGAATGAAGACGGAGAAGGTTTTATTGATATAGGTCAGAGTTTCCATAAAGGAATTATTATTATTGATATTTCCAATCAGCGATATCAGATAATTGATTTTAAGAAACATATCATTTATTTCGGCAACCATCGGCATAACCCGTTTTCTTGTGGGAAAATGCGATTTTACCGGGTAGGAGGATAAACCGATTTCCGTAATCCCCTTGTAAAGCTGGTTATAGGGTAAAATGATAAACCGCACCAAATTATATAAATAGTAAGATATTAACCCGAAAATCAATACGATCAAACCGTATTCCACATATTCGGTAATCTGGTCCATACGAAGCGAGGCATTCAAAAGCTCCTCCAATAGCAGATCAGAAAGGTTCAGCAGACTCATATTTTTGTCATTGATAAAATCTACCGCCTCATGCATATCCAAATCAGTTTTGTTCGAGGCAACAACTGCCTGGATTGCTTTGTCAAAGTCCACCCACAGAGCATCTATCTTCTTAAGGTAATCTGAATTTTCAATCACAGAGGAATTAACCCGTACCTTATAAAAAGCGTATTGAAGCTTTTTTGCATGAATGTCCTCCAGGGTTGAAGCAAATTCTTCCCTTGCTGTCTCCATTTCATTTTTAATGTCGGCGATCTGCTGATTCAGCTCGTTTTCCGACAAATCTGTCATGCCCGTTTCTTTCTCCAGCAGCAGGGTGTACAGGGTACTGGCATCCTTGCTGACCTGTTGGGAATACATTCTCTGCTTACCAAAGATATTAACGATAATTTTATCATTCATTCCCCGGTGTTTGTCAACGTTATGTAATATGATAAAGCTAATTAGAATTAATGCTATCATTAACAATACACCAAAGGTGATCTTTTTCACTGATCCGAGGGCAGAAGAATTCTTTTTTGCCAAAAAGCTCCCTCCTTAGTATATCCATAATTTCTCTTTTGAGTATCTTTTTGTACTAATTTCAGTTTAGGTCAAATCAATATTGATGTCAAACAGTTTATAGTTTATTTATAAAAATAGTCATTAAAATCATTTTGACATATAAAATATACCAGTTTATAGTAATCTTAGTTAATATTTAAAAATATATGGCGGAAAGGAGCAAATCAAAATGACCGAATTAGAAGCAATTGAACAAAGACAATCCAGACGTGCCTATCTTAATACACCGATATCCGATGAAAACAGCCAAAGAATTGAAGCTTACATTGAGCAGCTTAACAAGGCAAGCGACTTGTCCCTGCAGTTTATTAAGAACGGACGGGAAGCCTTTCAGGGTATCAATCCGGTCTATGGAATGTTCAGTGGTGTACAAAGCTATTTTGCACTGGTAGGAAAGCAGTCCGACAAAAATCTTAGAGAAAAGGCAGGCTACTTTGGAGAGCTGCTGGTCCTTGAGGCTACCAAGCTGGGGCTTGGCACCTGCTGGGTAGGCGCAACCTTTAACAAAAACAACAGTCCCTGCCTCATACAAAAGGATGAAACCTTAGTCTGCATCATAACCGTCGGCAATATTGCCGAAAAGAAAAGCTTTCGGGAAAATACCATATATAAGTTTGTTCACCGCAAAACCAAGACCATCGAGGAGATGTACGAGGCTGACAGCTCTGTCCCCGACTGGTTCCTTCGTGGAATGAAAGCGGTTCAAAAGGCCCCCTCTGCGGTAAACAAGCAGCCGGTATTCTTCCGCCTTAACGGAGAACGTGTTACCGCTGCGGTTAAAAACAGCGAAGGCTATCAGGCGATTGACCTGGGGATTGCAAAGGCCCATTTTGAAATCGGAGCCGGAGGTAAATTTGAGCTTGGTAACGGAGCGGCCTTTACCAAAAGCTAATGCATGCATCAAAAACTTATCACATAGGAAAACAGGCTGTCATTGAACAGACGGCCTGTTTTTTATATTCTCCATATTATAATAGTTATGAAATTTAGTCTCTGATCAGTATCACTGCCGATATCGGCTCCACATCAATGATTGGGCCGTGGATTACTTCCAGCACCTGCGTTCCGGCTCTGTTTCCCTTGGCGCAGACCTTCCATTCTCCCTCAGGTATGAGGATTTTCCGATACCCGTTATTTGCATTGTAGATAATCAGTATTCTATTATCTGCGGGATTATTCAGCTCGAATACGACGATATTGGGCTCCAGCAAGCCATAGAAATTCAAATATTTCCGAAGCTCCTCCGATTTTGTCATGCGCAGGGCACAATGCGCCTTACGAAATTCAACCAGACCCTTATAGTACTGAATAACCTCCTTATTCTCCGTTCTTTTATTCCACTTGATACTGTTAGTGCTGTCCGGTGAACGATAGCTGTTCCCTTCATATATTTTATTTGCTTCGTCAATGGGCTTGCTGCGCAGAAATTCGCTGGAGGCCTGAAACAGGGAAATACCCTGACTGGTCAGGATAACAGCTGCTGCCAGCAGATTCATTTTAATCAGGTTTTCCCGGCTCTCTCCGGGGCAGGAAAGGCTGAGCTTATCCCATAGGGTCAGGTTGTCATGAACCGAGGTATAATTGATACACTGTGTCGGCTCTGCTGCCCAGGGGGCATTCGAATACAGCACCCTCCAATAATCGATCCCGGCATGCTGCGTTGCTGCTGCCACGCCGAACTTAATTGTATCCTCCATGTGCTCCCGGCCGCTGACAAAGCCCTTCTCCTGTTCCGCAAATACGCTTCCCTTTACACCGTCACGGATATTATCGTTAAATGCTGCTATTCCCGGATCCATATTTTTTATATTGATCTTCAGAGCCCGTTCCCAGTCCGGCAGCAGCGACAGGCCTCCGGTCCAGCCTTCCCCGTAAACCAGAATTCCCGGCTCTGTTTCATACAGGACGCGCCTGATCTCATTCATGGTATGGATATCGTGAATTCCCATCAAGTCAAACCGGAAGCCGTCAATATGGTATTCTCTGTTCCAGTAAACCACCGAATCCAGGATGAATTTTCTCATCATTACCCGTTCCGAGGCGGTTTCATTCCCGCAGCCTGAGGCATTGGAGAAGCTTCCGTCCTGTGTCAGACGGTAATAATAGCCAGGTACAATCCGGTTAAAATTCGAGCCCTCGCTCTCCATGGTATGATTAAATACCACATCCATAATCACCCGGATACCCGCCTGATGCAGCGCCTGAATCATCTGCTTGAATTCCCTGATTCTAACCTCCCCGTGATAGGGATCACAGGAATAGGAACCGTCCGGTACATTATAATTCTTGGGATCATAGCCCCAGTTATATTGGGGCTCCTGCAGTCTTGTTTCATCTACAGTCGCATAGTCAAAGGAAGGCATCAGGTGCACATGGGTGATACCCAGCTCCTTAAGATAATCTATACCGGTGGTATCACCGTAAGCATTCTTCGTTCCGGTTTCCGTAAAGGCAAGATACTTTCCCTTATACTGCATACCCGAGCTTTGGTCTGCTGAGAAATCGCGGATATGAAGCTCATAGATGATTGCATCCGTAAAATTTGCGAAGGGAGGCTTCTCGTCCTGTAGGAAGCTGGGCGGATTGGTTGAGGCCAAATCAATAACCATACCCCGGTCCCCGTTAACTCCTACCGCCTTTGCATAGGGGTCCACAGCCTCCCTGGCCTCACCATCCACTGTGACCAGGTAGGTATAGTATATTCCATTAAAATCCCCTTTCGCCTGTAGCATCCAGGTTCCATTCACATCCCGGTGCATCGGGATGCTTTGCAGCAAATCGTCCTCATTTCCTGTTTTATATAATTTGACACTTACCTGCTCCGCTGTAGGTGCCCATACCCGAAAATATGTGGCATCCTTTGTCCACATTGCCCCAAGATCATTTCCTTTATAATAATTCGCCTCTTCAAATTCTTTTGTTGAAAAGCAATTGTAATATTCTAGTAATCTATGTCTGTCCAAGGTTACCTCCGATTGTTCAACTATCTGTCCCATTTATCGCATAATGAATTAATCTGTCCTATAAATTTAGCCAGGTCCTTATTTGCTCCTCCCTTATTCCGCTGAATGACTGCTGCCAGACGCTTGCCGGCAAGAACCAGACGTTCAAATACTGAACCGGGCTTCTCAGCCTCTGTCTTCGGTACGGCACGTATAATTTCAGCCTGCTGTACGCAAATACCAGTCGCCAGATCATAAACCGTACCGCTGTAGGGCGCTACTGCCGAATATCCCAAATCCTTAATACTCTCAGCGAAAATATCACAGACCTGATCATCTCCGTGAACGATAAATACCTTCTCAGGCTTTTTCGTAAAACCGCCCAGCCATTTGATCAGTCCTTCCCGGTCAGCATGCCCGCTGACACCGGCCAACTGCCGTATCTGGGCAGCAACCTGGATAGGCTCTCCAAAGAGCTTAACCTCCTTGGCACCCTCAAGCAGCATCCGGCCCAGGGTTCCGACTGCCTGATAACCCACAAACAGTATGGTGCTGTTTTCCCGCCATAAATTGTGCTTCAGATGATGGCGGATTCTGCCGGCCTCGCACATACCGGAGGCTGATATGATCACCTTGGGCTCCTCGTCAAAATTGATCGCCTTGGATTCATCCGAGGTTATCGAGGTAGATAATCCCGGAAAGGACAGGGGATTGATGCCTTTATTTACAAGTGCCATGGCCTCCTGGTCAAAATAACCCAGCATATGCTCATGGAATATCTGTGTTGCTTCTATTGCAAGGGGACTGTCAACATAAACCTTGAAGTTGCCGTGTCCCTTGACTAATTTATCATCCTTAATTTTACGAAGATAATACAATAAAACCTGAGTTCTGCCCACTGCAAAGGAAGGAATTACCACATTACCTCCACGGTCAAGGGTCGTCTGGATAATATTCGTCAGTTCACCGATGTAATCCGGTCTTTCTCCATGACTGCGGTCTCCGTAGGTGGACTCCATGATTACATAATCCGCTTCCTCAATATATTGGGGATTATTAATTAAAGGCTGGTTTGAATTACCGATATCACCGGAGAATACTACCTTCTTTGTGACCTCGTTTTCCGTAATCCATACCTCGATACTGGCAGAGCCAAGCAGATGTCCCACATCGATAAAACGAACCTCTATTCCGTCAAAGAGCTTAAATTTCTGCGTATATTCATGGGATACAAAAAGGCGGGCCGTCGCCATAGCTGCCTCCATATCATACATCGGCACCGCAGGCTCATTACCGGAGCGCTTTCCCTTACGGTTCCTCCATTCCGCTTCTGCCAACTGGATATGTGCGCTGTCACGAAGCATAATATCACACAGTGCACTGGTGGCACTGGTAGAATGAATATTTCCCCGAAAGCCCTGAGTATAAAGCAGCGGCAGCTTTCCTGAATGATCCATATGTGCATGGGTCAGGAGTACTGCGTCAATATCCCCGGAGGATATTGGTATGTCCTGGTTCTCATACGTATCCTTTCCCTGCTCCATACCGCAATCAATCAAAATATTTTTACCGCAGGCCTCCAGAAAAAAGCAGCTTCCCGTAACCTCATGCGTTGCCCCCAAAAATGTTAGCCTCATGTATACCCTCCTCTTTCGTTTATGATTAAATGATAAATAGTAATCACACTATATTATATGTAAATAGCTTACTATTATCTATTTTTCATTTTTTAACCATAGAATTTTATTATATCATGTAATATTCTACTCTTTCCCCATTTCCATGTCAAATAAAATGAAAATACCAGGGATGTCGCAAAATAATAACCCGGCTGTGGGAACATAAAGCAGGCTTCCCCCAGCCGGGTCACTATTTTGTGACTCTCCCATAAAAAATACCGCTATACTGTGCCAGTATCCTGCTCCTGTATGTAACCACCCTTTATCCCAAGGACTATTCCGGTGCTATTTGCGGTTCTTTTCCGTCTTGCGCTTCATACCGCGAATCATTTGCTTTGTGGCCTGATCCACGCTTAAGGATTCCGTAATCTTTTGCAGGGCTTTATTGTAGGTGAAATCATCCAGCCGATTTTCCTTAAGATATGCGAGGGTAAGCTCCGGAAGTCTGACATAATACATGGATAATACCCAGGCCACAGCCATCTTTACATAATAGCCCTCCTGCCTGATCTGGTCAAAATGGGCAAAGGCCACGGGTGCATATTCCGGCTCCAGATAATACAAAAGCATTACCACACCGAAGCGTATCTCATATTCCCGGTCGGAGCACAGATAGGGCTGAATGAAATCCCAGACTGGTCCCTTATGGGCCTTTGTTATCTTAAGACCGTTACAAAAGCTATCGCATATCGCCCAGCAGTCAATCTTCGGTATAAAATCTTCGGCCAGCTTAAGCACCTCTTCCAGATCGGCTTTGCAAAGACCGATCACCATCCCCTGCAGCATTACCTCCTCCATCGTGTCCTCGGAGGCGGTAGCCAGATATGCCCTCCAGTCTCCCTTGACCAGCTTCGCCGCCATTTTCTTAAGAAGCGGCAGCCTGACGCCAAGAATATTCTCCTTGCCCGGTGTTAAGGACGCACTAAAAATACGGTATTTTTCCTCTGCCATTTCCTCCAGCTGCTGCCTTATCGTAGGTTCCATGCTTTCCTATCCTTCCATCAGCTTCTCCAGCTTCTTTTTATCTGCAATCTCTATCGTTCCCCTGCCTAGAGTGACGACGCCCTCGCTCTGAAAATATTTCAGCATCCGTGTAACTACCTCTCTGGCGGTTCCCAGATGGTTTGCAATTCTTTCATGGGTTATCTCCAGGGTATCGGAATCTTCTATAATTGACTGCTCCATCAAAAAATTAGACAACCGTTTATCAAAGCTCGTAAAAAGTGCCTGTTCCATAATCCACATAACTTCGGTAAAACGGGAGGCCATCAGTTGATTTGTAAATACCTGCAGGGGAAGGGATTCTGCCGACAGCCTGTTAAAAACAGGAGTGGGTATCAGATATGCTGCCGTGTCCTTTTCCACCTCCACATAAACCTCGAAGGCAATATTCTTCATGATGCAGGAAGCCGAGAAAATGCAGACATCCCGGTCAAATAACCGGTACAGGGTTATTTCCTTACCACCCTCTGATACGATATAGGCCCGGACCTGGCCCCTTCGGATCAGGAATAAACCGGAGCATTGCTGTGAATTGCCATGCATGGCTTCTCCGACGGCCAGATGTTTTATCTCAATGGACTGCAATAGTATGCTTCTTTGCTCCTCGGTGATGTTTTTCCAGAAGCTTAAGGTATCCTCCAGGTATTTAATATCTTCCTTTTTATTAATCAAACTGCCTCCTCCTGTTAAGAATCAAATATGTGAACAAGCAGCCTGCACAGACTTTCTGATTTCTCATTTTTGTCCTACAGTTTATCTACCTGTTCACATATAGTTTACTCTATACTTCCAGCATTTTCAATATATCTTTCTTTGGTCTGGCTCCGATTGCAGTGGCGGATATCCTGCCGTCCTTTATCACCATGAGTGTCGGTATGCTCATGACTCGGAATTTGGAGGCCAGCTCCGACTCCTCATCAATATTGACCTTTCCTACCTTAGCCGTTCCCTGTACCTCCTCCGATATCTCTTCAACCGCCGGGGCCACTATGCGGCAGGGACCGCACCAGGATGCCCAGAAATCCAGCAGCACCGGTTCCTTGGAATTTAATACCTCTTGTTCAAAATTATTTTTAGTTATTTTAATAGTTGCCATAAAATGCTCCTCCTGTTCGTGAATTTATAATATATTATTATGAAACTACTATAACACGTTATGCCTTTGCTTTCTGTGATGTTATCACAAATCAGTTGCCTGTTGCAATTCAGCCTTGCAAGGAGGGTGCCAGGTCCCGGAAAGAAATATTTCCATATCGGAGCCGCTTTCGCTTAATTGCATTACGTAACGGTACATAAGGTTCTAAAATACAGAACCTAAGTACCGACGAATGCAAATACTCCGAATGGAAATCATTTTTTCCGGGACCTGGCACCCTCCCTGCAAGACTGAATAATAACAGTTAGCTTCTATTATTTGGATTTATGGTGGATTTTTTATCGTTTCGGCGTTATAATACAAGTTATCGGAAGAAAATCCGTAAGTTAACAGCATGGAGGTATGAATGAACAGACCGGAATTTGATTCGGAATTTTGTAATGTACAATATATAAAAGAAGAACGCATTGTCCTATTGACTTGGAAAAAGTTTTGCTTTTTTGACCAATACAGGGAACCCTTATTCTTTGCACTAAGCCTTTTAAAAAGCTTTCCGAAAAGCTCCTTTGCAGTAGATACCCGCAACGGCTTTGAGGTCGTGCGGGAGGATGTGGAATGGAACTTTCATTTCCTGCTCCCGGCCCTGCTCAATACCTCTCTAAAACAGATTATACTGATCTCGGAGGCCGGGGAGCTCCCGGATGGGGCCCGAAATCTATGGTCCGAAGAATTCCTTAAGTATTTTATTGTAAAAAGGGTCGGAAGCTATCCCGAGGCCCTTAGAAATAATCGTTATGGAATAAAGCGGCGCGGGAGCAAGATGGCAGGAGGGGCACTCCTTTATGAGCTGTTTATGTTTGTGGCTGCAATCATTTATACATTGATTCTGACCTTTTCTACTTTGTTGACTTCGGAAGCCGTGACAGACAGCACTCTGACTACAGATCTTATAACAGATAAGCTCACCTCCAGCGGAATCCCCTATCTTATGGCGATTATACCGGGTATTCCTCTCTTATTCTGGTATTTTCATAATCTGCGTCTGACTCCCCGTATCTTTCAGGGGCATCGCAGGATGACTGTGAAATCCTTCTTCATGATCTTCTTTATTTTTATGTCCGCCCAGGGTGTCTTTACTTTGGTCAGCGGCGGCCTGGAGTTTCTATTTAACCTGTTTGGCTTAAGCATTATGTCCGCCATCGAGGCTGCCTCCGTTGACAGTACCACTGTCTCCATGTTTTTATATGCCTCTTTTCTGGCACCAATTACGGAAGAAATCGTATTCCGCGGATTTATACTAAGGGGACTTGAAAAATACGGACGTACCTTTGCCATTGTTATTTCCGCCATTCTTTTTGGCGCAATGCATGGGAATCTGATTCAGGGCGTATTTGCGGCGGCAACCGGATTGGTATTTGGCTATGTCGCTCTGGAGTATTCCATTAAATGGTCGATTCTTCTTCACATTATCAATAATTTTGTATTCGGCGATTTATTTGTCCGCCTTACCTCGGGTTTTGGGGAGCTCACACAGCAAATCATATGGGGCTGTCTGGAGCTTATCTTCTTCATCGTCGGACTGATTGTAGTCATCCTTAAAAGAAGGGAAATTATAGGTTACCTAAAGCAGGAAAAAACCACAAAGGGCTTATACAAAGCTTCCTTTACCTCTGCCTGGATGATCGTCTTTCTGGTGCTGCAATTTTTGCTTAGCTTAAGCGGTATCACACGGCTGCAATAGGACGCGGCTTTCTATAAAATATGGGCCTGCCACCTTATCGATTATCCGATTTTGTGACAGGCCCAATTCACTATAGCCTTATATATTTCGTTCTATATCAGCGTCCGACATTTGCGCTGGAGTAGGACTCTATTCCCTTAGTCTCGAAAAACCACTCCATTTTCTTCGCTCATACAATCTATAATCGCCAGGGATTCGACCCTGACTCCGCTGCCGCGGACCAAGGCTCCTCCCTCCTGAAATCCCTTCTCAATTACGATACCGGCACCCACAAGGGTCGCTCCGGCATCACTTACCAGCTTGGCAAGTCCCAATAAGGCACTGCCGTTCGCCAGAAAATCATCAATAATCAGGACCTTATCCTCCGGCCTTAGGAATTCCTTGGCTACGATGATATCGTAAACACGGCCGTGGGTAAAGGATTCCACCTTGCCCGTATATACCTCTCCTGCGATATTCTTCGTCTGATTTTTCTTGGCAAATACCACCGGAACCTTGAAGTATTGTGCCGCAATACAGGCGATTCCGATTCCCGAGGCCTCAATTGTCAATATCTTCGTTACCTCACAGTCAGCAAACCGTTCCTTAAATTCCTTTCCGATTTCCCCAAAAAGTCCGATATCCATCTGATGGTTTAAAAAGCTATCCACCTTCAACACATTCCCTGCACGTATTTTACCGTCTTTTTTTATCCTGTCTTTTAAAAGCTGCATTGTTTTACCCACTCTTCCACTCATAATACCGCTTTTGCGGCAGTAAAAACATTTTTTCTTTTGACCGAAACATAATTTATTATTGCATAAAAAAATGATACAATCAAGTTGTATCACAAAAAAATACCCGTATTCTTTTGCCTTACTTACAGCTTATTTCCATCCCGGCTAGGCCACGATAAATTCTTCCAATTCCCTTGGATATACATCCTTTGTGCCTATCATTCTTACCTCGATTGGCCTGGTCAAATCAAGGCTGAAAATTCCCATGATCGACTTTCCGTCCACCACATATCTTCCGGAGATTAAATCCAGATCATAATCCAGATGAGTGGTAATATCAATAAATCTCTTGATTTTTTCAAAGGTATCCAGCTTAATGCATATTTGCTCCAAATATTACTCCTTTCCGCCTGCGGCAAAGTCCGCTGCTTCCATATCATCGATATCGTCAATATCCTCAAAAAACTCGTCAACATCATCAAAAAAATCCATCAATTGACACTGCATGATTATACTCTGATAGCTCTCCATTATACCACCACCTAACCCGTTATATATTTCTGCTTTTATCATACCGCTGCAATGTAAAATCCAAAATCACAGTTGTGTGAAATTCATGTAAAGCAGGTTAAATATTACGAGTACACCGGATAGGCTTTCAGAGGCTTCCCCCCCCCCCGCGAGGTGCCCTGCCCGGAGGGCTTTACTTTATAGGACGTAATTTCCTCGTAAATAAAGTAAATAAGGACCTGTGTTGCCACAGGTCCTGCTTCTTATCCGACAATGAAAAATCCCACTGCTGCGATAATATAAACGGATATCAGCTTTAGTCCCTCCATCCAGTTCGTTCTGCCTGATTTTACAATCTGGTTGGCAATAAACACGCTGGAGGCAAACAGAAATAATTCAATTGGCTTGAAAATAAGTGTCATGGGTGACTCTGATATAAATAAGCTGATTAACACGGAGATTGGAATAACAAACAAGGCAATCTGCAAGCTGGAGCCTACTGCTATCTCAATGGTTATATCCATCTTGTTCTTAAGAGCCATAATTACTGCAGTCGCATGCTCTGCTGCATTTCCTACAATCGGTATCAGGATAATTCCGACAAACATCTCGGGAATATGGGCCTGCTCTGTCATCGGTTCAATGCTTGCTACCAGTAATTCAGATTCGATTGCAATCAAAATAGTGGCAACCGCCAGTACGCCGATGCTGAAAGGAAGGCTCCAGTTGGAATCGATGTCCTCCGCATGCTCCACACCATAAAGGTCCTTGTTGGTCTTAAAGGAATAAATCATTCCAATTACATAGATCAAGAGCATGATAACACTGGTAATGATGCTAAAGCTTTCATGATTCGTCTTGTCCGTAGCAGTAGCGGAAAATACCGCAGGAGTGCACAAACCGATTACTGCAAATAACAGCATGGTGGCTGTAAAAGCACCAAGCTGAGAATCAAATTTCAGTTCCTTATGCTTTAATCCGCCAAATAAAATGCTGCAGCCCAAAACCAAAAGAATATTACCCAATACGGAGCCTGCCAGTGATGCTTTTACAACTTCAAATAAACCTGCCCGGATTGCAAAGAAGCTGATAATAAGCTCTGTTGCATTCCCAAAGGTAGCATTTAAAAATCCGCCGAACTTTGGTCCGGTATAAACAGCAATTTCTTCGGTAGCATTTCCCAGAAAGCCTGCCAGTGGAACAATTGCCAAGCAGGTAAGGAAGAACATGACCGTTGAGTTCCAGTGCACAAAATGTCCGACAATGGATAGGGGAACACACAGCAACAAAATCTTTAGGTATTTCATAACAGTCTCTCCTTGAAGGTTAATAAATATATGGATTAAACTATGTTAAAAAAACAACAAATTAGAGTCATTATATTATAAAAAGCATCAAATATCAACAAAAAAATTCACCTAATGTTAATACTTTTTTAATTTTTTTTTGGTTATTTTCAACTAGTAAACCGCATTTTAGAATATTATCTTTATCTATATCCCCAGTTTGACATGGCCGGCAGATAAAATGCAATGCCAAGGAAAAAAGCCAGGGTTTCCCCTGACCTTTCTATTGCTATTGTACATTCAGATAGACGTCCTCTCTTGTATGAAAACCACTGTCTACAATGACCTTGTCCATATTATCCACCGTTACGGGAATGCAGTCCAGCTTATAATAAGGAATCTGATTGGTTCCGTCATCAATGGTTTCCTGCACATAATAATCCAGATTCTGTGCAGCATCCATAATGTCCTTTCCATGTCCCAGCGCCACTGACAGATATGCCGCCGCCTTGGCCAGGTCCTCTACCTGCTTGAAAACTGTCATGGTCTGTGTCCCTTCCACGATACGCTGGCAGGCGGAAAGCTCAGCATCCTGACCGACAATACATACCTTCCCGGCCATTCTGTTTTCCGACAGCACCTGAAAGACCTCGCTGGCCAAGTCATCATTTCCGCACATGATTCCCTTGACATCAGGGTATTCTGCCAATGCCTCATCCACATATTTGGAGGCCAATTCTGCATTCCAGTTATCACAGGAGTTCTTATATACTATCTTTAGCTTACTCTTTTCAATCAGCTTATTGAAGCCGCGTTCAATCATACTGACATTATTATCGCTCTCCGGCCCGCCGATCATATAAATATCTCCACCCTCCGGCAAGGCATCAATAAGCGCCTGGGCCATGTCCATGCCCACCTGCTCATTGTCAAAGGAAATATACAGGTCGGTGTCCGCATTCTGAATCAGCCGGTCGTAGGATACAATCTTAATTCCCGCATCCTTCGCCTCCTTAATCACATCCCTCAGTGTGTTCCCATCCGTTGCAACTATCACAATAACATCCATTTTTTTCTTGATAAAATATTTAATCTGGGATATCTGTGTCTCGATATCACCGTTGGCCACCTGAACATTGACCTCAGCACCTAATTGCTTGGCTGTCATCACAAAAGCGTCCCTGTCCCGTACCCAGCGCTCAATTACAAAGGAATCAAAGCTAAAGCCGATTTGAAGCGCTGCCTCCTCTTCCTTATCCGTATTTTCCTTTTGATTATTACTGCTGCACCCGCTGCAGGACATCATAAGAATCAAGACAATCAGAAAACAACCTATGATTTTTTTCCTCATACTTTCCTCCCTTCCCATGCACTCCCGGCAAATTATTCCTGTGAAGATGTTTTTTCCTCACATTTTTCCCTGTATTCACTTGGTGTAAGGTTTTCAATCTTTTTAAAAATCCTGCTGAAATAGTTCGGGTCGCTGTAGCCGGACAGGTTGCAGATTTCCTTGATACTAAGCCTTGGATCCTCCAACAGCTCCTTCGCCTTATTGATACGGATGTTCGTCAGGTAATCGATAAAATTAACCCCGGTTTCTTCCTTAAAGCGCTTACTGAAATAATACGGATTGATATTCACCACCCGGGATACATCGTCAAGGGAGATGTCCTTTCTGTAATTTTCATTCAAAAAACCGATCGCCTTGGCAACGATACTCTCCGACTGGTTCTTCTTACGGTTGGCCATGTGCTTTGTAATATCCGCAATCTTATTCAGCCACCAATTTCTGATTTCCTCATAGGAGCTGCTATGAAGCATACTCGGAAGATAATCGTTGCGGTACAGGAAACCGTAGTTTAAGCCTCCGTTCCAGAAGGCATCCTTCTCTGCCCGCATTACAAGCTCCAATACCTTAAGACGGATGCTGTCCATATAGTCCGAATAGTTTTCCACCATCCAGTCAAAGAAAACAGTCGCCTGCTCCATGGCTCCGTTCATATCCCCCTTTAATACCATTTGGAAGATAAGCTGTTCATTATCCTCAGGATATTCTCCCTCATATTCACCCCGGATCGGCATATCCCCCACATGAACGACTCTGCCGTCTCCCTCCTGTAAGGCCCGGTAAGCCTCCTGATAGGACAAATTCAATTGGTCGATGTGATATTTATGCCCTATCCCGATCCGGAATTTGGCATCAATCTGTTCCTCTAAGGCATGCAGCAGCTTCCTTGCCTGAGTGATTGCCTGAATTCTCTCCTCATATTCTACACCGTCATCGTTTACATCCGGTACCATGACAATCACCTTGTTTGCCATAACCGCTCCGACCAGGCAGGGGAAATAATCCTTAACAATATGACGAAGCACGGGATAGAATTTCTGGGAGCGCATACTCATACCCACCGGATTGGTAAGCACCCCGTTCTCATAGCTTTCACCAAATTGTATCAATATGACATGGGCAAACTCCTCATCGATTTCCAGCAGCTCCTTATAATTATAATAGGCGCTCTCTGCTCCTCCGCCCTGCAGCATCAGGTAATTGATAAAGCCGCTTTCCATCATGGGCACCACCGTCTCAAGCTTTTCCCTGATCTTAAGGTTTGCCATATGGTTCTTTCGCTCACTGTCTACCTGTGACATGGCTGCCCTTAATACCTTTAAGAAATTGTCCTTGTTCACGGGCTTGGTCAGAAAATCAAAAACCCCTATTTCAATGGAATCCTTTGCATAGTCAAATTTGTTATAGGCTGTAATTACGATAAATAAAACTGTTTTGTCGATACTTCGGATTTTCTGCATTGCCTCTATACCGTTCATTCCCGGCATCTGGATGTCCATAAATACAATATCCGGCCGGACGCTTTCGGCCATATCGACAACAGCCCGTCCTGTTTTTGCCGTATAGATTTCACATTCATTCCCGCAGTTTTTTTGTATCATCGACTGCAGCGAATACAGCATGATGCCTTCATCGTCAGCGATCAGAATTCGGTACATAGCTAGCCCCTTTCTGTCTGTTGTGCCCTTGCTTTGGAATGACTATTCTGATTTCGGTTCCTAAATCCCTTCCCTCACTGTGTATGGTCAGCAAATCCTCCCTGCCATAATACAGCCTTAGCCTGCTCATTACATTCGTCAGTCCAATCCCGGTTGAATCGGTATCCACAGCAGAGGTGCTGCTGTCACCCGATAATATTTCCTTTATTTTCTCCTGGGTCATTCCTGCGCCGTTATCACTGATACTGATTAGCAGATCATCCTTCCATTCCTCAACCTTCAGATGGATTTCTCCGTCACAGCCGATGTCCCGTATTCCATGCTTTACCGCATTTTCAACAATCGGCTGAAGTATCATGCTCGGAACCAGTACCTCCTCAATATCTCCTGATATCTCCTTAGAAAACCGTATATCTCCGGTCAGACGTACATTCAGGATATAGATATAGTTATCTACGGACTCAATTTCCTCGCTTAGAGTCGCATCCTGCTCCATTTTTTTGACATTGTACCGGAAGAAATCCGCCATTTTTTCAAGGAATAAACCAGTCCGGTCCGCCTCCTCCAGCATTGACAGCTGTACACCCGCATTCAACGAATTAAACAAGAAATGGGGGTTGATCTGGGCCTGGAGATATTTCAGCTGGGCATCCTTCAGATGGTTTTCCATCATAAGCTGCTTCTCCTTCAGTCTCTGTTCATTTTCCATGTCCTCTTTAATCCGTTCAATATAGCTTTTGATATTTTTCAGCATAGTATTAAAGGTGCTTGCCAGTATTCCTACCTCGTCCTTTGACTTTGGTGTAATAAAGCCGGTATCAAAATTGCCGTGCGCCACCTCATTGGCATTATGGGCCAGCTGGACGAGGGGTCCTATCATATTGCGCAGGATGATTAACAATAAGCAAAGACTGATACCTACAATACTGATCATGATAATCAGGCTAAAGGCCTCCGTATACCGGAGGGACACGATCAACAATTTATAATTGGCCGAATTTTGCTTCAGCTGCTCCGCACTCAAATTGCTGATATAGGAATTGATATAATGGTTAATTTCTTTCGTTTCCTCATAGGAGGTTTTATATTTTACGACATTACGGCCACGCTTCTCCTTGACAGTTTCATCAGTCAGAGTCAGATAGGTTTCCGACATGCTCTTAATGTTCTTCTCAAGCATCAGCAGCTCATCATCCGTAACATTATCGTTTAGGCTGTCAATCAGGTTCCTGTATTCCTGCTCGCTTTTATAATAGCTGACTAAGGATGTAGCGCTTTTGGTAATCAGGTATTCATGCACATTGGACTGAACCTCCTTCAGCTTTTCCGACAGCTCATTGGATACAATATTGGAAGAATATACGGTATCCACCCTTCGCAGAGACCGGTTAATATAGGCATTTACACCGATATTGGTTATGAACAGAATACCGGTAATCAGAAGAAAGATTGAAATCAGCTTCGCGCTGATGGAACGTCCGAATTTTCTTATCAAATACTTCATCCTTATACCCCCGCATATCACAAGCTTTGCTTGTGATACTGCTTCAATAAATAGTGTGAAAGCGGTTTACTTTCACACTTCAGCCTCCATGTCGGTTCTTATTCCTTACTTGTCTATTGCACCGGACTGGTCCTTCAGTTCAGAGTCCACATTGTCCTCATTAATGATGTGTAAATCTGCATTGAAATAATTGCTGACATACCCCATCTCTTCATATTCCTTCAAAGCTTGTACACATTGCACCCCCAGCTGCTTCGTATCCATGGTGACGGTCAGGGCCGCCAGCTTCTTGCTGATTGCCTCAAGAATAATATCAGAGGAATAGGAGCCGATGATGGTTACCGTTCCTACCTTATTATAATCAACGATGGCCTGACAGGCGCATTCCGTATCCACTTCCTCCATACAAACTAAAATATCCGGAAGATTCTCGGTCTCGATAAAGATGTCCCGGATTGCTTCTTCGGAATCAAATTCACTGTCGTTGGCGATAAAATAGGGCTGGATATTAATACTGTTCTCCCCCAGGTTCTCATTCAAGGTCTTTTTAATTTGGCTAAACACCACATCATTCGTCGATTTGGACTCGGAGGAATGAAAAAGAATATAGATGTTTTTCGTAGCCTCCGTAATCTGTCCCAGGATCTGCTCACCATAATCAAGCCCAAGCTCATAGGAGTTAATACCGACAAAGCTTATCCGGCTGGTATCTGATTCATCCTTTAAGACAGTAACTACCGGAATCCCTTCCTTGTCCGCCTCATCGATCAGCTTCGCCACCTCCTCGGAGCCGTCCGGACATAGAATAATACCATCCACCTTCGAGGCAATACTGATTCTTAGATAATCCTCCAGGGTATATTCCTCCGGCAGATCATCACCAATCTGCTCCAGGTAGATATCATTCTTCTCTGCCTCCTGCCTGGCGCTTTGATATACCCCTTGCCAGAAGGCAGTGGTCATATCCTCGGAAATCAGTACATAATGCTTTGTATAAACATTAGCCTCCGAGGTATCTTCACCCTTCCAGACGGGCAGATTATTCTTGATAAACAGAATCAATAATACTGTAATTACCAGCATAATGAACGGGATACCGATTCTGTAGAGTTTTTTCTTCAATTTTCTCAACCTCTCTGCTTGCAGCGTGCTTTACCTGTGATTAGTATAACATTTTCCAAATAAAAACAAAAGATCACGCCACAAAAGCGATGCAAGGTCTAAATCACCTGTTGCACCGCTTTTCCAGCTATTTTACTTCTTCTATCTTAGTATCTGAAAGCTTTGAATCCCTAAATTCCTTTCGCATTCGTCTTGTTGCATACCAGGCTACCCAGAAGGCGCCTGCAACCAATGCGAAGGTTAATGTGATGGCAACCGGGTATGACATGGTGTCATCACCGGCCAGCCGGTTACTTAGGATACAGTAGCCCATATATCCGATATAAAGTGCCACCAGATAATATATGACCGCCTTTTGTCCTGCGGCGCGGCGTCTTGCATCATCATATTCCGCTCCGTCTTCCCTGCAAAAGAATCTATTAAAATTCATAGCTGCCAGCCTCCTCTTTCTATTATTATGCCTTGGACATATTCTTATTATTGAATTTAATATCAAAAATAACCGCAAACAAAAGTACTCCGCCCTTAACAACATATTGCCAGTTGGAATTCAAGCCATAGATGGACATTCCCTGGTTAATGATACCCATAAGAATCGCACCGATGACTGCACCGCCTACGGTACCGGAACCGCCATATGCACTTGCGCCGCCGATAAAGCAGGAGCCGATGGCATCCATCTCGTACTGGTTACCGCTGTCACCGTTAACCGAGCCGATACGTGCCGCACTAAGGAGTCCGCAAAGGCCGGCCAGGAAGGCTACCTGTGTGTAGGCTACAAAGAATATCTTATCCGTATTAATACCGGAAAGCTTGGTTGCCTTTTCATTTCCTCCGATGGCGTAAAAATAACGTCCGAACACTGTTTTATTAGTGATATAAGCATAGACAAACACAACCAGTAATACCCATAAAAGCATGATGGAAATTCCCTTGTAGCTGGAGAGCTTCCAGGCATAGGCTATGATACAGGCGCTTATCACAGCAACCTTGATATAGCAGGTCAGCGGATTTTCAACCTTATAGCCCTTCTTTTTCTTCTTGGCATTGCTGATTACAGTAACTGCAATATAGACTACCACCGCAGCAACGCCGACGATGATTGCAGAATATTTTACCTTGCCGTCATCCAATCCCGGAATTTTCAGATAGGAGGTAAAGGTGTCCAGAAAAAGCTGGTTTTTAATTGCAATTGTCTTACTGTCAAGGATGACACGCCCGATTCCCCGAAAGATAAACATACCTGCCAGGGTCGTTATAAAGGGGGGTATTCTCGAATATCCGACCCAGTAGCCCTGCCACACGCCAATCAGCACGGAGAGTGCCAAGCCCAGCACGATAACCACGATCGCATTTAAGTCGGTGGTATTTAACAGCCTGGCTGCAAATGCACCAATCAAACATACGATTGCTCCCACCGACAAGTCGATATTACCGCCGGTAAGGATACATAAGAGCATACCGCAGGCCAGGATAACTACATATGCATTTTGCAGCAGCAGGTTGGAAAGATTCTGCGCATAAAGCATTTTACCGCCGGTAAGAAAATTAAATAACAAGAATACAATGACCAATACAATTACCATTGTATATTTCACGAGAAAGCTTTTTGCCTTGACATTCATACTGACATGACCTCCTGATTCTTTTTATCATTTTGCAATATACAGGACATGATTGACTCCTGGGTTGCTTCACTTGCCTTCATCTCTCCGGCGATTCTTCCTTCATTCATGATGTAAATCCGGTCGCACATACCCAGAAGCTCCGGCATCTCGGAGGATATCATGATTACGCTCTTTCCCGCTAAAACCAACTGATTCATAATGCAATAAATCTCATATTTTGCACCGACATCAATACCGCGGGTGGGTTCATCCAGGATCAGGATATCCGGATCGGCAAACATCCATTTTGACAGCAGTACCTTCTGCTGGTTTCCACCGGATAGATTACCGACCTTCTGCTCTATACTGCTGCATTTGGTATTCAGTTTTTTGCGATATTCTTCAGCAACAATTCTCTCCCTGTCATGGTCAAACACCCCACGATTGCTTACCTTGGAGGTTTTGGCCAGAGTGGTGTTCAAACGGATGGATTTATCCAAAATCAATCCATTACCCTTCCGGTCCTCTGTTACATAGGCAACTCCCGCATCAATCGCCTCCTTGGTGTTACTCAAAACAGTTTCCTTACCCTGAAGGATTAAGGTCCCTGATATTTTCTGTCCGTAGCTGCGTCCAAAGATACTCATGGCCAGCTCTGTGCGGCCCGCACCCTGAAGCCCTGCAAAGCCTACAATTTCGCCTTTATTTACATGAAAATTTATCTTGTTACATATTATTTTTTCTTCGTATTTCGGATGATAAACAGTCCAGTTTTTCACCTCCAGGCCTACCTCCCTGCCTGGTTTATGCTCCCTCTTTGGAAAACGGTCCTTCATTTCACGCCCGACCATCCCCTTGATAATTCGGCTTTCATCAATATTATGTGTTGCATTTCCGATTGTTTCGATGGTGGAGCCATCCCGCAGCACGGTTATATTATCTGCCACATAAGCAATCTCATTCAGCTTATGGGATATCATGATGGAGGTCATTCCCTGCTTTTTAAACTCCAGCAAAAGATCTAACAGCATCTTTGTATCCTCTTCATTTAATGAAGAGGTTGGTTCATCTAAAATTAACAGCTTAACATTCTTTGAAAGGGCCTTTGCAATTTCGATCAATTGCTGTTTTCCCGTACCGATATCCTTAATTAATGTTTCTGGAGAATCTGTCAGACCTACCTGCTTCATATGCTTTTCCGCCTGCTGGTAGGTTTCATCCCAGTTAATCCCCCATTTGCCCCTGCGTTCATTGCCAAGAAACATATTCTCGGCGATACTAAGGGAAGGGATTAATGCCAATTCCTGATGGATAATTACAATTCCTTTTTCCTCACTGTCATGCAAGGTATTAAACTTGCATTCTTCATTATCATAAAGAATTTCCCCTGAGTAGGAGCCATAAGGGTAAATACCGCTTAGGACATTCATCAGTGTGGACTTGCCGGCTCCGTTCTCCCCAACCAGCGCATGGATTTCCCCGCGCTCTACATTCAGGTTGACATTGTCCAGAGCCTTAACTCCCGGAAACTCCTTTACTATATTTTTCATTTTTAAAATATAATCTGCCAAGTGCAAATTCCCCCCTTAGATAATTATATTAGGTAATTGCAAAACAATATAATCTATTGAATTTCTCCGCTCCAGCGCTCCTTCCGCTTAACTTCCGCTCCGAAATTGTATATATTGTTCGAAAAGTTACTAGCTCTTACTAGCTTCGCAATTACCCATAATTATATATTTAAGAAACTGTCGCAGGAGGAATTTTTCCTCCTTAAATAACTGTAATATTTAAGAATATTGTATTGATACATTTTAATATGGGCGAGAGTTCTTCCCGCCCATATGAAACAGTAGTCAGAAGCAGCGTCTGCTGTCCATCCTGTCAATTCTTATTGTGCTGCCTGAAGATATCCGTCATCACCAACGGTGTAGTAGCCGGTGTCAACTAATTTTTCCTTATAATTATCCTTGGTTACAACATCGGGTACTAACAGATAGGAAGGAATTACGCCGGTACCGTTGTCATAAGAGCTGGTATCATATGCTGCTTCACAATCAAACTTGTCAAGCAGGGATGCATCCGGCTTATTGCCTGCAAGGATTTCCTTTGCAAGAGCTACAGTTACAACGGCCTCGTTAGCAACGGCCTTGTATACGGTCATGGACTGCTTGCCATCCAGCAGATTCTTTAAGTTGGCTACATCGCCGTCCTGTCCTGTGATAATCGGCTGATTGCTTCCTGCATAATCGGATTCAATTGCCTGGGTTACACCAAGAGCGGTAGAGTCATTGGAGCACAAAGCGATATCCAGCTGAGTTCCGTCTGCATAGTAGGAAGCCAGGATGTTTTGCATACGGTCTAAAGCATTTGCAGTATCCCAGGCTGCGGTTGCAACGGTTTCGAAATCTTTCTGGCCGGAAGGAATTTTGATGGTTCCGTTATCAATGTAAGGCTGTAATGTATCAATAGCGCCCTGATAGAAGAAGCCTGCATTGTTATCGGCAGGATCACCTGCGGTAATTTCCATGTTATAGGTTTTGTCGCCTGCATTGGCAAGATCAAGGGTATCTATAATATATTGGCCCTGTAATTTACCAACGGTGTAATTATCGAAGGATACATAATAGGAGATGGCATCCGTATTCATAATCAGACGGTCATAGGAAATAACCGGAATGCCCTGGTCCTTTGCATCCTGCAATACGGTTGATAATGCCTCTCCGTCAATTGCAGCTACTACCAGTAAATCAACTTTATCGGCAATCAAATTCTGAATATCATTTACCTGCTGGTCACTGTCGTTATCGGAGTATGTAAGCTCCGCTTCGTAACCCAGTGATTCGAACTGCTCCTTCAAGAAGGAACCGTCTCTGTTCCAGCGCTCCAGTGATTTTGTCGGCATGGAAATACCAACCTTAAAGGTCGAAGCATCGGAGGAATCCGGCGCCTTAGTTGCAGTATCTCCTGTGGTAGGGGTGTCCTTACCGGAGCTACATCCGATCAAAGATACTATCATCACTACTGTTAATAGAATACCTAATAATTTTTTTCTCATTTCTAAACTCCTCCATAAGTTTTATTTATTACAAGGAAACTATATCACAGGCATACTAGCACATGCTTTATATCCACCTAGGCATTATTGGTGACCTCGAAAGGATTTCCTGCGCATCTAGCAAATTATTGACATTTTGAATAGGACAAATCAAAAATGTACTGTCATAAATTACAAACATCGGGTTTATTTTTCCAGTTTTGTTGTACAAAAAAAGACACCCTGGCAGGAGAAACAAATTCCTGTCAGAATGCCGTATTTAAAAAATATACTCTTTTCATTTGATTTACTGGAACAGCAGGGCTGATTAGATATACCTTTCCGTAACCATCCGGTTGATGAAAAACATCTGGCTGTCCAGAGATACTCTGTCGGAGCCTTCCCTCCTGCTGTAGGTACCGTCGCTGTTTAGTATGCGCGCCTTTACATTATCCCCCAGCATAATATTTAACTGGCTGATTACCTGCTCCCGTATCCTGCCGTCATAGATGGGACATGCAATCTCCACTCTCCTCACCGTATTGCGGGTCATCATATCCGCAGAGGCGATATACATTTTGATATCATCCTTCTTTCCAAAAAGATATATTCTGGAATGTTCAAGAAACCGTCCTACAATACTGATGACTGTTATGTTCTCTGTCTTTCCCGGTATCCCCGGCAGCAGACAGCAGATGCCCCGGATGATCAGCTTGATCTCTACCCCCGCATTGGAGGCCTCGGAAAGCTTTTTAATCAACTCCTTATCCGTCAGAGAGTTGGATTTTATGATAATCCCGCACTCTTCACCCCTGGAAGCCTTCTCGATCTCGCCGTCAATCAGCTCCAGTAACTGGTCCTTAAGAGCGCTTGGTGCCACCAGAAGATGGGTGTATTCACCCTTTAAATTGGACAGTGACATGTTCTTAAAGAATCTCATTGCATCCTGTCCGATGGCCCAGTCCGCTGTTATCAAGGATAAGTCCGTGTATAGCTTTGCCGTCTTTTCATTATAGTTGCCGGTGCCGATCTGGGTAATGTAATTGATTTCATCCCCGTCCCGTCTGGTAATCAGACAGATTTTTGAATGAACCTTAAAGCCCTCAAAGCCGTAAATCACATTACAGCCTGCTTCCTCCAGCCGCTCCGCCCACTCAATATTATTCTTTTCATCAAACCTGGCCTTCAGCTCCATCAGCACCGTGACCTCCTTGTTGTTCTCAGCAGCGGTGCACAGATATTCAATCAGTCTGGAATTACTTGATACGCGGTATATGGTTATTTTGATCGAGATAACATTCGGGTCAATGGAAGCCTCCTTGAGCAGATGCAGGAAGGGCTCCATCTGATGGTAGGGATAAAACAGGAGGATATCCTTACTCTTGCATTGCTGCGTTATACTCTCATTTTTATTTACGCCGGAGGGATATACCGGTTCAAAGGGCGGATAGCTTAATTCGTTCTTCTGTATTGGCGAAAGCCTGCCGAGCAGCTGGAATACATAGCCCATGACCAGCGGAGCTTTACTGATAAACATCTGCTCCTTGTCAACCTTCAGCTTATCCATAATAAAATAGGTCAATATTTTATTCATTCTCCCCTGCACCTCTACCCGCACCGGAGATAGTCTGGCCCTTTTCTTCAATACCTTCTTCATCCGCTCCCGAAAATTATCATCCACCTCAAAGGTTTCATCCTCCGCGCTGATATCCGCATTACGGGTAACAGAAATAATTGCGGAATTTTCAATCTTATACATGTCGAAGATATCCTTCAGATAGTACAATATGATCTTCTCAGTCATGACATATTTTATTTCTTCCCCCGGAAGCAGTACAAATTCAGGCAGGGACTTGGATACCGGTATCAAACCGAATTTCGTGTCATCTCCCGAGAAAACACAGATAATATAAAGCTCCTTATTGACCAGATGGGGAAAGGGATGCCTGGAGTTGATTACCTGGGGAGACAGGATGGGAAGAATATAGTCCCTGTAATATTTTTCAACATATTTCTTCTCCGGCTTACTTAGCTCTTTGATCTCCAGATTGGAAATACCGACTTCCCTCAGCTTATTTTCAACCTCATAATAGGTTTCATCCCTTTTTTTATATAGAAGAACTGCCCTTTTATAAATCCGGTCCAATTGCTGCTTGGGTGTCATTCCCGTCTTATTGTCAATGTTGCCGTTTTCCAGCAGGGACAGGTCCGTCAGACTCCCAACCCTGACCATAAAAAATTCATCCAGGTTACTGGTGAAGATGGATACAAATTTTAACCGCTCAAACAGCGGCACACTTTCTTCCTGGGCCTCCTCCAAAATACGCTCGTTAAAGGTCAGCCAGGACAATTCACGATTCTGCATGTAGTTATTTTCTATTTCATCATTGGGATGCATTAAGCCTATACTCCTTTTATAATTCGTTCATACAGATAGCCTTCTCGTATTCCATATTTACTCAGTAAAATATTCTGTGTGTTAAAATAATCAGCAATGGTATCCATAATAATCATACCCGGAATAATGGTATGAATACGGTCGGGAACATTGCGCAAAACAGGCATCAGCGTATCCTTATGACTGTTCTTAACGGATGCCAGAAGCTCCTTGATGTGGGAGGTTTCAATATTAATATTGCTGCCCGAAAGATTATAGATGCTGTTATTTAACTTGGTGATGCCTCTGATCGTACCGCCAACGCCGCAGATTGTCTGAAAGGCAGACTCATGAAGATTGAGTGCAGCGATATGGTCAAGTACCGTCTGTCTGATATTATCCCTCTCCTCCTTCTTGGGAATGATTTTTTTCACAAACCTGACATACATATTCAAGGAACCAATCGGGATACTGGTCGCATACCGTATAGTATTATTTTCAAATACAACCAGCTCGGTGCTTCCGCCGCCGATATCTACGATAGCGCCGGATTCAATGTCCAGACATTTTGTCGTTCCGATAAAATCGAGAGTAGCCTCCTCTTCCCCGGACAGCAGCTCCACCTCATAACCGGTATGGTTTTTTATTGCCTCGATTACTTCCTTGGTATTTACAATATTTCTTAAGGATGCCGTTGCAAAGATATGTATATTTGCATCCTCAACCTGCAGGTTACTCAAAAGCCCAATAAAGTTGCTTAGTATCTCACAGGCCCTTTCCGTTCCCTTATTGCTTAATTTTTCATTTTCAACAAAGCCTGCCAGCCCAGCCATTTCCTTCTTCTCTAACAGGGTCCTTACTTCATTTTGATTGCTTTCATTGTGTTCATACACACATAATCTGATTGTATTAGAGCCTAAATCTATAATTGCACTTTTCACTTGGGTACCTCCGGTCAAAATTTATGTTAAATATTATTGTTACCTTAATTATAAGGTATTTTTCGTCAGAAAACGTCATATCATTGTAGAGTTCAGGTGAATTCTGTGTGAAATCATACATAAATTTTCCTATTTCAGGTTTTTTATGATCTGCTTTTCTATCCTATAATTTAACTTAAAAGTAAACCCTTTATTCATAAATAAGCAGAGTAAAAAAAATTGAGGCTGCTGCTTCTTTTCGCAACGGCCCCAAGCCTGTATCACTCTATCTGTTATTTCATATCTACTTTTATCTTATCACCCTGCAAATTTCAGCTTCATTCCTTTTCAGAAAATGATATAAATTTGCCGAGGACTGAGCCAGCTGCTGCTCTCCTACCTTGATAAAAAAGGCAACAAAAAGCAGTTCAATGCTTTGCATAAGACAGCATATGCTGTCCTTCTCTATCTTCAGCAGTACATTCTCCTCCTCATAGCCCTTGATAAAGCTGGCTATGATCTCATACCATTTGCTTACATCTTCTTTCTTATCCTCATGCCCGACCAGAAGGCCTACAAGAAAGTAGCAGATATCGAATATTTTTGTATCCTTTTTGCTCAAATCAAAATCGATAAAGCCTGTAAATTTCCCCTCCTGAAAAAGAAAATTCCCGTAATGCAGATCCCTGTGTATCAGCTGCTTCCCAAGCCGGTCATATCGAAGTGAAAGCTCCCGGCAGGTATCCTCGAAATCCTCTCTGGAGCAGAAAGCAAACCCGTTTTCCTCTAAATTATTCTTCACCCAACCGGTAATTTCAGAGGAAAAATCATTGGCATGGAACGCTGTCCCCTGTTCACATTTCAGCAGCGCACGATGCAGCCGGCCTATCATCCTCCCTGTGTACGCTGTGATATTTGCGTAATCCTCCTGATAAATATCGGTAATATGTACCCCGGACAACTGACTCATCATTAAATAATACAATCCGTTACATGCCACATATTCCTTTCCGTCCGCCGTCTTAATCGGCTTTGCCGCAGGAATATTATTCTTCTCTAATTCCTTCATTAATATAATATTGCGTTCGATATCCTCCCGGTTTTCACTTGCCTTAACGATATAATCGCTTCCTACAGACCATACCTTAGACTTGACCGGTATAATATTGATGTCAAGCCCCCACTGCTTTGATACCTCCACAGGCAGCCTGCTATCTTTCCTTACTTCCATAAAAGTCTCCATTCTGGCGCAAACCCGTAAATTTGGGCGGCAGCACAATATTACAGTCAGCCATCCGAAATATGAATGTAGTATAATTGAGGAGAGCATCGCCATGTCTTCCCATATCATTTTACCCTAATATTTCATCTCGGTGGCCTCATAATTATTTCAGAAGCAAGGATTAGATATTATTTTATTACTTTCTCTTTGCTCCGGCATAGGAACCCACACCGCCTGCCACATTGACAACGTCAAAGCCCTGTCTTGTAAGTATGCCGCAGGCCCTTGCGCTTCTGCTGCCGGACTGGCATATAATATAGTAGGTTTTATCTCTGTTCAGGAATTTATCCGGTGCCCCAAGCAGATTGCCCATGGGTATATTCTTTGCCGTTCTAAGGCTTCCGCTTTTATATTCATAGGGCTCTCTGATATCGATTAACTCCACATTTCCCAGCAAATCGTCCATATCGTTTACATGAATTACCTTCTGATTCGTCCGTTTTAAAAAATCAAGCATATTACAGTCCTCCTGTTTTATTCTCTTTTTATTATAATTAACACATATCATCGGTTACAATCATGATTTTAATACGTCATGATAAATTTATCTGTAACTATATCACAGGCGATGAAATTTTTCTCACAGCAGTACTTATGGGTAATTGCGAAACTCACAAAAGTTAATAATTTTTCGAACAACAGATACAATTACGGAGCGGAAGTTAAGCGGATGGAGCGTTGGAGCGAAGAAATTTGTATCTGTTGTTCGGAAAATTTAGTGGATTATATTGTTTCGCAATTACCTAAGCAGTACTTATAATGTAAGGAGCAGGTATTGCACACCCAGGGAAACGATTGCAAGAGAAAGCCAGCATATAAGCCCCAGAAGAATTGACCTGGAGCCATTCTTTAACAATTTTCCAATGTTAGTATTCAGCCCGATGCCTGCCATCGCCATTGCAACAAAGAATTTGCCGCCCTTTGTAAGCCCCTCGCAAAGCGCTTCGGGTAAGGGGAAAAAGGTCACCGCCACAGAGGCCAGAAGAAAGCCTATGACAAACCAGGGAAATACGGAAAAGACCCGGCGTCCTACCGCTCCCTTACCCTGCTGCCCGGATTGCAGCAACGCCAGCACAATGGTCACAGGAATGATCATCAGTGTTCTTGTTAATTTCACAACAACCGCCAGATTCCCGGCACTTTCACTGTAGGTATAGCCGGCAGCAACCACAGAGGAGGTATCGTTAATCGCCGTACCCGCCCAAAGGCCGAAGAGATGATCATTCATGCCAAGTAAATGACCGATGGCAGGGAATAGAAAGGCGGCTATTACATTAAAGAAGAATATAGTTGAAATAGACTGTGCAATCTCCTCCTCCCTGGCCCCAATTACCGGAGCAGTGGCGGCAATTGCAGACCCTCCGCAGATAGCGGACCCCACTCCAATTAATATATTGGTATTTCTGTCAAGCTTTAGAAGCCTGCCTGCAAGATAGGCAGTCAAAAAGGTTGTGGTGAGTGTAAAGCACAGCAGTAACAGGGTTTCCTTCCCTGTATGAAACACCTGGAAGAGATTCATGCCAAAGCCCAATAAAATAATGGAATACTGCAATATCCTCTGGGAGGTGAATTTGATTCCCTCCTCCAGCATACCAGGCCGTTTTAAGCCGGCCAAACACATACCGAATACGATACCGAGTATGGGAGCCCCCACCACCGGTATCCTTTGTCCGGCCAGCCATGCGGGTACTGCAATCAGAAATGTTATGAATATACCGGGTATCTTTGCTGCTATTGTCTTCACTGTCAATCCCTCCTGAAAAGCTCTCTCGTAAAATTGTAACAGCTCAGCCTACCGGCTAAACTGTCACATAAAATTTAACTTTATGATTTCTTATCATAGGCCTTTACAATTAATAAGTAAAATATTATTATCTTATATAGATAATAATCATACGCTAATGTATTAGCTATTTTCAGGAATTCGAAAGCCGCCGAAGGCGGCTCATAGGAGCTTTTATGACATTAAGACACTTTAAAATTTATGTAACCGTATGTGATACCATGAATATGACAATTGCCGGTGAAAGGCTGTTCCTGTCACAGTCCGCGGTGAGTCAGGCCATCTCGGAGCTGGAGCGCCATTATGAAACCAAGCTTTTTGACCGGCTGTCACGAAAGCTTTATCTGACACCCTCCGGCCATAAGCTGTTAAGCTATGCGCGGCACATCGTAAGCATGAACGAGGAAGCGGCCTGTGAAATGAAGAATTTAAAAGAGCAGGGCTATCTGCGGATTGGTGCAAGCGTGACCGTATGCACCTGTGTTCTTCCAAAATATATTTCAAAATGCCGGAAGCTGTGGCCAAGGACAAAAACAGAGGTGTATGAAGAAAATACCGAACGGATAGAAGACTTGCTATTACATAATAACATAGACCTGGGTATCGTGGAGGGATGTATAAAATCCGGCGACATTATCAGCCTCCCCTATCTTGAGGATGAGCTTGTTCCTGTTTGCGGTGCAGAACACCCCTTTCACAACAGGAAAGAAATATCCCCCTCACAGCTGTCCCTGGAAAATTTTATTATACGTGAAGCAGGAAGCGGCACCCGCAAGACCTTCGAGGAGGTCATGTCAGCAAATCAGATTTCCTGGAATGCCGGATGGATTTGCAACAATGTCGATACCATCAAAAGTGCTGTACAGGAAAACCTGGGCATTACTGTGATTTCAGAACGAGCCGTACAGCGCGAACTTCAGCGGGGTGAACTGATCCGGCTGTACGTTCCCGGACTTGAATTCAAACGTACCTTTAAAATATGCTATCATAAATATAAATATCATTCCGAGGCCATGGATAATTTTATTGACCTTGTAAAACAGTATCATCCCATGTTTGTGCCAGAGTCATCCTAATGGATTCTTTAACCCCGCGATCATCCTGTTAATCTTTTTTCTCTGGTTATAAAACTGGCTAAAGCCTCTGGCTGCAATAATTAAAACCGCAGCCGTTCCCAGCCCTGCCAGAATACTGCCCAGACGTCCGTCTACTGTCAGAGCATCCGTGCAGATCAGCATAAGATCCCATAAAATGACTAAAACCAACAGGGGAAGCAGCTTAAGCAGCCTTCCCTGAATAACTCGCCTGCACAGCTCAATCCTTGAAGCATTGTCACTGAATATGGAAGCATCCGCGTCCCCTTCCAGTCTCTTTTTGCGGAAAACAAACCATTTATCCTGCTGCAATACAAATTCCCAGCCATAATCGGCAAACATCTGAAGATAGCTTTCCTCTGCCATGCGATTCTTCTTAAAATCCAACTGGTAGATAAAATCCTCCGGCTCACATTTTTGGAATTCATAATATTTGCCGTCTGTTTTATAAAGCTTCCAGCCTTCCCGATGCTGTAATTCCAGCCACTTTTCCTCCTCCAGAAATTCACCCATATAAAAAACTGTATGAATTATCTTATTTTCCATAAAAGCTCCCATCTGCCGCCTTTGATGGCTCCCCACGGCTGTTTTTATATAACCGTTCAATCCGTTTTAATTCAATGTCAAGTATCTCCCGCCCCAGTCCGGTAATCCGATAGAACCTGCGCTTACCCTCTTCCTTTGTAAATTGGATCAGTTCATCCTTCTCCATCTTGGATAGGCTTCCATACATGGTCCCCGCGCTGATGATGATCTCATCATCTGTCATTTGCCGGACCTTTTGCACAATATTGTATCCATGCATTTCTTCCTGAAGACAGTACAGGATATAAAATCCTGTCTCTGTCATCGGAATGTACACCCTTTTTATCTTTTCTTTCATATAGTGCCTCCGTACATTTTAGTGCTATATATCGAACCTCTATATATTGTAATTAAATACTATCGCACTGCAATGTATTTGTCAAGAATTAATCTGTATAAAATAAAAGCCTTAGTCTTCCGTCCTCAAACTTCGCACTCTGAATCTCCTTATTTTTCAGCATATCCGGCAGAACGAAACGGCGGTGCTCATTCTTAATGCTTAGAAGGAGCTCTCCTCCCTTCTGGCTCAAGTCCATTTCCTTCTTATCTGCAAAGGGAAGGAGGATTTCCAGCAGAAAGCCCTCCTCCGTCTTATCGACGGTAAATATTTTCTCCCGGCAAAAGATCAAAGCAGGATCTTTATCCTGATACAGCACCCTGGCAACCTCACCTAGAACCGGCAGGGATTTCAGCTCCTGCTGCAAAAGCTCAAGATAAAAGACCGGAAGCCCAAAAAAGCTTTCCTCAATCTCCTTCAGTCCCTCCTTCTGAAGCTCTACCCACTTATTAAAATAGCCCTCCAGCGCCTTCTTAGGATAAATCCTGTTTACTATGACTGCATCCACATTATAATCATATAAATGTAAAAAGGTATGATTTCTCTTTGCCTCCTTAATTACTATCTTCTCAGGTGTGGTAACAATACGAAGACTGACTACCTCCTGATTGTTCATCAGCTGCTTCAGCTTCTTAAGCCTTTCTGTCAGCTCCTCCAGCTCACTAAACACACTTTCCTTTGGCATCGGTACCTTGATCAGCTTCTCAACCACAGGTCCTCCGATTTTTACCGCCTTTCTCTTCATGGGAAGAGTCTTTTCAATGAAGGCTCCGAACATCTCAGGGAATTTAAGCAGGGAAAGGGTCTCACCGGTGGGAGCGCAGTCCACAATCAGCACGTCATACTCCCCTTTTTCATAGTAATCCAGCAGTTTAAGCAAGGAAAACAGTTCCTCCAATCCGGGAAACACAAGAAGCTCCTCGGTCTCAAGACCGCCCTGTGCCCGAGAGGTCAGCAGCTGCTTTAAATAGCCCTGCATATTTCCCCAGGCTGCTTCACTTTCAGCCATCGTATCTATTTCCATCGCATATAGATTATCCCGTACTTTGACCGGCTCCTTTGCCAGCTTCATTTCAAAGGAATCTCCAAGGCTGTGTGCCTGATCGGTGCTCATGATCAGCACCTTTTTTCCGTCCCCTGCAATCCGGCAGGCTGTTGCTGCGGCAATACTTGTTTTACCAACGCCGCCCTTTCCGGTATATAATATAATTCTCATTGTTTCCTCCATTCCTACATCAATATTTTGGCACTGCGGGAAATAACCGGCTGCCAAAATATGCATATTTACAAGCCATACCGGGCTAAACTATCTCTACCTTGTTTATTTTACTCTTAGAGGACTCCTGACCGTCCGTTTGATTGCCCTTATCCCCAAGACATTCTTTGATGCAATCCGAGACACTCTCCCTGAGGATTGCTTTCATTTCCTTCTCTATCACCTCGACATGCCCCCTTATATTTTCTGGAAGGAGCAGCATAAACGCCTCCTTCTCAAGCTTCCTTGCCTCTTTCATCTTATCTGCAAATTCATGGTTCATAGGGATGCCTCCTCTCTTTCCTTTACAAATTTAATTTTCAGTATCTGCTCTTCAAATTTAGCCGAAGCAATCGAAAAGCTTCTTAGGGTATTGGGAATTGGTATATTCCTTTTAAAATTACCGATTTTTATAATGACATCTGTTCCCGACTGATGCAGCTCAATCCCTTCCTTATCCGCACAGGGCAAATATAAACGAAGCAGATATCCGTCCTGCGTCATTTCATAGGTTTCTCCCGAGGCTTCCTCCCTTATATCAAATAGATCCTGCTGATTAAGAACATCGGTACAGATTTTGTCGATGGCCTCCATCCCGCAGATATCGGTATCATACCACCGGACATAATGAAGTCTGTTGCCTGTAAATACACTCTCCAGCTCGCTGATATAGTCCTTTTGAATATCCAGCCACTCCTCAAAAAAAGGATTGTCAATATCCGCCGGAAGAATACGATTGATGAAGACGGCATCCACCAGGTAATTATAAAGATTCATGTACATATAATTACGCTTTGTCTCTTCCACCACCATCTTCTCCGGTATGGTAACCAGCCGGACAGAGGTTACCTTTCTATTCTTAAGAAGCTCCTGGAGCTGTATCAGTCTCATATACATTTTCTCTATATCACTCATTGCAGCCTTATTCGGAAGCTCTACCTGAAAGAACTTCTTTGATACCGGAGCAAGTGCCCGCACCGCCAGCTTCCCAATCGGAAAAAATTTCTCCATATACCAGGACATCAATTCCGGAAACTTAAGCAGGGACAGGGTCTCTCCCGTCGGAGCGCAGTCCACAATAATTCTCTCATACTCTCCCCCCTCATAGATATCCAGCAGCTTTAACAGGGAAAAAAGCTCCTCCATTCCTGGAATCATCATAATATCCTCCTGGCTGCTGTCACCCATACCGGTGGAAGCAACCAGCTTTTGAAAAGCCCCCATAATATTGCTGTAATCCTTTTGCATTACATAATCCGGATCAATCTCCAGCACGTCCAGATACTGTGATATTGCTGTAATCTCCCTGCCGAAGGACCGTTCAAATAAATCGCTTAAATTATGTGCCATATCCGTGCTGACCAGCAGCGTCTTCTTTCCTTCCTTCTCCGAGCTTCTGGCATGGGCTGCCGCAATGGTCGTCTTACCTACCCCGCCCTTGCCGGTAAAAATCAAAATTCTTCCCATATTATATCCTCCTTAATTCCATATTCGAATAGTTCTTATATCGAAGTATTTGTTTCAATATTAGCTGCCATATAATAGGATGGCAGCCTGTTTTTACATTTATTATTCAATTTCTATTTTCTTAAGCTTGGACTTTTGCTTGGCCTCCTGTCTGCGGCTATGCTCCGTTGCCAATACCTTAATTCCCTTATCAACCGTTTGAAAAATCAACTGTGTCTCCGAGGCTGAGAGGCTTTCCAGAATTAAGCTTCCATAATGCAGAAACTCCTTCATAATGCTTTGGATGCAGCTCTTGCCCTCTTCTGTCATGCTGATGGTAACAATTCTTTTATCCGAAGCATTTCTCTCTCTTATAACAATCCCCCGCTTCTCCATGCGGGCCACAATCCCGGTTGCCGTATTCAGGGGCACACCGATATAATCGGCAATCTGTGTCATATTAACTTCACTCTGGCGGTAAAGTAAAAGCAGAACAAAAAGCTCGTTCTTGGAGCAATCCATCAGAATATTCTGCCAGGTCTGCGCTGAAAATAACAGCTTTATTTTGTCAATATATTGAAAAATAATATCTTCCAGATTATAAATTTCCTGCTCCATTACCTCACTCCCGATTACTTCTTCGTTCGAACTAATTTCATTCTATGCCCGAAGTATAGAAATGTCAAGCAATTATTTTTAAAAAGGCAATGGGCCAAGCCCACTGCCTTTTCTAGAGTGATTAAAAATCAAACACCTCTAATATTCTTTTCAAAACGACCATCCCCTTTCAAATCTAATCTGACCGGTCATCCTTATTATCCCACAGACCTCACAAAATGAATAGGCAAAGAACGGCTATACTTATTTTTTCCTGTATATGATTTTCTTAATGGTGTCCTCACTAAGATGGAACCTCTCTGCCAATTCCATAACGGATAAACCCTCTTCAAACAAGCCCTGGATTATTTTATTCCTTTGATCCAACAGCTCTCTTGCACCGCTCTTTTGTCCCCAGCCAGCCTTATTTCCCTGCTTGGGAATATAAATCAGGCTTCCCTCCACATACTTTTGAATCTCCTCTAACAGGCGGGCTGGCAATACCTCTGAACCTTTCCTGTAATCCAATATTTCTTCCCTCCAAAATGAATCGGTTACCTTGAAACTTACAATCTAAGCTCTTCATGTAAGCCCACCTCCTTAAATTTATTTTAGTAAAGTATACCATAGTTCCGGAAAATAGAAAAGAGAAAAAGGATTTGCTATTTCCTCTGTTTTCTGCCGGAAATGCATGATAAAATAAAATACGGGACAAGCAACAGTCACAAACACTCTGACATGGAGGAAGTATATGAAAATTGACCGTTTACTGGGAATAACCATATATTTGTTAAATCATAAAAAAGCAAGCTCCCAGGTATTAGCAGAACAGTTTGAGGTATCTGTCAGAACCATATTGCGGGACATTGATACCCTGTGTATGGCAGGAATTCCTGTTATATCAACCTACGGTGCCGACGGCGGCTACGAAATTCTTGATACCTTTCAGATGGAACGCCAAATTGCCGGAAATATGGATTATACCTATATTATAACTGCCCTGCAGGGCTTTGCCAGTGCCTATCCAAATAAAGAATTGGATTCCACCCTGGAAAAGCTCCAGGCTGTATCAGCCAAAAGCTCACCGGCTGTGGTTTTGGATTTTGGCATTCTAAGGGAAAGGGAAAATATCAATCATAAGCTCTCCCTTCTGGAGCAGGCCATTCGGGGCAAATGCACCGTTACATTCTCCTATACGAATTCGGATAACGTAAAAAAGGATTATGAGGTTGAGCCCGTCGCTTCCATGTATCAATGGTATAGCTGGTATTTACTCTGCTATTATCCGAAATATAAGGATTACCGCACCTTTAAATTAAACCGTATGGAGCAGATATCAGTGACCGGCCAAAAAAACAGCCGGGAGCATAATACGGCCGAGGCCAGGGCTTTGTGGGAAAAGCAGGCCGACAACCGGAGATACCTCCACATCCGGCTGCTTTGCTCCGGCGAAATCAGAATAAAATGTCAGGAATATCTGAACGGCAGGATAGAACGTGAATTTGAAAACGGTGATTTTCTGTTTTCCTTCTCGGTTCCTGAGAAGGAACAGTTCTGGTTTGGTACACTTTTATCCTTTGGCAATAAGGCCCGGGTACTTGAGCCCGAGGAGCTGAAACACAGAATTTTGAGTACCTGTCAGGATATTTTCGATCAATATAAAAATGTATGACATACAGCTGTCACCCTTCCTTTGCTAATATACTCCTGTAAGAATAATAAAGGAGTGCAGCCAAGCTGCGCAGGAAGGATGGAACTATGTATCATATCTATAAGAGTTGTCCTGTATTGGAAAATGAATTGGTCACATTAAGACTGACCAGGGAGGAGGATACTCCCGCACTGTTAAACTGCTACAGCGATGAGAAAGCCGTTCCCTATTTTAACGCCGACAATTGTCTGGGGGATACCTTCTATTACATCACGGAGGAACGCATGAAGCAGACGGTTGACTTCTGGCAATTCAGCTATGAGTCAAAGCAATTTGTCCGCATGACAATCCTTCTAAAGCAAACCAGGGAAATCATCGGCACTGTTGAAATGTTCAACCGTGGAGCCGCTCCCTTTTACGGTGTACATGGGGTTCTACGTCTGGATGTCATGAGTAAATATGAAAGAGAGGATATCCTAAGCGCTGTTGTTCAATTGGCCAATCAGCATTTCTATCAGGAATTCGGTGTTGAATGGATTGTTACAAAGGCAATTATACCGGCAACAGTGCGCCGGGAAACTCTTACAAAGCTCGGATATATTCCCTTGAAGGATTTTGCACTGAAGGATTATTACGGGAGACCGGAGGAGGAATGAACTGTAATTAGCTGTTCACAAACCTGCCGATGTGCCTTATAATAGACATAATCGTAAATCAGAAGGAGAATCAGCATGGTTGAAATATACCGTAAGAATGAATATGAAACAAATGAGATGGTATCAAAATCAATACGCTTCCTTTTTATCTTCATTATAATCATAGGGGCGTTCTGCTGGCTTCATATCTTTGATGTATCCGCCTATCTCATAAACGGCTTTATCCTGCTTTCCGTCATTCCCATGCTGCTTCCGTCCGTTCTGGTGGATTTACTGCACATCTGCAAGCCCTGGGTAAAATATGTATTAATGCTCTGTGTCATTATAGTGACCGGAGTAGCCTATGTTATCTTTACCTTTCAGGTAATTATGATATTTCTTCTTCCGGCCATATTATCGGTAATCTATCTGGATCAAAAGCTTTTCCTGTTCTCCGGAGCTGCCATGTGCATTAATATCCTTTTGTCCCATCTTATTACAGGCTATCATTTATTTATGCCCTGGATTGAACCCTTTTCCGGTGTCAGGTCCATTCTGCTGTACGGTGCGTTGCCGCGCATCCTGCAATACCTGTGCTGCTCGTTACTGCTCTACCTGCTGAGCAAACGGTATCTGGGCTTCCTGGACAGTTGCCGGCACATTATTGAAGCTGAAGACAAAAAAACAGGCCAGGAAAACCAGACCAGTCAGAAGGAAGAATTAACGAAAATACTAAGCCTGCTTACAGGACGGGAAACCGAGATATTTGCCCTGCTGGTACAAGGATACACTAATACCCAGATTTCCAATCAGCTATATCTTTCCCTGGGCACTGTAAAAAATTACATCTCAATACTCTATGACAAGCTGGATACCAGGGACCGGACTGCACTGATTATCAAATTCGGCCCCTATTACCGTAATTACGGCCCAGGTAATGATCGCTTATAAACAGGACGATTAAAAACTTAATTTCCTGGGTTATCGACTTTTATTACCATCTTATAGCTGTTTATTACCTTGGCAATCAGCTTTTATTACTATAGTAATGGCTTTTAGTTACCGCAGTCACTACAAAAAATCCGCCTCCTGCTGCATAATGAAACAAAAATGCAGGAGGTAATCTAATGAAAATTCGTAAAATCATCAAAATCAGCTTACTGGCGGCTGCCATAGTTTGTGCCATCCTAATCGTTAATTTCATCCCTGCCTGGAATTTAGAAACAAGGCATATGCAGGTATATGAAGGAGAACGGGTTAATGTACATTATGAAAGGGAGGCAGCGGCTGCCTCGGATGTCTTTGCGCTGGCGCAGGACCGGGCAGCCGGCCTGTCGGATAAATTAGGCATCTCCTCCGATAAGAAAATCAACATCTATATCTATGACCACCAATCCGCCATGCAAACAAAGAAATATGGCTTCATCGCCCCTCTGCTCGGTTTGGATTGGTATATTGGTGACAATATCGGAACAAATGTCCTGTTGACCTCACCCGCCAATCCTGGCAAGGTACATAATTATAACAATAATAAATATGCCGTTCTTCATGAAATGGTACACGCCTACATCAGTGAGCTAAATCCCCATATCAGCCTTTGGCTGACCGAAGGAACCGCCTTGTATTTAACCAATGGCGAACCCTTTTATAAGGAATATTTGTCCCGGCATAAAATTCCTTCCCTATCTGCGATAAAAACTACAAACCCTGTTAAGTTTGCAAATATAGGCGGCTATCAGCTGGCGAATACCTACATCGAATATCTTGATGCGGCCTATGGCTGGGATAAGGTTTTGGAATTAATCCGTACGGAAAATTATAAGAAATCCCTGGGGAAGACGCAGCAAAGGATTTATGCGGAATGGATTGCCTATCTGGAGAACTACCGCCAATAGGCTTTTCTGCTTTTGATTATATTGGGCTGAAAAAATCATAAATAAATTTCAATTATCCCTTATACTTAACCTGTGCTACGGACAGAATATTTTTACAAAAAAGGAGCCCAAGCCATGGAATGGACAAAAAGGATGGAGCAGGTTTTAGATTACATTGAAGAGCACTTAACCGAGCCGGTTGATATGGATGAGATCGCCAGAATTGCCTGCTGCTCCAGCTATAATTTTCAAAGAGTTTTTTCCTTTTGTATGGAGCTTCCACTTGCCGAGTATATAAGAAACAGACGGTTGAGCCAGTCAGCCCAGGATTTATGTAAAACCGATATGAGAATACTGGATATTGCATTTAAGTATGGCTATGACTCACAGGAGGCTTTCTCCAGGGCTTTTTTCAAATTTCACGGTGTAACGCCGAAGCAGGCAAGAAATGCTTGTACTCTGCTTAACTACTGTCCAAAGGCAACATTATTAGGTAAGGAGAGCGAAATACCCATGCAAAATGAAATATCTGATTATATTCTGACCAGAAGGCCCTCGTCAGAACGCCTTAAAAACAAAGCTCCAAGTCCGATAACCTTGAATTTTCCCGTATCTATGTGGACCTACATGGAATATATGGGGCAGAATGTGAATACTATGCAGACCTACACCCTATTAGCCACTCTATGCGGGGATGCTTATCATGCCGGTCTGGCCCTGACAAAAAAAGAGGGCATTCTCACTGCTTTAAAGGAATTCGGCTATCCCTGTGCCATATATTCCACCAAACAAAAAAATTATAACTATCTGCCGGAAGCCGAGCTAAGGCAACGTATCCTGCAGGAAATCACAGACAACAACAGGCCTGTAATTGCGGTAAACATGGTAGATTGCTGTTTTGGCGGTGTTATTACGGGGTTTAAGGCTCATGGTAATTGTCTGTTAAATTGGGGTTATTTCCCCTTTGATTTCTCAGATAATCCCGAGCCAATCATAACCGAATGCTGGGATTGGTATGAAAAAACAGAGCGGGTTATTTTTATCGGGGACCCTGCCACCTCCATAAATTTAAGGCAGCTTTATATAAATGGCTTAAAAAGGGCATCTGAATATCTTGGAACTTCGGCGGCCTTAAGGACCGAAGCCTTCTTTCAGGATTGGAAAAACCAGTTAATCAACTATGAACCCCTCCTTGATCATGATTATACCTTAATCGATCCGATGTGGTGTGATTACGCTGAAAAAAGGTTTTACGCAGGACAATTCATGCTGCAGCTTAGAGCCTATCTGCCGGAACAGGAAGCAAAGCTGATCGAATTGTGGCATATACTGGGTGAAAGGATTAATAGTATCATGTATGAATACATCGCCAAGGTAGAGCTAAAGCCGGGAGACGAGATAGGAAAGCACAATATCATCAAGCTACAGGACACAGTCACCAGAAAGGAAATGTGTGAGCTTGTGAGCCAATGTGAGAGAGCAGAGCGCAAGGCCGCCGATATTCTGGAGGATATAGCCAGAGCCTATTAACAATATAATTTTATTCCTCCAATTCCCAGAGCAGTGCGCCGCCGTTTGTGAACTCGCTTTGGGAATTGAGTATTTCCAGCGCTTCCTCCTTCGTAAGATTACCCTCCAGTACATCATAATTATAGCCTATCCAGCTATCGGTATATTGAACGGTAATTCTATCCTTATCCTGGGATATCTTATATTTTACATGGTCATTGTAACTATCAAATTCCTGAATTTCCTTTGTAAGCTTCTCCTCCAGAAATCTGCTGTCCATTTCCGTAATAACAGCCTTGTTTCCATCAGCATTTTCTAAAATATATTGGGTATCGGAGCCGGCTGCGTTTTCTTCCAACACCTTATTGATCTGTACCAGAGAAAACCCTGCAACCTCTTTGGTTTTCGGTAAATCCGTATAGGTCTTTATAAAACCGTCTTGCAGAATTTCCTCATATTCTGATGGATTAAAATTTATAATGAAATCACAGATCAGCTTTGTCAATTCCTTCAGCCTGTCTATGTCTATTTCCTCCAGCGGATTTTCGGTAATATCCTTTACAATTGTCTTATCATCGGCAAAATAGATTGCCGGTATTTCACCCATGAAAAATGAAGTATGATCACTGGCCAGGCTCCAGGAATGACGAAATTCATGAAATTCATCCATAATTACGGAAAGTATGTTGATCTGCCCTTGATAAGTTTTCAATATTACCTCATAATCCCCCTTTTGACCGACAACATCTATATTAATACATCCTATCGCATGCTCCTTTTCCTCCCTTGTTAACTGGGAAACAAAGTAGGCGGAGCCCTGAAGCCCGGCCTCTTCCGCACTAAAAAAGACAAACTCCACATTAACAGGCAGACTGATCCCCTGTAATTGCCTTGCAATCTCCATCGCCACAACAACACCCGAACCATTATCCCTTATTCCGTTCGTATCCTCCGTGGTATCATAATGGGCTGTAATATACAGGGTCTTTTTTCCTTCAGGGTTAACTGCTGTTGCTAGGACATTTTTTCCCGTTCCAAATTTCTTTGCTTCCTCTCTGTTCTGCTCAAAATAGGCCTGCCTTGAAGCCGGGTAAATCCAGTCTCTTCCCAAATGATATACCGAAAACTCTTGTGTTTGCGTCTGGTAGCCATATTCTGTCATTTTATCAACCAGAAAGCTTAAGGCCCTTTTCTCACCCTCCGTATCAAATTTACGGGGACTCTTACTTAATTCCTCCAGATTACTCAGCAGTTCATTATCCTCCGTATTTATATTCTTTATTATCCTTGGTGTTATTGTCGGACTTGCAGTCGGAGCCGCTGTCACTGGCCGGCTCTCCTTTGAAGCACTGTTATTTGCTATGGTTGTTTGAAGCTGATCGACTGTATTTTCTTTCCCGCTATTGGAACAGCCGGCAAATGAAAAGAACATTGGAATACATAATAAAAAAATTATTTTTTTCATAGCTTTCCCCTTAATGATTGTCTGATTTATTATTAAATTATTTATCTGATTTTCAGATGCTAATCATTTTCATATAAGAACCTATGCTTGAAAAACATTTTTCATTACGAAAATAGAGCTGACAAGAAAAGAGACTGTCCCACAACAGTCTCTCTTCTCATACTTCTGTTCATTTTTACTTTAATATTGGGGAATAGTCATGAGGCTTATTAACCTTCATACGAACTAATTACCTTATAAACTATTTCATAATTGTAGTTAATTCGGAAAGTTATGTAACTCATACACATTATATAACATATTTTTACAAATTAGTCAATGCCATCTAGTGCATTTAAGCACTATTTTTATTAAATTAACACTTTTGTGCTATATATGGCAAAAAAAGAAAGCTTGCATTATAATGCAAACTCTCTTTTCCCTCTTACTCAATTATTAATAAGCTTAAACAGTATTTCCAGCAGATTTATTACTTCCTTCTGCTCTGCCGGTTTTAGAGAATTTAGCCTGTTAATCAATAAAGCTAACGTTGTGTCAACTGCTCCGCCCTTTTCCGTAGTCGGTCCGACATATCTGAAAAGCTCTTCAAAGGTTATATCCAGAGCGTTGACCAGCTTTTCAATGCTATCCAATTTGGGTATCGCTTCTCCGCGTTCGATACGACCTAAATGAGTAGAGTTTATGTCCGCCTTTTCTGCTAATTTCTCTATGCTCAACCCCTTATCGTTCCTGATTATTCTTATTCTGTCCCCGATTACCTTAGATATGCCACTCATTAAATACCTCCTGCTTAAATTAAGATACCTTTAATTGTTTCCAGTCTCAACATCGTATAAGCGGTTTATCGACTGCTAAGCAACACAAAAGCACTGTCCGTTCGGAAATTAGCGAGGATTGATATGTATGTAGCTAAACTTTTGCCTGTTTCTTAAGACCTACGATTCACAAATGCTGCGTTGGCAAATGCATCATGTGAACCGTAGGTTTAATTTTTGATCATTAATTTTATTTAATCTGTGATTTTACTTGCTGAATCTCCGATTCATCTGCCTGTGCAGCCGGCATATAATATCCTTTTGAGCGGGCCAACTGAAAAAGTTCATACTGGGAAGTCTCACAGCTATTTCGAATTTGCTGAAAAGCAGACCGCAAATTCTGATTTTCACATTCTGAAATAGCGTTCGCATATGTTGTCAGTTCACTTTTTACAGCGGATAACGTATCATTAACCATTACTTTTTCCTGTAACATATTTTTTCCTCCTTAACTTAGGAATGACATTAGTTTTTGTTTTGTACTTTTTGCACTTTGTGCAGATTTCTCAAAATAAGCTTTCACCTGGGGATCGGCGGCTTGCTGTGCGTAGGTCTCCATCTTCTGGCAAGCTGTATCATGTGCGCCAATAAGGTGGCGAAGGTTTTGCAGTTCCATATGATTAAGCTGTGACAAAGAACTCCCTCCTTTCATTGTGGATGATTTAATGAACATCAGTATTATTTGCTGTATCTAAAGAAAAAATACATGCTTAATAAATTTGACTCGTATAAATCTGCACGCCGATTGGGTCACCAAATAGAAAAGTTTGTTTTTCCCGGTAAAAGAAGTTGACAAAAATTAAATAATAAATATATAATATTTTAAAACGTTGATGAAGACAGTAGAAGCTGATTGAAATTCACAGAGAATCAGGGCGGGTGAAATCCTGATAAAAGTAGAACAGCTTTGAACATCCCTTCGGAGTTACAGACTGAAAGCATATAAAGTGTGAGTTAGGTCTTGTCGGTAATCCACCGTTATTGGGGTAGCATATGTTAGTATGTTCAAACAGGTGGTAATAAGCGGGTAATTATAGGTCTCGTCCTGGAACAGGATGAGGCCTTTTTTGCATATAAATGTAGTAGCTATACAATATTTTAGATAATTGTGAAACTTGTAAAAGTTAATAATCTTTCGAACAACATATACAATTTCGGAGCGGAAGTTAAGCGGATGGAGCGTTGGAGCGGAGAAATTTGCATATGTTGTTCGGAAAATTTAGTAGATTATATTGTTTCGCAATTACCTACCAGAGAGGTGATTATGTTTGAAGAAAAATCACCTTCAAACTATTTATTAAGGCCTATTCACTTTTTGAATAGGTCATCAAAAAGTGAAAGGCACGGGTGTAAGTTTGAAAGTAAAAGATACTTTCAAACTCCTTATTAAAGCAGTATCCCAAGCAAAGCTTGTGATATGCAGGGGGTGTAAAAATGAATTATGAAGAGTTATCAGGAAAGCCTGAAGCTGCCAAAGTCCAGGAAGAAATCTTAACGTTCTGGAAAACAGAGAAAATATTTGAAAAGTCCGTGGAAGAAAAAAACGGAGAGGAAATTGTGTTTTATGACGGGCCTCCATTTCCTACCGGGAAGCCTCATCACGGAACAGTATTGGTATCATTTATTAAGGATATGATTGCCAGATACCAGACAATGCGCGGATACCGTGTACCTCGTGTCTGGGGTTGGGATTGCCATGGTTTACCGATTGAAAATCAGGCAGAAACATTACTTGGAATATCAGATAAAAATGAAATAGAAAAAAATTTAGGTATTGATAAATTCAATGAAAAATGCTTTGAGATTGTTTCAAATAACAATGAAGCCTGGAAAGAATACGTAGAACAGATGGCCCGCTGGGTAGATTATGACGGTGCATATAAAACCATGGACACTGATTTTATGGAGAGTGTTATGTGGGCATTTAAGCAATGTTATGATAAGGGACTCATTTATAGAGACTATCGTGTAACACCATATTGCATGCATTGTGAAACCTCTTTATCTATTTCAGATACAAGAGAATCAGATTCAACCCGTTTGAGACAAGACAGATGGATTATTGCTAAATTTAAAACAGAACTGTTAATCAATGGGAAAACAGTGTATTTATTAGCATGGACAACTACACCTTGGACACTCCCTTCCAATCTATGCCTTGCAGTTGGCGAAAAGCTTGATTATTCCTTCGTGGAAATGCAGGATGAAATTTTTGTCTCTTGTAAAAATACATTGCAGAATTTTGAAAAAATATTTGGTGATACTCCTTGCATCGTAAAGGAATGTAAAGGTGAAGAGCTTGCCGGGCTGCAATATGAACCTCTATTTGATTATTTTGCTGATAAAAAGGAGGAGGGCGCTTTTAGAGTAGTTACTGCTGATTATGTCGGAGCAGAGGAGGGAGTAGGCATTGTCCATACAGCACCTGCGTTCGGTGAGGACGATTATTGGACCTGTAAGAAAAATAAAATTCCTCTTGTTAATCCGGTAGATGAAAAAGGACATTTCACTGAGGATATTTCAGATTTTTATGATCCGCAAAATGAAAAGAATGTGATCGAAATGAATCCCATGATAATCCGCTTTTTATACGATCATGGAAAAGCAGTGGCGGATGGAACCGTTGAGCATAATTATCCTCACTGCTGGAGATGTAAGCGTCCGCTGATCTACAAGGCAATGAATGCCTGGTATTTTAATATTGAAAAAATAAAGGATCGCCTTATCGAATTGAACGAAAATATAAATTGGATCCCAGAGGCTGTAAGACATGGCCGTTTTGGCAACTGGCTTACGAATGCAAGAGATTGGAATATATCAAGAAACAGGTACTGGAGCACCCCTATTCCGATCTGGGAATGTGAAGAATGCGGAGAAAGGAAAGTTCTTGGAAGTATAGAAGAGATCTATGAAGTCAGTGGCGTTCGTTTAACTAATCTTCACAGACAATATATGGATCAGATCACTTTCAGATGCAGCTGCTGTGGAAAGATCATGCGAAGAGTACCGGAGGTGCTTGATTGCTGGTTTGAAAGCGGTTCTGTCCCATTTGCTCAAAAGCATTATCCTTTTGAGAATAAAGAATGGTTTGAATCGCATTTTCCAAGTGATTTTATTGTGGAATATACCGGTCAGATCAGATGCTGGTTTTATTATCTTCATGTTCTTGCAGTTGCACTGTTTGATAAAAATGCATTCCAAAACTGCATTGTACATGGAACAATTTTAGCAAAGGATGGAAAGAAGCTTTCTAAATCCTCTAAAAACTATACTGATCCGATGCAGTTAATGAAACAGTTCGGAACAGATGCATTTCGTTTGTATTTATATCAAACGAATGCCATGCTGATCGGAGATTTGCTCTTTGATGAATCAGGAATTCAGGATGCATATCAACAGATTATTCTGCCTTATTGGAATGCCTGCAATTTCTTTATTTCATATGCAAATATTGATGGATTTAGAGCTGAAGAATTAGAAGCTCCTCCGACGCAGAATCAATTGGATCGGTGGATTCTTGCGAAGCTTTACGAAACGGTTCAAAATATTACGAATCATATGAATAGTTACCAGGTGAACAAATATGTGGAATATTTGGTGTCATTGGTAGATGGCCTTACAAATTGGTATATACGCCGGTCAAGAAGAAGATTTTGGAGTAATGGCATGACAGAAGACAAGAGAAATGCATATCAGACAATGTACTATGTACTTGTTAATACAACGAAGCTGTTGGCACCGGTGGCTCCAATTATCTCTGAAAAAATATATAAAACACTTACAGGTGAATACTCTGTTCACCTTACTAAGTGGCCTTTTATTCCAAAAGAATATCAGGATGAAGATTTACTTTCCAGTGTTACACTTGTACAGAACATTATTTATTTGGCAAGATCCATTAGAAACAAAAATAGGATAAAAAATCGCCAGCCGTTAAGCAATTTAAAAATAGCACTTTCTGATATCGGCAAAAATATAGTTATAGACGAATTTAAAGATATTATTTCCGAGGAATTAAATGTTAAAAATATTGAGATCTTAAACAAAGTGGAAAATATCACAGAGGTAAGATATGATCCTAATTTTAATGAAATTCGTGATAAATATCCTAATAAGATACCTGAGATTATTAAGGCAATTAAAAGTAAGAACTTTAAGCTGGATGATAATGAGGTGCTTTTGACAATAAATAATATGCAGGAAAGCTTTGATCCAAGTATTATATTAGTAACCTATCGGGCTAAAGAGGGTCAGCATGTGGCAAGCAATCATGGCATTGTAGTATCACTGGATTTAACTATGACAGAAGAATTAAAACAAGAAGGTCTTGCAAGAGATATTGTACGTAATATACAAGAAGCAAGAAAACAAATCGGATGTGATATTACAGAGAGGATTCTTCTTGAATTTGAGGGAGAAGTACCTGAAAAATGGATTGATTATATTTGTAAAGAAACGCTGGGAAGGATTATAAAGATAGAAAATCCTATTAAAATTATTACGGTAGAAAACGATAATGAAAAAGATTTATTAGTGAAAATCGGCAGATAAAGGGGGGACATTTTCTTGAAATCATTGTTTAAATAATATATATGTGAAGAGTATTTATATTACCAAACATGACACACTGTTGTCGTGTTTGCTGTGTTATGATTGAAATAAAAGGGAGATTCATTATGAAAAAGGAAATTTCTATTATTGAAAGACCAGAGAGATTTACTGAGCAATACTTGGCAGCCTGCGGCAATATGTCATGGTATGATTTTGTGACAGCCATGCCGTCGTTGGTATTCGTCGTCACAGGTTGGAAATCAAACGGTAAGGAAAACGCCTGTCTACAATCTTGGTCTAACTTTGCGGGAAGCGGAGCTGACAACTTCATCTGTATCATGGGAAAAGTCGATAAAGGCGGGCACATGTATCAATCACTGAAAGAAACGAAGGTGTGTGTGTTAAATTTCCCTTCAAACGACATTTATGACCGCTGTATTAAAACGATTGGTAATAATCAGTTTGAAACAGATGAAATCACCGCCTCCGGCTTAACGGCGGAGAAAGCCTCAAAGGTCAACGCGCCGCGAATCAAAGAGTGTTTTTTGAATATCGAATGTGAATTTTTATGGGAACATGAGCTTTTCGAGGGAAGCCAGGAAGTGGCGGTTGCATTGAAAGCCGTCAACATTTGCATGGATAGCGAACGCTACGACCAAAGCAAATACGGCAGATACGGAAAGAGCGGCTTTTTGTTTCAAGTTGACCAACCTACCAATCCGGAAACAGGAGAAACAACACCTTTCGGTCCTGGAATATTGGAGCAAGGCAATCCAATTCCTTGGATTACAAAATAAGCATTTTCTACATAACATAATGCACTGATAGAGTGTCTCACATTCTTTCTATGTTGTATAACTTCTTAGTCTTAATAATTTCTATCTAAATAATTTCCACTCCTTATTAGCATACTAATAGAAATGAGTATATCTTGTTTCACAAATATGCCAAAAAGGAGTGTTTCTATATCTATGAATACAACCGAACATGTAACAAATAAAGGCCAAGGAACCACACGTATCCCGAACAAATTAGCCAATGAAAAATCCCCCTATCTCCTGCAGCATATGTATAATCCAGTAAACTGGTATCCCTGGGGAGAAGAGGCCTTTGCAAAAGCAAAGAAAGAAAATAAGCCCATCTTTCTCAGTATCGGCTACAGTACCTGTCACTGGTGCCATGTCATGGCTCATGAATGCTTTGAAGACGAGGAGATTTCGGAAATATTAAATGATGCCTTTGTCAGCATTAAGGTGGACAAAGAGGAGCGGCCTGATATCGATACCGTATATATGACAATCTGCCAGATTACCACGGGGCAGGGCGGCTGGCCTCTGACGATTTTAATGACACCGGAGCAAAAGCCCTTTTACGCCGCAACCTATCTTCCAAAGAGTTCCCGCCCCGCGGTGCTTGGTCTGATGGATTTACTGACTCATGTAAAAACGGAGTGGCTGGAGAATCCGGATGGCATGATCAGTACCGGAGATAAAATTGCCGATCTGATGAAGCGGGAATTTGAAGCCTCCTCGGACAGTACGGACGTAACCGGTGAATTTATCAGCCTCGCCGTAGCTGAACTCAGTCAGAGCTTTGATTATGATTTTGGCGGCTTTGGGAATGAACCAAAGTTTCCGATGGCCCATAATCTGATGTTTCTTTTGCGTCACGCCAAGCTTGAGGCGGATGAGAAGTCCTTATTTATGGTTGAGAATACCTTAAAGCACATGTACCGGGGCGGTATATACGATCATATCGGCTATGGCTTCTCCCGGTATTCTACCGATGCCAAATGGCTGGTACCCCATTTTGAGAAAATGCTATACGACAATGCCCTGCTTGCGACAATCTATACGGAGGCCTGGCAGTATACCAAAGACCCTCTGTACAAAACGGTTGCCGAACAAATCTTGGAATATGTCCGAAGGGAAATGACCGATCCCGAGGGCGGCTTTTACTGTGCTCAGGATGCGGACAGTGAGGGTGTGGAGGGCAAATACTATACCTTTACCCCGGAGGAAATCAGCGAAATACTGGATAGGGAGGATGCCTCCTGCTTCTGCGATTATTTTGACATTACGAAGGGCGGTAATTTCGAAGGGGGTAAATCCATTCCGAATCTGATTCATTCCCATGAATTGAAATCTGATAATGAAAAGATAATCAGGCTGTGCAATCAGGTTTATTCCTACCGTCTGGACCGGGCGAAGCTCCATAAGGACGATAAGTCCCTTACCTCCTGGAATGCCTTAATGATACACGCCTATGCAACCGCTGCAAAGGTTTTTCAAAGAGAGGATTATCTGGACGCAGCAAAGCAAGCCGTTACCTTCGTCAATACCCGCCTGACCGACCCCAATGGTCTGTTATATGTCAGCTATCGAGACGAAAAGCCTGCTCATTTTGGTATGATTGACGATTATGCCTTTCTTGCCATGGCCTTGCTGTCCATGTATGATGCTACCTTTGATGCTGATTATCTTCAGCAGTCCTGCTCTATCACCGATCGGATGCTTGAGCTGTTCTGGGATAAAAAATACGGCGGCTTCTTCTTAAATGCCAATGATGCGGAGCAATTGCTTTACCGTCCCAAGGAGGTCTATGACGGTGCCATCCCCTCCGGCAACTCCGTAGCCGGATATGTGCTCCAGCGGCTTGCCAATCTAACTGCCAAGTCTCATTATATGGACTATGCAGACAAACAGCTACGCTTTCTTGCCGGTCAGGTAAAGGACCACCCGGCCTCTCATTGCTTTGCACTCACGGCCTTTTTTCAGACCCTGTATCCTACAAAGGAAATCGTATGCGTAATCAATGAAAATGAGGATTGTGAGGAGCTTTCCAATTACCTGGCAAAGCATTTTGAACCTAACACCACAGTTCTTCTTAAATCGGATGAAAACCAGGAGAAGGTTCTTTCGCTTGCGGGCTATATCGGTAATTACCACCCCATCAATGATAAAACCACCTATTATATTTGTGAAAACCACAACTGCCTGTCACCAGTCAACGAATTAAATAATGGATAATAAAGATAATGGAAAAAAGGAAATAAAGGTCAAAAATTTTTATTGACATGTATATCAGACTGATATATTATATTTATATCAGTCTGATATACTTTACAAAAAATCAAAGTAAATACGTTATACATAGTAATATCATTACACATATTTTATTTTTTTACGGAGGTAAATTCATGGCGATAAAGAACAAAACCCGTTATGCCATACTAGGGGTATTATGCATGAAGCCCGCTTCCGGATATGATATCAAGAAGTTTTGCGATAAAACCATTTCACATTTTTGGAATGAAAATTTCGGCCATATTTATCCTGTCTTAAAGCAGCTGGAGGAAGAACAGCTGATCTGTCTGGAGGATAATAAAGCCGAGGAACGGCGGAAAATATATCATATCACTGATGAGGGCCGAAAGGATTTTGAAGAGTGGCTGGTCCTTCCACCTGTTCTTAGTCCTCCCCGGTCCGAGCTTTTATTAAAGCTTTCCTTTGGCAATCACATGCCAATGGAGCGGGTGCTCGGGCTGTTAGAGGAGGTTAAGCGGCGTAACAGCAACAATCTGGAGTTGTATCGGCAGATGGAAGCTGGTTATCAAGGGAATGAGGCCGCTAAAAATGACCCCGCTTACCCTTACTGGCTCGCCTCCCTGCGCCTTGGTATTGCCAATGCCATAGCTGCTCTTAACTGGGGCGATGAAACCATCAAGCTGCTGACGGAGGCCAAATCCTCCATAAAGGAGGCCAAATCCTCCATAAAGGAGGATTAGATCTATGTCCAGGGTTTTATTTGTCAACGGCAATCTGCATGGCCACATCAATCCGACTCTACCGGTGGTCAAGGAGCTGGTAAGCAGAGGCGAAGAGGTTTATTATTTTTCCACAAAGGATTTCCAGTCCAGGCTTGAGGCATACGGAGCGATTTTCCTGGATTACGGCAGGGACTTTGATGCTTTTTTACATAGCTTTCGTCCCCACGGCAGCCACCCGTTTTATACTCTGCTTGAGTATATGCTTGCCTTTGACCGAGTCGTCGTTCCCATCGTGCTTGCCAAATGCAAGGAAATTAAATTTGATTATATCCTCCATGATGTCATGTTCGGTGCAGGAGCCATTCTTGCTCGTAAATTAGCTCTTCCTGCCATTGCCTCCTGTTCCTCCTTTGTACTGGAGAAGCCTCCTCTTCCGTCCCGGATGCTGGAGCCGGGCTTTCATCCCCAGCTGGATTATTTCTATCAGGAGCTTAGTGAGGCAAAGGCTCAGTGGGAGCTTCCCGACCTGATACTTTCCGACATCTTCTTCTGGAAGGAACCTCGGGTCATTGTATATACCTCAAAGCTGTTCCATCCGCAAAGTGAGGCTTTCGACAGTGCATACCGTTTTGTCGGCCCTGCCATCATGGATCGGGGGGAAGCAATTGATTTTCCTATCCGTGATTTGACAGCTTCAAAGCTTATTTACATATCCCTGGGAACCATTCACAATAATCTCACGGATTTTTATAAAAAATGCTTTGATGCCTTTTCTGGTGAAGCGGTTCAGATAATCCTGTCCGTGGGAACCAAGACGCAGCCAGAAAGCCTGGGTACAATACCGGATAATTTTATCGTCAGAAGCTACATGCCTCAGCTTGAGATATTGAAAAGAGCCGATGTCTTCATCAGCCACGGGGGTCTGAACAGTGTCAGCGAAGCCTTATTTTATGGGGTTCCCGTAATTGCCGTACCAATCGCCAATGACCAGCCCATAGTAGCCAAACGCATTGAAGAATTAGGCGCCGGCCTGGCACTTAGACCGGAGGATATCACACCTGTTCTATTAAGGGAATCGGTGGCAAAGATACGATCCAACCAAAGCTTTGTGACCTGCTGTCATGAGATCGCTGCCAGCTTCCGGGCCTTGGGTGGTTATATGCAGGCCGCAGATGAAATCCTAAGCTATGTCGCGAGAGAAAATTTCCCGTAGGCTACTACCTTCTTGCCACAAACTGCATATGATATAATAACACTCTTCATGAGGTGCTGGTCATGCCGCTTGGCTGGGTATATGAACCATATCTGTCTGATTACGAGGCACTTTTATTATATAATGCATTAAGGAACCATCCCGATGCATATTATTATAAACCCATTGCACTTGCGAAACGTGAGGAGATCGGCATGAAATACCGTTACCTGTGTATCGCGGTATCAAAGGACAATCCTTTTATCAGCTCACATTTTGCCGATATTGAAGTCTATAAACCGCAGCTGGGCGCACCTTATGCTACTTTTTTATACCGGATCGAATTTGACCATATGTTTCCGCACCGGATACCTATCCTGTGAAAAAGGGGGCACCGTAATTAATAAACGGTAACCCCTTTTTTGTATGCCTTCTAAAATATCTTTATTTCCTTATTACAGACTCATTTTTGCAATATACTGTGCTGCTTTTTTTACCATATCCTGATGTAGCTTCTGAACCACATTCGTACCATGTGTTCTGCTATTCTTAAAATGAATATCCATATGACCGTTGATACCATTGCCTTTGATCTTATCATAATTATAGCCATAGCCATAACCGGCACTGCGTCCGCTTACCCAGGCTCCCTCCGCTTTATTATCAAGTCCTGCATGGGGCATGGCAGTCATGGAGCCTGCCAGGGTATAGCCTGCGACCTCAACCACAACAGCCCTTCGCTCCCAGGAAAAGCCGCCCCAGATTTCCTTGATCGTTTCGGTATCTTCCTTCGTAAGGGTCTCTACATCGGCATGATTTGTACCGTAGGTTCTCTTCACACTGAAGGATTTACCGGTATCCACATCCGTAATAACGGCAGTCATTCCCCGCTTCCAGATATCTCTGACCTGGGTAAACCAATCCAGGTCTCCGCTTTCCTGTGCGGCGGAATAGGTTGCAGCCAGCTTCATGGTATCAACAGAAACCTGTGACAAATCCGGTAACAGCAGCCCCATCGTCTTACTGCCTACAATTCCGTCCGCTATAATTCCATTGGCCTTTTGAAAACGCTTTACTGCCGCTTTCGTTATGCTTCCATAATAACCCGTTGATACGGGATATGTAAAATAGCCCAGATCTTGCAAGGTTTTCTGCACCAATACTACTTGGCTGCCCCTGGACCCAACCTTCAGCAGAGTTGCCGCATCAGCATTCACAGGTGCTGCTGCTATAACCGCTGCTATACAAATTGCTGCCATACGCATGATAAGCTTATTCTTCATTCTTCTGTCTCCTATCCTTCTATCTCTCTTGTCTCCTGTTCTTTTATCCTTCTGCTATAGTCCATATTGTATTACATATTTGTTAATATGTCAATGTAATATTTAATATTTATGTAATAATTATGTTACATCTATGTAATATTTGGCATTAATAGAATATTTATCCTCTTTCCTGCAAATCAATTTTCGGGCACAAAAAAAATACCTCGAAACCCTTGCACCAGGGTTTCAGAGGCAGTCACAGCATGATATCTAATTCAATTTATAACTGTTCAGTGCCAAGCAAATTCATCAAGAATATGCCGGGAATGCTTGCATTCATATGCATATTTTTGTATGAATTTATTTAGCGGATACGCCACAACAAGGAAACACGCAGTGTTTTCGAGTTTGGCTCTGAACAGTTACTTCAATTTAAAGGTCTCATTAATCTTTTTTAGTATTTGCTCCATCTGCTCAATTTCTTCAACGGAGAACTTGTCATAAATCTGCTTGATTAATTCTGCATTAAAAGAAGCATTCATTCCATAGTTTTTTGCAAATTTCTCCGTTACCTCCAGGAAATATTCCCGTCTATCCTCAGTGGACAATACCTTCCTTACATATCCTTTGTTAACCAGATTACCGATTCGGTAGGTTGCATTTGGCTGCGATATATTGACATAATTAGCAAACTGATGTACCGTGGGACGCTTCAACAGATAAATCGCCTCTACACAATAGGATTCTGTGGGGCTTAGCCCATCCTCTCCTTCATTGACATTAGAAAATAGGTTCTTGCAAAAATTATCACGAAATTTAAAATACAGTTTCTCAAATTCTTTCTCCAGCATATCCCTTAGCTCCTGTCGTTATATTTGTTAATCCTATGTAATCATTGTATAATAATGCCATGATTTCGCACTAAATGATACCATTTTACTACTATTATAAACGTAATTCCATATGAAATCAATTATTTATCTGTTTAAATAATAAATAATAGAAGTAATTCGAATAAATACCAGTTTCTACCTGCTGCGATGCAAATAAAGCAATATTCTTTGACAGAGTTCAGTCCGCATGTTATAATACATATGTAAAATAATTCTTGCTAACGAAAGGACGGTTTTGATGTCGGTATTAACTGTAAAAGAGGTATGTGCTAACTAGTTAATGGCACAAATTGAATAGGTACGGGTACACTTTGTGTAGCCTTTATTTGTTGTATCCGTCTTTCGCCCTTACAGTAAATACTGAACGCTGTCTTGATATAGGAAACCATAATTTTCTGCAAACAAGGCATATCAGGTATCTCCTGCTATGCCATTTTTTATGGAGAATTCATGTAACTTCCATGGTACTCTGATTTTTGAGCACCATGTACTCCGATTTTGAGTACCATATCTATCGCCGGATTATGCCCACATCAGTATTCTGCCCTGCTGTAATGGCAGAAAGCTGTTGTGGGCATTTTTATATTATATTTGGAGGTTATCCTATGGAAAAATCAATGATAGCATTGGAATTTGATAAAATATTGGAGCAGCTTGGCAGCCATGCCATATCCGAGCCGGTAAAGCAAAAGCTCCTTAAGCTTCGGCCCTCTTTAAGCGAACGAGAGGTGACCGCTAAGATAAATGAGACCACAGAGGGGAGAAAAATTCTGGATCAGCTTGGCTCTCCGCCGCTGCCTGCAATGAAGGATGTCCCTATGCTGCTGGAGCTCGCAGTCAAGGGTGCCATGCTGATACCTGAGCAGCTGGCCCAGATAGCGCTGTTTCTTACCGCCTGCAAACGGATGAAGGGCTTCTTAAAGCGTGCCGAGGTCCTGGACGTAGCTATCGCAGGCTACGGAGGAGCCATCCGGGAACTTACACCGTTGTCAGCAGAAATAGAAAACTGTATCCGCAACAACACCGTTGATGATAATGCCTCCGGGGAGCTTAAGAATATCAGACGAAGAATGGACCAACTGGGCCAGGAGATCAAGACAAAGCTTGAGAACCAGCTGCGCAGCAGGAAGGAGTGGTTTACGGACGGCTATGTCTCTACCCGCAACGGACATTTTGTACTTCCGGTCAAGCGCGAATATAAGCATATGGTAAACGGTACGGTCATGGATATCTCCTCCAGCGGCGCTACCTATTTCATAGAACCCACAGCAATAGCAAAGCTGAAAGAGGAGCTATCCGGGCTTGAAATTGCCGAGGGCAACGAGGTACGCCGGATACTTTACCAATTGTCAGCAAGCGTCGGCGAGAACTCCTTTGATCTTCAGCTTAATATCGAGGCTATGGAAGCCCTGGATTTCATCTTTGCCAAGGCAGGCTTAAGTGCTGACATGAAGGCTGTTCCTCCTCGTATCAACACAGATCAGAAAATCGTGATTGAAGATGGACGGCACCCGTTAATCAAGCCCGGAGAATGTATTCCGCTAAACTTCACCCTCGGTCAGGGAATCCGGGGCGTCATCATCACAGGTCCCAATACCGGCGGAAAGACTGTTGCCTTAAAAACACTCGGACTTATGCAGCTTATGGCTCAGAGCGGCCTCCATGTTCCCTGCAAGGCGGCTGATCTTTGCATGAATAATGCGGTTTTATGCGATATCGGTGATGGACAGAGCATCACGGAGAATCTATCCACATTCTCCTCCCATATTACAAATATTATCCACATTCTAAAGCATACCACACGGGAAAGTCTGGTGCTTCTTGACGAGCTCGGCTCCGGCACGGACCCGGCGGAGGGCATGGGAATTGCAATTGCAATTCTTGAGGAATTAAAGGACAGCGGCTGTCTCTTTGTTGCCACTACCCACTATCCTGAAATCAAGGAATATGCCTCTAAAACAGTGGGGCTGCAAAATGCCAGAATGGCCTTTGACCGGGAAAGCTTAAAGCCCCTGTATCGTCTGGAACTCGGGGAAGCCGGGGAAAGCTGTGCCCTGTATATCGCAAAGCGGCTGGGATTACCCGGGAAGATGCTTAACCGGGCTTACCGGGAAGCCTACCTGCGTGATAATGCCGGTCATCTCACAGCACCTACGCCGGACCTCCTTATGGATATCTCTGACGCGGGAATACCCTTAAGTCCCGATCCGGTCCTGCATACCTATGTGGAAAAGACAGCCGCACCCAAGCCTGTAAGCACCAGAAGCAGCCGCTTCCAAATCGGTGACTGCGTCGTAGTCTATCCCCAGAAGAAGCTTGGAATCGTCTATCAGACTGCAGATGAGCGCGGAGAGGTTGGTGTACAGCTTCAAAAGAAAAAGGAGCTTGTGAATCACAAACGCCTGCAGCTTAAGGCCCCTGCCACCGAGCTTTATCCGCCGGACTATGATTTTTCCATTATCTTTGATAGCGTTGCAAATCGCAAGGCAAGAAAAAAAATGGATAAGGGCTATCAATCCGACCTTGAAATCATTTATGAAAAAGAGCCGAAAAAAGCAAAAAGCTGAACTCCAAAATCTTTATTTGCCCCCTTGACATGATCGGAAATATTAAATATACTTGATAAAAATAAAGGCTATGAAGAGAAGAGTAAGTATAATCAGAGTTTACAGAGAATTCCGGCAGCTGCGAAGGAAGAACCCTTATTATACCGAACCAGGCCTCGGAGCCGCATACGGATCCAAAGAATATTTGGTGATGCTATGACGTGAGTTCACGTTACAGAACCGGAGTATGTTTGTACTCGCTAAGATTAATATGGTGACATATTAATGATATAGGGTGGCACCGCGATATTTATCGCCCCTACAGTTTTCTGTAGGGGCGTTTTTATATTCCAAAACCTGCAGAAAGGAATTCATAAGCAAGATACAGACAATCCCTGAATTCAGAAAGGAGCAGATTTTATGGAAGAAGCTAAAAACAGTAAGGCAAACGAAAAAATAGAAAGACCCGTTTTCCCAAAAAGAGCGGTTATAACGGCAGGCATGCCCTATGGCAATAAGGAGCTGCATTTTGGTCATATCGGAGGTGTTTTTATCCATGCGGATGTATTCGCAAGATTTTTGCGGGACCGTATCGGAAAGGATAATGTTATCTTTGTATCGGGTACCGATTGCTATGGCTCACCGATTTTAGAAAGCTACCGGAAGCAAAAGGAAACCTCCGGCTGCACTGAGACCATCGAGGAATATGTATATAAAAACCACATCAGTCAAAAAGAGGCCCTCGACCGGTACGAGATCAGCCTCAATCTTTATGGAACCTCCGCACTTGGCATAACCGGACAGCTCCATCAGGAAACCTCCGAGGAAGTATTCAAACGGCTGTATGAAAAGGGATTTCTGGAAAAGCTCTCCACACCTCAGTTTTTCGATCCCGATTTTAAGGTACTTCTAAATGGACGCCAGGTAACCGGCCAATGTCCGATTCAGGGCTGTACCTCCGAGCGGGGCTATGCAGATGAATGCTCCCTGGGCCACCAGTATATGCCCAGTGAATTGATTCATCCCAAAAGTACCCTGTCCGGCAAGACTCCCGAGGTAGTTGATGTAACCAACTGGTATTTTAAGCTGGAGGATTTTCAGGAAAGGCTGACGGAATATGTGGTATATTTGAGGAAGCATACCAACTCCAGAAAATATCTCTTAAGTGCGATGGAGGAATTCTTAAAGAAGCCGGTCATCTATGTGAAGAAAAACCAGCTGGAGCTGTTAGATGAGGTGAAGGCCGGTCTGCCGCCTATGGAGATAGCGGATGACAATAATAAAACCTCTGTTACATTAATCTTTGGAAGCCTTGCGGACCGGGATAAGGCAAGGGCTGCGTTAACCTCCCGAAGCATCTACTACCGGACCGGCAAAACCCTTGTCCCCTTCCGTCTGACCGGTAATATTGAGTGGGGTGTAAAGGCACCGGTAAAGGAGGGGTTAGAGAAGCTGACCTTCTGGGTATGGCCCGAATCCCTCTGGGCCCCCATCTCCTTTACAAAGGCTTATCTGAAGGAGCAGGGAAGGGAAACGAAGGAATGGGAACACTGGTGGTGCTCTAAGGATGCCATGGTCTATCAGTTTATCGGAGAGGACAATATCTATTTCTATGGAATTGCCGAGATGGCAATGTTTATGGCCATGGAGGAGCTGAAGGTAGTTCCTGAGGAGGGCGAGCTTACCCTTCCCCATCTGATTGCCAATAACCATGTCCTCTTTATGGATAAGAAGGCCAGCAGCAGCGGAAGCATCAAGCCGCCGATGGCAAAGGACCTTCTGCAATTCTATACCCCAGAGCAGCTTCGCATGCACTTTCTCAGTCTGGGTCTTGACTCGAAAAGCGTGAGCTTCCAGCCAAAGGTATATATGGAGCAAAAGGATGATGCACCGGATCATGTGTTAAAGGAAGGAAATCTTCTGACCAATGTACTAAACCGGATCATCCGTTCCTGCTTTTATACCAGCCAGAAATATTATGACTCAAAGATCCCTCAGGGGAATGTGAGCGACCCTGTCCTGGCACTGGCCAGTGAAACAATTCTGGCCTTTGAGCGCCATATGTACAACCATGAATTTCACCGGCTTACCTATGTCCTGGATTCCTATATACGCGACACAAATAAATACTGGGTGAACAATATCCGGATTGCAGATACCCGAGACGACGATATGCTGCGCAGACAAATATTAATCGATACACTGCACGCCGTAAGAACCTCCGCAGCACTGCTGCATCCGATTGCGCCCGCTGGCTGTGATATGATACGGGAATATCTTGGTGTGGGTGAGGAGCTCTTTGATTGGGAGCATATTTTTGAACCGCTTTCGCTGCTGCCCGGCGTGAACCCGGAGCATAAGCTCAAATTTCTTGAACCGCGGGTGGATTTTTTCAAACGGCACGAAAGCCAGTTTAACCCCGACTAGGCCGGATGCTTAGTCCTCCACCCATTTTATCAGGATATCATACATGTCCTTATGGGTTTTCTTAAGGCTTGTGGGCTTAAAATCCGTTGTCACAAAGCAATGCTCCGAGGCTCCGACAGCCCGGAGCTGCTTTGTAGCAGCATCAAGCACCTGATATTCTATCTTCATCTTTATTCCGTTAAAATGCCGGAGGATGGCTTTTACAACCACCATATCATGGAAACGTACGGAGGATTTGTATTCGCAGGTCACACTCAATACAGGAGAATATACCCCTGCCGCCTCAATCTTATCATAGCCTAACCCGATCTGTTCCAGAAAATCTACTCTGGCCTCTTCAAACCAGCGAATGTAATTAGAATGGTGAACTACCGCCATTTGATCTGTCTCATAATATTTAGCCTGTCTGATATAGGGCTTTAATTCTTCCTGCATATTCCTGACTCCTCCAAATGTTTAAGGTATTTCTCCAACCCGTAACTATGAATGTATAACATATATTTCAATGTTATACCTCGGTATAATCAATGTCAAGAAATCCTTTTCCACCTCGGCTTGCAGGTTCATCCAATCAACTATTTATATTTCTTCTATATACTGAATACCATCTTCTTTGCTTAACATATGGATAATCTCAACATGGGGTCTTTTCTTCATCAGACGAAGCGTTATTATAATAGCAACACCTAATTCATTTATTGTGGTGGATCTGGTAATTTCAAGATTACTGATATTAATATTATTCTTTTTAAGATAAGACATAAAATTGCTCATATCTGATACACATTTAAATTCAACATAAAGATCAATTACCTTTGTTGTAGCCATTACACGGTCATCTAGACTATGGAGCAGTTCCATCACAACAAATATCAGGACACAGCCTATGGCAGCACCCTCATAATACCCAATTCCAATCGAAAGTCCTACGCAGGCGGCTGCCCAAAGACCTGCGGCAGTCGTCAATCCCTTGACCCTGTTTTTACCTGTTACAATTATTGTCCCCGCTCCAAGAAAACCTATGCCGCTGACTACCTGCGCTCCCATTCTTGCAGGATCCGTATCCGGATAGATGGTGCAGATGAATTGATTTGTTATCATAACCAGAGCAGCCCCCATGCTGACCAGCATATAAGTCCTAAAACCCGCAGGCCTTTTCTTTCTTCCCCGCTCTATTCCCAGTATACCTCCGCACAACATTGCAAAAGTCAAACGAACAAAAGTGGAAACAGCATTCAATTCTAACAATATCTGTGGCATTCCATATCTCCTATAAACAAATTGCTTCTTTATCCTGACTGAATTACCGGATAAACCTATGAAAGGGGCAAATCGCAATGAATGGATTGATTAATACAGTAAAGGGCCTATAATCCTGCTGCCAGCAAAGGGATTATCAATCGTAATTCTTCCTTCCTCACAATCTCCCATTCCGCTGTATAAGTCGAATTTGCCGTCCTCTCTCGGGACAATTCCAGAGGTAAACACACAATCCGAAAGATATGGCAGCTTAGCCGGTCCTTTCGGATAACAGTCCCGCGTTCCGATAATATTAAAATGATGAGCACAGTGTTCCTGGGAGTCAAATATAAAGGCCGCATTCATATAGGTTGAATATGTAATTTCATCCTTACCCTGGGTTTTCTCAGCAACATGGCCGATGACTCCCAGCTGGCCGTTATCCAGGCAATATACCTGATTACAGCCGCCCCATTCGCCCTCATGAAATACATTTGAAATCAGTTCAGCGTTTTTAATCACCTCATCGCTTAGTTCATTTAAATTCTCTATTTCCGTATATCCTATGACAGCTTCACTTCCATAGATTTCTGCAATTTCGCTGCCCCTGGGTCTGGAAAAAACACCGATTTTACCATTCGGCTTCTCTACCAGGCGGATATCCTTCATACGCTTCGGTCCCGTTGTAAAATAGGTAAGATTTTTCAGATCCTTACCTCTGTAAAAATAACCGTAAAAAGTATTTACCTTGCCTTTCATCTTAAGCACATGAGTTCCACCAAGAACATATTCCCCATGTATTTTTGTAATAAAAGGGTCTTCCAGCGGATAGGTTTTGCTGTCTGCTACCAGACGAAAAGTATCAGCTTCCACCTGTTCAAACAGTGCTGTCCATGAATTTGCCCATTCATCTCTTTTTTCAACACGTCCGAAAATGTAATTTTTATTGTTTTCTCTTATTAACAGACTGCAATTATAAACATCATATCCGTCAACCCCCAGAAAATTTAGTTTTAAGCTTTCATATATTTTTCTTTGTTCGTTAAATACGCTGCGTTTATCCTTTAATGGCATCGTAGACTCATCTCCTTTTCAACCTATAATTTTATGTATATCATCCTGTATATTTCACCTTAATCCTTCGTTTTTATGGAATCCCTTATTACAAGTTCCACTGCCATTAATATTTTCTCCGGCGGAGATTTGGGATTTTGCAGCTTCCAGATCAAACGTTCAAAAGCTTTTATTCCCATTCTGACATTGGCAACATGAACTGTGGTCAATTTAGGATATATGGCAGATGCCATCTCCCCATCATCAAAACCTACCAGGCCAATATCTTCCGGAATTTTAATTTTCAGCAGCTTCAGGGCATTACTTAACAGTATGGCGGATCTGTCATTCGAGCACTGGTATACTTCAGGAAAATATTCCTGCTTTTCAATAATTCTGGCAATTGCTTCCGTATCCCGATTTATCACATAATTTTCAATCTCTCCCAATATGGAATACCGGGAGACCAGCTGGAACAGCTTTTGAAAGTCCGGCTCTATCTTCTGCATTGCCTCAACATATCCCCAAAATCGCTCTTTATTGCTCAGGGAATAGGAAAACTCACCAAAAAAGCCTATTTTACGATAGCCCTGGGATATCAGGTTAGCTACAGATTCATAAGCCCCTATGCGGTTATCGGTTAATATACAATCAATTGGCAAGGAATAGGAGCTGTGATCTGCCAGAACAATCGGTACACCCTCATTATAAATCCTCTTCAGATACTCCTCCTCAATAGCTCCCAGAATTACTGCTCCACAAACCTTTCGTTTTTTTATAAAATCCGGCACCTCATCCTTATCGCTGAAAAACTGGAGGATAACATTATATCCGTTTTTCTTGGCTTCCTTTTCTACTCCATAGATTACTCTGGAATAAAAATTGGAAGTATAGTATTGCTTCTTAATCAATATACAGATACAGGATTTTGCATATACCTTGTTAAACCTCGATGCCTGATCCAGGTATCCCATATCATTTGCCGTCTTCAATATTCTTCTTTTTGTCTCTTCACTTACACCGGGCAAATCATTCAATGCCAAAGAAACTGCATTTACTGACAAATCTAAAGTATCCGCAATTTCTTTCATTGTAACTCGTTTTCCCATCGATCCTCCGCCTTAATATAAATTATTTCAACATGAAGTTTATACCTTCCTTAAAATGCTTGGAAAATATAAGGTATAGAATAATGATGGGCAGTGTCAGAATTACAGATGCCGCATACAGGGGGCCGGGCTGATTGGACATAACATTAAAACGAGTTGAAATCAACACATTCAAGGTCTGATAATTTATGTTCGGAGAAATCAGCATATCCCACATCAGTTCATTCCATCTTTGCATGAAAATTGTTAAGAATACAATCACTGTAATCGGTTTGGTTGCGGGTATGGCAATATTCCTGATTATACGGATAATACCTGCCCCATCCATTTTAGCGGCTTCAAAAATCTCATCCGGAAGCGTATTAAAATAATTTATGTACATAAAAATAGCCCATACCGAAATCATGGTCGGCACAATCATACCGGTAAAACTATTTGCAAAATTTTTCATAATCATATATTTCGGAACCAGCAGCATAACTGCCGGAAAAAACATCTCAAAAAATAAGAGGTTTAAAATGATCTTCTTGCCCTTAAAATTTGGCAGCTTTGATGTAGCATAGCCAATCAGCAGACTTGTGATGATGGCAACTACCGCCACCGGAACACAGACAATGATAGAATTTAAAAATGCTCGGATCCACATCATCGGATCTCCTGAATTTGTCGTCTCAATAAGGTATTTATAGCTTTCGAAGGTTATATTCTGCGGTATAATAGATTTATCGACTCTCTTCCATTGTGTCAGGGACTGCAAAATCATATAATAAAGCGGAAATAACGATATTGCCAGCATCACTGCCGTAACAATATTCAAAAAAATTCCGGACAATTTTACCTTTTTCATAGATTCCTTACCTTTCTTTTATAAACCGTATTTTGAATGCAGTTTACCCATACCGGCATTAATCAGCCTAAGAATTATAAAAATCTGAATGGCAAATACAATAGCCATTGCTGCTCCGTATCCTGAATCAAATTTGGTAAATGCCCGGATATACAGCTCCAGTGTCCATGTCGTAGTGGCATTTGCCGGCCCGCCTTCCGTAAGCAGAAAAGGTTCGGTATAAATACTCAGTGAGGTTCCCGTAGCCAATATGATAATTGTTGTAAGGGTGCTTAGGGTCATAGGCAGTGTTATGTGGAGCAACTGATGCAGTCCCTTAGAGCCGTCAAGTGCCGCTGCTTCCTTTACATCCTCTGATATCCCCTGTATGGCTGCCGACATGAAAAGTGCATAGTAGCCTGACAGCTTCCATACAACCATTATGACAATGACTGCAAAGGCTGCCTTCTTATTTGCAAACCAATTGATATCAATACCAAGATAATTCCTTAACGTATTGTTTAATATAGAATCGTAGGAAAACATATAGCGGACCATGACAGAAGCCGCAACACCAGAGGTCAGATAAGGAATAAAAAACAATACGGAAGCAAGCCCTTTTAACTTCTTTGGGAGCCGGTTTACAAGCAGTGCTATAATGACACCTCCTGCTACGCTGAAGGTTACCACAAATAAAAAGTATTTCAATGAATTAGTAAAAGCCGCAATTACTTCCTTATCAGAAAATATGGTCTTAAAGTTGTCCAGACCTACAAAGGTTTTCTTTGCGGACATTAAATTCCAGTCCATCGTAGAGAGCCATAGAGCCCATATAAGAGGGATTAAAAAGAGAACAATGCAAAATATTACATACGGTGAGCAGAACAACCAGCCATATACTGTTTCACGCAGCTTTTTTTTCGAATATTTTATCGGCAAAGCACTAAAAGTATTATTTTTCACTTTACTTTCTCCTTAATTCCGCATAGATATCTGACCTTCTCTTATACTGATGGAAAGCCAGATATTTATGCGGTGCAATTATTTTATTCCAGTCCTCCGGCTTCTTTCATCGCTGAAATTGCATTATCAACATAGCTTGATGCATCCAGGGGATTTAGCGGCTTATTTTTTACCGCTTCAGCCATATAAGGGATAAAGCCTTCCACTCTTAGAGCCACTTCTATATCATCCGCCTTCAAATGAGCCGGAAGGGGTACCGCATAATTGATATTTGCCGCCAGATAACTAAGCTCCGCACTGTTGTCAAAGGTTTCTGTAAATGTTGCATTTTCCAGCAAATCGCCACGGACAGGCAGCATACTGGTGGAATTCAGCCACTCCAAATCCGTATTGGAGCTGTTTTTTGCACTGTAGACCCAGGAAATAAATGCTACTGCACCCTGATGCTGTTCTTCTGTTACATTGGAAGCCTTATAAAATGTAATTCCCTTCGTATCCGCATAGCAGTAAGCCTGATCATCTGAACTCTGTACAGGAATCGGCCCAAATACAAAATCTTCGCCATAGACCTTCCCTGCCTCCATATAGCTTATCGCATCCCAGGGCTTGCCGATATCCATCAAAACCGGAATATTATCCTGCGTCCAGGCTCCTTCTATTTTGGCAACATTAACTGTATTTCCGAGAAGTCCCCAGAATTCAAAGGTGTTGATTGCCGCTTCCCTGTCTACCGTTAAGGTGTTACCGTCAATCCAGCTTTCCCCGTTTGTATAAGTACTGTACATCATCTGGAAATCATAACCGCACTGATATCCACTTTCATTTAAAAAGCGATCCGTTGAAACCATATACTCTACCCCCATCTCTTTCATCGTATCGGGGTTATCCACAAATGCTTGGATGACAGCTTTATATTCATCCATGGTTTTCGGAGGGTTAACAAATCCCAGCGCTTTTAACGCCTTCACATTCCATTGCAGAGATACTGGATTTATGTAAACCGGAATCACATATTGCTTTCCGCCAATCTCCCATCTGGCTGCCGCTTCAGACATTACGCGGTTACTGATAATATCTCTATAAAATTCCTCCTGATCAATATCATACACGACTCCGGAATCTGCCAGTACTGCCGCAAATGAAAGGCTGATATTCTCAGAAGCCGCCGGAATCGTTCCTGTTGCAATTGCGTTCTGGATTGCTGCTTCGGAAGAGGTTGATTCAGGTGTCATCTGAACCTCTACCTGTACGGTTTTATTATCATATTGGATTCCTGCCGCATTGAATTCCTCCGCTTTCTTGGACCAAAAATCAAACTGATTTTGATTCGGTGCAGACCAGAACTCTACCTCTATGGTTCCTCCCGATGATGCACCGGCTGTAGCACCCTTCTGACCTGTTTGTTCTGTCCCGGAAACATCCGTTTCTTTTTTACTGCTACATCCTCCTGCCAACGCTGCCCCAAGCATAGCCAGACATAACATAATAGCAATTTTCCTCTTCATACCTTTTTCTCTCCTTCTAATTTGTCAACAGATAGCTTATAAATAACTACTTTGTAATACGAGCTCTGAAGCAATTACCTATAATGTTTTCTCTATGTCTATTTTTCGACAAAATTCACTTGAAATCAATATAAATATACTTGAATTTTCAATTTAAATATCTCTGCATCTTCTATTTAATAAATCTTTATAGAGGATACCTTATCATTCCAGCCGTCATCCGTTAATGAGGAATCATCCTCTGTCTTTACCAGACAGGCTCCGCTGAAATTATTATCCCAGTACAGCTCAACCGTAGCTCCTCCGAAGACCTTTAAGGAACTGATATCATCATTGGATATTCCCGCCGCCTGCAGCTGGGACAGGACGTATGACCCCTTCGGAAGGGTGACTGCATAGCCCCCGTAGGCAGCATCCTTATAGAAGGTAGCGCCTAAGGTATAATTATCATACATATAAATATCTGCTATCTGAAATTCCACTCCGCCGGTACTGGTAAAATTAAAGCGGTAATATGCATACGGAGCCGTATTAATAAACTCATATTCTCTGGCTTGAAACCTTTCCGTAAAGGTCTGTCCGGTTCGGGTATCTACTGTAGTCCAGGTCAGCCCGTCATTGGAGCCCTGCAAGGTCCAGTCTTTGGGATCTCTTATTCCCTGATTGTCATTTGCTGATACGATTTTATACCTCTTTATCGCATATGCCGCTGTGCCGGGAAATTTATACTGAAGCCATACCGGGCTATGAAGTACACAGTATTTAGACGAAAAAACACTGTCAAAGGCTTTTCCAACATCCTCATATTGTGCATTATCCGTATACTGGCCGGTGGCGGTGCCGCCGTATGTGAGATCATCCTTATCATTCTGCGTCAGCGGTATATCAATATCGGCCTGCACCGGGAAATGATCGGAAGGGTAGCAGCCATTTTCATTATAATGATTGATAGAAATCGAATTTACTCTTGTTATATTTTTGCCGAACAGCCAATCAATATGTCCTCCTGAAGAAGTGTCCCCGGTAAATCCGTGCCAGGTCGAATCATTGATGTATTCATTGCCTGCCACGCTCCAAAGATCCTGAAATCCCTGCATATTCGCAAAAGCCAGGTAAGGTGCATTAGAGATCGTTGTTGTCGTTTCCTCACAGTTCAGATCACCGCCTATAATCACCGGCACATCGGAATTGACAGCAATACCCGGCATTTTTGACACAATAACATTTGCACCCTCCAGTGCTGCTTCTGCAACCGTTGAAAAATGGGTGTTAAAATAATAAAATACTGCAGAGGTATTCGAAACCGCCTGAAACTTCACCCAGGTACATATTCTCGGAAATCTTGTATCATAGCTGCTCTTACTTCCTACAGAATCAGGGGTTGCGCTGAGCCAAAACTGTCCGGATTCCAGAACCCGGAATTTATCTGATCTGTATAGAATTGAGCAATATTCATCAGATGCATTTCCATATCTGGACATTCCTATAGCTTTCATACTGCCATTAAGGTTATTGCAAAAGTAATCAGACTGTACTTTGTAAGCCTCGTTTAATGCTAATATATCGGGTCCAAAGCCGTTAATTGCATTAATCGCAATGCTTTTTCTGTTATCCCATGAATTTACAGTTCCATCATCCCCATGAAGATTTCTAACATTGAAGGTCATAACTCTGACATTGTATTCCTCCGAATTTGCCGCATAGGCATTTTCTGCAGAAGGATTTGCACCTGCACCCAATATAATTGCCATAAGCATTAACCCTGATAAGATAATAGAAATTAATTTCTTCATAACTTATCTTCTCCTTTATTCTTAAGTTATTGAAGATGCAGCAAAATATGCTCCAATACCGGTCTTTGAAGCTAGCCTCCTGCACCTCACCCTCATTATTCATTACGAATTACTTGAACGCAAGTAATATATACTTGATAATTCAATTGAAGCAAAAGGCTATTGCATTTTTTACCTGCAATTTAAGATTTGTTACTGTGTATTAATCTAAAGGAAATGGATATAAATAAAATTAATGAAAAAAAATAATTTTCGGAGGTACTATTATGATAACTAACGTGACATTAACCACGAAGGAGAAATTCCTGCTAGAGGATGCAAAAACACATGAGGAGAATTGCATTAAAAAATATAGCAATTATGAACAATTAGCCTGTGACGCACAGCTTAAGGCCGTATTCCGTGCCAATGGACAAAAGGAGCAGGAGCACCTGCAGACAATCAACCAGCTGTTAAGCGGACAGGTTCCCTCCATGAATCAGGGAAGTCAAGGCAGTCAAAATAGTCAAAGCAGCCAGGGTGGTCAGAGCTCCAAGCAGTCCGGACATGCCAGGGTCCAGTCACAACAAGCCTCGATAGATCAGCAAAGCAGCGGGACTTCCGCATTTAAGGCCTCTGACAAGGAGCTTTGCACCGATATGCTTATGACGGAAAAATACGTTTCCAGCACCTATAATACTGCTATCTTTGAATTTAAGGACACCCAGGTACGTGACGTACTAAACCATATCCAAAAGGAAGAACAAAAGCACGGAGAAGCGATATTTGCCTATATGCAAAGCAAGGGCATGTATTCCCCCAGCTAAACCGGCCGGGCCGAAAACAAATCATAAATTCTTATGAAAGCAAGCGGCATACTATGCTGCCTGCTTTTATTTGCTTTCCGGCTATTATTGTCACTCCAGAGGAAGCAGTCAGGGCAGGGGGACAGAACTGTCAAAGAGTAATATCATACAAGAATGATAATGAGATATGTAGTACACTTAATCGGGATTTTACTAAAGTCAAAGGAGAATTCGAAATGAATGATAATATGAAATGTGTAATGATTATTGATTCAGAACTTCCAATCGGCGTTATAGCCAACACCTCTGCTATCCTTGGGGTAACATTGGGGAAACATATTCCGGACCAGGTCGGCGATAATGTTAATGACGCCACCAATAATACGCATTTGGGCATCATAACAATCCCGATTACTATGTTAAAGGGTAATAAGGACTTACTAAAAGATTTAAGAAAACGGCTGTATAGCCCGGAGTTTAGTGATTTGGTGGTGGTTGATTTTTCTGATGTAGCACAGAGCTGTAACATATACAGCGAATATGTTGCCAGGGCAGCATCCGTACCGGAGCCGGATCATACTTATTTAGGCATAGCCCTGTACGGAGAAAAGAAAAAGCTCAATAAATTGACAGGATTTTTGCCGCTTTTAAGATAGTGAAGGACAGAAGCCTGTTATGACAGTTATATTGCTTCAATAAAGAAATAAAAGCCGAATTGCAAAAGAGACCCCTGCCTGCCGCAGGGATCTCCTGCTGTTAATTTGAGGGTAATACACCGGGTGGATTGTCCGGCTCATTTTCCTTCATAAGCTGCTCATAATACCTTGCATATTTTCTTACGTTTTTCTTCCACGTGCTGTTATATTGCATGCAGTTTCTGACCAGGTTGTCCCATTCCTTGGAATGATATACCTTGACCGCACGCTTTATGGCCTTAATCAGGGCTTCCCCCGTCCATTCCTCCATATAAAAGCCTGTATTCTTCTCCGGCTCCTTCGTATTATCTCTTACCGTATCCCGCAGCCCTCCGACAGGATTTACAATCGGTACCGCTCCATATCGCATCGCATATAATTGTCCGAGTCCGCAGGGCTCATAGACCGAGGGCATGAGATAGAGATCTGCGGCGGCATATATCTTCTTCGCAAGCTCCGGGGTATAATGAAAATCAAATGCAAGCTTACCTTGATAGCCTGCCGCTACACTTTCCAAAATTCCCTGGTAATAAGGATTGCCGGAGCCCAGAATAATCAACTGGAAGGTTCGAAAATCCGCATAGCTGATGGCCTTAATCAAAACATCCATGCCCTTCGTATAATCCAGCCTGGTTACCATCGCTACCAGGGGTATATTCTTATCCGCAAGTCCGTAGGCTTCCCGCAAAAGTGCCCGGCTTTTCTTCTTTTCTTTCAAGTTCTTGCTGTCATAGGGGTATTCCAGCCCATCCTTTTTCTTCGGGTCATAGCTGTCCGTATCGATACCGTTTAATATCCCGACAAAATCGTTCTTTCTCTCCTTAAGCAGCCGGTGCATCCCAAAGCTCTTATCGGGCTTTAGTATTTCCTTTCTGTAACCGGGGCTTACCGTAGTTACAAGGTCGGCATATATGATTCCGGCCTTCATGAAATTCAGCCATTCGGGATAACCCAGCTGGATTTCTTCCCTCTTATCCAGGTATCCGTTTAAATAAGAGGACGGAATATAGCCGTGATAGCCGATATTATGGATGGTATATACCGTCTTTATACCCGGCAGCTCCTTCTTAACAAGCAGCGGCAGAAAACCGCAGTGCCAGTCATTGGTATGGATGATATCCGGCTTATCCGGTAATCGCTTTAACAGCTCTATCACCGCACGACAAAAGAAAAAGAAACGAAAACCGTCGTCATCATATGCATAGATATTGTCTCTGTAGAAGTAGCGGTCATTGCTGATAAAATAGGTCGGCAGCTCTTCCTCCCCCGGGTCCGTCCGTACAATACAGGTTTCATAGCATATATCCATAGGCACCGGATAATCCATCCGGTATTGCAGGTCCTTATCAATCCGTTTATAACAGGGCATTACCCTTTGCACTTCAAAGGCTCCGCTATCCGCCAAAGCTTTCGGAAGACTTCGCCCTACCTCACCGAGTCCTCCTGTGCTTGCATAGGGAGACAGCTCCGCGCTTACATACAAAATTTTCAGTTTCCGTTTCATAGATACCCCATTATTCTTCCGGCTTCATGGAATGATAAAGCTCCAGATATTTACCGGCTGAGCTTTGCCAGCTGAAATCGCAGGACATCGCCGCCTTAATCAGCCTGTTTCGCACAGTTTTTTTATGATAAATCTCAATTGCGCGTTTTATCGTATAAAGCATATCATGTGCATTATAATTCGCAAAGCTGAAGCCATTGCCCTCCTTGGTCACCTCATTATAGGAAATGACCGTATCCTTTAAGCCTCCCGTTTCTCTGACAATCGGCAGGGTACCATACCTTAGGCTGATTAACTGGCCCAGTCCGCAGGGCTCAAACAGAGAGGGCATCAGGAATAAGTCGGAGGCAGCATAGATTTTGTGGGCAAGTCCGTTATCAAACCGGATATTGGAAGATACCTTGCCGGGATGACTCCGGGACGCCTCTTTGAACAAATCCTCATACTTCCTGTCACCGGTTCCAAGAATAATAAGCTGAACCTCCTCGTTTAGTATTTCCTCCAGAACACAGGCAATCAAATCCAGTCCCTTCTGATCCACCAGCCGGGAAATCAGTCCGATTACCGGTATATCCTCCCGTACTGTCAGACCCAGCTCCTTCTGAAGCGAGGCCTTGTTAACGGCCTTACCGGTCAGGTTGGACTTAGAGAAGGTTTGAGCAATCAGGGAATCCTTCTTCGGGTTGAATTCCTCATAATCAATTCCGTTAACAATACCGTAGAGGTCTTTGCTTCTGGCATTCAGTAAGCCCTCCATGTGCTCGCCGTAGAAGGGGCTTTTGATTTCCTGGGCATAGGTTTCGCTTACCGTAGTCAGCTTATGGGAATAGGTAAGACCGCCCTTCATAAAGCTGGCAGCGTTATAAAATTCCAGCTTGTCATTAGTAAAGTAATAATCGGAAAGGCTGAACCATTCCTTGAAGTTTTCAATTCCATAGATACCCTGATACCTTAGGTTATGAATGGTAAATACACTGGCAATTCCCCGGTACAAATCCATCTTGCGGTATTGTGCTTCCAGTAATACGGGGATCATACCCGCCTGCCAGTCATGGCAGTGAAGAACATCCGGTATAAAGTCCAGGCTTGGAATTGCCGCAAGCACTGCCTTGCAAAAGAAAGCAAAGCGCTCGCAGTCATCATCATAGCCATACAGACCATCCCGTTTAAAATAATATTCATTGTCAATAAAATAATAGGTTACTCCTCTGTACTGTGCCTGTTCAATTCCGCAGTACAGATGTCTCCAGCCCAGGTCCACATGGATGTGACAGCGGTACGAAATTTCCTCACACAGCTTCTCCGGTATTGTTTTATATTTGGGCATAATCACCCGGACATCCGCTCCCTGTTCTATGAGAGCAGAGGGCAAGGAACCCAGTACGTCTGCCAGTCCCCCGGTCTTCGCATAAGGGCTGGCCTCAGAAGCTGCCATTAATATTTTTAACATAAGTCCTCCAAATTTAGCGATTAAATTACCGCACTCTTTCTGATTACCACCGGATAGCTGGCCTGTCCGATCAGGTGCTTACCCTTGCGAATAATTACTTCCTTATCCAGTATGACATTCTCAAGCACTGCCTTATCCTGAATCTCGGTTTCCTGCATGATGATACTGTTTCGCACGATTGCACCCTTCGCAATCTTTACCCCACGAAAGAGCACGCAGTTTTCCACCTCTCCCTCGATTACACAGCCGTCTGCCACCAGAGAGTTTTCCGCCCTTGCATTTTCACCGTATTTTGCAGGCACCTCATCCTTAACCTTCGTATATACCGGTCCGGCATGATGGAACAGCTCATAGAAATTCTCCTGGTCAAACAGCTCCATATTATGCTTAAAGTAGGACTGGATGCTGTCAATCTTGGCAAGGTAGCCATGATATGGATAGCCGAAGATACGAAGCTTATCCTTATTCTTGATCAGGATGTCCCGGTTAAAATCATATTGGCCCCTGGCCACGCATTCCTCAATCAGGTACTCGAACAGCCTCTTATCGATGATGTACATCTCCATCGATATCTTATCTGACATGGGCGTATTCGGTTTAACCTCGAAATCCCAGATTCGGTTATGCTCATCGGTCTGAATCAGTGTATGCCTGGACAGTTCTTCCTTGGTTGCCTTTTTCTCTTCCTTATAGATTACAGTAATATCCGCCATATTATCCTTATGGAATTCCATTGCGTCATCATAGGTAAGGTTGCATACCATGGAGCTTCCGGACAGAACAACGTATTTTTGCGGGCTTCTTCTGATATAAGATAAATTGCTGCGCAGCGCATCGATTTCTCCCCGGTACCAGCCCGTATTATCCGAGCTTACATAGGGAGGAAGAATAAAGAGTCCGCCGCTTTTACGGTCCAAATCCCACTGCTTTCCCGAATCCAGATGATCCATCAGGGAATGGTAGTTGTTCTGCGTAATCAGTCCGACATTGATGATGTCTGAATTAATCATATTGGAGATAATAAAATCTATGACGCGGTATCTTCCGCCAAAGGGAAGTGCCGCAACCGAACGTCTTAGGGTAAGCTCCTGAAGGCTTATATTGCTGTCACCGGTATAAATTATTCCCATTGTATCTCTCATAAAGGTTCCTCCTCATTTATACGACTGCCTGATAAGCCCGAAAGTTATCGGTATCAATCATATTTCCTTTGTCCAGCTTAAAACCGGAGGGCAGTACCAGATTTTCTCCAATTACCGTTATCTCATTGTCCTTTGCCTCCTGCTTGCATTCCTCCTCGCAATGGGCCTTGTAGCCGATGTAGCAATTGTCGCCGATCACTGTATTTTCCGCAATAATTGCATTTTCTATGACGGTATTTTCGCCCACCTTAACATTGGGCATCAGGATGGAATTGCTGATCCTGCTTCCTCTTCCGACGGTTACACCGGAAAAGAGCACAGAATGGTAGACGTCCCCGTAGATGATGCCACCCTCGGTGATGATGCAGCGTCTGACATTGGCCCCAAGTGCAATAAAATGAGGGGGCTCTACCGGATTTCTCGAATAAATCCTCCAGCCGGGATCATATAAATCCAGCTCCGGCGTTTCCTCCAGCAAGTCCATATTTGCTTCCCAAAGACTTTGGATGGTACCAACATCCCTCCAATACCCCTTAAAAGGATAAGCAAACATGAGCTCGCCATCCTTTAACATCTTCGGAATGATATCCTTTCCGAAATCGTTGGTGGAACCGGGCGTATTCTGATCCTCCATCAGATATTGTCTTAGCTTCTTCCAGGTAAATATGTAAATACCCATGGAGGCTTTATTGCTGATCGGTTTCTTCGGCTTTTCCACAAACTCGTAGATTTTATTCTCTTCATCCGTATTCATGATACCAAAACGGCTGGCATCCTCCCACGGTACCTCAAGAATCGCTATGGTAACATCTGCATTTTTCTCCTCATGGAATTCTAGCATTGCGCCGTAATCCATCTTATATATCTGATCGCCGGACAGGATTAATACATATTCCGGCTTATAGCTTTCAATAAACTCAATATTCTGGTAAATCGCATTTGCTGTACCGGAATACCATTCTCCGGCAGTCTGCTTCATATAAGGCGGCAGAATCGTAACACCGCCGTTTAACCGATCAAGGTCCCAGGGCTGGCCAATGCCAATATATGAATTTAATTTCAGGGGCTTATACTGGGTGAGCACCCCAATTGTATCAATTCCTGAGTTGGTGCAGTTACTAAGCGGAAAATCGATAATACGGTATTTTCCCCCAAACGGAACTGCCGGCTTTGCCGTATTCTTCGTCAAAACTCCGAGTCTGCTGCCCTGTCCTCCAGCCAGCAGCATTGCTACACATTTTTTTGAAACCATCAAAAAACCTCCTTTATTTATGTCATAGCTATTTAATAACTGTGCTTATGAAAACAGCGGATAAGGGTGGAACTGTAAGGCACAAGGACTGCTCAAAGCCATGGCATGGAACCTTCTTTGGAACCATTGTCCTTTTATGAACCTTTCCCGTACCGCCATAGCGTTTATCATCCGAATTGAAGGTAATTCGGTAGCCTGCTGCTTCCGGCACACCAATGATGTATTTTTCCCGAAGCACCGGTGTAAAATTCAGCACTGCAATGACATTTTGCTCCGGACGCCTGCCCCTTCGCATAAATACAAGCAAACTGAAATCGCTGTCGTTGGGACTGATCCAGCAAAAGCCGTTCCATCCCCCGTCATCCTCCCAAAATGCAGGATTTTCACGGTAAAAATGATTTAAATCCTTCACGTATTCCTTCATCTTATGGTGCAGCTCATAGTCAAGCAAATGCCAGTCGAGCCCGTCATCATATTTCCATTCGATAAACTGTCCGAATTCTCCGCCCATAAAGGTGAGCTTCTTTCCGGGATGGGACATCTGATAGCCGTACAGGCAACGCAGCCCTGCAAATTTCTGCTGGTAATCTCCCGGCATTCTGTCAAGCAGCGAATGCTTTCCGTGCACCACCTCATCATGGGATAAGGGCAGAATATAATTTTCAGAGAATGCATAAGTCATAGAGAAGGTAATTAAATTGTGATTTTTGCTTCGAAAATAAGGGTCCATTGAACAATATCTCAAGGTATCATTCATCCAGCCCATATTCCATTTGAAGGTAAAGCCAAGCCCGCCGCTGTCTGTTGACCTGGTAACATTAGGCCACTGGCTGGATTCCTCCGCAATCATAAGCGTACCCGGATACTGCTCCTGAATGATGTCATTCAGCTTCATAAGCAGCTCTTTCGCATCCAGGTTTTCTCTGCCGCCAAATTTATTCGGAAGCCAGTCTTTTCTGGAATAGTCAAGATAAAGCATACTGGTAACGGCATCCACCCGGAAGCCGTCGATATGATAATATTCAAGCCAGAAAACAATATTTGATATAAGAAAGCTATGTATTTCCCTGCGTTCATAATCAAAAACCAGGGTACCCCACTCCTGATGCTCTCCCCTGCGCGGGTCGGGATGCTCATAGATTGGTGTCCCATCAAACTTAACCAGCCCATGGGTATCCTTCGGAAAATGTCCCGGAACCCAGTCCAGTATTACGCCGATTCCCTTCTTGTGGCATAAATCAACCAAATACATTAAATCCCTGGGCTCTCCGTATCTGCTGGTAGCTGAATAATAACCAGTCAGCTGGTAGCCCCAGGAGCCGTCAAAGGGGTGCTCCATCACAGGCAGCAGCTCAATATGGGTATAACCCAGCTCCTTTACATAGGGAACCAGTTCATCCGCAATATCACGGTAATTCATCAGACTTTTGTCTTCATTTCTCCTCCAGGAGCCCAGATGAACCTCATAAACCAGCATGGGCTTATCATAGGGAAGTCTCCCCTTCTTGCCTTCCTGCCAGTTGCTGTCCTTCCACGGATATCCCTCCAGATCATATACGATGGAGGCTGTTTTGGGTCTTAGCTCGGAGTAATAGGCATAGGGGTCCGATTTATATAAAACCTCTCCCTTGCCCGTTCCGATCGCAAACTTATAAAGATCCCATTCACCAAGCTCAGGAATGAACAACTCCCATATGCCGGAATTCTTCACCTTAAGCATACGGTGGACCGAAGTATCCCAACCGTTGAAATCTCCAACTATGCTAACCCACTTGGCATTCGGAGCCCATACTCCGAAGGAAACCCCTTGCAGGTCTCCTTTTTTTAACAAATGTGCTCCAAGCATCCGATAGCTTCTGTAATTCGTACCTTCATGAAATAAATAAACCTGATCCTCAGCTATTAGTCCGGGTTTTTTGACATCTGGCATCCCTGTTATCCTCCCGAATTTCTCTGTAAAGTCTGTTTTTCTGCTATTTTATAGTGTCTGTTTGATATCAGCAATGAAATTATATGATAATACTCTTCAAATATATTCGTAAAATATAAAAATGTTAAAATAAATTTTGTAGCCATTCCCATTTTGGGGAGTAAAAGATTAAGAATATCCCAAGCAAGCTTGTTACACTAGCTTGTTGGTATTATCCTCATCTACCTTTATATTATATCATACATTTACGCAGATTAGGAACTCAAGGACTACGTCCTTTCGTTCACGTTGCACTTATCCATAGAACTCATGGCATCGATTCAAGCAAGCTTGATCAATGCCCTGAATTCCATGGACTAATCTGCTTTTCGTGTATATTATATCACATATGTCGTTTTATGTAATGTCAAATTCAAAAATATTGCAACTATTTTCGATATTGCAGCATCATTTCACATAAGTATGTCGTGCATATCACACAATTTTTAATTTGGGATTTTGGGCACTTTTACTTTATAAAGATAAATGCCTTTATGCATATTTTTCTTGGCAATACGCATGATAGTAACAGACACTCCAAAATATTAACAGCATGATTTTATATGCTTATCATAAATAATCCGTGAGGTATTGCATGTATACTCCAAGCCGTATTTTATTTGAAAAAGAAGCAATGAAATTTGATACTGCAAAAAGCATCTATGAACATTTCAGCAAAGAAAAGAATACCGAGCTCATCGAGCTTCGGGGTAACAAGATCAAGGAAAATATACCCGGAGACAACCTGTATGACTTCTACAGAGCGGGTAAGAAAACCCTTGTGGTAGGTGTGAAAAAGGGGATGAATTTTCAATCCTGCAAGCCCTCGGCCCATTATCAGCTTCCACTTGTGTCGGGCTGCATCGGCGGATGCCAGTATTGCTATCTGAATACAAATTTAGGAGACAAGCCCTATCTTAGAATTAATGTCAATACAGGAGATATTTTTATGCAGGCCCAGGCCTATATCAGGGAGCGGCTGCCCCATACTACCATATTTGAAGGCTCCGCCACCTCTGATCCGGTTCCGGTGGAGCCCTATTCTCATGTCCTGGGCGAAGCGATTGAATACTTTGGAAAAAACGAAAACGGCAGGTTTCGCTTTGTAACAAAATTCACGGATATTGATACCCTGCTATCCCTTGACCACAGAGACCATACCGAAATACGGTTTACCCTGAATACCGGCAGGGTAATTAAGGATTATGAAAAGGGAACTCCCTCTCCCAACCTGCGTCTTGCAGCCTGCCGTAAAATCCTTGAAGCAGGGTACCCCTTCGGATTTATCATCGCTCCCGTATTTCTTTATGAAAACTGGCAGGAGGAATACCATGACCTCCTGGTTCAGATACGGGAAAGCCTTCCAGCTAAAATCAGTCATCCCGTTACCTTTGAAATAATCTCCCACCGTTATACCACCAGAGCCAAGAATATCATCAATGAGGTTTTTCCGGATAACAGCCTCCCCATGGAGGAGAAGGAGCGCACCTTCAAATACGGTCAGTTCGGTTACGGAAAATATGTATATCCAAAGGACAGGCTGGCCTATATGGCAGATTATTTTACGCAGGAAATTGATGCCTTATTTGACAATAAAAGTCTTCTTTATATCATATAAAAATATAGTACAAATTATGCGGCATGTCCATAAAATTCAGTAAAAAAACAATCGGGAAGCCCTTCTCTATCAGTTATTTAAACTTTCATTAACAGTAATTAACAAAGTTGAGATATATTTTTAATATAGTATATCTTTACTTCCATACGAAATCTATTTATAATAGGGTCTGTAATCTACGGCATTTACTAGATTTTATTAAATTTGGAGGTATCGGAATGAAAGTCAGATTCTTCTCACTTTTAGCGGCACTTATTGTTATAGTTGCCGGCTTTTGCATCTATCTGGTGGTAAATCATGATAAGTTAACATCGAATGAGGAGACACCGTCTGTGACCGTAACTCCCGCGCCCACGGTTACTCCCCAGCCCTCCGTAACACCTGTACCGGACGATTACGAAAGTGATCCCGGCCTTTATCCGGCCGGCCAGCTGATTGACGGTACTATGACCTACGGCTACATAAATTCTGAAGGAGTATTTAAAATTGATCCCTCCTTTGACAGCGCCGGTGATTTTCATGATGGAATCGCCTGTGTGCATATGGATGGTCAATACCTGGCGATTGATACCACAGGTACCATCCTTTATTACAGCAACAATCCCATCGCAGATTTCCATAACGGCGCCGCAGTCGTATCCAGAAATTCCGGCGAGGATACCATCTATGGCTATATCAATACAGAGGGGACCGAAATCATCAAGCCTCTTTACAAGTTTGCCGGTGATTTTAGTGCGGATCATACTGCCTATGTATATAACGGAAACGGAAAATACGCCCAGATTGATCAAAACGGCAGGAGCTTAAATACCTACGAGCTGGATTCAAAATATTCTCCCACCTTCCTTGGGGACGGATATATCGTCTACCGTACTTCAAAGGATCTTTACGGTGTGCTTAACCTCCAGGGCGAGGAGATATTCCCAGCCAAATATGTTGACATTCTGTATATGGGCTCCGACCTGTTTGCTCTAAAGAAGCAAAATGGAGATTATTACGGTATGATTCAGGAGATACCCTATGCCCTGTTCACTGCTAAGGGCGAACAGCTGACCGATGATACCCTATTTGATTTGACTGGATTTTATAATGGATATGCTTCTGTCACCGACAGCACCTCTACCTATTTTATTGGAAAAGACGGCAAGGAAGCGACAAGCCTGCCCAAATATGAGGGCCGCGGTACAGTGAAGCTTTTTGGAGATGTGGTAAAGGCACAAATCGACCACGATCTCATCTACAGCAAGGCAGACAATACCACAATCTGGCAAAGCGACTCCACCCAGACCCTAAAGGACGGAGTTACCGTAAAGGGAGTCAAATTCAAGTCAAACCGGTATGTTCTGGTTTACTATCCTCAGATTGAAGGACTTGCAGATGCCACCGTACAGCAGCAGATCAATATCAAGCTGAAAGATATATTTACAGCGCAACGGACCAAGATAAAGGAATCAGATCGATATTCAGTGGACGATTCCTTTAAGGCTACGATACTTAAAAATTTACTGATTATCCAACGAGATGGTTATGATTATGGTTTTGGAGCTGCACACGGAAATCCTATTATGGACTTCTACTATATCGATACAACGACCGGAACCTTCTATCAGCTAAAGGATCTGTTCCTTGAGGGCAGCAATTACATGACTGTTATCAATGATATCATTACCGCTGATATCGCTGCCAGTGAAAAAGGCATGTATTCTGACGGCGGCTTCACCGGAATTACGGAGGATCAGTATTTCATACTGACACAGGATACCCTGACCATTTATTTCTATCCCTATGCTATCGCGCCTTACGCGGCAGGCTTCCCTCAATTTAAGATACCGCTGGCAAACCTTTATGATTATATTAATTTCCAGGGTGCCTTCTGGGGTTCCTTTAATTAAGAAGCTGTTAGGTTTAGTTAATATTTAAATATAATTTGACCATGTGAATCTGTAGCTGCAGCTTTGCGAACAGCTTCACATGGTCATTTGTTTACCCTATTTCAGATGACCGGATTAGAACCGGAAATCCCTCTTTCCCTGGGCTATCTTCTCAATATTTTCTCTGGCAACCCGAAGCACCTTCTCATTTGTTACCTTCGTAAGCTCGTGTTCAATCAGGGCCTCACCCTTTCTTCTGGTTTCCTCCGAGGAATAGTCCTCCAGATATTCCTTCAGGGTCATCAGGGCGTTAGGTTGACAGCAGTTTACAATCTGCCCGGACTTGAGCAGCGTCATAAAGCGGTCGCCTGTTCGCCCCTCCCGGTAACAGGCGGTACAAAAGCTTGCAATATGACCCCGGTCAATCAGCCAGGCCACCACCTCATCCAAGGTACGGTTATCATTTACATCAAACTGCGCCGAGCTTTCCTCCTCCGGCTCTTCCTCCGCATATCCCCCCACACTGGTTCTGGAAGCACCGCTGATCTGGGACACACCCAGTCCGAGTACCTTTTCCCGGCTCTTTTGTGATTCTCTGGTTGATACGATCAGTCCGGTATAAGGCACTGCGATTCGAAGAATCGCTACGATCTTTGCAAAAATTTCATCCGATATTGCATTCTGGAAGGTGGAAGGATCAATATCGTCTGCCGGACGGATACGGGGAACACTGATGGTATGGGGTCCGACACCCTGGGCTGCCTCCAGATGCTCCGCATGCATTAGAACTCCGGCAAAATCATAACGGTACATATTTAAGCCGAACAAAACCCCCAATCCCACATCATCAATTTCTCCCTCCATCGCACGGTCCATTGCCTCGGTGTGCCATGCATAGTTATGCTTAGGCCCTGTGGGATGAAGCTTCTCATAGTTTTCCTTATGATAGGTTTCCTGGAAAAGAATATAGGTCCCGATACCGGCTTCTTTCAGCTTCCGGTAATCCTCCACCGTGGTGGCTGCAATATTTACATTAACACGCCTTATGGCGCCGTTTTTATGCTTGATGGAATAGATGGTCTGAATGCTCTCCAGAATATAATCCAGCGGATTATTTACCGGATCCTCCCCTGCCTCAATTGCCAGACGCTTATGTCCCATATCCTGGAGGGCGATCACCTCTCTGCGAATGTCCTCCTGGGTGAGCTTCTTACGCGGAATATGCTTATTAACGTAATGGTAGGGACAGTATACACAGCCATTTACGCAATAGTTGGACAGATACAGGGGTGCAAACAGGACAATCCGGTTCCCATAAAACCGTTCCTTGATTTTAATGGCAAGATCATATATTTTCTGCAGCTCATCCTCCAGCTCACAGTCTAAAAGTACCAGAGCCTCCCGGTGGGTGATACCCTTCATCGCCTCCGCTTTCTTTAATATTTGGTCAATCAGTTCTCTGTTGTTTTTATTTGCACTGGCGTATTCCAAAGTTTCAAGTATTTCCTCATGGTTAATAAATTCCTCTGCTTTTTTCGATTTCACGTCATACATTGCTTTATCCTCCTATATTTCCTGTTGTTAGCTGCCGGAATTGATTTCCGCCTTATAATTCCCGCCTGTTTATTGCATTTTATTAGTTTTCGTTACTATCTGTTGCTTTCCGTTGATTTTTATTGGCTCCTTGTTATATCCTGTTTTCAGCCAGAGGCTTATAGTCTCCGCGGTCCACACATAGCTCATAGCCGATACTCCTCATTCTTCTGTCCAGGCAGAAGCGGCACTCCGCAGCCTCATCCCCGGTACATATTTTGTTGTCATAGAGCTCATATTTTTTGCGTACCGCTGTCGGTGACAGATTTGGCATCACAACATTGGCGCCAAATAAGATTCCCAGCTCTCGTCCCTTCGGGTCAATGGTTCCAAGAGCTGTTGTAGCCGGTATTAAAGCATTCGGAAACATTAATCTGAGGATACTGATCAGCACCAAAGTATCCTTTAGCGTCCCTTGCCTTTCCCCGGCAAAGGGAGTCTGATGATGCGGTATGAAAGGACCGATCCCAATCATATGGGGTGACAGCTCCTTAAGATAAATCAAATCCTCGGCAATATTCTCCGCAGTCTGATAGGGGGAGCCTACCATAAAACCGGCTCCTACCTGGTATCCGATGCTTTTCAGCTCCCTAAGACATCGTTTTCTGTTTTGCGGGCTTAGCTTTGACGGATGAAGCTTCCCATAATGCTCTTCATTAGCCGTCTCATGTCTTAAGAGGTACCGGTCGGCACCTGCCTCATAGAATTTCCGGTAGCTCTCCCCGCTTTTTTCTCCGATGGACAGGGTAACGGCACAGTCCGAATAAGCCATCTTAATCTGCTTCAATAATGCAACGATATGCTCCTGGGTATAGCTTTCGTCCTCACCGCCCTGAAGGACAAAGGTGCGAAAGCCCAGCTCATAGCCCTCCTTGCAGCAGCTTAAAATCTCCTCATCCGACAGCCGGTATCTGGTCACTTCCCGGTTGCTTCTTCTAATTCCGCAGTAATAGCAGTCGTTCTTACAATAATTCGTGAATTCTATCAGGCCACGGGTATATATTTTATTATCAAAATACTCCTTTGCCCTTCTCTGGGCTTTACTTCGAAGGTACTCCTGCTCCTCCTCGCTCATTCCGGAAAGCAATGCCACAAATTCCTCCTTAGCCAATATTCTATCTTCTTCCAGCTTTTCAATCAAATGCCTTATATCTGTCATAGGCGCTCCTTTCGTATACCTGCTGATGGCTCCACACTTTTATTTCACAGGACGAATTTTCGTATAAAAAAAATCCCTGTGCCGCAAAGGCACAAGGATAGTATATTCGTACAGGCGTCCCCCTTCTTTGGTCCTTCTCTGCTTCAGAAATCAATCTTAATGCAGCAAAGCCTGTGTCAGGAGCATGGACTTCTTCTATTCTTCGCCTTCCCACTCGGGCGTACCCTTGTTATCAGCACGATATCTTGATATTTATTTAACAATAATTATACCTAATAATTCTCCTCTTGTAAATACTATTTATAGATAATTGCGAAACAATACAATCCACTAAATCTCCCGAACAACAAATACAAATTTCTTCGCTCCAACGCTCCTTCCGCTTAACTTCCGCTCCGAAATTGTATGTGTTGTTCGAAAAATTATTAACTTTCACGAGTTTCGCAATTATCTAATACTATTTATTAATATTTCTGCATTCAAGACTTATCCATATTGCACAGCACAGCAAAATAGCAGCACAGCCCCAGATGGCCTTTGCCGGAAAGGATATGGTAAGGAGGCCTCCGATTACCGCGCCAAGCAGAAAGAATACGATGATCGTCATATACCTTACTGTCCGGATTGCCGCCTTCCTGTCCCTTTCCACCAGCGCTTTGTATGCCGACTGTGAAAGGGCGCGCAGATTACCGGTCATCATCGTGGTGGCGTAGGAGTCATCTACCAGCTTTGAGAAGGAGCAAACCTGTACCGAGGCCACAAAGGATATGATTACGTTAACTGCAATATCAGGAAACCTTGCCGGTATAAAGCCAAGCAGAGAAAGAATGACCACCTCCAGTACAAGTACCACCTGCGTCCATTCCGTCTGGAATAGCCTGGGAGCAAACCTTTTAATCATCTCCACGGCAAACACTCCAAGTACAAAGGCCAGTATCGGCGGCAGATAGGTCAAAGCCTTCTCCCATGCCCTCTGGGAAGCATAAATGCCCAGTAAGACAATATTGCCTGTTTGGGCATTTGCAAATACTCCGTCCCGTCCAATATAGGTATAAGCGTCCAGGTATCCGCCGACTACGGCCAGAAGAATTCCGAAGGGAACCGATTCATGTGCCCTAAGTTTACCCATTTCTTTTCCAAGTTTCTTTGTTGTCTTCATACCAAACCCCACATTTCCTATCTTCTGATACAAGGCAGATACTGCTTTGCAATCCTATCCTCAGGCTTATCATCGAAGGTATACAGCACCAATAAGAACAGCCACTCCAGAGGCTTCATAATTAAGTATACCAAATCCGCCGCCCAGGCCTTCTGAATGAGCCTTGAAACCGGATATCCGCAGGTATCGTAAAAGCTGCGGACAGCCCGGTGAAAGCGGGGTGATTTCTCCATAATCAGCTGTTCAAAGGCATTGGCAATACATAATTGACGGTTTACTATAATTTTATTCCCATTTCTAATCCCGTACCGTAACGGCTTTACCAGCTTCTTATGCCCTCGCAGGGATACGGTGCACAGATAGTGTCCGCCGCTTTCCAGAGCAGGCGGCGAGGCCTTTGTTGACAAAAGCCAGTCGCTGGTCTGGGTAAAGGCCCTGATTGTGCTGTCCGGTACCTGTCCAAACAAAAGCAGGATCAAGATCAATATGAGCAAAAGCGGCACCAAAAGTATTACTGCACCAAGATAAAGATTTCCGCCTCTTTGCAGCCAACTGCTGCACCGGTGAAGCAGCGGATTCCCATAATCCCGTTCCTTTTGCTCCTCTGCCTTGTTCCTTGTAATGCCAAGCAGCAGGTTTACGGCAAGAATCAGATAATTCAGGAAAAAGAGGTTAATAAAGCTGATAATAAATCGATAAACATAGTCCGCCCGGTAGCCTGCCGATAACTGGACGATTGCAAGAAGGCTTATTACAATACCGGTATATACACCTGAAAGCAGCATTGCTTCCGCAATGGGAGAAAGCGGCTTTTTCCGATACTTTAGTACAAAGTAGGAGAAAAGTCCAAGTCCCCACAAAACCACCGGGGAAAGCAAATGACTGCGGTTAAAGGCCTCATGCAGCATCGGACCGTTTGCGGCGCTAAGGGCCTCCTGATAATAAAGCGGCTCCAGCAGCATATAAGAAAATACGACCATAACAATTCCAAGGGTAAAGGCAAACAGCTCAAACCGGAAGGATTTTTTCTTTCTCTTCAGCTTAAGAAGGTTTATCCCTGTGATTATAATTGGTACCGTAACCACAATCACGGCAGCTATGACCGACAATACTTTTTCTATGCTCATAGTATCCTTATTCCTCCATCAAATACTGCCCTCGCATAAATATTGATTAGTTTCAGTGACTGATATTTACGCAAGACAGTACTAAGATTATTTTCTTCTCATTATACCTTTCTATGGGATAATAGCAACTATTTTTCATTTGATTTCCTCTATTATGGACTGGGATGCATAAGGAAGCAAATACAAAATGAGATAGGCAACCAGAAAGATAAGTTTGAATTGACAAAAAAATTAATTATTTCTCTTTATAGTTTCATGAAGACATCCGAGCAGCTTGGGCTAATATCTCATACTAATAGAAATAAATATAAAAAATCCGCCGCGCAACCAGAAAGGAAAAACCATTGCTCGGCGGGGGAATCTACCGTGCAATTATCCACATAAACAAAAAACCCTCCGTACAGCGCAGATGCCTGCGGTATACGAAAGGTTCTGATATAGTATTCGCAAAGTATTATCCGGACTAATTCACCAGTTCTGCAACCAGAACATAACGCTCCGGAGCAGCACCAATATATACAAAGGGGTAACAGGTACTGACGGTCAGTGTCGCTCTGGGCTTAGGTACAATGACCGTCTTATCATCCTTATCAACAATTCTGACCTTTGTAACCTGATATTCAAATTCTCCGGCTGATGTGCTTACAATCAGCGAGTCTCCTTCGCCGATCTCTCCCAAATCGCGGAATACCGTATCCCGGTGACCGGAAAGGACACAATTATCCCTCTCCCCGGGCAGAACGCTGTCTGCATAATGTCCAACACCCTGCTCCAATTCCTCCTCGCCTGTTCCTTCGTAAATTGGAAGTGTCGCATCCAGCTTCGGTATATACAATTCACCGACCTTATCTCCAGTTTGTGGCCGAACCGTATATAAGGCATCTTCGCTTGTACTAAGCCTTACCTTCTCCTTCAGTTCCGATACCCCGGAGGACGCCTCCTCCTTAGACGGTGTGAGATCCTGTGTAGTCTCCTGTCCCCCACGGCGCTCCTGCCAACCGGCAAAATACCCCTTCCCGAATTTAACCATATTCCAGGAGGTAAATAAAACTCCCAGTATTATAATTCCCAGGGCAAAGGCCTTTATTGTCCTTCGTTTTCCTTTTATTCTATACCTGTTTTTCACTGCCTTCCAAGCTATCCTTCCTTATTTTGCAGTCCGCAGTTCTGTAGTTCGCAGTTTACGATATACAATCACTCCGGCACCGGTCAGGAATAATCCAATCAGAGCATTTAGCAAATAATCGGAGGCCGTTTTGGGAAGTGTTCCCCCCTTGACGGTTTGTGTTGTAGGATTGCCTGTACCGGCATTATTCACCTCGTCAATTATTTCTCCCAGACCGGAGTCACTTCCTCCTTCTACTATTATATCAGCAAGAAGCTCTCCCTCCTGGGTGTATAATTCAATCTTAAGATCAGCTTCTGCAATATCATCAAGCTGCAAAAGCTCCGTAAAAGATATCGGGGTAAAAGAACCGTCTTTTGACAAATAGAATTCTACCTTAAGCTTAAGAATGGATAACAGCTCGTCATAGATGGAAACCAGCTCATTTATCTCCGCCTCGGTTGGCTTATAATTCTCATCTTCCTCCGCTTTTTCTATAATCGTCCCGCCCAGGGTCATCATACGGGCGCTTAAGCTTTCCAGCTTTGACTGTACCTCGGAGCCAGATAGATAATCTCCCATTGTCTCATAATATGCCATTAACTTCGACAGCTCATCTTCCGTAATACCAAGCTGACCAAGAATACTCATAATCTCTTCCAGATTCAGATCCGCGGTGCCGTCCGTATAGTCTGTGCTGTCATATTTGTAGAAAGCAACTGCACTGTCAAGATCATCCACGAATATATAGTCATTGATCTCTTCCCCGTACTCTCCAAGCAGTTCGGTAAGAGTTGTCTCATCCAATCCATAGTACGAATAAACACCGGACAGATTACTTAAGTCTGCCAAAATGACATTCCCCAGATAAGTCTTCATTTCCAGGACTGTGGTAAAATCCTGTGTTTTCATGCCATATTGTGCCAGTGTTAAATCAATATCCTCTTTCGTAACCTCAAAACCTCTTATCGTACTAACTTCCGTTAAATAATTCGTCATATCCTGATCAAAGGTATCACTCTCTGCGGCAAATGCACTTGTGGGAGCCAATACCAGGAGCAGCATGACAGTAAGTAATAATACTCCTACCCTTTTCATTCTTTTCCTCCTATGCCGTTTTACGGTTTCATTTATTCTTTCCAATCGGTTTATCCTTCGTAAGATGTCATATTCTTTTGTATGTGAGCTTTAATATAGAGCCATGAACCGGACTAACATCCTTTAAGCTTACCAAGGTGTGTCCATAATAATTATATGATAGGAAGTATAAATAGACTATAAGTAAACTGTTACCAAAAAATAATGCAAAATAATAAGAGGGATGGCCACCCATCCCTCTCATGCAACATTAATATAATTTTTTAAATACGGTGCTTGCTAAATAGCAGGATAATAAACTATTTTTTACTGGCTAACCTTCTCCATATTTACCGAAAAGGTCTCCCCCTCCTTCATCAGGATATGGCCGGATTCATAGGGCTTTCCTGCAACTGTAATGCAGACTTCCTTCACTCCGTAATAATTGCCCAGGGTATTGGTTATGCTTTGCAGCACCAAAGCTTCATAACCCGAGCCAAGATTCATATCCTTGATAAGGTCCTGGGAGAAGTCCACATAGACAATACCATCTTCCCCAAGATACATGCGGTTAATAACAGTGTTTTCGCTGACTAAAGGCAGGTAGGATTCCTTGACTGCTTCCTGGCGAAGGGCTTCTACCAGCACCTCGCTGGTTACCTCATTCGTTCGAAGGGACAATGTCAACGGTTCGACATATATTTTCTCATCCGTATCCGGATAATATACATCGATGGTTTGGGTGTACGGGATATTGGTATTAAGCTCCTTCAATGAAGAAGAAACCTCATCTGCGTTGGCTTCACTGGAGGTGTACACACTCTTGATCAGTCCCACCTGGGGCGCATAATAATCCTTCGTAACATAATCCGTCCCCTCTGTTGTAACCTCTAGGGCCTTACACTGACCAAAGGGCACATCTACCGAGACATCCACTGCGGATATATAACGCTTTTTTCCATCCGGAAGCGTCCACTGGGTCCCTTCCTCAAGGGGCTCCATTAACAATACCTCGGACTCTGCCGACGCCGTCTTATCCATGAAGCTGTCGCGGTAATAGCATTCATTTGCCGTATAGATTACAGAAACCTTACCATCCTTCAGCTCGATTACCCGGACAGTCTGTGAGCCTCCGTTGTCCGTTCTTGTCTGGACTTTATTATTAGCGGTATCTACAAAATCGGTATACACCGTATAGGAGGCATATTCGTTGCCCTTTCCCTCATAGACATACTGCGAATCCGCCTGTATCAGAAAGTAGTCTGCAAGCGCCCTTGTACCTGTTTCCTGGTCAGGCTGCGTCCCTGAGGTATCCTCATCCGGCTGTGTAACCACCGGCTGCAGCGTCGGGCTGATTGTCAGCTGTGCATTCTGATCATCCGTTTTATTCTTATTGCAGCCGTTCAGTGCAAGGAGTACGAACAGCATTACCACCATTACTATTAATCTTCTCATAACAGTCTCCATTCCTCTGCCATATGGCAGTATCAGTTCAGTTTTTCAATTATTTCATTAAAGCTTTACCATAAAATGGACTGTTTATTCCGGGTCACAGGATTTGTCCGGTCGAGTACAGCGAATCATAAATCAATTGATATTCGTTGTATTATGCCTGAATAAGTCCTGAAATGCTCTCACTGATTTTGCGTGCTATGTAAGCGTTATTCATGGTATACAGATGAATGCCCTCTACTCCCTGTGAAATCAAATCCACAATCTGATCGATGGCATAGGCAATCCCTGCATCCCGAAGCGCCTCAGGTGAATGCTCAAAGCGCTGGAGCATTTTCGTAAATTTGGAGGGAAGACTTGCTCCGCACAGAGTTACCATCCGTTCAATTTGGGCCTTGTTAACCACCGGCATAATTCCCGCCTCAACCGGTACCTGAATGCCTGCCAGTCTTGCCTTCTCCAGAAAGGAGTAGAAATAATTATTATCAAAGAAAAGCTGGGAAATCAAATGCTGTGCTCCAGCATCTACCTTCTTTCTAAGATTCAGGATATCCTCCACCAGGTTTTTACTGGCAATATGCCCCTCCGGATAACAGGCTCCCGATACATGAAAGCCTCCCCTCTCCTTAATAAAGGCTACCAGCTCACTGGCGTATCGAAACTCATTCTTCGGTGCAATATCCGGGTTAATATCTCCTCGGAGCGCCAGAATATTCTCAATCCCGTTTTGCTCCAGCCGGTCGAGAATCTGCAATATCTCAGCCCTGGTATAGTTAACACAGGTCAGATGTGCCAGGGGCTCTATCTTATATTTTTGCTTAATGGCCGAGGCAATATCACAGGTGGCGGTATCTCCCGCATTCCCTCCTGCTCCGTAGGTAACACTGATAAAATCCGGCTTTAAGTCCTTAAGCTCATCCAGCGTTGCATAGATAGTCTCGACCGGACTTGTCTTCTTGGGCGGAAATACCTCAAAGGACAGAACCGTTTTATTTTTTTGAAACAGTGATGCTATCTGCATAAAAAACCTCCTCATTTGAGGTTGAAAGCGATACTCCTCCAACCTTACCGGCATCTCAAAACTTCTCAAAAATACTGCGACATTTAGATTATATTCATAGATAAATTATACATGATTTTAAATACATGTCCAGACAATAAAGAAAAATGAATTAATCAACGATAGCTCCCATATTCCGCTACCATCGAGGCCATGTTGAAGGAAAACGACTAAAAAGCCAGGGAGTGTACATTTTGCTGTACATTCCCTGGCAGTATTATTTTAGATGCATTTTATAGCAATGCTTTATATTCTTTTAGAATATTTTCTTAAGGAGCTTTAGCTTATCCTTATAGGGTGCATAACGGATATTGATATCAAACAAATTGGACTTCTTTAAGATACTTTTCTTATGAGTAAAGGTATCAAAGCTCCATTTGCCGTGATAACCTCCCATCCCGCTGCTGCCAACCCCACCAAAGGGCATGTAGGAGGTGGCAAGGTGAACGAGGGTATCATTAATGCAGCCCCCACCAAAGGGTACACTGCCAACGATTTTTTTCTCCAGCTCTCTGCTGCCGGTGAACAAATAGAGAGCCAGCGGCTTTGGATGACTGTTCACCATCTGGATTACTTCACCGATATTTTCATATTCCAGCACCGGTAGGATCGGTCCGAAGATTTCCTCCTGCATCACCGCATCCTCCCAGGTCACATGATTAAGAATTGTCGGTGATATCTGAAGCGTTTTCTCGTTGCTTTCGCCGCCGGTGACGATTTCCGCTCCCTCCATCAGCCTCTTTAAGCGTTCAAAATGCTTCTCATTCACGATTCTTGGAAATTCTTCATTCTCACAGGGCTTGTCACCATAGAAAATCCGAATATATTTCTTCATAGCCGACAGAAGCTCTTCCTTAACCTCCCTGTGAACCAGCAGATAATCCGGACACACACAGGTCTGCCCGCTGTTCAAGGTTTTTCCCCAAATAATCCGTTTGGCCGCAAGGTCAATATCCGCATCCTTATGAACGATACAGGGGCTCTTTCCACCAAGCTCAAGTGTCACAGGCGTAAGATTTTTCGACGCAGCCTCCATAACCAGCTTTCCTACACTGACACTTCCTGTAAAAAAGATATAATCAAAATGTTCCAATAGGAGTTCCTGATTTGCCGCTCTACCGCCCTCAATAACGGCAATATATTTCTCATCAAAACAATTTCTTATAATTTTGGCAATTACTGCAGAGGTTGCCGGTGAATAGGCCGAGGGCTTTACCACCGCACAGTTACCTCCGGCAATGGCCCCGATCAACGGTGCAAGGGTAAGCTGAAAGGGATAATTCCAGGGTGACATGATCAGTACTACTCCATAAGGCTCGGACACCAGATAGGAGGTTGACTTGAAATGTACCAGGGGAGTTCTGACCCTCTTCCTTCTGCTCCAACGGTAAATATTTTTTATTGCATCCTTAAGCTCTGTATAAACCAGCCCAAGCTCTGAAGCATAGGTCTCAAAGGGAGCTTTATTCAAGTCCTTCTTGAGCGCCGTATTGATTTCCTCCTCATGCTGCCTGATGGAGGCCATCAAATTCTTAAGCGCCTCTCTGCGAAATGCAGGAGCAAGTGTCTCTTCCTTTGAATAATACTCTCTTTGCAGCTTAATAATTTCTTTGATATCTGCCATGGAAAACCTCCTTACTATATGCTCTGTTTACTTACATTATTGACTTATTTTTCTTTAATGAAATCTTAAGATGTAATTGTTTCTAAGGCATGGTAAAATAATGTAATAAAATACGGGAGGGGCTGTCATGAAGAAAAAACTGCCTATAACAATTATTACGGTAATCCTAATCATTATTATCTGTTCTTTCTTTATCAAGCCCAGCCGGTCCATCGCTCCGACAATCGATGCCATAACCCCGGCTCCCACCGGGATATCCATAACTCCCTCTGTCACTCCTGATGGGGAGACTTCCTCTAAGTCAGGGCTTACCCTTCTGGAAGATTATCTTCTGGAGGTTGAAACCGAATCCGGTAAAATCAGCATCCCTCTTAAGGACATTCCCATCCTATACGATGCAATGACCTCCGGTTATGATCTTGCCGATCCAATTGATATGGATTTGGTTAACTTTCAGCTCTCCCGGATTTCTCCTCAGGTAATATTCGCAGAAGATGATACCAGTTATATTTTGATTAATTATGATTGCGGGGCAAAGCTTTGCGATTATGTCCTGGTCAAATATAAGAATGATAACCTTCAATCCCTTTACATTAATGACGGTGCCTTCTGTGAAAGCAAGATATCCGTAGATAAAAGGTTTATTGCCTTCCAATTCGCATGGCCGGAAGGAAACCAGGCAGTATACCATACCATTAATCTGGTCGATATAGAGACCATGGAGCTAGTCACCCTCCAGCTCCCTAAGGAATATGACTATACTGTGATATCCTGGGAATGGCAGGCTAGCAATCAAAAGGGTGCCCCCTACCAATCCTATCATGGTTTAAGCATCGAATACCAAAAACGGGGAAAAGATGAAATCAGGACCTTTGTGTCCTAGAACTTGGCTGAAAATCCTTATCTTTTCTTTTGATTCAGCCTTTTGAAATTTGCTTTATTATTTTTATATAATGCCTTGAACACGTTAAAATAATCATCATAAGCCTTCTTATTGTTCTGGTTGGGAAAATAGTGTTTACTTACCGCGACCAGCTTTTTTGCCTCGGATAGATTCTCCGTGATGCCAAGTCCCACCGCCGCAACCAGAGCAGCTCCGACGGCTCCCACATTCTGCGGCTTATCCACTGTCTCTATCTCCCTACCCAGCATATCCGAAAGGAGCTGACAGGTAAGAGGTGCAAGAGCTCCCCCTCCGACAAAACGGATTACCGGGGAGGTTTTTACCTTCTTTTCCGAAGCCTCCAGCTGCCACCGCAAATGATAACAAATCCCTTCCAGCACAGCATGAATCAGTTCTGTCTTACCTGTCTCAAGACTGATATTAAAGAACATGCCCCTTGCATTAGAGTCCTCAAAGGGACAGCGGTTTCCGTGCAGCCAGGGGGTGAAGATCACTCCGTTGCTGCCGGCCGGAACGTCCTTAACCGCATACATCATATAATCATACAGGCTCTTATAAATTGCTTCCTGTGAAGAGGCTACATGCTTTTTCTCAAGATAAATATCAATTTCGTCCAGAGCCAGATGATCCTTGACCCATTCCAGGCATTTACCGGCAGTCTCAAGTTCTGCAAAATAATTAAAGTATCTCTTATCCGCACCCACAATCGCCGCAATCATAGAGGATACATCCACCATCTGCTTATCCACGACGGTTGACACCCAGCCTGAGGTTCCGCAGTAGATGTGGGTATCACTGATTTCCACAGCTCCCGCACCGACTCCAATCAGGGATGCGTCTCCCCCACCGCCGAATACCGGAGTTCCCTCCTTCAGATGAAGCTTCTCTGCCGCCTCCTTTGTTATGGCTCCTGCCATGCCGGAGCAGGGTAAAATATCGGGCAAATGCTCCATATGTACACCCAACATACGGCAGATGTCCTTACTAAAGCCCTCTTTCCCCTTACGCTTATCATAAAGCAGGGTTGCAAAGGCACTGTCCGGCGTCATAATGAATTCGCCTGTGCACCGGCAGATCAGATATTCCTTCACATCAAGCCATTTGTATACTCTTTTAAAAACCTCCGGTTCATCATGCTCCACCCATTTATATTTCCAGACAGGGTCCTTTACGCTGGCAGCTACAGCACCGGTTATGGCAAGGGATTTTAACAGCTTAAATACATTAACCCCCGCGATCAGCGGCCCCTGTGCCATGCCCTTGCGCAGCTCCTCACCGGCTCGCTGGTCCATATAATTCATTGCCCTGCGTACCGGTTTTCCTTCCCGGTCCACCAGCACCAAACCCTGCATCTGTGAACAAAAGGATATTCCCTTAATTGTGTCAGCATCAATATTATTTTCTTCCAGTACCTTACGGGTAGTGCTGCACATCGCATCCCACCACTGGTCAGGCTCCTGCTCGGCTCCTCCATTCTCAAGAACATACAACTCATAGCCTGCAGTTGCCGAAGCAATCAGTGTAATCCGGTCTGATATCTCGAAAATACAAGTTTTAATACCTGTCGTACCCACATCATAAGCAATCACTCTAACGGACATGTCTACCCCTCCATCCTTTATGGAGACTCCCGTAAGGCCCTCTTTTATGAGAGTACTCCTTTTCTATCTATCACCCCTGCTGCCATTCGTGTACTGTCGGATTTATCCTTCGCTAAATTTTACCGAGGGTTTCGCCACCACGCAGGAAAGCGCCTCTGATGAATTTCATCAATTGCTGCGCCAGTTTGTCATCTTCCTCCAACACGTCCGCCCCGATATATATTTTCATCCGTTCCTTATAGTATTCACAGGCATAGGAAAATTGCAGCATAATGAACAGATTGTCCAGAAAAAATGCGAAATAGCCCGGCTCTATATCCTTGTCCGCTTCCCCCTTCTCCTGTGCTTCCCGGATATAGGAGGCATAAAGCCCGGCAGTTGCATTCTCCATATCGGACACAATTTTCCATACCAGACTGGAGCGGCTCTCTGTTGCCATCTCATTGTAAAGCTTGGTCAGGTGCTCATTCTCACGGGAGTATTTTTGAATAGCCCTGATGATCTTTTCAATCCGAAGATCGAAGGGTTCGTCTCCGGCGATAATACCTGCCAGTATCTCCTTCAGGGTTTCTACTCCATAGTGGATTATGGTAAGAAAAAGATCCTCTTTATTTTCAAAATATTTATAAATGGAGCCAACACTGATACCCGCCTCATTTGCTATACTGTTTATATTTGCACTTTCAAAGCCATGCTCCGCAAATTCGACGATTGCCACATCCAAAATCCGGCTTCTTTTTTCCTCTGATACCTTCTTGAAGGCTTCCTTAAAATAATCTGTTTTCATTTTTACGCCCTTCCTCATATCACAAGCCTGCTTATGATATGCACCAATAAATAGTTTGAAAGTACCTTTCAAACTTTCTCCTTCCGCATTGGTGAATGAATATTCACTCATATTTTATCATACGCACAGGTTTTTTCAATATAAAATTGTAAAAATATTTCTTAATTACAATTTTCAAGAAAGAATTGACATTTCCCGGTAGTATGTATATACTGATAATGAGTGAATGCTCATTCACCGATTATATTTTATGGAAAGTCATATGAACCGGAGAGAACGGTTTTATATGAAGATAGGAGGGGCAATGGATAACCGATTTGCAATTTCAGAATATCCCAATTGTGATACTGTCACAAAACAACTGGATGAGTTAATTCAAAAGCCGATTTACACAATAAAACCTGAGGCTTTGAAAAATTATGTGGACGAATACTACGGCAAGAAATGTGTTAAGTCCAAGGCTATCATCGATGATGCAAAGGAGCTGATTCCGGGAGGAGTGCAGCACAATCTGGCGTTTAACCATCCCTTCCCCCTTGTATTTACAAAGGCTGACGGTGCTTACCTTTATGACATCGACGGCAACCAGTATTACGATTTCCTTCAAGCCGGAGGTCCTACTGTGCTTGGGAGTAATCCTGAAACAGTCCGCAGCAAGGTAATCGAGCTGTTAAATGACTGCGGCCCCTCCACCGGCTTATTCCATGAATTTGAATATAAACTGGCTAAGAAAATATCCGATAGTATTGCTTCCGTAGAAATGTTTCGTATGCTTGGCTCAGGTACCGAGGCCTGTATGGCGGCTATCCGTGTAGCGCGTCTTGCTACGAAGAAGAAATATATTATTAAAATGGGCGGTGCCTATCATGGCTGGAGCGACCAGCTTGCTTACGGCATCCGAATTCCGGGTTCCAAATGGACACAGGCTCATGGGGTTCCCCACTTCTGCTTTAAGAAGACACAGGAATTCTTTCCAAATGACCTGCACGACCTGGAACGCAAATTGAGGCGTAATAAACTCCATGGCGGTACTGCTGCCGTTATGCTGGAGCCTCTCGGACCGGAGAGCGGAACCCGTCCGGTTGATAAGGATTTTTGTAAGGGAGTTGAAAGGCTTTGCCATAAATACGGTGCTTTACTTATCTTTGATGAGGTTGTAACCGCTTTCCGTGTCGGTATGGCAGGTGCGCAGGGATATTTTGGTGTCACTCCCGATCTTACGGTATTCGGTAAGGTAGTTGCCGGAGGTTATCCGGGCGCAGGCGGCCTCGGCGGTAAAAAGGAATATATGAAATATCTTGCTGCAGGCATCCAGACCGGAGATAAGCACAAGAAGGCTTTGATCGGAGGCACTATGGCCGCCAATCCCTTAAGCTGTGTTGCCGGCTACTATACCCTGGAAGAAATTGAGAAGACCAATGCCGCCCAAAGGGCCGGACAGATGGGTGACAAGCTGACCAAGGGCCTGCAGGAATTGATTAAGAAATATAATCTACCCTTCGTTGCCTTTAATCAGGGCTCTATCTGCCACCTGGAAACTGTGGGCACCATGCACTATTCCATCAACTGGAAGAAGCCCTGGCAGATACCCGCAGTACTTAATGCAACCTCAGTGCGCAAGAAGGAGATGGAGCATATGGGTGCCGCCTATATGGCAGAGGGTATTGTAACCCTGGCTGGCAGCAGGCTCTATACCAGCGCCGCCTATACCGATGAAATGATTGCGGATGCTCTGGCAAAATTTGAACGCGTATTTGCTAATGTGGCTGTGACTTTATGAAGCCCGCATAAGCTCCATTCATAACAAAAACTTATAACGAAAAGCAACGGGGCTGTGGTAGATCATGCATAAGATTACACAGCCCCATATTTGCAGTGCAAATCACTTTCACAATATTTTGTGCCGTCAAGGGCGGCGGAATGAGAGGTAGTATGACAGTAAAGGAAGCTAAGGAAGTTGTAGTCCTTGCCGGACGAAAACTGGTGGAGTCCGGCCTGATTGCCCGTACCTGGGGAAATGTAAGCTGTCGCATCAGTGAAAGCCATTTTGTAATCACCCCCAGCGGAAGAGATTATCTGTCCCTGACTCCGGAGGAAATTGTTGAGGTTGCCATTGCAGACTTAAGCTATCAGAGCAATATTAAGCCTTCTTCGGAAAAAGGAGTTCATGCCGAGGTTTACAAGCTTCATCCTGAGATTAATTTTGTAATCCATACCCATCAGGAGCATGCCTCCTGTGCCGGCGTACTGGGAATGGACTCCATCCCCGTATCCGCTGAATATACCCTGCTGAAAGGCGAAGTAATCTGCGCCCGGTATGGCCTCCCTGGGACAAAGAAGCTGCGAAAGGGTGTCGCTGACGCCCTGACACAGGCAAAGGGCAAGGCAATCCTTATGAAAAATCACGGTGCACTCTGCTTTGGTGCAAATTATGAAGAAACCTTCCGCGTAGCAATGGAGCTTGAGCATGCCTGCGGACAGTTTATACTTGACCAATATCATAAAATTGGTGATAATACGATTAATGATCCCATTCGAATCGGCTGCTTTGCCCTTTCAAAGCTCACAGAGAAGGCCATCACCGTGGAAGACAAGGCTACTCTTCTGCCCTTCGAAAGTGAACGAAATTCGGAAGGCTTTTGTCTGAAAATCGGCGATGCTGCCTATGATTTTAAATCTAACGGTCAGGACGACTTCGCCACCTTAAAATCAGATGACCCGGCTGGGGCAGATCCGGTGCTGCTTAAGGAAGCCCGGCTTCATAGCCAGATTTATAAAGATCACACGGATATTCAAGCCATCGTCCATGCCGATACCCCCGGAATTATTGCGGTATCCTGTGCTGAAATCAAGCTTCTTCCACTTTTGGACGACTTTGCACAGATTGCGGGCACCTCGGTTAAAGCCTCTTCCACTGATGCTAAAAAGGTATCTGCCAGCTTAAGCTCTGCTTCTGCCGTATTTATTAAAAATTACGGTGCCCTATGCTGCGGAGGGAGTAAGGGAGATGCTTTTGCCTCGGCAATCGTAACGGAGAAGAACAGCAATGCCCTGATCAGTGCGGCCCTTTTTGGCAAGGTGCACTATATAAAGCATCTGGAGGCTGCTTTGATGCGGTTTGTCTATTTAAAGAAATATTCCAAACAAATGAATAAGAAATAAGGGGGATGACTGAAAAATGTCAAAAGAAACTGGGCTGCGGTATCGTTTTGTTATTCTGCTGGCAATTATACCAAGTATCATTTCTACAGAAATCATGTGGCTTTCCCTGGCTCCGATCTCCAGTATGGCTGAAGAATATTACGGAGTCAGCGGCTTAAGCATTTCCATGTTTTCCATGAGCTATATGATTATGTATATTATATTTTCCATCCCGGCCTCCTGGGTTGTGGATAAGTTCGGTTTTCGCGTCTCTCTTATCATCGGTGCCTCTATCACTGCTATCTTTGGATTCGTCCGTGCCTTCTGCGCAGATGATTTCACGATCGTACTGATTGCCCAGTTCATTATTGCCATAGGACAGCCCTTTTTGCTTAACATCTCCACCAAGGTCCCTGCCAACTGGTTTCCTGTCTCTGAGCGCTCCACGGCTGCCGGACTTCTGACCATGGCGCAATATATCGGCTTTGCCGTTCCGATGCTTTTGGCTCCTATGCTGGCGCAGGAGTACGGGATAGCAGATGCCTTTCTGGTATTTGCTATCATTGCGGCAGTCTCTGCCCTGATTGCCATTATATTTACAAGAGAAAAGCCAAAGGTTGCACCACCCGGACCGGTGGCGGAAAAGGAAGAATTTAGATTAAAATCTGTTAAGGCTTTATTCATTAACAAGGCCTTTTTGTTGGTAATGTTCATTTGCCTGATCTCCATGGGTATTTTCAACACTCTGCTCACTCTGCTGGAGACTATTTTGCTGCCCCGCGGTATTACCTCCGCCGAGGCCGGCGTTGTCGGAAGTATTTTTGTCGTGGCGGGAATTATTGGCGCCGTCCTGCTTCCGATTATTTCAGATAAGCTACATAAACGAGTCGTCTTCTTTATCGCCTGTATCGCACTTTTAATTCCGGTCTATCTGGGCTTTACCTTTATCGGCAGCTATCTTTTGCTTGCTGTTCTTGCGGGTATTGCCGGTTTTCTGACTATGGGGGTCGCTCCCATCCTGTTCCAGCATGGCACCGAGGTGGCCTATCCCCTTCCGGAGGGTACTTCACTGGGCGTTATTTTACTCATGGGGCAAATCTCCGGCGCATTATTTGTATACCTGTTTGATGTGCTCCAGAACGCTTCCGGCTCTATTCTGCTCCCGATGCTTTGCATCGTAGCTCTGACAGCGGCGGAGCTTCCCGCGACACTGCGGATGAAGGAATCCAAGCTGAATACACAATAATGATATATTCTTTTTTGAGGGTGTTCCCAAGACTTTGGGGATACCCTTATTTTTGTTGATTTGACTTTTCATGGAAAATATCATATAAATAAAATATGTAAAAAATAAGCTATGCATTCTTAATTATAGAGACCTGTCATACGATATTAATTCTATAACAAAGGAGACCTTCGATGAATATAAACATATTTCTGTTTGACGGCTTTGAAACCCTGGATGCCTTTGGGCCAGTTGAAATTCTTGGCAGAATGGAAGAATATCGCTTATGCTACTATTCCATTTATGGCGGGACTGTCATAAGCGCTCAGAATACCTCTATCTCGACAGAAAGCATTCAAACTGCGGCAAAAGAAGGTATTCTGGTAATCCCCGGAGGCAGAGGAACCAGGGCACTGGTGAATGACAGCATATTTATTGATACGTTAAAGAACGCAGCGGAGCAAGCCTCCTACTGTTTATCCATATGTACCGGCTCTGCATTATTAGCAAAAACCGGGCTTTTGAACGGCAGACGGGCAACCTCTAACAAGAAGGCATTTTCATGGGTAACATCCCTTAATTCCAGTGTTGGTTGGGTGAAGAAGGCCAGGTGGGTGACAGACGGAAAATACTACACCTCTTCAGGTGTCTCAGCCGGAATTGATATGACCCTGGGCTTTATCAGGGACCGCTTTGGTGAAGCTGCTGCAGTAAAGATAGCAGACGATATTGAGTATATCTGGAACAACGATTGTAGCAGGGACAGTTTCGCCATATAACACTAACAATTGTGAAAAACGGGGAGCTTATTATGAAGGGCCGTACTTTCTCAGATCAATGAATATGCTTACTATAATGATGCGTCAGTCCGGGATGAAGTACAATTCATCTGGTATCTGGATTTATAAGCCATAGATTCAGAAAAGAGCTTTGCTATCTTCCCCCTTCTCCCAGGAAAGCGTTATAATCCTTCTCCGTATTTACTGCAACCGCTGCCATCGCTTCCTCCCGGCCCAGCTTCCGAAGCGCTGCATTTCTATGCCTTCCATCAAAGGGCTCATAAATTCCGTCATGGTAATGCACAATCATGGGCGGCATATCCCACCCCTCTCTGATTGCAGACACCATGGTGTCAATCTCCTGATGGAACCAGGTAATATCGTTAGGCTCGGTTATATACTCCGGTACTCCCCCTGCAACGTTCAAGTCTGTCAGGCGGATTGGCACCAACCTGGCAAAACGGAAATTATTTTCTGCAAGCCCGTCTGCCAGAGGAATATTCTTCCCGTCGCCGCGCAGGAACAGCTGTACCCAATCTGCAAGCCGCCCCTGTTTCTCATACTCTCTCGCACAGGTTAGCGTGCCAAAGATCCGTTTCTTATACAGCTCAAATTTTCTCTTTCCAAGTATCTGCTTTTCCAACCTTTGATAAATTTCCGTTTTGATTTTCTGCTTTTTGTCCATACAAATTCCAATTACCGTATCCCTGCTGCAGACACCGGAAAGTGCCTCCAACAGGCTGGTGGCACCGCCCCTGTCCTCGTTCCAGGAAGCCAGGTTACCATAAGGAACATCCGTGAGGATTATGTCTGGTATAAAGGGAAGATCACTTATCCTCAAGGCATCCCGTTCAAAGATATCGGTTTTAGGCTCTCCTTGAAGCAGCTTTTCAAGCCGTTCCATACTATGGAGTGCCTGTAAATGTGATTCCTTTCTGTATTCCTGATACAGGCTCTCCAGTTCCGCCCTTCTCTTTTCCAGTCCCTGCTTTGTCAAAAGCCTCATATTGTCCTTTGCCAGCTTAATACTTGCCGGGTCTACATCGCTTCCGTAAAGCTCTGCCAGGGTATCATTTCTGGCTAAGCCCAATACGGTAAGCATATAGGCTCCTCCACAGCAGCAGTCATAAAGACACAGGTCCTTTTTCTTCTCACAGTATTGCAGGCACCGTTCATAGAGCTCCAGAGTCAGTCGGACCGGAAAGGTTGCCAATCCTCCCATATGATAAATTACCCGGCCGCTGGCAAAATCCTCATAATTTTCATGCAAAGTATATTTATATTCCATGCTCCCCTCCCAATTAGCTTCTCTGTCTCGCGGCTTCATAAAACATCACTGTAGCCGCACATCCGACATTGAAGGAGGTTGCATAGGCGGTCGAAGCCATTGGAATGGTTGCGAGTACGTCACAGCACTCCTTAAAGGCATTGCATAATCCATCGGTTTCATTGCCTATCATAAATAAAACCGGCCCGGTCAGATTCAGCCGATAAAGTGGATGCTCCTGATGGGCAGTTGTCCCTATCGCTTGAAAGTCTGAATACCGCTGCTTCATCTTACTGATAAATTCCATCACCTTCTGATTTTCAGAAACTCTGATTACCGGAAGATTAAAGAAGGAGCCCATGGATGCAACCACTACCTCTGGGTCATATAAATCAACGGCATGTCCCGTAATGATAAGCCCCTCCACTCCCAGAGCATCACAGGAACGGATGATGGTGCCAAGGTTCCCCTTGTTGGAGGGTCTGTCAAATAACGCAAGCACCGGGTTGGCAGAAAGGGTTAAGATGTCCAGATTGTCCGGACGCATCCCTACAATTGCCAGAAGCTCTGAGGTATCCTCTTTTCCGCTTAAATCCTGCAAAAGCTGGTCACTTAGCTGATAGTTCACCTTTACCGGTGTTTTTGTCAATACTTCCCTGGCCCAATCGGACAGTTTTCTCTCCCCGCTGTAGAGAAAGGATTTGATCTCCCAGCCCTTTTGTATGGCCTCCTTGATATTTCGGACACCCTCTACGAGAAATTCCTGATATTTATAGCGTTTATTCCGGTTGCTTTTTAGTACCTCGAATTTCTGGTACATAGCATTCCTGGTAGTTACCTTTTCAATTTTCATATGCCAACTGTCCTTCTAATATTATGATATTATTTCAATTTGCTTACGAATATTTTGCTTTCTCTGAAGGTCCTCTGGGCAAATGTCATAAGCTATCCTATACCAGTTTAACTAAGTTTTTATACTTTTACAAGCGCAAAACACCGGAACTCCCAGTGTTTTGTTGATTTGACTTTTCATGGAAAATATTATATAAATACTATTAGGAATAAAACAATCCATACTTCTTACATTTCGAAGCTCTGCCATAACCTTAACGCGAGGATTATTATGAAAAAACTTAAAAGTGTTCTGAATATCACAGCCGGTTATATGCTTTTATTTATACTCACAGCTACTTTTATCTGCACAGGAGTGCTTACAGGCTGTGCCGCCCCTTTAAAGGATCATGAAAATCAACTCCCGGAGCCTACCGTACAGCCGGAAGTGCTCCCCTCAAGGGATGCACTTACTACTCCGTCACCCTCCCCCGGAGCAGACGCGGCAATTCCTGAAGCTGCCGTTTACTCCCCCGACGGCACATGGGCGGTATGGTCCAATGTTCAGGAAGACCTTGAAGATGAGGACGGATTGCTGTACAGCATTTATCAGGTCCTGCTGTACCACATAAAATCAGAGAAGCTTACGGTATTTGATATCGTCGGACGTGATTTTAGCTTTCTCTGGTCTCCGGACAGTAAGCGGGTAGCCGCTACCTATTCCGGAAGAATATGGACCAGCTTTAGCATACTCGATACAGAAGCTCTTGCTGAAATTCCGGTTTCTGATATAGCTTCCTATATGGAACAGTTTAAAGAGCAGGGGGTTACCTTTGACTATACACTGAATGAGAACCGGCCGGACCCGCAGATCAATCCCCTGGACTGGTCTCCGGATAGCTCAAAGCTTCTTATTTTCTACCAATGGCATGATACCCAATACACCACTCAAAGCGGCACTTTTCTTTATGAAGTTAATTCCGGTCAGGTATCGAAATTGGTACAAAATCCCCCCTCTCCGGAAGTTGACCATGTTCCGGCTGAAATACCCAAGGATTTTGAATGGTAGCCCATGGAGAACGCGATATAAAATTTGTCCTTCTAAGACGAACAATCCTGTACGAATCAGAAGGACAAATTTTGTATTGTGTTCTATTCAAATACCGAGCAGATTTTGGAGGTTTCCCGGATTCCGTTCTCCCCGTTAATTAAGTTCTCTCCCCAATCGGAGGACAGCTTGCTTCCGTCCCATTCGGTGGCAATATCCAGATATTCCACACCGCCGCCGTTCCCCTTCCAGGACCAGCCCAGATATCCGACTCCAATTTCCTGGCAATAGCTCATAATGTAAGCCTCATCCACGTCTCCGTCGGAATGCTTATATCCGAATTCACCGATTGTTACGCAGAGATTTAAGTCTCTTACACCGTCGATATTACTCTTGATGATGGCTGCATTCTTACCGGCACTTCCGTACATATGGATTGCAAACATTGTGTTGGCAAGCGGATCAGCTTCGAAAACCTGAGTACCAAAGTCATGAATACTCTTTGCATACTGGCCCCAGCCTGCACTGTCTACCAGAATTGTATTTTCAATCCCCGCCTCTCTTAGCTTCGGTATTGCCGCACAATAGGCATCCGCCCATTCCTGACCGCCCCAATTACCATACCATTCATTGGCAATATTAACTATGACATAGGCCTCGTTACCGATTAAGGCATCCTTAACACGAATCCAATAATCCACTGCCTGGTTCAAATCCTCCACAGAGTTGCTTCCGGTGGCATCATGCACCTCAAGGATTGCGATCATTTTCAGATTCTTACAATCCTCAATCAGATTCTTCACATAGAGCAGATAATCCTCCTGATATTTTTGTCCATCCGATAATACAAGTCTTACCGTATTGGCACCGGTGGCGGCGATTGCCTCCAGTGCAATATTATTGAAGCTCTTAAACCAGGTATAGGACTGGTTGACACCGCGCATGATGAATTCATTGCCATTTGCATCATACAGCTTTGTGCCATCCACAGTAAACCCGCCGGAAACAGTTTCCTCTGCTGCAGCCGTAGGTGTAGGAGCTGCGGTTGCCACAGGTGTTGCCGCAACCGTTACTGTAGGTGCGCCGGTGGCCTGATTCCCCTTCTGGCTGCTGTTGCCGGAGCAGGCAGACAGTGGAAACAGCGTGATAATAAGCAATAATGATAATAGAATTCTTAATTTTTTTCCTTTCATCCTAGTTCCTTCTCCCTTGTCTATGTATTGTTATCAATAGTAACCTTAAGCCAGGGCAGCTTATTTGTGCGTGCCCACCGGGTCTACTAATAATATGATAGTGCATTTATATGAATAATGCAATATTATTTTAACTTAAATGCAATTATTATGCACAATAAATGCTTTCCTATTTTTTACCTTCTATTGCTTTTTACTAAAAGAATTTTATCCAAATGTATTTTTTTGTTCCTATAAAAATTATTTTAAACTGTTCAGGGCCAAACTCGAAAACACACTGCTTGGCTCTGAACAGTTACCAAATTATTTTAAAATTTTACTTGCGCAGGAAAAATTGTTATGCTATACTAATCAGAAAATTATTTACAGGAGATTCCAGCATGAAGATTTATCACCTTATCCTAGTCGAATCCATTTACAGACAACTTTGTACCATGTGCTTGTAGCTTCTTTATTGCATAGCTGCAGGCAACTGTAATTTGGCTTGTGACTATGCAACTACGGATAGGGTTTCTATATTGATAAACCATACCGCCTTGCATAATATTATTCCAATATTATCCAAGGTGTTTTTTTACCCAGAAATCAGGCAGACAGGAGGAGAATTTATGGACGCGATTACAGTTACCAACTTATCAAAAACCTTCCGGGTTAAGGTTAAGGAGAAAGGCCTAAGGGGAAGCCTGCACAGTGTACTGCACCCAACCTACCGCCAGGTGACGGCAGTAGAGAACATCAGCTTCCGAGTGGAAGCAGGAGAAATACTGGCCTTTATCGGACCAAATGGGGCAGGAAAAAGCACCACCATAAAAATGCTTACCGGTATCCTTTATCCGGACCAGGGGGAAACCTCGGTTATTGGCATCAATCCCACCACCGGAAGAAAGCGGCTGTCCTACAAAATCGGTACAGTATTCGGTCAGAAGGAGCAGCTTTGGACTCATCTCACTCCCTACGACAATTTCAAATTCTTCAGTGCGATCTATGATTTGAAAAACAGCGAGGCTGAAGCCAGAATCAAGGAATTGGAGCAGGTATTCGAGCTTACGGAGTTTATTAACACCCCGGTCAAAAACCTCTCCCTCGGCCAGAGAATTCGCTGCGAAATCGTGGCCTCCCTCATCCACAGGCCGGAGGTTCTGTTCTTAGATGAACCGACAATTGGCCTGGACCCGGTTGTTAAGGAAAATATCCGTGCCCTGATTAAGCAGATGAACAGGGAATATCATACCACGGTCTTTCTGACCAGCCACGATATCGGGGATATAGAAAAGCTCTGTAAAAGAATTATCATCGTAAACCACGGCCATATTGTTCTTGATGATTCCATGGAAAGGCTGAAATACCATTACCTGAACAAAAAAATTGTCGAGGTAAAGCTGCGGGAGCTGACCGACCTGACGGATGAGGACGGAATTACCGTAATTAAAAGCAAGGGAAATCAGATTAAGCTTGAGGTGGATACTGCCAAAAGAGAGATCGGTGATGCCCTGAAGCTGCTTGACGCCGACAACATACTGGACATCAATATCACCAGCCTGCCGCTGGAGCATATTATCACCGAGATTTATAAGGAAAACCGGAGGTGACCCATGAGAAAATACCGCTATATTTATACTGCCACACTGATGGAAAGCCTCCAGTATGTCATGAATATCCTGCTGGGGTTTATCACCTTCTTTGTAATTTTATATGTATTTATTAATTTGTGGGAGTATCTGTACTCTGATCCCAAGGCGCTGATCAGCGGCTATTCCCTGCCCCAGATGATCTGGTATGTTATTCTGACCGAAATTATGTGGTTCGGAATAAGAAACCGGACGCTGACCGCACAGATGAGCACGGATATTAAGAGCGGTACGATTGCCTATGGTATCAATAAGCCCTACCATTATGTGTTTTATATTATTTCAAAATACCTCGGTGAGATTACCCTCCAGTTCCTGCTGTTTTTCAGTGCGGGAGTCATCCTGGGCCTGCTCTTTATCGGAGGAATTCCACAGTTTGATATCAGGCAGCTTCCCTTTGCCCTGCTTTCCTTTTTCCTTGGGATTATGATCAATGCCGCCATATGCCTTGGAATCGGTTCTCTTTCCTTCTGGATTGAGGACTCCACACCGCTTCGCTGGATTTACGACAAAATGATCATCGTTATTGGTACGCTCTTTCCGGTGGAGCTATTTCCGTCCTGGCTGCAGCCCGTGATAAAGGTCTCTCCTATTTATGTCATCAATTACGGACCCGCCAAGCTTATGGTAGACTTCAGCTACGCTGCGGCAGGAAAGGTAATCCTGATGCAGCTGGTTTATATGGCAGGCACCGCAATTTTATTATCCATCATTTTTCAGAAGGGAGTGAGAAAGCTCAATGTTAACGGCGGTTAAAAATCAGATCAAGGTTAATTTGCTTTCCGTAAAATATAACCTGATGCGGGAGATGACCAATCATGTCACCTTCCTGATGAATGTGTCCTTTATGGTTTTAAATAACGCAACCTTCATCATCCAATGGATTCTTTTATTTCACCTTAGAAAGGATATCGGCGGCTACTCTCTGGAGGATATTATGCTGTTGTGGGGGCTGTCCGCCTCAACCTACGGACTGTCACATATCTTCTTTCAACAGGCTTACAGCCTGCCCTGGCTGATTATGAACGGCAAGCTGGATTCCTATCTGGTCCAGCCCAAGAATGTTCTGTTAGGCATCATTACCTCAGCCACCAATTCCTCGGCCGTCGGTGATCTGATTTATGGTTATCTGGTTTTGGTATTATTTAAGTTCAGCCTGAGAAATTTACTCCTTTTTACCTTATTCAGTATTCTGGGTGCCTTGATTATGACAGCCTTTGCGGTAATCGCAGGCAGTATTTCCTTCTATCTTGTCCGCGGTGATATTCTAGCCGAGAATCTGAATAATATTTTGGTTCATTTTTGTACTTACCCGGATACCATATTTAAGGAATCGGTCCGTTTGATCCTGTATGTCGTGGTTCCAACCGGCTTTGTCGTATATCTTCCGATGAAAATTATGATACATTACCAGCCCCTCTATCTGTTTGCCGTCCTTGGTTTTGCCGCCGTCATTATTTCGCTGGCCTTTCTCCTGTTCTACCGGGGCTTGAGAAGATACACCTCCAGCAATCTGATGATGGCCCGGATATAGACGGTAAAATTATAAATTCTTTTCGAAAATACCGCATTTTTAGTACAGTTCAGCCTTGCAGGGAAGGCGACAGGCTCCGGGGAAAAAATGTTTTCCATTCGGAGTATTTGCATTCGTCGGTACTTAGGTTCTGTATTTTAGAACCTTATGTACCGTTACGTAATGCAATTAAGCGAAAGCGCTCCGATATGGAAACATTTCTTTCCCGGGGAGCTGTCAATTTCCCTGCAAGGCTGAACTGTAACTATTTTAAACCATTTTATTTGTAATTATTTACTTCTTATGTTATTTCATGGTACAATTAGTCTACACCAAATGGACAGACCTCTACATTCGAATTACATACGATTAACTTACGGGCCACCCCGGCTTATATAGGCTTCATAGCCGGTGGAGGCACTTGTACAGCAAGGAACTGAATTTACTGCAGTAGAATTTTATGCAGGAAGATTATCCATCCTCCTGTATGAATGAGAAGTACAACGACGAATACTAGTGCGACGGTAACAGTATGAGACACACGTTAGACCAATCTTATTCGAAAAGTAAAGGAGTGAACTGATTGTATGGTACTTGAAGGAAAAGTAGTTGTAGCACAAGGCGGAGGTCCAACGGCGGTTATTAACCAATCCTTAGTCGGAGCCGTTCTGGAATCCAGAAAATTTCCACAAATAACAAAGGTTTACGGTGCTGTAAACGGGGTTTCGGGAATAATCAATGAGGATTTTCTCGATTTGACACAGGAAACGACACACAACCTGGAGCAGGTAGCAATCACCCCTTCTTCCGCACTCTTTTCTACCAGAGATAAACCGGATAATGCATATTGTAGAGAAATTTTTAATGTTTTTAAGGCTCATGGTGTAAGATATTTCTTTTATATCGGCGGTAACGATTCTGCCGATACCGTACGTATTGTAAATGAACAGGCCGAATCCTCCGGCTACGAATTTCGCGCTATCCACATTCCGAAAACAATTGACAACGATTTAATGATGAATGACCATACTCCCGGATATCCCTCCGCAGCCAAATTTGTTGCCCAGGCCTTTATCGGTCTTAATCTGGATAACCGAGCACTTCCCGGAGTCCATATCGGTGTTGTCATGGGACGGCATGCCGGCTTTTTAACCGCCGCCGCCTCGATTGCTCAAAAATATCCGGATGACGGACCGCATTTGATCTACCTTCCTGAGCGGCATTTTATCATAGATAATTTCCTTAAGGATGTAAAAGACATATACGAGAAGTACGGACGCTGCATCATCGCGGTATCGGAGGGCATTCAGGACGAGAACGGTACCCCGATTATAACAAAGCTGATCAACAGTAAGGAAACGGATGCCCATGGAAATACCCAGTTATCCGGTACCGGAGCTTTGGGTGATCTGCTGGCACAGGAAATAAAGAATAAACTGGGTATCAGCAGAGTCCGTTCCGATACCCTGGGCTATCTGCAACGTTCCTTCATGGGCTGTGTATCCCCCATCGACCAGCATGAGGCCAGAGAGGTTGGCGAAAAGGCTGCACAGTTTGCGATCTGGCATAATATTGACGGTTCCATCACCATCCACCGGACAGGCTATTATTCGGTTGACTATAAGATGACAGAGCTTAAGAATGTAGCCGGTAAGACAAAGCTTATGCCGGAGCATTTCATCAACAAGAGCGGTAACAATGTTACCGATGCTTTCAAATACTACCTCCAGCCGCTGCTTGGCTGTGACATGCCGGAGGCAAGTATGCTCCGGGCTCCAAGAGCAGAAAAGCTTTTGCACAAGCTGTAAACATGATATGCTGCAGTGCAATAACAGACTGTACTTATGAGCTCTAAAATATGGGTGTCCCACAGGTTATAAAACAACCTGCGGGACACCCATATTTTATATCCAACCCAATTTATCAGTAAAGATATGTTGCTTCACATATATTCGTATCTTCACCTATGTATTATGGGAGGATGTTATTTATAACTAATGATACCCCTGACAGGATAAGTAAAATAATTACTGCTTTCTTAATCAGCTTCTCACTTGAGCTCTTTGACAATGCCAATCCAATCACCAGCCCCAGTACCATAAAGGGCAGCAGCAATACGGCTTTTTGCAAAATCATCACATTTAATATACCCGTCACAGAATAAAGAAAAATACGAAAGGTATTTTCAACCAAAAATACAAGACAGATATTGCCCCTGAACTGGCTTTGATTTTCCGTAGTCCTGTTCATATAAGCCGCAAGAAATGCTCCGATGCCGTACAGACCGCATAGAACTCCTGACAATATTCCGATTAATAATAATACCAGTCTTGAATTCTTTTTCTTAACCTTCTGCCTCTCCCTTATCAGGTTTTCTATTCCAATAAAAATAATAGTAAACCCAAACAGAATTTTGATTAATCCGGTATCCCCATTTTTCAAAAAGAAAACCCCTGCAACCGATCCTGTAATTATCATAATAATCAGGGGAATACAGCTTCCAATCTTAATCGAATGACGCTCCTTCCAGGAAATATAGATATTGGGGGGATAGCCAATAATCAGATCAACCGGAGATATATTAATGTTATTTGTTGTAAAGCTTAATATTGTGCTGAAGACCAGAGTATTGCCAAAGCCGCACATTCCCTTTATGATATAAGCACAAACGACGGAAAAAATTACGCTAAATTCCATATGATTTATCCTTTACTCGTTCTTTAGAAACAAATGCAAAAAAATCGGGGTTAAGCATCTAACCCCAATTTTCCCTGTTACTTCTTCTTTGTTGAACCTGATGCAGCTGATGCTCCACCCTTCTTTTTTGGAGCTTTTTTTGGATTCTTATCTCCCATGCGCTTCACCACCTTTTGTTGTTTTTAGTCCAGCAATAATTCTATTGTATATTGATTTCCATATATTGTCAAATGCATTTTAGTTCACAATTAGTGGTTTATCAGTCAATAGCAATGTCATCCGGATGGTGGTCATGTTGTATCTGATGGTGTAGGCTCCTAAAGTCCGTTGATTATCTCCCTTTCAATATTTATTACTTCTCCCTCGTTGTTATCTTCGATAAAAGTAAGCACATGGTCCAGAATGCTGTCCGCCTGGGCCCTGTCCCCTGCAATTCCTGCAAAACCAAGAACTGCAATCTGATGAATATCCTGTTCTTCTGTCTCTGCAATGGATACATTAAACTGGTTTTTTACCTTTGCACAGAGACTTTTCACAACCATCCTTTTTTCCTTCAGAGAGTGCACCCATGGTAAATGGAGCTTTATTTCTGCTGCTGCGATTATCATAGCCTTCCTCATTCCCTATCAATCAAAATACTAAAGCTAAAGTTTTTAAACTCTTGTCTTTATCCGTATTATGCTCCTGCTTCAACTAATTCTTCCGATCCGGTTCATTTTAAATCGCATGCATACTCTATATCCTTCAAGCCATGAAATTTCATAAACCGTCGAAAACATCGGTCGAGGCTGTCCGTTAGCTTCTTCGTATTCCTTACGCCTGCTTCATACCAGATATTCTTTACTCTTAAGGTGCTTGTCCTCGTATCGGATACCACCTCACACCTTCCGATAAAGCGCTCTCCCATCAGGATGGGAAGTACATAATAGCCGTACTTACGCTGCACCTCCGGTGTATAGATTTCCCATTTATAATCAAAATCAAAGAGCTCTGCGATAAGCTTCCTGTCCCAAAGCAGGTTGTCCAAAGGAGCCATCAGCTCCGTCCTTCCCTTGTGCTGTCCTTCCCCGAGAGCCTCATTAAGCAGGGTCAAATCCGAGGTAAGACAATAGAAAGCATCCTTGCAGCCCTCAACCCGGACCAGTGTGATTTTCTCTTCCTTGAGCAATTCTCCAAATACCAGACTCCGCTCCTGTGCTTTCAGGTTCCATATGTTCAGCCACGCATCCGAGGGTCTATTCCAAAGCATTCCGACTGCGCCAATTCGCCGCAGAACTCTCCATTTCAGATGCTCAGTTTCCTCAGGATACGGGTCCGGCGCCTGTAAGAGCTCTTTGTCGATGTAATCCCTTGCCAAAGCATAATATTTGAAGGTTCCTTTTTTATGATGGATAATCAAGTCCCCTCGAAAATAAAGGGACTCCAGTGCCGCACGGGAAAGCTTCGTAGCGCTCCAGTACCAGTTAACCTTCTCATTAAGCTCAAGCTCCTTCGAACAGAGAGGACCCTTTTTGCCGATGGCCTCAATAATCCCATCTGCCACCTTGTCCACTTCCTCCATGCCCGGACTCCACCTCCGGTGAGCCTCCCGATAGCGCTCAAAATAAGGCCAATCCGCAGTCTCCATAATTGCAAGATTCTTGTCAAAATAATCAATCAGCCTGCGGTCATGGTACAAAAGCCCGTACAGCATGGCTTTACAAAAGCCTTTTACTCTTGACTGCAGCACCAGCTCCGCATTCTTTCCGCATGCATCAATGGGATCAAACTGGATGCACCCGGCCTGGCGGACAAATTCCATAATTCCTTCCTTACCGGTAAATCTATAATCCCCCAGCAGTCCCTGCTTGATTAACAAAAAACGCCTTGCCTGCTGCTTTGTAAGCACCATCTCTTTCATAAATTAATCTCCTGTCTGCCTTCATCATACCACAGAGCAGATATTTCCTCAACCGAACATGAGATTAATTTTTTAATAAGAGATCTTCTCCAAATACAGCCCGCAGGCCTCTGCCAGATTACCCGTCCGTCCTCTGTCCTTTTCTGCTAATATGGCAGGTACCGAGTCCTCCTTCAATCTTCCGAGACCGATATCAATTAACGTCCCCACAATCCATCTTGCCATATTATATAAAAATGCGTCTCCACGAAGCCTGATCTCCAGCAGACCATCCCTTTCTATGAAGGTAATCTCATAAATCTCCCGAACCATTGATTTCTTCTTTGATTTTGCATTGGAAAAGGCGGTAAAATCATGCTTTCCCACAAAATACGGCGCCGCCTTCTCCATAGAAACAAGATTAAGCTTCTCCTGCACATGCATACTGTATTTTCTCAGGAACGGATTACTGTACTCCCTGTTCCATATCCTATAGAGATAGGTCTTATCCTTTGCCAGATATCTGGAATGAAAATTCTCCGAAACAGCCATAACATCGGTAATACTGATGTCCTGCGGAAGATAATGGTTCAGATATTCCTTAATCCGACCTGCCTCCAGGGCCCTCTCCGTCTTAAAATTAGCAATCTGGGCAAGGGCATGCACTCCGGCATCCGTTCTGCTGCAGCCGGTAATTTCAACTGTATTTCCAAGCAGCTGTTCCAGCACCTTCTCTATCCTGTCCTGAATTGTATTCTCTTTGCCGCCGAGCCGTTGCCAGCCCTTATAACGGCTCCCGTCGTATTGGATTGTCAGCTTATAGTTATACATCAAGTCCCTTATCCTTCCTTTGATCAGTCAAAGCCGGTTATAGAAAACTCTTATAATCTGCCCAGTTTTCCTTAAGAAGCTTTGGCGTATCAAGACCATAAGGGCAATGCTTCTTACAGTGGTTGCAGTTAATACAATCATCAATCCGTTTCATCTTTTCCTTCCAGTCATCATTTAAATATACCGATACCGGGGCGCGGCGTATCATTAAGGACATTCGGGCAGAGGTCGGGATATCAATTTCAGCCGGACAGGGCAGGCAATAGCCGCAGCCCCGGCAAAAGTCCTTGCCAAGCTCCTTCCGGTCCCGCTCTATCACTGCCTCCAGCTCTTCATTTAATACAGGAGGGTTCTTGATATATGCAATAAACTCGTCAAGCTCATTCTCTCTTTGTACACCCCAGATCGGAAGTACCTGCTCAAATTGTGCCAGATAGGCATAGGCTGCGGCCGAGCTTTGGATCAGTCCGCCGGACAGGGCCTTCATTGCAATAAAGCCAATTCCCTTCTCCTCGCACAGTTTGACCAGCTCCAGCTCCTTTTGTGTCGCCAAATAGCTGAAGGGAAACTGGATCGTCTCATACAGACCGGACTGTGCGGCTTCGATTGCAACCGGAAGTCTGTGGTTTGTAATACCGATATGGCGGATCAGACCTTTCGCCTTTGCCGCAAGCATCTCCTCATAAAGTCCCGAACCGTCTCCCGGCTTTGGACAGAAGGGAGGATTATGAAACTGATAGATATCAATATAATCCGTCCTCAGCATTCGAAGAGAATTTTCAAGCTGCTCCCTGAAATCCTCCGGCTTAGTTGCCATCGTCTTTGTGGCAATGTATATCTTTTCTCTTACATCACTTAACGCGTATCCGATTTTTTCTTCACTGTCCGTATAAAATCTTGCACTGTCGAAGAAGGTAATTCCGCTTTGATATGCCTTCCTAAGAAGGTGCGCCGCCTCATCTTGGCCAATCCTCTGGATGGGAAGTGCTCCAAAGCCGTTCTTATTTACTTTAATGCCTGTTTTGCCAAGCTGCAGCTCAACCATAGCATATCCTCCGTGCTGCCGCTTGGGGCAGCTCATACATGATAAAAATTATTCACTTAGATTATCCCAATCTACTTCCAATGGACTAATAATAACACTATTCGTGTCAGATTTAAAGTAGGAAATCCACTCCGGCTGATCGGGACGGGAGGAGGATGGTTCACCCAGCTCCGCATAGTCTCCGTAATCGCCGCGAACGATGGTAATTCCGTTCAGTGCCCACCATTCCTCATCGGTAAGCCGTTTATCACTGGTAAATTCATAGAAGGAATATACCGGTCCTCTTGCCAGATACAGCTTTCCGCCCGCCGGAACCACAACATAAATTTCATCAAAGTACCCCGTACCGACAGTCAGATAGGAATTCAAACAGGTTGATATATCAGTTACCACCATATCACTGAAATCATTGGAGAAATCATTGTCCTCTGCGGCCCCACTATTGAATTTATACTGAATATTCTCTATCGTGCCGCCAATCAACCGCAGCTCCCTTTTTTCCTCATCATTTAACGCTTCATTCTTTAATTCCTTTACCGAGCAGTCAAGTAAAAGCTCCAGAAGCTCCTTATAGCTTTGTGCACTTTCGGAAAGACTTTCATTCATCATACCCTTCTTTTGCAGGAGGGAGACGGTATACTCCGTCAGATAGAGCAGCTTACTGTACAACTCGACATCCGGCTCAACATAATGCTCGGCAGCGTTTGCCATCGGCCCGCCCCCTTCTGCTGCTGCCTGCTTTCCATACAGCACCGAATCATGCTTTAACTCCGTATAGCTTCCCAGGGCAGTATTCAGAGACTTATACTTCCAGGCCTTAGTGGTCATAAAGAAGGGCATTCCGGAATTTGTTCCATATTCTTCGGTTGTTGATTGCAGAGCCCAAAGCCAGCCGGTATAAAGATTTGACTTCCAGTAGTCCTGTGTCAGGGCCTCCGCCTTATCCTTAAGCTGATTGTATTTATCCGTATAGGCAGGCCATGCTTCCTGGGGCTTATAGAAACCCTGCAGCAGCTCCTCCGCCGCAGAGCTTCCCAGAACCCCCATAACGTCCAAGGAGGAGGGTATGGGCCTGTTTCTATTGTCGATCAGCTTTTGCAATATCTCGCTGTCCAGTGTATACCTCTGCCCCATGAACCTGAATTGCTTGCCGGTGGGTGAGTCAAGCAGCTCAAAGCTCGCCGCTATCTGCGGCTCCGGTAAAGCCTTCACCGCCAAAGCAAGCTTCTCCTGATAAGCCTCGTCATTAAAAATGTCAGGGTCATCACTATCTCCATATACGCTTATGCGAAGACCGTTCATGTCAAATACATTGACATCATCAGAGTCCCCTACATACTGGGTTGTAGGCTGGTAGATGTCCGCCCACAGCTTTGCATTACAGGTCTCCCCGGAATCTGCAAAAGCAGTAAAGGAAACCAGAAGTGCACGGTAAATATTATCATAAAGCAGGGTGCCGTTCTCCACAAAGGCATAGGGAGCTGTTCCAAACCACATCATCGTCTTAAAATATCGGCCAAGCTCCTCACTCCTTGTGTAATGGCCCCTTACGGTAAATTGGGAATAATCATAATCCGTACCAAAGAGCGGGGATTTCTGATAGCCAGCAGCAGCCTGGCACAACTCATATTCCTGCTTTGCCGTGTCAAGGAGCCTTTGGTCCACCTCCTGTGTTATATCAACAGACTGGGTAAATAGCATCCGGGCCACAAGAAAGTAAACAATGTTTTGCTCCTGCAGCGTCTTAAGCTCCCCATCCGAAAGCTCCTTCCACAAAAGAATGGAATTTGCAAGCATTTGCTTTGTCAATAGCTCCAAATCCTCATACAGGTAATTTGACTCAATACTCATCAGAGACTTGTCGTAAAATTGATGGTACAGATGAAGCATGCTGTCCGAGGTGACAAAATTGGGCACTGCCTTATACTCATTATCATCATAGACATAATATACTCTGGTACGGCCGGAGGGTACTACAACGAAGCCATTCGTTACCAGCATATTGATTTGTTTTTTCGTAAAGCCCGAAAACTGATCAATATTCTCAATATTGGATAAATCCTTCGCTATGGTATAGGACGGCACCTTGGCCTCATAGGACGGTACCTCATAATCCGTCTCCAGAGTATCAAGCGTCTGCACCATAGACCACTCCGCATTCAGGGTCAGCAGCTTATTTGTAACCGTTTCCTTTGCAGTATCCGGCGCGGGACTTGCCGTAATACCGGCAGTAATATCATCCGCGGCGTTCCCCTGCTTCTCTCCTTTGTGACAGCCTGTGAATAGCAGACACAGGCATAATAAAACCGCAACAAGCTTTTTCATAAATTATTTCCTCCCTATGATACGCAATAGCTACACATGGACAGCAGATCTGCTGTTCATATTTCCCGCACAATTTAATCCGCCATATTCAGATAGAGCAGAATATCACTTAAATTTGCCTCACCGGCCGGCAGCGTAACCTCATAGCCGTCATGCAGATAAAACCAGCCGACTGTTCCGTTTTCTGTAGTAACCTCAATCCAGTTCTTATCATCTGTTGCTGTCAGTATCAGAGCTTCTCCCTTCTTTACCATAACAGAACCGGAGTTCTTATCCGGTTTTTGAAACAGCTCCAGCTCCTTCTGAGCATAATTAATATGATCTCCCAAGCCTTTATAGTAGGTATAATAGAAATCACGGGGCTCTTCCTCTAAGTAATCTTCATCATTCAATTTCCAGACTGCACTCGTCCACCAGGTTTGTAATATGTGAAGCCGTTTACTGGCTGTAATATTTCCATTCCCATCGGTTGAAAATGCTGTATTTGAAGGAAAACCCGTGACACTTCCGCAGTATAACAGCTCTTTTCCTGTATATCGAAAAATATATGTTACCGGATCGGAGCTTAATCCCTCGTCAAGAATCGCAAGCTCACGGCAGGAATCTCCTGCCACCAAATCAAGGATATAATATCCAATCCTGCTGCAATCAGCCAGCGATACGCCAAATTTATCCTCCAGATATTGGTAATCATATTCTGTTCCATTGATCATGAGGTTCGGCACCTGATAATCAAAACCATTGTCATTATTCTGATATGTCTCAATCCTATAGGTTACCGTATCTGCCAATTTGTCCCCATCCAAATCCAAACAGGCTTCCTCTCCGATTTCCATACGGACAGGATCTGCTGTGTACATATCCGTGATCTTCCATTGCCCCTCATTATATTCCAATTTCCAAGATACGCTTTTTGCACACCACTTATCCCCCAGATAGGAGCGCAGCAGAAAAGCCTTCTTATTCCCCTCTCCGGTATCAGCAAGCTGCATCTCACTGGCCTGATAGCTCTGCAGTATTCCCTCGGTATTCGGATAATACAGGTGTTCCATCTCATTATCTGTTTCTCCGCTGTCATAGGTATAAATTTCCGTTGTTATCAATGTCTCATAACCGGAATCCGGCTGATAGACACTTACTCTGCTGTCACCTGCCTTCTTCATAATCAGGGGCAGGTACAGCATTCCGTCAACCCTGCCGTTGACATCAGGCTCCCCGTAATACGGGATTTCCATCCTCTCATAGATTCCGTTTTTCTTTGTATAGACGGATAAATATAGATTGACACATTTTGTACTGGTAGAAAACTGTTCAAAAAGGATTTCCTTCTCACCGTCGCCGGTCAGCTCTGCCGTCTCTGTCTTGAAGAATATTCCCTGGCCCGCATCCGTAAGCAGCAGCTTCGTCCCGCTGCCAAAGTAAAGATAGAAGGAGGCTTCCTGTGTATCGCTGTCATATTGCCGATAAACACGGTCCAGCAGCCCGTCACCGTCATAATCGGCTCTTGGATTGCCCTCCGCATAGCGAGGATGAATATCCAGGTAACCCGTATATTCATAATCACTTCCGTCGTCCTGACAGATATTTACCAGTTCTTCCTCCCAGAGCTCATATTCCTTTGTACTGTCATGATACAGATAGGTTCTTGTACAATTCTGTGACGTTGTCAGCTCACCATAGGAATTTGCATATTCCTCCTCCGGATAGCCGGTATAGGTAAGTATTATCCCCCGCAGCACGATGTCCGTATAGCCATCCTGATTGACATCCGTATATTCAGCCGTCAGCCTTCCGTCATAGTATATCCTGGATTTCATATAATCATAGCCATCCTCATTAACCAGGGCCATCGCCTCGTAATGCCGGTCAACAGCACCGTCAATCGTATATGTTTTGTCAGCCTCCCCGTCCAGAGGAAAAAGCATCAGACAGCCGTTGCCCATGTGGGATGCACTGTAAACCGCCGCATAATTTTCTCCCGACAGCTTTACAATATCATAGGAAAAAAGCTCTGCATTCCCGCTGCCGCAGGCAGTGACCTTCGTAACATTCCCCTGCTCATCGCATTGAATATGATACAGCGCGCAGTCCCAAAAGCCTGCAGCCTGCTCAAACAGAAAATTATACTCCTTATCCCCGGACATCTTCGTCTGTAATGTGAACAAGTCATACTCCTTCGTTTCTTCGAAGAGACTGTCATTGCCCCAGTCAACCGCTTTTTCCAGTAAAGTCTTATCTTCACCGGTTATAAGTGCCGTATTCTCTACTTTCTTAGAGGAGGAACAGGCTACTGTCAGAGACATTAATACAGCCAGTAGCATCCATACCAGAATATAACCGCTCTTTCTTAAAGATAGTTCTTTTCTTCTCATTCCTTTCTATCCTCCCTGTCCCCTATATAACCTGCTTTTATTTGATTCCGTTCTGCGTAATATCTTTACTCCGCTTTTCTATGCCCTATGAATCTTTTTACTCAATTGCTTCTGTCAGCTTTTTGCTGCATACCGCTAAAATTGCAGTCCGTTCCTTTCCATTCGTCTTGTAAACCATACAAATCCGGCCTTCTTCCGGAATGGAGATCGCTGTAATATCCTCATAATCATTACTTTCCATAAGCATCAGAAAGCCAAAATCATACCAATAATACATACTGACCCGCTCTCCGGCCTCCGTCCTTCTTATAAATGCTATTTCATCGCCCGGTACGGGAGCAAAATCTCCTGTAGTAAAGTCCTCCCAGTCGCCTGCGATCTGCGAACCGGTCCATTTTTTCACTAGCATCCCATTTGTATAGTTAAAGACAAATAGCCGGTTCTTCTTCGTTTTATCAAAACGCACCGTTTTACACACTGCGGTGACAAGCTCCTTTTCTCCATCCCCATCAATATCAGCCAGCTCAATTTTCCAGGGCTTTAAATCCTCAAAGTCATTTTCATAGACACATTCCCAGCCCTCTTCCCCGTTCCGGTAAAAAACCATCAGGGTATCTCCATAACCCATACTTCCGGTCTTGCTCGTAATCGCATAGGCTGTGGAATCATCAACAGCCGTATCGATCATAACCTCGTCCTTCTCCAGGGAGGCCTCTAAAACCCTCCTGGGATCTGCCATATCCGGTCCTGTTGACCTGTAACATAAAAAAATGGCTGCTGCGGACAAGAGAAGCAATATCACTATCCTTCGAACCGCTTTCCCCTTAGTCATTGCAAATGTCTGCTGCCATGCAGCAGCCTCCCTGTAGAATTCTTCCAGGTATTGCAGGGCTGTACTGCTGCATATATACCCCTGCTCCCGAAAATACCAATACATTTCCATTATATACCTTCCAATGACCTGTCGCAATGTCAGAGACATTAATTCTTTATTAAGATATTTTTACATTTTAACGTAAAAAGGGTCCCCGAAGCTTGCCGGGAACTCTTTGTTCTTATAAATTTGAATTTATTTGCCGCAGTATATTGTGCCTCTTCTTTGAATAACTCTGTTCTCCTGCAATATACTATTGAATATGAACCGTCGCATGGCATACAAAAATATCAAATAAGAGCACAATTATCTGCCATGCGCCAAAAGGAAGCTACGAGGGGGGAATTTATTCCTTTCCCCGGCAGAAATGGGGTATATTATGAAGACGAACAGCCGTTTAACGAGAGCCTATGAAAATGCAAAAACCATATACTTTGACAAAAGCTCCAAATATATATTTTTCAGTGATATGCACCGGGGAGATGACAGCGTATCGGATGAATTCACAAGAAATCAAACCGTTTTTATCCACGCACTTAACTATTATTACAAGGAGGGCTATACCTATATTGAGGTGGGCGACGGAGATGAGCTGTGGGAGTATAAGGAGTTTAAGCATATCCGGCTGGCCCATACGGATGTTTTCATTGTTATAAAGAAATTTTATGATGCAAACCGTTTTATCATGCTCTATGGAAACCATAATATCTATCTGAAATCTCCGCATTTTGTACGGGATAATTACTTTACCTACTATGATGAATATAACCAGGAGCGTGTTGAATTATTTCGAAATCTGAAGCCGCAGGAGGCAGTAATTCTTAAGTGCCGGGAAACCGGACAGGAAATATTCGTAGTACACGGCCACCAGGGAGATTTTATTAACGATCAGTGCTGGCGTCTATCCATGCTGTTACTGCGGTATTTCTGGCGTTTTATGCACATCGTCGGCTTTGAAAATCCCGCCAGTCCTGCACGTAATCTGTATAAACGGCACAAGGTCGAACGGATGTATAATAAATGGATTGAGAAGAATAAAATGATGCTGATCTGCGGCCACACCCACCGGCCCAAATTTCCGAAGACAGATGACCTTCCCTACTTTAATACCGGCTGCTGCATCCGTACCCGTGGTTTGTCCGGTATCGAGATCATCGGCGGCAAAATCCTTATGGTGGACTGGAGAGTTTCAGCAGACGAGCATGGCTGCCTTCGGATGCTCCGTACCGTAGTGCGCGGGCCGGAGCCGATTGAGAAATATGACTGTAAGAATCATCCCTACTCGGTGCATTGCCAGAGCTGTGACGACGAATAGACTACAGAAAATTCTTTAAGCAGACTTTACGGTAAATTAATCTATTTATAAAATCGCCGCTCCAAGGGCAATCTATTCATTGGAGCTGATTAGATTTTGAACTGCCTGACGGGCAGAATGGAGGTCATTTATGAAGGTAAAGGATATTATGTCAAGAGATATTGCAAGCTTATGCTCTGATGATTCTATCGAACGTGCGGCTCAGCTTATGAAGCAGTACAATTGTGGTTCAATTCCTGTCTGCACGCAGGATAAATTAATCGGTATTGTCACAGACAGAGATATTGCCGTTCGAAGTGTTGCCTCCGGGCAGGATGTAACAAAGCAGACCGTCGGCGATATCATGACGGATAATGTAGTATTCGGCAGCCCGGAGATGGACGTGTCCGATGCTGCAAGATTAATGAGTGACAGACAAATCCGAAGGCTCCCGATTGTTGAAAACAATAGTCTGATCGGTATCGTAGCCCTCGGTGATATCTCCCTTGAGCCAAGGTATCAGGATAATGCAGAGGATGCTCTAAAGAACATCTCCGAGCCTGGCACAAGGCTATGGTAATGGCATACTGAACCACCTCTTTTCAGAAATTGGAGGTATTTCATCATAGTCATGCTCCGAGCGCATGTTATGGCAAAGCATTATGGCTTTGCTATGACATGCGTTTTATATCAGGAAATGAAACCCTTCAAAATCAAAATTACATCCCGGCAGAAATACAAAGCTGACCTTCTGCTTACCTGTCACCCTTGTAAGTATAAACTCCTTCTCGGTATATTCCTCTGTGTAAGGAAACTCAACACTCTGGCTGGCGCTGCCTTCCTCACTGTCAAAATGAAGGTGGATTGTATTATCGGTATGGGACCGTCCGCAGATAACCAGCTTCGTTACTCCTTCCTCACCAAAATCCATCCCATCGAATTCAATGGAGGAATTATTCCCGATATGCTCAATGGCCTCTCTGGTTATGGTATAAGAGTCACCGTAAATCCGGTTATTGTCAACTGCCTTCAGGCGTTCCAGAGCCTTCTCCGTATAGGTAAACCGGATACCCTGCAAATTGAGCTTATGATAGAATACAAAGCATACGGTTGTAATTCCCTTCAACCGCCTGGGAAGCTTGAAGGTATTAGGAAGAAAGGTAGCCCAAATCCAATCCGCCTGATAGGTAGCAGCTAAAAGCTGTGCAGCTCCGGGTTCACCGGGAACTCCCTCCCAGATTTCAACCGGAATCGGATCATTGCTCCAAAAGCAGATGGGCAGTGTAACCTCATCGGAACCATAATCTCCAAAATCAAAGCCCCGAAAGCCAATGATATTGGTAACCCCGTCTCTGGTATTGATGCCGCCCATCAGTCCGTTATCCAGCTCATAATTGCTGACATTATAAAGGGCTGCGTCTATTAGCTCATAGGGATTGACCGTAACGGCACCCATGCCGGATATCTCAAATTCCAGCTCGGAGATTACCTTGGTAAGCCCTGTACCGTTCTTTGCGATGCAGCGCAGACGAAACTCACCATCACCCAGGGCTGTTATGGCTGCCTCTTTGTCCTCTACTTCAATTTTTACTGTATTAGTCTCTATTCCCGCTGCCGTAACCGCCTTCCACTCGATCTCCTGACAGGTACTGTTCTCAGGAAGTATCCGGGCCGAGACCTTAGCCGTTGTATGCTCTCTGTCAAGCCGGTTTGTACCGCGGTTTGTCAGCTCTATCTTGCGGACCGGTATCTCCGGGTCCGGTTCAGATTTGATGTTTTGCATCAGGGCAGATACCCCAGGAATTTTCTCACAGGGAATTGCCTTTAATATTAATTTCTCACAGGGAAGGCCCTGGGAGGATACCTCGACCTGGATTTCTCCCGGCTCCGTTCTCGCAGCAACGATTGCCAGCAGCTTACCGGCAAAAAACCTTCTGCTGGTTCCCTTATACTGGTCATAATCCGTACTGTCCCCGTTATCCAAGCCTACCAGTCTTCCTGCTCCGCTCACCGCCACCTCTACCCGGTTATTTGCATTCGCTACGGGATTGCCCTTATCATCCTGCAAGGATATTTCCATAAAGATTAAATCCAGACCATCCGCCCTCAGCTCATATTTATCCGGAGAGAGAAGGATTTTAGCGCCGTCCCCGAAGGAGCTTTGTATATCAGTCGCAATTACTTTCCCGTTCTCGTCATAGGCTACCGCCTTTAATATACCTGGCCGGTAAGGCAGCTGCCATTTGCCTATGAGCTGCTTTCCGCGGGCATGGTCGATGTCAAAGGCTCCAACCGATTCTTCATTGAAGAACAGCTCTATTCTGGGCGCATTGGAACACACCAGAATATCTATCAGCTGCCCCTCATTAAAATCCCAGTAAGGGAATACATGCACCATGGGACTTACTTTGTAATCCGTCCACTGTGCCTGATAGAGATAATAGGTATCCTTGGGAAAGCCCGCCGTATCCAGCTGACCGTAGTAGGAATTCTTTGTGGCATAGGGGGTCGGCTCTCCGATATAATCAAATCCGGTCCAGACAAACTGGCCCAGGGTATATTTCTTATCCCGGTAGCAGGTCAGACTGTCCTGGATGCTCTTGACTCCCCAGCTGGTTGTACAGTTATCCAGGCAGGAGCACTGCTCATCCTCATACATAACCACAATCTTATTCTGCGGAAAATGATAAACCCCCCGGCTCTGTACGGTTGCCCCGGTCTCACTTCCGAGGATATACCAATCCGGATATTTCTCATGCTGCTCCTCATAAAGCCGTTCCAGATAATTATAACCGGCAAGCTTTACTTCATCTGCACATTTTTGCGCATTCTCTCCGAACATATAATTCGAGCCGATGGTCACCCTGGCATTCTTCTTCGGATCATGAAGGAGTACCTGTTCCTTCAGCAGCTTCGTAACCTCAAGCCCCCGCTCATCCGCATGGGTATCATAAATTTCATTGCCGATGCTCCACATAAGAATGCTGGGATGGTTGCGGTCCCTTCTGACCCAGCTTGTAATGTCCTTCTGATACCATTCTTTAAAGAAGCGGGCATAGTCGTATTCATTTTTCTGTCTTTCCCACATATCGAGGGCTTCGGAGATAATCAGTACACCCAGCTCATCGGCCAGCTCCATGAGCTCCACCGCAGGCATGTTATGGGAGGAGCGGATGGCATTGACCCCCATCTCCTTAAGCTTCACAAATTTACGCCGCAGTGCCGTCCTGTTAATCGCAGCCCCCAGCGCACCAAGATCATGGTGCTCGTTCACACCCTGAAGCTTGATATAATTATCATTCAGGAAAAAGCCCTCCTTCGTATCAAAACGGAAGGTACGCAGTCCAAAGTGCTGCAGCTCCTTATCCAATACCGTATTATCTGCGATAAGCTCTGTTTTTAAGGTATAGAGATAGGGCTTGTCAAGATTCCACAGGACCGGCTCCCTGATATAAATACACTGGGTATCCTTTATTAAAGCGTCAGATGCCGTAATTTGATTTTCTGATACGGCAATCATATCTGCGTTGGCATCAAATACTGTATGCCGCAGGATGGCCTCCACCGCCTGACCCTTCATCCTTGTACCGGTGCCGGCAGCCCTAAAGCCGACTTCCGGGGCCTTTACCACCTCAGTCTCAAGCTCCACAGACCAGCCGTCCTCTTCCTGCCCTGCCACAATATAAATTCCGTCCGTCACCAGATGCAAGGGAGCCGTCGTCTTAAGCCACACATTACGGTAGATGCCCGCTCCTGAATACCAGCGGGAATTGGGATGCTGGTGCACCACTCTGACCTTAACCTCATTTTTTCCCGGCTGGAGATATCCTGTTATATCAAATTCAAAGGAGGAATAGCCATATTTCCATGCACCCACAGTTTCGTTATTGATAAACACAGTGGAATCCATGTAAACACCCTCAAAGCAAAGGCTGATCCTCCGGCCCTCCATCCCATTAAGGACAAACTCCTTTTTATACCAGCCCTCGCCGGTCTCATACAAATCCTTCGTATTGTAAATCAGCCAGTCATGGGGCAGATCAATCTCGGACCAGCTGATACCCTCCCCATTGATCTGCTCCAAAGAGGTTCCGACCTCCTGCCTGGTAAAGCTCCAGTTGTCGTTAAACAGTGTGTATTTTCCGGCGGCCTTACCGTATCCGGGATAAAACTCTTTCTCCAAAATATAAACCCCCGCAGCTTTATAATTCTGTCTTATTCTTATACCCTTTACATCTGGGCGTTAAATAAGCTCTTTATCTTGTAAATTACGTCATCGGAATCCGCATTAATGCTGGAGGCCTCGTTGATATTCGATATAGCCTGCAAGGCTGTAATATCCTTGTTATAGCCAATGGTATAAACAGGAATGCTGCTTTCCTTAATTACCGGCTCCACGTAGTCAAGGGAATTTCCAATATTGGTTTCACCGTCACTTAATAAAAACAGCATCAGCTTGGCATCAGGATTTGTTTCCTTTGCCTCCAACAGCATCTTAACAGCAACCGTAATACCGTCATAGGTTGCCGTATTGCCGCCAGCCTGCAAATCCTCCACAGCTCCCTGGAAATAAGCCCTCTGGTTAAGATCAAACTTTGCAATCGGAAGCTCAATCGCCACATCCGTACTATAGCTGACCAGTCCGATATAATTATTGTCATTGATGTATTGCGCTCCGTTGATCAGACTCTTCTTCAGCTGATTGATCGGATCGCCGTCCATGCTTCCGCTGACATCCGCCACAAATACCGCAATAATATCCTTACCGCCGTCCTTATTCTGCTTCCAAAGCTGCTGTGCCTGCAATACGGTAGATCCGTTCACATCATAGCTTTCTCCTGCATAGTCATTCAGACCATTGAAGCCATATTCCGCAGCAAGGTCCTGGGAGCTGTCATTTAAGCTATATTCGGTGAACTGGTCCAGCACCGCCTTCTTATCCTCTGACAGAGCTCCTACCTGATAGATGGGATTATCATGACGGATTCCAAAGGGAATGAACTCATATTTGGATAGCTCCTCATCATTTACATAGGTCTGATACTCCATAACCATTCCGTCCAGCTTGCCGGAGGCTGCGCTCTCCCTCATCTGCATCGTGGTATAGGCCACATAGGGCACATTATTCTGGAAGGTTGTAAAGCCTGCCTTCGCTTTATCGCTTAGCAAATTGGAAGCATCATAATAGTTGAGAGTGCTTAACAGGAAGTTTAAGCCTGTGGAGCTGGCCAATGGATTCGTATAACCCATCACCATTTCGTTATTTACAACTGCCGTCAGTACCGCTTCCATATCTGCTGCACCGTACTTGCTTTCCAGCATTTCCTTAGTGCTCTTGCTGACCAGGATACCTGCTACGTTACCCACAAGCCGGTCCGCCTCTATCGTTACGTCTCCGCCCTGGGCCTTAATCAGATTCCCCCATAGTATGGAGGAAGGCGAGAAGGCATCCGGTGCGTATTTACCGGAGATGATATAATCTGCGCCAAGACCGGAGGCAATGTTGCGGACAGATACGGAAATTGTCCTTCCGTCAATCGTGTAGCCCTGCTCATTGAACTTCTTTGCCACCTCTACAATCCAGCCATCCTTGCCATCACCCGATTTCTCCGGACTTGCGAATATTTCAATATTGATGTCACCGGTTCCCTCCACCACCAGAGGATATTTTTCTATCTCCGGCAGCTCATCATAAAGAGAAGGAGTCGCCAGGTCGACTGAAGCCTTTCTGGGGCTGTTCGTTCCTACCTTGATACTTTGTGAAAGGTATTCCAGCTTTTCGGTAAGACTTTTATTATTAAAAGTCTCCAATTCCTTTTCATCCCGATTGGATACCCCCGAGAATTTACTTGCCATGCTTACAAGGATCAAAACCACTATAAATATAACACCAATTCCCAATGCAAATTTTACCAGATTATTTTTACCGTTCATTTTTTCCTCCATTTCCTTGATTGCTGTATTTCTTAGCCAGCTCATCTATCTCATCCTCTGAACCGGTCCGAAGGCTCTGCATGGCATTGATCACATCCTTAAGCCTTGAGAGGTCCTGTTCCGGTCCGGTCTCACCCATCTGGGAGACCTCTGTAATTAATGTTTCAAAATCCGTCATTATCTCATTGTTTTTAAACAAAAGCCCTTCCATATACTTAATATTCTCCCTGAGGATATCCGGTATCCCCTGATCGTCAAATATCTCCGCCCGGCTTAAAATCCTTCTCACATTCCCCGTCAATGCCTCTTCTACCAAATCTACCACATTCTCGAGGGCTGCTCCGTCCTCTGTCCCGCTGACCAAAAGCATGACCTCTTTTCGCCGCTTAAACCGTTGTATCTGTTCCAGAATGATATCGATACATCTCCTAAGCTGGGGATTTCTGTGCCTCCTTCGCTGCTCCGACAGGGCAAATCCCAGCCGGTCCAGCTCCGTTACCTTATCCTCCTGGGCTAATTCCTGCACACTGACCCGAAAGATGATCTTATAAAGCAGCAAAATAGCGAAGAATAGTACAACAAATACCCCCATAATCAGTATTGTCTTCATTGTAACCTCTGCCTGCATTGACCGTAGGATGATAATAGCGATTGGAACCGTTAATACGGCGCTGATTCCTGCAATCAGATACAAAGTATAATTTTTCTTACGATTCATACGAACAACCCATGCCTTCCCTTTTCAATTCACTGATGCACAGTTATTTACAGAATGCTCTATAAGATTTATATTATAATACAATTCCACTTTTTTCAAGAGCGCAGAATGATACCGGAATAAGAGAATTCTTATATTTTGATTAAAAACAGAAGGAAAAGAAGCAGCCAAAAAGGCTGCTTCAAAGATTCCTCACTTTATGCAATATATTGCTTTCCCAAAAAATATCCTATTACGATACACCCCAGGATGATTCTGTACCAACCAAATACTTTAAAATCATGCTTCTTGATATATCCGGTTAAGAAGCGAATAATAAAAACCGATACGATAAAGGCAGTTATCATTCCCGCAGCTAATATGATTATCTCAAACTGGGTAAACTCAAATCCAAACTTTACAATCTTAAGCAGACTGGCTCCAAACATAACCGGTACCGCCAAAAAAAAGGTAAACTCCGTCGCCACTCCTCTGGCAACTCCGATAATCATAGCACCAAGAATCGTCGCACCCGAACGGGAGGTCCCTGGAAATATAGCGGCAATCAATTGAAATACACCAATCATTGCAGCAATCCCAAAGGTGATCTCCTGGATTGAATTTACTTTAAATTCCTGCTTCCTGTTCCTGTTTTCTATGATAATAAAAAGTATGCCGAATACAATCAGGGACAAAGCCACTGTCTGGTAGTTATAGAACAATTGATCAATCTCATCATCCCATAGAATACCGATCACCGCTGCCGGGATACAGGCAACTAAAATTTTCAACCACATAACCATGACATCTGTTTTAATCAAATATTTGTTCTTTAGTGAAAACGGAAATAATTTGTTCCAATATATGGCTATTACGGCTATAATTGCTCCAAGCTGTATCACAACTAAAAACATGCTTTTAAATTCCTCTGACATATCCAGGTGGAGAAATTCATCCACCAATATCATATGTCCCGTGCTGCTGATTGGAAGCCATTCGGTTATTCCTTCCACGATTCCTAATACAATTGCTTTAATTATCTCTAATAGATTCATTGGACACCTCACAAATATTTATTTGCCTATAGTCATAACCTACTATAGCCGTTCAGTTTCTTTTCCTGTTTTTTCATAAACATAAAATATGTTGTAACTCCCGCTGTAACCGGAATTACCACGGTTGCCCCCAGGCTGCTGCAAATCACCTGAATGATTTCCGCACAAAACACCTTGGAATTTACTATTTCTCCGAGAGAATAGGATAAATCCTTAAACCAGATCAGCAGTGCAAGATATCCTCCTAAAAAAGCAAAATAAATGGTATTCGTCATTGTTCCCAAAATATCCCTTCCCACATTCATACCTGACCGGAATAATTCTTTTTTGGTTAAGAGAGGATTGTTCTTATAAAGCTCATTCATAGCCGAAGATATTGAAATCGCCACATCTATCACCGCGCCTATCAGGCCAAGAAGCATGGTGCAAACAAGGAGTTTGGAAAAATTCAAATTGACGAAAAGGGAAAAGGAGCTGATTTCATCATATTCCTCTTCTCCAAAGCCCTGTATTTTTGACACAGCTCCCAGACTGTTAATTACGCACACCATCAAAAGCAAGGTTATCAGCACCGATAAAAAGGCTGAAATGGTTTTTTTGCTGACCTTATTAATAAAAAATAATGAAATACAGCTTATTATAATCCCTGCGGCCATTGTGATAAGAAACGGATTATTATGATGAGCCATGAGTAAAATGGAGAAAAACAATACCAGCATATTAAGCAGCAGAGCCACAAAGGATTTTATTCCCTGTCTTCCTCCGATTTCCTCCATTAAATAAAACAATATAAAAATCAAAACTAAGATAACATTCATTTTTTCTCTCTTTTTCCTACTCTACGAGCTTAAACCCTTTGCCCTCTTATGCAAAAGGAAGATACTGATATGCAGTGATATTGGAATTGCCAGAACGATTCCTATACTGCCGGTTAAAGCCCGCACCAGCTCCAGTGATAAATTTGTATAGAAGGCGTTCCATACAGGCATTCCGTTTTTTATATACAGTAATATCATTGGAACGGAGCCGCTGACATAAGCCAAAAGCAGTATATTACACATAGTTCCCATAATATCCCTTCCGATTTGCATACCGGAAGCAATCAGGGCCTTCTTGTCCGTGACATTACTATCATATAATTCATAGATTGAGGAGGAAATTGTAATAGCAATATCCATAATCGCCCCCAGGGAGCCAAGCAGAATTTCAGATATAAAGATAGGGAATATTGGCCGTGTAATAAATTGCATTTCCTCATATCTCATACCATTTTCATTTGTAACCAGCATAACCGCATAGGAAATCAGCATCGTGGAAAATGTTGCGGCAATTACGGAAATAATGGCAGAATAGGCCTTCCTGTTATTCCCCAGTACCATAAGCATCGAGAAGGCAGTAAATAAAACCGCAATAATACTGCACAGCAGCAGTAAATTCATCCCGTTACGGTAGATGTCCAGGGCATAATAAAAAATAACGACATTAACCGCCAGGCTTAATGCCGACAGAAGCCCCTTCTTTTTTCCAATCAATATGATAAAGATAAGAAAAAGCCAGGCAGTAAGCACAAGGTACTGATCCCTTTTCACACCCGTGATGGCCCCGGATAATTGCTGTTGCTCGGTAACCGTCAGTGTCAGAAATAATTTATCTCCTCTTTGATAACGGTAATCATAAGCACCTGTTTTGGTATATTGGTTGTCCAATTCCAAAGTCTTGCCGATATCCCCGCCATTCAGGATATGAACCGTCAATTTTTGATCAAATACGGCAGACTGGTTCTCTGTATCTGACGATGTATTTTCATATTCCCTGACCTCTGTCACCTTCGCGATGGTTCTATGGTAAAACCTCTCATTGTTATTTACAAAAATCACGCTTATTATGGCACAAAGGAGCAGAAGTCCATAGCCCGCTATTTTTTTATCCATCCTATTATGTAACCTTCTTAATATTTATACCCCTGCATATCGCAAGCCTTGCTTGTGATACTGCTTCAATAAGTAGTTTGAAAGTGATTTTCTTTCAAACTTATACCCCTGCATATCGCAAGCCTGCTTGCGATACTGCTTTAATAAGGAGTTTGAAAGTGTCCTTTACTTTCAAACTTTCCACCTTATTGTACACTCTCTTTTGGCGTTGTACAAGGGAAAGCTTAAAAATAAGCCTTAAATCTCCAGGTGATCGCTTCTATGCTTATATTCCTTGTACTGCTCCATAATCTCCTTATGGTCCTGAAAGAAATTGCTGAACACCTTGATGAGCTTTAATAATTCCGGATTAACCGTGTGCTCCATCAATTCCGTCTGCTGCAGCAAATCGTCTTCACAGCCCAGAAGCTTTAAGAAACCCTCTAATAATATATGCCGTTCTAAAAGGTATTCACCAATTTCCCTTCCATCCTCATTTAACATGATAATTCCATACTTTTTAAACTTTAACAAGCCCAATTCACTAAGCTTTTGTACCATTTTAGAAGCTGACGGGGCTCTGACATTTAATAACTGCGCCAGCCTGCTAATTCGTATATAGCCTTCCTCCCTGCTGTTTCTGTAGATCATCTCAAGATAGTCTTCCATTGCAGAGGTCAGATGCCGCTTATTCTGTTCCAAAAGCTGATAACCGCGAACCGTATGGAATTCTTTATTCATCATAAATATCACAGCCTTAAAATATCCCTTTTATTTATTTATATGCGTAACACTTTGATATATTTTTACATATGTTAGTTTAGGGTAAGATTTTTATACCCGGCTATTTATAACAGTAAAAAAAGAATTACTCATATAGGAGGTTGTTCATGAACGATAAAATTATCCCGCTCAGTTCTTTACCGCTTGGGAAAAAGGCGAAGGTAAGAGCCCTTACCTCAAATGGAACCAGTCGAAGAAGAATGCTTGATCTTGGTTTAATCTCTGATACAGAAGTCGAGGCATTGCAAAAAAGCCCTTCCGGAGATCCTGTTGCCTATCAAATCAGAGGTGCCGTCATTGCATTGCGTACGGAAGAGGCTTCAAGAATTCTGGTAGAGCTTTGTTCGTAGCATAGCAGGAAAATAATAGACGTGAGATCCATGGGCCTATCACGCTTGCTCGTGGATACTACATAAAAAGTTTCCTTTACTGCCATTTATCATTTCTGTAATCAATTTTATAGGAGGAATTTTAACCATGGGTCTAACAAGCCAATCCACAGGAGCAGGTGTCCTAGGCAGCCAGCTTACTCCAATACGCTCCAGTATCGAGGAAAAGGTAATCGCACTCGGCGGTAATCCCAATGTGGGAAAAAGTACGGTATTCAACCACCTAACCGGTCTCAATCAACATACGGGTAACTGGCCCGGCAAAACAGTTACCAATGCTCAGGGAAAATGCAGACATAAGGATACGGATTTTATTCTGGTCGATATTCCCGGTACTTATTCTCTTATGGCCAATTCCGAGGAGGAAGAAATTGCGCGTGATTTTATCTGCTTTGGAAATCCGGATGCCACTGTAGTTGTAACCGACGCAACCTGTCTGGAAAGAAATTTAAATCTGGTTCTTCAGACTCTCGAGATCACCTCCAAAACAGTAGTTTGTGTAAATCTTCTGGATGAAGCCAAAAGGAAGAAAATTAATATTGATCTGGAGGTGCTGTCAGAGCAGCTGGGAGTCCCTGTGATCGGTACCAGTGCGAGAAGCGGAAAGGGTCTGGATGAATTAATGGATGCCGTGAAGGATGTTGCCGGCAATACCCTCTCCTGTACTCCCCTGCAAATAACCTATGAGGATACGATTGAAGAGGCAATCGGCATGATAGAGCCTTCCATCAAAGAACTCGCGGAGAATAAAATAAACAGCCGCTGGGTGGCGATAAAGCTTCTGGACGGCGATGAGACAATGATAAACGCCTTCAGCAAATACTTAAACTATGATCTGATGTCCTTTGACAATATCTCAAGCAAGGTGAGGGAAGCAAAAGAAAAGCTGACGGAAGCCGGAATTGACCAGGATATGCTCCGGGATAAAATTGTATCGCAGTTGGTTCATACTGCGGAAAAAATCGGGCAGGAGGCCATCATCTATCAGAACGCAAAATATAACAATACAGACCGTAAAATAGACCGCATCCTGACTTCAAGAATTTTTGGAATTCCCATCATGATCGGTCTTCTGGGCATCATATTCTGGCTGACTATTACAGGCGCGAATTATCCCTCAAGTAAAATCGCTGATTTTCTATTTTGGATCGAGGACCGGCTGACGAATTTTTGTACCTATGTGGGTGCCCCGGATTGGGTGCATGGCTTATTTGTTATGGGAATTTACCGGACACTGGCGTGGGTGGTCTCTGTCATGCTGCCTCCCATGGCGATCTTCTTCCCGCTTTTTACCCTGCTGGAGGATTTGGGATATCTTCCGCGAATCGCCTTTAACCTGGATAAGTTTTTCAAGAAGGCCTGCGCCCACGGAAAACAGGCATTAACCATGTGTATGGGCTTTGGCTGCAATGCCGCCGGCATAATCGGCTGCAGAATTATAGATTCCCCAAGAGAAAAGCTGATTGCAATGATCACAAATAACTTTGTTCCCTGCAACGGCCGCTTTCCGACCCTGATCGCAATTATAACCATGTTTTTTGCAGGTATGATCGCCGGCCCGCTGCAATCCGTTGTATCCACCTTAATTCTTACCGGAGTGATTGTATTAGGGGTGGTAATGACTCTGACGATATCGAGAATACTGTCTAAGACCGTATTAAAGGGCCTTCCTTCCTCCTTTACCCTGGAGCTCCCGCCCTACCGGAAGCCGCAGATCGGGAGGGTAATTGTAAGATCCATTTTTGACAGAACCTTGTTTGTTCTGGCCCGGGCAGTACTGATAGCCGCACCTGCGGGATTAGTCATCTGGATTATGGCCAATATTCAGGTCGGCGACCTCAGTCTGCTGTCCCACTGTGCCGATTTTCTCAATCCCTTTGCCAAGGCAATCGGTCTGGACGGCTATATCCTAATGGCCTTCGTCCTTGGCTTCCCTGCCAATGAAATCGTCGTCCCCATCATAATCATGAGCTATATGGCAACCGGCAATATGCTGGAGCTGGATAGTCTGGGACAATTAAAGGAGCTACTCGTCTCCAACGGCTGGACCTGGCTGACCGCCGTATGCACCATGCTGTTCTCATTAATGCATTGGCCCTGCGGAACCACCTGCCTTACAATCAAAAAGGAATCCGGCAGCTTAAAATGGACTGCGGCTTCCTTTTTCATACCGACTGTAACCGGTATTACAATATGCTTTATCACAGCCAGTATCGTCCGGCTTCTTGGATTAGACCATTGAAGTTAATCATTTGAAAATCTCGACAGAGATATGATCGCCATACAGCCCAGCACAAGGGTTGCTGCGGACAGGATAATCATAGGAATCCACCAGGCAATATCTGCATTTGCGGGTATTGCCGGAGCTATCTTAAACCGGAAAATCTCCGAGGTTGAGCCCAGTACAAAGCCGATAATCATACAGTAGGTCTGATGGGGAAATTTATTCATCGTCCATTCCAGGGGCTTAGTAATCAGGAAAATACCCAACAGCGTTACGATGCCCAGGATACCAATATATACGATATCAAAATTAGTGATGGCCGCAAGCATGGAATCATACATTCCAAGGACCAGCAGCATATGGGAGGTACTAATTCCCGGCAGAACAAGCGCCAGTGCAATAATAACTCCGGTTATCAAAAGTAAAATGTAATGCAAAAGCCCTGTACCTGTGCTCACCGCAATATTACCGGCCGGTATAAAGCCGATTGCAATAACCACAATAAGTCCCACCAGAAAATAAATCACCGAGGAAAACCGGATTTTAGATTCCCTGGTTTTATTATACAGGGCTGGTATTCCTCCAATCACCGCTCCAAGAAAGAAGAAGGAAACCGGCATCGGAAACTTCTCAAGCAGCCATTCAATTACAAAGGCCAGGGAGCCGATGCCAAGAAAGGAGCCGATACAGAACTTGACCAGGTAAATCAGATTTGTTTTAATATCCTTGAAGAAATTACTGATCGAACTGATCAGTTTATCGTAAATACCAAGTAAAATTGCCATGGTTCCGCCGCTCACTCCGGGAACGCTCATAGAGGAGCCGATCAAAAAGCCCTTCAGTACTAATACAAGATCATCCTTTAATTTATTTTTCATACACCCATATGCGCACCAAAGCTACCGCACGCATTACTCCTTTCAGTCATTTTATCAGGCTGAAACAAATTATAACACAGGAAGAAAGTCTTGTAAAATTAACTTTGTGTGTCCTCATGGGTATTTAGGCAGGCTGTTCCAATCTCTGCCTTGCCACCAGCTCTGCGAAATAGCCGCTATTTGCCAGCAGCTCCTCGTATTTACCGTCCTCAACGATTTTTCCCTTATCCAGTACGATAATGCGATCACACTGCTTAATCGTAGAAAGCCTGTGGGCTATGACAATCCTGGTACATTTAAGCCTTTCAAGGGATTCCGATACCTTCCTTTGCGTCAGGTTATCCAGTGCGCTGGTAGCCTCGTCAAACATGAGTATCCTGGGCTTTGGAGCAATTGCCCTCGCAATCATAAGTCTCTGGCGCTGTCCGCCGGAGATACCGCCCTGCCCCTCCGAAATCAGGGTATGCATACCCATGGGCATATTACGGATATCCTCCGCGATTCCCGCCATTTCCGCCGCCTCCCAGGCCTCCTCCAGATTAAGCCAGGGGGCACTGATTACAATATTGGAATAGACATCTCCCTGAAAGAGCTTTCCGTTTTGCATTACAACTCCGATGTTGCGGCGAAGTGATTTTAAATCCAATGCCACCAAATCCTTGCCGTCAAAATATACGGCTCCCTTCTGGGGCTGCTCAAAGCCCAGCATCAGACGCATCAGAGTTGATTTGCCGCAGCCCGTCTGCCCCACGACGGCAACATACTGCCCGGGACGTACTTTCAACGACAGATTATCCAGGATTAAAGGCATATCCTCGCTGTATCGGAAGGAGACATTGTTCAATTCAATGCTGCCGGATAATCTGGTCACTACCTTTTTATCCGTAGAAATCTCCGGTATTGTCGTAAGGATTGGCCTTACCATATCCATCACAGGCTTAACGGATGCAATGGTCAGAGCCATTCCGGCCAGTGCGGTAAAGGCCCCCGATATCATTCCATAGGATACATTAAAGGCCATATAATCAGCTACACTTACCTCGGATACAGCTGCAAAATAATAAATGGCAATGGTACCCAGAAGTGTGATTGCAGTTGAAATCACCGTATTCAGCTTTATCATTGCAGGCGGATTGTATTGGAGCCTTGCCACCTCCTGATACAGCTTGGCCCATTTGGCGAAGGCCCTGCGCTCGGCACCTGCCAGCTTTATCTTCTGCACTCCGGATATCAGGGAGAATACCAGGCCGCTTTGCTTTGCGTTAAGCGCCATGCTTTTCCTGGATACTTTCATCTGAACCAGCGTGGACGCAATTGAAAACAGTACCGTTACCCCGATGATAATCAATGCCGGTATCACCAGCGCCGGAGCATACCAGAATATCTGCGCAATATAAACAAGGGAAAATACCGAGGTCAAGCCCGTGGTCAATACCGCATTAACAAGCATGCTGCACAGGCTGTTGACCGACTGTACCCGGCTGGACAGCTCCCCTGCGCTGTAATTTTTAAAGAAGCCCGCCGGAAGGGACAGCACACGCATCATAAATGAGGACTGTACAGCAATATTCATCTTGGTTTGGAGTCTTGTCATAACCAGCGACCTGGTTATTCCAATCAGCGCCGAGGACAGGGCGACTCCCAGCAAAAGGCAGGTAACAGGCACCAGAAGGTTTAATTCCCCGCTGTTTATTACCTTGTCAAAAATAAGCTTATTCACATACGGACCAAGTAAGCCAAGCAGTGTAACCGCAAGGGTAGCCAGTCCGATCATCGTAAAATCCGAAAGGGAGAGCGTCTGAAGGATGTACAGGAACAAATCCCTGACGCCAAGGGCCTTTAACGGAAGCGGCCGGTAAAAGCAAATGGCTTCCTCCGACAAAAGCTCCGCCGTCTTATCGTTGACCCGGATTCTGGTTCCACTTTCATGGTCATAAAACACATAACCGGTAAGTCCTGCCGGAAGGATGGCAACCGTATCTCCTTTTTTGGTAATGCCAAGCAATGCTCCGATTCCGTCCTGATACCACTTATTCTTAAGCTTTACGCTTCTTCTCATAATACCGGAGGGACGGAGCAGATATTCCAGCTGTTCATTCATGTCCCGCAGCTTTTCGGGAAGCTCCTGGGGCTTTATGTGATAAAACTTAAGTATCCCGTCAATTGCATCCCTGGTCTTTTTGCCTGCATCATTTAAGTCTGACTTTAATACGCCCTTCCCCATGACAACACTGGACATATTGACAAAGGCCTCTGAAAAGCTTTCTTCGTCATTTTTTATTCTCTGTTTTATCTGTTCATCAAACCAACCCATTCTAACCTCCATCCTATGGGACTGCCTGTATTTTCTTTATTCATATGTTACAAGCTGTGTATACATACCGCCCCTGGCGAATAATTCCTCATGTGTTCCCCGTTCTACTACCCTTCCCTTATCCATTACGATAATTTCATCACAGTCACGGATGGTGGAAAGCCGGTGAGCCACAACAATACAGGTAATACCCCGGTTCTTGATCGCTTCAACAACCTCGTATTCGGTTTTGGCGTCAAGTGCACTGGTTGCCTCATCCATAATAATAATTGTCGGGTCCTGTGCAAGTACTCTGGCAATCTCCATTCTCTGCCTCTGTCCGCCGGAGAAATCCTTGCCACCCTCCATAATTTTATACTGATAGCCCCCGTTTCGCTGCATGATATCCTCATGAAGCCTTGCATCCCGCGCCGCAAGGATCATCTCAAAATCCTCGATGGAGGTGTCCCACATCTTGATATTGTTCGCTATGGTATCCTCAAACAAAATGATATCCTGGTCAACCACCGCCAATGATCCGGTGAAAACCTCCCGGTTAATCTCGTCAACCTTCCTTCCGTCAAAGAGTATCTCCCCGCTCCAGGGCTGATACAGGCCGGAGATCAGCTTGGACAGTGTGGATTTGCCGCAGCCGGAGGAACCGACAAAGGCAACCCTGCTGCCGGGCCTTAAGGTCATGCTGAAATCCTGGATTAAGGGCTCACCCAAACGGGAATAGCCAAAGGTGACATCCTTAAGGACTACCTCTCCTGACAGCTTGTCATAGAAGGTCTCATCACCAGTGTCATTCTCTCCGTAAGTGACATCCGGCTTATAATTCATGATATCCTCAATCCGCTCCATATTGGTACGCATCTCCTGCATACTCTGTCCCGCGGAAATCAAATTTCCTGCCGGTGCACTGAAGGAGGTCATAAAGCCCTGAAAGGCCAGGATCATACCCACTGTAAAATGTCCTGTCATTGTAAGGTATACTCCTATAATCAGGACTGCAATATTGGCAACAGAGGATACCATACCGGGAACAGCCCCCAGATACTGGTTAAGCTTCGCATATCTTACACCCTGCGTATTCACAGAGGCCTGATAGCCGGCCCATTTTTCAAAAAAACCATTCTCCGCGCCGCTGGCCTTGATGGTCTCAATCATCTCGATACCCGCCACAGTGGCTCCAGCCAGCAGCCCGGAATCACGCATCTGGATACGGGTGATATGAATGCGCTTCTTCGATATCAGCCGCGCTACAAGCAGGTTAATGATAATAGCGGCAATGCCTGCTACGGTAAGCAGCGGGCTATAGCGAAGCATAACCACCAGATAGAAGATGAGCATAACAAAGTCCAGCACCAACGGAGCAAGCTGATTGATCAGGGAAGAGGCAATCCCCTCATTCGTTGCCTGTCTGGAGGAAATGTCACCTGCCATACGCTGTGAGAAAAACTCCATCGGCATACGAAGCACATGCCAAAGAAAGCTGGAATTAGCCACAATAGCCAGCTTGCCCTGGATTTTCAAAAGATACACCGCCTTGATAAAAGCAACGATAATCTGCATGGCGGCAATTCCCAGCATACCGAGGATGAAGGGATACAGCCAGTCCGGGTTTTGTCTGGTTAAGAGCCGGTCCATAAAAATTCTTGAAAATGCAGGATTGATAATACCGATTAAGGAAGTAATCATTGTGGTAAGAATTACAAACAAAAATGCCGTAGCCGTCCCCTGAAGCCTTCTTTTTGCAAACCCCAGCACACTCTCCCGCTTTCCTCCGGGTATAAAAGCTTCGGCAGGCTCAAACATCAGGCAGATTCCCGTGAAGGCTTTATCAAAGTCCTCCGTGGAAACCATAACCATTCCCCTTGCAGGGTCATTAATCACGGCTCTGCTTCCTTTGAAACCATTCAGCACTACAAAATGGTTAAAATTCCAATGGATGATGCAGGGGAATTTCCCCTCTTTCTTCAATTGCTCCGGCTCATAGCGGTAGCCCTTAGCCGACATTCCATAGCTGCGGGCTGCAATTAATACATTCCTAGCACTGGAGCCATCCCTGGATACGCCGCAGTCGGTACGAACCTGCTCAAGGGGCAGCCACTTACCATAGTATGCCAACACCATAGCCAGCGATGCCGCACCGCATTCCAGTGCCTCCATCTGCATGACAACCGGTACTCTGGCAAAGCCCTTTGTAACAGGCTCCTTTATTTTAATCTTATTATTCTTCATCCCAGCTCCCATATGCCGCCTTCGGCGGCTCTCAAATTCATGCATAACACGAGCCAAACATTCCGCAGCCTTGACAGCGTGTTTCTTTATAAAAATGTATTAATTAAAAACAAATAAAATCGGTTTGTCCTTCTGTACTATAATGGAAACCGGGACTACCCCATCCGGTACACCATCCGCTTCAATTGTTACTGCATAATTCCATTCGCTTAGGTTTAGAGAATAAAGAGTGTAAGCATCCGTATATTCCGCACTGATTTCCTCATAGGATTTGGGAATGGCGGAGACCTTCGCAACCTTTCCCGCCAGATGCTCGAGCTTAACCTGCATACCGGCAGTAATGCCGGCAGCGTCCTTTTGCGCAAGATAACAGATTACCCTACCATCCTTTGCAACACCCGAGGTTGCCACTGTCGTCGGAAGATTTCCGAAAATTCCCCAGACAATCACCGCCGACAGTAAAAGGATAACCGCTGCAAGAACGAGCCAGATGCTTGGGTTGGAAACTCTGATATAATCATTCAGCTGTTCCGGTGAGCTTACCCTGTCAATGCTTGCTTTACGAAATAATTTATTGTTCATACCCTGCCTCGCATTCCGCCGCTGACAGCGGCATTAAATCTCCAAGTGAAGGTTCCTGTCCCAAAGCAGCTTATCTACTGTAAATATGCTTATCTTTATGACAGCCTTCCTTCTTTTACTCAATCTGCTTAATAAGCGTAAGATGGTTTTTCCCTTCCTTATATTCATATAACACCTGGTCCATACTTTTTTTAACCATATAAATACCCAATCCGCCGATTTTCCTTGTTCCGGCGTCCAGTGTAATATCCGGGTCTGTCTTCCGGAGCGGATTATAGGGAATGCCGCTGTCTATAAAGCTGATGACCACCGATTTAGGCTGCCCCTCAAAGCTTACCTGTATCTCGGCCTCCCCTGGCGCAGCCTTGTATGCATAATGTGCGATATTCACAAAAATCTCCTCTGCTGCAACCACAAGCTGGAGCCTGATATGCATGGTACATCCATTGGCCTCCAGCTCCTCTTCGATAAAGCTGACCACCTTATCCAGTTCCCCGGTCCTGGCAGGAATTATCATTCTCTTCATGGCAGCTCCGTTCCGCCGCATTGCGGCATCTCATACTTACACCCCTGCATATCACAAGCCTCGCTTGTGATACTGCTTCGATAAGGAGTTAGAAAGTGTTCTTTACTTTCAAACTTTTCCCTGATAATCAGCGCCAGCATCGTGATGTCATCAAACTGGGGCACATCCTTTACAAAGGCTTCAATATCCCTTGCAACCGCCGGCAGAAGCTCCGCCGGAACGGCCTCCCTGTTTCTGCCAAGCACCTCGTTCAGTCTGCTTTCCCCGTATAGCTCATTGCCCGCATTTGTAGCCTCTGTCACACCATCCGTATACAGATACAGCCCGTCTCCCGGCTCCAGTTTAAGCTCAAACTGTTTATATTTCATTCCGTCCATGCCGGCAAGAACAAATCCGGCACGTGACCTAAGATATTCATAATTGCCGCCCTTTTTCTTAAGCAGCGGAGGGTTGTGACCAGCATTCACATAAGTAAAGCTGCCTGTGGAAATTTCCAGAACTCCCATCCAGCCGGTGACAAACATGCCGGCCTCATTGTTTTCACAAAGCTGTGTATTTACCGCAGTAAAGACCTCCGCCGGGGCAAGCCCCGCCTGGGTTTGGTTTTTAATCAGGGTCTTGGCTATTACCATAAACAACGCGGCCGGAACACCCTTCCCCGATACATCCGCAATTACTACTGCCAGGTGATCCTGGTCAATCAAAAAGAAATCATAGAAGTCGCCGCCCACCTCCTTAGCTGGCTGCATTGTTGCATAGATATCAAACTCCTCCCGTTCGGGAAATGCAGGAAATATGCAGGGCAGCATGGAAGCCTGGATCTGAGTCGCCACATTCAGCTCAGCTCCGATCCGTTCCTTTTCTGCTGTAATCAGGGTGAGATTTTCTATATAATTATTAATATCCCTTTCCATTGTCTTGACCGCCTCGGATAGCTTTTGTATTTCATCTCCTGTATGTATCTTAAGTCTTGAGATTGCTGATTCCTTGATGATCTCCATCTGGTTGTCGTTTTTATCGGATACAAATTGGGATGCAGCCAGGGAAAGTGCATTGATTGGGATCACCACATAACGCTGGATAAATATGATAATGATCACCGTTGCCAAAGCAGCCGCAACAATTAATATGACACAGATAAAGAGCAGAAAGTCATGACGGTCAGCCATGATGGCATCCATGGATACATCCGTAAAGGCAAGAGCCACAACCTTACCATCACGGTCGAAGATGGGCGCTCCCGCAGTACACAGCCAGCCAAATTCCTCTGAATTTGTAATAAAGCCGGGTACTCCCTCCTCCAGCGAATCAAGATACTTAAGACTATTTTCCGCCGGCGGATAGGTATCACCCAGTTCACAGGCTGAGCCCTCCTCATCGGCATCCATAATATATACCACCTTTTGGGCTGAAACCGTCTCCACATAAAGATACAGGGCCCGATTGCTTTTCTTGATGTCAAACAGGACATCAAGCATCCTGTCATAGTCATCATCCTTTATGCTCTGAATTTGCTTCTTATAATCAGGGCCCTCCTGATCCAGGGACTCCACCTTTGCTATATATTCCCGGATTTTATCTCCGTCCATCTGGGAAGCGGCTGTTCTGGCAATATTCATTGCACTCGCCTTGTAATGCTCATTCATCGTACTGCTATAGGAATGATAGCTGATTAAAATAGCAATTGCAGACAACAGCGCAGCAAACAGCAGCATGGCTATAATGGACTTTAATTTCAGTGATATTTTCATGCTCAAACCTCGCTTTTCTCCTTTGTCCATCCAGTCTGGAATTAATTCAAGAACAAATTACAGTATCCCTCCTGCAACAGCCCGGCCTTATATCCCATAACCCAGGGTATCACAGTGCCTGCCAGCTTACTGTCTGCCGGCAAATAGACTGTGATAACCGGGGTCTTAAAATATGCTGCAATTTCCTGTAATATGGCAGGTAGCAGATCCTCCGGAATTATTGCTTCCTTTAGTACCAGCTCTCCCCCTGTGGCATGTCCGAATATGGCATATTCCCTGCCCCCATACACCAGCTTCTTACAGAAGCCTCCGCAAAAGCGATTCTCTGCAATAGCATAATCAATCGCCTCCTCCTCCCATCTGGCATAGGTTTGATCTTTGAAAAAGTTATCCCTTAGGCTGGTATATTCCTTCGCCGTTATGTCCGTAAGTAATATCTTCTTTTCAAAAGCCTTCCCATCAAATTGAAAGGTGCATTTTTTAATCTCTCCAACCTTATTTAGTCCAAGGCTTTCATAATATCCTGCCAGCTTTTCATTTGCCGGAAAAAAGAGAAAGCTAAGGCTGTTTTCATCGCAATAGCGGTAAATGTAGTCAATGATTTTTATGCTGATTTCCTGTCCCCGGAAGGCTTTTTTGACTCCGAGGGCATATCCGAACATCGCCGGAAGCTCCTTCTCCCGCGTATGAACCGTCACCGGCAGCAGATAGGCCACTCCCACCGGCTGTCCTTTACAGAAGGCAACAATTGTTTTATCCGCAATAAACCTCCGGTGAAGATACAAATCAATATATTCTTCCGAATCCTGAAAGCTCTCCGTCCATATTTCCTTCAGGTCTGTAAGGATTCGCTCCTTAGAAAGGCTGCTGTCCCCTAAACTGCCCGCATTTATTTCCATTTGCCCGGACAAAAGCCGGGACGCCCAGATGATTTGACAATCCATTTTCCTGCACCGAACCGGCGCTCCTCCTTTCATTCCTATACCTTGACCATAAGGGTATTAAAGCCCTGGTAACGCCGATAGAAGAATTCCTTTGCCTTACTTTTAACCATTAAAACCCCGATATTCTCCAGCCCTTCCTCACTGCCGTTTTCCAGCCTTCTTGTGCCTGTCGCAAAGGGATTGTGCTCCGCCGCATTGTCACGGATATGCAGTTCAAAGGAATTGTCCTCATTTGCAATCAGCGTAAGCTCTATGTATCCGTATTTCATCCTGGAAAAGCCCTTCATGATGATCGTCTGACAGAGCTCTTCCACTGTTAGATTTACATAATACTTCTGTGAAAAGCTCGCACTCCACCGGTCACAGAATTCCTCCACAGCGGCGGACAGTGTACTGAAGTCATCATTTTTCTCAATCGTTCTGCTTAAGACTCTCTCCTCATCAAAAATCCGGGCCGCCCTGCTTCCGGTTCTATCCTCCCGCTTTTTCCATAGGCCCCATAAAAGCAGTGAGCCTGTCTCCATAGCAGGGAAGGTCCACCAAAGACTTTCCAGTCCGAGGCTTCCGAACAGCAATCCAAACAGCAGATAAAGGGCAAAGGTTCTTAGGAAATTAATCAGGAATACCAATCTGCTCCGCCCTACTGCCTGAAAATAATACCCCATCATTACGGAAAAGCCGCCCGGTATTGTACTGATACAAAACAGGCGTATTGCAGTCATTCCCATTCCTGCGGTTTCCTGCAGCCCAAATAAAGCGCAAAGGGGACCGGTCCATATCATTGCCCCAAGCGCTGCTGCCGTTCCCAGAAGGAAACCCCAGCGCAGGGTCAGTGAAAGTGCAAAGGCTTCCGCCTTCTTATTCTTTTCTCCATAAAAGGTTCCGGCTAAGGGCTGCAGAGTGGAACCCATACCCTCATAGAAGGAAAACAGCAGATAGGATATGTTAATAACTACATTAAAAACAGCCAGTCCGTTCTCTTTGCCGATATGCTTGATCAAATTATTCATGACAAGCAGCAGGAAGAACTGGAATAAAAATTGGGAGGAGGAGGCAAAACCATTCTTAAAATGATTCCATATGAATTTCAAATCAGGCCGGAGCAGTTTCAGACGAAGGAAGGTTGTCTTCGAGAATATGTGGGGAAGATAAATCAAAACCGCTACCGCTTTACCGATCACTGTAGCAAGGGCAGCACCTTCCACACCCATATTGAAGGTTATTACGAATACGAAGCTCAGTATGATATCAATCGCATTTCCAACAATAAAGCCGATGCTCGCAAGTGTTTGATTATTATCACACCTTATATAGAAATATAAAAGAAGATTCAAAAAAAACAGTGGGGCAGCCAGAAACAAAATACCCGCATAGGCATGTGCCGCCTCATACAAGGCTCCGTCCAAGGGGGTGGTTCCTAGCACCAGCATAATCTGGGGAAGCAGAAAACTGCCAGCCAGCGCTGCAATTATACTAACAAACAGTGCTCCGTAAAGCATCTGGTTAAAGCTTACCATTCCCTGTGTTGCCTTGCCCTCACCCAGCAGTCTGCTGTACTCAACCGAGCCACCGATGGCCATTCCCAAGTCCAGAACATTGAAAATCATGAAAACAGGCGCGACAAGACCGATGGCTGCCAAACCTGTCTCACCCATTTTTGTGCCAACTGCAAGTGCGTCTACGATATTACCCAGCGATAATCCTATGGAGGATAGCAGGGAGGGGATTAAAAAACGGTAGAACATTCGCCTTGTAAAAAATTTATTTTTTCCCTCCAAGTCATGGCGCTTCATTCTGCCTTAGCCCATCCCTTCCAGAGTTCATGAAACCGGACCGGCTTCATCTGTGTTTTATGTATTCGCAGTCCTTCTATTCCCAAATCCTCTTCCCGGTTGATATACCGGACATTTTCCGGGAGCCGGCGAAAAAGCTCCCATTTTAAGTAGCAGTCAATATCACTTTCCAGAGTTTTTGATATATGAAGATCAAAGGTATCCTCCGATATTACGGTTCCAAGAGCAAATGCGAGGGGCTCCCGGTCGGCCAGCATAAGTATTCCGGATAAATTAAGGTCCTCATAGTATTTCAGTGCTCTTTGTGTGGCGCTGATATCTGCCATTTCTTCCTTGTGTCTGACCTCCGCTTTCCACCTGCAGGCAATTTCAGCCGCAAGCGGCAGAGTTTCTCCGGAGAGCCTTAGGATTGTCCAGTCATGGGCATGCTCTCCCCTATGCACCTTGGAGCGCAGATTCTTAAATTCGCTGCCTTCCAGCTTAATCTGCCCTGCCTTGTCATAGATGTATTCCCAATCCTCTCTTGCATTTTCAAATTCAAACCTGCCCGGAAAATGTTCCAGAAGAAACTGTTTGTCCTCCTCACGCATATATTGGAAGAAAACCGCACCCTTCCTTAGCAGTTGTCTTATAAAGAGAAGCTTTTCTTCCTCGCTTCCGCAGGGAAAGAAATAATGTCCGGGGCCTTTTTCTCCCCGCTTAATGCAAAAAAGTTTCTCTGACAGATAAAGCTGAAGCTTCATTTTATTTTTCCACAGATAAAGGGAGGAAAAGGCATGGGAGGACAGCTCATGTCCGCAGCTTCTCCTGATTTCGTCGATCTGCTCTCTGTGGCATAATTCAATTGCCTGATACTCTGCGGTGGTTCCAACCATAATCTTCATCACTCTATCGTCAGGATATCTACAAAGCCGGTTACTTCAAATACTTCCATGATCGTATTGTTAACATTCTTAATTACCATCCTGCCCTGCCTGCTCATTACCTTCTGGGCTGCAAGTATTACACGAAGCCCGGCAGAGGAGAGGTATTCCAAACCCGCAAAGTCAAGCACCAGCTCCGATATATGATTTAAGGATGCTCTTAACTCTGCCTCAAGCTGGGGAGCCGTTGTCGTATCAAGCCTTCCCTCCAGGCTGATCGAAAGCTTGTCTGCACTCTGGTTTTTATCAATATTCATTTTTTACCTCCAATCCGTATATTTCCCCTATCTTTATATTATTTGTTGACAGCTAACAAAATCGCTAACAAAGTCCCTTTAAGCGACATTTTTTTGCAAAGCAGGCTTTCCCAACCCTACCGGAAGTCATCCCTTCATTCCTTAGTCCTTTTAGCACCGCCTTATTTTTCCTATATTTCCAGTATATCACAAGTAAATTATTTGAAAAGAATTTTTTCGTATAATTTGTCATATTATACTATATTTTAACTTTTTATTATAATGTAATAGGGTATGATCCCACAGGAATCATACCCTAACCTTGAAAAATTACACTATTTTCAGCCTGCACAACGATGTACCAGCAGCCTTCCTAATTATTATTAAGCACGAATTTTTTATACACCTCGCCCCGCTCCTCAAAATCCCGAAAAAAGCCATAGCTTGCAGCGGCAGGAGAAAAGAGGCAGATTCTCCCTTGCCTGGTGAATTTCTTGGCAGCACTGACCGCTTCCTCCACATTGGCGGCCAAAATCACTCTCTGATCACTTCGTATTTTGCTGCTTTCTTCTAAAAGCTTTAAAATCCGAAGTCCGGTGTCCGGCATCAAAATGATGTTGGATATCTCCGAGGCCAGAAGAAAATTCGCCAGGGGCTCATAGGCAATCCCCCGGTCCATTCCTCCAAGGATGACCGTATCTACCTCCTTTAAGCTGTTCACACCCTGAATGGTGGTCTCGCATATGGTAGAAATGGAGTCGTTATAGTACTTTACACCCCCTACCTCCGCAACATATTCCAAACGGTGGGGCAGGGGCTGAAAGGTTTCAAGAGCTAAGCTAAATTCCTGGTCGGTAATCCCCAAGGTCTTTGCCAGGGCATAGGCCACTGCAATATTGTAGAGATTATGCTGCCCCTTGAGCAGGATTTTCTCCTCTTCCACCTCAAATATATTTTCCTTAAAATTGATTTTATTGTCGCACACTGTAACATCTGCCCGCAAGGAGGTGCCCGAAGCCGTTATCGTATCGGCGGCAAAATCCTCCGGCAGCGTGAAGAATTCCTGATTGTAAAGCAGCAGGTCACCCTTTTTTTGAAATTTATAGATATTTTCCTTCGCTGCCTTGTATCTTTCAAAGGTTTTATAATGATCCAAATGCTCCTCAAAGATATTTAACAGCACGCCGATATGGGGAGAGTGTGTCACATATTCCAGCTGATGGGAGGATAACTCGAATACCACCGTGGTATTCTTCCCGATCTTCTCCAGCATATCAAATACCGGAATTCCGATATTTCCCACCAATACGGCATTCCTGCCCGAGGCATGCAAAACGTGGTACAGAAGGGCTGTTGTCGTACTCTTTCCCTTCGTCCCGGTAATACCAATCGTCTGGGTACGGAAAAAATCCAGAAACAAATCGGTCTGGCAGGTGAATTTATCAAGGAATTCATCGTCCCTTGTATTTAGCACAATACCCGGACTTTTAAACACCATATCATAGTCCCGCAGATATTCCTCAAAGGTTTCCCCCGTATGCAGCACCGCATGCTCCAGGGACTCCCGGATCGGCTTTTTATCATAAATTCCGATCACCTTGTCAGGAAAATGCTTTCTGATAAACCGGTAGGTTGATTTGCCCTCCCGGCCAAAGCCTAACAAAAGTATTTTTTTATTTTCAAATAAATTATAGATTCGACTGATCATCCTATCCCTCATTCACTTAGCATCAAAGCCTTTAATCTTTCGATAAATTCTTCCGGCACCTGGTTTTCTTCGTTAAAATAGCGGCCGTATGGATTATTCTTCACAGAATTTTCCGTATATAAGCCCTTATTCCTGTAATACTCGTACAGCTTCGGAAGCTCCCTGCGTTCCTGCTTAAGCCGGTGTATCGTCATACACACAGCCGTATTAGCTTCATCACAGGTCCCGACACATTCAAAGGGCTTTTCGGGAACTACCCCAACCAGCTTGTCAAAAACCGGTATCAGGCTTTCATCATTTAACATATCCGCACCGAATATCTCCTCTAGGCGCGGCAGACTGATGAAGGGTGAGAGAATGATATAGACAAACAGGCACTTTGGACAGTGCCCGCACCACAGGTCCCCCTTACTGCCTACATTGCAGCTTCTGAATATTTTATGGTATTTTTCCTGTGCGGCAAAAAACCTTGCAATTTGAAGCTCGGCAAAGGGTCTCAACAGGCTGAAATAAAAAACCCTGCTCCCGATATATTTCTTCTCATAATCCGTAAAATCCTTCTCGAACCGAAAGCTCTTGGAATATTGATGGTTGACTGCCGTACCTGCAACCGTGCTTTCATTTGCACTCGCTTCATTGGAAAGCACAACATATTTCTTATCATACAGCCAGGCCGCAAGAACGGAAGAAAAGGCCACAATGGCAGAAAAAGGCGTGTGCCCGTTCAGATAGCCTTCCCTATTTAACGCAAGAAGCAGCTTATCAAGACTTCTGTTCACAATAAGAACTTCCTCCTCGGCGTAGCCTGCCATGGCGGCGCATCGCTGGGAGGCCTCCTTCTGATTAATCATATAGCAAAGATTACTGTTCTTTCGGTCCGCCAGCAGCTCAAGGGTGACAATCGAGTCCTTCCCTCCGCCAATGGGGATTAAGCACCCGGATTTCTCACTGTTACGGAGAACCTCTGACCTACCCTCTGCTGCTGCGCTGCCTGCCTTGGCACCGTGAAGCCCTCTGCCTGCTGCCCTGCTAAAATCAGTTTCTCCAACCGCTTCCATCCTCATAAAGCGATCCAAATCCGTCTCAATGCCATTCGTATAGAAGAATTCTCCGAGTCCCAGATAATACTGCTGCTTCCACCAGTTCACCTGCTCTGCATCAATATAACCCGCTTTAATTCTTACCAGAGGAGAACAGGCACATTTCCAGTAGCTGACCAGCTCCACCATTCCCAGATGAAAGGCCAGCCTGTGAAGGGTCTCCTCCTCGCTGTCATCCCTGTCCGTATGCTTTTTCTTAAATTCCCAAACAGGTGTAAAGACAATGTCTTCGCCCAAATGAAAAAAATATGTGATAGTCAGCTTATCGTCTTGGTCTGCTATCTCATATTTTTCGTATGTAAAAATAGGATGCTTCTCTCTGAGTGTTATAAATTTATTCTGCATGGAAACCTCCCGTTATTTTGCAATTAATATTCGTACCCTTTTCATTGTCTTCTCCATTTCTGCACAGAGCCTATGTGCCACCTGTATCCCTGGCACCCTTCAAAAGTTTACTATGATTATTATATTCTGCATATACAAAGAATTCAACGTTTATTTGTTAATTCGGTTTTTATTCGGGAGAATCTCTCGTCAAATGCCGTTCACGTAAGGGTTTTAAAGCACAAAACCTACCCTTGACGTCCAGTATCGCCTATTATTTTAATGTATTATTATATAAAGTTCAAATTTTATTATAATAATTCGAAACTTTTCGAAATTAATTGTTTAATAATATGGAACCTTGTGTTATAATCAGTATGAGAGTTATCAATTTATATTTATGGGAGGGGCTTATGCATCGAAGAATTAAAGCTTTACTGCTCGTTATGGTATTTACACTGTCCACCCTGGCCGGGGTGTACCTGCCCGCCGGTCCGGTGCAGGCAGCAAATCAACTGCAAATCAAGATTCATTATCACCGTTACGAAGGGGATTATGACAGCTGGAATGTCTGGTCCTGGCTTTCCGGAGCTGACGGCGCAGCTTATGAGTTTAGCGAAGAGGATGACTTTGGAAAGGTTGCCGCCTATACTCTGGATATTCCTGATGGTACAGAAGAAATCGGCTTCATTGTCAGACATTCCACGGACAGCAACGCCTGGGACCTGAAGGATACCCCCGATGACCGCTTTATAGATATTACTAAGGCGAAGGATGGTGTATTGGATGTTTATGTAATACAGGATGAAAAAGAATTCGGATACGGAAAGGACGAGATGAGCTTGGCACCCAAAATTTTAAAGGCCTCACTGGAGGATTCAAAAACAGTAGCCTTCAGTGTTACAACGGCCTTCGACAGCACGGCGAAGAGCATAACCTCTAAATTCAAGCTTACGGATGTCAACGGCAAGACCTGGCAGCCGAAAAGCATTACCTCCGAGGGGGGAAGTAAGGCTACCTCGGGAACCTTAAGCTTTTCGGAGGATTTGGATTTATTAAGCAGCTATACCTTAAGCTTTGAAGGATACGGTGAATCGGCTGTGTCCACCTCCAAGGTATTCTCCACGGAGGAATTTGAGAATGCCTATACCTATGAGGGGGATGATCTGGGTGCTGTATGGTCCAAGGAAAAGACCTCCTTCCGGGTGTGGGCTCCTACGGCCTCCTCTGTGGTATTAAATCTTTATAAAGCCGGTTCCGGCTCTAATTTGATTGACAGCTACCCTATGAAGCAGGATGTTAAGGGAACCTGGTATCTGGAGCAGACCGGAGATTTAAACGGTGTCTATTATACCTACAGCGTTACAGTGGACGGCAATACTCAGGAGGCTGTGGATCCTTATGCAAGAACCACCGGAATTAACGGTGAAAGGGGCATGGTAATTGACCTTGACTCCACCGATCCGGAGGGCTTTACAGAGGATACACGCCCGCCCTTTGCCAATTCCACGGATGCCGTTATCTATGAACTGCATATCCGGGATTTTTCCTCGGATGACAGCTCCGGCATCGAGAACAAAGGAAAATATCTGGCCTTTACAGAGAAGGGAACCACCTCGGATACGGGCGAAAAAACCGGAATTGATTATTTGAAGGATCTGGGCATTACTCACGTGCATCTCCTGCCCTCCTTTGACTATGCCAGCGTTAATGAAGCTACCCTGGTCAACCAGGACTTCAACTGGGGGTACGACCCGCTTAATTATAATGTACCGGAGGGCTCCTATTCCACCGATCCCAAACAGGGCGAGGTCAGGGTAAATGAATATAAGCAGATGGTGCAAGCCCTGCATGAGGACGGAATCCGAGTTGTCATGGATGTAGTGTACAACCACACCTCCAGCACCAGTTCCAGCTTTAACAAAATCGTTCCCGGCTATTATTACCGCATGAATGATGACGGCTCTTACTCCAATGCTTCCGGCTGCGGAAATGAAACAGCCTCTGAGCGCTCCATGATGCGTAAATTCATCATTGATTCGGTCGTATACTGGGCTACAGAGTATCATGTGGACGGCTTTCGTTTTGACCTGATGGGCATCCATGATACCGAAACCATGAATGCAGTCAGGGCTGCCTTAAATGAAATCGATCCTACCATTCTTGTCTACGGTGAGGGCTGGACCGGAGGGTCCTCCACCCTTGCTGAAGCAGAACGTGCCATGAAGGCAAATATGTCTTCCCTGGATACCGATATTGCAGCTTTCAGTGATGACATCCGTGACGGCATCAAGGGAAGTGTATTCGATGCCCTTGACCAGGGCTTTATCAGCGGGAAGGCCGATATGGAAGAAACAATCAAATTTGGTGTGATTGCCTCCACCGAAAATGCACAGGTGGATTACTCCAAGGTCAACTACTCCGACACCTTCTGGGCGAAGGCTCCCACACAGACAATTACCTATACCTCTGCCCATGACAACCTGACCCTGTGGGATAAGCTGTGCTCCTCCAATGCCTCCGACAGCCTTTCAGACCGGATAAAAATGAACCTGCTGTCCTGTGCCATTGTTTTCACCTCCCAGGGTACTCCCTTCTTCCAGGCGGGAGAGGAATTCCTTCGAAGCAAGCCTGCCGATGAGACCGGAACCACCTTCGATGACAACAGCTATGATTCTCCGGATTCGGTAAATAGCTTAAAATGGGACAGTGTATCGGAGAATAAGGAAGTTTATGAATACTATAAGGGCATGATTGCCTTCCGCAAAGCCCACAGCGCATTAAGAATGACAACGACAGAGGAAATCCAGAACAATCTCACCTTCCTTGATGGCCTGGAGTCCAATGTTGTTGCCTATACCATAGACAATTCCCCTAACGGCGAGTCAGCAACCTCCCTCTGCGTCATTTATAATTCTAATAAGGCACAGACTACGGTTACCATACCGGAGGGCGAATGGAACGTATATGTTAAGGGAAATAAAGCCGGAACGGAAATACTTGAAACTGTTTCCGGGGGCCAGATAACAGTGGAGCCCATCTCGGCAATGGTGCTTGTAAAGGAAGACAGCAAAGCTGCTGCTTCGAATCAGGACAATACCGCTTCAGCTTCAAAGAACTCTTCCAAAAAGACTGCTCTTTATATTGCCTTAGCAGCAGTAGCGGCATTGCTCCTTGCAGGCGCCGGGCTCACGACTTTTCTTAGAAGAAAGAAATAAGCCGGGTTTTGTGCCTTAGGAAGGGCTGAACCACACTTCATTTGTTATACCGTTTAAATTCGTATAGAATCATTCTCCTCGTAAAATTCGGATGCCGTTTGTCTTCGGCATCCGAATTTTCATTTTGTCTTAAAGCTTTGCAGTAAAAAATCAAAAGCAATGCTTGTTTTTTCAATGCTACAAAAATACACTTGTTCCTATCATCGATTGGCACTATAATGATATCATATTGGTATTGTAATAGCGTAGGAAATGGAGGTTGTAATGGAAAACAAACCATTCTGCAAGGGATGTACAATCTCTGCCAGAGTAAGCGACGAAGAAATAGAGCAGGCCATCGATAAGCTGTCACGGCTGAAGGGTATGAGGTTTGTGGAGGATGCCCTATATACGGAGCGGCTGGAGAAATGCGGCCTCTGCCAATATCTTGAATACGGCAATACCTGCCTGCAATGCGGCTGTATTGTTCAGATTAAGGCAAAGCTGCCAGATTCCAAATGTCCCTATCCGGGAAACCGTAAGTGGTAAAGCTAATTAAGGTTCCATAAGAACTCTATAAAATAGATGACTTATGGAACCTTAATGTATGTTTATGCCAGCTTTTCTATAATCTGTGCCGGAGGTCTTTTTATGGTGTTATAGATCGGTACGATACCCACCAGAATATTTACCCCATAAAGAAAGAGAAGCAATAACCCCATGGCGTACCAGGGATATACGATGCCCGTCTGAAGGGAAGGGGCCGCCGCGATGAACTTTATAATCCCGCTGACAGCCAAAACCACGGGAAGCACCGTATAGCTGGTGATTATGATAATCTCCAGGATAAAGGAGAATATAATACTTTTCTTAGGTATACCTACCAGCCGGTATACACTAAGCTCCTGCGTTATCTTCATTACATTTGCCTTCATGGTAAAATAAAGCATCAGCAGGGAAATTGCAAATATGGTGATTGTTACGATAAGGCGCGTGTTTATTGTAACCGACCGGTCAGCCAGAAATTTATTCATCTGTCTTGTATAATTATCTGTGGCAACGAACTTGACATAGCTGGTATCGTAGCCGCCCAGGTTCTGATCAAAAAAGTTTATTAAATCAGTCTTTGCCTCTGTATCTGTATAAATCATGAATCTTCTGCTGCTGCAAATGTACATGCCCAGGATATCCTTATAGCTGCTGTCATCTACCACATAGTCTACTCCAAACTCATCCGGGAAGGTCCCTGCCACCTTGAATGTACTTTCATTTTTTGTTTTAAATTCTCCAGTACTGTCAGCGTCCTCGGCGTAAACCTCCTCCGATACCAGAACCTCTCCCGAAGCCAGGGAAACCGCATCAAACTGTCCCGGATACTCCGATTGCAGCTGCTTTAAGGACGCTACCTTATCCGCCCAGGATGCCGTGCTGATACCGGCATATTTATCAATGAATACTGTCGGCTCCTTCACATCACATATCCCGACAATTTTAAGCTTTTGTCCGGATACCTCCGACTTTACCCAAAGATTTAGAAAGCTGCTTAAATCCGGCATCAGGGTTCGAAAGATACTTCCATTTTCCAGAAATTCATCAATCAGCCATCGGTCTACTACAATTTCATCTCTTTTTTCAGGCATCCTGCCACAGACAATATCCTTCTCATCCAAATGCTCCAGTGTCACAAAGGAAAAATCGGAGAAGGAATAGCTAAGCTGCCTCGTCTGTCCATAGCCGTCATAGGTAAAGGACAGGCTGGTATCCAGGCTGATATAGATGTCTTCGGCCATCCCGCTCTTAATAAAGCTATCGTAGATTTTATTAAAGCTTTCATAATACTGATTATTGCTGGCGGAAGAATTACGCTTTCCCATAACCTCAAGATAATGGGAGTCCTCCGTAACAATGCTCTTCTTATCGATTGCCGCGGCGGTCATATAATCTGCAACTGCAAGGACCAATAAAACGGAAGTAACCAGCAAGGATATAATCAGAAAAATCTGTCTTTTGCCCAGCATTCTTACATTGACATTCGCCAGCTTCCAAAGCTCCGATAGGGAGAGTCCGGGTCTTTTGCTCTTCTTCACCGGTTTAAGGGAATATTCAAAATCCCAGGCCTCCTCAGGCTTAAGCTCAGGCCTGGCGCCTTCCACCATCTGCATCTCGTCAGTTGATGTCAGATATGCAACCTCTGTTTCATCCGGGGTCTGAATATAAAGCCTGCCGCCCGTATATACCATATTCAGCCGGATCTCCCTGCTTTCCCCGCTGCTGTACAGGTTGATACTGATTTTATTATTCTGATAGCTTTCCTTCTCATACTCTCCCAGATATATATTCGTATCATCACTGTAACGGTAAGCTTCCTTCCCCTCCTGACGTACATCCTTAACCACCCTGCCGTCACTGATATGGATAATACGGTCAGCAAAGAATTCTGCAATCCGCTTCTCATGGGTTACCAGAATGACCAGACAGTCCTTCGAAATCTTCTTGATAATACCCATAATACGCATGGTGTTGGCCTCATCCAGATTACCGGTGGGCTCGTCGGCAAATATGATATCCGGTGTCCTAACCAGTGCCCGGGCAATTGCTACCCTTTGCCTTTGTCCGCCGGACAGCTGGGAAACCATACGCTTCTTAAACTTCTTCATGTCCACCGCTGAAAGGACATAATCAATTCTTTCCTCCTTCTCCTCCTCGCTGATATCATAGGTATTAAGCGCCAGGCGGAGATTATAGGCCACTGTATCCTCCTGAAGCAGGAACTGGTCCTGAAAAACATATCCGAATTTCTGATTGCGCAGCTGCTCCATCTCCCCGGTGCAGCTCTTGTGAAGTGTTTTGTCGTCAATTGTGATCTGGCCGCTCTGATAGGTATCCAATCCTCCCAGGATATTTAACAGCGTCGTCTTACCGGAGCCGCTCTCCCCAAGAATACAGACCAGCCCGGTATCGCCAAATTCAAGTGTTGTATTGTCAATCACATGAACCTCATTTGACTTTCCCCTATTATAATACTTATTCAGCTTACTCACCCGAATCATAGATTAGCTCCATTTCTGCTTCCGCTTAAGGTACCTGTTGAAGAACCACACCGTTGTTACAATCATAAGAAGGTTAAATAGGATAAAGGCTGCATACCCGGTAACATTATAGTATTTCATGATAGTCCCCAGATACCGGAAGCCGCACAGATTAACCGCATTCGCTCCCACACCGGTAATCAGCACAGCCGCCCCGGTATAGGTCAACAGCTCATAGTAATTCATGAGCTTAATGGTTCTATGCTTCATTCCCATGGAAGTAAGCAGTAAATAATCCTTTTTCTTAATCTTAAGGAAGGAACCGATAATCAGAACCTCCAGCAAAAACAATACTGCCAGTACCAGAAAGGCACGCTCAAGGGCTGCATTTCTTAAGTCCACCTTCCAGGAATTATACTCTATCGAGCTTACACGGTAGGGGCTGATTGCCTGATACCCCAGCTTCTCAAGGTGTTCAAGAACATAATCCGTATCAATATAGTCCCTGATATATAAGGATGCCTGGCTGCTCTGATAATCGCATAATTCATAAAACCAGTCCTCACTGATCTCTACAAATTTAATGGAATAGGAATTGAACCGGGGAAGCACCGTCACATCATAATTTTTAATATCACTGTACTCGTCATCCTCTCCGCTGTAATAGATCGTGACCTCGCCCGCTCCGGGTATCTCATATACCGAGGTGTCCGCAATCACTGAGGATACCTTGAGCTCTCCATAATTAAGATCATCACCGATTACCGGGATAAACGAAAGATTTATATTATAGGTCCCTGTAATCAGATTTTTTCCAAGCCTCATATTATAGCTGTTATCATATAAATCGGCGGACAGCATATTGCACAACTCACCCGAAAAATATACCTGGTCGCTTTTTTCCTTAAGCAGCCCAACAATAGTAAAAGTCGCACTGTAATAGTTATCATAGCCCCACATATTCTTACTGGTAAAATAACAAATCTGCTGTGAGCCGAGTACGCTTTCCTCCTCCGAATAAAGAACCACTTCATTGCGCGCCTTGGGCAGCCTTCCGGAAGCCAAATCAGCCTCCGTGATACAGGTATCTGATTTAACGAATTTCGTATTCAAAAGAAAATTAACGATTTTAGCCGGTGCAGTGTCCGTAAGATTATTATCCGGCTGATAGGAATAATCATAATCCGCACCCATGGTAATATAATAATTGATATCATTGGCATAGTCATACTGGTCAACCATTCTGACATGCTTGATCCCCCGGAAAGTTTCCATATCATCCTTTGTTATGGCATTTCCATCCGCTCTTTTTACAATAATTCTGGTATTGTCTCCATTCAAAAATGCCCGGGAGTCATAATCCTTGGTAAAGGTATCATCCATATTACTATAAATCTCACCAAGGAAAATAAATGAAACAACAGAAGTGAATAATAAGAAACACAGAAATAAGAGCACCCTTCCCCGCTGGGTGGCAATGTTCATCCGCGTGAATCTCCGTGCGATGTTTCTGTCCATTTTTCTTAGCTGTCTGTCCGGCCTTGGAGATTTTAACGCTTCCTCCTGCTGTGCTCTATCGGTATTCTTCTTGTTTCTGGCCTGTCCGGTTTTTTTATTCTCGTTCTTCTCTTCCTCTTTCTTCCGGGCTACCGGTACCGGCTCCTTAATCTGGATATCCGACACGACCTCCCCGTCATGCAGGCGAAGCCGTCTTGTTGCATAGGGCTCCACCTCCTCATAATTATGGGTAACTACAATCACCAGCTTATCCTTTGACAGCTCCCCGAACAGCTCCATGATCTGACTACCGGTCTCACTGTCCAGATTGCCGGTAGGCTCGTCTGCAACAATAATATCCGTATCCTTGGCAAGTGCTCTCGCAATGGACAGTCTTTGCTTTTGTCCGCTGGAAAGCCTTGAGGCCCGCTGTCCCATCTGCCCCTTAAGACCAACCTTTTTTAAAAGCTCCTTTGCCCTTTTTCGTGCCTGTGTATATTCATAGCCCTGGATCAAAAGAGCACTCTCCACATTATAAAGAGAGGAATAATTTTCAATCAGGTTGTAATTTTGGAATACATAGCCGATTTTATTCTTTCTGTATTCCTCCCAGTCATCATCATCAAAATGCGAGGTTGCTTCCCCCTGGATGAAAAGCTCGCCTTCATCATAGGTATCCAAACCGCTAATTATATTGAGCAGAGATGATTTGCCGCTTCCACTTTCTCCGGTAATTGCAACAAATTCCCCTTTATGAAATTCCAGCTTAATTCTTCTTAATGCCGGTACAACCGCGCCCGCCGAAGTATAGTACTTTGATACGCTCTCCAGTTTTATCATGCTTTCACCTGTAACCTTTCGTTGTACACATTATTTCATAAATCCATTGCTGTTTCAACCATAGAAAATGAACATAAATTATGGATATAATTTAACACGGGCACAGGAAAGATCTCCTTATATTTGCTTTACCATCCGGGCAGGAGGAAGCTTGACCAGACTATATACCGGTATGATACCTACAATTATATTAACTGCGTACAAAAAGGCAATTAAAAATCCTGCTGCCGTCCAGGGATATATGATATTAAGCTGCAGAGAGGGAATTCCCGCTACATATCTTATAGCACCGCTTAAAATCAGCACTACCGGCAGTACGGTACAGCTTGTGAGTATGAGAAGCTCCAGAAGAAAGGAGGCCAGTATACTTCCCCCGGTGATACCCATCAGCCGGTACACGGAGATTTCCTGCACCCTCTTCATTGCGTTGGACTTCATCGTAAAGAACAGCATCAGCAGGGACAGGGTAAAAATCACAAAGGTTACAATCAGGCGGGCCTTCCGGTAAGTGGAATTCAATTTTTCAAACTCTGTAATTTCCTCCTGGGCTACAGCACTTACCTTCATTTCCACAAAAGCTCCATCAGAGTCTCCCTGACTTTTTGTAAAATAATCAAGAATATCGGCGTAACTGCTTTCCCCGGCATAAATATTGAACTTTCCTACCGACAGGATTGCATCATCCAGACGGCTCCTGTAATACTTGTCATCAACAATAAAATCCACACCAAAGTCGTCCGAATATGTTCCGGCCACCCGATACCTGTGGTTTGCTGCAAAATAATAATACTGCTCCTCCTCTATGTCATAAAATACATCACTCATGAACTGCCCGCTGTCTTCAAATTCAGCCTGGGGTACAAGAGCCTCATCCTCGGAAAGCGTAATATCATCATATTGCTCCGGATATGCCGCCTGAAGCTGCTGCAGGGAGGCTATGGACACCGTTTTATAAAAAAGGGAAAGTCCCATATATTTATCGATATATACGGTCGGATTATCCAAAGAGCAGATACCTACAATCGTCATAGGCTGTTCTTCACCGTTCCACGTCAGCTTAAGCTCCAGAAAATCTGAGGTATCGGGAAATAATTGCTTTAATATACTGTCAGATCGATAAAATTTGTCAAGCAGCCACCGGTCAATTACGATTTCATTTCTCGTTGTCGGCATGCGTCCACAGATGATATCCTTTGCCTGGATATGCTCCAGCGTTACATAGGAAAAATCCGTAAAGGTATATTGCAGCTTACTGATCTGTTCAAACCCGTCATAGGAAAAGGAAAGATCTGCAGCCGGACTGATATAAATGTCCTCCGCCATATCGGTAGAGCAAAAGGACTGGTATATCCTTGACAGATTATCATAATAGCTCATATAGTCTCCCGCACCGGACATTCTTCCGCTCACCGTAATATAGTTGGAGTCCTGTGTAACGATGGACTGTTTATCGACAACTGAGGAGGTCAGGTAATCCGCCACCGCAATCACCAGCAGGGCTGACGTAATGATGAAGGAAATCAATAAAAAAGCCTGTTTTCTGCCAAGCATTTTCACATTTTCCCGGGCAAGCCTTAACAATTCCCGGATGGACAGCTTTGCCTTTTTCTCTGCGTTCAGGCGGGAGATGGAATATTCAAAATCCTCTGCCTGCTTAAGGTCAAGGACCGGCTTAAAGTCCTCCACCATCCTTGTCTCCGAGCCGGAGGTTAAGTATACCACCTTGGCCTCGTCGGGAGTTCTTAAATAGAATTTATGATTGACATAGACCACATTCAGAGTAAGCTTATCCTTATCTCCCATATGATAAAAATTCAGCTCCACCCCGGAGGCCTCATAGCTTTCTTTCTCAAATTCCTTCAGATACAGATTATTATCATCCTGATATTCATAGGTTTCGGCACTCTCATGCTTTATATCCTTTATAATCCGCCCATCCTGAATATAAATCATACGATCGGCAAAGAACTGTGCAATCCGTTTCTCATGGGTTACAAGAATCACAAGACAGTCCTTTGATATTTTCTTAATGATACTCATAATACGCATGGTATTAGCTTCATCCAGGTTACCCGTCGGTTCATCAGCAAAAATAACCTCCGGACTCTTTACCAGAGCCCTTGCAATTGCAATCCGCTGCTGCTGTCCGCCGGAGAGCTGGGAGACCAGGCGCTTTTTGTACCGTTTCATCCCCACTGCCTCAAGGACATAATCCACCCGTTCTTCCTTTTCCTTTTCACTTAACTGGTACATCTGCAGTGCAAGGCTGATATTATAGGCTACCGTCTGCTCCCATAGAAGGTATTGCTCCTGAAAGATATACGCGAATTTGGAATTACGAAGCCGTTCCATCTCCCTGGGAGAATATTTTTTTACCGTTATATCCCAGGCGGTAATACTTCCGTCATGAAAGGTATCCAGGCCTCCTATGGTATTCAATAATGTGGTCTTTCCGGAACCGCTCTCTCCCAAAATGCATACCAAACCGGTATCCTCAAATTCCAGGCTGGTATTGTTGATTACATGAATTTCATTGGTCCTTCCCCTATGATAATACTTATTTAAGCAATTTATCCTTATCATGTCAGCTCCATTTCTGCTTACGCTCCAGATATCTGCTAAAGGACCAGACCGTGAGCGAAACAATCAAAAGGTTGAAAAGTATATAGATAAAACCGGTAGCCAAATTGTAGTACTTGACCAGATTGGCAAGATATATAAATCCCAAGCGGCCGATAATTCCTGCCACAGCCGGAACCAATATCACACTGGCTCCCGTATAGATAAGCATTTCATAATAATTCATCCTCCGGATAATTCGATGATTCATACCCAGGAACTTTAAGAGGATATAGTTTTTCCTCTGCATCTGGAATACCGATCTCATCAGGACGATTTCCAGAACCGCCGTAACCAGCAGCACCAGCAATGCCTTTATTACAATCGCATTTCTTGCGCCAACCTTTTCTTGATCATATACAACTGAGCTGATCCGGTAGGAGCTGATTGCAATATAGCCCATTCTGGTAAGCCGCTTCAGCACATAATCCGTATTAATGTAATCCCTGATGTAGACGCAGGCCTGCCTGCTTTTATAGGAAAACAGCTGATAAAACAGCTTCTCATTCATCTCCACAAATTTTGGAGAAAAATCATTGAAGTCTGATAAATTAACCTTCATAACAGCTTCTTCAGGATTGTCGCCGTTGCTGCTGCCATGATAATAAATATTTAGCTCTGCCTCTCCGCCTGGCGGTAAACCGTTTGCCATTATCATATTCGCAGAGGGTCTTAGCTGGACAGCCTCCGGGGTATATTCCATCTCATCGCTGATCACTGGAATAAAGGAGAACCCATCCGTATAATGTCCCTGAAACAGGTCCCAGTTCACATTCAGATAACAGGTATCCCCATACAAATCAATTGACAGCATATTGCAGAGCTCTTCCGAAAAATACACCTGCTCCGTCTTTTTCTTAATAATTCCGACCACCTTGCAGACCGCACTGTAATACTGGCTGCTGCCCCAGATATTTCTGCCGGTAAAGTAGCATAGCTTCTCCTTACCCAGCACCGCTTCATCCTCGGACCAGATCACGATATCATTGCGCTTTACGGGAAGTGTTCCGGCACTTAGGTCCTCCTCTGTAATACAGGTTGAGGATTTCACAAAATGGGTGGTATTTAAAAACTCTACTGTCTTGCCATCCTCATAGGTATCCACACTATTACTTGCCGTATATTTATAATCATAGTCCGTTCCCTCTTCCAGGTAATAATTAATATCATTGGCGAAGCCGTATTGATCCGTCATCCTGACGTATTTGATGCTATTGAACTTCTCTATATCCTCCTTCGTAATTTCTCCGCTATCCTCTTTTTTTACAACAATTCTTGTTGTATCATAGTTACAAAAGACATTCGCATCATATTTCTTTACAAAGACATCATCCCGATTACTATAGATTTCTCCCAGGAAGATATAAGAAACTGCCGCGGTTATAAGTAAAAATATAAAGAAGAAAAGAGCCCGCCTGGGCTGGGTCAAGATATTCATCAGAGTGAAACGCCAGGCAATTCTGCGCCCTGACCTCTTCCTTTGGTCATCCTGATGTAAAGTATCCATTCTTTCTGTGGCTTCCGTCTGCTTTTCGGCTTCCGGCTGCCCTCCATACCCGCCCTGGCTCACCGGTTCATCTGCTGCCACTTCTCCGTCGTGCAGCCTGATTTTACGCGTTACATAGGGCTTTGCCTCCTCATAATTATGGGTTACAACAATAATCAGTCTATCCTTAGAAAGCTCCGCAAACAGCTCCATTATCTGCTTTCCAGTCTCACTGTCTAAATTGCCTGTAGGCTCATCCGCAACAATAATATCCGTATTTTTGGCAAGCGCCCTGGCGATGGAAAGCCTTTGCTTTTGTCCGCTGGACAGGCTTGAAGCTCTTTGATGAATTTTATTTCCAAGCCCTACCCGCTCAAGCAGCTGCCTTGCATGTCTTGCAGCCTCTTGATTCCCATAGCCCTGGATTAAAAGTGCGCTTTCCACATTATATAAGCTTGAGTAATTATCAATCAAATTGTAATTTTGAAATACAAACCCTATTTTATTCTTGCGATATTCCTCCCAGTCGTGCTCATCATAATAGGAGGTTTCCTGCCCTTCAACATACAGCTCCCCATCGTCGTAGGTCTCCATACCGCTTATAATATTAAGCAGCGTGGATTTGCCGCTTCCGCTTTCTCCGGTAATTGCAACAAATTCACCGGTATGAAATTCCAGATTGATCCTTCGAAGCGCCGGTGCAACTGCATTCGCCGCATAATAATATTTTGATATATTCTCCAGTCTGATCATTTGGTCACCCCACTTCCCCTATGCTTCTCTCCATTATTCCATAATCTTCTATATAAAATAACATACAAAACTTTACATAAATCAGGGAGATATTTTATTATTAACAGAATAATTTTAACACATAAAAATTTTTCCATATATATGTTGACAGACGACATATGTCATGATACGATATACTAAACTTATGTCGCAGGCCGACATATATCGCCGGTCAACATAATGTCCATCCGAACAAGGTGTCTTTTCCTTTTGCAGGATGTACCACACAGAAATGAGGGATATGAATTGAAATTGGAACCGCTGACTGAGTGCTATTTCTATATCCTGCTCTGCCTGTACCGGGCACCCAATCATGGCTATGGAATTATGCAGGAAACCGACAAGCTATCCAAGGGACGGGTCAAAATCGGTTCCGGCACCATGTACGGCGCCGTCAGCAATATGATGAAAAAGGGCTGGATTTACGAAGTACGAAGCAATAACCCCGAGGATTACCGCAAGCGCCTGTACCAGATTACCTCTGAGGGTAAAGAGGTACTGAAACAGGAACGGGCCCGAATCAAAGAGCTGGCAGACAACTCAGATAAAATTATGGAGGAGGGGATGGATTCATGAGCGGCAAAATCAAAATAGTCCCCACATTATTTGCAGTCTATGACTACGACCGGGAGGAGGACTATATCAACGCTATGTCCCTTAAGGGCTGGCAGCTTAAGAAGGGCGGTCTCTTCCATCAGACCTACGAGCGAAGCGATCAAAGCTACCGCTACAAGCTTGATTTCAACAACAAGGTATACTTTAATGCAGCTGAAACTAACCGCTATATGGCCCTCTTTGAGGAACAGGGCTGGGAGCATATCAATTCCACCATTAACGGCTGGCATTATTTTCGTAAAAAATATGATCCTGCCGCCGGTGAAGAGGCCTATGAGCTCTATACGGATGACACCTCTCTAAGGGAGATGCATTACCGGTGGATTAAAATCTCCAGAATTATGCAGATCTTTTTATTAATTTTGATGTTTTGCTATTTGTTTTCATTTATAACCACAGACAATAAGCTGATGCTGTTTGATTTCTTTCTTTACATTGCAGTCATTGCTCTGATAGAGCTATGCATCTGGCATATGAAAAGAAAGAACAAATACCGGCGTTCCAAAACAAGGCTGGGCCAATCGATAGGCTATCTGCTGATGGTAATACTGCTTTTAACACCCTTCCTTGCGTTCTTTTTTGCCTTCTATCAACCCTATATCTTCAAGGTGACCGTAACGGCAAGCGAAGAAAACACTGTGTATACCAAAACCCTGTCCATCTCGAAGGATGGCTTCTATGGTATTTATGTAAAGCAGGAGGGAGACAATGGCGAGGTCATATTAACCCTGGAGAAGGATCACAGGATTGTCTTTCGCAGCGGTAGCCAACATCCCACAAGTGCATGGATTGAATTAACGGCAGGCAGCTATGAGATTGAAGCAAATTACTATCCCGATTCCCCGGACCAAATGAAAGAAGCAGAGGAGACCGACAAGGACCAGGTTTTCATCGGTATTAAGAAAAGCTTATACCGGTGATCCAACAGTAAATATTTTTCCTGATTATAAATTCATTAAAAATCCGGTATTTCACTTTTATAAAGAACCTTTCTATGGTATTATTACCATGCTTCTGGCAAATATCGGTTAGAGGCAAATTACATCAATCACAATAAGAATTACAAAATAAATCAATGCTTTAAGAAAGAGGGGTAACATGTCATTAAGTGTTAATAATTTATCCAAAAGCTATGGAGACAAGGTGGTAGTAGACAATTTAAGCTTTGAAATCAATGAGCCCGGAGTTTATGCGCTTCTGGGCACGAACGGAGCCGGTAAGACTACGACGCTTCGTATTATTTTAGGAATGCTTGCCAAGAATGCCGGTGAGGTTTCCTGGAATGGAAAGCCCCTTGATCCGGTTAAAACCAACGTCGGCTATCTTGCCGAGGAACGGGGACTTTATCCGAAGTATTCCCTGCTTGACCAGCTTTTATATTTTGCAAAGCTTCGCGGAGTATCAAAGCATAAGGCAATGGAACGAATTAAATACTGGTCTGACCGTCTGGATGTGAACGAGTATGTCTTTCCTCCCAAGGTAAAGGGAAGGAAGCCGGCAAAGGCAAGCCGCGCGGAGCAGCTGTCCAAGGGTAACCAGCAGAAAATACAGCTCATGGCCGCCCTCCTCTCCGACCCGGAATTAATTATTCTGGATGAACCCTTAAGCGGACTTGATCCGGTTAACACCGATTTATTCAAGTCCATCATAAAAGAAGAAATTGCAAAGAATAAGTATCTGATCATGTCCAGCCACCAGATGCCTACCATTGAGGAGTTCTGTTCCGATATTACCATCATGAACCGGGGAAAAGCCGTCCTGCAGGGTAACTTAAATGAAATCAAGAAGGGCTACGGCCGGGTTAACCTGTTTGTGAAAAGCGATATTGAAATTGCTTCCTATATTTCCTCCTACGGTTTAACAATCGCCGATAAAACGCCCAGCGAATATCATCTAAAGGTTTCCGGTGAAGCCCAGGCAATGGATTTCCTTACCCGGCTGATTGCTGATAAGGTTCCGATTGTCAAATTCGAGCTGCGCGAGCCATCACTGCATGAAATATTCATTGAAAAGGTGGGAGAAGCACATGAATAGAAGTATGATTTCGGGCTGGCGGGATGTTCTATCCTTCACCCTGATCCAGACCTTAAAAAGTAAATCCTTCATTGTCTCTTATTTGATACTCCTTATCCTGGTAACCGCCACCATTCCGGTCATTGGATATTTTAGCAAGAGCGGAGAAAAGGACCCCAATGCGGCAAGCCCGATTAAGAAGGTCTATGTAAGCAATGAAACAACCCTGCCGGATATGGATTTTTCCAAGCTTAAGGAGGAGACTCCTTTCAAGAATATCGCATTTGAAACGCTTACGGAGGATTCCAAGGCAACCTCGGACCGGATTGAAGCAGAAGAAAACACCTCGGTTTTGCTGACCATATCCGTCGCTAACGGCCAGTACTCCTTAAGCCTTGTAAAATCCAGCAAAGGTCCCGTCGGAGACAGTGACCTGACACAGCTTGGGGACGCTATTTCCAAACAATTTGAAAGCTATAAAATAAATGCATTGGGCATCTCTGAGACGCAGCTTGCCATGCTGAATGCAACGGTTGACACCTCGGTTTCCCTGCTGGATGCCGGCGGCAATACCGTAGTAAAGGAAACTGATTCCATCACCTTAAATGAATACTGGCTCGTCTACGGTGTCTGCTTTATTCTGTTTATGATCAACGCCATGGCCGGAGCCCAGATCGCCACCTCCATTGTGACGGAAAAATCCACGCGTGTTATGGAATACCTGCTTACCTCTGTAAAGCCTCTGGCACTTATTATCGGTAAAATAATTGCCATGCTGACTGCGGTGCTTATGCAGATGATATCCCTCGTAATTATGGTCTTTCTGTCCAATGTGGCCACCTCTGCATTTATTTTAGGCAATGGGGACAATGTACTGTCCAAGTATCTTTCCTCCAATATTTTCGCAAACTTAAATATCGGAAACATCCTTTTATGCCTGCTGCTCATTCTGCTCGGACTGATTTTCTATGCAACCCTCGCCGGACTGGCAGGTGCCACCGTAAGTAGAATGGAGGAATTGCAGGAAGGACTCACCCTATTTACCTTCACAAATATTATAGGATTATATATTGCCATGGCTGCATCAGCTACCCTGATGGGAGACAGCAGCAACGGATTCGCCATCTTTGCTTACCTGTTTCCGATCTCCTCCCCGTTTTTACTGCCCGGAGCCATTCTGATCGGAAAAATCAGTCTTCCTCTTGCAGCAGCCTCCATTGCCCTGCTGATTGTAAGCAATCTTTTGCTGTGCCGGTTTGTCGCCAAGATTTTTGAATCACTTATCCTTCATAACGGTAATCGGATAAAAATCAAGGAACTGTTCAAATTTGCAAAAACAGTGTAAATAAATGCTGCATCAGGCAGCGGATTGGAGTTATTTATGAAACTTAAATTCAGAGGCTGGACCTCGGTATATAGCTTTACCTTCCGGCAGGCCACAAGGGGCATCGGCTTTCGGCTGGTCAGCGTCCTGATTGCCTTAGTGATTATCGGAGCTATCGCCGGCGTAACTATCTTTAACGCCAAGCCCGATAAGGAAGAGGTTAAAGAGGCGGAGACATCTCCTATTCAGACAGTTTATGTTCTGGATAACAGCGGATTGGCCCCCACCGATTACAAAGCACTTAATCCAGAGCTTTCCACAGAACAATTTAATCAGGTATCCTTTCAGTCCGTATCGGGGAAAACCAGGGAAGAGGTCATAGAGACCGCGGAAGCTTCCAGTCAGGATATCGCAGTTATAATCACAACCACGGACACGGGCTTTGCACTGGAGGCCGTAATACCCTCCGGTTCAACCATAACACAGGGGCAGGCTTCTGCTTTACTTGCGCAGATGTCCGCCGCCTTTGAAACCAGCAAGCTGCTGCAGTCCGGCCTGACGCAGGAGCAGCTTACTGCCGTACTGATCCCTGCGGTTACCTCCTATGCAGATATCGGGGAAAATACCAATATATTTGTTTATCTTATTAAGACCCTGGTACCCATGATATTTGCCCTTATGTTTTATGTAATGCTGGCTCTGTACGGCCAGACAGTCAGCAAGTCCGTATCTACCGAGAAAACCTCAAAGCTTATGGAGACTCTGCTAACCTCCGTCCATCCCTATGCTCTGATTTCCGGCAAGATACTGGCAGTTACCTCTATGGCACTCCTTCAGTTTATCCTCTGGATTGCCTCCATTTTTGCCGGCTTATACGGAGGAGATGCAATTGCCCATGCCATATATCCCGAGTATAAGAGCTCTGTGCTGACTGTCATCAGCTTCCTGAAGGATAATTTCGGAGCGTCTGCTTTGTCTGCTCCGGCCCTCATACTGGCCATTCTCTTCTTCTGCATCGGCTTCCTGTTCTATTGTGTAATCGCAGGACTCGGCGGATGTATGGTTTCCAAACCGGAGGATGTAGCCGCTACACAGCAGATTTTTATGATGCCCGTTGTAATCAGCTTTCTTGTTGCATATTTGGCTCCAATGTCGGAGAATGAAGTTCTGATTAAGGTGATCCGCTATATCCCCTTTACTTCACCCCTCTGTGTTCCCTCCGACCTGCTGATCGGAACCATCAGCCTCGGAGAAGGCGTACTTGCCCTGGCGGCACTTGCGGTATTTACCTTCCTGATCATCCTGTTATCGGGAAGAATTTATAAGGGACTTATTCTTTACAGCGGCCAGAAGCTTAGCTTAAAGACAATTGGCAATGTATTAAAGAGTAACAGCAACTAGTGTACTGACCGCTTAATGTTAGGACAAAGAAACGGGACCTTGGCAATAGGAAGTAAAATTCATTCCCATTGCCAAGGTCCCTGTGTTTTGAATTGCCATGGACTTTCTCTTGTTCATTTCTTCTTCACGTCCCCTTGTTTTAAGAAATATAAGTAATTGTCAGTTCATACTATACAGACCGATATTCCAATGTTTGCCATTGTTTTGACATAGGTGTGTACTATTCTATTTAAAAGAAATCATAAGAAAGCAAAGGAGGAACCCCCATTATGCTTGAATTACCCGAAAGCACTACCCTTGCCAGACAGTTGAATGAAGCCGTGAAAGGAAAAGTAATAAAATATGTGGAAGCAAATAAATCTCCCCATAAATTTGCCTGGTACTCCACCGATCCTGAGCGCTATGATGAGCTGCTTGCCGGTAAAACAATCGGCACTTCCTGCGCCAGAGGAGGCATGGTAGAAACACAGGCACAGGATATGCGAATTCTGATCGGTGACGGAGTCACTCCTCGCTATTATGAGGATGCAAAAAATGCTCCTGCCAAGCACCAGCTCTATATAGAATTCACAGATGGCTCAGCCCTGGCGGCAACCGTACAGATGTATGGCGGAATATGGGCCTTTCCCGAGGGACAGAATGACAATCCCTACTATCTCGTCGCCTGCGAGAAGCCTTCTCCCCTTAGCGAAGCATTTACTTATGAATACTTTCGTTCCCTCTATACCGAGGCACTGGCTAATAAATCGGCAAAGGCCTTTCTTGCCACCGAGCAGCGTATCCCCGGCTTTGGCAACGGAGTCCTCCAGGATGTCCTGTACCTGGCAGGCATCCATCCAAAGCGAAAAATGCATACTCTGTCGGAGGATGATCTGAAAAATCTCTACCAAACCCTGAGAAGCACCCTGGACGAAATGTCCGCAAAGGGCGGAAGGGATACGGAGAAGGATTTACATGGCAAGCCCGGCAGATATCTGACCTACCTTAGTAAAAACACTTATCTGTCTCCCTGCACAAGATGCGGCTATGAAATTCGCAGGGAAAACTATCTGGGAGGCAATATATACTTTTGCGAACACTGTCAGTTAATTTAAATACGTAGTATTACATTGCGTAAATATCGCTTAATATTCGGTGCCTGATATTTACGCAATGTAGTACTAGGGTAAGATACAGGCCCTATACCAGAAGCCGGTTTCCTCGTACCTTTTATTCTTATAGGTAAAGTATTGCACCACACTCGCCGGTACCGAGTCGGCCATATTCCTGTCTCCATAAATAATGGTTGGCACGGACAAATCCACTCCCTCCGGAAACTCTCCGAAGGTTCCGACATAAATGACAGCCTCCGGGTACAGGAATTGCAGGTAATCTCCCGGATTCTTCATATAGACGCTATCGGTATAAATTATAAAATTAAAGGTATCCCGATGTGATATTCCATAGAGCTTCGTGGTGGTTTCCAAATCCTCCAGCATATATTTCATAGGCTGTACATAATTAAAATAAATAAAGGATTGATTCTTCTGCATAAAATTATATCTGCCCAGGAAGGCCAGGGCAACCAGCATTACCACCAATATACCCTTTTTCATGATTATTTTATGTTTATCAACAAAATTACAGCAGGTCAGCAGCATCCCGGTAATCAGCACTGGAATTACGAGAAGCGCCCGCTGCATTACCCAGGCCTCTGCATAGGCGGTATAGCCCTCCATCAGGTTGGTTGCCACAAAGACGCCCAATACCCATAGGGAAATCAGAAAATCATGAAGCTTTAGCTGAAACGACAGGGCGGCAAACAGATAGATCAGAACCAGAATTCCCATAAATCCAAAGAATACTGCATTCTTATCCGTCAGAAAGCTATAAATACTCGTCTTGATTAATGAGACATACTTGATATCCTCCCGAAACTGATTGACTCTGTCCGACCGATCGCCCAGTAAGGTAGCGAAAAAGAACAGCGCCATATTAATATCCGCTAAAATCAATATTATCGCAGTCTGCCTTTTGTTCTCAACCGAAAATGGCAATCTGCGATTTTTTGCATTCAATGCAATCGTCAGCAAAGCCAGGCTTACCAGCAAAAGTCCCAGGCTGGCCAGTACCGGCGTATAGGAATTGCTGCAAAGGCAGCCAATCCAGGCTATACTGAATATTCCCACCGCATCCGGACTGCATAAAAAACGCAAAAACAGGCCAATTAAGATCATCGTCAAAGAAATCGGAAGGATGGACTGTTCAAAATTGATATAATATTCCGTTACATACCGGAAAGCAAATATGGCATAAATTCCAAGAATTGCATAGCTCCCATCCAGTCCCTTCTTATAAAGCCATAAACGCAGGCCGCTGTACATCGACAAAAGTCCCAGAACAAAAGGAATGGCAAAGCCAAGCTGCAGGGTTACAATGCTTCGCCCAAAGAACAGGGCCGGCAATGCAACTAATAAATACTGTCTGTTGGGATACCCGAGAAAGGCCTTTGCGGTATAGCCCAAATCCTTGGTCAGAAAAGAGGACAGTCCCGCCGCGGCCTGTTGGGTCGCATCGGGATTTATATCCGTGTAAGCCGGTTTTCCACATATCCAGAATAAGTAAAATAATAAGACCGCCAGTCCCGCCAATGAAAGTATATTTCTTTGCAGGAGGTCGGTCTTGACAGCACAAACAAACATAAACAGGAGGGCCGCAGCGCAGATAACTCCTCCTGCAAGCCAGATTCTGGACGCAAGTATGGTAACGACCTCCCCGGCACCGGCGTAGGCTGCAAGCTCCAGAATAGATATAGCTGCAAAATATATGAAAAAGAATATGACATGCCTGTTCTCCAGCCGTCCGCAGAGAAAATTACAGATGGCTTTCCTGATATCCTTTCCTGATGTCGTATTGGCAGCTCGTTTCAGGGACATGTTCACGTATCTCCTCATGATATTCGTTTGATAACCAAGCTACATTATACACCGGGAATATTTGATTGGCAATGGCGGGTATCTATCTCCTTCAATCTCTTAAGCACATCTGCCGTCCTGTTTTGTATCACCGGAGCCTGACAAAAGGTTCTTAATGGTATCAATATATTCCTTGCCTCCATCGACATATTCTGTTGTGCATATAATCTTCCCTCTATCAGCTTATATAAATCATTTTGTACATCTATTCCATGCTTTTCTGCGCTCTTCCTTGCCTTGTCCAAATATGCTCTGCATTGGTCATAATTTTCATTTATCAGCTCCTCATAAGCATTCAGTACAAGCAGGTGTGGATAAATCTGACGATTTGCTATTCTTTTTATATATTTACTTCCCTCACAAAATACCTCTCGTGCCCGTTGTACATTCTCCATGTGCAAATAACACAAATAAAGATTATAATAGATGAACCCTCTGCAAACTATGGGATATCTACCCCCATGCTTCAATAATTCTATTTTTTCCAATGCTTCATTCAGACTATCATTATTGATGCATTCTCCTATTGCATTGATTACATTTTTATACCTGTTAAACAGATGGCGATAAATCATACATCCTATAATAATACCTGCTGCCGGTATTACTGAGTATAATATAGACAATGATATGCTCCAATGATTTGTAACCGCCACATTAATGATCAGGAATAAAATGATGCCAGCCGAGATTAAAAGTGTATATTTTCTGGCAGTTGGAGAAACCTTCCTCAAATCATGAATGATATTTCTGTACATGGCCACCATTAAAGCATTAATCGGCATTAACGCTGCGAAAATAATCAAATAGTCCGTTCCCTTCATATCCGTGGAAAAATAACTAAGGATCAAACATACAAGCAGTGATAATATAGCAGCAATTAATAATATCAATAATACGGACTTTAGCTTTTTATTCAAATTCATCCCCCCTTAGCCTACAGTCAATTATAATATGCCATATTCTACTATCTAATGCAAACAAATAATACCATACCATGTTGTTCCCTGTCCAACTCCTACGATTACCGTTAGAATACGATTGCCGTTGCTATCAGAAGCTGCGCTGTAAAATAAACAATATAATTAAGATAGGCATATCCCTGCTTTAACTCAAGATATCTCCAGGCTCCCAAAATAATATCTGATATATAGAAGAGGAAAGCTCCGGTGCAAAACATCTCCTGCAGTTGAAAGACATGCCCTACGTAATGTGTCAGCATAACCGCCTTGACTGCCATATAGGATGCGATCCCCAGGTATAGAAGCAGGGGCCTCCTGGCTTTTCCCATCTCGGCTTTTCGGACAAAACAAAATACCAGCATAGGGATCAACAGTACCAGCATGATCAGCGCCTCCAACGGATGTACTCCTGAGTAGAGCGATATTGCAAGTACATACAAAAAAAGTGCCGCACTGAAGCTTCGAATCCCTCTGATATACTTGTTACTATTTCCTTTGATATGTACCAGATAATAATCTCCTGCAACGGAAAACACCAAGCCCAGGAAAACCAATATCGTAAACAAATCTGCCGGATGCCTTAAAGCCCCTATCAGTCCGACCATGCAGAATGAAATGGATAGCACCAGTTTATAGCCGACTGCCTTTACAGCTCCAATCTTACTTTCCTTATAAATAAAGAGCGGCAAAAAAAGTAACAGGTACAAGCTCCAGATTAATGCCAACAGGCAGATCCATCCTATCATATCAACCTCCATATCGACGAAATACCGGTAATTTAAGCTTCACGCAGCCTTCACAGGAACCAGGCACAGATGCCCTTTGATCTAAGCTGCTTCATGATTATTAATCATGCTACATTGTACCAAATTATTACAATTTGTCAATCATTTCTTGCTTCTTTCGGTGCATATCAACTCTTCTTTATCTGTCGGTTTTGTTGGATTATTAGCAAATTATGCTGCGCTGAATATAATATAACAAGGCCACTTCCACACGTATGGTTTTGGTCAGAATATGAAAAGCAGGTGGATTTATGAGTAAACCCAGAAATACTGTTCTGACCTCCGGAGGATTTACCGGTACGTCAGGATCAGCAGAAACTGTTAAGATAACCGATCCCCAAATTGACTACAAGGAAGCCGTCAATACCTATTATGACAAGGTTGACAAATATTATTTTTTAACCTCCCGTTCAGACTATACGGATGGACAAATCATCTTTGTTCCCGACATTATAGATTTCGCGGATTTTTATCTTCCATACCTTCAGGTTCATGCCGAGGTAAAAAAGCTGGAAAACAATGAAATATCCTCCGACATCACGGATGTTATTTCAGACGGAAGCTTTGCACCGAATAACACCTATCTGTTTGACTCAGGCTCCTTCACCATCAAGCTTCCCTCCACCTTATTGTTTTCCGCCTTTCATACCTCCTATCTGGGGGTGACTAACAAACCGACCATAATTTTCCCCTACCAGTCAGACGGTTATTTGTACCGTAATGTATTGGGCAGTGCGAAGATATATTTTGAAAATATCGTCTTTGACGGCAGGGGCTTGAATATGCAGCCAACCCTGGGCATCGGAACGAGTCTTTTTTATGTGAATTCCGAAAGTACGGCAGACGGCCTTGTTATGCGCGGTATTACCATCCGTAACCTTGGGGCCTTTCCAAGTGCCCTGTACCGCAATATCGCAATCACTGTAAACCAATCCTCCGGCCAGATCAATCTGGAAAACCTGACGATAAGCAACAACAAGGCTGACGTCGGAGGCGGAAATATACAGCTTTTATCTGTAACGGACACTTATCTTAGAAATATTACAATTGATAACAGTACCGGCCGCAATGTCAACCTTGGGTCCTCTCTGACAGTACCCCTCATTCCTGCCAGGGTAGTCCTGGACGGCAGTCTGGTCGTTACCGGCAACAACGCTCCGATCCGGATTCAGGATTACCGCTTTGATGTCTATGTCCCCTTCCGCTATCACTATGTGCAATACGCAACCTCCAACGGTTCCTCAGCCGCAGGAACTGCCTCAGCTTTAGTATGGGACCGCTTTCCTGCTCCCTCCTCCCAATATGGCATCTATCAATTGATAGAACGCGCCTGGATTATCACGGGAGGAGCTGATGATTTAAGTATTCATAAACAGATTATGACCGCGGCAACAGCCCTGGCTGCTATCAGCCAGTTTCGTGAGATTCCTGATGCAGTTGCCTTTAAGCTCATTGCTGCAAATAGCCTGCTGGAGAGCTTCACCTTGCCGGATATTGCATCCATTACCGGTTATAGCGCCACAATTCATCTGATAGCGGTAAATGCTTTGAATGCCAGCATATATACGGATGACCTTATTACGGCAGTGAAGGGCATTACGATCAATTTAAATAAGAATAAAGCCGTATTTCTGTATAACATAGATTTTCATGACCAGGCTAATTACACCATGCAGGAGGCCGTATTCGGAATTACTCCCTTAACACCCGAGGCCACTCGTCTGAAGGATCCATTTCATGATATGGGTATTCCCGGATATCCTGTCTATGAAAGCCATGCTGCCAAAAGATACGCCGCCGTTCCCGGCTCTAATCGGGAAATTTTCCGTTATTGCCTGTTTACCGGCCTTGTCGGCGCTGTTGCTGCCAGTAAGCCTCATCTCACACTGCGGACAGGTGATCGCGCCATTTCCAGCCCTAGCATTACCGGGGTATATACCATTGATGGCGGTGTGACAGATACAATTTACAGCTTTGCCGATGATCCAACTCTGGCATGGTTTCTGGCCTCGGGCGAAGGAATTGTAACAATCGACGCGGTAACCGGTGTTATAACTGCACTTGCTCCGGGCAATGCCATTATTATCCTGAAGGCACTTGATGTCTATAACGAAGGCGAAATCATCAAGGCCTTCTCAGCAGTGACTGTCACTGTCGCAGCTGCCGGGGAGCCGGTTAATGTCAAAGCAAGAGTAAAAGACAAATGCAGTATTCTGGTCAGCTGGGACAGTGTTCCCGATGCCAATGCCTATTACCTTTACCAAAGCCCCAAGGAAAGCGGTCCCTATGAACTCATCGCAGTCGTAACCAATACCAAGTATACGGACGCCGAACTTATCCCGGCCACAACCTATTATTACAGGGTTGCTTCTATGATTGGCGGAGACCCCGGCCCCTTAAGCGATCCCGTGAATGCCACCACCTGGCCTGCCGCATCGGTTCCTCCTGCCCCCTGCAATATCCATGCGGCTGCAATCTGCAAATCCGCCATTCAAATAAGCTGGGACCCGCTACCGGAAGCCGACAGGTATGAGCTTTACCGAAGTCAGGAGGAAGACGGCCCCTACGAGCTAATTGCCTCTACATCCAATACGGCTTATACAGACGTTGGCCTTATACCGGCTACGGTCTGTTATTATAAAATTGCCGCTTACATTGGAGAAGGCATAAGTCCTAAGTCAGGTCCCGCAAGTGCCACTACCTTTTGTCCAATACCTGTGTGACTATGTCACAGTACCCCCAGTAAATAAATCCGTGAGCTTCATATGATATACTATAAATAAATTATGGAGGCTCAAATATGAGTGACTTATCAACTACTTCCTGCTGTGGGAATAATAACAAATGCGATAACGGAATGAACCCGATCCTTATGATCGTACTTTTACTTTGCTTATGCGGAGGCGATAACGGACTCTTCGGCTTCGGAGGTAACAGCTCCTGCGGCTGCGGCGGCGGGCTTGACGGTATCCTGCCGATTATCTTACTGCTTTGCTTGTGTGGCGGCGGTTCCTTATTCTGCTAAAATACAAATGCCTGCTCATTGTATTCCTCCTCCCCCCAAAAAATAAACTGAGCGGAAATACTAATTGACTTTCTTGCAAAAGCAGCTGTACCCCTAAGGTGTTCTCTATTTTGTTTTTCTTAAATAGAGAGCCAGAAGAGGTCAGCTGCTTTTTTACTTCTTATTGATACATAATTCAGGCTATAAAAATAATCTGAATAAATCCGTGCCTGTTATCCTAATTGATTTCATCTGCACACACTGATTCGTTTTTTCAACATATCATCCTTCCATACAAGAATAACCGTATCCCCGTCATCATAATTTGAATAAACCTTACTTCCTACGGGGGCAAAGTTTGATTCATTATTGTTTTCCGGAAGGTATGATAAATCAATTGAACTTTCGATATCTCCCAGGTAATAATCTGCAAGGTAATCTTCCTCTATTGTTAAATCGTCTTCTGAACCGTAATATCGATAAACTTTACCATCTATCATAATACTGGGATAAGCATCATTTGCGGGTGTTGCCTCTATTTGTGAATCATCCGTTTTTGTCGGTAATACTTCATTATTCGTTTCTCTTTTACCGCAACCGGTAATCAATAAAAGGCATATTAAAAATTACGACGCTTAATCTGTTCATTTTCACCTCCCACTAGCTAATAACGAGACTTTCCCCAACCACTTCAGATCATATTTTAACAGTATCCGAAAAATTTTCAAAAATAAATTTCTCTGCAATTGCCTGCCTTAAACGAAGTATACCAGAGGCCTATGAGAAGCTTGTCAATGATACCGTACTCTAGGCTTTATTTGCGCCTGCCATAATACCTTCTATCAGATATTTCTGCAGACACACATACAATATTGTAATCGGCAGAGCAACAAGTAAGCAGCCTGCCGCAAACATACCAAAGTTTTCGTTGGTATTCCCGGTAACCATAGCAAATAGTCCGATTGCCAGTGTTCTTTTATCATCATTTCTTAACAGCAGGTTAGGGAGAATGAAATCCATCCAAGGGGCCATAAACTGGGACAAGGCAACGAAAGTCAGTATTGGCTTTGAAAGAGGTACAATAACGGAGGAAAAGATTCTTGCATTGCTGGCTCCATCCAGCTTAGCTGCTTCGTCAAGACTGCGTGGAATGTTCTGCATAAAGCCCTTCACCAACCATGTGTTATAGGGTATCTGCCCTGCTGCATAGGTAAGAATCAGTCCAAGATGCGAATTAACCAGATTCATCTGATTCAAAATATTAAATATGGCAATCATACTCATGAAGCTTGGAAACATCTGTAATACCAGCATAGTAATCAATCCTGTCTTTTTACCGCGAAAGGAAAATCTTGAAAAAACATAGGAGCTTAATAATGTCAGCAATACAGATAAACACATATTGATTACTGCAATTTTAAAGGTATTAAAATACCATTGTCCAAAATGAAATTCATTACTGTTAAATAAAGCTTTAAAATTATCCAAGGATGGATCTTTGGGCAGTAAATTAGCGCCAATTAAGCTTGCACTGTCGTTAAATGCAGATCCTATAATCCATAATATGGGTGTTACCACCAATAATGATATAAGAACTAAGGTTAAATAGGTTAATATTGTTTTAATTACCTCAGAGGAGTAATATAATATTCCTCGGCTGTTTTTTGAGCTATTTTTAATTAATTCCATTAGTTCATCATATCCTCCTCTCTGAAGGATCTTGTTCTAAGCAGATTTACAATCGAAAAGGATGCAACTACGACAAATATTAAGATTGACATAACCGACGCCATAGCAAATTGTCTGTTATCTCTTGTTAATTTGTATACCCAGGTAATCAGTAAATCGGTAGAACCGGCATACTTATAGTTTGTGTTGACAGGATTTCCTGATGTCAGGAAAAAAATAGTTCCAAAGGCATTTAAATTTCCTGCAAAGGTCATAATTAGGAGAGGTGCTGTCTGAAACAGGACAAGGGGTAATGTCACCTTCCTGAATTCCTGTCTTCCGTTTGCTCCGTCAATTTTAGCTGCTTCTTTTACATCTGCACTGATTCCGGTAATAGCACCTGACATTAAAGCCATAAAATAAGGAAACCCAAGCCAGAAATTAACTAAAATACATACGAGTTTAGCAAGGGTTGCATCCGACAGCCATGGGATATTTTCTGAAATGATATGGAATTTCATTAAGGTGGAGTTAATAATACCAAACTGCCCGTTAAACATGTTACGAAACATTAAAAGCGAAACCATACCGGGAAATGCCCAGGGAAGAATAAATATTGTTCTCCATAATACCTTGCACCTAACGCGTTTTGTGTTTAACAGACAGGCAACTAACAAACCGCCGAAAAAACAGGTGAGCGTAGATAAGACGGCCCAGGATAAAGTCCAGGCTGTAACGCCCAGAAAGGTATCACTCCACAATTTCATTTTAGCAAGATTGGCAAAGTTTTTTAGTCCTACCCAGTCGACCAGAGACTTCGGAGGAATATGATTCGGCTGGGAGTAGTTGGTAAAAGCGATCAGGAAGCTGAATATGTTAGGTATAACAGAAAAGGCAATCAGTATTAATGCCGAAGGAATCAGCACTACATAGGGAAAGCCTTCATTCCCAAGATGCTTAATAAAATTTCTGCCATCCGGTAATTGCTTTCCGGACTGCTTCTTCAGAGATTTTCTGTACGCATCCCTGATATTAGATATGTAAATTGCAAATAAAATTAAAGTTATAATTAAATATATTAATCCAAAGAGTAACATCATAATGGAATTATCACCACGGGTTACTTTTGAACCCTTTATTATCATCTCCTTATCTCCGAGTGTAATTAAACCATATAAATTATCAATGATATTAGATAAGTTAAAAAGAGTAAATATTTGAATAGCAAAATAGATGGTACCTTTGATTTTCTGTCCATTAATAAATTGCCCCAGGCCCCAGATTATCGCAGAGGCTGTTGCGGATTGAACTGCTTTTTTCTTATGGAGATCGTGCTGCAGCATATAATTCATCCTTTCAAAACGACATAATCCCAGAAATTGAATACTCCGAAAAATTTAATTATGGGAGCATCTGCTCTTTCGCAAAGGATATGCTCCCATAATTAATATAGTAAAGTTTTTATAGATTCATTATTTTAAAAAATTAGTTAAGCAGAAATTATTCTGCCATTTCAATGGCTGCATTATATTCATCAATAGCCTTTTTCAATGCTTCCTCCGGTTTCTGTACATCATCCCAAACAGATGTGATCATCGTTGCATATGGAGTCCATACATAGGACATCTCAGGGATATTCGGGATTGGTTCACTGTTCTCCATCTGTTTTGTTATAGCAGCGAGGTATTCATTGTTTTTGATATAGTCATAATTCTGGCCGGCTGTACTGGCAGGTATTTGTGTATCAACATCATAGACCAGCTTCAAAGAATCCTCCTCCACTAAAAATTTAGCAAGAAGCATAGCCGCCTGTGGATATTGCGTATAGGAGCTTACAACAATTGCATTAACAGTTGCCATAGTTTTTGTAGGGGTTCCGTCCGATGTTGTCGGCAGATTGCAAATGCCAAAATCAATACCAGCTTTCGTAAAAGGATTAATATCCCATGGCCCGGTTATAACATAGGGTACCTTTCCGTCCTTAAACAGGGAGGACATCGCATCCCAGGAGCAATCTGTTGACTTAACTGGGTAAACCTGATTTAAAGACTGATAAAATGTCAATCCGTCAATTGCCTCCTGTGTATCCCATCCAAGCTGGGAAGGATCATTATGATTTGGTCCAAAAAGCTCATAACCGTAGGTTGATATAATACCATGTGCAAAGTAGGAATCCACAGCCTGCCATGCGCAAGCGTATTTATTCTGTGAAGGGTCGTTATAGGTCTTGGCAAAAGCGAACAATTCATCCCATGTTTTAACCGGTTCCTGTACCAAAGCCTTATTATAGAATAATGCAGTGGTCTGGCAGGTAAATGGGGCCCCGTATATTGCACCGTCAAGAGAACAGCTGTTAATCATACTTTCGGAATAATTTTGTTTAATATAATCCGTCAGATAATCTAATTGCAGAAGAAGGCCCGTATCTGCAGCAGAAGCTACCGTGTTATGTGCCATAATAGCAACATCACATCCGCTTCCGGAATCGGTAGTTGTTTCCATATTTAACTGAACATCTGAATTGGCAATTCTTTCTGTTTTTAGGGGAATATCCGGATATTTTGCATTCCATAACTCAACGATTTGGGTATTATAATCTTCATTGTAGCCCCATAAGGTAAGGCTTGCTCCTTCTTCGGGAACTAAATCATCGGCACTTAAGGTATCATCAGCACTCTCATCCCCGGTACCCTCTGCACCTTCAGATACTTCATTATCAGTTGAGGCAGCTTCATCTGTGCCTGATGTACTGCTTTTGCATCCGGTCAGGGATAAGATAACGATTAATGATAGTAGAATAGATAGAAATTTTTTGCTAATCAGTTTCATAAAAAGTTCTCCCTCCATTAAGGTAATAAGACATTACATACAATAAAGTGATTCAGAAGTCGGATAAATCCGCTGATTTTACTACCGGCAAATTATGTAGTCAGCCTGTTTTACGTATAATGGAATACATAAAGATAATGCGGCGGCATGATCAGACCATCTGTACATTTGATGGTTTACATCAAATAGCAGATCAACATTCTTCCCTTTATTCACATAATCTGGATATTATTTGATATTTGCATTATAAATCATTTCTGTCATTCCTTTAATGCCTGAAAACAAGTTATAAAATCCTGGCTCGCGAACCTCTATTAACTTAATTCAATAATATTGAATTGATATAAAAATGTCAAGATATATTTCACAATTTTTTCGATTTTTTTCGTTAAATTATATGCATATTGCACTATTAAATTACTTAATTAATAAAAATTAAGTAAAATATAACAAACACAAAACCAAATAAAATAAGGACTGTCAGCACTTTTTATAAATAGAGTTAAGCAAATTAAATAATGTAAAATCATGTATCATTTATCCCAAAATCACTAATATAATACAAATTTTTATATCTCTGGTTAAAAAATTTTAACTGTTTGGAAATAAACTTTATGAGGCTGCTTTCTTTTGATTATTTTGTAATTTAATAAAAAAGCCTTGGCTCTATAGTCCAAGGCATATACAACATATTCAATTACTGCACCCAACTCATCATAAAAGGCTTAAATACCACAGATAAAAGCAGGTATGGGGACTCCAGTATTCGGTGGTCCGCCAATCCATCTGGTAATCCATATCAAGGAAGGGCTCATCATCCGCCAGGCCAACAAATCCATTCATAATTCCTCCGGGAATCAAGCCGAGAAAGCGTGAATGCGGGTATGGGTTGTTAATCCCTTCGCCGGTCATTAAGCAGGCGTTCTCGGGATTTCGGCCCATCACCCATTCCACCTGTATTTTGGCCAAATCAAGTAAATGCTCCTGCTTTAGAATACCTCCTGCCATCCGAAGTCCCACCGCATGGGAGAGCAGATGGGAGGTCAGTCCCTGATAAAAAGATGCCTTTGAAGGAGCAAAAAAGCGGTATTTCAAATCGCCGGCATATATCCGGTAGGTTTCTTCTGTAACATCTCCGGTAAACAAACCATAGGGTATGAATTCAAAGGGATTTGTCTTTACCATAGGGAGCAGATAGCCGTTGCAATAGAGATCTAGCGCCGCATAACAGGCAGCTTTCAGCTTACTATCAGCCTCCAGCAGCGGATAGCATTCGCACAATGAGATCAGAATCGTTCCGCTATCCCTTAGATGCTTGAATATCCTGTCCTTTCCGGCATCACAGTACCAGAAGCCTCTGATCTTATTTTGATGAAAGGCATAGTCAGTCTCCTGAAGATTTAAGAGGGCTGCCAGCTCATCTTTCAGCATCTCCAAATACTGGGCCTCCTTCGTAGCAAGATACAGCTCCTTGTACGCCAGCAGGGACCAGGCCATATATTTTACCTGTGCATAATCGACGGTCCAGGTAGTCGGCCTTTTCCTTAATTCCGGGTTGCTATCCAGAAAAGCCAGGGCTGTCTTCGATGCCTTCAGACACAGTTCGGAATAGGAGCTATCAATATTCTTGAACATATCCGAGATCATGGCCTCAAGATAGATAAACTCCCACTGGACCTCCGGGTCATAATCCGTATTGATATGACGGTCATCCTTTGTTCCCGGCTTGTTATCCGTCCAGTGATTATCACTGTTATCCCCGTCAATTCCTCCGGCCACGTCATTATATACCTGCCCGGTTTTGTCCATCATTTTCAGAAAATAAGAGTTACCCCAGCGCAGCTCATTCAGAAGATCCCCTTCCTTTTGGTCAAAGCTGTACCACTGTGGGTTAACAAGGCGTTTCAGCTGCGATATACCGACTCCCAGCAGCATGCTGTGAGCCATCCATTTTCTAAGGTCTCCGGCATCGTGCCAGCCGCCGGTGGTGTCAAGATATTCCCCTGTATCCCGCCGTAGGGCGTCATCCAGATGACAGGGACCATGATATTCCGGAACCTCTTCCCCGCAGCGCTGTATATGGATATAATCAAAGGCCTTCCTCATCGTACGGGTATATACATCCTCTCTGATCTGAAAGGGTACGGAGTTATACCGGTTGTCTATGGTAATCATATAGATTCCGGGTGTCTTAAGAGCCGAGAAATCTGCGATATAACAGGAGCCCTGATCTGATTCCGAGGCTCGCAGCTTCCCCCTCAAGGCATATTGGTTTTCCTGATGATTGGGACCGATCTCGTTATAGCCCATTTCATTTAAATCTACAACAGCGAATTCCTCCGCTTTTTCCTCACCATATATAATGGCCTGCTTTTTCCCATCCTTCGGTGTAAAGCCAAGATGATTGACGTATATTTTCATATGTTACCTCATTTCTGTACCGGTTTTGTAATCCGCTGCTACAATTATTGGTTTGATAAAGGTGATATAAATATATTATAAATATAACAATAACATTTTATCATATATTTTCCTAATAGAAAAGAGATTGCCATGACAGGCAATCTCTTTTCATTCAAGTGAGCTAAGTACACTCATTTTTCTATGCTTTTTGCAATATTCCAGGTCCTGTTTGCCAAGTCAGATATTTCTGCATGTGTAAAACCGTCTATTCCTGATTTCAGCTGATTATTCAAAGGTTTTGTCCATTGATCAGGAATTGCATCCGCTCCAAGAATCATTCCAAGTATTGAACCAACTGTCGCACCATTGCAGTCCGTATCAAAGCCGGCCATAACGGCGATACCTATGGACCTTCCAAAATCAAGACCTCCATATATTAAGCTTATACATACGATCATTGCATTGGAAATAGTATGGCACCAATCATGGGCATTATTTTCACTATATGTCTGATGAATCATATCGATTGCAGCTTCCCAGTCAACACCCTCTTTCTTCCATTCAAACACCGTACGGATGCTTTTATGCAATCTTGATTTTTCCGGTATCATCGATAAACCGGTACCTATAATATCCTCAATATCATCTGTTTTTGCGGCAGCGGACAGCATTGCCGCGACAAACATTGCACCGTAGATACCGTTTTTTGTGTGTGAAATGGAAGCATCTCTTAAGGCCATGGATGAGCTAAGCTCCGGATTACCGGGAGCTATATACCCAAAGAAATCCGCGCGTATTTGCGCCCCGATCCACTCTCTGTACGGATTTCTATATACTGCTGAAGCCGGCGGAATAATTAAGTTCACCAAATTACGGTATGCAACCCTTTCAGCCGTACAGGTGTGCAAGATCGGCAGGTTATCGAGCCAGCACTCCGCCACATTTTCGGAGGTAAAATCAATGCCGTATTTCTCTACTATTTTTAATCCCATAATGGTGTAATTGATATCATCATCCTCAGGCATACAAGCTACATTATTAATCCAGCCCTTTCTTTTGTTGCCATATACACCCGGATAATCTGAGACATCACATTCTTTTTTTATATGCTCCGGTACGAGGGAGGACATGTAACGATTTAACGGATAATTATCCGTACCCTTGAGAAGAGCTTCAATCCTTGATCTGCTCCAGCCTTCAACCGGCTGCCCAAGTAAGCATCCGGCACATCTTCCAAGCCATGCCCCATATATTTTATGATACAATTTATCATCACATAAATCAGCCCTGTCCATAGGGACCGGCAGATTCTTCTGAGGCCTTCTGGCACTTATGCCCGCCATATCAGACGGTTCAACAAAGCTATATTCCTTTTCAATGGGCAGGCCGATCAGTTTATCGAGTATATCCCCCGCGAAAGCCTCCTTTTCTGCTCCGCAGTCCATTAACTCAATCTCCTTTACCCTTTCTTCAAGGCCTTTTGTACACTTTCCTTCGTCCTTTGATTCCCTCAATTCTATGGCAAGAAATTCAGAATATTTCAGCCAGGATAAATCTGCCAAAGCTCTCTACCTCCCCTTCAACAATGCCTTTAAAAAACCTACCGCATCTTTGATATCTCTTTCCGGATCATTTCCCACTTCCCTCTCAACAGTCAGAAATCCTTCATAACCAATCAGGGAGAGCGCCTTCTTGTATCCGGCAAAATCAACATTTCCCAATCCCAGCGGCTTTTCTTCAAAGTAATCCTCCAGCCTCAAGTCACCGATACCGCCTTCAGCAAAAAAGTCATATATGATCCTGGGATCTGTCTTTTTAATCATGATTCCATCCTTTGCATGCGTATGTACGATATAATTCTTCAAGGTAAATACGGCTTTTACGGGGTCATCCCCTGTTACCATAACAAAATTTGCCGGATCAAGATTTACCCCGACTCCCTTACTTTCAAGACTGTCCAGAAATTCCTTCAGCGTCTCCGCTTTTTCCGGACCTGTTTCGATAGCAAAGCATGCGCCCAATTCATCACCGAACCTGCCTAATTCCTCACAGGCATCCTTAAGCACCATGAATCCGGGATCGGTTTTCTCCTCGGGAATAACACCGATATGCGTCGTAACAACATTTGTCTCCAAATCCTTTGCCAGCTCCATGATTTGTTTGGATTTTTCAATCCTCCAGGTATTATCTCCCTTTCTTGTAAATCCATGCCCTCCTAGATCGCCGCATAGGGCGGAAACAACCAGTCCGTTGGATTTGATATAATCCAGGAGCTCTCTGCGCCGGCTTTTATTCAGATTATCCGGGTCCATGGCACCATTAACGGCATAAATCTGTATGCCATCTGCTCCCACCTCTTTTGCCTTCCTGATACCGGTTCTCAAATCAAGCTTAAATGAATCAACCATAACTCCGATTTTATTTTTATTCATAAAAGACCTCCTTCTAACGAAACCCTGCGTTTTGGACACAGCACACATTCTTCTTTATTCTGTTGCATGCTTTGTATATTCAATGCATTCCGTTGTGCCTTGGAAGGGATCTCCGGGCCCCTCGTATTCTATGGATAAATAGCCCTCGTAGCGATGCTCTTTTAAGTAATTGATTATTTCAGAAACAGGCACATCTCCTTTTCCTAAAACAGCTCCCTGATAGAAGCTGCCGTCAATTGCAGTATAGCCCTCTTCTTCCTTCACCTGTTTAAAATCCTTTAAATGAATAAAGCCTATCTTATCTCCAAGATTTTTCACTGCATCCAGAGGATTTTCATTCACCAGAATGAAATTGCCGATATCGGCATTGGACTTTAATGCGATTGATCCAACTCTGTCGATGATTCTCATTACCTGGCGGGATTTTCCGGCGAGGAGCCCATGATTTTCGAGAACCATTGTTATTCCCTTTTTTTCTGCAAAGGGAGCTGCTTCCTTATAGCATTCAACAATCCAGTCCTCTGCTTCTTCAAATGACACTGCATCCTTTTTATCCCCGCTGAACACTCTCATGAAGCCGGCCCCCAGCTTAAGAGCCGTGTCCATGCTTTTTTTCATATACTCAACCTGCTCCTGTCTTTCCTTACTGTCCGCAAGTACAAAATCATTGCCGATTGAGTAGGAGGATACCCCTATGTTCAGCTTTTTCAAAAGCTGATTAATCCTATCTATGTCCTCTTCTTTTACAAAGCAATCCAGCAGTTCAACATATTTCACACCATTCTCATGACAATAATTTATAAAATCTAATACAGTAATCTCCCTGCTGAACAATTTTTCCTGAAGGCACCATGCACTTACCGATAATTTCATATTTTCCTCATTTCTGCGCTGCTTAAGCCTCGCTTACAGGCTTGTGCTTGTCAAGTTTGTGGATACAGCGCAGACACAAACTTGCCGGGTGAAAGCTTCTGTTTTATAATATCACTTCGTGACCGGTTTCTGCGGATTTATAAATTGCATCAATTATCTTCATTAATTCAAGACCGTCCTCAGCCGGATTGATACACTGCGTTCCGTCTGCAATACAGCTTACAAAATGCTTTATTTCTTCAATAAAGTTATGCTCAAAGCCACTGCCGTCCGGAGCCAGTAACGGCTTAGAATCTCTTAGGTAATTATATCTGGTTTCATATAATTCAAATTCCGGTTCCATTTTTGCTCCGGCTTTGTTCCCGAAAAGTTCAAGATAAAGGCTGTCTCCTTTTATATTCTGTACCCAACTCGTCTCGAAGAATAATGTCATTCCATTGTCAAATTTAATGATTGACGTGGCACAATCCTCCACATCATTGTATTCACTGTAGTCAGCGGAATTGTATTTTTGTATTCCTTTTATCTCCGGCTTCATTCCCATATGGCTGAAGGTTGAAGCTGTAACTGACACCGCTTTCGGCTTGCCGGACAGATACCTGATAAGGTCTATCATATGTACGCCCAAATCTATGACGGGACCGCCGCCTGACCTTTTCTTATCGGAAAACCATCCTCCCGGATTGCCCCATCTTCTTAAGCAGCCTGTCTTTGTATAATAGATATCGCCCAAATCCCCATTGTCTATGATTTCCTTTAAGGCCTTCGCATTATCTCCAAATCTCCTGCAAAAGCCTACCATAAGGAGTTTTCCTGTCTTTTTTGAAACCTCTATCATTTCCCGGGCCTGGTCTGCATTAAGTGCAAGAGGCTTTTCACATAATACGTGCTTGCCGGCATTCAGCGCTGCAATACTTGCGGGGGCATGTATATTATTCCACGCGGTAACACTTACAGCGTCTATCTCCTCTATTTTCAGCATTTCGTTATAGTCGGTAAATGTGTTGGGAATGTTATATTTTTCTGCGAATTGCTTAACACGCTCTTCATTGATATCACATGCTGCCACAACCTCTACATTCTCAAGACGGGAATATCCAGACATATGCAGATTGCTGATACTTCCTGTCCCGATAATTCCGATTTTTATTTTACCCATGATAACCTCCATTCTGCCGCTTTAACGGCAATCATTAAATTTATTCCTCAAAGGGTACATATATCTTTTTATTTTCCTTCGACGATTTGTATATTCCTCTGATTATTTCAAGTGCCGGTCTGCCTGACGCACCATCGATGTAAACAGGCTGATTCTCAGTCAGGGAATGATAAAAGTCCCTGATCTGTGTGATATGACTGCATCCCCAATAATCCGGACCAACGGATAATCCGTCATATCCGTCTCTTATTTCATAGGGCTTTTCCCCATTGATATGAACCCATGCCAGATCCTGCTTAAGGCCGGCCCTTCCCTTTTCTCCTACAATCTCAATCTCGATCGGGGCATCATAATCATAACAGTTGCAGGCATAAAGCTGGTACAGGCAGCCGTTTTTAAACTTTACAAATGCTTCCGCCACATCCTCCACAGCAACGATTTTATGTAACCGGTTGGATACCTTTCCTTCTATCCACTCTGCCTCCGAGCCTACAAGCCATTGTACCCTGTCAATACTGTGTATTGCCTGATCTATGAGAACTCCGCCGCCCTCCTTATCCCAGGTTCCTTTCCAATCCGATTGAGAATAATACTGATCCGACCGGCTCCAGGAGAGATAGGATCTGGCAGCTAATATCCTGCCCAGCCTTCCAGCCTCTATGAGCTTCTTTATCTCCATGCACCCTTTTACATACCTTGTCTGGAATATAACTCCCAGCTTTACTCCGCAGCTTTCTGATACCTGGATCATCCTGTCCGCATCCTTTAATTCTATGGCCATTGGCTTTTCTGTCAGAACATGGATGCCATGCTCCATTGCCTCAATTGATATTATGGGATGAAGATTATGGGGAACCGCTATATGAAATACATCCAAATCCTTATCCAGACACCTTCTGTAATCCGTCAGTGCAATACATCCGTTAAAGCCTGAGGCAAATTTCTCCGCCCTGTTTAATTCCTTATCAACAGCATATACCACTTCCACAGTATCCTTTAATTGTTCAAATACCTCTGCATACATCTCCGATATGCGGCCGCAGCCTATCATTGCCGCCTTTATTTTTCTCATGGTAACACCTCCGTTTGTTATAAAATAGGATGATTGATTACACCAGCAGGTAATAAGGGTCCTTTCTTAATAATTCTATGGTGAGTTCAAACATATCACCTGCACGGATCAGCCTGATTACAGAATTTCCTGCCATATATTTTTTCATTATTCCCTTCTTCTCAAACACTTCCTCCAGTTTATTAAAATCAGTTTCCGGCTTTTCCCATTGATGCAGTCTGTTTGTAACATTGATTAATTCACCTTGATAGCCAGTGATGCTGATATCAAATGGCTCTTCCTGCAGATGATACAAAACGCCTGCAATTTCTTCACAGGAATGTATGGATGTATTGCTCTCCTGATCAACACCGGCAAGCATGATGTATCCCCTGATTACCGAATTTTTGTAATAGGGACTGCTTTCATCACAGGGGGACCTGGATTTTTCATGCCCCAGTGTCACATATTCCTTCCGGCAGCCTATCGCTGCTGCCGAATGGGTGGGATGAAGAGATCGCCTTGCGCCCTCCATATTTCTTACTGTTTCCGGAATAATCCCCGTCCAGCATTTCGTATTCAAAACATCAAAGACGGGCGGACTAAATACAGAATCCTCTCTCTTGCCAGTCAGGGCAGGCACAATCAGGGTCCCTTCTTCTCCGATTGTATCAAGCAGCGATCCGACCACCGTATGTGCCCCGCCATCCACATAGCCAAAACTCCTTAACGAACTATGAAGCAGCAGGCTGTCCCCGCTTTTTAAACCTGTATTTTTAAACTCCTTTGTAAGCTCTATCCTGTTTATGCTCATATATTCTTCCCCGTGGTATCCAATATTCTTCATGAATAAACCATCTAGATAATTGCGAAACAATATGAGCCACTAAATTTTCCGAGCAACAGATACAAATTTCTCCGCTCCAACGCTCCTTCCGCTTAACTTCCGCTCCGAAATTGTATCTGTTGTTCGAAAAATTATTAACTCTTGCTAGTTTCGCAATTACCTAATAAACTATTCCCATATCTTATAACTGGTCTCTGATTTTTATAGCCGTTCTGTCATTATATTGCCCACAATTCTTCCATTCAGTTCATTCAGCCTGATATTATTCTTTACACAATAGGCGGCTGCAATACCGGCTGCTTCCCCCATTGCCCTGCAGGTAGGCTGTATCCTGACGGCGGACTGGGCCGTAAATGTCGATGATATGCATCTTCCGGCTACAATAAGGTTTTCAATGTCTTCCGTCACCAGACACCTGTAGGGTATCTCCAGATATTCTCCCCGTTCCATGGGCCTTATGCCTAATTGATTTTCATCAATCAGTCCATGAATATCAATCGGGTAAGCTGTCCTTGCAATGGCATCGTCAAATTTTACCCGATTCACATAATCCTTTTCACTTAGTATATACTTTCCCTTGATTCTCCTGGACTCCCTGACGCCGGGCATCTCAGCCACCGACATAATAAAGCTTTCTTCAAAGCCCGGCAGGTACGCTTTCAGGAAGCCGTGCAGCCTTTTTATCATTTTTCTGCCGGTTACTAAAGCAAGCGATATGGAGGCCGGATTCAATGCATCATAGATATCTGGTATCTCCGGACAGTTAAATGACATAACCTCCGGCATGCCCGGCACCGAAAATGCCTGAAAGTACTTCCCGTCCTGGTACTCAATATCCTTATTTTCAAGCCCTTTTTTGAATACCCTGTTCAAAGGGGTTTCATGCTCCCAGACTGAGGCAATTTCTACAAGGGGGTATTCCAGAATGTCAGGCTCGCCAATATCCTTCAGAAAGCCCTTCAGCCTTGCTATATCAATATTTCCGGCCATGAACCGCAGGGACATCGCCTGGTTGCTATGGAGCAGCTCATCTCCCGATAAGCATGAAACACCCGAATTATATGAAACATCCGCATCTCCGGTACAATCTATGAATGTACTGCCGTAAATAAGCTGAAGCCCGGATTTATTATGAACAAGGATACCTTTCAGCTTCTTATCTTCAACCACCGTATCAATCAGTTCGGTACAATATAATATACTGCCGTTATGCTCCGTGAAAAGCTCCTCCAGGGTGAACTTAAGCATTTCTGTATTGAGCCAACCGTCATTTCCGTATTTGTCATCCGCCGCATACCCTTCCGCAGCCATTTTCTTCTTTATTATTTCATTTATGTACGAATGTCCGGCTTTTCCGTCAATACCGATATGCATCATGGGGGTTACCTGTCCTCCTGTGGCACTGCCGCCCAGATAGGAATTTCTCTCAACAATGAGGGTGCTGGCACCCTCCCTTGCAGAAGCAATGGCCGCGGCGGAACCGGCTGTTCCGCCGCCTATTACAATCACATCATATCTTTTCTCTTCTATTTTATACATTTTTATACCCCATTCCTGCGCACGTTTTAAGACCTGAATGATATTTTATAATTCCGGATGCTTCATGCAATAATAGACCGCACCGACCATCCCCGCGTCATTACCCAGCTTAGCGGCCTCCAGCCTCACCATCTTTGCATAAACCGGCATAACACGGCTAAGCACCTTCCTGCGTAACGGATCTATGAATTTTTCTTTTTGTGCACTGACTCCGCCTCCAATCAGTACTGCCTGAGGACTGAACGTATGAATGATACTGACAACTCCGTCTGCTACATAACCGATCCATCGATCCAAAATAGCATCCAGATAACCGCCCCTACCTGCGGCTTCAAAAATGATCCGCCCATTTATTATCTCATTACCAAAGAGGCCCGTTTCCAGTTTACCCGTTTTCTGCGCCTGTGTTACCATCCTCACCAATGCTGTTGCAGATGCATATTGCTCATAGCAGCCCCGGTTACCACAGCAGCACATTTTTCCGTTATTACGGATTGTAACATGTCCTATTTCACCTGCACCCCCGGCTGCTCCGCAGATAATCTCCGAATTGGCAATGATACCTCCGCCAATACCGGTTCCAACCGTGATGACAACGGCATCGGACAGACCTTTGGCACCGCCGATCCACTGCTCCGCTAATGCGGCACAATTTGCGTCATTCATAACGGTGACCGGTCCGGAATAAACCCGCTTGATGTGCTCCCGTATATTACAGCCTTCCCAGTTCTTGATATGACCGGCTGCTCCTGCAACCCTTCCCTCCTTCGCATCTATCTGACCGGTTGCCGACACGCCGATTCCGCATACCTGACTGCCTGGTAGATTATTTTCCCTCATAAATTCGGACAGCCTGGCAACCACTGTTTCGATAATCGGAGTATCATAACCGTCAAAAGCAACATCATATGCCAAGGAATTGCAGACGGTTCCATTTTCATCAACAATACCTATTTTCACCTGTGTTCCGCCAATATCCACTCCAATATAATTCATTGATTATAGAAGCCTCCCATCCTTACTATTCAAGCAGACCTTTCGATCTATCCTTAACACTGCATACATCATTTGTGCTAAACATTGCGAAATAAATTCTTATTAATAATCCGGCCTTTCATGATAACGCACTTTATATTCAGCTCCTTATCAAGAAGCACGACATTGGCATACTTGCCAGGTGTGATACTGCCGTATTTATCATAAATTCCAATGGCCCTCGCACTGTTAACCGCTGCACTGCGGACAGCCTGCTCTAAGGGTATTTCCATTTCCTTAACGCATACCCTGACGCAATCCATCAGATTAGACACCGAACCTGCTAATGTGCCGTCTTCCAGGGTTGCCCTTTTCCCTTTTACAAATACCTTTTGACCGCCCAGAGAGGATTCACCGTCTCCCAGGCCGGTTGCCCTCATACTGTCGCTGATCATAACAACCCGGTCCGGTCCGAAGATCCGAAAGGTGTTACGTACCACCGCAGGATGAATATGAATACCGTCACAAATCAATTCAACCTTACAATCCGGGCAGTCACTTGCAGCTCCTACTACCCCCGGTGCACGATGTGTATAAGGGGGCATGGCATTATACAGATGGGTGACATGCGATGCCCCTGCTTTGATTGCCATTATTGCGGTCTCATAATCTGCCGTGGTATGGGCGATGGAAACTACGGTCTCATTTTTTACCGCCCTGATGAATTCCAAGGCTCCCGGCTCTTCCGGCGCGATATCTACCAGCTTGATTTTGTTTTTAGTAATCTGCTGAAGCTTATGATATAGCTCCAGATTGGGAGACATAACATAACGCTCATTCTGTGCTCCCTTCTTTTCTTTGGATATAAACGGGCCTTCCATATTGATACCAACCAAATCCGCTCCATTTAAATTTTCATACACGGACACTGCTTGCGCAATATTCGTCAGAGCTTCCTCCGGCATCGTCATTGTAGCCGGGCAGATTGCCGTAATGCCGTTTCGCAGCTCATATTCTGCAATCGCCCCTATCGCTTTTAATGTCCCGTCGCACAAATCAAAATTCATACAGCCATGAAAATGGATATCCGTCAGGCCGGGAATAGCCAAAAGTCCCGCCGCATCCATTACCTCGGATAAGCTCTCCGGATTTTTGGCCAAAGCGGCGGCTTCTGTAAAAAACTCACCCTCCATGACAATATCCCTTACCGTGAAGCTGCCATCTTCATTATAAACTTTTGCATTCCTTATAATCATATTCTACCTCCGCACAAATCAAATTAGTGACAGGGCCGCTTCATCTCCGACCAAAATTACATCCTTATGCATCTGAAGGATGGAGACCGGCACGCTTGGGGTTACATCACCGGTAAATGCTTTTTTTACTATTTCCGCCTTATTCTCACCACTCACCAAAATCAATATTTTCTTTGCCTGCATGATATTTTTAATACCCATGGTAAAAGCATATCTGGGTACTTCCTCCGCATTTTCAAACAAACGTGAATTTGCTTCTATTGTGCTCTGGGTAAGAGCCACACAATGGGTTTCCAGATCAAAGGAGTTATTAGGCTCATTAAAACCGATATGTCCGTTATGCCCAAGCCCAAGAAGCTGAAGATCAATACCGCCCAGGGATTTAATTATCTCCGTATATCTTGCGCATTCCGCAGCATCATCTTCTGTCATTCCGTTTGGTATATAGGTATTATTCTTATTAATATTAACATGGTTGAAAAGATTATGGTCCATGAAGTAGCGGTAGCTCTGCTTGTTATCTTCCGAAAGTCCTTTATATTCATCAAGATTAACTGTCTTAACCTCCGAAAAGTCCAGATCGTTCTTATTGTACCATTCCACCAGCTGCCGATAGGCGCCGATGGGTGTGGATCCGGTAGCAAGACCGAGTACACAGTCCGGCTTCATAATAATCTGTGCCGAGATAATATTCGCTGCTTTTCTGCTCATGTCCTTATAATCTTTCGCACGGTATATTTTCATATTTTTCCTCATTTCTGCTTTTGCGAAAGTGCCATAAGTCCCCACAAGACTTATGGCACTCAAACCATTCCTCTGCCTTATGAAATTGACCTTACATATCTCTCCGTTATTTCTCTTGGCCTTGTGATTGCTGATCCTATGACTGCCGCATGAACATTTTCTCTCATAACCTGCTTCAGATCCTCAATCTCCCAGATGCCGCCCTCTGCAATCAACGGAACCTTAAGCGTATCGGAAAGACGCTTAATCATCGTGTGATTGGGCAGGCTGATTCCCTTCGTGTCCTCTGTATATCCGCTTAACGTTGTTCCCACAATATCAAAACCGATCTCCTGTGCATGAATTCCTTCTTCATAAGTAGCACAGTCTGCCATAAATAATTGCTCAGGATACTTTTTTCTTATTTTCCTAAAGAAGTCATCCAATGTAAGTTTGCCCGGACGAAGCCTGTTTGTCGCGTCCAATGCAATTATCTCCGGCTTCACCTCCATTAAAAGCTCCACTTCCTTTTCCGTAGGTGTTATGAATATGGGTGAATCCGGATAATCCTGTTTGTATAATGCAATAATGGGTAAATCCACTGCTTTCTTAATTTCTGTGATGTCTTCCGGAGTATTTGCACGGATACCTACAGCGCCGCCCTCTTTGGCTGCATATGCCATTTTTGACATAATATAAGAGCTGTGTAGCGGTTCATCCTTCAGTGCCTGGCAGGATACAATTAATCCGCCTTTTAACTGCGCGAGTATTTTATCATTTCTTTTCACTGTTATCACCTTCCTTGGTGTTCTATATAGATTGGGTTAGTCCAGGCTTTTTTTCCGTATATATCTCTGCATTCTGCTCTGATATAGGTTTCTTTTCCCGTAAGGTCAAAGGCTGCCTCCCGCAGCAGATTGTTTTCTGATTTTGCCGTAAAGGTTATTCCGGCTCCTACAAAGCCGTCTGCTATAAAACTGATTCGTTCCGATGCACTGCAGGTAATATATGCTTTTCCGTCCTTTATTCCCCAGCTGTATATTTCGGGACCGGAGGAGGAATAATAATTTCCTGACAGGATCGACTCTACAATATCATCCTGTTTCAGGGACTTAGCCTTTACGACAATATATCCGCCAAATGCGTCATCAAATATACCGGCATTATGGTTATCATCCGAAGCATCGGCAAGAACACGCCGTCCCTTCCTAAGCATGATATCCCAATAGGTTGTATCATAGCCGGTTTCACTTTCGTTTTGAGTGTTATAATTAAATATTTCCAGTATCTCAAAGCCCTCTGCCGGAATAAATTCCTCTGCCTCCACTCTGGACCAGATCGGATGGTTATAGGTAACAAAACATCCCCGGCTATGTAATTCCTCGATCATATCCAAAGCTGCTTTTGCTCCGTCCCATTTGCCGTAATAAACAAACGGACCTACCTTTTCCAGGTGCTTATACTGCCTGGGCGCCTTTTGCTGCATGGCGGCAGTGCCTAAGATTCCGTTCATATGATGGACCTTCACACATACATCATTTTCATCAAAAAGAACGGCCGATGCTTCTACTCCCGGAAGTATGAGAAAATCCGGGTCTCCAAGCTTTTCCCTGTAATCCGTAAATAAATCATGATCACTCATACATAAAAATGCGTATCCGTGCTTCTTGAATTCCTTCACCGCTTCCTCCGGAGTAAATTTCCCGTCCGAATTTGTAGTATGACTATGCAGATTTCCTTTATACCAGTTTCCGCTCTCTGAAATACCTTCCCTGTTAATCAAATCCTCAACCCCTTATCTTTTCGTTAAAATGCATGATATACAGCTTCTATTCCCACCTCAAACATTCTGCTCCATGGCATCCAGACTTTTTCCAATGAAATTTCAGAAGCGATGGAGGATAAAAAGCAATCAATATATTGCTGTAGCTCTTCCCTCACTCTTTTGCTGATTATGCCATCCTTTTCTTTCACATCAAAGTAATTCATTCCATATTGATACAAATCCTTCGATATATTTTTTCTGACAACGGAGCAATACCCGCCGTCTTCTATATATCGTTCCATCATAAAGCTCATATGCCCTGCCGTATTTTTATAATGATAATAATGGACTCCTTCTGCAATTGCCGTTCCAAGTGTATTAGCCGATGTATTCCATCCCGCATATCCCGCAACCTTGTCAAGAAGCCGATTCTGATTTAAAAGCTGTATCAGCTGAAGCTCTCCGCCGTTTGCATATGCATTGTCCGCAATGGTAACAATCCTTCCTTCCGCTATTCTTTCTTTCAGAAAGTCGATCATTTCCGGAAGATTTCGTTCTACAAAATATTCCTTTGATATGCAGGGCTGTTCAGTTGCTTCAACCATATGATCGGAAGGCGCTGTCACTGCCAGAATAATATCTGAATTTTCATAAGAAGCCGTAAGCTGACAGCCTGCTGAGAGTACATGATACTTAATTGTAGTTTCAAGTGAACTTCCTTCATATAATGGTAGGATAGCTCTTGAAGCTTCACTTGCATACTTCACATATACCTTGGGCTTTTTTCCGTTTATTTTGTTAACCATTCTGGATACAAGGGTAAGCGCTGCTTCGTCCGCACCCGGATACATAAGAATTCTGTCCGCAAGCCCTTCTTCTGCAATCCTGATACGAACCGTCTCCTGATCCATCGCCGCATAGCCATATGCAGCAGAATCGTCCTGGGGTATTACAAGAGCATCGATAAAGCCTTGCTTTACATAATCAATCATTGTATAGTTTAATTCTCTGTTGCACTCTCTTCTTGATACATAATCGTTCAGTTTTTCACAATCAATTTGGTTTAAAATGTTTTTCAGCTCTTCCCTGTCACAAATACCAAGACGGCTTCTGTGAATTACATCGCCTGCCTTATGTATCATTTTTCCGTATGCCTCATAATAATCCGGCTCTTCGTCACTGCTTGAATAATCCGGGCAGCGCATAATTACCTGAAATGCATAAATTAAGAGCCCGGGGTTTTCCTTCTTTAATGTTTTTACAAGCCCAGCCAATTCCTTCAGTCTTCCCTCCTCGGAGTAATGAATCCTTGAAGGAACCAGGCCGCCATAAATCATCATATCAACAGAAAGTACCAATCCATCTGCATCCTTACATTCTTTTCTTAAAAACTCAGCCACCTCATTCACATCCGCCGGCTGCTTCTTATTTCCCAGATGTTCCGGTCTCACAAGGTCAATGTCTTCATATGCAAACAAGCGATTAGGGAAAATGTAATTACAAGGTCTCTCATCTAATGGGAGTAATACAATTTTCTTTTTCATACCCTTTGCCCTTTCCCGGTTTTAAATATCTTTATAAGCACCTCTGTAAACTTTGACCGGTTTAAAATCAAATTTACCGTAATAGTCCTTTAAAATAGTCCAGTCAATTTCTATCCTTTGCCCGTTCCTTTTTCTCAAATAAAGCAGTGACTGGTGTAACATAAAATCCCCGACATGATTACCCCGGATCGATTTTGCAATTCCAATAGGACCCAGGCCGCCGCTATGATCTTCATTTACATGTATTTTACAAAATCCCTTTATCCTGTTGTCCTGCCTATCCTTTAGCACTATAATCTCGTGGGGATCCCCGCCGCCTTCAAGATATTCTTCCAGCTCAGCCATCCAGCGTCCCGGAAATTCCTCCTTAAGGAACTGGATAAGCTCCTGTTTTTCACTGATTTTAAGGGCTTCGGCAAGGAATCTGCCTTCAAAGGGGGCGGTATTATATTGATCAATTTTATCATTACAGGTAATATCACAGGTCAGATCATAATGCTCATCCGTATTTATTACAAATCCACGTTTCTGAAAGAAGGCAAGCTTCTCCTGCGTAGGCGCTGGAATTCCTGAAAAAATATTATGATACTCCTGACCGACATTTATTTTACGGATTGCTTTTTCCTTCAATACCTTTTCGGCAGCCTCATACAGCTTTTTGCCGTATCCTCTGTTTTGATATTCCGGCTTTATTAATAATGCCGTTATCCATGCACAGCTTGGAGATACTTCGTAATCTTCCCCGGATACCTTGCATAGGATTGCACCGAGGAGCTCCTTTCCCTTCCCACTCCTGATGCATAAGCTTGCCTCCGGGCAGAGCTGTTCATCTGCAAATGTACTGTTTATGAACCGTTCCTTCGACACCTGGAATTCATCCGGAAAGCATTCCTTCCAAAGGTCCATCAGTTCCGGTAGACTTCCTGCATGCAAGCGTTCGATTTCCGGCTCATTTCGGCTTTCTACAGTCACATACCTCCACCAATCGTTGTCTGTCAGATAGGACAGATCAAAGAGCATACAGCCGGCGGATTTCTGAAAGCACATGTTCACCGCCTCCGTCATAGAAGCCAGATTCTCGCTGTACTGTTTCAAAAACAGGCTTCCGACAACCGGAACAGCATTTTGTGTAACCTGGCAGGCCATCCTCCCCGAACCTTCGACACTGTACCAGTAAGCAGGCTGATTTGCTTCCCTTGCCTCCTGTTCCGTTACACAGGGATAATAGAAGCCTGACATTAAGCCATCCAGCAGCTCCGCATATCCGGTCCTCTTATATCTTTCAGTGTCAACCCATGGGTATTCCCGGGCCTCATAATTTTTAGATGCCCAGTTTGCTCCAACCTGATAATACAATGGATACCAGGAGCCTGTGTAATCCCAGAATTCAATTTTTCCCGGCTGTGAATCCACAAGCCTCCTTACCCGTTCAATAAAGCTTTTAATGATTCCTGCCCGAAAGGTTATGAACTCACCGAAGCACTCTCCATACTCGACTTCAAGGCTTCCCCCAATATCTTTCACTCGGTAAATATCGGACGGCCAATTACACTCTCTTCCAATGAATTGCTCCCATTTCTTCTTTGTAACAGAGCTAAAATCAGAGCTTAATCCCACATAGCGGACGCGATCCAAGGTAATACCGTCAATCCCATAGCGTACCATTATTTCCTTCATAAGGGAAAGCTCATATTCGCAAACTTCATCATTCGCAGGATTTACAAATATTTCATTAAAATCGTCGATGCTTCCGACCGCTCTGATCGGAGTATTCGCTGTGATTGGCTGAATGACCATTTCATTCGAATGATTAAGCCCATATACCTCTGACTGCCATTCGGTATTTCGGATTGCAGGCATTTTAGGGTGTGGTTTTCCCTTATTTCCTTCTGCAAAGACGTCAATGGAAGCATAGAACCTCATATTCAGGCAACGGACCGCTTCCAGACATTCCGAAAGATAATCCTTCTTTTCAAAGGCCCCATCATATTCCGAGTAATGCGGCGCTATCTCACTTTCATAAATAGCAAAGCCTGTGGTATCCTTTACACTCAGAATTACCGAACCAATCCCTGCCGCCCTGCATTTTTCCATTGCCTGACGAAATTTATCCGCATTGGTTATCGTTTTTTTATTTGCCTCAATTTCGATCCATACATAATAATTATAATTCATACTGACTACCTTTTAACCTTTCACTGCACCACTGATGGCCTCAATATAATTTTTCTGACATAGCAGGAATACGATAATAATCGGTATAATTGAAATAACGGTCCCTGCGGCAATATAGCCGAATTTGTAATTAAAGCTTCCGTTAAGATACTGCAGTGCTGTCGCCAGCGGATATTTTTTGGGGTCCTGCAGCACAATGATCGGCCACAGAAATTCATTCCATCTGCTGATAAAGTCAAAGATAACAATCGTACTGACGGAGGGCATAATTCCCGGCATCATGATCTGCCACCAGATTCTTGTTTCCTTTGCCCCATCGATTCTGGCTGCTTCTATCATTTCCTTGGGTATACCCAGGTAGGATTGTCTCAGCAAAATAATGCTGAACACTTTGACCGAACCGGGCAGGATAACACCAACCAGAGTATTCAGTAAATGTACCTTACTGATAATCAGATAGTTTATAATCATACCGGCTGCTGCCGGGATAATCATTGATGATATCAATGCCCCCATGATGATCTTTTTTCCTTTGAACTCCATGCAGGCTAAAGGATAAGCACATAAAGCAGAGAAAATAACATCAATTGCAATCGAACCCAGTGTTATGATCAAGGTATTCCCGATATATCGGGGAACCGACAGGAATTCCATAACTCCTGTATAGTTTGACAAGGTCGGCTTTGATACAAAAAAGCTCAAATCATAGATATTCTGACCTGTTTTAAAGGAGGTGGAAAGCATCCATAAGAAGGGTCCCGCACAGACACAGGAAATCAGAATCAGAACGATATAAATAATAGTTGTATTTATTACTTTTTTCCTTTTTCTAGTCCCCATACGTCATTCCGCCTCCTTTTGTGCCATATACAAAAACAATAATACTAAGAAGTGATGTAATAACTGCCTGAACGGCACCAATCGCAGCGGAATAACCAAATTCAAAATCAGTAAAGGCTTTCGTGTAGGAATAAAAATTCATAACCAGAGTGGCATTATACGGCCCGCCCTTGGTCAATACATAAACGACATCAAATACTCCGACTGCCGATATTACGGAATTGAGGGAACAAAACCAAATATACGGCTTTAAAAGGGGCAATTTTATTTTCACCAATGTCTTGAACTTATTTGCTCCGTCCACAATCGCCGCTTCTTCCAGCTCCTTCGGAACTGATTGAAGTCCTGCCAGGTAAAGCATCATAAAATAACCCAATCCCTGCCATACCGTAATAAACATGATGCACAGCATTGCTGTTTTTCCATCCGTCAGAAATCCTAACGGGCTCTTTATGATACCCGCATCCGTCAAAAATGTGTTGATCACACCGCTGGGATCAAACAAAAAACCCCACATAATAGATACTGCAACCATTGAAGTAATTACAGGAATATATATTAACGTACGGAATATTGAGATTCCCCTTAATTTTCTATTTACAATCAATGCTAAAAGTATTGATAAAATCTGTATCACCGGTACTATGGCTACAAATACAATAGAGTTTTTAATAGAGATCCAGAATTCAGGGTCGCTGAATGCACGCTTAAAATTATCCAAACCGATAAATTCGGTCTTTCCCAATACAGAATAATTATAAAACATTAATGGCAGGCTTCCGACAATCGGAGCAAAAACAAAGACAATTATCATGAAAAGAGCCGGTGCCATAAACAAGTAAGCTTTTATTGTCTGTCTGGTCTTTACTTTCATAAATACCTCCCTTTTTATTGGGAGTACTCCCGAAACGCGCCCTTACATGCATTTATGGTTGATTTTCCGAGAGTACTCCTGTGCCTTAAGCACCGAAAGACACCTTTTTACATACTATAGAAAGCACATTTTGTGAATAATCCATAGTTACAGGCTACTGCTGTAAGAGGCTGTTCACAGCCTTTTCCTGCTGATCCAAAGCCGACTGAATATCACCGCCGCTGGTAATAACGGCTTCATATACTTTGTTTACTGCCGACTGAATATCTGACTGGCCCTCTATTCCTAAAGAATAATCCATGGAGGCCTTGCTTACTTCTACTGACATCTGTCTGGCGATACCCTCCAGGGTTGTTGTATCAGAAATGAAATACTCATCTGCACTGGCAGCAGTTGTGGAAGGGAATATCGCAACCTCCTTGCAGAAGGCCAGCTGGGATGCATCATTTGTAATATATGCCGCAAATTTTATTGCTTCTTCATGGTTTTTACTTTTTTCCGGTATAACAAGATTCATAAGAGCATTCTGGCTTAATCCGGTGCTTCCTGTAAGAGGTGCAGCAATACCGATGTTTTCATAAACATCCGGCGCTTCATCCTTAATTCTTGATAAAGTTGAACCTGATGAGCTTATGATTGCCAATTTACCTGTTTCAAATAATTTTAATTCAGTATCCCAGCTACCCCAGTTTGTTTTAGGCAGATAATCCGCATCTGTCATAGCCTTGTAATTTTGAAGCAGAGTGACTGTAGCCGGGGTATTAAATGCAGCCGCTGTTTTGTCATCAGTTAAGATCGGAATATCCTCCTGGAATAACATGTTAAAAAACTCGGACGGATTAAAAAGATAAGCTCCGGTAGTGTCCTTCATTGTTTTTGCCATATCAAAGGATGCCTGGTAATTTGTAGGGATCTCCGTTATACCCGCTTCTTCAAACAGCGCCTTATTATAGAACATTATGCTGGGTGATGCATACCACGGAAATGCATAAACCGAATCACCGATTTTTGCAGAATTATATAAGCTTTCCACATAAATGCTCTTTTGCTCGTCCGTTGCTTCCGCATTCAAATCAACCAGAGCGCCCTTTCCCGCAAGTGTTAATGCCATCTGTGTATTTAAGTTAACAACATCCGGTGCTGTTCCGCCTGCCGCAGCCGTAACTAATTTTTGCTGAATGGAATCATATGGAAGATCCGTCCAATTAACTGTTACATTCGGATTTGCCGCCTCATAATCAGCAATCAATCCATTAAAGAAATCTGTAAATGTAGGTTGAAGCGAAATCGTCCAAAATTCAATGGTAACCGGTTCTGCGCTTGCCGAGGAATCATCCGGGGCATTTGTCGCGCCCTCTGTCACCTTTACTGTGTCATCACCCTCCGTTTTACTTGCGCAGCCGCCCAGTAAACTGGCTGCAAAAATCAGTACCAGGCATAAGCTCATTACTTTTTTCATATATTTATCCTCCTTTAATTAAAAATATGGATAATTGCGAAACCGTACCGCTTTTGCAATTTCCTGTTAAAAAATATATAACAAGCAGATAATCTGCGCTGTTATCCCTTACCCTACATCCGAGGGTGAAACGATGTCATGCCATAAATTATAATTTAATCTGTTTATGTCATCCTGCTCAAAATAGTGAAAAGCCTTTCTCTCTGCCTCAAGCTCCTCTACTTTGCTTTTCTCTCCGGCTATATAAGCCTTCAGCTGCCTTTTTACATATTCCAGACGTTTCCCCAGTCCGCCGAGTCGGATACATTGTACCTCAAAGCCAAAGGGTTTATTCTCTTTTTCCCATTGCGTTTCAAAAGAAGCAGAGAAACCATCCAGTTCTTCCAGAAGCTGCGGAATTTCTTCCTCCGCGATTCTGGACAGGCCCGCTTTGTCTTTTTTATCATAAGAAAGCTTGATCCGTTTTCCCAGATCGGCCTTATACCGTAATACCGAACACAATTTGGACTGTGTCTCAAACAGATATCCGTAATTTTTATTGGCACTTAAGCTCTTCAGCTTGAAGGCGGCAGCCTCATAGTATTCAGAAATACCATCAAAAACAACCGAATCAAAGGTAGCCAAAAGCGCATCATTGTAAAGCAAATACTTGCCGGCGTTATTATGAATCGCCGCATCCTCTGAAAAAAGATTCACCAGCTCGATCTGCATAAAATCTCCAAAGGACATTCCCGTAAGATGTATGAATTTTGAAGGATTGATATTTCCTGTGTAATTATAATCCGCATCCCCATACAGTGCCGGTAAAACAGAAAAGGCACTCGCCTCAGCTCCGTTGTCACCCCATGCAGTAATGACAACTGATTTCACATTGTTTTCCCGGCATGCTTCAATTGCCGCTTTTCCTATTTCCAGGCTGTATCGGTTATGCGGGGCAAATCCTGTCCATTTCCAGGCGCCTCCCGCAAAACCAACCTGCTCCGATAGTTTAAAATGGTTCTTCAGCATTCTGTCGTAATGCTCTTTATCACAGGAATAATAATCCCAGTATACAATTTCAACCTCCGGCGGTATTTTATGAGCAGCTACGCTTTGCCCATCCTCAAGATAGTATTCTCCTCCATAAGCCAGGCGGAAAAACATATCGCTCCACATCTGCACCTGCAAGCCGTATTTACGGCAAATAGCAAGAACCCGGTCCAAATGCTCCTCCATTATCTTAAACCGGTTGCTGTACCCATGCTTATCCAGATACTTTCCAAGTCCTATCATATGAGCCTCATCCATACCTATATTAATCTTGCGGCTGCTGATATTCTCCGAAGCTGCCTTAATCAGGTTTTCAATCAACTGATAGGTTCTTTCCTCCCCTGCCAGAAGAATATCATTCGTATCTATAATTTCTTGATATTCCTCGTATCTGGTGATCTGATTTACATGGGCCAGAGTCTGTATATATGCTCTGATTTCCATACCGAATATTTTTGCATATTCATCAATTTCCTTTAACTCCAAAGCGGTCATTGCGCCTCTCATATAGCCAAAGTACGGTTCTTCGGGGATTTCTATCGTATCCTCCATATATAGGCCAAGAAAATTGTAGCCCATAAGAGCAATGGTCCTGATAAAAAGCTTAATTGCTTCTGTCCTCATGACTGCGTTCCTGGAAAAATCCAGCATCACTCCGAATTCTTCAAATGAGGATTCCTCATGACAGCTCCAGCTTTGTTCGTCTTTGCTTCTGCTGCAAAGCGTCAAAAGCGCCCGGCAAAAATCTGCTTTTGTATTATATTGTACAACAATTTCAGAAGCATTCCTTGCAGCGGTAAATCCCCGTTCCCTGCTCTGCACTGAAATCAAATTGACTCCATCCTTATCAAAGCAAAGGTCCAGTAAATCCTTTTCTTCCTTCAGAAGCTCTTTGATATCCTCACTGCACAGACTGTAATTTAATGTCACCGTTTCCGCCTCCTCGATATTGTAGCTCGTTTGATACTATTATAGCGAAATAGGATTTCATTTCAATATTTCCGGGCCATACAGAAAGTAGTTGCATATTTTGTTTCATACTTAGTTTTTATGAAAGTACATTCCGTTTCTGTTATCCGCTCAATAATGGCTTCCTATGGGTTGTAGATGCAGAGTTTTTCAGATATAATCAAGAAGGATGAAATTTCAAAGAATCGGAAGGGTGTGGCATAGTTATGAAATATGATGGCAAAGAGGTAAAACAAAATATTCTTAAAATCTATGATGAGCTTACACCCGTCGAGAAAAGCGTGGCTGATTTTTTCCTGAATAATATGAAGGTAATTGACTTTAATTCAAAAAATCTTTCAAAGCTTCTGTACGTTTCAGAAGCAACGCTTTCACGCTTTGCCAAAAAATGCAGCTATAAGGGTTTTCGGGAATTAATCTATGCTTATAAGAAGGACCTGTCTGAAAGTGAGCAGGAAAAGGATATCAGTGCATTATCCATGCGTGTACATGACAATTATCTGAAATTATTGAATGAAAGCTATGAATTGCTTGATGAACCTCAGATGAGACGTATTGCAAATCTGGTGAATAAATGCAAAAAAGTATGCGTATATGGAATGGGAAGCTCCGGCTTTGCCGCAAATGAATTCCGGCTTCGTTTTATGAGAACCGGCTTATATGTGGAATCAATCACCGATTCCCAAATGATACAAATGAATTCCGCCCTGGTGGATGAAGATAATCTCGTTATAGCCATATCCTTAAGCGGAAAGACGAAAGAAATTCTGTCCGGGATCTGCCTGGCAAAAAAGAGGAATGCCAAGGTTGTTTTGATTACTTCCAATAAGAATGTGAAAGAAAGTGAATATTGCGATGAGGTGCTCTATGTTGCCACGTCGAGAAACCTGGACGGCGGCACTCTGATTTCACCACAATTTCCTATTCTGGTAATGATCGATGTTTTCTATACCTACTATTTTGAAAACGATTCGTATTTCAAGGCGCAAAAACACAGAGAGACTCTGTCAGCGCTGAAGGTATCCAAAAGCGAAAAGTAAACCTTCTCATTATTTTAACAATAACAACCGACTTACTTAAGAGGTGCATACACATAAATATGAAGCATAATATCAGTATCATCAAATCCGGGTCCTTGGCAGACCGTTTTTTTGAGCAGCAATTAGGCAGTAAGCTTTTTACGTATCATCAGATTTTCTCCATGCTGATTCCGCTTATGCTGGATCAGTTTTTTATAAATTCCATCTCCTTGCTGACCACTGCCATGATCAGCTCCTCCAGCCAGGAATCTGTTACAGCGGTCAGTCTGGTAGCTCCTCTGTCTACCATGCTGTATGCTGTCTTCAGTTCCATCTCTGTGGGCGGCACAGTGGTGGTTGCACAGTATATGGGGCGCGGTAACAAAGAAAAAATACGTGAGACTGCAGGACAGGTTATGCTGGCCTCCTTCCTTATAGCAATTATTTCCTGCATTATACTTGCCGCATGCTCCAAAACACTGATCTGCCTGGTCTTTGGCGCGGCTGATCCGATTGTTATAGAAAAGGCAAGTAAATATCTCATCGGCATAGCCATTTCTCAAATTTTTCTTTCTGTTTATATGGGAGCATTTGCAGTGTTCCGCGGAATGGGGGAGGCCAAAATCTGCCTGCGGCTGACGATTATCATAAACATTATTCATTTACTGACCAGTATGCTGTTTTTGAATGTGATGCAGCTTGACATCCTGGGCACCGCCCTGTCACTGGGTATCGCCAGACTGTTTGGCTGTGTGGCAGCCGTTCTGCTCCTTATGTATCCGAAAAGTATTGTACATATGTGCCCAAAACACATTTTCCGGCTAGACACGTCCATTCTAAAATCCATATTCCGGCTCAGCATCCCATTTATGCTGGAGCAAATATTCTTCAACAGCGGCCTCATGCTTGTACAAACCTACATTGTACAGTTGGGTACAATAAATACAGCCGCAAACGCCATCGCAGATTCGGTTCTTTCCCTTCTGTATTCCGCAGGTATCGCAGTAAGTACACTGGCTGCCACCGTAGTGGGCCAGTGTGCCGGTACCGGTGATAAGGCACTGACACGCAGATACGGTGCAAAGATGATCTGGCTTGGCACGGCGGTAACAATCCTGTCCATCGTCGTTTTTTTCCCCATGCTGCCTATGCTTTTGAAGCTGTATCATGCACCCGGGGAAACGGTTTCGATCATTTATAATTTACTTATTATCGCAATCATCCCCATGCCCTTTTTCTGGTCCATGTCCAACATAATGCCCTATATTCTCCGTTCCGCAGGAGATGCCGTATTCAGCTCCGTGGTTTCCCTGATTACCATGTGGATTGTGTGGGTGGGCCTTGGTTATGTATTTGCGATTACACTTGGTTTTGGCGTAAAGGGGGTATGGATTTGCATGGGAATTGAGTGGGGCATACGAACCCTCGTATTCTACTTACGTTACCGCTCGAATGAGTGGCTGATGAAGGAAACCATCATCTAAAGCAATTGATTTTTTGCAGAACAGCCCTGCTGCGCATACACCTGCACATCCCAAGAACCGGCGGATTGCCCGATACAGGATATAAAGTCCTCCAGCGGCATGGGCCTGTAATAATAATAGCCCTGTATAATATCACAATCACATTTCTCCAGTAACGCCGCATGCTCGGAAAGCTCAACCCCCTCGCAGACGATGGTTTTATCCAGCCCCTTTACCAGGCTCATCATTTGCACCAGCACACTCTGAATCCTTTTATCCCCGCTATTACTTAAAAATGCCTTATCAAATTTGATTTCATCGAAGGGCAAATTCACCAACACCTCAAGGGAGGAATATCCGCTTCCGAAATCATCCATGGAGACCTTGATGCCCAACCGGTGGAGCTCTTCTACAAAATACAATGCAGAGGACATTTCCTTAATAAATGTACTTTCTGTGAGTTCAAATACGATAAGGGACGTCGGTATAGGATATTTTTCAAGCAGCTCCCTGATATGCCTGATAAAATCCTCGGGGGAGCACAGATGAAGCCGGGAGACATTCATGGAAATGGGAATAACCGGCTTATGATTTTGTATTTGTATGTACAAATATTCAAAAATATGTTCATAGACAAAGTAATCCATTCGGATAATATCTCCCGATTCCTCTAAAAGCGGAATGAATTCGCCCGGATAAAAGAAAGCTCCATTCGGCTTCCGCCAGCGAATCAACGCCTCCGCCTTGCAGATGCTTTTATCCGCGCTGCGAACCATGGGCTGCAGATACACCTGATATTCTCCATTATCAAGTGCATTATGAAAGGAATTTAAAATCTCTGCCTTATTTCTTTCCTCCTGTGCCAGGGCATCACCATAGACGAGGATATTCAGAGTGGAGGTCTTCGTGTGTTTTCTTGCTGTATTGGCATAATTAAGTGCATTCTCAATCGATACATTGCCTTCCCCGATAAAGTAGATACCGCTGTTTATAATAATACGGCCGCCCTTGTAGGCCTGATTGATCATGGAGGAGAAGCGGAGGCACCATTCCTTGATCAGCTCCGGCGAAGCCTGCTCCGATGCATCCGGCAATTCCGCAAGAAATGCAAAATTATCCGAGTACAGGCGGCAGGCGCAGAGACAAAAGGGCTGGGAGGATAATTCCTTTGCAAAGGTCTTAAGAATTTGATTACCCTCCTGATGTCCGTAGGTATCATTAATATATCTGAAATTGGAGATGTCACAGCAGATTACTGCAAGGTGATCCAGATTTTCAGACAAGGGAAGAAATTTTTTAACGGCAGCCACAAAGGCATCATAATTAAATAATCCGGTCAAATCATCCCTGCCCAGAAAATAAGTGCGCTCAGCGTCCAGTATTCTGCTTAGCTGTGAGGGAGTCATTAAAGAATCGGATTTCATGAGCTTTTTGTTCCTATACATATTCTTATCTGCTTCCTTAAGCAGGTCCTCCATGAGGTAGTAGTGATTTCTTGTGCTTATGGCATATCCGCTTGCAAAGCTTAAGGGTACGCTCCTTCCCCTGTTATAGAGGTCGGCCAGCTGCCTCACCCTGTTGATATAATCTTCCATGATTTCATTGGTGCAGCTTCGTATAATAACGATGAATTCATCACCGCCAAAGCGCCCAAGGAAAAACTTCTTTTCCGAGGCCTGTTTTAATAACGAAGCAAAGCTCTGAATCAGCTCGTCTCCCTTTTCATGTCCGTAAAAGTCATTCACCTTCTTCAGATTATTCATGTCAAACATGGCAAAGCCAATATTTAATGTATTATCGTTACAATCAAGAATAGTCATTTCCTCCAGGCAGGCATGCTTATTTCTGATCCCCGTAACATCCGTATAGGCCTTCCTCTTTAATTCCCGGGTTATCCCCTCCCTGGCGAACAAAATTGCAATACCGGCAAGAGCAAGAAATAGAGTGGCCGTCTCGCTGGCGCGTAGCCTAAGGTAAATTTCCGGCAGAGCTTCTCCGCCTGGAATTGTACGAATGGATAACGCATTGATCTGGATAACACCTATGGCTGCAATAAGTGCCGCACACAGCCAGAGCAGAAATACGATGTATTTATTATTCATTTCATGAAAACCTCCTATCATATAAGTTATCAGAAGCGCTTTATGCTTCTGATAAAAGGCGCGTCCTCTGCGCTGTATATCTCGATTATCGGAATGTTTTTTATTCCGATAATATAATTCTTTTTGCCAGATCCTTGCTGATTCCGATTCTGGAATCCTTAATATTTACAAGAAAATACCCGTTAAATTTGGACACAACACAAAGCCTGGTACCCGGAATGAACCCCAGGCTCTCCAGATAATGCCGGTCCTTTTCATTTGCACTGATATGCTTGATGGTATAATCGACATTTAGTTCGGCTAGTAACAAAGGCATGGAGCGCTCCTTTCAGATTGGTGCGAATGGTAGGCTTCTTTGGTTAGATATAACTAACTTACGCCGATAATTATATATGACAAGAAGGATTTCTTCAAGCAAATCTTTGGGCCGCAGTGGTATTTTATCACCGATTTATGGCTTGTTGAGAATTTATAATCAAATTGATAAGGTAAGATAAATTGCATTACCCTTCATGCTATGATATATTATTGCCATGGGTTAGCTCTAACTAACCAGATGTAACCATAGGAATTGAGTATAAAGGAGTAATTCATGAGTATTAATGATCTGTTGCTGCAGTATGCAAAAGCAAATATCGAGCTGCATGGAATATATCATTTGACTGTGCCTCCAAAACGGAAGGTACTGGCTCAAACGACAATGCCCGGTGTGTGCGGACTTCTGTTTCCCATCCGGGGGAAAGCCCGGTTTACCCTGTGTAAGGAAACCTACCTTTTGGAGCCGGGAGTGATATTACATGCCGGCTCTGCGATGGAACTGGATAAGGAAGTAGTGGGGACGGAAAGCTGGGAGTATATGCTGCTCCACTATAAGGTTGCCAATGAGGAAGAAGGTGCGCAGTCCCTGCTGAAAACACATTTCCTTCTTAAAATATTTCAGGATCAGTCCAGAGAAATGATGCAGATTTTGCAGCGTCTGGAGGAGCTTGCCGAGAAAACGGATGAAAGGTCATTGCTTTCTAAGAAAATGCTGATATACAGACTATTGTCCGTCCTCATGGATTTGGCGGATATGCGCCTGGACCTTACGCCCAGGGACCCCATGGATGAGGTGATTAATTATATCCATGAAAATCTGGATAAAAATCTTGCAGTAAGTGAGCTGGCAGAAAGCTTTTCCTGTAATAAGAAGCAGTTCTCCTATCAGTTTCAGAAAAGGGTGGGAATTGCACCAAAGAAATATATCATGAAGGTACAGATGAACCGGGCAAAGGAGCTTTTATCCGATTCCCAGATCTCAATTATTGAGGTTGCCAATCGCATCGGCTATGAGGATTCCCTACATTTTAGCCGGATTTTCAAACAAAACTTTGGGACCTCACCCAGCATTTACCGCAGGCAATTAGGAAAAAATCCATATTAATTGGGAATCACTCCATTCTCATCATATATTTCCTATGCTATATTCTCCCTTGTAACAACGAGAATGAATGGAGGAATTTTATGAAAAAACTGACAACTTTATTTATGATGTGTGTTATTTTGATAGCAGCCCTTGGCGGCTGCTCAAACAACCAGAAAGACGATGCTTCCCAGGAAATAGCTACAACAGCACCTACCCTGGGAGCCGATGACACCCAGGAAGCAGCGGAGCCTACCGTAACGGCCGCCGCTGATACGGGCATTACATATCCCTATGTTTATCAGGATGCGGCAGGACGTGAGGTTACCATCAGCCAGGAGCCGGTAAAGGTTGTAACAGACTATCTTCCCCTTTGGGAAACGCTGGTTATGCTTGACGTGATGCCCATAGCGGCAACAGGAGCGACGAATTATATCGCAACCTGGGATGCTTTTGAGGGCTATGATGTAACCAGTGTGGAGGAGCTTGGCGAAAGCGAAGTAAATCTGGAAAAGCTGGTGGAATTACAGCCTGATATCATTTTGCACCAGACCTATGATTTGAACAATCTGGAGATTGACAATCTGGAGAAGGTGGCACCGGTTGCCGTATTTGGAAATGATACCAAGATGGACTGGCGCTTAAGCCTAAGAGAAGTAGCTAAGGTGGTCAACAAGGAGGCGAAGGCCGAGGAAGTAATCTCCGAGCTGGATGATAAGCTTGCCCAGGCCAGGGAAGAGCTGGTGCAAAAATATGAAGGGCAGACCATTATCCAATTTTCGCTGATGGGAGAAGACCGGTATTTCTGTGCCTATCGCCCGGATTTATATGATGATGAAACGGGGCTGGGCTTAAATCTTCCCGAGGGCTATACCACCTCACAGACCTATGAACAGATTTCCATGGAATCTATTGTCGCCATGAATCCGGACTATATTTTTATCAATATTTTTGACGGTGATGAAGCCCTGTATGAAAATCTGCAAAATAATACTGTATGGAATTCATTAAAGGCTGTTAAGGAAGAGCATGTTTATATCCTGGACGGAAGCGGGCATGCATGCAGTCCTCTGGCCACCTTATATACCATTAATTTTATTACCGACGCTTTAATATCCCAGTAGCTATGACATGCAAGGGAGCATATAACACAGAATGATTTCACAGGCTACCAGTCTGAATCTGTTTCAAAAGGATAAAGGCAGATACGAATCAATGGGTTGGTATCTGCCTTTATTATTGGAGGAAAATGATAAAAAAAGCCGTCGGGTACTATAAACCATATAAAAAGCTGTTTCTGATCGACATCCTCTGTGCGATCCTGGTTGCAGCTATCGAATTAATTTTTCCGCAGGCCATCAGCCGAATTGTTGACGAGCTGCTCCCCCAGGGCAAATGGAGGGAAATTGTAATTCTCGCGCTTATCTTATTTGTGGCGTATCTGGTCAACACCTTTTTATATATGATTATCGATTATTGGGGCGAGCTGCTGGGAGTATCCATAGAAAATGATTTGCGAAAGGAGCTTTTTGCCCATCTTCAGAACATGTCCTACCGGTTCTTTGACAACAATAAAACCGGCCAGATGATTGCCAGAGTGTCCAATGATTTAAGCCAGATCGGTACTGTGGCACATTATGCCCCGGAGCAATTTCTGATTGCATCCACCATGCTGCTTGTGACGGTCTGTCTCATGCTCTCCATGAATAAAGTGCTTGCCGCCCTGATTCTGGTGAATATAGCATTTTTACTATGTATCAATATCCTGTTCACCAGAAAAATGGTGGACACCTCCAGACAGCTGTATCGCAATGCGGGAGAGATATCAGGCCAGCTGGAGGAGAACTTCGCAGGTATCCGTGTTGTTCAGGCCTTTGCCTGCGAGGACCGGCAAAAGCAGGGCTTTTTTGAACTGACAAAGGCCTATTGTACAAAGCAGATGCAGGGATTTTTACAGGTGGCTTTATGTAACGGTATTACCTATTTTGTTACGAAGCTGCTGCCGGTCTTTGTAATTCTTACCGGGGGATGGCAGCTACTGCAGGCAGATATTACAAAGGGACAGTTTTTTAGCTTCATATTGCTGACCAATCTGGCTTTAAAGCCCATAGAAATGATCAGTAATTTTGTCGCAAGGTATCCAAAGGGAATTGCCGGTTTTAAAAGCTTCCTTGAGCTTATGTCCATAGCTCCGGAGATTAAGGACGCCCCGGACGCAGTGGATGCGGGGCCCTTACGGGGTGAGATTGCCTTTACCGGGGTTGATTTTACCTATGACGGTGAACAGGAAATTCTAAAAAACCTTTCCTTTCAGATTGAGCCGGGGGAAACGGTAGCCTTTGTCGGCAGCTCCGGTTCGGGAAAAAGCACCATATGCAACCTGATCCCCCGCTTTTATGAAATACAGGGCGGAAATATACGGATTCAGGGCATGGATATACGGAAAATCCGCCTTTCCTCCTTAAGAAGGGAAATCGGTGTGGTAGCGCAGGACGTGTTCCTGTTCTCCGGAACCATAGAGGATAATATCCGCGTGGGCAAACCGGAGGCAACAGAGTGCGAGCTCTGGGAAGCAGCGGAAAAGGCCAAGCTCTCCGAATTTATTAAAAGCCAGCCAAAGGGAATGAAAACACCCGTCGGTGAGCGGGGGGTAAAGCTTTCCGGCGGTCAAAGGCAGAGATTATCCATCGCAAGGATGTTTTTAAAGAATCCACCGATTCTTATTCTTGATGAAGCAACCTCAGCACTGGATGCAGAAAACGAAATTGAAATACATAAATCCTTAAGGGAGCTGTCTCAGGGCAGAACTACCCTGGTAATTGCCCACCGTTTTTCTACCATCAAGGATGCCGACCGAATTATTGTAGTGGAAAAACAGGGGCAGATAACACAGGGAAGGCATGAAGAGCTGCTTGAGAAATGCCCGACCTACAAGAGACTGTATGATCTGCAGCAAAATCAGATATTTACACAGGACACGCTGTAGAGCGATTATGCAGGAAGGAGATTATTATGAATTCGCATAAATCCCCCATCATGGAAAAGGTACCGGACAAATCCCGTAAAACACTACGGCCTGTGCCCCTGGCAGCGGCGGGCCTTACACTGTTGCTGCTGCTTTTTCTGATATCCATTATGACCGGAGCAGCCAAGCTTCCGCTAAAAACCGTTACGGATGCCTTCCTTGCCTTTCAGGAGGGAAATTCCGCCCACCTGCTGGTCCGGGATATGCGTGTGCCAAGAGCCCTGGCAGCCATATGCGTTGGAGCCGCACTTGCGGTTTCGGGGGCTATCATGCAGGGAGTAACCAGAAATCCTCTTGCCGATTCCGGACTCATGGGCTTAAGTGCCGGTGCCGGCCTGTTTCTGGCAGTTACCCTGGTCTTCTTTCAGGGTGCCTCCTACTCTCTGATCGTTCTTCTGACCTTTCTGGGATCAGCCTGCGGCGCGGGGCTGGTAATACTCATCAGCCGGATGGTTCCCGGAGGGAATCCTGCCATGAAGCTGGTTTTGGCAGGTGCGGCAGTAAGTACTCTTTTTTCCGCCATAAGCCAGTCCATTGCAATCGTGGCGGGAGCATCCCAAAATCTTCTGTTCTGGACTATGGGTAATGTCTCCGGGACCAGTGGGGACCAGCTTAAAATCGCCGCACCGGTAATCCTGATATCGGTAATCCTGGCAATCCTGCTGTCCCGTCAGATATCTATATTAAGCATGGGAGAAGAAATGGCCAAGGCCCTTGGAGTAAATACAAAGATAACAAGAGCGATAGCGGCGTTGCTTGTCATAGTGCTGTCCGGCACCTCCTTTGCACTGTGCGGGAGCATTACCTTTGTGGGTATCATGATCCCCCATTTTGCCCGTTTTCTAACCGGTGCCGATTACCGCAGGATTATTCCCTTAAGTGCCTGCTTTGGGGCTGTTCTGGTAACCGGTGCGGATATTCTTGCCAAAACGGTGAACAGTCCCTCGGAGCTTCCGCTGGGGGCAGTAATTTCCTGTGTCGGTGTTATTGTTTTCTTATATTTTGCATCAAAGGAAAGGAGAAAAGCAGAATGAGACCTGTAAAGAAAGCGGAAAGCAGCAAAAAAGCCGGAATTCTCCTGGGGATTCTTCTGCTGCTTATCCTGATGTTCTTCATCAGCATAAACGCAGGCTATAAAAGTATATCTGCCGGGGATCTTCTCCGTATTCTGACCGGCGGAGGCTCTCCGGCTGAGAATCTGGTGGTACTGGAATTCAGACTTCCCAGAATATGCATTGCCATCCTGACGGGAATCGGCTTCTCCCTGTCGGGCTGCGTACTTCAGGGAATTACAAAGAATCCCCTGTCCGACCCGGGAATCCTTGGCATTAATGCGGGAGCGGGTTTTGTGGTGGTGGTCTTTATCATTGGCTTTGGAACGCTGAATCTCGGGGCCACTTTGGCTCTGCCCTTCTTCTCTTTCCTCGGAGCCTTAATCACCAGCGCTGTCATCTATCTCCTCTCCGCGCGTAAGCATAGGGGAATCCATCCGGTGGGTCTTGTACTGAACGGCATTGCAATACAGGCGGGCCTGAATGCCTGGATGACACTTCTGGTGCTGACTATGGACGACTCCCAGTATGATTTTGTTGCTGTCTGGCAGGCCGGAAGCATATGGAATTCCACCTGGAGAATTGCATTAAGCCTGTTTCCCTGGATTTTGGCCGGTATGCTTTATCTGTTTATCAAGGCAGGGGAGCTGGATTTATTTTTATTAAAGGATGATATGGCGGCGGGGCTTGGCATGAATGTTGCAAAGGAGAAAGGAAAGCTTTTATTTGCGGCAGTTGCGATGGCAGCGGCTTCGGTGGCAGTCAGCGGAAGTCTTCATTTTGTCGGCCTGATCGGACCCCATCTGGCCCGAAAGCTGGTGGGGGCCAGGCACAGGCTTCTGCTTCCGGCCAGTGCCCTCACCGGCGCACTGCTGGTGCTTACGGCCGATACCATAGGAAGAACCGTCATTCAGCCCTTTGAAATACCTGCGGGACTGGTAGCCGCCATCATAGGGGCACCGTATTTTATTTTTCTGCTAATCGCGGGAAGGCGTATGAAGCGGCAAGGCTAAAGATGGTCGGGTACAGTGCACTAAGGGCAGAAATGGAGGAATAAGTATGAAAGAGTTTAAAGCCAGACAGATTTCAACCGGTTACGGGACCGAGCTGATTTTAGATAAGCTTGATGTTGACATCCCGAAGGGAAAAATTACAGGAATTATAGGTCCCAACGGCTGCGGTAAATCCACGCTGCTGAAAACCATAGGAAGAATTAAGAGAACGGACAGCGGTACCGTACTGCTCGACGGAAAATGTATCTATGATTATACGTCCCGGGAATTCGCCAGGCAATTATCCCTGCTCCCCCAGACTCCGTCGGCACCGGAGGGACTGTCGGCAGAGGAAATCGTATCCTATGGAAGATATGCCTACCAGAAGGGACTCGGCAGATTAAAGGAGAAGGACAGGGAGATCATCCGTTGGGCCCTTTCTGTTACAGGATTGGAGGGCTTTGAGAAAAGAAGCGTGGAAAATATGTCCGGGGGGCAAAGGCAGAGAGTTTTTATTGCCATGGCCCTGGCCCAGCAGGCTGATATTATCCTGCTGGATGAACCCACCACCTATCTGGATATCTCCTATCAGCTGGAAATTTTGGAGCTGTTAAAGCGTCTGAACCGATCCCAGGGCTGTACCATTGTCATGGTTTTGCATGATATCAATCTGGCCTCCCATTACTGCGATAACCTGATTGCCCTTAAATGCGGCAAAATCATTTGCAGCGGAGACCCTGATACAGTTATGACAAAGGATATTATGCGGCGGGTCTATGAAATTGAAACGGAGATAGCAACTGACCCGTACAGCAATAAACCCGTCTGTGTATCCTTCCGGCTGATGAAGGCCTGAAAGTAAACGCCACTTTCAAGCTCCTTATTGAAGCAGTATCACAAGCAAGGCTTGTGATATGCACGGGTATAAAAATGATGCGGAGGTGATTTCATGAAGAAGATAGCATTTTACGGAAAGGGAGGCATCGGAAAGTCGACCACCGTATCAAATCTTTCCGCTGCATTTGCCGCAGAAGGATATAGGGTTTTACAGATCGGCTGCGATCCAAAAGCGGATTCCACCAGAAATCTTACGGGCGGTGTTAAAATCCCAACGGTTTTGGATCTGCTTCGGGACAGGGAGGACATCACCCTGACGGATATTGTTACGAAGGGAGACTGCGGTGTGCTGTGTGTTGAGGCAGGCGGCCCGGTTCCCGGTGTGGGCTGTGCGGGACGTGGTATCATAACTGCCTTTGAGAAGCTGGAGGAGCTGCAGGCCTTTGAACATTATAAGCCGGACCTTGTTATCTATGATGTTCTGGGGGATGTTGTCTGTGGCGGCTTTGCCATGCCGATCCGGGGAGGCTATGCAGAGGAGGTCTATATCGTATCCTCCGGCGAGATGATGTCCCTTTATGCGGCTTCCAATATTGCCAGTGCGGTTAAGATGCTTGGCAGCCGGAAATATGCTTCCCTAAAGGGAATTATATTAAATGCAAAAAACATTGAAAATGAACAAGAACTGGTGGAAAAGGCCGCCGGGGAAATTGGAACCAGGGTTGTGTACCGGATTGAAAGAAATCCCCTGATCCAACAGGCCGAGGCCCTCGGCAAAACCGTCGTAGCCGCCTTTCCCTCCAGCAGCATGGCACAGGAATATTTTCAGCTGGCTAATATCCTGCTGGACGGGTCAAAATAAAGTACTCAAATAAGGAAAGGAGAAGGTCAGATGAAGGAAAGAAAGCTGCACCGGCTGATGGAGCTTGAAAGTAACCAGGGGGTAGGTCTATGGGAGCTGCCTGTATCTCCGGGCAGCCATTGTCCGATGCATACGGCCCTTTCCATCTTAGGGCAGGTCCGGGGCTTATCCAGTCTCGTAGTCGGTATGCCGGAATGCGGCTTTTACAGCAGATATGTAACAGATGAGCTGCCGTCCCTGGAGCATGAGCTGCATTACACCTACATACTGGATTCTCATGAGGTGGTTTTTGGCTGCAGAGAGGGTCTTACAAAGGCCCTGTGTGAAATGGAACGTGATGGGGCAAGGTACCTTCTGATGATAATGACCTGTATACCCGCATTGATCGGCGAGGACTTAATGGAGCTGGCCGAAGCTTTTTCAAAAAGCAATCAGGCGAAGGTGGTCTGTATCGATCTGGCCCATTTCAAAAGAAACGGATACCAGGCCGGATATCTGGAGGGTTATGCCTGTCTTGCCTCCCTTATGGACAGAAGGCCAAAGAAAAAATCCCTCGTTAATCTGTTGGGAGCTGCCGGCAAAGCCGAGGGCGAGGACTTAAAGAGCTGGTTAAAGAATGGGGGCTTCTCTCTCTTTGAAACAGCCGGAGGTTATACGCTTGGGAAGCTGCAGGAGGCCGCCGGAGCAAGCCTGACCATTGTTACGGATACGGTGTATCTGCCCCTTGCCCACAGGCTGAAGGAACAGTTTGACATTCCCCTTGTCTTTCTTTCCGAGGCCTACCATTCACGGGAAATCAGAGATAAATATACGGAAATAAAATGCATATTGGGGCTGGAAGATGTCTTTGCTCCCCACACCCTTGAGGAGCTGTCACTCACAGAGCAGCTTGTCCTTCAAAAATATGTGAATACCCCCTTTGTATCAAATGCTGCCTTATTGGAGGTGCTGGCCCTAAGTGCTTATTTATGCTCCCTGGGCTTTACTCCGATTGCCCTGCATCTGGAGGAATACCGCGGCTTCATGAGGAGGTGGAAGGAGGACATACTGGCTCATGGGAGTAATCCTGTTGTAATGTACGGCTGCGGCCAAAACCGTACGGGAAGCTTGATCAGCCGCGAAGACCCGGGTCCGGGAAGGCTGCTTTCCCTTGGGAGAATGCACTTTAACGGGGATATGGCATTACTGGAGGATGAAGTATTGCAACAGGCCGGTCAACTGCTTGGCAGTCAGCGTTCTCTGCACCTGCTGAAGCATATCATAACATGTCTGGAGGGATGAAGGATGCCGTTATATAAGAAAACACCCTGCGCCTCGGGACGTATGGGGCTGCTATGGACCCTTGCCTGCGTCACGGATGCGGCGATTTTGGAATTTGGCTGCATGGGACATATGCTCTATGGGCATAAATGGCTGAGCTACGGCGGACTAACCGACCGGGCAGAGCTTTACTCCACCCATTTAGACGAAAAGGATATTGCCCTTGGAAGAATTGACCGTCTGGAGCAGGCAGTGGAACAGATCAGAAAGGCGAAACGGGTCAGAGGAATTTTTCTGCTTGCCTCCAGCGTTCCTGAAATGATAGGAACCGATTTAAGAGCCATAGCAGATACCTTAAACGAGGAAGACAGCTCCTGGATTCCTGTTATAACCTTTGGAGCAGGCAATTTTAAGGCAACACTGGAAAGCGGAATTGAAGAAGCATTTTACGGACTGGTCAGAGCACTTCCGGAAGCGGATGAAAATGTAGATAACAGTAAGAAGCATCCAGATATAAATCCATTACCGGATATGGATAAGGGCGGGAAGCCGGTCTGCCTGATCATGGGAAACGGCTGCGACCGGGCCAGGTTTTTGGCGGATACAAAAGAAATCGAGAGAATCTTAACAGGGGCCTACGGCTGTACGACCCTCTCCGGACCGGGAAGCCCCTGTTCCCTGGAAAGCCTTGCCTCTGCTACACAGGCGGATATTACAATCGTCCTAAGAAGGGAAGGGATAAAGGCTGCGAAGGAGCTGGAGCGCAGATATGGTATTCCCTATCTGTACGGTGCTCCTTACGGCTTGAAGAATACTCTGGAATGGGTCTCCTCCGCAGGGGAGATACTTGGGAGAAAAGCGGATAAAAACTTTATGGACAGGGAAATCAGGCAGGCAAAGCACGCCATCGATACCCTTCGCATATACAGCCGCTTAAAAAAAGACAAGGCAAAAATAACCGTCAAGGGTTATCCTGAGATAGAGGACGGTATCAAAGCCTTCGCCTGTCAGGAAGGGGGGCTTGCCTGGGAGGAGGGCCAGATACTAATGTCAGGCCTTCCTGATATACGCAGGGATAAACCTCCTTACGGGCTGGAAACAGTAAGAAGCACCCTCTCCTGTGATATCAATCCCCATGAGCCGCCCTATATGGGCTTTCTGGGAACCTTGAATCTGTGTGACTGCTGGCTGAAGCATATCCGAAACAGCCGCTGATGCCAGTACTGCATTCAAGAAAATAGGCTGGACAGGCGGTTTGTCCGGCCTATTTTCTTGTAATTAGCCTAATTGTGAAGTATATTTTATTTATGATGCAACGCAATTACATTATTGTTGTCTATATAAGTGAAGCTTCAAACAACCAGGGAGGTGAGCATGATTGGAGGATAACATGATACTTGATTTATATTGGTCGCGCTCTGAATCGGCTATAAGCGAAACGGCTTTGAAATATGGAAACTATTGTACAAAAATAGCCATGAACATACTGCAGAATCGTGAGGACACAGACGAATGTGTAAACGATACCTACTTAAAAACATGGAACGCCATTCCTCCGCAGCGTCCGGAGATTTTTCCATCGTTCTTGGGTAAAATCACACGCAATTTGTCGCTGAACAAATACAAGGAGCAGAGAACAAAAAAACGCGGTGGCTATGAAGTTGCGCTACTGCTTGATGAACTTGAAGATTGCATCCCGTCCGGCAATAGTGTGGAAGCCGAATACGAAGCAGGTATCATAGCAAAAGCAATCGGCAGCTTTTTATATTCGATTAACACTGAAAGCAGAATTATTTTTGTGAGGCGTTACTGGTATGTCGATTCTATCACTTGCATAGCAACTCGTTTTCAAATGAGTGAAAGCAAAGTCAAGTCAATGCTTTATCGAACCCGAAACAAACTCAGAATTTATCTTGAGAAAGAGGGAATAACGATATGAAAACCGAAAAATTGCTCAATGAAATCGGTCAAATTGATGATAGCATTATCGTAGAAGCTGAAACCAAAACGCTAAAAATCAGACGAGCAAAACGTACATGGCTCCGTTGGACTTCCGCTGCCGCCGCTTGCGTTGCGGTTTTTGTGGGAATAGTCGCAATCTATAATCACAACACAGCCCCCATAGAGTCCGACTTCCCCGAACTACCAATGCTTACAGTCAACATGGATTCAGGAGATTTTGGTTTTGAAGGCTATATGGCTTATGATATAAACGAGCTTCAGAGCGGAAATCCGTGGTCTGAAAGCGACGAACTAAAGACCCTGCCGGTATTCCAAAACCCGACAAGCTATGATAGCGCAGGACAGCCTATCAATGGCATATCGGCGGACGAGATGATTGAAAAAGCCAAGGAAACGGCTTTGGCGTTAGGATTAACCGTTGATTCAATTTACACAAATCCGACGGAGGAAGATTTACGAAAAGAACAGGAAAAAGCGCAAGCCGCAGCGGATAACGAGGGATATGAAGCTGATGCCACTCCGTATGAGGCAATAGCCGTCTGTGGTGACATTACGATTAAGATAGAAGCAAATGGAGCCGCCAGAATTTTCTTTGAAAAGGGCGTTCAATTGCCGGATAAATATAGTTTTACCTATCACGACACTGATGAACAACAGGCAAAAGCTGTAATACAATACTTGCTCGAACAATATGAGCCTATCGTAGCCATGACATCTCCTGCCTTGGATTTATTCGGCGATTACAACATTTACGAACAACGGTCATTTTCTTTTGATGCCTACGAAAACAGCGGTAACTTAACCGATAGAATACTGGGCTATAATTTTAACCGGGTGAGCTTTTCTCCGAATGACGATGGGGCACTATGGATTATTGACCGTTATTCCACAGATTTATCGCAGAAGATGGGTGATTATCCAATCATTACCGCGCAGGAAGCACGGGAATTACTGTTGCAAAAGCATTATATCACGACAGTCCCGGAAGAACTACCGGACGCAAAGTATATCGCAAGTGTTGAATTGATATACCGTACCGGCAGACATGACGAGGTGTTTATGCCGTACTATCGCTTTTTAGTTGAGCTGCCAACAATGCAAAGTGATAATGGGCTAAAAACCTTCGGGGCATTCTATGTACCCGCCGTGGATGAAAGGTATCTGAGCAACATGCCGCTTTGGGATGGAGGTTTCAACTAAAATAAGTAGAGCATAACAGTTTGTACTCCTACAAGGCAGGGTATTTCACGCCCTGCCTTTATTTTCTTGCAAATCGTTGTTACTGCCAGGCACAAAGCTTCACAGAAAGAAAGTCCACTGCTGCAAACAGCGCAAAGCCGACGATTGAAATTACAATAATTCCGCTGTACATACCAATATAATCAATTCGCGACCAGGCATCAACAATATAATAGCCCATCCCGTACCTTGTTCCATAACCTTCCACAAAGAACAGGACGGAAACCGCCGTTCCAAGGGAAATGCGCAGGCTGGTCAGCAGCTCCGGTAAAATCGCAGGCAGGGTAATATGCCGGATAATCTGCCCTTTAGAGGCTCCGGAGCTGACTGTGACCAGATACAGCGAGGTATCTATATTTTGTACGCTGTCCCGAACCGCAACAATCACTTGAAATACAATAATAAGAAAGATAATGGCAATTTTAGAGCCATCCCGCATCCCCCATAAAAGCATGGCAATTGGAAGCAATGCGGTTTTGGGAATCGGATAGCTGAAATAGACAAGAGGATACAGGATTTTGTTGGCTTTGTTTGAATATGCCATAAGCATTCCCACAGGAACACCAACCAACAAAGACAAAATTAAGCCCTGTCCGATTCTTTTCAAGCTATACAGGATGTGTATCAGAATATCGTCTGATAGTACTGTGCCGAAGTTCCGATACACCGTTATGGGATTTGGAATTACGGCTGTGTGTACTGTAAGATATCCGATATACCATATTAAATTAATAAGCAGAAATCCTTCGAAAAAAAGAAGGATCCGATTCAGCAGTTTTTTCATGGTATTTCCCCCCTGTCAGCAGGCCTTTGCAAACCGCGCAGCCTCCTTTTGATTTTGAGAAGGTCCTCCTCCCGGACTGTCTCCGGCTGGCCAAAATAGGGATTGTCCATCTGTTCCAGCAGTCTCCCCTTTTCCCTGTCAAGCACGGCGATCCTCTTGCCCAGGTACAGGGCCTCCTCCATGCTGTGGGTTACTAATATGGTTGTCGGCTGCTTTTGCCTCCAGATTTTCAGGAAAAGCTCCCATGCATCGGAACGGGTAATCTCATCCAAAGAGGAAAAAGGCTCGTCCATTAAAAGCAGGTCGGGTTCCTGTAAAAACGCGCGGGCAAGTGCAGCCCGCTGTACCTGGCCGCCGCTAAGCTCACGGGGATATCGCTCCATTATGGAATCCACCTTCAGGGAACGGCAGATTTCCTCCAGCTGCCCACGCTTCTTGTCATCAATCTTCACATTGCGCAATTTAAGAGGCAGCAGGCAGTTTTGGCGAACAGTTTTCCAGGGAAGTAATCCGCAATTCTGAGGTATCACCGCGATTTTATGAGTTTTAGGATCATGCGGTGTATCAACGCCGTCAGTGAAAACCGTCACCGTCCCGCTGTCGGCCGGAAGCATGCCTGCAAGTACCTGGATCAGTGTCGACTTGCCGCAGCCGGAGGGGCCAAGCACTGCCAGCACCTCACCCTGCTCAAGATGCAGGGTGAAATTCTGCAGAACCGGCAGCGTCCTGCCCTTTATTCGGTAGCTTACGGAAATATTATCTATTTTCAGCATAATTCATCACCTGATTAATTTGTTTCGCTGTAAACATCATAGGTCATTTGCTCATAGGTAAGCGTTGACTCACAAAGACCCTTTTCACTGGCCCAAAGCACTGCGGCCTTAACGTCTTCTTCCGGCGGAAGCTCGCTTTCACGAAACGGCTTTATCGTAATCTTACCCGCCATTTCCTCGGGATAGCCCACAGCAGCGATCACCGTTTCTTCATATTCCCTAATATCCGTATGATTCATATAATCAACAGCCTCATTATATGCCTTATAAAGATTCCGGATTGCCTCGTTTTTGCTGTCCAGCGAAGCCTTTGAAAATGCTGAAACAGCCGGATAAAGGCCGTATTCATTTGCGGTACCGAGCTGAACCGCTCCGTCTGCCAAGGCAAGGGTTGCAAATGGCTCCGGCATCAGGCCAAGATCGATCTTATCATTTCTTAGCAGCTCCAAACGGTCCGGAATGCGGGGAACTACCTCCTTCACCACGTCGGTATCCTCCATGCCATTCCTCTCCAAAATATAATCAAGAGTATATTCAATCAGTGTATTTTCCGAAATTGCAATACTCTTTCCTTTGATCTGATTTATGTCGGTGATACCGCTGTTTTTGCCTGCCAGCAGAATATAATCGCCGTCGGTAATGCCGGTGATCTTCACATCAAAGCCTGCATTCTGGTACATACACACGCCGATATAATCTGTAAGTACGCCGTCCAGTTCACCCGCCTGAAGCGCTGCATCCCTATCCTTGGCAGAAGTGAAGACCTGTAAATCAAGCTCAAAATTGTATTTGTCCGAAAGCTTATTTTCATTGATTAGAACAAATGGAATAACATCACAGGAAGACATCATTCCAATGCGTATGACCGGCTTATCCTCCCCTGAGGATACGTCCTCTCCCTTTTTGGCACACCCTGTAATCATAGTAAACAGAGTCAGTAAAGCAATCATCAGAACAATTTTATTCTTCATAATGCCCCTCCCATCTTTGATAGAATTCATTTTCAATATTCAAACTGTCAAGGGTTTTGCCCACAACAAAATCAACCAGGTCATCCACTGTTTCAGGCCGGCCGTAGAATCCGGGCATCGCAGGGAGAATGGTTACCCCAAGCTGCGAAAGCTCCGTCATATTCTTCAAATGCACTGTGGAGAGCGGTGTTTCCCTTGGCACCAGCACCAGACGGCGCCTTTCCTTCAGCATAACATCAGCGGCACGGGTCAGCAAAGTATCGGTAATCCCATGTGCCAGCTTTCCAAGAGTGGACATGGAACACGGAACGATCACCATGGCATCAAACCGGCTGGAGCCGCTCGCAGCGGAGGAAAACAGGTTGTTATTGTCCTCCAGTATTATCCCGGCATTGTTTTCATTCCATCGATCTACCTGCTCTTTCAACGTGATACCTGTTTCATATTGCAATACCTTTTCCCCAAGCTGTGACGCAATCAGATGCAGTTCCATTTCCTGGCGCACCAGCTGCTGAGCAAGCCGCACAAAATAGATACTCCCGCTTGCTCCGGTTAATCCGAGTATAATTTTCTTCATAGTAACTCCCATTTGCCGCTTCAGCGGCATACAAATTCAGAAGCGAAAAGCACGCTCTCGTGCTTTTTGCCGGTTGAAATGCTTTTTTCAACCTACCCCCATTCAAATAAAAGCGTCAAGCAGTCCAAATACCAATAATGTAAGGCTGACAAGCTGGTTCACACTATAGGACGCAATATTGACATTGGTCAGATTCGTCGGCGATACCATACGGTATTCCGCAACAAACAAAGCGGCAATCATACCAATGCCGATATAATAAATCACCCCGAACTGAGGAACTAAAATTCCAATTAAAATCAGGCAGAGCAGGGTAACGGTATGGAACAGGCACGCAATCAGCAGGGCACCTTTCACACCGAATTGAACCGGAATGGAATGCAGCCCACTTCGCCTGTCGAAATCGTAATCCTGACAGCCGTAGATGATGTCAAATCCGGCAACCCAGAGGGTATTGGCAGCACCCATTACCAGCGGGATAAATGCAAACTTCCCGGTAACCGCAAGCCAGGCTCCAACCGGTGCACAGGCACAGGTAACCCCCAGTACCAGATGGCACAGAAAGGTAAAACGCTTGCAGTAGGAATATATAATCAGCAGAAACAGCGCCACCGGAGACAGAGCCAGACACAGCCAATTCAGCTTATACGCGCCAAACAGCATAATCAGGAAACAGATTCCCGTAAAGGCAATCACCTCTCCCGCCTTCATTTCTCCCTTCGGAAGCTGCCGGTTTGCCGTACGGGGATTTTTCGCATCAATCTTCGCATCTATTACGCGGTTGATGGCATTAGCCCCGGTACGCGCACCCATGAAGCAAACAATAATCCATATAAGAACGGAGATGTCCGGAAGCCCTTTTGCGGCAAGAACCATCGAAACAAGGGCAAAGCTGAAAGAAAAAATAGTATGAGAGAACATCACCAGCTTGCCGTAAGCCCTTATCTTTTTTATTATTTTTTTAAAAATATTCATCCATTCCATATTCGTTCCACCTTTCACTGACAGCCTGCTTTATCTCATCCGTCATTACAATATCATCAGGCCAGTCGCGTGACAGTCCCTCACCCCGGAGCTTCCTTGTGGCATCGATGCCTATTTTCTGGCCAAGGATAACCAAATCTCTTGCAGCATCAATATTATTGAATACCTTCCACATCACCGTGGATAAATCACCGGGATTAACGCCGCTATCCACGCAGATCACAAATTTATCAGAATGCTCGGGCAGATAATCCTCCAGTGCTTTTCTTCCCTGGAAATCAAACTCCTTAGCAATCGGAAGAACGATAAATGTATCCTCGACTCCGTCCTCTGCGGGAATATTCCTTTCTGTAGCATCAACGCCAAGGCGGCAGCCATACAATGCCATACCGGAGGAATGATCCAGTGCATCCAATGGACCGCTGCAAAAGAAAAGACTTTCCCTGCCCCGTACGTTTTTAAGAATCGTATCCCGCACCCTCAAAAGATTCTGTACATCAACGGACTCGTCTACCACAAGGATCATTTTTGTGTACATCATCTGTCCCATACCCCATATCGCATTCATCACCTTGCGTGCCGCACCGGGGTAATGGCTTCGTACAGAAACAATGGCACAGTTATGGAATACGCCCTCAAGAGGAAGATTCAAATCCACCAATTCGGGAATTTGCAGGCAAAGAAAAGGTAGGAAGATGCGCTCCGTTGCCTTCGCCATATAGCAATCTTCCATGGGTGGCTTACCCACAACGGTAGCCGGATAAACCGGATTTCTTTTGTGTGTAATACAGGTTACATGAAAGCGGGGATAATCGTCCGCCAGGGAATAGTAACCGGTATGGTCGCCAAAGGGTCCCTCTCTTACGAAAGCTTCCTTCGGGTCAACATAACCCTCCAGCACAAATTCCGCGTCAGCCGGTACATAAATATCATTGGTAATACATTTTACCATTTTCACACGGGCTTTTCTAAGCCAGCCTGCAAACATAATCTCGTCCACCATTTTGGGTAGGGGGCTGGTTGCGGCATAGGTAATTGCAGGGTCACACCCCAATGCAACGGACACCGGCATCTTACGCCCTGACTTTACATAAGACTGGAATATTTCCGAACCATCCTTATGTTTATGCCAATGCATAGCCGTGCTGGTCTTATCAAGAATCTGCATCCTGTACATACCCACATTCTGCCGGCGGCTGTCTGCCTCCTTGGTAAAAACAAGGGGAAGCGTAAAAAAACGGCCTGCATCCTGGGGCCAGCATTTCAGTACGGGCAGAGAAAACAAATCCGGTTCTCTTTCAATCACCTGCTGACAGGCTCCCCTGCGTCTGCTCCGGCGCGGAAACACATGAAGCATCCGCAGCAGACGGGGTATGCTTTTTATCAGGCCGCGAACGGAAAGATAATTCTCAAAATTCAGGTACTTTGCAATTTCCGCTCCGATATCATCCAGATTATCTGCTCCCAGTGCCATGCTCATGCGTTTTTCGCTGCCCATTACGTTCATTGCCACAGGATAGTCAAACCCCTTTGCATTCCGGAATAGCAGTGCCGGACCGTGCACTTTGCTGACACGGTCTGCAATTTCCGTCATTTCAAGCTCTGTGGATACCGGAAGCTCTATTATTTTCAATTCATTGCAGGCTTCCAATTCCTTCAGGAAGCTTTGCAAATCACGATACGCCATGAGGGGAACCTCCTTTTATGCATATTTAATACCAGTTAATTGCGAAACTATATTATTTGCTGAATTTTCTGAACAGCTTATACAAATTTCTCCGCTCCAACGCTCCATCCGCTTAACTTCCGCTCCGAAATTGTATTAGTTGTTCAGAAAATTATTAACCTTTATGAGTTTCGCAATTATCTGACACTTAATACTGGAATGAAATATCTATCAACCGGAAAAAAGGATAAGAACAGTTTAGCTCACACTACCCGAGAATGCAAGCATCATCTACAAAAACAAGGCTGTGCACGGTACTGGTATTATTCCATACCAGTTTCCGAAGCACAGCCTTGCAGGCTTGTTCAGTTTCTTATTAAATAATCAAAGGCACTCAAAGCGGCGTTTGCGCCTGAGCCCATGGAGATAATAATCTGCTTATAAGGGCCGTCGGTACAGTCTCCTGCCGCAAAAACTCCGGGCAGGCTTGTGGTATTATGGGAATCGACTATGATTTCACCAATACGGGTACGTTCCACCGTATCACCCAGCCAATCCGTATTGGCAACAAGACCGATCTGGACAAATACACCCTGAAGCTCAAGATGTGCTTCTTCTCCTGTGGCACGGTCCGTGTAGGTAATTCCGTCCACCTTGGAGGAACCGGTAATTTCCTTGGTAGCGACATTCTTAATCACCGTTATATTCGACAGGGAGTAAAGCCTCTTTTGCAAAATGGCATCCGCCTTTAATTCCGGCATGAATTCAAGAACGGTAACATGTCTGGCAATTCCTGCAAGATCGATAGCAGCCTCTATCCCGGAATTGCCTCCGCCGATAACTGCCACATCCTTATCCTTAAACAAGGGTCCGTCACAATGTGGACAATAGGCTACACCCTTGTTTTTCAGCTCCTGCTCTCCCGGAACACCGACATTTCTCCAGCGTGCCCCTGTAGAGAGAATAACGGTTTTACTTCGCAGGACAGAACCGTTATCCAGCTCGATTTCAATATAATCCTTCTTACTTAAGCCAACAGCCCTCCGGGATTTTATAATATCCACGGGATAAGCACTAACATGAGCTTCCAGGCTTGCCGCCAGTTCAGGGCCCTCAATGTATTTCCTTCCAATGAAATTCTCAATCCCCAGCGTATCCAGAACCTGGCCTCCGAAACGCTCTGCGACAATTCCGGTACGAACGCCCTTTCTCGCCCCGTATACGGCGGCACTGGCTCCGGCGGGACCTCCGCCGACAACCAGGATATCATAGGGTGCCTTCTCCAAGGGGGACTCCGGAGCCGGAGCACCTCCTATTTTGTCCAGAATTTCTTCAAGACTCATCCGGCCGCCTCCGAATAATTCCCCATTCAGGAATACGGAAGGAACATTCATAATCTCTTTGGCTTCGATCTCTTCCCGGAAAGCAGCTCCGTCAACCATGGTATGGGTTATGCCCGGATTTATAATACTCATTAAATTCAGGGCCTGCACCACATCGGGACAATTGTGGCAGCTTAGGCTGATATAGGTTTCAAAGTGGTATTCTCCCGTAAGCTGTTTAATCCGGTCAAGGATATGGCTCTCTGTCTTTGGAGGCCTTCCGCTTACCTGCAACAATGCAAGGATAAAGGAGGTAAATTCGTGACCCAGAGGAATTCCTGCAAAGGTCACACCGGAGACCTTATCCGCCCGGCTTAGGCTAAAGCTTGGTGTTCGCATCAGATCAGCCTTTTCTACGGTTATCCTGGAGGACATGGAAGCTATTTCTTCCAAAAAGTCCTGCAGCTTGCCGGATACACTGTCCGCTCCGATGCTTGCCGTAATAAGTACATCGTCCTCCATCAGACGAAGATACTGCTCCAGCTGGTTTTTAATATCAGCATCCAACATCCGCAATCTCTCCTTTATATCTTTCCGACAAGATCAAGGCTGGGCTTTAAGGTAGAGGCCCCTTCCTTCCATTTTGCAGGGCACACCTCACCCGGATTATTTCTTACATATTGGGCTGCCTTAATTTTGTTGATTAATATTCCTGCATCACGGCCGATATTGCCTGCATTGATTTCCACAGACTGAATCTTGCCGTCAGGATCTATGATAAAGGTACCCCGGTCTGCAAGACCGTCTTCTTCGATCAGCACGTCAAAATTGCGGGAAACGATATGGGAAGGATCTCCGATCATAACATAGGTTATTTTCTTAATTGCTTCCGAGCTGTCGTGCCAGGCCTTATGGGTAAAATGAGTGTCAGTGGAAACAGAATATACTTCAACACCAAGCTGCTTTAAAGCCGCATAGTTGTCCTGAAGGTCCTCCAGCTCAGTGGGGCAAACAAAGGTGAAATCTGCAGGATAAAAGCAAACAATACTCCATTTTCCCTTAAAGCTCTCTTCTGTAACCTCAATAAATTTTCCGTCGTGATAAGCATTTGCTTTGAATGGTTTTACTTCAGTTCCGACTAATGACATAATTAAAATCCTCCTTTAAAATAATAATGATTACTATTATTATAATTCATTTTTAAAATTTGTCAACCCTATTATCGGTTTTATTTCTCAATTAAATACAAACCTTTTGCAGCAGGCTTCCAGGGACAGAAAGGACCTTTTGAAGCATTTTATGTTATTGATAAAATTCATCAACAAGCGGCATTAGCGCGTTTTATAAGTTGATAATTGTCAAAATATCCGATATTATAAGTTATCAGAAGCATTTTTGCTTCTGAATAAAAGGCGTGCTTTTTACGCCGTGCATCTCGATTATTGGAAGTGATTTTCTTCCAATAATATGAAAATATTACAAGAATGCGCCTATTTATTATAAGGAGGTTGCACAGATGAAGAAACATAGGTTTTGGGCATGGGCTGCGGTATTTTGTTTTATCATGACAATATATACGGGCCATAAGCACAAATAATTTTATGGAGGGCTAATTATGCTGGATTATTTCAAATGTATTAATTTCAAAAAAACCGGTTTGTTTGCCGCAGGTGTGTTATTTGGCACCGCAGGGATTAAGCTTCTGACGAGCAAGGATGCCAAGAAGCTCTATACCCATGGTACGGCAGCTGTATTGCGTGCGAAGGAATGTATCATGAGTACAGTTTCCACCCTTCAGGAGAATACGGAGGATATTCTGGAGGAAGCTAAGAAGATTAACGAAAAAAGAGAGGCAACGGAGCAGGTATTTGAGGATGAAGAGCCTGCGGATGAGACTATAACTGAATAATATAGGATTAAGGCAGCAGCCCCTTCAAAGGAGGCATCATGAAATTTATAATCAGGCATGAAATAGAAGGGCGGATCAGGATACATGCCCTCCAACAGAAAATGTCCTATCGGGAAGCAGATACCTTCCTTTATTATTTGCAAAATCTCGATGGCATTACCTTTGCCAAGGTATATGAACGTACCTCAGATGCTGTTATCTGCTATATCGGCGAAAGGCAGAAAATAATCGATGCACTGAGGAAATACCATTATGGCAGCGTAAAGGCTCCGGTGGAGCTTTTGGAGAATTCGGGGCGGGAGCTGAATGCCACTTATCAGGAGAAACTGGTATTAAAGATTCTTTTCCGATATGGCAGGAAGTTATTTGTTCCCTATCCCATCAGAGTCCTCAACACCGGAATTAAATCAATGAACTATCTCTATAAGGGCTTAAGGCTGCTGCTAAGGGGCCGGATAGAGGTTCCGGTTCTGGACGCGGCCGCTATCGGCATTTCCATCGTCCGCAACGATATCAAGAGCGCCAGCTCAATTATGTTTCTTCTGGGGATAGGCGAGCTGCTGGAGGAATGGACCCATAAGAAATCAGTGGATGATCTGGCCAGAAGCATGTCCCTGAATGTGGGAAAGGTATGGCTTCAAAAGGACGACCAGGAGATACTGGTGCCCTATCATTCGGTGGCAACCGGTGACAGGGTGGTTGTACATATGGGTAATGTAATTCCCTTTGATGGAATCGTAATCGGGGGAGAAGCTATGGTAAACCAAACCTCTCTCACCGGCGAAAGCGTTCCCGTCAGAAAATACGCTGACAGTTATGTATATGCCGGAGGGGTTGTGGAAGAAGGAGAGCTTATCATTGCAGTCAGGGAGGAAGGCGGCAGCAGCCGATATGAAAAAATCCTTCATATGATTGAAAGCTCGGAGAAATTGAAATCCAATCTGGAAAGCAAGGCCAGTCATCTGGCGGATCAGCTGGTCCCCTATACCCTGCTGGGGACATTTCTGACCTATCTTTTTACCGGAAATGCAACAAAGGCACTGTCAGTTCTTATGGTAGACTTCTCCTGTTCCTTAAAGCTGGCTATGCCAATTTCTGTTTTGTCTGCAATCCGGGAGGCCAGCACATATCATATTACGGTAAAGGGCGGTAAATTTTTGGAGGCGGTTGCAGAGGCAGATACCATCGTATTTGACAAAACAGGGACTCTGACCAAGGCAAAGCCTACGGTAGCCGGCGTAATTCCTTTTTGTAGCGATACTCCCGATGAGCTCCTGCGGATTGCTGCTTGTATCGAAGAGCATTTTCCCCACTCCATGGCAAAGGCGGTAGTGAATGCTGCCAGGGAAAAGAACCTGGAGCATGAGGAAATGCATACGAAGGTTAATTATATTGTGGCACATGGTATTTCTACTCTGATTCACAATAAAAAGACCTTAATCGGAAGCTATCATTTTGTTTTTGAGGATGAAAAATGTACGGTACCGGAGGGTATGGAGGAGCTGTTTCGCAGCTTGCCGGAGGAATATTCTCATTTGTACCTTGCCATTGACAATAAGCTGGCGGCGGTTATCTGCATCAAGGACCCCTTAAGGGCGGAAGCGATGGAGGTCATTGATTTATTGCGAAAAGCCGGAATCGGTAAAATTGTCATGATGACCGGAGATAACAATAAGACCGCCTCCGCCATCGCACGGCAGGTAGGGGTGGACGAATATTATTCCGAGGTTCTTCCGGAGGACAAGGCCGGTTTTATTGAACGGGAAAGAAACGCAGGAAGAAAGGTCGTGATGGTCGGAGACGGAATCAATGACTCTCCTGCTTTATCTACGGCAAATGCCGGTATTTCCGTCAGCGGAGGCGCAGATATTGCGCGGGAAATTGCAGATATTACGATTGAAGCGGATGATCTCTACGGCATCTATACCCTGAAGCTGATCAGTGATGCCCTTATGAAGCGTATTGCGGGTAACTACCGGTTTATTGTCGGGTTTAATGCCTGCCTTATTTTGCTCGGTGTGGGAGGAATTCTTCAGCCCGCCGCATCGGCACTGCTCCATAACACCTCCACACTGGCGGTCGGCTTAAGGAGTACAAAGGATTTATTGAAATAATAAACAAAAGAAACCCTCCCTTCACAGTGAGTATTCCTGTGAAGGGAGGGTTTGTCCTATGCATTGTCTTAGATCACATTGTATTCCTTCAACAGCTTTTCTATATCAGTACCCTCAATCTTTTTTATTACTTCCTTCAGAGCTATTTTTTCTTTCAATCCCAAGCTCATATCCGTAATTTTTTTCCCGTCCCGCAGCTGTATGGTAGCCTTCAGTAAGTCACGTACGTCAAACACACTGCCCCATACCTCCGGTACTCCCCGGTCAATGTTCAATAATGTATAAACCGCTTCCATTCCGGTACGCATGGAATATTCCGTAGTAAAAATCGTATCCCTCACTGTTTCGGCAAATTGGCCCAGAAATGCGAAATTTACACTTCCCTCCGGTACAACTTCCGGACGGTCTCCCTCCCTGCGGGGCATAAAGAATGCCGTGATGTAAGGCATCATACAGGGCACTGTATTCGCACTGTGCTCTGCCATAGCTTCAATTTCCTCTACAGGTACTCCCATATGATACAGCCACTCCATACAGATCTCCTTACCTGTACACTCCCGCATGGTCTTTTTCACAAAGTTGCCTGGTTTGTCACTGAATAACCCGTAAATCCAACCAACCAACTGGCCTTTGGGCTGACTGCGAAACTGCGGCTGCCGGTTGAAGGTCCAGCTAAGCAGCCAATTGGAATCCTTGACTGTGACAATACCTCCGGTAACCACCTTGCCGCTGAAGGGATCACGCTTGCATATTTCCTGGATATAGGGAGGAATCCGGTCATCCAAAGTCGTCACCGTCGCTGACATCCAATTACTTTGCTCCGGGCAGCCGCAGAATTTGTCAGGCCGTCCAAAGGCTACATCCTGCGCAGCAATCTTGCGCCACATATCCCAGCCGCCACCTTCTCTGATTTCTTTATGGAAAGGTGCTGGATGGTTTTGATCACCCAGGCTGGAGTTTTCAACACATCCGCCGTTGGTAATGAACACCAGGTCATTTTCTGTTAAATCAATACTCTCTTCCTCACCATTTTGAAGCACAAGAATACTTCTTGCAAGCTTTTTATCCCTTTGGATATCAAAATTGATATTAATTACCTTAGTATCATAATGAAACTGGACGTTGTTGGCTTCCAGATACTTTATCATGGGCAAAATCATGGATTCATACTGGTTATACTTCGTAAATCTTAATGCCTTGAAATCAGGCAAGCCGCCGACATGATGGATGAAACGCCTGATATAGAGCTTCATTTCCAATGCACTGTGCCAATTCTCGAAGGCAAACATCGTACGCCAGTACATCCAGAAATTTGAATTCAATACCTCGTTATCAAACACCTCATCAATTCGTTTATCATAAAGCTTCTCATCTGGTGTAAAAAATAGCTTCATAATCTCCATAGCCCCCTTATCGGACAGGCCAAACTTGGCATCGGTATGGGCATCCTCACCCCGGTTGGCCGTCGCACGCATCAGGGAATAATTCGGGTCATGCTTGTTAAGCCAATAATATTCATCCAGCACACTAACGCCTTCTGTCTCTATGGATGGAATAGAGCGCATCAAATCCCACATACACTCAAAATGGTTATCCATCTCCCGACCGCCGCGCATAACATATCCGATATTTTCATATTGATAGCCATCACAGGCACCGCCCGGGATAGGGTCCTTCTCAAGAATATGGATTCTCGTTCCATTCATTTGTCCGTCACGGACAAGATAGCAGGCAGCTGATAATGCAGCAAGACCTGAGCCAACGATATAGGCAGACTTACGGTCAACACCTTCGGGTTTTTCCGGACGTGCATAGGCCTCATAATTACCGCTTGAATAATACATACTGATTACCTCCTGTTATTTATATTGTATGTCTATTATATTCTCTATGAAAAATAATTCATTATACAACAAAACCACCATGATAAAATTTTTATCATGGTGGCAGGATTGTAAAAGATTTAATCATTCTGCAAATTTTGATGGGTTTTGTCGAGCCGGTATTTATTCAGGGCTCTTGTAATATCCCCCTGAATTAGTGTACTAAGCCTCTCAATAATGGCATGGGGATCCTCCTTCATACCGTTTTTAATCCAGTCAAGCATCAGACCGACAAAGGCAAATTTATAGAAATCGGCAATAAAATTCTTATCCATATCCCGGACCTCCATCTCCTTGGCCTTTTCCTCAATAACCCCAATCAGCAGATGATGGGTAAGCTTATACAAATATATCTCCACCTGTTCGCGGCTGACCGAATGATATACATTCATAATAAACGGCTTATTCTCCAGAACTGCCTGGAAAATCTGATAAAAGCCCTGCTGCCAGGTATCGTAGGTCTTCTTTCCGTCAAGTGCTCTTGCCGCGTCCTCAATACAGGACCATTCCACCAAATCATAGATATCTTTAAAGTGATAGTAGAAGGTCATGCGGTTAATCCCGCAATCCTCTGTTATATCAGCGATGGTTATTTTGTCAAAGGGCTTTTTCAACAGCATTCTTTTGAGGGATTCCTCCAAGGCACGCTTTGTTATCTGCGACATATCTGTCTCCTTCCAGAGATATTGAAGCTATCGGATCACTCCTTCAGTTTATTTTAATTTATCAACTGTCTGATTGCAAGCACTGTAAAGGCTTTTTAACAAAATCAAAATAGAACTCCCATATGAGGACAGGGCGCTGTGGATAATCCCTATCCGCATCATCAACTGGTAATTTTATACATATTGCATAATTAAATTCACGATAATTATTATAAATACCCATATCATTCTTTTCCCTTTTCGACGATGCTTTAATACTCCTGTGCTACATGAAGCCTCGCATAGATTCCATTACCGGCTATCAATTCCTCATGCTTTCCAATTTCTGCAATGCCGCTTCCCTCCAGCACAACAATCTGATCTGCATGACGGATTGTCGAGAGTCTGTGGGCAATGACCAGGGTGGTACGCTCCTTTGATATTTCATCCAGCGCACTCTGTATCTCCTGCTCCGTCTTCGTATCCAGTGCCGAAGTAGCTTCGTCCAGGATGAGAATCGGAGAGTTTCGCAGGATGGCTCTGGCAATGGACAGCCTTTGCTTTTGTCCGCCTGAGAGCCTGATACCGCGCTCTCCAATTACCGTATCATAACCATCTTCCATCTGCTCTATAAAGTCATGGGCATTGGCAGCTTTTGCCGCTGCAAGCACATCGCCCCTGGTTGCATCCTTCCATCCGTAAACAATATTTTCATATACAGTGCCGTTAAATAGAAAGGTCTCCTGCAATACCATGGAGATATTATCTCTCAGGCTGGTTAAGGTAACCTCCTTAATGTCCACTCCGTCAATCAATACCTTCCCCTCCTGTGGATCATAGAACCGGTTAACCAGATTGGCAATGGTGCTTTTTCCAACGCCGGTTGTTCCAATTAGAGCCACCGTCTGTCCCGGCAAAATAGTAAGATTAACCTTATTCAGAATCTTCATTCCCTCCTGATAAGCAAAGGTAAGATCCTTTAATTCAATTTTGCCTGTAACACGGGGCAGCTTCTTGGCATTCTTCTTTTCCTTGACGTCTGAAATATCGTCCAGCACCTCAAATACACGTCTGCAGCCCGCAGCAGCCTCTCCTGCCCGCTCTACCAGTCCCGAGAAGCTTTTGACTGGTGTATAAAACATAGAAAGATACATCACGATACCCACGATATCAGCAATAGCTACCTGTTGTTGGCTGAGCAGATTTCCTCCGTATACTACCACAATTACGGTTCCAAGTGCCGTGATAAACGCCAGCAGCGGATAAGTCATTTCAAAAAAGAAGCTGGCTCTCAGATACGCCATGCTGTGCCTGAGGGATAATGCAGCAACCTTCCTCTCCTCTTGCTCCTGCTGGTTAAAAATCTGTATTTCCTTAATACCTGATAAATTATCCTGTACCGTTCCTGCCAGTTCCCCCCTTATCCTTGAATTCTCCTTCCAGGTCGGAGATACGTGGCGGCTTTGCCAGATCGTAATACCAATCAGCATCGGAATGGTAACAAGACTCATCAGGGCAAGACGCCAGTTGATGGTAAATAACAGGAATCCAACCCCGGCAAAGGTCAGAATATTCACAACAAAATCAGGAATAACATGTGCCAGCAAAACCTCTGCATCCAGTGCATCGCTCACAACACGGCCGGTCAAATCTCCCGTCCTGCTTTTATGAAAATATCGAAGGCTCATATGCTGCAGCTTGCTATACAGCCGGGTACGCAGATCCGCCACATAATGAAGTGCCGCATAGTGATTCAAATATCCGGAAGCCGAGCTTCCCGCTGCCGATAAAGCAGTTGTCCCCAGTAAAAACAGTCCAATCCGCAACGCCTCTTTGGCAAAATCGCCGGAGCCCTGTGTCGCCAGGCTTGTCAGTTCACGAAGTGCCCAGGGCGTATAAAATCCGGCAATTGTTGAAACAGCAAGTGAAAGAAAGGCAATGATTAAATAGCTCCAGTAATTTTTTGCTTCCCTGAATATCCTGAAAGCGGTCTTCATACGGCCGCCACCTCCCTCTGCCAATCGGCTTCCGGGGAAAGAAGATCATAGGTAAGACAAACCGGCCTTCCGGTTACAGGCTCATGGACAATCTGTGCGCTAATAGAAAATGCTTCCTTAAGCACCTCCGGCCGCATAACCTCCTCCGGCTTTCCGTGGCTGATAATTTTACCCGACCGGATGGCAATCATATAATCCGAAAAACGTGCGGCCAGATTTAGATCATGCAGCACCATTGCAATGGTACAGCCCTGTTTGCGGTTTAGATCATAAAGCAGCGTAAGAACCTCCAGCTGGTGCGCCAAATCAAGATAGGTGGTTGGCTCATCCAGCAAAATCATGTCCGTCTGCTGTGCCAGTGCCATTGCAATCCATACCCTCTGTCTTTGTCCGCCGGAAAGGGTATCCACTTCCCGGTGTTCAAATTCCATCAGCTTTGTTACTGACAATGCCCACTGCACTATTTTTTTATCCTCCGGCGTCAATTTACCAAAGCCTCTTTGATGAGGAAATCTTCCGTAGGCCACCAGCTCACTCACCGTAAGCCCGCTGGGTGCCGTCGGTGTCTGCGGAAGAATCGCCAGCTTCTTTGCCACTTCCCTGGTGGAAAGCTTGCGGATATCCTCACCGCTTAAATAAACCATACCGTTCTTTGGTTTTAAAATACGCCCCACTGCCTTTAATACCGTCGATTTGCCGCACCCGTTGGGTCCGATAATAGAAGTTATTTTTCCGTGGGGTATATTCATATCAAGCGCCTCGACAATCAATGCCTCTTCATAGGCAATATCCAAATTATTTGTTGTAATACTGTTCATATTTTTCCCCATTCCTGCGCTGTTTTTGCTTATTCCTAGTTTGCTTTCGCTAATAAATATAAGAAATACGGCGTACTAAGCACGGTGATTACAATTCCCGCCGGCACATCTGTTCCGAGACTGATGGTTCGGGTAATGGTATCAGCTAATAGGACAAGAATAGCTCCCGATAAACAGGAGGCCGGCAGAAGCAGCTTGTGATTTGGCCCGACCAGCTTTCTTGCCATATGAGGGGATATCATTCCCACAAAAAAGAAATTTCCGCCAAGAGCCACACTTCCTGAGGACAACGCCACTGATGCAACGGATAATCCCAGGAATTCTCTTTTTACTGCAACACCAAGACCTGTTGCCGTCTGATTCCCCAGATGCAGAGTGTTGAGTATTCTTGATTTGTATACGACATAGACCAGCAATATAAGAGTCCAGGGTGCCAATATGGACAAATATGTCCAATCATCACCCCAAAGGCTTCCTGCACTCCAGCGCTGCATAAAATCCATCTGAGTTTCATCCAGCTTCAGGGTGAGAAGTGTGGTTACCGCACCATAACCGCTTGACAGGGCAACACCGGTGAGGATCAATCCGGTGGGTGATATGTCTCTTCCCCTGCGATAGGATAATAAAAAGATCAATGCCGCAGCCGTCATTCCTCCGATAAAAGCCAGAAGCGGCAAGGTAAATGCGGAGGATATTCCTTTGGAGGCAAACATTACGACAAAAACTAATACAAACAAGCCGGAACCGGAGCTGATACCCAGAGTACCCGGACTTGCCATATCATTTCTTAGAAGGCTCTGCATAATACAGCCCGACGCTCCCATCCCAACGCCTACTAACATGGCAAGAATAATACGGGGAAGCCGAAATTCAAATACAATCAAATTCTGTTTCTGGGTCCCATTTCCTAAAAGCACCTGAAACACCTCAGAAACGGATAAATTCATCTTTCCTGAATTAACACTTATAATAGCAATAACGAGCATCAGAAGGAGCATCAGAAGTAAAACCATAATTCCACGTTTTATTGTGAAACGCTGTTGTTTCATTCAAATTCCCTCCTTTGCTTTCTTGCCAGATAGAGGAAATAAGGAACACCGATTACCGCAAAAATGACGCTGATGGGTGTCTCGTACGGTTTATTAATCAATCTTCCGGTCAGATCTGCAAATACGGTCAAAAGGGCGCCGTATAAACCGGAAGCCGGAATGATATAACGATAATCTACTCCGACCAGATACCGGACAATATGAGGTGTAATTAATCCCACAAAGCCAACCGGTCCAACCACAATGACCGAAAGTCCCGTAAGCACCAATACAATCACCGTAGAAATCCCCTTAACAAATCTGGTCTTCATACCAAGACCGACCGCAACCTCTTCTCCCAAGCTCATAACCGTAACAGAAGGAGAAAGTGCCAGAGCCGCCAATACAGCGGCCAGAAAGAATGGAGCCACAATTGCAAGCTCACTCCACTTAGCCCCTGCGGTTCCGCCCGCAGTCCAATAGGCCAACGCCTGTCCCAGATGATATCTGATGGAAATATATTGGCTGAAGGCACCAAACAGCATGGAGATTGAAATTCCTGCAAGCACCAGTCTTTGCGGTGTCATGCCGCGCTTTCCCATGGAGGCAATCGAGTAAGTCATTCCTGTAGTTACAGCTGCGCCAAGACATGCAAAAATCATGGTCTGTCCATAGCTGCGCTCCGGTACAAATGCCATTGCAAGTGCAATAGCAAAGGTTGCACCGCTGCTGATACCCATCAGACCGGAATCCGCCAAAGGATTTCTTGTTGTTCCCTGCATCAGCGCACCGCAAACTGCAAGGCTGCAGCCCACAATAATATCCGCCACAGTTCTGGGGAATCGTAGGGTTTTTATAATCTGGTGCTCCGTCAGATCGGGGTTAAAATGAAAAATTGCCCCCCAGGCGGTAGACAAATTCATGTCGGCGGCGCCGAAGGAAATCGACGCCGCCGACATCAGAACCAGAAGCCCTGTTCCCACAAGCATGTAAAACGTGAAGCGTGCGACGCCCCGACGCTTGTTGGAGTTTTGTTGCATAATATTAGATCCTTTCTCTTCCAAATCCGCTGACATTTCTTATCCTACAATCAGCTTACTTAACGATCTCCTCCAACTTGCCTACAATGTAATCAAGCTGTCCTGTCACACTGAGTACATCGTCATAATAGAATAAACCGCTCATATTTCCCGGTACGGTAATTACCTGCCCTGCCTGTACTGCCGGAAGGCTTTCCCAAATCGGTGTCGTCTCATATTCGGAAGGAGTATCCTCAACCGCATCATATGGACGGAACCAAATCATATAGTCTCCGAAATATTCTGCCGCTACTTCATAGCTTAATCCGCCTCTGCCTTCGCCGGTTTCTTCGATCAACTGCTCCAGCTTCTCCGGCTTCTTCAGACCAAGGTATTCGTATACCAAGGTACCTCCTCTGGAACCTGTTTCATAATACACACCGTAGGAAGCAGAACCCCAGTCTTCATTGATACTAAAGGATTTATCTTTAAAGTCATCTCCCTGCAAAGTTTCTTTAGCAGCCGCAAGCTTTGTTTCAAAGGTATCCACTGCAGCCTGTGCTTCTTTACTTCTTCCTGTTGCTTCCCCGATTAAGAGAACACGCTCCAGAGAGGTCAAATCTCCTTCCGGTACAACAAGCACGGGTGCGATGCTGCTAAAGGTTTTATAATCATCTTCACTGTATGTAATGATTAAATCCGGATCAAGGGACATCACTTCTTCCTGATCCCAATTTTCAATCGCCGTAGTAGACATCATCTTATCATAAAACGGCATTGCTTCGTGTGCCCAGCAGTAATATCCCACCACATTAAGGTCAAGTGCAAACATATCACCAGCATACCAGTTAACAACTACTCTTTGAGGATCTGCCGGAACCTCGATATCACCCATCACCGTACTCACTGTACGTGTTCCGCTTTCCTTCTGTACATCCTGGCCCTCAGCGGATGCCGCTGCCTGCGTAGGCGCTGTAGTTGCCGTTACAGCATCCGTTCCTGCCGGTTCAGTCTTTTGGCAGCCCGTAGCCATTAATAAAAGAGTTATTCCAAATAGGGTCAAGAGAAGCATTTTATTGAATTTTTTCATAATAATCTATTATCTCCTTATTGTTGATTTATTGTTATAAGCTTGGTGCGCGCTGCCGAGCCAAGTTAGAAACAACTAACTTATGCGGTTATTCTATCATGCTCCTTTTTTTGTGTCAATCCAGGAAGGGTTCTGCTTATCAAGGTCATTCTATTGCCATTATCCATAGAAACCCTTTCAATTATAAGAATTTTTTGATTTTTGAATATATTTGCTTTATCATTTTGGATTATCTCTATCACATTTTGGAGTATATTTTCACTTGAAACATAATTATTTTCCGTGTTATAATCTGACTAATCAGGCATAAGGAGGACATAAATTATGGATTATACCGAGGAATACGAGCTGGGGCTTGGCGCTTTAGCGAAGCATTTTAATTTTGATACAAAATACCACAATCATTATGCCTTCTATACACTTCCGGGAACCTGGGAAAATGGATGGATTCATGAAGTTCATACCTGTGAGGGGTTATTTGTAGCCAGTGCCTGGCTTACAACACAGAAAGCACTGAATTATACCATGCATATCAAAGAGCCTTGCCTCTTAATCCTGTGCATTGATACCGGCGAAATTACTCTGACCCAGAAGGGAAAGGCTTCCCGCACTCTTACGCCTTTCACACACCTGTGGATCAATCCGGGCAGCCCCGTGCGTCTTACCATACCCGCCGGAATGCATGCCTGCTTCACCAGTGTGCTGATCTTTGATTCCTGTATTGAAGGCTTTTTGAAGGCTACCGGCTCCTCCTATCCCATCAGGGTCAAGGATGCTGCCCTCTGGAAGCCCCAGCACATTGACACCCCGAATATAATGCTGGTTATGGAACAGCTGCGATGGGGTGTTCGCGGTAACCGGCTCCCTCCTCCGGCATATCTTTGCAAGGCAATCGAGCTTCTTTGCCTCTTTGCCCACAATCTGGACAAGGAAAAGCAAAAACGCAGCCGCCGTGACTATGTTACCTGGAATGACGAAAAACAACTCTACCGGGTAAAGGAGCGAATTGATCAAAATCCTCTTTCATTTCCTCCCACAGAAGAGCTATGCCATCTTGCCCAGATGAGCCAAAGCAAACTGCGTATTGCATTTAAAAGCTTATATGGTACTACGTTGTATTCCTATATCAGGGAATCCATAATGAAGCGTGCCATGCAGATGTTAGCTGATGACGAATTGAATATCAAAAATATTGCCCACCGGTGCGGCTATGAAAATGCAGCAAAGTTCAGTGCTGCATTTAAAGCAGTCCATGGAATTACACCAAGTGAGTTCCGTAAGGGCTTTGGATTATGAAGCATTTAATCCAGTGCAAGAAGCGATTCCGTCAGGTCCTTTACTTGTTTTGCAGAGGAGTAAAGATCACGTGAATAATACTTGGAAAAGTCAATTTCTATTACATGGCCGTTTTTGACAGCAGGTATGCTATTCCATACAGCATTATTCGAAAGATCCTCCGAACCGTCCCAAACAGAATTGAGGATATAATCTCCGCAGTATTCTCCCAACACTTCCATAGAAATTTCAAGATACATTCCTCCGTCGTCAAAAACCTCCTGGAGCTTATCCGGCGCTGTAAACCCAAGATAGTTATACATGATATCGGCTCCACGGCCATATTGAGAGCCAAAAAGATAAGTTCCCTCCATAACAGTAATTGTTTTACCTGTAATCCCTGCAGCTTCCAGCTGTGAACGGCAGTCTGCGGCCAAAGTTTCAAAATCAGTCATAGCTTTAGCAGCAGCCTCCTCCTCACCTATAATTTCTCCGGTAAATGCGATTCGCTCTTCAAAGGTTAATGTAAGTGCATCCGTAACAACGGTAGGTGCAATAGCCGTAAGCTTATCATATGCATCCTGTTCCGGTTCATAGGAAAGAATAATTAAATCGGGAGCCTGCGCTAAAATACCCTCATAATCATCCACTAAAAGATAGGTATAATCATCCTCCGTCAAAAGTCCGTCAAACAAGCTTGCTTCCGAATTCCCGCAGATGGGCATAACCCCCATTGCAACCAGATCTCCCACAATGCCAAATGTAGCGATTCTTTCCGGCTTTGTAGGTATCTCCACGTCTCCCATTATGGTACTTACTGTACGAGTGGTGCTTTCTTCGGAAGCGGCCGGTTCAGAAACAGTTGTCTCTGGTGCCGGAGTGGATGGATCAGGGGAACTCACGGAAGCAGTCTTCTGGCATCCTGCTGCCAGAAGAATAACTGCAGAGCATAAAATAGCAAATGCTTTTTTTAAGCTGAATATTTTCATATTATTTTCTCCTTTATCTTACAAGATAAATCAACAAACTGATTTACTTATCATGAATAAAAATAGTAGCCGGGCGCGCTTTTGGCTTCGGTAGTTAGTGATAACTAACCCTCGAACATGTTAGCATGCTTTGCTTTCCCTGTCAATCCTGCCAAAGGAAAATCCGGTGAACCGGCGTAAGCTAAATTTATTGATAAATCAAGGAATATCAGGAGCTACAGTTGATTTGATATAATGAATTCGGAGTATTCTCATCACAATATAGATTATATGCCATCTATAATCTCAACCATAAATAATACTACTCAGGATCAACAGATACGAAAAACTTTGAGTAAAATCAAATAACTCAAAGGGAAAAGAACTTGATCTTTTATCGGCTTAAGATCAAGTTCTTTTCCCTTTTCAACGATGCTGCAAGTACATTTTAAAATCACTCACCTGTACGCAATCTTTCAACAATTGGTATAAATGGTTATGTTTTTATGTTCGGCCACAAAGTATTTATCTTTATCATCACCAGATAGACCCTGCTTCTACTATAAGGATTTTTCTTTTATTCATTTGTATCATCACCTAATATAAGTTATAGGCATTGGTCCTGACAAGCATTCACACCTTCTCTGATAACCTCAAGAAGCTTATGATCTATTTCCATCCCTTCTTGTGTCGGAATAAAGGCATTGGATAGAATATCTCCATGAAGCAGAGTCCTGTACCAAACAAGAGCCAATGCATAACGTCCGTAAGGGATATCCATATGAAATCCGTCACGGCAAAGGCTCCTGCCGCCGTTACCATAGTCAAAGTCCGGAAGGCTTCTTAAATATTGAATGATATCACCACAGGGTATCATTGGCAGGGAAAGCTTTTGGGTGGCAAGGTCATAAGCTTTTGTTAAATCTTCATACATCTTGTCCTGACTATAGTTATAGTAACCATAATCCCCATGATCAGAATCCTTCTCATACGCCCAAGTCTTATGTATCCACTGTTTTGCTCCGGGTACCAGACTGCTGACGTATTCTGAAAGCTTTTCAATATAAGGGTAATAACTTTCCGTAAGTCCGCTCTGTCCACTGCACTGCTGCAAGGTTATGATATCCCATTTTTCTTCCATAAGCGCTTGTTTTATGGATATCTTTCTGTCTGTGTGGCTTCCGTTTAGCTGGTAATCATAATCAGCGATATCTCCCATCACATTATTCCAATGTCTTTCTAGAGAACAGCCGCCGATGTAAAGATTTACCACCTTAAGGTTGTAGCCTCCTGCATTCCCTATCTGATAAAGATATGCCGTAGCATCCTCTGAAAAACTGTTTCCAATTGCTAGAATTTTCATTTCTACACCTTTCTTCCCATCTTTAAATCAAAGAGTTTTATAAACTGATCCTAGTTATTGGCATCAGTTCCGATGTAATGCAACCACCGTCTCCACATGCACGCTATGGGCAAATTGGTCAACTGCTCTGACCCTGGCCAGCTTATAATCCTTCTCGCAAAGATATTCCAAATCCCTCGCCAGTGTAGCCGGATCACAGGAGACATACACGATCCGTTTTGGAGCCATTGCTAGTATCGTATCCAGCAGGCTCTGCTCACAGCCCTTCCTTGGGGGATCAACAACAATCACATCAGCAGCTGCCTTCTCCTCCCGGTAGATCTTCGGAAGCACCTCTTCTGCCGCACCGGTATAAAACCTTACATTCTTAATTCCGTTAATTTCCGCATTTCTTTCAGCATCCTCGATGGCCTGGGGAATAATCTCCACCCCATAGACAGCCTTTGCCTTCTGCGCAAGAAATAAGGATATCGTTCCGATTCCACAGTACAAATCCCAGACAACTTCATCTCCGTGAAGTCCCGCATAATCCAGGGCAATGTCATAGAGCTTCCTTGTCTGAATGGGATTTACCTGATAGAAGGAAAGGGGCGAAATCTGATATTTCACCGCGCCGATATAGTCCGTAATATAGGGCTCGCCCCAGAGCGGTATTACTTTACCGCCAAGAATCACATTTGTTTTTTCTTTATTTACATTCAGGCAGATACTCTTCATCCCCTGTATTTTCACAAGCTCCTCGATCAGCTTTTCCTTATGGGGAAGTGTGGTACCGTTGAGAACAAGACAGACCATAATCTCACCCGTACTGTAACCAACCCGGGTCAATATATGACGAAGCAGTCCCTGATGGGTTTCCTCCTGATATGGCTCGATCCGGCACTCCTCCAGATAGGCCCGAATCACCTTCAGAATATCTGAATTGGCTTCGGCACCGATGCAGCAGTGCTCCGTGTCAATAATGGCATGAGTCCTGCCGGCATAAAAGCCGATGGCAAGACTGCCGTCCTTCTTTCTTCCTACGGGAAACTGTGACTTATTACGGTAATAATAAGGCTCCTCCATACCGCAGATGGGCTCCATGGGGATTTCCGTAAAGCCGCCGATCCGGGTCAGGCAGCTGCACACCTTGTTTTCCTTATATGCAAGCTGCTTATCATAGACCACATGCTGGAGCTGGCAGCCCCCGCAGCTTGCGGCAACCGGACACCTCGGCTCTACCCGGAAGTCTGACGGCTTAAGCAGCCTAACCAGCCTGGCATAGCCATAGGTTTTTCCGGTCTTCACTACCTGAACAAGGGCCCTGTCCCCCATCACCGTATCCTTGACAAACAGGGTATAGCCCTCATATTTTCCGATACCCTCTCCCTCAGAGCCGATATCCTCAATTGTTATTTCCACCTGGTCATTCTTTTTTAGCATGCTTTCCTTCTACTCTCCGCTTTAGCTTTTTGTACTCCGCATGATATTGGACTCAAACAGCTTCTGGTATCCCATCCACTCCGTCTTTTGGTCCCCTGAATTCAGGAGCTCGGTTACGGTCTGCATCTTTGCATCGGTATTATCTGCAAAGTGCAGCGCCAGGGCTTCCGCCGTCGCAGGCTTCTTCGGAGAACCGTATTCCAGCTCACCATGATGGGCCAGAATACAGTGTATCAGTTCATTTGCCAGCTTGGCGGGAAATTTGCCCATGCCCTGTATATGACGATTTACCTTATTTGCCCCAATAAAGATATGGCCTAACAGCTGTCCATCCACCGTATAATCATTCTCCGGGAAGGTCGAAAGCTCATCCAGCTTTCCGATGTCATGAAACAATGCCGCCGTAATCAGCAAATCCCTGTTGAGTATCGGATAGCTGGTCGTATAGTATTCACAAAGCTTTACCACACTTAAGGTATGCTCAAGAAGTCCTCCGACGAAGCTGTGATGCACGCTCTTGGCAGCGGAGTGACTTTTAAAGCTCTTAACAAATTCCTTATTCTCTATAAAAAAGTCTTCGGCCAATTTTCTTAGGTTGGGCTCCTTAAGGGACTGTACGAAGCTCTTGATCTCTGCATACATCGCTTCCACGTTCTTGGTGGTTACCGGGAAATAGTCCTCCGGGGAATATTCCCCTTCCCTGCCCTTATAAATTCTGCTTACATTGAGCTGCAATGCATCCTGAAAACTGGTTACCCTGGCATCAATATGTACGAAGTCCATTGCCTCATACTGCTCTATCTCATTACTAAAATCCCATATCTTCGCATCAATTGTCCCTGTTTTATCCTGTAAGATAAGGGAAACATAGCTTTTCCCGCTTTTTCCTGTCAGAACCTGCTTGCATTTACACAGATATATCTCATTTTTAATAAAATCATTTTCTCTTAAATCCTGAATAAACCTCATCTTTTTTTAACCTTTCCATGCTCCGTACACTAACGGGACTATTTTCAATTGTATTTCAGTCTTTAATATTATACCCTACCCCTGCGGATATATAAAGCATTAAATAAAAAATGCTGCAGGCGGGATAGCCTCTCCCGCTTACAGCACTTCATCTTATTCTATGTTATTTGGATTTATCCGCTAGGGTTACCTTGAGTGTAACTTCATTCAGCTTTGCCCCGCTGGACCTAAGAATTAATACATTCAACCGATCTCCCGGCTGGTTTCCCGAAATGGTCGTATTAAAATCGCTGGTGCTCATTATGGAATGCTCATTTATCTCCAATATGATATCGCCCTTTTGAAGCCCCGCTGTGAATGCCGGTGAATCGGACAGAACTTCATTCACATAAATACCGTTTGTTATACCATATTCTTCTTTTGCTTCGGTGGTCATATCATCCGTCTTTACACCAAAATAAATATGCGGTTCCTTATTACCCAGCATTGCAATAATGGGCTTTAGGTCACTGATTCCGATGACGGTACTGATATCCTCATTGATATCCTCCTTAAGTGTCCGGGTAATCAAGCCGATTACCTTACCCTCCAGGTTGACGATGACTCCGTCACTGTTTTCATTATCCGCTATGTTGGTATTAAAGAGATCCAAGCTATTATCCGTGATTACGGCTATGCTTCCTTTACTGGTGATAATTCCAAAATCCATGGAATCCGGATATCCGTTGGGACTCCCCAGTGCTATCACCGGTGCTCCCACCGAAATCGTATAGGACTCCCCTAAATCCGCTGTCTTTAAATTATCAATGAAAACCGTGGGAATGTCTGCTATCGGTACGGCAATCACCGCCAGATTGATCTCGCTTTCATAATCCTGAAGCTCCCCATCAACCGCCACACTGTCGGACAGCACCATTTGAATGCTTTTGGCATCCTTTACCCGGTCCAGACTTACCAAGATAAGTAAATTCTTTGTATTATTATAAACAATGATACCCGTGGTATCGACCACCTTGTCCACTGATTTGCCAAACCAGTCCTCTACTGCAAAGGTGCTTGATATATTGACTATGGACTTATTAACCTGATAAGCCACCTCTCTGATATCATCATTCATACTTAAATAATCCTGTATATCGGCATCTATTGACTGCTCCACAATAACAGGCGACGGAGTAGGCTCCTTCACTGTCCCTGAAACCACATTATCCGTATTCTTCTCCGGAGACTCCGTCGGAAAGCAGACAGGGGTTACCGTTTCTTCCTCACTATGTAGGAACTTGTATAGCCTTGGCTCAACGATGACAAAGGTAACTGCCGCAGTAGCACCAAATAATACGGCAAACCCCAGGTTGGCAATCGTAGGAAACAGCAGCTTTTTAATCTTCTTCCTTTTTTTCTCTATTACCTGTTCTTTGATAAATTCGAAGTCTTTGTTGTCTTTCTCGTTCTCAGACATTCACTTTCTCCTTATGGAAGACCGTACTACTCTATGTTTCAGTGGAGCATAAGTCCTATTTTATCACCAACATATGAACATATTATGAATTTTTTGTAAACAAAACAGGTCATGCCTGATTGGAAACCGTCCGTCATATCACTTCAAACATCACAAACAATTCCAGCTTGGGGATGTATATCCTCGTCATTTCTCCGATTGTCTCTGTCTGCAATTCTTCTCCTGTGATCAGCCGGAACGCTTTTCGTTCTGCTCCTTGCAAATCAATATAGATATCGTACATCGACGCAATGGGGAATTCCTCCTGCTGATTAATCAAAGCACAGTAATCCTTTCCGTCCTTGCTCCAGTGAAAAACCTCTACAAACTTCGGCGCATTTGACCTGAATTTCAACTCCCCGCACAGTACGGATATCATATTAACAAATACCTGCTTACTGAAATAGGGCCGTGACATCTCAATGGGTGCGGCAACCCATATCAGCGTTGAGTCACCCACCTTTTTCATAATTGCACCCGGCTTGTCCGTATATATTCCCGGCGGATCTGAATGAATCGCGGCAAACTGGTCCGTGCCTGTCATTGTATAGGGAAGCGTCTGGGTCGCAAGTACCGTACAGCTATCCCTGTCCTCAATTTCTATTTCGTACTGTGCCATCGGTACAGTCATCGGTACCTTTTTAGAGAAATTTTTAAAAAATTCTTCTCCTTCCGTTGTCGGACTAAGATAGGTAAAGGTATGACCGGTTTTTCCGGTAACCTTTATTCCAAGCAGCTTTTCCAGGCGGGGATGACCGATGGGTCCGCTGATATACAGATTGCCTCCACGTTTCAGATAGCTTTCGATGTCATCCATCTCATTGTCTCTGATGCTTGCCACATTGGAAAGAAGAATTACATCTGCTGTCTCTTTTTTGATATTTCTGCTCCCGATTACATCATAAGGAATATTGTTGCTGCGAAGGATTTCAGCAGCCGAAACAGGCGCCGTCAGGTAGATATTACGATCAAAACTCTTTGTGACCGTATCCACACCGCTCTCCTCCGGATCATATTTCGCATGGCTTGCCAGCCATATCGAGGCGTTATGCTTTAGCTCTCCGTTGATATAGCTCTCATAGGGCTTCGTAATACTGTAAACCTCTTTCATAACACCGTGATATACCTCCGGCACGATGGAACCATCCGGATTGATTGCATCAACCAGCAGAAACGCCCCATTATGTACCAATGCGGTTATAATATGGAGCAGCAATTCCTCCTTTGTCTTGGTCGTCGTATGAAACCGAAGCTCCGGATCGCACCTTGAGGTATGGTAAATAAAGGGTAATGCGGGCGACACATTTTTATAGTATTTATTGATAAAGGTCTGCTGCAGAAAGCCTCCGTAATAATCGCCTCCGGCATAATCAACAGCATCCATCAAAAGCTCACTGCTTGCTATGATCCAGGGTGTTGTAATCATGGAAAACTGATGCTCCACCGTAACCTCCGGATGAATCTCCTTCACCGCGGCCGTTGCAAGCTTCGCATAATCCGCCATCCATTCCTCACGGCGATAGACAAAGTCCCGGAACTGCGCATCCTCCCAATTAACTATTCTCGGCAGCTCCCTTCCCGTCTCTTCCAGATATCTTGACCTGCAGCTTGGGCAATAGCAGATATCCGGCCAAAAGGTCATATCCAGGAACATTCCCTCAAATTGATAGTTACGGTTCAGCTCCTGAAGATAATCCTTCACGTACTGCCTGTATTCTTTATTATTCGGACATACAATCCCATATCTTCCTGATTTAAACCAACCTCCGTTTCTGTATTCACGAAAGTTCTTTCCATCCGGCCCGATACACCGCCAATCCGGATGATTATCGTAGGCAAAGTTATCAAACACCTGTGTAAAATAGACTTCAACTGCAATCCCTTCCCTATGGCATTTCTCTATCATTTCACCCAGAAAGTCTTTGTCCTTCAAGCCCCTATGCATTCTCCCCAGCTTTGATGGATAATAGCATAAGCCGGTATGGGACTTTGCCTTCACCATTGCCGCCTGAATACCCGCAGCCTTCAATGCATCCACATACTCATCACAGTCGATTTTACTAAGGAATTCTTCATTCCAGTCATCGATATGCATGTCCATCAAATTACGTCTGTAATTCCCCTTAATCCACATTTTCCCCTCCATTTCTGCGCACGTCTTCTGCACAGTGAGTATATACTTTAATTTACATTCTCCCTCTTTCGCCATTGCTTTGGCATCAAAGCAAAACATAACTGTATTATACCAATATTCCTTAGAAAAGTATAGGACTGCAATAAATCCCCTGCTCCATACCGCAAATTTTAAGAAGGGGCGGATATACCTGTGAAAAGAGGGGGCTCAAAAATTATAATCTACTTTCGAGCTCCCTCATGCTGTCCGAAATCATTTTTTATATTATTAAGATAGCTTCGTCTATCTCATTATCTTTCTTTTATCTGCAAGGGTTATGTGGCTTTTTCCATTTATCCTCGTCACATTCCTTATAGATATTGATATTCTTCTCAATCTCTATATTTTTCTCAATATCTATATTCGCATTTTTCTCAATGTCAACCTTTGTATTATTACCATTTCCAACACCAACATTAATATCCGCATTCTTCTTATTCTTCTGTAATTTGATCAACGGAGACTTTGTTATTTTAAATATCCGGCACGTAATTAAGAGTAATAATACTGCAATAAAAATTAATACCGTAAACAGCAGGATAAAATATATGAAGTTCATATTCTATGCTCCTTTACCTTGTTTTATAACCGTGCAGATATGCCCTAGTATGAATAGCATATTTTGTCGGTTTATATATTATTATGCGTTTTTATGTCATAAGGTTACAACCTGGTACACCATCCCTGTAAGGCTGAACTGTTACTGATGTTCTTCATACAAATAAATTTCCTTAATTAATGGTTTTATTTCTTAGGAACATAAGGTAAAATAATAATTACAATAACCAGAAAGGCAAATCCTATGAACGAAAAAGCATTAAGAACTCTTGAATATAATAAAATTATAGATAAATTGACCTCCCTCGCCGCAACCTCCTATGGTAAGGAGCTTTGCGCCCACCTGCTTCCGAGCTCTGATTTAGATACCATTCAAAAGCTTCAGAGGGAAACCACGGATGCACTTTCCCGGCTGCTTCGAAAAGGCAGTGTATCCTTCGGAGGGATTCATGATATCCGGCCCTCAATTATGCGTCTTAAAATCGGTTCTTCCTTGAATGCCGCCGAGCTGCTGCATCTAAGCTCCGATCTGGATGCCACCCTCCGGGTTAAGGCCTACGGCGGTTATACCGGCAAGGACAGCGATGCGGAGAGTGAGGACTCTTTGACAGAATATTTTGCGGGCCTTGAACCTCTCACTCCCCTGAACAATGAGATTAAGCGTTGTATTATCTCTGAGGAGGAAATTGCCGATGATGCAAGTTCTGCCTTAAAAACCATCAGGCGCTCCATCCATAATACCAATGACCGCATCCACAGCGAGCTTTCCTCCATCCTTAATTCCTCCCGTACCATGCTGCAGGAGAATATTATTACGATGCGAAACGGCCGCTACTGTCTTCCGGTCCGGGCAGAATTCAAAAGCCAGTTCCAGGGTATGATTCATGATCAATCCTCCACCGGCTCCACACTCTTTGTGGAACCGATGGCTATTGTCCGCTTAAACAACGAATTAAAGGAGCTTTCCATCAAAGAGCAGGAGGAAATTGAGAAGATTCTGGCTGACCTAAGCAACCAGGCCGCCGACTATTGTGAAAGCCTGGAGTATAATTTCAACACCCTGTCCGAGCTGGATTTTATCTTTGCAAGAGCCGCATTATCAAGACAGATGAAGGGCTCGGAGCCTATTTTTAATAAGAATGGTATCATCCATATCAAGAAGGGAAGGCATCCTTTGATCGATGCAAAAAAGGTCGTGCCGATTGACATTATGCTGGGCAGGGATTTCAGCTTGCTGATCATCACCGGACCAAATACCGGAGGAAAGACGGTATCCTTAAAAACCGTCGGCCTGCTTACACTGCTGGGACAGGCCGGCCTTCATATCCCGGCCTTTGACGGCTCACAGCTGGCCATATTTGAGGAGGTATATGCCGATATCGGGGATGAGCAGAGCATTGAGCAAAGTCTCTCCACCTTCTCCTCCCATATGACAAACATTGTTACCATATTGAATAAAGCGGATGAACGTTCGCTGGTTTTATTTGATGAGCTGGGTGCCGGAACGGACCCGACAGAGGGTGCCGCTCTTGCCATGTCCATTCTTTCTTCTCTCCATAAGAGAGGCATCCGTACCATGGCAACCACACATTACAGCGAGCTGAAGGTATACGCTCTGTCAACGGAGGGTGTATCCAACGCCTCCTGCGAATTTGATGTGGAGACACTCCGGCCGACCTACCGCCTATTAATCGGAATTCCCGGCAAAAGCAATGCCTTTGCCATCTCCTCCAAGCTCGGCCTTCCGGATTATATCATCGAGGATGCTAAGGAGCGTATCGGCAAGCAGGATAAAAGCTTTGAGGATTTAATCAGTGATTTGGAAGCAAATCGGGTTACCATTGAAAAGGAGCAAGCTGAAATCTCCAGATATAAGGAGGAAATAGAGCAGCTAAAGAAAAACCTGGCCCGTAAGAACGAAACGCTGGATGCCAACCGGGAGCGTATTCTGAAAGAAGCCAAGGAGCAGGCTTCCTCTATTCTTCAGGAGGCCAAGGATTTTGCTGATACGAGCATCCGTAAATTTAATAAATGGATGCAGGAGGGCGGTAATATCAAGGATATGGAGAACGAACGCAATATCCTGCGCGAACATCAGAATGACAGCACAGCAGCTCCGTCAAAACGTGCCTCCCGACAAAATGACGGTATAAAAGCCAGAGACTTAAAAATCGGGGACTCGGTCAATGTGATCAGCCTTGGCCTAAAGGGAACCGTAAGCACTCTGCCCAATGCCAGGGGTGATTTATTCGTTCAGATGGGTATCCTGCGCTCACAGGTTAATATAAAGGATATCGAGCTTCTCGAGGAGGAAGCCATTATTGCTCCTGGCTATAGCAAGACACAGAGTGGAAAGATCAAAATGTCCAAATCCTCTACCATCCATCCGGAGATCAATCTGATCGGTAAAACGGTGGACGAGGCTCTGCCTGTGCTGGACAAATATCTGGATGATGCCTATCTGGCTCACCTTCCCCAGGTTACCGTAATCCACGGCAGAGGTACCGGGGCCTTAAAGAATGCGGTCCACGCCCATCTAAAGAAACTGAAATATGTAAAGACCTTCCGTGTCGGCGGCTTCGGTGAGGGCGATCACGGAGTAACCATTGTTGAATTTAAATAATGCTGTAAATCAAGCAAAACAGGTAACAAGTGAAAGGAGCCTTTTATGATAGCCAAACAAAAAATACTGATTGTAGACGATGATGTCAACATTGCCGAACTCATTTCCCTCTATCTGACCAAGGAATGCTTTGATACTCTGATGGTTCATGACGGGGAAGCAGCGATAAAGCAATTTGCAGATTATCAGCCCAATCTTGTACTGCTTGACCTGATGCTTCCCGGAATTGACGGCTATGAGGTATGCAGGGAAATCCGCAAAACCTCCTCTGTGCCCATCATCATGCTGTCGGCAAAGGGCGAAATCTTTGACAAGGTGCTGGGTCTGGAGCTGGGCGCCGATGACTATATCATAAAGCCCTTTGATTCCAAGGAATTAGTTGCAAGGGTACGGGCGGTGCTGCGCCGTTTTCATAACACTCCCAAGGAGGAAGCTCCCTCCGAACCGCTGCAGACGGGAGATTATGTCTCTTATCCGGATTTACTGATTAATCTAAGCAATTATTCCGTACAATATTATGGTGATAATATCGAGATGCCGCCAAAGGAGCTGGAGCTGCTATATTTTCTCGCCTCCAACCCGAATCAGGTGTTTACCCGGGAGCAGCTTCTGGACCATATCTGGGGCTATGAATATTTTGGTGACACCAGAACCGTGGATGTGCATATCAAGCGGCTTCGGGAGAAAATCAAGGATCATAATGACTGGAGCCTGTCCACCGTATGGGGAATCGGTTATAAATTTGAAACAAAAGTACCAAGAAAATAGAAGGGCTGGTGAGGACTTTGAAAAAGACTCTGTGGTCAAGATTAGTCTGCTGTTATCTGATTGCCAGTGTGCTTATGTTCGTGCTTTTAAATACATATGGCAGGAATCTTCTTGAGGATACCCTTGAGGCTAAGAAAATCAGCCAGATGATGAAGGAAGCCGATCTCATATCTTCAAAATATATGGAGAATTTCAATGGAAACAATATGTCTCTGGACAACCTGGTCTTACAGATCAAATCCATTGAAACCTTTCTTGGAATCCGTGTCTGGATTGTTGACGAGGAGGGTGTCATCTATGCGGACAGCAATGGCAATGCCGTTCAATCCAATGTAAATAACCTTGACCCAGATTTGCTGAATGATAATTATATTGCAAGAGGCAATAGTTTCCTGGGCATTTTTACTCAGCCCATGCTAAGCTTTACCCGCAAAATCATGTATGACTACAAGCTGAGTGGCTATATCATTCTTCACACCTCCCAAAACAGTATCAAACAGGAAGCCGAGAATTATTTTGATGTGTTCAATATTTGCTTTTTGCTTTTTCTGCCGGCACTGTTTCTGCTAATGCTCTACGTTTACCGTATTACCGCAATTCCTCTGCGTAATCTTATGAAGGCCGCCAGGGAATATTCCTCCGGCAATTATAATTATACCCTTGTGCTAAAGGGCTTAAGCGAATACCGGGATCTTGGTGCCGCAATCTCCTATCTGTCAGGGGAGCTTGCTAACCTGGAGGACTATCAGAAAAAATTTGTAGCCAATATCTCCCATGATTTTCGCTCCCCCCTGACCTCAATTAAGGGCTATGCCGAAGCGATGAAGGATGGGACGATTCCCCATGAGATGCAGGATAAGTACTTAAATATCATCTTGTTTGAAGCGGAGCGCCTGACCAAGCTGACCACTAATCTGCTGGAGCTAAACCGCCTGGATAACAAGGGAGCCTTTCTTGAAATTACCTCCTTTGACATCAACCAGGTGATAAAAAAGACGGCGGAAAGCTTTGAGGGATCCTGCCGCAACAAAAAAATCACTTTAAATCTTGTCTTCTCCTCCAAGGAGCTTATGGTGGATGCCGACATGGGTAAAATACAGCGAGTGCTTTACAATCTGATTGACAATGCCATCAAGTTCAGCCATACGAATTCAAAGATAAAGGTATCCACCGAGGAAAAGGGCGATAAGGTACTGGTATCGGTGAAGGATTACGGAATCGGTATCCCCAAGGATTCCATCAAGAAAATCTGGGACCGTTTCTATAAAACGGATACCTCCCGCGGCAAGGATAAGAAGGGAACCGGTCTTGGTCTTTCCATTACAAAAGAGATTATTCAAACACATAACGAGAACATTAATGTAATCAGTACCGAGGGAGTAGGTACGGAATTTATTTTCTCCTTAAAAAAATCGGCAGAGGAATAAACCTCTGCCGATTAATTTTTAATCAGTTCAAAGCGTTTCATCTACCAGAAGCCCCTTGAGGTCTTCCTCTGACAGGCTTTGCTTTTGGACAAATTGCTTTAATTCGTCTGCCAGCTGCAACTGACTTGTCTGCTCTGACAGGGAAAGTCCTGGGGCTTCCGTATTATCCCCGGAAGCAGAGGTCGTCTCTTCGTCCTGCTCCTCCTGTCTTTCCTGAACCTCTTTTTTATTCTCCTCAGCCGTGTGATCTATGTTTTCTTTCCCTTCCTGTAATAAGGTCGCGATTACTTCCTTACTTGCGGCTTCAAGAATCTGTGCAGCTTCCTTTTGGGCATCAATCATGGGATGTGTCTTTAGTCGTTCCAATGCAATGTCAACAATGGAACGGTCGATATTCATCACATCGGTAGCGGCTGCATCAATTCGCTGCTGCCAGATATTTTGCATGGCGTCATTTTTGAGAGCTGCCTTCTGGTAGTCGGTAAGAGGTCCCATTTTCTTCAGCTGCTTTGCTTCCTCCTCCGTTAATTTGCCCGGAGAATAGATGCTTTTTTCCAACAGCTCCAGATTCTTCTGCTCCAGGCTGTTATCTTCAATTCCATATGAGGCCTTCAGTTCATATTTTAATGCCTTGTGATTTTTCACCTGATCAGCCGCCAAAGCCGCATCCTTCAGCAGCTTCCTTTGCTTCTCCTTAAGCTCGGAGACCTGATTGTCTATTTCCTTATCATTATGATATTGATCCATCAAGGTTCTCATAGCCTGCCGTTTGGCCTGGAGCCTCTTATTAACAGCAGAATCTTCGTTTAGATTAAGATCACCGGCGAAGATAACCTTGCTGCCTTTTTGATGCTTTTTATCAGAGGCAGTACGGGTATTCTCATCCGTGCTTTTACTGTCTGCAAGGCTTATGGTGACCTTTTCATTATGGGAATGGCTTATTTTCATAATCGGCCTCCTTTGTAATAAATGGGTATCTTTTATAATTATCGGCCAATTTGATAAATATGTTTATACTAAACTCATGCCTCATCCCAGCTATGATGATGGAGCTGCCCCTCAAGTCTCATGCCTTCGAAATCGTTCTGTCTTAGAGCCTCATATAAAATGATTGCAACAGAATTTCCAAGGTTTAAAGACCGGATGTCCCCCACCATCGGAATTCTGATCGTATTTTCCTTATTTTTCAGTAAAAGCTCCTCCGGAATTCCGGCACTTTCCTTGCCAAACATAAGATAGCAGTCCGGCTCATAGGCCACATGAGTATATGCCTTCCTGGCTTTCGTCGTAGCCATATATATTTTTGCTCCCGGATTTCTTGTAAGAAAGTCCTGATAATTATCGTATACGGTAACATCAAGGTCCTTCCAATAATCCAGCCCGGCCCTTTTGATCTCCTTCTCACTTAGCTTAAAGCCCAGGGGCTCAATCAGGTGCAGCCTGGTTCCTGTCGCAACGCAGGTTCTTCCGATATTCCCGGTATTCGCGGGAATCTCCGGCTCCAATAATACAATGTTCATTTTGTTTAACCTCCAAAGAAAATACGGCAAAGAAAAAAGGTGATTTAATCACCTTTTATCGCTATGTTTATTTCAATTTTTTTATCATTCTCATATATTAATGGGATACATAGATTTTGTGCATAATTTGTTGTAAACGAGATAGTACCGCTGCCGATAGTTGGAGGAGTGATGTCAATTGCAATACCCTTCGTAGAAAAAATTGTTGCTGTGTTACCCATTATCATATTACCAAGCTCGCCAATTGCACTTTTCGCCAGCTCGTCCAATTCTACTACCGGCATCATAATCATCTTTGATGCAATATCACAAGCAATCGGCTTATCAAAAGCAATCATTGCCTGACCCTTCATCGCTCCGGTGAAACCAATCAGTATAATCAAAGTATCCTCGAAAAAAGCTGGACTCTTAACATATGGCTTTCCTATCGTCGCATCAACAAAACACATCTCCTTTAGTATCTTTGTTGATGACATTAAAAACGGATTGATGTGATCAACATTTACATTGAGACTGGCCATTCAATTACCTCCTATACTCCCCAACAAGACTTATTCCATTGTAACACAAAAGTCGACAAAATTTCAACCTATATTAGAAATTTGTCCTATTTTTTGTATTTCGTTACAAACCTTTCAATTCTTTCCAATGCAATCTTCAGGTTTTCTATGGAATAAGCATAAGAGATTCTAAGATAGCCTTCTCCGCAATCACCGAAAGCCGTTCCGGGTACTACAGCAACCTTCTCCTCCTGCAAAAGCCTGGTTGCAAACTCCTCCGAGGTCATACCCAGGTTTTTAATACAAGGAAATACATAAAATGCTCCATAAGGCTCAAAGCATTCCAGCCCCATACTGCGAAGCGCATGAAGCAGAAATCTTCGCCTCTTATCATAGGCATCTCTCATCATCTCAACATCTGCATCCCCGCTCTTTAAGGCTTCCACACCGGCATATTGGCTGGTGGTGGGGGCACACATAATAGCAAACTGGTGAATTTTAACCATCTGCTCGATAATCATGGAGGGACCCACTGCATATCCGAGTCTCCAGCCCGTCATGGCATAGGATTTTGAAAAGCCGTTAATGACTATCGTTCTTTCCTTCATTCCGGGAAAGGAGGCTATGGATACATGCTGTCTGTCGTAGGTCAGCTCGGAATAAATCTCATCCGATATTACGATGATATCCTTTTGAATAATAACATCCACGATTTCCTTCAAATCATCATAATCCATAATGGCACCGGTGGGATTGTTGGGATAGGCAAGAATAAGTACTTTTGTTTTATCCGTGATATGTTCCAGCAGCTGCTGCCTGGTCAGCTTAAAATCATTCTCTCCCTGAAGCTCGATTACTACAGGTGTTCCTCCGGCAAGTACTGTACAGGGATGGTAGGAAACATAACAGGGCATCGGGATCAGGACCTCATCCCCCGGCTCAAGCAGGGCCCGAAGGGCAATGTCAATTCCCTCGCTTCCGCCAACGGTTACAATCGTTTCCTGATGGTAATCATATTCCAGTCCAAATCTTCGTTTCATATAAATACAAATTTCTTCTTTTAATTCCTTTAGGCCCGCATTGGAGGTATAATAGGTTCTTCCCTTCTCCAGAGAATAGATACCCTCCTCACGAATATGCCACGGGGTATCAAAATCAGGCTCGCCAACACCAAGTGAAATAGCATCCTTCATTTCACTTACAATATCAAAAAACTTCCGTATCCCGGAAGGGGGCATGTTTACTACTGTCTTGGATAATGGATTTCTCAAGGTGTAATCAGCATCCTTTCATCATGTTTGGTATGAACGAGCGGCAAACCGTGCTCCTTGTATTTCTTTAATACAAAATGAGTCGCGGTACTTAAAATAGCTTCCATTGGAGCAAGCTTTTCCGATACAAAATTGGCAACCTCACGCATGGTTTTGCCTTCCAGAATAACAGTCAGGTCAAAGCCTCCCGACATCAGGTATACGGACTGCACCTCATCAAACTGCCAGATACGCTCCGCAATTTTATCAAAGCCCAAGCCTCTCTGGGGAGTTACCTTTACTTCAATTAAAGCGGTGACTCTCTCGCAATGTATCTTATCCCAGTTAATCAAGGTAGGGTAACCGCAGATGACAGTATCCTCCTCCATCTCCTTAATTGCGGCAGCTACCTCTGCTTCTGTCGATCCTAACATAATGGCCAAATCCGCGGCTGAAATCTTACTGTTTTTATCAATCGCAGTTAAAATCTTCTCCTTCATCGCTTAACCTCCATTCTGCCGGCCTGCGGCAGTTCCCTTTCAATCATAAAGCCTCACATTACCTTATAAAGCTCATCGCTTTTGGGTGGCTCCAGAAAACGTCTTTCCTCTTCATTGATAATAATCCTGTCATTCCCCTCTGTAATTCTGCCAATAACCGCAGCGGCAATGCCAGCCGCGTTCAGCTGTTGAACAAGCTGGTTCCCCTTATCCGTAATCATCAGCATACAGCCACTGGATATCAGCATATACGGGTTAAGATCATAGAACTCACAGATTTCCACCGTTTCCTGCTTCAGGAGAATCTTTTTTAAATCTACCTCAAGGCCAACCCTGGAGGCAGCTCCAATCTCCCACAGCGCACCGAATATTCCGCCTTCCGTGACATCATGCATTGATGTCACGCCAACCGCTCGGGCAACCCCCGCGTCCGGTACAACGCTGATGTAATCTATCATTTTTTTCGCATTATCGATAAAGCTGGCCGGGTATTTCGCTTTCAGCTCCTCTTCCCTGGCCGCAGCAATAATCGCTGTGCCCTCAAGACCGGCCCATTTCGTCATGACAATTTCCTGTCCGCTTCTGGCACCTGCCGTCTTGATTATTTCAGTCTTTTTCATCTTACCGACTCCGGTAACGGTAACGACCGGCTGACTTACAGCCTTTGTCACTTCCGTATGACCGCCGATCACCTCGATATGAAGCTTTGTACAGACCGCTTCAATATCCTTCATGATATTCCTAAGCTCTGCCTCCTGGGTTCCCTCCGGCAGGAGTATGGTGAGCATAAGCCCGATCACCTCGGCTCCGTTGGAGGCAATATCATTGGCGGTTATATTGACTGCCAGCGTTCCGATATCCTTTGCCGTGCCTGTAATAGGGTCCGTAGAGATTACCAGTACTTCCTCCGGTCCGATATCCAATACACTGCAATCCTCTCCAACCGCCGGGCCAACCAAAACCTCACTTCGTCTATGCTTTATTTGATTTAATACAGACCTTTTCAGGACTGTTTCAGATATTTTTCCAAGGTTCATTGAATTCCTCTGTATTATTTATATTATTTTCAATCCCCGGCATTCATGCCAGCGGGTCCCAGATGTCCCCCTGCAGCTGGTCATCGGGATTCGCCAGATTCTGATCCTCGTCGGAGCTCTTCCCACCAGAGCCGGACTTATCCGAGTCTTTACTATTATCGGTATCTTCTTCCGTATCTTCCTCTACTGTCTTCGTCCCTACGGTGACACATCTGGCAGCCGCCTGATAACTACTGGTATTGATCAGAATTTTATCTACTTGCACACCGTTTTCATATACAATTTTCCATAGCTTCGCTCGATAGCCGATATGGGCGGCTGTAGTTACTTTGGAATAGGAAGTCGGCTTTGTAGGGTCCTTTGTTACGATATCCGCAGGCGGATTCGTCTTTGATATAATCTCCGATTCAAATTTAATCTGCCGGTTTTCTGTATCCCTTTTTTCATGCCCCCATATTGTAAAGGTAATTGTTCTATTTTTCGTACTTGCTTCGATTAAAATCGGAGCATCCGTATCGTTTTTGAATTTAAAATCCTTGCTGGTTCCGGCAATAGCCGCATCCCTGGCTAAATCTACATAGCTGATTGTCATGGAGTGGTTTTGACGCTCCACCACCTCAAGCTCGGACAATAGTACCGCATTATACAGAGTGGTTGTTACCTGACAGGCTCCGCCACCCACACTGTCAATTACCTTGCCTTGAAGATAGGCACCCGCAACCTCATATCCATTTGCCTTTGTAAACGGAGACAGATACTCATAGGCTGAAAAGGTATCGCCCGGATAGAGTACGGCATTATTGATCAGCCTTGCTCCATTGGCCAGATTTTCCGCCCTTCCCCAGGCAGAGGTTGCATATTCCGTGGTGTAGGTTCCTAATACCGTATTGCACTGCTCTACTATATCCCTCGTATACTGGGGCATATCCTCTTCCACTACGGCATTTACGATAATATCCTGACGGTTCCAGGTATTGATGGTATCCTCTATCACCTTAACTGTCCCATCGATATCGACCTTGCTTCCGACTACATGGTCGGTATAAACCAACTTACCGCTCTTGATGGATACGGAAGCATTCACCGGTGCTATATTAAAGGCGCTTACATCATTGGTAACAATATCCTTAATCTTACTTTCATCATAGGTAATCGCCAGGGAAATCACCAGGCTTCCCTGCTCCACATCCTTAAGCTCCTTGTAGCGCTTGATCAGATTTCCGGTCTCGCCCACATTCAATGCTTCACCCACCGCACTGCCGATATCCGCTGTATAGCCCACATCACCCAGAGTGGAGTAAACCACATTCTCTCCAACGGTGATAGCAAGTCCTTTGGCCTGTAAGGTCTTAAGCAGTTCACCTACTGCCGCCTCTGCCTGCTCCCTTGTCATACTGCTGACATCAACTTGATCTATATAAACACCCTTGCAGATGTTCTGGTTTTCTTTTGCAGATACCCCTGCCGGCCTGGCTGCAAGGATTAGGGATAACGATATAAGGAATAAGGCTGGTAATAAAAATTGCTTCCTACTCATATACATCCTCCAATTTACAAGATTAACAGCGAAGACATGGTACTTATACCATGGTACTATAAAACGCTTCCCTGTCCATGAATACAGCGCTAACACGAAGCACTGCAGCCAGTATCAGCTGCAGCCATATGAAGCTGTATTTTATGTAACTTCTTCCTATTGTAACATAAACCGAGGATTATTCAAGACATTCTTTCCTTCGTTGACTTTTATGCCTGTATTATGTATATTTGATTTTATGGAGAATTAGCTAAATATACTGATAGCATAAGGTATGATCATGGAAATAATAAGGATTATAATAATAACTGTTGCAATAATTCTCTTTGATTTTTTGCTGTAGAAATTCATTAACATTCACCTCTTTTTATTATATTGGAAAGGTATGAAACCTATGGTACTTCCGGTAATGACCGCCCTCGTAATCGTTTTTATCGTGTGGATGAATTATGAAATACATAAATCAACAAAGCAGTCCGCGGCAGATATCCATAGCTTTTGGAATCACGAACAGGCTTCCAATTTAGTTCCCCGCTCCGATATCACGGCCCTTGATTACATTGATATTGCCACGCAGACCCTGCCAATGAAGGACCATCCGGACGAGACCGTCAATTCCTACCGGGATATCCTGAAGGAATTATCGGGACACAAGGCTCTTAATTTAAGCAGCTACTCCAACACAGAGCTAAAGCTTCGGTTTGGCCTCGCAAACATCAGCCAACTGACGGACTATGATAATAACTACACGCTTCTGGTCAGTATTCTTCAAAAGTGGGCCGAGCGGTTAAATAAACTGGGCTATGGAAAGGATGCGATATCCGTACTCGAATATGCCTTAGCCTGTCACACAGACGTTATAAATTCCTATCTGCTGCTGACACAATTATACCACAGTAACGGCGAACCGGATAAAATCATGGATTTAATCAAAGCTGTTACAAATACCGATATCCATGATAAAGAAAGGCTGATTGGAGCACTGTCCGCAAGCCTTTCCAAACAGCTTTCTTAAAAGACAATTTCCGTCTACGGATCTATCTGCGGCTTAATACTGAAAAAATCTATATTTTTATTATATCCACCAACATATATGCTATACCTTAGATCTGTAAGAACATAGCTGAAAGCGTAAGGATATTTTATGCCTTTTTTCTGAATCGTTCAAGAATTATTTATTCTTTTCTTACTTTATTCAAGCCTGGCTGCCTGCAATCGTCTTTTAGAAAGCATTCCGAACATTTTGGATTTCTTGCAACGCAGATGCTTCTTCCCAGTGTAATAATCTGGATATTATAAAGTATCCACTGCTCCTTCGGTAAAAACTTCATCAGGTCAAACTCAATCTTAACCGGGTCCTCTTCCTTGGTAAACTCAAGTCTCCTGGAGATGCGCGTTACATGGGTATCCACCACGATGCTTGGCTCATGATAAACATTGCCACGAATGACGTTGGCCGTCTTTCTGCCCACCCCCGGCAGGTTGGTCAAGGCTTCAATATCGCTTGGTACCTCACCGCCATACTTTTCAATCAGCTGCTTTGCGCAGGCTATAATGTTCTTTGCCTTATTCTTATAAAAGCCGGTGGAATGAATATCCTTCTCCAATTCCTCCTGATCGGCCTCGGCAAAATCCTGCAAAGTTTTATACTTTTGATACAAATCCTTTGTTACAATATTTACCCTGTTATCCGTACATTGTGCACTTAGAATCGTGGATATCAGGAGCTGCCAGGGTGTCTCATAGGTTAAAAAGCAGCGGTAATCTGTTCCATATTGCTTATTCAAAGCATCAAGGATTCGCAGCATCCTCTCCCGTTCCTTCTTGGTTATTTTTCGTTCGGTCAATTCAATCCCTCATTTCTATCATTTATCGTATCCGTACATTATGAAGCCTCATTACCTACAATTATCTTACCTCACATTTGCATTAAACCTGAACCGGTACAATATTCTCACCGTACCGGCATACCTGCCCTTACTTCTATTCCTATCATAATTACATTTCTTCAATAATGCAAGCTGCTTCTTATTTCCTGGAAGCCATCGTACAATCCCGTGTTACTATTTACAGCCCGGTGAGTAGCAACAATCCGGCTGCCCTTCCAGCACACTGACCGCTGCTGCCCTGCTTCGCGGATCACGGCGGCTGTAATCAAACAGCAGAATATTCTCCTTCTTTACCACCTTCCCCTGATTTACAAAAGTCATGATATCATATTGGAACTGTTCCAAATGGATGGTTCCCCGGTCAAGCCCAAACCTGCGATAAAGCTCCTGCCCTCTGCCCTGCAAAGGATTGACCGGTGAAAAGGGGGGCCTTGCCTTGATATCCTCCCGTGTAAATAAATCAAATACCAGCAGTTCCTTAAATAAGGAAAACGCCTCCGGTTCCTTCTTCCTCCCTGGCAAAGAGAGCAATTCTTCAAAAAAGTCCAGAAGGATTTCATAACGCCTCATCCGGCTGTGCGACATCAAAGAAAGTCCCTTTTTCTCGTAATACTCGTATAACTCCCGGTATAGCCTCATGGATGAGTCATAATATCCTTCCAGATAGCGAAGAGAGGCTGTGAATTGGGCACTGTTATAATAAAGCTCCACCATCTCACAGATACCCTTTAACCGCAGCAGCGCATCATAGTCAATATACTCGGTATACAGTACCTCATAGGGAGGTTCATCACGGAAGACAATCCCGTAGGAGCTGCTTTCCTGCTCTATAGGAGACCCCTTTAAAACCTTAAGGAAGCCCAGTTGAAGCTGATCCGGCTTCATTGCATAAACCTCTCCAAAGGATTTCTCAAAGGAGACCTCATCCTCCAAAGGAAGCCCGGCGATCAGGTCCAGGTGCTGGTTTATATTCCTTCCTGCTCTGATTTTCTCTACGTTATCCTTAAGCCTGTCCAAATCCATGCTTCGGTGGATTGCCCTTAAGGTATCCTGATTTGTACTCTGGACTCCAATTTCAAGCTGTATCAGTCCGGGCCGTAAAGAGGATAGGAGCTCTAGCTCCTCCTCTGTTAAAAGCTCTGCCGATATCTCAAAGTGAAAGTTGGTAATTCCATTATCATTCTCTTTAATAAAGCTCCAAATTTCCATTGCATGCTTCTTATTGCAATTGAAGGTGCGGTCAACAAACTTCACCTGGGGAACCTTGTAATCCAGCAGCTTTTTAAGCTCCTGCTTGACCAGGACGGCGCTTCGAAGCCTGACTCCTCTATCTATTGATGATAAACAGTAGCTGCAGGAGAAGGGACATCCTCTGCTGCTTTCATAATAAATGATTCTGTTTTGAAACACCTCCATATCCTCATAGGGAAAAGGAATGGTATCCAGAATTAACGGCTTCCTCTGAGAGGTCATATGGATTTGCTCCTCTGCCTTAGGCGCAGGTATACTAATGGAAAAATCCCCGGCACTCTCCCGAAAGGCCAGTCCGGCAATGTCCTCAAGGCTTCCCGGCCCTTCCAGATAAAAGCCTGCCAGCTCAAGAAAGGTCTGCTCACCCTCTCCAAGCATAATACCGTCAAGAAACTTGTTACTCGTCAGGCATCTATGTGCATCATAGGTAACCTCCGGACCGCCAAACCATATTTTTATCTTAGGCTCAAGCTTCCTTAACTCTGCGGCAACCCTCCGTATTATTCCGATATTCCAGATATAACAGGAAAAAGCAACCACTCCGGCCTTCTCCCTGTATATTGCTTTTAATATCTCCTCCTCCGGGTGGTTAATTGTCATCTCAACAATTTTTATATCTCCTGCATACTTATTTGCATATGCCCGCAGACTATATACAGCCAGATTCGAATGTATATATTTCGCATTAACTGCGACAAGTAGTATTTTCATGATTACTCCATTTCCAAAGAGGCTTCTTCGTATCAAACGATACCTTTATTTTATCATAATTGGCATAATCAAATCTACCGGCTTTAGAAAAATTTAATAGAATGGATAGTCTGGACATCTGCCAAACCTTATGCTATAGTGAATTTTGTCGCAATTAAATCATTCAATACCTACCATAAAATTCTAACAATGGATGAATAGGAAGTGTTTTATGTTAAAATTTGATCCGATTACCGCTGATAATATTATGAAATCGGCGGAATACTTCAAATATAAGATTAGCCGTACCAGCGATTATACCGTTGGAGCAATGTATATGTGGCGTGAGTTTTATGACACCAGCTTTACTATTTATGATGATATGATCTTATATAAAGTAAAATTTATGGGAAGAACTTCATTTACCTTTCCGGCAGGGGGCGGTTCCCTCCCTAAGACCATGGAAGCGTTAAAGGAATACTGCGCTGCATGTAATATTCCTCTCTGGTTTTGTACCGTTCCGGAAGAAGCTATTGCCACACTTAAGAATGAATACCATGGAACAATTCCCTGTAATCCAAGCCGAGACTGGGCGGATTACCTGTATCTGGCAGAGGACCTTGCAGAAATGGCGGGCCGCAAATACAGCGGTCAGAGAAACCATATCAACAAATTCAAGAAATTATATCCTGATTATAAATATCAGAGGATAACCAAGGATAACCTTGACCAGGTCATTGATTTCTTAATTGATTATGAGCAAAACCATGCAAAGGAAGCAGCCCTGGCAAGGGAAGAGCTGAACCGAACACTGGAGTTAATGCCTTATCTGGAAGCTTTCGGCCTGCCCGGAGCTTTTATCGAGGTGGAGGGTAAAATCATCGCCCTGTCCATCGGAGAGATTGTCAACGATACCCTATACTGCCATATCGAAAAAGCAAACAGAGATTATCAGGGCTCTTACCAGATGATTGTGAAGGAATTTGCAAGCGATATGATGCAATATGGAATAAAATATATCAACCGTGAAGAGGATGTAGGAGATGAAGGTTTGCGTACCTCCAAGCTATCCTATCATCCGGTTCAGTTGCTGGATAAGTACTGTGTACTTATTCCATAGTTTTCTATACTGATGAAGCCTTCCAGACTAAAAAATCCTGTAATGGGGCTTTTCCTCCCCAAGAAAATGGTACCTTAGGTAATCATCCATCAGTATTGCGGGTAATGATAGAAAAAACCAGATATTTGTATACAAAAGACAGATTTGTCCCATAAAATTGTAGGGTAGGCTGGAATAATCCCAGACATTCAGCTTAAGCCAGAGATTGGCGATGATACCTGCGGCCAGTTCCACCGAGGTTATAATCAGTGCGGATATCACCATCTGGCTGATAACTGACATGTCCCAGGTGAAACCCTCATTCAAATCCCCTACCAGAAGGAAGCAGATACCTCCCGCAAGGAACATGGAGATATGGGAGAACCCCCGGGATAGTATCTCTACCAAACCATAGGTGAAACCACCTGTAATAAAAAGAAATGTATATTTGAGAAAGCTGTTGCGTACAATCAGCATACGATCACTCCTTTCAAGGAACAATGCATACTAATGCGTCATGTATGACGCATTTAGAAAACCGGTTCGGTATCAGTGATACCTTCCCGGTTTTTATATTAACTGAACCATGGTTCATTATATTTTAAGTATACGCACTTCCTTGAAGGAATATAGCAGCTTGGACCAGTTGGCATTAACTCTACTCTGTTGCCATGTTACGCTTGTTTAGCAAAATTTAACCTTGTATGATATTTCCGGCTCTGCCTTGGCAAGAAGATAGGTTGTAATTCAAATCATGGAAATAATTTCTCTAAACTAGCCCTGCTTCTTCTGCTTCTTAAGCATGTACTGACAATAGCATTATCCGCCCTGCTCAGGTTAAGTGCAATATATTTGTCTTTCTTTTCATAAGATGTGATCTCAACAGCCTTATCCAATTTATCGCTATAGTAATACTTCAGTCCTTCATTAATATATACCACCTGATAAATATCTCCGGTATGAATCAATCCTACACAGGCGATAAATATAAGCCAAAGCTCATTATAATCCTTTGATAGGACTGCACATACATAGGTTATGGTGAGAAGCAGTAGCAGCATAATACTAGTATTCCCTCGCCAGGCTTGTAAATAATAAATTGTACTATTCTTCGGTATACTGGAATAAAATGCCGTTATTTTATATAGCAGAGCACTGATGGAATATAAATAACCAAGCAGCAATCCCATCAAAAGGCAGCTCTTAATCCAGGATTCCTCCGCTGTTACCAAGTCAATCATTAATCTCGTATTCATTGCTGTTAAAACCAAGAAGTATAATATCATCAGCTTTCTTTTCATAAAACCTCCGACTAAATTTACTGGATTTTTCTTCAGACTTTCATGTACAGCTTTCTAATATTTATTAATTTGTTAAAACATTTATCCCAGCTAATAATCCTATAAAAAACCCGATTACAATGCAAACCTTTACCGTAGTTTTCCATTCAGCTGTCCCTATCATGAAATATTTCTTCATATAAGCATCTGCCCCCTTTACTTTAACCATATAATTAATCAGCTGTTTACTATTGTATGGTTTTATATTACAGTAGATGTTTTTTATATGCAACACAAACTACACAGAATCTTCCATCTGTATTATAAATACTATAACTTAACAAATAAAACCTTTCGATTTCATTAGTTCATCCATACATTTCCTTCTTAAATAAACATAGCCAAACTTGCCCGGAGTACTGATTTCATATATTCTGCCAAAGAACGGCTCTGTAATTTTCTGTCCCTCCTGTTTTTCTTTATAAAAAAAATAGGTTCCATTCATGAGTAAACCGTCCCGGCAGAAAATGATATAGCTTTTGGATAGTCTCATCAGCACCGTTATAAAAACCATGCTAAAAAAGACCATATTATAAATTTCCTTATATGTAATGAACCTAATTAAAAAATAAATTGCTCCTAAGGTAATAAAGGAGAGTCCAAAATAATGAAATGCCGGTGATGTGAATTTTATTTCAAATCCATCTTTTAAATATTTTCTTTTGAAAAATGGTCTTAAAAAATCTATGAGTATATAAGCATCAGCTATGATACAAAAGCAAAATAATGCAAGCTCCATAGCTCCTCCATTAACTAATCCTCTCATGTTTTATCCTCTTTTTTCTTCACTTTAGTAAATGTCAATGGATATACTTTACAACTATTTTGATGTTTTTACAATGTAAAAATCCAGTTTAGGTGAGGATACAATTAAAACATAAAGCAAGCCTGTCACATAGTAACAGGCTTGTTTTATTTATTCCCCTAATCTATATTATAAATACTTGCAAGCTTTTTTAAAAAACCCTCTCCTGCCAACTGCAACTGCCCATCAGTATTAGTTAACATCATATTTTTTATTATGTCTGTTTTATCTGTCGCTTTACCTTCATCTGTTTTATATTTGTAAAATTGTTATTATATCTATACGACAGCTTATTTTCTTCACAATAATACGTAAAACAAGACAATTCTTATATTAGAAATAATTGTTATATTTCGTTGCTAAATGTTGGTTTTTGATATATAATTATTATAAATTCAAATTTGGGGGATGATATCATGAGCGAAGAATTATCTGTCCTTATTGTTGAAGATGATCCCGACGAATGCAGAGCATTTATTGACTATACCGCTTCTGCCGATGATATTCATTTGATTGGTACGACGAACAGCTCGACGGAGGCAATTCAATATGTGCTGGATTACCTTCCCGATGCCGTTATTCTGGATTTGGAGCTGCACAGAGGCAGCGGCAGCGGTATTGTTTTTCTTAAAGATCTACGCGAGTTGAGCCTCTCTATATTTCCGTATATATTAGTTACTACAAATAATGCAAGTGATCTTACCCACGGGCAGGTAAGATCTATGGGTGCTGATTTTATTATGGCGAAATATCAGCAGGATTACAGTGCAAAAAGCGTAATAGAGTTTCTTAGAATCATGAAAACAACCATCCGAAAAACAGACTATCTGCAGAAATCTGCAAAGCATCCATCTACTCTGGCGTTTAGTTTCCAGAATACAAAAGGGATTGTAAATAGGATTAGCCGGGAGCTTGATTTTGTCGGAATAAGCCCGAAGGCTGTGGGAAGAAAGTATCTGCTGGACGCTATTCAGCTGGTTATGTCAGATCATCCGACCTACATTTGCTCCAAAATCGCCCAAATATACAGAAAGTCTGATGGCAGTGTTGAGCGGGCTATGCAGAATGCCATTAACAGGGCCTGGAGAACTTCCTGCATCGATGACTTAGAACGGTATTATACAGCAAGAATTAATCCTGCTAAGGGAGTTCCTACCCTTACGGAATTCATTTATTATTATGCAGAAAAGATAAAGAGAGATCATCCTGTACAGTAAAATCACTGTACGAAGCCGTACAGTGATTGAAACGTTACCTTAAACTAATACATTTAATAATACTTTTCCACAAATCCATCCACATAATTTTTATCTCCTCCATATTTACATTTGATAATGAAAAGATAAATAATTATGGGTTTTTTTTATATTCCTTTTTGTAATTGAATCATGTAGAAAAAAGTATATTCTTGTTGGAAAATATGGTGATGATTATATGCTATATACTTTTATAATATATTTGGCTATCGTTTTTTGGAGTTTTTATATCTATATCAAGGTTTTAAATATAAAAAACATTTCCAATTTAAAATGGCTTACTTTTGTATTATCCAGTATGCTGATTTCTGTTTTGTCTGTCGCAGTGATATCTCTAAGTATTGATTTTTCTTCAATCATCATATTAATCATGCTTTTTCTCTCCTGTATAGCCATAAGAATTATATTTAGAACTGCCTGGGGACTTTGTGCAACAGCGCTCGTAATCTCATTTGGCATTTCCTTTGCAATTAAGCTTGTATCGAGTATACCGGCTTCCTTAATTAACATTACACTGCAATACGTGCTTCATATTTCACATGAAATTCTTCTTTATTTGATTTTATTTGCTGTACATTCTATCCTGACTATTTTATTATTTAAAATCAAGCGATTTAAAAATGGATTTCCCTTTCTATATAAAAATGACTCCCGCTACATCGGTATGATATTCTGTTTTTTTATATTTCTTTTTTTCATCATTGCCGGTGACTCTCGGGAACGTTATTCTGTCATTGCCGAATCCATGATTGTTTTGGCCTTTATCTCCCTGCTATTGTTTATCTGGTGGAAAGAAAGCTTAACTTCTCTATATGTGGAAAGGCAAAGGTCAAAGGAACTGGATTATACTCATTCTATTATCAAAGAAAAAGACGAGTATATACAAAAGCTTAAGAATGATAATGATAACATGTCAGAAATGATTCATCGTGATAATAAGCTTATCCCATCAATGGAAAAAGCCGTTCGCTCTTTTATTGTTGCCGGGATACAGGACACCGCCGGTATTGAAGCTAAGGGATACTCTATTCTGGAGCAGCTCGAAGAATTGGCAAAGGAACGCTCCGGTATCCTCCCTGATCACCAGTCGGACTCAAAAGCATTGCCCAAGACAGATATTTTCTTAATTGATACTATGTCAGAGTATATGCTCCACCGCGCCGAGAGCAATGGTATTGTCTTTGATATGGAGGTTCTCGGCAATCCCAGCTTATTAACGGAAATATATATTCCTGAAAGGGATTTATGTACCGTCTTTGCTGATCTTATTGAAAATTCCATGATCGCGGTCAGCTTCGCCGAAACAAAGAAGATTTTAGTACAATTCGAAACCGCTCATGAGCTTGATATCGTAAGTATCAGTGATAGCGGAATATCCTTTGATGCTGATACTCTTTATCTATTAGGGAAAAAGCGGGCAACTACACATGCAGAGCAGGGCGGAAGTGGAATTGGTATGATGTCCTTATTCGAAATAACCAAAAATGTCAAAGCCAGTCTTGTCATAAGAGAATATGAACCGAATACAAATATATATACCAAAACAATATCCATCATTTTTGATGGCAGGAATGAATATCGAATCTTTTCCTTTCGAAGTGCCCTGTTACGTTCGAATTGCAAAAGAGCAGATATTATATGGGGTTAAATATGAGCGATATCTATTACAGAAAATTAAATACAGACGATCTTCCTGTTTTTATCTCCATGCGTATCAGCCAATTGCAGGAGGAAGGAGCCAGGGCTACCTTTGATTTGGCTCCGGCTCTTTCTGATTATTACCTTAGACACTTGTCCGATGGAACTTTCGTATCCTGGCTGGCTCTGGAGGATAAAAAAATAATTGCGACCAGCGGAATGTCATTTGTTGAAAAGCCGCCCTATTATAGCAATCCCAGCGGAAAGATTTGCCTGTTATCCAGTATGTATACTTTAGAGGAATACCGGCGAAGAGGAATCGCCAAAGTTTTGCTGGGCAAGGTGGTTGAAGAGGCAAAGGCATATGGCTGCTGTGCTGTGCAGATTACGGCCTCTGATGCCGGGGTACTATTGTATACTGATTTTGGATTTGTGAAAAATGAGAATTTTATGCAGTATACTATACTTTGATTTGGCTGCAAACAGGACGTAAAAAAGGGCAGTTATGGGACTGCCCTTTTTCGGAGAAGGTATTTTTGTTACTTATGGGGGGTGTAGCAAAAACTATATAATGTATTGGGGTTTACATTGATAGTATAGCATGGTGTTCAAAATAAGTGTGCACAAACTTTACAAATTTTCTTTCATTTTTCCGTCATGTTGCACAAATTATACTTCATTTCCCTCTATAACACCATGTTTCAACAGGAAAATACTTTATTCATTGAAAAAACAATTGCGAAGGTACTTTTCAATTTTCAGTAATCAATTCCGTTTTGTCGCTGAATAATGACTCGAATTCTTCCCGGGTAATTCTTTCTTTTTCTATTAACAGCTTGGCACAAGCTTCAAGAACCTCTTTATTTTCCAACAGAATACGCTTTGCCTCCGCATAGCATTCATCAATAATCTTTCTGACCTCGTCATCAATGCGGTTTGCAATGTTTTCACTGTAGCTTCTGGTATGTGCCAGATCCCTTCCGATAAATACCTCGTCATCGTCGTTATCATAATTCACCATACCGATTGCATCGGAAAAGCCATAGCGGGTTATCATGGCCCTTGCGGTTTTGGTTGCAACCTTGATATCCTGGGAGGCTCCTGTGGTGATATCGTCAAAGATCAATTCCTCGGCAGCTCTTCCAGCAAGGTCTACAACTATATCCTGCTTCATTCTGCCCTTGGTGTTGAACATCTCATCCTTCTCGGGAAGGGGCATGGTAAAGCCTGCAGCACCGTTACCGGTCGGAATGATGGATATGGTATATACCGGTCCTACATCCGGCAGGACATGGTATAAAATCGCATGGCCTGCTTCATGATATGCAGTAATTCTCTTTTCCTTCTCGGTTACCACCTTGCTCTTCTTCTCGGTTCCGATTCCAACCTTTATGAAGGACTTCTTAATATCCTCACTGTTGATAAAGCTTCTGTTATCTCTCGCAGCACCGATTGCCGCCTCATTCATCAGGTTTTCAAGATCCGCGCCAGTAAAGCCCGCCGTTGTCTGGGCAATCTGCTTCAAATCCACATCATCGCCAAGGGGCTTACCCTTCGCGTGCACCTGCAGGATTTCCTCCCGGCCCTTTACATCGGGGCGTCCAACCGTAACCTTACGGTCAAAGCGTCCGGGTCTAAGGATTGCCGGGTCCAAAATATCTACACGATTTGTTGCCGCCATGACAATGATACCCTCATTTACACCAAAGCCGTCCATCTCAACCAACAGCTGGTTTAAGGTCTGTTCCCTTTCATCATGTCCGCCGCCCATACCGGTACCGCGGCGTCTTGCAACAGCATCTATTTCATCGATAAATACAATACAGGGAGAATTCTTCTTGGCTTCCTCGAATAAATCCCTTACTCTGGAGGCACCGACACCGACAAACATTTCTACGAAATCAGAGCCTGATATAGAGAAGAAGGGCACGCCTGCTTCACCGGCGACTGCCTTGGCTAATAAGGTTTTACCCGTTCCGGGAGGGCCTACCAGAAGCACGCCCTTGGGAATTCTCGCTCCTACCTGGATATATTTCTTCGGGGATTTGAGGAAATCAACGATCTCCTTTAATTCTTCTTTTTCTTCATCCAGACCCGCCACATTTTTAAAGGTAGTGGATTTGTTCTCTTCGGTAGTCATCTTCGCACGGCTTTTACCAAAATTCATCACCTTGCTGTTACCTCCGCCCACCGCTGCCTGATTTGACAAAAAGGAAAATAATACGATGATTATGATAAATACCAGAATATAAGGCAGTACAGAGGTTAAAAACCAACTGGGCTTATCGACATTATGGGTATAGGTTTTATCTATTCCCGCATCTGTGGCTATTTTCTCAATCTCATTAACATCTGTTACATAGAAGCTCTTTTCCTTTCCATCCTTCAAGGCTACCGTTACCTGTCCGGTAGGCACCTCCTGATTTGGATATATGTCAACGCTGACGATTGTCTCATTCTCAATATCCTTCACAAACTGGGCTTTATTGTATTCATCCGAATCCTTCAAATCAATGCTGGTGGATAAATAATAAGCCCCAACCAGAATTAGCAGAATGATGATATACCAGCCATATCCTTTCATCTGTTTTCTCACTGAACAACCTCCTTATCTATTATTAATCAGGCGTTTGCAAAACGCCATAACCGTATCAGTAACCAAAGCTGCATCCGGTGTTTATCCCTTACTGTTCCACAACGCCGACGTAGGGAAGATTTCTGTAATACTGATTATAATCCAGCCCATATCCCACTACAAACTCATCCGGGATAGCAAAGCCCACATAGTTCACTTCCACATTGATTTCCCTGCGGTCCGGCTTATCGAGAAGTGTACAGATTGCAAGACTTTCCGGCGCTCTTGCTGCAAGCAGATCCCGAAGGTAGGATAAGGTTCTTCCGGAATCTATGATATCCTCTATAATAATTACATTTTTTCCTTGAATGGATTCATCCAGGTCCTTTAAAATTCTGACCCTTCCCGAACTTACCGTCTCGCTGCCATAGCTTGATACGGACATAAAATCCAGCGTAGCCGGTATGGTAAGCCGTTTGGCCAGTTCGCAGCTGAAAAATACACTCCCCTTTAAGATACAGATCAGGTGTACACTTTTGCCGGAATAGTCCTCACTGATTTGCTGTGCCAGCTCTTTTATCCTTAAGTCTACCTGCTCCTCAGAAAGCATGACTCTTACCTTACTTGTCATCCGTGTCTTCCTCCAAACCAATCATTTTCATCACCAGTACTTTTGTCGTGGTAGTATCTATCTTATATCTTTCACTCATTCGTTCCCCTTCGCCTACTATCCACATAACATGGCTTCCGTCCGTAACCAAAAGCTTACTGTCCCGGAGCCTGCGGGGAATTTTATGATCAATATAATAGTCCTTCAATTTCTTATTACCACCGGAAGAATTGATTTGAATATAATCTCCTTCCCTTCTGGTTCTTATTTCAACAGCATTTTCTATTTTATCATAATCAAACCATTTCACACAACTGTTTTTCGAAATCGTTATATTATTTTTATAATTTATTAATTCTGTCTCAAAAATCATCGCCTGCCGGGGCAGATAAGTCCTTCCGGGTATGTTAACCGGTACGGAAAAAGCCAGAGACTTCCCGTAGCTGTCCGGCTCCTCCCGGCTGTCGCAGGAGAGCCTGATGTGATCATATTCCCGTTCTGCAACGATCCCATAGGGCAGATGCACCATTCGTCCTACCTGTTTATCAAGAAGCTCGCACACTGCTTTTACATGCTTCTCCTCTAGGTCCTTTCGCTTGCCGGCAAGCTTCTCCAATATCTGAAATATAAGTCCTTTTTGTATGACCGGATGCTCTGTACGCATACCGCTTGTCAAAACCCGGTAAGAGGCCTCCTGTTCTGTTACCAGACGTTCATAGCAGCTTCTTACTCCGGTCTCTATATAATCTGCGGCTTCCCTGATGCAGGCGGCAGCACCGGTGATATTGCCCACCGCACCGGAGTTAATATCCTCCACCGCAGACTTAAGTATCCTGATACGAATTTTATTTCTGCTATAGTCCTCCGTCAAATTTGTAGAATCCGTCTGCCAGGAGATCCCCTCCCGGCGAAGAAATACTTCAATCTCATTCCGGTCGGTATCAAGGAGCGGCCGGATTATCGTTATGTCGCCGGCAGCCGAAGGAATGACTCGTCTTGGTTCAATGCCGGATAAGCCCTTTAATCCGGTGCCGCGAAACAAATGAAACAGGATGGTTTCCGCATTATCATTTCTATTATGCGCAATTGCTATTTTATTACACTCTCTTGCTTCACAAACCTCCAAAAACGTATCATAACGGACCTTTCTGCCTGCTTCCTCCTCGGAAAGCTTTAATTGTCCGGCTATTTTCCTGACATTATGATAATAGCTTATGCATTCTATCCCCCAGCCGTCACAAAGGTCCTTTACAAACTGCTCGTCGCGTGCCGCTTCCTCACCCCGGATACCGTGATTGACATGTACTGCTATTACCTGCGCACCGCACTCCCTGCAATACTGCTTCAATACATACAAAAGGCAGACAGAATCGGCTCCACCAGATACTCCCGCGACAATCCTATCTCCCTTTTCTATCATTCTATTCACTTTTATGCAGTCCCATGCTTTGCTTAACATCATTATCCCATCTTTGGCGTAAAATACCATAACATATCATTTCAATTCTAACCTTTTTGTATCCATATTTCAATTGATTTTTCTCATTTTCTTATTTTAACCACATTCCGGCAGTTATTACAGTCATGTCATCAATTGGTTCAAAATTACTCTGGGCAAGGGTTTTATCAAGAATTCGGTTGGCTATCTCCTGCGGATTCCTGCTCTTAATCTCCATGATCAGCTTCTCCATGGCTGCTTCCTTATTTTCTTCCGGAAAGCTGTCCAGCACCCCATCGGTAACCATAATGATAATATCTCCTTCATAGAGCTTTTTGGTAACCGTATCATAATCGACATTCCCGAACATACCGATGGGCATCGTAGTGGAGGTGATCGTCTCCACCCAGTTATCCCTCTTGATAAAGGCTGCTGCCGCCCCTATTTTAATAAATTCACACATCCCGGTGAAAAGATTGATAATGCTCATATCAATGGTGGAAAAGGCCTGCCTGTCCGTCTTAAGCACCAGGCTGGAATTAATGAGCTTTATGGCTGTTTCCGCTTTAAAGCCGGATTCTATCATTTGCTCCAGAAGGGACATCACCATCTCACTTTCATCCCCTGCCTCCTTACCCGTTCCCATCCCGTCGGACAGAGCTATCATATATTCCCCCGACTCCAGGGGCAGCAATGAAAAATTGTCACCGGATACCGCCTCCTTCATGGCCCTCGCCACGCCGGAAAGTATCTTGAATTTGGTATCCTCAATGAAGGTAAAGCTTTCATATTCCCTTGCTATAACCGACTTGGAGGACTCGGATACCTTGACCCTTACTCCCAGGGCCTCTGATATAATAGCTGCCGCCTCCTTGGCTGTAACACACCTGCCGCCACGGCAGGCCGCGCTAAGGATTATTTCCTTTCTTTTATTCCCCCGCTCGAAGATTGTAATATCCTTTGCTATGATATGTTCGCTGCGCAGTCTTTTTACCACCCTCTCCTCCTCGATGCGGGCTACCTCGACTGCCCCGTAAATATCTCCCGTAATATCCTGAATGACTGTGGATACCTCCCTTAGCTGTTCCGCAATAACCTCTCTGCTCTCTAAAATTCTGCTGTTTAAGATGCGGTTTAATTTGGCAAGCTCAAAGCCCCGGTTGGTCTCTGCGATAAATTCCTCCGCGCAGATGCACCCCTCAAGAAAACCGGCCGGAATATCCTCCTTACCCACCACGCCCTTCTTCTCGGCGGTTTCAAATACCATACAGGCCGCCTGATAGGTCTCCTGGAATTGATTCTCCCAGCATTTATTGCAGTTGCTGCAGTTCTTGCACAGCTTTTCAGATATCGTTTCAAAGATTTGATTAATCTCCGGCTGTTTCACACCAGTCTGCTTTTCCGATATGGTATTCAACGTTTTGGAAAGCTTTAAAAAGGATTCGGAAAATACCTTCATTCTTGTTTTTGCAATATTCTTTAAATTCTGGGAGGCCAGCTGTTCCTGCTTTCCTATTCCTCCCGCCACATCTACCCGGTAAATGATGCTTCCAGGCAAAAGCAAAAATAAAACCACTGCCGATATAAGCGCCCCCATTTCCTTTAAGCTCAGGGTCATGGCATCATTAATCGTTCCCATCAAAGCCGCTGTAATCACAAAGATGGATGCGGCCGGTATTCTTCCCATTTCCCGAAAGATGGCCGGAACGATACCCATCATCGTTAACAGCCCGACCTCCGATATCGGTACACCCCTCAGGCTAAGAGCAAAGCCGCAGACCGCCCCGGTAATCGTCCCCTGTCCGACTCCGTATTTGTAGGTAAAAAATAATATGATAAAAAATACCGCTGTTTCCATCGGTGCAAGATAATCATTCTGGAACTGGGGAATTGCATAAATACATACCGCCACCATCACCGCCATGCTGACCATCTGCTCATTATTCATTTTAATTCCCTTAGCCGACTGCTGTATAAAGTTTATTCCATTCTTAAACAGGGCTGCTGCCACCAGGGCAATTACTGCCTCCAGTCCTGCCATGATAACCGTCTTCTGCATCGTAATCCCTGTCTGCGCACCTATCATGGAAAATATAAAAAGCACAACAGACGGCAGCGTATATAAAAACGGCTTTGAAACCGTTTTATTTCGAAACAGGGGTGACTGGAATATGATTACCATGCAGATCATCGTCAGCGTATATTTTAGCATCTGCACCGGCTCCATTACCGATATTATTCCTGCAAATATCACAACAAAGGCAAGTCCCCCTCCTGTCTTCTCAAGATAGGCGGCCGTAAAATATCCGATTGCCAGTGGATTCATTCCATAAAAGGATGCCCTGGCAATAATAAAGCCGATTACGTGAATCAGCAGTGTTCTTCGATTAAAATTTTTCAATTATAATTCCTCCTGTCCCTTCGGATTAGTTCCTGACTGTGTTGTTATTATAGGCAGGGCCTTTTAAAATCTTTGTCAAATTTAAGGCTGTTTCACAAAAAAGTTTTTGACAAGAACCCCATGGAAATGGCGATTTACACGAATTGAGGGGCCTGATTTTATTTAACAGCATAATAGCCTTAAGATTTTCATCCCCATTAAAAAGAGCCTCAACCACCGGCAGAGGCAAAAGTTTGAAAGTATCTTTCAAACTATTTATTGGTGCATATCACAAGCAGGCTTGTGATATGCAGAAGGGTGTAAAAATAAACAGGGAGTTGAAAATCAACTCCCTGTTCTAAATAGCGAAGGACGGATTTGAACCGCCGACACTGCGGGTATGAACCGCATGCTCTCGCCAACTGAGCTACTTCGCCAAAGTGACAATTACCAAAGCCGTACTAAGCACTTGGGCGAACTTTATTATATCTGCTTTGCGAAAGCTTGTCAATCATTTTATTCGTCCTCTTTTTCAAACAAAATTTCATCCTTATAGACTAGTCCGAGCTTCTGTCTGGCGATATCCTCTATGTACTGCTTTGATTCCGTATATTTCTTCAGTTCTTCAATATCAAGCTTGCGATCCTCCTGCTCCTGGATCTGTCCATCCAGTCGTGTCAGCTCAAGCTGGTCCGCTTTCAGCTCCTGGGCAAGTCCCATTCTTCGATAAGAAATAATTGCAAACAGAATCAGGACCACAAAAGCAATGATCCCGGCACCTGTCTTATTCTTACGTCTTCTTCTCATGATTACCATCTCCCGTTATTAATGAACCAAACAAATTACTTTACATTCTTTTTTATTTGCTCTGTCTTATACAGAGTACCCGGCTCAACTCTCTCAAGTGTTACCGCAGGCCTGGCTGTTCTGGTACTCTCCGGCGCCTTCTCCGCTTTGGTTTCCGGCTTTCCGGCCGCTTTAGAGCGGGCCTGTCTGCGTGCCTGCTTTTCTTCCCTTGCTTTTTGTTTCTTTAAAAGCTTCTTGTCAGACCGCAGCTTATTTTTTTGTGCTATGGCCTGTTTTCTCTTATTCAATGCCATTCTAACCGATTTTGTATGTTTTTTCAATCGTCTGGCAAGAAATTTCACAATTTTATGTACCTTATTTTTTAGAAATGCAAGTAAACCCTTTATCTTCTTGTATACAAAGACAAAGGGGCCAAACAGCAACCGAATTAATTTTGTAATTAAGCTGACAATCAGGTCGCTGATCATGAAATGATACAGCACCATTCCGATTGCCATTCCCATAATTGAGAAGCCTCGTATAATCCCATCGTTTTCCCGAAACATCATGGCAAAGATAAATAAGCTTGCCCCCAGCCAGAACAAAAGATCCTCCAATGCTATGAGTAAGCTGTCATGCTTTATCAGCCTGCGCAGAATGCGAAAAACATCATAAACTGCAAGCAAAATCGCCCCGCTTGCTATGGACACGAGAAAAAACCAAAGTTCAATAGAAATCGCTTCATTCATACAGGCCTCCTATTTAAAAAGCCTGCCAAATAAGGATTCTCCCGATTTTGTACCTGCCTGGTCCGAATAGGTTAAGCTGTCTATCCGACCGTCAATATCTACCTCACCCTTTTCCAGCGTCAGCCGGTTTACATGCAGCTCACTTCCCCGTATCATCAGCACTCCCTGCTCTGTCTGAAGCAGGACCTCTCCCGCATCAAAGGAAAGGACATCATTAACACCGGTAATCATAGCGTTTTTTCGAGCATTGATATTTAATCTGTGGCCTTTCAGGACCTGTTGCTTTTCTTCCATAGAAAAAAGCCTCCCCATACAATACCTTTTGATTTATCCCCAAAATTACGGTACAGGATATATCTTTTTAAGTATATGAGAAGACTTGCCACTTAATTCCATCTTAAGCTTAGAATTCATGAAGTTGTCCGCTTGATGCAAGGGGGCACTATACATATTTATATAATTCCTTCGCATCATCTTTCCTGGTAGTCTCCTGTACATCAAGGACCTCTACCTTAACAGCCTTACCGCCAAAGCCAATCTCTATCACGTCACCGACCTTGACGGTCGCAGATGCCTTGGCAAGCTTTCCGTTGATCGTTACCCTGCCCGCATCGCAGGCCTCATTGGCTATGGTACGCCTTTTTATTAATCTTGATACCTTTAGAAATTTATCCAGTCTCATATGCCTTCCTTTCCCGCTTCCCCTGCTGCAGCTAATCCTTCTCACTTTGCCTTCGCGCATCCGTAAGAAAGCAATAATACAGCTTTCTTACAGATCGCGGGCGCGCTCACATTCTTACCTGCAGCAGGATTAATCAGGCCTTCCCTTTCTCACGCCCTGCTGCAGCTAATCCTGCTCACTTTGCCTTCGCGCATAATAAAAAGGCTGTTTTAAAAACCCTACACCCCAGCGAGATCCGGAATTTAAAACAGCCTTTTCCATTTTTCAATCAACTATGCGTTGATAACATCCTTTAATGCCTTACCAGCTTTGAACTTAGGTGCTTTAGATGCAGCGATTTCGATTGTTTCCTTTGTTAAAGGATTTCTTCCGGTTCTTGCAGGTCTTTCGGAAACCTCAAAAGTACCGAAACCTACTAACTGAACCTTCTCACCCTTTGTTAATTCTTCTGTAACAACATCAATAAAAGCCTTTAAGGCCTTTTCTGAGTCTTTCTTGGAAAATTCTGTTTTCTCTGCAATTGCTGCAACTAATTCTGCTTTGTTCATGGATTTGCTCCTCCTCTAAAGTAATTATTATATTAATCTAACATTTATTTTACTTCCCTCCACAAAACATCTTGCTCCATAGGGGATAGTTCGTATAGATTCTTACCTCTGCTTTCCGCTAAAGCAAAGACATCTACAAATCTATTTATAAACTTATTAGTGGCATTTGTCAAGGAATTTTCTGCATTTAATTGTAAAATCAGCGATAAATTAACTATTGAGAACAGTACGTCACCAAATTCCTCCTCAATCCCTCTTTTATCCCCAATTTCAAGGGTTTCCCTAAGTTCCTGAAGCTCTTTATCAACCTTATTCAAAATCTCCCGGTATCCACCAAAACTTACTCCTGACTTTGCCGCCTTCTTCTGTATCTTCTCTGCCCGAAGCAATGCAGGAAATGCTTTTGGAACCGATTGTATCTCACTGACTGCCCCGGTGTCCTTCTTCTCCTGCTTTTTTATCTCCTCCCAATTCCTGATGACACCCTCGGAGTCCTTCACAACAACATCCCCGAACACATGGGGATGCCGACGTATCATCTTCTCCGCTACGGTATTCAGGATATCTGATACGGTGAATTCCTTTTCTTCCTCTGCGATCGCGCCGTGAAGTGCTACCTGCAGCAGCAGATCCCCCAGCTCTTCACATAAATTCTCCTTATCCTTATTATCGATTGCCTCTATTGTCTCATAGCATTCCTCAATCAGACAAGGCTTTAAGCTTTCGTGAGTCTGCTCCCTGTCCCAGGGACACCCATCCTTACTTCTAAGCTTTCGTATAATATTCATAAAATCTTCCCAGCTGTAATCTGACATATCCTCACTCCTTCCAAGTTGTGAAAACGGTCCCGTAATCGCATGGAGTCATTTTCATTTGTGCCCGAAAAGCCGGGCATATTACAAAGTGTGAAATGCTTTCTCATGATAATTTCCGTATTTTACTGTGGTAGTGCCATTTCATGGTTTATTATAACAGTTTACCGATACCCGATACAACTGTTTTTATAGATGAAATATTCCTGTTCCTTCTCTTTGACGGTAAAATGCACCCAATATAACGCCTCACACAAGTGAACCGCATATTGAGTGCATTTTTCGTATCTCTTATTGTTCCATTTGTCTTCCCAAAAATGCTGCCGCTGTACTTGCAAGCTTTGTTTCCAAATCACCGAATTTTGTTTTTGCATCCTTTGTAAGAATAATTACGGAGCCAATGGCATCCCCTTCACTTATAATGGGAGTAATTACCTGATACATGAATTCAGCATCATCCTCATTGATAATTCTTATGAAGGTCTTGTCATCCTTACCTGCTACGATGACCTCCCGTTCATTGATGGCTTCTTCCAGATCATGACTGATCCCCTTTGTGATAAGGTCCTTTTTGGTTGGACCTGCTACTGCGATAAACTGATCCTTGTCTGTTATTGCTACGATGTGGCCGGTTGTTTGTGTTAATGAGTCCGCATATTGCTTGGCAAACTGTCCCAGCTCGCCAATCGGTGAATACTTCTTTAAAATGATTTCGCCTTCTCTATCCGTGAATATCTCCAATGGGTCTCCCTCTCGAATCCTTAAGGTTCTCCTGATTTCTTTTGGTACAACCACACGACCAAGGTCATCTATTCTTCTTACTATTCCTGTTGCCTTCATAAATGATCTTCCTCCATTTTACGTAATTTGAACATACAATGATTTGTTATAATTTTTTCTAACTATATTGTTTGTAAAATGGGAAAGTTTATACATTTGTTTTAGATATTATTTTTCTATTTTCAGATCAATCCATATTTTTTTGTCAAAATATCCATTTTCGTCGGTAAAAATACAGGGATAATACCATCCAGCTAAGCAGCATTTATGTACTGCGCCTCAACACATCAAAGGTATTGAAGATATTCAAAACCCCATATCCCCAGTCCCGATTCGGATACATCAGATTTTCACTCCGCCTTGCTCCCCGGATTAAATATTTTTTAATTTCCAAGGTATCCAGGGTTGTCTGATTTCCTTTCACCACACCCCATTCAAAAAGCATTGCTACAATTCCGGCGGTATGGGCCGCCGCAACGCCGGTTCCGGTATACTGTGTATATTCACCGGTTAGTGTCGGAGCAAGATAATCCACCCCGGGGGCTGCAAGGTCCGGAACTACTATATTACTTCGTGTAAACCCCCTGCTGGCACTGACATACAAAGCTCCTCCAATCATATTGTATGCGGTTACAGTAATCGGTATTGTAGCATTTCCGGGTGTAAGCACCGTGGTATAGACATCAGGTTGGACAAAACGAGTCTCCCTTGATATAAAATCCCCCATAGGAAGCCAGATATGAAATTCTCCGGTAATATTCCCCTGTGCATATACTGTAAACCTCCAGGTCCCCGCTGATGTATTCTTAAAATTGAGCAGGATATGCTGGTCTCCGGTCGTGGTCTCCACGGTCTGATATTCCACATAGATCGTTGTTTCCTCAAATATAAAGGATATTCTTCTGCTCACCTGAAGACTGGCCGGAATTCGTGGGATATATTCTCCTGAGGGTGATAGGATATCAATACTGTAAATACCCGGAGCATTGCCCCACAAATTCATGCTAAAGCCCTTATCATTTTCCCCAACCTCAAGCTCAACATTTATTCTCCCTACTGCCGGATCAATACTCCCAAAAAAATGCCTGCCCAGATTTCCTTCATTCCCGGCCGATATTACCACACCCACATGGGGGAAATCCGCGTAATCGGACAGCATAAGCGATAGGAGTGCTGTTCCGTTATGGCTGGATTGGGAGGTTCCAAGGCCCAGACATATGGTAATGGGGCGGTTTACCTGCCTGGCTGTAAGCATGCAATACTGCACCGCCCACATGATATAGTTTTCCTGAAAACAGACGACCCCTTCAGGGATGGAGTAAAAATCTCTAAGATATGCCTTTGCCTGAGCGAGCTTTACAACAACCAGCTCGGCATCCGGAGCCACACCGTAAAAGCCGCTGCCAGGATCAGGAGTCCCCGCCGCTACTGCTGCCAGCATAGTACCGTGGCCATTTTCATCGGTGCTTGGTACCACCGAGAAAGGATCTATATTGCCAATTGCCTGATTGATCTGCTCACTTGTATATTGTGTTCCAAAATTAAGCTGAAATGGCGGTGGGCCGCTCTGTATTGTCTGATCCCATATAGAATATATTTTTGTCGTTCCGTCCGCTTTCTTAAAAGCCGGGAGTGTATAATTAATTCCCGTATCTATCACGGCAATCAGGGTTCCTTCTCCTCTTAGATTAAAATCCGGTATGCTGCGAAGCTGATTTACGCCAGAGGCTTCCAGAGCCGCTTCACTGGTTAATCCAAACAGGTACGGGACGTTAAGCAGCCTTCCTCCCCGAATTAACCTGTTGGAAAATTGGGCTACAGGCAGATGAAGAACTGCATAATCTTCATTAATCATATGGATTGGCGCATTTGGAAAAAAATCGGCAATTCTTGGATTAGCACTATAATTTATGATAAAATCGGCATAGTCTTCCCCCATGTATCCGGCCATTTCTTCACTATTCATCCTAATCCTCCTACTGCCATAAAGTAGTTAAAAATCAAAAACTTTATTTTCGCATTAACACCATGTCTTCTGGGCATAAAAAGGCTTGCATGTTTTTTGCAAGACTATTCACACTACACCGCTTCGCAGGCTGTCGAACACATTATATACATCTAAAATTCCAAAGCCCCAGTCCCTGTTTGGATATTCGGCCCCCGTTTCCCTTCTGGCTCCCCTCATGAGCAGCTTATTTATCTCAATGGTACTCATACCAAGCAGATTTTCTCTGGTGATCCCCCATTCCAGTATCATAGCTACAATCCCGGAGGTATGGGCCGCTGAGACACTGGTACCGGTAAAGCCGGCAAAGCCCTGCTCCAGAGTCGGACCGGTGACATCAACCCCAGGCGCCGCAATATTAGGTTTAACCGCACCCGTTCTTGTATAGCCCCTGCTGGAATTAGTATAAAGACTGTTATCCGCATTATTATAGGCAGTAACTGTAATTGGCACTAATGCATTCCCAAAATCTAAAATCGTTGTATAAGGATCAGAGCGGACAAAAAAAGTATCGGGTGATATAAAATTCTCCATCGGCAGCCATATGTGGAAGCCGACATTCAAATCTCCTCTGTCATATACCCGCAATCTCCAGACCCCGACGGAAGGGTTGGAAAACCGCATAATAATCAACTGGTCACCGCTTTGACTTTCTACAATTCTATAATCAATATAGATCACCGTCGGTTCAAATATGAAGGTGATCTCCCTGTTTTCATTGCGAAAGCCGGTTATTCTCGGTATAAACTCTCCGGAGGGAGAGAGGATATCAATCGTCAGTATACTTGGCGATTGCCCCCAAATCTCCATGGAAAAGCCCCTTTCATTTTCCCCTACATTTAATTCCACCGTATCATAACCGGTCGCAGTACTTACAGTTCCAAAATAGTGCCTTCTTGCGTTGCCTTCATTCCCCGCCGCAATAACCACCCCGGTCCCTATTCTTGTTGCAATGGTTGACAGATAGCTGCTCGTGAGTCCTCTGCCGTCATGGGAGCTTTGGGAGGTATTGATGGCGATGCACAATACGACCGGTTTATCCAGTACGGAGGCTGTATTAAGGACATAATCAAGGGCAAACAGCATATCCGTTTCCTGATAGCACACCGCATTCTCCGGGATGAAGAAGAAATCCCGAATTACTTTTTTGGCCTGCTTTAATTTGACCACTACAAATTCCACTCCTGGCGCCACTCCCGAAAAATCACTCTCGGGAACCGAATTCCCTCCTGCAATCCCTGCTACCATGGTTCCGTGGCCGATTTCATCCCTGCTGGGAACTACGGAAAAGGGATCGGCGCTTTGCAGTGCCTCATTGATTTGTTCCCTGGTATACTCCGTACCATAGCCCATGCTGGGCGGAGGAGCGCTTTGTATTGTCTGATCCCACAGAGCCGCTATCCGGGTAGTTTTATCCGCATATTGGAATATGGGATTGGTATAATCAATTCCTGTATCTATGATACCCATCAGTACCCCCTGTCCTATCAGGTCAAAGTTGGGTATATTGCGCAGTCGAAAGACACCTGAGGCCTCCAGGCTGGCCTGGCTCACCGGCCCCAGCACGGAAGGAATAAAAGAATAACCATACTGCATGATGGATCCTGACGTAAGATTTTCAGCCGGCACATGCACGATTGCCGCAATATTATTGATAATATTGATCGGCACATCACCGAAAGCTTCAAGCAAGGCTCTATCACCACGGTATTCAACCAGCAAATCTGCATAATTTTCATTGATGATTGGATTTTCTCCCGATGTCATAAGGTTACCCTGCCAATGGTTTCTTCATTCTATGTATATTCCGGCAGGATAAAAACATGAAGCCTTGTATAGAAAATCCTACAAGGCTGATAAAATAATGCTATTATTTCACTATCATCTTATTGATCGCAGTCCCATCTATATCTGGAATTTATCGATGGCTGCCTGTAAATCTACTGCCAGCTCGGATAATTTGCTGCTCGTCTCGGCCAGCATTTTAGCCGATGCACTCTGCTCTTCGCTGAAGGAGGCTGCCTGCTGAGTGCCCGCCGCATTTTGCTGCGCTATGGCAGATAAGGATTCCAGCATATTAAGAATCTCATTTTTGGCAATATACATATCCTTTTCCGAAGCATCCAGCTTCTTTGCCCCTTCATCCGTAACCAGCATAGCCTCCACGATTGCATGATATTTCTGAATTGTTTCCTTTACACTTTCCTGCTGCTGCTTCGAGGTTATTCTGATCCGTTCCATACTATCGGTCGAATTCTTTACATTAATCAAAAGATTTTTTATTATTTGATCAATATTTTTGGTTGAGGCTGCGGATTGGTCCGCCATCTTCTGGATTTCCTGTGCCACCACGGAGAAGCCCTTTCCCGCCTCCCCGGCTCTTGCCGCCTCAATGGAGGCATTCAGAGCCAGAAGTGTTGTCTGGCTGGCCATTTCTGAAATCACTGCGCTGGCCTCCCGGATCTGTTCGGAGCTCTTCTTTGTTTGCAAGATTACTTCATATACCTTTTCCGTTGCATTTTTATTCTCTTCAGCCGACAGTGACAGATGTTCCACATCAACCAGACAATGGTTCACCAGTTCATTCACCTGCTTTGTCGTGTCATTCAGATTTTCAACATAGTCCTGGTTTTTTTCAATCAAAGCTCCCAGGATTGCCGCATTCTCAGAACCTATTTCCGTATTGGCAGCCTGCTCCGAGGCGCCCTTGGCAATATTATTGACTGTTATTGATATTTCCTCAGAAATCCGGGCCGACTGGACCGAAGCGGCCGTCAGTTCATGTGCCGCGTCAGTCACTTGATTTGCCGATTCATTGATACGGGATATGACATCTCTTAATTGACTAATCAATGTATCAAAGGCTTGTGCAAGCGTTCCAACCTCATCCTTCTGCTTCAAATATTTCGTTGCAATGTTTTCCCTGAAATCCAGTCTGGCATATAGTCTGGATAGCTTTGTAATGCCGATGAGGGGACGTATTATGGTCTGTTCCAGCAGAAAGCTGATACCAATGCCCAGTAAAATAACAACCACCATAACAATCAGAATTGTTCGTATCATTCGCGGAATTTCCTTGAATACCTCCTGTTTATCCGCTGTCGTGGCAAAAATCCAATCCGTTCCTTCAATCGGTGCAAAGCCTGCATAATAGCTGGTATCCTCCTTTTGAAAGCTGGTTACTCCGTTCTGGTTATTTAGCATATAGGAGAAAGCCTCTGCCATGGAACTGTATTCCTTCTCCTTTTCTGCCTTTGTAATCGGATTGAACAGCGTTGTTACCATCTCTATTTCCGGATACGCAATAATTCTGCCGTCCTTATTGATCATGAACGCATAGCCCTCATCCCCGTAGCCTTCGTCCTTGGTGAGCTCACTTAGGGTACTTGCCTCATTTCTCGCAATCAATGCTCCGGTTACCTCACCATCCTTAATTACAGGAACACAAATTTCAATTTCCGGCTGTCTGGTTACCCTGCTAAATATAACATCGCTCATTGCCGACTTTCCGTTTAGTCCATCCTGTACATAGCTTCTGTCACTCATTAGTCTTACTGTGCCGTCTGTATAGTTTACATAGCCCGTAGGGAGAACATAGCCCAAATCCAGAAAAGAGGTCTTGGCAAGCTCCTCCTTTAATAGATCCAGATTTACCTCCCAGCCCATATTTTCAATCTCCTGATTTTCCGCAATGATCTGAAGTGTTGTAATCAACGTCTCCATCCTGCTTGCAGTGAGCTTTGCTCCCTCTGCTGCCATCAGCTCCAGAGATTTTTCAGCTTCTCTTTGTGATGAGCTGTATCCGGTTTTTAAAAAAATTAGACCCATAACCAATGTTATTACAAAAATCAGGGCAGAAAATGATACAATCAATTTTGTTTTAATACTCTTCATCTAAGGTACCTCCCTTATGTTTCATCCTTCGTCAATTAAGAGTTTATACAAGATTGTCGTTTCTTTCCCTCCTGTTTATAAAAAATCCATGTGAAATCTGTGTAAAAACAGAAAAAACACTAGTTCATCAACTTTTCATCCAATATGATGGTGAAAGGCCCGTCATTGACCAGAGAAACCTTCATATCCGCACCGAACTCTCCCGCCTGTACCTTGCCCATCCGGGCACGAAAGCCCTCCAGAACATATTCATATAAAAAATTTGCTGTCTCCACTGCAGCCGCATCCGTAAAGGCCGGACGGTTGCCCTTCTTACAGTCTGCATACAGGGTGAACTGCGATACCACCATAATCTCACCCTGCACCTCCTGCACCGACAGATTTGTTTTGCCATTCTCATCGACAAATATACGCAGCTTGATTATTTTATCGATGTACCTGTCCGCAAGCTCCTGCGTATCATGATGTCCTACCCCAAGAAAGATTAAGAGACCCTTCCCGATTGAGCCGATACCTTGCCCTTCCACAGTTACCTCGGCACCAAGAACTCTTTGTATTACAGCTCTCATTTTCCTGCTTCCTCTCTTTCGTTTCGCTGGCTACAGTTCAGCCTTGCAGGGAACTGTCAATTTCCTGCAAGGCTGAACTTTAAACATTATTTCGTTACCGGCCTCACTCACTAAACGCCTTCAGACATGACCAGGCCTCCAGCAGCCTATCCAGATTGCAGCCGGCATTGGCCGGGCTGGTTGAAAAAAGCCCCTGGCTTTCTATCTTCGTTACGGGATAGATATATCTTCGGTAAAGCCTGGTCGCTGTATTGCCGTTCGTAAAAATCCGTCTGATATCCGCTGTCCTTAAAATCTCCGACAGATCATTGGGTATCACATCCCGAATACTGCTGTCTGACGAACCGGTAATCTCACAGCTATGAATCACATCCCAAACAGCGATATGATGCTTTAGCAAAAGCTCCTTTTTCTCCGCAATCGTATTTGGAAGCGGTTCCCCATAAATGGTGCTGATTACTCTCCAGAAGCGGTTCTGAGGATGGTGATAGAAGAACTCTCCTTCCCTGGATTTCACAGAAGGAAAGGAGCCAAGGATAAGGATTCGGGAGGCTTCATTATATAGCGGCGGAATGGGATGCGTAATTCTAGCCATGTAAGTATTCCTCCTTAGTTTAACAATTCCTTTAAAAAGGACATTCCTGCAGTCCTCTGATCAATTCCGAAGTATTCCAGGAGAATTGCTGCAATATCGGCAAAGGTCTCCCTGGTTCCGAGGTTAACTCCCCTTCTGACATTCTCTCCGCAGGCGACGAAGGGAATATACTCTCTGGAATGGTCCGTCGAAGGAGTGGAAGGATCACAGCCATGGTCTGCTGTAATAATCAGAATATCCTCCTCCTGAAGCTTCGCAAGAATTCGGGGCAGCTGTTTATCAAAGTAGGTCAGGGCCTTCGCATAACCGTCCACATCATTACGATGGCCGTAAACCATATCAAAATCCACCAAATTGACAAAGCAAAGACCCTCGAAATCCCAGGACATACGTTCAATCAGCTTCTCTATGCCTTCTCCATTGTCATGGGTACGGACCGTATCCGTAAGTCCCTTTCCCGCAAAGATATCATATATTTTTCCTACCCCCAGTACGGATAGTCCCTTGTCCTTCATCTGATCCAGCATGGACAGGGGCGGCACCAGCGAGAAATCATGACGGTTGGCTGTACGTGCAAATTCGGGATAGGTACCGATAAAGGGTCTTGCGATGACGCGGCCGACTCCATGCTCTCCGGTTAAAATATTACGTGCAATCTCGCAGTAACGATAGAGCTCCTCTATCGGAACGACCTCCTCATGAGCCGCAATCTGAAATACACTGTCCGCCGAGGTATATACAATCAAGGCTCCTGTCTCCACATGTTCCTTACCGTAATCTTTAATTACCTCTGTGCCGGAATAGGGAAGATTGCAAAGCACCCTCCGCCCCGTCTTTTCCTCAAAGGCCTTTACGATCTCCCGCGGGAAACCCTTCGGGTAGGTAGGAAACGGTTGTTCCGAGATAATTCCTGCGATCTCCCAGTGCCCGGTGGTTGTATCCTTTCCCTTGGAGCGTTCCTTAAGCCTGCAAACTGCCCCCTCATAGGAATTTCCGCTATATCCTTCGGAGAATTTCTCCTTCACTCCATCAATCTGAAATAAACCAAGCCTCTTCATTTCGGGCATATCAAAATAGCTGCTTGTAGAAGCCGCATACAGAGTATGACTTCCCTCATCCCCATAAGCACCCGCATCTGGTAATTCTCCGACGCCAACACTGTCTAATACCACTAAAAATACACGCTTCATAAATTGCCCCTCTCTTATTCATATAAATGTAAATTCTTATCTGTTATTATCTTAGCTTATATTATAAATATTACCTGCGAATTTGTCCATTCCTTCATACGTATGTCATAGGCCTGCGCCGTGCATCCCGATTATCGGAAAAAACATTTCCGATAATATATTGTTATCATAATTATTCTATGCTATAATTTACAGGGCTTGGGAATATTAATATCATCGTTGGGAGGTGAAATGTGTGAAAAGGAATAAGGCCAAAGAATTTTTATCAAATTATAAACACGGACTTATCCTATCCTATTTTTTTGTATATCTGATCTGGTTTTATCTTCTTGAACACACAGTGACGATTAATTCAAAATTTACTGACATACACTGCAGGCTGGATGATTTTATTCCCTTTAACGAGGTGTTTATCATTCCCTACTTTCTGTGGTTTGTATATATTTTTGTAACGGTAGCTTATTTTTTTCTGACTTCGAAGAAGGATTTTTACAAATGCTGTGCCTATCTTTTTACCGGAATGACGATCTGCCTGCTTATTTACACCATATTTCCAAACGGTCATCATCTAAGGGTCAATTTGAATAATCTGGGTAGAAGTAATATATTCATTGACATGCTCTCCAACATCTACCGGATGGATACCGCCACGAACGTATTTCCAAGTATTCATGTATTTAATTCCGTTGGCGCGTTAATTGCAATCAATAAAAGTGAAAAGCTGCATCCTATCAAATGGCTGCAGGGGTTTGTACTGGTGCTTACCGTATTAATCTGCCTCTCAACCGTATTTTTGAAGCAGCATTCGGTTCTGGATGTTATCGGTGGCCTGGGGCTTAATATTATCATGTATTTCATCGTGTATGTCCCTTCCTGGGTCAGGTTCACAAAGGATACCAAACAGGAGTTATCAAAAATATAAAATATATGGGTTTAAAAAAGGCTGCAATCGGCAGCCTTTTTTATGCTCTGTTTTACGTCAATTCCGGTACTTCTGTTCCACTAATTGAAACCATATATCTTTTTCGTAATATTATAGCCCATCTCAATAATTCTGCGCCCGAATTTGCCGGGAAGGTTCATGCTTCTTCCAAGAATCTGTGAACGAATTCTTTTATAAAGCCTCTTATCGTAGTTTTTCAGATAATCCCATAAATCCTGCTTTTTTGCCAGGCTTTCCTCCGTTCCCTCCTTAATCAGGAATACAGTGCTGACCGTCATCATCATGGAAAGATATTTTACCATGTAATTTTGCAGCTTTTTACTCCTGATCTGAAAAATATCATGGGACTCTATCATAATTTTTGTAATCTTAAGCTGCTGGTCAATTCTGCGTATCATAACCTGCTCATTCACCGACTGGTCCACTCTTCCGATGAAATAGCGGTATAAATTCACATCCATATAGTAAAGGGTTTTCACATAGGGCAGCGGCTGGTATACAAAAATATTATCCACATAGAAGGTATGCTTTGGCAGATGAATTCCACAGCTTTTTAAAAGCTTGGTCCGGTAAATGGTGGAATGCATCAGAATATTCTGGCTCTGTTTAAAATGCATAATATCATCCCAGGTAAAAATCTGGTCCTTAGGCAGAGCCCAATTATAATTGATTACCTTCTTCTTTTTTGCATCTGCCTTCTCATAAACATAATTGGCCAAAAATAAATCCGGGCTGTTTCCATCGGCAATCAGGTTTTTTAAAACCTCCATCACCTGACCGAGGGCGTCCTCGCTCACCCAGTCGTCACTGTCCACAACCTTAAAATACAGGCCGGTCGCATATAACAGACCGGTATTGACCGCCTCCCCGTGGCCGCCATTTTCCTGCCTGATCACCTTGATGATATTCGGGTAACTCATCTGGTATTCTTCCGCAATCTTTTGAGTATCATCCGTTGAACCATCGTTAACTATGATGATCTCCATCTCATCCCCCCCGGAAAGAAGGGTATCAATGGCATGGCTCATATATGCCGCTGAATTATAGCAAGGTATTGCAACTGTAAGTAATTTCATGCTTTTCCCCATTTCTGCGCCGCTCATTTTGTCGTCTGCAAGATCATATTCGTCCCAGGTTTGTGGTTGCAGCGCAGACACAAACCTGCTTAAGATAATAAATAGACGAAATGCTTAATCCCTTCGTAATTCTTAAGAAGAGTGTCATACCAGATTCTCAGGATTTAAGCCCTCCAGCTCCTTTACCACAAAACGTCCATCCTTGCGGATCAGTACGTCATCAAAATATATCTCACCGCCGCCAAATTCGGGTGTCTGGATGCATACCAGATCCCAATGAATCGCGGAGCTGTTCCCATTCGGTGCCTCCGTATAGCAATTACCCGGTGTAAAATGGAAGGAACCCATAATCTTCTCATCAAACAGCGTATCCTTCATCGGCTTAAGGATATACGGATTTACACCGATTGCAAACTCTCCGACATGACGTGCTCCCTCATCGGTATTAAGTACCTGGTTAATCCGTGCTGTATCATTGGACGTAGCTTCCACAATTCTGCCGTTCTCAAACCGGAAGGATATATTCTCGAAGGTAAAGCCCTGGAATACAGCAGGCGTATTATAGGTCAGGGTTCCGTTAATCGAATCTCTGACTGGTGCTGTAAAAACCTCTCCGTCCGGTATGTTCCTGTCCCCGGCGCAGGGAATTGCAGGTATATTCTTGATGGAAAATTCAAGATTTGTTCCGGGACCTACGATTTTCACCCTATCCGTTCGCTCCATATATTCCTTCAGGTTCTTCATGGCTTCGCCCATTTTGGAATAATCCAGATTACATACCCGGAAATAGAAATCCTCAAAGGCTTCCACACTCATATTGGCTAACTGTGCCATTGCCGCGTTTGGATAACGAAGTACCACCCATCTCGTTTTTTTGACACGGATATCGTGATGAACCGGGGTCTGATAATAGGTTTCATACAACCGCATTTTATCCCCAGGTACATCGGCAAGCTCTGCCACATTATCCGCTCCCCGTATTGCCACATAGCAATCCATTCGATCCATCTCTGCCCCGTCAAACTTAGCCATCATCGACAGCTGCTCCTCCGTGCAGCTTAGTAAAACCTCCCGCTGCAGCGTTACATCAGTATAATGCACGAACGGAACACCTTCCGCTGCATATACCTCCTTCACCAGCTGCCTTGCAAGCTCCTTTGTCGCAGCTCCGATATAATGAATATATACCTTGTCGCCCTTTTTTACCTCCATTGAATAATTGACCAGATTATGGGCTAAAACTTTAATTCTTTCCTCCATGGTTACCTCCATTCCTGCGCATATTCTATGGCACGGTTTACGGGCTTATGCGCATATATAAATTTTTCTTTATTACCTCTATCTCCTTAACCTCTTATTCCAGATAGGACAAGAATATATTGCCGGCAGCCCCAAACATTGCCGTGGCATCCTGGATTCCCATCTTGCTCACTGTGGATTTAGCCGGATTTATAACCAGTATATTAAAGGTATCATAGCCATATATTACAACCGCATTTTCAGAATCCGTCATGGCTATCACAGGTCTGCCCTTGCAGATATAATAGAAGGCATCCTCAAGGGATATTCCGGTCAGCCGTACCGGCGTATGCTTCGAATAAGTCTTGAATTTCTCATAAGCCGAGCTTCCGGAGATATTAAGTGAATTCGTGGACACCTGTACTCCCTGATATTCCAGTACCAGCTTTAAGCAGGCTTCCACTGTATTCTCGGAAGAAGCTGTCCATTTCATATTCTCAAAGCGCGTTATCGTTCCAGTCGTGGTTTTTACTCCTCTTTCCCAAACCAATTGCCGGTTGCTGTTAAGGACTTCACCTATTCCCTGTCTGGCAATTACGATGGCATCCGCAGCATTTTCATAGGCTCCAGCTATTCCGCCCGTTACATAAGGGTAGTAATATATCTGCTTCATCCCTGCTTCGGTAAGCCGCACAGTAGGGTCCTGGTCGATTACAGTGTTGACCGTTGTTAATACCTTGGGCACTGCTTTCATCACAAAGCTGGAGGGAAGGGTCATATAATACTGCGTAAGCAGCTGATCCTCCGTTGTTCGGGAAGCAATATCCACATAGGCTGTTTCCTGCTTTTCCTGATTCATGATATTGTCATCCGAAGCCGGAAGATATGTGATGCGTCCCTCCTCCTCAACCTTTTTTACACGTTTTATGTCTATTACATTATCCTTCACTGTAATTCCGGTAATATAATAATTCTCCGAGCCATAGTTTTTATTCTTTAATACTTTTTTATCGACAGAAGCAATATTTACTGTGCTAAGCGGTACCAAAATACTGCCATCCACTAAGGAAATGATATTTCCGTCCTTTACAAATCCGTATATGATATTATTGTCTATCTTGCCCAGCAGCCGGATATTATATCCTTCCTTGGCACTGATGGTCTCCGTCTTTCCCGACTCCAGGTCCATGATATAAACGTTCTTGGATTTTGTCAGGTCCGCCTGGTCCTGCCACACAACATAGTTAATATCGGAAAGGACTACCACCTGGTCCTTATCCACTCCAGTGGCTATCTCCGATAATTTTCTGGTGATCAGATTGTAAGAATATATGGTATCATGCATCTGAATGTAGAAAACCTCGCTGGAATTTAAGTATGCCAGCTCACCCATATTTTCCTTAAGGGTCTGGTAAGGCTCCTCAACCGGAATATATACCAGCTCCTCAATCCGCTGCTCCGCCCGGATATAACGGTATAAAATTACTGCTACCCGGCCCTCATACTGCCCCCGGTTCATATATCCGTAAACCAAAAAATCAATATTTCCCTCCGCATCCATGGTAAGGATACGGATATCATGCTGATCATAATAATCCCGCAGGTAATCCGGCTCATCCTGGCGAAAGGTAAATACCTTTGTAATTTTATTTTCCGAAAGATCATAAAAATATAAATCCTTATCCCTGACAAAGGCCAGCTTAGTCGCATCCGCACCAGCCTTGTAAGGAATTTCATAATCTGAGGTGATTCCCAATTTCAATTCGTTTTTTGCAACGTCTGCCAGCCCTACATCAAAAACCGACTCCATATATCTCTCATAATTTAAAAGGTACATCCGGTCGGCAGAATACCGGACACGGTAAAATTCTGTGACATGATAGCGCTCCGGAGTACCTTCGGCCTCGGCCTGGATATAGTAATCCAGCTCAATAGATGCCGTATCCGTATAGATTTCCTTTACGGTCGGTATGATGTCAGTCAACACAGTCGGAGTCAGGCCGCTCCAGCATACCAGATCAAAGCTGGAATTAATATTAACATAGGCAAGCGTCGTATTATCCGCGTCGTTCGAGGGCTCCAGATATTTTATGATGTCTTCGGCCTTATCCTTATTCAGGATGGTATCATGGAAATACATGACAAAATCCAGCTTATCCTTTAAATGAGCTTCTTCATATATCTTTACTCTCTGGTAATAATAGATTTTCTCACTCTTGCTGGTAATCAGGGTTATCTTAACCGCATATTCCTTATCCTTATCAAGCTGTGTATTCAGCTTGATTTTTGCTGTCTGATAATCCCCGCTGTCCTCAAATACACTGACAGAATTGGTCTCTATTAATTCATTACCGACAAATTCACGCAGCTCATAATTTAGTTTCTTTATCTCCGGCCCATCCTTATCAAACTGCACTTCAAAGGTCTGGTCTTCGTCAAGTGGGGTCACTGCCTCCCAGAAGGTATTTGCTGCCAGACTGGTGCTATAGCCGTGCAGTCTGTTAACAATGCTGTCTCCGGTTTTTATCGTAATCAAAGGAAAGGTTGCTGCTGTCATCTCAGTCGTATTATCAATGTCAAAAACAACCTCCTTGATATCCCGGCTGAAATAGTAAAGCGCCCCCGCAAATACTGCTATTAAAATAATTGCTCGATAGATATGTTTCAGCATTTATCCCTCCATGGTACTCCGGTTTTGAGTACCATAATGCCCTGTCCTTTGGGCACCATAGTATCCCGCCTTTGGAACACTGTAATACCAGTTGACTGATTTTTGTAGCTGCTTTGCGATATTATACGCCCATCGTTTCATCGGCTTGTGTTTGTCCGCCCTCGAATAAATGAAAAAGACACGGGGATACCCCAAGAAAATCCATGCATTTTTTCAGCTGCATATCTTCTTTCGCCGATTCCCCGGAGGACCTTTTCACAGCGCGGATTAAGATATTCTTTGGTGTATGTTCCAGTTCAATGAATTCCAGCAATTGTGTCCGATAGCCTTGGGTTTCCAAAAGCTCTGCCCGAAGTGCATCCGTAATCAAAGCTGCCATTCTTTCTTTTACAATTCCATATTTCAATACCGGCTTTAATATCTCATTTTGCAGCTGCTTGTTCAGCTCATGCTGACAACAGGGTACCGACAGGATTACCTTAGCCCCCCAAGCCACTGCCTTATGAAGGGCAAAGTCTGTCGCAGTATCACAGGCATGTAGCGTCACCACCATATCTACCGCATTTATCCCTTCATAGGAGGCAATATCCCCTTCATAGAAATGAAGCTTATCATATCCGTATTTTCTGCCTAATTCATTACATTTTTTAATAACCTCTGATTTTAAATCCAGACCTATGACCCTGATCGAATAACCCTTCCGTATCTTCAAGTAATAATACATGGCAAAGGTAAGGTAAGACTTACCGCATCCAAAATCAAGGATAGTCAGCTCCTTATCCTTTTCTAAGTATGGCAGGATGTCCTCTATATATTCAAGGAACCGGTTAATCTGTCTGAATTTATCAGACATTGCCTTTATCACATAACCTTCCTTGGACATTACCCCCAGATCTACCAGAAAAGGAAGTGCTTCTCCTTCCTTGAGGATATAGTTTTTAACCCTGTTATGCAGATATTGCTCGGAGGGTTCCAAAGAAGCCCCGGAAGCTTCGGGCTGTCTATTCTCTTTGATTGTATTTCTTGCTTTGTTTATTACGGTCACTTTCCCTTTTTTACTGATTAGCAAGGTTACCGTGCCCTGGCTGGTCACAAGCTCTGCCTGCCGGAATAAACCCTCGAACCAATCGGGCAGCTTGGCAATCAATTCATTTTTCTGATAATTTGTATGAAAAACCTGATTTCCAATATATTCACAGGCCTGATAATACAGCTCACCCTTCAGCAGGACCGGGCGGAGCTTTATTTTTGCTATTCTCTCCTTATCTGTGGAATTGCTAAACACGGCACTGACCAGTTTTTCATTCATTGTATCCTCAAAGGTTTTTATAATTACCTGATCCATTTTCTTTATCCATTCTCATCTTTTTTCAATTCACAAATATTGGTATTTATATAATGCATTCATTTTATATTTTAATGTCTTTTCCCGGATAGTACAACCAATTTATTATGAATTTTATCTTAATATTTGACCGGCCCCTAATTTCACAAACCATGTATTATCTGCATATATTAATACCAAAAAGCTTAGGAGTACTTATATGTCATTTACAATCGGCAGAAGTTACGGCACCGGCAAGAACTACAAGGTGCCGAATTATTATGTTAATTCCCAGAATATGCAGACTCCGGATGGTTCCGTGCAGCCTCCTGCCGGCCCTGCAAATCAGCGTTCACCAATGACACCTCAAACTCCAGGCACAAGAACAATAACTCCTGGCAGTACCACAACTCCGGGAAGTAGTGCTCCCGGCACGTCTACCTCTCCGATTATGCCCCGTACAGGCTCCGGCACCGCTCCCGGCTATTCTACCACTCCTGTTACACCCCCGGCCGGCTCCGGTACCTCCCCCCAATCGGGTACAAGTACTTCCGGTGTTACCCCTGGTTTAGGCATCCCTAGCACTCCCGGGACTATGCCCGGTTCCGGTACTTCCACCACTCCCGGTAGCCCCGGAGTTACTCCCAGTCCTGGAACCTCTACTACCCCTGGGACCGGTATGCCTGTCACTCCGGGTATCACTGGCACCGCTCCTGGCTCCGGCACCTTGATACCTCCTATTACTCCTGGTATTATGCCTGGCTCAGGTACCTCCACCACTCCGAACAACTCCGGTATGACACCTCGTCCTGGTACCTCCACTGCTCCTGGCATCACCGGTACTGCTCCCGGTTCCGGCACCTCCACCATTCCGGGTATCCCTGGTACGACCACCCCTGGCTCCGGCACCTCCACCATCCCGGGTATCCCTGGTACGACCACCCCTGGTTCCGGTACCTCCACCATCCCGGGTATCCCTGGTACGACCACCCCTGGCTCCGGTACCTCCACCATCCCGGGCATCCCTGGTATGACTCCCGGCTCCGGCACCTCCACCATTCCGGGCATCCCTGGTACGACCACCCCTGGCTCCGGTACCTCCACCATTCCGGGTATCCCCGGTATGACTCCCGGCTCAGGCACCTCCACTACTCCGGGTAACTCAGGCGTGATGCCACGCTCTGGCACCTCCACCATTCCGGGTATCCCTGGTGCGACTCCTGGCTCCGGCACCTCCACTACTCCAGGTATCACCGGTACTACTCCGGGCTCTCCCGGCGGTACTACACGTCCCGGAGCCTCCGTTAATCCGGTTACCCCTGGCAGTACCCCCGGAGCCGGCACTTTTATTACACCAACCACTCCTGGCTTTCCCCCTGCCTCCGGAGTTATTACACCTCCAAACAGAATCGGCAATATAACTACTCCCCCTGCCACCGGTAACACTACTCCTGGTGCTGGTACGACTACTTCTCCGCTTTTCCCCGGAACAACCGTACCCATGCCTTCCGGTCTGACCACCATGCCCGGTGCTACCAGTCAGGAGCTGCCTCCATATGTAAATCCTGCACAGAATCCACCTATCGGTAACGAGAACATGGATAGAAACTTTCCTTTGTATATGTATCCGGCTATGCCTAATATGATACCGGGTACACCGCCACAGACAGGTACTAATATGCAGCCAGGTATGAATATGTGGCCGCAAGCAGGCACCAATATGCAACCGGGCATGAATGCCTGGCCGCCGACAGGCACCAACATGCAGCCGGGTATGAATATACAGCCGCCGGCAGGCACCAACATGCAGCCGGGTATGAATGCCTGGCCGCCGGCAGGCGCCAACATGCAGCCAGGTATGAATGCTCGGCCACAGACAGGCACCAACATGCAGCCAGGTATGAATATGTGGCCACAGACAGATACCAATATGCAGCCGGATATGAATATGTGGCCGCAAATGGGTCCCGGTACACAACCGGGAATGACGCCCTCTAATCAGCCAAACAGAACCGGTGAAACACCCTATATGAATAATCCCAATTATCAGGAATTCCCGAATATGTATCTTCCAAATACGAATCCATACAGCACACCGATGGGCGTTCCTCTTTTCCCGTTATATGGCTATGATAACAGTGCCGATTTGGATAAGGATTTGGAGTATATGAAGTATCTTTATCCCAACACAGCGAGAACCATACAATCGGAAATTGATAGACAATGTGACCAGATGGAATATGACGGAAGCATCATGTTTGATGAGTACCCCGACAAGGTATCTCTCGAAAGAATTGTTGATCGTATCTATGACAAGGTAAAAGACCTTAATGAAGAACCCCAGGTAGAGTCACAAAGTCTTTATTTCTATCCTGTCAGACCAAGAAATAACTATTTACGTGATTTGGTTAACCTTGTATTCCTAAATGAAATATTTAACAGAAGACGACGTTATCGCGGCAGAAAACGGTGGTTCTAACCGTTGTCTTAACCAATTTTGGTATGAACCGATACAACGTATTTGAGGCTCCTTTGTGAAACTCGCAAAGGGGCCTCTTTATCTTTCTACCAATTTTCATTCATTACCGGCGTTGCCAGCGTTACTGTTGTTTTATTCGTCAATTCATTATAGGTAATTGCAATCTGGATATTAATCTTATTTCCCGCCGAAGTCACATATTCATTCAGCATTCCGGTATAACCATAAACGGTAAACAGATCACCTTCATCATATTCAATCGCTATTTCTCCCTGCAGCTCTCTTACCAGCATCTCTGATATTTCTTTTTTCTGGTCTGTTGTCATACTGCCCTCTCTGCTGCCCTCATATTTTAATGTAACCTGTCTATCCTTTACCTTTAATTCATCCAGAGCATTTTCCAGCAGCCCTTTGTATTTCTCAATGCTTTTTATTCCATCAAGGATACTAAGCCTTACAATAATATAATGTGTAAGCTGTATACTGTCATCCTCTTCCTGTTCTATGCTGACTACCTTCAGCTCTGTTGTCGCCTGCTTTGCCTGCTTGTAATAATAATATTCACTGCGGGTATCCTCCTCGACATTCCCAATGTCTCCATCAATAATTAATCCGATGGCATCCGCAAGCTTTTGTATCAATTCCTTTTTCGAGGCATCGTTAAGATATCCTGTTTTATACTCAGCTATAAGCTCCAGGCTGCTGCGCATTTCCTCAGTGTCTGATTTTACAAAGGCCTCGGTAATCTGAACCTCCTCCTGGAAGGCTCTGTTTATGATCACCTGTGCCCCAACCGCAACCCATAATACTACCGCAATATATAAGGTGATCCGTGTGTGTCTCATTTTAAACACCGTTCTTAATTTGCCCCATATCTCATTCCATTTACTATCTACCATTGAATATACCTCCATTTATGTCCATGCTTTTATGGATACTTCCTTGGATGCATAGCTTCTATGATTGCACAGATTCCCTTGTACAACCATCCGATAGTTTTCCCAAATTGCCTGGGATTATTCGACCAAAGAGTAATATCCTGGCATAAAGTTTTCCAATAAGATTTATTATTTTACTATACCGCTACAATATTTCATGATATAATGATAAAAATTATTTACAGGCGGCTTTCCCTGTTTCTCCCATTACAATAAGGAGGTTTACTTATGACCACACCCCAGCTTTATCGGAGACGTTTTATTCCAAACGAATTGGTTTACCTGAAGGATGATATTATTCTGGTTCTGGAAGAGCATTTGATTATTACAAAATGGGACACTCTGCATCCCCGCAGCGATATCAGCAGAGGTGTGTCCGCCTACTATCTGGATAAGGGAATTAAGGTGAGTAAAATATATGACCGAAAGGACCAGGTAGTTTACTGGTATTGTGATATTATCCAGTTTAAAAAGAACGAAAAAGAAAATACCGTCATCATAGAAGACCTCCTGATCGATGTCATTCTGTATGAAGACGGTACCATGCGTATTGTAGATATTGACGAGCTTTGCGATGCACTTGAGCAGGGCATCATCACCCAGGCCGAAGTCACTTATGCGCTGCGCACACTGGATCATTTGCTGAAGCTCATTTATAAAGGGCATTTTGAGCAGCTAAAGGCGATGGTAAATCATGCGGAAGAAGCTGCTGCCCTCTAGTGTGCCTGTATATTTCAGGATAATTGCCTGAAGCGGACTATACATCCTCTTCCAGCATATCAATTCTTTTCTGATGTCTTTCATCGTTTGAAAATGGTGTGTTCAAAAAAGTTTCAACAATTTTAAGGGCGTGTCCTGTCCCGATAACTCTTGCTCCCATGGCAAGAATGTTTGCATTATTGTGGAGTCTTGTTGCCTCGGCGCTGAAGCAGTCGTGACATAATGCCGCACGGATTCCCTTCATCTTATTTGCAGCGATTGAAATTCCGATTCCTGTTCCACAAATCAGGATACCCCTGTCACATTCTCCGCTCTGGATTGCCTTTCCAACGGCCTTTGCATAAACCGGGTAATTACTTGCCATAAGGTTTCCGCATCCAAAGTCTTTGTAAGCAATTCCCTTCGAATCCAAATACTCCATTATTGCCTTCTTCATCGCATAACCGGTATGGTCATTACCAAGTGCTATCATTTTGTTACCTCCATTTATTCTTCATTTAGTTTATATAAGGTTTTCTTCACCAGACGCCCTAATTCTATGTAGCATTCCTCATAATCCATCAGCGTCCCGCCGTAAGGATCAACGACATCTCCCATTTCACCTGCAAATTCCTTAATGGTATAGACATGCTCCGCTTCGGGATATAGTTCATTGATTTTCTTCTTCTGGCTTGCGGTCATGGCTAGAATAATCGTATTATCTTCAATATCGGATGCTTTTAATCCTCTGGAAACATGATTGTTCAGCTCCAAATCATGTTTTTTCAGTACAATCTCCGCTTTCGGATTAAGCGGTTCCTGGAATAACACAACAAGTCCTCTTGAGATGACCTTCATATCACTTACCTTCTCAAGATTTTTATAGATTGCCTCTGCCATCGGACTCCTACAGGTATTACCGGTACATACAAATATAAGTTTTTGATACTTTCCCATGCTAGCCTCCATCCATATCTACCTCCCATTGCCCCAGGGCAGCAGGGGGACTGTTTGAAATGCTTTCTACACCCTTCCCACACACAAAGCCTATACCTTCACAAGCTGATAGCCTGCCGCCTTAAGAAGACGGTTCATGATTGCCTGTCCCAAACTATTATCCGCAAAGCTTTCACTATAAATATACTGCGTATGCAGTTCGTCAAATTCACGCAGAACGGCGTATAAACCGGCTGCTATGGAGGCCTCGTCTGACCTGGAGCCAATTGTTTTTACTGTCCCGTAGCGGTACAGCTCCTTTGACTCCTCCGTCGCAATAACTCCCACACTGTTACCGTTCTCCTGATTTTCCTTCGCCCGAAGGTTTATTTCTTTTGCCACCTGTACGGTCTCACCCTCATAAATCGTAAGACTTCCCTCCGGGGCATAATGCCGGTACTTCATACCTGGTGCCTTTGGTCTTAGGTTTTTATCCGGATTTTTTGTAAGAATTGCCGGATCATATTCTATACTTCCAATGACATGCTCAAGCATGGCCTTGGTAATACAGCCCGGCCGCAGTATCATGGGCTTTTCACCGGACAAATCCACAATCGTTGATTCCAGTCCCAGAGTGGCCTGACCTCCATCGATAATCATATCAATTCTTCCGCTTAAATCCCCGATTACGTGCTCTGCGATTGTAGGACTCGGTTTTCCGGATATATTTGCACTCGGTGCCGCAATAAAAATACCGGCCTTTAAAATCAGATTCCTCGCAACCCTATTGGCAGGAAGGCGGATTGCCACTGTATCAAGGCCGCCGGTGGTCTGATAAGGGACACATTCCCTTTTCTTAAGAATAATAGTAAGTGGTCCCGGCCAGAAAACCTCGGCCAGTCGATATGCCTGCTGAGGAATATCCCTTGCAAGAGCCTCCATATCTTCGGCTCGGGCAATATGGATAATCAACGGATTATCAGAGGGCCTGCCTTTTGCTTCATATATTTTTCTGGCGGCATTTTCATCCAGGGCATTCGCCCCAAGACCATATACGGTTTCCGTAGGAAATGCTACCAGCCCGCCAGCGCGGAGAATTTCTTCCGCTTCCTTAAGGTCAGCTTCCTGTATATCCTTTGCAGCTACTACGATTATCTTTGTATCCATTCCATTTTACTCCTTATGACCCTTGGCTATTTGCTCTGCTTTGAGTCATTTGACTGCTTCTTCAGCCATGACAATCATTATACCACCATGTCATAATAAAAGCAAATTTTATGGGAATTTGAGTGTAAAATAAGATACAAATCATACTAAATTATTAATGAAGATACGCACAGCTCTATCCGCTTTGGTTTTTTATGCAGCTTCCTTTAAATTCGTCTTATTGATATACTGCATAATAGCCAGATGAATAGCCCAGGCCATCTTTTCCTGATATTCATCCGTAAGCAACAGCTTCTCTTCATTTGCATTGGATAAATAGCCGCATTCCACAATTACCAGAGGACACTGAGTCTTCTTCAGCATATAATAGGAGGAGTTTGATTTGGCTTTCCGGTGGTTTCCGTCTGCAATCGTCTCCACGATCTGCGTCTGTATGATTTCTGCCAGCTGTTTTCCCTCCTGAGAACCTGCATGATAAAAGACCTGGGCCCCCTTGACATACTCCTCTGTAAAGCTGTTTTGGTGAATGCTGATGGCCAGATCAGCATTGCTTGAAAGTATCAGGTTGACCCGGTTATCCAGATCGGCTCTCTTTTTGTTCGTATCCTCCTGCGAATAGAGCCCCTCATCCTCCTCTCTTGTCATAACCACCTTAATATCATTCAGTTCCAGAAGGGACCTAATCTTCAGGGAAACACTAAGATTGATATCCTTCTCCAGCGCATTGTTTAAGCCCACCTTCCCCGGGTCCCTTCCACCATGTCCTGATGCCTCATTCGGACGGGAAAAGCTTTGCCAGCTCCGCCGGACTAAGCTCCTGCCGGGGGGCAAATTCCCCGGAAGCCATATAGTGAAGAAGACTGTATTCCAGCCACCTTGCAGGAAGGCTGTCCGGAAGATCCGAAAGCTGAAAGGTACATACGAGCAGCTTGCCCTTACCGACCTTTACTTCGAATAAATTCCCCAATCTGTGGTTTCGTTCAAAATTGTCAATCGTCCATACCACCGGCTCAAGCTCTGTTTCATCCAGGATTAATGCCCGGGAATTGGAGATCATGTCATACCAGGGCGGCGTAGTATAGGCTTCGGTTTGGTAAACTTCAAATGCCTTATGCCCATGCTCAATCAACAATCCAAGGGTTCCGACGGGAACAGGTCTTCCCATACTTTCCGATATAGAACGAAACATCGGATAGCACCAAAAATCCGTACAATAGGTTCCGGGAATGGAATTGCTGTCATCCAGGTTCTTAGGATAGTACAACACCTTCCCGCCCTCCTTAAGCAGCCCCTCTGCTTCCCTGAGGCTGCCGGTTATAAGAATTTCCTTTACTGGCTGTATTTTATTTATCTCCGGGTAAATCCAAATATCATAATGATTTGTAATATCCGTTCCCACTATTTTAAGCTCCAGAGTAAGCTTCCTTGGAATATCCGTCTTAGGAAGGGTAATATGGAACTCGCCAAGGAAGAATATATCATGATTAAACCGGCCCTGTACTGTGCTTATTTCGGCAAGCACCGGTATATCCTTCTCCCACAGGGATAATTCCAGCTTCGGATTTATAACAGCCTCCCCTGCAAAGCAGGCAAGGATTGCCTTGATACGAATTTCCTCTCCCTCGCAAAATACCAGCTTCGTCAGTTCTGCCAGAAGTACCTGGCCCGAGCAAAACTCCCGCCACTGGGAGGCGGATATTAACCCCTTATTCTCCAGAAAGGCATTCAAAATTCCCACTAACGCTGTCCCCTGCCCGGTAAAATCCTGAAGGTCAAGTATCTGGAAGCCTGCCAGCTCCCGGCTACGAAGCGCTGCCTCAAGCTCTGCCTTATACAGCTTTGCTGCCAAGGTCCCGGAGGCCCGAAAGAACCGGTCCTCATATTCCATAAGCCCCTTTTCCCGAAGCCGCTCACGGAAAATCTCCAGATTGCGGGGCTTTAACACTCCGGTATATTTGCTTAGCTCCGTATAATCCGGATACATGGCATATTGCCCTATTTCATGGGAAACAACCGGAATCCGGGGAATCAGCTCCTTGGAGGCTTCCGCACGGACCGTCTTTGTTCCTGTTCCATACTGGATAACAACCTCTCCTCCCGCCGTATCTGCATTTACAACCTCTGTGGGCCGGATGAATTCATCATAATTATGGCTTGCATCGGGAGGCAGCGTCTGTATATGCCCCTGGGGTGCGTCACACATGGCATAGGAGCCGCGAAACAGCCTGTCCCTGGAGAAGCGTACCCCACAGAAAAAATCTTCATTTTCAAGAATACAGGGCATAAACTGAAAATTATTGGAACCCTGTGTATAAAGATGTCTGGGGTCATAGGCCTTATAGCGCCCAAGAATTTCGTTCAACTTATACTGACTTCCCCATAGCTCGTTACCCAGGGACATCATAACAAAGGAGGGATGATTGCCGAATTGGTCCAGGATACGGAAGCCCTCTGCAATCAGATATTGCTGTGCTGCTTCATCATGATTTTCATCGCCTTCCTCCGTAACTGTCCCCCAGAAGGGAAGCTCCGGCTCCATGTAGATACCCAGGATATCCGCCGCCGCAAAGGCTGCCTCCGGAGGACAGCAGGTATGAAAACGGTAATGATTAATCCCGTATTCCTTCGCTGTTCCCAGCACCTCAAGCCAATCCTCAAGCCCGGTGGGAGCATAGCCGGTCAGAGGAAAGATCAAACCGTCATGCTTTCCACGAAGGAAGGTTCTGTTCCCATTTATGGTAAAATAATTACCGTCTGCTATAAACTCTCGCAGACCGAAGGAAAACTCATAGTAATCAGCCTCCGAGCTGTTTTTTTCTGAATTTGGATACAAGCTGATCCGCAGGGTATAAAGGCTTGGAGAATGCTCGCTCCACAACCTCGCTCCCTCTCCCATCGCATACACAAACTGATTCTCTCCGGCGGACAAATTAAGCTCCTGTACAGGGAAGCCCAGTGTCTCATCCGGTACCATTACTGCTGCCGGACAGCTATCCCCTCCGTGAAGCTGCGCTGTAACCGTAACCAGCTTTCTTTTCGCATCAGGATATAATTTTACTCCCGTTAGGTAAGCTTTATTTCTTACTTCAATATAAATTCCCCCGGTAATACCGTTCCAGTTCGTCTGTGTATCCGGTGAGGTCATATGGCCTCCCCTGGTCGGATAAGAGGTATTATCTATCATTATAGTAAGCTTATGTCTTGTCTCCTTGACAAAGGGGGTAAGCCTGTAGCTGTGTGAGGTGCAAAGGCTGTTATTGCTGCCGACATACTGATCCTCTACCCACACATGTGATATTCTGGTTCTTTCCAGAAGGAGAAAAAGTTCCTTTCCCTCAGTTCCGGTAAAATCAACCATCCGGGTGTACCAGGTATAGCCTTCAAAAAAATAGGGGTCTGTGAGGAAGCCTGTCTCTGCCGCCTGTGACGGTATTCCCTTCTTCGCCTCCGATACCGTTGTCGGAAGGCCAATTGAATCCTCATACATCAAATCATACAGCTTATTCTCTATCCCGGTTTTCTTCTGATCCATGAAAAAGCTCCAGCTTCCTCTTAGGTCTATTCTGTTCATTCCAATCCTCCATGTTTTTCGGAGGATTTCTCCTCCTTGTTTTTTGGGAAGATTTCTCCTCCATATTTTCATTTCTTTTTCTACACACTTTGCAACTATTTTCTTCCCATATCTTCTAAATTCTTAATTCAAGCAGCCTTTGGTAATTTTACTACCAGTCTGCTGCCTCTATTATTTTACCTGATATTTGATTGATTTTAAATGTAATTTGACACTTTATTATACTATGTATTTGTCATATATTATAGTTTAGGCTCTTCCATAGTAAATAAGGGCTTATACTCCTCCGAGAACTTATAGTTTATGATAATACGGTTATCATGATAAAGATAGATTGTTTCGATTGCCTCAACCACCATCTCCCTGGTCAGTTTATCCACATACCCCTTTTTTTGCAGGGCTTCTATCCACAGGCACAGTGGGCTGTCCTCTTGCTTTTGTGCAGAGCTCTCCATTGCAAGCAGCTCATTTCTGGCAGTCTCCTGTTCCGAAAGGTATTTGCTTTTCAATTGTTCATACTTGCTGTCACTCAGTTTTCCGAGCAGCCACTTTTCCATTGTTCCCTCCTCAAGGGCCTTAAGCCGGCAAAGCTCCTCCTGTTTTACTGCCATCCAGCTTTCTACCGTTCTCCTTTCTCCTCTGCTGCTTTTTCCCTCCTTATCCCTTGATAATACCTGCTTTAAATCACCGGCCTCTGCTATCACTTTATTCAAATCCTCCAGGATAATTGTCTCCAGGACATTTTCATAAATTCTGTTGGCATGGCATCTGCTGTTGTCCTTTTTATGTACCCTGCACTGATAGCTGTAATATCTGCTGTCCTTATATGCTTCCGTATGCCTGATCATGGCATGCAGGCAATCCCCACATTTTAAGATACCCGAGAATAGCGCCGGATTACCTGGCTTACTCCTGTTTTTAGGAATGGCTCTGTGCAGCCGGCGCGCCGCCTCGAATTCCTCCCTTGTGATGATGGCCTCGTGGGTGCCGGGAACCTTAATCCAGTCTTCCTCGGAAACCAGGGCGATCTCCTTTCTCTTAAAATCCTTTGTAAAGGTCCTGTGCTGCACCATAGTTCCCGTGTATTTTTCATCCGATAAAATCCTATTTACCGTATCCGGTGTCCAGTAAGCAGAGGTTCCAAGCCTGGCTCCGCACCGGTATTTCAGTCCTTTCCTCTCCTTATATACGGCCGGAGGAAGAACTCCCCTCTCATTCAGCCTCTTTGTAATGCCAGCTGCCCCAAGTCCCTCCATGATATTCATACGAAAGATTTCCCGGACATGACCGCATACCTCCTCATCCACCAGAAGGTGATGCTTGTCATCCGGGTCTTTATTATAGCCGTAGGGTGCAAAGGCCCCGATAAATTTGCCGGCACGCATCATACTTTCCATTCCTGTGGTGACCTTGTGGCTCTGGCTTCTGGAATATTCCTCATTCAGAAACAGGAGTATTCTTACGCCGATATCCGGTTTGTCCGTTAGACTGTCGTAATGATCGGAATAGGCCACAAAGCGGATTTCATGGTTTTTCCGCTCAAAGTCCTTCTCCAGATACTGGATGATGCGAATGTAATCCCTGCCAAATCTTGAAAAATCCTTTACAATAATACAGTCTACCCTTCCCTCTTCGACCTCCTTAAGCATCTGCTTAAAATTCGGGCGGTCAAAGGTAATTCCGGTATAATCATCATCATAATATTCCCCGTATATTTCCACGGAATACCCGTCCTTTGCCTGATTTAACTGCTCTACGGTGTAATGGAGATAATTTCTCTGGTTCTTAATCGACTCACTCTCCATGAACCTGCTTATCTTACCCCTGTCCTCATCCGAAAGCCGTCCGTAAAGCCCGGCCATAAAGCAGCGGGGCTTTATTACATTTGTCGGCTTAAATCTCATAAAAAATTCCCCTCCTGCTGTCCAATATTATCTCAAATCCTTTGACTTTCCTTGTCCCGGTACGCCTTAGCCACTCTCGACACATATTCCTCAGGTGTCAGTCTCCCCCGAAAATTGCGGATTACAGTAAATTGCTTGCCCTTTCGCTGTTTCTTCTTACTTTCCGTCTGTTTCATGCAAACACCATTTTTTCAAGTCTTAATTTATCATACGGGAAAACTCTTTGGCGTATGACAAATTGATCAATGCATTTCTTCGCAGGCCTGACTTCATTTTTTTAATGCATTGTATGCATATTTGATGTATAATTTCTACAGTCCTCATAGCTTACAAATGAGATGGGAAAGAATCAGAAAAGGAGAAGACAGATGCAATTGATTTTAAATAAAAACCTGGAAGCCTTAAAATCAAATCCATATCCGGGGCGGGGTATCATCATCGGAATGACTCCTGACGCTCTAAAAATGGTACAGGTATATTGGATTATGGGAAGAAGTGAAAACAGCCGGAACCGGATTTTTGTTGCAGAGAAGAATATGGCGGTTCGTACCCAAGCCTTTGATGAAAGCAAATTAACCGATCCCTCTCTGATTATTTACACCCCGATCCGTTCTCTCGGTACTGTCCATATCGTTTCCAATGGAGATCAGACCGATACCATATATAACCGGTATGACGGGGGCGGTTCCTTTGAAGAGGCCCTTCGGGAAAGAGAATTTGAGCCGGACGGGCCCAACTTTACTCCCAGAATCTCCGGTGTTGTTACGCTTGCAGACCCAAACGGCGCATACAAGCTATCCATTATAAAATCGTTTTATAATTCTTCCAGAACCTGCATCCGCAATATCTATCATTATGAAAAAGCGGTTCCTGGAATCGGACATTGCATCACTACATATATGGGTAACGGTGACCCATTACCTTCCTTTGAGGGAGAGCCTTATATTCTTCCTGTCACAAATGACATCCGGGAGACCCTGGAATTGTATTGGAATTTACTCAGCGAGGATAACCGGGTATCTATTTTGGTAAAGTATATCGATATTCAGACAAACAAGTCAGAGATTGAAATAAAGAATGGGCTTAAAAATTAGATAGAGGGGTATTCCACTCCAAGTAAATTGGAGTTAAGTGCCTTCTATGGTAAAAAGGAGCGATAAAATGAGCAATCATAAGATGATGCCCAGATTGGATATTCCAATCTGTGAGTTTCCCGAAACCGATGAATTACCGCAGGGAGTAAAAACCGTAGAACTAAAGGACACTTTCGGCTTTGGCGTAGATTTTCTGCCCAATGTTCCGTACATTAACCGAGGGGGCAGGGACTTAAGTCTGCAAATACTAATCCCGCAAAGGGAAAAGGAGGGCAAAAGAGAAAAATGTCCTACCATTATTTTTATTCAAGGCTCTGCCTGGCATAAGCAATCCCTGTACGGAAGCCTCGGCAAGCTGATCAGGATGGCTGAGAAGGGCTACGTTGTGGCAATCGTAGAGTACCGTCCAAGTGAAGACGCTATTTTTCCGGCACAAATAGAAGATGCCAAAACAGCTTATAAATTTATGAAAATGAATAGTGAAAAATACTTTGTAGATACTGAAAATATGATTTTCTGGGGTGATTCCAGTGGTGGTCATACCGCGTTGATGTGCGGCATTACCTGCAACGACTACCCTATAACAGAAGACTATAAGGAGCAGGAAATAAACCCAAGGTGTATTATCGACTGGTACGGACCTACAGAAATCTATGAAATGGCTTGTTACCCAAGCATCTGTGAGCATGACGCCCCGGACTCCCCGGAGGGAATGCTAATTGGCGGACTTAGGCTTTCTGAGAACAAGGAGCTTGCCGAAAAAACAAATCCGGCAAAATATCTTAGCAGGGAGAAATCCACACCACCAATTCTTATCATGCATGGAGGGAGCGACGCATTAGTGCACTTTAATCAGTCCTGCCGCCTGTACGCAAAGCTGAAGGAGCTTAGCAAGGAAGTAGAATTTGTAAAGCTAATCCATGCAAACCATGGATTTTTGGGCTTTAACTGTGACGAGGCCTTAAATATGGTTTACGAGTTTATAAAGAAACATTATGCAAAATAAGCAAAGGAGCATGTAAAATGAATGAAACATTGAAAGTAATAGCTGAGCGGTATTCCTGCCGCGATTATAAAGATGAGATGCCGTCGGATGAAATCCTCCAGGCAATCGCTGAAGCCGCCATACAGGCTCCAAGCGGGATGAACCGCCAGGCATGGCGGGTTATTGTTGTAAAAGACAGGGCTTTGATGCAGGACATGGAAGCTGAAGGATTATCCTTTCTTGCGAGCATGGAGGATAAATCCTCCTATAACAGAATTATGGAACGCGGAGGACGGTTGTTCTACGGTGCTCCTTGTATGATTGTAGTCCCGATTGATCCGACCCAATATGGCCCTGCTCTGATCGACTGTGGTATCCTATGCCAGAATATCACTCTCTCTGCAACCTCTCTGGGAATAGCCAATATTATGTGCGGCTTTGCCGGACTGGCATTTGCCAGCGGCCTTCGCTCTGAGGAATTCAGCAAACGATTAGGTTTTCCGGAAGGCTATGCCTTTGGCTGCTCCGTGTTGTTAGGATACGCAAACACAACAAAACCGCCCCATGTTCCAGACAAAGATAAAATCACCTTCATTGGATGAAGAGGAAGGCAGGTAAACATATGGGGTGTCTGATCTGCGAAAGAATTGATATGATTAAGAAGGGGATTAATCCTTATTTTGTGAAGGAGCTGGATACCGGCTATGTCGTTATCGGCGACCATCAGTATTTCAAAGGTTATACTTTATTCCTGTGCAAAAAGCATTCCACAGAGCTTCACTTTTTGCCAAAGGAATATCGAATGAAATATCTGGAGGAAATGTCCCTGGTTGCTGAGGCGGTTTATCATGCTTTTAAGCCGGAAAAGCTGAATTATGAATTGTTAGGTAACGGTGATTCACATATCCATTGGCATCTGTTTCCAAGAACAGCCGGGGATATTCCTGTAAAGGGTCCAGTCTGGTGGCTGCCGGCAGAGGAGATGTTCAATGACGCCAACCGCCCAACAGAAGCAGAACTGGAGGCCATGAAGCAGGCGCTCAGCCAGGAAATCGAAAAGCTGTTACCATCTGCATAGATTTTGTCTGTATAAAAATCTGTAGCCAAAATATCAAGAACAGACTCCTTCTCCATGATATATTATGGGTAACACCAAAGAGCCGGAATAAAAGGTATAAAAACTGTAAACCACGTATCGGAATGGGGGATATCCATGAAGCAGCTGGGATATTTGGCAGAAGCACTGGAGTATATTGAAAATAATATCTGTGAAGACATCACCGCGGAAGATGTCGCCAACGCCTGCTATTATTCAAAGTCAGGACTTCAGAAAATATTTAAATATGTCTATGATTGCAGTATCAAGGAATATGTCATTCATCGCAGGATTACCAAGGCCGCAAGAGATTTGGTAATTCACCCCGGGGAAAATGTGTTGGACATTGCACTGAGATACTGCTATAGCTCCCATGAAGCCTTTACCCGTGCTTTTGAACAGGTGTGGCACTGTAAACCGTCTGTATTTCGCAGGCAGGCCAGATTTACAGACATACACCCCAGGCTCTTGTTGCCTGTGGAGAATGGAGACAGCTATATGAAGGAAAGAAAACCTGTGGACATTACCGAATTATATGATTTATTTAAAGAAAGAAAGGAATGCTATTTTGTATGCTGTGACATCAAATCACTGGGTCCTATCAATGAAATATCCCGTAAAGCCGGTGATCTTGCCATATTGGAAGTAATAAGACGTATGGAAAAAGCCGCTGGGGAGGAGGATTTGGTTTTCCGTATCGGAGGCGACGAATTTGTTCTTCTCACCGATCACAGTGATGCCACCTACGCCAGGGACGTGGCAGACAGAATATCCATCCAAAACGGAGAGACTATTATTTACGAAGGAACAGAAATACCGTTACGCGTACATACTGCTATCACCAGATTTGGCGGTGATAATTTAAAATATGATGAGCTGTTTGTATCCTTGCACCATTCCTTAAAGGATTGCAAAATATATGATTAAGAAAAAACAATTGTAACCCGTTTCCGGCAAAAAGCATAGGACTTTCTATCTTTTGCCGGAAAATCTGTTACAAAATCTTTGGACAGAGGTAGTCACATGGATGAAAAATTCATCAGAGGAATCCGAATTGACTGGAATAAAATCAGCAATCACTGCTATGTCAGGAATATTCCCTCTATTAGAGCGATAAGGCAGCTTGAGTTTAAAAGCAATCTTGTCTTTTTTGTAGGGGAAAACGGGACAGGAAAATCAACTCTGCTGGAAAGTATCGCAGTAGCATATGGCTTTAATCCTGAGGGCGGGAACAGAAACTTTAATTTTTCCACCATGGATACCCACTCCGAACTGCATCAGGCTATCACTGTAATCAAAGGTGTCTTAAGACCAAGGAGTAATTTCTTTCTCCGGGCGGAAAGCTTTTATAATGTTGCTACCAAGGTCGAGGATTACCGGGGCGGGGACGATTATCAGGCATACTACGACAGCTACGGCGGCAAGTCCCTGCACGATCAATCCCACGGAGAAAGCTTCCTGGCATTAATGCAAAACCGTTTTAAGGCCAGGGGCCTCTATATTCTGGATGAGCCGGAAGCTGCTCTGTCCCCCCAAAGACAGCTAACCCTGCTTATGCTACTATACAATCTGGCCAAGGAGAGAGCCCAGTTTATTATTGCAAGTCATTCGCCGATTTTGCTTGGAATTCCGGGAGCCTCCATCCTGTCCTTTGACCATGGAGAGCCTTACGAAATTGCCTACGAAGAGACCGAGAGCTATAAAACTACGGAACTGTTTATTAACAGCCGGCAGCTTCTTCTTAACAATCTGCTTAACCAGAAGTAATTCTCTTTTACACCCCTGCATATCACAAGCTTGCATGTGATATGCAGCAATAAACAGTTTGAAAGTACCTTTCAAACTTTCCCCTCCCATACAGGTACGAGGATGACCTGGATCAATCACAATTACAATTTGTTTTTCTCCGCTTCCTGCTTTCGTTGATACCAGAATATGCTCTATCATTCTCGCCGATTGGTCCGAGGTAAATAATGCCGCAGCCAGAATTAGTACGAGAAAAATTATACTGAAATACTTTTTCATCCGGTTAATCCCCTTTTTCTGTTCCATATATATGTATGAATCAGATGGGGTTCCTATTCTATTCTTTCCCCTTGAGCGTGTTTAAAAAATGGTTGCATCCCTTGGACCAGGCCAAAGCAGATGCAACCATTTTATTGTATATGAGCTTGATTTTAAATATCGTCTAATTCAAATATTTGATAATCACATTCCAGATGCTTTCCGATTCCAGCCCAAGCTTCCAGGCAGCACAGCCGGCAACGCCCGCATCATAGATCACCTTCATTTTTTCTTCGATGGATTTATCCTCCTCCTGCCACATACGATAGGTTGCACCATCCTGCGCCAGCTCCGCATAATAACAGCCGGTTTCCTCGTCCCACTTGGCCTCAATACCATTATTCACTATCCACTCCTTCGCCGGAGTCATGGCCAGATTTTCCGAGGTTACCGTGCCATCCTCCGCTTCCTTCCAGAGTCTTGTATAAAAGGGAATGGCTATGATTGTCTTTTCCTTCGGGACCATCGCAAGTATATTGTCCACAGCATCCTTAACAAAGCCGATGGAGGAAACAGGCCCCGCCACCTCGGCATAATATTCATCATATGCCATAATAATCACATAATCAACAATTTTGCCCTGTTCCTCTCTGTCATAATACTCGGTATATTCGGAGGGAACATAATTATCGATGGAAAGTACAATCCCGTTGTTTCTGCATTTTACCGATAATTCACGGATAAACTGAATATAATCCTCTCCCGCATCGGAGGGAATTTTCTCAAAATCAATATTGATACCGTTCAGCTTGTAGGTTAAGGCCGCTTCAATCAATGCGTTCGATAAAGTATCCCTGTTGGAGGTATGGGAAAAAAGCTCCTTCTTATCTACATCCTTACTAAAATCATTCACCAGTGCCCAGACCTCAAGTCCCAGGCTCGTGGCCTTATCCACATATTCCTTGGTAGCCAGGGACGTGATATTACCGGATACATCACTGATTGTAAACCAGGTCGGTGATATGACATTAACGCCCTTCGTTGCCCCGATCAGACCATCCAGATTATTGACTGCATCCACATTAAACACCTGATGGAATACCAGATTTATTTTCTCCGTTCTGGCCTGTGAGGTGTACACCGGTGCCTGATAGGTGCTTTCCAGTGTCTCATACCCGGCCTTTGTCAATGATTTCTTCTTGATATAACCCTTGATACCGTCAGTGGTCATTACCTTGACAAAGCCGTTCTTCGGTGTTTCATCCGTATCGACATATTGTAATTTCGTGCCTGGCGTCAGCTCCAGCAGTATCGGGCTCTTGATGTTTGGTTCATAGCGGAGCTGAGTCTGCTTGCTTACCTCGGAATACAGATAATCTCCCCAGATATAATTCACAACAATCCGGCTCGGTTTCTCATAATACTCATAGGTCATATCTGAATATTGTTCCACAAAATCAAGTGCAACATAAACCTGATCTGCAAACACCTCAACAATCGGATAATCCGACTCCACCTTGGTTTCTATCGTACTTTTGGTTACACTGTATACCTCCTGATCCGCCTCCGCCCGCAATATCTCGGTGGGCGTTGTATAGGTAAGTATATTTTCATTAGCATCCCAGTAAAAACGCTGGTTGAATTTCTCTACGATAGTATCATAATCTATATATACCCTGTCATTGATTAACAGGCCCTTTTTCTCATAGCCTTCGTTTTGAAGAATAACGTAAACCTCACCATCCCCAACCTTGTAATAGTCGGTAAGCTCCATTATTTCCTTACTTGGAGTCAGACTCTTTATCAATACTGAAATCAGGGCTATTGCAATAATAATAATTCCGACTGCCGAGCCAATAATAGCTAATCTAATTCTCCTATTCATGATTACCTCCTGGTGGTTTTCCACCTCTTTTCCCATTATAGCATTAATCCAGGCTACCGTCATTACTAAAATTCGACTTTTTCATAAATAATAACAAGGAAGGGCTGCTTTATTCGTCAGCCCTTCCCTTTTTTCATCCCTTATTTTTGGCAGACAGGCTTTATATAAAAGCTGTATCACGGTTACAGTGCTATGTGTCTTCCTTTCGACAGAAAAGTATAGAGGGCTTTCAGTGTCGGTTATATGATATGCTTTTATCCGCCTGTCCGTATAAATTCAACGTGTGAATTATATCTTTCAATAGTTCATTGCTTCCCAGCCCTTCTCCACCGGCCTTACTCCCTCACATGCAGCATAACAAAATACTGGTGCCCGTTACTGCAACCTCGGATAAGAAGGTCATTTGTGATATGCTACACTCATCCTTGTGATTCCAGTTTCTTATGAACGCACCTAGGGGAGCTAGAATAGCCTTCGAAAAAAACGGCTGGTATCCTGGGAAGGTATGACCGGTTCATCGTTTTGCGGAACTGCCCATATCTTCCCGTTTATTTCGTTTCTTAATTTTGTTATTGTCTTATTATTACCCAGGGGAATAAAATATAACCAGTTTTCACTGCCTTGTATTTCCTTTGCCGTGTCTGAAAACTTGAGAAGCTTTGCTATATCCCACTCCGATCTTCCTCCGACAATAATCTTGGTACTGCAACGGTAAAATTCTTCCTTGTTATGCATGAAGTCAACACCGAAATCCATCAGAATACAATGATAGGCTTCACCAAAGATTCCGGCGATCTGTCCGGCCTTTACCTCCTTATAGCAGGTTATCCGGTGGAAAGAAAAGGACCTGTCATCCTCCCTGCTCCAATCATAGGCTTTCTGAATATAGTTCATATCGTGATGTGAATTACATTCCAGAAATGCTGTTTTTCTTCCCAGCTCCATACCCAGATAAAAGGCCAGCATCAGCCCCGTATGAGTAACCCCTGCGCCGTGATGGGTTCCGATCAGTCCGATTACCTCTCGGCCCATGCTCCTTTGCGCCGCGAATAATTTCTCAAATAATATCGGTTTTCTTTTCATGCATGGCCTCATTTCTCCCGCTTCCCGACCTGCCGCCCCTTCCCGGCAAAAAGCATTACAGCAGCATACTCCTGTCCATACGCAGCAGGCTTTGGAAAAAATCCGCATCTCCTCCGGTGTCTGCCGCTGCAAAGCAATCCGGTTCATAGGGTATGCGCAGGCAGAGCTTATGCTCCATACTGTTTAGGATGGGCTGGAACTGTCTGCCGTCCAGATAATTAAACAGGTAAATAATATCTTTATATTCTGCCGTCAATTGAAGTACCTGTTCCGCATTGCCAAGCTCCCAATCCTTCCCTCCCAGCAAAAGCAGTCTTACATCCGCATTCAGGTAATCAGGAAGATTTTCTGCGGTAAGCTGGCCAAAATCCATGATGCGACAGCCGGACTCACAGGAATTAAGCATATTCATCTGTCCGACGGAAAGCATCGGAATTCCTTCCACAATAGGAATTCCATCTCTGACCTTAACCTCTTCATAACAATTCCGAATCAGGTTCACACACCCGCTATGATTTATCTCCTGATAGACACAGGGATTACCCCTGCCAAGATAATACTTGCATAGTCGAAAGGAAAGGTGTGTTACCCCGATACGCGGCTGTGCTCCTGCCACTGCTATTTTTACCGTTTGACTTGATCTGACGATCCTGCGGCTCTTTTTCGTCATCGCCGATAATTCTCTGCTCAATCCGGCAACGGAAGAATATCGCTGGGACGGATTGAATTTTAGGCAGCTATTGATTACCTTCTTAAGATTTTTCGAACATTTTCCGATATAATCAATATGATTGATATCGCTGTTGTTTCTGCTGTCCCGTCCTGTCGCCATATAGTAAAGCAACATTCCAATGCCGTAGACATCACAGCGTTCATCGATCCTGCCGCTTTGGTAAAGCTCCGGTGCAGCATATCCTCTGGTTCCCAGATAGCCTGTCTGCCCGGACAGCTCATCCTGATAGAGCGCACTTCCAAAGTCTATTAGCTTTAGGGTATTGCCCGATAGAATGATATTATCCGGCTTAAGATCGATATACAGAATCGGCCGTCCGGTACAGTGCAGATATCCGATCAGATCGCAAAGCTGAAGTCCAAAATGCAGGATGGTTTCTTCCCGAAAGGGTCCCTTTTCATTTACACAGCTTTTTAGAGTTTCCCCTTCAATATATTGTTCGACAATATAGGAACCTTCTTCATTTTCTTCAATATCATAAATTATAGGGATGCAGGAATGTTTCAGATTTTTTAGGATTAAAGCTTCTTTCCATAGGAAATCATATAAGGGATGGTTTTTAGAAATAAATTTGATGGCACGAAATGAATTTAATTTGATGTGCTCTGCAAGATAGACCTCACAATTGCCGCCTGTGCCAAGTAAGTCTATCATGCGATACTTTCCGAATAAAATTGCCGGGTGCATTTTCTCCTTTCCTATCGGCAATCATCAGAACCAAGTCACCCTAATTATATACAAATAATGGAAGCTTGACAACACTTTTTTCTCCGTGTTTTTTAACAAATATTTTATCGTTTTTTGTTGGTTTTGCAACTGTCGCAACCTGCATATTCTTGTAGAAATTGGACACCCGTTAATATATTTTTAATATCTATGTGTATTGACTTTACATGCTTTTTAAATTATACTTTTTTTACACCGATGGATGGATTTTTGTACAGAAAGGGGTGTACTTTATGAAGATAGAAAAAATCAGTGACAATCAGATCAGATGTACCTTAAATAAGAGCGATTTGATCGATCGTGAGCTAAAGATAAGCGAGCTGGCTTATGGTACCGAGAAAGCCAAAGCACTGTTTCGTGACATGATACAACAAGCTTTCTATGAATTTGGTTTTGAAGTAGACGATATCCCTTTGATGATTGAAGCTATTCCGGTTTCCACAGAGTGTCTGATTCTGGTTATTACCAAGGTTTCGGACCCCGATGAACTGGATACCCGTTTTTCCAAATTTTCTTCATTTAACATACGTGAAAATAAAGATGATGCAGAGGAAGACTCCTATGCGGACGAAATTATTAACAGCTTTGATCAGTCAGAGGACGATATTTCTGATGATATAGAGGATAGCTCCAAGGAAGATACTCTTGAGGGCAGTGAGGTTTCGGCAAATGAGGTTTCTGAAAAAACCGGCGTACACGCTCCATATAAATTAATTAAGGTTTATTCCTTCCACTCCTTAAAAGAGGTGGTAGACCTGTCGAATATACTGCTAGGTATCTATAACGGAACAAATACTCTTTACAAAAACCCGGTGAATGCAACCTATTACCTGGTAATCAACATTTCGGGACATACTCCTGAGGAGTTTAATAAAATCTGCAATATCATTTCCGAATATGGTAAAATTGAGCGCTTTACTTATGCCAGTCCTACCTTCTATGATGAGCACTATGAAGTGATTGTAAGGAATCAGGCATTGCAAATACTTTCTGTTATGTAAGGCTTTTACGGCAGACTCTTCTTTACTGTCCGTATGTATTGTATAACAAAGACACCGGCAAAGGATTTCTCTCTTGAACTCCTCTGCCGGTGCTTTTTTCTTGTTAAGGAACAGACTGCCGCCCGCTATTTCGTCATTTTCAGATATCTAATACAATTCAAATGTGCCGGTTCATACCGTAGAGCCTCACGAAAGGCCCTCGAAGCCTCCTTTCTTTTTTCAAGTCCCAGATACCCCAGGCCCATCAGATAATTACAATGGGCCTTATTTTTCATATCAAGATCATCGTCAAAAATCATAAAATCAGGAAGCGATACCGCGAAATATTCCACCTTGATACAGTCAAAGATGTGCTTTTCTCCGTAATCCAAAAGCTTGTAAAATCTGGAGTTTGCCTCCGTTATTCTTCCCAGCTTAAGCAGAGCAAGCCCCTGATAGTAAATCATGTCGGCGGGCTGATCATTGTAATACATCATTCCTGCCGGCTCATCGGTACCGACGGAGGCCTTTTCATAATACTCCTTAGCCCTTTCAGCTTCTTCCGTCTTTTCCATAACATATCCCATATAATAATTAATATGATTATCCTTGGTGCCCTCCAGCTTACCCTCGCCCAGGTTTTCCGGATAGACAAAAGCCCTTTCCAGGTATTCTCTCGCCGCACCATATTCCTGCCTTGCGATTTCCTTTCTTGCAAGCTCTACCAGCGATATGGTATACTGGGTCGTGATTTTTCCTTCCCCTCCCTCCCAGGGATGAAATTTCCGCCCCATTGTCAGCTCGTATGCCTCTTCATGCCGTCCAAGCATATTCAAAAGGGTGATATACTCAATTACAAGATCGTCTCTTTGAATATATACCTCCTGTGCCGTGTCGTATTCCGAGATTCTTTCCTGTGCTGTCCATCTCAGCTTCTTATGCAGCTGATCCAGCTCAAGAAATATTCTTGCATCCTTTGAAGCCAGAAGATAGGCCTTTTCCATAGCATTTTTTGCTTTTTCTTTCTCACCGAGCTTGTTATAATATGCCAATGCGAGATTTCTCCACGGAATGGAAAAGCCCGGCTCCAGCCTGACTGCTTCCTCCCACAGCCTTACCGCTTCGGCATGCTGCAGCTTGTCATAGTACAGATTCCCAAGATAATAACAAGCCCTTGAACCGGATGGATTACGGGCAATGGAAAACCTCAGCACTGCGATATCCTCGAGCTTATTCGGAAAGCAATAGTCCGGACAAGCCTTCTGTGCACGCTCCAGCAGCTCTTTATAATCCCCGCCAAGCCTGGCCTGATAGCAGGCCTCATAATACCGGAGCATCGGTCTTTCTTCCCCGCAGGTCCGTATCATCTCTATTGCTTCTTCATAGGCGCCATATTCCGCATAATCTCTTGCAGCCTGCAGATAGTTTTCATGAAAGCCCCGCATAACCTGCTTCATATCCGCAAGAATTTCATCCCTGCGTCTGTCATCAATCATGCTGTTTTCATACATGGACAGATAATCAAAGCTGTCAACCCTCAGGTTCTCACCAAGCCATTGCCCCGCTTCCTCATATCGTCCAAGCTTCCTAAAAAGATATGCCTTCAGCCCTCTTGCCTTAATGTTATGAGTATTCTTGACCAGGCTCTTTTCTATCAGCTCCAATGCCGACTCATAATTTTTTCTGCGCGCCTCAATGCAGGACAGATAATAGTAGGACATTTCCTGCTGCTCTGCCGACCATACGGCCTTATAAAAGGCATCATATGCTTTTTCTTCTTTCTCCTGATACCAGAGAGCCAGTCCCAGATAATAGCAGGGCTCGCTGTTATATGGATTTGGGTTTTTCCAGGTGGCACGCTTCAGCGCTTTCCTGAAGCACTCCTCGGCTTCGCCAAAGCAGCCCCTGCGCATCAGCAGTGTGCCATACGCGGTGTTTATTCTAATGTCCTCCGGATCACGTCTTAAGCCCTCCAGATAATATGGATCCGGAAGATAGGTCGCATGCCGGTACTGCTCGATATGAATACCGGTCAAATACAATTCTTCATTGGTCCTAAGCTCCTTCGGCTCCCTTGCCGCCTCTGCGGGCTCGGGGAGTCTTGGAATTTCCTTGGGCTGCGGTCTGTAGGCTACCAGAAGTTCCTCACCATTCCATACCTCTATTGACAGCTTCGTATCCTCTTCGACCTTCTCTTCCACTGTAGCTTCAAATATATCAACTGGTGACAGTAAAACCTCTCTCTCCAGCAGCTTCCTTTCCTCATAGGTCAGAAGCACCTTCGCTCTTTCATATTTTTCCGAGGCATAAACACAAAGATAGACTCCCTCCTCATTACTTTCCAGGTTGACAGCGCAATGGACAGATGCATTTTTCACTGGACCTGCGGCCTTATACGGCATGAAATACTGTGTAAAGGCCTTTTCCTCAAATGGCTTTAACCAGGTAAAATCCGGCTGATTATCTGTAAATACTCCGGTCATAAGCTCGATATAGGGGCCGTCCTCATCGGTCAGGTTCCTGTCCCAGGCCTTTCCGAAATCTCCGCACCCCCAGGTCCACTGCTTCTTTCCCGGAGATATATGATGATCCGCCACATGCAAAAGACCTGCTCTTACCTTATAATCATATCCTCCGACAAAATTATAATCCGATTTTTCCGCCATATAGGAGGTTGGCACAGGAATATTTCTATAGCGTGAGATATCCACACCCGCACTGTAATCATGCTTATAATATACCCCTGTTGCAATCGGGAAGCGGGACACATCCCTTTTCCCATGATCCATAACCGCATGAACATCCGGCGGAAATATGGACTGCGTATTCTCATTTACCGCAACCGCAGGGTTTGCCCACCATAAAAAGGTCTGCGGCATAGAGGTTCTGTTATAAAGCTGTCCCTTTATCTCAATATATGCCCTGCCGGGATACAGGGTAAAGCTCGCCTCCCCCTTCGTCCCATTGATCTGATCTACATCGTTGACCTTCAGAGTTTTGCTTTTGTCCGAATTCTCCACCAGCCTGTAATCCACCGGCATAAAGGTGGTTGGTCTGTGGTGCTGCGGCCAGTTGAATTCAATTCCCCCGGAAATCCAAGGCCCCGTAAGCCCTACCAGTGCCGGCTTAATTACCTTATTATAGTAAACAAAATCGTAGCCGTTTGTTTTATCATAGGCTCTTTGAATCCTTCCTCCAAGCTCCGGTAAAATCATAATCTTCAGATATTCATTTTCCAGAAAAACAGCCTTATATTCCTGATCCTTTTTTTCATCACATATTTTCTCTACTGTGGGATAGGGGTATATCTTGCCCGAGCTTCCCTGATATACACGTTTATCCAGAAAAATCGGATTTTTATCCGGTTCTCCTATACTGTAGGTAGGAATCAATACCTTTTCTTCCCACATCCTTACTTGCGTCATACTCATTCGCTTCCATCCTCCGTATATCCTTTAACTGCATTCATCAAGCTCCAGATTGAAAATTTCGGCCACTGCCTTTATCTGATTAACGCGCTTGCCCGAGATAACAATAACATGATGGGACTTGATATTTTCCATCAGCTTATACCCGTCGGGAACACGTACCAGTCCACCGTTTCTGCAATCGGATCCGGGGTACTGCACATATTCCTCCAGCACGGCTTTCTCTGTGAATATCCCATGGAAATCATGATGCAGCTTGCACAGGGTAATATCCCCCTTATCAATCTCGGCGTCAATTACAATGGAATCCTCCCCTACGATGTTCCAGGAATGCCAGCCCAGCACCGGCGGACGAAGCGTCCACTTTACACACATGCTTTGAGCTATACATCCAAGATATCCGCAGTGTACCAGAAGGGCATGGTCATCGGGGTCCTCAACCTCTGGGAATTTTTGTATCTTTTCATGAGAAAGAGCGGGCATCCCGGAAAGAAACGGATAGATATTTGTGGTAAAAACCGCTCCATCAATGGTGCTTCCAATCAGGTACTGCGTCATTAGAGAGGAGGTGTCGCTTTCGCACACCCACATCACCCCCCTGTCCTGATAGAGCAGGCTCCAGGCAAGGCAGGGTGTCGTATCACTGTAAAAGCCCTCGTTCAGGCAGTTGACACCGCATCCTACGACATTTCCTTCAGCGTCAACCTCATTACGGATTGCCATAAACAGCTTGATCGCAGCTAAAACCGGCCTCTCATAGGGCACCTCTTCATGAAAATCCCAGCGCTTCATCTCTTCTCTTGCAGAATCATCAGAAATTTTCTTCGCTCTTTCGCCCAATTCCTTATAGGATTTATGCACAATAGTAATTCCAAAGCTATCCTTTATGCTCTTCTCACATTCCTCATTCCACCAGTAAAAGATCTTGAACTGCTCTTCAATCAGCCCTTCGCCCTTTGAATCATGAAAGACAAGAAATTTTTGATTCCGCATATCTCTCTTTAATGCCAGCGCCCGGAAAACAGTCCTGGCCAGTTCCTTGCTGTGAGGATGAAAGACCTTAATGCCTTTGGATTTCATGTAAGCGACGCCCTCCCAGTCAAACATCAGCGAAACCCCTACCTCGGTCGTGATTACAATGACCGGAAGCTTAACCGTATTCAGCAGGACATCCATTTCCGTATAGACATTGGTCCACATAACCGGCAGTAGTACCGCATCCGCCTGGCCGGAAAGCTCCTCGCCCAGGACGGCGGGCTCCATAAAGTCCGCCTCTTCCTTATAAATTTCCTTCAGCGCCTCAAGAATCCTGTAAAATTCTTTTTCATCCGCTTCTCTGAACCGCAGAGGAACTATCTTTGCTTTTGCTTTCCTCATTAAAAGCTCCTCCCTTCTATAAGACTTTACAATATTCTACCTTTTCTCCGCTTTCTGAGCGAACGAGAAAATATCTGAAGCCTCTGTCCCAAAAACCGGGGATATCCACAATCCCCTCAACCATATTCATACCGCATTTTTTTGCTTCTTCAAACTCCGCTTCAATATCCTCCACACTATATGCGATATGATCTATTTTTCCGCCGCTTTTCTCAACCTCCGCCGCCTCGGTGCTTCCCTTTGGCCGCTGAATTAATTCACACAAAATCCGGCTGGCCTCATGATACACAAAGATTACCCGGTTTCCTCCGGTATAGAATTCGGCCCTTTTATAAAAGCCTGATTTTTCAATGTACCATATTGCCGCTTTCTCCACATCAGGAACAAGAATCCCTATATGCTGCAGGCCCTCTACCTTAACCATAATTTTCTCCCTCCTAACCCTTAACGGCACCTGCGACGGCACCGCCTTCAATTTTTTCCTGAAACATAAGATAGATGACCAAAATCGGGATTACGGACAATACAATCGCCGCGAACATAGGACCATAGCTTGTAAAGCGTTCCCCCTGAAGTCCTAAAAGCCGGACCGATATTGTCTTCATTGTCTTGCTGATCAGCAGGGTGTTTGCAAAAATCAATTCATTATATACAGCCAGAAAGGCCATGATTGCTCCGGTAAAAATGCCCGGCTTTGCAATAGGAAATATAATCCTGAATACAATACCCGCCGTACCGCATCCATCCATAATAGCCGCCTCGTCAATTTCCCTGCTGATCCCTTCTATAAAGCCGGTAATCAGATAGAAGCTCATAGGAAAATTTATGGCTGCATACAGAAAAATCATCGGCCAGTATTTATCCCGAAAGCCAAAGGTTGTAAACATTGTAACAACGGGAATCAGCATCGCATAAGGAGGGATCATAAGTCCTACCAAATAGTATAATCGAAGAAAGGTCGAGCATCTTAGCATCCTTCTTGCTACGACATAGGCTCCCATTGTTACGAATAATACCACCACGGCACACGCACCCAGAGAGAAAATAAAGGAATTTACAACTGCCCGTAATATCTGAACATCAAAGATTGCCGAAGCATAATTACTCCATTCTATATGAGTGGGCAGCGCGAACATGGTATTCCATATTTCCGTGTTATTCTTAAAGGAAGATACTACTGTAAAGTACACCGGATATATAAAGATGAAGCTGAACAGTACTGCAAAAAACCAGTATATCCCCTTTCCTATTGAATTTTTTCTCATAATTCCACCACCTAATCTTTATTCGATCTCGCAAATAACCCTGTGAGAAATACACTTGCCAGGAAAGAGGTTATAATCAAAAACGATCCCATGGCATTTGAATATCCGTAATTGTTATAGGTAAACGCATTTTTATATAAAAGAGTACCAAACACCTCCGAGGCATTGCCGGGGCCTCCGCCTGTGGTTACATAAACCATCTCAAATGTCGTAATCGATCCGATGATACAGTTTAAAATGAATATCTGGAAGCTGTTCTTTAACATCGGCACCGTAATATAAAGCATTTTCTGCCAGCCATTAACACCGTCCACCACGGCCGCTTCGTAAACATCGCGCGGGATTCCCGTAATACCGGCAGAAAAGATCAGCATATTAAAGCCCGCATAGGTCCAGGCATTGATCACTGTAATGGCATAGATTGCATAGCTTTTACTGCCCAAAAAATTTACATTAATATTTCCCAGTCCCGCAGACCCCAGCAGTGTCGCTACAGGGCCTCCCTCCGGATAAAGAAGAAAGTACCACATTAGAGCTATCGCTGTCCGGCTTATTACCTGCGGCATAAAATAACTGGTTTTTAAGAATCGTTTCCCCTTTGACTGTGTCTGAATGACTGTCGCCAGAAACAGGGATACCGGAAGTATCAGAAGGAAGCCTGATAAAATAAAAATTCCCACATTAGTCAATGCCGTAAAAAATCTGCTGTCCAAAAATAAATCTGTATAATTATTCCATCCAACGAATTGCAGCGGTGAGCTTGGAATTCCATTCCATTTATAAAAGGACAGGCGAAAAACCGAAATCATGGGATATATAAAAATGAAGGAATATAAAAGAAACATCGGCAAGCTGAGCAATATGCTTTCAATCTTTCTTTTCCTGCCTGTCGCATGGGGCATATACTTCACATCCTTTGCTTTAAATTTTGTGGCGAGTGATAACACCCGCCACACAGCTTAATATCTATATTGCTTAATTATAATTATCAACCTCTGCCTGAATTCTATCCCCAATATCCTGGGCCGAATCGCCGGCAAAAATAGTCGATGCTTCCGTTCTGACCACATCCATGAGAGAGGTCATCGGAGAGAATTGCTCAATTTCTCCAATCATATTCGTCGCCCTGGAATAATAATCATTAAATTCCGTGGTTAACGGATCTGCTTCAATTACCTGGTCGAAGGTTACCGGATAGGTGCCGCCGCCCTCTTGAGCCTCATATAATCCCTGCCAATATTCCTGAGAAGTAAAAAACTTTAATACCCGTACTGATGCATCATAATTATCATCGCCCGGCTTTGCCGTTATCGACAGGAAATCATCCGGTCCCCCCATCCATTCGTCCTTGTATTCGGCCTTCTCCTCAAAATACGGGAAACCCTTGCACACAATATCGGAAGCGTTGTCAAATTCATTGATTGTGGCTATGTTCCAGGAGCCCGAGAATATAATTGCGGCCTCTCCGCTCTCAAGCTTTGCCAGCTCACCGTTTGCATCATATGCCAGGTTATTGGTTCCGAATATCCCTTCCTCGTACCATTTCTGCATCATATCAAGCAGGGCAACTGTCTCGGGATCGCTCCATTTTGTATCCCCGCTGATCAAATCGTCCTTCAGTGCCGCTCCGTAATATTTCATGGAAAGAGCGGTCAGAAAGTGTCCTGCCCTGTAAATATCCTTGGCACCGAAGGCCATAGGAATATAGCCGTTTTCAATCAGGGTCGGAGCCGCCTCCTCAATATCCTCCCAGGATTCCGGCAGTTCCAGCCCCAGCTTATCAAAAACCGACTTGTTGTAAAAGCAGCATACACCATAGGGAGCGGTCGGAAGGCCGTAAATTCCTTCTACGCCGTATGCGCTGTAATCAACCGGTGCAAAAAGCGCATCAATGTAATTTTGTGTCCACTCCGCATCCTCCTCCATCAAGCCTGAGATATCCGTAAGTACCCCGTTTTTTACATAATCCAGATTAGCCGCATAGCCGAGGAAATTGAAAACCTCGATGGGATCTCCCGCCGCAACCGACGTTTTGAATAAAGTATCATGGGACTCCTCGTCCGAAATCGATACATCCTCCAGAAGAATATCAGGATTTTCCTCCTGAAATTTAGCTACCATATCCATGAAATATTTTTCACGCACGCTGTCGGGATTGCTGTATCTTGTAAGTATGCGAACCTTTACCGTATCCTTTGATGTTCCCGCTGTCTGCTCCGCCCCGGAAGCATCGGCACCCGAAGCTCCTGTGTCCGCCTTTTGCTGACATCCGGTCATACTCATACAAACAAGCACCATTGCCGTTATAATACTGATTAACCTTTTTTTCATATCGTTCCCTCTCTTTTTTTATTCTGTATATTGTGCACAATATACATGTTTCATATAAATCGTTATCACCATTTGGTTATTTTATTGTATCTCCTGTTTCTCTTATAATCCATGTCAAAATTTTTGCTGTTTTAGTAAATTTTTAAGGTAATCTTTTTGCTATTTTCTACAACAGACAGCAGCTGCAGGCCCGAAATCAGGCTCTGCAGCTGCCGTTTATTGCTTTTTTATTCGTTTGACCCCTTTAATTTTCTTTACCTGCAAGGGTGATAAGCCATAATACCTTTTAAAGCACTTGCTGAAATAGTATTCATCATTGTAACCGACCCTTTCGGAAACTTCTCTGATATCACATTCCGAATCCAAAAGAATTTCCCTTGCCTTTTCCATTCGCACCATTGTTATATATTGAACCATGGTGACTCCCATAACCTTTTTGAATATTCCGCTGATATACGATTGAGTGACTGCCATGACATCTGCAATCATTGTCTGATTTAAATCAGCATTATAATAGTGCTCCCGTATATACTTGCAGGTTTTTTCTATAACCGGGAGACTCTCCGTCGATGTTCTGATTGAATTCTCCATCAAGGTATATATAATATGTCCAAACCATTCCATAACCTCTTCCACATCCGACATATTGTCAAATACTTCCTCGAAACCGTATCCTCCATTCATAAACCGTTTCATTTCCAATTCAGAAATCACTCCCATATCAAGCAAAGTTAAAAAGAGGCGGTTTACATTTCTGGCGATACCTTCAAAGCTGACTCTTTTATCGAACATGTCCATGAAAATTTCAGTGACTATTTTATTACAGGCATCAAAATCTTTTTTTCCGATCTGATTATATAAATCTTTTATTTTCTGCTCCGATATCTTATAATGGCTCTCTCCCCTTGCCTCCACCCATTGATACGTGATTTTGTTCTGCTTTAATACCTTTGCGTTGTTCAATGCCGATACCGCCTCGGCATAAGCCTTTTTTAATCCTTTAAAACCATAGTTGCATTTACTGATGCCGCATTGAACACAGGAGTCCGTTTCCTGCATCAGGCACAGCCGTACTCTCTCTGCCTCAGCTTCAATGATACCTTCCGATACATATTCCTCCGTGCTTATCATTGTTATCATATAATCTCTGTATATATCATAAATCACCAGATAATTTTCTGTTTCCTTCAGTTGCTCTTTGCAGGCATTGGATACCATCCCGACTTTTTGACTGATACCTGCATTTTCCTTTTGAAATTGCTCGACTCTATATAATACCAAATAATATCTGCTGGCTTCGGAGATACCATAATCTTTTAACAACTGTCGGCTTTCTGCAATTTCTTCATAGGAAGAAGAATCATGAAATAAATCACTGAATATTTTTGATTCAATTACGGCTCCCGCTTTATTTTGCAGTGCCTTTTTTCTTCTCTCCTCATTCATTCTGACAGCCAGATTTCCCAGCATTGATATAAATTCCTCTTCTTTAATCGGTTTCAATATGTAATAGTAAATTCCATAATGGATTGCCTCCTGTGCATAGTTAAAATCACTATGTCCCGTCAGAAAAACGATATATACCGGTATATTCTTTTCTCTCACTTCTCTTGCCAGTTCAATTCCATTCATTCCCGGCATAGCGATGTCAACCACTGCAAGATCATATACCTTCTCCTTTATAAGACGCAAAGCATCATAACCGTTATCTACATCATCAACAATTTCATATCCCAGCTTATCCCAGTCAATTCCATATATAATACGTTTCCTGACCAATACTTCATCATCAACAATGATAACCTTGAACATTATCCTATGCCCTCCTGCTTTGCTTCTTCCTGTCTCTCTAGGACGGAAGTATCACCCTGATTCGTGTTCCCGATTTTTCTCTGATAATACGAATTCCATACTTTTCACCAAAGTACAGTTTAATTCTTTCATCCGTATTGCGCAGACCAAAGCTTTCCATATGAAACCCCTCATTAAGATTTTTCTTCATATCATTTAAATTTTCCACTGTAATTCCGCATCCATTGTCATATATTTCTATAACCGTTTTGTCCCCCTCTTCAAAACAATTGACATTGATCATTCCTCCTGAAGACATCTGTCTGAAGCCATGATGAATCGCATTTTCTAAAATGGGCTGGAGCGTCAATTTGCTGATATTGTGCTCCTCTAAATCCCCGGGACAGTGAATGGTATATATAAATTTCTCCGGATGGCATACCTTCATTATTTCCAGATAATTTTCAGCAATATTCAATTCATCTCTGATTGTGATAATTTCTTTTCCCTTATTAAGTACCCCTCTGTAAAAGCCGGATAATAGGCTTATCGTATGAATCGCTGTTTTTTTCTCGTCTATTACAATTAAACCGCAGATACTTTCCAGAATATTATAGAAAAAATGAGGTGTCATCTGCATCTGAATCAACGAGAGCTCAGATTCCCGCTTTTCCTGCTCTTTTTCTATGATCTGCGCCATTAAATCCTTTGTTTTTTCGACCATTCTGTTGAATTCGACTGCTAAAGTCCCTATTTCACCGCCGTCCTTAACATTGACACGGCAATCGTAATCACCGCTCCCAATATTTACAATCGTATCCGTAATTTTTCTTAAAGGCTTTGTAATCGAAACAATAAGAATTCTGGATATATATAAATTTGCCGTAAACAGAATAATACCCAGCATTATATCCAGCATGGCATAAAAGCGAATATCCTTCATATAAATGGAAGCAGGGACAGCATCTATAATTTTCCAGTTTAATTCCTTACTCGTTTTTAAAAGATATATCTTCTTATTTTGACTTAATACTTTAAAGGTATCCTTTTCTGTCTCTTTATCCAATTTCTGATACCATTGCAGCTCATTCAAATCCTTATACAAATCCTGACTGCTTGCCGAAGAAATAATTTCATGATTATCAACCAGATATATCTGATTCCCCTCAGCCATGACAGGAAGATATAAATCGCATATGGCGGCATTTGTTACTTCAAATTCTACTACTCCGATTAATTGTCCGGTTTCTTTGTTATATACTTTTCGTAAATAGCTGATACAGTCCTCAAATTCAGAATCCTTTTTCTTTCTCCACGGGCTCTTATGAATCGCCAGTACTTCTTCATTATTTGTACCGCTTAGGAATTCCTTAACCTTTTGTGTCTGCATATCTTTATTTGTTTCTGATGTAATCAGTCCGTCCGATGTATAGGAATTTGCGTTTATATCATAAAATACAATCGTATTATAAATCGCACGCTGCCCGATTGCACTCATAATTGTTGTTTGTATTAATTTGTATCTTCTGTATTGCTCCTTTGTTCCTTCCTCCAGAAATTCATCAAAATCGGATAACAGGGTCTGACAGGTCTCACTCACTACAATTGAAACCGAGTCATTGCGAACTCCGTCAAAAAACATATGCAACTCTTCCGCTATCATTTCTACATCCTTTTCACTGCTGGAAATCGTCTTATTGATCAGCTGATGGCGTATGATAATATATACACTGGCAACAAAAGCAACATTAGAAAAAATACTAAGTGCGGTAATAACAATAATAATGCGTTTTGTAATTCCCTGCCGATAAAACTTATTTTTCAATGCCTTGATCATTGCCCCCATATTTTTCACTCCAATTTTATATTCAGACCGTTTCTTCCTGATTTTGACATGACCTTTTATCCGCTATTTCTTCGGATACTTACATTATTATAACATATAACTGTGCTTTTCCCAATAGAATCAATATTTGAATAAATTCTATTAAATTTCATACATTTATGTTTTTTAATTATTGTAAGTTTAAACTATGCATTATATAATGGACACATACTGATTGCAATGGAATTAGTACTGTTAGATACTATAATTAATTGTTGGAAATGTCGATGAATTCCTGTACCTGGGCACATATGGAATTCGGAGTTAATTGTGCAACCGGCCAACAGGTATAGCAAAAGACAAAACATACTTGGAGGTACGCATGAAAAAAATACGCAATAAGATTCTCTTAATTCTTCTATCCGCATCATCCTTCTTCACAATTCTGATCGGTGCCTACAGCCTGTTCACCATAGCAAGCCTGAACGACCAGGAAATCTCCGAGATACGAAGTACCCTGACGGATGACTATGATATTATGATCCAGAACGAAGTAGACGCGGCCGTTACCCTGGTCGGCTATTTTTATGACTCCTATACGGCGGGCACTATGACGGAGGTCAAGGCTAAGGAGGCGGCCATCGCCGCAGTTAAGACTCTGCGTTACAATGAGGAGGGCTATTTCTGGATTGATGATACCGAAGGCATTCTCATTGCCCATCCCATTCAGCCGGAGAACGAGGGTACCAACCGGATTGATATCGAAGACCCCAACGGTGTGAAATTAATACAGGAAATCATAAGTGCCGCCACTGCAAATAAAAACTCCGGCTTTACGGATTTCATGTGGGTAAAGCCAGCGGATGCAGACACCGGCAAATCAAGTCCGAAAAGAGCCTATTCCAAGCTTTTCGAGCCTTGGAACTGGATTATCAGCACCGGCAACTATATTGATGATATTGACCGGACCATTTCCTTGAAGGAGCAGGAGCTGAATGATAATTTCAAAAGAAATGCCATCAGCATCCTCGGCTTCATTCTTCTCTCCTTAATCGGAATCGGCATTCTTGGTATCCTTCTAAGCGGAATTATATCAAGGCCCATCGTGAGGCTTGTCAAAAGCTTCGAAAAGGATGAAAATGGCAGAATCACCATACAGGAAATTAAAAACAGCTCAAGAGATGAAATCGGCCTGCTGGCATTAACCTTGAATGAAATGTCGGCTCAGGTTAAGGAATTCATTCTCGGCGTTTTGCAGGAATCGCAGAATGTTGCCGCATCCGCCGATCTTGTAAGAAAGGATATGATGCTTCTGAATAATGAAGTACAGGAAATCTCTTCCGCAACAGAGGAAATAGCCGCCGGGATGGAAGAGACAACTGCCATATCCGAGGATATGAAAAATAAGGCCCAGGACCTCTCTTATTCCGCAGAATCCATCGCAGAGAAGGCCAAGGAGGCTTCCGGTGCTGTCAATGAAATCAGCAGACGAGCAGCGGAGCTTAAATCCAATTTGAGTTCCACAGTAAAAAGCGGTACGGTATTCATCCGGGATGCGGAGCAGCGTCTAAGCCAAGCTCTGGAGGATTCCAGGGCAGTCGCACAGATCAGTGAACTGGCTAATGTAATAATAGAAATTGCCAATCAGACCAATCTTCTGGCACTTAACGCCGCAATTGAGGCTGCCCGTGCCGGAGATGCAGGAAAGGGCTTTGCCGTAGTGGCGGAAGAAATCAGAAAGCTTGCCGATACCTCGCAGAGCACAATCAGTCAGATTCAGGACATGATTAAATCCGTAACCCTGTCTATGGACAGCCTGTATTCCAATTCCAATGATTTGGTGAAATTCCTGTCACAGAATGTAAGAAATGATTATAATATCATGCTGGATACCTCAGATGAATACAATAAGGATGCTGAATATTTGAATACCGTTATCTCCGATTTCAGGGATAAGGCGGTTAATTTAAGCTTAGTTATCCAGAGTATGACAAAGGCCATGAATGAAATTGCTTCCGCTACCTACGAAGGTGCCGAGGGAACCGGCAGTATTGTAAACAGCGTGGACTTAGTGAATGAAAAAGCGAACGGCCTGCTGGCTCGGGCAAATGAATCGGAGCAATATTCACAAGCCCTGCTGCAAATGGTTTCCCGGTTTAAGGTATAAATCAGCATATTAATATTAATTTTCAGTTTCTCATAAAAATAACAGGGGAGAAAACCAACATTGCTGTGGATTTTCTCCCCTGCCGTTCATATACTATTCACCAACCTGTGTCCGAATTCTTTCCATCAATTCATCCGGATCAATCCCATGTACCATAGCTGCCTCCTCTAAGGTCTCACCCTGTGCGGAAGGGCACCCCAGGCAGTGCATACCAATGTCTAAAAGTACAGGAATAATATTCTGATCAGCTCTAAGTGCCTGAGCAATTGTCATATCCTTGGTTATTGTTGCCATGTAAATTCCTCCTTTATAAATAAGTTAATATAATCTATGAGAGCCCCTCCCCGCAAATAGGGGTGGGCAAATGCCGAGTGTGCTTACAATCTATCATATGTTAAGCATAGCTTATTATATTCTATCCTGTTATATCCGTCAAGCCAAACAAAAGCCTTTATATAAATTTAATTAATAAAATATCTTGCATTATTATTCCCCATATATTAAAATGTAATCGACTGTTTTTGTAAAGGAGGTTATTAAAATGGCGTATACGATTAGTGATGATTGTATTAGTTGCGGCGCTTGTGCCGGAGCCTGTCCTACAGACTCAATTTCTGAAGGCGCAAGTCATTATGAGATTGATCCCAATACATGTATAGATTGCGGTGCATGTGCTGACACATGTCCTGTCGGAGCAATTTCTGCTTAGTAATATACATATAACGTGGATTGAATGTGTTCCCATTGGGTACACGCAAAAAGAAAAATTCCTGTATAGCAGGAATTTTTCTTTTTTATACTATATGTATCATAATTTATTATATGTACAGTTTATTTTTCTTGAAAAACTTAGATTTTTTCTTGTTTTTATCAACTGTTGCGGCCGCCATAGACCTGCTCTTTTGATAATCCCTCAAGGCAGCATCAAACTTCTTAAACCGCTCCTCTTCCTTCTCCTCTTTCAATCTCATCAGGTAATTCATTTCCCTGACTACACCCTCTGTAACATTCATGCCAATTTCCTCTGTGAGTATTACATTATTTTCCTTCAGTGCCGACAAAACAATATGGTTCATGATCGCCTGAAACTGGCCCATTTTTGTATCAGCTTCTTCCTTCAATTCCTGCCCCTTCTCTTCAGCAACCAGGCTTGTCCCCTCTTCCTTTTCCGCCAGCTTGTCCTCATTTAAAATTTCCGCCACTTTTTTCTCCTGACCTTCCTTTTGTTTTATCCCGACATCAAAATCAGCTGAATCCGACATGGCTAGATTAGATAAAAGCATTTTTATTGCCTTCAGTTGGAATCCCTGCTCCTTTAGATGTTTTACCTTTTTCAACAGCTCAATGTCCGATTCCTTATAATAACGTTGATCCATTTCATTACGGGAAATCGGTAGAGCAAGCTCCTTCTGCCAGTATCTGAGAACATGGGACTCAACATCAACACGCTTTGAAGCCTCTGAAATCATATACCTAACTTCATCCACTCGTTTGCCCTCCCTTATAATGTAATTATTTTCCACTTTTTACATTATAACATAGCAAACATCAAATGCAATACAATTTCCACATCTTCCCATATAACTTATCGACATAAAAAAAGGAAACCTCAAAGAAGGTTCCCCATTTCAACATTATTATCAGCCTCTTTATGTAAAGTAAATTATCTTTCCAGATTTGCGAATTTGGTATACTGTGCTTGCCAGGCAAGCTTTACTGTACCTACAGGACCATTTCTTTGCTTTCCGATGATTATCTCGGATACCCCGGGCTCCTCCGTATCACGATTATAATAATCATCACGGTAGATAAACATTACCACGTCGGCATCCTGCTCGATTGCACCGGATTCTCTTAAGTCCGAAAGCATCGGTCTTTTATCCGGGCGCTGCTCCACGGCACGGCTTAGCTGCGAAAGAGCAATTACCGGTACATTAATTTCTCTTGCCAGAGATTTTAAGGACCTTGATATTTCAGAGATTTCCTGCTGTCTGGATTCCGATTTCTTGCTTCCCGACATCAATTGCAAATAGTCGATGATAACAAGTCCCAGATTTTTCTCCAGCTTCAGCTTTCTGCATTTGGAACGCAGCTCACTGACACTGATTGCGGAGGTATCATCAATGACCAGATTGGAATTACCTACAATTCTGGCACTTTCCATCAGGCTGGTCCATTCCTCTCCGTTTAAGGAACCGGTTCTTATGGACTGGGAATCCACTCTGGAGTTCATGGAAAGAATACGCTTTACCAACTGGTCTTGTGACATTTCCAAGCTGAATACGACGGTAGTTACATTGGATTTTAAGGCTACATATTCTGCGATATTAAGTACAAAGGCCGTCTTACCCATGGAGGGTCTTGCTGCAATCAGTATCAAATCAGAGGGCTGTAAGCCTGCCATCTTATAATCCAAATCATAAAAGCCGGTCGCAATTCCGGTCACACTGCCTTGATTTTTAGCTGCCGCCTCGATGCTGTCAATGGTTCTTAGGACTACATCCTTAATGTCGGTGAATTCCTTGGTACCCCTGTTTTGAACGATATTAAATACCTGTTTCTCCGTTTTCTCCAAAATATTATCCAGCTTATCCTTATCCAGATAGCATTCATTGGCGGTTTCCTCCGCTACCTTGATCAAACGGCGAAGGACTGCCTTATCCCGGACAATTTGGGCGTAGTATCTTACATTGGCGGAGGTAGGTACTGAGTCTACCAGATCCCTGATAAATTCCAGGCTGTTTACCTGGGGAGGAACATCCTTTTCCTTAAGACGGTTTTGCAGGGTAATCAGGTCAACCGGCTTTCCCTCATTAAATATCTCAAGCATGGTTTCAAATAATATGCTGTATTGCTTTTCATAAAAGTCGGAGCCGGTTATGACTTCAGAGGCTGCTACAATGGCATCCCGGTCCATGATCATGGAGCCGATTACGGATTGCTCCGCTTCTGCACTATGCGGAAGTATTCTCTTAATTAAGGCTTCATCCATTGTTGGTCTCCCCTATAGCATACTGCTATTAACATATATTGCTTTCTTCTTATACTGCCTCTACCTTAACCTTAATTTCTGCGGTTACCTGTGGATGCAGCTTAACCGGCACCGTGTAGGCGCCTGCATTTTTGATAGGATCATTTAGCACCAGCTTCTTTTTATCCAGGTCAACCCCATGCTGCTCCTTTAATGCCGCAGCAATTTCCTTAGTGGATACGGAGCCGAAGGTCTTACCGCCTTCCCCTGCCTTCACAGTAACCCGTATCGTGAACTCCTCCAGCTTTTTCGCCTGCTCCCTGGCCTCCTCCAGTATTTCCTTCTGCCGCTTGGCCTCTGCTGCCTTTTGCATATTCAAATCATAAAGGTTCTGCTTTGTCGCTTCCATTCCAAGCTTTTTGGGAAGTATGAAGTTTCTGGCATAACCGTCACTTACCTTAACAATATCACCCTTTTTACCGAGGGCCTTTACATCCTGCGTCAATATAACTTCCATATTTTACCTCCGTTTTGCCGCATCACAACGGCCTTGTATATGATCTAAGCTGCAATTACTATCGTTTAATTTATTTCGCTATAATTCACCCTCGCTGTTCATGGTATCCAGCGTTGTCTTTATTTTTATAATTGCCTCAGGAATTGTTGTATTCTCAAGCTGGGTTCCGGCTACACTAAGATGACCTCCGCCGCCAAGCTTCTCCATGATGACCTGAACATTAACCTCATCGATGGATCTGGCGCTGATGAAAATCTTATCGTTATATTCAGTAAGAACAAAGGTCGCTTTGATTTCATTGATGTTCAGCAATTCATTGGCAACCTGTGCTCCAAGAATCATCGGGCTGTCAACATCGGAGCTGGCACATACCGAAATCGCATAATGCTTCAGGTAAATCTCCGTATTACTGATCGCCTCGGCCTTAATCTTATAATCTATCATCTCGCTACGGAAGCATTTTCTAATCCTCGTCACATCCGCACCGGTTCTTCTCAAATAGGCTGCTGCTTCGAAGGTTCTTACACCTGCCTTGGTAAGGAAGTTATTTGTATCAATCATAATACCGGCATAGAGAGCATCTGCTTCAAAGGGCTTTAATTTCAGGTTGCCCCCGATATACTGCATAATCTCCGCAATCATTTCACTGGTAGAGGAAGCATAGGGCTCCACATAGGATAAGGTTGCCGTATCGATTGCATCCTTTGTCTGCCGGTGATGATCAAATACTACGATGGTTTTAGTATAGCCCAGCAGCTCCTGGCATTCCACATAACCGGTCCGGTTTACATCCACAACTACCAGAAGAGTATTGGCATCCATAATTTCCAGAGCCCGGTCATTTTTAAGAAACATGTCCTCCTCATAATCACTGTTGCCGACAAACCGGTTCATCATCGGTCTAAGGGATGAGGTGACTTCATTAATAACAATATGGGCTTTTTTATTAAAGGTCTTGGCAATACGGTATACACCGATTGCAGCGCCAAAGGAATCGACATCTCCGATTTTATGGCCCATGATCACAATTTTATCCTTGGCCTCGATGAATTCGCGGAAGGCATGGGCCTTGACCCTGGCCTTGACACGGGTATTCTTCTCTACCGTGATACTCTTCCCGCCATAATAGGATATCTTATCCTTGTCCTTAATTACCACCTGATCTCCGCCTCTTCCGAGCGCAAGATCAATTGCCGCTCTGGCATATTCATAGCTGCTTAGATAGGTTTCTGCATTGACACCCAGCCCGATACTGATGGTTACAGACATCTCATTGCCTATATTGACGCCCCGTACCTCCTCAAGTATCGAGAATTTATTTGCTTGAAGCACCGGAAGGTATTTTTGTTGAAATATAAAAAAATATTTGTCCTTTTCCAGCTTCTTGATAATAGCCTCGACATTTTGCATATATTTATTAATTTTTCTGTCCACCAGAGCCGTCAGCAGGGATCGTCTGACCTCATCGATGCTTTCCAGGGCCTCTTCATAATTATCGATATACAGCAGACCGGCAATCAGCTTCTGCTCCCTATTCTGCTTAAGTAGGGAGATAATCTCTGTCTCATCATAAAGATAGATAGCGATTAATGCGTTGCTGTCATCCCAGGCCTCCTCACCATCATGAACCCCCAAATTTGAATCCTCATCAAAATCAGGTGCAATCATTTTACGCAGCACCACTTTATAGCTGCGCCCGTGGAGCATCAGATGAAGCACCTCGTCTTTTTCCTTTGTCGGCAGAATATCCTGCGTTATCTCAGGTATGACATTGGTTATGGAATGCCTTGCCGCTGCCTTTTCCTGAATGATATCCATAAACTCATCATTGCCCCATTGCATTCTTCCCTCCAGATCAAGAATTGCATAGGGTAAATGAAGCTCTTTCAGTAATCTTTTCTGTACCTGACCATAGTCCATAGCATATCTGACCAGCTCCGCAGCAATCTTGCTATTCTTGGAATAATACAGGGCCATTGCCAGGGCAAAGTAGATTATGGTAAAACAGATCGCCACCAGGGAAGCCTTTTTATTCACCACATAGATATTTAAATCCATGCACACCAATAAAACTGTCAGGAAGACAGGCCACAAGAGATATGCCCGAAGTGCACCCTTTAGTTTTATTTTACGGCTCATAAGAAAGACTCCTTTGGAACAAAAAGTACGGAATAGGCATGGCTTTCACCGCTTATCCCGTACATTATACCATGTCTGCAAGCATCCATGGCATGGCACTGCATGTAAAGCGAACTTTGTCCGCTTTTAGATGCGCACTCACTTCGTTCGGCGCTGGTATAATGTCTGACGACATTATACCATCTTCCGCCCATATTTTAAAGTTTATTTTTATTATTAACACTGTTCCTTGGAATTATTGATGAAATTTCCTGCCAAGCAGCCCTCTGCTATCTTAATATTTTGACAGAGGCACCTTTTTCCAGTTCTCCGGGAATCATAATCTGCTCGATCAGGGTGGTTCTGGGTTTTTCAATCAGGTCGATCAGCTTCTCCGCAGCCTTTCTGCCCATCATCGCCGTATCTTGATTGATCGTTGTGAGGGGCGGATTAATATATTTTGTAACACGGATACCATCGTAACCGGTAACGGAGATGTCGTCCGGAATGGAAAGTCCCCGGGATTTGATGGCGTTTATTCCGCCGATACCCGCAAAATCATCCGGAAACATAATGCAGGTGGGAGGATTCTTAAGGTCCAGCAGCTCACTCGCGGCTATCGCCGTCTTCTCCGTGTCGCGGTAGGGTACCTCCTTCATATATTCATCCGGAAGCTCCAGGCCAAGCTCCTCTGCCGTTTTGTAAAAGCTGGATAAACGGGTCTGGGTAACTGCGGATTTCGCTCCGTGGATAAATGCAATCCTGCGGTGCCCGCATTCATGGATATATGTTACTAAATCCCGGATTCCTCTTACATTATCGGACATAATGGCTACCCTGTTGTTAAATAAATGATCAATTGTCACAATGGGCATATCACTTTGTATTAATTCATGTACCTCGATTTCGTCAAAATTGATGCAAGCGATCACCACCCCGTCAACTCCCCGGTACCTGCAGCAGTCCAGATAGGACATCCGGTCCTTCCTCTGCTTGCTCCCGTTGATAAATGTAATATCATATCCATGCATTTCCGCAGTTATCTTAAAATTCTCAAGGATGGATACAAAATAGTCATGTGTCAGGCCGCTTCGCGCTTCGTCAATAAACAATACGCCAAGGTTATATGTCTTATTTATCTTCAATGCCCTGGCCGAGGAATTCGGGAAATACCCCATCTCCTTTGCGGTCCTTTTGATATACTCCTTTGTCTCTTTTCCAATATCCTTATGTCCATTCAACGCCTTACTGACAGTAGCAATTGATACTCCGCATGCGTTGGCAATATCCTTCATGGACGTCATACTAATTCCTCCTAAAGTTCAAGCCTTTCATCCGTTACCTTTATGTTATCTGATTACGCAGAATCAGTCACTTAATCGTTTACGGTAAAACCTACATAAGTTAATATACGCTAAATTAGATTATTATGCAACAGTTTTTATATTACAGTGATTTTGAAAAATAATGTAAAATACCCTTGATAAATGAGCAGAAAATGGGTGCCCAGACATGATATTTTATCCTGTCCGGACACCCGCTTTTATTATTCCAGTATTCCTGCAACCTCTTTCAGAGAGTCAATGATATCAATATGCTGTGGACAATGGCTTTCACAGGAACCACAGGCAATACAGTCCGAAGCCTTTCCGCCATCTCTGACTATCCACCGATAGGAGCCCCTGGAGCCCTCCAGATTCTGGTATAGCTTATAATCCTTATAGCTTTTGAATACCTCCGGTATATTAATCTTCTGTGGACATTCGTCCACACAGTATTTGCACCCGGTACAGGGAATTGTAGGGATTTTAGCCAATTCTTTCACTACCTTGTCAATCACCTCATATTCCTGCTCCTTAAGGGGCTTAAAATCTGACATATAGCTTAAATTATCCTCCATCTGGGACCGGTCGGACATGCCGCTCAATACCGTTATGACGCCCTCCAGCGATGCGCTGTAGCGTACTGCCCAGGAGGGGACGGACAGCTTCGGATTTACCTTCTTAAACATCTCCTGAATCTCCGGCCGCATTACCGCTAAGGAACCACCCTTCACCGGCTCCATGATGATTACAGGGATATTATGCTTTCTGGCAACCTCATAGCATTCCCTTGACTGAACCTCCGGGTTATCCCAATCCACATAATTAATCTGCAGCTGGACAAATTCACTTTCCGGGTGATGCTCAAGTATCTCCTCTAAGACATCCGCCTTATCATGGAAGGAAAAACCCAGGTGCTTTATCAGGCCCTTCTTCTTCATACCCAGGCCAAATTTCCATCCTCCGTTTTCATCCAATTGCTTTGCTCTGTCCCGATCCAGTGCATGTAATAAATAATAATCAAAATATCCGGCTCCGGTCCGCTCTAACTGTATGTCAAAATATTTCTGAAAATCCTCATACTTCTTCACCATCCAGACCGGCATCTTTGTTGCAAGCTGAAAGGCGTCTCTCGGATAACGCTTCACGATAGCCTCTTTTGCGGCTTCCTCTGATTTTCCGTTGGTATAAACGTATGCGGTATCAAAATAGGTAAAGCCTGCCGCCATATAACGGTCCACCATTGTCTTTGTCTGCTCTATGTCGATTTCTTCTCCAATCATTGGCAGACGCATTAGTCCAAACCCCAGCTTTGGTATGTCTTTCCCCAGATAATCCTTGCTCATTCTTTTCCTCCTAACATTTGTGCAGGGCATTTTTCCTTTCATAAGTAAATTCGTCCTATGAATTATGCTTTTGGCTAACCCTGCATCGAAATTTCATTGTCAATATTGTCCTATTGTGTTATGCTTATTGTAGTGCATTCGAGTAACTCTAAGTCAATACAAAATTTAAGGAGAAAAATAAAATGGCTACTTATACCGTAAAGCAGATTTCTGATAAATTCACCCTTTCCTCCCATACCATACGTTTTTATGATGACCAGGGTCTTATTCCCGATGTAATTCGGGATGAGCATGGAACAAGACTGTTTACCGAGGAAAACCTTGACTGGATATCCCTTGTCCTGTGCTTAAGAAATACCGGCATGTCCATCGCAGATATCCGGCATTATATTGATTTATGCCGTGCGGGAGAAAGTACCGTCTTTGAACGATACCAGATTATTATGAAGCAAAAGCAAAGAGCCGAGGCTGATTTAAAGGAGATGCAGCACCGTCTGGAGATACTGGGCCTTAAGGAAAGCTGCTACGAGCAAATCCTGTCGCAAAAAGCAGGGGATGCCTGTAATCCTGCGGCGAAAAAGGCTGCCGTACAAAAATAAGTAAAAGGCAGGGGCAGACCTTATCTGCCCCTGCCATATACTTTTAGGCAGGGCTGTTTATTTTTTCTACCCATTCCAGCAGCATTTTACTGCCCCATTCATAGGCCCACCGGTTGTCGTACTGCCGATAGTCACATTCCAGACAGGATATCAAAAACAGGAAGATATCATACCACCTGGCTCTGATTAACTGATCCCGATTTAGTCCGGTTATTCCATAACCCTCAAAAAATGCTTTTTCCTCGAAGCAGGTTCGAAAGCCTACCTCCATAAGCTCATCCGCCCATAAACACCGTTCAAAATCTATCAGCCCTGTAACCCTGTCTTCATCAATGAAAACATTACCGGCCCAGATATCCCAATGCACCAGGCTGGGCACCTTAACCTGCTCAAACACCTCCCTGTCCCTGTCCAGCAGAGAAAGCAGCGTGTCCTTAGGGACCTTGATGTCAATATTCATTCTGTCCGCATCATTGTAGGTGTCACAAAGCATATCTCTAAATACGGGAAACCAATGTTCTCCCTGCTTATCCGGCTGACCGTAATAGCCAAATTTGTTTCCCTTCACCCTGTTTATGCTGGCGGTATATCCACCCATCTGGCGGAAAATCGTATCCTTCTGCTCCTGCGTCATCGACTCCATGCAAGCATTAAAGCTCTTTCCCTTCAGCTTCTTCATAAAAAAGTAGTCGGAATCACAAATGATATGGCTGTTGTCATAATAAATGATTTCAGCAACAGGTACGTCGGTATCTTCTGCAACCTTCTTCATAGAATCCACTTCACTGAACATGATATTCATTTCATAGGTCATAACAGCACTGTCCCCGGAGGGTGCGATTTTTAAAATCACCTCCGATCCATCCGTCAAAAGGATTCCATATGCAACATTAAAGAAGCCCTCCGTCAATTCCTCCAAGGCTGCGATCTCCTTCCCCGGAAATGCCTGATCGAACATACGAAGAATCGTCTCTTTGTCTTTCTTATTTTTTGTTATACTGGTTGGCATGTCAGTTGTCCCTTTCGTTCCTTGTATATTTTTTCATAATCAGCCATCTTATCTATAAAAAGCACTAATGCAGCGTTCTGTTAATACCGGTCCGATTTTTCTTAATGATCCTTAGAACTATATATCGGTATTCAGGGTGTGTCTGAAAGCTGTACTAATTTGCTGTAACTCTTCGTTTTTATATCCTTCCCTTCAAATGATCCGAAGGTTTCATATACTGTGAAGCAGGGAAGCCCGTCCCTCCTTAATCCATTCTCCAGCAGCCAGGCATCTAATATCGTTTCATTTACACTGCCATCTCCGCAAAGGTTTCCTTCCAGTATAGCAAAGCTGCCGCCTGCAATGTGCAGCTTTTCAATTGTATTGTCATTTTTAATTTTCTCATAATACCTGGCATCTATCATGACACCGCAGGTATAAATTCCATTACTCACAGAAACATAGAATTTATCTATCTTGTCTATATCATAGGGATTATGGCTTGATAAATACTCTAAAACCCTTTGGGATGCTTTTCGTTCCTCGCCGCTGGCTGTCAGAAAATACATATTCTCGCATTCTTTTATCGCAATTTTATTATAATCCCTTCGTTTTCTGACCGGAAGGTATAAGGTAAGTTTTTTAATTTTATTGTCTTTATAATGATATTCTTCAAAATATGTTTCCTCTGTTTGCTCAAACATACTTGCCTCGAGCCATTTGGAATACAAATAATCCCAGGCCTCATTAATATTCTTCTCAACATTTACGACAGACAGTCTTGCATAGGTACATGCTTGTGGTCCTGCTACTGTGATATCCCTGAAATCACTTTCTTTTAATAACCCGATTAATTCCTCTTTATATTCAATATTCAATTCATAACAGAATTTTTGACCGGATTGATACCCGTTTTTCCCGAATATTCTACCCTCGTAAGACGGTATCAGGGAAAACAGGTACGCCACCGACCGGTTTTCGATTCCTCTTATCTGGCTATGATAATATTTCATATGGATCGTCCCGGGTATATTTTCAGTGCAGACCGCAACCTGATATTTATCCTCCATACAAAGTCTCGGATAATAGTAATAACTATCCCCCAGCTTATATTCCATCGGCGTCAGCCCGGTTGCCGCTTTCACGCATTTACAAAAGGCCTGCTGTGAGCTGTACCCATATTCATATGCGATATCAACCAGGCTTTTCTCTGAAAACTTTACCATTGCAAGAGCATTGGACAGTCTTCTTTTACGGATATATTCCTTAACGGAATGTCCTGTCAGGCTGTAGAAATCACGGTAAAGCTGCATTGTCGATATATAATTTTTTGCCGGTGTGTCCTGGATATGGAAGGGCTGATTAATATTTTCCTCAATGTATCCCAGTATCTCTTCCATATAATTCTTCTGAAGCATGCAGATTTCCTCTTGTTCCGTTACGCCTGTCCCATTGTTCTTTTATTATCAGCAGCTTACAGCCTGTAAATATAATGGGCTTTCCCTGTTCATCATTCACAAAGGAACCACCTTCTGTGATTTCTGTGATTTCCATGCCCACTCGCTTTAAAGGATACAGCTGTGCTTCATAATCCAAAGGATTATAGGCATAAACGCCGCAGACGCCAAGCTTTTCAAAGGCATATTGCACCATAAGTGATATGGCTTCCGTATCAATTTCATCCCTCATATAGGGCATACGCCATATATGACCCAAATCCACCATATTGTCTTCACTAATCGTATTATAGGTTATCATACCGATGATTTCATAGCTTGGTTTGATACAAACCGCCCAAAAGGAGTCGTCAGAAGAAAAATATTCGGCAATTTTCCTGCAGCTATCCAGGTCGGTGGGCCATTTATGATCCCTGGTCGCAAGGGGCGAAGCCTCCTTATCCTTTGCCAAAACCAGCAGCCCCTCTGCATCCTCCGGATGAAATCTCCTTATAATCAGACGGTTTGTATGAAATAAAAACGGAACACCGGCATTGTGGTATATTACTGCCTGCTGCTCCCGCAGCTCCTTTGCCAGCTTTATAATTTCAGGCAGAGATTTTGGAAAATACCCCTCTATATATTCCAGCTTTTTTGCCGTATTCATCTGTCTGCTCCCTTCTCTCTGATGGGGAAGTAAAAGCAGGCTCCCTGCTCATATTGGGCTATATACAATCCGCTTCGGGAAGAATAATCCTCTTCGAAATTCGTATGTTTTTGAAAAAACAATACATCCTTTGCCCCTTCAAAGATGATGGAGGGATCATCATTATTAATCTGCTTCTGATAAAACTTTACCCATAGTCCCTGAGGCATAACAGCCTTGGTCAGACCTTCGGGAATATTTTCGAAATCACCCACCAGACGCCCGAATATACTGGAATTATTTCCGTCGCCGTCCTTAACGGAAAAGGAATAATACTGATATTCGTTTAAGCATCCGGCTGCTTTCCAGTCAATTGTATTCTCGATCTCAAACAGGTTCCACATACAGGAATCATTCTCTCCCGTGCAGCCGATTACCTTTAACTCCGGCAGCGTTACTATTTCCCAACCCACCTGTGCAAATTTTTCTTCTTCGTTGCGGGGAATTTTCACCGGCTCATATGTGGAAATCATCTCCCCTTTGGCATCAAAGACACGAAAAGGCATACAATTAATGTCATAGGCAAGCCCTGTTGTATTTCTAAACTCCGAAGAAGCCAAATAGCAAATTGCCTGCTTGGCATTCGGATGCCTATCCTCCCCACTGTCAGAATCTCTGGTCACTTTACCGTACCTTGCCGCAGGACAGGTCAGCTGCACCGTATTCGGAGGGAGATATTTGGGCAAATCCTCGAAATCTTCTACCTCTACTCCGATCACATAAGTAAATTCAATTCCAGTCTTAATCTGACTGGCTGCTGCGATATACCTTCCCTTTTTTGCAGAGACCAACAGCTCCTCCAGCAGCTTACAGGTTCCTTCCTTGATTATCTTTTTAACAACTGAAACTGCATCAAATCCGCTGTACGGATTCATGGGCACCTGAATTCCGACGATATTCATTTCCGGCCTGTCCACAATGCTGCAAAACTCATTTACCTGTTCCACCAGAATTTCTTCTTTTGCACTCTTATCTCTCAACTCTTGCGCCATGCTTATTATCACAGGCTTATCCTTTGGTTTATAGTCCTGCGTCTCCTGAACTGCTTTTGTATTTGCTTTTGTATTTGCCTTTGAATTCATAATTTCCCTCATTTCTGCGCCGCTTAAAGCCTCCTTTAGGAGGGCTTTGCGCATATCAAGTTTATAATTTCCTCCTTTATTCTACCAGGAGGCAGATTTTTTTGTATTATCCGTTTTTAACAAATTATGAATTCAGCGATATTAATTTCACCATATTCTTTTGCAAATTCTTTATTACAGGCGACAGCTCCTTTACTTTAAAATAGAGCCGCAGTATTCACAAACCGTAATTCCTCCCTGGGTTATCGCACTCCTGGCACCACAATTTTTACATTCCACTGCTCCAGGTCCTTCCTCGTGAAAATCCTCTGCACTTTGAAATTCATTTCGCTGCACCTGCCCGTTCGGCTCCTGTGCATTAATTTGATGATTGCCCTTTCCCTCTGCTCCGGCAAGCATATTGTCAAAAAAATCATTTCCCATATATCTGCCAAACTTACGCTTCATTTCCTCTAACTTCTTCTGAACATAAGGATCATCGGGTGATACTTCCTGCCCATTTCTTGTAAAAACCGTATGTTTGCTCGTTTTCTCATTAAAATTTCTAAAATCCATGCTTTTATCCCCCCCGGAATATGATTTCACAACCGTTCAAATATTACCTGCTCGAAAGCACCGAACCACAATATTCACAGCTCGCAGCGGAACCCTTGACAAACTTGTTCGCAGCCCCGCAGCTCTTACAAATTACCTCCGTAAATTCCTCCTTCGGCTCCTCTATGTCAGACTTTAAAGCTTCCATCGTATCAGGTACCGTTCTCTGTGCATCCGGCTCATAATTTTGTATATGTATAATATAGTTTGTGTTGTAATCGATATATGCCGAGGCTAGAAAGCCCTTCTTTAACAATATTTCCAGGTCACTTTTTACCTCATCTGCCGATTTTTTTAATGCAGCTGCCAGATCATCGATGGAATGTGCATTGCTTTTAGCTAATAACGGTAAATAATAATAGTATATTGTATCTATTTTTTTACGCTTAAAGCCCCGTACCGTCAGATAGGCAAGCGCTGCAAATATCGCCAGAATAATCAGTGTCATATCTAATGTAACTGCACTGTTGTGTTTAAACATATCTATAATGAAGCTAAGTGAGGTTAATCCAAATATAAATGACCAAAAGCCTCCAACCGTCATCTGCAAAACACATATGACGTAATTTCTCCTAACAGCCCTTCTTGACTTTCCATCCTGAAACATCCTATACTCCTCCGGCCTTAATCGTTTTCATTTCCACTGCCCTTTGCTTCATCAAAACCAATATGTTTTCTATCAATTGTTCCGCCGCCTCCTGTTTCTCCGTACCGTCTGAGGCCAGCTCCTGAAGCTCCGTAAGCTTGGCTGAAACAATTTCATCCGTTGCGACAGTCTCTGACACATCACAATAGCGAATTGCATCATATAGTTTGTCAAGCTTTCCACGCAGCGCACCGTTTCCATGAAGATTTTGTATCATGTTTACCTTATTCAGCAATTCCTGCATTTTATTAATGGAGGCCTGGGTTGCAGCATTTGTCCTGTCCACATGAAGCCCAAGCTTATACATTCCTGCCAGGATAATCAGATAAAGCACTAATAATATAATCTGGACTGTAAGCAGATATTTTGCTCCACCGCGGATAAATACCAGAAAAAGGAGGGAACTGCCAAGGGAAATGAGCGTATAGAGTGAAATTACAGTATACATCCCCAGAAGCGTAAATTGCTGCTGATCTCCTTTGATCTGTACAATATGTATACTATATGCCGCTATCAATTCTGCTGCCAGAATAAAACCAAGGCCCAGCCAGTCAATCATTACTCTGTTCTCTGTCAGTATGAAAAATAGTACAATTGTGGTACAAATAAGAATTAGGCTGGTAATGACTGCCGCATTTCCACTACGGAATTTCATTATAATAATCCTCCTTAAACCAGTTTTTCTCCGCACTCAGGGCAAAATTTCGGATGTCCTTCAATTACTGCTTCGCATTTCGGACATTTATTTTCCAGAGGTTCTCCGCACTCAGGACAGAATTTATGTTTTTTACCCTGGATAGGATTGCCGCATTTCGGACAGGGTAACGGAAGCTCATAGCCACAGCACGGGCAGGACAGGGCGCCATCCGGCAAATCAGACTTACAGCTGGGGCAAGGGTTGTATTTATTTCCACATTCCGGACAAAACTTCATGTTCTCCGAATAAGTCGTTCCACAACGATCACATTTGATCGTCCTGCTCTTTTCCGGCTCCGGTTTGTCGATGTCGCAGCCACAGGAGGGACAAAAACGGGCACTTATTTCCAGAACGCAGTGACACTGGGGACACTCTCTTTTAACTGCCGGTGTTGTATTCAGGGTCCTTGAAACAGAATCAAACTGGGAACCTACCGCATTTCCCACATTAATGCCCATTCCTAATCCCAGACCGGTGCCCAGAATCCCGGAAGTAATTCCTCCCTGGTTACTGGCCGCACTCTCCAGGGTATCAAAGGAACGTTGCTGTCGATAATCATAGCCGATGATATTCATCTCTGCCCGTTTGGCCAATGCATCCTTCAGTTTTTTTACCGCCCCGTCCTCTTCCGGGACATTGATATCATTTACATAAAAATTCACTAAGCCTATGCCGTATTCCTCCAGCGTAGGTTCAATCCGTTCTTTCATATAGCCTGATATTTCATCCAGATAGGCATTGATCTCCAGAATGCTGATCTTCTTCCGGATAAGATAGGACGATATCGTATCCTTTGCCATCGTCAGGTAAAGTCCCCGGAAATATTGCAGGATGCTATTATCATCGAATATATTTACTGTACCGACTAATTTCACAAGAAATTTCTTGGAATCCTCAATGCGAATACCAAATTGCCCATAAGCCCTGACCGGTACAAAAACACCATATTTGGGGTCCTGCAGTTGTATCGGAGTTGCTGTTCCCCATTTGATATTCAGGGAATATATCTTATTCACATACCAAATCTCGGCGGTAAAGGGAGACTTTCCGCCAAAGGGAAGATTGATTATATGATTCAGGATCGGAATATTTGCCGTATCAAGCGTGTGCCTTCCACTCCCGAAGACATCCAGCGCCTTGCCTCCCTTAAATAATACCGCTTCCTGAGATTCATTTACGATCAGCTGTGTCCAGGTTCCCAATTCCTCACTGGGATATTTCCAAGCAAACATATTCGGCGTTCCGCCGTATTTTACTACCTCAACTATAGCCATAGAGTATTTCCCCCATTGTAATTTATAATGATCCGTTGTTGAATTTCCATATACGAATTCAACCCTTCCGGTGTTATATTTTCTTTATTATATCATTTTCCCCAGAAAGTGACAACCATTCTAAAATCATTCACCGAAAAGAATGTTATGCTTACCCTGCAATAATCTTTCTAAGTATCAAATAAACTCATTTGGCTTCCTGCCTGCTTATCCTCAAACAGGTGCAGGTATTCAAATAGCCTCTGTGAACCACATATGATATTGCTTTTCTTGCATTCATCTCTGACAATTTTCATGAGGTAATCCTGGTTGGGTGATGGGATTTCATAAGCATTGCCGTAAGTTCTGATATACTTTTCCTTCAGGCCAGGAAAATATTGATCCAATTTACTGTAAAAATACTGTCTGTCCCCATCTCTTAAGGTTACTCCTATCCCAAAGAGAAGAATACCGTATGTCCCTGCTCTCCTGCAGTAGTCTAAAATTCCACGGATATTTTCCTCCGTATCATTGATAAAGGGCAGTATCGGTGTCATCCAGCAGATCGTTGGTATCCCTTCCTCCCGCAGGATATTTAAGACCTCCACCCTTTGCCTTGTGGTACAGACATTGGGCTCAAGGATTTTACATAAAGCCTCATCATAGGTAGTAAGAGTCATCTGGACAACACATTTGGTCTTACGGTGAATGCTTTTCAGTAAATCCAAATCCCTCAGTATCAGATTCGATTTCGTTTGAATCGCCAGTCCGAAGCCATATTCATCAATCAATTCCAGACAGCGCCTTGTAAGCTTTCGCTGCTTTTCAACCGGAAGATACGGATCGCTCATCCCTCCTGTTCCAATCATACATTTTTTTCTTTTGCTCCGTAATGCCTGCTCCAACAGCTCAGGTGCATTTGCTTTTATTTCAATATCCTCGAATTCATGCTGTATCTGGTAACAGGTACTTCTGGCATCACAATAAATGCATCCATGGGTACAGCCTCTGTATATATTCATGCCATTCGTGGCGGACAAAATAGCTTTTACTTTGGTATCGTGCATTTTATTTCCCCTTTTCATCAGCTGTCGTTCCTTCTTCAGGTAATGGGAATGGAGCAGCTTCACAAATAATCAATACAGCCTTCCCTGCCATCATACACAAATTCCTTCCCCTTGTCCATATGGGTGGAAATCTTCGAAGTGTTAACAAAAAAACATTTGCCTAAGCCTGCTTTTGCAGGATGGGTGCTGGCTTCGTATGGACAGATTTGTTGACTGCATGCAAAATAAATGGTATAGTAATCCTATGCCCCTATGAATATAAAGGAGGTGTAGTTATGCGACAATGTATGGATTGCGATAATCTGCACAGGCGTTTAAATAAGATTATGGGACAAATTAAAGCTATCGACAAAATGGTGGATGAGGATGTTCCGTGCGAGGATGTACTGATTCAAATAAATGCAGCCAAAAGTGCCTTGCATAAAGTCGGACAGGTTGTTTTGGAGGGCCACTTGAATCACTGTGTCCGTGAGGGAATTGAGCACGGAGATGCCGACAAAACGATTGCCGATTTTGCAAAGGCAGTGGAGCATTTCTCAAGAATGTCTTAATCAGTGTTGGATTCAAAAAGCAGCTGTTTCTAAAAAAGCAGCTGTTTTTTATTGACTTTTTATACCCCCGGGGGGTATAATGTACGCATACCCCTATAGGTATAGAAAGGAGTGCATGGCTTGATTAAATTTCTTAAAGATGAGGAAAAGCGAACCGTTCTTTTCCTTCTTATATCCCTTCCAACCCTCATTGTCAGTTTTTTTCATATCGGAGCTCTTCCCTTTGACCTAGCATGGATTGCAATTCTTCTCTGCGGTATCCCAATCATAAAGGGAGCAATCGTCGGTCTGGTTACAGAATTCGATGTGAAAGCCGATGTTCTTGTTTCAATCGCACTGATTGCTTCTATTTTTATCGGTGAAATATTTGCTGCCGGTGAAGTGGCCTTTATTATGGCTCTCGGCGCTTATCTGGAGGAACGTACCGTAGCAAAAGCCCGTGCAGGAATTGAAAAGCTGGTTCACCTGACCCCAACCACTGCAAGAGTGGTACAAGGAAATGAGGAGCTTATTATTCCTTCAGATCAAGTGAAGCGGGGGGATGTTCTGCGAGTACTCGCCGGAGAAACCATTGCAGTGGACGGTACCATTCTCAAAGGTCAAACCTCCATTAACCAGTCAGTAATGACAGGCGAATCCCTTCCGGCAGATAAGGGTGAAGGCGATGAGGTATACAGCGGAACCATCAACCAATTTGGCACCTTCGATATGCTGGCACAAAAGGTTGGCGAGGACAGTTCTTTACAGCGGATGATACGGCTTGTAGAGTCGGCTGATGCAGGAAAAGCTAAAATTGTCGGCATTGCAGACAGATGGGCCACCTGGATTGTAGTCATCGCACTGCTTGCAGCCGTTATCACATGGTTTGCGACCGGAGAAATCATTCGTTCCGTCACCATACTCGTTGTATTCTGCCCCTGCGCTTTAGTGCTGGCAACCCCAACTGCCATCATGGCCGGAATTGGAAATGCAACGAAGTACGGTATATTAATCCGGGAAGGGGACGCTTTGGAAAGGCTGGCACAGGTTAAGCGGATCGCCTTTGACAAAACGGGAACCCTTACTTACGGCAAACCTGCTGTCGTACAAATAAAAAGCATATCTCCGAAATCGGATGATTCCGCATTACTGGAACTTGCTGCCGCAGCCGAGCTTCGGTCCGAGCATCCCCTCGGGAAAGCAATTGTAGCAAAATACCAGCAAATGCATGGGAATTTGCCGGAGCAACCGGAGGATTTCAACCTGCTGGCCGGGCGGGGTGTATATGCACTGCATAAGAACCGGACTGTTTACGCGGGAAATGAAGCCCTGTTTGCTGAGCAGAATATAACGATCCCTGATTTACTGGTGAAGTCAGCAGAGAAAGCCAAAGCAGATGGATGCACGGTCATTTATCTGGCCAGAGATGGAGATATGACAGGCATGATTGCCCTGTCAGACACCCTGCGTCCCGATGCTGCGCAGACAGTGGAGGAGATCCACCGGACCGGAATACAAACTGTCCTTCTAACCGGGGACGCTCCACAGGCTGCCTCCCATATCGCACAAATTGCCGGAATTAAGGAAGTACAGTCCAACTGTCTTCCTGAAACCAAGCTGCAGGTAATTCATACCTATCAGGAACAGAGCGAGGAAATTTGTATGGTTGGCGATGGCATCAATGATGCTCCGGCCCTGAAAGCCGCACACGTCAGTATTGCCATGGGGGGCATCGGCAGTGATATCGCCATCGATTCTGCGGATATCGTTCTTGTGAGTGATGATATCAAGGAAATTCCTCATCTTTTATGGCTGTCAAAAGCGACTATGCGGACAATTCGGGTAAATCTCACTGCTTCCATGGCACTGAACTTTATCGCCATTGGACTTGCGATCTCCGGTATCTTAAATCCGGTTGTCGGAGCATTGGTACATAATGTCGGCTCGGTGGCTGTTATTATCAATTCTTCACTTTTATTAAAATGGAGGAAAACAAAATGAAAGAATGGCTGTTATTTATACTTTTTATTCTCGTTGGTCTGGGGATGCTGTGTACGGGGCTTATTTACATGCGTAAGGAGAAAAGCGATCTTGAATCAGTTAAGATTTACAGAGTAATTTCTATCATAGGTGCTGTCCTGACCGTGGCGGCAATATTAATGCAGTTTGTATTTTAGAGGATAATAAAAAGGAGTATTGCTTCTTTTCACAAAGAGCAGCACTCCTTTATTATACTTACGCCTTCTGTATCAGGGAAGATACAGCTTCATAAAATAATTTGTATAGCCTTCCCTGCCGTCATATACAAATTCATCCGTATTATCCATCCAGAGGCTGCTTTCCAGCCATACAAGGGCTCCCTGATAATAGATGGGATTTACCCGTCCTGCAAAGCTCCCCTCCAGTTCCTTCCGGGTTATAATATTTCCGTCCGAATCAATGATGATTAAGCCTATGCTGGCTCTATCCTCGTAATTGATCTGATAAATCAAGGCATAGTTATCATTGTTTATTTTAACAAACCGAAGATTATCCGTACTGATATGACTGCCCTCTTTATAATTTGTGAGCCACTTGAATTCACTGGTGGTTCCATCCTTGGATACTACGGATAAAAATACATTTCTTGTCTCATAATCCAGGATATTACCTGTCAAAGTATCATGCGGTATGGAAGTACCTGCGACAAGATTATGCTTCTTACCCAATTCCAGACCGACCACCTTGGTCCCTGTATAATTTTCTCCAGAATCACCCTGTATGTCTAAGAGACTAAGAAAATTAGTGTCAACGTTGTCAAAGCTTATATTATTCTTTATATTTTGAATAACATGAAAGCAAGTTTCCATACGGATTGTTCTTGGATTGGCGTCTCCGTGATCGACATACACCAGATTATCCGAATCAAATTTTACAATTTGCTGAAAGGAATGACTGGCCTTAATATAATACATGTCGTCTGGTGAAAGTATGAGCTTCATCGACTCCGTATCAATCATAAAAGCAATACTGGATTGATGATTCAAGCCGTCATCTTCGCTTATACACTGCCTTCTTGCCGTATTTACAACCAACAGATTTCCGTTCATATCCATGCTGCAGCCGCTCACTTCATAGGGAACGGTTGTATTCGACTCTCCTGTTGTAATATTACAGCGTCCCACTTCTTTAAATTCACGGCTTAATTTAATAATGGCATATACTATCTTATTTTTATCTTCCTCATAGTTCTTCTGCCCGACAGCAAGATAATAATATCCGTCGGTACCCTGAAATATGCCTCCGTATTCAGTAAAAGGCAGCTCCAGATTTTTCTCCTCCTCAAGCCGGTAGTCCTCTGTATATTCCATATATCGTATTGCCAGAGTATTCTTTCTTGTATACGTACAGTTGCACACGGCAAATCCACCCTCGGGCAGGGGCATGATTTTTGTATCATCGGCCTCTCCAAAGGTATAGTTATAGCCGCCCGAACCAATATCCTGCTTAAAATCACTTGAAAGCCACTGATCCAGCAGGATACCCGCCGGCCTTTTTTCAACCTTTAGCTTACACTCCACCGATTTTCCGTTTTTCGCCGTTGCAATAATACTGGTATTCCCCTCCTGCAATCCGGTGATGCTTCCCTCTTCATCAATAGCCGCTATAGACGGATTTTTCACAGAATATTGAAAATCACTTTCTGTTACCCCTTCTCCATTCCCGCCGTCAAATACAGCGTTCACATTAAGATGACAGCCCACATAGGTGTTTAATGCTGTTACCGTTTTATTATTACATTCCAGGTGGAAGCTTCCCAGGGGATAATGAACTGTAACCTTAAGCTGATAGGTCTTTTTGGTGTCCTTCTGATAAGCCGCAATAACTGCCGTCCCCTCCTCTACAGCCTTGAACTCGTTCTTCTTGATCTGTTTGACGGTATCATCACCATAGCTGCTTATAACGCTCCATTCCAGTTCCCGGTAGGTTGTATTTTCAGGAAGAAATTCAGCTTTAACCTGAAAGCTGTCACCGACTTCAATATATTCTGCGGTTGAAAGCTTCACGGATTTTGCAGGCTGATAAACTGTCACCTTACAGCTCGCTTTATTGTTGCCGCTGCTTGCGGTAATCAGCGCCGTGCCGACAGCTTTCCCCTTCACAACTCCGTTTTGGACCGAAGCCACCTTACTATTACCGGATTTCCAGGTTATTTTCTTACCTTTTGAAGCACCATTGGCCTTTAATGTGATGCTGCTTCCCACCGCCAGCTTTACACTTGTTTTATTTAAGGTGATTTTATTACTCTGCGCATGAACCAGGGGAATATTACTGCCTATCATATTAAAAATCAATATGATAATAAGCAGCGCTATTCTGTTTCTTCTTAATTTCATCCTATCGTACCTCCGAAGCTTATTTGTTATGGTATTCTTCGTTTTATGAAAAACAAGACCGTAAAAAATGCTGTTGAGAAACACAAAAAACACATCATAAACTATAATCACCATCAGTATTATTATCTGAAAGGATATCAATTTGTCCGTACGGTTGATTACATGATCAATATACACTTTCTAACTTTTTCATTGTATTCAGAGCAGAAAATCCAGAAGTGATTCATATCTGTCCGCATCCTTGTTATATTCCTCGACAGTTACCTGTTTACCGTCACGCCAGTACTCCGTGACATAGTCCGCATTCAAAATCGTGTCCTTGTTATACGGCTTGCCGTTTTTATCATAAAACAAATCCGCGCTTTTAACTAAATCACTTTCTTCATGGTTCCCGGCTGCCTGGCCAATAGATTTATAAGAGACGACTGCCTTCGCTTCGCCGTTCTGATATTCATAAATATCACAGCCGCTCGCGCTTCCCATGAAACCGCCGGCATAATTGTCATCGCCAATGAGGATTTTTGAGGTTTTCGTATCTTTAAAAAAGCATACGATGTCGCCGCCCGCAGTACCGCCGCATTCATATCCGCTCACCAGTTCGTTCAGTGAGCCATTTTTGACTGAATAAAGCCCGCTGTAAGATAACATGGCGGGGCTGATTAGGGAGCCTGCGTAAAAATACAGCACCGGATTTCCGTTTCCGTCTATGTCGTACAGCTTAAATTCCTTGTAGCAGGCATTCATATCGTCCGCGACTGATATCGGCATGGTTTCATCACCGGAATCAGGAATGTTTATACTGCCGGATTTCTGATACTGGTTATATGGCTTTATTCTGGGTGTGATTTCATTTTGCAGAAGCACACGGGATAAGTCTGTCTCCTGGTCCTCGCCGGCTTCTATGATATAGTCCTTGGATTCAGAACCGTAAATTCTTGCTACGCAGCAATTTTCCGAGTGATACACGCTGTTATACTCGCCGGTAGGGATATAGTCGTAAACCGGTGCCACCATTTCCGTGCCGTTTTCATCCAAAAGTCCATATTTGCCGCCGGCTTCAATAATGTAGCAGCTGCCGATTTCTTCGATGCTATCATACGGATTATCATTAATAATTTTTCCGTCCGCGTCAGCCAGTACAAACTCGCCATCCTGATTCAGCGCAAGCGTCCCATTGTCAAACAGCTCCGCATAATCATAGTTTAAAGGGACAACGATATTGCCCGTTTTATCTATAACACCGTATTTATTGCCGTTTCCAACCACAGCACGCCCGTTTTTGAAAAGGGAAAGCCAATCGTTGACCGGCGAAACGACCTCAGAGAAATCGGACATATCCAAAAAACCGTATTTGTCGTTTATGCTAACCTCTATCATTGCGTCACCGTATTCGCTGTCGTAATATATTATGCTGTCATATTTATCCGCCACCTCTATATTTCCTTGGAAATCTATGATTTCAGGCTGATCATCAAGATAAACAACGGCCGAATTCTTTCCCGGCAGCATGGTTATGCTGTCATACACCGGTTTGAAAATCAGATTGCCAACTTTATCAAAGCAGCCGTATTTGCCACCCGACTCAGCAATGATAAACCCGCTGTCAAAGCTTATATCATCATAATCCGCCGGAACAAGCTCCGTGCCATTTCTATCTATAACCCCAAGTTTTAAGCCTACACGAACTTTCGCTAATCCGTCCTGAAAATAGCCGGCGTCATCATATCTGGCTTTGATCACTACTTTGCCCGCTTCATCGATATAACCGTATTTTCCGCCATCGGAAAAGTACGCTAACCCCTCCTGAAAAGAACTCACGCTGTCACAGTTCAGGAGGAACGCCACGTTTCCGTTCTTATCGATAAACCCGTACCTGTCGCCTGCTGCAAAATAAGCCAGGCCCTCGGAAAAGGGGCTCGCTTTATCATAGGTGAGCTGGATGACCGTATTGCCCTTATCGTCAATAAACCCGTATTTTCCGTCGAGGCGGACGCAGGCCAGACCTTCACTGAACGGATACGCATAATCGTATAGGTATGGCGTTATCTCATTTCCCTTATCATCCATGAAGCCATATTTCCTGCCGTCATAAATGCAAAATTTACCCTCGGAATTTACGGCGTAATCTATTTGATCGATTGAGGCCGGCGTTAAAATCTGGGGGTACTGGAGCTTTAAGGGCGCTTCCAATGGCTGCGCCTGGGTCGTAACGGATGGCTGCGTTTCATACAGAGCCTGGCTTGCACTGCCTGGTAAGTCGGCGGCGCTTTTACTTTTATCATTACTACAGCCAGTCATCAAAATTGATACAAGAATTAAAAACAAAAATTTACGCACGAATTTTCTCCAACCTCCTTGTCCTTAATAAAAAACCGCCATACAACTTTCGTCGTATAGCGGCTCCCGTCATTTTAATTAGTCCGTTGTGTAAGGCATTAAAGCGATGTGTCTTGCGCGCTTTACAGCTACTGTCAAAGATCTCTGATGCTTTGCACAGTTTCCGGTAATTCTTCTGGGAAGAATCTTACCTCTCTCAGATACATATCTCTTTAACTTGTTGACATCCTTATAATCAATTCCTGTGTGATTCTTGTCAGCACAGAATACGCAAACCTTTTTTCTTCTGCGTCCGAGGGTTTTTCTCTTCATCGGAGCATCGCCCTTATCATCATTATTTCTCTTGAATGGCATGTTATGACCTCCTTATCCGAATTTTCGCCAAGGGAAACAGCCTGCTGCTTCCTCTTGTGTCGATACAGGAATTACTTCCGTATCCTTTCGATGAACCGTTCTCCGGTCCCTCTGTTATATTTGAGCTGAATAATTCTAGTTGAATGGTAATTCTTCGTCAATACCGTCCGGGATGTTCATAAATCCATCCCCCATTGCTGAACTGGGCTCGGGCTTAAACTCTCTGTGAAATCCGCCCTGTGAGCCTGATTCACCGCTTGCACCCTTACTTTCGCCAAATTCAATATCATCCGCTACCACGTCGGTCGTATAAACCTTAACCCCATCCTTGTTGGTGTAGCTTCCGGTCTGAATTCTACCACTTAGAACCATCTTCATACCCTGCTTGAAATACCGCTCTACAAACTCTGCCTGCTTGCCGAAGGCAACGCAGCCAATAAAATCCGCTTCCTGTGTATCTCCCTGCCTCTTAAACCGGCGGTCTACCGCCAGGGTAAATCTTGCAATGGCCGTAGAATTCTCTCCCTGTGAATATCTCACCTCGGGATCTCTGGTCAAACGTCCTATTAATATAGCTTTATTCATAAGTTAAATACCTCCCTTTCGTTCGCCTTAGCGTAGTCTGAAAAATCAAGATTTTTCAAACAGCAAATTTGTGCTGCCGCCCAAATTCGCGGGTTCGCGGCAGAATGGAGATTCGTATTAAAACAAGGGATTATGCATCCGTCCTGTCGTCATTAAGCATCTTTTCTGATGCACAAATATCTGATTACATTATCCATGATACGAACTCTTTGTTCGATTTCGCCTGGAACTTTTGAATCAGCTTCAAATTGGATGAAATAGTAATAGCCTTCTTTCATTTTCTGAATTTCATAGGCTAATCTTTTCCTTCCCCAGTCATCAACATTAGTAACATTACCGCCAAATCTGGCGATCAATTCTTTTGCTGCTTCTAATGTAGTTAATCTGGCTTCATCCTCAATTTTTGCGTTTACAACTAAGGCTAATTCATATTGATTCATAGTTGTTTAGCACCTCCTTCTGGTCTCTGGCCCTTTTCTAATGCTATTTGACTGACGAAGAATCAAAATCACATTTAAAGAGCAAGGAAATTGTAGTGTAGCATATCACAATTAACTATGATACCATAGGAATGCAAATATTACAACTTGTTTTTTATTTTATTTCCAAATATGTATATCCCTATCCTAATCGTACAGGCTGCTGTAATCAGATAGCCTTTTCTTTAGCAGAGACAGGATATCCTCCGGTTCCATATCCTTTGCAAGATAGGTCGGAATTGCAAAAGGAGGAAGATTTAAGTTAATATTTCTTTTGGCAATTCCCCGCTTTACCATATTGAGCTTTAACAGGAAGCTGTCAATATTTTTCGGTATGATTGCGATTGCCTTTCTATTATACAGGGTAATAATTACAAAATCCTTGATGTCATCAAAGGAAACAAAGCCTGCTCCGCTTATGGAGGAATTGTCGATAATTCCCTCATGGGTAATTGTCAGAAGCCGTTTCACCTTCCTTGCATCAGCAACCGCTATAATAAAGACGATTAACAGCACCGGGACAGCCAGCGCTCCGGGCAGTAAAAAGCTTATCCTGTCCTTATAAAATCCATATATCATGATTGCAAATGCAGCAATCAGCAAAAACAACGTGCCAAGTACCATCACAAATGCTTTATAATTTATTTTCTCAATTATGATCTCCTCCACAAAGAGACCTCCTTTTACTATGCTTCAGATTATATCAATTTTATCTGTTTTGGGTTTTATTTGCAATATTATTTTATAATTTTTTCAAAAAGTACTTTACCTGTCGTAGTAGTTATGCTATACTACAATTACTACGACAGATGAAGTAGCCATCAAATGGTATGCGCGCCCATCTGCAGCTGCCCCTCTGTCCGTAACAATGGATAGCAAGGAGGAACCAGTATGATCAGCAGTGATGTTATCAGAGGCTACAATGATACAATCATCCTGTACCTTCTTCTGGAGGGTGAATCCTATGGATATGAAATATCAAAAAACATCAAGGAGCTGTCCGAAGAAAAGTATATTATGAAGGAAACTACCCTCTATTCCGCATTTAACCGGCTTGAGAGCAATGGATACATCGAAGCCTTTTACGGCGACGAAAGCTTTGGCAAACGGCGCACCTATTACAGAATTACCCCAAGGGGTCTTGCGTATTACAAAGAAAAATGCGAAGAGTGGGAATTGACCAAGGATGTTATCAATCGATTTATTAAGGAGTGGAAGGAATAATGGAAACGATAAAAAATTATCTGGATAATATGTTTGCCAGCTTGCCTAAGACAGCAAGAATAGCAGATATAAAGAATGAGCTTCTCGCGAACATGGAGGAGAAGTACAATGAATTAAAGAAACTGGGGAAATCGGAAAATGAAGCCATCGGCATAGTCATCTCCGAATTTGGCAATATTGATGAATTAATCAATGAGCTGGGACTTCGCGGTGAGAACTCCGCCGTCAATGCAAAGCCCGTTGTTAACCGTGAAGAGGTAGAAGCCTACCTGTCGGCAAAAAATAAAATAGGCAGGCAGGTCGGTATCGGTGTCTTTCTGTGCATTCTCGCCCCTGCCCTGCTGATCCTTCTGACGGTTTTATCTGACCGTATATTCGGCTTCACCGAGTCTGCGATCGATGTGGGAGGTATGCTGGGTGTGATTGTATTACTGGTTATGATAGCAATAGCGGTTGGCATCTTCATTTATTCCGGTATGGGCTTTGAGCGTTATAAATATATGGAGGAGGGAGTAACACTTTCCGGCAGTCTGGAAGCAGAGCTTAGGCAGCGCTATGACCGGTTTCTTCCAAGCTTTTATCTTCGCCTCATCATAGGTGTATGCCTGATTATACTGTCTCCCATCACTATTTTTGTTACTTATCTGATCAATGATACCATGAATGAGCTCAGTGTTGTCTTCCTCCTGCTGATTGTGGCGTTTGCCGTTCTTTTGTTCATCAGCTCCGGGACAATAAAGGAAAGCTTTGAGCGTCTTTTACAAATCGGTGATTATACGGTTAAAAAAAAGGAAAATGACAGAGTAATCGGTGCAGTTGCCTCCATTGTCTGGCCTCTTGCCGTAATCATTTTCCTGGTCAGCGGACTTGTTTATGACCAATGGCGCATCTGCTGGATCATATTCCCGATTACCGGAATTTTGTTTGGAATGTTCAGTGCTGCCTACTATAATATCAAGGGTAATCATGAGGCATAAATTTTACCGGCAATATTCAAAGGAGATGATGCAGCGTAAGCTGCTCAAAGCTCTTTGAATATTGCCTTTTCAATTATTTCTGCTGATCGGCAAACTTATTCCCGTAATTATCGATACAATGCCTGATAATTGACCGGGCTTCTTCTGGTCCTCCGAATTCATTTACCACTGTCTGCTTATTCTCCAGCTCCTTATATACACTGAAAAAATGTCTCATTTCATCAAATACATGCGGGGGCAGCTCACTGATATTTCCATACCTGTTATAGGTCGGATCGTTAAAGGGAATGGCTATGATCTTCTCATCACCCATTCCATTGTCAATCATTTTCATAACGCCAATCGGATAGCACCTGACTAAGGACAGAGGTTCAATCGGCTCGGAGCACAATACCATAACATCCAAAGGATCTTTATCGTCTCCGTAGGTTCTTGGTATGAAGCCGTAATTCGCCGGATAATGGGTTGAAGTATAGAGGATTCGGTCAAGAATAATGTAGCCCGTTTCCTTATCCAATTCATACTTTTTCTTGCTGCCCTTAGATATTTCAACCACCGCAACAAAATCATCTTCATTAATTCTGCTCGGATTAATGTCATGCCATATATTGCCCATTCGTTCTCTCCTTTTCTGAAACCAACCATTTTTTGTATTTTGATTATAGCATCCTGCCCCCAGGAATTACAATTCTTTTTATCGGCTTCACCAATTCCCGGTAATATCCAAGAATTCATCAAAACGTCACAGCACCCTCACAAAGGGGCGTTAACATCAAATATAGAATGACGATATACCATATGGAATTCCAAAAAATATATAGTATGTCAGCAATCATACATAAGGAGGTCAAGAAATGAGTTCAATCAATTCAATTTATGCTCAAGGTATAAGCAGCCTCTACGAGTCATCGAGTTTATATAAAACTTCTTCCTCGTCAGGCACTTCCTCAACCAGTAACACTAACTCTAATTACGGAACAGATACTCTTTCCCTAAGCAGTGACGGCCTAACTCTTTTGCAGCAGCTGCTATCGGCAAAGGAAACTTCCTCCGAGGATAGCTCCTCTGACCAGTCTTCTGACAGTGAGGACTTCATGACCCAGTTAAAGGACCTGGCATCCTCGGATCAGCTTTCGGAGGATGCAAAAACAGCGCTTAATGATATTATCAGCGAGATAGAAGAAAAGCTGTCCTCCCAATCAGATAACTCGCAAACGGGGGCCGCAAGTGAGTCCCAGCCGATGATGCCCCCTCCGCCTCCGAGGGATGGGGAAGTTCCTCCGCCTCCGCCCCAGGGAGAATTGCCTCCCATGCCTCCACAGGCTTCTAATACAGCTTCCTCCGATTCTGCCGCCTCAGACTCTGATACTTTGGAGGATTCCTCTGCATCAGTAACCTCTGCTGACAAGGCTGCTGATGCTACAGAAGAAGATGAGGAAGCGGATTACTCCCTTAACCTGGAGTCTCTCGTAGCCTCGGGCCTAATCACACAGGCACAGTCCGACTTTATCCAAAACACCTTTGCTTCACTCAATGCCTGACTGGCCCGGTTAACCTTTGGCCGGAGGTTATTCCGGCTTTCCATTGTCCTATAAGACAAACCGGCGCAGACAAAGCTCTTCTGCGCCGGTTATTTTTAATCTGATCTATTAAATTGTAAACTTGTTGACTGCCTCTTCCAGATCCTTTGCCCTCTCCTTCATATCCTCTGCCTGTAGATTTAAAGTCTCTACCGCAGTGATCTGGGTACTGATATTGTTGCTTACTACCTCGGAGGAAGCCAGTGTCTCTTCTGTTACCGCCGCAATATTTTTGATTGCATCAAGGACATCGTCCTTCGCTACTGAAATTGTCTGCATGTTACTTGTAATATGATTGATTTTTTCTAACAGCTCAATCATATGATTGTCCACATCCTTGAATACCGTAACCGTATTATTAAGCGCTTCGGTCTGTGAGCCCAACAGCTGTTCCGCATTCTTTGCCGAGCTAACCGTTATCTGGGTCTTTTGCTGAATTGCCTTAATAATTTTCTCTATTCTCTTTACCGAGTCAACAGACTGCTCTGCCAGCCCGCGGATTTGTTCCGCAACCACTGCAAAGCCCCTTCCCGCATCTCCGGCCCTTGCCGCCTCGATAGAGGCATTCAAAGACAACAGATTGGTCGTGGCTGCGATTCCATTAATCGTCTCAACCACACTGCCGATATCCTTAGACTGCTGCTGCAGTTCATCAATATCTCTGATAATAACACTTGTAACCTCGGAGGTTGCATTTACCTGCTGCATCAACTCGCCCACAATCGTCTTACCGCTGCTGATCGTTTCCTGAGTCTTACTTGCAACCTTTCCAACCTTCTCGGTGCCCTCGAAGGCTTCGCCGATCTGTCCGGCAAATTCAGTCATCTGTAAAAAGCTCTTTTCCGTATCCTTCGCCTGCTCACTGACTCCCTGTCCCATAACATTAACTGTATCCGAAACTTCATTAATTGAAGTCAGAATTTCACCTGAGGCCCCGGAAACCTTCAAGGCCGCTTCAGAAACATTATGTCCGAAGTTTGCCATATCCGCTACCAGCTCCCTGATCTGCTCCAGCATATCATCCATATCCTGTGCCAGTACGCCGAATTCATCCTTACGCTTTGTATGGATTCTGATGGTAAAATCACCGTCGGACACCTTCTTGAAGGTCACTGAGAATTTATTAATTACCTTTGCTATATCCGTAGCCAGATATAATCCGATAAACAATGCAATCAGGCAGGATATAATCACCAGGAGAATCGTGATTGCCTTGGTCACATTCAACTGCTTCATAATATCACTTTGCGGTATCAAGGTACAGATAACGGAGCCGGTCTCGCCCACCTTGGAATAAACAAATACATACTTCTTTCCGTCGTATTTTACTTCCTTATCAACGATATCGCTGGCTTTATCACTCTTTACCGCCTTCTGATAAAACTTCTGCTCGGTAAATACCGTCTCACCCTCCGCCAGCTCAGGAACCTTTCCCTGGATTATCTCCCTGCCGTCTACTGTAATAAAGGCTGTCATACTGCCATCACTCACCAGGGATTTCTTAAGTACCTCCACCACCCGGTCCAGTAACAGATCAACTACAATATATCCGTCACCCTTTGCAAAGCTTCTGATGTAAGAGGCTGCATAATACTCCGTACTTGCGGTGGTATCTGCATCAACCGATGGATGAGAACCAAGCCAGGCGGAAGTCGCACCTCCGGTCTGTGTAGCAAACTCCTTCCAGGCAGCAGCTTCTTCTGAGGCGGAGAAATCCGCATAAAGGCCGTCCTTGGGTGAGCTGCTCATGGTGGTCATCGGTTTACCCGATTTGCCGAAGGTAAAAATATTATAGATACCAACCGAGCTGACCTTAAGGGTATTCATCGTACTGCTGGCCTTATCCATACTGTCGGCAGCATCGGCTACACTCATGGAATTAAAATTATTATAATAAAATGCAAAGTTCGTATCGCTGGCAAGCTGTGAGGATTTCTTCTGGATATCCTCCATCATAAGTGTCATATAAAGCGCACTGTTTTCTATACTCACCTTTGCGGATTTCTCATAATTATGTACTATGGTACCCTTTGTGCTGAAATAAGCAAATAAACCCAAAATTATGATGAACAATACCGGAACTGTAAAGGCTGCAACCAGCTTAAAGCGAATCTGCCTTCGAAGGGGAAGTGTTTTCTCTCCGGCATAGGTAATCAATTCTTTTCCTTTGATAAACAGTTTTTTGATTATATGCTTCTTCTGCTTGCCCTTTGCCGTTTTATCCTTTTGAACAGCTCCCTCTTCTGAAGCTTTCGGTATTTCCTTCTTGTCCTCTTTGCTACTCTCCTCCGGTATCATTCTTTCCTCATTATCTCCTGTTACCGCCCCGTTAATCGCCAAATTCTCCGCCTTGATTTCTGGCAATTCATTCTCCTGGATATTCTGCTCGTTGCTCCCCTGCTTAAGCGATATCCGACTCCTCTTAAGTCCCATGTGACACCCCCGGTATTCTAATTTTTCATTTGTTACTACAGGGAATACACTCCCACTCAAATATATCATAGGGAATACTGGCAGAACAATGTAATTATTCGTTCCCAATAGCAGACATATTTAGTGATTTCGTATTATTTCATCACATATTTTCGCGTTTTCACTAGTGACTTTCACCAACGCATCGAAGTAAGGCGGTATCAGGCGGCAGACGCCTATTATTTATACTTAGTAGTATCATTTCTTACTATTTCTATGGCATCCACATTATATTTACCGGAGAGTACTGTAATTGTAACCTTATGGCTTCCGTTTTTCAGATTATAATTATAATAAGAGGCCGCCCTGTCCTTAATGATATCCGTTACATAGCCTTTTTCTACGACCTTTCCATCAATTTCCACCTTAATTTTTACCCCCTTGGAGACAGCTCCTATCACTGCAAAGCCCTCTCCCTTATAGCTGAAGCTCAAGGATGCGCCTTTTGTTCCGGTGGCAAGGGTGCGGTTAAAATTCTTAAAGCTGCTCATCGTATTGTGCACCCAGTCTCCGCTATAGCTGATCGGTGAATCCGTATCATCTATGCGCGCTGAATAAGCGGTTGCACCCTTTATTGCCTCTACCTTGAGATTATCAAAATAGTTTGTATTAAACTCACTGTACAGTGCAGCCCGTCCCGATGCTATCATGGACTGTTCATCCGTATAGGAAATAACCTTCTTATTGTTGATGTAGCAGGTAATCACATTTTTATTTACTGTAATTTTCAGATTATACCATTTGGTCTTATCATAGCCCTTTAGGGGAGAAGAAGAGGCAGAAAGAACCTTGGACTCCCTGTTAAGCTGGTAGCTGCCATCCTCTGACAGCTGGAACCAGTAGCCGCTTTTTCCATTCGTAGCCAGATTATACCTTGCTCCGACGCCTGCATAATTTGTTTTCTTCTTTCCGGTTGCTTTCGAGCTCAATAAAACATCCACGCTGACGCTGTAATTGGTCCAGTTGTCATCCCCCAGATTGGTTACAGGGTTAGGTGTGCTGCCCCAGTCATTTGCCTTATTGTCATAGGTAACCTTCTGCTGCAATACCTGATTCTTTCCAAGCTTCACTACCTCAAAGGCACCTCCCTCATCCGTCGTATAACGGGGAGCATAGCCTCTGTCGGCAAGATAATTCTTATCATAAGTCTTATATTCAAAATCGTCGGAATAAGGAAGCTTAAGGATGGTAGAATCTGAGGGTGCCGAATAATCCTCCTCTTCCTCTTGAAGCGTTGTAATCGTAACCAGCGAATACGGCTTGATCTCTATCTGATAGCTTGCGCTTTTGCCGCTGTCAGCCGTAGGGACGATTGTACCAATTTTCTTAAGATAGTTCTGGTCATAATCAGTCCCATCATCAGGTCCTCTGGTCTCCCAGACCTCCACCGGAGCCTGGTATTTGGCAAGATTAGATACCTGGAAGGTGTAATGCAGTGTCTTTGCCGAATTATTAGCAATAACAATACTGTAATCACCTGTCTTCGGATCAGCCAGGGTCTGATAATTGTAGGTTGAATTGACAATTGCATGGCCGTCGCCGCCGGCTTTTCCGTCTCCTGCACAGGCACCGTCAATATATTGCCAGCCAACCTCTGTAAATCGGGTAAATTGCAAGGTCATATAAAATCCTGCGTCTAGAGTATAATAGCCTGACCAGGGCTCATTGGCCGTGATCAGCTGCTTCGGAAAATAGGACGCACCGCTGTAATAGGAGGCAGCCGCAGGCTGGAATTCATACAAATTCATAAGGCCTTCCGGATACATGGTTATAATTCTTGTGGCGATATCCAGCATTCCATTGATATCACTGATCCCTGTGCCGGTTCCATCATATCGGAAGGTACCCTTAGAATAGCTCATGGGCGAGCTTCCCTCACCAAACCAAATTTCTTTTCCATATTGTGTGCATACCTTTTTAACATTGTCCGAGGACCATGAGGTATAATGGGAGGAAATTACATCAACTGCATTCATCAAAGCCTTATTTGACAGCATTAGATCGGCAATTTTCCAGGTCCCTACTTCATCGGCTGCAACAATCTTAATCTTGCTATAGTCATAGGGACAGTCCTTTTCTGCCTTTAGTGCCTTGGAAAGATAGATGATCCAGTCCGTATCAATTGTTTTTTCATTTCTATTGGCACTGACATAGTCAAATTTAAGCCCGTAGGTTTCATATGCGGCATCAAGGGTTTCCTTATACCATTTATAACGGGCCGCATTCTTATCCTTTGCATTAGAGACCCATAAGGGCTCGCTCCACCATAGCATATCCAAGGTAATATCCGGGTTAATCGTTTTGGCATCCGCAGCCAGCTGAAAATTAGCTCCGCGGGTAACATCCGCCGCTTCCTTTTCCGTTCTCATCAAAGACGGTTCTGTTCCGGAAGAGGAGTTGACATCGGAGCCCATCTCTATCTTGATATGGCTTAATCCCATTCCCGTTTCCTTATTAAAAAGATAATTCATAATCTCCCAATAAGCCTTCGGATTTTCACTCTTGTAATCCAGAAGCAGCCTGGAAGAACCGTTTCCCGTGACCATTCCAAGCCCCCGGTAACTGCTTTGCGAATCTGTATTTGCATTATTTCCGTCAATCGTTATAACCTTGTCCACATTTTCCGCCTTTGAGTGAATGGATGAAATGGATACCGCTCCGCACAGAAGCAGCAATACCGGCAGACTGACTATGATACGTTTTATTTTCATAACTTTTTCCTCCCATACCTTGGCTATCATGGCCTGAATACAACAATTATAATATAATTCCTGCCCCCTGTCGTTGGTAAAGCTGGTTAATGTTATGCAAAATTTGCTTTTTTGTATTTGTTATATTCCCCGCCATGGTGTAAAATAAATTAGGAGTATGAAGGCTTTTTACTTCGTTTATATGGCTGACATCGGAATGGAGGTTATGATATGGTAATTGTAGAGAATGCTGATTTTTACAGAGGTCCCTTAAATTCAGCGCAGCACTGCCATTCCTGCTGTGAAATCTTTTATTTGAAAAAAGGACGCATTTTACTTGACATCGAGGGGAAGGAATACCTGCCCGAAGAAGCTTCCGTACATATCCTAAGCCCTATGGAAAAGCATGCCGTAACCTGTTTAAGCAATGAATACGAGCGCTATATTATTTTTATGGACCTGGATAATTTTGAGTCTTACTGTGACCATCAGACTCTGACGGCAATTTTGAAAAACCGTCCCATCGAATACCAGCATGTTTTCCATTCTCCAAGCCAGGATTTTGAGTCGGTTTTCAAAAACTGCGTCAGGGAATATAAAGAGTATAGAGACTGCCAATTTTCAAATTTAGAAATGTCCAATTTGATTACCGAATTGCTGATTATGCTTTACCGGAGCGCACCGGAACGCTTTGTATTGCAGCAGGATAAAATCCAGCTTGCCCAGATACAAAAATTTATTGAGGATCATTATGATAAGAAAATTAGAATTGCTGAAATCGCAGAGAAATTCTATATAAACCAGTACTATCTGTCCCATGTTTTCCGTGAATATACAGGCTACAGCCCGAAACAGTACTTGTCAAAAATCCGGCTGCTCCATGCGCGGCAGCTATTGGTTAAGTCAGATATGAAAATTGCTGAAATTGCTGAAAAAACAGGCTTTGAGACCACCAATGATCTATCTCGCCAGTTTAAAAGCAAATTTGGCATATCACCGACTGATTTCAAGAAAAATCAGTCGGTGTACCCCTACCATTGAGCTTAATTATTATAGTATGGCTTCCTGTATAAATTCTTCTTTTTTAAGCCATTTTCACGGCCCATACTGATCCATCCTCTCTGTGCAAAAAAATAGTACAGCCATCTGGGTATATTGATCGGTATCTCGATTGTGGAAACTGTTTCCTGCTTATCCTCCATAAGGTCACCTAGTATCCTTTGGAATGCATTCTCAATGCAGGAAAATGTTTTTTTCATAAAGGGAGCTCCCTGTGCTCCAAGAATCATTCCGCCCCCTCCGATTGATACTCCAAAGCGGAAATCCGCTCCGATTTGACGGCTGAAGCTCTTTATGACACGAATTGCTTCTTCATTAATATAGGCTTCGGAAAAACCGCAATTAACTACGGCATAAATTTTAGTTCTCCTTCCTTTGTCCTGAAGCTTTGACCAATATTCATAAAGCTCCTGCAAATATTGCATCAAAACTCCCGGAAGGCAGAAGATGTAAAGGGGAAAGACAAAGATTAAAGCATCTGCCTGGCTGATCAGCTCAAAATCCTTCTCCTCATTTTTCTTTAAGATACTCTGCCGTGCATTGATTCTGACCGTATCAAGGTCCCGGGCCTTTGTAAGACCGTCCAGTCTTGTTATCAGTGCCTCAGATGCACTTTGCTCTTTGTCCGGCTTGGGACTGCCATTAATCAGAATCAGCTGTTTTCTCTTATTATTCATAGCTTTGCACCTGCTCTCTTTAGCTCAATATGATCAAGACTCTTTCTTAAATCCTCGGTCGAATTACCATAGATGATTAATTCTACGGCTTCCCTGTGCTTTTTCTGTATGTCCGTAAAGAGCTGCACATCCTCCTGATCCAGCAAATCCGCGTAAGCCACCATAACATGGGTGGGATAACTGTTGTATCTTGAGGGATGGAAGGTGGAACCGTCCTTTCTGATTTCAAAAAAAGGCAGAACGTTCGGAATCCATCGGTCCAATGCATTTTTGATATTGGCGCTGAATTCTCCAAATACAACCGGACATAAGTATATTGTTACATCACTGTTCATATAGGCATGGTTGATTTCCTTCATCCGGTCACCAATCGTACATTCTCCCGGGCTTTTAATCCAGCAGCCAAAGCAGCCGGTACAATATGCCAAATCACCTTTTCCGATTCCTGTTTCTACTACCTCAAAGCCCTTATCTGCCAGATATTCCTTCAGACAGGTGTAGATATTCTTAAAAATATCCGTCTGGAATTCCTTATCATATAAAATGTATGCTTTCATAAAGCACCTCCCCTTATGTTTACACCGTAAACATATAGTAGCATTGAATGTTTACTTTGTCAACATTTAATGCTATAATTATAAAAACAAATTAGGCAGGTGAAGAGTCAATGACAGAAAAAAGCTACCATCATGGTGATTTGAAAGCAGAATTAATCCGGGAGGGTTTAATTATATTAGACCGAGAAGGCTATGAGGGACTGTCTCTGCGTAAGGTCGCAAAGGCCTGCGGTGTAAGCCAGACAGCCCCCTACCGTCACTTCAAGGATAAGAATGAATTGGTTGAGGCCATTAAAACAGAAGCTCTCCGTGCCTTCAACCAGCACCTAGAGCAGGCAGTTGCCGGCCATCCGGACAATCCGACAAAGCAGATGTCTGCAATGGGAATGGCCTACGTTCAATTCTTTGTCGAAAATCCAGAGTATCTAAGATTACTATTTTTAAGTAATTACCAGAACAAGGAAAGCGGACATGGCTCAGAACAGTCCCGGTCTATTGCAGAAGAAAATCCCTTCCATACCTATCAGGATACTGTCCTGCGCTATTATAATGCTAATCCCATCATCGGCCTCGAGGAAATGAAGCTCTATAGCTGGGGACTGGTTCACGGTATCTCCATATTGCTTGCCAATCATGAAATCCAATTAGAAGGAGATTATCACGATATTATCCGCAATATCTTTGAATATGGGACGAACCCTGCCGGTATATCATTTTGCAAATAACTGGACTGAGTACGCAGACAAGCCATTGATATTTATGAGCATCAGGCCAGATAAAGATAATCTATTTGTATAACTCCTTCCGTACAGATAAGCCAGAGTTCCCTCTGCCCGGAGGGTATCCCGCTTAATTTTGTCCGGTATTCCCTGTTCCCGTCAATCGCAACAGCTTCCTCCCGGTCCTTAAGGGAAAGCAGCAGCTGGCCTTTGCCATCCGCCTTAAGGGTTACCTCCAGTGCTTCCTTATGATTGCGGACCAGATATCCCAAGCTATGTCCCGGAGCAAGCTGCACCAGCAGATTTTCCTCCGGAGGCTGTTCTTCTCCTGCCATGCGCTGGTAATCCACCTTACCTGTCCTGCCATTCTCAAAGATAATGCTCACCGGCTCACTCATACGAAGCTCTGCTCCCTCGATTCTGGGTGAGGTAATCCGGTAATCCTGATAGGCCTCACAGGGTATCCTTAAGGGCAGCTCTCTCTTTAAGGCATTGATTACTTCCCTGTTGATCCGAAAGCTTCGAATACAGTCAAGAAAATTGTTGAAAATCCATACTGCTCTGTCAGGCTCTAATTTTTTACTTTCGTCAATCCATTCCAATAATTCGTTCCACCCTTGCGGCACCGCAAAGGTAACCGGAGAATTCATACAATCCATCTTCTTATAGCTCCAGAAGGACCAGCCTATATTCAGCCTTTCATAAAGAGGAAAGGCCGTGGTATACCAGTCACAGTTATTCTCTCCTCCCTCACCCATGAAAAGGGGAACATTCAGGCGGTCGGAAAGCTGCAGAAAAGGGGACAGGCTTTCGGCGTCAGGATTATTCCAATATTTATGGAATTGCAGCAGAATATTATCCTTTGCCTCTTCCACTGTCAGGTCTTCGAGGATGGAAAAATCCGAGGCCCAGTGTACTCCCTCCAGTATAAGCATATGCTCTTTATCGATTTCTCTTATTTCCCGTTGCAGCCTGCGGTAAAGGGGCAGTACTCTGTCATTGTACTGACTAAAGAAATTCGGAAGCGGTTCATTCAAAAGATCATAGCCGGCTACTGCCGTCTCATCTCTGTACCGTTTTGCCAGCGCCCTCCAAAGAAAAACAAGCTCCTCCTCATAGCTGCTTTCCATAAACAGATAAGGAAGGTCTGCCTCGCTGTCATCGATATTTTGCCCTGTCTGTCCTCCCGGCGCACCATGCATATCCAGGATAACATAAATCTTGCATTCTCTGCACCAGGAGATCAGCCGGTCAATCCGCAGAAACATTTCCTCCGATAAGATCAGCTTTTCAGCTTCCTCTATATACAAATGCCTTGCATTCAGAGGCAGCCTTATACTATTGAAGCCCTCCTTCGCAATCCACTCAATATCCCTTTTTGTAATATAGCAATCCAGATAATTATGCCAGAATTCCTCTGCATACTCTCTTCCGCACAGCCTCTCGATCATTGCTTCCATTCTCCGGGGGCGGTCGCATTTTGTATACAACTTCCACATATAGCCCTCCGGCAAAAACCAACCGCCCAGGCCAAAGCCCCGAAGCAGAATTGGTTCCGTACCTGCATATATGGTTTTACCTCTCGCTTTCAAAAATTCCATCCTCTGGTCCTCCTATTTTCTCTCCAAAATATCGGATATGCCTTATCCCTTTACCGCTCCTTCTGTGATTCCCTTTAATATCTGCTTCTGGAACAGGGCGTAGAAAATAATTACCGGCACCGCCGACAGGATTAGAGCGCTTAAAATTGCCGACCAGTCGTTGCTGTACTGGCCAAACAGCGTATTAGTGGAAAGCAGCAGGCTATATCTTGTGTTTTTTGATATCGTGATCAGGGGCAGGAGGAAATCATTCCATACCCAAAGCACATTGGTGATGCATACTGTCGCCGTGATTGGCTTTAGTATGGGAAGTACGATATAGAAAAAGGTTCTTAGTCTGCCGCAGCCGTCAATTGCAGCCGCCTCCTCCAGCTCCATGGGAATTCCCTTAACAAAGCCGTGGTATAAAAAGATTGCCATGCTGACTCCCAGACCGGAATATACAAAGGAGAGACCAAGGAGGGAATTCTTGATATTCAGAGCCAGAATTACCTTATAAAGAGGGATCATAATGGAGCTGAAGGGAATCAGCATTGAAAATACAAATAACCCAAAGATCGCTGAGGACAGCTTCGTCTTTGTCCTGCATAAACGCCAGCCTGCCAGGGCAGATAATAAAATCATCAATATCACACTGACAGAGGATAAAAATACAGTATTGATGAAGCTTCTTATATAATGCATTTTATGAATGGTCCTCAGGTAATTCTCCGGACGAAGGGTACTTGGAAAGGACATCACATTTGTAAGCAGTTCACCGTTTGATTTGAAGGAATTCATCAGCGCCATCAAAAGAGGAAACAGCCAGAAAAATGCAAATATAATCAATCCGGTATAGACAAGAATACTGGTTTTTCTTTTATTCATATCACAGCTCCTCCTCCTTCTGCTTCATCACCCTAAGCTGCACCAGTGTAATAAGAAATACAATCAAAAACAATACTGTTGATTTGGCGGTCGCATAGCCATACCTGGTATTACCGGTAAAGGCTTCCTCATAAATATTCATGGCAACGGACTGTGTCTGCCTCCCCGGCCCACCTCCGGTAAGTGAAAAAATTACGTCAAATACCTGAAAGGCTGAATTCAGGGTCCAAAAAATACAGATAGTCAGCGCCGGACGAATCATCGGATAGGTGATATTCCAAAAGCTTTGCCAGGCATTTGCACCGTCCAGGGCTGCAGATTCCTTTAAATGTGCAGGTACCCCCTGCAAGGCCGCCATATAGATGATCATCAGGTACCCGACAATTCCCCAGGAAGCAACAACAATAATTGCAAAAAAGGCATTCTTCGGATTACCAACCCAGGACCGGTCAAGCAGTGACATTCCCCAGTTATCGGCCATATAATAAAGCACCTTGGTAAATATAAAATTCCACATATAGCCGCCGATAATCATGCTGATCATATTGGGCATATAGAATATGGTACGAAACAGTCCCTTGACCCGCCTTCTGCTTTCAATCGCTACGGCAAGCCCCAGAGCCAGCACATTCGCCGCAAGCAGCATAACCAGAACATATTTGCACGTAAACCAGACAGACTTCCAAAAATCAGCATCGCCCTTCAGATGAATGAAATTATAAAGTCCTATAAAATTATATTCCCTATTCAAGCCGTTCCAATCCGTCATGGAATAGTAAATGCCCGATAATGCCGGGTATAGCTTAAAGATAAAATAGACAATAAAAGCAGGAGCAACAAACAATAAGAGACTTATATTTTCCTTCCTTTTCTTCATCATCAAGCATCTCTCCTTATTATTATAAGAACATGCACCCTCGGGCACACGATGTAAAAAGGGCGGGCAAAAGCCCGCCCTTGCTCCACTTTTCTATTTATTCAGTTCATTTGCTTCCTTGAATTTTGCATCCAGATCTTTTATAATCTCATCCTTGGTAGCCGATCCGGTATAGTATTCCTGTAAAAGCTTACCCTGCTCATCTGTTACAGAATTAGGCAGCACCAGATCCTGATAGGAACGTCCGTCCGCTACATACTGATAGGCTTCCTTTACCCAGGAGGAGGTGTCATAGCTATGCACGGTAGCAATCGGGTTAAAGGAGCAGGACTGGAATAATGCAGAGGAATCCTTATCATCCAGCACATAATTCGCAAATTTTAAAGCGATATCAAGATTCTTGCTGTCCGGATATACTCCCAGGGTGGTTGAAGTGGACAGATTAATTAATGTACAATTCTTATTATTGTTAATCGGAAGAGCAAATACTCCCATGTTCATGTCCGGATTGGTGGTCATGATTGTGTTGGAGGCCCAGGTTCCCTGAACATACATTGCCGCTTTCCCATTGGCAAAATCAGCGCTGCCGGCTTCGCTTCCCTCTTCCATCGCTCTGTCCGTTCCATTCTGCATAATAACATCGATTGCATCAAAAATATCACTGATCTCTGAATAGGAGCCATCGTCGCTGTACATACGATCCAGCCAGTCGGGAAGCTCACCCGATACCTTTCCGCCGATGGTCAGCGCTGTCATCAGCTGCGGTACCCACTGCTCCTGATAAGCCAGAAGGAAGGGAGTATACCCCTTATTCTTCAACACCTGGCAGATATTTTTCAGATCATCCAGTGTATCCGGTGCCGTAAGGCCGCATTCATCAAAGATATCCTTATTATACAGAACACCCCAGGCCTGGCTTTCAATCGGGACTGCCAGTAATTTACCGTCGACGGTTACTGTATTTTTCACATTGTCGTATATTTTTCCGGCAAGCTCCTCACCGGAAAGATCGGTCAAATAACCGGCCTCCTGGTAGGTTTTCAGGTTATTGCTGTGAACCGTGTATAAATCCGGAGCATCTTCGCCGGTAAGCCTTGCCTGGAGCACACTGTCATACTGATCCGAGCTTGGCATTTCAAGATTGATTTTTACCTTGATATTTTCTTCTGCGAGCATCTTGTCTTCAAACTGCTTGCAATAGGTTTCCCATTGATCCATGTACTGGGGAAATCCCATCATAATATTAAGCTCTGCTTCTCTGGGTTCGGAATCCTTTGCCGAATCCTGCGCTCCTGCGGTTGCTCCCGGAGTCACATCATCCGTTCCTGAATTCGCCTCATTTGCGTTCTTTCCTCCACAGGCCATAAGTGATAATGCCATGCACAGTGCCATTGTTACTGATGCTAACTTCTTCATCATTTTCATAAAACACCCTCCTGTTATGTAATTTTAGCCGGTATCCTACCGGTATGCTTTGCCGTCCCTTCTCTGACGGTAATTTAATCATATCATTTCTGTCTAAAATTACATTTTCCGAAACAGACATTATTTATTGTCAATTATTAAACCTCTGATTTCTCCCGGGGTTCTTCCATAATATTTCTTAAAGGTTTTATAAAAATGGGCCTGGTCCATATACCCCACCAGCTCACCGACCTCCTTTAGGGGAACCTTATAATCAAGAATTAATTCTTTTGCCCGCTCCATTCGAAGAGCCGTCAGATATTCCAGGAAGCCCTTTCCCGTTTCCGCCTTAAAGGCCTTGCTCAGATATTCCTTGCTCACATAGAATATGGCTGCTGTAAGCTCCAGTGTAATTCCCTCCGCATAATGCTCCTGGACATATTTTTGTATTTTATTGATATCAAGCCGGTTACGGCTGCGGTTATATTCCTGCATACGGCTTGAAGCGATGCAATAAAGCTGCTGCACATATTGAAGCATTTCCTTTAAGGAGGAATCCCCGCTAAAGACAAACCCCCTATTATTATCCCCCAGGATATCCTTTGGCATCAGCTCCCTGTTTAACAGGAAATGCTCCAGAGTATTCATCAGATTATAATAAATACAAACCACTATGCTTTTGGACGGCTCCTCTCCCTCATTCGAAGTGATCAGCTGATAGATTTCGTTACATTTCTGTTTGATGATACCCGTATCCACAGAGTTGAGAGAATCACACAGATTATCCCGCAGAGCATAGTATTGGCCGGCCCAGGCAGCCTCCAGAAAGCCGCTTTCCAGGCCCTTGCTCTCACTTCGTATTTTATTCCTCCGGGACAAAAGCTCTGTGCAGAGGCTTAACTGTTTATTCAGCTCCTCCTGTTTGAGGGGCTTGAGCAGATAATCCACCGCATCCAGCTTTAGAGCACTTCGTATATAGGTATAGTCGTCATAACCGCTGATAAATATGACCAGAGCTTCGTTATTTTCCCTGCGGAGGATCTCGATCAGGTCGATACCGTTTAGATGGGGCATCTTGACATCCGTAAGAATTACATCCGGTGCCGTTTGGCGAATCAGCTCCAGACCAAATTCTCCGTCCGAGGCCTCACCTGCCACCTCCAGCCCAAGGCCCTCCCAATCAGCCAGCGCCTTCACTACCTCTCTGGTCCAGGGTTCATCATCAATTATAACCACCTTATATTTTATCATTGCTCTCTTCCCTCCTTAATACCTTCGTCAGCACCCTTACTTTGGTTCCTTCCCCGTATATGCTGTCTATGGTTATTCCGTATTTGTCCTCGGAATACTTAAGCTTTATTCTGGAATTAACATTGCAAAGACCAATGTGGGTACTTGATTTCAGAGATTTCTCCGTATCATATTTAAGGGACTGCTGAATCTGCTCCAAACGCTCCGGTGCTATCCCCACACCATTATCCTCCATCACCAGCAGCAAATCTCCCTCCGGTGTCAAGTTCCCCTCTAGCACAATTTTCCATACGCCCGATTTATTGGATAAACCGTGCTCTAAGCTGTTCTCAAGCAGGGGCTGGAGAATTAATTTGGGTATCAGACAGTCCAGCAATTCCTCCGGGATATTGATTTCCAGACTAATTCTGTTCCCAAAGCGTTCATCCTGTATTCTTAAATAGGACTGGAAATACTGGATTTCTTCCCTTAAGCAGACCATTTCATCAGAAAAGTTCAGGGAATACCTCATAATATCGCTTAAGGCCGTTGTAATATGATATACCTGCGGAACATCCTTTTTTAAAGCCATTCCTCCGATGACCTGTAGGGTATTGTACATAAAATGCGGATTAATCTGGGCCTGTAAAGCCCTGATCTGTGCTTCCCGCTTCTCCAGCTTGCTCTGATATTCCTGTGCAATCAGCTCCTTATTGCGCTCCAGCATGAGGGCAAAGCTGTCATGTAAAACACCGATCTCATCCTTACGCTCCCGGAGATTTATGCCGGAAAAATCCTCAATGGTAATGGTACGCATCATCGCTGACAGCTCAATGATCGGCTTACTGAAGGCTCTGGAGAAAAGAATTGCCCCTGCGGTGGAAATGATAACCGCCATCATACCGATGATGAGGCCGCCAAACAAGGTACTGCTTAACGCTGCCACAATGGTACTGTTCGGTACCGTCATGAGTATCTTTAATTTGCCGCCTTTGACATCCCGAAAAAACCAGAAGCTTCCGTCCTGGTATACCTCCTGTACCTCCGAGGTCTCCAGCTTATTTATAATTTCGACCAGCTTATCCTCCTCGTAATTGGCGCCAGTTCCATATTCCGCATCAATCAGCTCCTTCTGGTCGTTAAAAATTAAAATGGATTCATCCTTCGTCGTCTGGATATCCTGTAATATTTCCTCCAGGTCATAGGGCCTTATGTGCATGGTCATTAGAACCATAGGCTCCTTGCCAGGGAAGCTGTAGCTTTCGTGATATACGATAATCTCTTTCTCCGTCCTCTGGAATACGATGTTGGTCTGCAGCGACGTATCCCTCTGCTCCCATTGCTCCAGTTTATCGCCTGTCTCCTCCATGGCCGCCCCTGAGCGTTTGGCAACGATCACCTCATTCCTGATCAGATTATATATTTCCATAGAATTAATATTCTTGTCCATGCTGATTGTCTCATTCATGGCAGAAATCAAATTCAGCTTTACCGTATAATCAATCTCCTCCTTCTTATTGTACCAGGAGTTGATACCATTCTTTATACTCTTATTAACCTCATATTCATAAAACTGGTCGGAATATTTCTCAACCTCTGTATTGAGCCTGTCCTGAAGCCAGCGAATACTCATTCTCCGGTTATAAATCAGCTGTTCCCGCAGTGTCCGATAGGAAACCACAACAGCCACCTGCGTCACCAAAACAACGATTAATACAGAAATAATCAACATTCCCAGGAACAGTTTTCTCCGTATGGATAAATCCTTCGATATTTTCATCCCGTATTCCCCCTTACCAGTCTTCATGTTAGAGGACAAGCCTTTTCCATAAGAAAAAGGGGCTGCCCCATATGAATTATCGCAGCGAAAGCAAGCCACTATACAGTTCAATTATCTTATATTCCTGAACAAGATGCAATCAAAAAACCAAGAAACCCAATTGTTTATCAATCAAATGGATTTCTTGGTTTTTAAGAACTACCACTTATAAAGCTTCATGCGTGGTGGTAGAAGAGTTAAATAAACATCTTTCGGAAAACTTATTGCCAGTTTACAGTGACTGTAGAAGTTCCGGACGCAGGTGTTGTAACCGTATGATTGCTTCCGCTCTCCCAGGTTACATTCCCGCTGCTGTCCTTCTTAATGAACTTATACTCGATCGTTGTTCCGGCAGGTACATTCACATCCATGAACCAGGTAGGGTATACTCCTATGGTTGAGGTTGCATTATAAATCGGGCCAATTGCCTTCGAGGTATCCCAATTGCCAAGCTCATAACAGCTGCCTACCAGATATACATTGGTGCCCCAGCTTGTTGTTGCATTATTCACCTTAAACCTTACGGAAACCTGTGCTCCTGTCAGTACTTCATAGCCATCATATGCTGCACTGGTCACGCTGGAAGAGGTAGTTACATAAATTTTGTAACTTCCCGGGGTAACATTCGGAACGGTTACTTTAATAATTGTATCGGACCAGCTATTCACAGTTGCCGAAGTGGTTCCGAATTTTACGGTACCGGTTGAGGTTCCAAAGCCTTCACCTGTGATTGTTATAACATTACCTGCTTTACCCACATTAGGATCTACATTACCGATTAACGGGGTGGATTCGCTGGCTGCTGTATACTGCCATACTGCCGATTCACCTGCGGCAAGATTAAAGGTGGTTACCGACTTATTACTTGCTACCGTAATACTGTTACCGCCCAGCAAGCCCTGTAGAACATCGCTGTAGGTACCTGCCGGAAGATTCGTATATAAGCCTGTGATATCGTAGCCGGTGCTGGAGCTGCGGTTAACTGCAGTCAATACTACACTGCTGCCGAATTGACGCTCATAGATAATGACATCGCTGTTAATCCAACGCTCTACTGTCGTACCATAGGCCAGTGCCGGATTGGATTTACGCAGCGGAGCAATTCTGCTGATCGTCTGATAAGCAGTTGACGATGTACTGAAGGAGGTCATATCTCCGCGGTTATACGGATCCGCACTGCCGGTCAGATACTGCTCAGTACCGTAATAAATATTGGGTACACCACGGGAGGTTAATAAAATTACATATGCATTTTCCACTGCTCTTGAGTTACTTCCGGATAAGGTCATGAAGCGGCTCATATCATGGCTGTCCATAAAGGTAACCTGATCATTGACCTCATTAAAATCCGTACTGGTACTTGTAATAACACTGTATAAATCAGTCATTGAACCTGTCTTGCTGCCCAATGCGTTACGAAGTGCATTTGCAAATCTGAAATCCAGGAGACTCATACCTGAATTATTCGTAAAATTAGTGAATTCCGCGTCATTTGTTGTACCGCCGTAATACCATTCACCAAAGGTAAATACACCTTGATTGGAATAAATACTGCTAAGCCAGTTTTTCTGCCAGCCGAAGGACATATGCTTTACGGCATCCACACGAATACCGTCTACGCCAAGATTAATCCACATATTAATGGCATCCTTCATATAAGTATCTACTGTACTGTTTTGCTGGTTTAAATCAGAAAGGCCCCATATGCTGTAATAGATGCAATTTTCAAGGGTTGTGTAAGAAGACCATGCTGATTCATGATTGAAGATGCCCTGGCTGTCATTGGAATATGTACTGATTAGGCTGCCGTCACGGTATAAAGCTCCATCCTCACCATATACGGCGGTTGAGGTATGATTCGGCACGAAATCAATAACAATCTTAATTCCGTTTGCATGTGCTACTGAGATTAATTCTGCAAAATCACTCAACGATCCAAAAGCGGAATTTGTCTGGAAATAATCCTTCCCCCAGTATCCATGATAGGAGGCATTATCATTCGATCCGTCAATCACAGTAATATTCTTTACCGGAGAGGAAATCCAGAGAGCTGTAACTCCAAGACCTGTCAGATAACCATCTTCAATTTTATCAATGATACCCTGCCAGTCTCCGCCGTGATATTTGGTTAAATCGCTGGTATTAAAAACAGCGCCGGTGGGATTATTCGTGGAATCCCCGTCATAAAAACGATCCGTAACAATTTGATAAATTACATCGGTTGAAAAGCTTGCCTTATTCGTTACATCCGAATCCTGTGGCGAGGTTGCTAATGAAACAGCTGAAAATCTTAATGTACCATAGATTACGGCAGCAATGGTGAAAATTAATGCCGCCATAAAAACTAACAATTTACGTGAAAATCTGTTGTTTGATTTGTACAATTCTTGATTCATAAATTTACCCCTTTCATAATAATTAATCTTTCATTTTTTAATTTCAGGCTACCTGAAACTCCTCTTTTGTTTATTATTATGTTCCAAGGAAGAAGAATAAGTAATGGCAATCTGCCTTAAGCTACTATTCTTTTGTGTAGGAATGACCCCAATTTATGCATAACTTTAAATCCGTCTGTAACTAAAAATATTCTATTAGATATTTGTTAACTTTCGAATAACACTTTCTCCTTGCGGAAAAGCTTTCTTATCATGCTCTCATAGGCAGTTCCCCCCTTTTCAAAATACTTAATTACAGCAGCTTTACTGGTTTTGTTCTTGCAAAATATTTAAATTACAGGTATGTAATTACCTGTTTCGTATCTATTTCGGGGAATATGTAATACCGTATTTTAGTCTTTATATATTATGTAAAAGCAGGTCTTGTCCTACTCTCCCTTCTATAAAAACAATACGTACTGCGGAAGGTGCTATCCCTTCACTGCACCGGCGGTCATTCCGTTGATCATATACCGGATTAATATAAAGTATAAAATGACAATTGGTACAGCTATAAAAACAGAGCCTGCCGCAAACCTTGAGAATTCCGTTTCCCCAAGACTCATCAGACCTACCGCTACCGTATAGAGATCTTTTTCCTTCAACAATAGCTTCGGCAGTATAAAATCACTCCAGGGAAAGGTAAAGCTTGTAAGTGCAGTATAAACAATTATGGGCATGGACAGGGGTAAATTGATTTTCAAAAATATGTTCAAATTAGTCGCCCCGTCAATTTTTGCCGCCTCGTCAATGGAGCAGCTTATCGTGTCAAAAAAACCCTTCTGTGTTAAATATCCCATGGGTGCACAGGAGCTGTAGATCAGAATTAAGCTCCATACCTGATTGATCAGCCCAAACTGCGTCATGATAATATATACCGCGATCATTCCCATAAAAGATGGGAACATTCCAAGAATCAGAGTGGTTTTCATGATTTTTTTTCTGCTCTTAAATTGGAACCGCGACATGGTATATGCCGTTAATATCACAAGAAAAGTTCCGATTACACTGCTGAAAATCGCGATCTGCAGCGTATTCATAAACCATCTGGGATAATTATACATAGCCGTATCCGTAAACAGGGTTTTAAACGTATCCAGGCTGTATTCACTCGGAAAAAAGCCCTCATAGGAATAAATAGAACCCGATTTGCTAAAGGATGCCAAAATCAGCCATAGGCAGGGAAACAGGAAAACCAATGCGACAAGGATCAAAGCCAGGTGAGTAATTAAGGTATCCGCCATGCGCAGGACTTTATATTTTATCATCGGAAAACATCCTCCTCTCTGTACGACGGTGATTTGACATATACCAGCAGCGATATCAGGGAGGTAATAATGAATATAATCAAGCTGATGGCTGCGCCTATGTTATAATAATTGTTACTGATTGATAAATTGTACAGCCAGTTGATTAAGAGGTCGGTATCACTGGCTAAAAAATATCCCTCCATATATAATCCGCCACGCAGGAAGAAGAAGATTCCGAAATTATTAAAATTCCCGATAAACTGGCCAATTAATACCGGTGTGGTGGAAAACAGGACAAAGGGTAATATGATTTTAGTAAACTGCTTCCATCGTTTTGCCCCGTCAATCTTTGCCGCCTCCATCAGGTTCATATCAATATTTGCCAAGATCCCCGTGGACAAAAGCATGATGGAGGGTATGCTGATCCAGGCATTTACCAATAAACCAATTAACCTTGCCGTCCATTTTGCATCAATATCAAGAAAGCCAATGGCCCGATAACCCATATCCGTGATAATCTGATTGACCGGCCCGCCATAGGAAAACATAAACCGGAAGCCAAGCAGTGTAATAAAACCGGGAATTGCATACGCCAGTACGGGAAATGCTCTCCAGATTATCTTTCCTTTGACACAGCTCTTATTCAAAAGAAGTGCCAGTCCAAGCCCCGCAAAATAATTCAGCAGGGTAGAGGATACCGCCCAGAGCAGATTCCAGCTAAGAATTCTTCCAAAGGTAGGTGCAAATTTCGACAAGGTTGCAAGCTGGATAAAATTCTTAAATCCAACCCAGTCCACCAGCTTCGGCGGAACAATATTACCTCCATAATTCGTAAAGGCAACGGCTATCATAAAAATAATTGGCAATACGCTGAATACCAACACCCCTATCACAGGAAGAAACAGCGCCGTCTTATAGAATTTCTTATCCATAAATTTTTTTATATCTTCCCGGAAGGTAACGGGCTTCCCTCCGTGCTCCACCCGTATTTGGGTTTCATAAGTATCTTTTATATTTGAGAAATAGCAACTGAGCAAAAGTATGATTGCCGCAATCGAGAGAATCCCCATAAGCAGCATAACGACGGAGTTGTCTCCCTCAATGCCAAACCACGCATCCATTTCCTTCGTTCCTAAGGTAAAGAAGCCTATAAAGTCAGAGGCTCCCCGATATACAAAATAGAAAATCCCGCAGGCAAGTATGGCCAGATAGATCAGTCCCTTTCCAATCTGACCATACATGAGTTGTCCCAAGCCCATAAGACAAGTGCTGGCTATTACATTTTTGCCTGCATGCTTAAGGAAGGATTTTAGTGTTTCAATTTTTTTTCTCAATATTTTCATTCTAATCCCTCTATTTAGAAAGTGTGTAGATTGCATCGTATATTTGCTGGTCAACTTCTTCTAACGCACTTTTCAAAGCTTCTGTAGAAGTGTACTTTTTATCTGAAATTCGAAAAGCATCCTTTGCCAAATCCGTAAAGAAGGTTTCTGCCGGTGCCCATACCTGAACCATTTCCTTTATGGAGGGCATAATTACAATGTTTCCTTCATTCAGGTTGTCAAAAACAATTTCCGTTACCCCGCCTACTGCCTTTGCCGCATCGGAGCGGGCCGGTATAATTCCAAGAAGCTCATTTCTCTTCATGATCATCTCATAGCTTGTGGCAAAGTCCACAAAAGCCAGGCAGGCATTGGGTGCTTTCGTATAAGCACTGATGGCATATCCATTGATGCCCCCCATTGACTTTAGCGGAATTAATTCCGGATTTTCTTCTGTTAAATCCCCGCTTGCCGGCAGCATAGGAAGTCCGGTTACAACCAGATTCTCTTCTGCCAGGGACTGTGCCTCTTCCTTGCTCATACCCTGTCCCTCATATTCCAAGGCAAGCTCCTTGATAAATAAGGTATATACATCCGGTGTTGTCATGGTTGCAAAATAAGAACCATCTGCAATTTTGCTATATGCATTAACGGTTATGGAATCGTCGATACACTCTTCACTCATCACGGAAGCAAGCTTTAGCAGAACCTCTGCGCCAATTTCGGCATTACCGGCAGCGAGTCCCAGCTCCTCTGGATTTGTGTTATTATCGCCAAAGATATAGCCGCCATAGGAGAACAGAAAGCCGGATGAGAAGTATACATCATATAAGGACCTCATATAGCCATATTTTCCGCTCCCGGAATCAACAAGTGATTTTGAATACTTGTATAAATCATTCCAGTTTTCAACCATATCCGGTATCTGGTTCTTATTATCATCCCAGTTTGTTTCCCAATCCTGGGGCAGCATATCCTTTCGGTAATAAAGCATGGAGGTCTGGACATTGACCGGGACGCCCATATAATATGTACTACCATCCACCTCCGACTTATATGCCTCCCAGGCATTTTCGGGGATCTGAGAATAGCACTCCAGGGTCTCTGCCGGGATTGGATAAATATGCTTTCCCTCCACATATTTCATAAGAGAATCATTTGCCTGATATAATACATCCGGTCCATACCCATAAGGGCCGTCATCGGCCAGATTACTACGCTGATCCATATTGGCATCTACGGCAACAATCCCATATTCCTTGTATTTTTCATTGAAGGCATTGATTAATTCATCAAAATATCCCTGTTCGATTGCAGTGTCATTTTCAAGCACACGCAGAGTTACATTCCTTTCCAGCTCACCATTGTAAATGGATGTCAATGCGTTAGCCGAAGCATCTGCTTCCTCTTCGGTTTCCTTCGCCTTCTCCTTGCCGCAGGCAGCCAGCCAGGACATGCATAATAGTGTTACCAACAAGAGACTAAAGATTTTCTTCACAATATCCGCTCCTCTCTAAATTTCAAAAACTACAAAACCATCCGTTGACAGGCCATCCTCTGTTAATTTATTTTCAACCAGCACGGTTCCGGTTTTACTTAATGGTACTGTTTTTCCGGATTGATTTACGATTAATAAAATTTCACCGCCTAAATAGGTTCTGCTTAGATAGCACAGATTCTCGTCATAGGTAATGTGTATGTCGCCCTTCTTTACCGTAGGCTTTTGCTTCAATGCCAGCAGCTTCTTCAGTGTTTCCATATAAGGAAAGTCCCAGTGGGCTTCCTCCCAGTCAAAGCATCTGCGGTTATCAGGATCATAACCTCCCTCAAGACAAAGCTCCGTTCCATAATAGATGCACAGGGCTCCCATATATATATTCATAACTGCAATGGCAGAAAGCAATCGGTCCTTATTCTTGTTGACACTGGTATAAAACCGGTCAGTATCGTGGGAATCCAGAAGATTCAGCATCATGGTGTTGACCTGTCCGTTATTTCTCATTAACAGATGGTTCAACTTCTGCGCAAACCCTTTTGCATCAAAGGTATCGAAGGCATAATAATCCAGGCAGGCCTTTGTAAAAGCATAATTCATAATACCGTCATACTGGTCACCCTGAAGATATGCATATGCATCATGCCAGTTCTCACCCATAATTACGCAATCGGGCTTTACCCTTTTGACCTCCTCTCTGAATTTTCGCCAGAAGGTATGCGAAACCTCGTCAGATACATCTAACCTCCAGCCGTCGATATCGTATTCTCTGATCCAGAAGGTTGCTATATCCAGTAAAAAATCCTGTACCTTCGGATTGCTGGTATTAAGCTTTGGCATATAACTGCTGAAGCCAAATACCTCATAATTAATATTCTCCGTATCGACCTGATCGCCGCGTATGATAAACCAGTCAAAATATTCGGAGACCTTTCCTTTGGAAATTACATCCTGAAACTGAGGCAGCAATGTACTGCAATGATTAAATACGCCGTCCAGCACAATTTTCATGCCTCTTTTGTGAAGCTCCCCGACCAGCCCGGCAAACTCTTCCTTAGTACCAAAATGCTCGTCAATTGTTTTATAATCGGATATGTCGTATTTATGATTTGAAATGGATTTAAATACGGGTGTTAAATAGATCCCATTTACTCCAAGGCTCTGAAGGTAATCCAGCTTTTGGGTTATTCCGGGAATGTCACCTCCGGCAAAGCTCTTGGGCTTTGGTATCTCTCCCCAGGGTAAATTAATATAGGCTGTATCCTTATCTTTTTTTCCGCAGTAAAAACGATCAACGAAAATCTCATAAAATACTGCTCCCTGCATCCAATCTACAACCTCATGGATATCACTTTTGTTAATGTAGGGAAACTGAAATGAATTATAATGGCATAATTTAAAATTATAAGTGGGAGTTAATCCGTCTTCTGAAAAATAGCTGCACTCCTTGCCTCTCCATATCCGGAATACATAAGTCAGTCTCACATCCTCCAGCTTAAGCTGTGTTTCATAATAGATAAATAAATCATCCTGATACTTGGCTTCCATTTCCGCGCTTTTTTTCTCTAAGTAAAACTTATATTTACACTCATACACCACTTCGACCCGATCTACGTCATCTTCTTTATCCATACGCAAACGAATTGCAATTGTATTTTGATCTATGGGGTAGCAGTATTTTGATTGCGGTATATGCAATATGGCCTGTTTATTCATTGTAATATTCCTCTGTTTCTATTCTTCCAGCAGTCTATAAAACCCCCGGTTTTTCATATATTGACAAAAACATTAATAAAGTATATAACTAAGTCATGGATAAAAAAATTACAATTAAAGACATTGCCAAGCAGGCAGGTGTCTCGGTGGCTACAGTTTCATATGTGATCAATAACCGTACCGACCAACGGATCAGCGAGGAAACATGGAAAAAAATACTTCAAATAGTTAACTTACTTGACTATAAACCAAATTCCTCGGCGAAGTCTCTGTCTACGAGCAAAACTTATAACATCGCTCTTTATATGATGCCCGAGACTTCTCTGTTAAAACGTTCTGAACAATTGCTGTTGACCGAGGTTTTGTCCGAAATATTGACCTTCTACGGATATCATTTAATATTTCAGAGCAGTAAGGATATTACTAAACTGAATTATGTAGATGCTATCCTGTGTTTTGATGCCACCTATGATTTCTTTTATAGCATTAGCGATAAAAATCTTATCCCGGTAATTGCTGTTGACTGCCTGATTGATATTCCCTGGTTTTTTCAAGTCTGTACCGATTACGATAAGCTTAAAAAGAGTGCAGATGAATATTTTGGAAATGACAATTATACCTACCTATGTCTGACTCCAAACAATGAGCTTTTAAAATCGCACATATGTGAAGCTTTCTGCAACGTCAAATTCCTACAGGATTTAAAGGACCTTTCGGACATCTCTGATCTAAATTATATATACAGTCAGAACGCCTTGGATGATCTGCTGGCCGGAAAGGAAAATATCCACTATATCTCAAGTGATCTGCATACGAAAATGACTCAGGTATATCGCTGCATCGAATTAGCAATCAATCGTACTCCAGGTATGATGCACTTACAGTATGTATAAGCTGATTCCACAGGTTGCCGATAGGTACTCGGCAACCTGTTTGTTATTCATGACAAGTGAAGCGGCTTGCCGCTTCATCTTGTTTCTGCTTCTTTATTTTGCTTCAAAGGCTACTGTCAGCTCTGCAGTTTCCGGATTATAGATAAAGGTATAAACCCCTGCTGCCTTTGCGATTATATTATCACTGGCGCTGCCCTCTACAAATTCCAGAGACTTACTGTCCTTGATATTACTGTATTTTACATACTCACTTCCTACGCTTTCCGTATCTCCGGATTTCACTCTGGAGGTAAGTAAGAACTCTTCTTTTTCTTCTAATTCGATTGTTAAGGTCGGAAGTCCATTATTTTCTGTAAACATATATTTATCTTCATAGATATCTTCCCAACCGGTAGCAATGGAGCTCTTAATGTAATATGTAGTTGTAATGTCTCCCACTGCTTCCTTCGGTTCTCCGTTATATACCCACGTGATCGTATCATATGGATTAGAATTGAAATTTTCCTTATTCTCCTCCGTATAATTGCTGTCCTCGGTAGCATAGACGTCCGCACCGGGATATGTAGTTAAGGTAAGTGTATAACTTCCGGTTACCAGGCATTTAATATTTGCTTTTTGCGCTTCGCTTGATTGATAATTACTTCCTGATGACGCCAGATATTCCACTCCGTCCTGGGAAGTAGTTGTTAAATAGCCTGCACCTCTTTGATCATGCCAGGAGGTATCGATTGCAAGCTGAAATTCATCCCCTTCATACAAATCCAGAGTTAAGGAATAAACATTTTTATCTGTTTCCTTGGTAAGATAATGCTCTTCGTTTATTACAGTTCCCCAGCTTGAGGTTACAAGTAACGGACTTTTCCCGCTTCCCACAATCGCAAAGCTTCTTGTATCCTCCTGGTCCTGTAAAAAGCCCGCAAAAATATCTGTATCTGCGGTAATCGGTGTACTAAAATCAAATTCATGGGATAAGGAAGGTGTTCCATACCATCCCATAAATACATACTGGTCCTTCTCAGGGGTATAATCAGTCGCTGATTCACCATCCTTTACTTCCTCTGTCGATAACACAGTGGTCCCATCCATGTCATAAAAGGTAACGGTATATACGTTCTCCTTTGCATTGGCTTCAGGACTGATGGTTACTTCCGATTCCACGGTTTTATCCGTTTTGCCGCAGGCAGTCATTAAAAAAGCACTTGTCAGAATGAATAGTAATACGATAATTCTTGTTTTGTTCCTTTTCATAAAATTAACCTCCTATCTGATTAACCGTTTAAGCAACTTTTAAAAGAAACGGCGCCCTGGTAAAAGACGCCCCATTTTCAGTTTGCTTAACTGGTTAAGCACATTTTACTATTCTTAAATTTGTATGTCAATACTATTATCCACCAATAAATACATATAATTTTAGTAATTTTATACAATTCCTTATCAAATTATATGTTTTTTTGCTCTTTTCTTCGCATTATATTTTACTATATCTATACTATATATGAAATTATTTCGAAATTATTCGAATTGCTGTTGACAAATATAACTAAGCTTTGTATAATGGCAAGAAAACAAATGTTCGAATTAATAAAATGAGTATACTTTTCCGTTAATTTTGATGGGGGAAAATTTATGATAAGAGTAGATCATGTAACAAAGGAATTTGTAACAACAAAGAAGTATCCGGGATTTAAGGGAGCCGTAAAAAGTCTGTTTACCACGGAAAAGGTACGCAAGGTTGCGGTAAATGATATTTCCTTTCATATCAACAAAGGCGAAATTGTAGGGTATATCGGGAGTAACGGTGCCGGAAAATCTACTACAATTAAAATGATGACCGGGATTTTAGCACCTACCAGCGGAAAATGTACCGTAAACGATCTTGATCCCAATAAGGACAGGAAGAAAAATGCTCAGAATATCGGAGTTGTTTTTGGTCAAAGAACACAGCTCTGGTGGGATTTGCCCTTAAGTGAATCTTATTCCGTATTAAAGGAAATTTACGGAGTAGGTGAGGAAGACTTTCAGGCAAGAATGAAGTTCTTTGATGAAATCCTAAGCTTAAATGATTTTATCCATAATACCGTCAGAACTCTGTCCCTGGGACAGAGAATGAGGGCCGATCTGGCGGCCGCCTTATTGCATAACCCCAAGGTACTCTATCTGGATGAACCGACAATAGGACTGGATCTGGTGGTAAAGGACAATATACGCCGTGCTATTAAAGAAATTAACGAACAATATGAAACCACCGTAATACTGACTACCCATGACCTGGGTGATATTGAGGAGCTTTGCAGCCGCATCATCATTATTGATGACGGAAAGCTGATTCATGACGGAACCATTGAGGGCCTGAAAAACACCTACGGGCTCACAAGAAAAGTTCACATCGATATAAAAGACATGGATGCGGTGAGGGGAATTAATTTTAACCAGGTATTTTCATTAGATGAGACAGATTTAAGCACAGAGCTTGACAACAAAACCATACATTTTTCCTTTAATAAAAATAAAATAAATGTTTCTAAAATCATCTCCCACATTATGTCTCTGGCGGAAATAAGGGATATCAAAATTGAAGAAACGGAAATCTCTCAGATCGTAAAAGAAATTTATAAAAATGGTATATAGGAGGCCCGCTTATGAAAAAATTTCTAAGAACCTATTGGCCATTTGCTGCGAATGAGATAAAAACTAATTTTGCCTACAAGGGAAGCTTCTACCTTTTCATCCTATCCAGATTATTCGGAGTATTTATTGCATATTTCTTATGGATGGCCATATACGGCAGTTCCACCAGCCTGGTACTTGGCGGACTGACCCAAAGTGAAATGATCGTGTATATCTTTATGTCCTATATTGCCACCGGATTAATATCCATTAATATCTCAGGTGAGATCGGTTTTCATGTAGTGGAAGGCTCCATCGCAAGTAATCTGATCAAACCCATTGATTATAGAACAAGCCTGTTATTCAAAGCACTCGGAACCATGATATACCGTTTTTTCATACCCTCCCTGTTTATTTGGATCGGTCTGGAGGGCTATAAGGTGTTTCGGTTGAAGCTGCCTGTTACGGGAATATTAAATATTATTTTATTTCTTATAAGCTGTATTTTAAGCTTTTTAATCTATATCTTCTTTGATTTTTGCTTTGGGATGCTGGCCTTTTATACTACTTATATTTTTGGCATGGCAATTGTTAAAAATGCTCTTCTTTCCTTTTTAACGGGTCAGCTGATACCCTTAAGCTTCTTCCCTGAGGCAGCTCAAAAAATATTTGCATATTTGCCCTTTGCCTCCATGAACTATGTACCGGTAATGATTTATCTGGGTAAATACAGCGGCAATGAAATCCTGTTCGTATTAGGCAGACAACTCCTCTGGGTAGTTCTACTGTTTGGGCTGGGCAGCCTGTTATGGAATAGAATTACCAAGAAACTAATTGTATTGGGTGGGTGATGTTCATGGAGATAGCAAAAAGATATGGCAGATTATACAGAGTTTTTATTATCCAATTTTTTAAAACCCTTATGCAGTCCAAATTAGACTTCTGGGTTGGATTGATTGGCTTTTTCTTTTCTCAGATGACCGGTATCGCTTTTTTGTATCTGGTTTTTCAACAGATACCGACTTTGCAGGGCTGGACCTTTTATCAGCTGCTTTTTATTTATGGATTCGCGCAGATTCCAAGGGGTATCGATCATTTATTTACTGATAATTTGTGGATGGTTGCCTGGAGAATGGTAGTTACCGGACAATTTGACAGATACATGCTGCGACCTATGAATTTATTTTTTCAGATCATTTGTGAAAAGCTGCAGCCTGACGCACTGGGAGAGCTTGCGATTGGTATCATCTTAGTTGTAATATCCGTCCATAACGGGGTAGTTCACTTTACATTGGTTTCCATTATAGTTTTTATCCTATCCGTCCTTGCCGGAAGTATTATATATACCTCAATTAAGCTGTTCTTTGCGGCAACTGCTTTTTGGTTTAAGGTGAGTGTAGCATTCCTGCAGGTTGCATATGACATAGCGGATTTTGCAAAATTTCCGGTTGAAATATATACCCGCTCCATTCGTTTCATCATTACCTGGGTAATCCCCTTTGCATTTGTGGCATATTATCCTGCTACCTATTTTTTATTAGGCTCCAGCTTTGTAAAAACCGTCGGTGCCGAATGCCTTATTGCTGCTGTAATATGGACCATCGCCTATCGTCTGTTTCAAAAAGGAACAGCACGATATGAAAGTGCGGGAAATTAGGAGTTTTAAATTTTCAAGAGCAAGTTAGAGAAAGAAGAAACCAGAAAAGACAATTCTATTAATCACTTTTCACATTCGCAGTCCTTTTTAAAGAAGAACTGCGAATTTTTTTGTACAAAACAAAAGACTTCAAAAAATAAAGGAATCTTGATATTTAGCGTTAAAACGAATATAATATAATCGTTTTAATGAAATTTTATCTTATGAGGTACCCAGTATGAAAGGATATGTAAGAGTAGAAGAAATTGCAAATCAATGAGATATTTCCTTGAGACAGGTGCAGTATCTTTGCAAATCGGGCCGTATAGAAGGCACAATTAAGTTCGGTGCCTCTTGGGCTATTCCTGAAAACACAGCCAAACCAACGCGCATGGGAAAATTAAAACCAGGACGTAAAACGAAAACGAGCGAATAAAATAAAACGGAGAAAAAACGTCTATGAATAAATATATGCTTAACGCTTTGAAAGCGTTGTCACATGTGGATATAAAGAAAAATTATAAGCTGATACGTCAGGCGTATATCATCGCCAAAAAGCCGCGTATCAAATTAACATATCAAACGTGGGATTATTATATAAAAAATAGCGGGCATAACATCCCCATAAGGATATTTTCGCCAGCAAGCAAAAAGCTAGAGGGTCTTGCCCTTAAAAAATATCCTGTCATCGTTTTTTTGCATGGCGGGGGGTGGGTCATGGAAGATGTGGACACTTACGAAAAAGCCTGCCTGACGATTGCCCGGCAGACCGGTCATATCGTGGTTGCGGTTGATTACCGTCTCGCGCCGGAAAATCCGTTTCCCGCTGCGCTTATGGATTGTTATAAGGTTGTGCGGGCGATCATTCGGTGGCATAAGGTGTCGGATGTTCCTCACAAAATCACTCTAATGGGCGACAGCGCCGGAGGTAATCTTGCCGCCGCGGTTTCTTTGTATATGCGTGACAAGGGAGAGAAAACCGTTGACAGACAAATTTTGATTTATCCTGCCACATATAATAACCATACAGAGACGTCTCCCTTTCCGTCTGTTATTGAAAACGGAACGGATTACATACTTACGTCAAAACATATCTGTGATTATATGGACTTGTATTGCAGCAAGGAGGAAGACCGCGAAAATCCATATTGCGCGCCGCTCTTGGCTGATGATTTTTCTAACCAGCCGGAAACGCTGATTATTACGGCGCAATATGATCCTCTACGGGATGAGGGCGAAGAATACGGACGTAAGCTTAAGGAGGCGGGAAACTCTGTGATTATCCACAGGGTAAAAGATGCCATGCACGGCTATTTTACATTGTCTATAAATTATTCAGCGGTAAAAGAGAGCTATCATATAATAAATCAATTTTTGAGGGGGAGCAAGTCAAATGAGTGAACCGGCTAAAAAGGCGTGGCACAAGCTTGATAACGCCGCAAAAATTTTCCCTCCCACCAGCAGTAAATCGGATACCTGGGTTTTCCGTTTCAGCTGTGAGTTACGGGAGAAGGTGGACGAAAATATACTTCAATCTGCATTAGATCGTACAGTGAAGGATTTCCCGAGTTTTAGGTATGTGCTGAAACGCGGTATGTTTTGGTACTATTTAGAACAAAGTGAAATCCGTCCGATTGTCCTCAAAGATGATGCCCCTCCGTGCAGCACGGTTTATCTCGGCCGCAAGAGACTTCTGTTCGATGTGACATGGTACGGCAGAAGAATCAATCTTGAAGTATATCACGTCCTGACCGACGGAACAGGCGCTCTGCAATTTTTGAAGACGCTTATACTGCACTATCTAAAGCTCGCACACCCCGATACTATGGGTAAGGTTTCCGGCATTGATTACGACGCCTCCGATTCACAGAAAATGAGTGACAGCTTTAATAAATACTATGACCGGAGCAAAGATACCGGTACATTAAAAACCCCTGCCGCTTATCAGATTAAAGGTTCGAAGGAAGCGGAATGGCGTTTGAATATTATAGAAGGAAGCGTTTCCACAAAGGCGCTTTTGAACAAAGCCCGCGAATATGAAACAACAGCTACGGTATTTATAACCGCCTTGCTTATTCGGGCGATCTATGGCGAAATGAGCGTACACAGCAGGAAAAAGCCTGTGGTTATTACCGTTCCTGTTAACCTGCGCAATTACTTCGATTCAAAATCGACGCGTAATTTTTTCAGCCTTGTCAATATAAAATACAGCTTTCATGATGGTAAGGATAAGCTTGAAGATATTATAAAATGCTCAAAGGAATATTTTGCCGAGCATCTTAACGAAGAATACCTGCAAGCCCGCCTGAATAAGCTGATCAGCTTTGAACGCAACTATTTTATACGTCCGATACCGTTGACAATCAAAAATATTTTTATGAATATTGCATATTCTTTCGCGGCGCGCGAGGTCACAGCCTCGGTTTCAAATATGGGCAAAATCAGTATGCCGGACGAAGCAAAACAATATATAAAGCTGTTTGATGTCTTTACCAGTACGAAAAAGCTTCAAATCTGCATTTGTTCCTATGAGGATAATATGAATATCAGTTTCACCTCTCCGTTTGTCAGTACGGATATACAGCGCGATTTTTTTCGGCAGTTGACTAAAATGGGGATAGCTGTTGAAATATCCGCAAATAATTTAAGGGGGAAGCAGAATGAAAATTTGTGAAAAATGCGGCGTGTCGGTATCAGGCGGTTTTGAGAAATGTCCATTGTGTCAAAATACGCTCGCAGGCGGAACACAAAACGAATATGAAATCTTTCCTTTTATACCACTTGTAACAAGTAAACACAGCCTGCTGCTCCGTTTATTACTGCTATGCTCAGCGGCGGTAGTGATTATTTCGCTTACCGTTAACTGGATGTTGCCCCAGAGCGGTTTTTGGTCGCTGTTTATAGTTGCGGGAGTGGCTTGTGTATGGATCAGTCTGTCGACCGCCATTCGCAAGCGGCACAATATTTTAAAGAATTTATCTTATCAGGTAACTATTATAAGTATTTTGTCCGTATTGTGGGACGTCTTTACGGGCTGGCACGGCTGGTCTGTCGATTATGTCATTCCGATTGCCTTTGCCTCTGTCATGGCGGCAACGGCGATTCTTGCCCGTATTCTTAAAATGCCCACAGAAACTTATATGGTTTACAGTGTCCTGCTCATACTCTATGGGATTATTCCGGCAATTTTTGTATTGAGCGGACTTAGCGCAATCATATATCCGTCGTTGATATGTGTAGCGGGCAGTCTTTTATCGCTTGCGGCATTGCTGATATTTGAAGGCAGAAATATGATAGAGGAATTGAAACGCCGTCTGCATCTATAGTTTTGTTTGGTGTCTAAAACGGTCTAATATGAACTTTTTCTAAGTCTCATTTAGACAATAAAAATGCCCCAATGCCTTTATATATAAACATTAGAGCGTTTCTCTCTTCAAGGCGACAAGCAGATTTGAACTGCTGATCAGGGTGTTGCAGACCCATGCCTTACCACTTGGCTATGTCGCCGTTATTTTATTGGGCTTTTCAGCTACTATATTATAACAATCCTTCCTACCTACGTCAAGGCAAAAAATCATTTGTTTGCTGCTTTCTACTGAATATTTGAATAAAAATAACCATTATTTTAGAAATAAAATTAATAATTATTACTATTTACAAAATTTCAGGACTCATCTATATTAAGTTTATCATATTTTATCATTTATAGCATAGCGATAATAAGCATCAGTCTATGCTTCGTTATAAAATATTTTGCTCCATAACAGAAAATAAAATTCTATCTTAAATATAAAACTGACGAAAAGGAGACGTACCCAGAGAAGCTCTCCCCGGATACAATCAACAATATGAAATTATTAAGCAAACTGAATCATAATCCCCGATTGGATGTTTTAAAATATATCGGTCCAGGACTATTAGTAACTGTCGGATTTATTGATCCGGGTAACTGGGCCTCCAACGTAGCTGCCGGTTCAGAGTATGGATACCGGCTATTGTGGATGGTAACCCTCGCCACCATCATGCTGATTGTACTTCAACATAATGCCGCCCATCTTGGAATTGTTACCGGCAATTGTCTTTCTGAATCTGCCTCTCTTCATTTAAAGCCGTGGGCAAGCCGTACCGTATTATTCACAGCCATGCTTGCCGCAGTATCGACTGCCCTTGCCGAGCTCCTCGGCGGTGCGATTGCTTTGAACATGCTGTTCAAAATCCCTCTGAAGGTTGGCACAGTGATCGTACTCGGCTTTGTATTATTCATGCTGTATTCCAATTCCTATAAGAAGCTGGAAAAGCTTATTATGGGCTTCGTATCCCTGATCGGGCTTTCCTTTATTATAGAATTATGTATGGTTCATGTTAATTGGGGCGAGGCCGCTGTCAGCTGGATTACCCCAAGCTTCCCTGCCGGCTCCATTCCCATTATCATGAGCGTGCTTGGTGCCGTCGTCATGCCGCATAATCTCTTCCTGCATTCGGAGGTTATTCAAAGCCGTCAATGGAATCTGCAGGAGGAAGCAGTTATCAAAAGGCAGTTAAAATATGAATTTATGGACACCCTTTTATCAATGATCATCGGTTGGGCAATCAATAGCGCCATGATCCTTGTTGCCGCTGCAACCTTCTTTTCAAACGGCCTTCATGTCAGTGAATTAGATCAGGCACAGCAAATGCTGGGGCCCATCTTAGGCAGCGCCGCTTCCATTGTATTTGCACTTGCTCTGCTATTCTCGGGTATTTCTTCCTCAATGACAGCCGGAATGGCGGGAGGAAGCATTTTTGCCGGTATTTATAAGGAGCCCTATGACATTAAGGACAGCCATACCAAGCTGGGTGTAGGGATTACTTTAATCCTGTCTGCCATCCTGATCTTTTTCATTCAGAATCCATTTCAGGGCTTGATTTATTCACAAATGTTCTTAAGCATCCAATTACCCATATCGATTTTTCTTCAAATTTACCTTACCTCTTCAAAAAAGGTCATGGGTAAGCATGCGAATACAGTTATCAGCAATATTATTTTATGGACCATCGGTCTTATTGTGGCCGGTCTGAATATTGCACTGTTATTTAGTTATCTGTGACATCGCCGGAAAATGTAGTCATTCTTCAAACTGAATTCTGAGCGGCACGACTATACAAAAATTTGATTAAAAGAGCTGGTCTCTGCCTTTAAAGAGTGACCAGCCTTTCCTCGTATATCATAGCTTACTTATGTCTTTTTTCATCCACTAGCACTTTTCATAGCAACTTTAACATTATCAATCTCTTATCTTCTGTTTTATCCACTCGTCCAGAATTTCTGAAGAAAAATCTTTATTCCCGAATATTGATATATCTGGTCTTAAAATTATCTCTGTACCCAAAGAACCTTCTAAATTGTAAATATAAAGTTCATGCTGGGCAATACCGCAAATATAGTCTTGCTGAAAGGTTTTCTCTTCCCTTTTTACAATGATCTGCAGCATTCGTTACCTTGCAATCAAGAATTTACTATTACATTTTACGAATATTCAGAAATATTCTATTGACATTGACCTTGCGTCAACTTGTATAATAGATGTAAGGCGGTGATGTTTTTGGATTTGATTAGAATAAATGAAGTTGTTGACAACTTCGGTATATCGAGCAGGACACTAAGATATTATGAGGAAGTGGGGCTTTTATGGAGCAACCATCCTGATAACAAAGCCCAACGTTATTATGATACCAGCGCGCTTGAAAGGTTGAAACAGATTATTATTTTACGTAAATTACAGATCCCGGTTAAGGATATGGTCCTTATATTCAAAAGTGAAAACATGGCGGCATTGATTCAAGCATTTGTAGACAAGCTCGAATCACTTGACACGGAAATTTCAGCCTTATCCGAGCTAAGACATCTTGTCGATGATTTTCTTCATAAAATGCTAATGAGCGGTATTAAGAAAATATCAGGCATTACTTTACTTTATGAAGAAACCGAAAAAAGGCTTGCCACAGTAGAAAAAAATGAGACAGTCACATTTGAAAAATTGTCTGCGATCAGCCGTGAAGCATTAAGGCTGCATGATGTTCGGATTATTCGATTACCACCCATGCGTGTTCTTACTTCACGATTGAAAACAGGACAAATAGAAAATATAGATGGTAAAATGCAGAGCCTGTTTGTGAAATTTGGGTTCACACCAAGTCCCGGATTGCGTAATTGTTTTTACCGCAAGGAACCAGGCGGTGAATGGATTATGCTTATCAAAATACCAGACGATTATGAAAATACAACAGAATACGCAGATGAAAAATTTACAGGAGGGTTATTCGCGATAGCCAGCTCCTTCATGGAAGACATGGATGATACTTTTATTCTGTTGAAAGACTGGGTAAATAATAGCGACCATTATGAGCTTGACGTAAATGCAGAAGGAGAATTGCATCGCTACGAAATGATTGAGGAAATTTTACCGTGGGATATAGCGAATAAGTTGAACAGATACCAGCAAGATATATTTATTCCGATACAAATAAAAAAATGAGAAGGAGAAAAAAGAAAATGGCTGAGTTGCCTGAAATTGCTAAACTCTCGGGACAAATGAGAGATGCCCTGTGTGGAAAGACCATACAAAATCTTACTCTGCTGCAAGAGAAATGCGCCAATATCCCGTCTGATGAGTTTCAAAAACGAACCACAGGTGCAAGGATTGATGATATCCGGAATAGAGGGAAATGGATTATCACTACGCTCAATAACGGTGAAAATATCCTTTTATCTCTTGGTATGGGTGCGGATATTTTGTTCTTCGATAATGAGAAGAATGAAGCTGACAAATACCAAATAAAGGTTCTCTTGAGTGATGGTAGCGGTTATACCGCCCGCTTTTGGTGGTTCGGCAAATTTTTACTCGTTTCGGATGACGAACTTGCATCAGAGCCGAACACAAAAGATATTGCGATTGACCCTTTTGATGAAAAATTTACGCTTGATTATTTTTCATCGCTACTGAAAGGAAAAAAGACACAGGTTAAAGCCTTTTTAATGAATCAAAAGAATGTCGGCGGCATCGGGAACATGTATATGCACGATATTTTATTCAAAGCCCACCTGCATCCACAAAAGAAAATATCGGACATGAACGGGGATGAAATCAAACTCCTTTATGACAGCATAACAGAGTTTTTGAACCTTTCACGAGAAAAAGGTACATTTGCTTTCGAAAGTGATTTCTTTGGGCAAAAAGGCGGATTCACAATGGATTATTTCCTTGTGGGCTATAAAGAAAACCAGCCCTGTCCGATTTGCGGCGAGAAGATAATTTCAACAAAAACGGGTAGCACATCTTCTTTTATATGTCCTGCCTGCCAAAAGGTATAATACAAAACGACACCAACTCTTTCAAACTCGGTTGGTGAAGAACGCCCTTAATGGGCCGATAGGAGGATGTTTTTGATATGAACATTTTAAAAATTAAGAAGACTATGCTTGACAAAGGTATTCCGATGGAAGTAATGGAGCGATTTGTTTTTCCGGATACTGAAGATGAAACACCGGAAGAAAAAATTGCATTTGTAAATCAGATGGATAATTTGCTTACAAAAGGTCAAATCCTTTCAGTCATGGAGGAGCAAGGATGCAGTAAGGATGAACACCCCGAAATTTGGCTGAAACTTAGAGATAAACCCATAGAAGAACGTATAAAAATACTAAACGCAATGAGTGTAAATGAATACGCCCGCAGCAGAATAAATGACGATGGAACGTTGAGTATATTTTGGAACAATTATAAAGAAAACGGAAAATATTTGTGCGTATGTTCAATTATAAATAAATTGTCAAAACCCACAACCGTTTCCCTTACATATTGCGGTTGTTGCAGTGGGCATGTAAAATATCATTTTGAAAATAGTCTCGGTGTGAAACTGCGCCTTATAGAAACTGTATCATCCCCCATTAGCTCTAACGGCGAAAAACAATGCGAACATCTTTTTGAAATAATTTAAAATATAAATACGAAAAGACGCCAACCCTTTTTAAAAATTCGGTTGGTGAAGGACGCCCTTAATGGGGTGACAGGGGGATGCAACCATGAACAAAAAAACAGAACTGCAAAAGGTCGGCGAAGAAACCATGCGCTTTATGCGAGGAAAGTATGCTTTGGATGAAGTGGGCAACGGCAAGGATGAATTGAAATTCCGCAGAAGCGGGAAAACGGTGCTGACGATCTATATACGCGAAGACCGTTATGATTTTCTCGTTATTTTCGGAAAGGCAGAACGTGAATTGTTTGAGGCGCGGCGCAATGAATTTCCGCAGAGGATACAGGAAATTTATGATAACAGCAAAACATATCATGACGGTAAATGGATGTTTATTTCCGTTACCGTTTTAAATACGCTCGAAGCTGTCGAGCAGCTTGTTTTGATTAAGAAAAAGCCTAACCGAAAGCCGTTTCCAAAAGAGCAGGCGGTCTATGCCAGCTGCGGACAACGTTGCGATTTGTGTGTGCATTATAACGGCGGAACAACCAGTGAGAAGTTCCGGGCGGAGTTGAAAGAGCGGCTGATACGGGTATACGCGGGGGGTGTAAGCGATGGAGGGCATTGGGGCGATGATATGAAATTGTGTGATGGCTGTCATACAGGGGGATTGGATAAAGGCTTTAACTGTGATTCTTTGAAATGCGCGGCGGAAAATGACGTTGATAAATGTCAAAATTGCCATAAAAATCCTTGCAATAAGGCACATCATTTATATCAAGGGCTAAAACCTGAAATCCACACAAATACCATTGCTGCCGACGATGTCACATGGGCAATTCTGCCTTATGTGTATGAGCAATACGGAAATTAAGCGGGATAATAACCATGTTATAGAGGTTCCTAGCAAACCTGCATACAGCTGCATACAATAATTTAGTAAATGAAAAAATCCTCTAAGCCTTATTTTTCAAAGTTTAGAGGATTTTTAAGAGAGGCGACAACCAGATTTGAACTGGTGATAACGGTGTTGCAGACCGGGGCCTTACCACTTGGCTATGTCGCCATAAGCTCCCCGAGTAGGGCTCGAACCTACAACCCCACGGTTAACAGCCGTGTGCTCTACCATTGAGCTATCGAGGAATACTGTTTATCATGTTTTTATATCATATTATAGAAAATTTTTTCTTATAACATAAAAAACAGAAATATACCTTCGTATTTTCTGTCCTTAATTGACAAAATACTACACAAGAAAATGTTTTTCATCCAAAGAGTGCTTTCTACTCCATCCGAGTTTCCTTCACTCTTTCTACTGTTTTACCTTTTTTGGTCAAGCCCTCGACCGATTAGTAACAATCAGCTCCATG
>JAEYMU010000054.1 GCA_023407175.1 Bacillota bacterium
GAACGCCTTCTCTCCTCAACGAACTCTGCGGTCAGCCTGGCCGCCATGGCGCACAGCTCCCCCTCGTCGTACAGCCTCGGCATCGGTCGCTCTGTCATGCCGGCATCCCCGCCGCGCAAGACCTCGGGACGAGTATCGCCTCTGCCTCCCTTGGCTCGAACTTGGTCAGTCCGCCGCAGTAGGTCCTCCCGTCCCCGACATCGACGTTGTCGTTCAGGTAGTCCGTCAGCTCGGCCAGCGCGTCCTGTGGCATGTCGGCCTTCGGGTAGATGCCGTGAACCACGTTCAGCATGGGAAGGCCCACCCTGTTGACTACGAAGACCGGCGGGCGGCGCGCCATGTATGTCATCATGATCGCGGGCGCCTTCGGCGGCCTCACCGACCACCATGCCTTGCGCCTCGAGGCGACGTAGCCCTTGTCAATGCCGAGCCTCGCGGCACTCTCGATGATGCGTCTGGCCGCGTCGGCCGACGTGCCATCCAGTGTGGACAGGTCGGCCGGGAGCGCTATGAGGCGGCTCAGCTCCTCCGGGTGCGTCTGCGCCCTGCAATCGCCCATTATCTCGCGTGCATGCGAGACTATGGGCACGGTAAGCTCTTCGGGGATCCCCTCGAGCTCGTCGGGTCTCCTGACCCAGAACCGATTCCTTCCCGTGACGACGCCGCGGTGCACGGCGGCGATGCTGCCGAGGGGGACGAGGCTGCCCATGCGCGCCACCCCGGCAGTCTGGTCCACGAGTCTCGTCCACCTGGACGAGAGGCGCAGGTCGTCGGCCCTGACATCGTGCGGGCATGCCCCGTGCATCGAGCACGCGACCGTTTCGCTCGGCTCGCCGAACGAGAAGACGACAGCCGTCGTCATCGCGTCCTCGAATACCCTCTCTTCCCTGTCATAGAGCTCGAGTGAGTCGAGGCCGAGGCGGTCGAGGAGCGTGCGCCTCATGAAGTCTCCGTAGTTTACGTCGAGCCATTCGGCGCTCGTCACGAAGACGCCGAAGTCACCTGGCCTCCAGTTGGCCGCCACCTGGGCGAGAAAGTAGGCGTGAAGTCCCGACAGGAGGCTCGCGCCTACGCCCAGATCGCGAGTCAGCCTTCTGAACCGGGCCTTTGCCGACTCCGGGATGTCGTGATGCCTGACGTAGGGCGGGTTGCCTATCCACAGCACGCGGCCTCGGTCGGGCGCGAGCGAGAAGTCCATGAAGTCGCTCTCGACCACCTCGACCCGCGATGCGCAGCCGTTGGCTGCCGCGTTCTCCCGCGTCATCGCGCAAGCCTCGCGCGAGTTGTCCACGGCGATTACGCGGGCACTCGGGAACGCCCTTGCGCACGCGATGGCGAATCGCCCGCTCCCGCAGCCGCAATCCACGACGATGTCCGGCTCCATGGCCCTCGCGGCGATGGCGACCATGTCGTCTACGAGAGACGGCGGCGTGTACGTGCTTCCGGTCCTGCGCCTCGCCGCAGCGCTGTTCGTCTTGATGAAGTCGGCACCGAGCGGGTCGTAGCCCTCATCGTCACGCATGCCTAGGCCTCCTTCCGCTGCCTGGTCTCAAGTCTCATGTCGAACGGGATGCCCTGCTCCCTCACTACCGCCTTCAGGAAGGCGTTCACCGCCGCCGAGAGGCTGATGCCCAGCCCATCGAACACCTTGTTGGCCTGCTCCTTCAGCTCCGGCTCTATCCGCACGGTCGTGGTCGGCATTGAAGCCATACGTTCCCCCTACGACGTATATCTCTCGTAGCTCATTTTACCGCAAGATTCCTTTTACGGACTGTGTGGTTTTCAGGTACCCACCCCGTTGCACTCGTAGCCATGGGGCTCGCGGGGAGGGCGGCCATGGCCCTTCCCGTTCGGGAAGGGCGGTTCTAGGCCGCCTGGCGATGGACTAAGCTTTGCCTGACAGTGTCGAGCAGTCGATTGGAGCACGAGATGCCCAACTGGACCACCACGCGAATGGTCGTCCACACAGACGACGTCCGCAAGCTCACCAACGACCGGGGCGACGTTGACTTCGAGCTCTTCAGGCCCATGCCCGATGATCTCTACCTCGTCGAGGGCTCCTACACCAACGCCGCGATCGATGCCGCCCGCGCAAGAAGGCACGGGGACCCAGACCGCATGGAAAGGGTCGTGGACGAGATCGGCCGCGACAGGCTCGCCTCCGGCATCGACCTGGGAGCGGACGGACACCCCCGCGTCGTGAGCGACCTCGACGGCCTCTGCGGCGCAGGCGACGCGTACCTCGAGAACGAGAGAAGGTACGGCGCGATTAACTGGTACGGGTGGCGCACCAGGAACTGGGGCACCAAGTGGAACGCATGCGAAACCACCGTCGAGCCCCACGGCGACGCGGCGATCGTCCAGTTCCTCACGGCCTGGGACGCGCCCGACGCGGGGCTGTGCGTCGAGATGATCCGCGCATGCGACCACCCGGTCATCATGGAGCACGCGGACGAGGACTTCACGTGCGTCTACACGACAAGCATCACGCGCTACGGCCTACCGGCGCGGCGCTACCTCGACGCCGACGAGGCGTGCGAGCTGTTCGACACCTGCGAGGTCAGCGAGGACGGGTACGAGTGGACGACGTTCGACCCACTCACCCCCGACGACGACTTCCTCAACGCGTTCGTCTCTCCCATGGTCAGGAAGGTCGATGACGGGGGCAAACTCGCCG